>NZ_JBWBQR010000001.1:2500-390000 GCF_056279105.1 Pseudomonas sp. TE3899
GTCTTCACAGTATAACCAGATTGCTTGGGGTTATATGGTCAAGTGAAGAAGCGCATACGGTGGATGCCTTGGCAGTCAGAGGCGATGAAAGACGTGGTAGCCTGCGAAAAGCTTCGGGGAGTCGGCAAACAGACTTTGATCCGGAGATGTCTGAATGGGGGAACCCACCTAACATAAGTTAGGTATCTTAAGCTGAATACATAGGCTTAAGAAGCGAACCAGGGGAACTGAAACATCTAAGTACCCTGAGGAAAAGAAATCAACCGAGATTCCCTTAGTAGTGGCGAGCGAACGGGGACTAGCCCTTAAGTGGCTTTGAGATTAGCGGAACGCTCTGGAAAGTGCGGCCATAGTGGGTGATAGCCCTGTACGCGAAAATCTCTTAGTCATGAAATCGAGTAGGACGGAGCACGAGAAACTTTGTCTGAATATGGGGGGACCATCCTCCAAGGCTAAATACTACTGACTGACCGATAGTGAACTAGTACCGTGAGGGAAAGGCGAAAAGAACCCCGGAGAGGGGAGTGAAATAGATCCTGAAACCGTATGCGTACAAGCAGTGGGAGCCCACTTTGTTGGGTGACTGCGTACCTTTTGTATAATGGGTCAGCGACTTATTTTCAGTGGCGAGCTTAACCGAATAGGGGAGGCGTAGCGAAAGCGAGTCTTAATAGGGCGTCTAGTCGCTGGGAATAGACCCGAAACCGGGCGATCTATCCATGGGCAGGTTGAAGGTTGGGTAACACTAACTGGAGGACCGAACCGACTACCGTTGAAAAGTTAGCGGATGACCTGTGGATCGGAGTGAAAGGCTAATCAAGCTCGGAGATAGCTGGTTCTCCTCGAAAGCTATTTAGGTAGCGCCTCATGTATCACTGTAGGGGGTAGAGCACTGTTTCGGCTAGGGGGTCATCCCGACTTACCAAACCGATGCAAACTCCGAATACCTACAAGTGCCGAGCATGGGAGACACACGGCGGGTGCTAACGTCCGTCGTGAAAAGGGAAACAACCCAGACCGTCAGCTAAGGTCCCAAAGTTATGGTTAAGTGGGAAACGATGTGGGAAGGCTTAGACAGCTAGGAGGTTGGCTTAGAAGCAGCCACCCTTTAAAGAAAGCGTAATAGCTCACTAGTCGAGTCGGCCTGCGCGGAAGATGTAACGGGGCTCAAACCATACACCGAAGCTACGGGTATCACTTAGGTGATGCGGTAGAGGAGCGTTCTGTAAGCCTGTGAAGGTGAGTTGAGAAGCTTGCTGGAGGTATCAGAAGTGCGAATGCTGACATGAGTAACGACAATGGGTGTGAAAAACACCCACGCCGAAAGACCAAGGTTTCCTGCGCAACGTTAATCGACGCAGGGTTAGTCGGTCCCTAAGGCGAGGCTGAAAAGCGTAGTCGATGGAAAACAGGTTAATATTCCTGTACTTCTGGTTATTGCGATGGAGGGACGGAGAAGGCTAGGCCAGCTTGGCGTTGGTTGTCCAAGTTTAAGGTGGTAGGCTGGAATCTTAGGTAAATCCGGGATTCTAAGGCCGAGAGCTGATGACGAGTGTTCTTTTAGAACACGAAGTGGTTGATGCCATGCTTCCAAGAAAAGCTTCTAAGCTTCAGGTAACCAGGAACCGTACCCCAAACCGACACAGGTGGTTGGGTAGAGAATACCAAGGCGCTTGAGAGAACTCGGGTGAAGGAACTAGGCAAAATGGCACCGTAACTTCGGGAGAAGGTGCGCCGGTGAGGGTGAAGCATTTACTGCGTAAGCCCATGCCGGTCGAAGATACCAGGCCGCTGCGACTGTTTATTAAAAACACAGCACTCTGCAAACACGAAAGTGGACGTATAGGGTGTGACGCCTGCCCGGTGCCGGAAGGTTAATTGATGGGGTTAGCTAACGCGAAGCTCTTGATCGAAGCCCCGGTAAACGGCGGCCGTAACTATAACGGTCCTAAGGTAGCGAAATTCCTTGTCGGGTAAGTTCCGACCTGCACGAATGGCGTAACGATGGCGGCGCTGTCTCCACCCGAGACTCAGTGAAATTGAAATCGCTGTGAAGATGCAGTGTATCCGCGGCTAGACGGAAAGACCCCGTGAACCTTTACTATAGCTTTGCACTGGACTTTGAATTTGCTTGTGTAGGATAGGTGGGAGGCTTTGAAGCGTGGACGCCAGTTCGCGTGGAGCCAACCTTGAAATACCACCCTGGCAACTTTGAGGTTCTAACTCAGGTCCGTTATCCGGATCGAGGACAGTGTATGGTGGGTAGTTTGACTGGGGCGGTCTCCTCCTAAAGAGTAACGGAGGAGTACGAAGGTGCGCTCAGACCGGTCGGAAATCGGTCGTAGAGTATAAAGGCAAAAGCGCGCTTGACTGCGAGACAGACACGTCGAGCAGGTACGAAAGTAGGTCTTAGTGATCCGGTGGTTCTGTATGGAAGGGCCATCGCTCAACGGATAAAAGGTACTCCGGGGATAACAGGCTGATACCGCCCAAGAGTTCATATCGACGGCGGTGTTTGGCACCTCGATGTCGGCTCATCACATCCTGGGGCTGAAGCCGGTCCCAAGGGTATGGCTGTTCGCCATTTAAAGTGGTACGCGAGCTGGGTTTAGAACGTCGTGAGACAGTTCGGTCCCTATCTGCCGTGGACGTTTGAGATTTGAGAGGGGCTGCTCCTAGTACGAGAGGACCGGAGTGGACGAACCTCTGGTGTTCCGGTTGTCACGCCAGTGGCATTGCCGGGTAGCTATGTTCGGAATAGATAACCGCTGAAAGCATCTAAGCGGGAAACTAGCCTCAAGATGAGATCTCACTGGGACCTTGAGTCCCCTGAAGGGCCGTCGAAGACTACGACGTTGATAGGTTGGGTGTGTAAGCGCTGTGAGGCGTTGAGCTAACCAATACTAATTGCCCGTGAGGCTTGACCATATAACACCCAAGCAATTTGCGTCGAAAGAGCAGATTGCGGTGTGTGAAGACGAAACGAACCGAAAGTTCGAAAGACTCACAAAACACCGAAAGCTATCACATACCCAATTTGCTGAAGCGAGGCCAGCTGGCCGCGACTCAGTACCCGAATTTCTTGACGACCATAGAGCATTGGAACCACCTGATCCCATCCCGAACTCAGCAGTGAAACGATGCATCGCCGATGGTAGTGTGGGGTTTCCCCATGTGAGAGTAGGTCATCGTCAAGATTAAATTCCGAAACCCCTATCTGCGTATGCAGGTAGGGGTTTTGTTTTTGCCCTCGAAAAAGTGGCTGTAATAAAAAAGCCCCACTCAGAGATCTTCTGGTGGGGCTTTTTTGCGCCTGTTGTACTAACTAGTTGCCATTGTCCCCTTCGACTTTGTCGATCGAAGTCATCACATCGGTCATACGCCGTCGCCCATTCACCTGATAGCTACGTTCGGTAACCTCGGGATCTGGTTTGCGAAGCAGCAGTTGCGCGTGTAGTCCATGCTCGACGTTATATCCTCCAAACCAATCCATCATCCTCCCGATATAGCACTGCCCATCAATCATCACAGGCATGTCACCGACTATTTCGAAGCTGTAATGCCCAGGGCCATAGCTGTAATAAGTACTGTCACCTTCGCCGCTTGGAGGAATAGGGCAGAGCGGGTGACTCTGGTCGCCTATATCTTTTGCTTCGGTTCTGTTCACGCTACCCAAAGCTTGGGTGAGTGCTTTATGCAGCGCGGCTTCCAACGAAACAGTGGCGCCGCTGGTTTCATCTTTTTGTGTCTTGGGAATAGACAGCTTATAGCGGTAGTTAACGCTAACAGTAGGCACTGCGCCGTTAAGCTTCAATGGGGCAAGAAGATAGAGGTGATCAACACCGTAGTAGCTGTTCCGGTAGGCTGCATAAATGCGGCCGCGAGCCTTTATCCAGCTGACGGACTGGTTTGCACCGCGATCATTAAGGGAGAGGAGAGCGCTGTCGGAGTTGGCTTCAGAGTCGAATGCCAGTGTCCTTCTGACAAATACATCTCCGGAACGGCGAAACGTTTCTATAAAAGAAAATAACCCGGTACCGCCTGTGTAGTTATCGACGACAAGGTCTCGCAGTCCATCGCCGTCCAGGTCTATCAAGGTGTAAGAACTATTGCCGTCTTCTCCCCTGATTTTAGAGGCGGTCAAAGCCTTCCACTCGTCTGGCGTCACACCCGCCGGGATCGTCTTCGGAAAGTGATACTCGTCGGCAGCGTTGTCGTCATCCGCCACGTCTGAAAAGTCAGTGGTACCTGTTTTGACCGCAAGTGAGTCCAATATCTTTTCCAACGGGAACTCAGCATCGACGGTGCCTGCTTTTTGTATGGCTTGCCGCAAGTCCTCTGAGACCAACCTGTCGACGTCATCAGGTGTGTAGATGACCGCTTCACTCCATTGCTTTTGCAGTACCTGCAAGCGCTCACGGTAGCGCTGATCGAGGCACTCCACGTTTTCAGCACACTGGTCACGGATTTTCAGCCAGGCACGCTGAGCGGTTTTCAGTTCGGGCTGGACTTTGACCAGGCTCCGATAAGCCGATCCCATTTGAGTATCCAGTCCATACAGCCCGGTATGGGCGCAGATGGTTTTCTCTACGGCGCTCGCCGCTTTCGTACAGTCCATTCCAGCCGCCAGTGCATGCTCAGTAGCCAGCAGAACACAAACGGACAAAATACAGCGTCCTTTGGTGTACACAGTAATCAGACCTTGAGTTCAAAGAGTAAGTACGTCGCCACCCAAGTGTGCATCAAGGCCCGCGTCGACGCAGCCAAATGCA
Organism: Pseudomonas sp. TE3899; assembly: GCF_056279105.1. Taxonomy (NCBI): domain Bacteria; kingdom Pseudomonadati; phylum Pseudomonadota; class Gammaproteobacteria; order Pseudomonadales; family Pseudomonadaceae; genus Pseudomonas; species Pseudomonas sp. TE3899. Next base: position 7,273 of record NZ_JBWBQR010000001.1, read on the forward strand.
CGTTTATACGCTCGCCGCTTCAAGGGAACGCCACTACTGGCCGATAACCCGAAGGGTCGCTGTTCTCTTTGCTTGCGGCAACTAGAGAAATCGCTTGATAGCCTTTGGCCTGCCGTTATCATCTGCGCGCCTGAAGGGGCGGCGTAGCTGTGTATCTGTCTTTGGGTTGTTCTTCTTAAATTGCCTGGAAATCTTCGATGCTGTCGTATCACCAAAAGAGTTTTCTGATCGTCGATGATTTCTCGGATTTCCGCAGCTCCGTCAGGTCCATGCTGCGAGAACTGGGCGTCAAGGATGTCGACACCGCTGATACCGGTGAACAGGCGCTGCGCATGTGTGCGCAGAAGTCCTACGATTTCATCTTGCAGGATTTTCACCTGGGTGATGGCAAGAAGAACGGTCAGCAGGTGCTCGAGGACCTGATGATCGAGAAGCTGATCAGCCATGAAAGTGTATTCGTCATGGTCACCGCCGAGACCAGTCAGGCGATGGTGCTCAGTGCCCTGGAGCACGAACCCGACGCGTACCTGACCAAACCGTTCAACCGCTCCGGCCTGGCCCAGCGCCTGGAGCGGCTGGTGCAGCGCAAGACCTTGCTCAAGCCGATCCTGCAGGCGCTCGACCGTAACAAACCGGTGGAGGTGCTCAACGCCTGCATCGCGCTGTGCAAGCAGGATATCCGCTATTCGCCGCTGTGCCTGCGTTACCGCGCCGATGCCCTGCGCGACCTGAATCAGAACGAGGCGCTGGAGCGGCTCTACGACAGCATCATTGCTGATCGGCCTTTGCCTTGGGCGTTTGCCGGGCTCGGCAAATTGCTGTTCAAGCGCGGACAGGTAAGCCAGGCCAAAGGCGTCTACGAGAAGGCGCTGAAGGTGTTTCCGATGATGCCGGCGCTGTATGACGGCATGGCCGATGTGTTGGTCGCCGAAGGCGATACCAAGGGCGCCCAGCGTGTGTTGGAGGAAGCCATTCGCCTGTCGCCATTGGCGGTGCGCCGACAAGCATTGCTGGGTAAGTTGGCAATGACCAACGAAGATTTTGAAACCGCTTCCAAAGCCTATCGTCAGGCGGTGGCTCAGGGCGCGCAGTCCCGTTTCAAGGATGCGGAAAGCAATCTGGGTCTGGCCCACGCCTTGATCAGTAAAGGCAGTGAAAAAGGTCTGGACACCCGCACCCGACTGGAAATCAACACGACCCTCAGCGCGGTGGCCAAGGAGAATCCCTCCGACCCCGGCCTGCAGATTCGTGCGCGGCTGATGAAAGCCACCAGCCTGCTGCTCAACGATGCAGAGACGGCGGAGAAGCTCACCGAACAAGCGATGATGCGCCTCGATGGCATGGAGCAATTCATGAGCGCCGAAGCGGCGCTGCTGGTGGCCAAGCAACTGCAAATGCTCGGACAGGCCAGTGCCGGCGCTTCGATGCTGAAAAACTGTGCCGAGATCTACGGTGACGACCCGGCGGTGATGCAAGGCATCGCCAAGTTGACCGACGACCCGACCATCCTCAATGCCGGTAACGCGGCGGCCGACCTCAACCGTCAAGGCGTGCGGGTCTACAAGACCGGCAACCTGGTGGAGGCGCGGGACGTGTTCCGCAAAGCCCTCGCGCTGCAACCGAAGAACATCAGTATTGCGCTGAACATGGCACAGTCGCTGCTGCATGGCACTGATGCCAGTGCGCCTTCGGTGGAACTTGAAGAGTGTCGAGCCTGCCTGAAAACGGTCGGCCTGATGCCCGATACTGACCCGCGTTTTTCCCGTTATCAGAAGCTGCGAAGCAAGGCGTTTGGCGAATGAGCGACAGCGAACAGGCACTCGATTTCTCCACGGTGATTGCCTCTACCGTGCACGACATGAAGAACTCCCTGGCCATGCTGATGCAGGCGCACAGCCAATGGCTGGCGCGCTTGCCTGATCAGCAGCATTCCAAAGAGCAGGGCGTTATCGACTTCGAATTCGCCCACCTCAACGGCATGCTGGTGCAGTTGCTCGGGCTGTATAAGCTCGGCGTCAACCAGATGCCGTTGCAGCCGGCTTACCACGAGCTGGACGACTTTATTGAAGCGCAATTGGCGGCGCATCAAGAAGTGTTCGCCAGTCGCGGCATCATGGCGACGTACGAAGTCGATCCGCTGAGCCCGTTGGGGTTCTTCGACCGGGAGCTGGTTGCTTCGGTGCTGGCCAACAGCATCAACAACGCAATTCGATATGCCAAGGATGCGCTGTTGATCACGGTCAGCGACGAAGCCGGTCAGTTGGTGATCACCATCAACGACGACGGTGAGGGGTATCCGCCGGAGATGATCGAACGCCAGGCAGATTATGTGCAGGGGATCAACCACAGCTCCGGCAGCACCGGCCTTGGCCTGTACTTCGCCGGGCGGATTGCTGCGCTGCATCAGCGCAACGGCGTCGGTGGTTATACCCGAATCAGCAATGGCGGCCCGCTGGGTGGTGGCGTATTCAGCCTCTACCTGCCCTGAACACGCCTCTACGCAATTACGCATTTTTGTTTCCCGCTGCTTGATATTCCGAACGGGCGGAGCCTATTTTGTACGGGTCGCCGTTCGCGGCTCGCACAACAACAAGGATTGCGTCATGACAACCGATGGCCAGCGTTCACTCGCTCAGCGATTGACGGGCATTGATGAGATTGAATGTGTCACGCCGGATTTGAACGGCGTACCACGGGGCAAAGTAATGACCGCCGAGGGTTTCCTCGAAGGGCGACGGTTGCAGATGGCGCGGGGTGTGCTGCTGCAATGCATCATGGGCGGCTATCCGCCAGCGCGCTTTTACGGCAGCGATGATGGCGACCTGGCGTTGGTGCCGGATCCTGCGCAGATCCACCGCTTGCCCTGGAGCAAGCAACCCCGGGCGTTCGCTATTTGTGATGCGGACGAACTGACCGGAGAAAGCTCGTCGCTATCGACTCGCGGACAGCTCAAAGCGGTCATCGCCCGTTATGCCGCGCGAGGCCTGGCGCCGGTGGTGGCGACCGAGCTGGAGTTCTTTGTCTTCGCGCCCAACCCCGACCCGACGCAACCGTTCCAGCCGCCGCTGGGCCTGGATGGTCGTCGTGAGGACGGTCATTCGGCGTTCAGCGTCAGTTCCAATAACGGCTTGCGCCCCTTCTTCAGTGAAGTTTACGAAGGCATGGCGGCCCTGGGCTTGCCCCGCGACACCTTCATGCATGAGATGGGTGTCAGTCAGTTCGAGATCAACCTGCTACACGGCGATCCGCTGCTGCTGGCCGACCAGACCTTTTTGTTCAAGCACCTGCTCAAGGAAGTCGCGCTCAAGCACGGCCTGACCGTGGTGTGCATGGCCAAGCCATTGGCTCACACGCCGGGCAGTTCGATGCATATTCACCAGAGCATCGTCGAGATCGGCAGCGGGCGTAACGTGTTCAGCGACAAGGCGGGTGAACCGACGGCAACCTTCCGTCATTTCATCGGTGGTCAGCAGGCCGGCATGGCAGACTTCACCGCGTTGTTTGCACCCAACGTCAATTCGTACCAGCGTTTGTGCCACCCGTTTGCCTCGCCGAATAATGCCTGCTGGTCCCACGACAACCGGGCTGCGGGTTTGCGCATTCCGGCCAGTTCGCCGGTGGCTCGACGGGTCGAGAATCGCTTGCCCGGCGCGGATGCCAATCCGTACCTGGCAATCGCTGCGAGCCTGGCTGCGGGGTTGTACGGAATCGAAAACGAGCTGGAACCGAGTGCGCCGATTCAGGGTGAATTCGTGGTGCCGGATAATCTTTCGTTGCCATGTACCTTGCATGCGGCCCTCGAACGTCTGAAACGTAGTCAATTGGCGATGGAACTGTTCGGCAAGGAGTTCATCGAAGGCTACATCGCTTCGAAGTCCATGGAGTTGACCAGCTTCTTTGATGAAATTACTCCCTGGGAACGGCGTGTTTTAGCAGCCCAGGCCTGACGATCCGTCGTCTACGGGCTATCGTTTTCGATAGCCCGATCCCACTGCAAGGAGCCGCTCGGAACGCCGATGCGCCAAATCTGGAAATCCTTTCGAGCGCTGTATTTCGCCTCGCTGATGATGTTGATCGGCTCGGGCTTGTTAAGTACTTATCTGGCCCTGCGCCTGGCCGCCGACCATGTGGATGGTCTGTGGGTCGGTGCGTTGATGGCCGCCAACTATTTCGGCCTGGTGCTGGGCGGCAAGATCGGTCACCGATTGATTGCCCGGGTCGGGCATATCCGCGCTTACGCGGCGTGTGCCGGGATTGTCGGCGCGGCGGTGTTGGGTCACGGCTTGATCGACTGGTTGCCCGCCTGGCTGTTCCTGCGGGTCATTGTCGGCCTGGGCATGATGTGCCAGTACATGGTGATCGAAAGCTGGCTCAACGAGCAGGCAGAGGCCAAGCAGCGCGGCCTGGTGTTCAGTGGCTACATGATTGCCTCGTACCTGGGGCTGGTGTTGGGTCAGTTGATCCTGGTCCTGCACCCGGCGCTCGGTCTGGAACTGCTGATGCTGGTCGCCCTGTGTTTCGCGTTGTGCCTGGTGCCGGTGGCCCTGACTCGACGCATTCACCCGGCGCCTTTGCATCCGGCACCGATGGAGCCACGGTTCTTCATCAAGCGCGTGCCACAGTCGTTGAGCACGGTGTTGGGCGCGGGGTTGATCGTCGGGTCGTTCTACGGCCTGGCGCCGCTGTATGCCTCGCAGCAGGGGCTTTCCACTGAGCAGGTCGGTCTGTTCATGGGTAGCTGCATTTTTGCCGGGCTGGTGGTGCAGTGGCCGTTGGGCTGGTTGTCCGATCGGTACGACCGGGCGCTGCTGATCCGCTGCTTCGCCTTGTGCCTGGCCGTGGCCGCGTTGCCGCTGGCGATCATGACGGAGGTGCCGCTGGAGGTGCTGTTTATCGCCGGGTTCCTTTGTTCGTTGGTGCAGTTCTGCCTGTATCCGCTGGCGGTGGCGTTTTCCAATGACCACGTCGAGGGTGATCGTCGGGTGTCGCTGACGGCGATGCTGCTGGTGACCTACGGTGTCGGCGCCAGTATCGGGCCGCTGGTGGCGGGGGTGCTGATGAAGCTGTTCGGCAGCCACATGCTGTACGCCTTTTTCAGTTTCTTCGCGTTGGTGCTGGTGTGGCGGATTCGCCCGAAAGCGGTGACTAACCTGCATGTGGTCGACGATGCACCGCTGCACCACGTGGCCATGCCCGACAGTATGTCCAGTTCGCCGCTGGTGGCAGCCCTCGATCCTCGGGTCGATGAGCAGGTGGTGCAAGACCAGATGCAGAATCCGATCGAGCCGGAACCAGAGCCAGAGCCTGAACCCGATCCGACCCCGGAAGATCCGACAGATCCCCACGATCCCGAAGACCCGGACGCTGGTCGCGAGCAAAGCTTTACCGAGGCCAGGCCTTAACATCGAGGCATAAAAAAAACGGGCAGTCACCGCAAGGGACTGCCCGTTTTTTATTGACGCGGCGTGATCACATGTCGTCTTTGTCGAAGCGCCGGGCTTCGCGTTGCAGCTGGTAGACGAAGCGCTCGACCTGCCGTTGCACCAGGCCGCTCATGTTGTGAAAGCGCACGCCGGCGAAGGTGGTGGAGATTCTTTCTTCGAAGTGCAGGTAGCGCAGTTCAACCGGGGCGGTCATGCTGCCAAAGGGCAGGGCAGCGACGAACCGGTCGTAGACCTGGCCCAGTTGCAGGCTGGAGGTGATATCGCCTTCGAAGCGCAGCTTGCAGCCGGTGGCGGAGATGTCCAGCAACTTGCCGTTGATTGGCGACTTGAGCTTTTCGCCACCCAGTTCGACGTTGACCAACTGTGCCAGCTTCAACGCGGCGCGGAAGGCGTTGCGACGTTGGTGGTAAACCACTTCGGACGGCAGCGCGCCACGGTAGCAGCGGCCACCGCCGGACTCGTCGATGGTCAGCGGACCGTTGCTGTCCCAGGCAATGCGTACACCGTCATGAAAGCCTTCGACCTTGAACGGTTCACCGGCCAGCAGGAAGCGTTCACCATCGCGGGGAATCATTTCATCCAGCGCCATCATGTTGCTGTCACGGTCGATGTCCACCAGATAGCTCTGGAAGCGCTGGCTGCGCTCATGGAACGTGATGATCAGCGGATCATGGCTGTCTTGCAGCTGGCGCAGGTTGCCGGAGATTTCCAGGGGTGTGGTGAGCACCTTGGGTGGTTGCGGAGCGTCTTCCGCGCTTGAGGCATTGAACACGGTTCATCAATCTCCAGACAAAATATGACTACTGGCGGGCATTCTGCCAGTATGTTTCGCGTCTTGATAGGGCGTGCTCATGGACGGGGGTCAGGCCTGACTGAGCGGACGTGGCTTTGCCATCTTCGCGGTTGCGCCGCGTGCATCATAGAGCGCTGGAGGTTCGCCACCGGTGAGGATTTTCAGCTGATTGGCCGTGGCGGCCTGTTGCATCAGGATCGACTGGCCATTCTTGGCGTTGGCCGCCTGGCATTGAGCCAGAAGATCGGTCAGTGCATCGCCCTGCGCCAGCAACTCATCGCCGATGCTGGAATGGCTGGCAAGTTGCTCCAGGCCACTGCGATCGGTGGGCAGGCTGAGGCTGGCGAGGATTTCGCTGCGCTTGCGGCCATGCTGTTCGAGCAAAATGATCAATGCCTGTTTCTGCGCCAGAATCTCTTCGAGCAGTGGCATGTCGCGACCGTGCAAGGCGAGGGACTCGGTTTGCAGTAACTCCAGCAAGCGTTGCGCTGGAGCAAAGTCGTCGGTGATCAGTTGCAGTAGATTAGTGTCGTGCATGGCTGGCCTTGGGTTTTAAGCGTCCAAAAGCCTGGCGCAGGCGGTGGGCCTAGCGCTGGGCTTCGAAGTTGAGCAGTTTGCTGGCTACACGGCTGCTGTCGACTTTATAGCTGCCATCGGCAATCGCTGCTTTCAACTCGGCCACACGGGCGTTGTCGACGGCAGGCTGATCGCGCAGCTTGTCAGTGACCTTCTGCAACTGTTGAGCCTCATTGCTGAGATGTACCGATTCCCCGCTTTTGACGGTACTGGCCTGTTCGGCCGGGGTATTCAGCGGCGCGGATTTGCCGGCGTCGTCGGTTTCCTTGGCAACGCTGGTACGTGTACTGCCCGTAAGTGACGAGGAGCTGTTCAAACGGCTGAAATCAATGACCATGATAAAAAAACCTCTGGGTATTTGGACGCTTGCCATGTTTTCGGCAATACCTGCGAAAACTTTAGGCTCATTTGTGCAATGAGCTGCATGCGCCAGCGCTGCATGGGCACAGTTTAGGTAACCACCTGCCAGAGCGCCATAGCTTGACCTCTACATGGACACTTCCACTTGGCCCGGCGCGGTGACTTGCGCCTTGATGACCCGCATGGAGTTGAGGTTTTTGACCCGTATTTGCTCGGCCAGGCCGCCATTGGACAGCGCTTCACCCGGCATCCGCACACTGAGCGTACCACTGCGGGCGGTAATCACCACCTGGTCGCCCTTGCGCACCACTTCAGCCTGTTCCAGATGGACCAGGGTAATGACCTGATCGCCGACCGTTGGTCGGGTAAGTTTTTGCCCGATGGCCTGGTCAACCGAGGTGAAATAGCCCTGGTTGATCAGGCTGATGTCCCGCTCGCGCATAGCAACGTCGCCGGGTTCGATAATCCCGGCGCGCTTGAGGGGGCGGGTGGTGATCACAACGTCCCGAAACAGGCGCACTTGAGCGGGTACGAACACAGTCCACGGGGAACTACCCTCACAGCGAACCTTGACCGTGACCCGGCCAATCGGGGTCGCCGGGCTCTCCAGTGTGGCTGTCAATTCCTTGTCGCACATGGGCATGCGCAGGCGTGGATCGAGCTGCTTGACCTCGATTTCGTAGCGGCCTTCCGTTTGACTGGTGGCCAGATAGTCTTCTACGGTGAATTCAAGAAAGCCCTGAGTCACGCCGATAAGCATATCAGGCAAGGTAACCGCGTCAGCAACGGCAGGGCTGCCAACAGGAAATAAGCAAACGGCCGACACCACGCACAGCAAATTGCGGTAGGTTGATGTCAGGCGTCGGAAAAATGTCGTTTGTTCGTTCATACGGGTTAAAAAGCAAGCGCCGTGCCGTTTAGTGATGAATGTGCGTCGCAACACAACTTAGCGTTGTTGGTGTAGGAGTCTGGGCATGGCTGGTGTAATGGATTCGGTAAACCAGCGCACGCAACTGGTAGGGCAGAATCGCCTGGAGCTGTTGTTGTTCCGTCTCGACGGTCAGCAGCTGTATGGCATCAACGTGTTCAAGGTTCGTGAGGTGCTGCAATGCCCCAAACTGACCTTGATGCCCAAGTCCAGTCCCGTCGTGTGCGGTGTGGCAAATATTCGTGGGGCGACCATTCCGATCCTGGACCTGGCGATGGCCACCGGTTCCGGTCGGTTGCTCGACCAAAGCAATCCCTTCGTGATCATCACGGAGTACAACACCAAGACCCAGGGTTTCCTGGTCCGGTCGGTAGAGCGCATCGTCAACATGAACTGGGAGGAGATTCATCCGCCACCCAAGGGCACTGGACGCGATCATTACCTCACGGCTGTGACTCGGGTCGACAATCAGTTAGTCGAAATCATCGACGTCGAAAAGATCCTGGCGGAAGTGGCGCCGACTCCGGAAGCGATTTCGGTGGGTGTGGTCGATGTCGAAACCCAGCACAAGGCGTTGTCCTTGCGGGTGTTGACGGTCGATGACTCGTCGGTGGCGCGCAAGCAGGTCTCGCGTTGCCTGCAAACGGTCGGCGTCGAAGTGGTGGCGTTGAACGACGGTCGACAGGCGCTGGATTACCTGCGCAAGCTGGTCGATGAGGGCAAGAAGCCGGAAGAAGAGTTCCTGATGATGATTTCCGACATCGAGATGCCGGAGATGGACGGGTACACCCTGACGGCCGAGATCCGCAGCGACCCTCGCATGCAAAAGCTTCATATCATCCTGCATACTTCGTTGTCGGGTGTGTTCAATCAGGCGATGGTCAAGAAAGTCGGTGCTGATGACTTCCTTGCCAAATTCCGTCCTGATGACCTGGCATCCCGGGTAGTCGACCGGATCAAAGCAGCAGATATCAGCTAGGGGCCTTCTGCCCCTGGCGGTCAACACGATTTAAGAGGCGGTATCTTTGTCTACAGGTAATTTGGATTTCGAACAGTTCCGGGTCTTCCTGGAGAAAGCCTGTGGCATTTTGCTCGGTGAAAACAAGCAGTACCTGGTTTCGAGCCGTCTCAACAAACTGATGGAACAGCAGGGCATCAAATCCCTGGGTGAGCTGGTCCAGCGCATCCAGACCCAGCCGCGCAGTGGTTTGCGCGAAATGGTGGTGGATGCCATGACGACCAACGAAACCCTGTGGTTTCGTGACACCTATCCGTTTGAAGTCTTGAAGAACAAGGTGCTGCCCGAAGCCATCAAGGCGGCTCCCGGCCAACGCCTGCGGATCTGGTCGGCGGCGTGTTCGTCGGGTCAGGAACCGTATTCGCTGTCGATGTCGATCGACGAGTTCGAGCGGACCAACATGGGCCAGTTGAAGATGGGGGCGCAGATCGTTGCCACCGATTTGTCCGGCACCATGTTGACCAACTGCAAGACCGGCGAGTACGACAGCCTGGCGATCGGCCGCGGTCTGTCGCCCGAACGCCTGCAGCGTTTCTTCGACCCGAAAGGGCCGGGCCGCTGGGCGATCAAGGCGCCGATCAAGAGCCGGGTTGAGTTTCGTTCGTTCAACCTGCTGGACAGCTACGCGGCCCTGGGCAAGTTCGATATCGTGTTCTGCCGCAACGTGCTGATCTACTTCTCCGCCGAGGTGAAGAAGGACATCCTGTTGCGCATCCACAGCACGTTGAAGCCGGGCGGTTATCTGTTTCTTGGCGCTTCTGAAGCGCTGAACGGTTTGCCGGATCATTACCAGATGGTCCAGTGCAGCCCGGGGATCATTTACCAGGCGAAGTGATGCAGAAGCAGCGCGCATAAAAACGGAGTCCTCAGGGGCTCCTTTTTTATGCGTGCTGCTTTTGCATCACGTAGGAGTGAGGCTTGCCCGCGAAGGCGGTGTGCCAGACAGCATCATCATTGACTGATCCAACGCTTTCGCGGGCAAGCCTCGCTCCTGCAATTGAATCGGTGTTGGCCGTGGGAAAGCGGCAGAAAAGCGGCAGGCGGCGGAAACCCGTTGCCGCTTTTCTGGCATTGCCGCGTTGCCGATGCCCGCAAAGCCCCGGTTTACGGGGTTTTTTGAATTGGCACGCCGCTTGCTATGTTCAAGTTACGAAAAATCAGGTCACCCGAAGGTTTCCCGACATGAGCATCAGCTTCGATAAAGCGCTCGGTATCCACGAACAAGCCCTGGGCTTCCGCGCCCAGCGTGCTGAAGTCCTGGCCAACAACATCGCTAACGCCGACACCCCGAACTACAAGGCTCGGGATCTGGACTTCTCCAAAGTGCTTGCCGCACAGAACGAGAAAACCAAGAGCGGTTCTTTCGCCTTGAACATGACCAACAGCCGTCATATCGAAGCGCAAGGCCTGGGCAATGGCGACGAGTCGCTGTTGTATCGCACGCCGATGCAACCGTCGATCGACCAGAACACCGTGGACGCGCAACTGGAACAGTCGAACTACGCGGAAAACGCGGTCGGCTTCCAGGCCAGCTTCACCCTGCTCAACAGCAAATTCAAAGGGCTGGTTTCAGCCCTGCGTGGAGAGTAAGTCATGTCCCTCGCCAGTGTTTTCAACATCGCCGGTAGCGGCATGAGTGCCCAGACGACTCGTCTGAACACCGTCGCTTCGAACATCGCCAACGCCGAAACCGTCTCGTCGAGCATCGACCAGACTTACCGCGCCCGTCACCCGGTGTTCGCCACCATGTTCCAGGGCGGCCAGAGCGGCGGCAGCGATTCGCTGTTCCAGAACCAGGACGCCGCCGGCCAAGGCGTGCAAGTGCTGGGCGTGGTCGAAGACCAGAGCAACCTTGACGCGCGCTACGAGCCGAACCATCCGGCGGCCGACGCCAAGGGCTACGTCTACTACCCGAACGTCAACGTCGTCGAAGAAATGGCCGACATGATTTCCGCGAGCCGTTCGTTCCAGACCAATGCCGAAATGATGAACACCGCCAAAACCATGATGCAGAAGGTCCTGACCCTCGGTCAGTGATAAGGGGCGACTCAGATGAGTGTTACCGATTCCACCAGCGGCCTGAGCATTAACGACATTCTGGCGAACTCGTCGGTGAAGACCAGCAACTCCACGGCGGGCGGCATTGCTTCGGCGACCAACAGCGCCACCGGCAGCCAGACGCTGGGCAAAGATGCGTTCCTGCAATTGCTGGTGACCCAGCTCAAAAACCAGAACCCGCTGGATCCGCAGGACAACAGTGCGTTCGTGGCGCAGTTGGCGCAGTTCAGCAGCCTGGAAGGCATCACCACGCTGAACGACACGGTCAGCTCGATTGCCGGCAACTACAACTCTTCGCAGGCATTGCAGGCTTCGTCCCTGGTGGGTCGTTCCGTGATCGTGCAGACCAACAATATCCAGATCGATGATCCGACCAAGCCTGTGACCGGCTCGGTGAACCTGACCTCGTCGATCGCCAGCGGCACCGTGACCATTGCCGACAAAGACGGCAAGACCGTCAGAACCATCGACCTGGGCTCCCGAGCCGTCGGCAACTCCAGCTTCACATGGGATGGCAAGGATTCGAGCGGCACTGCCGTTCCGGTCGGCGCCTACACCATCAAGGCCAGTACGCCGATCGACGGCAAGGCGACGGACCTGGCGGTTTACCTGCCGGCGACCGTCAACAGTGTGACCCTCAGCCAGACGGGCGGCGAGCTGATGCTCAACCTCGCAGGCCTGGGCCCGGTCGCCCTGTCCAAAGTTCAAACCATTGGTATATAGAGCCGACTAACACGGCACAAAGGAGTGGAATATGTCTTTCAATATCGGCCTTAGCGGTCTCTATGCAGCCAACAAACAACTGGATGTGACCGGTAACAACATCGCCAACGTGGCGACCACCGGTTTCAAATCCTCTCGCGCAGAGTTTGAAGACGTCTACTCGGCGACCAAGCTCGGCAGCGGCACCAAGGTGGTTGGCAGCGGCGTGCGCCTGTCCAACGTTTCCCAGCAGTTCACCCAGGGTGACGTCAACAACACGGGCAACGTGCTGGACATGGGCATCAACGGCTCGGGTTTCTTCACCCTGAGCAATAGCGGTTCGTTGTCGTACACCCGTAACGGTACATTCAAGGTCGACAAGGACGGTTTCATCACCAACAGCGACCAGACGTCCCGCCTGCAAGGCTATGGCGTGGATGCCAACGGCAAGATCATTAACGGCGTGTTGACTGACCTGAAACTCGACACCTCGAACCTGGCACCGAAGACCACGACGGTGGTGACTTCGTCGATCAACTTGAACTCGACGTCCTTGCCGGTCGATAACACAGCGGCCACGGGTGTTCCATTCGACCCGACCAAATCGGCGTCTTTCACCAAGCAGTTCACCACCCCGATCTATGACAGTCAGGGCAACATGCACCCGATGGATCAGTACGTGGTGAAAACCGGTGCCAATACCTGGAAGGTCTACACCCTGGTGGACGGTCGTAACCCGGATGCGACGGGCAGTGATCCAACCGACCCTGCTACCCCGCCGATCGCCTCGACGCTGACATTCGACACCAATGGCAATTTGCTGCAGGTGAGCACGCCGCCGGTCCCGCCGGCTACGCTCCCGACTATCAGCAGTGACCTGAAAATGACAGGCTGGGTGCCAGGCACCGTGACCAACGGCACCTGGAAGGCCAACGGCGCCGGTGCCAACCCGGCTGGCATTACCATTTCCATGGGCAAGACCACCCAGTACAACGCGGACACCTCGCGCACGATTCCGACCCAGGATGGTTACGCTACCGGCCAGATCACCAACCTGACCATCGACGGCACCGGCACCTTGTTCGCCAACTTCAGCAACAACCAGAACAAGGCCATCGGCCAGGTTGCGCTGGCCAGCTTCACCAACGAACAAGGCTTGCAGGCGGTCGGCGGCACCAGCTGGAAAGAGACCTTCGCCTCGGGTATCCCGGGCTACGACGCTCCGGAAACCGGCACCCTGGGCTCGATCCAGTCCAACTCCCTGGAAGAGTCCAACGTCAACCTGACCAACGAGCTGGTCAACCTGATCAAGGCGCAAAGCAACTACCAGGCGAACGCCAAGACCATCTCCACCCAGAGCACCATCATGCAGACCATCATTCAGATGACCTGATGCTGGAACGCGCGGCATAAAGAACCCCTCGCAAGAGGGGTTTTTTTATGCCCGGGGTTTTTGTCCGGGCGCGGATTCTGTGGTGATCGGGCAGGCCTCTTCGCGGGCAAGCCTCGCTCCTACAGGTTTTGTGTCGATCACGTGGACGACGTAGAGCCTGTAGGAGCGAGGCTTGCCCGCGAAGGCGTCAGACCAGACAACCCTTTGCGCCAGACAAAAGAAAACCCCCGACAATCCAGAGGACTGATCGGGGGTTTCAGGTAAGGCGCCTTGCAGCGCCTACCGGCTCAGCTTATTGGCAAGCTTCGCAATCCGGCTCGTCGATGGCGCAAGCCTTCGGCACTGGAGCAGGACCGGCCGGAGCGGCCAGGACCGAATCTTCACCGTGGTTGCCGCCGCTGGAAACAGCGTTCAGCTTGCCGGTGTTGATGGTCGACTTCTCGGTGCTGGTCGCGGCCAGGGCACGGAGGTAGTAAGTGGTTTTCAGACCACGGTACCAGGCCATGCGGTAGGTCACGTCCAGCTTCTTGCCCGAAGCGCCGGCGATGTACAGGTTCAGGGACTGAGCCTGGTCGATCCACTTCTGACGACGGCTGGCCGCGTCAACGATCCACTTGGTGTCCACTTCGAACGCGGTGGCGTAGAGCTCTTTGAGTTCTTGCGGGATGCGTTCGATCTGCTGCACCGAACCGTCGTAGTACTTCAGGTCGTTGATCATGACCGAGTCCCACAGACCGCGAGCCTTCAGGTCGCGAACCAGGTACGGGTTGATCACGGTGAATTCGCCCGACAGGTTCGATTTCACGTAGAGGTTCTGGTAGGTCGGTTCGATCGACTGCGACACGCCAGTGATGTTGGCGATGGTCGCGGTCGGCGCGATGGCCATGATGTTGGAGTTACGAATGCCTTTCTGCACACGGGCACGAACCGGTGCCCAATCCAGGGATTCGTTCAGGTCAACGTCGATGTACTTCTGGCCACGTTGCTCGATCAGGATTTGTTGCGAATCCAGCGGCAGGATGCCTTTGGACCACAGCGAACCCTGGAACGTCTCGTAGGCGCCGCGCTCGTCGGCCAGGTCGCAGGAAGCCTGGATCGCGTAGTAGCTGACCGCTTCCATGGACTTGTCGGCGAACTCGACGGCCGCATCGGAACCGTACGGAATGTGCTGCAGGTACAGCGCATCCTGGAAGCCCATGATGCCCAGGCCGACCGGACGGTGCTTGAAGTTGGAGTTCTTCGCTTGTGGCACCGAGTAGTAGTTGATGTCGATAACGTTATCGAGCATGCGAACGGCGGTGTTCACGGTGCGTTCCAGCTTGGCGGTGTCCAGCTTGCCGTTGGTGATGTGGTTCGGCAGGTTGATCGAGCCCAGGTTGCAAACGGCGATCTCGTCCTTGTTGGTGTTCAAGGTGATCTCGGTGCACAGGTTCGAGCTGTGGACCACGCCCACGTGCTGCTGCGGGCTGCGCAGGTTGCACGGGTCTTTGAAGGTCAGCCATGGGTGGCCGGTTTCAAACAGCATGGACAACATTTTGCGCCACAGGTCTTTGGCCTGGATGGTCTTGAACAGTTTGATCTTGCCCGGGTACTGGGACAGGGCTTCGTAGTACTCGTAACGCTCTTCGAAGGCCTTGCCGGTCAGGTCGTGCAGATCCGGAACTTCGGAAGGCGAGAACAGGGTCCACGGACCGTCATCGAAGACGCGCTTCATGAACAGGTCAGGGATCCAGTTGGCAGTGTTCATGTCGTGGGTACGACGACGATCATCACCGGTGTTCTTGCGCAGTTCGATGAACTCTTCGATGTCCATGTGCCAGGTTTCCAGGTAGGCACACACAGCGCCTTTGCGCTTGCCACCCTGGTTAACGGCAACGGCGGTGTCGTTCACCACTTTCAGGAACGGAACCACGCCCTGGGATTTGCCGTTGGTGCCCTTGATGTACGAACCCAAGGCACGAACCGGCGTCCAGTCATTGCCCAGGCCGCCCGCAAATTTCGACAACATGGCGTTGTCGTGGATCGCGTGATAGATGCCCGACAGGTCATCCGGCACGGTGGTCAGGTAGCAGCTCGACAGCTGTGGACGCAAAGTACCGGCGTTGAACAGGGTCGGGGTCGAGGACATGTAGTCGAAGGACGACAACAGGTTGTAGAACTCGATCGCACGGTCTTCCTTGTTCTTCTCTTCGATCGCCAGGCCCATGGCCACGCGCATGAAGAAGATCTGCGGCAGTTCGAAGCGGATACCGTCCTTGTGGATGAAGTAACGGTCGTACAGGGTTTGCAGGCCCAGGTACGTGAACTGCTGATCGCGCTCGTGGTTGATGGCCTTGCCGAGTTTTTCCAGGTCAAAGGTGGCCAGGATCGGGTTCAGCAATTCGAATTCAATACCCTTGGCGATGTACGAAGGCAGGGCCTTGGCGTACAGGTCGACCATTTCGTGGTGAGTCGCGCTTTCGGCAACTTCCAGGAAGCTCAGGCCTTCGGCACGCAGGGTGTCCATCAGCAGGCGGGCGGTCACGAACGAGTAGTTCGGCTCACGCTCAACCAAAGTACGGGCGGTCATCACCAGGGCGGTGTTGACGTCGGTCAGGGCCACGCCGTCGTACAGGTTCTTCAGGGTTTCGCGCTGGATCAGGTCGCCGTCGACTTCTTCCAGGCCTTCGCACGCTTCGGTGACGATGGTGTTCAGGCGACCCATGTCCAGAGGTGCAAAGGTGCCATCGGCGCGGGTGATGCGGATCGATGGGTGAGCGTTGACCGCTTCCTCGACCGGTGCGTGGGCGGCGCGTTCTTTCGAACGACCGTCACGGTAGATCACGTAGTCGCGAGCCACTTTCTGCTCGCCGGCACGCATCAGGGCCAGTTCGACCTGGTCCTGGATTTCTTCGATGTGGATGGTGCCGCCCGAAGGCATGCGACGCTTGAAGGTCGCGGTGACTTGTTCAGTCAGGCGGGCAACGGTGTCGTGGATTCGCGACGAGGCGGCAGCGGTGCCGCCCTCAACTGCGAGAAACGCTTTGGTGATGGCGACGGTGATCTTGTCATCGGTGTAAGGAACGACAGTGCCGTTACGCTTGATCACGCGCAGTTGGCCAGGCGCGGTGGCGGACAGGTCCGAAGACGAATCAGCAGCCTGCGGCAAGGTGCCCTGCGGGTTCTCGCGAGTTGTGTCGGTTTGCATGGGGGGTTGTCTCCACATTCTCTATGTTTGTTTGGGCACCATCACGGTGCCCACCGTTCTGTCCTGAAGCACTACAACCGACGGGTGTCGGGCATAACGACTTCAGGGCAGTAGGAAAAAGGCTGATGACGCAGCTTCCTTGCCGAAGTCTTGGCTGCGAGCCTGGGCTCGAAACCGGATTCCTTTCTGGGTGCCAGTTATGACTGCAACACCCGTACCGTTCTGGCCGCTCTGGCCTGAAAAAACGGTGCCATCCACTTGTGTGGTTTGGTCTTTGAAAATCTCGCTTGGTTCAACCGTAAACAGGCAATAAAGCGCTTGAGTTCCGGGTCTGAAATGTGGTTGGGCTTTTAAGCAAAAACCCTACATGTAGGGTTTTTTTAGCGCCGGGGTACAAGATAGTGCGTTTCGGGGAGTGTTGCAACGTACTACCTGTGGATAAACCTGTGCGTAAATTGTGGGTGAAAGGTGGAACGAGCGTGTAAGCCGCGACGCTGCTGGATCGAGCCGTTTTTCAACGATTTTCAATGATTGAAAACAGCCATTTGGATTTTTAAGGGCGCGAACCCTATCACAAAATCCGCGGTTGTCCGAACGCATTTGCCGACTTGTTTTCTCGGCGGGTGGCGTTTATACAATCGGCCGGTATACACGCATTCTTATCCTCCCCAATCATTACAAAAAGACGGGCGGATCCTTCCTTATTAGTGTTGTTGGCAAGCAGAGGTCACCCGTGGAGCAAGAAGCCTGGCAGGTATTGATTGTCGAGGACGACCAGCGTCTGGCCGAACTGACCCGCGATTACCTGGAAGCCAATGGCCTGCGCGTATCGATCGAAGGCAACGGCGCCCTGGCCGCGGCGCGGATCATCAAGGAACAACCGGACCTGGTGATTCTCGACCTGATGCTGCCCGGCGAAGACGGCCTGAGCATTTGCCGCAAGGTGCGCGACAAGTACGACGGCCCGATCCTGATGCTCACCGCCCGCACCGACGACACCGATCAGATCCTCGGCCTCGACCTGGGCGCCGACGACTACGTGTGCAAACCGGTGCGCCCGCGCTTGCTGCTGGCGCGCATCCAGGCGTTGCTGCGCCGCAGCGAAGCGCCGGAAGTGGCCCCGGAAAAACTCCGGCGTCTGCAATTCGGCCCGCTGGTGGTGGACAACGCGCTACGCGAAGCCTGGCTCAACGACAACGGCATCGAACTGACCAGCGCCGAGTTCGACCTGCTGTGGCTGCTGGTGGCCAACGCCGGGCGCATCCTGTCCCGGGAAGAAATCTTCACCGCCCTGCGCGGCATCGGCTATGACGGCCAGGACCGTTCCATCGACGTGCGCATCTCGCGCATTCGCCCGAAAATCGGCGATGACCCGGAGCATCCACGGCTGATCAAGACCGTGCGTAGCAAAGGTTATCTGTTCGTACCGGAAGCCTGCACGCTGTGAACTCGATCTTCCTGCGCATCTACGGCGGCATGTGTGCGGCGCTGATCCTGGTGGCGGTGCTTGGCGTGCTGGCGCTGCACCTGCTCAACCAGGTGCGCAGCGAGCAGTACCGCGAACGCCTGGCCCATGGCACGTTCTCGCTGATGGCCGACAACCTGCAACCGATGAACGAGACCGAACGTCACCGTGCATTACTGGTGTGGGAGCGCCTGCTGGGCATCCCGCTGGCGTTGCAAACCTTCTCCCAGACCGACCTCGACCTGACCCAGCGCACCCGCGTGCTGCGCGGCCAGGCGCTGGTCGAACAGACCGGCCCGCATGCGGCGAAGGTATATCGCTTGGTCAGCGACAAGGAACAACTGGTGCTCACCGGCGAAGTGCAGCAGATCAGTGAGCAACTGGCCCGGGCGACCATTTACCTGTTGGCCGACGAACTGGTGCGCTACCCGGTCGCCGAGCAACCCGAGCGTCTGGCGCAATTGAAGGAAGACAAAGGCTTTGGTTTTGACTTGCGACTGGTCAAGGTCGAACAGGCGGACATGGACGAGGATCAAAGTCGTCGGGTGTCCGAAGGCGACACGGTGATGGCGCTGGGCAAGGGCGGCGATTCGATCCGGGTGTTTGCCGGGATGGTCGGCACGCCGTGGGTGCTGGAGATTGGCCCGTTGTTCCAGATGAACCCGTATCCGCCGGAGTGGCTGGTGCTGATCGCCGCGCTGGGCCTGACGCTGATCGGTCTGATCGTCTACCTGTTGGTGCGGCAACTGGAGCGCCGTCTACGCGGTCTCGAAGCCGCCGCCACGCGCATCGCCAAGGGCAGTCTGGAAACCCGTGTCCCGGCGCGCGGTGCGGATTCGGTCGGGCGCCTGGCCTCGGCGTTCAATGGCATGGCCGAACACTTGCAGCAACTGCTAGCGATCCAGCGCGAACTGGTGCGCGCCGTGTCCCACGAACTGCGCACCCCGGTGGCGCGCCTGCGGTTTGGCCTGGAGATGATCGGCTCGGCCACCACGCCCCAGGCCCTGGAAAAATACCGCGAAGGCATGGACCACGACATCGAGGACCTCGACAAACTGGTGGACGAGATGCTGACTTACGCGCGGCTGGAGCAGGGCTCGCCGGCACTGAATTTCCAGCGGGTCGATCTGGATGCACTGGTCAATCAGGTGATCGAAGAATTGGCGCCGCTGCGCGCGCAAGTTACGGTGCAGCGCGGGTTGTGCCTGTCCGCCGCCGATTGCGACGCAGCCTGGGTCGAAGCCGAACCGCGCTATTTGCACCGTGCTCTGCAAAACCTGGTCAGCAACGCCATGCGCCACGCGCAGTCGCGGGTCACCGTCAGTTATCAGGTGGGCCAGTTGCGCTGTCGGGTGGACGTCGAGGATGACGGGCCGGGCGTGCCGGAAACCGCCTGGGAGAAAATCTTCACGCCGTTCCTGCGCCTCGATGACAGCCGCACCCGCGCGTCCGGCGGGCATGGCCTCGGCCTGTCGATTGTGCGGCGCATCGTCCATTGGCATGGCGGGCGGGCGCTGATCAGCAAGAGCAAAAGCCTGGGTGGGGCGTGTTTCAGTTTGAGTTGGCCGCGCAATCAGGAGAAGCGGTGAGGCATGTGGTGGCCACACTGCCCCGTAGGAGCAAGGCTTGCCCGCGATGGCGTCCTCAAGCCTTGATACTGACCAAACTCAACAACTGCCCATCCCGCACCCCAAACTGCGCCTCCAATTCCGTCCCGTGACGCCACTCACTGGACAAATCAGTGAGCAACCGCAACCGCACCTGACCCGCCGCCGTCCATTCCAGCACTTCGGCATGCTCGAAATAAAAACGCTTCTGCACGATCGGATACAGCGCTTTGAACAGACTTTCCTTCACCGAAAAGGTCAGGGTCACCAGCATCGCCAGTTGATCTTTCGCACCGGCGGCCATGCGCTGCAACTCCGGCGGCGTGAGGATTTCCCCGGCCAGGCGTTCGGCCCGTTCGACGTTGAGCAGGTTTTCCAGGTCCATGCCCAGGCCGCGCCAGTGCGCCTTGTTCGCGACAATCGCTGCGGCCCGGCCGGTGCTGTGGGTGATCGAGCCGGTGATGTGCGCCGGCCATACCGGCGCGCGGTCTTCGCCGATTTCCGGGACAAAACTCAGCCCTTCCAATTGTTGCAACGCCGCCCGGGCACAGACGCGTCCGGCGAGAAACTCCGCCTGACGCTTGGCCACCGACCGCTGAATACTTGCTGGCGGCGCGATGGCACTGCGCTGGAAGTCATCACTGGCCAGTTGCGAGGTGTCGAAGTGCGTGCTCAGCAAGACCGTATCGGGCAGCACGAACGGCAGCGGCCAATGGGCATCGAGTGGGGTGCAGCAGGCGGGTAGGGCGGGGGTCGAGGTCATGGCGGGCATTTTGCCGGGTTGTCCGGCGGCTGGGTAGTGCAAAAGGTTCAGATCAGCGGCGCGGCCATTCGCGGGCAAGCCTCGCTCCTACGGGTTTTGGTTTGATCGCGCGATTGGGCACGACACAAATCCTGTAGGAGCGAGGCTTGCCCGCGAAGGCCGTGACTCGGTCTACCTGATTAACCAAATATTTTCTTGAAGAAGGCTTTCATGTCCGCCCACGAACTCTCATCCGCCGCTTTGTTGTAGCCAATATCCGGCCCCCCGTGATCGCCATGGCTCAACCGGTCCGCATCCGGATTGGTGAACCCATGCTTGGCCTGCGCCAGACTGACGAATTTGTAGTCAGCCCCAGCCTTGTCCATCTCAGCCTTGAACGCCGCCACGTTGTCCGCAGTGATCATGCTGTCCTTGGCACCATGCTCAACCAGAATCTTCGCCTTCACGCTGCCCGGTGTTGCCGGCGTATTGGTCGCCAGTGCGCCGTGGAAACTCACCACACCTTTCAACGGCAGACCCTGACGCGCAGCATTCAATACCACGCCACCACCGAAGCAATAACCGATGGCCGCGAGTTTGTTCGGGTCGGTCTGGGGCTTTTTTTTCAACAAATCGAGCCCGGCCTGGAAGCGGGCGCTGGCCACCGCGCTGTCCTTCAGCGCCTCTTGCATGAAGGCCATGGCGTCCTTCGGATGCTCGGTGTTCTTGCCGCCGCCATACATATCGATGGCCAGTGCGCTGTAACCCAACCCGGCCAGATCCCGGGCCCGGCGCTTGGCGTAATCGTTGAGGCCCCAGAACTCATGCACCACCACCACGCCTGGGCGCGGGCCTTTGATGGCGTCGTCATAGGCGTAGTAGCCAATCATTTTCGTGCCGTCGGTGCTCTGGTACGGGATTTCTTCGGTCTTGATCGCCGCCTGGGTCAACCCGCTCAAGGCCAGCAAGACGAGGGCAAGAAACATGCGCATGGTCGGATCTCCTATTAAGACAGTGATCAAAACAGCCTAGTCGATTTGATTCAGCTCAGGTTCAGAGTGCGTTCAGGGGGAGTTCAGGGCCGGGTGAGTAACCTTGCCCCGTACCCAAAAAGCGATAACGCATAAGGAAATTTCCTATGACTGGATTGAAAAAACTGCTGCTGGCTTTCACTGTTTTTGGCGCCAGTGCGGCGGCCAACGCCACCGACGGCAACTTCGCCGGCCTGACCCTCGGCCAGACCAGCGATAAGGTCAATAAATCCCACGCTCTGAACGACAACCTCAACAGCCCGAACGCCGATGGCGTGATCGGCAAAGACACCACCTGGGGTGTGCGTCTGGGCCAGCAAAACAGCCAGGGCCGTTACTACGCCACGTACGACAACGTGTCGGGCTCGCACAATGGCATTAAACTGCGCCAGGAAAATCTGCTGGGCAGCTACGATCTGTTCTACCCGGTAGGCGGCAGCACCCAACTGTTTGGCGGCGCCACCGCCGGTATCACCAAGATGACCCAGGAGTCCCCGGGCTTCAGCCGCGACAGCGACATCGGCTACGCCCTCGGTGGCCAGGTCGGTGTGTTGCAGCAAGTTTCCCAGAACACCTCGGTCGAGCTGGGTTACCGTTACCTGCGCTCCAATGCCAGCACCGAAATGAGCGAACGCGGTGGTAGCAAACAAGGGTCGCTGGCCTTGAACAGCAGCGCCCAGACGTACCTGTCTGCCAACTACGCTTTCTAATAAGCGGTTCGTGACAGACCTGCGCCGGGTCACCCAAAACGGGTGATCCGGCGTTGCCATGTTGACCATTGAGGCATGTGCGCGTGCCTCTGGAGAGGTTGTTTTGCCCGGGAGAGCGTTATGAAACTGCTGGTCGTCGAAGATGAAGCGCTGTTGCGCCATCACCTGCAAACCCGCCTGACGGATAGCGGCCACGTGGTCGAGTCCGTGGCCAATGCCGAAGAGGCGTTGTACCAGACCGAACAGTTCAACCATGACCTGGCGGTGATCGACCTCGGCCTGCCGGGCATGGGCGGACTGGACCTGATCCGTCAGCTGCGTTCCCGGGGCAAGACCTTTCCGATCCTGATCCTCACCGCCCGTGGCAACTGGCAGGACAAGGTTGAAGGCCTGGCCGCCGGGGCCGACGACTACGTGGTCAAGCCGTTCCAGTTCGAAGAGCTGGACGCCCGGCTCAATGCCTTGTTGCGTCGCTCCAGCGGTTTCACCCAGTCGACCATCGTTGCCGGGCCCTTGCTGCTGGACCTCAATCGCAAGCAGGCGTCCCTCGACGAACAGCCGCTGGCGCTGACCGCTTACGAGTACCGGATCCTGGAATACCTGATGCGCCATCACCAGCAAGTGGTGGCCAAGGACCGCTTGATGGAACAGCTCTACCCGGACGACGACGAGCGCGATCCGAATGTGATCGAAGTGCTGGTTGGCCGCTTGCGCCGCAAACTCGAAGGCCCGTCCGGGTTCAAGCCGATCGATACCGTGCGTGGCCTCGGCTACCTGTTCAATGAGCGCTGCACTTGATTCGTTCCCTTCGCGTCCGCCTGATGCTCGCCGCCACACTGTTGGCGGTGTTGTTCATGCTGGCGTTGTTGCCGGCGATGCAGGGCGCGTTCAGCCTGGCGTTGCAGGATTCCATCGAGCAACGCCTGGCCTCGGACGTCACCACGTTGATCTCCGCCGCCCGGGTGGAAAACAACCGCTTGCAGATGCCGTTGCAGTTGCCCGATGAGCGTTTCAACCTCACCGACAGCCGCTTGCTCGGCTACATCTACGACCGCGAAGGGCATCTGGTCTGGCGCTCGAAGGCCACCCAGGAAGAGAACATCAACTACAAGCCGCGCTATGACGGGCGCGGCAACGAATTTGCGCGGATCCGTGAAGCCAACGGCCAGGAATTCTTCGTCTACGACGTCGAGGTCAAGTTGCTCGGCGGTAAAAGCGCGGCGTTCAGCATCGTCGCCCTGCAACCGGTGCGCGAGTACGAAGTTACCGTTGAAGGCCTGCGGGAAAACCTCTACCTCGGCTTCGGCGCCGCATTGCTGGTGCTGCTGGCGTTGCTCTGGATCGGACTGACCTGGGGCTTGCAGGCGTTGCGTCGCTTGAGCCAGGAGCTGGACGAAATCGAAAGTGGCACCCGCCAAAGCCTCAGCGAAGAACACCCCCGGGAACTGCTGCGCCTGACCGGCTCCCTCAACCGCTTGTTGCACAGTGAGCGCGAGCAACGCAGCCGTTATCGCGATTCCCTCGACGACCTGGCCCACAGCCTGAAAACCCCGTTGACCGTGTTGCAAAGCGTCAGCGAGGACATGGCCCAGCGCCCGGCGGACCGTGATCAGGCCTGGGTCCTGCAATCGCAGATTGAACGCATGAGCCAGCAGATCAGCTACCAATTGCAACGCGCCAGCCTGCGCAAAAGCGGCCTGGTGCGCCATCAAGTGCGCCTGCGCCCGGTGCTGCAAAGCCTGTGCGATACGCTGGACAAGGTTTACCGCGACAAGCGCGTGCGGGTGGCTTTCGATTTGCCGGAACAGTGTTACGTGCCGATCGAGCAGGGTGCCTTGCTGGAAATGATGGGCAACTTGCTGGAAAACGCCTACCGCCTGTGCCTCGGCGAAGTGCGCATTAGCGTGCGCGAGACGTTGAGCGGGATTGAATTGTGCGTGGAAGACGACGGACCGGGCGTACCGCCGGACCAGCGCGCGCGGATCCTGCAACGGGGCGAACGCCTGGATCGCCAGCATCCGGGGCAGGGGATCGGGTTGGCGGTGGTCAAGGACATCATCGAGAGCTACAGCGCCCAGTTGACCCTCGGGGATTCGGCGTTGGGCGGGGCGGCGTTCCGGATTCATTTCCCGGTGATGTAATGATCGTTCCCACGCGACCCGTGGGAATGCCTCAACGGACGCTCCGCATTCGGCTCTTTGGGACGCAGAGCGTCCCGGGCTGCATTCCCACGCAGAGCGTGGGAACGATCGGCGTGTGCTCAATTCTCTTGGGCGCGATAAGCCCCCGGCGTTAACCCGGTCCACTTCTTGAACGCCCGATGAAACGCCGAAGGCTCGGAAAACCCCAATTGCTCGGCAATCTGTTGCAACGACAAATCCGCCCGCCCCAGGTGATAAATCGCGATGTCCCGGCGCAGTTGATCCTTCAATTCCTGAAAACTGCTGCCCTCTTCCCGCAAGTGCCGGCGCAAGGTCTGCGGGCTGATGTGCAGGTGCGCGGCGACGGCTTCCAGGTCCGGCCAGCGTGAACTGTCGCGGCTGAGCAAGCGGCGCAACTGGCTGCTCAAACTGTCGCCGTCGTCCGGGCGCGACAGCAGGTCGGCGGGGGAGCGTTCGAGGAAATGCTTGAGGGTTCGTTCGTCCTGCAACAGCGGCATGTTCAGGTAGCGGCTGTGAAACACCAGGCTGCTTTGCTGCGTTGAGAACTCCAAATGGCAGGGAAACAGCAAATCGTATTCGGCCCCATGTTCGGGTTTCGGGTAGCTGAACGTCGCTTGCTCCAGGCGAATGCGCTGGCCAATCAGCCAACTGCCCAGGCGATGCCAGATCACCAGCAGGCTTTCCGTGAGGAAGTGGTCCGGGTCCCACACCTGCGAATCGTCGAGGCTCAGGCGGATCATGTCGTCTTCGCGGCTCAGGGTCAGGCGCGGAGCCTCCGGGAATAGGCTATAAAACAATAAGCCGCGCTGCAGTGCTTTATCGAGGTTGCGGCAGTGGATCAAGGCATGGCACATCATGGCGAAACTGCCGGGTTTGCTCGGTGCGGGCCCGAATCCCAGGTATTCGTCGTCCAGCGCCTGCCACAGGCTCTGGATAAGCCGGGTGAACTGCTCCGGCGCGAGGCGTGCCCGCGGCTCGTCGAGCAACTCGGGGCTGATCCCCAGTTGTAACAACAGGCCAGAATAATCCAGGCCGCGTCGGCGTGCACCGCCGAGGGCGGCACGGGCGAAATGACTGGCGATGGTGCGTTCGCGCATAGCAGGGCAGGTCCGTCCATTAAGCGGCCGATGGTAGCGGCAGGGCTTGCCGAGGAACAAGGCGGATATCCGCCAAATTGTAGGACGAGGTTTGTAGGAATGGCGGGAATCCGCCACATTGCTGTAACTGACTGGTGACGAAGAAAACCCGGCAGCCCTTGATGTCAAAAGGCTTGCAGGGATTTTGGCGAAGGTGGCACGGGCTTTGCGATACAACCGGCAGATGCTTGCCGTTGCGCAGCTCGACAAAACAAATCCCTCCAGTGCAGGAGGGTTCGCAAATGAAGTGTCTTGGGCAACAGATGGATGTTGTCACGGGGCACTCTTGAGGAACTTTGCAATGACGACTCGTCAGCCACTGTACAAATCCCTGTATTTCCAGGTGATCGTTGCCATCATCATCGGCATTCTGATCGGTCACTTCTATCCGCAGACCGGTGTGGCCCTCAAGCCGCTGGGTGACGGGTTCATCAAACTGATCAAAATGATCATCGCCCCGATCATCTTCTGCACCGTCGTCAGCGGTATCGCTGGCATGCAGAGCATGAAATCGGTGGGCAAGACCGGCGGCTACGCGCTGCTCTACTTCGAAATCGTTTCGACCATCGCATTGCTGGTCGGTCTGGTGGTGGTCAACATCGTCCAGCCGGGTGCCGGCATGCACATCGACGTGACCACGCTGGATGCCTCCAAAGTCGCGCAATACGTCGCCGCCGGTGCTGATCAAAGCGTCGTTGGCTTCCTGCTGAACGTGATCCCGAACACCATCTTCGGCGCCTTCGCCACCGGCGATATCCTGCAAGTGCTGATGTTCTCGGTGATCTTCGGTTTCGCCCTGCATCGCCTGGGTGCCTACGGCAAGCCGATCCTGGACTTCATCGATCGTTTTGCCCACGTGATGTTCAACATCATCAACATGATCATGAAGCTCGCGCCAGTCGGTGCCTTCGGTGCCATGGCCTTCACCATCGGTGCCTACGGTGTGGGTTCGCTGGTGCAACTGGGTCAGTTGATGGCGTGCTTCTACATCACGTGCCTGCTGTTCGTGCTGGTAGTGCTGGGCGGTATCGCTCGCGCCCACGGCTTCAGCGTGCTGAAAGTGATTCGCTACATCCGTGAAGAACTGCTGATCGTGCTGGGTACTTCTTCTTCGGAATCGGTACTGCCACGCATGCTGATCAAAATGGAGCGTCTGGGCGCGAAGAAATCTGTCGTGGGCCTGGTGATTCCGACCGGTTACTCGTTCAACCTCGACGGTACGGCGATCTACCTGACCATGGCGGCCGTGTTCATCGCTCAGGCGACCGACACCCACATGGACATCACGCACCAGATCACCCTGCTGGTGGTGTTGCTGCTGTCCTCCAAAGGCGCGGCTGGCGTGACCGGTTCGGGCTTCATCGTCCTGGCCGCCACCCTGTCGGCGGTTGGCCACTTGCCGGTTGCCGGTCTGGCGCTGATCCTCGGCATCGACCGC
This sequence comes from Pseudomonas sp. TE3899, assembly GCF_056279105.1. Taxonomy (NCBI): domain Bacteria; kingdom Pseudomonadati; phylum Pseudomonadota; class Gammaproteobacteria; order Pseudomonadales; family Pseudomonadaceae; genus Pseudomonas; species Pseudomonas sp. TE3899. The sequence goes on from NZ_JBWBQR010000001.1 coordinate 34,023, forward strand.
TTCATGTCCGAAGCCCGCGCCCTGACTAACCTGGTGGGTAACGCGGTTGCCACCCTGGTTGTGGCCAAGTGGGTCAAGGAGCTGGACACCGACGTGATGCACGCCGAGCTGGCTTCTGGCGGTCGCGGCATCTCCGACGAACGCGCAGAAGACGACCTGGGTGTGGCCGAAGGCCCAACCCCAAGCAACGTCAAGTAAGCCTCGCTGCAAGGAAAAACCCGCTTCGGCGGGTTTTTTCATGCCCGGGGTTTGAGCGTAACCGTCACCGTTGCTGGCACATCGGGTGATTGCCGCAATGGCTTTGGCTGCCTAGTCTGGAGGCATCGCTCAAGGAGATCACCCATGCTCGGTCCATTGGCATCACTCAAGGTTCTGGATTTCTCGACACTGCTGCCGGGGCCGTTCGCCTCGTTGTTGCTGGCGGACATGGGCGCCGAGGTGCTGCGCATCGAATCGCCGACCCGCCTGGACCTGCTGCGGGGTGCTGCCGCCCCACGATCAGGGCGTCTCCGCCAGCCATGCTTATCTGAACCGCAACAAGCGCAGCCTGGCCCTGGACCTCAAGCAGCCCGAGGCGCTGGAGGTGATCAAGCAGTTGCTGGCGGTTTACGACATCGTGCTGGAACAGTTTCGTCCCGGCGTGATGGAGCGCCTGGGTCTGGGCTATGAAGCCTTGAAGGCGATCAATCCGAAGCTGATTTACGTCTCGATCACCGGCTACGGCCAGACCGGCCCCTACAAGGATCGCGCCGGGCACGACATCAACTACCTGGCGCTGGCGGGGCTGGCGAGCTACACCGGCCGCGCCGACAGCGGCCCGCTACCGTTGGGGATTCAGGCGGCAGACATTGCCGGTGGCTCGCTGCATGGGGTGATCGGCTTGCTGGCGGCGGTGATCGCCCGGCAGACGACAGGGCTGGGCCAGCATCTGGACGTGAGCATGACCGACTGCGCCTTCAGCCTGCACGCCATGGCCGGCGCTTCGGCGCTGGCTATCTGGCTTGCGGCGTGGAGCCGGGGCGCGAAGAGCAGATGCTCAATGGTGGCAGTTTCTACGACTATTACCGCTCCCGCGACGGCCGCTGGTTATCGGTGGGCAGCCTGGAGCCGCCCTTCATGCAGCAACTGTGCGCGGCACTGGGCCGGCCGGAACTGGCGGCCCAGGGTTTGTCGCCCCAGCCCGAGCAGCAACAGGCGCTCAAAAACGAGTTGAAGATGGAATTCGAGAAGCATGACTTTGCCGAGTTGTGCGCGCTGTTCGCCGGGGTCGATGCGTGTGTCGAACCGGTATTGAGCGTGGCCGAGGCGGTACGGCATCCGCAGTTGCAGGCGCGGGGTGTGGTGACTGAGGTGCCTCGGGGGGATGGATCGACTCAGGCACAGATGGCCTGTCCGTTGAAGTTTTCCGAGGGGTTGCCTGAACCACGGCATATCGGTGCGGCGGTGGGGGCGCATACGGATCAGGTGTTGGGGGAATTGGGGTTTAGCGCGCAGCGGATCGAGCAATTGCGCGCGGCGAAAGTCGTGAGCTGATTGATCGTTCCCACGCTCCGCGTGGGAATGCATCCCGTGACGCTCCGCGTCACAGTGGACGCAGAGCGTCCATGGCGGCATTCCAACGCGGGAGCGTGGGAACGATCATGCGGTTACTCGACCCGCATCTCCCCACTGAACACCAACGTACTGCGGCATCGCCGGCACAAATACCGTCGCCCCTGCCGCACCAAACCATGGCGCTGCGCCGAAAACGGGAAATCGCTGTCGGGGCATGGGCATTTGTAGATGTAGCGGGTCACGCTGCGGCGTTTGACGTCGTAGGTGTGGCAGCGGTTGGGCGGCAGTTCGTACACGCCGCGCATGATCAGTTGCCATTCTTCGCCGTGGGGCTGGATGCGGTCGCCGAACAGTTGATGGGCGATCAGGTGCGCGACTTCGTGGGCGACGGTCTGCTTGAGGAAGTCTTCGGTGTTTTCCCGGTACAGCTGCGGGTTGAAGCGCAGCAGGTTCTCGTGCAGGTGCGCGACACCGGCTTTTTGCCCGCGCAGCTTGAGGCTCACCACGGGGCGTTTGAAAGGTCGTTTGAAAAAGGATTCGGCTTGTTGGAAACAGTCTTCGACGCGGGTATTGAGTTGCTCGGGCATGCTTGATGGATCTCCAGAGACGTCGAGTATGCCGCAACCCTCGGGACTTGCGAATCAGTGAGGCGCCGAATGGTCGTGCCCCGCTCATTAGAAGGCCGCCTTGCGGCGGCCTGTATTGGCAGATCGTTTTATAGGCAAAAGCTAGTTCGTATAGACCGGCCCCACGCCGAGTCCCCAGACAATAACGGTAAACGCCATGATGGCCACCAGCACCACCAGGCCGACAGCCAGCACCGAGCTTGAAAACAGGAATCCCTCGTCCGATGGAATGTTCATAAAGGTCGGCAAACCCACGTACAGCAGGTACACCGTGTAGCAGATGGCGGCCGTGCCCACGACCATCCCCAGCCACATGTGTGGATACAGCGCCGCCAACCCGCCCACGAACAGCGGTGTCGCGGTGTAAGTGGCAAACGCAACGCAACGGGCCAGGCTCGGGTTGGCGTCGTAGGTCCGGGCCATCCAGTGCACGAACGCGCCCATGACCGCCACGCCGCCGAGCATCGCCACGTACGACATGATCGTCATCCATAGCGCACTTTCTGTCGTGAGCATCACCGGTGCCCGGCTACCGATGACCCAGCCAACTTGTGTAGTGCCGATAAAAGCCGACACGGCGGGGATCGCCGCGAGAATCAGCGTGTGAGTGAGGTACATGTGGCTGATGCTTTCCTCTTGGTCGCCACGAATTTCTTTCCATTCCTGGTCGGGGTGGGTGAAGAGCCCCACTACGTGATGGATCATGCCAGTCACTCCTCTTGTTATTGCCATCGCCCCCCAGCGGAGCGCCTACGGGCCAAAGTGGCCAAGTAAGTAAAGGTCTGAATATGTGTGCGACCTTATGTCGCAGTATAGAAAGGAGTTACCGGCGCAGGTTGCAGGGCGTTAGAGCAAATCGCGCTGTAAACCCCGGGGTTAATCGCGGTTACGACTTGTAGGAACTGCCGCAGGCTGCGATCTTTTGATCTTGTTCTTCGGTCAACACTGAAATGGCCAAAGATCAAAAGATCGCAGCCTTCGGCAACGCCTACAGGGGCGATCTTTTGATCTATCGGCGATTTGCGTAAAATGCCGGCCTTTCGTCACACCTCACGGATTTCGCGTCATGGGCACTCTTACGGTCAACCAGAACAAACTGCAAAAGCGCCTTCGCCGCCAGGCCGGTGAGGCTGTTGCCGATTTCAACATGATTGAAGACGGCGACAAGGTCATGGTCTGCCTGTCCGGTGGCAAGGACAGTTACACCCTGCTCGACGTGCTGATGCACTTTCAGAAGGTCGCCCCGATCCGGTTCGAGATCGTGGCCGTGAACATGGACCAGAAGCAGCCCGGTTTCCCCGAGCACGTACTGCCGGCGTATTTGAAAGCGTTGGGCGTCGAGTACCACATCGTCGAGAAAGACACCTATTCAGTGGTCAAGGAACTGATCCCGGAAGGCAAAACCACGTGCTCGCTGTGCTCGCGTCTGCGTCGCGGCACGCTGTACACCTTCGCCGACGAAATCGGCGCCACGAAGATGGCCCTCGGTCACCACCGCGATGACATCGTCGAAACGTTCTTCCTCAACATGTTCTTTAACGGCTCGCTCAAGGCCATGCCGCCGAAGCTGCGGTCTGACGACGGGCGCAACGTGGTGATCCGTCCGCTGGCCTACTGCAACGAAAAAGACATCCAGGCCTATGCGGATTTCAAGCAATTCCCGATCATCCCGTGCAACCTCTGCGGCTCCCAGGAAAACCTGCAACGCCAGGTGGTCAAGGACATGTTGCAAGAGTGGGAGCGCAAGACCCCGGGCCGCACCGAAAGCATTTTCCGCAGCCTGCAAAATGTGCAGCCGTCGCAACTGGCGGACCGCAACCTGTTCGACTTCACCAACCTGCGCATCGACGAAACCGCCGCCTCGCGGTTCGTCAACGTAGTCAACCTCTAAACAACATTGTTCGGGAGCGGGCCCTGTGGCGAGGGGGCTTGCCCCCGTTGGGCTGCGAAGCGGCCCCAAAATCGTCGGCATGCTGGAGATTTTGTGAGTGCTACGCACTCAAACGGGGGCAAGCCCCCTCGCCACAGCTCGCGCGCCCCCACAGGTTTTTCGTTTCAATCCTCAGGAGAGGGCATGCGCGATTACAAGTGGCTGCACGAGTACTGTCTGAACCGTTTCGGTTCGGCGGCTGAACTGGAAGCCCATCTGCCGGTTCCCAAGACCCCGGCGCAATTGCGCAAGATCAGCGACGACCGTTATCTCTCGACCATGGCCCTGCGGGTCTTTCGCGCCGGGCTCAAGCACAGCCTGGTGGACGCCAAGTGGCCGGCCTTCGAGGAAGTGTTCTTCAAGTTCGACCCGGAAAAAGTCGTGCTGATGAGCGCCGAACACCTGGAGCGCCTGATGCAGGACGCGCGGATCATCCGCCACCTGGGCAAACTCAAGAGCGTGCCGCGCAATGCGCAATTCATCCTCGACGTGGCCCATGAAAAGGGCAGCTTCGGTGAGCTGATCGCCGAGTGGCCGGTGACCGATATCGTCGGCTTGTGGACCTTCCTGAAAAAGCGCGGTCATCAACTGGGCGGGCTGTCGGCGCCGCGCTTCCTGCGCATGGTCGGCAAGGATACGTTTGTGCCCAGCTATGACGTGGTCGCGGGGTTGAATGCGCAGAAGATCGTCGACAAGGTGCCGACCAGCCAGCGGGACCTGGCGTTGGTGCAGGACGTGTTCAACCAGTGGCATGAACAAAGTGGCGGGCGGGCGATGAGCCAGATTTCGATGATGTTGGCGTACACCGTGAATCATTGACGCTAACGATCGTTCCCACGCTCCGCGTGGGAATGCCGCCCGGGACGCTCTGCGTCCCTGTGACGCGGAGCGTCATTTGATGCATTCCCACGCAGAGCGTGGGAACGATCACTGTAGGCAGTCAGGCAACCGAAATCTCGCCTTCCCCCGCCAACTTGCGATTCAACTGAAACCGCCACCGCACATACAACAACGCCGAGCAAAACACCGCCAGGCTCGCGCCCATTTCCAGCAACCCGAACAGTTGGCGGTTGGGGTCATACGCGGCCAATGCGCCCTTGATGAAATACAAATTCACCACAAAACACATCCACGAATGCCCGCGGGCGCTGCCGACAATCATCCCCGGCGCCAGCAACAGCAGCGGCACCAGTTCGATCAGCAGAATCACCCACGGCCGCGCGCCATGCAGATCGGCGATCAGCAGGTAGTAAGCGCAGAGCAACCCCACCAGGCCGAAATAACACAGCAGGCTGACCGCGCGCATCGCCCGGACTCGCGGTTCGAGCCATGCGATCGAGGGCAGTATCTTCGGCTTCTTGGCCATGTCAGCCCTCCAGTTTCTGCGCGGTCTTGCCCAGGCGCAGGCCCAGGGCTCGGCACAGCGCGACTTCATGCTCATTCAAACCCTGTTTACCGTCGGCCCCGGCGTGATGGCTGGCGCCGTAGGGCGTGCCGCCGCCACGGGTTTCCAGCAGCGCCGATTCGCTGTAGGGCAGGCCGGTGATCAGCATGCCGTGGTGCAGCAACGGCAACATCATCGACAACAGTGTGGTTTCCTGGCCGCCATGCAGGCTTGCGGTGGACGTGAACACACCCGCCGGTTTGCCGACGAGGGCGCCGGTCAGCCACAGGTTACTGGTGCCGTCGAGGAAGTACTTGAGCGGCGCCGCCATGTTGCCGAAGCGAGTCGGGCTGCCAAGGGCCAGGCCGGCGCAGTTCTTCAGGTCGTCGAGGCTGGCGTACAGCGCGCCTTCGTCCGGAATGTCCGGCGACACCGCTTCGCACTCGGTGGAAATCGGCGGCACGGTGCGCAAGCGCGCTTCCATGCCCGACTGCTCGACGCCACGGGCAATCTGCCGGGCCATTTCATTGGTTGAGCCGCTGCGGCTGTAATACAGGACCAGAATGTACGGCGCGCTCACGGCAACAGCTCCAGGATTTGCTCCGGCGGACGGCCGATGACCGCTTTGTCGCCGACCTCCAGGATCGGTCGTTCCATGAGTTTCGGGTGCGCGGCGATGGCGGCGATCAATTGCGCCTCGCTCAGGCTGGCGTCGGCCAGGTTGAGGGTCTTGTACTCGTCCTCGCCGGTGCGCAGCAGTTGCCGGGCGGTGATGCCGAGTTTTTTCAGCAGGCCCGTGAGTTGCGCGGCGTCCAGCGGGGTTTCGAGGTAGCGCACCACGGTCGGGGCCAGGCCACGGGCCTCAAGGAGTTCGAGCGCACCGCGGGATTTCGAGCAGCGCGGGTTGTGATAAAGCGTCAGATCGGTCATGTGCGGGTCGCATCTTGCGTAAGGTGGCGGCTATTCTAACTGTGCAGCGCGCAATCCAGAACCTCGAGAGGCGATGGGTCGCAGGTGCATTCAATTTTGAACAAGGATCACGACATGACTAGGCGATTGGCAGCGGCATTGGCGATCATCGGGGCGCTGATGCTGGGGGGCTGCGGTAACGACTATGGCATTGACCAGGACGGTCACAAAGTCGCGGCGGGGCGCCTCGATAAACAATGGCTGGTGCTCAATTACTGGGCGGAGTGGTGCGGCCCGTGCCGAACCGAGATTCCACAGTTGAATGCCTTGGCCGAGGAACTCAAGGGCAAGAAGATCGGTGTGTTCGGGGTCAACTTCGACAATGTGCAGGGCGAAGAGCTGAAAAGCGCCAGTGAAAAACTGGGGATCAAGTTCACCGTGCTGGCCCAGGACCCGGCGGAGCTTTTCGATTTGCCACGCAGTGAAGCGTTACCGGTGACGTACATCATCGATAACAAGGGCAAGGTGCGGGAGCAGTTGATGGGTGAACAGACGGCGGCGGGGGTGATGGCGAAGCTGGAGGCGTTGAAGGCGCAGAACTGAGTCAGTGTCAGATCGTTCCCGCGCTCTGCGTGGGAATGCATCAAGTGACGCTCTGCGTCACAGGGACGCGGAGCGTCCCGGGCGGCATTCCCACGCAGAGCGTGGGAACGATCATCAGCGATCGCGGAGGAGATCAACCCTCTTCAAGCCACCAACGCAACGGCTTGCCCTCGGCCGGCCAGAAACGCATCTGGTCGATCGGGGAAATGTCCCAGCGCTGCACATTTTCCAGCGCCTGCAGGAAACGCTGTTCCTGCTCCATCAACGCCGGCGCACAGAGTTTGCGGGTGCTGCCGACTTTGCCAAAGCTCAGCTTGTCGCCGTCCAGGGTGTACGGCGCGAACCAATGGTTGCAGCCGCCGTTGCCGTAGGCCCGACCGTCGTCACCCAGGGTGATGGTCAGGTGGCTGTAATCCATCAGCGGACGTTCGCCGATCCATTCCAGAATGTAGCTGCGGTTCTGTTGCAGTTGAACCGGTTCGGCGGCGCAGCCCATCAGACTGGCGCCCACCACGGTCGCCAGGGCAAGGTGTTTCATCACGCAGGCTCCTGGCATGTCGGGCACAGGTGTTTCTCGCCGGCGGTGGTCCAACCCAACTCGGCAATCCGCGCGGTGGCGGCAGGCTTTTCGGCCTTGTTGCCCAGCTTGGCGTCGACCGCGAACTCGAAGCTCAGTTCTTTGGCGCAGCTGTCGCAGTTGACCTTCCAGGTATGGATCGCCAGTTCACCGAACACCGGACCACTGGCCACCGCGACCCATTGGCCGGGCGGGTTGATCAGGTGGCGAACGGTTTCGACGGTCAGGCGCATGGACAAGTCCTTGGCACCTTTGAGGGTGACCACCAGCACGTCATTATTGCGAATCGAGCCGCCATTGCCGGTGACTTGATAACGCCCCGGCACCAGGGCGCGGCATTCGGTCAGGGTGTGCTGCGGGTTCATCAGGGTGTAGCGGAAATCGTGTTCGACCATGGGTCCTCCAAATATGCGCGGTATGCTAGCACGGGCATCAGCGCAGCATGGCGCGGGCATGTGACCTTCGATCAGGTTCAAATCCTCCCTGCACTCATGGCACACTGCCGCTTTTACACCCCTAAGGAATGGAAATGGCCTGGATCGAATGTTTTGAATGCAAAAAGAGCATCAGCTCTACGGCACACACCTGCATTCATTGCGGCGCACCTTTAGCGGCGGAGCCAGCGACGACCTCCAGGGCTACACCGATCTCCTTCGGTCAGTTGCCGCGAGATGCGCACGTCCCCGAGGTCTCGTTTGCCCCTGCCGAACCGGCACCGAAGGTCGAGCCAACGCCCGAAATTCCACCCGCGCCGGTTTCGCGGCACCGTCGCCGGGGCGTTGTTGCAGCCAATACGCCGCCCGCCGCCACGTGGCCACGTCCGGTGGAAGGTTGGCTGAAAGTCATGGTGTTTTTGTTACCACCGTTTTTTGTCTGGTTTTTGCTGCGTCCCGGGCATTCCCTGCAACAGCGCCTGATCGGCTTCGGCTGGCTGGGGCTGATGATCCTGGCGTCTTCGATCACCAAGCCCTGATCCCGATCAGCCTTCGACCTGATTCTGCGGCACGCCGGCGGCCCAGGCCGCGATGTTGTGCAAGGTGGTCGCGGCAATCGCGCCGAGGGCTTCGCGGGTCAGGAAGGCCTGGTGCGCGGTGATGATGACGTTCGGGAAGGTCAGCAGCCGCGCCAGCACATCGTCTTGCAGCGGCAAGTCCGAGCGATCCTCGAAAAACAATTGCGCCTCTTCTTCATACACGTCCAGCCCCAGATAGCCCAGTTGCCCGTCCTTCAAGGCGTCGATCAGCGCCGGCGTGTCCACCAGGCCGCCGCGCCCGGTGTTGATCAGCATCGCCCCCGGTTGCATGTGCGCCAGTGACTCGCGGTTGATCAAGTATTTGCTCTGCTCATTGAGCGGGCAGTGCAGGCTGATGATCTGCGACTCGGCCAACAGCTGCGGCAAACTCAAGTAGCGCGCGCCGAGGGCTTCGACCTGGGGATTGGGGTAGGGATCGTAGGCGAGCAACTGGCAGCCAAAACCGTGCATGATCTTGGCGAAGGTCGCACCGATCTGCCCAGTGCCGACCACGCCGACGGTCTTGCCCACCAGGTCGAAACCGGTCAGCCCGTGCAGGCTGAAGTCGCCTTCGCGTGTTCGATTGTAGGCGCGGTGCAGGCGCCGGTTGAGCGCGAGGATCAACGCCACCGCGTGCTCGGCAATGGCGTGGGGCGAGTAGGACGGCACGCGCACGATGGCCAGGTTCAGGCGTTTCGCCGCGACCAGGTCGACATGGTTGTAACCGGCCGAACGCAGGGCGATCAACCGGGTGCCGCCAGCGGCCAGGTGTTCGAGCACCGGGGCGCTGAGGTCATCGTTGATAAAGGCGCACACCACGTCGTGCTGCTCGGCGAGCGCCACGGTGTCGAGGCTCAGGCGCGCCGCTTGAAACTGCAACTCGATGCCGGCGGGCAAGTCTGCCGCGAGAAAGCTGTCGCGGTCGTAGGTCTGGCTGCTGAACAGAATCGTGCGCATCGTGCTCTCCTGGGTCATGTCGCTGACCTTAACCCGTTCTCCGTCCGTGTCCTTTGCGCTGGATCAGGCGCTGATGCGCGCCTGCGTCGCCAGGCGATTGATCGAGCGTTCCAGTTCTTCGAGTGCCGCCGTCGCTTTCGGGTCTTGCTGTTTGAGCAGGGTTTCACTGCGTTGGCAGGCGGCGCGCAGTTGCGGCACGCCGCAGTAACGCGTGGCCCCGTGCAGGCGATGGACCCGTTCGATCAAGGCATTCTGGTCGTTGGCTTCGCGGGCGACGCGAATCGCCTCGCGATCGGCTTCCAGCGAGGCCAGCAGCATCGCCAGCATGTCCGCCGCCAGATCGGCTTTGCCGGCGGCCAGGCGCAGGCCTTCTTCGTGATCGAGCACCAGCAATTCACCGCCGCCATGGCTGTCGCTGGAACGTTCCGGCACCAGATTGCGCAGGGCCAGGCCGGTCCACTTCAGCACCACCTGGGCCAGTTGCCGTTCGCTGATCGGTTTGGTCAGGTAATCGTCCATGCCGCTTTGCAACAAGGCGCGTTTTTCGTTAGCCATGGCGTGGGCGGTGAGGGCCACGATCGGCAGCGGCGTGCAATGCCGCTCGCTTTCCCACTGACGAATCGCTTCGGTGCTCTGGCGTCCGTCCATGCCGGGCATCTGCACGTCCATCAACACCAGGTCGAAGGTTTCGTTCTGCACCGCTTTGACCGCGGCGTAACCGCTTTCCACGGCGAGCACCTTGGCGCCCATGTCTTCGAGCAGGGTTTGTACCAGCAGCAGGTTGGCCGGGTTGTCGTCCACGCAAAGGACTTTCGGCGCACGGCTCGACACCGGTTCGCCGGGCTCGCTGCGTTGTTGGCGCGGGTTGACCAGATCCGACAGGGCCCGGCGCAACTTGCGCGTGCACGCCGGTTTGGACTGGAGCTGACTGTGGGGATTGGGCACCGAGAGGTGGAACAGGGTCTGCTCGGTGGTCGGGCACAACACCAGGACCTTGCAGCCCAGGTGTTCAAGGTCCCAGATGTGTTGGTTAAGACGCTCTGGCGGCATGTCATTACTGGTGATGCCGAGCACCGCCAGCTCAATCGCCTGGTCGGTCTGATGGGCGCCGGTGACGCCATTGGTCAAACTTTCCAGGGTATTGAACGGCGTGACTTCGAGGCCGCAGTCTTCCAGTTGATGTTGCAACGCCTGACGGGCCAGTTCGTGGTTTTCCAGCACTGCCACCCGACGCCCGAGCAACGGCGGGCCGGGCAGGTCCTCGGCGTCGTCGCGGGTTTTTGGCAGGCTCAGGCTGATCCAGAATTCCGAGCCTTCCCCCGGCGTACTGTCGACGCCAATCTCGCCGCCCATCTGCTCGATCAGGCGCTTGGAAATCACCAGCCCCAGACCGGTGCCGCCGGGCTGGCGCGACAGCGAGTTATCCGCCTGGCTGAACGCCTGGAACAGGGCGCGCACGTCCTGGTTCGACAGGCCGATGCCGGTGTCCTGAATGCTGATGCGCAGTTGCACGCTGTCTTCGTGTTCCTCCTCAAGCATGGCCCGGGCGACGATGGTGCCTTCGCGGGTGAACTTGATCGCGTTGCTGACCAGGTTGGTCAGGATCTGTTTCAGGCGCAACGGATCGCCGACCAGCGACAACGGCGTGTCGCGGTACACCAAGCTCACCAGTTCCAGCTGTTTGGCGTGGGCGGCGGGGGCGAGGATGGTCAGGGTGTCTTGCAGCAGGTCGCGCAGGTTGAACGGAATGTTGTCCAGCACCAGTTTGCCGGCCTCGATTTTCGAGAAGTCGAGGATCTCGTTGATGATCCCCAGCAGGCTGTCGGCGGATTTTTCGATGGTGCCCAGGTAGTCGAGCTGGCGCGGGGTCAGTTCGCTTTTTTGCAGCAGGTGGGTGAAGCCGAGAATGCCGTTGAGCGGCGTGCGGATTTCATGGCTCATGTTGGCCAGGAATTCGGATTTGATCCGGCTCGCTTCCAGGGCTTCCTTGCGCGCCAGGTCCAGTTCGATGTTCTGGATCTCGATGGTTTCCAGGTTCTGGCGCACGTCTTCGGTGGCTTGGTCGACGCTGTGCTGCAATTCTTCCTGGGCGTTTTGCAGGGTGCCGGCCATGCGGTTGATGCCCGACGCCAGTTCATCCAGTTCCTGGCTGCCAAGCGGTGGCAAGCGGGTTTCCAGATGACCGTCCTTGAGTTGCGCCACCGCCAGTTTGATCTGGCTGATCGGCCGGTTGATCGTGCGGCCCATGCGCAACGCCAGCAGCGCCGCGCCGGCCAGACCGGCACCAATCAGCAGCAGGCTGGCGAACAGGCTGCGGTAACCGCGCAGCAGCATGCCGTTGTGGGACAGTTCGAGTTCGACCCAGCCGAGCAGGCGGTCGGCTTCGTCGGGGATCAGGTCGCCGGCCAGGTTGCGATGCTTGCCGAACACCGGCAGCAAGTAGCGGGTCGCGTCATTGCCGCTGCGGCGCAGCATCTGCGAGCTGTTGCCGATCGGTGCCGCGTTGAGCATGGTCGGGCCGGCGTGGGCCAGCGGTGTGCGGTCGGGGGCGAGGAAGGTCACGGCGCGCACGTCGGTCTGTTCCAGGGATTGGGTGGCGATCCGTTCCAGCAGGTCGGTGTTCTTGTGGCCCATGGCCGGGGCGACCAGCGGCGCAAGTTGTTCGGCGATCATCTCGCCGCGCTGCATGAGTTGGGCTTGCAGGTCCGCTTGCTGCATCCAGGTGAAATAGCCGCCCAGCACCAACGCCATCAGGCTGGTGGGCAGCAAGGTCAGCAACAGCACGCGGCCTTTAATTCCCAGTTTCTTAAGCACGCATTTCTCCTGCATCCCGCTATTTATTGGACCCGCGCGTGCATCCGGCACGCACCACCTGCGCAGTGTAGCGATTTGCTGGCGGGCAATCTTCGTAAAATTGATGTCGTCATCCGTCGGCTGGAGCGGCGCTTTTGCCGCCTGGGCAAACCTTGGGTTGCCCCTGGCGAGGCAATCTTGAATAATCGCCAACTGAGAATTATTTGCAGATAGTCATGACTCCCATCACTGCTGGCCATCCTCGTATCCTGTCTATAGAAGACGACCTCGTGCTCGGCGCTTATGTCCACGAACACCTGGGGCGTTGCGGTTTTCAGGTGACCTGGTGCCAGAACGGCCAGGAAGGCCTGGCCATCGCCCGGGGGCAACCGTTCGATGTGGTGCTGATGGACATTCTGCTGCCGGGGCTGGACGGGTTGAACGTGCTGACCCAATTGCGCCAGAGCCACTCCACCCCGGTGGTGCTGATGTCGGCACTGGGCGCCGAGGCCGATCGCATCAGTGGTTTTCGCCTGGGCGCCGACGACTACCTGCCCAAACCCTTCAGCATGGCCGAGTTGCGGGTGCGCATCGAAGCCATCCTGCGCCGGGTGGCACTCGACCGTCGGCCTGAGCCCTTCGCGGTGGTCAATCCGGTTCATAGCCTGTTGTTTGACGAGGACCGGTGCGAAGTCTTCTATCGTGAACACGCCGCCGGCCTGACCCGTAGCGAATATCGGCTGCTGGAAATCCTCAATCGCAACAATGACGAAGTACTGAGCAAGGCCTTCCTGTATCAGCAGGTGCTGCAACGGGGCTACGCGGCCCACGACCGCAGCCTCGACATGCACATCAGCCAGATCCGGCGCAAGCTCAAGGCCATCGGCTATACCGAGCGGGAAGTGCGCACGGTCTGGGGCAAGGGTTACGTGCTGAGTGCCGTCGATGAAATGGTCTGACCTGCCGGGCCGGCACTCGCTGTTCTGGAAACTGGCGTGTTTGTTGGTGGCGTTTTGTCTGTTGATGATCTGGTTGAGCTGGTCCTGGGGTCGCTACATGGAGGAGCGCAACCAGTTCCTGTCCGATGACGCCCGCGGCGCGCTGACCCGCTACGCCGCCGAAGCCGAGCAGGCGTGGCAGCAGCGCCAGCGGGCGGGCATCGATGCATGGCTACAAGGCATGCAACAGCGTGAAGCGGGCTGGGTTGGCGTCGTGGGTGGTGATTTGCAGTCGCTGAGCAGCCGACCGCTGACGGACAAGGAGATCGAGCGGCTGACTTTTCTGCGCGGCCTGGACTGGCCCATCCACAAGAAAAACCTGCCGTGGCTGCGTTTGCCGTTTCCCGGCGACCCCCACGTTGGCAATTTGGTAATCGAACTGCCACCGCGTTTCATGCCCGGACAGTACCGGGTGTTCTGGCGGGTGATTACCAACGGGGTCATTCCCGGATTGTTCACTTTGCTGCTGTGCGTCGGCTTGTATCGATTGTTGGTAGTGCCGTTGAACAGCCTGCGCGAGCAGGCCAACGCCTGGCGTGCCGACCAATTGAACGTGCGCCTGTCGAGCCACACCACCAATCGCTCGGATGAGCTGGGTGAACTGGGCCGCGCCTTCGACCACATGGCCGAGCGCCTGCAAAGCACCGTCGCCCTGCAACAACAACTGCTGCGCGACCTGTCCCACGAACTGCGCACCCCCCTGAGTCGTCTGCGAGTGGCCAGCGAAAGCGAGCAGGGCTTGGTGCAACTGCGCGAACGTATCGGCCGCGAAGTCGATGGCATGCAGCGCCTGGTGGACGACACCCTGCAACTGGCCTGGCTCGACACCGAACGCACACGGTTGCCCGACGAATCGATCCAGATCCAGGCGCTGTGGGACATGCTCACGGAAAACGCCTGCTATGAAAGTGGCTGGCCAGCGAGTCGGCTGCACTGCGCAGTGGATTCGTCCTGCTGGGTGCGCGGTCATCTGAATACCTTGGCCCAAGCCCTGGAAAACATCCTGCGCAACGCCATTCGGCATTCCCCCAACGGCGGCGTGGTCAGCCTCGGTGGACAGCGTGATGGCGACTTCTGGCATTTGTGGCTGGAGGATCAGGGTGGCGGGGTGGCCGAAGACGATCTGGAGCGGATCTTCTCGCCCTTTATTCGCCTCGACGGTTCGCGGCCGGGGGATGGCGGGTTCGGGTTGGGGTTGAGCATTGCCAGGAATGCGGTGCAGCGTCAGGGGGGGACGCTTTGGGCGCAGAACACGGAGACCGGGTTGCGGTTGAATATGCGGTTATTGGCTGATAGCGGTGTCGCCAGCGAAGAGACGTTACTAGCCATCACTGTCTCCCAAGCTGAAGAAAAAGTCGCACCACTGGCGCGACAATTTTCCTAGCCTTCATGGACCGTAAGCTCAAAGTCGCACCGTTCCAGCTCAATATTTACCAACCGACAAAAGTGTCAGCAGTGCTGACACAAATCTCTCATTTACCCTGATTGCAAAAGCAACCTGGGTGAAGCCGTTGAGCTGTGCGTCAGCCCCTTATTCCCATAAGCCATAAGCACCACACTTTGCGTGATATGGCCTGCGAACGTTTGCCGGTATGATAGGCGCCCCCGCAGTCTGGATTGCGAATACGCCATGACCTTGCAGTACCCAACCATCGCCGATTGCGTCGGCAACACTCCGCTGGTCCGTTTGCAGCGCCTGCCTGGTGCCACCAGCAATACCCTTTTGCTCAAGCTCGAAGGGAATAACCCGGCGGGTTCGGTCAAGGATCGGCCGGCGCTGTCGATGATCACCCGCGCCGAGTTGCGTGGGCAGATCCACGCCGGCGATACGCTGATCGAAGCGACCTCGGGTAATACCGGGATTGCGTTGGCCATGGCCGCCGCGATCAAGGGTTACAAGATGATCCTGATCATGCCGGACAACTCCAGCGCCGAACGCAAAGCCGCGATGACGGCCTATGGCGCCGAGCTGATCCTGGTGACCCAGGAAGAAGGCATGGAAGGCGCTCGCGATCTCGCCCAACGGATGGAAGCCGAAGGCCGTGGCAAGGTGCTGGACCAGTTCGCCAATGGGGATAACCCCGAGGCGCACTACACCACCACCGGCCCGGAAATCTGGCGCCAGACCGAGGGAACCATCACGCATTTCGTCAGCTCGATGGGCACCACCGGAACGATCATGGGTGTGTCACGCTACTTGAAAGAGCAGAGTGACAACGTGCAGATCATCGGCCTGCAACCGATGGAAGGCTCGGCGATCCCGGGTATCCGTCGCTGGCCGCAGGAATACCTGCCGAAGATTTACCAGGCCGACCGCGTTGACCGCATCGTCGACATGGCCCAAAGCGAAGCCGAAGACGTGACCCGTCGCCTGGCCCGCGAAGAAGGCATCTTCTGTGGCGTGTCCTCGGGTGGTGCGGTGGCAGCGATGCTGCGCCTGTCCCAGGAAGTTGAAAACGCGGTGATCGTCGCGATCATCTGCGACCGTGGCGACCGTTACTTGTCGACCGGCATTTTCGACGCGGCCAACTGATGGCCAAGCAAGAGAGAAGCCTGCGCTTCCAACCCACGGGCGGCAGCAAGGCCCCACAAATCCCGACCGGCAAAAAGCAGCGCTTGAGCATCGAGCGCCTGGCCAATGACGGTCGCGGTATCGCATTTTTCGAAGGTCGCACCTGGTTCGTCATCGGCGCGTTGGCCGGTGAGGACGTCGAGGCGCGGGTGCTCAATGCCCACGGCAAAGTGGTCGAGGCCCGTACCGAACGCGTATTCCAGGCCAGCGAACTGCGTCGCCCGGCACCGTGCCCCCATGCCGGTCGCTGCGGCGGTTGCAGCGTGCAGCACCTGCCCCACAGCGAACAACTCGCCCTGAAACAGCGCATGCTCGCCGAGCAATTATCCAAGGTCGCCGGTGTCGAACCCCAAGAGTGGGCAGCGCCTTTGAGCGGTCCGGAATTCGGTTACCGCCGCCGCGCCCGCGTGGCGGTGCGCTGGGACATGAAAGCGAAAAAACTCGAAGTCGGTTTCCGGGCTGCTGGCAGCCAGGACATCATCGCGATCAGCGAATGCACGGTGCTGGTACAGCCCTTGCAGCCGATCATGACCCGCTTGCCGGAGATGCTCCGACGCTTGAGCAAACCTCAGGCGCTGGGGCATGTGGAATTGTTCAGTGGCTCGTCGCTGGCGGTATTGCTGCGGCACATGGCGCCGTTGTCCGAGGCCGACCTGACCATCCTCAAGGATTTCTGCGCGTTCCATGAAGCCCAGTTGTGGCTGCATGGCGACGGTGAACCGCAACCGGTTCAGGCCGATCAAGCGCTGGGTTATCGCCTGGAACAGTGGGACCTGAACTTGGCGTATCGGCCGGGGGATTTCATCCAGGTCAACGCCGGGGTTAATGAAGCGATGGTGGCCCAGGCGTTGGATTGGCTGAAACCTGAAGCCGATCAACGCGTCCTCGATCTGTTCTGCGGCCTGGGCAACTTTGCCTTGCCGCTGGCCAAGACCGTACGCGAAGTGGTGGCGGTCGAAGGCGTGCAGGCGATGGTCGAGCGCGCCGCTGCGAACGCCGCTAGCAACAATCTGCATAATGCGAAGTTTTTTCAGGCCGATTTATCCCAGCCTTTGGCTGATGCCGAATGGGCGCGGGAAGGCTTTTGTGCGGTACTCTTGGACCCACCGCGTGACGGTGCTTTTGAGGTGGTGCGCAAGCTCAAGTCCCTGGGCGCCGAACGGTTGGTGTATGTGTCGTGCAACCCGGCAACGCTGGCGCGCGATACGGTCGAATTGATCAAGCAGGGCTACCGGTTAAAACGTGCCGGGATTCTCGATATGTTTCCTCAGACGGCACATGTCGAGGCCATGGCGTTATTTGAAGCGAGCTAGGATGGCTCGTCTGGTCCGACTGGCCGCCCGTGCAGCCGCCGCGCACTCGCCCGGCGCGGGCTAACGGGCAATGAAGGTCAGCGATTTGACGCATTGAATCTGCGTCGTAGGGAAGGTAAAGCAAGATGGTACAGGTGAGAGCACACCAGCCGATCAACACCGACGGCAGTATCAATCTCGAGGCTTGGCTCGATCACGCGGTCACTGTCGATCAGGCACTGGATCGCGAAGCCTTGAAAGAAGCGTGCGAGTTCGCTCGTGCGTCTGAACAGCAAGCCAATGCGGCGAAAAACCTCTGGTCCGAAGGGACCTCGAGTTTCCGCACGGGCCTTGAGATCGCCGAGATTCTCGCCGACCTCAAACTTGATCAGGATTCGTTGGTTGCCGCGATCCTGTATCGCGGCGTGCGCGAAGGCCAGATTGAACTGCCGGCGGTCAGCCAGCGCTTCGGTCCGGTGGTCGCCAAACTCATCGACGGCGTGTTGCGCATGGCGGCGATCAGCGCCAGCCTGAGCCCCCGTCAATCCCTGGTGCTGGGCACTCAGGGCCAGGTGGAAAACCTGCGCAAGATGCTGGTGGCCATGGTCGACGACGTGCGCGTCGCGCTGATCAAACTGGCCGAACGCACCTGCGCGATCCGTGCGGTGAAAACCGCCGACGACGAGAAGCGCAATCGCGTCGCCCGTGAAGTCTTCGACATCTACGCGCCGCTCGCCCATCGCCTGGGGATCGGTCATATCAAGTGGGAGCTGGAGGACTTGTCCTTCCGTTACCTTGAGCCCGACCAGTACAAACAGATCGCCAAGTTGCTGCATGAGCGACGCCTGGATCGCGAGCGTTTCATCGCCGACGTGATGAACCAGCTGAAGAATGAGCTGACCGCCACGGGCGTCGATGCCGACATCAGCGGCCGGGCCAAACACATCTATTCGATCTGGCGCAAAATGCAGCGCAAGGGTCTGGAGTTCAGCCAGATCTACGACGTGCGCGCCGTTCGCGTGCTGGTGCCGGAAATGCGCGACTGCTACACCGCGCTCGGCATCGTCCACACCCTGTGGCGACACATCCCGAAAGAATTCGACGACTACATCGCCAACCCGAAAGAGAACGGCTACCGCTCGCTGCACACCGCAGTGATCGGCCCCGAAGGCAAGGTGCTGGAAGTGCAGATCCGCACTCATGCCATGCACGAAGAAGCCGAGCTCGGGGTTTGCGCGCACTGGCGCTACAAGGGCACCGACGTCAAGGCGGGTTCCAACCAGTACGAAGAGAAAATCTCCTGGCTGCGGCAGGTGCTTGAGTGGCACGAAGAACTCGGCGACATCGGCGGCCTGGCGGATCAGTTGCGGGTCGATATCGAGCCGGACCGGGTCTACATCTTCACCCCGGACGGTCACGCCATCGACTTGCCGAAAGGCTCGACGCCGCTGGACTTCGCCTACCGTGTGCACACCGAGATCGGCCACAACTGCCGTGGCGCCAAGATCAACGGGCGCATCGTACCGCTCAACTACAGCCTGCAAACCGGTGAGCAGGTCGAGATCATCACCAGCAAACACGGCACTCCAAGTCGTGACTGGCTGAACTCGAACCTGGGTTACGTCACCACCTCCCGGGCGCGGGCGAAGATCGTTCACTGGTTCAAATTGCAGGCCCGTGATCAGAACGTCGCGGCCGGTAAAACCTTGCTCGAACGTGAACTCACACGCCTCGGCTTGCCGGCAGTGGATTTCGACAAGTTGGCCGAAAAGGCCAACATGAAAACTGCCGAGGACATGTTCGCCGCCCTCGGCGCCGGCGATCTGCGCCTGGCGCAGTTGGTGAATCTGGCGCAGCAACTGGTCGAGCCGGAACGCGGCAACGAACAGCTGGAACTGATCCCGCGCAAAGCCACCGGTTACAAGCCTGGCAAACGCGGCGATATCCAGATCCAGGGCGTCGGCAACCTGATGACCCAAATGGCCGGCTGCTGCCAGCCGCTGCCGGGGGATGCGATCGTCGGTTACATCACCCAGGGCCGCGGTGTGAGCATTCACCGCCAGGACTGCGCCTCGGTGCTGCAACTGGGCGGGCGCGAGCCGGAGCGGATCATCCAGGTCAGCTGGGGCCCGGTGCCGGTGCTCACCTACCCGGTGGACATCATCATCCGTGCCTACGACCGTTCCGGCCTGCTGCGTGACGTGTCGCAAGTACTGCTCAACGAGCGGATCAACGTGCTGGCGGTCAACACCCGCTCGAACAAAGAGGACAACACCGCGTTGATGTCCCTGACCATCGAGATTCCGGGGCTGGATGCATTGGGGCGGTTGCTGGGAAGAATTTCCCAATTGCCGAACATCATCGAAACCCGGCGTAACCGTACACCGTGAAGCGGTCCCCCTGTAGGAGCGAGGCTTGCCCGCGAAGGCGTCGTGTCAGCCAATAAAGATCTCGACTGACACGACGCCTTCGCGGGCAAGCCTCGCTCCTACAGGTTCCCGGTTGGCCGACACATCGCGTTGACGATGTAGAGATTAAAAAAGATGTATTCACTTGAAGACTTATTGCACCTGATGAACCGCCTGCGCGACCCGCAGTTCGGTTGCCCGTGGGACATCAAGCAAACCTACGCCACGATCGTTCCGCACACCCTGGAAGAAGCCTACGAAGTCGCCGACGCCATCGAGCGCGGTGACTTCGATCACTTGCAGGGCGAGTTGGGCGATCTGCTGTTCCAGGTGGTTTATTACAGCCAACTGGCCCGGGAAGAAGGGCGTTTCGAATTCGCCGGGGTCATCGACGGCATCACCCGAAAATTGATTCGGCGTCATCCCCACGTGTTCCCCACCGGCGATCTGTACGCGCCGCTGGACGTCCCGCGTCTGAATGAGGAACAGGTCAAACAGCGCTGGGAAGAGATCAAGGCCGAGGAACGCGCCGAGAAATCGTGCGCGCCTGAACAGCTGTCCTTGCTCGATGATGTGCCTGCGGCACTGCCCGCGCTGTCCCGCTCGGCCAAGTTGCAGAAGCGTGCCGGGCAGGTCGGTTTCGACTGGCCGGATGCGCTGCCGGTGCTGGACAAGGTCCGCGAAGAACTCGATGAAGTGCTCGAAGCCATGGCCGATAACGACTCGGCCGCGATTGCCGATGAAGTCGGTGACCTGCTGTTTTCGGTGGTCAATCTGGCGCGACATCTGAAGGTCGACCCGGAAACGGCCCTGCGTGGCGCCAACAGCAAATTCGAAAGACGCTTCCGATTTATCGAACAGGCATTGCGCGACACCCACCGTCCCATAGAAGATTGCACCCTCGAAGAGTTGGACGCCCTGTGGGGCGAAGCCAAACGTCAGGAAAAGAATTTGCCCAGCTGCGGTTGAGCAGTTGCCTAAGTGAGAAATAAGCACCATGAGCATTTCCCTTCGCGACCAGTTGCTCAAAGCAGGGCTGGTCAACCAAAAGCAGGCCAAACAGGTCGGCAAAGAGAAGCAGAAGCAGCAACGCCTGGTCCATAAAGGCCAGGTCGAACAGGATGACACCCAGCAACGCCTGGCCAAGGAAGCGCTGGCCGAGAAGGTCAAGCGCGACCAGGAACTGAATCGCCAGCAGCAGGAGAAGGCCGAGGCCAAGGCCCGCGCCGCCCAGGTCAAGCAATTGATCGAAGTCTCGCGCCTGCCGAAGCTGACCACCGAGGACTACTACAACTTCGTCGATGACAAGAAGGTCAAGCGTCTCTCGGTCAACCCGCTGATGCGCAACCAGCTCAGCAACGGCTTCCTGGCGATCGTGCATCACGCCGGCGGTTACGAAGTGATCCCCCGTGAGGCGGCCCTGAAGATCCAGGAGCGCGATCCGCAGCGGATCGTGCAGCTCAACGTCAAGAAAGAAGAAGTCGCGGCCGAGGACGATCCGTACGCGGCCTATCAGATTCCTGATGATCTGATGTGGTAAGCCTTTAGGGCCCGCTACAACGACAAACCCCGCTCATGGCGGGGTTTGTCGTTTTCAATGCTGTAGTTGCTTCACGCCTGGGCGGATCGCAGTTCGCGCTGCTGCTCCAGTGTTTCCAGTTCAGACTTGTAGTTATGCGCATCGGTCTCGGAATGGAACATGCCGACCAGCATGTCTTGTTGATGTACATCCCAGATACGGATACCGGCGGCGATGCCTTCATGGGATTTATGTGAATCGTCGCGTTCAGTTACTTTTACAGTCATCTGCTAGCTCCAATCTCAGTTACCTGCACCAAGGCGTGTGCAGGCCTCTGTTATATGTTTTGTTAGCTTCCTAAGTAAACGCTTTCGTTCGGCAACGAATAATTGCGAAAACTGCAAAAGTCCCGCAGCCCGCTAAACACGCGACATTCGGTCGCAGGTGGCTGAGTTAGATGACAAAAGTTTCATGTTCGCGATGAACAAATCCGCTGCTTGAACGCCGTACCTGTAGGAGCCTGGCTCCTGCAAAAGCATTGCGATGGCTTTTTCCAAGTGCAAAAAAAACGCCCCGAACCAGTCGGGGCGTTTTTCTGTGCGGCGAGGCGGCGGGGTATTACTTGCCGACCCAGCGCTTCAGTACCAGCGTAGCGTTAGTGCCACCGAAGCCGAAGCTGTTGCTCATCACGGTGTTGATGGTGGCGTCTTCGCGCGTCTTGGTCAGGATCGGCATGTCAGCCACTTCCGGGTCCAGTTCGTCGATGTTGGCGGAGCCCGCCATGAAGTTGCCTTCCATCATCAGCATGCAGTAGATCGCTTCGTGAACGCCGGCGGCGCCCAGGGAGTGACCCGACAGGCTCTTGGTGGAGCTGATGGCCGGTGCCTTGTCGCCGAACACCGCACGCACACCTTTCATTTCCGCGAGGTCGCCGACCGGAGTCGAGGTGCCGTGGGTGTTCAGGTAGTCGATCGGGGTGTCGACGGTGGACATGGCCATCTGCATGCAGCGGATGGCGCCTTCGCCGCTTGGTGCGACCATGTCATAGCCGTCGGAGGTCGCGCCGTAGCCAACGACTTCCGCGTAGATCTTCGCGCCACGGGCCAGAGCGTGTTCCAGCTCTTCGACCACGACCATGCCGCCACCGCCGGCGATGACGAAACCGTCACGGTCAGCGTCGTAGGCGCGGGAGGCTTTTTCCGGCGTGTCGTTGCGCTTGCTGGACAGTGCGCCCATGGCGTCGAACAGGAACGATTGGCTCCAATGCTCTTCTTCACCGCCGCCGGCGAACACGATGTCCTGCTTGCCCATCTGGATCTGTTCCATGGCGGTACCGATGCAGTGAGCACTGGTGGCGCAGGCAGATGCGATGGAGTAGTTCAGGCCCTTGATCTTGAACGGTGTGGCCAGGCAAGCGGAAACGGTGCTGCTCATGGTCCGCGTGACGTAGTACGGCAGAACCTTCTTGATGCCTTTTTCACGCAGGGTGTCCAGCGCTTCCATCTGGTTCAGCGTGGAAGCACCGCCGGAACCGGCGATCAGGCCGGTACGCGGGTTGGATACCTGCTCTTCGGTCAGGCCCGAGTCTTCGATGGCGCTTTTCATCGCTACATAAGCGTAAGCCGCTGCGTCACCGACGAAGCGAAAGGTCTTGCGATCAATCAGCTCTTTAAGCGGCAGGTCAATGGAGCCGGAAACCTGGCTACGCAGACCCATTTCGGCATATTCCGGGTTGAACCGGATGCCCGGGCGACTTGCACGCAGGTTAGCGGAGACGGTCTCTTTGTCATTGCCCAGGCACGAAACGATGCCCAGACCAGTGATAACGACGCGGCGCATGCGGATAACCCTTAGAAGTTTTCAGTGGAGGTGAACACGCCGACCCGGAGGCCTTCGGCGGTGTAGATTTCGCGGCCGTCGACACTGACCGAACCATCGGCGATAGCGAGGTTCAGCTTGCCTTTGAGGACGCGCTTGATCTGAATGTTATACGTAACTTTCTTGGCAGTCGGCAGGACCTGACCAAAGAACTTCACTTCGCCCGAACCCAGTGCACGACCGCGGCCCGGCAGGCCTTGCCAGCCCAGGAAGAAGCCGACCAGTTGCCACATGGCGTCGAGGCCCAGGCAGCCCGGCATCACCGGATCACCTTCGAAGTGGCAGGCGAAGAACCACAGGTCTGGAGTGATATCCAGCTCGGCGACCAATTCACCTTTGCCGTACTTGCCACCTTCTTCGCTGATATGGGTGATGCGATCCACCATCAGCATGTTCGGGGCGGGCAGTTGCGCGTTACCTGGGCCGAACAGCTCACCGCGACTGCAGCGCAGCAGGTCTTCCCGAGTAAAGGCGTTTTGTTTGGTCATGCGAGCTCCTCAATAGTCCCGTGCGGCAGGGTGGGGCAAATCTTCCCGGCCGATCGAAGCGTTCATGCCTCGAGTCGACAGCCTACTCATAGACTATTGCGTTGTGGTGAAAGTCACAGCACCAAGGACATGAATGTACACTTGTGCACTGAAATTATTATTCAAGCCCCTTTTCGGGCCTGTTCGGGTGCCTAAGACTGCCGCACTTTCGCCTTTCACGCCAGTCGCAGATAGCCGAAAGGACAGCACTACTGCACCCAACGCTGCAGAATTTGCTGCAGATCAGTGCGTTTGAAGGGCTTGGCCAGGTAATCGTTCATGCCCGCCGCCAGGCACGCTTCGCGGTCACCCTGCAAGGCGTTGGCCGTCAGCGCGATGATCGGCAAGTCCAGGCAACCGGGCAATTGGCGAATCTGGCGGGTCGCTTCATAGCCGTCGATGATCGGCAACCGGCAGTCCATCAGGATCGCCTCGAAAATCAGACTCTCGGCACTGCGTACCGCCTGGGCGCCGTCGGTGGCGACGCTGACCGTAAAGCCCAGGCTGCGCAACATGGCTTCGATAACCGTCTGGTTGACCGGATTGTCCTCCACCAGCAACACATTGCGTCCTTCACCGTTGCCATTGCCGGTCGGCACCCGTGGCGCCGGCAGTTCCGGCAAAGCCTGCTTATAAAGCGCGAGGGGGATTTCCAGGGTGAACACCGACCCGCGACCTTCCTCGCTCTGCGCCCGCAACGTACCGCCCATGCGTTCGGCGAGGGTGCGGGCAATCGGCAAACCGAGCCCGGTGCCGCCGTAACGTCTTGAAATGGAACTGTCGGCCTGCTGGAACGCGTTGAACATCAATTCCAGGCTTTCGGGGGAAATCCCGATGCCACTGTCGCGCACGGTGCAGGTGAACCACAGCAATTCGTGATCCAGGGATTGCCACTGCGGCTCGATGGTCACGCGGCCCTGTTCGGTGAACTTCAGAGCGTTGCCGATCAGGTTGACCAGGATCTGCCGGATCCGCGTCGGATCGCCCTGAACCTGCAAGGCGCGCATGTCGTCGGGAATCAGCAGCTCAAGGTCGAGCTTGCGTTGCACCGCGCTGTGCTGGAACGACTGGGCGCAGCTGCCGATCAGGTCGGCGAGGTTGAACGGAATGTGCTCCAGCTCCAGTTCAGAACGCTCGATGCGCGAGAAGTCGAGGATGTCGTTGATCACCTTGAGCAAGTGTTCGGTGGACTCCGACGCCAGCGCCGCGTATTCGACCTGCTCCTCGGTCATGTCGGTGGTTTCGAGCAATTGCAGCATGCCCAGCACGCCATTCATCGGAGTGCGCAGTTCGTGGCTCATCATCGCCAGGAAGTCGGATTTGGCGTTGTTGGCCTTTTCCGCTTCCTCGCGGGTCTGGATCAGCTGCGACATCGCTTGCTGCTGTTCGCGGCTGGCCTTTTCCAGACCTTCGGCGAGGTTGTTGATGTGTTGCGACAAGGCCCCCAGCTCGGTGTCGTCGACGATCGGCAGCGGCGTGCTGTAGTCGCCTTTCTGGATCGCCTTGACCGCGTTACCGATGTCGCGGATCGGTTGCGACAGACTGCCGGCCAGGCGCCGGGCCAAAAGAAAGGTGAACAGCAAGGCGAACAACGCGAGGATCCCGGCCTTGAACAGGATCTCCTGCTGGCGCTGGCTGAAGGCGTCGTTGGACAGGCCGACGATCACCCGCCCCAGATAGTCCTCGCTCGGCGCACTGACCGAGGTCTTGGTGTTCTGGAAGAAGTCATTGTTCAGCGCGATCCGTTGCAACCGCACCGGCGCCTGGAACACTTCGACCTGTTGCGAGCGGTTGTGGGATTCCGACGGTTGCTCGACGTACACCAGAATCCGGTTGGCGCTGTCCTGCACTTCCAGAAAGCGCACATTGGGCGTGGCCAGCGTGGCCTTGAGCAGGCTTTCCAACACGTCGTTGTTGCCGGAGATCACACCGTATTCGGTAGCCGGTGCCAACTGGTTGGCGATCAGTTGACCGGTGTGGTTGAGCTCCTGGCGCAAGTCCTGGATCCGCACGAAGGTGAAGAAACTGATCAGCAGCAAGGTCAGCAGCAGGGCAGGGCCGAGGCTGATGATCTGGGTTCGGGTGTTGATGTCCCAACGGCGTCGGAAGGTCATGGGCGGCTTTCTCCTTCAGCCAACTGTGCGGCAACAGATGCTTCATTCATCTGTTCAATACCTAATGAACGAGCCACTTGTGGATTGCTTAAGACTTTGAAGTGCCTGGGGTAGAGCGTACGCGGCCAGGTGGCTGGTGGCCGGTCGAGCAACTCGTCGAGAATCGCCAGCCAGTCGCTTTGGTCGCTGTAGGTGCTGGCCAGGCTGCCAGCCTTGACGAAACCGGCATTGGGGCCGATCAGCGCCATCTGTCGTGCATAGCTGCTGAGCAGCAGGTTTTTCGCGGTTTTCGGGTTGTACAAATCGGGGTCATCGAGCCCGAGCAGCACATCGCTGTTTTTCAGCAGTGTCAGCAACGGGCGACTGTCGTTGGTGTTGTCCCAACGTTCGGCGACGATCTCCAGGCCCAGGGGCAGGGCGGCCTGGCGCAGTTCTTTCAAGAGGAATTCGCTGTGCCGGTCATAGAGCACACCGACCCGGCGCACCTGGGGCAGCACCAATCGGGTCAGGCGCAATTGCCGGTCCAGAGGCGGATCGCTCCACAAGAGGCTGAGGTGGGGGGGCAGCAGATTATTCAGGCGTTGCCGCGCTTGCAGGCGGCTGATGCGCAGCACCAATGTTGCCGGGCCCTGGCTGTCTTGCAGGCGCCAGTCGAGGCTCGGCAGGTCAAGCAAAATCAGGCGCGTACCGCCGGGCAATTGACTCGGTGCCGGCAGGCTGGCCAGCGGCTGGAAACGCACGCTGTCGGTGGGGCGCAGCTCATTCAGGGCCTGGGTGAAAGATTGCACGCCGGGACTGTCTTCGGCACCGGTCAGCAGAATCTCCATGGCACAAGCCGACAGACTGCAAAGCAGCCCGCCGAACGCCAGCCACAGCACGGCCAACAAATGGCCAAGGCTTGGCGTCTTCCGTGACTGAGGTTGCATCTAAAACGCCAGCTCCGCGCTGAAGTAGAGCACCCGGCGCTCGTCGTAATTGTTGTCGATGAAGGTGGTGGGCTGGTTATCGAGGCGCTGTTGCAGCACGCCGGCCAGTTCCAGGTTTGCCTTGCCCAGGCCGATGCGTTTGGCGATGCGCGTGTCGAGCCGTTCGAAGCGGTAACCGTTGAGGGCGTCGTCCCCATAGTAGAAGAGCGCGCTGTTCCAGCCTTGGCCCCAGTTGCGCAGCCAACCGGCGGAACCGCTGTTGCGTGCCGTCTGCTGTTGGTCCAGCGGGTTGCTGGCCTTGGCATCGACGTAGGCATAGGTCAGGCGCAGGCGATCGGCACGGCTGACGTGCCAGTCGAGTTGGGTTTCAGTGCCGGTGAAGCGTGAGTTGTTGGCGTTGCTGGCGATGTACTGGTTGTTGCGCAACGGCTCACTGATCATGCCGGTGATTTCGTCGTAGAACAGCTTCACATCCACCGCCAGGCCCAGCTCGGCGAAGAAACCGTTGTAGCCCAGTTCCCGGGAACGCATGCGTTCCTTGTCGAGGTCGCCGGGCCCACGGGTCTTCACGAAATAGCGGGCGCTGGACTGGCCATAGGCGCTGGGCCGCAGATTGGTCACCTGATAGCTCCAGTTCACGTTGTTCTCGAACATGTCCGGTGAGCGGATGGCTTCGGAATACACCGCGCGCAAGCCGTGGCGCGGGTTGATCAGGTAATTGACCGCCACCCGCGGGGTCAGCGAACTGCCGGTCAGTTGCGTGTCTTCGAACATCGCGCCGCCCTGTAGCAACCAGTGTTCGCTGGCGCGCCACTCAAGTTGGCCGAACGTGCGCCAGGTGGTGTCGTCGAGGGTGCCATTGAAGTAGGTCTCGGAGTCTGCCCGGTCGTAACGATAGTTCATGCCGCTGACCAGCCGCAGACTATCGGACAGGCTCAGGGTGTCTTGCAGTTCGAGGTCGTAGCGCGATTCCCGGGCGCTCTGGTCGATGTCGCCACACAGGGTTTGCCGGGCGCCGTTTTTCCATTGCGCCAGCACCTGATTGCCCAACGCTTGTTCCGCCGCAGTACCTGCCGGGGCGCCGGGGCCGGTGTAGCGCTCCATGTTGCGCGCCAGGCGTTCGGCGTAGTTCGGGTTGAGTTGCCACAGGTCGGTCAGCTCGGGGCTGAACGACACTTCGGCATCACAGGCGCGCCAGGTCTGCTGGCGATCCCAATGTTGCGCCGAGCCCTGGATATACAGGCTGTGATCGGGATTGATGTCCAGGTTCCAGCGCAGGGAGCCGGCGTAATCCTTGGCGATTACGTCGGAATTGTTCCCGGCAGCGGTAATCCCCGAGAACACCGGGCGGTAGGTATACGGTCGCTGGTTGCTGCCGTCCTTGGCATTCAATTGCCAATCGATGCTTTGGCTTTCATTGAGCGATTGGCTGACCGCGAGGTTGAAGCGGTTCAAGCGCCGACTGTCGCGGTAATCGGCGCCGGTGCGGTCCGAGTCAAAGCCGTCGTCTTGCTGGCCGGAGAGCGACAGGCGCAGATCGCCGCCGTCCCAACCGGTGCCCTGGCTGGCGTAGAAATCGTTGATGCCGCGCTGGCCCCGGGTGACTTTCAGGCGCGTGCCATGGCTGTCCGCCGGGTTGCGGGTGATGATGTTGACCACCGCCATCAGCGCGTTGGCGCCGTAGCTGACGGTGTTGGGGCCGCGAAAGATTTCGATGCGCTCGATGTCTTCCATCGCCACCGGAATATCGCTCCAGTCCACGGTGGCCAGGCCGGCGCGGTACACCGAACGGCCATCGATCAACACCTGCATGCGCCGGGCTTCGCTGGCATTGGTGCCGTGATAGTTCACCGCCGCCTGATTGCCATTGATGTTGCCGACCATCATCCCCGGCACCAGGCGCAGCAATTCGCTGATGTCCCGGGCGCCGCTGGCGTTGATGAGTTCGCTGTCGATCACCGTCATGCTCCCCGGCACGGCGGCCGGCGACTGCTTGAGTCGCGTCGCCGTCAGTACTTGCGGCAACGGATCGCTGTCGAGGAACAGGTCGTCGGCCAGCAAAACCGGGCTGAAGAACAGCGCCAGCAGCAGCGACGAGCGAGGTGAGGAGGGGCCAAAAGACACGACACAGCCTTGGTAGCGATTAAGTGGCGCGCATGTTAACCGAGCACGGTCACTTTTCCAGTCACGTTATGGGCATTTTCCTCGGATTTGTTGGTCTTCTTCCTACACGTGTCGGTAATTGACGCGGGGGCTGGCCGCCACTGGGCCGCTCCGTATAATGCCGGCATCGCCACTGGTATGGATTAACGGATTACATATGACTGAACAGCGCCCAATTGCGGTCCTGGGAGGCGGAAGTTTTGGTACCGCCGTGGCAAACCTGCTGGCCGAGAACGGCCATCAGGTTCTGCAGTGGATGCGTGACCCCGAACAGGCCGAGGCCATCCGGGTCAATCGCGAGAACCCGCGTTACCTCAAAGGCATCAAGATTCTGCCGGGTGTTACGGCGGTCACCGACCTGCCTGCCACCCTCGACGCCTGCGACCTGTGCTTCGTCGCGCTGCCGTCCAGCGCGTTGCGCGCGGTGCTGGTGCCGTATGCCGAACGCTTGAGCGGCAAATTGCTGGTC
Source organism: Pseudomonas sp. TE3899 (assembly GCF_056279105.1). Classification (NCBI taxonomy): domain Bacteria; kingdom Pseudomonadati; phylum Pseudomonadota; class Gammaproteobacteria; order Pseudomonadales; family Pseudomonadaceae; genus Pseudomonas; species Pseudomonas sp. TE3899. The sequence continues at coordinate 63,234 of NZ_JBWBQR010000001.1, forward strand.
AGCCTGACCAAGGGCATCGAAGCCCACACGTTCAAGCTGATGAGCGAGATTCTCGAAGAGATCGCCCCGCAAGCGCGCATCGGTGTGCTGTCCGGGCCGAACCTGGCCCGTGAAATCGCCGAACACGCCTTGACCGCCACGGTGGTCGCCAGCGAAGACGAAGAACTCTGCGCGCGGGTCCAGGAAGCCCTGCACGGCCGCACCTTCCGCGTCTACGCCAGCGCCGACCGTTTTGGCGTGGAGTTGGGCGGGGCGTTGAAAAACGTCTACGCCATCATCGCCGGCATGGCCGTGGCGCTGGGCATGGGCGAAAACACCAAGAGCATGCTGATTACCCGGGCCTTGGCGGAAATGACCCGCTTCGCGGTGAATCAGGGGGCTAACCCGATGACCTTCCTCGGTCTGGCGGGCGTTGGTGACTTGATCGTCACGTGCTCGTCGCCGAAAAGCCGCAACTATCAGGTCGGGTTCGCCCTCGGCCAGGGCCTGAGCCTGGAAGACGCAGTGACGCGCCTGGGCGAAGTCGCCGAAGGCGTGAACACCCTCAAAGTGCTCAAGGCCAAGTCCCAGGAAGCGGGCGTGTACATGCCGCTGGTCGCCGGGCTGCACGCGATTTTGTTTGAAGGGCGCACGCTTGAGCAGGTGATCGAACTGTTAATGCGGGCCGAGCCGAAGACCGACGTCGACTTTATCTCCACCAGCGGTTTCAACTGATTGCTTTATCTACGGGCAGGGAGCGGCACATGAACGATCCGAAAACAGAAGCCAAGTACGAATCCATTCTGCTGCGAGTGTTGTGGATGATCGTCTTCTTGCTGGTCTGGCAAGTGGCGCAATTTATCCTCGGCGCGGTAGTGCTGGTGCAGTTGATCTATCGTTTGATCTATGGCGCCCCGAGCGCCAGCCTGATGAACTTCGGCGACAGCCTGAGCCAGTTCCTGGCGCAGATCGGTCGTTTCGGCACGTTTCACAGCGACCAGAAGCCTTGGCCGTTCGCCGATTGGCCGACGCCGCGTACCCCGGAAGGTGAAGCGCCGCACGTTGTAGCGCCTGCACCGCATCCGGCCCGAGATGAGGAGCCTAAGCTATGAAACTCTGGGTATTGCGTCATGGTGAAGCCGAGCCACACGGCACGCGTCCAGACTCCGAACGGGCATTGACCGCCCACGGTCGTGAAGAAGTGCTGCGCACGGCTGCCGAGTTGATCGGCCGGCCGATTACGGCCATTTACGCCAGTCCTTACCTGCGTGCGCAGGAGACCGCGCAACTGGTCCGTGAAGCGCTGGGGTTCGCCCCCGAGATCCGCACCGTCGAGTGGCTGACCCCGGACAACCGCCCGCAAGCGGTGGCCGAGCAGTTGGTGTCGGTCGATCACGCGTTGCTGGTCAGCCATAACCCGTTGGTGGGCAACTTGCTGGGCTACCTGCAGCACGGTCATGTGCAAGACCCGGAAGCGGTGAAAACCGCCGGCCTGGCGGAGCTGGAAGGCGACTTGCCGCTGGCCGGCGGCATGAAGCTCAACGGCATCAAACACCCCTGACCCGCACACTTGCGTAGGAGCGAGGCTTGCCCGCGAAGACGTCGTGTCATTCAACAACGATGTCGACTGACACGACGCCTTCGCGGGCAAGCCTGGCTCCTACAGGTTCGTGTGAAATAGTTGACCAAGCACTTGCTCGGTTGACTACGCTTGCTCCAGACCAAAAACAAAGGAGCAAGTCGCATGCCTGCTGCTTTTCGTTTGCCGCTGGACGTGTTCTACGAACGTGAAGCCCGCCATCCCCGCCAGCGCTTTCTGGTCCAGCCACTGGGCGGCGGCCAGGTCGAGACACTGAGCTGGGCCGATGTCGGCCATCAAGCCCGCTGCGCCGCTCATTGGTTGCGCGCCCGGGAACTGCCCCAAGGCAGCCACATCGCCCTGATCTCGAAAAACTGCGCCCACTGGATCATCGCCGATCTGGCGATCTGGATGGCCGGGCATGTGTCAGTGCCGCTTTACCCCAACCTCACTGCTGAATCCGTGGCCCAAGTGCTGGAACACTCCGAGGCGGCGCTGGCGTTTGTCGGCAAACTGGATGATTGGCCCGGCATGTCTCGCGGCGTCAGCCCGGACCTGCCGACCATCAGCTTGCCGCTGCATCCGCCGGGCGTCTTCAATTTCAGCTGGGACGACCTGCAGAAAAGCTCGCCGATCCAGGACGACCCGAAACCCGCCGCCGAGCAATTGGCGACCATCATCTATACCTCCGGCACCACCGGCCTGCCCAAAGGCGTGATGCACAGCTTCGGCAACCTCGGCTTCGCCACCACCCGTGGCACGCAGTTGTTCGGCCTCAGCGAGTCGGACCGGTTGCTGTCCTATCTGCCGCTGTGCCATGTCGCCGAGCGGATGTTCGTCGAGCTGGCGTCGATCTACACCGGACAAACCGTGTTCTTTGCCGAGAGCCTCGACACCTTCCTCACCGATCTGCAGCGCGCGCGCCCGACCGCGATGTTCGGCGTGCCGCGCATCTGGACCAAATTCCAGATGGGCGTGTACAGCAAGATCCCGGCAAAACGCCTGGATTTCCTGCTCGGCCTGCCCTTTATCGGCAAGCGGGTCGGGCACAAAGTCCTCGCCGGGCTGGGGCTTGATGCGCTGCGCGTGGCCCTGTCCGGCGCCGCGCCAGTGCCGCAGACCTTGCTGCTGTGGTACCGCAAACTCGGGCTGGACGTGCTGGAGGTATACGGCATGACCGAAAGTTGCGGGTACTCGCACATCGGCCGGCCGGGAGACGACAAGCCGGGCTGGATCGGCAAGCCGTGTCCGGAGGTTGAAGTGCGGATCGCCGAGACCGGGGAGGTCTTGGTGCGCAGCGGCGCGACCATGCTCGGCTATTTCAAGGAGCCGGAAAAAACCGCCGATACGATCACCGAGGACGGCTTCCTGCGCACCGGTGACAAGGGCGAGCAGGACGCCGAAGGCCACTTGCGCCTGACCGGGCGCCTGAAGGAAATCTTCAAGACCAGCAAAGGCAAATACGTGGCCCCGGCACCGATCGAAAATCGCCTGGCGGTGCATTCGCGGATCGAACAGGTCTGCGTGGTGGGCGATGGCTTGAGCGCGCCGATGGGATTGTGCGTGCTGTCGGCGGTGGGTTTGCAGGATGCCGCCAGTTCAGCGCGCAATGCTTTGCATTCGAGCCTGGAAAAACTCCTGGAAGAGGTCAACGGCGCCCTCGATAAACATGAACGCTTGCGCCGCCTGGTGGTGGTCAAGGACAGCTGGGCGGTGGAAAACGGCTTCCTGACCCCGACCCTGAAGATCAAGCGCAACGTGATCGAAGCCGCGTACGGGGCGCGCTTCGAAGAATGGAGCGAGCGCAATGAAGCGGTGCTGTGGCAGGATTGAGCGACGAACACCCTCAATAAAGGAAGTCAGCGATGAGTCTGTGGCGTACCGCTCCCAACATTGAACAATTGAACGCGATCCAGAAAAACACCATCGGCGAAGTGCTGGATATTCGCTTCGAAGCCTTCGACGACGAGTCCCTGACCGCCAGCATGGTCATCGACCATCGCACTCATCAGCCTTACGGGTTGCTGCACGGCGGCGCCTCGGTGGTGCTGGCCGAAACCGTAGGCTCGATGGCCAGTTACCTGTGCATCGATGCCAGCAAGTTCTATTGCGTGGGCCTGGAAATCAACGCCAACCACTTGCGCGGCTTGCGCAGCGGGCGGGTGACGGCGGTGGCCAAGGCGATCCATATCGGCCGCACCACCCATGTGTGGGATATCCGTTTGACCAGTGATGAGGGCAAGGCCAGTTGTGTGTCGCGGTTGACCATGGCGGTGGTGCCGTTGGGGGAGAATCCTCCTTCCCGTTAAACGACGTTCTATCGGCCGAGCAATACCTGTGGCGAGGGAGCAAGCTCTCTCGCCACAGGGGGGCAATGCCGGATTGACCATAGCCATGGCCAGACTGTCATCATTCCTGTCAGTTACGGTCATTGCTGTAGTCCACTGTCTTACGGACAATCAACCCCACGTTTCTCGCCCATGGATTGACCGGTATGTCGCAGCAGATCTTTTTCGCCCACGCCAATGGCTTTCCTTCGGGGACCTACGGCAAGTTGTTCGCGGCGTTGGCACCTGAATATCAGGTGACGCATCTGGAGCAGCACGCCCATGACCCGCGTTTCCCGGCCGATGACAACTGGCGCAACCTGGTGGACGAGTTGATCCATCACCTGAAGCGACAGCCGGAACCGGTCTGGGGCGTCGGCCATTCCTTCGGCGGTGTGCTGCACTTGCACGCGGCGCTGCGTTGCCCCGAGTTGTATCGCGGGGTGGTGATGCTCGATTCGCCGGTGCTGACCCGCGCCGATCAATGGGTGATCCTCGCTGCCAAGCGTTTCGGTTTCATTGATCGCCTGACGCCCGCCGGGCGCACCCTGGGCCGGCGTGAAGAGTTCGCCGACCTGGACAGCGCCCGCCGCTATTTCGCCGGCAAAACCCTGTTTCGCGGTTTCGACCCGGAATGCTTCGACGCCTACCTGCAACACGGTTTGCACAAAGTCGGCGACAAGCTGCGCCTGCGCTTCGACCCCGCCACGGAAATCAGCATCTACCGCGGCGTACCCCACACCAGCCCCGGCCGCGCCCGGCAGTTGAAAGTGCCGCTGGCGGTGGTGCGCGGCAATAACAGCCGCGTGGTCATGCGCCATCACGCCAGCTCCGTCGGGCGTATGCCGTTCGGCGAGTCCTTGACCATGCCTGGCGGCCACATGTTTCCCCTCGAACGTCCCCAGGACACCGCCACGTTGCTGAAGAACCTGTTCAGCCGCTGGGAAGGTCGCCGCCAGCAGGATTGCGCATGAGCAGCGTCGTCGAAGAAGTGCGTCTGAGCCTGCCGCACATCGAGTTGGCGGCGCACTTGTCGGGGCCCGAGGATGGCTTGCCGGTGATCGCCTTGCACGGCTGGCTGGACAACGCCAACAGCTTTGCCCGGTTGGCACCCAGGCTCAAAGGCTTGCGGATTATTGCCCTGGACATGGCCGGCCACGGTCACTCCGGGCATCGGCCGATAGGCGCTGGCTACGCGATGTGGGATTACGCCCACGATGTACTGCAAGTCGCCGAACAGCTTGGACTCAAGAAATTTGCGCTGCTGGGCCACTCCATGGGCGCGATCGCTTCGTTGATCGTCGCCGGGTCGATGCCGGAGCGTGTCACCCATCTGGCCCTGATCGATGGCGTCATTCCTCCTACAGACAAAGGCGAAAACGCTGCCGAACGCATGGGCATGGCCCTGCAAGCGCAACTGGATCTGCGGGAGAAGCGCAAACCGGTCTACACCACCCTTGATCGCGCTGTCGAAGCCCGGATGAAAGGCCTGGTGGCGGTCAGTCGCGAAGCCGCCGAACTGCTGGCGCAACGGGGCCTGATGCCGGTGCCGGGCGGCTACACCTGGCGTACCGACAGCCGCCTGACGCTACCGTCGCCGCTGCGCCTGACCCAGGAACAGGCGATGGCCTTCGTGCAGCGCATCACTTGTCCTACGCGGCTGGTGGTGGCGGCCGACGGCATGCTCGCCAAACATCCGGAGTTGCTGGAGCGTCTACCCTTTAGCCGAGAACAGCTGCCAGGTGGCCATCATTTGCACCTGAATGACGAGCCTGGCGCCGATCTTGTCGCAGACTGTTTCAATCGGTTCTTCGCCGTTCCTTGACTTGCGACGGGCAACTGCCGAGGCTGGGCGGGTTGAAAAGGGAGACAACCATGATCGATCTCTACACCGCAGCGACCCCGAATGGCCTCGCGGTCGCCCAGGCCATGCTTATCCAATGAGCCTGCCTAAGCGTTCACTCAGCCTGTTGGCATTGTGTTGTTTCAGTCCGATGTTATTTGCAGCCGATGTTCCGGGCAGCCAGGACCTGCCGATCGTGCCGCGCCTGGCCGATGCGCAGATCGTCGACTATCGCCCGCCGATGGAGCTTGAGCGGATCTATCCGCTGGGCTCGATTCGCAAGATCAGCGGTCAGTTGCGCTTCGATGGTCAGGTCAGCGCCCGAGGGCAAACCACTTCGGTAACTTACGAATTGCCGCCGGAGCATGCCTCCACCGAAGCCTTTACCGTCGCCCGCGAAGCCTTGCAGAAGCAGGGCGCGGAACTGCTGTTCTGGTGCCAGGCCCGGGATTGCGGCGAAAGCAGCCTGTGGGCCAATGAAGTCTTTGGCAACTCCAAGCTCTATGGCGCGGACGAGCAACAGGCGTATCTGCTGTTGCGGCTGGCGGCCCCCAAGGACAATTCGCTGGTGGCGCTCTACAGCATCACCCGGGGCAATCGCAAAGCGTACCTGCACGTCGAACAGTTTGAATCGGCGGCGCCGCTGGGGGATTTGTTGCCCACCTCTGCAACGTTGCTGCGCCAGCTCAAAAGCACCGGCGAGCTCGACTTCCCGAAACTGAATGCCGATCCCGATGACACCTGGCTGCGCTTGATTTCCCGTGGCCTGAACCTCGACACCACGTTGCGGGTCAGTGTTTCCGGGGCCAAGGCCGAAGCCTGGCGCCAGGCGCTGATCGCCCAGGGCGTGCGGGCGGCGCGCATGGAAACCGGCAGTGTCGATGGCTCTGGCCTGCACGTCGAACTGTTGCGATAAGCTGCATCAGGCGAACGTGATCCTCACGTTCGCCTACTCTTTGGCTGTCTGACTTTTTTCGAGATTTCGATGATCAATAACGATCGGCTATTGGTGCAGATTCTGCTCCTGGTGCTGTTTGGCGCGAGCTTCTGGGTGATGGCGCCGTTCTGGTCGGCTCTGTTCTGGGGCGCGGTGCTGGCGTTTGCCAGTTGGCCGCTGATGCGCTTGCTGACCCGTTGGCTCAACGGGCGAGAATCCCTGGCGGCGGCCTTGCTGACCCTGGGCTGGATGTTGCTGGTGGCGGTGCCATTGGTGTGGCTGGGTTTCAACCTGGCGGATCACGTGCGCGATGCCACGGTGTTCATCAAGGATGTGCAGGTCGATGGCCTGCCGGAAGCACCGGTCTGGCTGGGCAGCATTCCCTTGGTCGGTGAGCGGCTGGTGGGAATCTGGAACAGCATTGACGAGCAGGGCGCAGCGATGATGCTGGCGATCAAGCCTTATCTCGGGCAGGTCGGCAACTGGTTGCTGGCGCGCAGTGCGCAGATCGGCGGCGGCATTCTCGAACTGACGTTGAGCATTGTCTTTGTGTTCTTTTTCTACCGGGACGGGCCGCGATTGGCGGCGTTTGTCCATAGCTTGCTGTCACGCCTGATCGGTGACCGCGCCGGGTATTACATCGAACTTGTCGCCGGCACTGTGCAAAGAGTGGTCAATGGCGTGATCGGCACAGCGGCAGCCCAGGCAGTCCTGGCGTTGATCGGCTTCCTGATTGCCGGGGTGCCCGGGGCGCTGGTGCTGGGGATCGTGACGTTCATGTTGAGCCTGATTCCGATGGGCCCACCACTGATCTGGATCCCGGCCACGGCGTGGCTGGCGTGGAAGGGTGAATACGGGATGGCGGTGTTCCTCGGCATCTGGGGCACGTTCATCATCAGCGGCGTGGACAACGTACTGAAACCGTACCTGATCAGCCGCGGCGGGAACCTGCCGTTGGTGATCGTGCTGCTGGGGGTGTTTGGCGGGTTGATTGCGTTCGGGTTTATCGGGTTGTTCATCGGGCCGACATTGTTGGCGGTGGCGTACAGCCTGTTGACTGACTGGAGCAAAAGCCAGGCGCGCGTCGAAGACCGACGCTGATTTTGTGTCTGTGATGGCCTCTTCGCGGGCAAGTCGGATCGCCGCACCGCTCGCTCCTACAGGTCCGCGTCGTTCGAACATCGCGACCTGACGCAAACCCTGGAGCTGCCGAAGGCTGCGATCTTTTGATCTTCAAAGCCCACTGAACCTGTGAAGGTCAGTGGGTTTTTTTGTGGCTGTGATGGCCTCTTCGCGGGCAAGCCTTGCTCCTACAGGTCCGCGTCGCTCGAACATCGCGACCTGACGCAAACCCTGTAGGAGAGAGCGGTGCTGCGATCCGACTTGCCCGCGAAGCTTTTGGGTCAGGTCGAGAGGTTCAAGTACTTACCGGTGCTCGCCACGTTATCGAGCGAATATTGCTTGGTCAGGTTGGCGATCATTTTGTTGATGGCTTCGCTGACGTTCGAATGGACGGTGGCGCTGTCGCTGTTTTGCTCGCGACCCGCCTGCAGGGCCGCTTTGAGTTCGTCGCTGCTGACGGTGCCGTCCTCGTTTTTGTCCAGGGCCGTGAAGATTTCCTTGCTGTCGGCCGTGCTGCCGGCGGCGCTCAGGCCGTTGCTCAGTTCATCGGTGCTGAGGTTGCCGTCGCCGTCGGCGTCCAGGGCGCCCAGCAACGCGTCGGCCAGGTCGGTATTCGGTGCCTGGCCCTGAGGCGGTGCGGGTGGGGCCATCGCGGCCATTTCCTCGCTGCTCAGGCTGCCGTTGTCATCGCTGTCGAGGTCGGTGAAGTGCTTGCTCAGGTCCGCCAACAGGCGATTGTCGGGTTTATCCGCCTGGGCGGTTTTCAGCTCGTCCTGGCTCACAGAGCCATCGCCATTGCTGTCGAGCTTGGTGAACAGCTCTTTCTGGAATTGCGCACGGCGGGCGGCGTTGGCCGTCGTGCTGCTGGTGCTCGTGCTGGTATAGCTCGTGTAGTTGCTGCTGACGCTACCGATCATTGGGCTCACTCCTTTGGACGGAAAACCGGTGAGTGCACCGGCTTATGCAGCTCTCAAGGGGCAAGTTGTCGTGGGTATGTGGCGTTTGTACCGATTGGTACACAGAGGGTTTCAGCGACCGACCGATCTTTTCAAACGCGCGGCAGGTTAATGACCGCCGTGAGACCACCACCAGGCGTCTCTTCCAGGCTCAACCGCCCACCCAGGCGCTCCGCAGCCTCCCGGGCAATGGTCATGCCCAGGCCAACCCCGCCGGAGTTACGGTTGCGCGAACCCTCCAGCCGGAAGAACGGTTCGAACACCGCTTCACGCTTGTCCGCCGCAATCCCCGGCCCGTGATCGATCACCCGGATCACCAGATGTCCTCGGCTGTCTTCCAGGGTAATCAGGGCTTCCCCGGCATAACGCAGGGCATTGTCGATCAGGTTGTTGATGCACGAGCGCAAGGCCATCGGCTGCACTTGCAGCGGCGCGCAATGCCCGCTGGCCTGGACGTTGGCGCCCTGGTCCTGGGCGTTTTCACTCAGGGATTCCACCAGCGCCTGCACGTCCATCCATTGCGGGGCTTCACTGGTGCGATGTTCGTGCAGGTAGGTGAGCGTGGCGTCGAGCATGTGAATCATGTCGTCCAGATCCTGACGCATCTGGCCTTGCAGTTTGTGGTCGTCGATCTGCTCCAGGCGCAGCTTGAGGCGCGACAGTGGCGTGCGCAGGTCGTGGGACACTGCGCCGAGCATCCGCGAGCGCTGCTGCACTTGTTCGATAATCCGGCGCTGCATCTTATTGAACGTATGGGCCGCTTGCCGCGCTTCCCGTGGCCCGGACTCGTCCAGCGGCGGGCTGTCGAGGTTTTCGCTCAAGCGCTCGGCAGCATCGCTCAGGCGCTGGATCGGCCGGCTCAGCAGTTTGGCGCCGTACCAGGCGGCGATGATCAGCGAGACAAACTGAAAGGTCAGCGGCACCAACGGCCCGCCGAACCATGGTCGCGGCGGTCGATTGGCGAAGCGCGGGTCCATCGGCGGACGCCGCCCGTCAAAGTCCTCGGAAAACCCTGGCGGCGGTGGCGGGGGAGGCGGGCCGTAATGGTGAAACCAGAAAAACGCCAACAGGTGCGCCAGGATGATCGCGATCAGCAGCACGCCAAACAGGCGGCCGAACAGCGTATCGAAGCGCGCCCGCATCAGCCGATGTCCCGGGCGTCGAACAGGTAACCCTCACCGCGCACGGTTTTGATCAACTGCGGGTTTTTCGGATCGTCCCCGAGTTTCTGGCGCAGGCGCGATACCAGCAGGTCGATGCTGCGATCAAAGGCTTCGATCGAGCGACCCCGGGCGGCATCCAGCAACTGTTCACGGCTGAGCACCCGGCGCGGACGTTCGATAAACACCCAAAGCAGGCGGAATTCCGCATTGGACAGCGGCACCACCAGCCCATCGGCGGCGATCAACTGGCGCAACACACTGTTCAGGCGCCAGTTGTCGAAGCGAATGTTCGCCCGCTGTTCGGTGCGATCGTCGCGCACCCGCCGCAGAATTGTCTGAATCCGCGCCACCAGTTCCCGTGGCTCGAACGGCTTGGCCATGTAGTCGTCGGCGCCCAATTCCAGGCCGATGATCCGGTCGGTGGGTTCGCAGCGCGCGGTGAGCATCAGGATCGGGATGTCCGACTCGGCGCGCAGCCAGCGGCACAGGGACAAACCGTCTTCGCCGGGCAGCATCAGGTCGAGCACCACCACGTCGAAATGTTCCGCCTGCAGCGCCAGGCGCATCGCGGCGCCATCGGTGACGCCGCTGGCGTGGATATTGAACCGGGCCAGGTAGTCGATCATCAGTTCGCGGATCGGGACGTCATCGTCGACGATCAGGGCGCGAATGCTCCAGCGTTTGTCATCGCCGGGCGCTTTTTGATCGTCGTTCACAGGGGCTTGAGTGCTGTGCATGCGTGGGTTCATCTGCCAGGTAGGCTGCCAACCACAAAGATGGGCTGCGAGGTTGTGGCTTCAGCATAGGCGTCCGGCCCGAAGGCGGGAAGTGCTGTAAGGGCGTGTTGCGGCTGCCGAGGGTAGCGTCGACCTTTGTTGGGGGCGTGTCTTGTGTGTATCGGGCTCGACACAATTGCCGCGCAGGCTAGGCTTGCTGGAGGTTGCGGGACGATTTACCGATCATCGGGTCCCGCAGCGGCGCTGGTTCCGCTACAATGCGCGCCGATTTCGTCCTGCCTGAGAGCCCGCACATGTCCGTCTGCCAGACTCCTATCATCGTCGCCCTGGATTTCCCCACCCGTGACGCCGCACTGAAGCTGGCCGACCAGTTGGACCCGAAACTGTGCCGGGTCAAAGTCGGCAAGGAACTGTTCACCAGTTGCGCCGCGGAAATCGTCGGCACCCTGCGTGACAAGGGTTTCGAAGTGTTCCTGGACCTCAAGTTCCACGACATTCCGAACACCACCGCCATGGCCGTCAAGGCTGCGGCGGAAATGGGCGTGTGGATGGTCAACGTGCACTGTTCCGGTGGCCTGCGCATGATGGCGGCGTGCCGTGAAGTGCTCGACCAGCGCACCGGCCCCAAGCCGTTATTGATTGGCGTGACCGTGCTGACCAGCATGGAACGTGAAGATCTGGCGGGCATTGGTCTGGACATCGAGCCCCAGGAGCAAGTGCTGCGCCTGGCCGCATTGGCGGAAAAAGCCGGGATGGACGGCCTGGTGTGTTCGGCCCTTGAAGCCCAGGCCTTGAAAACGGCGCACCCGTCGCTGCAACTGGTAACCCCGGGCATTCGTCCGGCGGGCAGCGCCCAGGACGATCAACGCCGCATCCTGACCCCGCGTCAGGCGCTGGACGCCGGTTCCGACTATCTGGTGATCGGCCGTCCGATCAGCCAGGCGGCGGATCCGGCCAAGGCGTTGGCGGCTGTGGTAGCCGAAATCGCCTAATACGAACGCAGGCGCCTACAGGGAAATGCGATCCCCCTGTAGGCGCTGCCGAAGGCTGCGATCTGTTGATCTACCGCGTTAAACCTTCAACACCAACTTCCCGAAATTCTCGCCGCTGAACAATTTCATCAGCGTCTCCGGGAACGTCTCCAGTCCTTCGACGATATCTTCGCGACTCTGCAACTGCCCCTTGGCCATCCAGCCGGCCATTTCCTGCCCGGCAGCGGCGAATTGCGCGGCGTAGTCCATCACCACAAAGCCTTCCATCCGCGCGCGATTGACCAGCAGCGACAGGTAGTTGGCCGGGCCTTTGACCGCTTCCTTGTTGTTGTACTGGCTGATCGCGCCGCAGATCACCACCCGCGCCTTCAGGGCCAGGCGACTCAACACCGCGTCGAGGATATCGCCGCCGACGTTATCGAAATACACGTCCACGCCTTTCGGGCATTCGCGCTTGAGCCCGGCCAGCACGTCTTCGTTTTTGTAGTCGATGACGCCATCGAAGCCCAGTTCATCGATCAGGAATTTGCACTTGTCCACGCCGCCGGCGATGCCGATCACGCGGCAGCCTTTGATCTTGGCAATCTGCCCGGCAATGCTGCCCACCGCGCCAGCCGCGCCGGACAACACCACGGTGTCACCGGCCTTCGGTGCGCCCACGTCGAGCAGGGCGAAGTAAGCGGTCATCCCGGTCATGCCCAGTGCGGACAAGTAGCGCGGCAGTGGCGCCAGTTTTGGATCGACCTTGTAGAAACCTCGTGGCTCGCCGACGAAATAATCCTGCACCCCCAGGGCACCGTTGACGTAGTCCCCGACCGCGAATCCCGGATTGTTCGATGCGACGACTTTGCCTACGCCCAAAGCGCGCATGACTTCACCGAGGCCGACCGGCGGGATGTAGGACTTGCCCTCGTTCATCCAGCCACGCATGGCCGGATCCAGGGACAGGAATTCGTTCTTGACCAGGATCTGACCCGCCGCCGGTTCGCCGACCGGTACTTCTTGATAGGTGAACGTTTCGCGGGTCGCCGGACCCACCGGGCGTTTGGCGAGCAGAAATTGGCGATTGGTCTGGGTAGTCATGACAGGCACTCAAGCTGAATGGAAGCTTTGTTGATAGACCCTCAGGGCAGATGCCGCAAGGTTGGCTGATGCGGCGAATGCACGCCGATCCAGTGCAGTGATAGTGAGTCGGGCGCCTCTATCACTGTGACGCATGGGCACTTAACCGGCCTTCTGATAGTGCTGCCGTGCGCAAGGTGCCGTGGCTAGACTGCAAACACGCGATCCCCCGCATCCTTCTCTTCGAGGACATAACAATGAGCATGACGTTTTCCGGCCAGGTGGCTGTTGTGACCGGTGCAGCCAATGGCATTGGCCGCGCCACCGCCCAGGCCTTTGCGGCCGAAGGCTTGAAGGTGGTGGTCGCCGATCTGGACACGGCGGGGGGCGAGGGCACCGTGGCGCTGATTCGTACAGCGGGGGGCGAAGCGACTTTCGTGCGTTGCAACGTCACCGTCGAGAGCGAGGTAAAACATCTGATGGACGAGGTGATCAATACCTACGGCCGTCTCGACTATGCCTTCAACAACGCCGGCATCGAAATCGAAAAAGGCAAACTGCCCGACGGCACGATGGATGAGTTCGACGCGATCATGGGCGTCAACGTCAAAGGCGTCTGGCTGTGCATGAAGTATCAGTTGCCGCTGCTGTTGGCCCAGGGCGGCGGTGCGATCGTCAACACCGCGTCGGTGGCCGGTCTTGGCGCGGCACCGAAGATGAGCATCTACGCCGCCTCCAAGCACGCGGTGATCGGCCTGACCAAATCCGCCGCCATCGAATACGCGAAGAAAAAGATCCGCGTGAATGCGGTGTGCCCGGCGGTGATCGACACCGACATGTTCCGTCGTGCCTATGAGGCCGACCCGAAGAAGGCTGAGTTCGCCAATGCGATGCACCCGGTCGGTCGCATCGGCAAGGTCGAGGAAATCGCCAGCGCGGTGTTGTACCTGTGCAGTGACGGTGCAGCCTTCACTACCGGGCATTCCCTGGCGGTGGATGGCGGGGTCACCGCCTTTTGAAATCCGGAACGTCCTTGTAGGAAAAGACCCGCACGTTTGCGGGGTTTTTTTAGGGTTCCGTGACCGCGCCGGGGAATGTGTTTCAAATGGTTAGAACCGCCGGTTTTGTCGGCGTTGTCGCACAGCCTGGCGTGCGCTCCTGTGATTAACTGCGCGCAGCAAAATGGACAGGAGTTTGCTTGCTCATGGAATTGAGAATTGACCGACAGGCAATGGTGCCGGTCGTACAGCAAATCGTCGACGCAATGGTGAGCTGGATCCGTCAAGGCGAAGTGCCGCCCGAGACGCGCTTGCCTTCCGTGCGGCACATCGCGAGGCTCAATCTACTCAGTCAGTCCAGTGTCGTTGAAGCCTGTGAACGCCTGGTGGCCCAGGGGGTTCTGGCATCACGTCCCGGTTCAGGGTTCTTTGTCGCCGCGTCGGCACCGGTGGTGTCCGATGCGCGTGATCTACCCCGGTTCGAAGGCGCGGAGTCGATGCACATGGGGCTCGCCGAGAACCCGTCGGGTGAATTGATGCTGGGGTGTGGCGGTTTGCCCGAAAGCTGGCGCGAGACGGACGACCTCAGCTACGCGATCCGCCAGGTGGCCCGCACCGACATGGCCGGCCTGTTCAACTACAGCACGCCGCTGGGCTTGCTCGCCTTGCGCCAGCAGATCCTCAAACGCCTCAAAGCACTCAATATCGAGGCGCACGAAAGTCGCGTCCTGACCACGACCGGCGCCAGTCAGGGGCTGGACCTGATCGTGCGCACGCTGCTAAAGCCAGGCGATTGCGTGGTGGTGGAAAGCCCCGGGTTTTCTCAGCTGTTCGATCTGCTCAGGTTGCACGGGCTGCGCATGCTTGAGGTGCCACGTACCGCGCAAGGTCCCGACACGCAGGTGCTGGAGCATTTGTTGATCCAGCACCGCCCGCGTGCGCTGTTTATCAACAGCTACCACCACAACCCCACGGGAAGCTGCGTGACACCGGAGGTGGCGCAGCAGGTCCTGCACCTGAGCAAGGTTTATGATGTGCTGGTGATCGAAGACGACGTGTATGCCGATATGCACAAGGGGCCCGGCACGCGCCTCGCCGCGCTGGATGACGAGGGCCGGGTGATTTACGTCGGCAGTTTCTCGAAAACCCTCAGCAGCTCATTGCGTGTGGGGTTTGTGGTGGCCAGCGCCGGGCTCATTGCACGGCTGGCCGAGGTCAAGATGATCAGCAGCATGGGCGGATCACGGTTCTGCGAGTCGGTGCTGGCCAGTCTGTTGGCCACCGGCGCCTATCGCAAGCTGGTACAGCGCCAGCGTCAGCGCCTGAGCGTGGACAGGACGGCAGCATTGCAGCTGCTTGAAGACGCCGAATGGGAGGTGTTCGGCAAGCCTTGCGGTGGCTTGTTCATCTGGGCGCGATCGCCAATGTGCGACTACGCTCAGCTGCGGGCACAGGCACGACGTTTTGGCGTGCTGCTGTCTTCCCCGACGGCCTTCAGCCCGACCGGTGCGGCCCATGACTGGCAGCGGATCAATGTGGCATATGCCTGCGATCCACGAGCCCGGCGGTTTTTCCAGGCCACCGCTTCGGATCGACCTAAAGCGTTCTGAAAACGACGTGGGCGTAGCTTTTTGCCATTATTCCGACGCCAGAGACTTGTGCTGGCACAGGCCCGTTGCGAATCTCCATCTACAGACTATGGCAGGGGACTACGAGCAATGATTTCGGCCGTGCAAGGACGTTTTGCCAACCTCGGTATGGCAAAGAAACTGGGCATCGGGTTTGTCCTGGTGCTGTTGTTGACTGCCTTGGTGGCAGCCATTGGCGTATGGTCCCTGCAAACCATCAGTCATCGCTTCGACGGGCTCAAGCAAATGTCGTCGCTCAACAGCGGCTTGCTCAAAGTGCGTTTGCTGGAGCAGGAATACGCCTTGCATGGCAACCCGAAAACCGCCGATGCCCTGCGCCAGGGGGTTGATGGGCTGATTGCCCTGTCAACTCAGTTGAAGGCGCAATCGGCGGCCAACGTGCCGGTCATGAACGATGTCGAGCAGTCGCTTGGCGCCTACCGCAAGGCCTTTGACGAATTTGTCTCGCTGACCCAGGCCAAGGACCTGGCCCTGGAAATGGCCAGTTGGTCGGTGTCCAGCGTGGCCAATAACCTCGACGTGCTGCAAGCCGGCCTCGCCGACGACGGCGCCTATGGCTTGAAAGAGTCCGAGGGCAAGGACGGCGCACAATTCATCGAACAGGCCAATCAGGTCAGCCAGGTCTCGCGGTTGATGTTGCAGGCCATGAACGAGGCCCGCGTGCGCCTCGACCAGAGTCGCAAGGGTGACGACGACAGCGCCGGCAAGGGCAAGATCGAGCAGGCCGATCAGGCTCTGACCCAGGCCGAACAGCTGAAAACCACGGTCAAGGATGAGGGCTACCAGACCGTCCTCAATGAAGTGACCGGCCATATCGCCAGTTTCAGCGAGAAGCTCGCCGAATACACCGGGCTGCTGGCCCAGGAAAAAACCGTCTACGAACAACTGCACCAGCGGGCCGGCCAAGTGGTGGAGCGTGTGGACCAGGCCTATGGGGCCGAAGACGGGGCGATGCAGGCCGAACTGAAAAAGAATTCGCTGTTGATCATTGGCTCTTCGGCGCTGGCGTTGTTGGTCGGGTTGATCGCGGCGTGGGTGATTACTCGGTTGATCGTGGCGCCGTTGCGCAGTGTGATCCGTGTGGCCCAGCAGATTGCGGCGGGTGATTTGAGTGCGACGGTGGAAGTGACCCGTCGTGATGAAATCGGCCAGTTGATGCTGGCGATGCAACAGATGGGTGCAGGTCTGAGCAGTATTGTCAGTGGTTTGCAGGCGGGCATCGAGCAGTTGGCCAGTTCCGCGCAGTCGCTGTCGGCGGTGACTGAGCAGACCAACCTGGAAGTCAGCAGCCAGAAGGAAGAAACCGAGCAAGTCGCCACGGCGATGAATCAGATGACCGCCACGGTGCATGACGTGGCGCGCAATGCCGAAGAGGCCGCTACGGCGGCGCAGACGGCGGACGACAAGGTCGAGAGCGGGCAACAGGTGGTGCGCCAGAGCATGGCGCGGATCGAGCAGTTGGCGGATTCGGCGACTTCGGCCAGTTCCAGCATCGAGAGCTTGAGTGCGGAGATCCAGAACATTGGCACGGTGCTTAGCGTGATCAAAAGCGTGGCTGAGCAGACTAATTTGTTGGCGCTCAACGCAGCTATCGAAGCGGCGCGGGCGGGTGAGCAGGGCAGGGGGTTTGCGGTGGTGGCTGATGAGGTGCGGGCGTTGGCCAAGCGGACTCAGCAATCGACTGAGGAGATTGAGCGGCTGGTCAGTGCCTTGCGCTCGGCGGCGCAGTCGTCGGTGCAGCAGATTCAGAACAGTGGTGAGTTGGTGAAGCTGGCGGTGAGTGATGCGTTGCAGACTGAGAGTGCGCTGGGGAGTATTGCGGCGGCGGTGTCGTTGATTCAGCAGATGAATCAGCAGATTGCGGCGGCGGCTGAGGAGCAGAGTTCGGTGGCTGAGGAGATTAATCGCAGTGTGACGAGTATTCGGGCCAGTGCGGATCAGTCTTCGTTGGCGATGCAGGGGAATGCGGCTTCCAGTATTGAGTTGGCGCAGTTGGGGATCGAGCTCAAGGGGATGGTTGGGCACTTTCGGCTTTGACTTGGCGACCTTTGGGTCGACCAGGTTCTTGGTGGTTGTTGTGTACATATCCATTTCTGCGGTAACGGCCACTTATGGTTTCGCCCTTACGGCGAGTCCCTTTTGGCAAACGCCCCAAAAGGAACCAAAAGGTCTCGCCCCAGCGTCCGGCCCCTCGCTGAGGCTCGGCGTTCCCTCGCTCCGGTCCTGCTCCGTGGGCCCGCCGCCATCGGCCATCCATGGCCGGGGGCGGCTAGCCCGGCATCCATGCCGGGCTGCCCACTACGCAGAACCTCCACTCGGCCTCCCGAAGGGGCGGGTAGAGCAAGATCAAAAGCAGGCGAGCTAACGCTCGGCCTAATGAGTGGTGAAAAGCGGGCGGTGTACACCGCTCTGCTTCTGCTTTTTGTAGGAGCAAGGCTTGCCCGCGAAGACGGCCTGACAGCCGACCCATTACCGTCGGATGTACCAAGCCCTGTAGGAGCGAGGCTTGCCCGCGAAGGCGGCCTGACAGCCGACCCATTACCATCGGATGTACCAAGCCCTGTAGGAGCAAGGCTTGCCCGCGAAGGCGGCCTGACAGCCACCCCATTACCATCGGATGTACCAATCCCCGTAGACGCCGCCGAAGGCTGCGATCTTTGGATCTTCCCCCCACCAAATCCAAAGCAAAAAAAAGCCACCTCCTGGTGGCTTTCTTCCCTGACTGGTTCGATCAGTCGTAAATCGCTTTCTTTTTCCAGTCGGCATCAGCCTCGACGTCTTTCAACCCTTCGGTCAATTGGTTGACTTCGCCTTCAGCCGGGGCGGTCTGGTCCATGACTTGGGCGTTGGCGCGGGCCAGGAGTTTTTCCAGGTATTCGAGTTGTTCGGCGTAGAGCTGCGGTTCCTGTTGCTTGCGCAGGTATTGCACGCCGCGTTCGAATGCCAGGCGGGCCTGGCCAGGCTGGTTTTGTTGCAGGGAGTGCTGGCCGAGGTTGTTGAAGAACTCGATGTGCAGCAGGACCAGGATGTGGCGGACTTCGCGGATCCAGCGCTTGGCTTCGTTGGTCGGCAGGAAGCCGTCCTGTGCGGCGCGGGTGATCTGGCCGTGCAAGGCTTCGAGCAAGAAGCGCACATCCTTGGCCTTGGCTTCGGTCTGGATCGGTGCCAGCGGGTTGTTGACCGGGATCGATTCGCCCTGGGCGACCAGGGTGTTCAGTTCGGCGATGCGAGCCTTGGCCGTGGCATTGGTTTTATCAAGGTGCAGCAGGCGCTGGCAGACGTTCAGCTCCAGGCGAGTCAACAACAGCTTGAGCGCGGGTGTCATCAACTGGCCGGGGAAGGTCTCGGTGATTTCGCCGCAGCGACGCAGGCGGTCGTTGAGTTCGACCTTGGTACGGGCCTTTTCCAGCTTATTGTTTTCCACCACATGGTTCATGTAGCCAATGGCGATCAATAGTGCGATCCCGGCTACGACTAGCAGGGTGATCATGAGTGGTGTCACCGGTAAGACCTCTTTATAGGGTTCGCGTGCGAGTGTAGTGGCTTGGCGTGGGAGCGCATAGGGCCGCTCGACGAGTTGAATCGGCCACGACTCTACTTATATCGGCAGTCATCCTGCTTATATAAGTAATAGCGTGCGCAGTGCACATTGCCATCATTCGTTGAGTGGGTGGACTATAGCGCCTTGGCGGGTGCCAGAATATAGGCGTCAAACGGCGGGCGACGGAAAACCCCGATTCGCCTCCAAAAGCACGGCGAAGTCATTGATTTAAATAAATTTATATCAGGGGGTTGACGACCCATCAATCCATCCATAGAATGCGCGCCACTTACAGCGTAAAGCACACAGCGAAACGCGGTAGGGAGTGAATGTTGTACGTGTGTCCCCTTCGTCTAGTGGCCTAGGACACCGCCCTTTCACGGCGGTAACAGGGGTTCGAGTCCCCTAGGGGACGCCATATGCGGGAATAGCTCAGTTGGTAGAGCACGACCTTGCCAAGGTCGGGGTCGCGAGTTCGAGTCTCGTTTCCCGCTCCAATTTTAAACAGCGTTGCTTTCGGGCAGGGCTGAGTGAAACCAGAACCGACATCTTCGGATGCGGATTTGGGCACTGGAATACACACCATGTGTTTCAGTTAGCGTGTCCCCTTCGTCTAGTGGCCTAGGACACCGCCCTTTCACGGCGGTAACAGGGGTTCGAGTCCCCTAGGGGACGCCATTTGCGGGAATAGCTCAGTTGGTAGAGCACGACCTTGCCAAGGTCGGGGTCGCGAGTTCGAGTCTCGTTTCCCGCTCCATATTCAACAAAAACGCCGCTCAGCAATGAGCGGCGTTTTTGTTTGTGCGTTTTTTGCTGAAAGCTCCAGAAGTCGGACCCGCCACAGCAGCGGGTCCAAAAGTGCATCAGAGCTTCGGCAACTGCCCGACGCGGCCCATCATCTCGGTCACGATCTGCAGGTCCAGCAGGAACTGGTCGACAGTCTTGAACTCGTTGTCGGTGTGGCCGGTGTACTTGACCTCGGGTCGGGCCAGGCCGAATTGCACGCCATTGGGCAGTTCATGGACCGAAGTGGCGCCGGCAGAGGAGCCGAACTTGTGTTCCATGCCCAGGTTTTCCGTGGACACCGCCAACAACGCCTTGACCCATTCACCCTCAGGATTGCGGTACATCGGCTCGGCGATCGAGTAGTCGAAGGTCGCCGCTACGTGGGTTTTCTTGCTCCAGGCACCAATCTTTTCAGCAATTTTTGCCTTGAGCGCTTCCGGGGACTCGCCCTTCGGTACACGCAGGTTGACGGCGAGCTTGAAGGTTTTGTCATCCATTCCGACAAAGGTCAGGGACGTGGTCAGCGGACCCATGAAGGCATCGGAGAAGCCAACGCCCAATTTGCCACCCAGGTAATCCAGGCCCCAGTTGTCGGCGGCATAGCGGGCGGCGTCGGTGATGTGGTTGTGCTTGAGCGCGACTTTGCCATCCAGGCTATGGATGAAGTCGAGCATCCTGGCCACCGGGTTCACACCGGATTCGGGCTCGGAGGAGTGGGCAGAAACGCCGGTGACCGTCAGCTTGACGTTCTTGCCGTCGACCTTGGCGTTCACTTCGAAGTTGCCGCCGTTGCCGCTGTTGCGCTTGGCATAATCAGCCCCGGCCTTCTGCAGGCTGGCGGCCAGTTCGGCGGGTTTGTCAGTGACCAGGGTCGCAACGGAAGCCGATGGAATCTGGTTAGTGGCCATGCCGCCGGTCATCGAGATGATTTCGGCGCCTTTACCTTCGCCCTTGCGTACGGCGAACTTGGCCATGACGGTGCCGTAGCCTTTCTCGGCAATCACCACCGGGTAGCCGCCATCCAGCGCCAGGTTGTAGTTGGGCGTCGGGTTGTGTTCGAAGTAATAAGGAATGGCGTCGCCGGTGGTTTCTTCGGTGGTGTCCACTAGCAGCTTGAAATTCCTGGCCAGCGGCAGCTTTTCTTCCTTGATGACCTTCATCGCGTACATCGCCACCACGATGCCGTTCTTGTCATCCTCGGTACCCCGGCCATACATGCGGTCGCCGATCAGGGTGACTTTGAACGGATCGAGTTTGGTGCCGTCCTTCAGGACCCAGTTCTCCGGCGTCACGGGCACCACGTCGGCATGGGCGTGAATGCCCACGACTTCATCGCCGCTGCCTTCGAGGGAGATTTCATAGACGCGATTATCGATGTTGCGGAAATTCAGGTTGAAGGCCTGGGCCAGGCTCTTGATCTTGTCGGCGATCTTGATGAATTCAGGATTGTCGTGCTGGGCGACGCCTTCAACCTGGAAGGTCGGAATTGCCACCAGTTCACGCAGGGTCTCGGTGGCCGCGCTGCCGTATTTCACCCGCGCATAAATCCCCAGCAGGCGAGTGATCTCGTTTTGCTGTTCGGCAGAAAGGGTTTTGTTGTCGAGGAAGGCGCTGATGGCCGGGCCGAGGTTGGCGGTCTTCGCCAGGTCGCTCTTGGCCACGCCACCCAGGAACTGCCTGAAATCCGTGACCGAAGTTTCACTGAAAGACTTGAGAAGGGTCGCGCTCTGTTGCGGGGTGATGTTGGCCTGGGCCAGTGTGGTGAACGACGAAAGGCTCGCCAGAATCAGGGTGGTCGCGGCCAGTTGCTTGAGAGAAAAATCCATTGCTGGGGGCATTCCTTCGCAGGTTGTGAGTGGGAAATATCTGATCGAATAATCAGAAAGGTTTCCAAACTAACACCGCGAGGGAGTGACAGGGGAGCCCCTGAAGTGGGAACTGTCGCACAGAACGGCAAAAGCGACGCAGAAATGCAAAAGGCCCGCCAGTCTGACTGAGCGGGCCTTTTGCAGGGGCGCGGGGTTACATCGACAGGATCAGGCGCCCGGCGAACAGGATCAGAATCACCCCCATGGTGCGTTCGAACCAGTGCCCCATGCGCATGAACAGCAGCCGAATCCGGGCACTGGAAAAGAACAACGCGACGATCACAAACCACAGCGCGTTGACGAAGCACATCCACACGCCATACAGCGCCTGGATCTGTAGCGGTGTCGTGGCGCTGATGATGGTGGTGAAGATCGCCAGGAAAAACAGCGTGGCTTTCGGGTTGGTCGCGTTAGTCAGGAAACCGGTGGTAAACGCCTTCAACAAGGTCTGTTCCACCATCGGCTCGTCCGCGACTTTGTCGCCTTCCAGGGCGGTCTTGGGTTTGCTGCGCAGCAGGCTGACGCCGAGGTACAGAATGTAGGCACCGCCCACGACCTTGGCCACCGTCAGCAGCCATGGCGTGGTGTGCATCAACGCGCCGACGCCGAGCAAGGTGTAAAGCACGTGCACGGAAATGCCCGCGCCGATGCCCAGCGCGGTACAGATGCCCACCAGTCGACCGAAGCGTACGCTCTGGCGAATGGTCACGGCGAAGTCCGGTCCGGGTGCGACTACGGCCAGAAAGTGGATGGTCGCCAGCGCCAGAAACTCGCCCAGGTAATTGGAAAGCATTTCAACTCCAGAAAGTCAGGGGTGAAGCATTGCCGCGATAACCGACAAAGAACGAAAGGCTCAAGCGCGGATCGGCCACGCCCGGGGTCACCGAGTGCATGCAGCGCGAATTGAACATGATGAAATCCCCCGGATCAGGGCGAATTTCCAGGGTCGGAGGGCCAAGCAGGGCCGGGTCGATGCCGTAGCTGTCGCCACGCATTTCGTCGAACCGGTCGGGGGAAATGTCGTGGTCCCACATCTGCAACGCGCCGCCCTCGGCGGGCATGTTCAGGTAGACATTGCAGGCGAACTGCGCCTCCAGGCTGCGGGCCTGAAAACTGTCCGGGGCGTCCTTGGCAAAAATGTCGTGATGGGCGAGAAAGCACACGCCGGGTTTCACCACCCGGGACAGGCCCACATACATTTTGCGTCCGTAAAGATTCTCCAGATGTGCACCCGCCGGCCAGGACTCGTCGAGCATGCAGCGCAGGGTGTCGACCGGGGACGAGTAGGGCGCACAGCGATTGCGCAGTTCCTCGATGTTGCTGGTGGCGCGTTCGAAATAGTCTTCGATCAGCAGCGGCTGGTTTTCCGCTTCGTAAAACGCCATGCCGATGCGACCGATGCTCGGCGCGTTGATGTAACCCTCAAAGCCCGGCGCAAGGATCTTGTCGCCAATCTGCACCGCCAGCGGTTGAGGCAAGAAGCCTTTGACGCGAATGGCGAGGACTTCTTCGTTGGCCAGTTTTTTTATGCACGTCTCATCGAGACGCTCGACGTCAAGCATCATGGTTTAGGTCCATCTATCGATTAGTCAACGGAGCCTGCGAATGCACGCTCCCCCGGCGTCAGGCGATGAAGGTGCCGACATCGCCAACAAGCTCAATCCACGTGGTAGTGGACCGAAAGCGTGCCCTTTTTCAGTGAAAGGGAGTCGATCGTGACCGTGCCTAAATCCTTCAGGCTACGTACATGGGTGCCGCCACAGCCGTAGGCCGGCAGTTCGCCGAAGCCGATTTCCCGGGCGCCTTCGCGCAGCGAGGTCAGGCGCGGCAGGTCATCGGCGATCCACTGCGCGATACCGTCCTGAAGGGGCTGGGCCTCGATCTCTTCAGCCGAATCCGCCGGTTTGAACTGCACACGGCCTTCGCCCGGCCAATGGTGGGCCTTGATCGGCATCCAGCCCAGGACCTGAACAAAGTGGCCGATCAGGTGTCCGGCAGAGTGCATGCGGGTATTGAATTGGCGGCGTTGTTCATCGACCCGGATCTGTGTCATGCCGGGTTGTACCGGGTGGTCGACGTAATGGACGATCCGGTCTGGATCCTGGACGACCCGCAGTACCTGGCTTTCACCGATCCAGCCGGTATCACAAGGCTGTCCACCGCCCTGGGGGTGGAACAGTGTGGCGCGCAAAACGACCGCGAATTCATGCTCGTGGGGCGTGCAATCCAGGACTTCCACATTGGCCTTGAGGTCATCACTATGGAAAAAGAGGCGAAGCGTCATATTCCATGCCCTTATTAAAGTTTCTATTTTTATTATATGAAGCGTGGAATTGCGTGATAATCCGTTCAATCATCAAAGGACTGTTGCGCTGTGAGCATAAATCTACCGCTGCCGCTTTTGGGTGAGATGGCGATTTTCGTCAAGGTTGTCGAGACCGGCAGCTTTTCCGAAGCGGCACGTCAGCTGGGTTCATCGCCCTCGGCGGTCAGCCGCAGCATCTCGCGCCTGGAAAAAGCCCTGGCCACCCGCTTGCTGCAACGCACCACGCGCAAGCTGCGCCTGAGCGATGGTGGCGAAGAGGTGTTCAAGCGTTGCCAGGAGATGGTCAGCGCGGCCAAGTCGGTGATGGAAATCAGCGGCCAGTTCACCCACGAGGCCGAAGGACTGGTGCGGGTCAGCGTGCCCAAGGCCGTGGGCCGATTTGTGATTCACCCGCATATGCCGGAATTTCTGCGGCGTTATCCCAAATTGGATGTGGAGTTGCTGCTCGAAGACCGGCAGGTGGATTTGATCGATGACAACGTCGACCTGGCGATCCGCATTACCAATTGCCCGCCCGCAGGACTGGTCGGGCGACAGTTGCTGACCATCGACCACTTGCTCTGCGCAACCCCGCAATACCTGGCCGAACACGGAACGCCGGCCCATCCCCACGACTTGCTCAATCACAGTTGCATCTACCTGGGCGAAACCCCGAGCGATGCACGCTGGAAATTCAAGAAAGGCAGCAAAGCCGTGACTGTCGGCGTGCGCGGGCGTTACGCGGCCAATCACACTGGCGTGCGACTGGGCGCGGTGTTGCAGCACATCGGGATTGGCAGCTTGCCGTACTTCACCGCCCGGTATGCGCTGGAGCAGGGGTTGATCGTGCAGGTGTTGCCGGACTGGACGTTTCTGGCGTCCTACCATGGCGGTGCGTGGTTGCTGCATTCACCGACGCGCTACTTGCCGCCCAAGCTGCGGGTGTTTATCGATTATCTGGTGGAGTGTCTGGAGAAGGAGCCAACCTTGAGCAAGCCGGGTAAACCGGGTGCCTTGAACACGGTCGCGGCGGAGTATGAGTTGCCGGAGAGTGATGGGTTGCTTTGACGGGCCTCTTCGCGGGCAAGCCTCGCTTCTACAGGAGAACGCGGTCCCGTGCAGGAGCGAGGCTTGCCCGCGAAGGCGTCCTCACAAATGCCACAAAAAAAGGCCCGCATGAATCACCATGCGGGCCTTTTGCGTTCCTGATCCGGGATCAGTGCTTGCTGTCGTCCTGCGACATCGCCAGCAGCTGCTTTTCCTGGTTCCAGTCGAACGGTTCGTCGTTCTGTTCCGCTTCGAAACGACGTTCTTCCAGCGCCTGATACAACTCGATTTCATCATCAGGCATGTAGTGCAGGCAGTCGCCGGCGAAGTACCACAGCAGGTCGCGCGGCACCAAGTGGGCGATTTGCGGGTAGCGGGTGATGACCTGGCAAAGAATGTCCTGGCCCAGGTACTGGCTTTCGATCGGATCGACCGGCAGCAACGCACGCAATTCGTCGAAGCGCTCCAGGAACAAGGCATGGCTTTCTTCGGGAACCTGTTCGGCCTCACCTACGGCGACCAGGATGCTGCGCAAGTGGTCCAGCAAGACGAGATGATCGGCAACGACATTGGACACGAGATAAGTCCTCAAGAGCAAAACGGGCGCGGGAGTATAAAGCTCCCACGCCTGTTTTTACAGGATCAGCGGACCTTTCCGTCGGCCAGCGCCAGTTCATCCTTGTCGAAATCATCGACATCGATCACCTTGCGTCGCGCCACTTCGGCGTCACGCAGGGACTGCGCCTCGCCCGGTTGCAAAACCCCGGCTTCCAGTGCCGCATCGATGGCGTGCTCCCCGGCAGCCGGTTTGACCTGGCCACTCTTGAGCGCCACGTGCAGTTTTTTCTGCAACGGTTGCGCCGCGCTCAACAGGTTGCAGGCGTGTTGCAGGGCACCGACGGCGTCATCGGCGGATTGCGGACGGTAGCAACCGCCGAGCAACTCTTCGAGGGTCGGATCACCCTTGGCCCGGCCGATAACCGCTGCCACTTCGGCGCCAAGTTTGTCCGATGGTCCTTTGTGCCGACGACCGAACGGGAACACGATCACCCGCAGCAGGCAACCCAACACCTTGTTCGGGAAGTTGCTCAGCAGTTCATCCAATGCGCGCTCGGACTGGCCCAGGCTTTCTTCCATGGCCCAGATAAACAGCGGCGCCATATGGTCTGGCGAATCGAGGTCGTGATAACGCTTGAGTGCAGCGGAGGCGAGATACATGTTGCTGAGCACATCCCCCAGGCGTGCCGACAGGCGTTCGCGACGTTTCAGTTCGCCACCGAGCAGCATCATGCTCAAGTCAGCGAGCATGGCGAAGGCGGCGGCCTGACGGTTGAGGGCGCGGAAGTAACCTTGGCTAAGGGAGTTGCCCGGCGCCCGTTCGAAATGACCGAAACCGAGGTTCAGCACCAGGGTGCTGGCGGCGTTGCTCACCGCAAAACCGATGTGTTTGAGCAGCAGGCCATCGAACTCGGTAAGCGCTTGATCCTTGTCTTCACGGCCGGCGAGGGCCATTTCTTTGAGGACGAACGGATGGCAGCGAATCGCGCCCTGGCCGAAGATCATCAGGTTGCGCGAAAGGATGTTCGCGCCTTCTACGGTGATGAAGATCGGCGCGCCATTCCAGCTGCGACCCAGGTAGTTGTTCGGCCCCATGATGATCGCCTTGCCGCCATGCACATCCATGGCGTGGCTGATGCACTCGCGGCCGCGTTCGGTCAGGTGATACTTGAGAATCGCCGACAGCACCGACGGCTTCTCGCCCAGGTCCACCGCGTTGGCGGTGAGCATGCGCGCGGCGTCCATCATCCAGGCGTTACCGCCGATACGGGCCATGGCTTCCTGAATGCCTTCGAAGGCAGACAGCGGCACATTGAATTGCTCACGCACCTGGGCATATTGGCCGGTCACCAGGCTGGTGAACTTCGCCGCGCCCGTGCCCACCGCCGGCAGGGAAATCGAACGCCCCACCGACAGGCAGTTCATCAGCATCATCCAGCCTTTGCCGAGCATTTCCTGGCCACCGATGAGGAAGTCCAAGGGAATGAACACATCCTTGCCCGAGTTCGGGCCGTTCATGAACGCGGCGCCGAGGGGCAGGTGACGGCGGCCGATTTCAACGCCGGCGGTGTCAGTCGGAATCAGCGCCAGGCTGATGCCCAGGTCTTCCTTGTCACCTAGCAGATGATCCGGGTCGTAGGCCTTGAACGCGAGGCCGAGCAGGGTGGCCACCGGGCCGAGCGTGATGTAGCGCTTTTCCCAGTTCAGGCGCAGGCCCAGGGTTTCCTGGCCTTCCCATTCGCCTTTGCAGATTACCCCGGTGTCGGGCATCGCTCCGGCGTCGGAGCCGGCCAGCGGACCGGTCAAGGCGAAACACGGAATGTCATCGCCGCGAGCCAGTCGCGGCAGGTAATGGTTGCGCTGTTCGTCGGTGCCGTAATGCAGCAGCAGTTCGGCAGGGCCGAGGGAGTTGGGCACCATCACGGTGGAGGCGAGGTCGCCGCTGCGGGTCGCCAGTTTCATCGCCACCTGGGAGTGGGCGTAGGCGGAGAAGCCTTTGCCACCGAATTCCTTGGGAATGATCAGCGCAAAGAAGCCGTTTTCCTTGATATGGGCCCAGGCTTCCGGCGGCAGGTCCATGTCCTGGCCGATCTGCCAGTCGCTGACCATGGCGCAGAGTTCTTCGGTCGGGCCATCGATAAAGGCCTGTTCCTCTTCGCTCAGTTGCGCTTTGGGATAGGACAGCAATTTGTCCCAGTCCGGACGGCCGCTGAACAGCTCACCGTCCCACCAGACCGTGCCGGCATCGATGGCGTCGCGCTCGGTTTGCGACATCGGCGGCAGGGTTTTCTGGAACCAGCTGAACAGCGGCGCGCTGAAGTATTTGCGGCGCAGGTCAGGCAGCAATAGCGGTGCCGCAACGGCGGCGATCAGCACCCAGAGCACCAGCAGCAGCCAGCCCGGTGCATGGCTGAAGGCGCCCATCGCAACGACATAGACCGCAACGATGCACAAGGCCGGCAGCGGGGAGATGCGGCGGTGGGCCAAATAGGCGATGCCGACGATCAGAACCAGTATCCACAACAACAGCATATTTAATCCTCCGTGAAACCAGGGCAAAACCAACGTTCAGAGCTTAGACGGCATCCGCCATTTCGGGTGGTCAGAGCAATGTGATTGAAATCGTGGGAAACCTTGGATGGGTTTTGTAAGACCTGTTGGCAACCGGCCTCGGAAATCGTTCGCAAGGTGAGCGGCAAAGCGCCCATGTTTGGCCGAATCGTCGTTATCTCTGTGCTGAAGGTGTCGTTAGACTCGAGGCTCCCCCAGGAGATCGACCTCATGCACGAGTATCTGCGTCCCGGCCGCTTCATCGATAGTGACCACCCTGCGGTGGTGGAGTTCGCTGAAAAACATCGCGGTGCCAGTCGCGATCCGCGCGAGCAGGCGATCAGCCTCTATTACGCCGTGCGCGAGGCCGTGCGCTACAACCCCTACACGTTCAGCCGCGACCCAGACACCTTGCGCGGCAGTTACGCCTTGGCGACCGGCGAAAGTTATTGCGTGCCCAAGGCCACGTTGCTGGCCGGGTGCGCCCGGCATTGCGGGATCCCGGCGCGCATTGGCCTGGCGGACGTGCGTAATCACCTGTCGACCCCGCGCCTGCTCGAACTGCTTAAGAGCGACGTGTTCGCCATGCACGGTTATACCGAGCTGTACCTGAACGGACGCTGGGTCAAAGCCACGCCGGCGTTCAATCAAGGATTGTGCGAGTTGTTCAATGTGGCGCCGCTGGAATTCGATGGCATCAACGACAGCGTTTTCCATCCCTTCAACCGCGACGGCGCGCCGTTGATGGAATACCTGGTGGACCATGGCCAGTTCCCTGATGTGCCCGAAGCGTTCTTTTTCGCGCACCTGGAAAAGTGCTACCCGCACCTCTTCGGCGAACAACTGCCGGTGCTGTTGGGGGACATGCAGAGTGATTTGAGTCGCGCCTGATCCGGCGTATGCTGCCAGCGCATTCATCCATAAAGAGGCGGTCATGCTGAAGATCTGGGGTCGGAAAAACTCGTCGAATGTCAGGAAGCCACTGTGGGCCGCCGAGGAACTTGGCCTGGCCTATGAAGCCATCGATGCCGGCGGTGCGTTCGGTGTGGTGGACACGCCGCAGTACCGGGCGATGAACCCCAATGGCCGGGTGCCGGTGATCCAGGACGACGGTTTCGTGCTGTGGGAATCCAACGCCATCGTGCGTTACCTGATGGCGCGGCATGCCAACGAAACGCACTGGTATCCGCAAGATATCCAGGCCCGGGCATCCGCCGATAAATGGATGGACTGGACCACGTCGAGCTTCGCCGGCCCGTTCCGCACTGTGTTCTGGGGCGTGTTGCGCACGCCGAAAGAGCAGCAGGACTGGTCCGCCATCAACGCGGCGATCAAGGAATGCAACGATCTGCTAGCGATGGCCGATCAGGCGCTGGCTGCCAAGCCCTACCTGTCCGGCGATGAAATCGGCATGGGCGACATTCCCCTCGGCAGCTTCATTTATGCCTGGTTCGAGATGCCGATCGAGCGGGCGCCACAGCCGAATCTGGAAGCCTGGTATGCACGATTGAAACAGCGCCCGGCGTATCAGAAAGCCGTCATGACCGCGTTGACTTAATACTCACTATCGACACACTTGACTGTACTTGTGTGGCGGCGACAAGCACCATTGCGCTCGTGCGCCGTGGTTGTATTGATCGCCGCCCGCCCTTATTTATTCCTTTCCTCCCTTCTTGGTGCGTATCCCGATATGAGTTCCGCTCTGTCCATCCGGCAGCTAACCAAAACCTACGGCAACGGTTTCCAGGCCTTGAGTGGTATCGATCTGGACGTCGCCGAAGGTGACTTTTTCGCCTTGCTCGGCCCTAACGGCGCCGGCAAATCCACGACCATCGGCATTCTCTCGACCCTGGTGAACAAGACCACGGGCACGGTGAATATCTTCGGTCACGACCTGGACAAGAATCCTGCGCAACTCAAGCGCTCCATCGGCGTGGTGCCCCAGGAATTCAACTTCAACCAGTTCGAAAAGACTTTCGACATCGTCGTGACCCAGGCCGGTTACTACGGCATCCCGCCGAAAATCGCCAAGGAACGCGCCGAGCAATACCTGACGCAACTGGGCCTGTGGGACAAACGCGATGTGCCGTCGCGTTCGCTGTCTGGCGGCATGAAACGTCGCTTGATGATCGCCCGCGCCCTGGTTCACGAGCCGCGCCTGCTGATCCTCGACGAACCGACGGCGGGGGTGGACATCGAATTGCGTCGCTCGATGTGGACCTTCCTCACCGAGCTTAACCAGAAAGGCATCACCATCATCCTCACCACCCATTACCTGGAAGAGGCTGAGCAGTTGTGTCGCAACATCGGGATCATCGACCACGGCACCATCGTCGAGAACACCAGCATGAAGCAGTTGCTTGGCCAGCTGCATGTGGAAACCTTCCTGCTCGACATCAAGAACACCCTGAATGTGGTCCCGCAGTTGCTCGGCTACCCGACCAAACTGCTCGACGGTCATACCCTGGAAGTCCAGGTCGACAAAGCCATGGGCATCACCGCGCTGTTCACCCAGTTGGCGCAGCAGAACATCGAAGTGCTGAGCCTGCGTAACAAAACCAATCGCCTTGAGGAGTTGTTCGTGTCCCTGGTGGAGAAAAATCTGTCGAAGGTGGCGGTATGAGTTCCGAGCTGCAACCCAACCTCGTTGCCCTCAATACCATCGTTTACCGCGAGGTAAAGCGCTTCACCCGGATCTGGCCGCAGACCTTGCTGCCGCCAGCGATCACTATGGTTCTGTACTTCGTGATCTTCGGTAACCTGATCGGCAAGCAGATTGGCGGCATGGGTGGCTTCACCTACATGGAGTACATCGTGCCGGGGCTGATCATGATGTCGGTGATCACCAACTCCTACGGCAACGTGGTGTCGAGTTTCTTCGGCAGCAAGTTCCAGCGCTCCATCGAGGAATTGATGGTGTCGCCGGTGTCGCCGCACACGATTCTGATCGGCTACACCCTGGGCGGCGTACTGCGCGGGTTGATGGTCGGGATTATCGTGACCATCCTGTCGCTGTTTTTCACCGATTTGCAGGTGCATCACCTGGGCGTGACCATCCTGGTGGTGGTACTGACCGCAACGATCTTTTCGCTGCTGGGCTTTATCAACGCGGTGTTTGCGCGCAACTTCGATGACATTTCTATCATCCCGACTTTCGTGCTCACGCCACTGACGTATCTGGGCGGGGTGTTCTACTCGATCTCCTTGCTGCCGCCGTTCTGGCAGACCGTGTCCCTGGCCAACCCGGTGCTGCACATGGTCAACGCCTTCCGTTACGGCATCCTCGGTGTTTCGGACATCAAGATCAGCGTGGCGATCACCTTCATGCTGGTCGCGACCGTGGCCTTGTACATCGGTTGTGCGCGGTTGCTGGTGAGTGGGCGCGGGATGCGGACCTGATCCAGGACTGCGTCGCGGCTTTCGCGGGCAAGCCTCGCTCCTGCAGGTTTTGTGTCGTTTGCCGATACGCGAACGACGCAACCCTGTAGGAGCGCGGCTTGCCCGCGAAGGCGCCCGTCCAGACACCACAAAAAGAACGGCCTCCCAAGCGGAGGCCGTTTTGCATTCTCACATCCGGTTTTTCCTGCGCCGCGCCCACTGCCGTCCCACCCACCACCGCCAATACATCATCGTCAGGCAATAGGCGAGGGCGCCCAGCACCAACCCCGTCACCACCGACCCGAGCAAAAACGGTTGCCACAATGTCGAGAGCTGGCTGCTGATCCACTCCCAGGTCAACTCATCGGGCAGATGCCGGGCGGGCACATCCATCAGCCACGCACCGGTCTGGTACGTGCAGAAAAACACCGCAGGCATGGTGATCGGGTTGGTCAGCCAGACCAGGCTGACCGCAATCGGCATATTGCCGCGAACCATGATCGCGAGGATCGCGGCCAATAGCATTTGCAGGGGAATCGGCAGGAACGCTGCGAACAGGCCGACCGCCATCGCCCGGGCCACCGAATGACGATTGAGGTGCCAGAGGTTGGGGTCATGCAGCAGCGTGCCGAGAAAGCGTAAGGATTTGTGTTCCCTGATGCTGGTCGGGTCTGGCATGTAGCGTTTGAATAAGCGCCGGGGCATAAGGCTTCTCGGTCGGTTAAGGCGGCAAGTATGTCTGGATTCTATGAGTGGCCTATTCAGACTTTGTGACAATTGATAACGACGGCCGTGCGATCAACCGGCTATGCCTTGAAAAGGGACTCTCAAGGACGGGCTTATGCGCACAGGGATGGTGGCGCTGGCGCTCGGGTTGCTGGCGCTGCGTTTTTTACCGGTTTTACCGCCGGTCTGGTTTTGGCTGTTGCTGCCGGTGGTGGCGTTGATGCTGCTGCCGTTTCGCACGTATCCGTTGGCGTTTTTCCTGTTCGGTTTCAGTTGGGCCTGTGGTCAGGCGCAGTTGGCACTGAATGATCGATTGTCGGCGGGACTGGACGGCGAAACCCGCTGGGTTGAAGGTCGGATAACCGGATTGCCGCAAAACAATGAAGCGGTCGTGCGTTTCGAATTGGCGGACGCGCGCTCGCGACACGGCAAGGTGCCGTCGCTGATGCGCCTGGCCTGGTACGACGGGCCGCCGGTCAACAGCGGCGAGCGCTGGCGCCTGGCGGTGAAGTTGAAGCGCCCGACCGGGCTGCTCAATCCCCATGCCTTCGACTACGACGCCTGGCTGCTGGCTCAGGGCATCGGCGCCACTGGCACGGTCAAGGATGGCCAACGCCTTTCACCTGCCCGCTGGGCCTGGCGCGACGGTATCCGCCAGCGTTTGCTCAGTGTCGATGCCCAAGGGCGAGCGGGGGCATTGGCGGCGTTGGTGCTGGGCGATGGCGCCGGGTTGAGCCGCGAGGACTGGCAGGTGTTGCAAGACACCGGCACCGTGCACCTGTTGGTGATTTCCGGGCAACACATCGGTTTGCTCGCTGGCTCCGTATATTTGCTGATCGCCGGGCTGGCCCGTTATGGCCTGTGGCCCGGACGCTGGCCCTGGCTGCCGTGGGCCTGTGGGCTGGCGTTTGGGGCAGCCCTCGGTTACGGACTGCTGGCCGGGTTCGAAGTGCCGGTGCGACGGGCCTGCGTGATGATCGGTCTGGTGCTGTTGTGGCGCCTGCGTTTTCGCCATCTAGGTGCCTGGTGGCCGCTGTTGCTGGCGCTCGATGGCGTTCTGTTGCTGGATCCGCTGGCGAGTCTACAGCCGGGTTTCTGGTTGTCCTTTGCCGCTGTGGCGGTGCTGATTTTTACCTTTGGCGGCCGGCTCGGCCCCTGGCGCTGGTGGCAAACCTGGACCCGCGCCCAATGGTTGATCGCGATCGGCCTCTGTCCGGTGCTGCTGGTGCTGGGATTACCGATAAGTGTCAGCGGGCCGCTGGTCAATCTGCTGGCGGTGCCGTGGATCAGTCTGCTGGTGTTGCCGCCAGCGTTGCTCGGGACCTTGCTGTTGTCGGTGCCCTACGTGGGGGAAGGGTTGCTGTGGCTGGCGGGTGGTCTGATCGACTTGCTGTTCAAGGGGCTGGCGTTGATGGCGAATCAGTTGCCCGCGTGGGTGCCGGTGGCGGTGCCGTTATGGGTCGGAGCCATCGGCGTATTGGGCGCCTTTCTATTATTGATGCCCCGAGGCGTGCCATTGCGTCCGTTGGGTTGGCCGATGCTGTTGCTGCTGGTCTTCCCGCCGCGCGAGGAAGTGCCCGAAGGCCTGGCCGAGATCTGGCAACTGGATGTCGGCCAGGGCCTGGCAATCCTTGTGCGCACTCGCCAGCACACGCTGCTGTATGACGCCGGCCCGCGTTTCGGTGATTTCGACCTTGGCGAGCGCGTGGTACTGCCGTCATTACGCAAACTGGGCATACGCGGCCTCGACGTGATGTTGATCAGTCATGCCGACGCCGACCATGCTGGCGGCGCTCGTGCAATCAACGAAGGGCTGCCAGTCACGCGGGTGATCAGTGGCGATCCATTGGCGCTGCCCGTCGAATTACAAGCCGAAGGCTGCGAGAGCGGCCGGCAATGGACCTGGGATGGCGTGACGTTTCAGCTCTGGCAATGGTCCTCGGCCAGCGAGAGCAATCAGAAGTCCTGTGTCCTGCAGATCGAAGCCCATGGCGAACGCTTGCTGCTGACCGGTGATATCGACACCCACGCCGAACGGGCATTGCTCGACAGCCCTTTGGCGCAGCCCACCGATTGGTTGGCGGCGCCGCACCACGGCAGCCGCAGTTCCTCCTCCATGGTGCTGCTCAGCGCACTGCAACCCAACGCCGTGCTGATTTCCCGAGGTCACGGCAATTCCTTCGGCCACCCCCATCCCACGGTGATGGCGCGCTATCGCAAGCGTGGCCTGCGCATCTACGACAGCGTCGAGCATGGAGCCGTCCGTCTGCTGCTGGGAAACTTCGAGCCCCCGCGAACGATGCGTCAACAACGGCGCTTCTGGCGCGATGCGCCGGCGATGAACAAATGACCCGCCAGACGGGATGCGACATCCCGGTCTTCGGTGCGCCGACCCCCTATGTTAGAGTGGCGCACTTTTTCGAGGGGACTGTCACTGTGTGGGAATTGGTTAAATCCGGCGGATGGATGATGATTCCGATCATCCTGAGTTCCATCGTGGCCATGGCGATCGTTGCCGAACGCCTGTGGACCCTGCGCGCCAGCCGTGTGACCCCGGAGCATTTGCTCGGGCAGGTCTGGGTCTGGATCAAAGACAAACAACTCAATAAAGAAAAGCTCAAGGAACTGCGCGCCAACTCGCCGCTGGGCGAAATCCTCGCCGCCGGCCTGGCCAACTCCAAGCATGGTCGCGAGATCATGAAAGAGTGCATTGAAGAAGCTGCCGCCCGGGTCATCCACGAGCTGGAACGCTACATCAATGCGCTGGGCACCATCGCCGCCATGGCCCCATTGCTCGGGTTGCTGGGGACGGTGCTGGGCATGATCGATATCTTCAGTTCGTTCATGGGCACGGGCATGACCACCAACGCCGCCGTGCTGGCCGGCGGTATTTCCAAGGCCTTGATCACCACGGCTTCGGGCCTGATCGTCGGTATCCCGTCGGTCTTTTTCCACCGGTTCCTGCAACGGCGCATCGATGAGCTGGTGGTGGAGATGGAGCAGGAAGCGATCAAGCTGGTTGAAGTGGTGCAGGGCGACCGTGACGTGGACCTGTCCGAGGGCAAAAAAGCGTGAAATTCCGCCGCAAGCAACGGGAAAACATAGACATCAATCTCGTGTCGCTGATCGACGTGGTGTTTGTCCTGCTGCTGTTTTTCGTGGTGACCACCACCTTTACCCGGGAAACCCAGTTGCGTGTCGAACTGCCGGAAGCGGTCAGCGGTTCGCCGGCTGAAGACCAGCAGGTCAAGCAACTGGATGTCGCCATCAGCGCCGAGGGCGTGTTTTCGGTCAACAATCAGTTGTTGCCGAAGAATGACCTGGCCAGCCTGATGGACGCGATGCAGAAAGAATCCAACGGCGACACCAACCTGCCGCTGTCCATCAGTGCCGACGGCAAGACCCAGCATCAATCCGTTATCACTGCCATGGACGCCGCCGGCAAGCTCGGTTTCAGCCACTTGCGCATGACTACGGTCGAGGCGGCGCCCGCGCCCTGATGGCCATGTCCGATCGTTTGCTCGCCGCGTGGTATGCCGGTCATCCGGCCCTGAAGCTGTTGCAGCCGCTGGAATGGCTGTATCGGCGCGTGGTCACGGGCAAGCGCAAGCGTTTTCTGGCGGGCGAGGGTGAGATTTACCAGCCGCCGGTGCCGCTGATCGTCGTGGGTAATATCACCGTCGGCGGTACGGGTAAGACGCCGCTGATTCTGTGGATGATCGAACATTGCCAGCGCCACGGATTGAGGGTCGGCGTGGTCAGCCGTGGGTACGGGGCCAAACCGCCGCAACTGCCATGGCGGGTCGAGGCCGATCAAGGTGCCGACATCGCCGGTGATGAGCCTTTGCTGATCGTCCAGCGCACCGGTGTGCCGTTGATGATCGACCCGGATCGCAGCAGCGCCGTCAAAGCCTTGCTCGCCAGTGAACCGCTGGATCTGATCCTGTCCGACGACGGCATGCAGCATTATCGATTGGCCCGCGACCTCGAGCTGGTGCTGATCGACGCCGCCCGTGGCCTGGGCAACAAGCGCTGCCTGCCCGCCGGGCCGTTGCGTGAGCCGATCGAACGCCTGCAAAGCGTCGACGCGGTGTTGTACAACGGCGCCGCCACTGATCGCGACGACGGTTTTGCCTTCCAGCTAAAACCCACCGCGCTGCTCAATCTGAAAAGCGGCGAACGCAAGCCACTGGATCACTTTGCCCAAGGCCAGGCCCTGCACGCCGTGGCCGGAATCGGCAATCCCCAGCGTTTCTTCACCACCCTCGAAACGCTACACTGGCGGCCAATACCCCACGCATTTGCCGACCACGCCGAGTACAGCGTGCAGGCCTTGAATTTCACACCGTCATTGCCGTTGGTGATGACCGAAAAGGATGCGGTGAAGTGCCGTGCCTTTGCCGCCGCCGATTGGTGGTACCTGGCGGTCGATGCTGTGCCATCGCCGGCCTTCGTGGCCTGGTTCGATACGCAGCTGATGCGCCTGTTGCCGGCTCGTCTTTTGCCTTAAAACCGTTTTATCCAGGGAATGCTCATGGACACCAAATTGCTCGACATCCTCGCTTGCCCGGTCTGCAAAGGCCCGCTCAAGCTCAGCGCCGACAAGACCGAACTGATCAGCAAGGGCGCTGGCCTGGCCTACCCGATTCGCGACGGCATCCCGGTGATGCTCGAAACCGAAGCCCGCACCCTGACCACCGACGAGCGCCTGGATAAATGACCACAGCCTTTACCGTTGTCATTCCATCGCGATACGCCTCCACCCGTTTGCCGGGCAAACCGCTGCTGCTGATCGCTGGCAAGCCGATGATCCAGCACGTCTGGGAACAGGCGAGCAAAAGCAGCGCCCAACGGGTGGTGGTGGCGACGGACGATGCGCGCATCGTCGAGGCCTGCAAGGGGTTTGGCGCCGAAGTGGTGCTGACCCGCGAAGACCACAATTCCGGCACCGACCGTCTGGCCGAAGTCGCGACGAAACTGGGCCTGGGCCCCGATGCGATCGTGGTCAATGTCCAGGGTGACGAACCGCTGATCCCGCCGAGCGTGATCGATCAGGTTGCCGCCAACCTCGCTGCCCACACCGAAGCGCGCATGGCCACGTTGGCCGAGCCGATCGAAGACGTGGAAAGCCTGTTCAATCCCAACGTGGTCAAAGTGGTCAGCGACCTCAATGGCCTGGCGCTGACCTTCAGTCGCGCCACCTTGCCGTGGGCCCGGGATGCACTGGCCAAAAGCCGCGAGCACCTGCCCGAAGGCGTGCCGTATCGCCGCCACATTGGCATCTATGCCTACCGCGCCGGTTTCCTGCATGACTTTGTCAGCTGGGGCCCGTGCTGGCTGGAAAACACCGAATCCCTGGAACAACTGCGTGCCCTGTGGCACGGCGTGCGGATTCACGTCGCCGACGCGTTGATTGCACCGCCCCACGGCGTTGACACCGTCGAAGACCTTGAGCGCGTTCGTCGCCTGCTGGAGGCCTGATGCGGGTTCTGTTCGTCTGCCTGGGCAACATCTGCCGTTCGCCCACGGCTGAAGGGGTGCTGCGGCACAAGCTGCGCGAGGCCGGGCTGGCCGATCAAGTCGAAGTGGCCTCCGCCGGCACCGGTGACTGGCACGTCGGCAAGGCCCCGGACAAGCGCAGCCAGGCCGCGGCCAAACTGCGCGGCTATGACCTGTCAGCCCAGCGCGCCCAGCAAGTCAGCCGTGCGGATTTCGCCACGTACGACCTGATCCTGGCGATGGACAACAGCAACCTGCGCAACCTCAAGGCCCTGCAACCGGCCAAGGGCAAGGCCGAACTGGACCTGTTCCTGCGTCGTTATGCCTCTGAGATCGACGAGGTGCCGGACCCGTACTACGACGGCGACCAGGGCTTCGAGCAAGTATTGGATTTGATCGAGCGCGCCAGTGATTTACTGGTGGTCGAGCTGAAGGGGCGGTTATGAGTTTGCTGGTCCAATCCGGGGTTTCCCTCAAGCCGTTCAACAGTTTTGGCGTGGATGTGCGGGCACAGCGGTTTGCCGAAGCCCACAGCGACGCCGAAGTGCGTGAAGCCCTGGCCTATGCCGCTTCGAACGCCCTGCCGCTGTTGGTGATCGGCGGTGGCAGCAACTTGCTGCTGACCGCGGATATCCAGGCCTTGGTGCTGCGCATGGCCACCCGTGGCATTCGCGTACTCAGCGATGACGGCAGCCAGGTGGTGATCGAAGCCGAGGCCGGCGAGCCTTGGCATCCGTTTGTGCAACACACCTTGGCCCAGGGATTGTCGGGGCTGGAGAACCTCAGCCTGATCCCCGGCACCGTGGGCGCGGCACCGATGCAGAACATCGGCGCCTACGGCGTCGAGATCAAGGACGTGTTCGCCGGCCTCACTGCGCTCGATCGCCAGACCGGCGAGCTGCGCGACTTCACCCTGCAAGAATGCAACTTCGCCTACCGCGACAGCCTGTTCAAACAGCAGCCGGGGCGTTGGTTGATTCTGCGGGTCCGGTTCACCCTGAACCGCACCGCGCACCTGCATCTGGAATACGGCCCGGTGCGTCAGCGCCTGACCGAGCAAGGCATCGACCACCCGACACCAACCGATGTCAGCCAAGCGATTTGCAGCATCCGCGGCGAAAAGCTCCCGGACCCGGCGGTGCTCGGCAATGCCGGCAGCTTCTTCAAAAACCCGTTGGTGCCGGCGGCGCTGGTGACCCGGCTCAAGGTGGAATACCCGGATCTGGTGGCCTACGCACAACCGGACGGGCAGATGAAACTGGCGGCGGGCTGGCTGATCGAGAAGGCCGGTTGGAAAGGTTTCCGCGAGGCTGATGCCGGCGTGCATAAATTGCAGGCGCTGGTGCTGGTCAACTACGGCGGCGCGACCGGCCTGCAACTGCTGGCGCTGGCGCAACGGATCCAGGCCGACATTTGGCAACGATTCCGCGTCGAGCTGGAAATGGAGCCGAACCGCTATTAGCGGCAAGCTTCAAGCTTCAAGCCGCAAGCTACAATCCTAATAGCGTGTGCTGCTCTGCTTCGACTTGAAGCTTGCAGCTTAAAACCTGCAGCTAAAAAAGCCCTGTCTCAGCAGGGCTTTTTTGTTAATGCTGGGTTAACTTAGCCCCCTAACGATGCAAGCATTTGCTCCACCAAAGGCCCGATGCAGACACTACCGTCTGCATAAGAGAGCCCATTAGCCTGAGCCGATCTGCGTGAACCCACCGCCAACCCCCGGCGGCAGATTGCTCGACCCCATAACCCTGACACTATGCGGGCGTGCCCATGATTACCCTGAAACTCAATGGCCAAGACCATCCACTCGATGTGACCGAGGATATGCCGCTGCTCTGGGCAATCCGCGACGTGGCCGGTTACAACGGCACCAAATTCGGCTGCGGCATGGGCCTGTGCGGTGCCTGCACCATCCATATCGACGGCTTGCCTGCGCGCAGTTGCATCACGCCGATTGGCTCGGTCGTGGGCCAGGACGTGCGCACCATCGACAACCTGCACGCCGACCCGGTCGGGCAAATCGTCCAGCAAGCCTGGCTCGACACCGCCGTGGCCCAGTGCGGTTTCTGCCAGGGCGGGCAGATCATGTCGGCCACGGCATTGCTCAAGACCAACCCCAACCCCAGCGATGAGCAGATCGAAGAAGCGATGGTCGGCAATATTTGCCGCTGCGGCACCTACAACCGCATCAAGACCGCCATTCGTCAGGCCTCCACTCATCTGAAGGAGGCCAAGGCATGAGCCAGCTCCCGAATGATTTCGCCCTGAGCAACCTCAGCCGTCGCGGCTTTCTCAAAGGCGTCGGCGCCACCAGTGCGCTGGTACTCGCCGCCAGTTGGGGCTGGCAGGATGCTTTCGCTGAAGACAAGCCGAAGAAATTCGGCGCCGACGGCATGCCCAACGGCTGGATCGATGATCCGAAGGTCTACGTCAGCATCGCCGCTGATGGCACGGTGACTGTGGTGTGCAACCGGTCGGAAATGGGCCAGGGCGTGCGCACCAGTCTGAGCATGGTGGTGGCCGATGAACTGGACGCCGATTGGGCGCTGGTCAAGGTGCAACAGGCGCCGGGTGATGAAGTGCGCTTCGGCAACCAGGACACCGACGGCTCGCGCAGCATGCGTCACTGGTACGAGCCGATGCGCCGCTGCGGTGCTGCCGCGCGGACCATGCTGGAACAGGCCGCCGCCGAGCAGTGGAAAGTCCCGGTTGGCGAATGCCATGCGCAGTTGCACAAGGTCATTCACCAACCCACTAAACGCGAACTCGGTTATGGCGAATTGGCCGCCGCGGCCGGTGCGCTGGCGGTGCCGGCCCGTGACAGCCTGCGACTCAAGCAACCGTCGGAATTTCGCTACATCGGCAAGGAAGGCGTACGCGCCATCGACGGTGCCGACATCGTCAACGGTCGTGCGATCTACGGCGCCGATGTGCATTTCGACGGCATGCTCTACGCCACGATTGCCCGTCCGGCGGTATATGGCGGCAAGGTCAAGTCCGTGGATGACAGCGCGGCGCTGAAGGTCCCTGGTGTGATCAAGGTCTTGCAGATTGAAAGCCGTCCGCTGCCCTCGGAGTTCCAGCCATTGGGCGGTGTGGCCGTGGTCGCCAGCAACACCTGGGCCGCGATCAAGGGCCGCGAAGCCTTGAAAATCGAGTGGGACGACGGCCCCAATGCCAGTTACGACTCGGTCGCCTATCGCAAGGAGCTGGAAGCCGCCTCGCTCAAACCGGGCAAAGTGGTGCGCAATACCGGAGACATCGACAAGGCCCTGGCCGGCGCTGGCAGCACCCTCGAAGCGTCCTACTATCTGCCGCACCTGGCCCAGGCGCCGATGGAGCCGATGGTCGCCATCGCCCGCTTTAAAGACGGCGTGTGCGAAGCCTGGGCGCCAAGCCAGGCACCGCAAGTCACCCGCGAGAGGATTGGCGAACGCCTCGGCCTGCCGTTCGATAACGTCACCTTCAATGTCACCTTGTTGGGCGGTGGTTTCGGGCGTAAATCGAAGCCGGATTTCGTCGTCGAAGCAGCGATCCTCGCCAAGGAATTCCCCGGCAAGGCCGTGCGCGTGCAATGGACCCGTGAAGACGACATCCATTGCTCGTACTTCCACACCGTGTCCGCCGAGTACCTGAAGGCCAGCCTCGACAAGGACGGCATGCCCTCCGGCTGGTTGCACCGCACCGTGGCGCCAAGCATCACCGCGTTGTTCGCCCCGGGCATGAACCACGAGGCCGCGTTCGAGTTGGGCATGGGCTTCACCAACATGGCCTACGCGATTCCCAACGTGCGCCTGGAAAACCCCGAAGCGACGGTGCACACCCGGGTCGGCTGGTATCGCTCGGTGTCGAACATTCCCCACGGCTTCGCGATTCAGACCTTCGTTGATGAATTGGCCCACAAGGCCAAGCAGGATCCGCTGAAGTACCAGATCAAATTGCTCGGCCCGGACCGTCAGATCGATCCGCGCACTTTGAGTGAAGAGTGGAACTACGGCGAATCCCCCGAGCGTTATCCGATCGACACCGCACGGCTGCGCACGGTGCTCGAAACCGCCGCCAAGGCTGCCGGTTGGGGGCGCACGCTGCCCAAGGGTCGAGGCCTGGGATTGGCGGTGCATTACAGCTTCGTCACCTATGTGGCGGCGGTGATTGAGGTCGAAGTCAAAGACGACGGCACCCTGATCGTGCACAAGGCTGACATCGCCGTGGATTGCGGTCCGCAGATCAATCCCGAACGCATTCGTTCGCAGTTCGAAGGCGCCTGCGTCATGGGCCTGGGCAACGCGGTACTTGGCGAAATCAGCTTCAAGGACGGCAAGGTCCAGCAGGACAACTTCCACATGTACGAAGTGGCGCGCATGTCCCTGGCGCCGAAGGAAGTTGCGGTGCATCTGGTCACGCCACCGGGCGACGTGCCGTTGGGCGGGGTCGGTGAGCCGGGCGTGCCGCCGATTGCGCCGGCGCTGT
The DNA here is from genome assembly GCF_056279105.1 of Pseudomonas sp. TE3899. Lineage (NCBI taxonomy): Bacteria > Pseudomonadati > Pseudomonadota > Gammaproteobacteria > Pseudomonadales > Pseudomonadaceae > Pseudomonas > Pseudomonas sp. TE3899. Next base: position 105,303 of record NZ_JBWBQR010000001.1, read on the forward strand.
GCAACGCGATCTTTGCCGCCACCGGCAAACGCATCCGCAGCCTGCCGGTTCGCTATCAGTTGCAGGGTTGGCAGAAGGCTGACGCCTGATGGACAGCGTCGATCTGAACGTCTTGCGCAGCGTGCTCGAATGGCGCCGCGCCGGTCAGCGGGTGGTGTTGTACAGCGTGGTCCAGACCTGGGGCACCGCGCCCCGGGCGCCTGGCGCCATGTTGGCCTTGCGTGAAGACGGCGTGGTGATCGGCTCGGTGTCGGGCGGTTGTGTCGAGGACGATTTGATTGCCCGGTTGCACGACGGCCGCATCCCGGCCGACGGGCCGCCCGTGCAGTTGATCACCTATGGCGTTACCCGTGAGGAGGCGGCGCGGTTTGGTTTGCCGTGTGGCGGAACACTGCGTCTGACCGAAGAGCGCGTCGGCGATCCGGCATGGGTCGCCGAGTTACTGGCCCGCTGCGAAGCCCATGAAATCGTCGCTCGTTCGCTGGATCTGGCGAGCGGTGAAGTGGTGTTGCAGCCGGCGAACAAGACCGACGTGCTGAGTTTTGACGGCAGCACCTTGCGCGCGATTTACGGTCCGCGTTGGCGCTTGTTGCTGATCGGCGCCGGGCAACTGTCGCGCTATGTCGCGGAAATGGCGCGGCTGCTGGATTTCGAAGTGCTGATCTGCGATCCGCGCACCGAGTTCGTCTACGGCTGGGAGGAACAGCACGGTCGTTTCGTGCCGGGCATGCCCGACGACGCCGTGTTGGCCATTCAGACCGACGAACGCACCGCCATCGTCGCCCTGACCCACGATCCACGGCTGGACGACATGGCGCTGCTCACCGCCCTGGATTCAAGGGCGTTCTATGTCGGCGCACTGGGTTCGCGGGTCAACAGCCTGAAGCGCCGGGACAACCTGGCTCAGCTAGGCTTGTCAGAACAGGCCATCGAGCGGCTGCACGGCCCGATCGGCCTGCACATCGGCAGCCACACCCCGGCGGAAATCGCCTTGTCGCTGCTGGCCGAAATCGTGGCGATCAAGAACGGCGTCGAACTCAAGCAGAAGAAGCCGTTGCGGGAGGGCGTATGAGCGAGCCCATCGGTGTCATCGTGCTGGCAGCGGGGCAGGGCAGTCGGTTTCGCCAGGTCGCCGGGGCTGAAAAGGACAAGTTGCTGGCCGACTGTGCCGGTCGCGATGGCGCTGTGCGTTCGGTGATCGAGCAGGTGTTGGTGAATCTGCCTGTCAGCCTTGAGAGGCGTGTACTGGTGACCACCGCAGATCGCCCGCAGGTGATTCGCATGGCTCAGGCTTACGGCTTCGAGATTGTGCTGATCGAGTCCACGGGTATGGGCGACAGCATTGCCGCTGGAGTGGCGGCCTGTGCGCAACTGGGTGGCTGGTTGATTGTGCTGGGGGACATGCCGTTTATCCTGCCGTCGAGCATCGAGCAAGTGCTGGCGGGGATTGCCGAGGATTGCATCAGCGTGCCGGTGCATGAGGGCGAGTTTGGGCATCCGGTGGGGTTTGGCCGGCGCTTTGGGCCGGGATTGATGGCGTTGGCCGGTGATCGCGGGGCCAAGCCGTTGTTTGCGCAGGCCAGGGTGGTTGAAGTCGCGGTGGATGATCCCGGTGTGCTGTGGGATGTGGATGTGCCTGAGAAGTTAGTGTTTGGATGATCGTTCCCACGCTCTGCGTGGGAATGCAGCCCGGGACGCACTGCGTCCCATCCAAAGCCGAACGCGGAGCGTCCGTAGAGGCATTCCCACGCGGAGCGTGGGAATGATCGGCAATCTGGTAAGCAATCAGCATAAAAAAAGCCCCGCCTGGATCACCAGGCGGGGCTTTTTAGTGGCCGATGGAATCAGACGAGGGGTTTAGGCTCGTGCTCTTTTTCCAGGGCTTGTTCGTGTTGCTGTACCGCGTCCTGAACGGAGCGAGGTGCTTCGTCGATCACGGATTCAACCGGCTCGGCAGCGGCTTCAGCGACCGGGGCAGGAGCTGCCTCGACGACTTCGGCAACAACCGGTGCTGGCTCGGCGACAGCCGGAGCAGCAGCGGCAGCCAGTTCGGCTTCTTTCTGCAGACGCTCGGCTTCACGCTTGCGGCGACGCACTTCACGCGGGTCGTTCGGCGCGCGGCCATTTTCGGTCAGGGCGCTGACAGGGGCGGCTTCGACCACCGGTGCAGCCACTTCGGCGGCAACAGGGGCTTCGACGACCGGGGCAGGCTCGGCGGTGGCAACCACTGGCTCGAAGACCTTCGCTTCAGCGACCGGGGCTTCAGCGACTGGCGCTGGCGCTTCGACGACTGGCTCGGCGGCTACCGGCTCGGCAACCCAGTTGAACGCGGTTTGCTCTTCACGCACTTCGCGAACGGCTTCGGTCACGGTTTCGCTCGACGTTTCGGCAACCGATTCAGCGACAACCACAGGCTCGGCAACGTAAGCAGGCTCGGCAGCAGCTTGAACTTCAGGCTGTGCTTCGCGAACCGGCGCTACTTCAACTTCCGGAGCGGTTGTTGCTTCTACCGGGGTAGTCGCTTCAACGACCGGCGCTTCTACCGGTGCAGTTTCCTGCACGGCAGCAGTGGCGCGTTCGGCTTGCTCGTGAGCCTGGGCTTCGGCAGGAGCACTGATCACGGTACTGGCAACGGCTGCGGTAACAGCCAGGCCGGCGGCCAGATCGGCAGCGCTTGGTGCTTCGCTGGTTTCGTTGGCTTCGCCTTCGGCGGACTCGGATTCTTCCGAACCTTCGATCACGTTGCCGTTGGCATCGCGTTGACGCTCGCGACGGTTGCTGCGACGACGCTGGCCACGGGAGCGGCGGCGTGGACGATCGCCTTCGGCGCCTTCCTGCCCTTCTTCCTGCAGTTGCTCTTCGCCGGTCAGCACTTCTTCTTCAGAGGCAGCGGCTGCAGCCTGCTCGGCACGTGGTTGACGCTCTTCACGCGGTGGGCGTGGCGCGCGTTCTTCGCGTGGCTGACGGGCTGGACGCTCTTCAGCGGTCGCAGCGACGGCAGCGGCAGCGGCTGGCGCAGCAGGCGCGGCATCCAGTGGTTCACGCAGTTCACGTACCGGACGCTCTTCGCGGTCGCCACGTGGCTTGCGGTCTTCACGTGGAGCGCGCGGTGCACGTTCTTCACGAGGAGCGCGTGGTGCGCGTTCTTCGCGAGCGACGACCGGAGCGGTGGTCTCTTCACGGGCTTCGCGTGGCTGACGCTCTTCGCGTGGCTCACGTGGTGCGCGTTCTTCACGCGGTGCACGTTCCTCACGAGGCTTGCGTTCTTCATCGCGGCGACCGTTACGGTTGCGGCTCTGCTGACGACCGTTGCGACGCTCTTCGTTACGGGCCGGACGCTCGGTGGCTGCTGGTTTTTCAACCACAACCGGAGCGGCAGGCTCTTCCTTGGTCGCGAACAGGCTGACCAGCGACTTCACCAGGCCTTTGAACAGGCTTGGCTCTGGCACGGCAACCGGTGCTGCAACAGGCGCGGCAGCGACGACTTCGGTCGGGACCGGAGCGTTGGCGCGGGCCGGTGCAGTCTTGACCGCGGCTTCCTGGCGAACCAGGGTGCGGGTCGCAGCGGCGGGCTGGACTTCTTCCACTTCGGCAGCGGCAGCAGCGATTTCGTAGCTGGACTGGTTGATGTGGGCTTCCGGGCTGTCATCACGCAGACGCTGAACTTCGAAGTGCGGCGTTTCGAGGTGGTCGTTCGGCAGAATGACGATGCGGGCACGGGTGCGCAGTTCGATCTTGGTGATCGAGTTGCGTTTTTCGTTGAGCAGGAACGCGGCCACCGGGATCGGCACTTGGGCGCGAACTTCGGCGGTGCGGTCTTTCAGGGCTTCTTCTTCGATCAGGCGCAGGATTGCCAGGGACAGCGATTCAACGTCACGGATGATGCCGGTGCCGTTGCAACGCGGGCAAACGATGCCGCTGCTTTCGCCCAGCGATGGACGCAGGCGCTGACGGGACATTTCCAGCAGGCCGAAGCGCGAGATGCGACCGACTTGCACGCGAGCGCGGTCGGCTTCCAGGCATTCGCGGACTTTCTCTTCCACGGCGCGCTGGTTCTTGGCAGGGGTCATGTCGATGAAGTCGATGACGATCAGGCCGCCGATGTCGCGCAAGCGCAACTGACGGGCGATTTCTTCGGCGGCTTCAAGGTTGGTCTGCAGGGCGGTTTCTTCGATGTCGCTGCCTTTGGTGGCGCGCGCCGAGTTGATGTCGATGGACACCAGGGCTTCGGTCGGATCGATGACGATGGAGCCGCCGGAAGGCAGTTCGACGACGCGCTGGAAAGCGGTCTCGATCTGGCTTTCGATCTGGAAACGGTTGAACAGCGGAACGCTGTCTTCGTACAGCTTGATCTTGCTGGCGTACTGCGGCATCACCTGGCGGATGAAGGTCAGGGCTTCGTCCTGGGCTTCAACGCTGTCGATCAGCACTTCGCCGATGTCCTGGCGCAGGTAATCGCGGATGGCGCGGATGATCACGTTGCTTTCCTGGTAGATCAGGAATGGCGCGGAGCGATCCAGCGAGGCTTCTTTGATAGCGGTCCACAGTTGCAGCAGGTAATCGAGGTCCCACTGCATTTCTTCGCTGCTGCGGCCCAGGCCGGCAGTGCGCACGATCAGACCCATGTCGGCCGGGGCAACCAGGCCGTTCAGGGCTTCACGCAGTTCGTTGCGCTCTTCACCTTCGATGCGACGGGAGATACCGCCGGCACGCGGGTTGTTCGGCATCAGAACGAGATAGCGACCGGCCAGGCTGATGAAGGTGGTCAGGGCTGCGCCCTTGTTGCCACGTTCTTCTTTTTCGACCTGAACGATGACTTCCTGGCCTTCGGTCAGGACGTCCTTGATGTTGACGCGGCCTTCGGGGGCTTTCTTGAAGTATTCGCGGGAGATTTCTTTGAGGGGCAGGAAGCCGTGGCGCTCGGAGCCGAAATCGACAAAGGCAGCCTCTAGGCTTGGTTCGATGCGAGTAATCCGGCCTTTATAGATGTTGGCCTTCTTCTGCTCGCGTGCACCGGATTCGATGTCCAGGTCGTAGAGGCGTTGGCCATCTACCAGTGCAACACGCAACTCTTCGGGTTGAGTTGCGTTAATCAGCATTCTTTTCATGTAGTACCGTCGGTTTCCGGGCTGCCGGAAACGGCGTTCGGCACACACGACTTCTCACGGTCGGTGTCAGGTGCGTCAGGAGTGGTTGGACACTCCAGTGTCTAGCGATGGCGACCAATGTGGGCCGGCGTCGCGACGTACGCGTCCTGCTTGCTGTGGCTACTAAGCACTCAGTCAGGAGGAGGAATCAACCAGCGGCTGTGGACGAGATGAAGCGTCTTGATAAAGCCTATTGCTACACAGTCCAGCGGTTGTGCATCTCCACCCTACACGTATCCCTGATAATTCGGGTGCTGCCGCGCGCAGAATCCGCAGCGGGTTGGCATTTACCGTGAGCTCCGAAAGGGGAGGTCACGCATCATGGCTAATTTAGGCGTTGTTTCCGAAGCGTTCGCTCGGGGTCATTCGCAGCTGACTGCACTTTGTGAACTGGCCATGAATATTGGCGAGCAAGGCGAGTGAAAACTCTGCTTTGCGGCTTGATTCAGGCCTCATGTCACCTGCGCTCGTAACACCTGCAAACTCCACCGTTACGTAGCGAAAGCCCCGTAGGACGGCCTCGCGTCCTGGTGAATTGCGTTGGTCAGGGCCGGTTTTTGACCGTTAGTCCGCTGTCCAGGCCGCTTTTGGCGGCGTTCGCGACTATAGCAGCAATGATTAAGTGCTTCAATTCCATAAAAAATTGTTATCATCCGCGCCATGACGACTACAGCCCCTTCGACCCCAGCCGTACAACTGCTGGAGGTCTCGCCGGAATATGCCGGCCAACGTATTGATAACTTCCTTCTCGCTCGGCTCAAAGGCGTGCCCAAGACCTTGATTTACCGCATTTTGCGCAAAGGCGAAGTGCGAGTGAACAAAGGCCGGATCAAGCCCGAATACAAGCTGCAGGCGGGCGATATCGTGCGCGTGCCGCCGGTTCGCGTGCCTGAGCGCGACGAGCCGGTACCGCTGGCACAAGGCCTGCTCCAGCGCCTCGAAGCCTCGATTATCTTCGAGGACAAGGCGTTGATCGTGATCAACAAGCCTTGCGGCATCGCGGTTCACGGCGGCAGCGGCTTGACCTACGGGGTAATCGAAGCCTTTCGTCAGTTGCGTCCCGATTGCAAGGAGCTCGAACTGGTTCACCGGCTCGACCGTGACACCTCCGGCCTGCTGATGATCGCCAAGAAGCGCAGCATGTTGCGTCACTTGCACACGGCATTGCGCGGCGATGGCGTTGACAAGCGCTACATGGCGCTGGTCCGCGGCAACTGGGCGGCCTCGATCAAGCAGGTCCGTGCATCGCTGGGCAAGAGCAACCTGCGCTCCGGCGAGCGAATGGTCGAGGTCGACGAGGAGGAGGGCAAGGAGTCTGTGACCGTGTTCAAGGTCCTGCGCCGTTTCGGCGACTTTGCCACCCTGATCGAAGCCAAGCCGATCACCGGCCGGACACACCAGATCCGTGTCCATACGTTGCACGCCGGGCACTGCATCGCTGGCGACACCAAGTACGGCGATGACGATTTCAGCAAGGAAATTCGTGACCTGGGCGGCAAACGCCTGTTCCTCCACGCCTACATGCTGACCGTGCCGTTGCCAGATGGCGGCGAGCTGAAGTTGCAGGCGCCAGTGGACGAGATGTGGGCCAAGACCGTGGAGCGCCTGAGTGCACCCCTCTGATTACAAGCTGCTGATTTTTGATTGGGATGGCACGCTGGCCGATTCCATTGGTCGGATTGTCGAGGCGATGCATGTCGCGTCCGAGCGCTCCGGTTTTCAATTGTGCGACGACTTTGCCGTCAAAGGCATTATCGGCCTGGGCTTGCCCGAGGCGATTCGCACGTTGTACCCGCAGATCGGCGATGACGAGCTGATAGCGTTCCGTCAGCACTATGCCGATCACTACATCGCGGCCGAAGCCGTGCCTTCGCCGTTGTTCGAAGGTGTTGTCGAGTCGATGGCCGCCTTTCGTGACGAGGGTTATCACCTGGCGGTCGCGACCGGCAAGGCCCGTCGTGGGCTGGATCGAGTGCTCCAGGCGCACGGCTGGGAAGACTATTTCGATATCACCCGTGCCGCCGATGAAACTGCCAGCAAGCCTCATCCTCTGATGCTGGAAGAGATCCTCGCGCATTGCGGCGTTTCGGCGCAGCAGGCGTTGATGGTCGGGGATTCGTCCTTTGACCTGCAAATGGCGCGCAACGCCGGTATGGATTCGGTTGCCGTGAGTTACGGCGCCCAATCCATCGAGGCGCTGAAGCTGTTCGGGCCGCGGCTGTCCATTGATCGTTTTTCCGAATTGCATGCCTGGCTTCGTCAGGCTTAATACGATTTTGCTGGGGTAGATGGCATGACCGACGAATGGAAAGCGCCTGCCAAGGCAAGCGCGGATGGCGGTGAAGAGAAGAGCTGGAAGCTGCTGGAAAAGACCTTGCTGGCAAGCGTGCAGGAACAGCGCCGCTCGCGCCGCTGGGGGATTTTCTTCAAGCTGCTGACCTTCGTGTACCTGTTTGCGGCGCTGCTGCTGTTCACGCCGTTAATGGACATGGAAAAAAGCGCGACCCGCGGTTCCAACTACACCGCGTTGATCGACGTCAATTGGCGTGATCGCCGACAAGGAGTCTGCCAGCGCCGACAACATCGTCGGCAGTCTGCGTGCAGCCTTTGAAGACACCAAGGTCAAGGGCGTGATCCTGCGCATCAACAGCCCGGGCGGCAGTCCGGTGCAGTCGGGTTACGTGTACGACGAAATCAAGCGTCTGCGCGGTTTGCATCCGGATACCAAGGTGTACGCCGTGATTTCGGACCTGGGCGCTTCCGGCGCTTATTACATCGCCAGCGCGGCCGATCAGATCTACGCCGACAAGGCGAGCCTGGTGGGTTCCATCGGTGTGACGGCGGCCGGCTACGGCTTTGTCGGGACGATGGAGAAGCTCGGCGTCGAACGTCGCACCTACACCTCGGGTGAACACAAGTCGTTCCTCGATCCGTTCCAGCCGCAGAAGCCTGAGGAAACTCAGTTCTGGCAGGGCGTGCTCGATACTACGCACCAGCAGTTCATCAACAGCGTGAAGAAAGGGCGTGGCGATCGGCTCAAGGATAAAGAGCATCCGGAGTTGTTCTCCGGGCTGGTCTGGTCCGGTGAGCAAGCGCTGCCGCTGGGCTTGATCGATGGCCTGGGCAATGCCAGCTCGGTCGCCCGGGATGTGATTGGCGAGAAAGAGTTGGTGGACTTCACCATTCAGGAATCGACGTTTGATCGCTTCTCGAAGAAGCTCGGCGCCAGCGTGGCCGAACAATTGGCGATGTGGATGGGGTTTCATGGTCCGTCGTTGCGCTGAATCAGCTGCGGCATAAAAAAACCGGCCTTCGTGGCCGGTTTTTTGTGCTCAGGGGATTTGCACGCCCTCGGCCAACAACATATCAATCAAGCGAATCAGCGGCAGGCCGATCAGGCTGGTGGCGTCAGGGCCTTCGGTGCGTTGAAACAGGCTCACCCCCAAACCTTCGGCCTTGAAGCTGCCAGCGCAGTCGTAGGGCTGTTCTGCGTGCAGGTAGCGTTCAATGCGCGCCGGGTCGAGTGTGCGCATGTGCACGGTGAAGGGCACGCAATCGACCTGACAGTGACCGGTCTGGCTATTAAGCACGGCCAGGCCGGTCAGAAAGGTCACGCTGGCGCCGCTGGAAGCGAGCAATTGTTCCCGGGCCTTTTCGAATGTGTGGGGTTTGCCGATAATGCGCTCGCCGAGCACCGCGACCTGATCGGAACCGATGATCAGATGCGCGGGGTGGCTGTCGGCCAGTGCCCGGGCTTTCTCTTCGGCGAGGCGCTTGACCAGATTAATCGCGGACTCGTCCGGGCGATGGCTTTCATCGATATCCGGCGAGCGGCAGGTAAACTCAAGCTGCAATCGGGCCAGCAATTCCCGGCGATAGACCGAGCTTGAAGCGAGTAATAAAGGCAGCATGGGCATCTCCAAAAGGCAGGGGCGAATTCTAGCGAGGCTTCCAAGTGACGGACAGGGCTGAATTTCCTTTGACATGGCTGGGTGCATCCCTATAATGCTGCGCCTATGTTGAATGACCCGATTCCACCTCACGTTGACCCGCGCAAATTGGCTGATCGTGGCACCACCCTTCAAGGTGAACTGCTGCTGGCCGATTTGGAGAGACTCTGCGACCCGCTTTCCGACACTGTCGGTACGGTGCAGGCTAAATTCGTTTTTGAACGAGATGAACGTAAGTCTGTGGTAATCCACAGTTTTATCGACACCGAAGTCAAAATGGTTTGCCAGCGTTGTCTTGAGCTGGTCACCCTGCCGATCCACAGCGAATGCAGTTATGCTGTGGTGAAAGAGGGTGCGAATACCCAGTCGTTGCCGAAAGGTTATGACGTGCTGGAACTGGGCGAAGATCCATTGGATCTGCAGTCACTGATCGAGGAGGAGCTTTTGCTCGCCTTGCCCATTGTGCCTGCTCATCATCCGGAAGAATGCCAGCAGCCGGCGGGTCTCGATGAGCCCGAACCGAGCGAGGACGAGGTAACGCGGTCCAACCCGTTCAGTGTATTGGCGCAGTTAAAGCGTGACCCAAACGTTTAGGAGTTAATCAATTATGGCTGTTCAGCAGAACAAAAAATCCCGCTCTGCCCGTGACATGCGTCGTTCGCACGACGCCCTGACGGCGAGCACTCTGTCTGTAGAAAAAACCACCGGTGAAATTCACCTGCGTCACCACGTATCGCCAGAAGGCGTATACCGTGGCCGTAAAGTGATCGACAAGGGCGCTGACGAGTAATCACTTGTCTGCTCAAGTCATCGCGATTGACGCAATGGGCGGGGACTTCGGTCCCCGCAGCATTGTTCAGGCCAGCCTTGCTTGCCTGTCTGCTACACCCTCGCTGCACCTGACCCTCGTCGGTCAACCTACCCTTTTGGAAGAGCTGCTCTCCGGCCATTCGGCTGTGGATCGCGCGCGCCTGTCGATTACGCCGGCGTCCGAAGTCATCAACATGGACGAAAAGCCTGCCCAGGCCCTGCGCGGCAAGCCTGATTCGTCAATGCGCGTGGCCCTTGAGTTGTTGCGCGATGGCAAGGTCCAGGCCTGTGTCAGCGCCGGCAACACCGGGGCGCTGATGGCGTTGTCGCGGTTTGTACTCAAGACGTTGCCGGGCATTGATCGTCCGGCGATGATCGCGGCCATTCCGACCCAGAAGGGCTATTGCCAGTTGCTCGACCTCGGTGCCAACGTCGATTGCAGTGCCGAGCACTTGTTGCAGTTCGCGATCATGGGCTCGGTGGCGGCGGAAACCCTCGGCGTGGTTCGCCCGCGAGTAGCGCTGCTGAACATCGGTACCGAAGACATCAAGGGCAACCAGCAGGTCAAGCTGGCGGCGACCTTGTTGCAGAACGCCCGGGGCATCAACTACATCGGTTTTGTCGAAGGTGACGGTTTGTACCGGGGCGAGGCGGATGTGGTGGTGTGTGACGGTTTTGTCGGCAATATCCTGCTCAAGTCCAGCGAAGGCCTGGCGACCATGATCGCCGGGCGCATCGAGGCCTTGTTCAAGAAAAGCGTCGCCTCACGCATGGTGGGGGCCTTGGCGCTGCCGCTGATGAAGCGCTTGCAAGCGGACCTGGCCCCGGCGCGGCACAACGGCGCGAGCTTTCTCGGCTTGCAGGGGATTGTGGTGAAAAGCCACGGTTCGGCCGGTGTGCAGGGTTTCCAGAGTGCGATCCAGCGTGCCCTGATCGAGATCCAGGAAAATCTTCCTGAGCGGCTTCACGGTCGTCTGGAGGATTTGTTGCCTTAGGCGTTTTCGTCGGACAATGCTTAAATGTGACCGCTCAGTTCAATTGGCCATCCAACTGTCAGTTTCTTGTGTCCCTCTAGCGGGACGTCAATTCTCCGACGACAAGATCATTAGGGGCTTGTTACATGTCTGCTTCCCTCGCATTCGTCTTTCCAGGACAGGGTTCGCAGTCCCTCGGCATGCTGGCCGAGTTGGGCGCGCAACATCCAGTGGTCCTCGAAACATTCAAAGAAGCTTCCGATGCTCTGGGTTACTACCTGTGGGCACTGACCCAGCAAGGGCCGGAAGAGCAACTCAATCAAACCGATAAAACCCAGCCGGCCATTCTGACCGCCTCGATCGCCTTGTGGCGTCTGTGGCTGGCGCAAGGCGGCGCGCGTCCGGCTTATGTGGCCGGTCACAGCCTGGGCGAGTACAGCGCCCTGGTGGCGGCGGGCAGCCTGAGCCTGGCCGACGCGGTGAAACTGGTCGAAACCCGTGGCAAGCTGATGCAGGAAGCCGTTCCGGCCGGGCAGGGCGGCATGGCCGCTATCCTCGGTCTGGAAGATGCCGATGTGCTGGCGGCTTGTGCCGAAGCAGCGCAAGGCGAAGTGGTCAGTGCGGTCAACTTCAACTCCCCTGGCCAAGTGGTGATCGCCGGTGCCAAGGCGGCGGTCGAACGTGCCATTGAAGGCTGCAAGGCCCGTGGTGCCAAGCGCGCCATGCCGTTGCCGGTCAGCGTGCCGTCCCACTGCGAACTGATGCGTCCGGCGGCCGAGCGCTTTGCCGAGTCCATCGCTGCCATTGACTGGCAGGCCCCGCAGATCCCGGTGGTGCAGAACGTCAGCGCCAATGTGCCGGCTGATCTGGAGACCCTCAAGCGCGATCTGCTTGAGCAGCTCTACAAGCCTGTGCGCTGGGTCGAATCGGTCCAGGCACTGGCGGCCAAGGGCGCGACCCAACTGGTCGAGTGCGGCCCGGGCAAGGTGCTTGCCGGCCTGAACAAACGCTGCGCCGAAGGCGTGGCGACATCCAACCTCAATACCCCAGACGCTTTCGCTGCCGCTCGCGCGGCGCTGGCCTGAATCAGGAGAAACTTGCATGAGTCTGCAAGGTAAAGTTGCACTGGTCACCGGTGCGAGCCGCGGTATCGGCCAGGCCATCGCCCTGGAACTGGGTCGTCAGGGCGCCATCGTCATTGGCACCGCGACCTCCGCCTCGGGTGCCGAGCGCATCGCGGCAACCCTGAAAGAAAACGCTATTGAAGGCACTGGCCTGGAACTGAACGTCACCAGTGATGAATCGGTTGCTGCGGTGCTGGCAAGCATCACTACGCAGTTTGGCGCCCCGGCAATTTTGGTCAACAATGCCGGCATCACCCGCGATAATCTGATGATGCGCATGAAAGACGACGAATGGAGCGACGTCATCGATACCAACTTGAACAGTCTGTTCCGCCTGTCCAAGGGTGTTTTGCGCGGCATGACCAAGGCCCGTTGGGGACGAATTATCAGTATTGGCTCTGTTGTGGGTGCCATGGGCAACGCAGGCCAAGTAAACTACGCAGCCGCCAAGGCCGGTCTGGAAGGTTTCAGCCGTGCACTGGCGCGTGAAGTCGGTTCGCGTTCGATTACGGTAAACTCGGTGGCCCCTGGGTTCATCGACACCGATATGACCCGCGAACTGCCCGAGGCGCAGCGTGAAGCCTTGCAGACGCAGATTCCGCTGGGCCGTCTGGGGCAAGCTCAAGAGATCGCGTCTGTGGTCGCTTTTCTTGCATCCGACGGTGCGGCTTACGTTACTGGGGCTACAATCCCGGTGAACGGCGGGATGTACATGAGTTAAATGTGACGGATTGCTTCAAAAAAATGTCATACGAGCTGTCTAAAATCCGTTATAAAGCTGCAATCTATTTATAGGCAGAGGGTCGTCGGGTTTGAGGAGTGAAGCTTTCAGTTGAAAAACTGAAAAGTCTTTCTATACACTTACCCACTGGCCAGCTGCCTGAATTTGTCCATTAGGAGTGAAAACAAGGTATGAGCACCATCGAAGAGCGCGTCAAGAAAATCGTTGCTGAGCAACTGGGCGTTAAAGAAGAAGAAGTGGTCAACACTGCTTCCTTCGTTGAAGACCTGGGTGCCGACTCCCTTGACACCGTTGAGCTGGTGATGGCTCTGGAAGAGGAATTCGAGACCGAAATCCCTGACGAAGAAGCTGAGAAGATCACTACTGTACAAGCTGCAATCGATTACGTTACTAACCATCAGGCTTAATAGCTTGTAATCGCTGCTTGCTGTCATGGAAAAACCGCACTGCCATCACGGCGTGCGGTTTTTTCTTTAGGCCTGATGCAAAGTCGCCATTTGAAAAAGGAGAGTGCTGTGTCGCGTAGACGCGTCGTAGTCACCGGTATGGGTATGTTGTCGCCACTGGGCACGGATGTGCCGAGCAGTTGGCAGGGCATTCTGGCTGGCCGCAGTGGCATTGGTCTGATCGAACACACCGACCTTTCTGCCTATTCCACCCGCTTTGGCGGCTCGGTCAAGGGCTTCAATGTTGAGGAATACCTGTCGGTCAAGGAAGCTCGCAAGCTCGATCTGTTCATCCAGTATGGTCTGGCCGCAGGGTTTCAGGCTGTGCGTAACTCGGGTCTGGAAGTCACCGACGCCAACCGTGAGCGCATCGGCGTGGCCATGGGTTCGGGTATTGGCGGACTGACCAATATCGAAGAAACCAGCCGCACGCTGCATGATTCCGGCCCTCGTCGAATTTCACCGTTCTTCGTGCCTGGCTCGATCATCAATATGATTTCCGGTTTCTTGTCCATCCACCTCGGTGCACAGGGACCCAACTACGCCATCGCCACCGCGTGTACCACCGGTACGCACTGCATCGGCATGGCGGCACGCAACATCATGTACGACGAAGCCGACGTGATGATTGCCGGCGGCGCCGAGATGGCCGCTTGTGGTCTGGGCATGGGTGGCTTCGGTGCCTCCCGCGCACTGTCGACCCGCAACGATGAGCCAGCCCGCGCCAGCCGTCCATGGGACAAGGGCCGTGATGGCTTCGTCCTGTCCGACGGCGCCGGTGCACTGGTGCTGGAGGAGCTGGAACACGCCAAGGCCCGTGGCGCGACCATCTACGCCGAGCTGATCGGCTTCGGCACCAGTGGCGATGCCTACCACATGACGTCGCCTCCCGCCGACGGCGCCGGTGCTGCACGTTGCATCACCAATGCCCTGCGCGACGCCAAGATCAATGGCGACCAGGTTCAGTACATCAACGCCCATGGCACCTCGACTTCGGCCGGCGACCTCGCTGAAGCCTGTGCGATCAAGTCGGTGTTCGGCGATCACGCCTACAAACTGGCGGTCAGTTCGACCAAGTCCATGACCGGTCACCTGTTGGGTGCGGCGGGCGCGGTCGAGGCGATCTTCAGTGTCCTGGCGATCAACAGCCAGGTGGCACCGCCGACCATCAACCTCGATGAGCCGGATGAAGGCTGCGATCTCGACTTCGTGCCGCACACCGCGCGCAACATGGATATCGATGTGGTGCTGTCCAACTCCTTCGGGTTTGGCGGGACCAACGGCTCGCTGGTGTTCCGCCGGTTCGCTGACTGATGGACAGCTGGGTCGACGGTCAGCCGGCTGACACGTTGTCGCTGAAGGATCGCGGCCTGGCTTACGGTGATGGTCTGTTCGAGACCATCGCTGTGCGAGGCGGGCAACCGTTGTTGCTGGAGCGGCATCTGTCGCGGCTGGCGCAGGGTTGTTCACGCCTGGCGATTACTGCCGATCATGCCTTGATCCGCAGCGAGCTGCTGGCCTACGCCGCCGCAATGGGCGAGGGCGTGCTCAAGCTCATCCTCACCCGTGGCGACGGTTTGCGCGGTTACGCGCCCGATCCTTCGGCCCAGGCCCGACGCATTCTGCAAGGCAATCCTCCCGCGGCTTATCCTGTCGTCCATGGCGAGCAGGGTGTCCGCTTGTTCCCTTGCGCCACGCGCCTGTCCAACCAACCGTTGCTCGCCGGGCTCAAGCATCTGAATCGCCTGGAGCAGGTGATCGCCCGTTCCGAATGGCAAGACACCGACCACGCTGAAGGACTGATGCTCGATCGGGTCGGTCGCGTCATTGAAGGCGTCTTCAGCAATCTGTTCCTGGTACGCGACGGTGTGCTGATCACCGCCGATCTCAAACGCTGCGGCGTAGCCGGTGTGATGCGCGCCGAATTATTGTTTCAGGCTGAGTCATTGGGGATCCCCACGCAAATCACCGACATCAGCCTCGATCAGTTGCAATGGGCCGATGAAGTCTTCGTCTGCAACAGCGTGTATGGCGTTTGGCCGGTGCGCGCCTATGCAGCACTGAGCTGGTCGGTTGGCCCGCTCACCCGTAAACTCCAAACCATTGCCCGCGCGCTACTGGATGCTTGATACGTGAGACGTAAATTTTTGCTGCTGCTGGAAACCGGACTGGTTCTGGCGGGGCTGCTAATGGCCGCTTCGGCCTGGAAAATCCATTCGGCGCTGGAACAGCCGCTGAACATCACCCAGGAAGAACTGCTGGAAGTGCCCAAGGGCACGACTCCCACCCGCACTTTCTATCGACTCGAAGCCGATGGCGTCATCAAGGACGCCTTCTGGTTGCGCGTCTATTGGCGCTTTAACCTCGCCGCCACGCCGATCCACAGTGGCGAATACCGTATGCTGCCCGGGATGACCGTCGACGGTCTGATCGATTTGTGGAAACGCGGCGAAGTGGTGCAGTACAGCGTGACCCTGGTCGAAGGCTGGAATTTCCATCAGGTCCGTGCGGCTCTGGCCAAGGATGACAAACTCAAGCAAACCCTGAACGGCCTGAGCGACACGCAAGTGATGGACAAGATCGGCCATAGCGGGATTTTCCCTGAGGGTCGCTTCTTTCCCGACACTTACAGTTTCGTGCGTGGCATGACCGACGCCGAGCTGCTGAAAAAAGCCTACGAGCGCCTCGACGAAGTGCTCGCCAAGGAATGGGACAAGCGCGCCGCTGATGTGCCGTACACCGAACCCTATCAGGCGCTGATCATGGCCTCGCTGGTGGAGAAGGAAACCGGCGTGCCTCAGGAGCGCGGGCAGATTGCTGGCGTGTTCGTGCGGCGGATGGCGATCGGCATGTTGTTGCAGACTGATCCGACCGTGATCTACGGTCTCGGCGATCGCTACACCGGCAAGCTGACCCGCGCCCACCTCAAGGAAGCGACGCCGTACAACACCTACATGATCTCCGGCCTGCCACCGACCCCGATTGCCATGGTCGGCCGCGAAGCGATTCATGCGGCGCTGAACCCGGTGGCCGGCAACAGTTTGTATTTTGTCGCTCGCGGCGATGGCAGCCATGTGTTCTCCGATGACCTGGATGCCCATAACTCGGCAGTGCGTGAATTTCAGCTCAAGCGTCGTGCCGATTACCGCTCCAGCCCGGCACCGGCGAATGCGCCCGTGACGCCGGAGGCCGAGACGCCGATTCCCGCCGCTTCCCCGGATACAGCGCCGGAAGCGGTGCCACAGGTCCCGGCCCAAGAGCCGGCCCCGGCACCGGAATCCACGCTCGCTCCAGAATCTGTACCACCGACGCCCGCGCAAGAACCTGCACCCGCGCCCGCACCGGATGCAGCCGCGCCGCAAAGCCCGCAATGACTCTGATTAAGGACTGCCTGTGACTGGCTTGTTTATTACTCTGGAAGGCCCGGAAGGCGCCGGCAAGAGCACCAACCGCGAATACCTGGCCGAGCGCCTGCGCGCCGCCGGTATCGAAGTGCTGCTGACCCGCGAACCGGGCGGCACGCCACTGGCCGAGCGCATTCGCGAAGTGCTGCTGGCCCCGGTGGATGAAGTCATGAACCCCGACACCGAGCTGTTGCTGGTGTTCGCCGCCCGTGCCCAGCACCTGGCCGAGGTGATTCGCCCGGCACTGGCCCGGGGCGCGGTGGTCTTGTGCGACCGCTTTACCGATTCGACCTACGCCTATCAGGGCGGCGGTCGCGGTTTGTCGCTGGAACGCATCGCCACGCTGGAAGCCTTCGTCCAGGGCGACTTGCGTCCGGACCTGACGCTGATTTTCGATCTGCCGGTGGAAGTCGGCCTGGCCCGCGCCAGTGCGCGCGGTCGGCTGGATCGCTTCGAACTCGAAGGCCGTGCCTTTTTCGATGCCGTGCGCAGCGCCTTTCTCAAGCGCGCCGAAGCCGATCCTGCCCGTTACGTGTTGGTGGACGCCGCCCAGCCGCTGCCGCAAGTCCAGCAGTCGCTGGATGGGTTGCTCCCGCGTTTGCTGGAGCTGACCCGTGGCTGAGGCCTATCCGTGGCAGGACGAGCTCTGGCAGCAACTGGCGGGGCGTAAACAGCACGCCCACGCCTATTTGCTGCATGGCCCGGCCGGGATCGGCAAGCGTGCGTTGGCCGAACGGTTGATGGCGCATTTGTTGTGTCAGCGTCCGACTGCCCAGGATGCCTGCGGCGAGTGCAAATCCTGTCTGCTGCTCAAGGCCGGTAGCCACCCCGACAACTACATCCTCGAGCCCGAAGAAGCGGACAAGGCGATCAAGGTCGATCAGGTGCGTGACCTCGTCAGTTTCGTGGTCCAGACCGCGCAGATGGGCGGGCGCAAAGTGGTGCTGATCGAGCCGGTCGAGTCGATGAACGTCAACGCCGCCAACGCCTTGCTCAAAAGCCTCGAAGAACCGTCCGGCGATACCGTATTGCTGCTGGTCAGCCACCAGACCAGTCGTCTGCTGCCGACGATCAAGAGCCGCTGCCAGCAGCAGGCCTGCCCGCTGCCCAGCGAGGCCATGAGCCTGGCGTGGCTGGCGACGGCGTTGCCGGATTGCACGCAGGATGAACGCATCGAATTGCTGACCCTGGCCGCCGGTTCGCCATTGGCCGCGGTCAAGTTGCAGACTCAAGGCGTTCGCGAACAGCGCTTGCTGGTGGTCGAAGGCGTGAAGCAGTTGCTCAAGCAACAGAAATCGCCGACCCAGTTGGCCGAAGAATGGAAAAGCATTCCCCAGTTACTGCTGTTTGACTGGTTCTGCGATTGGTCGAGCCTGATCCTGCGCTATCAACTGACCCAGGATGAACAAGGCTTGGGCCTGATGGACATGCGCAAGGTCATTCAATACCTGGCGCAGAAGTCCGGGCAGGGCAAAGTCCTCGCTATTCAGGACTGGATCCTCGCCCAGCGTCAGAAGGTGATGAGCAAGGCCAACCTCAATCCAGCGCTGTTGCTCGAGGCGCTGCTGGTGCAATGGGTGTCTTTGCCGGGCCAGAAGTGACTAGACTCTGAGCATCAGCCGTGGAGGTCAGCATGAATGAACCCGTCAATACCGGACCGCGTAACGGCATTTTGTCCCTGACCATCAAGGACAAGTCCGTGCTGTACGCGGCCTACATGCCGTTTATCAAGAACGGTGGCCTGTTCATCCCGACCAACAAAAGCTACAAGTTGGGCGATGAGGTGTTCATGTTGCTGAACCTGATGGACGAAGCGGAGAAGATTCCGGTCGCCGGCAAAGTCAGCTGGATCACCCCCAAAGGCGCTCAGGGCAACCGGGCTGCCGGGGTGGGCGTGCAGTTCAACGACGGTGACAACACCGCCCGCAGTCGAATCGAAACCCATCTGGCCGGAGCCCTGAAATCCGACCGTCCCACTCATACGATGTAAGTTGCAGCCCTTTTTATGCTCGTAGATTCCCATTGCCACCTTGATCGCCTCGACCTCGCCGCCCATGACGGCTCCCTGGATGCCGCACTCGATGCGGCCCGGCAGCGCGGGGTAGGGCACTTTCTGTGCATCGGCGTCAGCGTCGATAACGCCGCTGATGTCAAAGCCCTGGCCGAGCGTTATGACGACGTCGATTGTTCGGTCGGCGTGCATCCGCTGGATGTGCAACCCGGTGCCGCGCCCGCGCTGGATTGGCTGTTGCAGGAGCTGAATCACCCGCGGGTGGTGGCGATTGGTGAAACCGGCCTGGATTACCACTACGAGCCGGAAGCCGCCGAATTGCAGCAGGCATCCTTCCGCCTGCACCTGCAGGCTGCTCAACAAACCGGCAAACCGGTGATCATCCATACCCGTGGTGCCCGTACTGATACGCTGGCGCTGTTGCGCGAAGCCGCGTTGCCCCAGGCCGGCGTGCTGCATTGCTTCACCGAAGACTGGGACATGGCGAAGGCTGCGCTGGACATGGGTTATTACATTTCCCTGTCCGGGATTGTCACGTTCCGCAATGCCGATGCGTTACGCGATGTCGCGAGCAAAGTGCCGGCCGACCGTTTGCTGGTGGAAACCGACTCGCCGTACCTGGCACCGATCCCTTATCGCGGCAAACCGAACCTGCCGCAATATGTGCGGGAAGTGGCAGAGTTTCTGGCGATGTTGCGCGGGGAATCCTACGAGCGGTTTGCCGAGCAGACGACCGAGAATTTCAAGCGGTTGTTTCCGTTGGCGCACGTCAGGGCATCGGCGTAACGCCGGTAACGATCGCAGCCTTCGGCAGCTCCTGCGCGGCGATGCCCACTGAATCGCAGGCAAAAAAAACCCGGGTTCTGGGGGGTGAATCCGGGTTAAGACCATTAGGAGTAAAACAAAGGCACGCGGTCCGTTGGTACCTATATCGACGCGGCACTTGGGGGAGATGCCCCGCCGACAGTTCAAGTATTGATCAGTATTGCGCCGAGTCCAGTTTAGCGGCCCCGGTTTTTAAACAATTTTGGAATACGGGCGCTTCGGAAGAGTTCTCATCAACCGGGGACCGTGCGTGAAATGATCAAGAAACGCAGATATGGTCGGATGATCCGTGCATTTTGGCGCAAGTTAGGCATAATACGCGGCTTCGAATTTTGACCCCTACAGACCTTTTCTTATGCATAAAGAACCTCGTAAGGTCCGTGAGTTTCGTCGCCGCGAGCAAGAAATTCTCGATACCGCGCTCAAGCTGTTCCTCGAACTGGGTGAAGACAGTGTCACCGTCGAGATGATTGCTGATGCCGTCGGTATCGGCAAAGGCACGATCTACAAGCACTTCAAATCCAAGGCCGAGATCTATCTGCGTCTGATGCTCGATTACGAGCGCGATTTGAACGAGCTGTTGCATTCGGCCGATGTCGACAAGGACAAGGAAGCCCTGTCCCGGGCCTACTTCGAATTCCGCATGCGCGACCCGCAGCGCTATCGCTTGTTCGATCGCCTGGAAGAAAAGGTGGTCAAGGGCAACCAGGTGCCGGAGATGGTCGAGGAACTGCACAAGATCCGTGCCTCGAACTTCGAACGCCTGACCCTGCTGATCAAGGGTCGGATCAGCGAAGGCAAGCTCGAAGACGTGCCGCCGTACTTCCACTACTGCGCGTCCTGGGCGCTGGTGCATGGCGCTGTGGCGCTGTATCACTCGCCGTTCTGGAGCAATGTGCTGGAAGATCAGGAAGGCTTCTTCCAGTTCCTGATGGACATCGGCGTGCGCATGGGCAACAAACGCAAGCGCGACACCGACACCCCAAGCAGCTGAGCCATTCAGCTGCCTGATGGCGCCATTATTTCGCTACATGGCGCCGTACCGCAGGAATATACTCAGGCTTGGGACTTGCTAAAACTTGATTTGTGAGTCAAGTTTTAGCGGTCCCGAAACTTCTTCCGCCGGAGTGATCCATGATCGTTGACCGTCAAGGCAGGCGTTTTCGCAATTTGCGGATCAGCCTGACCTCCGCCTGCAATTACGCGTGTACCTACTGCGTGCCTAACGGCAAGCGGCTGGTGGCTGCGCAGGATGAATTGTCGGCTGAGGCCATGGCGCGCGGTGTGGCGTATCTGATCGAAGCCGCCGGCATCGAGCGGTTGCGTATTACCGGTGGCGAGCCGCTGGTCAGTCCCAAACTCGAAGCCTTCATGAGCGCCGTCGGCCAGATGGGGCTTGAAGACATCAGCCTGACCACCAATGGTCAGCTGCTGGCGAAAAAACTGCCGCTGCTGGTGGATGCCGGCATCCGGCGCATCAACGTTTCCCTCGATACCCTCGACGCCAGTGCGTTTCGCAGCATTGCCCGTGGTGGCGACCTGGCGACTGTGCTTGATGGTATGGACCAGGCCTCGGCGGCCGGGATGAAGATCAAGGTCAACATGGTGCCGTTACGCGGGCAGAACCTCGACCAGGTGATGCCGCTGCTCGATTACTGTCTGGAGCGTGGCTATGAGCTGCGTTTTATCGAGCTGATGCGCATGGGCCACCTGGCCAGCGACAACAATGCCTTTTTGCAGCAGTTCGTCAGCCTTCAGCAGTTGCTGAGCCTGATCGGCGAGCGTCATGAATACCTGCAAGCCGACGCGCCGGTGGATGCCACGGCGGTGCGCTACGAAATTCCGGGGCAGGGCTACTTTGGCGTGATCGCCAACGAAAGCGTGCCGTTCTGCCGGACGTGTTCGCGGCTGCGGCTGTCGTCGACCGGTTGGCTGCATGGTTGCCTGTCGTCGAGCAATCGCCACTATGTCGGCGACTTGCTGGACAAGCCGCGTCATCAGGCGTTGCCGGCGTTGCAGCGGCTGTTGGTGAAAGCCCTGGGGGACAAGCAGGAAGTGGCGTTCTCCGGTGGTGCGACCATCATGAAGATTATCGGCGGCTGACAGGGCCTTTGTGGCGAGGGGGCTTGCCCCCGTTGGGTCGCGAAGCGGCCCCAAAACATTCCCCTGCGTTGTGCCAGTAAAAACGGCATTCTCCGATTTCACGACGGCTGCGCAGCCGAATGGGGGCAAGCCCCCTCGCCACAGTCTGTGTTTCCAAACTCGAATTATCGATAGACCCAAGGACTGGCGCGGAAGCTGCATCCAACGCCCATTCGCCGGTTTTCCGTCACCGGCTTCTGGAGGGTAGGATGCGTAGCCTGGTTTTGCTGCTGGCCGTTATGGCGCTTGGTGGCTGCATGAATGTCAGCGACATGGGCGAAGGTGTTCGCTATCACATGAGCGACGCGGGGCTGCTGGATCACAGCAACAGTCAGCGCGTGAACAACTTCCGTATCCAGCCGGACTCCTTCATCTACATCGCCCAAGGTGCTTTCGCGCCGCCGGGCAGCGCTTATCCGCGCCCGAACGTGGTGGCTGAAACCGCCTTCGACGGCTTTATCGAATACTTCCCGATGGTCCGCCGCGCCCGTGCGCCGGAAGGGCTCGATGCCGCCATGGGCGAAGCCCGGGCCGCCGGTGCGCATTACTTGCTGTACACGCGGTTTGCCAAGGCTGACGACCGCATCGGCAACTCGGATGAATGGCTCGACCAGGAAGCCGTGGATCGCCTCGGCATCGACAGCGGCGTGATTCAGATCATGTTGATCGAGACCAGCACCCAGTATCTGATCGATACTGCACGGATCAAGAGTCGTGGCGGTTTACTGACGTTCCACGACACCAAGCCAGAAGACCTGCTGGGCCCGCCGCTGGAGCAATACGCGCGTAGCCTGCTGGGGCTCGGCGAACAGTAATTCCAAGGAGAACGCCATGAGTGGCCCGCAAAAAGCCAACGACCTGCTGGGGCAAATCCCCAAGACCAAAGGCTTGCCACCGGTCCACCTGTGGAACCCCGACTTCTGCGGCGACATCGACATGCGCATCGCCCGGGACGGCACCTGGTATTACCTGGGCACGCCGATCGGGCGCAAGCCGATGGTCAAGCTGTTCTCGACCATCATCCGCCGCGACGGCGATGACTACTTCCTGATTACCCCGG
Source organism: Pseudomonas sp. TE3899 (assembly GCF_056279105.1). NCBI lineage: Bacteria > Pseudomonadati > Pseudomonadota > Gammaproteobacteria > Pseudomonadales > Pseudomonadaceae > Pseudomonas > Pseudomonas sp. TE3899. Next base: position 127,938 of record NZ_JBWBQR010000001.1, read on the forward strand.
TCGAGAAAGTCGGCATCAAAGTCGACGACGCTCCGTTCGTGGCGATTGCCGTGGACGTCGAAGGCGAGGGCGAAGCTCAGGTGTTGCGCTTCACCACCAATGTCGATGAGACGGCCGAGGCAGGCGCCGAACACCCGATGCGCGTGGTGATTGATCCCGTGACCCAGGAACCGGCGCCCTACGTGCACGTGCGGACCAACCTTGAAGCGCTGATCCATCGCAACGTGTTCTACCAATTGGTCGAGCTGGCGGTGAGCCGCGAAATCGACGGCCAGCGCTGGTTGGGCGTGTGGAGTGGTGGTGAGTTCTTCCCGATTGGGCTTGAGCCCTAAGCAAATCCAAATGTGGGAGCGGGCTTGCTCGCGAAGGCGTCGTGTCAGTCAGCCTATAAATAACCTGACACAACGCTTTCGCGAGCAAGCCCGCTCCCACATTGTTTTTGTGTGTTTCTCACAAAATTCAAATTGACACCCAATCGTATGATGATTAGCGTGGGCCTCCATCGCGAACGGTTTTTTGCCGTCCCTGCTTCGAGGTTTTCATGTCCAGCAGTTTTCATGCGTCGACGGTCGATTGGCTAGGTGGCTGGATTGCCGCCGGCCAGGTCAAGCCCGGCGAAACCATCAAGGTGGAAGCCGACCTCGGCCAGCAGCTCGGGGTCAGTCGCACGGTGATTCGCGAAGCCATCAAGACCCTGGTCGCCAAGGGCTTGCTCGAAGTCGGGCCGAAGGTCGGGACGCGGGTGCTGCCGATCAAGCGCTGGAACCTGTTTGATCCGCAAGTCGTCGGCTGGTTGTCCCGCAGCGGCCTGCCGGAAAACTTCGTCGACGACTTGCTCGACCTGCGCCGCACCATCGAACCCATGGCCGTGCGCTGGGCCTGTGAGCGCGCCACCGTCGAACAGGTGCAAGCGATCCTCCAGGCCTACAACGCGCTGGAGCGCGCAGTGGACAGCGGCATCGATTACAACCGCGCCGACCAGTTCTTCCACGAGTGCATCCTCGCCGCCAGCCACAATCAATTCATCGAACAAATGGTCCCGGCCCTCGGCGCGTTGCTGGCGGTGTCGTTCGAAGTGTCCGCCGCCGATCCGGATGAACTGCGCCGCACATTGCCGATCCACAAAGACATGGCCGACGCCATCGCCGCCCGGGATGCCGCGCGGGGTGTGTGGGCCTGCATGACCCTGATCGACAACGCGGACCTGGCCATCAAACGTTTCTACCCACAAGTCATGGCCGACAAAAAAGCCAGCTGACAACACCTATCCTGTAGGAGCGAGGCTTGCCCGCGAAGGCGTCATCACTTTCAACACTGATGTCACAGACCCATCGCCTTCGCGGGCAAGCCTCGCTCCTACCTAGAAGAACATAAGAAAGGAGGTTTCATGACGTGGACTGCCGTTACCCAACACCGCGCCCGACTCGGTGAAGGCCCCTTCTGGGACGCCCCCACCCAGGCGCTGTACTGGGTCGACATCGCCGGCAAGCAAGCGCTACGGCTGATCGGCGCCAACGTGCAGATCTGGGAGATGCCCGAGCATGTCTCTGCATTCATCCCCTGCGAGAGCGGTGATGCGCTGGTGACCCTGAGCAGCGGTGTCTATCGCCTGGACCTGGACTCGCCGGGCCTGGAACCGCGCCTGACCCTGCTCTGCGTCGCCGACCCGCAACCGGGCAATCGCCCCAACGAAGCCCGCTGCGATGCCCAAGGCCAGCTCTGGCTCGGCACCATGCAAAACAACATCGGCGAGAACGGCGAAGACCTGCCCATCGAGCGTCGCTCCGGCGGCCTGTTCCGTATCGACCGCGATGCCCGGGTCACGCCGCTGCTCCGGGGCCTGGGCATTCCCAACACCTTGCTGTGGAGCGATGACTCGACTCGGCTGTACTTTGCCGACAGCCTCGACGGCACGCTCTATCAACATTTCATCCGCACCGATGGCGGCCTCGATCCGGCCCGGGTCTGGTTCGGTCCCCATGAGCGGGGTGGCCCGGATGGTTCGGCGATGGATGCACAAGGCTATCTGTGGAACGCCCGATGGGACGGCAACTGCCTGCTCCGCTTGAGTCCCGAAGGCCAGGTTGACCGGGTGATCGAGCTGCCCGTCAGCCGTCCCACCAGTTGCGTATTCGGCGGCGAAGACCTGCAAACCTTGTACATCACCAGCGCTGCGAGCCCGCTCAATCATCCATTAGACGGTGCGGTGCTATCGATTCGGGTCGATGTGCCCGGAAAAATCTGTACGAGGTTTGCTGGCTAAATCCCAAAATATGGGATGTAAAATTATATATTGAGATTATTTGGCGGTCGGGTTTATAGTCGGCTCCATCAGTTACACGCACTCACACTTAAAAAAACAAAACAGGTGAAGTGATGCAGCGATTTTCCAAACAGTTTTTCGACCGGACATCGACAGATGCCCGGTTTTTGTCGTGCCTGGAAAAGGGAGTCCAGCTTCATGGCTGAACCTCTTTCCTTGCCGCCGGTGCCCGAGCCGCCGAAGGGCGAACGACTGAAAAACAAGGTCGTGTTGCTGACCGGCGCGGCCCAGGGCATTGGCGAGGCGATTGTCGCGACCTTCGCGTCCCAGCAAGCGAAGCTGATCATCAGTGACATCCAGGGTGAGAAAGTCGAGAACGTCGCGGTGCACTGGCGGGACCAAGGCTTCGACGTTCAAGCGATCAAGGCTGACGTTTCCGATCAGCAAGACCTGCATGCCATGGCCAGACTGGCCGTCGAACGCCACGGCCGTATCGATGTGTTAGTCAACTGCGCCGGGGTCAATGTGTTCCGCGACCCGCTGGAAATGACCGAAGAAGACTGGCGCCGCTGCTTCGCCATCGACCTCGACGGCGCGTGGTTTGGCTGCAAAGCGGTGTTGCCGCAGATGATCGAGCAGGGCATCGGCAGCATCATCAACATTGCCTCGACCCATTCCAGCCACATCATTCCCGGCTGCTTCCCGTACCCGGTGGCCAAGCACGGTTTGCTCGGCCTGACTCGCGCCCTCGGCATCGAATACGCGGCGAAGGGCATCCGGGTCAACGCCATCGCGCCGGGCTACATCGAAACCCAGCTGAACGTCGATTACTGGAACGGCTTTGCCGACCCCCAGGCCGAACGTCAGCGCGCCTTTGACTTGCATCCGCCACGGCGCATCGGGCAGCCGATGGAAGTGGCGATGACGGCCGTTTTCCTGGCCAGCGATGAAGCACCGTTCATTAACGCCTCGTGCATCACCATCGATGGTGGTCGCTCGGTCATGTACCACGACTGAGCGCAGAGGGTTTCAGGCGCGGAACTCCGTGCGAAATCCAATCATCATACGATATGACTATTCGCTACACGTTTTGACCGCTGTACCGGCTTTCAAATAACGCTCAAAAAAAATAACAAGGAGTCAGCTTATGAATCGTCGTCCCGGGATCCGTTCCCTGTGCTGTGCCGCTTTGGCGGTCACGGCGGTCAGCCTGAGCAGTTCGCTGCTGGCGGCCGAGCAAGTGAAAATCGGCTTTCTGGTCAAGCAGGCCGAAGAGCCCTGGTTCCAGACCGAATGGGCCTTCGCGGAAAAAGCCGCCAAGGACAAAGGCTTCACCCTGATCAAGATCGCCGTGCCTGACGGCGAGAAAACCCTCTCGGCCATCGACAGCCTGGCGGCCAACGGCGCCAAGGGTTTTGTGATCTGCCCGCCAGACGTCGGTCTCGGCCCGGCCATCGTGGCCAAAGCCAAGCTCAACGACTTGAAAGTGATGGCAGTCGACGACCGTTTCGTCGATGCCAACGGCAAGTTCATGGAAGACGTGCCGTACCTCGGCATGGCCGCGTTTGAAGTCGGCCAGAAACAGGGCAGCGCCATGGCCACCGAAGCGAAGAAGCGCGGTTGGGACTGGAAAGAAACCTACGCCGTGATCAACACCTTCAACGAACTCGACACCGGCAAGAAACGCACCGACGGTTCGGTCAAGTCCCTGGAAGATGCTGGCCTGCCGAAGGACCATATCCTCTTCACCGCGCAGAAGACCCTCGACGTCCCGGGTAGCATGGACGCCACCAACTCGGCGCTGGTCAAACTGCCCGGCGGCGCGAAAAACCTGATCATCGGCGGCATGAACGACAACACCGTGCTAGGCGGCGTGCGCGCCACCGAAAGCGCCGGGTTTGCCGCCGCCAACGTGATCGGGATCGGCATCAACGGCACCGACGCCATCGGCGAACTGAAAAAGCCCAACAGCGGTTTCTTCGGCTCGATGCTGCCAAGCCCGCACATCGAGGGCTACAACACGGCGGCGATGATGTACGAGTGGGTCACCACCGGCAAAGAGCCGCCGAAATACACCGCCATGGACGACGTGACGCTGATCACTCGCGAGAACTTCAAGCAGGAACTGGAAAAGATCGGCCTGTGGAACTGAAGGCCGGTTGATTTCATCGGCGGCCCTGGCGACGGGGCCGCCTGATCTGTGTGATGAGGTGGTTATGCAAGCGCAAACACAAACACAAGAACACAGCGGCGGCAGCTTGCGCTTCAACGGGATCGGCAAGACCTTTCCCGGGGTGAAGGCGCTGGACGGCATCAGCTTCGTCGCGCATCCGGGGCAGGTGCATGCCTTGATGGGTGAGAACGGCGCCGGCAAATCGACGCTGCTGAAAATCCTCGGCGGCGCGTATATCCCGAGCAGCGGCGACCTGCAGATCGGCGAGCAGACGATGGCCTTCAAGTCCACCGCCGACAGCATCGCCAGCCGCGTCGCGGTGATTCACCAGGAACTGCACCTGGTCCCGGAAATGACCGTCGCGGAAAACCTGTTCCTCGGCCATCTGCCGGCCAGTTTCGGCCTGATCAATCGCGGTGCGTTGCGCCAGCAAGCCTTGGCTTGCCTCAAGGGCCTGGCCGATGAAATCGACCCGCAAGAGAAAGTCGGGCGCCTGTCCCTCGGCCAGCGGCAATTGGTGGAAATCGCCAAGGCCTTGTCCCGTGGCGCGCATGTGATCGCTTTTGATGAACCCACCAGCAGCCTTTCCGCGCGGGAGATCGACCGCTTGATGGCGATCATCGGTCGCCTGCGGGATGAAGGCAAAGTGGTGCTCTACGTCTCCCATCGCATGGAAGAAGTGTTCCGCATCTGCAACGCGGTGACGGTGTTCAAGGACGGCCGCTTCGTGCGCACCTTCGAGAACATGAGCGAATTGACCCACGACCAGTTGGTGACGTGCATGGTCGGCCGCGACATCCAGGACATCTACGATTACCGTCCGCGCCAGCGCGGTGCGGTGGCGCTGAAAGTCGACGGTTTGCTCGGGCCGGGCCTGCGCGAGCCGGTGAGCTTCGAGGTGCACAAGGGCGAGATTCTCGGGCTATTCGGTCTGGTCGGGGCAGGGCGCACGGAACTGTTTCGCATGCTCAGCGGCTTGACGCGCAACACGGCGGGTCGCCTGGAATTGCGTGGCCATGAGCTGAAACTGCGTTCCCCTCGCGATGCCATCTCCGCCGGCGTTTTGCTCTGCCCCGAAGACCGCAAGAAGGAGGGCATCATGCCGCTCTCCAGCGTCGCCGAGAACATCAACATCAGTGCGCGCGGCGCCCATTCCACCTTTGGTTGCCTGTTGCGCGGCCTGTGGGAAAAGGGCAACGCCGAGAAGCAGATCGCGGCGCTGAAAGTGAAGACGCCGAGCGCCTCGCAGAAAATCATGTACCTGTCCGGCGGCAATCAGCAGAAGGCAATTCTTGGTCGCTGGCTGTCGATGCCGATGAAAGTCCTGCTGCTCGACGAACCGACCCGTGGCATCGACATCGGCGCCAAGGCCGAGATCTACCAGATCATCCACAACCTTGCCGCCAGTGGTATCGCGGTGATTGTGGTGTCCAGCGACTTGATGGAAGTCATGGGCATTTCCGACCGCATCCTGGTGCTGTGCGAAGGCGCGATGCGCGGCGAACTGTCCCGCGACGAAGCGAATGAATCCAACCTGCTGCAACTGGCTTTGCCGCGCCAACGCGCTGACGGCGTGGCGAACTGAGAGGTAATTATGATGACCATCCAAAACAACGCTCTGCCCACCCCGCGCAAACCTCTGGATCTGCGGCGTTTCCTCGATGACTGGGTGATGCTGCTGGCGGCCATCGCCATCTTCGTCGCCTGCACCTTGCTGATCGACAACTTCCTCTCGCCGCTGAACATGCGCGGGCTGGGCCTGGCGATTTCCACCACCGGGATTGCCGCGTGCACCATGTTGTATTGCCTGGCGTCCGGGCATTTCGACTTGTCGGTGGGTTCGGTGATTGCTTGCGCCGGCGTGGTCGCGGCGGTGGTGATGCGGGACACCGACAGCGTGTTTCTCGGCGTGGCGGCGGCGCTGTTCATGGGGCTGATCGTCGGGTTGATCAACGGGATTGTGATCGCCAAGCTGCGGGTCAATGCCTTGATCACGACGCTGGCGACCATGCAAATCGTGCGGGGCCTGGCCTACATTTTTGCCAATGGCAAAGCGGTGGGCGTGTCCCAGGAACAGTTCTTCGTCTTCGGCAACGGCCAGTTGTTCGGCGTGCCGGTGCCGATCCTGATCACCATCGTCTGCTTCCTGTTTTTCGGCTGGTTGCTGAACTACACCACCTATGGGCGCAACACCATGGCCATCGGCGGCAACCAGGAAGCGGCGCTGCTGGCTGGCGTAAACGTTGATCGGACCAAGATCATCATCTTCGCCGTGCACGGTTTGATCGGCGCGTTGGCCGGGGTGATCCTCGCGTCGCGCATGACCTCGGGCCAGCCGATGATTGGCCAGGGGTTTGAGCTGACGGTGATTTCCGCGTGTGTGTTGGGCGGGGTGTCGCTGAGCGGCGGGATTGGCATGATCCGGCACGTGATTGCCGGGGTGTTGATTCTGGCGATCATCGAGAATGCGATGAACCTGAAGAACATCGATACGTTTTATCAGTATGTGATTCGGGGTTCGATTCTGTTGTTGGCCGTCGTGATTGACCGTCTGAAACAACGCTGAGATTTTTGTTGATCTGACTGACGCCTTCGCGGGCAAGCCTCGCTCCTACGGGTTGTGTGTCGTGCGCAAATTTTGCGACTGACATTTAACCTGTAGGAGCGAGGCTTGCCCGCGAAGGCTTTGTACCTGACACCGCCCATTCCGCGCATCGCCTTAGCCACCTCCCGTCACCTCCCGAAAAATATCCCTTGCCCGCCCGACCCTGTTTCGGTTATCTCTTTGTACATGATTAGACAGGTTCGATTTGACAAGAAACAACGGGTGGTCGACGAGCTCATCCGGCGCATTGAAAGCGGCCTCATGGAGGACGGCTTTCTGTTGCCGGGCGAGCATCAGTTGGCTGAAGAATTCAAGGTCAGCCGCGGCACGCTGCGTGAAGCCCTGGCCGAACTGAAGAGGCGCAACTACATCGCGACGCAAAGTGGCGTCGGCTCCATCGTCACCTTCGACGGCGTGGTGCTCGACCAGCGCAGCGGCTGGGCCCAGGCCCTGGCGGACAGCGGGGCGCTGATCAACACCGAAGTGCTGCGCCTGGAGCCGATCAGTCGTCCTGACCTGATGCCGCGTTTCGGCACCGACAAATTCATCACCCTCGACCGTCGCCGCCGCGCCAATGACGGCACGTTGGTGTCCCTCGAACGTTCATTGATTCCCGCCACTGGCACTTTGGAAAGTCTGCCGCGAGTGGGCCTGATCGATGACTCGCTGACCATCACCCTGGCCGCCTACGGCTACATCGGCGAACGCGGCGATCAATGGATCGGCGCCGAACCGCTGAACGCCGAAGACGCCGAACTGCTCGGTCGTCCGACCGGCACCGTATTCCTCAAGGCCCTACGCACCACGTACGACCGTCAGGGCCGCTTCATGGAGCAGGTCGAAAGCTTGCTCGACCCGGTGCATTTCCGTCTGCACCTGCAATTTGGAGAGTCAAAGTGACCGCGCTCAATCGTGCCTTGGGCGCGTTCTACGGTTTGGCCCTGGGCGATGCCCTGGGCATGCCGACCCAATCCTTGAGCCGTACCCAGATCAAGGCGCGCTTCGGCGACATCACCGACCTGCAAGACGCCGGCCCCGACCAACCGATCGCCGCCAACATGCCCAAAGGCTCGATCACCGATGACACCGAACAGGCGATCCTGGTTGGCCAATTGCTGATCGAAGGCGAAGGCCGGATCGAGCCGTCGGTATTGGCCCAACGGTTGATCGAATGGGAAGCCGAGATGCAGGCCAAGGGCTCGCAGGACTTGCTCGGCCCTTCGACCAAACGTGCCATCGAGATGATCCTCGCCGGCCATTCGCCGGAAGAGTCGGGGCGCTACGGCACCACCAACGGCGCGGCGATGCGCATCACCCCGGTCGGGATCGCGGCGGATGTTGCTGATCCAGAGCGTTTCATCCGTGCCGTGGTGCAGGCCTGCCAGGTTACCCACAACACCACGTTGGGCATCTCCAGCGCGGCGGCGGTGGCGGCGGTGGTCTCGGCCGGCATCAATGGCATGGACCTGGGCGAAGCGCTGAACCTGGGCATGCACATCGCCCAGCAAGCGGAAAGTCATGGTCACTGGGTCGCGGGCGGACGCATCGCCTCGCGGATCAGCTGGGCGCGGACCATCAGCATCGACAGCGACAAGGCGCTGCTGATGGACTTGCTGTATGACGTGATCGGTACTTCGGTGGCGTCGCAGGAATCGGTGGTGGTCTCGTTCGCCCTGGCCCAGCAGGTGGCGATTGGTGAATTGAATGCCTTCGAAGCCGTGTGCATGGCCGCGAGCCTCGGTGGCGACACCGACACCATCGCGGCGATTCTCGGCGCCATGCTTGGCGCTTGCCTGGGTATGGAGAGCTGGCCGGCGGCGATGATCGATAAGGTCAAAGCCGTGAATGGCCTGGAGCTGGGACCGTTGGTGCAGGGGCTTTTAGCCTTGCGTTGATCCTCAGGTGAGTCGAGGCTTTTGTGGCGAGGGGGCTTGCCCCCGTAGAGCTGCGAAGCAGCCCCCCACCCTCTGTCAGCCTACCGAGTTGTCTGGATTCACGACTGCTTCGCAGCCGAACGGGGGCAAGCCCCCTCGCCACAGTGACCGAGTCGCTGGGGCACTTGCTTCAATCAGATTTTCACCCGCAACGGAACGCACAAATCTGGCCAGGACTGCCGGGATGTTATGTCGACTTCCGAAACTGCCCACAACCAAAACAATGGCAACAGGAGCATCCATCATGAGTTCATCGAACGCCGGGCCAAGCGCCGGGCAACTGGAAACCCGTGGCATCGAGCCGGTTCCGGAAAGCGAATGCAACGGTCATCCGCTGCAACTGTTCTGGGTCTGGTTCGCCGCCAACATCTCCATCCTCGGCTTGCCGTTGGGCGCCACACTGGTGGCGTTTCGTGGCCTGGCGATCTGGCAGGCGATCATCGTCGCGATCCTCGGCGCCGCCGGCTCCTTCGCCGTGGTCGGGATCATCTCCATCGCCGGCCGTCGCGGGCGCGCACCGAGTCTGACCCTGTCCCGCGCGATCTTCGGCGTACGCGGCAATATCGGCCCGACTGTGGTGTCGCTGATGTCGCGCCTGGGCTGGGAAACGGTCAATACCACCACCGCCGCCTTCGTGCTGCTGTCGCTGTGCTCGATCCTGTTCGGTTCGCCGGTGGAAGCCAAAAGCGCACCGGTCCTCACGCTGATTTTCATCGCGATTTTCGTCCTGCTGACCTTGTCCGTGTCGGGCCTCGGTCACGCCACGCTGCTGGTGATCCAGAAGTGGGCGACCTACGTGTTTGGCGCGCTGAACATTCTGGTGGGCGGTTTCCTCTGCGCGACCATCGACTGGAGTGCGGTGTTCAACGCCACGCCAGCACCGCTCAGCGCGATGATCATCGGCGTCGGCACCATGGCGGCCGGCACCGGGATCGGTTGGGCCAATGCGGGCGCGGACATGTCGCGCTACCAGCACAAAAGCGTCAAAGCCGTGCGCTTGGTGGCCTCGGCCGCATTCGGTGCGGGGATCCCGCTGGTGCTGCTGATCACCCTCGGCGGCTTGCTGTCGGTGGGCAACAATGACCTGGCCCAAGCCACCGACCCGATCATCGCGATCCGCGACATGCTGCCGACCTGGATGGCCGTGCCGTATCTGATCACCGCGTTTGGCGGCTTGCTGCTGTCGAACAACCTGTCGGTGTACTCCGCCGGTTTGACCACGTTGACCCTCGGCCTCAAGGTCCCGCGCGTCTATGCGGTGGTGGTCGACATCGTGGCGATCTTCGCCGGTTCGATCTACTTCATGCTGATCGCCGACAGCTTCTACGGCCCGTTCATCACCTTCATTTCCCTGCTGGCGGTGCCGATCACTGCGTGGGTCGGGATCTTCGTCGTTGACCTGATCCACCGTCATTACTACAGCCCCAAAGACCTGCTGGACGTCAGCCCAAGCAGCGCCTATTGGTATCGCGGCGGCATCGAGTGGCGTGCCTTCGGGGCGTGGGCGATTGCCATCGTGCTGGGTTTCAGCTTCACCACCATTGGCACCACAGCGGAAAACATCTGGTTCCGTGGCTTCCTTTCCGACTCGTACCTGGGCCATAACGGCCTCGGCTGGATCGTGACCTTCCTGGTGGCTGGCGGGATTTATTTCGTACTCGGCGGGGCCAAGGATCGTCGCACTGCATTGGTTGAGAACGCTCATGCCTAAGTTGTTGCACACCGGCCAGGTCATCATCGACCTGGTCATGGCCGTGGATAAACTGCCCCAGGCCGGCGGCGACGTGCTGGCGCAATCCGCCAGTTTCGAAGCCGGTGGCGGCTTCAACGTGATGGCCGCCGCCCAGCGTAATGGTTTGCCGGTGGTTTACCTCGGCCGCCATGGCACCGGGCGTTTCGGCGACCTGGCGCGGGAGGCGATGAAGGTTGAAGGCATTCGGATCGGCATCGCCGACAAAGCCGAACGCGACACCGGGTTGTGCGTGGCGGTGACCGATGCCTCGGCTGAGCGCAGTTTCATTTCCTACATCGGCGCTGAAGGTGAAGTGTCCACCGAAGACCTGGCGAGCGTGCCGGCCGAGGCGGGGGACTATGTCTACGTCAGCGGTTATAGCTTGCTGCACGTGGGCAAAGCGCAGGCGCTGGTGGATTGGGTGTTGGGATTGCCGAAAGGCATCAACGTGATTTTCGATCCGGGTCCGTTGGTCGAATCGCCGCATGAACCGCTGATGAATGCGTTGCTGCCACGCATCGATGTGTGGACCAGCAACAGTGTCGAGGCGTTGCGGTTTACCGGGGCGTCGGACATTGGCGAGGCGCTGGATCGGTTGGTCGAGCATCTGCCGGCGGATGTGTTGATGGTGGTGCGCGATGGCCCGCAAGGCTGCTGGATTCGCCAGCGCGGTGACTGCCAGCATGTGCCGGGGTTCAAGGTTGACGCAGTCGACAGCAACGGCGCCGGGGATGCTCACGCCGGGGTGTTTGTGGCCGGGTTGGCGCAAGGGTTGTCGGCGGTCGAGGCGGCGCGGCGGGCGAACGCAGCGGCGGCGTTGGCCGTGACGCGGTGGGGGCCGGCGACTTCGCCGGGGACTGCGCAGGTGGATGCGTTTATCCGTGAGACGTTCGGCGGCTGATCCTGTGGCGAGGGAGCTTGCTCCCGCTGGACTGCGCAGCAGGCCCCTTTTTTAGGTGAAGAGAGGGCCGCTTCGCGCCCCAGCGGGAGCAAGCTCCCTCGCCACAGGTCTTCCAGCACCCATTTGCTATCCCGTCTGAAAATTCGCACAATGCGCGCCCCCAGGAAGGGGAAGCGTCTGACAGCCTGTCGGGCCAGTTTCGTACACTCAAGGACAGAGTCTCTCGTATGCCCTACCTCCTACTGCACACCCCCCGGCAAGCCATGCATGGCCCGCCGCGTTTCTTTATGGAAGAGAACACATGAATTTCCGGATGATGATTGCCGCGACAGCGGTCGCGACCTCGGCACTGCTGGCCGGTTGTGGCGACAAGCCTGACGCGACGGCCGCCGCGCAGCCAAAGCAAAGCGCCGCTGAACAGCAGCAAATCGAGAAGTACAACCTGTATGTCGATGTGGCCAACAGCCTGACCACGTCTTTCCAGGAAGCCCAGGACAACTACCTGAACCAACAGATGCCGCTGTTGAAGGGCAAAGAAGCGCCCACTTCGATGCGCATCGAAAACGACATTCTGGTGGATCGCTCGGCCAAGCAACTGGACACCGCCGCCGCCATCGACGCCCCGATTGTGGAAATCGATGCCGCCGCCAAGGACTTTTCCGCCGCATTGAAGACCTTGTCACCGTTGAGCCATGAGCTGAACAACTACGCCAACTCCAAAGGTTACCTGGCCGACAATGGCGCCAAGGCGCGCCAATTGAGCAAAGATTACCTGGCGGCACTGACCCTGGTCGCGCAGAAAGAACAGGCGTTCTACAAAGGCCTGAGTGATCGTGATCAGGCGTTGACCAAGGAAGCGTTCGACCAGGCGCCCAAGGACACCGCCGCTTACTACCGCGCCGGGCTGATTTACTACGGCAAGCTGAACAATGCCGACGCCAACGTGTTGTTTGCCGCGCCGAATGACGCAGCCGCACTCGACGCTTTCGAGAAGTCCCTGGCACAAGTGGCAGATGCCGCGGCGGGTTGGGACAAGAAAGTCACCGAGCAATCGACCAAGTCCGGCAAGAGCTGCAATGGCGGCATGCTGGAGATCAACGATTTCCTGGGTCAGTCCCGCTCCCTGGTCAAAGACATCAAGGACGGCGTGTTCAAGCGTGAAGAAACCGGTGTGATGGCGCGGATGAGCAGTTCGAACATCACTAATTCGGCGAATCGCTATAACAGCAAATACTCGAATGTGATTAATCGGTTTAATCATCCGATGTGCTGAGTCTGACCTGACGTCTTCGCGGGCAAGCCTCGCTCCTACAAGGGACCACACAGTCCCCTGTAGGAGCGAGGCTTGCCCGCGAAGAGGCCCTAAATCCTACACAAATCCCGACCATCAACCGGCCTTGCGCAACGCCTCAATCAACGCCTGCTTGCGCATCCCCGACCGCCCCGGAATCTTCTTCTCCCGGGCTTCTTTCATCAAACTGTCGACGGTCTGGGTATCGCGCGAAGCCTTGCTGTTGCGCGAATGGCCTTCACGGCTGGCGACCGCTCGGCGCGAGGACTCCTTGCGGTCCTCGGACTTGGCGCTGGCCGGTTTCTTGCGCCCGGCGCCGCCGGCCCGTTCGCCGCCACCCGACTGCTTGTTCACCGTCGCCCAGGCCCGGGCTTCGGCTTCGTCCTTCGAAACCCCCTTGTGTTCGTAACTGTCTTCGATGTGTTCGGCCTTGCGCTTTTGCTCGGCGGTGTATTTGTCTTTGCTTCCACGAGGCATGGGATTTCTCCTGGCTTCAAGGGTTGTAAAGATCGCAGCGGTTCACAGTCCCGCAGGAACTGCCGAAGGCTGCGATCCTTTGATCTTGCTGCGCTTAAACGTCCAGCTTGCGCGCCGCCTCAACCCCGGCGGCACTGAGCTTGATCGGCAGGTTCAGCGAGTGCTCGCCTGCCTCGTTGCAACTCACATGGCCATGCTGGATCAATCCGCGATCCTGCAAAGTGGCGAGGGTGCTGGCCACGACTTTCTCCCCCCGGTAATTGTCCAGGACCTCCTTGCCCAACCCCGTTGGGTGGGCGTGCAACAGGCGGGTCAGGACTTCTTTTTCCAGGTTTTTATCGACGTTCATGGTTACCTCTTTCATGGATGTGGATAGGGTGTTGCGTCGCTCGCGTCGGCGAACTATTGACCGGCACCTTCGGAGCCCGAGCCACCGGTGGTGGTTTTCGAGCCCATGCCGGAGCCGGCGTTATCGGGTGTCTGGGCGTCCGGCATGCCCGTTCCGCCCTGGCGACCGGTGTCGTTGCCTTTCAGGCGCGGATCGGTTCCAGTGGACGGCGGCAGACTGCTGTCGATTCCCGAGCCATCGGTGTTCATGCCAGGGGCACTCTGGATGGCGGGGGCTTTGGGTTTTTCCACCGGGTCGGTCGGGCCGGTGCCGGTGGTGGCGGCGAAGGCCGTAGAGGACAGCAGGGCAGCGAGAGCGAGAGCGGTCAGCCGGGACATGATCATGGTGTCGTCTCCAGATTATTAGAGTCCTTACCTGATGTTGGTCCGCCCTCGGTTGGGTTGGTGCCTGAGGCACGACGAACGGTTCAGGCTGGCTGTGGCGCCCAGGGTATTTGGACACTTCGCAGCCGAACGCAGGCTTCGCCCGCGGCTACAGGGGCGAGGTGGGTGACAGGGGACTTTTTGCTTTCCCATGTGACGAGCGTCGCGCGCCGCCTTAGTATGGCGTTTTCAACTTCTGACAAGGCACGTCCATGACGATCGAGATCCGCCCGGCGACCCCCAGCGATGCACCGCAAATCCTCGCGTTCATCACTGAACTGGCCGACTACGAGCGTGCCCGTCATGAAGTCATCGCCAGTGTCGCCGACATCGAGCGCAGCCTGTTCAGCGAAGGCGCCACCGCCCACGGCCTGATCTGCCTGCGCGACGGTCTGGCGATTGGCTTCGCGGTGTTCTTCTTCAGCTATTCCACTTGGCTGGGCAGCAACTGCCTGTACCTCGAAGACCTCTACATCACCCCCGAACAACGCGGCGGCGGCGCCGGCAAAACCTTGCTGCGTCACTTGGCAAAAATCGCCTGCGCCAATGATTGCGGACGTTTTGAATGGAGCGTGCTGGACTGGAACAAACCCGCCATCGAGTTCTACAAATCCCTCGGCGCGCAGCCCCAGGAAGAGTGGGTGCGTTATCGGATGGATGGGGCGGTGTTGCGGGAGTTTGCCGAAGGGCGTTGAGGCGTGATGGCAAACTGCGGATGAATCAGTTGTCGGTACTGCTCTAGTCCGGCACTCTGTGTGCCCCTTGCGCGCTCACGGACGACATCTGCAATGCAACCTGGCTTCTGCATTTACCTGCGTTTTTTTACCTTGATGATGTTCTGTGCTCTCTGTTCGGGGTGCCTGCATCTCGACGTACCGCCGGCACGCATCGAGTTTGTATCGATTAATCACGATAGCTATTCGCTCTATGACATGCGGTTTACTTCAGACAGGGACCTGATTCATTTATATGAAGCACACGGCCGCGGCGGACAGATAAGCACCAGCCTTCATTGTTCGCTCGATGGTGATCTCGACTTCTCCGCTGAACACAACATTGCGCTGGAAGGTTATGGCCGCATAGAAGATATGCGCCTGATCGAGGGCGATCGACGTTATGAACTATTGGCCATTATTCGATTTGAGGACAATGAAGACCGGACTGGCATGAGGGATATCGCTCGATCACGGTTAGTCCGACTCCTGGAGCCTCAAGACTACGTGCCCTGTAAAGTCGTCATCACCGCGTTTCCTTTCACGGCTTACTATTCGAAAGTGATGTACGTCCCGACGTCGCGGATTATTGCCGAGGTGAAAAACCCTCGAATTGCGCCTCCGCAGGTTTCACTCAAACCTGCTGATCGCCCTTTGACGTGGCTGCAATTCGAGCCGGTTTGCGTCGTTCGATGGCGCGAAGAATTGGCACCGGCTTACGACCAGATCGACGACGTCGGTTTATGCCGCGATGTTCCCTACGCCGGTCTATTGGCTTCATTCTCACCCAGCAACAAGAAACTGGTGCTTGTGACCTGGTCGGATCAAACCCCCAAACCGCTGACGGCTTACACCCTTATTCGAGGCGATGGTCGGCGTGAACCCGGTATCTCGGCTGAGAACGGCGATACCCACCAGGTGGGTTCCATGACGCGGGAGACGCTGAAGGTTGAAGTCGGGGCGGGAATTGGGGCCAGAGAACGATGGACATCACAATTCGAATAATCCCAATATATGGGAGTATTAATTACATATTGAGATTTTCCCTCTAGGAGGTCTATAGTCCAGCTCACTCACTGCCAAAAACAAAACAGGTGAAGCGATGCTGGCGCAATTGATCGCGCTCGATTGGGGGACAACCTCATTACGTGCTTACAAACTCGCCGCGGGTGGCCAGGTGCTGGAACAGCGTTCGCTGTCGTCCGGGATCATGCAGCTGCCGCGCACGCCGCGAATCATTAACGGCCAGGAATGCACCGACGGTTTTGAACTGGCCTTCGACGACGCTTGCGGTGACTGGCTCGACGCGCAACCCGATTTACCGGTAATCGCCTGCGGCATGGTCGGCAGCGCCCAGGGCTGGCGCGAAGCGTCCTACCAGGACACACCGGCCAACGTCGCCGATCTCGGAAATTCCCTACAAACCGTACGCAGTCTTCGCGGTGTCGATGTGCACATCGTGCCGGGCGTGATTCAGCGTTCGCGCCTGCCGAATGTGATGCGCGGCGAGGAAACCCAGGTCCTTGGTGTGTTGCAGAACCTGCCGGGCGGGGCGGGCAACGACCTATTGATCGGCTTGCCCGGCAGTCATTCGAAATGGGTGGAAGTGGCCGACGGCTGCATCGTGCATTTCGACACCTTCATGACCGGCGAAGTCTTCGCCGTGCTCAGCGAACACAGCATTCTCGGGCGCACCCAGCAGCAGGGCGCCTCGTTCGATGGCCAGGCGTTTGATCGCGGCGTGCAAGTGGCGTTGTCGGCGGACGGCGAGATCGGGCCGTTGTCGACCTTGTTCAGTGCGCGCAGCCTCGGGCTGACCGGCGAACTCAGCGCCACCGCGCAACCGGATTACCTGTCCGGCCTATTGATTGGCCATGAGCTGTCGGCCCTGGCCAACGTTCAGCGCCGACGCCGCAACAGCGTGCATCTGCCCTCGATCATCCTCATTGGTAATACCCAACTCTGCGCCCGCTACAGCCGGGCCCTCGACGCCTGCGGCTTTGCCAATGTGACCTTGGCCGAGCAGGCCACCGAGCGCGGGCTGTGGCAACTGGCGGTTGCCGCCGGCCTGATCAAACACCAACCATCACGTTAAACCTGACTGGAGGTCTGACATGCTCAAGCAAGCCCTGGCGCAAAACGGCCTGATCGCGATCCTGCGCGGCCTGCGTCCTACAGAGGCTGCGGCCATCGGCGAAGTCCTGTACAGCGCCGGATTTCGCGTCATCGAAGTGCCGCTTAATTCCCCGGAGCCGTACGACAGTATCCGCATCCTGCGCAGTACTTTGCCCGCCGATTGCCTGATCGGCGCGGGCACGGTGCTGACGCCGGAACAGGTCGAACAGGTGAAAGCAGCGGGCGGGCAGGTGATCGTCATGCCGCACAGCGATCCCAAGGTCTTGCGTGCGGCGAAGGCCGCGGGGTTGTACCTGTCGCCGGGCGTGGCGACGCCAACCGAAGCGTTCGCCGCGTTGGCCGAAGGCGCGGATGTGCTGAAGATGTTTCCCGCCGAGCAGATGGGGCCCGCGGTGGTGAAAGCCTGGCTCGCGGTGTTGCCCGCCGGAACCATTCTGGCGCCGGTCGGTGGCATCACACCGGACAACATGCAGGTGTTTATCGACGCGGGCGTCAAAGGTTTCGGCCTCGGTTCCGGGTTGTTCAAACCGGGCATGACCCCCGAGCAAGTGGCGGCCAATGCCAAGGCTTACGTCACTGCCTGGAAAGCCCTGAGCTAAGAATTTTTGGCGCTGTGAGCGCTGCATCTAACAAGAGAGACAATGAGATGAAAATCACCAAACTCACCACCTTCATCGTCCCGCCGCGCTGGTGCTTCCTCAAGATTGAAACCGACGAAGGCGTAACCGGCTGGGGTGAACCCGTGGTCGAAGGCCGCGCCCATACGGTCGCCGCTGCCGTTGAAGAATTGTCCGACTACCTGATCGGCAAAGACCCACGCAATATCGAAGACATCTGGACCGTGCTCTATCGCGGCGGCTTCTATCGGGGCGGCGCGATCCACATGAGCGCCCTGGCCGGCATCGACCAGGCGTTGTGGGACATCAAGGGCAAGGCCCTGGGCGTGTCGGTCAGCGATTTGCTCGGCGGCCAGGTGCGGGACAAGATTCGCGTGTATTCGTGGATCGGCGGCGATCGCCCGGCGGACACCGCTCGCGCGGCGAAAGAAGCGGTCGAGCGTGGCTTCACCGCGGTGAAAATGAACGGCACCGAAGAGCTGCAATTCCTCGATTCCTTCGAGAAAGTCGACCTGGCCCTGGCCAACGTCGCGGCCGTGCGTGACGCGGTCGGGCCGAACGTCGGCATCGGCGTCGACTTCCATGGCCGGGTGCACAAGCCCATGGCCAAGGTACTGATGAAGGAACTCGACCCGTACAAACTGATGTTTATCGAAGAGCCGGTGCTCAGCGAAAACTACGAAGCGCTGAAGGAACTGGCACCGTTGACCAGCACGCCGATTGCCCTCGGTGAGCGCCTGTTCTCCCGTTGGGATTTCAAACGGGTGCTCAGCGAAGGTTACGTCGACATCATCCAGCCTGATGCGTCCCACGCCGGTGGCATCACCGAAACCCGCAAGATCGCGAACATGGCCGAAGCCTACGACGTGGCGCTGGCGCTGCATTGCCCGCTGGGTCCGATTGCGCTGGCGGCGTGCCTGCAACTGGACGCGGTTTGCTACAACGCGTTCATCCAGGAACAGAGCCTGGGCATCCACTACAACGAGAGCAACGACCTGCTGGATTACGTCAAGGATCCGCGGGTGTTCGATTACGACAAAGGCTTCGTGAAGATTCCGAATGGTCCGGGGCTGGGGATCGAGATCAACGAGGAATATGTGATCGAACGCGCGGCGGTCGGGCATCGCTGGCGCAACCCGATCTGGCGCCATGCCGATGGCAGTTTTGCCGAGTGGTGATACCCACTCGGTGATCGTTCCCACGCTCGGCGTGGGAATGCCGCCATGGACGCTCCGCGTCCGCTGTTCACGCTGTGACGCAGAGCGTCACGGGCTGCATTCCCACGCAGAGCGTGGGAACGATCACAACTTACGCCCTCAATAAACATAAGAAGAGGCATCCCTCATGCAACCGCAAACCCTCACCGGGCAGGCGTCGTTGGTGACGCCCAGCCGCAAGCGTTTTTTCATCATGGTGCTGCTGTTTATCACCGTGGTGATCAACTACCTCGACCGCAGCAACCTGTCGATTGCCGCCCCGGCGCTGACCAGTGAACTGGGGATCGACCCGATCCACGTCGGCCTGATTTTCTCCGCGTTCGGCTGGACCTACGCCGCGATGCAGATCCCCGGCGGCTGGCTGGTGGATCGCGTGCCACCACGCATCCTCTACAGCGTCGCACTGCTGTTGTGGTCGATCGCCACGGTGATGCTCGGTTTCGCCGCCAGCTTCATCGCGCTGTTCGTGCTGCGCATGGCCGTCGGCGCATTGGAAGCCCCGGCCTATCCGATCAACAGCCGCGTAGTCACCACCTGGTTCCCCGAGCGCGAACGCGCCACCGCCATCGGCTTCTACACCTCCGGGCAGTTTGTCGGGTTGGCGTTCCTGACGCCGGTTCTGGCCTGGCTGCAGCATGAGTTTGGCTGGCACATGGTGTTCGTCAGCACCGGTGTCGTCGGCATTATTTGGGCGGTGATTTGGTACGCGGTGTATCGCGAGCCACGGGATTTCAAGGGCGCCAACGAAGCGGAAATCGACTTGATCCGCGAGGGCGGCGGGTTGGTGGATATCCAGGCGGACACCGCCAAGGCCAAGGCCAAATTCAGTTGGACCGACCTCGGAATCGTCCTGAGCAAACGCAAGCTCTGGGGCATTTACCTCGGCCAGTTCTGCCTCAACTCGACGCTGTGGTTTTTCCTGACCTGGTTCCCGACCTACCTGGTGAAATATCGCGGCATGGACTTCATCAAGTCCGGTTTGCTCGCATCGTTGCCGTTTCTCGCGGCGTTCGTCGGTGTGCTGTGTTCCGGGTTCTTTTCCGATTTCCTGATCCGTCGCGGCTACACCGTTGGCTTCGCGCGCAAGCTGCCGATCATTGGAGGCCTGCTGATTTCCACCTCGATCATCGGCGCCAACTTCGTCGAGTCGACGCCGCTGGTGATCGCCTTCCTCGCGTTGGCGTTCTTCGGTAACGGGCTCGCCTCGATCACCTGGTCGCTGGTGTCAACGTTGGCCCCGGCACGGTTGCTCGGGTTGACCGGCGGGGTGTTCAATTTCATCGGCAACCTGTCGGCGATTACCACACCGATCGTCATCGGTTTCCTCGCTACCGGCGATTCGTTTGCCCCGGCCATTACTTACATCGCGGTGCTGGCGCTGATCGGTGCATTGTCCTACGTGCTGCTGGTGGGCAAGGTCGAGCGTATCGAGTTGTAGTGGCAGCCGTCGGGCGACCATAATGCCGCCCGTTCCCTCGCTCAACGGTAAAGGCTAGATATGCAGGAAGACGCCCCAAAAATCGCCAAGGACGCCGCGCCGACCGGCACCCAGACACTGCTTCGCGGCCTGGGTGTGGTTCAGGCCGTGGCCAGTGGCGCCCGGGATCTCAAGGAAATCGCCCGGCTGATCGGCACCACGCGCAGCACCACCCATCGACTGGCCAGTTGCCTAGTGGACGAGCGTTACCTGCGGGTGGTGCCGCAAGTCGGCTATTTGCTGGGGCCGAAGTTGATCGAGTTGGGGTTCCAGGCGCGGGAAGAGTTGCCACTGGTGACCCTGGCCGGGCCATATCTGGATGAGTTGTCGGCGCTGACCGGCGACACCATTCACCTGGCTATTCGTGAGGGCGACGAGGTGCTGTACCTGCACAAGAATCCGGGGCGCAATGGCCCGGAAATGCGTTCGCGGGTCGGCCATCGCATGCCGTTGGCGCGCACCGGGATCGGCAAGGCGCTGATGCTCGATGACACCCAGGAAGACTGGAAGCGGCTGTACGAAGTGAGCCTGCCGGCCGGTGGGAAAAGTCAGTTCTGGCCGCAGCACCCGGAGCAGTCCTGGGAGCAGTTTCAGCAGCGCATGGTCGAGTATGTGGCGGGGGGGTACGCGTTTGATCTGGAAGATAACGAACCGTCGATCCGTTGTGTCGCGGCGCCGATTCGAGATGCCAGCAGGCGCATCGTCGCCGGTATCAGCATCGCCAGCACCGTGCCGTATATGCCACTGGAAAAAATGGCCGAGCTGATCCCCCTGATCAAAGGGGTCACGGCCCGGCTCTCTGCCGAACTCGGCGCTAAGGTCTGATCAGACCTTCAGCGTCGCCATGTCGATCACGAAGCGGTACTTCACGTCACCGGCAATCATGCGGGTGAACGCTTCGTTGATCTGATGGATGTCGAGCATTTCGATGTCGCAGGTGATGTTGTGCTCGGCGCAGAAATCCAGCACTTCCTGGGTTTCGGCAACGCCACCGATCAGCGAACCGGCCAGCACGCGGCGGCTCATCACCAGTTTGCCGGCGTGGACCGGTGGATCAACCGGCTCGATCAAACCCACCAGAATATGCACGCCGTCGAAGCGCAGGGTGTCGAGGTAGGGGTTGAGGTCGTGCTGCACCGGAATGGTGTCCAGCAGGAAGTCGAAATGCCCGGCGGCGGCCTTCATCTGTTCGGCATCGGTGGACACGATCACGTGGTCCGCGCCCTGGCGCCGCGCTTCTTCAGCCTTGCTCGCCGAGCGGGTGAACAACGTCACTTCCGCGCCCATGGCCTTGGCGAATTTGATGCCCATGTGGCCGAGGCCGCCCATGCCGAGGATCCCGACCTTGTCGCCAGCCTTAACACCGTAGTGCTTGAGCGGCGAGTAGGTGGTGATGCCGGCGCAGAGGATCGGCGCGGCGCTGGCCAGGTCGAGTTTTTCCGGGATGCGCACCACGAAGTGCTCGCTGACCACGATGCTGTCGGAGTAACCGCCCATGGTGTTGCTGCCATCGACCCGGTCCGGGGTGGCGTAGGTCATGGTCGGACCTTCGAGGCAGTATTGCTCGAGGTTGGCCTGGCAGGCTTCGCAGCTGCGGCAGGAATCGACCATGCAGCCGACGCCGACCAGATCGCCGACTTTGTGCTTGGTCACGTTCGCACCGATGGCAGTAACTTTGCCGACGATCTCATGGCCGGGCATCAGCGGGTAAACGGCAATGCCCCACTCGTTGCGGGCCTGATGGATGTCGGAATGGCAGACGCCGCAGTACAGAATGTCGATCGCAACGTCGTCGGCCCGCGGGCTGCGGCGTTCGAATTTCACAGGGGCGAGGGGAGTGGTGGCCGACTGGGCGGCGTATCCGATAGCGGTGTACATGAGAAACCTCGCAAAAGCAGTGACAGGTGAGGTGGGCCATTCTGGGGACCGAACCGGGTGTCGGCCATGGCGATTCCTCCGGGTGTCATGCCTAATCCTCCGGCATGCGCCTCGGATCGGTCGCATTGGCCACCAGACCTGCGATGATGCTTTCATCCCGATTTCCATGAAGTTTTCCCCATGTTGTTGACTCGTCATTTAGATGCCAATGCCACGCTGGTTTCACTGCTCCAGCCGCTGACCACCCGCGACGGTTTCGCCCCCACGGCGTTGCCGGGTGTGCAGGTGTTGCGCGCCAGTTGCGATGTGGCCCGTGGTCCGCAGATCTATGAGCCGAGCCTGGTGATCATTGTCCAGGGCAGCAAATTGCGCGTACCTGGGGCCGCGAACCCTGGAATATGGCGCCGGGCATTATCTGATCCAGGCGTTGCCGGTGCCGTTCGAGTGCGAAACCTTTGCCGCGCCGGAGGGGCCGATGCTGGGGATTTCCATCGCCATCGACCGGATCCTGCTTGGTGAATTGGTGCTGGCCATGGGGCTGGTGTCGGGGCGCAGTATTGCGGCGCAGACGCTGGAATCCATGACCTCGACAGTGCTCGATGACGGCATGCGCGGTTGCGTGGAGCGGCTGCTGCGCTGCCTGCACGATCCGCTGGAATGCCAGATCATGGGCCAGGCGCGGGTGCGTGAATTATTGTTCGTGGCCTTGCGCGGTCCCCAGGCCGATGTGTTGCGGGCGTTGGTGGAACAGCAAGGGCAGTTCGCGCGGATTGCCGCGTCGCTCAACCATTTACACGGGCATTTCACCGAGCCGTTGAATGTCGAGACGCTGGCCAGTTGCGCGAACATGAGCGCGTCGACCTTTCATGAGCATTTCAAGCGCAGCACGTTGTTGTCGCCGGTGCAGTATCTGAAGCGTTTGCGCTTGCTCAAGGCGCAGCAGTTGTTGCTGGCTGAAGGGTTGGGCGTGGCGCAGGTGGCGCATCGGGTGGGGTATCAGAGCACGTCGCAGTTCAGTCGTGAGTACAAGCGCTACTTTGAGCGTAATCCGGGGGATGAGCGCGCTGCCTGAAACACCGACAATCTTTTGTAGGAGCAAAGCTTGCTCGCGATAGCGGTCTGTCATTCGGCATTGTCGTTGCCTGGCATACCGCTATCGCGAGCAAGCTTTGCTCCTACATTTGGGTTGTGGTGATTCCTGAATCGTAGGCAACAAAAAGGCCCCCATTCGGGAGCCTCGATGTTCAGGCGTGCGGCTTACATGTTCGGGTAAGTCGGGCCGCCGGAGCCTTCCGGCGCCACCCAGGTGATGTTCTGTGCAGGGTCCTTGATGTCGCAGGTCTTGCAGTGAACGCAGTTCTGGGCGTTGATCTGGAAGCGCTTCTCGCCGTCTTCCTTGGTCACCACTTCGTACACGCCGGCCGGGCAGTAGCGCTGGGCAGGCTCATCGTACAGCGGCAGGTTCTTGCTGATCGGGATGCTCGGGTCGGTCAGCTTCAGGTGGCACGGCTGTTCTTCTTCGTGGTTGGTACCGGAGATGAACACCGAGCTGAGTTTGTCGAAGCTGAGCTTGCCGTCGGGTTTCGGGTAGTCGATCTTCTTGCAGTCCGCCGCGAGCTTCAGGCACGCGTAATCCGGCTTGGTGTCGTGCAGGGTGAACGGCAGTTTGCCGCCGAAGATGTTCTGGTCCAGCCAGTTGAAACCGCCGCCGACGATGGCGCCGAACTTGTGAATCGCCGGGCCGAAGTTGCGGCTGGCGAACAGTTCGTCGTAGAGCCAGCTCTTCTTGAACGCTTCGACGTAAGTGGTCAGCTCTTCGGTGCCGTCCTTCTCGGCGAACAACGCCTCGGCTACGGATTCTGCGGCGAGCATGCCGGACTTCATCGCTGTGTGGCTGCCTTTGATCTTGGCGAAGTTCAGGGTGCCGAGGTCGCAACCGATCAGCGCGCCGCCCTTGAACACCATTTTCGGCAGCGAGTTCAGGCCACCCTTGCAGATCGCCCGAGCGCCGTAGCTGATGCGCTTGCCGCCTTCCAGGTACTGCTTGAGCACCGGGTGATGCTTGAGGCGCTGGAACTCGTCGAACGGCGACAGGTAAGTGTTGCTGTAGGACAGATCGACGATCAGACCGACTACGACCTGGTTGTTTTCCAGGTGATAGAGGAACGAGCCACCGGTGTTCTCGGTGCCCATGATGTCCAGCGGCCAACCGGCGGTGTGGACCACCAGGCCTGGCTGATGCTTGGCCGGGTCGATTTCCCAGATTTCTTTCAGGCCGATGCCGTAGTGCTGGGCGTCGGCATCGCTGTCGAGGTTGAAGCGCTTGATCAGTTGCTTGCCGATGTGGCCACGGCAACCTTCGGCGAACAGCGTGTACTTGCCACGCAGCTCCATGCCTGGGGTGTACAGGCCTTCTTTCGGATGGCCTTCGCGGTCAACGCCCAGATCGCCGGTGATGATCCCGCGTACCACGCCGTTCTCGTCGAACAGCGCTTCCTGGGCGGCGAAGCCCGGGTAGATTTCCACGCCCAGGTTCTCGGCCTGCTGGGCGAGCCAGCGGCACAGGTTGCCCAGGGAGATGATGTAGTTGCCTTCGTTGTGCATGGTCTTGGGCACAAAGAGGTCGGGGATTTTCTGCGCGCTTTCAGCGTTCTTGAGAACGAAGATGTCATCGCGGGTGACCGGCGTGTTCAGCGGGGCGCCGAGTTCTTTCCAGTCCGGGAACAGTTCGTTCAGGGCGCGTGGTTCAAACACGGCACCAGACAGGATGTGAGCACCGACTTCGGAGCCTTTTTCGACCACGCAGACGCTGATTTCCTTACCGGCTTCGGCGGCCTTCTGCTTCAAGCGGCAGGCGGCGGAAAGACCAGCGGGGCCGGCACCGACGATGACCACGTCGAATTCCATGTATTCGCGTTCCACAGGTTATCTCCTACTCAAGGCTCAACAGTTTTTTTTCTAATATTGGAGGTTTGGTGTCGCATCCATGAATCCCGGCGCAAGGCCGGAAGAGGACAATCGATGAACCACCTTTCTCTCTGGGTGGCGCATTATATCTACACCACTCCTAGCGTCCAATACAAACGTTTGTTTGAATTGGCTCAAAGCCAGAGAAATCCAAGTCACGCGGCTTATGACTGGCCATTTTGCCGTATTGACCGGAATAGGTGTTCCGGTCAAGATACGGGCGGTTTTGCGCTCGCCGTAGGCTGACTGTTGGTTTCAAGAGCACCTCTAAAGACAGGGCGATGGCAGTACAAGGTGATGCGTAGCGAGGATTCGGCGCGCAGTTTACACGCCGCGGTAATGAATGACTCATCGGTCACCACTGACGAACGGTCATCAGCAACGCGAGCCGTGTCACCCCGTTCAGATGCCAGCGTTTTTAGAGGTGCCCTTGCGCCCACGAGCATCAACCGCCAGGTTCGCCTAGGCGACTTTCTTTTCACCGGAGAGTAACGAGGAATCCATGAAGGTTCTTGTAGCTGTCAAACGCGTTGTGGATTACAACGTCAAGGTTCGCGTCAAGGCGGACAATTCCGGCGTCGACCTCGCTAACGTGAAGATGTCGATGAACCCATTCTGCGAGATCGCAGTGGAAGAAGCCGTACGCCTGAAAGAGAAAGGTGTTGCGACTGAAATCGTCGTCGTCTCGATCGGCCCGTCCACCGCTCAAGAGCAACTGCGCACCGCGCTGGCTCTGGGTGCCGACCGCGCCATCCTCGTCGAATCCGCTGAAGATCTGACTTCCCTGGCCGTTGCCAAACTGTTGAAGGCTGTCGTCGACAAGGAACAGCCTCAGCTGGTGATCCTTGGCAAACAAGCTATCGACAGCGACAACAACCAGACTGGCCAGATGCTCGCTGCATTGAGCGGCTACGGTCAGGGCACCTTCGCTTCGAAAGTCGAAGTCACTGGCGACACCGTTGCCGTGACCCGCGAAATCGACGGCGGCGCGCAGACGGTTTCCCTGAAACTGCCGGCCATCGTCACCACCGACCTGCGTTTGAACGAGCCGCGTTACGCGTCCCTGCCAAACATCATGAAAGCCAAGAAGAAGCCTCTCGAAGTGCTGACTCCGGACGCTTTGGGCGTATCCACCGCCTCCACCAACAAGACCGTGAAAGTCGAAGCGCCGGCTGCACGCAGCGCGGGTATCAAGGTCAAGTCGGTGGCTGAACTGGTCGAGAAACTGAAAAACGAAGCGAAGGTAATCTAAATGACTATCTTGGTTATTGCTGAACACGACAACAAAGTGCTGGCCCCGGCCACGCTGAACACCGTGGCTGCTGCTGTCAAAATCGGCGGCGACATCCACGTGCTGGTTGCAGGTCAGGGCGCTGGCGCCGTGGCTGAAGCCGCTGCGAAAATCGCCGGCGTGGCGAAAGTGCTGGTGGCCGACAACGCCGCCTACGCTCACCAACTGCCGGAAAACGTTGCTCCTCTGGTTGCAGAGTTGGGTAAAAGCTACAGCCACATCCTGGCTGCCGCGACGTCCAACGGCAAAAACATCCTGCCGCGCGTTGCTGCGCAGCTGGACGTTGACCAGATCTCCGAGATCATCTCGGTTGAAAGCGCTGACACCTTCAAGCGTCCGATCTACGCCGGTAACGCCATCGCTACCGTTCAATCGAATGCTGCGGTCAAAGTGATCACCGTGCGCGCCACCGGTTTCGACCCGGTTGCCGCTGAAGGTGGTTCGGCTGCTGTGGAAGCGGTTGCCGCTGCCCACGACGCTGGTACTTCGAGCTTCGTTGGCGAAGAACTGGCCAAGTCCGATCGTCCGGAACTGACCGCTGCCAAGATCGTCGTTTCCGGCGGTCGCGGCATGCAGAACGGCGACAACTTCAAACACCTGTACGCCCTGGCCGACAAGCTGGGCGCTGCCGTCGGTGCTTCCCGTGCCGCGGTCGACGCAGGTTTCGTACCCAACGACATGCAGGTCGGTCAGACCGGCAAGATCGTTGCTCCACAGCTGTACATCGCCGTCGGTATCTCCGGCGCGATCCAGCACCTGGCTGGCATGAAAGACTCCAAAGTGATCGTTGCGATCAACAAGGACGAAGAAGCGCCGATCTTCCAGGTGGCCGATTATGGCCTGGTGGCAGACCTGTTCGAAGCAATCCCTGAGTTCGAGAAGCTGGTCTAATCCAGCGGCCTGACTTATAAAGAGCCCGACCTTTTGGTCGGGCTTTTTTTTGTTCCGGATTTGAATGGGAGAGTGTTGCCATGGATTTGCGCCGCGTAGGTGGCTGGTCATTGCTGCTGGGGCTGACGCTGTTGCCAGGGCTCGCGAGCGCCGCTGGCAAATGCGAGCGCCTGGTGGTCACCGGCAGCCCGGATGCACCGCCGTACCTGTGGCAAGACCCGCAGAACCCCAAGCACCTGATCGGCGCCAGTGCCGATTTGTTGCAGCACGTGGCGGGGGAGCTGGGTATCAAGATCGAGATGCTTTACGCCGGCAAACGTGCCCAGGCCCTGGATGAAGTGCGCAGCGGGCGCATGGACATGCTGGCGGACGCGCCGTTGACGCTCAGCGAGCTGGAAACCCTGGATTACATCCATCCGCCGTTGCTGGAAAACGACTATCTGGTCTGGACCCGTAAAGACTCGACGCTGCCCTACAGCGAAGCCAAAGACCTGCACGGGCACACCGGCGCTGTGTCGGAAAAGTCTCGAATGACCCGGGAATTTGGCACTTTCGCCGAGCAGCAATTGACCCTCAGCCGTACACCAAACCTGACCCAGGCCTTTCAGAAATTGCTGCTGGGCGAGGTGGAATATGTACTCGCCGGGCGCTACTCGGGCATGGCGGCCGCGCAGGCATTGGGCATGGGCAACGACCTGCAAGCCTATCCGCAACCGGTCGACAGACCCGGCCTGTTCCTCGCGGTTTCCCATAACTCCGCCTGCAACGATCCGTGGTTGCGCGGACAGCTGGCCAAAAAGATGACAGAATTGCCCGCGTCCGGACTGACGGAAGCCGTGCTGCAACGCAACATCGAGCGCTGGAAAGCCCAGCAGCAACTGCAGCAACACCCCGCCAGTACCCCAAAACAGTAGGGATTTTTAGTGAGTATTCGACCTCTTTTCGCTGCCCTGGCCGTTCTGGCTCTGGCGGGTTGTGCAGCCGATCCTGCGCCGAATGAACAAATACGCCTGACCGAGCAGGCCCTCGTCCAAGCCAAGGCCGTTGGCGCCACCGCTGACGAAGTGCCTGAGCTGAAGCTGGCAGAAGACAAATTCTCCCGCGCCCAAGGTGACATGACCGACCAGTCCTACAAGCACGCCCGCATGCGCGCCGAACAGGCTGAACTGGATGCGCGTCTGGCCGAAGCCCGGGTCCTGACCCTCAAGAGCCAGGAGCAGTTGAACGTACTCAATACCCGCATCACTCGCCTGCGCAAGCAACTGGGAGATGCCCAATGAGCCTCAAGACCAAAGCACTCGGCGGTTTGCTCCTCGCAGGCTGCGTCAGCCTGTATGGCTGCGCCGGCCAGCACAGTGAGTCGGCGCTGCAAGAAGCCAGCGCCGACTTCCAGAAGGTCAAGGAAGATTCCAACGTGCTGCGCATTGCGCCGAAGGATGTGATCCGCGCCGGTGAGTCCCTGGCCCGGGCCGATCGTTTGTCCAGCTACTGGGGCAGCGGCTCGGATGTGGTGCATTACGCGTACCTGAGCCAGCGCTACAGCGAAATTGCCCGGGAACACACCAATCAGGTGCTCAACGAGGAGCAGGCGGCCAAGCTCGAACTGGAGCGCCAGCGCCTGCAACTGGCCCTGCGCGAGTCCAAGTTGCTCAGCGTGCAACAACAGGGCAAGTGGCTTGAAGAGCAGATCGTTGCACTGGCCACCACCCAGACCGATCGCGGACTGGTGATGACCCTGGGCGACGTACTGTTCGATACCGGTGAGGCGGAGTTGAAGAACTCGGCGAACCGTGTCGTGCTGAAAATTGTGCAGTTCCTGCAACTCAACCCGAAACGCGTGGTGCGGATCGAGGGCTACACCGACAGCACCGGCGGCAAGCAGGACAACCTCAAACTGTCCCGCGACCGCGCGCAATCGGTGGCCGACGTGTTGATGGACCTGGGTATCGAAGACAAACGCATCCAGGTCGAAGGCTATGGCGATGAATACCCGGTGGACGTCAACGCCACTGAGCGTGGTCGCGCACAGAACCGTCGAGTGGAAATTGTGTTCTCCGACGAAAAAGGCCAGCTCGGCGCCGCCCGATAGGGCAGCGTCTCTGGAAAACCCGGCCTGCCCGTCAGCGCCGGGTTTTTTTACGCCTGCCAATCGCTTCACAAAGCAGTACAGATTTTGCTGACACTGCACTGTACGGTCGACTATTGTGGCAACTGTCCCCGTACACTTCTAAACTGTTCCGGTATTGTTTCACACAAGAATAAAATGCCCGTGAAATCGAGTGCTGCGTCATGACCAATCTCTTGCTCTACCAACGTATTGCTCAGCAACTGGCCGAGGACATCCGTCGTGGTGTCTATCAACCGGGGGAGCGCGTGCCTTCGGTGCGCAAGATGAGCTCGCAGCTCAACGTCAGCCATGCGACGGTGTTGCAGGCGTACGCCAACCTTGAGGACCAGGGCCTGATTCGCGCCCGGCCGCAGTCCGGTTACTACGTGCACCAGACTCCCGCCCTGACCGCGCCGACCCCGGACATTGCCCGGGTCGAACGGCCCGGCCTGGTCACCCGCAGCAGCATCATCCAGCAAGTGCTGGTGGAATCCCGCCGCGAAGGCGTGTTTCCGCTGGGTGCGGCGGTGCCGAGCGTCGACTATTTGCCGGTGCGGGCGCTGCATCAGCAATTGGCCAAGGTCACTCGCTTCCATAGCCCACGGGCCTTCAGCTACATGTTCAGCCCGGGTTTTGAACCGTTGCGCCGTCAGGTGGCGATTCGCATGCGCGATGCCGGCGTGGTGGTCGATCCGTCCGAAGTGGTGATTACCCACGGTTGCGTCGATGCCTTGCAGATGTCGCTTCGCGTATTGACCCGGCCGGGAGACCTGATCGCCGCCGAGTCGCCGACCTATTATGGGCTGCTGCAACTGGCCGACCTGCTCGGCCTCAAAGTCATCGAGATCCCCAGCGATCCCGCCACCGGCATGAGCCTCGAAGCGCTGCAACTGGCCGCCAACCAATGGTCGATCAAGGCGCTGGTGCTGACCACCCGCCTGAGCAATCCATTGGGCGGCACCATGCCCGAAGAGCGCCAGAAACAACTACTGCGCCTGGCCTCGGATTTCGACATCCAGATCGTCGAAGACGATATCTACGGTGAGCTGATGTTCGAGCAGGGTCGGACCAAAGCGCTCAAGGCCTACGACCGGCTCGACCGGGTGATCTATTGCTCGAGTTTCTCCAAGACCCTGTCGCCGGGCGTGCGGATCGGCTGGATGATCGCCGGTAAATACCAGCAGGAAATCCAGCGTCTGCAAACGTTCAGCACCCATTCGGCGTGTAGCGTCACGCAGATGGGCATCGCGGCGTACCTGGAAAACGGCGGCTACGACCGGCATTTACGTTTCATCCGTCAGGAGTACCGCAAAAACCTCAGCGCCTTCCAGTTGGCGGTGCAACAGTATTTCCCCGAAGGCACGCAGATGAGCCGGCCAACCGGTGGCTTTATTCTGTGGGTCAGTCTGCCGGGGCGGGTCAACACTCAGGAATTGCATGTGCGAGCCTTGCAGCAAGGCATCAGCATCGCCCCGGGCCTGATCTTCAGTAACACCGAGCAGTTCAATCACTGCATTCGGCTGAACTGTGGCACGCCCTGGAACCGTGAAGCCGAGCGGGCATTGATGACGCTGGGCATGCTGGCGACCCAGCTCTGCCAGGAGACGGCCAACGGTTTTTGACCCCACGGGCAGGTCATCTGCTGCCCGTGCTTGTCATGTCGCTCCCAACAGGCGAGCATATGGCCCTCTGCCGTTAGTGCCGTTGGGTCCATGAAAACGATTTTTTCTGCTGCCTGGCTGTCGATCTGCCTGTTGGTGACTGCGTTTCCGGTCGGTGTCATGGCCGCTGCCGCCCAGGGTAAACCGGCTGCCAGTAGTGCCCAGGTAACTCCGAAGAAACCGGTTGTGACCAAAAAAGCGACGCCTGCTAAAAAGAAGGCCGCACCGATCAAAAAACGTCCCCCCATTGCCTCCAAATCCAAATCGGCCAGTGAAGTGGTCAAGACCACTCAACTGCCACCGGCCACGCTCGACTTGAGCTTGCCCAAGCAAATGGTCGAAGAGCTCAAGCCCAAAGGGACTGTGCCATTGCCCAAACACGATGGGGTATTGCCACAAATGTTCGGTGACAAGACCAGTGACTTCCAACTCAACGGCCGTCTGCTGAGCAACGAAATGCAGCTGCAACTGCGCAACGAAGAGCGTCGTGATGTTGAAGGCGCGGCGCTGGAATTCGAGTTCAAGCGTTAAATTATTCCCATCGGTGAGCCGCGGGCCAGACACTTCGTCGGAGACTGGTCGGTCACGTTCGCTTGAGCACAAAAACTGCGGGCCAGGTAATTTTAAACAGTCGTTTTAGCGGGTACTCTGTGCCACGTCCCTTTTACACATTGCCCGTCGCGAGGTGTTTGTCGTCATGAAATGCCGTGAAGGCTGTGGCGCCTGCTGTATTGCCCCTTCCATCAGTTCACCGATTCCCGGCATGCCGCAAGGCAAACCTGCCGGAGAACGTTGCGTGCAACTGTCTGTCGAAAACCTGTGCAATATTTTCGGCCAGGCCGAACGTCCGGCTGTCTGCTCGGCGTTCGAAGCCGATGCCGAGGTCTGCGGAAACAGCAGTGAAGAAGCCATCCGGCTGCTTGGCTGGTGGGAGCAAATGACGGCGGCGTGATGTGTTCAAGAATGGAACTTCAACAATAAGGAATAAGACTATGGGTTCGCTGCATCGTATGGCTGTGCTGTGTGGTTTGACGGTTGTGCTGGCCACCACGGCCGCTCACGCTGAAGACTGGAAAGTCGCCAAAAACGAAGACGGCATCAAGGTGTCCCTGAGTGAAGTGGCGGGTTCCGATTACAAGGCCTACCAGGGCGTCACCCTGATGAAGACGACCATCGCCAAGTTGCGCGCGTTGCAGGAAGACGTGGCGGGCGCCTGCTCGTGGATTCATGAGTGCAAAGCCCAGAAGCTGCTCAAACACGAAGGCGATCAGAGCTGGACCTACACTCAGTTCAACACCCCTTGGCCCGTCACTCCGCGTGATTCGGTACTGCACGTCACCACGGTCGAAGGCGCCGACGGCAGCCTGACCCGCAAACTCGAAGGCGTACCGAAATACATTCCTGAGGAAAAAGGCTTCGTCCGGGTCGCCAAAGTCGACGGCTTCTGGAAGTTCGTACCCAAGGGTGACCAGGTCGAAGTGACCTACCAGGTGCACACTGAGCCGGGTGGCAGCGTGCCGTCGATGGTGGCCAACAAGTTCGTGGTCGACGCACCGTTCAACACCCTGAAAGCCCTGAAAGAACGCGCCGAGAAGTAACCGCGCCGCTCTTTCGATAACGCCCCGACTGGTTCGGGGCGTTTTTCGTTGGGGGGAATACAGCGGCTTTATTGTGTTTCCGGATATGCGTTGTACGAAATTTTCACAAAGTGTCCAAGACAATTCGCCCGCGCCAACATTGCGGACAGTAATCAATGGCAATGCCGCGAGTGATCGTGCAACATTTGCGCTCCGCGCAAGCCCCGGGGCCAAGTAGTGGCCAACAGAGGGCAGGGCGCAGCTGTATTTTTGCAACTTCAACTTCCAATGGGTCCTAAAACGACATGGCAAACCCGGACGCCCTGAATCAGCAGCGAGCTTCTAGTCGCCTGCTGCAACCGACCGTCAAATCGCATCTGGCCTACACGCTACTGTGTGCCCTGGTCATGATGGTCATGTTCAGCCTGCTGCGCGTTGCGCTGCTGGTTTACAACCGCGCGATGATCCTCGACACACCGGCTTCGACTTTCCTCGAAGCGTTCGCCAACGGCCTGCGTTTCGACCTGCGCCTGGTGGTCTACCTCATTATTCCGTTGCTGCTGGCCTTGTTCAGCGCCCGGGCCATGGCGGCCCGCGGGTTCTTCCGCCTCTGGCTGACCATTGCTTCAAGCATCGCGCTGTTCCTCGGCCTGATGGAGATGGACTTCTACCGTGAATTCCACCAGCGCCTCAACGGCCTGGTCTTCCAGTATGTGAAGGAAGACCCGAAAACCGTGATGAGCATGCTCTGGTACGGTTTCCCGGTGGTTCGCTATCTGCTGGCCTGGGCCGTGGGCACCTTGATCCTGACCCTGGCATTCAAGGGCGCCGACCGCGCCACCCGTCCTCGCGGCCCGTTCAGCGGTGGCAGCATCGGCACGCGCCAGATCGCCCCGTGGTATGCGCGCATCGCGGTGTTCGTGGTGTGCCTGCTGGTGTGCGTGGTCGCCGCCCGTGGCACCCTGCGTCAAGGCCCGCCCCTGCGTTGGGGTGACGTCTACACCACCGACTCCAACTTCGCCAACCAGTTGGGCCTCAACGGCACGCTGTCGCTGATTGCCGCCGGCAAGGCGCGGATGTCCGAAGAGCGCGACAACATCTGGAAAGCCACGCTGCCACAGCCTCTGGCCCAGCAGACCGTGCGCGACATGTTGCTGACGCCGAGTGACAAACTGGTCGATGCCGACATCGCGGCAGTGCGCCGCAACTACACGCCGGACGCCAACAAGACCCTGCCGATCAAGAACGTCGTGGTCATCCTGATGGAAAGCTTCGCCGGTCACTCGGTGGGCGCCCTGGGTCGTCCGGGCAACATCACGCCCGCCTTCGACAAGTTGTCGAAAGAAGGCCTGTTGTTCGATCGCTTTTTCTCCAACGGCACCCATACCCACCAGGGCATGTTCGCCACCATGGCCTGCTTCCCGAACCTGCCGGGTTTCGAATACCTGATGCAGACCCCGGAAGGCAGCCACAAACTGTCCGGCCTGCCGCAACTGCTCAGTACCCGTAACTATGACGATGTGTACGTCTACAACGGCGACTTCGCCTGGGACAACCAGTCGGGCTTCTTCAGCAACCAGGGCATGACCAACTTCATCGGGCGTAATGACTTCGTCAACCCGGTGTTCTCCGACCCGACCTGGGGCGTGTCCGACCAGGACATGTTCAACCGTGGCCTGGAAGAACTGAAGGCACGCGATGGCAAGGACAAAAAACCGTTCTATGCCTTGCTGCAAACCCTGTCCAACCACACGCCGTACGCCTTGCCGACACCCTTGCCGGTCGAACGCGTGACCGATCGCGGCAGCCTGAACGAACACTTGACCGCCATGCGCTACTCCGACTGGGCGCTGGGTCAGTTCTTCGAGAAGGCGCGTAAAGAGCCTTACTTCAATGAAACCCTGTTCGTGGTGGTGGGCGACCATGGTTTCGGCGACGAGCAGCAAATCACTGAAATGGACCTGGGCCGCTTCAACGTGCCGATGCTGATGATCGCGCCGGGCATCCAGGAAAAATTCGGTCAGCGTGACCACACCGTGGGCACTCAGATCGACATCGTGCCGACCATCATGGGCCGCGTCGGTGGCGATGTAATTCACCAGTGCTGGGGCCGCGACCTGCTGAACCTGCCGGAAGGCGATAAAGGTTTCGGCGTGATCAAGCCTTCGGGCAGCGATCAGACCGTCGCATTGCTGACCGCCGACCGTGTGCTGGTGCTGCCAAAAGAGATGCCGCCGAAGCTGTATCAGTACGAATTGGGCGCTAACCCGAAAGGGGTGGTGATTCCAGAGTCGGCTGACGAAGCGGCACTCAAGCAGAAACTTGAGTCGTTCCTGCAAACCGCGACCAAGAGCCTGCTGGATAACACCGCCGGCGTGGTGAACGGCAAGCCGGACTAACGTTTGACGCAATAAAAAAGAGGCCCTTTTTCAAGGGCCTCTTTTTTTGGTCGGGTTAAATCTTTATATCTTGCCGAGCAAGAGCAGAATCAACAGCACTACCAACACGACGCCGAGGATACCCGATGGCCCATAACCCCAACTTCTTGAGTGCGGGAAGACTGGCAAACCACCGACCAGCAGCAGGATCAGGATAACGATAAGAATTGTGCCCATGTCTATTTCCTTGTTGGAAGTGTTCTGAATGACCTAACGTTTTAACTATCAGCCGGAATGCGATAAATCCGAACTGCTTAACAACTCCGACTTGTGCAACTGAAAGAAAATTCAAAGTTTTTTAATGTTTTTTGGAAAGAAGGTTTATTTCTTTTTTGCGTTTTGTTGTTAGTTGGTCAGTTAAACCGTGTCATCGTTTTTCGCGGGCAAGCCTTGCTCCTACGGGGAACGCGGCGCTCTTCTTGTAGGAGCAAGGCTTGCCCGCGAAGGCCGCGACTCGGTTTCACGCCATGCCCCGGTTTGCGCAGACCATTCAGCAATCTGATGGAGCGTGGGTCGGGCAATATCCTTCGCTACACTCGGCGCATCTTCCCCAGAACAACAAGGCTGTTTGCTATGCAAAATCGCATGATGATCACTGGCGCAGGCTCAGGCCTGGGTCGCGAAATCGCGCTGCGTTGGGCCCGCGAAGGCTGGCAACTGGCCTTGTCGGATGTCAGCGAGCCCGGCTTGCAAGAAACGTTGAAACGGGTTCGCGAAGCCGGCGGCGACGGTTTTATCCAGCGTTGCGATGTGCGTGATTACAGCCAGCTGACGGCGTTTGCCCAGGCTTGCGAAGAGCGGCTCGGTGGCATCGATGTCATCGTCAACAATGCCGGGGTCGCCTCAGGTGGATTCTTCAGTGAGCTGTCCCTGGAAGACTGGGACTGGCAGATCGCGATCAACCTGATGGGCGTAGTCAAAGGCTGCAAGGCCTTCCTGCCGTTGTTGGAAAAGAGCAAAGGCAAGATCATCAACATCGCGTCGATGGCCGCGCTGATGCAGGGGCCGGCCATGAGCAATTACAACGTGGCCAAGGCCGGTGTGGTGGCGCTCTCTGAAAGCTTGCTGATCGAATTGGCCCAGCAGGAAGTCGGGGTCCACGTGGTCTGCCCGTCGTTCTTCCAGACCAACTTGCTGGATTCCTTCCGTGGCCCGACCCCGGCCATGAAAGCCCAGGTCGGCAAGTTGCTGGAAAGCTCACCGATCACCGCCACCGACATTGCCGACTACATCTACACGCAAGTGGCCGCCGGCGAATTCATGATCCTGCCCCACGAACAGGGACGCATGGCGTGGGCGCTCAAGCAGAAAAACCCGCAACTGCTCTACAACGATATGACCGTCATGGCCGACAAAATGCGCGCCAAGGCCAAACAAACCGCCGGCTGATCTTGCCCGCTGGCACCCGCGTCGTTAGGGTGGCCGCCATCGGTCATCCAAACGAGACGCCTGCATGCTCAATTACCTGTGGTTTTTTCTCGCCGCACTGTTCGAAATCGCCGGTTGCTTCGCCTTCTGGATGTGGTTGCGCCAGGGCAAAAGTGCCCTGTGGGTCATCCCGGCGCTGCTGAGCCTGACCCTGTTCGCCTTGCTGCTGACCCGGGTCGAAGCCACGTACGCCGGCCGCGCCTATGCCGCCTACGGTGGCATCTACATCATTGCGTCGATTGGCTGGCTGGCGGTGGTCGAGCGGATTCGTCCGCTGGGCTCGGACTGGATCGGCGTGGCGCTGTGCGTGATTGGCGCGTCTGTCATCCTTTTCGGCCCACGTTTCTCCGCGTCCTGAAGGATCGGTCCTTCATTTCACGGTGTTTGTAGGAGTTGTCTGAGGGTTGCGACGTCCTGGGCTGTAGGGCAGGACTGATTTGCCCGCAACGCATTGAAGCCCAAGTACGCGCGGGGCATCTTCAGGGTCCGGTAACTCTGAAGGACGAATGCCATGCTTGTACTCAGTCGCGTTGTAGGCGAGTTGATTTCCATCGGTGACAACATTTCCGTACGCATTCTGGCGGTCAACGGCGGCAGCGTGCGCTTCGGCGTCGAAGCCCCCCAAGACGTCAATGTGCATCGGGCCGAAGTCTACGAACGCATCCAGATCAAACGGGCGAAAAGCAAAGGACGCTAGGCGATCAGTCGAACAGATGCTTGGGCACGTCGTGCTTGAGCATCAACTGGCATTGCTCGCTGTCCGGGTCGAAAACGATCAGGGCCTGGCCCTTGGT
Source organism: Pseudomonas sp. TE3899 (assembly GCF_056279105.1). Classification (NCBI taxonomy): domain Bacteria; kingdom Pseudomonadati; phylum Pseudomonadota; class Gammaproteobacteria; order Pseudomonadales; family Pseudomonadaceae; genus Pseudomonas; species Pseudomonas sp. TE3899. The sequence goes on from NZ_JBWBQR010000001.1 coordinate 165,277, forward strand.
CAGTGCCTGGCGAACGCGCAATACGCGGGTTTCCAGCGGCGTGTCGTCGCCATTATCGGTGCCGTCGCGGGTCACGAAATCCTCGATCAGGCGGGTCAGGGTGTCGACTTCAAGTTGGTCGTAAGGGATCAGCATAGGCACCTCGGCTAAAACAATGGCGCGATGCTACGGCGAATGAGGTTTTGCGGCTAGCCTGAGCTCTTCATTGCCTGATCTGACGCCATCGCGGGCAAGCCTTGCTCCTACAGGTTTTGTGTCGTGCCCGGATATCGAGGTCAACACAAGACCTGTAGGAGCAAGGCTTGCCCGCGAAGGCGTTTGTTCAAACACCGCAGGACTTAGCTGTCGTTGCGCTGCCCAACCAGACTATCCACCGACGGCACCCGCGTGTCGCTTTCCATCTGCGTGTCATGTTCGATCTGATGACTGAACCGGTCCAGTGAACCCTTGGCCGGCTGTGCGTCGCTGGCAAAAACCGGCGGGCTCAGGATATACGCGCCGAGCAAGCGACTGAGCGCCGCCAGGCTGTCGATGTGCGTCCGTTCATAGCCGTGGGTCGCGTCGCAACCAAACGCCAGCAGTGCGGTGCGGATGTCGTGCCCGGCGGTGACCGCCGAATGGGCGTCGCTGAAGTAATAGCGGAACAAGTCGCGGCGCACCGGCAATTCATTGTCACTGGCCAGCCGCAGCAGATGCCGCGACAGGTGATAGTCATACGGCCCGCCGGAATCCTGCATCGCCACGCTGACCGCGTGTTCGCTGGAATGCTGGCCCGGGGCAACCGGCGCAATGTCGATGCCGACGAATTCGCTGACATCCCACGGCAACGCGGCCGCCGCGCCACTGCCGGTTTCTTCGGTAATGGTGAACAGCGGATGACAATCGATCATCAGCTCTTCGCCGCTGTCGATGATGGCTTTCATCGCCGCCAACAGCGCGGCCACCCCGGCCTTGTCATCGAGGTGACGAGCGCTGATATGGCCGCTTTCGGTGAACTCCGGCAACGGGTCGAAAGCAACGAAATCACCGACGCTGATCCCCAGGGAATCGCAATCGGCGCGGGTGGCGCAGTAGGCATCCAGGCGCAACTCGACGTGATCCCAACTGATCGGCATCTCATCCACAGCGGTGTTGAACGCATGCCCGGAGGCCATCAACGGCAATACGCTGCCACGGATCACGCCGTTGTCGGTAAACAGGCTGACCCGGCTGCCCTCGGCAAACCGGCTGGACCAGCAGCCGACCGGGGCCAGGGTCAGGCGCCCGTTGTCCTTTATCGCGCGCACGGCTGCGCCGATGGTGTCCAAGTGCGCGGACACCGCGCGATCGGGGCTGTTCTTCTTGCCCTTGAGGGTGGCGCGAATGGTGCCGCGCCGGGTCATCTCGAACGGAATGCCCAGCTCTTCGAGCCGCTCGGCGACGTAACGCACGATGGTGTCGGTGAACCCGGTCGGGCTGGGAATGGCGAGCATCTCCAGCAGGACTTTTTGCAGGTAGTTGAGGTCCGGTTCGGGGATTTTGCTGGTCATGGAAACTCCTGATGAGGTGACGACTGATCGTTCCCACGCTCTGCGTGGGAATGCAGCCAGGGACGCTCTGCGTCCCAAGACGGACGCGGAGCGTCCGAGGAGTCATTCCCACGCAGAGCGTGGGAACGATCATGAAGGGGGTTAAACCGCCGGCTGACTATGGGGAAACAACAAATCCACAAACCGCTCCGCCGTCGGCTGCGGTTCATGATTCGCCAGCCCGGCGCGTTCATTGGCTTCGATAAACACATACTCCGGCTGGTCGGCCGCCGGCACCATCAGGTCGAGCCCGACCATCGGGATATCCAGCGCCCGCGCCGCACGCACGGCGGCGTCCACCAGGGTCGGATGCAGGATCGCGGTGACATCCTCCAGCACGCCACCGGTATGCAGATTCGCCGTGCGCCGTACGAACAGATGCTCACCCGCCGGCAGAATGCTGTTGTAGTCGTAACCCGCCGCTTGCAAGGTGCGCTGGGTTTCGTGGTCCAGCGGAATCTTGCTTTCGCCGCTGGTAGCCGCTTGCCTGCGTCGGCTCTGGGCTTCGATCAGCGCACCGATGGAATGCTGGCCGTCACCGACCACTTCCGCCGGCCGCCGAATCGCGGCGGCGACCACTTCAAAACCGATCACCACAATCCGCAGGTCCAGGCCTTCGTGGAAGCTTTCCAGCAACACCCGCGAATCAAACTTGCGCGCCGCTTCGATGGCTTGCTGAACCTCTTCAATGGTCTGCAAATCCACCGCCACGCCTTGACCCTGTTCGCCGTCCAGCGGCTTGACCACCACCCGTTCGTGCTCGTCGAGAAACGCCAGGTTGTCGTCGCCGTTGCCCGCCAGTTGCTGGGAGGGCAGGTTCAAACCGGCGGCTTTCAGCACCTTGTGGGTCAGGCTTTTGTCCTGACACAGGCTCATGCTGATAGCGCTGGTCAGGTCGCTCAGGGACTCGCGGCAACGCACCCGGCGCCCACCGTGGCTGAGGGTAAACATCCCGGCGTCGGCGTCATCCACCTGCACATCAATGCCGCGCCGATGGGCTTCCTCGACGATGATCCGCGCATAAGGATTGAACTCGGCCTCCGGCCCCGGCCCAAGGAACAGCGGCTGATTGATGCCGTTCTTGCGCTTGATCGCGAAGGTCGAGAGGTTACGAAAACCGAGCTTGGCGTACAGGCTTTTCGCCTGGCGGTTGTCGTGCAATACCGACAGGTCAAGGTAGCTCAGACCCCGGCTCATAAAGTGCTCGATCAAATGCCGCACCAGCACTTCACCGACACCGGGCCGCGAACAATGCGGGTCAACCGCCAGGCACCAGAGGCTGCTGCCGTTTTCCGGATCGTTGTAGGCCTTGTGGTGATTGAGGCCCATGACGCTGCCGATGATCGCGCCGCTGTCTTCATCTTCCGCCAGCCAATACACCGGGCCGCCCATATGACGCGGGGTCAGCAACGACGGGTCGATCGGCAACATGCCGCGCGCCTGATACAGCAGGTTGATCGCCAGCCAATCGGCGTCGCTCTGGGCCCGGCGAATGCGAAAGCCGCGAAACACCCGGGTCGACTGGCGGTAATCGCTGAACCACAGGCGCAAGGTGTCGGACGGATCGAGGAACAACTGCGCCGGTTCCAGCCCCAGCACTTGCTGGGGCGCGGCGACGTACAAGGCGATGTCGCGCTCGCCGGGCTGCTCGTTGAGCAACTCCTGGGCGATGCTCGCCGCGTCAGGGAACGTGTGGCCGATCAACAACCGGCCCCACCCGCAATGCACGGCAATCGGCGCGGCGTTCAATTCGCTGCCGTCTTCGGCCAGACGCGCCTGCAAGCGTTCGTAGGAAGGGGACTGACCGCGCAACAAGCGTTGGCTGTAAGCCGAGGCGTGGGGTTTCATCGATCAGAGTCCTTGTTCACTGAGCCACAGGTTCAGCGCCGCCAATTGCCACAGCTTGGAGCCGCGCAACGGGGTCAACTGGCCTTGGGGATCGGTCAGCAGGCGGTCGAGCATGGCCGGGTTGAACAGGCCGCGATCCTGGCTTGGATCGAGCAGCAGTTCGCGCACCCAGTTCAGCGTGTCACCCTGCAAATGCTTGAGGCCGGGCACCGGGAAGTAGCCCTTTTTACGGTCGATCACTTCGCTTGGGATGACCAGTCGCGCGGCTTCTTTCAACACTTGCTTGCCGCCGTCCGGCAGTTTGAATTTGCCCGGCACCCGGGCCGACAGTTCCACCAGGCGATAATCGAGAAACGGCGTACGCGCTTCCAGGCCCCAGGCCATGGTCATGTTGTCGACGCGTTTGACCGGGTCGTCCACCAGCATGATCGTGCTGTCCAGACGCAGGGCTTTGTCCACCGCTGCATCGGCGCCGGGTTGTGCGAAATGTTCCTTCACGAAGTCGCCAGCGGCGTCATTCGCGGTCAGCCATTTCGGCTGCACGGTGGCGGCGTAGTCCTCGTAGCTGCGGTCGAAGAACGCCTCCCGATACGCCGCGTACGGATCGGCCGCGCCGTCCACTTGCGGGTACCAGTGATAACCGGCGAACAACTCATCCGCGCCCTGGCCGCTTTGCACAACCTTGCAGTGCTTGGCCACTTCCCGGGACAACAGATAGAAGGCGATGCAGTCATGGCTGACCATCGGCTCGCTCATGGCGCGGAACGCCGCGGGCAGTTGCTCGATGATCTCGCTTTCCTGGATGCGCAGTTGATGGTGCTGCGTGTTGTAGTGCTTGGCGATCAGGTCCGAATACTGGAATTCGTCGCCTCGCTCGCCGCCGGCATCCTGGAAACCGATGGAAAAGGTCGAGAGGTTCTCGACACCCACTTCACGCAACAGACCGACCAGCATGCTCGAATCGACACCGCCCGACAGCAGCACGCCCACATCGACGGCGGCACGCTGACGGATGGCGACGGCATCGCGGGTGCTGTCGAGCACGCGGTCGCGCCAATCTTCCAGGGTCAGGTTCAGCTCATCGGCGTGGGGGCCGTAGGGCAGGGTCCACCAGGTTTTCTGCTCGGTGGTGCCATCCGCCTCGATGCGCATCCAGGTCGCGGGCGGCAGTTTCTCGATGCCGGCGATCAAGGTGCGCGGGGCCGGGACCACCGCGTGGAAATTCAGGTAATGGTTGAGCGCCACCGGGTCGAGCATCGGGCTGATATCGCCGCCCTTGAGCAGCGCCGGCAGAGCCGAGGCAAAGCGCAAGCGTTGGCCAGTACGCGACAGGTACAACGGCTTCACGCCGAGACGGTCACGGGCGATGAACAGGCGCTGGGCGTCACGTTCCCAAATCGCGAAAGCAAACATGCCGTTCAGCTTGGGCAGCAATGCTTCGCCCCAGGCGTGATAGCCCTTGAGCAGCACTTCGGTGTCGCCGCCGGAATAGAAGGCATAGCCAAGCGCTTCAAGCTCGGTGCGCAGTTCCGGGAAGTTGTAGATCGCGCCGTTGAAGGCCAGGGACAGGCCCAGTTGGTTGTCGATCATCGGCTGCGCCGAGCCGTCCGACAGGTCCATGATTTTCAGGCGACGATGGCCCAGGGCAATCGGCCCTTGGCTGTGAAAACCCCAGGCATCCGGGCCACGCGGGGCCAGGTGATGGGTGATTCGTTCAACGGCCGCGAGGTCCGCAGGTTGATGATCAAAGCGTAACTCGCCAGCTAATCCGCACATAAAGTCCTTACCGGTTTTTCCGTTGGGGAGGGTCATTCGAGTCCGCGCCAAAACGGCGGGTACTCTGAAACTGACCCGGTGGGTTGGTGGGAGTTTTAGATCGATCGGTTATAAGTAGCGGGGGCGGGGTGTTGCGCCCGGCAGGCACAACAGCCGTGTCGCGGGTGGTTTTCCCCCGCGAGACTCAAGTGCTGGAGCGATTGACCGACGAGGCGATGGAAGGGGGCGATCTGGGTTTACAGGTCTTGTTGCGGTCTGCTCAACTGCCGCGAATCAACCGGCGCAAGGCAAAGCGATTCGGGTGACAGGCCTCGGCCACGCTGCGTGGCAACGGCAACGGTTCGTTGTCCAGCCACGCCGCCAGCAGCTCACCGGACAGCGGCGCGGTGATCAAGCCCCGTGAGCCGTGGCCGCTGTTGACGTACAAGCCGTCGAGCCAGGGGCAGGGTACGTCGGGCACTTGCCGGGCGTCCTTGCTCAGGGCGGCATAGGCCAGGTTAAACGCCTCGCCATCGGCGAGTGGTCCGACGATGGGCAGGTAATCGGGGCTGGTGCAACGGAACGCGGCGCGACCTTGCAACTGTTCGGCGTCGAGTTGATCGGCGTGCAGGCGGGTAACCAGATCGCTGGAGATTTCTTCCAGCAATTGCAGGTTGCCCAAGTGTTCGGCGGCGGTCGGCGTCAGGTCGTCGCTGGTGAAATCGAAGCTCGCGCCCAGGGTGTGTTCGCCCAGGCGTGCCGGCGCCACGTAACCTTCGGCGCAAACCACCGTGGCCAGACTCTGGCTCTCGGTGGTTTGTGCCAACCGGGTGATTTGCCCGCGAATGCGTTTGAGCGGCAGGTCGGCGCTTTGTGCGAAACGCTTGATCTCGGCGGCGCCGGCCAGCACCACCACCGGAGCACTGGCGAGCAGGGTGTCGCCGTCCCAGGCTTGCCACTGGTCATCGACCTTGCGCAACTCCAGCACATCGCGATGGGCCAGCAATTGCACATTGGGTTGCGAAGCCTGCCACTGGCACAGCGCCGGCGGATGCACCCAGCCACCCTCGGGGTAGAACAAGCCGCCATGGGCCAGCGCAATACCGGCCCGGGCCTCGGCGTGGGGCTGATCCAGCAGGTGCAGCAAGTCGGCAGGAAACGCCGCCGCCAGTTGCGCCTGACGCTCGCCTTCCTTGGCATTGAACGCCAGTTGCAGCACGCCGCAGCCATCCCAGTCGACGCCGCGCTGCAACTGTTCGAGCACCCGCCGGGTATGGCCGAAACCGCTGACAATCAGTTGCGATAACGCCGTGCCGTGGGCCGACAGTTTGAGGTACAGCACGCCTTGGGGATTGCCCGAAGCTTCCTGGGCGATATCGGCGTGACGTTCCAGCAACCGCACCTGCCAACCCCGCGCCGCGAGACTGGCGGCACTGGCGCAACCGGCCAGCCCGGCGCCGATCACCAGGGCGCGGCGTTCGCCGTTATGTGGCGCAGGGCGAGCGAACCAGGGCTTGGCAGGCGTCGGTGCCGGTGTCTCAGAAGGCCAACCGACAAAAGCACCGCGCAGGATTTCCCATTTATGGCCGATGCCCGGCGTGCGCTTCATCTTGAAGCCCGCTGCGTTGAGCAAACGCCGGACCCAACCGGTGCTGGTGAAGGTACTGATGGTGGAATCGGGAGCGGCCAGGCGCGCCAGTTCGGCGAACAGCTCGGCGGTCCACATGTCGGGGTTTTTCGCCGGGGCAAAACCGTCGAGAAACCACGCATCGATCTGCGCGTCCAGCTGCGGCAACTGTTCCAGCGCATCGCCGATCAGCAAGGTCAGGGTCACCCGGCCGTTATCCAGCACCAGCCGCTGAAAGCCTTGATGGATCGCCACGTACTGGGCCAGCAATTGATCGGCGAACGGCTTGAGTTCCGGCCACAACGCCAGCGCCCGTTGCAGGTCCGGGGCGGTCAACGGGTACTTTTCCACGCTGACAAAATGCAGGCGCGCACCGGCCACCGCTTGTTCTTCGAACAGTTGCCAGGCGCAGAGGAAATTCAACCCGGTGCCGAACCCGGTCTCGCCAATCACCAGGCGCCCGTCGGCGGGTAACGCGGCGAAGCGCTCCTTCAGGCGGTTTTGTTCGATGAACACATAGCGGGTTTCCTCCAGCCCGGACAGGTCGGAAAAATACACATCATCGAACACCCGCGAGTACGGGCGTCCCTGGTCGTCCCAGTCGAGCTGGGCGTTAGGCAATTCAGGGTTCATGGCAGGCTCGGCAACGGCAAGGCGGGCATTCTAGCTGATCAGGGCGTCGGTGCTTGATCCATGGCAGGTTCCAATGACTTTGCATCAGGGAGAATCTGGCGCTGGACTAATGTGGCGAGGGGGCTTGCCCCCGTTGGGTCGCGAAGCGGCCCTGAAATCAGGCAACTCGGTTTGTCAGGTAAACCGAGTTGCCTGATTTTACGACTGCTTCGCAGCCGAACGGGGGCAAGCCCCCTCGCCACAAGAGCCACAAATCACTTCTGCCAAAAAAACGGCCACACGGAATTTCTCTGATACCCATCAGGTCAATCCGCTAGTCTTGCTCAATCTAGGAACGGAGCCGCCCATGTTCGAATCTGCCGAAATCGGTCACGCCATCGACAAAGAAACCTACGACACCGAAGTGCCGATCCTGCGTGAAGCCTTGCTCGAAGCGCAGTTCGAACTTCAGCAGCAGCAACGCTTCCCGGTGATTATTTTGATCAACGGCATCGAAGGCGCCGGCAAGGGCGAGACGGTGAAGTTGCTCAACGAGTGGATGGACCCGCGCCTGATCGAGGTGCGCACCTTCGACCAGCAAACCGACGAAGAACTGGCGCGACCACCGGCCTGGCGCTACTGGCGGATGCTGCCGGCCAAGGGCCGCATGGGGATTTTCTTCGGCAACTGGTACAGCCAGATGTTGCAAGGGCGGGTCCATGGCTTGTTCAAGGACCCGGTGCTGGATCAGGCGATCAACCAGGCCGAGCGCATGGAGAAAATGCTCTGCGACGAAGGCGCGCTGATCTTCAAGTTCTGGTTCCACCTCTCCAAGAAACAGATGAAAGCGCGGCTCAAGGCCCTTGCCGACGATCCGTTGCACAGCTGGCGCATCAGTCCGCTGGACTGGCAGCAATCGAAAACCTACGACAAATTCGTCAAGTACGGCGAGCGCGTGTTGCGCCGAACCAGCCGCGATTACGCGCCGTGGCACGTGATTGAAGGCGTGGACCCGAATTACCGCAGTCTGGTGGTCGGCCAGATCCTGCTCGAAGGTCTGCAAAATGCCCTCAAGCGGCCCAAGATCCACCCCGACAAGGTCAACGCCGCGCCGTTGCCTACCCACATCGATCAAATCAACCTGCTCGACAGCCTCGACCTGACCCAGCGCCTGGACAAGGACGATTACGAAGAACAACTGATTACCGAGCAGGCGCGTTTCTCCGGGCTGATGCGCGACAAACGCATGCGCCAGCACGCCCTGGTGGCGGTGTTCGAAGGCAATGACGCGGCTGGCAAGGGCGGGGCGATCCGTCGGGTCGCGGCGGCCCTCGACCCACGCCAGTACAGCATCGTGCCGATTGCCGCGCCGACCGAAGAAGAGCGGGCGCAACCTTACCTGTGGCGGTTCTGGCGGCACCTCCCGGCCAAGGGCAAATTCACCGTGTTCGACCGCTCCTGGTACGGCCGGGTACTGGTGGAGCGCATCGAAGGGTTCTGCCCGCCGGCGGATTGGCTGCGGGCCTACAGCGAGATCAACGATTTCGAAGAGCAGATCGCCGAGTCGCACGTCATCGTCGTCAAGTTCTGGCTGGCCATCGACAAGCAGACCCAACTGGAGCGCTTCCAGGCCCGGGAAGAGATCCCCTTCAAGCGCTTCAAGATTACCGAGGACGACTGGCGCAATCGCGACAAGTGGGACGCTTACCGCGCGGCGGTCGGCGACATGGTCGATCGCACCAGCACCGAAATTTCGCCCTGGACCCTGGTGGAAGCCAACGACAAGCGCTGGGCGCGGATCAAGGTGTTGCGCACCATCAACCGGGCGCTGGAAGAGGCGTTTGAAAAAGCCGACAAGAAGGCCAGCAAGCACAAGAAGTGAAACGATGGTTGCGCATACGCGGGGTGAATGATTGTCGCGGTCGGTAATGGGGTGGACTTATGCTCGGTCCACTCTCAACCGACCACAACAATGAGGTATGCCATGCGTGAAGTGGTGATCGTCGACAGCGTACGGACCGGCCTGGCCAAGTCCTTTCGCGGCAAGTTCAACCAGACCCGTCCGGACGACATGGCGGCCCATTGCGTCAATGCGCTGCTCACGCGCAACGACATCGACCCGGCCAGTGTCGAAGACTGCATCGTCGGCGCCGGCTCCAACGAGGGCGCCCAGGGCTACAACATCGGACGCAACGTCGCGGTGCTCTCGCACCTGGGCATCGGCACCGCCGGCATGACCCTCAACCGTTTCTGTTCCTCGGGCCTGCAAGCCATCGCGATTGCCGCCAACCAGATTGCCTCGGGGTGCAGCGACATCATCGTCGCCGGTGGCGTCGAGTCCATCAGCCTGACCATGAAAAGCGTCAACACCGACAACCTGATCAACCCGCTGCTCAAAGAGCAGGTGCCGGGCATCTACTTCCCGATGGGCCAGACTGCCGAAATCGTCGCCCGCCGCTACAACGTCAGCCGCGAAGAACAGGATCTGTATGCGTTGCAGAGCCAGCAGCGCACGGCCCAGGCTCAGGCTGCCGGCCTGTTCGACGATGAAATCATGCCGATGGCGGTCAAGTACCGGGTCGAAGACAAGGCCACCGGCCAGGTGCAGATCCTCGACGGTATGGTTGATCGCGACGACTGCAACCGCCCGGACACCACCCTGCAAAGCCTGGCCGGCTTGAATCCGGTATTTGCCGAGGACGGTTCGGTGACGGCGGGTAACTCGTCGCAACTGTCCGATGGCGCGTCGATGACGCTGGTGATGAGCCTGGAAAAAGCCCTGGAGTTGGGCTTGAAGCCGAAAGCGTTCTTCCGTGGGTTCACTGTGGCCGGTTGCGCCCCGGATGAAATGGGCATCGGCCCTGTGTTCTCGGTGCCGAAGTTGCTCAAGGCCAAGGGCTTGCAGGTCGCTGATATCGACCTGTGGGAACTCAACGAAGCGTTCGCTTCCCAGTGCCTGTACAGCCGTAATCGACTGGAAATCGATAACGCGAAATACAACGTCAATGGCGGGTCGATTTCCATCGGCCACCCGTTCGGCATGACCGGGTCGCGGCAGGTCGGGCATCTCGTACGGGAACTGCAACGGCGCAACTTGCGTTATGGCGTGGTGACCATGTGCGTGGGGGGCGGGATGGGTGCTACGGGGTTGTTTGAGGCGGTGCGTTAACCTGGATTGAATGCTTTTGTGGCGAGGGAGCTTGCTCCCGTTGGAGTGCGCAGCAGTCCCCTATTTTGGGGGGGCGCTTCGCACCCCAACGGGGGCAAGCCCCCTCGCCACAGGGTTATCGGTCCTGACGCTGAATCTGCATCCGCTCGATGTACGCCTGTATCTCCCGCGCCGCCGCCTCGGGGTTATCAAACGGCCCTTCAAGGGTGTTTTCCCGGGTGCTGAAATACAACTCCCCATTCACACGACACATCCGGTCACTGCGAAAGTGCGTGGCGGGGGCGTTGTCCTGGGCGCGCATGCCGTACATGGCGATCTCCTGAGGGTAAGTCCTGTTTGCGGATCCAATGAGCTTAGGTGTGAAGTACTTGCAGTGCCCGGCGACCTGATCGACGGCACTGCGTCAATTTAGCGTTGCGACCTGCACAGTTTCATTCGCGGCCTGTGCGTAACTGTCCCTGTGTGCCGCCGGGTGCCGGGCCTAGAATGACGATTCTTGTCACTGGGCTTTGGGGTCGGCATGCATATTTCATCGGGTCGCTGGGTGTATGGACTGTTCCTGGCGCTGCTGACGGCGCTGCTGTGGGGCATTTTGCCGATCAAACTCAAACAGGTGCTGGAAGTGATGGACCCGGTGACAGTGACCTGGTTTCGCCTGTCGGTATCCGGCGGGTGCCTGTTCCTGTATCTGGCGGCGACCAAGCGCTTGCCGAGCCGCAAGGTGCTCGGACCCAAGGGCGGCTGGCTGGTGCTGATGGCGGTGCTCGGCCTGGTCGGCAACTACGTGTTGTACCTGATGGGCCTGAACCTGCTCAGCCCCGGCACCGCGCAACTGGTGGTGCAGATGGGCCCGATCATGTTGCTGATCGCCAGCCTGTTTGTGTTCAAGGAGCGATTCAGCGTGGGGCAGGGCATTGGCCTGCTGGTGCTGCTGATCGGTTTCGGGCTGTTTTTCAATCAGCGGCTCATGGAGCTGCTCACCTCCCTCACCGACTACACCGCTGGCGTCTTGATGGTGTTGGCGGCGTCCACGGTCTGGACGTTTTACGCCCTGGGCCAGAAGCAATTGCTGACGGTGTGGAACTCGTTGCAGGTGATGATGGTGATTTACCTGTTCTGCGCGCTGCTGCTGACGCCGTGGGTGCATCCACTGGAGGCGCTGAGCCTGAGCCCGCGGCAAGGCTGGCTGCTGCTGGCGTGTTGCATGAACACGCTGATCGCTTATGGCGCGTTTGCCGAAGCGCTGGCGCACTGGGAGGCTTCGCGGGTCAGTGCGACGCTGGCGATTACGCCGCTGGTGACGTTTGTGGCGGTGGCCGGGGCGGCGTGGGCGTGGCCGGAGTATGTGCATGCCGAGACGATTAATGGTCTGGGGTATGGCGGGGCGGTGTTGGTGGTGGTCGGGTCGGCGCTGGTGGCGTTGGGGCCTTCGTTGATGGCGGGGCTTCGGGCGCGGCGTCAGCGGATGGCCGTCAGTTAATTGATCGTTCCCACGCTCCGCGTGGGAACGCAGCCCGGGACGCTCCGCGCCCCTACTGAAGCGGACGCAGAGCGTCCGGTGAGGCACTCCCACGCGGAGCGTGGGAACGATCAGTTCAGGGGGTCAACCCTTGGCGCCCGCTTCCAGCATATTCTCCGGCCGTACCCAGGCATCGAATTGTTCATCGGTCAGATAACCCAATTGCAACGCCGCCTCGCGCAAGGTCAGTCCTTCGCTGTAGGCCTTCTTGGCGATCTCCGCCGACTTGTCATAACCGATGTGCGGGTTCAACGCAGTCACCAGCATCAAGCCCCGTTCCAGGTGTTCGGCCATTTTCTGCGCATCCGGCTCCAGCCCGGCAATGCAATGCTGCTGGAAGTTGCTGCACCCATCGGCCAGCAGCCGGATCGATTGCAGCAGGTTGTGGATGATCACCGGTTTGAACACGTTCAATTGCAGGTGGCCCTGACTCGCCGCAAAGCCGATGGACACGTCGTTGCCCAGCACCTGGCACGCCAGCATCGACAGGGCTTCGCATTGGGTCGGGTTGACCTTGCCGGGCATGATCGAACTGCCCGGCTCGTTGGCCGGCAGCTTCACTTCGGCGAAACCGGCCCGTGGCCCGGAGCCGAGCAGGCGCAGGTCGTTGGCGATTTTCATCAGGGTCACGGCCAGGGTTTTCAGCGCCCCGGACAGGGTGGTCAGCGGTTCATGGCCGGCGAGGGCGGCGAATTTGTTCGGCGCGGTGACAAACGGCAGGCCGGACAGCGCGGCCAGTTCGGCGGCAATCGCTTCGCCAAATCCATGGGGTGAGTTCAGCCCGGTGCCGACCGCCGTGCCGCCCTGGGCCAGTTCACAGACCTGGGGCAGGGCGCTGCGGATCGCCCGTTCGGCGTAATCCAGCTGCGCGATAAACGCCGACAACTCCTGGCCGAAGGTGATCGGTGTCGCATCCATCATGTGGGTGCGGCCGGTCTTGACCAGCTTCATGTGCCGCGCCGACAACTCGGCCAGGCCGCCCGACAATTCGCTGATCGCCGGCAGCAAGTTGTGCTGCACGGCTTGAACCGTGGCGATGTGCATGGCGGTGGGGAAGCAATCGTTGGAACTCTGGGAGCGGTTGACGTGATCGTTGGGGTGCACCGGCGACTTGCCGCCGCGGGCGTTGCCGGCCAGTTCGTTGGCGCGACCGGCGATCACTTCGTTGACGTTCATGTTGCTTTGGGTGCCGCTGCCGGTCTGCCAGACCACCAGCGGGAACTGGTCGTCATGGCTGCCGTCGAGCACTTCGTCGGCGGCTTGCTCGATCAGCCGGGCAATGTCCGCCGGCAGGTCGCCATTGCGGTCATTGACCCGGGCCGCGGCTTTCTTGATCAGCGCCAGGGCGTGCAGCACCGCCAGGGGCATGCGTTCCTGGCCGATGGCGAAGTTGATCAGCGAACGTTGGGTCTGTGCGCCCCAGTAGGCTTCATCCGGGACGTTCACTTCACCAAGGCTGTCGGTTTCGATACGGCTCATCGCTCACACTCCTGTAGGTCTGATTGCGCAGTTTAGGCCGTGATCGTCGGCCGTGGTTCCATCAGTCTGTTTTTTGACCATTCAACCCCTCTAATTCAGGCCCGACAAGGCTTGGGGTTGAGTGACACACTTTTTTAGGTGCAGAATGGTCGCCCTTGGGGTAACGACCTCGCCTGCTAGAAAGGAAACTCGATGACTCGTCTTCGTGCCATCTGTACCGCGGTTGCACTGGTTTGCGCCAGCGGCCCTGTTTTTGCCGATACCGCCAGCCACAATGCCAGTGCCGAAGCTTTCCTGACCCTGGCGCACGCTGACAAATTGGGCACTCCGGTGTACATGCAAGTGCAGCAAATGTTTGCCCAGCGCTTTGAACAGACCAAAGCCCCCGAATCGAAAAAAGCCCTGCTGGAAACTTACCAGGCCAAGGCCAACGCCGCTCTGGACCAGGCCATTGGCTGGAACAAGCTGAAACCTGACATGGTCAAGCTCTACACCACCAACTTCAGCGAATCCGAGCTCAAGGACCTGGTCGCGTTCTACCAGTCGCCACTGGGTAAAAAAGTCCTGGAAAAAATGCCGCAGCTGACTCAGCAATCGGCCCAGATGACCCAGGCCAAACTCGAAAGCGCGGTACCAGTGGTCAACAAACTGCTGGCTGACATGACTGCCGAGCTGGAGCCTAAAGGCGCCGCTGCTCCTGCCGTCAAGAAAAAGCCTTAAGCGGAGTCGGGTATGACCATGCAACAGCGCATCGAATCAACGCTGGGGCTGTTGCAGCCCGAGCACCTGCAAGTGCTGGATGAAAGCCACATGCACAGCCGTGGGTTGCAAACCCACTTCAAGGCGGTGGTCGTCAGCCAGCAGTTTGAGGGCCTCAATCGCGTCAAGCGTCACCAGAAGGTCTACGGCACTCTGGGCGAGCTGATGGGTGAGTTTCATGCGTTGGCGCTGCATACCTACACGCCAGAAGAATGGGCACAGATCGACGCGGCCCCGGCCTCACCGACCTGTGCGGGAGGAAAGCAGTAAAAAGCAGCTGCAAGCTTCGAGCTGCAAGATCAGGCGCGCGGCTTTAACTTGCCGCTTATAGCTTGCCGCTCGAAGCTGCTTTTTTTGATAGACTGCCCAACGCGCCGCTCACCCGGCGCGTTTTTTTTCGCATCCGGTTCACCCCTTACGAGGGTAGCCACCTGGAGAATCACCCATGACGCAACAGATTGTTGTGGCGGCACTGTATAAGTTCGTCACCCTGGAAAACTACGTCGAGATGCGCGAGCCATTGCTGCAAGCGATGGTCGACAACGGCATCAAGGGCACCCTGCTGATCGCCGAAGAAGGCATCAACGGCACCGTCTCCGGCAGCCGCGAAGGCATTGACGGGCTGATGGCCTGGCTCAAGAACGACCCGCGCATGGACGACATCGACCACAAAGAGTCGTACTGCGACGACCAGCCGTTCTACCGCACCAAGGTCAAGCTCAAGAAAGAAATCGTCACCCTCGGCGTCGAAGGCGTGGACCCGAACAAAACCGTCGGCACCTACGTCGAGCCACAGAACTGGAATGCGCTGATCAGCGACCCGCAAGTGCTGCTGATCGACACCCGCAACGACTACGAAGTCGCGATCGGCACCTTCGAAGGGCGCCATCGATCCGAAAACCACCAGTTTTCGCGAATTCCCCGACTACATCAAAGAGCACTTCGACCCGGCCGTGCACAAGAAAGTCGCGATGTTCTGCACCGGCGGCATTCGTTGCGAAAAGGCGTCGAGCTTCATGCTCAGCCAGGGCTTCGACGAGGTGTATCACCTCAAGGGCGGCATCCTGAAGTACCTCGAAGAGGTGCCGCAGGAAGAGACCAAGTGGCAGGGCGACTGCTTCGTCTTCGACAACCGCGTGACCGTGCGTCACGACTTGAGCGAAGGCGACTACGATCAATGTCATGCCTGTCGTACACCGATCAGCGTCGAAGACCGCACGTCCGAGCACTATGTGGCTGGCATCAGTTGCCCGCATTGCTGGGATACGCTGAGTGAGAAAACCCGTCGCAGCGCCATTGATCGGCAGAAGCAGATCGAATTGGCCAAGGCGCGCAACTTGCCGCACCCGATCGGTTACAACTACAAGCAAACCCCTGCCGAGGCTTGAATCATGTCTGCTCGCCTGCTCTATGTGATGGACCCGATGTGTTCCTGGTGCTGGGGCTTTGCGCCGGTGGCTGAAGCGCTGGTCGAGCAGGCACAGGCAGCGGGCGTGGAGTTGCATCTGGTGGTGGGCGGCTTGCGCACCGGCAGCGGCGCGGCCCTGGAGCCGACCACCCGGCGCTACATTCTTGAGCACTGGCAGGCGGTCACCGAGGCCACCGGCCAGCCGTTCAAACGCGAAGGCGCCTTGCCCGACGGCTTTGTCTACGACACCGAACCCGCTTGCCGGGCGCTGGTGACGGCGCGCAGCCTGGCGCCGGATTGCGCGTGGAAACTGCTCGGGCTGATCCAGCATGCGTTCTATGCCGAAGGTCGCGACGTCACCCACGCCAGCGTCCTGGTGGAACTGGCGGAGCAGGCCGGGGTACCACGCATCGAATTCGCCGCCGCGTTCGACCGCGCCGATCAACACGCCGCCACCGCCGCCGATTTCACCTGGGTCCAGGACCTGGGCATCGCCGGGTTCCCGACCTTGCTGGCCGAGCGCGACGGGCAACTGGCGCTGCTGACCAATGGCTATCAACCCTTGAGTGTCCTGTCACCGCTGCTCGGCCGCTGGCTGGAGCGCGCTGCCTGTGCATGATCTGCCCGATGATGCACCCGCAGCCCCGCGTGTCGATCGACTGAGCTGGGCGGAAATCCGCCGACTGGCCCTGCATCACAAAAAATCCCTGTGGATCGCCAACGGCGTGGCTGTGCTGGCGACCTTGTGCAGCGTGCCGATTCCGTTGCTGCTGCCGTTGCTGGTCGACGAAGTGCTGCTGGGCCACGGCGATTCCGCGCTGAAAATCATGAATCACGCACTGCCCGATGCCTGGCAGAAAGCCGCCGGCTACATCGGCCTGATGTTGCTGGTGACCTTCGTCCTGCGCTGTGGCGCGTTGCTGTTCAACGTGGTCCAGGCCAAGTTGTTCGCGGCGCTGGCCAAGGACATCGTCTATCGCATTCGCGTGCGCCTGATCGAACGGCTCAAGCGCATCTCCCTCGGCGAATACGAAAGCCTGGGCAGCGGCACGGTGACCACGCACCTGGTCACCGACCTCGACACCCTGGACAAATTCGTCGGTGAAACCCTCAGCCGTTTCCTCGTGGCCATGCTGACCCTGGTCGGCACTGCGAGCATTCTGGTGTGGATGCACTGGAAACTGGCGCTGCTGATCATGCTGTTCAATCCGTTGGTGATCTACGCCACGGTGCAGTTGGGCAAACGGGTCAAGCACCTGAAGAAACTGGAGAACGACAGCACCTCGCGCTTCACCCAGGCCCTGACCGAAACCCTGGATTCGATCCAGGAAGTACGCGCCGGCAACCGCCAGGGCTTCTTCCTCGGACGCCTCGGCCAACGGGCCCGGGAAGTGCGGGATTACGCGGTGAACTCGCAGTGGAAAACCGATGCCTCGAACCGGGCCAGTGGCTTGTTGTTCCAGTTCGGCATCGATATTTTCCGCGCGGCGGCGATGCTTACGGTGTTGTTCTCCGACCTGTCCATCGGCCAGATGCTCGCGGTGTTCAGCTACCTGTGGTTCATGATCGGTCCGGTGGAACAGCTGCTGAACCTGCAATACGCCTACTACGCCGCCGGTGGCGCGCTGTCGCGGATCAACGAGTTGCTGGCCCGGGCCGATGAGCCGCAATACCCCGGTGGCGTTGATCCGTTCCAGGGCCGCAACACCGTGGGTATCGAGGTGCAGGGCCTGAGTTTCAGCTACGGCGACGAGCTGGTGCTGGACCAGATGAACCTGTCCATCGCCCCCGGTGAAAAAGTCGCGATTGTCGGCGCCAGCGGTGGCGGCAAAAGTACCTTGGTGCAATTGCTGCTGGGCCTGTACACGCCGCTGGCCGGGACCATTCGTTTCGGCGGTGCGACGCAGCAGGAAATCGGCCTGGAAACGGTGCGGGAGAATGTCGCGGTGGTGCTGCAACATCCGGCGCTGTTCAACGACACCATCCGCGCCAACCTGACCATGGGTCGCGAGCGCAGCGACGAAGCGTGCTGGCAGGCCCTGGAAATCGCCCAGCTCGATGGCACCGTGCGCGGCTTGCCCCAAGGCCTGGACAGCGTGGTCGGGCGTTCCGGCGTGCGCCTGTCCGGCGGCCAGCGCCAACGCCTGGCCATTGCGCGGATGGTGCTGGCCCAGCCAAAAGTGGTAATCCTCGACGAAGCCACCTCGGCGCTGGACGCCGCCACCGAATACAACCTGCATGAAGCCCTGGCGCGGTTCCTCAGCGAACGCACCACGTTGATCATTGCCCATCGGTTGTCAGCGGTGAAACAGGCCGACCGCGTGCTGGTGTTCGATGGCGGGCGCATTGCCGAGGATGGCGACCATCAGCAACTGATTGCCGATGGCGGTTTGTACGCCAAGCTTTATGGGCATTTGCAGCAGTTGTAGGTCATTTCCACAGGACCTCCAGTGCATTTTCCCCGCCGTCGTAGGCGAACTGCTTCATCACCACCGAGCAGGAATCGCATGGCGCCATGGTTGTGGCGACATTGACCGACTGGATCGATTCACTGTCCGGGTACTTGGCACGGATCACGCTGATCAACTTGCTTTCGCTGTCCAGTGAGGTCGGTCGGCTGGTCAGCTCCGGACGGTAAGTGCCAATGTCATCGATAGTGCGCGGCACGGCGAGCAGCTTGCCCTCGGCGGTTACGTCCAGAGAGGTGCTGGAAAACGACTGGTTCATGTCGATATTGAAGTAAGTGGTTTCCCCCACGGTGACCTGATCTGCGCCGAAGTTTTGCTTGAATAGCGGAAGCTGTCCGGTGATCCCTTGAGCCCCCGAAACACTGACGTATACCTCGCGAGTGCCTGACGCGGTCGTGACTTCCGCATAGGCGATGTTCCTGGGATTCCTGGATCGTTTGCCACGAGGGAGCATGCTATGAAGCGTTCTCATCGTCTTATCGATCTTCAAAGCGCTGTTGGGCGTTTGTGTGATCACCTTTTCCATAAACAGTGCATCGAAGATCTCCGCGGTTCTCTGACGAAAGGCCTCCGAGGCAGTCGTACTGCGTGACCAGGACGTTGCACCTTTTGGTTGGGTGGCGACGATCATGCGCGTCGAATGGTCGAACAATACCGCCTCACCGGGGCTGGTATCGACTGTCAACCATTTGAGCGTATCGGGCGGATAGGTGTGACCGCCGATGGGAATGGCGATGTCCTCCATGGTTTTCATGGCGCGCTCGACGGCTTCGATGCCGTAGAAGCGCGCCATGTTGTTGGCTTGGAGAGAGCCGGTGTAGACCACCCGCAATTCTTCCAGAAGCCCTTCTGCGAGGGTTGTGGCTTTCCTGAAGGTCAACAATTGCTGCGCGCTTTGGCCTTTCAGGCGTTCGGCAACGTAAAAGTCCCCCGCATCCAACCGTGTGAATACGTAATGCCTTGAGCCGTCCTTCGCTTCGACGATCGTGGCGCCGGAGTTGAAGGTATGGAAAAAATCTCCCTCGGGGACCGGGACGCTGATTTTGACTCGCCCATAAATACCCGTCTGAAACTCCATCGTCCCTTTCAGCGTTGAATGTGCAGCGAATGCGGAGATACTCAATGGTGCTCTGTTTGGGGCCGGCGTGTAGTGGCTGTCCCCGAACCAGGGGGCCCAACTGTTGGTTTCATCGAATACTCCCTGTTTGGGGGTGGGGGCCGGGGTGAGGCTGTTGACGTACTGTGTCTGGCAGGTAACGGGATCTCCGGCGCGTCGTACGCGGCAAGGCAACTTTTTGTAGGTCTGTTCGATCGTGAAGCTGTCGGCGCGACGCAGCGTATCGTTCTCCAGCCGATACGCCACATCGTCAATAAACACGGTGGTACGCCCATCGACCTCGAACACCTCCCTGACCTGGCTTTTTTTCGAGAGCTCAACGATCAGATGGCTGTCGGTTTTTTCCAGGAGGCGGTAGTGAGAGCGTCCCGGAGAAAGTTCTCCGGCCTTGGTCGCCAAAGTCGGGCCGAACAGCCTGGACGATAGCGGATCGATCAGGCGGTAGTCCGACTTGCCAGCGTTTGCCAGATTGCGCACCGGCACGTCGTCAATGCCTTTTACCCGGGCTAATTCATCACCGTTCACCAACGGATTCCAATGTCCTGCGTCACGGATCTGGGGGCGACTGTTCACGAAATCGTAGCGGCCCGCTCTGCCCATCAGCTCCAAGACTTTGAATCGACCGGCCCGGGCCAGTTTCACCGTGGCAGTGCCCAATCCGGTCAGCAGGGCGAGCGGGCCATCCAGCGGGTTCAGCGCCCCCAGAATCGACACCACCAACTCCATCGTCAGCTGTTTGAATGATGGCAGGGCGGCCCGCAGTGTTGATCGGCCCGTCTGGGTCATCAGTCGCAACGAACCCGAAGCAAACTTGCCGACCGGTATGAAAAATGAAATGGCGTCGGTAAACAGACCAAACGAACCGTTGATCAAGCGCATCCTGTCGCCTGAAATCAGGTCTTCGATGCTGCTCCAAAACGGAACGAACGCCTTGGTCAGCGCGACGACGTTTTTGTACCACTCAGTGTCTAGATCAAATTGCGTGATGCCATTGGCGGCGTCGCGTAGCGTCTTTGGGTCTATGAACAGCAGTTGAGTTGCGATAACACGGCTGATGCTCACTGTGCGCTCGGAGGAGAGTGTTTGCGCTGCAGGTGCTGAGGGATCTTTCGCGTAAACGACGGCGTCGAGCGTATCACCCAGTTGTTCGAGAATGGCTTGGCAACGTGCTGCGTCGTTCGGCGCGCTTCCGGTTGAATGGGCCTCCCAATCGAACGGTAAATCCTTGTGGCGCATAACATCGACGCGAACGCTTGAGGCGTTCCGCAAGCTCCAGCGTTCAGTCTCGAGTTGGCCACCAAAAAGCGCCGGGTCCAGTTTTTCGATGCGGCGCATGACGCCCGCCCTGGGCAGCAGTTCGTAATGGGTGACGTGTTCGTCGAGGGTTGCCTGCAAAATCAGGCCATTGCGAGCCCGGAGTGGCAATATCATTTCCGCCGTTTCATGTTGGGCCTCGATGCCCTTCGTTTCCTTTCTCAGGGAGTAAATCTTGACTTCACCGAACTCCAGGGCCAGGCGGTCGTTGTAGGGAAGGGATGCCAGCAGGCTTTTGATCAGCGTGGCATAGGCGTCTGTCGTGTCCGTCAAATAGCGCATGAACTCTACGTCGAACAGCGCCTTGACGTCTGGCAACACCAGCTTGGCCTTCGGCGGCCAGACCCGGCGCGTTCCTGCAAATGAGCCGCCGGGGGCCGGCAACGGACCGTTGGTTTCTATCGTTCGATGTTCATCAATTTGAATCCATTGCTGGCTGACAGTACTGCCGTCGATGTCCGTAACAAACCATTCTTCCTGCTGATCAAACTTGCCAGCCGCCAATACGTCGAGAAACGAGTAGATGTCATAACCCTTGCCTTCGAGGTAGGGGATGTCACGAGAAACGAAAAGCGGCGGATACAGCTTCTTAGCCAGTTGCCTGCCATCGGTGTTAAAGCCGTTTTTGCCGAAAAGCGTTTCCATTTCTCTTTTACTGATAGCCAGGCGCTCGGGCACCTTCTTGTCGATCTGGACAGAGGCTTTTGTCAGATCGTCGCTGTATTGCTCGAAGGCCGTCAGCGCTTGCTCAATGTCTGTTGCCGCATACGGCTCATGGGGTAAATGCGCAATGACGCCGTAGGTTTGCGCCCAGTCCAATGTCGGCTGCAGCCTCGCCAGGCTGATGAACGTCAGGACTTCTTTCGTCGCCTCTTCGCAGAATATGCTCGGCAGGTTGACCAGTTGCTGGAAGGTCATTCTGTCCAGTGATCGGGCATCGCTCGCCTTGATCAAATTGACGCCAGTGAGGAAGTTGACCCATACCAACGAACTTCTGTAGGCCAGATCAGCAGGAATGCCAGTGACCCGAAACTCCGAGGGAAACCTGGAGAGGAACAGGCGCGCGATCACGATCGCTTCTTTGGCCGACGAGGCACGTTGTGATGTGAGCAGGTGGCTTTCAAACTCGGCCCGGATCACTTGATAACTTTTGCCCCAGTGTTCGCGTGCTTGCCAGTCATAACCGGCGATTCGTTGCGGATCGTCGGCAGGTCCCGCCAGCCAGATTTGCAGCGCCTGGGCGATCAGCCAGGTACGAATGCCCGGTGAAGTTTCTTCACCGATTTCCCCGCCGTACCAATCCAGTGCCGACAGCAAGAGCGTTCCGAGGTTCTCGGCTTCAGCGCTGTGCAGGATGTTTTGCAGGTAAACGGCAGGGCACCCCCGAACCTGTTCGAGGGTCGCTTCAGCGAGAATCGCATCGGTCAGGAAGGACAGCGACGATGCGCCTCGATCGGCCAGGAATTGGTCGACGGTGTCGATGATTTCGGCGCGGATGATTTGCGCATGGACCTTTTCAGTGTCCACTTGCAGGGGATCGGCTGAGCTGCGCCGACGGGCCCGGAACGTGGCACGGTCGGCATCGGTGGGGCGGCGCCTCAGCGCCAGGACTTCGAAGTCGTCCTCCAGCCTTAGCTGGTGACTGGCGATCTTTTCTTGCAGGGCCAGTATGGCGCCGGGATGTTCCTGCGGATGTCGTGGCTGCCAGGGCAGGAGGCCGTAAAACCAGCACATCCTGCCCAGCGTGATCCTGCGATTGGCGTTGATCTGCCCGCCCAATAAAGCAGCCGCCCGTTCGATACGCGGGGTCAGCGCATGCCATCTTGCGTTTTGCGTCAGATCCAGCGTGATTCGCTCTCCTGAGTCTTTATAGCCTTGGTACACATAGGTCTGTCCTTCGAGGGTCACACTCAGTGCGCCATGCCTGATGTGCAGTCTTGAGCACATATCGATGTAGTCTCGATCGCGCAACACATGCCATAACGCATTCAATCCGTCCTCGCTCACCCGGTGTAAGGGTGAAAAGGGCCCGATCAGGATCAAATTGTTCAGATTTACAGTTGCCTGCGGCTCGCGCATGGCGGACAGCATGAGTTCGTAGTCTTGCAACTGCCCTGTGTGCAGTTCGGCTGGGGAAGGATTAGTAGGAGGGTACAGGCCACTCGGCGTCATCATTTGCATGAACGTATTGATCTCTTGATAGTCGATTGAGTTGCGCGTCGCAGCGGGCAACGGCATTCGGGCTCGATTACAAGCGATCTATTTCAGCGCCGGGCTGTACATAGTTATTGCGCAGAAGCTTCCCTTGGAATTCCTCTGTTTTTGCCCGAATTGCGTCGAAAACCGGTTATTGGTGCAAACTTGCCCGCGCCAGGACGAACGCGTCCTTGCGGGGATGGGGATCGCCTCCTAGTCTTGCGGGAGCGGTTTGATCTGGATGATGATCAGGCAGTACCTATGCAAGGGACCTCATGAAGCCAAAACGGACTCTCGGAACGCCACGATTGTTGGGCATCGTCTGGCCGTTTATCGCCGTGGTGCTGTTTCAAGCGTTGCTCGGTGGCGTCAGCCTGTACGTGCTGTCGGCGGTGCGCGGCTATGTGGCCGGGGAAAGCCTCTGGTCCAAGGGCCAGAAAGACGCCATCTATTACCTCAACCTCTACGCCGACAGTCGCGACGAGGCGATTTTCCGCAAATACCAGAACGCCATTGCCGTGCCCCAAGGCGGGCATGAGTTGCGCGTGGCGCTGGACAAACAGCCTCCGGATCTTGAAGCGGCACGGGTGGGGATTCTCAAGGGGGGTAATCATCCGGACGACGTTTCCAGCGTTATCTGGCTGTACTTGAACTTCCGGCATTTCAGTTATCTGGAAAAAGCCATTGATCTCTGGACAGTGGGCGACTCTTATCTGGTACGACTGGATGACGTCGCCCGGGAGATGCACCAGCAAGTCGTCGACAATCAGGCTACCGCTACCGACATCAAGCGCTGGAAAGACCAGATTTTTGCGATCAACGACGGCGTGACCCCGGCCGCCAAGGCGTTTAGCGATGCGTTGGGCGAGGGCTCGCGGGTGATTCTGCGGCTGTTGCTGGTGACCAACCTGGCCACGGCGCTGGGGCTGATCGTGTTGGCGTTGCTGCGCACCCACAAACTGCTCAAGCAACGGCATGCCTTCGCCGAGGCCCTGCAACTGGAGAAGGACCGGGCGCAGATCACCTTGCAGTCGATTGGCGATGGCGTGATCACCACGGATGTCGAAGGGGCGATTGCCTACATGAACCCGGCCGCCGAGGCCATGACCCACTGGAAAGCCGAACAGGCCACCGGCCTGCCCCTGGCGGCGCTGTTCAATCTGCTGGACGAGAATGCCCAGGCCGACGGCTTTACCCTGATCGAACACATCCTCAGTGGTCAGCTCAGCGGCGGCAGCGAACATTCCAAACTGATCCAGCGCCTGGATGGCAGCACCGTGTCGGTGACTCTGGTCGGCGCGCCGATCCGCAATGCCGGCAAGGTCAGCGGCACGGTGCTGGTGCTGCACGACATGACCCAGGAACGGCAATACATCGCCAATCTATCCTGGCAAGCGACCCACGACGCCTTGACCGGGTTGGCGAACCGTCGCGAATTCGAATATCGCCTGGAGCAGGCGCTGCATAACCTGACGCGCCAGTCGGGGCGGCATGCCTTGATGTTCCTCGACCTGGACCAATTCAAACTGGTCAACGACACCTGCGGCCATGCGGCGGGGGATGAACTGCTGCGGCATATCTGTGCGTTGCTGCAATCCGGTCTGCGCGAAGGCGACACCCTGGCCCGGCTGGGCGGTGACGAGTTCGGCATCCTGCTGGAGAACTGCGCACCGGAGCACGCGGAAAAAATCGCCGAAGTGCTGCGCCAGACCGTGCAAAACCTGCACTTTGTGTGGAAGGGGCGGCCGTTCCTGACCACCGTGAGCATCGGCCTGGTCCATATCGCCCAGACGCCGACCACCCTTGAAACCTCGCTGCGCGCCGCCGATATGGCCTGTTACATGGCCAAGGAAAAGGGCCGCAACCGGGTTCAGGTCTACCACGCCGACGATTCGGAACTGTCCCTGCGCTTTGGCGAGATGGCCTGGGTCCAGCGTCTGCACATGGCCCTGGAAGAGAACCGTTTCTGCCTGTACGCCCAGGAAATTGCGCCGCTCGGCCATGTCGAACAGGGCGGACACATCGAAATACTGCTGCGCCTGCATGACGAGGCCGGGCGGATGATTTTGCCTGACAGTTTCATTCCGGCGGCCGAGCGTTATGGCCTGATGACGTCGCTGGATCGCTGGGTGGTAGAGAACGTTTTCAAGATCATTGCCCAATGCATTGCCGAACAACGTAAAGGCCCGTTGGCCATGTGTGCGATTAATCTTTCAGGCATTACTATCGGAGATGAGGCGTTCCTGGACTTCTTGCGTGAACAGTTTGTTACTTACGCTATTCCTCCGGAAATGATTTGTTTTGAAATTACAGAAACCAGCGCTATTTCGAATTTAGGAAGTGCAATCAGATTTATTAATGAACTCAAAGGTTTAGGTTGCCACTTCTCACTTGATGACTTCTGCGCCGGAATGTCCTCGTTCGCTTACTTGAAACATTTACCTGTAGACTTCTTGAAGATCGACGGGAGTTTCGTAAAGGACATGCTGGACGACCCGATTAACCGCGCTATGGTCGAGGTGATAAACCACATCGGCCATGTCATGGGTAAGCGCACCATTGCCGAGTTTGTCGAGACACCTCAGATCGAGCAGGCCTTGCTCGAGATCGGTGTCGATTACGCTCAAGGGTATGTCATCGAACGCCCGCAATTGTTTACCTGCGACAGTTTGCAAAGTCGTCCCGCCAGACCGCAACCGCTGTTATTCAAGGCGCCTGGCACGTTCCGTTGAAATCTCTTGCTGATCATTACAATCACAAATCAAAAGGAGCCGAACAGTGATCGACACATTCAACCGAACCGGACCACTCATGGAAGCTGCAAGTTATCCCGCCTGGGCCCAACAGTTGATCCAGGATTGCAGCGAGAGCAAACGCCGGGTTGTCGAACACGAACTGTATCAGCGCATGCGAGATAACAAACTCAGCGCAAAAACCATGCGCCAGTACCTGATAGGTGGCTGGCCCGTCGTTGAGCAGTTCGCTTTATATATGGCACAGAATCTCACCAAGACCCGCTTTGCTCGCCACCCCGGCGAAGACATGGCGCGGCGCTGGCTGATGCGTAACATTCGTGTCGAACTCAATCACGCCGATTACTGGGTGCACTGGAGCCGGGCTCACGGTGTCAGCCTGGAAGATCTACAAGCCCAGCAAGTTGCGCCGGAACTGCACGCCTTGAGTCACTGGTGCTGGCACACCAGTTCGGCGGACTCGCTGATCGTGGCCATCGCTGCGACCAACTACGCCATTGAAGGCGCGACCGGGGAGTGGTCGGCGCTGGTGTGTTCCACGGGTGTGTACGCGGCAGCGTTCCCCGAGGAGGATCGCAAGCGGGCGATGAAGTGGTTGAAGATGCACGCCCAGTACGACGATGCCCACCCGTGGGAAGCGCTGGAAATCATCTGCACCCTGGCCGGCACCAATCCGAGCAAAGCCCTGCAAGTGGAACTGCGCCAGGCCGTGTGCAAGAGCTACGACTACATGTTCCTGTTCCTGGAGCGCTGCATGCAGCAGGAACACGCGGAACGAGTGCCGGTCGCTCGCGAGCGGATGGCATTGGCGGAAAGCTAAACGTCGTCAACCCGTGTAGGCGCAGCCTTCGGCAGCGCCTACACGGGCCTGTTCAGGTATTACCCCGCCATCGCCAACCGATTACGCCCCTCGCGCTTGGCCACATACAGCGCGCTGTCAGCGCGACGCAGCAAACTCTCGGCCGACTCGCCCGGCAGCAACGTCGAGCAACCAAGGCTGACCGTCAGCTCAATCACCCGGCCATCAGCGTGATAATCCTGGGCCTGAGCTGCAAACCGCAGGCGTTCGCCCACCATCGCCGCCGCTTCCCGGCTGGTGTTGGACAGCAGGATCAAAAACTCCTCGCCACCAAAACGGAACACCATGTCCACGTTGCGCAGCTGGCCCTTGATCGAGGCGGCAACCGCCTTGAGCACTTCATCGCCTGCACTGTGGCCGTGGCTGTCATTGACCCGTTTAAAGTGGTCGATATCCAGCATCAGCAACGACAACGGCTGGCGATGCCGGTGCGCCATGTCGATTTCCCGTTGCAGGGTCTGATCCATGGCGACGCGGTTGCCGGTGCCGGTGAGTGGGTCGCGCAGGGCGCTTTGGGTTGCGACGCGGTAGAGCAGGGCATTGCGCATCGGATAGAGCAGCGCCGACAACAGCGACTCCAGGTTGCCCTGTTCCTGCTCGTTAAAACGCTGATTGCGGCGGAACACCAACTCACCCAGATGTTCACCTTCATGGCTCAGGCTATAGCTGACCGAATGATGACCGCGCTGGCCGAATTCCAGGCGCAAGTCACTCGTCTTGTGCTGGTAGCTCAAGGCATCCAGAGGCACAAGGCGCTGAATTTCGCGGAAAAAGAGCCCGAGAATGCGTTGCGGCTCAAGACTGGTTTGCAGTTGCATGCCCAGTTGCTGGCGCAATTGCGCGAGGCTGACCGGCCGCTCCAGGAGAGGAGGCTGCTGACCAAAGCCCAGGCGTTGCAATTTGGCACTGTCGAAGTCAATTGCGTTGGTCTGGGAAGGTGATTTCATATGGCGTGAGCCCCTAAAGCAGTAAGGCTGTCTTACAGGCTGGGTGAGAGCGGCTTTGGGCTGCGCGTCATACTGGTCCATCAGTCCCGTAGGACATTTGGTACGAGTTTAGTCCGCTTTGTCGAAGATAAGGAACCTATCGACTCAGGCGCCACCGCCAGCTGCTGTCACACTGCGTGTCTGAACAAAATTAGAGCGAAAGTCGTGCCATTCGGTTCATTCGGATAAAAACTGTTTCAAATCATTGGATTAGAGCGGTTTTGAGAAAATGCCGCTGGAGGCAGCGGCATTTGTTTGACTGTAAAGGGCGGGAGTTGACGCGGATCCGGCATGCCGCGGCAATTAAATGCCGCGGCACAAAAGCGACGTGCGGCGTTACTGAGCGTTGAACGCCTGGCCATTGATGCCCGTGCTGTCCGGCCCCATCAGGTACAGATAGACCGGCATGATCTCCTCGGGCGTCGGGTTGTTCAGCGGGTTTTCCCCCGGATAAGCCTGGGCGCGCATGCTGGTGCGGGTGGCGCCGGGGTTGATGCTGTTGGAACGCACCGGTGCCACGGTGTCGACTTCGTCGGCCAGGGTTTGCATCAGCCCTTCGGTGGCAAACTTGGAGACGCCGTAAGCGCCCCAGTACGCCCGGCCCTTGCGTCCGACGCTGCTGGAGGTGAACACCACCGAAGCATCCTGCGACAGCTTCAGCAGCGGCAGCAGGGTGCTGGTGAGCATGAACATGGCGTTGACGTTGACGTGCATGACGCGCATGAAGTTTTCACCGGACAACTGCTCGATCGGCGTGCGCGGGCCGATGATCGAGGCGTTGTGCAGCAAACCGTCGAGATGCCCGAATTCAGTCTCGATCATCGCGGCCAACTCATCGTATTGATGGGGCAGGGCGGTTTCCAGATTGAACGGGATCACCGCCGGTTGCGGGTGACCGGCCGCTTCGATTTCGTCGTAGACCTGAGTCAGGTTGGCTTCGGTCTTGCCCAGCAACAGCACGGTGGCACCGTGGGCGGCGTAGGTTTTTGCGGCGGCGGCGCCAATGCCACGGCCGGCGCCGGTGACCAGGATGACCCGGTCCTTGAGCAATTCAGGGCGGGCGGAATAATCAAACATAAAAACCTCAACACAATTAAGACGAACACCGAACCTGTGGCGAAGGAGCTTGCTGTGGCGAGGGGGCTTGCCCCCGTTGGAGTGCGAAGCGCTCCCTGCCTTCTCCCCGCTAAGTGTGTTCATCAGCTTTTACGACTGCTTCGCAGCCGAACGGGGGCAAGCCCCCTCGCCACAGGTACTCATCAAGCAGTGCGGATCAGCAGCTACACAACGCGCTATCGAGCACTTTGCGCAACTCCAGCGGATGATCCACCACCACATCCGCGCCCCAATGCCGCGGGTTATCGTCCGGGTGGATATAGCCGTAGGTCACGGCGGCGGTCTTGGTGCCGGCATCACGCCCCGACTCGATATCCCGCAGATCATCACCGACGAACAACACACTGGCCGGGTCCAGGTCGAGCATCTTGCACGCGAGGATCAACGGCTCCGGGTCCGGTTTGCTGTTCTTCACATGGTCCGGGCAGATCAGCAGCGCCGAGCGCTCGGCCAGCCCCAGCTGTTGCATGATCGGTTCGGCAAACCGCAGCGGCTTGTTGGTGACCACGCCCCAGATCAGGTTGGCCTTCTCGATGTCGGCCAGCAGCTCGCCCATGCCGTCGAAGAGTTTGCTGTGCACCGCGCAACCCACGAGGTAGCGCTCCAGGAACTCCAGGCGCAGCGCCTCGAACCCCGGTGATTCCGGGTCCATGGAGAACGTCACCGCGACCATCGCCTTGGCGCCGCCGGAGATCTCGTCGCGAATGTGTTGGTCGTTCATCGGCGGCAAGCCGCGCTCGGCACGCATCGCCTGGCAGATGGCGATGAAGTCCGGCGCGGTGTCGAGCAGGGTGCCGTCCATGTCGAAAAGGACTGCTCTGATTCGCATCGGCTTACTCCTCGCGCAGTGTCTGGATCATGTAGTTGACGTCAACGTCGGCCGCCAGTTTGTAGTGCTTGGTCAGCGGGTTGTACGTCAGGCCGATGATGTCCTTGACGGTCAGGCCGGCCATGCGGCTCCAGGCCCCGAGCTCGGACGGGCGGATGAATTTCTTGAAGTCGTGGGTGCCGCGCGGCAGCAGCTTCATGATGTACTCGGCGCCGATGATCGCGAACAGGTAGGCCTTCGGGTTGCGGTTGATGGTGGAAAAGAACACCTGGCCGCCGGGCTTGACCATCTTGAAGCAGGCGCGGATGACCGAGGATGGGTCCGGTACGTGCTCAAGCATTTCAAGGCAAGTGACCACGTCGAACTGCTCGGGCATCTCTTCGGCCAGGGCTTCGGCGGTGATCTGGCGATATTCGACGGTCACGCCGGATTCCAGTTGATGCAGTTGCGCGACCGCCAGCGGCGCTTCGCCCATGTCGATGCCCATGACGGTAGCGCCGCGCTGGGCCATGGCTTCGCTGAGGATGCCGCCGCCACAACCGACGTCGAGCACCTTTTTGCCGGCCAGGTTGACCCGCTCGTCAATCCAGTTGACCCGCAGCGGGTTGATGTCGTGCAGCGGTTTGAACTCGCTTTCGCGGTCCCACCAGCGATGGGCCAGGGCTTCGAATTTGGCGATTTCGGCGTAGTCGACGTTGCTCATGGTTTAAGTCCTCTAAAACTTGAAAAATCCTGTTGCCCCGGGTTTGCGCCCGGGGGGCTTACGATTCGGTGTGGCCGCTGATGCGCTGGCCCCAGGCCTTGGCCGTGGCGCACAGTTGTGCTTCATCCAGGCGCGTCAGGCGCTTGTCGTCGAGCAGTTGTTTGCCAGCGACCCATAGGTGTTTCACGCAGTCGCGGCCAGTGGCGTAGATCAGTTGCGAAACCGGGTCGTAGATCGGTTGCTGGGCCAGGCCGGACAGGTCGAAAGCGACGATGTCCGCAGCCTTGCCGATTTCCAGCGAGCCGACTTCGGCTTCGATCCCGAGGGCGCGGGCACCGTTGAGGGTTGCCATGCGCAAGGCGCGGTGGGCATCCAGCGCCGTGGCCGAGCCGGCGACAGCCTTGGCCAGCAACGCCGCGGTGCGGGTTTCGCCGAGCAGGTCGAGGTCATTATTGCTGGCCGCGCCATCGGTGCCGACGGCGACGTTCACCCCGGCCTGCCACAGGCGTTCCACCGGGCAGAAGCCGCTGGCCAGCTTCAGGTTCGATTCCGGGCAATGAATCACATTGGTATTGCTTTCTACCAGCAAGGCCAGGTCTTCATCGCTGATCTGGGTCATGTGAACCGCCTGGAAGCGCGGCCCGAGCAAGCCCAGGCGCCCGAGGCGGGCCAGCGGGCGCTCGCCTCGCTGCTCCACCGATTGCTGCACTTCGAAGGCGGTTTCGTGGACGTGCATGTGGATCGCCGCGTCCAGCTCTTCGGCGATGACCCGGATTTTTTCCAGGTTTTCGTCGCCCACGGTGTAGGGGGCGTGGGGGCCGAAGGTGATTTTGATCCGTTCGTGGTGCTTCAAGTCGCCGAACAGTTCGACGCCCTGACGAATGGCTTCGTCCGCCGTGGCAGCGCCCGGAATCGGGAAATCGAGGATCGGAATCGCGATTTGCGCGCGAATGCCGCTGTTATGCACGCGTTCGCTGGCAACCTTCGGGAAGAAATACATGTCAGAGAAGCAGGTGATGCCGCCTTTGAGCTGTTCGGCAATCGCCAGGTCGGTGCCATCGCGCACAAACGCTTCATCGACCCACTTGGCCTCGGCCGGCCAGATGTGATTTTCCAGCCAGGTCATCAACGGTAGGTCATCGGCCAGGCCCCGGAACAGCGTCATCGCCGCGTGGCCATGGGCGTTGATCAGGCCGGGGGCGAGCAGAACATCCGGCAGCTCGCGAGTTTCAGTCGCGTTACACTTCAGCGCTTCGGCACGCGGGCCGATAAATACGATACGACCGTCGCGGATGCCCAGGCCGTGCTCTTTGAGGACCACGCCAGCGGGTTCGACGGGTACCAGCCAGGTCGGCAGCAATAATAAGTCGAGCGCAACGGCAGGTTTCGGCATCGAGGGTCGGTTCCAGTGCTTTTGTAAAGGATGGCGAAGTATACCCGAGCGTCTTCGCGGGGGGCTCGCTATAATCGGCGGCTTTTGTTCATGAGTGCGGGGTGTGGGATGCGCGATCGACTGTTGGCTGCGGAGAAGGTAAAGGCCATCGATTGGCGTGATGGCGCCCTGTACCTGCTGGATCAGCGGATTCTGCCGTTCGAGGAAACCTGGATCGGCTACACCAGCGCCGCCGGCGTGGCCGAGGCCATTCGCTCGATGGTGGTGCGCGGCGCGCCGGCGATTGGCATCAGCGCTGCTTATGCCATGGTGCTGTCGGCTCGTGCTCGCATTGCCGAGGGCGGCGACTGGCAGGCCGCGTGGGAAGAGGATTACGCGCTGCTGGCCGATTCCCGTCCGACGGCGGTGAATCTGTTCTGGGCCTTGGGTCGCATGCGTGATCGCCTGGACCGTCTCAAGGGCGATGCCGACCCGCTGGCGGCGCTGGAAGCGGAGGCCATCGCCATCCACGAAAGCGATCGCGAAGCCAACCTGACCATGGCGCAACTGGGTGTGGACTTGATTCGCAAGCACCAGGGCAACGCCCAGGCGATCCTCACCCATTGCAACACCGGTGCCCTGGCCACGGGTGGCTTCGGCACGGCGCTGGGGGTGATTCGCGGTGCGTTCATCGAAGGCATGGTCGAGCGCGTTTACGCCGACGAAACCCGCCCGTGGCTGCAAGGTTCGCGCTTGACGGCGTGGGAACTGGCCAACGAAGGCATTCCGGTGACGCTCAACGCCGACTCCGCCGCCGCGCACATCATGAAGACCAAGGGCATCACCTGGGTCATCGTCGGTGCCGACCGGATCACCGCCAATGGCGACGTGGCCAACAAGATCGGCACCTATCAACTGGCGGTCAGCGCGATGCACCACGGCGTGCGGTTCATGGTGGTGGCGCCGAGTTCGACCATCGACATGAACCTGGCCAGTGGCGACGACATTCCTATCGAAGAGCGTGCCGGCAGTGAACTGCTGGACGTTGGCGGCAAGCGCGTCGGGGCAGATGTTGATGCTTTCAATCCAGTGTTTGACGTGACCCCGGCCGACCTGATCGATGCCATCGTCACCGAGAAGGGCATCGTCGAGCGGCCGGATACGGCGAAAATGGCGCAGTTGATGTGCCGCAAGCGTCTGCATTGACGGTATTTGGTGTCAGTTAAAACGCCTTCGCGGGCAAGCCTCGCTCCTACAGGAATGTGGAATCTGTAGGAGCGAGGCTTGCCCGCGAAGAACGATGACTCGATCTCTCCTCCCTACTGCCTCATATTCTGCTAGCGAATCGAGGGTTGTGCCGGCTCTAAGCCTCTCTCGTCGCCGTTAAGCCTGTCACCGGTCAACTAACTATGCTCCATGCGCATCAGGGGGATAGGTGCGTGGCGGCTCTTGTGATAACATCCGGCGTTTTCCGAGGCAGTCCCACGGGGTTGTCTTTACTGCGCAGATCCATGGCATAACTCGTTGATTTGTCGTAAGTCGGTGCATGGCACTCAGCCGTCATCGGCGAGCTTCGTTCGTCCCGAATGGATGTGACGAAGTTTCACCAGAAAAAGGAATCAGGCTTCTCATGGGCGAACTGGCCAAAGAAATCCTCCCGGTCAATATCGAAGACGAGCTGAAGCAGTCCTACCTCGACTACGCGATGAGCGTAATTGTCGGGCGGGCACTGCCGGATGCGCGCGATGGCTTGAAGCCCGTGCACCGGCGTGTGCTGTTCGCGATGAGCGAGCTGGGCAACGACTTCAACAAGCCGTACAAGAAATCTGCCCGTGTTGTCGGTGACGTGATCGGTAAGTATCACCCTCACGGTGATACCGCGGTGTACGACACCATCGTTCGGATGGCGCAGCCATTCTCCTTGCGCTACCTGCTGGTAGACGGTCAGGGCAACTTCGGTTCGGTAGACGGCGACAACGCCGCCGCCATGCGATACACCGAAGTGCGCATGACCAAGCTGGCGCACGAGCTGCTGGCCGACCTGCATAAAGAAACCGTGGACTGGGTGCCGAACTACGACGGCACCGAAATGATCCCGGCGGTCATGCCGACCCGTATTCCCAACCTGCTGGTCAACGGCTCCAGCGGTATCGCCGTGGGCATGGCGACCAACATCCCGCCGCACAACCTCGGTGAAGTCATCGATGGTTGCCTGGCACTCATCGACAACCCTGAGTTGACCATCGATGAGCTGATGCAATACATCCCGGGTCCGGACTTCCCGACCGCCGCGATCATCAACGGTCGCGCCGGCATCATCGAAGCCTACCGCACCGGTCGCGGCCGCATTTACATGCGTGCCCGCTCGATGATCGAAGACATCGACAAGGTCGGTGGTCGCCAGCAGATCGTCATCACCGAACTCCCTTACCAGCTGAACAAGGCCCGTCTGATCGAGAAGATCGCCGAGCTGGTCAAAGAGAAGAAGCTGGAAGGCATCACCGAACTGCGCGACGAGTCCGACAAGGACGGTATGCGCGTCGTGATCGAGCTGCGTCGTGGCGAAGTGCCTGAGGTGATCCTCAACAACCTCTACGCCCAGACCCAGCTGCAAGCGGTGTTCGGTATCAACATCGTCGCGCTGATCGACGGCCGTCCGCGGATCCTGAACCTCAAGGACCTGCTGGAAGCCTTCGTTCGTCACCGTCGCGAAGTCGTGACCCGCCGTACCGTGTTCGAGCTGCGTAAAGCCCGCGAACGTGGCCACATCCTGGAAGGTCAAGCGGTTGCCCTGTCGAACATCGACCCGGTCATCGCCCTGATCAAGGCCTCGCCGACGCCGTCGGAAGCCAAGGAAGCGCTGATCAAGACCGCGTGGGAATCTTCCGCCGTGGTCGCGATGGTTGAGCGCGCCGGTGCCGATTCGTGCCGTCCGGAAACCCTGGACCCGCAATACGGTCTGCGCGAAGGCAAGTACTTCCTGTCGCCAGAACAGGCGCAAGCCATTCTGGAACTGCGTCTGCACCGCCTGACCGGTCTGGAGCACGAGAAGCTGCTGGCCGAGTACCAGGAGATCCTCAACCAGATCGGCGAACTGATCCGCATCCTCAGCAGCGCCACGCGCCTGATGGAAGTGATCCGCGAAGAACTGGAAGTGATCCGCGCCGAATACGGCGATGTGCGCCGCACCGAAATCCTCGATGCCCGTCTCGACCTGACCCTGGGTGACATGATCCCGGAAGAAGAGCGCGTCGTGACCATCTCCCACGGTGGCTACGCCAAGACCCAGCCATTGGCTGCGTACCAGGCCCAGCGTCGTGGCGGTAAAGGCAAATCGGCTACCGGCGTCAAGGATGAGGACTACATCGCTCACCTGCTGGTCGCCAACAGCCACACCACGCTGCTGCTGTTCTCCAGCAAGGGCAAGGTGTACTGGCTCAAAACCTACGAAATCCCGGAAGCCTCCCGTGCTGCCCGTGGTCGTCCGCTGGTCAACCTGCTGCCGCTGGACAGTGATGAATACATCACCACCATGCTGCCGGTCGACGAGTACACCGAAGGTCACTTCATCTTCATGGCGACCGCCAAAGGCACCGTGAAGAAGACCCCGCTGGAATCCTTCAGCCGTCAACGCAGCGTCGGCCTGATCGCGCTGGAGCTGGACGAAGGTGACGTGCTGATTTCTGCTTCCATTACTGATGGCAGCCGCGAAGTCATGCTGTTCTCCGACGGCGGCAAGGTGACGCGCTTCAAGGAAACCGACGTTCGCGCCATGGGCCGTACCGCTCGTGGTGTTCGCGGTATGCGTCTGCCGGAAGGCCAGAAGCTGATTTCCATGCTGATCCCGGAAGAAGGCAGCCAGATCCTGACCGCTTCGGCCCGTGGTTACGGCAAGCGCACGGCGATCACCGAGTTCCCTGAGTACAAGCGTGGCGGTCAGGGCGTTATTGCCATGGTCAGCAACGACCGTAACGGCCGTCTGGTCGGTGCCGTCCAGGTGCTCGACGGCGAGGAAATCATGCTGATTTCCGACCAGGGCACCCTGGTTCGTACTCGAGTCGACGAAGTTTCCAGCCTGGGGCGTAACACCCAAGGCGTGACCTTGATCAAACTGGCCAGCGATGAAAAGCTGGTAGGTCTGGAGCGGGTTCAGGAGCCGTCGGAAGTCGAAGGTGCAGAGCTCGAAGGCGAAGAGGGCGAAGAAGGTGCAGTGTTCGACGGTGAGGTCGTGATCGACGACGTTGCCGAAGACCAGCAACTCGACGCCGCCGCCGACGAAGAACCGCAGGAATAAGCGGACAAACAGGGGGCGGATGAGAATTCGCCCCCTTCTTGTTTCTCCGCAATGAAATATCGACACCCATGGAGATCCGTGTGGGTGCCGGGCTTTTGTGGCGAGGGGGCTTGCCCCCGTTGGGGTGCGAAGCGCCCCTGAAACCAGTCGCCGTTATCTTGCATGAGAACGTGGTGACCGGTTTGCGATTGCTTCGCAATCGAACGGGGGCAAGCCCCCTCGCCACAGGCAAGCCCGCTCCCGCATTGGGTCTGTGTCGACTGATATGTTTGTACGATCCACCAAATCAGAGCGAGATTGGATGTGAGCAAGAGAGCCTATAACTTCTGTGCCGGTCCTGCGGCGCTGCCTGAAGCTGTCCTGAAGCGCGCTCAGGGTGAACTCCTCGATTGGCACGGCAAGGGCCTGTCGGTCATGGAGATGAGCCATCGCAGCGATGAGTTCGTGTCCATCGCGACCAAGGCCGAGCAGGATCTGCGTGATCTGCTGAATATCCCCTCGAACTATAAAGTGCTGTTCCTGCAAGGCGGCGCCAGTCAGCAATTTGCCCAGATTCCGCTGAACCTGTTGCCTGAGGGCGGCTCGGCTGACTATATCGACACCGGTATCTGGTCGCAGAAAGCCATCGAAGAAGCTTCGCGTTACGGTCACGTCAACGTTGCCGCTACCGCCAAGCCTTACGACTATTTCGCCATTCCCGGCCAGAACGAATGGAAGCTGTCGAAAGACGCGGCCTACGTTCATTACGCGCCGAACGAAACCATCGGCGGCCTGGAATTCAACTGGATCCCGGAAACCGGCGACGTTCCGCTGGTGGCCGACATGTCTTCGGACATCCTCTCGCGTCCGGTGGACATCTCGCGTTTCGGCATGATCTACGCCGGCGCCCAGAAGAACATCGGCCCAAGCGGCATCCTGGTCAACATCGTGCGCGAAGACCTGCTCGGTCACGCCCGTTCGCTGTGCCCGACCATGCTCAATTACAAGGTCGCGGCCGATAACGGCTCGATGTACAACACCCCTCCGACCCTGGCCTGGTACTTGTCGGGCCTGGTATTCGAGTGGCTGAAAGAGCAGGGTGGTGTTGAAGCCATCGGCAAGCTCAATGAAGTCAAACAGCGCACGCTGTACGATTTCATCGACGCCAGCGGCCTGTACAGCAACCCGATCAACAAGTCGGACCGCTCGTGGATGAACGTGCCGTTCCGTTTGGCCGACGATCGCCTGGACAAGCCATTCCTGGCCGGCGCCGACGAACGTGGCCTGCTGAACCTCAAGGGTCACCGTTCCGTGGGCGGCATGCGCGCCTCCATCTATAACGCCGTCGATATCGTTGCGGTCAACGCACTGATTTCGTACATGGCAGAGTTCGAGAAGGAACATGGCTAATGTCTGAGCAAGAACTCAAGGCACTGCGCGTTCGCATTGATGCCCTGGACACCAAAGTCCTGGAGCTGATCAGCGAGCGTGCACGCTGCGCCCAGGAAGTTGCGCGAGTAAAGATGGCCTCGCTGGCCGAAGGCGAAGTGCCGGTGTTCTATCGTCCTGAGCGCGAAGCTCAGGTGCTCAAGCGCGTGATGGAGCGTAACCAGGGGCCGCTGGGCAACGAAGAGATGGCGCGGTTGTTCCGCGAAATCATGTCCTCGTGCCTGGCCCTCGAGCAGCCGCTGAAAGTGGCTTATCTCGGCCCTGAAGGTACGTTTACCCAGGCCGCGGCCATGAAGCATTTTGGCCACGCCGTGATCAGCAAGCCGATGGCGGCGATCGACGAAGTGTTCCGTGAAGTGGCGGCCGGTGCGGTGAACTTTGGCGTGGTTCCGGTGGAAAACTCCACCGAAGGCGCGGTCAACCACACCCTCGACAGCTTCCTGGAACACGACATGGTGATCTGCGGTGAAGTCGAGCTGCGGATTCACCATCACCTGTTGGTCGGTGAAAACACCAAAACTGACAGCATCAGCCGCATTTATTCCCACGCCCAGTCCCTGGCCCAGTGCCGCAAGTGGCTGGACGCCCATTACCCGAATGTCGAGCGCGTGGCGGTGTCCAGCAACGCTGAAGCGGCCAAGCGGGTCAAGGGTGAGTGGAACTCGGCGGCGATTGCCGGCGACATGGCGGCAGGCTTGTACGGGCTGACTCGTCTGGCCGAGAAAATCGAGGATCGCCCGGACAACTCCACGCGATTCCTGATGATCGGCAGTCAGGAAGTGCCGCCGACCGGCGACGACAAAACCTCGATCATCGTCTCCATGAGCAACAAACCCGGCGCACTGCACGAGTTGTTGGTGCCGTTCCACGACAACGGCATCGATCTGACACGAATCGAGACCCGTCCGTCGCGCAGCGGTAAATGGACCTACGTGTTCTTCATCGACTTCGTCGGCCACCACCGTGATCCATTGATCAAAGGCGTGCTGGAAAAGATCAGTCAGGAAGCAGTAGCACTCAAAGTGCTGGGTTCCTACCCGAAAGCAGTTCTCTAAGGGGTAGCAAATGAGTGGTGACTTCCTCGCTCTGGCACAGCCGGGCGTGCAACAACTTTCGCCGTACGTTCCGGGCAAGCCTGTGGACGAACTGGCGCGCGAACTAAATATCGATCCGGCCAAAATCGTCAAACTGGCCAGCAACGAAAACCCGCTGGGCGCCAGTCCCAAGGCGCTGGCTGCGATTCGTGAAGAATTGGCCGAGCTGACCCGTTATCCCGATGGCAACGGTTTTGCGCTCAAGACCCTGCTGGCCGAGCAGTGCCGCGTCGAGCTGAATCAAGTGACGCTGGGCAACGGTTCCAACGACATTCTGGAGCTGGTCGCCCGTGCTTATCTGGCCCCGGGCCTGAACGCGGTGTTCAGCGAGCACGCGTTCGCGGTCTACCCGATCGTGACCCAGGCCGTGGGTGCTGACGCACGCGTGATCCCTGCCAAAGACTGGGGCCATGATCTGCCGGCGATGCTGGCCGCGATCGATGCCGACACCCGCGTCGTGTTCATCGCCAACCCGAACAACCCGACCGGGACCTGGTTCGGCGCCGAAGCGCTGGACGAATTCCTCCAGGACGTCCCGGCCCACGTGCTGGTGGTGCTGGACGAGGCCTACATCGAATACGCCGAAGGCAGCGACTTGCCGGATGGCCTGGACTTCCTCGCGGCGTATCCGAACCTGCTGGTCTCGCGCACCTTCTCCAAGGCCTATGGCCTGGCGGCGCTGCGGGTCGGTTATGGCTTGTCCACCGCCGTTGTCGCTGATGTGCTGAACCGCGTACGTCAGCCATTCAACGTCAACAGCCTGGCCTTGGCCGCTGCGTGCGCGGCATTGCAGGACGCCGAATACCTGGCTGAAAGCCGTCGCCTGAACGAAGCCGGCATGCTGCAGCTGCAAGCGGGTTTCCGTGAGCTGGGGCTGAGCTGGATTCCGTCCAAGGGCAACTTCATCTGCGTTGACCTGGGGCAGGTCGCTGCACCGGTCTTCCAGGGCTTGCTGCGCGAAGGCGTGATCGTGCGCCCGGTGGCCAATTACGGCATGCCGAACCACTTGCGCATCACCATCGGTCTGTCGGCTGAAAACAGTCGCTTCCTTGAGGCGCTGACCAAGGTTCTGGCTCGTGGTTGATGTCACTGCACTGCAATCTGCTGAACCTATGATCGGGCGCCTGGTGGTGGTCGGTCTGGGGTTGATCGGTGGTTCGTTTGCCAAGGGGTTGCGCGAAAGTGGCCTGTGCCGCGAAGTGGTCGGGGTCGATCTCGATCCGCAGTCGCGCAAGTTGGCAGTTGAGTTGGGTGTTGTGGATCGCTGCGAAGAAGACCTGGCTGTTGCTTGCCAGGGGGCTGACGTGATCCAGCTCGCCGTGCCAATTCTTGCCATGGAAAAAATGCTTGGCCGTTTGGCGGGCATGGACCTGGGGCAAGCGATCCTGACCGACGTCGGCAGCGCCAAAGGCAATGTGGTGCGTGCGGCCACCGCAGCGTTCGGCGGCATGCCGGCGCGTTTCGTGCCGGGGCATCCGATTGCCGGCTCCGAGCAGAGCGGGGTGGAAGCCTCCAATGCCGAGCTGTTCCGTCGCCATAAAGTGATTTTGACGCCGCTGGATCAAACCGATCCGGCAGCCCTGGCCGTGGTCGACCGTTTGTGGCGCGAATTGGGTGCCGATGTCGAGCACATGCAGGTCGAGCGCCACGACGAAGTGTTGGCGGCGACCAGCCATTTGCCGCACCTGTTGGCGTTCGGTTTGGTCGATTCACTGGCCAAGCGCAATGAAAATCTTGAGATCTTCCGTTACGCTGCGGGCGGTTTTCGCGATTTCACAAGAATCGCCGGAAGCGACCCGGTCATGTGGCACGACATCTTCCTCGCCAACCGCGAAGCTGTCCTGCGCACACTCGATACATTTCGCAGCGACCTCGACGCCTTGCGCGACGCGGTCGATGCAGGGGATGGGCATCAATTGCTGGGCGTGTTCACGCGCGCCCGGGTTGCCCGCGAACATTTCAGTAAAATCCTGGCCCGCCGGGCTTATGTGGACGCTATGAACTCCAACGACCTGATTTTCCTGGGACAACCTGGTGGCCGCCTGACTGGGCGGATTCGTGTACCGGGCGACAAGTCCATTTCCCACCGTTCGATCATGCTCGGCTCCCTGGCCGAAGGCACCACCGAAGTGGAAGGTTTCCTTGAGGGCGAAGATGCCCTGGCGACCTTGCAAGCCTTCCGCGACATGGGTGTCGTGATCGAAGGTCCGCACCACGGTCGTGTGACCATTCACGGTGTCGGCCTGCATGGCCTGAAGCCTGCGCCAGGTCCGATCTATCTGGGCAACTCCGGCACTTCGATGCGTCTGCTGTCAGGCCTGTTGGCTGCGCAGAGTTTCGACAGCACGCTGACCGGTGATGCCTCGCTGTCCAAGCGCCCGATGAATCGCGTGGCCAACCCGCTGCGTGAGATGGGCGCCGTGATCGAAACCGCCGCAGAAGGTCGTCCGCCGATGACCATTCGCGGCGGCAACAAGCTTAAAGGCCTGACCTACACCATGCCGATGGCCAGTGCCCAGGTTAAGTCCTGCCTGCTGCTGGCTGGCCTGTACGCTGAAGGCAAGACCACCGTCACCGAGCCGGCTCCGACCCGCGATCACACCGAGCGCATGCTGCGTGGCTTCGGCTACCCGGTGACGGTCAATGGCGCCACGGCGTCGGTCGAGTCCGGCCACAAGCTGACTGCGACCCACATCGAAGTGCCGGGCGACATCTCGTCGTCGGCGTTCTTCCTGGTCGCCGCATCCATCGCCGAGGGTTCGGAGCTGGTGCTCGAACACGTTGGCATCAACCCGACCCGGACTGGCGTGATCGACATCCTGCGTCTGATGGGCGCCGACATCACCCTGGAAAACCAGCGTGAAGTCGGTGGCGAGCCTGTAGCCGACCTGCGCGTGCGAGCAGCTAAACTCAAGGGTATCGAGATTCCCGAGGCGCTGGTTCCACTGGCCATCGACGAGTTCCCGGTGTTGTTCGTGGCGGCGGCCTGTGCCGAAGGGCGCACCATCTTGCGCGGTGCCGAAGAGCTGCGAGTAAAGGAGTCGGACCGGATCCAGGTCATGGCTGACGGCTTGCTGGCGTTGGGCGTGAAATGCGAGCCGACCCCGGACGGCATCATCATCGACGGCGGCCTGATCGGCGGCGGCGAAGTGCACGGTCACGGCGATCATCGGATTGCGATGGCCTTCAGCGTGGCTTCGTTGCGCGCCACGGCACCGATCCGCATCCATGATTGCGCCAACGTCGCGACTTCGTTTCCGAATTTCCTCGCGCTGTGCGCGCAGGTCGGTATCCGTGTTGCACAAGAGGCTCAGTCGTGATTATCAAGCCACCGGTCATCACCATCGACGGCCCTAGCGGTTCGGGCAAGGGCACTATTGCCGGGATTCTGGCCAAGCGCCTGGGCTGGTGCCTGCTGGATTCCGGTGCGTTGTATCGCCTCCTGGCATTCGCGGCGCGCAATCATGGTGTCGATCTGACCAATGAAGAGTCGCTGAAGCTGTTGGCCGCTCATCTGGACGTGCAGTTCGTCGGCGCGACGGAAGGGCATCCGCAGCGGATTATTCTCGAAGGTGACGATGTTACCGATGATCTGCGCAATGAGCAGGTCGGCGCCTGGGCTTCCCAGGTCGCTGCGCTGCCGGCGGTGCGCGACGCATTGCTGCAGCGCCAGCGGGCGTTTCAGGAGCCACCGGGCCTGGTGGCCGATGGTCGCGACATGGGCACGGTGGTATTTCCCGATGCGCCGCTGAAGATATTCCTCACTGCCAGTGCCGAGGAGCGTGCACGCCGTCGATACTTGCAGTTGAAGGGCAAAGTCGATGGTGTTAGTCTGTCGAGTCTGCTAGATGAGATACGTGTCCGCGATGAGCGTGACACCCAGCGAGCGGTAGCCCCGCTCAAACCGGCGGCTGACGCCATACAGCTGGATTCCACGGAATTATCCATCGATCAGGTGCTGGAACGCATCATGAGTGAAATCGCCATTCGCGATATCACCGGGTGACCAAGAAGCTTTGCAGGGGACCAGTCATAGTCTTGCGATGCTTCTTCTAATGAACGTAACCCACGTCGTCTGGGATGTGGAGATGGGCGTATCCTTCGCCCTTATTCAACAGGAATTAAAATGAGCGAAAGCTTTGCGGAACTCTTTGAAGAAAGCCTAAAAACCCTGAACCTTCAGGCAGGCTCCATCATCACCGGTGTTATCGTTGATATCGATTACCAAGCTCGCTGGGTAACCGTTCACGCTGGCCTGAAGTCTGAAGCACTCATCCCGCTTGAGCAGTTCTACAACGATGCTGGCGAACTGACTATCAACGTCGGTGACGAAGTTCACGTTGCTCTGGACTCGGTTGAAGACGGCTTTGGTGAAACCAAGCTGTCCCGTGAAAAAGCCAAGCGCGCTGAATGCTGGATTGTTCTGGAAGCAGCCTTCGCAGCCGAAGAAGTGGTCAAGGGCGTTATCAACGGTAAGGTTAAAGGCGGCTTCACTGTCGACGTTAACGGCATCCGTGCGTTCCTGCCAGGTTCTCTGGTTGACGTTCGTCCAGTGCGCGACACCACGCACCTGGAAGGCAAAGAGCTGGAATTCAAGGTCATCAAGCTCGACCAGAAACGCAACAACGTTGTCGTTTCCCGTCGTAGCGTCCTCGAAGCCGAGAACTCCGCCGAGCGTGAAGCTCTGCTGGAATCCCTGCAGGAAGGTCAACAAGTCAAAGGTATCGTCAAGAACCTCACCGATTACGGCGCATTCGTCGATCTGGGTGGCGTCGATGGCCTGCTGCACATTACCGACATGGCTTGGAAGCGTATCAAGCATCCTTCCGAAATCGTCAACGTTGGCGACGAGATCGATGTCAAGGTTCTGAAATACGATCGCGAACGCAATCGTGTTTCCCTGGGCCTGAAGCAGCTGGGCGAAGATC
This sequence comes from Pseudomonas sp. TE3899, assembly GCF_056279105.1. Lineage (NCBI taxonomy): Bacteria > Pseudomonadati > Pseudomonadota > Gammaproteobacteria > Pseudomonadales > Pseudomonadaceae > Pseudomonas > Pseudomonas sp. TE3899. The sequence continues at coordinate 208,478 of NZ_JBWBQR010000001.1, forward strand.
CATGGGTTGCTATCAAAGCCCGTTACCCAGAAAGCACTCGCGTTACCGCTCGTGTAACCAACCTGACCGACTACGGCTGCTTCGCTGAGCTGGAAGAAGGCGTTGAAGGCCTGGTACACGTTTCCGAAATGGACTGGACCAACAAAAACATCCACCCTTCGAAAGTCGTACAAGTCGGCGACGAAGTGGAAGTTATGGTTCTGGACATCGACGAAGAGCGTCGTCGTATCTCCCTCGGCATCAAGCAGTGCAAATCTAACCCATGGGAAGATTTCTCTGGCCAGTTCAACAAGGGCGATAAAATCTCCGGCACCATCAAGTCGATCACCGATTTCGGTATCTTCATTGGTCTGGACGGCGGCATCGACGGTCTGGTTCACCTGTCCGACATCTCCTGGAACGAAGTGGGCGAAGAAGCCGTTCGCCGCTTCAAGAAGGGCGACGAGCTGGACACCGTTATCCTGTCGGTTGACCCAGAGCGCGAGCGCATCTCCCTGGGTATCAAGCAACTGGAAAGCGATCCGTTCTCCGAGTACGTTCAAGAGAACGACAAAGGCGCAATCGTTAAAGGCATCGTGAAAGAAGTTGACGCTAAAGGCGCCATCATCACTCTGGCCGACGATATCGAAGCGACTCTGAAAGCCTCCGAAATCAGCCGTGACCGCGTTGAAGACGCGCGCAACGTTCTGAAAGAAGGCCAGGAAGTAGAAGCCAAGATCATCAGCGTTGACCGCAAGAGCCGCGTAATCCAGCTCTCCATCAAGTCGAAAGACGATGCTGAAGAGAAAGAAGCAATCCAGAGCCTGCGCGACAAGCCAGCGACTTCGGAACCTGCTGCTGGTCCTACCACTCTGGGCGACCTGTTGCGTGCACAAATGGAAAAACAGAACTAAGTTCTGTCAGACCATAGAAAAAGGGCGACTTCGGTCGCCCTTTTTTGTGCCTGCGATTTAGTGAAGCTCCCCAAGCGCTGTTCTAAATCCTGTGCCAGTGAAACCAATGCCTTTAACCTGCTGTCTCTTTCTTTAACAGGATCAATCGTTTAATTGCAGCTAGGCTTACGCTTGATGCGAACGACAGTCGGGCCAAGCGTCCGATATAAGGAAGTGAATGAACAAGCTCATTGTCGCAGTAGTGTTACTGACACTGGCGGGCTGTACGACTAACGCCAAGACTCATGTCGTGCGTGGCGTCAGTGGTATCGAGGTCGATTGTTCTGGTTTGGGTTCCGGTTGGGAGAAGTGCCGCAAGCGAGCCGACAGGGAGTGCAAGGGGAGTGGTTACAAGGTGGTCGCCCGATCTGACGATGCCAAGGATGAGGACGAATTTCCGTTCGGCTTCAATCCGGCAGGGTTTGTGACGCGCACCATGTTGGTCATTTGTCGGTGAGTGCGTAACGCCTTTGTCGTGTTGTGGTGCTCCGTAAATGTGCATCACAGGCTTGGTAAATATATGTCAAGCCCTGGGCTGTTCAAATTCCTCCGGGCATGCTAAAACCTTTGAAGCGCTGATCTAGCTGCTTGAAAAAGAAGGGAAAAATATGACGAAGTCGGAGTTGATCGAACGAATTGTCACCCATCAAGGGCTGCTCTCATCCAAGGATGTGGAGCTGGCCATCAAGACCATGCTCGAACAAATGTCCCAATGTCTGGCCACCGGTGATCGCATCGAGATCCGTGGTTTTGGCAGCTTCTCCCTGCACTACCGCGCACCGCGCGTAGGTCGCAATCCAAAAACCGGTCAGTCCGTCAGCCTCGATGGCAAGTTCGTTCCGCATTTCAAGCCGGGCAAGGAGCTGCGTGATCGGGTGAACGAGGAAGAGGAGGAAGGTTTTGACCTCCACAACTAAAGGGTCGACGCATGCGTAACCTCAAGCGTGTACTCCTTGGCTTGGTTCTCCTGTTGCTGGTCCTGGCGATTCTTGCGTTTGTCCTGGAAAATCAGCAATCAGTGTCGCTGCTGTTTCTTGGCTGGGCGGGGCCGCAATTGCCGGTATCGCTGGTCATGGTGCTGGCGCTGCTGATCGGCATGCTGATCGGGCCGATTCTGGGTTGGTTTCTGGGGCGTTCGTCCAGAGCATCCCGCAAGCGCCTCGTTTGATCGCGGCTGATGTAATGGACGTGTTGAATTTGCGTCACAGCTTGTCTATATCCATTAGTAAAAGCGTCATTAAGCTGTAAAATGCTGCGCTTGTCCGGTAATGGCATATTCCCATTTCGGTCAGACTGACTCTGTCAGAAGCCTTTAGCTTAGATGAAGGCTTTTGCATTCATGGATTAGACAGCGCTCGATCGACGGCCCTGTCAGCAACTCAAAGGGTGTAGTTTCGCGTGAAAATTCTAGTAACCGGTGGCGCCGGGTTTATCGGCTCCGCAGTCATTCGTCATATCATCTCAAACACTACCGACGCTGTCGTTAACGTCGATAAACTGACGTATGCCGGTAACTTGGAGTCGCTGGCCGAAGTCAGCCAGAACCCGCGTTATGCGTTTGAGCGCGTCGACATCTGCGACCGCGATCAAATCGATCGTGTCCTGCGTGAACACCAACCAGATGCCATCATGCACCTGGCCGCAGAGTCCCACGTTGATCGTTCGATCTCCGGTCCGTCCGAGTTCATCCAGACCAACATCATTGGCACCTACACCCTGCTGGAAGCCGCACGCCACTACTGGGCTGCACTGGATGATGCGCGTAAAGCCAACTTCCGCTTTCACCATATTTCGACAGACGAAGTCTACGGAGACCTCGAAGGTCCGGAAGACCTCTTCACCGAAACCACACCCTATCAGCCAAGCTCGCCGTATTCGGCGAGCAAAGCCAGTTCCGACCACCTGGTTCGCGCCTGGACCCGTACCTACGGTTTGCCGACCCTGGTCACCAATTGCTCGAACAACTACGGCCCGTGCCACTTCCCGGAGAAGTTGATCCCGCTGATCATCCTCAATGCGTTGGAAGGCAAGCCGCTGCCGGTCTATGGCAAGGGCAACCAGGTTCGTGACTGGCTCTACGTCGAAGACCACGCTCGCGCACTGTACAAAGTCGTGACCGAAGGTGTTATCGGTGAGACGTACAACATTGGTGGCCATAACGAAAAGCAAAACATCGAAGTCGTGAACACCTTGTGTGCACTGCTCGACGAGTTGCGCCCGGATTCTGCGCATCGCCCTCACGCCAGTCTGATCACCTATGTTCAGGATCGCCCGGGCCACGATCAGCGTTACGCGATCGATGCCAGCAAAATCCAGCGCGAGCTGGGTTGGACGCCTGAAGAAACATTCGAAACCGGCATTCGCAAAACTGTCGAGTGGTACCTCAATAACACTGAGTGGGTTGCTCACGTGAAGAGCGGCAGCTACCAGCAATGGATTGACCAGAACTACGCGGATCGTTCGAGTAAGGCATGAAAATCCTCCTACTGGGAAAAAATGGCCAGGTAGGGTGGGAGTTGCAACGCTCCTTGGCGCCGCTGGGTGAGCTGATTGCCCTGGATCGCAGCACCGGCGGTGACTTGTCCGATCTGGACGCCTTGCGCACGACGATCCGTCAGCTCAAGCCGGACGTCATCGTCAATGCCGCCGCCTACACCGCTGTAGATAAGGCCGAGTCCGAAACTGAGCTGGCCGACCGCGTTAATGGTCAGGCAAGCCAGGTTATGGCTGAAGAGGCCGTATTACTTGGGGCCTGGCTGATTCACTACTCGACCGATTACGTGTTCAGTGGGCAGGGTTCAAAGGCGTGGCAAGAAACCGATCCAGTCGCCCCGGTGAATCACTACGGCGCCAGTAAGCTGGCCGGTGAGCAGGCGATTATCGCTTCGAGCTGCAAATACCTGATCTTCCGCACCAGCTGGGTGTATGGCGCTCGCGGTAACAATTTCGCCAAGACCATGCTGCGTCTGGCCAAGGATCGCGAGACCCTGAGCGTCATCGCCGACCAGATCGGAGCCCCGACGGGTGCAGATCTGATTGCCGACGTGACCGCGTTGGCCATTCAGCAGGTCATGCAACGGCCCGAGCTGGCAGGTCTTTATCATCTGGCCGCCACGGGTGAAGTGTCGTGGCATGGCTATGCCAGGCATGTGATCGAGTTTGCCCAGGTCAATGGCGAGCTACTCGCCGTAACGGCGGTAAATCCGATCGAAACGACCGCTTATCCAACGCTTGCGCGTCGCCCTCTGAATTCACGTTTGAACACTCAGAAGCTACGTGACAATTTTTCTCTACACTTGCCGGATTGGCAAAGTGGTGTAACTCGAATGCTTAGGGAAGTTCTGAACAAATGACCACGACAAATCGTAAAGGGATCATCCTCGCCGGCGGCTCGGGCACACGACTGCATCCGTTGACTCTCGGTGTGTCCAAGCAGATGCTGCCGATCTACGACAAGCCGATGATCTTTTATCCTCTGTCGGTGCTGATGCTCGCAGGTATGCGGGAAATCCTGATCATCTCCACTCCGGAAGACTTGCCTTGCTTTCGCAAGCTGCTGGGTGATGGCAGTCTTTACGGTATTAAACTGACTTATGCCGAACAACCAAGCCCAGACGGCCTGGCACAAGCGTTTATTATCGGTGAAGAGTTCATCGGCAAGGACCCTTGCTGTCTGATCCTGGGAGATAACATTTTTTACGGCCAGCATTTCTCGGACAACCTTCGTTCGGCGACTACTCAAAAGGCAGGAGCAACGGTATTCGGTTATCACGTGTCTGATCCTGAGCGTTTTGGCGTGGTTGAGTTTGATCAGTCGGGCCGTGCATTGAGCATCGAAGAAAAACCCGCAAAACCGAAGTCCAACTACGCGGTTACAGGTCTTTATTTCTACGACAATGATGTTGTTGAAATAGCGAAAAATATCAAGCCTTCCGAGCGCGGCGAGTTGGAAATTACCGATGTGAACCGGGTCTATCTTGAGCGCAAGACTCTCAGTGTAGAGATGTTGGGGCGTGGTTTCGCCTGGCTTGACACAGGGACTCATGACTCACTTCTGGAGGCCAGCCATTTCGTTCACACAATTGAGCAGCGTCAAGGGCTTAAAGTGGCTTGTCTCGAAGAAATTGCCTTTACCAACGGCTGGATCGACAGGGCGCAGTTGGCGCAGCAGGCTGAGCGCCTTAAAAAGACGGGTTATGGTCAGTATTTGCTCAAACTGCTGAATTAATACCGCCTGATGTTTGGTGACAGGGCGCAATCCCTGTCACTGATAGGAACTGTTAGCGCGCAACCGGGGTCGATTGGTATTCGAAACTACTGTCCAATAAACTGGGAAAAACGTCAAGCTGTGATCTTCACAGATCGAGACCAGATTAAAACAAGGCTCAAAACACTATGCGAAGCGATGCTGCTAATAACCAAAACCCCGATGAAATTGAAGTTTTTTTGATCGCGCGAGCATTGTGTAAACGCGTGTGGCTAATTATAGGTATCGCCGCGATTGTGGTTGGCTTGGGCGTCATGTACGCGTTCTTTAGCGAGCGTGTTTACGAAGCTAGAGCCTATTTAGTTCCTCCTACTCAGAGTGATATTGCCGATCTGAATACCGGGCGCACTCGGGAGTTTGAGCTCGCTCCGTATTCGATTGAAGATGTCTATCGTTTATTTGTTCGGAATCTACGCTCCGAGTCGCTTCGGCAGGAGTTTTTTGTGGACGAGTATCTGCCCTCGTTGAGTGACGATCAAAAGACACGGTCGCAAGACGCGCTGTACTCGGAGTTTTCAAAAAAAATTCAGGTCAACCCTGTTACAGCGGATGAAGAAGGCCGTTACTCGGTTGTTGTACAGACCATGAGTAGTGAAAAAGCAGTTGACTGGGTTAAGAAATACGTAAAACGCGCCGAGTCCCGGGCGACTAAGGAGATAATGAAAAACGTGTCTTACGAGGCAAAAATCCGCGCCAAGAACACTAGCCAGGAAATTGATACCAAGCGTGAAACGGGCGAAACCTCGCGTGGCGATACCATTACCAAGCTGCGTGCAGCGCTTAGCGTCGCAGAGGCAGCTGGCGTGCAGAAACCAACCGTGGTATTCGGCGGAGCACCGGCTGGGGTGGCAGGAAACATGGAAGGAGAGATGAGTTTCTTGAGAGGGGTTGAAGCGATAAAGGCTGAGATAAAAAATCTTGAAAGCAGGTCATCCAACGACGCGTTTATTAAGGAACTGCGAGGCCTCCAAGCCAAGAAAAGTTTTTACGAAAAGTTGGCCGTCGCCCCGAGAGAAATCGATATGTATCGCTATGACGGCGTTGTAGAAACACCAGAAAATGCGATTAAGCCGAAAAAGACACTCGTCATAGCGCTGGCACTGGTGCTGGGGCTAATGCTTGGTGTTCTGTCAGCTTTTACGCAGTATCGCTGGGAGGAAACGCGGAAAAAAGCGTATACCTGATTCTGTGTCATCGAAGCGATGTTTCAGAGTGAGAAAGGCAATGGAAATGGTGCCTTTAAGTTGTTTATAGTCATTATAGGCAGAATATTCATAGCCGTTTAAGGTGTTACTACATGAAATTGCTAAAAACCGATTTACAGGAAGTAGTTATAATAGAGCCAACGGTTTTTAGGGATGATCGCGGCTGGTTTACTGAAAGTTTTAACGAGCCGCGTTTTCATGAGGCACTTTCGGAGTTGGGTTTACCTATTCCCAGAAGCTTCATCCAGGATAATCACTCGTGCTCCCAAAAAGGTGTGCTTCGAGGCCTGCACTACCAACTGTCGCCTCATGCCCAGGGGAAGTTGGTCAGAGTTGTTTCAGGTGCCGCATATGATGTTGCCGTCGATATTCGAAAGGGATCACCTACTTACGGGAACTGGGTTGGCGTCGAGTTGAGTGCAGCTAATAATCGGATGTTATGGATACCTGAAGGGTTTGCCCACGGCTTTATAGCTCTGGAAGACGATACTCATTTTTTATATAAAACCACAGATGTTTACTGTAAGGATCTTGAGCGTAGTATCAAGTGGAACGATGCCGATATTGGTATAAAGTGGCCTGAAGACATTGATCTTATTGTCAGTGAAAAAGACAGGCAAGCCAAGGCATTCAATGAAGCGGATTTGCCTACTGTTTACTTGCCAGGTACTACACAACTTATCGATTTGGAAGTGATTGGTGACAACCGTGGCAGTTTGGTATCCCTGGAGAAAGGTCGGCAAGTCCCATTCGAAATTAAACGCGTCTATTATATTTTCGGTACTCTGCCTGATGTAAGCCGAGGGTTTCACGCGCACAAACAGTTGCGGCAACTAGCAGTTTGCGTTTCAGGAAAGTGTCGCATGCTGATGGATAATGGCCTCACCAAAGAAGAAGTCTGGCTGGACTCACCCAAAAAAGGGGTTTTGATCAATAACCTTATTTGGCGAGAGATGCATGACTTCAGCGATGATTGCGTATTAGTGGTTTTTGCCAGTCACGAATATGATGAGGCCGACTATATACGAAGCTATGAAGAATTTATAAAAGTTGTTGCCATCAATACGGCGTCGAGCGGTGCGTGCTGATCGGTAGTTCAGCTGTAGCGTGATTGACATAAGTTTTGGTAATACGGACATAACAGGTGTTTTAATGATTGAGTTTTTAAGTTTGAAAGATGTGAACGCAGCCCATGCTGTCGAACTCAAGGCTGCCTGTGCGCGGGTAATTGACTCTGGTTGGTATATCCAGGGGAAAGAACTGGAGCAGTTCGAGACAGATTTCGCTGCTGCCTGTGGCTCGAAGTACTGCTTTGGCGTGGCGAATGGGTTGGACGCGCTTACTTTGACCTTGAGAGCTTGGAAAATTCTCGGGAAATTGAGCGTTGGCGATGAAGTGATCGTGCCTGCGAACACTTACATCGCCAGTGTCCTGGCGATTACCGAAAATGGTTTGACGCCAATCCTCGTTGAACCAGATGAGTCTCTGAATATTTCTCCTGCCCTTATCAAGGCTGCCATCGGGCCGAAAACAAAAGCGATCATCCCCGTTCACTTGTACGGGCAACTGGCTGATATGCCAGCGATCATGAATATCGCGAAAGACCACGGTCTTTTGGTTCTTGAAGATTCGGCTCAATCGCATGGCGCCAGTATTGATGGAAAGAAGGCGGGCAGCTGGGGCGATGCCGCGGGATTCAGTTTCTATCCAGGGAAGAACCTCGGTGCGCTTGGGGATGCTGGCGCCATTACCACTAACGATGACGAGTTAGCTCAAGTCGTAAAGGCGTTGAGAAATTATGGGTCGCACGAAAAGTACAAAAATATCTATCAAGGTGTAAATAGTCGGCTTGATGAAATTCAGGCGGCTATGTTAACTGTGAAACTAAAATACCTGTCGGAAGATATTAAAAGTCGCAGAAAAATTGCAGAATTGTATATGCGCGGAATAAAAAATGACCTGATTCGCTTACCGCTTGATATGGGTGTGTCTCCGCTGACTCTCGAGAGTCATGTCTGGCATCTCTTTGTTGTCCGCTCAGATAAGCGTGACGCGTTGCAAAAGCATCTGGCTGCATCCGGTGTGCAGACACTGATTCACTACCCGATCCCACCTCATAAGCAACAGGCTTATAAAGACTGGAATAGCTTGTCTTTCCCTATTACCGAAAAAATACACGACCAGGTACTGAGCCTGCCCATTGGGCCTACGATGTCTGTGGAAGACGCAGCGACAGTGATAAGCGCGTGCAATAGTTTCAACGGTAACGGTTGAAGGATAATGACGCTGATAAAAACGAGTTTGCTAAACGGGATTGCTGTCCTCGTTAAGATGCTCACACTGCTTGGAATAAATAAAGTACTGGCGATTTATGTTGGTCCTGTAGGTTATGCGGCTCTCGGGCAGTTTCAAAATGCCATTCAAATGATCACTACTTTTGCGAGCGGTGCGATTAATACAGGCGTCACCAAGTACACGGCAGAGTATCATTATGATGAGAAAAAGCAGCAAGCCGTTTGGCGGAGTGCAGGAACGATAGCTATTTCTGGCTCGTTATTATGCAGCGTCATTATATTGATCTTCAGTGATGACCTGGCAGGTTGGATACTGAAAAACAATGAGTTTGGAGGGGTTTTCAGGTGGTTTGCAGCCACGCTGGTATTCTTTACGTTAAATACACTTTTGCTCGCGATACTCAACGGTAAAAAAGACCTGTTGCGGTATGTGGCTGCGAATATTGCCGGAAGCCTGTTTGCGTTCGTAGTGACCACGGCTTTATCAATATTCTCAGGGCTCTATGGCGCGTTGATAGCGCTGGCAATATATCAGTCAATAAGTTTTTTTGTGACGTTGGTTATTTGTCTAAAAGCTTCTTGGTTTCGTCTGAGTTACCTGTATGGGCGTGTTGATAAAGAGGTAGCCAGGAATTTTTTAAAATACACAGCGATGGCGCTGACTTCGGCAATTTGCGTTCCGGTCAGCCACATCCTCGTGCGTAATCACCTTGGTGCTTCACTTGGCTGGGAAGCCGCGGGTTATTGGGAGGCTATGTGGCGTCTCAGCGCAGCATATCTGATGCTGGTGACTACAACGTTGAGTGTCTATTACTTGCCCAAGCTGTCGGAATTAACGAATGAAGCTGACGTAAGAGAAGAAATAATACAGGGTTATCGGTTTATATTGCCGTGCACTGCGATCTGCGGACTGCTCATCTACGTATTGCGTGATTTTATAATTCACGTGTTGTTTACCGCTGATTTCCTTCCCATGAGAAACCTTTTTGCGTGGCAAATTGTTGGTGACACGCTGAAAATCGGAAGCTGGATACTGGCCTACGTGATGCTTGGCAAGGCAATGTTCAAGCTCTTTATCATCTCGGAAATAGTCTCCGCTGCATGTTTTTATCTGCTGACTGTCGTTTTGACGAAGTATATGGGGCTGGAAGGTGTATCGCTGGCTCATGCAATAAACTACGCGATTTACTGGATCTTGATGATGTTGTTTGTTGCGAGGGCGCTCAAAAGGATGAAACCTGAAGTTTTAGCTGGCTGACGGTTGTTGGGTACTTGAATTTTTTTTTGCTGAGGCGGTTACGTTGAATATTTATAATCCAAAAGTTTCTGTAATGATCATCACTTACAATCAATCTCATTTGATTGCAGAAACTATTGAAAGCGTTCTTTTGCAAGATTACAAAAATCTTGAAATAGTCGTGGCGGATGATGCTTCGACGGATGGAACGCGAGAAGTGATTTTAGATTTTCAGCGTCGATACCCTGATGTGGTAATCCCAATCCTTAATGAAAAAAACATGGGCATCACTGGGAATTCGAATGCGGCTTTCTTCGCTTGCACTGGTGAGTTAGTTGCGATTCTGGGGGGGGATGATCTATTCCTGCCAGGTAAGATAAAAGCGCAGGTCGAACAGTTTGAAGATTCGAAAGTTGTTCTTTCCTACCACCCGGTTGATATTTTTAATCATGCCGACGGGAAGGTGCTTTTTCGAACCAATACCACTGAAAAAGAAAAAATCAATAACGTCTACGATCTGATATCGAAGGGAGGCATTCCAGGAGCCTCTTCCGTAATGGTGAGACGTTCAGCGTGCCCTTCGCACGGATTTGACCCGCTCTTTCCTGTGGTGTCAGATTGGATTTTTTATATAGAAGTCGCATTGCGTGGAGAAATTCGAGAACTCTCTGGAGTATTTGGTAAGTATCGTAAACATGGTTTGGGTGCAAGTGACAGAACATTCGAATTGCTGCAAGAGTCTCTATTGACTGTTGATCTTATTTCGCAGCGTTATGCAAGTGATCCTGCTATTCAAAAGGCTTGTGAGCAAGGGGGATATCGTTACCTTCTTGGTGAACTATTCAGGCAAGTCGTTAAAAAGAACAAAGCAAACGTGGAGGCGCTTCATCCTTTGTTTTTGAAGTATTCTTCCGGAAGCAAGAAGTGCTTGACCAATATTGTGTTTAAAGTTCTCAATAACTCGATTATTTTTAACTTGGTTTCAGGGTTGCTTCCAAAGTTAAAAAATGCGATAAAGCGGAATGTATAAATCATGCTTAATCCAGCATTCGTTTATATTTCTATGTGGTCATTGGTTTTGCTGTTGTATTTTTTTGGATTGACGACCAATTTGGTTCCGCCAACAGTGGTGGGGCTGATGGTGATATTGATGAACATGGTCAGCATATTTTTGCTGTATGTGCTTTTGAAGGGGCGTAAAAAAAACGAACCATTAAGTTCGGAAAGAACAGAGTATTATGTAGCTGTTGTTAGTAGGTTTTTTCGATTGCTGCTTGTTGTCTGGTTGTTGGGTACGGTTTTCGAGATTTATTACTCTGCTGGCGTACCTCTTTATTGGCGTCTCGCGGGTATCAATAAGTTGTATACGGAGTTTGGAGTTCCTTCGCTTCATGGTGTAATGAATGCCTGTTATCTGCAAATACTATCCATGGCAACTTACCTGTCGATTAAGACTAGATCGAAAAAACTGATTTTCGTCATAGCTGTGTTGTTGCTTTGGCCGGTATTGATGTTGGGACGGGGGATTTTACTCAGCGGATTGATACAAATAGTTTGTGTTTCCCTCGTTTTGACGAAAATATCTTATAAGAAGATAGCCACCTTGGTTGTTGTCTTGCTATCAGTAGTGGTGGTGTTTGGCTATCTTGGTGATATGCGGCAAACTTCAAATCCGTTTTCGTATTTAGTGTCTGGAACATCGGCTGAAGTCTTTGACGCTTTGCCGAGCGGATTTCTTTGGTTTTATGTTTATTTGACGGCGGGACTAAGTAATTTCTTCCATAACATTGATACGGTAAGTCCTGCCTGGTCGGTATCTTATTCCATGTCCAATATGTTGCCTTCTGTCGTAAAGGCGTCTTTTGGGTTAGATGCTCGGAACGACCTATTCACCTTTGTAGACAGAAATCTGAATACGTCCACTATTTATGCCGGCTTTGTATCGGATGTGGGGGCATTTGGTGGGTTCTTGTTTGTCGCCCTGATTCAGTTGGTGTGTTGCTGCATATATAATGCGTCTTTAAAGGGGAAACCTTGGGGGATATTTGCTTACTCCGTAGCCTTTCAGATTCTGGTTTTTTCGATTTTTTATGACATGTTTTTCTTGCTTCCAACGCTGTTTCAGTTCTTTATCTGCTTTTCGCTTTATGTTTTTGCAAATCTGCGCCTCGATAGTCAAAAAAAGGAGGCGCTGCAAGATACATAATTTATAGATTACTCGGGACACCAAGCCTGGAAAAATTGTTTTACTGTCGATTTCTAGAGGTACGATCATGAAGAAAATTCTAATCACCGGCGGCGCAGGATTCATAGGTTCACACCTTGTTCCCAAATTGCTGAGGACCAACCATACAGTCCGGATTCTGGATCCTTTGACTGTCCAGGTACATGGAAGTCTGCCGGCTGATCTCGATTGGCTGGGTGGAGAGGGGGTTGAATTCATTCGCGGTAGTGTTACTTCCCGAGAAGACTGGGTGAAAGCGCTGGAGGGTATCGACGGCATTGTCCACTTGGCGGCCGAGACCGGGACTGGTCAGTCGATGTATGAAATTGCCCGTTACAACGAGGTCAACTCCCAAGGCACTGCGTTGATGTTTGATGTGTTGGGTAAATTGCCGTCGCACAGCGTCAAGCGGATTATTCTCTCCTCCAGCCGTTCGGTTTACGGCGAGGGTGCCTACATCAATCCCGAGACCAATCAGCGTGTATGTCCTGCCGCGCGTTCGGCAGAGGCTTTGGGTAAGCAAATGTGGGAACCGTTGTGTCCCTCTACCGGCACTGTCCTGAAACTCGTGCCAACGACTGAAACGGATCTGATCGCCCCATCTTCGTTTTATGCTGCGACCAAGTATGCCCAAGAGGATCTTGTTCGGATTGGCGGTCAATCAATGGGTATTGATTACACGATATTCCGTTTGCAAAACGTCTACGGTGAACGTCAGTCGTTGAACAATCCTTACACCGGAATTCTGTCGATATTCTCCACCAAAATCCGCCGTGATAGCGTTCTTCCTCTTTTCGAAGACGGTCTGGAAAGCCGTGATTTTGTTCACGTTGATGATGTTACTGATGCATTGCTTGCAGGGTTACTTGTCGAGAAGTCGCCAAACACGATTGTTAACGTCGGCAGCGGTGTCGCTACCTCGGTTAAAGAAGTGGCGGAGGAACTGACGCGAGCATTTGGGAAGGAACCGAACGTAACAGTAACGGGGCAGTTCCGGGTTGGGGATATTCGCCACAATTATGCAGATATCAAACGCTTGGATGAGCTGCTGGGTGTTCATCCTAAAGTCACTTTGAAGGAGGGTCTCAAGCGCTTCGCTGAATGGGTCCTTCAGCAACCTCTGCCGGAAGATCAGTTGGAAAAGGCGAATCAAGAGTTGCGCGCCCGAAAGTTGATGAATTAAGGAGATAGTCTATGGAGCAGGACAACCCGAGTTTGCGCAGTTTGTTGCGCGCAGATATTGACAGGCAGAGAGCGCTGTTCAATGCGCCCCCTATCAAGTCGAAAGTTAAATTAATCTTGGGTATGTTTGCTCCAAGATTTGCTCCTGTGCTGCTCTATAGACTGGCGTATTCAATGAACCATAAGGGTTTTAGAATACTGGCGCGTTTTTTCTCATTGCTGAATTACACTTTTTTCGGTATCGAAATTGCTGTTGTCTGCAAAATTGGCCCGGGGCTGTTCTTCCCTCATACCCAAGGTACCGTGATCGGAGCCGTGAGCATAGGTGCCAACGCAGTTATCTACCAGGGTGTTACCCTCGGCGCTAAAGACCTCGATTTCACCTATGACGAGCATCACCGCCCAGTAGTGGGCAATAATGTCGTTGTCGGCGCGGGGGCGAAAGTCCTTGGGGGGCTGACGCTGGGTGATAATGTCACAGTCGCTGCAAACTCAGTGTTGCTCATGAGTGTGCCGGCTGATGTTATTGTAGCCGGTATGCCTGCAAAAATTGTTAAACAACGGACGATGTAGTCGTGAATTATTTGCTAGAAAACAAAAGCGTCTTATATATTGCTCCGGCTTTTTTTGGCTACGAAAGTGAGATAAAAAAGGAACTCGAGCAGCAGGGCGCTAACGTTACCTTTTTGCTGGATCGTCCCTTTAATTCTCCGCTTCTCAAGGCGCTCACCCGGGTTCGTCGCGAGTGGGTGATAGGGGCGGCTGATCGTTATTACGAAAGCCAGTTGACTTCTATCGATACCGAGTTCGATTACATATTTGTTGTTAATGGGCAGACATTATCTACCCATACCCTCAGCGCCTGGCGTGAACGCTACCCGGCGGCTAAGTTTGTACTGTATATGTGGGATTCTTTTTCGAATCGGCAGCAAACGCTAAGGAATCTCAAGTATTTCGATAGTGTTTTCACATTTGACAAAAATGATGCTGAAAAATATCAGGCGAATTTTCGGCCTTTGTTTTTTTCAGCTGGATTTGAATCGGTAGACCTGACACCTATTCAATATGACATCAGCTTCATAGGTACGGCACATACCGATAGATTCTCTATCGTTGATAAAGTTGACCGACAGTTAGGTTCGTCATTCAGAAAGTACTGGTATCTTTTCTTACAGGCAAAATGGGTCTATTGGGTTTACCGTTTCACCAATAGTGCCTATCGCACGGCGCAATCTAATAACTTTAAGTACCAGTCTATTGCCAAGACGGAAGTGCAGCGAGTATTTAACGCTTCGAAAGCCATACTTGATATAGAACATCCTCAGCAAACGGGATTGACCATGCGTACCCTGGAAACACTCGGTGCGCGGAAGAAGTTAGTCACCACTAATGCCAGTGTAAAGTTGTACGATTTTTATTCTGAAGATAATATTTTTGTCATTGATCGGCAAGATCCCGTTATTCCTAAAGCGTTTCTCGATAAACCATACAAGGCGGTTGAACCTCATATTTACCGTCGCTATAGCCTGGCCGGGTGGCTCGAAGAAATTATCAGCTTGGTAAACGAAAAATGAAAATTTTAGTTACAGGGGCAAGCGGATTTATTGGTCGTGCGCTATGTCTGGATCTGCAATCCAGAGGATTGGCAGTGCGAGCGCTCATGAGAAAGCAGTCCTCGGTTGTCGCTGATTATGAATGTTTGTCTGGTGAGCTGGATGATGAGGCGTTTCTCTCGACAGCGTTGTCAGGCATAGATGTCGTTATTCATCTTGCCGGCAGAGCGCATCAGTTCGGAAAAGCTTCCACGAATCTGGAAGCAATGCTCGCGGTGAATAAGGATCTAACGCTTAAGTTAGCGTCATACGCAGAAAAACTTGGGGTTAAGCGCTTTATATTTGTCAGTTCCATTGGCGTCAATGGGGTGGAAACTGGCTCGGTAGCTATCGATGAAACGTCCCCCGCCAATCCAGTGAAGGACTACGCCTTGTCCAAGTATGAGGCGGAAATTGGCTTGACCGAGCGATACATAAATCATGCTAGTGAAATGGAGTTGGTTATCATCCGGCCTCCTCTCGTGTATGCAGCCAACGCACCTGGAAACTTTCAAAAGTTGCTTAAACTCGTTAAAGCTGGTGCGCCGTTGCCATTTTCCGGGGTTGCCAACAAGAGAAGTATGGTTTCGCTCAATAATCTCACCGACTTTTTAAGCACCTGTGCAATTCATCCTCGGGCCGGTGGGCAGTTATTTCTAGTTTCTGATGGAGACGATCTTTCTTTGCCAGAGATACTTGAAGCGCTTTCAGAGGGGATGGGACGAAAATCCAGACTCTTTTACTTTCCTGTGTCGATCATGTCAGCGGTAAGTCGACTGCTCGGCAAGGGCGCACTGATGACACAACTGTGTGGCTCTTTCGTACTGAACTCCAATAAAGCTAAGGCTTTGTTAAACTGGACGCCGCCTTTTTCTTCACGCGATGAGTTGATCAAATCGGCGCGAAATTTTGAGTTGTCCGGTGATGCACCTCGTTCAAAAACGGTGCGGTCTCAATAAGGAGTTTTTAATGCTGTGGTTATTTTTGCCGGTCATCGCCATTTTTTCCTTCTCTCTGACGTGGGTTCTTCGTCGGTACGCGCTGGCCCGCAGTCTTATCGATGTGCCCAATGCGCGTAGTTCTCATACCATTCCTACGCCCCGAGGTGGTGGTGTCGCAATCGTCGTGTGCTTCCTCGCCGCTGCCGTGGCGATGTTCTTTCTGGAAATGCTTCCATTGAATCAGGTCGCGGCGTTGCTGGGAGCCGGTGCATTGGTGGCCGTTCTGGGATTTTTGGATGATCACGGTCATATCGCTGCCAGATGGCGACTTTTAGGTCATTTCCTGGCGGCGTTTTGGGCCTTGTATTGGATTGGCGGTCTCGCACCTATTTCTGTGTTCGGGGTAAATATCGACCTCGGTATTTTCGGTTACGTTGTGGCCGCAATGTTTCTGGTCTGGATGCTTAATCTTTATAACTTCATGGATGGCATTGACGGGATAGCCAGTGTCGAGGCGGTGTCGGCTTGCGTCGGGGCTGCATTACTGTATTGGTGGCAGGGAGGTGCCGCAGTGGGCGGGCCGCTATTACTCGCTAGCGCGGTCTTGGGATTTCTATGCTGGAATTTTCCGCCAGCCAAGATCTTCATGGGGGATGCCGGGAGTGGATTTCTGGGCATGATTCTGGGGATTTTTGCGCTTCAGGCCGCGTGGATATCATCCAACTTGTTTTTTGCGTGGCTGATCCTGCTCGGCGTGTTCATAGTGGACGCCACCGTGACACTGCTTCGCCGATTGTTGCGTGGAGAAAAGGTTTACGAGGCGCACCGCAGTCATGCCTATCAATTTGCCTCTCGCCAGTACAAGCGACATTTGCCGGTGACGCTGGCGACGGGAATACTGAACACTGTGTGGCTGTTGCCGATTGCCTTCCTGGTGGTTGCTGGCAAGCTGGAAGGCATATTCGGATTGATTACAGCGTATGTACCTTTGCTGTTGCTGGCACTAAAATTCCGAGCCGGGGATGTAGAAGTTAGCTAGCCCCGATTGGTTTTGGCGTGTGAGTCCTCTGACGAGTTTGATAGAAAAGAGGATACTGACAGTCCAGGCGTTTTATGTAAGGTGCTCAAAGGATTTATGGATAAATTACGTGCTTTTTTGGTAGGACTACCGCGTCGACAGAAGCGTTTGATTCAGGTATCTGCCGATATCGTCCTCGTTTGGCTGGCATTATGGCTTTCCTTTGTGGTCCGGTTGGGGGTGGATGTTCTTATCAACCCTTTCACCATGCACGAAGTGCTGTTTCTGAGTGCACCGGCCATTGCTATTCCCTTATTTATCCGATTTGGCATGTACCGTGCGGTCATGCGGTATTTTGGCAACGACGCGCTGATTGCCATCGTCAAGGCGGTCACCCTTTCCTCGTTGATCTTGGGTGTGGTTGTTTATTGGTACAGCAATCACCAGAACATCGTTCCGAGATCGATCATTTTCAACTATTGGTGGCTCAGCCTGATCATGATTGGCGGGTTGCGCCTGGCAATGCGCCAGTATTTCCTCGGCGACTGGTTCACGGCCGCACAACACGTACCATTTACCAATCGTGATGACGGCCTGCCCAAGGTCGCCATTTACGGCGCCGGTGCTGCGGGTAATCAATTGGTGGCCGCATTACGCATGGGGCGCGTCATGCGCCCGATCGCATTTATCGATGACGACAGCAGCATTGCCGATCGCGTCATTGCAGGGTTGCAGGTTTACAAGCCTAAACATATTCAGCGCATGATCGATGCAACGGGAGCGCAGGAAATACTATTGGCTATTCCTTCGGCAAACCGTGTAAGGCGTCGTGAAATACTCGGATTTTTAGAAGGCTTTCCGCTTCATGTGCGAAGCGTCCCCGGTTTTATGGATCTGGCAAGCGGGCGGGTCAAGGTTGATGACATTCAAGAAGTAGATATCGCGGACTTGCTGGGACGTGATGCGGTACCTGCCCAGGAGAATCTCCTTGAGCATTGTATTAAAGAGCAGTCTGTCATGGTCACCGGGGCAGGCGGTTCGATTGGCTCGGAATTATGCCGTCAAATACTTGAGCTGCGTCCAACGACGTTAATATTATTCGAGCACAGCGAGTTTAATCTCTACAGTATTCTTTCTGAGTTAGAACAACAGGTTACGCGGAAGTCGCTGTCTGTCAGGCTGTTGCCAATACTTGGCTCGGTGAGTAACCCGCGTAAGCTGCTTGATGTCATGAACACCTGGCAAGTAGACACGGTATATCACGCCGCAGCGTATAAGCATGTGCCTATTGTCGAGCATAATATTGCTGAAGGCGTTATTAATAACGTCATTGGTACCTTGAATACTGCCCAAGCTGCTTTGCAGGCGGGTGTAGCGAACTTTGTTTTGATTTCGACAGATAAGGCCGTGCGTCCTACCAATGTAATGGGTAGCACTAAACGTCTGGCGGAACTGACGTTACAGGCGCTTAGTCGAGAATTAGCCCCGGTAATGTTTCGTGATAACTCGAATGTTTCACGTGTCAATAAAACCCGATTTACAATGGTGCGTTTCGGCAATGTTCTTGGATCATCCGGCTCCGTCATCCCTCTGTTTCATAAACAAATCAAATCCGGTGGCCCTCTAACTGTCACTCACCCGAAGATAACCCGTTACTTCATGACCATTCCTGAAGCTGCTCAGTTGGTTATTCAGGCAGGGTCCATGGGTTTGGGCGGAGATGTTTTTGTACTGGATATGGGGGAGCCGGTCAAGATCGTCGAACTGGCCGAAAAGATGATCCATCTTTCTGGCTTCAGTGTGCGTTCAGAGAAAAATCCGCACGGTGACATCGCTATTGAATTTACGGGGCTCCGTCCAGGAGAGAAGTTGTATGAGGAGCTATTGATAGGCGATAACGTCGTCAAGACCCCTCATCCAATGATTATGAGTGCAAACGAGGATTTCATATCTTGGGATGTACTAAAAGGCAAACTGGCGGAGCTAATCTCGGCCGTTGAATCAGACGACTACACACGTGTGCGTCAGCTGCTCCGTGATACGGTCAGCGGCTATGCGCCAGATGGCGAAATCGTAGACTGGATACATCAGCAACGACGGTTGGATCCTTGACAGCGAAGAGACGTCGTTATGGTAAAAGCGGGCCGCGTTCAGCTACTTCCAGTCGTTGAATAGCTTTTCGGTACCGCTGAATATTTCGGTAATTGTTTCGAGTCCTGCTTGCAGGATTTTTATAATTTTTCAGGGGCCTCCATTTTGCTGACCTTAGTCATTCCTGTTTATCGCAATGAAGGTTCATTATCTGATCTGATCAGTGTGATTGACCAATTGAACGACCAATTACAACAAAATCTTGAGGTGGTTTTTGTTGTGGATGGTAGTCCGGATAATTGCTATGAGATTCTTAGAAAAGACTTGCCTACGCGAAAATTTCGTTCTCAATTGATTTTACTGTCTCGAAATTTTGGTTCATTCATGGCTATTCGAACAGGCTTTCAGTTTGGTAACGGCGACCGATTCGCTGTGATGGCAGCGGACCTTCAGGAACCCCCTGAACTAATCAATGAAATGAATACTATTTTGATGTCCCAGGAAGTCGACGTCGTTGTAGGGGTTAGAGAGGGTAGGGATGATCCACTGCTTTCCCGACTGGCCTCAAAAGCTTTTTGGGGACTGTATCGACGTTACGTTGTCCCTGAGATTCCGCTCGGGGGAGTGGACATGTTTGCCTGTAACAAACCTTTCCGCGACACGCTCCTGACACTTGAGGAGCGACATAGCTCTTTGATAGCCCAGATTTTCTGGCTCGGATTTCGTCGCACTACAGTGCAATACAAACGACAGAAAAGACAGCATGGCAAGTCCGCTTGGACATTGCGCAAAAAAATTAACTACATGATGGACAGTGTATTTGCTTTCACCGATTTGCCGATTCGCCTGTTGATACGCGTTGGAGCAGCCGGATCCATTTTGGCATTTTTATTTGGCTTGATTGTTGTTTGGGCAAAGCTGCATGGGGAAATCACTGTTCCCGGATATGCTGTAACGATATTAATGATTACTCTGCTTGGAAGTTTGAATTTAATGGGGCTTGGTATTGTCGGCTCTTACGCATGGCGAACTTACGAAAATACAAAAAACAGGCCATTAGCGATCCCTATGCGGGTGGAGCAGTATGGAGGCCTGGCGTGACTAATCGTGCTGATCGATTTATACATGAGCAGGCCGAGTGTCTACCTGGCCAAATTGGCATGGGAACCTCTGTGCTGGCATTTGTGCGCCTGGACCCGACGGCATGCATTGGTGAAAATTGCTGTATTTTTAGCGATGTTTTCATTGATAAATACGTCACCATAGGGAGCAACGTGGTTATTAAATACGGTGCGAAAGTTTTGGACGGAGTCATTGTCGGGGATAACTCGGTCATTGGTGCTCATGTAAAAATATACGGAGCGACCTCAGAACCCGGGACTGATCGGAAGACGATTATAGGCAAAGGGGTTTCTCTGGGGGATGGCGTAGAGGTTCTGGCGGGTGTCCGGGTTGGTGATGGTGCTGTGGTTGGAGCGGATGTTGTACTAACAGCTTCAGTTCCACCTGGCGCTATCATGACTGGTAATCCGGCGAAAGTTGTTGGTTACACACGCAACACCGCGCCTGTCGCGGAAAGCGACTCGGATGCTGATGTATTACGAGAAGTGCAAACTACTTCTGTGGCGGGTGTCACGTTACATAATTTGCATAACGTTCAGGATAAACGCGGCAATTTATCAATGGGCGAGTTTGGTCGAAATATTCCTTTTATGGTGTGTCGATATTTCCTTGTTTACAATGTTCCCGCAGGGGAGGTTCGCGGTGACCACGCGCATTTTCGATGCCATCAATTCTTGGTCGCCGTTAAAGGTACGGTTCACGTCATCGCTGACGATGGGGTAAACCGGGAAGAATTTGTTCTGGATCGCGCCGATAAAGGGCTTCACCTTCCCCCAATGACCTGGGGTATCCAGCATAAATACTCTGCGGATGCGGTGCTGTTGGTGCTGGCTTCAGATTATTATGATAATGAAGACTATGTAAGAAGTTATGAGGAATTCATCTCTCATGTTTCGCTAAACCTGGGCGCGCCGGGTGTATAAATTTAGATCAACATACACTGTGTTCGCACGATTTTTATTGTCGGGTGGTTTTAATACGCTGTCGACGTATCTTGTGTATCTGCTGTTGCTTGCTTTTTTTTCATATCAGATAAGCTACACGATTTCGTACTTGCTAGGTGTTGTCCTATCTTATTTTTTGAATAGGGTAGTGGTTTTCAAAGCACATCAAGGCTTGCGTTCCGTGTTGTTGTTCCCTTTTATATATGTGCTCCAGTATCTATCGACAAGTTTTGCGTTGTGGTTGCTGGTGGATAATCTTGATGTTGATAGTCGGTTCGCTCTGCTCATCGCTATTGTGGCTTTCGTGCCGCTAAATTATTTTCTATCTAGTAAAATATTTTCTCGTAAAAATCAGAATAATGGAGATTTAAGTTGAGCAGAGTTTCCGTTTACTGCGGCCTCGCTGTTGCATTTGCTTTTTTGATAGTCCACTACATAGTAGGGTTTATACCGGTCGGTGAGGGAGCCGGTTGGGACGGTGGTGTGTACGTCCAATACGTCGAACGCTTGGGGCAGGGGCTACCTATCTTCGGTGACCCATACCGCTCCATTCGCATGTCAGGTTTTCTTCCGCTTGTCGTTGCATCTTACCTGGGAGCTTCCAAAGCGGTACTCATTGGGTTGCAAGCCTGTCTCAACGCTGTGATGTTGTCTATTGGCGCGGCATTGCTTCACGACGTGATGGTGAGATTGAACGTCAGGCAGGCAGTAGCAACACTGTCTGTTGCGATCCTTTCTTGCAGTTGGCTGTTTTTGTGTATGCCGATGTTTTACCCTGTTTTAAGTGATCACGTTGCGTTGGCGATGGTTTGTTTTAGTTTGTGGAGTTGGGTGCGTTCCTACAAATTTACTGTGTACTTTCTGTGTGCGTATTGTGCATGGCTGATGCCGGGTCTTTTTATCATCCCGCTTGTTTTGGCAGCGTTTCCATACCGAGTCGATTCCTTGGAAACTATATCAGTCAATTACAAGTACACCTTCTCGTTGTTCGCGTTACTAGCGATACCGCTGACTGTGTTACTGCTGCTGACGATTTACCATGTTCCTTTGGCCGCTGTGGCTGCGCATTCAGTCAGCATTAATGGCAAGACAGCCAGTACTGACATGATCTTGTTGTCGGCGTTTTCAATGTTGGTTTCTATGTACCTGATTGTATGGGTCGGTGCCAGAGCGGCGCTGGATCCAGCCACATGGAAGTCGCTTAGTGTCCCAGGCTTACTTGTAGGGGCACTTTTCTTCGTTGCTTCGGCAACGTTAATGAAAGTCAGCTTTGACTGGAAGACAGGTTTCGCGGGACCGCCACTGCTCGACTATCTGCTTTACCAGTCGCTGGCTGCGCCGTTCAAACCATTGGTTGCTCACTTCATAAGCTTTGGTCCCGTCATATTACTCGCGATCTCCGCATGCCTGGTGGGACGCAGAATTCCCACCGCGCTTCAATTGGTGTTCCTGGCCTTCTTGCCGTTGCTGGCTTTCGGCTCCGAGAGCCGGCAGTGGATAGGCGTGTTGCCCATAGCCTTGGTCATTTTTGCTGTTGCGGATTATGCCTGGAGGACGCGTGTCTGGTGCCTGATTTTCTCAGCTCTGGTGTTACTTCCAGCCTTTTGGTTAAAACCAACCATCTCCGTAGCTGCGAGTACGGGCATGGGATTCCAGACTTTTCAGTGGCAATTCTATTTCGGCAGGCAGGGGCCGTGGATGTCACTTACAACTTATCAAGTTGGCGTGATTGCATCGTTGGTGTTTATTTCGATCGCGCTATTTATGCACATGTATTTCCGACGAGCGCCGGATGCACTGGTGATCGATAAGAACTGAATGGCAGGTAGCCATCGACGATACGCAAATCATTTGCGTATCGTCAGACGGTTCTTGTAGAAAACCTGCACGTCGCAACAAGTAAGCCAAGCGCTTTCCAGATCAATAGATTGGCGCTGACCCTATTATTTCTTTGATTGCAGAATTCTCGCAGGGTTACCCACAACGGTCACGTTGGCGGGTACTGATCGAGTGACAACGGCACCAGCACCAATCATCGCATTCTCGCCAATGGTTATTCCCGGAAGGATTGTGCAGTTAGCACCCAGCGAAGCCCCTTTGCAGATCACGGTCTTATCAAAGCTTTCCGGGTAGACCTTGCTTCTCGGGAAGCGGTCATTGGTGAACGTTGCGTTCGGACCGATGAAAACGTCATCAGCAATAGAAATGCCATCCCAAATCTGGACGCCGCATTTGATAGTGACCCGATCGCCGATAACTACATTGTTTTCGATGAAGACGTGGTCACATACGTTGCAGTCTTCGCCGATTTTCGCTTTTGGCAGCACATGCGCAAAAGCCCAGATTCGAGAGCCTTTGCCTATTTGAGTCGTTTCGCACAAAGCGTGGGAATGCACGAAGTAGTCTTTGGGTTCGCTCATTTTGTCCGTTCCGTTTTGATATTTGGCGTTAGTGTCCTGGAAAGCGGGCGTTTCCAGAGAGTGGGCCGGGTATGCGATTGTCGTCCTGATAGCCACCTGCTCCCGTGTGAGGGGGAGCAGCCTACTTTAGTATTTGTCGCCCAAGACGGCAGCAAGGACGGCCTCTGCGATAACTCGATGCCCAAAGTCGTTGGGATGGTTCAGACCGTTTCCGGTTAAGTCGAGGTAGCGTTTATTCTTCAAAATCATCAGCCACGTCTCTGTGACATCGGCTAAAGCGACATTTTTGTTCTCGACAGTGAGCCCACGCATCATCTTTGGATAGCTCAATAGGAGTTTTCGATTCTGGACTGAACTGTCGGGGTTTGCAGAAATGCTACTGATAAGAAGTATCGGGACGTTAGGTTGTTTGCTGCGGATCGCGGATATTACGTTTTGTAAGTTGTGTTTGTAGTCGATGGCGGAAATAGAATTGCTGTCGTTCATTCCGAAACCGAGAACAACCAAGTCACTTTTTTTGTCCATCACCCTGTAACTGACGGCTGACATGGCATTCTTGGTACTCCAGCCGCCCACGGAGTTGTTGCGATACTCCCACAAACCGGGATATTGCGTGTTCAAGTAGGCCATGACCAACCCTACGTAACCGGGTTGGTTAGGCGCAGCGTAAATGTCAGTGGCATTCGCACCCAGGGTGATGGAATCGCCGAAAAACGTCACCTTCAGCGGCACTTTTCCCGCAATGGCCGGGATGTTTCCTAACTTGCCAAAAATACTGGGACGAAAATATCTGTTTTTGTCGTACGTGACAGCGTATTGATATTTCTGGAACTCAGGGGTCATGCGAACTTTATAGTTTTTTCTTTCATCGTCTGTGATAGTAGAAACAAAATTCGCTGGTGCCTTTTCAATTCCAGTGGTCGGAGTAAGCTTGATCCCCTCAGTAGTGGCAACATAATCTACGCCCTGCTTATATATTTTCCCATTTGCCGGGTTAAATACTAAACGGATTCGTGTTGGTGGAAAGACTGTTTTATAGAAATTCGAATCTCCTTCAGCGACGAAAAAAGTTTCTCCGTTTACGGTTGCACCTGAAAGGGTCTTGTCCGTCAGATGAAATTTCATCATAGGATAAACACCGCAATCAAGGTTGTCGCAGTTGTGAAAGTCTTCATCCATCGGCGCACCATCCGGTGCGATACCGGCAAACACGGCACTACTTAAAAGTAAGGTTGTTAAAGCGAAGCAGGCGCGCATTTCTTTTCTCGTTGGGTAAGTTTTTTCAGAAAATTGTTCAGAGGTTTTTCTATTTTTAAATGCGCGGCAATACCCACTATGTGGCATACCGCTGCGTAGGAGATGATGTAGATCCATACGCTGACAAATTGCTCCAGACCCATTCGGGTCCAGAAGAAAACAAAGAGTGGTGCAACGACACCGTGTACTAAATACAAGCTGTAAGACGCATCCCCCAGTAATTCAAACAACTTTATTTCCTTGGTCTGGTTTTCCAGGCTAAGGGCTGCCCACACCAGCATGAATGCCGCAGGGCCATAGATAAATAACCTATGAAATGGTGATTCGAGTCGGAATGAAAAATTCAATTCGAGGTAAAAAAATGCAGGGATAGTTACTATCGCAATCACAATGGCAGCGAACTTGTTGAGCAACACCTCCGATGAAACAACCCGATACAGCAGCATTCCCATGATGAATTCAAAAATCACAGGGTTGGCCATTGTTGTCGTAAAGCCGAATGACGGAAGTGTCGAGAAACTGGCCATCAGGAACAGGAAGAAAAATCCGAAAGTACCCAATTCAAGTGCTTCGAACTTTTTGATTCGAAGAAAAAGCATCAGCGCGATGGCGGTATAGAAAATAAACTCGAACTGCAAGGTCCAGCCTATATTTAGAAGGGGCGGACGGTTCCAGTGGGTAAATGTTACGGTTTCAAGGAACCACTGAAATTCCAGCTTTGAACCATTGAATATATAGAAGAGATCAGCCGATGGGTTGGCGATTATTCCACGGGTTGTTAAAAGTGAAACGAACATAACGGTCAGAATTATGAACAGGTACATCGGCCAAATCCGAATGACCCTGCGCAGTAAAAAAGTACCTGCGTCCAGTTTTAACCGACTACCAGGCTTATACATACCACCATATAAAATGAAGGGCATGATAAAGCCACTGATAACGAAGAAGATATCTACACCGAAGCCACCCAGATTAGTGAGCGTTGCGGGTACACCATAGATTTGCAGGTTGGCGTGCGCAAGGATGACCAGGAAGGCCGCCAAAAAACGCAGATATTGGATATTTTTTATCATATTGTTGCTCTGAAAGGGGGGCAGCTGCGAGCGCGCAAGTTTAAACCGCCAAGTGCCCGTGCGCTATCGTTCGCTTCGCCCGAGGTGAAGGGAAGATGAGTGTGCCTGTGTTCCCCGTGTGGGAAATTCTCCAGGGTGGCGGAATCTGTTCCTATTACACTTTTTGCAACGCTCTCGTTTTTGACATGCGCTGCCCATCGCCTAAGTTTCAGGAGCAGCTTCGGAAAAGCTGCTTTCCCAATCGATGTCATGGAGCTTCATTTATGCGTACAGGTTATTTCTCCTCCCTGGTTTTTGCCCTGCTCACCAGCGCCTCTATCGCTGCCATTGCTGCACCTGCAGCCAAGCCTGAAGCGGTTAATGCACCGTTGGTGCTGGACGTCGGCGCCAAGGCACAGGGCGAAAAAATCGATCTCAACGGCGCCGATGCCCCGACGCTGCAGCGGGAACTGGCGGGTGTCGGTGAGGCCAAGGCCAGGGCGATTGTTGCGTATCGTGAGACTAATGGGCCGTTCGCATCGGTGGATGAGTTGCTGGAAGTGAAGGGGATCGGCAAGGCGATTCTGGACAGGAATCGCGATAAGCTCGAAGTGAACTAAGCTTGTAGATCAACGCCTAGAGGCCGGTCATTGACCGGCCTTTTTTCGTTCTGGCGCCAGCGCGGGTGAGCGGCCTTTCGTCGGCGCATGAAAAATTACGGCTATCATATTGCGTTTGGATTATGCCTATAATAAAAGGGCGGAAGCGCTCTGGCGCTCGCTTTCCCTCAAGCATACTCAGGAGCACAGTCATGACTTCCACCCAGTCCCAAGGTACGGCCCTCGTCACCGGTGCTTCATCCGGTATCGGGGCGGTTTACGCCGAGCGGTTGGCGGCCCGTGGTTTTGATTTGTTGTTGGTCGCTCGCGACGAGCAGCGGCTGGAGGCGGCGGCGAGCAAGTTGCGCGCTGAGCATGGCGTTCGGGTCGAAGTGCTCAAGGCGGACCTGACGCAAAAAGAAGAAGTGCTGAAGCTTGAGCAGCGTCTGCGCAGTGATTCGAGTATCAGCCTGTTGCTCAACAACGCCGGTGTTGCCGCCGATGGCTTGTTGGCCAACGCTGATCTGGAACAGTTGGAGCGTTTGATTCAGCTCAACGTCACCACCGTCACGCGTCTGGCTTCGGCGGCAGCGGCCAGTTTTGCCAAGGCCGGGCGGGGGACGATCATTAATATTGCGTCGGTCGTGGCGTTGTTCCCCGAGCGGTTCAACGCGACGTACAGCGCCAGCAAGGCGTATGTTCTGAGTCTGACCCAATCGTTGAATGCTGAATTGAATGGCACCGGGGTCCAGGTGCAAGCGGTGTTGCCTGGGGTGACACGCACCGAGATTTGGGAGCGTTCCGGCATCGACACCAGTGGCATTCCGGCGGAAATGGTCATGGAAACAGGGGACATGGTCGACGCGGCGTTGTCCGGTCTGGACCAGGGTGAGCTGATCACCATTCCGTCGTTGCCGGAAGCGTCCGAGTGGGAAGCGTTTGTTGCGGCCCGTCATGTGATGGCGCCGAACTTGTCTCGAGACAAAGCCGCCCCACGCTATAAGTGAGGCGCCATGAATCGGTTTGAGGTGAATGCGGTATGAGTGATCGTCGAGTCGTTGTAACGGGTATGGGCCTGGTGTCGCCGCTGGGCAGTGGCGTCGAGGCTGTCTGGGCGCGCCTGCTGGCCGGGCGCTCCGGGTTGCGCGTGTTGCCGGACGAAGTGGTCGCCGATTTGCCGGCCAAGGTCGGTGGTGCCGTGCCGAGCCTGGCCGAAGACGCTGAAGCCGGGTTCGACCCGGACCGGGCCACCCCGCCCAAAGAACAGAAGAAGATGGACCGCTTCATCATGTTTGCCATGGAGGCTGCACGTCAGGCGCTGGAGCAGGCCGGTTGGCAAGCGCGGGACGCCAATGCCCAGGAGCGGACCGCGACGATTATCGGTTCCGGTGTCGGCGGGTTTGGCGCGATCGCCGATGCGGTGCGCACCACGGACACTCGCGGGCCGCGACGGTTGTCGCCGTTCACCATTCCGTCGTTTCTGGTTAATCTCGCGGCTGGGCATGTGTCGATCCAGCATGGCTTCAAAGGCCCGTTGGGTGCGCCGGTCACTGCCTGCGCCGCCGGCGTCCAGGCGATTGGTGATGCGGCGCGACTGATTCGTTGTGGCGAGGCTGATATTGCCGTGTGCGGCGGGGCGGAGGCGGCGATCGATCGCGTCAGCCTGGCCGGGTTTGCGGCTGCTCGTGCCTTGTCCAGCGGTTTCAATGAAACGCCGGAGCGCGCCTCGCGGCCATTCGACAGTGATCGCGACGGATTTGTAATGGGTGAGGGGTCGGGTCTGCTGGTGATCGAATCCCTGGAGCATGCGCTGGCCCGTGGGGCTAAGCCCATTGCCGAGCTGGTCGGTTACGGCACCAGTGCCGACGCCTATCACCTGACCGCCGGGCCTGAAGATGGCAGCGGTGCGCGTCGGGCGATGTCGCTGGCCTTGGCCCAGGCGGGGATTTCGCCGGCGCAGGTCCAGCACCTCAACGCTCATGCGACCTCGACACCGGTTGGGGACCTCGGGGAGTTGGCGGCGATCAAGTCGTTGTTTGGCACGGATAACAAGATTGCCGTGACTTCGACCAAGTCCGCCACCGGGCATCTGCTCGGCGCCGCTGGCGGGATCGAGGCGATCTTCACGCTGTTGGCAATCCGCGATCAGATCGTGCCCGCAACCCTCAATTTCGAAAACCCTGACCCGGCGGCGCAAGGGGTGGATATCGTCCACGGCCAGGCGCGGCCGATGCCGATCGAATACGCCTTGTCCAACGGCTTCGGCTTTGGTGGGGTCAATGCCAGTGTGCTGTTCAAGCGCTGGCAGGACTAGTTGTTGTCCTGTTTGAGATGATCGCGAGTCACGTCGAGAATCCGCTGCGCCAGCTCAGGGTTCTCGACACTGCGTGATAACAGCAGCGCCCCGACCAGCGTCGACATGATGACGATGCTGCGCTCGGCGGCGTTTTCGCCTTCCAGGGTGCCTTGCACCTGTTCCAGACGCGCGTTTAGCACCGCATCGCTGGTGGGGCTCGCTTGCCCGCGCAGCCCGAGTTCCGACGACATGGTCGGCAGTGGGCATCCTTGATGGGGTGACGTCTGGTGCCATTCGGACAAGTAGGTATCGATGAAGGCGTCCAGCGGACGCTCGGACGCGAACAGCTCGGCGCACAACCCTTCAACTTCTTCGCCTGCGGCCACCAGAGCCTTTTCCACCAGTTCATCCTTGGACTTGAAGTGAGAATAGAAACCGCCGTGGGTCAGGCCCAGGGCTTTCATCAGTGGTTGCAAGCCGGTAGCACCGATTCCGTCGCGGCGGAAACGTGCTGACGCTTCCTTGATGATGCGTTGGTGGGTCTGGGCTTTATGGTCTTGCGAGTAACGCATCTCTAATCTCCGCGACAATGCGCCATATTAACCAATGAATGTTGAATGGTGACTGTACTTCTACTTCTAAAAAGCATGCAGATGCGTCCAACTCGGCTGGGAAATTCCAGGTCATTGGCATGAATAGTGATTACTCATTCGCTAACGATTGTTGAACAATCACGAGGCGACCCACATGAGCAGCGGACTGTCCCTGGCCGACCACATCACCCTGGAGTTGCGCGCCGACATCATTGGCGGGCGTTTGCTACCGGGCATGGCGCTGGTGGAAAACGATCTGGTGTCGGCCTACAACGCCTCGCGCAACACCATTCGCGAAGCGCTGCATCGGCTGGGACAGGAAGGTCTGACCCGCTATGTGCGCAACAAAGGCGTGATGGTGCGCAGGGTCGGCGCCGATGACGTGCGCGACCTGTTCAAGGTTCGCCGCACCCTGGAATTGCAAGCCATCAGCAGCAGCCAGCCCTTACGCGAGTACCAGTCCGACCGCATGCTCGAAGCCCTGGAGGCCACGGAACTGGCCCGGGATCGGGAAGACTGGCGCGCAGTCGGCACCCACGGTCTGGCGTTTCATCAACATATCGTCGGGTTGCTGCGCAGCCCGTTGTTCGATGAATTCTTCACCAACGTCGTCGCGCAATTGCGCCTGGTGTTTTGCAATGCACCCGATGAGTCGCGCTTCCAGGCGCCGTGGCTGGCCCGCGATCGGCTGATCCACGACCTGCTCGCTGAGGGTGACAAGGCTGGCGCGCTGGATGCGCTGAGCCTGTATCTCGACGATTCCGAGCAACTGCTGTTGCAGCTACTGACCCCTGTTCCCCATCACTGATTGAGGATTCGTGCCATGTACAAAGACTATCCGGCGGCCTATCAAGTCAGCAAAGGCTCGGCGTTGCAGGTTGACAAGGCGTTCTATGAACGGGTCCGCGACAGCAAGGACGGGCGCACGTTGATCGAGCAATTCGAAGTGCCGATCCGCACCGGCCGCGCCTGGCACGTGCCGGCCGGGCATGTCTTTCGAGTCACCACCCCAGTCGGCCCGCAGGTCGGGGATTTCAACGTCTGGAATGCCCATGATCCGCGGGAACGTCTGTGGGCGGCGCGCACCCGGCAGTTGCAGGGCGCCCATGTCAGCACCCACGACCGGCTCTGGTCGAACCTGCCGTTTCTGCGCCCGCTGGTGACCATCACCGACGACAGCCTGGCCGGTTATGGCATCG
This sequence comes from Pseudomonas sp. TE3899, assembly GCF_056279105.1. Lineage (NCBI taxonomy): Bacteria > Pseudomonadati > Pseudomonadota > Gammaproteobacteria > Pseudomonadales > Pseudomonadaceae > Pseudomonas > Pseudomonas sp. TE3899. The sequence continues at coordinate 238,943 of NZ_JBWBQR010000001.1, forward strand.
ATGAGCATGGCGGTCGTTTGCACGATCTGCTGGGCACGCGTTGCGATCCGTATGTAAACAAAATGCTCACCGGCGAGGACTTCCATCACCACTGTCACTCCAACCTGACCCGCGCCGTGCTGCCCCATGGCCTGACCGAGTTCGACGTGCATGACGTGCTGAATATTTTCCAGTGCACCGGCCTGAACCAGGACGACCTGTATTTCATGAAGGCGTGCCCGGCGCAGAAGGGCGATTACCTGGAGTTCTTTGCCGAAATCGATTTGCTGTGTGCGCTGTCGACCTGCCCCGGCGGCGATCTGTCGTTGGCCATGTGGGGGCCGGATGCGCAGGATCCACTGAGCGTGTGCCGCCCGCTGGGGGTGGAGATTTATCGGTTGGAGGATTCGTTGCTTGAAGGCTGGAGCCAGCCTGAGCGAGCGGCATACAAGGGGCTGCATGGCTTGCACATAGCCAAGGCTGATTGGGAGAAGTAGAAACGCATTTGTGGCGAGGGAGCTTGCTCCCGCTGGGTCGCGCAGCGGCCCCCTTATGGGACTGCTGCGCAGTCCAGCGGGAGCAAGCTCCCTCGCCATAGTTTTTGTTTTAGCGGTCCTGCGCTTCCTTGGCATCCATTTCCGCATTGCGTTCGGCGACGCGTTTACGTTGCTCTTCGGTCAGATCGACCTTGGTGGCGGTGTCGCGCAACATCATCAAACCACCAACGATCGAGCCGATTGCAACGACCAGAATCAACCAGGCATACCAGGGCATAGGGCTCTCCTTGAGGGCAGGCCGGTTGGCGGATTTTGCCAACCGATCGTGCATACCACTTTGAGCGATTCATTTTCGCAGTGGTTCCATTCTATGCCTGATATGGCAGCAACACCTGCGCTGTTTAAAGCCCGGTCAACATCGCATCCGCCGGCGCATCCGCCCGCAATTGCGCGGTGAGCATGAAGTACACGAAACCCACCGCCATAAAGCCGAGGAAGATCACCCCGATCAACGCGTTGAACCAGGCCATCGCCACCAGGCACACCACCGCCAGCACCAGCGCGATCATCGGTACCAGCGGGTAGCACGGCGCGCGGAACGTGCGCTCCAGGTTCGGCTCGGTTTTACGCAGTTTGAACAGGCTGAGCATGCTCATGATGTACATCACGATCGCGCCGAACACCGCCATGGTGATCATCGCTGCCGTCAGGGTCATGCCGCCGAGGTTGATCAAGCCGTCACTATAAATAGCTGCGATGCCGATCAGGCCACCGGCGATGATCGCCCGGTGCGGGGTCTGGAAGCGCGAGAGCTTGGCCAGGGATTTGGGCAAGTAACCGGCCCGGGCGAGGGCGAAGAACTGCCGCGAGTAGCCCAGAATGATCCCGTGGAAGCTCGCCACCAGGCCGAACAAGCCGATCCACACCAGCATGTGCAACCAGCCGGAGCTTTCGCCGACCACGGTTTTCATCGCCTGTGGCAAAGGGTCGTTGATGTTCGACAGGGTGCGCCAATCGCCGACGCCGCCGGCAAAAAACATTACGCCCATGGCCAGCAGCACCAGGGTCAGGATGCCGCTGATATAGGCTTTCGGGATCGTGCGCTTCGGGTCCTTGGCTTCTTCGGCGGCCATGGCCGCGCCTTCGATGGCGAGGAAAAACCAGATCGCAAACGGGATCGCCGCAAACATCCCGGCAATCGCTGGCGCGCCGAACACATCGGAACCGGCCCAGCCATTGAGGGCGAAGTGGCTGAAGCTGAACGCCGGGGCAACCACGCCCATGAACACCAGCAGTTCGGCCACGGCCAATACGCAGACGATCAACTCGAAGGTTGCCGCGAGTTTCACCCCAAGGATGTTCAGGCCCATGAACACGATGTAGGCGCCAACCGCCGCGTGTTTCGGATCGAGAGCGGGAAACTGCACGTTCAGGTACGCCCCAATCGCCAGGGCGATGGCGGGCGGGGCGAAGACGAATTCGATCAGCGTCGCCAGCCCGGCGATCAGTCCGCCTTTCTCGCCAAAGGCGCGGCGGCTGTAGGCAAAGGGACCGCCGGCATGGGGAATCGCGGTGGTCAGCTCGGTGAAACTGAAGATAAAGCAGGTGTACATGGTCGCGACCATAAAGGACGTGACCAGAAAGCCCAGTGTCCCGGCCACGCCCCAGCCATAACTCCAGCCGAAGTACTCACCGGAAATCACCAGCCCCACCGCAATGCCCCACAGGTGCAACGTGCCCAGCGTGGGTTTGAGTTGTGTGTTCATGCGTTGCTCCCTGAACGGTTTGGAAAGCTCGGGGGAGGGCATTGCAGTGGGCGTGCCATTTCGTATTTGTGCGTCGTAAAGGGCTGAAAGCTGTCGTATCGGGGATGATCGCCGCCGGATGCGGGTTTTTTGTGCGCCAGTTGGGGGCGGTGGTGGCTGTTCTGCCGTCTTCGCGGGCAAGCCTCGCTCCTACAGGTTCACCGCGAACCCGCTTTTGTATGAGCGAGGCTTGCCCGCGAAGAGGCCCGCCTAATCGCCACGAAAACAGGCCTGTAACGCCCGCATAAACCCACTCTTTACGCTTTCTTTATGCCAAGCCAACCCCCTCGCTCTCGTTCCTTTACAGCCTCCCTGCCGACAATGACTGCACAAGCGGCAATACGCCGTAACACGGAGAACTTCCATGAGCGTTCTGGACGGGGTGTCACTGCTACTGGCAGTGGGGCTGTTCATTTATCTGTTGGTTGCGCTGTTGCGCGCGGATCGGAACTAGGAGCGGCTATGCACAGTTATGACTATTGGCTGATCCTGGCCTTCTTCGCCCTGGTGCTGATTCCGGCACCGTTCCTGGGGCGTTTTTACTACAAGGTGATGGAAGGCCAGCGCACTTGGCTGTCACCGATCCTTGGCCCCGTCGAGCGCGGCTGTTATCGAATTTCTGGCGTGGACCCGCAGGAAGAACAGACCTGGCAGAAATACACTCTGGCCTTGCTCGCCTTCAACCTCGCGGGCTTTTTGCTGTTGTTCGCGATCCTGTTGTTCCAGGACCACTTGCCGCTCAACCCGCAAAACCTGCCGGGTCAGGAGTGGACGCAAGCGTTCAATACTGCCGTCAGCTTCATGACCAATACCAACTGGCAGTCCTACAGCGGCGAAGCGACCCTGAGCTACCTGAGTCAGATGGCCGGCCTCACCGTGCAGAACTTCGTCAGCGCTGCCACCGGCCTCGCCGTGTTGGTAGCCCTGTGTCGCGGTATCGGTCGCAAGTCGAGCAAGACCCTGGGCAACTTCTGGGTCGACATGACCCGCGCCACCCTCTACGGCCTGTTGCCACTGTGCCTGCTGCTGGCGCTGTACCTGGTCTGGCAGGGCGTGCCGCAAACCTTTGCTCAGTACGTGAATGCCGTGACGATGCAAGGCGTCGATCAGGTGATCCCGCTCGGCCCGGCCGCCAGTCAGATTGCGATCAAGCAACTGGGCACCAACGGTGGCGGCTTCTTCGGCGTCAACTCGGCGCATCCGTTCGAGAACCCGACGGCGTGGAGCAACCTGTTTGAAGTCGGTTCGATCATTCTGATTCCGGTCGCCCTGGTGTTCACCTTCGGCCACTACGTGAAAGACCTGCGTCAGAGCCGCGCGATCATCGCCTGCATGCTGGCGCTGTTCCTGATTGGCGGCGCGACCTCGTTGTGGGCCGAGTACCAACCGAACCCAAGCCTGGCCAACGCTGCCGTCGAGCAGACCGCGCCGCTGGAAGGCAAGGAAGCGCGTTTCGGCACCACGGCCACCGTGCTCTGGTCCGTGACCACTACGGCGGCGTCCAACGGTTCGGTCAACGGCATGCACGACAGCCTCAACCCGCTGAGCGGCATGGTCGCGCTGGTCAACATGATGGTCGGCGAAGTGATCTTCGGCGGCGTCGGTGCCGGGCTCTACGGCATGTTGCTGAACGTGTTGATCGCGGTGTTCCTCGCCGGCCTGATGATCGGCCGCACCCCGGAATACCTCGGTAAAAAGTTGCAAGCCAAGGAAGTGCAATTGCTGGTGGTGACCTTGCTGGTGATGCCGGTCGGCGTGCTGGTACTCGGCGCGATTGCTGCCAGCCTGCCCGGTCCGGTGGCGGCGGTGAGTAACCCCGGTGCCCATGGTTTCAGTCAGTTGCTTTATGCGTACACCTCGGCCAGTGCCAACAACGGTTCGGCGTTCGGCGGTTTCGGTGCCAACACCCCGTTCCACAACCTGATGTTGGGCCTGGGCATGTTGATCGGTCGCTTCGGTTACATCCTCCCGGTTCTGGCCCTGGCCGGCAGCCTGGCGATGAAGAAAACCGCACCGATCGGCCAGAACAGCTTCCCGACCCACGGCCCGCTGTTCGTGACCTTGCTGACCGTGACCATTTTGCTGGTGGGTGGCCTGACCTTCTTGCCGACCCTGGCTTTGGGCCCAATCGCTGAACATCTGAGCATGGGCTTCTAAGGAGCTGATGATGAATATGCCTGTCAATAAACCGGTGGTCGTCAAAGCCCCGGAACAACCGAAAACCGCGATCTCGGCCCTGTGGCGCCCGGCGCTGGTGCAAGCCTTCGTCAAGCTCGACCCTCGGCAACTGCAGCGTGCGCCGGTGATGCTGGTGGTCGAACTGACTGCCGTGCTGACCACCGTGCTGTGCTTCATTCCCGACGGCAGCGTGCCGACCTTTGTCGCGGCGCAAATTGCGTTGTGGCTGTGGTTCACCGTGCTGTTCGCCAACTTCGCCGAAGCCTTGGCCGAAGGTCGCGGCAAGGCCCGCGCCGACAGCCTCAAGGCCGGCAGCGAAGGTTTGAGCGCTCGCCGCCGCACCTCCAATGGCACCTTCCAGGTGGTGCCCGCCACCAGCCTGCGCAAGGACGATGTGGTGCGCGTCGAAGCCGGGGAAATGATCCCCGGTGACGGCGAGGTGATTGAAGGTATCGCAGCGGTCAATGAAGCGGCGATTACCGGTGAATCCGCGCCGGTGATTCGCGAGTCCGGCGGCGACCGTTCGGCCGTCACCGGCAACACCCGCCTGGTGTCCGACTGGCTGCTGGTGCGCATCACCGCCAACCCGGGCGAGTCGACCCTGGACCGCATGATCGCCCTGGTCGAAGGCGCCAAACGCCAGAAAACCCCGAACGAAGTGGCGCTCGACATCCTGCTGATCGGCCTGACCCTGATCTTCCTGCTGGTGGTCGTGACCCTGCAACCGTTCGCCCACTTCGCCAATGGCAGCCTGCCGCTGGTGTTCCTGGTGGCGCTGTTGGTCACGCTGATTCCGACCACCATTGGCGGCTTGTTGTCGGCCATCGGTATCGCCGGGATGGATCGCCTGGTGCGCTTGAACGTGATTGCCAAATCCGGTCGCGCCGTGGAAGCGGCGGGGGACGTGCACGTCCTGCTGCTGGACAAGACCGGCACCATCACCTTCGGCAACCGTCGTTGCACCGCCGTGTATGCGGCACCGGGCGTCAGCGCTAAAGAGCTGTCGGAAGGTGCGTTGTTCGCTTCGTTGGCCGATGACACGGCTGAAGGCAAGTCCATCGTCGAGTACCTGCGTGGCCTGCATCCGCAGCCAGAGCCAAGTCCCGAGCTGCTGACCGCCGTGCCGTTCAGCGCCGAGACGCGCCTGTCCGGTGTCGACTATCAGGGCCGCGTGTATCGCAAAGGCGCGGTGGATTCACTGTTGGCCTTCGTCGGCCTGAAGCGCGCCGACCTGGCGCCGTCCCTGTCCCGGGAAATCGACAAGATTGCCCAGAGCGGGGGCACCCCGTTGCTGGTCTGTGCCGACGGTAAATTGCTCGGCGCGATCCACCTCAAGGACGTGGTCAAGCCTGGCATTCGCGAACGTTTCGCCGAGCTGCGCAAGTTGGGCATTCGCACCGTTATGGTGACCGGCGACAACCCGCTGACCGCCGCCGCGATTGCTGCCGAAGCGGGCGTCGATGACGTGCTGGCCGAAGCCACCCCGGAGAAGAAACTGGCGCGCATTCGCCACGAGCAGAACGACGGTCGTTTGGTCGCGATGTGCGGCGACGGCGCCAACGACGCCCCTGCCCTGGCCCAGGCAGACGTCGGCATGGCGATGAACGACGGTACCCAGGCGGCGCGCGAGGCGGCGAACATGGTCGATCTCGACAGCGACCCGACCAAGCTGCTGGACGTGGTGCAGATCGGTAAAGAGTTGCTGGTGACCCGTGGCGCGTTGACGACCTTTTCCATCGCCAACGACGTGGCCAAGTACTTCGCAATCCTGCCGGCGCTGTTCGCCTCGATCTACCCGCAACTCGGCGTGCTGAACGTCATGCACCTGAGCAGCCCGCAGAGCGCGATCCTCTCGGCGATTGTGTTCAACGCCTTGATCATTGTGGTGCTGATTCCCCTGGCCCTGCGCGGTGTGCGGGTGCAGGCGGCGAGTGCGGCGGCATTGCTGCGCCGCAACCTGCTGATCTACGGCTTGGGCGGGATTGTGGTGCCGTTCGTGGGCATCAAGGCGATCGACATGCTGTTGACGGCGTTGCATCTGGTTTGACGCTCTGTGGCGGTGTGTCAGATGCGCCGTCTTCGCGGGCAAGCCTCGCTCCTACAGGAAAATGTATTTCCCTGTAGGAGCAAAGCTTGCTCGCGAAGAATGCACCACGGTTCACCTGACTGAACGCGGTATATGTTCCCTGAATTCGAGGATTTTGAAATGTCCACAATGATACGTCCGGCCCTGAGCCTGCTGGTGCTGATGACCCTGATCACTGGCGTTGCCTACCCACTGGTGGTGACCGGTGTCGCGCAAGTCGCGTTCCCGGACCAGGCAAATGGCAGCCTGGTGCGTGATGCCGACGGCAAGGTCCGTGGCTCGTCGCTGATTGCCCAGGATTTCGTCGGTGACGCCTGGTTCCACCCACGGCCGTCGGCCGGTGCGTTTGCCACGGTATCGAGCAGTGCCAGCAACCTGTCGCCGAGTAACCCGGCGCTGGCCACGCGGGTGATCGACGATGCCAATAAACTGCAAGTGCCGGGGCAAGGTCCGGTGCCGTTGGCGATGCTGACCACCTCCGGCAGCGGCCTCGATCCCCACTTGCCTCCGGCGGCGATTGCCTATCAACTGGCGCGTGTTGCGGCGGCGCGTAATGTGCCGGTGTCTACGCTTGAGCAACTGCTGAACGCGAACATCGAACAGCCGCTGGTGGGGCCGCCAGTGGTGAATGTGTTGGCATTGAACATCGCGCTGGAAAAACTGTAAGAGAGGATCGTTCCCACGCTCTGCGTGGGAATGCATCAAATGGACGCTCTGCGTCCGCTGTTGGGACGCAGAGCGTCCCGGGCTGCATTCCCATGCGGAGCGTGGGAACGATGAAGAGAACTTCAAGCATGAGTGATTCCGGCCGCGCCGACGCGCTGTTAGCAGACCTGCCCCGCGACGGCCGTGGCCGGCTCAAGGTGTTCCTCGGTGCCGCCCCCGGTGTCGGCAAGACCTACGCCATGTTGCAAGCGGCCCACACCCAACTGCGCCAAGGCGTGAAAGTCATTGCCGGCGTGGTTGAAACCCACGGCCGCGCCGAAACCGAAGCCCTGCTCGGCGGCCTGCCGCAACAGCCGCTGGTGCGCTCGGAATACCGTGGCGTGATGCTTGAAGAAATGGACCTCGACGGCCTGATCAAAGCCAAGCCGAAACTGGTGCTGGTCGACGAACTGGCCCACAGCAACGCCCCGGGCAGTCGCCACGCCAAGCGCTGGCAAGACATCCAGGAACTGCTCGCCGCCGGCATCGACGTGTACACCACGGTCAACGTCCAGCACCTGGAAAGTCTCAACGATAAAGTGCGCGGCATCACCGGCGTCCAGGTTCGCGAAACCCTGCCGGACTGGGTCCTGCAAGAAGCCTACGAACTGCTGCTGATCGACCTGCCGCCCCGGGAACTGCTGGAGCGTCTGCGCGATGGCAAGGTCTACGTACCGGAACAGGCGCGGGCGGCCATCGATGCGTTTTTCACCCAGACCAACCTCACCGCCCTGCGGGAAATGGCCATGCAAACCGCGGCGGCCCAGGTCGATGATGACCTGGCCCAGGGTTATCGCCAGCTCGGTCAGGCGGCGCCAGCGGTGCGCGGTCGTTTATTGGTCGGGGTCGATGGCGATGCCCAGGCCGAGCGCCTGGTGCGTCACGCCAGCCGCGTCGCCCAGCGTCGGCATCTGCCGTGGAGCCTGGTGCATGTGGACAACGGCCGCGTGCGCGATGAGCAATCGCGCCTGCGCCTGCAAAGCGCCCAGCAACTGGCCGAGCGCCTCGGTGGCGAAGTGGTGCTGCTGCGGGCCGGCGAGGTGGCGAAAACCCTGATCCAGCACGCCACCGAACGCCGCGCCAGTCTGGTGTTGGTCGGCCAATCGCGGCAGCGTTTGCGTCGACGCTTGTTCGGCGGCGGTCTGGCGTCCCGTTTGTTGCGCGATGCCCGTGGTCTGGAAATCAACGTCCTCGACAGCGACCAGGAAACTCACGCACCGCGTCAGCGTTCAGCCCATTCACTGGTCTGGTTCGATTACGCACTCGCCTTGGTGGCAACGATTTTGGCCAGTGCTTTGGCCTGGGCAGTGGCGAGTGTTCTGCCGCTGCCGAATATCTCCCTGGTGTTCCTCGCCGCCGTGTTGCTGGTGGCGGTACGCAGCAGCCTCGGCCCGGCGCTGGCGTGTGCGGTGCTGTCGTTTCTGACCTACGACTTTCTGTTCATCCCGCCGAATTTCTCCTTCAGCATCCAGCGCGAAGAAGACGTCCTGACCTTGCTGTTCTTCCTGCTGATGGCGGCGCTCACCGGTAACCTCGCGGCCCGTCAGCGTCGGCAATTGCAGGCGTTGCGCGACACCCAGGAAGAAACCAGCGAACTGCTCGACCTGTCGCGCAAACTCACCGCCGCCACCGACCGTCAAGCTGTGGTCAGCGCCGCCGCCCAGCATTTGAACGGCTGGAGCGACCTGCAATTGTGCCTGCTCAACCGTGACGGGCAGGGCGGCTGGAAAGTCGAGACCGGTGGCCCGCTGGAGTTCTCCGAAGCCGAACGCGCTGCCGCCGATTGGGCCTGGCAACACGATCAACCGGCGGGGGCGGGCACCGGCACCTTGCCGTTCGGGCGTTGGTGGTGGTGGCCGTTGTCGGTCGAGGATGGGCCGTTGGGCTTACTCGGCGTGTGTGCCAACGAAGGCCAGACCTTGAGCGGCCAGCGTCGGCGTTTGTTGACCGCCCTGAGCCAGCCGCTGGCCCAGGCGTTGGCCCGTGCGCAACTGGCCGAAGACCTCGAGGCGGCGCGCCTGCACGGCGAAACCGAGCAGTTGCGCAGCGCCTTGCTCGCCTCGGTGTCCCACGATTTGCGCACGCCGCTGACCTCCATGCGCGGCAGCATCGACAGCCTGCTGGCCCTCGGCGAGGCGATCCCGTTGGAGGATCGTCGTGAATTGCTCGAAGGCACCCGCGACGAAGCCGAACGCCTGGACCGCTACATTCAAAACCTGCTGGACATGACTCGCCTGGGTCACGGCGCCCTGAAACTGGCCCGGGACTGGGTGTCGCCAGCGGATATCGTCGGCAGTTCGCTTAATCGACTGCGCGCGGTGCTGGCGCCGTTGCAGGTCAGCACCGAAGTGCCGGCCGAGTTGCCGTTGCTGTACGTGCATGCGGCGTTGATCGAACAGGCACTGGTCAACGTGATCGAAAACGCCGCGCGGTTTTCACCGGCGCACGGACGCCTGCAAGTGCGCGCCGGGGCGGATGACAACGAGTTGTTTTTCGCGGTGAGCGATGAAGGTCCAGGGATTCCGGAGGATGAACGAGCGAAGATTTTCGACATGTTCTACACCGCCGCTCGCGGTGATCGCGGCGGGCAGGGCACGGGGTTGGGGCTGGCGATTTGTCAGGGCATGGTCGGCGCACATGGCGGGCGGATCAGCGTCGGCGATGGCATTGAAGGACGGGGCACCTGCATCACGCTTCATCTGCCATTGCAGGAACAGCCGGATTTTGAAAATTAAGAGCCGAATGTGAAGCCTGAACACGCTTGCGCTACTCTCTTGCCACTTCTTTGTGTTGATGGGAATTCATGAGCCAGACCGCGACCATTTTGGTCATCGACGACGAACCGCAGATCCGCAAGTTCCTGCGCATCAGCCTCGCTTCCCAGGGCTACAAAGTGCTGGAGGCCGGCACCGGCAACGAAGGCCTGGCGCAAGCCGCGCTGAACAAGCCCGATTTGCTGGTGCTCGACCTCGGCCTGCCGGACATGGACGGCCAGCAAGTGCTGCGCGAGTTTCGTGAGTGGTCGACCGTGCCGGTGCTGGTGCTGTCGGTGCGCGCCAGCGAGGGGCAGAAGGTTGAAGCGCTGGATGGCGGCGCCAACGATTACGTGACCAAGCCGTTCGGCATTCAGGAATTTTTGGCCCGGGTTCGCGCCTTGTTGCGCCAGGCTCCGGCCGGTGAAGCCCAGCAAGCGGCCCTGACGTTCGGCCCATTGACCGTGGACCTGGCCTATCGCCGAGTGCTGCTCGACGGCGCCGAAGTCGCGCTGACCCGCAAGGAGTATGCGGTGCTGGCGCAACTGGCGCGGCATCCGGGGCGGGTCATCACCCAGCAGCAATTGCTCAAGGACATCTGGGGGCCGACCCATACCGAGGACAGTCATTACCTGCGGATTGTGGTCGGGCATCTGCGCCAGAAACTGGTGGATGATCCGACCCAGCCACGGTTTATCGTGACCGAGGCGGGGGTGGGGTATCGGTTGTTGAATGAGGGTGGGCTCTGATCGTCCCCACGCGCTGATCGTTCCCACGCTCCGCGTGGGAATGCCGCCATGGACGCTCCGCGTCCGCTCTTGAGGTCGTGACGCGGAGCGTCACAGGATGCATTCCCACGCGGAGCGTGGGAACGATCAGGCGCTTTTGATCGTTCAAATGCTCAATTCTGCTCATTCTCATACCGATCCATCGTATCCCGCGCAATCTCCCGTCCCAGCGCGATCAACTCCGGCGCCTTGTAGAACTCGAAAAACCGGCACACACGCTTCGGCACGTTGATCAGGATGTCCGGCGGATACCCGGCAATCTTGTACTGCGCCAACGAAGTCTGCATCACCTCGAAACTCTGGTTGATCAAGTCCAGCAAAGACGCCGGCCCGACGTTGTCGATGATGAACGAACCGGTAGCGGACTTCGGCGCGCCATCGCCTTGCGGAGCGGCGGCGGGTTGCTGGGCTTCGGGTTCGGCAGACTCGATCCACGGATTGATCTCCGCCGCTTCGGCCTTCAACGCTTCCTGTTCCAGCAGCAGCAATTGCTCAGCCTGTTTGCGTCGGAACGGCATCTTCGAACCCAGCGAATTGACCAGGCTGTTGAAGCGTGACTTGAACGCCGGAGGGCGCGGGATCACCGGCAGTTGATAGTGGCGCTGGTTGGTCGAGTTGAGGTTGACCGCGATGATCAAATCGCAATGGCTCGACACCACCGGCACGATTGGCAACGGGTTCAACAAACCACCATCGACCAGCATGCGGTTGCCCTGCATCACTGGCGTGAACAGACTGGGAATCGCCGCCGAGGCGCGGATGGCCTGATGCAGACAGCCGGCCTGGAACCAGATTTCCTGCTGGTTGGTCAGGTCGGTGGCCACCGCTGTGTAGGGGATGCGCAGGTCTTCGATGTTGATCTCGCCGACGATTTTGCGGATCTGGCCGAAGACTTTTTCGCCACGAATCGCGCCGAGCCGGAAGCTGACATCCACCAGACGCAACACGTCGAGGTAATCCAGGCTTTCGATCCAGTTGCGATATTCGTTGAGTTTGCCGGCGGCATAGATCCCGCCGACCACGGCGCCCATCGAGCAACCGGCGATGCAGGCGATGTCGTAGCCACGCCGTTCGATCTCTTCAATGACACCGATATGGGCATAGCCCCGCGCTCCACCTGAGCCCAGCACCAGTGCGACACGCTTTTTCATGAATCCCCCTCGTCTGACAAGGTTCAACAATGCACCCATCGAGGGTGGCGCTTCAATCACCAAGGTCGTTTGCCGGGGCAGGGGCGTCGTTTTTTCGACACTGCATGGCGACAGATGGGTATGCTCGCGAGCGCTATAGTTTGTACGGGCGAGGCAAGGCACTTTTTGCGTGCCGCACCGTCTTACCTGCACGACTGTTTATCTAACTTTGAGGTGTTATCGATGAAAGCCTGGATCTGTGTGCCTTTGATTGCCCTGGCATTGGCCGGTTGTGCCGGGAAAACTGCGTACCGTGATAGCTGCGGCACCCAGATTGATGCGGCGTGGCACGAACTGGACCTGGCCAAGGCCGAAGGTTTTGCTGGCACAGTGAGCTACTCTAAAGCTCTGTCGCTGTTGACCGGTGCCAAGACCCAGCAGCAATTCGAAGCCTACGAAGGCTGCACCAGCAAAGCCGAGAAGGCGCGTTTCTATATTCGTGAATCCCGCGCCGGTCGTTAAGCCCATGATCTAGGGCAAGGACGCCGGGTTTCGATGCGGGCACGATACGTCGAGCGGGAAAATCCACATTCGATTCAGGGAGCAAGTGATGTCTGCCTTGGTTGACCGGTTGGTGGCTCAAGTCTTGAGCATTGAAGTCCGTTTGCTGGCCTGCCAGGCTCGCTTGACTGCCCGCACCGACCCGGAGGCGTTGCACGACCTGCGCACCACGGTTCGCCGCTTGCGTAGCCTGTTGCGACCGTTGCGGGGTTTGCCCGGGGTCGAGCAACTGGAAGTGGCGGCGTCCGGTGTCGGTCAATTGACCACGCCGCTGCGTGATCGCGAAGTGTTGGCGGCGTATTTGCTCGAGCACCATCAACCCGAAGCGGCGCAGCGACGCATGGCGCAAATGGACGTGGCCTATCCCACCGTGGCGACCAGCCCGCAAGTCATTCAATTGCTGATGATCCTCGACGCGTTTCCGCGCTTCCTGCGCGCTTCCCAGCGTCAGGGGTTGCTCAAGGGCTTGCGCAAACGCATCGAAAAACGCCTGGCCAAGCAATGGAAAAAACTCGACGAAGCCCTGCACGATCCGGCCCATGATCGCCATCGCTTGCGCTTGTTGATCAAGCGGGTGCGCTACGGCATCGAGGCCTATCCCGAACTGGACCGTTTGCCCAAGCAAGCCTTGCCACGACTCAAGTCCGCCCAGGCCGCGTTGGGTGATTGGCACGATTGCTGGCAGTGGCTGCTGCGGGCCGAACAGGAAGCGGACTTGAAACCCTGCGTCGCCGTGTGGAAAACCACCATGGCCGAGGCTGAAGGGCGTGCCGACCGAGTCCTCGACAAACTCGGCGCAGCCTGCTTCAAATCCTGAGAACACCACGGCTTCTGTTGATCGTTCCTACGCTCCGCGTGGGAATGCATCCCGGGACGCTCCGCGTCCCATCCAGAGCCGAACGCGGAGCGTCCGTTGAGGCATTCCCACGCATAGCGTGGGAACGATCAAGAACACTGCGTAACCCCTGTGGGAACGAGCCTGTGTGGCGAGGGGGCTTGCCCCCGTTCGGCTGCGAAGCAGTCGTAAATCCATCGCATGCGGTTGGCCCGATGCACCACGGTCGTATGTTTTAGGGGCGCTTCGCACCCCAACGGGGGCATGCCCCCTCGCCACACAGAATCGCTCCCACAGTTGGTTTTGTGTCAGACATAAGACCTGCGCGGCTCTTCTGTCAGTCAATTTGTCCGGAATAAGCGCTGTATCGTCCTCTTAGGCTGGTTACCATCCCTTCATCCTTTTCCTGCATCTTTGAGGTTTCCATGCGCTTTTCCGATCTGCTCGACGCTGTACGCAGCCAGCCGCAGGATCTGTCCATTCCTGCCGAATGGGGCCAGGGCCGCGCCAGTTTTGGTGGCCTGGTTGCGGCGTTGCAGTACGAAGCCATGCGCGCGCAAGTCCCGGCGGATCGTCCGGTGCGCTCGCTGGCGATCACCTTTGTCGGCCCGGTCGAGCCCGATGTGCCGGTGAGTTTTGAAGTGGATGTGTTACGCGAAGGCAAGGCCGTCAGCCAGGTGCTGGGCCGGGCGATGCAGAAAGGCCAGGTGGTGACCCTGGTCCAGGGCAGTTTTGGCGCCTCGCGTCCTTCCGAAGTGGCCGTGGCGGCCGAGCCTGCTCCCGAGTTCAAACACTGGGACGACTGCCAGGAACTGCCTTACATCAAAGGCGTGACCCCGGAATTCATGAAGCACCTGGCGATGCGCTGGAGCGTAGGCGGGCTGCCGTTCACCGGCAACAAATCCCGAGACATGGGCGGTTGGGTGCGTTTGCGGGGGGATGTGAAGGAAGAAGCGCTGGGCGAGGCGCATATCCTGGCGCTGGTCGACGCCTGGCCACCGGCGCTGTTGCCGCACCTGAACAAACCGGCGATGGGCAGTACGCTGACCTGGACCATCGAATTCGTCCAGCCGTTGCTGGCGCTAAGCACCCTGGACTGGTGCAAGTACCTGGTGGAGATCGAACACGCCGCGGACGGCTACGGTCACGCAGCGGCGAAGCTGTGGAGCGCGGACGGTCAATTGATCGCCATGAGCCGCCAGACCGTGACGATCTTCGCCTGACTCAGCGCCGGTGGCGCTTGCGCCAGGCACGCCACCAGCCGCCGCTGAGGAAAAATCGAGGGAAGGTCAGGAACTGCTCGACCAGCAAGCGCGACATTGCATCTTTGCGATCACTGAACGGCTCGGCGGCTTGCGCCTCCAGGCTGTGACCGTGGCGCTGCAGGCCCAGGCCGGCAATCACGCCGATGACGCCAATCACGACATTCACCAGGTTCAGGCTGAACACCCCGGACACAATCAACAGAAAGCCGATGATGAACAGCGGCACAGCGATCAGGTGCAAGGCCAGATTGGTCGGGTGCTGATGATTGTTGGGGTAGGACTTCCATTGCCAGGCCGGAAGGTTGGGGTGACGTTTGCCCATGATGAAACTCCTCAAATCCATGTTGAATACATGCTTGAAGAATAGGCGTGGCGCGGGTGGGCGGCGAATCGAGGTTGGCTATCGCCGCGATAGCGGCAATGGCGCAAATTGATGTTGACCGGGCGGACGCCTTCGCGGGCAAGCCTCGCTCCTACAGGATTGAGTCGTTCGCAATATTTTTGAACGAACGCGGTCCCGTGTAGGAGCAAGGCTTGCCCGCGAAGGGGCCCTCAAAGCTTGAGCTGCCCGATCGCCTTGCTCAATTCCCCCGCCAACGTCGCCAACTCATTACTGGTGTTCGCCGAATCCACGGTCTGTTGCACGGTGTTCTCGGTCACGTCGCGAATGCTCACCACGGATCGATTCATTTCCTCGGCCACATGGCTCTGCTGCTCGGCGGCCACGGCGATCTGCGTATTGCTTTCGCGCATCTGCGCCACCGCACTGGTGATTTGCGCCAACGCTGCGCCGGCTTCCTGCGCCTGTTGCACGCAATCGTCAGCCTTGAACGTGCTCTCCTGCATGAAATCCACCGCGTCCCGGGTCCCGGCCTGCAACGCGGAAACCATCAGGGTGATTTCATCGGTCGAGGCCTGTACACGCTTGGCCAGGTTGCGCACTTCATCGGCGACCACCGCAAAACCACGCCCCATTTCACCGGCCCGCGCCGCTTCAATCGCCGCATTGAGCGCCAGCAGATTGGTTTGCTCGGCGATGCTGTGAATCACACTGACCACGCCGTTGATCTTCTGGCTGTCTTCGGCCAGGCGCTGGATCATCTCGGCGGTCTGCTGCACGCCGCTGGACAACCCGGCAATCGACTTCTGCACCCGACTGACCACTTCCTGGCCACTGCCCGCGAGGGTGTCAGCACTTTGCGACAGGTCTCGGGTGGCGCCTGCATGCTGGGCGATGTGGTAGACCGTGGCGGTCATTTCATTGATCGCCGTGGCCGCCTGGTCGGTTTCGCTTTGCTGGCCAAGCATGCCGTGGCGCACCTCGTTCATGCTCGACGCCAGCCGGGCTGCGCCGACATCCAATTGCCGGGCGGTGTTGGCGACGGTGTTGACCACCCGCTGATAACCGGCCTGCATGGCGTTGAAGGCATTGGCCATTTGCCCGACTTCATCCTTGCCGGCCAGCGGTACACGGGCCGACAGGTCGCCGGTTTTCTCGACGTGCAGCATCACGTCCTTCAACGTGTTGAGTTGGCTGAGCAAGAAGCGGATCAATAACTGCGAAGCACCGAGCATCGCCAGCATCAGGATCGCCACCGCCATCGCATAGTTGAAGAAACGTTCGCTGAACACTTGGCTCAGGCTCGGGCCGTACGCGATTACCGCGACCTGCTGGCCGTCGGCGCGGCTGAAAACTTCAGCGCCCATCAACGGGTTGTCACCGAACAGCGGCATGCGGTTGATCTCGGTCCAACCGTTTTGGGTATCGGTCAGCTCCAATACCGGTTGATCATTCAAGCGTGGCGCCTGGCCGTGGCTGAAGTTCAGTACGTTGTCAGCCTTGGGCAACGGCTGCCCGGCAGGCCAGGCATCGAGCAACCGCGCCTGGGCCTGGGCCGATGCCTGGGACGCGTGGCTGCGGGCCTGTTGTTCGAGTTGCACGGCGTACAACACCAACAGCAGGGTAGTGACGAAGGCGACCGCGTTGACCGCCCAGAATTTGTATTTCAGCGATATGTTGCTAAGCCAGGCACCCATAGGAAGGTCTTCTCTGATAGCGGAAACAGCATTGGCAAGGTGCCAGCATTGTGCCGCTATGCAGGTCGGGAGATTTTGATATGGGTCAAGTTTGAGTGGGGCGCTGGCGCAAGGACGCATCGCGGGCGGACAACATCAATCCGTAGGAGCAAGGCTTGCCCGCGATAGCGTCAACACGGTTTCAATCGATTGAAGGCAGCCCAAAGAATGCCCGCGCACAGGCCGTGGTGTGCGCCGCCAGGTCGTCCTCGCTCTCGCCCCGATGCAACGCTACTTCGCGCAGCACTTCGGTCAGGTACGCCGGCTCGTTGCGCCCATTCTTCGGTTTCGGCCGCAGGCTGCGCGGCAGCAGATAAGGCGCATCGCTTTCCAGCATCAAGCGGCCGCGTTTGATTTCTTTGACCAGCGGATGCAAATGCGTGCCCCGACGCTCGTCGCAGATCCACCCGGTGATGCCGATGTGCAAATCCAGATCGAGGTAACTGAACAGCGCTTTCTTTTCCCCGGTGAAGCAATGCACCACGGCGGCGGGCAACTGATCGCGGTAGTCACGCAGGATTTCCAGCAAGCGCTGACTGGCATCGCGCTCATGCAGGAACACCGGCAATTGCAGCTCGACCGCCATGGCCAGGTGTTGTTCGAGGACTTTTTCCTGCTGCGGGCGCGGCGAGAAGTCGCGATTGAAATCCAGCCCGCATTCGCCCACGGCCACCATGTTCGGCTCCTTGAGCAAACTGCGCAGGCTGCGCTCGCTGTCGGCGTTCCAGTCGCTGGCGCTGTGGGGGTGAATGCCGGCCGTGGCGAACAGCCGTTGCGCACTTTCATCCAGTCGCCGGCACAGTTCCAGGGCCTGTTCGCTGCCCTCGACACTGGTGCCGGTGAGCACCAATTGGCAGACCCCGGCGGCATAGGCGCGGTCGAGTACAGCCTGGTGTTTATCGTCGAAACTGGGGTTGGTCAGGTTGACGCCGATATCGATGAGTTGCATGGTGCTACCTCGGACCAAAGGCCGGAAAGCATATCAGAGCTGTAGATTTATAAGAAAAGCCAAGAACTACAACGAGTTAAAGCTGTCTGTTGATGCCGCTAGACAGGTCGGGTTGGTGAAACTGCCATCACTGTGCCAGTCTTTCGCACTTTGCCAGCGCTCACGGCGCTCTGTTTCTGTCGTTCGATGCCATGATTTTCATGATGTCGACCAGTATTCTTTCCGGAGAGTGGATGACACGTCCCTCGGTTTTGCTACTGCTGTGTTGTTCGTTGCTGCTGCCGATGCCGGCGGTCGCGCGTCTGGCCGGACCGCTGCAAGCCGTGCCGTCGACCAAAGTGCGCGACCTGGCGGACATCCGCAGCAGCCGTGTGCTGAAGGTGCTGGTCAACCAGAGCCGCAACAGCTCCGGCGAAGTCCAGGGCCAGGCCATTGGCGTCGAATACCATCGCCTGCGCGCCTTCGAGCAATACCTCAACGGCCATGCGCGCGACGGCCAGGAAATCACCCTCAAGATCATCCCCAAAGCCAAGGATCAACTGCTCGGCGCCTTGCAGCGCGGCGAGGGTGATCTGGTGGCGCCAGGGGAGTTGCTCGATCCGCAATCGGGGCACGCCGTCAGCACCAGTGAACCGATTGCCAGCAACGTGCCGCTGATGCTGGTCGGCATCAAGGGCGAACGCCGCTACACCAAACTCGAACAACTCTCCGGCAAAACCCTGGCGCTGCCGACGGGGAGCGCCGCTGGGGATGCGGTCAGCCAGATCAATCAAAAACTCGCGCTGCACAAACTGGCGCCGGTGAAGGTCGAGTGGGTCGACCCCAGCCTGGCGGTCGAGGATGTGCTGGAGATGGTCCAGGGTGGCATTTTCCACCTGACCATCGTCGAGCAACCGATTGCCGAGCGTTGGGGCAAGATCCTGCCCAAGCTGCGTTTCGATCGACAAGTGCTGATCAGCGAGCCCGGCGAGGAATACTGGTTCGTGCGCCGCGATGCTTCAATGCTGCGGGCGAGCATTGATCGGTTCCTGACCACCTACAAAAAGCCGTCGGATGAAGACGTGGCGTTTCTGCGTATCTACCGACGCTTGTACCAAGTGCACTATCCATTGGCCAAGGCTGATCGACAGCGTCTGGAAAAACTGCGTCCGGTGCTGCAGAAGCACGCGGATGCCCAAGGCATGGACTGGTTGAACCTGGCGGCGCTGGCGTTCAAGGAGTCGGCGCTGCAACCGGGGGCCCGCGGTGGCAGTGGCCCCACGGGTTTGATGCAAATCACCCCGTCTGCGGCCCAGCGGGTCGGGGTCAACAATATCCAGGACCTCGATGCCAATGTGCAGGCCGGGGCCAAGTACCTGGCGATGATCCGTCGCAAATTCTTCTCCAGCCCCAAACTCAATGAGCGCGAGCGCATGGCCTTTGTGCTGGCGGCCTACAACATGGGACCGGAACGGGTCCAGGGCATGCGCGCCGAGGCTCGGCGTCGGGGGCTGAACCCGAACCAGTGGTTCTTCCAGGTCGAGCGCATTGCCATGGAGCAGGTGGGGATGGGCGCCGTCAGCTATGTTAATAGCGTAAACAAGTATTACTTGGCGTTCGATCGGGAGCGGGAGTCGTTGGAGCCCCAGGGGCAAAAAGTGGCCTCACGGAAGTGATCGAATAAACTGATTGTTATGGCGGAATATTTGCGCTTTTAACATTTGATTTACTGATTAATATAGCGGCCAACCAACACACACTCAATGGATGACACAGCATGAGCACTCTGATCAACAAGGTTCTGTTTACCCGCGCTGGCTACGGCCTGACTGTTCTGCGGATCTTTGTCGGCATCATCTTCGCGGCCCACGGCTCGCAGAAACTCTTCGGGCTGTTCGGTGGTTACGGCATCGCCGGCACCGCGCAGTACATGGAAAGCATCGGCCTGGCGCCGGGTCACCTGATGGCGATCCTGGCCGGTGGTACCGAGTTCTTCGCTGGCCTGGCGTTGATCATTGGCTTGTTGGTGCGTCCGGCGGCACTGGGGCTGGCGTTCCTTTCCCTGGTGGCGATCTTCACCGTGCACCTGCCTAACGGTTTGTTCATGGCCAACAACGGTTATGAGTTCGCCCTTGCCTTGCTCGGTGGCAGCATCGCGGTACTGATTGAAGGCGCCGGCAAGCTTTCGGCGGACCGCGCCATCGCCGGCTGACCGCTCTGGCTCAACGAAAAGGCCCGCATTGTGCGGGCCTTTTTTGTTGCGCGTCATTCTTGACACTGTCCGGTCAGGTTCTCTAGGATGCTGCCCATGCGCCGATTTAAACAGCTACTTGCGGGGCGCCAGGTGACTCATTCAGTTGCCGATAGAAGCCTGGAACAGGCTTCGAAATACCGCTAAAGCGCTGGTTCGGTGTTGCCTCTCACCTGCCATGCAGACTTTTGAGGCAGAGACACGACCCAATGAATGCACTAAGCCCCGTTGTACGCCCCGCGCCGATTACGGCACACCTCACCCAGCGCAATCCAAAAATCCTGCTTGGCGGCAAACATCAGCCGACGCTCCTGCGTTATCTCGATGGCTGGCCACGTCGCACCGGCGGTCCCGCCGCGTTCCTGATCCAGTTTGTCGAAGATGGCGAGTCCCTGGCGCGATTTGCCAACGACAGCTTTGATCTGGCGGTGATTCAGTCGCCGAACCTCGAAGACGCGCCTGAAGTGATCAAGCAGCTGACCCGTGTCGCCCGGCAAGGGCTGATTACTCGACGCTGAGGTCGTATCAGCCCTTGGCGCTCGCCCGGTACTGGTTGGCGTGGACACAGTTCTGCACGATGCGACTGCGGGTTGACCAGTCGGTATTGATGATGTGGAAGCGCTGGATGTAGCTGTTGCTGTCCTTGGAATGGAACCACTCATCGATCTTGTCGCTGAAATCATCCGGGACAAACAAGCCGGTGTATTTGGCGCACTGGATCGAGCGCAGTCCATACGCTCTTTTCGGCTCGAGGGAAACTTCATCCATGAACTTTTTAAGTTTGTCGGTAGAGACGTAGTTCTCGCCCATCCATTGTTGTTGCACGCCATCCCAGTAATCAGGGTAGCTAGTGTATTTGTTATAAGAAATGACTACGGTCTGGCCGGGAATTTTTTTCCAGATGTCGGCAATGGTCGAATACCTGTAACTCGGTGGAATGAGGCGTTTGCCAATTTTTTCGTTAATCAGCAAATGGAGTTCGTCATGGGCCGCATCGGTGAAGTTGTCGAATTGGTGAAAGTTCAGGATGATCAGTTCTTTCGCTCTGCTCGAAGAACCGTCGTAGAAGTCGTTCAACATATCGAGAATATCAGTGCTGATAAAGCGGTTCAGGTCATGCCAGTGATATAGCTGGAAGCGCTTGGGATCGTTAGCCGCCTTGCCGGGCAGGAATCTCACGCGCAGATCCAGGACCCTGAAGCCCGCCTTGATTTGCTCGGAAGCCGGAACGTCCTGAGTAATTTCCTGAGGGTAGTTCAGGATCGATGCCTTTTTGTCGGCGCCGGAATCGTGAGTCCCCGGCAGAATAAGTTCATCAATGCGTAGTTTGTAAAGGCCGGGGGTGTTATCCATCCAGCTGTCCAGGCCTTGGATGTTCTGAGTCATGTTTATTCATCCTTGAATAAGTGCGATTAAAGTAAGTGCGCTCATAGGGCGCGCTATTAATCTCGCTCAGGCTTTGCCTATTGTCAAAGCGCCTGCGAGTTATAACTTTCGCGAAATATTGCGGAGTGAATAAGTTGGGTGCTTTTTATAGTTGGGATTTAGGGGTAACTAATGTCCACAATATAAACGCATTGTTCGCCCGTCGGTGTCTGCACCCGAACTTCGGCATCCAGTGCCTTGCCGATCAATGCCCGCGCCAGTGGCGAATCAATGCTGATCAGACCCAGTTTCAGGTCCAGCTCATCCGGGCCTACGATGCGATAGCGCGACTCCTTGCCTTCCTCATCTTCAATCGTGACCCAGGCGCCGAAGTACACCTTGTTCGGATCGCTGGGTTTTTCGCTGACGACTTTCAGGGCTTCCAGGCGTTTGGTGAGAAAACGCACACGACTGTCGATTTCACGCAGCATTTTCTTGCCGTAGGTGTACTCGGCGTTTTCCGAGCGATCACCCTGGGCCGCCGCCTCACTGACCGATTGCGTGACCTGTGGTCGGCGCACGTGCCACAACTCGTGGAACTCGGCGCGCATCCGCGCTTCACCTTCGGGGGTGATCAGCGCGGTGCCAGCGGTGCGGGGAGGGCGATAACGGCTCATGGCGACTTCTTGTGGAAATGAGTCACGAGTCTATCAACCCTCGCGCAAGACTGTCAGGGGGCTGGCGTTCAAGGCGCGACGGGTGCCGAACACACCGGCACCACCGATCAGCACCGCACCAATCAGCGGCAGCACCAGCAACCACGGATGCGGATGCCAAGGCAGGTCGAAGGCGTAGCGGTACAGCACCAGGCTGACCAACTCCGAACCCAGCGCCGCCAGCAAGCCGCTGACCGCGCCGAGCAAGCCGAACTCGATGCGCCGGGCCTTGACCAGCAATTGCCGCTCAGCCCCCAATGCGCGCAACAACGCCCCTTGGCGAATCCGTTCATCCAGCGTTGCTTGCAGGCCGGAGAACAGCACCGCCATCCCCGCCGCCAACACGAACAGCAACACGTACTCCACCGCCAGGGTGACCTGGGCGAGGATGCTGCGCAGTTGCTCCAGCAAGGCTTCGACTTGCAGGATGGTCACTGCCGGGAACGCCCGGGACAGGTCGACAATCTGCTGATCGTGACCCGCCGCCAGATAGAAGCTGGTGAGGTAGGTCGCCGGCAGGTCCTTCAAGGTCCCGGGCTGGAAGATCATGAAGAAGTTCGGCTGAAAGTTGTCCCAGTTGATCTCCCGCAGGCTGGTGACTTTCGCTTCGCGATTGACCCCGCCGACGGTGAACACCAAATGATCGCCTAGCTTGAGCTTCAGGCTCTCGGCGACCTTTCCTTCGACCGATACCCCGGGAATCTCATCCGGGGTTTGTTCGGTCCACCAGTTACCCGAGGTGAGCTTGTTACCCGCCGGCAAATCCGCCGCCCAGGTCAGGCTCAGGTCACGCTGGATCGCCCGGTCGCCGGCCGAATCCTTGCTGACGATGTCCTGCACCGGTTCGCCATTGATGCTGATCAGCCGACCGGGCACCACCGGGTACAACGGTGCCGATTGCGCCGACAGTTCGATCAGGCGATCGGTGAACGCTTGCTTGTCCGCCGGCAGAATGTTCAGGGCGAAATAATTCGGCGCGTTTTTCGGCAGCTGGTTTTGCCAGGTATCGAGCAATTCGCCACGCAGCAATGCGATCAATGCCATCGACAGCAGAATCAAACCGAAGGCCAGGGATTGGCCAGCCGCCGCCAATGGGTGACGTAGCAATTGACCCAGGCCCAGGCGCCACGGCAACGAGGCTCGGGCCAACATCCGGCGCAGGCTTTTGAGCAGTAACAGTAGCAAGCCGCCCAGCACCACGGCCGCAATCACGCCACCGCCCAATAAGGCAAACGTCAGGACCAGGTCCAGGCTCAGGCGCCACATGATTAACCCGAGTGCGCCCAGCGCCGCGCCATAGACCATCCAGGTGCTGGACGGGATCGGCAGCATGTCCCGACGCAATACGCGCAAGGGCGGCACCCGACCGAGGGCTGCCAGCGGGGGCAGGGCAAAACCGGCCAGTGCGACCAATCCAGTACCGATGCCAGCAACAGCCGGCAGCAAGCCCCCCGGCGGAACGTCGGTGGGCAACAAATCATGCAGCAACGCAAACAGCCCGAGCTGCGCCAGCCAACCGAGGAGGGCGCCACTGAGGCTGGCAAGCAGGCCGAGTACTGTCAGCTGCAAACTGAACAGCACCATGGTTTCCCGGCGCGACAGACCCAGACATCGCAGCAGGGCGCTGGCATCGAAGCGGCGGGTGGCGAAGCGCGTTGCCGACAGCGCCACCGCCACACCCGAGAGTAAAACGGCGACCAGACTGGCCATGTTCAAGTAGCGCTCGGCCTTGCCCAGCGCACCACCAATCTGTCGGTTGCCGTCCCGGGCATCCTGGATGCGCTGGTTGGCGGCCAGCCCCGGTTTGATCAACTGACGATAGGTTTCCAGCGCTTCAGCCTTGCCGCGCCAGAGTTCGCGGTAGCTGACCCGGCTGCCGGGTTGCACCACACCGGTTGCCGTGAGGTCGCTGAGGTTGATCAATACACGCGGGGTCAGGCTGTAGAAATTACCGGCACGATCCGGCTCATAGGTCAGCACCCGCGACAGCTTCAGGGTTTTCATGCCGACGTCGATGCTGTCGCCGATCTTCAGGTCCAGCGCCGTCAGCAGGCGCGCTTCGACCCAGGCTTCGCCGGATTTCGGTCCGCCGCCGGATTCTTCCGCCGCGAAGGGCGCCGGGGCGCTTTTCAGTTCGCCGCGCAAGGGATAAACATCGTCGGCAGCTTTGATGCTCGACAGTTGAATGCCGTTATCCGTGGCGATAACACTGGAAAATTCCACCACCTGGGCATGTTCCAGGCCCAGCTCGGTGCCACTCCTGATCTGTTCGGGCCGCGCCGGCGAACTGCCTTCGAGCAACAGGTCGGCGCCGAGAAACTCGGTGGCGCGCAGCATCATGGCGCCGTTGAGGCGGGCGCCGAAATAGCCGATGGCGGTACTCGCCGCCACGGCCACCAGCAAGGCGAAGAACAACACCCGCAGCTCACCGGCGCGGGCGTCGCGCAGCAATTGGCGGATGGCGAGGCTGAACAGGCGCAATAGCGGCAAGCGTGCCATCAAGGCTCCAGAGGGGCGACCAGCAGGCCGGCTTCAAGGCGGATCAGGCGCCGGCAACGATGTGCCAGGCGTTCGTCGTGAGTTACCAGCACCAGGGTCGTGCCGCGTTCCTGGTTCAATTCGAACAGCAAATCGCTGATGCGCTCGCCGGTGTGGCTGTCGAGGTTACCCGTGGGTTCATCGGCGAACAGCACGTCGGGCTCGGCGGCGAACGCCCGGGCAATCGCCACGCGCTGCTGCTCGCCACCGGAGAGCTGGCGTGGCGAATGGGTCAGGCGCTGGCCCAGGCCCACCCGTTGCAGCAACTCGGTGGCGCGCTCCCGGGCGTCTTTGCGGCCGTCGAGTTCCAGCGGCAGCATGACGTTTTCCAGGGCGTTGAGGCTGTCGAGCAATTGGAACGACTGGAAGACAAAGCCCACGTGCTCGGCGCGGATGCGCGCCCGTTGGTCTTCGTCGAGATTGCTCAGGGCCTGCCCGGCGAGGGTGACTTCGCCACTGCTCGGCAGGTCGAGGCCGGCCAGCAAACCGAGGAGGGTGGATTTGCCCGAACCGGAGGCGCCGACGATGGCCAGACTGTCGCCCTTGTTCAGTTCCAGGCTGAGTTCGTGCAGGATAGTCAGTTCACCTTCCGCGCTGGGAACCACTTTGCTGAGGTTCGTCGCGGTGAGAATGCTTGCGCCCATGGAGAATCCGATGCGTGTTTGGTTTTTGAGTGCTGGCCTGGCCTTGATGTGCATGGCCCAGAACGCAGCGGCGGGTACAGTCCTGATCGTTGGCGATAGTATCAGCGCCGGTTTCGGACTGGATACCCGCTTGGGGTGGGTGTCGCTGCTTGAGCAACGGCTCAAGCGCGAAGGTTTCGACGATAAAGTGATCAATGCCTCCATCAGCGGCGACACCAGTGCCGGAGGCCAGGCACGCCTGCCAGCGCTGCTTGCAGAGCATAAACCGGAGCTGGTGATCCTCGAATTGGGAGGCAACGACGGCTTGCGCGGAATGCTGCCAACGCAATTGCAACAAAACCTTGCGGCGATGATCGACAGCTCCCGGGCCAGTGGTGCGAAGGTCTTGTTGCTGGGCATGCAACTGCCGCCCAACTACGGCGCCCGCTACACCGAGGCATTTGCGAAGGTCTATGGCACGCTGGCCGAGGAGAAAAAAATCCCGCTGGTACCGTTTTTCCTCGACGGGATCGGCGGTCATCCAGACCTGATGCAAGCCGACGGCCTGCACCCGGCAGCGGCGGCTCAGGACAAGTTGCTGGAAAATGTCTGGCCGACGCTGAAACCGCTGCTTTGAAATGTTTTATCGAAGGGGTCAGAAGGGGGAAAGCTGTTTGCTATACCCAAACTTGATGCCTGATGCGAAAAAGCCCCCGCACTCACGCTGCTTCTTGCAGTTTTGGCATTCGGGGGCGAACTCGTTCTTCCAGTCACTGATCGATTTTCGGTAGTAGGGAAGAATATCCGGGTTCACCAGGCACAGCTGATGGTTGTAGACAGAGACGTTCATGCCGTACTTGGCGAGAATGCCAACCGACTTGCTGAGCGTGTCTTTGTACTCGATGGGGTCGATCCATAGCTCGTCGAGATTGGCTCTGGTAAAGCCCATCATTTCAAGGCCCATCAGCGCTACTTGATCGACAAAAAGAAGATTGCGGGCGATGAACTCGCACAACTCAGGAAGTCGCTGCACCGAGAGCTTGTGTATGACCACTCGGATCTCAACCCTCTGGCCCAAACGCTTCAGGTTAAGAATGCCCTGAATGGTTTCATCGAACGCACCTTGAGCCTGGACGATGTAATCATGCAGCGTCGGATCGTCTGAGTAGACGGGAATTCCAATCATCGCATCGGGCAATTCGATCGCCGCATATTTTTCTGCGAACGTTGGATCTTTGAAGCTTCTACCGTTCGAAAGGATGTGGATCGCAGTTCTTGGCAGATAGCTTTTGGTGAGGCTGATGATCTTGAGGAAACGATCTTTGTTGGTCGTTGGCTCGCCCCCAGTAAAACCTAGCTCTCTGGTCTCTTTTGGGATTAACGGAATCAAGCTCTCGATCTCATCGAGTATCCATGAGTCATCTGCTGTTTTAGGCGGTTGAGAGCACATCAGGCAGTAATTGTTGCATTGCTCGGTTAGCAGGATGCTGTTGTTCGGTGATGAAGCACGAAACAACACTCGTATGCTCTGACGATCAGCGGATAGCCGGATTACGTCATTGTCACCGATGTAGCTGAAGTCATTCGCAAGGATGGAATAGTCACAGCCGGCAGGCAGTTCCTCAGCCAGCTTCTGATGTTGCTCAGTCAGTAAATAGTGGGCGAAACCTATGGGGATCTGGTGATCGGAAACCAGATAAGCCAATTCCTGTCGCAGGATTTCAGGCAGGTTCCGATTAGTGGAAACCTTGATCAGGGTGAGGTCCTTGTAAATGTTAACCGCGTGGATACGGATTACCTTCCCGCTGAGCTTCAGCATCGATTGGCCCACCCCATAAAAATCCGTTTCGTATTTTCGTCTTTACCCATCAGCTCAATGAGATGCTTGAAAATCGCCATGTTGCGTTTGCAGAACGAGGATTCGGGTTTTCTCGCCACGAGGTCCTTGTGCATGGCGTGGTGGTAGACGGGTTCGGCGCCACAATAGGGTTCAAACGCGCAGTCGGAGCACATTGGTGCGCTTAACGTGAAGGAGTTTTCCAGAGCATCCAGAAGCTGGTCGGACAGAATAATTTCCTCATAAGAATGTTCAAGAATGTTGCCTAGCCTGAACGTGTGATCGCCCATCTCGGCAAGCATCCGGCTTTCGTCTGAGGCATAGACGGCGCCGTCGTAATTGAACACGATGGCAGCGATGCCAGCGCCAGCAGGGTTCATTAAGTCAACAAATCCAGGGTCACTTGATGTCAGCATTTTTGTCAGGACGAGCGAGGAATATTGCTCGACAAAACGTACTCCCGACTTGTTCAGCTCGATGATGTACTCGAGACCTTCCTTGTAAAATTCCAGCCAGCGCTCAGTGTCATACGACATGAATTTCTTGGTCTTGATTGCAAAACCGTATGGGGAAAGAGTGCGCAGAAAGATTCCATCAAAGCCTAGGCGCAAGTACTCATCGATGATGTCCCTTGCCCGCGGCAGGCTCTTGTCCGTTGTTGTCATCAGAGCTGACACCTGATCGTAACCAAGCGCTGCACGTGCCTTTTTCAGCCCTTCTTCGAAGCGCTGATGGCTGTCTCGCCCGGGTCTTGGGCGGTTCGCGTTATGGAGATCCATTGGCCCGTCTAGAGAAGACGAAAGCACGATATGGTGCTGCTTGCAGAAATCGAGCACGTCATCGGTCAGTAGCGACAGTGTGGTTGCAATGACGAACTGCAGGTCACGACGCTCCATGATGTTGCGCTTTTTTGCCTCCAGAACGATGTACTTCACCATCTCGAAGTTCAGCAGCGGCTCGCCCCCCTGAAATTCTATTTTGATGGCGGGATTGGGTGATCTGAAAACGAAGTCCAACGATTTTTCAGCCATCTCCATCGTCATGTCGAATTCGCCTTTGCTTTCCGATTGCCTGGATACCTGGCAGTACGGGCAGCTATGGTCGCAGCGAAGGGTTACGACAAAGATATGCAGATTGGTGAACTGCGCCAGTCTGGACAAGCGTGTACGAATCTTGAGTGCCAGAAGCTGAAGTGGCGCCTGCTCATCGGTGAATCGGATGAACTGTTTCGACCGGAGTGTAGGGATCAGTTCGGATGAGATCGGAAGCGTCTTGCTGATCAGTGGTTCGAGTATCTGTATCGGTATGACGTGATACTCGCCTGCCATGTTGGTGATGACGTACTCGTCGTCATTCAGTCGATCAAATTTGAACGGAAGCAAATCGTAGGGACGTTGCTCTACATAAAATTCCAGCTTTTGGAATTTACTCACTGGTCAGTCCGGTTTTTGAGAAGGCCAGTCCAAGGATCAGATTCCTGATCGGTAGAGTCTCAGCGTTCAGCCGGTGCCGCAGCTGGTAGTCGAGTACATCCTTCTTGAATTCTTGAATAGCTGAAAGAAACGAAGATTCATCGATGCCGATATTCGAAGACAAGGCGCAGATTAATTTTCCATCGGCGCATGTGATATCGGCTGTCAGTGAGTTCATCGAGCGATAAGCGGCTTTTTGCAGAACCTGTCCGTCATAAAGCCGCTCATCAAAGACGAGCGTCGCCGCGTGTTCCATTTCAGGATCCCGAGTGGTGGGAGCTATGTGAGCTGTGTGAGGCGTGGGAGCTATGAGAGGTGTGGTAAGCCATGAATTGGCCTTGATCTCCACGTTTCAGGACAAACGCAAAGAGATCATTGCCGCCGCGAACCGAAAGGTTTTCGCTTTGAGGAGCCGATTTGAATGTGATGGTGGTGTCGGTGCTGGGCTCGACAACCTCGTGGGTAGTTATGGCCGAAGCCTGTTCGGTAGCTACAGCAGCGGCCAGAGTTGCCATTGGTACCAGAAAGGAGCGCTTTTTCATTGTTGGATTTCCTTATCGTCGGTGTGGGTATTCGTCGAGTCTCACTGGCGGATAGCCATGATGTCAATGTGGAATTAGTGACGGAGCTCTTTCCATCCCTTAAATCCGACAGACGTACCTTGGGCAGCCTAAATTCGGGGCATTCGGTAACGTCGTCACCGAGAAAAAAATCCCGCTGGTACCGTTTTTCCTCGACGGGATCGGCGGTCATCCAGACCTGATGCAAGCCGACGGCCTGCACCCGGCAGCGGCGGCTCAGGACAAGTTGCTGGAAAATGTCTGGCCGACGCTGAAACCGCTGCTTTGACGCTTTTCTAGTGGCGGTGTTTCGGCTAAGGTGGCGCCCCCGATTTGGAGCCCCCGATGCCGCGTCCCGCCTGGTCCCTTTTTGCTTACCAACTGATCGAGCCTGACGAGCAGCTGGATCTGTTCGCCTGCCAGGAAGTGCGGGTGCATCTGGTGACCCGTCAGCTGGAGCTCGGCGGCTCTGCGGACCGGACCTTGTGCGGCAGCCTGCTGCCGGCGCAGCCGCGTTGGTCGAGTGTGGATCGCCGGGTGTTCCAGGACCAGCGCTTGTGCTCGTTGTGCCGGGCGATCCTGGAATCGCAAAAACGCGGCACCTCGCCGATCTGGCCTGAGTTGCGTTTCGAGCTTTAGGCCAGTGCGACAGCCCTTGTGGCGAGGGGGCTTGCCCCCGTTGCGCTGCGAAGCAGTGCCAAATCCTGCCGCCGGGCTTCAACTGACACACCGCGTGTGATGAATTTACGACTGCTTCGCAGCCGAACGGGGGCGAGCCCCCTCGCCACAAAAGCTTTCCAACCACCCCCCCCTGTACATGAAAAAAACATCATGTATCGCCTGCCACGTTCTCGACCTCCCCGAATTTGCGGGTGTCGGTGTACAATCGCGTTCTTATACCCTTGTCGACCCTGCGAAGGATTTTCCGGATGTTGCCGCGCTTTCCTGCCGTCACCCGCTGCCTGACCCTTGCTGCCCTCTGTGCAGCCGGTCCGGTTTCAGCATTAGAGCTGCCTCTACCGCCACCTGGTGAAGACATCATCGGTCAGGTGCAAGTGATCAAGGCCAAGTACGAAGACACCTTCGCCGACCTTGGTACAACCTACGATCTGGGCTATACGGAAATGGTTGCGGCCAACCCGGGCGTCGACGCCTGGCTGCCGGGCGCCGGGACTGAAATCGTGTTGCCGACCCGCTTCATCCTGCCACCGGGTCCGCGCGAAGGGATCGTCATCAACCTGGCTGAATACCGCCTCTACTACTACCCCAAAGGCCGGAACGTGGTGTACACCTTCCCGCTGGGGATCGGTCGTGAGGGTTGGGGATCGCCAATCGCCCACACCACCATCACGGCGAAAACGCCGAACCCGACCTGGACCCCTCCAGCGTCGATCAAGGCCGAGCATGCTGCTGACGGTGATCCGTTGCCGAATGTGGTGCCGGCCGGCCCGGACAACCCGCTGGGGCCGTTCAAGTTCAGCCTGGGCACCCCGGGCTACCTGATCCACGGTTCGAACAAAAAATTCGGTATCGGCATGCGCACCAGCCATGGCTGCTTCCGCATGTTCAACAACAACGTGCTGGAAATGGCGGGCATGGTGCCGGTCGGTACGTCGGTGCGCATCATCAACGACCCGTACAAATTCGGCATGAGTGGCGGCAAGGTCTACCTCGAAGCGCACACGCCGCTCGACGACAACGGCAACCCGTCGGTGGTCGACAAGCACACCGCGGTGATCAACGCGATGCTCAAGCGTGAAGACATCACCAACAACCTGCGCATGAACTGGGATGTGGTGCGTGACGTGGTGGCGGCCGAAGATGGCCTGCCAGTAGAGATCGCCGTACCGAACACCTCCGCACCGATGGTGTCGAGCGTGCCGGTCGATATGCAGCAGTAAGCACTCCAAAAGAACCCGCCGACGTTGGCCGTCGGCGGGTTTTTTATGGCCGGGACTAAACGCCGGACATAAAAAAAGCCGACCCATAAATGGATCGGCTTGATAATAATCCCGAAGGACTATTACTTGCGGCTAGCTTTGTCCAGCATGCGCAGAGCACGCTCGTTAGCTTCGTCAGCAGTCTGTTGTGCTTTTTGAGCAGCAGCCAGAGCTTCATCAGCTTTACGGTAAGCTTCGTCTGCACGAGCCTGGGAGCGAGCAGCTGCGTCTTCAGTAGCGGTCAGACGTGCTTCGGTTTCTTTCGATACGCTGCTGCAACCGGTAGCCAGAACTGCGGCCAGAGCCAGAGCAGAGAATTTCAGAACGTTGTTCATCGTGTTCCCCTTCAAGGACTTTCTATTAAGTGGCTGTCTCCTCAGAGTGAGGAAATAGCCGGCGTACATACTACCCATTACTTGTCGTAAGTAAACTGACGTAAAGCAAGAAGCAAAAAAAATTGTAGGCGTTGATTCTTTTTCGAGCAACTTTTAACTGCGCTGTTTAAAAAATACCCAGCTGCGAGGCCCGAGCTGAGCGAGCCCCATGGGAAAAGTTCCCTATTGCGAAGGCTGTATTTCCGGTATTTGTTAAAGTCTGTCTAGATGGTTTCGTCTACACTTTTGTTCGGATTTTGAGCAGCGGCTCTCATATCTTTCTGCATGTAGAGGTGACTTTAACCAAGGGCGCTCGTCTTAAGTCTCAACATCCGGCAATGTTCAGGCTTTCGACCCGGGAAGATCTTCGGTCGGGCCGTCCCTGCGTCACCCATGAGCAACACCCGTCGCCGCCTAAGCATGATGACGAGCGCACCTTGAGCATTTTCGCCAATGGTGCCTACTATTTGATACGTGCCAGGTTGCGCGAGATCGGTGTCGCTCTTCTCGGTGTCCATTCAGGCACAGGGTGGCGTAGATGTTCCTTCGCCGGAAAAACATCGGTAAGGTAGGGGTCAGAATCCAAGACCCGCGAGGAGTAGTGATGAGCGAGGCGTTGTCCATCCACCATGACCAGGCTGGTCATCAGTTCGAGACCAATGTGGACGGTCATCGTGCCTACCTGACCTATATGGATCTGGGGAAACAGACCCTGGATATCTATCGCACGTTCGTGCCCAACGCATTGCGTGGACGCGGCATTGCGGCAGCATTGACCGAGCAGGCGCTGCAGTACGCCGAAGAAATGGGCTACACGGTGATCCCGTCGTGCTCCTACGTGGAGCGCTACATGGAGCGTCATCAGCGGCACGCCGCGAAGCTGAGCCAGTAAACGCAACGCATAAAAAAACGCCGGGTTAAGCCCGGCGTTTTTTTTGTGCCCGAAAAACGTAGATCAGCTGCGATCGCGTTTCGGCAGCACGTCCTTGAGCTTGGCATGCATGCTGCGCAAGGTGTTTTCGGTGGCGGACCAGTCGATGCAGGCATCGGTGATCGACACGCCGTATTGCAGGTCGGCGAGGTCTTTCGGGATCGCCTGGCAGCCCCAGTTCAGGTGACTCTCGACCATCAGGCCGATGATCGACTGGTTGCCTTCGAGGATCTGGTTGGCGACGTTCTCCATCACCAGGGGTTGCAGGGCCGGGTCCTTGTTGGAGTTGGCGTGGCTGCAATCGACCATGATGTTCGGCTTGATCTTGGCCTTGTTCAGCGCTTGCTCGCAGAGCGCGACGCTGACCGAATCGTAGTTCGGCTTGCCGTTGCCACCACGCAATACCACGTGACCGTAGGCATTGCCCTTGGTGGTGACGATCGACACGCCACCTTCCTGGTTGATGCCGAGGAAACGGTGCGGGCTGGACACCGACTGCAAGGCGTTGATCGCCACAGTCAGGCCGCCGTCGGTGCCGTTCTTGAAGCCGACGGCCGAGGACAGGCCGGAAGCCATTTCACGGTGCGTCTGGGATTCGGTGGTGCGTGCGCCGATGGCCGACCAGCTGATCAGGTCCTGCAAGTACTGCGGGGAGATCGGGTCGAGGGCTTCGGTGGCGGTCGGCAGGCCCATCTCGGCCAGGTCCAGCAGCAACTTGCGACCGATGTGCAAACCATCCTGGATCTTGAACGAGTCATCCAGGTACGGATCGTTGATCAGACCTTTCCAGCCAACGGTGGTCCGCGGCTTCTCGAAATACACGCGCATCACCAGATACAGGGTATCGGACACTTCGGCGGCCAGGGTCTTCAGGCGCTCGGCGTATTCGTGGGCAGCCTTGATGTCGTGGATCGAGCACGGCCCGATCACCACGAACAGGCGGTGGTCGGTGCCATCAAGAATGTTGCGAATGACTTCGCGGCCCTTGGTCACGGTGCGCAGGGCAGCGTCGCTCAAAGGGATATCACGCTTGAGCTGATCGGGAGTGATCAGGGTTTCGTTGGAAGCGACGTTTAGGTCGTTGATCGGTAAATCAGCCATCGTTTACTCGTCAGGTCACGGGTGCCATCCGCCAGCGAACCCGCGCGGCGGAGCACAGCAAATTAAGCGCGTCGGGGAGCGGAACCTTAGCGCGTTACACCGTGATTCGACAATGGGCAGACACCGCTTTAATCCAGCACAGGCTGAGCAAAAGCCTTGCGGACCGTGTCGTGGGAGAACTCGTCGGCATGCTCCTGGACCCATTCGAGGGCCAGGGCCTGAATATCCTGCAAGTCATCATGTGCCTCATGCAGCCGGCGATAGTGTTCAATCTGGCACACTTGCTCACCCATCCGCGCACTGAATAGCATCTGCTCGTCCACAAACGCGATGCCCACCAGATAGCCGCGCTTTCGTCGCAGGCACCAGGCCACATAGCCTAGATAACGCAAGTCGGGGTTCAAGGTCGGCATGCGCACTTCCAGCGCCGTACCGTGACGCCAGGCGCGGTGGTAATTGCAAGCCATGCCCCCGAGGCTGATAGTGTGCAGCCGTTGCCGTGAAATGCACTCATGTTTGAGTAGCGTCAGCTCCACGGGTACATCGTCAGGATGAGGAAGAAAACGTCCCATGAACACGGACTCCCTGTGTCGCCCATTTGACATTGTTTCCCCCAGTATAGTGGTCGAATCGGAACTGACCGATTTCGACGCCGACCAGCGGCTGCTGGCGATGAGCGGCACTTCCCTGGTGATTTTCACCAGCGTCGGCTGCGCCAGTTGTCGTTTTGCCCGAGAGCAATTGCCCAGGCTCGATCTGAGGGTGGATCAGCTGTGCTGGATCGACGCCGGGGACAATGGCGGGTTGGTCGAACGTTATGAGGTCTTTCATTTACCGGCGCTGTTTGTGGTGCGCGACGGTGAGTTTTTTGGGGCGGTACAGTCACGCCTG
The DNA here is from genome assembly GCF_056279105.1 of Pseudomonas sp. TE3899. Classification (NCBI taxonomy): domain Bacteria; kingdom Pseudomonadati; phylum Pseudomonadota; class Gammaproteobacteria; order Pseudomonadales; family Pseudomonadaceae; genus Pseudomonas; species Pseudomonas sp. TE3899. The sequence continues at coordinate 273,128 of NZ_JBWBQR010000001.1, forward strand.
ACCAGCACCGAACTCAATGCAGCGGTGGGGCAGGCGCTGAATCGAATTGCGGAGGAGTTGCCATGATGGGCGCAGTTGCCAAGCCGACAATCGGCATTATCGGGACCGGGGCGATCGGTGGTTTCTACGGGCTGATGCTGGCGCGGGCCGGTTTCGATGTGCACTTTCTGTTGCGCAGTGAGTTTTCCGCAGTCGCCGAACACGGCTTGCAAGTCAACAGTGCGGTGCATGGCGCGCTGAGCCTGAATCCGGTCCAGGCCTATTCAGCGGCCGAAGACATGCCACCCTGCGACTGGTTGCTGGTGGCGGCCAAGAGCACCAGCTCGGGCCTGGCCCCGATCATTACCCAGGCTGCTGCCCCCGGCGCCAAAGTCCTGTTGTTGCAAAACGGCCTGGATGTCGAAGACAGCCTGCGTGAGGTGCTGCCCGATTCGTTGCACCTGCTCGGTGGCCTGTGCCTGATTTGCGTCCACCGCGAAAGCCCGGGCGTGATCACCCATCAAGCGCTAGGCGCGGTCAATGTGGGCTACCACAGCGGCCCGGCCAGCGATGAAGCAGCGCGCATGGCGCTGGTCGAGGAGGGCGCCGGCCTATTCCGTGCCGCCGGCATCGACTCGCAAGCCATGCCCAACCTGCATCAGGCGCGCTGGCAGAAACTGGTCTGGAATATTCCTTACAACGGTCTGTCGGTGTTGCTGGGGGCGAGTACCACGCCATTGATGGCCGATGCCGATAGCCGCGCGCTGATCCAGGCGTTGATGGCCGAGGTGGTGCAGGGCGCCCAGGCTTGTGGTCATGCCATACCGCCCGGTTATGCCGACTACCTGTTCATGATGACCGAGAAAATGCCCGACTATTGGCCGAGCATGCACCACGATTTGCTGCACAAACGCCCGCTGGAGCTGGAGGCGATTTACGCCCGGCCCCTGGCGGCGGCGAAAGCGGCGGGCTGTGAATTGCCGCGCATCGAGGCCCTGTATCGGGCGCTCGGTTTTATTGATCGACGTAACGTTTAAGTCGATCCACCAGAGGGGAAGGGCATGGCAAAAGACATAGATGACAAGCTGGTGCTGGCGATTTCGTCGCGAGCGTTGTTCGACTTGAGCGAGAGCCACAAGGTGTATTTGTCGAGCGGCGTCGAAGCCTATCGGCAGTACCAGATCGAACACGAAGACGAAATCCTCGAGCCCGGCGATGCCTTCCCGCTGGTGGAAAAACTGCTGAAGCTCAACGCCAGTCTTGGCCGCGCGCGGGTCGAAGTCGTGCTGGTGTCGCGCAACAGTGCCGACACCGGCCTGCGGGTCTTCAACTCGATTCACCATTACGGCCTGGCGATTTCCCGGGCGGCGTTTGTCGGCGGACGCAGTCCTTATCCATACCTCAAGGCCTTCGGCTGCGACCTGTTTCTCTCGACCCATGCCGAGGATGTGCGCAGCGCACTGGACGCCGGTTTTGCCGCGGCAACCATTCTCTCGGGGGGCGCGAGCCGCGCCGCCAGTGACGAATTGCGCATCGCCTTCGACGGTGACGCGGTGCTGTTTTCCGATGAGTCGGAGCGGGTCTATCAGGCCGGTGGGCTGGAAGCGTTCCAGGCCAGCGAGCGCGAAGCCGCCCGCGAGCCATTGCGCGGTGGGCCGTTCAAAGGCTTCCTGGCGGCGCTCAATCTGTTGCAGCGCGAGTTCCCCGACGATGCTTGTCCGATCCGCACCGCCCTGGTGACCGCGCGCTCGGCACCGGCCCACGAACGGGTGATCCGCACGTTGCGCGAGTGGGACATCCGCCTGGACGAATCGCTGTTTCTGGGGGGACTGACCAAAGCGGCGTTTCTGGAAGCCTTTGCCGCCGACGTGTTTTTCGACGATCAGGCCGGCCATTGCGAACTGGCGCGCGAAGTGGTCGCCACCGGTCACGTGCCTCATGGCATAAGCAATGAGCAGAAAGTTTAAGCTCCTGCGTCAAGGTGTTACGCGGCCCGTCGTACTCGGCAAGGCACTGCTAAGCTGAATCAATCTCCGCCATGTCGGCACGCAAGGAGGTCATATGATTCGTTCCATGCTGTATGCCACCGACCTCGGCCTGTACGCACCTTTGGTGATGCAGCACGCCTTGGCGCTGGCGCGAACCTTCGATGCCGACTTGTATGTGGTGCACGCCGTGGAACCGATGGGGCTGTTCGCCGAGTCGGTGCTGCAAAGCTATCTCGATGAGCAGGCGTTGAACGAGTTTCACAGCCAGGGCCTGAACACGGTGATCGCCAATATCGAGCAACGGGTACTCGAAAGCTTTCGTGAAGAGCTGGGGGATGAGGGGGAGCAGGATCTGGAACGGATCAAAGCGGTGCGGGTGCTGCAGGGCGATCCGTCGCAGGTGATTCTCGACCAGGTGCAGAAACTCTCGGTGGATTTGCTGATCGTAGGTAGTCATAGCCATCGCGCCGGTGCGGAAACGCCTTTGGGGCGCACGGCGGCGCGGGTGTTGCAGTTGGCCAGGGTCCCGGTCTATCTGGTGCCGCTGGTGGAGCGTCGGCGTCAGGGCGATCGGTAGTGCGCGTTGCCGCTCCTCGCCATAGCGGGCGATGACTCGTCGCGGCGCCTTGCCTGGCAGCAACAGCCCCTCGTCAAAAGAGGAACGTATTCAAGAAGCAGGGCACAAGAACACGAATAATGGCGTTCTGATAAAAAAGTTCTAGATTTATTCTTCAAACCATTAATATAGTTATATACCGTCGCTGATGCCCGTGGCGTCTACCTGCTTTGAGGGATTCATATGAAGCTTCAACAATTGCGCTACATCTGGGAAGTGGCGCACCACGACCTCAACGTTTCCGCTACCGCCCAAAGTCTCTACACCTCGCAGCCGGGCATCAGTAAACAGATTCGTTTGCTGGAGGACGAATTGGGCGTCGAGGTCTTCGCCCGCAGTGGCAAGCACCTGACCCGCGTCACCCCGGCCGGCGAGCGCATCATCACCACCGCCGGCGAAATCCTGCGCAAGGTTGAAAGCATCAAGCAGATTGCCCAGGAATTCTCCAACGAGAAGAAAGGCACTCTGTCGATCGCCACCACTCACACCCAGGCACGTTATGCGTTGCCCCCGGTGATCAGCAACTTCATCAAGCAGTACCCGGACGTGGCGTTGCACATGCACCAGGGGTCGCCGATGCAGATCGCCGAAATGGCCGCTGACGGCACCGTGGATTTCGCCATCGCCACCGAAGCCCTGGAGCTGTTCGGTGACTTGGTGATGATGCCGTGCTACCGCTGGAATCGCTGCGTGGTCGTGCCTCAGGGCCACCCGCTGACCAAGCTGCCGAAGCTGACCCTCGAAGCCCTGGCCGAATACCCGATCGTGACCTACGTGTTCGGTTTCACCGGCCGTTCGAAACTCGACGAAGCCTTCAGTCATCGTGGCCTGACACCGAAAGTGGTGTTCACCGCCGCCGACGCCGACGTGATCAAGACTTACGTGCGCCTGGGCCTGGGCGTGGGCATCGTCGCGAAAATGGCGGTCGACGCCAAGCTCGACAGCGATCTGGTGATGCTCGATGCCAGCGATCTGTTCGAGTCCAGCATCACCAAGATCGGCTTCCGTCGCGGCACTTTCCTGCGTGGCTTCATGTGCGACTTCATCGAGAAGTTTGCCCCGCACCTGACCCGCGAAGTCATGGCCAAGGCCATTCAGTGCCACAACAAGCAGGAGCTGGAAGAGCTGTTCGACGGCGTCGAACTGCCGGTCCACTAAGCTTCGTTAGACAACCTCGGTAACAGCAAACTGTTGCCGAGCGCCCGCCACCAGAATCTCCACCTCGTCCCCTTCGAACTTGCCCAGCAGGCTTTTGCCCAGCGGCGAGCGAGGGGTGATGACGGTAATCATCTGCCCCACCAGATCGACCTTCAGGCCCGCCGCGTCGGGGGCCAGGAACAGCCATTGTTCCCGACCCTTCTCGTCTTCGAGACCGAGCAGGGCGCCGACTTCGATGCCACGCTGATCGTCATACGGGCGCAACGCCAGGTTCTGGCACAGCGTCAGTGAATGACGGATTTCCTCGACCCGCTTCGCCTGCCCGGCCGCCAGGTAAGACGCCTCCAGTCCGAGCGTGTCGTATTTGTTCTCGGCGATGTTCTCTTCGTGGGTCGCGGTTTCGTAGGCGGTTTGCGCAGCGCGTTCGGCGATGTCGAGGTCGATGCGCAGCTTGTCGAGAATCAGTTGGTGGACAATGTGCTTATTCATGATCAATCGCAGAATTGCTGGACGTTAGCGCGGCTTTTTTCGTTCGGCGCGGTCTGGTCCTGTTGCAACCAGAACTGGCATTTGGGGTTCGACAGATTACGGTTATTGGTCCGGGCCTGATCGAGGAATTGCTGTTGCTCGTTCTTGCGCAGGTTTTCTTTGTATTGCTCGAACAACGGACTCTGCGGCGGAATATCCGGCACCGGCTGTTGGACTACCGGCGGTTGCGCCAGTTGCTGCACGGCCTGGGCCACTGGCGCCAATTGCTCCGGGAAGATAAAACGCGAAGCGAGCCAGCACGTCAGCGCAATGGCCAGGAACCCGAGCCACAGACCCAGGGCAATGCTGCCGGTCAGTTGCAGGACGTTGAGGCGGATCGGCAACGGGCGGCGTGGGTTGGGACGGTAGGGCATGGCTGCCTCCTGGCGGGTGGTCGCGGGCGGATGGCGATTGTCGCACGAAGATTAATCGTCGTTGGCTCTTCTGCACGGGGTAATTTATGCGGACAATCGCCGCCTTTGCCAACGGATTCCTGGAATGCCTGAACTGAAAGCCCGCTGGGATATTTTTTGCATCGTCGTCGACAATTTTGGCGACATCGGCGTGACCTGGCGGCTGGCCCGGCAATTGGTGGCCGATCATGCGCTAGATGTGCGTTTGTGGGTCGATGATCTGCGGGCATTTGAACGCCTGTGCCCTGAGATCGACATCCATGCACCCCGGCAATGGCAGCAAGGTGTCGAGGTGTGCCAATGGCCGACTGAGTGGCAGCCTGCCGATGCTGCCGACGTGGTGATCGCCGCGTTCGCCTGCCAACTGCCCAGCGCCTACATGGACGCCATGGCCGAGCGCGAAAAACCGCCGCTGTGGATGAACCTCGACTACCTGAGCGCTGAAGACTGGGTCATCGGGTGCCACGGTTTGCCGTCGGTGAAGTACAAGAATGTGCAGAAATATTTCTTCTTCCCGGGGTTCCAGAAAGGCACCGGTGGCTTGCTGCGGGAAAGCGGATTACTGGAGCGGCGTCGCCAGTTTCAGCAAAGCCCCGCGGCCCAGCGCGAATTCCTGCAAGGGATAGGGGTCGATCATGCGCAAGGTGCGCAGTTGATCTCGCTGTTTGCCTACGAAAATGCCGGGCTGGCCAGTTGGCTCGATACATTGGCGAGCGATTCGGTGCCCACGCATCTATTGGTGCCGGAAGGGCGGATTCTCGGCGACGTTGAACGCTGGCTCGGGGTCAGTGATCTCGCCGCGGGTGCGTTGTATGTGCGCGATGCCCTGACCCTTCAGGTGCTGCCGTTCGTCCGGCAGGATCAATACGATCACCTGCTCTGGTGCTGCGACTTCAACGCCGTACGCGGCGAAGACTCGTTTGTCCGGGCGCAATGGGCGGGGCGACCGCTGCTGTGGCACATCTACCAGCAGGACGAAGACATTCACCTCGACAAGCTCGAAGCCTTCCTCACGCTCTATACAAAAGGCCTGTCGGCGCCCGCCACAGAGGCGATCAGCGGTCTTTGGCGAGCCTGGGATGCTGGCGACGACATGGCCGACCAGTGGCTCGCGACCCGCAAACACTGGCCAGAGCTGCAAAAACACGCCGAAGCGTGGTGTCTGGAACAAGCCTTGCAAGCTGATCTTGCCGCGGCGCTGGTACAGTTTTATGTAAATTGGATATGATACGCGGCCTAGATTTTTGTAAATCCCATCCAAATTCGGATATTCGCAATGAAAACTGGTAAAGAACTGAAACCCGGTACCGTGATCCGTCTCGAAAACGATCCTTGGCTGGTTCAGAAAGCTGAATTCACCAAGTCCGGTCGTAACAGCGCGATCATGAAGACCAAGCTGAAGAACCTGCTGACCGGTTACAAGACCGAGATCGTTTACAGCGCTGACGACAAACTGGACGACGTAATCCTCGACCGCAAAGAAGCGACCCTGTCCTTCATCAGCGGCGACACCTACACGTTCATGGACACCACCGACTACACCATGTACGAGCTGAACGCTGAAGACATCGAAGCTGTTCTGCCTTTCGTTGAAGAAGGCATGACCGATGTTTGCGAAGCCATCTTCTTCGAAGAGCGTCTGGTTTCCGTAGAACTGCCGACCACTATCGTGCGCGTCGTTGACTACACCGAAGGTTCCGCTCGCGGTGACACTTCCGGCAAAGTCATGAAGCCTGCCAAGCTGAGCAACGGTACTGAGTTGCAAGTGGCTGACTTCATCGAAATCGGTGACCGCATCGAAATCGACACCCGCGAAGGCGGTTCCTACAAAGGCCGTGCTAAATAAGCACAGCCCCAGGAATGAAAAAGCCCGACCATTGAGTCGGGCTTTTTTTCGCCTTGGATTTGAAGATCAACTGATCGCAGCCCGGACGTTAAACGGTCACATGCAAACGCACTTCGACATTGCCACGGGTGGCGTTGGAGTACGGGCAGACCTGGTGGGCAGCTTCAACCAGGGATTGCGCATCGGCTTGTTCCAGACCTGGCAGGCTGATGTGCAGGTCGATATCCAGGCCGAAACCGCCAGGAATCTGGCCGATGCCGACATGGGCAGTGATCGAGGCGTCGTTAGGGATGGTGCGTTTGGTCTGGCTGGCGACGAACTTCAGTGCGCCGATAAAGCAAGCGGAGTAGCCGGCTGCAAACAGTTGCTCAGGGTTGGTCGCCGCGCCGCCGGCACCACCGAGTTCTTTCGGGGTGGCAAGTTTGACGTCCAGGACGTTGTCGCTGGAAACCGCACGACCGTCACGGCCACCGGTGGAAGTTGCGATTGCGGTGTAGAGAGTTTGCATGGTGTGAGCCTCATTCGGATTTGGGTGTTTTGCGCTAAATGTTTGCGCGCTAAGTAAGTGCGAGATAAATGTATCGCGCGAATATTTAGCGCGCAAGATAAATTTTTGAAAAAGTTTGGCTTGTGAGAGATGTCTTAGATGCGAATCGCCGCAGAGGCTTGGAATAGAGGGGTTTGTGCGGGTTGTGCAGGCGGGAAATTATTTGCGGCTTTTGAGGGCGCCTTCGCGGGCAAGCCTCGCTCCTACAAGGGGGAACGCATTCCAAATGTAGGAGCGAGCGGTGCGACGATTCGACTTGCCCGCGAAGAACGAAAACGCGGTCTAGCAAATGTCCCTAAAGACTGTCCTGCAAGTGGCTACGCAGCGCTTGAAGATCATTTTGCAGCTTCTTCAATTGCTCGATCGTCTGCCCGCTAGCCCCCAATATGCACTGCGGAATATCCCGAGCCTTGTCCCGCAACGCGCGACCCTGTTCGGTCAGTTCGACGATCACCACCCGTTCATCTTCACGGCTGCGAGTACGACTGAGCAGTCCTTCAACTTCAAGTCGCTTGAGCAAAGGGGTCAACGAGCCAGGATCGGTCAGCAGCCTTGTGCTGATTTCGCCTACGGTTAAACCATCCCGTTCCCACAACACCATCATCGCCAGGTACTGCGGATAGGTCAGGCCGAGCGCTTGCAGCAAGGGTTTGTAGACCTTGGTCATCAGCAGCGAAGTGGAATGCAGGGCGAAGCAGACCTGATTGTCCAGCAGCAGGTGGTCGCAAGTGTCCGGGGTGTTGCTGTCGGTGGTCATGTCAAAGCCTTGATCTGTAATCGTCATGAATCTAGCGGGCGAATCTTTAATGCGCCAGATAATTATGGCTCAGTAGCCGGTCAGGTTGCCTTGCAGGGCCAGATCCCAAGGCGCAATCGGGCTGAAGCGCGTCTTCAGGTATTCGAGTAACAGGCGACTGCGGGAGCTGGCCTGCTGCTCCAGACGCAAGGCGTAGATCCCGGCGGTTTCCGGGTTCGGCAGGCCGTTTTCACAGAACAATGGCAGCAGTTCGCCACGCAACAGGTATTCGCTGGCCAGCCAGGTCGGCAAATGCGCGATACCCAGCCCGGCCAGTGCACCGCAGACCAGCGCCTCGGCATTGTTGGCGCTCATGCGAATGCGCGCGGGCCGGTGCAACTGCATGCGCCCCTCTTGCTCGAAACGCCAGGCAAAGGGCGGGGCGAGGCCGTCCCAGTCGAGGCCGTCGTGTTCGCTCAGTTGGGATGGATTGGTCGGCACGCCCCGGCGCTTCAGATAGGCGGGGCTGGCGCAGGCGATGCGCACCATGTTCGCCAGCGGCGTGGCCACCAGCCGGGTGTCGGCCATCTGCCCGGCGCGTAGCACTAGATCGACCTTGCCCAGGTTCAAGCCCTGCATGTCGACGAAGCTGTCGATCAGGTGCAGTTGTACATCGAGGCCGGGGTACAGCATCAGAAAATCGGCAATGACCGGCGCCAGATGCCGGCGACCAAACGCGGCGGGCGCGTCCACTCGAATCAAGCCTTCGGGGGCGCTACTGAGAGAAACCGCTTCCGCCCGGGCCAGGCGCAGTTCGGCAACGATTCGCCGCGCGCGCTCGGCAAACGCCAGACCGGCCGGTGTCGCCCGGACGGCATGGGTGCTGCGCAGGAACAACTGGCTGCCCACGGCGCTTTCCAGGCTATCGATGCGCCGAGCCACGGCCGAGGGCGTCAGAGGATGGCGCCGGGAGGCGGCGGAAAAACTCCCGGTTTCGAGCACATCGAGGAACAGCCCGAGTTGGTCGGTCAATTGATTGGGATTCATGGTTTACCAGCGCTTGTGCGAAATCGGCACAGCCATTGTGCGTTGCTATGCGTTTCCCTGCCAGGACCGACTGCGTAGGATGAAACGCCTGACAAGAGGGAATAGGCCTGTGCTTGAGTTTCTGCTGTACCTGATCTTTGGCGCTGCCTTGGGCACTCTGGGTGGTTTGTTCGGCATCGGTGGTGGCCTGATTGCCATTCCGCTGCTCGGGGTGTTGTGCGGTCTCGATCAACAGATCGCCCAAGGCACCGCACTGGTGATGGTGGTACCGAACGTGATGCTGGCGCTGTGGCGCTATCACCAGCGCAATCGCATCGAAATGCGTCACGCATTGCCGCTGGCATCGATGGGGTTTTGTTTTGCCTGGATCGGTTCGATCTGGGCCGTGGGCATCGATGCGCAAACCATGCGCGTGGGATTTGTCGCGTTTCTGGTGGCGCTCTCGACCTACAACCTGGTGCGAATGTTTACCGCCAACGCACCGGCGACTTCGCAAATGCATTACTCATGGCCATGGCTGGGCGTGCTCGGCGCGGCGTCCGGGACCATGGGCGGGTTGTTTGGTGTGGGCGGGGCGGTGGTGGCGACGCCGGTCCTGACCAGCCTGTTCGGCACTTCTCAGGTGGTTGCTCAAGGTTTATCGCTGGCCCTGGCGTTGCCAAGCACCGGCGTCACGTTGGTGACGTACGCGGTGCATCATCAGGTGAACTGGATGATCGGTTTACCCTTGGCAATTGGCGGATTGATGAGCATCAGTTGGGGCGTGAAAATCGCCCACGCCATGCCGGAGCGGCTGCTGCGCGGGCTGTTCTGCGGTTTCCTGGTGTTCTGTGCGGTGATGCTCGCTCTTAAAGTTTGAAGCCTTCGACGATGTGCTCGGCCAGGCATTCGGTGATCGGCGACGGGTTGTGCAGGTTGCGCACCAGCATGATGCTGGCCTCGGGCAACATGGGCAGGTCTTCGGCGGCGCCGAGGATGCGCATGTCCGGGGTGATCAGGCTTTCCAGTTGCGCGGTCACCGCGAGGCCGGCACTGACCACGGCCATCAACGCCGAGAGGCTCGAGCTGTTGTAGGCAATGCGGTAATCCCGGCCCATGGCGTCGAGGGCATTGCACGCCCATAACCGGCAGAAACAATCACTGTTGAACATCGCCAGGGGCAACGGCGTCTGCTCGTGGGCGCTGAAACATTGCGCTTCGGCCCAGACAAAACGCTCCTTGCGCAGCAACTGGCCGATCTCGGTCCCCGGTTCGCGGGTGACGATCGACAAATCCAGGTCCTGACGCTGCAACAACTGCCTGGTCGACTCGCAATGCACTTCGATCTGGATCAGCGGATAGAATTTGGCGAACCGCGACAGAATCCCCGGCAGAAACCGCATCACATAATCATCCGGCGTGCCGATGCGCACCGTGCCGACCATGTGCGGTTCGCGCAGGGTATTGAAGACTTCGCTGTGCAGTTTGAGGATGCGCCGCGCATAGCCGAGCAGCACCTGGCCCTCGGCGGTCAACTTGACCTGACGCCCGTCGCGCTCGAACAGCTGGCGCTGCAACACGTCTTCTTCCAGGCGCTTCATCTGCATGCTCACCGCCGATTGCGTGCGGTTGACCAGTTCCCCGGCGCGGGTGAAACCGCCCAGGTCGGCGATGGCGACAAACGTGCGCAGTACATCGGTATCGATACTGGGGAACGCAGACATTCATCAATCTCCGAGATGTATGGCATCAGAAACATTCGTTGGATTGATCTTAGCTCCAGCGCGAGACTACAGCCATCCCTAAAGGAGGGCGACATGATGAAAGGTCAACACGAGCAGGTAACGGCAGAAAAATTCTCGATCCACGCGGTTTCCGATTTGCTGCACAAGTTTAGTCGCTGGTACGAACTTCACCGCGAACGTGAGCTGCTGGCGAGCTTGAGCGATGAAGCGCTGAAGGACATCGGCGTCAGCCGTGCGGATGTCGAGCACGAATCGGTCCGGCCGTTCTGGGACGATCCGATGCATAAATGATGAGGCCATTGCTACACAAACCCCTCTCTGGTGAGGTAGGTTGCGAGCAGACAAGGAGATGCTCATGCCCGCAACGCTGTCCTTTTCCATCAAACAGGCTCGACGTCTGGCACTGGCTGCCCAAGGGTTCAACGGGCGCCAGCCGCCAGCGGCGATCAAACCGGTCCAGCTCAATCGCCTGATTGAACGGCTGGGCATTTTGCAGATCGATTCGGTCAATGCGTTGGTGCGTTCGCACTACCTTCCCTTGTTTTCCCGTCTTGGCAATTACTCATCCGACCTGCTTGACCAGGCTGCCTGGAGTCAGGGGCGGCGTCGTACGTTGTTTGAATATTGGGGCCACGAGGCTTCGTTATTGCCGCTGTCCATGTACCCGCTGATGCGCTGGCGCATGCAGCGCGCTACCCGCGGCGAAGACATCTACCAGCAACTGGCGAAGTTTGGTCGTGAACAACAGGACACGATTCGCCGGGTACTGGGCTCGGTCGAAGAACTCGGCGCATTGGGCGCCGGTAGCTTGTCGACCCGTCAGGAGCGCGCCGGTCCCTGGTGGGATTGGAGCGCCGAAAAGCATGCGCTGGAATGGCTGTTTGCTGCCGGTGAAGTGACCGTCGCCGGCCGACGCGGGTTTGAGCGGCTTTACGATTTGCCGGAACGGGTGATTCCTTCGGCCGTTCTCCAGCAGCCGTTGCTCACGGAAGCCGAAGCCCAGCGCGGTCTGTTGCTGCATGCCGCGAATGCCCTGGGTGTGGCGACGGAAAAAGACCTGCGGGACTACTTTCGGCTCAACCCCGGTGACGCCCGGCCGCGTTTGGCGGAACTGGTCGAGGCCGGTGAGTTGTTGAGCTGCGAAGTTCAGGGTTGGCGCCAACCGGCGTATTGCCTGCCCCAGCCCAAGGTCCCGCGCAAGGTCGAGGCCAGCGCCTTGCTGTCGCCCTTTGATTCGCTGGTCTGGGAGCGCAGCCGCACCGAGCGGTTGTTCGATTTCCGTTATCGGCTGGAGATTTATACGCCGCAGGACAAGCGGGTCTACGGCTATTACGTGCTGCCGTTTTTGCACAATGAGCGGATTGCCGCGCGGGTGGATCTGCGGGCGGAACGGGCGCTGGGCCGGTTGGCGGTGCATGCGGTGCACGAAGAAGAGCCGGGGCTGGATGACGCGGGGATGCTGGCGTTGGCGGTGAATTTGCGGCAGATGGCGGATTGGTTGGGGCTGGAGCGGGTGCAGTTGAATTGTCAGCGGGTGAGTGCTGGGCGGTTGCGGGTGGCATTGGCGCAGATTGAGTAATTAGGCCTTAACCTGATCGTTCCCATGCTCTGCGTGGGAATGCTTCTAGGGACGCTCCGCGTCCAGTGACGCGGAGCGTCACGGGCTGCATTCCCACGCAGAGCGTGGGAACGATCACTGACTCAGCGGCGGACTTGTTTCAACGTCTCGGCAATCAAAAACGCCAATTCCAGCGACTGATCCGCGTTCATCCGCGGATCGCAATGGGTGTGATACCGGTCCGACAACCCATCCTCGGTAATCGGCCGCGCCCCGCCAATGCACTCGGTCACGTTCTGCCCGGTCATTTCGATGTGGATACCGCCGGCATAAGTGCCTTCCGCTTCGTGGACCTGGAAGAACTGCTTCACTTCGCCGAGGATCTGCGCAAAGTCGCGGGTTTTGTAGCCACTGCTGGCCTTGATCGTGTTGCCGTGCATCGGGTCGGAGCTCCACAGCACTTTCTTGCCTTCACGCTCCACGGCGCGAATCAGCTGCGGCAGGTGATCGCCGACCTTGTTCGCACCCATCCGCGCAATCAGGTTCAAACGACCCGGATCGTTGTCCGGGTTGAGCACGTCGATCAGGCGAATCAAATCCTCAGGATTCATGCTCGGGCCGACTTTGACGCCGATCGGGTTGTTCACCCCGCGCAGGAACTCGACGTGGGCGCCGTCAAGCTGACGGGTGCGGTCGCCGATCCACAGCATGTGGGCCGAGCAGTCGTAGTAATCGTTGGTCAGGCTGTCGCGACGCACGAACGCTTCTTCGTAGTTCAGCAGCAGCGCTTCGTGGGCGGTGAAGAAACTGGTTTCGCGCAATTGCGGCGAGCTGTCCATGCCGCAGGCGCGCATGAAGGCCAGGGTTTCATCGATGCGATCAGCGAGGTGGCTGTACTTCTCGGCCAAGGCCGAGTTGGCGATGAAGTCCAGGTTCCACTTGTGCACTTGGTGCAGGTCGGCAAAACCGCCCTGGGCGAAGGCGCGCAGCAGGTTCAGGGTGGCGGTGGACTGGTGATAGGACTGCAGCAGGCGTTCCGGGTCCGGCACGCGGCTTTTTTCGTCGAAACCGATGCCGTTGACGATGTCGCCACGGTAGGCGGGCAGGGTCACGCCGTCGATGGTTTCGTCGTTGGCTGAGCGGGGCTTGGCGAACTGGCCGGCCATGCGCCCGACTTTAACCACCGGGCAGCCAGCGGCGAAGGTCATCACGATGGCCATTTGCAGCAGCACTTTAAAGGTGTCGCGGATTTTCGCGGCGGAGAACTCGGCGAAGCTTTCGGCGCAGTCGCCGCCTTGCAACAGAAACGCGCGGCCCTGGGTCACTTCGGCGAACTGACGGCGCAATTCCCGGGCTTCACCGGCAAACACCAGCGGCGGATAACTGGCCAGGGTTTGCTCGACCTGCGCCAAATGCGCGGCGTCGGGGTAGCGGGGTTGTTGCTGGATCGGCAAGGCACGCCAGCTGTCAGGGCTCCAGGGTTGGCTCATCACGGTCTCTAGTGTTTACGCACGGGCGCTTATGTTATCAGCAATTAGTGCGTGACCTGTTCCCGTCGCTTCGCGGACAATCGCGCCTTTGCCGCTTCATGTGGCGGCTTGTCGCGTTGCCGGCATCGGTGACGATCAGGAGACGAAATGACTGAGGAGCGCGTCGAGCATCTGCTCGCCGAGGTACAGGATGAGTTCGGCGTGATTCGCGTGCTGGAAGTGGCCGATTACCGTTTTCTCGAATTCGGCGATGCCATCGAGCAAAGCTGCGTGTTCACTGCTGACCCGAGCTGGCTGGAATACGACTACACCCGCGCCATGCTGATTGGTGCGCTGTGCCATGAACAGCCGGAAAGCGCGCTGTTCCTCGGCCTTGGCGCCGGCACGCTGACCCAGGCTTGCCTCAAGTTCCTGCCGCTGGAAGACGTCGAAGCGATTGAGCTGCGCCCCGACGTGCCGCGCCTGGCCATCGAATACCTGGGGCTGGATGATGATCCCCGGCTGTATATCCGCGTCGGCGATGCGCTGGACTTGCTGGAGACGGCTGAGCCGGCGGACCTGATTTTCGTCGACCTCTATACCGATGTCGGGCCGGGTGTCGGGCATCTGGCCTGGAGCTTTCTCGAAAACTGTCAGAAACGCTTGAATCCGGGGGGCTGGCTGGTGATCAACCAATGGGCCACCGATGACGGCAAACCCCTGGGCGCGGCGTTGTTTCGCGGGCTCTATCACCGGCATTACTGGGAACTGCCGGTGAAGGAGGGCAACGTGATCCTGATCGTGCCGTCGGAGCTGGATCAGGAACTGGACATGGACGGCTTGATCGCCCGAGCCGAAGGGCTGGCGCCGCGGTTGGGGTATTCGTTGTTGTCGTTGATCAAGGCGATTCGGCCGGCGACGTGAAGGCCGGCGGGGTCACTGTGGCGAGGGGGCTTGCCCCCGTTGGGCTGCGAAGCGGCCCTAAATGCTGCAACGGGTTCCGTCAGGTACACCGCGTTTGCCGCAACTGCGACTGCTGCGCAGCCGAACGGGGGCAAGCCCCCTCGCCACAGGTTGAGTGTCAGCAGCCTTTGAATACGCCGGGCCGCTTCTCGACCATCGACCGCACCCCCTCCTTGGCATCCTCACTGTTCAACAACTTCTTCACCATCGCCGGTAACGCCTGCGCCGCCGCGGTTTCTCCCTCATAACGCGCCTGTCTGGCCGACATCAATGTTGCCTGGACCCCCAGCGGTGCCTGCCGGGCAATGCGTTCTGCCAGTTCAATTGCCCTCGGCAGCAGATCCTCGCTGGCCATCACTTCTTGCACCAACCCCAGGTGCAACGCGTCATGGGCATCAAACTCATCACCGGTCAGCAGCCAGCGCATGGCGTTGCCCCAGCCGGCCACCTGATGCAAACGCAGGGTGGCGCCGCCAAACGGAAAGATCCCGCGCTGCACTTCCATCTGGGCAAATCGGGTATTGCTGGCACACAGGTTGATGTCGGCGGCCAGCATCAGCTCGATGCCGATGGTCAGGCAATAACCTTGCGCGGCGACGATCACCGGTTTGCTCACCCTCGGTCCGGCGAAAACGCCCCACGGATCGCAGCCGCCGGGCGGTGCCTGCCAGCCTTCGGCGAGTGCGGAACTGGCATTGATCAGGTCGAGCCCGGCGGTGAAATGCTCGCCGTGGCCGAACACCACCGCGACCCGCGCCTCGTTGTCGGCTTCGAACTCGCCGTAGGCCAGGCTCAGGTCGTTGAGCAGATCGAGGTCGAAGGCGTTGCGCTTGGCGACCCGGTCCAGGCCCAGCAACAACACATGACCACGTCGTTCGCGGCTGACACGACTGGAAGCAGGCTGATTCATGAGGTATTTCCTCGGGCGGGAAGGGGGTGCCAGACCGAAGGTCCGGGTCATCAGGGTGAACCGTTTTAGCGCCATCGCCAGCAGGGCCGGGCCTTTGAAAAATAGACCGTTGCACGATTATCCGCAAAGCGTGTGACACAACGGCGTATGCGTCAGTTTTCCGACAAATAATGCTCCCTTTTTGGGCGAATTCCGGTATAGTGCGCGCCGGCCTTTAACCGGGCCGCGTTTAGGTAGCGCAATTCCCCGAAGTCAGCTTCGGCTGCACGTCCGCACAGCGGACTCTTCCTTGACGAATCTTTTTCATTCATTCGTTTTCGCAAATCCCCGCCGACAAAGCAGCCAGGGCGACTCTTGAGTCTTACACGGCATGCGCAGCTTTGGAGCATGGGTCTTTGCGGATGCACTTAGAGGCAGACCCATGACCCAGGAAACCGGCGGCTTCGCCGCTTTTAATCTTAATCCGAATATTCTTGCAGCCGTCATCGCGACTGGCTACGAAGAACCTTCGGCTATTCAGCAGCAATCGATCCCGATCATCATGGCCGGCCACGACATGATTGGCCAGGCGCAAACCGGTACTGGTAAAACCGCCGCGTTCGCTCTGCCAATCCTGCATCGCATCGATCCTGCCAAGCGCGAGCCGCAAGCCCTGATCCTGGCGCCAACCCGTGAGTTGGCGCTGCAAGTAGCAACCGCTTTCGAAACCTACGCCAAGCAAATGCCGGGCGTTACCGTTGTGGCCGTTTACGGCGGCGCCCCGATGGGCCCACAACTGAAAGCAATCCGTAATGGCGCACAGATCGTTGTCGCCACTCCGGGTCGTCTGTGCGACCACCTGCGTCGTGACGAAAAAGTCCTGTCGACCGTGAACCACCTGGTTCTGGACGAAGCGGACGAAATGCTCAAACTGGGTTTCATGGACGACCTCGAAGTTATCTTCAAGGCTCTGCCACCGACCCGTCAGACCGTATTGTTCTCGGCGACCCTGCCGCAGTCGATCCGTGCGATCGCCGAGCGTCACCTGCGTGATCCGCAGCACGTGAAGATCCAGACCAAGACTCAGACCGTTACCGCGATCGAACAGGCTCACCTGTTGGTTCACGCTGACCAGAAGACCTCGGCTGTATTGAGCCTGCTGGAAGTCGAAGACTTCGATGCCCTGATCATGTTCGTGCGCACCAAGCAAGCGACCCTGGACCTGGCCAGTGCCCTGGAAGCCAAAGGCTACAAAGCCGCTGCGCTGAACGGTGACATTGCTCAGAACCAACGTGAGCGCGTGATCGAATCCCTCAAGGATGGCCGTCTGGACATCGTTGTGGCGACCGACGTTGCCGCCCGTGGCCTGGACGTTCCGCGCATCACTCACGTGTTCAACGTTGACATGCCGTACGACCCGGAATCCTACGTTCACCGTATCGGCCGTACTGGCCGTGCCGGTCGCGAAGGTCGTGCACTGCTGCTGGTGACTCCACGTGAGCGCCGCATGCTGCAAGTGATCGAGCGTGTAACCGGTCAAAAGGTTGCCGAAGTTCGCCTGCCGGACGCACAAGCTGTTCTTGATGCCCGCATCAAGAAACTGACCAACAGCCTGTCGCCACTGGTGGCTGATGCCGAATCGACTCACGGTGATCTGCTCGATCGCCTGACCGCCGACATCGGTTGCACCCCGCGTGCCCTGGCCGCTGCACTGCTGCGCAAAGCCACCAACGCTCAGGCGCTGACCCTGGCTGCGATCGAGAAGGAACGTCCACTGGTGCCGAACAACGCACCGCGTGGCGATCGTCCAGAGCGCACCGGTGATCGTCCGGACCGTGGTGATCGTGAGCGTCGCGCTCCGGTTCCATTGGCCGAAGGCCGTGCTCGTTGCCGTACCGCGCTGGGCGCGCGTGATGGCATCGCTGCCAAGAACCTGCTGGGCGCTATCCTGAATGAAGGCGGTTTGGCTCGTGAAGCCATCGGTCGCATCCAGGTGCGTGACAGCTTCAGCCTCGTCGAGCTGCCGGAAGATGGTCTGGAAAAACTCCTGACCAAACTGAAGGACACTCGCGTTGCTGGCAAGCAGTTGAAGCTGCGTCGCTATCGCGAAGATTAATCCGCTCTTGAGCTGATTGATCGCACATAAAAAATCCCCGACTGGTTCGGGGATTTTTTTTGCCTGATCGTTCCCACGCAGAGCGTAGGAACGATCAGTTAACCAAAGCGGTAAATATCCATGCCCAAGGCACCCATGGTGAACCCCTGGTGCGCAATCCCGAATTCGCCCCCGGCCCCGCGGGCAAAGTACAACGGCAGCAAGTGCTCATCACTCGGATGATTGCGCACCGCGTTTGGCGCTTGCTGACGATAATCGTGCAATGCGGCTTCATCGTTGGCGGCAAGCTTTTCAATCATCCAGTCGCGAAAGGCCTTGGCCCACGGCTCGACACTTTCCGGGCCGGCATGCCAGTCCAGTTCACGCAGGTTGTGGGTGATGCTGCCAGAGCCGATCAACAGCACGCCGTGCTCGCGCAGGCTGGCCAGCGCATGGCCGACACGGGTTTGCAGGGCCGGGCCGCCACGGGTTGGCAGTGAGACTTGCACCACCGGGATGTCGGCCTGGGGGTACATCAATGACAGCGGCACCCACACCCCGTGATCGAACGGGCGCTTGGCATCGATGCGCGCCGGCAGGTCATTCGCCTTGAGCAGCTCGACCACCTCGGCCGCCAGTTGCGGATCGCCCGGCGCCGGGTATTGCACCTCAAACAGCGCCTTCGGGAAGCCGCCGAAGTCATGCCAGGTTTCTGGCTGGGGGTTTCCGCTGACCAATAGCTCATTACTTTCCCAATGCGCAGACACAATCACGATGGCTTTTGGCCTGGGCATTTCTGCCGCCAGGCGCGCCAGGGCGGGACCGCTGGCGCCCGGTTCCAGTGCCAACATCGGCGAACCATGGGATATGTAGAGGCTGGGGAACATGAAAGAGCTCCTGAGGGGTAAGATGGCGTCATCTTCAGTCAGATCATTGATCTAAATCTAATATAAGTTTTAGGGTCTTTTGATCGAATTTTCGGGATTAATTATGCAGCCGGAGTTTTGGCACAAGCGGTGGACGTCGAATCAGATCGGCTTTCACCTGCCGGAAGTGAATCCATATCTGCAACGGTACTGGCCGCAACTGGGCCTGGAAGAGGGCGCGCGCGTACTGGTGCCGTTATGTGGCAAAAGCCTGGACCTGCTATGGCTGGCAAAATGCGGTCACGAGGTATTGGGCATCGAATTGTCGGAAAAGGCCGTGGAGGACTTTTTCCACGAGCATCAATTTGACCCGGACGTGAGCGACCAGGGCCCGTTCACGGTCTATCGCGCCGGCTCGATCGAAATCTGGTGTGGTGATTTCTTCGCCCTGACCGCCGGTGATGTTGCCGATTGCAGCGCGCTGTATGACCGCGCGGCGTTGATCGCCTTGCCACCGAAGATGCGTGAGCAATACGCCGAGCATCTGAAGCGGATTGTGCCGAAGGACTCCCTGGGGCTGTTGATTACCCTGGATTACGAGCAGGCACAAAAGGACGGACCGCCGTTTGCCGTACTGGACGATGAAGTGCAGCGGTTGTTCGGGGCAGCCTGGAAATTGAAGATTCTGGAAGATCAGGATGTGCTGGGCGAGAGCTGGAAGTTTATCGAAAGCGGTGTGACGCGGCTTGAAGAGCGGGTGTATCGCTTGGTGAGTTGATTCAAAAAGCAGTAGACACAAAAAAGGGGCGATCAATCGATCGCCCCTTCGTGTTTCTGCGTAGGGCTATCAGCCCCGGCGACGCAACGCGTCAATACGCTCTTCCAGCGGCGGGTGGCTCATGAACATGCGGGCGAAGCCCTGTTTGATGCCACCGTTGATGCCGAATGCGGTCAGGGTGTCCGGCATGTGCACCGGCATCCCTTGTTCGGCCCGCAGGCGCTGCAGGGCGCCGATCATTGCGCTGGTACCGGCCAGGCGTGCGCCGGCTTCGTCGGCACGGAACTCGCGTTTGCGCGAGAACCACATGACGATCGAGCTGGCGAGGATACCCAGCACCAGTTCGGCGATGATGGTCGCCACGTAGTAGGCGATGCCCTGGCCTTCTTCGTTCTTGAAGATCACCTTGTCGACAAAATTGCCGATGATCCGCGCGAAGAACATTACGAAGGTGTTCACCACGCCCTGGATCAGCGCCAGGGTGACCATGTCGCCATTGGCCACGTGACCGATCTCGTGGGCCAGCACGGCTTTGACTTCATCCGGCGAGAACCGCTCGAGCAGGCCCTGGCTGACCGCGACCAGCGCGTCGTTCTTGTTCCAGCCGGTGGCGAAGGCGTTGGCCTCGTAGGCCGGGAAAATCCCGACTTCGGGCATCTTGATCCCGGCTTCGCGCGACAGTTGTTCGACCGTTTGCAGCAGCCATTGCTCGTGACGGGTGCGCGGCTGGGTGATGATTTGGGTACTGGTGCTCATCTTCGCCATCCACTTGGAGATGAACAGCGAGAACAGCGAGCCGGCGAAACCAAAGACCGCACAGAAAATCAGCAGCTGATTGAGGTTCAGATCAACCCCGTTGGCCGCCATGAACCCGTTGAAGCCGAAAAGGCTCAGGGTGATGCTGGCAATCAGCACGACCGCCAGGTTAGTGGCCAAAAACAGCAGAATGCGCATCATGGTTGTAGAAATCTCCTCATGCTTAAGATGTAGCGTACTGCGGGGTATATAAGGTGCTGCACCGTGCTATTCAACCGAGTGACTATTTCAAACTGTGTCCTACAGCAACAGTTTAGCCGCGTGCAGGCAATTTCCGACGCTGATGCAGGACGTGGTTGTCAGTCGATGGACGACGCGGCCCCCGTCTTTGTTAGACGCGAGCAGGAAATCGGTCAGCAGGCAGGGATGACGGCCAGGATGGCCGACAGGGTGTAGAGATGTGTTGCTGAATCAATCACCGTGCGACCCGGAACCGAGTCGCACGGTGTCCGTCAGCTTACTGGCGGTAAGTCTTGAGGAAGTTGCCGATCCGGCCGATGGCCTGATCCAGTTCGTCGACGCGGGGCAGGGTGACCACGCGGAAGTGATCCGGCCACGGCCAGTTGAACGCCGTGCCTTGCACCACCAACAGCTTCTCGGACAGCAGCAGGTCGAGCACGAACTTCTCGTCGTTGTGGATCGGGCAGACTTTCGGGTCGATGCGCGGGAAGGCATACAACGCGCCCATCGGCTTGACGCAGCTCACGCCCGGGATATCGTTGAGCAATTCCCAGGTGCGATTACGCTGTTCCAGCAAGCGACCTTGCGGCAACACCAGGTCATTGATGCTCTGGTAGCCGCCGAGTGCGGTCTGGATCGCGTGCTGGCTCGGTACGTTGGCACACAGGCGCATGTTCGCCAGCATGTCGATGCCTTCGATGTAGCTCTGGGCGTGGTGTTTCGGCCCGGAAATGGCGATCCAGCCGGAACGGAAACCGGCCACGCGGTAGGACTTGGACAGACCGTTGAAGGTCAGGCACAGCAGGTCCGGCGCCAGGGACGCAGTGCAGATGTGCACGGCGTCGTCGTAGAGGATCTTGTCGTAGATTTCGTCGGAGAACACCACCAGGTTGTGCGAGCGGGCCAGTTCGAGCATGCCCAGCAGCACTTCCTTCGAATACACCGCGCCAGTCGGGTTGTTCGGGTTGATGATCACCAGCGCCTTGGTGTTCGGTGTGATCTTGGCCTTGATGTCGGCCAGGTCCGGGAACCAGTCGGCGCCTTCATCGCACAGGTAATGCACCGGGTTGCCGCCGGCCAGGCTGACCGCGGCGGTCCACAGCGGATAGTCGGGGGCCGGCACCAGCACTTCGTCGCCGTTGTTGAGCAGGGCCTGCATCGACATCACGATCAGCTCGGAAACGCCGTTACCCAGGTAGATGTCTTCGATGCCGACGCCTTCGACCTGCTTCTGCTGGTAGTACTGCATCACGGCTTTACGCGCGCTGAACAGGCCTTTGGAATCGCTGTAGCCCTGGGCGGTCGGCAGGTTGCGGATCACGTCCTGGAGGATTTCATCCGGCGCTTCGAAACCAAAGGGCGCCGGGTTGCCGATGTTCAGCTTGAGGATGCGATGGCCTTCCTCTTCCAGGCGTTTGGCGTGCTTGAGCACTGGGCCGCGAATGTCGTAGCAGACGTTGGCGAGCTTGTTCGATTTGCTGACCTGCATGGCGATGTGTTCCCGAAAATGAACGATCCAGGCGGCGTGTGAACGACCGTACTGGGAATCCTGCGTATTCACACAGGCCTGACGCCTGCGATGGCGACACTCATAATCCGTTTGAATGCGCGGTGTCTGGCTGCCAGACTGGCGTTTGACGAGGCGCAATCATACGTGCCGCCCGATCCTTGGAAAAGGTACAGATCGGGCTTTTTCAGCTGCTGAGGTGTGACGATGGAAAAGTTGGATAAAACCCTGGAAGAATGGAAGGCGATGCTCGACCCGGAGCAGTACAACGTTTGCCGCCTCAAGGGCACTGAGCGTCCGTTCTCCGGCAAGTACAACGACAGCAAGGTCGACGGCGTTTACCACTGCATCTGCTGCAACGAGCCGTTGTTCGATTCCAGGACCAAGTTCGATTCCGGCTGCGGCTGGCCGAGCTTCTACGCGCCGATCGGCGACAGTGCGATGGTCGAGATCCGCGACGTCAGCCACGGCATGATCCGCACCGAAGTGGTCTGCGCCAAGTGCGATGCGCACCTGGGCCATGTGTTCCCGGATGGCCCGCCACCGACCGGTTTGCGTTATTGCATCAACTCGGTGTGCCTGGACCTGGTTCCCCGCGAATAACCCCGAATCCCCCTGGTGTAGGAGCAAAGCTTGCTCGCGATGGCGTCTTAACATTCAACAATGATGTTGACTGATCCGACGCTTTCGCGAGCAAGCTTCGCTCCTACAGGTACAGGTACAGGTACAGGGATTGGCGTGGGTTCTATTGATTTATTAAATTGCACACAATTCAATTGCTCGCTATGTTCAACGCTTCTTCCATCCTCTGGAGCCCGAACCATGAGCGACAACCTGCTGAGTATCCCGGTGACCACCATCAAGGGTGAACAGAAAACCCTGTCCGACTTCGCCGGCAAAGCCGTGTTGGTGGTCAATACCGCCAGCAAATGCGGCTTCACCCCACAGTACAAAGGTCTGGAAGCGCTGTGGCAGACCTACAAGGATCAAGGGCTGGTGGTGCTCGGCTTCCCCTGCAACCAGTTCGGCAAGCAAGAGCCGGGCAATGAAGGGGCGATATCCGAGTTCTGCGAGTTGAACTACGGCGTCAGCTTCCCGCTGTTCAAAAAGATCGATGTCAACGGTTCCGACGCCCATCCGCTGTTCGTGCAACTGAAAAAGCGCGCACCGGGCCTGTTGGGTTCCCAAGGCATCAAGTGGAACTTCACCAAGTTCCTGATCGGCAAGGACGGCCAGTTGGTCAAGCGCTTCGCCCCGGCCACCAAGCCGCAGGACCTGAGCGCCGAGATTGAAGCCCTGCTCAAATGAACAGCGTGTCCGCCGATTCGCTGAAGCTCGACAGCCAACTGTGCTTCAAGCTGTATGCCGCTTCCCGGGCGGTGATTCGAGGCTACAAGCCGATGCTCGATCAGCTCGGCCTGACCTACCCGCAATACCTGGCGATGCTGGTGTTGTGGGAATGGCAGGAAGCGGCTCCGCAGCAGCCAACCGTCAAAGCCCTGGGTGAACGCCTGGCGCTGGATTCCGGCACGCTCACGCCGTTGCTTAAACGGCTTGAGCAGCTGCAACTGGTCCAGCGCCAGCGTTCGGCGCGGGATGAGCGTGAGGTGCACCTGAGCCTGACGCCAGCCGGCCTGGCCTTGCGCGAGCAGGTCGGGCCGCTCAAGGCGCGCCTGCTCTGCGACAGCGGCGTTGATCTCAATCACTTGAATGAACTGCGCGAGGGCCTTGATCAGCTGTTGGGGCAGATCAAAGCACTGTCGTAGTCGGTATCCACAAGTCGAGCAGGGCGGCCAGTTCTTCCCGGCGGAAGGGTTTGGCCAGGTAGTCGCTCATGCCCGCCGCACGGCAGCGCTCGCGTTCTTCGGACATGGCGTTGGCGGTCAGGGCGACAATCGGCAGCTGCGGCCAGCGCCCGCTGCGGCGGATGTGCCGACTGGCCTCGTAGCCGTCCATCACCGGCATGTTGCAGTCCATCAGTACCAGATCGAATTCACTCAGCTCCAGCTGATCCAGGGCTTCGGCACCGTGAGCCGCGACAATCACCTCGCAACCGAGTTTGCCGAGCATGCCCTTGGCCACCAATTGATTGACCGGGTTGTCCTCCACCAGCAACACCCGACCGCGGCGTTGAGGGGTGAGGGCGTCGAGGCGGGCGTCGTTGATTGTGCTGGTGTCCGGTTGCAGGATCCGGCGCAATGTCTGATAGAGCGCGTTACGTGCCAATGGCCGCGCCTGTTGCTGCAACGGCGCCAGGGCCGCGGCTTCTTCGCTGGGCATGAAACTGCCATAAGCGGTGACCAGCAGGATCGGTGCGCTGAGCGTGGTACGCAGGCCGAACAGGCATTCCGGGCAGTCAGTGATCAACACATCCGGTTCCAGGCCGAGCAAGGAATCCTCGATGGAGCGCTGCTGATAGTCGAGCCCCCATAACGGTAACAACCCTTTCAACAGTTCCGCCAGGCCACTGCTGGCGGCCGTAATGGCGATGACCTTGCCTTGCAACGGCTGCGGCGCGATGGCGCGGGTGTGGGCGGGCAACGGCAGGTCAGCGCAGAACTGGCTGCCGAACCCGGCTTCGGAACTGATCGTCAACCGTCCCTGCATGGCTTCGCAGAGGTTGAACGTCAGCGCCAGCCCCAGCCCGGTGCCGCCGAATTGCCGGGTAATGCCGGCGCCGGCCTGGGTGAAGGGCTGGAAGATTTTCACCTGGGCGTCCTGGGCGATGCCGATGCCGGTGTCGCAGACCTCGATGCGCACGCCGTCCTCAAAGGTGGACAGCCGCACATCGACCCGCCCGAAACGGGTGAACTTGAGCGCGTTGGACAGCAGGTTGCTGACAATCTGCCTGACCCGGGTCGGGTCGCCCAGCACCAGGGCCGGAAACTGCGGATCGATCAGGCAGGCCAGTTCGACGCTGGGCGCGGCGTTCTGCGACAGCAGGTTGGCGGTGTCCTCGATCAGCGAGCCGAGGTCGAACGGAATGTGTTCGAGCTCCAGTTGGCCGGCATCGAATTTCGACAGGTCGAGAATATCGTTGAGCAACTCCACCAACACCTTGCCCGAGTCATGGGCGATGGACAGCTGTTGCTGTTGTTCGGCATTCAGCGGTCCATCGAGCGAGAGCGCGATCATCCCCAGCAGGCCATTGAGCGGCGTGCGGATTTCATGGCTCATGTTGGCCAGGAACGCCGAGCGTGCTTCGGCCATGTCCAGGGCCGTCCGGCGGGCGACTTCCAGTTCCTCGTTGGATTGGCTGAGCCGGGTGTTGATCGCCTTGAGTTCGGCAGTGCGGGCCGAGACGATATTTTCCAGTTGCCCGAGGTAATCGGTCAGGCGATTTTCGGCGTTGCGTCGTTGCTGGATTTCGGTGGCGATGTTTTCGAACTGTTGATTGGCGACCTTGACCAACACGCCGATTTCATCGTTTTCATGACCCGCCGGGTACTCCAGCCACGTCGGTTCCGCGCTGCGCGGATCACGGCCGCTGAGTTCGCGGATAACCCGCACCAGTGGCTTGGTCAGCATTACGTAGAACAACGCCAGCAGGATCCCGGTCAGGATCAGGCTGCGGGCGAACCCGTTGAGCAGCGTCACTTCGGCCCGGCGCAGGAAACGGCTGCCGAAGGCATAGGTGTCGACCTCCAGTTGCAAGGTGCCGAGGGATTCGGCAGGCAAGTGGTCGAGGTAGAGGCGGTCTTCGAACTGGCGGTTGGCGCCAAACAGGAAGTCGCTGATCAGCCGATAACCGTCCTGCTGGCCCTGGCGTTTGACGCTGGCGAGCACGGTATTGTTGTTGTCGGTCAATTGCGCGCTGATGATCGCGGGCGAGCGTAGCAGGCCCATGGTCAGTTCCTGGGCGAGCTCGGCATCGATGTTGTAGGCGATGCGTGAGGCCGGGTTGTGGCTGATTTCCAGCAAAGACAGTATTTCACGGTTGATGGAGGCGTCTTCGCTGGCATAATCGATGCCTATTTGCACCAGACTGAGCAAGGTGCCCAGTATGAAACCGACCAGCACAGTGAGCCGAGCTTGTTTGTATGAAAGCCGGTGGGTGAACTTGATATCCATGGGGTGTTGAACCACTTCCGTTTCCCTTCGCTGCTCAAGCATAGTCGATCATGCATGGATACCGATGTTCCCGCACCGCCCCAGTTTGAGGGGGCCGGTTGATGTAAGTTGCCGTATCACCATCATTACTGTGAAACGTGCCCGAGGAGAAGACGTGGATTCCCGATTGAATGCTTTTCTTGAACGCGCCGATGCCGTTCTGGCCCGTATCGAACCCCTGCTGCCGGCCCCTCGGCAAACCATCGACTGGGTGCATTGCCTGGCCGCGCGCTGGCAGCGTGAGGGCCGCAGCGGTTTCCTGTTGCCGCTGCAAGTCAGCCTCGACACCCGCTTGACCGACCTGATCGGTGTCGACCGCCAGGTGGAGCAACTGGGGCGCAATACCCAACAATTCATCGACGGCATGCCGGCCAACCACGCGTTGCTCTGGGGCTCGCGGGGTACCGGCAAATCGTCGCTGGTTCGCGCGTTGCTGGCCGAACATCACGCGGCCGGTTTGCGCCTGATCGAGATCGAGCGCGATCACCTGGCGGACTTGCCGCGTATCGTCGAGCAGGTCGCCAAGCTGCCCCAGCGTTTTGTGCTGTTCTGCGATGACCTGTCGTTCGAATCCGGCGAAGGCGATTACCGCGTACTCAAAAGCGTGCTCGACGGCTCTCTCGAACAGGCGCCGGACAACGTGCTGCTGTACGCCACGTCCAACCGTCGCCACCTGGTGCCGGAAAAGGAAAGCGATAACGAAAACTGGAAACGCGTTGACGGCGAACTGCATCCCAGCGAGGCCGTGGAAGACAAAATCGCGTTGTCGGATCGATTCGGGCTGTGGCTGTCGTTTTATCCGTTCACTCAAGAACACTTCCTTAATGTGGTCGAGCACTGGATCGGGCAACTGGCCGACAAGGCCGGCCTGGCCTGGCAACGCAACGAGGAACTCGACATTCTCGCCGTCCGCTGGGCTACTGGCCGGGGCAATCGCAATGGCCGTTGCGCCTATCAATTTGCGCGTTATTGGGTTGGGTTAAAGCTGTTGGAGCACAAGGCATGATCGATTTAAAACAAAGCGGCCAGGGCCTCGAAGGCTACGGCATGCTGTGGGCGCAACTGGAATCCTTGCTGGCGGACGAGCGGGATTTCATCGCCAACGCCGCGCAGTTTTCCGCGTTTCTGTACAACCAGCTCGATGACCTGAACTGGGCCGGTTTCTACCTCAATCGCAATGAAGAACTGGTGCTGGGTCCGTTCCAGGGCCAGATCGCCTGCGTGCGAATTCCGTTCGGTCGGGGCGTGTGCGGGGCGGCAGCCGCTACCTTGCAAACCCAATTGGTCGAGGATGTGCACGCGTTTCCCGGGCATATCGCCTGCGACAGCGCCTCGAACAGCGAGCTGGTGGTGCCACTGGTCAAGGACGGCCGACTGATCGGCGTGCTGGACCTGGACAGCCCGAAACTGGCGCGTTTCACTGCCGACGACCAGGCCGGCATCGAACAGTTGGCCGCGATTTTCCTGCGCCTGACCGATTGCTGATCACGCCCGCAAGCCTGCCTTGACCAGCAGGCTTGCCGGGTCCACGGCATCGATCTGTTTCGGGTCGAGGAACTGCTCGGCGTATTGCCGGTAAATCTGTTCGTTGATAAACAGCCCGAACAACTCAGGGTCGATATGGGCATCACGGCACATCGTCGCCATGATGCCCAGCGCTTCGCTCAAGGACTTGGCTTTCTTGTAGGGGCGATCGGCTGCGGTCAGCGCCTCGAAAATATCGGCAATCGCCATCATCCGCGCCGGCAGGCTCATGTCTTCGCGCTTCAACCGTTTGGGATAACCGGTGCCGTCCATTTTTTCGTGGTGGCCGCCAGCGATTTCCGCGACGTTGTTGAGGTGGCCGGGGAAGGGCAGGTGGCTGAGCATCAGGATCGTCTGCACCATGTGGTGATTGATGATGTAGCGCTCTTCGCGGGTCAGGGTGCCGCGGGCAATGCTCAGGTTGTACAGCTCGCCGCGATTGTATTTGTGCGGCGGCACATCGAGTTTGAAGCCCCAGGGATTGTCTGGCGGGATCAGTTCGCCTTCGGCGCGTTCCAGCAGATGTTCGGGTTTGTCCGCCAGCAGCGGTTCACTGACCGGTAGCGTCGGCGCCAGGGTGCGCGCCTGACGCCGGTTCTCTTCCCAGGAAACCCCCAATCGATCATCCAGGGTTCGGGTCCAGGTCCGTTGGGCGATCACATTCAGGCGCTGGAGGTCGGCCTCGGCCATTGCCTCGCCACCCAGATTGCAGCGAGCGATAAAGGCGAAGTCATCGTCCAGACCGGCGATGTTGGCGTTGCGCAATTCGGCCAGGTGCTGCTCGTCGCCACCCATGGCGATGGCCTGCCAGTAGTTGATCCAGGCATCGCGCTTGAGCACTTCGAAACGGGTGCGGATCTCGTGGATGCGATCGTTCAGGGTTTCCAGTTTGGTGGCCTTGTCGACCACATATTCGGGCGTGGTGACCTTGCCGCAATCGTGCAGCCAGGCCGCAATGTGCAAGGCTTCCCACTCATCTTCGGTGGGGTGGTAGCCGCTGAACGCCGGGTCCTGGCTGGCCGCCGCAGCCTGGGCGAGCATCAGGGTCAGCGCCGGTACGCGCTGGCAATGGCCGCCGGTGTAGGGGCTTTTGGCGTCGATCGCACCGGCCAGCAGTTGAATGAAGGCGTCGAGCAGCTGTTTTTGCTTGGCTTGCAGACGCTGGCTTTCGATACTCACCGCCGCCGCGCCGGACACCGCTTGCAGAAAGGCGATGCGATCCGGGCGCAGTTTTTCCAGGTCGCTTTGGTTGCCGCTGTCGGCCAGCAGCAGTATCAGCAGACCAACCGTCTCGTTATGCCGGTTGCGCAGGCGAATGCCGATCAGGTGCACCCGCGGGCTCTGCATGGCGAGCAAGACTTTCTGCAAATCCCCCGCGTGTTCATAGCCGAGGTTGGCGACCACATTGTCCGCATTCGCCAGCTGTTGCAGCCACGCCGGGTTCTGCGGGTTCTGCAGTTCGTGGCCTTGAAGGTCGAACGACGGCAAGGGGTGGGAAGTGCCATTGATGATCAGGCCTTGGGGTTCGATGCGCTCGCCGTCACCTTCGCGCAGGTAGATCAGGCCAGCCTGGGCCTGGGCGATTTTCACGGTTTCAAACAGCACCCGTTGCAGCAGCGGCGCGAAGCGGGTTTCAGCGCACAGGCTGTCGGTGATCTGGAAAAAACTGCCGAGGGTGTCCTTCATTCGCGCCATCGACAGGCTCAATTGATCGACCTCTAATACCGGCGAGCGGCGGCTGACGGGAAAGTTGAAATCGAAACTGCGAATCGCATCAGCTTCTTTCACCAGCGCACGCAGCGGCTTGACCAGGATGCGCGAGGTCAGCCAGCCCATCGGCAGGCACAGCAGCAAGGTGGCCAGGGTAATCAGCGCCCCTTGCCAGCGCATGCGGTAGGCATCGACGAGCAATTCATCCTCGGGCACCAGCAGTGCCATTTGCAAACCCTGGGGCCCTCCTTCCGGCATGTGGCTGCGGGCGACGATCCACTGCCGGCCGGCGACGTCCAGACGATTACCTGCCGCCGGGCTGGCCAGCAGGGCAGCGAGGGCCGGATTCAAGTCTGCGGCTTTGCCGAGGCGGGCGGTCTGGTCGTCGATGATCAGTTTGCCGCTGTCCGGGTAGGCAATGGCATTGCCCTCGGCATCGAAGAGCACGATCTCGGTGCTGGGGGTCACCACGTGTTTGGCCAGGGTGGCGCAAAGTTCGGCCAGGGTCAGGTCCGCGGCCATCACCGCACCGTCGCCGCTGCGTCGGGCCAGGGTGGTGCCGACGTTGTGGGTGGAGAAAAAAACGTAGGGTTCGGTGGTGATCTGGTCCGCCTCCGCCCGAGCGCTGGTAAACCAGGCGCGGGTTCGCGGGTCATAGGTTTCGTCGGGCATGTCCTGGCGACTGATGAGGTTCAGGGCCTGATCGTAGAAAAGGGATTGCGAGACGACCGCAGTACCGCTGGCGGGGTGCTCGATGCTCCACACCTGATAGGCCGCCATGTCCGGGGCCTTGAGCAGCGCCTTCAACGCCTCGGTGCGCAGCGGACGCACCATGAAGAAGTCGCCATTGGCGTAGCCCAGGTACAGCGAGGCCAGGTTGGGGTTGTCCTGGAGCGATTGGCTGAACGGTTTGAGCAGCGCCAGGCGCAGCTCAAGGTTCGGGGCCTGGGTGGCCGGGGTCTCGGCCAGCAGGCTCAGCAGGTGGCGAATCGGTTCATAGGTGGCCTGCAGGTCCAGGCGTACATCCTGATCGATGCGCTCGAAGAGCTTTTCACTGCTCGAAAGAATGATCTGCGTGGTTTGCCTGTAGTTGAAAATGCCCAGCACCACACCGGTCAACAGCAACAGGAAGGTAAACATGACGCTGATATGCACGTGCAAGGGGAACCGGCGTCGATCCGGGCGCAGTGGGCTGGGCATTACGGTTCTCTCCATAGTGATTAACGCACTGCTCAGCGTCCAAGCATAGTTAAGGCGTCACCGTTTTGCCGTTGTCGTTGCAGCGTATCTGGTGCAGTAATGCTTGCTCCAGTTCGAGCATGACCTGGTTCATGGTTTTTATGCAGTGGGCGATGTCATCCGCGGGTGCTGCGTCGTGGCAGGCTTGCTCAAGGGCCTGGCAACAATCGATCAATCGGCACGCCTGGGCGATGCGGGCCGCACCTTTGATTTTATGCGCGACGTCCACCAGTGCCTGGCGGTCCCCAAGTCCGGATAAGCCCAGCAGCTCCTGGCGATCCAGGCGGTTGCTGCTTAGCAGCTCGTCCAGCAGGCGCCGGGCCATTTCCGGGTTGCCGCCGGTCAACAGCGCCAGCCCTTCCAGATTGAATGCCTGTTCACGGACCGCTGGCTTGATGCCTTCGACCCATTGGCTCAATACCGTCAGGCTCAGGGGCTTGAACAGGCAATCGTTCATTCCGGCGTGCTTGCAGCGCTGGATTTCCTCCGGCTGCGCATTGGCGGTAAAGCCGAGGATGGTGCAGGGCGAGCGTTGGGCCTGCTGCTCCTGCTGGCGGATGGTACTGGCCAGGTCGTAGCCATTCATGATCGGCATGTTGCAATCGACCACCACCAGATCGAAGGGCTCGCGCTGCCAGGCTTCCAGTCCCGCACGGCCATCGTCAGCGCCGGTAAACCGATGCCCCAGGTATTCCAGTTGCTGGCACATGAGCAGGCGATTGGCGGGATGATCGTCGACCACCAGCACGTTCAAGGACGCGCCGCTGGCAGGGATGGCCGGCTCGACCCGGTCCGGCACCTGCTTGGGTGGCAGCGTCGGCAGGTACAGTGAAATGCTGACCTGGGTGCCTACCCCGGGCTGGCTGCGCAGTTGCAGGCTGCCGCCCATCATTTCGCACAAGCTGCGACTGATCACCAGCCCAAGCCCCGCGCCGCCCCGGGCCAGCTGTCCGCTGTTGCCGACCTGGGCAAAGGGCTCGAACAGGCGCTGCTGGTCCTTCTCGCTGATGCCGACCCCGCTGTCCTGGACCTGCACTTGCAGCTGCGTTCGTTCGGGTTCTTCACCCGCAAGCAGGTCAACGGTAATCCTGACCTCACCTTGCTCCGTAAATTTGATCGCGTTGCTGACCAGGTTGGACAGCACCTGCTTGAAGCGCAGTGGGTCGAGCAGCACATCGACGGGCGGTTGCGGCGGATTGAAGACCAACAGCAGGCGCAGATTTTTCTGCCGGGCCAGCCCGTCGAAAATCCGCACCACCGAGGCGACGATTTCGCCCGGATTGACCCGCTCCGGGCTCAGGCTCAGGCGCCCGGATTCGATCCGGGCAATGTCCAGAATGTCACCGATCAAGGCCAGCAAGTCTTTCGCCGAGCTGTACGCGGTTTCGATCGCGGAACGCTCCTGGCGCCCCTGATCCATGCGCTTGAGGGTCAGCTCAAGCATGCCGATCACCGCGTTCATCGGCGTGCGGATTTCGTGACTCATGGTCGCCAGGAAGGTGCTCTTGGCCCGGTTGGCCTCATCGGCCTGTTCCTTGGCGGCCCGCAGCTTGTCGAACAATTGCCGCCGTTCGCTGATGTCGATCCAGCCACCGATGACGCCTTGCACTTCACCGCTCGAATCACGGTAGGGGAGAATCCAGTGATAGATCGTCAGTCGACGGCCGCCGATGTGCAGCGGGCGATCAAGGATCAACGGTGTGCCTTCGGCGACGACCCGTTGATAGTCAGCCTGATATTCCCGGGCTTCGAAGGCATTGCTCATCTTGCCCTGCATGACGTTTTTGCCGATCACATCTTCGCGTTTCGCCTGGAACGCCTCCAGGTAACTGTCGTTGCAGCTTTTCAGCAGCCCCTGGCGGTCACGCACGTAAATCGGGTGAGGCGTGCCGTTGACCAGCGAGCGCATGAACTCGAACTGATCGTTCAGCGCCCGCTCGGCTGCTTTGCGCTGGTTGATCTGGCGCCGCATCCAGGCATTCCAGGCCATGGAAATCAGCAACAGGAAACTGGCGGCGGCGACGATCTGATAGAACACCCGGTGAAAGTTGTTCCAGGTTTTTTCCGAGGCCGCCGAGTAACCACGCCAGCGGCTGTTGATCACGCCCAGCTCTTCCGGGGCGATGCTCAGCAGCGCTTTGTCGATGATCGAACTCAGCTCCGTGGCGCCCCGGGCCGTGGCCAGGGAAAACGCCGCTTGCCGGGTACCGATGGTGGTGCTGATCTGCAGTTTGTGTTCAAAGATGTGCGACGAAATAAAGTAGTTGGCGATGACCAATGAATTGACGGCGCCCTCGACCTGGCCCTCGGCGAGCAGTTCCACGGCATGAAAGGTGTCCGGCGTTTCAATCAGGTGAATCCGTGGAAATTCGCTGCGCAAGTAGTCCATCAGCGGATTGCCCTGGGCGATGGCCAGGCGTTTGCCTTGCAGTTGCGCCAGGTGGGTCGCGCTGTCGGCGGACTTGCGGGTCACCAGCACAAAGGAGTTTTCCAGATAGGGGCGACTGAAATTCAACTGGGTCTGGCGCTGAACGCTGGGGAGCAGCGCGGCGATCAGGTCGGCCTGATTGTCTTTGATGCGCGCGATCATTTGATCGTCGCCGCGGCTGCGCTGGATCTCGAAGCGCAACCCGGTACGCAGCCTGATCAGCTCCAGGAGGTCGGCGGTGACACCACGAAAATTGCCGTCGCTGTCGAAAAACGTCAGGGGCGCGAACGCTTCGTTGACCACCACGCGCACCACCGGGTGCTGTACCAGCCACTGCTGCTCACGGTCGGTCAGTTGCAGCTTGTGATCAGTGAGCAGAATGTCGCTGCCGGCACTCCAGCGTTTGGCGATGTTGTCTCGCTCGCTGGTGGGGATGGCCGCGAGGATCGCATTGACGATCTGCAGCAGTTGCAGGTTGTCCTTGCGCACCGCAAAGCTGAAACCGTGTGCTTCGTGTTTACCGAAGTTGGCCATGCGGATGTTGTTCAGGTAACCCTTGTTGATCATGTAGTGGGTGGAAATGGTGTCGCCGAGGAAGACGTCCGCCTGGTCGAAAGCCACCGCATTGATTGCATTCTGGTAGGACGGGTAGTCGATGATGAGCGCCTTGGGGTACAGCGCCTTCACTTCCTCCAGCGGCAGGTAGTGATACACCATGCTCAGTCGCAGCCCGGCGAGGCCATCGGTCAACGATCGGGTTTCGCCCTCGCGGGTTACCAGCACCGGCCGATCCACGGCATAGGGAGCAGACAGCACAATGTCGGGGTTTTGGGCTTCGAAGCCATTGGCCGTGCCGAGCAGGTCGACCTCTCCCAGTTGCAATGCCTTGATGGCGGCCTGGCGCGAAGCGTAGCGCTGGACCTTGACCGGCAATCCCGTGGCCTGCCCGAGGATCCCGGCATAGTCAGCGGTGAAACCTTCATAGTCCTGGCCACTGACGGTCAGGTCGAAAGGGGGATAGTCCGGGGCGGAGGAGCCCAGTATCAGTTCGCGTTTGTTCTGTGCCCATTGGCGTTGTGTTTTATCCAGCTGGACTTCCAGGTGTCCACCCGTTGAGCGGCTGAGCAGGGAGTAGTTCTCGACGGCGGTGGGTGCTGCGCAAACTGAGGCGCTCAGGCATAAACCTGCACTCAATGTTATTAGATAGTCCTTTAGGCGACTGGGCATCCTGTCTCTCACACTAACGCGTTACGTTTTGCCATCTCGATGAGTGCTACCAGGGATTTGGCCTTGAGTTTTTGCATGAGGCGTTTCTTGTAAGTACTGACTGTCTTGTTACTCAGGAACATGCCTTTGGCGATTTCCTTATTGGTGCGTCCTTGAGCGAAGAGTTGCAAGACCATCAATTCCCGATCGTTGACGGATTTGAACAGTTCAAGTTCGGCATAACGCACATCATCCGGGCGTACGGGATTCAAGGCCTGGCTGGGGAAGTAGTTATAACCTGACAATACGGCCTTGATGGCGCTCATCAGTTCGCTGAGGTCTTCCTGTTTGCACACATACCCCGAGGCACCGGATTGCATGCAGCGAATGCCGAACAGTGTCGGGCATTGCGCGGTCAGCACCAGGGTTTTCAGCGGTGTGCTCATGGCATTGAAACGGGCGAGAACTTCCAGTCCATCCAGTTTGGGGATGCTGATGTCAAGAATGATCAAGTCGGGCATGCATTCACGAACCATCTGCATGGCATCGACCCCATTATCGGTTTCGCCCACGACTTTATAACCCTCATGCTCCAGCAGCATCCGCACGGCAAGGCGGATGACGGGGTGATCGTCGACAATAAAAACGGAGTTCATAATCAAGTCCCATACGTGCGCGAATAAAGCGCGCACCTTAGCTCAGTTAATTGTGAGGGCGCATGAACGGACGGGGCTGTAGCGGCAATATAGGACTTTTCCTACAAATGAAAAAGAATGGGGCTACGTATAAACTGGGTTTTGCATAAGGAATGTGAAAGTTCTGATTGTGTAATCGGAAATTGATTAGGGTTGGTATGTAAGTAATGCGCAGTAGTTGATTGCGTATGAGACGTATCAGAAAGTCGCGCGTTTTTCCCGCAACTGAAAGGGGTGGTCTTCCACCAGCAGGATGTGCAAGTCGAAGTCGAACAGTGGGGTTTGCATGAAAGGGAATACGCCGCCAGCAGTGAGCGCCTGATGATTGCGCGAGCCGGCCGGGTATTCGATCAGTCAGCTCAGCGCGGCGCGTAGGGAGATTCAGCGGCTGTTGAAAGGGCGTTGAAGGGCGAGCGCCTTCAATCAGCCGGTCAGAAGCGTCTGACACGGCTGATCTTGAGGTTTTTATCCGTGGATCGAGCGGCCAGTCATTTCCTGGGCCATCTCACTGGCATAGCTGTCGGTCATGCCGGCGATGAAATCAATCATGCGCAGAAACGAGGTATGCAACGGGCCGTGGGGATCGGGCGCGTTGTTACCCAACAGGTCCAACACCCGGCGGCTCTTGAAGGACGGCGAGCGCCCGTTGTGCTGTTCCAGCGCCGCGCCGCAGAAGGCGTTGAGCAGGATTTCCAGCGTGGTGTAGGCGCCGATTTCATGCAGCGTTTTGCGCTTGTCCTGGAAGATCTTTTTACGCGCCATGTCCTTGGCATTCAGCACGCATCGCTTGGCCGGGCCGTGCATGTGCTCCACCAGATCGCCGGGCAGCGTGCCGGCCAGCAACGCGTCCTGTTGCTCGACAAAGGCGCGGGCGGCGGCGTTGGTCAGGTGTTCGATGGCTTTGCCGCGCAGGATGGCCAGTTTGCGCCGACGCGAATCCTGCGCGCCGAGCTGGCGATAGGTCTGCGGAATATCATCACCCACCAGGTCCAGCAGCAGGGACTCGACTTCGGCGTACTCCAGCAGGTCCATCTCCAGGCCGTCTTCAAGATCGATCAGCGCGTAGCAGATGTCATCGGCGGCTTCCATCAGGTACACCAACGGATGACGCGCCCAGCGCTGGTCTTCCAGTTGTGGCAGGCCGAGCTTGTGCGCGATCTGTTCCAGCAGCGGCAGTTCGCTCTGGTAGCAGCCGAACTTGTGCTTTTTGTAGCCCAGGGAATCAGCGTGCTTGGCGGTCCAGGGGTATTTCAAATACGTACCGAGGGTGGCGTAAGTCAGTCGGGTGCCGCCGTCGAACTGGTGATATTCCAGTTGCGTGAGCACGCGAAAGCCCTGGGCGTTGCCTTCGAAGTTGAGGAAGTCATTGCGTTCGACCTCGCTCATGCCATCGAGCCAGCCCCGTCCGGCGGCTTGCTGGAACCAGTGACGGATCGCATCTTCACCAGAGTGACCGAACGGTGGATTGCCGATGTCATGGGCCAGGCAGGCCGATTGCACGACCATGCCCAGGTCGCTCGGGTCGCACCAGTCGGGCAGGGCGCTGCGGATGGTTTCGCCGACGCGCATGCCTAAGGAGCGGCCGACACAACTGACTTCCAGCGAGTGGGTCAGGCGCGTGTGGATATGATCGTTGCTGGACACCGGATGGACCTGGGTCTTGCGCCCCAGGCGGCGGAACGCACCGGAGAAAATGATGCGGTCGTGGTCTTTGTGGAAAGGGCTGCGGCCGAGTTCTTCCGGGCTGTGCACAGGCTTTCCGAGGCGTTCGCGAGTAAGCAGGGTTTGCCAATCCAAGGCTGGTTCTCTCCGTCAAGGGACTGATGGGGCCAGTGTCCTGTCTCGCATCAAGGCCTGCAAGCAGAACTACAGCCCGGCGGCGTCGATATCGATGAGCAGCAGGCGCTCGCCATTAT
Source organism: Pseudomonas sp. TE3899 (assembly GCF_056279105.1). Lineage (NCBI taxonomy): Bacteria > Pseudomonadati > Pseudomonadota > Gammaproteobacteria > Pseudomonadales > Pseudomonadaceae > Pseudomonas > Pseudomonas sp. TE3899. The sequence goes on from NZ_JBWBQR010000001.1 coordinate 309,659, forward strand.
CGAAAAACTGTCCGGCGGTGAGGCAATACTGGTTGCTGGTGGCATCGCGATAGGTCGTGGAAAGGGTCAGCCGTCGCTCATCCCAACCCTCGGCCAACAGGTGATAGAAGTACGGCCGCCATGACCAGTTGTGGCCCAGGTAGCGGTTGTCGGCTTCCCAGGCGTTGTTGCGCCATTCCAGGTTGGGTGTCAGTTGCGTGCCGTGGCGGTCGCATTGGTAGAAGCGCAACAACCAGGGGAAAGCATCCAGCTGTGGCAGGGCGCTGAGGGGCGCGCGGGTCTGGGCCCAGTGTTGCAGGATCGCCATCAGTTCGGTGAGTTGCCGGCGCATGACCATCAATTGCCCGCGTTCAATCAGTTTGCGCTGCACGTAGCGTTGGCGCAGTTGCGCGAACTGTTCGACGAAGGCGTCGGTGGCAAAGAAATCGGTTTGCGCCCGGGCGAACAGGAAACCCTGCACATAGCGCGAACCGCACTCCAGGGCGAAATTCAGCTGGGCTTCGGTTTCCACCCCTTCGGCAATGATCCAGCACCCGGTTTTCTCGGCCATCAGCGCCAGGGCCTTGACCACTTCGCTGCTCGGTCCGCCCAGGGCGGCGGCCTGAAACAGGCGCATGTCGAGCTTGAGAATGTCCGGTTGCAGGGCCAGCACGCGATCGAGTTGCGAATACCCGGCGCCGAAGTCATCGATCGCGATCCGTGCGCCGGCCTGGCGGTAGCGCACCACGACGTCGGCCAGGCGTTGGCTGTCGCCGCCCAGTTCGGTGATCTCGAAGACGATGCGTTGCGGGTCGACCCCATGCTTGGCCAGTTGCTTGAGACTCGGCAGCGCCTGGTCCGGGCGCAAGCGGCTGATCCAGCGCGGCGACATGTTCAGGCTCAGAAACCATTCCGCAGGGGCTTCGTGCAAACGGCTCAGGGCGTTATCACGGATCTGCCGATCGAGGCGCCGCAGGGCAATGGCGGGAGTTCGCGGGTCGGCGAACAGCGGCCCTACCGAGGTTAATTGACCATCGGCCTGGCGCAGTCGACCCAGTGCCTCGACGCCGGCGATACGGCCGGTGGCGGTATCAATGAACGGCTGAAAGCAGGCGAGCGGTTGCCCGTCGATCACGAGGCCTCCTTAGTAAGGTCTTGTTTTTGGATAGACCCGGTGCCGGGTAGGCACGCAGGATGGAACCCCTCGATAAAGAGGTTCATCCCGGTGTTATTGCAAGAATGCAGCCAGATAACGGGTGATCAGGGTTTACGCGAGGAACCCTGCATCACCAGTTTGATCAGCGGACCGAGGCTGGTGCCCAACTGAACCAGGCGCGTCACGCTGCTGACGCCGCCGCTTTTGGCACCCTTGCCGGTCAGAAAACCGAGCAGGGTTACGGCGGCCATGCCCCAGAGCGGAGCGTGCTTGATGCCGAAACCGTCTTGCAGGTTTTGCGTCATCCCGCGCACCCGCTGCAAGGGTTGCAGCAGTTGCCGGGATTCCTGGCGGATTTCCTGGCGGTGCATTTCCATGCGCAAGCGGATCAGCGCCTTGCGCATTTCCGTGCGCGAACTGTTGTGAGGCAATTGGGGCAGGCTCATGGCAGCAGGCGCTCCCGGTCGTTGGCCAATTCTTCCAAAGTACCGTGGAAGGGCGAGGACTCATCGAACACGGCCGCTTTGAGCCGCATCCCGCAAAAAATCGCAGCCAGGGTGTAGAACACGCACAGCCCGATGATCGCAGCCAGGCGATAGGTGTCCCAGAACAGGATCAACACCAGCGTCGACAACCCCACCAGCAACAGCAAGGCAAACACCAGCGCCAGGCCTGCAAACAGCAACAGGCTGACGGTGCGGGCTTTCTGTTCCTGCAATTCGATGCCGAACAACTCGACATGGCTGTGCAGCAACCCTAGAAATGCCGCACCCAGCCGCCGCGAGGAAGCGCTTGTGCCCGTCGCGGACGGGCCGGATTCGCCGATAGACATATCAGCGCCGCGTGGCCAGCAGGCCAATCAGGAAGCCCACGCCCGCGGCGATCCCAACCGATTGCCATGGGTTGGCCTGGACGTAATCTTCGGTCGCGGTGACGGCTGCCTGGCCGCGCTGGCGCAGGGAGTCTTCAGTCAGTTTCAAGGTTTCCCGGGCACGCAGCAGGCTGTCGTGGATCTGGTCACGCAATTCATCGGCCTGATCGCCGGCGATGGATTTGGTGTGTTCCAGCAACCGTTCGGTGTCGCTGACCAGGGTTTGAAAATCGTTCATCAGGATTTCTTGAGCAGTCTTTGCCTTGATGCTGGCCATGGGTGGATCTCCGTAAGTGGCTTCTGATGCGTTCGAGTATGAGCCTTGGGTGAAGGTTCAGTACAAATGACTGGTACAACTTTTGCTATGTCATGGTGCGTCAGCCTGCGCCGTTGCGCTGTTGCCGGGCGTGATTTGAGCAAAACCATAACTCAAATAATCAAAACCCGCGCAAAGGTCGTGACCTTGTGCGCCAAAGCGGTTCATTGGAATCAATGCGTTGGTTCCAATGCGTCGCAAATTGGTGCATGGATTGCCTGCGCGAACTGCTTTGGTGCTTTTTAGCCTTCAGGTCTGCCAACCCCATGGAAAATCTGCAAAGCGCTGTGGACAGTCTGGTCCATAGCTCCAATACGTTGTTCATTTTGATCGGTGCAGTCATGGTGCTGGCCATGCACGCCGGGTTTGCGTTTCTGGAAGTCGGCACGGTTCGACAAAAGAATCAGGTCAATGCCTTGTCGAAGATCCTCAGCGACTTCGCCATTTCGACCCTCGCGTATTTCTTTATAGGCTACTGGATTTCCTACGGCGTCACTTTCATGCAACCGGCGGCAGTGATCAATGCCGATCACGGTTACGCGTTGGTGAAGTTCTTCTTTCTGCTGACCTTCGCGGCGGCGATCCCGGCGATCATTTCCGGCGGCATTGCCGAACGTGCACGCTTCGTTCCGCAGTTGTGCGCGACCGCATTGATCGTGGCGTTCATCTACCCGTTTTTCGAGGGCATGATCTGGAACGGCAACTTCGGTGTGCAGGCCTGGTTGCTGGAGCGTTTTGGCGCCAGTTTCCATGACTTCGCCGGCTCCGTGGTGGTCCACGCCATGGGCGGCTGGCTGGCGTTGGCGGCGGTGCTGTTGCTCGGGCCACGCCAGGGGCGCTATCGCGACGGTCGACTGGTGGCGTTCGCGCCGTCGAGCATTCCGTTCCTGGCCTTGGGTTCGTGGATTCTGATCGTCGGCTGGTTCGGCTTTAACGTCATGAGCGCGCAGACGCTGCAAGGCGTCAGCGGCCTGGTGGCGGTGAACTCGTTGATGGCCATGGTCGGCGGCACCGTGGCGGCGTTGATCGTCGGGCGCAATGACCCGGGCTTCCTGCATAACGGCCCGTTGGCCGGGCTGGTGGCGATCTGCGCCGGTTCCGACCTGATGCACCCGGTGGGTGCGCTGCTGACCGGTGCGATCGCCGGGGCGTTGTTCGTCTGGTGCTTTACCGCCGCTCAAGGCAAATGGCACATCGACGATGTGCTGGGTGTGTGGCCGTTGCATGGTTTGTGTGGCGTGTGGGGCGGGATTGCTTGCGGCATTTTCGGTCAGACGGCGCTTGGCGGCTTGGGCGGTGTGAGTCTGATCAGTCAGTTGATCGGCACCTCGCTGGGCGTGATCGTGGCGCTCGCCGGTGGCTTTGCGGTGTATGGCACGATCAAGGCATTCCATGGTTTACGCCTGAGCCAGGAAGAAGAGTATTACGGCGCGGACTTGTCGGTGCACAAGATCGGCGCCGTGAGCCAGGACTAGTTTTCTACATCTTCAGCACCGGGGTAAAACCGGTGCAGCAGGCTGTAGCGGTCATGCCGGACCTGATCGACCCGCTCCTGGACCTGATGCGCGGGCAAGCCGAGCATGATCAGCGCATGGGAGGCGAGCATCAGGCTCGACTCCAGCAACTCCGGCACCACTTCATTGGCGCCGGCTGCTTTCAATTCGGCCCACTGACTGTCGTCCCGGGTGCGCACCAGGATCGGCACGCTTGGGTTGAATCGGCGCGCTTCCTTGAGGATCAGCAGCGCGATGTCGGTCTGGTCCACCGCGATCACCAGCAACCGGGCGCGTTCCAGCCCGACGGCGGCCAGCAGTTCGCCGCGCCGTGAGTCGCCGTAATGCACGCTGCTTTCACCGGCGGCGGCTTCCTGAACCCGCACGGGATCATTGTCCAGGGCGATGTAGGTTTGTTGCGCGTTGTGCAGGAACCGTCCGATGGATTGCCCCACGCGCCCGTAACCGCAAATCACCACATGGCCGTGCAGGCCGGCGTTGAGTGCGCTGATTTCTTCGAGCTTGGCTTCTTCGTTGGGCTTGCGGTGCAGGCTGGCGGCGATCCGCGGTGCGGCGCGCAGCAACAATGGCGTGACCAGCATTGAGCAGAAGGTCGCCGCCAGCAGCAGTGCGCCGAGGTCGGCGGGCATTATCTTGTTCTGTTGCATCTGGGCCATCAAGGCAAAGCAGAACTCGCCGCCCTGAGCCAATGCCAGGCCGCTGCGCCAGGCGGTCTCGCCATCGCTGCCGCGCCATTTGACCAGCAGCGCCACCACGCTGCCCTTGATCAGCAGCAACCCGAGGGTCAAGCCGAGGATGAGCACGCCGTGGCTGGCAAACAGCTGCAAGTCGATCAGCATGCCGATACTGACGAAAAACAACCCAAGCAGGATGTCGCGGAATGGCCGGATATCGGCCTCGATCTGATGCCGGTAATGGCTTTCCCCCAGCAGCATGCCGGCGAGGAAGGCGCCGAGGGCAGGGGAGAGGCCGAGCAGATGGGTCAGCCAGGCGGTCAGCAGCACAATCACCAACGCCAGCAGTACGAACAGTTCTGCGGAACGGGAGGCGGCGACTTCGTGGAACAGCCGGGGCAGCAACCAGCGACTTGCCAGCAGCAGGCCGACGAACAACAGCGCGGTCTTGGCCAGGGTCAGGGGCAGCGCCCAATACCAGGCTTGTTCGCTGCTGCCGGCGAACACCGGCACCAGGGTCAGCAACAACACCGCCACCACGTCCTGGAACAGCAATACGCCGATGGCATTCTGGCCGTGGCTGCTGAAAATTTCCCCCAGACTGCCCAGCTCCTTGCTGACGATGGCCGTGGACGACAACGCCAGACCGGCACCGAGCAGCAAGGCCGGGGTGACCGACATGCCGAACAGCATTAGCAAGATCCCCAGCAGCAGCCCGGAAATCAACACTTGCAGGCTGCCAAGTCCGAACACCACCCGGCGTAGCGCGATCATTTTCGACAGGGAAAACTCCAGCCCCAGGGAGAACAGCAAAAACACCACGCCCAACTCCGCGAGATCCGGCAATTCGTCGCTTTTGTTGACCCAGTCGAGTGCCGTGGGCCCGACCATCAGGCCCACGCAGAGGTAGCCCAGCACAGGCGGCAAACGCAGGCGCCGAAACAGGGCAATGACCACCAGGGAGGAGGCGAGGATGATCAACAGATTGGCAAACACAAAAAACTCCGGTGACGGGTGCGGGCAACCCAAGCGTAGAGGCAAAAAAAGACCAGAGCATCGCGCAGACGGGATTCAGGGCAAATGATATGCATCAGGAAATTGCCGAAATTTTTTGAAATTTTACTGACGGGCGTCTGCAGGGCGTGCGCTCATTGGCTCGGCGGCGATGGTGGGCCTAGAATGAACCCTTACTTGAACGAGTTTGTTTGTCATGCCTCCTGAATGTCAGCTGTTCGGCACCCTGGGTTGCCATCTTTGTGAAGTGGCCGAAGAAGAACTGATGCCCTTGGTCGAGCACGGTTTGATGGTGGAGTTGGTCGATATCGCGGAAAACGAAGCCTGGGTCGATGAGTACGGGTTGCGTATCCCGGTGTTGCGGCGCCTGGATACCGGGGCTGAACTCGATTGGCCCTTCGATGCCGAGCAGGTTGTGGCGTTCTTGCGCTGAGTCTTCCCGCCCGTCGCGGCGTTGTGTTCGTCCATTGGCGAAAAACCGGTTATTCGGTTACTGTACGTGCATACAGTTATTCGGATTGCCTGCCTCGCATCCTCCTATTTCGGAATTGGCCAGGTGATCCCGCTAGTCAGAGGGATGAATCGTGGTCAATGTCGAACAATTGAAGAACAGCGTGAACCGGATGTCGATCGACGTGGTGCGCGAGGCAGTGATCGAACTGCGCCTGGATGGCCTGGTCACCGAAGGTAAAACCCCTTTCAATAAGCTGCATTTCAACACCTGTTTTGCCGAAATCGAGGCGTTGTTCCAACGCGCGGGGTATCACCGGCAACTGGATGTCGTGGGTTACCAGGGCTTGATGTATGCGCTTTACGATCCCGGCCGCTGGGAAGCGGTGGATGTGTTGCGCTGGCTCAAGGAGTTCACCGAAGCGGCTGCGCGGGCACAGTCGATACCGGCGTGAGGATTCTGCGCTAGGTTCGTGCTGGCCACTGTTGGATAATGCCGCCCTGCATTGAGGGTTAGAGCTTTTCGTATGTCCACTTCATCGTTTTGCGCTGCACACAGCCAGGCCAGCACCCTCTACCTGCCGCCCGGCTCGTGGCAGACCGTACTCGATTGCCTGTGCGAACATTTTCGCGCTATCGGTCGTGAGCAATGGCTGGACCGGATCGCGCGTGGTCGGGTCCTCGACGGCCAGGGCCTGCCAATCGCCATTGACCTGCCGTACAAGGAAGGCCTGAGGATTCACTATTTTCGCGAGGTGCCGGACGAAAAGCCGATCCCGGTGATCGAGACGATCCTGTACGCCGATGAGCACCTGGTGGTTGCGGACAAACCGCACTTCCTGCCCGTGACGCCTGCTGGCGAATACGTTGAGCAAACCCTGCTGCGGCGGCTGATCCGCCGGTTGGACAACCCGCATCTGGTGCCTTTGCATCGCATCGACCGGCATACGGCGGGGCTGGTGCTGTTTTCCGCCAACCCTCAGACGCGTTCGGCGTATCAGTCGCTGTTTCCGACGCGGCAGATCGAGAAGCGCTACGAGGCCATTGCCCGGGCATTGCCGGAATTGTCCTTTCCATTAGTCCATAAAAGCCGACTGGTGGATGGCGAGCCGTTCTTTCGCATGCAGGAAGGGGCGGGCGTCAGCAACACCGAGACGGCGGTCGAGGTCAGGGAGAAAAACGGCGATCTCTGGCGTTACGGGCTCTACCCGGTGACCGGCAAGAAGCACCAGTTGCGGGTGCACATGACGGCGTTGGGCGCCAGTATCTGCAATGATCCGTTCTATCCGCAGGTGCTCAAGGATGTCGAGGATGACTACGCCAATCCGTTGAAGCTGCTGGCCCAGGGGCTACGTTTTGTCGACCCGGTGACTGGTCAGGAGCGTAGCTTCGAGAGCAGCATCACCTTGCAGTGGTGATCGCGCACCGCACTTTTCTCCAGCCATGAAAAAGCCCGCAATCAGCGGGCTTTTCTGTATCCGGTTACCACCGCAAGGATTACAGATCCTTAACGGTACGCACCTGATCCTTGTTGACACGGGTGTGCTTGCCGTCCAGCTGTTCGAATTCGTAGAAACCCGACTCTTCATCGTATTTAGGCTGGTCGACGGCCTGGATTTCACGACCGTCATTCAAGGTGATCACTGTTGGCGATGCGCAACCGGCGAGGGTAGCGAGGCCCAGTGCGAGCATGAAAGTGGCGAGGGTCCGTTGAGTCATGAGTGTATCTCCGAATATGAATTCTTTTGGTTACTGAGCTTGTAGACGTATGCAACGCGTGCAAGTTCCTTCTCGTGTCAGTCTGACACACTGTGGTGTGCACTTAACAGTTCCGGTGTGTTCAGGTTGGCCAGGCGAGGGTCATTGTCGGGGCATTGCAGGGCTGTGGCGCCCAGCTGCCGCATGATTCGGCCCGGACTGCGTTCACCCTCGTCCCAGGCATTTTCGAACGCCTGCGAAAGGGCCACGGGGATAACGCAGAGCAGCGGTTCCCAATGATCGCCGTGGCGCAGCATTAGCGGCTTATCCGGATGCTGGGCGGCGGTTTCGCGCATGCCTTGAAGCAGGGCGGCATCGATGCGCGGCACATCGCAGGGCAGGACCAGCAGGTGAGCATGACGGGCAGCTTTCAGGCCGGCCCGGATACCCGCCAGGGGGCCGGGAAAACCGGCGTGATCGTCAACCACCAGTTGGTCGGCGTAAGGTGCGTAGGTGTCCTGGTTTCTGTTGCAGGAGATGATCAGGTCATCGCTCAGCGCGCGGGTCTTGCGATGCAGGTGCGCAATCAGCGGTTCGCCGTGCCACTCAATCAGCCCCTTGTCCTGGCCGCCCATACGCTGGCCGCGCCCGCCCGCCAGGAGCAGAATTGAACAGGGGGGTAGCGCAGTATTCGAAGTCATGGCAGCTCTCCATGGGGGCGGCGAAAAATTGAGGCGCTGTGATATAACACCGGGCTGTTTCCCCTACAACTGGACGAGCCTATGAAAGCCAAGGCTGATGTACCTTTCGCACCGCTCAACATCGCGGTGCTGACTGTCAGTGACACCCGGACCCTGGAAACCGACACCTCCGGCCAGGTCTTTGTCGACCGCCTGGGCGCTGCCGGTCATAACCTGGCGGCGCGGGTGTTGCTTAAAGATGACCTCTACAAAATTCGCGCGCAAGTCGCCACCTGGATTGCCGACGATGTGGTGCAGGTGGTGTTGATCACCGGTGGCACCGGGTTTACCGGCCGCGACAGCACGCCGGAAGCGGTGAGTTGCCTGCTGGATAAGCAGGTCGATGGTTTTGGCGAGCTGTTCCGGCAGATTTCCGTGGCCGACATCGGCACCTCGACGGTGCAGTCCCGCGCACTCGCCGGCTTGGCCAACGGCACGCTGGTGTGCTGCTTGCCGGGTTCGACCAACGCGGTGCGTACCGGTTGGGATGGGATTCTCGCCGAGCAGCTGGATTCGCGGCACCGTCCGTGCAATTTCGTCCCTCACCTGAAACAGGCGGCACCCTGTGAATCCCGCGGGTAAGCCTGGCAAGACCGGCAGCTTGATGCCTGTCGAGGTGGCGCTGGCGCGCTTGCTGGAAATGGCCGAAGCGGCGCCGATTCGCGAGCGGGAACGCTTGCCGTTGGCGCAGGTTCAGGGCCGCGTACTGGCGCAGGATCTGGTCTCGACACTCGACCTGCCGCCCTGGCCCAACAGTGCCATGGACGGCTATGCATTGCGCGTGGCCGACTGGACCGGTGAACCGTTGGTGGTCAGTCAGAAGATTTTCGCTGGCCAGGCACCGCAACCCTTGCAGCCAGGGACCTGTGCGCGAATCTTCACCGGTGCGCCGGTGCCTGAGGGCGCTGACTGTGTCGAAATGCAGGAGAACGCCGAAGTCCAGGCGAATGAGCGTGTGGTGTTTACCGAAACCATCACCCCTGGCCAGAACATTCGACCTCAAGGCCAGGAAACCACAGTCGGTGAGTTGGTCCTGACGGCCGGCACGCGTCTGGGTCCTATCGAGCAGGGGCTGGCGGCCTCCCTGGGATGTGCCGAGCTGGATGTCGTGCGCAAAGTGCGTGTAGCAGTGCTGTCCACCGGCGATGAACTGATCGAACCCGGCCAGGCCTTGGGGCCTGGGCAGATCTACAACAGTAACCGTGTGTTGCTGTGCAGCTGGTTGCAGCGTTTGGGCTGCGAGGTGATTGATGCCGGCATCCTGGTGGATGACCTGGCGGTGACTCGCGCTCGCTTGGGTGAACTGACTGATGTCGACCTGATCCTGTCCACTGGCGGTGTGTCAGTGGGCGAAGCCGACTTCCTCGGTATTGCCTTGCGAGAGGAGGGAGAGCTGAGCCTGTGGAAGCTCGCCATCAAACCCGGCAAGCCGCTGACATTCGGGCATTTCCGGGGCGTGCCGGTGATCGGTTTGCCGGGTAACCCGGCGTCGACGCTGGTGACCTTCGCGTTGCTGGCCCGGCCTTATCTCTTGCGGCGCCAAGGTGTCCAGGACGTCGAGCCGCTGAAATTCCAGGTGCCGGCAGGGTTCGTCTGGCCCAAGGCTGGCAATCGACGCGAGTACCTGCGTGGGCGTCTCGAACAGGGTAGGGCCACCATTTACCGGAATCAGAGTTCTGGTGTATTGCGCAGCGCCGCTTGGGCCGAAGGCCTTGTGGAGGTCTTGGAAGACCGCACCCTGGTCGAGGGCGATCAGGTCAGCTTCATTCCCTTGAGTGAAGTCTTGAGCTGATGCCTGCCATTGACTGACCCTGCAAGCCCGGTTGATCAAGCCGGGCCTTGCGTCCACCCTCGCCTTATTGCGACAGAAGCGTCACAACCTGTTCAAACCGGCTGTTGGCGATCCACCCCAGAAGTCCCAGGATCACACCGATTGCGCCGGCAGAGTAGGCCAGTCGGTGCTTGATGGATTTGACGTCGCCACGCACTTCGTCCATGTCCCGACGGATGTATTTGAGGTGTGTCTCCAGTTCGACGACGCGAGGTTCCATATCAACTTCTCCAGCGGCTTTTGCGCCGTTTTTGAACTCTGCCTGATGAGCCCTTAGGGCGTTTGCATTCATTGCGTGCACATCCTTGTGTGTTTGTAATTTCATGATTGATACCGCAGGGCCCCACGGTGTACCAATCACCCGAGTCGGTCAATTGAGCCGATTCCTCACAGTTTGTAAGAAAAAATACCGCTCTGTAGGACGCAAGACGCTGTGGCTTTGAATTTATTGAAGTTCAGCTGACTTTTTTGCGTATCTGTGTGGTCAACATCTCCCATACGGATGCCAATCATGGGAGTGATCGCAATGGATGAGCGCAAGGCGCTGTTGATTCTGCATGGCAAGCAGGCACTCAACGAGGAAGTCCGCGCGGCGGTTGAAAGCAAGCGCAAGCAAGGGTGGGAACTGGCCGTTCGGGTGACCTGGGAGGCCGGCGATGCCCGGCGCCTGGTGGATGAAGCACTGGCGGCGGGGTATCGGCAACTGATTGCCGGTGGCGGTGACGGCACGTTGCGCGATATCGCCGAAGCCATGGCAGCGCATCCGAACGAGGCCAGCCTGGTGCTGCTGCCTTTGGGCACTGCCAACGATTTCGCGCGTGCCGCGGGCATTCCCCTGGAGCCTGCCCAGGCTCTGGAGCTACTGGACAGCGCGCCGGTGCCGATTGATCTGGGCGAGGTCGGCGGACAAGTGTTTCTGAATATGGCCACGGGCGGTTTTGGCAGTAACGTCACGGCCAATACCTCGGAAGACCTGAAAAAAATCCTGGGGGGCGCGGCGTACCTGTTCACCGGTTTATCACGCTTCAGCGAATTGCACGCGGCCTATGGCGAATTGCAGGGGCCGGACTTTCACTGGCGTGGCGAGCTGTTGGCGTTGGGTATCGGCAATGGTCGACAGGCCGGTGGCGGCCGTGTGTTGTGCCCGCAGGCGCTGGCGGACGATGGATTGCTGGATATCAGCATTCTGCCGGCACCGCAGGAGGTGGTCGGCACCTTGAAAAACCTGCTGACCGAGGGCTTCGGCATCGACAACATGTTTGTGCGAGCGCGTTTGCCGTGGGTCGAGATCAAGGTGTCGGAAGGCCTGCACATCAACCTCGATGGCGAACCCCTGGAGGGTGACAACCTGCGTTTCGAAGCGCGTCCGGGGGCCTTGCGCGTGCACTTGCCGCCAAACTCGCCGTTGCTGGGTTCATCCCGGACCGTCAATCGTCCAGGCTGATGATCTGTTCACGCACGGCGAACAGCACCAGGCCGGCCACGTCGTAGATCTGCAAGCGTTTCATGATTTGCGAACGGTGGGTTTCGACGGTCTTGATGCTCAGGCCCAGGCCGTTGGCGATTTCCCGGGTGGATTTGCCACGAACGATCAACCGCAGGATTTCCAACTGGCGTGCCGTCAGGTTGTGGGTGTCCGGGGCCGGCGCCTGGTTTTTCTGGGTGCGGGTCAGCGCCTGGTTGATCACCGTGTGGGCAATCGCCGGGCTCAGGTAACGTTCGTTGTTGCGCAAGGCGTCCAGGGCGTGTTCGAGTTCGGTGGCCGTGGTGTCCTTGAGCAAGTAACCATGGGCACCGGATTCCAGCGCTTGCATGATCAGCGCCGGGTCGGTGTGCATCGACAGGATCAGCACCTTGCTTTGCGGGCGTACCTTTTTGAGGCGCTGCAAGGCTTCGAGGCCGCCGGTTTCCTTCATGGAAATGTCCAGCAGGACGATGTCCGGGGACAGTTGCTCGACCATCTCCAGCAGTTGCGAGCCGTCATTGGCCTCGCCGACGACTGCGTAGCCGGGAATATCCAGCACCAGAGCGCGTACGCCTGCCCGGATAAGCGAGTGGTCATCCACCAGAAGTAAGTTACAAGTCAACGCATAACCTTATTCGTACTGGCCCGCTCGAGCGCACGGGGCGCCCAGGGGAAAAGTGCTTCGATTTGAGTGCCTTTGCCCGGCTCGCTGGTCACGGCCAAGGTCCCGCCCAATTGTTCGATCCGTTCCGACATCCCGGCCATGCCGCGTTGCCCTTCGCGCCCGGGGTTGGCCGCGGGCGCAAAGCCCAGGCCGTCGTCGCTGATCAGCAGTGTCAGGCCCTGAGGCAAGCGCTGCACGCGCACCAGCAGGTTCCTGGCGTCGGCATGGCGCAGAATATTGGTCACTGCTTCCTGGGTAATCCGAAACGCGGCCACGGCCATTTCTTCCGGGATGCCGGTCAGGCGCTGGTGGCATTCCAGGCTCCAGTGCACCGAGGTATTGGCCAGCGTCTTGAGCAAATGTGCCCGCAGGCTGGCTTCCAGCCCGAGACTGGTCAACTGCCGGGGGTTGAGAATGGCCGAGACGTCACGCACCTTGGTCAGGGTTTCTTCCAGGGTTTCACAGAGCACCGAGCATTGGCCCTGCAACTCGTCGGGCAGGCGGCGCTTGAGCCATTCGCTTTGCAGTTTTGCCGCCGTCAGCAACTGACCGATGTCGTCGTGCAACTCGCGGCTGAGCCGATGACGTTCGTTCTCTTGTACTTGCAGGAGGCGGTCGGCCAGTTCTTGAGGTTGAAACTTGATCGATTTGCGCGACAGGCGATGCCCGACCCAGACACAGGCCAGTGCGGCCATGTTGAGGAACAACAGGCTTGCCGGCAGGCGAGTGGAAAAGCCATAGACCAACAAGCTGCCAAGCGCCGAGCAGGTGCACAGCAACAGCGTGAACCGGCGCGCGTTTTCTCGGGAAGGGGGCCACGTGGTAATTGACTTGAGGCTGGCGTACATAGCAGATGGAGCCAATGGATGTTCGCTGCGGGCAGACCGGCCATGATGGCTGACGGGTCTCTGTCTGAAAAACTGTAGGGTGAATCACCAACTTCAACGGGGCAAACCAGAGGACGAAATCCAGCCATGAAGTTAGCGGGCTGCTCTCGTCTTGAATCACAGTGCCATTATTTGAAGCCAACTAATGGCCGGCATAATACCACTTAAGATACCGTTGGTCGCGTTTGGTATATATGTCCAGACAGTCAGGAATTACGTTATCTGGACGATGGTTCCATAATGGAAAAAGATTGGTTTCTTGCCTCTCGAATATAGTGAGCACGCCCGGGATATTTTTAAAGTCCGGCATTACCTGCGCTCGGAACAGACAGTCCGCGCACAACTAGATTAATTGTGTTTATTCAGCTGTCGCTGGCAGGTATGAACTATTCAATTGCGACATGGGCATTCTAGTTACGAGTCGGGGCTGGGCAATACGAGAACCAGGCGTCGTAGAGCGCCCCGGCAAATTTAAGCCTGCCGTTCCGAAAATGCCACGAGGGTGAGCGGCTTGGCGTGGGCCGGTGGCTGAAAGCGGCTTTGTCCGACCTGAAAGGCAAAGGCTTCGATCAGCGACGCCTGCTCGCTGTCATCGAGGCTCAACTGGCCGGTTGCAGGATCGATCAGTTCGAGTTGCCAGGCCATCAGCGTAAAGCAGTCTTTCAACGCCTCAAGGGCCTGCTCGTGCAGGGCCATGTGGTGTTGGGCATGGTTCAACAAGCCATGGATGTGCAGCGAAAACTCCGAGACTGCCTCCAGCGCCAGGGCATCGGCCTTGTTCGCCAGCTTGAGCAGGCTGCTGAGCATGCAGTCGATGGCGTCCGTATCATTGCTGATCAGTTGCAGATGACTGAGGCATTCCTCGGACTTGGCCAGGAGTGTTTCAGCCTCGACGAGAAACTCGGGAAGGCGTTGAGCCCCCTCTTTATGGTCGTTCGGCATACTTATTTCCACCACGTCATGGCTGATGAGGGAATGTCGTGTGTGTCGAAGATCACGAGTTGTCGCCCGAGCATGCTCCGCCTCGCTATTGCGTGCGCTGGATAACTCGAGAGGGTGGGGGGCCACTGACCTGCGATCGCACACAAAAGCCTGACTCCGTTCATGCAATGAGAATGGCGTCACATTAATGGCTATTGGATATTGCGAATATCAGGTTGGGCCTGATTGTTACTAGGGGAATCCCTTACGCAGGGGAACCTAACGTGCAAACCGAGGTCGCGCGGCAGGGGATGAAGCAGATGAAATCGCGAGGCCAGTAAAGCATGATGTTAATGTGACATCAATGCCTGGACGTGGCATTTTGTCTGGGGGTCAAGCTCTAGCAATAACAGCCGATAACCCTCTTTAGTGAATTCATCAGAACAAGCCCAGGAGTCATTGATGGCCGGCATTCTCGACACGGTAGACCAACGCACGCAACTGGTGGGTGAGAATCGCCTGGAAATTCTCATGTTCCGGCTGGCCGGGCGGCAATTGTTCGCAATCAACGTATTTAAAGTCCAGGAAGTGCTGCAACTGCCGAAACTGACCTTGATGCCCCAGCGCCATCCGTTTGTCTGCGGTGTGGTCAATCTGCGAGGCCAGACGCTGCCAGTGATCGACCTGTCCCAGGCCATCGGCATGCGTCCGTTGGTGCCAAGCCCCACCAGTACCATTATCGTCACCGAATACAACCGCTCGGTGCAGGCGTTCCTGGTCGGTGGCGTGGACCGCATCGTCAACATGAACTGGGAAGCCATCCTGCCGCCGCCGACCAGCGCCGGTCGCCAGCACTATCTGACCGCCATCAGCAAGGTCGATGACCAGTTGGTGGAAATCATCGACGTGGAAAAAGTCCTCGCTGAAATCGTCCCGTACAACGCCAAGGTCTCCAAGGAAAAACTGGATGATCCGGTGCTGGAACGCGCCCGTGGCCGTGAAGTGCTGCTGGTGGACGACTCCAACGTGGCGCTCTCGCAATTGCGCGACACCCTCGGCCAGTTGGGCGTGAAGATGCACATCGCCAGCGACGGCCTCAAGGCACTGAACATGCTCAAGGCCTGGGCCGATACCGGCGTGGTCATGACCGACAAGTTGCTGATGATCTTCACCGACGCCGAAATGCCGGAAATGGATGGCTACCGCCTGACCACCGAGATCCGCAACGACCCGCGCCTGCGAGGTCTGTATGTGGTCCTGCACACCTCGCTGTCCGGCAGCTTCAACGACTCGATGGTGAAAAAGGTCGGCTGCGACAACTTCCTCTCCAAGTTCCAGCCAGACAAACTCGTCGACGTGGTGCGCCAGCGCCTGATGCTCGACGAAGTGCCGGCCTGATCCCGACGCCAAAGGCTGACATCGCGTCAGCCTTTGATTCGGCGATCAAGCTCGTATAGGGTGGCGTTTTTTGCCCACCAGGGAGCTGGCCATGCTGCGTCTGAGCGCGCTTTATCGTTATCCGTTGAAATCCGGCAAGGGTGAGACCCTGCAACAGGTCAGCCTCGACAAACTGGGCCTGGACGGAGATCGACGCTGGATGCTGGTGGACGAGGCCAGCGGGCGCTTCCTGACCCAACGCGCGGTGGCGCAGATGAGCCAGTTGTCGGCGCTGTGGAATGCCGACGGCGGCCTGACCCTCAACGCCCCAGGCCATTCACCGATCGATATCGCCTTGCCCGGCAGCGACGCCGAACTGCGCGGCGTGACCATTTGGCGCGACACCTTGCGCGTGCCCGATGCCGGCGACGCGGCGGGGGCCTGGGTCAGTGAGTTCATCGGCAAACCGACACGGCTGGTGCAAGTGCCGCTGGATCGCGCGCGCACCACCCAGGCCGGCTACGGCAAGGACGACGATCAGGTGGCCTTCGCCGATGGTTTTCCGTTGTTGCTGATCGGCCAGGCGTCACTGGAAGACTTGTCGCAAAAAGTCGGGCGTCCATTGGAAATGCTGCGCTTCCGGCCAAATCTGGTCATTGAGGGCAGCGAGGCCTACGCCGAGGATGGCTGGAAGCGCATCCGCATCGGTGATGTCGAGTTCCGGGTGGTCAAGTCGTGCTCACGGTGCATCCTGACCACCATCGACCCGCAGACCGGCACCCGTAGTGATGATCGCGAGCCCCTGGCCACGCTGCAGAAGTATCGGGCCGAGGCGGACGGGGCGATGTTCGGCCAGAACCTGGTCAACGACAGCAACGGTCGACTGGAAGTCGGCATGCCGGTGACGATCCTCGAATAGCCGCCCCGTGAATGAAAAATGCCCGTGTCGTTGGACACGGGCATTTTTTTGTCGCTGTGAAAACCCAGGGGTTTAGCCGCGGTATTCGCACAGGTAAGCGGTGTCGACGGCGACTTTCAACTGGAACTTGCTGTTGGCGGGCACGTTGAACTGGCTGCCGGCGGCGAAGGTTTCCCAGTCGCTGCTGTCCGGCAGTTTGACGCTCAGGGCGCCGGTGACCACGTGCATGATTTCACGCTGGCTGGTACCGAATTCGTATTCGCCCGGTGCCATGACGCCGATGGTCGCCGGACCTTCAGCGGTGCCGAAAGCGATCGACTTGACGGTGCCGTCGAAGTATTCGTTGACTTTAAACATGGGCGATTCCTCGAAAAGGGCTGAAAAGGGCCGGCCAGTATGCACAACACCCCTGGCGCCGTCACCTTCCTAGAGGGGCAGCACCAGCGGTAGTAGCCGCGCGGTATTACGCGCATCTTCCAGCGCCCGATGCTGTTGCCCATTGAATTGCATGCCCGCCAGTTGCAGCGCGCCGTTGAGACCCAGCGGACGTTCCAGCCGCCGGGCCTTGGCGAAACGCTGCTTGAGGTTCATGTGCGGCACCTGGATCAGGAAGCTGTCGAGTTGCAGGCGTTGCCATTCCTGTAGCAGTTGCTTGCGATCGTAATCGCCCCAACTGGCCCAGCCTTCCAGGCGCGAGTGATGCTGGCCGAGCCAGCGCTCGAACGCCGGCCAGACCTCGGTCAGTGGCTGCGCGGTGTCGATATTGGCCTGGGTGATGTGAGTCAGCTCCCGACAAAACGGCGTCAACAAAGGCCGGCGCGTCGGGCGTACGAAGCGCTGGAACTGGTCCAGCTCTCGACCTTTTCGGTCCACCAGGGTGGCACCGATTTCGATGATTTCCATTTCTGTAACTGGCCAGCCGCCCTCATCGGTGGTGGCTTCCAGATCAATGACCAACCAGTGAGGCATCGCAGGGTTCCTGGTATCCGCGTGCTGATAGGGCTTGAGCGTAGCCAAACCCGGCGGATCCGCCTAGCGCCTTATTCGACCTCCAGCAAAATCTGGCGATTTTTGACCTGATCGCCGACCCGTACCTGCAACCGTTTAAGCACGCCGTCGATGCCGGATTTGAGCGGATGCTCCATTTTCATCGCCTCCAGCACCACCAGGAGCTGGCCCTTGCTGACCGGGCTGCCCTCACTGACCAGCACATCGACGATCGCCCCGTCCATTGGCGCCTTGAGCGTGCCGGAGCTGATGCTGGCCTGACTGCTGACCGGCAACTGCGTGCGATCCTCCAGGCGCAGGCTGCCGGGGCGGGTGAACAACCACAGTTGCCCGGCGTCGAGGCGATAGGCATGGCGCTGGCGGATGCCGTCGATTTCCAGGGTGGCCTGGTGTCCGTCGCAATGAATCATCTTCAGGGCGAGTTTCCGCTCGCCGACCTGCAGCCGGTATGGCTCGTCTGGCACCGCGTTCAGTTCCACGGCCCAGTCCTTGTCTTCCACGCCGAGGCGGTAGTGCAGCGGCACACTGGCGTTGTTGCGCCAACCGGCCAATGGCGCGCGGTGCTGTTGCGCACAGGCGTGATAGAGCAGCGCCGCCGCGATCGCCAGTTCTTCAGCGCTCGGAACATGGGCGTGCAGGCAAGGATGGTCGGAAAAATGCGTCGGGATAAACCCGGTGCCGAATTCACCGCGGATAAATTGCGGGTGTTGCAGCAGGCTGGCGAGCAGACGCTGATTGCTTTGCACCCCCAGCAACACGCTGTCCTGCACCGCTCGCAGCAGCTTGCGCCGGGCTTCTTCGCGGGTGGCGCCGTGGGCGATCAGCTTGCCCAGCAAAGGGTCGTAGAAGGGGCTGATGTGCTGGCCGTCGATCAGGCCATGGTCGATGCGCACGCCACCGTGCATCGCCGGTTCCCAGGCACTGATCTGCCCGGTCTGCGGCAGGAAACCCCGGGCCGGGTCTTCGGCGTACAGGCGCACTTCCAGGGCATGTCCGTTGAGCTGCACCTCCTCCTGGCGCAGCGGCAGCGGCAGGCCTTCGGCGACGTGCAACTGCCAGGCAACGAGGTCGAGGCCGGTGATCAGTTCGGTCACCGGGTGTTCCACCTGCAGCCGGGTGTTCATCTCCAGAAAGTAAAACTGCCCGCGAGCGTCCAGCAGGAATTCCACGGTGCCGGCGCCGACATAGTTCACCGCTCGCCCGGCCTTGAGCGCCGCTTCGCCCATGGCCTGGCGCAGATCGGCCGTCATGACGGGGCAGGGCGCTTCCTCGATGATTTTCTGGTGCCGGCGCTGGATCGAACAGTCGCGTTCGCCGAGGTAGATCAGGTTGCCATGCTGGTCGCCGAACACTTGCACCTCGACATGGCGCGTATCGATCAGCGCTTGCTCAAGGATCAGCTCGTCATGGCCAAACCCGTGCAGGGCTTCGGAGCGGGCGGTGCGCAGTTGCTCCAGCAGATCACTGGCGTCGTGGACCAGGCGCATGCCGCGCCCGCCACCGCCGGCGCTGGCCTTGATCATCAGTGGATAGCCGATGCGTTCGGCTTCGCGGCTCAGGGTGGCGTCGTCCTGCTCGGCGCCTTGATAGCCTTTGATGCAAGGCACGCCGGCCGCGAGCATGGCGAGTTTCGACAGGCGTTTACTGCCCATCAACTCGATGGCTTCGGGGCTGGGGCCGATGAAGGTGATGTTGGCCTGTTGGCAGGCAAGGGCGAACCCGGGGTTTTCCGAGAGGAAGCCGTAGCCGGGGTGGATTGCATCGGCGCCGGTGCGGCGGGCCGCCTCGATAATGGCCGGGATGTTCAGGTAGGACTGCTGCACCGGGGCCGGGCCGATGTTCACGGCTTCGTCGGCCATTTGCACGTGCAGGGCATCGGCGTCGGCGTCGCTGAATACGGCGACAGTGCGGTAGCCCAGGGCCTGGGCGGTGCGCTGGATGCGGCAGGCGATTTCACCGCGGTTGGCAATCAGGATTTTGTTGAATCCGGGCATGGCTTATTCCCTTGGTTTTGCGGTGGATGTGACGGCCTCTTCGCGGGCAAGCCTCGCTCCTACAGGGCCCACCCCGGCTTACGCTTTTGCACAAAAGCCATCGTCCCCTCGACCCCTTCAACCCCGGACACCGCTTCGCTGAACCACTGCGCCGCTTGATCCAGCAAGGCATCGGAAGGTTGCCCGGCGCTCGCCAGCAACAGTTTTTTGGTCAAGGCATTCGCCCCCGGCGCGCAGCACAAGACATGGGCCAACACCTCTTCGAGGCGCTCGGCCAGGGCTTGCGCGTCGTGTTCGACAAAGTGCACCAGGCCCATGCGACGCGCGTGAGTGCCATCGAACCGCGCCGCCGTCAGGGCCAGCCGCCGGGCCTGGGTCAGGCCGATGCGCTGGACCACAAACGGCGCGATCTGCGCCGGCAGCAGGCCGAGGCTGGTTTCCGGCAAACCGAACTGGGCCTGATGATCGGCCAGCGCCACGTCGCTGACGCACGCCAGACCAAAACCACCGCCCAGCACTGCGCCTTGCAGCACGGTGATCACCACTTGCGGCGCGTGCTGCACTTCTTGCAGCAAGGCACCGAATGCCCGGTTCAAGTCGCGATAAGCCTCCGGCCCTTGGGCGCGGGCGTTGGCCATGTCCTTGATGTCGCCACCGGCGCAGAAGTGCCCGCCGGCACCGCCAATCACCAGGGCGCGAACCGCGTGGTCATCGCGCACCGCCGCCAGCACCGCGCGCAATTCGGCGACCATCTGCAAGCTCATGGCGTTGCGGCTTTCCGGGCGGTTGAGGGTGATGTGCAGCACGCCGTTGTGCAGTTCGAGCAACAGCGTCTGGCAAACCGGCAGGCTGTTCATTTCTTTTTCCCCGGCAGGGTGCCCATGAGTTTGCAGATGATCCCCAGCATGATTTCGTCGGCGCCGCCGCCAATCGATACCAGCCGCACATCGCGGTAAGCCCGGGCTACCGGGTTGTCCCACATGAAGCCCATGCCGCCCCAATATTGCAGGCAACTGTCGCTGACTTCCCGGCCCAGGCGTCCGGCCTTGAGTTTGGCCATCGACGCCAGGCGCGTGACGTCCTGGCCTTTGATGTACTGCTCGGTGGCCTGATAGACCAGCGCCCGCAGGCATTCGATTTCGGTTTGCAGTTCGGCCAGGCGAAAGTGAATCACCTGGTTGTCGATCAGCGCGTTGCCGAAGGTCTTGCGTTCCTTGCAGTACTCGATGGTGCTGTCGATGCAGTATTCCAGGCCCTTGATCATGTTCGCCGCGCCGAACAGGCGTTCTTCCTGGAACTGCAACATCTGCATCATGAACCCCGCGCCTTCATGGCCGATGCGGTTGCGTTGTGGCACGCGCACGTTGTCGAAAAACACCTGGGCGGTTTCCGAGCTGCGCATGCCGAGCTTGTCCAGGTGCGAACTCAGGCTGATGCCGGGCGTGTTCATCGGCACCATGATCAGCGACTTGTTGACGTGGGGTTTGTCGTCCGAGGTGTTGGCCAGCAGGCAGATGAAATCGGCGCTCGGCGAGTTGGTGATCCACATCTTGCTGCCGTTGATCACGTAGTCGTCGCCGTCCTTGCGCGCGGTGGTTTTCAGCCCGGCGACATCGGAGCCGGCGCCGACTTCCGAGACACCGATGCAGCCGACCTGCTCGCCGGTGATCGCCGGGCGCAGGAACTCTTCGCGCAATTCATCGGAGCCGAAGCGGGCCAGAGCCGGGGTGCACATGTCGGTCTGCACGCCGATGGACATCGGAATCCCGCCGCAATGAATGGTGCCGAACTCTTCGGCGGCGACGATCGAATAGCTGTAGTCCAGGCCCATGCCACCGAACTTCTCCGGCTTGGAAATCCCCAGCAAACCGAGGTCGCCGGCCTCGCGGAAAATCTCATGGATCGGAAAGCGTCCGGCCTTTTCCCATGCTTCGACGTGCGGATTGATCTCGTGATCGACAAACTGGCGAACGGTGCGGCGCAGTGCTTCGTGTTCCTGGGTGAAGATCATTTTTATTGTTCTCCTTATATCCATGATCGTTACCACGCTCAGCGTGGGAACGCCTCTATGGACGCTCTGCGTCCGCTTTGGAACGCGGAGCGTCCCGGGCTGCATTCCCACGCAGAGCGTGGGAACGATCAAACGATCAAAATCTGGCGACACCAAAACTGTTGGCTTGCAGCGGCCGAACCTCGGCCTCGTGGCAAATGTCCAGCAAGTAACCGAGCAAGGTCCGGGTATCCCGCGGATCGATCAGCCCGTCGTCCCACAAACTGGCGCTGCCATAAAGCGCAGTGGACTGGCTGTCGAGTTTCTGCGCGGTGACCTGCTCCAGCATGTCGAGCATTTTCGGGTCCGGCACCAGACCGTCCTTGAGCTGCTTGGCCTCGGTGACGATCCGCAGCACCTTGCCGGCCTGGGCGCCACCCATCACGGCGGTGCGACTGTTGGGCCAGGCAAAAATGAAACGCGGGTCCAGGCCACGGCCGCACATCGCGTAGTTGCCGGCGCCGTAGGAACCGCCGACGACGATGGTCAGTTTGGGCACCCGGGCATTGGCCACCGCCTGGATCATTTTCGCGCCGTGCTTGATCACCCCTTGCTGCTCCGATTCGGTGCCGACCATGAACCCGGTGGTGTTGTGGAAAAACAGCAGCGGCGTCTGGCTCTGGTCGCACAGCTGAATAAACTGCGCCGCCTTGCTTGCGCCCTTCGGTGTGATCGGGCCGTTATTGCCGATAAACCCGCAAGCGCGGCCCTGGATTTTCAGATGGCCGCAAATCGTCTGTTGATCGAACTCGCCCTTGAATTCCAGGAAGTTCGAGGCGTCGGCAATCCGGGCGATGATTTCGCGCACGTCGTAGGGTTTTTTCGGGTCATCCGGGATCAGCCCCAGCAGTTCGTCGATGGGGTAGAGCGGTTCTTTCCACTGCGGTTCGGGCAGCCAGGGCAACTGCTCGTTCCACGCCATCAGGCTGACAATCTCGCGCACCAGACGCACACCGTCGGCATCGTTTTCCGCCAGGTATTCGGCGGTGCCGGCGGTTTGCGCGTGCATCTCGGCGCCGCCCAATTCTTCATCGGTGGCGACTTCGCCCGTGGCGGCTTTGAGCAGCGGCGGGCCGGCGAGAAACAGCTTGGCCTTGCCGCGCACCACCACCACGTAATCCGACAACCCCGGCTGATAGGCGCCGCCGGCGGTGGCCGAGCCATGCACCACCGTGATCTGCGGCAAACCCATGGCGGACATCCGCGCCTGATTGGCAAAGCTGCGCGCGCCTTCGATGAAAATGTCGGCGGCGTAATTGAGGTTGGCGCCGCCGCTTTCGGCGAGGGTGATCACCGGCAGTTTGTTTTCCATGGCGATCTGTTGCAGGCGCAGGGATTTTTTCAAACCGCTGGGGGAAATGGTCCCGCCCTTGATCGCGCTGTTGTTCGCCACCACCAGCACCCGTGCGCCGGACACGTAGCCGATCCCGGCAATCAAGCCGCCGCCGGCCGAACTGCCATCCTTATCGTCGTGCAGCTTGTAGCCGGCCAGGCTTGCCAGTTCGAGGAACGGCGCGCCGGGGTCGAGCAATAGATTGAGGCGTTCACGGGGCAGCAATTGCCCGCGCTTGTCGAACTTGGCTTTGGCCTCCAAGGCCTTGTTCAGCAAATTCTGTTCGAGCTGACGGATATGCTCGATACCCACCAGCATCGCTGCACGGTTTTGCGCGAACTGTTCGCTGAAAGGGTCGATCTGGGACTCGATCACCGGCATGGCTTATTCCTTGTCCTTGAGTACGTCCGGCAAATAGGCGCGATGGAAGCCGTTGTACGACTCACTGTTCTGCGCCTTGTGAATCGGCCACGCCCGACCGCCCAGGCTCGCGGCGCCATCGATGCGCAAGGTGCTGCCACTGACGAACGCCGCCGCCGGGCTGAGCAGGAACACAATCGCCGCACTCACTTCCGATTCGGTGCCGATACGCTTGAGCGGTACATGTTCGCGCAGGGTCGGGATCACGGCCTTGAACGCGCCTTCGTAAGTGTCCATGCCACTGGAGGCGATCCAGCCCGGCGCCACGGCGTTGACCCGCACCCCGGCATAACCCCATTCGAACGCGGCGGTCTTGGTCAGGTTGTCCATGCCCGAGCGCGATGCACCCGAATGGCCCATGCCGGGCATGCCGCCCCACATGTCGGCGAGCATGTTGACGATGGCCCCGCCGTGTTTGCTCATGGACTGGTTGAACACTTCCCGGGCCATCAGGAAACCGCCCACCAGGTTGGTGCGCATCACGGTTTCGAAACCTTTCTGATTGATCGAGGCCAGGGGCGACGGGAACTGGCCGCCAGCGTTGTTGACCAGGCCATGGATCGGTCCGAACAGGCGGATCAACTCGCTGACCAGATGCTTGACCGCTTCTTCCTCGCGAATATCGCAGGTCTTCCAGTCCGCCTTGCCGCCGTCCTCGGCGATCTCGGTGGCGACGTTGCGCAGTTTGTCGGCGTTGCGCCCCACCAGCAGCACATGGGCGCCGAGGGCCGCGAGTTCGTGGGCGGTGCAACGGCCGATGCCGCTGCCGCCGCCGGTGACGATGATGGTGTGGCCGGCGAACAGGTCGGGTTTGAAAATCGAGTCGTAAGCCATGGCAGCGGTCCTCTAGTTGACCTGGTCGGCGATGCTCTGGGGCACCGGAATCTGGATCTCCAGCAGTTGCTGGGCGAAAGCCTTGCCTTGCGGATCGATCCGCAGGCTGGCCACGCCGCCACCGCCGAGGGCGTTTTCCAGCAGGAAGTTCAAGCTGTGGGTGCCGGGCAGGTACCAGCGCTCGACACGGCCGTGGACCGGGTCGAGCACGTGGCTCATCCAGTCGACGATTACTTCCGGTGTCAGCGCTTCGGCGATCCAGGGCAGGAACTGCGGCTGCCGCGCCATGACCCCGATGTTGCTGTGGTTGCCCTTGTCGCCGGAGCGCGCCACCGCGAGTTTGACCAGTGCCACGCTGGCGTCGGCCCGGCCCTGGGGTTTGGGCAATTCATGCGGGGCGGGCAGGGCGTCGGTGTCCAGCGGATCGAGGCTGGGCAGGGCGCAGGCGTGGCGCTGACCGTTGAGATCAATCTCCAGCGTGCAGGCGTTTTTGTCGATCAGGAACGAGAACAGCCGGATCAACGGATACACCGAAGGCCGCCCGCCAACGATCCCGGTCAACCCGGGTGCCATGCCGGTGGCGGCCTGGGCGATTTCCCGGGAGAACACGATCAGCGCCTGTTTGCTCGGGTGGCGCACGGCGAGTTTGATCACCACTTCGCGGCTGTCGTGGCGCTGGCCGTGGGGGCCGTAGGTGGCTTCGCTGCCGAGCAGTTCGATGTTCACTTCGCTGTAGGGTGCCCAGCCGCGCTGGCTGAAAATCTCTGACGTCTTGTTGATGATCGCTGCGCTGACCCGCCGTGCCTTGTCCACCGCATCGATGCCGGCGATCAGGCAACTGGCGGTGCAGCGGAAACCGTCGGGGTAAGTGGCGCTGACCTTGTATTGATCGGTCGGCGGCAAGCCTTTCGCGCCGTGGACCTGCACCCCATGCTTGCCCTGTTGCTGAAGCTTGACCTGGCTGAAATCGCAGACCACGTCCGGCAGCCGATAGGCCCGTGGGTCGCCGATTTCATAGAGCATCTGCTCGCCGACGGTCAGCGGCGTGACCAATCCGCCGGAGCCCTCGGGTTTGCTGACGATGAACTGGCTGTCGGCGCTGACTTCGACGATGGGGAAGCCGATGTGCTCGTAATCGGGCACCTCGCGCCAGTCGGTGAAATTGCCGCCGGTGCACTGGGCGCCGCACTCAATGATGTGCCCGGCCAGCGCGGCCTGGGCCAGTTTGTCGTAGTCGTGCCACGACCAGCCGAATTCATGCACCAGTGCGGCACTGACTACGGCGCTGTCGACCACCCGGCCGGTGATCACGATGTCCGCGCCCAGGCGCAGGGCTTCGACGATGCCCGGCGCGCCGAGGTAGGCGTTGGTGGACACGCACATCGGCGGCAACGGCGCGCCGCTGAACATCTCGCGCAGGCCTTGGCTGGCGAGTTGTTTGAACTGTGGTTGCAGGTCGTCGCCCAGCAGCACGGCAATCTTCAGTGCCACCCCGGCCTTGTCGCACGCCGCTTGCAGGGCGGCGGCGCAGGCCTGCGGGTTGACCCCGCCGGCGTTGCTGATGACGCGGATCTTCTGTTCGGCGAGTTGTGGCAGCAAAGGACCGAGGACTTCGATGAAGTCAGTGGCGTAGCCGGCCTGGGGATCTTTCATCCGGGCGCCGGCCATGATCGACATCGTGATCTCGGCCAGGTAATCGAACACCAGATAGTCCAGGCGCCCGCCTTGCACCAGTTGCGCAGCGGCGGTGCAGGTGTCGCCCCAGAAGGCACTGGCGCAACCGATGCGGATTGTTTTTGGCACAGTCGACTCCATGCTCAGCTCCGACAGAAGTGCTCCGAGACTACCAAGCAAGCGCTTGGTTTGTAAACGCCTGAAATATCTTCGGCCCAAGCGCTTGCTTGGTCGTCCCGGCCAGCTTAAATTGCCCGCGCAACCCCGCTGTTTTAGCGGCGAAGGGCGCATTTGACTGAACGACTGTAGGAGATAACGGGTGGACGAGCAAAAAGCCCTCGGGGTGATGCGCGAATTGGTCGACAACGGCCAATTGACCGACCCGGACAGCGCCCGCGGCAAACTGCTGCAAGTGGCGGCTCACCTGTTCCGCAATAAAGGCTATGAACGCACCACGGTGCGCGACCTGGCCGGCGCGGTGGGCATTCAGTCGGGCAGTATTTTTCATCACTTCAAAAGCAAGGACGAGATCCTGCGCGCCGTGATGGAAGAGACCATTCGCTACAACACCGCGTTGATGCAAGCGGCCCTGGCCGAGGCCGGCAACGTGCGCGAGCGAGTGCTGGCGCTGATCCGCTGCGAGTTGCAGTCGATCATGGGCGGTAGCGGCGAAGCCATGGCGGTGCTGGTCTACGAATGGCGTTCGCTGTCCGAAGACGGCCAGGTCCAGGTGCTGGCGCTGCGGGACATCTATGAAGCGATCTGGCTGCAGGTGCTCGGGGAAGCCAAGGAAGCCGGTTTTATCCGCGGTGATGTGTTCATCACCCGGCGGTTCCTGACGGGCGCCTTGTCCTGGACCACCACCTGGTTTCGCGCCGGCGGCAGCATGAGCCTTGAGCAATTGGCCGAAGAGGCGTTGATTCTGGTGCTTGAAGAGAAGCCGTGAGACGTCTATCTCGACGATAAACTGGCTAAGTAGGCGAAACCGCCTAGCTTGAATGCATTGATGCGTATTTTATTTGGGGAGTGGGTTGTTTTGATGTCTTCGCCAATGTGGACGGTGTCGCGGCTCTTGCTGGCGGCATTAGCGGTGCTATGGGTGTTGCCGTCCCAGGCGGCACAACTGGTGCGGGTCGGTGCTGCGCATTTCCCGCCTTACACCGTGCGCCCGGAGTCCGGCGCCGACACGGGCCTGCTGCCGCAATTGGTGGAAGCCTTGAACCAGTTGCAAACCGATTACCAGTTCGTGCTGGTGCCGACCTCCATCCCCCGGCGTTTCGGCGATTTCAAGCAAGGTCGGGTGGACATGGCGATCTTCGAGAACCCGGATTGGGGCTGGAAGGAGATTCCTCACACCACCGTCGACATGGGCCTGGAAGACGCCGAGATTTTTGTCGCCCAGCGCAAACCCGAGCGCCACGAGAGCTATTTTGCCGACCTCACGGGCAAGCGCCTGGCCTTGTTCAGCGGCTATCACTATGAGTTCGCCAACTTTAACGCCGACCCGAAATTCCTCGCGCAGAACTTCAACGCCACGCTGACCTATTCCCATGACAGCAACCTGCTGATGGTCTTGCGCGACCGGGCCGACATTGCTCTGGTCACGCGCTCTTACCTGAGCGATTACCTGCTGCGCAACGAGCAAGTCGCTGATCAACTGCTGGTGTCCCAGCGCATCGATCAGGTCTATCACCACTACGCGCTGCTCAGCCCGGCCGCGCCGATCAGTGGCCCGGCATTCAGCAAATTGCTGCAAGGCTTGCGCGATAACGGCCAGATGCTGAAGATCTTCCAGCCGTACAAGATTGCCGTGGTGCCGGTGCCAAAATCCTGAAAACCTGCCGCAGGTCGCGGATTTAACGCGTTCGCTTAAATTTCCCGCTCCGGCTCACGTCACATCGTTGAACTGTCGACGATTACTGTGAGCCCGACCCATGTCCAATCTGAATGACCTGACTGCCCTGGCCTTGCCGTCAGGGCGCAGTCTTGTAGCCGATGAAACCGAAAGCCGCCTGAGCCTCACCCTGGAAGGGCAGCCGCTGATCCGCTTGCGCCTGAGTCGTGAACCCGCGTTGCACATCGAAGTCGACGAACGCTTCGGCTTGCCAGCGGGTCAAGCTTTCTGGGCCGCCTGTTATTGGCTGTTTGCCCGGGATCCGGCGTGCCAGCGCCTGACCTGGCGCCTGGACGAGGCGCCCACCGAAGCGCTGTTCAGCGGTTTGCTGATCCCGACCGAAACGGCGGGCGAGTACCGCTGCGAACGCACCCTGTTCTGGCAGTTGCCGCAGCCGTGGCTCGGCGAATCGCTGACGGGTAGCTATCCGCAGCAGATGGTCAGCAGCGGCGGCAAGCGTCATCCCTTGCGCCGGGCCAAACCGCGCGGCGAAGTCTATCGACGTTTCGATGCGCGCCTGGGTGCGTGGGTGTCGTTGCGCACGGTCGAAATCGAACAGGATTTGCCGCGTTTCAATCGCTGGCAGAACAGCCCGCGGGTGGCCAGTTTCTGGCAGGAGGAGGGCAGTCTCGACAAACATCGCGAATACCTGAGCAAGCTCGACGCCGATCCGCACACGCTGACGCTGATCGGTTGTTTCGATGATCAGCCATTTGCGTACTTTGAAGCCTACTGGGCCAAGGAAGATCGCATCGCGCCGTTCTACGACGCCGGCGATTACGACCGCGGCATTCACATGCTGGTGGGTGAAGAAGCGCACCGCGGCCCGCACAAGGTGGCGAGCTGGTTATCGGCGCTGGTGCATTGCCTGTTCCTCGACGATCCGCGCACGCAGAAAGTCGTCGCCGAACCCCGCGCCGACAACGCAAAGATGATCGGGCACCTGCACAACCAGTGTTTCCACTGCGAGAAAGAATTCGACTTCCCGCACAAGCGCGCGGCGTTGATGGTGTTGGGGCGTGAGCGGTTTTTTGATCGGTGCAAATTGGCGTGAGGCGTAGGGCTCAAGATCCGTTGCGGTCTTGAGCCAGCCTTCGCGGGCAAGCCTCGCTCCTACAGGTGTGCGGTTGGCGCAAAACCTGTAGGAGCGAGGCTTGCCCGCGAACGGGGCGACGAAAATATCGGATCTCAACGACGGGCAAACGTATCCGCACGACTGCCCGACACTTTGCGGCAATGCACCAGCGCGTCGCGAATCATGAAGTTCACCAGGGTCGGCGAGACGCCGAGTTCCTTGGCGATGTCCTTTTGCGGCACGCCGTGCAAGCGGTACATCTCGAACGCGTAGCGCGTGCGGCTCGGCAGCTCGGTCAGCGCGTCGGCGATGTGCTCCAGGGTGGAGAAGTTGATGTGCGAGGTTTCCGGCGAAGCGCCCTGGATCACCACGTTCAAACCCTCTTCTTCAGGGCCGGAGTACTTCAGCTCCAGCGCCTGTTTACGGTAGTGGTCGATCGCCAGGTTGCGCACGATCTGGAACAGGTAGCTGAGCTGGGCCTTGATCGAAGACGTGATCTGCGGCGCCGATTGCAGCCGGAAAAACGCATCTTGCACCACGTCCTCAGCTCGCGAGCGGCAGCCGGTAATGCGGGCGGCAATTTTGACCAGAATCAGTCGGTTGTCGACAAAGGCCTGAAGTAGCGGTGAATCGCACCTGCTTGTGGATACTTGTTCCGTCATGGAAATCACCTTGCTGCAAATAGGGTTGTGGGACGACAAGCGTTGGGGAGCCGTCCTACACATCGAGCGACAAATTATGTTGAATGATAATGATTGTCAATTGAGAAAGAGAATTAATGCGCCGCGAAAGTGCAGAGTGCGAACTGCGACACGCTGTCGCGTCCGTCCCTGTTGGGGTTGAGGTCTGCGGACTAATTATTTCAAGACATCAATCGTTCTCATTGGTGAATGGTTCCGGACACGCTCCGGCCATAACCGCATTCCCAAGCCTTGCGCGGTCGGCGAAGACCGCGCCCTGCACGCCATTTTTATGAGCGTGACGTAGGAAAACCGATTCCAACTTGTAAGCCGAATTCAGGCAGGAAACCTCATGACCGACGCGTTCGAACTCCCCAGCACACTGGTCCAAGCCCTCCAGCGCCGCGCGGCCCTGACGCCGGACCGAGTCGCTTTGCGTTTTCTCGCCGAGACCGCGGATCAAACGGTGGTGCTCAGTTATCGCGATCTGGATCAGCGCGCGCGGACCATTGCCGGCGCGTTGCAGGCCCAGACTGAATTTGGCGACCGCGCGGTGCTGCTGTTTCCCAGCGGCCCGGACTACGTCGCGGCGTTTTTTGGTTGCCTGTATGCGGGCGTGATCGCCGTGCCGGCCTACCCGCCGGAATCGACCAAGCGTCATCACCAGGAGCGATTGCTGTCGATCATCAGCGACGCCGAGCCGCGCCTGCTGCTGACCAGCGCCGGCCTGCAAGAAGCCTTGCTGCAAATTGAAGGCGCGCCGCCGCTGCTCTGTGTCGATACCCTCGACCCATCGATGGCCGAAGGCTGGGTGTTGCCGAACCTTGAACACGACCACATCGCCTTCCTGCAATACACCTCCGGCTCCACCGCATTGCCCAAAGGCGTGCAAGTCAGCCACGGCAACCTGGTGGCCAATGAACTGCTGATCCGTCACGGCTTCGGCATCGACCTGAACCCGGACGACGTGATCGTCAGCTGGCTGCCGCTGTACCACGACATGGGCTTGATCGGCGGCCTGTTGCAGCCGATTTTCAGCGGTGTGCCGTGCGTGTTGATGTCACCGGCCTACTTCCTCGGCCGACCATTGCGCTGGCTCGAAGCGATCAGCGAATACGGCGGCACCATCAGCGGTGGGCCGGATTTTGCCTATCGCCTGTGCAGCGAACGGGTCAGCGCATCGGCCCTGGAACGCCTCGACCTGAGCGGCTGGCGCGTGGCATATTCCGGCTCCGAGCCGATCCGCCTCGACACCCTGGAACGCTTCGCCGACAAGTTCGCCCCGTGCGGTTTTACCCCGGGCAGTTTCATGGCGTCTTACGGTCTGGCGGAAGCCACGCTGTTCGTCGCCGGCACCCCTCGTGGCCAGGGGATTGGCAACCTGCGGGTCGACGATCAGGCCTTGGCGCAAAACCGTGCCGAAGCGGGCGAGGGCGCGGCGATCATGAGTTGCGGCATCAGCCAGCCGGATCACGCGGTGCTGATTGTCGATCCGCTCGCGCTCACCGAACTGGCTGACAACACCGTCGGCGAAGTCTGGGCCAGCGGGCCGAGCATCGCCCACGGCTACTGGCGCAACCCCGAGGCCAGCGCCAAGACCTTCGTCCAGCACGACGGCCGTACCTGGCTGCGCACCGGTGACCTGGGCTTCAAGCGTGACGGTGAATTTTTCATCACCGGGCGCCTGAAAGACATGCTGATCGTGCGCGGCCACAACCTCTATCCGCAGGACATCGAGCAAACCGTCGAGCGTGAAGTGGAAGTGGTGCGCAAGGGGCGCGTCGCGGCGTTCGCGGTCACTATCGACGGCCAGGAAGGCATCGGTATCGCTGCGGAAATCAGCCGCAGCGTGCAGAAAATCCTCCCACCCGACGCCCTGATCAAAGCCATCCGCCAAGCGGTGGCCGAGGCGTATCAGGAAGCGCCGAGCGTGGTGGTGTTGCTCAACCCCGGCGCATTGCCCAAGACCTCCAGCGGCAAACTGCAGCGCTCGGCGTGCCGCAATCGCCTGGCGGATGGCAGCCTCGACAGTTATGCGCTGTTTCCCTCGGCAGACGCCGAAAACATCCTGGCTGAGCAATCCGCTACCGAGCTGCAAACCCTGATCGCCAACATCTGGCGCGAGCAACTCAGCGTCAAACAGGTCAACGCCGACGATCACTTCTTCCTGCTCGGCGGCAACTCCATCGCCGCCACCCAAGTGGTCGCGCGGTTGCGTGAAGAACTCGGTCTTGAGCTGAACCTGCGCCTGCTGTTCGAAGCGCCGACGCTGGGCGCATTTGCCGCCGCTGTGGCGCAACAGCAACACGACGGCGGTCTTGCCCAAGGCACGATCACCGCGCTGTCGCGCATTGAAGCGATGCCGCAATCCCTGGCACAAAACCGTCTGTGGATCACTTGGCAACTCGACCCCCAGAGCAGCGCCTACAACATTCCCGGTGCCCTGCGTCTGCGTGGCGAGCTGGACGAAGACGCGTTGCGCGCCAGTTTCCAACAGTTGATCGAACGCCACGAATCCCTGCGCACGCGCTTCTTCGAACGTGACGGCGTGGCCCTGCAACAGGTCGATGCGGCCGGTGAATTCAACCTGCAACTGATCGACATCAGTGATTTACCCGTCGATAAGCGTGAAGTCCGCGCGCAACAAATCCGTGAAGACGAAGCCCGCACCCAGTTCGATCTGGAAAAGGGCCCGCTGCTCTGGGTAACCCTGGTACGTCTCGACGACGAGGACCATCAACTGCTGGTGACGATGCACCACATCATCGCCGACGGCTGGTCGCTGAACGTGCTGATCGACGAGTTCTCGCGGCTGTATGCGGCGGCGTCCCAAGGCCAGAAAGCCACGCTCGCGGCATTGCCGACCCAGTACGCCGATTACGGCGGCTGGCAGCGTCAATGGCTGGCCCAAGGCGAGGGCGAGCGGCAACTGGCCTACTGGAAAAACCAGCTGGGCGATGAGCATCCGGTGCTGAGTCTGGCCACCGACCATCCGCGTTCCGCGCATCACGTTCACAGCGCCGCCCGCCACTCCGTGCGGTTGGGCGTGAGCCTGAGCGAAGCCATTCGCCAGACCGCCCAGGCCCACGAATCCACCTCGTTCATGCTATTGCTCGCGGCATTCCAGAGCCTGTTGCACCGCTACAGCGGCCAACGCGATATCCGCATCGGCGTGCCGAACGCCAACCGTCCACGCCTGGAAACCCAGGGGCTGATCGGCTTCTTTATCAACACCCAAGTGCTGCGTGCCGACGTCGATTCGCGTCTGCCGTTCGTAGAGCTGCTGGCACAAACCCGCCAAGCGGCGTTGGGTGCGCAAGCCCATCAGGATTTGCCGTTCGAGCAACTGCTGGAAGCCTTCCCCCATGCTCGCGAGTCCGGTTTGTTCCAGGTCATGTTCAACCACCAACAGCGCGACTTGAGCGCCCTGCGCCGCCTGCCGGGGTTGCTCGCCGAAGAACTGCCGTGGCACAGCCGCGAGGCCAAGTTCGACCTGCAACTGCACAGTGAGGAGGACCGAAATGGTCGCCTGAGCCTGTCCTTCGACTACGCCGACGAACTGTTCGATGCAGCGACCATCGAGCGCCTGGCCGAGCACTTCACCAACCTGCTGCGCGACGTTTGCGAACGTCCACAACAAGCCATTGGTGACCTGCACTTGCTGACCTCAGGAGAGCATGAGCAGCAAGCCTCGTGGAGCGTGGCCCCGTGCACACCGGCAAGCCAATGGCTGCCGGAATTGCTCAATGAACAACTGCGCCTGACCCCGGAACGCACCGCGCTGATCTGGGACGGCGGCCAACTGGACTTCGCCGAACTGCACGCCCAGGCCAACCGCCTCGCCCATTACCTGCGCGACAAAGGCGTGGGCCCGGATGTGTGCGTGGCCATCGCCGCCGAGCGTTCGCCGCAATTGCTGATCGGCCTGCTGGCGATCATCAAGGCCGGCGGCGCCTACGTGCCGCTGGACCCGGATTACCCGGCCGAACGCCTGGCCTACATGCTCAGCGACAGTGGCGTCGAATTGCTCCTGACCCAGACCGAATTGCTCGAGCGCTTGCCGGCCACCGACGGTGTCAGCGTGATCGCGATGGACGCCTTGCACCTGGAGAACTGGCCGAGCCAGGCACCCGATTTGCACCTGCACGGCGACAACCTGGCCTACGTGATTTACACCTCGGGCTCCACCGGTCAGCCCAAAGGCGTCGGCAACACCCACGCCGCCCTCGCCGAACGTTTGCAATGGATGCAGAACACCTATCGCCTCGACGCAACCGACGTGCTGATGCAAAAAGCGCCGATCAGTTTCGACGTGTCGGTGTGGGAATGCTTCTGGCCGCTGATCACCGGTGCGCGTTTGCTGATTGCCGGCCCCGGCGAGCACCGCGATCCCCATCGCATTGCGCAGCTTGTCCAGCAATACGGCGTGACCACGCTGCACTTCGTGCCACCGCTGTTGGCGCTGTTTATCGAAGAACCGTTGACCGCCGAATGCACCCGCCTGCGCCGGGTGTTCTCCGGTGGCGAAGCCTTGCCTGCCGAACTGCGCAACCGCGTGCTGGAGCAACTGCCCGCCGTGCAACTGCACAACCGCTACGGCCCGACCGAAACCGCAATCAACGTCACTCATTGGCATTGCACCACGGCCGATGGCGAGCGTTCGCCGATTGGCCGGCCGTTGGGCAACGTGATCTGCCGCGTGCTCGACAGCGACCTCAACCCCGTGCCGGCCGGTGTGCCGGGTGAACTGTGTATCAGCGGTATCGGCCTGGCCCGTGGCTACCTCGGTCGTCCGTCCCTGACTGCCGAACGGTTTGTCGTCGATCCATTGGGCGAGAACGGTGCGCGGCTGTACCGCACCGGCGACCGTGCGCGCTGGACCGCTGATGGCGTGATCGAGTACCTCGGCCGTCTCGATCAGCAGGTCAAACTGCGCGGCTTCCGGGTGGAGCCGGAAGAAATCGAAGCGCGCCTGCTGGCCCAGGACGGCGTCGCCCAAGCCGTGGTACTGGTGCGCGAAACGGCCGCTGGCGGCCAGTTGATCGGTTACTACACCTCAACCGATTCCGCCGAAGACATTGATGTTCAAACCCAACGCCTGAAAACCGCGCTGGCCGCCGAGCTGCCGGACTACATGGTCCCGGCGCAGTTGATGCGCCTGGATGCAATGCCCTTGAGCCCGAGCGGCAAACTCGAGCGCCGCGCCTTGCCGGAACCGCAATGGCAAGTGCGCGAACACGTCGAACCCGTGACCACGCTGGAGCAACAAATCGCCGGCATCTGGCGTGAAGTGCTGGGCCAGAAGCAAATCGGTCTGCGCGACGATTTCTTCGCCCTCGGCGGTCATTCGCTGCTGGCGACACAAATCATCTCCCGCACCCGCCAGGCCTGCGACGTCGAATTGCCCCTGCGGGCGTTGTTCGAAAACAGCGAACTGGGCGCCTTCGCCGAGCAGGTCCAATTGGTCCAGGCCAGCGGCAAAACCAACCAGCAGCCGCCGATCGAGAAAGTCGACCGCAGCCAAGCGGTGCCGTTGTCCTATTCGCAACAACGGATGTGGTTCCTCTGGCAAATGGAGCCGGACAGCCCGGCCTACAACGTCGGTGGCATGGCGCGGCTGCGCGGGGTGCTGGATGTCGGGCGGTTCGAAGCGGCGCTGCAAGCGCTGATCATGCGCCACGAAACCCTGCGTACCACGTTCCCGAGCGTCGATGGCGTGGCCCGGCAACAGGTGCATGCTGACACTGGCCTGCGCATGGACTGGAAAGATTTC
Organism: Pseudomonas sp. TE3899; assembly: GCF_056279105.1. Lineage (NCBI taxonomy): Bacteria > Pseudomonadati > Pseudomonadota > Gammaproteobacteria > Pseudomonadales > Pseudomonadaceae > Pseudomonas > Pseudomonas sp. TE3899. The sequence goes on from NZ_JBWBQR010000001.1 coordinate 344,870, forward strand.
TCGGCCCAGGACGCCGACCTGCGCGAGCAACGGGTTCAGACCCTGGCCGATGACGAAGCGCACAAACCGTTCGATCTGGAAACCGGTCCGCTGCTGCGCGCCTGCCTGGTCAAGACCGCCGAGCAGGAACACTACCTGGTGCTGACCTTGCACCACATCGTCACCGAAGGCTGGGCGATGGACATCTTCGCCCGGGAACTCAGTGCACTTTATGAGGCCTTCGTCGATGACCGCGAATCGCCGCTGCAACCGCTGCCGGTGCAGTACCTGGATTACAGCGTCTGGCAGCGCCAGTGGCTGGAATCCGGCGAACGTCAACGCCAGCTCGACTACTGGACCGCGCAACTGGGCCGCGAACATCCGCTGCTGGAATTGCCCGCCGACCGTCCGCGTCCACCGGTACAAAGCCATCAGGGCGAACTGTTCCGTTTCGACCTGAGCGATGATCTCGCCGCCCGGGCTCGAGCCTTCAACGCGCAAAACGGCCTGACCCTGTTCATGACCATGACCGCCGCCCTGGCCGTGCTGCTTTACCGCTACAGCGGCCAGACCGACCTGCGTATCGGTGCGCCAGTGGCCAACCGTATTCGCCCGGAAAGTGAAGGGCTGATCGGCGCATTTCTCAACACCCAAGTGCTGCGTTGCCAACTCGACGGGCAGATGTCCGTTGGCGAGTTGTTCGAGCAGGTTCGCCACACGGTGATCGAAGGCCAGTCCCATCAAGACCTGCCGTTCGATCATCTGGTGGAAGCCCTGCAACCACCGCGTAGCGCCGCGTACAACCCGTTGTTTCAGGTGATGTGCAACGTGCAGCGCTGGGAATTCCAGCAGAGCCGCACCCTGGCCGGCATGACCGTCGAGTACCTGGCCAACGATGCCCGCGCCACCAAGTTCGACCTCAACCTGGAAGTCACCGACCTCGACCATCGCCTGGGTTGCTGCCTGACGTACAGCACCGACCTGTTCGACGAACCGCGCATCGCACGGATGGCCGGGCATTGGCGCAATCTGCTGGAAGCGCTGCTCGCCGATCCGCATCAGCGCCTCAGCGAACTGCCGTTGCTCGAAACCACCGAACAGCAAAACCTGCTCGACAGCCTCGGCATCGAACCGGGCGAACATCGCCTTGACCAATGCATCCATCACCTGTTCAGCGAACAAGCCCTGGTGCGTAAAGATGCGCCGGCCCTGACCTTCGCCGGGCAAACCCTGAGCTACGCCGAACTCGACAGCCGCGCCAATCGCCTGGCCTGGGTGCTGCGTGAGCGGGGTGTCGGCCCGCAGGTTCGGGTGGGCCTGGCGCTGGAGCGCTCGCTGGAAATGGTCGTCGGCCTGCTGGCGATTCTCAAGGCCGGCGGTGCCTACGTGCCGCTGGACCCGGAATACCCGCTCGATCGCCTGCATTACATGATCGAAGACAGCGGCATTGGTCTGCTGCTCAGTGACACCGCCCTGTTCAACGCCCTCGGTGAATTGCCGGCGACCGTGGCCCGCTGGTGCCTGGAAGACGATGCCGCCGAACTGGCCAATTACCCGGCCACCGAGCTGCCGTTTATCAGCCTGCCGCAACATCAGGCGTACCTGATCTACACCTCGGGCTCCACCGGCAAACCGAAAGGCGTGGTGGTGTCCCACGGCGAAATCGCCATGCACTGCCAAGCGGTGATCGAGCGTTTCGGTATGCGTCCCGACGACTGCGAACTGCACTTCTATTCGATCAACTTCGATGCCGCCACCGAGCGTCTGCTGGTGCCGCTGTTGAGTGGTGCGCAAGTGGTGTTGCGTGCCCAAGGGCAATGGGACGCGGAAGAAATTTGCAGCCTGATTCGCCAGCACCGGATCAACATCCTCGGCTTCACCCCCAGCTACGGCAGCCAGTTGGCGCAATGGCTGGCGACCCAGGGCGAAACCCTGCCGGTGCGCATGATCATCACCGGCGGTGAAGCCCTGACGGGCGAACACCTGTCGCGGATTCGCGCGGCGTTCAAACCGGGCCTGTTCTTCAACGCCTACGGCCCGACGGAAACGGTTGTGATGCCGCTGGCCAGTCTGGCCCCGCAAGTGTTGGAAGAAGGCCTGGGCAGTGTGCCGATTGGCAGCGTGATCGGCGCCCGTGTGGTGTACATCCTCGACGCCGACCTGGCCTTGGTGCCCCAAGGCGCGACCGGCGAGTTGTACGTCGGCGGTGCCGGCCTGGCCCAGGGTTATCACGAACGGGCGGGGATGACGGCGGAGCGTTTTGTTGCGGATCCGTTTGCCGACCATGGCGGGCGCATCTATCGCACCGGCGACCTGGTGCGCCAGCGTGCCGACGGTTTGGTCGAGTACCTCGGCCGTATCGACCATCAGGTGAAAATCCGTGGTTTCCGCATCGAGCTGGGCGAGATTGAAACCCGCCTCTTGGAGCACGAATCCATCCGTGAAGCCGTGGTCCTGGCGCTGGATGCGCCGAGCGGCAAACAACTGGTCGGCTATCTGGTGACTGAAGTGGCCGAACAGGACGAAGTGCAACAAGCCGCCCTGCGCGAAGCCCTGAAAGCCCACCTCAAATCGCAACTGCCGGACTACATGGTGCCGACGCACCTGATCCTGCTGGCCAGCATGCCGCTGACCGCCAACGGCAAGCTCGACCGTCGCGCACTGCCGGCGCCGGACCCGGAGTTGAACCGCCAGCACTACGTGGCGCCGAGCAACGAACTGGAGCTGACCCTGGCCGGGATCTGGTGCGACGTGCTGAACGTGGCGCAGGTCGGCCTCAACGACAACTTCTTCGAACTGGGCGGCGACTCGATTCTGTCGATCCAGGTGGTCAGCCGCGCACGGCAGCAGGGCATTCACTTCAGCCCGCGCGACCTGTTCCAGCACCAGACCGTGCAGACCCTCGCCGCCGTGGCGAACCGTACCGAGCAGGTCAGCGCCGAGCAAGGTTTGCTGGTTGGCGAGTCGGGTTTGACCCCGATCCAGCACTGGTTCTTCGACACCGACATCCCTGAGCGTCAGCACTGGAACCAGGCGTTGCTGCTGGAACCGACCCTGGCCCTGGAACCCCATCGCCTGGAGCAAGCGCTGTTGGCGGTGATCGAGCAGCACGACGCCTTGCGCCTGCGCTTCACCGAGGCCGAATGGCCAGTGGCAAGCCGAGCACCAGGCGATCAACGACACCCCGGTGTTGTGGCAGGTGCGCGTCACGTCCATGGACAAATGCCCGGCGTTGTTCGCCGATGCCCAGCGCAGCCTCGACCTCGAACAGGGGCCGCTGATCCGTGCCTTGCTGGTCGATGGTCCGGAAGGTCAGCAACGCTTGTTCATCGCCATTCACCACTTGGTGGTCGACGGTGTTTCGTGGCGGGTTTTGCTGGACGATCTGCAAACGGTCTACCGTCAACTCGACGCCGAGCAGTCGGTCAAGTTGCCGGCCAAGACCAGCGCCTTCAAGGACTGGAGCGCACGCTTGCAGTCCTACGCCGGCAGCGAATCCCTGCGCGAAGAGCTGAGCTGGTGGCAGTCGCAACTGGCCGGGCCAAGTGCCGAGCTGCCGTGTGATCGCCCTCAGGGCGGGCAGCAGAATCGGCATGCGCAAACCGTCAGCGTACGCCTGGATGCCGAGTGCACCCGGCAATTGCTGCAACAGGCGCCGAGCGCGTATCGCACCCAGGTCAACGACCTGCTGCTGACCGCGTTGGCTCGGGTGATGTGCCGCTGGAGCGGTCACGCATCGGCGTTGATTCAACTCGAAGGCCACGGCCGCGAAACCCTGTTCGACGAGATCGACCTGACCCGCACCGTGGGTTGGTTCACCAGCGCTTATCCGCTGCGTCTGGTGCCAGCGGCGGAGCAGGGCGCCTCGATCAAAGCGATCAAGGAGCAACTGCGCGCCGTGCCCCACAAAGGTTTGGGTTATGGCGTGCTGCGCTACCTCGCCGACGACCTGTGCCGCCAGACCATGGCCGCACTGCCGGCGGCGCCGATCACCTTCAACTACCTCGGCCAGTTCGACCAGAGCTTCGGCGCGGACGCGTTGTTCCGGCCCCTCGATGAACCGGTCGGTGCGGCCCACGATCCCCATGCGCCGCTGCCGAATGAGCTGAGCGTCGACAGTCAGGTCTACGGCGGCGAACTGGTGCTGCGCTGGACCTTCAGCGCCGAACGCCACGACCCGCAGACCATCAGCGACTTGGCGGACGCCTACCTGGGCGAGCTGCAAAGCCTGATCGAGCACTGCCTGCAAGACGACGCTGGAGGCCTGACACCTTCGGACTTCCCGTTGGCCAAGCTCACTCAGCCGCAACTCGACGCGCTGCCGATCCCGGCGGCCGTGATCGAAGACGTCTACCCGCTGACCCCGATGCAGGAAGGCATGTTGCTGCACACCTTGCTGGAACCGGGCACCGGCCTCTACTACATGCAGGACCGCTACCGCATCAACAGCGAACTCGACCCCGAGCGTTTCGCCCAGGCCTGGCAAGCGGTGATCGCCCGTCATGAAGCCCTGCGTGCGTCGTTCTGCTGGAACGTCGGCGAAGACATGTTGCAGGTTATCCACAAACCGGGCAGCACGCCGATCGAGTACCTCGACTGGACTGCTATCGCCGAAACCGAGCAAGAACCGAAGCTGCAAACACTGCTGAAAACCGAGCGTGAAGCCGGGTTCGATCTGCTCAACCAGGCACCGTTCCATCTGCGCCTGATCAAGGTCGGCGCGGCGCGCTACTGGTTCATGATGAGCAACCACCACATCCTGATCGATGCTTGGTGCCGCTCGCTGCTGATGAACGATTTCTTTGAAATCTACATGGCTCTGGGCGAAGGCCGGGACGCGCAACTGGCCGTGCCGCCGCGCTATCGCGACTACATCGGCTGGCTGCAACGCCAGAGCCTGGCCGAGGCGCGGCAGTGGTGGAAAACCAACCTGCAAGGCTTCGAGCGCACCACGCCGATCCCGAGCGACCGTCCGTTCCTGCGTGAACATGCGGGCGACAGCGGCGGCATGGTCGTCGGCGACCGCTACACCCGGCTCGATGCCCGCGACGGTGCGCAACTGCGTGAACTGGCCCAGGCCCATCAACTGACCATCAACACCTTCGCCCAAGCGGCGTGGGCCCTGGTGCTGCGGCGCTTGAGCGGTGATCGCGACGTGTTGTTCGGCGTCACGGTGGCCGGGCGTCCGGTGGACATGCCGCAGATGCAACGCGCCGTCGGGCTGTTCATCAACAGCATCGCGCTGCGGGTGAAGATGCCGCAAGACAATCAGCGTGTCAGCGTGCGCCAATGGCTCAGCGGCTTGCTCGACAGCAACATGCAACTGCGCGAGTACGAATACCTGCCGCTGGTGACGATCCAGGAAAACAGCGAATTGCCCAAAGGCCAGCCGCTGTTCGACAGCCTGTTCGTGTTCGAAAACGCCCCGGTGGAAGTCTCGGTGCTGGACCGTGCGCAAAGCCTCAATGCCACCTCGGATTCGGGCCGCACCCACACCAACTTCCCGCTGACGGCGGTGTGCTATCCGGGGGATGACCTCGGCTTGCACCTGTCCTACGACCAGCGTTATTTCGACGAAACCACGGTCGAGCGCATGCTCGGTGAGTTCAAGCGACTGTTGCTGGCGTTGGTCGAAGGCTTCCATGGCGACATGGCCGACTTGCCGCTGCTGGGCGCCGAGGAACAGGACTTCCTGGTCCATGGCTGCAACCAGAGCGAACACGACTACCCGTTGGAGAAAAGCTACGTCGAGCTGTTCGAAGCCCAGGTCGCCCAGCATCCGCAGCGCATCGCTGCCAGTTGCCTCGACCGCTTGCACAGTTATGTCGAGTTGAATCAGCGCAGTAACCGCCTCGGTCATGCGTTGATCGCAGCGGGTGTCGGGCTGGATCAACCGGTGGCGTTGCTGGCGGAACGTAATCTCGATCTGCTCGGCATGATCATCGGCAGCTTCAAGGCGGGTGCCGGTTACCTGCCGCTGGACCCGGGTCTGCCGAGTCAGCGCCTGAGCCGCATCATCGACCTGAGCCGCACGCCGTTGCTGGTTTGCACCCAGGCTTGCCGTGAGCAAGCGGTGGCATTGCTGGAAGAGTTTGGGTGTGCCAATCGGCCGAAGTTGCTGGTCTGGGAAGAGGTGCAAGCGAGGCGATGTGTCGGTGCAAAACCCGGGCATCTACAGCGCCCCGGATAACCTCGCCTACGTGATCTACACCTCGGGCTCCACCGGGTTGCCGAAAGGCGTGATGGTCGAACAGCGCGGCATGCTGAATAACCAGTTGAGCAAAGTGCCGTACCTGAACCTCAGCACCGCCGATGTGATCGCGCAAACCGCGTCGCAAAGCTTCGATATTTCGGTCTGGCAGTTCCTCGCCGCGCCGCTGTTCGGGGCGCGGGTGGACATCGTGCCGAACACCATCGCCCACGATCCGCAAGGTTTGCTGGCCCACGTCCAGAGCCAGGGCATCACCGTGCTGGAAAGCGTGCCGTCGCTGATCCAGGGCATGCTCGCCCAGGAGCGCATGAGCCTCGACGGTCTGCGCTGGATGTTGCCGACCGGTGAAGCGATGCCGCCGGAACTGGCGCACCAATGGCTGTTGCGCTACCCGGACATCGGGCTGGTCAACGCCTATGGCCCGGCGGAATGTTCCGATGACGTGGCGTTCTTCCGCGTCGACATGGCCTCGACTCGCGGCAGCTATTTGCCGATTGGCACGCCGACCGACAACAACCGTTTGTACCTGCTCGATGGCGCGCTGGAACTGGTGCCGTTGGGCGCGGTGGGGGAGTTGTGTGTTGCCGGCACGGGTGTCGGTCGTGGTTATGTCAGCGACCCGCTGCGCACCGCCCAGGTGTTTGTGCCGAACCCGTTTGGCGAACCCGGGGACCGTTTGTATCGCACCGGCGACCTGGCCCGTCGGCGTAGCGATGGCGTACTGGAATACGTGGGACGCATCGACCATCAAGTGAAAATTCGCGGTTACCGCATCGAGTTGGGGGAAATCGAAGCGCGTCTGCATGAGCAACCGGAAGTCCGCGACGGGGCGGTCGGTGTGCAGGAAGGCGTCAACGGTAAGCATCTGGTCGGCTATCTGGTGGCGGCGGATTCGGCGCTCAACCCGAGCGAACGCCTGGAACGCATCAAGCAACGCCTGCGCACCGAGCTGCCGGAATACATGGTGCCGCTGCACTGGTTGTGGCTGGACAAACTGCCGCTCAATGCCAACGGCAAACTGGATCGCAAGGCCTTGCCGGCGTTGGAGATCGGTCAGTTGCAGAGCCAGGACTATCTGGCGCCGCGCAATGAACTGGAGCAGACCCTGGCTGACATCTGGGCTGAGGTGCTGAAGGTCGAGCAGGTCGGCGTGCGCGACAACTTCTTCGAACTGGGCGGCCATTCGCTGCTGGCGACCCAGATTGCCTCGCGGGTGCAAAAAGCCCTGCAACGCAACGTGCCGCTGCGGGCGATGTTCGAGTGCAGTTCGGTGGAGGAATTGGCCGAGTACATCGAAGGGTTGGCGGCGAGTGACATCACCGAGGAGAAGGTGGATCGGTTGAATGACCTGATGGCGGAGTTGGAGGGGCTTTGATTCTCTAGCGTCTGTTATGGCCTCTTCGCGGGCAAGCCTTGCTCCTACAGGTATCGAGTGATCACAACCCTTGTGATCGACACATACCTGTAGGAGCGAGGCTTGCCCGCGAAGGCGTCAGCCCAGACACCCCAAGGTTGACTGCCAAGCCACAGCGGCCCAGTCTTCCCCCTCCATTTTGGTGAGGAGACAGCTGATGCCCTTCGCAACAATAGACGGACAACCCCTGCACTACACCGACCAAGGCACTGGCCCCGCCGTGCTGCTGGCGGGCAGCTATCTGTGGGACCAGGCCATGTGGGCGCCGCAGATTGCCGCGTTGTCCCGGCAGTACCGGGTGATCGCCCTGGACCTCTGGGGCCACGGTCAATCCGGAAAACTCCCCGAAGGCACGACCTCGCTGGATGACATCGCGCGCCAGGCCTTGGCATTGCTCGACCATCTGGACATCGATCGCGTCACCCTGGTCGGGTTGTCGGTCGGCGGCATGTGGGGCGTACGCCTGGCGCTGTCGGCACCCGAGCGGCTCAACGGCCTGGTGCTGATGGACACTTACGTCGGTGTCGAGCCCGAGCCGACGCGCCAGTACTATTTTTCGCTGTTCAAACAGATCGAAGACAGCGGCGTGATCGCGCCGCAGTTGCTGGATATCGTGGTGCCGATTTTCTTCCGTCCGGGCATCGATCCGCAGTCGGCGCTGTATCAGGATTTCCGCGCATCCCTGGCGGCGCTGCCGGCGGAGCGTTTGCGCGAGAGCATTGTGCCGATGGGGCGCATTACCTTTGGCCGGGATGATTTGTTGCCGCGTCTGGTGGAACTGGATGCTGAAACCACGTTGGTGATGTGCGGCGATCAGGACAAGCCGCGGCCGCCATCGGAAGCCAGAGAGATGGCTGAGTTGATTGGCTGCCCGTGTGTGCTGGTGCCGGAGGCGGGGCATATCTCCAATCTGGAGAATGCCGGGTTTGTCACCGAGACTTTGTTGAAGTTTTTGGCGCAGCGCTGATCAAGATCGTTCCCACGCTCTGCGTGGGAATGCCGCCCGGGACGCTCCGCGTCCCTTCGCAGGCGTGACGCAGAGCGTCAGAGGATGCATTCCCACGCAGAGCGTGGGAACGATCAACATATGCGGCCGACGCAAAACCCGTAGGAGCGAGGCTTGCCCGCGAAGGCGTCGGTGGGGATTACTTCGGCCCCAGGATCTTCAACAACTTGTCCGGCGACGGCGCGCCTTGCTGTTGCTGCAACTCGCCCTTGTCGTCCATGTAGAAAATCGCCGGGGTGGCCTGCAACTCCAGGTCTTCCATCAACTGCATGTTGGCTGCCAGTTTTGCCTGGATCGCCGGGGGCACGTCTTTCAGGGCTTTGAGCGCGCTTTCCTTGCCGGCCTTTTCGTGTTCTGCCAGGGCTTTGCTCGGGTCCTTGGCCGCCAGCAGTGCGGCGGATTTGCCCGGGCTGTCTTCGCGGATGATGCCGACCATGATGTGCCGCAGCTGCACTTTGCCGGACTTGACCCACGGCCGCGCCTGTTCCCAGAACAAGTTGCAGTAAGGGCAGTTCGGGTCGCTGAACAGGTAGACGACGCGCGGGGCGTCCTTGTTGCCGTCGCCGATCCAGTTGCTCGCTTCCATCTTGCCCCAGACTTCCTTGGACATTGGCGCGTAGACCAGTTTCTGCAACGGTGCGCTGCTCAGGTCATTGCCGTCGGCGTCGTACAGGTTGCCGAGCAACACGTGCTTGCCATCCGGGGTCAGGTACAGCGCCATGCCACGGTTCTGGTATTGCGCCGCATAACCGCGCAAGCCGTCGGGGGCATCGAACTGGCCGACGATTTTCGCGCCTTTGGCTTCGATCTTCTTGATCGCCTCGGGCAGTTCTTCAACAGCCTGCGCCGACGGCAGGTGCAGCAGGGCTGCGCCCAGGGTCAGGGTCAGCAAGTGGCGGAGGCGGGGCATGGCAATTTCCTTGTGGCGGGAGTGGGGGCGTCGAAGTTTTCCAGGGCGCGGGCCAGGCTGGCTTCCGACAATTCGCCCAGGTGGCTGCCCAGCAGGCGACCGTCGTTGCTATAGAACAGCGTAGTCGGCAAGGCCATGGACCCGACGGCCTGGCCCAGGCGGCCACTGCCGTCGAACAGCACGTTGGACAGGCTCAGGCCCTGGGTTTCCAGGAAGGTGCTGACGCTTTGCATGCTTTCGGCCTGATTGACGAACAGGAAGGTCAGGTCCGGGCGTTGTTGCTGGGCCTTTTCCAGCACCGGCATTTCCCGGCGGCATGGCGGGCACCAGGTGGCCCAGAGGTTGATCACCAGCGGGCCGCCCTGATAGTCGGTCAGTTGCACGGTTTCCCCAGCGGCATTACGCAGCGTGATCTCCGGCAGGCGCGTGCCTTGTTCGTAAAGGCTCAGGGAGAAGGTCGCCAGCAGCCAGAACAGCAAACCGCTGCCGACGCCGAACCCCAATGGCCGCCGCAATCCCGGCCGGCGCCAGCCGCGATACAACGCCGCCAGCACCAGCACGATCACCCCGGGCCAGGCGAGGAAACCGCCGTCGCGCAGGTCGATGATCTGCCATGGATCGTTGCGATAGTGGGTCCAGTAGACCGCCACGAAACTGACCCGCGCCGCCAGCATGCCCAGCAGGAACAGGCTGAACAGCACCGACTCGGGGTTGTCGCCGCCACGCTTGGCCACCCGCCAGCCGACAAAGGTCGCCAGCGCCAGGGCACTGATCAGCAGCAGGTGGTTAAGCGCGATGGCAAAGGTGCCGAGGGTAAAGGTCAGCATTAACGGGCTTCTCGGGTAGTGTTCCAGCGTTGCAGGAAAGTCTCGGCATCCACCTCGCCGGTGATGCGCTGGCTGCGGCGCTCGCTGCCATCGGCACCGATCCACAACAGGCTGGGCGGCCCCGGCACTTTATAGCGGCCGAGCAGCTCGCGGCTGGCGGCATTGTCGGCGGTGACGTCCAGCCGTAGCAAGCGCACATCTTTCAGCGCGTCCAATACCTGGGGTTTGGCGAAAACCTGTTTTTCCATGACTTTGCACGCCACGCACCAGTCGGCGTAGTAGTCCAGCAGCACCCATTGACCCTGGGCCTGGGCGGCGTCGAGTTCCCGTTGCAACGCGGCGGGATCTTTAATCGTCGTGAAAGCGTCGTGGCCGACCGGGGCGCCGTCTGCCCGTGCAGCGCTATACACCTGCAACGGCTTGAACAGATCATCACTGCCACCCGCCGCACCGACCATCAACAGACTGCCCCACACCCCCAGCAACAACGAACTGGCGCCGAACACTTGGGCCACTCGACCAAACCCTTCGGATTGCTTCCAGGCGCTATAAGCAGCGATCAACAGCAAGGCGCCGCACAAGCCGACCCACAACGATTGATCCAGCACCGGGCGCAACATCAGCAGCGCAGTGGCCAGGAACAGGAAACCGAACACGCCCTTGAGCAAGTTCATCCAGGCGCCGGGCTTGGGCAGGAAACGGTTGCCAACGGTCACCAGCAGCAACAGCGGAATCCCCATGCCGATGCCCATGGCGAACAGAATCAGCCCGCCATGCACCGCGTTGCCGCTCTGGGCGATGTAAAGCAGGGCGCCGGCCAGAGGCGCGGTCATGCACGGGCCGACCAACAGACCGGACAAGGCCCCGAGCACACCGGCGCCGATCAGACTGCCACCGCGCTGATTGCGCGAGACATTTTCCAGGCGATCGCGCAACGCCACCGGCAATTGCAGCTCGAAGAAGCCGAACATCGGCAGCGCCAGCAACACAAACACTGCGGCGAAGCTGCCCAAGAGCCACGGGTTTTGCAGCAGCGCCTGAAGGTTCGCGCCGAGCAACGACGCCAGCACCCCCATCGCCGCGTAAACCAGCGCCATGCAGATCACATAACTGCTGGCCAGGGCGAAACCGCGTTTGGGCGTGGCGCCACTGCCAACGATCAAACCCGCAAGGATCGGCAGCATCGGCAGCGTACAAGGGGTGAACGCCAGCAACAGGCCCAGACCAAAGAACACCAGCAAACTCCAGCCCAGCGCCCGCTGTTGCAGGTTGCTGGCCAGGGCCTGGTCCGGGGCTTCGTTGGCAATCGCTGTTGCCACCACGCCACCCAGATCGACCACTTGGGTCTGCGGCGGATAACACAGGCCGGCATCGGCACAGCCCTGGAACCCGACTTTGATCTGACCGGTGGCACCGGCCGGGATCTTCAGTTCCAGGCCCTGGCGATACACCGGTTGTTCACCGAAGAACTCATCGCTGTGGGACTCGCCCTCGGGCAACACCGGCATCTGCTGCGGGGCCAGGCCATCGAGTTTCAGGCGTTTCTGATACAGGTAATAACCGTCGGCAATCTGCCAGAACAGCTGGGTTTCGCCGCTTTCAAGACGTTCGGAGGTGAAGATGAAGGCCTGCTCGACGGGGAGAAAGTCGGGTTTGGTTTCAAACGGATTGGTCCCGGCCTGGGCCAGACCCGAGATCAAGAGAGCAAAGAGGAAAAACAATCGACGCATGGGTTAAGCCTTGTCCCGGTGCAAGTGAGAAGCACAATGGTGGGCGGCGATTAACCGGTGATTAATAGAAGGTTGCCGGGCGGGCCAGCCCGGCAACGAGATCGGGTCACAACGTCATGGCACGGGTCAGGCGCCGTGATAGGTCAGGCGGTTCTCCGACATGGGGGGATGGGTGCTCTTCCAGCTGTGGGCAAAACCCACGGCCTGGTCAATTTGTTCCTGGCTCATGTCCTTGGCCAGTTCTGTCAGGAACGTAGTGGCGCTGTTGTGAAGTTGATACTCCTTGGCGGCGTCTACCACCAGCCAGATCAGCATATAGCTGAAGGGATAGTTTTTAGCGTAGCCGTATTCCGGGTCGCGTCCGCTTTCACCGTGGCCGACGGCGAAGCCATATTTGAGCATGCCGTAGAGATCACCCGCATTGGCGGTCTTTTCCAGCCATTCACGCCTTAGCGATGGGAACCGGGTCACCTCCGGGCGATTGCTGTACCAGTTCATTGCCAGGGGCAGATTGGCCAGGGCGGCCCTTCGCAGCCACACATCAATCAGGGTGTCGGCATCCTGGCCCTGGGGGACGAGGCTGTTATCCCGGTCGTACGCCAACGCCAGGATGTACATGGCCTCCGGGAATCGGGTGTTGGCCGATTTTTTCAGCCACTTGATCTCCCGGGTCAGCTCGTACATCTGCAGCATGGCTTCACCATCACCCTGTTCGATACGGGGCGTCAGGAGTTGCCGCGCCGTGTCCAGCGAGTCGCTGTCGCCGAGCCGTAACAAGGCGTAGACATCGCCTTGGGCGGCAGCCAGTCGGTACCACTTTTTAGCGTCCTCGGTGACGCTGCCTTCACGGCGCCTGAGCACTTCGCCCAAGGCATATTGCGAGGCCCGTTCACCGGCGGCGGCCGCGATGGTCAGGTAGGGCTCCGACGCCCTGAAACTGCCGAGGTTGTAGAGTTCCAGTCCCTTTTTGCGGGCGTTTTCCTGATGGATGTTCAAGTCGGCGATCAGGGCGGTCACGTTGTTGAGCAGGTTGAACAGGGCGGTTAAATCGTCGGGGTAGGCTTGCATGGTCAATACCTGTGTGAGTGAGTTGATTGAACGTCCACACAGGGTATTGAGCAAAGCAGGGCGGGGTGCGTTACATATTTATCGTATTCTGCACCCTCAACCATTTCCGTCTCGCAACAATCCGGGCCAGCTTACGTCATCCACTCTGATCGGGCCTGATTCAGCCTTGTTCTTCGGGATGTTGTATCGGATGTATTCGTTATCAGTCAGAAAGATGTAGTAATAGCTGTCTGCCCAGGTTCGATCATTTTGTACAGCGGTAATGATGCGATGTTTATAGTTTTCCAGGCCGGGCCACGTGGTGTGTGTAATGGCTTCCAGGGTCAGTTTGTTTGTGCGCAGATCAAGGGAGAGCGCCTTTGCGTCATTCAATAAAAACCGGAACAGTTGCACATCACGGTAATTTTGCCACCAGGTGCCAGCGACAATGCGACTGAAGTAAGGACTCAGGGAATTCCACGGTGAATCCTCCAAGCGGGCAAGACTGTGTACTTTGTCAGTGTCCTGATCGTATTGGCAGACCATGGGCAAACCCTCTTCATAATAGAAGAGCCATAAGATATCTGAATCTACGCCGTTGATTCCCGAGCGAGTGGGGTGTATCCCGGTGGTGGTGAATCCAAAGCGCAGGTTCTTGACATGGGAATGGAAGTCATCCCAGTTGCTGGCACTGACGTTGGCGGGGTAGCCTTGCGCAACTTTGTTATCACCGATATCAAAACGGGAATATGTGTGGCTGTCCTTGAAAAAGAAATAACAGCGGTCCATCCCGGCGCGCCAATCGACGGCAACCACGTTTTTAAGCACTGGCATTTATTGATTCCTTTCAAATTGAAGTGACGTGTTCAGTTGCGCAATAACCCGGGCCAGGAGACGTCATCCACGGCAATGGGACCGGCGTCCAATCTGTTGCCTTGGACGTCGTATCTCAGGTACTCGTTATCGTTCAGAAAAATATAGAAGTAACTGTGGGCGAATGTCCGGTCATTTTGTGCGGCTGTGATGATTCGGTCCTTGTACGGCTCCAGTCCCGGCCAGGTTTTATGGGTGATGGGTTCTTGGTTCAGTTTATTGATAGCGAGGTTAAGGGACAGGAAGTGCCCGTTATTCATCAGGAAACGAAATAAGCGAGGCTGCGGTGATCTTTGCCACCATGTACCTGCAACGATGTTGTCGAAAAAGGGCAGCAGTTGATACCAGATGGAGTCCACCAGTCGGTAGGTGCCATTGACGCTGTCCGTATCCTGATCATATTTGCAGACCATGGGAACGCCGTCTTCTTTATAGAACAGCCATAAGATATCTGAATCAAACCCGAATGGTTGCGCAGGGCTTATTCCCGTAGTGCTGAATCCGAAGCGAAGATCTTGTGCGTTGTTAAAGGTATCCCAGTGGGACGGAACGGGCCGAGGATAACCCGAAGGCACCCGATTGTCAGCGATGCTGAAACGTGAATAAGTGTTGGTTTCCTTAAAGAAGAAATAGATCTGGTCGGGGCCGGAGCGCCAATCGACGGCAACAAAGCTGCTAAGTGCGGGCATATAAAAATATCTTTTAAATAAGGTGTGGTTGTCAGTGCGATGGGTGGGCAGGTTAGTGAGTGGGTCGGGGCGCTGTATAGTTGCAAAGTATTGAAGATTGTTTCTTCTGGAAGTTTGATTGTTTAAATAACGCCCTGTTGAATAACGCTGTTCGGGGCTATAGCGTCCTATACCGCTGCGGCGTCGCTGGCCTCCCTCCATTCCGATCGGTTGTGGCCCTGCCATAATTGCGGCTTAATCCTTCTCTGTTTGACTCGCCTTTTTTGGCTGATGGAGCTCCCATGCACGTACTGGTTTGTGAAGACGATGAGCTGATCGCCAGCGGTATCGTCGCCGGCCTCACCGCCCAGGGCCTGACCGTGGAACATGTCGCCACCGCATCGTCGGCGCGGGCGATGCTCAAGGTCGCCGAGTTTGACGTCATGGTGCTCGACCTCGGCCTGCCGGACGAAGATGGCCTCAAGTTGCTTCAACAATTGCGCAATGGTGGCCTGGAAATTCCGGTGCTGATCCTGACGGCGCGGGACTCGGTCACCGACCGCGTCGATGGTTTGCAGGCCGGCGCCGACGATTACCTGCTCAAACCCTTCGACCTGCGTGAACTCGCCGCGCGCCTGCACACTTTGTTGCGGCGGGTGGCCGGGCGCAGCGTCAACCTGATCGAGCACGGTGCGCTGACCTACGACCCGAGCAGCCGCGAAACCCTGCTCGCCGGCCAGCCGGTGGACTTGTCGCGGCGCGAGCAATCGCTGCTGCAAGCCTTGCTACACAACCGTGGCCGCGTGTTGTCCACCGAGCAATTGAAAGACAGCGTCTACGGCTTCAACGATGAGCTGGAAAGCAATGCGCTCAACGTTCATATCCATCACCTGCGGCGTAAACTCGGCAATGGCATCGTCGAAACGGTGCGCGGCCTGGGCTATCGCCTCGGGCCAGCCGATGGCGGAGATCAATCGAAGTGATGAGCCTGCGTTTGCGCCTGAGCCTGACCCTCGGCGCCGCGTTTGCGCTGATCTGGGCGCTGGCGGCGGCCTGGATGCTCAGCGACCTGCGTAACCAGATGATGTTTTCCCTCGACCAGCGCCTGGTGGCCTCGGCGCGGATGGTTGCCGGGCTGATGGAGCAATTGCCGGCGCTGCCGACCAAGGGCGAGGGCACGCATTTCAGTGCCGAACAATTGAACGTCCCCGGTGGCATGGCCTGTCAGGTCAGCTCGCTGCGCGGTGAAATCCTTGCCCGCAGCCACACCGACCCGCAACAGAAACTGGAAGCCGAGAAAATGGGCTTCCACGACCAGATGATCGATGGCGCGCCGTGGCGCAGTTTCACCCTGGCACGCGGTGATTTGCGCATCACCACGGCGGACCGGCAGATCGAGCGCGAAGCCCTGAACATGTCGATCCTGCTGGCCGCTTCGGTGCCAGTCGGTGTGGCGTTGCTCGGTTGCCTGTGCCTGCTCTGGCTGGGCATCGGCCAGGGGCTGGCGCCGCTCAATCGCATGCGCGATGCCTTGATGCGCCGCAGCGCCGATTCCCTCGAACCGTTGCAGATCCAACCGTTGCCCAGCGAGTTGCAGCCGTTGCTCGATACTCAGAATCAACTGTTCCAGCGCATCGGCCGCACCATCGAGCGCGAACGTCGCCTGACCGGCGACGCCGCCCATGAACTGCGCAGCCCGTTGACCGCGATCAAGACCCACCTGCAAGTGGCGCGCATGACCGACGGCGCGGCGCGGGATCAATCCCTGGCCCGGGCCGAGGAGGGGGCCGATCGCCTGCACCGCACCCTTGAACAATTGCTGTTGCTGGCGCGGGTCGAGGGCAGTTTGTCATTCGATGACGGCGTGCAATGCAGCGCCGAGCAGGTGGCGAAACTGGCGATTCAGGACGCCGCCAGCGGTGATCGCCAGCGCATCAAGTTTCAAGCGCCGGCGAAGTGCTCGGCCGCCCCGGTGCAAATGCCCGCGGTGCTGTCGATTGCCGCGCTGCGCAACCTGCTGGACAACGCCCTGCGCCATACCCCGAGCGACGGTGCGGTGGAACTGAGCCTGGAAACCACCGGCAACCGCGTGCGTTTCGTGGTCCGCGACCATGGACCGGGGATTGCCGAAGATGATCTGCAGCACCTGACCCAGCGCTTCTGGCGCAACGGCCAGAGCACCGGTTGCGGGCTGGGGTTGGCGATTGTTCAGGCGATTGTTCAGCGCTGTGCTTGCACGTTGCATTTCGACAGCCGGCCGGACGGGTTGCGGGTTGAACTGACGATGCCGCTGCAAACGGTCTGACACCACAACCCCTGTAGGAGCCAAGCTTGCTCGCGAAAGCGGCATGTCATTCAACAACGTCGTTGCCTGACACACCGCTTTCGCGAGCAAGCTTTGCTCCTACACGGGATCTGTGTAGCACATCAAATGTAACTTCTCTCCATTAGCCATCCAGCCGCCCTCGGGGCTATCTTCCCGGCAGCTTTGACTCAATGGATTGAGGTAACAGCGCCATGGAAACAGCCCTGCACATCTGCAACGCAACGCCTGCCGACGCCGGAATCATCAGCCGCATCGTTGATCGCTCGATCCGTATCGGTTGCGCACTCGACCACCGCAACGACGCGAAAATCGTCGCCGCCTGGACCCACAACAAAACCGCCGAACATATCCACACCTGGCTTACCGACCAACGGTTTTACCTGAGCATTGCCCTGCTTCAGGACAAACCGATCGGCGTGGCCATGGCGGCGATCAGCGGCAGAATCGCCTTCTGCTACGTGCAGCCGGAATGGTTTCGTCGCGGCGCCGGGCAGGCCTTGATTCACGACCTCGAAGCCTGGTTGCTCAATCAGGGCGTGCACCAGGTACACCTCAACAGCACCCGCACCAGCGAAGCCTTTTATCGGCGCCTGGGTTATCGCGCCAGCGCCGAAACCTTCAGCGTGGCGGGGCTTCACGCCATTCCCATGCACAAGGCGCTGACGCCACCTTCATAGAAAGCTGATCGCGGGTCTAAATCCCCACGCCCCTGATGCGTTTCCAGAACAGGAAAACCTGCAAGTGCGCCCCGTGACCGGAACGCGCACCTGCCCGGTGTGCAGTTTTGGTCACTATTCACAGCGTATTGAGGGGTCGAGAGATGTCAGTCGCTACCAGCCTTATCGAAGATCAGCCGGTCCGGGTCGCCCCGACGCCTGCCGAGACGCTTTACCAGTTCAACGAATCGCCGTTGCTGGCCCGTCAGAGCCAGCAGGAATCCAACGCCCGCAGCTACCCGCGACGGATTCCCCTGGCCCTCAAGCGTGCCAAGGGCATTTACGTCGAAGACGTCGAAGGCCGCAGTTTTATCGATTGCCTGGCCGGTGCCGGCACGCTGGCGTTGGGGCACAACCACCCGGTGGTGATCGAAGCGATCCAGCGAGTGCTGACCGATGAATTGCCGCTGCACACCCTCGACCTGACCACGCCGGTCAAGGATCAATTCGTTCAGGATCTGTTTGGCTTGCTGCCGCCCGCGTTGGCCGCCCAAGCGAAGATCCAGTTCTGTGGCCCCACCGGCACCGATGCCGTGGAAGCCGCGCTGAAACTGGTGCGCACCGCCACCGGACGCAGCACCGTGTTGTCATTTCAGGGCGGTTACCACGGCATGAGCCAGGGTGCGCTGAGCCTGATGGGCAGCCTGGGGCCGAAAAAGCCCTTGGGCGCGTTGCTCAGCAGCGGCGTGCAATTCATGCCGTACCCTTACGACTACCGCTGCCCGTTCGGCCTCGGCGGCGCGCAGGGTGTACAGGTCAACCTCAACTACCTGGAAAACCTGCTCAACGACCCCGAGGCTGGCGTGCAATTGCCGGCGGCGGTGATCGTCGAAGTGGTGCAGGGCGAGGGCGGGGTGATTCCGGCGGATCTCGACTGGCTGCGCGGTTTGCGGCGCATCACCGAGCAGGCCGGCGTGGCGCTGATCGTCGATGAAATCCAGAGCGGTTTTGGCCGCACCGGCAAAATGTTTGCCTTTGAACACGCCGGGATCATTCCGGACGTGGTGGTGCTGTCCAAGGCCATCGGCGGCAGCCTGCCGTTGGCGGTGGTGGTCTATCGTGACTGGCTCGACACCTGGCTGCCGGGCGCCCACGCCGGGACCTTCCGCGGTAATCAGATGGCCATGGCCGCCGGCTCCGCGGTGATGCGTTACCTGAAAGACAACAATGTCTGCGCCCACGCCGCTGCCATGGGCGAACGCCTGAGCGAACACCTGCGCATCCTGCAACGGGACTTCCCGCAACTGGGGGATATTCGCGGTCGCGGCTTGATGCTCGGCGTCGAGTTGGTCAACCCGAGCGGCATCCCGGACGTGCAAGGCCATCCGCCGGCGTTCGGGCGTCTGGCACCGCTGGTGCAGCGCGAATGCCTCAAGCGCGGCTTGATCCTGGAGCTGGGCGGTCGCCACGGGGCGGTGGTGCGTTTCTTGCCGCCGCTGGTGATCACCGCTGCCGAAATCGACCGCGTCGCAGAGATTTTCGGCCGTGCGTTGGCGGCGGCCACCGCCACGCTCTAAATTTTCCGCGGCCCCGAACGTTCCTTCTACATACCGGCTGCACACGCCGTGCAGCCCACCCCTACAGCGATGGAGACACACCATGACGTCAGTATTCGACCGCGAGGACATCCTCTTTCAGGTCGTGGTCAACCACGAAGAGCAATACTCGATCTGGCCCGACTACAAAGCCGTGCCACAAGGCTGGCGTACCGTGGGCAAGAGCGGTTTGAAGAAAGAGTGCCTGGCCTACATTGAAGAGACCTGGACCGACATGCGTCCGCTGAGCTTGCGCCAGAAGATGGATGAGCAAGCGGCTGTGGCTCACTAAAGTCACTGCGCATAAAAAACCGCTGAACCGGTAACGGTCAGCGGTTTTTTTTGTGATCGTTCCCATGCTCGGCGTGGGAACGAGAAGCCTGCTGGACCGAGAAGATCAGCGGGCTTTTTCAGGTTCGGGATTTGTGTTGTCTTTGAGGCCGTCTTCGCGGGCAAGCCTCGCTCCTACAGAAGGACGCATGATCGTTCCCATGCTCCTAAAGAAGGACGCATGATCGTTCCCACGCTCTGCGTGGGAATGCAGCCCGGGACGCTCCGCGTCCCTTCAAAGCCGAACGCGGAGCGTCCGTTGAGGCATTCCCCCGCAGAGCGTGGGAACGAGAAGCCCGCTGGACCGGGAAGGTCAGCGGGCTTTTCCAGGTTCGGGATTTATGTTGACTGTGAGGTCGCCTTCGCGGGCAAGCCTCGCTCCTACAGAAGGACGCATGATCGTTCCCACGCTCTGCGTGGGAATGCAGCCCGGGACGCTCCGCGTCCCTTCAAAGCCGAACGCGGAGCGTCCGTTGAGGCATTCCCACGCAGAGCGTGGGAACGAGAAGCCCGCTGGACCGAGAAGGTCAGCGGGCATTTTCAGGTTCGGGATTTGTGTTGTCTGTGAGGCCGCCTTCGCGGGCAAGCCTCGCTCCTACAGAAGGACGCATGATCGTTCCCATGGTCTGCGTGGGAATGCAGCCCGGGACGCTCCGCGTCCCTTCAAAGCCGAACGCGGAGCGTCCGTTTTTCAGGTTCGGGATTTGTGTTGTCTGTGAAGCCGCCTTCTCGGGCAAGCCTCGCTCCTGCAGGGTTATGCGCCGCTCAATCCTTTGATCACCAAATCCACATTCCCTTCCAGTTCGGCCACTGGATCGACCCCATCGGTACTTAACACCACCAACCGACTCCCGGCCTCGCTGATCACCGCTTTCAACGCCTCTGACGGTTGGCGATGATGCAACACCACCGCCACATCATTGCCCTTGAGCGTTGCGCCCAGTTGCTTGAGCGCTTCGGGTGTCCACTCGGCATCCGGCCGGGCATCGAGGCCGACCAGTTCCAGATTGAGCCCGCCGATCAGGTAGCTGACGTGATCGCTCAAGCTCAGCACCGTCAGGTTATCGGCACTGGCCAGGCGCGCTTCGCTGTCGGCGCTGAGCTTGAGCAAACGCTGCTTGAGCGTGGCGAGGTTGGCTTCGATTTTCGGTTTGGCCGTCGGCGCCAGACGCACCAGATCCGCCGCCATCACGTCCGCCATGCGCCCCATGTTGTTGCTGGAAAACCATGGCTGACTGTTCAAGCCATCGACCTTGTTACCCGGTTGTACGGCGATGCCGGGCAGGGCACCGTCCACCGGGCGCGCGGCGTCGACTTCGACGATGCGGATATTGCTGCGCCGGGCGATGGGGTAGAGCGGGTCATCCGCCCACAGCGAGCGCAGGCCGATCACCGCATCCGCGTCGGTCGCCAGTTTGGCCAGCGCCGGGGCGCCGCGTCCGGTGAAGTAAGCGGTCTGGCGGCTGCCGGGCAGATTGTCCGGTGCGGCCCGTTCGAGGCTGACGTCGGTGCCTTTGAGCAAGACTTCGCCCAAGCCGTAAGTGATTGGCAAGGACGCCAGCACCCGCAACGGTTTGGCGCTGTCCGCCGAAAAAGCGGTGTGGACCACGCCGCACAGGGCCATGGCCAGGGTCAGTTGACGCAGATTAAAAGTCATTTATCCGAGATTCCCTTTCAGGCTTGGAACGACGCCGCGCGCAATGGCGGACAGGGCGAAGGCGATACCGGCCACCAGAATGATTGCGGCGCCGGACGGGATGGGCAGGTCGAACACAATCGGCGCCAGAATCCCGCACAACGTGCTGACCGTGGCGATCGCCACCGAACACCAGAAGAAACCCTTCAACGACTGACTGAGCAACCGCGCCGCCGCTGCCGGGATCACCAACAACGCACCGACCAGAATCGCGCCGATTACCTTCACCGCCGCGACGGTGATCAACGTCACCAGAATCACGAACAGGTAATCCAGGGTCTTGACCGCCACCCCACGCACCGCCGCCAGTTGCGGGTTGAAACTGGCGAGCATGATGCGGTTGTACAGCGGCAGGGCCAGGGCCATCACCAGCGAACCGACAATCGCCAGCACCAGCAAATCATTGCCGTTGACCGTCAGCACCGAACCGAACAGTACGTTCTCCAGAATGTGCACGTTGATCTTGCCCGCCAGAATCAACAACAGGCTCGCGCCCAACGCCAGGGATACGGACAGGAACACCCCGATCAGCGTGTCCGGCGCCAGGCCGGTACGGTTGCGCAGGTAATTGAGCAGGATGCCGAACAACAGGCAATAACCGAACAGGCTGCCATACGGCCCGGTGTAGGGTTCGCCGAGCAGGATGCCGATGGCCACGCCGGTCAGCGCCGCGTGACCCACCGCCTCAGAGAAAAACGCGAAGCGCTTGACCACCACCAGCGTACCCAGACCACCGAGCACCGGGCCGATCAACAGCCCGGCGAGCAGCGCGTTGACCACAAATCCATAGGCCAGCGCCTCCGGCAGATAACCCGCAGAGGCCCAGCCCTGGACCATCAAGCGAAAGGCTTCATAACTCATCAGGCCGCGCTCCGTGGATGGGTCGAAAACAGGGTCAGCAAACGCTCCGGGGTCAGTGCCTGTTTCGGCGTGGCGTCGAACAGCACCCGGCGATTGAGCCCGGTGACCCGATCCGCCAGACGCCCGACTGCTTCCAGATCGTGCTCGATCCACAGCACCGTGATGCCGCTCTGGCGCCAGTCGCCCAGCAGCCGTTCAAACACCTGAATCCCGGCTTCATCCAGCGCCGACATCGGTTCGTCGAGCACCAGCAATTGCGGCGCCGGGATCAGCCCCTGGGCCAGCAACACGCGCTGGCGCTCACCGCCGGACAACGCGCCCATGCGCCGCTTGCGTTTGTCCTGCATGCCGACCCGCTCCAGCGCTTCGCCAATCGCTGCCGCGTAATGCTTGCTCAAGCCGAGAAATGCCGGGCGCCGCTGACACATGGCGGCCATGAAATCGTCGACGGTCATCGGCAAGCCCCGGTCGAACTCCAGCGCTTGCGGCACGTAGCCGATGGTGCCGGGCGCGTCGGGCCACTGCAGGCTCAAGCGACCCTGATGGGGCATTTGCCCGAGCAAGGTCTTGATCAGCGAGCTCTTGCCGCCGCCGTTGGGGCCGACCAGCGCATGCACGCTGCCGGGCTGGACCTGGAAGGTCACCTGGTCGAGGATCGTCGTGCGCCCGAGGGTCAGGCTGACGTCGGCGAAATCCAGGGTCGGGCCGGCGCTTTGTAGCGCCAGGTTTTCTTGAGCGGTCATGCGCCGGACTCCTGAATCGCCCGTACCACGGTGTTGAGGTTGCCGGTCATTTCCTTTTCGTATTTGTCGGCGGTGTATTCGCCGTAGGAAATGTGCGACAGCGGATACAGTTTCACCCCGGATTCACGCTGGATGGTCTCGACGTAGGTGGAGGGGAAATCCATCTCGGAGAAGATCACCTTCACGTCCAGTTCACGCAGTTGATCGATGGTCTTTTTCAACTGGCTCGGGCTCGGTTCGATGCCGTGGGCCGGCTCGACCACGGCGGTGACTTCCAGGCCAAACTCGCGCAGCAGGTAGTCGTAGGCCGCGTGGACCGTGGCCACTCGCAGTTCGGCGTTCGGCGCCTGGGTCAGTTTGGCCAGGGCGTCGGCGCGCATCTGCCGCAGGCGTTTGCCGTAGGCGCGGGCGTTCTGGGTGTAGGTCTTGGCGTTGTCCGGGTCGAGCTTGCCCAGTTCCCGGGCGATGTTGTTGACCTGGGCAATCGAGGCGCTGATCGACAGGAAGGTGTGCGGGTTGACTACCTTGCCGGCACCCCGGGCGGCGGTGCCGGTGGCGGCCAGCAGCGGCACGTTTTCGTTGGCTTCGATCACCGGGATGTTCGGGGTTTCGCTGGCGGCGATCATGCGGTCGGCGAAGTCGTCATGGCCCACGCCGTTGAGCACGATCACGTCGAGCCCGCTGATGCGCTTGATGTCTTCGGCCCGGGGTTCGTAGGCGTGGGGATTGAAACCGGCCGGAATCAGCGGCACCACTTCGGCCTTGTCGCCGACGATATTGGCCACGTAGCTGTAATAAGGGTGCAGGGTGATGCCGATGCGCAGGCGCTTGGCCTGATCGGCGCTGGCCAGTGGCGTCAGCAGGCAAGCCAGCACGCCAACCACGATCAGGCGCGAGAAAGAACGAAGCGATGAAATAGGCATGGGAAAGCGGTCTTCTCTCGGGTGATGGCGAGGGGTCAGTGCCGGTGCTGGCGGGTCACGCCGGCATCGAATTGCGCGACGATCTGCTGCCAGCCGGCGCTTTCCAGCGCGGCGTCAGTCAGGTCGGTCGGCGTCGTGAGGGCTTCGCCGCGATTGAGCCAGACGTCCGGCGCATCATCGTCAGCGGTCAGGCGCATCAGGAATGAACCGGCCACGGTCGGCGTCTGGCTCTGGCCGAAATACGCCTTGGCATCGAGCAACTGCCAGGCATGTCCGCCGCGACTGACCGAACTGGCGTCCTGGGCAAACGGCGCAAAACCTTCATCGGCCAGGGCTTCGGGAGTAGGCAGCGTGGTTTGCTCCTGGCGCAGCAGGTGAATCTCGTCCAGGGTCACTCGCAGGTCGGCGTAGATGCCTTGTTCGGAGGCGCTCAGGTCGCGGCGCGCATCCAGTTGATGGCTGCTGACGCTGCTCGTTTCCTGGGACTCGTGGCGCCAGGCAACCACCGAGCCGGCAACCCCAAGGATCATCAGGCACAACAGCAACACGTAGAGGGTTTCATGACCGGCACCGGCCGGGCGCACGAGTTGGGTGGTGGGCGTACTCATGTTCACGGTGCCTCAATGTCGGCTTGGTCGATCTCGACCACGTGGCCGGGGCCGGCGTCGAACAGCACGTAGAACTCGGCGGCGGGTTTCTTGAAGACCACGGTCGAATCGGCACCGAGCTTGCCCGGCACGAGAATGGTTTCGTCGTAGCCGATCACATCCAGCGTCACCCCCGGCGCACCGCTGCCGTCGGAGAAACCGCCGGTGCACTTGATCTGCTCGGCGTCGATGGCCTTGCACTCGCACATCGGGTTGTGGGCCAGGGCATGGGCGCTGAAACCGGCACCGAGTACCAGCAGTGCGACGCGTAGAGGTCGAAAAAGGTTGATCATGGTTTGCCTCCTTGTTGGTTCAGCCAGGCGATGGTGGCCAGGGATGCCTGGCTCAGGGGGATCGAGGCCTGGTGCATGCTGCCGTCCCAGCCTTCCATGGTGATCCACAGCTCGGCGTCGGCTTTGGTTTTTTCCGGCACCGGCACCGAGGCGCCCATGCGGTATGGCGTGCCGAAGAAAATCACCCCGGCGGCGCGCAGGCTGCGGGGTTTGCCGATGCGCAGGTAGGTGGCCTTGACCGGCTCGATACAGGCATCGCACAGCGCGGCATTGAAGCCTTTCATGTAGCCGGCCGGGCCATCGCGGCGCGGCGCTTCATTGCGCAACTCGGCCAGGCGCAGGCTCCAGGGGCCGACCTGGATTTCGCCGATTTCCCGTTCGCCGAGGCCGCTGTCACCGCGAAACAACGCGGCGTCACTGAAGTACTTGGGCATGAAACCCAGCGGGATCAGCAGCAACAGGATGTTCAAGTGGAAACGCCATTTGTGCCACAGCACGCTCAGGCGCGAGGGTGTTGGGGCTGCAGTGATTTTGCTCACAGGCTGGCCTCCGACGTTTCGCGGTTGACTGGCGCCGTGGCGCTGCGCTGTTTCTTGTGGCTGCGCTTGAGCGCATTGGCGGTAGCGAGGGCGGTGCGCTTGGTCCAGATCAGCAGGCCGCTGAGCACCATCATGCTCAGCACCAGACCGAAGAAAAACCAGATCAGCTTGATCCACAGGCCGCCGAAATCCCCGGTGTGCAACGGGCGCATGGATTCGGTGACGAACTCCAGCGTGCTGCGGTCCGAGATCAACCGCGAGGCGGCGATTTCACCGTTGTACGGGTTGATGGTCGCGGTCTGGAACATCAGCGGATACCAACCACGTCCCCCCACATCCAGGTGGCTATAGGCGTTGCCCGGCAGGCTGACAAAACTGGCCTCCAGCCCCGGTATTTTCTGCATGGCGATTTCAATCGCGCGATCAATGTCGATCTGCGCGGGTGGCGTACCGTCCGGCGAGAGCGGCACGGCTTCACGGGCCATGGCGGGAATGATTTGTGCGCTGGAAATGGACACCTGGTTGTCGAACAGCATGGCCTCAATCAGGAACCAGGTGCCGGTGATGGAAATGACGGCGATGAACCAGATCGACCAGATCCCGCTGAGGCGGTGAAAGTCGCCCCAGAAAATCCGCGCGCCGTGACGAATGCGTAACGTCGGGCGCAGGAAACCCTTCCAGAACTTCTTGTAGACCACCAGCCCCGTAATCAGTGAAACCAGCAGCGGCAAGCCGAGGAACGACACCAGGTACCAGCCCCAACTGTAGCCATTGGTGAACGGCACCAGCCACCAGCCATGCAAGGCGCGGGTGAAGGCCTTGAAGTTGAACTCCGGCGCGACACCCTGGATCACGCCGCTGTACGGGTTGACGTACACCGTCACCGAGCGCCCGTCGGGGTAGCTGACGTCAACGTCGAGGGCAAAATGCGATTCATCGGGACGGCTGATGGCCTGGACCAGGGTTTGCGGCTCGGCTTTTTTCATGGCCGCCAGAATCTGGTCGTAGCTGAGCAGCGGCGCATCGTCCGACGGTGGGCTGGCGCGCATTTGCGGGTTGGCCAGCCAGACGATTTCCTGGCTGACGACGGCCAGGGTGCCGGTCACGCAGACGATCAGCACGAAAAACCAGATCGGCAGCGCCAGCCAGCTATGCACCAGAAACCAGAGTTTGGAACGGGATTTCTTCGACATGATTAAAGGTCTTGTTTCGATGAGAGGGCCTCTGCCACGGGCTTCGTCGCACGGTGACCCCTGAAAGGCCAGGCCGTGGCTTTTGCCTACGCGGCCTGACTGCATCTACATAAGACGGATGAGCAACGGAAATCCCGAAGGGTGATATGAAAGTAAATGTTTCGTATTGCAGTTTGGGAGTGGGGTAGACCGTGGGAAAAGATCGCAGCCCTCCTTCATCCAACACGATCCATGTTCCAAGCCATCACTCTGCGGCCATTGATGCCCAACCCCCGCTCCTTAAGATGGAACCCAGACGTCCCCCGAGCGAGCACCTCCATGACCCGAGCCAGAACCCTCTACGACAAACACATCGACGCCCACACGGTGTGCCGCCTCGATGACCAGGGCCATGTCCTGTTGTACATCGATCGCCAGGTCATCAACGAATACACCAGCCCCCAAGCCTTCAGCGGTTTGCGCGAAGCCAAGCGCGCTGTGTGGCGCCCGGACACCGCGCTGGCCGTGGTCGATCACGTCAACCCCACGGCCCCGGTACGCGTCGCTGCGATGCCGGATGCCGGCGGGGCGCGGCAGGTGTCGTACCTGGCGGAAAACTGCCGGGACTTCGGCATCGAGTTGCTGGACATCCTCGACAAACGCCAGGGCATCGAGCACGTGATCGCCCCGGAGCAGGGCTTCATCCTGCCGGGCATGGTCATCGCCGCCGGCGACAGCCACACCACCACCTATGGCGCTCTCGGGGCCTTCGGTTTCGGCATCGGCACCTCGGAGATCGAACACCTGCTGGCGTCCCAGACCCTGGTCTACAAACGCCTGAAAAGCATGCGCGTGAGCGTCGAAGGCGAATTGGGTACCGGGCTGACCTCAAAGGACGTGATCATGGCGCTCATCGGCCAGATCGGCGCATCGGGTGCCACCGGCTACGCCATCGAATTTCGCGGCTCGACCATCGATGCCTTGAGCGTCGAAGCGCGGATGACCATCTGCAACATGGCGGTAGAGGCGGGTGCCCGAGGCGCATTCATGGCCCCGGACGAAAAAGTCTTCGCCTACCTCAAGGACAAACCTCGCGCCCCAAAAGGCGAGTTGTGGGATCGCGCCGTCGAGCAATGGCGAAGCCTGCACAGCGATGCAGATGCGCAGTTCGACCGTGAAGTTTCAGTCGATGCCAGTTCTCTGGAACCCATGGTCACCTGGGGCACCAGCCCGGACCAGGCCTCACCCATCGGCGCTCGCGTCCCGGACCCGCAGGATGTCAGCGACCTGATCCTGCGCCAGGACATGCGCCGCGCCCTTACCTACATGGGCCTGGAAGCCGGCATGCCCCTGAGCGAGATCGTCATCAGCCATGCGTTTATCGGTTCCTGCACCAACGCGCGCATCGAAGATCTGCGCGATGCCGCCAGCGTGGTGCGCGGCAAACACGTGGCCGAGCATGTGCGGGCGATGATCGTGCCCGGTTCCACCGAAGTGCGCGATCAGGCCGAAGCTGAAGGGCTGGCGGCGATCTTTATCGAGGCCGGGTTCGAATGGCGCCAGTCCGGTTGCTCGATGTGCCTGGCAATGAACGACGACGTGCTGGCACCCGGCGACCGCTGCGCCTCCAGCACCAACCGCAATTTCGAAGGCCGCCAGGGCGCCGGAGCCCGCACCCACCTGATGAGCCCGGCGATGGTC
Source organism: Pseudomonas sp. TE3899 (assembly GCF_056279105.1). Taxonomy (NCBI): domain Bacteria; kingdom Pseudomonadati; phylum Pseudomonadota; class Gammaproteobacteria; order Pseudomonadales; family Pseudomonadaceae; genus Pseudomonas; species Pseudomonas sp. TE3899. The sequence continues at coordinate 373,017 of NZ_JBWBQR010000001.1, forward strand.
GCCGCCGCCGCGATCACCGGGCGCCTGACCGACATCCGTCATTTTGGAGATCGCACATGAGCCAGCAACCCTTCACCCACGTCAGCGGCAAAGCCGCGCCGATGCTCGCAGCCAACATCGACACCGACGTGATCATGCCCAAGCAATTCCTCAAGGGCATCGACCGCGCAGGGCTGGATCGTGGGTTGTTTTTCGACCTGCGGTTTTTGCCGGACGGATCGCCTAATCCTGAGTTCGTGTTGAACCAGCCGGCGTGGCAGGGCGCGAGTTTTATGGTGGTCGGGCCGAATTTCGGCTGCGGATCGAGCCGGGAACACGCGGTCTGGGGGTTGAAACAGATGGGCATTCGCGCGCTGATCGGCTCAAGCTTTGCCGGGATCTTTTATGACAATTGCCAGCGCAACGGGGTGTTGCTGATTACCGTGGACGAGGCGGTGGTGCAGCGGCTGGGGCGGGTTGTTAGCCAGCCGGACAGTGCGCAAATCAGCATCGAGCTGGAGGCGCAGCAGATTCGCTTGAGCGATGGCCAGGTCATCCCGTTCGAAATCGATACCTTGCGCAAGACCGCGTTGTTGCTGGGGCTTGATGCCATTGGCAGTACCCTTCAGCGCAGCGAGCAAATCAAAGCCTTTGAGCGTGAGCATCTGGCTGCGAATCCCTGGTTGGGCTGACATCGTTTTCGCGGGCAAGCCTCGCTCCTACACGGTCCACGTTGAACCGTTGGAGCGAGGCTTGCCCGCGAAGAGGCCCGCCCATTCACCGCACTTCAAACCGACAGCTCTTTGAAATGCGCCTGCAAAAACTCCACACACGCGCGTAACTTCCCGGAATACGCCAACCGCGTCGGGTACACCGCCCACACATTCGCACTCTGGGTGTAATCCGCCAGCACCTGCACCAGCCGGCCTTGCTCCAGCAACGGCTTCACATCCCACAATGAGCGCAACAACACCCCGCGCCCATCCAGTGCCCACTGCAAGACAATCTCGCCGTTGTTGGACGACAACGGCCCGCTGACCCGCACGCTTTCCTGGACCCCGTCGCGCTCCAGGTTCCAGATGCCGAACGCGTTGTCGCGCTCCTTGATCACCAGGCAATGATGCTGCTCCAGATCCGCCAGGGTCTGCGGTGTGCCGTGGCGTTGCAGGTAACCGGGGGCCGCGCACAACACGCGCCGGTTGCTCACCAGCCGCCGACCGATGTGCTGGCCGGGAATGTCATCGCCGACGCGGATCTCCAGGTCGAAACCTTCGCTGACGATGTCCACCACCCGGTCGAACAGGTCCAGGCGAATCTCCAGTTCCGGATAACGCTCGGCCAACAGCGACACGGCCGGCGCCACATGGTTACGGCCGAAACCGAAACTGCTGCACACATGCAGGCGCCCACGAGGGCTGTCGTGGGCGTCGGAGAGTTCGTCTTGCAGTTGCTGGAAGTCATCGAGAATGCGCAAGGCCCAGCGCTGCACCCGCTCGCCGTCCTCGGTCAGCGCAATGCGCCGGCTGGTGCGATGCAGCAGGCGGGTGCCGAGGGTGGTTTCGAGAATCTGGATGCGCTTGCTGACATAAGCAGGGGACAGCCCCAGCTCATCGGCGGCTGCGGCGAAACCGTTTTTGCGGATGACGGTGAGCAGGACTCGCAGGTCTTCGGGTAGGGGCACGGTGTCTTTCTTGAGGGTCATGGCAGAACGAGCACTGGCGGCATGAGCCGCCAGCATAGCATCGCCGTTTGCAGGATTTATTCAGCGGTAACGTTGGCGGCCGCCCGGGCATGTCGCCCACGCTTGAGGGCAATCGGCGTCATTTTGCTGCGGTCCAGTTCACCTTCCCACGCGGCGACCACCAAGGCTGCCACGGCGTTGCCGATGATGTTGGTCAGGGATCGGCATTCCGCCATGAAGCGGTCCACGCCGAGGATCAGCACCATCGCCGCCACCGGTACCGTTGGCACCACCGCCAGGCTCGCCGCCAATGCAACAAAACCGGCACCGACCACTGCGCCCGCGCCTTTGGAAGTGAGCATCGCCACCGCCAGCAAGGTCAGTTGCTGCTCCAGCGTCAGGTCGATATTGGTCGCTTGAGCGAGGAACAACACCGCCAGGGTCATATAGATGTTGGTGCCGTCGAGGTTGAAGGTGTAGCCGGTCGGTACGACGATCCCCACCACGCCTTTCGACGCACCGAGGCTTTCCAGTTTCTGGATCAACTGCGGCAGCGCCGATTCCGAAGAACTGGTGCCGAGCACAATCAACAACTCAGCCTTGATGTATGCCAGCAACTTGAAAATGCTGAACCCGGCATAACGAGCGATGCTGCCCAGCACACAGACGACGAAGATAAACGCGGTGAGATAGAAGGTGCCGATCAGCTTCAGCAACGGCAGCAGCGAGCCGAGACCGTACTTGCCGATGGTGAACGCAATCGCACCAAATGCACCGATGGGCGCGACGCGGCTGATGATGCCGACGATGCGGAAAAACACCTCGCTGGCCTGATTGATGATGCCCACCAGCGGCCGAGCCTTTTCCCCGACCATCACCAGGGCAATGCCGAACAGCACCGAAACGAACAGCACTGGCAGGATTTCCCCTTGGGAGAACGCCTCGAAAAACGTGGTGGGAATCACATGCAGCAGAAACCCGGTCACGCCTTCGCCGTGTTGCGCCTGGCCAACAAAACCGGCAATGGCCGAGGTGTCGAGGGTCTTCACGTCGATGTTGAAACCCGCGCCCGGATGCAACGCATGGGCGGCGAGCAAGCCGATCAACAACGCGATGCTGGACACCACTTCGAAATACAACAGCGCCTTGCCGCCGACCCGACCCACCTGTTTCACGTCGTGCATGCTGGTGATCCCGGAGACCACGGTGCAGAAGATGATCGGGCCGATGATCATCTTGATCAGCTTGATAAAACCGTCGCCCAACGGCTTGAGGTCGATGCCGATCTGCGGCCAGTAATGCCCGATCACAATGCCCATCGCGATGGCGATAAGCACCTGCACATAGAGGGTTCCCAGCAGTTTTCTGATTGTCATTTTTATTATCTCGAGACGGTTTTTGGGCATGACGATCCCGCGCGGGCCCGTTAAGGCCCGCGATGGGAGGTGGATTCAGGTCAGGCTGTGGCGGGTGTCAGCGCAGGAAAGGCAGGACCTCGGCGAGCAACAGTTCGGGGGCTTCTTCGGCGATGTAATGGCCGGCGGGCAGCGCTTTACCGCGCACGTCGGTGGCGACGAGTTGCCATTCCTTCAGCGGCTCGAAGCCACGGCCGACGGTGCCTTCGGCGCCCCACAGCACCAGCAAGGGCAGGTTCAAATGACGGCCGGCGTCGAGGTCGGCGCGGTCATGATCAAGGTCGATGCCGGCGCTGGCGCGGTAGTCCTCGCAGATCCCCCGGGCGGTGCCGGGCAACTTCAGGCAGCGCAGGTATTCGCCGAACGCCTCGGCGGTGAACGGCTTGAGCCCGGCGCTGCGGCTGCCCATCACGCTGCGCAGGTAGGATTCGGGATCAGCCTCGATCAGGGTTTCCGGCAACGGCGCCGGGCGGATCAGGAAGAACCAATGCCAGTAGGCGCGGGCGAAGGCTTCGTTGGTTTGGGCGTACATCGATAGGGTCGGCGCGATATCCAGCAGCACCATGCGTTGCACGACGGCGGGGTGATCCAGCGCCAGGCGATGGGCAACCCGGGCGCCACGGTCGTGGGCCAGCACCGAGAACTGCTCGAAGCCCAGGGACTTCATCAGTTCGACGCCGTCCTTGGCCATTTCCCGTTTGGAATAGTTAGTGTGGTGGTCGTTGGCCGGCGGTTTGCCGCTGTCGCCGTAGCCCCGCAGGTCGACGGCGACCACGGTGAAATGCTCGGCCAGTTGCTCGGCGATCTTGTGCCAGATGACGTGGGTCTGCGGGTGCCCGTGCAGCAACAGCAAGCCCGGGCCGGTGCCGCCGATGCGGTAGGCGATGTCCACGCCGTTGACGTGGCGCTGGTCTTTCAGGAATCCGGCGAACATGGGGAATGACTCCTTGTTGTAGTTGCCTGCATCCTGAAATTGTTCGGCGGCTACGGCAAGGCGCAAAGCGTGGGGCGGTTGTTCATGAAGTGTGTAGAACCACCTGTGGCGGGGGGGGGCTTGCCCCCGTTGGGTTGCGAAGCGGCCCTGAAATCTGCGAATGCGTTGATCGTTCTCACGCTCTGCGTGGGAATGCAGCCCGGGACGCTCCGCGTCCCTCCAAAGCCGAACGCGGAGCGTCCGTGGAGGCATTCCCACGCAGAGCGTGGGAACGATCATGGTGCTCAACCCTGCTGAAACATCTCCTTGGCCCGTTGCTCAATCTGCTCCTGGGTCAGATCCTCCTTGCGCGTCGCCAGGAACCACAAGTGCCCATAGGGATCCTTCAAGGTCCCCGAGCGGTCGCCATAAAACTGATCCTTGACCTCGGACACCACCGTGCCCCCGGCGGCAATCGCCTGTTTGTAGGACTTGTCGACATCGGTCACATACAGGTGCAGCCCCACGGACGGTGATCTGTCCGGGTTGCTCAGCGGTCCTTGATCGCACGGCGTGCCGAGCATGATCGGGCAGTCGCCGATGCGCAGTTCGGCGTGGCCGATACCGCCGTCGGGCATGCTCAGGCGCATCACTTCAATGGCGTTGAAGGCTTTTTTGTAGAACTCGATGGCCTCGGCGGCTTTCTGGATGCCGAGGTAGGGGGTGATGCTGTGATAACCCTCTGGAATGGGTTGGACGCTCATAACGGTTCTCCCTTGTTGTTGTGAGTTGAAGGTGTTCCTTCGCCGGTTTCCGGTCGGATAACTATAGGTCAGGGCTACCGCCGATACCGAGTGCCCGACGAGCAGCAGCGCCACTGTTCAGCCATCAACAGCGAAGCAGCAGATTGCCAGGGTTTGCCACCTTTAACGCCGTTTAACCTCCCGGAACGGCAGTTCATTCTGACCCGCTATAAAGGGCAGATTGCGCCGGGGTTCTAAATGATCGTTTCCATGGCCTGCGTGGGAATGCCTCAAGGGACGCAGAGCGTTCCGGGCTGCATTCCCACGCGGAGCGTGGGAACGATCACTCCAGCAGCTGCGCCCCAGGTCCTTGCTCCCCGAGCACATCGCCAAAGTTGCGCAACGGACACGCTTCCATCGACAGACACCCACAGCCAATGCAGCCATTGAGCCGGTCCCGCAACAAGGTCAATTGCTGAATCCGCTGATCCAGATCCCGGCTCCACCGCGCCGACAACACCTGCCAGTCCGCCGCCGTCGGCGCGCGGTTGTCCGGCAATGATTGCAGCGCTTCGGCAATCTCCGCCAACGGAATCCCCAGCCGTTGCGCGACCTTGATCAACGCCACTCGGCGCAACACTTCCCGCGGATAGCGGCGCTGGTTGCCCTGGTTGCGATGGCTTTTGATCAAGCCCTTGGTTTCATAGAAGTGCAGGGCGGTCACGGCCACGCCGCTGCGGGTGGCGACTTGGCCGACGGTCAGTTCCTTGTGCAGGTTTTCCGGGGTAACCATTTAAAAAAAGCCTCTTGACCTCTAGTTAACTAGAGGTTTTACCCTGCAGGCCTTCGGATCGCAAGATCCGGTTACAAGGTGAGTGGGGACTATTCATGCCAACGTCAGCGAAAAACCGCAGTTTCACCCAACTGATCGAATTCGAGATCGAGCCGCATCAACAACCCGCGCTGGTGTCGGCGCTGTCCGCTCAGACCGAGCGCCTGGCCCAGGATTTCAGCGGCTTCTTGAGCGCGAGCATCCAGGCCAGCGACGACGGCCGGCGGGTGCTCAATTACTTGCAATGGCAATCCCGGGAGGCCGGGGAAGCCGCGTTCCAGCGCTTTGAAAGCGGCGAGCAGGATTTCTGGCACCTGATCCGCGCCCATCAGGCGAAAACCGTGACCTTCGGCTCATTCCAGGTGTTGCACAGCCTGGAGCGCAGCCATGACGACGCGCTGCACTGCAACCTAGTGAGTTAGATCGACAACTGCATCAAGCGCTCGCCCTGCACGTTCTCCGTGGGGCGGCGCTTGTTCACCGCCAGTTCGCCGATCTTGATCAAGCGCGTGCGGGTCACGTTGCGGCTCAATCCCAACAATGCGGCGGTGTGCACCTGGTTGTAATGGCTGAAGCGATACGCCGCGCGCAGCAGGGCGTCTTCGACCTTTTCGTGCAGCGCCCCGGCCTGTTCCTCGAAAAGCTTTTGAAACGCCCGGTCGAGCAAGGCTTCCGGTGAATCGTCGACCGTGCCGTGGTGATCGTCCTGACGCTCGATGCGCATGTTCGACAGGCGCAAGTCATCCCGTTCGATAACGCCGTTACGGCAGATCAGCAGGGTGTGGTGAATGACGTTTTCCAGTTCGCGGATGTTGCCCGGCCAACTGTAGCTGCGCAGTTTCAGCTCGGCCTCTTTGCTGATGGTGATGGTGCCGTAGCCGAGGCGCTGGCTGTAGGCTTCGACGAAATGCCGGGTCAGGGGCAGGATGTCGCCGGGGCGGTCGCGCAAGGGGCTCAACTCCAGGCTGACCACGTCGAGGCGGTAATACAGGTCTTCGCGGAAATGCCCGGCGTTGATGGCTTTCTCCAGTTGCACATTGGTCGCCGCCAGCACCCGCACGTCGATGGGAATGCTCTTGCGCGAGCCCAGGCGCACCACTTCCCGCTCCTGCAACACCCGCAGCAACTTGACCTGGATCGCCATCGGCAAATCGCCGATTTCATCGAGGAACAAGGTGCCGCCGTCGGCCTCTTCAAACCATCCAGCCTTGGCACTCAGGGCTCCGGTGAAGGCACCTTTTTCGTGGCCGAACAACTCGGCTTCCACCAGAGATTCGGAGAACGCACCGCAGTTCACCGCCACGAATGGCCGGTTGCGCCGGGCGCTGAGGTTGTGGATATGCCGCGCCACCAACTCCTTGCCGGTGCCGGTTTCACCGATGATCAGCACGCTGGCTTCACTCGGTGCGACCTGTTGCAAATGCGCGAGCAAGGCCTGGGATTTCGGGTCTTCGAACACCTGCGCGGTGGCGCGGATCGACGTGGCGAGGGCGGGCGAGGGCGGTAGGGTCAGCAGTTGCATGGCAGGCTCCATGAAGAGAAGGTCAGGAATAGAAAGTCGGAATCGGCAGGGACTGGTTCAGCGCCCAATCACCCAGTTCATGGAGTTTGTAATCCACCGGGTCGTGCAGGGTTTGCGTGCGCAGGTTGCGCCAGTGGCGATCCAGGCGCAGCGAGGCGTGAGTCGAGCGCGCGCCGGTCACTTCGAACAGACGGCTGCACAGTTCCAGGCCATTGCGGGTGGCGGCGACCTTGGCCGTGGCGATGGCGGTTGCCAGATGCCCGCGCTCTTCGGCGCTGAGATTGGGGCCTTTGGCCCAGGCCTTGTCGAGCAGGTCGGCGGCGCGTTCCACCAACAGGCGGACGCCTTCAAGGGCGACCCAGAATTCGCCGTAATGGGCGAGCACATACGGGTCTTCGCGCACATCCTGGGCGCTGGATTTATGCCAGGGCCGGGTTTCGGTCAGGGTGTATTGCCGCGCTTCTTCGAAGGCACCTTCGGCGATGCCGAGGAACAAATGGGTGAAAGTCAGCTGGGCGATTAATGGCCGCAGGCAGGCGAACGGCGTGCTCAATGGGCCGGGATCGAGGAGCAATTCCGACTCTTCGACCCGCACCCGTTCGAAAGTCGCGCTGCCGCTGTCGGTCTGGCGCTGGCCCATGTTGTTCCAGTCGTTGTGCAGGGTGATGCCGCTGCGACCGCTGGGGATTGCGGCGATCAACAGCTTGCCGCCGGCACTTTCATCCACCGCCGAGGCGATCAGCATTTGTGAATCGCTGGCGCCGGAGCAGAAGCTTTTCTTGCCGGAAAACTCGCGCCAGCCGCCGAGGTTTTTCACCACGGTGCGGGTGTCCAGCGGGTTGAGGGCGTTGCCCCAGAACCAGTTCTTGCGCGCCGTTTGTTCGAACCACGGCTGCCACTGTTCGGGCTTGGCGAACAGCCGGACGGTGGCGAGCATCAGGTGATGAAAACCGAAGACATGCGCGATGGAGCTGTCGACCTTGGCGAACTCGCGCACGATGGTCAGGGTTTCACTCCAGCTGGCGCCGAGGCCGCCGTACTGGGTGGGAATGCTCAGCGCGAGCAGACCGCTGTGGCGCAGGGCATCACGCTCGGCTTTGGGCGTGCCGCCACGTTCGTCGCGCTCAACGGCGGTCAGGGCAAACTCAGCTGCCAGTTGGCGAGCGGTGTGCAAGGGGGAGAGCAGGGCGCTTTGTGGTTTGGCCGTCACGCGGGGGATTCCTTATTTCTGGAGACCGATCGTTCCTACGCTCTGCGTGGGAATGCCTCTGGGGACGCTCCGCGTCCAGTGACGCGGAGCGTCACGGGCTGCATTCCCACGCAGAGCGTGGGAACGATCAGGCGTGGCGGTCAGGCCGTGGCTTTGGTCGGCAGCACATCATTGGCAATCATTTCGCCAAACGGCCCGGTGAGGTTGGTCACACCGCGTCCGGCCAGGCTCGCGTACGGTTCCGGCAACAGCGGGAACACCAGCTCGGCAAAGCGATACGCCTCTTCAAGGTGTGGATAGCCGGAGAAGATAAAACTCTCGATCCCCAGGTCCGCGTACTCCTTGATCCGCGCCGCCACTTGCTGCGGATCGCCCACCAACGCGGTCCCGGCGCCGCCGCGCACCAGGCCGACACCGGCCCACAGGTTGGGCGCGATTTCCAGGTTGTCGCGACGCCCGTCGTGCAACGCCGCCATGCGTCGCTGACCTTCGGAATCAAAGCGCGAGAACGATTTCTGCGCGGCGGCGATAGTCTCGTCGCTGATGTGCTCGATCAGTTTGTCCGCGGCTTTCCATGCCTCTTCGGCGGTCTCGCGCACGATCACATGCAGGCGAATCCCGAACTTCACCGTGCGCCCATTGCGTGCGGCACGTTCACGCACATCGGCGAGTTTTTCCGCCACGGCGGCCGGTGGCTCGCCCCAGGTCAGGTACACGTCCACCTGCTCGGCGGCGAGTTCATGGGCCGCTTCCGACGAACCGCCGAAGTACAGCGGCGGATAAGGCTTCTGCACCGGCGGATACAACGCCTTGGCGTTCTGCACTTGCAGGTGTTTGCCTTCGAAATCCACCGACTCGCCTTGCAGCACGCGACGCCAGATCTGCAGGAACTCATCGGTGACTTCGTAGCGTTCGCTGTGATCGAGGAAGATCCCATCGCCCCGGTTTTCATCCGGATCGCCGCCGGTCACCACGTTGATCAGCAAACGGCCGTTGGACAGTCGATCCAGGGTGGCAGCCATGCGCGCCGATACCGTCGGCGAGATAATCCCGGGACGGATCGCCACTAGATATTTCAGACGTTCAGTCAACGGCACCAACGCCGAGGCAATCACCCACGAGTCTTCGCAGGAGCGGCCGGTGGGAATCAGTACACCGTGGTAGCCAAGACTGTCGGCGGCCTGGGCCACTTGTTTCAAATAGTTGAGCGTCACCGGGCGGGCGCCCTGGGTGGTGCCCAGGTAATGGCCGTCGCCGTGGGTCGGCAGAAACCAGAAAACATCCATGAAGAGATCCTTAAGCGATTTTCAGCAGATTTTTGGGGTGCACACCAAACAGCGGCGCGGCGCGTTCTGCAGCAAGACGAATGCGGGCCTTCAAGGGCTCACTGGTTATTTGGTAATTCGAGAAATCGGCTTCGGTGGCGTAGACGCCAATCGGCAAGGTCAGGGCCTGGAAGAAACTGAACAGCGGACGCAGTTGATGATCGAGCACCAGCGCGTGACGTTCGCTGCCACCGGTAGCCGCCAACAGCACCGGGGTGTTGATCAGCGCATTCAGGTCGATGAGGTCGAACAGGTGCTTGAGCAGGCCGGGGTAGGAACCGCGGTAAACCGGCGCGGCGACGATCAGCAAATCAGCGCTTTCGATGGCTTGCAGCTCGGCTTCGACCTCGGCGCTCAGTTCCTGACGGGCCAGCGCCGCACCCAGTGGTCGGGCGATGTCGCCCAGTTCGATCAGCTTGCTCTCGATCGGCAACTGTTCACCGAGTTCGGCCAACAGCGCTTGGGTCAGCACCAGGGTGCGGGACGGACGCCAGGTACCGCCGGAGAGGGCAACGACTTTCAATGGACGCGACATGATCAGTTCCTTTTTAAACAGTTGCTCAGGGAGCAGTGAAGAGTCACTGGGCTTGAGCAAGACCTGTACCAATCCTTCGGAGCCCCGTTTTCCGGGGCTTTGAGCGCCGTGATCGACGCAAACTGTGCGATTGGCAGGGCTGTTTGTTGAATGACTGTTGCCAGGCAAACAGTTGCGTGGGCAACAGTGGGTGCAGCGATGTTGTTGTTATAAAGGCTCTCTGTTATTCCGTAAAAGATCATTAAAAGATATTTATAGATCTTTATTGAATATGTGAGATGCGGGCGTTTGATCCTGATACCCACTATCGAGAGCGTTGATTTCTGCCAGACCCTGGCCGGGCGTAGCCTTCACCCATCGCCAAACACAACTTTGTCAGGACGCTCCCCATGAACCGCTTACTCACTGTTTCCTTGCTCCTCGCCGTTTCTGTTCTCGCCGGATGTGCCAGCCATGTTTCACCGGAATTGCGGCCCTATACCGCTGAAGAAACCAAGGAATTGGCGCTGGAAACCTTGAACCGCCAAGGGTTGTCCTTCGACGAATACCACGCGAAAAAAGCCGCGCTGCTCGGCCAGCCACAGAAGTCATTCGGTTTCGATAGCCAGGGCGAGATGAACGCCGAACGTGCCGTACACCTGCACGGTCGTCCAAGCTAAGCCGCGACTGTACCGCTCGAACTTTTACGCAACTGTCCGTGGGTTTCCCGGTAGGTGTGCGATAGGGTCAATACCTGACTGACCCTGACGGACTGCCACCGATGACGCTCTCGTTCGATCTGCTGCTGGGCTTCGCCCTGTTTGCCCTCGTGACCTCCATCACCCCAGGCCCAAACAACACCATGTTGTTGGCATCGGGCGTGAACTTCGGCTTTAACCGCACCATCCCCCATATGCTTGGCATCACCTGCGGCTTCTTTGTCCTGGTGGTCGCGGTGGGTTTTGGCCTGGGCGCGGTGTTTAAGACCTATCCGTTGCTCTACACCGTCCTGCGTTACGTCGGCGCGGCGTACTTGCTGTACCTGGCCTGGAAAATCGCCCACTCCGGGCCGGTTTCCGACAGCGATAAGGGTGAGAGCAAACCGATCAGTTACCTCAGCGCCGCGGCGTTTCAGTGGGTCAATCCCAAGGCCTGGATCATGGCCATTGGCGCCATCAGCACCTACACGCCGATGCAGGGTTATTTCACCAATGTGATCGTGATTGCCGCGGTTTTTGCCTTGATCAACCTGCCGAGCGTCGGCGTCTGGGCCGGTTGCGGCACGTTGTTGCGCAATGTATTGAAGGATCGTCGCTGGTTGCGCGTCTTCAACTGGGGCATGGCCTTGCTGCTGGTGGCTTCGCTGTATCCGTTGTTGATCGAAAGCTTTAGCTGACGCATTGCTTCAACCGGTTGCCCGATGCCTGTTAAGCTCGACTTCAGGAGCGTTCCTACGCACTTTGAAATGAAGTCGTATTTCTTTAACAGCATCCGATCAGGTATTGCTGGTGTCCTTACCCCGCATACCTGATCCCGGAACACGCTCTGCGAGCCTTTTTATGAATAAACGTCCGTTGTATTTCGACTACGCCGCCACCACGCCGGTGGATGAACGGGTCATCAAGGTCATGGTCGAGTGTCTGGGTTTCAACGGCAATTTCGGCAACCCGGCGTCCAGCTCCCATGCGTTTGGCCAACAGGCCCGGCAATCGGTCGAGCAAGCGCGCCAGCAAGTCGCCGAACTGGTCGGTGCCCAGGCCGATCAGATCGTCTGGACTTCCGGTGCCACCGAATCGAATAACCTGGCGTTGAAGGGCGTCGCCCAGGCCCGGGGTGTGTCCGGCGGTCACATCATCACCAGCCAGATTGAACACAAGGCGATTCTCGACACCGCGAAACAATTGCAGGACGCCGGTGTGGCGGTGACCTATCTGGTGCCGGACGCCGATGGCCTGATTACTCCGCAAGCGGTCAGCGAAGCCATGCGCGACGACACCTTCCTGGTGTCGCTGATGCTGGTCAATAACGAATTGGGAACGGTCAACGACATCCCGGCCATCGGTCAGGTGGTGCGTAATCGCGACGCGTTGTTTCACGTCGACGCCGCCCAGGGTGCGGGTAAAGTCGTGATCGATCTGGCCGAGTGGCCGGTGGACCTGATGTCGTTTTCCGCGCACAAGATCTACGGCCCCAAAGGCATCGGCGCGCTGTATGTCGGCCCGCGGGCGCAACAGCGCTTGCAGGCGCAGATCCACGGCGGCGGTCACGAGGGCGGGTTGCGTTCCGGCACCCTGGCCACGCATCAGATCGTGGCCATGGGCGAAGCGTTTGCGTTGGCGGCGAGCTTGTTCGATGACGAGAAAGCCACCATCGTTCATCTGCGCGAGCGCTTGCTCGAACACCTATTGAGTATTCCCGGCGTGCGCCTTAACGGCAGCGCGGCCCAGCGTATTCCTCACACCTTGAGCCTGACCTTCGGCGAAGGCGAGTTCAATGCCGCGACGCTGGGCCATTCGATCGCGTTTTCCGCGACCTCGGCCTGCAACTCCGCGAGCAATACGCCTTCCCATGTGCTGCTAGCCTTGGGGCACGACGCCCGTTCGGCCGGTCGCACCATCCGCTTAAGCCTGGGGCGGTTCACCACCGAGCAGGATATCGACCAAGCGGTTCAACTGATTAAAGCGGCCTGTGCCAGCGCGCCGGCGTTCTGGCAATAAGCCGTTAAAGCGCCGACTCAGATCGGCACTCAACAATAATGATGAAGTGGTTAGCAGGAGACATGATGAGTACGCAGCCTTTGACCAATGGATTGGTACCCCAGCGCCTGGCGCAAACCCGTGAGCTGATGAGCCGGGAGGGCATTCACGCCCTGCTGGTGCCGTCGGCCGACCCGCACTTGTCCGAATACCTGCCGGGTTACTGGCAAGGACGGCAATGGCTGTCGGGCTTTCACGGCTCGGTGGGCACCCTGATTGTTACGCCGGATTTCGCCGGCGTCTGGGCCGACAGCCGTTACTGGGAGCAAGCGAGCAAGGAGCTCAAGGGCAGCGGTATCGAACTGGTCAAGCTGCAACCGGGTCAACCGAGCCCACTGGACTGGTTGGCCGAACAAACCCCTGAAGGTGGCGTCGTTGCCGTTGATGGTGCGGTGATGGCCGTGGCTTCGGCGCGTACGCTGGGGAGCAAGCTCGAAGAGCGCGGTGCTCGCCTGCGCACTGACATCGACCTGCTGAGCGAAGTCTGGAGTGACCGGCCAAGCCTGCCGAACGAACCGATTTATCAACATTTGCCGCCGCAAGCGACGGTCAGCCGTGGCGAGAAACTCGGCAAGTTGCGCGAGGTTTTAAAAGAGCGCGGTGCCGATTGGCATTTCATTGCCACCCTGGATGACATCGCGTGGCTGTTTAACTTGCGCGGCGGCGATGTGTCGTTCAACCCGGTGTTTGTCTCCTTCGCCTTGATTAGCCAGGAGCAGGCCACCCTGTTCGTCGCCTTGAGCAAAGTCAGCGCCGAACTGCGCGCAATCCTGGAACAAGACGGCGTGACCCTGCGCGATTACAGCGAAGTGGCCGACGCATTGCGCGCCGTGCCAAGCGGGGCGAGCCTGCAGGTCGACCCGGCCCGCGTCACCGCCGGGCTGCTGGAAAACCTGAACAGCGGCGTGAAGCTGCTGGAAGGGCTGAACCCGACCACCCTGGCCAAATCCAAAAAAAGCCTGGATGACGCCAAACACATCCGCCAGGCCATGGAGCAGGACGGCGCGGCGCTGTGCGAATTCTTCACCTGGCTGGAGTCGGCCTGGGGCCGTGAACGCATCACCGAACTGACCATCGACGAGCATCTGACCGCAGCGCGTATGCGGCGCCCGGATTATGTGTCGCTGAGTTTCAACACCATCGCCGCGTTTAACGCCAATGGCGCGATGCCGCACTACCACGCCACTGAAGAAGAACACGCGGTGATCGAGGGCGACGGTCTGTTGCTGATCGACTCCGGCGGCCAATACCTGGGCGGCACCACCGACATTACGCGGATGGTGCCGGTCGGTACGCCAACCGACGAGCAGAAACGCGATTGCACGCGGGTGCTCAAGGGCGTGATCGCCTTGTCCCGGGCGCAGTTTCCAAAAGGGATTTTGTCGCCGTTGCTGGACGCCATCGCTCGTGCGCCGATCTGGGCGGAAAGCGTCGATTATGGTCACGGCACCGGGCATGGCGTCGGCTACTTCCTCAACGTTCACGAAGGCCCGCAAGTGATTGCCTATCAAGCCGCGGCCGCGCCACAAACCGCGATGCAACCAGGAATGATCACTTCTATCGAGCCGGGGACGTATCGTCCAGGGCGCTGGGGCGTGCGGATTGAAAACCTGGTGTTGAACCGTGAGGCGGGAACAAGCGAGTTCGGTGAATTCCTGAAATTCGAAACCCTGACCCTGTGCCCGATCGACACCCGTTGCCTGGAGCCGTCGCTGCTGACCGAGGACGAGAAACAGTGGTTCAACGCCTATCACGCTGAAGTGCGCGAACGCTTGAGCCCGTTGCTCGACGGTACCGCGCTGGAGTGGTTGAACACGCGGACTGCGGCCATCTGAGCGGAGTGAGTTCAGGCGCTCCAACGAGCGCCTGGCTCATGCCATTCAGCTCAGGGCTTCAGCGACGAAGTCCAGCCGGTCCTGGCCGAAGAACAGCTGATTATCGATAAACATGCTCGGCGCACCGAACACGCCGCGTTGCACCGCCTTCTCGGTATTGTCCTTGAGGGCGGCTTTGACTTCCTCGTCGGCGGTCAGGGCCAGCACCTCGTTCGGATCAAAACCCTTCTGCGTCAGCACGGCCGCGACGGTCGCCGGGTCATCGAGGCTCTGACCTTCGACCCACAGCGCAGTGAACAGACAATCAATAAATGCCTGGAAACGCTGCGGATGCCGCAGTTGCATGCCCATGACGGCGCGCATCAGCATCAGCGTATTGATTGGGAAATGCGGGTTGAATTTCAGCGGCACACCATAGCGTTTGGCGTAGCGGTCCAGATCCTCAAACATATAGCGACCCTTGGCCGGGATGGTCGCGGGTGAGGCATTGCCGGTGGCTTTGAAAACGCCGCCCAGCAGGATGGGGATGTAGGTCAGCCGGCTGTCGGTCTGCGCGCAGATCTTCGGCAGTTGGGTGTAGGCCAGGTAGGTGGCGGGGCTACCCAGGTCGAAATAGAACTCCACGGTTTTGCTCATGGTTGATGCACTCTGCTTATTGTTGTTGTGGGGGAGGACTTACCAGCGTTCGTTCCACGGGCGCAGGTCGAGTTCGAACGTCCAGGCGTCCCTCGGCTGGCTGTGCAAGTACCAGTAGTTTTCGGCGATGTGCTCGGGGTTGAGAATGCCATCCTGATCCTTGGTCGCGTACTTTTCCGGGAAACTGTCGCGGATGAAGTCGGTGTCGATGGCGCCGTCGACCACGACGTGGGCGACATGGATGTTCATCGGCCCCAGTTCCCGGGCCATGCTTTGGGCGAGGGCGCGTATGCCGTGCTTGGCACCGGCGAATGCGGCAAACCCTGCCGCACCACGCAGGCCAGCGGTGGCACCAGTAAACAGGATCGTCCCTTGTTGGCGTTTCGCCATGCGCTTGGCCACTTCCCGAGCGTTAAGGAACCCGGAGAAGCAGGCCATTTCCCAAATCTTGAAATACTTGCGGGCGGTTTCTTCGAGGATGCTGCACGGCACGTTGGCGCCGATATTGAAGACGAATGCTTCGATCGGGCCGATCTGGGTTTCGATCTGCTCGACCAGTGCAATCACATCCTCTTCCTTGCGTGCGTCACAGGCAAAACCGTGAGCCTCGCCACCGCTGGCCTTGATGGCATCCACCAGCGGTTGGAGTTTGTCGGCGCTGCGACGGGTGACGCAAGCAATGAAGCCTTCCTGGGCAAAACGTTTAGCGATGGCGCCGCCGGTAGCATCTCCGGCGCCGACAACCAGTACGACCTTCTTGTTATTCATAGGTAGATCCCTTTGGTAAACGATCGTTAACTGAACGAACGTTATGCTACGATCCGGCGAACGTCAAGGCGATCAATCCCGAGGACAAGGCAATGCGCTACTCGCCCAATCACAAGCTGGAAACCAAAGAAAAACTGCTGGAAAGCAGTGCGGTGTCAGCCAAGAAGTCTGGTTTTGCCATGGTCGGCGTCGACAGTTTGATGAAGGCGATCGGCTTGAGCGGCGGGGCGTTCTACAGTCACTTTTCGTCGAAGGACGAGTTGTTCGCAGCGATCGTCGAACGAGAGCTGTGCCAAAGTCTGGCGCGGTTGGGCGGCAATGGTGAGCAGGATCACGCCAGGCTTGAACGCTGCCTCAAGCATTACTTGAGCATGGCCCATGTCGAGCAGCCTGAGTCCGGGTGTGCTTTGCCGGCGCTGGGGGCGGAGATTGCCCGCTCAGACCTTGCGGTACGCCAGCAGGCAGAGATCTGGATTTGTCGGCTTCAGGAGGTTTGGGCACGGATCCTGGACAGCGACAGCCTGGCGTGGGCGATTCTGTCGCAATGCATCGGTGCACTGGTCGTGGCGCGAATGTTGGCCACTGCGGATATACAGCGAACCGTGCTGCAGTCCAGTCAAGACGAGATTGGCCGCCAGATTGCCGGGCGGCATCAAGCTACTTGCAAATGACGATCATACTGCGACTGGTGTAACCGGCGGGGTTGAGGCCGAACGGATAGTCACCGGGCTCTTCCACGGCGTCCCCGGATTTGGCGATGACCTTGTAACCTTTTGGCGCACACGAATTGGCGGCGCTGGTGTAGCACTTGTCCCAAGAGGACGAGAGCCCTGAACAGTTGATATGCAGCCCTTT
>NZ_JBWBQR010000001.1:395000-4127500 GCF_056279105.1 Pseudomonas sp. TE3899
ACGGGGCTCAAACCATACACCGAAGCTACGGGTATCACTTAGGTGATGCGGTAGAGGAGCGTTCTGTAAGCCTGTGAAGGTGAGTTGAGAAGCTTGCTGGAGGTATCAGAAGTGCGAATGCTGACATGAGTAACGACAATGGGTGTGAAAAACACCCACGCCGAAAGACCAAGGTTTCCTGCGCAACGTTAATCGACGCAGGGTTAGTCGGTCCCTAAGGCGAGGCTGAAAAGCGTAGTCGATGGAAAACAGGTTAATATTCCTGTACTTCTGGTTATTGCGATGGAGGGACGGAGAAGGCTAGGCCAGCTTGGCGTTGGTTGTCCAAGTTTAAGGTGGTAGGCTGGAATCTTAGGTAAATCCGGGATTCTAAGGCCGAGAGCTGATGACGAGTGTTCTTTTAGAACACGAAGTGGTTGATGCCATGCTTCCAAGAAAAGCTTCTAAGCTTCAGGTAACCAGGAACCGTACCCCAAACCGACACAGGTGGTTGGGTAGAGAATACCAAGGCGCTTGAGAGAACTCGGGTGAAGGAACTAGGCAAAATGGCACCGTAACTTCGGGAGAAGGTGCGCCGGTGAGGGTGAAGCATTTACTGCGTAAGCCCATGCCGGTCGAAGATACCAGGCCGCTGCGACTGTTTATTAAAAACACAGCACTCTGCAAACACGAAAGTGGACGTATAGGGTGTGACGCCTGCCCGGTGCCGGAAGGTTAATTGATGGGGTTAGCTAACGCGAAGCTCTTGATCGAAGCCCCGGTAAACGGCGGCCGTAACTATAACGGTCCTAAGGTAGCGAAATTCCTTGTCGGGTAAGTTCCGACCTGCACGAATGGCGTAACGATGGCGGCGCTGTCTCCACCCGAGACTCAGTGAAATTGAAATCGCTGTGAAGATGCAGTGTATCCGCGGCTAGACGGAAAGACCCCGTGAACCTTTACTATAGCTTTGCACTGGACTTTGAATTTGCTTGTGTAGGATAGGTGGGAGGCTTTGAAGCGTGGACGCCAGTTCGCGTGGAGCCAACCTTGAAATACCACCCTGGCAACTTTGAGGTTCTAACTCAGGTCCGTTATCCGGATCGAGGACAGTGTATGGTGGGTAGTTTGACTGGGGCGGTCTCCTCCTAAAGAGTAACGGAGGAGTACGAAGGTGCGCTCAGACCGGTCGGAAATCGGTCGTAGAGTATAAAGGCAAAAGCGCGCTTGACTGCGAGACAGACACGTCGAGCAGGTACGAAAGTAGGTCTTAGTGATCCGGTGGTTCTGTATGGAAGGGCCATCGCTCAACGGATAAAAGGTACTCCGGGGATAACAGGCTGATACCGCCCAAGAGTTCATATCGACGGCGGTGTTTGGCACCTCGATGTCGGCTCATCACATCCTGGGGCTGAAGCCGGTCCCAAGGGTATGGCTGTTCGCCATTTAAAGTGGTACGCGAGCTGGGTTTAGAACGTCGTGAGACAGTTCGGTCCCTATCTGCCGTGGACGTTTGAGATTTGAGAGGGGCTGCTCCTAGTACGAGAGGACCGGAGTGGACGAACCTCTGGTGTTCCGGTTGTCACGCCAGTGGCATTGCCGGGTAGCTATGTTCGGAATAGATAACCGCTGAAAGCATCTAAGCGGGAAACTAGCCTCAAGATGAGATCTCACTGGGACCTTGAGTCCCCTGAAGGGCCGTCGAAGACTACGACGTTGATAGGTTGGGTGTGTAAGCGCTGTGAGGCGTTGAGCTAACCAATACTAATTGCCCGTGAGGCTTGACCATATAACACCCAAGCAATTTGCGTCGAAAGAGCAGATTGCGGTGTGTGAAGACGAAACGAACCGAAAGTTCGAAAGACTCACAAACACCGAAAGCTATCACATACCCAATTTGCTGAAGCGAGGCCAGCTGGCCGCGACTCAGTACCCGAATTTCTTGACGACCATAGAGCATTGGAACCACCTGATCCCATCCCGAACTCAGCAGTGAAACGATGCATCGCCGATGGTAGTGTGGGGTTTCCCCATGTGAGAGTAGGTCATCGTCAAGATTAGATTCCGAAACCCCTATCTGCGTATGCAGGTAGGGGTTTTGTTTTTGCCCTCGAAAAAGTGGCGCAAAGAAAAGGGACAGCTCAATGGCTATCCCTGAATACAACCAACCGCACCCTCAGTGAAACATTGGCAGTACGTGTTCAGCGATCTCCTCAATCACTTCCGCCACCGGTCGTTCGCTACGGCGCACGTGCAGGCCGACATGCTGCACACCGGTGTCCCGCAAAGCCTGCAGCTCATCAATCAATGCCAGGCGTCCGCAACTGCCACCGAAGCGTACACGTCGCATCGGTGCATGCGGATTGGCCTCCAGATCCAGATGAACAAAGCTGATGTAAGGTTTATCGCCGCCGACCTCACGCCATAACCCCACGCGACAACGATGCTCATCCGGCGTGCCAGGGTAGGCGAGCCAACCGTCCATATGCTGACCTATCCATGCCGGTGACTGCTGACCAAGCCCCGCCACCAGTAACGGTACCGCCTGATCACGCTCTGGTAGCAACCGAGCGCCTTCAGGCAAGCGACCTTCACCCTGGCTACGCAACAGCTCAACCGTATCGCGAAAGATCTCGCCGCGCTGGCCGTAGTCCACACCAAACAACGGATACTCCATCGGCCGGTCACCACTGGCGACGCCCAGAAGCAGCCGCCCATCACTCAGCTCATCGACACTATTGGCAGCCTTGAGCGTCAACCACGGCTGACGCAACGGCAATACCACCGCTGCCGTCCCCAACATGATGTTGTCAGTAATCCCCGCCAGATAACCCAAATACGAAAAGGCTTCGAATACCTGCGCCGCATCGCCGAAATTGGGGTCGTACACCGGTACATCGCGAACCCAAAGCGCAGCAAACCCAGCCTTGTCGGCCAAGCGTGCCATGGCGGCGTGCTGCTTCAGGTCAGGAACACCAAAAGGTCTGTCCTCGGCCATTCGCAACCGTTGCCCATCACTGGACCAATCGTTATCCAGCGGCAATTCAAGGCCAATGGAAAATCCATTCGAGCCCAGTAATCGTTGAAATCGTGAGTGCATGAAAAACTCCAGAGAGGGAATGACATGCACCCAGTATCTACAGGCGCATCTGCAAGAAAAATGCATGAATGGGAATATCAATCTTGAGTAAAACGCACGAGTTCACCCAAAAACCACACACGCCCGACCGTCGTTTTGGCCCTCAAGGACAACCGTTCGAGGAAATCGCGCTAAAGTGCCGGCGTCATTTTTGGTATGGTGCAGCTCGTTTTTTAATGGACTGATGACAACGCTGAGGATCGGCACCCCCTTCATAGTCAAAGAGCTGCTGCAGAAATGCCCGAACCGATACCCATCAAGGATCACGAAAAAGAGACGCGCCTGGTCAATAAAAGACTGATGGCCTGCGCCTTGTTTGTGGTCGCCATCACCTGCGCACTGGTCGTGCGCATGTACGTGTTGCAAGTGATCGAATTCGACTATCACTCGACCATCTCCGAAAACAACCGCGTCCACGTTTTGCCGATCACCCCGACACGTGGGCTGATCTATGACCGCAATGGGGTGGTCCTGGCGGACAATCGGCCCAGCTTCAACCTGACCATCACCCGCGAACGCGCCACAGACGTCAGAGAAGAACTGGATGAGGTGATCAATCTCCTGCACCTGCCGTCCGAAGACCGCGCGTTGTTCGACAAGGCGATGAAGCAGGCACGGCATCCATTTGTCCCGGTGACCTTATTCTATGAACTCACCGAAGAGCAGATCGCCGTCCTCGCGGTTAACGAATTCCGTCTGCCGGGTCTGGATGTCGAGCCGCAATTCGTCCGCCATTACCCGATGGGTGCGCACTTTGCCCACTCGATCGGTTACGTCGGTCGCATCAACGAAAAAGAATCCAAGGCGCTGGACGGGGTGGAATACCGCGGCACTCAGTCCATCGGCAAAACCGGCATCGAAAAATTCTACGAGTCCGAGTTGCACGGCCACGTCGGATACGAAGAAGTCGAGACTAACGCCCAGGGCCGCGTGCTGCGGGTGCTCAAGCACACCGATCCGACCCCCGGCAAAAACATCGTACTGAGCCTCGACGTCCACCTTCAGGAAGCCGCCGAGGATGCCTTGGGGGATCGCCGTGGTTCGGTGGTCGCCCTCGATCCATCGACCGGCGAAGTGCTGGCCATGGTCAGCAAGCCAAGTTTCGACCCGAACATGTTCGTGACCGGCATCAGCTTCAAGGAATACGCGGCGCTGCACGACTCCATCGACCGGCCGCTGTTCAACCGCGTCCTGCGCGGCCTCTATGCGCCGGGCTCGACCATCAAGCCGGAAGTGGCCATTGCCGGCCTCGACTCCGGTGTGGTCACCCCACAAACCCGCGTCTTCGATCCGGGTTACTACCAACTGCCGGACTTCGATCACAAATACCGCAACTGGAATCACAGCGGCGACGGGTGGGTGGACATGGACGCGGCGATCATGCGCTCCAACGACACCTACTTCTACGACCTGGCGCACAAGCTCGGCATTGATCGGCTGCACGACTACATGGCCATGTTCGGCCTCGGCGAGAAAGTCTCCCTGGACATGTTCGAAGAATCGGCCGGCCTGATGCCATCCCAAGCCTGGAAACGCGCCACGCGCCGGCAGCCATGGTTCCCGGGTGAAACGGTGATCCTCGGCATCGGCCAGGGCTACATGCAGGTTACGCCGCTGCAACTGGCCCAGGCCACGGCGCTGATTGCCAACAAAGGCGTGTGGAACCGACCGCACCTGGCCAAGACCGTCGATGGCGTTGCGCCGGTGGACGAGAACCCGATGCCGAACATCCTGCTCAAGGATCCGCGTGATTGGGAACAGGTCAACCATGGCATGCAAATGGTGATGCATGATGCACGCGGCATCGCCCGGGCAGCAGCGGTGGGCGCCCAGTACCGCATCGCCGGCAAGAGTGGTACCGCGCAGGTGGTGGCGATCAAACAGGGCGAGCGTTACAACCGGGCGAAAACCCTGGAGCGTAACCGCGACAACGCCTTATTCGTCGGTTTCGCCCCGGCTGAACACCCGAAGATTGTCATCTCGGTCATGATCGAAAACGGCGAGGCCGGTGGTCGGGTGGCCGGTCCTGTGGTGCGGCAGATCATGGACGCCTGGCTACTCGACCAGGACGGCCATCTCAAGCCGCAATACGCCACGCCGGCCAAACCGCCGGGCGATCCTCACGTCTAGCGCTCAGAGCTTCACAGCACAGGCTCACGGATGCTGAGCATGTGCTGGAAGCTCTCCAGGAACACCGTTTCCGCCTGCGTCATCTTCTGCTCGCGATTCCACAGCAGTTGGATATCGAAATCCACCACCCCCTCTTCCGGCGGCAAACGCCAGAGCAAACCCTGCTCGACATCCCGTCGCACCAGGTGCACCGGCAAACACCCAATTCCAAACCCTGCGCAGATCAAGCGGTAAATCTCTTCGAAACTGGTGGAGGAGGCGACGATCTTGCCGGTAAACCCCTGTTCATCGCGAAACAGCGTCAACGGTGAAAGATTGCCGCCCAGTTGATCGCTGGTAAAGCTGACGAAGTTCTCCGCCGCCAGTTGCTCCAGGGTCAGGTTTTCCTGACCGAACAGACGATGACGCTGGCCGCAGAAGTACGCATAGCGCTCGCGAAACAACACCCGCTGCTCCAGCCGTGGCTGCGGTAATCGACACAGACCGACGCCAATGGTCGCGGTCTTTTGCAGCAACGAACTGATGATGTTCGAGCTTCCCATCACCTCGACTTCCAGCTCGATCTTCGGGTGGGTTTCATGGAAGTCCGCAAGAAACTCATCGTAGTGCCGCGCTTGCACGCCACTGACGGTGAGGATGCGGATCTTGCCCACCACATCGTCATGCCGACTTTCCACCACCGTGCCCAAGCGGGAAATATCGCCGTAGATATCCGCCGCAATGCGCAGGACTTCTTCCCCGGTTTCCGTCAGATCAAAGCGTCGCCCGCTACGGGCAATCAGCACACATTCCAATTGTTCTTCAAGACGTTTCAGGGCCTGGCTCACCGCCGACTGGGTGATGTGCAAACGCGCGGCAGCGCGGCTCATGCTGCCTTCCTGGCCGATCACCAGGTAAGTGCGCAGCAGGTTCCAATCGAGGCGGTCATTGAGAAATCGACGACCGACCCAAGGGTTCGACGTGGAGGGCATAAATCATCCATGTAGTAGCAGGGCTAATAGTAAAGATAAGAATTTGAAAATTGACTAATCCTGGCATGGAAGCGATAAAGCCCACAAGCACCACAGAGTGCAACCGTAGCCAGCCTTCAGCACCTGCCCAAAACTATAAATACACAGGGTCCTTGCATGCACACCACCCCTCAACCGCGACGCGCCGCGGCCGCTGCCTTTATTGGCACGACCATCGAGTTCTACGACTTCTACATCTACGCCACTGCGGCGGCGCTGGTGCTCGGGCAAGTGTTCTTTCCTAGCAGCGACCCGGTGATGAGCACCTTGGCCGCGTTCGGCAGTTTCGCCGTCGGCTTCATTGCCCGCCCCATGGCCGGCATGGTGTTCGGTCATTTGGGTGATCGCCTCGGTCGCAAGAAAATGCTGCTGGTGACCATGGCGCTGATGGGCCTGGCGACCGCGGGCATCGGTCTGCTGCCCAGCTACGCCAGCGTTGGCATTTGGGCGCCGGTCGGTCTGATCGTGCTGCGTTTGATTCAGGGTATTTCCGTCGGCGGCGAGTGGGGCGGGGCAGTGCTGATGGCCAGCGAGCACGCACCGGCCAAGCGCAAAACTTTCTACGCTTCGTTCGCCCAACTCGGCAGCCCGGCAGGTTTGCTGCTGGCGTTGATCGCTTTTCGTTTGGTGACATCCCTTGAGCCAGCGGACTTCCTCGCCTGGGGCTGGCGCCTGCCGTTTCTCGCCAGCGGTGTGCTGATGATGGTGGGCCTGATGATCCGTTCCGGGGTCCACGAATCGCCGGAATTCGCCAAGGCCCGGGACAACAACGAAACCGCCCAATACCCGGTGAAGGATGTGATCCGCACCTGCTGGCGGCAGATCCTGTTCGCCGCAGCCGCCGTGACCATCGGTTCCGCCGGGTTCTTCTTCACCAACACCTTCATGATCACCTACGTCACCCAATACCAGGGCATCCCGCGCTCGACGATCCTCGATTGCCTGTTTCTGGTGACGGTCATTCAATTGCTCTCGCAACCTCTATCCGCATTGCTCGCCGAGCGCATCGGTGAAGGTCGCTTCCTCAAACTCGTCGCGCTGTTGTGCATGGTCACGCCGTACCCGATGTTCCTGCTGGTCGGCACGCAAAATATTGTGCTGATGACCCTCGGCATTGCCTTGGCGGTGGTGATTCTCTCGGCGCTGTACGCGGTGATTGCCGGTTACATGACCCAGGCGTTCCCGGTGCACCTGCGCTACTCGGGCATTTCCATCGCTTACCAGTTGAGCTGCGCCCTGGCCGGCGGCACCACGCCGCTGATCGGCACGCTACTGGCGAGCAAGTTTTCCGGGCAATGGTGGCCGCTGGCGGTGTTCTTCACCTTGCTCTCGGCCTTGTCCCTGATCGGTGTTTGCGGCCTGGCCCGCCTGCGCGCCAACCCGGTCGTCACCCACGCTGCTAAAGAGGTGTATTCGTGAGTAAACCCGCACACATCGACCCGGTTGAATGGCAAGCCCGTTGCGAACTGGCGGCGCTGTATCGCTTGGTCGCGCACTTTCGCATGACCGACCTGATCGACACCCACATCACCCTGCGCATCCCGGGGCCTGAGCATCATTTCCTGATCAACCGCTACGGGGTCATTTTCGACCGCATGCGCGCCTCGGACCTGGTGCGCATCGATCAGGACGGGCGCATCGTCGATCCCGAATACGCCGGTCATCGAGTCAACGCCGCCGGCTTCGTCATTCACTCGGCGATCCACATGGCCCGCCCGGACCTGAACTGCGTGATCCACACGCACACCGCTGCAGGCATGGCGGTCGCGGCGCAGAAGCAAGGCTTGCTGCCGATCAGTCAACACGCGCTGAAGTTCTACGGAAAACTGGCCTATCACACCTATGAAGGCATCGCCCTGTCGCTGGATGAGCGCGAGCGTTTGATCGCCGACCTCGGCCCTCACCGGGCAATGATCCTACGCAATCACGGCTTGCTGGTCGGCGGCTCCGGTGTGGCTCAGGCGTTCCAGGAAATCCACTTTCTGGAGCGTGCCTGTCAGGCGCAAGTGGCGGCGCTGGCCGGTGGTTCGGCGTTGCATTACCCGTCGCCGGAAGTCTGCGCCCACACCGCCGAACAGTTTGACCGTGATGAACAGGACAACATCATCGACCTGGCCTGGGAGGCCGCTCTGACCCTGATCGAATCCCAGCGCGAGTCTTACCTTTCATGAACACCGTCGTTTTGATGTCCCGCGACAGCCTGTTACTCAAGCAACTGCAAGCCGCGTTCGCCCGCAGCGCACCGCAACTCACCACGGTGCTGGCCGACGATCCGTTGGCCAAGAATGCGCAAATTGCGGCGTGCTGGTTTCCCTTGCCCGGCAGCCTCGCGGCATTGCCGAACCTGCAAGTGATTCACTCGGTCGCCGCCGGTATCGATCACCTGGAACACGACCCGTCGTGCCCGGATTTGCCAGTGTGTCGGGTGGTCGATCCAGGCCATCGCCAGGGCATGACCGAGTACGTGCGTTGGGCGGTGATTCACTACCACCGAGGCTTTGACCAAGTGCTGCAGCACCAGCGGCAACAGCATTGGGAGCGACCGCTGCAACGGGCGGCGGGGCAGTTCAAGGTCGGGGTGATGGGGCTGGGTTCGTTGGGCAGCGCCATCGCCCAGGATCTGACCGCCGCCGGTTACGACGTTCGGGGTTGGGCCCGTCGCAGCAAGGATCTAAGCGGTGTCCAGACCTTTGCTGGTGCGGAACAACTGAACCCGTTTCTCGATGGCGTGGAACTGCTGATCAACTTGTTGCCGCTGACTAGCGAAACCCGCGGCATTCTTGGCAACAAAACATTCGAACACCTGGCCAGCGGCGCCGCGCTAATCAATTGCGGTCGCGGCGCTCACCTGAATATCGATGATCTCGAACAATCCCTGCAAACCGGAAAACTGCGCGGCGCGTTGCTGGATGTATTCGAACAAGAACCGCTACCCGCCGATCATCGTCTCTGGAGCATGCCCGGCGTCACGATCACGCCACACATGGCCTCGGCCGCTTCCCATGACTGTATTGCCGAACAAGTCGCGGAGAACTTGCGCCGTTTAAACGCCGATGAACCGTTATTGAACTGTGCCGACCGAACACTCGGTTACTGACAACAAACTCGCCCACTGAGTTGGGCGAGGCATAACAACAATCCCTCACTCTCAAACGATTTACTGCCAGTAAAAAAATAATTAATCAAATTCCTGGAGTCAGTGATGAGCGATCTATCGTCCGCAGAAAAGTCCGGCGACCCGCCGATCAGCATGAAAAAAGTTGCTGTGGCCAGTGTCATCGGCACCACCGTTGAATGGTACGACCTGTTTGTTTTCGCTACGGCGTCCGCGCTGGTGTTCAACAAAGTGTTCTTTCCAGACTTCGTGCCCTTGATCGGTACGTTACTGGCCTTCGGTACTTTTGCTTCGGCCTACCTGGCGCGGATCGTCGGCGCCGCATTGTTCGGGCACTTCGGTGACAAGTTGGGCCGCAAGTCGATGTTGCTGATTTCACTGCTGACCATGGGCGCCGCCACGTTCGCCATCGGTTTGTTGCCCAACTACGCCGCCATCGGCATCTGGGCGCCGATCCTGCTGTTATTGCTCAGGGTGATTCAAGGCCTGGCATTGGGCGGCGAGTGGGGCGGGGCGGTGTTGATGGCGGTAGAACATGCGCCGGCCAACAAGCGCGGCTTGTACGGTTCGTGGGTGCAAATCGGCGTCCCGGCCGGAACCATGATCGCCAACCTGGCCTTCCTGTTGATCGCGGCCTACCTGTCCCCGGAAGACCTGTTGGCCTGGGGCTGGCGGATCCCGTTCCTCGCCAGCGTGCTGCTGATCGCCGTGGGTTTGTATATCCGCTTGAACATCGCCGAAACCCCGGCCTTCAACAAGGTCAAGGAAGCCGAAGTGCAGGTGAAAATGCCCCTGGCCGAAGTGTTTCGCAAGTACTGGAAGCAAGTGGTGCTCGGCGGCATCGCGACGATGTCGACCGGTGCCTCGTTCAACATCATCGTCGCGTTCGGCCTGACCTACGGCACGCAAAATCTTGGCTTCAGTCGCAGCACGATGCTCGGCGTGGTGTTGCTGTCCTGCGCCTGGTGCATCGTCATGTTGCCGGTGTTTGGCGCGCTGTCGGACCGCTACGGACGCAAGCCGATCATCGTGGCCGGCATCGTTGCTGAAGCCCTGGTGGCGTTCCCGATGTTCTGGTTGATGGACACCAAAGAGTTGCCGTTGGTGATCTTCGGTTACCTGATGTTGATGACCGCGTTCGCCGCCAACTACGGACCGATTGCGACGTTCCTCGCCGAATTGTTCGGCACGCGGGTGCGCTATTCGGGGTTGTCGATCAGCTACATGTTGTCCGGTTTGCTCGGCAGCGCGGCGACGCCGATTGTCACCACCGCTTTATTGGCGGCAACTGGCAAAGGGTCTTCGGTGGCCTGGTACATGATCGGCGCGGCAGCGATTTCATTGCTGGCATTGTTGCTACTGACCGAGACCTTCAAGCGTGACATCAGCGAAGTCCCAATCGAGGCTCCGGCCGACCCGCAGCACAAACCCTTTAAATCGGCTGCGGCCTAAGCCCAGGAGTTCCAAAGCATGCGCAGAATCCAATCCGCCCCGGGTTTCATCGGCCCGGTCGGGCCTTACTCCCAGGCTGTGGTCAGCGGTCATCTGGTATTCACCGCCGGGCAGATTCCGGCTCAGAGTGGGCTCGACGATCAACCCGCCGAATTCCCCGAACAAGTGCGACAAACCTTGCGCAACCTGGAGGCGATCCTGATTGAAGCCGGCTCCGATTTCAGCCATGTGATCAAGGTCAACGCCTACCTCACCGATCCGGCGCAACTGGAACCGTTCAACGCCGTGTATCGCGAACTCCTCGGCCATGCGCCGCCGGCACGCACCACGGTGTGCGTGACGTTGTGGGGTGTGTCGCTGGAAATCGAGTGTGTCGCCGAGTTGATAGCGAAGGAGTTGCACAATGGATGAGTCGAAACTGATCGAGCAGCTCAAAGCAGTGAGCTTTCCAACCCTCGGCCATTTCCTGGAGGAGGGCTTCGCCGACTCACAACTGCGGGCGATGGTGCCCAATGTGAAAGTGGTCGGTCGCGCACTGACCCTGAAACTGGTCGGTGCCGATGCCATCGCGGTCAACCAGGCGTTGGCGCTGATCAAACCCGGTGATGTGCTGGTGATCGACACCGGGGGCGATTACCGGCACGCCCCGGTTGGCGCGGTGACCAGCTGCGCGGCGGGATGCGCCGGGGCGGCGGGGATTGTGGTGGACGGGGCGGTGACTGATCTGCTGGAACTGCGTGAGGCGGGTCTACCGTTGTTCGCTCGTGGCACCAGTTTGCTGACCACCAAGCTGCATGGTCGCGGCGATAGCCAGATCAATCAGCCAATCCACTGCGCTGGCGTCACGGTAAATCCCGGGGATCTGGTGTTGGCGGACGACAACGGCGTGCTGTTTCTCGACTGGCTAACCGCGGCCTCTGTCATCGATCAGGCCCTGGCTTCCGACCACGCGGAGCCACGTTTGCTGGAACGCTTAAAATCCGGCGAACCGATTGCACAGGTTTTAAAAACCTAAGCCGTCAAACACGCCTGCAAGCTCTCGATAAACAGTGTCTCCGCGCGGCTCATGCGCTGCTCGCGATTCCACAACAAATGAATGTCCACATCGGCAATCCCTTCGTGGGGCGGCAGGCGCCAGAGCAATCCGGCGTCGACGTCCGCCGCCACCACGTGCTCGGGCAGACAGCCGATGCCGAACCCGGCGATCACCAGTCGCCGGACTTCTTCCAGGCTCGGTGACGACGCCACAATGCGTCCGCTGAAACCCTGCTGATCACGAAAAATCGTCAGCGGCGACAGCATGCCGCCAATCTGATCGCTGGTGAAACTGACGAAATTCTCCCGCTGCAAATCCCCCTCAGCGACGTTCTGCTGGCCGAATAATGCATGGTGCTTGCCACAGAAAAACGCATAGCGCTGACGCAGGAACAGTCGCTGTTCCAGGCGTGGTTGTGGCCGGCGATTGAGACTCAAACCGAGGGTCGCGGTTTTCTCCTGCAAAGCGCTGACGATGTCGGAACTGCGCATCACGTCCACTTCCAGATCCACCCGTGGGTGCTGGCGGTGAAAGTCGGCGAGGAAGTCATCGAAACGCTCAGAGAAGATCCGACTGATGATCAGCAACCGCACCTTGCCGATCACTTCGTCGGCCGGTTGCTCCAGCACGCTGCTGACTTGCGACATCTGCCCATAGATTTCCCCGGCCAGTTCGAAGATCTGCTCGCCGACCTCGGTCAGGGCAAATCGCGGTCCGCGCCGGGCGATCAATTGTCGGCCCAGTTGTTCTTCCAGCCGCTTCAACGCCTGACTCACTGCCGGTTGCGTCAAGTGCAGGCGTGCGGCGGCGCGGCTGATGCTCAGCTCCTGGCCGATGACCCGAAAGGTGCGCAGCAGGTTCCAGTCCAGACGGTCGTTGAGCAGGCGTTGCACGTCGCGTTCGGCCATGGTAGTTCTCGATTATAAGCTGGAGTAATAGTCCGCATAATAAATAGAAAATTGACTAATCATAGCCCCGAGACGATAAATCACCCCCAGACAGGCGCCGCCAGAGTGCCTTGATGCATCCGATTTTCTCCTGCCAAAAAAACAATCAAAGGAGCCCGACCCATGAAGCCCCAAGCTTCGTCCCAACCGCGCCGTGCGGCAGCTGCAGCTTTTATCGGCACCATGATCGAGTGGTATGACTTTTACATCTACGCCACCGCCGCCGCCCTGGTGTTCGGTGCGCTGTTCTTCCCCTCCGACGACAAACTGTTCAGCACCATGGCCGCGTTCGGCACCTTCGCCGTGGGCTTTTTTGCGCGACCGTTGGGCGGGATTATCTTTGGTCATATCGGCGACCGCATCGGGCGCAAGAAGTCGCTGATCATCACTTTGTTGATGATGGGTGTGGTCACGGTGTGCATCGGTTTGCTGCCGACCTACGCGCAAATCGGCGTTGCGGCGCCGGTGCTGTTGATCCTGTTGCGCATCGTCCAGGGCATTGCCGTCGGCGGCGAGTGGGGCGGGGCGGTGTTGATGGCCGGCGAGCATGCGCCCAAGGGCCGTCGCAACTTCTTCGCTTCCTTTGCACAACTGGGCAGCCCGGCGGGTTTGATCTTGTCGTTGCTGGCCTTCAGTGCAGTCACTCGCTTGCCGGAAGAAGACTTGATGAGTTGGGGCTGGCGCCTACCGTTCCTCGCCAGTTCGCTGTTGTTGCTGGTGGGTTTGGCGATTCGACTCGGTGTGAATGAATCGCCGGAATTCCTCGCCAGCCGCGAACTGGCCAGCAAAAGCACACGCAAGGAGCAGGCGCCAGTGATGGAAGTGCTGCGTACCGCGTGGCGCCCATTGCTGCTGTGCATCGGCGCCAACACCCTCGGGATCGCTGGGGTGTATTTCACCAACACTTTCATGATCGCCTACACCACCCAGCAACTTGAGTTGCCGCGCTCGCTGATCCTCGAGTGCCTGTTTGTGGTGGCGATTATTCAGTTCTGCATTCAGCCATTGGCGGCTTGGGTCGCCGAGAAAATCGGTGCGACGCGTTTCCTGTGCCTGATGTCGCTGCTGGCGATGGCCTCGCCGTATCCGATGTTCGTGCTGGTCAGCTCGGCCCAGCCGTCGCTGATCATCCTCGGCATCGCCCTGGCGGTGGTGTGCATGGCCTCGTTCTACGCGGTGATCGCCGGTTACGTCAGCGGCATGTTCGAGACCCGCGTGCGCTACACCGCGATCTCCCTGGCTTATCAGATTTGCGGTGCGCTGGCCGGTGGCCTGACGCCGTTGATCGGCACGCTGCTGGCGCACAAATTCGCCGGCCAATGGTGGCCGCTGGCGGTGTTCTACAGCCTGATCGCCGCCACTTCGCTGATCTGCGTCTTGTCCCTTGCTCGCCGCCATGCCAGTGCTGAACGTATCGAATTGGCCAACGCTTAATCCCGATTTTCGAGGAGTTACTTATGTTGAAGATTAATGGTGAACGCCTGTGGGCGAGCCTGATGGCCATGGCCGAAATCGGCGCCACGGCGCGGGGTGGCAGTTGCCGGTTGGCCCTCAGTGATGAAGACAAGGCTGGCCGCGAACTCTTCGCCCACTGGTGTCGCGAAGCCGGGATGACCCTGAGCGTGGACGCCATCGGCAATTTGTTTGCCCGCCGCGAAGGCACCGATCCGGACGCTGCGCCGGTGATGATGGGCAGTCACCTCGACACCCAGCCTGAAGGTGGCCGCTTCGATGGCGTCTACGGTGTATTGGCTGGTCTGGAAGTGGTGCGTTGCCTAAACGATCTGGGTATTCAGACCCGCAAACCGCTGGAAGTCGCGGTGTGGACCAACGAAGAAGGTGCACGCTTCACCCCGGCGATGTTCGGCTCGGCGGTGTTCACCGGGATCATGAAACTGGACGCGGCGCTGGCAGTGCGTGACATCGATGGCATCAGCGTTGCCGAAGCCCTGCAACGCACCGGTTATGCCGGCGAGCGTCCGTTGGGTGGCGCGGTGGATGCGTATTTTGAAGCGCATATCGAGCAAGGGCCGATCCTTGAAGACAACGCCAAGAGCATCGGCGTGGTCACGGGCGGCCAGGCGATTCGCTGGCTCGACGTGCGGGTCGAAGGCATGGCCGCCCACGCTGGCACCACGCCGATGCCATTACGCAAGGATGCCCTGTACGGCGTGGCGCGGATGATCCAGGCCATCGAGGTTCTGGCTGCCGATTTCGCCCCAGAAGGCCTGACCACGGTGGGCGAGTTGAGCATTAACAAATCTTCGCGCAACACCATTCCGGGGTTGGTGAATTTCACGGTTGATCTGCGCCATCACCGGGACGAAGCCATCGAGGCGATGGAGCAGCAAGTCCGCGCGCGACTCCAGGCGATTGCCGAGGGTCGCGGGTTGAACCTGACGATCACGCCGCACTGGATCAGCCCGGCGACACCCTTCGACGCCGAGTGCGTGGCGGCGGTGCAGCACGCGGTGGATGCCCTGGGCTACGCTCAGCAATCGATTGTCAGCGGCGCCGGGCATGATGCGATTCACCTGGCGCGGTACTGCCCGACAGCGATGGTGTTTATCCCGTGCGTGGGTGGGTTGAGCCATAACGAAGCCGAGGATGTGTTGCCCGAGGATGTGCGCCAGGGCACCGACGTGCTGCTCAACGCCGTACTGGCCCGCGCCGAAAGAACTGAATAACCCACAACCCCTGTAGGAGCGAGGCTTGCCCGCGAAGACGGTGTGTCAGTCAACATAGATGTTGAATGTGCTGACGCCTTCGCGGGCAAGCCTCGCTCCTACAGGGGAGCGCGCTCCGTTTCAGAACAGGAATTTATCCCATGCGCAGTTTTTTCCACCCCGAACAATTGCTCCATCACCCACGCAGCTACTACTCCCGCGGGCAGATGCGCACGCCGCAGGAAGTCCCGGAGCGTGCGCAACGATTGGTACAGGCTTCGCATTCCCTGGGCTTCAAGGTCCAGCAACCGACCGACGCCGGACTCGCGCCATTACTGGCGGTTCACGGCGCGCCGTATTTGACGTTCCTCAAGGAAGCCCATCAACGCTGGAAGGAAATCCCCGAAGATTGGGGCGATGAAGTGATGTCGAACATCTTCGTCCGCGAGCCCAATGCCCTGCGCGGGATCCTCGCCCAAGCCGCTCGTTATCTGGCCGATGGCAGTTGCCCGGTGGGCGAGCAGACCTGGCGCTCGGCTTATTGGTCGGCGCAAAGCGCAATTGCGGGCGCCCAGGCTTTACTCGATGGCGAGCCGGCGGCGTATGCACTTTGCCGTCCGCCAGGTCACCATGCGCGGGCAGAAGCGGCCGGTGGTTTCTGCTACCTCAACAACGCGGCAGTGGCGGCGCAGGTCTTGCGCGCAGGGTTCGAGCGGGTGGCGGTGCTTGATACCGACATGCATCACGGTCAGGGCATTCAAGAGATTTTCTACGACCGCGACGACGTGCTGTACGTCTCGGTGCATGGCGATCCGACCAATTTCTATCCGGGCGTGGCCGGGTTTGCCGATGAGCGTGGCGTTGGCGCGGGGGAGGGGTTCAACCTGAATCTGCCGATGGCCCACGGCGCCAGTGAAGCGGATTTCCTCGGACAACTTGAGGTGGCGTTGGCGGCGGTGAAGGACTTCGGCGCCGAGGTGTTGGTGCTGTCCCTGGGTTTCGATATTTTTGAGCTCGATCCGCAGAGCAAAGTGGCGGTCACCCGGGAAGGGTTTGCGCGGTTGGGGGAGCGGATTCGTAGCCTGGGGTTGCCGTGTTTGATAGTGCAGGAGGGTGGGTATCACCTGGAAAGCCTGGAGGACAATGCGCGGGCGTTTTTTGTGAATGCCGAGGTGTGGCAACTCTGAGGTGTGAGGTGTCCAGAAGGCCGCCTTCGCGGGCAAGCCTCGCTCCTACAGGTGATCACATTCCCCTGTAGGAACAAGCTTGCCCGCGAAGAACGCTAACGCGGTCCCCCAGATGCAACACAAACGCCCTACGGCACTTGCCATCGCCCTGACGTTAACGTAAAGATTGACGCCACGGCGCTGATCTCAAAAAGCGCAAAGCGGACCGCTGCGGAGCGCTTGATGACACTCATAAAAACAACACATCCCAAACCCCATCAGGAAGCCCGGCTGGCCCGGGAAAAGCTTCACCTCGAAGGCGAAGTCCCTGATGGCGTACTGCGTGCGGAAATCGACGCTTCATGGCGGCGCAGCCTCAGCCATGGCGTGCATTTCAATGGCAAGCACGAGCTGACCCTGGAATCGAGCGCCAGCCTTGAAGTGCTGTTGGCCAGCAACCGTTTGCTGATCGACGCCGCGATGCCGGCCATCGATTACCTGGCCGAACGCCAGGGCAAAGAAGGCCTGATCATCCTCGCCAATTCCGACGCCACCATCCTCGCCGTCGAAGGCCGCGCCGATCGTCTCAAGGGCTCCGGCCTGCAGGACATCACCCTTGGCGCCTGCTGGAGCGAAGCCGCTCGCGGCACCAACGCCCTCGGCACCGCTTTGGTGGAAGCCCGGCCAACCCTGATCGATTGCGGCGAACACTACCTGGATCGCCTGAGCGATTTCTCCTGCACTTCGGTGCCGATTCACTGCCCTCAAGGCGATATCCTCGGCGTCCTCGACCTGACCCGCGAAGGCCCTCTCGGCCGCGTCCACGACAGCACCGCGCTGCTGGCCATGGCGGTCAGCCAGATCGAAAGCCGGGTGTTCAACGCCAGTTATCCGGATCAAATCGTTCTCGCGTTCCACAGCCGTCGGCAGTACCTCGAATCCCCGTGGCAGGGCCTGTTGGCGGTGAGCCTCGGCGGACAGATTCTCGCGGTCAGCGCCCAGGCCTGTCAGCTGCTGCGGGCCGAGCGTTCGGCGCTGGTGGGGCATCGTTGCGAAGAGTTTCTCGGCGTCGATGGCCTGCAATTGCTGGCTCGTTTGCAACAGGGCGGTATCGGCAGCCTGCAAACCGCCAAGGGCGAATTCTTCTACAAAACCCTGCGCGCGCCCCAGCGGTCGATCAACGTTGGCACCACAACCCGCCCGGTGGCCAAACCCGCCAAACCGCAACCGGATCTTGAATCCCTGGCCGGCAGCAATGTGCGTTACGCCCGCGCCTTGCGCATGGCCCGCCAAGGGTTGGCCAATGAGTTGCCGGTGCTACTGCTCGGCGAAACCGGCACCGGCAAGGAAGTCATCGCCCGCGCCCTGCACATGGCCGGCACCCGTTGCGATAAACCCTTCGTCGCAGTGAATTGCGCGGCGATTCCCGAAGGCCTGATCGAGTCGGAACTGTTCGGCTACCGCGAAGGCGCGTTCACCGGTTCCCGGCGTGGCGGTATGGTCGGGCGCCTGCAACAGGCCCACGGCGGCACTTTGTTCCTCGATGAAATCGGCGACATGCCACTGGCGTTGCAGGCCCGGTTGTTGCGGGTGTTGCAGGACCGCAAAGTCGCGCCGTTGGGCGCCGGCGAAGAGCAAGACATCGACGTCGCCCTGATCTGCGCCACCCACCGCGACCTCAAGCGCCTGGTGGAAGACAAACACTTTCGCGAAGACCTGTTCTACCGGGTCAACGGCATCAGCGTGATGCTCCCGGCCCTGCGCGAGCGCGAGGATTTCAGCAGTCTGGTCGGTCGCCTGCTGGCCAAACTCGATGCCCCGGCAGTGACCTTGCACGATGACTTGAGCAAATTGCTCGGCGGCTATCACTGGCCGGGCAACATTCGCCAATTGGAGATGGTGTTGCGCACCGCGTTGGCCATGCGCGAGGCGGGCGACACCGTGCTCACCCTCGACCACTTGCCCGACAGCATGCTCGACGACCTCACCGCCACCGAACGCCCCCAGGCCGGCAGCATTCGTGAAAACGAACTGGAGCTGATTCGCCAGTCCCTGGACGCGCACCAAGGCAACGTCTCGGCCGCCGCCGACGCCCTCGGCATCAGCCGCGCGACCCTGTATCGCAAACTCAAGCAGTTGCGCCTGTGATGCAGCGCCTGATCGTGCGGCTGATCGACAGCCGCGACCCGCAAGCCCTGCAAGCGGCGCTGCGCTGGCTCTACAGTTTTGTGCGGCCCCATCGGCTGGCGATTGCCGGGTTGCTCGGGTTGTCAGTCTGCGCTTCGTTGCTGGTGCTGGTGCAACCTTGGCTGACCAAGTTGCTGATCGACGATGGCCTGCTGGGGCGCAACTTCCCGGTGCTGGTGCTGATTGCCGGTTTGATGATCGTCGCCGGTTTGCTTGGCACCGCGCTGTCGGGGATCAACCGTTACCTGCACACGCGGCTCTCCGGGCGGATTCTGTTTGCCCTGCGTGATGACTTGTATCGGCACTTGCAGACCTTGTCACCAAGCTTCTATGGCCAGCGGCGCATCGGCGATTTGATGTCGCGCCTGGATGGCGATGTGGCGGAGATCCAGCGCTTTGCCGTGGACTCGCTGTTCTCGGCGGTATCGAGCGTGATCGGCCTGGTCTTCTCCATCGCGATGCTGCTGACCTTGTCCTGGAAATTGTCGCTGCTGGCGCTGGTGCTGATTCCCCTCGACGTGCTGTGGCTGCGCTGGATGCGGCGCAAGGTCGAGCGCGATGTACGGCAGTTGCGCGAGCGTTCGGCGGACATGTCTTCGTTTATGGTCGAGACCTTGCCGGTGATGAAATTCATCCAGTCTGCCGGCCAGCAACAGCGCGAAGCACGACGGCTGGAGACGTTGGGCCAGGGCTATATGAGCCAGTTGCTGCGCCTGCAAGTCACCGAGTTTTTCACCCAGGCTGTGCCGGGCACTTTGACCTCATTGTCCCGTGCCTGTGCCTTCTTGATCGGCGGTTATTGGGTGGTGCAGGGCACGTGGCAGCTCGGTGCGCTGATCGCGTTTTCCACTTACCTCGGGATGGCGGTGGGGCCGGTGCAGAGCCTGCTCGGGCTCTACGTGGCGATCCAGCGCATGACCGTCAGCCTCGGGCGGGTCATGGAGTTGCGCGGCGAAGAACCGACCGTGCTCACCCCGGTCACGCCGCAGCCGATGCCGAGCTCTGGCGAGTTGCGTTTCGACAATGTGCATTTCAGTCATCCGGGGCGCCCGAGCACCTTGAGCGGGATCGATGCGCGCATCCCTTACGGCTTGAAAGTCGCCCTGAGCGGCGGCTCTGGCGTGGGTAAAACAACCCTGATCGACCTGCTGCAACGGCATCACGATCCACAGTCGGGCCGGGTGCTGCTCGGGGACGTAGACCTGCGGGATCTGGACCTGTTCCAGCTGCGGCGGCGCATTGCGGTGGTCAGTCAGGACATCGTGCTGTTTCGCGGCAGCCTCGCGGATAACCTGGCCTACGCGGTGCCGGACGCCAGTCGCGACGCCATCGCTGAAGTCGCACGGCTGGCGCAACTCGACAGCCTGATCGCATCCTTGCCCGAAGGCCTCGACAGTCCGTTGGGCGAGCGTGGCCAGCAGTTGTCCGGCGGGCAGAAACAACGGATCGCCATTGCCCGGGCGCTGTTGCAGGACCCGTTGATCCTGGTGCTCGACGAGGCCACTTCGGCGGTGGATGAAGCCACCGAGCGCGAAGTGATCGAAGCCATCGACCGCTTGTTTGCCGGACGCACGCGCATCCTCATCAGCCATCGCCCTTCGACGTTGGCTGATGCCGATCTGCGCTTTGAATTGCTCGACGGCGTGCTCACATCAAAAACGGTGCTGCATGAAGCCTGAACTGCGGATTGGCGTGGTGGACAGCGGTCACTCGGCGGCGCAGCGGGTGCAGGTGGTCGCGGGGCGCAGGTTTTCGTTGCTGGAGGATGGGCTGGCGCAAGGGGATTTGCGCGACGATCCGCTCGGTCACGGCAGCGCGGTGATCGAGGCGATTGGGCGGCGAGCGCCGGCAGCGGTGTTCTGTGTGGCGCAGGTGTTCGACCAGCGTGGCGTGACCAGTGCCTTGCAGATTGCCTCGGCGATTGATTGGCTGGTGGCGCAGGACGTGCGGCTGATTAATCTGAGCCTCGGATTGCGTCAGGATCGCAGCCTGTTGCGCGAAGCGTGTGCGGCAGCCGTGGCGCGAGGCGTGTTGCTGTGTGCATCGAGTCCGGCCCAGGGCGAGGGCGTGTTTCCGGCGAAGTATCCGCAGGTGTTGCGGGTGACCGGCGATGCCCGTTGCGCGGAAAACGAATGGTCGTGGCTCAACAGCGCCCAGGCGGATTTCGCCGCGTGTGTGCACGGGACGTATCCGGGGCAGTCCGGCGCGAGTCTGGGGTGTGCTGCGTTGAGCGGGCATATCGCCGGGTTTCTGGTGGTGTATCCCGATGCGAGCAATCAGCAGGTCATCGAATGGCTGCGGGATCACGCCCGTTATCGCGGCCCTGAACGGCGCTTCGGACCGTGATTTGTATTCTAGGCGCAGGCCCGGCGGGCGCAGCGGTGGCTTTGGGTTTGCGCCGGCTCGGATACCCGGTGACGCTGGTCAGCGAATGGCGACGCTTTGCTGCGCTGGAAGGCGTTTCCGTACGGGTGCTGGAGGCGTTGCGTGGCACGGGTCTGAACCACGCGTTGGCAGACGCGGCGCTGCCTTCACAACGGCAGGTGTCGTGGAACGGCCAGCAGCACGCGCAGAACATCGAATTTTTACTGGATCGCCCGAGTTTTGATCGCGGCCTGCGCGAGGATTTGCGTGGGGCTGGGGTCGAGTTGATCGAAGGCCGAGTGCTGACGGTGCAGACCTCAGCGGA
This sequence comes from Pseudomonas sp. TE3899, assembly GCF_056279105.1. Lineage (NCBI taxonomy): Bacteria > Pseudomonadati > Pseudomonadota > Gammaproteobacteria > Pseudomonadales > Pseudomonadaceae > Pseudomonas > Pseudomonas sp. TE3899. The sequence goes on from NZ_JBWBQR010000001.1 coordinate 416,517, forward strand.
GGGGCATCGGGTCGAGATCGAAGGACACGAAGTGCTGGTCGCGGATTTTCTGGTGGAAGCTCGGGGCCGTTCAACTCCGACCCTCGGTAAAGGCCTGCGCGGCCCGGAGACAGTCAGCCTGCTCAATCGCTGGCAAGGCACGCCGGGCGACACCGCCAGCGCCGTGGAAAGCCTTGAGGACGGCTGGGCCTGGATGGCGCGACGGGCCGACGGGCAGTGTTACTGGCAATGGACGGTGGACGTGGCCAGCGCTTCGTTACCGGGTAAGGCGATGTTGCTCGAGTACTGTCGCCAGCGGCGCCACGAATCGGCAGTGGCTCGGGCGTTTTTCGGTGATCAGCCGCAGAACGATCTGCAATTGCACGCCCGTAGCAGCACGGCGATTTTGTCTCCGCAGGTCTGTGGTGATAACTGGATTCGCGTAGGCGACGCAGCGATGGCGGTGGATCCGTTGTCGGGCAACGGGATTTTCCAGTCCCTGTCCTCGGCGTTGCAGGCGCCGACGGTGATCAACACGTTGTTGCGTAAGCCCGAGCGAGCGGCGTTGGCCCAGTGCTTTCATCGGCAGCGGGTGGAGCAGTTGTTTTTGCGCTTTGCGCGGATCGGGCGGGATTTTTATGCCGATGAACAGCGCTGGCGGGAGCGGCCGTTCTGGCAGGCGCGGCGCTGTTGGCCGGATGCTGAAGTGGCCCACGCCGAGGCGGATTTTGCCTCGTTGCGAATTGAGCGGGCGCCCGTACTGCGCGATGGATTTGTGGATGAGGCCGAGGTGGTGATCACGGCGGATCAGCCGTTGGGGATCTGGCATGTGCAGGGGGTTGAGTTGGCGCCGTTGGTGCGGCGGTTGTGGGCTGAACCGGCTGAGCAGGCGTTGGCCGGGTTGACGGTGGAGCAGGGCAGGGTTGTTCGTAGTTGGCTGTTGGCCCAAGGATTCAAACCCTGACACTGATCGTTCCCCCGCTCCGCGTGGGAATGCCGCCAGGGACGCTCCGCGTTCCGCGTCTGAAGGTGACGCAGAGCGCACGGGATGGATTCCCACGCAGAGCGTGGGAACGATCAGTGTGTCAGAGCTTGATCAACACCGACTTCAACTCGGTGTAATGCTCAATCGCCGCATACCCCATCTCCCGTCCGACCCCGGACATTTTGTACCCGCCAAACGGCAGTGCCGGATCCAGCGCGCTGTGGCAATTGACCCACACCGACCCCGATTTGATCCGCGGAATCATCCGGTGCACCGCCGCCAGATCGTTGGACCAGATACTCGCGCCCAACCCATAAGGGCTGTCATTGGCCATGCGCAACGCATCGGCCTCGTCATCGAACGGAATCGCCACCAGCACCGGGCCGAAGATCTCCTCCTGTACCAACGAGTGCTTCTGATCGACATCGACAATCACTGTCGGCTTGACGAAAAAACCCGGCCCGAACTGCTCACCGCCGCAGGCGATGGTCGCGCCGCTTTCCCGGCCCTGTTCGATGTAGCCGTAGACCCGTTCCTGCTGACGTTTCGAGATCAACGGCCCCATGTCCACGGTCGGGTCCATACCGTTGCCGAGCTTCATGGCGTTGGCGATGTCGGCGATGTCCGCCACTACATTGTCGAAATGCTTGCGCTGCACATACAGTCGCGAACCGGCGCAGCAGACCTGGCCCTGGTTGAAGAAAATCGCGCTGGCGGCACCGGCGGCGGCAGTCTTCAGGTCGGCATCGGCCATGACGATGGTCGGCGATTTGCCTCCCAGCTCCAGTGTCACACGGGTCATGGACTCCATGGCGATCTTGCCGATCTGCTTGCCCACGGCGGTGGAGCCGGTGAAGGTCAGCTTGTCCACCAACGGGTTGTGGGTCAGCGCGGAACCGGCGGTGATGCCGGTGCCGGTCACGACGTTGAACACGCCTTCGGGGTAGCCCGCTTCCAGCACCAGTTCGGCGAGTTTCAGTGCGCTCAGCGGGGTTTCATCCGCAGGCTTGAGCACCACGGTGCAACCGGTGGCCAGGGCCGGGCCGAGTTTCCAGCAGGCCAGCAGCAATGGGAAGTTCCAGGCCACGATGGCGCCGACCACGCCCACCGCTTCGCGGCGGATGAAGCTGTGGAATTGATCGTTGGGCATCAGCGGCAGCGACACCTCGACGCTTGAACCTTCGATCTTGGTCGCCCAACCGGCCATGTAGCGCAGGAAGTCGATGGACAGTTGCACGTCCATCACCTGCGCCACCGCCGCGCTCTTGCCGTTGTTCAGGCATTCCAGTTGCGCCAGCAGCTCGGCGTCGCGCTCCATCAGGTCGGCGAGTTTCCACAGCAGGTTCTGCCGCTCCCGGGGGCGGGTGCGGGTCCAGGTTGAATCGTCGAAGGCGTGACGGGCGGCGAGCACGGCGCGGTCAACGTCTTCCGGCGTGGCACGCGGCACCACACATAAAATTTCACCGGTAGCCGGGTTGTGCAGGGGCATGGTCTGGCCGTCGGCGGCCTCGACCCAGTCACCGCCGATCAACATGCGCGGGGCGCGCTGGATGAACGCCGAGGTGGCGGGAAGCAGATAAGGGAGGGACATGGCGCGATCTCTTTTTATTCATGAGATCCAGGCTTTCGCAATGGCTGTGCCAAGTGTCGACAAGCGCAGGACAACCCTTGATTGGCCGGGTTTTGCAGGCTTTCACGAAGGAGGCAACGCTGGATTTTTTCGCAAATTGCGACAGCGGCTGAGACGACGAGCAGCCGTGTTGCGCCCTTGAGGCACTCACTTTTGAGGACTAGAATTTTCAGGCTCGACGGGCGAAACGAGGGAGCCTTTGCCCGGCCACATATCTGGCGTGAGGGAGGTAACGATGTTCCTTTCAACCCTGGAAATTCAAAACATCATTGAACGCAGCTTTTTGCCCTCGGTCTGCACCTGCAACATGGAGGCAGACCAATCGCTGACGATTCGGGTCTGCGACTGCATGACCGGGAAAGTCGACATGGTGGCGACCCACGTCCCGCTCTGGACCCTGGACAGTCCCCATGCCATCGCCTCGCTGGTGGCCGACATGCGCCAGGAAATCGAGGTTCACAAAGGCGTTCACCCGACCTTCTACATCTGAACCGACGGCATGCCGCCCCCACGCGACGGGGCGGCATGACGCCGTAGGCTTATGACGCCATCTTGCGGTAAATATCCTCGAACGTGTGGCCATCCACCGCAGCCAGCAACTTTCGATCATCCTTGAGCGTGGCCAGGAAGGTCACTTCGGTTTCCTTCCCGGCCAGCATGAACCCGGCGATCGCGCCGATCGGGCCCAGCAGCATGGCCCCGGCCACGCCGAAGCCGATGGCGTCCTTGACGTCCTTGATCGAATCCTCGTTGGCCACTTCCAGATGCTTGAACGATGACAGTGGAAGGGTAATGCCGGGCCATGGATGAAGCGACGTTCGAAGGGTAAAAACGCCGTCCAGGTACTCTCCATCACCCTGCAGAAAGTCCCCCGCCAGGACAGTGATGCTTGCCATTGTGGTATCCCCTGCTTGGCAATCGGTGAACAGCCATTTCGCACCCGGGCCGATCAGCCGTCAATCGTCGGGCGATGAAGTGTTCGCGCCGGGGCAGCTACGCTTGTCTCAGGTTGCAACAGCTGTCGCGATATTAGACGCAGACGATCCGGGTCGGGCCGGGCTTTCGGTAGGAATATTCAAGTAACTGATTGATTAATAAGGATATCGATAAGCTGGCACGCTCCGTGTATTGCTCATGGCAGACGTTTCTCTTGCCTCCGTCTGCGGTGCGCCGCCGGCGGTAGAAACCATAAAAACGATAAGCCACAACAATAAGAAAGCACCGTGCGAGGTTCGACGTTGATGAAGAGAAGACTCCGATCAGGCATAAGCGCCGGCCTGCTGGCCGTGGCCGCTTGTGTGGCGCTGCATTCGCCTGACAGCCTGGCAGCCCGCGATGCCCAGACCATCCTCAAGGAAACCTGTCAGGGCTGTCACACCCCCGAAGCCGATAACACCCTGAGCCGCATCAGCCACCAGCGCAAAACCCCCGAAGGCTGGCTGATGAGCATCGCCCGGATGCAGACCATGCACGGTTTGCAGATCAGCGATGACGACCGCCGCACCCTGGTCAAATACCTGGCCGACACCCAGGGCCTGGCGCCGAGCGAAACCGACGGCGTGCGCTATGCGCTGGAACGGCGGCTCAACACCGTCGAAAAATTCGACGACCAGACCAGCCAGATGTGCGGCCGCTGCCACTCCGGTGCGCGGGTCGCCCTGCAGCGGCGTCCCGCCCAGGAATGGGAACGCCTGGTCAACTTCCACCTCGGCCAATGGCCGTCCCTGGAGTACCAGGCGTTGGCCCGGGATCGCGACTGGTTCGACATTGCCCGCAAGGACATGGTGCCGCTGTTGGCCAAGCGATATCCACTGGACAACCCGGCCTGGAAAAAGTGGCTGAGCACCGCGCCGAAAAGCGATGCGCTGGTGGGCGACTGGAGCTTCAGCGGTCACTTGCCGGGCAAGGGTGAATTGGCCGGCGTGATGAGCGTCAGCGCCGATGCCGGCGACACCTTCAAGGTCAGCGTCAAAGGCCAATACGCCGATGGCAGCCCGTTCAACGGCGACGGCAGCGCGATTCTCTACAGCGGCTACGAATGGCGCGGCAACGTGACCGTCGATGGCGTGACCATGCGCCAGGTATTCGCCGCCCAGGGCAACGCGATGCAAGGCCGGATGTTCGAGGCCGAGCACGATGAGCGCGGTCTGGACTTCGTCGCAGCGAAGCAGGGCAGCAGTCGTTTGCTGGCGGTGCAGCCGGGCTATCTGAAGGCGGGCGCTGAAACTGAAGTGACGTTGATCGGCAGCGGGCTCAGCGGCAAACCGAACTTCGGCAAAGGCGTGGAAGTGGTATCTGTCATCGAGCAAAGTCCTGAGCGGATGCGCGTCAAACTCAAGGCTGCGGCCAATGCCCAACCGGGGCTGCGTAACGTCACCGTCGGCACGCTGAAAGGCCCGACCCTGTCGGTCTACAGCTCGATTGCCAGCGTCAAAGTCGTGCCGCAATTCTCCGTGGCGCGGATCGGCGAGGGGGGCGGTTCGACGCCGAAAGTCCAGGGCCGTTTCGATGCGGAAGCGTGGGGCAAAGGTGCTGACGGCAAGCCGTACCGCATCGGCGTGTTCCCGGCGCAATGGAAAGTCGAAGCGTTCGACGACCGCGCCAAGGAAGACGAAGACGTCAAGTTCGCCGGCACCATGCAGGCCGACAGCGGCGTGTTCACCCCAGGCGATGCCGGGCCGAACCCGCAGCGCAAGATGTCCACCAACAATGCCGGCAACCTCAAGGTGATCGCCGCCGTCGACGACGCAGGGAAATCCCTGACCGGCGAAGGCCACATGATCGTCACGGTACAACGCTGGAACAATCCACCCATTCCATGAGTTGGCTGATCGTTAACGGTTTCAGACACTTTTTTGGAATGACCGCAGGCCCCGCCAACCGGGGTTTGCACAGGAGGTTGCAATGGGCGCTATTTTGAATCTGGTTGAACGGAACCTGCACGAAGTGCACGTCGATGCCGACCGCATGCTGTTTCATATCCCTAGCAGTTCGCTGTTCGCCAGCGATGAGCTGACCGGCACCATCATCGATACCTTGCGCGGTCCCGGCTGCTCGTCGGACGACCTGATCCAGCGTTTGGCCGCGCGCTTCAACGGTGAGGAAATCACCGAGACCTTGCGCGAGCTGATGGCCCTGGAACTGGTCAGCGACGGCTCGCCACTGACCCCGGACATCGGCACCAAACGGGTCGAACGCACGGCGATCAACACCGTGGTGCTCAACGTCAACACCGGTTGCAACCTGAGCTGCACCTACTGCTACAAGGAAGACCTCGACAAGCCGTCGGCGGGCAAGAAAATGGATATCGACACGGCGGTCGCTTCGGTGGAAATGCTGCTGCGCGAATCCCCGGATGAAGAGCGTTTCACCGTGGTGTTCTTTGGCGGCGAACCGCTGAGCAATCGCAAGCTGATCGAGTACATGGTCGATTACTGTGAGAAGCGGTTTTCGGAAGCCGGCAAGTTCGTCGAATTCGTCATGACCACCAACGCCACGCTGCTCACCGAAGACACCGTGGACTACCTCAACGCCCACCGCTTCGGGCTGTCGGTGAGTATCGACGGGCCGAAAACCGTGCACGACCGCAACCGCATCACCGTTGGCGGGCAGGGCACCTATGACGTGGTGCGGCGCAAGGCCGAGATGCTGCTGTCGCGCTACAACAGCCGTCCGGTGGGCGCGCGGGTGACCCTGACCACTGGGGTTACTGACGTCGAAACCATCTGGGATCACCTGTTCAACGAATTGGGGTTTGCTGAAGTCGGGTTTGCCCCGGTGACTTCGGGCGATATCAGCACGTTCAACCTGTCCAGCGACGAATTGATCGAAGTCTTCGCCAACATGAAGAAGCTCGGTCGGCGTTACCTGGAAGCGGCGCTGGAGCATCGCAACATCGGCTTCTCCAACCTGCACCAGTTGATCACCGACATCCACGAAGGCCACAAAAAAGCCCTGCCATGCGGCGCCGGTTTGAAGATGCTGGCGGTGGATCACAAGGGCGAGCTGAACCTGTGCCATCGCTTCACTGGTTCGTCATTGCCGACCTTCGGCAATGTCCACAGCGGCGTGAAACAGGTGGAATTGAACGACTTCCTGTCCCAACGCCTGGACCGCACCAACACCGGCTGCGAGGACTGTCAGATCCGCAACCTGTGCTCCGGCGGCTGCTACCACGAAAGCTATGCGCGTTACGGCGACCCGACCCACCCGACCTATCACTACTGCGAACTGATGCGTGACTGGGTCGACTTCGGCATCGAGGTCTACACCCGGATCATGGCCCACAACCCTGCGTTTATCAGCAGCTACATCACTCCGCGCAAGGCTCACTGATATGAAACATCTCAAGGCAATCAATAACAAAGCGCTGAAGCTCGACCAGGCCGCCGCCGAAAACCGCATTGAAGAAGTGGTGGCGATGAGTTCCGTTGCCGGTTGCGCCTCGACCACCGACCCGGGTTGGGAAATCGATGCGTTTGGCGGGGTGTCGTCGCTGTGCCAGCCGATGGAAGCCGACTTGTATGGCTGCTCCGACCCGTGCTGGTGGCCGGCCCAGGTGCCCGACATGATGAGCACCTACCCGGACTGGAACAAGGACGCCCAGGCGTCCAACGAAAACTGGCGCAACCTCGGGACTGTCTTTCCAAAAGACAAGTGATCGGTCAGATAAAAGGATTCCAGCATGCCTAGCATCAAAGCCTGCGGCCTGGCCGCGTTCGCCGTCCTGAGCGTTTGTTCGCTCAACGTTCTGGCCGATGAAAACACTGCACTGCAAGACGGTCACGAGTACATGTTGACCACCAATTACCCGAACAACCTGCACGTGATCGACCTCGCCACCGACACCCTGTTCAAGACCTGCAAGCTGCCGGACGCCTTCGGCCCGGGCACCGTGCAGTTGGCGCCGGATCGCAAGACCGCCTACGTGTTGAACAACCACTACGCGGACATCTACGGCGTCGAACTCGACAGCTGCAAACAGGTGTTCCACGCCAGCATCACTCAGAAACCGGGTGAGAAAGCCAAGTCGATGTTCGCCTTCACCCTCAGCCACGATGGCAAGGAACTGTTTGCCATCGCCAACCCGACGTTGATGCTTAACGACCGCTACGAAGTGCAACAGCCTCGGCTCGACGTGTATGCCACCGACGCCGGCATGGACGCCAAATCTGTGCGCAGCTTCCCGGCGCCACGGCAGTTGACCATCATGCAAAGTGGCGACGATGGCACGCTGTATGTGGCGGGGGCGGATGTCTACAAGGTCGATGTAAAAACCGGTAAGTTCGACGTGCTGATCCCGAGCCGGCACTGGAAACGCGAGAACTACAGTGCGCCGGACGTGCTCTACGTGTGGAACCAGCAGACGTATCGCCATGACTTCTCGCTGCTCTACACCGCGGCGAAATTCAAGGACAAGAAGCAGGATCCTTTAACCGCCGAGTACCTCTACGGGCTGTTCAGCATCGACCTGAAAACGGGCAAGACTGAAACCACCGACTTCGGCCCGCTGACGGAAATCTACTTCAGCGGCATGCGCTCGCCCAAGGACCCGAACCTGATGTTCGGCGTACTCAATCGCCTGGCCAAGTACGACATCAAGCAGAAGAAAATGCTCCAGGCGGCGACGCTGGATCATTCCTACTACTGCATTTCCTTCAACAAGGACGGCAGCAAGATCTACCTGGCCGGGACGTTCAATGATGTGGCGATTTTTGATGCCGACAGTTTGAAACAGGTGGGGAGTATCAAGTTGCCGGGTGGGGATATGGCGATTACTACGGCGCAGATATTTGTTCGGTAATTGTGGCGGTTGGACGGACGCCTTCGCGGGCAAGCCTCGCTCCTACACGGATTCGTGAACAACGCAAAATCCTGTAGGAGCGAGGCTTGCCCGCGAAGAGGTCCTCACAGACACACAATCATCAAGCCCCAGGCACCGGGCAACTCAAATCCCCTTCCTCACACTTCAAATAGTTCTTGAACGCCTCGACCCGCGACTTCGTCAGACTGGTCGTGCAGTTGCTGTAAATCAACGGATAAACACTGCCGCCATCCACCCCGGAAGCGGAGAACTTGCACTCGGCATCCCTGAACGCCACCCAATTGCGCTGGGCGCTGACCAGCAGCTTCTTGGCATCGGGACTGTCCTTCAACCTTTTGGTGATCTGCTGATACAGCGTATTCAGCTCTTTATCAGCAGCCTTGAACTGCTGGCCGGCGCACTGATTCATATCGCCCTGGGTGGTGGCGTTGTCACAGTCCACGGCGTGAGCGGCGGTGATAAACAGCAGCGGCGTCAGGGCCAGGAGAAAGCGTGGGTGCATGGGGGATTCTCGTGGTGTAGTGGGGAAGTGAAGGGCAGTGTAGCGAATCTGCGACTCACCATTCATGTCTGCCATTCAGGGGATTTTTCAACGCCTTCATCGTCAAGCCAAGGCACATCATGAGATGTCCAGATATGCGCCTGCGGCAACATTCCCGGATCATCATCCAGCGTCGCCACCCGCACGATCACATGCGGCTGAGCCAGCCGTTGCGCCATCAAATGCGAACCACACACCGAGCAAAAATGGCGAAGTTTGCCCGGCGACGATTCAAAGCTACTCAACCGATCCTGTCCTCTGGTCCAACGGAAATGCTCTCGCAAGACTCCGGCGGTCGAGGCGAACGCCGCGGCGTGGGCCTTGCGGCAAGTCTGGCAGTGGCAATGAACGATCGGCATGTCGAGGCCGTCGAGCTGATATTCGATGGTTTTGCACAGGCAGCTGCCGCGCAGGGTGGGGAGTGGCATGGATCGTCCTTGGCCTGAAATTCACACGTTGCGCACTTTAACATGCACCTTCGCGCACTTTTCGAGGCGTAACCAAGATCCCGAGAGCGACGATCGAACCCGCTTGATACAACTTTAGGGTTGGTCTTGTGGTCTTACAGGCCTACTGTTCAGTACAGGAGGTGACTTATGAACCCAGCATCAGATCGCATCGAAAGGAAGATTGTGCTCAAGGCGCCGCGTTCGCATGTATGGCGCGTGTTGGCTAATGCCGAGGCGTTTGGCCAGTGGTTTGGCGTGGCGCTGGAGGGCAAGCGCTTTGTCGCCGGTGAATGGACCCAGGGGCAGATTACCTACCCCGGTTATGAGCACTTGCTGTGGAATGTCCTGGTGGAGCGGGTCGAGCCGGAGCGGGTGTTTTCGTTTCGCTGGCACCCGTATGCCGTGGAGCCGCACATCGACTATTCCCAGGAGCCCACCACCCTGGTGCTGTTCGAACTTGAAGACATGGATGACGGCACCTTGCTGAAGGTGACCGAATCCGGTTTCGATCACATTCCCCAAGAGCGCAGGCTCAAGGCCTTCCGCATGGACAGCCGCGGTTGGGATGAGCAGATGAACAATATCGAAGAGTTTCTGAAAACCAGCGCCAAGGCCCGCGAACATCATCGCGAGCATCATGGAGAGTGAATGTTTGAACCCTGGTTGAAACGCTGGTTACTGGAGCCGGACGGCCAGCCGATCATCACCCCTGGCAGTCGCTTGTTGCCGGTACGCAGGGCCGAGGTGCCGGCGATGTTGAAGGTGGCGGTGGATGCCGAGGAAAAATTCGGCAATCTGCTGATGACCTGGTGGGACGGCGAGGGCGCGGCCCAGGTGTTCGCCCAGCACGGCGACGGGTTGCTGATGGAGCGTGCCATGGGCGAGCGTTCGCTGATGCACATGGCGCTCAACGGGCAGGACGACGAAGCCAGCCGGATCATGTGTGCGGCGGTGGCGTGCTTGCATGTGCCGCGTCCATCGCCTTTGCCGCCGCTGGTGCCGCTGGTGCAATGGTTTGAATCGTTACGCCTGGCCGCCGAACGACACGGTGGCCGCTATTCCCTTTGCCTGACCACGGCCGAAGCCTTGCTCGCCGAGCCGCAAGACGTGGTGGTGCTGCACGGCGATATCCATCACGACAATATTCTCGATTTTGGCCCCCGCGGCTGGCTGGCCATCGATCCGAAACGGGTGATCGGCGAGCGCGGCTACGACTACGCCAACCTGATCTGCAACCCCGAACTGCCTACGGCGACAGATCCTCTACGCTTTGAACGGCAAGTCGGGGTTGTTTGCGCAGCGGCGGGACTTGAACGTCGGCGCTTGCTGCAATGGGTGTTCGCCTTTGCCGGATTGTCGGCGGCGTGGTTTTTGGAAGACGGCGACACCCTGGCGGCCGAAGGTCAGCTGCAGGTCGCTGAACTCGCGGCTTGCAGGCTGAATGCCTGATGCGTCTAAGGGTTTTCGGAAGGGGCGCTATGGCGAATGTCTTACACGCTGTAGTAGCTATGTCGTCTATTGCACATTGGATCCGAAGCGTAATCTAGCCTCATCAACTGAAGCACAGGGAGTGCTCAGGATCACGGACGATCGACCATAAGCAAGGACACGCTGCCGACAGGGAGTCGTAATGGTCTTGGGAAAAACCCGCTTCGGCGGGTTTTTTTTGGCCTGTCGAAAAGCATCCGTCGCACCACGTTTTTTGTAGGAGCGAGGCTTGCCCGCGAAAGCGGTCTTTCAGTGATATCGATGCTGGATATGCCGCCGCCTTCGCGGGCAAGCCTCGCTCCTACAGAGTGGACGAGCATGGATTTTGGCCACCAATGGTCAATCGCTTACACGCACTCGCGGATATGTCGTCTGTTTAAGCTTCGTTGAAGCGCCTATTCTTGGATCCATCAACTGAAGCACAGGAAGTGCTCAGGATCACGGATGATCGACCATTAGCCAGGATGGCTGCCGACAGGATGTCGCAATGGTCTTGAGAAACCCGCTTCGGCGGGTTTTTTTTCGTCTGTCGAAAAGCATCGGCAACACCACGCTTTTGCTTGTGTAGGAGCAAGGCTTGCCCGCGAAGAAGCTGACGCGATGGTCCAGATAGAACCGCGTCATCGTTCATCGCGGGCAAGCCTTGCTCCTACAGATCACGGATGATCGACCATTAGCCAGGATGGCTGCCGACAGGATGTCGCAATGGTCTTGAGAAACCCGCTTCGGCGGGTTTTTTTTCGTCTGTCGAAAAGCATCGGCAACACCACGCTTTTGCTTGTGTAGGAGCAAGGCTTGCCCGCGAAGAAGCTGACGCGGTGGTCCAGATAGAACCGCGTCATCGTTCATCGCGGGCAAGCCTTGCTCCTACGGATTACGTTGCGTTCAGGATCAAAGGCCGAGCCTGGCCGCCGCCCGCTCGGTGATCAGCTTGCGTTGCACGAATGAGGGGGCCGCTCGCCGTTGCGCCTCTTCGACAATGCCCTGCGGCGCGGTTTCCGGGCTGCCGGACTGGAACGGTGGCGCCGGCGCGTATTCCAGTTGCAGCTGAATCACTTGCGCGGTGTCCTTGTCGAACAACTCGGCGGCCAGGGTCAGGGCGAAGTCGATGCCCGCGGTGATCCCGCCACCGGTCAGCAGGTTGCCGTCGCGCACCACCCGATCCTTCACCGGGATCGCGCCCAAAGTGGCGAGCAGATCGTGGTAAGCCCAATGCGTGGTGGCGCGCTTGCCCTTGAGCAGACCCGCCGCACCGAGCACCAGTGAGCCGGTGCACACCGATGTCACATAACGGGCGTTGGCCGCCTGCGCCTTGATGAACGCCAGGGTGACTTCATCTTCCATCAACGGTCCGACGCCACTGCCGCCGGGAATGCAGATCACGTCCAGCGCCGGGCAATCGTCGAACGTGGTGGTCGGCTTCAGCACCAGGCCAGTGCTGGCGGTGACGGGCACCAGATCCTTCCAGATCAAATGCACTTTCACGTCCGGCAGCGAGGCCAGCACGTCGTAGGGGCCGGTCAGGTCCAGTTGTTGAACCTGGGGAAACAACAGAAAACCGATCTGCAACGTCATGGTGTTTTTCTCCGGGTTGGGGGGTGGACGGCTTCACTGTAGGCTCGTAGGCTTTGGCGTATCCGCCAATAACCCCACGAATTACGCCAATCATGCCCAAAGCCATTCATGTGCTCGCGTTCACCAACGTACAACTGCTGGACGTCACCGGGCCGTTGCAGGTGTTCGCCTCGGCCAATGATATTGCCCGTCAACGGGGCATGCCGGCGCCCTATGCGCCGTCGGTGATTGCCAGTGGTGGCGGGGCGGTGATGTCGTCGGCGGGGTTGGCGCTGCTGGCTGAACCGCTGCCCTCGGGCGGCAGCGACACGTTGATCATCGCCGGCGGTTGGGGCGTTTACTCGGCTGCGGAGGATGAGTCTCTGGTGACGTGGGTGCGTGAACACGCGATGGGTTGTCGGCGGATCTCTTCGGTGTGCACCGGGGCGTTTTTGCTGGCAGCCAGTGGTTGGCTCGATGGCCGGCGTGTGGTGACCCACTGGACCCGTTGCGAAGAGCTGGCGCAAAAGCACCCGCGCCTGCAAGTCGAACCCAACCCGATCTTCATCAACGACGGCCCGGTCTGGACTTCGGCCGGGGTTACGGCCGGCATCGACCTGGCGCTGGCCATGGTCGAAGCAGACCTCGGTCGCGCCATGGCCCTGGACGTCGCCCGGCAACTGGTGGTGTTCCTCAAGCGCCCGGGCGGCCAGTCGCAGTTCAGCGTGACCCTGTCCCTGCAACAGGAAGGCAACCGCTTCGACGAACTTCACGCCTGGATCAGCGAAAATCTCACCAAGGACCTCGGCGTCCCGACCCTGGCCCAGCAGGCCTGCATGAGCGAGCGCAGCTTTATCCGCCACTACCGGGCCGACACTGGCCAGACCCCCGCCCGGGCCATCGAATTGATTCGCGTTGAAACCGCGCGCCGGCTGCTCAGCGACACTGGCGTGCCGATCAAGCGGGTCGCGGTGCAATGCGGCTTCGGCAGCGAAGAAACCCTGCGCCGCAGTTTCCTGCGGGCCATGGGCGTGACGCCGCAGGCCTATCGCGAGCGCTTCAGCGTCAGCCTTTCAGTAGATCCAGTAATGCCTTGATCGTCGCTTCGGGGGCTTCTTCGGGAATGTTATGCCCGACGCCCGCCAACACGCGGCGCTCGTAATGGCCGGTGAAGTGCTCGACGTCTTCGTCGACCTCCGTCGCAGGTCCCACGCCATCATCGGCGCCGCACAGGGAAATCGTTGGCACGTTGATGGGCGGTTGCCTGGCCAGCGCTTCCTCCATCCACTCCAGCGCCGGATCGCCCGCAACGTACATAAAGCGATGCCGATACGAGTGAATCACCACCTCGATGAAATCCGGGTTATCGAAGGCCGGCGCACTCAAGGGATAACGCTCGTCGTTCCTGGCCCAGGTCGGTGACCACAGACGCCACAGCAATTCGCAAAAGGCCCGGCGATTCCGGGTCAAGCCGTCAACACCGCGCGGGGTATGGAAGTAGAACTGATACCAGAGGCGATGTTCGGTCTCCGGGGTCTGTGGCTGGATCGAGCCGGGAATGTCCTGCAAGTTGTAGCCATCACCCGTGACCAGGCAGCGAACCCGCTCCGGCCACAACGCCGCCACGATACACGCCGCGCGGCCGCCCCAGTCATAGCCGCAGAGCGCGGCTTGCGCGATGGCGAGGGCGTCCATCAGGTCCAGCAGATCTTGGGCGAGGGCCGCTTGTTGGCCGGAGCGCGGGGTGTCGGGGCTGTTGAAACGGGTCGGGCCGTAGCCGCGCAGGTATGGGACGATGACGCGATAGCCTTGTGCCGCCAGGGCTGGAGCGATTTCGTCGAAGGCGCGGGGGGAGTAGGGGAAGCCGTGGAGCAGGATGATTGGCTCGCCAGTGGTGGGGCCGTGGTGTTCGTAGGCGATAGTCAGGCTGGGCGTTTCAATGTGCTGAATGACGGGCGACGGGGTCATGATCGAACTCCTGAGCATTGGCATCCGGGAACACTACATCATCTTGTGGGGAGGGGCTGTGGCGAGGGAGCTTGCTCCCGCTGGGGTGCGAAGCGCTCCCAATATCTTTGCGACTGCTGAGCAGCCAAGCAGGAGCAAGCCCCCTCGCCACAGAACGTGAGCGTCTCAGGTTTCTGTTTCAGCCACCTGATTGAAATACTTCGACCGATCCGGCGTAAACGTCACCACCATTTTCGTCCGGGAACAGGTCAACACTCGCTCCGTGGCCAAATCAATATCCAGATCCTCCCCACGCAAACCCTGCCATTGCGCGAGGTATTTGAGGGATCCGTATTTTTCGAGTTTTTTCAGGCTGCGACTGACGCCACCCTTCCAGCCCAGCACCGGGAGTTCGCCGGCGAGGCACTGTTGGGCCATGTCGGGGAAGCGGGTGGCGCGTTGGCGGCCGATTTCCCAGCATTTGATCAGGCCCTTGTCATGGGCTTCCCACAGTTCGTCCCGGTTCAGGCCGGAACGCAGTGGCGCGTCGATGCTGCGGTGGATGCGCTGGATCATTCTGTTTCCTTGAATTCGGGTTTTGTTGGACAGCTCCGCTGTACCCGTTGACGGTGGATGTTAGGGGCGGATGTAACAGCTGGCAACAAGGTATTTCCGAGTGTCGGACGGACGTTGCGTGCAGTGAATCCCAAGGTGCTGTTTAACGGCTGTAGGGAACGATCTAAAGAACCGCTCCTACAGAGCCTGATCAAAAAAGACACATTTGCGACAAAGTCTGCTGGTTAGGTATGACCCTCACGATCGGTTTTAAACGCTTAATCGGTAAGGTCGTTTCAAATCGGGATCCCGGACCAGGCGGCTGTTGACGGCGATGCAGTATTCAACGAGTTTAGTTTCTTCAAAGAAGTCGACACTGACAATGCTGGAGCGGTACAGCAGGTAACTGTCCAAATCAAACCAGGTGTTGATTTCTTTGGTCAGCTTGGTCGGGCCGCGTAATAGTGTGTATTGAGTCATGGATAACCGCCATGGGTAGCTGGACGTCGGTGGATTTTGCATGACGTTAACGACGTACTTCGCGAGGTCTTGGGTTGAAACGAATGTATCCCCTTGCCAGCGATTCTCAAATTCAGGCCAGAACAGGTCGGAATAGAACATTTGATAATAGGCAACGGACAGAATGATTCGCTGTTTTTGGCTGACGTTTTTTAGTTGTGCGAAAGTGAGGTGCCTGTTGTGACGGGGAATCAGGCGTTCTTTTAGCCCCTGCAGCAGTTCTTTTTCGAACGCCTGAAAATCAAACCGGTTATCGACTTCGCTTTGCAATGTATTGAAGTCGAGAATAATGAACTCATCAGGATTTTCATCAAGGAAGGTATTGGCCGAGGCGATGATTTCCCTGAGTCGCCGGCCACGGATGGATCCGTGAAAAGTCATGAATTCATTGTTGCGCTTCATGATGCGCAGATCAAACGAGCGTGCACCATTCCTCATTTGCCACAGTAAGTCATGGTTCTGACAAAGTGCCCAGTTGGCGGTTGTCGATTCCGGGAACGGATGACCGATGTCCCAGTCCATGCCGGCATTGTGGCAACCAGGCCATACAAACAGTCCAATGTTCAAATGATCAATGTCTGGTGTGGTGCTCATCCAGTTGGCGTAGTTGTTGCGGGTGATTGAATTGCTCATGCTAAATAGTTCTATTGAATGGTTTATAAAAGTAGTAAGCCTTACTTCTGATGTGTTGTGCAGGTCTCGGGCTTGAGCACTTTATAATCGGACGGGCGGATGGAAAGAAAGTTGGAAAGTGTGGCAATAAGATTCAATAGAACGGCGGCTGTTATTTTATTGAGTTGAACTAATTAATCGCCGGCATTACACCAGGGTAATAACCGGCGACGTCTCTCATGGTTGCCAGAAGTTCTTCTCGCCGCTCAACTTTCGATCGAGGAAACTGGCTGCACTAATTAACGCAAGGTGCGTCAATGCCTGCGGCGTATTCCCCAGATGCCGCGCATGGCTGTCGAATTCTTCGGCATACAACCCCAACGGGTTGGCATAGCGCAGCAACTGTTCAAACTCCAGATGCGCCTTTTCCACCTGACCGGCCCGGGCCAGGCATTCGACGTACCAGAACGAACACGCGGCGAAGGCGCCTTCGGTGCCGGACAAACCGTCGATCTGGCTGTCGTCGTTGCGGTAGCGGTAGACCATGCCGTCGCGCACCAGGGTTTTCTGGATCGCTTCCAGGGTCGAGAGCCAGCGCGGGTCCTTGGCGCTCACGAAGCGCACCAGCGGCATCAGCAGCATCGAGCCATCGAGGGCGGTACCGCCGATGTGCTGCACGAAGTGCCCGCGTTCTTCGTTCCAGAAGTTTTCCCAGATGTCGGCGTAGATCGCCTGGCGGGTCTGGTCCCAGCGGGCGAACGGGGCGGGCAGGGAGCGTTTGGAGGCCAGGCGAATGGCGCGGTCCAGCGCCACCCAGCACATCAGGCGCGAGTGCAGGAAGTGATGCTGCTCGCCGCGCATTTCCCAGATGCCGACGTCTTCGCTCTGCCAGGTTTCACAGACCTGATCCACCACTTCGACCGTGTGCTTCCAGCCTTCATGGGAAATCGCTTCGCCGTATTTATTGACCAGGTACACCGCGTCCATCAACTCGCCGAAGATGTCGAGCTGGATCTGATCGTAAGCCTGGTTGCCGATGCGCACCGGTGTTGCGCCACCGTGGCCGCTCAGGTGGGTGAGTTCGGTTTCCGGCAGTTCCTGGCGGCCGTCGATGGCGTAGAGGATGTTGATTTTCATCGGCTTGCCGTGGCAATCGCTGACCCGGCCGCGCATCCATTTCATGTAGGCGTTGGCTTCATCGACAAAGCCCAGGCGCATAAAGGCGTAGACAGTGAACGAGGCGTCGCGGATCCAGGTGTAGCGGTAATCCCAGTTGCGTTCGCCGCCGGGAGTTTCCGGCAAGCCGAAGGTCGCGGCGGCGAGGATCGCGCCGTGTTTGCGCGAGGTCAGCAGCTTGAGGGCCAGGGCCGAGCGGTTGACCATTTCCCGCCAGCGCCCACGGTAGTTGGACTGCCCGATCCAGTCGCGCCAGAACTTCAGGGTGCGTTCCACACACAGTGCGGCGGCGCCTTCCTGGAAGCGCGGGTCGTCGCTGGCACCCAGCAGAAATTCTGCGCTTTGGCCTTGTTCAAGGGTGAATACGGCGATGGCGGCGTTGCCGTCGAGGCTCAAGGCCTGGTCCGACGTCAGGCGCAGGGACGGCTGGTCGGCGGCGTTAAACAGCACATCCTTTGCGTCCATGCGGCCACGGGTGTTCGCCCGGGCGTAGTCGTGCCGCACTGCGCAACGCATGTGCATCGTCGCGCTGCCGCTGACCACCCGCACCCGGCGCATCAGCATCGGCAAGTCATCCTCGCTGTCGCCGATGGGCAGCAGGTCGGTGACTTCAACCACGGCGCGATCGCTCAGCCAGCGGCTTTGCAGGACGTTGGTGTCCGGCAGGTAGATTTGCTCGCGTCGGGCGTCGGGCAGGTCCGGCGCCAACTGGAAAATCCCGGCCTCGGGGGTGTCCAGCAACGAGCAGAAGATCGACGGGCTGTCGAACTCCGGCCAGCAGAAGAAATCCACGCTGCCCTTGTCGTTGACCAGTGCCGCGCTGCGCATGTCACCAATGATGCCGTGGGCGTCGATGGCGCTTTGTCGTTCGGGATGATGATCAGCCATTGCCACGGAACTCCGGATAGAGGCTCATGCCGCCGTCGATAAACAGGGTGGTGCCGACGATGTAGTCGGAGGCATCAGATGCGAGAAACACCACGGCGCTGGCGATGTCGTCGACGTCGCCGATGCGGCCATAGGGAATAAGTTTGAGCAGTTCTTGCGCGGCGTCGCCCTCGGTGGCGGCGCGGTTGATCGCCGTGCGAGTCGCCCCGGGCGCGATGCCGTTGATGCGGATCTTCTGGTGGCTGACTTCCTGGGCCAGGGTCTGCATCAGCATGTCGACGCCGCCCTTGGACGCCGCGTAATTCACATGCCCGGCCCATGGAATGCGCTGGTGCACCGAACTCATGTGGATGATCTTGCCGGCCGCCCGGGACACGCCCTGGCGAATGCCTTGCCGGTTGAAAATCCGCAGGGCGGCGCGGGCGCAGAGGAATTGGCCGGTGAGGTTGACACCAATCACCTGGTTCCAGTCGGCCAGGGTCATGTCCACGGCATTGGCGTCTTTCTGCATCCCGGAATTGGCCACCAGAATGTCGAGGAAACCGAAAGCGTCCAGGGTCTGGGCGAACAGGCGTTCAACGTCTTCTTCTTTCGAGACATCGGCGCCAATGGCGATGGCCCGGCCGCCGCTGTCGTTGATCTGTTTGGCCAGTGCCTGGGCGGGGGCGGCTTCGGAGTTGTAGTTGAGCACCACGGCCGCACCGGCGGCGGCCAGGGCTTTGGCGGCGCCGGCACCGATGCCGGAACTGGCGCCGGTGACCAGGGCGACTTGTTGATCGAGGGAAATCTGCATGAAGGTTAGCGCCTTGCGGTGAGGGCCTAAGTAGCTGACTGGTTTGGGAGGGCGAGAGTTCATTTGCGGGTCGACTGTGAAGAACTCTTCATGAGCGGGCGCCTTCACATTCCGCCAACAATTCCCCGCTTTCCCCTCAACCCGCCTTTATGGCAACTTGCAGGCCCGAAACGAGGCCCGCAACCCATGGCAAACCCCTACCGCGAACTGTTCAACGCCCCTGGCGCCCGGGCCTTCGTGCTGGCCGGGATGATCGCGCGCATGCCGATTTCCATGACCGGCATCGGCCTGATCACCATGCTTTCGCAATTGCAGGGCGGCTACGGCCTGGCCGGCGCGGTGGCGGCGACCTTCGCTCTGGCCACGGCGTTTTGTGCACCGCAGGTCTCGCGTCTGGTGGATCGTTATGGCCAGGGGCGAATCCTGCCATGGGCGGCGCTGCTGGGCGGTGGTTCGCTGTTGCTGCTGTTGGTGTGCACTCGCTTGCAGGCGCCGCACTGGACACTGTTCGTGTTCGCCGCGCTGGCCGGGTGCATGCCGAGTATGTCGGCGATGGTCCGGGCGCGCTGGACCGAGCTCTACCGTGGCCAGCCGCAATTGCAAACCGCGTATGCCCTGGAATCGGTGCTGGACGAGGTCTGCTTTATTGTCGGGCCGCCGCTGTCGGTGGGGCTGAGCGTGGTGGCGTTCCCCGAGGCCGGTCCCTTGGTGGCGCTGCTGGCGCTGGCCATCGGGGTGCCGGCCTTCGTGCTGCAGCGCGCCACCGAACCGCCCGTGCATCTCCATGAAATTCATCATCAAGGCTCGATCATCCGCTCCGGGAAAATCCAGTTGCTGATGCTGTTGATGACCGCCATGGGCGTCATTGTCGGCGTGGTGGACGTGGTCAGCGTCGCCTTCGCCGAACAACAGGGCCAGCCGGCGGCGGCGAGTATCGTGCTGTCGGTGTACGCCATCGGTTCGTGCCTGGCCGGGTTGGCATTCGGCGCGTTGCGCTCGAAAGCGCCGCTGCCGCGATTGTTCCTGTATGGCGGTGTGATGACCGCCGTGACCACCTTACCGCTGTTATTGGCGACGAACATTCTCGGCTTGGCCCTGGCGATGTTCGTCGCGGGGCTGTTCTTTGCGCCGACGCTGATTGTGGCGATGGCCCTTGTGGAACGCATCGTGACCCCGGCCAAACTGACCGAAGGCCTGACGTGGCTGATCACCGGGTTGAGCATCGGTGTGGCGATTGGTGCGGCGAGTTCGGGTTGGCTGGTGGATGCGTTCGGCGCGCGCAGCGGGTTTTGGGTGGCGATCGCGGCAGGGGCCGTAGTGCTGGGCTCGGCGGTGCAGGGCTTGCGCCATCTGAAATGATGTCAAACGTCGGCGGCGGGCGCTTGCACGCGCTCACCGACTAATTCGCACCGCCCCTCATCCGTTCTCTTTTACAGATAACCCATTGAGGTAAATGCGGTGACAAAACTGACACTGCTGTGCCTGCCCTATTCGGGCGCCAGCGCCATGGTCTACAGCCGCTGGCGGCGTCAACTGCCGCCGTGGCTGCACCTGCAACCGGTAGAACTGCCGGGGCGGGGTGCCCGTTACGACGAACCCTTGCAAACCGATATGCGCGCCCTGGCCCTGCAATTGGCCCGGGAACACCTGCCGGGCTTGCAGGCGCCCTATGCCCTGTTCGGGCACAGCCTGGGCGCGTTGCTCGCGTGCGAGATGGGCCATGCGTTTCGCGCCCTCGGCGCGCCTGAACCCGTGGCACTTTTTGCCTCGGGCACGGCTGCGCCCAGCATGCGCAGCGACTACGACCGCGGCTTTGCCGAGGCCCAGAGCGACGAGCAGTTGATCGACCAGTTGCGCACCTTCCAGGGCACCAGCGAAGAGGTGTTGGGCAATCAGGAGCTGATGAGCCTGACGCTGCCGATCCTGCGCGCCGATTTCATGTTGTGCGGACGGTTCCGCCCGATGGAGCGGCCCTTGCTCAAATGCCCGGTGCACGTGCTAGGTGGCAAGGAAGACAAGGCCACCACCGAGCAATTGATCGGTTGGAGCAAAGAAACCCTCGGCAGTTTCTCGGTGGACATGATGACCGGCGGGCACTTTTTCATTCACGAGCATGAGGCCAAGGTCATCCGGATTATCAAGAATCATCTGGAAGTCCATCACCGGCGACATGCGCAGTTGGCGGCGCCGGCTTATTAGCGCGCGAATCACTTTTCGAGTGTTTACGGGAGGCCCGTCATGGGTGTTGCTGTGGGATTTGCCGTCCGGCCATTGATGCCGGCGCGGGGTCGCTTGCCGTTGCTGGTGGAAGCGACCCAGCCGGACACGAGCCTGTTGGCGGTGTTCGACGAATTGAAAGAATTGGTGGATGAGCACCTGCTGCGCGACGGCGGGATTCTGTTTCGCGGCTTCAAGCTGGACGGCGCCGAGCCGTTCCGGCAGTTCGCCGCCGGTTTCGGTCACCCGTTGCTGAACTACGAGTTCGGCTCCACGCCGCGCACCAGCGTGACGCAGGGGGTTTACACCTCCACCGAATACCCGGCGCATCAAAGTATTCCGCTGCATAACGAGCAGGCCTACTCCCGCGACTGGCCGATGAAGATCTGGTTCTACAGCATGATCGCGGCCAGGTCCGGCGGTGAGACGCCGATTGCCGATAGTCGGGAAGTTTATCGGCGCATCCCGGTGGCGATCCGCGAGCGCTTTGTCAGCAAAGGCCTGATGTACGTGCGCAACTTCGGCAATGGGCTCGATGTCTCCTGGGAAGACGTGTTCAACACCGAAGACCGCGAAGTGGCGCAAGCCTATTGCAAGGCCCACGGCATCCTCTGCGAGTGGAAGGAGGACGGTGAGTTACGTACCCGCCAGACCTGCCAGGCCGTCGCCCGCCACCCGGTGACCGGTGAGAGGGTCTGGTTCAACCAGGCGCATCTGTTCCATATCTCCAACCTGCAAGCGGAAGTGCGTGAGAGCCTGCTGGACATCGTCGATGAAGAAGACCTGCCGCGTAACGTCTACTACGGCGACGGCTCGCCGATCGAAGACGATGTGCTCAGCGAGATCCGTGCGGTTCTCGATGACTGCGCCATCAGCTTCCCGTGGCAGGAAGGCGATGTACTGATGCTCGACAACATGCTTTCGGCCCATGCCCGCTCGCCCTTCGAAGGGCCGCGCAAAGTCATCGTCGCCATGGCCCAGGGGCACTCGCAGGACGAGTTCTAACTCTGCGCCCTGTGGGAGCGGGTTTGCCCGCTCCTGCATGAGGTTCTTCGTCGCCCTTCGCTAAATCATCACGTTTGTCATTCGTTCTTGTTGATACGACCGGGCCTCCTGGTCACGCCGCCGATCAGCAAGGACCCCACGCATGAATGCCGCAGATGCACAGAAACTAGCCCGCCGTTTTATCGAGTTGCCACAGGACAAGCGCCGCTTGTTCCTCGCCGGCATGGCCCGCGAAGGCATCGATTTTGCTCAGCTTCCCATGACGGCCTGTGTCGGCGCCGCCGAGCGCGACGGTCTTTCCTATGCCCAGCAGCGCATGTGGTTTCTTTGGCAACTGGACCCCCACAGCGCGGCCTACAACCTGCCGATGGCGGTGCGCCTCGATGGCCCGTTGCAGCCCAAGGCGCTGGAGCGTGCGTTCAGTCTTCTGGTGGCGCGGCATGAGTGCCTGCGCACGACCTTCGGTCAGGAGGGCGAGCGTGCCTTCCAGCGCGTGGCTGAACCCAAGGAGCTGACCCTGGCGGTCACCGACCTGAGTGCGGTCCCCGAAGAACAGCGCTGGTCCCGTGCGCAACAGCACATGATGGCCGAAGCCACCCAGGCGTTCGACCTGCAACAAGGCCCGTTGCTGAGCCTGCGCCTGTTGCGCCTGGCCGAGCAGCAGCACGTGCTGCTGTTGACGCTGCATCACATCATTGCCGATGGCTGGTCGATGAACATCCTCATCGACGAGTTCATGAAGACCTACGACGCTCTTGTCGCCGGCCAGCAGCCGACATTGCCGGCGCTGACCGTGCACTATCGCGACTACGCCCTGTGGCAGCGCAGTTGGCTGGAGGCCGGCGAGCGTGAGCGCCAGCTCGACTATTGGCGCACACAGTTGGGCGCCGAACACCCGATCCTCGAATTGCCGACGGATCGCGCCTATCCGGCCCAGTCCAGCCACCAGGGCGCACGCCTGGAAAAAGTCATCGACGCGGCGTTGCGCCAGGACTTGAAAAACCTCGCGCAGCGCCAGGGTGTCACGCTGTTCGTGGTCCTGCTGGCAGCGTTCAAGACCTTGCTGCACCGCTACAGCGGCCAGACCGACATCCGCGTCGGCGGCCTGATCGCCAACCGCACCCGCAGTGAAACCGAAGGCCTGATCGGCTTCTTCGTCAACACCCAGATCCTGCGCAGCGAGGTCACGGCGCAAACCCGTTTTACCGACCTGCTGCAGAGCCTGCGCCAGTCAGCCCTCGGCGCCCAGGCCCATCAGGAATTGCCGTTCGACGCGTTGATCGAGGCCCTGCAACCGGCCCGCAGCCAGAGCCATAACCCACTGTTCCAGGTGATGTTCAATCACCAACCGCTGGTCACCGATTTACAGGATGTGCGACTCGACTGCGGTTTGCAGGTCGGTTACCTGAGCGAAGCGCAACTGGCGGGCTGCGGTCGTCAGCATGCGGCGACCAGCGACCTGATGCTCGATACCCGGGAGGAGGGCGAGCAGTTGTTTGCGGCGTTTACCTACGCCACCGACATCTTCGACCCATCGACCATCGCCGCGCTGGCCGGGCATTGGCACAACCTGTTGGCGGCGGTGTGCCGCGACCCGCAGCAGCCGCTGGGCGAATTGTCGATGCTGGCCGAAGCCGAGCACGACGGTTTGATCCAGGCCAGCGAGGCCCCGGCCCGCATCGCCTGCTTCCAACAGGTGTTCGAAGCGCACGTCGCGCGCACCCCGGACGCGGCGGCGTTGATCCTTGCGCACGATCATGCGCCCTCGCTCAACTACGCCGAACTCAATACCCGCAGCAATCGCCTGGCCCATCAGTTGTGCGCCCAGGGTGTCGGCCCCGACGTCTTGGTTGGCGTGGCGCTCGGTCGTTCGCTGGAGCTGGCCGTCGCGCTGCTGGCGGTGCTCAAGGCCGGCGGCGCCTACGTGCCGCTGGACCCGCAGACCCCGGCCGAGCGCCTGCGCCATGTGCTCGACGACAGCGGGCTGAAACTGCTGCTGACCGACAGCGAATGGCTGCCGAGCCTGCCGCCGCTCAATGGCATCGAGTGCCTGTGCGTGGACCGTTTGCCGACCAACGCGGCCCAGGACAATCTGAGCGTGGCGGTCGATCCGCAGAACCTTGCCTACGTGATCTACACCTCCGGCTCCACCGGACGCCCGAAAGGCGTGGCGATCAGTCATGGTGCGCTGAGCGAGTTCATCGAGCGGGCCATCGACTACAGCGGCCTGCGCGAAGGTGACCGGGTGTTGCAGTTCGCAACCAGCAGCTTCGACGGATTCGTCGAGCAATTCTTCCCGGCGCTGTGCCATGGCGCTTGCGTGGTCTTGCGCGACTCACGGTTGTGGGACAGCGCGACGTTGCATCAGGTCATTCTCGAACACGGCGTGACCCTGGCCGACTTGCCTGCGGCGTACTGGCATTGGCTGGTGCAGGACTACGCAGCCAATCCGCCGGCGCACTTCGGTGCCTTGCGCCAGATCCATGTCGGCGGCGAAGCCATGGCGGTGGACGGCCTGCGCCTGTGGCAACTGGCCGGGCTGGGCCATGTGCGCTTGCTCAATACCTACGGCCCGACCGAGGCCACGGTGGTCTCGACCATTCACGATTGCACCGCGCTGACGCCGCAAGCCGTGTCGTGGCGCGGGATTCCGATTGGCCACGGTCTGGCGCAACGTCGGGTGTACGTGCTCGACGACGATTTGAATCTGCTGCCTCAAGGCGCGGTGGGCGAGTTGTACATCGGCGGCCCAGGGCTGGCGCGCGGTTATCACCGGCAGCCGACCCTCAGCGCCGAGCGCTTTATCGCCGACCCGTTCGCCACCGGCGAGCGCCTGTACCGCACCGGCGACCGCGCTCGCCTGCGGGTGGATGGCGCGCTGGAATACATCGGACGGGTGGACCACCAAGTGAAGATTCGCGGCTTCCGCATTGAGCTGGGCGAGATCGAATCGCGCCTGCAGCAATGTCCGGGGGTTCGCGAGGCGGTGGTGCTGGCGTTGCCGCTGACCGGAGGCCTGCAACTGGTGGCCTATCTGGTTCCCGAGGAATCGGTGCTCGACAGCGTGGCCGAGCAGGCGCTGTTCCGTCAGCAAACCCGCACTGCGTTGCAA
Organism: Pseudomonas sp. TE3899; assembly: GCF_056279105.1. Taxonomy (NCBI): domain Bacteria; kingdom Pseudomonadati; phylum Pseudomonadota; class Gammaproteobacteria; order Pseudomonadales; family Pseudomonadaceae; genus Pseudomonas; species Pseudomonas sp. TE3899. The sequence continues at coordinate 441,791 of NZ_JBWBQR010000001.1, forward strand.
GCCAGCCTGCCGGACTACATGGTCCCCGGCCATCTGCTGCTGTTGCCGCATTTGCCCCTGACCCCCAGCGGCAAGCTGGATCGCAAGGCCTTGCCGGCGCCGCACGCCAGTCAATTGCAGGTCGCCTATCGCGCCCCGCAAACCGACACCGAGGTGTGCCTGGCGAACATCTGGATGGACGTGCTGCAAGTACCCCAGGTCGGGGGTCAACGATCACTTTTTTGAGTTGGGCGGTCATTCGCTGCTGGCCGCGCAAGTGATCGGCCGGATCAAAAACCAGTTGGGCGTGATTCTGCCGCTGCGCAACCTGTTCGAAAAACCCGTGCTGGGTGATCTGGCCCTGACCGTGGCGCAGTTGGCGGGCAGTGCGGCGGATAACGACTGGTCGGACATGGACCAGTTCATGAGTTCTTTGGAAGGAGTAGAAGCATGAGCGGCACTATGGCGGAACGCATCGCTAAAAGGTTCGTCGGTTTGCCGCTGGAGCAGCGTCGGCAGTTTCTGGCCAAATTGCGTGAGGACGGCAAGGATTTCAGCCTGTTGCCGCTGCCGGTCAGCCGTCACGACAACCCGCTGATCCCGCTGTCGTTCGCCCAGCAACGCTTGCTGTTTCTCTGGCAACTGGAGCCCCACAGCGCTGCTTACAACATGGCTGCCGGCCTGCGCTTGCGCGGGCAATTGAATGAGCCGGCGTTGCTGCGTTCGTTCGATCACCTGGTGGCGCGGCATGAAGTGCTGCGTACGGTGTTCCATACCGACGGTGATCAGCCGCGTCAGGTGATCCTTGATCAGCAACAGGTGCCGCTGGAACGCATCGACCTCTCGGGTATTGCCCCGCAAGAGCGCGAAGCCGAACTGGCGCTACGGGTGCGCACGGTCACGGCGCAGCCGTTCGATTTGCGCCACGGCCCCTTGCTGCGCGCGAGCCTGTTTTGCCTGGCCGAGGACGAGTGGGTGCTGGTGGTGAGCATGCATCACATCGTCTCCGATGGCTGGTCGATGGACGTGATGGTCAAGGAGTTCGTGCAGTGCTATCAGGCGTTTTGCCTGGAGCGCGAGCCGCAACTGCCGGCGCTGACCCTGCAGTACGCCGACTACGCCATCTGGCAACGTCGCTGGCTGGAGGCCGGCGAAGGCGAGCGTCAACTCGATTACTGGCGCCAGCAGTTGGGTGAAGAGCATCCGTTGTTGGCGGTGGCGGCGGACTTCGACCGGCCACTGACCCAAAGCTTTGAGGGTCAGACCCTGAGCTTTGATTTCGGCACTGGGCTGTCGCGCCAGCTCAATGCGTTCGCCCGGGCTCGGGGCACCAGTCTGTTCATGCTGGTGCTGGCCGGGTTTTCGCTGTTTCTGTCGCGTCAGGCCGGGGAGCGCGATATCCGCGTCGGCGTGCCCAACGCCAACCGCGGTCGCGCCGAAGTCGAAGGGCTGATCGGCTTCTTCGTCAACACCCAGGTACTGCGTTGCCAGGTGGATGAGCGTGGCAGTTTCAATGATCTGCTGGCACAGATGCGCGAGGCTTCGTTCGGTGCCCAGGCGCATCAGGAACTGCCGTTCGAGCAGTTGGTCGACGAGTTGGTGGCCGAGCGCACCCTCGGCCACAACCCGTTGTTCCAGGCCAAGTTCAACCAGAACGTCGGCATGCAGAAACAACGCTCGATGGACCTGCCGGGCCTGAGCGTTGCCGAATACACGCTGGACAAGGAAGGCACGCATTTCGACCTGGCGTTGGACATCACCGACGATGGCGCGCTGATCCACGGGCAAATGACCTACGCCAGCGACCTCTACCAGCGCTCGACCATTGAAGGCTTTATACCGGCGCTGCTCAGCCTGTTCGACGAACTGTTGAAGGCCCCGCAAGCGCCGCTGCACAGCATTGCGACTGGCGCATTGGCGCTGGCCGAACCGTCGCAGACGTCGGCATTGCAAGTGTTGCAGCACTGGGAGCGCGAAGTGGCGCGGCAACCCGAGGCGCTGGCCGCACGGGATTTGCAGCAGGCCCTGAGTTTTCAGGCGCTGGATCAAGCGGCCAATCGCCTCGCGCATTATTTGCGTGCGCAAGGCGTGCGCGATGCTCAACCGGTGGCGGTGCTGATGGAGCGCTCGCTGGACTGGCTGATCAGCGTCCTCGCCATTTTCAAGGCGGGGGCGGTGTACATGCCGCTGGACATCAAGGCCCCGGCGGCGCGTTTGCAGCAGATGCTGGAAGGCGCGCAGGCAGCGGTGTTGTTGTGCGCTGACGGAGATGAGCGCGTCACCCGCCTGGCGGTCGCCGGTTGCCAGGGCCTGGCCTTTGCCCCGTCGCACTGGCAGGACCAGCCTGCATCGAGCCCTGCGTTGACGCTGTCGGCGGAGTCGCCGGCCTATGTGATTCACACGTCCGGCTCCACCGGGCAACCGAAAGGCGTGCTGGTCAGTCACGGTGCGCTCGCCAGTTATGTGCGTGGCGCGCTGGAACGGCTGGCCCTGGCGCCGGACGCGAGCATGGCGTTGGTCTCCACCATCGCCGCTGACCTGGGCTTTACCGTGCTGTTCGGCGCCTTGTGTTCGGGGCGCCTGCTGCATGTGTTGCCGGAAGAACTGGGCTTTGATCCGGACCGCTTTGCCGAGTACATGAGCGAACACCGCGTGGGCGTGCTGAAAATCGTGCCGGGGCATTTGGCGGCGCTGTTGCAGGCTTCGCGGCCAGCCGATGTCTTGCCCGAACATGCGCTGATCGTAGGCGGCGAAGCCTGCTCGCCAGCGTTGCTGGAGCGGGTGCGCCAACTCAAGCCGCAATGCCGTTTCATCAACCACTACGGCCCCAGCGAAACCACGGTCGGGGTGTTGACTCACGAAGTCGTCGACCTCGACCCGAGCGCCCGGGGCGTGCCGGTCGGCCGGCCATTGCCGGGCGCTCAGGCCTACGTGCTGGACGACGTGTTGAATGCTGTCGCCGACAAGGTCGCGGGCGAGTTGTACATCGGTGGCGACAGCGTGGCCCTGGGTTACCTCGGGCAGCCAGGCCTGACCGCTGAACGCTTCGTGCCGGACCCCTTTGGCCCGGCCGGTGCGCGGTTGTATCGCAGCGGTGACCGGGTGCGCCGTAATCGCCAGCAGGCGATGGAATTCATCGGCCGCGCCGACGATCAGGTCAAGGTCCGTGGCTACCGTGTGGAACCCGCCGAAGTCGCCCGGGTGTTGCTCGGGCTGGCCGGCGTCAGCGAGGCGGCGGTGCTGGCCTTGCCGCTGGACGGCGATGAATCGCGGCTGCAACTGGTCGCCTATTGCGTCGCTGCGGCGGGTATGACCCTGCAAATCGATGGCCTGCGTCAGCAGTTGCAAGCTTGCCTGCCGGACTACCTGGTGCCGGCGCAGATGGTGCTTCTGGAGCACCTGCCCCTCACGGCCAACGGCAAGCTCGACAAGCGTGCCTTGCCGGTGCCCGGGGTGGTCACGCAGCACTTTGTGGCGCCGGTGGGTGAAATCGAAGAGAAACTGGCCGCGATCTGGGCCGAGGTGCTCAAGCTTGAGCGCGTCGGCAGCACCGACAATTTCTTCGAACTGGGCGGTGACTCGATCCTGAGCCTGCAAATCATTGCCCGGGCCAAGCGCCAGGGAATCAAGTTGAGCCCCAAGCAGTTGTTCGAAAAGCAGACCATTGGCCTGTTGGCGGCGGTGGCCAAGCTGATCGAAACCAAGCCGGCGCTGACCACCCCGCAACAGATCAGTGGCACGTTGGCGTTGCTGCCGATCCAGGCGCGATTCTTCGAGATGGACATTGCCAAGCGACATCACTGGAACCAGTCCGTGATGTTGCAACCACAAGCGCCCCTCAATGCCGGCCATCTGCACAAGGCGTTACTGGCCGTGATCGAACATCACGATGCCTTGACCCTCAACTTCCAGGCCTGTGGCGATCGCTGGCAAGCGATGTTCCAGACCGAGCGCGACCCTGAGGTCTTGTGGGTGCGCGAGCTGAGTGACCTGGCGCAGTTGCCGGCGCTGGCGGACGAAGCCCAGCGCAGTCTCAATCTGCAACAGGGCCGTCTGGTGCGAGCGGTGCTGGTGAACCTGCCGGACGGTGCGCAGCGTTTGCTGCTGGTTATCCATCACCTGGTGGTGGACGGCGTGTCCTGGCGGGTCCTGCTGGAAGATGTGCAGCAGGCGTATACCGCGCTGGCGGCGGGCAGGGCGCCGGCCCTGCCGGGCAAGAGCAGTTCGCTGCAGAGCTGGGCCGAACACCTGCATCAGTTCGGCCGCAGTGAAACCCTGGCTGGCGAACGTGATTACTGGATCAACACCCTGGACGGCGTCGAGGCGCAACTGCCTCGGGACTTCCCGCTGACTGCGCAGGCTCAGGTTCAGCGTCAGGCGGCCAGGGCGACTTCGCGACTGAGCAAGGCCCTGACCCACAAACTGCTCAAAGTCGCGCCCGCCGCCTACCGCACGCAGATCAACGACTTGTTGCTCACGGCCCTGGCGCGGGTGCTGTGTGACTGGAGTGAGCAGTCCTCGGTGCTGATCCAGCTTGAAGGACATGGTCGTGAAGACCTGTTCGACGATCTGGACTTGAGTCGCACGGTCGGCTGGTTCAGCAGCCTGTTCCCGGTGCGGTTGACGCCAGAGGCCGAGCCCGGTGCGTCGCTGTGTGCGATCAAGGAACAACTGCGCGCCGTGCCGGGCAAAGGCATTGGCTACGGCGTGCTGCTTTACCTGACTCCGGATCAGCCGCTGACCCCGTGGGTGCAACCACGGGTGACTTTCAACTACCTGGGCCAGTTCGACGGTTCGTTCAGTGCCGCTGATGGCGCGTTGTTCCTCCCGAGCGGGGAGAGCACCGGGGCCAATCAGGACCCGGATGCGCCGCTGGCCAACTGGCTGAGCATCGACGGTCAGGTGTATGGCGCCGAGCTGGAACTGACCTGGACGTTCGGCGAGGGCATGTTCCGCCCGCAAACCATTCAAGCCCTGGCTGATGCCTATCGCCTTGAGCTGGAGCGGCTGATCGAGCATTGCTGCGACACCGAACAGGCCGGCGTCACGCCGTCGGACTTCAGCCTGGTAACCCTGACCCCGGCGCAACTCTCGGCCTTGCCGGTACCGGCGCGGGAGATCATTGATCTCTATCCGTTGTCGCCGATGCAGCAGGGCATCCTGTTCCACAGCATCAACGAACCGGACGGCCCGGCGTACACCAATCAGTTGCGGGTCGATGTGCGGCAGCTGGACGCCGGGCGCTTTCAGCAGGCCTGGCAGCAGACCGTCGACGCCCACGAGATTCTGCGCACAGTGTTTGTCTGGCCTGAAGACGCCGCCGCAGCCGTGCAGGTGGTTTGCCAAACGGCGCAGATGCCGTGGCGCGTGCAAGACTGGCGCGCGCGTACCGACCTCGACACCGCGCTGGACGCCTTGGCACAGGAAGACCTGGCGCGCGGTTTCGACCTGAGCAAGGCGCCGCTGTTGCGCGTGCAATTGGTGCAGACCGGTGAGTCGGTGCATCACCTGATCTACACCAGCCATCACATTTTGATGGACGGCTGGAGCACCTCGCAGCTGTTCGGCGAAGTGCTGCAACGCTATGCCGGCATGACCCCGACCGCTAGCGCCGGGCGTTATCGCGACTACATCGAATGGCTGGGGCAACGCGACCAACAGGCCAGTCGTGACTTCTGGCGCACGGCGCTGGCCAGCCTCGAAGAGCCGACCCGACTGGCCAGCGCCATGCCGCCGCGTCAGCAGCCGGGCAGCGGCTATGCCGAACATCAGCATGTGTTCGGCGAGCAACTGACGGTTGAGCTGAACCGCTTTGCCCGTGAGCAGAAAGTCACGCTCAACACGCTGATGCAAGCGGCCTGGCTGGTGCTGTTGCAACGCTACACCGGGCAGGACACCGTGGCCTTCGGCGCGACCGTGGCCGGTCGCCCGACCGATTTGCCCGGGGTCGAGCAACAGATCGGCTTGTTCATCAATACCTTGCCGGTGGTGGCCGCACCGTCCGCCGAGTTGTCGGTAGGTCAATGGTTGCAGCAGGTGCAAAGCCTCAACCTGGCCCTGCGCGAGCACGAACATACGCCGCTCTATGAAATCCAGCGCCGGGCTGGCTTGGGCGCGGGCTCACTGTTCGACAGCATCCTGGTGTTCGAGAACTACCCGATGGCCGAAGCCCTGGAGCAGGCGCCGGCCTCGGGCCTGGTGTTCTCGGCCATCCAGCGTCAGGAGCAGACCCACTACCCGCTGACTTTGGTGGCCGTCACCGGCCGTGAGCTGAGCCTGGGGTTGAGTTTCGACCAGGCCTGTTTCGATCAGGCCAGCATCGTCGGCCTGACCGCGCAACTCGAAAGCCTGATGACGCAGTTCCTCGCCGATCCCACGCAGCCGCTGGGTGCCTTGCACCTGCTGGACGAAGCGCAACGGCAGGCCGCGCTCGAATGGGGTCGGGCTGACACCACGGCGCTGGATTCGCGCACGGTGCTTGAGCGGATCGACGCGCAGGTTCAACGGCAACCGCAAGCGACGGCGATTCTGTTTGCCGAGCAGCAGATCGATTATCAGCAGCTCGATACCCGGGCCAATCGCCTGGCGCACAAGCTGCAAGCGCTGGGTGTCGGACCGGAAGTGCGGGTCGGCGTGTGCATGCGCCGTACGCCGGACATGCTGGTCGGCTTGCTCGCGATCCTCAAGGCCGGTGGCGCTTATGTGCCGCTGGACCCGGAGTACCCGCAGGAGCGCTTGCTGCACATGCTCGACGACAGTTGCGCGGCCGTGCTGCTGACCGAGGCGGTGGCCCAGGCGCTGTTGCCCGCGGCGTTGAGCGCGCAGGTACTGGTGGTCGAGGAGCGCAGCGACTGGCTCGGCGACTACCCGTCCACCGCGCCGTCGATCAGCCTTTCGGCGCACAACCTCGCCTATGTCATCTACACCTCCGGTTCCACCGGCAAGCCCAAGGGCGTGGCGATTACCCACGGCAACCTGGGGGCGCTGATCCAGTGGTCTGCGGGTGTGTACCGCGATGAGCAATTGCTCGGCGTGCTGGCCTCGACCTCGATTTGCTTCGACCTGTCGGTCTGGGAAATCTTTGTCACCCTGGCGTGCGGCGGTTGCATGGTGCTGGCTGACAATGCCCTGGCGCTGGCGGATTTGCCGGCCCGCGAACGGGTCACGCTGATCAACACTGTGCCGTCGGCGATCGCCGCGTTGCAGCGCTCCGGGCAGATTCCGGCCTCGGTCGGCACCATCAATCTGGCGGGTGAACCGCTCAAGCAAACGCTGGTGGACACGCTGTACGCGACCACGTCGGTCAAGCAAGTCTACGACTTGTATGGGCCTTCCGAGGACACCACTTACTCGACCTTCACCCTGCGCACACCCCAGGGCCAGGCGAACATCGGCCGGCCGCTGGAAAACACCGTGGCCTACCTGCTCGACAGTCAGTTGCACGTGCTGCCGGCCGGGGTCGCCGCCGAGTTGTACCTGGCCGGTGCCGGCGTGACCCGAGGCTACCTGATGCGGGCGGGGCTGACCGCTGAACGCTTCGTGCCAGACCCGTTCTCCAGCAACGGCGAGCGCCTGTACCGCACCGGCGATCTGGTGCGCCAGGGGGCGGACGGGCAGATCGAGTACATCGGCCGTGCCGACCATCAGGTGAAGATCCGCGGCTTTCGCATCGAGTTGAGTGAAATCGAAGCGCGACTGCTGGAGCTGGCAGAGGTCCGCGAAGCGGTGGTCCTGGCCGAGGACGGCGTTGCCGGCAAACACTTGCACGCCTATGTCGTGGCGGTGCAACCGGTCGCGGATTCGCACTGGCTGGCAGAGCGCTTGCGGGCGGCGTTGATCAGTCGTTTGCCGGCGCACATGGTGCCAGCACATCTGCACATTATCGACGCCGTGCCGCTGACCCCCAATGGCAAGCTGGACCGCAAGGCCCTGATGGCGCTGGGCGGCAGCCCGGCCCGGCAACGCTACGAAGCGCCGCACACGCAGCTGCAATGGGAAGTGGCAACGATCTGGCAGGAAGTCCTTGAAGTCGAGCAGGTCGGGTTGACAGACAATTTCTTCCAGTTGGGCGGGCATTCGTTGCTGGCGACCCTGGTGGTCACCCGGATCAAGGAACGCCTGGGCGACAAAGTGGCGCTCAAGGAACTGTTCGAAGCGGACACGCTGCACGCGTTCTGCAACCGTATCGAGGCATTGCGCGTCGATTTATCGCCGGTTCAGGACGAATTGGCTAAATCCCTGGAGGCCCTCAAACGTCTATCCCTCGATGATCTGGAAAAACTGATTTCTTGAGAGGGAACAACGCGTGCAAGAGTTAATCGAGTCGGTAGGACAACTTTCGGCTAAGCAAAGAAAGGCCCTGGCGGTTCTGCTCAAGCAGAAAGGCGTCAACCTCTTTGACATCGCCCCGGTTTTCAAGCGCACGGCCGAAGAGCCGCTGCTGCTGTCCTACGCTCAACAGCGCCAGTGGTTCCTCTGGCAATGGGCGCCGCACAGCGCCGCCTACAACATTCCGACGGCCCTGCGTTTGCAGGGGCCGCTGGATGTGGCCGCGCTGCAAAGCAGCATCCAGGCATTGATTGAACGACACGAAACCTTGCGCACGGTGTTCACCCAGGAAGCCGAGCAACCTTTGCAAGTGATCCTGCCCGCAGGACCCTTTGCCCTTGATACCCATCAACTGAGCCCTGCGCAGTCGAGCGCCCCGGATGAACCCATCCAGGCGTTCGTCCAGGCCCAGAGCCAGAAGACTTTTGATTTGCAGCACGGCCCGCTGTTGCGCGCAGCCCTGCTGCAAGTTACCCCCGATGACCACGTGTTGGTGCTGACCCTGCACCACATCGTCTCCGACGGCTGGTCGCTGCAAGTCATGATCGAGGAGCTGGTGCAGCTGTACGCCGGTTTCAACCTCGGCCACGCCGCCGGATTGCCCGCCTTGCCGATTCAATACGCCGACTATGCCCTGTGGCAGCGGCAGTGGATGGAGGCCGGCGAGCAAGCGCGTCAGTTGGCTTACTGGCAACAAAAGCTCGGTGGCGAACAACCGGTGCTGGAGCTGCCCACCGACCGCGCGCGTTCGGTGGATCAAAGCTTTGCCGGTGCCAGCCACAATTTGATTCTCGACCCGGCACTGAGCAATGGCCTCAAGGCATTCGCCCGCCAGGAAAACGTCACGCTGTTCGTGGTGTTGCTGGCGGCTTTCCAGGCGCTGTTGCACCGTTACAGCGGTCAAGCCGACATTCGCGTCGGCGTGCCGGTGGCCAACCGTGGCCGGGTGGAAATCGAGCGTCTGATCGGTTTCTTCGTCAACACCCAGGTGCTCAAGGCTGACGTCGATGGGCAAAGCCGTTTTGTCGATTTGCTGCGTCAGGTCAAGCTCACCGCGCAAGAAGCCCAGGCGCATCAGGATCTGCCGTTCGAGCAGTTGGTGGAAGCCCTGGAGCCGGGCCGCAGCCTGAGTCACAGTCCGTTGTTCCAGGTGATGTTCAACCACACCGCAGAACGTCGGGCGAGTGTGCACACTCGTCTGAACGGGTTGCACATCGAGCCGCTGCAATGGCAGAGCCAGACCGCGCAGTTCGACCTGGTGCTCAACACCACCGAGCAGGCCCATGGCATCGAAGCGGTGCTCAAATACGCCACTGACCTGTTCGATGCGGCCACCATTGAACGCCTGGCCGAGGATTGGTCTGAGCTGTTGCGGGCGATTGTCCAGGACCCGAGCCAGCGTATCGCCCAATTGCCGATGCTCGGCGCCGCCCGGCAGCAGCAATTGCTTGCGCAATGGAACCCGGCACGGGTTGCCCACCCGGTCAGCCAGTGTCTTCATCAAGCCATCGAGACGCAGGCCGAGCGTTATCCCGAGGCGGTCGCCGTGGTGTCTGGCGAACAGCGCCTGAGCTACGCCGAACTCAACCGTCGCGCCAACCAATGGGCGCATCACCTGATCGCGCGGGGCGTTGGCCCGGACGTGCGGGTAGGGGTGTCGGTCGAGCGTTCGCTGGACATGATCGTCGCCATCATCGCGGTGCTGAAGGCGGGTGGGGCCTATGTGCCGCTAGACCCGAGTTACCCGCACGATCGCTTGAGCTACATGATCGAAGACAGCGGCATCGAATTATTGCTGGCCCAGGGGCATCTGCTGGCGCAACTGCCGATCCCGCAGGGGCTCGACTGCCTCGACCTGAATCAGTCGCCGGAGCAGGACAACAGCAGCAACCCGGTCTGCCTGACCACGCCGGACAACCTGGCCTATGTCATTTACACCTCGGGCTCCACCGGCAAACCGAAAGGCGCCTTGCTGCCCCATAGCAATGTGATGCGCCTGTTCAGCGCCACCGACCACTGGTTCGGTTTCGGCCCTCATGACAGCTGGACGCTGTTCCATTCCTACGCCTTCGATTTTTCGGTCTGGGAAATTTTCGGCGCGCTGCTGCACGGCGGCAAACTGGTGGTCGTGCCCCACGACGTCAGCCGTTCCCCGGACGATTTCTACACCTTGCTCTGCGATGAACAGATCACCGTGTTGAACCAGACACCGTCGGCGTTCAAGCCGTTGGTGCAAGTGGCCAGCGCCTCGTCGCGCCACCACGCGCTGCGTTATGTGGTGTTCGGTGGCGAAGCCCTGGAAGTACAAAGCCTGCGCCCCTGGTTCGAGCGCTTCGGCGACCGCGCGCCGCGGCTGGTCAACATGTACGGCATTACCGAAACCACGGTGCACGTGACGTATCGCCCGTTGTCCCTGGCGGATTTGCAACAAAGCCACGCCAGCCCGATCGGCGAACCGATTGTCGACCTGTCTTGGTACTTGCTCGATGGCGCGCTGAACCTGGTGCCCCAAGGCTGTATCGGCGAGTTGTACATTACCGGCGATGGCCTGGCCCGGGGTTACCTGAACCAGCCGGGCATGACCGCCACGCGTTTTGTGCCTGACCCGTTCAACCCGCAAAGCGGGGCGCGCCTGTACCGCACCGGCGACCTGGCGCGGCTGCGCGGCGACGGGGTGATCGAGTACATCGGTCGTATCGACCATCAAGTGAAGATCCGTGGTTTCCGCATCGAGTTGGGGGAAATCGAAACCCAACTGCTCAAGCACCCGGGCGTGCGCGAGGCGGTGGTGCTGGCGATCGAAGGGCTGAGCGGTCCTCAACTGGCGGCCTGGATCGTGCCGAACGAGGCGCTGCCGGATGATGCCCACGCCGCGCTGCGCGACGGGATCAAGGCGCACCTGCGCGAGACGTTGCCGGACTACATGGTGCCGTTCAACTGGGCGTTCCTGGAGCGTCTGCCGCTGACGGCCAACGGCAAGTTGGACCGCAAGCAATTGCCGCACCCGGACGTGATTCAGGTGCAGGAGGTTTACGCCGCGCCGCGCAATGAGCTGGAACAACGTCTGGCCGAGATCTGGCAGGACGTGTTGAAGGTCGAGCGTGTCGGGCTCAACGACAACTTCTTCGAGCTGGGCGGTGACTCGATCATCTCGATTCAGGTGGTCAGCCGGGCGCGTCAGGCGGGTATCCGTTTTTCGCCCAAGGACATCTTCCAGCACCAGACCGTGCGGCGTCTGGCCACCGTCGCGCAACAGAGCGATGCGGTGCTGGCGATGCAAGGGGATGTCATCGGCGAGGCCGTGCTGACACCGATCCAGCAGTACTTTTTCGGCACCGGGATTCCCCAGCGTCAACACTGGAACCAGTCGATCCTGCTGACCCCGGCCGAGCCGCTGAACGCGGCGCCGCTGGAACAGGCGCTGCTGCACCTGCAACGGCATCACGATGCCTTGCGCCTGCGCTACCGTGAAACCGCCGGTGCCTGGCGCCAGGTGCATGCCGCGGTCGATCAGCCCACCGCGTTGCTGCGCACGGTCACCCTGCACGACAGCGACGCCTTGCCGGCGCTGTGCCTGGAGCTGCAACGCAGCCTGGACCTGAGCGACGGCCCGTTGATCCGCGCGGTGTTGGTGGACTTGCCGGATGCCAGCCAACGCCTGTTGCTGGTGATTCATCACCTGGTGGTCGATGGCGTGTCGTGGCGTATTTTGCTCGAAGACTTGCAAAGCGCTTACCAGCAGATCAGCGCCGGCCAGGCCTTGAAGCTACCGGCCAAGACCACCGCGTTCAAGGATTGGGGCGAACGCCTGCAAGGGTATGCCCGCAGTGCCACGCTGGAGGCCGAACTGGCTTACTGGCGCGAGCAGCTGGCCGCCGCCCCGGTCGATTTGCCGCTGGACCGTCCCCACGGCCAGTTGCAAAACCGCTTCGAGCGCAGCGTCGACACTCGCTTTGATGCCGAGCGCACCCGGCAATTGCTGCAACAGGCGCCGGCGGTCTATCGCACTCAGGTCAATGACCTGCTGCTGACCGCACTGGCTCAGGTCCTGTGTGCCTGGACCGCTTCCGACAGCGCCCTGGTGCAACTCGAAGGCCATGGTCGTGAAGACCTGTTCGACGACCTCGACCTCAGCCGCACCGTCGGCTGGTTTACCAGCATGTTCCCGGTGCGCCTCAAACCCCAGGCCAGTGTCGAAGCGTCGATCAAGGGCATCAAGGAACAACTGCGGGCGGTCCCGAACAAGGGCATCGGCTTCGGGCTGTTGCGTTACCTGGGCAGCGCCGAATCGCAAGCGGCCTTGCGCGATCTGGTGCAACCGAAGGTCACGTTCAACTATCTCGGCCAGTTCGACAACAACTTCGATGAGGCCGCGCTGTGGGTGCCGGCCACCGAAAACAAAGGCGCCGGGCAAGATGAACAGGCGCCGATGAGTAACTGGCTGACCATCGATGGCCGGGTTTACCAAGGGCAGTTGAGCCTGACCTGGACCTATAGCGGTGATGTCTTTGAAGAAAGCACCATCAATGCCCTGGCCCGTGCCTATGAAGTGGCGCTGGGCGAGTTGATCGATCATTGCCTGAACCACCCGAGCGGTGGTTTGACGCCCTCCGACGTGCCGCTGGCCGGGTTGTCCCAGGCGCATCTGGACAGCCTGCCGATTGCCGCGCAGCGGATCGAGGACCTTTATCCGCTGGCGCCGATGCAGCAGGGGATTCTGTTTCACAGCCTGTACGACGCCGATGCCAGTGCCTACGTCTATCAGATGCTGCTGGATATCGACGGTCTGGACGTCCCGCGCTTCCAGCAATCCTGGCAGCGCGTGGTGGATCGCCATGAAGTGCTGCGGGCCGGTTTTATCTGGGGCAGCGATGGCCTCGATACGCCGTTGCAGGTGATCTATCGCCAGTTGACCCTGGAAATGCCGGAAGTGGATGTGCGCGGCGAACCGGATCAGGCCGCCGCCCTCGAAGCGCGGGCGCGGGCTGACCTGGAGCGCGGTTTCGATCTGCAGAACCCGCCGTTGCTGCGCTTGTGTCTGTTGCGCACCGCGGATGATCGGCACCGGTTGATCTTCACCTGCCACCACATCCTGATGGATGGCTGGAGCAACTCGCGGATGTTCGGCGAAGTGCTGCAGGATTACGCCGGTCAACCGGTGCCCAGTGCCCAGGGCCGTTACCGCGACTTCCTGGCCTGGCTGCAACGCCAGGACAAAGACGCGGCGCAAGCCTTCTGGCGCGGGCAACTGGCGCAGCTGAGCGAACCGACCCGGTTGGCGTGCGCCTGTCACGGGCAGACCGTGCCGGGGCCGGGCAAGGGCGTGCATCGCCTGACGTTCGACGCGGCATTCACGCAACGGCTGAACGGTTTCTCCCGTCAGCAACAAGTGACGCTCAACAGCCTGGTGCAAGCGGCGTGGCTGCTGGTGTTGCAACGCTACACCGGTCAGGCCAGCGTCGCGTTCGGCGCCACGGTGTCTGGGCGTCCGGTGGATTTGCCGGGTATCGAGCAACAACTCGGGCTGTTCATCAACACCTTGCCGGTGATCGCCAGTCCGCAAGCCACCAGCAGCGTCCGCGACTGGGTGCGCAGCGTACAGGACAAGAACCTGCAGCTGCGCGACTACGAGCAGACGCCGTTGCAGGATATCCAGCGTCTGGCAGAACTCAGTGGCGAAGCCTTGTTCGACACGTTGCTGGTGTTCGAAAACTACCCGGTCTCGGAAACCCTCGAGGCGAATCCGGGCGGCTTGGGTTTTGGCAGCCTGGAACACCGCGAGCAAACCAACTATGCCTTGACCCTGATCGCCGGTGCCGGCGAGGTCTTGAGCCTGGACTTCAACTACCTCACAGCACACTTCGCCGAGCGCAGCATTGTCGGCCTGGCGGGGCATCTGCAAGCCGTGCTGCTTCAGTTCCTCGAAGCGCCGCAGCGTGTGCTGGGTGAAATCGGCCTGTTGTCGTCCAGCGAACTGCTCACCCTGGCGCAATGGAACGACCATCAAGCGCCATACCCGAGGCAGTCGCTGATTCATCACGGCTTCGAAGCCCAGGCGCAACGCCGGCCGCAGGCGCTGGCCTTGAGTCATGGCGGCGTGGCGCTGAGCTACGCCGAACTCAACCGCCAGGCCAACCAGTTGGCCCGGCGGCTGGTGCAGTTGGGCGTCGGCCCTGAAGTGCGCGTGGGCGTGGCGATGCCGCGCTCGGCGGAATTGGTGATTGCGCTGATGGCGGTGCTCAAGGCCGGTGGCACCTACGTGCCGCTGGACCCGGACTATCCGGCCGATCGCGTGGCGTACATGCTCGAGGACAGCCAGGCGAAAGTCCTGCTGACCCAGCAGGCGCTGCTCGCCCAATTGCCGTCTACCGAGGCCCATGTGGTGTTGGTGGAGGCGGGTGGCCTGGCGTTTGTTGACCTCGGCGCGGACAACCTGGAACCCCGGGGTGATTGCGCCAACCTCGCGTACGTGATCTACACCTCCGGTTCCACCGGCAAGCCCAAGGGCGTGGCCATCGCCCACCGTAATGTCCAGGCGCTGATTCACTGGTCCCTCGAGGTCTACAGCGATGAAGACCTGCAGGGCGTGCTGGCCTCGACATCGGTATGTTTCGACCTGTCGGTGTGGGAGATTTTCGTCACCCTGGCGCGCGGCGGCTCGATGATCGTCGCCCGCAATGCGCTGGAGCTGCCGGACCTGCCGGAGCGCGATCAGGTGCGCCTGATCAACACCGTGCCGTCAGCCATAGCGGCGTTGCAGCGGACCGGGCAGATCCCGCCGGGTGTGCGGATCATCAACCTCGCCGGTGAACCGCTTAAGCAGACCCTCGTCGACAGCCTGTACCGCGACACGTCGGTGCAGCACGTCTACGACCTGTACGGGCCGTCCGAAGACACCACCTATTCGACCTGGACCCGTCGCGACGCCGGCGGTTTGGCCAACATTGGCCGGCCGCTGGTCAACACCACGGCGTACTTGCTCGACGCACAACTGCAGGCGGCGCCCATCGGCGTGGCGGCCGAACTGTACCTGGCTGGCGACGGCATCACCCGGGGCTACCTGTTCCGTCCAGGCCTGACCGCCGAACGATTCGTGCCTGACCCGTTGGCGAACAACGGCGAGCGCATGTACCGCACCGGCGACCTGACTCGCTTGCAGGACGGTGGCGTGATCGAATACGTCGGACGCATCGACCATCAGGTCAAGGTCCGTGGTTTCCGCATCGAGCTGGGGGAAATCGAAACCCGAATGCTGGCTCATGCCAGCGTGCGTGAAGGCGTGGTACTGGCGGTAGAGGGCAACAATGGCCAGCAACTGGTGGCCTACGTGGTGGCCGTGCAGACCGACCTGAGCCTGCAGGAGCAAGACGAACTGAGCGAGGCCCTGAAAGCTGCGCTCAAGGCGCACTTGCCCGAGTACATGGTGCCGGCGCAGTGGCTGTTCCTCGACCAGTTGCCGCTGACTCCAAACGGCAAACTCGACCGCAAGGCCTTGCCGGCCCCGGACGCCAACCCCCTGTCGCGCGATTACGTGGCACCGCGCACGGCGCTGGAACAGCAATTGGTGCAGATCTGGCAAGACATCCTGAAAATCGACCGGGTCGGGGTGAGCGACAACTTCTTTAGCCTGGGCGGCGATTCGATCATTTCCATCCAGGTGGTCAGCCGTGCGCGCCAGGCGGGCATTCGCTTCACGCCCAAAGACCTGTTCCAGCAGCAGACCGTGGAGGGGCTGGCGACCGTGGTGTCCTTTGATCCGGCGCTGCTATCGGCCGAACAAGGCGCCGTGATGGGCAGCACGCCGTTGCTGCCGTTGCAGCAATGGTATTTGCAGACCCCGCAAACACAGCGTCCGCGCCATTGCTCGATACGGCTTGAACCGCAGGTGCCGCTGACTCTGGCGTTGCTCGAACAGGCAATGCAAGCGTTGGTGGGTCAGCACGACAGCCTGCGCCTGACATTCGCCGACGGCGTTGCCCGTTATCAAGAGCCAGGTGCCGCGCGGGTGCGACAACAGCGGGTGAGCGATCTTGCGCAACTGCAACGCCTCGCTGAACAGGCGCAAGCGGAGCTGGATCCGGCACACGGCCCGCTGTTGAGCGCGGTGCTCTTCGAGCTGCCGCAGGGTCAACAACGCGTACTGGTGGTCGCTCATTGGCTGGCGGTGGACAACGCATCATGGTCGCTGCTGTTGCAGGACTTGCAGCGTGTTTGCCGGCAACTGCTGGCCGGTGACCGCGTGACGTTCCCGGTCAAGACCACCTCGTTCCAGCGCTGGAGCGAGCAACTGCTGGAGTTTGGCCGCAGCGATGCGTTGCTGACGCAAGTGCCGTTCTGGCAAGCGCAGCACAGCGGCGATGCCATGCTGTTGCCGCTGGATTCGCCGCAAGGTCAATCCGCCGCGGCGACGCGGGTCACTGCGCTCGATCCAGCCGCCACGCAGCAACTGCTTACCCAAGCCCCGGACGCTTACCGCACCGGGCGCAATGAACTGCTGCTGGCCGCACTGACGCGGGTTATCTCGCGCTGGAGTGGTCAGCCGACGGTTGTCTTCGAGCTTGAGGCCGACGGGCGTCAGGCGTTGGGCGAGGCGCTGGACCTGAGCCGCACCGTCGGTGCTTTCCGTCATCGCTACCCGGTACGCTTGACGGCCGACGCGCTGATGGCGGACTCGATCAAACAGATCAAGGAACAACTGCGGGCGGTGCCGGATCAGGGCATTGGCCATGGCTTGTTGCAGGATCACCTGCATGGGCCGGTGCCTTGTATCGGTTTCACCTTCCACGACACCCTCGACTGGGTGGGCGATGGCGTGTTGGTGGCGGACGATGACGCCTTCGAGCACCTGTCGGCGCCTTCCAGCCAGTGCCTGAGCCTCGATGCACAGTTGCACAACGGTGCGTTGCAGCTGCGCTGGTCGTTCAACCCGCAGCAGTTCAATGCCTCGACCCTCCAGCGCCTGGCGCACGAGTATGTGCAGGAACTGCGTGCATTGACCGAGCACTGCTGCCAGCCGGATAGCCGTGGCCTGACACCATCGGACTTCCCGCTGGCGGGCCTCGATCAGGCCCAGCTCGACGCGCTGCCGGTGACGGCGGCGGACATCGAAGACATCTATCCGTTGTCGCCGATGCAGGAAGGCATGTTGTTCCACACCCTGTCCGACAACGGCAGTAGCCTGTACATGCAACAGGTCAGCCTGCCGGTCAAAGGGCTGGACGTGGAGCGCTTCCGTGGCGCCTGGGAATTCATCATCGAGCGCCAGGCCATTCTGCGCACCAGTTTCCACTGGCAGGACGGCTTGGCCAAACCGTTGCAGATCGTCCATTACCATGCGCCGTTGCAAATGGCAGTGCTCGACTGGCGTGATCGGGAGGTCAGCGAAGCGCAGATCGCCGAGTTTGCCACCGTGGACCGTGCGAACGCATTTGACTTGTCGAAGGCATGTCTTCAGCGGGTAACGTTGCTGCGCCTGAGTGACGAGCAGTTCCAGATGATCTGGACCAGCCACCACATTCTGATGGACGGCTGGAG
Organism: Pseudomonas sp. TE3899; assembly: GCF_056279105.1. Lineage (NCBI taxonomy): Bacteria > Pseudomonadati > Pseudomonadota > Gammaproteobacteria > Pseudomonadales > Pseudomonadaceae > Pseudomonas > Pseudomonas sp. TE3899. Next base: position 459,632 of record NZ_JBWBQR010000001.1, read on the forward strand.
CAGTTCGCGGCTGTTCGGTGAGGTGTTGCAGTACTACTCCAAAGGCCAGGTCAGTGGAGAGAACGGGCGTTACCGCGACTTCATCGGCTGGCTGCAAGCCCAGGACCAGAATGCCCAGGAGGTGTTCTGGAAAGCCCGTCTGGCGCCGGTCACCGAACCGACGGCGCTGAGCCAGGCGATGCACCCGCGCTTCTCGGCCGATGTGTCCGGGCACGATGCGATTTATTCAAACTGGAACACGTCGCAGACCGCGCGCTTGCAACAGTTCTGCCGCGACCTGCGGATCACCCCCAACACCTTGATCCAGGGCGCGTGGCTGTTGCTGTTGCAGCGTTACACCGGCCAGCGCACGGTCACCTTCGGCGCCACGGTGTCCGGGCGTCCCGAGAGCCTGCCGAATGTCGGCAACATGCTTGGGCTGTTCATCAACACCTTGCCGATCATCCAGACCCCGGAACCGGATCAGCGCCTGGCCGACTGGCTCAACCAGGTCCAGGCCTGCAACCTGGACATTCGCGATTATTCCCAGGTCCCGCTGGCTGATGTGCAGCGTTGGTCCAACCTGGGCGGCCAGGGCTTGTTCGACAGCATCATCGTGTTTGAGAACTTCCCGATCGATGACCGCTTGCAAGAGGAAAACGACACGGAGCTGACCTTCGGAAAATCCATCGGCCATGGAGTGACCAACGTGCCGATGGACCTGGCGGTGATGCTCGGCGACGAGTTGTCCATCGAGTACCTGTACCTGCGCAGCCACTTCAGCGCCGAGGCCGTGGAAGGCATTCGCCTGACAATGGAAAACACCCTTGAGGCGATGATGAGCGCTCCTTACGAACGCCTGGGTAACTTGCAGCGTTTGTCCTGCGAGCAGTGGCACGCGATGCAGGCCTGGAGCGCAGAACCGGCCGCTGATCATCAGGCGACGCTGTTGCCGCAACTGATCAGCCAGCATGCGCTGCACCAGCCCGAGGCGATCGCGCTGCAATGCGCCGGGTTGAGCCTCAGCTATGGCGAACTCGAACAGCGGGCCAATCGTCTGGCGCATTGCCTGATCGAACACGGCGCCGGCCCGGAAGTGGTCATCGGCGTGGCACTGCCGCGATCCCTGGAAATGGTGGTCAGCTTCCTCGCGGTGCTCAAGAGCGGGGCGGCCTATGTGCCACTGGACATCGATTATCCGCCGGAGCGCCTGGCGTTCATGATCGAAGATTCGCGGATGGCGCTGCTGTTGACTCAAAGCAGCCTGCGCGGCGCGTTGCCGGCCCCCGAAGGCCTGCTGCGCCTGGAAATCGATCACCTCGACGAAGCCCGTTACACCGATGCGGCCCCTGTTTGCCGCGTCCAGGAGCAGGGGTTGGCCTATCTGGTCTACACCTCCGGTTCCACCGGTCGGCCAAAAGGCGTCGCGGTGACCCAGGGTCCGTTGAGCATGCATTGCCAGGCGATCGCCAAGCTGTATGAAATGGACACCGACAGTTGCGAATTGCACTTCATGTCCTTCGCCTTCGACGGTGCCCATGAACGCTGGTTGAGTACGCTTTACAGCGGTGGTCGCCTGGTGATTCGTGACGGTTGCCTGTGGACCCCCGAACAGACTTATCAGGCCCTGCACGAGTACGGTGTGACGATTGCCTGCTTCCCGCCGGCCTACCTCAAGCAACTGGCCGAATACGCCGCCGCCAGTGGCATCGCGCCGCCGCCCGTGCGCATCTACTGCTTCGGTGGCGACGCGGTGCCGGATCAGACGTTCGAACAAGTGAAGGCGGCGCTGCGCCCCGAGTACTTCACCAACGGTTATGGCCCGACGGAAACGGTGGTCACGCCGATGCTGTGGAAAGTGCCGGTAAGCCAGCGCTGTGAAGCGGCTTATGCACCGATTGGCCGAGCCGTGGGTGGTCGCTCGCTGTATGTGCTGGACGAAGACCTGAATCCGCTGCCGCCCGGTTTTTCCGGCGAGTTGTACATTGGCGGCTACGGTATCGCCCGTGGTTATCACCATCGGCCGGACCTGACCGGGGAGCGCTTCGTGCCTAACCCGTTCGCGGCCGGCGAGCGGCTCTACCGCTCCGGCGACCTGGTGCGTCTGCGGCCTGACGGCGTGCTCGACTACGTCGGGCGTATCGACCATCAAGTCAAGGTGCGCGGGTTCCGTATCGAGCTGGGTGAAGTCGAGGCCAGCTTGCGGCTACTCGAGCAGGTCAGCGATGCGCTGGTCATCGCCCGGGACAATGCCAGTGGCAAGCAGTTGATCGGTTACGTCGTCACCCCTGACGGACAGGACCTGGGCGATGCGCTCAAGGCCGGTCTGCGGGCGACGCTGCCGGAGTACATGGTGCCGGCGCAGATTGTCTGCCTCGACGCTTTCCCGGTCACGCCCAACGGCAAACTGGACCGCAAGGCACTGCCGGAGCCGGAGTTCAAAAGCGAAGACTATGTCGCGCCGCGCAATCAACAGGAGCAACTGCTGGCCGAGATCTGGGCCCAGGTGCTGCAGGTGGAGCAGGTCGGTATCAGCGACAACTTCTTTGAACTGGGTGGTGATTCGATTCTCAGCCTGCAAGTGATTTCCCGGGTGCGCAACCACCCAACGTTGAAGATGGACCTGAAGCTGCGCGACCTGATGCGTCTGCAAACCATCGCCGGGATTGTCGAACAGGACGGGGCGAAACCGGCCACGCAACAGCTGTCGGAGGACATCACCCATGTGGCCAGCGAAGGCCTGTTCAACCTGTTGCCGATCCAGGAGTGGTTCTTCGCCGAAGGCATGTCCGAGGCGCACCACTACAACCAGTCGCTGTTGTTGAGTGCGCGTCAGGCGTTGGACCTGGATGCACTGGAACACGCCTTGGGCTGGATCGAAAAACACCACGATTCGCTGCGCCTGCGCTTCTGCCAGGAAGGTGGGCGCTGGTTGCAGCGATACGCGGCGCCGACCGATCAACGCGAGCCGTTGCTGTGGCGGCGCGAGGCGCAGGACCGCGAGCAGGTTGAAGCCCTGGCGAACCTGACCCAGCGCAGCCTTAAACTCGATGACGGCCCAGCCTGGCGCGCGGTGCACATCGCGTTGCCGGACGGCCAGGCACGGCTGTTGATGGTCATTCACCATTTGGTGGTCGATACGGTGTCCTGGCGGATTCTGCTCGACGATCTGAAAGTGGCGTACGAGGCTTGCGTCATGGGCCTGGAACCCCAATTGCCGATTCGCACCAGCAGTTATCGTGCATTTGCCGAGGCCTTGCAGGCGCAGGCACCGGTGATTGCCGAGCAAGAACTCGGGTATTGGCTGGAGCAACTCGATCAGCCGGGCGTGGATCTGCCGTGCGACAACCTGCGAGGCAAGAACCAGGTGCGGCAGCAGGCGCAGGCGCGGCTCAAGTTGTCCCGCGAGCACACCGAACAGTTGCTCAAGCAGGCCCCGGCGGTCTATCGCACGCAGATCAACGATTTGCTGCTGACCGCACTCAGCCGTGCATTGTGCCGCTGGAGCGAACAGTCATCGGCGCTGATTCTGCTGGAAGGGCACGGTCGCGAAGACCTGTTCGAGCGCATCGATCTGAGCCGCAGCCTGGGCTGGTTCACCAGCATGTTCCCGGTGCGCCTGAACCCGAGCGAGGACATCGGTGCGTCGATCATCAATGTGCAGGCGCAACTGGCCGCGGTGCCGCGCAAGGGCATTGGTTATGGCGTGTTGCGTCATCTCGCCGGTTCGCAACTGGCCACCCAGTTGGCCGGGCTGCCGCAGGCCCGCGTGACGTTCAACTACCTGGGGCAGTTTGACCAGAGCTTCGATGAACAGGCGCTGCTGGTGCCGGCACTGGAGGAAACCGGCGACAACTACAGCCTCAAGGCGAACCTGGGCAACTGGCTGGAAATCGTCGGCCAGGTCTATGACGGTCAGTTGGCGTTGCGCTGCATCTACAGCACCCAGCGCTACCGGGCACAGACCATGGACGGCTTCATGCAGGGCTATCAGCACGAGCTGGAAGCGTTGATCGAGCATTGCATGGCGCGGGTCAGTTGATCGGTCGTCAGCCGGCAATCTTGTGGGAGCAGGCTCGCTCCCTCCGTTTTTCTATTTTGTGGGTACGAGGATTTTATCGATGGCGTTACACCCTGATCTGGAAGCCTTCCTCGACCTGGCGCAAGACAGCCAGGACGCGGGCTTGCCGGCCATGCATCAACTGACCCCGGCCCAGGCCCGGGACACCTTCGAACAAACCACCGCGCAGTTGCGCTGGCCCGCGCCCCAGGACCTTGAGGTGCTGGAGGTCAACACGCCGGCCCGCGATGGCGCACCTCTGGCTTTGCGTTTGTATCGGCCCAACGGTGCGCCGGCGTCGATGCCGGTGTTGGTGTACTTTCACGGCGGCGGGTTTGTGGTTGGCAGCCTGGACTCCCATGATGGCGTCTGCCGCGAGTTTTGCCGGCGCACGCCGTGTGCCGTGCTCTCGGTGGGGTATCGCCTGGCGCCGGAACACCGCTTCCCGACGGCGCTGGAGGATGGCGAGGACGCTTTATCGTGGTTGGCCGAGCACGCGCTCGCACTGGGTCTGAATGTCAGTCGCGTAGCGTTTGGCGGCGACAGCGCCGGGGCGACACTGGCCACCGTGCTGGCGTTGCAGGCGGTGGTCCAGCCGCACACCGTGGCCATCGCGCCGAAAGCCCAATTGCTGTGTTACCCGGTCACCGATGCCTCGCGCACCCGTGATTCGCGGGCCTTGTTCAGCGAAGGTTATTTGCTGGAGGACGAGACGCTGGACTGGTTCTACCAGCACTACGCCCGCACGCCGGCAGACTACCTGGACTGGCGCTTCTCGCCGCTGCTGGCCGAGGATGTGCGCGGTGTGGCGCCGGCAATTGTGCTGCTGGCCGGCTTCGATCCGTTGCTGGACGAAGGCCAGGCGTATGTCGACAAACTGCGTGAGCAGGGCGTCAGTGTAGAGCTCGAACATTGCCCCGGCCTGACCCATGACTTGCTGCGCATGGCCTCGGTGATGCCGGATGTCCTGGCCGTGCACGAAACCTTGAGCCGTGCGCTGAGCCGGCATTTGCGGTAAACCGGAATTAACACCGCTTTGGCGAGCAAACCGGCTCCCTCATAAACGCTAAAAGCAGCGTTGGGTGGGTTCCAAGACACAGGCATAAAAAACGCCCCGCAATGCGGGGCGTTTTTTATGGGGGGTATCAGAAGTCGGCTTTGACCGACATCACGAAGTTGCGCGGATCGCCATAGAAGTTACCGAAGCCTTCGGTACCGATGGTGGAGTAGTAGCGCTTGTCAAACAGGTTGTTGCCGTTGAGTGCCACCGACCAGGTGTCATCGATGCGGTAGCCGATGCGACCGTTCCAGACGGCATAGCCGGACTGAGTGATCTTTTTGCCGCTGGTTGGCGAGGTGCGGTAGTTATCGCTCTGGGCGTTGACGCCGGCGCCAATCGTTACACGATCCAGCGGACCGCTCAGGCTGTAGTCCCCCCATACGCGCAGCAGGTGGCGCGGCACATACGAGTTGTACGACAGGCCGTCCTGGCTGGCATCGGCGTCTTCCAGCACCTTGGTCTGGGTGTAGGTGTAGCCGGCCAGCAGTTGCAGGCGATCAATGACTTCACCGCTGACTTCCGCTTCGAAGCCCTGGGCGCGGACCTTGCCGGAGTTCATGGAGCAGCTGCCGTCTTCGCACGCCGGGTCGTCCTGGGCGGCGTCTTTCTGGATCGTGCGGAACAGGTTGAAGGAACTGTTGAGGCGACCGTCGTACCAGGCGCCCTTGATCCCCAGTTCATAGCTCTGGCCAATCAACGGCTTGAGGGTGCTGCCGTTGAGGGTCTTGTAGCCGCCCTGCGGGGTGAAGATGTCCGAGTAGCTGGCGTAGGCCGTCAGGTTGTCGTTGATGTCGAACAGTAACCCGGCAAACGGTGTGACTTGTCCGGTTTCAGTCGCCTTGGTGTTGACGGGCGTGCCTTCACCGCGGAAGAACTGAACGGAGTCGGTTTCGGATTTGTACCAGCTCACGCGGCTGCCCAATACGAAGGTCAGCGGTTCGGCGAGCTTCAGGCGAGCGGTGGAGTAGACGCCATATTGCTCGATGCGCATGTCCACCGGACCACCGCGGGACGCATTCGCCAGGTAATAGCTATCGTCGGGTTTCGGGAGGTGGTGATCAGGGTTCAGGACGTTCTGGCGCTGGGGCAGGGCGGCCACGGCGTAGAAGTCGTCCTTGTGGGAACGGCTGGCGTTGGCGCCGACGGTCAGTTCGTGCTCCAGGCCGAACGCCTCGAATTTGCCGTCTACGTAGGTATCGAAACCGTAGTCGACCTGATCGTAGTCGTACGTGCTGCCCAGCATCAGGGTGTTGGAGCTGGTGGCGCCGACCGGCACCGAACCGCTCGGGAACGCATATTCCATGTCCTGGGTGTTGCGCGAGTAGACCCCGGCCACTTTCAGTGCCCAGTCGTCGTTGAAGCGGTGGGTCAGGTCACCGAAGTAGGTGGCTCGCTTGCTGCGCTGGTTGTTCCAGGCGGTGTTCAGGCAAGTGGAACGCTTGAGGTGCAGGTCGCTGCCGTCGGCGTAGCGCGGCAGACCGCCCCAGCACGGGGTGGCATCGACGTCTTCATATGAGATGCCCAGGCCCAGCGTGGTGTCGGGGCTGAGGTCGAAGTCCAGGGCGCCGTAGTAGATTTGATCCTTGCGGCTGGCGACGTCGTAGAAGTACTGGCGCGTCTGCTGGGTGACCACGGCGCGTCCACGGATGGTGCCGGAGTCATTCAGCGGGCCGCCGGTGTCAACCTGGGCGCGATAGTTGTCCCAGGTGCCCGCGGACAATTGCAGTTGAGTGTGCGGGGTATCCTGGCCGCGCTTGCGCACGAAATTGACACCACCCGCTGTGCCACCGGCCCCTTTCATCATCCCGGCCGCGCCGCGCAGCACTTCGACGCGGTCGTAAATGGCCATGTCGCTGTTGAAGCTGTCGGCCTGCACATAGCTGCTGCCGATATCCAGAGGCACGCCGTCGTACTGGTACTGGCCGGTCATGCGGAAACCGCGGGAATAGAAATACTTGCCGCCCATCGGCGAGTCGTAGACGGTGATGCCCGGGGTCTTTTCCATGACCTGTTCGATGGTGTTCAGGTTCTGGTCATCGAGCATCTTGCGGGTCATCACCGTGACCGATTGCGGGGTTTCCTTGAGGGAGTGTTCACCCTTGCCGATGGTCACCGCACCCGTGGTGTAGGAGTTGCTGCCCTCGGTGGTGGCTGCCAGTTGCTGACCGGTGACGCTGGTCGGCGCCAGTTCCATCGTGTTGCCGGTTGCGGGTGCCAGCAAGGTCACGGAGTTACCATCGCGCTGGTGACGCAGGCCGGTGCCCTTGAGCAACGCACTGAGCGAATCATCGTCGTTATAACGACCGTTGAGCGCGCTGGAACGCAGGCCCTGGATGCTTTCAGGGCTGTAGATGATTTGCAGGCTGGTCTGCTGACCCAGCACTTGCAGGGCCTGGGCCAACGGCTGGGCCGGGATGTTCAAGGTCCATTCCTGGGCCTGAACATACGGCGTCATGGCCATGGACATCGCCAGGCCGAGGCCGGTACTGGCCAGTCGGGAGCGCGTTGCGCCTTGCAGCAGCAAGGCTCGGGTCAGAGGGCGGAGCATGAAACGGGATGCGGACATGAGGTTAAGACCTTGGCAGGTATAGTTGTTAATGGTTCTTATTCATCTCATTAAGACGAGGACGCCGCGGTAAACCGGAAAACTATTTTTCCGGTTGATCCGCGGCGTCTTCAATCAAGCAGGTTGCAGTTCGCTTTTGACCTTGCCAGCCTCCATGCGTACGAGTTGATCGGCGACGTCGAAGTAGCGGTCATCGTGGGAAATCACGATGATGGTCTTGCCCAGTCGCTTGAGGTCGGGCAGCAACTCGGTGTAGAAAATCCGTCGGAACGTCGGGTCCTGATCGGCCGCCCATTCATCGAACACCAGCACCGGGCGCTCCTCGAGCCAGGCATTGACCAGCGCCAGGCGCTTGCGTTGCCCGGTGGACAGGTCGGTGGTGCTGAAGGCGCCGTCGCGGACGCTGACCTTGTGCGCGATCTCCAGGCGTTCGAGGTAGCGCGTGGCATCCTGCGGCACTTGTTGATCGCCCTGGATCAGGTCGTCGAACAGGTAGTAGTCGGCAAACACCGTGGTGAAGTTCTGTCGGTAATCGTCACGGTTCAACGCCGTGATCGGCTGGTCGTTGACGCGGATCTCACCCTCGGTCGGCGCATACAGGCCCAGCAGCAGTTTGATCAGGGTGGTCTTGCCGCAGCCGTTCTCGCCGACGATGAAGACGATATCGCCTTGTTCGATTCGCAGATTCACCGGGCCGAGACGGAACGGTTCGCTGCCTTCCACGGCGGGGAAGGCGTAGCGCACGTTGCTTAACTCCAGGCTGTTCACCGGCCCGGCCTTGCGGCCCTGGTCTTGCAGCAGCAGGTGCGGCTCAGGCGAGGAAAACTGCTCGCTCAGCTCGGCAATCCGGCGGAAGGCAATCTGCGCCCGGCTGATGATCGGCAGGGTGCTGACCAAGTGCTCCAGTGGCCCTTTCATGTACAGCAGCACCAGCACAAAACCGCTCATTACCGCTTTGTCGGAACTCGGCCAGAACGATTGAAGGGCCAGCGCGAGGCCGATCACCACGAAGAACAGCATCGAGCCGAACGACTTGGCGATCACGAACGTATTGATCGACTTGATCTGGGTGTCGCAGATTTTTTCCGAGGTTTTCTGGATGCCGGCCACGAACATGCGCTGGCGCCGCGGGCGATGGATACGCAGTTCCTTGGCGCCTTCGGCAATCGCGTTGTAATGCTTTTGCAGTTCATCCTCGGAGTCCCGCGCAGCATAAAAACCGCGCATGCCCTTGGCCCGGGCAATCGCCTGGATCGTGGTGCCGATGGCAATCGCCACCAGCATCATCAGGAACATCGGCCAGGACAGCATGGCCAGATAACCGAGACAACCGAAGGTTACGGTCAGTGAAATGGCCAGCGGTGCGAACGCGAAGGCGAAGTCGCTGATGGTGTCCACGTCATGGGTCAGCACCGGAATCAAGCGGTGGCTGCGGTAGCGCTCGATCTGGTCGATCGGCGCCGACAGCACTTTCTCCCCCAGTTCCTTGCGCAGCCTGGCAATGATGTGTTGGCCGACATAGTTGGTGCCGATGTCGGACAGGATCTGGGTCAGCAACGCCACGACGCACAGGCCGGCGAAGATCATGACCACGGTGCGGGTCAGGCCGTCGGCAGAGTGCAGGGCGTTGTTGATGGTCGCCAGCAACACGGTGACGCTCAGGCCTCCGATCATGCCGAGCACGATGGACACAGAGACGATCAGGCGGAAGGGCTTGAGCAGGGCGAACAATTCGTTGATCGCCCCACGCGTTGGCTTGGTCATGGAGGATTCCTGCTTCGATGCGGAGGGAGTGCCGGTACTTGGAAAAACGAACGATTGCGCTGTTTCTTTAAACGACCGCAGACAAGGCTACGGTCGTCAGGGGTTGCATCAGAGATCGCGGACTACGCGAAAGCCCAGCCAGTCGCCTTTGCTGGTCGGCCAACTGCTGTTGCGATTGCCGGAACGGGAGAACACCGGGGCTTCGCCCCAATCGTTGCCGCGCATGACCTGGCGTTCACAGTTGGCCTGCACCCACGGGCTGCCGTCGGTGGGTACGCCGGAATAGTCCTTGTGGTAGCAATCGGCGGTCCATTCATAGACGTTGCCGTGCAGGTCGTACACGCCGAATGCGTTGGCCGGGAAGGTGCCTGCCGGCGAGGTGAAGTTGTAGCCATCGGCAGCGCCGTAGGTGTTGGCGTGTCTGGAAATCTGATAGTCGGCACCTTCATCGAACGGGAACGGGAATGAGCCCGTGCTGCCTGCACGGGCGGCGTATTCGCGGATCGATTCGCTCTGCAGGCGATAGGCCTGGCCGGTTTTCTTCGACAGCCAGTCAATGTAGCCCTGGGCTTCGGCAACGTTCATGCACACCGCCGGGTCCCGTGGTGTTTGCGCGAAGGTCGGTTTGCCGGCCGTGCAGCGGCGGCCCGGACGATCATCGAAATCGTAGGGTTTGTTCCCGGTGGCCTTGACGTAGGCGTCCCATTCGCTGACCAGCACCTGGAAGCGGCTGATGGCGAAGGGTTTGGTGAAGGTCACTTCGTGGCGCGGGCCTTCATCCGGCTCGCGTCCGACCTCATCGTCCGGCGTGCCCATGGTGTAGCTGCCGGTGGGCAGCACGACCATTTCCGGGCAGTCCTTGCAGTCCTTGAACACGTTGCCCGGTGTCGGCGGGGTGGAGGCCTGGGCGACAGCGGGCATGAGGTAGCCGAGCAGGGCCGTCAGCGCCAGGGCTGACAAGGTCTTGAGGGAGGATGACAGGAGGGGCTTTTTCATAAGTCGTCTCTAGTAAAGGAAGCTGTGTCTGCAAAGAGCGGGGCGCCACGCAACCCTGTGGCGGCGGTTCAGGCCTTCAGCTTTTTGCCGAGGATCGCCATGAACCGGTCCACTTCGTGCTCGGTGTTGAGCAGGCCGGGCGCGGTGCGTATTACCGGGCCGACGTCACGACTGACCGCGTCGCTGATGACGCGGTTTTCCATCAGGTACGCGGCCACTTCATCGCTGTCCTGGTCCCTGACCCGGAAGAAACTGAACCCGGCGGAAAACTGCGGATCGGCCGGGGTTACCAGTTCGATCTGAGGTTGCTCCTGCAGGCGTTGCTTCAAGTAGCTGTTGAGCTGATGGATGCGCGCCTGCACCTCGGCCGGGCCCAGTTCCAGGTGCAACTTGAAGGCTTCATCCACGGCCCAGCGGTGTTCGAAAGCGTGATAACCGCCCGGGGTCATGGTGTTGGAGAAATGCGTGGCTTCGGAGAACGTCGGCACGCTCGGGCTGACGTACTTCAGCTCTTCGCTGCGGCTGCACACCAGACCGGTGCCGCGTGGTCCGAACATCCATTTGTGGGTGCCGGCGATAAAAAAATCGCAGTTCATGGCCGGGAAACGCAGGTCTTCGACCCCGAAACCATGCACGCCGTCGACCACGTAGATGATCCGGTCCTTGTCGTCGCGTTGCCGATTGTGTTCATCCACCAGGCGCGAAATGTCGCTGATCGGCAGCTTCACGCCACTGCCCGAATGTACCCAGGTCATGCCGAGCACTCGGGTTTGCGGGCGGATATTGCGGTTGATGGTGTCGAGGACCTGATCCGTCGAAATACTCTGCGGGTTGTCGAACAGCGTGATCTTGCGCACCTGGGTGCCGTCGCGCTTATTGCGAAAATCGAGGATGTTGCGGGTCGAGTAATGCTCGTGAACCGTGGTCAGGATTTCCTGGTCGGGGCGCACGTGCACGCCACCATAAATCATCGCCAAACCTTCGGTGGTGCTGCCAGTGAGGGCAATCTGCTTCGGTGTGGCCTGCAGGTATTTGCCGGCCCAGATCCGCACGTTTTCTTCACGCTGCTCGGTCACACCGAGCTCCCAGTCCATGGCCAGCCCCGGATTCAGGTCGAGCGCCGCGCGATGCCGGTCGATGGCCTCGCGCACAGGCCTTGGGTGCGAGGTCACCAGAAAGTTGGCGAAGTGAATGCAGTCCGGGTCCTGGTTGAACAGTTGACGCAATTGCGCCCACTTGTCCCGGGGCAGGGCTGGCTGGGGGGCGGCGAGCGCCGGGTGACCGAGGCTGGCGCCCAGCGGCAGGCCGGCGGCCAGAACGCCGGCCTGTTTCAGAAACGTGCGACGATCACTCATGGCTTGGCTGAATCCTGGCGAGATAACAGCGCTGGCTTCGCGGCTTTTTGTACCTGTTCCCAGACCCGCAGGAAGTTGCCGCCCCAGAGCTTGGCGATATCGGCTTCGGAGTAACCGCGCTGAATCAGCTCGGCGGTGACGTTGCGGATTTCGCCAACGTTTTCCCAACCCTTGATCCCGCCACCGTCGTTGAAGTCCGAGGCGATGCCGACATGGTCGATGCCGATCTTGCGCACCGTGTAGTCGATCGCATCGCCGAGGTCCTTGAGCGTCGCCTTGGGTTCTTCTTCGAGAATCGCGTACAGGCCGCTGGCGTACTGACCGAGTTTTTGTTCGGACCAGGCGGTGATAATCGGATCGCCCGGCATCAGCGCCATGGCCAGGTCAGGCAAGGGCGGCAGGTCGAAACGTGCGCGCAGGGCGTTGAGTTTGTCCTGGGTACTCTGGGTCAGCGGCTTGAGGTATTGCGAGAAGCCCACCACTTGAACCACGCCGCCGCTGTTCTTGATCAGCTGCAATTCCTTGTCGCTGAGGTTGCGCGGGATGTCCACCGACGCCCGGGGCGCCGAGTGCGAAGCGACCATCGGTGTGCGGCTCAATTGCGCCACTTGCTCCAGGCCTTTGGTCGACATCTGTGAGACGTCGATAATCACGCCCAGGTCGTTGAGCCGGTGCACCGCTTGCTTGCCGATGTCCGACAGACCGTCGAGGGCATCGGGCGAATCATTGAAGAACGGCAGCGGCCGGGAGGAGTCGGCCCAGCTGTTGTTGCCGATGTAGCTGAAGCCAAACATGCGCATGCCGCGGGCGGCCCACAGGTCCAGTTTGCTCAGGTCATTACCCAGCGGGTAGGCGTTGAGCATGCTGATGAAAATGGCGAACTTGCCTTCGCCGTGCAGGCGGCGGAAGTCGTCAGGGGTGTAGGCGATCGCGACCTGGTTTGGGAAGTCGCGCACCAGCCCGGAGATGATCTTGTAGCGCACCTCCTGCTGATTGCGAGCTTCTTCGACAAAACCCTCGGTGGGGCGGTGCGGGGCATTCGGACCGTTCCACATTTCCGGCCAGCCGAACACCGTGAGCGCGGCGCCGGACAGGCGCCCGCGGTTGGCCTTGACCAGGTCGAACTGGCCGGAGCCATCCTTGTCGGCCTCGTTGCCATGGGCGCCAAAGCTCAGCGGTACGGTGATGTGGCTGTCGAAAGAGAGGATCCGCTCCTGCAGTTCGCTGGCCTGTTTCATCACCTTGACCGGATAGCCGGGGTTGTCCCGGAACCAGTAATCCCAGGCCAGGAAGCCAGCACCTGCACCGAGGGCCAGGGCCAGTGGCAGGCCAAGGTACACAGCCTTTTTCGAACGAGTTTTTGTCATTGCCATCTCAGTCAGGTTCGCCGTCGAGGTACAGGCGCAGGGGCCTTTGCTATCTGGGAAGAACGAGCGGCTGGCGAGGGAATTTAGGTGCGCGCTGAAAACATCGCTGTGAGGGATGGGCACTCTCTTTCACGGCGGCCATAAATTTCCCCCGCGAACAAACGTTCTAGCTTGGATAAAGCCTGCTTCATGGCTGACACAGGTAGGGCAATGACGATTTCTCGACGCTGGTTCATGGCGGGCCTGGCACTCACGGGCGCTGCGCTGCCTGCCGCTTTTTATGCACATCGTGAGCTGACCCGCGAGGAAGAGCCCATTACCCCGGGGGAGGCCACGGTCGATCTGGCGGACACTGCCGGTCAACACCTGGCTGACAGCCTGCGCGGGGTCTGGGACATCCGTTTCAGCGGCACCGACGCCGGGCTCGAAAGCCTGCCGCACGAGGGGCTGGAGTTGTTTATTGACATCGCCCACCGCGGGCGCGGTATGCGCGGCTACCTCGACACCGGTACCCGGTTGCGTGCCGAACAGGCGCCGGTTTATCAAGTGATCGGTGATCTGGCGCCGGGCAATGGCGCCGAGTTGTACTGGCGGCTGATACGCACCGACACGCCGATGGCGCCGCCCGTTTATGAATTCAAAGTCAAACTCGACGAGGTCTGGGCGGCGTTCGGCAATGCCGGTAGCGGCACGTTCAGCGGTCAGGTCATGCGTCTTGATCGGCCGCTTGCGTTGCCGGAACTCGACAACCGTTTTATCGCGATCAAGCGGCGGTTTCCCGAGGCGCGGGAGCGAACCGGCCTGAACCCGGAGCTGCTGGCGTGGCTGGTGGCGCCCGAGCACCGTTTGTTTCATCAGCTGTGGCATGCGTCCCGGGACAAATGGCACAAGCTCTCGGAAAAAAAGCGCGACGCGTTGCGCGGCATCGGCTGGCAACCCGGCCCACGAGACAAGGAGCGCGATGCCCGCGGCCCGCGCAAGGATCGTAACGGCTCCGGCATCGACTTTTTCTTCATGCACCGGCGCATGCTGGGGCTGGCTCGTTCCAAACAGGATCTACCGTCGTGGTCGGCCTTCCCGATGCCGCAACCCGAGCTGGAGCGCGACCGCCAGGGTTTCGCCCGTTATTTCGACAACCACGATGGCAACGCGTTGCCGCCAACCTGGTTGACGGAGGGCGACGACGAATACACCAAGTGGGTCAGCGACATCAAAGCCGCCGAGACCTACCACAGCAACTTCCAGGTCTGGGAGTCGCAGTACCGTGACCCGCGTTATCTATCGAAGCTGACCCTGGGCCAGTTCGGTTCGGAAGTCGAACTGGGCTTGCACGACTGGCTGCACATGCGCTGGGCGTCGGTGGCGCGTGACCCCTCCAACGACATCGCGGTGCCAATGGCCCGAGATCAGGCGGACTTCGCCGCCCGCTGGTACGCCCCGGAAAACGACTTTCTCGGCGATCCGTTTTCGTCTCATGTGAACCCGGTGTTCTGGCGTTTCCACGGCTGGATCGATGATCGCATCGAGGATTGGTTCCGCGCCCATGAACGCTTTCATCCGGGCGAGCTGAATCGCCTGGAAGTCAACGGCGTGCCGTGGTTTGCGCCGGGGCGTTGGGTGGAAGTCGATGACCCGTGGCTCGGGCCGGATACCCATGGCTGCAGTACCGTTGCGGGATTGCAGGTCGGGCGCTCGGTGGAGATGGACCCGGAGACCATGAAGCTGGCGCTGCGCATTACCTTTGGCGACGAAGACAACATGACCGACCTGTTCCGCAAGGTGCCGCAACGGCCGTGGTATGCGCGACATCTGAAGGTCAAGGGCTGGAGGGTTTAATCCTCCAGTCCGCGTTATCGTTCAATCGCGAGCCGGCTCGCGAAAGGGGTATCAGGATTCACTCCGTCAGATAACTTGCCAACCCCCACCCAGCGCCTTGTACAGCGCAATGCTCGCCTGCAGCCGCGACAACCGCAGTTGCACATTCATGTCTTGGGCGGCATACAGCGTGCGCTGGGTCTGCAGCACGGTAAGCAAGTCTTCGGCGCCTGCCTGGTAACGACTCTGGGCGATGTCGAAAGCGGTTTGTGCCTGGATCAGTTCTTCGGTTTGCCACTGACGTTGTTCGTCGAGGCCGCGAATGCTGGTGAGGGCTTTTTCGACATCGGCGAACCCGTTAATGATTGCACCGCGATACGTTTCCAGCAGCTCTTGCTGGCGCGCCGTGGCCTTGTCGCGCTCGGCGCTCAAGCGGCCATTGTTGAACACCGGCGCCACCAGCCCCGAGGACAGGTTGTAGAACGTCGTGCGCAGCAGGTCCGAGGCCATATCGGCACCGGTGCCGAGGCTGGCAGTGAGGGTGACCTTGGGCAGCATCGCCGCGCGGGCGACCGTCACGTCCGCCTGGGCCGCGGCGAGTCTGGCTTCGGCACTGGCGATGTCCGGGCGGCGGCGTAGCAGCTCGCTGGGCACGCCGCTGGCGATTTCTGGCCATTGCAGTTGCTCGAACGGTTGCGGCGATAGTGCCAACCCTTGTACCGGTTGGCCGAGCAGCGCGGCCAGCGTGATCAGGGCTTCCCGCGCCTGTTGGTGCACCCGTGGCAATGTGCGTTGCCGTTCGGCGACCAGGCTTTTTTGCTGGGCCAGTTCCAGTGCGGTGGCGCTGCCGGCGTCGTAGCGGGTTTGCACCAGGTGCAGGACGTTCTGCGCGTTCGCCAGGTTCAGCTCGGCGATCCGCACCTGTTCGCGCAGCGACAGGGTCTGGGTGTAGCTGTTGGCGACACCGCTTTGCAAGGTCAGCTCCACGGTGGCGCGCTCGAATTCACTGGCCTGCACGCCGAATGCGGCGCTGTCCCGGGCGGCCTGTTTGCCGCCCCAGAAATCGATTTCGTAACTGGCGCTGAGTTCGGCGTCGTAGTAATCGAGTGAGCGATTGTTCGGGTTGACGTCCAGTTGGCTGTAGCCCTTGCCGTGCAGCAGGCGTTGGCGATTGCCATTGAGTCCGGCCTTGACCTCGGGCAGCAGGGGCGCACCGGCAATGGTCGCGATGGCCTGGGCTTGCCGGACGCGGGCAACTGCGGCAGCGAGGTCATAGCTGCCCAATCGCGCTTGTTCGATCAGGCGATCCAGCTCCGGGCTGCCGAAGTGGGTCCACCATTGCCGATTGCCGTGCGCGGCCTCGGCGTTATTCGGCGACTGCCACGCAGCGGGGGGTTGTAAGCCGCTGTCGGGACGCGGCGCAGGGTTGCTGCAGGCCGCCAGCAAAAGGCTGGCGGCCAGGAGGGTCAAGTGGGCTTTCATAGGTCGATCATTCACTGGTAAGGGCCGTGACCGGGTCGAGCCGGGCAGCCTTGCGGGCAGGCATGAAGCCGAAAATGACACCGGTGACCAGCGCGCAACCGAAGGCGCCGAACACGGCGATCCACTCGAATGCCACAGCCACATCGCTGAGTAGCAGCACGCCGCCGACCAGCAATGCCAGGCCGATCCCGGCGAGTCCGCCGATCACCGAGAGCATCACCGCTTCGGTGAGGAACTGGCGCAGGATGTCGCGCTGACGGGCGCCGGTGGCCATGCGAATACCGATCTCGCGGGTCCGTTCGCGCACGGTCATGAGCATGATGTTCATCACACCAATACCGCCCACCAACAGCGAAATCGCCGCGATGGAACCGAGCATCAGCGACAGCGTGCCCTGGGTCCGGGCCTCGGCCTGGATCATCGCGGCGTTGTTGGTCAGCTCGAAGTCCTTTTTGTCCTTGTGCCGGTGCAGCATCGTTTGTTCGATGGCCTGCTCGGCCTCCTTGACCTTGCGGGCATCCTTGGCAGCAATCACCACGTATTCGGGATTACGGTTGCCGAACAGGCGCACGCTGGCAGCCGAATAGGGCACGGCGATGCGGTTGTCACTGTCGGAGTCGCCGGAGCTGGAGCCTTTTTCGGCGAGGACGCCAAGCACCTGGAATGGCACGTTTTCAATCAGGATGTATTGGCCGATGGGGTCGGCGACGTCCTTGAGCAGCTTGTCGCGGACCTTTTTGCCGATCACCGCAACTGCGGCGCCAGTGTCCTCATCGGCCTGGGTGAAGTAACGGCCCTCGACCACCGGCCAGTTGAAAATGACCGGGAAGTTGGTGTCGTTACCTCCCACATAGCTGGTGTGGTCGACGTTGCCGAAACGCACGCCGGCCGTCGCGCCGTTGACCGGCATGATGCGTTGCACTTGCGGCAACGCCGCCAGCGCGGCGACGTCGTCGAGGGTGATGATCCCTGGCGGCGTGCGCGGATTGGGTGCGGCGCCGCTGAGATAAATAATGTTGGAGCCGAAGGCGCCCATTTGCGCCATGACCTGACGTTTGCTGCCTTCGCCCACCGCCAGCATCACCACCACCGAGGCGACCCCGATGACGATCCCCAGCAGGGTCAGCGCGGTGCGGAAGCGATTGATCCACATCACCCGCCAGGCCGCTTGCACGGCATCCACCAGTTCACCTTTCCAGGCCCCGGTGTTCTCGCTGCCGACACTCAGGCGCTGGCGCAGGTCCACGGCTTGCAAGGCGCCCGGCCTGGCGCTGCGCGGCGGTGCCGAGGGGGCGTCGGCGGTGTCGCTGATGATCAGGCCGTCGCGAATTTCGATGAGGCGGTTGGCGCGTTGAGCGACGTCCCTGTCGTGGGTGATCAGGATCACCACATGGCCCTGGCTGGCGAGCTCGTCGAGCAGGGTCATGACCTCGGCACCGCTGTGGCTGTCGAGGGCGCCGGTGGGTTCATCGGCGAGGATGATGTGGCCGCCGTTCATCAGTGCCCGGGCAATCGAGACCCTTTGCTGCTGGCCACCGGACAGCTGATGCGGGCGGTTGCCGGTGCGGCTGGCCAGGCCCAGGCGGTCCAGCAGGGCGGCGGCGCGGGCGTGACGTTCGGCCGCCGGGGTGCCGGCATAGATGGCCGGCATTTCAACGTTTTCCTGGGCCGAGCCGGAAGGGATCAAGTGATAGCCCTGGAACACGAAGCCGAACGCTTCGCGGCGCAGCCAGGCCAGTTCATCGCTGTCGAGGCGGGCGACGTTTTCGCCGGCGAACAGGTATTCGCCGCTGGTGGGGCGGTCGAGGCAGCCGAGAATGTTCATCAGCGTCGATTTGCCGGAGCCGGAGGCCCCGACAATCGCCACAAATTCCCCGGCGTGAATCGACAGGTCAATGCCCCGCAGCACTTCCACCAGGGGACTGTCATTGCCGCCGTAAGCTTTGCGAATACCGCGCAGGTCAATCAGGGGCGTTTGCATTCAGCCTCCACTGCCGGTGACCGGGGCGCTCAGCACGTGATCGCCTTCGGCCAGGCCGTTGAGGATCTGCGTGCGCAGTCGGTCACTGATGCCGGTGCGCACTTGTCGCGGCTGCACATCGCCGTTGGCCGCGACCACTTGTGCCACCTGCGTGTCGGTCTCGGAGCCTCTCTGCAGTGCGGCGGTCGGTACGGTCAGGACGTTTTGCGCCTGTTGCGCGACGAAGAAAACCTGGGCGGTCATGTCGGTCATCAACGCGTTGTCGGCGTTGTCGACGTCGAGCAGCACGGTATAAAGCACCACCCGTTCGGCGCCGCTGCGTCCACTGGTGGGACTGCCGCCCTGGGATTGTTCGAGCGGGCGCGGTGGCACCGGGAGGATCTGTCGTACGGTGCTGCTCCAGCGGCGGGTGCCGCCACTAAGCGTGGTGAAATAAGCCGTCATGCCCGCTTTGACCTGGCCGATATCGGCTTCGGAGACTTCCGCCCACACGGTCATCGGTGACAAACGGGCGATGCGCAGGATCAGCGGGGTTTGTTGTTGTGCGTTGAGTGTCTGGCCTTCCCGGGCACCTACTGCCACCACCGTGCCGGTCATCGGCGCAAAGATCCGCGTGTAGCCGAGTTCGGCTTCGTCGCTGCGCAGGCTCGCCTGGGCCTGGCGAATCTGCGCCTGGAACATGTCGATGCGGGCCTGGGTGGCGCGCACTTCGGCGCGCGCGGTCTGCACGTCTTCTTCGCGCGTGGCGCCCCCGGCGGCCAGATTCTGCTGGCGTTGGTATTTTTGCTGCGCCAGGTCGTGCTGGGCGCGCTGCTCTTGCAGTTGGGCCTTGAGGTTGTCGATGGAAAAACGCCCGGCATCGAGCTTGGCTTTCTGCGTCGATGGATCGATCTCGACCAGCAACTGGCCTTCCTTGACCTCATCGCCAGCCTCGACGTGGATTTTCTGGATCTGCCCCGAAGCCTGGGCACCCACATCGACATAACGACGGGGTTGCAGGGTGCCGAGGGCGGTCACGCTGGTTTCGATGGTGGCGCGGGTGACCTGGGCCGTGGCCAGTTTTTCGCGCCCGGGGGGCAGCACTTGCCAGGCGGCGACCGCGATCGCGGGGATCAGGCAGAGTGCTACAAGCAGGGCGCGTCGGGTCGGACGGGGACGTTTCATGCAGGGTTCCAGCCAGAGTAAATCGGCCCGTCGTGCGGCGGCGCACACCGTTTGGCGCGCAACTGGACGCTGTCGGTCGGCCGACAGACACGGGAAGCTGTCCTGTAAACGAGAACCCTGGCCGGGAATTTAAGCCTTGATACAGGGGGGTTACAGCTGCGCTACCAGGCTATTTCTCCGGCAAATGGATCAAGTGCTTTAAATCTATATGAGAATTACTATAAATTACGCGACTCAAATTGCCACCATCGTGCTACTGCTCATTTGGCGGTCGCCGATCTGGCTCAAGGATAGAAACCGCCTGCGTGCGGCCGGGAGTCATGTTGGAAAACTACTATCGCGAGCTGGTGTGCTTTCTGAACGCCAAGCTGGGCAACCGTCAGGTGGCCGAAGATGTGGTGCATGACGCTTATCTGCGGGTACTGGAGCGTTCCAGTGACACGCCGATCGAGCAGCCCCGGGCCTTCCTTTATCGCACCGCGCTCAACCTGGTGATCGACGACCATCGGCGCAATGCCCTGCGGCAAGTCGAATCCCTGGAAGTGCTCGATACCGAAGAGCGCTACTTCACCCCGTCACCGCATACCAGCCTCGATCACGGGCAACGCCTGGCCATGCTCCAGCGCGCCCTGGCGGAATTGCCCAAGCTGTGCCGCGAGAGTTTTCTGCTGCGCAAGATCGATGGCCTGTCGCACCCCGAGATCGCCGAACACCTGGGGATTTCCCGGGCGCTGGTGGAAAAACACATCGTCAACGCCATGAAACATTGCCGGGTGCGTATCAAGCAATGGGACGCCCATTGATCCCCACCCATTAAATTTTTTTTCATTGTCCTCGTTCCTACTCAACAGACGATCTGCTGTCCCCCCAAGGCCGGTCAGGTCACCCAGGCTTTATCCCCGCTGCTCCGGGGTTCATCCAGAGGACACTGGAAATGACACAGGCAATTGCATCGCCCATCGTTCACGACCTGATCGGCATCGGTTTCGGCCCTTCGAACCTGGCCCTGGCCATCGCCCTGCAAGAGCGCGGGCCGAGCCAGGGTGAACTGGATGTACTGTTTCTCGACAAGCAGGCCACGTACAGCTGGCACGGCAACACGCTGTCGACCCAGAGCGAGTTGCAGATTTCCTTTCTCAAGGACCTGGTGACCCTGCGCAACCCGACCAGCCCGTACTCGTTCGTCAACTACCTCAAGCACCACGGGCGCCTGGTGGACTTCATCAACCTGGGCACCTTCTACCCGTGCCGCATGGAGTACAACGACTACCTGCGCTGGGTCGCCGGGCAGTTCACCGAGCAGAGCCGCTACGGCGAAGAAGTGCTGACCATCGAGCCGGTGCTGCACAACCAGCACGTCGAAGCGCTGCGCGTGATCTCCCGCGATACCCAGGGCCAGCAACACGTGCGCACCACCCGTTCAGTGGTGGTCAGCCCTGGCGGAACCCCGCGTATTCCGGAGGCGTTCAAAGCGCTGAAGGATGATGGCCGCGTGTTCCACCACTCGCAGTACCTGGCGCAGATGGCCAAGCAGCCGTGCGTGGACAACCAACCGATGAGCATCGCGATCATCGGCGGCGGGCAGAGTGCGGCGGAAGCCTTTATCGACCTGAACGACAGCTTCCCGTCGGTGCAGGTGGACATGATCCTGCGCGGCTCGGCCCTGAAGCCGGCGGACGACAGCCCGTTCGTCAATGAAGTGTTCTCGCCGGAGTTCACCGACCTGGTGTTCCAGCAAGCCAGCAGTGAGCGCGAGCGCCTGGTCAACGAGTACCACAACACCAACTACTCGGTGGTGGACATCGACCTGATCGAACGCATCTACGGCATCTTCTATCGCCAGAAGGTTTCCGGGATTGCGCGCCATGCGTTCCGCACCCTGACCACGATTGAGAAAGCCACCGCCACCGAGCAAGGTATCGAGCTGGCGGTACGCAACAATGCCACGGGCGAAGTCACGGTTCGACATTACGACGCGGTGGTGCTGGCCACCGGTTACGAGCGGCAGATGCACCGCAAGCTGCTGGCGCCGCTGGAGGCGTACCTGGGCGACTTCGAAGTCGACCGCCATTACAAACTGATCACCGACGAGCGCTGCAAGGCCGGCATCTACATGCAGGGCTTCTGCCAGGCCAGCCACGGCTTGAGCGACACCTTGCTGTCGATCCTGCCGATTCGCGCCGATGAGATTGCCGGGTCGCTGTATGACCATGGCAAGTCCCGTGGGCATACTCGTTCGGTGATGGATTTGTTACTCGCCACTGCCAGCTAATCCCTTCACCTGATCGTTCCCTCGCTCCGCGTGGGAATGCAGCCCGGGACGCTCCGCGTCCCATTGGAACGCAGAGCGTCCCTGGAGGCATTCCCACGCGGAGCGTGGGAACGATCAAGCCCCCTCGCCACAGTTTTTTGATCATCCTGAACCCTTCCTGAAGAACCTGCCGATTCTCCCGGCACTCGCCCAAGCATCGTTTACTCTCCAGAAATCGGGGCGTAAGCTTCGCGCGTTTTCATCAATAGCGGAGACCCACAGTGGGTACTTGTTCGAGTGACAGTCGTCGGCCGGTTTCAGTGACCGGCATTTTCTCGGCAAGCTAACGCGCAATTTTTTTGTGCCGTTACCTTGCTGACAAGCGAGTAGCGGCATCCCGATCGCGGCCAGTGGCGGCGCGATACCCGAGGTCCCTCTCATCGACGCTGAACCGTGCGTGATGTTCGACTTTCATGTCGTCATCGCGGCGACTCGACGCGCCTGCTCGACGGTTTCCCGGCTGACCCTGGGGGCAACTGCCATGAACCTGACCTTGCTCAAGGAATTCTTCGCCGGATTCCTGCGCACCCGCCACATCGCCCGGCACTTCCGTCGCCTGGCCTTGCTGGAAAGCATCAACGACACCACGGTCAGCCGTGAAGTACCGCCGACCCTGGCGCAGACGTTGGTGTCCGCCGCCAACAGCGACACCGGCCATCTGCTGGACAGCCTCGGCAGTCACAGCGATGGTTTGAGCGAACTCGAAGCCGACACCCTGCGCGAGCAATTCGGCCTCAACGAAGTCGAGCACGAACAGCCGCTGCCGTGGTGGGTGCACCTGTGGCACTGCTACAAAAACCCGTTCAACCTGCTGCTGACCTTGTTGGCGGCGGTGTCGTGGTTCACCGAAGACATCAAGGCCGCCGTGGTGATTTTCTCCATGGTGGTGCTCTCGACCTTGCTGCGGTTCTGGCAGGAAGCCAAGTCGAACCAGGCCGCCGACGCGCTCAAGGCCATGGTGAGCAACACTGCCACCGTGCTGCGCCAGGGCGCGCAGCGCATCGAATTGCCGATCAAACAATTGGTGCCCGGGGACCTGATCGTGCTTTCGGCCGGCGACATGATCCCCGCCGATTGCCGGGTACTCAGCGCCAAGGACCTGTTCGTCAGCCAGGCGGCGATGACCGGCGAATCCATGCCCGTGGAAAAATTCCCGCGCCAGCAGGACCGCGACACCGCCAACCCGCTGGACCTGGACAACATTCTGTTCATGGGCACCAACGTGGTGTCGGGTTCAGCCATTGCGGTGATCCTGACCACCGGCAACAGCACCTATTTCGGTGCCCTGGCCCAGCGGGTCAGCGCCACCGACCGGGCGCCGACTTCGTTCCAGAACGGCGTGAACAAGGTCAGTTGGCTGCTGATCCGCTTCATGTTCGTGATGGCGCCGCTGGTGTTGTTCATCAACGGCTTCACCAAGGGCGACTGGATGCAGGCGCTGCTGTTCGCGCTGTCGATTGCCGTGGGCCTGACCCCGGAAATGCTGCCGATGATCGTCACCTCGACGTTGGCCAAGGGCGCGGTGTTCCTGTCGCGCAAGAAGGTCATCGTCAAGCGCCTGGACGCGATCCAGAACTTTGGCGCCATGGACGTGCTGTGCACCGACAAGACCGGGACCCTGACCCAGGACAAAATCTTCCTCGCCCGGCATGTGGACGTCTGGGGCGAAGAGTCCGATGACGTACTGGAAATGGCCTACCTCAACAGCTACTACCAGACGGGCCTGAAAAACCTGCTGGACGTGGCGGTGTTGCAACACGTCGAAGTGCACCGGGAACTGGAAGTGGCCACGGCGTTTGCCAAGGTCGATGAAGTGCCGTTCGACTTCACCCGCCGACGCATGTCGGTGGTGGTGGCCGAGCATGATCAACAGCACCATTTGCTGGTGTGCAAAGGCGCGGTTGAAGAAATCCTCGCCGGTTGCACCCGGGTTCGCCACGGCGACAACGACGAACCGTTGACCGATGAACTGCTGGCGCGGATCCGTGAAGTGACGGCGTCTTTCAACGAAGAAGGCTTGCGCGTGGTGGCCGTGGCGGCGCGGCACACGCCCAAGGATCAGACGGTCTACAGCATCGCCGATGAACAACAGATGACCCTGATCGGCTACGTCGCCTTCCTCGATCCACCGAAGGAAAGCACCGCGCCGGCCCTGCGGGCGCTGGCCGAGCATGGCATCGCGGTGAAAGTGCTGACCGGCGATAACGAACTGGTCACCGCCAAGATCTGCCGCGAAGTCGGCCTGGAGCAACAAGGCCTGCTGATGGGCAACGATGTCGAACGCATGAGCGACGCCGAGCTGGCGCTGGCGGTGGAAACCACCAACGTCTTCGCCAAACTGACACCGTCGCACAAGGAACGCATTGTGCGTCTGCTCAAAGACAACGGCCACGTGGTCGGCTTCATGGGCGACGGCATCAACGACGCCCCGGCGTTGCGCGCCGCGGACATCGGTATTTCGGTGGACAGCGCGGTGGACATCGCCAAGGAAGCGGCCGACATCATCCTCCTGGAAAAAAGCCTGATGGTGCTGGAGGAGGGCGTGCTGGAAGGACGGCGGACCTTCGCCAACATGCTCAAGTACATCAAGATGACCGCCAGTTCGAACTTCGGCAACGTGTTCTCGGTGCTGGTGGCCAGTGCGTTTATCCCGTTCCTGCCCATGCTGCCGATGCACCTGCTGGTGCAAAACCTGCTGTATGACATTTCGCAGATCGCCATCCCGTTCGATAACGTCGATGCCGAGATGCTGAAGAAACCCCAACGCTGGCAACCGGCGGACGTCGGGCGCTTCATGCTGTTCTTCGGGCCGATCAGCTCGATCTTCGACATCACCACGTTTGCCTTGATGTGGTACGTGTTCGACGCCAACACCCCGGATCACCAGACGTTGTTCCAGTCCGGCTGGTTTGTGGTGGGGCTGCTGACCCAGACCCTGATCGTGCACATGATCCGCACACCGAAGATCCCGTTCCTGCAAAGCCGCGCGGCCATGCCGTTGATGATCATGACCGGGGTCATCATGGCCATCGGTATCTTCCTGCCGATGGGGCCGTTCGCGCACTACTTCAAACTGCAGGCGCTGCCGTCGCTGTACTTCGTGTTTTTGCCGGTGATTCTGCTGGCGTACATGGGCCTGACCCAGGCGGTGAAGGGCTTCTACATTCGCCGGTTTGGCTGGCAATAAAACGCTGTTGTGGCGAGGGAGCTTGCTCCCGTTCGGCGGCGAAGCCGTCGTCGAAGGGGGCCGCTTCGCAGCCCAGCGGGAGCAAGCTCCCTCGCCACAGGTGTTGCGCCAACGCCACATCGGTGTGGGACCTGCTGCAGACACATTTCAGAAGCGTCCTACATCGGTTTCAAGGTGTTTCGTCTAGCGTTAGGAAAACCCCGAACCAGTCGAAACCCATGTCGCTTCAACCCCTGCACATCCTGATCGCCGAACCCCAGCCACTTCTGCAACAACGCATGGCCAGACACCTCAACGAACTGGGCTATCGACGCATCACCCAGGTGACCTCCCTGCGCGAACTTCTGGACTTGACCCACTATTCCTACGAACCCTTCGAGGCATTCGACCTGCTGATCATCAACGGCGAGTTACTGAGCAGCGCCGGTGCCGATCCTCACCGGTTTTTCATGCGCAATGCCCAGGTCCGCCACGGTTTGATCCATGACGCACGTCGCGGCCAGGAAAAGCCCGAGCTGCTGTTTACCTCGTGCCGACGACAACTGAGCCTCATTCGTACGCCGGATCGGCAAACGCTCCAGGCTTTTATGCAAAGCCTTGAGTGGTGATCCAGTTCTACCGGCACTAGAAGGTTTATGGGACGTTTCCTACAGAGTTTCAGACGTTTCCTAATTAGCTTGCCCCGTGGTTCCTGGACAATCGTCGCACCCCAACCGACGAGTCGACGCCTTCCATGCCTAACCTGCCTCTGCGTGTCCTGGTGCTCGAAGATCACACCTTTCAGCGTTCCGTCGCCGTGAACATGTTACGCACGCTGGGTTGCCACGAGGTATTCGAAGCCAGCGACGGCGCCGAAGCGCTGGAGGTCCTGGACGCGGTCGGCGCGGTGGACATCGCCCTGTGCGACTTGCAGATGGAAGGCATGGACGGCCTGGCCTTTTTGCAGCGGGTCGGCGCTTCGGGGCAGGTGAAGTCGATCATCATCAGCAGTGTGTTGTCGGCGGATTTGCGTCGGGCGGTGCATCAGATGGTGTCGCTGTCGGGCCTGGCGCTGCTCGGCGATGTCGGCAAACCGTTGCATGGTGAGGTGCTGGCGCAATTGTTGAACAAATACCTCAACAGCCCGGTTGCCAAGCCTTGGTCGATGCAAATCCCGGAGCTGGCCACCGAGCAGGAAGTGCGTGGGGCGCTGGCCGCCCGGCAATTGCAGGCCTGGTATCAACCCAAGTTCAACCTGCAAACCGGTGACGTGTGTGGGGTCGAGGTGCTATGCCGCTGGTTGCATCCGCTCAAGGGTGTGTTGTCGCCTGCGGTGTTCATGCCGGTGCTGGAGCGGTGCGGGTTGATGGATGAGTTGCTGTTTGCCCAACTGGATCAGGCGTTGAGCCTGCAACAACAGGCCAGGCAACATGGCTTCACGCTGAACATGGCGTTCAACCTGCAAACCTCGCAACTGGCCAATAGCGAGCTGACGTTCACCATCAAGGACATCCTGGCCCGGCACGCCACAGTGGGCGCGAGCCTGACGTTTGAACTCACCGAAAGCGGTCTGCTGGAGGCCCCGGCCACCAGCCTCGAAAGCCTGGTGCGTTTGCGGATGATGGGCTGTCGGTTGTCCATCGACGATTTCGGTGCCGGGTTTTCCTCGCTGCAACGCCTGTGTCAGTTGCCGTTCAACGAGATCAAGCTTGATGCCGAATTTGTCCGCACCCTGGAACACGAACCTCGTTGCCGCGCCGTGATCAGCAGCACCCTGGCGTTAGGTGAGGCGTTGGGGATGTCGGTGGTCATCGAAGGCATCGAAACCGAGGCGCAACGCCAGCAATTGTTGGCGCTGGGTTGCACCCAAGGGCAGGGCTACTGGTACGCGCGACCCATGAGCGGTGAGGATTTGCTGCAATGGTTGCCTTTGCGTGGGGCGGTGAGAAGTGATTTTTAGGAAAGGTCCTACAGAAAATTCAACAGGTGTTCCGTAGCCTTGCGCGACATGAATCTCCCACTCTCCCGAGGCAATGATGCCGAATAAAGCCTTACGAATACTGATCGCCGACGAGCAGCATTTCCATCGGATGAAAGTCGAGCGGCTCTTCAATCAACTCGATTACTTCCGTGTTGCACCCGCGCAAAATCTCGAAGAACTGCTGACTCTGGTGGAGTACGGTTGCGAGCCGTTCGATCTGGTGGTGGTCAATGCCGCCATGGCGCACGGCGCGCTGGACTGGTTGGGATTCTTTCTGAACAACCCGCAAGTTCATTACGCCTTGATCTATGACGGTGAGCGGGCCCAATTGCCGCCGATTCCGGGATGTGCGCAACAAAAGGTTCAGGTCAGCCATGGGGTACTGCCCGATCTGGGCACCCTGGTGCAGTTGATGACGGTGGTCGATCCGCCGATGCCGGCTGAAGACCAACCCTGGTTGACCCGCTTGTACAAGCAACAGCAGGGTTGACCGTTCGTCGGAACTGTCAGATCTGACAGGTGGTTTTGCCTGATCTCCCATGCAAAAGTCATTGCGCAGCCGTTGCGTCTACACCGGGCTGATCCCGGTGGTATTCGGTGTGCAGTCGTCATGTCTTTGCACAAGGAGTTGCCATGAAGTCAGCGTTGATTGTGGACGATCATCCGGTGGTACGGGCCGCAGTCAAAATTGTCCTTGAGCAGAAGGGCTTCAGACGCATTTTTGAGGCGTCGAACGGTAGCGAGGTGATGTCGCTGTTGCGCGAGCATTCGCCGGAGCTGTTGGTGCTCGATCTGGTCATGCCGTCCCTCGACGGGCTTGATGTGCTGGAGCGAATCAGGGCCAGTGATCAGTCGTGCCGGGTGCTGGTTTTCTCGTCCCTGGACCCGCAGCATTTTCAAGAGCGTTGCATGCGTGCCGGGGCCCTGGCCTATGTCTCCAAAACCAACGACTTGAGGCATTTGCACGAAGCGGTGCACGCGCTCATGGCCGGCTACACCTATTTCACCCAGTTGCCAGCGGTATCGCGGGACAGTCTGCAAAGTACCGAAAAACAACTGATCGACTTACTCTCCAATCGCGAACTGACCATCTGCCAGCACCTGGCTCGCGGCATGAGCAACAAGGACATCGCCAGGGTCATGCACCTGAGCCACAAGACCGTCAGCACCTACAAGACGCGCCTGACTGAAAAACTCAGAGTGCCTTCGTCGGTGTACTTGCGTGAATTTGCCAAACGCAACCATCTGATCTGAACGAGCCAGACCATGCGTGCCTGTCTTTTGCTGCTGATGCTGTTGACCATGACGCATGCAGCGGCCGAGCCGGTCAGCCAGCACCTGCTCGGACGCTCCACCGTGGACGGCTACGATGTGCGCCTCGATGACAAAGACTGGGAATGGC
Source organism: Pseudomonas sp. TE3899 (assembly GCF_056279105.1). Lineage (NCBI taxonomy): Bacteria > Pseudomonadati > Pseudomonadota > Gammaproteobacteria > Pseudomonadales > Pseudomonadaceae > Pseudomonas > Pseudomonas sp. TE3899. The sequence continues at coordinate 488,081 of NZ_JBWBQR010000001.1, forward strand.
TGCGCAACAAGCGGGTCTTGCGTCTCGGTGTAACGGGCCCGGACTACCCGCCGTTCGAGGTGACGCGCAATCACGATGAACTGGAAGGCATCACCGCCGACTACGCCGATCTGCTGGCCCAACTGCTGCACGTCAAGATCGAGGTCCGGCGTTACGCCACGCGCGACGCCGCCATGCAGGCACTCAAGGTCGATGAGCTGGATCTGCTCGGGACGTCGAACAACTTCGAGGCGGCCGATCCCGAACTGATGAGTTCGCGGGCCTACGCCGAAGATCAACCCATGCTGGTCACCCGGCTGGACGAGCAAGTGCCCGAGGACCTCGCCGGCAAGCGCATCGCCATGGTCGATGACTATCTGCCCGCCGCAAGCATCACGGCGTTCTATCCCGAGGCGAGTCTGCACCTTTATCCCTCGACGCTTGAAGCCATCGGCGCCGTAGCGTTCGGCCAGGATGACGTCTACCTGGGCGACTTCATCAGCGCCAATTACCTGATCAACAATAACTACCTGAACAACGTTCACCTGGCGGGGCCCTCCGGGCTAGACGCCAATCCGTTTGGCTTTGCCCTGGCCCGCAGCAATGCGCGGCTGACGAGGATTGTCGATCAGGCACTGGCCGCGATTCCCATGGACCGGCGCGATGCCATCGAGCGGCGCTGGAGTGCGGACCGGGCCAACATTTCCGGCCAGCAACGTGTTCGATTGAGCCCCAGCGAACAACACTGGCTGGCTCTGCACCCGACGTTGACCGTGGGCGTTGTCGAAGACTTCGCTCCACTGACATTTTTTGATGCCCAGGGGCGCTTCAGCGGCTTGACCGCGCAATTACTCACCTTGATCAGCCAGCGCAGCGGCTTGACCTTCAAGGTCCTGCGCAGCCGTTCACTGGATCAGCAGGTCCAGCAACTCAAGGCCGGGGAGATTGACCTGTTGCCGGCGATCATTCCCAGCCGCGAATGGGAAGGCGAGTTGCGCTTCACCCGCGCGTACCTGAGCAACCCGTTCGTGCTGGTCAGCAGCGCGACCCCGGGCAGCCCGAAAACCCTGGATGATCTGGCCGGAAAACGCCTGGCGATCTACCACAGTCATCCGTTGCGCGAGTACATTCGGGCGCGCGCGCCGGACATTCGCCTGGTGGAGGTGCAAGGCCCGGCCCAGGGCCTGGAGTCGGTGATCAAAGGGCAGGCTGATGCGGCCCTCAGTTCACTGATCCTGACCCGTTACCTGATTGCCCGGCATTACCGCGAGCGCTTGCGGATCAACAGTACCGTGGGCGACGAACCGGCGCGCATCACCCTGGCCACCGAACGCGGTGCGCTTGAGCTGCACTCGATTCTGAACAAGGCCTTGCTGAGCATTCCGCCCCAGGAGCTGGACGAACTGGTGGCGCGCTGGAGCAACAACGAGGTGGTGGACGACAGTTATTGGCTGCGTCATCGCCGCGCCATTTTTCAAGGTTTTGCCGCTGTCGGCGCCTTGCTGTTACTGGCGTTGGGCTGGATCGTCTGGCAGCGCCGGCAGATTCGCCAACGCCAACAATGGTTGCAGCAGTTGCAGGACGCCAAGGACGCCGCCGACGACGCCAACCGGGCAAAAACCACGTTTCTGGCGACCATGAGCCATGAAATCCGCACGCCGATGAACGCCCTGATCGGCATGCTCGAACTGGCCCTCAAACGCTCCGAAGAGGGCATCACCGACCGTTTCGCCATTGAGGTGGCGTCCGGTTCCGCGCAGCAGTTGCTGGCGTTGATCGGCGACATTCTGGACATTGCCCGCATCGAGTCCGGGCATTTGTCGCTGACGCCGGAACGGGCCAATCTGCACGAATTGACGGCATCGGTGTGCCGGGTTTTCGAAGGGCTGGCGCGGCAGAAAGGGCTGGATTGGCGGGTCGAACTGGACGAGCACAGTGACTGCGATGTGTTGATCGACCCCCTGCGTTTCAAGCAAGTGCTGTCCAATCTGTTGAGCAATGCCATCAAGTTCACTGAAGAAGGTCAGGTAAGCCTGACCTTGCGCGCCGAGCCCGGGATCTCCGGCCATCGGTTGGTGAGCGTGGTGATTGAAGACAGTGGCATCGGCATCAGCGCCGCCGACCAGCAGCGGCTGTTCAGCCCGTTCGTCCAGGCGGGCAAGACGCCGCAATCCGGCCGCAGCGGTTCAGGGCTGGGCTTGGTGATCAGCCGTTCCTTGTGCGAAATGATGGGCGGGCGATTGCAGCTTCACAGCACGCTGGGCGGGGGCACGCAGGTTGAGGTCAGTCTGGATGTGCCAGTCCTTCAACCCTTGGTTGGCGACGTTGTGCCGCCCAATGGATTGTTACTGCCGACCCGGCAGTTAACGATTCTGGTGGTCGATGATTACCCGGCCAATCGGCTGTTGCTGTCGCGACAACTGAGTTATCTGGGGCACCGGGTGCTGGAGGCCGAGGACGGCGAACAGGGGCTGGGGCAATGGCGCCGCCAGCCGCTCGATGTGCTCATCACCGACTGCAACATGCCGGTGCTCAGTGGGTATGAACTGGCGATGGCGATTCGTGATGAAGAACGCGCCCAAGGCTTGTCCGCCACGCTGATCCTGGGCTTTACCGCCAATGCCCAGCCCGAGGAAAAGCGCCGTTGCCTCGAAGCCGGCATGGATGATTGCCTGTTCAAACCGATTCGTCTGGGGGATCTGAGCGCGTGGCTGGCGGCCAGGTTTCCAGGCGAATTGAACGCTGCGGATATTCCGTCACCACCGGCATCAGAGATTGACTTGAGTGGCCTTGAGCAATACGTCGGCAGCGACCGCACCTTGATTAATCGTCTGGTGCACGATCTGGCGGTGACCAATCGCGAGGATCGTCAACACCTGCTTCAGGCGCACGCGGCGGGCAATCGCCAGGACCTCCAGGACCTGGCGCACCGCATCAAGGGCGGTGCGCGCATGGTCCGGGCGATCCGGCTGGTCGAGTGTTGCGAGCAACTGGAAATGGCTTGCGCCGAAGGCCGTGCGGTGTTGATCGACGAGGCCGTCGAGCGCTTGCAGCAGAGCATGGCGCGCCTCGACCAGAGTCTTGGCTAGCGCACGATCAATCCCACTGCGGCGCGATGCCTTTAGGGCTGGTCAAGCGCTGACCGCGATCCAGACCGGCGATCAGCGCCATGTCGGCGTCGCTCAAGGTCAAGGCGCAGGCCTGCAGGTTGCTTTCCAGGTTGGCGCGTTTGGTGGAGGAGGGGATCACCGCGTAACCCAACTGCATGGCCCAGGCCAGGGTGACGTGTGCCGGGGTCGCTTGCAGGCGCTCGGCGATCTGCTGGATCACCGGGTCCTTCAACACTTCGCCGTAGGCCAGGGTCATGTAAGAGGTGATCTGGATGCCCTGGCTCTGGGCGAATTCGACGACCTTGCGGTTTTGCAGGTACGGGTGCAGCTCGATCTGGTTGGTGGCGATGTTCTCGGCGCCGACCGCGGCGATCGCCTGTTTCATCAGGTCGACGGTGAAGTTGGACACGCCGATCTGGCGGGTCAGGCCCATGTTTTTGGCTTCAAGCAGTGCGCCCATGAATTCTTCGACGGGCACCTGGTCTTCCGGGGACGGCCAGTGGATCAGCGTCAGGTCCAGGTAGTCGGTCTGCAGGTTGCGCAGGCTCTGTTTGAGGCTGTCGATCAAGCGGTCCTTGGCGAAGTTGGCGACCCAGATCTTGCTGGTGATGAACAACTCTTGACGCGGGACACCGCTGGCGGCGATGGCCTGGCCGACTTCGGCTTCGTTCTCGTAGATTTGCGCGGTGTCGATGACCCGGTAGCCCAGTTCAAGACCGGTGCTCACCGAATCGATGACCACCTGGCCTTGCAGGCGAAACGTACCAAGACCGAATGCGGGAATAGACATCAATGACTCCAGGGTTGCAGTGGGAATGGCCACCAGTATCCGCGCCGATGCCCTCGAGAAAAACCGCAGGTAGGTCAAGTCAATGTTGACGGGAAGTCATGAATGGGTGGCTGGTCGATGAAATTGTGGGTGTTTGGTCTGGCCTGTTCGCGGGCAAGCCTCGCTCCTACAGGTTTGAGATTTTCCGCGAAATATCGCCACGATACACATCCTGTAGGAGCAAGGCTTGCCCGCGATAGCCGTAACGCGGTTTCGGAGCCTTACCCCCGCGCCTCAAGAATCATGCAAGTCGTCGACCCGGTCGCCTACAACCGCCCATCCACGTCATAAATCCGCCCCTCGGCCAGCGCCGTCGAACGTCCCGGATGCACAATCTTGCCTTCGGCCCGCCCCGGTCCTCTGGCGCCGGTCAACGCGCGGACATAACTGATGCGCAAATCCAGCGTCGTGTAGCCCTGGTCTTTCTTCAATGGCGTGCATTGTCCTACTGGTGGAACGCTGAGGCTGGTTGTTGCCCTCTAGTGCTGAATTGAGCGCAGATTTAAGCTGGGTTCATGTTTCACCCACCTTTTTCGGAGGCACGATGAAAAACATCATCGGTATCTACACCAGTCCACGGGCCCATTGGGTCGGCGACGGTTTTCCGGTTCGCACGCTGTTTTCCTACGACACCCTGGGCAAACACATCAGCCCGTTCCTGCTGCTCGATCACGCCGGCCCCGCTGAATTCACCCCGACCACTGAGCGCCGTGGTGTGGGCCAGCATCCGCACCGCGGTTTTGAAACCGTGACCATCGTCTACGACGGCGAAGTGCAACACCGGGACTCCACCGGCAGTGGCGGCACCATCGGCCCTGGCGACGTGCAATGGATGACGGCGGCCTCGGGGATTCTTCATGAAGAATTCCACTCGGAAAACTTCGCCAAAACGGGCGGCAAACTGGAAATGGTGCAACTGTGGGTCAACCTGCCGGCCAAGGACAAAATGGCCGACGCCGGTTACCAGACGATCCTCGACCGCGACATCCCGAGCATCCCGCTGCCGGACAACGCGGGCAGCCTGCGCCTGATTGCCGGTGAGTTCGACGGCCACACTGGCCCATCCCGCACCTTTACGCCCATCGACGTCTGGGATATTCGCCTGAACGCCGGCAAGTTGCTGACCCTTGATCTGCACGAAGGTCGCAACACCGCGCTGGTGGTGCTGCGCGGCACGGTGCAGGTCAATGGCCTGGAACTGGCGCGGGAAGGGCAGTTGGCGCTGTTCGAGCGCGACGGTGCTCAGCTCACCCTCGAAGCCAATGGCGACGCGGTGGTGTTGCTGCTGAGCGGCGAACCGATCGATGAACCCATCGTCGGTCACGGGCCGTTCGTGATGAACACCGAGCAGGAAATCCACCAGGCCTTTGCCGACTTCCAGTCGGGGCGGTTTGGGCGGATGCAAGGGTAACCACCCAACGAGCTGCCGAAGGCTGCGATCTTTGATCCGGCCTTTGGTTTCGGCTATCTCAAAAAGATCAGGATCAAAAGATCGCAGGCTTCGCCAGCTCCTACAATGTGTGAGATCTTCGCGCTATTGGCCCTCGCTGGAGTTGCTTGATGCTGTCACTGCTCACCAATCACCCACTGCTCGTCGCCGTAGCCTTGATCCTCATCGATCTGGGGCTGTGGCGCTTGATCAGCACCAATGGCAGCAACTGGAAACTGGTCGTACGGCTGGTGATTTTCGGCTTGTTCAGCGTCCTGCTGTTCAACGAAGGCCTGAACCCGATGGAGCCGGCGCCCTGGGCCGACAACGTGCCGCTGCACCTGGCGGCCACCGGTTTGCAGATCGGCTGGTGGCTATTCGGTGCGCGGACCCTGACGGTGCTGATCGGCGCGGTGATGATGCAACGGGTCGGGCACACCGGGCGTTTGCTCCAGGATTTGCTGGGCGCGGTGATTTTCCTGATCGCCATCATCGCGGCCATGGCCTACGTGCTCGACCTGCCGGTCAAGGGCGTGCTCGCCACGTCCGGCGCGGTGGCGATCATCGTCGGCCTGGCGCTGCAAAGCACCCTCAGCGACGTGTTCTCCGGCATCGTTTTGAACACCACCAAGCCTTATCAAATCGATGACTGGATTTCCATCGACGGCACCGAGGGCCGGGTCACCGACATCGACTGGCGCGCCACGCGCATGCAAACCGCCCAAGGCAGCCTGGCCGTGATCCCCAACTCCCTGGCGGCCAAGGCCAAGATCATCAATTTCAGTCGGCCGAGCGACATATTCGGCGTGTCCATCAGCCTGCAACTGAGCCCGCACGCGCGGCCCAACACCGTGGTCGAAGCCCTTGAACGGGCGATGCAGGGTTGCCGCCTGCTGCTGGATCACCCGGCGCCGAGTGTTGCGCTAAAAAGCTCCAGCAGCACCGGCGTGGAATACGAAATCAGTGGGTTTGTGGTCTCTATGGACCAGAAGCGCGCGGTGCGCAATCTGTTGTTTGACCTGGCGTACCGGCACTTGCAGGCCTCCGGCATCAATATGCTGTCGAGCGTGGAACCCCTGGCGCCGAACAGTTTCTCCCGACCACGGGCGCTGCTGGAAAGCTCGGCGATTTTCTCGACCCTGCGCCAGGAAGAGAAAGAGACCTTCAGCCAGAACATGACCCTGCAAACCTTCCGTGCCGGCGAGACGATTCTGGCGGCGGGGGAGGTCAGCGATCATTTGTTCATCATTGAATCCGGGGTTATTTCGGTGACCCTGACCCGTCACGGCACCCCGTTCGAATCCGGACGCATGGGCCCTGGCGAGGTGATTGGCGAGGCCGGCATCCTGTCCGATACCTCGGTACCCGCCGCGTTTACCGCCAAGACCTTTTGCGCCCTGTACCGCATCGAAAAGGCCTACCTCAAACCGTGCCTGGACGCTCGTCACGACATCAACGATGCCATGAAAGCCTTGCTGGATTTCCGCTTGCACAAGGCGCGGACCTTGACCCAGGACGAACCGGTGGTGGTGCCGAAGAAGGGGTTTTTGCAGTGGTTGCGTCATCGCGCGTGAGTGGGATTTGCGGTGGATGGCCGCTGCGCGGTTCGCGGGCAAGCCTCGCTCCTACAGGTTAGCTATTTGCCGCGAAATGTCGGCACGACACAAATCCTGTAGGAGCGAAGCCTGCCCGCGAAAGCAATGTCAGCCCCGCAACAAATCCCGGACCGATCAGAAATCTATAGCCGCCAATGCCCGATAACAGATTTTTGGGGCGGCCCTTCAATGGCCTCCTCGTCTTCTCGAATATTGGCTATTTGTCGAAACCACGGGCGGGATTAACTTAACGCCACACCCCCTTGTGACGGAGCCCTGCCATGAAACCTCGTATCGATTTCTACACCGCTTCCCCGGACGCCCTCAAAGCCATGATCGCCCTGGAAACCGCGGTGTCGAAACTGCCACTGGAAAAGAACCTGATTGAACTGGTCAAGCTGCGCACCTCGCAAATCAACGGCTGCGCCTTCTGCCTTGACATGCACAGCGCCGATGCCCGCAAGGGCGGCGAAGACGAGCGTCGTCTGGCCACCTTGTCGGCCTGGCGCGAAACGCCGTTCTTCACCCCGCGTGAACGTGCGGCGATGGCCTGGACTGAATCCCTGACCCTGATCAGCCAGACCCACGCTTCGGACGAAGACTACGAACTGGCCACCTCCGAGTTCAGCCCCAAGGAAATGGTCGACCTGACCGTGGCCATTACCACCATCAACGCCTGGAACCGCCTGGCGATTGGTTTCCGCAAAATGCCACAAGCCTGATCAATGCGCGTCTGCTGACGGCGCGGCCGGTGGTTGCACCTTGCGCATCAAGGGCACCATCAGCGTCGCGATAATGAAGCAGACCATGATCATCAAAAACGCGTCGCCATAGGTTTGGGTCTGGGCTTCGCGGTAGGTCAGCAACCACAGCTGATGCAGGCTGGCGGTGACACCCGCGTCACCGCTTTGGCCGAGGGCGGCGAAGTTGTTGCCAACCTGGGACAGCCACTGGTTGAGCGCTTCGTTGGTGCTGTTCAAATGCTCCGCCAGGCGCGTGAAGTGCAGGTTGGTGCGGTCGTTGAGGATGGTGGCGCACGCTGCGATGCCAATCGCGCCGCCCAGGTTGCGCATCAGGTTGAACAACCCCGAAGCATGTTTGAGCCGCGACGGCGCCAGGCCGCCCAAGGTCAGGGTCACCGCCGGTGGCACCGCCAGTTGCTGGGCAATCCCGCGCAGCGCTTGCGGCAGCATCAATTCCTTGGCCCCCCAGTCATGGGTGATCGGGCTGAAATCCCACATCGACATCGCGAACAACCCCAGGCCGGTCATCATGATCCAGCGCAGGTCGATGCGATTGGCCATAAAGGCGTACAGCGGAATCGCCATGATCTGGAACACCCCGGTGGAGAAAACCGCCAGGCCAATGTCCAGCGCGCTGTAGCCACGCACCCGACCGAGAAACAGCGGCGTCAGGTAAATCGTGGCGAACAGGCCGATCCCGGTGACGAACGAAAAGAAGCAACCGAGGGCGAAGTTGCGGTCCTTCAGAGCGCGCAGATCGACGATCGGATTGGCCACGTACAACGTGCGGCTGATGAAGGCCAGGCCGGCGAGGCCGCTGATCCACGCAGTGATCAAAATGGTGCTGTCGCTGAACCAGTTCCAGCGTGGGCCTTCTTCGAGGGTGTATTCCAGGCAGCCGAGAAACAGCGCCATGAACACCATGCTGAGGTAGTCGGCGCCCTTGAGCAGCGACAATTCCGGCTGGTCGATCTTGACCAGCATCGGCACCGCCACCGCGACGAAAATCCCCGGTACCAGATTGATGTAGAACAGCCAGTGCCAGGACGAAATGTCGGTGATCCAGCCACCGATTACCGGGCCCAAGGTCGGTGCCAGCGAAGCCACCGCACCGATGGTCGCGGCGGCGATCACCCGTTGTTTGCCGGTGAAGAAAAAGAACGCGGTGGTGAACACCAACGGGATCATCGAGCCGCCGAGAAACCCCTGCAGGGCACGGAACGCGATCATGCTCTGGATGTTCCAGGCCACGCCGCAGAGCAGGCTGGCCAGGGTGAAGCCCACCGCCGAGGCGCAGAACAGCCAACGGGTCGAGAACACCCGGGACAACCAGCCCGACAGCGGAATCACGATGATTTCCGCGATCAGGTAACTGGTCTGCACCCACGCGGTTTCGTCGGTGCCCGCCGAGAGTCCGCCGCCGATGTCACGCAACGAGGCGGAGACAATCTGGATGTCGAGCAGCGCAATGAACATGCCGATGCACATGCTGGCGAAGGCGAAGACCTTGGTCGCCGTCGCCATGTTGGCGACATTGAACGGCTGCGCGGGGGCGGCGACGGTGCTCATGGTGCGCTGGCCACGGCGGGGGTTTTATCGTCGGCGCGGGTGTCCACTTCAGCGGTCACCGACAGCCCCGGGCGCAAATGGCCGAGCACGCCATCCGCCGGATCGAGCACGATGCGCACCGGTACCCGCTGCACGATTTTGGTGAAGTTGCCGGTGGCGTTTTCCGGCGGCAAGACGCTGAACTGCGCGCCACTGGCCGGGGCGAGGCTGTCCAGATGGCCATGGAACACCTGGCCTGAAAGCACGTCGGCCCGGATGATCACCCGTTGGCCGGAGGTCATCCGCGCCAGTTGATCTTCCTTGAAATTGGCATCGACCCACAGCCCACTGGACGGCACCACCGACAGCAATTGCGAACCGGCCTGGGCATAAGCGCCCACCCGCGCCCGACGATTACCGACCACGCCGTCCACCGGCGCTTTGAGTTCGGTGTAGCCGACGTTCAACTGCGCCAGATCCCGTTCAGCCTTGGCTTGCATCAGTGCGGCGCGGGCTTGCTGTTTCTGGGTTTCGATCACGTCCAGCTGACGTTGACTGGCCAGCCATTCCGCCTGGGCCCGGGCGCTGATCGCCTGGGCCGTCTTGAAGGTCGCATTGGCGCGTTGCGCGCTTTCCACCGAGACCGCATTGCTGCCCACCAGTTTTTTGTAGCGCGCATCGTCATCCCGGGATCGGGCGGTCTCGGCGCCAGCGGCATCGATCCCGGCGCGGGCCTGGCCGATCACCGCGTGTTGCAATTGTTCGGTGGCGTTGAGGTTGGCGAGCAGGGCTTCTTCGGCGGCGACTGCACCTTCGGCCTTGGCCAGGTTGGCGCGGTAGTCGCGCGAGTCCAGGCGCACCAGCACGTCGCCGGCCTTGACCTTCTGGTTGTCGGTGACCAGCACCTCTTCGATATAACCCGCGACTTTTGGCCCGATCACCGTCACGTCGCCGCCAATGTAGGCATCGTCGGTTTCTTCAAGGAAACGCCCGGCGCTCCACCAGTGGGCGCCGTACAGCCCAAGACCGACCAGCGCCGCGAGGGCCACGGTTAGCAGCATCAAACGCTTGAGCACGGGTGGCTTGGTGTTCACCGGGACAGCCAGGTCGGGTTCAACGGTGGGCATGCTGGTCATGGGGGATACCTGTGGGAATCGGGTGTTTATTACGGATGTAATATGACGCAGGTAATATATTGTGGCAATTTATTTTTGCTGCCGGTCGTCAGTTGATTATTTAAGCCAGGTGCCGGGCGTCACGCCGGTCATGTCCTTGAAGAAGGCGATGAACGCGCTGTCGCTGGCAAACCCCAGTTCAAAAGCGGTGTAACCGAGGCTGCGACCGGTGGCGAGCAGTTCCATGGCGCGCATCAATCGCCATTGCTGGCGCCACTGCTGATAACTCATGCCGGTTTCGCGCTGGAAGATGCGGCCGATGGTCCGCCCGCTGGCGCCGATCTGTTGTTCCAGCACCTGAAGTTCCGGTGGCAGGCGGTCGAGTGTCGTCAGCAACGGCGCCAGGCGTTTATCCCGGGGCAGGGGCAGGAGCATCGGTTGTTGCGCGGCCTCGCGAATTTCGCTCAGGCACAGGCCCAGCAGATGGACGAATTTGCCCTGCTGCCAATCGGTGGCGAAATCTGCCAGCGCAATCGGTTCCAGCACGGCCCGCAGCAGTGGGCTGACTTCCATCACGCAGACCTGTTGCGGCAGGTCGACACACAACGCTGGCGTCAGGTAAATGGATCGGTAATCCACGCTGCGTTGCATCACCGCGCGGTGGGTCACGCCGGAGGGAATCCACGCGGCGCGGGAGGGTGGCAGCAAGCACAACTGCTGGGCGAGGGTGATGCGCATGCAGCCCCGGCGGGTGAACAGCAGTTGCCCGCGCTGATGTTGATGCAGGCCGGAATCGTGGTCGCCGAGGTGGGAGGCGATGCCGATGACACTCGCCGGGTAGTGATCGGGGTCGAACGTTGCGTGGGAATCCAGCCAGGCCATGAAGATGTCCGATTTCATCGAAAACGTGTCAGGGTTCGGATAATACGTCAGTCAGTGCTTCTTAAACTCCTCGCCAGTTTTTATTGAAGAGTGACGCTGTGATGAATTCCCGAAACCTGTTGGTGCTGGCGATTGCGTTATTGATGTTCCCGCAGATCGCCCAAACCCTCTACAGCCCGGCGTTGGCGGATATCGGCCAGGCCTTCGGCGTTGGCCCGCAAGCGGCGGGGCAAACCCTGTCGGTGTATTTCCTGGCCTTTGCGTTCGGCGTGGTGGTGTGGGGGCGGGTGTGCGACCGCATCGGGCGGCGGCCGACGATGCTTGTCGGTTTGGCGTTGTACGTTGGCGCGTCGATGTTGGCGTTGCAGGTCAGCACCTTCAACGGACTGTTGATGGCCCAAGCGCTGGCGGCATTCGGCGCTGCGGTGGGCTCGGTGGTGACGCAAACCCTATTGCGCGATCGCTTCCAGGGCACCGAACTGGCTCAGGTATTTTCCCTGATGGGCATTGCGCTGGCGGCCAGTCCCGCACTCGGCCTGTTCAGCGGGGCGAGCCTGGTGCACGCCTTCGGCTATCGAGGTGTGCTTGGGTGTCTGTTGCTGTTGTCCCTGGGGTTGTGGCTGTGGTGCTGGGGAACCCTGCCGGAAACCCGACCGCAACACCTGACCAACGCCAGCCTGTTCGAGACCCTGAGGCACATGCTGCAAGATCGGGACATCTGGCGTTCGACGTTGCTGGTCGCGCTGTTCAACATCGCCTTGTTCAGTTACTACAGCCTCGGTCCTTTTATGTTTGAGCGGCTGGGATTGAGTGGGCAACTGTTCGGCTACAGCGGTGTGATCCTGGCCCTGGGCTCCGGTCTTGGCGCCTGGCTCAATAGACGGTTGCTGCGCAGAGGGTTCACGGGATTGGGCCTGATCCGTCTCGCGGCGGGCGTGGCATTGCTCGGCGGCATCGGTGTGTGGCTGCTGCAAGACAGCGGATTGTTTGTGTTATCGATGCTGCTGGTGGTACTGGCGTTCGGCATGGCGATCCCGAACATTCTCGGCTCGGCCCTGGCCAATTACGCTGATCGACTGGGCACGGCCGGCGCGCTGTTTGGCTTGATGTATTACCTGTTGATCGGCGCTGGGCTGATGCTGGTCGGCTGGTCCCAGGCATTGGGCGAAACCTTGATGCTGTGCGGCGCATTGGCCTTGCTGCTGTCCTGGTGGAAAAACTGAACAATTGTTTAAGAAATGTAAGCGTTGTAGGACACGTCTTGCATTTGCGTGGGATGGATCTGACTATCACGCAAATTGATGAAATGGCATTAAGCCATTTGATGATCGCAAGGATGTTGAGTGCCGTATTCGTTTTGCGCTGTGCTGCGTCGTATGTGGGTGCCGGCTCTGCTGGCGAGTCTGGGTGTTTCGTCACTTCAGGCCGCAGAGCCCGCTGCGCCAGGCCAGGAAGTGTTGCGCCAGCAGCAACAGCAGCAGCGCGACCTGCAACAGCTGCAACTGGAACAACGCCGCCGGCAACTCGAACGCGGCAGCTTCGGTGCGCCGCCAGTCACGCCAGCGCTGCCCGCCCAAGTCACTCCGGATGAACGCTGCTGGCCCCTGAGCGGAACGCGCATCGGCGGCGTTACCCTGATCAGCAGCAAAAAGCTCAATGAACAGATCAAGCCGCAACTGTCGGCGTGCATGGGCGTCGGCCAGATCAATCATCTGCTGGCGACCATCACCGCGCTGTACGTGGACGCTGGTTATATCGCCAGCCGTCCATCGCTCAGCAGCGCGCCAGCGGCGGGACAATCGCTGGATATCGTGGTCGATGAAGGTTATATCGAGTCCATCGAACTGGCCGACCAGAGCCTGCCGGTGTCCCTCGGCGGCGCCTTCCCCGGCATGCTCGGCAAGCCGCTGAACCTGCGGGATCTGGAGCAGGGCCTGGACCAGTTGAACCGCCTGCGTTCGATAGACCTGACCGCCGACATCGCCCCCGGCAGCCAGCCCGGCGCCTCGCGGATCATCCTGCGTTCGCGCACCGGCGGCCAATCGCGCTGGGCCTTGGGCCTGGGGATGGACAACCTGGGCAGCGCCAGCACCGGGCGTGATCGCGACACCCTGAGCCTGAGCCTCGACAGCCCGTTGGAACTCAACGACTCCCTCAACCTCAGCGCCAGCGACACCCTCAACCAGGGCGATCGCTACAGCCGCAACGCCAGCCTGTATTACGCGATCCCCTACGGCTATTGGACCTGGAGCGTGTTCGCCAGCCACGCCGAATACCGTGCGCCGTTCAAACTCCCTCGCGTGACGTTTCACAGCACCGGCATCACCGACCAACTCAGCCTGCGCGCCGATCGGGTGTTGTGGCGCGACCAAAGTCGCCAACTAAGTGCAAACCTGCAACTGGCGCACAAGGACGTCGACAGTTATCTGGAGAATGTGCGCCTCGGCATCCAGAGCCCGACCCTGACCGTGGCCGAAGCCGGGTTGAACCTGTTCTGGCTCAACAGCGCGGTGTGGAACCTCGACGTGAATGTGGCCCAGGGCCTGCGCTGGCTCGGTGCCGATGACGACGCCAATCGCCAGGTCAACAACCAGCCCAAGTCACAGTTTCGCAAGTACCGCGCCGGCCTCAGCCAATGGCGCAATGGCCAGTTCGGCCGGCAGGCGTGGCAATGGCAGAGCCAGCTCAACGTGCAATACAGCCCCGATCCGCTGCCGGCCATCGAGCAACTGCTGGGCACCGACGATTCGGCGGTGCGCGGTTACCGGGTCAACAGCGCGTCCGGCGCCAGCGGCGCGATCTGGCGCAACACCTTGCGCCTGCCGTTACGCAACGATCTTGCGCTGCAAATCACCCCGCGCCTGGGCCTGGACAACGGCTGGATCAAGGCCGACCACGGCGCCCAGGGCCAACGCCTGAGCGGGGCCAGTGCCGGGGTCAACCTGGGCTGGAAAAACCTGCAAGTGGACGTCGATTATCAACACAGCCTCAACACCCCCCGCGGTTTGCAGCATGAGCCCGAGACCTGGCTGATGCGCGTGGGGTTGCAACTATGAATACCAGCAAACAGCCGTCGGACCTGTGCGCCACAACCACGGCCAACAACTCGGCGCGCCACGTGATGCCGCACTTTTATCGAGAGGTTTTTATGCCTGCACAGACATTTGCGTTCCATCTGTCCCCTCGGGGCAAACTGCGCTGGGCGATTGCCAGCCTGTTCCTGATCACCCATCTGCCGAGTGCCCTCGCCGGTGGCGTGGTGGTCGCGCCAGGTCCCGGCGGCACCGCGCAACTGCAAACCCAGGGTGGCGTGCCCATCGTCAATATCGTTGCGCCCAATGGTTCGGGCCTGTCGCATAACCAGTTTCTCGACTACAACGTCGACCGTCAGGGTTTGGTGTTGAACAACGCCTTGCAGGCCGGGCAATCCCAACTCGCCGGGCAACTGGCGGCCAACCCGCAACTCCAGGGCCAGGCCGCGAGCGTGATCCTCAACGAAGTGATCAGCCGCAACGCCTCGACCCTCAATGGCGCCCAGGAAATCTTCGGCAAGTCCGCCGATTACGTGTTGGCCAACCCCAACGGTATTTCGGTGAATGGGGGCAGCTTCATCAACACGCCGAACGCCAATCTGGTGGTCGGTCGCCCCGAGTTGAACGACGGCAAGCTGCAAGCCTTGAGCACCCGCGATGCCACGGGACAGTTGCAGATACAAGGTGCGGGCCTGCAAAACCGCGAAGGCTCGATCAACCTGATCGCTCCGCGCATCGACAGCCAGGGCAGCCTTACGGCCCGTGATCAACTCAATCTCACGGTGGGGCGCAATCAGGTGGATTACGCCAGCGGCCAGGTGAACACCGTGGACCCGGCCGGCAACACCGCCGACCAACGCATCGACGCCAGCCTGTTTGGCGCCATGCAGGCCGGGCGCATCAACATCGTCAGCACCGCCGAAGGCGCGGGTGTGCGGGTCGGCCCGGTGCAAGTGGCGGGTCGCGACGGCGTGCAGATTCGTTCTGCCGGTGACCTGAGCATCAGTGGCCAAGCGGTTCCGGACAGCCTCGACGTGGTGCGTGCCGGCGTGCGCAGCAGCCAGGGCGATGTCGCCCTGCACAGCGGCAAGGACTTGACCCTGGCCGCTGCCGACGTCAGCGGCCGCGACGTCAAGCTCGACGCCAAACGCAACCTGACCCTGAGCACCGTCGAAAGCCGCAAGCTGCAACAGACCCGCGAAAACTGGAACAACAGCACCATCGGCATCACCTGGGAAACCTACGATCGGACCCAGACTGACAGTGATTCGCGTCAACATGGCAGCCAGGTTCTCGCCAGTCGTGACGCAGTGTTGTCGTCCGGTGGCGACACCGAACTCAAAGCCGCCAAAGTTGAAGCGGCGAACAATCTGAGCGTCCAGAGCGGCGGCGATCTGCGCCTGAACGCCGCCACTGAAAGCCACACCACAACCGACCAGGGCAACCACCGCAAACACCTGTGGAAAGCCGACTGGAACAGCAGCAGCGAAGAGCAACGCAGTGTCACCAGCCAGTTGAAGGGCGGCAATATCGCCCTGGCCTCGGCGGCGTTGTTGCGTTCCGAAGGCGCGGCGTTGACCAGCAAGGGCGACATTGACCTCGCTGGCAAACAGGTCGAGATCACCAGCGCCAGCCGCACCCAGCGCACGAGTGACAACCGTTATTCCGGCGATCTGGTCGGTGGCGGTTTCTTCGGCAAGACCGGCGACGCCGATCAGGGCAAGACGCAGAATCAGGGCAGCAAGGTCAATGCCGCCGGCAAACTGATCGTCAAGGCCGACGACGTGCGCATCAGCGGCAGCCAGGTGCGCGGCGGCACCGAGGCCAGTGTGATCAGCGACAAGGGTTCGCTGGTCATCGATGGCGTGCAGGACACCTCCCACGCCAACAGCCACGACAAGGACAGCAAGTTCTTCGGCATCACCAAGGACGAATCCCGGCAGAACACGAAGGACAGCACCACGGTGCGCAGTGAACTGACCTCGGACAGCAACCTCAAGCTCAAGAGCGCCAAGGACATCGATGTGGCCGGCGCCACGGTCAAGGCTGACGGCACCCTGAGCGCGGAAGCGGCGGGGGATGTGACAGTGCATTCCACCCAGAACACCAGTGAGACCAGCAAGACCACCCAGACCCGTGGCTTCGACGCCTATGCCAGGGAAAATGCCCCGGGCGCCGGCCAGTACCGCGCCGGTGTGCATTACGAGGACAAGCAGCAAACCGTGACCCGCAACGATGTGAATCAGCAGGGCTCCAGCCTCAGCGGCGCCACGGTGCAACTGGCGGCGGGCGGTGACCTGACGCTCAAAGGCGCCGAGATCAAAGCCACTCATGGCGACACAACCCTGACCGGCAAAAACGTCTCGCTGCTGGCCGAGCAGGACAGCCACAAAACTACGACCGATAAAACCAGCACCGGCGGCGGCTTTTACTACACCGGTGGCCTCGATCGTGCGGGCAGTGGCATCGACTTCGCCCACACCACGTCGCAAGACACCACCGGTAAAACCACGGCGCAAACCACCGGTGTACAGAGCAGCGGCAACCTCAACATCAATACCGGCAAACTCACCACCGAGGGCGCACGCGTCGATGCCGGCAAAGGGCTGAATGTCGCGGCGGTCGAGGTCGATAATCGGGCTGCGAGCAACACCGACAGCAGCATGCATACAGAGAGCAACTGGTCCGCCGATATCGGCGCCAATGTCGAATACAAAGACATCGCCCGACCGATTGCTGGCGTGATCAAAGACGTGCTCAACGCCAAGGTGCCGGACAAGAATGCACTGGCCAATCTCGGGCAGCCGAATCTCGGCATCGACGTCGCCATCGGTCATCAGGAGGCCAGCCACACCGAGCAGAACACCAACGCCGTGGTCAGCCAGTTCAAGGGCGGCACCGTGGACGTGAAGGTCGACGGCACGTTGCAGGACCAAGGCACGCAGTACCAGGCGAGCGCGGGCAAGGTGAACATCAGCGCCGATTCCTTGGTGGCGAACGCCGCAAGCAACACTCACAGCAGCAGTGATCAGGCGCTGGACGCCAAGGCTGATGTGCGGGTCTACACCAAGACCAGTGAGGACGTGAACGTGGCCGCCAGCGGCGCGGGCGGCAGCAGTCAGACCCACAAGGACAACGCCACCGCTGTGGTCGGCGGCTATGCCGGCAGCGAAGGGGTGAACATCAACCTGCGTGGGAACGGTCAGTTCGAAGGCAGCCATTTCGATGGCGGGCAGGGCGGTGTTTCGATCAAGACTGGCGGTGAGCTGGCGTTGAACCAGGCCAACGACCGGCAGAGCAGCGACACCTCCAGCCTGCGTGGAAACGGCTCGCTGAATGTCGGTACGGCGCCCGGCACCAACGGCACCAATGTCGATCTGGGTGCGGGCTTCCAGCTTGATCACACTGGCAAGCAGACTCAGGACAGCCAGGCTCAGGTGGCGAGCATTCAGGGCAAGGGGCCGGTGCTGTTGAGCAGCGGCGGCGATCAAGTCCTGCAAGGGACAAAGGTCGACACCGTCGGCGGCATCGACCTGAAGGCCGGTGGCAAACTCGACCTGCAAGCGGCGACCGACACCCATACCGCCACAGGCAGCAATCTTGGCGGCGGGCTGAAGGCCGGTGGCAGCAAAACCAGCACTGAGAAAAGTGCTGATCAGGGCGGCAACCTCAGCGCCAATTTCAACATCGGCCGGGTCAACGAAAACACCCGGACTTTGACCGGTGGCCAGCTCAACAGCCAGGACAAGATCGCCCTCAGTGGCGATGCGATCCATCTGCAAGGCACCCAGGTCAGCGCCCCGAGCGTGAGCCTTGATGCGCAGAAGGGCGGGATCCATCAGGAGTCGGCGCAGTCCACGCAGAACCGTACTAACTGGAATCTCGCGCTCAATGCCGGCGGTAACCTGAGCAACAGCACACCGACGGTCGTGGATGAAAAGAACGTCGCCAAGAGTGATCACGGCTTCAATGCCGGGGCCAAGGTTGGCATTGATTACTTGCAAGGCACCACTCAGCAGAACAGCCTGATCAAGGCTGACAGCGTGGCATTGAACAGCGCTGGGGATGTGCATCTGGCAGGCGCGCGGATTGATGCGGCGAAGGTCAGTGGCAAGGTTGGCGGTGACTTGAGCATGGAAAGTCGTCAGGACAGCCAGACCCGCGCCAAGGTGGATATCGACCTGGGCGTGACTGGCAAGAAAGCAGCGCCTGCGGAGAAGGAAAACGTTGCCAAGGGCGGGACTGACTACAAGCCAACACTGAAGATCGACGGCGGTTACGAGCATAAAGACAGTGTCAGTCAGGCTTCCGGTATCAGTGGCACGCAAGGCGTTAACCTCAACGTCGGTGGCGCCACGCAGCTGACCGGTGCACGGATTGCTTCGACAGAAGGCCGGGTCGATCTGGGGGGCTCGAAAGTCAGTTCCACCGACCTGAGCAATCGCGACTACGGCGTAACGGCCGGTCTCGATCTGCCGGAGAAACCGAAAGCCGAGGGCAGCACACCCGAGGTTTCGCTTGTGGGTGAACACAGCGTCAAACTCGGCCCCGTGACAATCGGCGGTCATTACGACAGCCAGTCGCTACAGGCCGGGATTGACGAGGAAAATATCTAAGCACCACATCCCTGCTGCGACGCTCAAGCTCGGCTCACCTGGTTCGGTGGGTCGAGCTTTTCCTGCGCCCACAATCAGGTTACTTAGAAATAACGCGAGGGCGCGGTTCGCCGTTACGAAGTCTCTTCCAGTGAAGGCCTTGTCAATTTGATTTTTTGAATATTGACTTATCCAGAAGCAAATGCGAAAGAGTGGCACTTCTGGGGTTTGCCCTTGATTCAAATCTGATTTATCCAACAAGGTCATATGGAAATGAAAATAAACTTCATCGCTTTACTGGGAGTTTTATTACTTGTTCAAGCATCACAATCCTTTGCAGATAATCTCAATGGGAGGAATCTCTATTTACAGAGATGTTCCGTGTGCCATGGCGCAGATATCAAGGGGACAGGGCCATTGGCTAATAAAAGCAACCCACCAACACCTGATCTTACAACCTCCGTTTTCAAGAAACGGCTAAATGATTATCCGGGCGTTATTGTGTCCTCGGTAATACTCCGCCCCAATGGAAACTTGATTCCAAAAACGTTGCGGGAGAATGGGGTAAAGATACCGCCGCACGCCTGGAGCGTTAATGATCTGCGCGATTTACATGAATACATGAGTGGTTTGATTTCGCAAAAACGATGATCTGAGATGAGAGACGAGCACCGGCATCGACCCCCTGCGTTACGACGTCGATCGCTGGGCCTACAACATCGACGGTGTCGCCCAGTCCAAGCAGCACTCGCCGGGCGCCGGGGTGAAGAACGTGTTCGATTACCCGTACTTCACCCGTTCCAGCGACAACAATTCGGGCATATACGTGGGTGCGCCGCGCACATTCTTTGTGCAGGCCAGCGTCGGGTTCTAGTTCCCTGTGGCGAGGGGGCTTGCCCCCGTTCGGCTGCGAAGCAGTCGTAATTTCAGGGCCGCTGCGCGACCCAACAGGGGCAAGCCCCCTCGCCACAATTCAAACCTTCAGCAC
Source organism: Pseudomonas sp. TE3899 (assembly GCF_056279105.1). NCBI lineage: Bacteria > Pseudomonadati > Pseudomonadota > Gammaproteobacteria > Pseudomonadales > Pseudomonadaceae > Pseudomonas > Pseudomonas sp. TE3899. The sequence goes on from NZ_JBWBQR010000001.1 coordinate 507,926, forward strand.
CTTCCCGCCAATCGCCACCGCCACCAGCAACACCGCCATCAACCCAAACGCAAAACTCAAACTGCTGCCATGGGCGATAAACCCGATCAGCGCAGGCCCGGCGAGGATCCCTGCGTAACCGAGGGTGGTGATGGCTGGCACGGCGATGCTTTCCGGCATGATGGTCTGTTTGCCCACCGCCGTGTACAGCACCGGCACGATGTTCGAACACCCAGCGCCCACCAGCGCATAGCCCACCAGCGCCGCCTCCCAGGTCGGTGCAAACGTCGCCAGCGCCAGGCCCACAGCGGCCGTCAGCCCGCCAAAGACCATCACCTTCGTCGCGCCCAGGCGCCGCACAATTGCATCCCCGGTCAAACGCCCGGCGGTCATGGTCAGTGCAAACGCCGCATAACCGAGCCCGGCATACGCCGTATCGATCCCGCGCTCGGACGCCAGGAATACCGCGCTCCAGTCGAGTACCGCGCCTTCGGTGAGGAACACGATGAAACACATCATGCCGATAAACAGCACGATGCCATGGGGCACGGCGAACGCCGGGCCGGAACTTTCACTGCCATAAGGCAAGAGATGCGGTACGGCTTTGAGCAAGGCCACGATCAGCATCACGACGACCACCAGCGTCGCGCCAAGCGGCGAAACCCCCAGGCCGAGCAAAGCGCTGACACCCGCCGCACCGACGATCCCGCCGAGGCTGAACAAGCCGTGGAAGCCCGACATCATGGTCTTGCCGCTGGCCCGCTCGACGATCACCGCTTGCAGGTTGACCGTCGAATCCACCGTGCCCAGCCCCGCGCCAAACATGAACAGCGCCGCGATCAACGCCGGAATCGACGACACCGTTGCCAACAAGGGCAGCGCCGCGCAGATCAGCAACACCCCGGCACTGACCACCCGGCGACAGCCAAACCGCGTGGCCAGAATCCCCGCCACCGGCATCGCAATAATCGACCCCACCCCCAGGCACAACAGCAGCAAACCGAGGGTCCCTTCATCCAGCCCGGCCCGCGCCTTGGCATACGGCACCAACGGCGCCCACGCGGCGATGCCGAAACCGGCGATGAAAAAGGCGATGCGGGTGGACATCTGTTCCAGGCGTCCGGGAACAAAGGCGGCTTGCGTGTTGAGGTTGGTCATATCGATCCTTGGCAAAAAACGTCGCGTACCCAAGGGACAGTGACTTACCGGTCAGGTTCGATCAGCGTCCGCAGCGGTTCGCGGTCAGGCAGGGCGACATCCTTGCACAGCCCGGCCCTCCATCGCGAGTGCGGGTGTCACTGGCCCTCGCACAATCGGCGCAGGTGTTCGTCGCGCACTTGCAGGATTTCGAACAATCCCAGCGCTTTTAGCGCGGGCAAAGCCTCGACGATGTCCTGCCTGGCCTGGCGCTGCTGTTCATCGCTGGCCTGTGGATTGGCGAGCATTCGCGCATTGATCAGAAACGCCCCGACCGTGCCTTTGCGCACCGTGGTGCCGTTGAATTGGCCTTGGTCGAGATCGTCGGGAAGCAGGTCTTCGGCGCGCATATCGGTGACTCCTGTTGAGTGAGTGTTCAGCCTAAAGTGTTGAATCTGGCTAAACTGCGTCATCCAGGTCATTCAATAACGTGAAACTGCCAATGGTTAAACCGCTGATCTCCACCGAACTGGCGCAGTCCTCGACCGCTGCGCGGGTGATTGCCGTCACGCTGGACAGCCCGGTCGAACGCCAAAGCGCCTTGCACCAACATGCCCGTGGCCAATTGCTCGGCGCGCGGCGTGGTTTGTTGTCGGTGGATGCGGCGGATCATCATTGGGTGGTGCCGGCCACCCATGCGGTGTGGATTCCGCCGGGCTGCCCGCACGGCTTGCGCTCCCATGGCCCGTTCCATGGCTGGAGCGTTTATGTGGCGGCGCCTGCCTGCTTCGGGTTACCGCAGCAACCTTGCATCATCGCCACTTCGGGATTGCTGCGCGAAGCCGTGGACCGCGCCGCGACGTGGGATGAGGGCGTACAGGATCAACGCCAAGCGCGCATCGCCCAACTCATCCTCGACGAAATCGCCGTCTCACCCGCCGAACCGTTTGGCCTGCCGCTGCCCCACGACCCGCGACTGCTGAGGATCACCCAGGCACTGGTCGACGACCTGGCCGACAACCGCTCACTGGAACAATGGGCGCAGTGGGGCGGATTATCGGCACGAACCCTGGCCCGACGCTTCGTCAGCGAAACCGGCTTCACCTTCAGCCAATGGCGCCAGCGCGCGCGGTTGTTGCGGGCGCTGGAGTTGCTGGCGGCAGGGGCGGCGGTGACGACAGTTGCGCTGGAGTTGGGATATGACAATGTCAGCGCGTTTATTGCGATGTTTCGCCGTACGTTTGGGGTGACGCCGGGGCGGTATTTCATCGACGGGCTTTGACGCCTACAGTACAGGCACTTTTCACGCTGACTTCAGGACCGATCCATGACGCCGTTTTACGATGCCCGGGGCAATATCTACGCGGTTGTAACGCCTGACGCGGTGCGTCACAGCGGTATCGATCTACCCGGACAGGCCAGCCGTGCCGCACAAACCCGCGAGCATTGGGCGTTATCGGCCATCGAGGCGTTCTGCGGCTGGGCGCCCGGCACACAGCCGCCCGGCAGCAAGGACCATCGCTGCGACGGCCTGCTGATCGGCCCGTTTCAAGCAGCACCGCCCTTTGACCTGCTGATCGTCAACACCGACGGCACCCTCGCCGAGCGCAGTGGCAACGGCTTGACGATTTTCTCTCAGTCGCTCAGTGAGCAAGGGTTGCTGCCGAGTGAAGAGGCCTGCGTGCTGCGGGTTCATCACGACAAAAACGATGCTGTTTCGCCGGTAGAAACGTCGGTGAAACCTGCCGAGATCGATGGCGTTCACGGGTTTTGGCTCGACCTCGGCAAACCCTCGTTCGGGCCGCAAGCGGTGGGCGCCCAAGGGGTTGAAAGCGTGACGTTGAACGAGCGCGACCTTAACCATGTGCAGCCATTGTCGGCGCTCAATCCAGCCTGGGCGCGCAGCCAGTTTGTGCGGATCGGCAATCCCCATTGCGTGACCTTGGTCGCTGAAGCCGAAGCACTGCCGAGCAACGCGAAAATGCGCGAACCGGCGTTATCCGAAGGACTGACCCGCATCGCCTACGCCACGCCGACCGGCACCGGGCACCCCTGTGCGGCGGGGGTGAATCTGCAATGGGCGGTGCTTGAATCCGAAGGACAAATCGTGGCCCGAGTGTTCGAACGCGGGGAAGGGCCGACCGCATCATCAGGCACCAGCGCCAGTGCGGTGGCGTGCGCGGCGTGGCGAGTGGGTTGGGTGAAGGCGGGCGAGGTGAAGGTGGTCATGCCCGGCGGCACAGCGCCGATTTTGTTGGAAGAGCAGGGCGGTGAATTGAGTCGGGTGAGTTTGTTCGGTGCGGCGCGGTTGATGGGGTGAGTTCAAGATCGCCTTCGCGGGCAAGCCTCGCTCCTACAAGTACAGCGTGATCCCCGAAGGAGCGAGGCTTGCCCGCGAAGAGGCCCGCCCAGTCAGCGAACATTCAGACCTGTTGCGGCCACTCCACCACCGGCATCTGCCGCTTCATCAACACCTCACCGCCGCGAATCGAATACAGCGGCAAGCCCTGGCTGCGAATCACTTCGTAATCGCTGTCCGCCGACAGGATCAGCAAGTTCGCCGGCCGCCCGCGCTCCAGTCCGTAGCTATCCCCCAGGGCCATGGCTTTGGCGCTGTTATCCGTCACCAAATCCAGTGCACTTTGCAGGTTGCGATAACCCAGCATGTGGCAGATGTGCAGACCGGCTTCGAGGACGCGCAGGATGTTGCCGTTGCCCAGTGGGTACCACGGGTCGACGATCGAGTCCTGGCCGAAACACACGTTCATGCCCGCTTCGAGCAACTCGTTGACCCGCGTGACGCCGCGGCGTTTCGGGAAGTTGTCGAAGCGGCCTTGCAGGTGAATGCTTTCGGTGGGGCAGGAGACGAAGCTGATGCCGGAATGCCCGAGCAGGCGGAACAGTTTGGCGCAATACGCATTGTCGTAAGAGCCCATGGCCGTGGTGTGGCTGGCCGTGACGCGCGAACCCATGTCGCGGCTGCGGGCTTCTTCGGCCAGGACTTCGAGGAAACGTGAGTGCGGGTCGTCGGTTTCGTCGCAATGCACGTCCACCAGGCAACCGGTGCGTTCGGCCAGGTCCATCAGGAACTTCACCGAGCTGACGCCTTGATCGCGGGTGTATTCGAAGTGCGGAATGCCGCCGACCACATCGGCGCCCATGCGAATCGCTTCCTCCATCAGCTCGCGGCCGTTGCGGTAGGACTCGATGCCTTCCTGGGGGAACGCGACGATTTGCAGGTCGATCAGGTGCCGGCTTTCCTCGCGCACTTCGAGCATCGCCTTGAGCGCGGTCAGGGTCGGGTCGGTGACGTCGACGTGGGTACGCACATGCTGGATGCCGTGGGCGGCCAGGGTCTGGATGGTTTTTTTGGCGCGAGTCTTGGTGTCTTCGAGGGTGATGGTGGCCTTGCGTTCGCCCCAGCATTCGATGCCTTCGAACAGCGTGCCGCTCATGTTCCAGCGCGGTTCGCCGGCGGTGAGGGTGGCGTCGAGGTGAATGTGCGGCTCGACGAAGGGCGGCACCACCAGGTTGCCGCCGGCGTCGAGGTCGTCGGGACCCAGGGTCGGGGCTTCGGTCTGCCGGGCGATGTTGCCGATCAGGCCGTTTTCCAGGTGCAACTCATGCAGGCCTTCTTGGTTGCGCAGGCGGGCGTTGATGATGTGCATCAGGCGAATCCTTTTAGAGATCTTGTAGTGGTGCATCGGCGGTGCGGACACCCAGCACGCCGGTCAATATCACATACGTTAGCGCGGCAGCAGCGATGCCTACCAGCGGCGCGACCCACGGCGAGCTGAAGGCGGCGACCGTGCCGAGCGCATAAGCGCTCAAACCGGGCCAATTGAACGCCGGCAGCCGGGCATCGGCCAGACGAGGATATTGACCGCGATATCGGAAGAAAAAGTCCGCCATGATCACCCCGCCGATCGGCGGAATCACTGTGCCCAGCAGGATCAGGTAGGGCACCAGCATGTCGTACATACCCAACGTTGCCAGCAGCGTGCCGATCACCGCGCCGGCCAGGGTCACGGTTTTGCGGCGCCCGGTACGCAGCAGGTTGCACCCGGCGACGGCGAAGTTGTAGATGGTGTTGTCCTGGGTGCTCCAGATATTGAGCAGCAACATCGCCATCGCCGCCATGGCGAAACCTTGCAACAACAGCACTTCGACCACGTCCGGCTGCTGATAGACGATGGCCCCGTAGGCGCCGATCAGCACCATCAGGCCATTGCCGATGAAAAAGCCGATCAGGCTCGCCAACACCGCCACCCGCGCCGAGCGCGAGAAGCGCGTCCAGTTAGTGGCCTGGGTCGCGCCGCTGACGAAGGTGCCGAACACCAAGGTAATGGCGGTCGACCAATCCAGCGTGCCGCTCGGCACCACAGCCAGCAAGCCGTCGAGCCCGCCGACCTTTACCGTGGCGACCCACATCGACAGCATCAGCAGCAACATCATCGCCGGCACCGCGATGTACGACAGAATCTCCAGCCCGCGATAACCGACATATGCCGTCGCGCAAAATGCCAGGCCGAACAACACCATCAGCCCGAGCACCGTGCCGTCGTCCAGCTCGAAATACTTGCCCAACACCACCGCCGCCGTGGCCGTGCCCCAGGCGTACCAGCCGATCTGGGTGAAACCGAGGATCAAGTCACTGAGCTTGCTGCCCACTTCACCGAAACAGAATCGGCCCATTAACACCGAGTTGAGGCCGCTCTTGAACGCGATGTAGCCCAGCCCTGCGGCGTAAATCCCCAGCAGCAGATTGCCGACGATGATCACCGCCATCATCTCGCCAAAACTGAACGCCACCCCGAGCTTGCCGCCGGCAAACATGGTTGCGGTAAAGAAAGTGAAACCCAGCAACACCATGGCCGTGGAGGCCAGGCCTTTGCGGGCGTGCATCGGGACTTCGCTGAGGGGGTAATCGTTACCAGGGGCGTTCTGCGTCATGGGGCGTTCCTTGCTGAGTGAGAGACGCGGATGAGGGTTGCAGTGGTCGTGCCAGGTGCGGGTGGTGGGGTTATTTATAGACCAGCGCCGGAGCGGGGGCGGGAAGGGAGTACGAAAGCAGTGCGAAGTCGTGAAGCTCGACACCGTAATGAGGCAGACACAAAACCTGTCTTTGATCGTTCCCACGCTCTGCGTGGGAATGCAGCCCGGGACGCTCCGCGTCCCAAATCGAGAGCTGGAACGCGGAGCGTCCCTTGAGGCATTCCCACGCAGAGCGTGGGAACGATCAAACTGAAAGCAGAAACCTCAGCAACGCCGCGACGATCGCTTCCGGCGCATCCTCCTGCACCAAATGCCCTGCATTCGGAACGGCCTGAAACCGCGACCCTGGAATCATTCCATGCAAGGCCCGCCCGCGTTCGATGGGAATCCACTGATCATCTTCCCCCCACAGGATCTGCACCGGGCAACGAATGGTCGGGTACAGCCCTTCGGCCTCAAGGGTGTAGCGCTCGTCCATCTGCGCGATCTGCCGATAGAACGCCGCTTGCCCTACATCACCGAGCCACGGCTGCACATACGGCGCCAGCTCAGAGTCGGGGATTTCGCGCTGGATCGCGCCGCGAATATAGGCAGGCACAATCACGCGCTGGATGTAATCGGGTAAACCGCTGAACGCCGCCTCATGCTGGCGCACGTGCTGCACGAACGGCGAGCCCCAGGGCGTGAGCGCCACCGGGTCGATCAGGGTCAGGCTGCGGTAGTTTTTGCCGTTGAGCAGATGCGCACGCAGGGCGGTGGCACCGCCGAAGTCGTGGGCCACCACATCCGGGCTGTCCAGGCCCCAGTGCTCGAGCAATTGCGTCAGCAGTTCGTTTTGTACACCCAGGGACACGTCGCCGTCGGGTTGCGCGGACTGCCCGTACCCCAGCAGATCGAAGTAATGCACGCGATGGGTGGCGATGAAATGCGGCGCGATCCGATGCCACACGCAGGAAGAAAATGGCGTGCCATGCACGAACACCAACGGCGGGCCGTCACCGCGTACGGCAAAGCGTACGGAATGCCCATTGAAGCGATAGGTCTGGGGCAGCGGCCAGTCAGTCATCGGGGGGGGCCTCTTGGCAGATGGGAGCCAAAAAGCATAGGCATAAAAAAACCACCGCTGAAGGTGGTTTTTGGACTAACTGACGAAACGCATAACGCGGTGTGCGACGGCTCAGCCCAACGTCTTGCGCATGTGCACCCGCCGTAAACCGTTCTCTTCGACCCGGTGGGTTTCGACATACCCCCGGCGCAGGTACAGCGCAATGTTTTCACTCATCGCTTCGTTGGTGTAGAGCCGAATGGACGGGTAACCCGCGTCGAGCGCATGGCGTTCGGCGAAGTCCAGCAACTGCCGGCCATAACCTTGCCCTTTGATCGCCGGGCTGACCGCGATGTTGTCCAGCAGCAAGTACTCTTCGGTGTCGATCAGCACCACGAAACCGCTGAGGTTCTTTTCATGGGCGAGGACATGGACGCGCCGGGCCAGCACTTGGCTGGCGTAGTCGTCCAGCATCGGCGCGGGTTTGCGGCCGATGCGTTCGATGTAAGGCGAGTAAGCCGCCTCGACGATGGCCTCGATCTGCGCGATGTCCTCAAGCGTAGCGGGGCGGATAAGCGGAGACATGGGACGGGTTCCTTTGGGCCAAGGATGGGGCCTGACTGTACTCGGCGTCAGCCTGAAACGACAGGCATAAAAAAACCACCGTCGCCGGTGGTTCTTTTCGATCAGGTGGTTTTACTCACCGTGATAGATGCAGCCGCTGGTGCAGGTTTCGTGGATACGAATCGCGCTCAGCTCCGGCAGCAGGGGCTTCAGCTCGGTCCAGATCCACTTGGCCAGCACTTCACTGGTCGGGTTTTCCAGGCCAGGAATGTCGTTCAAATAGTTGTGATCGAGGCGCTCGTAGAGCGGTTTGAAGATCGCCTTGATTTCCGAGAAGTCGCGGATCCAGCCGGTGTGCGGATCGAGGTCGCCGCTCAGGTGGATTGCCACCTTGAACGAGTGACCGTGCAAGCGACCGCACTTGTGGCCTTCCGGTACGTGTGGCAGGCGGTGGGCGGATTCGAACGTAAACTCTTTGAAGATTTCCACAGTGATTTTCAGCTCTGTCAGGTGGCGATCGCCGCGGCGATGTGGGCAGGCGGCGAGTTTACCAGTTTGTCCTGACTAAAGGGTCAGCAGGCGCTCGCCTAGGCGACCGCTGGCCGCCAGCTCCAGGAACTCGTCGCCCATGCGCCGGCTTTCATCCATCGCCGCGCGCCAGTATTTCTGCCGGCTCGGCGCATCGCCCATGAAGCGCTTGAAGTCGTTGCGGTCCGGCAATTTGCCGTAGGGCAGGCGCGCCAGGTAATCCTTCGACGGCGCCAGCAGCAGGACATCCTGCAACCGCGTCGAACAGGCGCGGCGCCACGGCAAAGTCTTGTCGAACCAGCCGGGAATCACCCGGTCGGTGAAGTGCGGATAGAGCACGATGTCGGTGCCGCTGTAGGGCAGGTCGAGGTGATAGTCCAGCAAGCCGCCGTCGCGGAACGTCCCGGCACCGGCACCCGGCAAATCGCGCACGCCTTCCATGACCATCGGGATCGAGCCTGAGGCAAGCAAGGCCTGGCGCAGGTTGCCGGCGTTCAGGGCGACGAAGCGCGACGGGAAGTCGTTCAGCGCATTGACCGGCGGCGCCAGGCGCGGGTCATGGATGATCAGCCGTTCGAAATGCTTCGACAGCCGCGCGCGGCCTCGCAGGTTGTCGGCGATCACCGATGACAGGCCCAGCCCGAGGCGGCCGCGATGATCTTGGGCGAGCAGGCCGTGGCTTTTGACCACCATGATGTTCAGTCGGTAATGGGCGTTGTCGAGGATCAAGGCATCGCGCCCGTCCAGCAGCTCATCGAGCATGCGCCGTGAGCTCTGGCTGATTTGCGCCATGGTCACGCCCTTGTCGAAGTTTTGCTCGGTGTACAGATGACCGAGGCGGCGAATGCCTTCGGCGGCATCCGGCAGACACGCGCTGGCGAACCGCCAGGAACCCACCGACGCACCAATCAACGAACGCTCCCGGGGCGCCGCCGGCAGCCATTCGCCGAACAGCGCCAGGTCCAGACCCTGAATCCCCAACGCCTTGGGCCCACCGGCCGCGCCCGGCAGCGTGCCGACGTCGGCAGCGTCCAGGCCGTTTTCACGAATCCGCGCAAAGGCCCGCGGGCCGGCCTTGAGGGTCAGGGAAGGGAACTTGATGTGGATAGCGGTCATACCGGTCTCGATGTCGGGCAAGCGGGGGATTATAGACATGTGTTCTATGACCTGTAGGAGCCAGGCTTGCCGGCGAAGGCGATTTCACGGACGCCTTCGCCGGCAAGCCTGGCTCCTGCAGGGTTTTGTGTTGGCCTGGTGTGCTGTGTTGTCATGACCAATGATGGCAATTCAGTTTCAATTAAGTTCGCCCCGTTAAGGTGCACGCCGTACGCAACACCTAAAAAAATACGGAGACACCCCATGAAAACCCTGACTGCCCTGTTCACCGCGTCCATCATCGCCATGACCGCCAGCCTGGCCCACGCCCGTGACCTGGGCCCCGACGAAGCCCTGAGACTGCGCGACGCTGGTACCATTGTGTCTTTCGAGAAGCTCAACGCCACCGCACTCACCAAACACCCCGGTTCCAAAATCACCGAAACCGAGCTGGAAGAAGAGTACGGCAAGTACATCTATCAGGTGGAAATGCGCGACCCGCAGGGCGTTGAGTGGGACCTGGAATTGGACGCTGTCAGCGGGCAGGTTCTCAAGGATCATCAGGATACGTAATGAAGGTGCTTTCATTTTCACGCATGGCGTTGGTGCTGCTGACGTTTTGCTCGGTTGTCGTGGCGCGCGACCTGGATCAGGACGAGGCGCTGCGCTTGCGGCAGCAGGGCGTGATCCTGCCGCTGGAGCAGCTGTTGCAGCAGGCGCTGGACCGCTATCCCGGCTCCAAATTGCTGGAAGCCGAGCTGGAAGAAAAACACGACGTCTACATTTATGAAGTCGAGCTGCTGACCACCGAGGGCGTGGTCCGTGAACTGGACATCGAGGCCGCAACCGGCCGTTTATTGAAAGACAAGGAAGATTGACCGATGCGATTGCTGCTGGTGGAAGACCACGTGCCCCTGGCCGATGAATTGATGGCGGGCCTCAACCGCCAGGGCTACGCCGTGGACTGGTTGGCCGACGGGCGCGACGCGGTGTATCAGGGCAGCAGCGAGCCCTATGACCTGATCATCCTCGACCTCGGCCTGCCGGGTTTGCCGGGGCTTGAGGTGCTGACCCAATGGCGCGCCGGCGGCTTGTCGACCCCGGTGTTGATCCTCACCGCCCGGGATTCCTGGGCCGAGCGCATCGAAGGTCTCAAGGCCGGCGCCGACGATTACCTGAGCAAACCTTTTCACCCCGAAGAACTGCACCTGCGGGTCCAGGCGTTGCTGCGCCGGTCCCACGGCCAGGCCAACCAGCCGACGCTCAAGGCCAACGGCTTGCACCTGGATGAGGGCCGCCAGTGCGTGACCCGCGACGGTGCCGACATCCAGCTCACCGCCGCTGAATTCCGCCTGTTGCGCTACTTCATGCTGCACCCGGAACAGATCCTCTCCAAAAGCCACCTCGCCGAACACCTCTACGACGGGGAAACCGAGCGCGATTCCAATGTGCTCGAAGTCCACGTCAACCACCTGCGGCGCAAACTCGGGCGCAGCGTGATCGAAACCCGTCGCGGCCAGGGTTACCTGTTCGGCGGGCAAGCGCAGTGAGGTCGATCCAGCGCCGCTTGAGTCTGGGCCTGATCAGCGTGATGGTGATCGTCGGCCTGGTGCTGGCGCAAACCAGTTTGTGGCTGTTCGAAATGGGCTTGCAGCGCTACCTCGAAGCCGGGCTTCGCAATGACAGTGAAAACCTGCTGGCCGCGTTGGTGCGCGGGCCCCAGGGCTTGCAACTGGACGAGCGACACCTGGCGCCGGCCTATCAACGGCCGTTTTCCGGGCATTACTTCCGCATCGATTTTGCCGACAGCCATTGGCGCTCCCGTTCGTTGTGGGACCAGGAACTGCCGCGTCTCGAAACCCCAGGCCTTGAGAGCCATCTGCAATTGGGCCCGGAAGGTCAGCAGTTGCTGGTGTTGCGCTCGGACTACCGGCGGCTTGGCCAGTCGATTTCCATCAGCGTGGCCCAGGACTACACGCCAGTGCGCGAGAGTTTCATGCGCATGCAACAGGTCGGTCTGGCACTCGGTCTGGCGGGGTTGCTGCTGATTCTGCTGCTGCAACGCATCACCGTGCGCCGTGCCTTGCGTCCGCTGGAAAGGGCCCGTGAACAGATCGCCCAACTGCAACAGGGCCAGCGCTCGCAACTGGATGATCAGGTGCCGGTGGAGCTGGAGCCGCTGGTGGCGCAGATCAACCATCTGCTGGCCCATACCGAAGACAGCCTCAAGCGTTCGCGCAATGCCCTGGGCAATCTTGGCCACGCGTTGAAAACCCCGCTGGCGGTGTTGCTCAGCCTGGCGTCCAGCGAAAAACTCGACGCCCATCCCGAACTGCGCAAGGTCATCCAGCAACAGCTTGAGCAGGTGCAGAATCGCTTGAATCGCGAACTCAACCGCGCGCGGTTGTCCGGGGACGCGTTGCCGGGGGTGTTGTTTGATTGCGATGCGGAGCTGCCGGGGTTACTGGCCACGTTGAACATGATTCATGGCGAACACCTGGACCTGAGCTACCGCGCCCCGGCCGGTTTGCTGCTGCCCTGGGATCGCGAAGACTTGCTGGAACTGCTCGGCAACCTGCTGGACAACGCCTGCAAATGGGCGGACGCCGAGGTTCGCTTGAGCGTGGTCGAAATGCCCGAAAAGTTTGAACTGAGCGTGGAAGACGACGGCCCGGGGATTCCCGAAGACCAGCGCGACCAAGTGTTCAGTCGCGGGACGCGGCTGGATGAACAGACGGATGGGCATGGGCTGGGATTGGGCATCGTGCGCGACATCGTCGACACCTGGGGCGGCACGTTGCTGTTGCAGCAAAGCGAGTGGGACGGGTTGAAGGTCGTGATCGAATTGCCCAAGCGCTGATGATGAATACCTGTGGTTAGGAGGGCTTTTGTGGCGAGGGGGCTTGCCTGTGGCGAGGGAGCTTGCTCCCGCTGGGGTGCGAAGCGCCCCCCAAAAAAGCGGGGCCGGCTGCGCAGTCCAGCGGGAGCAAGCTCCCTCGCCACAGGGTTCAGCGTCGTTCTTACGTGTGATGAATCTCCCGATCCTTGGTTTCCGGCATAAAGAAAATCCCCAGCACCGCCGTCATCACCGCAATCACAATCGGGTACCACAACCCGTAATAGATATCCCCGGTAGCCGCCACCATCGCAAACGCCACCGTCGGCAGGAAACCACCGAACCAGCCATTACCGATGTGATAGGGCAGCGACATCGAGGTATAGCGAATCCGCGCCGGGAACAATTCCACCAGCCATGCGGCTATCGGGCCGTAGACCATGGTCACGTAGATCACCAGGATCGTCAGCAGCAACAGCACCATCGGGTAGTTGGTCTTGGCCGGATCAGCCTTTTCGGGGTAACCGGCCTCTTTCAGGCTGGTGCCGAGGGACGCGGTGAACGCGTCGTTGCGCGTCTTGAAATCGGCGGCAGGCAGGCTGGAGCCTTCGAAGCTCGGGACCACTTTGTCGCCGATGCGCACTTGCGCGACGGTGCCCGGCTCAGCCTTTACGTTGGTGTAGGGGATCGCTCGCTTCGCCAGCAGGGTCTTGGCCAGGTCGCAGGAACTGGTGAATTTGGCCTTGCCCACCGGGTCGAACTGGAACGAGCACTGATCGGGATCGGCGATCACCGTCACCGGGTTCTTCTCCTGGGCGATGAACACGTCGGGGTTACCGTACTGGGTCAGCGCATGGAAGATCGGGAAGTAGGTCACGGCCGCGAGGATGCAGCCGGCCATGATGATGCCCTTGCGTCCGATACGGTCGGACAGGCTGCCGAAGATGACGAAGAACGGCGTGCCGATCAGCAGTGAGCCGGCGATCAGCAGGTTGGCGGTCTGCGGGTCGATCTTCAGGGTTTGCAGCAGGAAGAACAGCGCATAGAACTGCCCGGTGTACCACACGACCGCCTGGCCGGCGGTGCCGCCGAGCAGGGCCATGATCACGATTTTCAGGTTCTCCCAGCGGGCGAAGGACTCGGTCAGCGGTGCCTTGGAGGATTTACCTTCGGCTTTCATCTTCAGGAACACCGGCGACTCGCTGAGTTGCAGACGGATGTACACCGAGACGATCAGCAGCAGGATCGACAGCAAGAATGGAATCCGCCAGCCCCAGGCCTCGAAGGCTTCGGTGCCCAGGGCGGTGCGGCAGGCGAGGATTACCAGCAGCGACAGGAACAGGCCGAGGGTCGCGGTGGTTTGAATCCACGACGTGAAGTAACCGCGTTTGCCCTTCGGCGCATGCTCGGCCACGTAGGTTGCCGCGCCACCGTACTCACCGCCCAACGCCAGGCCTTGCAGCAGGCGCAGGGTAATGAGGATGACCGGTGCCGCGACGCCAATGGTCGCGTAGCCAGGCAGGAAACCCACCACGGCCGTGGAGACACCCATGATGACAATGGTGATCAGGAACGTGTGCTTGCGCCCGATCATGTCGCCCAAGCGGCCGAACACAATCGCGCCGAAGGGCCGCACGGCGAAACCCGCGGCGAAGGCGAGCAGGGCGAAGATGAAGGAGGTGGTCTCGTTGACGCCCGCGAAGAAGTGCTTGGCGATGATCGCGGCGAGGGAGCCGTAGAGGTAAAAGTCGTACCACTCGAACGCAGTGCCCAGGGACGAGGCAAAGATAACCTTGCGCTCCTCCTTGGTGATGCCGTGGTGGGGCGCGCTGCCTGTGCCCGTGGTTGTGCTGTCGATTACGGCCATGGGTCTTCTCCGTCTTGCTCTTGTTGTAGGCCGGAGCACCTCAAAATACCCGTGTTGCCGCACCCAGGCCCTGGGGCTGATGTTGTCAGATTGCCCTTAGAAGCATAATCAGCTTCGCGCAAATATCCACTCGGCCCCTGAAACCCCGGATCTGCTTTATCGTTCCCACGCTCTGCGTGGGAATGCCTCAATGGACGCTCCGCGTCCGCGTTTGAATGGGACGCGGAGCGTCCCGGGCTGCATTCCCACGGGTCGCGTGGGAACGATCAGTTACCTCAGGTCAAACCCGGAACTGATCCATCAAACTCTGCTGCTGGTTGGCCAGGCTGTTAAGCGACTGACTCACTCTGGCCGATTCATTCGCCTGCCCCGACAACGATTCGGTCACATCGCGGATGGTCGCCACGTTGTTGTTGATCTCCTCGGCCACCGCGCTTTGTTCCTCGGCGGCGCTGGCGATCTGCAGGTTCATGTCGGTAATCACCGTCACCGCATCACCAATCTGGCGCAGGGCAGTCACGGCCTGGCTGACTTGCTCGACGCTGCTCTGGGCCTGGCGATGGCTGTTGTTCATCGAGCCGACCACCTCCTGGGTACCGCTCTGCAACTGCTCGATCACCTGACGGGTTTCTTCCACCGATTCCTGGGTACGCCGCGCCAGGTTGCGCACTTCGTCGGCGACCACGGCAAAACCGCGACCGGCTTCACCGGCCCGGGCCGCCTCGATGGCGGCGTTGAGGGCCAGCAGGTTGGTCTGCTCGGCGATGGCGCGAATCACTTCCAGCACCGAACCGATCTTCTCGCTGTTCGCCGCCAGGCCTTCGACTTGCACCATCGCCGCGCTCATGTCGGCGGCGAGGTTGTCGATGCTGGTGGTGGTGCGGTCGATCACGGTCAAGCCCTGACGGGTCGCCTGATCGGCATCGCGCGCCGCATGCGCCGCCTGGGCCGCGCTGCGGGCGACGTCCTGGGCGGTGGCGCTCATTTCGTGGGACGCGGTGGCCACCTGATCGACCTGACGGTATTGCTGCTCCATGCCGGCGCTGGTCTGGGTGGCGATGGCGGAGGATTGATCCGCCGTGCTGCGCGCGTCCTGCACCGAGCGTTTCACCTCGGCGATGATCGGTTGCAGCTTGTCGAGGAAACGGTTGAACCAACCGGCCAACTGGCCCAGTTCGTCCTTCTTGTCGTAGGCCAGGCGCCGGGTCAAATCACCTTCGCCGCTGGCGATGTCTTCGAGCATGTGCGCCACGCCGAGGATCGGTTTGGTCACGCTGCGCGCCATCAACCACACCAGCAACAGGCCGATCAACGCGGCGAGCACGCCCAGGCCGAGTTCGACCAGGGTGCCGGCGCGGTTGCTTTCATCCAGCTGTTTTTCCAGCGCTTCGGCCGGGCCGACCAGGACTTTCTCCGGCACATCGAGCAACACGCCCCACGACTTGCCGCCCGGAATCGGCTGGAACGGCGACAGCACTTTCAACTGCTCGTTGCTGTGCAGGCTGGTGGTTTTGCTGCTGGTGCCCAGCATCCGGATCAGCTCGGCGCCGTTGATTTTGTCCACGGCGTCCAGACGCTGGCTGAGCTTGCTGGCGTCCGGGCTGTAACCGGCGAGCAAGCCGACCGGGCTGAGGATGCTGACGCTGGTCTGGCCGTCATAGAGCTTTTTGCTCGCGCCCTGACTGACCGCTTGCAGGCTGTTGAGGTTGATGTCCACCGACAACGAGGCGATGACTTTGCCGTTGACCATCAGCGGGAACACGATGCTGGTCATCAGCACGTTCTGGCCGTCGATCACATAGAAGTAGGGTTCGATCACGCACGGCTTGAGCGTGGCGCGCGGGCAGGTGAACCAGGCGTTGGCCGCTTCGCCGCTGGGGCCGGTGCTGGTGTCGGCCATGTCGGTTTCGGGCAGCGACATCGAGGTCAGTTTGCCCGGTGTCGGCTGCGACCAGTACAGGGCAAAGCGGCCCTTGTCGTTGCTGCCGAGCTCGGCCTGACCGGCGAACAGTTCGTCCTTGCCGTCCAGCGCGTTGGCTTCGAACACCAGGGACAGGCCCAGCAGTTCCGGGTTGGCTTGCAGCGCCGACTTGACCTGGCGGGTCAGGTCTTCGCGCAGGTCGAAGGCATCGAGAAAACGCTTCTCGGCCTGCTCGCGCAGGAACAGCACCTGGCGCGAGAAGCCATGGCCATATTGATAGGCGTCCATGAACTGCTGGCGAATCCCCAGCGCCTGGTTTTCACCCTGGGACTCGATCCGCGCCTGGGCGGATTCGGTGAGCATCTCCATGCTCGACGCCTTCACCAGCGCGGAGCTGTGCTCCATGCGATACAGCGAAAGACCCACCAGCAGGGTCACGATACCCGCCAGGCACAGCCCGGCCAGCAGGGTGATTTTCCATTGGATGGAGAGTTGTCTGAGCGACATGGAGAGACGTCCTTATTCGATATTTATCTGAGACTTTGCACTGTAACGGCGCAAAAGCAGCTTTCTTGAGCGACAAGCTGCAAGCGGCAAGCGAGAAACACAAAAGCTTGCAGCTTCAGACTTGCAGCTTGCGGCTGCTTCCTTCACAGTGCGCGCCCTCTAATAAAACCCATTCCTTATTTCGCTGGCGGCGCTTCGCAGACTGCCGGCGGAGCTCATTCCGCTTGCCTTGAGGTAACGATGATTAATGCTGTAATTGCCGCGGTCGGCGTCATGCTGGTGCTCAGCCTGTCCCGCGTGCATGTGGTGATCGCGCTGATCGTCGGCGCGTTGGTGGGTGGCCTGACCGGTGGCCTGGGCATCGACGCGACACTGAAAGCTTTCAACAGTGGCCTCGGCGGCGGGGCGACGGTGGCGTTGTCCTATGCCTTGCTCGGTGCCTTTGCGGTGGCGATTGCCAAGTCCGGCCTGGCCCATGCCCTGGCGGACAAGGCGCTGCTGATGGTCGACCGCCAACACGCCAGCGGCGGGCGGCAGGTCAAGTGGCTGTTGATCGGTTTGCTGTGGGTGGTGGCCATCGCTTCGCAGAACATTCTGCCGATACATATCGCGTTTATTCCGTTGCTGGTGCCGCCGCTTTTATATGTGCTGACCAAGTTGCAACTGGACCGGCGCCTGATCGCCTGCGTCATGACCTTCGGCCTGATCACGCCGTACATGGTGTTCCCGGTGGGCTTCGGCAATATCTTCCTCAACCAGATCCTGCTGGCCAACGTCAGCAAGAGCGGCGTCGACATCAGCCAGATCAACGTCACGCACGCCATGGCGATCCCGGCGATGGGCATGGTGTTCGGGCTGTTGGTGGCGGTGTTCTTCAGCTACCGCAAAAAACGCGTCTACGACCTGGCGAAGATCGAGCAGGTGGAGCAGGTCAGCGTGGCCTACAACCCGCTGACGCTCTGTATTGCCGGTCTGGCGATTGCGGCGGCGTTCATCATTCAGTTGCTGCTGGACTCGATGATCATCGGCGCCCTGGCGGGTTTCCTGATTTTCTCGGCCTCGGGGATCGTAAAGTGGCGTGAAACCGACGACCTGTTCACCGAAGGCATGAAGATGATGGCGATGATCGGCTTCATCATGATCGCCGCGTCCGGGTTTGCCGAAGTGCTCAAGGCCACCGGGCAAGTGCGCACGCTGGTGGAAAGCGCGGCGGCGTGGATCGATCACAGCAAGGCCATTGGTGCGCTGCTGATGCTGCTGGTCGGGTTGATGGTCACCATCGGCATTGGTTCGTCGTTCTCCACCGTGCCGATCCTGGCGGCGATTTTCGTGCCGCTGTGCGTGCAATTGGGGTTCAGCCCGATGGCGATCGTGTGCATCGTCGGCACCGCCGGTGCGTTGGGCGATACCGGTTCGCCGGCCTCGGACTCGACCCTGGGCCCGACCTCCGGCCTGAACATCGACGGTCAGCATCACCACATCTGGGACACCGTGGTTCCGACCTTCCTGCACTACAACCTGCCGCTGCTGGCGTTTGGCTGGGTGGCGGCGATGGTCCTCTAATCACCAGAGATCCCCTGTGGCAGGGCTTTTTGTGGCGAGGGAGCTTGCTCCCGCTCGGTTGCGCAGCAGCCGCAATCTTTCATATGCGGTGTGCCTGACAGACTGCGAGCTCAGGTTTTGGGGGTGCTTCGCACCCCAGCGGGAGCAAGCTCCCTCGCCACAAAGTTCGCTCCCACCATGACCGCATTCAACTTTTGATCTGGCCTGCCGTTACAGCCTTTAACCACGCCAATAAAATCAAAAGAGTGAACCGTCATGCGCATGAGCCTGAAGGCTAAAGTCCTGTCCCTTGCCGTTCTCCCGGTGTTGCTCTTTGCCCTCGTCATCAGCCTGACCACGTTGTTCATCCTGCAAGAACAGGCGCGCAAGGAAGTCGAGGAAACCCGTCAGAACCTGCTCAAGGACGCCAAGGCGACCCTGCAAAGCTACGTCGCCGTGGCCATGACCGCGATCAAGCCCCTTTACGACGCCGCCGCCCCCGGCGATGACGCCGCGCGGGCGCAAGTGGTCAAGTTGCTGTCGAGCATCAGCTACGGCAAGGACGGCTACTTCTTCGGCTACGACTCCAACACCGTGCGCCTGTTCAAGGCCAACAGCCCCGAAGGCGTGGGCCAGAGCTTCAAGGACAACCGCGACCCGAACGGTGTCTACGTCAACCGCGACCTGGTGAAAGTCGCGAAGGACGGCACCCACTACCTGCAATACAGCTCGCCGCTGCCCGGCAACAGCCAGGTGCTGGTGCCCAAGCTCGGCTATACCGAATACCTGCCCAAGTGGGACATGGCGGTCGGCACCTCGGTCAATCTCGATGGCATTGAAGCCCAGGTGGCGCTGGTGCAGGCCAAGGTCACCGAACGGATGGAAGGCGTGGTGCTGAGCATCGTCGGGATTGCGGTCATCGTGTTGTTGGTGATCGCGGCGGCGGGGATGCTGCTGGCCAATGCGATTCTGCGGCCGCTGAACCTGATGAAAGCCAACCTCGACGACATCGCGGCGGGCGAGGGCGACCTGACCCGGCGCCTGACCATCACCAGCGAAGACGAGCTCGGGCAACTGGCCGGCTCGTTCAACCGCTTCGTCGACAAGATCCATGGCCTCGTGCGTCAAATCACCGAAATGACTTCGCAACTGACCGGGCTGGTGAATCAGGTGTCCGATCAAGCCCAGCGCTCGGATCAGGCGATGGAGCGTCAGCGTCACGAGACCGATCAAGTCGCCACGGCGATCAACGAAATGTCCGCCGCCGCCCAGGAAGTGGCCAAGAGCGCGCAAAACGCCGCCGTCGCTGCCCAGCAAACCGACGCTGAAGGCCAGGCCGCCAAGCGTGTGGTGGCCGGCAGCATCGTGAAGATTCATGCGTTGGTCGATGACATCCGCACCAGCGGCGTGTCCCTCGACAGCCTGCAAAAAGACGTGTCGTCGATTGTCAGCGTGCTCGGGGTGATCCGCTCGATTGCCGAGCAGACCAACCTGCTGGCCCTCAACGCCGCCATCGAAGCCGCCCGCGCCGGTGAGGCCGGGCGTGGTTTTGCGGTGGTGGCGGACGAAGTGCGGGCGCTGGCCAGTCGCACACAGATCAGTACCCAGGAAATCCAGGGCATGATCGATCGCTTGCAGGCGGGAACTCAGTCAGCCGTGGAAGCGATGCGCCGTTCCAGCGAGGCCGGTGACGGCACTTCGGCCCAGGCCAATGAGGCGGGTGCCTCCCTGGACACCATGGCGCAGTTGATCGGCACCATCAACTCGATGAACGCCCAGATCGCCAGCGCCGCCGAAGAACAGACGGCCGTGGCGGAAGAGATCAACCGCAGCGTGCATCAGATCGCGGTGGCGGTGGACAGCGTGGCGGATGAAACCCAGCTCGGGGCGCAGACCTCGCGCAGCCTGGCAGACCTGGGTCAGCGCCTCGGTAAATTGGTGGGCCAGTTCCGCATCTGAATCCCTCATCGCGGGCAAGCCATGCTCCTACAAGAGCAGATTGTGCGACCACCGACTGTAGGAGCAAAGCTTGCTCGCGAAGGCGTACTTGAGGGCGCCTTCGCCGGCAAGCCTGGCTCCTACAGAAAGCAATTTGCATTGTTGTCAGGGTCTGTCCCAGTAGGGCACCACCCCAAAACACTCTACATAAAAATCGATCACCGTCCTGACCTTCACCGACAACCGTCGGCTCCCCGGCCACAGCACCGCAATCTGCTGCGGCTCAAGGCTGTTGGACACCTGATAGTCCTTCAGCACCGGCACCAGCGTCCCCGCACGCACCGCTTCGCCAATCAGCCACGACGGAAACATCACCAGCCCCAGCCCCTGTTCGGCGGCTTGGGTCAGGGTGTCGGCGTGGTTGCCGGTAATCGGACCTCGCACCGTGTAAGGCGTCCAGTCCTGCTGACCCTGACGAAAGAACCAGCGCTGCTGCCCGGTCACGCCTTTGTAGGCCAGGCATTGATGAGCGGCGAGGTCTTCGGGGTGTTGCGGGATGCCATGGCGTTCTAAATACGCGGGGCTGGCGGCCACTTGAAAGCGATGGGGGGCGAGGATCCGCGCCTGCATGCTCGAATCGTGCAGCGGGCCGATGCGAAACAGCAGGTCAGCACCTTCCTGCAACGGGTCGACATAGCTGTCGGTCTGCTGGATATCCAGTTGCAGCTTCGGGTAACGCTCGCAGAGTTGCCCCAGCCACGGCGTCAGATGCCGCTGGCCAAACACCACGGGCGCATTGATCCGCACCAGGCCGCTGGGTTCGCTTTGCTGTTCCTGCAACGCCTGCTCGGCCTCTTCCAGTTGCACCAGCACCAGCCGCGCGTGATGGCCGAGCATGCGTCCGGCTTCCGTCGGTGTGACCGCGCGGGTGTGGCGGTAAAGCAATTGCTGGTTCAGCGCCTGTTCCATCAACTGGATCTGCCGGGAAATCGAAGAGGGCGCCAGGCCTTCGCGGCGGGCGACTTCGGAAAAACTGCCGTGGTCGAGCACCGCGACAAATAGCCGAAGTGCCTTGAATCCCAGCTCGTTGAGGCCGTGCATGGTTATTCCTGCTGTGCGAGTTGCGCAAAAGTGTTGTCTGGATGCTCCCATTTATCGCAAAGGATCGCCAGCCGATAATGCGCGCCACTTCTAACGCCGCGGATCCTGTGGAAGTGAGCTTTTGTGGCGAGGGGGCTTGCCCCCGTTGGAGCGCGAAGCGGTCCTTAAAAATCAGGCCTGCTGCGCAGTCCAACGGGGGCAAGCCCCCTCGCCACAAATGCCCGTTCCCACATGGACCGCGTCTTAACTGAAAACTCGCAGGTTTTTCTTATGCAATCTTCTTCAATCGATGACATCGGCGTTGCTACAGCGCCAACCACCAAACCCGGGCTGCGGCTGTTGCTTTTGCCCCTGGTCATCCTGGCCGGCATGGGCCTGTCCGTGGAGGCCGGTTTGCTCGGGCCGCTCGGGGTTCAGGTCGGGCACCTGTGGGCAACCCTGAGCATTTTCGGCGTCGGCTCGGCGATTCTGTTTCTGCTGTTGTTGTTCAGCGGCCCGCAGCAAGGGCCGGCGCTGAGTGAATTGCCGCGCTGGCAGTTGATCGGCGGTTTTCTCGGGCCGATCTACGTGGTGGTGCTGACCCTGGCCACGCCCTCGATCGGCATCGCCATGACCATGATCGCGATCCTCTCCGGCCAGGTCGGTAAAAGCGTGCTCATCGACCACTTCGGCTGGTTCGGTGCGACACGCAAAAAGGTCAACGGTGAACGCTGGCTCGCTTTGCTGCTGATCGTCGCGGCACTCGTTTTGATCGCAAGGGGTTGATGATGAATCTGATTATTTTGTTGGCGGTGGTCGTGGCGGCTGGCGCGGTGTTGAGTGTCCAGGCGGCGATCAACGGGCGCCTGGGGGAAACCGTCGGCGTGTTGCGCAGCAGTTTGCTGACCTTTGTGGTCGGCGCGATTGTCACCGGGTTGCTGATCCTGTTTTTCGAACCGGCCCATGCCGTGAGCCTGCTGGACGTGCCGAAATGGCAGCTCAGCGGCGCGCTGTTCGGCGTGGTGTACATGATGGTCATGGTCGGCGCGGTGCCGCGAGTCGGGACGGCGGTGGCGACCGTGGCGGTGATCGTCGGGCAACTGGGCATGGGCATGCTGATCGATAACTTCGGCTGGCTCGGCAACCCGGCGATTGAGTTGTCCGGCAGCCGGGTCCTGGCGATGGTGTGCCTGGCGTTGGCGTTGGTGTTCATGTATCGCAGCAGCACTCGCCAGGCATAACGGCGGTCAACTCCTACACTGGTTAATACGGTGCGGCCCCGTCGCACTGGACGACCACAACCCTGGAGTCCGTCCCATGATCGACAGCGAAAGTACCTGCGACTGCCCCAAATGCTCCTGCAAACTGGGCCAACATCCCATTGCGCGCCACGGCAAGCATTATTGCTGCGAAGCCTGCGCCAAGCACCACGCCGGCGGTGAAGAATGTACCGGCAAGGGCTGCAAATGCGCCCACGGCTGACGCTTCGTCGCAAAAAAAATGGAGCCACTGGGCTCCATTTTTTGCTTCAGACGTTCCTTGTCCTCCCTATGAAAATTAGCTCGCCGGTCGCCACTTGACGTTCTCGACGCCGAATTTCTCCGCCAGCGGTTTGCTGGTTTTTTGTACTTTTTCACGACCGAATCGTGGTATTCGCCCGACCCCGGCGTCGCAACTTGCCCAATGCCAAGCCTCCGCGTTGTCCATCTTGTCCTGGCGGATAATGAAAGACTTGGGGACGCCATGAAGGGTGTATTCAATGACGAAGAGTTTTGCGTTGTTCATAAAGCCCGTATTCCTCCCTGTGGTAATAGAGGGATCGCGGGCGGCGCGGAAAATTCACTCGGATTGTCAGACGGCGGTGTCACTGGCGGCGCGCCAGACGCCTCGTTACCATGGCGACTTCCGCCAACCCCAATGAACGCTGCCCATGGCCCTCGCCGCACCGCCTGACCTGACTGACACCGATGTGCCCGTGCAACCGCTGGCGCGGACCTACCCGCGCGGCTTGTTCATTGAGCCCCATGAGCATGTCTGGGGCCAGTTGTTGTATGCGATGAGCGGGGTGATGTGGGTCGAAACGCCGCACGAAGCCCTGGTGGTTCCGCCGCAACGGGCGGTGTGGCTGCCGCCGGGCGTGCCCCACGGGATTCGGGTGGTGTCGGACTTGCAGATGCGCAACATCTACCTGCGACCGACGCTGGCGGCGACCCTGGATGACAGCGTGCAGGTGATCGAGGTCGGCGGGCTGCTGCGTGAGTTGATTATCGGGCTGGTGGAGCAGGGCGACGACGGTGCGCCTGAATACTACGAGGCGCTGGTCGGCCTGGCCCTGCTGGAACTCAAGCGGGCCAAACGCTCGCTGTTGAAAATCCCGTTGCCGGACGATTCTGATCGACGTTTGTTGAACCTGTGCCAGGCGGTCATGGCCGCGCCGTCCCTGGACATCGCGTTCGAACAACACGCCGAAAACACCGGGGCCAGCGTGCGCACCCTGGCGCGACTGTTCAAGGACGGCTTGGGCATGGGCTTCGCCGAATGGCGGCGCCAGGTGCAATTGGCGACGGCGGTGGCCGAGTTGATCCAGGGGGTGTCGATCAGTGCCATCGCCCGGAAACTGGGGTACTCGCCGAGCAGCTTTAGCGACATGTTCCGCCGGGAACTGGGCGTTGCACCTTCGCAATTCCTGACGGAGTAACACCCACCCTGTAGGAGCATGGCTTGCCCGCGATGGCGATTTCAAGGACGCCATTGCGGGCAAGCCATGCTCTTTCACAAATCAGAACCCGATCCCTGTAGGAGCAAAGCTTGCTCGCGATGGCGGTGTGTCAGTCACATCAATGCTGAATGTGCCGCCGCCATCGCGGGCAAGCCATGCTCCTACAGGGGCGTTGGCTTGCCCGCGTTTTGGCCGATATTCAGAAGCCCTTGGCCGATTGGTTTCGCAGCCTTTCCCTAGACTCTGCACATACCCCCTGTGCCACGGAGTCCACCATGAACTACCTCATCTCACTGGCCATCGGCCTGGGCGTCGGTCTGCTCTACGGCGCGCTGGATTTTCGCTCGCCGGCACCCCCGGCCATCGCGCTGGTGGGGCTGCTGGGCATGCTCGCCGGCGAGCAGTTGTGGCCCATGGGCCGGCAGTTGATCGCCGGCTGGTTCGCTTGAAACCCTTCAACCCTTCAATGGACGTGTCCCCATGAAAGCTTTGCAATTCGACAAAACCGGCGACCTCTCGGCCCTGCGCTACGTCGAGGTCCCCACCCCCGTGGCCGGCGATGGTGAAGTGCTGGTGCAGATCAAGGCTGCCGGCCTGAACCCCAGCGATGTGAAGAACGTGCTCGGGCGTTTTCCCTACACCACGTTGCCACGGATTCCCGGTCGGGATTTCGCCGGGGTGGTGGTACAAGGCCCGCAGGCATTGATCGGCCAGGAAGTCTGGGGCACCGGCCGTGAATTGGGCTTTTTCGCCGACGGCTCCCATGCGCAATTCGTCAAGTTGCCGGCCAACGGCGTGGCACTGAAACCGACGCACCTGAGTTTCGCCCAGGCCGCCAGCCTCGGCGTGCCCTACACCACGGCGTGGGATGCACTGGAACGCAGCCTGGTGACGTCCGGTACGCGCTTGCTGGTGATCGGTGGCGGGGCGGTGGGCAATGCGGCGCTGGCGCTGGCCAAGGTGCGCGGTGCACAAGTGCTGGCGGCGGCGCGGCGGGTCGAGCAGGTCAAGGAGTTGCAGGCCCAGGGTTATCAGACCCTGCAACTGGACAAGCCCGAAGACCTCGGCGCCCAGGTGAATGCCGTGTATGCCGGCGGCGCCGATGTGATCTTCGACACCACCGGTTTCTGGCTGCCGGCCTCGGTTGCGGCACTGGCGCCGTTCGGCCGCATTGCGATCATCGCCGCGCCGGTGGACGGTCACGTGCAATTGCCGGCGCTGGCGTTGTATCGCAAGGGCGGCTCGGTGGTGGGGATCAATTCGCTGCTGTACGGCGTTCAAGCCTGTGCCGCGATGCTGGATCAGTTTGGCCAGTTCTTCGATCAGGATCTGTTGCCGTTGCCCCAGGGGTTGGTTGAGTCGCCATTGGCGCAGGGATTGGAGCGTTATGCCGAGGTGAATGCGGGCGGTGGCGACAAGGTGATTTTGTTGCCATAGCCGATAGATGTGTTGAATGGTGTGGCGCCTTCGCGGGCAAGCCTCGCGCCTACAGGGATCACGTAACCCATGTAGGAGCGAGGCTTGCCCGCGAAGGCGTCCTCAAGCCGGACTCAAGCCGGACTCAAGCCGGACTCAAGCCTCAGGCACCCCTTTCTCCCAAGCCGACCAATTCTTCAAAATCTCCTGCACCAACGGATTCCCGGTGCGATAGAGATTTTCCAGCGCCGGCACAAACCCGCCCTGGTCCGCGTACTTAAGCAAGTTATCCACTTCACTCTGCCCCGGCGCCGGGCGGTCGAAGTCGGAACCGGCGCGCACCACCGCCAGGCGCTGCACATCCACCAACCCCTCACGGCTGGCCCGCAGCAGGGCTTCGTAGGTGGAATTGTCTTCCTGCTGGGTCGTGCAGTACTCGCCTTTGTTATCCGTCAGCAGCTTGGTCCAGACCTCGGCGCGTTCGCTCAAACGCGTGCCGGAGAACCAGGTATTGCCCGCCGCGGTATCGCACTTCGTGACTACCGGCGCCAGATTGGCCGGGGCCGACGGGTACTTCAAACGCCACGCCGCCGACTCCTTGCTCTCCGCCAGCTCGACTTTATGAGACAGGGCAAACGCCTTGGCCTGCAACTTCGGATTGAGCTCGAAGACTTCGGTCTTGTAGTCCAGCGGCGGTTTTTCGTTCGGGCCCTTGGTGTTGATGCCGATGTAACCGGTCGGCCAGTCTTTTGGCGCATCCCGGGAATCGATCTCCCACTGGGTGCCGAACTCCACCAGGTAATGCGCCCACGCGGCGGTACCGATGGTCCCGTGCTTGGGGCTGATGCCGGCAATCCCGGCGATCAGGAAGTAGCTTTTGCGCAGGTCGAATTTCGAAGACAGCGCCAGGGCCAACGTCGATGCCGCGGCGTTGGTCTGGCCCATGCCGGTAACCATCAAGCACACCTGCTGCGCGTTGCAGCGAATCGTCGGGTACTCGGCGGACAGCCCCGGCACGCGGATTTCCTGCTTGAGTTCCAGGCGCTCGATCCAGTGCTGCGCCTCGGGGGCGAACATGGTGATCAGCATCACTTTCGGCTGGATCGGTGCTTCGGCGGCCCAAACAGCAGAAGAAAGCAGGGTGCCGCAGGCCAAGCCAACGGACAGGGAAAGACGAGTAATTGCGTGCATAAAAAATCTCCATGACTGAACGCATGACAAACCGCTTGCAGCTTGTCGCTTGAAACTTGCCGCTTAAAACTGATAACCGATGCCGGCGTAGTAACCCCAGCCGTTGGAACGGGCCTTGAAGTCCCCATCGCCGAAATTCAACTCGCTGCCATCCTCCCAGTTGCCGCCGTTGTGGAAGTAACGGCCGACCAGGGTGAAACGCAGGTGGGTGAACGAGTACAGCAACACGTTGGTGGCCACGGTGGCGTTGGCGGTGCGGGCCGGGTTGTCCTTGTGCAGGTCCGAGCCGAAGTCGAAGTTGGTGAAGCCGATGTAGGTCAGCGACGCTCCATTGCTGAAGCTGCTGATGGGCACGATGTATTTCAGTTGGGCGCGGTAGCCGTCCCAGGAATATTCGTTGCTCGCCCCGTAGTTTTCCCACTGGTAGCGACCGTAGAAGTTCGCCGACAGGTTGACCCTCGAGTGGGTGTCGATGTCGGTGCCCAGGCCGCTGTACAAGGTGTTGGCGCGATTGCGGGTGTTGCTGCCGTGGTCGTAGATCCAGTCAAACGCCACATACCATTCCTTGAACGGCCCGACGGCCAGGCTGCGGCCGGCCAGGTAATCGATGGAGATCCGCGGTTCATGCTCCATGAACAGCGGCGAGCCGTGGTCCCACGCGCCTTTGTCGTGGCTGTTGCCGATGTCGAAAATCTTCGGGATGTCGACGTAGCCATACAGCTCAAACGGCCCCTTGCGCCCGAAGTACTCGTACTCCAGGTACACATCGTCAGAAGGTTGCGGGCCGAAGCTGATGTCCTTGCTGCCGATGACCGTCAGGTCCTGGTTGAACCAGTCCGACAGGTACGCGCCTTTTTTCGGCGGGTTGGCTTCCGGGCTAAGCGCTTCGCCCTGGGCTGACTCTTCGGGGAGGACGGGTTGCGCCAAAACGGTGCTGCTGAGTAGTCCTGTAACGCTGGCCAGTAGCAAGGAAACAGCAAACGAGCGCGAGCAAGTCACGCGGCTGGACGTGCGATGCATAAAAGTCCCTTTTCGTGCGGATCGAAGGCCCGGTTTTTCGGGCTTGCGCGGTTAGGTAGCGAAAATGCCGTTATCGGCGACTCGCAAACGTTTGCACATCTCATACCAATTGTTTCAATTCCATGAAAACTCGAAGAAATCGGGGTTTTTTCTGTCCTCTCGATCAGCTAACGAGATTCCGGCGTTCTGGTTCTCAGTGGCGCCAACACCTACAGCGGCGGCACCACCGTCAGCGGCGGTACGTTGGTCGGTAACACCACCAGCTTGCAGGGTCGCATCCTCAACAATGCGCGGGGGATGTTTGCCCAGACCGGCAACGGGTTCTTCAACGGCGTGCTTAGCGGTACCGATGATGTGGTCAAGCAAGGCGCCGGATCGCTGCTGTTAGAGGGCGATCATGCGTTCAGCGCTGCCGATCTGCCGGATACCGCGTTCCTCGATACCGCGCTGATCTACCGCGCCAAGGAAGTGGATCTGACCGTCAGTCGCAACCAGGCTTCCTTCGCCGACGTCGCGGCGACCGGCAATCAGCGTGGCGTGGCTTCGGCCTTGAGCCGCAATGGCCTGGCCGGTGCCAAGTTGCAGAACCAGATCGTCAACCTCAGCGGCGCCGGGGCGGTTTTTTTTCCGCGATATGTGGTTTTTTGTGGCGAGGGGGCTTGCCCCCGTTGGGTTGCGACGCGACCCTAAAACCAGAAACGCCATTTATTCAGACATACCGCCTGTACTGGTTTCACGACTGCTGCGCGGCCGAACGGGGGCAAGCCCCTTCGCCACCGTTAATGGGTGGCACTCCGCGCTCTGCTAGAATCGCCCGCATTGATCCCACGAGGTGCACCCCCATGAGCGAGCCGATTCGCCTGACCCAATACAGCCACGGCGCAGGATGCGGTTGCAAAATCTCACCGCAAGTCCTGGAAGTGATCCTGGCCGGCAGCGGCGCGCAGAACCTCGACCCCAAGCTCTGGGTCGGCAATGCCTCGCGCGATGACGCGGCGGTGTATGCCATCGACGACGAGCGCGGCGTGGTCTCGACCACCGACTTCTTCATGCCGATTGTCGATGATCCGTTCGACTTCGGCCGCATCGCCGCCACCAATGCGATCAGCGACATCTACGCCATGGGCGGCGATCCGTTGATGGCGATTGCGATCCTGGGCTGGCCGGTCAATGTGCTGGCCCCGGAAATCGCCCGGGAAGTGATTCGCGGCGGCCGTTCGATCTGCGACGAGGCGGGCATTCCCCTGGCCGGCGGGCATTCCATCGACGCCCCGGAACCGATCTTCGGCCTGGCCGTCACCGGGCTGGTGCAAAAGCGCCACATGAAACGCAACGACACCGCCACGGCCGGCTGCCTGCTGTACCTGACCAAACCCCTGGGCATCGGCATCCTCACCACCGCCGAGAAGAAGGGCAAGTTGCGCCACGCCGATATCGGCTTGGCCCGCGACTGGATGTGCACCCTGAACAAACCCGGCAGCCGCTTCGGCAAACTCGACGGCGTCACCGCGATGACCGACGTCACCGGTTTCGGCTTGCTGGGGCACCTGGTGGAAATGGCCGATGGCAGCCAGCTCACCGCGCGCATCGAATACGACCGCGTGCCGCGCCTGGCGGGCGTCGAGTATTACCTCGAACAGGGCTGTGTGCCCGGCGGCACCTTGCGCAACTTCGACAGCTACGCCAGCAAACTCGGGCGCTTGCAGGAACTGCACAAACGCGTGCTGTGCGATCCGCAAACCAGCGGTGGCCTGTTGATTGCGGTCACGCCTGAGGGTAACGAACAGTTCCTCGCCGTCGCCGCCGAGCTGGGCCTGAACCTTGAGCCGATCGGTGAACTGGTTGAGCGACAGACCAACGCGGTCGAGGTGTTTTGATGTCTATCGACTACACCGATTACCGCGACCTCTTTCTCAACGACCGGCCGATGATGGATGCGCGCGCGCCGGTCGAGTTCCTCAAGGGCTCGTTCCCCGGCGTGATCAACCTGCCGCTGATGAACGACCACGAGCGGCAACGGATCGGCACGTGCTACAAGCAACACGGCCAACAAGCGGCCATCACGTTGGGGCATCAGTTGGTGTCCGGTCCGGTCAAGGCCGAGCGCATCCAGGCCTGGGCCGATTTTGCCCGGGCTCATCCTGACGGGTATTTGTATTGTTTTCGCGGCGGCTTGCGCTCGCAGATCGTCCAGCAGTGGCTCAAGGACGAGGCAGGCATCGACTATCCGCGGGTCGGCGGTGGCTACAAAGCCATGCGCAGCTTCTTGCTGGACACCACGGATCAAGCCGTGGCCCAGTGCGATTTCGTCTTGCTCGGCGGCATGACCGGCACCGGTAAAACCGAAGTGCTGACGCAGTTGAGCAACGGCCTGGACCTGGAAAGCTACGCCAATCACCGGGGGTCGAGCTTCGGCAAACGCGCCACCGGCCAGCCCTCCAACATCGACTTTGAAAACCGCCTGGCCGTGGACCTGCTGAAAAAGCGCGCCCGGGGCATCGAGCAATTCGTACTGGAAGACGAGAGCCGCGCGGTGGGCAGTTGTGCCTTGCCGTTGCCGTTGTACCAGGGTATGCAGCAGTTTCCGATGGTCTGGCTGGAAGACAGCCTGGAAGGGAGGGTCGAGCGGATCCTGCGGGATTACGTGGTGGACCTGTGTGCCGAGTTTATCGGCGTGCACGGCGAGGAAGGCTTCGGGCTGTTTTCCGAGCGCTTGCTGGAAAGCCTGAACAACGTCCAGAAACGCCTGGGCGGGGAGCGTCATCGGCGGATGTTGCTGTTGATGGAAGACGCCTTGGCCGAGCAGGCGCGCAGTGGCGCGGTGGACTTGCACCGGGGCTGGATCGAGGGATTGTTGAGCGAGTATTACGACCCGATGTATGCGTTCCAGCGCGAGAAGAAAGGCGCGCGCATTGAGTTTGCCGGGGAGCGGGGGGCGGTGTTTGAGTATCTGCGCGAGCGCTGCAGTCAGCGGGTTTGAGGGTGTTTTTGCCGGCCTCATCGCGGGCAAGCCATGCTCCTACAGGTCATGCGTCGTGCCGAATCATGTGACCGACGCAAAACCTGTAGGAGCAAGGCTTGCCCGCGAAGGCGTCCTCACAGACGCCAACTGCCCTAAAGCAATGCCGCCCCAATCAACCCGCTGATCACCCCGATCCCCATGGTCATCAGTGCCACGCTGACCAATACCCGCGTATCGAAATCCTTGCGCAGCATCAGCAGCGACGGCAGGCTGATGCTCGGCAGGGTCATCAGCAGCGCGACCGCCGGGGCGGTGCCCATGCCCAGGGTCATCATGGTTTGCACGATCGGGATTTCGGCGGCAGTCGGAATCACGAACAGCGTACCGATGATCGCCAGCGGCACCAGCCACAGCAGGCTGTTGGCCATGGCGCCATCGATGTGCGGAAACACCCAGACCCGTACCGCGCCCAGCACCAGCACCGCCAGGATGTAGATCGGAATGGTGCTCCAGAACAATTGCCAGATCGTCCGGCCCCAGCGGGTCAGGAACGGTTGCGTATTGGTTTCGCTGGCATCGACCACGGCCTCGACGGCGGCTTCAGGCAAGGTCTCTGGGCCGGCGATCCGCTGGGCCACCAGCGACACACCGAACACCAGCACGATGCCCGCCACCAGGCGCAACGCCGTGAACCCCCAGCCGAGCACGAAGCCCATGAACACCAGCGTGGCGGGGTTGAGCACCGGGTTGCCGATCCAGAAGGCCAGCGCCGCACCCACCGAGACGTTTTGCCGACGCATGCCGGCGGCCACCGGGGCGGCGCAGCACGAACACATCATGCCGGGCAGGGCGAACAGGCCACCGCGCAGGGTCGAGGCAAACCCGGCGCGACCGAACAGGCGCAGCAGCCAGTCGCGGGGAATCAACACTTGCAGCAGGGAACCGAGGATCACCGCCAGGACGGCCGCTTTCCAGATCGCCAGGAAATACACCTTGGCGTAGGCCAGGGCGGCGCTCAGGGGATCGGACAGTTGGTCATTGATGATCGAGGCGCCGATGCTGTGGTTGTCAGCGGCGACGAAGGCCTTGAGGTAGTAGGGCGACCACTTGACGTAGTAGAGACCGACGCAGGCGACCAGCAGGAACAGGGCGGGTTTCCACCAGAACGACCAGCCCCGGGCGGGGACGGCTGTGGATGAGAGCGACATGGCGAGGTTCCGGACAAAGGAGAGATGGGTTCATGATAGCCCAGCGCCTTCGTACGTGTGGCCCCGACAGTGCGTGGGACCTGTGGGACCTGTTATGTAGGACAGTTCTGCGAGCCGTTATCCAGCCCTTGTTTATAGGTGTGGCTGACCAGGCTGGCCTTGCCGTTGTGCCAGGTCAGGGTCAGCACGTACAGCGAATCGTAGTCACTGGACTCCCAGTCGTCGGTGATGTTCTGTTTCTTGCCCACCGCGTCGCCGGCAACCTTGTTGATCAACTCCGGCAGGTAGCCGTGGGACCAGGCGGTGTAGATGATCGAGTTGTGATACTTGTCGTGCAGCAATTCGTCCGCCAGATCACTGGTGTCGTTGGCCGAGTATTCGATGTTCACCGGCAGGCCGAGCTTGATGGCGCTGGGGCTGATGGTCATCAGCGGACGAATGTAGCTGTAGGAATTGTCCAGTTCGCCTTCCTCGACATTGCGTGTCGGGTTGGCGGCAAACACGTAATCGGCCTTGCCGAATTTTTCCGGGAGCAGGGTGGACAGGTTGATCGCCCGGTTCAAACCCTGGCAATTGAGCTGGCCCAGGCCGCCGTCGGGTTTTTCGGCGTGGCGCAGGAATACCAGCGTCTGGGTGCCGTCTGCCGGTTGGGCGCGGCTTTCGCTGGATTCAAGCGACAGGAACAGCGCGCTGGCCGCCAATAACGAGGGCAGAAAGACATACGCGCGACGTTTGAAGCGTTGGACAAATTTCGAAAGGTTCATCATTGAATAAAGGGATCTTCAGCGCATTCGATTAAGGCTGACAAACCTTTACACCGCGCGCTCCCAGCAGCGGGTGTTTTCCATGTCGTTAAGCCGGTCCGTTTCGTAAAAGGCAATGTTCAGAGTCCTCTGAAGCCCATTGGTTCGATGACGGCGGGTTCGCAGCACTTTAGCCGCAACCTTCGCTGGGTTGGCCGAAGGTTATCGACAGGATGTTGCGGATTTATGGACGCCGGCACGATTGCGTATGCCGCATCGGCCGGTCCTCCATTATGATCAGCGCTCCAATGTCTGCGCGGATCACCCCATGACCGATCTCTCTGCGTTCCCGATCCACCAAAAATGGCCGGCCCAATACCCCGAGTGGATTCAGCTCTACTCCTTGCCGACCCCCAACGGCGTCAAGGTTTCGATCATGCTGGAAGAGATCGGTCTGCCGTACGAGCCGCATCGTGTGGGCTTCGAAACCAATGATCAGTTGTCGCCGGCGTTCATGTCGTTGAACCCCAACAACAAGATCCCGGCGATCATCGACCCCCACGGCCCAGGGGATCAGCCACTGCCGTTGTTCGAGTCCGGGGCGATCCTGATCTACCTCGCCGACAAAAGTGGCCAGTTGCTGGCCCAGGAATCGGCGGCGCGCTACGAGACGATCCAGTGGTTGATGTTTCAGATGGGCGGTATCGGGCCGATCTTCGGCCAGGTCGGTTTCTTCAACAAATTCGGTGGCAAGGACTACGAAGACAAACGGCCCCTTGAGCGCTACGTCGAAGAAAGCAAGCGCCTGCTCAACGTGCTCGACCAACGCTTGCAAGGACGCGACTGGATCATGGGCGAGCGCTACACCATCGCCGACATCGCGACGTTTCCGTGGATACGCAACCTGATCGGCTTCTATGAGGCCGGGGATCTGGTGGGTATCAAGAACTTCCCGAACATCACGCGGGTGCTGGAGCGCTTCCTGGCGCGCCCGGCGGTCATGCGCGGTCTGGAAATTCCCAAGTAGTTTTTAGAGCCAAGGAAGGTCATGCGTTCATTTCCCTTCAAGCAAGTCGATGTCTTCAGCCGTACACCGCTCAAAGGCAACCCGCTGGCCGTGGTGTTCGGCGCTGACGAACTCAGCGATGAACGCCTGGCGGCGTTCGCGAGCTGGACCAATCTCAGCGAAACCACGTTCGTGCTCCAGCCTCGGGACCCCCGGGCCGACTATCGGGTGCGGATCTTCACCACCCTGCAAGAGCTGCCATTCGCCGGGCATCCGACCTTGGGCACCTGTCACGCCTGGCTTGAGGCCGGTGGCGTGCCCAAGGGTGAGGAGATCATTCAGGAGTGCGGCGTCGGGCTGGTGCGGGTGCGTCGGCAAGGTACGGAGCTGGCGTTTCTGGCGCCACCGCTGCTCAAGACCGGTCCGGTCGAGGCCGAGGTGGTGGAGCGGGTCCGGCTCGGGCTGGGGTTGGCGGCGGGGGCAATTGTGCGGGCGCAATGGGTCGATAACGGGGCCGGGTGGCTGGCGGTGATGGTCGCGGATCGGCAGCAGGTGCTGGATTTGCAACCGGATCATGCGCACATGCTCGGCCTGGCCGTTGGCGTGATCGCACCGTGGCACCCCGAGCGCGATGGCGAAGAGGCGCAGTTCGAAGCGCGCGCGTTCATCTCCGGCGACGGCATGCCGGAAGACCCGGCCACCGGCAGCCTCAACGCCGGGATCGCCCAATGGCTGCTCAGCGAAGGGCTGGCACCGGCGTCCTACGTGGTCAGCCAAGGCTTGACCATGGGCCGCGCCGGGCGGATTCAGGTGGATCAGGTCGGTGACGAGATCTGGATCGGCGGCGCCGTGGTGACCTGTATCGACGGCACCCTGACGCTGTAGCTGATCTTCGGGATAAACCCAATACCCTGTGGGAACGGGCTTTTGTGGCGAGGGAGCTTGCTCCCGCTGGGTTGCGAAGCGACCCCAAAAGCTTTGCGACTGCTTCGCAGCCGAGCGGGAGCAAGCTCCCTCGCCACAAAAGCCCGCTTCCACATTTGTTTGGTGGTGTCCCTGATTTTGTGACCAGCACAAGAGGCATTGTTGCCAACCCGGTAAAGGTTTGTTCCTCACCTGATGTTTGTATCCTGCGCCGCACAGGGCATAAGCTTCGCCCCCTACGACTTTTGTCTCAGGAAAATCCATGTCCAGCCAGTTCCCCGAAGCACGTCCACGCCGTTTGCGCCGTAATGCGAGCCTGCGCAGCCTGTTCCAGGAAACCGAGTTCAGCCTGAACGACCTGGTGCTGCCGATTTTCGTCGAAGAAGAAATCGACGACTTCGTACCGATCAAGAGCATGCCCGGCGTGATGCGCATTCCCGAGTCGAAACTGGCCGGCGAGATCGAGCGTTATGCCCGTGCCGGGATCAAGTCAGTGATGACCTTCGGCGTGTCCCATCACCTGGACAGCAGCGGCAGCGACACCTGGAACGACAACGGCCTGGTTTCGCGCATGTCGCGGATCGCCAAGGACGCGGTGCCGGAGATGATCGTGATGTCCGACACCTGCTTCTGCGAGTACACCGATCACGGCCACTGCGGCGTGGTGCACAACCACGAAGTCGACAACGACCAGACCCTGATCAACCTCGGCAAACAAGCCGTGGCCGCCGCCCGTGCCGGGGCTGACGTGATCGCCCCGTCGGCGGCCATGGACGGCCAGGTCCAGGCGATTCGCCGGGCGCTCGATGCCGCCGGTTTTACTCAGACCGCGATCATGGCCTACTCGACCAAATTCGCCTCGGCGCTCTACGGCCCGTTCCGCGAAGCCGGCGGCAGCGCCTTGAAAGGCGACCGCAAAAGCTACCAGATGAACCCGATGAACCGCCGCGAAGCCGTGCGCGAATCGCTGCTGGACGAACAGGAAGGCGCCGACGCGCTGATGGTCAAACCGGCCGGCGCGTACCTGGACATCATCCGCGACATCCGCGAGGTTTCGCGGTTGCCGTTGTCGGCGTATCAGGTCAGTGGCGAGTACGCGATGATCAAGTTTGCTGCTCAGGCCGGGGCCATCGACGAAGACCGCGTCGTGCGCGAAAGCCTCGGCGCGATCAAGCGTGCCGGGGCGGATTTGATCTTTACGTACTTTGCGATGGACCTGGCCCTGGCTGGGATCTGATAAAGATCAAGATCAAAAGATCGCAGCCTTCGACAGCGCCTACATTGGGATGGTGTACACCCTGTAGGAGTTGCTGAAGGCTGCGATTTTTTGCTTTTCAGCCAAAAAACATCCGTATCCCGTGATCCCGGAAATACCGCGCGATCACCTTCGGATCCGCGCTGTTATCGGCAATCGCCACGTAGGTATCCGGGCGCAACAGATAAAACCCGTTACGCGCCAACCCCGCCGCCTCAAACGCTGGCCGCCAGTCGAATACGTGCAAGGGCAAATGATGTTCGATGCACCAGGCGATCATTTCGTCGCTGGTGTCGCCGTACACATGCACCTGCCAGGTCAGGTTTTTCAGGGATTCGTAGTTATCACCTTCGCCATCATGCGCCCAGGGCAGGCGGTCGCCGCCGTGGACGTGCCCGGTCACACCTTCGCTCAGGGGCATGCCGCGATAGTTGAGGGTGATTTGCGAGACGGTGCGAAACAGGAACTCCGGTCCGAACGTGGCCAGTTTGGGAATCAGGAACGGCGCCAGCCGCGTGCGCAGCAGATCCGCGACTTTGCCCTCGGCGGTGACGAAGCTGAACACCCGGTCGGTGGTGGACACCAGGCGCCGGGCGAAGGCGATGCGTTCGGTTTCGTAGCTGTCGAGCAATTTGGTGGTGGCGGCGCCGGTCAGCACGGCGGCCAGTTTCCAGGCCAGGTTGATCGCGTCGCCAATCCCGGTGTTCATGCCCTGGCCGCCCGCCGGACTGTGGACATGGGCCGCGTCGCCGAGCAAAAACGCACGACCGCTGCGAAAGAACTCCGCCACCCGGTGATGCACGCGGTAGGTCGAGAACCAGTTGACCTGTTCGACCTGCACTTTCAAATGCTCGATAGCCCGGCTGCTGACGTCTTCGAATTTCAGGGTTTCAGCGTGCTCGGCCCGCTCATCACGCACGGTGCCGATCAGCCGCGCGTGGCCTTCGCTGGCCAATGGAAACACGGCGAGGAAGTCCGCTTCATCGAGGTCCACATGCAGTTCGCCATTGAACGCCGGGCCGCTGGCCTGCACATCCGCCACATAGAAAATCTGCTGGTAGGTGCCGCCGGGGAAACCGCTGTCCAGGGTTTTGCGCACAATCGACCGCGCGCCGTCGCAACCGGCGATGTAGCAGGCCTGGCAGGTTTCCTGCTGGCCATCGGGCAAGCGTAACTGCGCGGTGATGCCGTCGCCGGTTTCAGTGAAACTTTCCAGTTCGGTATTGCGTTCCACGCGGACGCCGAAGGTTTCGAGGCGTTCGATCAGCAGTTGTTCGTGTTCGTCCTGGGGAAAGATTTCGAGGAACGCGTAGGGCGTCAGGCCCTCGCCGATCCGGGTTAACGGCAGGTGCGCCACGGGTTCGCCCTTGACCCAGAAATTCGCCGCCGCCACCCGATGGCCGTTTTGCACAATGGCATCGGCGAGGTCGAGTTGGCGATACAGCTCCAGGGTTCGCGCCTGCACAGCCAGCGCCCGCGAGGTGGTGCCCGGGGCCAGGGTCTTGTCGATGATGCGCACGTGGATGCCGAGTTTGCTCAGCCACAGCGCCAGCACCAGGCCGGTCGGGCCGGCGCCGATGATCAACACGTCGCTACGGTTCATGGGCCTGTTCTCCATGAGGTGTGAAATGAGTATGGCGCAGGAAAACGAAAAGGCCCCGCAGCCGTGAAACTGCGGAGCCTTTTCGATGAACGAGGGGCTTAGAAGTCAATGGTGCCGGACAACTTCGCCACCCGGGGCTCGCCTTGGGTCAGGTAGCCGGCCTGAGCCGATTCCCAGTACTTTTCGTTGGCCAGGTTCTCGATGTTCAGACGCAGGGTGATGTCTTTCTGGTCGACTTTGAAACCATAGCGGGCGCCGGCGTCGAAGCGGTTCCAGGTCGGCAGGCTGAGGTTGTTCGCCGCGTCGGCGTATTGGCCGCCGGTGCGCAACATCCGCGCATTCAGCGCGACGCCTTGCAGGCCCGGCACGTCCCAATCCACACCGGCGTTGAACTGGAAGGTCGGTACGCCGATGGCACGGTTGCCGTCGTTGGCGCCGTTCTGGGTGTTCTTCAGTTCGGTGTCCATCAGGGTCAGGCCGCTGATCAGGCGCAGGCCATCGATCGGCTCGCCGAAGACGTTGAGTTCGACGCCTTTGTTGATCTGCTCACCCTGGCGCACAAACTCCGCCGTGGTCGCGCTGGTGATCACCGAGTATCCATCGCTCGGTTGTTCGATGCGATACACGCCCAGACTGGCCCCGTAGGTGCCCATGTCGACCTTGACGCCGGCTTCGATTTGCTTGGAACGGGCCGGGGCG
The DNA here is from genome assembly GCF_056279105.1 of Pseudomonas sp. TE3899. Lineage (NCBI taxonomy): Bacteria > Pseudomonadati > Pseudomonadota > Gammaproteobacteria > Pseudomonadales > Pseudomonadaceae > Pseudomonas > Pseudomonas sp. TE3899. The sequence continues at coordinate 545,706 of NZ_JBWBQR010000001.1, forward strand.
AACGCCTCGTTGCCATTGGTGACGACGCGGCTGCCGGAGGTGAGCGGCGAGATCGGGCCTTTCGCCAGGCCTTCGATGCGGTTGGCGTAGAACGACACATGCTCCCACGGCTTGAAGACGAGGCCGTAGACCGGCGTGGTGATGGCTTCGTCATAGGCGGAGGTGCGGCTGCCGGAACCGTAAGGCGCGTAACCGTAGCCTTGCACCACCAATTGCTGACGACGCAGGCCGACGGTCAGCAGCAGTCGGTCATCGAAGAAACCGAGGGTGTCAGACACCGCCGCGCTGCGGTTGAAGGTCTTGCCGACGATGCCCGGGTCACTCAGATCGCCGCCGGAGAAGTTGCCGACCGGCGATGGGGTTTGCACCGGGTGGTAGATGTTGTTGGCGTATTTGGTCAGGTCGAAATCGTAGGCGCTGCGCTGTTCGGTCCAGATCCCGGCCAGGCCGAAATTGAGCTTGTGCGTGACCGGGCCGGTGGCGAATCGGCCGTTGAGGCCGGCCATGACGCTGGTGTTGTCTTCATCGTGGGGGATGAACGAGCCGGTGGTGGTGGATGCACCGTTGTTGCCCACCAGCGTGGTCGAGTTATAGCGCCCGACTTCACGGGTGTGCTTGGCGCCGCCCGCAGCGTAGGCCGTCCAGTTGTCGTTCAGGTCGTACTCGGCGCGCAACATGCCGAAGGTGTCTTCGATGTCGGTGAAGCCCCACTTCGGCGCGTAGTTGGTGTCGGCCGATGGCGCATCCGGAATGTGCGTGGCCGTGCCAAGGTTCACGCTGTTGCGGCCACCATTGACGCGTTCTTTCTGGTAGGCGAAATCCCCGGAAATACGCAGGGCGTCACCGCGATAATCGAGGCCGATGGAGAACAGTTTCGAACGCTGGTTTTCGTGGTCGATGCCGGTGTCGCCTTCACGCTGGGCCAGGTTGACCCGGGCACCGAAACGGTTGTCTTCACCGAAGCGCTGGCCGAGGTCCAGGTGCTGACCGACGCGGCCTTCGTCATTGATATCGGTGGTGAAGCGGCGGGTGGGTACATCACCGGCCCGCTTGGGTTGCAGGTTGACGCCGCCGCCGATGCCGGAACCGGTCGGCGTCACGCCGTTGATGAAGGCGTTCGGGCCTTTGAACACTTCCACGCGCTCCAGGGCGTCGGTGGAAATGATCTGCCGCGGCAACACGCCGTACAGGCCGTTATAGGAAATATCGTCGCCGGTCAGGGGCAGGCCGCGAATCATGAAAATCTGCGCCTGGTTGGAAAAACCGGAGGCCTGGCGCACCGAGGAATCGTTGAGCAACACGTCGGCGACGTCTTCGGCCTGCTGGTCCTGGATCAGTTGTTCGGTGTAGGCGGCCATGGTGAACGGCACGTCCATCATGTCCTGGTTGCCCAGCACACCCAATTGACCGCCGCGTGCCACCTGACCGCCGGCAAACACCGGGGGCAGGGCGCTCGTCGCGGTCGGGGCCTGGGCGTTGACATTCACGTCGTCCAGCACCAGTGCCTTGCCGTCATTTTCAGCGGTGGCGGCATGGGCGGTGACGGACAGGGAACAAAACAAGGCAAGAAGGGCTGGGCGAAAGGGAGGAGTGAGCATGTTGGATCCTGACGGCGCGCCGCCGATGAGAAAAAGAGATAACGGCGCGGGGAACTCCTTGCGCAAATGCGACTCCAGGCGCAAATGATATGTTTTCTCAGTAACGTTTCGCAATGAGTTTGTCATTTGTGGCGAAATCGCTCACAGGGAACGGCGTAAAAGGCTGAGAGTCATAGCCTGCGCCCCACCATTGATCGTATGGTGATCCGGCTTAAACGAATTCCATGGAGCAACATGCACGCCCACCGATTGATCATCAGCCTCGCTGCCTTGCTGGTCCTGGCCGGTTGCGGCACCCGGCAAACCCAGGAAGCCCCGCCGCGCAAGCCTGCCGAGGTCAAGGCGCAGATCGTGCGTTTGTTGCCGGCCAAGACCGTCGACCGTGAGGGCTGGGCCACGGACATTTACGCCGCGTTTGCCGCCCAGGACATTTCACCGACCACGCAAAACCTGTGTGCGGTGCTGGCTGTGACCGAGCAGGAATCGACCTTTCAGGTCGACCCGCCGGTGCCGGGCCTGGGCAAGATCGCCCGGGACGAGATCGACCGCCGCGCCGCCAAGGTGCATATCCCCAGCCTGTTGGTCAGCGGTGCCTTGCAAGTCCGTTCGTCCAACGGCAAGAGTTACAGCGAGCGCCTCAACGCCGCCCGCAGCGAAAAAGAACTCAGCGCGATTTTCGACGATTTCATCAGCATGGTGCCCATGGGCCGCACCCTGTTCGGCGGTTTCAATCCGGTGCATACCGCCGGGCCGATGCAGGTCAGCGTCGAATTTGCCGAGCAACAGGCGCGCAATTATCCCTACCCGGTGCCGGGCACGATTCGACATGAAGTGTTCAGTCGGCGCGGCGGGATGTACTTCGGCATCGCCCATTTGCTCGGTTATCCGGTGAGCTACACCCAGCCGCTGTACCGCTTTGCCGATTTCAATGCCGGGTGGTACGCCAGCCGCAATGCCGCGTTTCAGAACGCAGTGAGCCGCGCGTCGGGCATCCCGCTGGCGCTGGACGGTGACTTGATCCGCTACGACTCGATCATGCCCGGCACCACGGAACTGGCGGTGCGCACCCTCGGCAAGCGACTGGGCATGCGCAACCCGACTATTCGCGATCAGTTGGAGAAAGGCAAAAGCCTGGAGTTCGAGGAGACACGGCTTTATCAGGAGGTCTTCGCCCTGGCTGACAAGGCTGAAGGCCGGACGTTGCCGCGTGCGATGTTGCCGGGGATTGTGCTGGAGAGCCCGAAGATCACGCGCAAACTCACGACGGCGTGGTTTGCCAAGCGGGTTGATGAGCGGTATCAGCGGTGTATGGCGAAGGGGAAATAAGATCAAAAGATCGCAGGCATAAAAAAAACCGGCGGATGAGGCCGGGTTTTTCGTTGAGTACCGCGGTAAAGCCATTCATTCAGGCAACGCGATTCTGGATCAGACGATCGGAACCACCTTCAGCGACGCGGTTTTGTTGCAGACGATCGGAACCACCTTCAGCGACGCGGTTCTGTTGCAGACGATCGGAGCCACCTTCAGCGACGCGGTTCTGTTGCAGACGATCCGAACCACCCTCAGCCACTCGGCTTTCAATCAGACGATCCGAACCGCCTTCGGCGACCATGGTGTGGGAAGCGGCAAAAGCGTTAACTGCAAAAACCGAGAAAGCGATGCTGAGAAGGATTTGGCGTTTCATGAGGGTTGTGCTCCGGGGTGTTTATTGGTTGGTATGGAGCGGATGTTACGCCGGGGATTTTTTATGAGAACTTCATTGATGTGATGGTGAACATCGACAGCAATGATGGTTGGCAAGAGCGCCGAAGCAATGCACGCCGCCCACGACATTAACGGGCCGACGTAGGCGCATTCGATTGTCACGACGATGGAGTGGGTTGCATTGCTTGGTTGAGCGACGCGGTCCCCTGTGGCGAGGGGGCTTGCCCCCGTTGGGCTGCGAAGCGGCCCCCAAAACCTATACACGCGGACTGCCTGTCAGTCCGTGGTATCTGAATTTACGACTGCTTCGCAGCCGAACGGGGGCAAGCCCCCTCGCCACAGGTGCTCACTCACCGCAGGATTTCAGGGCTGGCGTTAGAAATCGCTTTGTTGGGGATGATTCTGTTCGATCAACGCCAAATACTGTTCCAGCGTGCCGCCATTCAACGGTTTGAACAGAATGTCCGCGGTATGGATCAGCCAGCCCACCTGTACGCCTTCGTTCGTTCGAACGTGCTTGAAACCCTGTTCACGCCAAAAGTGCCCGTCTCGGGGGTTGTTATGCACTTCACACACGCGCAACCAGTCGGCACCCTGTGAGCGGGCCCAGGTTTCAAAGTCGTGATAGAGCGCCTGCGCGATGCCGGAGTCGTGCAGATCTGTGGCCACGAGTAACCTGCCGATGTGCCACAACTTCGGCGCCACCAAGTCCGTTACGAATTGCAGCACTGCCACCAACGGCGCATCGGCGGGTTGATAGCCCAGCATCCAGTTTTCGCTGTAGTTCCAGCCTGGCGGCAGCTCGCCGAGCAATTCCTCTTGCGCCTGTTCGAGGTCGGCCGGTCCACCTTCCACGAGCATAAAGTAGTCTGGGTTGGCCTCGAAAAATGCGTGCACCAGCGGGGCATCTTCCAGGGTCAGTTTGCGCACGCCGAGACCGGCCACCGAACAGGTTGGAGTTGATAATTCAGACATTTTCGACTCCCGGCTCACACGCGACGACGCACAAATTTGCGCCACAGCCACACCCACAGCATCACCAGCGGGAAGGCGAGGATCAGGAACGGCAATGCATAGCTGCCTTTCTCCAGCGCATCGACGGCGCCATCGGCCAGGTTGTCCAGCACGTTGCTGAACGCTTCGCTCAAGTGCGACGAGCGGCTGCTGGCGCCGGTCGGCTGGAACGATAGCGTCACCCGGTTGGTGTCGAGTCGGCGCTGATGCCCGGCGGCGACCTGGGCCAGGGCTTGCAGGTCGTTTTCGATGCCGGCCTGTTCCTTGCTCAGGGCGATCAGGTCGGTGACGCTGATGTCCCGGCGGCTGGCCAGATCGTCCAGGCGTTGTTGCTGAGCCTTGAGCCGTTCCTGACGGCGGCGGGTGTCGTCCACGGCATCGGCCAGGTCTTCGGCGCTGGTGACGCGCTGGCCCATTTCGCCGCCCTCGGCGGCCATGGCGACCAACGGCTCGACGCCAGCGGGGGCGATGCGCAAGGTGATCTCGGCGCGGCCGGCACCTTGTTCGATGCGCAACACGTTACAGGCGCCGAAGCGTGCGGTTTCACAGGCCTCACGGGTGGCTTGCAGGCGTGGGACGATTTGCACTTGTGGCAGCATCAACTGCACATCATGCTCGTAGGCGAGCATCGCGCCGCCGCGTCCCTGTTCACCGGCTAGACTGGCCGATGACGATCGGTCGCTTGGCGAGCAGCCGCTCAGGGCCAGGCAGGCCAGTACAAACCAATAGACGCGAGGCATTGAGGCAGGTTTGCCATCCGGTTGGCGCATGTTCTTTCCTTTGAAGTGTGCAGCGGGACGTCGACAGTGCGCCCCGGGGTGCGCATCTTACCTGCTTCAATCGGCCAAATGGCAGGGAACATGCTCCCGTGGCCGGTCGTCTACCGACTGACTGTTCGTTCGCCGGGAGGGCGCGACATGTATCAGCTTTACGGACATCAGAATTCCGGCGCGGCGGCGATCGAAGCGGCCCTTGAACTCTGTGCGATTCCTTATCGCTTCATCGACGTGGCCGGCGCTGCCGAGGCGACTCACGCGCTGGAAAAACTCAACCCGCTCAAGCAGATTCCGACCCTGGAACTGCCCGATGGCAGCATTCTCACCGAGAGCGCGGCGATCCTGATTCACCTGGGGCTGACGTTCCCTTCGTCGGGCCTGTTGCCGGATGACCCGGCAGAACGGGATCAGGCGATTCGCGGCCTGGTCTACATCGTCAGCAATTGTTATGCGGCCATCGGCATCATCGACTACCCCGAGCGCTGGTTGGCGGAGGCCGACGAGTCGTCGAGGGAAAACCTCATGGCCGGCGCCCGCGCGCGGCTGCACTGGAGTTGGGAGGTGTTTGCCGATCAGTTTTCCGGTGAGCTGTACCTGAACGATGAGACGCCCGGCGCGCTGGATGTGCTGGCGGCAGTGGTGACACGCTGGGCCGGGACTCGGGAACATTTACGCAGTACCCGCCCCGGGTTTTTTGCCTGGCTGACGCGCATCGACCGGCATCCCACCTTAGCGCCCGTCTTCGCCCGGCATTGGCCCGCCTGAACTTACAGCGACCTCCCGTAGGAGCAAAGCTTGCTCGCGAAAGCGGCGTGCCAGCCCAATCAATGCCAACCGACACACCGCGATCCCTTGTAGGAGCAAAGCTTGCTCGCGAAAGCGGTGTGCCAGCCCAATCAATGCCAACTGACCCACCGCGATCCCCTGTAGGAGCAAAGCTTGCTCGCGAAAGCGGCGTGTCAGCCCAATCAATGCCAACCGACCCACCGCGATCCCTTGTAGGAGCAAAGCTTGCTCGCGAAAGCGGCGTGTCAGCCCAATCAATGCCAACTGACACACCGCAATCCCCTGTAGGAGCAAAGCTTGCTCGCGAAAGCGGCGTGTCAGCCCAATCAATGCCAACTGACCCACCGCGATCCCCTGTAGGAGCAAAGCTTGCTCGCGAAAGCGGTGTGCCAGCCCAATCAATGCCAACTGACCCACCGCGATCCCCTGTAGGAGCAAAGCTTGCTCGCGAAAGCGGCGTGTCAGTCAAATCAATGCCAACTGACACACCGCTTTCGCGAGCAAGCTTCGCTCCTACAGGGGGAACATCATTCCCCGCGAATGTATTGCTCCAACTGCTTGATCAATTCCGCCTGTTCGGCAATCGCTTCCTTGACCAGGTCGCCGATCGACAGCAAACCGATCAACTTGCCGTTTTCCACCACCGGCAAGTGCCGCAGGCGTTTGTCGGACATGATGCCCATGCAGGTTTCGACGCTTTGATGGGTGTCCACGGTGATCACCGGCGAGACCATGATGTCTTCGACCGGCGTGCCGACCGAGGAGCGGCCCTTGAGCACCAGTTTGCGCGCATAGTCACGTTCGCTGATGATGCCGACGACCTCGCCATCCCTCAGCACCGGTAACGCGCCGACGTTCTTCGCAGCCATGACCATCAGCGCTTCGAGCACCATTTGATGCGGCGCAATGGTGTGAACTTCCTGATTTTGCTGGGCCTTTAACTTGAGCAGTTGGGCGACGGTTTTCATGGCAGCTTCTCTAGGTGTTGTCGTTGTTCTTGAAGAATCGTAGACGCAGGCGCGCAGGGCAAGGCAGAAAGCGGCAGATAACACGCAAAAAGCGCCATTTGCTGGTTTTTATTCGCTAATCCTCGTGTCACCGCACGAAAACGGACGGGTGGCGAGGGGGCTATCGGTGGTCAATCACGCGTAGAATCCCCCTCTGAATCAGTTTCGAGGTTGCAGTGGTGGATTTACAGCAGGGCTTCGTCCTGACCCGGCATTGGCGCGACACCCCGGCCGGCACGGAAGTCGAGTTCTGGCTGGCGACCGATGCCGGCCCCCGGCGCATCCGCCTGCCTTATCAACCGTCGGTAGCCTTTATCCCGGCCGAGCAGCGCGAGCGAGCCGAAAGCGTGCTGCGCGGGGAAAAGAACGTCGAGCTACGGCCTCTGGCGCTGCTGGATTTCGAGCATCGCCCGGTGCTCGGCCTCTACTGTCAGCAACACGGTCAGTTGATGCGCCTGGAGACCGCGCTGCGCAAGGCCGGCGTTGAGATGTTCGAAGGTGACGTGCGCCCGCCGGAGCGCTACATGATGGAGCGCTTCATCACCGCGCCCGTGCAGTTCGGTGGCACGCCCGGCGCCGACGGCCTGCTGCTCGACGCGCAGATGAAGCCGGCCCCCGGTTATCGCCCGAATCTGCGTCTGGTTTCCCTCGATATCGAAACCACCGCCCAGGGCGATCTCTATTCCATCGCCCTGGAAGGCTGCGGCGAGCGTCAGGTGTACATGCTCGGCCCGCCCAACGGTGACGCCAGCGCCGTGGATTTCCAGCTCGAATACTGCGACTCCCGAACCCTGTTGCTGAAAAAACTCAACGAGTGGTTCGCCCGCCACGACCCTGACGCGATCATCGGCTGGAACGTCGTGCAGTTCGACTTGCGGGTGCTGCACGAACACGCCCGGCGCCTGGCGGTGCCGTTAAAACTGGGGCGTGGCGGCGAAGAAATGCAGTGGCGCGAACACGGCAGCCGCAACCATTACTTCGCGGCGGCGGCCGGTCGCTTGATCATCGACGGCATCGAATCCCTGCGTTCGGCGACCTGGAGTTTCCCCTCGTTCAGCCTGGAAAACGTCGCGCAAACCCTGCTCGGCGAAGGCAAGGCGATCAGCACGCCGTACCAGCGCATGGACGAAATCAACCGCATGTTCGCCGAGGACAAACCGGCGCTCGCCACCTACAACCTCAAGGATTGCGAACTGGTCACGCGGATTTTCGCCAAGACCGAGTTGCTCACCTTCCTGCTGGAGCGGGCCAGCGTCACCGGGTTGCCGGCGGATCGCAGCGGCGGCTCGGTGGCGGCGTTTACCCATTTGTATATGCCGTTGATGCACCGCCAGGGCTTCGTCGCGCCGAACCTTGGCGGCAAGTCACCCGAGGCCAGCCCCGGCGGCTTCGTGATGGACTCGCAACCGGGTCTGTACGAGTCGGTGCTGGTGCTCGATTACAAAAGCCTTTATCCGTCGATCATCCGCACCTTCCTCATTGACCCGGTGGGCTTGATCGAAGGCCTCAAGCACCCGGATGACAGCGAATCAGTGCCGGGCTTTCGTGGTGCTCGATTTTCAAGAACACGACATTGCCTGCCGGCCATCGTCGCCCGGGTCGCCGAAGGTCGCGAAACCGCCAAGCGTGAACACAACGCGCCGCTGTCCCAGGCCCTGAAAATCATCATGAACGCCTTCTACGGCGTGCTCGGTTCCAGCGGCTGCCGCTTCTTCGATACGCGCCTGGCCTCGTCCATCACCTTGCGCGGCCACGAAATCATGTTGCGCACCCGGCAGTTGATCGAAGCCCAAGGCCACGCGGTGATTTACGGCGACACCGACTCGACGTTCGTCTGGTTGCGCCGCGCCCACGGTCAGCAAGAGGCGGCGCAGATCGGCCGCGCCCTGGTGGACCACGTCAACCAGTGGTGGCGCGAACATGTGCAGCAGGAATATGGGCTGGAAAGCGCCCTGGAATTACAGTTCGAAACCCATTACACGCGCTTCCTGATGCCGACCATTCGTGGGGCCGAGGAGGGCAGCAAGAAGCGCTATGCCGGGCTGGTCACCCGTGCCGACGGCACGGACGAAATGATCTACAAAGGCCTGGAAACCGTGCGCACCGACTGGTCGCTGCTGGCCCGGCAATTCCAGCAGGAGTTGTATTCGCGGATCTTCCATCGCCAGCCCTATCAGGATTATGTGCGCGACTACGTGCGCAAGACGCTGGCCGGGGAGTTTGATGAACGCCTGATCTACCGCAAGCGCCTGCGCCGCACCCTCGACGACTATGAGCGCAACGTGCCGCCCCATGTGCGGGCGGCGCGGATGGCCGATGCCTACAACGATGAGCAGGGGCGCCCCCGGCAATACCAGAATGGCGGCTGGATCAGCTACGTGATCACCGTCGCCGGGCCCGAGCCGCTGGAGATCCGCAGCGCTCCCATCGACTACGACCACTACGTCACCCGGCAATTGCAACCGGTGGCCGATGCGATCCTGCCGTTTGTCGATGACGACTTTTCAACCCTGATTGGTGGGCAGCTTGGCCTGTTTTAAGTCCAGCAGCGACAGCGTCCAGTCATCCTGTATGCCGTGGAAATACTGTTCCAGCGCCTGATGGAACAGGCTGCCGTCGGGGGCGACGTGGGCAAACAGGGTCATGGAGGAATGAAACTTGAGGTCATCGGGGTGGCCGAAAATCTCGGCGATCGAACGGTTTTCCAGGTTCAGCACTAGCTGAGTACAGGTGCGCAGGCGTTGACCCAATAATGGGTGATTCAGGTAGGCCGCCGCTTCTTCGGCGGAACGAATGGCGAAGTAGCGCGACATCTCGCTGCCACCGAGCCCGCCAATCTGCGGAAAAATGAACCACATCCAGTGCCGACGCTTCTTGCCGTCGCGCAGTTCCTCCTGGACCCACTCGAACACCGGATCCTGTGCCTGGACAAAGCGCGGCAGGTTGAACGAGTCGAGCTGATCGGTACTTCTCATTCCGAAGCCCTCTGACAGGGCGCGATGGCTCAGACCATGGCCAATCGCTGCTTACGTTGTGGCGCGCGAAACGCTTGGTCCAGCGCCTCCAGATCCGTCGCTTCCAGCTTCAACTGCGCGGCTTGCGCATTGAGCGTCACGTGCTCGGGTCGGACCGCTTTGGGAATGGCAATAACCGTGTTCTGACGCAGTATCCATGCCAATGCAACCTGGGCCGGTGTCACGCCGTGACGGGCGGCCACCTGCTTGAGCGTCGAGTTCACCAGCATATGCCCACCCTGGCCGATGGGACAGTAGGCCATGAGTGGCAATGACTGTTGCTGGCTCCAGGGCAGCAGGTCGAATTCGATGCCGCGCTCCTCCAGGTTGTACAACACCTGATTGGTGGCGCAGGCCGGTGCGGCAAGTTCCTGCAAGTCGTCGACGTCGAAATTGGACACGCCCCAGCGCCCGATCTTGCCTTCTTCGCGCAGGCGTTCGAAGGCTTCGACGGTTTCTTCCAGGGGATATTGGCCGCGCCAGTGCAGCAGGTACAAATCGATGTAATCGGTGTTCAAGCGCCGCAGGCTGCGCTCGCAGGCCTGGGGAATGCCTTTGCGGCTGGCGTTGTGCGGGTAGACCTTGCTCACCAGGAAGACCTGGTCACGCAGGCCGGCGATGGCTTCACCCACCACCTCTTCGGCACCGCCCTCGGCGTACATTTCGGCGGTGTCGATCAGGCTCATGCCCAGCTCGATGCCCTGGCGCAGGGCCGCGACTTCATTGCGGTGCGCCGAGCGATCCTCGCCCATGCGCCAGGTGCCCTGGCCGATGATCGGTACCTGCACGCCGGCCAGTTCAAGGGTTCGCATGAAAAACCTCCTTTGTTAAACGCGATCGTTACTTCAGTGGGCAGCAGAATCGCCCATGGGTTCCCTAAGCCAAAACCGGTAGGAGCAAAGCTTGCTCGCGATGAGGCCGTGTCATTCAACATCAACGTTGAATGTCAGACCGAAATCGCGAGCAAGCTTTGCTCCTACCGGGGAGGGTGTGGGTCGGGATTATTGCGCGGAGAACTTGAACACGGTGTGTTGGGTGTACGTCTTGCCCGGATCCAGGCGCGTGCTCGGGAAATTCGCCTGGTTCGGCGAGTCCGGATAGTGCTGGGTTTCCAGGGTGAACGCGCCCCAATGGGAGTAAACCTTGCCAGCTTTGCCCTTGACCGTGCCGTCGAGGAAGTTGCTGGTATAGAACTGCACCCCCGGCTCGCTGGTGTAGAGCTGCAAGCGCCGGCCGGACTGTGGATCGCTGACATCGGCGGCCAGTTGGCTCATGTCACCCTTGGCATCTAGCGCCCAGTTGAAGTCGAAACCACCCTGTTTCGGCTCGGCGAATTTCAGTTGTGGGTGATCGGCCTTGATGTTTTTACCGATGGCGGTGGGGTGGGTGAAGTCCATCGGCGTGCCGGCCACCGGTGCCAGTTCGCCGGTGGGGATCAACGTGCCATCGATTGGCGTGTAATGACTGGCATGCAACGTGGCGAGCTGTTGCAGCACGTCGCCATTGCCGGCGCCGGCCAGGTTGAAATAGCTGTGGTTGGTCAGGTTCAGCACCGTGGGTTTGTCGGTGCTGGCCTTGTACTCGATGCGCAGTTCATTGTTCTCGGTGAGGCTGTAGGTCACCTCGGTTTTCATATTGCCGGGGAAGCCCATTTCACCGTCCTTCGACAGGTACGTCAGGGTCACGCCCACCGAGTCCTTGCCTTTGCTCGGCTGCGCTTTCCACACGTGCTTGTCGAAACCCTGGGTGCCGCCGTGCAGAGAGTTGGGGCCGTCGTTTTTTGGCACCTGGTAGCTTTTGCCATCCAGTTTGAACGCGCCACCGGCCAGGCGATTGCCGTAGCGGCCGATGGTCGCGCCGAAGTACGCAGTGCCGGCCTGGTAACCCTGGACGTCATCGAAGCCGAGGACGATGTCTTCAGCCTTGCCGTTTTTGTCCGGCACTTTCAGCGACTGCAACGTGGCGCCGTAGGTAATGACCGTGGCTTGCAGGTCATGGCTGTTGCGCAGGATGTATTGCTCGACGGGCGTGCCGTCATTGGTCTTGCCGAAGGCTTTGTGTTCGCTGGACAGGCCAGCGGCGTGGGCGGGAAGGGTGGCGATCATCAGGGACAGTCCGAGGCCGGAGAGCAGGTAGCGGGATTGAAGCATGGTTGATCTTCCTTTTTGTTGTTTTGATCAGTAGTCATACTAAATATCGACTGAATGAAGATTTATAGCCTATAGGTCGATTTATTCCAGAATAAAGTCGGACTAAATAAGGGGGCGGTCGATGCCAGTGATCGGTCCGGCATCGCGAGCACTGCACTTTTTCCGATTAACCGGCTCTATCCATGGCCAGGCTGCGGCGACTCCCGCCGCACAGGAATGTGTCAGCCCAAGAATCCATGGCTCGAGTGTCCACCCCGTTTCAAACCCGAATTCGCCTGCTGGCGTGCCTGACGTTGCTGTTCACCAGTGGTTGCAGCCAGCAGCAGGGCAGCGACATCGTCAGCCAGTTCCGCGAAGGCAAACCCCAGGAATTCCTCCAGACCAGTGTCGATCGCATGGCCACGTTGTCGATGCACGACAACCTCGACAGCCTGTACTTGCTGATGAGCAAGCTGTACCTGCGCAACCCCCAGGAGCTGAAAAAATCCGGCTTCCTCGATGCCCGCGCCGCCGAGAAACAAGTGCGCGAGGCCATCGAACTGCAACAACCGTTGCCGACCCTCGGCGGCAAGAAAGACCTGGCGGCGCTGAGCTATGCCATGAGTCCGGAGTTTCTCGGGGATCGGGTCGGCGCCTTCATCTATGCCATCGGCAGCATGCTGGTCACCGCCCACGGCAATCGGCTGGAGTTCTACATGACCGATGCGATCAACCCGGTCTTCGTCAGCAACGCTGCGCGCAACATTGAGAAAGCCACCTGGATCCTCAGTCAGCGGCAGAACAAGAACGGCGAGCCGTTGCTGTTCTCCAACGAGATTTCGGAGGAGGGCAGCAACCTGAGTTTCGCCGTGGAGTTTGGCAAGATCGTGGCGAGGCTGGATTTGCTGACGCAGATGCTGGATGAGCGGTATCGGCGGATTGGCTTGAATTACGCGCAGAGCCTGTTGTTCCTCAATTTCCTCCCCGTCCAATAACCATTGCCCTTGTAGGAGCGAGGCTTGCCCGCGAAGACGGTGTGTCAGGCAACGTAAATAGTGGATGTGCCGGCCCCTTCGCGAGCTAGCTTCGCTCCTACAGGTATGCGGGGTTGGGCATAACGATAGACCGCATCGATATAAGTGGTTATAAGAAAAATCGCTATGCTGCGGGCCAGATTTTTCATGCGGTTTTTGTGGGCGTGTTAATGGATTTCGGTAATTTCGGATTAGTCGTCGCAGGTTTGGTGGTGGGCTTTATCGTCGGGATGACCGGCGTGGGCGGCGGTTCGCTGATGACGCCGATCCTGTTGTGGTTTGGCGTCAACCCGGCCACGGCGGTGGGCACGGACTTGCTGTACGCGGCCATTACCAAGTCCAGCGGCGTGCTGGTGCACCGCAAGAACAAGAATATCGATTGGGCTATTACCGGCTGGCTGACCCTCGGCAGCGTGCCGGCGGTGGCCATGACCCTGTGGTTTCTCAGCAGCCTGCACACCGCGCCCGAGGCGATGAACGCCATCATCAAGCAGGCGTTGGGCTTTGTGCTGTTCGCCACGGCCCTGGCGATTTTCTTCAAGAAGCGCCTGCTCGACTTCGCCCACAAACGCGCCGGTGGCAACTACAACCCCAGTGGCACGCGCCTGAACGTGATGACCGTCATCACCGGCCTGATCCTCGGCACCATGGTTGCCCTGACCTCCATCGGCGCCGGCGCCCTGGGCACCGTGGCGTTGTTCATCCTCTATCCATTGCTGCCAACCCGCCGCCTGGTCGGCACCGAAATCGCCCACGCCGTGCCCCTGACCCTGGTGGCGGGCCTGGGCCACGCGAGCATGGGCAATATGGACTGGCATGTGCTGGGTTTCCTGCTGATCGGTTCGCTGCCGGGGATCTGGCTGGGCAGCCACCTGACCGGGCGCATTTCTGATGAACTGCTGCGGCCGTGTCTGGCAACGATGCTGTTGTTGATCGGCTATAAACTCGCGTTCTGATCTACCCCCGATCTCCTTGATTCAACCTTGACCTGTGGCGAGTCGCACGTTAATCAGGTGGTGGTCCCACGCGTCATCACCGTCACATCAAGCCCCTGGTAAACCAGCTGCTCCAGCACTTCCCAGCCTTGGCGCGCATATAGGGTCTGTGACGTGTCGGTGTACAGATAGAGTTGCGGCACGCCCAGCGACGCGGCTTCCTGGACGATGCGCGCCACCAGTTGCGAGGCGATGCCCCGGCCGCGGTGTTCTGCCTTGACGTAGACCCCGGCCAGCCATGGCGTCAGTTCGGCGCGCGCGGCCATGTCGCGAGTCAGCAGCATGGCGCCGCCGAGCAACTGTGAACCCTCGATCGCGACCATCACCGTCGGCACCGAGCCTTTTCCGGCGTTGGCCTGCAAATGTTCGATCCGCCCCTCGACGGTGTCGTCGGCGCGAAAGTGGCCCCACTCCTTGAAATTCAGTTCGGCCAATTCGTGGATCAGCTCGGGATGGTCACAGAGGTAGTCGATTTCCATGGTGGATTGAAGCTCCTGTATTGCGGCCCCTGGCGATTCGCTCGCGGACATCACGACCCACCCTAAACGATCATAAAAACGAATCAAAGCGCGCTCACAATCCTTCACAGTTTGTTGCGCAATGTCGGCCCTGACCTAAGCTTGGGGCTAAGCGAAACACATTTGCGGATCGTCACCCGGAACGATCGCGGCAATGCGCAATCATTAGAGCGTGGATATCAAAAGGAGATGCGCATGCTCATCAGGTCTTTGACCCTGACAACCCTGCTGGCATTTGCCGGCCCCTTGCTCGCCGTCGCTGACGATTCGCCGCTGGATGTCGATAAGGGCAGGGCGAGGCCCCTGATCGTGATCACGTCCAGCACCATTGACCCGGTGTGGATAAGCTTGAAAAAGTCGCTCGAGGATCCGGCCAACAAACAGGGGATCGCCGAGCGCAACATCAAGGTGTACAGCGTGCTTAATATGTCCGGTCAGCTCGACGGCAAGGACATGGGGCAACAGGACACCATGGCGCTGATCCGCTCGCTGAAGCTCGGTGCTGGCGCGTTACCCAAGGTCATCCTGCTGGGCAAGGATGGCAATGAGAAAATCAACGTGTCGGGGGACGAGTCGAAGTCGGTCGATCTGAAGAAAGTCTTCGCCACCATTGATGCCCTGCCGGCAGAGGAGAAGGAAGTGGCTGCACCGACCCCGCCACCGGTGGCGGCCGAACCGGCCACGACCAAAGGCGCCAAGGCCGCCAAGGGCACCAAACCAGGCAAACCGGCCAAGCCAGCCAAACCGCCTGAAATGCCGGATGATTGAGTACCCATCCTGGGTTTGACACTCAGTCCCAAGGCGGATGAATAACCTGTGGCGAGGGGGGCACGCCCCCTTGCCACAAGATCAGCGGCATGCCTTCTTCCCATGCCGCCTCACTCAGATCAGTTGATTACGCCGCGCAAACTCCACCATCTCCAACAATGTCGCGTTGTTCAATTTCTGCATCACGCGGGTTTTGTAGGTGCTGATGGTTTTATTGCTGAGCAGCATTTCCCTGGCGATGAGCATGTTGCTCTTGCCTTGGGCAAGGCCCAGCAACACCCTGAGTTCACGGCGCGACAGGCGCTTGAGCAGTTGTTCGTCATCTTCGGCAAAGTCGCTGCGTCGTACCGAGTCCATCGTGTCGATGGGGAAATAGCTTTTGCCGCTGGCAATCGCTTGCAACGCCGCAATGATCTCCCCTGGCTGGCCGACTTTCGATAGAAAAGCGGCGGCGCCGGCGCGCAGGCATTGCGTGGCGTACACCGGGTTTTTCATCGAGGTGTACACCAGAATTCTCGTGCGCACGGGGCTGGCTTTTATCCGGTTGATGACACTCATGCCATCAATCAACGGGATATCCAGGTCGAGCACAATCACGTCCGGTTTCAGCTCCAGGGTTTTGCTGATGGCCTCCATTCCGTTTTCGCATTCACCGACGATCTCATGGCCTTCGCGGGTCAGAATCATGCCGACGGCCATGCGCACAACCGCATGGTCATCGACGATCAGCACTTTCATGGGTGGGCCCTCGGCTTGGGTTTTCTACTGACATTCAGCCAAAAAACTCCAGCAAGGCTGGAGTTAAAGGGGATCGGTGGCTGGAGGTCAGATGTGGAACTTGACGACCATCTCATTGAGGTCCGCCGCCAACCGCGCCAACTCGTTACTGGCGGCGCTGACCTGGCTGGCGCCGGTGGCCGATTGCGATGCCAGGTCATTGATGTTGAGCAGGTTGCGGTCCACTTCACGGGCCACTTGCGCCTGTTGTTGCGCGGCGGCAGCGATCACCAGGTTGCTCTCGGTGATTTCGATCACCGCAATGTTGATCGTTTGCAGCGCCGTTCCCGCGCCTTTGGCGATGTCCAGGGTCGACACGGTGCGCGCCGTGCATTGGTGCATCGATGCCACGGCGTTTTCGGTGCCGTTTTGAATGCTGGTGATCATCGCCTCGATGTCGCTGGTGGACTGTTGGGTGCGATGAGCCAGTGCCCGCACTTCATCGGCCACCACGGCAAAACCACGTCCGGCTTCACCGGCGCGCGCCGCCTCGATGGCCGCGTTCAAGGCCAGCAGATTGGTCTGGTCCGCCAGCCCGCGAATCACTTCCAGCACCCGGCCGATGTCCTGGGACTCGACGGCCAGCGCCGTGATCAGGTCCGCAGCGCCTTGCACGTCCTGGCTCATGCTTTCGATGGCGACCAGGGTTTCGCCCACCAGCACACAGCCTTCTTCGGCCGAGCGCAGGGCATTTTGCGAGGCGAGGGAGGTGCTGGTGGCGTTGCGCGAAACTTCTTCCACGGCACTGGTCATTTGTGTGACGGCGGTGGCGGCCTGCTGGATTTCCAGGGTCTGCTGGGTGATGCCATGGGCGCTTTCGGCTGTGACGCAATCAAGTTCAGCGGTGGCGCCGCCCAATTGGGTCGCTGAGTTGGTGATCTTCTGCAGCGTCTCGCGCAGGGTGCCTTGCATCTTCTGCATCGCCGCCAACAGGCGGGCGGCTTCGTCCTTGCCTTCGACCGAGATCGTGCGCGTGAGATTGCCTTGGGCAATTTCGTCGGCCACCTCCAGGGCCAGGTTGATCGGGCGGGTGATGCTGATGGTCAGGCGCCAGGCGCAGAGCAGGGTCATCGCCGTGGACAGGAGCAGCAGGGCGATGGTTGCCTTCACCGTGATACCGAACTGTTCGGCGTTGGTCTTGGCGGCGGCTTTGCTTTGATCGGCGTTGATCGAAATCATGGCATTGATCAGATCGCTGCTGGCCGTGTAGCTGTCCAGCAAGGTGCCACCGATGAGGGCCGCCACCGCTTCGCGCGCGCCATCACGGGACAAGCGGATCAACTGTCCTTCCAGCTTTTCATAGTGCAATTGTTGTTTGACCAGCGTGTCGTAGCTGGAGCGCTCGGCGGCACTGGAAATGAACGGCGTGTAGTCGTGCTGGGTGTCACGGGTCATTTGTTGCAGCACCGCCAGTTCTTTGATGAGGTTCTCCTGGAGATCGGCGTCGTAGGTGTTGCTCAGTTGCTGATTGAGGTTGCGTTGCCGCTGGATGATGTAACTGAACTCGCTGAGCTTGACCAGGCTGGGTACATCGCTGTTGGCGACATCCTGGCCGAGCCTGGCAATGGCATTCATCTGCGTCAGTGAGTACCCGCCCAGGATCATCATCATGATCGCGATCAGGGAAAAGCCCAGCAGCGCCCTGGGCGCAATGTTCAGGTTTCGTAAATTCATCGGTTAATCCTTGGGGTTCTAATGAGCCGGGTTTGCAGGCCGCCGCTTCAGTGCCTGGTTGGCGAGAGGGCGATTTTTTTATGGGATTTGCACGCAAGGATTGGAGAAACAACAACGAATTTTGCTGCGGCGAAGCGCAGGAGTAACGAGGAATGCTCCGGTTTCGGTGAAGGATGTTTCCTACAAGAATGCGTATGAAAGGTTCAGGGGATGCCGCTCGGGGCTGGGCGGTTTCACATTGGTGGTACGTGTCTTACGCAGTGGTCGCGTGTAATCCGACATCGGCATCGGACTGCTCCTACATTCATGTTCCGTTCTCAGTCTTAATCTGGCGCGATTGAAGTTTTTATCGACGGGTTTCCTTACGCGACGAAAGCGCGACGGACCTGCATGTTGTTTGCGTATCGAATTGATCGAATGGGTGCCTAGAGTGTTTCGTTTATTGCTGGTGTGTTTTCTGTCTTTGTTCTATGCCTCGGGTGTTCGTGCGGCAGGTGCATCGGCCTGGTGTGATTTTGATGATGTTCACTCTAACAGTGTGATGACGGCTGATCTGGCGACCGCCAATTATCTGGATGTGGTGGGGTATTACGAGTTTGGCTGGACAGTCAGTGGTTGCACTTCACTTCCAACCCCAGTCTACAATCGTGAGATTTATGTGATGTATTGGGGGCTCGGAGGCGCGGTACCTTATTGCAGGTCAACGATTAACGGGATCTACCTTGACGTCTCCCCAGCCAACTGTGCAACGGTTGCACCCTTTGGTTCTATTCCAACCAAGATTTATCTCGATAAGCCGTTCCCGCAAAGCGGCTATGCACGAAAGAATTTCGTACGAAATGAATACAGGCTTTCAAATCCCGGCGCTTATGCGTTGGCACCCTACGAAAAACGGATTTGGATCTCGTGGGCCCGCGGCACCACGACTCCCGGCGCGCCCTACAGCAACGCGTTACTGGGTGTAAAAAACGGAGAAGGGACGGTCATTATTACCACCTGTACATTGGTGAATAGTGACATTTTGGTGGACTTCGGCGAAGTGTCTGAGGCCGGAGCTTCCGAGCGATTCAATATTGAATTTTCGGGATGCACGGACCAAACGGACAGCAAGCGCTTCAATGACACCGTGTCGTTGAACTTCCGTTCCGAACGTATTCGTGTAGATGGCTCGGCTTTGCAAAATAATGTGTGCGCCAACTGCGCCAAGGGACTTCAAATAGCGTTGAAAGATGGTACGGGTAAAGCCATCGATCTATCGAAGCGCTACAAGTTATCGAGTAACGGTTCGACCACGATCAGCCCTAAAGGTCTTAAGTATGAATTCATCGCCGAACTGCAAAATAACCCCGATGAAACATCAAAGGGTGGCGTGATTGATACCCAACTGGTTTTTGAAACGATCGTTGAATAACGAGAGCGTGTAGGACCATTCAACATTCTTGCAAGGAATGGGATGACATTGATTAACGGACTGGTCCTACGTTGTGCATTAAGTCACCGGTTGAAGATTGATGAGCACTAAGTGCTGCGCCCATTGCTTGCGCGCCACGCACTTTTCCTGCATCCCAACTCAACTCACAAGGACGACTCCGTGCGCCGCCTCCTATCCAAACCCCACGCCCTGGCTGCAGGCATTTCCCTCGCCTGCCTGGCTTTCGGCGAAGCCAACGCCGCCTCCATCGAATTGGGAGGCGGCGATCAACTCTCCCTGAAAAAACTCAACGTCAGCACCAGTGGCGACAATGAACCGGTGTTGCTGGTCGACGGCGCGGCGGCCAGCGCCAAAATCAGCGACAGCACGTTCAGCACCAGCGGTCGCGGCAGCAGTGCCGCACAGGTGCTGGCCGGTGAAGCGATCCTGAGCAACGTGACGGTCACCACCACTGGCGCCAACGCTTCGGCCCTGGCGGCCAATGGCGTCGACAGCCTGATCAGCGTAAGCACCGGCACCGTCCAGACTCAGGGCGACAATGCCCACGGCGCCACCCTCGGCAGCGGCGCAAAACTGGCGCTGGATTCGGTCGACGTCATCACCCAGGGCGCCGGCGCTCGTGGGGTAAATGCCACCGGGACCAGCACCCTCGGCCTGGTGCTCAGCACGATTGCCACCCAGGGCCGCGCCGCTGATGGGTTGTATTTGCGGGGCACCAGTGATCAGCAACGGGCCAGTGCCACACTGGTCGATAGCCTGATCCAGACCACCGGTGACAGCGCGAAGGGCATCAACGCCAATCGTGATTCCCAGGTCGACTTGCAACGAACCCGCATCAACACCGCCGGGCAGGTCGCCCATGGCCTCTGGGCCGCCAGCGCCACCAGCCAGGTACTGGCCCAGGATGTTCACATCACCACAAGGGGCATCAGCGCCATCGGTGCCTTCGCCCAAAGCGGTGCGACGATCGACCTGCAGAAAGCCACGGTCGAAACCTTCGGCGACAATGCCCACGGTCTCTACGCCGACAATGGTTCGACGCTGACCGGCACCGACATCGACATTCACACCCACGGCATGAGCGCCGGGGTGTTTGCCGTGGGCAGTGGCGCACGGATCAACCTCAACAATGCCCTGATCAATATCGACGGCAGTGGCATGGGCATCGTCAGTTACGGCCCGGGCCATGTCCTGGCCCAGGGCCTGACTCTCAATGCCGACGGTGAAGGGGCTCGCGGCTTGTTGCTGCAAGACGGCGGCAGCATGAGCCTGGCGGATGCACTGGTGCACGTGCGGGGCGAGGACAGCGCGGCGGTTCGTTCGCTATCCCGCACCGGGCAGATCAACGTCTTGCATGTGCAAGACTCGGACATCAGCGCGCAGCACGCGGCGTTCGATATCTCCGGTGGCTTGCGCCTGGAACTGCTCAACAGCAGTGTCGCCGGTGAGCAGGTGTTGCGCACCAGCGTCCGTGAGTTGGCCGACGGCAGCCTGGTCGATAACCAGCACGTCTCGGTCGCAGCAGTCGGCTCGACCCTGCAGGGCGATATCCTGGTGGAAGGCCAGGACGTCGGCGTGATGTTGAAAGAGCAATCCGCATTGCGCGGTTCGATCAGCGGTCTGCAACAGTTGGAGCTGGACAACAGCCTGTGGCTCATGACCGCCGATTCCAACGTCGGGACGCTGGATCAACAAAACGGCCACGTGGTGTTTGATCCATCGCTGTCCGGCACGTTCAAGACCCTGACCGTCAACGAAGACCTGACAGGTTCCGGCCGCTTTGACATGCGCACCGACCTGGCGACGCTGCAGGGCGATCTGCTGCGGGTCAACGGGCAAATTTCCGGCCGCCACACCCTGCTTATCGAAGACTCCGGCCACAGCCCGAGCGGTCCCGGCCAGCAACTGCGGGTGGTGGATGGCAATGGCGGCAGCGGCACGTTCGGTCTGTATGGCGAGCACGTCGATGCCGGTGCGTTTCGCTACACCCTCAACCAGCAGGGCGACGATTGGTTTCTGAGCAACAGCTCGGTGATTCAGCCTCCCGTCGATCCTGAATCGCCAAGTGACCCGGTTGACCCGAAAACGCCGACTGATCCGCTCATTCCCCCGGTCGATCCGGAAAAACCAACCGATCCGATCACACCGCCGATCACCCCTCCGGTCACTGTTGATCCAGGCCCCGCCAACCTGTCCAAAGGCGCCAACGCCGCCATCTCCGCACAAACCGCTGGCGCCACGCTGTGGAGCGCGCAGATGAACGCGCTGGTCAAGCGCCTGGGCGAGTTGCGCATGGGCAAGGATGAGGGCGGGATCTGGACCCGGGCCATCGGTCGACGCTTCGAGGTGGCCGAAGGCTCCAGTCGCGCCTTCACGCAAAACGTCACCGGCATGGAAGTCGGTGTCGACAAGGCCTTTGCGTTGGGCGCCGGCAAGTTGTACGTCGGTGGCGTGGTGGGCGGCGCGCACTCGACCATGAGCTTCGGCGAAGGCGCTTCCGGCAACGTCGATAGCCGGATGATCGGGACCTACGCCACTTACCTGCACGATAGCGGCGTGTATGTCGACACGGTGGCCAAGTACAGCCGTTTCGATAACGAAATCAAAACCCCGACCAACCTCGGGAACCCGGTGAAAGGGGCCTACACCAGCCACGGCGTAGGGATGGACGTTGAGATCGGCCGCCACATTGCGCTCGAAAAGGGCTGGTTCGTCGAGCCGCAAATCGAGGTCACGGCGACCCATACGACCGGCGGCGACTACACCGCCTCTAATGGTTTGCGCGTCGATGCCGATGACATGAACTCATTGCAAAGTCGTGTCGGCTCATTGTTCGGCCGGCGCATGACCCTCGGCAACGGGATTGAGGTGCAGCCCTACGCCAAGGCGTCGTGGATCACTGAACACGCAGGTGCCAGCACGGTGAAGGTCAACGGCACGCGGCTCAAGGCCGAGGTGCCGGGGGATCGTCTGGAGCTGGGTTTCGGCGGCATTGTGCAGGTCAGCGAGCGGAGCAAGATCGCCCTCGACGCCGAATTCGCCAAGGGCCATGACATCAAGCAACCGTGGGGGTTGACCCTGGGTTATCGCTACCTCTGGTAAGCCACAGGCAGTGATCCGGCATCCAGGATGCCGGATCACTGCCGGACCCCGCTGTCTGTAGAGTTAGGGATAACGTTTTTTGACCGATTTTTTACGCCACGTCCTCGTCACCCGTTGGTTGTTACTGACGTGGCTATTGCTCAGCGTTTGTGCGATGGCCCAGCCTGCGCAATTGCAACTGTTGGTGCACACCCCGGTCATCGCGCCAGTGGTCGAATTCGCCCCGGCCACCCGTGCGTGGCTGCGTCAGCATCCGCTGCTGCGGGTGGGTATCTGGGGCGATTCGTTTGCGCCGTTCGACATCGGTTTTGAAGCCGACAAATTCGAAGGCGTGGCGGCGGACTACCTCGGTGTCTTGCGCAATACCCTGGGCGTGGCCGACGTGCAGATTTACCGCTATCACAGCCGCCAGGAGGCCGAGCAGGCCCTGGTCACCGGTACGGTGCACATGCTGGGGCTCTACACCCGTCACGGCATTCGTCGCGAAGATATCCTGACCTCCAAACCTTATCTGCTGGACCGCGCGGTGATCGTCAAGGGCACCGGCGATACCGCGCAGGCGCTGGATCGGTTGAAGGGGCAGCGGTTGGCGTTTGCCAATGATCAAGACCTGTACCATCGCTTGAAAACCCAATACCCGGAGGCGCTGCTGGTGCCCGTGCAATCGGCGCTCAGTGCCTTGTCGGCGGTGGTGCATGGCCAGGTCGATGCGTTCTGGAGCGATGCGGCCTCGGCGGATTACCTGATCAAGAATGCGTTTTACAACGGTGCCTATATCGCCGGTGATGCGGTGGTGCCGGACTTCAATATCACCTTCGCCGTCGGCGCCGCCAATCCGCAACTGCTGCTGGCGATCAATCAGACCCTGGACGCCATTCCCCTGGCCGGACGCCTGCGCATCACTTCTCGCTGGGACCTGGCCATCCGCTATGCGCAAATGCCGTCGATGCTCGACCTCACGCAGGAAGAACAGCGCTGGATTGCCCGGCATCCAACGCTGAAGGTAGCGGTCAGCGGCAGTTATGCGCCGATGACGTTCTATGATCAGCACGACGTACATCGCGGGTTGACCGCAGACATTGTGCAACGCATCGCCCAGCGCACGGGTTTGCAATTCGTGATGGTGCGCACCAACAACATCATCGACATGGTCGAGCGCCTGCGCGAGGGTTCGGTCGACTTGATTGGTGCCCTGGGCGTGGCGCAGGAATGGACCCCCAGCCTGCGCTTCAGTCGCCCGTATGCGGTGAATCCGCTGGTGTTGATCAGCCGTGTCGACGCCACGGGTTTGAACGAAATCAGTGCCTTCAATGGCCGTTCCATCGCCGTCGCCGCCAGCAGTACGCTGATTCCGTGGTTCCGCCAGCACTATCCGCGCATCGCTCTGGTCGAGGTCAACAGCACCGTGCGCGGCATGGAAATGCTCATGGAGGGCGAGGTCGATGGCGCCATCAACACCCAGATGGGCGCCGATTATTTCATCAAGAACTTCTACCCCAACCACCTGGCCGTCCGCGCTTCCGTGGGGCCGGACATGGCCCGTATCGGCCTGGCGGCGCGGGAAGATCAGGCGATCCTGATCAACATCATCAACAAGGCGTTGCTCGATATCGCCCCCGAAGACCTGCAACAGATGACCGAGCGCTGGCGCAGCCACTTCACCCCGCCCGTGGCCAGTTCCTGGGTCAACTACCGGGACTTTGTCTACAAGGCGACGGGCATCGCGGTGCTGTGCGGAGTGCTGTTCCTGGCCTGGAACCGTTACCTGCGCCGCCAGATCAACCAGCGTCATGCCGCCGAACGCAAACTCAAGGATCAACTGGAGTTCACCCGGACCTTGATCGACGGATCACCGGTGGCGTTATACGTGCGCGATCACGAAGGGCGGTTGTTGCAATGCAATCAGTCCTACCTGGATTTTTTGCAGACCGAGCGCCACATCGTCGTCGGCAAAAGACTGTGCGAAACCCCGCTGATGACGCCGCACTTCAACGAGCGCTACCAGCAGTTCTACGAACGCACCTTGCTCGACGGTGAGCCGACGTTCGCCGACATGGAAGTGCAAGTCTGTGGCCAGGCGTACCGCATCTATCACTGGACCTTGCCGTTCCGTAACGCCGATGGGCAGGTGATCGGGATCATTGGTGGCTGGATCGACCTCACCGAGCGTGAGCAGATACTCCAGGAACTGCGCCAAGCCAAGGACACCGCCGATTCGGCGAACCGTTCCAAGTCGGTGTTCCTGGCCAGCATGAGCCATGAAATCCGCACGCCGATGAACGCCATTATCGGCCTGCTGGAATTGCTCCAGCGCCGGGGCGGCGATGCCCGGCAGGTGCGCGAGGCAGTGGACGTCGCCCACGAGTCGGCCCAGGCACTGTTGTCGCTGATCGGTGACATTCTCGACCTGTCAAAAATCGAGTCCGGGGCGATGAAGCCGTCGCCGCGCCCAACCGATTTGCCGAAGTTGATGCACTCGGTGTTCAAGCTATTCGAAACCAGCGCCCACAATAAGGGGCTGGGAATCGACCTGGTGCTGGAGGTGCGTCACCACCACGTGCTGATCGATGCGTTGCTGCTCAAGCAGATCGTCTCCAACCTGTTGAGTAACGCAATCAAGTT
Source organism: Pseudomonas sp. TE3899 (assembly GCF_056279105.1). Lineage (NCBI taxonomy): Bacteria > Pseudomonadati > Pseudomonadota > Gammaproteobacteria > Pseudomonadales > Pseudomonadaceae > Pseudomonas > Pseudomonas sp. TE3899. Next base: position 570,656 of record NZ_JBWBQR010000001.1, read on the forward strand.
CACCGATCAGGGCAGCATTGAAATCGCCGTGTTTGATGGTGCGCAGGGGCCGGCGGACGGGGTAGGGCACTTCATGATCCAGGTGACCGACACCGGCCATGGCTTGTCACCGGCCCAGCAACTGGCGATTTTCGAACCGTTTATCCAGACCAGTCGCGGCAGCGCCACCCAGGGCGGCACCGGCCTGGGCTTGAGCATCTGTCGACGTCTGGCGGAGTTGCTGGGCGGCGAGTTGCAGGTGGAAAGCGAGCTGGAGGCGGGTTCGACGTTCAGCCTGGTGTTCAACGCCCCGTTGTGTGAGGAGCATCAAGCGCCGGAGCCGGCTCCCGTGGCGCCAATGCTGGGGCGTTCACTGCACGTGCTGGTGGTGGACGATCACGCCGCCAACCGCTTGCTGTTGTGCCAGCAACTGGAGTTTGCCGGGCATCGCGCCGAGTCCGCCGAAGACGGTGAGCGCGCATTATCCCTGTGCAGGCACGCCGATCCGGCGTTCGATCTGGTCATCACCGATTGCAACATGCCGAACATGGATGGCTTTGCCTTTACCCAGGGCCTGCGCAGTTGGGAGCGCGAGCAGCAGCGGCTGGCGTGCCCGGTGTTCGGCCTGACCGCCAATGCCCAGACCGAAGTGGTCAAGCAGTGCTTGCAGGCGGGCATGAATGACTGCCTGTTCAAGCCGTTGACCCTGGACCACTTGCTCAATCGTATCCAGTTGGCCTTTCCTGACCGGACCCTGCCGTATTCCGCCGAAGCACTGGCCAAGGTCAATGGCCTGGGGGCAGAAGCCCACGCAACCTTTATCGCGCAGGTGGTACGCAGCAACCAGGAGGACCGGATGCTGCTCGATGCGCTGATTGCCGAGGGTGATCTACCGGAACTGGCGCGCCTGGCGCACAAGATCAAGGGCGCGGCGAAGATCATCGATGCCCATGATGTGGTGGATGACTGTCGGCGTTTGCAGGCGTTTGCCGAACAGCGCCAGGAAGAGAATTGCCTGGTGCAGGTGCATCACCTGAAGGCGAACCTGCTGCAGTTGGAAGAGGCGTTGTTGGGAGGGTAAAAGGGTAGGCGCAAAGCTTGCTCGCGATGGCGTCCTTGAAATCGCCACCCAACCTGTAGGAGCGAGGCTTGCCCGCGAAGGCGTCCGCGAGATCGCCATCGCGAGCAAGCTTTGCTCCTACGAGCGATGGCGTATGTGAGATCGCCTTTGCGGGCAAGCCTCGCTCGGGGTCGGCGGTGGGATTCAGACCAACCCATGCCGCTTGGCGAATTCCGCCAGTTCGACAATGCTGTCGATCCGCAGTTTTTCCTGAAGACGGGTCTTGTAGGTGCTGACGGTTTTATTGCTGATGTGCAGCGACTCGGCGATCTTGATATTGGTCAGGCCCGCCGCGAGGCAGCGCAACACGTTCATCTCCCGAGGCGAGAGCTTTTTCACCGCGTCGTCCTCGTCGGTCTTGAAGTCCTCTTCGCGCACCGAGTCGATGGTGTCGGCCTTGAACCAGGTGTAACCGTCCTTGATCGCCAGGCACGCGTTCAGCAGTTCACCCATGGTGCCTTCCTTGCTCACATACCCCGACGCGCCGTCTTGCAGGCAGCGCTGGGGCAGGCGTGAGTTTTTCGCCCCGGTGAAGATCAGGATCCGTGGCTTGGGATTGAAGCTGGACAGGCGCTTCATGACACTCAAACCATCCAGTTGTGGAATGTCGACGTCGAGTATCACCAGGTCCGGTTTCAACTTGCGCACCCCATCGATAGCGAGAATGCCGGTGGTGGCATCGCCCACAACTTCGAAGCCTTGTCCATGAAGCAGATTGGTAACCGCCAGGGTAACGATTTGATGGTCGTCAACGACTAAGACTTTCATTGTTTCTCTCAGCGGGTGGGAAAAATAAGTGTAAAAGAAGTGTGAAGAGGTAAAGTGCCATCATTCTCGATGTGAATTCGGATCAATACAAGGGTAAATGATGCGGCTTATTAAAAATAGTGGGCATTAAGTGGGTGCGCTGATAATGATTTATATCAGTGCAATCATTGTTTGTAGTCTCGGTCCTACAGCAATGTAAGTTCTAATCTGACGCATGTTATGGACCGGTCCTACAATAATTTCCCGTCCTACGAATTAATCTAGTTTTACCTGCCAACGCAGGACAATTAATTCGAACGGATAACGCATCATGAAAAAACTTTCCTTTATTGCCCTGGCCATTGCTGCTGCCGCTGCCATGTCCTCCACTGCCAACGCTGCAAGCGGCACCCTGCAGTTCACCGGTAACCTGACTGCCGCCAGTTGCACCGTGACCCCGGGTGGCGACGCCAGCGCCGGTGCCGGCAGCAACATCGTTGTCGACATGGGCAGCGTTTCGTTCAGCGACCTGGAAACCGCTGCGCCAGGCAAAGGTTCGGTAGGCGTTGCTGTCACCGACCTGAGCTTCGACATCGGCTGTACCGGCGTGGGCGCCTACGACACCGTAGTCCTGAACTTCGACCCGCAAGCCGGTTCGGGCCGTGACACTGCCGATGCCCGTCTGTTGGCCCTGGCTCCAGGTGGCGCAGCCGGTGCTGCGATCGCCGTGGTTGATGGCAACCGCAACATCATCGACATGTCCAAGGACCCGGAAGTCCGTGCCGCCCTGACCGTTGACGCGGGCACCGGTGCAGGCACCGCCCAGATTAACCTGGCAGCTGCTTACCTGCGTACCACTGGCGCTCAAACGCCAGGCGCTGCAAACGGCAGCCTGCCGTTCGTGCTGACTTACGAGTAAGTGATGTGACCACTACCGAATGCGACGTTTTTTAACATGCGTTCGGTAGTGTTTTATTTTTGTCTGTTGTTACTTTTTTTAGTGTACGGGTTGGCGCATGTGTCGCTGTTGTCTGATATCGGTCGCGTCGTCAATGAAGTGTGTTTGAGATGGTTCGGTTTTAAGGGTTGAGAGTGGTTGTGCACTCGCAGGTCCAGATATTCAAAATGCCTTAATGACGTTGAGGGTTGTATGTTCAAGTGCACATTTAAAGCGCTGTTCTGCTTGTTGCCATTCGTGGTTCTTTCCAATGCCCAGGCGGGTATTTCCCTGGGCGCCACGCGGATCATTTTTGAGGCGAAGAACAAGGAAGAAAACATCACGGTTCGCAACGAAAGTGAAAAACCGATCCTGTTGCAATCCTGGCTGGACAACGGCAAGGAAGGCGACGGGGCAGTACCGTTTGCCGTGACACCACCCCTGACCAAAATGGCCGCCAACGGCCAACAACTGCTGCGGGTTCTGTACAAAGGGGCGGGTTTGCCCCAGGACCGTGAGTCGGTGGTGTGGCTCAGCGTGCAGGAAATCCCTGCCAGCGTCGAAGGCAAGAACACCCTGCAAATCGCCGTGCGCCAGAAGATCAAGGTGTTCTACCGCCCGGCCAATCTGACGGGCGAAGCCAAGGACGCTGCCGGTTCTCTGCAATGGCAGCTGGAAGACGGCGGCAAGCGCCTGAGCGTTCACAACCCGAGCGCCTACCACGTGTCGATGGTGCAACTGCTCGGCGAGATGCCCGCCTTCAGCAACCTGGTGGCCGAGCGCTTCATGGTGGCCCCCGGCGAACGCAAGACCTTCGAGGTCAACAACGGCGGGTTCAAGGTCGGCGCCGAGTTCAGCTTCCGCAGCATCAATGACTGGGGCGGCCAGGAGACCTATCGCACCAAACTGCAAGCCGCTTCCAGCAGCACCGCCACCCGGGTCGACGCTCAGTAACCGTTCGCCTTCGCTCCTCTTAAAGCCGCCCGGACGTTTCCAGCAAACGTCCGTTGGCCGGGCTTTGCCTCGAAAAAATGAATCCAGGTTTTTGTCATGCGTACACGCCATCACCGCCACAGCCCCCTCTCACAGCGTTTTGACCAACCGTCGCGGCTGTCACGCTTGAGCCTGGCGGTAGCCCTGGGCCTGTCCGTGCAAGGTTTGGCTGAGGCAGCCGATGACTCGGGCCCGGTGACCTTCAACACGTCATTCATTCAAGGCCTGGGCCAGCCCGCCGACCTCAAGCAATTCATCGACGGCAACAGCGTATTGCCAGGTACTTACCGCGTGGACATTTACGTCAATCGCAGCTTGAGCGGGCGCCAGGACATGACATTCACGCAGCAGGACGATGGTGACGTAACGCCGTGCCTGACCCTGACCTTGCTGCGCCAGTTCGGCGTGGACATCGACAGCCTGGTCACCGCCGGCACCCTGAGCAAGGACGCCGACACCGACAGTTGCATCGACATCAAGGCGCTGATCCCGCAGTTCAGCAGTGAGTACCAGGCCAACCTGCTGCGCCTGTATCTGAGCATCCCCCAGGCGATGATGAGCCGCTCGGCCCGGGGTTACGTCGACCCATCGTTGTGGGACGAAGGTGTCACGGCAGCCTTCATGGACTACAGCGTCAACGGCAACCGGCGCAAAAACGATTTTGCGACTACCGACAGTCTGAACGCCAACCTGCGTAATGGCCTGAACCTCGGGCCGTGGCGGTTGCGCAACGAGTCGAGCTATTCCAAAAGTACCGACAGCCCTGGCTTGTTCAACAGCAACCGCACCTACGCCCAACGCGATATCACCTCGTTGCGCAGCCAGTTGACGGTCGGCCAGACCTATTCCGATTCTGAGATTTTCGACAGCGTGCGCTACAAGGGCGTGCAGTTGGGCTCCGACCTGGCGATGCTGCCGGACAGCGAGCGCGGTTATGCGCCGGTGATCCGTGGCGTGGCCAACAGCAACGCCACGGTGGAAGTGAAGCAGAACGGTTTCAGCCTCTACACCACCACCGTATCGGCGGGGCCGTTCGAGCTGACGGACATTTACCCGAGCGGCTCCAACGGTGACCTGGAAATCAGCATTACCGAAGCCGATGGTGAGGTGCGTACGTTCACCCAGTCGTTTGCCTCGCTGCCGATCCTGGTGCGACGCGGCAGCTTTCGCTACAACCTCGACCTGGGGCAATTCGACGACCTGAACGGCGAAGGCGATTCGCCGATGTTCGGCACCGGCAACCTGGTCTACGGCTTGACCGATAACGTCACCACGTTCGGCGGCGTGATGTTGAGCGATGGCTTCAGCGCGACCAACGCCGGGGCCGGTTTCAACACCCCGGCAGGGGCGATTTCGGTGGATGCCACCCAGTCCAGCAGCACGACCCGCCAAGGCAAAAACACCGGCCAGAGTTTGCGCTTTCTCTACAGCAAGACCCTGAACCTGACCGGCACCACGTTCACCCTGGCCGGTTATCGCTATTCCACTGAAGGTTATCGGACTTTCAGCGAGCACGTTGACGATGAAAACCGCGATCCGGGGCAACCAGCCCGAGGCCGGGCCCAAGTCGCGCTTCAACCTCACGGCCAACCAGGTCATGGGTCAAGGCTTTGGTTCGTTGTACCTGTCCGCCAGCGATCAGACCTATTGGAATCTGCCGGGCCAGACCCGCTCGTTGCAGGCCGGCTATTCCAACTATTGGGGCAAGGCGAACTATTCGTTCGACGTCACTCATACCCGCTACGCCGATAGCCAGAGCGCCTATTCCGGCCAGGGTGGGGCCCGCAGTCGGGATACCCAGGCGACCTTCAGCGTCTCCTTTCCCCTGGGCGATGAAGGCCGTGCGCCTCGGGCCAGTTTCAGTTCGGCCCATGACAGCACCGGCACCAACTCCAATGCCAACGTCAGTGGTTACCTTGCGGGACGCAATGACATGACCTTCTCCGTGGGTGGCAATCGGAGCGTCACCGGCGAGTACAGCGGCGATGGCCAAATCAATGCCAAGACCCCTTACGCCAACGTCGGCGCTGGCTACAGCCAGGGTCGCGCTTACAAGTCGGCCAACCTGAGTGCCCGGGGCTCCGTGGTCGCCCATGCTGGCGGAGTCAATTTCGGCCAGCCGGTGGGGGAGACCTTCACCCTGGCTGAAGTCGAGAACACACCGGGCGTGCAGGTCGGGCGTTACGCCGGGGTCAAGACCGCGGCCAACGGCTACGCGGTCATTCCCAACTCGCAACCGTACCGCGGCAACTTCGTCAGCCTCAACACCCAGGACCTGGGCGCCGATATCGAACTGGAAAGCACCAGCCAGCAGGTGATTCCACGTCGCGGTGCGATCACCAAGGCTACGTTCAAGGCCAAGAGCGGCCTGCGCCTGGAAGCGACCTTCCAGTACCTCAAAGGCAAGATTCCGTTTGGCGCGGTGGTCGAGGACGAAGAAGGGCAGCAACTGGCGGTGGTCGATCCACGCCAAACGGCGCTGGTCCTGGTGGAAAAGACCGAGGGCAAGTTGCAGGTCAAATGGGCTGATCAAAGCTGCTGGGCGCAGTACGTGATGAGCGAAAAAGTCCCGGGCGAGAACTACCAGAGTAAAACCCTGACCTGTCAGTAATTGTGCAAGGAAGCCTGTTCATGAACATCAATCGATTGCTTCCTGCCACTGACCTGTTGAAACACGTCTCGCCCCTGTACCAGCCCATCATTAATGTGCCCCAGCGTCGCGTCGTCGGGTTTGAAGCGCTGACGTGTTGCGTGCATCCACGCTGGCAGGGTGTCCCGCCCGAGGTCTTCATGCCCATGGCGCGCCGCAGCGGCGTGCTCGATGACATGACGATCAGCCTGTACGAACAGGCCGCCCGGGACCTGAAGGTACTGGAGGCGATTCATGTCGATGTGGACATCACCCAGCTGGCGGACAGGGCGATGGTGGAGCGCATTGTCCAGGCGTTCGCCCCGGCCACCACCAGCCTGTTGGGTATTACCTTTGAAATCACCGGTGAAGGCGAGATCGACGTCGATTACGCCCGGGTTCTGCAAGGGGCGGAGCGCTTGAAAGCCCTGGGCGCGCAATTGGCTCTGGAGGATTTTGGCCAGGGACACTCCAACTTCGAACGCCTGTGCGAGCTGCCGGTGGACCTGCTGAAAATCCCTCGCCAGTTGATCTACGCCATGGCCACTGAGCACAAGAGCCTGGCGTGCGTGAAGGCGACCCTGGCCCTGGCGGAGTCCTTGAGGCTGGAGACTGTGGCCGAGGGCGTCGATAACTTTTTCCAGATTCATGCGCTCAAGCAGATGGGCTGCACCACCGTGCAAGGCGTCTGGTATTCCCGGCCCCTGACCCTTGAAGCGGCTAAAGATTTCCGGCGTGAACACTTGAATCTCAGGTAGCTGTGGGATATGTCCTACCGGTGTTGCGCACTAGGTCCTACCTGCATGGCGGATCGTTCCTACCACGCAGCCCAGGGGCGGTTGGTAAATTCTGAAGGACTTGCAGGAAGCAGGTCCCCATCATTTTCACGAGCACCCTTTTCACGAGAACTGTGTATGAAAAAAACCTCCTTATTGGCCCTGGCTATCGTCGCCCATGCGGCACTGTCCAGTAGCGCTTTCGCTGCCAGCGGCACCTTGCAATTCAATGGCGAACTCAATAACGCCAGTTGCACCGTGACCCCGGGCGGTGATGCCAGTGCCGGCACCGGTAATAACATCCTGGTTGATATGGGCGACGTGTCCTTTGCCGACCTGCAAGTGGCGTCGCCGGGTGTGGGCAATGTCGGCGTGGCGGTCACGGACCTTAATTTCGACATCGGTTGCCCAAGCGGCGTCGGTGCCTTGAGCAGCGTGATCATGAGCTTCGACCCGAACAGCGGCAGTGGCCTGGATAGCATCGACGGTCGCCTGCTGGCCCTGTCGCCGGGTGGCGCCAGCGGTGCGGCGATTGCGCTGGTCAACAGCGCCAATGACATCATCGACATGTCCAGCGCGCCGAGCATTTCGGCACCGCTGGACATTGATGAAGACGGGGTAGGGACGGCGAATATCGCGTTGCGCGCGACCTACTTGCGCACTTCCGGCGCCGAAGTGCCGGGCGCCGCCAATGGCAGTCTGCCGTTTGTCCTGCGCTACGAGTAAACGCAAAAAGGTCGGGTTTTTACACCCGACCTTTTTCACCGCCGCAGCGCGATTACCAGGTGTAGCGATAACCCACGGTCACGGCCATCGGCTGTTCGATGCCGCGACCCTTGGTGTAGGTGGCCTCGGCATAGAGGTTGTGCTTGTCGGCGACGCTGATCATGACCCCGCCACCGATCTCGGCCCGGGAACCCGGCAGGCGACTGTCGAGTTTCGCGCCGCTGACCTTCACGTTGCTCTTGCCGGCATGCTCGGTGATCCAGTTCGCCTTGGCGTAAGGTTTGACGGTCATGCCGTTGTCCAGTTTCAGGTCACGACCGACCACACCGCCGATCCGGCTCTGCACGGACAACATCGCATCCTGCTCCACCGTCAAGCCGTTGCTGGCAGCGTAGCGGCTGCCGCTGATGCGGGTTACTTGCAGGCCGGCTTGCGGCTCGACGAACCAGCCTTGGCTCAGGTCAATGTGCTTGCCCACTTGCACGTCAGCCGTCACCGCGTGGTTCTTGAATTTTGCCTTGACCTTGTTGCCCAGGTTGCTGGTGATCTTGGTTTCATTGTCCAGGCGGCTATATTTCACGGTGCCGTCGACATACAGACCGCTACGGTCCAGGTAGCTGGCGTAACCGCCGAGGGTCGTGCTGTCGGTGGTGCCTTTGCTGGCCTCGCCGAACGACTGCCGGCCCTTGCCCTGGCCAAACAAAGCTCCGACGTACAGCGTGCCATCGGCGAACGACATGGCCTTGTCGGCGCCGACCTCGAAGCCGTTGATCTGCTGGTCGAAGGCGCGGCTGGCGCCGGTGTCCAGGTGTTGCTCGGCACCGTAGCCACGGGTCCACAAACCGCCCTGATCCTTGCCCGAACGCAGCTCGCCGAAATGGCCGAGGGTGGCGCTCATCTGGGCGCTGATCAGTGCGGCGCTGGCGGCGTGACTGGCGACCGCCGCGTTGGCGCCCTTACTCAGGGTTTGCGCTTGAGGGCGGTGCACAGGCTGGGCAGGTTTGGCCAGCTCGGCAGGGATCGCCGGCTTTTCCTGCGGGTTGACCGGCGTGACGGGATTGACCGGCGTTGTCGGGTCAATCGGTGTTACCGGGGTGACCGGATCGACCGGTGGGACTTTCGAGCCATCGGGATCGTTGATCGGATCGACATCCGCCGAGTTCATCAGATACCAATCTTCGCCAACGTGTTGCAGCTCATAGCGAAAGGCCCCGGCATCCACGGTCTTGCCATACAGGCTGAAGCTGCCGTGGCCGCCATTGCCGTCCACCAGCGCCAAGGCGTAGGGGTTCGCGGGGGCCTTGCCCGAGTCGGCAACCACCAGCGTGTGATTGCCGCTGATCTCGCCCTGCACCTTGATCAGGTCGCCGCGCAGATCGGCCAGGTCGGTGTTCATCATGAAGGTGCCATTGCCGCTCAACGGGCCTTTGACGAACAAGGTATGGAAGCCGCTGATGGCCGGATCGGCAAAGCTGACCTGTCCGTCGACATGGGTGTTTTCGCCCAGGATCGCATCGCCCTTGAGCTGCAAGACCCCGCCCTGGTTGATCGACGTGTTGCTGGCTTCGGCGCGATCGGCCATGGCCATGAGCCCGCCCTGGTTGACGGTGGTGTTGTGCACGGTGGTGCCGGAATCGACTTCGAACAGGCCGCCGTCGTTCACCACGGTATCGCTGGCAAACGCCGAATCGAAGACCGACATGACCCCGCCGTCATTCACGGTGGTGTCCTGCACGTGGGCATTTTCATACACCGTCATCTGGCTGTTGCTGACGCGGGTGTCCGTGGCCGAGGCTTCGTTGAACACCCACATGGAACCACCGTTGAGCTGGGTATCGCTGACCGACGCTTGTTTTGCGACGTCCAGATTGCCGTTGTTGACCGTCGTATGCTGCGCCGTGGCCGAGCCGACGACCACCATCTGACCGTTGTTCAACAGGCTGTCTTGCGCCGACGCGGAGTCATTGATTTCCAGCCAACCGTTGTTGCCGTTAACGGTCGTGCCAATCACTGAGCCCGAATCCCAGACGCGCAGGCGCCCGTTGATCACCATACTGTTGACGATAGAACCGCCCGTACCGACCTGCAGCGAACTGCCGTCGTCCATCCGGATGTTTTCCTGAAACGTGGTCAGGCATCGGCTCTGGTCGCAGTTCTCGGCAGACACCTGTTCAACGGCGCAGCCCAGCAGCAACACAGCACCCGAGAGCGATACTTTAGAAAAACGCTTATTTGATTTGGACATGGGACACCTGCCGACTGCTTGGAAAGTGCCGCAGATTCTCCGGGGCTGGCGGGTGTCGGTAACGCAGGTGTTTCCCAAGTTTTTGTCGGAAGTATCCTACAAAGTCAGCTGTTGATCGTGGCGCGGAGGCTGTCCTGCAGGCGCTTCATTTGCGTGAAAAACGCCTCCAGCAATGGGCTCAAACCCGCTGCCGGCGCGGCGTCCCGGCAGCCATGCTCAAGCTGTTCGCAAGCGCTGATCAACGGCGCGGCGTGGATGATCCGCGCGCTGCCGAGGATCTTGTGGCAGCGACGAGCGGTGGCGTCCAGATCCCCGGCGGCGTACAGCGCTTGCAGGGCATCGGCGTCTTCCTGGTTGGTGCGCAGCACGGTGCTCAGCAGTTGGCGGGTCAACGTTGCGTCGCCCGCCGTGATGTCGCTGATCCTGGATAAATCGAAGCATGGCGCACTGGCCTGACGTCCCAGTTCCGCCTCGCGCAGATAACGTTCCAGTGCATCGCGAGTGACCGGTTTGAACAGGCAATCGTTCATGCCGGCGTCCCGACAACGCTGGACTTCCTCGGGTTGTGCGTTGGCGGTCAGCCCCAGGACATGGGTGGGCGAACGGCCCTCGGCGGCTTCGATGGCGCGCAATTGGCGGGTCATTTCGTCGCCCGCCATTAGCGGCATGTTGCTGTCGGTCATCACATAATCGAAGGTGTCCCGGCCCCACAGGCGCAGACCTTCCACGCCGTTTTCGGCGCAGGTGACGCGCATGCCCAGGGCTTCGAGTTGCCGCTGCAGGACCACGCGGTTGAACTCGTGATCCTCGACGATCAGCACATGGCGCGACGGCAGGGGCGGCAGCTGTTCGGTGTCGAGCACCGGCAGCGCTTCATCGACCGCGACCAGCGGCGCGTCGAGGCTGAAGGTGAAACACGAGCCCTGTCCCGGCGTACTGGCGCACTGCAATTGGCCGCCCATCAGTTGCGACAGTTGCTGACAGATCGCCAGGCCCAGGCCGGTGCCGATCTGCAACTCGGTGTCACTGCTCTGGAACTGCGTGTAGGGCTGGAACAGCCGTTGGCGCTGTTGCTCATCCATGCCGATGCCGGTGTCGATCACCGCCAGTTGCACGTGGGCCAGTGGCCCGTCGGTGTCCAGGCTCAACTCGACGGTGACCGTCCCTTGCGGGGTGAACTTGATCGCGTTGCTCAACAGGTTCGACAGGATCTGCCGGAAGCGCAGCGAGTCCAGTTGCACCGCGCTGTCTTCGCCATGACTGACGAACTTCAACTCGACGTTTTTCTGTTGGGCGAGGCTGGCGAAACTCTGGATTACCGTGCGTGCCAGGCGTTGCAACTGGCAACTGCTGCAGCGCAGTTCAAACTTGCCCGACTCGATCTTCGACAGGTCGAGAATCTCGCCGATCAACTCCATCATGCCGCCGGCCGATTTCTGGGCGATGTCGACCAACTCAGGGTCAGGACGCCCGTTACGCATCAATTCCAGGACACCGATCAGGGCGCTCATCGGCGTGCGGATTTCGTGACTCATCACCGCCAGGAAGTGGCTCTTGCCCCGATTGGCGGCTTCGGCCTGATCCTTGGCCTGGTGCAGCGCGTGTTGCAGGTTCTGCTGTTCGGTGAGGTCGATCCAGCCGCCGATGACCCCGGTCATGGTGCCGTCGGAATCGCGGTAGGGCAGGGCCCAGTGGTAGATGTGGTAGGTCTTGTCCTTGACGGTCAGGTCGAAGTTGTCGAAGGACGGCTCGCCGCTGTCGAGGGTGGCGCGGTGGATGCGTTTGTAACTGCGGGCGGCATCGAGGTCCATGATGCTGGCCTCGATCAAGCCTTTGTTCAGTACCTGGTCGAGCTCGACCTCCATCGCCTGCAAATACGCGCGGTTGCAGGTCAGCAGCAGGCCTTGGCGGTCGCGCACGTAGATCGGGTTGGGCGTGCCGTCCACCAGCACTTTCATGAACACCAATTGGTCGTTCAAGGCTTTTTGCGCTTTCAAGCGTTCGGCGATTTGCCGGCGCAGGCCCAGGTTCCACGCCAGGATAGCGAGCAACACCACCAGCGCCCCGACAACGGCGCGGTACAACCAGTCCTTGTAAGCATTCCAGCCTGCGGGGCTTTCCTGGGGGCTCTGCCAGCGGTTGGCCAGGTCGCTGAACTCGTTGGGCGGGATGTCCAGCAGGGCTTTGTTGAGGATCGACACCAGTTCGACGTTCTGCGTGCCAGTGGCAAAACCGATCAGCGCCGGTGGCGACCCGATCACCGAATCGATTTGCAACCGGCCACGGAAAAACCGGTCGATCAGGTATGCCGCGCCCAGTTGCGGCTGGACCACGCCTTCAACCTTGCCCTCGGCGAGCAATTCGTAGGTTTCAATCGGCGTGTCGACTTCCACCCGGTGAATGTCCGGCCATTCCCGCTCCAGCCAATTGGCGGTGGCCGAACCGCGGATGATGGCCACGGACAGGCCTTTGAGCCCGACCAGCCCCGCATGCTCGGGCTGGGTGCGGGTCACCAGCACGAACGGGTTGACCACATAAGGCCGGGTAAACATCAGGTTCTGTTCTCGTTCGGCGCTGTAGGTCAGGGCGCCGATGAGGCTGACCGGGTCGCGCTGCACGCGGCTGGTCATGGCGTCGACCGAGGTGATTTTGGTCGGGCGGAACACCAGGCCGGTACGGTCGTTGATTATCTCCAGCAGATCCGCCGCCATGCCCCGCAGTTGGCCGTCGGCATTGAAGAAACTGAATGGCGAATAGAGCTCGTTGGCCAGCAGTTCGACGTCGGGATGTTCCTTGATCCATTGCTGTTCGGCGGCGGTCAGTTGCAAGCGGCTGTAACCCAGTTTCGGGTTGGTGCCGATGCCCCAGCGCCGGGCAATCACTGCACTGTCTTGGGGGGAGATCTTCGCCAGGGTGCCGTTGAGCAAGGTCATCAGTTGAGCATCCTGGCGGCGCAGGGCAAAACTGAAGCCCAGGCCTTCGGAGTCGCGCTGGATCGTCTGTTTCAGGCTCTGTTGATAGCTGCGTTCCAGCAGGTATTGCGCGGAAATCGCGTCGGTCAGCAGCGCGGTGTTGTCGCCGTAAGCCACCCGGCCCAGGCCTTGTTCAGTGGACAGCACTGATTGCACTTGTTGCTCGGGAAACAGCGTGGCCACGCGTTCCTGCTGAATCCAGTCCGGGTCGAACAGCACGGTGGTGCCGCGAGGCACTCTGTCGTTGGGCCAGTGGGTGCCGAAGCGGCTGATCAACACCGCCTGGTCATAGGCATAGGGCGCGCTGAGCACGATATCGCCGTGGTTCGGTTCGAGGTGATTGATGCGCGGCACCAGATCGACATCACCTTGTTGCAGGGCGGCCAGTGCCTGTTGCTGGGTAGGGTAGCGATTGACCTGCAAACGCACGCCCAAAGCCCGGGCCAACACATCGAGGTAATCGGCGGACAGGCCTTCGTAGTCTTTCTGGTTGGTGGTCATGTCCAGGGGGGGACGATCGGGCAGGTAGACGCCGACGTTGATCACGCTTTTCTTCGCCAGCCATTGCCGTTGCGTGACGCTGAGCGTCGGCTCTACGTGGCTGTCAGCGGAGCGGCTGAGCAGCGTCAGCGGTTCGGCAGACGCCAGCAACGACGTCAGCAGCAGCAGCACGCCCATGAGCATTCGACGGATCATGGCTCAGACCAGATGGTTGCGTTTGGCGAACTCGATCAGCTCCAGCAGCGTGGAGGTGTTGAGTTTTTGCATCAGCCGGGTTTTGTAGGTGCTGACGGTCTTGTTGCTCAGCAGCATGTCGTCGGCAATCTGCTTGTTGCTTTTGCCCAGGGCCAAGCCATGCAACACCTTGAGCTCGCGACGGGTTATCGCGCTGAGCAGTTGTGCATCGTTCTGGGCGAAATCGCTTTGCCGTACCGAAGTGAATGCGCCGATGGGAAACCAGGTCTTGCCGCTGGCGATGGCTTTGAGGGCGGTGCCGATTTCCTCCGGGTCATCGACCTTAGACAGAAACGCCGACGCCCCGGCCCGCATGCATTGCGCTGCGTAGGCCTGGCTTTTCAACCCGGTGTGCACCAGCACATGGGCCTTGTTGCCGCCGACGCGCAGCCGGTCGAGCACCGCCATGCCGTCGAGCTGCGGAATATCGAGGTCCAGGACAATGGCGTCCGGCTGGAGCTCGAAGGCTTTGCTCAGTGCGTCCACGCCGTTATCGCACTCGGCGACAATCTCATGGCCTTCACGGGTCAGAATCATCCCGAGCGCCATGCGTACTACCGCGTGATCATCGACCAGTAACACTTTCATCGGTCAGCCCTCATACCCAGATTCAGCATAGTCCCGGAGTTGAAAAACGGCTCAGAGGAGCGGATGCATGGTGAGGGCGGTAAAAAAGGGGGCGATCCTACGCGGTTTGCGTGGCGTCGCGATAGGGGCGGGCGCACAGCGATTGCGCGAAACGTTGGGGCATTTGTGCAAGTCGACTACTGGAACGGATGAACCCTGTGGCGAGGGAGTCATGCTCCCGCTCGGCTGCGCAGCAGTCGTAAAACCAGCGAATGCGGTCTATCTGAAAGACCTCGATCGCCGGTTTTTGGGGCCGCTTCGCAGCCCAGCGGGAGCAAGCTCCCTGCCCTCCACCTCACAGGGATGGTCAGGCAATGGTGTCCACGACGCCGCCGTCCACTCGCAACGCCGCGCCGGTGGTGGCCGATGCTTGCGGCGACGCCACGTAAACCACCATGTTCGCCACTTCCTCCATGTTCGCCGCCCGCTGGATGATCGACGTCGGGCGGTTGGCCATGACAAAGTCCGCCGCCACTTTTTCCATCGGCTCACCGGACTTTTGCTGCGCATCCTTGAGCATCTCTTCAAGGCCTTCGGACAACGTCGGCCCCGGTAGAACCGCATTCACCGTCACCCCCGTACCCGCCATGCGCTTGGCCAGGCCCCGGGCAATCGACAGGTTGGAAGTCTTGGTAAAGCCGTAATGAATCATGTCCGCCGGGATGTTCAACGCCGACTCCGAAGAAATGAACACCACCCGACCCCAGCCGTTCTTCGCCATGTCTTGCAGATACGCACGAGACAGCCTCACGCCGGACATCACATTCACTTCAAAGAATTTTTCCCAGACGTCATCCTCGGTTTCGAAGAAATCCTGCGGGCCGTAGATCCCGACGTTATTCACCAGGATATCCACCCGGGGCAGGGTGGCGACCATCACCCTGCAACCCTCGGCGCTACCGACATCGGCGGCAACACCTCGCACCTTGGCGGAGGGAAGCAAGTGCTTGAGCTGGGTGACAGCGGCGTCCACGGCATCCTGCTTGCGGCCATTGATCACGACCTCGGCGCCTGACTGGGCCAGACCTTTGGCGATGGCGAAACCGATGCCCTGGGTGGAACCGGTAACGAGGGCGGTTTTGTTGGATAGATCGATGTTCATGGGAATCGCGCTCTTGAAGGGGAGGTAAGAGGGAGGACTGCGAGCCTCTTAGCCTAGTTCAAGAGAAAAAACCCGGATCTGAGCCCTGCACCCACCCTGCGGGGGCTGCTTTGTTGTAAAAAAGTTTGTCAGCAGCAACGCTTAACGCCAGTCTGAGGGGCCGCTGATTTCTACCAAGGCCTCTTGCCCCCATGTCTGAAAAAACCGCCGATAAACACTCAACCCGAGCCGCATCCGTATTGGCCCTGTGTCTACCTGGCGATGTCTTGTTGTACCTGCTGTTGCCGATGCAGCCTCAGGCCTTCGGCATCAGCCTGGCCGAAGCGGGCATTTTGCTGGCGGCCAATCGCTTGGTGCGTATTTTCGGTTATCGCTATGTCATGGAGTTTTACACCCGCCTGGGTGATCGGCCGGCGTTGTTGCTGGCCACCGGGACTGCCGCGTTGTGCGCGCTGGGTTACGCGACCTTGTCGGGGTTTTGGTGGTTGTTGCTGTTGCGCCTGGGCTGGGGCTTGTCTTATGCGGCGCTGAATTTGTCCACGCAGGTGATGGCGACCGCCGAGCCCTTGGGCGCTGCGCGTCGTACCGGGCGTTCGCGGGCGGTGATTGCGGCGGGGCCGATGCTGGCGCTGCCGTTGGGGGCGTTGCTGAGTGTGGAATATGGGCCACGGTTGATTTTTTTCCTGATGTTCGCCACCTCGTTGATTGCGATGTGGCTGGCGTTGGGGTTGCCATCGGCGCCGCATCCGATGTCGGCGTCGACCCGTCGTTTCAAGCGTCCCGACAGTGTGGCGATGTGGTCGTTTATCGAAGGCCTGACCCTCGACGGGCTGTTCATCATTGGCCTCTCGCTGCTGGCGCAACACCTGCTGGAAGGCAACGCAGTGGTGGTGGCCGGGACGTTGCTGGCGTTGCGTTATGTCTCGGAATTGTTGCTCAGCCCCTTGGGCGGTATCGCAGCCCAGCGGTGGGGGGCGACGCGGATGCTGATCGTCTTCTCGTTGATGACGTCAGCGGCGTTGATCGGCTTTGGCTTCCACTGGCTGGTGGTCGGCGGGGCGTTGGTGCTGGTGTTGCGCGCGTTGCAACTGCCGTTGGTGGTGACCGTCATCGCGCAACGTCATCCGGACAGCGGGCGGGTGCGGGCGCTGGCGGGGAATGCGGTGTGGCGGGATATCGGGGCGGGCGTGGGGCCGTTGTTGGCCGGGTTTGTGTTGCCGGTGGCGCCGTCGGAATGGGTGTATACGGCAGCCGCGTTATGTCTGGCGGCCAGTGCATTGGCTTGTCTGGAGCGCAAAAAGGGTGTGCTGCCAAGACCTTGACGAAAATGGGCGACCTGAAGGGGTCGCCCATTTTTTATGCCAATGACAAGCGGGACTACTCGGTCAACGCACTCAAAATCTGGTGTGCCGCTTTGACCCGCTCCGGAATCGGGAAATTCTTGTTGGCCAGGATCACGATGCCGATGTCTTTGGCCGGCACAAACGCCACGTAGGTGCCGAAGCCACCGGTCGAACCGGTTTTGTTGAGCAGCACGCTGTTCGGCTCGGGTTGCGGCGGGTTCAGCCATTGCACTTTATGCGCCTCCATCGCCATGGGCGTCGAGTTGCCTGCCAGCAATTTGTCGAGGGTGATCGGGTAGGTGTAGCGCTCCCAGCCCAGGCCCTGGGTCATGTCGCCGACGGTGTAGTAACCGGCGTGAGTGGTGGCGATGGCTTGCTGCAACGGTTTTTCCAGTGATGCCGGTTTCAGGTTCGCCTGAACAAAGCGAATCATGTCCACCGCACTGGTTTTCACGCCATAGGCCTCGGAATCCAGCGCCCCTGGCCCGACGCGCGCAGGCTTGCCGTTCTTGTCGTAGCCTTGGGCGTAAACGCTCATCTGATCCGGCGGCACCTGCAAGAAGGTGTGGGACAGCCCGAGTTTGGGCAGCAAGATTTTTTCCATCGCCTCATCAAACGGCAGGCCCAGTTGATGAGCGGCTAAATAGCCGAACAAGCCAATGCTGGGGTTCGAATACTGGCGATGAGTACCCGCCGCATACACCGGTTTCCACTGCTTGAAATAGCCGAGCATCTTGTCCGCATGATCCGCGGCATCCGGAAACTGCAATGGCAAACCACCGGCGGTGTAGGTGCCCAGTTGCAACACGCTGACGTTGTCGAACGCACTGCCGTCCAATTCCGGCAGGACCTTGCTGGCCTTGTCCGACAGAGACAATTTACCGGTCGCCTGGGCGTAGCCGCCGAGGGTGGCGGTGAAGGTTTTGCTCACCGAGCCGATTTCGAACAGGGTGTTTTCCGTGACTGCCTTGGCGTTTTCTTTGTCGGCGACGCCGTAGTTAAAGTAATGTGGCTGGCCGTTGACGGTGACGGCCACGGCCATGCCGGGAACGCCCTGGGCTTGCATCACCGGTTTAATCGCGGCATCGACAACGCTTTGAACCTGCTGATCGGTCTGACCCTGCGCCAGGCACGGACCAGCGCTGAGCAAGGCGACGCAAGCCCCGAACACAGTCAGTTTGGTGGTGTTGATTAGGTATGTCATTGATTCTATTCCCTGCAAATTGAGGCGGCCGGCCGGTAGACTGCCCGATCAGCGGCGAGGCAAATCTAGGCAGTCTGCCGCTGATCGACAACCGATGATATTTCGCACGAGCCATTAGAAAAATTTGGGAGTGGGCATGATCCGGCCTCAATTACCGTTGAATGCATTGCGCGCCTTCGAAGCCTCGGCGCGGCATTTGAGCTTCACCCGGGCGGCGGTGGAGTTGTGCGTCACGCAGGCGGCGGTGAGTCATCAGGTCAAGAGCCTTGAGGCTCAGCTTAACGTAACCCTGTTCAAACGCCTGCCCCGTGGCCTGATGCTGACGAGTGAGGGCGAAACCCTGTTGCCGGTGCTGCGCGAATCCTTCGACCGGATTGCCGAAACCCTGGAACGACTGGAAGGCGGGCATCACCGGGAAGTATTGACCGTGGGCGCGGTGGGGACGTTTGCAGTGGGTTGGTTGTTGTCGCGCCTGGCGGACTTCCAGTCGAAACATCCGTTCATAGATTTGCGCCTGTCGACCAATAACAACCGGGTGGACGTGGCGGCTGAAGGGCTGGATTACGCGATCCGTTTCGGTGCGGGGGCGTGGCATGGGATTGAAGCGGTACGGTTGATCGAGGCGCCGCTGTCGGTGTTGTGTGTGCCCGAGATTGCCCGGCAACTGCGCGAGCCGGCCGATCTGTTGCAGCAAACGTTGTTGCGCTCCTATCGAACGGACGAGTGGCCGGACTGGTTCCACGCATCGGGCCTCTCGACCCACGCCGCACCGCCCCAGAGCATCATGTTCGACTCGTCGCTGGCGATGATGGAAGCGGCGCTGCAAGGGGCGGGCGTGGCGTTGGCGCCGCCGCTGATGTTTGCGCGGCAACTGGCGGCGGGGGCGATTGAGCAACCGTTCGCCATTCACATCACCACGGGGAGTTATTGGTTGACGCGGTTGCAGTCGCGACCGGAAACGTCAGCCATGGCGGCGTTCAAGACGTGGCTAATTCAAGCAACACACCTGTAGGAACAAAGCTTGCTCGCGATGACGGCGGCCCATCCAACATCCATGTGCCGGGCAGACCGCTATCGCGAGCAAGCTTTGCGCCTACAGAGTCCGGTGGGTGTCAGCGCACCAGGCACGGCCGCTTGTTATCGAATTTCCAGCCCGGGATCAGAAACTGCATCGCCACGCTGTCATCCCGCGCGCCCAGGCCCATGCCTTTGTACAACTCATGGGCCTTGGCCAGTTGATCCAGATCCAGTTCCACACCGAGCCCCGGCTTCTTCGGCACCTGCACGCAGCCGCCGACAATCTGCAGCGGTGCCTTGGTCAAACGCTGGCCGTCCTGCCAGATCCAGTGGGTGTCGATGGCGGTGATTTCACCCGGCGCGGCCGCCGCAACGTGGGTGAACATGGCCAACGAAATGTCGAAATGGTTGTTGGAATGCGAACCCCAGGTCAGGCCCCATTCGTGGCACATCTGCGCCACGCGCACCGAACCCTGCATGGTCCAGAAGTGCGGGTCGGCCAGGGGAATGTCCACTGACTGCAACTGGATCGCGTGACCCATTTCCCGCCAGTCGGTGGCGATCATGTTGGTCGCGGTTTTCAGGCCGGTGGCGCGGCGGAATTCGGCCATGACCTCACGTCCGGAGTAACCGTTTTCCGCGCCACACGGGTCTTCGGCGTAGGCCAGCACCTGATGCTGATCGCGGCACAGGCGGATCGCTTCTTTCAGTGACCAGGCGCCATTCGGATCGAGGGTAATTCGCGCATCCGGGAAGCGTTCGGCCAGGGCCGTCACCGCTTCGATTTCTGCGTCGCCACTGAGCACGCCGCCCTTGAGCTTGAAGTCCTTGAAGCCGTAACGCGCATGGGCGGCCTCGGCCAGGCGTACCACGGCGTCGGCCGTCATGGCTTTTTCGTGACGCACGCGAAACCAATCGTTATCGGCGTCCGCTTCGCTGCGATAGGCGAGGTCGGTCTGGTTGCGGTCACCGACATAAAAAAGATAACCGAGCATCTTCACTTCGTCGCGTTGCTGGCCTTCGCCGAGCAGCGCGGCGACCGGCACGTCCAGATGCTGGCCGAGTAAATCGAGGAGGGCGGCTTCCAGGCCAGTGACCGCGTGAATGGTGATGCGCAGGTCGAACGTCTGCAGGCCACGGCCACCGGCATCGCGGTCGGCAAAGGTCTGGCGCACTTGATTGAGGATCTTCTGATAGGTGCCAATCGGGCTGCCGACCACCAGCGAACGCGCGTCTTCCAGAGTCTGGCGAATACGCTCGCCGCCGGGTACTTCACCGACACCGGTGTGCCCGGCGTTGTCGGTGAGGATCACAATGTTGCGAGTGAAAAACGGCCCGTGGGCACCACTCAGGTTGAGCAGCATGCCGTCGTGCCCGGCCACCGGAATAACCTGCATGCTGGTGATGATCGGTGCTTTTGCAGTGTCTTGAGGGTTCATTTTTATTGTCCTTGACTACGGATATTCAGGCGTGGCTGGAAGTGGCTTGGCCGACGACGGCGGGGGCTGGTTTGGGCGTATTGCGCGCGGCGAAAACGATGATCGCGGCGATGATCGAAGTCGCGGCCAGGCCATAGAGTCCGCCCTGGATCGAACCGGTGTGTTCTTCCAGAAGACCAAACGTGGTTGGCGCGACGAAACCGCCGAGGTTGCCCACCGAGTTGATCAACGCGATCACCCCGGCAGCGATCCGCGCGTCCAGGTACGCCTGGGGAATCGGCCAGAACAGTGACGACGCCGACTTGAAACCCAGGGCCGCGAAGCAGATCGCGACGAAGGCGAAGATCGGCCCGCCAGTGGTGGACATGAACATCCCGGCAGCGGCGATCAATAGCGCCGCAGCGACCCAGGCTTGCTGATGTTTCCACTTGGCGGACAACGCGGCGAAGGCGTACATGCCGACAATCGACAGCAACCACGGGATCGAATTGAACAGCCCGACCTGAATGTCGCTGAGGTCGCCCATCTTCTTGATGATGCTCGGCAGCCAGAAGGTCGCGGCGTAAATGGTCAGTTGAATGAAGAAGTAGATCAGGCAGAACAGGATGATCTGGCGATCCTTGAGCAGTTTGCCCAACGACGGTTTGATCGGCGTCGCGGCTTCGCGAGCCAGTTGTTCGTCGTCGATGGCTTTGACCAATGCGTCCTGTTCGTCGCGGCTCAGCCATTTGGCGTCGTGGGGTTTGGAGTCGAGCCAGAACCAGACGAATACGCACAGGCCCACCGAGAACATGCCCTCAATGAAGTACATCCATTGCCAGCCATGCAAACCGAAACCTTCGATCTGCAAGAGCATGCCGGACAGCGGCCCCGAGATCAGCGACGCAACCGCCGAGCCGCTGAGGAAGATCGCAATCGCTTTGCCGCGCTCAACCCCGGGCAACCAGCGGGTGAAGTAGTAGATCACCCCCGGGAAGAACCCGGCTTCGGCCACGCCCAGCAGAAAGCGCAGGATGTAGAAGTGGGTTTCGTTCTGGATGAAGGCCATGCCGGCAGCCACCAGGCCCCAGGTGAACATGATGCGGGTCAGCCAGATGCGGGCGCCGACTTTTTGCAGCAGCATGTTGGAGGGGACTTCAAACAGCGCGTAACCGATGAAGAACAGGCCGGCCCCGAGGCCGTAGGCGGCAGCGCCGATGCCCAGGTCCTGTTCCATGTGGGCGCGGACGAAACCGATGTTCACGCGGTCGATGTAATTGACGATGAACATGATCACGAACAACGGCAGAACGTGACGTTTGACTTTCGAGATAGCGGATGCGAGGACCGAATCGGTGCCGTCGTTCATCCCGGACAGGGCTTTGTTCACTTGCGTTTCTCCCACTGATTATTTTTATGCGGGGTGCGGCTGGTGTTGTGATGTTGATAGACATCATACAACTGCATTTTTTCGTCGTGCAAGGGCTGTTGTCCAACAAAATGGCGCTTATTGGGCGATTAGTTATTCTTTCTTTGATTGAATTGAGTGGTTTTTCAGGCCGTTACAGCGATTTTGTTGAGTGTTGTCATACAAGTTAAGCGCTGTTTTCTGCGGTGCCCGGTGCTACGATCCCGATAGCCCTGCTTTTCGGATGATCGCCATGCAAGAAGACCTCGATGCACCTGCCCGCAAGCGCAGCCACAACCTCGCCCATGACCTGGTGGCCAAGCTGACCCAGAGCATCCTGCTCGGCCAGATGCTGCCGGGGGACAAGCTGCCGTCAGAGAACACGATTGTTCAGGAGCATGGCGTCAGTCGCACCGTGGTGCGCGAGGCGATCTCCAAGTTGCAGGCCTCGGGACTGGTGGAAACCCGGCACGGCATCGGCACCTTTGTCATCGAGCGCACGGCGGAGCAGGGGCTGCGGCTGAACGTCGACACCGCGCTGGGCGTGCGCAGCATTCTGGAGTTGCGCATGGGGCTGGAAACCCAGGCCGCCGCATTGGCCGCGACCCGTCGCACCGAGCCTCAACTGGCGCAGATGCGCGAGGCGCTGGATGACTATCAGCGCCTGCTGGCCAACAACGACAGCTGCGTTGAAGCCGACAAACGCTTCCACCTGCTGATCGCCGAAGCCACCGGCAATGTCTGCTTCACCGAGATCATGCAGCACCTGGGCAGTGCAATGATCCCCCGCACCCGGGTGAATGCCGCCGAGCGCGGCGCCACGGATTTGAGCAAGCTCGGGCAATTGGCCAATCAGGAACACGAGGCGATCCTCAACGCTATCAAGCGCCAGGACCCGGACGCGGCCCGCGCCGCCATGTGGCTGCACCTGACCAACAGCCGCGACCGCTTTCTGGCCCAGGGCTGACAACCGTTGGTCTAGTCGATAGCACGCCGTTCCTGCCTCCGCTTCCAACTGATATGGCTCGGATCAACCGGGCCACATCAGTGAGGTGCATCATGGCTAACGATTCGATGTTCCAGGGCGGAACCCCCCATACCGACCCGACCAGACCCATGCCCGGCACGGACGAACCCACGCTGGACTCGGATGCACCGGCAGGGATGGACCCTTCACGGGACCCGGCCTTGAGTGACGAGGATCGTCCCGAAGACTGGAAAGACCCGGCCGCCGATGAAGACGTACCGGCAGCGGATGAAGAGACGCCGCTGTCCGATGACCTGCGGTAAACAGAACCCGGCCATGGCGCCGGGTTTCTTTAAACCCCTGCCACACGAGCCACCACCGGCCTGCGCTCAAGATTCAACGCCAGCACGCTGATCAACACCACGACCGCCCCGACAATCACCATCAACGCCGGCCGTTCCCCCAGCGCCACCGACGCAATTGCCATCGCCGTCGGCGGCACCAGATACAGCGTCATCGCCGCACGGCTCAAATCCACATGGGCCAGCACAAAGGCCCAAGCCAGGTACGCCAAGGCACTCGGGAAAATGCCCAGTCCCATCACGGCGATTTGCACATCCAGCGGCGCCTTCGCCACCTGCTCCGCCAACCCCGGCAAATACACCAGCAACAGCACGGTCCCGGACCACACCGAGCAGCAGGTCAGGGTCAAACCGTCATAGCGCCCGGTGTGATGTTTTTGCAGGGCGAAGTAAACACTCCACGACACCGCCGCCAGCAAAATCAGCAAGCCGTGGGCGTCAATGCTGCCCAGCCCTTTATCGCCGGCCACCACGATGACCACGCCGATCAGCCCCAGTAACACGCAGCCCCAGCGCCAGGCGCTGACTCGATCCTTGAACACAAACCGCGCCAGCAAGGTGCTGAATATCGGCGTCGATTGCGCCAACACGCTGGAGGCCCCGGCGCTGACGCTTTGCTGACCGAAATTCAGCAACACATGGTGCAGGCTCACGGCAAAGAAACCGAGGGCGATCAGGAAGGGCAGGTCACGGAGTTTCGGGAGGCTGATGCCGCGCCATAGCGCGATGATCGCCATGAACACCGACGCCACCAGAAACCGCATCAGCGCCAGATGACCCGGGTCGTAAGCCTGCAAGCCAATGTGGATGCCGGTCGGTGAATAACCCCAGCATGCGACGACAAACGCCATGGCCAGGATGATTTTCAGAGCGGGTGAGAGTCGCGGCATGGTCGTGCACCTGTGGGCGGATGCACTCAGTATCAGAACCCGGATCATTCGCCACAACTGACTTATACTGCGCCAACTCTTCACTTTGGGTGATGTATGGAATTGGCTCAGATTCGCATGTTCAAGACCGTCGCCGACGTCGGCAGCATTGCCCGGGCGGCGCAGCTGTTGCACTGCGTGCCGTCGAACATCACGGCGCGGATCAAGGCGCTGGAAGCCGAGTTGGGGGTGGCGCTGTTCCTGCGCGAGGGCCGGGGCCTGCGGATCAGTCCGTCGGGGCAAACGTTCCTGGCCTATGCCTCGAAGATCCTCGCGCTGACCGCTGAAGCCAAGCGCGCACTGGACCCGTGCGCCGAGCCGTCCGGGCCGCTGCGCATCGGCGCCATCGAATCCTCGGCCACCGGGCGCTTACCGCGCTTGTTGGCCAAATTCCACAAACGCTATCCCGGTGTCGCCCTGGAGCTGACCACCGGCACCTGGAGTCAACTGCTCGACGACACCGCCAATCACCGCCTCGACGGTGCCATCGTCGCGGTGGATGTCGAGCGCTCACAACTCAAGCGCACGCCGATGTACCGCGAAGAGCTGCTGCTGATTGCCTCGACGTCCCTGGGGCCGGTGCGCGACATCACCGATTTGCAGGACAAAACCGTGTTCATGTGGCCCCAGGGCTGTCCCTATCGCGCGGCGCTGGAGCATTGGTTGCTGCGCCAGGGGCAGGCGTTGCCGATTGTCAGCCTGGCCAGTTACGGCGCGATTGTCGGTTGCGTCAGTGCCGGGGCCGGCGTGGCGCTGGTGCCCAAAGGCGTGTTCGATCAATTCGCCAAAGGCGCGGGCTGCGCCGGGTATGAGTTCCCGGAGCTGACGGCCGTGGAGAATTTATTCTACTGGCACGAAAATGCCGGGGTTCACCCGGCGCGGGAGGCGTTTGTGGGGATGTTGCGCGAAGAGTTCGCCTGAACAGGCGGTATTCCACAATAAACGGAACCCCCCGTAGGGGAGCTGCCGAAGGCTGCGATCTTTTGATCTTGATCTTTAGCATCAGTGAGATAGCTCAAGATCAATAGATCGCAGCCTTCGGCAACTCCTACAGTTGTTTGTGGGAAATTTCTCGCGCTAAGGCAGGAAAAGCCCTACATGAAATTGACGTTGCGGGCGACCAAACTACCGAATTCTTGGGTTTTCAGGGGTTGGTGGTGGATAAAGCACTCGATAGGTTTGTTCTTCGATTACCTGAGGGTTTGCGCCTCACGTTAAAACGTATTGCGAAAGAGAACAGGCGAAGCCTGAACGCCGAAATCGTCATTCGAATGGAGCAATCTTTCGCGGCTCTGGAGCGGGGCACATCGGGGGATGATGAAATCAGACTGGCTTTGATTCGTGAGGTGCTCGGAGCTAACCAGACACTGGAGAAGATCGAAGCCACTGCTGATTCGGACTGACCCCGGAAGCGGCTTCGCACAGCATGCCCTTCAGCCCGGATGCGACATGGCCAGGACCTTCTCCCTGACAAACTCCAAAAAGGCCTTGGTCAAACGTGACGCCACCATGCGCTCGGAAGTGACAACGCCATATTCGAAGTCAATCTCAGGCTGGAATGGGCGTACCAGGACCTGGTCGCCCAATGTATCGGCGACCGCAGGATCAATGATGGACACGCCGGCACCGAAACTGACGAAAGACGCGATGACCGTCGATAGCTGGCATTCGACGCTCAGTCGGCGCTCCACCTGATATTTGGCAAACAGCTCATCAATCATTCGTCGGGTATCCAGCGCCTGGGGATAGGAAATGAACGGTTCGCCGGCCAGGTCCTGCGCAGTGATGTGGTCCCGGTCTGCCAGGCGGTGGCCGATCGGCAGAATGCAACGCATGGGGGCGGTGAAAAGTCGTTCGAGCTTCACACCGGGTTGCCAGGTGGTATACGTCACGAAGCCGACGTCACATTGTTCGTTGGCCACCATTTCACTGACGATTTTGGTGCCGTGAACCGCAAATATCACGGTGACCCCTTCGTGCCGTGCCATGAACTCCGCGATCCAGGCGGGCAACAATCCTGCGGCCAGGGCAGGGGCGCAAGCTACGGTCAGTGCACCTTTGTTCAATGAGCGTATCTGGCGCGCGGCATGGGCAATTCGTTCGACGCCGACAAACGAGCGCTCCACTTCGCGGTAAAGCAGCACGGCATCAGCGGTCGGAAACAGGCGCGCCTTTTCGCGTACGAACAGCTTGAATCCGACATCCTCTTCCAGATCAGCAATCAACCGCGTCACCGCCGGTTGAGTCACGCTCATCATCTCTGCCGCGCTGGTGATCGAGTGCCTGATCATCACGGCGCGAAACGCCTCTAGCTGCCTGTTTTTCATAACAATGCGTGCTCATTATATTTGGACATTCGTTTGCCTGATATTTGGCCACTGGCGTGATTTCACTGGAATGACATCCATCGACCAACCGCGGATAAGACTCAGATCATTGCGCAGAATAAGCGTTTCAGCAGATTTTGTGGACGCTTGCGTATCCTTGGAAACCATAATATTTAGACATGGATGTTGTGCAAATTGTGATTGGACCCCCTGATTTCAATTGCTGACACTGGATCTGCCCGGAAAGTGCGGGCATCGACAGTGGTCCTCATATCAGGAGTCAACATGATCAGAAGGTTTGCCCCCGCCCTCATCGCGGCCTCGCTGTTCGCCAGCCACGCACACGCCGAGCAACCCACCCTTTATGTCGCCGTTTTCGGTGGCTCTTTCGAGCAGTTGCTCAAAGACCAGATTGTGCCGCCCTTCGAGAAAGCGACCGGCAGCAAAGTGATTCTGGTACCGGGCGACACGACCACCACCATGGCGCGTATGCAAGCCCAGAAAGGCAAGCAGACGCTGGACGTGGCGTTTCTCGATGACGGTCCCATGTCCCAGGCGGCGCAGCTGGATTATTGCGAGACGCTGAGCGATGCCCCGGTCTACAAAGACCTGTACGACGCGGCGCATTTCAAAAGCAACAAGGCTGTCACGATCGGTCTCGACGGCACGGGCATTGTCTACAACGAGCGGGTCTTTGCCGCCAAGGGCTGGGCGCCGCCGACGTCCTGGAAAGACCTGGCCAACCCTTTGTATAAGGGGCACGTGCAGTTTCCCAGCGTCACCAATGGCTATGGGATTGAAAGCCTGGTGATGTTTGCGCGGTTCAATGGCGGCAGCGAGCAGAACATCGAGCCAGGTTTTGCCGCGATAAAAGCCAGCGTGGCGCCTAACGTTCTGTCCTTCGATCCGTCACCGGGGAAAATTTCCGAGCTGTTCCAGAACGACAGCCTGTGGATCGGCGCCTGGGGCGCAGGCCGCACCCAGGCCCTGCGTAATCAGGGTGTACCGGTGAAGTTCGTCGCCCCCAAGGAAGGCGCCATGGCCCTGGGCCTGAGCGTGTGTCCGGTCAAGCACGACGCGGTTAATGCCTTGGCCCAGAAGTTTGTCCAGTACACCTTGACCCCGGACGTGCAGGCACTGTTCGCCGATGAAGAGGGCGTGGCCCCGGTCAATAAGCACACCGTGCTGCCACCGGCCGTGCTGGCCAAGGTGCCTGACACGGCGACCGTCGCGGCGATGCTCAGCGTTGACTGGGACGTCGTCAACGCCATGCGTCCTGCCTGGATCCAGCAGTGGAATCGCCAGATCGAGCAATGACATCAGCGTCACAGGCAGGGCGGCCGACAGTCGTCTTGCCTGGGCCAGCACGCGCCCGCACAAGCGAACAGTGAGTCTAATAAAAATGAGCTATTTGAGTATCGAAGGCCTGAGCAAGTCGTATGGCGACGTGACGGTTTTGCACGGGGTCAACCTGAATATCGAGCAGGGTGAATTCATTTCGTTGCTGGGGCCGTCAGGCTGCGGCAAGACCACGACCTTGCAGATGATCGCGGGCTTCATCGATCCCAGCCACGGCGATATCCGTTTGCAAGGCCAGTCGTTATTGGGGCGGCCACCCGCCCAGCGAGGCCTGGGCATGGTGTTTCAAAGCTACGCGTTGTTCGTGCACATGACCGTTCGGGAAAATATTGAATTTGGTTTGCAAATGCGTGGCGTGGCCCGTGCCGAGCGCGGGCGTCAGGTGAGCCAATCCCTGGAGTTGGTGCAACTGGGCGCCCATGGCGACAAGTTTCCGCGCGACCTGTCCGGCGGCCAGCGCCAGCGCGTCGCACTGGCCCGGGCCCTGATCATCAAGCCGCCCTTGCTGTTGCTCGATGAGCCGCTCTCCAACCTCGACGCCAAACTGCGTCACGACATGCAAACCGAACTGCGCAGCATCCAGCGCCAGGTCGGCACCACCACGATCATGGTTACCCATGATCAGGACGAAGCCCTGGCCATGAGTGACCGGGTCGCACTGCTGGACCGGGGGCGCATCGTGCGCTTCGATAAACCCAACCATTTGTACGACGATCCGGGATCGCACTTCGCCGCCGATTTCATTGGCCGTGCCAATCTGCTGGACGGTGAAATCGTGCAGCGTGGCGGTCAGCGCCACTTCATCTGCGGTAGCGGCAGCCTGGTGCTGGATGCCCAATTGCCGTGTGGTGCTGCAACGTTCTCGTTGCGCCCTGAGCGTATCGATCTGGTTGAAGGGCCTGCCGCCATGCTCTACGGAAAAGTGGCGGGTTGTGTGTTCAAGGGCAATTGCTGGCTGCTCACGGTCATGACCGAACTCGGCGTGCTGCAAGTCATGCGGGCGAATCGCGGTCAGGTGGCGGTGGTGCCCGGCGCACAGGTGGGTTTGTCGTGGGAGCCTTCGGCCCTGCGCCACGTGATGTCCAGCAGTGCTCTGAAGACCGGGGTGGCGCCATGAGTCAGGCGTCTGTGTTGACCTCCCGTCGACGCACCTTCCAGTTCAGCAGCAAAGCACTGCTGCTCTTGCTGCCGGCCAGCCTGTTGTTCATCGCGCTGCTGGCCATTCCGATGCTGATGACGGGCGAACTGAGCCTGCATGAGTTCAATGTGGCCACCAGTGAGGTGCTAGCGACGCGCTCGTGGCACAACTACGTCCTGGTGCTGTTCGACCCTTATTACCAAACCATTTTTCTGCGCACCCTCGGTCTGGCGTTGGCGGTAACGGTGGGCGCCGTGGTGTTGGGCGTGCCGGAGGCGTACATCATTTTTCGCATGCGGCCGCGCTGGCGTGCGTTCTTTTTGATCATGACCCTGGCACCGCTGCTGATCTCGGCGGTGGTCCGGACCCTGGGCTGGTCAATCCTGTTGAGTCAGAACGGGATCGTTTCAACCCTCCTCGTGTGGCTTGGCCTTATCGATGGCAACGCGCAGATGCTGTTCTCGTTCTGGGCCGTGGTTGTCGTCCTGATCCACGCGCTGGTGCCACTGGTGATTTTGTCTGTGTGGACTTCGCTGCAAGGCATCGACCCGCAAAGCTGTAACGCCGCGCTGAGCCTGGGCGCCGGGCCGATGACGGTCTGGCGTCGGATCGTCCTGCCCCAGGTGTTACCCGGCGTGCTGTCCGGCAGCCTGATGACCTTCGCCCTCAGCGCCAGCGCCTTTGCCACCCCGGCGCTGATCGGTGGTCGGCGCCTGAAAGTCGCGGCCACCGCGGCCTATGACGAATTTCTCAACACCTTGAACTGGCCGGTGGGCGCGACCATCGCCGTGCTGTTGCTGCTGCTCAACCTGCTGGTCATCGGCGTGTACGGCAAGCTGCTTGAGCGCCGAATTCAACGACGTCTGGGGCGCTGACATGAACAAGAACGGATTGTTTTCGCTGGTGTTTCACACGTTGTTTTCCGTGTTCCTGGCGGCGCCCTTGGTGATCGTCTGCCTGGTCGCCTTTACCCCGGGCAACATGCTCAGCGTCCCGACGCTGCACTTCTCGGTGCGCTGGTTTGTGGCGCTGTTCAATGACAATGGCTTCATCACCGCGTTCTGCAACAGCATGGGCCTGGCAACGCTGGCCGCGACGGGGGCGGCACTGCTGGGCGTGCCTGCCGCAATGGGATTGTTGCGTTACACGTTCCCAGGCCGGGCCGCATTGAACGGCTTGTTACTGTCGCCGCTGATGATTCCGCCCGTGGTGTTGGGGGTCGCGTTGTTGCGGCTGTTCAACGGGTTTGGCGTCAACGGCTCGTTTACCTCACTGGTGTTGGCCCATGTGATGTTGATCTTCCCGTACTCCCTGCGCCTGATCATGGCGTTGATGGTGAGCCTGTCCCGGGAGCCGGAGCATGCGGCGATGTCCCTGGGCGCCAGTGCCTGGATCACCTTTCGCCGCATCACGCTGCCCGCGCTGCTGCCGGGCATTCTCGGCGGCTGGGTGTTGGCCTTTGCCAGCAGCTTCGACGAACTGACCGCGACCATTTTTCTTGCCTCTCCGGCGACGATCACCTTGCCGGTGCGCATCTACATGAGCATGACCGAAACCATCGATCCCATGGTGGCGGCGGTCGCAGTGGTGATCATCGTGGTCACTCTGGGTTTGATGTTTCTGCTGGACCGTCTGGTGGGGCTCGACAAAGTGCTGATGGGGAAAAACTGATGAAAAACGACTACGACTACGTAGTGGTCGGTGGCGGGTTGGTCGGGATGGCCATCGCTTACGGACTGGCCAAACGCGGTGTTCGCACCCTGGTGCTCGATGGCGAGGATTCCAGCGTACGTGCCGCCCGGGGCAACTTCGGCCTGGTGTGGGTCTCGAGCAAGGGTTCGCGGCAAATCGATTACGCGCGCTGGTCATTGGAGTCATCGCAGCTGTGGCCCGGCTTCTGCCAGGAACTCGAAGACGCCAGCGGCATGAAGCTGGGTTATGAAAAACCGGGTGGAATCATGATTGCCATGAACGAGGAGAGCCTGGCCAGCAGTGCGGCGGCGCTGGAAAAGCTCCATGCGCAAGACAGTCGCTTGAGCTATGAAGTGCTCGATCATGGGCAATTGGCACAGCGCATTCCGGCCGTGGGGCCGGACGTGGTGGGTGCGGTGTATTCGCCCCACGATGGCCATGTCAGTCCGCTCTACACCTTGCGCGGCCTGTTCGCCGGTTTCGAACGCGCCGGGGGCGTTTATCGGGCTGACTCGCGGGTCGATTTGATTGTCCCGCGTGACGGTGGCTTCCGCCTGACCGCCGGCAAACAGACCTTCGATGCCGGCAAAGTGGTGCTCTGCGCCGGCCTCGGCAATCGCGAGCTGGCACCGATGGTTGGTCTGCGCGCGCCAGTCGTGCCGCTGCGTGGACAGATCCTGGTCACCGAGCGGGTCAAACGCTTTCTCGACTACCCGACGCTCTCGGTCCGGCAGACCGCCGAAGGCTCATTGCTGTTGGGGGACTCCGCCGAAGACGTGGACATGGATGACGGCGTGACGCCGGGCATCATTGCGCACATCGCGCAGAAAGCCATCGCGCCGTTTCCGCTGCTCAAGAACGTACGCGTGGTGCGGGCCTGGGGTTCGTTGCGGATCATGACCCCGGACAGCATGCCGGTCTACGAAGAGTCGCTCGAGCATCCGGGGGCATTCGTTGCCTTGTGCCACAGCGGCGTCACGCTGGCGGCCGCCCATTGTGAACAACTCGTACCCTGGCTCATGGGTGCGCCTCGTCCCTCACTTCTCGACTACTTCTATGCCAAACGATTCGCTGTTTAGCGCGCTCGCCGCTGCGCCAGCCGCCCAGGTTCCAATCCTGATCAATGACCGGCCGTTCAGCGTGCCGAACTACATGACGGTCGCCGCTGCGCTGCTGAGCGTGGGGGTCACCCAACTGCGTGAAACGCCGGTGTCGAACGCACCGCGGGCGCCTTTTTGCATGATGGGCGCCTGTTTCGAATGCCTGGTGGAAATCGACGGTGTGCCCAATCAACAGGCCTGCATGACGTTGGTGCAGCCGGGAATGACGATCCGATCGATGATCGGTGCCAGGAGCCTGAAATGAGCATGATCCATGTTGACCTGCTGATCATCGGTGCCGGTCCGGCGGGCATGAGCTGTGCGGTGCAAGCCAGGGAAGCGGGGCTCAATGTGTTGCTGTTGGACGAAAACCAGCAACCGGGCGGGCAGATTTATCGCAGCGTGGCGCAGTCGCCGCTGGCGGATCCTGATGTGCTGGGCAAGGACTATATCGTCGGCGCGGCGCTGGTGAAGCGCTTTCTGGCGAGCGGCGCGACCTATTGGTCAGGCACCTTGGCATGGCAAATCACACGCGACCGACAGGTGAGCTTCACCCGTAATGGTGCCAACGGCGGCAGTGGGCAAATTCAGGCGCGAGCACTGGTCATCGCCAATGGCGCCCAGGAGCGGCCGGTGCCGTTTCCCGGTTGGACGCTGCCGGGCGTCATGGGCATCGGTGCTGCGCAAACCCTGTTGAAGTCCGCCGCACTGCTGCCGAGCCAGCGGGTGGTGCTCGCGGGCAGCGGGCCATTGCTCTATCTGTTTGCCTGGCAGTTGATCCGGGCGGGCAGTTCAGTGGCGGCGATACTCGACACCACGCCACGAGCCAATCGTTTTCCGGCGCTGCGTTATCTGTTTTCAGCGTTGCGGGCACCGGGCTATTTGTTCAAGGGTATCGGCTTGTTGAAGACGATTCGCGGCAGTGCCATACCGCATATCCATCATGTCGAAGCGCTCACTGCGCAGGGGCAGGGCGCTGTGGAGAGCGTCCGTTATACCGTTGGCGGTCGCGAAGCGCACATCGACTCCGACCTGCTGCTTGTGCATCAGGGCGTCATTCCCAATGTCCAGCTGACGCGTTCGCTGGGCTGCAAGCATCTCTGGGACGACGTGCAGTTGTGCTGGCGCCCTGAGCTGGATGAGTGGGGCCAGACGTCGTTGGCAGGCACCTACGTCGCCGGGGACGGTGGCGGCATCGATGGCGCCAAAGTGGCGGAGCTTTCCGGGGCACTGACCGCCCTGCAAGTCGCTCTGCAACTGGGCTTTTTAAGTGAAACCGTTCGCGACAAACACGTGCGCCCACTCAAACGCCAATTGGATCGCCACCGCGCCATACGGCCGTTCCTGGACACGCTGTATCGGCCCGCAGACATTTTTCGTCGGCCGGCAGACCAGACCATCGTCTGTCGCTGTGAAGAAGTCAGCGCCGGTGATATCCGCGCCATGAGCCGATTGGGTTGCAGCGGGCCGAACCAGACCAAGTCATTCTCACGCTGCGGAATGGGCCCCTGCCAGGGGCGCATGTGCGGGATCACCGTTGGGGAGATACTGTCCGAAGCCAGGCAGGCGCCGATGCAGGCGGTGGGTTATTACCGGATTCGTCCGCCGATCAAACCCGTGCAATTGATTGAGCTGGCAAACGCTTATGTTCCGGATGTGAATGCGGCGCCGTTGGCGGCGTTTGTTCCCAAATAATTGAATGTCATGTTGATGACTCTCCACACAAGGCCTCTAAAAATGAAAGATATCGTTCGTATCGACAGTAATCATCGGATGAGCCGCGCAGTGGTCTGTAACGGCTTTGTTTTCGTCGGCGGACAAACCGCTTCCGACGCCACGCAAGACATCAAAGGCCAGACCGCTCAAGTCCTGCAGAAAATAGACGGGTTTCTGGAAAAGGCCGGATTGGACAAGACACGCATCGTTTCCGCGCAGATATGGCTGGCGGATATTCAGGCGGATTTTTCCAAAATGAACGAAGTGTGGGATGCGTGGGTGCCCCAAGGTCACACGCCTGCCCGTGCGACGGTGGAGTCGCGTCTGGCGTTGCCGGAGTTGCTGATTGAAATCACGGTGGTGGCGGCTGCCTGAGCTGCCAATGCCGATCATTTGAGTCACCTCACGATCTGTGTAGCAGCTGGCGAAGCCTGCGTTTGGCTGCGAAGCAGGCGTAAAACCTGGGCACAAGGTCTTACTGATGCACTGCGTTGCCTGAATTCACGACTGCTGCGCAGCCGAACGCAGGCATCGCCAGCTGCTACAGAACCGTGCTTGGCTGATATTGCGCCTAGGAAATTTCCTACAGATCAGGGAGATAAATCCTTCGCTCGCTGTGTCATGAAATAGCCACAATTTTGCTTCCACGTATTGCAGGGTAAGCAGCGAGATGGATTCCCCTAGCGTTCTCGTATTAGAAAATCACTCGTTTCGGCGTGGTGTGTTGGTCACGGCGCTGCAGCATCTGGGCGTCATCGATATTTTGCAGGCCGATAACAGCGAAGGGGCGATGGCGCAGATCCGCCGCGCGGGGGGCGTGGATATTGTGCTCTGTGACCTGGGGAATACGGCCCTCAATTGTCAGGACTTTCTGCATTCTGTCGGGCAGAACGGCATGGTCCGGGCAGTTGCCCTGTGCAGTGAGTTCCGGCCGGAGCTGCGTCGCGCCGTCGAACAGATGACCAACTTTGCCGGATTGCAGTTGCTGGGCGTCCTGAGCAAACCCACGCAGTTGTATTCGTTGCAGCAAATCTTGCAGCGCTATGGTCATCGGCGCCTGTTACCGGACGTCGATCCCGCAACGCCATACAAGTTGCCCAGCGAAGAGGATGTTCGCCGGGGCCTGGCGTTGGGGGAGTTCAAAGCCTGGTTCCAACCCAAGTTCGAGCTGAACGGCACGGTATTGGCCGGGGCTGAAGCGTTGGCGCGTTGGGAGCACCCGGTCAGGGGGCTGCTATTGCCCAAGGACTTCCTGGCCGCAGTGCTGGCCTATGACCTGATCGATGAAATGCTCAAGCAAATGCTGGAGCAAGGGATGAGTCTGCTGCATGCCTTGCGCCAGTCCGGCCTGGGTGTGGAATTGGCCTTCAACCTTCACGCTTCGCAACTGGCCCGCGATGACCTGACCGACCACATTCACCACGTCTTGAAGTCCAACGACTTCCCGGGGTCGACGTTGTTGTTCGAAGTGGCCGAAAACGGCTTGCTCGACATCCCAAGGGCGATCCGGGAAAACCTGCTGCGCCTGCGCATGATGGGGTGCAGCCTTTCGATCGATGATTTCGGCATGGGTTTTTCCTCGCTGACACTGCTCTGCCACCTGCCATTCAACCAACTCAAACTTGACGGGCAACTCGTGCGCTCCATTGCCGATCCGCGCACCAGGGCCATGGTCACCAGCACCGTGGCACTGGCCCGGGTACTGAACATGAGCCTGGTGATCGAGGGGGTCGGCAGCCAGATGATTCGCGATGGGCTGGTGGAGATGGGCTGTTCATTCGGTCAGGGTTACCACTTGGCGCGGCCCATGGATGCCCAGCGGTTCGTGCAATGGTTGCAGAGCCCGAAAATACCCGCTTGAAAACGTCGGCGCAACGTCGGAAAGATTTCGATAGGGCTGCCGATTACGTAGTGAGGTGAGCTACATAGGTCGGTGAATTGTTCCATACTCTTTTGATGCATGGCTCTTCCCGTCACTGGTATCTCCTGTGCGTATTACCGTGAGGTTCAAATGCATAAAGCATTGGTTGTAGACGATCATCCGTTCATTCGGGCAACTGTAAAAGTGTTGCTGGAACGCGAGCAATTCGAAGTCGTCGCCGAGGCTGATAATGGCGTGGATGCGGTGCAACTGGCTCGCAAGCACGACCCGGAACTGATCCTGCTGGATATCGCCATGCCGAGCCTGGATGGATTGGAAGTCATCAACCGGATCAGCGCGCTGAAACTGTCGAGCAAGATCCTGGTATTGACCTCCCAGTCCGCCGCCTTTTATGCCATGCGCTGCATGAAAGCAGGCGCTGCCGGTTATATCTCGAAAACCGATGAATTGAGTGAATTGAGCAAAGCGATCAAGGCGCTTATGGCGGGCTATACCTTCTTTCCCAACCTGGCGGGTAATTCCGTACGCCGAAGCGATATCGATTCCACTGAGCTGGAGATGATCCGCGGCTTGTCCGATCGTGAACTGGTGATTTTGCAGCAACTGGCCCGGGGCCTGAGCAACAAGGAAATCGGAGATGCCATGTTGCTGAGCAACAAGACCGTCAGTACCTATAAAACCCGTCTGATCGAAAAACTCAACGTCAAGTCGGTGGTGTATCTGGCCGACTTCGCCAAGCGTAATAATCTGATCTAGATGAAAATTTATCTGCGCAACTATTTGCTTGCCGTCTGTCTGCTGGGAGCGTTAGGAAGTGCCTCGACAGCACAGGCCGAGGCGCAATCGCTGAACCTCTTCGGCCGTTCAAATGGCGCGAACGCTGCTGTCGTTCTGGAGGAGGCGGATTGGCGATGGTTACGCAACAAAAGCTCGCTGCGCCTGGGCGTGTCGGCGCCGGATTATGCGCCCTTCGATATGGTTACCAACGGCCAGGATTACGAAGGTATCACCGCCGATTATGCCGAGCTGTTGGCCACCATGCTGCACATCAAGGTCGAGGTTCGGCGTTATGACTCACGAGCCGAGGTGATCCAGGCGCTCAAGCTCGGTGAGCTGGATCTGGTGGGCACTGCCAACAGTTTCGACGGGGCCGATCCAGAGCTGGCGCTGAGCAGTGCCTATGCCGATGCGCCGTCGGCACTGGTGACCCACAGTGGCTCGGATCAGGTATTGGCGCCTGACCTGGCAGACAGTCGCCTGGCCATGCTTGACCACTATCAGCCGACAGACGCAGTCCGGGCCGCCTATCCCAAGGCGCAGCTGCAGTTTTACCCTTCGGCCCAGGGCGCGATCGGTGCCGTGGCGTTCGGACACGCGGATGCTTACGTGGGGGATGCCATCAGCACCCATTATCTGGTCAACAAACACTTCCTCAATGACGTCCACCTGACGGCATTGTCCGGGGTGTACAGCACGCATTTCTCCTTTGCCACGCCCCAGAGCAATCGTCATTTGTTGCACATCGTCGATGCCGCGCTGGCGGTGATCCCCATCACTGAGCGCATGGCGATTCTGCGCCGTTGGAGTGCCGGTGACACGAGCCTTTCCGGGCTTCATCCGCTGCAGCTCAGTACGGCCGAAGAGCGCTGGCTGAAAAAACATCCGCGCCTGACCGTGGCGGTTAATGACAGCCTGGCCCCCATGTCCTTCTTCGATGATCAGGGTGAGTTCCGCGGCATCAGTGCCGAGGTGCTGGCCAAGATCAGCCAGCGCACCGGTTTGAAATTCGATGTGCTGCGCGGCAACTCGATGGACAAGTTGATCGAGCAGATCCGGGTCGGCAATGCTGATCTGATCGCGGCGTTCACGCCCACTACCGAACGCGAAGGCGAGCTGCGGTTCACCCGTCCTTATTTGACTAACCCATTTGTCCTGATCACGCGGGACGAGTCGGACAGTGCGCAAACACTGGACGGCATGGTCGGTAAAAAACTGGCACTGCGGCGCGGCAATGCGCTGTACGACTTCATCAGAGATAAATTCCCCGGCATTGAGTTGATCCAGACCCAGACTGCAGCCGATGCCATGGTGTTGGTGGACAAGGGGGAGGCGGATGGCGCCATCAACTCGCTGATCAATGGGCGTTACTTGATTTTGCGCCAGTTCCGCGACCGCCTGCACATTGCCAATGTCGTCGGTTTGCAGTCGGCCCAGGCGAGTTTCGCCACCGACCGTGGGGCGCTGGAGTTGTACTCGATCCTGGACAAAGCCCTGCAAAGCATTCCCCCGGAAGAACTGGATGAGCTGACCGGCCGTTGGCGCCACGACGTGGTGATCGATAATGACAACTGGCTGCACCATCGCTCGGCGGTCATCCAGGGTTTTGTCCTGTTTGCGCTGTTGTTGTTGATGGCCGTGGTTTGGATCATTTACCTGCGCAGGTTGGTGTCCACTCGCGAAAAGGCCGAATTGGCGCTCAACGACCAGATGGAGTTCATGCGCGTCTTGATCGACGGCACCCCCCACCCGATTTATGTCCGTGACCGTCAGGGGCGGCTGGTGAGTTGTAACTCGGCTTACCTTGACGTGCTGGGTGTCACACGCGAGGCGGTGATGGGTCAGAAGATTACCGACAGCATACTGATCGGTCATTCCGATACCGAGACCTTTCAGGCCGAGTACATAAAGGTGATGGAGGAGGGTACGCGGTGGATTCAGGATCGTACGTACACCCTCAACGACGGCGAGGTGCATACGGTCTATCACTGGATGTTGCCGTATCACACCAGTGACGGCGTGGTCGCCGGCATCATCGCCGGCTGGATCGATATCAGCGACCGCCAGCGCCTGTTGGATCAATTGCAGAGTGCCAAGAAAAGCGCCGATGATGCCAACCGGGCGAAAACCACGTTCCTGGCCACCATGAGCCACGAAATCCGCACCCCGATGAATGCCGTGATCGGCATGCTCGAACTGGCCATGAAGAAAGCCGATCAAGGCGTCATGGACCGCTTCGCCATCGAGGTGGCTTCTGGCGCGGCGCGGGGTCTCTTGGACCTGATCGGTGACATTCTCGATATCGCCCGCATTGAATCCGGTCGCCTGTCCTTGACCCCGGAACGGGCCAGTTTGCGCGAGTTGGTCGAGTCGGTGGTGCGCATGTTCGAAGGGGTGGCGCGGCAAAAAGGCCTGCGGTTGTTGCTGGATTTTGATCTCAAGGCCAGTCGCGATGTGCTGATCGATCCGCTGCGTTTCAAACAGATTCTGTCCAACCTGCTGAGCAACGCGATCAAGTTTACCGACGAAGGCGAGGTGCGCTTGAGCGTGCAGGCTGCGCCCGGCGTGTGCGGCGAGCGGTTGGCGCTGCATGTGCAAGTCAAGGATTCCGGCATTGGCATTTCCACCTCGGATCAGGAGCGGCTGTTCAACCCTTTCGGCCAGGCCAGCAATAATAATCAGTCGGCGCGGGGTGGTTCGGGGCTGGGCCTGGTCATCAGCCGGACCCTGTGTGAAATGATGCACGGCCAATTGCACCTGAGCAGCGTGCCGGGTAAGGGCACGCAGATTGATATCCGTCTCGATCTGCTGATCTTGCAACCTGTGCCCGCTGCCGAATTGCCGGCGGTCGAGCTGGCGTCTCAGGCGTGGGTGCTCAATATCCTGGTGATTGACGACTACCCGGCCAACCGCTTGCTGCTTTCCCAGCAATTATCCTATCTCGGTCACGGTGTCTGCGACGCCGAGGATGGCGCCCATGGCCTGCGCGCCTGGCGCAACGGCAACTTCGATGTGGTCATTACCGACTGCAACATGCCCGTGATGAACGGTTACGAGCTGACGCGGGCCATTCGTGATGAGGAAAAGGCTTCGGGGGCCGAGCCGTGCCTGATCCTGGGATTCACTGCCAATGCCCAGCCGGAAGAAAAAGAACGCTGCCTGGCCGAGGGCATGGACGATTGCCTGTTCAAACCCATCAGCCTCCTGGAGTTGAGCGCCAGACTGGCCTCAGTACAACCCGGTACCAAGTCATTACCCCTTGGCGCGCCGATGCCAGAGATTGATGGCGACATCAATTTGAGCAGCTTGCAGCAACTGACCCGTGGTGATCGCAACGCGATCAAAAACCTGCTCGGTGATCTGGCGTCCAGTAATGAAGAAGACATGTTGCGGCTGATCAAACTGTTCGGCGAGCATGACTTGTCAGGTCTTTCCGATCTGGCCCATCGAGTCAAGGGCGGCGCCCGCATCATCAAGGCGCAGAGCCTGATCCTGTGCTGCGAGCAATTAGAGGTCATCTGTATGGGTTCGGACTCGATCCTGTTGACGGAGGCGGTGGACGCGTTGCAGCAAGCGATGGAGCGATTGGCGCAAACGCTGGAGCAGCGCATGGCTGATCCGGTGCTGTAAACCCCGGTGTGGGGCGGAAACTCCCGACCCTGACTTGAGTTCACTTTAGTGCACAAGATCAGTCCTCTAGTTTGCGGCCCCTGCGCTTGTTCAACTGCTGCAACAGTCTTTCCATTTGCACTGTCAGGTTCTGCAGGGTCGCGGCGCCTCTATCGCGATCTTCGCCGCGCCACGATTCACTATGTGCAGTCAGCAACTTCAGGTTGTCTTCGTGGCGCCTGATTAATACCCGTAGTTGATTTCGCTCTTTAGTCATCTCGGACTCTGTCTTGGGAAAGTTGGCTAATAACTGCATACAACGAGCGCTAAACATTAGTGATGGATACAACGTTGTGTATGTAGGAAATTTCTCAAAGAACCAGCATTCCGCTGACGATATGCTGCATTACCGGGAGGGGCGTGACGTTCGGAAATTTCCTACATTCAGGGAGAAATTTCCTAACG
Organism: Pseudomonas sp. TE3899; assembly: GCF_056279105.1. Lineage (NCBI taxonomy): Bacteria > Pseudomonadati > Pseudomonadota > Gammaproteobacteria > Pseudomonadales > Pseudomonadaceae > Pseudomonas > Pseudomonas sp. TE3899. The sequence continues at coordinate 610,957 of NZ_JBWBQR010000001.1, forward strand.
ATACCCACCGGCCTACGCCGGACAATTGGCTCATTCCTTTCATTGTGAGCCGCGTCCATGCCCATGCTCCCGTTGCGCATCCTGGTTCTTGGCGACAACGCCTTCCATCGCTCGATTGCGGTGAACATGCTGTGGCAATCCGGATGCCAGGAAGTCTTCGTAGCCAGCGATGCCGCACAAGCCCTGGCGATCCTGGGGCAGGTCGGTGCGGTGGATATCACCCTGTGTGACCTGCGCATGGACGGTGTCGACAGCCTTGAGCTTCTGCAGAGCGTGGGGCGATCGCGTCTGGCGGGGGCGATCATCATCAGCAGTTCGCTGTCGGCCGATGTGCGTCGGGCGGTGGGGCAACTGGTTTCGATGTTGGGGATGGTGTTGCTCGGGGATGTCAGCAAGCCTTTGCAGTTCGGGGCGCTGCAACGATTGCTGGCAAAACACATGCACGAACCCATTGGCGAACGGGTCGTGCCGGCGGTGACGGTGCAGGCCTCGGAAGAGGAGGTGCGCCGGGCATTGGCCGATCAGCAATTGCAGACTTACTTTCAGCCAAAATTCGACCTGATGACCGGCGAAGTCAGCAGCGTCGAAGCCTTGGCCCGTTGGCACCATCCCTCCGAAGGTGTACTGCCGCCCTCGGTGTTCATGCCGATTATCGAGCGTTGCGGGTTGATGGATGACTTGCTGATCCTGCAAATGGAACAAGGCTTGAGGCTGCAGCGGCAGGTACTCAGGCAGGGATTGGCGCTGAATATCGCCTTCAATCTGCACGCTGTGCAATTGGTGAACGCAGGACTCACGTGCCGGATCAAGACGATGCTCACCGCGCATGATCTGCCCGGTTCAGGGCTGACGTTCGAGTTGACGGAAACGGGTCTTCTCGAAGCCCCTGCAGCCAGTCTGGAAAGCCTGGTGCGCTTGCGAATGATGGGTTGCAACCTGTCGATCGATGATTTCGGCGCGGGGTTTTCGTCGTTGCAGCGCCTGTGTCAGTTGCCGTTCAACGAAATCAAACTCGACGCCGAGTTTGTTCGCGGGCTCAAACAAGAGCCGCGCTGCCGCGCCGTTATAAAAAGCACCCTGGCGCTGGGCGAAGCATTGGGCATGACGGTCGTCGTCGAAGGGATCGAAACCGAAGAGCAACGTCAGGTATTGCTGGAACTTGGCTGTACGCAAGGGCAGGGCTACTTGTGTTCCCGACCGATGACGGCGGCGGGTTTATTGAACTGGCTGGATCTTCAGCGGATGGCGGCGGTTAGTTGCTCGGGAAATTTCCTACAAACAGCAGGAAATTTCCTAACTTAATCATGTTGGCAAGTCGAGACAATACAATCTCTTAATTCCTTGGTAGTTGCTGTTACTTGCATAAAACGAAGATTTAACACTTGTCGTTTCAGAGGCGGAGTGTCGTTTGTGAGCAGGGTTTTTATATCAAGTATTGATTGAAAAGCGGGAGTCATCACGCCATGGATGACACGTGATTCGGAGGTTGGCTCGACGCCAATTCATAGATGAATAAAATATTTTCGGTTGTCTGGAATACGTCGCTGGGTTGCTGGGTAGTTGCTTCGGAACTTGCCTCTAAGAAGTCCAAGAGAGGGATGGCGGGGCAGCGTAAGCGGGGTGTGAAAACATCTGGAGCGGGTGTTGTAGCGTTGACTGCTTTTTTGTTGGGGGTAATGAGCCCCCCGGTGATCGCCAGCACGACCGTTGCAGGAAATGTGACGGGATCTGGACCGGGGACGGTCGCGCCGTCAGCGGATGCTGGTTCCATTGCAATTGGCAGTGGGAGCGGCTCGACGGCTACAGGCGCCAGTATTGCGATTGGTGACGTGTCCAGCGCAACAGGAACCAGTTCCACCGCGATTGGACGATTTGCAACCGTGACGGGTGCCGCTTCGGTTGGCCTCGGTACAAATGCTAAAGCGAACAATACGAACGCAACGGCGATAGGTGCAAACACTGTTGTTTCCGGCGACAACGCAACGGCGTTAGGTTCATTCGCCAACGCTACCGGCCTGAATTCGATCGCGCTAGGTGGCGGTGACGCTGCAGCAACGGCTGCTAGTGCGTTAGGGGCAAACAGTGTTGCTTTAGGGACTGATACATCGGTATCTGCGGCTGCCAGTTCCGGTGTTGCGATTGGTGCATCGGCATCCGTGACCTCTGCCAACAGCGTGGCGCTGGGCTCGAACTCATTAGCCGACGGTACCAAGCTAACTACCGCGGCTTATGGTGTCGGCGGCACAGCAACGGCGGGCGGTGAAGTGAACATCGCCAACGGCGTCAACGGCCGCCGTATTACCGGTCTTGCCGCCGGTGCCAGTGCGACGGATGCCGTCAACGTCAGTCAACTGAATAAAGTAGGGCAGGATACGGCGACAGCCCTGGGCGGCGGCGCGGCACTCAATGCGACCACCGGGGCATGGACCGCTCCCAGTTACTCCACTAACAGCATCAACGCTGTCGGCACCAGCACCGGCCCGTTAATCAGCAACAATGTCGGCGCGGCACTGACCAACCTCAACACCAGCCTGACCAACACGGCCGCCGTCGCGGTGAAATACGACAACGCCGCTACCAAAACCCAGGTGACCTTCAACCCGGCGGGTACGGCGGTCAAGCTGACCAATATCGCGGTCGGTGTCTTGAACGCCACCAGTACCGATGCTGTGAATGGCAGCCAATTGTTTACAGACAGTCAAAACACGGCGACTGCGCTGGGTGGCGGTGCGGCAGTCAATGCTGCCACCGGGGCGTGGACGGCGCCGAGCTACTCCACCAACAGCATCAGTGTGAACGGCACCAACACCGGCCCGTTGGCCAGCATTAACGTCGGCGCGGCGTTGACCAACCTCAATACCAGCCTGACCAACACGGCTGCCGTGGCAGTGAAATACGACGACGCCACTACCAAGACTCAGGTGACCTTCAACCCGGCAGGGACTTCGGTCAAGTTGACCAATGTCGCGGCCGGTGCCTTGGGCGGCACCAGCACCGAAGCGGTGAACGGCTCGCAATTGTTCGCAACCAACCAAACCCTCAACAGCATCAACAATGGCGCGGGCATCAAGTATTTCCATGCCAACTCGACGCTGGCCGACAGCACCGCGACCGGCCTGGACAGCGTGGCCATCGGCCCGCTCGCGAGTGCGACCGTTGCCAACGGTGTCGCACTGGGCGCTAACTCATCCGCCACGGGCGCGACGTTGTCCACCGCAGCTTATGGCGTTGGCGGTACGGCGACGGCAGGCGGCGAAGTGAACATCGGCAACGGCGCCAATGGTCGTCGGATTACCGGTCTAGCTGCTGGCAGTCAGGCCACTGATGCGGTCAACGTCAGCCAACTGAATAAGGTGGGACAGGACACAGCGGCAGCCTTGGGCGGCGGTGCAGCAGTCAATGCGACCACCGGGACATGGACGGCACCCAGCTACTCCACCAACAGCATCAGCGTGAACGGCACCAACACCGGCCCGTTGGTTAGCACTAGCGTCGGAGCGGCGCTGACCAACCTCAATACCGGCCTGACTAACACCGCTGCAGTGGCAGTGAAATACGACGACGCCACCACCAAGACTCAGGTGACCTTCAACCCGGCAGGTACTGCGGTCAAGTTGACCAACGTCGCCGCCGGCACGTTGAACGGCACCAGCACCGATGCCGTGAACGGCGCGCAATTGTTCGCGACCAACCAAACCGTCAACAACATCAGCAATGGCGCTGGCATCAAATACTTCCACACCAACTCAACGCTGGCCGACAGCAGCGCGACCGGTCAGGACAGCGTGGCTGTCGGTCCGGCGGCCAGTTCCACCGCGACCAACGCGGTGGCTATCGGCAATGGCGCGGTGGCGGGCGACGCCAATTCCGTCGCCCTGGGCAACGGCGCCACCACGGCCGCCGCTGTCGCCACCGCCTCCAGCGTGATCAACGGCACAACCTACAACTATGCGGGGACGGCACCGATCGGCGTACTGAGCGTCGGCAGCGCCGGCAATGAACGGCAGATCACCAACGTGGCAGCAGGGCAGGTGACCGCGGCCAGCACCGATGCGGTCAACGGCAGCCAGTTGTTCTCCACCAACACTGCGGTCAACGGCTTGGGGACTCAGGTAAACAACCTCCTCAACAATGGCGCCGGCATCAAGTATTTCCACAGCAACTCGACGCTGGCTGACAGCACCGCGACCGGCCTGGACAGCGTGGCCATCGGCCCGGTCGCGAGTGCAACCGTGGCCAACGGTGTCGCACTGGGTGCCAACTCCTCCGCCACGGGCGCCACATTGGCCAACGCGGCTTATGGCGTCGGCGGTACGGCGACGGCGGGTGGCGAAGTGAACATCGGCAACGGTGCCGACGGCCGGCGGATGACCGGACTGGCCGCCGGTGCCAGTGCGACGGACGCCGTCAACGTCAGCCAACTGAATAAAGCCGGGCAGGATACGGCAACGGCTTTGGGCGGCGGGGCGGCACTTAACGGGATCACCGGGACATGGACGGCGCCGAGCTACTCCACCAACAGCATCAACGCTGTCGGGACCAATACCGGTCCGCTAGTCAGCACTAACGTCGGCGCGGCGCTGACCAACCTCAATACCAGCCTGACCAACACTGCCGCCGTGGCGGTGAAGTACGACGACGCCACCACCAAGACTCAAGTGACCTTCAACCCGGCAGGTACGGCGGTCAAGTTGACCAACGTTGCGGTCGGTACGTTGAACGGCACCAGCACCGACGCGGTGAACGGTTCGCAATTATTTGCGACCAACCAGACCGTCGATGGCCTCGTCAACAATGGCGCGGGTATCAAATATTTCCACGCCAACTCGACGCTCGCCGACAGCGCCACGACCGGTGTGGACAGCGTGGCCGTCGGTCCCGCCGCCAGTTCCACCGCCGCGAACGCGGTGGCCATCGGCAATGGTGCCGTGGCAGGCACAGCCAACTCCGTCGCCCTGGGCAACGGCGCCACCACGGCTGCGGCTGTTGCGACCGCCAGCGGTGTGGTCAACGGTGCCACCTTCACTTACGCCGGTGCTGCACCGACCGGTGTGTTGAGCGTCGGCAGCGTGGGCAACGAACGGCAGATCACTAACGTCGCCGCCGGTCAGGTTTCCGCGAGCAGCACCGACGCCGTCAACGGCAGCCAGTTGTTCTCCACCAACACCGCAGTGAATGGGTTGGGGACGCAGGTCAACAGCCTTCTCAACAACGGCACCGGCATCAAATACTTCCACAGCAATTCGACGCTCGCCGACAGCACAGCAACCGGTGTGGACAGCGTAGCCATCGGTCCGGTCGCGAGTGCTACCGTGGCCAACGGCGTTGCACTCGGCTCGAATTCGTCGGCCACTGGCGCGACATTGGCCGACGCGGCTTATGGTGTCGGCGGCACGGCAACGACGGGCGGTGAAGTGAACATCGCCAACGGCACCAACGGCCGCCGTATTACCGGTCTTGCCGCCGGTGCCGATGCGACCGACGCCGTCAACGTCAGTCAACTGAATAAAACCGGTCAGGACACAGCGACCGCCCTCGGCGGCGGCGCGGCGCTGAATGCGACCACCGGTGTGTGGACGGCGCCCAGCTATTCCACCAACAGTATTAACGCTGTCGGCACCAACACTGGTCCATTAGCCAGCAACAACGTCGGCGCGGCACTGACCAATCTGAATGCCAGCGTGACCAACACGGCCGCGGTGGCAGTGAAATACGACGACGCCACGACAAAAAATCAGGTGACCTTCAACCCGGCGGGTACTGCGACCAAGCTGACCAATGTCGCGGTCGGCGCGTTGAATGCCACCAGCACTGACGCTGTGAATGGCAGTCAGCTGTTCGCAACCAACCAAACCGTCGACAGCCTCGTCAACAACGGTACCGGGATCAAGTATTTCCACAGCACCTCGATCCTCGCCGACAGCACTGCTACGGGTACTGACAGTGTGGCCGTCGGTCCCGCCGCCAGTTCTACCGCCGCGAACGCGGTGGCCATCGGCAACGGTGCCGTGGCTGGCACTGCCAACTCCGTCGCCCTGGGCAACGGCGCCACCACGGCTGCTGCGGTCGCTACCGCCAGCGGCGTGATCGACGGTGCCACCTTCACTTACGCCGGTGCTGCACCGACCGGCGTATTAAGCGTCGGCAGCGTGGGCAGCGAACGGCAAATCACCAACGTCGCCGCCGGTCAGGTTTCCGCGACTAGCACCGACGCGATCAACGGCAGCCAACTCTTCGCTACCGATACAGCGGTCACTAATCTGGGGACCCAAACCACTACGCTGGGCAACACCTCGGCCAGCACCTTGGGCGGCGGCGCCACTTATTCGGTGGCTACGGGGCTTACGGGCTTCAGTCAGCCGATAAACAGCGTCAGCACCACTGGGGCGGTAGGGGCTGGCACTGCGCAAACCAGTGTGGCAAGTGCATTGACGGCGCTGAACACCGACACGGTCAACACCGCCAACATCTCGGTGAAATACGATGCAGTCGGCGGCAACGCCATCACCCTGGGGGCGACGGGTGGTGCAGGCGCACCGGCCGGTGGGGTGAAAATCACCAACCTGAGTGCCGGGGCCTTGAACGGCACCAGCACCGATGCGGTGAATGGCTCGCAATTGTTTGCGACCAACCAGACCGTCGATGGCCTCGTCAACAATGGCGCGGGTATCAAGTACTTCCATGCCAACTCGACGCTCGCCGACAGCGCCGCGACTGGTGTGGACAGCGTAGCCATCGGTCCCGCCGCCAGTTCCACCGCCGCGAACGCGGTGGCCATCGGCAATGGTGCCGTGGCAGGCACTGCCAACTCCGTCGCCCTGGGCAACGGCGCCACCACGGCTGCTGCGGTCGCTACCGCCAGCGGCGTGATCGACGGTGCCACCTTCACTTACGCCGGTGCGATTCCGACCGGTGTGTTGAGCGTCGGCAGCGTGGGCAACGAACGGCAGATCACTAACGTCGCCGCCGGTCAGGTTTCCGCGAGCAGCACCGACGCCGTCAACGGCAGCCAGTTGTTCTCCACCAACACCGCAGTGAATGGGTTGGGGACGCAGGTCAACAGCCTGCTTAACAACGGCACCGGCATCAAATACTTCCACAGCAATTCGACGCTCGCCGACAGCACAGCAACCGGTGTGGACAGCGTGGCCGTCGGTCCCGCCGCCAGTTCCACCGCCGCGAACGCGGTGGCCATCGGCAATGGTGCCGTGGCAGGCACTGCCAACTCCGTCGCCCTGGGCAACGGCGCCACCACGGCTGCGGCTGTTGCGACCGCCAGCGGTGTGGTCAACGGTGCCACCTTCACTTACGCCGGTGCTGCACCGACCGGTGTGTTGAGCGTCGGCAGCGTGGGCAACGAACGGCAGATCACCAACGTCGCCGCCGGTCAGGTTTCCGCGAGCAGCACCGACGCCGTCAACGGCAGCCAATTGTTCTCCACCAACACCGCGGTCAATGGGTTGGGTACGCAAGTCAACAGCCTTCTCAACAACGGCACCGGCATCAAGTATTTCCACAGCAATTCGACGCTCGCCGACAGCACAGCAACCGGTGTGGACAGCGTGGCCGTCGGTCCCGCCGCCAGTTCCACCGCCGCGAACGCGGTGGCCATCGGCAATGGTGCCGTGGCAGGCACAGCCAACTCCGTCGCCCTGGGCAACGGCGCCACCACGGCTGCTGCTGTTGCGACCGCCAGCGGTGTGGTCAACGGTGCCACCTTCACTTACGCCGGTGCTGCACCGACCGGTGTGTTGAGCGTCGGCAGCGTGGGCAACGAACGGCAGATCACTAACGTCGCCGCCGGTCAGGTTTCCGCGAGCAGCACCGACGCCGTCAACGGCAGCCAGTTGTTCTCCACCAACACCGCAGTGAATGGGTTGGGGACGCAGGTCAACAGCCTGCTTAACAACGGCACCGGCATCAAATACTTCCACAGCAATTCGACGCTCGCCGACAGCACAGCAACCGGTGTGGACAGCGTGGCCGTCGGTCCCGCCGCCAGTTCCACCGCCGCGAACGCGGTGGCCATCGGCAATGGTGCCGTGGCAGGCACTGCCAACTCCGTCGCCCTGGGCAACGGCGCCACCACAGCCGCCGCGGTCGCTACCGCCTCGGGTGTGATCAACGGCGCCACCTTCAATTACGCCGGTACGACACCGACGGGCGTACTGAGCGTCGGCAGCGCCGGCAATGAACGGCAGATCACCAACGTGGCAGCGGGGCAGGTGTCGGCGACCAGTACCGATGCGGTCAACGGCAGCCAGTTGTTCTCCACCAACACCGCGGTCAATGGGTTGGGGACTCAGGTCGACAGCCTTCTCAACAACGGCACCGGCATCAAATACTTCCACAGCAATTCGGTGTTGGCCGATTCGCAAGCCGCTGGCGTGGACAGCGTGGCAATCGGGCCGGTGTCCGTCGCCGCAGGCACCAATTCGTTTGCCGCCGGCTCGGGCGCCAATGTCACTGCTGATGGTGGTCTGGCGCTGGGGCATCAGAGTCAGGTTCAGGTCTTGGGCGGTATCGCTCTGGGTGAAGGTTCGGTCGCCGATCGTGCCCTGGCACCGACCACCGGCACCATCCCGGCCGGCAGCGGGGCGATCATCTATGACACCTCGGATGCAACCTTGCTCGGCTCGGTTTCGGTGGGCAAGGCAGGCAGTTACCGGCAGATCACCAACGTGGCGGACGCCACCCAGGATCACGACGCCGTGACCCTGCGTCAATTGACTGGGGCGATGGGCTCCTTGAGTTCGACCGGTACCCTTTATTTCCACGCCAATTCGACGAACCCTGCGGACTCACTCGCTAGCGGTGCAGAGTCGATTGCGGTCGGTCCGGCCACCGTGGTCAATGGCGACAACGGCATTGGTATCGGCAACCAAGCCACTGTCGGTCTGGCCGGCGCCGGTGGCATTGCCATCGGCCGCAATACCCAGGTGTTGCTCGCCTCCGGTATCGCCATGGGCAGCGCGGCCCAGGCAGGTGCAGAGCAATCAGTGGCGTTGGGCGCCGGGGCCAATGCGAGTCAGGCCATGAGCGTGGCGTTGGGCTCAAGTTCGGTGAACACGGTTGGGGCCGAGACGAATTACAGCGCCTATCGCTTGGCGACTCCGCAGACATCGGTCGGCGAGATCGGCGTCGGTACGGCGCTGGGCAATCGCAAGTTGACCGGGCTGGCGGCAGGCACCCAGGACAATGACGGGGTCAACGTGGCGCAACTGAAATCGGTGGGTGATCAGGTGGATCAAAACACCACGAGCATTACCAACCTGGACGGTCGGGTCGGCGGCCTCGAGAGTCTTGTTGGCTCTGGTGGTGGCATCAAGTATTTGCACGTCAACTCGACCGGCGTCGACTCGGCGGCCACCGGTATCGACTCGATGGCCTTGGGCCCCAATGCTCAGGCGTCGGGTAATGCCTCGGAGGCGATAGGCAGCGGCGCCAGCGCTTCCGCTACAGGCAGCGTTGCTTTGGGTGCAGGGGCCAATGCGAGCCAGGCCATGAGCGTGGCGTTGGGATCGGATTCGCTGACCACTGTCGGCGCCGAATCGGGTTACAGCGCTTATCGCTTGGCGACCCCGCAGACATCGGTCGGTGAGGTCGGTATCGGCACGGCGGCGGGCAATCGCAAGCTGACCGGGCTGTCGGCGGGTACGCAGGACAGCGACGCGGTCAATGTGGCGCAACTGAAATCGGTCGGCGATCAAGTGGATCAAAACACCACGAACATCACCAACCTCGACGGTCGGGTCGGCGGCCTTGAGAGCGTCATTGGCTCGGGCGGCGGGATCAAGTATCTGCACGTCAATTCCAGCAGCGCCGACTCGGTGGCCAGCGGCTCCAACTCGATGGCCTTGGGCCCCAACGCGCAAGCATCGGGTAGCAACTCGGTGGCGGTAGGCAACGGTGCCAAGGCTTCCGCTGACGGCAGCGTTGCACTGGGCAGCGATTCCAGCGATGGGGGGCGAGGGGCGGAGACTTACACCGGCCAATATTCGGGGGCGAACAACGTGACCTCGGGCACGGTGTCGGTGGGCGATGCCGCGACCGGCGCCACCCGCACCGTCAGCAACGTCGCCGACGGCAAGAACGCCACCGATGCGGTCAACGTGCGGCAGCTCGACGGAGCAGTCGCCGAATCGAAGCAGTACACGGATGACTCGATCGCCAATCTCAATGGCGCTGCGGTTCAGCAGGGCGCCCGCATCAGCACTGTCGAGGGCGATGTCTCCAACATCAAGAACGGCACCGACGGCATGTTCCAGGTGAGCAACGGCAGCGCGGCAGCCAAACCGAAAGCCACCGGTGTCGATTCGATAGCCGGTGGTGCGGGGGCTGTAGCGTCGGGCAAAAACAGCGCGGCGGTCGGCACCCAGTCTCAGGCCTCCGGAGAAAATTCGGTCGCCTTGGGCAACGGCGCCAAGGCCTCGGCCAAGAACGCCACGGCGCTGGGCGCCAATGCAGTGGCCGACCGCGAGAACAGCGTATCGGTCGGTAGCGTGGGCAATGAGCGGCAGCTCACCAACATCGCGGCCGGCACCAGCGGCACGGATGCGGTGAACGTCGACCAGTTGAACAAGAGCGTGGCGGGTATCACCGACAACGCGAAGGCCTACACCGACCAACGTTATTCGGATCTGAAAAATGACATCAAGAAGCAAGACGAAATTCTCAGCGCGGGGATTGCCGGTGCAATGGCGATGGCCAGCTTGCCGCAGTCCTACTCGCCAGGAGCAAGCATGACGACGGCGGCGGCGAGTACCTATCGCGGTCAATCGTCGGTTGCCTTCGGTGTTTCACATTTGTCCGGCAACGGGCGGTGGCTGACCAAGGTGCAGGGCAGTACTGACACCCAACGCAATGTCGGCGTCGCCGTGGGCGTTGGTTATCAGTGGTGATGGCTGTTTTTGATGCGTCTCTATCCGACTTTTTCTCAGGCAAAAACCTATGAACATGAAATCGATTTTCGTCACCACGCTGATCACCCTGCTGGCGTTGGCCGGTTACGACAAGTTCCTGGCCAACAAGCCGGCGGATGTCCCTGGCAACTGGATCGACGTTCCCGCGCTGCCGGTGATTCATGATGCGATATTCGAGCTGTCACCGAAGTTCAACGGTCAGCGTAATACGCCGGTGATGGAGCAGCTTTGCGCGCTGGCCCGGGGCGAGGTGAAACAGGAGCAGGTCAACGCCTTCCTCAAGCAACAAGGGGTCGATGCACAAACGTTGCCCACCCACGGCAGCCAGTTCTCGCTATTGGTCAACGGTGATCAGGCGGGGCAGACCACTGCGTGTGCGGCGTATCTGGCGACCACCGTTTTGTCGACGGTCGATGCGGCGGAGTTCATGCGCCCGGTCACGACACCGGCGGCCAATGGGCAGCCGGAGAAATCCTCGCTGCAGGTGGATAACGCGCTGTTGGCCGCGGCGCTGTCGATCAAGCTGGCGGAGGCGCGGGCCAATGCCGATGTGTTTGCAGTGATCGCTGCCGAGTTGCAACGCAGTCCCGGTTTAACCGTCCCCCAATACCGTGAGCGTACCAAGCAGTTGTTTGACCGTCTGGCACCGACTTACCTGCAACGCATCAAGGATCAACTGCCGCCTGCGGGCACGCAGTACAGGCTGGTGGAAATGGATGACAGTCGCTTCGTGTTCAGCAGCTCCATCGGCAGCGTATTCGAGTTTGGCAGCAACGGTCTGATCCTCAACCAGGGCGGTATCACCTGGTATGGCGAAGGCAAATTGCTGGGGCGCGATTACCCCCTTCAGGTGGCGTACTTTTCGCCGCTGATCAAGGGACTGCTGACAGCGCCCCAATCGTGATTTTCGTGCCTGATTATTCCATCACCCAGCGAGCCAACCAAAATGCCCATGCTCCCGCTACGCGTTCTGGTCCTTGAGGATCATTTCTTCCAGCGTTCGGTTGCGCTCGACATGCTTCGGCAATTGGGCTGCCGGGAAGTTTTTGTTGCCGCCGACGGTGCGCAAGCGCTGGCCATTCTCGAGCGAGTGGGGCCGGTTGATATCGCGTTGTGCAACCTGCGGATGGAAGGCAGGGGCGGCCTGGAATTCTTGCGCAGCGCAGGCCTTTCCGGGCTGGTGGGATCGATCATTATCAGCAACGCGCTGTCGGCGGATGTACTTCGTAGCGTGCGGCAGGTCATTGCGTTGTCGGGACTGGTGATGCTCGGGGATGTGGGCAAACCCTTGCGGCTTGATGCGTTGCAGGCGCTATTGGCAAAGCACGCGCGACCGTGGCAGCCGGTGGTGGCGCTGGCCAGTCCGGAGGCGATGCGTCGGGCGCTTGACGGTCAGCAACTGCACGCTTATTTCCAGCCGAAATTCGATCTGCTGACTGACCAGGTTCAAGGTGTCGAGGTCCTGGCGCGATGGCATCACCCCGTCAAAGGCGTGCTGCCGCCCTCGGTATTTATGCCGGTGATGGAGCAGGGCGGGCTGATGGATGAACTGTTGTTCCTGCTGTTGCATCAAGGACTGAACCTGCAACAACACGCTCGGGAGCGAGGCCATCGGTTCAACGTCGCGTTCAATTTGCAGCCCGCACAGCTGAATAGTCCTGGCCTGGTATCAAGGATCAAAACGATTCTGGACACTCACGATGCATCGGGTTGTGACCTGACGTTCGAGCTGACCGAAACGGGTTTGCTGGAGGAGCCGGCCATCGCCATGGAAAGTCTGGTGCGCTTGCGGATGATGGGCTGCCAGCTCTCCATCGATGACTTCGGCGCAGGATTTTCCTCGTTGCAGCGCCTTTGTCAGTTGCCTTTCAACGAAATAAAACTTGATGGCGAATTTGTCCGCAGCCTTAAGCACAAACCACGTTGTCGAGCCGTCATCAGCAGCACGCTGGCCCTGGGTGAAGCCTTGGGCATGTCGGTGGTGATCGAAGGCATTGAGACCGAAGAGCAGCGCCAGGAGCTGTTGGAACTCGGGTGTACCCAGGGGCAAGGCTATCTGTGCGCACGGCCCATGGGGCGCGAAGATTTATTGAGTTGGCTGGATTCGCGGCATATCGCGCGCTGAGGGTGCGCCCGACAGGTATTGATGCGGCGTCATCCGGTCATTTCCATGAACAATATCGAAAGAAAGAGAGACCCCATGCCATTACCGAAGAAGTTCTATCAAGCTCTCAGCCTGGTCGCCATGGGACTGGTCTTGCTGGGATGCTCAGTTGAAGCCAATACGCCCGAGGCCACTGTAAAAAAACTGGCGGACTGGTATCTCAAGAACGGCTTCAAGGACGGCTATAGCGCTTTGTTGAAGATCGAGGATGCCAAGCCACTGTTTGACCCGGCCGTTATTCGTCTGTTGGTTGAAGCGAAAGTCGAACGCGACAGGCAAATCAAGGCGCATCCCGGAGACAAGCCTGCTTTTGTCGACAACACGCTCATCACCGGTTTCCAGGATCGGGTTGATCAATATCGGATTATAGAAACCCGTCAGTGGGGGGAGATCGCACATTCAGAACTGGCCTGGGCCACGCTGGGCGACAAGACCTTCTATGACACCAAAGTGCTTTTGCGCAAGACGCCGGAAGGCTGGCGCATCACCGATATCATCTACGATGAAAATGACCCGGCAAACCGGCTGACCGAGGCGTTGAGGATCGATCACTGACAGGACGTCGTGCGGGGGCGCGGCACCCATATGAGTCTGTATAGAGTGTTAGCATTCGTGGCCTCTGACTTTGTCCCAATGAAGGCCACTGATGTCAAAACTCGTTCAATTCGACCTCATCGCCGCCGATGCGGTCTCTGCCCTGGAGCCTGCCATCGGCAGCGATCCTTACCTTTGGCTTGAAGACGTCGAGGGCGCACGGTCGCTTGAATGGGTGCACATTCAGAACGCCAGGACCCAGGCCCGGCTCGCCCAGTCCGACAGCTTCAAGCAGATGGAAGCCGAGCTGCTGGCGGTGCTCGACTCGGACACGCGGATTCCCGGCGTACAGAAAATCGGTCACTGCTATTACAACTTCTGGACGGACGCGGTCCACCCTCGGGGGCTCTGGCGTCGCACCACGCTGGAGGAATACTGCACGCCGCAGCCGGAGTGGGAGACGGTGCTCGACATCGATGCGCTGAACGAGGCCGAAGGCGAGAACTGGGTTTGGCAAGGCGCCGACTGCTTGCGTCCAGACTACCAACGCTGCCTGATCGCGCTGTCACGCGGTGGTGCCGATGCCAGCGTCACCCGTGAATTCGACTTGGGCACCAAGTGCTGGGTCGAGAACGGTTTCCAGCTGCCCGAGGCCAAGGGTGGCCTGGGCTGGATCGACCTGGACACTGTTTATGTCTATACCGATTTCGGTGACGGCACGATGACCAGTTCCGGTTATCCGCGCGTGGTCAAACAGTGGACGCGCGGAACTCCGCTCAGCGCCGCCAGCGTGGTCTACGAAGGCGAGACGGACGACCTGTACATCTCGGCCATGCACGATGATACGCCGGGCTTCGAGCGCGATTTTGTCTGCCGCACGCTGGCGTTTTACAACGATGAGATGTACCTGCGTAGCAAGGACAACACGCTGACGAAGATCGATGCGCCGAACTCGGCGAGCAAGTGGGTGCATCGGGAGTGGCTGCTGCTGGAATTGCGCGATGACTGGGCGATGGGCGAGGGATACGCGTCCGGTTCGCTGTTGGCGATCAGGTTTGACGATTTCATGGCTGGCCAGCGCAACGTTGACGTGCTGTTCGCGCCTACCCCTTCCTGTTCTCTGGCCGGGGTCATCTGCACCCGAAATCACCTGGTCCTGAATGAACTCAATGACGTCAAGAATCGCCTGAGTGTGCTGACGCCCGGCAATAACGGGTGGCAGCGCAGAGAGTTCACGGGAGCGCCGGGTTTCGGCACCGTGGATGCCCACGCCGTGGACAGCGACGACAGCGACGCGGTTTGGCTGACCTCGGCCGACTACCTGACGCCGACCACTTTGTTCCTGGCCGAGATCGGCCAGGCGCCGGAAGCGCTGAAGACCATGCCGACGTTTTTTGATTCCAGCCATCAGGTCGTCGAACAGCACTTCGCCGTCTCCAGGGATGGCACTCGCGTGCCGTACTTCCTGGTGCGCCCGAAAGACCTGAAACTGGACGGCACCGCGCCGACGCTCTTGTATGGCTACGGCGGTTTTGAGGTCTCGTTGACGCCTGATTATTCCGCAGGCCTGGGCCGCGCCTGGCTGTCGAAGGGCGGCGTCTATGTGGTCGCCAACATCCGCGGTGGTGGCGAGTATGGTCCGCGCTGGCATCAGGCGGCACTAAGGGAAAATCGCCCGCGCGCCTATGAGGACTTCTCGGCTGTGGCGCAGGACCTGATCCATCGCAAAATCACCTCGCCGCAACACCTGGGCGTGCAGGGCGGGAGTAACGGCGGCCTGCTGACGGGCAATATGCTGACGCAGTACCCGGAACTGTTCGGGGCGGTCGTGGTGCAGGTGCCGCTGCTCGATATGCAGCGTTTCAACCAACTGTTGGCGGGGGCTTCGTGGATGGCTGAGTACGGCAATCCGAATGTGCCGCAAGAGTGGGCCTACATCCAGACTTTCTCGCCGTACCACCTGTTCGATGCGGCCAAGACTTATCCGCCAGTGATGTTCCTGACCTCGACCCGCGATGACCGTGTGCATCCGGGCCATGCACGCAAGATGGCCGCGAAAATGATCGAGGCCGGCAAGAACGTGACGTACTACGAGAACATCGAAGGCGGCCACGGCGGTGCTGCCAGCAATGCGCAGTCGGCGCACATGGACGCGCTGACTTATAGCTTCTTGTGGGAACAGTTGAGCCAGCGATAACGCTTGAGCCTGTAGCCTTCGGCAGAAACGTCGAAGGCTACTCGGCATAAATACCTTAATCATGTGGAGCAACAATGAAACAGGAAGTGAGCCGCATCGCTAAGAAGTTAACGACGATCATCGCCGTGCTGGCAGCGTTTTCAGCGTATGGCGCGATCCCCCGCTTCAGCCTGGCAAATTGGGCGGGGGATATCGGGCTGTTTGTGGGCCTTTGGGTAAACGCCTTGCCTGTTACAGCCCTGATCGTCCTGGTAGTGGCCGTTGCTTTGTACTCAATCAAGTGGTACCGAAATCGACGCGCTAACGTTTAACTCTGGCGCTCGCCTGTTTCGGGGGGGGCTATCGAAGGCGTTGAGACTGAGTAGTTGCCTGCCCCAAGGATTTATTGATCTGGATCTATGCTTGTTGAACAAACGGATGGCACTCGCGCGAACCGTGGCGGACTAAGCATCAGACGCGCACCTGCGTCCTTTGCACTGACATGGATCGGACATGAAAGAAACCACGCTACAAAACAGATCGCTGCTCGTCTTGCTGCTGGTGGTCACCCTGGCGTTTATCGGGATCCTGCTGCCGTTTTACGGCGCGGTGTTCTGGGCTGTCATCCTCGGCATCGTGTTCGCGCCTTTGCAACGACGCCTGCAAATGAAGTTCGGCTGGCAGCGCAACCTGACGTCGCTGTGCACGCTGAGCATCTGCCTGGTGATCGCGATTCTGCCGGTGATCATCATCAGCCTATTGCTGGTGCAGGAAGGCGCGTCACTATATAGCCGCATCGAAAGCGGCGAGTTGGACATCGCCAGCTATGTGTCGCAGTTCAAGCACGGCTTGCCGCCTTACTTCCAGCATTTGCTAGACCGGTTCGGTGTCGGCGAGTTGAAGGGCTTGCAGGACAAAGTCGTCAAGGGCGCGATGCAGGGCAGTCAGTTCGTGGCCGCGCAGGTGGTCACGTTTGGCCAGGGCACGTTCGAGTTCATCGTCAGCTTTTTCATCATGTTGTACCTGTTGTTCTTCTTTCTGCGGGACGGCGCTGAACTGGCGCGTAAAGTCCGCACCGCCGTGCCGTTGCAGGAACAGCAGAAACGCCGCTTGCAGCTCAAGTTCAATCGCGTGGTACGGGCCACCGTCAAAGGTAACCTGCTGGTGGCGATCACACAGGGCGCGTTGGGTGGTTTGATTTTCTGGTTCCTGGACATTCCCAGTGCGTTGCTCTGGGCGGTATTGATGGCGTTTCTGTCGCTGTTGCCGGCGGTGGGGGCGGGGATTGTCTGGGCGCCGGTGGCGTTGTACTTCCTGCTCAGCGGGGCGATCTGGCAGGGCGTGGTGCTGGGGCTGTTCGGGGTCTTCGTGATTGGCCTGGTGGACAACGTGCTACGGCCGCTCCTGGTGGGCAAGGACACCAAGATGCCGGATTACATGATCCTGATCTCGACTCTGGGCGGCATGGCCGTGTTCGGGCTGAACGGATTTGTCATCGGGCCGCTGATCGCCGCGCTCTTTATGTCGAGCTGGGCGATCTTCATCGAAACCAAGCCGCGGGTGCAATTGCCTTAGGCCGTGAGTCGGATAGTGCCGATGCGTTGCGACAGGGCCTGGGCGGCGGGCAGCGAGGTGAGCGGACCGCTGATCGGTTCGCCGTCGCGCACCACATACCAACAGGCGAGCAGTCCTAGCTCTCTAAGCGGTGCGGGAACGGCGCTACCGATTACTGACATGATCTGAACCTGGGACATCGTAAGTACCTCCATCAATCTATGGGGGCTACCTTACGGATCGCGCGGTTCGACGGACAATCAACGTTCTCGATAGTGGTCATTGATGACAGCGAGTGTGGCGGTCAATCCACGACCAGGTCGAGCATATGCACGACTTCCTGCTCGTTGAGCAGGCCCTTGCGCACCAGGTTTTCGGCCAGCAGCGAAAGAAATTTGGCGCTGCGATGGCCTTCCAGGTGCTTGAGTTCGGTCAAAGCGTTGTACACCTTGCTGGAAGTGCACAAGCCGACATTGCGGTGCGGGTTTTGCGTGGGCATGAGGTCGTCCTTGTTTTTATCAACCTGTTGTTTACGGACAGCTCCAACTGTGCGGACCTGTCATGACATAAATATGACCGTTTTTCCCAGAGCAAGGGAAGGCGGTCCAGTCAATCTTGCCTGTTTTACCCGCCAACACTGTCCCGACAGCGACCTTGACGCGATTTATCCAGACTTCGTCCGACTGGCGGGCATAAAAAAGGCCCCGCTGTTAAGGCGGGGCCTGATCAATCAGTTAGTAGCGTGGGCCCCCATAGTAACCATGGGGCCGGCCGTAATAGCCGCGTGGTGGGCCGTAATAAACCGGCGCCGGGCGGTAGTAGACCGGTTGCTGCACGTACACCGGGGCCGGCTGGTAGTAAACCGGTGGTGGCGGTTGTTGTACGTAAACCGGTTGAGGCTGAACGTAAACCGGCGCCTGCTCTACATAGACCGGCCGATTGGCGTTGATGAGGGCCGAGCCGACGATGGCCGAGCCAACGATCGCACCAAACACCGCTGGACCTTGCCAACCGCCACCGCCATGGGCTTCTGCCTGCCCTGCGACAGCCAGTACACCGATCAACAAGGCTACTGTGGGGATTTTACGGATCATGATAATTCCTCGGTTCTTCGACCCGGCGCTTGAATCTGCAATAGACCCAAGGATTGTCGCGGGGATACTTCTAAGACAGCGCTTTTTTGAAAAACTGCACAGCCGTTAGGTAAATTTTGTGTAAGGTCTGTACCGGCTTCCTTACGGTCCTGCAAAGCCCCGTGCAGACAGGCCTTATGATCGAACAGAACAGGATGGAATGGCTAATCCCGTCTATCTGAAAGTGCATTGGAAGGAGAAGTTTCATGCAGATGAACCCCAACAAAGATACCCAGCTGTGTATGTCGCTCTCAGGGCGCCCCGGGAACTTTGGCCTGCGATTTCACAATCATCTGTACGAACAGTTGGAATTGAATTTTTACTACAAGGCCTTCAGCAGCAAGGACCTGAACGGCGCGGTCGGTGGCATTCGCGCCTTGGGCATTCGCGGTTGCGGCGTATCGATGCCGTTCAAGGAAGCCTGTATCGCGCTGGTCGATGAACTGGACGCCTCTGCGGCCGCCATTCAGTCGATCAACACCATCGTGAACACCGACGGTCATCTCAAGGCCTACAACACTGATTACATCGCCATCGCCCAATTGCTGGAAACCCACCAGGTGCCCAAGGACTCGACCTTTGCCCTGCGCGGCAGCGGTGGCATGGCGAAAGCAGTGGCCAGTGCCTTGCGCGATGGCGGTTACGCCAACGGCCTGATAGTGGCCCGAAACGAGCGCGCCGGCCGTGCCCTGGCCGACGGCCTGGGTTATGAGTGGCAAGCAGAGCTGGGCGCCCGCCGCCCGCAGATGCTGATCAACGTCACACCCATCGGCATGACCGGCGGACCGGAGGCCGATCAACTCGCATTCGAGGCCGAGGTGATCAAGTCTGCAGAGACTGTGTTCGATGTGGTGGCGATTCCCTCGGAAACACCGCTGATCGTGCGCGGTCGCGCCGAAGGCAAGCGGGTGATCACCGGGTTGGAAGTGATTGCGATCCAGGCGTTGGAGCAGTTTGTGCTTTATACCGGTGTGCGGCCGACGGATGAGCAGTTCCAGGCGGCAGTGACGTTTGCCCGGAGCTGATCGCTCAGGATTTTTGGCGGCTGTACCGGCCCTCTTCGCGGGCAGCCTCGCTCCTACAGGTTATGCGTTGTAGCCCAAACCATGGCACACCCCAATCCTGTAGGAGCGAGGCTTGCCCGCGAACGGCCGCGCCGCGGTCCCGCAGACAAACCCACACCCCAGCCTATACTGCTCGCCAGCAAGCCAAGACTTGCCTCCAACACTAAAAAACCGTGATCGAGGTCTCCATGCATCCCGCCATTCTCAATCTGGATCAGGCCGAGCTGTTGCCGCTGCCTGAAGCGGTGGCCCCGGTGGGCGACACCGCCGACCGTTATCAACAACGCATGGCCCGCATCGGCCAGCAACTGGGCGCGCAGAAGCTCGGTTATCGCTTGTACGCGCTGGAGCCGGGCATGCGTGGCAGTCCGTTCCATAGCCATCGGGTCAACGAGGAGATGTTTTACGTCGTGGCCGGGGAAGGCGAGGTGCGCCTCGGCGCCGAGCGTTTCCCGATCCGCGCCGGCGATGTCATCGCCTGCCCGCCGGGTGGTCCCGAAGCGGCGCATCAGATCATCAATAGCAGCAACGCCGAGTTGCGTTATCTGGCGGTCAGTACCCAGCAATCGCCGGAGATTTGTGAGTACCCGGATTCCGGCAAGTACGTGGTGATGGATGATTTCAAGGTTGATGCTGAAGGCAACACGTCAGGTTTCGTCGCCGTGGCCAGGCAGGCCGACGGCATAGATTATTGGGACGGCGAATAGTCGGCGTCGAGTGAGCCTGGCAAGGGGGCTTGTCGGACCGCCTCGCCACAAGGTGGGTGTCAGGGTTATTCGAGGCGTGCCAGGCGCTCTTCCAGCGCGGCAATCCGCGCCTCCAGCTCTTCAATTCGCTCCACCGACACGCCGCCACCAGCGCCACGTTCCGTCGGGTTCTGCCGTGCCGCCAGAATCACTTCGATATCCGCCGGATCACCCAGTGCATGCATGTAACGGTCTTCACGCTGCCCGGCCTGGCGCGGAATCAACAGTGCCAGGCCGCGAGCGATCAAACGCTCCAGCTGATGCACCACTTGCTCGGCATCTTCGAACTCATGCATGCGGCCGCTGCGGGTCAGCAGTTCATTGACGGTTTGCGGGCCGCGCAGAAACAACAACCCGGTCAGGATCACCTGGGCCGGCACCAGCTCCAGCGCCTTGTCCACCTTGTGTTCCCAGCGGTCGGCGCGGCTGCCCATCACCAGCCGGGTGAACCCGCGACCTTCGAGGGCGCGCAGGCTCTGGCCGACCTGGCCCTGGGTCAGGTTCATCACCGGTTCGCGGCTGGTTTTCTGGTTGCAGGCGATCACCAGCGCATTGAGGGTCAGCGGATAGGTTTCCGGGCTGGTGGCCTGCTTCTCGATCAAGGCGCCCAAAATGCGGATTTCCGTGCTGTTGAGGCGCGGCTCGTCGAACGTGGTCTCTTGCTCAGTACTCATTCGCGCTTTTCCCTTTGCTGTCGAAGCATGCAGTCGAAGCCGCCTAGCCTAATCCTTGCGAAACAAAAGGCAAGCCGCCCGGTCATCAAGCATGGCTATAATCGCTCCACGTTTTCACACCCGCCACAACACGAGACTGCCATGACCATTTCCCTGTACGCCGCTTCCGTCCCGGTTTTCAAACAAATGCTCACCGCCCTGAGCGATGTTCTGAACAAGGCTGAAGCCCACGCCACTGCTAAAAACATTGACCCGAACGCGTTCCTGCAAGCCCGCCTGTACCCGGACATGTTCCCGCTGGTGCGTCAGGTGCAGATCGCCGTTGATTTCGCCAAAGGCGTTTCTTCGCGTCTGGCCGAAGTCGAAGTGCCGAAGTACGAAGACACCGAAACCACCTTCGCCGAGCTGCAAGCGTTGATCACCAAGGTGCTGGGCTACATCGGCGAGATCAAGCCGGAGCAGATCGATGGCAAGGAAGGCATCGAGATCATCACCCGTCCAGGCACGCCGAAAGAGAAGCGCTTCAGCGGCCAGGCTTACCTGCTGAGCTACGGCTTGCCGCAGTTCTTCTTCCACGTCACCACCGCCTACGCGTTGCTGCGTCACAACGGTGTGGAAGTGGGCAAGCGCGATTACATGGGCGCGTTCTAAACCTCCCGGCTACAAAAAAGCCCGCCAAGGTTTGCGCCTTGGCGGGCTTTTCGTTTGCCTTTGCCTTTGTAGGAGCCAGGCTTGCCGGCGAAGGCGTACTCAAGATCGCCTTCGCCGGCAAGCCTGGCTCCTACAGGGTCCGGTGTTACGCCAGACGTTGGGCTTTTTCGTCTTCACCCAAACACGCTGCGGCTGTGAACAACACATCGGTAGACGAATTCAACGCCGTTTCCGCCGAATCCTGCAATACACCAATAATGAAACCCACCGCCACCACCTGCATCGCGATTTCGCTCGGAATGCCGAACAGGCTGCACGCCAACGGGATCAGCAACAGCGAACCACCCGCCACACCCGAAGCACCACACGCACAAATCGCCGCGACGACGCTGAGCAAAATGGCCGTCGGAATGTCCACGGCAATCCCCAACGTATGCACGGCCGCCAGGGTCAGCACGGTAATCGTGATCGCCGCACCGGCCATGTTGATGGTCGCACCGAGCGGGATCGACACCGAGTAGGTGTCTTCATGCAAACCCAGGCGCCTGCTCAATTCCAGGTTAACCGGAATGTTCGCCGCCGAACTGCGGGTGAAGAACGCGGTGATCCCGCTTTCCCGCAAACACATCAGCACCAGCGGATACGGGTTGCGGCGCAGTTTCCAGAACACGATGGCCGGGTTCATCACCAGCGCCACGAACAGCATGCAGCCGAGCAATACGGCCAGCAGGTGCATGTAACCGATCAACGCACCGAAGCCCGAGGTGGCCAGGGTCGAAGCCACCAGCCCGAAAATCCCCAGCGGTGCGAAGCGAATCACCAGGCGCACGATCAAGGTCACGCCGTTGGACAAGTCACCGAGCACCTCGCGGGTGGTATCGCTGGCATGCCGGATGGCAATGCCCATGCCGATTGCCCACGCCAGAATGCCGATGAAATTGGCGTTCATCAGCGCGTTGACCGGGTTGTCGACCACACTCAGCAGCAGGCTTTGCAGCACTTCACCGATACCGCCCGGCGCCGTCACCGCGACATCATGTGTCGCCAACACCAGGCTCGACGGGAACAGCGTGCTGGCCACCACCGCGACCACGGCGGCGGCAAACGTGCCCAGCAAATAAAGAAACAGAATCGGCCGGATGTGGGTTTCCTGACCGTGTTTATGGTTGGCGATCGAGGCCATGACCAGCACGAACACCAAAATCGGCGCGACGGCTTTCAGCGCGGCGACAAACACTTTGCCGATGAACGCAGTGGACTTCGCCACGTCCGGCGCGAACAGGGCCAGGGCAATCCCGGCGATCAGGCCGATGATGATTTGCGTGACCAGGCTGGTGCGTTTCAAACGGTGCAATAGGGAAGGGGATGAAGCGCTCATAACGGTATCTCTGATTTTTTTTGGGTACAGGGTTCCGCAGGTCACGCAGCAATAAGCGGGGCAGGCCACATGGAGGAACCGAGGGATATCGCGCCATCAAGGCCAGCAACTGGCCGATGAACAGGGTGTACGAATCGCAGGGCGCGGACTTTATCACAGGGTCGTCCCCATCCTTCAGACCTGTGACGATCTGCCACCCGGGTTTCAACGTAATCGGCAGGTTCGTGCAACCCGCTCGGGAAACACTCTGTTAAGATTCGCCCTCCTCATTTTCAAGTTCTGCCAGCGGGCCTTCCGGGCTATCGCTGCTGTCGTCGTTTTCTGGAGTTCCGCATGTTGCTGCCCATTCTTCTGTTGTCGGCCGCCGGTTTCACGGTGCTGACCACGGAGTTCATCATCGTCGGCCTGTTGCCGGCGATTGCCCGAGACCTGGAGGTCAGCATTCCCCAGGCCGGTCTGCTGGTGACGTTGTTCGCCTTTACCGTGGCTGCGTTTGGTCCGTTCCTGACCGCGTACTTCGCACGCTTCGAGCGCCGTAAACTGTTTATCTCGGTGCTGATCATGTTTGGCGTGGCCAACACGGTCGCGGCGTTGGCGCCGAATATCTGGGTGATGGCCTTCGCCCGGTTGATTCCCGCGCTGGGCTTGCCGGTGTTCTGGGCCCTGGCCAGCGAGACGGCGGTGGACATCGTCGGTCCGGATCACGCGGGGCGCGCCATTTCCAAGATCGGGTTTGGCATCGTCTGCGCCATGGTGTTTGGGATTCCGGTTGGCACGCTGATTTCCGATGCCTTCGGCTGGCGCAGCGCCTTTGGCATCCTGGCAGTGATCGCGTTTGCCAAGGCCTTGCTGCTGTTCATCTATTTGCCGGGCACGCTCCTGCATCAGAATCAGGTGAGCTTTCGTTCGCAGTTCAAAATCCTGCGCAGCCCGTTGATGATCGGGCATGTGCTGCTGTCGATCCTGGTGTTTACCGGCATGTTCACCGCTTATACCTACCTGGCGGACATTCTTGAACGCCTGGCCGGTTTCAACGGCACGCTGGTCGGCTGGTGCCTGATGGGCTTCGGTGCGGTGGGGCTGATCGGCAACTGGTGGGGCGGTCGTGCGGTGGATCGGCACCCGTTGATCGCGTCGATGATGTTCTGCGCATTCTTGATTGCCGGCATGATCGCGTTGGTGCCGAATATTCATTCGCCGCTGGGGCTGGCGGCGGCAATGGGCATTTGGGGGATCACTCAGGCGGCCCTGTTTTTGGTCAGCCATGTGCGGTTGATGAAAGCCGCTCCCGAGGCGCCGGCCTTTGCCGCATCGCTGAACATCGCCGGGGCCAACCTCGGGATTGGCCTGGGCGCGATGGTGGGCGGTCGGGTGATCAACGCTGTCGGCCTCAGTGGCCTGGGTTTCGCGGCGGCCGCTTTCATCCTGGCTTCGATCCTGCTGGCCATGGCGCTGATGACCATGAAGCCGCGTGAGATCCTCACAGTTCAGTAAACAGCTCGCGTCGGGCACCTTCGGTAATCGCAACGATGCCGGGGTGCTTGACCTTGCGTTCCACTGAAATGGCGTAGAACGACTCGGTCACCGCGTCGGTCTGGCCGATCAACTCCACGCCGTATTGGCGTTTCACCTCGTCGGCAATCACGCTCGGGCCGATGAAAATCCCGCTGCCGGATTGGCCGAACGCCTGCATCAACGCGCTGTCGTCGAACTCACCGACAATGCGCGGCTGAATCTGCTGCTCGGCGAACCAGCGTTGCAAACGACTGCGCACCACGGTTTCCGGCCCGGGAATCAGCAGCGGTGCGCCGTGCAGGCTGCGCGGGAAATCCTGGCCGTACTGCGCCGTCAGTTCTTTCGTCGCAAAAAAACTGATCCCGCATTCCCCGAGTTTCTGGCTGTAGCCCTTGATGTCCAGGTGCGACGGCATCGGGCTGTCGGAAATCACCAGGTCCAGGCGCTGGATCGCCAGGTCGGCGAGCAAGCGTTCCAGCTTGTCCTCGCGACAGGTGATGCGCAGCGGCTCGCTCAATTCCATGGTCGGCGCGATCAGGCGATAGACGATGGATTTGGGCACCACATCCGCCACGCCGACCCGGAACAGAATCTGCTGCTCATTGGGTTGGGCGCGGAGCATCAGCTCCAGTTCGCCGCCGAGCTGGAACATCTGCTCGGCGTAGGGCAGGGTCTGGCGCCCGGCTTCGGTGAGTTCCAGGTTGCGGCCGACCCGGCGAAACAACTCGATGCCGTAGGTTTGTTCGAACAGGGAAATCTGCCCGCTGATGGTTTGCGGCGTCAGGTTCAACTGCTCGCAGGCGCGCACGATGCTGCCGGTCTTGGCCACCACCCAGAAGTAATGCAGCTGTCGATAATTCAGCATGGCGACCTACACTTCGTTAAAACCGAAGTATAACCGTTAAAAATACGAATTTTACTGAAGTGTTTGCCTCCCTAGAATGCCTCGCTATCGACGGGGCGGCTTTTCGCGCTGTCCGTTCTAACGAGGAAAGCCCTATGAAACTTACCGCTACGGCGCTGTTGATCACGTCTTTACTGGTATTGGCCGGTTGTGACCAGGCCGAAAAGAGCGCCCAGCAGTTGATGGGCAAGGCCACCGAGAGTGCCAAACAGGCCATCGACGACACCCATAAAGCCGCGGAACAGGCGCTCAGTGATGCCACCGGCGGCCTGATCAGCAAGAAAGAACAACCGGCCGAAGAGAAAGGGAACACCGAATCTTCGTCCCAGGAAATCTAAATCGTCTTAAGCGAGTCAGGACTGACCCATGGAATACCTTGTAGAACTAGCCGCCAGCCCCACCGCGTGGGTCGCCCTGGCCACGTTGATCGTCATGGAAATCGTGCTCGGCATCGATAACCTGATCTTCATCTCGATCCTGACCAATAAACTGCCGGAGCAGCATCGGCAGAAAGCGCGCCGCATCGGTATCGGCATGGCGTTGATCCTGCGTCTGGCACTGTTGAGCACCATTGCCTTCATCGTCCAGTTGACCGAGCCGGTGATCGATATCCTCGGCCAGACGTTCTCCTGGAAGGACATGATCCTGATCGCCGGTGGCCTGTTCCTGTTGTGGAAAGCCACCACCGAGATCCATCACAGCATGGACCCGGCGCCGGATGATCCGAAGTCGGCCACCTCCGGCGTCAGCCTGGGCTTTGCTGCGGCGATCGGGCAGATCCTGATGCTGGACATGGTGTTCTCCATCGACAGCATCATTACCGCCGTCGGCATGACCGAGCATTTGCCGATCATGATCATTGCGGTGGTGGTGTCGGTACTGGTGATGTTGTTGGCGGCTGATCCGCTGGCCAAGTTCATCTACGACAACCCGACCGTGGTGATGCTGGCCCTGGGCTTCCTGATCATGATCGGCATGACGCTGATCGCCGAAGGCTTCGGCGCCCACGTACCGAATGGCTACGTCTACGCGGCCATGGCCTTCTCGGCCACGATCGAGGGCTTGAACATGATGTCCCGGCGGGCCAAGCAGAAGCGACTTGCTGCTGAAGCTTAACCGGCGCTAAACAGAACGGCCGCCTGCACTCGAAAGAGTCCAGGCGGCCGTTTTTGTTTTTGGTGGTTGGAAAAAATGCCGGTCAGTGCGCAGTGGCGGGGCGTGCCGCCGGTTGATCAGGTTTGGCGGGGGCCGAGTGCACCGGATGATGATGGTGCCGCCGGGTGATGCGCAGGACTCCCCACAACATGGCGGCGGCCACGGCCAGCCAGCCGGAAATCAGCATTACGATTGTCATTGCCAGGCTCATCGGTGCCTCCTCTTTGCCCTGCTGCGGGCACACACGCTATGCAAGTGACAGTCTAGTCGCTGCTGTGTTTCAGGCTATTGACCAAAGGTCGCCTGTCACCAACCACTTCGCTCTATCGAACGCAAACAACTGCCGGTTAAGGCTATACCGCTGTCCCGTGGCGTCCTATGATCAGTGGCCAAGCCGGGAGCGCGATTGCCGGCGTCTGAACAAGAGAGTGATGATGGTGCGGGTATTTTCTCGAATTCGTTCTGTGGTGCTGGTGATGGGCTGCGTCGGCGTGTTGGCGGGTTGCGCCGGCAGTGTGGCGCCGGAGGTCAAGCGACTGCCGGAACGTGTTGAACTCAGCGGTACGTTCTACCGCGGCGAGGCCAATCAAAGTGGGCCACAAGTCCTTGCCAGCATGTTGTCCCAACAAGGCGTGGTGATCACGCCAGGGCTGCTGGAAAAGCCGCTGCATTTGCCGGGTGCCGAAGCGCAGTTGCAGCAGAACATGCAGAACCTGGCCCGCGAGTACGGCATGGTGGTGTATCCCCTCGACAGTCATCTGCCGGCGTTGTTGACCCAGGTCGCCGCCGGTTATCCGGTGATGGTGCGTTTCACCGAAGGCTCGGCGTTCTGGGCCAAACCGCGCTACGCCATCCTCGCCGGCTACAACCGGCAGAAGCAGACGGTGTTGTTGCGCTCCGGGATGAACCGTCGCTTGTTGATGGGTTTCAATTCGTTTGAGTCATCCTTCAAGGATGCGGGCGGCTGGGCCGTGCTGATCCAGAAGCCGAACCAGATTCCGGCCAGGGTCGATGAACAACGCTGGCTCAAGGCCGCGAGCGAATTGGGACAGGCGGGGCAGGAACAGGCCGCCGCACGGGCGACCAAGGCGTTGCAGGCTCAATAGTAGCTCCGTTCGTCATCTCCAGGGCACCGTCGCGTGCCCTTGGCCTCTTATGGGTAGGGCCCGGATTTCTCCGGGCCAGACCCAAGGAGGCGTCCATGGCACATTCCACTACCCCAGACGGTCCGCATTCTTCCGAGCATTCGTCCGGTCATGAGCTGGATTTCGATCCTGACTCGCCGGACCTCGCTGACCCTCAGGTCGATCCCGTCGGCCCCGCCAAGGCGCCCCGGGATATCAAGCCGGGCGAGGATGACAAGAAACCGGCCAAGCCCTACGACCCGTTGGCTGATCTCAAACCCTGACCTGCAGTGAGGTGTTTATGTCTACCGATTCGAGTTTTGATGACAAAGGTCCGGACAGCGTCCCAACGACCCCCGAAGATGACATCGACCCTGTGCTGGATCCGGACGGTCCGATGAGGGATCCGTTGGCGCGTCCCATGGTGGTGCCGACGGAGCATCCGCAAGGCCACAAAGACCCGAGTGCCGGAGATGGCATTCCCGATGACGACCAGATGCCGTTACCCAACGATTAGCCCGCGGATTCGCGATAAAAAAAGCCCCGACAAATCGGGGCTTTGTTGTTGCTGTCGCCGGTTTATTTCGAGGCTTCAACCACACCGCTCTGACGGTGCTTCAGATTCTTCGCCGCTTTGTACTGCAAGGCAACGGAGGGGGCTTCGGTGCTGCGGCCCGTTTCAACCCAGCTGCGGATCCGACTGGCGTCGGCAAAGTGCGTGTACTTGCCGAATGCGTCGAGAATCACCAGCGCCACCGGGCGATTGCCCATGCTAGTCACCAGCACCAGACAGTGCCCGGCCTCGTTGGTAAAGCCGGTCTTGGTGATTTTGATGTCCCAATTGGGCTTGTTCACCAAATGGTCGGTGTTGTGAAAGCCCAGGGTGTAGTTGGGTTTGCGGAACGCTACGGTGGTTTCCTTGGTGGTGGTCAGCTCAGTCAGCAGCGGGTATTTGTGCGCTGCGATCAGCAATTTGCTCAAGTCACGCGCCGTCGAGACGTTGCGCGGAGAAAGCCCGGTGGGTTCGACGAAGTGGGTGCTGGACATGCCCAGCGCCTTGGCCTTGGCGTTCATGGCTGCAATGAATGCGACGTAGCCGCCCGGGTAATGGTGGGCGAGGGTGGCGGCTGCGCGGTTTTCCGAGGACATCAGCGCAATCAGCAGCATCTTCTTGCGCGGCAGCTCGCTATTGAGCTTGACCCGCGAAAACACGCCTTTCATTTCCGGCGTGTGACTGATGTCGACGTTGATGTACTCATCCATGTTCTGGCGGGCTTCAACCACTACCAGTCCCGTCATCAGTTTGCTGACCGAGGCGATCGGCACCACCACGTCAGGGTTGTTGGCGTAAATGACTTTGTTGGTCTGCAAATCCATAAGCAGAGCGCTGCCAGAAGCAATCTTGAGTTGCGAGGCGTCGCGTGGTGCTGCGGTGGTTTCCGCAGCGTGGGTGATTGGCGTGATAACAGTCCCTGTCAACGCAAAAAATAGGCTCAGGATGGAAAGACGGATTTTCACGCGGGCGAACTCATAAGGGTGGATATGCCGTTTTGTTACGGGCTGTTTCTTAAAAACGACGCATTCTAGGAGTATGAGCCACGAAAGCGCTAGGCGCCCGTATGACGAGCGCTTTATATGAAGAAAATTTAATGTTTTTTGGTGGGTTTGCGTTTGATCAAGGGCACAAGCGCCGCGACATTATGTTGATAGCGTCG
Organism: Pseudomonas sp. TE3899; assembly: GCF_056279105.1. NCBI lineage: Bacteria > Pseudomonadati > Pseudomonadota > Gammaproteobacteria > Pseudomonadales > Pseudomonadaceae > Pseudomonas > Pseudomonas sp. TE3899. The sequence goes on from NZ_JBWBQR010000001.1 coordinate 640,366, forward strand.
ATAGTGTTCGCCAAACATTTCCAGCAGATCTTTCTCTTCAAAATGAACGCCGATCAGAATGTAGAGCGTGTTCAGTAGCGCGAACAGAAGATGTCCGGCGGTCATCTCGGGTGTCGCCCAGAATACGATCAGAAACCCGAGGTACAAGGGGTGACGAACCGCTTTGTAGAGCAACGGGGTTTTGAAGGTTGGGCTCTGACGCCGGTCAGGATAAAAGGCGTTGAGGGCCTGCTTTATGCCCAGCAATTCGAAATGACTGATCAGAAAAGTCGCGAGCACCACCACGCCCCAACCCAGCCAGAACAGCGCCATCAGCAATCCATGGCCCCAGGCGGACGTGACGCTCCAGATCGATACTTCGATGGGTTGCCACAACCAGAAAAGCAGCACGAGCACCAGGCAGGAAGACAGGACGTAGGTCGCGCGTTCGATAGGCGCCGGGATGAATCCGATCCACCAGCGTTTGAAGCGCATTCGCGCCATGCCGCTGTGCTGGACCGCAAAAAGCGTAATCAGCAAGGTGTCGACGATAACCGCCAGGGGCCAGTTGAGGCCGGGCCCGGTATTAATGTCCTTGGGCACACCAATGCCGGAGAGAAAGCCAATCATGTACAGCGCAGTGAGCAGGATATAACACATAACAACAGAGGCTATAAAGCAGGCCCGCCAGTTTGCCTGCGAAAGCAAGCGTGCGCTGTTGAGTGGGGTTGCTCGGCTTCATGAACGGCTCCTGGCGAGTGCCATTTGTATCCGTTTGTCCCGCTGAGGTCTGTAGGTCGTTTGCCCGATGGCCTGTCTCTTTATTCTGAAACTCGCGGGTTGTTTGTCCAGTGCCCAAAAAACAAAAAGCCCCGCAATTAGCGGGGCTCTTGTATGCGGCACGCCTGGGAACTCAGTCGTGCAGCGTCTCCGCTGCGTACAACGTATTTTCCAGCAGGCAGGCACGCGTCATCGGACCTACACCGCCAGGCACTGGAGTAATCCAGCCGGCGCGGGGCAGGGCGGTTTCGTAGATCACGTCACCCACCAGCTTGCCGTCTTCCTGGCGGTTGATGCCGACGTCGATCACGATCGCGCCTTCCTTGATCCACTCACCCTTGACCAGGCCCGGCTTGCCGGCGGCAACCACGACCAGATCGGCACGGCCAACGTGGCCGGCCAGATCCTTGGTGAAGCGGTGAGTGACCGTCACGGTGCAGCCGGCCAGCAGCAATTCCATCGCCATCGGACGGCCAACAATGTTGGAAGCGCCGACAATCACCGCGTCCATCCCGTAAAGATCCGCTCCGGTGCTTTCCAGCAGGGTCATGATGCCTTTGGGTGTGCAGGGGCGCAGCAGTGGAATGCGTTGGGCCAGGCGACCGACGTTATACGGGTGGAAACCGTCGACATCTTTATCCGGACGAATGCGCTCCAGCAATTTGGAGGCGTCCAGGTGGGCAGGTAAAGGAAGCTGAAGCAGAACGCCGTCGATTGCCGGGTCGTCGTTCAGGCGATCAATCAGCTCGGTCAGCGCTTGCTGAGTGGTTTCAGAAGGCAGGTCGTAGGCCTGGGACAGGAAGCCGACCTCTTCACAGTCTTTACGCTTGTGCGAGACATAAACCTGAGAGGCAGGATCGCTGCCGACCAGGATCACCGCGAGACCGGGCGTGCGCAGGCCTTGCTGGCGACGTTCGGCGACTCGTTTGGCGATCTGCTGGCGCAGGCTGGCGGCGATTGACTTGCCGTCGATAAGTTGTGCAGTCATTGCGCGTGATTAACCATCGAGAGGGGGAAAAAAGAGGGCGCATTCTCGCATGTCAGGCGGCGAGGGCAAAGGCGCTTGGTCTGCAAATTCCTCTAAGCCCTTTAATTAAATGAATTTTTTTTAAAAAGGATTTGACGGGCTTTGGGGCGCTCTATACTATTCGTCGCACTTGTCGGGCACAGCCTAGCACTGGATGAGAAGGTCAAGCGGGATTACGGTTCCGTGAGGCTGGAAGCACTTAGTTTGTAGTCCTCCAAGAGTACAGATTAATAAGGCGCCCGTAGCTCAGCTGGATAGAGCATCCGCCTTCTAAGCGGATGGTCGCAGGTTCGAGTCCTGCCGGGTGCGCCATTAGGCAGCTTTGGCACAAGTAGCGCAGTATGGTGGGCGTAGCTCAGTTGGTAGAGCACGGGATTGTGACTCCCGTTGTCGAGGGTTCGATCCCCTTCGTCCACCCCATATTTCGAAAGGCGCCAGATTAACAGTCTGGCGCCTTTGCTTTAACAGCTTCAAGCCGCGGATGTGGTGGAATTGGTAGACACACTGGATTTAGGTTCCAGCGCCGCGAGGCGTAAGAGTTCGAGTCTCTTCATCCGCACCAAATAAAGCTTCACCCGGGTCGTTGATCCGGTGGGGGCGCAGCAAGGAAGTTGTTTGACTTTCTTGTGAGGCAATATGGTGGGCGTAGCTCAGTTGGTAGAGCACGGGATTGTGACTCCCGTTGTCGAGGGTTCGATCCCCTTCGTCCACCCCATATTTCGAAAGGCGCCAGATTTAATAGTCTGGCGCCTTTTTTGTTTTAGCGGTTCGAGTGTTCAGCGGCTGCAGGTTCTGGGTCGCCGGGGTGGGGTGTTTCGTCGTATTTATGTTTCTCGATGATGCCGCGCCGCCCGCCGGCCTTGCTCGCAAGGTCGGCTGTCAGGGAGATGCCTGCTACTTCTTCTATATATAGAAGAGGTGGTGCAGAGCCCTGGCTTGACTGGCTGTATTTGCTAACAGGGCGAGGCACAACCGTTTGTCCCTCGCCTATAAATTGCCTGCTGTTTTTTTACCCGTTTTCAGTAGGGTGACTTCTTGAGTTTGACCCACTAGAATGCATGCCCTTGATTCTGGGGTCGGAAACGGCCGGCTAACGTCTGTGCAACGAGGAATATCCATGCAAGTTTCTGTTGAAAATACTTCTGCTCTTGAGCGCCGCATGAGCATCACCGTGCCGGCTGAGCGCATCGAGACTCAGGTCAACAAGCGTCTGCAGCAGACCGCCCAAAAGGCCAAGATTGCTGGCTTCCGTCCAGGCAAAGTGCCAATGAGTGAAATCAAGCGCCGTTTCGGTGCTGATGCACGCCAGGAAGCTGTAGGCGACGTGATCCAGTCCTCCTTCTACGAAGCTGTCGTTGAGCAGAAGCTGAACCCGGCTGGCGCTCCTTCGATCGAGCCTAAATCGATCGAAGCTGGCAAGGATCTGGAATACGTCGCGATTTTTGAAGTGTTCCCTGAGTTCACTGTAGCCGGTTTCGAAGGCATCACTGTCGAGCGCCTGAGCGCTGACGTGGCTGACGCTGACCTGGACAAGATGCTCGACATCCTGCGTAAGCAAAACACCCGTTTCGAAGTAGCCGATCGTGCTGCCCAGAACGAAGACCAACTGAACATCGATTTCGTTGGCAAGGTTGACGGTGAAGTGTTCGCTGGCGGTTCCGCCAAAGGTACTCAGCTGGTTCTGGGTTCCGGCCGCATGATCCCTGGTTTCGAAGACGGTCTGGTTGGCGCTAAAGCCGGCGAAGAACGCGTTCTGAACCTGACCTTCCCAGAGGACTACCAGAACCTCGACCTGGCAGGTAAGACTGCTGAGTTCACCGTGACCGTGAACACTGTTTCCGAGCCAAAACTGCCTGAGCTGACCGAAGAATTCTTCGCTCAATTCGGCATCAAGGAAACCGGTCTGGAAGGCTTCCGCACCGAAGTTCGCAAGAACATGGAGCGCGAGCTGCGTCAGGCGATCAAATCCAAGGTCAAGAATCAGGTAATGGACGGTCTGCTGACCACCAACCCGATCGAAGTGCCAAAGGCTCTGTTGTCCAACGAAGTTGATCGTCTGCGCGTGCAGGCTGTTCAGCAATTCGGCGGCAACATCAAGCCCGACCAACTGCCGGCCGAGCTGTTCGAAGAACAAGCCAAGCGCCGCGTTGTGCTGGGTCTGATCGTGGCTGAAGTGGTCAAGCAGTTCGACCTCAAGCCTGACGAAGCCCGCGTTCGCGAAATGATTCAGGAAATGGCTTCGGCCTACCAAGAGCCTGAGCAGGTTGTGTCCTGGTACTACAAGAACGACCAGCAACTGAACGAAGTCCGTTCGGTTGTGCTGGAAGAACAAGTTGTGGATACTGTTCTGCAGAAGGCAAACGTGACCGACAAATCGGTCTCTTACGAAGAAGCAGTCAAGCCGGTAGAAGCTCCACAAGCCGACTGATCGTTTCTGCGCTAAGAAGTAATCACCATAAGCCAGCCTTCGCGCTGGCTTATGCGTATTCAAGACATAACTATTTGGGAGTGACTGCAGAGCATGTTCCGTAATTCGTATATTCAGCAGAACTCTGATATCCAGGCCGCAGGCGGCCTGGTCCCGATGGTTGTCGAGCAGTCTGCTCGTGGCGAGCGCGCTTACGACATTTACTCGCGTCTCCTCAAGGAGCGAGTGATCTTTCTGGTTGGTCCGGTAGAGGACTACATGGCCAACCTGATCTGTGCGCAACTGCTGTTCCTTGAAGCGGAAAACCCGGACAAGGACATCCATCTCTATATCAACTCCCCGGGCGGTTCGGTGACAGCAGGCATGTCGATCTACGACACCATGCAGTTCATCAAACCCAACGTTTCGACTACTTGTATCGGCCAGGCGTGCAGCATGGGTGCGTTCCTGCTGACGGCCGGTGCCGCTGGCAAGCGTTTCTGCCTGCCGAACTCGCGTGTGATGATTCACCAGCCATTGGGCGGTTTCCAGGGTCAGGCATCGGATATCGAAATCCATGCCAAGGAAATCCTCTTCATTCGTGAGCGTCTCAACACGCTGATGGCCAAGCACAGCGGGCACACACTGGAAGAAATCGAACGCGACACCAACCGCGACAACTTCATGAGCGCAGAAGCCGCGCGTGAGTACGGGTTGATCGATGAAGTGATCAGCCAGCGGCCCGCTTAAATAAGCAGCTCAAAATAGGCTTGGTCGGCCGCTCCGATCACTAGCGGGCTTGAAAAAGCCCGCAATAGCCTTCATCTTGTGTTGCAAGCCTATCGGATTTGGATCGAACGAATGACTGACACCCGCAACGGCGAGGACAACGGCAAGCTGCTCTATTGCTCCTTCTGTGGCAAAAGCCAGCATGAAGTGCGCAAATTGATTGCCGGCCCCTCGGTCTTTATCTGCGACGAGTGCGTCGACCTGTGCAATGACATCATCCGAGAGGAGGTGCAGGAAGCCCAGGCCGAGAGCAGCGCGCATAAATTGCCTTCGCCTAAAGAAATCAGCGGCATCCTTGATCAGTATGTGATTGGTCAAGAGCGTGCGAAAAAGGTTCTGGCCGTAGCGGTGTATAACCACTACAAACGCCTGAACCAGCGTGACAAAAAGAATGACGACGTCGAACTCGGCAAAAGCAACATCTTGCTGATCGGCCCGACAGGCTCGGGTAAAACCCTGCTTGCCGAAACACTGGCCCGCTTGTTGAACGTTCCGTTCACCATCGCCGACGCAACCACCCTCACCGAGGCGGGTTACGTAGGGGAAGATGTCGAGAACATCATTCAGAAGCTGCTGCAGAAGTGCGATTACGATGTGGAAAAGGCCCAGATGGGCATTGTCTACATCGATGAAATCGACAAGATTTCGCGCAAGTCTGACAACCCGTCGATCACCCGGGACGTTTCCGGTGAAGGCGTGCAGCAGGCCTTGCTCAAGTTGATCGAAGGCACGGTCGCTTCCGTTCCGCCGCAAGGTGGCCGCAAGCATCCGCAGCAGGAATTCCTTCAGGTCGACACCCGTAACATCCTGTTCATTTGCGGTGGTGCGTTCTCCGGTCTGGAGAAGGTTATTCAACAGCGCTCCACCCGTGGCGGCATCGGCTTCAACGCCGAGGTACGCAGCAAGGAAGAAGGTAAGAAAGTCGGTGAATCCCTGCGTGAAGTCGAGCCTGACGATCTGGTCAAGTTCGGTCTGATCCCGGAATTCGTCGGTCGTCTGCCGGTCCTCGCCACGCTGGACGAGCTTGATGAGGCTGCGTTGATGCAGATCCTGACCGAGCCGAAAAATGCTCTGACCAAGCAGTATGCCAAGCTGTTCGAGATGGAAGGCGTGGACCTGGAATTCCGGGCCGACGCACTGAAATCGGTCGCCAAACGTGCCCTGGAACGCAAGACCGGTGCCCGTGGACTGCGCTCGATTCTCGAAGGCGTATTGCTCGACACTATGTATGAAATCCCCTCGCAGTCCGAGGTGAGCAAAGTAGTGATCGATGAAAGCGTTATCGAAGGCAAGTCCAAGCCACTGTATATCTACGAAAACAGTGAGCCGACAGCCAAGGCCGCGCCAGACGCTTAAGCGTCACGCAGCTGGAATAAAGAAGGGGCCTTCGGGCCCCTTTTCTTTTAAACCGTTTTAACACCCTCTTTGCGCTTGTTTTTTTTGAAAGCAGCCCCCATCTTGGTTTCAAGCTTACTTCCATCTGTTTACGGCCTTATGGCCGCCGTAGAGGCGAAATCATGAAGACAACCATCGAATTGCCTCTCTTGCCATTGCGTGATGTCGTGGTTTATCCGCACATGGTTATCCCGCTGTTCGTGGGGCGCGAGAAATCCATCGAAGCCCTCGAGGCTGCGATGACGGGCGACAAGCAGATCCTTCTGCTGGCTCAGCGGAACCCTGCTGACGACGATCCCGGTGAAGAAGCACTTTATCGCGTAGGTACCATCGCCACTGTTCTGCAACTGCTCAAGCTGCCTGACGGCACCGTCAAGGTTCTGGTCGAAGGCGAGCAGCGGGGCGCCGTGGAGCGCTTCAGCGAAGTGGACGGCCATTGCCGTGCCGAAGTCTCGCTGATCGACGAAGTCGACGCGCCTGAGCGCGAGTCGGAAGTGTTTGTCCGTAGCCTGCTGGCTCAGTTCGAACAATATGTGCAGTTGGGCAAGAAAGTCCCGGCTGAAGTCCTGTCGTCGCTCAACAGCATCGACGAACCAGGGCGCCTGGTCGACACCATGGCCGCGCACATGGCCCTGAAGATCGAGCAGAAGCAGGAAATCCTCGAAATCATCGATTTGTCGGCCCGGGTCGAGCACGTCCTGGCGTTGCTGGATGCCGAGATCGACCTGCTGCAAGTCGAAAAACGCATTCGCGGTCGCGTCAAAAAACAAATGGAGCGCAGTCAGCGCGAGTACTACCTGAATGAGCAGATGAAGGCCATTCAGAAGGAGCTCGGCGACAGCGAGGAAGGCCACAACGAAATCGAAGAGCTGAAAAAGCGCATCGATGCTGCCGGCCTGCCGAAAGACGCCTTGGCCAAAGCGCAGGGCGAACTGAACAAGCTGAAACAAATGTCACCAATGTCTGCGGAAGCGACCGTGGTGCGTTCGTATATCGACTGGTTGGTTCAGGTGCCGTGGAAGGCTCAGAGCAAAGTGCGTCTGGACCTGGCCCGTGCCGAAGACATTCTCGACGCCGACCACTATGGTCTGGACGAAGTGAAGGAACGCATCCTCGAATACCTCGCCGTGCAAAAGCGCGTGAAGAAAATTCGTGGTCCGGTGTTGTGCCTGGTCGGTCCTCCGGGGGTGGGTAAAACCTCTCTGGCGGAGTCGATTGCGCACGCCACCAACCGTAAATTCGTCCGTATGGCCCTCGGTGGCGTGCGCGATGAAGCGGAAATTCGTGGTCATCGCCGTACTTATATCGGTTCGATGCCAGGAAGATTGATTCAAAAGATGACAAAGGTCGGGGTTCGCAACCCGCTGTTCCTGCTCGATGAAATCGACAAAATGGGCAGCGATATGCGCGGTGATCCAGCGTCTGCGTTGCTGGAAGTGCTCGATCCGGAGCAGAACCACAACTTCAACGATCACTATCTGGAAGTCGATTACGACCTGTCCGATGTGATGTTCCTTTGCACCTCCAACTCCATGAACATTCCGCCGGCGCTGCTGGACCGGATGGAAGTGATTCGTCTGCCTGGCTACACGGAAGACGAGAAGATCAACATCGCCGTCAAGTACCTGTCGCCGAAGCAGATTGCTGCCAACGGCCTGAAGAAAGGTGAGCTGGAATTCGACGCCGAAGCGATCCGCGACATCATCCGCTATTACACCCGCGAAGCCGGTGTGCGGGGGCTTGAGCGCCAGATTGCCAAGGTTTGCCGCAAGACGGTCAAAGAGCACGCACTGGAAAAACGCTTCTCGGTGAAGGTGACTGCCGAGATGCTGGAACACTTCCTGGGTGTGCGCAAATTCCGCTACGGCCTGGCTGAATCCCAGGATCAGATCGGTCAAGTGACCGGCCTGGCGTGGACTCAGGTGGGTGGGGAACTGCTGACCATCGAAGCCGCTGTCGTTCCGGGTAAAGGCCAGTTGATCAAGACCGGTTCCCTGGGTGATGTGATGGTCGAATCGATCACTGCCGCCCTGACCGTGGTCCGCAGCCGTGCCAAGAGCCTGGGGATCCCCCTGGACTTCCACGAGAAGCGCGACACGCACATCCACATGCCGGAAGGGGCGACCCCGAAGGACGGCCCTAGCGCTGGTGTAGGCATGTGCACGGCCCTGGTGTCGGCATTGACTGGCATTCCTGTACGCGCGGACGTCGCCATGACTGGCGAAATTACCCTGCGTGGCCAAGTGCTGGCGATCGGCGGTTTGAAGGAAAAACTGCTCGCGGCTCACCGTGGCGGGATCAAGACCGTGATCATTCCTGAAGAGAACGTACGCGATCTGAAGGAAATTCCTGACAATATCAAGCAAGATCTGCAGATTAAACCAGTTAAATGGATTGACGAGGTCCTGCAAATTGCGCTGCAATACGCGCCGGAGCCCTTGCCGGATGTGGCTCCGGAGATAGTTGCAAAGGATGAAAAACGCGAGTCTGACTCTAAGGAAAGAATTAGCACGCATTAGTACGCATTTGCCTGGGGGGCTTCCTTGACAGCTTTTTAGAGCCCTTGTTATAAAGCGGCTCTTAAGTGTCTGTAGGCCATTCAGCACTCGTTTTTGCTTTCACCAAAAAACTTAGAATCATACTCAAATAGATATAAGGGGACTTAGAGTGAACAAGTCGGAACTGATTGATGCTATCGCTGCATCCGCTGATATCCCGAAAGCTGCTGCTGGCCGTGCGCTGGACGCTGTAATCGAATCCGTCACTGGCGCTCTCAAGGCTGGCGACTCCGTAGTTCTGGTGGGTTTCGGTACGTTCTCCGTGACCGATCGTCCTGCTCGCATCGGTCGTAACCCACAGACCGGTAAGACGCTGGAAATCGCTGCAGCCAAAAAACCAGGTTTCAAAGCTGGTAAAGCACTGAAAGAAGCTGTCAACTAAGTTCGATTCAGGTTTTTGCCTATCCGGGTCGGGGTCATGCCTGACCTGGCAGCGGAGCGGTAGTCCAGCCAACAAATCGTTGATCTGAGACACCGAGGGTCGCAAGTTCGAACCCTCGGTCCGTTCCGCCAGTTACGAGAAGGCGCATCCCCGGATGCGCCTTTCTTCTATCCGGATTCTACCCACGCTCCACGGTTGCCTAATTTTGAAGTTCAACCGTTTCTGGGGGACGCATGCTGCAGAATATCAGGGACAATTCACAAGGCTGGATTGCCAAGACCATCATCGGAGTCATCGTTGCACTGATGGCTTTGACCGGTTTCGACGCCATTTTCAAGGCCACGACGCACAGCAATGATGCGGCCAAGGTCAACGGCGAAGAAATCAGCCAGAACGAGCTGAGCCAGGCCGTCGACATGCAACGCCGTCAGCTGATGCAACAGCTGGGCAAGGATTTCGACGCTTCGTTACTCGATGAAAAAATGCTGCGCGAATCGGCCCTCAAAGGCCTGATCGATCGCAAGCTGCTGCTGCAAGGCGCAGAAAAATCGAAATTCGCTTTCTCCGAAGGCGCTTTGGACCAGGTGATCCTGCTGACGCCTGAATTCCAGGTTGACGGCAAGTTCAGCCCTGAGCGTTTCGACCAGGTGATCCGTCAACTGGGCTACAGCCGTATGCAGTTCCGCCAGATGCTGGCTCAGGAAATGCTGATCGGTCAGCTGCGCGCTGGCCTGGCGGGTAGCGGCTTCGTCACCGATGCACAGGTGTTGGCCTTCGCCCGTCTGGAAAAACAGACCCGCGACTTCGCTTCCCTGAACATCAAGGTTGACCCGACGGCGGTGAAACTGACCGACGACGAGGTCAAGGCTTACTACGACGAACACGCCAAGGAGTTCATGACGCCGGACCAGGTGGTTATCGATTACCTGGAGTTGAAGAAGGCTTCCTTCTTTAATGAGGTCAGCGTCAAGGACGAAGACCTGCAAGCGGCGTATCAGAAAGAAATCGCCAACCTGGCCGAACAACGCCGGGCTGCGCACATTCTGATCGAAGTGAACGACAAGGTGACCGAGGCGCAAGCCAAGGCCAAGATCGAAGAAGTTCAGGCGCGTCTGGCCAAAGGTGAGAAATTCGAGGCGTTGGCCAAGGAATTCTCCCAGGACCCAGGTTCGGCCAACAACGGTGGTGACCTCGGTTACGCCGGTCCTGGCGTTTACGATCCAGTGTTCGAAAAAGCCCTGTACTCGTTGAACAAGGACCAGGTTTCGGAGCCAATCCGTACTGGCTTCGGTTTCCACCTGATCAAGCTGTTGGGCGTTGAAGCGCCGGAAGTGCCGACGTTTGCCAGTCTCAAGGACAAGCTGACCCGCGAGCTGAAAACCCAGCAGGTCGAGCAGCGTTTCGTCGAGGCGACCAAGCAACTGGAAGATTCCTCGTTCGAAGCGTCTGACCTGGCCCAGCCAGCGCAGGACCTGAAACTGACCGTCCATACCTCCGCGCCGTTCGGCCGTGAAGGTGGCGAAGGTGTCGCGGCCAACCGTGCCGTGGTCACCGCAGCGTTCAGCCCTGAAGTGCTGGATGAAGGTGCTAACAGCACCGCCATCGAGCTCGATCCGGAAACCGTGATCGTGTTGCGCGCCAAGGAGCACTTGAAGCCTTCGCAGCTGCCGCTGGAAAGCGTTGCCGCCAGCATCCGCACGCAATTGGCCAAGGAGCACGCCAGTGCTGCCGCCAAGACCAAGGCTGATCAGTTGATCGCCAGCCTGCGTGACGGCAAGACACCGCTGGACAAGGCTATCGACGGCCAGAACTGGAAGGTCACTGCGGCCGCCACTCGCGCACAGGAAGGGGTTGACCCTACCGTGCTGCAAGCGCTGTTCCGCATGCCAAAACCTGCCGCCAAGGACAAGCCGACCTTCAGCAGCGTGACCCTGGCCGATGGTAGCCTGGTGATCGTGCGCTTGAACGGCGTGAACGAAGCCGCAGCGCCGACCGATGAAGAGAAGGCTCAGTACCGTCGCTTCCTCGCCTCGCGCATTGGCCAGCAAGACTTTGCGGCTTACCGCAAGCAGTTGGAAAGCGAAGCCGAGATCAAGCGCTACTAATGGCTGATTGAGTTTTGCGTTTCACAAGAACCCCGGTCGAAAGACCGGGGTTTTTTGTGGGCGATCAAAAATGTTGCCCTGCCCATCGGTTATTCATCAATCTATGCGACTTTTCCCGCATATAACGGTCAACACCCCTGTAACCGTTTTAAGACACTAATCGATGCGCACCTAAGCATCGATCTGTTGCACAATACGCCCCGGACCGTTTTCTCTCAGGATGTTCAATGTTTAGATCAATTCCCATGCGTATTGTCGGGCTAGCCTTGGTGCTGGCTGTTGCTGCCGGTTGTTCGTCGAAAAAAGCCGCCATCTACGAGCATGAGAACTTCGACGACTCCGGAACGTTCTCCCGCAACTACCCGGTAACCGACGCCCAGACCTGCGAAGCCGCCCGTCGCGCCTTGCTCAGCCAGGGCTACATCATCACCAGCAGCGATCCGAAACTGGTCAGCGGCCACAAGAGCTTCCAGCAGACCGGCGAGACCCACATGGAGATCAGCTTCAGTGTGGTTTGTGCCGATGATGGCTCAGAAGGCCACCACGCGACCATGTTCGCCAACGCCTTGCAGGATCGCTACGCGCTGAAGAAGACCAACAACTCCGCCAGCCTCGGCGTCGGTGTGTTGGGCTCGGTGTCGATGCCGATCGGTTCGTCCGATGATTCGATGGTCAAGGTCGCCAGCGAGACCGTGTCCTCGGCCAAGTTTTATGAGCGGTTCTTCACTCTGGTAGAGCTGTTCCTGCCGCCGGAAGCGAAGAAAGCGGCGCACATCGTCGAGAAGCCGAAAACCGACCTGGGCGTGCCTGAAGCCCAGGCTGCCCCGGCCGCATTGGCGCCAACGCCGGCTCCCGCCGCAGAGCCTGTAGCGGCTCCGGCCGCCGAGCCTGCTGCTTCGGAGCCTGTTGCACCGCCTGCGGAAGCTGCACCGATTGCTCCGGCTCAATCGTCCGAACCGGCTCCAGCCGCCGAGACGATCACGCCACCGACGCATCCGGACAACATGCCACCCCCAAGCGAACCCATCCCGGCCCAGTAAGCGGTCCAGGCCTTGCGGGAGCGTGTCAGACGGCACGACTCCCGTAACGGGGCATCAAGCTTGACCCACGTCAAACCAGGCCGTTGTCCTACGGCCTCTATCGAAAAAATCCTGTGATAAATTCCTGACCACCTGCTACGTTTTATTCAGTAGCGGGCGAGTGTCGTGTGAACGTCATTTTTCTTTCACGCGGGCACTTTATGCTCAAGGCACGGGTCAGTTGATCAGGCCATTTTTAATGAGCGATGGGGGACACCACAATGGACGAGTATCAAGAAGAGTTGCTTGAGTATTCGGCGTTTGAACTGGATCCGCTGGAACCAGCGGAAGACGCCACCGAACTGTAGGGCGTTACGCGGATTGGCGATGACTGCGGCGAAACTCGCCGGGTGTCTGGCCGTTCCAGCGTTTGAAGGCCCGTTGAAAGGCTTCGGCTGAAGCAAAGCCAAGCAGATAGGCGATTTCTCCGAACGCCAGCTCGGTATCGCGGATGTAGGTCATGGCCAGGTCGCGGCGGGTGTCGTTGAGAATCGCGCGAAATTGCGTGCCTTCCTCGGCGAGTTTGCGACGCAAGGTCCAGGTGGGCAGCTTCAGGCGTGCCGCCACTTCTTCCAGGTCAGGTTCCCGACCTCCATTGAGCAATGGCCCCAGCAACTGAGTGATGCGTTCACGCAGGCTGCGGGTGCGTGTCAGTTGCTCCAGTTCCCGTTCACACAGTTGCAGCAAGTGCCGCCAGGTGCTTGGACAGTGCTGCGGGTTGCGCTGGGCGAGGGCGTCCAGGCTCAGGCGCAGTTGATTGTGTTCGGCGCCGAACTGGATCGGGCAATCAAACACGCTGTAGGCGTCTCGATACAGCGGTTCTTCGAATTCGATTTCGATGCGTTCGGCCCGCAGCGGGGCAGGGCTCACGCTGGACAATTGCTGCAACCAGCCGGCGATGATCGAGTCCACCACAAAGCGGTTGTAGGCGTTGTAGGGGCTGATGGAGTAAAAACGCAGCCACGCGCCCCGAACGTCTTCGTGAAAGCTCGACTGGCCTCGATAGTTGGAGCCGTACAAGGCTTCAAAGCGAATCAGACAGCGGGCCGCTTCTCGCACCGTCGGCGCCTGGGCGGCGGTGACGCCGGCCAGGCCTGCCTGACTCAGACGACTGAGCTGCCCCATGCGCAACCCCAGCGCCGGGTCGGCGGTCAATTGAATCGCGCCGTGGCCCAGGCGCATGTAGCGCGGAATCGACAGCCGGGCGCCAGCCTCACCCAGGCGCGCCGCGTCGAGACCGTACTGATCGAGCAATGGCTGCGGGTCAACGCCGTGGCTGCGCACGGCATCGGCCAGGCTATGAACAAAGCCCACCGACAGATCCCCGAGGCGCATCGGCAGTGGTTTCATGGTTTATAACCAGAGATTCAGCATGCGCGCGCCACGGATATCACCGTCAGCGGAATGCTGGCCATTGCTGCTGAGAAAGCTCTGGCCGGCGCTACCTTTGTCCCAGAACTGTCCGCGCAGGAATACGCTCATGCCGGCAATGGCCTGGCTGCTCGGTGGCTGGCCGATCAGGGTCAAGCGGTGCCAGGCCTGGCCTTCACTGAGTTCACCGGCCTTGAGACTGACGGAGCCGGGCGTCGACAGGCCTTTGTAACCGCGCCATGGTTTGTCCCAGGTCCCGCGTCCGACGACGAACGCCGGGACCGCCACCAGTTGCGCACCCTGTTCGTCGAGTTTGCGGTAGTTGTCCGGGTACCAACTGTCGCTGCCGATCAGAATGCCCAAACGTCCGGCCGGCGTATCGATCACATTGACCGTGTGATCGGTGTTGGCGGCGAGGGTGTCCTGTTCCGCGAAGATCGGGTGCATCTGCCGTTGCGGCTGGCCGATAGGCAAACCGTCGCGACCGAACACCACGGTGCTGTTGAACAGCGCGCCGTGACCGATTTTCAAGGTGCCGTCGTTGACGCTTGGCTCCGGGAGCACGATGGAGCCGGCCACCAGGGTCACGTGGAATTCTTTCGCCAGGCCACCGAACAGCGCCTGGTAGTCCTTGGCCATGCTCTTGGCCTTCATGCGCAAATGAGCGTCGTCGAGGCGACTGGCGCCTTTGGCGCTGATCAGCGCGCGGACGAACTGCAGCGGATTGCTCGCCGCCAGCCAGTTCATGGCTTCCTTGAGGGTGCTGGCCTGGTACAGCTCATCCTTCTCGCCGCTGACCATCAGCCAGGTGCCGACATGTTCCGGCAGCACCACGATGGTCTTTTCGTTCAGCAGGCCCTGATCCTGAGCCTTTTGCAGATACGCGGAGAGCTTACGGTGCAAACGCTCCGGGCTTTGATAGTCGGTGGGGAACAGCTCAGGCTGGATGCCCAGCAGGTTGCCGCGATCGGCCGGGGTGCCTTGATCGACCGCCAGATTGATCCGCAGGTCCGACAGGTAATGACCCACCGGACGGTCCGCGGCCCACATGGCGTAGGTCGTGAGGGCGGCGATCAACGCCATGGAAAAGGTCAGGTACAGAAGTTTGCGCATGGGAAAGCAGTCGACAGCCGTGTGCAGGATTCGTCGACTAGGGTAGGGCCCCGGTCGGCGCTTGCCAAGGGGCGCTGCACATTTGGATCAATAAGTTGTCAGTTTGGGTCATTGAGTGACAGCGGTGCGACTCTTAGTCTGTGGCACATGACCGACGGGGGCCGAAGAGCTCCTGCATTTTTCCCGTGATCGCTCGATGTGGAGTTTCCGATGGCCGCTGCTCACTACCCGCACCTGTTGGCCCCGCTGGACCTGGGTTTTACCACGCTGCGCAACCGCACCCTGATGGGCTCGATGCACACCGGTCTTGAGGAAAAGCCCGGCGGTTTCGAGCGCATGGCGGCGTATTTTGCCGAACGTGCCCTGGGCGGCGTAGGCCTGATGGTCACCGGCGGTATCGGCCCGAACGATGAGGGCGGCGTTTACTCCGGTGCGGCCAAGCTGACCACCGAGGAAGAAGCGCTCAAGCACCAGATCGTCACCCGCGCGGTGCACGAGGCGGGCGGCAAGATTTGCATGCAGATCCTGCACGCCGGGCGTTATGCCTACAGCCCGAAGCAAGTGGCGCCGAGCGCGATCCAGGCGCCGATCAACCCGTTCAAGCCTAAAGAGCTGGACGAGGAAGGCATCGAGAAGCAGATCAGCGATTTCGTCACCTGTTCGAAACTGGCGCAAGTCGCCGAGTACGACGGCGTCGAAATCATGGGTTCCGAAGGTTATTTCATTAACCAGTTCCTCGCGGCCCACACCAACCACCGCACCGATCGTTGGGGCGGCAGCTACGAAAACCGCATGCGCCTGCCGGTGGAAATCGTGCGCCGGGTGCGCGAAGCGGTCGGTCCGAATTTCATCATCATCTTCCGCCTGTCGATGCTCGACCTGGTGGAAGGCGGTAGCAGTTGGGAAGAAATCGTCACCCTGGCCAAAGCTATCGAGCAGGCCGGCGCGACCATCATCAACACCGGCATCGGCTGGCACGAAGCGCGGATCCCGACCATCGCCACCAAAGTGCCGCGCGGCGCGTTCAGCAAGGTCACGGCCAAGCTGCGCGGTTCGGTGAGCATTCCGCTGATCACCACCAACCGCATCAACACCCCGGAAATCGCCGAGCAGATCCTGGCGGAAGGCGATGCGGACATGGTGTCCATGGCCCGGCCATTCCTCGCTGACGCCGATTTCGTCAACAAGGCTGCCGCGGGTCGCGCCGATGAAATCAACACCTGCATCGGCTGCAACCAGGCGTGCCTGGACCACACCTTCGGCGGCAAATTGACCAGTTGCCTGGTCAACCCGCGTGCCTGCCATGAAACCGAACTCAATTATTTGCCGGTGCAGCAGATCAAGAAGATCGCCGTGGTCGGTGCCGGTCCTGCGGGCCTGTCTGCTGCCACCGTGGCCGCCGAGCGTGGGCATCAGGTGACCTTGTTTGATTCGGCCAGCGAAATCGGTGGTCAGTTCAACATCGCCAAACGCGTGCCGGGCAAGGAAGAGTTTTTCGAAACCCTGCGCTACTTCAACCGCAAATTGCAGACCACTAATGTCGAGGTGTGTTTGAACACCCGCGTCGACGTGGCGCAACTGGTGGCCGGCGGTTACGACGAAATTATCCTCGCCACCGGTATCGCACCGCGTACCCCGGCCATCCCGGGTGTCGAGAACGCCAAGGTGTTGAGCTACCTGGACGTGATCCTCGAGCGCAAACCGGTGGGCAAGCGCGTGGCGGTGATTGGCGCCGGCGGTATCGGTTTCGACGTCTCGGAGTTTTTGGTTCACGAAGGCGTGGCCACCAGCCTCGACCGTGCCGCGTTCTGGAAAGAGTGGGGCATCGACACCAAGCTTGAGGCGCGCGGCGGCGTGGCCGGGATCAACGCTCAGCCCCATGCTCCGGCCCGTGAGGTGTTCCTGCTGCAACGCAAGAAAACCAAGGTCGGCGACGGTCTGGGCAAGACCACCGGCTGGATTCACCGCACCGGGTTGAAGAACAAGCAGGTGCAGATGCTCAACAGCGTCGAGTACCTGAAAATCGACGACGACGGCCTTCACATCCGCATCGGCGAAACCGGCGAGCCGCAAGTGCTGGCGGTGGACAACATTGTGATCTGCGCCGGTCAGGATCCGCTGCGTGAGTTGCAGGATGGTCTGGTGGCGGCGGGACAGAATGTGCATTTGATTGGCGGCGCGGACGTGGCGGCGGAGCTGGATGCGAAGCGGGCGATCAACCAAGGGTCGCGTCTGGCCGCCGAGTTGTAAAAAAACACCCCTTGTGGCGATGGGGCTTGGCCCCGTTGGGCTGCGCAGCAGTCGTAAACCCATCCAACGCGGTCATTCTGATAATCCGCGCTACATGGTTTTTGGGGCTGCTGCGCAGCCCAACGGGGGCAAGCCCCCTCGCCACAAAGGTGCTGCTAAGATGTCGGCTCTTTCCCAGAGCCGGCCTCATGCTCCTCCCTCTCAACGACTGGCTACCCCAAGCTCCTCTAGAACCCCTGCACCTCGACTGGCTCACCGCAGCCGGCATCGAAGTCGCCATCTTGCGGCTGGACCAAATCGACCCGCTGATCAGCGGCAACAAGTGGTTCAAACTCATCGAACACCTTCACGCTGCCGACCAGGCCGGTGCCGACGGCATCATTAGCCTTGGTGGCGCTCACTCCAATCATCTGCACGCGTTGGCCGCTGCGGGCAAACGCTTCGGCTTCAACACCGTGGGATTGCTGCGCGGTCATCCGCAAGACACGCCGACCGTAAAGGATCTACAAGACTTCGGCATGCACCTGCACTGGCTGGGTTACGGCGGTTATCGCGCGCGCCATGAACCGGGTTTCTGGCAGCCGTGGCAGGCGCAATACCCGACCTTGCACCCGGTGCCGGAAGGGGGAGGTGGTTTGCGTGGGGCGCGGGGCTGTATGCAGCTCAGGGATCAGGTGCGTGAGCGATTGGCCGGATTGGGCTGGAGCGACTACGACGGCTGGTGGCTGGCTTGCGGAACGGGCACCACGCTGGCTGGGCTGGTGCTGGCCGAGGCGGGCGAGCATCCGGTCTATGGCGCGTTGGCGGTGCCGGGCGATCACGGCGTGGCGCATCAGATTGAAGCGATTGTGGGAGGGGGGGAGCCAGCTTATGAGCTGTTCCACGCCTGTCGCGGCGGGTTTGCCAAGGTTGATTCGCTGTTGCTTGAATTCATCGAGGAGACCGAGCAGGCCAGCGGCATTCCCTTGGAGCCGCTGTACACCGGCAAGGCGTTGCTGGCGCTCAAGCAGCAGATCGAAGCGAGAAGATTCCCTCAAGGCACGCGGTTGATCTTCATCCATACCGGTGGTTTGCAAGGTCGACGGGGATTTAGCTCAAAACACTGAACAATTGTGGCGAGGGCGCTTGCCCCCGCTGGGCTGCGAAGCGGCCCCGAAAATCTTCAGTGCGCCCACTGTTTTGCGTCTGCTGCGCAGCCGAGCGGGGGCAGGCGCCCTCGCCACAGGTCAGCATTTGGCCAAAAATTGAGGCAACGGCTCAAACCCGCTTCGGCATCATCCGCAACAAGGTGTTATCCCCCACCACATAGTGGTGATACAGCCCCGCCACGGCGTGCAGGCCGATCAGCCAGTAGCCGATGGTGCCGCCGAGTTCATGCCAGCCCTGAATCCGCTTGGCCAGCACCTTGTCCTCCGGGACTAGCAACGGCAGGTCAAAGCCGTAGAACATTACCTGATGCCCCTTGGCGCTGGTGACCAGCCAGCCGAGGATCGGCATGGCGATCATGAACAAGTACAAGGCCCAGTGCATCAATTTGGCCAGGGTAGTCTGCCAATGCGGCGACGCCGGGAAGATCTGCGGCGCCGGGCCCAGGCTGCGGGCAAACAGGCGCAGCCACACCAGCACAAACACCGTCAGGCCCAACATGAAGTGCGATTCGGTGATCAGCGTGCGGCCACCGCTGCCTTTGGGGAAAATCCCGCGAAATTCGATGCAGGCGTAAACCAGGATCAGCAAGACCAGCATCAGCCAGTGCAACGTGATCGACACCGTGCTGTAACGTGAGTCGGAGTTCTTCCAGGGCATACGGGGCTCTCCACAGGTCAATGCTCAAAGCGCCGTTCTTGTGCGGCACTGTGCTTTAACTGTAATCCTGTTTTGCCGTATTTGCCTGAGACGATTTGCCCGTTCAATGCTCTGGTTCAGCTAATTGACAATAAAAAACCCTATAGGAGCATGGCTTGCCCGCGATGGCGTCCTTGAGACTGTCATCGCGGGCAAGCCATGCTCCTACAAGGTGGGCGGTGGGTTAGCTGCTTTGCGGCATCTCACCGTTGGCCAGTCGCTTATTGATATCGGCAATCACCTGGGGCAGATCGGTGATGGTGTCGATCATGTAGTGCGGCCGCGAGCCTTCGAACATCCCGTGAATACGCTTGCGCTCGCTGGCCAACTCCTCGCTGCCGAGGGCCTGATAACCCGCGTAGTCCAGACCCAGCGCGTTACCGGAGCAGATCAGCGCCACGGTCCACATGCCGGCACGACGACCTTCCAGAATGCCCGGCACCGTGTCGTCGATCTTCACGCACGCCGCGACATCGTCGATGCCCAGCGCGATGACGTTGGCCAGGGCCTGGGCCGGCCATGGACGGCCGTTGGGCACTTCGTCAGTGGCGACCACGTGGTCCGCGATGTAACCGTTGGTGGCGGCCAGTTCCACGACTTTGTCCATGACCTGTTTCGGGTAGCCGGAGCAGGAGCCGATCTTGATCCCTTGCTGGCGCAAGTTAGCGATGGTGTCCAGGGCACCGGGGATCAGCGCCGAGTGTTCGGCGATTTTTTCGATTTGCAGCGGCATGAAGCGTTTGTAGATGGCGGTGACGTCATCGTCAGTCGGGGTGCGGCCGAACGCCTTGCGATAACGCTCGGCGACTTGCGGCTGATCACACAGGGTACGGATGTGGTCCCACTTGCCCATGCCCATCGGCCCGCGGGCTTCTTCGATGGACACCTGGACGTCGAACTCGGCGAAGGCTTCGACAAAAATCTGGGTGGGTGCGAATGAGCCGAAATCGACCACGGTGCCGGCCCAGTCGAGGATGGCGGCTTGGAGCTTGGTAGGGTTGTTGTAGTTCATGTCTCAGATTCCTTTGTAGGAGCGAGCGATGCGGCGTACCGACTTGCCCGCGAAGAACGATAACTCGGTGTGCCTGGGGGACCGCGTCGCCTGTGTTCGCGGGCAAGCCTCGCTCCTACAGGTTCGGCGGTGTCTGCTGATTCAGATGTCGAGTACTTCCATTTCCTGCAACACCTCGGCAATCGCTGCCACCGCCGCGTGCATCTCGGGCGGATTGACGTGGCCGATGCAGCCGACGCGGAAGGTGTCGACCTGGGTCAATTTGCCGGGGTAAAGGATGAAACCCTTGGCCTTGACCCGTTCGTAGAATTCCTTGAACTGGTAACGCGGGTCTTTCGGGGCGTGAAAGGTGACGATGATCGGCGCCTGGATTGCGGCGGGCAGGAAGCTGCGCAAACCGAGTTGGGCCATGTCATCGAGCAGCACCCGGCAGTTGTCGGCGTAGCGCTGATGCCGCGCCGGCAAACCACCTTCTTCGTTGTATTGCAGCAGCGCTTCGTGCAGCGCCGCGACCACGTGGGTCGGCGGGGTGAAGCGCCATTGGCCGGTCTTGGCCATGTAGGTGTGCTGGTCGAACAAATCCATCGCCAGTGAGTGCGAGTTGCCGCCGGCATTCGCCAGCGACTCCTTGCGAGCGAAGACGAAGCCCATCCCCGGCACACCTTCCAGGCACTTGCCCGAAGCGGCGATCAGTGCATCGAACGGCACCTGTTGCGCATCCACCGGCAAAGCGCCGAAGGAGCTCATGGCGTCGATGATCAGGCGTTTGCCGTGTTGCGCGATGACCTGGGCGATTTCCGACAGCGGGTTAAGGATGCCGGTACTGGTTTCGCAGTGAATCAGCGCAATGTGAGTGATGCTCGGGTCAGCCTGCAGCAGGCGATCCACATCGGCGGCGGTGGTCGGTTCGTCTTCGGCGGTTTCGAAGGTGCTGAACGAACGACCGAGCACTTCGCAGATCTTCGCCAGGCGTTTGCCGTAGGCGCCGTTGATCAGCACCAGCACTTTGCCGTCACGCGGGACCAATGTGCCGATCGCGGCTTCGACGGCGAAAGTGCCGCTGCCTTGCAATGGCACGCAGTGGTGGGTGTCGGCACCGTTGATGATCGCCAGCAGTTGTTCGCACAGGCTGGCGGTCAGTTGGTTGAAGCGGTCATCCCATGAACCCCAGTCGACCATCATCGCCTGACGGGTGCGGGCCGATGTGGTCAACGGGCCGGGGGTGAGCAGGATGGGTTCGGCAGTACTCATTCTCATGTCCTCGTAATCGATGGGATGACGCTACGGGGCTTAAATTGCAATTTGCCGAGCTATCAATCAAATTGTTTGTTGTTATGCCAGCCATCAGTGAGGGTTATTCATGAATCTGTTCCAGCTCCGCGCATTCGATGCCGTGGCCCGGGAAGGCAGCTTTACCCGGGCCGCCGCGCGGCTGTTCATCAGCCAGCCGGCGGTCACCGGGCACATCAAGGCGCTGGAGGAGCACTACCAAATCACCCTGCTGCGCCGTACCGCCCGACGAGTGGAGCTGACGGAGGAGGGCACCAAACTGGCGGCGATCACCCGGGCGATGTTCGGCCTGGCGGAAGAAGCGCAAGTGATGCTGGAGGCCAACCGCCAGTTGCTGACCGGGCGCCTGGAAGTGGCGGCGGACGGACCGCACATGGTCATGCCGATGCTTGCCAGCCTGCGGGCGCGCTATCCGGGGATCACGGTGAACCTGCGTTTGGGCAATGCCCAGGAAACCCTGGCGGCGTTGTTGTCCGAGCATGCCGATGTGGCGGTGCTGACCGAAGTCGAACCGCGCAAGGGTTTGCATCTGCAAGCGTTGAGCGAGTCACGGATCTGCGCACTGGTGCCGGCCGGGCATCCGTGGGCGCAGCGTTCCAAGGATGTGCAGCTCAAGGAACTGGATCAGGTGATCATGGTGCTGCGCGAGCCGAGCTCGATCACCCGGCGTACGTTTGATGAGGCGTGCACGCAGGCCAAGGTCAATCCCCGGGTGTTGCTGGAGCTGGACAGTCGCGAGGCGGTGACCGAGGCCGTTGCCGCGGAGTTGGGGGTTGGCGTGGTGTCGTCAGTGGAAGTCAGCCATGACCCGCGGGTGGTGGCGGTGCCGATTATTGGCGAGGGGCTGATCAATCGGCACATGATCGGCTGCATGGAACGTCGGCGGGATTTGCGCTTGATTCAGGCGTTTTTCGATTTAGCGCCTTCTACCTGACCTGACCTGATCGTTCCCACGCTCCGCGTGGGAATGCCTCAATGGACGCTCCGCGTCCGCTTTGGGACGCGGAGCGTCCCGGGCTGCATTCCCACGCGGATCGTGGGAACGATCTACGTGAGGACGATCATTTGGGCAGACTCTCACGCACCATCTCCAGAAACGTCGCCACCACCCGCCGTGAACTCTGCTCGCGCAAACACACCAGCGTCTCCGTCAGCCGCCGCTTGCAGTCGATAATCGGCAACGCGCAAACCCTGGAGTCAGCACCAAACTCGGCTGCCGACACCACGCCAACCCCAATCCCGACCACCACCGCCTCCCGCGCCGCTTCCCGGCCTTCGACCTGAATCGCCGGCCGAATCCGCAACCCGGCCCCGGCCATTTCCTCCTCCAGAGTCTGGCGCGTCACCGAGCCAATCTCCCGCAGCACTAACGGCGTGTCATCCAGGTCCGCCAGGCAGATCGACTCGCGATCGGCCCACGGATGATTGCGCGAGACGAACGCCACCATCGGGTCATTGCGCAGCGGCAACGAGATCAATCGTTCATCACTGACATCGCGCCCCAGTAACGCCAGATCCGCCTGATAGTTGAACAACCGGAACAACGACTCATCGGTGTTGCCGGTTTCGATCTTGACGCTGATGCCGGGGTAGCGCTCGCAGAACCGGGCGATCTGCGGCAACACGTGGATGGGCGCATCCACCGCGAGGATCAGGCTGCCGGTTTGCAGCGCCCGGGAATCCTGCAACAACTCCTGGGCTTCGGCCTCGATGACGAACAGGCGCTGGGTGATGCTCAGCAAGCGCTCGCCCAGATCCGTCAGGCGCACCGAGCGTTTGTTGCGATGGAACAGCAAAACACCGAAGCGCTCTTCGAGTTTGCGCACTTGGTCGGAAATCGCCGGTTGCGTGAGGAATAGCCGCTCGGCGGCCTTGGTAAAGCTTCCGTGAACGGCCACGGCGTGGAAGGCTTTGAGTTGGGCGTGGGAAACCGACATCGAAACCTCCAGTAACAAGCTGAGCTTATATTGGAAATACGATAAATCGATTTCACTTATTAATCAGTAATTGTTTTTATCCGCCTCAGCCCCGGTGACTGGTCAGTCGAACAGCGTCGGGTGCCATGAGCCTGTGCGTGCAACAGCAGGACTCATCTGACCGGTATCGCTTCAGGGAAGCCGCGATACCGAAGTGCTCAACAATAAAAAAACAGGCGTTATTTCTCAATTTCTGCCGGCACACTCACACCCTGAGGTCAGAACCACCATGAACAAGCATATCGGCACCATCAAGCGTTGGCGCGTGCAGATCTTCGCTATCACCTGGCTCGCTTACGCCGCTTTCTATTTCACCCGCAAAGCCTTTTCGGTGGCCAAACTGGGGATCGCCGAAGACCCCACCTTCATGCTCGACAAAATGGCCATGGCCAACCTCGACGCGATCTACCTGGCGGCCTACGCCGTCGGCCAATTCACTTGGGGCATCCTCGCCGACCGCTTTGGCCCGCGAGTAGTCGTGCTCGGCGGCTTGCTGATTTCCGCGGCGGCAGCACTGGTGATGGGCAATTTCGCCACGTTGCCGATCTTCGCCACCTGCATGTTGATTCAAGGCCTGGCGCAGTCCACCGGCTGGTCGGGACTGTGCAAGAACATCGGCAGTTTCTTTCCCGCCCAGCAGCGTGGGCGGGTGCTGGGGTTGTGGAGTTCCTGTTATGCCTTCGGCGGACTGGTGGCGTCACCGTTCGCCGGTTGGTGGGCTTACACGCTGGTGGGCAGTTGGCACGCGGCGTTTATTTCCAGTGCGGCGGTGGTTGGGCTGGTCGCCGTGCTGTTTTTTATTTTTCAACGTAACAAACCTGAAGACGTGGGCTTGCCTGCCGTCGAGCCGGAACCCGAGCTGAGTGCCGAAGAGGCTTACGCACAAAGCAAAATCAGCGTTCTGGAACCCCTGAAGGAAATCCTGCGCAACCGCACGGTGCTGGTGCTCGGGCTCTCGTACTTCCTGTTGAAACCGGCGCGCTACGCGATTCTGTTGTGGGGTCCGGTGATCGTCTTCGAACAAATGCCCTCGGTGGGCAAGGTCGGTGCGGCGATCATTCCGACTTCGTTCGAACTGGCCGGGCTGCTCGGGCCGATCCTGCTCGGGCTGGCCTCGGACAAACTGTTCGGCGCCCGTCGTATGCCGGCGTGTGTGATCAGTCTGTTGGCGCTGACGGTTTCCCTGGCGCTGTTCATGGGCGCCTTGCACACCGGCAGCGTGATGCTGGTGGTGGCGCTGTTGTTCGTCATGGGCCTGACGCTTTACGGGCCGGATTCGATGATCAGCGGCGCGGCGGCGATTGATTTTGGTACTGCCAAGGCCGGCGCCACGGCGGCGGGTTTTGTGAATGGCTGCGGCTCAGTCGGGGCGATTCTCGGCGGCTTGCTGCCGGGGTATTTCGACTCGGTCACGGTGTTCATCATCTTCGCCGGTTGCGCCATGTTCTCGGCCTTCGTCCTGATCCCGCACTGGAACAGCCGCCCGGCAGGCCTGAGCCTCGATTGCGCCTCCGTGCCCAACCAACCCATGACCATCAAACCCCTGCGTACCTGAGGAAACCCCCATGAGACCTTTCTGGCTGGACCAAGCGCTGGCGGCGCAGCCCTGCGCGCCGTGCGAGCCACTGGCGGGCGACACCCGGGCCGACGTGTGCATCGTCGGCGGTGGCTACACCGGGTTGTGGACCGCGATCATGCTCAAGGAGCAAAACCCCGAGCTCGACGTGTTGCTGATCGAGGCCGACATCTGCGGCGCCGGTGCCAGTGGCCGCAACGGTGGTTGCGCACTGTCGTGGTCGGCCAAGTATTTCACCCTGGAACGCTTGTTCGGGGTTGAAGAAGCGGTGCGACTGGTCAAGGAATCGGAGCGCAGCATCTACGCGATCGGTACGTTCTGCGAGCAGTACGGGGTCGACGCCGATTACCGCCTCGACGGCACGCTCTACACCGCGACCAACCGCGCGCAATGCGGTTCGACCGACGCGGTGATCGCGGCGCTGGAGCGCAACGGCATCAACTCGTTTACCCAGCGGCCGGTGGCGGATGTGCAGCGCATGGCCGGTTCCAGCAAGCACCTGGAAGGCTGGTTTTCCCCGGCGGCGGCGAGTGTGCAACCGGGCAAACTGGTGCGCGGTTTGCGTCGGGTCGCCTTGCAACTGGGCGTGCGGATTCATGAAAACACCGCGATGACCGGACTGGAGGAGGGCAAACCGGCGGGGATTCAAACGCCGAACGGCACAGTCCGCGCGGACCGGGTGGTGCTGGCGATGAACGCGTGGATGGCCCGGGCCTTCCCGCAGTTCGAACGCAGCGTGGCGATTGTCTCCAGCGACATGCTGATCACCGAACCGCGCCCGGACTTACTCAATGAAATCGGCTTGACCAGCGGCGTCACCGTGCTCGATTCGCGGATTTTCGTGCACTACTACCACAACACCCCGGACGGCCGGATCATGCTCGGCAAGGGCGGCAATACCTTCGCCTACGGTGGGCGGATGCTGCCGGTGTTCGACCAGCCATCGCCTTATGCCGGGCTGTTGCGCAGCAGCCTGGCGGACTTCTTCCCGGCGTTTGCCGAGGTCAAGGTCGAGGCAACCTGGAACGGCCCTTCGGATCGCTCGGTCACCGGGTTGCCGTTCTTCGGCCAGATGAGCACCAGCGGCAATGTGTTCTACGGTTTCGGTTACTCCGGCAGTGGCGTCGGCCCGTGTCATATGGGCGGGCAGATTCTGGCCTCGATGGTGCAAGGCCTGGACAACCCCTGGACCCGCTCGCCGCTGGTCAACGGACCGTTGGGGTACTTCCCGCCGGAGCCGATTCGTTACCTGGGCTCATTGATGGTGCGCAATGCGATCCGCCGCAAGGAACGCGCCGAGGATCATGGCCGCCGGCCGCGGCATCTGGATGTGCGGCTGGCGAAATTCGCGGCGGCGGCGGGCAAAGCCGACAAGGGTTGAGCGCGCCTCTCAGTTAAAGGGTGACAACAAACCTGTGGCGAGGGGGCTTGCCCCCTTTGGGTCGCGAAGCGGCCCCCGGCATTCTGTCAGGCACACCGCATCGACTGGTTTTACGACTGCTTCGCAGCCGAACGGGGGCAAGCCCCCTCGCCACAGACAATTTCCCCTCACCCAAGCACCTAGCCACAGTGGAGTGTTGTTTGCTAAACCGGGTCAGGGCATGTCCGGGCGATTGACCAGCCAATCGAGCAACAACCGCGTATCGCCGCGCGGTGGTGGGGGCTGTGGCGGTTGTGGATGCTGGATGTTTGAAGCGGCGCAAATGACCGGCCGATCCGGGTCGCTGTCCAGAAAACTGATGAACACGTCACTGCCGGCCAAGGGCAGCCCGGATGCGCCCACGGCCACCGGTAGCCACAAACCCATGGGCTCGCGCGTATTGGGTCCCGGCCACAGGCTGACCTCAATCCGCCCCTGTTCATCCAGCGTCGCCGGTCGCCCTGGCTCGCCCAGGACGCGGGCCGGTTGATAGCCGGGGATGTTCGGCCGGGGTTGTTTAAGCGCCGGGCGAAACTCCGTTGACCAGGGGATCGCGCGGAACCGATTGCAGTAGCCCGGCGTTTCAAACGGCGCCTCGGCGAGGATCGACGATTGTTGCCCCTGGTGGCGAATGTCGGTGAGCAACCATTGGTCGTTGAAACTCGTGATCGGGTGTTGCTCCACCTGCACGATCCGTCCGCTGAGCAACGCGGTCTGATCGCTCTGGCCGTGGACTTGCCGTTGCTGGCAACGCAACCGCTCCAAGGTTCGACGACTGCGTTGATCACGGTTCATCGCCGGTTTGCCGGTCAGCGGATGATTGGCCGCGCCAAAGCCGTCGGCCCCCGTGCTGCGGTCCCGGGCCTGGGTGGGGGCAAGCGTCAGCGGTGAGTCATGACGCTGGAACAGTTCGCGGATCGCGGCAGATTCAGGCTCGTCGAATGGCTGGTCATGGAAGGGCGTCAGCACCGGTTCCTGGGGGAAACTCAAACTGTCATCGGCCAGCACCAGCACGTGCCCCTCGCGCCGGTGTTCGAAGTGATAGTGGATGCCTTCCTCTTCGCAAAGTCGATGCAGCAAGCCCAGATCCGTTTCCTCGTACTGAATGCAAAAGGGCCGGACCGGATACTGCCCGGTGCTCAGTTCAAAGCGATAGCTGAGTGTGGGCAGGGCATGCTCCTCCAATAATTGGCGCAGGATGGCGGGCACGCT
The DNA here is from genome assembly GCF_056279105.1 of Pseudomonas sp. TE3899. Taxonomy (NCBI): domain Bacteria; kingdom Pseudomonadati; phylum Pseudomonadota; class Gammaproteobacteria; order Pseudomonadales; family Pseudomonadaceae; genus Pseudomonas; species Pseudomonas sp. TE3899. The sequence continues at coordinate 667,932 of NZ_JBWBQR010000001.1, forward strand.
GAGGTGATGAAACACGCGACGGTTGCGCTGTTGTTCGAGAGTTTGCAGATGCGGCACCAGCGTCAGTCGATAACCGATCCGGTGCGCGCCACGATGCTCACGACTGGCGCTGCACAGCACACCGTGAAAGCCCTGTTCGTCACCCAGGCTCAGGAAGGCCGGTTGTTGCAGCAGGCGCTCGAGGTTCATCGCCGGCGCCAGGCCGATCACTTCGATGTCGAACCGAAAGGGCTGGTTAAGGCCTTCGCGGCCGTTGAACTGCAATACCTGCAAACTCAAATCAGCCTCGACGAGGGTCAGGGTGAAAGGACTTTCCTTGTCGTTGTGCATCGAGTGCGCTTCTGCCATGAAATACGTGGGCGCAGAGGGTACGAAACCACAGGCCTGAATAGTCATCGCAAAGCGACTTTTCAGAATTGCCCTACACGCACTGCTGAAGATGCCGATGCGTGCTGCCGGTAAACAGGATGGAATTTTTGGTCGATTGCCAACTTTAGGCCGTATAAACTTCGCACCCTGCGTCGGCCAATAGATGTCTCGGCGCCACAGATCAAGAGAGTGAGTAATGGGCGCACAGTGGAAGGTTAAACACAAAGAAGCGGCATCCAACGCCAAGGGCAAGATCTTCGGCAAACTGGTGAAAGAAATCACCATTGCTGCACGTAACGGCGCCGATACTGCCACCAACGCACATTTGCGTCTGGTGGTCGAGCAGGCCAAGAAAGCCTCGATGCCCAAGGAAACCCTGGATCGCGCGATCAAGAAAGGCGCGGGCCTGTTGGGCGAGACCGTGCAATACCATCGCGTGACCTACGAAGGCTTTGCCCCGCATCAGGTGCCGCTGATCGTTGAATGCGTGACCGACAACATCAACCGTACCGTGGCTGAAATCCGCGTGGCGTTCCGCAAGGGCCAACTGGGTGCTTCCGGTTCGGTCAGCTGGGACTTCAACCACGTCGGCATGATCGAGGCGTCCCCGGACAGCCCCGACGCCGACCCGGAAATGGCCGCCATCGAAGCGGGCGCCCAGGATTTCGAGCCGGGTGACGAAGAGGGCACGACCCTGTTCCTGACCGAGCCCGCGGACCTCGACGCTGTACAGAAAGCCTTGCCTGGGCAGGGTTTTACCGTGTTATCCGCCAAGCTGGGCTACCAGCCGAAGAACCCGGTCAGCGGGTTGAGCGACGAGCAAATGGCTGAAGTCGAAGCCTTCCTCGAAGGCCTCGACAACCACGATGACGTGCAGGACATGTTTGTCGGGTTGGCGGGTTAAGCCGCAACGCTGATTTGTGATCTGACTTTGTGGCGAGGGAGCTTGCTCCCGTTGGGCTGCGAAGCGGCCCCAAAAGCTTGGGAGCGCTGCGCACTCCAGCGGGAGCAAGCTCCCTCGCCACAGGTTTTTTGGTAGGGCTATCGGAAATGCATGGCAGCCAATTCCAGGACAACCTCGCCAAACCCCGGTCGCGCCAGCACATCCGCCTGGCAGCATCGCCGCTGCAACGCTTCCAGCGCCAGCCGATCGGCATCGCTCAGACCTGAATCGATCCGCGCCAGCAATTCCTCCAGCAACACCCCGAACGCCCGCACCTCGATCCGTTGCAGCGCGCGGGTTTCCAGGTTGTCCGTGGTCGCGTGAAACGACGCACCACCGAAGTCGCCCAGCAGGCAATCACCGTGTTCATTCCACAAAATGTTGTGGGCGTAGAGGTCGCCGTGGGTGATGCCTTGTTGGTGCAAATGTTCAGCCGCCGACGCGATGCCACGGGCGATGCGCAAGGCCACAGCACCTGTAAAGCGGGTGTCGTCGGTGTAGACGTCGCGGCTGCAGGACGCCAGGCTCGGCAACCCGGCCAGGTTGCGATAGCTCGGGTCGATCAGTTGCATCACCAGCCCGGCCTGGTCTTGCGGGTGCTCGACGATACGCCCCTCGACACGGATCAGGTTGGGGTGCAGGCCGGCGGTAATGCAGGCGTTCATTTCGTGCAGCGGCGAGCCATCGCTGGTCATTTCGCCTTTATAGAGTTTTACCGCAACCTGGGTGGTCGGCTGCTGTGCACGTTCCCAAGAGGCGCGATGGATCACGCCGGAAGCGCCTTCACCGAGTTTTTGCTCAAGGTGCAGCGCTGACCAAGGGATGCTCGGTGTGGCGTCGAGGGCGGTGGCGTCGGCTTCGGTTTCCAGCGGGTTGCCGGCATAGGCCAGCCAGGTCAGGGCTGGCAAGGTCAGCAGCCATTCGGGCAGTTCGGTGAAACGGTTGGCCGAAATACGCAGCAGTTCCAGGCGATGGCACTGCACCAGGCTCTCGGGCAGTTGCTGCAACTGGTTGCCGGACAGCATCAGTTTTTGCAGCAGCGGACGTTCACCCAATTCAGTCGGCAGTTCGCTGATGCAGTTGTCGGTCAGGATCAGCCAGCGCAGCAGCGGCGGCAGGGCGGCGCCTGGCACATGTTCAATGCGGTTGGCGCGAAAGCCGATCATGCTCAGCGCGGCACATTGGCCCAGGCACGCCGGCAGTTCGGTGAACTGGTTATCGGAGCAGAACACAATCCGCAGACGGGTCAGGCGATGCAGGTCGTCCGGCAGGCTGCTCAAGGCATTGCCGCTGAGGTTGAGCACTTCCAGCGAGTCCGCCAGGTCGAAGATTTCCCGGGGAAACTCGGTGAGGCCGCAGGACAGATCCAGACGAGAGATGCCGGCCAGCTCGCCGGCCCGCAGTTGTGCGAGGGTATTCATGAACGGATTCGCTATTGAAGGGTGAAGAAGAACGCGGGCGACATGATAACGATATGAAGCTGTGTCGGCCCTGAAAAGATCTCGGCCTATGACTCCCGGACTTCAACCAACTGCCCCAACCGACTTCGCGTACGCGCCAGGTCAATCGCATCGCCGCGCAGACTCTCGCGCAACGATAGCCGTCCCAGCAACACCAGGTGCTTGTCCTGATCGTACAAAACGTCGATCAGGTTGATAAACCGCTGCTGCGCCGCCATCGAACAATCGCCCAGGGTCGGCAGTTCATCAATGATCCAGTGATCGAAACGCCGACACAGTTCCAGATAGTCCATTACCGCCGTCGGGTGGTCGCACAGATCGCTGAAAGTAAATTCGACGGTTCGCCCTTCGCAGTACCGCGCGGGCAGATGGCGGGTGCCGACGGGCAACGCCACGGGGGCGACGCGTTCTGGCAGCTTCAACGCCTGGCGCTGGAGCGGCGTCCCCGGCCAGACGTACCGGCCGTGGGTAAACACCTGCTGGGCGTGGGTTCGCGCCTGGCTTCTGTAGTCATGCGGGCCGCCGACCTCCATGACCTGCATGCGTGTGTTGATCAGGTCGATCACCGGTTTGAAACGCGCGTGGTAGAGCGGGTTGGGCAGCAAGCCTTCCGGTGGGTAATTGGAGGTAATCAACAGCAAAATGCCCCGGCGGAACAGCGCCTTGAACAGCCGGGCGATGAGCATCGCATCGCCGATGTCGTGGACGTGGAACTCGTCGAAACACAACACCCGACAATCCTGCAACAGCTCATCGAGGGTGGTCGCCAGGGCATCGGGTTGTTCGCGATGGCTGAACATACCCTGATGCAGTCGCGCGAAAAACTCATGAAAGTGCAGGCGCTGTTTTTGCGCGAGGGGGATGGCCTGGAAAAAACCGTCCAGCAGCCAGCTTTTGCCGCGCCCGACCGCGCCGTGCAGGTACAGACCGGGCAGGGTTTTCGCCGACGTACCGAGCAGCGTCGTCGCGTGCTGGGCCATGCAGTCGATCACTCGCTGCTGGCTGTGGCTGAGGGTGTAACCCTGGGCGAGCGCCTTGTGCTGGAAGTAATCATGGATGACCCGGTGGCTGGCCGGCAGCGCGGCGACCTTGCCGAACAAGCGGCGCAACGCGGGCCAGCGTGATGTGAGTCGCGAACGGGTGGGCGGTCGAATGGCCACGATCATGTCACTCCCGGGTTCTTCAGGCCGGCTCATCGAGCGGCGGCGTAGTTTAACCAAAGGGTTAAACGACCTGCCACCCGCGTGTGCGGTTGGCATGTTTGAAGATCAAGATCAAAAGATCGCAGCCATCGGCAGCTCCAGGGGCGTGCGAAGCCATGGGTTTACTAGCGCTCAATACTCCGATTCCACCGCGCATTCCACGCCGGGCGCTGTTCGTTCACCTGGTCCCAATCCACCGCAATCGCTGTCTGCAAATACTGCTGCATCGCCTCGACCTGCCCCCGGGTCTTGTCGGTAGTCGGGGTGTTGGGGTTGGACGGGATCTGGTCGCCATCTTCCAGCGCAGCGGCTTGTGCGTCCGGTGTCAGCAGGAACGCCGCGAGTTTTTGCGCCAGTTCCGGTTGGGTGTTGTTGGCGATCGCACATTCGGCGACGTTCAGCACCACGGCGCCTTCTTTGGGCTGCGCATATTCCACCGGCATGCCCTTGAGTTTCAGCGCGGTGACCTGGGTTGGCGTCAGCGGGAACAGCGCGGCTTCGTCGGTTTGCAGCATTTCCGAGATCTTCGCCGAGCTTGGGATGTATTCCAGCACGTTGCGCCCCACGGTGTTCGGCCAGGCCTTGAAGCCCGGTTCGACGTCGGTTTCGCTGCCGCCCTGAATCCGGTTGAACATCAGGAAGCCATGCAGGCCGAAGGTCGAGGAGTCCATGGACTGGAACACCACTTTATCCTTGAAACGCGGGTCGGCCAGGTCCATCCACGAGGTCGGCGCGGCCCAGCCTTTTTCCTTGAACAGCCGGGTGTTGTAGGCCAGCCCGGTGACGCCGAGGCTGACCGCCACGGCTTGATCCTTGATCCGGCCCTTGGCCGGAATCTGCGCCAGGGTCGGGCTGTCCTGGAGTTTGTCGCACAGGCCCATGGAGATCGCGCGGTACATGATGCCGTCGTCGAGGAACATCACGTGCAGCTGCGGGTTGCCCTTGCTGGCTTGGACCTTGGCCAGGATGTCGGCGGATGTCCCCGGCACGATCACCACTTTGACGTTGTTGGCTTTCTCGAACACCGGCAGCACCTTGTCGGCGTAGAGCCGCTCCATGGTCCCGCCGTTCATGCCCAGGTAAAGCGTCGGTTCGGCGTGGGCCTGGGCGACCGTGAGCAGGGCGCCCATGCAGGACAACCCGAGCAGTGCAGTGCGTTTGACGTTATTCATTGGCGCGACCTTCCTCTATCAAGCAACTGGGATGGAGTGAAACCGGGTGATGGAAAACGCATCCAGCGACGTTTTTGACGCGCCGCTGCAGATGATCTCGGTGAGCGCCTGGCCCACCGCCGGGCCGATCTGGAAACCGGCGCCGGCAAAGCCAAACCCGTGCAACAGACCGGGCTGGGTGCCGCTGTGCCCGATCACCGGTTGGCGATCAGGCAGATAACCTTCGGTGCCGCTCCAGGTACGAATCGCCTGGGCGCCTTCAAGGAACGGGTAGAGTTCGACCGCTTGCCGCAGGATCTCAAGCACGGCGATCTGACCCGGCCGGGCGCGGGCGTCGTCGAGGGCAAAGCCCTGGCCGCCGCCCAACACACAGTTGCCGCGTGAGACCTGGCGGGCGTAAATGCCGCCACCCTCGACCCCGGTGCTGGCGTTCATCACCAGCGGCAGCGGTTCGGTGACCAGCATCGCCGGGTGGCCGGCGTGCATCGGCACGGCTTCGCCAAACTGTTCGGCGAGTTTGCCGGCCCAGGCTCCGGCGCAATTCAGCAGCCACGGTGCGCGGAATTCGAGGCCGCTCGCGGTGTCGACGTGAAAACGCTGGCCGTCGTGTTCAACCCGGGTGACGGCGCATTGCTCATGAATCTGCGCACCATGGCGCCGCGCCGTTTGGGCAAACGCCGGGGACACCAGTCGTGGGTTGGCGTGGCCGTCATCGGGACAGAAGGACGCACCGGCTGCCACGTCGCCGACCCACGGAAACCGTGCGCGCAGCTCATCGCGTTCGAGGATCTGCAAGTCGAGACCGAACCCCTGGCTGCTGGCGGCGTAGTCCTGCAAGGCGCGCAGATCGTTGAGGCTGCGGGCCAGTTTCAGATGGCCGCTGCGCTGGTACTCACCATCGATGCCGATCAACTGCGGCAGGTGTGCCCAGAGTTCGTGAGCCTGTTGCGACAGCGGCAGTTGCGACAACGGGCGACCCTGACGCCGTACGCCACCGTAGTTCACACCGCTGGAGTGGGAGCCGCAAAAGTCCCGCTCCAGCAGCGCCACGCGGCGCCCGGCCTTGCTCAGAAACAGCGCGGCCGAGGCGCCGACAATCCCGCCGCCGATGATGATGGCGTCGACTTCGATCATGGCTCGACCTCCAGGCCAAACGGCAGCGGTTTGATCGGGGACTGCGCGCGCAACCGGCCAATCTCCGACACCGGGCGTTGGCTTTCGCAGGCAATGATTTCCGCCGCTGCGGCCCCGCACATCCGGCCCTGGCAACGCCCCATGCCGACCCGGCAATGGGCCTTGACCCGGTTGATCTCCCAGTGGCCTTCGCGCACAACCTGGCGGATATCGCCGGCGCGGACTTCTTCGCAGCGGCAGACGATCAGGTGGTCGGCGGTGTTGGCGGCCCAGTCTTCGGGGAAGGCGAAGGCTTGCTCCAGTCCTTTGCGGAACGTTCCGATCGTTTGCAGTGATTGTTCAAGGGCCGCGGGGCGCTCGGTCGGGATCAGGAAACCGCTGTCTGCAAGCAGGGCCAACGCGGCGCGTTCACCGGCCATTTCCGCCGCATCGGCGCCCATGATCCCGGCGCCGTCACCGGCCAGGTACACCTCGGCGACACTGCTGCGACCGGCGCTGTCCCGTCGGGGCAGCCAGGCGCGGTTGAGGGGGTTCCAGGCAAATTCGCAGCCGAGCAGGTCGGCGAGTTGGGTTTCGCTGCGCAGGCCATGGGCGAAGGCGACAGCGTCGCAGTCGATTTGCTGTGAGCCTTTTTGATTGCGCCAATTCAGCGACTGCACCCGTTGTTCGCCGTTGACCTGAACCAGGCTGGCGCCTTGATGCACCGGGATGCCGTGGGCGGTCAGCCAGCTGCGGTAATAGATGCCTTTGGCCAGGGTCGCCGGTTGTGTCAGCAGGCCGGGCAGGGCGCGGACCTGGGCGCCGAAGGGTGAACTGTCGAGCACCGCCAGCACTTTCGCGCCGGCCTTGGCGTACTGGTAGGCGACGAGGTACAGCAACGGTCCGCTGCCAGCGAACACCACTCGCTCACCGATGGCGCAGCCCTGAAACTTCAGCGCAATCTGCGCCGCGCCGAGGCTATAAACCCCCGGCAAGGTCCAGCCCGGCACCGGCAGAATCCGGTCGGTGGCGCCGGTGGCGACGATCACCCGGGAGAACGCCAGGCGTGTGGCGCGGCCATCCTGCAACGTGTCGAGCGCACCGGCCTCGGCGTTCCACACCAGGGTTTCCGGGCGGTAGTCGAGTTGCTCGCGCAGGACGTCGAGGGTTTGATGGATCGCCTTGGCTTTGTGCGCTTCGAAGCCGTAGAGCTTGGCTGCCGAGCGCGTGAAGTTTGCCGGTTGCCGCCGATAAATCTGCCCGCCGCCGCGCGCGGCTTCGTCCAGCAGGATCGGACGCACGCCATGGGCGACCAGGGTTTGTGCGGCACGGATACCCGCGGGACCGGCGCCGACGATGATCACGGGATTCATACCAAACGCCCCGGCTCACGGTTGATCTGTTGCCCGGCTTCGAGCAGCGTCGAGCAGGCCCGCACCCGGCGGCCATCGCCCAGGCGCACCCAGCAATCCTGACACGCGCCCATCAGGCAGAACCCGGCGCGGGGCTCGGCGCTGAAGTCGCTGCCGCGCAGGTGGTCGCTGCAGGTCAGCACGGCGGTCAGCACGGTGTCGCCGAGCAGGGCGGTGGACGGTTGGCCGTCGAGGACGAAGTCCAGGGCCGGGCGGTCGCCTTCGGCCAGTCGTTTCAGCAGAGCCATGGCGCCCTCATTGTTTGCCCACCAGGACCCGATCCAGGCCATAGACCCGGTCGAGCAGAATCATCGTCAACGCCGTCAAACCAATCACCAGTGCCGACACCGCCGCCATCATTGGATCGATGGACTCGGTGGCGTACACATACATGCGCACCGGCAACGTTTGCGTGGCCGGCGAGGTGACAAAAATCGACAACGTCACCTCATCGAAACTGTTGATAAACGCCAGCAACCAACCCCCGGCCACACCGGGCAGAATCATTGGCAACGTGATTTGCCTGAACAGCGTGAACCGCCCGGCGCCCAAGGATTGCGCGGCGTGTTCGGCGCTGCGGTCCAGGCCAATCGCCGACGCCAGCACCAGCCGCAGCACATACGGCGTGATCACCAGCACATGGGCAAAGATCAGCCAGCCGAAGCTTCCATTCACGCCCATCAGCGCAAACAGGCGCAGCAGTGCGACGCCCAGAACCAAGTGCGGAATGATGATCGGCGACAGGAACAAACCGTTGAAAAAGCCCCGCCCAGGAAACTCATAGCGAGTGATGGCCAACGCCGCCGGCACCGCAATCAACGTCGCCAGCGTCGCGGCGCAGAACGCCAGGATCAGGCTGTTGTAGAACGCATCGACGAAATCGGCGCGCTCGAATACGGCGCGAAACCAGCGCAACGAGAAGTTTGTAGTGGGCAGGCTCAGGGTGTTTTCCGGGGTGAACGCCACCAGGCACACCACCACCAGCGGCGCGAGCATGAACAGCACCACCAGGGCATGAAACAGCAGGGCGAAAGGACCGTTTTTGGACATGTCGAGTTATCCCAATGACTTCTTGTAGCGGCCTTCGATCATCCGGTTCCACGACAGCATGATCAGCAGGTTGAGCAGCAACAGGGCCACGGCAATCGCCGCGCCCATCGGCCAGTTCAGCTCCGACAGGTACTGGTCGTAGATCAGCGTGGCGACCATTTTCAAGCGTCGGCCGCCGAGCAAACCGGGAATGGCGAAGGAGCTGGCGGCGAGGCCGAACACAATCAAGGTGCCGGACAATACGCCGGGCATGATTTGCGGCAGCACCACTTTGCGCATGACGGTGAGGTGGCTGGCACCGAGGGACAGCGCGGCTTGCTCGGCGGCCGGGTCGAGTTTCTGCAGCGAGGTCCAGACCGGAATGATCATGAACGGCAGCATCACGTGGACCAGCGCAATCACCACCGCAAACGGCGTGTACAGCAGCTTCATCGGCGAGCCGCCGAAGGCTTGCAAGGTCTGATTGACCAGGCCGTCGGCACCGAGCAACAGGCTCCAGCCAAAGGCGCGCACCACCACCGAAATCAGCAGCGGTGTGAGGATCAGAATCAGGAAAATCGAACGCCACGGCGCGCCCATGCGGCTGAGGATGTACGCCTCTGGCACGCCGATTAGCACACAGAGCAGCGTGGTCAGGCCGCTGATCCAGAAGGTGCGCAGGAAGATCTCGTAGAAGTACGGATCCCCCAGCAGGCTGCTGTAGTGGTCGAGGGTGTAGGCGTTGCCGTTGATGCCGGAGTTGTAGTCGAAGACGTTGAACGACAACACCAATGTCAGCAGCAACGGAATGACCAGCAGGCACACGTACAAGGCCAGGGCCGGTGCCGACAATAGATAGCCTTGGCGTCCCTGGCGGGCGGCGGCGAGCAGACTCATGCCGGCACCTCGTCGACACTCAACACCCGCAACAGCGCCGCGTCCCAGTCCAGGCCCACCGCCGTGCCTTCGGCCAACGGTGCCGAGCCGTCGTTGCGACGCACTACGCTGAGTTCGCCCAGGGGCGTGGAGACGCCGTACAGCCATTGGCTGCCGAGGAAGAAGCGGCTGACGATCTGACCTTGCAAACGGCCGTGATCTTTATCCCGCAGATCGATTTTTTCCGGGCGCAGGCTCAGGATCAGATCACCGCCGCTGCGCACTTGAACAATGCCGGCGCCATCACGCTCGCCGGGCAGTAGATTGGCCTTGCCGACAAACCCGGAAATAAACTCGGTGCGCGGATGTTCATAAAGGGTGTACGGCGCGTCGATCTGGGTGATACGCCCGGCCTGCATCACCACCACGCGGTCGCTGATGGACAGCGCTTCGGACTGGTCGTGGGTGACCATCAGCGTGGTAATGCCGACTTCGCGCTGGATGCGGCGGATCTCGAATTGCATCTCTTCGCGCAGGTTGGCGTCGAGGTTGGACAGTGGTTCGTCGAGCAGCAAAACCGGCGGTTCAATCACCAACGCCCGGGCCAACGCGACACGCTGACGCTGACCGCCGGACAGTTCCCGTGGATAACGTTCGGCGTGTTGGTCGAGGCGCACCAGTTTCAACACCCGAGCCACCCGTTGCTGCAACTCGGCGTTCGGCACTTTGCGCATCCGCAGGCCAAAGGCGACGTTGTCCTGCACGCTCATGTGCGGAAACAAAGCGTAACTCTGGAACACCACGCCCAGACCACGGCTGGCGGGTTTGGCGTGGGTGATGTCGCGACCGTCGAGCACGATGCGTCCGCTGCTGACGTCGACGAAGCCGGCGATCATTTGCAGGGTGGTGGTTTTGCCGCAGCCGGAAGGGCCGAGCAGGGACACGAACTCGCCTTTTTCCACCGAGAGGTTGGTGGCGACGACGGCATCGATTTCGCCGTAGCGTTTACCGAGGTTTTCAAGTTGCACGAAGGCCATAGCTGCGCTCCACCTGAGATTGTTATGCGCGGCCTTGGGGTCGCGCTTTTTTGTATGGGCAGATACGAAAGGATGATGCGGGGTGCGTTGGCGCTCGACTTGGGTCGGCTGCCGCTGTTGTTCGAATCGCCCCTGTATGGACGCAGAGTAGGACGAAGAATAGGATGCGCTCAATGGCCTATTTCACTGAAGCGATGACTATTTTCAGTTTCATTCGGTGAGTAAATTTATTGTCGAGAAAATTCATGCCTGATTCCACTGAGCGGAATGAAACAAAAAATGAAGTCGGTGTCGGTGCAGTCTCACGCCTGTTTGCGGTGCTGCGCAGCCTCGGCGATACGGTGGAGGGCGGTGAGCGCGTGACGCAACTGGCCCAGCGCATCGGTTTGTCGCAACCGACGACGCATCGTTTGCTGCGAAGCCTGATGGACGAGGGCATGGTCGAGCAGGATGCGCGCACTAAACGCTATCGCCTGAGCCTGGATTTCTTTGCCCTGGCGGCCCGTGCCGGCAACACCGGCAACCTGCGGGAACTGGCGCGCCCGGCGTTGCTGCGGCTGTCGGCGTCGTTGGGGGATTCGTTGTTTCTGCTGGCGCGCAGTGGTTTTGACGCGATCTGCCTGGACCGCAGTGAGGGGCCGTTTCCGATTCGTACCTTTACCGGCGACATCGGCGGGCGGGTGGCGTTGGGTGTGGGGCAGGGGAGTTTGGCGATCCTGGCGTTTCTGCCGGAAGAAGAGCGGGACACGGTGATTCACTACAACCTGCCGCGGCTAAAGGACTTCCATTTGTATGACGAAGTGTTCCTGCGCTCGGAGGTCGAGAACGTGCGGGCGCTGGGGTATGCCGGGCGTAACACGGGGGTGTTGCAGGGCATGGCCGGGGTGGCGGTGCCGATTCTGGATCGTGACGGGCGGGCGGTGGCGGCGTTGAGTGTGGCGACGGTTAGTGATCGGTTGGGGCCGGATCGGTTGCCGACGGTGGTGGAGATGTTGAAGCGTGAGGCGGCGCTGATCGGGCCAAGGATTAATCCGTTTGATCCACTGTTGCGCAGGCCCTCGCAAGTGTTTGGGCAGGCCTGATGATCGTTCCCACGCGGAGCGTGGGAATGCCTCAAGGGACGCTCCGCGTTCCAGCTTCGGGAAGGGACGCGGAGCGTCCCGGGCTGCATTCCCACGCGGAGCGTGGGAACGATCAGGGTCAGAAGTTCACGGTTTGCTTGAGCATCCGCGCCGCCGCTGTGTCGCTCGGGCTGACCATTGCGTAGTTGTACCCGGCCCCTGACCAGTATTGTTGATCGTTCCCACGCTCCGCGTGGGAATGCCTCAAGGGACGCTCCGCGTTCCAGCGCCGGGAAGGGACGCGGAGCGTCCCGGGCTGCATTCCCACGCGGAGCGTGGGAACGATCGGGGTCAGAAGTTCACGGTTTGCTTGAGCATCCGCGCCGCCGCCGTGTCGCTCGGGCTGACCATTGCGTAGTTGTACCCGGCCCCCGACCAGTACTCGGCCTGCAACTCGCCATCGCTGCGACTGCCTCGCGGCAGCAGGTAGTTTTTCGGGCCTGGCGGACGGACGTAGAAGCTGATCTTGTGCCCGACCGCATCCTCATAAACCACCATCGCCGCCGGCCCTTGCTCGGTGCTGAGCAAGCGTCCGCTGACCGGTTTGAAACCAGCCCCCGCCAGGTCCGGCAAGCGGTTAGCCTGGGTGAAGTAACGGTCGAGCCAGCGCTGCATGTCGCCGTCATCACTGACCTTGTAGTCCGCCGGCAACATGCCTTGCTGGGCAAACAAGCGGTAGGCCTGCATCGCATCGGCCATCGGCGCCTGGGTGCTGAGCAGGGTCATTTCCCGCGCCTGCCAGCCACTGATGCCGCCGACGCTGACCGCGATCAACAATACGGCAGCGCTGGCCAGATGGCGCCGGGATTGGCGTTTGAGGCCCTGGCGAATCACCACGGGATCGAGGTCCGGATTGGCCGGTTGCTGCAACGCGCCGCTTAACGCCGCGCGCAGTTGTTGAGCGTCTTGCTGCCAGGCCCGCACCTGTTCGGAAACTTCTGCATTGCTGGCCAGAAAAGTCTCCATCAGACGTCGGTCGGCCTCGTTGAGTTGGTGATCGACGTAGGCGTGCAGGTCACGCTCGCTTGGGGGCATGCTGATCATTTGAGTCTCCGCAGGGAAGGGCGGCTGATTTCGCCATCGCTGAGTTCGCGCAAGGCCTGGCGGGCGCGGGACAGGCGGGACATCACGGTGCCAGTCGGGACGCCGAGAATCTCGGCGACCTCTTTATACGTCAGGCCTTCCACCGACACCCACAGCAGCAGGGCGCGCTGTTCAGTGTTGAGCTGGTCGAAGGCTTGCAGGGTGGTTTGGGCAATCACGGTGCGCTCGGCCGAGGGCTGGGCATCGTCACGTCCGGTAAAGAATTCGAGCATCCGCGCATAACGCCGGGAGCGCCGGTGCGCGTCGAGAAACTGCCGATAGAGGATCGAAAACAGCCAGGCCCGCAGATCGCCGTCGGGGCGTTTGTCGCTCCAACTCGACAGCGCCCGCTCGAGGCTGGCCTGGACCAGATCGTCGGCGCTGCTGGGGTTGCGCGTCAACGACACGGCAAACCGGCGCAATCTGGGAATGATTTCTCTGAGCTGTTCGTCGATATCGTTCATGAGTTTCTGACTAGTCACTACGCTAGGGGGAGTCAGGTCTCACAAATACGTTCCTTTTTGGCGGCGTCTGTTGTCGCCATACTGCGTTGCCGCTCCTCGCCATAGCGGGCTATGACTCGTCGCGGCGCCTTGTCTGGCAACAACAGCCACTCGCCAAAAGGAACGTATTTGCGAGACCTGACTCCGGGAAGACGCCCGGCACCTGAGGTTATTCCACGCCCGAAAAAATAAATACCGGCCGATGGAATAAACCTGCGCGGGGTGCGTCTGCTTGGTTCTTCTCACTTGTGGCCGATGGCCCTGGAGTCTTTCATGGTAGATCGCTCAACACCGCCCAACCGGCCGCCGCTGAGTACCGCCAGCCTGACCGCGCGCCTGGCCGGTATCGCCGTCATCGTTGCGGCCGTGGCCGGGGCTTTTGCCTACGTCAACGGCACCTTCGACCCACAACGCCTGACGCCGAAAAAACTGATCAACGTGCTGGAAACCAACAACGGCGTGCACCCGGGGTTCCGGCGTAATCACTCCAAAGGCGTGTGCGTGATCGGCCACTTCGAGAGCAGCGGCGAGGCCCGCAGCTATTCCACTGCCCAGGTGTTCAATGACGCGCGGACCCCGGTGGTCGGACGTTTCGCCCTGCCGGCCGGTAATCCTTATGCGCCGGACTCCGCCGTGCCGATCCGCAGCCTGGCGCTGCGTTTCACCCAGGCCAACGGCCAACAGTGGCGCACCGGGATGAACAGCATGCCGGTGTTCCCGGTGGGCACGCCCGAGGCGTTCTATCAGTTGCAGCAGGCGCAATCGCCGGAACCGGCCACGGGCAAGCCCAATCCTGCGGCGGTGCCGGCGTTCTTCGGTTCGCACCCGGAAGCCGGGCCGTTCCTGGCCTGGATCAAGACCGCCAAGCCTTCGGCCAGTTACGTGACGGAAACCTACAACAGCATCAACGCGTTTTACCTGGTGAATGCGTCCGGGCAGAAGCAGGCAGTGCGCTGGAGCATGGTCCCGGTGGCCCAGGACGCGGCGGGTGCCACGGCACCTGAAGGTGCCGATTTCCTGGAGAAAGACCTGGTGCAGAAAATTGCCGCAGGACCGCTGCGCTTCAAGTTGAACATCACCCTGGCCAACCCTGGTGATCCGGTGAATGACGCCAGCAAGACCTGGCCCGAGGGCCGCAAAGTGATCAACGCCGGGACCCTGGTGCTCGACGCAACCCAGCCGCAACTCAACGGCGAGTGCCGCGACATCAACTACGACCCGCTGGTGTTGCCGGCCGGGATCGAAGGTTCCGACGACCCGTTGCTCGCCGCGCGCTCCGCCGGATACGCCAGTTCCTACCTGCGTCGCACCAGCGAAGTGAATCAGTTGCCCGCCGCCAAACAGGAGGCTCAACAATGAGCGCCCAACCCAAGCATTTCGTCCCGCTGGCGCGCCTGCTGCACTGGCTGATGGCATTGATGGTCATCGCGATGCTGTTTATCGGCGCGGGCATGGTGGCCTCGGTGTCCGAGCGTCATGAATGGCTGATCCACCTGCACAAACCCTTGGGCATTGCGATTCTGCTGCTGGTGATCGTGCGCCTGGCCGTGCGCTTTTCTACCCAACAGCCACCGCTGCCGGCGGACCTGCCGGGTTGGCAGGTGCTGGCGGCCAAGGCGTCCCATGTCTTGCTGTACGCCTTGATGCTGATTTTGCCGCTGCTGGGCTGGGCGATGATTTCGGCGGCGGGGGACCCGGTGATGCTCAGCACTTCACTGCAATTGCCGTCGATTGTGCCGGCGAATGCTCAGGTGTTTGCGGTGCTGCGCAAGGCCCATGGGTATCTGGCATATCTGCTGTTTTTGACGGTACTGCTGCATCTGGCGGCGGCGTTGTTTCATGGTTGGGTGCGCCGCGATGATGTGTTGGACAGCATGTTGCGGGGTAAGGATCGCAGCTGAAAGGCCTCTTGCTGAACCATTGTGGCGAGGGAGCTTGCTCCCGCTGGGCTGCGAAGCGGCCCCAAAACCAGACAGCGCGGTGTATCTGAAACACCGCGTTGCATGGGGTTACGACTGCTGCGCAGTCGAGCGGGAGCAAGCTCCCTCGCCACAGGATTGAGGTGTCTTGGCGGGCAGCGTTCGCCACCAATAGATCAGCGCCACGGCATTGATTCCGGCACCCAAACAGCACACACCCATCCATCCGCCCCACGCATACATCGCCGTCGAGCCAATCGAGCCCAACGCGCTGCCGATCGAATAAAACAGCATGTACCCGGCCGTCAGTCGACTTTGCGCTTCGGGGCGCACGCTGTAGATCATGCTCTGGCTGGTGACGTGCACCGCTTGCAAGCCCAGATCCAGAGTAATCACACCAAGTAGGAGCGCCCACAATGAGGATTGGGTGAAGGCGATCGGCAGCCACGACGCGAGCATCAGCAACAGCGAAAGGCCGCTGGTCCATTGCCCCAAGCCACGATCAGCCAGATGACCCGCGCGAGCCGCCGCGAGTGCACCCGCCGCGCCGGCCAGTCCGAATAATCCGATTTGTGTGTGGGACAACGACAACGGCGGGGCGCTGAGCGGCAACACCATCGGCGTCCACAACACCATGGCGCTGGCGAAGGTCAGCAGGGCGAGGATCGCCCGTTGACGCAGCACCGGTTCTTCCTTGAACAAAGTGAAGACCGAGCCGATCAGCGCGCTGTAAGACTGGCTGGTTTGTGCGTTTTCCTGTTTGGGCAGGACGCGAAACAACAGCAGCGCCATCAATAAGGTCAACCCCGCCGACAGCAGATAAATCGAGCGCCAGCCGGCCAGATCGGCCATGCCGCCCGCCACGGTGCGCGCGAGCAAAATGCCGACAACGATGCCGCTAGTGACCACGCCCACCACGCGTCCGCGCTGGGCGGGAATCGCCAGGGTTGCTGCGTACGCCACCAACACCTGCGTCACTACCGCGAGCAAACCGGTCAACGCCATGCCGATCAGCAGCCAAACGCTGTTCTGCGCCAGCGCGATCATCAGCAACGCCAGCGCCGACAACAGTGTTTGCATGACGATCAGACGCCGCCGATTGAGCAGATCCCCCAGCGGTACCAGCAGCAACAGGCCCACGCCGTAACCGACTTGAGTCAGGGTGACGACGATGCCGACGGTTGCCGGGTTCATGGAGAAAGCCTCGGCCATGGCATCGAGCAGCGGTTGGGCGTAATACACGTTGCCGACGGCCAGGCCGCAAGCGACAGCGAACAGCAGCACCACGCCGCTGTTCAAGGGTTGGTTAGGCTTCATGCCAGACTCCTTATGTGGTTTCAAAATAAAACCACTTGTACGGTAGAGAGGCTGGTTTTATATTGCAACCACATTTGTTGGCAGCGAGCGCAATCATGGTCAAACGTACAAGCATGGAAGGCGCCGAATGTCCGGTCGCCCGCTCACTGGATGCCATCGGCGATTGGTGGTCGTTGCTGATCGTGCGCGATGCGTTTGACGGTATTCGCCGGTTTGGCGAGTTCCAGCGCAATCTGGGCATGGCCAAGAACATCCTCTCGGCGCGCCTGCGCACGTTGGTGGCCCACGGGATTTTTGATTTGGTGCCGGCGTCGGATGGCAGCGCGTATCAGGAATACGTGCTGACGCAGAAGGGCAAAGGCCTGTTTCCGTTGATCATCGGTTTGCGGCAATGGGGCGAGGCGTTTTTCTTTGAGGCGGGGGAGGCGCATTCACGGGTGGTGGATCGTGAACAGGGGCGGCCGGTGCGGCCATTGGAATTGCGCGCCGAGGACGGGCGATTGCTCGGGCCGGAGGATTGTGTGCGGGTGGCGGCCGAATAAAGATCGCGCCTTCGCAGGAGCTGCCGAAGGCTGCGATCTTTTGGTCTTAGCGCAGGGTATCAACCATCTCCGCAATGGTCGTCAAAACGTCTTTACCCAACTGCTTGGAGCGCTTGCCTGACCAACCCGTCAGCGCATTCGGCGCGTCGTTGTTGTCCTTGAACGGCATTTCCAGGGTCAGCGCCAGGCAGTCAAACTTCTGGCCAACGCTGTTGCAGGCCAACGTCATGTTGGCTTTGCCCGGCAAGTCGCGGGTGTAGCCATGCTTGGTCTGGAAGTCTTTGGTCAGGTGTTTCAAGTGATCGCGGAAGTCGGTTTCGAGCTTCTCGAGTCGCGGCGTATAGCCTGGGTTGCCTTCGCAACCGGCGGTGAACACGTAGGGGATTTCTTCGTCGCCGTGAATGTCGAGGAACAAATCGACGCCGTACTTTTCCATCTGCTGCTGTACGAAAAAGACTTCCGGGCTGATTTCCGGGCTGGCGCTCTGCCAGGCACGATTGAGGTCTTGGCCCATGGCGTTGGTGCGCAAGTGACCGTGGAAGGCGCCGTCCGGGTTCATGTTCGGCACCAGGTACAGGTCGGCGCTGGCCAGGAGTTTATTCAGTACAGGGTCGTCGTGTTTTTCCAGGCGTTCGATCACGCCTTCCATGAACCACTCGGCCATGTGCTCGCCCGGATGCTGTTGCGCGATGATCCAGACTTTGCGCTGACCTTCGGCCCCGGTGCCTTTGCGCAGCAGTTGAATGTCGCGACCCTCGGCGCTTTTACCGGCGGCCAGCAACTCTGTGCCGGCCTTGGTCAGCGCCTGCTCGATCAGCCAGTCATGGCGACCGCGGCTATAAGGTTCGAAGTAGGCAAACCAGGCGTGGGTGGCGGTGGCTTCGAGGCTGAAGCGCAGGCAGTCGCCTTCGAAAATGGTCGGCACCCGGAACCAGTTGACGTGGTCGTAGGACGCCACGGCTTGATAACCGTCCCAGGCTTTGTGGTACGAGGATTTGCTGGCGTTGTTCAGGCGAAACCAATGCTCTTGACCGACATGCAGACCGCTGGCCTTGAAGTGGAACCACTGGAAATGCTGGCTGCGGGTGTCTGGTTTGATCGCCAGCAAGGCTTGCAACGGATTGCTGATGTCCAGCACTTCAATGTTGCCGCTGTCGAAATTGGCACTGATGTCGAAAGAGGATTTAGCCACGGTCATAGTCGGTTCCTGATTATGATTTTATGGCTGCTACTTTACACGCAAGGCGGGGATGAATCGGGGGAAATTACGGGGTGAAGCGGGGGGCGTCCTCCTTGACGCGGAAGCAGCTTAGAGACTGTGTGATTGATTCTCAAGTGCTAATTTGGATTAGTTTGGCCCAATGTAGCCGGGCTTCTCTTGCCAGCAGATATTCTTTTGATATCATGCCGCCCATCGAATTAGCAGCACCTACAGTCTTCATTAGCCTGAAGCCAAAGCCAGAATAACTGGCAAAAAAAAGACCCGGCAAAAAGCCGGGTCAAAAACCGTGATTAGCCTGATGAGGAGATAGTCCAGGAGACCGACCTAAGGTCCTCTGGTCCATCGACTGATCTCGCGACCAGCTGCGTGCAATAATAATCATTCTCGTTTGCAAGTCAAATGATTTTATTTGCGCGATAGGAAAATTCTTTCCTGTCCTCCTCGAAAACACGTTCGTTTCATTCGTTCTGATCGCCATCCAGGGATCGATCGACCATCGCCTGCGCCATATCAATCATGTGCACCACCGAAAACGCCAGCGCCCGTTTTGCGCCTTGCTGGTTGTCGGCGGCTTCCTGGGCGGTAGCGGCGGCACAGCGCAGCAGGTCGGAGGCATGAACCAACGCTTCTTCACTGCTGATGTTGCGGTTGACGTCGAAAAAGCGCGCCGGGATTTCCACTTCTGAAACAGTTGGTTTCAAGTAATAGTCCAGCGCCCGCTGCGCGGCGGCACAGCCTTTTGGCGAGGTGAAGGTGGTGTCGAACTGCATGTCTGGCACGTCGTGGCTGGGGTTGGTCATGGTACTGGGTGAACTCCGTGTGAGTGATTCAGATCCGTGAACACATCCTAGTACTAACTGTATTTGTGACCAGAATTTAAATACTACAATTTGTGTTTTGATGGCCGGAGGCGTCCACGTATCGTGCCGCACATGGATAAATGGATTGAATTGGTCAAGGCCAAAATGAGTGAACTCAGCGTCACTCAAGACGAACTCGCAGATCGCCTCGGGATGTCCCAGGGCGGCGTCGGCCACTGGCTGAACAAACGCCGCGATCCTGGCATCGTCAACATGAACCGCGTGTTGAAGGCGCTGGGCATGGACTTTCTCGAAGTGGCGCTGGTGATCCGCGAACGGCTCATTCTGGAAGAGGAGGAGATGCCGCTTGCGCTCAAGTACAACCCCTACTTCCGCTACCCGGTCAGTGACTGGAAGGAACCGGCGCAGCTGCGCGACGGTGAGGTGACGGTGTATCGCAAGGACGAACGCTACGAGCTGACCGACTATCACGCCCAAGGCCCGGCCTTCTGGCTGAGCGTGGTGGGCGACGCGATGACCGCCCCCACCGGCATCAGCATTGCCGAGGGCATGATGATCCTCGTGGACCCGGCCATCGTGCCGGAACCCGGAAAACTGGTGATCGCCCAGTGGCCGGACAGCGCCGAGGCGACCTTTCGCAAGCTGATCGAAGAGGGTGGGCAGCGTTACCTGGTCCCGCTCAATCCGACCTATCCGAAGGCCCTGTTCACCGACGAGTGCCGAATTATCGGCGTAGTGGTTCAGGCATCCGCCAAATTCTAATCAGATCGGTCCTCGCAACGCGTAGGACCGATCGTCATTTCACGCTTCTTCTAACTCCACCAACGCACTGCCTTCGCTGACCATCTCGCCTTCCTGGCAATACAGTGCCTTGATCACCCCGGCATGGGGTGCACGAATGCTGTGTTCCATCTTCATCGCTTCCAGCACCACCAGTTGCGCCCCGGCTTCGACCGTCTGCCCGGCCTCCACCAATACGCGCACGATGCTGCCATTCATGGGCGCAGTCAGGCCGCCCTGGTGGCTGTGACTGGATTCGACAGCAGCAATCGGGTCGTAAGTCTCGACCCGGCGCAATTCTCCTTCCCACTGCAGATACAAAACGTCGCCACGGCGGATCGCCCGATGCTGGCGGCGCACGCCGTTGTGCTCGGTCAGCAGGTGTTCACCTTTGAGTTGCGCGGTGCTCACATCGCCCAAGGTCAAGGCGCGATCCTGGCCTTCGCAACTCAAATGCAGGGTGATTTCTTTCGGCAGCCCGGCACGCAAGCCACTGTTGATCGCCCACGGCGAACTCGGGTCATCGGCCCGCAACACCGACGGTTGGCCCTGCGCAAACGCTTGGGCCGCCGCTTGCCAGAACTCATCACTGAGGTCGGCAGGCGCTGGCAGCAGTTGCTCCTGATAACGGGGAATGAACCCGGTATCCAGCTCCGCCGCCGCAAACGCCGGATGGCCGACGATACGCCGCAGAAAGTTGATGTTGGTCTTGAGCCCGCCGATGGCGAACTCATCGAGCATGCTCAACAACCGCAAACGTGCCTGTTCACGGTCCTCGCCCCAGGCAATCAGCTTGCCGAGCATCGGGTCATAGAACGGCGAGATCTCATCACCTTCCTCGACACCGCTGTCCACCCGACGCCCCGGCCCTTCGGCCGATTCGCGATACAAATCCAGCCGCCCGGTCGCCGGCAGAAAATCATTGCCGGGGTCTTCGGCATACAGCCGCACTTCAATCGCATGGCCGATCAGCGGCACCTGATCCTGGGTCATCGGCAACGCTTCACCGCGCGCCACACGAATCTGCCAGGCCACCAGGTCCAGGCCAGTGATGGCTTCGGTGACCGGGTGCTCAACTTGCAGGCGCGTGTTCATCTCCATAAAGAAGAACTCGCCGCGCGAATCCAGCAGAAACTCCACGGTACCGGCACCGACATAGCCAATCGCCTGGGCCGAACGCACCGCCGCTTCGCCCATGGCGCGCCGCAGTTCCGCGCTCAGGCCTGGGGCCGGCGCTTCTTCGACGACTTTCTGGTGCCGGCGCTGGATTGAGCAATCCCGTTCATTCAAATACAGGCAGTTGCCGTGCTGATCGGCAAACACCTGGATTTCCACGTGGCGCGGCTTGAGCAGGTACTTTTCCACCAGCATCCGCGAATCGCCGAACGACGACTGCGCTTCACGCTGGGCCGAGGCCAGGGCTTCGGCCAGTTGGCTGACGTCCTCGACCACTTTCATGCCTTTACCGCCGCCACCGGCCGTGGCTTTGAGCAACACCGGATAACCGATGCGTTCGCAGGCATCGCGGAAAGTGTCGAGGTCCTGGGCTTCGCCGTGATAACCCGGCACCAGCGGCACGCCGGCGGTTTCCATCAAGGCTTTGGCTGCGGATTTGCTGCCCATGGCGTCGATGGCCGAGGCGGGCGGGCCCAGAAAGATCAGGCCGGCGGCTTCGATGGCGCGGGCGAACCCGGCGTTTTCCGAGAGGAAACCGTAGCCCGGATGGATCGCCTGGGCGCCACTGGCCTGGGCGGCGGCGATGATTTTGTCGATTTTCAGGTAGCTATCGGCGGCTTTGCTGCCGCCCAAATCCACGCGTATATCCGCTTCGCGGCTGTGGCGGGCGTCACGGTCGGTGGCGCTGTGCACGGCGACGGTGGTCAGGCCCAGGGCCTTGGCGGTGCGCATCACGCGGCAGGCAATCTCGCCGCGGTTGGCCACCAGCAGGGTGGTGAGGACAGGTGCGCTCATCAACGGGGCTCCTTGGTGGTTTCGGCTTGCCAGTTCGGCGGACGTTTTTGCAGAAAGGCGCGCAGGCCTTCCTGGCCTTCAGGGCTGACCCGAATCCGCGCGATGGCGTTTTCGGTGTAGCGGCGCAGCGCCGGGGTCAGCGCGCCGTGGCCGACTTCGCGCAGCAAGTCCTTGCTGACACGCATCGCCGCCGGGCTGTTGAGCAGCAGGTTGTCGATCCATTGTTCGACCTTCTGCTCCAGCTCGGCCACCGGATAACTCTCCGACAACAAGCCGATTTCCCGCGCCCGTTGCCCGCCGAATCGCTCAGCGGTCAGGGCATAACGCCGCGCCGCGCGTTCGCCGATGGCTTGCACCACGAACGGACTGATCACCGCGGGCGCCAGGCCGATGCGCACTTCCGACAGGCAGAATTGCGCGTCATCGGCACCGATGGCCATGTCGCAGCAACTGATCAGGCCCAGTGCGCCGCCATAGGCCGCGCCTTGCACCACGGCCAGGGTCGGGATTTTCAGCTTGGCCAGGTTGTACATCAACTCCGCCAGTTCCCGGGCGTCGTCGAGGTTGGTGTGGTAATCGAGTTCGGCCGATTGCTGCATCCAGGCCAGGTCGGCGCCAGCGCTGAAATGATTGCCGCGGCCACGCACCAGCAGGAATCGCAGGCTGGCATCGCCCGCGACTTTGTCCAGGGCGAGGATCAATTCGCGGATCATTTGGGCGTTGAACGCGTTGTTCTTGGCTTCACGGCTGAGCCACAGGGTCGCGAAACCCCGTGGGTCGGTCAGCAGTTCGAGGGTGTTGAAGTCGGTCATGATGTTCTCCCGATCACATCCGGAACACGCCGAAGCGGCTCGGTTCGATTGGCGCGTTCAGCGACGCGGACAAGGCCAGCGCCAGTACATCTCGGGTCTGTGCCGGGTCGATGACGCCGTCGTCCCACAGCCGTGCGCTGGAGTAGTAGGGGTGACCCTGCTCTTCGTATTGGTCGAGGATCGGTTGCTTGATCTCGGCTTCCTGCTCGGCGCTGAAAGCCTGGCCACTGCGCTCAGCCTGCTCGCGCTTGACCTGCACCAGCACGCCAGCCGCCTGTTCGGCGCCCATCACGCCGATCCGCGCATTCGGCCACATCCACAGGAAGCGCGGATCGTAGGCCCGCCCGCACATGCCGTAGTTACCGGCGCCGAAGCTGCCGCCGATGATCACGGTGAATTTCGGCACCTTGGCGCACGCCACGGCGGTCACCAGTTTCGCGCCGTGCTTGGCGATGCCGCCGGCCTCGTATTTCTGGCCGACCATGAACCCTGTGATGTTCTGCAGGAACAGCAATGGAATGCCGCGCTGGCAGGCCAGTTCGATAAAGTGCGCGCCTTTCTGCGCGGCTTCGGCGAACAGGATGCCGTTGTTGGCGAGGATCGCGATCGGGTAGCCGTGCAGGTGAGCAAAGCCGCAGACCAATGTGGTCCCGAACAATGCTTTGAATTCATCGAACACCGAACCGTCGACCAATCGCGCAATCACTTCGCGCACGTCGAACGGCTGCTTGGCGTCCGCCGAGACCACGCCATACAACTCATCGCTGCCGTACAGCGGCGCGATCGGCGCACGTTGTTGCAACTCGCCGAGCTTGCGCCAGTTGAGGTTGGCGATGCTGCGTCGGGCAATGGCCAAGGCGTGTTCATCGCTCTCGGCGTAATGGTCGGCCACCCCGGACACCTTGCAGTGCACATCGGCCCCCCCCAGGTCTTCGGCGCTGACCACTTCGCCGGTCGCGGCTTTCACCAGCGGCGGGCCGGCGAGGAAAATCGTCGCCTGGTTGCGCACCATGATCGCTTCGTCAGCCATCGCCGGCACATACGCGCCGCCAGCGGTGCATGAACCCATGACCACGGCAATCTGCGGAATACCCATCGCGCTCATGTTCGCCTGGTTGAAGAAGATCCGCCCGAAGTGCTCGCGGTCCGGGAACACTTCATCCTGACGCGGCAGGTTGGCGCCGCCGGAGTCCACCAGATAGATGCACGGCAAGCGGTTTTGCTGGGCGATGGTCTGGGCGCGCAGGTGTTTTTTCACGGTCAGCGGGTAATACGAGCCGCCTTTCACCGTGGCGTCGTTGGCAACGATCATGCATTCGACGCCTTCGACCCGGCCGATCCCGGCAATCACGCCCGCCGCCGGCACGTCTTCGCCGTACACGCCGTAGGCCGCGAGTTGGCTGATTTCCAGGAACGGCGAGCCCGGATCGAGCAGGCGGTTGATCCGCTCACGGGGCAGCAATTTGCCTCGCGAGGTGTGGCGTTCTTGCGCCTTCGGGCCGCCACCTTGCTGCACTTGGGCGAGCAGGGTGTGCAGGGCGTCGACTTGAGTGAGCATCGCCGCGCTGTTGGCGGCGAACTCCGCCGAACGGGGGTTGAGCTGGGTATGCAGGATCATGGGGCTACTCCGTAGCAGCTTCGAGTTGCAAGCTACAAGCTACAAGTTGAAGCAAGAGTGCGGTTCTCTTGCAGCTTGAAACTTGCCGCTTGCCGCTAACGAAATTTATTTCGTTTCGTTGAACAGTTCGCGACCGATCAGCATGCGACGGATCTCACTGGTGCCGGCGCCGATTTCGTACAGCTTGGCGTCACGCAGCAGACGACCCGCCGGGAATTCATTGATGTAGCCGTTGCCGCCGAGAATCTGGATCGCGTCGAGGGCCATTTGCGTGGCGCGTTCGGCGCTGTAGAGGATCACGCCCGCGGCGTCCTTGCGCGTGGTTTCGCCGCGCTCGCAGGCCTGGGCCACCGCGTAGAGGTAAGCGCGGCTGGCGTTGAGTTGGGTGTACATGTCGGCGACTTTGCCCTGGATCAGCTGGAACTCGCCGATGCTTTGGCCAAACTGCTTGCGGTCGTGGATGTACGGCACGATCAGGTCCATGCACGACTGCATGATCCCGGTCGGGCCGCCGGAGAGCACGACACGCTCGTAGTCGAGGCCGCTCATCAACACTTTCACGCCGCCGTTGAGCACGCCGAGGATGTTTTCTTCCGGCACTTCGACGTCGTCGAAGAACAGCTCGCAAGTGTTGGAGCCGCGCATGCCGAGCTTGTCGAACTTGTTGCTGCGGCTGAAGCCTTTTGAATCACGTTCAACGATGAAAGCGGTGATGCCGTGGGGGCCTTTTTCCAGGTCGGTCTTGGCGTAGATCACGTAGGTGTTGGCGTCGGGGCCGTTGGTGATCCAGGTTTTGCTGCCGTTGAGCACGTACTTGTCGCCGCGTTTGTCGGCGCGCAGTTTCATCGAAACCACGTCGGAACCGGCATTCGGTTCGCTCATGGCCAGGGCGCCGATGTGCTCGCCGCTGATCAGTTTGGGCAGGTATTTGGTTTTCTGTTCGTGGTTGCCGTTGCGGTTGATCTGGTTCACACAGAGGTTGGAATGGGCGCCGTAGGACAACGCCACCGACGCCGAGCCACGGCTGATTTCTTCCATGATCACTACGTGGGCCAGGTAACCCAGGCCAGCGCCGCCGTACTCTTCCGGCACGGTGACGCCGAGCAGGCCCATGTCACCGAATTTGCGCCACAGGTCCGCAGGGAACAGGTTGTCGATGTCGATCTGGGCCGCGCGCGGGGCGATCTCCTTGGCGACGAAGGACTGAACCTGATCGCGCAGCATGTCGATGGTTTCACCGAGGGCAAAGTTCAGGGATGGGTAGCTCATGGGTCACCTTTTGGCTTTTTTGTAGGGTGGGGAGGGCAGTGATTCAGCTCTCACCTTTACGTTAACGTAAGCCTGTGACGAATGGCTGTCAATCACCCTTTACGTTAACGTCAACTTGAGCGACTCTGTAGGCGCAAAGCTTGCTCGCGAAGAACGATAACGCGGTCCTACAGTGACTCCGCAGTGCTCCTATCGCAGGCAAGCCATGCTCCTACAATAAAGACAATAGGGGTCGTCATGGATCAACCCAGTGCAAACCCGCAGCGCAGCTACACCCGTGGTTCCCAGGACAAAGCCTTGCTGGCGATGACCATCGGTGAAAAGTTCGATCACACGGTCGCGCAATACCCGGACGGGGAGGCGCTGGTCGTGCGTCATCAACAGCTGCGCTACACCTGGCAGCAACTGGCCGAAACCGTGGACCTGCACGCCCGGGCACTGCTGGCGCTGGGTTTGCAGACCGGCGACCGCCTCGGCATTTGGGCGCCGAATTGTGCGCAGTGGTGCATCAGCCAGTTCGCCAGCGCGAAAATCGGTGTGATCCTGGTCAACATCAACCCGGCCTATCGCAGTTCCGAACTCGAATACGTACTGAAGCAGTCCGGCTGCCAATGGCTGGTCTGCGCCGGGGCCTTCAAGACCTCCGACTATCACGGGATGCTGCAAGGCCTTGCGCCAGAGCTGGCAGAGCAATCCATCGGTCAACTTCAAAGTGAACGATTGCCGGACCTGCGCGGCGTCATCAGCCTGGACGCCCAGCCACCTTCGGGTTTCCTGCCGTGGTCGCAACTCGCCGATCTGGCGGCCAGCGTCTCGGTCGAGCAGCTGCACGAACGCCAACGCAGCCTGCATTTCGACCAACCGGTGAACATCCAGTACACCTCCGGCACCACCGGTTTCCCCAAAGGCGCGACCCTCAGCCACTACAACATTCTCAACAACGGTTACATGGTCGGCGAAAGCCTGGGTCTGAGCGCCGATGATCGGCTGGTGATCCCGGTGCCGCTGTATCACTGCTTCGGCATGGTCATGGGCAACCTCGGCTGCATCACCCACGGCAGCACGATGATTTACCCCAACGACGCCTTCGATCCATTGCTGACCCTGACCACCGTCGCCGAAGAGAAGGCCACCGCGCTTTACGGTGTGCCGACCATGTTCATCGCCATGCTCGATCATCCGCAACGCGCGCAATTCGATCTGTCGACCTTGCGCACCGGGATCATGGCCGGGGCGACGTGCCCGATCGAAGTGATGCGCCGGGTCATCAATGAAATGCACATGAGCGAAGTGCAAATCGCCTACGGCATGACGGAAACCAGCCCCGTGTCTTTGCAGACCGGTCCGTCAGACGAACTGGAACTGCGCGTCACCACCGTCGGCCGCACCCAGCCGCAACTGGAAAGCAAAATCATCGACGAGGCCGGCAACCTGGTGCCGCGCGGCACGATTGGCGAGCTGTGCACCCGGGGCTACAGCGTGATGCTCGGTTACTGGAACAACCCGCAGGGCACAGCAGAAGCCATCGATCAGGCCGGCTGGATGCACACTGGCGACCTGGCGAGCATGAATGACGAAGGCTACGTGTGCATCGCCGGGCGCAACAAGGACATGATCATCCGTGGCGGCGAAAACGTTTACCCGCGAGAGCTGGAAGAGTTCTTCTTTACCCACCCGGCGGTGGCGGATGTGCAAGTGATCGGCATTCCCTGCTCGCGTTACGGCGAAGAAATCGTGGCCTGGATCAAGTTTCATCCGGGCCACAGCGCCACCGAAGACGAGCTGAAAACCTGGTGCAAGTCGCGCATTGCGCACTTCAAGACGCCGCGGTATTTCAAGTTTGTGGAAGAGTTTCCGATGACGGTGACGGGCAAGATCCAGAAGTTTCGGATGCGCGAGATCAGTATCGAAGAGCTACGCGAAACCAACGGCTAAACACCAACCCTGTAGGAGCAAGGCTTGCCCGCGAAGGCGTCGTGCCATTCAACATTGATGTTGGCTGACATGACGCCTTCGCGGGCAAGCTTCGCTCCTACAAGGAATATCAGAGCCGTGCACCAAGCCCAATCCCGCCAGGCCGCAGGCGAGAAAAGCCTCGGAATCATTGACCTGAATCCCGCTTTTCAAACGGATAAGCACCGTTTCGCCATCAATGCAAAATTGCCAGTCCATGATCTTTCGCGTGGGCCCGGAAAAGTAATTCACCGCTAGATGCCGGTTCAGGTCCGACAGCTGGGTGGGCATGCCTTCCCGGGCCAGGTAGGCCGGGGACGCGCAGGTCAACATCGGCACGGCACCGATACGCCAGGCAATGCTGCTCGAATCCGACAGCTCGCCCAGGCGCACCACGCAGTCGATGCCTTCATTGATCATGTCCACCGCCTGATCCCCGCAGCCCACCACCAGCTCTATATCCGGGTAACGCGCGCGAAAGGCCGGCAGGGCGGGGATGATCACTTCCTTGGCCAGTGTTACCGGCAGGTCCAGGCGCAGTTTGCCTTTCGGGCTCTCGGCGTCGTGGGAAAACGTGGCCAGGGTCGAGGCGACGTCGCCGAGGATTTTCGAACACTGTTCATAGAAGCGTTCGCCTTCGGCGGTCATGCTGATTTTGCGCGTGGTGCGGTTAAGCAGGCGCACTTCGAGGGTCTTTTCCAGATGCTGGATGGCTTTGGTAATGGCTGGGCGATGCAGTTGCAAGGCGTCGGCGGCATTCTTGAAACTGCCGGTGTCGACTACCTGGGTGTAGATCTGCATGGCCTGGAACATGTCCATAAGCGTCGGTCTTCCCGGAAAAAGACCAGAGAATAACGGCAAACCGGGGGCAGCAGGAATGTAGGCGGGGGGTAAACGCCAGAAAGCACAAAGGGGAGCCGAAGCTCCCCTTTAATTTTTCGTTGCGCGTGCTCTTTTTTTATTATTGAGGGGCGGTCTGTTGTTGTTTTTGGCAACCGTGGCCCTTTACCGCTGTTTTAGTCGACCCCCATCCGGGGTCAAGAGCAAACGTATTTTTTTGAGCGCTGATCTACTTTTTCGCCAAGCGATCCAACCAGTTCGGGAGCTACCTGAAGGTAGTTTTATTGTTCTCTGCCCGGTTGCGGGTTACTCCGAAAAGCACCCTGAAAAGCACACCTTCTCCAAAAAAATCTGTTAGCTGCGTCTCTGCCGTGTTGTTCTTGTTATGTCAGAGTCGTTACGTCTTATTTTTATTGGTTTGCTGCTTTTTATTCTTGTTATGCCATAGAGATAGCAGGAGCCGTGCCAACTTTGTAAAGTCCTTTAAAATCAACGAGTTGAGATTTAGTAGGATTTTTCGCTCGGCTCAGATTCGACAATTTGTTTCCGTGTTACTCGTTTTGTGCCCGCACTTCAGACAGTGCGGTAACACCCGGACACATCCACGCCGTTACTGGGCACTGCGCGCCTTGGCCACGCGGGAACCGGTGGCTCGCCCCAGCACAGTGCAAATCTGTTGGCCCGCCAGAATCAAGGCGTCCAGGTCGATACCGGTCTGAATCCCCAGGCCATTGAGCAGGTACACCACGTCTTCGGTGGCGACGTTACCGCTGGCGCCCTTGGCGTACGGGCAGCCGCCGAGGCCGGCGATAGAGCTGTCGAACACCGCGATGCCTTCCAACAGGCTGGCGTAGATATTGGCCATGGCCTGGCCATAGGTGTCGTGGAAATGCCCGGCCAGTTTGTCTCGCGGCACCTCTTTCGACACCACTTCGAACATTGTCCGGGTCGCGCCAGCGGTGCCGGTGCCGATGGTGTCGCCCAGGGACACCTCGTAGCAGCCCATGGCATACAACTCGCGGGCAACCAGGGCGACTTGCTCCGGCGCAACG
This sequence comes from Pseudomonas sp. TE3899, assembly GCF_056279105.1. Classification (NCBI taxonomy): domain Bacteria; kingdom Pseudomonadati; phylum Pseudomonadota; class Gammaproteobacteria; order Pseudomonadales; family Pseudomonadaceae; genus Pseudomonas; species Pseudomonas sp. TE3899. Next base: position 697,368 of record NZ_JBWBQR010000001.1, read on the forward strand.
TGACCTTCATAAGGACAACCCAGCACACAGGACACGTAACCACGCACGCTCACGCCGTGTTGCTTGGCCGCGTCCATGATCGGCAGGAAACGCGCCAGGCTTTCGCTGATCGAGCAGTTGATGTTGCGCTGGGAAAACGCCTCGGAGGCGGCGGCAAACACCGCGACTTCCTTGACCCCGGCGGCGAGGGCGTCTTCAAACCCGCGCAGATTTGGCGCCAATGCACCGTAGGTCACGCCGGGCTTGCGCTGGATCTGTGCGAAGACCTCGGCGGAGCCGGCCATTTGCGGCACCCACTTGGGCGAGACGAAACTGCCGACTTCGATATAGCCCAGGCCGGCGGCGCTCAAGGCGTCGACCAGCCGCACCTTGTCCGCAACGCTGATGGGCTGGGCTTCGTTTTGCAGACCGTCGCGGGGGCCGACTTCGATCAAGCGTACGTGGGTGGGGAGGGGCATAACAATTCACCTGTCTGTTAGAGATCGTTCCCACGCTCTGCGTAGGAATGCCTCAATGGACGCTCTGCGTCCGCTTCGGTAGGAACGCGGAGCGTCCCGGGCTGCATCACACGCGGAGCGTGGGAGCGATCAACGCGTCAGTGTTTATTGAACCGGTTGCTGGCTTTTGATCGTCTGTTCCAGCGCCTGGGTGCAGCGCTCTTGCGCGGTGTCCAGTTCCAGCTTCATCTGCTCGATGTCGAGCATCTGCTGCTCCAGTTGGTCACGGCGTTCGGCGATCTTGGTCAGCATGGTTTGCAGTTGTTTCTGGTTGCCGCCGGTGGGGTCGTAGAGTTCGATCAGTTCGCGGCATTCGGCCAGGGAAAAGCCGATGCGTTTGCCCCGCAGGATGAGCTTGAGGCTGACCTTGTCCCGGGGCGAGTAGATGCGTTCCTGGCCACGGCGCTCGGGGCTGAGCAGGCCTTGCTCTTCATAAAAGCGGATGGCCCGGGTGGTGATGTCGAGCTCGCGGGCGAGGTCGGAAATGCTGTAGGTCTGGCTGCTCATGGGCGCGCTCGAAAAAGGTCATGGCGCTAAGCTAATGTCAGGTTGACGTTTACGTCAAGGGGCAGGGGTTTTCAGTGTTCTTGCGGGCCTCTTCGCGGGCAAGCCTCGCTCCTACAGGTTTGATGTCGTTCACGACATTTGGGTACAACTCAAATCCTGTAGGAGCAAGGCTTGCCCGCGAAGAACGATAACGCGGTCCAACGTCCTACGCTTTATCGAGCTTCTTCTCATGCGCCGTCACCTGCTGGCACAACTCGATCATCTGCTCGCGCATCCAGCGGTTGGCCGGGTCCTGGTCAGTGCTTTCGTGCCAATACAAGTGCGTTTCCACTGGCGGCACATCATTGACCGGCAGGTTGAACGCGTGCAGGTCATGCCGACGGGCAAAACGTTCCGGCACGGTCATGACCATGTCGGTCTGCTGCAACACCTGGGACGCCATCAAATAATGCTGGGAACGCAGGGCGATCTTGCGCTGAATCCCCATCTTCCCCAGCGCCAGGTCGACATGCCCCAAGCCACTGCGACGGCTGGAAATGTGGATGTGGGTCAGGGACAGGTAATCATCGAGGCTGAATTTCTCTTTGCCCGCCAGTGGATGGCCCTTGCGCATGGCGCACACGTAACGGTCTTCCATCAACTTGACGTGGCGCACTTGCGGGTCGGTGTTGAGCGGCGCATCCACCGCGAAATCCAGGCGACCGGCCGCCAGTTCCTTGGTGGTCTCGCGGCGCTTGGACAGGAAGCTCTCGATGATCACCGCCGGCGCCAGGCGCCGCAGGCGCTGGAACAGCGGCGGCAGGATCACCGCTTCGGTGAGGTCGGTCATGCTGATGCGGTAGGTCTTGACCGCTTGCAGCGGGTTGAAAATGCGGCTTTCCTGTACCGACACCCGCAGCAATGAGAGCGCATTGCGTACCGGGCCGATGATGTTCTGCGCCATGGGCGTGGGCACCATGCCCTGGGCGGTGCGCACGAACAACGGGTCGTTAAAGGTCTCGCGCAGGCGGGCCAGGGCGTTGGAAACCGCAGGCTGGGTAATGCCGACAATCTGCCCGGCGCGGGTCAGGTTGGCTTCGGTGTAGATCGCGTCGAAGACGATGAAAAGGTTGAGGTCGACCTTGCTCAGATTCATTGCGCTGCACTCTTCTTGTTGGTTCTCAATCACCCGATCATATATCGGTGATGAATGTTAATACACGCCGAGAATAGGCTAGGTAAATTATCAACGCTGTTCTAGCATCGATTGCATGCCCTGAACAACCTCCCAAAAGAAGGTAGCTGCCCATGGATTTCGCTTATTCGCCCAAGGTGCAAGAACTGCGTGAGCGCGTGACCGCGTTCATGGACACCTACGTTTATCCCGCTGAAGCCGTGTTCGAGCGTCAGGTCGCCGAAGGCGATCGCTGGCAGCCGACGGCGATCATGGAAGAGCTCAAACTCAAGGCCAAGGCCGAAGGCTTGTGGAACCTGTTTCTGCCGGAATCCGAACTCGGCGCCGGCCTGACCAACCTCGAATACGCACCATTGGCCGAAATCATGGGCCGCTCGCTGCTCGGTCCCGAGCCGTTCAACTGCTCGGCGCCGGACACCGGCAACATGGAAGTGCTGGTGCGTTACGCCAACGAAGAACAGAAGCAGCGTTACCTCGAACCGCTGCTGCGGGGCGAAATCCGCTCGGCGTTCGCCATGACCGAGCCGGACGTGGCCTCGTCCGACGCCACCAACATGGCCGCCCGCGCCGTGCGTGATGGCGACGAATGGGTGATCAACGGCAAGAAATGGTGGACCTCGGGCGCCTGCGATCCACGCTGCAAGATCCTGATCTTCATGGGCCTGAGCGACCCCGATGCGCCGCGCCACGCCCAGCACTCAATGATTCTGGTGCCGGTGGACACACCGGGCGTGAAGATCGTGCGACCGCTGCCGGTGTTCGGCTACGACGACGCACCCCACGGTCACGCCGAAGTGCTGTTTGAAAATGTACGGGTGCCGTACGAAAACGTCCTGCTGGGCGAAGGACGTGGCTTCGAAATCGCCCAGGGTCGCCTTGGCCCTGGCCGGATTCACCACTGCATGCGTTCCATCGGCATGGCCGAGCGCGCATTGGAGTTGATGTGCAAGCGTGCGGTCAGCCGTACCGCATTCGGCAAACCGCTGGCACGACTGGGCGGCAACATCGATAAGATTGCCGACTCGCGGATGGAAATCGACATGGCGCGGCTGCTGACGTTGAAAGCGGCGTACATGATGGACACCGTGGGCAACAAAATCGCCAAGAGCGAAATTGCCCAGATCAAGGTTGTCGCACCGAACGTCGCTCTGCGAGTGATCGACCGGGCGATCCAGATCCATGGCGGGGCCGGGGTGTCCAACGACTTCCCGCTGGCCTACATGTACGCCATGCAACGCACCCTGCGCCTGGCCGACGGCCCGGACGAAGTGCACCGTGCGGCGATTGGCAAGTTCGAGATTGGTAAATATGTGCCGAAGGAGATGATGCGTAGCGGGCATTAACTCTGCAGAGTCTGTGATGACCACTGACTGTGGCGAGGGGGCTTGCCCCCGTTGGACCGCGAAGCGGTCCTAAAACCGGTTACCGCGTTTTTGCTGAATGAACGTGGTGTTTGGTTTACGACTGCTGCGCAGCCGAACGGGGGCAAGCCCCCTCGCCACATTTGTTCGCACGCTGCTTCAATACACCCAAACCTCAACCCGCCGATTCTTGATTCGCCCCTCATCCGCGCTATTGGCCGCCACCGGCATCTCGGCGCCAAAGCCGCGAATCTCGCGAAACACCACGCCGCTTTTCACCAGTTCCCGCCGCACAGCCATGGCCCGCAGTTTCGACAGCAGGTCGGCCCGCGCCGAGTCGCTCTTGGCATCGCCAAACCCCACCAGCGTTACCTCGCGGTTGCTCTTGTCGTGCTGCTTTATATAGTCGAGCACCCGCGACAGATCCTGCCGAGCCTTGTTATCCAGGCTCGCGCTGCCTTCTTCGAAGCGAAAATTCACCGTCAAACGCTGGGCATGCCGGCTAATAGCCTGATAACCCTCGGGCATCAGAGCATTGGGCGTGACCGCCATGGCTTGCACGGTCTGGGCGATAAACCCGTTGGCCGCGACAATCGCCTGGCCCTTGCTGCTTTGCGCGAACGCCACCAGCGCCTCGGCCCAGGGATTTTTCCCGTTCGGTGGCAGGTAAAAGAACAGTCGCCGGGACAGCGGATAGTCCTCGGTGGCAATCAAACTGTTGAGTGGCAACATCGCCTGGGATTGCCCATCGACGATGGCCACGGCTTTGGCCTGGCGCACGTAGGGCAGGCCGATAAAACCGATACCTTGCGGATCGAGGCTGACCGCATCGGACAGTTGCTCGCTGGACTCGAAACGTTTCGCCGCGCTGCTCAGACTTTTCCCACGCCGGCTGAGGACCAGTTCCTTGAACGTGTCGTAGGTGCCCGACTGATCATCCCGCGCATACAGATGAATCGTCCCACCGATACCGCCGAGTTCTTCCCACGTGCTGGCCTCGCCACTGAAGATGCGCGCCAGTTGTTCGGTGTTGAGCTGATTCAGCGGGTTTTGCGGGTGCAGGATGATTGCCAGGCCATCGATGGCGATGACTTGCTCGGCGCTGGGGCTTTTCAGGTCGCCCAGGGATTTGAGGTCTGCCAGTTCGCTGTCTTTGATCGGCCGGGACGAGGCGGCCAGGTCGGCGGAAGCGTTTTTCAGGGCGGTAAAACCGGTGCTGGAACCGTGGGCCGCGACTTCGATCACCACCCGGCGACCCTGGGCCGTTTGCCCGACGATCCTTTGTTCGTTGGCCTTGTCCGGGGTTTCGCTGTGCACCTTGAGCAGGCCTTGTTCCTGCATCAGCCCTTCGACCAGCGCCGGGCCCAGGTCTGCGCCAATGGTGTTGGAGCCCTGGATGCGTAGCACCGGGCCGTGGTCGGGCGTCGGCAACTCACTGGCGGTGGCCGTTAACGGCACGCTGAGACACACCATTAACAGGAACATTACGCGCAGCGTCATGCCGGCACCTTAATAAGCCAAAGGAAGTGCCGGGAGAATAAGTCAGTAAGGTTTCCGAAAGATGACACTGATCGTTCCCACGCTCTGCGTGGGAATGCATCCGGGGACGCTCCGCGTTCCGCTGTTGAATGTGACGCAGAGCGTGTGAGCGATCAGTCGAACCGGATCAGCTCAATTCAAGCCAGATCGGCGCATGATCCGAAGGTTTTTCCATCGCCCGCAGATCGTAATCCACCCCCGCATCCTTCACCCGCGGCATCAACCCGTGGGACGCCATGATCACGTCGATCCGCAACCCGCGTTTTGGCTCGTCTTCAAACCCGCGGCTGCGGTAGTCGAACCAACTGAAACGGTCGGACACGTCCGGGTTCAGGTGGCGGAAGCTGTCCACCAGGCCCCAATTCTTCAGGCGCGCCATCCACTCGCGTTCTTCCGGCAGGAAGCTGCACTTGCCGGTTTTCAGCCAGCGTTTCATGTTGTCCGGGCCGATGCCAATGTCGCAGTCTTCCGGGGAAATGTTCACGTCGCCCATCACCACCAGCGGCTGTTCATTCGTGAACTGGCTTTCCAGCAGGTGCTGCAAATCGTTGTAGAAACGTTGCTTGGCCGGGAACTTGGTCGGGTGGTCGCGGCTTTCGCCCTGGGGGAAATAGCCGTTCATGATCGTCACCGGCACGCCATTGGCGTCGGCGAACGTGCCCCAGATGAAGCGCCGCTGCGCGTCTTCTTCATCGGTGGCGAAACCTTTATGCAGGGCAATCGGTTCCTGGCGCGAGAGCAGGGCGACGCCGTAATGGCCCTTTTGCCCGTGGAAATACACGTGGTAGCCCAAGGCCTGAACCTCGGCCAGCGGGAATTGGTCGTCGTGGACCTTGGTTTCCTGCAGGCCGATGACGTCCGGTTGATGCTTTTCAATCAGCGCCGCCAGCTGATGCGGGCGAGCGCGCAGCCCGTTGATGTTGAAGGAGACGATCTTCATGGTCGGCAGTCCTGGCAAAAGGGCGATGCTAGCTGACATGTAGGACTGGGGCCAGTGTTGGGGTAAGGGGATTCGTGTTTGGCGGCAGGTTATGGTCTATACCTGTGTGGGAGCGGGCCGGCTCCACGCCGCAACACTGATTCGGATCAGCAAGGAACTGTGGCAGCGCTATAGGCTCGTAACCAGAAGAGTGCCGTCATTTGAACGGTGCCCCGGGGAGATTTACCGATATGCCTGAAACCTCGACCGCCATTGCCGATATCCACATGCTCGACAGCGGCTACTCCCGCGAAGCGCGCTCCTTGCTGTACCAGGCTTACCGGCATGAGCCGACCTTCGGCTACCTGTTCGAAGCCGAGCGCCCCGGCTACGAACAGCGCGTACGTGCCACCGTGCGCGAACTGGTCAAACAGCATTTCCTCCAGGATCTGCCCGCCATCGGCCTGCTGGTCAATGACCGCTTGATCGGCATCGCCCTGATCGCGCCGCCGCAACGTCGCCTGGGCATCACCGAAAGCTGGGCCTGGCGCCTGCGCATGGTGCTCAGCACCGGTTTTCGCTGCACCCGACGCTACCTCGAATACCACGAAGCCGTCAGCGCCTGCGCGCCATCCGATGCGGTGCACATGCTGCCATTGCTGGGGATTCACCCGCAATTCCAGGGCAAACACTTCGGCGAACAACTGCTGCAAGCCGTCCACAACTGGTGCGCCGTGGATGAAAACTCTCAAGGTGTGATCCTCGACACTGGGAATCCTCGCTATCTGGAGTTCTATAAGCGTCAGGGCTATGAGGAAATCGGCGAAGTAGCGGTAGGACCGATCCGCGAGCACGTGTTTTTTCACGCCAATCCCCAGGTGTTACAAACAGCAACGGCTTAACGGTAGAACTTTCCCGGTACCCCAGGCTCTATCACGCTCCCAAGCTCGTGATAGCATCCGCGCCTATGAAGTTTCCAGGAAGATTTACCAGTGGCGTGCTCATGCTGTTATCCAGCTGCACGGCGCTGGCGCAAAGTGAATTGGCGGTGCGGATCAAACCGTCCAACGATGAACTGAAAGCCAATATAGAGGGCTATATCGGCAGCCTCGGCGATCGTGACGAAGAAGCTTTGCTGCGCTTCAGTCGCGGCGCCGAGGAACAGGCGCGCAAGGCCGCCCAGGCCTTGGGCTATTACCAGCCGCAGATCGACAGCGAAGTGAAGGGCGGCGAGAAGCCGCGCCTGACCCTGAACATCGATCCCGGCGAACCGATCCATTTGCGCAACGTTACCGTGCGCATCGACGGGCCGGCCGCCTCGCTCAAATCCTTTCGTGCACCACCCCCGGAGCTGCTCAAGCCGGGCGCGGTGCTCAACCATGGCCACTACGAAGACGCCAAGCGCCTGATCCAGAACCAGGCCTCGCGCTTCGGCTTTTTCAGCGGCCGCTTCACCAGCCAGAAACTATTGGTGGACCCGCGTGCCGGTGTGGCCGACGTCGAGCTGATCTACGACAGCGGCCCGCGCTACGCCCTGGGCAAAGTCACGTTCGAAGGCGACACGCCGTTCGACGAAGACCTGCTGCAACGCATGGTCCCATTCAAGGCTGGCGCGCCCTATGACTCCGAACTGATCGCCGAACTCAACCAGGCCCTGCAATCGAGCGGCTATTTCGAAGGCGTGCGGGTGGACGCAGCACCGACGGCGTCCAAGGACGATGTGATCCCGGTGGCGGTCAAACTCGACACCCGCAAGCCGCGCACCATGGGCCTCGGTCTGGGTTACTCCACCGACGTCGGCCCACGCATCAAGGCCAACTGGACCCGGCACTGGGTCAACCCCCAGGGCGACAGCTATGGCTGGGAAGCCGAACTGTCGGCGCCACGGCAGAACGTCGGGGTGTTCTACGACATTCCCCTGGACCCACCGCTCACCGACAAACTGCGCTGGGCCGCCGGTTATCAATATGAAGAAATCGCCGACACCGACAGCCTGAGCAAGCTGCTGACCCTCGGCCCCGAGTGGCACAGCAAGTTGCCCAGCGGCTGGCAACGGGTGGTGTCGCTCAAATGGCAGCGCGAGGAATACACCCTCGGCGATGACTCGGGCCTGAGCACCTTGCTGATGCCGGGCGTCAGCTATTCCTATCTGAAAAGCGACAACCGCATCGACCCGCACAACGGCTATCGCCTGACTTTCGAAACCAAAGTCGCCAAGGAAGGGCTGGGCTCGGACACCAACCTGCTGTACGGCACCGCGCTGGTCAAAGGCTTGACCACGGTGTTCGACAAACACCGATTCCTCGGGCGAGTTCAGGTCGGCGGCAGCGCCACCAACGGCTACAAATCGGTGCCGCCGTCGTTGCGCTTTTTCGCCGGTGGCGACCAGAGCGTGCGCGGCTACGACTATCAAAGCCTGTCCCCGGAAAACTCCGAGGGCGACCGCATTGGTGGTCGTTACATGATTGCCGGCAGCGTCGAGTATCAATATTCCATCGCCGAAAAATGGCGGGTCGCGACGTTCATCGACCAGGGCAACTCCTTCAACACACTCGAATTGCCGAACCTCAAGACCGGTGTCGGTATCGGCGTGCGCTGGGTCTCGCCGGTGGGGCCGATCCGCCTCGACCTGGCCCACGCGATGGACGACGACGGCGGCATTCGACTGCACTTTTCCATGGGGCCTGAGTTGTGAAGCGTGGTTTGAAAATATCGTTGGCCGCGCTCCTGGCGCTGCTGATGCTGATCGTGTTGGCCATCGCCACGGTGCTCGGCACGGCGACCGGCAGTCGCTGGGCACTGGGTTTTGTGCCGGGTTTGACCGTGGAGAATTTCCAGGGCCGCTTGGGCGGGCAGTGGAGCGCCGATCATCTGCTGTGGCAGCAGGACAGCAGCCGGGTTGAGCTGAAGCAGGTGATTTTCGCCTGGTCGCCGCTGTGCCTGACGCGCATGACCTTGTGCATCGAGCAATTGCAGGCCGATCAGGTCAGCCTGCAATTCCCGCCGGGCGCCGAGGAAGAAAGCAGCGGCCCGATCACGCTTCCGGATTTGAAACTGCCGCTGGCGATTGAACTGGGCGACGTCAAGGTTGGCAGCCTGCTGTTCAACGGCAGCGAAGAACTGCGGGGCTTGCAACTGGCGGCGCACTGGACCGAAAAGGGCATGCAGATCGACTCGGTGCAATTGCAGCGCGACGACCTGAGCCTGAACCTCTCCGGTTCGCTGCAACCCGGCGGTAACTGGCCGTTGAGCGCTGAAGGCAAACTGACCCTGGCCACCCCCGCGCCCTGGACCCTGGCGCTTAAAGTCGACGGCGACCTGCTGAAAACCCTGAACCTGAAAGCTGACAGCAGCGGTTATCTGGACGGGCAATTGACCGGCGAACTGCAACCACTGGTGGAAAACCTGCCAGCCAAGGTGCGAATCACCGCCGACGGCTTCAAACCCGCCGCCGATCTGCCGGACACCTTGCAACTCAATCAACTGGAACTCACCGGGGTCGGTGACCTGAAAAACGGTTATCAACTGCTCGGCAAAGCCACGCTGCCCGCCGAACAAGGCCCGGTCGCGCTGATGCTGCAAGGCAAGGTCGACGCCAAGGGCGCGCAGATTGCCGGGCTCGACCTGACCGCCAACGACAAGCAAAGTCTCAAGCTCACGGGCAACCTCGACTGGAGCAAAGGGCTTACCGCGCAAGCGAAAATCGACTGGCTGGACTTCCCGTGGCATCGCCTCTATCCGCTGATCGACGAGCCGCAAGTCGCGTTGCGCAGCTTCAACGGCGAAGTCTCCTACACCGACGGCCAATACCTGGGCAACTTCAACGCCGCACTGGATGGCCCGGCCGGGGCGTTTACGATGAGCAGCCCGTTTGCCGGCGACCTGACGAAAATCTACCTGCAACAGTTCCAGCTCGAAGCCGGGCAGGGCAGGGCCGAAGGGCACCTGAACCTGCAATTTGCCGATGGCATTGCCTGGGACACGGCGCTGGACCTGTCGGCGATCAACCCGGCGTACTGGATGGCGGAATTGCCGGGCACGTTGGCCGGGCCGTTGCGCAGCAAAGGCGAGATGAAGAATGAACAACTCAGCCTGAGCGCTGACCTCGATTTGAAAGGCAAACTGCGCGGCCAACCGGCGGTGATCCAGGCCAAGGCCGATGGCGCCGGCGAGCAGTGGAACCTCAATGCACTGCAGATTCGCCTCGGTGACAACAGCATCAACGGCAATGGCAGCCTGCAACAGAAACTCGCCGGGCAGATCGATATCAAGCTGCCGCGCCTGGCTCAGCTCTGGCCGCAATTGCGCGGTCAGCTCAACGGCCGGGTCGATGTCGCCGGCACACTCAAGGCACCTCAAGGCAAGCTCGGCCTGCAAGGTTCGCAACTGGCCTTCGAAGACAATCGCCTGCAAAGCCTGAACCTCGACGCCACCCTCGACAGTGCCCAACGGGCGAAGATCGACCTCAAGGGCAGCGGCATTCAGGCGGGTGAAACTTCGCTCGGGACGCTGACCGCCAGCGGCCAAGGCGATATCAAGAACCAGAAACTCAGCCTCGACCTGCAAGGCCCCCAGTTGAAACTGGCCCTCGGCCTCGACGGCGCGCTGGACAAGGGTAACTGGCGCGGACGCCTGGCCAGCGGCGATATCCAGGCCGGCGGCCAGGACTGGAAGCTGCAAGGCCCGGCCAAGCTTGAGCGATTGGCCGACGGCAAAATCAACTTCGGCGCCCATTGCTGGATGTCCGGTCCGGCCAGCTTTTGCGGTGAAGACCAACGGCTGATGCCGGAACCGAAGCTGCGTTATCACCTCAAGCAATTCCCGATCGACAGCCTCGCCCAGTGGTTGCCCAAGGACTTTGCCTGGAAGGGCAAACTCAACGCCGACCTGCAACTGGACCTGCCGGCCAGCGGGCCCAACGGCCAAATCAGCATCGATGCCAGCGGCGGTACCTTGCGCATGAAAGAGAAGGATCAGTGGCTGGACTTCCCGTACCAGACCCTGAAACTCACCAGCAAACTCACGCCAAAACGCATCGACACCGACCTCAACTTCGTTGGCGGCAAGCTCGGCGAGTTGATGGTGCAGGCGCAGATCAACCCGCTGGCGAAGAACAAACCGCTGACCGGCTCGTTCCGCCTCAACGGTCTGGACCTCTCGGTGGCGCGGCCGTTTGTGCCGATGGTCGAGAAGCTCACCGGGCGTTTGAATGGCAGCGGCACCTTGTCCGGCGGGCTGCTGGCGCCGCTGGTCAACGGCAATCTGCTGCTCAGTGATGGCGAAGTATCCGGGGCTGAATTGCCGATGGAGCTGCAAGACTTGCAGGTGAAAGCGGTGATCGCCGGCGAAACCGTGCAATTGAATGGCGGCTGGAAAAGCGGCAAGAGCGGGCAGGGCAGCTTGAATGGCAACATCGCCTGGGGTCAGGCGCTGGTGGTGGATCTGGCGCTCAAAGGCACGCAATTGCCGGTCATCGTCGAGCCTTACGCCAAGCTCGAAGTGGCACCGGATTTGAAGATTTCGATGAAAGGCGACGAACTGTCCATCGCCGGCAAAGTGCTGGTGCCCAAGGGCGAAATCACCGTGCGCGAGTTGCCGCCATCGACGGTCAAAATCTCCGACGACACGATCATCGTCGGTGCGCAGACCGAAGCAGGCAAACCGCCCGTCGCCATGAAAATGGACATCGATGTGGTGGTTGGCGAGGACAAACTCAGCTTTGCCGGGTTTGGCCTGACCGCGAACCTGCAAGGGCACGTGCACATCGGCGACAACATGGACACTCGCGGCGAACTCTGGCTCAACGATGGTCGGTATCGCGCGTATGGCCAGCGCCTGACGGTGCGACGTGCGCGACTGCTGTTTGCCGGGCCGCTGGATCAACCGTACCTGGACATCGAAGCAATTCGCCAGACGGATGATGTGATCGCCGGTATTCGCCTGAGCGGCAGCGCCGAGCAGCCGACCACCCAGATCTTCTCCGAACCGGCCATGAGCCAGGAGCAAGCGTTGTCCTATCTGGTGCTCGGGCGTCCGTTGAGCACCACCGGCGAAGACAACAACATGCTCGCCCAGGCCGCCCTCGGCTTAGGGTTGATGGGCAGTTCGGGGGTGACCAGCGGTTTGGCCAAGGACCTGGGCATTCAGGACTTCCAGCTCGACACCCAGGGCAGCGGCAACACCACCAGCGTGGTGGCCAGCGGCAACATCTCCGAGAAGCTCAGCTTGCGCTATGGCGTTGGCGTGTTTGAGCCGGCCAACACCATTGCCCTGCGTTACAAGCTGAGCAAGAAGGTGTATCTCGAAGCCGCCGGTGGCGTGGCGAGTTCGCTGGACATCTTCTACAAACGGGATTTCTAAACCCCTCACACCTGATCGTTCCCACGCTCTGCGTGGGAATGCCTCCCGGGACGCTCCGCGTTCCGTTCTTGAATCGTGACGCAGAGCGTCACAGGCTGCATTCCCACGCAGAGCGTGGGAACGATCAAAGCGACGACTGCTGCGCAGCCGAACGGGGGCGAGCCCCCTCGCCACGGGTGTTTGCGGCGTCTGCACGTCTGCCATTTATCAGCTAAATACAAAGCATCCTAACTATTACGTTGACATTCGCTGCCTAGGCAGTAACATCTCGACATACATTCTCTGCCTAGGCAGCTAATTGGTGGTCAGATGAAGCATTTCACCCCTGAACAATTCAAGCATTGCCATCTCGGCCTCCTGCTCGGGCGCGCCGCGTTGCTCAAGGACCGGATCATCGACACGCACATGGAACCCCACGGCATCACCGCCGCGCAGTTCAAAGTGCTGATCATCATGGCCCAGTTCGGCGTCGATACCCCGGCCGAACTCTGCCGGCACCTGTCCCTGGACAGCGGTTCGATGACGCGCATGCTTGATCGCCTGGAACAGAAAGGTTTCCTCGCCCGCCAACGCTCCGAAGCCGACCGCCGACAGGTGCAACTGGTGCTGACCGAACAAGGCCAACAGTTGACTGACCGCCTGCCGGACATCGGCGCCGATGCCATGAACGAACTGGCCGGCGCCATCACCCCGGACGAGTTGCAAACCCTGGAACGGATCCTGAAGAAAATCTTGGTGGCAGCCGGTGACTCGATCACTTTGCTGCGGGTAGGTGACAAATGAGCAGTAAAACCTTGCGTACAGGCCTGAGCCTGGTGCTGGTCTCGATGATCCTGGCCGGTTGCGCCAGCTACAGCGGCCTGAACACCGAAGGCAAAAGTGTCGATGCGAAAACCCTCAAGGCCGGGCAATCCCTGAGCGGCGTGACCCTGTCCCCGGCAGCCTGGCCGAAAAGCGACTGGTGGAAAAGCCTCGGCGACCCACAGCTCGACGGCCTGATCCGCGAAGCCCTGCACGACAGCCCGGACATGCAAATCGCCGAAGCCCGCGCGCACCAGGCCAGCGCCGCTGCCTATGCTGCCGATGCTGCGCGCATGCCGACCCTCGATGCCAGCGCCGGTGTCAGCCGCTCGCGTCTGGCCAAGGATCAAGACCCGCGCGGGCAGGGCGATGCCTACGCCACCGTGCGTAACATCAGCGCCAGTTTCAATTACAACTTCGACCTCTGGGGCGGTCAGCGTGACGCCTGGGAAGCCGCGTTGGGCCAGGCCCGCGCTGCCGAAGTCGACCAGCAGGCCGCGCAACTGACCTTGTCCGCCGACGTCGCCCGCGCCTACAGCGATCTGGGCCAGGCGCACATCGTGTATGACCTGGCCAGCGAAGACCTCAAGCGCACCAAACAAATGCTCGACCTGAGCCAGCGGCGCCTGAGTTCCGGGATCGACAGCCAGTACCAGTTCCAGCAAACCGAAAGCCTGGAAGCCAGCTCCGAAGCCAGCCTGATCGATGCGGAAAAACGCCTGAACAGCGCGAAAATCGCCTTGGCCGTGCTGCTCGGTAAAGGCCCGGATCGCGGCAATGAAATCGCCCGGCCGAAAATCCTTCAGGCCAGCGCCGTGGCGTTGCCGTCGGTGCTGCCGGCGGAATTGCTCGGTCGTCGCCCGGACTTGGTCGCCGCACGCTGGCGGGTCGAAGCCGCGAGCAAGGACATCGCCGCGAGCAAGACCCAGTTCTATCCCAACTTGAACCTGACGGCGGCCGCCGGTGCCGAATCCTTATTGGGTGACGCGATGTTCGGTTCGGCCAGTCGCTTCTTCAACATTGCCCCGACCATTTCGGTGCCGATCTTCGACGGCGGCCGCCTGCGCGCCAACCTCGATGCCCGCGACGCCGATTACGACCTGGCGGTGGCGCAGTACAACAAGAGCCTGGTCAAGGCGCTGGGGGATGTCAGCGACACCATCAACCAGTTGCGCGATATCGGCCGGCAGATCGGTGCCCAGCAGCACGCCACCGAGATTGCCCAGGACTCTTACAACACCGTGGTCCAGCGCTACGGTTCCGGCATCGGCAATTACCTGGACGTGCTCAGCATCGAACAGCAATTGCTCCAGGCCCAGCGCCAACTGGCGAACCTGAATGCCGAGCAGATCGACCTGTCGATCCAACTGATGCAGGCGCTCGGTGGCGGCTTCCAGGCTGAAACCCTCGCCTCGGCCAATCCAGCTTCAGCCAAGCTGAACAACTAATTCAAGGTACTTGTCATGGCCACTGCCGAAACTACAAATGCTCCTGAAAACGCTCAAGACACGAGCAACCCACGCAAACGCAAAGTCATGCTGACCGTGCTGGCGATCCTGGTGATCCTCGCCGGCCTCGGCGTCTGGGCTTATCACGAACTCTACGGGCGCTGGAACGAGAGCACCGACGACGCCTATGTGAACGGTAACGTGGTGGAAATCACGCCGCTGGTCACCGGCACCGTGGTCAGCATCGGCGCCGATGATGGCGATCTGGTCCACGAAGGCCAGGTGCTGGTCAACTTCGACCCGAACGACGCCGAAGTCGGTTTGCAAAGTGCCCAGGCCAACCTGGCCCGCACCGTGCGCCAAGTCCGTGGTTTGTACAGCAACGTCGACGGCATGCGCGCCCAGGTCAATGCCCAGCAGGCCAACGTGCAAAAAGCCCAGGACAACTTCAACCGCCGGAAAAACCTCGCCGCCGGCGGCGCGATTTCCCAGGAAGAACTGTCCCACGCCCGCGACGACCTGACCTCGGCGCAAAACGCCCTGGCCAATGCTCAGCAACAGCTCAAGACCACCAGCGCGTTGGTGGATGACACGGTGGTTTCCTCGCACCCGGACGTGATGTCCGCCGCCGCGCAATTGCGTCAGGCCTACTTGAACAACTCCCGCAGCACCTTGATTGCGCCAGTCACCGGTTACGTGGCCAAGCGCTCGGTGCAACTGGGTCAGCGAGTTCAACCAGGTACCGCGCTGATGGCGGTGATCCCGCTGGATCAACTGTGGATCGACGCCAACTTCAAGGAAACCCAACTGCGTGACATGCGCATCGGGCAACCGGTGGACATCGAAGCCGACCTGTACGGCAGCGACGTGAAGTTCAGCGGCACCATCGACAGCCTCGGTGCCGGCACCGGCAGTGCGTTTGCCTTGCTGCCCGCGCAGAACGCCACCGGTAACTGGATCAAGATCGTGCAGCGTGTGCCGGTGCGGATTCATATCAACGCCGAAGAACTGGCCAAGCATCCATTGCGGGTTGGCCTGTCGACTCAGGTGGATGTGAACCTGCACGACCAGAGCGGCCCGGTGCTGGCGCAACAGCCACCACAAAAGGCGTCGTTCAGCACCAACGTCTATGACCGTCAGTTGGCTGAGGCCGACGCGATGATCACGCAGTTGATCCACGACAACAGCGCAGCGGTCAGCAAGACCGCGCAACGCTGATTCGCCAATCCCTCAGCGGCGCCGGTTGAACGGCGCCGCGCACGTCAAGTTTCAAAGGATTAGCGATGAGCAATAACGCGTCTTTCACGCCGCCCAGCCTGCTGCTCAGCACCATTGGCTTGTCGCTGGCGACTTTCATGCAAGTGCTCGACACCACCATCGCCAACGTGGCCTTGCCGACGATTTCCGGCAACCTGGGCGTGAGTTCGGAGCAGGGCACCTGGGTGATCACTTCGTTTGCCGTGAGCAACGCGATTGCGCTGCCGCTGACCGGGTGGCTCAGTCGGCGTTTCGGTGAAGTGAAACTGTTTCTCTGGGCGACGATTCTGTTTGTGCTGGCCTCGTTTCTCTGCGGTATCTCGACTTCGATGCCGGAACTGATCGGTTTCCGTGTGCTGCAAGGCCTGGTGGCCGGCCCGTTGTACCCGATGACCCAGACGCTGCTGATCGCGGTGTACCCCCCGGCCAGGCGCGGTATGGCCCTGGCGTTGCTGGCGATGGTCACGGTGGTGGCGCCGATTGCCGGCCCGATCCTGGGTGGCTGGATTACCGACAGTTACAGCTGGCCGTGGATCTTCTTTATCAACGTGCCGATCGGGATTTTCGCGGTGATGGTGGTGCGGTCCCAGCTCAAGGCGCGTCCGGTGGAAACCAGTCGCCAGCCGATGGATTACGTGGGGTTGATCACGCTGATCATTGGCGTCGGCGCGTTGCAGGTGATCCTCGATAAAGGCAACGACCTGGACTGGTTCGAATCGAACTTCATCATCATTGGTGCGGCGATTTCGGTGATTGCCCTGGCGGTGTTCATCATCTGGGAAATGACCGACAAGCACCCGGTGGTGAACCTGCGGTTGTTCGCTTATCGCAACTTCCGCATCGGCACCATCGTGTTGGTGCTGGGCTACGCAGGGTTCTTTGGCATCAACCTGATCCTGCCGCAATGGCTGCAAACCCAGATGGGCTACACCGCTACCTGGGCGGGCCTGGCAGTAGCGCCGATCGGGATTCTGCCGGTGCTGATGTCGCCGTTTGTCGGCAAGTACGCGCACAAATTCGACCTGCGCCTGCTGGCCGGGCTGGCGTTCCTGGCGATTGGCCTGAGTTGCTTCATGCGCGCCGGCTTCACCAACGAAGTGGACTTCCAGCACATCGCCCTGGTGCAACTGTTCATGGGGATTGGCGTGGCGCTGTTCTTTATGCCGACCTTGAGCATTTTGATGTCGGACCTGCCGCCGAGCCAGATCGCCGACGGCGCGGGCCTGGCGACCTTCCTGCGGACCTTGGGCGGTAGTTTTGCGGCGTCGTTGACCACCTGGATCTGGATTCGTCGGGCGGATCAACACCACGCTTACTTGAGCGAAAGCATCACTACCTACGACCAACCGACCCGGGATGCCTTGAACACCCTGGGCGGGGCGAGTACCCCGGCGTATGCGCAGCTCGATCACGTGCTGACCAGCCAGGCGTACATGCTCTCCACCGTGGATTACTTCACGTTGCTTGGGTGGGGTTTCATGGGGTTGATGCTGATTGTGTGGCTGGCCAAGCCACCGTTTGCGGCGAAAGCCGGGCCTGCGGCCAGCGGTCACTAAGCACGCCGCGGATGATCGTTCCCACGCTCTGCGTGGGAATGCCTCAACGGACGCTCCGCGTTCGGTTTTGAAAGGGACGCGGAGCGTCCCGGGCTGCATTCCTTTGCTGCGCGTGGGAACGATCAGGCAGAAGGGGCTGCCAATTGCGGTGGCGGGGCGAAGTCGAAGGGCGCCAGTGCAAACCCTTGCTCATCCACCTGCAACGCCCACCCCTGACGATCCCAATCCCCCAGCACAATGCGCTTGGCCGCTTGTTCGCCAATCTGCAGCTTGTGAATCGCGGGACGGTGGGTATGCCCGTGAATCAGGGTTTTCACGCCGAACGCCTGCATGACCCGCGGCACTTCCTCGGGCGTGACATCGACAATGTCATTGGCCTTCATCCGCGTCTGCGCCCGGCTTTCGCTACGCAGTTTGCGCGCCAGTTTATGGCGGGTGCTCAGGGGCAGGTGGCGGAGGATGAAGAGGGTGACGGGGTTACGCAGATAGCGACGCAGCTTCATATAGCCGACGTCGCGGGTGCAGAGGCTGTCGCCGTGCATTAACAGCACCGGCTCGCCGTAAAACGGCACGACACTCGGGTCCTTCAACAGCGTGCAGCCGGCCTGTTTGCAAAAGGCCTTGCCGAGCATGAAGTCGCGATTGCCGTGCATCAGAAAAATGGCCGTGCCGCTGTCGCTGAGATCGCGCAGGGCCTGGCAGATGGAACGCTGAAAGGGCGTCATGGCATCGTCGCCAATCCACGCCTCGAAAAAGTCACCCAAGATGTACAACGCACTCGCCGAGCGGGCGCGTCCGGCGAGCAAATCCAGAAACGCCCGGGTAATGTCCGGGCGCTCCTCTTCCAGATGCAAGTCTGAAATCAGCAATATCACGCTTCGATGATCTCGGCTTTCTCGATGATCACGTCGTCTGCTGGTACGTCTTGGTGACCGGATTTCATGGTGGTGGAAACACCTTTGATCTTGTCCACGACGTCAGTGCCGGCAACCACTTTGGCGAAGACCGCGTAGCCCCAGCCCTGGGTGGTCTTGGCGCTGTGGTTCAGGAAGCTGTTGTCAGCCACGTTGATGAAGAACTGGGCGGACGCCGAATGCGGCTCCATGGTGCGAGCCATGGCCACGCTGTACTTCTCGTTCGGCAGACCGTTGTCGGCTTCGTTCTGGATGCTTGGGCGCTTGTCTTTCTTTTCTTTCATGCCTGGCTCGAAACCGCCGCCCTGGATCATGAAGTTGCCGATTACACGGTGGAAAACGGTGTTTTCGTAGTGGCCGGCTTTGACGTATTCGATGAAGTTGGCAACGGTAACCGGTGCTTTTTCAGCGTTCAGTTCCAGGACGATGTCGCCGTGGTTGGTGGTCAGTTTGACTTGGGTCATGATCGGCACTCTTTCAAGAAATTCGTGGGTTTCGGGGCATTTGAGCCCGCAACCGGTCTGGTCGGTATCAACCAAGGTGCGCAGTTTAGCGCGACAGGCGTTAATTTCGAGGCAGTTTTTCAAAACAGGTGGATTAAACGCACCTGATTTAGGGCCTGCTCTGTCAGCGGCTTGACAGCATCGGCTATGATAGCGGCTTTGTTTTGTCAGGCCTTTAGTTCCGGCCGCGCACTCGTACGTTCAAGGATCCTATGAGCAAGCCCACTGTCGACCCTACCTCGAATTCCAAGACTGGCCCTGCCGTGCCGGTCAATTTCCTGCGCCCGATCATCCAGGCGGACCTGGACTCGGGTAAGCACACGCAGATCGTCACCCGTTTCCCGCCTGAGCCCAACGGCTACCTGCACATCGGTCACGCCAAGTCGATTTGCGTGAACTTCGGCCTGGCCCAGGAATTTGGCGGCGTCACACACCTGCGTTTCGACGACACCAACCCGGCCAAGGAAGACCAGGAATACATCGACGCGATCGAAAGCGACATCAAATGGCTGGGCTTCGAATGGTCCGGTGAAGTGCGCTACGCCTCGCAGTATTTCGACCAGTTGCACGACTGGGCCGTCGAGCTGATCAAGGCCGGCAAGGCCTACGTCGATGACCTGAGCCCGGAGCAAGCCAAGGAATACCGCGGCTCCCTGACCGAGCCGGGCAAGAACAGCCCGTTCCGTGACCGTTCCGTGGAAGAAAACCTGGATTGGTTCGCCCGCATGAAGGCCGGCGAATTCCAGGACGGCGCACGCGTGCTGCGGGCCAAGATCGACATGGCCTCGCCGAACATGAACCTGCGCGACCCGATCATGTACCGCATCCGCCACGCCCATCACCACCAGACCGGCGACAAGTGGTGCATCTACCCCAACTACGACTTCACCCACGGTCAGTCGGACGCCATCGAAGGCATCACCCACTCGATCTGCACCCTGGAGTTCGAAAGCCACCGTCCGCTGTACGACTGGTTCCTCGACGCGCTGCCAGTGCCGGCGCACCCGCGCCAGTACGAATTCAGCCGTTTGAACCTGAACTACACCATCACCAGCAAGCGCAAGCTCAAGCAACTGGTCGATGAAAAGCACGTGTTCGGCTGGGACGATCCGCGCATGTCCACGCTGTCGGGCTTCCGCCGCCGTGGCTACACGCCGGCGTCGATCCGCAATTTCTGCGACATGGTCGGCACCAACCGTTCTGACGGCGTCGTCGATTTCGGCATGCTCGAGTTCAGCATCCGTCAGGATCTGGACCAGAACGCTCCGCGCGCCATGTGCGTGCTGCGTCCGTTGAAAGTGGTGATTACCAATTATCCGGAAGACCAGGTCGAGAACCTCGAACTGCCGCGTCATCCGCAGAAAGAAGAACTGGGCGTGCGCCAGTTGCCGTTTGCCCGTGAAATCTACATCGACCACGATGACTTCATGGAAGAGCCGCCAAAAGGCTACAAGCGCCTGGAGCCGAACGGCGAAGTGCGTCTGCGCGGCAGCTACGTGATCCGTGCCGATGAAGCGATCAAGGACGCCGATGGCAACATCGTCGAACTGCGTTGCTCCTACGATCCGGAAACACTGGGCAAGAACCCTGAAGGCCGCAAGGTCAAAGGCGTGGTGCACTGGGTGCCGGCAGCGGCCAGCATCGAGTGCGAAGTGCGCCTGTACGATCGTCTGTTCCGTTCGCCGAACCCTGAAAAGGCGGAAGACAGCGCCAGTTTCCTGGACAACATCAACCCTGACTCGCTGCAAGTTCTCACCGGTTGTCGTGCTGAACCCTCGCTGGGCAATGCACAGCCGGAAGACCGTTTCCAGTTCGAGCGCGAAGGTTACTTCTGCGCGGATATCAAGGACTCGAAACCGGGCGCTCCGGTTTTCAACCGTACCGTGACCTTGCGTGATTCGTGGGGCCAGTGATTCAAGGAAACAAATAAAGTGCTAACGATCTACAACACGCTCACCAAGAGCAAAGAAGTGTTCAAGCCGCTGGATGGCAACAATGTGCGCATGTATGTCTGCGGGATGACCGTGTACGACTACTGCCACATTGGCCACGGCCGCAGCATGGTCGCGTTTGACCTGGTGACCCGCTGGTTGCGTTTTAGCGGTTATAACCTGACGTATGTGCGCAACATCACCGATATTGAAGACAAGATCATCAATCGGGCCAAGGAGAACGGCGAGCCGTTCGACGTGCTGACCGAACGCATGATCACCGCGATGCACGAGGACGAGGCGCGCCTCAACATCCTCAAGCCGGACATGGAGCCGCGGGCCACCGATCACATCGCTGGCATGCAGACCATGATCCAGACCCTGATCGACAAGGGTTACGCCTACGCCCCGGGCAATGGCGACGTGTACTACCGCGTCGCCAAGTTCATGGGCTACGGCAAGCTGTCGCGCAAGAAAATTGAAGACCTGCGTATCGGTGCGCGGATCGAAGTCGACGAGTCCAAGCAGGACCCGCTGGACTTCGTGCTGTGGAAAGGCGCCAAGCCGGGCGAGCCGAGCTGGCCTTCGCCGTGGGGCGACGGTCGGCCGGGCTGGCACATCGAGTGCTCGGTGATGTCGACCTGCTGCCTGGGCGAGACCTTCGACATTCATGGTGGCGGCAGTGACCTGGAGTTTCCGCACCATGAAAACGAAATCGCCCAGAGCGAAGCGGCCACCGGCAAGACCTACGCCAACGCGTGGATGCATTGCGGCATGATTCGCATCAATGGCGAGAAGATGTCCAAGTCCTTGAACAACTTCTTCACCATTCGCGACGTGCTGGAAAAGTACCACCCGGAAGTCGTGCGTTACCTGCTGGTGTCGAGCCACTACCGCAGCGCGATCAACTACTCGGAAGACAACCTCAAGGACGCCAAGGGCGCACTCGAGCGTTTCTACCACGCGTTGAAAGGCCTGCCGAGCGTGGCGCCGGCCGGCGGCGAAGCCTTTGTCGAGCGCTTCACCCAGGTGATGAACGACGACTTCGGCACGCCGGAAGCCTGCGCGGTGCTGTTCGAGATGGTGCGCGAGATCAACCGTTTGCGTGAGAGCGATCTCAATGCAGCGGCCGGTCTGGCGGCGCGTTTGAAAGAACTGGCCAGTGTGCTGGGCGTGTTGCAGCTTGAAGCCGATGACTTCTTGCAGGCCGGCGCTGAAGGCCGGGTGGATGCGGCTGAGGTTGATGCACTGATTGCCGCGCGTCTGGCGGCGCGTGCCGGTAAAGACTGGGCCGAATCCGACCGCATCCGCGACCAGCTCACCGCCATGGGCGTGGTGCTGGAAGACGGCAAGGGCGGCACGACCTGGCGGTTGGCCGACTGATGATCGTTCCCACGCTCTGCGTGGGAATGCCTCAACGGACGCTCTGCGTTCGGCTTTGGAAGGGACGCGGAGCGTCCTGGGCTGCATTCCCACGCAGAGCGCGGGAACGATCAAATTCGTTACGAACAAAACCTGCCTTGTGCGGGTTTTTGTTTATGTGCAGGTTCCAAGTGCGGTGGTGGCAGGGCTGACGCCTTCGCGGGCAAGCCTCGCTCCTACAATTGTGTCGTTGATCGTTCCCACGCGCGCGTGGGAACGATCACTGCCGCAGACGCTTGTACAAAGTGTTTCGGCTAACGCCTAACCTGCGAGCCAAATGCGAAATATTCCCCCCGGCCGCCTGCAACAACCGATTCAAATCCTCGGCATCATTCAAATCCGCCGCTAACGGCTCCGGCGTCTCCACCGGTTCCATCTCCAGATCGACAAAAAAATCATCCGGCAAATGCTCGGGCCGCACCGGTTGCTCCTCGGCCATGGCCAGCGCCACCTGCATCACGCTGCTGACTTGGCGCAAATTCCCCGGCCATGGATGGCGGCTGAACAATTCCATGACTTCACGGCTTAATCCGGCCCATTGCGACGGCTCCCGGTGCTGCTCCCACAAGCGCTTGAACAGTGCCTGTTTGTCGCTGCGTTCCCGTAATGGCGGCAGTTCCAGAGTTAAACCGCCGATCCGGTAGTAGAGATCTTCCCTGAAGCGCCCGAGCTGGACCTGTTCGCGCAACGAACGGTTGGTTGCGGAAATAATCCGGATATCCACCGGGAACAACTCGCTGCTGCCCACCGGTTGCACGCAGCGTTCCTGCAAAACCCTGAGTAGCCGAGCCTGAGTCGGCAGCGGCATATCACCGATTTCATCGAGGAAGAGGGTGCCTTTGTCAGCCTTGCGGATCAGACCGATGCTGCCTTTCTGGTTGGCGCCGGTGAACGCGCCTTTCTCATAGCCAAACAGCTCGGACTCGACCAGTTCGGCGGGGATCGCCGCACAGTTGACGGCGATGAACGGTTGTTTACTGCGGGAACTGGCCTGGTGCAGGGCTTTGACGAAGACTTCCTTACCGACCCCGGTTTCGCCGTGGATCAGCAGCGGAATGTCTTTCTCCAATAAACGTTCTGCCTGACGCACGGCTTTTTCCACGCGACTGTCGCCGAAGTGCAGGGTGTTCAGGTTGATCGCGGTTGGCGTTGCAACGCTTGGTTCTGCAAACACTCGCGGCTGAATCGGCGCCTGTTTCGGCCGCTTCAGCAAACACTGGAAGCGGTTGCGCCCTGAGGCTTGCAAGGCAAACGGCAGGCCGTCGGGCTGGTTCAACAACTCAAGCAGCGAGACTTTAAACAAGCTTTCGACACTGACCCGCGACAGGCTGATCCCCAGCAGATTGTCAGCCCGGCGATTGGCCGACAGCACTTGCCCGGTCTCATCGAAAATCAGTAGCCCGGCCCACTGGCTGTCGAGGTTGTTCAACCCGGTATTGAACGTCAGTTGAAAATGCTGGCCATGGAACAGGTTGAGGATCAGCCGGTTTTCCACGGTCTGGCTCATCATCTTGACCATGCCCAGGGTGTGGGACGGCGGCAGGTAGCTGTCGCTGGACACATCCAGCACCGCGATCACCTTGCGCTCGGCATCGAAAATCGGCGCGGCAGAACCGGTCATGAAACGGTTGGCCTTGAGGAAATGTTCATCGTGCTCAATGTGCACCGCTTGCTCGCAGGCCAGGGCGGTGCCGATGGCATTGGTGCCGCTGCAACGCTCCATCCAACTGGCCCCGGCGCTGAAACCTCGGGTCAGGCTCGGCTCGATAAAACGCTGGGTGCCCCAGGACGTCAGCACCTGGCCCTGGTTGTCGGCGAGCATGATCAGGCAATTGGAGTTGCTCAGGATATTCTCGTAATACGGCAGGACTTCCTGATGGGTGGTCTGCACCAGCGAGTGCTGGCTCTCCAGCAACTGCGCGATGCCGTCGGCGGGCAGTTGATCGAAGGTGGGCACGCTGTGGTGATCAAGCCCGAACGCGCGGCAACGGGACCAGGAGTCCTGGATGATGGCGTCGTGGGAGAGCGGCGAGGCAGGTACGGCCATGGCAGTCGATCTCTGAGCAAAGCTTTTATTGTTTTTATGGGTGTTACAAAGCACTTGATGCGCCACATCACCCTGTAGGAGCGAGGCTTGCCCGCGAAGGCGTCAGGGAGATCGCCTTCGCCGGCAAGCCTGGCTCCTACAAGGGCAACAGATGGCACAAAAGTGCTAATAGAGTGTTGTTCACTATTGTTCATTGTCAACCGTCGAACTGTTCAATTGTTCAGTCCGGATTGTTCATTTCTGTTCAGCAACGAACGCGGTTTTCTCCCGTTTCCACGGATTTTCAAACCAGATCAATCACTTGTGATTTCTGGCACGAATGTCGCTCTATCGCTACGGTCGCTTGACTCCAAATAATAAAAAAGGCCGAGCCATGTCACTCACCCTGGAGCACGTCAGCCGTACCGTCGAGGGCCAGACCTGGATCGACGATGCGTGCCTTGTTTTCGAACCCGGATCCTTCAACGTTTTGCTCGGCCGCACGCTGTCCGGCAAAACCAGCCTCATGCGCCTGATGGCCGGTCTGGACAAGCCCGACAGCGGGCGCATCCTGATGAACGGCGTCGACGTCACCCAACGCCCGGTGCGCCTGCGCAACGTGTCGATGGTCTACCAGCAGTTCATCAACTACCCGACCATGACGGTGTTCGAGAACATCGCCTCGCCGTTGCGCCAGGGCGGTGTCTCCAACGAAGTGATCCAGAGCAAAGTGCTGGAAACCGCGAAGATGCTGCGCATCGAAAAATTCCTCCAGCGCCATCCGCTGGAACTGTCCGGCGGCCAGCAGCAACGCACGGCCATGGCCCGGGCGCTGGTCAAGGATGCGGAGCTGATCCTGTTCGACGAACCGCTGGTCAACCTCGACTACAAATTGCGCGAAGAACTGCGCCAGGAAATGCGCGAGCTGTTCAAGGCGCGGCACACCATCGCCATCTACGCCACCACCGAGCCCAACGAAGCTCTGGCCCTGGGCGGCACCACCACCATTCTTCACGAAGGCCGGGTGATCCAGAGCGGCAAGTCCTCCGAGGTCTATCACCAACCACAAACGGTGCTGGCGGCGGAGTTGTTCTCCGAACCGCCGATCAACCTGATGCCGGGGCGGATTGCCGGCAACGAAGTCAGTTTCGCCAACTTCGTGCACTTCCCGCTGAACGTCGATCTGCGCCCGGTGGGCGAGGGCGAGTTCCGCTTCGGTGTGCGCCCCAGCCATATCTCGCTGGTGCCGAGCAACGACGACGACCTGGAACTCGCCGTGACGGTCGAGGTGGCCGAGATCAGTGGTTCGGAAACCTTCCTGCACGTACGCAACGAGCATTTCCTGCTGGTGCTGCACTTGCCGGGCGTCCACGAATACGACGTCGATGCGCCGATTCGCATCTATATCCCGACCCATAAACTGTTTGTGTTCGATACGCAGGGGCGGCTGGTCCAGGCGCCCGGTCGCCGTATCGCGAGGGTTGCCTGATGGCCGAAATCCGTTTGCAGAACCTCGCCCACAGCTACACCCGCACGCCGACAGGTCCTGAGGATTACGCGATTCGCGAGATGGACCACATCTGGGAGCAGGGTGGCGCCTACGCCTTGCTGGGTCCGTCGGGCTGCGGCAAGTCGACCTTGCTCAACATCATTTCCGGGCTGCTCAGCCCGTCCCAGGGCCAGGTGCTGTTCGACAGCAAAGTGGTCAACGACCTGACTCCGGAAAAGCGCAACATCGCCCAGGTTTTCCAGTTTCCGGTGGTCTACGACACCATGACGGTGTTCGACAACCTGGCCTTCCCCCTGCGAAACCAGGGCATGAACGAGGCGAAAATTCACAGCAAGGTGCAGGAAATTGCCGAGGTGCTTGACCTCCAGGCCCTGCTCAGCAAAAAGGCGCGCAACCTCACCGCCGACGAAAAACAGAAAGTCTCCATGGGTCGTGGGCTGGTGCGCGATGACGTGTCGGCGATCCTGTTTGACGAACCGCTGACCGTGATCGACCCGCACCTGAAGTGGAAACTGCGGCGCAAGCTCAAGCAGATCCACGAGCAATTCAACATCACCATGGTCTACGTCACCCACGACCAGCTCGAAGCCTCGACCTTCGCCGACAAGATCGCGGTGATGTACGGCGGGCAGATCGTGCAGTTCGGCACGCCACGGGAATTGTTCGAACGGCCGAGCCACACCTTTGTCGGCTATTTCATCGGCAGCCCGGGGATGAACCTGATCGACGTGAAGCCGCAACCCGGTGGGGTCGGTTTCGCCTCGACGCACTTGCCTTTGTCTGACGCGATGCAGCAACAAATCGCCGACAAGCCGTGGAAAACCCTGAAGGTCGGCATCCGCCCGGAGTTCGTGCATGTGTGGGACGAGCCGTTTGATGACGCGATGCAGGCACAAGTCGTACACATCGAAGACCTCGGCACCTACAAGATCATGACCCTGAACCTCGACGGCGCACCGCTGAAAGTGCGCCTGGCCGAAGACAAACCGGTGCCCGAAGGCACGGCGTACATCAGTTTTCCGGCGCAGTGGTTGATGGTCTATGCCGACGATTACCTACTGGAGGTGCAGCCATGAACAAGGTGCAAAACAACAAGGCCTGGTGGTTGGTCCTGCCGGTGTTCCTGCTGGTGGCATTCAGTGCGGTGATCCCGATGATGACCGTGGTCAACTACTCGGTACAGGACATCTTCGACCAGTCCAGCCGCTACTTCGTCGGTGCCGACTGGTACAAGCAGGTGCTGCTCGATCCTCGGTTGCACGACTCATTGCTGCGCCAGTTCATCTATTCCGGGTGCGTGCTGCTGATCGAAATCCCCCTGGGCATCGCCATCGCCCTGACCATGCCCACCAAGGGCCGCTGGTCGTCGCTGGTGCTGATCATCCTGGCGATTCCGCTGCTGATCCCGTGGAACGTGGTCGGCACCATCTGGCAGATCTTCGGCCGCGCCGATATTGGTTTGCTCGGTTCCAGCCTGAATGCCATGGGCATTAACTACAACTACGCGTCGAACACCATGGACGCCTGGGTCACGGTGCTGGTGATGGACGTCTGGCACTGGACCTCGCTGGTGGCGCTGTTGTGTTTCTCCGGGTTGCGGGCCATTCCCGACGTGTACTACCAGGCCGCGCGGATTGACCGCGCGTCGTCCTGGGCGGTGTTCCGGCATATCCAGTTGCCCAAGCTCAAGAGCGTGCTGCTGATCGCGGTGATGTTGCGCTTCATGGACAGTTTCATGATCTACACCGAGCCGTTCGTGCTGACCGGCGGCGGTCCGGGGAATGCCACGACCTTCTTGAGTCAGACCTTGACCCAAATGGCCGTAGGACAATTCGACCTCGGCCCGGCGGCGGCTTTCTCGCTGGTGTATTTCCTGATCATCCTGTTGGTGTCCTGGCTGTTCTACACGGCCATGACTCACTCTGACGCCAACCGCTGAGGTCTGCCATGAGTAAAAGAAAGCTCATTCCATTGCTGATCTACATCCTGTTCCTGCTGGTGCCGATCTACTGGCTGCTGAACATGTCCTTCAAGAGCAACACCGAAATCCTCGGCGGTTTGACGCTGTTTCCCCAGGATTTCACCTTGGCCAACTACAAGGTGATCTTCACCGACCCGAGTTGGTACACCGGTTACCTGAACTCGCTGTACTACGTGAGCCTGAACACGGTGATTTCCCTGAGCGTGGCGCTGCCGGCGGCTTATGCGTTCTCGCGCTATCGCTTCCTCGGCGACAAACACCTGTTTTTCTGGCTGCTGACCAACCGCATGGCCCCACCGGCGGTGTTTTTGCTGCCGTTCTTCCAGCTGTATTCGTCCATCGGGTTGTTCGATACCCACATCGCCGTGGCCCTGGCGCACTGCTTGTTCAACGTGCCGTTGGCGGTGTGGATCCTCGAAGGCTTCATGTCCGGGGTGCCCAAGGAAATCGACGAAACGGCCTACATCGATGGCTACAGTTTTCCGAAGTTCTTCGTGAAGATTTTCATCCCGCTGATCGGTTCCGGGATCGGTGTCACGGCGTTTTTCTGCTTCATGTTCTCCTGGGTCGAGTTGCTGCTGGCGCGGACCCTGACGTCGGTCAACGCCAAACCCATCGCGGCGGTGATGACGCGCACGGTCTCGGCGTCCGGCATCGATTGGGGCGTACTGGCGGCGGCAGGGGTGTTGACCATCCTGCCGGGCATGCTGGTGATCTGGTTTGTTCGCAACCACGTGGCCAAGGGCTTTGCCCTGGGCCGGGTCTGAGGAACTGATGATGGAATGGATGAGCTGGACCGCCCCGACAGCGGTGTTTTTCATCGTCATTGGCCTGATTCTGGTGGGCATGACGACCTGGGAGTTGCGCTCGCCGAGCATCCTTCGGCGAGGTTTGTTGCCGATTGCCACCACCCGTGGCGATCGCTTGTTTATCGGTCTTCTCGGCAGCGCCTACCTGCATCTGCTGGTAATCGGCGTCACCGACTGGAGCATCTGGGTGGCGTCCGCGTTGTCCCTGGTGTGGCTGTTGGCTGTGATGCGTTGGGGCTAGTCGAATCGCTCGGCAAAGTTGCTCCGAAACTTAAACAGGAGGTCTCTATGTTCGACAAAAACAATAAGCTGCGACATAGCATTTCATTGGCAGCCCTGCTGGCACTCAGCGGTTTGAGCGCGACGGCCTGGGCCGATGCCTACGAAGACGCGGCAAAAAAATGGATCGGCAGCGAATTCAAACCGTCCACCCTGACGGCCGATCAGCAGCTCGAGGAATTGAAGTGGTTCATCAAGGCTGCCCAGCCGTTTCGCGGGATGAACATCAAGGTCGTCTCGGAAACCCTGACCACTCACGAATATGAGTCCAAGGTCCTGGCCAAGGCCTTTACCGAGATCACCGGGATCAAGGTCACCCACGATTTGCTGCAAGAAGGCGACGTGGTGGAGAAGCTGCAAACCGTGATGCAGTCGGACAAGAGCATCTATGACGGCTGGGTCAACGACTCGGACCTGATCGGTACGCACTTTCGCTACGGCAAGACCGAAGCGATCACCGACCTGATGGCCAACGAAGGCAAGGACTTCACCTCGCCGACCCTGGACATCAAGGACTTCATCGGCATTTCCTTCACCACCGCGCCGGACGGCAAGATCTATCAGCTGCCCGACCAGCAATTCGCCAACCTTTACTGGTTCCGCGCCGACTGGTTCGAGCGGCCGGAGCTGAAAGCCAAGTTCAAGGAAAAGTACGGTTACGAATTGGGCGTGCCGGTGAACTGGTCGGCCTATGAAGACATCGCCAAGTTCTTCAGCGAAGACGTCAAGGAAATCGACGGCAAACGCATCTACGGACACATGGATTACGGCAAGAAAGACCCGTCCCTGGGCTGGCGTTTCACCGATGCCTGGTTCTCCATGGCCGGTGCCGGCGACAAAGGCATCCCGAACGGCTTGCCGGTGGACGAGTGGGGGATTCGCGTCGAGGACTGCCACCCGGTGGGTTCCAGCATCACCCGTGGCGGCGACACCAACGGCCCGGCGGCGGTCTACGCGACGCAGAAATACGTCGACTGGCTCAAGGCCTACGCGCCACCGGAAGCGGCGGGCATGACCTTCTCCGAGTCCGGGCCGGTGCCGTCCCAGGGCAACATCGCCCAGCAAATCTTCTGGTACACCGCGTTTACCGCCGACATGACCAAGCCGGGTCTGCCCGTAGTCAACGCCGATGGCTCGCCGAAATGGCGCATGGCGCCGTCCCCGCGCGGGCCGTATTGGGAGGAGGGCATGAAGCTGGGCTATCAGGACGTGGGTTCCTGGACGTTCATGAAGTCCACGCCTGAGAAACAGAAACTCGCAGCCTGGCTCTACGCGCAGTTTGTGACCTCGAAAACCGTATCCCTGAAGAAAACCATCGTCGGCCTGACGCCGATTCGCGAGTCGGACATCAACTCGCAAGCCATGACCGATCTGGCGCCGAAACTCGGTGGTCTGGTCGAGTTCTACCGCAGCCCGGCCCGTGTGCAATGGACCCCGACCGGGACCAACGTGCCGGACTATCCACGCCTGGCACAACTGTGGTGGAGCCACATCGCCGAAGCCGCCAGCGGCGAGAAAACCCCGCAACAGGCACTCGATGGTCTGGCCAAGGACCAGGACGCCATCATGACGCGGCTTGAACGCTCCAAGGTGCAACCGGTGTGCGGCCCGAAAATGAACCCGGAACGGGATGCGCAATACTGGTTTGACCAACCGGGGGCGCCGAAGCCTAAGTTGGCGAATGAGAAGCCTAAAGGTGAGACGGTCAGCTACAACGAACTGCTGAAATCGTGGGCGGATGCGCGTAAGTAAGCTTCTGTACTGAGAAAGGCGAACGGCACCGGAAGGTGCCGTTTTTATTTGTGGTTGATGGACCGCGTTCGCGAGCAAGCCCGCTCCCACAGGGGGCCGTGGCAAACACATTATTTATGAGCAACCCCGAACCACTGTGGGAGCGGGCTTGCTCGCGAAGAGGCCGTCTGACTCACCCAGTCTTATCAACAGAACTAACATCTGACAGCAACGCTGAAATTCGTGGTGCGTAAGGTTGAAAATCAGAGGCCTCACATTAGGCTGCCTTGAAAATCATCGGATATAAGCCCTCTGGCTTTAGGTCAGGGCGGCGAGATGTTCGATCGTCTGCGGAAAGCGTTCGACCAGGCGGATAAGGGTCGTAGCCTGGGCGTTGGGTGTTGCCCGTCCCTGTTCCCAGTTTTCCAGGGTTCGGGTATTGGTGCGCAGATAGGCCGCGAACACTGACCGGGAGAGGTTGAGCTGTTGGCGGATAGCGACCACTTCCTTGGCAGTGATGGGCATCAGTTCTGGCAACTGAACCTTATGGGTTCGCAGCGTGATCTTGCCTTGGCGCTCATCGGCCAAGGCTTCGAGGCCATCCATCAGTTCAGCAAAAATGTCACGTTTCATAGTGGGATCTCGTTTTGATTTCTCTATCCAGCGTTTGTCTGAAAAGCTTTTTCTGAATGGGCGACAGGTCGTCTTGCTCGTCTTTGCCATACACGGTGAACAGCCAGAATTGATCGAAGCCTGACCACAAGTAATAAATCACCCGTAATCCGCTGCGCTTGCCTTTGCCTCGTCGTTGGTCGCAGAAGCGAATTTTGCGCAGCCCCCCGGTGCCCTCAATCAGGTCGCCCGCTTCAGGGTTCTTCAGCAACTCCAATTGAAAGCTGCGAAACAGATCGTCATCCAGGTAATCGTCTTGATGTTTCTGAAACATACGTAACTCGACCAATAGAGCATCCATGTTCTGTACGCTACCTACGTATAGTTTTGTCTCAATAATCGAATCGGTCAAGGCATCGAAGCCATCCTTTTCGTTCCCGATTTCAACGGTAGACCCCAGTTG
Source organism: Pseudomonas sp. TE3899 (assembly GCF_056279105.1). NCBI lineage: Bacteria > Pseudomonadati > Pseudomonadota > Gammaproteobacteria > Pseudomonadales > Pseudomonadaceae > Pseudomonas > Pseudomonas sp. TE3899. Next base: position 728,968 of record NZ_JBWBQR010000001.1, read on the forward strand.
TAAAAACACCTGTAGGAAGAGTCGACCAGTGCGGTGAGAGCATTCGATAAAAGAGACGGGATACTTGGCTGTGGGACTGGCTGGGGAAGTGGTACATAAATCGATGTTTGAAAATCACGATCCCCCAAACGCAAAAACGGCACCCGAAGGTGCCGTTTCTGTTTTCTACCGAGTATCGCTAAACGATCAACCCGCCAGACCTGCTTGCTGTACCAACACCAGCAACGGCTGCGGATACAGCCCCAGGAAGAACGCCAGGGCGGCGATGGCCAGCAGCATCACGCCGCCTGCCTTTTGTTCCCAGTGCAGTTGCGCATCGTGGCGACGCAGGTTCGGCTCGATCAGGTACAGGGTGACCATCACGCGCAGGTAGTAGAAGACGCCGATGGCGCTGCCCAGTACCAGGGAACCCACCAGCCACCATTGGTGCGACTCGACGCCGGTGGCGATGATGTAGAACTTGCCGATGAAGCCCGCGGTCAGCGGGATGCCGGCCAGGGACAGCATCATCACGGTCAGCACGGCGGTCAGGTACGGACGACGCCAGAACAGGCCGCGGTATTCGTACAGGGCGTCAGCGTCACGGCCTTTGTACGGCGAGGACATCAGGGTGATTACACCGAACGCGCCAAGGCTGGTGATCACGTAGGTGACCAGGTACACGCCGATGGCTTCCACGGCCAGACCCTTGCTCGCCACGAGGGCGATCAGCAGGTAACCGAAGTGGGCGATGGACGAGTAACCCAGCAGACGCTTGAGGTTGCTCTGGGTCAGTGCCAGCAGGTTGCCGAACAGGATCGACGCAATGGCGATGATGGTCAGCACGTCGCTCAGGACACCGCTGCTTGCGGCAGGGGAGATCTGGAACAGACGCACCATCACGGCAAACACGGCGACTTTCGAAGCGGTCGCGAGGAACGCTGCAACCGGTGCCGGAGCCCCTTCGTAAACGTCCGGGGTCCAGAGGTGGAACGGTACCAGCGACAGTTTGAACGCCAGGCCGATCAACATCATGCCCAGGCCCATTTGCGCCAGGGAGCTTGGCAGGCCAGTGGCCGCCAGCGCTTGACCGATACCGACGAAGCTCAGGCTGCCGGAGTCGGCGTAGAGCAGGGCCATACCGAACAACAGGAACGCAGAGCCGGCGGCCGACAGCACCATGTACTTGATACCGGCTTCCAGCGAACGCTTGTTGAAGAAGGCATACGCCACCAGACCGTAGACCGGCACCGACAACAGTTCCAGACCGATGAACAACCCGGCCAGGTGTTGCGCGCTGACCAGAACCAGGCCACCGGCGGCGGCCATCAGGATCAGCAGGTACAGTTCTTCGCGGTTGCCCGGGTAACCCGTGCCGCCATCGCCGAGGTAGGCGTGGGCGAGGGTCACACAAGCGAGGGTGGCGACCAGGATCAGCGCCATATACAAGCAAGCGAAGTTATCGATCTGCAGCAGCGGGGTCACGGCCAGGGGCGCGACCTTCAAGGCTGGCAGGATCGACAGCAACGCCAGGTTCAAACCCGCCACGGAAATCAGGAAGGTCTGCGAGTGGTTGCGGCGCCAGGCGATGGCCAGCATCACCACGATGATCGTGGCGGTGGTGATCAACAACGGCGCGAGCGCGATAAAGTGTTGAGTCGTGAATTCCATAGCGCTCTTACCGGGCCGAAGCGAGTTGAGTGAAGGCGGTACCGAGCCACTGCTGCACGCCATGCATCGTCGCGGCAGAAGTGTCGAGGAACGGCTGCGGGTACACGCCGATGTAAATCAGCAGTACCGCCAGGCCGACCACCATGATCAGTTCGCGACCATCCATGCCGTGCAACACCGCGTCCGACTTGGACGGGCCGAAGTAGGCACGGTGGATCATGATCAGCGAGTAGACCGAACCGAACACCAGGCCCGACGTCGCGATCGCGGTGATCCACGGCGCAGCGGCAAAGGTGCCGATCAGGATCAGGAACTCACCGACGAAGTTACCGGTACCCGGCAAGCCCAGGGACGCGGCCGCGAAGAACAGGCTGATAGCCGGCAGGTAAGCGATCTTCGACCACAGGCCACCCATCTCACGCATGTCGCGGGTGTGGGTGCGTTCGTACAACTGACCACTGAGGATAAAGAGTGCTGCCGCCGAAACACCGTGCGCCAGCATCTGCATGACCGCGCCCTGCAGCGCCAGTTGGCTGCCGGAGTAGATGCCAATCAACACGAAGCCCATGTGGGAAACGGAGGAATAGGCGATCAGACGCTTGATGTCGGTTTGGGCGAAGGCCAGGAACGCACCGTAGAAGATCCCGACCAGACCGAGGGTCATGGCGATCGGCGCGAACTCGGCCGAGGCATTCGGGAACAGCGGCAGGGCGAAACGCAGCAGACCGTAAGCCGCCGTCTTCAACAGGATACCGGCCAGGTCGACCGAACCCGCCGTTGGCGCCTGGGCGTGAGCATCAGGCAACCAGGAGTGGAACGGTACGACCGGCAGCTTCACCGCGAAGGCGATGAAGAAGCCGAGCATCAGGATGTACTCGGTAGTGAGCGACATCTTGGTTTTCAGCAGGTCGGCGTAGTTGAACGTGATCACGCCGGTGCTGTTGAAGTTGACCAGCACCAGACCCAGGATCGCCACCAACATGATCAGGCCGGAAGCCTGGGTGAAGATGAAGAACTTGGTCGCCGCGTAGATCCGGGTTTTCTTGCCGTCCGAAGAACTGTGACCCCAGAGCGCGATGAGGAAGTACATCGGCACCAGCATCATTTCCCAGAAGAAGAAGAACATGAACAGGTCGAGGGCGAGGAACACGCCGACCACACCGCCCAGGATCCACATCAGGTTCAAGTGGAAGAAGCCGACGTGACGCTGGATCTCTTTCCACGAGCAGAGTACCGAGAGGATACCCAGCAAACCGGTCAGCAGGATCATCAGCAGCGACAGGCCATCGAGGGCCAGGTGCACGCTGATGCCGAAGCGCTGGATCCAGATGTGCTTGAACTCAAGCGCCCAGACCGGATCGGCGCCAGGCGCCGGAGCAAATGAATAGTTACCGTGGGCCCACAGCCAGAGGCCGAGTGCGAGTTCCAGGGTCATGGTCAACAGCGCAATCCAGCGGGGGAGGGTGGCGCCGAAGCGCTCACCCATCCAGCACAGCAGGCCGCCGATGAAGGGGATCAGGATTAGCCAAGGCAGAATCATGACGGGCTCAATTCCTTTCGCAAGTTCGCAAGGTTCATATTCAGACCGCTACCAGCACGATGGCGCCGATGACCAGCACGGAGCCGGCTGCCATCGAGGCCGCGTACCAACGCAGTTGACCGGTTTCGGTACGGCTCAGGGCGGTGTGGCCGCCCTTGGCCATACGCGGGATCAAACCGATGGTCTGATCGAGCGGGTCTTTGCGCAGTGCGTGGCTGATCGCAAGGTATGGCTTGACGAACAGTTTGTCGTAGATCCAGTCGAAGCCCCAGGCAGCGAACCACCAGGCCGAAAGGAAGCGGCCGATGCCGCTGTTGGCGATTGCAGTGACGAAACGACGCTTGCCGAGGAACAGCAGCGCGGCCAGCAGGATCCCGGCCAGGGCGATGGCGCCCGAGGCGATTTCCAGACTGTGCTTGGCTTCGCCGCCGGCATGGCCGACGCTCTCTGGCAACACGCCGTGCAGCGGTGGCACGATCATCGCGCCGACGAAGGTCGACAACACGATCAGCACCGACAGTGGCAGCCAGTGAGCGATGCCGTGACCGGCGTGGGCTTCGGTCTTCGCTTCACCGTGGAACGCGATGAAGATCAGGCGGAAGGTGTACAGCGAAGTCATGAACGCGCCGACCAGACCTGCGTAGAGCAGACCGTGGTTGCCGCTGGCGAACGCTTCCCAGAGGATTTCGTCCTTGGAGTAGAAGCCTGCGGTCACCAGTGGCAGGGCCGACAGGGCCGCGCCGCCGACGATGAAGCTGGTGTAGGCCAGCGGCAGTTTCTTCCACAGGCCGCCCATCTTGAAGATGTTCTGCTCGTGGTGGCAGGCAACGATCACCGCACCGGAGGCCAGGAACAGCAGCGCCTTGAAGAAGGCGTGGGTCATCAGGTGGAAAATCGCGCCATCCCATGCGCCAACGCCCAGTGCCAGGAACATGTAGCCGATCTGGCTCATGGTCGAGTAGGCGAGGATACGTTTGATGTCGGTCTGGACCAGCGCGGCAAAACCGGCGAGAACCAGGGTCACGCCACCGACAACGCCGACCAGGTGCAGGATATCCGGCGCCAGGGCGAACAAGCCGTGGGTACGAGCGATCAGGTAGACGCCTGCGGTCACCATGGTTGCGGCGTGGATCAGGGCCGAAACCGGGGTAGGACCGGCCATCGCATCCGCCAGCCAGGTTTGCAGCGGCAGTTGCGCGGATTTACCCACAGCGCCGCCCAGCAGCATCAGGGTCGCCAGGACGATCCAGAAGTCGCCGACCTGGAACTTCTGCGGTGCCAGCACCAGCAGTTCCTGGACGTTCAGCGTGCCCAACTGTTGGAACAGGATGAACAGCGCCGATGGCCATGAACACGTCGCCGATCCGGGTCACGATAAAGGCTTTGAGTGCCGCGTTACCGTTGTTGCGGTTGCTGTAGTAGAAACCGATCAACAGGTACGAGCACAGGCCCACGCCTTCCCAGCCGAAGTACAGGAACAACAGGTTATCGCCCAGGATCAGGAACAGCATGCTGGCGATAAACAGGTTGGTGTAGGCGAAGAAGCGCGAGTAACCGTCTTCACCGCGCATGTACCAGGACGCGAACAGGTGGATCAGGAAGCCGACGCCGACCACCACACCGAGCATGGTGACCGACAGGCCATCCAGGTACAGGGCGAAGTTCGGCGTAAAGCCTTCAACCGCCATCCACTGCCACAACACTTGCGTGTAGTGGCCGCCTTCCGGCGGGGCGACGTTGAATTGCCAGATCACGTAAGCGGCGACAATCGCCGACAGACCGATGGAGCCGACGCCAATCAGCGCCGACAGGTTTTCCGAGAAGCGGCCGCGTGAGAACGACAGCAGCAGGAAACCTATGAGAGGGAATACGAAAGTCAGATAGAGAAGATTCATCCGCGCATCTCGCTGGCAGCGTCGATATCGAGAGTGTGGAAGCGGCGATACAGCTGCAACAGAATCGCCAGGCCAATACTGGCCTCGGCGGCTGCCAGGCTGATCACCAGGATGAACATGATCTGTCCATCCGGCTGGCCCCAGCGGCTACCGGCGACGATGAACGCCAACGCGGAGGCATTCATCATGACCTCCAGGCTCATCAGCACGAAGAGAATGTTGCGCCGGACCATCAGGCCGACCAGACCGAGGCAGAACAGGATGCCGGCGACCGCCAGACCATGCTCCATAGGGATAGCAGGCATCGTCATTGCTCCTTGGCTTCGTTGCGGCCCAAGTGGAACGCCGTGACGGCTGCGGCGAGCAGCAACATCGAGGCGAGTTCGACCACCAGCAGGTACGGACCGAACAGGCTGATGCCCACGGCCTTCGCGTCTACGGTGGTGTGGCCGACGGCCTGACCGCTGGAGTGGCTGAACAGTACGTACAGCAGTTCAGCCAGCAGCAGGGCGCCGAGAATCACCGGACCGAGCCAGATGCCGGGCTTGAGCCAGACGCGCTCTTGCTGAACCGAGGCCGGGCCAAGGTTGAGCATCATTACCACGAACACGAACAGCACCATGATGGCGCCAGCGTAGGCGATCACTTCCAGCACACCGGCAAACGGCGCGCCGAGGGCGAAAAAGGTCATCGCCACGGCAATCAGCGAAATGATCAGGTAGAGCAGGGCGTGCACAGGGTTGGTGTTGGTGATCACGCGAAGCGTGGCCACAACCGCGATACCCGATGCGAAATAGAAAGCGAATTCCATCTTTCTTCCTTAAGGCAGCAAGCTCTTCACGTTGATCGGCTGGGCTTCGTTCTGCGCGGAGCCTTTCGGCTTCCCGGCAATCGCCATACCTGCAACACGATAGAAGTTGTAATCAGGGTTTTTGCCGGGGCCGGAGATCAGCAGATCTTCTTTCTCGTAAACCAGGTCCTGACGTTTGAACTCGGCCATCTCGAAATCCGGTGTCAGCTGGATCGCGGTGGTCGGGCAGGCTTCCTCGCAGAGGCCGCAAAAGATGCAGCGCGAGAAGTTGATGCGGAAGAAGTCCGGGTACCAGCGACCGTCTTCGGTTTCGGCTTTCTGCAGCGAGATGCAACCGACCGGGCACGCCACGGCGCACAGGTTGCAGGCAACACAACGCTCTTCGCCATCAGGGTCGCGGGTCAGGACGATACGGCCACGGTAGCGCGGCGGCAGGTACACGGCTTCTTCCGGGTACTGCAGCGTGTCGCGCTTGCGGAAGGCGTGGCCGAAGATCATCACCAGGCTGCGAAGCTGGGTGAAGAAGCCATGCACGATGTCAAATATGTACTTCATGATTCTCTATCCTCACTGAGCCGCGACGGCGGGCGTGTTGAGCAACACGATCGCAGCGGTCACCAGCATGTTGACGAGGGTCAGCGGCAGGCAGAACTTCCAGCTGAAATCCATCACTTGGTCATACCGTGGGCGCGGGATCGAGGCGCGCAGCAGGATGAAGATCATGATGAAGAACGCGGTTTTGAGCGCGAACCAGATGAACGGGATCTGCGGCAGAATGCCGAACGGACCGTGCCAGCCACCGAAGAACAGGGTCACCAGCAGCGCCGAAATCAACACGATGCCGATGTACTCACCCACGAAGAACATGCCCCATTTCATGCCGGCGTATTCAATGTGGTAACCGTCGGCCAGTTCCTGTTCCGCTTCCGGCTGGTCGAACGGGTGACGGTGAGTCACGGCGACGCCAGCGATGAAGAAGGTCAGGAAACCGAAGATCTGCGGGATGATGAACCACAGGTTCTGCGCTTGATATTCAACGATGTCGCGCATGTTGAACGAGCCGACCTGGATCACGATGCCCATCAGCGACAGGCCCATGAACACTTCGTACGACACGGTTTGTGCCGAGGCCCGCAAGCTGCCCAGCAGGGCGAACTTGTTGTTACTCGACCAGCCGGCGAACAACACCGCGTAGACCGACAGACCGGCCATGGCGAAGAAGAACAGGATGCCGATGTTGATGTCCGCCACGCCCCAGGTCGGGGTGATCGGGATGATCGCGAAGGCAATCAGCAGGGCGCTCATAGCGACTACCGGTGCCAGGGTGAAGATCATCTTGTCGGCGAACGGCGGCGTCCAGTCTTCCTTGAAGAACATCTTGATCATGTCGGCCGCAATCTGGAACGCGCCGAACGGGCCGACGCGGTTCGGACCGTAACGGTCCTGCCAGAGGGCGAGCAAACGACGCTCGACCCAGCTCAGCAGCGCGCCGCACACCACCACGGCGAGCAGAATCACGATGGCCTTGAGGACCGCGATGATCACGTCAATCACTTCAGGCGTGAACCAGGTCATTGAGCTGCCTCCTGCAGACCGTCAACGGTTTTGCCAAAGATCGCCGCTGGAATGCCGGCGATACCCGCAGGCAACGCCACCAGGCCAGCGCCCAACTCTTCGTTGATACGCAGCGGCAGACGCAAGGTCTGGCCATCCACGTTCACGCTGAGCATGGCACCGTCATTGACACCCAGGCGATCGGCTTCGGATTTGGCCAGGGCGACGTAGGCGGCCGGGATGCGCTCCTGAACCGGTGCGGCTTTGGAAGAGTTCTCTTCGCTGCCGAGCAGGTGGAAGAACGGCACGACTTGCCAGGTGCCCGGCGCCGGGTTGAACGCACGTGGAACACTGGCGAACCAGTTCAGCGAGTCACCGGTGCTTTCGATCAGGCGGGTGCCCGGGTCGCCAGCGCGGATGTGACCACCGACTTCGTCCTGGAACTTGTTCCAGGCCTGCGGCGAGTTCCAGCCCGGAGACCAGGCGAATGGCACTTGCTGACGCGGTTCGACCGAGCCCGAGTAACCTTCCATCGAGAAGTTGAACGCGGTGTCGTTGTCTTGCGGGGTACGCGGTTCGTGCACGCTGATGTCAGCGCGCATGGCGGTACGACCGGAGTAACGCAGCGGTTCGCGGGCCAGCTTCATGCCCTTGATGCGGAACGCGGCGGACGGTGCGGCATCAACGATACGCGCCAGTTGCGGCGTGCTCGAAGCGACGGCAGCGGTGACGTGGTCCAGTTGGGTCCAGTCGATCGGCTGGTTCAACAGGGTTGCGCGCAGGGCGTGCAGCCAGCGCCAGCCTTCGTGAACCAGGATGCTCGCGTCCATGTATTTCGGGTCGAAGACCTGGAAGAAGCGCTGGGCGCGGCCTTCCTGGCTGACCAAGGTACCGTCGCCTTCAGCGAAGCTGGCGGCTGGCAGAACCAGGTGCGCGCGATCGCTGGTGGCGGTTTTCTGATGGTCCGCCACGATCACCACTTTCGCGGCGTTCAGGGCAGCGTCAACCTTGGCTTTGTCGGTACGGGTGTACAGATCGTTTTCCAGCACGACGATGGCGTCGGCCTTGCCATCGATCACCGCTTGCAGCGCGTCGTCGACCGAGTTGCCACCGAGCATGGCCAGGCCGAGGCTGTTGGCCTCTGGCACGATCAGGCTGATGGAACCGTTCTTCTCGCGCAGCTTCAGGGCCTTGGCGATGTTCGCCGCCGCTTCGATCAGCGCTTTGGAACCCAACGAAGTACCGGCGATGATCAGCGGACGCTTGGCAGCGAGCAGGGCGTCGGCAATGCGCTTGGCCAGGTCGAGGGCTTCAGTATCGAGGCCTTCAACCGCTGGTGCGCTGGCGTCGAGGGCGTGAGCCACGGCGAAACCGATGCGAGCCAGGTCGTCTGGCGCGGCGTGCACGCATTCTTCAGCGATGTCGTCGAGCTTGGTTTCAGCCAGGCTGGCGATGAACAGCGGGTTCAGCTCGTGCTGGCCGATGTTCTTCACCGCAGCGTCGAGCCACGGCTGAACGCGCATGGCATCGGCCATGTCTTCCGCTTTGCCTTTAACCGATTGACGCAGGGACAGGGCCATGCGCGCAGCGGTCTGGGTCAGGTCTTCACCGAGGACGAAGATCGCGTCGTGGTCTTCGATGTCGCGCATGTTCGGGATCGGCAGCGGGCTGTCTTTCAGAACTTGCATGACCAGGCGGATGCGATCCAGCTCGGCGGCTTCGATACCGGAGTAGAAGTGCTCGGCGCCGACCAGTTCGCGCAACGCAAAGTTGCTTTCGAGGCTGGCGCGGGGCGAACCGATACCGACGATGTTGCGACCGCGCAGCAGGTCGGCGGCTTTATCCAGCGCTTCGTCGAGGCTCAGCTTGGCGCCGTTGGCCAGCAATGGCTGACGCGGGCGGTCTTCGCGGTTGACATAGCCATAGCCGAAACGGCCACGGTCGCACAGGAAGTACTGGTTGACCGAACCGTTGAAACGATTTTCGATCCGACGCAGTTCACCGTAGCGTTCGCCCGGGGAGATGTTGCAACCGCTGGAGCAGCCATGGCAGATGCTCGGCGAGAACTGCATGTCCCACTTGCGGTTGTAGCGCTCGGAGTGAGTCTTGTCGGTGAACACACCGGTCGGGCAGACCTCGGTGAGGTTGCCGGAGAACTCGCTTTCCAGGGTGCCGTCTTCAACGCGACCGAAGTACACGTTGTCGTGGGCGCCGAACACACCGAGGTCGGTGCCGCCGGCGTAGTCCTTATAGAAGCGCACGCAGCGGTAGCAAGCGATGCAGCGGTTCATCTCGTGACCGATGAACGGGCCGAGATCCTGGTTCTGGTGGGTACGCTTGGTGAAGCGGTAACGGCGCTCGTTGTGGCCGGTCATTACCGTCATGTCTTGCAGGTGGCAGTGACCGCCTTCCTCACAGACCGGGCAGTCGTGGGGGTGGTTGGTCATCAGCCATTCGACGACGCTGGCGCGGAATACTTTCGCCTCTTCGTCTTCGATGGAGATCCAGCTGCCGTCGGTGGCGGGGGTCATGCAGGACATGACGATCCGACCACGGGTGTCGTTGGCGTCGGTGTACTGCTTGACCGCGCACTGGCGGCAAGCGCCAACGCTGCCAAGGGCGGGGTGCCAGCAGAAATAAGGGATATCGAGGCCTAGCGACAGACATGCCTGTAACAGGTTGTCTGCCCCATCGACTTCGAGCTCTTTGCCGTCTACGTGGATAGTGGCCATGGTTCAAAGTTCTTCGTTGGCCCGGTGTCAGCGGGCGTGGCTAATGGAATCTTGTTATTCGTCCGAATCGAAACAGCCCATAAAGGCGTCATCGAACGAGAAGGCGAAGGGCACGGACCCTTCGCCTTTTTAAGCGTTTACGCGCCGACTACGATCGGCCTTGCCAGAGGCGGGACGACGGCGCTGGTTGGCGCGATGCCGGCTTCGAACTCATGGCGGAAGTATTTGATTGCGCTGCCCAATGGCTCCACGGCGCCCGGTGCGTGAGCACAGAAGGTCTTGCCAGGGCCGAGGAAACCGACCAGACCCAGCAGGGTCTCGATATCGCCGGCTTGCCCTTCACCGTTCTCGATGGCGCGCAGGAGCTTGACGCTCCATGGCAGACCGTCACGGCACGGGGTGCAGAAGCCGCACGACTCGCGGGAGAAGAACTCTTCCATGTTGCGCAGCAGGGACACCATGTTGACGCTGTCGTCCACCGCCATGGCCAGGCCGGTACCCATGCGGGTGCCCACTTTGGCGATGCCGCCGGCGTACATTTGTGCGTCGAGGTGTTCCGGCAACAGGAAACCGGTACCGGCGCCGCCTGGTTGCCAGGCCTTGAGCGTGAAGCCGTCGCGCATGCCGCCGGCGTAGTCTTCGAACAGCTCGCGACCGGTGATGCCGAACGGCAATTCCCACAGGCCCGGGTTCTTGACCTTGCCGGAGAAGCCCATGAGCTTGGTGCCCATGTCTTCGCTGCCTTCGCGGGCCAACGATTTGTACCAGTCCACGCCGTCGGCAATGATCGCCGGGACGTTGCACAGGGTTTCAACGTTGTTCACGCAAGTCGGCTTGCCCCACACGCCAACGGCGGCAGGGAAGGGCGGCTTGGAGCGCGGGTTGGCGCGGCGGCCTTCGAGGGAGTTGATCAGTGCGGTTTCTTCACCGCAGATGTAACGCCCGGCGCCAGTGTGGACGAACAGCTCGAAATCGAAGCCGCTGCCCAGGATGTTCTTGCCCAGCAGACCGGCTGCCTTGGCTTCTTCCACGGCACGGTTCAGGTGCTTGGCGGCGGTGGTGTATTCGCCACGCAGGAAGATGTAGCCACGGTAGGTTTTCAGCGCGCGGGCACTGATCAGCATGCCTTCGATCAGCAGATGGGGCAGTTGCTCCATCAGCATGCGGTCTTTCCAGGTGTTCGGTTCCATCTCGTCCGCGTTGCACAGCAGGTAGCGGATGTTGATGGATTCGTCTTTGGGCATCAGGCCCCACTTCACGCCCGTGGGGAAGCCTGCACCGCCGCGACCTTTCAGGCCGGCGTCTTTCACGGTCTGGACAATGTCGTCCTGGGCCATGTCGGCGAAAGCCTTGCGCGCCGCCGCGTAACCGTTCTTGGCCTGGTACTCGTCGAGCCACACGGCCTCGCCGTCGTCACGCAGGCGCCAGGTCAGCGGGTGAGTCTCGGCCGAACGCTTGATGCGGTTGGCAGGACCGAAGGAAGTCAGGGTCATACGTAGCCCTCGAGCAAGTTGGCGACGCCAGCAGGCTGCACATCACCGAATGTGTCGTCGTCGATCATCAACGCCGGCGCCTTGTCGCAGTTGCCGAGGCAGCAGACCGGCAGCAGGGTGAAACGACCGTCGGCGGTGGTTTCACCCAGGCCGATGCCGAGCTTGCTCTGGATTTCGCTGACCACCGACTCGTGGCCGCCGATGAAGCAGACCATGCTGTCGCAGACGCGAATGATGTGGCGGCCGACCGGCTGACGGAAGATCTGGCTATAGAACGTCGCCACCCCTTCAACGTCGCTCGCCGGGATGCCGAGGATTTCGCCAATGGCGTAGAGCGCGCCGTCGGGCACCCAGCCACGTTCCTTCTGGACGATCTTCAAGGCTTCGATCGACGCCGCGCGCGGGTCTTCGTAGTGATGCAGCTCGTGCTCGATGGCCGAGCGCTCGGTTTCACTCAAGGTGAAACGGTCTGTCTGGATAAGCGTGCTGTTCATGCTTAGCGGTCCACGTCGGCCATAACGAAATCGATACTACCCAGGTACGCGATCAAGTCCGCGACCATGCTGCCTTTGATCACCGAAGGGATCTGCTGCAAGTGCGGGAAGCTTGGGGTACGAATCCGGGTGCGGTAGCTCATGGTGCCGCCATCGCTCGTCAGGTAATAACTGTTGATGCCCTTGGTCGCTTCGATCATCTGGAAGGATTCGTTGGCCGGCATGACCGGGCCCCACGAAACTTGCAGGAAGTGCGTGATCAAGGTCTCGATGTGCTGCAGCGTGCGTTCTTTGGGCGGCGGCGTGGTCAGCGGGTGATCCGCCTTGTACGGGCCTTCCGGCATGTTGCGCATGCACTGCTCGATGATCTTCAGGCTCTGGCGCATTTCTTCGACGCGCACGATGCAACGGTCGTAGGCATCGCCATTGGCCGCCAGCGGGACTTCGAATTCGAAGTTCTCGTAGCCGGAGTACGGACGTGCTTTACGCAGGTCGAAGTCGCAACCGGTCGAACGCAGGCCGGCACCGGTGACGCCCCATTCCAGGGCTTCTTTGGTGTTGTAGGCCGCGACGCCGATGGTCCGGCCCTTGAGGATGCTGTTGTCGAGGGCGGCTTTCTGGTATTCGTCCAGACGCTTTGGCATCCACTCGACGAAGTCTTTCACCAGTTTTTCCCAACCGCGTGGCAGGTCGTGGGCGACGCCGCCGATGCGGTACCAGGCCGGGTGCAGACGGAAACCGGTGATGGCTTCGATCACCGTGTACGCCTTCTGGCGGTCGGTGAAGGTGAAGAACACCGGGGTCATGGCGCCAACGTCCTGGATGTACGTCCCCAGGAACAGCAGGTGGCTGGTGATCCGGAAGAACTCGGCCATCATGATGCGGATGACGTCGACCTTCTCAGGCACCTTGATGCCGGCCAGCTTCTCGACCGAGAGTACGTACGGCAGGTTGTTCATCACGCCGCCGAGGTAGTCGATACGGTCGGTGTACGGGATGAAACTGTGCCAGGACTGGCGCTCGGCCATCTTCTCGGCACCACGGTGGTGGTAGCCAACGTCCGGCACGCAATCGACGATTTCTTCACCGTCCAGCTGCAGGATGATGCGGAACGCACCGTGCGCGGAAGGGTGGTTGGGACCGAGGTTGAGGAACATGTAGTCCTCGTTCGCCCCGGAACGCTTCATGCCCCAGTCTTCAGGCTTGAAGCGTGCGGCTTCTTCCTCAAGCTGTTGCTTGGCCAGGTTCAGGGTGAACGGGTCGAATTCGGTGGCACGGGCCGGGAAGTCCTTGCGCAGCGGGTGACCTTCCCAGGTCGGCGGCATCATGATGCGGGTCAGGTGCGGGTGACCTTTGAAGTCGATCCCGTACATGTCCCACACTTCGCGCTCGTACCAGTTGGCGTTCGGCCAGAGGCCGGTCACGGTCGGCACGCTGAGGTCGCTCTCGGACAAGGCGACCTTGATCATCACGTCACTATTACGTTCGATCGACATCAAGTGATAGAACACAGTGAAGTCGGCGCCGCTTGGCAGCCCTTGACGCTTGGTGCGCAGACGCTCGTCCACGCCGTGCAAGTCATAGAGCATGACATACGGCTTGGGCAGGTTGCGCAGGAAGGTCAGGACTTCGACGAGTTTGGCGCGGGCAACCCAAAGCACCGGCATGCCGGTGCGGGTAGGCTGGGCGGTGAACGCCTCGGGGCCAAAACGGTTGTTCAGTTCGACGACCACATCCTGGTCGTCTGCCTTATAAGGCGGGATGTACAGAGCACTGCCTGTAGTCATGGTTATTTATCGCTTTCGGTCAACGTAAAGAATGAAGCCAGTGTCTCGTTCTGTAAAAGAAGCAGAGCTGGATCAGACTTCGTCGGGGCTGCGCAGGTTGGTGACTGCGATTCGCTGTTCGCGGCGCTGTTCCTTTTGCGAAGGCATCTCGGCGCGATAAACGCCTTGATCACCGACGACCCAGGAAAGCGGACGACGCTCCTGTCCAATCGACTCTTGCAAGAGCATCAAGCCTTGCAGAAAAGCTTCGGGACGGGGCGGGCAGCCAGGCACGTAGACGTCCACGGGCAGGAACTTGTCCACCCCTTGAACGACGGAGTAGATGTCGTACATGCCACCGGAGTTGGCGCACGAACCCATGGAGATAACCCATTTCGGTTCGAGCATTTGCTCGTAGAGACGCTGAATGATCGGCGCCATCTTGATGAAGCAGGTACCGGCGATAACCATGAAATCCGCCTGACGCGGCGATGCCCGGATAACTTCGGCGCCAAAGCGCGCGATGTCGTGGGGCGCCGTGAAGGCGGTGGTCATTTCCACGTAGCAGCACGAAAGACCGAAGTTATACGGCCACAGGGAGTTCTTGCGCCCCCAGTTGATCGTGCCGTTAAGCACGTCTTCGAGCTTGCCCATGAAGATGTTTTTGTGGACTTGATCTTCTAACGGATCGGAAACGGTTTCCCGCTCGCCAATCGGATACTGCTCGTTAGGAGCATCGGGGTCGATCCTGGTGAGATTGTATTGCATTGCCAAAGCCTCATTGTTTCAGCTTCGCCTGCCGCTTGCGACGAGCTTCCGGAGCCCAGTCAAGGGCGCCCACTCGGAACAGGTAGACAAGACCTGCCAACAGAATTGCTATGAAAACGAGAGCTTCGACGAATCCGGTCCAGCCGCTTTCGCGGACGGACACAGACCAGGCAAAGAGAAAGAGGGCTTCGATATCGAAGATCACGAAGAGCATCGCGACCAGATAGAATTTGGCTGAGAGCCGCAAGCGGGCGCCACCTGTAGGTAGCATGCCGGACTCGAACGGTTCGTTTTTGCTGCGGCCCCAGGCTTTTGACCCGAGGAGGCTGGAGACGCCGAGCATGAAGGCGCAAAGGCCGACAACGCCCAGAAGGAAAATGGCAAAGCCCCAGTTGTGGGCCATGAGTCCTGTCGCTTCGGGCATGCTGGTAATCCTTAACAGAGAGCAAAGGTCTCTGAGCTTGATAAAGAAACAAAGCAGTGACGATATGTCGCAGCAATCAATCGCGGTGATTTTATGGCACAACACCGTGCAAGTAAAATTCCTATAGCGAAATTATTTATAGGAATAAGGACATAGCACACCTCCACAGCCCTGTAGCCCATGCCATGCGGGCATTAGCCGGTTTTTCATCAATATTGTTTTGTAGGAAATGTAACGAACATAGTTGCGTCTAAATGATAATCAATACTGTTTGGATCGGTTTTTAAACTGTTTAACGGGTGAGGGGTTGGGAAGTTGTCTTATATAGCCGTTACTACAAGTAGCGGCCAGGGTCGTTTTACCGCACTTTTCTGATCGCAATACCGCTCTAAATCAATGTTTTTGCCACCGCTCTTGTAGGAGCAAGGCTTGCCCGCGATGAACGATGACGCGGTCTCCTGGAAGCACCGCAGTGCACCCATCGCGGGCAAGCCTTGCTCCTACAGGGCGGGTCGTTGCCAAATTCCAGGCAAAAAAACGCCCCGAACCAGTCGGGGCGTTAGTTGTGCGACGTTGCGGTTAGCTTTCTATCGGGTCCGCAACGGCCGTTTGCTCAGGTATCAGTGGAACTGTTCTTCTTCAGTCGAACCGGTCAGCGCGGTTACCGAGGACGAGCCACCTTGAATCACGGTGGTCATGTCATCGAAGTAGCCGGTGCCCACTTCCTGCTGGTGAGCCACGAAGGTGTAACCCTTGGCCGCGTCAGCGAACTCTTGTTCCTGCAGCTTCACGTAGGCAGTCATGTCGTTGCGGGCGTAGTCGTGCGCCAGGTTGAACATGCTGTGCCACATGTTGTGAATGCCGGCCAGGGTGATGAACTGGTGCTTGTAGCCCATGGCGGACAGTTCGCGCTGGAACTTGGCGATGGTCGCGTCGTCCAGGTTTTTCTTCCAGTTGAAGGAAGGCGAGCAGTTGTACGACAGCAGTTGGTCCGGGTATTCCTTTTTGATCGCTTCAGCGAAGCGACGGGCTTCGTCCAGATCCGGCTTGGCGGTTTCGCACCAGATCAGGTCGGCGTAAGGCGCGTAGGCCAGGCCGCGAGCGATGGCCTGGTCGAGGCCGGCGCGTACTTTGTAGAAGCCTTCCTGGGTGCGTTCGCCAGTCACGAATGGCTGGTCGTACGGGTCGCAATCGGAAGTCAGCAGGTCAGCCGCGTTAGCGTCGGTACGAGCCAGGATGATGGTCGGTGTACCGGCAACGTCAGCCGCCAGACGAGCAGCGGTCAGCTTCTGTACAGCTTCCTGGGTAGGAACCAGTACTTTGCCGCCCATGTGGCCGCATTTTTTCACGGAAGCCAGTTGGTCTTCGAAGTGAACGCCGGCGGCGCCTGCTTCGATCATGCTTTTCATCAGCTCGTAAGCGTTCAGTACGCCGCCGAAACCGGCTTCAGCGTCAGCCACGATCGGTGCGAAGTAGTCGATGTAGCCTTCGTCGCCCGGACCTTTACCGGCTTTCCACTGGATCTGGTCGGCACGACGGAACGAGTTGTTGATGCGCTTGACCACGGTTGGAACCGAATCCACTGGGTACAGGGACTGGTCCGGGTACATCGATTCGGCGGAGTTGTTGTCCGCAGCAACCTGCCAGCCCGACAGGTAAATCGCCTGGATACCGGCTTTGACCTGTTGTACAGCCTGGCCGCCGGTCAGGGCGCCCATGCAGTTGACGAAATCTTTCTCAGGGCGGAAGGACGGGTGGGCACCCTGGGTGACCAGGTTCCACAGCTTCTCGGCGCCCAGTTTTGCAAAGGTGTGCTCAGGTTGAACCGAGCCGCGCAGGCGGACGACGTCAGCAGCGGAGTAAGCGCGTGTCACGCCTTTCCAGCGTGGGTTTTCAGCCCAATCTTTTTCGAGGGCTGCAATTTGCTGTTCGCGTGTCAGTGCCATGGAGATAAACCTCGTCGCATAGGTCTTGGGTGGAAAATTCCTGCTCCTGCCGGTTACGCCTATCAAGGAAGCGTAAAAGGCTGCTCGCTGACCAGAAGCTTAGGCGGTCAAGTCGGATTTGGCGGGGATGGCGACGGGATGAACGATGGGCTCGAGGGGAAGTGAGCAGGTAAGGGCGAACTGGCGGGCGCATTCGGGCATCGTGGGCCTTGGTGCGAACATCAGAGTGGTGCCGGGTTACCTAATTACGCTTCCGTCCCTCGGGACAACTTCGTTCCAGTCGGCAACCTCGTCAAACACACCTTGTGGGCGGTACAGACACGAAGCGTCTCGCGGGGTAGATGCGAGCGGCGCCTCGAAGGCCCTTGCCAGGGCCCCTGATTAGCGGGAGCGAGGCCATCATGCCTTTGCTTTTTTGGATCGTCAAACATTTTGTAGTGCTTTTCTTCAAGCACTACATCTTTAGTCTAATAAGACTTATCAGTCAGTTTTTGGTGCTTTAGTCCAGGGTGTCGACTTTCACCCGCAAGGTCATGTCATCCCGGCCCTGAGTAGAGTAGCTGCGGGTCTGGCCCTGTTTGTCGGCCTGAGTCTGGCGATTCACGCCGGCCAGGGTGATCCACTCGCCCAGACGCCCCGTGACAGTTGTGTCGGTACTTTGCACATTCACTACATCGGGACGTTCCTGGCTCATGCGGTCACGATTGGTGCTGATCGCCAGATGAACGATGTCGCCGGTGACGCTGGCGGTGACGTAGAAGCCTTGGGTGACGCTGCGGTATTCGGTCTGGCTTTGCAGGCGACCGTAGGTATCGGTCTGCGTGCTGGTCAGCGGGACGCTCTGGCCGACCTGGATCAGCGCCGGCGTGCCTTCACTGGCCTGCACCTGCTGAATGCCGCCGTCACGGCTGTCGGTGCTGCGGTTGATGATCCGAGTCTGGTTCGGTTTGGCACCGTTCACCGAGTAGCCCTGGTCACCCTGGAAGTTGTTTTCGTTGGTGTCGACTGTGATCAACAGGCGTTTGGCGGCCACGTCGAGTTGGCTGATCAAGGCCTTAAGTTCGTCGATCTTGCGTTGATCGGCATTGACAATCAGTTGGTTGCCATAGGCGCTGACCTGGCCATCCTTGCCGATAAAATTCTGCGCTACCGGCAGCATATCGGTGCTGGTGCGGTAATTCAGGGGCACGATCTCGGTGGCGGCCATGACCGAAAAACTGCAGGTCAGCAGCAACGTGGTGAGCAGGGTGCGTAGGGACATGTCCGTTATCTCCGCTTTCGAAAGGCTTGATATTGCCAGTTTGTCGGCCCGGGGTGGGGCAAGTTGAATTCTGGACAGTAAAACGCCCCGACATCCGAAGATGGCGGGGCGTGATCGTTCCCACGCTCCGCGTGGGAATGCAGCCCGTGACGCTCTGCGTCACCTGCCGCGATGGGACGCGGAGCGTCCCGAGAGGCATTCCCACGCGGAGCGTGGGAACGATCAGTGCAGTGTCTCAGGCCGAATGCCGAACCATGTCCACATGCGGAATCCCGGCTTCCAGGAACTCCTCACTGACCAGGCTGAAGCCCAAACGCTCATAGAACGCCGTGGCCTGCACCTGCGCGCTCAGCTTCTGCTGCTTCAGCCCGCGCTTTTCGGCTTCACCGATCACCGCTTGCATCAGCGCATCGCCAACCTTCAAGCCGCGCCAATCCTTCAGCACCGAGACCCGGCCAATATGCCCATCGGGCAGCAGGCGGGCGGTGCCAATCGGAAAGTCGCCTTCGAAAGCGAGGAAATGCACAGCTGTCGCGTCATCGGCATCCCATTCCAGTTCAGGTGGAACGGATTGCTCGGCGATGAACACCGTCTCACGAATGCGCCGGATCTCGGCGATGTCCTTCTGCCAGTCTGCGACACGAACGTGGATTTTATTCATCAGCAAACCCCAGGCTGCCTTGCTTGACCAGCTCGCACAGCAGGCCGCGGCCGTCTTCGTCCTTCAGCCAGTCGCCGAGGTTATCGGTGTGCAGTGCGTCGGCGGCGCAGATCAATTTCAGCAGCTCGCGCAGTTTGCCCGGCAGGTAACGGCTCTGGCCGCTGGCGAACAGCAGCAGGTCGTCATCGACTTCGGACCAGGCCATGCGCGCGCTCGGGTTGCGAATCAGCACGGCGCCTTGTTCCAGGCTCGCGAGGAAGTCTTCTTCCTCGATTTCTTCCGGACCGACCACCAGTTCCGGGTAGCGCGGCTCGGTCATGTACTGGCCGAACCAGGTCAGCAGCAGGCGTTCGTCGCTCATGTGCTCGGCCAGCAACGCTTTCAAGCGATCAAGGGCGTCGTGCTGAATCTGGTGCGGATCGACCGCCGGCAGGGCGTCAGCATCGGTGTAGCGCTCTTCATCGGTCAGGAACTGGCTGAGGAAGTCGGTGAAGTGGGTCAGCACTTCAGAGGCGCTCGGGGCGCGGAAGCCGACCGAGTAGGTCATGCAGTCATCCACCGCAACGCCGCAATGGGCCAGGCGCGGTGGCAGGTAGAGCATGTCGCCCGGCTCCAGGACCCACTCGTCGGTAGCGTCGAAGTCGGCGAGGATGCGCAGGTCCGCGTGTGGCAGCAGCTTGCTCTCGGAGTCGCACATCTGGCCGATCTTCCAGTTGCGCTTGCCGTGACCTTGCAGCAGGAACACATCGTAGTTATCGAAATGCGGGCCGACGCTGCCACCCGGGGCTGCGAAGCTGATCATCACGTCGTCGACGCGCCAGCTCGGCAGGAAGCGGAAGTTCTCCAGCAGTTCGCTGACTTCGGGCACGAACTGGTCGACCGCTTGCACCAGCAGGGTCCACTCGGTTTCCGGCAACTTGCTGAATTCGTCTTCGGCAAACGGGCCGCGACGCATTTCCCAGGGACGCTCGCCGTGCTCGATCACCAGGCGCGATTCAACTTCTTCTTCCAGCGCCAGGCCGGCCAGTTCGTCTGGATCGATCGGGCTTTCGAAATCAGGGATCGCCTGGCGGATCAGCAGCGGTTTTTTCTGCCAGTAGTCACGCAGGAATTCGCGCGCCGTGATGCCGCCCAGAAGTTGAAGAGGAATATCAGGATTCATGTGTAACCTATTGAAAAAATGCACTTTTCAGACGGGAATAAAAACGCCCGGCGCTGCCGGGCGTCTCAAAAGGGTCAAGCGGTCGATCAGATGCGTTTGGCTTGCTCTACAGCGTTGCCGATGTAGTTCGCCGGGGTGAGCAATTTCAGCTCGGCCTTGGCCGCGGCTGGCATGTCCAGGCCGTCGATGAAAGTTTGCAGTGCTTCAGGGCTGATGCCCTTGCCGCGCGTCAACTCTTTCAGCTTCTCGTACGGGTTTTCGATGTTGTAGCGGCGCATCACGGTCTGGATTGGCTCGGCCAGGACTTCCCAGCATGCGTCCAGGTCAGCAGCGATTTTCTGAGCATTGAGCTCAAGCTTGCTGATGCCTTTGAGGCTGGCTTCGTACGCGATCACGCTGTGGGCGAAGCCGACACCGAGGTTACGCAGTACGGTGGAGTCGGTCAGGTCGCGCTGCCAGCGGGAGATCGGCAGCTTGCTCGCCAGGTGCTGGAACAATGCGTTGGCGATACCCAGGTTGCCTTCGGAGTTTTCGAAGTCGATCGGGTTGACCTTGTGCGGCATGGTCGAGGAACCGATTTCGCCAGCGATGGTGCGCTGTTTGAAATAACCCAAGGAGATGTAGCCCCAGATGTCGCGGTCGAAGTCGATCAGGATGGTGTTGAAGCGCGCAATCGCGTCGAACAGCTCGGCAATGTAGTCGTGCGGTTCGATCTGCGTGGTGTACGGGTTGAAGCCCAGACCCAGCTCGTCTTCGATGAAGGCGCGGGCGTTTTCTTCCCAGTCGATTTCCGGGTAGGCGGAGATGTGTGCGTTGTAGTTGCCGACAGCGCCATTGATCTTGCCCAGCAGCGGCACGGCAGCGACCTGGGCGATTTGACGCTCCAGACGGTAAACCACGTTCGCCAGCTCTTTGCCCAAAGTGGTCGGGGAGGCCGGTTGACCGTGGGTGCGCGACAGCATCGGCACGTCGGCGAAACGGATCGCCAGTTCACGGATGGCTTCGGCGGTCTGGCGCATCAGCGGCAGCATCACGTCATCACGGCCTTCGCGCAGCATCAGGGCGTGGGACAGGTTGTTGATGTCCTCGCTGGTGCAGGCAAAGTGGATGAACTCGCTGACTTTGGCCAGTTCCGGCAGCTTGGCCGCTTGCTCTTTGAGCAGGTATTCGATGGCTTTTACGTCGTGGTTGGTGGTGCGCTCGATCTCTTTGACACGCTCGGCGTGCTCCAGAGCGAAGTTGTCCGCCAAGGTGTTCAGCACCGCGTTGGCTTCGGCGGAGAACGCCGGCACTTCGCTGATGCCTGGGTGAGCGGCCAGGCGCTGGAGCCAGCGCACTTCAACCAGAACGCGAGCACGGATCAGGCCGTATTCGCTGAAAATTGGGCGCAGGGCCTGGGTTTTGCCGGCGTAGCGGCCGTCAACAGGGGAAACCGCAGTGAGCGAAGAAAGCTGCATGGGGTGTTCTCGGACAGTCGGGCAACGAAATGGGGCGCGTATCATACATGAAAAAATCCGCCGGTCCGTTGCCAACTGACCGGCGTATTACGCGTTACAGATCTAAAGCAGTGTTGCGGGCGCGGTTCAGCTGCTGCGCATCAGCGGGTAAAGCTCTTTGAGCAACTTGCGACGGCTGATCACCAACTGCCAGCGATGACCGCCCAACTGTCGCCACAGGCGCGCCGAACGAATCCCGGCCAGCAACAGGGCGCGGATCTTCGAGGCGTTGCTCGGTTGCTGCAGGTTGCGCATGTCGCCGTGGACCTGGATCCGTTGGCGCAGGGTGCTCAGGGTGTCCTGGTACAGCGCGCCGCAAGCGGCGATCACGTTTTCGTGGGCCGGGCCGAAGTGTTCGACCTGGGACTGGATCTGCGGCAGACGCTTGCCGATCACGCCGAGCATGTCGTCGCGCTTGGCCAGTTGACGCTCAAGACCCAGCATCGCCAGGGCATAACGCAGCGGCTCACGCTGCAAGGTGCTCGGGTCGCGTTCCAGGGCGCCGATCAAGGCGCGATAGCCTTCGCGCAGATTGATGTCGTCGCCGCCGTAGACTTCCAGGGTGTCCTTGGGGTCGCGGATCAGCAGGCTACCGAGCATGCAGGTCAGGCCGGCTTCGCTGGTCTGGCCGCTCTTGGCGATCTTGTCCACCAGCACTGCGGCGAGGAACACGCCACCGAGTGCCGTCAGTTGCTCCTGAGTGGGGCTCATTGCTGTGCGCCTTGCGCAGTGTCTTTGCTGGTCCATGGCTCGGCGATTTCGATCACGCCGCCGCCGAGGCAGATTTCACCGTCGTAGAACACCACGGATTGGCCTGGAGTGACCGCGCGTTGCGGGTCATCGAAGGTCGCGCGGTAGCCGCTGGCGGTTTTCTCCAGCGTGCACGGCTGGTCGCTCTGGCGATAACGCACTTTGGCGGTCAGTCGGCGCGGTTCGCTCAGATCGATTGGGTTGACCCAATAGATGTCCGAGGCGAGCAGGGCGCGGGAGAACAGGTACGGGTGGTCATTGCCCTGGCCAACGATCAGTTCGTTGTTGACCAGGTCCTTGATCAGCACATACCACGGCTCGTCACTGGCGTCTTTCAAACCGCCAATACCCAGGCCCTGGCGCTGACCGATGGTGTGGTACATCAAGCCGTGGTGACGGCCGATGACTTCGCCTTCGGTGGTCTTGATCTCGCCTGGCTGGGCCGGCAGGTATTGCTTGAGAAAGTCGCTGAAGCGGCGTTCGCCGATAAAGCAGATCCCGGTGGAATCCTTTTTCTTCGCGGTGGCGAGTTCGTGTTTCTCGGCAATCGCGCGCACTTCGGGCTTTTCCAGCTCGCCGACCGGGAACAGGGTCTTGGCGATCTGTTCACCGCCCACGGCGTGCAGGAAGTAGCTCTGGTCCTTGTTCGGGTCCAGGCCCTTGAGCAGTTCGGTGCGGCCGTCGATGTCGCGGCGGCGTACGTAGTGGCCGGTGGCGATCAGGTCGGCGCCGAGGATCATGGCGTAGTCGAGGAACGCCTTGAACTTGATCTCGCGGTTGCACAGGATGTCCGGGTTCGGCGTGCGACCGGCCTTGTATTCGGCCAGGAAGTGCTCGAACACGTTGTCCCAGTACTCGGCGGCGAAGTTGGCGGTGTGCAGCTTGATGCCAATTTTGTCGCACACGGCCTGCGCATCCGCCAGGTCGTCCATGGCGGTGCAGTATTCCGTTCCATCGTCTTCTTCCCAGTTCTTCATGAACAGGCCTTCCACCTCATAACCCTGCTCGATCAGCAGGAGAGCGGAAACGGAAGAGTCCACGCCGCCGGACATGCCGACAATGACGCGCTTCTTTTGTATGTCAGAAGGGGCTGGATCACGCATAGGGATTCAATGAGTGTCTTGAAAAAGGACGCGATTCTAACAGGCCGAAGCCCGCAAGGCTAAAGAGAAGGGCGGATCAGTTCGAGACTGAAGTGTTTACCGTCCAGATAATCATCGATGCAGCGGATGATCAGCTCACTGCGCCAGTTTGCGCGCTGTTCCATGAGTTCGCCACGGGTCAGCCATTTGGCGCCGAGGATACCGTCGTCCAGTTGATAGTCGGGGTGGTGTTTGATGGCCTTGGCGGTGAAGCAGACCCGTTGATAGGTCACGCCGTTGCTCGGGGCGGTGTAGAGGTAAATGCCCACCACGCCGGTCGGCTCGACGTCCCAGCCGGTTTCCTCGAGGGTTTCGCGCACGGCGGCTTCGATCAGGGTTTCATCCGGGTCAAGGTGGCCGGCGGGCTGATTGAGCACCGCTCGTCCGCCCTTGGATTCTTCGACCATCAGGAAGCGGCCATTGTCTTCGACAATGGTGGCGACGGTGATGTGGGGTAGCCAGCTCATGAAATATCCTCCGGTCGAAAATCTGTAGGAGCGAGGCTTGCCCGCGAAGGCGGTGTGTCAGTCGACATCATCGTTATTGACACACCGCCTTCGCGGGCAAGCCTCGCTCCTACAGGAATAGGGGTGGAAACAGAAACCCCGGCACTGGGCCGGGGCTTCTTTGCATCCTTACAACCTTAAACCAACGCGGAGATCGCGGCGTTGAAGGTGTTGCTCGGGCGCATGGCCTTGCTGATCAGCTCGGCATTGGCGTGGTAGTAACCGCCGATGTCCACTGGCTTGCCCTGAACGGCGTTGAGCTCGGCAACGATGGTCGCTTCGTTCTCGGTCAGGGTTTTTGCCAGCTGACCAAACTGCGCTTGCAGTGCAGTGTCTTCGGACTGGGCGGCCAGGGCTTGAGCCCAGTACAGCGCCAGATAGAAGTGGCTGCCGCGGTTGTCGATGTTGCCGACTTTGCGCGATGGCGACTTGTTGTTGTCCAGGAACTGGCCGGTGGCCTGGTCCAGGGTCTTGGCCAACACCAGCGCTTTAGGGTTGTTGTAAGTAACACCCAGATGCTCAAGGGACGCGGCCAGGGCCAGGAACTCGCCCAGGGAATCCCAGCGCAGGAAGTTTTCTTCCAGCAACTGCTGAACGTGCTTCGGTGCCGAACCGCCGGCGCCGGTTTCGAACAGACCACCGCCATTCATCAGCGGGACGATCGACAGCATCTTGGCGCTGGTGCCAAGTTCCATGATCGGGAACAGGTCAGTCAGGTAGTCGCGCAGTACGTTGCCGGTCACCGAGATGGTGTCCTTGCCTTCGCGGGTGCGCTGCAGGGTGAACTTCATCGCGTCGACTGGCGCCATGATCTGGATATCCAGGCCGGCGGTGTCGTGATCCTTCAGGTAAGCCTGAACTTTCTCGATCACCACGCCGTCGTGGGCGCGCATTGGGTCCAGCCAGAAAATAGCCGGAGTTGCGCTGGCGCGAGCGCGGTTGACGGCCAGTTTGACCCAGTCCTGGATCGGCGCGTCTTTGGTCTGGCACATGCGGAAGATGTCGCCGGCTTCAACCGACTGCTCCAGCAGAGTGCGACCAGCGCCGTCGGAAACCCGGACTACGCCGTTGCTCTTGATCTGGAAAGTCTTGTCGTGGGAGCCGTACTCTTCGGCTTTTTTCGCCATCAGGCCAACGTTTGGCACGCTGCCCATGGTGGTTGGGTCGAAAGCACCGTTGACTTTGCAGTCTTCGATGACGGCCTGGTAGATGGTGGCGTAGCAGCGATCCGGGATCACAGCCTTGGTGTCGTGCAACTGACCGTCAGTGCCCCACATCTTGCCGGAGTCACGGATCATGGCCGGCATCGAGGCGTCGACGATCACGTCGCTCGGCACGTGCAGGTTGGTGATGCCTTTGTCGGAGTTGACCATGGCCAACGACGGACGAACGGCGTAGACCGCCTGGATGTCCGCTTCGATCTGCGCTTGCTGCTCGGCCGGCAAAGCCTTGATGCGAGCGTACAGGTCGCCGATGCCGTTGTTCAGGTTGAAGCCGATCTGCGCCAGCACGTCAGCGTGCTTGGCCAGTGCGTCTTTATAGAACTCAGCAACGATCTGGCCGAACATGATCGGGTCGGAGACCTTCATCATGGTGGCTTTGAGGTGAACCGACAGCAGCACGCCTTTGGCTTTGGCGTCTTCGATTTCGGCGGCGATGAAGCTGCGCAGGGCGTTTTTGCTCAGCACGGCGCAATCGAGGATCTCACCGGCTTGCACGGTGGTCTTTGCTTTCAGGACGGTGGTGGTGCCGTCTTGAGCGATCAGTTCGATTTTGACGGCGTCAGCGGCGTCGATCAGGGCAGCTTTTTCGCTGCCGTAGAAATCGCCGGTGCTCATGTGCGCAACGTGGGACTTGGAGTCCGCAGCCCAGGCGCCCATTTTGTGCGGGTGCTTGCGCGCATAGTTTTTAACCGACAGCGGCGCGCGACGATCGGAGTTGCCTTCGCGCAGGACCGGGTTCACGGCGCTGCCCTTGATCTTGTCGTAACGCGACTTGGCTTCTTTGTCGGCCTCGGTGGTTACGGTTTCCGGGTAGTCCGGCAGGGCGAAGCCCTGGGCTTGCAGTTCTTTGATGGCTGATTGCAGCTGCGGAACCGAGGCGCTGATGTTTGGCAGCTTGATGATGTTGGCTTCAGGCGTAACGGCCAGGTCGCCCAGTTCGGCGAGGTGGTCGGCTACGGCTTTGTCACCCAATTGCTCGGGGAAGCTGGCCAGGATGCGCCCTGCAAGAGAGATATCGCGGGTTTCCACGGCGATATCAGCGGAGGCGGTGAAAGCCTCTACGATAGGCAACAGTGAATAGGTGGCGAGGGCTGGGGCTTCGTCGGTGAAGGTATAGATGATCTTCGAGCGGGTGGGCATATTCGGATTAACTCTCTTCTTTGCTAAAGCGTGCGCAGAAAACTCGAGGGGCGCCGGGTAAGCGCGTTCGTTCAAAGTCATCCATGAGCCGAATGTCGAGGTTTCTTCGCGGTGATGTTGGGTGCATCAGTCGAGCGTCAAGCGGGTGGGCTGCGGTAACAACCCGGCTTCAATCTGGCTGAAAGTCTCGTAATAGAGAGCTTGGCCTTTGTGACCCTTCGGTCAGCGGCGGCATTATACATAGGTAGCTGGCAATCTGCCGATGGTTCATATGCAACGATTCTCGTCCATTGGTCTAAAGGTCGCAGGCGAGGGGGCGGCGTAGAGTCTTGCACCGTGCTTGAGTTTGGCGCTTTTCCCTTTGCTTTCAGGCTTGTAGATCGCGAACTGCACAGCTTTGCGGCAGATGGGTGGAACATAGGGTTTGCGCGCCGATTTAACTGGGGTACGCTCGAACGAAGCCAGATGTTCAATCCAAACAATGGAGTTCAGCATGGGATACAAGAAGATTCAGGTTCCAGCAGTCGGCGACAAAATCACCGTCAACGCGGACCATTCTCTCAATGTTCCTAACAACCCGATCATCCCCTTCATCGAAGGTGATGGTATTGGCGTTGATATCAGCCCGGTCATGATCAAGGTTGTCGATGCTGCTGTTAAGAAGGCTTACGGCGGCGAGCGCAAAATTTCCTGGATGGAAGTCTACGCCGGGGAAAAAGCGACTCAGGTTTACGATCAGGACACCTGGCTACCTCAGGAAACCCTGGACGCAGTCAAGGATTACGTGGTTTCCATCAAGGGCCCTCTGACCACCCCGGTCGGTGGCGGCATCCGTTCGCTGAACGTGGCCCTGCGTCAACAGCTCGACCTTTACGTCTGCCTGCGCCCGGTGCGCTGGTTCGAAGGTGTGCCAAGCCCGGTCAAGAAGCCAGGCGACGTCGACATGACGATCTTCCGCGAGAACTCGGAAGACATCTACGCCGGCATCGAGTGGAAGGCCGGTTCGCCGGAAGCGACCAAGGTCATCAAGTTCCTGAAAGATGAAATGGGCGTCACCAAGATCCGTTTCGACGAAAACTGCGGCATCGGCATCAAGCCGGTTTCACTGCAAGGCACCAAGCGTCTGGCGCGCAAGGCGCTGCAATATGTGGTCGACAACGACCGCGATTCGCTGACCATCGTGCACAAAGGCAACATCATGAAGTTCACCGAAGGTGCCTTCAAGGAATGGGCCTACGAAGTGGCGGCTGAAGAGTTCGGCGCGACCCTGCTCGACGGCGGTCCGTGGATGCAGTTCAAGAACCCGAAAACCGGCAAGAACGTCATCGTCAAGGATGCCATCGCCGACGCCATGCTCCAGCAGATCCTGCTGCGCCCGGCCGAGTACGATGTCATCGCGACCCTGAACCTGAACGGCGACTACCTCTCCGACGCCCTGGCGGCCGAAGTGGGCGGTATCGGTATCGCGCCGGGTGCCAACCTGTCCGACACCATTGCCATGTTCGAAGCGACCCACGGGACTGCGCCGAAATACGCCGGCAAGGACCAGGTCAACCCGGGTTCCTTGATCCTGTCTGCGGAGATGATGCTGCGTCACATGGGCTGGACCGAAGCGGCTGACCTGATCATCAAGGGCACCAACGGCGCAATTTCCGCCAAGACCGTGACCTATGACTTCCACCGCTTGATGGAAGGCGCGAAGCTGCTGTCTTCTTCGGCGTTTGGTGATGCGCTGATTTCGCATATGTAAGCGAGTTCACGCACGACAAAAACCGCCCGATTCAGTGATTGAGTCGGGCGGTTTTTTTATGACTGGATGAGGTGTGCAGATTTACGCTGTAACGGTCTGCTGCGTGGCGGGCGCGGCGACCGGGGTAGCGTCTTCAGGCGCGCCAATATTGATCGCGTGCAGCCCTTTTGGTCCCTGAATGATGTTGAAGGTGACAGCTTGACCGGCTTTCAGGGTTTTATAACCATCCATCTGGATAGCCGAGTAATGGGCGAATAGATCTTCGCTGTGGCCATCCTCGATGATAAAGCCATAACCTTTGGCATTGTTAAACCACTTAACCTTACCTTTCGCAGTGCCTTTGATCTTCTCGTTGTCCTTGACACCTGACATACCCATATCCCTCTGCAACAGACTCCATCACTGGAGTATCATCCAGTACATCCGCAGTCTAATCTCACAAATAAGATTGACTCCGCGGACCTTTTTTACCCACTGTGGGCTCTATTGGTTGTAACACCGTTTTCCCGATAGTCAAGGTGACCGGGCAGTCGGAGTTGAAATCGTTGATAGCCGCCCCCACCACTGTATTTGCACAACTGACGAACCTTTCTTTCCATGCATGCAATCAGCCAGATTCGACTAACATTCAATCAGGATCGCCCGACTCTCCAAAAGGATCGCCCGGAGGAACACGACGACGATTCCGCAGGCATTGCTGTTCAGGAGGCCAAGCCTGCTTTACAGGCGCCGCCGATGTACAAGGTGGTTTTGTTTAATGATGACTACACACCGATGGATTTCGTCGTCGAAGTGCTCGAGGTGTTTTTTAACCTGAATCGCGAGCTGGCGACCAAGGTCATGCTGGCCGTCCACACAGAAGGACGGGCAGTATGTGGAGTGTTTACCCGCGACATCGCCGAGACGAAGGCCATGCAGGTCAACCAGTACGCCAGGGAAAGCCAGCATCCGCTACTCTGTGAAATCGAGAAGGACGGTTAATCGCCGACCACTTGGGTATGAGGTGAAGCTATGTTAAACCGCGAGCTCGAAGTCACCCTCAATTTAGCCTTCAAGGAGGCCCGTTCGAAACGTCATGAATTCATGACCGTCGAACATCTCCTGTTGGCCCTATTGGACAATGAGGCTGCCGCCACCGTTTTGCGTGCCTGCGGCGCAAACCTCGACAAACTCAAGCATGACCTGCAGGAGTTCATCGACTCCACCACGCCGTTGATCCCCGTCCATGACGAGGATCGCGAGACCCAACCCACCCTGGGCTTCCAGCGTGTTCTGCAGCGTGCTGTCTTTCACGTACAGAGCTCGGGCAAACGCGAAGTGACTGGCGCCAACGTGCTGGTCGCCATTTTCAGTGAGCAAGAAAGCCAGGCAGTGTTCCTGCTGAAACAGCAGAGCGTTGCACGCATTGATGTCGTCAACTACATCGCCCATGGCATTTCCAAAGTGCCGGGGCACGGCGATCACTCTGAAGGTGAGCAAGATATGCAGGACGACGAGGGCGGTGAGTCTTCTTCTTCAGGCAATCCTCTGGATGCTTATGCCAGCAACCTCAACGAACTTGCGCGCCAGGGTCGAATCGATCCGCTGGTAGGCCGTGAGATGGAAGTCGAGCGTGTCGCGCAGATCCTGGCGCGGCGCCGCAAAAACAATCCGCTGCTGGTGGGTGAGGCGGGCGTGGGTAAAACCGCGATTGCCGAAGGCCTGGCCAAGCGCATTGTCGACAACCAGGTGCCGGATTTGCTGGCCAATAGCGTGGTGTACTCCCTTGATCTCGGCGCCTTGCTGGCCGGGACCAAATACCGCGGCGATTTCGAGAAGCGCTTCAAGGCGTTGCTCAACGAACTGAAAAAACGTCCGCAGGCGATTCTGTTCATCGACGAGATCCACACCATCATTGGTGCGGGTGCCGCGTCCGGTGGCGTCATGGATGCTTCTAACCTGCTCAAACCGTTGCTGTCGTCCGGCGATATCCGTTGCATCGGTTCGACCACGTTCCAGGAATTCCGCGGGATCTTCGAGAAGGATCGTGCCTTGGCACGGCGCTTCCAGAAGGTCGATGTGTCCGAGCCTTCGGTCGAAGACACCATCAGCATCCTGCGCGGCCTGAAAGGGCGTTTCGAAACGCACCACGGTATCGAGTACAGCGATGAAGCGTTGCGTGCGGCGGCTGAACTGGCTTCACGCTACATCAATGATCGGCACATGCCGGACAAGGCCATCGACGTCATCGACGAGGCGGGGGCCTACCAGCGCCTGCAACCGATCGAAAAACGCGTGAAACGCATCGAAGTGCCTCAGGTCGAGGACATCGTGGCGAAAATCGCGCGGATTCCGCCTAAGCACGTCAACAGTTCTGATAGAGAGTTGCTGCGTAACCTTGAGCGTGACCTGAAGCTGACGGTATTTGGCCAGGATGCCGCGATCGACTCGTTGTCGACTGCGATCAAACTGTCCCGTGCCGGCCTCAAGTCACCAGACAAGCCAGTCGGTTCGTTCCTGTTCGCAGGTCCTACCGGTGTCGGTAAAACCGAAGCGGCGCGTCAGTTGGCCAAGGCGCTGGGCATCGAGCTGGTTCGTTTCGACATGTCCGAGTACATGGAGCGCCACACCGTATCGCGTCTGATCGGTGCACCGCCAGGCTATGTCGGGTTCGATCAGGGCGGTCTGCTGACCGAAGCCATCACCAAGCAGCCTCATTGCGTGCTGTTGCTCGATGAAATCGAGAAGGCGCATCCGGAAGTCTTCAACCTGCTGTTGCAGGTCATGGACCACGGTACGCTCACCGACAACAACGGGCGCAAGGCGGATTTCCGTAACGTAATCGTCATCATGACGACCAACGCCGGCGCCGAAACCGCAGCGCGCGCTTCGATCGGTTTCACCCATCAGGACCACTCGTCCGATGCAATGGAAGTGATCAAGAAGAGCTTCACGCCAGAGTTCCGCAACCGTCTGGACACCATTATCCAGTTTGGTCGCCTCAGTCATGAGGTCATCAAAAGCGTGGTGGACAAGTTCCTTACCGAGCTTCAGGCGCAGCTGGAAGACAAGCGCGTGCAGCTGGAAGTGACCGACGCGGCACGCAGCTGGCTGGCAGCGGGTGGCTACGACTCGGCCATGGGTGCTCGACCAATGGCACGTTTGATCCAGGACAAGATCAAGCGTCCGCTGGCCGAAGAGATCCTCTTTGGCGAACTGGCCGACCATGGTGGTGTGGTTCACATCGACCTCAAGGACGGCGAGCTGACCTTCGAGTTCGAGACCACGGCTGAAATGGCCTGACGTTAACTGCAACAAAGCAAAAGGCGCCGAAAGGCGCCTTTTTGCTGTCTGCAGTATGTGCGCCGTTGATCGTTCCCACGCTCCGCGTGGGAATGCAGCCCGGGACGCTTCGCGTCCCAAAGGACGAATGCGGAGCGTCCGTTGAGGGTTTCCCACGCAGAGCGTTGGAACGATCAATCGTGGCGGATGGTAAATCCCGCGCACACAAAAACGCCCGGCATAACCGGGCGTTTTGTATTGACTTGATTAACGAGCGCGGTAAGTGATGCGCCCTTTGCTCAAGTCATAGGGCGTCAGCTCGACGCGCACTTTGTCACCGGTAAGAATACGAATGTAGTTCTTGCGCATCTTGCCGGAAATATGCGCGGTTACGACGTGCCCATTTTCCAACTCCACACGAAACATGGTGTTGGGCAGGGTGTCGACGACAGTGCCTTCCATTTCGAAGCTGTCTTCTTTCGACATGCAGTAAAGCCCTCGGTATCCAATGAATGGCCCGGTGCAACTGCGCCAGGCAAAAGCGGCGTGCATTGTGCCCGAAAAATGGGGTTTACGCCAAGCGGTTTACAGATTGCCTTAGTTCAGGATGACCCAGCGCTGATTAATCAGCAGTTCGATGGGGCGATACTGGGTCTTGTAGTTCATCTTTTTGCAGTTTTTGATCCAGTAGCCGAGGTAAACCGCTTCCAGTCCCAGTCGCTGGGCTTCGGCGATTTGCCAGAGGATGGCGTAGCGCCCGAGGCTGCGATGGTCTTCGGCGGGCTCGTAGAAGGTGTAGACCGCCGACAGGCCATTGGGCAGCAAGTCGGTCACGGCCACGGCCACCAACCGACCGTCGAGACGAAATTCGTAGAATCGGGAAAACGGCAGGTCGCGTACCAGGAACGTCGAAAACTGATCGCGGCTCGGCGGGTACATGTCGCCGTCGGCATGACGCTGTTCGATGTAGCGCTGATAGAGATCGAAATACTCTTCGCTGAACTTCGGCCTGGCCGGGCGCACCTGCACATCGGCGTTGCGTTTGAAAATGCGCTTTTGCTGACGGTTGGGCGAAAACTGCGCCACGGGGATGCGCGCCGGCACACACGCATTGCAATTCTGGCAATGAGGCCGGTAGAGATGATCGCCGCTGCGACGAAAACCCATTTCCGACAGGTCTGCGTAGACATGCACATCCATGGGCTGGCTAGGATCGAGAAACAGGGTAGTGGCCTGCTCCTCGGGCAGATAACTGCAAGAGTGGGGCTGAGTGGCATAAAACTTCAGGCGCGCCAACTCGGTCATGATCAACCCTCGGGAAAAAGCTTTGAATTAAGTGTAAGCCACACACGCAAAAGTCGCTCAGTAAACCCAGGTGGCGCTATTGGGCTGATCCAGGTGTCGCGCCAGATAGTCGGCAAATTCCCTTCGGGGAATCGCCCGGGCACCGAGACTGTGCAGGTGATCAGTCGGCATCTGGCAATCGATCAGCACGAAACCCGAGTCTTTCAGATGTCGCACCAAGGTGGCAAAGCCAAATTTGGACGCGTTATCGGCGCGGCTGAACATCGATTCGCCAAAAAACAGCTGTCCCATGGCCAGGCCGTACAGCCCGCCGACCAGCTCGCCCTGGTCCCAGACCTCGACCGAGTGCGCATATCCGCGCCGGTGCAGCTCCAGGTAGGCGTCCTGCATGGCTTCGGTGATCCAGGTGCCGTCGGCGTAATCCCGTGGTGCGGCGCAGGCGCTGATGACCGCGGCGAAATCCTGATCGAAGGTCACTTGATAGCGTTGTTGGCGCAGCAGTTTGCCGAGGCTGCGGGAAACGTGCAGTTCGTCGGGAAACAGAACCGTGCGCGGGTCCGGCGACCACCAGAGAATCGGCTGGCCTTCGGAAAACCACGGAAAGCAACCGTGGCGATAGGCCTGGATCAGGCGGTCGGCGGACAGATCGCCGCCCGCCGCCAACAATCCGTTGGGATCGCGCATGGCTTTTTCCAGGGGCGGGAAAGTCAGGGTGTTGCGTTGTAACCAAGTCAGCATGGCATCCGGGCTTGCAGAAGGGGAGGGCAGTGGCGGGCTTGTCGGTCCGCCGTGAATTGGAGCGTCACACGGTTGGAATATCGTCGAGGTATTTCTCGGCGTCCAGTGCGGCCATGCAACCGGCACCGGCAGACGTCACGGCCTGACGGTAAACGTGATCGGCCACGTCGCCCGCGGCGAATACGCCAGGGATCTCGGTAGCGGTGGCATCGCCTTCGTTGCCACCCTTGATCAGCAGATAGCCGTCACGCATCGGCAGCTGGCCCTGGAACAGATCGGTATTGGGCTTGTGGCCGATGGCGATGAACACGCCGGCCAGCGGTAATTCGCTCATCTCACCGGTATGGCTGTCGCTCAGACGGGCGCCGGTCACGCCGCTGGCGTCGCCCAGCACTTCATCGAGGTTCTGGTTCCAGTGCAGGCGGATATTGCCGTTGGCGGCTTTCTCGAACAGCTTGTCCTGAAGAATCTTCTCCGAGCGCAGTTTGTCGCGCCGGTGCACCAGATGGACTTCCTTGGCGATGTTCGACAGGTACAGCGCTTCTTCAACCGCCGTGTTGCCGCCGCCGACCACCGCGACCACCTGATTGCGGTAGAAGAAGCCGTCGCACGTTGCACAGGCCGAAACCCCTTTGCCGGCAAAGGCTTCTTCCGAGGGCAGCCCCAGGTATTGCGCCGAAGCGCCGGTGGCGATAATCAGCGCGTCGCAGGTGTATGTGCCGCTGTCGCCGATGAGTTCGAACGGGCGCTGCTGCAACTTGGCGGTGTGGATGTGGTCGTAAACGATCTCTGTGTCAAAGCGTTCGGCGTGTTTTTGCATGCGTTCCATCAGCACCGGGCCGGTGAGGCCTTCGACGTCACCGGGCCAGTTATCGACTTCGACGGTGGTGGTGAGCTGGCCACCTGCCTGTATGCCGGTAATGACCACCGGTTTGAGGTTGGCCCGGGCGGCATAAACGGCGGCGCTGTAACCGGCAGGGCCGGAACCCAGAATGATCAGGCGTGAATGCTTGGACTCGCTCATAAAAACACCTCATAAGCCTTTGTCACAAAAGAGAATGCGTGCTCAAATTGAACCGTGTGTCATGTGCGTTTGGCTATGCTACACCCAAGGACTGCCAGCATGGCATCGGGCGAACAAACCCGTACAATGCCTGCTTGTTACAGCGCTTGTATTAAAAAAAGCACTGCCTGCCCTGTTTTGAAACATCGGGGTGCAGTGTTAAAAGTAGTCCCAGTTGCATCGGTTAACTTTTTTACCTGCCTGGATTGGGCAGTTTTTTATAGTCATTCAACAGATGGACGCGCCATAGGCGCAGGAAAAGAAGCGTTTTGAAGAAATCCACCGCAGCACCTAAACCAGCCGTTGTACCGCTTTGGCGCCAGCATCTGCACTACCGACTCAAGGAAGGTGCATTGATCGCCATCGGCGCCCTGTGCCTGTTCCTGATGATGGCCTTGTTAACCTATGGCAAGGACGATCCGGGCTGGAGTCATAACAGCAAGATCGAGGACGTCCAGAACTTCGGCGGCCCGGTGGGCTCCTACAGCGCCGATATCCTGTTCATGGTGTTGGGTTACTTCGCCTACATCTTCCCGCTGTTGCTGGCGGTCAAGATCTACCAGATTTTTCGTCAACGCCATGAACCGTGGCAGTGGAGCGGCTGGTTGTTCTCCTGGCGGCTGATCGGCCTGGTGTTCCTGGTGCTGTCAGGCGCGGCGCTGGCCCACATCCATTTCCATGCGGCGACCGGCCTGCCGGCCGGTGCCGGCGGCGCATTGGGCGAAAGCCTGGGCGACCTGGCCCGCAATGCCCTGAACATCCAGGGCAGCACGCTGCTGTTCATCGCCCTGTTCCTGTTCGGCCTGACGGTGTTCACCGACCTGTCATGGTTCAAGGTGATGGACGTCACCGGCAAGATCACCCTCGACCTGCTCGAACTGTTCCAGGGCGCCGCCAATCGCTGGTGGGCGGCACGGGTCGAGCGCAAACAACTGGTCGCGCAATTGCGTGAGGTCGATGACCGCGTGCATGACGTGGTTGCCCCGACAGTCACCGATAAACGTGAGCAGGCCAAGGTCAAGGAACGCCTGATCGAGCGCGAGCAGGCCCTGAGCAAGCACATGTCGGATCGCGAGAAGCAGGTGCCGCCCGTGATTGCCCCGGCACCGCCGAAACCGGCCGCGCCGAGCAAGCGTGTGGAAAAAGAGAAGCAGGCGCCGTTGTTCGTCGACAGCGCCGTCGAAGGCACCTTGCCACCGATCTCGATCCTCGACCCGGCGGAAAAGAAACAGCTCAACTATTCCCCGGAGTCGCTGGCAGCCGTCGGCCACTTGCTGGAAATCAAGCTCAAGGAATTCGGCGTCGAAGTCTCGGTGGATTCGATTCACCCAGGCCCGGTCATTACCCGTTACGAAATCCAGCCGGCCGCCGGCGTCAAGGTCAGCCGCATCTCCAATCTGGCCAAAGACCTGGCGCGTTCCCTGGCCGTGACCAGCGTGCGGGTGGTGGAAGTGATTCCGGGCAAGACCACCGTCGGTATCGAGATCCCTAACGAAGACCGCCAGATCGTGCGCTTCTCCGAAGTGCTGTCGACCCCGGAATACGACAACTTCAAATCCCCGGTGACCCTGGCCCTGGGCCACGACATCGGCGGCAAGCCGGTCATCACCGACCTGGCGAAAATGCCGCACTTGCTGGTGGCCGGTACCACCGGTTCCGGTAAGTCGGTGGGTGTGAACGCGATGATCCTGTCGATCCTGTTCAAGTCTGGCCCGGAAGACGCCAAGCTGATCATGATCGACCCGAAAATGCTTGAGCTGTCGATCTACGAAGGCATTCCGCATCTGCTCTGCCCAGTGGTCACCGACATGAAGGACGCGGCCAACGCCCTGCGCTGGAGCGTGGCGGAGATGGAGCGTCGCTACAAACTGATGGCGAAGATGGGCGTGCGTAACCTGTCGGGCTTCAACGCCAAGGTCAAGGAAGCCCAGGACGCCGGTACGCCGTTGACCGATCCTTTGTACAAGCGCGAAAGCATTCACGACGAAGCGCCGCTGCTGACCAAGCTGCCGACCATCGTCGTGGTCGTCGACGAATTCGCCGACATGATGATGATCGTCGGCAAGAAGGTCGAAGAACTGATCGCCC
The DNA here is from genome assembly GCF_056279105.1 of Pseudomonas sp. TE3899. Lineage (NCBI taxonomy): Bacteria > Pseudomonadati > Pseudomonadota > Gammaproteobacteria > Pseudomonadales > Pseudomonadaceae > Pseudomonas > Pseudomonas sp. TE3899. Next base: position 765,587 of record NZ_JBWBQR010000001.1, read on the forward strand.
GTATCGCCCAGAAGGCCCGTGCGGCCGGTATCCACTTGATTCTCGCGACCCAGCGTCCGTCGGTTGACGTGATCACCGGTCTGATCAAGGCCAATATTCCGACCCGCATGGCGTTCCAGGTCTCGAGCAAAATCGACTCCCGGACCATCATCGACCAGGGTGGCGCCGAGCAATTGCTGGGCCACGGTGACATGCTCTACATGCCGCCGGGCACCAGCCTGCCGATCCGGGTTCACGGCGCGTTCGTGTCCGATGACGAGGTACACCGGGTGGTTGAAGCCTGGAAACTGCGCGGCGCACCGGAATACAACGATGAAATCCTCGCTGGTGTCGAAGAAGCCGGTAGCGGTTTCGACGGCGGCAGCGGTGGTGGCGATGACGACAGCGAATCCGACGCGCTGTACGACGAAGCCGTGCAGTTCGTGCTGGAAAGCCGTCGCGCGTCCATCTCGGCGGTGCAGCGCAAGCTAAAAATCGGCTACAACCGCGCCGCGCGCATGATCGAAGCCATGGAAATGGCCGGGGTCGTGACGTCCATGAACACCAACGGTTCGCGTGAAGTCCTGGCCCCTGGCCCGGTGCGCGACTGATTTGAATTGAAGGGGGGCGCAATGACGCGCCTCCGCAACCCCCACGCATCTCAAGAGGACTCCCATGCGTCTTATCCGCATGCTGTTGCTGCCGGTTCTGGCTTTGACCACGCTCTCGGCCCACGCCGACGACAAGGACGTGGCGCGCCTGACCCAACTGCTGGAAACATCCAAGACCCTGACCGCGCGCTTCTCCCAGCTGACTCTCGATGGCAGCGGCACCCAGTTGCAGGAAACCGCTGGTGAAATGTCGCTGCAGCGTCCGGGCCTGTTCTACTGGCACACCGATGCACCTGCCGAACAAACCATGGTCTCCGATGGCAAGAAGGTCACCCTGTGGGACCCGGATCTGGAACAGGTCACCATCAAGACCCTCGACCAGCGCCTGACCCAGACCCCCGCCCTGCTGCTGTCCGGTGACGTGTCCAAGATCAAGGAGAGCTTCGACATCAGCGCCAAGGAAGCCGGTGGCGTGATCGACTTCACCCTGAAGCCGAAAACCAAGGACACCCTGTTCGACAGCCTGCGCCTGTCGTTCCGCAACGGCCTGGTCAATGACATGCAAATGATCGACAGCGTCGGCCAGCGCACCAACCTCCTGTTCACCGGCGTGAAGGCCAACGAGCCGATCCCGGCGTCCAAGTTCAAGTTCGACATCCCGAAGGGCGCGGACGTGATCCAGGAGTAAAATGCGGAATTTGTGGGCGCTGGCTTTTGTGGCGAGGGGGCTTGTCCCCGTTGGGTCGCGAAGCGACTCCAAACCTGCAAACGCGGTGTAACAGTCATACAGCGATTGCTGGTTTTTACGACTGCTTCGCAGCCGAACGGGGGCAAGCCCCCTCGCCACAGAGTATTCGGCAGATTTGAGAATTAGGTAATAAAGCGAGGTTTCAACCGTACGTGATGGACCTGTTTCGCAGTGCCCCGATTGCTCAACCCTTGGCCGCGCGCTTGCGTGCCGCCAATCTGGATGAGTACGTCGGTCAGGAACACCTGCTCGCTCGCGGCAAGCCTTTGCGCGAAGCGTTGGAGCAGGGTGCCCTGCATTCGATGATTTTCTGGGGCCCGCCGGGCGTGGGTAAGACCACTCTGGCGCGGCTGCTGGCGGAAGTCTCGGATGCGCACTTCGAAACGGTCTCGGCGGTGCTGGCCGGCGTGAAGGAAATCCGTCAGGCGGTGGAAATTGCCAAGCAACAGGCGGGGCAGTACGGCCGACGGACCATTCTGTTTGTCGATGAAGTGCACCGCTTCAACAAATCCCAGCAGGATGCGTTCCTGCCCTACGTTGAAGACGGCACGCTGATTTTCATCGGCGCGACCACCGAAAACCCGTCCTTTGAACTCAACAACGCCTTGCTCTCCCGGGCACGCGTCTACGTGCTCAAAAGCCTCGACGAAGCGGCCCTGCGCAAACTGGTGCACCGAGCGCTAACCGAAGAGCGGGGCCTGGGCAAGCGGCAATTGACCCTCAGCGACGAAGGCTTCCAGATGTTGCTGTCCGCCGCCGATGGCGATGGCCGGCGCCTGCTCAATCTGCTGGAAAACGCCTCCGACCTGGCCGAAGACAACAGTGAGATCGGCATCGATCTGCTGCAAAGTCTGCTCGGCGATACCCGTCGGCGTTTCGATAAGGGCGGCGAAGCGTTCTACGACCAGATTTCCGCGCTGCACAAATCCGTGCGCGGCTCCAACCCCGACGGCGCGCTGTACTGGTTCGCGCGCATGATCGACGGCGGTTGCGATCCGCTTTACCTGGCACGGCGCGTGGTGCGCATGGCCAGCGAAGACATCGGCAACGCCGACCCCCGCGCCCTGAGCCTGTGCCTGGCGGCGTGGGAAGTGCAGGAGCGTCTCGGCAGCCCCGAAGGCGAATTGGCGGTGGCCCAGGCCATCACCTATCTGGCTTGCGCACCGAAAAGCAACGCGGTGTACATGGGTTTCAAAGCGGCGATGCGTAGCGCCACCGAACATGGTTCGCTGGAAGTGCCGCTGCACTTGCGCAATGCACCGACCAAGCTGATGAAGCAACTGGGTTACGGCGACGAATACCGCTATGCCCACGATGAGCCGGACGCCTATGCCGCCGGTGAAGACTACTTCCCGGATGAGTTGGAGCCACAACCCTTCTATCAGCCGGTGCCCCGTGGCCTGGAGCTGAAGATCGGCGAGAAGCTCAACCACCTCGCGCAACTTGATCGTCTGAGCCCCCGGCAGCGGAGAAAATAGTGATTCCCTTGATCGTTGCAGTTTCCATCGGCGGGATCGCCGGCACGCTGTTGCGCTTTGCTACCGGTAACTGGATCAACGCTAATTGGCCGCGGCACTTCTATACCGCGACGCTGGCCGTTAATATCGTCGGCTGTTTGCTGATCGGCGTTTTATACGGTCTGTTTTTGATACGCCCGGAGGTGCCGATCGAGGTGCGCGCCGGGTTGATCGTCGGCTTCCTCGGGGGGCTGACGACTTTTTCATCCTTTTCACTGGATACGGTGCGCCTGCTCGAAAGCGGGCAAGTGCCGCTGGCCCTGGGCTATGCTGCGATCAGCGTATTCGGCGGGCTGCTCGCCACCTGGGCTGGCCTGTCCCTGACCAAACTTTGATAAACGAGAGACCGACATGCTCGATTCCAAACTGTTACGTAGCAACCTTCAGGACGTAGCGGACCGCCTGGCATCCCGTGGCTTTGTACTGGATGTTGCGCGCATCGAAGCGCTGGAAGAACAGCGCAAGACCGTCCAGACCCGCACCGAAGCACTGCAGGCTGAACGTAATGCGCGCTCCAAATCCATCGGCCAGGCCAAGCAGCGCGGCGAAGACATCGCACCGTTGATGGCTGACGTCGAGCGCATGGCGAACGAATTGAGCGCCGGCAAGGTTGAACTGGACCAGATCCAGACCGACCTGGACTCGATCCTGCTCGGCATCCCGAACCTGCCCCACGAATCCGTGCCAATCGGCGCCGATGAGGACGGCAACGTCGAAGTGCGCCGCTGGGGCACCCCGACTGCATTCGATTTCCCGGTTCAGGACCACGTGGCCCTGGGCGAGAAGTTCGGTTGGCTCGACTTCGAAACCGCCGCCAAACTGTCCGGCGCCCGTTTCGCTCTGTTGCGCGGCCCGATCGCCCGTCTGCACCGCGCCCTGGCGCAGTTCATGATCAACCTGCACACCACCGAACACGGTTACGAAGAGGCCTACACGCCGTATCTGGTCCAGGCGCCGGCACTGCAAGGCACTGGCCAGTTGCCGAAGTTCGAAGAAGACCTGTTCAAGATCACCCGCGAAGGCGAAGCCGATCTGTACTTGATCCCGACCGCTGAAGTGTCGCTGACCAACATCGTTGCTGGCGAAATCATCGATTCGAAACTGCTGCCAATCAAGTTCGTCGCCCACACCCCGTGCTTTCGCAGCGAAGCCGGCGCGTCGGGTCGCGATACCCGCGGCATGATCCGCCAGCACCAGTTCGACAAAGTTGAAATGGTCCAGATCGTTGAACCATCGACCTCGATGGAGGCTCTGGAAGGCCTGACCGCCAACGCCGAGAAAGTCCTGCAACTGTTGGAACTGCCTTACCGCACCCTCGCGCTGTGTACCGGCGACATGGGCTTTAGTGCCGTGAAGACTTACGACCTGGAAGTGTGGATTCCGAGCCAGGACAAGTACCGCGAAATCTCGTCGTGCTCCAACTGCGGCGATTTCCAGGCCCGGCGCATGCAAGCGCGTTTCCGTAACCCGGAAACCGGCAAGCCTGAACTGGTGCACACCCTGAACGGTTCCGGCCTGGCGGTCGGTCGTACCCTGGTGGCCGTGCTGGAAAACTACCAGCAGGCCGACGGTTCGATCCGTGTGCCTGAGGTACTGAAGCCGTACATGGGTGGCCTCGAGGTCATCGGCTAAATGGATTATCTGCCGCTGTTTCATAACCTGCGCGGCAGTCGTGTGTTGGTCGTCGGCGGCGGGGAGATTGCATTGCGCAAGTCCCGCCTGCTGGCTGAAGCCGGTGCGCTGCTGCGGGTGGTCGCACCTGAAATCGAAGCGCAACTGCGTGAATTGGTGGTCGGTAGCGGCGGCGAGTGCCTGTTGCGTGGCTACGTCGAAGCGGACCTGGACGATTGCGGGCTGATCATTGCCGCCACCGACGACGAACCGCTGAACGCGCAGGTCTCCGCCGATGCCCATCGGCGTTGCGTGCCGGTCAACGTGGTGGATGCGCCGGCCCTGTGCAGCGTGATCTTTCCGGCGATTGTCGACCGTTCCCCGCTGATCGTTGCCATCTCCAGCGGCGGCGATGCGCCGGTGCTGGCGCGGCTGATCCGGGCGAAAATCGAAACCTGGATTCCTTCCACCTACGGTCAACTGGCCGGTCTGGCCGCGCGTTTTCGCAGTCAGGTCAAAGGCCTGTTCCCGGATGTGCAGCAGCGTCGGGCGTTCTGGGAAGATGTGTTCCAGGGCCCGATCGCCGACCGGCAACTGGCCGGGCAGGGCGCTGAAGCCGAACGCCTGATGCTGGCGAAAATCGCCGGTGACGCTCCGAAAGCCACGGGTGAGGTGTATTTGGTCGGCGCTGGCCCCGGTGATCCGGACCTGCTGACCTTCCGCGCCTTGCGTCTGATGCAGCAAGCCGATGTGGTGCTTTACGACCGCTTGGTGGCGCCGGCGATTCTGGATTTGTGCCGTCGCGATGCCGAGCGGATCTACGTCGGCAAGCGCCGCGCCGATCACGCGGTGCCACAGGATCAGATCAACAAGCAACTGGTGGATCTGGCCAAGGCTGGTAAGCGTGTGGTGCGGTTGAAGGGCGGCGATCCGTTCATCTTCGGCCGTGGCGGTGAAGAGATCGAAGAGCTGGCGGCCCATGGCATCCCGTTCCAGGTCGTGCCGGGTATCACCGCAGCCAGTGGCTGCGCGGCGTATGCCGGGATTCCGCTGACTCACCGCGATTATGCGCAGTCCGTGCGGTTCGTTACCGGGCACTTGAAGGACGGTTCCACCGATTTGCCGTGGGCCGACCTGGTCGCTCCGGCGCAAACCCTGGTGTTTTACATGGGGCTGGTGGGCTTGCCGATCATCTGCGAGCAGTTGATCAAGCATGGTCGTGGTGCGGACACCCCGGCGGCGTTGATCCAGCAGGGCACCACGGTCAATCAGCGGGTGTTTACCGGCACGTTGGCCGACCTTCCACGGCTGGTGGCGGAGCATGAAGTGCATGCGCCGACGCTGGTGATTGTTGGGGAAGTGGTGCAACTGCGCGAGAAACTGGCGTGGTTTGAAGGGGCTCAGGCGCAGGTCTGAACACCCGGTAACCGATCGTTCCCACGCTCTGCGTGGGAATGCAGCCCGGGACGCTCCGCGTCCCCTCCAGAACAGGAACGCGGAGCGTCCCTTGAGGCATTCCCACGCGGAGCGTGGGAACGATCATCTTAGGCGTTACGCCAAACCCCTTTCCCTCTCAACCGCGCCCGATCATGCGCAGCGGTAAAGTCCTGCGCCGGCCCTTTCGGCACAATCCCCGTCGGGTTAATGGTCTTGTGGCTGCCGTAGTAGTGGTTCTTGATGTGCTCGAAATCCACCGTCTCGGCAATCCCTGGCCACTGATACAGCTCCCGCAGCCAGTTCGACAGATTCGGATAATCGGCAATGCGCCGCAGGTTGCACTTGAAGTGCCCGTAATACACCGCATCAAAGCGAATCAGCGTGGTGAACAACCGAATGTCCGCTTCCGTCAGGTATTCACCCACCAGGTAACGGTTCTCGCCTAACAGCAACTCCAGTCGATCCAGCTCGGCAAACACCTCATCGAATGCCTCTTCATAGGCCTTCTGCGACGTGGCAAACCCGGCGCGGTAAACGCCGTTGTTCACCGCCGGGTAAATCCGCTCGTTCAGCCCATCGATTTCGCTACGCAGCGGCGCCGGGTAGAAATCCAGGTCATTGCCGGTCAAATCATCGAAAGCGCTGTTGAACATGCGGATGATCTCCGCCGATTCATTGTTGACGATGCGCTTTTGCTGTTTGTCCCACAGCACCGGCACGGTGACGCGGCCGGTGTAGTCGGCGCTATCGGCGGTGTAGCGCTGGTGCATGAAATTGAAGTGATCGAGCTTGTCGCCGGTCGAGCCCAGGCTCTGGTCGAAGGTCCAGCCGTTTTCCAGCATCAACCAACTGACCACCGACACATCGATCAGGCTTTCGAGGCCTTTGAGTTTGCGCAGGATCAGCGTGCGATGAGCCCAGGGGCAGGCGAGGGAGACGTAGAGGTGATAGCGCCCGGCCTCGGCCGCAAAGCCACCGACACCGGTCGGGCCGGGCTGACCGTCGGCGGTCAGCCAATTGCGGCGTTGCGCCTGTTCGCGCTGAAATGCGCCGTCCTTGCTGCTTTCGTACCACTGGTCGTGCCACTGGCCTTCAACTAACAAACCCATTTCAAGACTCCTCAACCAATAAGCGTTGGAGAGGAGTCTATGCGCATAGGTTCGATTAAATAGCGCAAAGGTTGGGCAGTTATGATCGGTTAAATCGATCTGTCTCGCGCATCCCAGTACTGCTGGGCGGTTTCGAACGCTTGCTCGCGGGTCTGGCCGAGGCCGCGCAAGGCCAGGGCCATGGTCGAGATCAACGCCATTTGCGGGTAGCTGTCGACCACCTCACCGCGCCACACCGCTTTCAAATGCTCAGGGTCAAGGGTTGCCGGTTTGACGTGGCGCTGCGCGGAAAGCTGCGGCCATTCCTCGTCCCAGCTTTCGCCACCCGTGGTGCCGTACAGGTGACTGTCGGCGTCCGGGTTGATCTCGATTTCGCCGCCATCGCCCTTGACCACAATCGCGGTGTCGCCGAGCAAGCCGCTGGCATCGCGATGCACGGCTTGATAGCCCGGATGGAAAATACTTTGCAGACCACAGCGCGCGCCCAACGGATTGAGGATGCGCGTGAGGGAGTGAATCGGTGAACGCAGGCCCAGGGTGTTGCGCAGGTCGATCATGCGCTGAAGTTGTGGCGCCCAATCGACTAACGGCATAAACGCCAGACCGCCGTTATCCAGCGCATCGCCCACCCGTTGCCAGTTGCGGCACAGCGGGATGTTCAACTCATTCAGCAGTTGCTCGCTGTACAGCCGACCGGCCGTATGTGCGCCGCCGCCGTGCATGAAAATCCGCACGCCGTTCTGGGCCAGGCACTTGGCTGCCAACAGGAACCAGGGCAGATGACGCTTCTTACCGGCATAAGTCGGCCAGTCCAGGTCGACATTAAAGGTCGGCGCCTTCAACCGTGCGCGCAAGGCTTCGGTGAAACCGGCCATCTCTTCGGCGCTTTCTTCCTTGTGCCGCAACAGCATCAGGAACGCGCCGAGCTGGGTGTCCTCGACCTGGTCGTCGAGCACGAAGCCCATGGCTTGGCGGGCTTCTTCGCGAGTCAGGTCACGGGCGCCACGCTTGCCTTTGCCCAGGATCCGCACGAACTGGGCGAACGGGTGCTCGGCGGGCGTTTCGAGGGTCAATGCGGGGTAGTCGGTCATAAGCAATTCGTCGGTTTGGGCAGGCCCGCCAGTTTTGCGGCGAGTTTGGCAGGGGTGCCTTTGAACAGTCGGTTCAGGTGCAGGCTGTTGCCTTTTTCCGGGCCGAGCTTCAACGCGGTGTACTTGATCAGCGGACGGGTGGCCGGGGACAGCTGGAATTCGTCGTAGAAATTGCGCAGCAGTTCGAGGATTTCCCAGTGCTCGGGGCTCAACTCGATGTCTTCGGCAGTGGCCAATGCACTGGCCACCTCAAAGGACCAGTCGCTCAGTTCGACCAGGAAGCCGTCCTTGTCCAGCTCGATGGCGCGAGCGCCGACGGTCAGGGAATTCATAGCCAACTGTTGACCTTGTCGTAGTGAATCGACAGCTCGACGAAGGCGGGGTAATCGATGGCCCTGGCCCAGTCAGGGACATTCAGTGCGCGGGCCTGGGCATCTTCGGCCAGCACGAACAGCTTGAGGCCGCGAGCGTTCAGCGCGTTGAACGGCGCGGTGCCAGGCTGCAAGGCGTACGCTGCGTCGCCAGACAGCAGCAGCGCATCATGGGCGCCGATCACGCGCAGGCAACTGTTCAGGCGATCGTCGCCGAACGGGGAATGAGACAACACATGCAAAGTCGACATCAGAGGGTGATCACCTGGTCATAACGGTCGATAAGGGCGGTGATTTCGTCGGCGGCCAGGACCTGGGCTTCTTCCAGCGCCAGAGCGCTCGGGTCCAGGCCCCGTTCAGCGGCGCTGTCGGCGCAGACAAACAGGTCTTCGACACCGAACATCGGCAAGGCTTGCAGGTTGGCGCTCAGGTCTTTCTGTTGCAGGGCCTTGGCGTCCTGACGGGCAGCTAGCTGCAAGACGCCGTCATCGAGAAACAGCAGGCCGATCGGCAGGTCGAACGCGCCGCCGGCGAGGACGATGTCCAGCGCTTCCCGCGCACTCGGGCCGGACCACGGCGCCTGGCGGCTGATAATCAGCAAGGATTTAGCCATCTCAAGCGCCTCCGAAACAGATCAGACGGTCGGCGTCTTGCACGGCGTCATGCAACTGACCGAGGCCGGACAATTCCCACGGCGCGCTGACGGCGACCGCTTCGCGCTGATAGCGCCGGGCTTCTTCTTCATTCAACACGCCACGACGCAGGGCCGCCGCGATGCACACGACGCCGTCCAATTGATGCTCGGCGACAAACCCGCGCCATTGCTTGGGCAGGTCCTGTTCATCCTGGGGCGTGACCACGCTGTCGGACGCGTTATAGACGCCGTCCTGATAGAAAAACAGCCGGACAATCTCATGCCCACCGGCCAGCGCGGCCTGGGCGAACAACAAGGCACGGCGCGAGGAGGGCGCATGGGCAGCGGAAAACAGCGCAATGGCGAACTTCATGACGGACTCGATCAGCAAAACTGCGGCCATGATAAAGCTTTATCGCCGGGGCGGCGAAGGGCGATTACGCTCTCGCTGATCGTGCCCACGCTCTGCGTGGGAATGCCTCAAGGGACGCTCCGCGCTCCAATGGGACGCAGAGCGTCCCGGGCTGCATTCCCACGCAGAGCGTGGGAACGATCGCTGTGTCAGCGTGGCATGTAGCCCAACTGCCAACGCCGCGGGATTTTCAGCGACAAGAACCCGATCACCCCGGCCAGCAAGCCGCTGACAAACAGCGCCTTGAGCCCCAGATGCTGTTCCAGCAGCGCCCCGATCACCGCGCCGGCGAACATGCCGGTCCAGGGAATCAGCTGGACCCGCCAGCCGTTGCGCCGCTCGCCCAGCAGCCAGCGGCCCAGGCCACGACCGAAGCGCGATAAGGCACCGGTGACGTAGGTCAGGCCCACCGGCAGCCCGTTCACATCTTCCACGGCGGCGTTGAGCATGCCCATGGCGATGATCGCGGCCAGCAGCGCCGGCAGTTGTTCTTCGTACGGCCATGCGGCTGCACCGCACAGCAGGGTGGCGATGCACAGCAATAACGGCAACGCCCGTCGTCCGCCGAGTCGGCTGACCACAATACCCAGCGCATTGCCGAGGATGAACGTGGCCACAAGAATCAACAGGCGCAAGGTCAGCCCCAGGTCACCATCGCTGATCGCCACGGCGAGCCGGGTGGTGTTGCCGCTCATGAAGGACACGAAGTCGCCGCTGGCCATGAAGCCGATGGCGTCGGTCATGCCGGCGAGCACCGACAGCGCGGCCACCAGCGACAGGCCGATGCGTCCGCGCCATTTCTGGATATGCAGATGACCCGGGCTGGCCCGGTGGGAGGAGGCGGATGGCAGCATCTGTGCAGGTCGTCCTCAGGCAGCAACCGTGGTGGTCACTTGCTCAATCCATATAACTCGCAATACTCCAGCCAGTCCATGCCGGCCATCTCCGCCACTTCCTTGTGCACTTCCATGCGCTGGGCCTGATAGGCCTCGGCGGTGGCGGCGGTCAGTTGCAGGGTCAACTCCCAGGCAAACAGACCCAGGCGTTCGGCCTCGGCTTCGAAGGCTTCGTGCAGGCGCTCCTCGCGATACTGCGCGGCGGTCTCGCCCTTGGCCTGGGCCAACAGCGGATTGAGGTTGTCGAGCTCGTAGCGCAACTCCGGGCGCTCATCGAGAAACTTCTTCAGCGCCTGTTCGTGTTGCTGTTCGGTGGCTGCCATGGTCGCTCCTTGATGGCCGGGTTACGAAGACTGCTTCTTGGCCTTGGCTGCGGCGGCCAGGCATTCGAGGGCGAACTGCTCGGGGTAGGTCATCTGGATTGGCGTGGTTTCGCCCTTGACGGTGCGTTCGCCGTCGAGGATGTAGCGAATCCGCTTGTCGGTGACGCCGATGCGCTTGGCGATCCAGGACGGGGTCTGGCCGATCTGGCTGATCAGCTTGTCGGCGTATTCGGCGGTCGGTTTGTAGAATTCGGCGTTGGGTGTCATGTGGCTTTCCAGAAAAAGAGGCGATGCGTTGTTAATTGCGCGACAGGGTGCGCGAATCGTCACCCGGTGTCGCGGTATAAATGAAGTAAAGCAGAACGATACGCCGCGCCACGGTGATACAGTCCGCTTTTTCCTGATGAGCGAACACAATGCGAATTCTGATGGTGGCGCTGGCCGCCACCCTGCTGGCGGGATGCGCCGGTTCGGTGATGGACGACTCCCGCACCAAGGCCCCGACCAAAACCATGACCTCGGACAAACCGGAAAAAGTCGTCGCCCAGTGCGTGCAATTCGCCTGGCAGGACGAAGCGGTGTTCGGGGTGGACGCCGGGGCTTATCTGCAACCGGGCAAGAAGGGGGGTTCGACGGTTTATACGCGGTCGGCGGAATCGTTCGTGGACTTGAGCAGCGATGCCTCCGGGACGCAGTTGGATTACTACGCGCAGCACGATGATTTCGTGGCCAAGCGCCGGTTGGCAGCGTTGGCGACCTGTTTGTAACAGTGGATCTCTGTAGGAGCGAAGCTTGCTCGCGAAGGCGGCAGCGTTGACACACCGCGTTATCGTTCCTCGCGAGCAAGTTTCGCTCCTACAAGGGGTAGTGCATTAGGCGGGTGACAGGCGCTTCTGGAAAAAGAGGCGCTGGTGCCCCGGCGGGTAATCTGCGATTTGGCCTACTTCGCTGTAGCCAAGCTTTTTGTAGAAATCCGGCGCCTGGAAATCGAAGGTGTCGAGCCAGATCCCCACGCATGCTTTTTCCCGCGCCAGTTCTTCGGCCATGTGCATCAGTTTCGAGCCCAGGCCCTGTCCCCGAGCCTGCTCCGGCACGGACAGCAACTCGATAAACAGCCACTGATAAAACACCCGGCCATAGAGTCCGCCCAGAATCTCGCCCTTGTCGTCACGCACCAGCAAGGCCACCGGTTGCGGATTGGCCGCTCCCGCTTGCGCCGCGTTGTAGAGACGCAACGGTGCAAGGATCGCCTCGCGTTCTTCGGGGGTGGGGTTTTGTGACAGTTCGATTCGCAGCGGCATGGCTACATCCTTTTGGCGATGGAGGCGAAGTTTACGAAACTAACTCGGTGGACGTGTTTGTTCTTTTGCCGCAGACGGAGCGTGGCTATTTGACAACTGATGCCATTGCGCTATTAGTCAATCTAAACCCCATGCTGCTGGACGTGGTCTGTTGGCGCAATAACGGTGTTCCCTCCGAGTTCATACATGGGCTTGGTAGAGCGCGGGGATTTCCAGAACCTTGAATGACCGCAGGGACGCCATGATGAACAAGACCACGTTTGTATTCGCATCGCTCACATTGATTTTTCACGCGGGCTGCACCACACAACTGGAAACGCGCCAGGAAGGCTACGGTCCTTATACCCAGTCACCTGATAAGCACAACGTTGAAATGGGGAGTAGTTACGGACTTTCGATGCTCCAGTTCAAATTATCGGTTCGTCGTACGCTCTTGCAATGCGTGAATCAGGATGGCACCCCTAATATTCGCTTCTTGACCAAAGTCGATGCCGAACCGACCTATGTTGTGGGAGAACGTATCTCTGTCGACCACGAAAAAATGGCTGGATGGAGCAAAATCTCCAGGCTCGGAATGGAAACCTACGACAACGGGGTAATCAAAAGCTTCAATGCCTCCGCCGAGGATCAAACTAAAGCGATCGCAGGCAGCGTTATAAAAAGTGGCGTCAGTCTATTGAGCTTGGTCAGTGGAGTGCCGCGGTTCAATGCGAGCGAGGAGCCGCGCGAGGGTAAGCCTCAGCCGCCATTAAGTTATGTCTGCACCGCTTCGACGCTGTCTGCATTGCAGGAAATCGCGGCAGAAACCACGAACCTTGCTGTGCAAACCGAAAAGTTGGTGACTCAGAATGATGATATTGCTCGGATAAAGAGGCTGGCGGGGCTCGACGGCCTATCCGATACGCTCAAGGCCCAGTTGGAAAAGCTTCAGAAGCAGGTCGAGGCGCAGGCCTTGGCCGTTGCTAAAGCCGATCAGTCATTGGAGCGGCTGGTTAACAGGGTGTCCATCGCTGAACAGCTTTTCTGGCCGAGGAACCTAAAGGAAACTCTGCTGAACGAACCTCCCAGTTTGTCCAGCAAGGCGGCATTGTTTGGACTTTTTCAAGAGAAGCCTGTTGCCAACGGTTATTCCAAGGAGCAGTTGTCAGCCGTTCTGAATCTCAAAGGTAGACTGGCCCCGGTGGTCGATTTATCTACCTCCGCTACGTGTGAAAAAAACACACCATTGTGCAATCGTAAACAAGTGACTGCTGATGACGGCGAAGGCTTGTTGTACCGGGATCCTGTTGCTGCGCATCTGTTGATTTGTGAGGTGTCTGATGTCAACCAATGCAATGTGGATGGGGCGAAGGGGGTTGTTGTCAGCAGCTTGGTAATGGTGCCGCAAATGGGGCCTCTGCGACTTCTGAAATTTCGCAATGGAGTTTTCCAGAACAATGAACTCAAGGTCGCATTCCGTGAAAATGGCAGCATTGCTACGATTAATTTCGATGAGAAAGCGGCTCGTGGCCAGCAACTAGCCGAAACCGTATCTGCGGGACTAGACCAGGCAGTCGTCTACAGAGATGCGCGACAGGCGTATGAGGTCAAACAAGCCGCCGAAGCCAAGGCCAAAGAGGTGGCAGCACGGCAGTCGGTACTCAGTGATCTCGATTCGAAAATCGCGATTCTGCAGAAAACCCGTCAAATCAATGAATTGACTACGCAGTCCAGCCAGGACGCTGCGTTGGATGACGTCAAATCCGAAACCGCCCGTCTGAATGCCCGGATCGCATTGCTGGAAGCACAACGTCAAGTGCGGGACGGCGAGCTTGCGTTGGCGACTGGTAGGGAGAATTGATATGCAAATTTCCTGGGTTGTTGCACCTTATATATTCCGGGGACTGGGGATTTTGATTGCATTGATGGGGGCTGTCCTGGCGCCTCGGAACGCGGCGGCGGACTTCCTCAGCTCATTTACCATCAATTTCAAGGGCAACAATTTTGTCGTCTACCCCTATGGAGCGGTCCAAAAAGCGACGCTGTGGCATAAGCCTGGCTGGACAGTGACAAGTGAGAAACCTATTGATGTGTGCTGGGAGAGCCTTGCCGATTCTTCCCCTGTATTGCGCGCTGCGGTTCGAGATGCTGTCGCTAAATCCTGGCAGCGATACGGCATGGTTTCATTCCGGGGTTGGGAGCAATGCCAGGATCTTGAATTGGGGATTCGCATAGGCATCAGCCCTGAAAAATCGGGAACGGTGTTCCTTGGCAACCGTCTCGCGAATGTTGAAAACGGCATGCTGTTGCGGATGGATTATTCAAGTTTTGCCAAATGCAAAAACCGTAATGATTTCTGCGTGCGAGCAGTGGCGGTACATGAGTTTGGACATGCGCTCGGTTTGGCTCATGAGCAGAATCGCGAGTACTCGCCCAATGAGGCCACCGATTGGTGCCGCGACAGCAACAAAAGTGGTGATATACCGGACTTAAACATCACGCTGTACGACCCGCAGTCGATCATGAATTACTGCAATGAGCATTGGAACAATGATGGCCTGATGAGTGAAAAAGACATCGAAGCCGTCAAACGCCTCTATGGCAGCCGGGCTTAGGTCCCTGGGTGACAGGTTCTTGTGTAATCGGGCATTTATTATCGTGTAGGAACCCTCATGCGTTTCGGGGTGTCTAGCCTCAAGAGCGTCATTTCCCGAACGCAGCCATGAGGACCGCCCATGAATATTTTCGAAGCCTTGCGCGAAAGCCACGATCGCCAGCGCGGTTACGCCGATGCGCTGATCCAGACCAGCGGCGATACCCCGGAGCGGGTTGAAGCCTACAAGCGGCTCAAGGCCGAGCTGCAGGCCCATGAAACCGCCGAGGAACGGCATTTCTACATCCCGCTGATGGAGTTCGACAACGGTGTCGACCTGAGTCGCCATGCCATTTCCGAACACCATGAGATGGACGAAATGATGGAGACCCTGGACGAGACCGAAATGTCAGATCCGACCTGGCTGGTGACGGCGAAAAAGCTCTCCGAGAAGGTGCATCACCACTTGAAAGAAGAAGAGCAGAAGTTCTTCCAGATGGCCGGCAAGCTGCTCGACGAGAAGCAGAAACAAGCCCTCGCCGGCCAATATGAAAAGGAATACAAGGCACAGCTTTCCTGAGCTGCGAATCGTTCCGATTGCTGCCTCGCGGTGTAGGCCTTCTACTACAAGCGCCGTAGGACTTGGCTCAAACAGCTGGTTTTATATCCAGTATTTGCGAGCCGTTGGCGCTCTCCGCATCAGCAGAATCGATAAAGGGGTCGGTGGACAAAAAAAGCAGCTCCGTTAGGTTGAAGGCCTCTCCTCAGGAAGGAGAGTTCTTAAATCAACGGAGTGGAAAAAATGAACCAACCACAGACTCAACCCGTATTACGCCATGGTCGCATTACGTCCCCTAAAAGCCGCGGTGCGGTCGCCATGGAGCTGGGGCTGCTGGGGGACTGGCAAGTCAACGAAATGGAAGGCGGCAAGAACTTCCCGTCGTTGACCGCCGGCCCGTTCCCGGCGCCGTATCAAACCGACACCGCCAGTGACGTGCCACCTGCCGACGGTCATATCCTGAGCGGCGGCAAAGTGGATCAGCGTGATTGCGTCAACTTCACCAACGAAGAACTGAGCCGGCAACTGGACCGCCCGGTCGCCTGGCCGCTGCTGAACGTCGATCCGGGCCAGATTTTCAAAGTCACCTGGAAATACACAGCACCCCACGTCACCCGTGGCTACAGCTGGTTCATCACCAAGGATGGCTGGGATCCGAAACAGCGCATCAGCCGTGCACAGCTGGAGCCGAAATCGTTCGCCGACGATTTCTACACCCAGGTCCCGTATTACAGCCACTCGGCTGAGATGGTGGCCAAGGTCAACCACGAAGTGAAACTGCCGGCCAACAAAAAAGGCCATCACGTGATCGTGCTGGTGTGGATCGTGGCCAACACTGGCAACGCCTTCTACCAAGCGTTCGACGTGGACTTCAAGTAAGCCCGACGCGTTTACCCTCCACACGTTCTGAAGGAATAGAACATGTCTACATTCGACTTTACGTTATTGAAATCCACCGTCAGCGATGCCGCTTCGTTGATGCCGACCATTGCCGGCAAAAAGATCCTCATGGGCTTCTGGCACAACTGGCCAGCGGGGCCGAGTGACGGTTACCAGCGTGGCCAGTTCGCCAACATCGCACTGCAAGATGTACCGAAGGATTACAACGTGGTGGCCGTGGCCTTCATGAAGGGCAATGGCATCCCGACCTTCAAGCCTTACAACCTGTCCGACGCCGAATTCCGCCGCCAGGTCGGCGTGCTCAACAGTCAGGGCCGGGCGGTGCTGATTTCCCTCGGTGGCGCCGACGCGCATATCGAGCTGCACAAAGGCAATGAACAACCACTGGCCAATGAAATCATCCGCCTGGTGGAAACCTATGGCTTTGATGGGCTGGACATCGA
Organism: Pseudomonas sp. TE3899; assembly: GCF_056279105.1. Classification (NCBI taxonomy): domain Bacteria; kingdom Pseudomonadati; phylum Pseudomonadota; class Gammaproteobacteria; order Pseudomonadales; family Pseudomonadaceae; genus Pseudomonas; species Pseudomonas sp. TE3899. The sequence continues at coordinate 782,101 of NZ_JBWBQR010000001.1, forward strand.
TCTTGAACAGAGCGCGATTGATTTCGCCGACAACAAGACCGTCCTGCCTGCCGCGCTGAAACTGGTCAAGGATCATTACGCCGGTGAGGGCAAACACTTCATCATCAGCATGGCGCCGGAATTCCCGTACCTGACCACCGCCGGCAAATACGTCGGTTACATTCAGGCCCTGGAAGGCTATTACGACTTCATCGCCCCGCAGTATTACAACCAGGGCGGTGACGGGATCTGGGTGCAGGAAGCCAATAACGGTAATGGCGCATGGATTGCCCAGAACAACGACGCGATGAAAGAGGACTTCCTGTTTTACCTGACCGAAAGTCTGGTGAGCGGCACTCGCGGGTTCACCAAGATCCCGGCGGACAAATTCGTGATCGGCCTGCCCGCCAACGTCGACGCGGCAGCCACCGGTTACGTGATCAACCCGGCAGCCGTGGTGAACGCCTTCAAGCGTCTCGACGCCAAGGGGCTGTCGATCAAGGGCCTGATGACCTGGTCGGTGAACTGGGACAATGGTGTCAACAAGGACCACGTGCCCTACAACTGGGAGTTCAGTCGTCGTTACGGGCCGTTGATCAACGGCAAGCGACTCGCTTCCCACGAGGAAGAACTCGCGGCGCCTGAAGCCGCCAACCAGCGCTAATAAGAAGCCCGGCAGAGATGCCGGGCTTTTTGATTTTGGTCTACCATGCGCGTCCGCTTACGGAAAAGGATGCGTTGTGATGGCGAATACAGCCGATCGGGTCAACATCATCGAAACTCAGATGCTGTCCGACAACTGGTATGTGCTCAAGAAATTCACCTTCGACTATCTGCGAAACAACGGCGAGTGGCAGCGCCAGACTCGCGAGGTCTATGACCGTGGCAATGGCGCGGCGATTCTGTTGTTCAACCGCGAAAAGCGAACCGTGGTGCTGACGCGCCAGTTTCGCTTGCCGGTGTTCGTCAACGGTCACGATGGCTTGCTGATCGAAGTGGCGGCCGGATTACTTGAGGGCGCCGACCCCGAAGAACGCATCCGGGCGGAAGCCGAAGAGGAAACCGGCTATCGCGTGCACCATGTGCAAAAGGTATTCGAGTCCTACATGAGCCCCGGCTCGGTCACTGAAAAACTGCACTTCTTCATCGCCGAATATGACGCAGCGTCGAAAGTCAGCGATGGCGGTGGGCTGGAGGAAGAGACCGAAGAGCTGGAAGTGCTGGAGTGGCAGTTTGATGAGGCGCTTGAGGCGTTTTATCGCGGTGAGATCTGCGATGCGAAGACCATCATGCTGCTGCAATACGCGGCGATGAAAAACATCTTCGCCGCTACCTGAGCAGACTGGGCTTTTGTGGCGAGGGGGCTTGCCCCCGTTGGGCTGCGAAGCGGTCCCAAAACCTGGCACCGCGACTCTTCAGATATTCCGCATAATCGGGTTTACGGCCGCTGCGCAGCCGAACGGGGGCAAGCCCCCTCGCCACAAAGGCTGCGGGTGAATCCAGTCAGAACAGCTCGCCCGTCCGGCTAGCCCCGGACCACTCGCAACCTTCCAGCGTCAGCAACCGCTCCTTCGCCTCGAGCCCTCCGGCAAACCCCGTCAATTTCCCCGATGCACCGATCACTCGATGGCACGGCGCCACAATCGAGATCGGGTTCTTGCCATTCGCCGCACCCACCGCGCGAACCGCGCTTGGATTACCGATCTGCTCGGCAATCTCGCTGTAGCTGCGGGTTTCGCCGAACGGGATGGTCAGCAGTGCCTGCCAGACCTTTTTCTGAAAGTCCGTCCCGGCAAAATCCAGCTCCAGGTCGAACCGGTTTCGCGTGCCGGCAAAATATTCCTGCAACTGTTGGACGGCCCGTTTCAGGATCGGGTTGTCCGCCGCCTCAGTCATCGGCCCGAGGCGTACGCGGTTCGGTTTGTCGTTTTCCCAGAGGATGGCTGCCAGTCTTGAACCGTTCGCAACCAGCTTCAACTCGCCGACCGGGGAGGCCATGGTGGTGAAGGTATAACTCATGCTGGCGAACTCCGAAAACGGTTGAACAGAGGGCAAGCATACTGCCTCGCCGGGGAGGCGCAATACGCAATCCCAGCCATACTGGCTACTGCTCTTGAAGCGTTCCCTCTGTTCTGTACAGAGCCAAAAAACAAAAAAGAGACCGAATCATGAAGTTCGAACCTTTTGCCAAAACGCTGGTGGCGACCTCGTTGGCGCTCAGCTGCCTCAGTGCCTACGCGGCCTCCGTGGCGCCGGTTGCAGCCGAAAACGGCATGGTGGTCACGGCCCAGCACCTGGCCACGCATGTGGGCGTGGATGAATTGAAGAACGGCGGCAACGCCGTGGATGCCGCGGTTGCGGTGGCCTATGCTCTGGCGGTGGTTTATCCCGCGGCGGGCAACCTGGGCGGCGGCGGTTTCATGACCATTCAACTGGCGGACGGGCGCAAGACCTTCCTCGATTTCCGCGAAAAAGCGCCGTTGGCCGCTACGGCGAACATGTATCTGGACAAGGACGGCAACGTCGTCCCGGACCTGAGCACCCGTGGCCACCTGGCCGTTGGCGTGCCGGGCACGGTGTCCGGGATGGAGCTGGCCCTGAGCAAATACGGGACCAAACCGCGCAAGGAAGTGATTGCCCCGGCGATCAAACTGGCTGAAGACGGTTTCGAGCTGGAGCAGGGCGATGTCGATCTGCTGGAGTACGCCACCGACGTGTTCAAAAAGGACATGCGCGATTCGGGCTCGATTTTCCTGAATAAGGGCGAGCCGATGCAGGTCGGGCAGACATTGGTGCAAAAAGACTTGGGCAAAACCCTGCGGGAAATCTCCGAAAAGGGCGCTGACGGTTTCTATAAAGGGTGGGTGGCCGACGCCATCGTCACCTCCAGCCAGGCCAACAAAGGCATCATCACCCAGGCTGACCTCGACAAGTACAAGACCCGCGAACTGGCGCCGGTGGAGTGCGATTATCGCGGCTACCACGTGGTCTCGGCGCCACCGCCAAGCTCCGGTGGGGTGGTGATCTGCGAGATCATGAACATCCTCGACGGTTACCCGATGAAGGACTTGGGTTATCACTCGGCCCAGGGCATGCACTACCAGATCGAAGCGATGCGCCACGCCTATGTGGACCGCAACAGCTACCTCGGTGACCCGGATTTCGTGAAAAATCCGCTCGACCACCTGCTGGACAAAAACTACGCCACCAAACTGCGCGCTGCGATCCAGCCGCAAAAGGCCGGTGTGTCCAAGGAGATCAAACCCGGCGTAGCACCGCATGAGGGCAGCAACACCACGCATTTCTCCATCGTCGACAAATGGGGCAACGCGGTGTCGATGACCTACACCCTCAACGACTGGTTCGGCGCAGGCGTCATGGCCAGCAAGACCGGGGTGATCCTCAACGACGAGATGGACGATTTCACCTCGAAAATCGGCGTGCCGAACATGTATGGCCTGGTCCAGGGTGAAGCCAACGCCATCGCCCCCGGCAAGGCGCCGCTGTCGTCCATGAGCCCGACCATCGTCACCAAGGACGGCAAAGTGGTGATGGTCGTGGGTACTCCGGGCGGTAGTCGCATCATTACCGCAACGCTGCTGACCATCCTCAACGTGATCGACTACGGCATGAACATCCAGGAAGCGGTGGACGCGCCGCGTTTCCACCAGCAGTGGTTGCCGGAAGAGACCAACCTGGAGACCTTCACCACCAGCCCGGATACGGTGAAACTGCTCGAAAGCTGGGGGCATAAATTCGCCGGGCCGCAGGACGCCAACCATGTGGCGGCCATCCTGGTAGGCGCGCCTTCACTGGGCGGCAAACCGGTGGGCAAAAACCGCTACTATGGCGCGAATGATCCGCGCCGCAATACCGGTTTGTCGCTGGGCTACTGAGGCTCTTGAAAAGGACTGAAAAAGGGGACGGATTTATTTTCCGTCCCTTATTCATCCGCCTTGGTGACGATGTTATCCGCCTCATCCACCTGATAAGGCACATGCGCTTCCACGCCATCCTTGCCGGTATGCGCCACGACATTCTTGTAACGCTTGCCGTTCCAGCAGCGGAAAATCAGCGTCGCGTTCTCGCCGCCGGTCAGGGTCGAACCCAGGCTGCCAATCAGCTTGCTGCGTGCGCCGCCCACCAGAATGCTGTTCCTGCCCGCCGTCAACACGCTTTTATCGCCGCCCATCAACGTACAGTCATCACCTGCCGTGAGCTTGCTGCGATCACCCGCCGTGAGGTGACTGTTGCTGCCCGCCAATAGCTTGCTGCGGTCGCCGGCGATTTGCGTGCTGTCCTTGCCGGCGATCAATTTGCTGCGATCGCCTGCGGTCTGGATGCTCCCGGCACCGGCAATGAGCGTGCTGCGATAACCGGCGGTCTGGGAACTGTCCTTGCCCGCAATCAGCATGCTTTTGTGCCCGGCGATTTGCGTGCTGTCGGGGCCGGCGATCAGGGAGCTTTGATGACTGGCGATCTGGTTGCTGCCGTAGCCGGCGGTCAGCGTGCTTTCGTAACCGGCGGTTTGCGAGCTGCCGTATCCGGCTGTCAATACGCTGCGCAAGCCGCTGATCAGCGTGCTGCCGTAGCCCGCCGTGAGGAAGCTGCGGATGCCGGAGGTCAAGCTGCTGCCGTAGCCGGCGATCAACGAACTGTCCTGGCCCGCGGTTTCCGTGCTGCCATAACCGGCGGTGAGGGAGCTGTTGTCCTGGGCGGTGAGGGTACTGCCGTAGCCCGCCGTCAATGTGCTGCTGTAACCGGCGGTTTGCGTGCTGCCGTACCCGGCGATCAGCGAACTTTCGTAGCCGGCGGTTTCGGTGCTGCCATAGCCGGCGGTGAGGGAGCTGTTGTCCTGCGCCGTGAGGGTGCTGCCGTATCCGGCCGTGAGGGTGCTTTCGTAGCCAGCGGTTTGCGTGCTGCCGTACCCGGCGATCAGCGAACTGTCGCTGCCGGCGGTTTCAGTACTGCCATACCCGGCGGTCAGTTCGCTACTTTCCCGAGCGGTAAGCGTGCTGCCATAGCCTGCGGTCAGGGTGCTTTTATAACCGGCCGTCTCCGTGCTGCCATACCCGGCGGTGAGCGAGCTGTGTTCCCGGGCGGTGAGGGTGCTGCCGTAGCCTGCTGTCAGCGTGCTGTCGTGACCGGCGGTTTGGGTGCTGCCGTAGCCGGCGATCAGCGAACTTTCATGCCCGGCGGTTTCCGTGGTGCCGTAACCCGCCGTGAGGGAACTGCCATCCTGAGCGGTTTGGGTGCTGCCATAGCCCGCCGTCAACGTGCTGTCGTACCCGGCGGTTTGCGTGCTGCCATACCCGGCGATCAACGAACTGTCACTGCCAGCGGTTTCGGTGCTGCCATAACCGGCGGTGAGGGAGCTGCTTTCCTGGGCCGTGAGCGTGCTGCCATAGCCGGCGGTGAGGCTGCTTTGATAGCCGGCAGTCTGCGTCGTGCCGTAACCGGCGATCAACGAGCTACCGTGCCCGGCGGTTTCAGTGCTGCCATAGCCTGCCGTAAGAGAGCTGCTGTCCTGCGCGGTCTGGGTGCTGCCGTAGCCCGCCGTCAGCGTGCTTTCGTAACCGGCGGTTTGTGTGCTGCCGTAACCGGCGATCAGCGAACTGTCGTGCCCGGCGGTGGCGGTGCTGCCATAGCCGGCGGTGAGTGAACTGCTTTCCTGAGCGGTCTGCGTGGTGCCATAACCTGCGGTCAGCGTACTTTCGTGGCCGGCGGTCTGGGTGCTGCCGTAACCGGCGATCAACGAACTTTCCGCTCCGGCGGTGGCGGTGCTGCCGTATCCCGCTGTGAGTGAACTGCTTTCCTGAGCCGTCTGGGTACTGCCGTATCCAGCGGTCAGCGTACTTTCGTGCCCGGCAGTCTGGGTGCTGCCGTAACCGGCGATCAACGAACTTTCCGGCCCGGCCGTGCCCGTACTGCCGTAGCCGGCGGTGAGGGCGCTGCTGTCCTGGGCGGTTTGGGTGGTGCCGTAGCCCGCCGTCAGCGTGCTGTCCTGACCTGCTGTTTGCGTGCTGCCATAACCGGCGATCAAGGAGCTTTCCGCTCCGGCGGTTTCAGTGCTGCCATAGCCCGCCGTGAGGGCGCTGCCATCCTTGGCGGTCTGCGTACTGCCGTAACCTGCGGTCAACGAGCTGTCGCGTCCCGCCGTTGCCGTGCTGCCATAACCGGCGATGAGGGTGCTGTCGTCCTGGGCGGTTTGCGTGCTGCCGTAATCGGCGGTCAGGGTGCTTTTCTGGCCGGCAATCTGGGTGCTGCCATAGCCGGCGATGAGCGCGCTGTCGTTGCCGGCCATCTCCGTGCTGCCATAGCCGGCGGTCAACGAACTGCTGTCGGCGGCGGTCAAGGTGCTGCCGTAACCGGCAATCAACGAACTCTGGCCGCCCGCCGTTTCAGTGCTGCCGTAGCCCGCCAGCAAATAACTTTGATGCCCGCCGGTCAGGGTGCTGCCATAAACCGCCGTTTCGAACTTTTGCGAAGCATCAACTTTTGCGCCGATACCGGAAGGACTGTAACCCTGCGCCCGGCGACTTTCGAATTCGCGGTTTAAGGGTGTCTTGGGTAATTCACCGGATGCTTCAATTGAAGGTGTATTGGCCGTTTGATAACTATCAATATTCTGCAGAATGTAATTAATCGCGCTTTCTTGGGTGCCGGTGTGAACAACTTCCGCTTCCGGAAACTTGATCATGCCGTCTTCTTCAAGTTTGATAATGTGATCGATATTAACTTCGCACACAATCCATCGGGCATCGGCGCGCAGACTTAGCTGAGTAGAAGAACCCTCGCCCCACAACAGCCCGACCAGACCGTTCTCGAGCTTTCTGCTGGGCTGCCAGTGCTTGCACACCAGGGGGCCGGATTCAGGCCAGACTTGGCCAGCGTGGTCCGACATGTCATTGGCACACGTGCGCAAGACCAGGACTTTGTTGTCATTCATATCAAGTGTACTCAATGGATATAACCGCATCAGCGGGAATCAGGATTGTAAGTGTCCATCCCGTTCAAAAAGAACGATCAGTTGATTACTCACAGTCACTGGCTGAAATCCATTGATAGCCAGCGGCAAAGCCGCAGCCCTGTTATTAAACAGGTCACAGTCCTGGCGAAACTTCTCGATATCGATGATTCACCCTAAAGCAAAGTATCAATATTGCCTACACTTATTGTGGTGGTTATTGAAATGATATTGCTCGTTACAATAGCGCAACAAATTAATGTCAGGGTGGATGTGGTTTAATGCTTTTTTAATTCAAATTAGCGGCGGTGGGGAACCTGCGTGGCTCTGAAACGGCGCTGTTCTATACGAACGCGTTTTACGGCATTATCGACGGCACGCGATCCTCGCTCGGCCCTCAGGGACCCGGTAGCGTCCCCCCTTAATCTGATGGATTACTTTAAGGCTCCCTGCCATGACCACCGCACTGCTGATCATCGACGTCCAACACGCCCTGTGCACTGGCGAGTACGAATGCTTCGACATCCAACGCGTCATTGCGAACATCAATAGCCTGAGCGCCAAGGCCAGGGAAACCGGGGGCCCGGTGGTCCTGATCCAGCACGAAGAAAAGGGCGACTTGCTGCAACACGGCTCCGAAGGTTGGCAGTTGGCCGCCAGCCTGGAGACTTCCCCGCAGGACCTGCGCGTGCGCAAGACCACCCGGGATTCGTTTTACAAGACCCACCTGCAAGCCTTGCTGCAAGACCAGGGCACTGACCGGCTGATCATCTGCGGCCTGCAAACCGACTATTGCGTCAACGCCACCGTGCGCCAGGCCCTGAACCTGAGCTATGACGTGGTACTCGCCAGCGACGCGCATTCCACCGTCGACAACGGCAACCTCGCCGCCGAAGACATCATCGCCGAACACAACGCCGACCTCGCACACCTGACCGGCCCCGTGGCACGGATCGACGTCCTGCCCACCGCCGAAATCCGCGTTTAGCCCGCGTCCGCGTTCAACCAGAAATCAGCCGTGGCGACTCATGATTGTCGACTTGCGGCCGATGGTTAGTGCTCGCGCCAGAGCGCGAGACACGTTTGTCTTCCAGAATCGAAAAGTGGACTGATCACAATGACCGGAGCTGTCACGAAACACCTCAAACTCGCCTGTCTGTTGCTGGCGACCACCGCGCTATTCGGCTGCGCAACCAGCCGTTCGGTGGTGGACATCACCACGCCGCCAGCGGCCAATGGCAATGGCCAGAAAGTGTTCATCAGCGTGCTGGACGAGCGCCGCTTCGAACTCAAGCCTGAGCTTCCGGAGACCCCATCCCTCAAGGAAGGCGAGATCAACGATAAATCCATCACCGAGCGCGCCATTGCCCGTAAACGCAACGGCTACGGTAAGGGACTGGGCGACGTATTGCTGCCTGAAGGCACCCGACTCAGCGACCTTGTCGCCAAAAGCATCGCCGCGGCGTACGGCCAGGCGGGTTACCGGGTCGTGCCGAGCAGCGAAAAAACCGTCGATACCCAAGCGGTCACCGTGCACGTTATCGAATTCTGGTCGTGGATGTCCCCGGGCTTCTTCACCGTCGGCGTGAACAATAAAGTGCACTTGAAAGTCGACACCGGCACCTCGGCGAAACCGATCGAGATCTTTGGTCAGAACCGCGAAGGCGTGCAGACCGTGACCGACAACGACTGGAAACAAAGCACCGAACAAGCGCTGAAAACCGTCACTGACACCATGGCCAAGAATCTGTAAGCCATGGGCTAAACGAAACGGGCGCCCAAAGGGCGCCTGTTTTCATTAACGTCAGTGCTCATCTGAAGAATGGAATCTGCCCGTGCCTCTCACGTTTTCTCCTGTCATCGTCATCGCCTTGCTGTTAGCAGTGTCCGGCGTATCCCACGCCAGCAGCTTCGACTGCACCAGCGCCGCCAGCCCCAGCGAAAAAGCCATTTGCGCCGACGCTTACACCTCCAACCTGGATAAAAAACTGGGCGAACTGTGGAGCGCCACGTTGCCGAAAGTCGCTGATCCCAAAGCGCTGAAGACCGACCAGCGCCAGTGGCTGAAGCAGCGCAATCTGTGCGCGGATGACCTCTCTTGCCTGCGGCAGAAGTATCAAATGCGCATCACCGAACTGGGCTACATGGCCACGCCGTTTTCGTGGGATGCCACTTGGCAGATGATTCCGTGGGGCGTAGCGAACGATGGCGAGTTGAAGACCCGGCGTAAAGATTCGACCCACATCACGTTCAATGTCCTGGCTGCCAACGGCGCCAATATGGGCAATCTGGACGGTGTCGCTACCCTCGAAGGCACGACGGCGCATTACGCCGAGGGCGATTGTGCGCTGACCTTCATCGCCATGAATGGCGTGCTGGATGTCAATCAGCAGGGCAGTGACTCGGAATGCGGTGCCGGGATGGGCGTGTTTTATGCCGGACGATACGTGGCATCGGAACAGTCTCTGCCGTTGGAAGACGATTTGCTCAGCGTCGGATTGGTGCGCACTCAGCAGGAAGACGACGCGCTGCGCACATTGCTCAAGGACGACTACCGGCGGTTGGTCGAGAGCAGCAGTTCTCGGACCAAGGGTGACGCATCCAGCGATGTGCCGGGCGCCGAAGTCGATGAAATGTGGGTACGCGGGCTCGGCGGTATCAACGCTTCAATTTTCATGCGCGCCACCGACTCACGCTTCTGGCTGGTGTTGATCGTGAGCGATTCGAAGGGCAATCTTCGCGCCCGTTACTACACCAACGTACCAGGCTGGAAAGGGCGACTGCCCGAAACACTCCAGCGTTGGTATGACAAACGAGCGGCCGCCGGGTCCTTGCCGCTGGACCAGATGCCCTAGCGAGGGGCGTACTGCTGGACCCTGTAGGAGCGAAGCTTGCTCGCGAAGGCGGCGTGTCAGTCGGCATCTTCGTCGTTGACACACCGCCTTCGCGGGCAAGCCTCGCTCCTACATTTGTTTTGCGTCGTTCACACAATTGGCAGCCAACACCAATCCCTGTAGGAGCGAAGCTTGCTCGCGAAGGCGGCGTGTCAGTCGGCATCTTCGTCGTTGACACACCGCCTTCGCGGGCAAGCCTCGCTCCTACATTTGTTTTGCGTCGTTCACACAATTGGCAGCCAACACCAATCCCTGTAGGAGCGAAGCTTGCTCGCGAAGGCGGCGTGTCAGTCGGCATCTTCGTCGTTGACACACCGCCTTCGCGGGCAAGCCTCGCTCCTACATTTGTTTTGCGTCGTTCACACAATTGGCAGCCAACACCAATCCCTGTAGGAGCAAAGCTTGCTCGCGAAGGCGTCAAGCCTGACACACCGCGTTTTCGTTCATCGCGAGCAAGCTTTGCTCCTACGATTAAGGCGTGGTGTCTGACATACGGCGTTATCGTTCTTCGCGGGCAAGCCTCGCGCCTGCCTTGCGCAGCCGCCCCCCAAATCACGTCGCAAACATCAACCCGCCAATCGCCCCAACCCGCTCCGGCACCACACCCCCCAGCACCAACCGGGTAATCGTCGCCGCCGCATTCCGGTAATCCCCATCCTCCGGCAGCTGCCTCCCGGTGATATGGGCCATCTGCCAACCCAGATTGGTGTAGGTGCGCGTCGCCGACCAGATAAACAACATCAGATGTTCAGGATCCACCGGCGCCAACAGCCCGCGCTCAATCCAGCTGCGCAGGCACTCGACATTGCGCTGCGCCTCGGCATACAGCAAATCCCGACACTCCCCGGGCAACTGCCGTCCCCCGAGCAACAACTCGCCACTGAACACCTTGGCAATGTGCGGATGCTCCCGCGCAATGCGAATCCGCGCCGCAATGTAGGCCTGCAAGCCCTCCACCGGATCATCGCTCTCGCGCAACATCGCCGACGCCTCCAGCAAAGGCTCGACAAACCCGAGCAACACCTTGGCGTAGAGGTTTTCCTTGGTCTGGAAGTAGTAATACAGATTCGCCTTCGGCAACCCCGCGCGCGCGGCGATGTCCCGGGTCTGGGTGGCGTCGAAACCCTTGGCGGCAAATTCTTCGCTGGCGGCGGCCAGGATCAGGTGCTGATTGCGTTGGCGAATGCTGGTCATGAAGACGGAACGAAGGAAGAGGGCATGAGGGGCATCTTGGAAAATCGGTTTCGTAATATACAAAACTATACAGCGAATGAGCTAGAGGCGGTTCGTCCGAGGCTGCCTAATTGAAAAGGGCGTTCCGTGAGCGGTTGCCTAAACTTAATGGGGCTTCGGCTTCTGGCTTGATAGTCGATCATCACCCGCCGACAGGTGCACCCCACGGTCCACCCCCTATCCGGAGGCATTCCCATGAAAATTGTCGTCATCGGCGGAACTGGCCTGATTGGCACCCAGCTCTGCCATAACCTGCGCCAGCGCGGACATGACGTGCTGGCCGGCTCACCCAGCACCGGCCTCAACGCCCTGACCGGTGAAGGCTTCCAAACGGCACTGGCCGGCGCCGAGGTGGTCGTCGACGTCGCCAACTCGCCTTCATTCGAAGACGCCGCCGTGCTGGAGTTCTTCAAGACCTCGGGCCACAACCTGTTTGCAGCCGAGAAGGCTGCCGGGGTCAAGCACCATGTGGCCCTGTCCGTCGTCGGCATTGAAATGATGCTCGACAGCGGCTACTTCCGCGCCAAGATGGCCCAGGAAGAACTGATCAAGGCCTCGGGCATTCCCTACTCGATCCTGCGGGCTACACAATTCTTCGAATTCATCGGCGCCATCGCCCAATCCGGCAACGAGGGCGACACCACCCGCTTGCCCGCCGCCGACCTGCAACCGATCGCCTCGGGCGACGTCGCGGAAGCACTGGCCGACATCGCCGAACAACCGCCCACCCGGGAGACACAGGAAGTGGCCGGTCCTGACCGGGAGCCAATCGCCTCATTCGTCAAAACCTGGCTGAAACACAACAACGATCCGCGCGAGGTGATCGCGGACGCCGAAGCCACCTATTTCGGCGCAGCCATCGACGACGAGTCACTGACCCCCAGTGTCGATTCGATCATCGGCAAGACCCACTTTGACACCTGGCTCAAGAACACCTAGCGGGCGGGGCGGGTGGTGACTCCAGGCAACGGATCGCCCCCCATTCTTTAGCTAACTCCGACGAGGAACGCCTCATGAACCTGCATCCTCTCTTCGCCTTACTGCCACTGTTGTGCACCGGACTGACAATGGCCGCCCCAGCGCCACCGGTGGTCAAACCCGTGATGGAACAGGCACTGGCCGACTACCCTGGAAAAGAAGTACTGATGATCACCGTGGAATACCCGCCAGGCGGCGCCGATCCGGTGCATCGGCACGACGCGCATGGCTTCATCTATGTGCTCGAAGGCTCTATCGTCATGGGCGTAAAGGGCGGCAAGGAAGTGACGCTGATGCCGGGGCAGAGCTTTCATGAAGGGCCTGAAGACGTGCACACGGTGGGGCGCAATGCGAGTCAGGACAAGCCGGCGAAGTTTTTGGTGTTTTTGTTGAAGGAGAAGGGGAAGCCAGCGGTGATTCCGGTTGATTGATTTGGATCACTGTCTGTCAGAAAAAACAGCGTGCCGACCTATTTAAATAGATCGGTCACCTGTTGATGATCTTTGATTTCGTTTAAAATCATTTCGCTTTATCTAATCTGATCTATCAAGGATGTAAAAATGAAAGTAACTGACCAAAATGGAATTAGCGCGATTGTTTCTCTCTTAGTAAATAAGCATGGTGCAAAGCAAAATCCTATCGACCATGGCAATCAATATGTCTCTAAAACAGAATTGAAATGTAATATTTTCAATACTGGGACAATTTCTATTCAAAATGCCAAGGCAGATCCAGGTTTGGAAAAAGAGATAATTAGCATTGTGGGGATGTGGCAGTAGGCTCAAAGCACACAATAAAAAGGGAGCGTAAGCTCCCTTTTTTATAGGTTCCGCCCCGCTCGTAGTAATGAAATAAATGGGTGTAGATCTATTTAAATAAATCTGTCGCCTTATGTTTTTATGCATTTTAAAGGTAGTTAAGAAATATAGGCGTCCCATTTCACCCCGCGCATTACTAAACGTCCGGTTACCTTTGACAGTAGTGCAAGCAGGCGAGCAAGACCTGCGGCAGGATCGTCAAATCGAAGGTAAGGATTGGAGCCCTCTTGGCGAAATAGTAGTCCCTCGTTTTTAATAAGAATCCCCTTTGTGAGGTCCAAATAGACATCTGGCTGACCCTTGTTTGGTAGGTCAATAAGTTGGCGCTCAATGCTATCCAAAGCGGTTCCTCCGTATGTTAGGACGACGCTCAAAATTCTTGCATATGGCCAATCTTGGTCACCCAGTTGAGCACCTTCCAACGTGCTCGGCTCTAGCGTATTCACACTTTCAATATTAAGTCCGATAAGTTTTAGATCAGATGGAGTAATCTCGGTTTTGATCTCGAAAGTAGCTACAGTCCCTTCTTGAAAAATCAAGTCGTGGCCGCTAGCAAACGGTAGTCGAGGCATGGATTTTAACATCAGTACAATGTCTTGCTGTTTTGAACGGCGATCATTTGAATCGATGATCATTCCGCTCACAACGCTGGTCATTTCGGGAAGGTGAGCGGTTAGAAAATCTTGAATTAGGCGCTCCCGCGCTGACCCCGCAGTGGCAGAGTGGCGCAGCACATTAGTCATTTCATATTGAGCATTTAATGCGTTAACCGCTCCGTGACAGTATTCGACTAATGGTTTCATTTTTTTACTCTTTCTAGTTTTGTAAGATTGTTTTCTCGTTCGTTTTGCTATGGGGAAGGTCACTACATTCTAAAGGTGATTCCGCTAGATTAATGCCGCAGCTAAAGCGCCTGTAAAAATCGATCCGTCAGTGTTCCCGAGAAACACGTCTCTACCGGTCCAATGAGAAAAACAGACCCCACGCCATCCCATTGAACCGTAACGGTCCCGCCATCACATTCAACCTCGACGCAGTTGTCCAGCAAGCCCCGGCGAATGCCGTTGACCGCCGCGCCACAAGAGCAGGAGCCCGAGCCGAGCGGGATGCCACCGCCGCGCTCCCAGATGCGCAGCCGAATGTGCGTGCGGTCGATGACCTGGACGAAATGCACATTCGTTTTCAGTGGAAATAGAGCGTCGGTTTCAATGGTCGGTCCGATGGCCGCTATATCAACGGTTGTCAGATCGTCCACAAAATAAGTGCAGTGCGGATTTCCCATGCTGCACGCTGCGGGGTCGCCAGTCAGTGGCAAAACAGCCGTGTCCACTTCCTGCGCCAGGGGAATAGCCGACCAGCCGAAAAGCGGTTCTCCCATGGCGACAGAAATGGCACCCGTTGAGGTGCGTTCGCACGTGAGCAGTCCACGGTTGGTTCGCAATACTATCGAGGTCGTATTTGATTCACGCATCAGCCGATCCGCCGCCCCTCGTGTTGCGCTGCCACAGGCATCCAGCGTGGAGCCATCGGCATTCCAGAACATCAAGCGCGCGGCGGCATCATCGCAATCGAGTATGACTGCGAGTTGATTGAACCCCACTCCACGGTGCCGATCGCCCATTCGCCGTGCCAGGGCACTGGTTATTGAGAGGGGCGAATTTCGCGAGTCGACAATCACGAAATCATCACCATTGGCGTGCATTTTGTGGAAGCTCAGTGGCATGAAGAGTCCTTGGCGACGAGATAGAAGGTGAATGGACGTCCAGCCGCGATCTAGCCCCACCTGCAGGACTTTTTCAAGCGGTGACGGTATGGACGTCATCACTGCCCCTATGGCATCGTCCGATCAATACGCGATGTAGCCAACAGGATCAGAACTATGCGGGAGGGTAACGACGTCGGTGCCATGACCACACTCAACGCCTTCAACCGCTGCATCCTCCACCTCGGTCGCCTGGCCCGGGATCGCGGCGACTCGCAATTCATCGAAGACGGCCTGCACGCCTTCAGCGAACTGGTGCCGTTCGCATCCTCCTGGTGGGGCGAGATGTCGGGGTCGGACGCCGATGCGCCGCCCCAAAGCTGGATGCACGGGCGCATCAATCTGCCGCAATCGTTCGCAGCCGAATGGCACACCTGTGCGCAAATCGACAAGTTTTCCAACGACACCCTGAGCCAGCTCGGCGCGGTGGTGCGTGAAAGCGGTTACACCGACCCGAGTGAAGAAGTGAACGACTTCGCGCGGCGTCACGACCTGTATCACCCGATGTGCATCACCTTCGAATTGCCCGAAAGCGGCTTGCTGTTTTTCGTCTGCGTGTACCGTGGCGATGATGCGCCGGGGTTCAGCGACAATGAGGCCGAGTTGTTTTCTGCGTTCTGCGATCATCTGCTGCAACTGTGGCGGTTCCAGGTGCAGGACATGATTCGCTTCGACACCGGCAGCGGCGCCACTGACTTCGGTATCGCCCGACTCGACGGCAGTCTGCTGTACGTCGGCGCCAATTTGTGCGCCGCGATTCAGCGTGAATTGCCGGGGTGGAGCGGCTCGACGCTGCCGTTTGAGGTGACCGCGCAACTGGCCAAAGCGCCGTGCGTGATCCGTTTCGGTCGTTGCACGCTGACGCTGAGCCCGAACGCCGAGCATGTGATTCTGTCCCTTGAAACACAATCGCGCGGGGCGGTGCTGGCGCCTCGCGAACGCACGGCCGCGATGCTGTTTGCCGCCGGCCACTCCTACAAGGAAATCGCCAAAACCCTGGGGCTGAGCCCGGCCACCGTGCGCACGTATCTGCGTAACTGCTATTTGCAGCTTGGCGTGAAGAGCAAGGTTGAACTGGGTTCTGTCCTGCGTTCGCCGTCCCACGATACCCGGCGTATTCCCCACTAATTGCCTGACCCCTCCTCATTTGCGGAGGTCCGGATTTCGCTTGCGCGCTATAGGGTAGGCCTGCCTGCCACGGGCTGGCGCGCCAGTCTGTCCGGGCACTTCAAAAAACTATAAGAACAGAGGTGGGTCAGTGAAATTTTCCGGGCTATTTATCGCGGTGGCCGCGACCACGGCATTGGCGGGTGTGGGGTTGGTGGGGTGTCAGACCCAGGGTTCGACCGGCGCTGACATGGTGCTGCGCAACGGCTATGTCTACACCGTCGATGGCAAGAATTCGGTGCAGCAGGCGATCGCTGTCACGGGCGGCAAGATTGTGTATGTCGGCAGTGATGAAGGCGTCGCGCCCTATATCGGCAAGCAGACACAGCTGATCGATCTGGCCGGGCGCATGCTGATGCCGGGCTTCATCGACGGGCACATGCATCCGGGGGACGGCGGCCGCGCCATGACCCTGTGCGACCTGAAATACCAGACCATGACGCGCAAAGTGTTCCAGGAAACCATCCAGGCATGCCTGGATGCCGACAAGGACAAAGGCCCGGACGTGTGGCTCGAAGTCGGCAGTTGGGATCGCATGGGCATGGATGGCCTCGATGGCGATCCGGACAAATCGACTCTGGATGCGCTCAAGACTAAACGCCCGATTCAAGTCCGTTCGACAGACTTCCACACGGTGCTGACCAACTCCCGCGGCCTGGAAGTCGCCGGCATCACCAAGCAAACCCCCAACCCGAGCGACGGCAAATACGTGCGCGACAGCGCCGGCAATCCGAACGGCATCTGCGAAGACGGCGCCGCCGACACCATGGCCGCCGTGGTGCCGCCCGCCACCGACGCCGAAAAGCTGACCCAGACCCGCGCCGCGCTCGACGCCATGCGCCAGCAAGGCATCACCAGTTTCTTCGATGCCATGTCGGGGCCCGAAATGGGTAAAGCGTTCACGACCTTGCAGCAGTCGGGCGAACTGACCGCCCGGGCTTTGTTGGCAATCAAACTCGACCCGGCCGCCGCGGCCGCGGACCCGGCGAAAACCATCGCTGATGCCAAGGTTTTGGCCAACACCTACGATCAGGGCGAAGCCAAAGTCGCGCCGGGCGTGAGCATGCGTCACGTCAAAGTGTTCATGGACGGCATCATCAACGCACCGGCCGACACGGGCGCGATGTTGACGCCGTATTTGCATAACACAGGCACCGAGAAGGCGCCGAAATGGACGCCGGGCAAGAATCTCGGCGAGCTGTACTTCCCGCCGCAAGTGCTCAATCCGCTGCTGCTCAAGGCCGTTGAGGCGGGCTTCGATCCGCACCTTCACGCCACCGGCGACCGCGCGGTGCGCGATTCACTGAACGGCATCGAATACGTACGCCATCAACTGCCGGGCAATGCCTTTCGCCCGACCATTACCCACAACGAAGAAGTCGACCCGGCGGACTATCCGCGCTTCAAGGCGCTCGACGTGACGGCCAACATGTCGTTCCAGTGGGCCCAGCAAGCGCCGTCCACCGTCGATGGCACCAGCGACCACCTCGGCGCCGCGCGGTTCGCCCGCATGGAGCCATCGGGCAGCATCGCCCGGGCGGGCGGTCGCGTGGCCTATGGCAGCGACTGGCCGGTGGATCCGCTCGACGAATTCCTGGCGCTGAAAGTCGGTGTCACTCGCTCGGGTGATCCGCAGAATCCACACAGCTATGGTCCCAAGTACGCGGGCAGGCTCAACGCTGATCCGGCGCTGTCCCGGGAGGAAGTGTTGCGTACCATCACCCTGAACGCTGCCGAGCAGTTGAAGCTGGACGCGGTGGTCGGTTCTGTCGAGGTCGGCAAGTTCGCGGACCTGATCGTGCTGGACAAGAACTTCATGCAAGTGCCCGAGGCTGAGCTGGCGCGCAATAACGTGTTGCTGACCATGGTCGGGGGCAAGGTCGTGTGGGCCAAGGCGCCGTTTGTGGGTGTTACTCAGAAGAGCACAGCGCAATGATTAATGAATAACCTGTGGCGAGGGAGCTTGCTCGTGCTGGACTGCGTAGCAGGCCCCTGCTTTTTCAGGAAAAGAGCGGGGCTGCTGCGCACCTCAGCACGAGCAAGCTCGCTCGCCACAGGAAGGGTTTTAGCTCTGAAGGCCGATGTTGTTCCTCAACCCATCGCCAATCAGGACGGAGCTATGAATAGCCTCGTCACTGCTTATCCCTGTCGATTTTTGCTTTCGTATCCTGATCGATGATGTTGCGCAGAGCCTCAAAAATCGGTTGGGCACTGGTGTGTTTTTTGCCATACGCCAGATTGAACGCGTAGTCGAAGTCCGGCGGGTTCAAGCCCTGATTGTGTTGAAGCAGGGTCTCCAGTTTGTCCAGTGCCTTGACCGCCTGCGCCTCGGGGGACAACGCGTTTTCGTAGTCATCCCAGAGCGCCAATATCTCTGTTTTCAGCGCGTCATCAAGGGTGCTGGTCAAAAGCAGAAGATCGCGTCGTTCATGCTCGCTCTTGTCGGGGAACGAGGCTTGGCTGACGGCTGGAATATCGCCGTTGATGGCTTCGCCCAGATCATGAATGACACACATTTTGAGGACTTTCAAAAGGTCGAGGCTGGCCAGTTCGTCCGCGAACACAATGGCCATCAGGCACAGGCGCCAGCTATGTTCAGCCGTGCTTTCGGTGCGCCCGGAGGTGGTATGCGCACTCCTGAGTACATCCTTGAGCTTTTCCGCTTCGCGCAGAAAGTCGAGGCGTCCTTTGATTTTTTCGATGTCCATACATCCGCCCTGTAGGTTGACCGGCGCCAGACTAGGCCCGGCGAGGCGCATCGTCCACGCATAAAATATGCGCGGCCGTTCTGTCAGAGTGTTTCCACCAGACGTGCCGCCGAGCCGTCGGAGAGGGGAATGCGCGTCCAGCGACACAGGCTCTGACGGATGGGGACGAGCGCGCAATCATTGCTCCCGGTGACGAATTCCAGAGCGGGTGGGGCGAGGGCTTCGCGCCAACCCGACTCATCAAGCGCGGCCTCTGTGCTCAGTATCTCTGGCGTTGCGAAGCGCCAGAGCGACTGACCCATAAGATCGCCCAGCGGGCTGGCAAACTCGGCGGCACGAGACGGGGAGCAGGCCAGCAGACGGTGGGTCAGGTCGCAAATGAGATGAACCGGCCGCGGACTTTCCGCGACCAGTCTGGCGAGGACGCGATCGGCGGCGGAATCGAGACGAGCGGCCAGCAACCGTTCAAGTTGCTGGTGTGCGGCGCGATCCATGGCTTGTACGCCACTCTCCCATCGGGAAATCGTCGATTGGGTGACGCTGAACATCTGCGCAGCGTGGGCTTGTTTGACGCGGTGCAGCAGGCGCCATCGCCGGAGCGCAATGCCGGGCAGCGCTGGCTTCAGCAATAGGTCAGGCATTTTGGGGTCCGGTGGGCGGTGGGCGGGTCCCGCAGTTTGATGAGTGCGGGAGCGCCCTGCAAATTGGCTGGATAAATGGGCGTGCGTGAAACGCCTGGCAGGATGGCGGCCCGCTACACTCGGACCAAACCCTAAGGAGGGAACAGCATGACCATCCACGCCCAACGCGCCGACGCCAGCCACCTCGACCCAGTCGCCCGACTCTTCGACGCCTATCGCGGTTTCTACGGCCAGCCTTCGAACCTGCAGCAGTCCCGGGACTTCATCGCCGAGCGCATCGCCCTGGATGAATCCGCGATCTTCCTCGCCCTGGCCGATGACGGTCAGGCACTGGGTTTCGTCCAGCTCTACCCGACGTTTTCCTCCATCGATGCTCACCGAACGTGGTTGCTCAGCGACCTCTTCACCGCACCGGCTGCGCGGGGCCGCGGGGTAGGGACGTTGCTGATGAACACCGCCCGCGCGTTTGCGCTGTCGACGGGTGCGAAGGGATTAGTGCTGGAAACGGCCACGGATAACTTCGGCGCGCAGCGTTTGTATGAGTCGTTGGGGTATGTGCGGGATACGGGCTATTACACCTACGGCCTCGATTTGAAGCAGGACTGATCTGAGTAGGAGCGAGGCTTGCCCGCGAAGAACGATAACGCGGTGTGTCAGGCACGACGCCTTCGCGAGCAAGCTTCGCTCCTACAAGGGATCGGGGCTGATTGGTGTGTAGGAGCAAGGCTTGCCCGCGAAGAACGATAACGCAATACACCAGACCCGACGCCATCACCGTAGGAGCGAGGCTTGCCCGCGAAGAACGATAACGCAATACACCAGACCCGACGCCATCACTGTAGGAGCAAAGCTTGCTCGCGAAGAACGATAACGCGGTGTGTCAGGCACGACGCCTTCGCGAGCAAGCTTCGCTCCTACAAGGGATCGGGGCTGATTGGTGTGTAGGAGCGACCAACCACTGGCCCAACCACCTCCAATTCCGTAACATCCCCACCCCTCATTCCCCGCCACTCCCCGCGGCCAGCTTCACCGGCCCGCATTTTCAGGTAAGCCATGAAACCACAACGCCTCCGCGCCGATGCCCTGGCCGGGCTCACGACCTCTTTTGCGTTGCTGCCCGAATGCATCGCCTTCGCCCTGGTCGCACATCTCAATCCACTGATGGGCCTCTACGGCGCGTTCATCATTTGCACATTGACCGCGCTGTTCGGCGGGCGGCCGGGGATGGTGTCCGGGGCGGCCGGGTCGATGGCGGTGGTGATTGTGGCGTTGGTGGTGCAGCACGGCGTGCAGTATTTGCTGGCGACGGTGCTGTTGGGTGGGTTGATCATGATGGCGTTCGGGCTGTTGCGGCTGGGTAAACTGGTGCGCATGGTGCCGCACTCGGTGATGCTCGGTTTCGTCAACGGGCTGGCGATCATCATTGCGTTGGCGCAGTTGGAGCACTTCAAGAGCGGCGACACCTGGCTCAGCGGCACGCCGCTGTACGTGATGAGCGGGTTGGTGGCGCTGACCATGGCGATCGTCTATCTGTTGCCGCGCCTGACGCGCGCGGTGCCACCCGCCTTGGTGGCGATCCTCGGTGTCGGGCTGGCGGTGTACCTGCTTGGCCTGCCGACTCGCACCTTGGGTGACATGGCGCACATCGCCGGCGGCTTGCCGACGTTGGCGTTGCCAGACATTCCCTGGACTCTCGAAACCCTGCGCATCGTCGCGCCCTACGCGATTTTGATGGCGCTGGTCGGCCTGCTGGAAACCCTGCTGACGTTGAACCTCACCGACGAAATCACCGAGAGCCGTGGCTACCCGGATCGTGAGTGCGTGGCGCTGGGCGCGGCGAATATGGTGTCGGGGGTGTTCGGCGGCATGGGCGGCTGCGCGATGATCGGCCAGACCGTGATCAACCTCAGCTCCGGCGGGCGTGGTCGGCTTTCCGGGGGGATCGCCGGGGTCATGATTCTGCTGTTCGTGTTGTTTCTATCGCCGCTGATCGAGCGCATTCCGCTGGCCGCGCTGGTGGGGGTGATGTTCGTGGTGTCGCAGCAGACCTTCGCCTGGGCCTCGTTGCGGGTGATCAACAAAGTGCCGCTCAACGATGTGCTGGTGATCATCGCCGTGACCACCATCACCGTGTTCACCGACCTCGCCACAGCGGTGCTCTGCGGGATCATCATTGCCGCGCTCAACTTCGCCTGGCAGCAGGCCCGTGAGCTGTACGCCGACACCTACCTGGAAACCGACGGCAGCAAACTCTATCGCCTGCACGGCACGTTGTTCTTCGCCTCCACCGCGCCGTTTCTCAATCAGTTCGATCCCGCCAACGATCCCGCCCTAGTGACCCTGGATTGCCGTCACCTGAGCTTCATCGACTACTCGGCCATCGCGGCGCTGAAAACCCTGCGCGAACGCTACGACAAGGCCGGCAAGCATATGCGGGTGTTTCACCTGTCGGAACGCTGCAAGCAAATGCTCAAGCGGGCAGGCGGGGATTACTGATCGCCGGCTTCATCGATCCCGCTGCAGCAGTTCCTCGACCACGCCCATAAAGGCCTCGACGAGCAGGCTGCGCCCCTGGGTTCGCGTGAGAATCAGCAGTTCCGCACGGGCGGTGGGGTCTGCCAGCGGCCGATAGGTCACGCCTTTTTTGGCCAGGGTCCTGGCGCACTCGGGGACCAGGGCGACGCCCTGGCCGGCGGCCACCAAGGCGATGATCGAAGTGATCTGCCGCCCCGACGGCCCCGGACGGATGGGCAGGTCGTTGCAGCGGTACAGGTGCTCGATGGATTCATTGAGCCCGGAGCCGTAATCGGCTGGAAACAGAATCAAGGGGTGCGCACTGAGCTGGGCCAGGGTGACCTCGTCCTGGCTGGCCAACGGGTTGTCGCTGGAGAGGGCGGCCACCAGGGGTTCGCCGCCCAGCGACAGGACCTGAACCTCGGTTTGCCCCGGTTCCGGCAGCAGACGGCTCAGCCCGATATCGATCCGGCCATCGACCACTTGCGAATACAGACTGGCGGACGCACTTTCCACCAGGGTCAGTTGCACGTCCGGGAAACGTTGGGCAAAGGCTTGCAGGGTTTGGCTGAACGGATCCGACAGCGCGATCGAACTGGCGTAACCCAGCGCCAACTGACCGGCAGTACCGGCGGCCAGCTTGCCGGCGATGACTTCTGTCAGGTTGGCCTGGTCCAGGACCGCTTGGGCGTAAGGCAGGAAATGCCGACCCTGGGCCGTGAGCGTGACCGTGCGGCTGGTGCGATCAAACAGGCGAAAGCCCAGCTCGGTTTCCAGGGCCGAAATCTGTCGGGTCAGGGGAGGTTGGGCGAGGTGCAGGCGCAATGCCGCGCGGCCAAAGTGCAGTTCTTCGGCGACCGTCAAAAAGTAACGTAGCTTGCGTAGGTCGAGCATCCTGATCCCTAGGTATTGATCGGTCCGAATTCGGTATTGGTGTTCGGCGGGCTGCGCATTCTATAAAGACCTTCGGCATTAAAACGAGAGGTCTCATGAATTCGCGCCTGCACAGTGCTCGCGTCGCCCTGTTTCTGTGTGGCTGTGCGGCTTTTCTCAACCTCTATTCAACCCAGAGCATTCTCCAGGAGTTTGCCCTGAGTTTTCAGGTGAGCGCTCGTCAGGCCGGCTGGAGTATCACCGTGACCACCCTGGCGGTCGCCCTCACGGCCCCGTTTGTCAGCCGCTTGACCGGTCGCTTCGAGCAACGCTCGGTGATTGTGGTCGCGGCGTTGTTTTTGGCGGTGCCGGCGCTGCTGGCCGCCCGTGCCGGCAGCTTTACCGAGCTGCTGGTGTGGCGCTTTATCGAAGGCATGCTCATCCCGGTGGTGTTCGCCACCAGCGTAGCGTACATCGGCGACCGCTGGCGCGGCGGCACCGTCACCGAAATCACCAGCCTGTATGTGGCCGGAACGGTGCTGGGCGGTTTTGCCGGGCGCTTCGTGTCGGGGATCATGACGCAATACGTGGGCTGGCGTGAGGCCTTTGAACTGCTGGCGATCATCAGCCTGCTGGTCGGCGTGGCCATCCACCTCCTGCTGCCGGCCAATCCAGTGTTGACGACCCAGGCTTCGCCTGTGCGTGCGCACACGTTTCGCGACCTGTGCCACAAGCCCCTGCTGGCGGCGTACGGCGTCGGTTTTTGTGTGCTGTTTTCCCAAGTGGCGACCTTTACCTACGCCGGGCTCTACCTCAGCCAGGCACCGTTCAACCTGGGCGCGGCGGCACTGGGGACGATTTATGCGGTGTTCCTGCTGGCGCTGGTGGTCATTCCGATTGCCGGCCGCTTGAGCAAACTGCGACCGCAATCCGAATTACTTACCGGCGCGGTGCTGCTCGGGGTCTGCGGCTCGATCCTGACCCTGATGCCTTCGCTGTGGCTGATCGTGCTGGGCCTGGCCCTGAGTTCGACCGGGGTGTTTCTGGCCCAGGCGTCGGCGAATGCCTTCATCACGGCCACCGCCCAATGCAACAAGGCCGGTGCCGTGGGCCTGTACCTGACCGGCTATTACCTGGGCGGCAGTTTCGGCGCCATCGTCCCGGCGATGATCTGGAGTCGCTGGGGCTGGCAAGGCTGCGTGGCGCTGATCATCGGCTTCCAGCTGTTGTCGCTGTTGATTGCCTTGACCGGCTGGAAACCCCTCAAACCCGACACCCCCGATACACCGGTCGCACGCGGCCGCAACGGTTCCAGCCGAACCGGTGAACCTGCCTGATTCATCATCCAATAAGGGAATATAAGAGGTGACCATGAGTAACGTAATGACCCGCCACAGCCAGTTGTTGAAGATCGTCGAACCGGTGCTGAACGACATGCCTGCCAGTGTGTTGAAGCATGCGCTGTTCGAGGCCTTCTGGAGTGAAGAAGAGGCGCTGGTGGACATTGAAAATGCGTTCGAACAGCTCACCTCGCGTCGTCATTCGCCGGTCGCCTTGCGCAAGTTTTTCGCCAGTTGGTCCAAGACCAACAACTCGGCCACCAGTGTGTCCGGCCTGGCCAACCGCATTACTTTGCTGGCGCGCTCCGAGCAAGGTTCCGAGTGCGCCGAGCAGCTGTACCGGGCCTGCGGCAGTCTGCAACGAATCACCGACGAGGACTTGGGTGCGCTGGGCAACATCGTGCACTCGGACCTGTTCTACAACATGGCCACGCCGTTGTGCGGCGATGACCAGTGGCTGCTGAAGGAAAACTGCCTGCCTTCAGCCCAGGCCTTCAAGGACTGGACCGACACCCGCCGCCTGCGTGATCGCGATTTGTTGCAAGGCCTGCTCACGACCTTGATCCACGAGGTGTACACCCACGGTGAAGTGGAATTTATCCACCCGCTGTACAAGCAGTGGTTCGTGCGCGACATGGGTGTGCCGGAAGCCAAGGCCCGCGCCACCGTCGCCTGGGTCACCGTGCATACCGGCGGCACCG
Source organism: Pseudomonas sp. TE3899 (assembly GCF_056279105.1). NCBI lineage: Bacteria > Pseudomonadati > Pseudomonadota > Gammaproteobacteria > Pseudomonadales > Pseudomonadaceae > Pseudomonas > Pseudomonas sp. TE3899. The sequence continues at coordinate 806,676 of NZ_JBWBQR010000001.1, forward strand.
AGAGCAATCATTTCGCCCATGCCGTGGCGGCGGTCAGTGAATTTGTCGATGCCATGCAAATCGCCGTCGACCACCAGACCGCGCGGGAAATCTTCGCCGAGTACCTGCGTCGCAAAGCCACGGTGATGAAGGATTGCGCGCAGCTGTTGCAGTGACGGTGGCTCAGCCTGCTTGACTCTCTACATCCACTTTCAAGTCGCACAAGACGATGAACGATCCGACACACGAAGTGGTTTGCCCGCGCACCACGCCACCGGCCGATGCCTGCGTGCGTCGTCGTTCGCTGGTGGCGGGCTGCGGCGCGCATGCCGTGCATGACGGGTTGACCGACGTTATCTACGTGCTGTTGCCGATCTGGCAGGCGCAGTTCGGCCTGAGTTTCGCCCAGATCGGCCTGCTGCGCGGGGCCTATGCCGGGATGATGGCCGGGTTCCAGCTGTTGGCCAGCCGCGCCGCCAAACGCTGGGGGCGCGAGCGCCTGCTGGTGGGCGGAACGGCACTCGCCGGCCTGGCTTATTTGCTGGCGGGGCAGGCGGGCGGTTTGACGGTGTTGTTGCTGGCGCTGCTGTTGGGCGGATTGGGCGCCAGTACCCAGCACCCGCTGGCCTCGTCATTGATCACCGACAGTTACGAGGCGGGCGGCGGGGTCAAGCAAGCGTTGGCGCAGTACAACTTCTCCGGCGATATCGGCAAGACGTTGATCCCGGGGTTGATCGGTCTGTTGCTGACGGTCATCAGTTGGCGTGCCAGCGTCACGCTGCTGGGCCTGCTAGGGCTGGCCGCTGCGGGACTGCTGTGGTGGTTGATCCCGGCGCGTACCGAGTCGGTGTCGGCAAAAAGCAAAGCGTCCAAGGCGATAAATGGGCAGGGTTCTGCCAGCGGGCTGCGGGCCCTGATCCTGACCGGCACCCTGGACAGCGCGGTGCGCATGGGTTTTCTCACCTTCTTGCCCTTTCTGCTCAAAGACAAGGGCGCCGGTACGGCGGGCATCGGCCTGGCCTTGACGATGCTGTTCGTGGGCGGCGCGTTCGGCAAGTTGCTGTGCGGCTACCTGGGCGCGCGCATTGGCATGGTCAAGACCGTGTGGCTGACCGAGTTCACCACGGCGGTGCTGATCGTAATGGCGGTGTACCTGCCGTTTTTCGGCCTGATGGTGATGTTGCCGCTGTTGGGGCTGGTGTTGAACGGCACCTCGTCGGTGTTGTACGGCGCCGTGCCCGATCTGGCGGGGCCGGGCAAACGCGAGCGGGCGTTCGCGACGTTTTACACCGGCACCATCGGCGCTGGCGCGCTGGCGCCGGTGTTGTTTGGCGCTCTCGGCGACGTCACTGGGGTGCCCGTCGCGGTGATGCTGTTGGCCGCCACCCTGTTGCTGACGCTGCCGTTGTCCTGGTGTGTGCAACGCGGCCTGGACGCGGATGCACGGTTGTATCAGAGCGCGAGTCGTTGACGGGCCACCGCCCGTGAGCCGGTCGCTTGGTTTTCAAGTCGTTTTCGCAGGTAGAAGAATGAATCACAGTGAGCCCTCTGCAATCCGATTGGCGTTATCCCATCGAGCCCTGATTCTCAAGGCGCCCGGCACCTCCAGCATGCGCAGCAAAGCCAATGCCTTGAAAGAAAGTGGCATCAAGGTCATCAACTTCGCGGCGGGCGAACTATCGTTCGATGCCAGCGCGGACATGAAGGCGGGCGCCATCGACGCCATCAACGGCGCACGCAATCGCTACACACCGCCCATTGGCTTGCCTCAGCTTCGTGAACGCCTGGCGCAACAGGTCAGCCAGCGCTGCGGTGTCCCGTACGCCGCCAATGAAGTGGCCGTGACCGCCGGCGCCAAACAAGCGCTCTACAACGCGGCGATGGTGCTGCTCAATCCCGGAGATGAGGTGATTGTGCCGACGCCTTACTGGGAAAACTCGCCCACGCAGATCCTGTTGGCCGGCGCCACACCCGTGTTTGTCGATACCCGAGGCAACGACTATCGCTTGACCTGCAACGCCGTTGAAAGAGCCTTGTCGCCACGCACCAAAATGATCGTGATCAACACCCCGAACAACCCCACGGGCACGGTTTATCAACGAGAGGAGTTGCGCAAGATTGCAAAGCTCGCCTTCGATCATCGGCTCTGGGTGGTGTTCGATGAGTGCTACCGCAAACTGGTGCGCCATCCCCATGAACATCACAACATCGTGTCGCTGTTTCCGGCCCTGAAAAACCAGACGGTACTGGTCGATTCGTTCTCCAAGAGCCAGGCCGTCACGGGCTGGCGCATCGGTTACGCCTGCGCCCCGGCCCAGGTCATCGCGGCCATGCACAACTTGCAGGGCCACACCACGTCCCACCCCAGCAGCCTTGCCCAATATGCGGCGCTGAACGCCTTGATCGCCGATTCACCGGACTTCGCCCGCCAGATCAATACCTTCCTCGACAGCCAACTGCAGGCAGCGTGTACCAGTCTGGGTTATGTCGACGCCGTGACCTGCGCGCCACCGGAAGGGGCGTTTTACCTCTATATCGATGTCTCCCGGAAGCTGGGTTGCCGTTACCTCGGCACGAAAATCCGCGACGTCGATCATCTCGCCGATCTGTTATTGAGCGAGGCGCATATTGCCGTCGTCCCCGGCTCAGGCTGTGGCGACCCCAACAGCATCCGGATTTCCTACGCCGTCGAGCGTGAAGAATTGATCGAAGGCATGACGCGTTTCGTTCAGTTCATGGCAGACGTCGTCGCGGATTGACGGCGGGTATTCATCTTGCCCTAGAGCAATGAACCACCTAATAAGGAGATAAGCCGTGGAACAGTTGAGCCGGAATTTTATCGGGTACGTCAATCAGGCACTGGTTGATGTCGAGGACAGAAATCTTGTTGAAGCGCTGCTGAGTGGTTTTCACCGCCACCCCGACAAGCTGGATAAATATTGCGAAACCTATGTCGACATGACGTCCAGCAACTGGACCGAGTCGTCACTGTGCACGTTCTTTTGCGGCTGGCGCAGCCCGGACGGCGAGGCCCATGCGGTTTCCAGCATTATTGTGCGGATCCTGCAGGAGTCCGAGTCGTTAACCGACGATGGCAAGTTGAAGATGCTGGAAGCGGCGCGGCACTGCGGCGAAATCATCATTGAAGACGTGGGGCTCGGCGAAATGCACGGGCATCCGCACCATTCGAAGTTGTATTACCGCATGGCGTCGGCCATTTGCGGCTCCGATGACTGGCGCCTCCAGGACCGCTTCCTGGACCCGGTCACCAAGGCGTTTTCCAGTGGGGTCGAGGAGAAAAGCCCCCTGGCACCGGAGCTCATCGAAGCGCTGGAAATGATGGCCATGACCGAGCTGTTCAACACTGGCGAATACAACCTGATGACCCCGATGTGGAAACAGTGGCTGCGCGAAGTGCGGGGTTATCCGTCGGGTGAGGCCAATCGCGTCGCCGCGTTCCTCAGTGTGCATTGCGGCAGCGTCGAGGCCCGGCATTTCAAGCATGCGGCACAGGCACTGGAACTCTACGCCAGCGCAACCGCACAACCGATCAACTACCTGCGCATCGAGCGGCTGTCCAGGGACTACGTGGCCAAGGCCTGTGAACACCTCGGGAAGATGGCGTCGGTGTTGCGCAGCGAAGTGCCTGCCTGGGACTGAACCTATCCCGGCCATTTATGCAGCGGAGTTCGACCACTACTTGGTGCCCCTGGACATGACTCATCCGTAACTGGATTCTGGTGGCAAAGGGGCTTGCCTGTGGTGAGGGGGCTTGTCTGTGGTGAGGGGGGGGTGCCTGTGGTGGGGGGGCTTTCCTGTGGCGAGGGGGCTTGCCCCCGTTGGAGCGCGAAGCGGTCCCAAAAAGGCGAGCGCTGCGCACTCGAACGGGGGCAAGCCCCCTCGCCACAGGTTTTGTGTCAGGCCATATAGATTGGCTTCACCGCTCTGGAAGCCCCCAACGCTCACGCAACTGCGCATATTCCGCCTCGGGCAACTGCACCAGCAACGGCGTCTGCCGTGGATCCAGCCAGGTGAACAACCGCGCAATATTCGCCGGGTCCATGGCCGTACACCCCAGTGTCGGCGACGTTGGCCCGCGCCAGATATGGAAGAAAATGCACGAGCCCGAACCGGCCGCCGCCGGGCTGTTGTGCTCGATGAAAATCCCCTGGCGGTACATGTCGTCCTTGCGGCGCATGGTTTCGGAACTGTTCCAGTCCTTGGCCAGCGTCGCGCCGTCGACCAGTTGGTTGTAGCGTGTGGACTGGCCGTCATCGACGCATTCGACGGTCGCGCTCAGCGGCAGGTAGGGCAGTTGGGTATCGGCGGTTTTGTCGTAACCAAACGCTGTGCCGAGTTTGAAGATCCCGGCCGGAGCTTTGCCGTCACCTTCACGTTTGACCGGCCCTGCGCGTTGGTCAACGACGGTCAGGCCCTTGCCCCAGGCCAGTCCGCTTTTACCGACCACCACCGCAAACGGTTCGCCGGATTTTTCAAAGGTTTGCCCGTGGCGTTCATAACGCTGGGCGGTGCCCTGGATGTCGGTCCAGTTTTTAGTGGTGACGATGATTAACTGATGACTGCTGCTGAGCTCCATCGGGGTAATCGGAAAATCCATCACTTGGTTCAACGCCGGATTGCCGTTCCAGGTGAAGTGCCACCACTCTTTCGAATAGCCGACAAACCCTTCTTTTTCCATGGCGCTGGTCAGTCGCTGGCGATTGGCTTGGGCGGTCGCATTGATCGCGGTGCTGTCAGTGTGGGCCGGTTCGTCGAAGCAATCGAAACCGGTGCCCATGTCGAGCGCGCCGTCGTGCCAGCGCTGACCATACGGGGCGGTGCAGTCGACATTTTTGGCGGCAGGCGTCCAGGTAGCGGCGGGCAGGGCGCCTGGGCCGGTCAGGGTCAGGTCCACCGTGCTGCCCTTGGAATGCCCCGAGACCCGCGCCACATACCCCAGGCGCCAGAAGTCCTGCTTGTTCACGCGCGCATAGAACTCGGCTTTGCTTGGATCACCCGGCACCTTGGCGAAATTCCCCATATCCGCAACCGCGCGGGCAGGGCGATAACAGTCAAAAACCTTCAACCCATAGCCTTGCGCGTGAAGCGCGGTTTGCACCCGGGCAAGGGCCTTGGCCGCGTCCGCCGACAACAGGCATTCGGGTGCCTCGTAACCGTCGAGCGGGTGGCCGGTGAAGTTATGGGCCGTGGCGTAGCGGATGTCTTGCTCGATGCTCGGGGCGATGGTGCGCAGATAAACCATGTGCTCGGGCCGAGGCTCGGCGCTGGCCATGTTCGGTACGATAAGGCACAGGGCCGTCAGGGTTTTGCTGAGTGTGTGCATGGGATGCCTCCAGAGAGTGTCCGTATTCACCGGTTCGCGCCTCGGGTATCCGCCAGAATCCGCGCCGCATCCCGCGCCGGTGGCAGACCGAATACGCGGGCATAGTCGCGACTGAACTGGGTGGCGCTTTCATAACCGACGTCGAACGCGGCGCTGGTCACGCTGTGGGCGCTGGCCACCAGCAGCGTGCGGGCATGCAGCAGCCGAACGCGCTTTTGATACTGCAAGGGGCTGAAGTTGGTCACCGCTTTAAAGTGGCGGTGGAAGGCCGACACACTCATCGCCGCTTTCTGCGCCAAGGCGTCCACCCGCAATGGCTCGGCGAAGTCGCGGCGGATCCACTGGATGGCCAGGCTCACGCGGGTCATCGCCGAATCGGGCGCGGCGATTTCCCGCAGCATCGAGCCCTGGACCATCGCCACCCGTGGGATACCGGTCTCGGTGCGGCGGTTTTCGGCCTTGGCGGCGAGGGTTCTGAGTTCATTCAGTTGATCGTTCATGGGGCGACATCTGATCCCATGGCCACCCGTGGCGCAAGCAAAAAGCAGAAACAGGCAGTTTCCGAGTGCGATCCGCACGGAGCTGGGCGGCGGCCTGAACGACGAGTTCGAAGCCCTGCTCGCCACACAAACCGCCCTCGCTCGGGTCGGCGAACCGGACGATGTCGCGCGGGTCATCGCCACGCTATTGTCCGAGGACAGCGGCTGGATCAACGGGCAGAGCATCGAAGTGGCGGGCGGCTACATCATCTGAATCAGGGAGGCGAATCCATGCTCGATCATGTGTTTATTTCAGTCAGCGACATCGAGCGCTCGGTGCGTTTCTACAGCGCGGCGCTGGCCCCGCTGGGGATTACCGGGCGTCTCGACTATGACGGCAAGGACGGTCCGCCGGGCCATCCGGACCTCAAGGGTTTCGGCGCGCAAGGGCGAGTATTCTTTTGGTTGCGTGAAGGGGTGGTGGAGGGCAGGGCCGCGCATGTCGGGTTCGTCGCCAACAGCACCGCTGAAGTGGACGCCGCCTATGCTGCGGCAATGGCGGCCGGCGCTACCGACAATGGCGTGCCCTGTGCACGGCTGTATTACGACCCGCGCTATTACGCCGCCAATGTGTTCGACCCGGATGGCTATAGCCTTGAGTTCGTCTACAAGAGCTGGCATCACTCATGAGTCACGGTTGGCCTTGAACACCAGGCTCTGCGGTTGTCCCGGCACGTCATCGAGCACATCGATGCGCCGCATGCCGATCTTCTCCAGCACACCGATTGAGGCCTGGTGGTTCGGCCGCACCAGTGCAAACACCTGCTCGGCATTCAATTCATCAAAGGCGAATGCCAGCGCAACGTTGCCGAGTTCCGTGGCGTAACCCTTGCCCCACGCGGCGGTGTCAAACCGATAACCGAGGTTCAGTCGCGCGACGTCGAGGTAGTTGTATAACGCGATACCACCGAAACCGATGAGATGCTCCGGCGCTTCACGGGTGGCAATCGCCCATTGTCCGTAGCCGTTGTCGTTCCAGTGTTTAAGCCAGCCCTCCAGCAAGGCCTCAGCCCGATGGATGTCGGCCAGCGGCCCGGCCGGGTTGAATTGATTCGTCGCCGGATCGCCGTAGATCGCAAACAGACGCGCCAGGTCTTCGGCGTTCGGTGGCCGCAGGATCAATCGCGCCGTAGTGATCGTCACTTTTTCGGCGCCTTGCCACTGCTGGGAATGTGCAGGTAAGCCATCACGCTTTCCGTTAGTTCGGTCGCCAGTTTCACCGCTTCCTTGTTCCGCGCCATCACCCCCGCGACCAAACCTTCGATCAACGCCAGCACGGCGATGTTGGAGCTGGTCAGCACCGGATGATCGGCCGGGGCGAACAGGGTGTGTTCGGCGATGCTGGTCAGCGGCGAAGCAGGGGAGTCGGTGATCGCCAGCACCGTGGCGCCACGTTCGTGGGCGAAGCGCGCAAGTTGCAGGGTGTCCAGGGAATAGCGCGGCAGGGAGATCGCCAGCAGCACGTCCTGATCGGTGATCGCGGCCAAACGGTACGCGGCGTTTTCGTTGCCGCCCTCCATGCTGATCGCGGTGGCGTCGGCGCAGAACGGCATCAGGGTCGAGGCGGCGAGGCCTGCGAAGTAGACGCTGTTGCCGAAGCCGAGGATGTAGATCTTGCGCGCATTGATCAGGCAGGTGACGAAGGCTTCGAAAGTGTCGGCGTGGTTGTTGGTCGCCGCCGTGGCGAGGTTGCTGCTGGCGCTGTGGATTTGCTCATGCAGGCCAAACGCGCCGCCGGTGCGCTGGGCCAGTTCGTTGCGCAGCTTGTCCACCGGCGACACCATTTGCTGCAAGGTGGCGACCAGTTCGGCCTTCATGCCGGTGTAGCCACCGAGGTCCATGGCTTTGGCCAGGCGGTTGACGGCGGCGGGCGAGGTCGAGGTTTCGTGGGCCATCTCCTCGATGGTCAGCGTCGCGGCGCGCAAGGGGTGACGCAGGATAAAATCCGCAACCTTGCGCAGCGACGGCGGCAACTCGGCGACGATTTCCGCCAGTTTGCGCATGACCGGCGCGGCATAAACCGTGGTGTTTTTCGAAGAGATCGGCATGTGCGGCTCAACAGTTCCTGAGGGCATAAGGTTGGCTGGAGTGTATCCGAAGCCAACCGTGGGTGCGCAGCGCCAGCGGGATTACTTCAAGCTCCCGGACAGAAACTGCTGCAGGCGTTCGGACTTTGGGTTGACCAGCACTTCGCGCGGGTCGCCACGCTCCTCGACCTGGCCTTTGTGCAGGAACACCAATTGGTTCGACACCTCCCGGGCGAAGCCCATTTCGTGGGTCACCACGACCATGGTTCGGCCTTCCAGCGCCAGGTCCTGCATGACTTTGAGCACTTCGCCCACCAGTTCCGGGTCGAGGGCCGAGGTCGGCTCGTCGAACAGCATCACTTCCGGTTCCATGGCCAGTGCCCTGGCAATCGCCACGCGCTGCTGCTCGCCGCCGGACATGTGCGCCGGCCACGCGTCCTTGCGATGGGCGACGCCGACTTTGTTCAGGTAGTGCTCGGCCTTTTCCCGCGCCTCTTTCTTGCTGATGCCGAGCACATGCACCGGGGCTTCCATCACATTTTCCAAAGCACTCATGTGCGACCACAGGTTGAAGTGCTGGAACACCATCGACAACCGCGAACGCATGCGTTGCAACTGTTTCGGCTCGGCAGCCTTGAGCCCGCCGAGTGTGTTGCTGACCAGTTTCAGTGGCTCGCCGTTGAGCACGATGTTGCCGGCGTTGGGCTGTTCCAGCAGGTTGATGCAGCGCAGGAAGGTGCTTTTGCCGGAGCCGCTGGAGCCGATAATGCTAATCACGTCACCGGCCTTCGCTTCCAGAGAAACACCCTTGAGTACTTGGTGGGCGCCGTAGCTTTTGTGCAGGTTCTGGATTTCAAGTTTGTACATGCTGTTCACTCTTCTGGCGTCAGTCGCTGAGCAAGCGACCCTGGCGAATAAGGCGGGTACCGGCAACTTTGGCCAGCCACAAACCGGGTTGGGCGAAACGCAGGCGTTCCCGGGCATAGAGGATGCCGTCGGTGCTGGCGCTCACGATGCTGTGGCGGTCGGTCAACGGATCGAGCACTTCAAACAATGGATCGCCGACCCGCACTCGCGCGCCCAGCGGTTGCAGGAAACTCACCACGCCGGGGTGCGGCGCGTAGGCGTATTGCGCGCCGGCAAACGGCGTGGCGTCACAGCAGAATAACGGCGCTTCGGGCCAGTCACCGCTGATCAGGCCTTGTTCGGCGAGGTAGCCGAGAATGGCTTCGGCGCTGTCGACGCAGGGCTCGCGCTCGGTGTCAGCCATGCCGCGCAATTCAATGGTGGTCGCCACGCACGCCAGTGGAATAGCGGCTTCGGGGAACAGCTCGGTCAAGCGCAGCCAAGGGAAGGCGCAGGCTTCATCGAAGGCACTGCCGCCGGCATCTTCGGCCAGCAGTGCGGCGCCGGCGCCGAGGCGAGCGGCCAATGAACGCAGGCGCGGCCAGTTTTGCGGCATGGCGTAAAGCAGCATGATCGACTCGAAATCGCAGTGCAGGTCCAGCACCACGTCGGCATCACACGCATGCTCCAGCAGCAGGCGGCGCAGGCCATCGAGTTCCGAGGTCGCGGGTGGCATGTCGGCGAGGACGTCGGCCATGGCGCGGCGAATCAGCGTGGTGTTGAGGTCGGCGTCGTCGCCCAATTGACCTTGCACCAACGCCGCCACGGCTTCGGTCAGCTCCGGGAAGTCGCGGTTGAAATTCTTGCCGCTGTTGAATTCGAAGCGACCCTGATGCGTGGCCTGGAACATCTGGGCGATGCCGATCGGATTGGCCATCGGCACCAGTTCGATCACGCCGTTCAGCCGACCTTGCTCCTCCAGCACCCGCAAGCGGCGCTTGAGCTCGACCGCCACGCGCATCCCCGGCAACTCATCGGCATGCAGGGACGCCTGGATGTACGCCTTGCGCGATCCGCTGCCAAAGCGAAACAGCGACAGGCGCCGTTCCGTGCCCGAAGCACTCCACGGCAACAAATATTCAATGTGTTCCATACACGCTCCTTAGTGCTTGCGCGGTGCCAGGTACGCCAGCCAGCGGCGCTCGGCCAGCTTGAACAGACGCACCAGAATGAAGGTCAGGGCCAGGTAGATCAGGCCGGCGGTGATGAACGCCTCGAACGGTAAATAGAACCGCGCACTGACCGTTCGCGCAGCGCCGGTGATGTCCACCAGCGTGACAATCGACGCCAGGCTGGTGGTTTGCAGCATCATCAAGACTTCGTTGCTGTACTGCGGCAGCGCCCGGCGCAGGGCCGAGGGCAGCAGGATTCGCCGGTACAAGGTGAAGCGCGACATGCCCATGGCTTTCGCGGCTTCGATCTCGCCGTGGGCCGTGGACTTCAGGCTGCCGGCCAGCAGTTCGGCGCTGTAGGCACTGGTGTTGATCGCGAACGCCAGGCAAGCGCAAAAGGTCGCGCTGGACAGGTACGGCCAGAGCGCGCTTTCCCGCACGGCGGCGAACTGCGCCAGGCCGTAATAGATCAGGAACAATTGCACCAGCATCGGCGTGCCGCGAATCACGTAGGTGTAGAGCCACGCCGGGAAGTTGAGCAGCGGCGAGCGGGACACGCGCATCAGGGCCAGCGGGATCGCCAGCACCAGGCCGAACGCCAGGGAAATCAGCAGCACTTTGAGGGTCAACAAGGCGCCGTTGAAGTACAGCGGCAGGTTGTCCCAGATCAGGTTGTAGTCGAGCATTGAGGGCAGCTCCCGATCACAATTCGGCGGCTTTGATGCCGACCGAGTAGTGTTTTTCCAGATAGCGCAGCACCAGCAATGACACGCTGGTGAGCATCAGGTACAGCGCCGCCACCGCGAGAAAAAAGGTGAACGGTTCGTGGGTCGCATCCGCAGCGTTCTTGGCTTTGAACATCATGTCCTGCAACCCGATCACCGAAATCAGCGCGGTGGATTTGGTCAGCACCAGCCAGTTGTTGGTGAACCCCGGGATGGCGAAGCGAATCATCTGCGGCACCAGGATTCGCCAGAACACTTGTGCGCCCGTCATCCCATACGCCGCGCCGGCTTCGGCCTGGCCTTTGGGGATCGCCATGAACGCGCCGCGAAAGGTTTCCGAGAGGTAGGCGCCGAAAATGAAGCCCATGGTGCAGACGCCGGCGATGAAGGGATTGATGTCGATGTAGTGGATGTAACCCAGCGCAAGGGCGATGCGGTTCACCAGGTCCTGGCCGCCGTAGAAGATCAGCAGGATCAGCACCAGGTCCGGGATGCCGCGAATCAGCGTGGTGTAGCTTTCGCCGAGCATGGCCAGCCATTTCAGGGGCGACAGGCGAAAGGCTGCACCGATCAGGCCGAGGGCAATCGCCATGGCCATGGAGGTCAGGGCCAGGTTGATGGTCAGCCAGGCGCCATCGAGAATGCTCGATCCGTAGCCGTGAAGCATGATGAAGTCCTCAAAAAAACCGCGAGACAAACCGCTGCGCCGCGTGCCGGAGACGGGCGCCCGGGTGACAGGTAAGGGTTACTCGCCGTAGATATCGAACGCGAAGTACTTGGCCATGACTTGCTGGTACTTGCCGTTGGCGCGGATCGCGTCAATCGCGGTGTTGAGGCGTGCGGTGTTCACGCTGTCCCCCTTGCGCACCGCGATCCCGGCGCCGCGACCGAAGTATTTCGGGTCGTTGATGTCTGGCCCGACGAGGGCGAAACCTTTGCCCGCTGGCGTTTTGATAAAGCTCTCGTCGGTGTTGACGATGTCGGCAAGGGTGGCGTCGAGGCGACCCGAGGCGAGGTCGAGGAACGCTTCGTTTTGCGAGCCGTAGCGCACGACGCTGACCCCGGCTGTTTCCAGTTGCTCGGTGGCGAAGCGGTCATAGGTCGAAGAGCGTTGCACCCCGACTTTCTTGCCCTTGAGGTCCACCAGCGGATCGTTGATCACGTTGCCGGCCTTCATCGCGAACTTGCCCGGCGTGTGGTAGTACTTTTTGCTGAAGTCGACCGACTTCATCCGGTCTTCGGTGATCGACATCGACGACAGCACCGCGTCGATCTTGCGCACTTTGAGCGAAGGGATCATGCCGTCGAACTCCTGGATCACCCACTCGCACTTGACCTTCATTTCCTCGCACAGCGCGTTGCCGATGTCGTAGTCGAAACCACTGACGTAGCCTTCCGGCGTCTTGTAGGAGAAGGGCGGGTAAGCGGCTTCGATGCCGATGCGCAGGCTGTCTTCATCGGCGTGAGCAAGGAAGCTCGCGGCGCAGAGGGTCAGGGCGCCTAGAAGTGCTGTCTTGTTCATATTGTTGACTCCTTGGGGTTGTTTTTGTGTGGCTATAAATGACACGTAATATTTCATTAATCAATACACTGAAAATAAACATATCAAAACGAGGCGCAAAAAAATCCCGGCTTTGCGCAGGACTTGGAGGTGGGAGGCGTGTCGCAGAGCGCTTTGAGCGGGACGAATACCGTCAGTCGGATCCGCCGCTAGAGAGCTTTTTTATCGCTCCCAAGCATATTTTTAATAATTTTCCTCTGTAGAGGGATGTCGCACTATCGAGCCACACCCTGCGTGGTTCGGCGTTCCCGGATGGAAGCCGTTGCTCATAACGATGTCGGTCCCAGGAGGCCAGCACGATGGAACTGTTATTGGTCTCTGGCCAGCACTGCCCGGCTTTACCCTAATTTTAAAAAAACAGCTGCGGGAGCGTTCCATGTCTTTAACCTTACGTACGTGCATCCCTTTTTCCCTGGCCCTGTTGTGCACTGGTGCATTCGCCACGCCGCAGGATTTGACCGTCATTTCCTTTGGCGGCGTCACCAAGCAGGCCCAGGACAAAGCCTACTTCCAACCTTTCAACGCCAGCGGTGCCGGACGCATCGTCGCCGGCGAATACAACGGCGAGCTGTCGAAGATCAAGGCCATGGTCGATGTCGGCCACACCAGTTGGGACGTGGTTGAAGTCGAAAGCCCGGAACTGTTGCGCGGCTGCGATGCCGGTTTGTTCGAGAAACTGGACGCCGCCAGTTTTGGCGACCAGAGCCAGTACGTGCCGGGGACCTTTACCGAGTGCGGCGTGGCCACCTACGTGTGGTCGATGGTCATGGCCTACGATCAGAACAAACTGACCAAGACCCCGAGCTCCTGGGCGGACTTCTGGAACGTCAACGACTTCCCGGGCAAGCGCGGGCTGCGCAAAGGCGCCAAGTACACCCTGGAAATCGCGTTGCTGGCCGATGGCGTCGCGCCGGATCAACTCTACAAAGTCCTGAACACCCCCGAAGGCGTGAGCCGCGCCTTTGCCAAGCTCGACAAGATCAAGTCGAACATCCAGTGGTGGGAGGCCGGCGCCCAACCGGCGCAGTGGTTGATTGCCGGTGACGTGGTCATGAGCGCCGCCTACAACGGCCGCATCGCCTCGGCGCAGAAAGAAGGCATGAACCTGAGCATCGTCTGGCCGCAAAGCCTCTACGACCCGGAATACTGGGCCGTGGTCAAAGGCACGCCAAACAAGGCCCTGGCCGAGCGCTTCATCGCCTTCGCCAGCCAGCCCCAGACCCAGAAAGTGTTCTCGGAAAACATCCCCTACGGCCCGGTCCACCGCCAGGCTTTGGCCCTGCTACCGCCGCAAGTGCAACAGCAACTGCCAACCGCCGACGCCAACATGGCCAAGGCCCGGGCAGTGGATGCGGAGTTCTGGGTGGACCATGGTGAGGAGCTGGAAGAGCGGTTTAATGCGTGGGCTGCGCGTTGAGTCCGTTCAAAAATAGAACTAACGATGAATAACCTGTGGCGAGGGAGCTTGCTCCCGCTGGACTGCGCAGCAGTCCCTCTTTGGGGGGGGGCGCTTCGCAACCCAGCGGGAGCAAGCTCCCTCGCCACAGGTTTGGTGTCATGCCCGGCTGGCTGGCACCTGTCCTGCCTGTGCCGCGTCGAATCCGCTTTTTTGAGACGTGTGGTCCGTCATCAATATCAAAGCAACCCTTCATATCCTCGAAGCTATGCCAACAGCATCTATAGTCTTAACGGAAATTAATGTTTACAGACGCCATTAGTTCGTTGTGATAGCGATGATCGTCGTTCATGATCCAAGGCTCCGCCGTTGAGTGATGGCCATTCGGCCTCATCGTTTCCAGCCTCGACCACGTTTCAAGAGAGTCTCCATGAGTTCAGGGATTAGTCAAAAGCTGCAGGGTAGCCGCAAGGAACTGCTTGATATCGGCCTTCGCAACACCATGCTGAATTTCCGCGCGTCAGCCAGGACGTTGGCGGTGGTGGATGAGCTGTCCGAATCGGTGTTCAACCTGCTCTATCGGCAGGAAAAGGCTATGACTTTTTCGCCGAAGGCGCGCCAAAGGATGGTGACTTTGGCGAGGTTCGAGCTGCCAGACGAAGACGACGCTCAGGACGCTGCGACTGATGAGTTGCTATTGGATGAGCTCGACAGTTCGGGTGAGTCGTATGCTGTCGACAATGAGGTAGACGAGGCGGGTCGAGCGCGGCGGCATACAGACACGCGGTTGCAGACCGTTCTGGAGGAGGAGCGGCTTTTTCTGCAATTGCTCAGGATTCATTCTGAGGCGCGTGCCTTCATCGAGGAGCAAGGGGTCAACACGCTGTTTCTGGCGCTGGGTTTCTTACATTGGTATGAAGCCGATAGCTCGGAGAATTTGCGCAAGGCTCCTTTGATGCTGTTGCCTGTGACTCTTGAGCGTGGCGGTGCAAAGGACGCCTTTAAACTGAAGTACTCTGGCGACGAGTTGATGCCGAACTTGTCATTAATCGCCAAGCTCAAGACCGATTTTGGTCTCGACCTCGCGGCTTGTGACTTCAATGAAGATCGCTTCGAAACTACAGAAGGTAGCCTCGACGGTTTTTATGCTGAAGTGGCGGATCTGGTTAGTAAGCAACCCCGCTGGAAAGTGTCAGTAAACGAGGCAGCCCTCGGTTTCTTCTCCTTTGGCAAGTTTTTGATGTTCAAGGATCTGGACCCGAAGAGTTGGCCGCAGGATCAGCAACCGGATGTACACCCGGTAATCAATCGACTACTGGGCTCTGGCTTTGGTGATCAGCGACCTGCCTATGCCGAGGATGTGAACATCGATTCGGTGCTCCAGCCAGGAGAGGTGCGATTCGTCAAAGATGCAGACAGTAGCCAGACTGAAGCGATTCTCGAAGTGCGCGAGGGCGCCAACCTGGTTATTCAGGGACCACCTGGCACCGGTAAGTCGCAGACCATTACTAACATCATCGCGGAACTGATTGCCCAGAAAAAAACCGTATTGTTCGTGGCCGAAAAAATGGCCGCTCTGGAAGTAGTTAAACGTCGTCTCGACGAATGCCACTTAGGCGATGCGGTACTTGAATTACACAGCCACAAATCCACCAAAACCTCGGTGCTCAAGGAGCTGGGTCGAACACTTGATCAGGGTCGCCCGCTGACTAAGGTGGGTGAGGACGACCTGGCCAATCTGGCGCAGTTACAAGGTAATTTGAACCAGTATTGCGCCGCGGTTAGTGCGCGTGTAGGTGCCAGTGGCCAGGATTTTGTCGAGGTGCTGGGTCATTACCTCGCACTCAAGCGAAACTACGGCGTATTGCCAACGATTGCGTTCGCGCCGATGGCGTCATGGACTCAAACGGATCAGCAAAAGCGCCGCGATTTAGTTGTAGAACTGACACTTCACCTCAAGGAGATGGGTCGTCCAGACCTGAACCCATTCTGGGGTAGCAAGCGAACTTATTTTTCTCCTATTGAACAGAACAGCGCTAATGACGCATTGCAACAAGCAAGTGCACATCTAGCGGCACTAGACGCAGCCGCCAAGGCGCTTTCGTCACGACTGATGCTGACCCAGCCTGCGACCCTCGCCGACGTTGCTGTTATCTGCCGCGCCGCAAGGCGTGCGGCCGAAGCACCCCGTTTACAAGGTGTAGAGCTGAGTACCGGTGACTGGCAGCTGCGCCGCGATGCCATTCGCGAATTACTCGATGCAGGTCAGCGCATGAGCACCTGCAAGGCTAGCCATGGCGGTCAATTGATCGAGGCCGCATGGGAGCAGGATTTGTTGGAGGTTCGCCAGAACCTGCTGGCTTACGGTGACAAGTGGTGGAAGGTGTTTTCGGGGCGCTATCGCGGGGCCAAAGCTCGCTTGCAAGGGCTTGGACAGGGTGCGTTGCCCGCTAGTAATGCCGAACAACTCCTTTTGGTCGATTCGGTTCTGACCTATCAACAAAGCCAGAAGGTCTACGACCAACACGAGGGCCTGGGCAGCGCCCTTTTCGGTGCTCAATGGCAGCGCCAGCAGTCCGACTGGGCAGTGCTCGAGCGCGTCAGTGCCTGGGTTGTCCAGTTGTACGAAGACCTCGGTAATGGTCATGTTCCACAAGGGATCATCGCGTTCCTTGCCGGGCACACGGACGCCAGTGGGCTTGGGGATACGGTGAGTGACATCGAGGAGCATCTCGCTGGTCTCACCGAGTCATTGCAACGAGGCCTGGAAGTCATCGGTATGCAGGATGACACCGCGCAGACACTGCAAAGCCTGGATCTTTCTGCCTTGGGCGCGCGCTTGCAGTTGTGGCAGTCCAGCCTCAACGCGCTGTACCAGCTGGCTCGCCTCAATGTACTGTCGGGCGAGATGCACCAGGCCCAATTGGACGAGTTATTGAACATCGCCCTACGCAGCGAAAACCCCGATCAGATACCCGCGATTCTCGACTTTTCCTGGTATTCGGGGCTTGTGCAGAAGGCCTACGCCGAAAAGCCACCGTTACAACAATTTGATCGCATCAAGCACGAACACCAGATTGCCAGGTTCAAGGCACTTGATACCGCTTCATTGAATCACGCTCAAACGTATCTCGCGCGTCAGGTATGGGAGGACATGCCTAACGTGAATCAGCCGGGTGAAATGGCAATCTTGCGCGCGGAGCTGAATAAGAAGCGTCGGCACATTCCGATTCGCCAATTGATCGACAAGGCTGGGCGGGCCATTCAGCAAATCAAACCCGTGTTCATGATGAGCCCTATGTCCATCGCCAACTTTCTTCCTCCGGGCAAGCTGGCATTCGACGTCGTAGTGTTCGACGAAGCCTCTCAAGTGAAAGCCGTCGACGCATTCGGCGCAATTTTACGAGGCAAACAAGTGGTGGTAGTGGGTGATACCCGGCAAATGCCACCTAGCGATTTGTTTAGCCGTGACATCGCACCTGATGACGAAAATGACGTCACTGCCGACATCGAAAGCATCCTCAGCATGTTTAAGGCGGCGGGTAGTCAGGAACGCTATCTGCGCTGGCACTATCGCAGCCGGCACGAATCACTTATCGCGGTCTCCAACGTGGAGTTCTATGAAAGCAAGTTGGTGGTCTTTCCCTCGGCAGGCCAGCATATCCACGCCAAAGGTGTGAGCTTCGATTATCTACCGCAGGCACTGTATGACCGTGGCCGCACACGGACCAACAAGGATGAAGCCAAAGCGGTTGCTCAGGCGGTGATGAAAC
Organism: Pseudomonas sp. TE3899; assembly: GCF_056279105.1. Lineage (NCBI taxonomy): Bacteria > Pseudomonadati > Pseudomonadota > Gammaproteobacteria > Pseudomonadales > Pseudomonadaceae > Pseudomonas > Pseudomonas sp. TE3899. The sequence continues at coordinate 824,038 of NZ_JBWBQR010000001.1, forward strand.
ATGCACTGGAAACACCGGAGCTTTCGTTGGGCGTGGCGGCATTCAGCGTTCCGCAGCGTGACCTGATTAACGTTGAAGTTGAGTTGTTGCGGCGCAAGACACCCCAAGCCGAAGTGTTTTTCACCGCACAGGGAAGCGAGCCATTCTTTGTAAAAAACCTGGAAAACATTCAGGGGGATGAGCGTGATGTGATCTTCATCAGCATTGGTTATGGCCGCAATGAATCCGGTCGTATCGCTCGTGAGTTCGGCCCACTCAATAAAGATGGAGGGCATCGCCGGCTCAACGTGTTGATTACGCGGGCCAAATTGGCGATGCGCGTGTTTTGTAACTTCCGTGGCGATGAGTTGGAGATTGATACCACCGCCAAACACGGCGTACGTGCCTTGAAAAACTTCCTGAAGTACGCAGAAACAGGCGAACTGGAAGTTGCCATGGAAACCGGAAAGCCTACTGACTCACCTTTTGAGGATGAAGTGATCCGTTCCTTGCGCGATCTGGGCTATCAAGTCGAGCCTCAGGTCGGAACTGCGGGGTACTTCATCGATCTGGCCGTGAAAGACCCCGAGTTCCCGGGCCGATATGTGCTGGCTGTCGAATGCGACGGCGCGGCCTATCACAGCTCGCGCTCGGCGCGTGATCGCGACCGCCTGCGTCAAGGTGTGCTTGAAGGGTTGGGTTGGAACTTCCATCGAATCTGGAGCACCGATTGGTTCCGCAATCCTCAGCAAGAAATTATTCGCACCGTGGCAGCCATTGACGCGGCCCGAGAGCGCATAGCAAATCGTCGAGATGCGTCCTCGGTCAATGAAGTGTTGATCGAGCCTCTACATGAAATTCTGCGTGATGAAACCGTTTCCGAAGTCGATCCGGTCGCTAGCCTGCCTTATAAAAAGGCTCGGCTTGCTGCGGTTACTAACCAAGTGGAATTGCATCAGCACCAACCCGAACATCTACTGCAGTTGATACGCACAGTGGTCGATATTGAATCTCCGGTGCATTCAGTTGAAGTCACCCGACGTCTCATGGAGGCTTTCGGAGTGACAAGGCAGGGCGCGAGAATTACTGCCGCCGTGGAGAACGCAATTGGTTTGGGTGTTAGGCAAAGGCACTTCTCGCGCCGGGGTGAATTTCTGCACCCGGTGGACAATCGCCCAGTTGTCATCCGTAGCCGGGCCCATTGGGAGTCCGCCGAACGCAAACTTGAGTGGGTGGCGCCGGAAGAACTTGATCAGGCCTTAATAGAAATCATCATCTCGGGTTTTTCCATGAGTCCAGACGACGCGATATCTGGTGCGCTGAGACTTCTCGGCTTCGGCCGCGCTACGGCTAAAGTAACTACGCTGTTGGAAGAAAGAGTCGATCAACTGACAAGTAGCAGACGGTTGGAGCTGCGAGAAGGTCGATTGATGGTTACAAGTTCCAGTTGATGGTGAAGCGGTTGCGATCAGAGGGCGAGTTGCGAAGAGGGTATTTGTTGATTCGCAGAGAGTGGGGATTGCCCACTCTGCGCAGCGGACCTCGTTATTCCAAGCACAGAAGGGGACTGCTGCGCAGTCCAACGGGGGCAAGCCCTCTCGTCACAGCAAGCCCCCTCGCCACAAAAGCCGATCGCCACAGGGGTGAGTGTCAGCCCTTGAACCTGTGGTTTAGCGCGCCACCAACCGCAACCCACTCGCCACACTCCCCACCGCCGCAAACCCAGCCCCGATACTCAACGCCAGCACCGGCCCGTGAGTTCCCGAAATTCCGAAACTCAACGCCACCAACGCCGCGCCGGTTGCCTGGCCAATCAGCCGGGCCATGGCGATGGTGCCGCTGGCACCGCTGGCGCGTTCCCGGGGGGCGCTGGTCATCAGGGCTTTTTGGTTGGGGGCCTGGAAGAAGCCGAAACCGATGCCGCAGATGATCATGCGAATCACGATCCCGGCGGCGCTGGGGTCGCTTGGCAGCAAGGCGAAGGAGACCATGCCCGCACTGAGGATGGCCAGGCCGATGCCGCCGAGCAGGCCGGGCGGATAGGTGTCGGACAGGCGCCCGGCCATCGGTGCGATGAGGGCCACGACGATGGACCACGGGGTCATCAGAAAACCGGTCTGGATCGGGTCGCGTCCCAGGGTGGTTTCGAAGAAGAACGGCAGCGAGACGAACGCCAAGCCTTGGGTAGCAAATGAACAGAACGCGGTCAGTGCCGATAAGGCAAACATCGGGCGCTTGAGCAGGTCCAGCGGGAACATTGGCGTCGGATGCCCGGCCTCGCGGCGCAACATCAACGCCCCGGCGATCAGGAACACCGCCAGGGCGATCACCACGCTGCTCACCGAGCCCAACTGCGCTGCCTGGCTCAGGGAGAAGATCAGCGCCCCGAACGCAATGACGTTGAGCACCGCGGTCAGCCGGTCAAACACCAGCGCTTTGGGCTGGCTGGTCGGCAAGGAACTCCAGGCGAAGGCGAGGGCAAATAAACCGAGGGGCAGGTTGATTGCAAACAGCCACGGCCAATTGGCCACCGACAGCACCAGAGAGGCGATGGTCGGGCCGGCGGCGAAGCAGGTGCCGACCACCAGCGCGTTCAAGCCCAGACCGCGACCGAGGCGTTCCGGGGGGAAGATCAAGCCGATCAACGCGGCGTTGACGCTCATGATCGCGCTGGCCCCGACGCCCTGGAGGACGCGCGCAACCGTCAGGGTCGGCAGCGACCACGCCAGCGCACACAATCCCGACGCCACCACAAACAGAATGATCCCGCTGAGGAACACCTTGCGATGGCCGATGATCCCGCCGAGTGCGGCAAACGGCAGCAGCGTGGCCACGGCCGCCAGTTGATAGGCATTGATGATCCACACCGACGCGGCAGGGGAGGCCTGCAAATCCGCGGCAATGGTCGGCAGCGCGGTGTTGGCGATGGCGGTGTCGAGCACCGCGAGGGCAATCGACACCAGAATCGCCAACAGCCCACGGCGTTCACGGGGGGAGAGTTGGCCGGGGACGGCGGCGGGTAGATTCGTGGCGGGCTGAGTCATCAGTTTCGACTGGCCATGACTGAAAGACGGATCATGCTGATTCCCCATGTGCAGGCGACGCGCAAGGCCCTCACTCTACCTAAATCTTTTGCGGTTCTGTAGACGCTTGGCGACTCACTTCGCCCCGAACAGCATCGTCCAGTACACGCCTTCATCGCTGCGCGCATCCGTGGCAAACGCGGCGCCGACCTGGGTGAACATCGGGTTCATCAGATTGGCGCAGTGCCCGGGACTGGCCAGCCAACCGGCCATCGCCTTGCTCGGCGAACCCTGACCGGCGGCGATGTTTTCGCCGATCTGCCGGCCACGATAGCCCGCCGCCCTGGCCCGGTCCGCCGGCATTTCACCGTCGGGGTCCTGGTGCGCGAAATAATTGCCGTAGGCCATGGCCTTGCTGTGGCCTTGCGCGGCGGCGCCCAACGCGGCGTTCCAACTCAGCGGCCGGGCGGCGGCGAAACGCTGGCGACCACACATGCGCGGCCGTGCCCGGGCGGCGTTGACCTCGGCCAGCAGCGTCTTGCTCGCCGCTCGACTGTCGCCTATACGGCTGTCGAGCAACGGCCGCGCGAGCACCACTTGCCATTCGCTACGGGCGCGGCTGATGCCGATGTCGGCGTACTGCGCATCGAGCAGCGCCCCGCAGTAGTTGCTCTGCAACATGTCGAAAGCGTCCTCGGCATCTCGTGCGCCGACCAGGCGAATAGTGCGCACTGTCACCGCTTGATAGCCGTTCTGCTTCAACCCCTCACGCAACGCGCCGCCATAACCGATGGGCAACGCCAGGTTCGACTTCAGCGCCAACGGCGTCAACGCCTGGGTTGGGCGCACTGAGCAGCGGCGGGGGTGGGCACGGTAGTCGTTGATGTCCGACACCAGTTGCCGTTCCTCACTGGCGTGGGCGGGCGTGGCAAACAGGGAAAACAAAGGAACGAGGCAGAGCGAAACAACGCGAAAGGACACGAGGGCTTGGCGCATGGGGCGAACGGCTCGGATGAAAGACGACCATGGGGCTGAGGCTGCGCTGGCCTAGCGGGTGGGCGAGCGCATTTCAGGGCAGGTCTAAGACTGCGGTTTTCAAATCTGGTTCATGATGGCCATTGCGTGTTTCACGACGGCTTCGCAGCCGGACGCAGGCTTCGCCAGCCGCTACAGGGTGAAAACAATCATTGGCGCGGTAAGTATTGAGTGAACAAATCAACCAGACCCTGTGGCGCGGTCTCGTTGAAAAATAACTTCAGGTTCTTGTCCGTTTCCGCCGCCGTCTCTGCGCTGCGAGGGAACAGTTCCTGTTCATAGGCCAACAGCGCGGCTTCGACGTTTCCAGGGTTGGCGACAATCGCTTCTGCGAGCAACGCGCCGTCGTACAAGGCAAGGTTGGCGCCTTCGCCAGCAAACGGCGACATCAAGTGAGCAGCATCGCCAAGCAGGGTCACGCCGGGGACGCGCTCCCATTGATGGCCGACCGGCAGTGCATGGATCGGGCGCAGCACGGGGGGCGTATCGGAATCGGTGATGAGCGCGGTCAGCGCCGGCGCCCAGCCATCGAATTCCTCGGCGAGCAGGGCCATGGCTGCGTCGGGATCGGAGAGGTCGAGGCGGGCAAACCAGTCTTCCGGCCTGTTCAACGCCACGTAGGTTTGCAAGGTACCGTTCGCATGACGGTGGGCCAGGATGCCCTGGTTCGGCACCACCGCCATCAGCGTGCCGTCGCCGATCACCTCGGCGCTGGCCGGATGGCGACGGTTGGCGTCGAACAGGAAAGTCTCGACAAAGGACAGGCCGGCGTAGGCCGGTTTCACATCGGTCAGCAGGGGACGAACCCTTGACCAGGCGCCGTCGGCACCCACCAGCAGCTCAGTGGTCACGGTCGAGCCGTTGGCGAAGGTCAGCCCATGCCGACCACCGCCGAGCGCGGCCACCGTAGTGAGCTTGTGTCCCCAGCGAATCGTCTCGGTCGGCAGCGACTCAAGCAGAATCCTGCGCAGCTCGCCGCGCTCCACCTCAGGCCGACCACCGTTGTCCGGGCTGGGCCAGTCCAGCAGAACATTGCCGTGTTTGTCGCAAATCCGCTTGGCGTCAGCGCCTTCAATAATGATGCCCAGAAACTGTTCGAACAGACCCGCCGCCTTCAGTGCGAGCTGCCCGTTGTATTCGTGAATATCGAGCAGCCCACCTTGGGCGCGGGCGTCTGCCGAGGGTTCCGCCTCGTAGATCGCCGCCGCGATCCCGTGCACATGCAGAACCCGCGCGAGGGCCAGGCCGCCCAGCCCTGCACCGATGATCGCGATTGGAGTGTTCATCCGAAAACCTGTGTGATTGAAGTCTGCGGTGACTATCTACCACAGGCAGGCGCTGGGGTTGTAGTGCGCGTCAATCCACATCACCGATTGACCCAGCGGCTGGTTTGTTGGGGAGTCATTCCCTGTAGCTAACTGACCATGGTTTTGAGGGCTGGGAAACCCGAGCGGTTAAGCTTTTCTTCGGCGACCCAGTAATGCCAATAAGCCAATCAACTGGATCGCGCCCACGCCCATCGCCACTTTCTGCGCCACCGGCCCCAGGTTGCTCAGCCATTGGATCAAAAACACCAAACCTACTACGCAGAAGGGGATCATGCACAGGATGAAAAGAATGTTGATCAGTTTTCGATGGCGTTGGGTCCATGTGGATTGGCCTTCCTTTGGCGCTGAGGTATCCATGAGGGATAAGGCGTTCAGGAGGGCTACGAGAAATTCAGGCATGACTTCCCTTTGAGGTGATGTTTTGGGCCGCGTGAGCGGGAGGGTGAATATAGCAGGTGGTGGGATGGGGGCTGATTGGGGTTGAAACGGTCGGTTGAGAAGGGGGCTATTGACTCAAGTAAGGATCATGTCGACTGCGGGTAAACGCCCCCGCACTTTGCAAACTACCAACGTTCGTGCAGCATGCATTGACTTTCAGGCAGAGGCTGAGCACCGGTTCAGTCACGCGCGAAGCTAACCCAACACATGGACGCGAGACGGGAAATGAAGCTAATCGCTGCGCAAATCCTGGCTGTACCGGGCGACGTTGAAAAAAACATCGCCAGACACATTGATGTCATCCACTTGGCTGCAAGCCAAAGCGCCAATCTGCTGCTCTTTCCCGAACTTTCCCTCACCGGTTACGAACCCGGGCTGGCCGAAGTCTTGGCGGTGCATCCAAGTGATAGCCGTTTTAACGAGTTCCAGGCGTTAAGCGACCGATATGGCATGCTCATCGCTGTGGGTGCGCCAACGAAGGGCACCAAAGGCACCGAGATCAGCATGATTACCTTCCAGCCAGGGCTGGAGCGCACAACCTATTCAAAACAGCTTCTACACGCCGACGAATTACCTTATTTCACCCCGGGCACCCAACAGCTTGTGCTTAGTCAGGCAAATTTTGTCCTTGCCCCCGCCATCTGCTACGAGTCATTGCAATCCAGCCATGCCGAACAAGCCGCAGAGTCAGGCGCTCAGGTTTATCTGGCAAGCGTGGCCAAGTCTGAGAGAGGAGTTGCATCGGCTTACAGTCATTATCCGATGATTGCTAAAAAGCATTCCATGACAGTGATGATGGCCAACTGTGTAGGCGCCGCCGACAACTATGTAGCAGCGGGTCGGTCTGCCATCTGGAACCGTGACGGTGAAGTTGTTTGCGGCGCTGATGCCTTTCAAGAGGCATTAGTTGCGTACGACCTGCAGACTGGAGAAGCGGGTATTTTCAGCTTGGCTTGAGCGTCTGCTTATGATTGCCGTTTCTTCTAAAACTGTCGGTTGCTTCGGGTCATTTGCGGCCCGTCGTGACAGGTAGAAAACGGCCAGAGGCGGACTGTAGACAGATAGCGGCAGGCATCCCTACGCTGGCATTCTGGTAAGCACACAATGGTGGCAAGGAGCATTCATGTTGGTCATTGGAATTGATCGGGATAGCGTGCATGCAGGGGATGATCTGGAAAGTCATAGGACATCAATCAGGCTTGATCCAGCAGTAACACTGCGTACATTGTTCGAAGCGATCCAAGGTATGGATTACCTGCCTGGTATCAGTGGAGGCAAGGCGACGTGGATTATTTGTTCGTCTGGCAAACACATAGGTGTTTTAGCTCAGCAATGGCCAGAAACTAAGTTGCTAATCCCCGCCGAGAGTATCCTGAGTCAGCATTTTGGGGATACCGAACCTCGTCTTCTGTTCAGATATTGGTGCCAGGCTGATCCAGACCATGTCTTTTCACAGATGAAAGCTGGAAATGAACCACCGTCTCGATTTTAAGACTGGGGGGCTGCCTACTTCTTCGGAGTTATAGAGACAAGCTTTCCGCTGGAGGCTGCTTTCAACTCAGCCATTTCGGACAGCAGTCGCTGGTTTACAGAAGCGATTCGGGCAAGCTCCGCCAAAAGCTGGTCGTTTTCCGCACGAAGCGCTTTGTTTTTCTCCTTCTCACTCATAAGCGCTTGGTGCTTCGAATCACGCTGGGTGCGCACCGGTTTGCCCATGAGATTGCGAATTCTCTCTGCCACCGCTGGGTATCCGCGCGATTTATGCTGCCGTAGAGCATCAGTGATGAAGCCAATTCCGAAGCCGTGATAGCCATCAGGCGCGCCGCTCTCTAAGCTAGAAAACCTAGAGTCGAAAGACGGCGATGTTCAAGAAAGCGATGCCGTATAGAAATTTTGGAGCTTTTAAAATGGACGAGATTGCGCTCAAGTCACATTTAGCATCGCGTGTCAGTGAATTCGGGGCGAGATGGAACTCGATCGAAAGTGGTATCTACGCCAAGCATCAAGAGGAGGATGAAGCGCTGCGACAGACATATCCTGGCGATGAGTACCACTACGTGGCGGGAACCGATTGGTTTGAGATCTTCGGTGAGCGTATTGAGCCTCTGTTTGACCATTACTGCACTGAAAAGCGTCGGGTCTACGGCGGTAAGGGCCCTAGAAGCTTTGGCTTCCCAGCTAAATTCAACGGTGTCGAAAATCCAACGGAAATTTTGATAGAGATCAAAACCAAAACCCGAGCCGAAGTATTAGTTAAAACGCAGACGAGCTTTCAAGACGAATATCTCTTCGTCTTTTTGAAAAAAGCAGGAGAGTGGAAAATCGATAGCTACAAATCCCGCCGGTACGGGAGTGAACCGTGGGATTCAAGAATATTATGATCGGCGCGCTCTATTAGTTCCTCGCGGCAGGAAAAGCTGCTCCTGTCAGGAAAGGGGACGGATTTATTTTCGAGTAACAGCTGGCTGTGCGGTTTTAGATCGTTAGTTGCCCTTCCTCAAAGGCAGCTGTTGGCCGATTGCTGTCCAGAGAGAGCGGCAGCTAGCCAACTCAAAAACAACCAACCCGCCCCTCCATGACCCTTCCCACACAAAGCATGGGAAGGGTCATCACACTAGTCCGACGGCATCGCCCTTAACCGCCGGCCAATCACATCCAGCACATCACACCCATCCCGCAACGGAATGGCACACAGCAACGCAAAGTCGCTGAGGATAAAGGATTCACATTCGATTGAATCGCGCATGGAGAGATTCTCCAGCGCTTGGGTGACCGCGCGAATTCGGTAATGGGCGGCGTCATACAAAACATCGAGCGGCGCGCGGGTGTCGACGAACAAGGTCGGCATGTCGTCGCAATTGCTGGTGAGCGCCATGAAGCGGCTTTTGGGGTGGGGCGTTGGTTTTTCGTAAGGCGGATCGGGATGCAGTGTTGTCATTTTCGAAACCTTAAAAGTGTGATGGAAACTGCCATCCACCTTCCTACAGGTTAGGGTGGCAGCTATGTGCGGGGTAGGAATATCGAGACTTTTAAGGCAAAACTCGACCACACCGAAGCGTGCCCGCACACAGCCGCCGCAACGAATCTTACGGACGCAATTCAACGGCCGCAATCAAGCATCGACGCCAATGTCACCTTAAAAGTCTTAAAGGGTTCCTACACCCTGTCACTGAATATGCAGCGACCACCAAAGCCTACCGATCGAACTCACCGCGCTCCAGTTCACCAAAGCCGCCACAGTTTGAAGGAAACTTCCGAAGACCTTGCCCGGAAATTTCGCCCGAGCTCAACCCGGCAATTCGACGATACAAACCCGCGTACAGGTAAGGCGATCTTGCGCGATTCACGGAGCCGCTTAGGCAAGCTTTTGGCTGAGACCATCCAGGTCGCCCGAGTTGCTTTCGAACTTCATATCAGGATAACTGAGGCACTTGTCCTGCCTTGAGGTAACCCGCGATGTTTGATCTGGCCTCTATCGTGACGTACGTAGCCGTCGTTATCGGTCTGTTTCTGATCCCTGGCCCCGCCGTGCTGTTGGTGATCACCCGCACCCTTCAGGGCGGACGTAAAGTCGGGATTGCCACAGGGCTGGGCGTGGCGTCAGGTGACCTGATCCATACGCTGAGCGCTGCGTTGGGCCTATCGGCCATCCTGATGACCTCTGCGCTCGCGTTTAACGTCGTGAAGACGGCAGGGGCCTGCTATCTGATCTATCTGGGCATTCGCGCATTTTTTGCCAAATCAAGCGTCACTTCACGAACACCATTAGCCGACGTGACCTCGACCCAGGCTTTTTTTCAAGCGGTCGGTGCCGAGGTGTTGAATCCCAAGACCGCCATTTTCTTCCTGGCATTCCTGCCTCAATTCATTCACCCGGAATCAGGCTCATCCTTGAGTCAATTCGCGGTGCTTGGCTTGATCTTTTCGGGGCTCAGTGCGGCCTATACCAGCGTCCTTGTCATCACTATTCGTCCGCTGAGCCAGTTGATCAAAGGCCTGTCAAAGCTGCGTCGGTGGGAAGGGAAAATAATCGGTACGTTGTTTGTTGGGCTTGGGGTGAAAGTGGCTTTTCAGCAGCGGTAATGTTGGATTGACGATCGATTGCGCTTGGCCGAAAGCAGCCATCCACGAACGACCTCTTTCGGCCAGAAGCGGTCGTTCGCGAGTGAATGCGAACGGCCCATAGCAGCCCTTCGCAAAGTGCTGCTTTCGGTCACTGGTGGCCGTTCGCTAACTGCGACTAGAATCTGCAAAAGATATGCGGTTTGAGCAGATAGCCGACAAGTGGTTTTGCACAGGTTTTCATGACTCGAACTTACTTTTCATAAAATTGCGACGTCCGGCACAGGACCGGCGGGAGTGCCATGGGGTTGATCATTGGTGATGGTTGGGACGATCTTCGCGATAAAATTGCTGAGGCTCAAGTGGTCGTACCCAACTGGCATGTCGGAAGCGACAACTGGCTCGAACACGTATTGAAAGGGCTTTGGCCGCAGTTCGTCGCATTGCGTGACGAGATCACAAGCGATGCAGCCCGAACCACCGTAGAGGCGCGCGGCAACTATGAAAATTGGCGCACAAGGCTGAAAAGTCTAAATCCCGAAGCGCACGACCTAGAGATTGATAAAGAAGCGAAGCGGCGATCTGGTATCGACAGAACACCCGAAGAACGAGTTTCCCATCGTTATTATTGGCGGATCATGCCGCTCTACACCGAGGTAGCGATACTTTCTGCGGCACTTTGTGAGGCCGAGATCAATCTTGCATTGGCTTGGGGACTTTCGATGCTCGACAAGGAGGATGTGTTCCAGTTGATCGAATCAAAGCCTACGCCAGAGAAATGGCTGCATGGCCCGAAAGCAGTCCTACCTGCCTATTTGATGCCGTCGGGCTGTGCCGAGATTGAAACACTACGCAAAGTCTTCGGTGAGCGAAACCGTCTAGTTCACCCTAAGTCGACCATCCAAAAATCTGGCCAGCAGACGCTAGGCCCCAAGGCGTTAAAGCCCCCCAAGCTTATGGATCTACTCTTGTGGCTCGGGCGCTACTTCAGCCTGCCTTTTGATCTGGCCGATTTTCTGCGCACACAGCCGCCGATCAACGGCAACAGGTTTCCCGTTATGACTCGGAGAGATGCAATCGATCGGGCGCCGCAGCATCAGCTTCCGCAGCCACCCGAACCACAGTGCGAATCCCAGCCGATATTATCCTAAGCTAAGCCTACTCAGCCTGACACTGGCGATTGTTCAAATTCGTTGAATCACCACCGCGTTAAAAACGCTTCGCACCTGGCCACTAACCACATTGCCAGGGGCCCGGCGTGTATCTGGAGAGGGTGGATATGACCTCCCCTTCTACATCAAACAGACAAGCGAGTTTCCCTAAACGCCTCGCTGAGCTGTAGCGCGGCACTTCGCCGGTCGCCCATATCGACTAGTAGGTCAAGTATCCTCAAAAACTTCTGAGCCACAGCCAGCGTCATTGGCGCGTCACGATGTGCGAAGCACTGCACTAATTCCGCTATACGCGCTGGAGTTGTCGTTCCATGCCAACCAATGAGTTTGCCCGGTCCTTCGCTGATAATTGCCAGCACTTGATCCGCGAAGGTCTCGGCGTGGTAGTTAGCTTTTGCACGTTCACAGAGCGTTAAGAAAGGCCCCATCACGGACACTGCCCATCCACCGGCGCGAATGAAAAGATCGATTATAGGCAAAATAAGGCTAATTTCTGACCAATCGCCGTTGGCATAGCGAGTAGCCATGCCGGCGTGCTCAACAGAGACAAACATTAATGTACGTACAAGATTGGGCTGGTCGAAACCCGAAAGTTCTCCACTTCGGTATGCGTCGCGATTGAAAGTCGAACTCTGGAGAAGTCGTCCAAGACAGAGGTCAAGGGTTACAACTGCGTCGACTGGAACGACCGGTGCATCGTAAACGTAGGCGCAAACATATGCGCTAGCGAAGGGAGACAGAATTGCCCAGCAGAATTCGTCTTCGACCCCAAAAATCGGTTCTAGAAAGCGAGGCTGGAAATCGTGAAGAGGAACGAGCCCAGCCACCTGACCGAGCGTCGACCCTAAGGTGTTTGTCCATTCAAAAATTTGAGTCGTCGGACGATCTCTGTGTCCGGCTTTTACCCAGGGCGGCGAGTTTTTTTGGATTGTCCAGTCGAGAACGTCCGCCATAAATTCGAGGAGCGTACTACTAGCGCTGCTACTTAGGACCCTATCCACCGGAATTAGATTGAGGATTTCTGCAGCACGCTTTGAGTGCCAGAATATACGCGGTTCGTCCCACTCTTCAGCCGCGTCGGTTGGATCGCCTTCATCGAATTCTTCCTCGATCTGATACCGACGCTGGCCCTTCCTAGGCTTGACCTTTACCCAAGCCGGAGGTGGCAGAGGCAAGGCGGGCCATCCACTTCCGTTTTGGTAGAACGCGAGTACCGCGTCGACCGCCGCTTTAGATTCAACTGGTGAGTGGTGTGCTACTCCCTGTTGACTGAGTTGGTCACGTGGTCGCGGTGGGACATGGCAAAGCGAGAGCGATAATATTAGAGCGGCCCAAGTCAGCTTAGGATCTTTAATCCAAAGCTTGCACGCCTCTTTGAGCGCAGCCAGCGAAACGACTTCTAATGGATGTGCAATCAGGTCTAACAGGTCGGTCGCTGCATCGCCTGCTGCTGTACCTTCTCGGAGATCCGCAGCTAGGCCCCGCGCAGCGTAGATTGCATAGTGCCAAGGGATGACGGAGCTGGGTGACCACATCACACCACGATTTTCCGGGAGACGTTTCGCTCGTATCAAGACGTCACGAGCCCATTCAAGGTCTTCTTGAGTTGACGCGTCTCGGAAGTTAAGCACGATGGCAGCGGTAGCCGCGACTGCACCTCGATACATGGCCAATTGAGTTTCTTCATACTTGTCGTTTGAATACTCGAACAAATCGTCGGTGCACTCTTCTTTGCTGAGGGCGATAGCATCTTTGATCGCGACCGCGTCTTGGATTATCCCCTCTTCAAAGGACTTGGCTGCCCACGGCCAAAGACTAGAGAACCTAAGAAACCTTGAAGCCTCTTCAGCCCTGGCAACGTTTTCAGGCCTCGAGGCTGAAGGGCTGACGTGGACAATCGCCACCTGATTTGAGTCCTCTTTAATGCGATACGCGCGATAGTTCTCCGGGTCGACCAGCTCTGCATATTCGAGGGCCTGAGCTGTGAGGTGCTCCTGCGCTTCTTGAATGTTGCGGTGCTCTTCATACTCGTAGGGCAGATCATTCTTGAAATTAAGGATCGCATTGCAAATTAAGTCACTGAGGGCGTCTGCTGCAAAGACGAGCCTGGGTACCATCCAACTGAGCTGTGTCCCACGCCCCCCCCGAGCAGTTGCGGTTTGGATTGCTTCAATATGAGTCTTGTCGGCGCGATGATTGAAGCCCATTAAGCCCACGGTTGAGGATGAGATGTCCTGCCTCATTCGGGTATGGTCTGCGGCGAACAACCGTTGTGAAGTAAAGAGCGGCGCCGTTACTTCGGACACCACTTCTGTGTGGAGTACAAGCATCGCCGCTGTTCCCAAAATCGCAATGCACTCGTTCCCCTCAACGATTTGCTGGATCAGTTCGTCAAGAGGCCGACCGCGCGCTAGCTCGGCAAAACACCATTCCTCGAGTGCCATAAAACCGCAACCGATCATTTTCGGTGCCCACGTAGACCGAAACCATAGGTACTCTCGGTCAGTGCCCCAGAACCGCTGGATACCCCAAGGAAATTTCAGTTCTAGTGGTATGGGGGTGCCATTTCGCTCTCGTGAGTGCCGGTGCAACTGTCGCCATGCAGCCATAGCGTGATTGCACAGTTCTCGAAGAAGCTGCAGCGCACAGTCAGGTGAAGATTGAAACAGAGAGTGGAAGGGCTCTCGAAGCGGCGAAGGGGGCCAGAAGCCTCGCAAGGTGTCGTGTAGAGATAGCCGTTCCCAGTCGTGGTGACTGAAATCACCCAAGGATCGAAAAAAAGGTGCGTGCGAAAGCGCCATTTTCTCTTGATGGGTGCGCTCTGTTTCGGGCTTGGCTCGAATGGCTTTTCGCCATTCAGAACCCGCGCGAAGCTCCCTATCCTCTCTTGCAACCTGATCGTCTGGAAGCTCCTTACAGAAAAACGCGAGTGAAAGCTCAACTACGGAATTGGGAATTGATTGGGCGAGGACGGGGCAGAGAGAAAGTATGTCGCTGAAGGTATCTTCAGAGATATGTTCTGAATTGGCGACCTGCTGTACATAGTTGACCGCAAGGGTAGGCTCGACTCTTGAAGCTCTCAAGATGAGCCGTCCCAACGACGTTTTGAACGCACCAAGTTCAGGTACCTTTCGCCAGTACGCTGAGTTCTCGTCGGGAGTTTTGACGGTTCTAATCGCGTCGATTGCGGTGAGCCACTTAGCGCATTGCTGCAACATTGCTTGTGATGTAGGGTTGCGCAAATCCGCCAAGGCGTTTTGCCAGACTTCGAAAATTGCGACGATTTCCGGATAGAGCCTCTGAGGGATGTCCGGAACCCGTCGTAGAATAAACTCAATAAGCCGTCGCCACGCAGAAAAATCGGATGGCCAACTAAGCAGATCAGCGAATCGTTGGCGTTGCTCCTGCGGAAGTGCGCCAGAGAGGATGGTTGGATTCGGCGTAGTCTTTTCAGCTTGGAACCACACAAGCGCCTTTCTAAAGAGCCGGAAGTCGTCGGCAAAAACCGTCCTTGCGAACTGGTTGTCGGCGACTTCAAACCCTGCGGTTCCTATGGGCCCGACCAGCCATGCGCGCAGCCATTGCGATCTAACATTTGATGCTTCGATTAGAGCAAGATACGCCTGCCAGTCTTTTCCCTGTGTGTACTCCCATTGGGAAGCAAGCTCGACGACGCGTGCGACTGCAGGTGGCTCGCCGCTGGCCTTAATCTCTTCCATCCATTGGTCTGCGCGATCGGCAAGGACGTGGAAGAACGCCCATTCAAAGAAGATATCGTGAGCGAAGCGGACAGAGACTCCTTCGCGAGCGTATTGGAGGATTCCGTCTGATCTCAGGTCATCTATGTGAGCTACCGAGTTGAGTTGACCAAGGCTAATCGGTTGGCTAAGTTGGCGGGCACGAAGACGCGCCAAATCTAGTAATGCGCGCCGACGCTCAACTGCGCTTTGGCCCGTCTCGTTATACCCACCACGCAACCACCAATTTGCTATCAGATCGACTTCAGATTGCGGCGCGAATTTAGCGGTTCTTGGGTCTGCCACATAACTTTGGTTTAGAACTTTCGCGAAAAATGGGCGCCGAACGACGTCTTGTACCTGAGCTGATCCGAATAGAAGTGGCCTTAGGTGGGGTTTGACTATCGCGAGCGTCTCCGCTTCTTCGTCACTCAGCTGTTCAACGCTAACCGTTTCGACCTTTAGCGTATCAAGAAAGCCACCTAACCAATTACGAAGTACCTCAATGCCGGTATCACGAAGTGATACGACCACGCGCCATTCACTAAGCAGGGGCGACTCCACAATCGCACGAATTACGTCGAGGATTACGGGCTGCTGTTCTTTTTCAACGCGATCGATAGCATCGATGAAAAGTATCGAAGTGCCAACCTTTCCAACTTCGATGAGCAATTTTTCCAACGGCGTACCCGAGAGACCTTGTGAGTTCGCGTAGCTAATCCAACTGGTACCTTCGAGTTGTTCCGCTTTAAGGAAGAGGGCTGGCCCACGTTCTAGCGCACGCTTGACTATGTGCTTCACCAAGACAGACTTGCCACTTCCGGGCAACCCACGGATTTGTACCAGGCGAGCCACGGCGAGCTTGGAGTCAAGTGCCTCAAAGAGCGAAGGTCGGTCTAGGTAAGTACCGCCAATATCATCTGGAATGAGATCCGCATAGTTCTTGGCGAGCTCCGCCAGTTTTTCGAGGTCGACGGGGCCAATAGCTTTCAATTTTTCATCCATGGCCACCAATAGATCTCGCTGATCTGCAGAAGCGGTCTGGACAATGGCTGCAATGCCCGTATCACGGACTGCACCTTTAATGCTGGCTTTGAGCACCGCTACTGCAAGCGTAACTATTGATTCGGCATGCTGACGATCCTCGAAAGAGTTCGTCATGTAGCTTGTGATGAGTGCCTCATAGTCATCTCGATGAGGCCCAGCCCCACACAGATCGGATTTAGCAACCGTCTTGAGAAGACGCTGAACATCCATTTGAGAGAGCCATTGCTGAACGTGTGGCTTTTTGAACCAAGTCGGTTGAGTTGCGGCTGCGCCCAAATCTACTAAAGCACGCTGCCACCACTGGTGCTCCACATCGACCGCACCCAGCCGGCCGAGCGCTTCGTCGAGTATTTCCTCGGCGAAGTCAGATGAATAGGAGTCCGGAGCCTTTCCGGCAGAACGCTCGGCATAAAGTTGCTTGCCTTTCGGCAGCAAAGCTCCAACAAGAGAGCCGAGTAACCGAAGCGCAGTTGCTGAAATGCTCATATGCTGACGTTATCCGACTGGGGTGAATGAAGGATTTTGGTGATTTGATCAAAAAGTAATCCAGAAGGCATCAGTCTAGAGTAGATACTTTTTGACCGGCTCGGTGGTGTGGTGTGTGTCGCAAACATTGCGTTGGGCCGTATGTACCGTAATTCTTGAGAGCGACGTCCGATTCTGGCCGATTGCTGTTGATCATGATCCCACTTTTGTCGAGTGAAGTAGAAGCTTGGTCTGCCATTGGAATCTGGAACTTAAAGACGGTTGTTTTTGATCCTCACCGATGGTTGTTTAATGGCTAGGTTGACTGGTTGCGATGAGCAGGGCAGGAAACCCCATAGAGAGTGGGGGGCGCAGCGGTCGACCAAACAACAACCAACCGCCGAAAATGGGTCATATATAGCGAAGATGCGTGACCGAATTACCCCCTTGCCCACGCCTTCGGGAGGCCTCTCTGTTTTTTCTTCATGATCCGACACAGGCGTATGGCTTTAGAGCTGCTGATGCTGTTGTGCAGCATCTATCAGCCGTCAGGGAGACTGTCCAGAGACCGCTCCTGGCCGATTGCTGCCGTTCACGAACGACTAATTTCCGCCAAAAGCACTATCGCCATAAAGCCCACGGTCGAAAATCATCCCTCTACGATTTTCGTCCTCTGCTGGCTCCCGCATTGACATATCGATAAATCTCGATATCCTCGGGCGCATGGAATTACTCGAAATATTCAAAGCCCTCTCAAATCCTACACGCCTTGAAATCCTGAAAGGCTTGAAGGACCCCGCAAAGAACTTCCCTCCGCAGGACGAAGGTGACGTTCTCACGGTGGGGGTCTGCGTCAGTAGTATCCAGGAAGGTATCGGCCTGTCGCAGTCCACGGTGTCTGGTTATCTTGCAACGCTGCAGCGAGTGGGCCTGGTCGAAGTCAGGCGCATCGGTCAGTGGACTTACTACAAGCGCAATGAAGCAACCATCAGTGCGCTTGCCGAGATCATAGGGAAAGATCTGTAATTTTTTTGCTGCATGATATCGAGATATCTCGATATCCCTTTTTGTCGATACGAGGATTTTCAATGAAAGCGATGATGCTTAAATCATTTGGCGGCCCGGAATCGTTCGAACTCTGCGATGTGCCCAAGCCCGTGCCGCGTGCGGGACAAGTGCTGGTCCGGGTTCACGCAACCTCCATCAACCCCTTGGATTACCAGGTTCGACGTGGCGATTATCCCGACCTGGTGCCACTGCCGGCCATTACCGGGCACGACGTATCGGGCGTTGTCGAAGCAGTCGGGGAGGGTGTGACGGCCTTCGTTCCGGGAGACGAAGTCTGGTACACCCCGCAAATATTTGACGGGCCAGGCAGTTATGCCGAGTACCACGTCGCGGCCGAAAGCATTATCGGGAAGAAGCCTTCCTCGCTAAGCCATCTTGAGGCGGCAAGTCTGAGCCTGGTTGGCGGGACGGCGTGGGAAGCGCTGGTCGTGCGTGCAGCGCTCAGAGTGGGGGAGAGCATCCTCATACATGGCGGCGCGGGAGGCGTAGGTCATGTGGCGATCCAGTTGGCGAAAGCCGTGGGAGCCAGGGTGTTCACGACCGTGCGCGAGGCAAACTCCGAGTTCGCACGAAGTCTGGGTGCCGATGTGATCATCAACTACGAAAAAGAGGATTACGTCGACGCCGTCCTCCGGGAAACGGGTGGCCGCGGCGTCGATGTCGTGTTCGACACCATCGGCGGCAACACATTGTCGCGTAGCCCCGACGTGCTCGCACAACTCGGTCGCGTGGTCACGATCGTGGACATTGCACAGCCACAAAACGTCGTTCAGGCCTGGGGCAAGAACGCGAGTTATCACTTCGTTTTCACACGACAGAACCGCGGCAAGCTCGATGAGTTGAGCGCATTGGTAGCGCGCGGTCAGCTGCGGCCACATGTTGGCGCTGTCTATTCGCTTGCCGACATTGCGCTCGCCCATGCCCGGTTGGAGAGCCCCAACAACGGCATTCGAGGCAAAATCGCGATCGCAGTCGAGCCATCGCTCGTCTCGTAAGTGCGTACTTTTAACCGCTTAAGTCATATCAGAGGAACGCCATGATTTACGAGATCGCTCTGCTCCCCGTGCACAAAGAACGCGTTGAAATGTTCAGGCATGCATTTGCCGAGGTCGCTCCTTTGCTCAGCCGCGCAAAGGGTTACGGCGGCCACTTGCTCGCGCAAGGGATCGAATCCCCCCATGTATTCAACCTGATCGTGCGCTGGGCTTCACTCGAGGATCACACGCCGGGTTTCGAAGAGAGTGAAGACCATCGGATATTCATGATGGGCCTGGAGGACTATTTTTCGGAAGAACCAAGGGTCTACCATGTTGAAGGGGACGCTTTGGATTTGCAGTCCTTCACAACAGCCAAAACCTGACACTCTATATCCCGCGCGGATCTGGAATTTATTGGCCTTCCTCGCCGCCGATCCCGGTACCGGTCCCATGACTGAACACGCCAGTTACCATCACGTTGCAGAAGTGCCCGGCCTGGTGCTGGGCTCGGCGCGCCTGACGGATGCAGGGTTTGATCGCCATTACCACCTCGACTTCCACGTCGGCTTCGTGACCGAAGGCATCCAGCGTCATCGGTCCAAAGGCGAGTCGTTTCTGTTGGGGCCGGGCAATATTGCCCTGATGCCGCCGGGCGAAATCCACGATGGCGTGGCCGAGGGCGGCGGCGCCTACACGCTCAAGACATTCCGCCTGTCCCAGGCGCTGGTCGCGAGCCTCACCGAGGACATCAGCGGTCGGCCCCAAGACCTGGAACTGGCCGGCATGTTGCTCGAGAACACCGGGCTCGCTGGCAACCTGCGCGGCTTGCACGAGGTCATGCAACAGGCCATTGGACCTGGCGGTCTGGCGGTGCAGACGCAATGGCTCACCCTCGTTGAAGGCCTGTTGCGTCACTCACGGGTGATCATGCCCGAGGCGATTTCAAGCTCACTCTCGCCCCTGCAATGGTCACGCCTCAGGGACTATTGTTTCAGTCACATCGATCAGCGAATCACCCTCGATGACCTCGCCGGGCTTTGCGCACTAGGCCGGTTTCCGTTCCTCAAACAGTTCAAACGAACCATCGGCATGACGCCGCACGCCTGGCTGCTGCGTCTGCGTCTTGAACAGGCCTGTGGCCTGCTGTCGCGCAGCGAACTGCCAATCATCGATGTTGCCCAAGCCGTCGGGTTTTACGATCAAAGTCATTTCAACCGTGCTTTTCGACACGCATTCGGCGTCGCGCCTTCTCGCTACAGGAATTGAGTGTCGGCCTTTCGCGGGCCGTCAATTTTTTACAAGCCAGGGCACCGGTCCTCTCCCTAGGATGCGCAAAACCGGGCGGATTTTCTTCGCCCGTGCAGCCCGAGGACAGAAAGATGAACGGTGAATCAAGCAGACCGCCCGCACTGGGTTTTGCCAGCGACAACATCGCGGGAGCTTCGCCAGAAGTGGCGCAGGCCATGATCCGACACAGCACTGGCCAGGCGAGTGCGTACGGCACGGACGAACTGTCCCGGCAGGTCACGCTCAAACTCAGCGAGATATTCGAGCGTGAGGTGGACGTCTTTCTCGTCCCCACCGGCACCGCCGCCAACAGCCTCTGCCTGAGCGCAATGACACCGCCCTGGGGCAACATCTATTGCCATCCGGCCAGCCATATCAACAACGATGAGTGCGGCGCCCCCGCGTTCTTTTCCGACGGCGCAAAGCTGATGACCGTCGACGGCCCATCGGCCAAGCTGGATATCGCCCGCCTGCGCGAACGCACACGGGAAAAGGTCGGCGACGTGCACACCACCCAACCGGCGTGCGTCAGCATTACCCAGGCCACGGAAGTCGGTAGCCTCTACAACCTGGACGAGATCGGCGCCATCGGTGAGGTGTGCAAAGCAAACGCCCTGGGGTTTCACATGGACGGTTCCCGATTCGCCAACGCGCTGGTTTCCCTCGGGTGCTCCCCGGCGCAGATGACGTGGAAAGCCGGGGTGGATGCGTTGTCGTTCGGGGCTACCAAGAATGGTGCGCTGGCCGCCGAAGCCATCGTCCTGTTCAACCCCGCTCTGGCCACCGAGATGAGCTATCGCCGCAAACGCTCCGGCCATCTGCTGTCCAAGATGCGGTTTCTGTCGGCGCAGATCGATGCCTACCTGACCAACGACCTGTGGCTGCGCAACGCACGCCAGGCCAACGACGCCGCCCAGCGCCTGGCACGTGGGCTTGCGGGTTTGAGGGGCGTTGAAGTATCGGGCGACACCGAGGCCAATATCCTGTTCTGCAAGCTGGATTCGGCCATCATCGACGCCCTGCTGAAGCCGGGTTCGGGTTCTACCATGATCGCTGGGGGCCGAACATCGTGCGCTTTGTCACCTCGTTCGCGACCACCGCCGAGGATGTCGATTATCTGTTGAGTCAGGTCAGGGGAGTGGTTGATATGCTGCGTGCATAAGGCATTGACTGGTAATCGGTGATTGCCACACAAAAAGATCGCAGCCTTCGGCAGCTACATTGAAATGCGCACTCCCTGTAGATACCGAAGGCTGCGATCTTTTGATCTTGATCCTGTGGCGAGGGAGCAACCCCCCTCGCATAAAAAGCAGTGCTAGACGCTACTCCGACGGCATCGCCCGCAACTGTCGCCCCAATACATCTAACACATCACAGCCATCGCGCAATGGGATGGCGCAGAGTCAAAAGGAGTCGTCATGTTGGAGGTCGCCATTGATCGAGATAGCGTTCATGCGGGAGATGATCTGGAAAGCCATGCGACGTCGATCACACTCGATTCATCAGCCACGCTGCGTGCCTTGATCGAGGTGATACAAGATGCGGGCTACTTACCTGGCATCAGTGGAGGCAAGGCTACTTGGATTATTTGTTCGTCTGACAAACCAATAGGTGTTTTAGCGCAGCAATGGCCAGAACCTAAATTGACCGTGCCGCCAGAGAGCATCGTGGATCAATATTTCGCAAATACCGAACCTCGCCTTCTATTCAAATATTGGTGCCAGGCAGATCCAGACCAGGTCTTTTCGCATATCAAGTCCGGAAAAGAGCCACCATCACGATTTTAGGATTGGTGGTGGGCATCTCTGTTGATCAATGCAGTTCAGATAACCGCTAAGGGTTGTTTTCGGCCCGTTGCGACAGGCAGAAAACGGCCAGGAGCAGTTATTCATCCAGGTACCGTTTTCGGCCAAAAGCTGACGTCACCCAAGCCGCTTCCACCAAAATCGGACGGTCAGTCTGGGTGGCCGCCCTAACAAATGGATATATGATCTGCCTACTAAATGAGAGCTGATTCAGGCCTATGCTTCTTCAACAACCACCTGTATGAAAAGAGCACGGCACGATGATAAATGATTCAGATTTAGCCGAAATGATTCCTTCCGCGCTAACAGGTGTAACTGTCGGGATCGGTTCGCAGATCCTGCTTTTTGGCGATATGGCTAGCGTGTTAATTCAGTGCCCTTTCGCTTGTGATATCAATAGGGTATGCAAGTGGGGGCATGGTGAAGATGCTGCCACAAGCCCTTTACTTTTCGACTTTCTAAACCACGATGTAGAAGCTTTTTCCATTGATAGTTTTGGGGTTTTCACCATCACCTTCAGTACGCAAATGATCTTGAAAATCCATCCTCAGAAAAATGGATTGGAGTCTTATGTTGTGAGTACGCGGCGCGATATATTTCCCATCTTGGTGTGGTAGCCAGAAGAACGCGATGGCTATACGACGCGAGCCCCGGCCTCCGCTCTGACTCTGGTTGCTGACACCTCTGGGTCGATTGCTGCCTATCGTGACAAGCAGCTTTTGGCCGATTACCGCCCATCACAAAGCCTGCAATCCCCCAACCAACCCCACATCACTAAACCACCGTCGGCGCGCGCAACTCCGGCTGTGGCCCGACACTGGCCTGCGCCTTGTCCACCAACCGCTGCACCCACCCGGCATCCTGGTCATTCACCACGGCGTAGCGATCCGGCGGAAAAAACGTCCAGTGATGAGCCACCTCGACAAGGTGCTTGAGCTCTTCGGCGGACATCCAATACGGCGTGTCGATCAGGGGTAGCGGTGCGCCGCTGAAGCGCCGGCCGAGGGGGAGGTTGGTGCCGGGGGCGAAGGCGATCGCCAATTGCTGGCCCGGTTGCATGTGCTTGTCCGGCGAGGGCATTTTCCCGACCCGGGCGTAGCTGAAGTCGCCCGGATATTGTTCCTTGAGCACCAGCCAGTGGCCCGCCGTGGTCTTGGCCAGGAGCCATTGCGCCACGCCGCTGTCTTGCACGCTTTCAAGCTTGCCGTTGCTCCAGCGCATGATGGCGTTGCAGTCCGGATCATAGTCGTTGGACCACAGGCTGAAACCGGATATCAACGTATGCCGCTCAAGCTCGACCAGCCCTTGATCCGGCATGGATTGCCAGTAGCGTTTGGTCGGGTCGTGGGTGTCGCGCAGGAAGTTGCGTAATCCCCAGGCAACCATGAACAGCAGCGTCGCGAGCGCGAGCCAGCCAAAGGACGCGCCGACGATCCGGTCGATATCCAGGTCGGAGGCGAATAACGTTCGATAGAGCAACAGGCCCACTACAAACGCGATGCCCGGCAAAACCGGACCCAGGCACAACGGCGGCACTATCACGGTGATCCAGCTGAAGCGGTGCATGGACGCGTGCTGCTGCGCCCAGGCTAGCTCCTGAGCGAGCATCGGCGCCTGTTCGCGTGGGGCAATGGCGGCGTCAGGTGTCTGAAAGCGCATGTACCGGGTATAGAAGTCATCTTTCATGGATCAATTCATGCTCTTGAAGTAATCGCTTATCCCGACGAATCAGGCAGAGCCCTTGAGGATTTCAGTCGATGAATCTCATGATTTCTTTCCAGACATAACCGTAGCTATAGCGCAGCCAGGCGATTTTCAGTTTGGCCACTGCGCGGCGCGTAAGACTGCGTGCCCGCGCTTGCAGTGTCGTTTCAATTTCACTTAATAGCCATTCGTCCTTGAAGCCTGTCCAGACCGGGGGGACAGGCGTTTCAAGGTTGCTGAAACATACCGGAGCGACTTCCGAGTAGAGGATGTCTTCCACGACGTTCAGGTCATAGCCGCGGATTCGCTCGGCGATAGACGCGTAATCGACAGCGCTGTCGACAAACGCCTCGGCCAGCGCGATCTGAATACTCGCTCTTTCAGCAGCAGTTGGAAGTTGTCCCAATGGGCCAGTTCCTCCAGCGCTACGTCGATTCAGGCCAGCCAGAAAACCGGAAATCTGCGCCGCACTTCGAAGGTGAACAACCGGAATCAGCGGCCCGATGGCCAGGCGCGCAGCCTCGGTGTGGGGGCGTGTGGTGCGGTCAAAATCCCAGACATACTTCAGAAAACCGAAAAATTCCTTGTCCAGCCTTTCGGTGCAGCCTGCCGGAAGATCGGCGCGTGGTCGGTTCAGCACGCTGCGCAGAATGACTCGCCGCAAGCAGGTGGTGCGCGGTGTATCGAGCCAGATGATGAGATCCGCCCGGGGCAGCCTTAACGCGAAGGTCTTTGTGGAGTAATTGCCTTCACAAATCCAGGCGTCCCCGGCGACGGCTTGCCGAACCCGTGTGCGGAAAATGTCGGTATCCGCTTCGACCCAACCGGGTTCCCAAAACAACGTATCGAGGTGGACCACCGGCAAATCAAGACGCTTGCCTATTTCACGCGCCAAGGTGGATTTGCCACTCCCCGAGTTGCCCAGTATCACGATGCGCTGCATCAGCATTTCCCTTGCCGAAAACGGGCAATGCTATCCCATCCGCTGGGGTAAAGAACAATGGACAGCCTCGGTTGTTGCTCATACGGGTGGAGGACTGCGCCGTGTGTCTATCTCGAAAACTTCCGCGCCCCCGCCACACAAAGAATCACCGCCACCGTCACCCCAAGCATGCCCAGGCTGACCTGTTCATGCAGCAACGTAGCCGCCAGCGCCAGGCCAAAAAACGGTTGCAGCAACTGAAGCTGACCTACCGCGGCAATCCCGCCTTGGGCCAGCCCGCGATACCAGAAGACGAAACCGATCAACATGCTGAAGATCGATACGTACGCCAGGCTCAGCCACGCCGGTGTAGAAATGGTGGCGAACGAAGGCGGGGCCTTGAACACGCTCAGCAGCGCCATGACCGGCAGCGACAGCACCAGTGCCCAACTGATCACCTGCCAGCCGCCCAGTGTTTTTGAAAGCTTCGCGCCCTCCGCATAGCCGAGGCCGCAGACGATGATCGCCAGCAGCATTAGCAGGTCGCCGGCCGGGGAGGCCGTCAGCCCCTGGGACACCGCGAAGCCCACCACCAACAGGCTGCCCAGTACTGAGAAAAACCAGAACACCGGCCGTGGACGCTCGCCACCGCGCAACACACCGAACACCGCAGTGGCGAGCGGCAACAGGCCGACGAAGACGATGGAATGCGCCGAGGTCACGTACTGCAACGCCAGCGCGGTCAGCAGCGGAAACCCCACGACGACGCCGATGGCGACGATGGCCAAGGGCAGCAGTTGATGTCTGGCGGGGCGCTTTTCCTTGAACAGCACCAGCAAGCAAAGCGCCAGAAGTCCGGCAATGGTCGCCCGGGCAACGGTGAGGAATACCGGATCGAATTCCAGCACGGCCACTCGGGTCGCGGGCAACGAGGCGCTGAAGATGATGACGCCGATCAGTCCGTTGAGCCATCCGCTCGTGGTCTTGGCCGTGGCCGGGTTTTGCAGCTTCGATGTCTGTTCCATGATGAGGTCCCACTCAATGTGCCGTGATCCATCGTATGATCGAAAATCACTACAATCAAAAAATCGTCATGGATACATTTCCGTATGCCTCGCTCACGGTACAAAACATTAGTGGATGCTTTTGCGGCTGACATCAGGTCGGGAAAACTGTTGCCGGGTACGCGCTTGCCGACCCACCGCCAACTGGCGGCCACGGAAGGGCTCGCGCTGGTGACCGCCTCGCGGGTGTATGCCGAGCTTGAAGCCATGGGCCTGGTCAGCGGGGAAACGGGGCGCGGCACGTTCGTGCGCGAAACCTCGTTGCCGCCGGGTTTGGGGATGGATCAGAAAGTCGTGGCGGTGGGCATGACCGATCTCAATTTCAACTATCCGTCGCTTCCCGGGCAAGCCGACCTGCTGCGCAGTGCACTGCGTCAGTTGGCGTCGTCCGGCGATCTTGAGTCGTTGCTGCGCTACCAGCCACACGCGGGGCGTACGCATGAACGTGCGTCGATCGCCCGGCATCTGGGCACGCGAGGGCTGACGGTGGAGGCTGAACAGGTGCTGGTGGTCAGCGGCGCCCAGCATGGGTTGGCGGTGACGATGATGGCGCTGCTGCAACCCGGTGATGTGATTGCCGCCGATGCGTTGACCTATTCGGGGTTCAAGGTGTTGGCCGAGTCGCTGCACCTGGAAGTGCTGCCGATTCCGGTGCTCGAGCACGGTCCGGATCTGGAGGCGCTGGAGCGTTTGTGCCGCCAGCGACGGGTGCGGGCCGTGTATTCGATGCCGACGATTCACAACCCGCTGGGATGGGTGATGGATGCCGCTCAGCGCGAGGCTCTGGTGACGATTGCGCGCCAGCATGACCTGCTGATCATTGAAGATGCGGCGTACGCTTTCCTGGCCGAGAACCCGCCGGCACCCTTGGCGTACCTGGCCCCCGAGCGCACGGTTTACGTGTCCGGGTTATCGAAAAGTGTCGCCACCGGGCTGCGCGTGGGCTTCATTGCCGCCCCTGTCGAAAAGGTGCCCGCACTGGAACGAGCGATCCGGGCGACCACTTGGAACACCCCGGGCGTATTGACCGCCATCGCGAGCACGTGGCTCGATGACGGCACCGTCACACAGCTGGAAGCGGAAAAGCGTCTGGACGCGCAAGCCAGGCAATCGATGGCCCGCGAGGTGCTGGCGGGGCTGCCGTGGGTGGGGCATCCATCGTCGTATTTTCTGTGGCTGCCGCTGCCCGAGGATGCGCGGGCGGAGCAGATCGTAAAGGAACTGATGCGTGAGCAGGTGTCGGTGTCGACCGCCGAGCCGTTTGCAACGTCAGCCCATGTACCCCATGCCATCCGCCTGGCGCTGGGTTCTGCCGACATGGGCGCGCTGCGTTTGGCCCTGGAAAAAGTGAAGTGGGTGATCGGGGCTTATGCGTAGCCCGGCGCCAGCAAGCGCTCGATCTGCGCCAATTCCCAGGTGCTGAGCAAACTGACCGGGTCGGTGCCGTAACGATGCCAGGACTCGAAAGTGACTTCGCGGCCGTCCGGGCTCTGGCAGTTTTGGCAGTGGCGCAAATGATTGCCGTCGAGGTCGAGGGTCAGGCGCCAGCCTTCGATATCAATTGTTACCTGACCCGATGCGCTGGGTGTGTCGAGGCACTGCAACGCGCGAATGCCCAGTGCGGCATCGCGCAATAACTGGCACACCTCGCGGGCGGTCAGGGCAGGGCGGTGATCGGTCACTCGTCTTTCGTCGACTTGATGACATTGCTGCGCAACCGCACGATCGCTTTCTGCAGTTGGGTAAATTCGTCCTGGGTCAGCCCCGTGGTATCGGGGGACAACTGCGGCTGGTCTTCACGCAAATCGCGGCCGGCCTGCGTCAGGTTGATCCGCACCTGGCGCTCGTCCTCGGGGTCGCGTTGGCGCTGTAAATAACCCATCACTTCGAGCTTTTTCAGGATCGGCGTGAGGGTGTTCGATTCCAGGAACAACTTTTCGCCCAAGCTGCCGACGGTCTGATTATCTTCCTCCCACAACGCCACAATGGTGATGTATTGCGTGTAGGTCAGCCCGACCCGCTCGAGGACCGGCTTATAGGCTTTGCCGAACGCCAGGTTGGTGGAGTAGACCGCGAAACACAGGAAGTCGGAGAGCTTCAGGTCTGTGGGGGACGGGGAGTCTTTGGATTTCATGGGCATCCTCTTTGGCCATCGGTTGATGGCTCGAATGCGTGGAATATACATCGGGTGCGATGGTGTCGGAAGTGCTCAGACTCGTGGCAGCAAGCCGGTTTGACGAGCAAAGTCTCGCCAAACCGGCCCGGCACATTACGCCGTCTGAACGTTCAGGGCCACGTCGATGTTGCCTCGCGTCGCTTTCGAGTACGGGCAGATCTGGTCGGCGGTGTGCGCCAGCGTCGTCGCCACATCGTGCGCCAGGCCTGGCACGCGCAGGGTCAAGCGCGCCTGGAGGAAGTAGGCGTCGCCGGTCTGGCCGAGGTCGACTTCAATGTCGACGGAGAAATCGGACGGCAGCACCACGTTCATCTCACCGGCCACGAGGCCGACGGCGGCGGTGTAGCAGGCCGACCAGGCGCCAGCGAACAATTGCTCGGCGTGCGGGTGCGGCTGGACGGCCGAGAACACGTGGGCCGGTTTTGCGTTGCCGGGCGAGGACAACTGAATGTCGAGGCTGCCGTTATGACCGCGCGAAGTCGTGCCGGCGCTGCTGGCGGTGGTGTGAGTTTTGCCGCTGGCCAGTACTTTTTCAATCTTGCTCATGATGATTCCTGAAAGTTTCGATTTGTTTTCGTATGCGCTTATATCGCATGCGATATATGTGGCGCTTCTAAGGGGGCGGTTGTGATCAAGCCCACGCAAGGCTTCAAGCGGTGAGAACGTTCAGGGCCACGTCGATGTTGCCTTTGATCGCTTTCGAGTAAGGGCAGATGCTGTCGGCGGCATGCACCAGCGCGCTCGCGTCATCGTGCGACAGGCCCGGTACGCGCAGGGTCAAGCGAGCCTGGAGGAAGTAGGCCTCGCCGGTCTGGCCCAGATCGACTTCGATGTCGACGGCATGATCGGCCGGCAACTCGATATTCAGTTGCTTGGACGCGAGGCCGACGGCGGCGATGAAACAGGCGGACCAGGCGCCGGCGAACAATTGCTCGGCAGTCGGGTGCGGCTGGATGGCCTTGAACTCGTGCACCAGTTTGGCGCTGCCCGGCGAGGAGAGCTGAATGTCGACGCTGCCGTTATGACCGCGCGAAGTGGTGCCAGCGCTGCTCAGGGTGGTGTGGGTTTTGCCGCTGGCCAGGACTTTTTCGATCTTGCTCATGGGATGAATCCTCAAAATTGCATTACGTGTGATTTTGTTATCGTATACGTTTATATCGCATCCGATGGAAATAATAGTCCCGCAGACGCAAAGGGGTGTCAATAGGGGCGTTGAGTGCTGGCCGACGAGTGGTCGGGACTGCGCTTTTTGCGCCAATCTGCGAACAAGCCGTCGATGCGCTGTAAACTGGCCGCCTTTTCTCACCTCGAACAAGAGAACCTCATGGCAAACCAAGACATCGCTTTCACCCCCGATCCAGACGCAGACTCCATCTCCTCCGATGTCGCCGGTTTCGGCGGCCTGCTGGTCTCCACGCAGATTCCCACCCACGCCGATGGCAGCCTGGAGCTGGGTGGTATCGTCGAGCAGAGTGAATGCACCTTGCAGGCGCTAAAGGTGGCGCTGGAGGGCGCGGGCAGTTCGATGGATCGGGTGTTGCACCTGACCATCTACCTGACCGACATGGCCGACCGCGCCGCTTTCAATGAGGTGTACAAGCGCTTCTTCGCCAAGCCGTGGCCGGTCCGCGCCGCGGTTGGCGTGGCTGCTTTGGCCGTCGAAGGGATGCGGGTGGAAGTGACCGCGATGGCGGCCAAAGCCTGATCGGCGAGTGACCCGGTGGCGCCGCTGAATCAGCGACCGCCGCCAGTTATTTCTTGCACTGCGCCAACACCACCTGGCAAGTACTCGGCGTGCCACCGGAGCGGCCGGCATAGCGCATGCAGTTGTTCAGGGATTTTTGCCGCGCCATGCTCAAGGTGTCGCCCCAGGCCAGGCCGCCTTCGCCGGATGTGGGGAGCGCTTTGGCATAGCAGCTTGAGCCCAGGCTTGCGGTCGAATGGCGATGGCCGGCACATCCCGCTATCAGCGCAAGGGTGATGGCGAGCAGGAAGGGAAGGCCCCATGACGAGCATTGGCGCGCAGTTTTTCCGGTCATGCCATGTCCCCCTGTATCAACAGGCTGGAGGCGTGTTGGTGGGCGTGTGTATTGAGAATAGCGGGTATTGCGCCTGTCCCGGCAGCGGCGGGCACGGCCATGAAAGTTTCACGTTTCTGATGCGAAGGTGATTTCAATCGACAGCATCGTTGGCTGGAACAATTGCGTCTTGACCCGGCTCGGCAGCCAGTTTCAATCGGTCGGCTTTGCTGATGTATTTGGACTTGTTGGCCGGTGCCAGTTTGGCACTGGCCTTTTTGGCGTGGGCCTTTAATAACTGGGTGATTTTTTTACGACGATTCATGTTTTCTACTCGGTTTGTCAGGTCTTGAATGATCTATATCGCGCTGATGGGGTCGTCCTGGTGGAAGGCATTCTACCTTTCTTCGATGTCGCCAGCGTCCATCGGCCAGCGCGTTTCCAGATACTCCGCCAGATAACTCATGAACGCCTTGACCTTGGGCGTCAGGGCGGCGCGTTCCTGGACGCATGCGTATATGTCGAGGGGTTCGGCGTAGGCATAGGCTTCGGCGTCGCGATGTTCGAACAGCGGAACGAGTTGCCCGCTGTCGAGGTAGGGCGCAGCCACGAACTCGGCCAGGCGGGTAATGCCCGCGCCGCGGATCGCCATTTGCGCCAGCGCGTCAATGTCGTCGCTGATGGCGGTGGCGTTGATCGTTGCGTCATACCGCTGTCCATCGCGGATAAAACCCCAGCGTAGAAAACGCCCGTCCAGCGGATAACGAAATGCCAGGCAGGCGTGCTGTTGAAGATCTTCCGGGGCGTGCGGCCAGCCGACGCGTTCCAGATAAGCGGGGGAGGCGCAGATGATAAACGGCACCGACACAATCTTGCGCGCGACGATCCCTTCTTCCAGTTGCGGCTTGATCCGCAAGCTCAGATCAATGCCTTCCTGAATGTGATTGATTTTGCGATCGGTGGTGGAGAGTTCGAGGATCAGACGCGGGTAACGCGCCGCGAAGCCGGCGATGACGGTTGCCAAGACATGCCGGCCAAACGCCGAGGTAGACGCGATGCTCAGGCGCCCTTGCAGCGGAGTGTGTGCGTGGGTGATTGCGCTGTGCGCCGATTCGAGATCGCGCGCGATGTGTTTCACTTTTTCGTAGTACGCCGTGCCGTTCTCGGTCAACGCCATGCTGCGTGTGGTGCGTTGGAGCAGGCGCGTGTCCAGGTGCGTTTCCAGACGATTGAGGGTCTGGCTCACGGCCGCGGCGCTGACGCCCAACGTCTTGGCGGCGCCGACGATGGAGCCGGCTTCAACGACCTTGATAAAGCTGTCTATGGCGCCGAGCAGGTTCATTGTTTGGCCTGATCTGATTCGTAAGTTTCTCTTTATAAAGCACTCACGGATAAGCGTCTAGTTGGCGATTGCCTGGCTTGTTATGGTGCGGATCCTTATCAATCGAAGGTCAATAAGGTCTGATATGAATTCAAAGACAACCGCCAAAACACTGTTCCAAAACCCACGTAAGCTTTCGGCCCGCGCGACGCCCTATGTGTTTGCCCTGTACATGGCGGCGATCATGGCGCTGCTGATGTCGTTTGTGATTACGGCGGCCAATTCCGGTATTCAGCAGGATTTTCTAAGTAATGCGCTGCACGCTTACCAGTTGGCGATGCCCGTGGCGTTCCTGTGCATCCTTGTCGTGCGTCCTGTTGTGATCAGGCTGGTGGCGTTGACGGTGCGTCCCCATCACTGAACTTCGCCCAAAAAAAGAGGCGGCTCATTCGAGCCGCCTTAGTTCAGTGATCAACCGCGCCGGGGCAGTTTCCAGTTTGGGCGGATGAAGTGGCAGGTGTAACCGTTGGGCAAGCGTTCGAGGTAGTCCTGGTGTTCCGGTTCGGCTTCCCAGAATGGCCCGGCCGGGCTGATTTCGGTGACCACCTTGCCGGGCCAGAGGCCGGAGGCTTCGACGTCGGCGACGGTGTCTTCGGCCACCTGTTTCTGCTCATCGCTGAGGTAGAAAAGGGCAGAGCGATAGCTGGCGCCGATGTCGTTGCCCTGGCGATTCTGGGTCGTCGGGTCATGGATCTGGAAGAAAAACTCGAGAATCTGGCGGTAGCTGATCTGCTGCGGGTCGAACACGATCTCGATCGCTTCCGCGTGGTTGCCATGGTTGCGATAGGTCGCATTCGGTACATCGCCACCGGAATAACCCACCCGCGTGGACACCACGCCGGGATAGCGTCGCAGTAGATCCTGCATGCCCCAGAAGCAGCCACCGGCCAGGAGGGCGGTTTCGGTTTGCGTCGTCATAAGCGGTCATTTCCCTCAGTGAAAGCGTGCGTTACTGATTGATGATCGGACGGTTGAACTGGTCGGAGTAACTGCCGTCCATCAGCGAGGATGCCACTCGATCCGAACCTATGCCACTGCGCGAGTAGGCGAGGCGGGCGGAGCCGACGTGATCGGCGCCGTCTGCGGCGAGGGCTCCGGCGCCGACGTGGTCGGAGCCGTCAGCGGCGACTGCTCCGGCGCCGACTCGATCTGCGCCGTCAGCGGCAACGGCTCCGGCGCCGACTCGATCTGCGCCGTCTGCGGCAACGGCTCCGGCACCGACTCGATCTGAGCCGTCAGCGGCAACTGCTCCAGCGCCGACTCGATCCGAGCCGTCAGCGGCAACAGCACCAGCGCCTACCCGATCTGAGCCGTCAGCGGCAACTGCTCCGGCGCCTACGCGATCCGAGCCGTCAGCGGCAACGGCTCCGGCGCCGACGCGATCTGAACCATCAGCGGCAACGGCTCCGGCACCAACACGATCCGAGCCGTCAGCGGCAACGGCTCCGGCACCAACACGATCCGAGCCGTCAGCGGCAACGGCTCCGGCACCAACACGATCCGAGCCATCAGCGGCAACAGCTCCAGCCCCAACACGATCCGAGCCATCAGCAGCAACAGCACCGGCGCCTACGCGATCCGAGCCGTCAGCGGCAACAGCACCAGCGCCTACGCGATCCGATCCGTCAGCGGCAACTGCACCAGCGCCAACACGATCCGAGCCATCAGCAGCAACAGCACCGGCCCCAACACGATCCGAGCCATCAGCAGCAACAGCTCCAGCGCCAACGCGATCCGAGCCATCAGCAGCCACCGACCCCGCCCCGACATGATCCGCACCATCCGCCGCCACGGCTTGCGCCTTCGCAGCCAGCGCACTGGGCACCATCACCGTCGCCGCGAGCGCCAATACAACGCCTGAAAAAAACTTGTATTTCATGATGTTCTCCATAACCCATCAGCCACAAAGCCATCAAGCACGACCGGTCGTTCGATCCTGGGCGACACGACGCACGGGCTCGGGCTGGTTACGTTGGCGATTGGCACGGGTGCGCCCATGGCGCACGGGTGTCGACGTATTGCATGACAAAGCGATAACCAACTGAAGAGTATAGATCGGCCTGGGTGACTGGCCCGGACCGGTGACCATCGGTGCTGAAAATGCGCAGCTAGAATGATCGGGGTCAGTCTGAATGTTGGAGAACCGAAATGCTCAGCAAAAACATCATTTGCCTCTGGTACGACGGCGCCGCGCTGGAGGCCGCGACCTTCTACGCCAAAACCTTCCCGGACAGCACGGTGGACGCGGTGCATCGCGCGCCGGGCGACTATCCGGCGGGTAAGCAGGGCGATGTCCTGACCGTCGAATTCACCGTGATGGGCATCCCCTGTCTCGGGTTGAACGGCGGCTCCGGGGTCAAGCACAACGAGGCGTTTTCGTTCCAGGTCGCGACCGACGACCAGGCCGAAACGGACCGCTTGTGGCATGCGATTGTCAGCAACGGTGGCAAGGAAAACGTCTGCGGCTGGTGCCAGGACAAATGGGGACTGTCCTGGCAAATCACCCCGCGCATCCTGTCGGCCGCGATCACCGACCCCGATCAAGCGAAGGCCAAACGGGCATTCGACGCCATGATGACCATGGGCAAGATCGACATCGCGGCGATCGAAGCAGCGCTGAAACCCCGGTAGGAGCGAAGCTTGCTCGCGAAGGCGTCAGGCCTGACACACCGCGTCATCGTTCATCGCGAGCAAGCTTTGCTCCTACGGCGAAGGTGTCGGGCCTGACACACCGCGTTATCGTTCTTCGCGGGCAAGCCTCGATCCTACACATAAATCAGCCCCGATCCCTTGTAGGAGCGAAGCTTGCTCGCGAAGGCGTCAGGCCTGACACGCCGCGTTATCGTTCATCGCGGGCAAGCCTCGCTCCTACAAATAAATCAGCCCCGATCCCTGTAGGAGCGAAGCTTGCTCGCGAAGGTGTCAGGCCTGGCACACCGCGTCATCGTTCTTCGCGAGCAAGCTTTGCTCCTACGGCGAAGGCGTCGGACCTGACACACCGTGTCATCGTTCATCGCGAGCAAGCTTTGCTCCTACGGTGAGAGCGTCAGGCCTGGAATACCGCGTCATCGTTCTTCGCGGGCAAGCCTCGCTTCTACACATAAATCAGCCCCGATCCCTTGTAGGAGCGAAGCTTGCTCGCGAAGGCGTCAGGCACGACTCGGTCGTAGCCATTGACGAGAAAGCGGGTACGACGGGTTCAACCGGGCAGGTTGCGAGAGAGGACAACCCTGCAGTTAAAAACTGCAGGGAGAGTTGGCTTTTAGCCTTGACTGGAGACCGGCTAATGGGAGTCCCCATTATTTATGGGTAAACACCACTTCACTCCAAAGCCTCAATGCTCCATTCCCCTTGCCAATCCTTCGCGACGTACCGAACCGGCACGAACATGCCATACGCTTCCAGGTAGGCGTAAAAAGCGGTGCCCTGGCCGAGGTGGTAGTCATCACCCGTACAGCTGAACACCTTGGCAGTCCCTGTCAGGCTCGGGTAGTACGCGCTGGCGGGCTTTTGTGATTCGACGTCGCAAGTGAACCGGTCGTCGACCGGCACCAAACCTTTGCCATAGTGCTCTGTGGGGCGCTGCACGGTGTAGCTCAGGAGCGCGCCGACCGGCATATTTGCCCAATCGCCTTCGAAGCGCAGGTCCGAGAGGGCGCTGTCTTCAATTTCTATCAGATCGGCGACAGTCGTGAATTTACTGTCAGCCAGTTTTATCAAGCCGCGGAAACTAACGTTGGCCCGTTGCTCTCGTGCGCTTTTAAAGCGCTCAAGCAATTGATTAACCGACGCCTCTGGCTGGTATCTGGCGTCACGTCCCTTGTACCGCACACCGACCTCTGAAAACTGTTTCGGCTCGGACATGTCCTTGAACACCAAGCGCAGGTGCTGAATGCTTTTTTCCGGTTTGGGCATCTTCAATGCCGCGATGGCTTTCAATACCGGGGCAGTAACGACGGGGACAGGCAGTTCAAAGGATGACTGCTCACGCCCATCGAAATGTGCGTATTGATCCAGCGACTGCGGCGTACCACAGCCCAGCTCAAGCAACCGGCGCTCGTCAGCTGAGAGGCTTTGCAAGCGGATGGCTTCAGGATTTGTTTTCATCTCCCCCGCGATCACGCGACTGCGCTTATCCAGGTAGAAACTGCTCAGCGCCGTCAGTTCTTGCCGCGAGCAGTTGGCTGTCCACCGCTGGCGTACCTGCCCATACAGGCTGGTTTGGTCAGGTAGCAACAACTCGGCGGGCGGCACTCGAGCCGTCCAGAACGTCACTTCATCACCTTTTACCTTCAGGCTGGCGCGGTCGATCATCTGCCAATCCTGATGCTCCGGGGCCGAGAACACTCGCCATTCGGGCGATGCGGTCTGGGTGCAAACCTGCTTGAACTGAGCGCTTTGCAGGTATTGGCTCTTTTGTTCCGCCGGTAATTGCCAGGATTCCTCTGTGCGACCCCGCGGATCGATGGCAAACCGCGACATTCCGCCTTTGCTGCGGTAGGCCATTTGCGCATCAGGCTGCTTGCAGTCCGCGTCGAAACGCGCCAAATAGCGGTCTTCCGGCCCCAGTGATGACACCACGACATAGGTGATTCGGTCCCGTTCGCGGATGATCGAATTAGGCTCGGGCGTTTCCACCAACACACTGTTGAACACCGCGAGGCCTGGTTGCGGGGTTTTAACAGGTGTGGGTTTTGTCGTCTGGCATCCAGAGAGGATCAGCGCAACGGCGAACAGTGAGAAACGGCGGAAGGGGTGGAGCGTGGCATCCATGCGGGCGTACTACATTGATTGAGTGATGGCATATTAGCATGAGCCTGTAGGAGCAAAGCTTGCTCGCGAAGGCGTCGGACCTGACACACCGCGTCATCGTTCATCGCGAGCAAGCTTTGCTCCTACGGTGAGAGCGTCAGGCCTGGCATACCGCGTCATCGTTCTTCGCGGGCAAGCCTCGCTCCTACACAAAAATCAGCCCCGATCCCTGTAGGAGCGAAGCTTGCTCGCGAAGGCGTCGGACCTGACACACCGCGTCATCGTTCATCGCGAGCAAGCTTTGCTCTTACAGGGTCATGGGATAAACCGATACCCAACCCCCGTCTCCGTCACCAGATGCTTTGGCTGCGAAGGATCCACCTCGACCTTCTTCCTCAACCCTCCCATAAACACCCGCAGATACGGCGTATCCGTCGTATGCGACGGGCCCCACACCGCTTTCAACAGTTGCAAATGGGTCAACACCCGATTCGGATGCGAGCAAAGGTGTACCAGCAGCCGATACTCCAGCGGCGTCAAATGCAGCGGTGCGCCGGAGCGTTCCACTACCCGGCGTTCGATGTCGATGCGCACGTCGCCAAAGCTCAGCACTGAACTGTTATCGGCCTCTTTCGCCTGCCGGCGTAGCAAGGCGCGCACTCGGGCGAGCAATTCGCCGGTGCCAAACGGCTTCACCAGGTAATCGTCAGCGCCGGTGTCGAGGGCGAGGATTTTGTCCGATTCGGCGCCTCGGGCGGACAGCACGATGATGGGGACCGGCGACCAGCTGCGCACGTCGCGGATCAGGTCGATGCCGTCGCCATCGGGCAGGCCGAGGTCGAGGATGATCAGGTCCGGGCGGCGGGTGCCGGCGTCGATGAGACCGCGGTGGAAGGTGTCGGCTTCATGTACGTCCAGGCCTTCGGCTTGCAGGGCCATGCGCACGAAGCGGCGGATTTCCTTTTCGTCCTCGATGATCAGGACGTGGGGCACAGAGTCGGTCATGGCTGTTCCTCGTCAGTCTGCGGGGCGAAGGATTCGATAACGGGCGGGGTTTCGCGGGGCAGGCGCAGCGTGAAGCGCGCGCCGCCTTCGGGCCGGGTGGCGCCGACGATGGTGCCGTCATGGGCCTGGGCGATGGCCCGGCAGATGGCCAAACCCAGGCCGACGCCGGGGATGGCGCTTTCCTTTTTGCCGCGCATGAATTTGCTGAAGATCGCTTCTTCGTGACCCTGGGGCAGGCCCGGGCCTTCGTCGGCGACCCACACTTCGATCGTATCGGGCGTGGCCGAGGCGCCCAGGTTGATAGTGGTGGCGGGCGGGGTGTATTTGACGGCGTTTTCGATCAGGTTGATCAGGATGCGCTCGATCAACACCGCGTCGATCCTTACCGGCGGCAAGTCATCCTCCAGGGCGACGTGCACGGTTCGCCCGCCGAGGATCGGCTGCACGGCACGCAAGGCACTGCCGACCACGTCTTCCACCGGTTGCCACTGCCGATTCAACACCACTTTGCCGGACTCCAGTCGCGCCATGTCCAGCAGGTTGTTGACCAGGGTGTTCATGCGCAGCGCCGATTCACCCACCGCCGTGGCGATCTCGGCCGCTTCGCCGGTCAGCGCTGGCTGGGTCAGTTTGAGCGCTTCGGCGAGGCCGACCATCACCGACAGCGGCGTGCGCAAATCATGGGAAATCGCCGACAGCAGCGAGTTGCGCAAGCGCTCGGATTCCATTTGCACGGTCGTGTCCTGGGCCACGTTGATGTAGTGAATCCGTTCGAGGGAAATGGCCAGCAACGACGCGCAGGTATCGAGTAAACGCCGCTGTTCCGGCACCACCAACCGCGTCGTGTCCCGGGGCTGCACGGCGAGGATGCCGCGCACGCGCATCGGCGCCGACAACGGCAGGTACAGCGTGGTGCTGGAGGGCAGGGTATCGGTGCCGTAACCGGCCGGTTCGGTTTTATCGAATGACCACTGCGCAATTGCCAGATCGACTTGCGGGGCATCGCCAGTGACCATCGGCGCCAGCAATTTGTTGTTGTCATCGGCCACCAGCAACGCCGAGCGGGCGCCGAATTCGGCGCTTAGAAATTGCGCGCTGATCTCGGCCACCTGTTCGGTGATCAGCGCGGCGGACAGCAGACGCGACATGTCATACAGCGCGCGCATGCGGTCTTCGCGCCGTTGCGCCACCCGTGCCTGGTACGTCAGGCCGGCGGTCATCTGCCCGATCACCAACGCCACCACCAGCATCACAACGAAGGTCACCAGGTACTGCACATCGGCAAACGCGAAGGAAAAACGCGGCGAGACAAAGAAAAAATCGAAGGCGCCAACGGACATGAACGCCGCCATCACCGCCGGGCCACGACCGAAGCGCACGGCGACGGCGACCACCGCCAGCAGGAACAGCATGACGATGTTGGCCTGTTCGAGAACGTTCGCCAGCGGCATGGCGATCAGCGTTGTCGCCGCGCAGATCCCGGCGCTCCACAGATACGTCGACCACAGAATCGGACTTTCGCGGGTTTCAGGCTTGCTTTCCGGGCGCTGGCTGGAGGCAGGCAACGACACTTGAATCACATCCAGATCCGCGCCCAGCGCACCAATCCGATCCGCCAGCACCTGGCGCCAAAACTTTCGCCGTGGACGTTCGTCACGTCCCAGCACCACCTTGGACAGATTGTGCATGCGCGCATATTTAACCAGCGTTTCGGCAATGTCCTGACCGGCCAGGGTCGAGATCTGCGCGCCCATGTCCTGGGCCAGTTTCAAAGTCGCCAGCACCCGACGACGCTTGGCCTCGGGCAGGCGCTGCAAGGCCGGGGTTTCGACAAACACCGCATGCCACGGCACGTTCAATTGCGCGGCCAGGCGCGCCGTCGAACGCACGGTTTTCTCCGCCTGTTCATGGGGCCCGATGCAGGCGAGTAGCGAGTCGCGGGTGCCCCACACCGGTTTCACCGCGCTGCTTTGGCGGTACTGCAACATGTCGCTGTCGACCCGGTCGGCGGTGCGCCGCAGCGCCAGTTCCCGCAGGGCGATCAGGTTGCCTTTGCGAAAGAAATTCTGCACCGCGCGCTCGGCCTGTTGCGCGAGGTAGACCTTGCCTTCCTTCAAGCGCTGCAACAGATCGTCGGGCGGCAAGTCGACGATCACCACCTCGTCGGCAGTATCGAATACATGGTCGGGCACGGTTTCCCACACCCGAATGCCGGTGATGCCACCGACGATATCGTTGAGGCTTTCCAGGTGCTGGACGTTCATGGTCGACCAGACATCGATCCCGGCGCTGAGCAGTTCTTCCACGTCCTGCCAGCGTTTCGGATGCCGCGAGCCGACGGCATTGGAGTGGGCGAGTTCGTCGATCAGGATCAGCCCCGGCGCGCGGGCGAGGGCGGCGTCGAGGTCGAATTCGCTGACGGTGCGCTGCTTATCGATGACCCGTTTGAGCGGCAGCACTTCGAGGCCTTCGATCAGCGCCTGGGTTTCGGCGCGACCGTGGGTTTCGATCACACCGATCAGCACCTTGATGGCTTGCGACTGCGCGGTATGGGCGGCGGCGAGCATGGCGTAGGTCTTGCCGACCCCGGCACTGGCGCCAAAGAAAATCTTCAGCCGACCGCGTTTGGCTTGCGCTTCCTCTTCGCGAATCCGGGCCAGTAGCTGGTCCGGGTCAGGACGTTGTTCGGCCATCACCCTCACCGTGTGTGAGTTGCCGCTCAGTGGGCGGCGTCGAGCGCCAGGTTCAGGGCCAGCACGTTGACCCGAGGCTCGCCGAGGAACCCGAGCAGCGTGCCTTGAGCATACGCGCCGATCAGTTGCCGGACCTTCTCCACCGGCACGTTACGCACCCGCGCCACGCGGCCGGCCTGATACAACGCGGCGGCCACGCTGATCTGCGGATCAAGACCACTGGCGGAACTGTAGACCAGGTCAGCGGGCACCGTGGCGTTGTTGCCGGGATCGGCCGCGTGCAAGGCTTCGATCCGGCCCTTGACTGCGTCCATCAGCGCCGGGTTCAGCGGGCCGAGGTTCGAGCCACTGGAGGCTTGCGCGTTATAGGGCATGGGGCTGGTGGCAGACGGGCGGCTCCAGAAATACTTCGGATCGCTGAAGCCCTGGCCGATCAACAGCGAACCGACGGTTTTGCCGTCGCGCTCGATCAGGCTGCCGGCCGCCTGATGGGGAAACACCAACCGCGCGATGCCGGTCGTCACCAACGGATAAGCCAGGCCGGTGAGCAGTGAAAAGACAATCAACAGAGTCAACGCCGGACGCAACAGAGTGGTCATGACAGTGCTCCTTCAAACCAGACCGACAGCGGCCAGGGCCATGTCGATGATTTTGATGCCGATGAATGGAACGATGACCCCGCCCAGCCCGTAGATCAGCAGGTTGCGCCGCAACAGCAGGGCGGCGCCGACCGGACGGTATTTCACGCCTTTGAGCGCCAGCGGGATCAGGAAAATGATGATCAGCGCATTGAAAATCACCGCCGACAACACCGCCGAATTGGGGCTGGTCAGGCCCATGATGTTCAGCGCCGCAAGCGATGGATAGGTGGTGACGAACGCCGCCGGCACGATGGCGAAATACTTGGCCACGTCGTTGGCAATCGAGAACGTGGTCAGCGAGCCCCGGGTCATCAGCATTTGTTTACCGGTTTCCACCACTTCGATGAGCTTGGTCGGGTTGCTGTCCAGATCGACCATGTTCCCGGCTTCCTTCGCCGCTTGGGTTCCCGAGTTCATCGCCACCGCGACATCGGCCTGGGCCAGCGCCGGGGCGTCGTTGGTGCCGTCGCCGGTCATCGCCACCAGGCGACCTTCGGCCTGATAGCGGCGGATCAGCTCGAGTTTCTGTTCCGGTGTGGCTTCGGCCAGAAAGTCATCAACCCCGGCTTCGGCGGCGATGGCGGCGGCAGTGACGCGGTTGTCGCCGGTGACCATCACGGTCTTGATCCCCATGCGGCGCAGTTCGACGAAACGTTCCTTGATCCCGCCCTTGACGATGTCCTTGAGCTCGATCACGCCCAGCACTTTGGCGCCATCAGCTACCACCAGCGGTGTGCTGCCCCGGCGCGCGACGTCTTCGACGATGGTTTGCACGGCGTCGGGGAAATGGCCGCCGAGACTTTGCACATGGCGCAGGATCGCTTCACCGGCGCCTTTGCGCAGTTGGCGCGTGCCCATGTCGACGCCGCTCATGCGGGTCTGGGCGGAGAAGTGCACGAAGTGGGCGTCGAGTGCGCCGATGTCCCGTTCGCGCAGGTTGAAGCGTTGTTTAGCCAGCACCACGATGCTGCGGCCTTCGGGGGTTTCGTCGGCGAGGGAGGCGAGTTGCGCTACATCCACCAGATCCGCTTCCTTGATCCCCGGCGCCGGCAAAAACGCCGAGGCGTGGCGGTTGCCGAGGGTGATGGTGCCGGTCTTGTCGAGTAGCAGAACGTCCACGTCACCGGCCGCTTCCACGGCGCGGCCGGAGGTGGCGATGACATTGGCTTCCATCATGCGGCTCATGCCCGCCACGCCGACCGCCGACAGCAGGCCGGCGATGGTGGTGGGGATCAGGCACACCAGCAGCGAGATCAGCACGGTGATGGACACCGGCGTCCCGGCCTGGGCCACCGAGACCCCGAACAGGGAGAAGGGCAGCAGCGTCACGGTCACGCCAAGGAAGACGATGGTCAGCGCCACCAAGAGGATGGAGAGGGCGATTTCATTCGGGGTCTTTTGCCGTTTGGCGTTCTCGACCATGGCGATCATGCGGTCAACGAAGGTTTCGCCGGGGTTGGTGGTGACGCGCACGACGATCCAGTCCGACAGCACCCGGGTGCCGCCGGTCACGGCCGAAAAGTCGCCGCCACATTCACGAATCACCGGCGCCGACTCACCGGTGATCGCCGACTCGTCCACCGAGGCCGCGCCTTCGATCACTTCGCCGTCGGCGGGGATGATCGAGTCGCCGAGGTCGCCGGCCTCGACCACCACCACATCGCCTTTGCACAAGCCGCTCGATTGCGCCAATTGCCACTCGGCGCCGTAGTGCGGCTCGCGCAGCTTTTTGGCCCAGGTTTCCTTTTTCAGGTCGCGCAACGAGGCCGCTTGGGCCTTGCTCCGGCCCTCGGCCAGGGCTTCGGCAAAGTTGGCGAACAGCACGGTGAACCACAGCCACAGGGCAATCGCCAGGATAAATCCGCTGCTGGCCTCGCCCTGGCCGCGCAGGGCCTGGACCCACAGGGCGCTGGTGATGATCGCGCCGATGTAGACGACGAACATCACCGGGTTGCGCCACTGGATTCTGGGGCTGAGTTTGCGCACCGATTCGACGAGGGCCGGGGTAATGAGTTTAGGGTCGAACAAGGAGAACGCTTGGCGGGACATGGTCGTGGTCTCACTTGATCAGGTTGAGGTGTTCGACGACGGGCCCGAGCGCGAGCGCCGGCACGTAGTTCAGCAAACCGACCAGCAACACCGTGCCGATCAGCAGCGCCACAAACAACATGCCGTGGGTCGGCATGGTGCCGCCGGTGACCGCCAGGCGTTTCTTCGCCGCCAGGCTGCCAGCGATGGCGAGCACCGGGACGATCACGCCGAAGCGGCCAAACCAGGCAACGATCGCCAGCATCGTGTTGTAGAACGGCGTGTTGGCCGACAACCCGGCGAAGGCGCTGCCGTTGTTGTTGGCGGCCGAGGAGAAGGCGTAGAGGATTTCCGAAAACCCGTGGGCACCCGGGTTGGCGATCCCCAGCCGGCCGGCCTCGGCCATGACCGCGATGGCGGTGCCGAACAGCACCAGCAAGGGCGTCACCAGGATTGCGATGGCGACCATTTTCATCTCGTAGGCTTCGATCTTTTTGCCCAAATATTCAGGTGTGCGGCCAATCATCAAACCGGCGATAAACACCGCGAGAATTGCGAACACCAACATCCCGTACAGCCCCGAGCCGGTGCCGCCGAACACCACTTCACCCAGTTGCATCAGCACCAGCGGCACCGCACCGCCCAAGGGCGTAAACGAGTCGTGCATGGCGTTGACCGCTCCACAGGACGCGGCGGTGGTCACGGCGGCGAACAGGCTGGAGGCGCTGATGCCGAAGCGCAGTTCCTTGCCCTCCATATTGCCCGCCGCTGTGTCGATGCCCAGCGCGGAAAACTGCGGATTGCCCAGTTGTTCGTAGTGGGTGACGGCGATCACCGCGACCACGAAGATGATCGTCATCGTCGCCAGCAACGCCCAGCCTTGGCGGATGTCACCGACGATGTGGCCGAACACGAAGCACAGCGCGGTCGGGATCAGGAAGATCGCGATCAGTTGCAGGAAATTGGTCAGCGCGGTGGGGTTCTCAAACGGATGCGCCGAGTTGGCATTGAAGAAGCCGCCGCCGTTGGTGCCGAGTATCTTGATCGCTTCTTGCGAGGCGACCGGGCCCATGGCGATGGTTTGCTTGTCGGTGCTGGCAGCCACGGTGACGGGGCTGCCCTGGGCGTCGAGTTTCGGTTGGCCGGCGTCGTTGAGTACTGGCGCCTGGTACTGCATGACTTCCAGCGTCGAGACGTCCTTATAGGGGTCAAGATTCTGGATCGCGCCTTGGCTGACTAAGAACAACGCGAAGATCAGCGACAGCGGCAGCAGCACCCACAATGTGATGCGGGTCAGGTCAGCCCAGGCATTGCCAATGCTGTTGGCGCTGTGGCGGGCGAAGCCGCGAATCAGCGCCACCGCCACGACGATGCCGGTGGCGGCGGAGAGGAAGTTCTGCACGGTCAGCGCGAGCATTTGGGTCAGGTAGCTCATCGTCGATTCGCCGCCATAACCTTGCCAGTCGGTGTTGGTGACGAAACTGGCGGCGGTGTTGAACGAAGAGTCTGGCGTCACGGCGCCGAAGCCTTGGGGGTTGAACGGCAGCACGCCTTGCAAGCGTTGCAGCGCGTAAACAACCAGCAATCCCAGGGCGTTGAACAGGATCAGGGCCAGGGCGTATTGCAGCCAGCTCATCTGCGCTTCGGGCGTGACCCCGGCCAGGCGATACAGCGGCGATTCAATCCGCGCGCCGAGGGCAAACCGACCCTCCATCACCGTGGTCAGCCAGCGTCCGAGGGGCCAGGCCAACAGACCCAGCACCAGCAAAAAAGCCCCGA
The DNA here is from genome assembly GCF_056279105.1 of Pseudomonas sp. TE3899. Classification (NCBI taxonomy): domain Bacteria; kingdom Pseudomonadati; phylum Pseudomonadota; class Gammaproteobacteria; order Pseudomonadales; family Pseudomonadaceae; genus Pseudomonas; species Pseudomonas sp. TE3899. The sequence continues at coordinate 867,624 of NZ_JBWBQR010000001.1, forward strand.
GGAGGATCCAGGCTTGCGTGGTCATAGGAAGTCCTCCGGAAAGAACAGCGCGGCGACCAGGTACACCAGCAACCCGGCCGCGATGATGCCGCCGAACAGATAGAAACCGGTCATGACCGCCTCCTGTTGAGCGCCGCGCAGCCACGGGCCAGACCGATCAGGCTGACGAAAAGCAGCGCACCGAGTACCACAAAGATAAAGTCCATGGCGTTTCCTCCTGCATTGAGGAAAAGCCTAGAGGGATGGCTGGTAAGTTGTTATCAGGATTGGGGGCGGGGGGATAAAGATCTTATAAAGACGTGCGGGAGGAGCTGTTTTTTGCAGGCTGGGGACGACTTTTGTGGTCAAGGAATGTGTTTGTGGCCAAGGGAGCCTTTTGTGGCGAGGGGGCTTGCCCCCGTTGGGTCGCGAAGCGGCTCCTTACTATTTTTCAGGCTAACCGAGTCGACTGCTTCGCAGCCGAACGGGGGCAAGCCCCCTCGCCACAAAAGCCGCTCACCACAAAAGCCGCTCGCCACAGAAGCTGTGTTCCGGGCTACAACAGCGGCTCGGCACACACCTCCCGAATACACCCCCGCAACCAGCGATGCGCCGGGTCGGCATCGAGCCGGGGGTGCCAGAGCAGGGACACGGTGATCGGCGGGATGGCAACCGGAAGGGCGAAACTGTGCAGGCCGGCACGCAGGCTGGCGGTATGGCGTTCCGGCACGCTGGCGATCAGGTCGCAGGAGCGAACCAGCGCCAGTGCGGTAGAGAAACCGCCGACGACGGTGACAATCTCGCGCTCCAGCCCGAGCGCAGCCAAGGCGTCATCAATCGCCGTCGGCCCTTTCTCCGGGCCCCGTCGCGACACGCCGATGTGCCGGCCAGCCGCATACCGGGCCGGGGTCATGTCGCCCTGGCTTAGCGGATGCTCCAGGCGTACCACGCCAATAAAACGGTCGCGGAACAACGCCTGCGCTCGCAGCTCCGGCGCCATCGACGTTCCGACCACGCCGGTTTCCATGTCCACCGTCCCATCGCGCAAGGGTGTGCTGTCCTTGTTCGGTTTCTGCACGAACAGCAACCGCACCCGCGGCGCTTCTTCGCTGATGCGAGCCAGCAGGTCCGGGCCGAACGTCTCCACAAAACCGTCACTGGTGCGCACGGTGAAGGTGCGCACCAATTGCTGCAGATTGAGCTGCTCGACGGGGCGCAGGATCGCTTCGGCGTCTTGCACCAGTTGACTGACCCGTTCGCGCAATTCGAGCGCGCGGGGCGTGGGCACGAGACCGCGGCCGGCCCGGACCAGCAGCGGATCGCCGGTGGTTTCACGCAAGCGCGCCAGCGCCCGGCTCATCGCCGACGGGCTTAGCCGCAGTCGCTTGGCGGCGCGCGTGACGCTGCCTTCTGCGAGCAGAACATCCAGGGTGATAAGCAAGTTGAGATCGGGCATCGACATGTGGCGACGTTAGCACGGGATATGGCGTCTGGTGCACAAGTAATGTGCAAACGGTGCGTCTTCCGCCTTGTCAGGACGGGCCGTACGCTGTGGACATCCAGCCAAGGAGCTCACCTTCATGACCCACCCCGATCAGACCCTCGCCGCCAGTGCACAACGGACACCTTCGGTGCGTTGGGTGCTCGCCAGCCTGTCGTTGTCGATGCTGTTGTCATCGCTGGGCACCAGCATCGCCAATGTTGGTTTGCCGGCGTTAGCCGAAGTGTTCGGCGCGTCCTTTCAGGCCGTGCAGTGGATCGTCCTCGCCTATCTGCTCGCCATCACCACCTTGATCGTCAGCGTTGGACGGCTCGGCGACCGTATCGGCCGTCGCCGCTTGCTGCTGACGGGCATAGTGCTGTTCACCCTGGCTTGCGCCGCGTGCGGCCTGGCGCCGTCGCTCTGGCTGCTGATTGGCGCCAGGGCGGTGCAGGGCCTTGGCGCGGCGATCATGATGGCGCTGTCCATGGCGTTTATCGGTGAGGTGGTGCCGAAGGAAAGGACCGGTAGTGCCATGGGCTTGCTGGGGACGATGTCGGCGATTGGCACCGCGCTTGGTCCATCCCTGGGCGGCGTGCTGATTGCCGGGTTCGGCTGGCAGGCGATTTTCCTGATCAACGTGCCGCTGGGGATTCTGACGTTCTCGCTCGCCTGGCTGTATCTGCCAGCCGATTGTCGAGAGCCGAAGCGTGGTGGTTTCGACCCTGTGGGCACGTTGCTGCTGGCGTTGACGCTGGCTGCCTATTCCCTCGCCATGACCTTGGGCCGGGGCAGTTTTGGTGTGCTCAATGTGGCGCTGCTGTGCGGGGCTGTTTTGGGCACCGGCCTCTTCGTGTTCGTCGAGTCGACGGTGGATTCGCCGTTGATCCGTTTGGCGATGTTCCGCGATGCATCGCTGAGCGGGAGCCTCGCCACCAACGTGTTGGTGTCGACGGTGATGATGGCAACGCTGGTGGTCGGGCCGTTCTACCTTTCCCGTGGGCTTGGACTCAACCTGGCCGTGGTCGGTGTGGTGATGTCGATCGGTCCGGTCATCTCCGCGTTGAGTGGCTTGCCGGCGGGGCGGGTGGTTGACCGGTTCGGCGCGTCGGGCATGGTCATCCTCGGGCTGGTCGCCATGGCGGCGGGTTCAATTGCGCTGTCCGTGTTGCCGGCGTGGTTCGGTCTGGCAGGCTACGTGACGGCCATCGTCATCCTGACCCCGGGTTATCAGCTGTTCCAGGCCGCCAACAACACCGTGGTGATGCTGGACGTACCGTCGGAGCAGCGCGGCGTGATGTCCGGCCTGCTCAGCTTGTCGCGCAATCTCGGGTTGATCACCGGTGCCTCGGTGATCGGTGCCGTGTTTGCCTTCGCTTCGGCGACGACCGACCTGACGACGGCCGCCCCCGAAGCCGTCGCTGCCGGTCTGCGGATGACGTTTGCGGTGGCCGCCGCGCTGATGGTCGTCGCGCTCGCCATTGCATTGGCCAGTCGCGGACGCCGGGCCTGATCAGCCCCAGGTTTTGCCGAGCGCCTCCAGACCGGCCTTTTGCAGATCCTGCGGGCTCATGGCGATGCGGAATTTGCAGCTGGCCTGGAAGTTGAGAAAGAACGGTTCGGAGAAACGCGGGATGTCGGAGGCATCCTGCACGTCGATCAGCAAAATCCCGCCGCGCTTGCCGTCCTGTTCAGTGAAGTAGACCGTTTCGGGTTTAAGGCTTTCCAGCACGCGCCCGATGATTTCACCGACTTTGCCGGCGCGCACCAGCGTGTTGAAAGGTTCAGGTGGGAACTCGACCGTCAGTAGCATTTTCATGATGGGGTACTCGGTTGAAGTGGCTGCTCCTTATCAAGATCCCGGCTCCGGATTGCTCTGTGTGGTTAAGGATAGTTAAGCCGCAGGGCGCCCTTGGGCAGGGTTACGGACGGTCATCACACCGCTCGCCTCGATTGACGGATATTTTGTTGTGCGATACAACTAAATAACTGTTTCCCAGGAGGTGTGCGCCGTGACCGATTCCAACCTGATCCACCACGTTCGTTCGGCGTCGCGCCTGATGGTGCGAGAGTTGGGTTTTATGCAGGCGACCCTGGCGGCGACCGACTATCCGCCGTCCTCCGTGCACACCCTCGTGGAACTGGGCAACCGCGAATCGCTGACCGCCGTGGAACTGGTGGCGCTGCTCGGCCTGGAAAAATCCAGCGTCAGCCGCATGGTGCGCAAGCTCATCGAGGCCGGCGAGATCGAAGAAGTGCCGAATGAGCAGGACGCACGTTCGAAAAAACTGCAACTCACGGACCAGGGCCGCCAGACCTTGCGCGCGGTGGAGGCCTTCGCCAACCAACGGGTCGGTGCCGCCATGACGCACTTGAGCCCGGCGCAACAACAGGCCGTCAGTGAAGGCCTGGGCCATTACGCTGTAGCCCTGCAATCCCAACGCCTGGGCACCGAACCGCCCAAGGTGACGTTGCAGATTGCTCGGGGCTACCGTCCCGGCATCATCGGCCGCATCGTCGAAATGCATGCCTGCTACTACGCCAAAGTCGCGAACTTCGGTCAGCCGTTCGAAAGCCTGGTCGCCTCCGACATGGCCGAATTGATGGGGCGTCTGCACAACCCGCGCAATGAGGTGTGGGCGGCGCTGGACGGCGAACGCATCGTCGGTTCGATTGCCATCGATGGTGAAGGCGAAGAGGGGGGCGCGGTGCTGCGTTGTTTCATTCTGGATGACAGCGCGCGGGGCCAAGGCGCCGGGAAGCGCTTGCTGGCTGAAGCCATGCGGTTTTGTGACGAATGCGGTTTTACGGCAACGCGGCTGTGGACGTTCAAAGGTCTGGATGCGGCGCGCAAGCTGTATGAAGACGTGGGGTTCACGTTGGAGCAGGAGCAGGAAGGGGAGCACTGGGGTGGGCGGATTACCGGGCAATGGTTTGTTCGACCAGGGCCGGGCAATCCGCCAACCTGAATTAAACCCGGGAGCTAAACGCTCCCAGATATGTCGGTGCAATCAGCGGCGATCCAGCCACACCGTCTGCGCGTTGCAGAACTCCCGCACACCGAAGTGCGACAGCTCACGGCCAAAGCCGCTTTTCTTCACGCCGCCGAAGGTGACGCGCGGGTCACTGGCGCAGTAGCCATTGATGAACACGCCGCCGGTTTCCAGTTCGTCGGTCATCTGTTTGGCGAGATCGAGATTGCGCGTGTAGATCGTCGACGCCAGGCCGAACTCGCTGTCATTGGCCAGCGCCACGGCATGCTCGGCATCCCGGGCGGTAATGATCGAGGCGACCGGGCCAAACAGTTCCTGTTTGAACGAGGTCATCTGGTCGGTGACGTTACTGAACACGGTCGGCTCATAAAAGTTGCCAGGGCCTTCAGCCTTTTGGCCGCCCAGCAGCAAGGTCGCGCCTTCTTCCAGGGTGTCGCGGACTTGCTGGTCCAGCTCATCGCGCAGATCAAAACGGGCCATGGGGCCGATGTAAGTGGCGCTGGACTGCGGATCGCCGACCACCAGTTGGCGCGTCGCCTCGACAAACTTGCGGGTGAATTCTTCGACAACGCCTTGCTCGACGATCAAGCGCTTGGCTGCCGCGCAGACTTGCCCGGTGTTCTGGTAGCGGCCAATCACGGCGGCTTTGACGGCGTCGTCGAGGTCGGCGTCGTTGAGCACAATAAACGGATCGGAACCGCCCAGTTCCAGCACACACTTCTTCAGGGCGGCACCGGCCTGGGCGCCGATGGCCATGCCGGCGCGCACGCTGCCGGTGAGGGTGACGGCGGCGATGCGTGGATCTTTGATGGCGGTGGAAACACCCTCCGGCGTGACATTGATCACTTCGAACACACCGTCGGCGAAACCGGCGCGTTGGAACGCGTCGCGCAGCAGATAAGCGCTACCCATGACGTTGGGCGCGTGTTTCAGCACGTAGGTGTTGCCGGCGATCAGCGCTGGAACGGCGCCACGCAGCACCTGCCAGATCGGGAAGTTCCACGGCATCACGGCCAGAATCGGCCCCAGCGGACGGTATTCAATGCGCGCCTTGCCACCTTCAACCAGCGTCGGCTCGGCACTGAGCATGGCGGGGCCGTGTTCGGCGTACCACTCGCACAATTGCGCACATTTTTCGATTTCACCCCGGGCCTGGGTGGTGGGCTTGCCCATTTCCAGGGTGATCATGTGTGCCAGGTTTTGCGCGTCATCGCGCAGGGCTTGAGCCAGGGCGATCAGCGATTGCGCGCGCTGTTCGACCGGCGTGCGGCGCCAGGCCTTGAACCCGGCGGCGGCGCGGGCAAGGGCGGCGTCCAGTGCCGCGGCGGATTCGAAAGGGTAGTGACCGATCTGCTCGCCCGTGGCGGGGTTGATCGAAATCGCATGAGTGTGACTGGAAACCTGGGTCATGGCACCGTCCTGCTGGGTGGGGATGCGCTCAGGTTACGGCGGTGGTAGTTTTCTGGAAACTGAATAATACTGAGCGCAACGTTCACGTTTGGAGAATGACTTGGATCTGGTCCAGCTCGAAATTTTCAAGGCCGTCGCCGAACACGGCAGCATCAGCGCGGCCGCCCAGCACATCCACCGGGTGCCGTCGAACCTGACCACGCGGATCAAGCAACTGGAGCAGGATCTGGGGGTTGACCTGTTTATCCGCGAGAAAAGCCGCTTGCGCCTGTCGCCGGCCGGCTGGAGTTTTCTCGACTATGCCCGGCGCATCCTCGACCTGGTTCAGGAAGCCCGGGCCACGGTGGCCGGTGAAGAGCCGCAAGGGTCTTTCCCGCTGGGTTCGCTGGAGAGCACGGCGGCGGTGCGGATTCCCGAGCTGTTGGCCGCCTACAACCAGAAGCACGCCAAGGTTGAGCTGGACCTGTCCACTGGTCCTTCGGGGACCATGATCGACGGTGTGCTTTCGGGGCGATTGGCCGCCGCATTCGTCGATGGCCCGGTGCTGCACCCGGCGCTGGAAGGCGTGCCGGCGTTCGAGGAAGAGATGGTGGTGATCGCACCGCTCAACCATGCGCCGATCCACCGCGCGCGGGACGTCAACGGCGAAAACATCTATGCGTTTCGCTCCAATTGTTCGTACCGCCACCACTTCGAAAGCTGGTTCAACCAGGATGCCTCGGTGCCCGGCAAGATCTTCGAGATGGAGTCCTATCACGGCATGCTCGCCTGCGTCAGCGCCGGGGCCGGGCTGGCGCTGATGCCCCGCAGCATGCTCGACAGCATGCCCGGCTGCACCACCGTGAGTATCTGGCCGCTGTCGGAATCCTTCCGTTATTTGCGCACCTGGCTGGTGTGGCGTCGCGGCACGGTGTCGCAAAGCCTGACCATGTTTGTGCGTTTGCTGGAGGAGCGAGGTGTGGTCCAGTCAGCCATTTGAAAGGGAAGTTGCAGCGGCGATACCAATTTGCCACTACGTCCGTTAGAGTATGCGCCGCTCGGGAGACGGATCCCGGCTTCTTCTAATGGAGTTACACCGTGAATTACCTCAGTAAAGTGGTTGCCGTTGTTTTGTTCGGTCTGGTTTTGGCAGGTTGCACCGGCACCGCGATGAAGACCCAGCACTATGACAGCAGCCAATACACTGTCCTGGGCCACAGCGAAGCGACCGCCACTGGCATGCTGTTGCTCGGTTGCATCCCGATCAAGCAGAACAACCGTTTCGTTCGCGCACAAGACGCGGCGATCAAGGCCAAGGGCGGCGACGCCATGATCAACACCCAGGTGCAGGAAAACTGGTTCTGGGCCTACGTCCTGACCGGTTACACCACCAAGGTTTCGGGTGATGTGATCAAGCTGAACAACGTTCAGTAAGCACAGTGCCTCGCCGCTTGGCGAGGGTGCTTGAAACGTGAAAAAGCCCGGTTCAGCCGGGCTTTTAAGTCTGTGGCGTTTGGCGGGGCATGCCATCAAGGCCAGGATCGATACGCCATGAAAAAGCCCGCACAAGGCGGGCTTTGGAATGTGAGTAGGTGGCCGGTGCTGGTCTCCGGCTTACGAGATTTATCAGGCCTCTCACAGCAACGTTTTGTGCGTCACTGCCTCACACGGCATAAGGGCTGGATCTCAGCGCGGAGATCTTTCTAACCGTGTACCCTTCGGAGCGCGCCCCACGCGTTCTCGCTATCCTCTTGCGCATCAGTCTGCGTCTTCACCTACCACTTCAGAATAGCCCATCACCTGATGCCCGGCGCGGGCGTTTTAGATCGATTGTGCCCAAGCGAAAGCGCCGCAGGACAGAAAAACGCTAATCGGGGTTTGCGACATCCGTATGGAGTCAAGTAGTATACGTTTCATATGCATTTCATATCGGGTGGATTTGTGGGAATCGTCAAAATTTCAGAAGACATGCATGAGAATCTGCGCGTCGCCAGCAATGCGCTGAGCCGCTCGATCAACGCTCAGGCCGAACACTGGATGCGCATCGGGATGCTCGCCGAGCTGCATCCCGATCTGGACCACAACGCCATCTGCCGTTTGCTGATCCGTGCCGAACAAGCCGGCGGCCTCGATTTGCAACAGGTATGCGCACTCGCCGAAGCGTCGCCCGCCGTCGCCGGAGCCGTGCAATGAACCGTGCAGTGAAAGCAGGCGTCCCGATCAATTCCCCGGCACAAATCGCCCAGTCCGGCATCGCCGGCAAACTCGCGGCCGAAGTGCTGGCGATGATCACGCCGCACATCAAGGCGGGGGTCACCACCGACGACATCGACCGGATGTGTCACGACTACATCGTCAACGTGCAAAAAGCCATTCCCGGCAACGTCGGCTATCACGGTTTTCCGAAAACCGTGTGTGCCTCGGTCAACGAAGTGGTGTGTCACGGCATCCCGTCGCCTCAGGTGCTGAAGGACGGCGACATCGTCAACATCGACATTGCCGTGGTCAAGGATGGCTGGTACGGCGACACCAGCCGCATGTACTTCGTCGGCGAACCGAGCCCGGAGGCGCGCCGCCTGGTGCAGACCACCTATGAAGCGATGTGTGCCGGCATCCGCGTGGTGCGCCCCGGCGCGACCCTGGGCGACATCGGCCACGCGATCCAGAGTGTCGCCGAGCGCGACGGTTACAGCGTGGTGCGCGAGTACTGCGGGCATGGCATCGGCAAGGTCTACCACGATGAACCGCAGGTCTTGCACTACGGCTATCCGGGCCAGGGCCTGAAGCTCAAAACCGGGATGATCTTCACCATCGAACCGATGCTCAACGCCGGCAAACGCCACGTGAAAACCCTGGCGGACGCCTGGACGGTGGTGACCAAGGATCTGTCGCTGTCGGCGCAGTGGGAGCACATGGTGGCGGTGACGGATGACGGCTTCGAAGTGCTGACCTCTTGGCCGGATCAGGTTGAAGGCTATCCGGCACCCTGAACAACAGGCAAAAAAAAGCCGCCGGTTAAGGCAGCCATAAAAAAAGCACGCGGTGTATGACCTGAGTATTGACGCCCTCAGGTTACAGAATGATGACGTTTAATAGACTTGCGGCACGATCAGTTCCGGTGGCGTCGGGTTGCGCGAGTAATCTTCCTGGCGCACCCGTTGCGGCAGTTGGATCGTCGGCTGTTCGACCTCTTCATAGGGCATTTGCCCAAGCAGGTGGTTGATGCAGTTGAGACGGGCCTTTTTCTTGTCGTCGGCTTGCACCACCCACCACGGCGCCTCGCTGATGTGGGTGCGTTCAAGCATGATCTCCTTGGCCTTGGTATAGGCTTCCCAGCGCCGGCGGGACTCCAGGTCCATGGGGCTGAGTTTCCATTGCTTGAGCGGGTCGTGGATGCGGCTGAGAAAGCGCAGGTTCTGTTCCTGGTCGGAAATCGAAAACCAGTATTTGATCAACTGAATGCCGGAACGGGCGAGCATCCGTTCGAACTCCGGCACCGTGCGGAAAAACTCTTCGTACTGATCGTCATTGCAAAACCCCATGACTTTTTCGACCCCGGCGCGGTTGTACCAGCTGCGGTCGAACAGCACGATTTCGCCGGCTGCCGGCAGGTGCGAGACGTAGCGCTGAAAGTACCACTGGGTTTGTTCGCGATCATTCGGGGCGGGCAGGGCGGCGACGCGGCAGACCCGAGGGTTGAGGCGCTGGGTGATGCGCTTGATCACACCGCCCTTGCCGGCGGCATCGCGGCCTTCGAACAGAATCACCACCTTGGCCCCGGTCTTGACCACCCAGCTTTGCAGCTTCACCAGCTCGCCTTGCAGGCGGAACAATTCGCTGAAATAGCGGCGTCTCTCTTCCTTTTCGCTACCTTCGTCGACGTGACCGTCAAACAGCTCATCGAGGTTGTGGCCGTCCTCCAGCAGTTCCAGTTCCAGCTCTTCGTCGCTGTGATCGAGCAGCTCGCGGTGGATTCGCTGTATCAGGGTGTCGTTGTTCGCAAGCATGGTGGGACGCTCCCGTGGAAGATGGCGTGGGCGATGGTATTCCGGGAGATATGACGAAGTCGTGACGAAACAGCCGTAGGACTTTGCGCAGGCGCTGTCATCTTCGTGTCACCTAGGCCATGGCAAGCTCTTCACAAACCGTCTTCCAGGCTCCGATGGCGGGCCGATGAATCTGCCAGGAATTCCTACCATGAAAGGTGACGCCTCTCTGTTTGCGGCCATTGACCTGGGGTCGAATGCGTTTCGCATGATGATTGGCCAGTCGGTCAAACGGAACCAGCGGTTCGTCATCCAGGAAGTGAAAACCCTGCGTGAACCGGTGCGGCTGGCCGAGGGATTCCAGGGTGGGGCGCTCGATGAGCTGGCGCTGGATCGCGGTTGGCAGGCGCTCGCGCGATTTGGCAAGAAGCTGCGTGGCTTTGAGTCGTGCCGGGTACGGGCCGTGGCCACCAGCGCGGTGCGCGAAGCCGATAATGCGCAGCTGTTCCTGGCCAGCGCCGAGCGGCACCTGGGGTTTCGGATTGACGTGATCACCGGGCAGGAAGAGGCACAACTGGTGTACGCCGGTGTGGCCCACACGCTGCCGGGTGCAGAGAGTCAGCGGCTGGTGGTGGACATTGGCGGCGGCTCCACTGAGTTGATTCTGGGCCGGGGCACTCAGCCACTGATCACCGAGAGCATTGCCATCGGCAGCGGCACCTTCGGCTCGCGCTACTTTCATGGCGGTCGCATCACCGCCCAGGCTCTGCTGGAGGCCGAACGCGTGGCCTCGCTGCAATTCGAAAAAGTCGCCCGGCGTTATCGCGCATTGGGGTGGCAGCAGACCATCGGCTCGTCCGGCACCGCGCGGATGCTGGCCAAAGTGCTCAAGGCCAACGGCTTGAACGACGATGACCAGAGCGGCATCACCTACGGCGGGTTGCTGCGCCTGTCATTGCGCCTGCTCGAAGTCGGGCACGTCAAACAACTCAAGCTGGCCGGGCTGCAACCCCATCGACTGAGCATCTTGCCCGGCGGCCTGGTGGTCATGCTGGCGGCGTTCAAGGTGTTTGGCATCTCGCACATGACACCGTCCGAGCCGGGGTTACGGTTCGGGGTGATGCATGGCTTGATGAGCCAGCATTGATCACGCGGGGCGAATCGAGCTCACTTCAGAGCCAGTCGAATAGTCCGTTCGCGTGTTGCCCAGGCGGTCGCGGAAGGTGAAGTGACTGAGGATCAGGCACAGCGCGAGGCCCAACATATCGGCGACAAAGTTCTGGTAGGCGGCGCTGAACGGGATGCCGTTCTCACGCGGGTCAACGTACATCTCGTTGTACGCCGAGAGGAACACCACGATGATCAATCCGCCCCAGGGACTCCACGGGATGCCGGTTTTCAGCGCATGGAAATTGTCTCGCAGGGACTGCTTGAAAAACCGCGTCGGAATCGTCACGTAGCCCAACAGCAGTGCGGCGCACAAGCCGTACAGGAAATGGCAGAAGTTGTAGCTCCAGACGATGATGTTGAACGCGTTGAGCTGCACCAGCCAGAACGTGATGAAGATCGCCAGGCACAGCAGAAGCGGGGTGTGGGTCGAGCGTTGGGTGAACAGCATTGAAGCTTCCTTGAGGGGGATTGATCCTTGAGGGCAATGCTACCGGAGTCTTGCTTCATTGATCGCGGCTAAATACAGCTGGCGGTATGCGTCCACCAGTTGATCCAGGGCGAACGCCAGGTTTCGTCCACTCGGATTCGGCAGAATCCACACCGCCGCGCCGCCAAAGGTCTTGGGCTGCAACCCCCAAGCAATCTCCCGTTGGCCAGTTAACGCGCCATACGCGGCCTTGCCGAGAAACGCCACGAAGCGCGGTGCATAACGCGTGATCTTCTGTTCGAAGTCCGCGGCGACAGCGCTGAATTCCTTTAATGACAGTTGATCGGCGCGCGCCGTGGGGCGGTCAACCACGGCGGTTAATCCACACTGATACTGCAAGATCGTCCGATCATTTTCCGGGCGCACTTCCTGCGGAGTAAAACCGGCGAGATGCAGCGTGCGCCAGAAGCGATTACTCCGGCCGGCAAAATGATGACCCTGGGCCGCCGCCATCATCCCCGGATTGATGCCGCAGAAAATCACGGCGAGTTGCTCGGCCAGAATGTCTTCGAGTCCCACCTTAAAAGCCCCTCATCCGCACATGACGCTGACCGCATTGCGCGCCAGTTCCGTCAATTCAGCCCGGGATTTGCCCGCTCGCGCGCGTATCGAAATGCTGTGCAGCAGGGATGACGCGAGGACCGCCAGGGCCGCCGGGTCGGCATCGGCTTTCAATTCGCCGGCAGTGACTGCCGTTTGCAGACGCGCCTCAAGATCGGCATCCAGCCGGCTCAGCCGATCGGACAGCACATCGCGTATTTCCTGATCCTCGACCGCTTCGGTGGTGGCCGTGCCAATCGCAAAACAGCCTCGCGGTTGGCCCTCGCCGGAAAAGTAGATCGATAACTGACCCTCATAAAAGCGCATCAACGCTTCGCGCAAGGTGAGTGAGGTGTCTGTCAGCGCCTCGTGCATGTCGGCGGCGGCAAATTCCCAATATTGCTCGAGCGCCTTGATGTACAGCGCGTGCTTGTCGCCGAACGCGGCATAGAGGCTGGGGCGATTCATGCCCGCCGCCGTGGCGATGCTGTCCAGGGACGCGCCGGAATAACCGGTATTCCAGAACACCCCGAGCGCCTGTTGCAGCGCAGTCTGCGGGTCATATGCGCGAGGGCGGCCGCGACCTTTTCCCTCAGTGATCTTTTTTTGTGCCATGTCGTATAAAACTCTTGATGAATGATGGGCTCGCCGATATTCTTACATCATCGCACAAAAATAAGGAACCAAAAATTCCTTGGCTTGAAGGTTTGTTGAAGCGGAGCTCGAACAGGGTGTTGCGGCGACGAAACAGGCGCGGTGGAGCGATCCTCCCGGCCGCGCACGGTATGGCTGTTGATGTGGATGCTGTCCCCAATTTCCCGGTTACAGGTGTATTCGATCATGACCAAACAGTTCGATCTCTCAGCGTCACCCGCCGTCGAGCATCCAGGGCCGGACGCGCCCATCAGCAAGCCGCTCAAAGAGAAACTGCGACCTTGGCTGATAATCGGTGTGCCGGTCATTTTCGCCGCCGTCGGCTATGCCCATTACGTCGCGGGCGAGTCCTTTGTTTCGACTGACAACGCTTATGCCCGGGTGGCCAAGGCCTCGATCAATGCGCGAATTTCCGGGCAAGTGGTGGACATCGCGGTCGAGGACAACCAGTCGGTTCGCAAGGGCCAGGTGCTGTTTCGGATCGACCCGAAACCCCTGCAGATCGCGGTTGACCGTGCCCAGGCACAGCTGAGCATGGCGCGGCTGCGCATCGATGGACTCAAGGCCAGTTACCGCCAGCAACAGGCTGAGCTGCAATCGGCCAAAGAGTCGGCGGATTTCGACCAAAAGGAATTTGCCCGCAAGAAAGCGCTGGTCGCGACCGAGTTCGTCTCTCGGGCCATTTACGAGCGCGCCGACACCGACCTCAAAGTGTCCCGGCAACGCATCGCGTCGATCGAACAACAAATCGCCAGTACCGTCGTCGCGCTGAACGGTGATCCCAACATCGATGCCGACAACCACCCGACGGTGCATGAAGCCAGGGCGCAGCTCGACGAAGCACAGCTCTACCTTTCCTACGCCACGGTGTATGCGCCGGACGATGGCATCGTTGCCAAGGTCGACGATTTGCAGGTGGGCAACTACGTCAACAACGGCGCGCCAGCCTTTGCGCTGCTGTCCGACCGTCAGGTCTGGGTCGAGGCCAATTTCCGCGAAACGGAGGTGACGCACATGCGCCCCGGCCAGGAAGCCACGATCCGTATCGATACTTACCCGGATCACCTGTTCAAAGCCCACGTCACCAGCATGAGCCCCGGCGCCGGCGCGGACTTCGCCTTGCTGCCGCCGGAAAACGCGACCGGCAACTGGGTCAAGGTCGTTCAGCGCGTACCGGTGCGACTGGAACTCGATGAGGTGGATCCGGCGCTGCCGCTGTTCTCCGGCACCAGCGCTACGGTCAAGGTCGATACCGGGTTTCGCACGCCTTGGTGGTATCCGCTCAAATCGTTGCTGACGGCGGGGTGATGGCTGATGAACACGGGAATCTTAAGGTTCGCCGCGCTGTTGGCGATCTATATGCAGTCGGCGAACCTGCCGCTGCCGAACTCGGCGCTGCGGTTTATTCAGGCCAGCCTGTCGATGACCGACGACCAGGCCGGCTGGATATTCACCGCGTACCTCGCTGCCAGCGCCATTACCTTGCCGGTTGCGCAGTGGCTCGCCGGGCGCTTTGGCTTGAAGCGTGTGTACCAGGCCGCGTTGGCGATTTTTGTCCTCGGCTTGCTGCTCGCCACAGCGGCGACCACCTCGCTGGAGTTCGTTGGCGCACGGATGGTTCAAGGCGTGGCGAGTGGCGTACTGGCACCGCTGTCGATGGCGATTGCCCTGGAGACATTGCCCGCAGCGCGGCGGGCGAAATTCGCCACGGTGTTCACCGCCATCGTGCTGTTGGGCATCGCCACCGGCCCGAGCATCGGCGGTTGGCTCAGCGAGTATCACGGCTGGCGTTCGCTGTTCTACGTCAGTGTTCCGTTGTCGGCGTGGATCTTTCTGGTGGTGACGCTGTTGCTGGCCAAGAAGAAAGCCGAGCAACGTCCAACGTTGGATTTCTTCGGCGTCGGCACCTTCACCCTGGGCATGATCGGCCTGCAAATGTTCCTCGATCGCGGTGAGCGCCTGGACTGGTTTGCCTCGCCCGAAATCTGGCTGGAAGCGGTGGCGGCGGCACTCGGGCTGTACCTGTTCGTCGTGCACGTACTGACCGCGAACACCCACTTTCTCAACAAGGGATTGTTCCGGGACCGCACCTTCGTGTGCTCGACGATCATCTTTTTCGCCCTCGGTTTCGTGCTGCTGTCGACCATGGCGCTGACGTCGCCGATGCTCGACGAGATTCTCGGCTACCCGCCAGTACTGACCGGCTGCCTGACGATCCCGCGCGGCGTGGGACTGGTTGGGGCCTTCCTGCTGATGGGCCGTGTTCCCGCACACCTCGACCAACGATTCTTCGTGGCGGCGGGCATCGCGCTGGTGGTGTATGGCAACGGGCTGATGCTCGGCTATTCGCCGTTGATGGACTGGCCGCCGGTGGCGATGGCGGGTGCGATCCAGGGTGTCGGCCTCGGTGTGCTGATGCCGGCGATCAGCAAGGTGGCGTTCAACACACTCGACCCCAGGCTGCGCCCCGAAGGCAGCGGTTTCTTCAATCTGACCCGTGTCTACGGCAGCACGATTGGCGTGGCGGTGGTGCAGACATTCTTCTTCAACAACACCCAGGCGATGCACTTGGCGCTGGCCAGCCACATCACGCCATATCGCGGCCAAGCCCATGGGATGTCCCAGCAGGCACTGGGCGGGCTCAACGAAATGATCACCGGTCAGGCGGCGTTTATCGCGGTCATCGACCAGTTCAAGATTTTGATGGTGGCCATGCTGGTGGTGAGCCCGCTGGTTCTGTTTCTTCGCAAACCGGTTCCGACCTTCTAACTTGTCGTGGAGTCTGCCCAATGAAAACTCATGCGCTTTTCAGCAACAGACATCTGGTCGCGGCGATGTCGTTCCTGGTGTTCCTCTCCGCCTGCACCGTTGGCCCGGACTTTAAAACCCCGGCGCCGAGCGAGTCGCAGCACTATGACCAGCAGGCCGAGCAGCGACTGGCCCGGCAGATTGTCCTTGGCAAAAAGCTCTACGGTGATTGGTGGACGGCGTTCCGTTCGCCCAAGCTCGATGCGCTGGTGCGGCGCGCCATCGACGGCAATCTTGAGCTGGTGGCGGCGGATGCAACGATTCGGCAAGCGGCGTCCTCGGTCGCGGCGGCGGAGGGCGCCTTGTATCCGCAAGTCGATTTTGCGGCGCAGGCCGGTCGCCAACGCACCCACAATGCCCCCGAGGCCTCGGTTTCCAACTTCTACGCAATCGGGCCGCGGGTCGGCTTCGACCTGGACGCTTTTGGCGGTAACAAGCGGCTGGTGGAACAGCAGCAAGCGTTCACCGAGCTGCAAAAACATCGCTTTGAGGCGGCGTACCTGACCCTGACCGGCGACGTCGCGAGCCAGGCACTGTTGCTGGCCTCTGCCAACGCACAGATGCAAGCGGTTGAAAAGCTGCTGGCCAATGACGCGAAGAACCTCGACCTCGTGCGCCGGGCAAACGTTAGTGGTGCCACCACCCAGATCGATGTGTCGCTGGCTGAAACCCGGCTCGCCCAGGACCGCACGCTGTTGCCGCCCCTCGCGCAGCAGCGTGATTCGGCGCGCCACGCGTTGTCGATCCTGACCGGCAAAGGTCCGGGTGACTGGATTGCGCCGGAGTTCGAACTGGCCGAATTTACCTTGCCGTCCAACGTGCCGGTCAGTCTGCCTTCTGAAATGGCCCACGACCGCCCGGATGTCCTGCAAGCCGAGGCCGAGCTGCACATGGCCAGCGCGGCGGTGGGCGTGGCGACCGCCAATCTCTATCCCCGCATACAACTTTCCGCGTCGCTGGCCCAGGCCGCTTCCGGCAATGGCGGCGCTGCACTCTGGGGTTTCGCGGCGGGGCTCACGGCGCCGATCTTCAATGGCGGCACGCTCAAGGCTGAACGCCAGGCCGCCGTCGATGGCTATCAGGCGTCCCTCGCGGGCTACCAGCAGACGGTCATCAAGTCGTTCGGCCAGGTCGCCGACACCCTGCAAGCGATCAACCATGACGCCGAGCAAAACCTCGCGCAGGAAGATGCGTTGCGCGCGGCCGACACCAGTTTTCGCTTGAACCAGCAAGCCTACGCCCAAGGCGAAAACAGCATCCTGCAAGTGCTGGAAGCCGAGCGCGCCTATGAGCAGGCGCTGCTGGGGCAGATCAGAGTGAAGACCGCGCAATACCTCGACACCGTGCGCCTGTATGTGGCGCTCGGCGGTAATTGCGTGGGTGTGTTCGAGCAGAAAGTGGCGTCTGGCGACGCACCGAAACGTTCGTATCAATAACGGCTGCGGCCTCAGGTAGTGGAGTAAAGACATGTCATATGAAGCCTTTCACGATGGACTTCGCGATACCCGATTCCCGCTGAATCACGGTTCCGGCCAGATCCCGGCCGTTGGCTTTGGCACGCTGTTTCGCGATCTGAGCGTGACGACGCAAGCGGTCAAGGATGCGCTGGACGCCGGGTTTCGCCATTTCGATTGTGCGGAACGGTATCGCAACGAGGACCTGGTCGGCGTTGCTTTAAAGGAAGTGTTGGCGGCCGGTAAGGTCCGGCGCGAGGACGTGTTCATCACCACCAAACTGTGGAACACCAACCATCGCCCCGAGCGTGTCGAACCGGCCTTCGAGGCCAGTTGCCGACGGCTTCAGGTCGACTACATCGACTGCTATCTGATCCATACGCCGTTTGCCTTTGAGCCCGGTGATAACCAGGACCCGAGGGATGCGTTTGGGCATGTGATCTATGATCGCGGCGTGACCTTGATCGAGACCTGGCGCGCACTTGAACGCCTGGTGGACGAAGGCCGGTGCAAGTCCATCGGCTTGTCGGATATCACCTTGCCGGCCTTGAAAGAGATCGTGGCCCAAGCGCGGATCAAACCCGCCGTCGTGCAGGTTGAAGCCCATCCTTACTTGCCGGAATGGGAACTGCTGGAGTTTTGTCAGCAGCATGGAATCATCGTCCTGGCCTTTGCGCCGCTGGGGCATGGCATGGAGCCGAAAGTCCTGGAAGACGCGGTGATTACCGGGATTGCCCAGCGCTTGCAGAAAACCCCGGCGCAAGTGGCGTTGGCCTGGTCGGTACAGCGGGGCGTCGCGTTTTTAACGACCTCGGCAACACCCAGCCATATTCAGGAGAACATGGATATTGCTACCTTGCCGCAGCGGGCCATGCGTGAGATCAAGGAAGAGATTACGACCCGGGTGCGATTCAACTCGGTGGTGGAGACTGGCGTGCCCGGGTTTATCCCACGCAAGAAGCAGGCGTAACGCCGGATTCTCTGCCCTGACACTGACCTTGTGGTGAGGGAGCTTTTGTGGCGAGTGGGCTTGCCCCCTCACCACAAAAGCTCCCTCGCCACAGGTTTGGTGTTCGCCACTACTTTTTTTCTATCCTCCAGAGGTAAACGATGGACGTTTTCGAGACCATGCGTTTTTTCATGACGGTCGCTCAAAGCGGCAGCTTCACCGCGGCTGCCGAGATTCTGGACACCACCACCACCAACGTTTCCAAAGCCGTCTCCAGTCTTGAAGCGCGGCTGCAAACCCGCCTGATCAACCGCACCACCCGACGCCTGGCGCTGACCGAAGCCGGTACGCGCTACTTGCAACGCTGCGAGAAAATCCTCGACGAGGTCCGTGAGGCGGATGAAGAGGCGGGCACTGCGCAAGTCATGCCCGCTGGCCGGCTGAAGATTCACGCGATGGCCGCCATCGGCAATCACTACGTGATCGATGCCATCGCCAGGTACCGGGAGACGCAACCCTCGGTCATGTTCGATCTGTCCCTGACCAATCGGCTGCCGGACTTGCTGGAGGAGGGCTATGACATGTCGATTGTGCTGGCGCGGGATCTGCCCGATTCCGGGTTTGTCGCCCAGCGGCTGGGCATCACCTACAGCATCCTGTGCGCTTCGCCCGCGTACTTGAAAAAACGCGGAGCGCCGCAATCACCGGCGGCTCTTGCTTCACATGATTGTTTGAAGATCGTTAATACGGTGATGCCCGCAGAGAACTGGGCTTTCGAGGGGCCGGACGGCGTGGAGACGGTGACCGTTCCCTTGTCACCCTTTCATGTGAACACCGCAGACGCCATGACCGTCGCGCTGTTGAGCGGGATGGGCATCGGCATCCAGCCGATTGCTTCGGCCGTTGATGGCTTGAAAGCAGGCACGCTGGTGCGTGTACTGCCTGAGTATCATCTTGAAGAGTTGAATATCTTTGCCATCTACCCGTCACGCAAGTTCGTGGACGCAAAAATAAAGACCTGGGTGGAATTTCTTAAAACCTACATTCCAGGCTTGTTGGCTGCTGATGAAAAAATTGTCGGCTCAACAAAGTTACGATGACCGCAGGTATGGAGTGTCGACCCTCCATCGTCTGCACCGGCCTCAACCGTTAGAACAGCCGCTGCCCATCACTTGGTATTCCATGACGTGGCGTTGACCCTCGGAATCTTCATAGGTCATTTTCGCCGGGACCGGGCCACACTCATTGCCAGTGTCGGTAATCGAAATGACATTCTGGATGTCGGGTTTCATGCCGTAAGCGTAATTTTCAACCGGTGGCTGGCGGGTCGCGTTAGTTGAATCAGCCTCGTCTGCAAATGCGTGTGCGCCCACACTGACAAGCGCAAAAAACAGAGCAATGTTTGAGAGTTTCATGATGTTCACCGTCTCGTTCAAGGTTAGTTGTTTTGCCTGCCGGGCTGTTTGCTCAGCGGGTAGAGACGATGCTAGGGGTTTGCCTTTCCCTCAAATAGCCGGCAATGGGACAAACACTGTTGCCGGATTTCGCATGAATAGCGCCGTCAGGCCGTTTCCAGCTGACTCAGCAACCACTCACTGAAACTTCGCGCGTTGGTTTCACTGTCGCGGTGGGTCAGCAGCGCCCAGTTCGGGCCACGAATGGTTTGCTCCACCAAGGGTTGCAACGACCCGTTGGCCCGTGCCTGACCACTGAGTAATTCGCTGACCAGGGCGATGCCCAGTCCGGCGCAGGCAGCGTCCAGCAGCAGGCCGGGATCGGAGAAGTTAAGCCCCTGATCCTGCTGGCCGACATCGATGCCGGACTCCACCGCCCAATGACTCCAATCCATCTCCCGCTCGCCATGCAGCGTGGTGCGTTGTGCCGGTGGCAGCGCCAATAGGCGCGGATGACACGCCGGGTAGAGGCGGTCGGCGTGCAGCACTTTGAAACTGCATTCGGCCTGGGAACTGATGTCATCGCGCACCGCCACATCGATGGTCTGGGTGGTCATGTCCGGGACTTCATCGGTGCTGTAGATCCACAGATCCACCTCCGGATGCTGACTTCGAAAATCCCCCAGACGTGGCAGCAGCCAGTGACGGGCGAACGCCGGCGTGGTGTTGAGCACCAGTTGATTGGGCTTCTGGTATTGCCCGAGGCGACGAATGCCCACGGCCAATTGCTGCAACAGCGCCTGGGTGGTGCTGAGCAGGTCGTGACCGGCATCCGTCAGGGTGACGCTGCGGCCACTGCGCAAAAACAGCGGCTGTTCCAGGTAGGCCTCAAGGCTGCGGATCTGCTGGCTGATCGCCGATTGGGTCAGGTTCAGCTCGGCGGCGGCCTTGTGGAAACTGCCCAGCCGAGCGGCGGCTTCAAAGCCGCGAAGGGTACTGAGCGGGGGCCAGTGCTTGAGCATATCGATAAGTTCCTCTAATCAGTTTTCCACTAAATCCATCGTTTGTTCGCCTGTTTTTACGGCCGTAGCATGCATGCCAAGACTTTCGAGACAGATTTCATTGAACACAATGTCTTAACTAAAAGGTACTGGTGATGCAACAGAACAACAATGGTTGGATGATGCCGGCAGAGTGGGTAAAGCATGCGGCGACCTGGATGGTGTGGCCCCACAACCAAGCGCTTTGGGAATCCGGTTGGCGCGTCACCTTGGCGCAAGTGCAAGCGGATTTCGCCGGAGTGGCCAACGCCATCGCGCGTTTCGAACCGGTGAAAATGGTCGTTGATCCGTCGGCGCTCGCCAGTGCCAAAGCGCTGTGCGGCCGCAACATCGAATTGATCCCGCTGGCGGTGAACGACAGCTGGTTCCGCGATTCCGGCCCGAGCTTCGTCTGCCACCCGCAACAAGGCCTGGCCGGTGTGAGCTGGCGCTTCAACGCCTGGGGCGGCAAGTCGGCCCACGACCTCGACGAAAGCCTGGCGCGCCGCGCACTCAATCACCTCGGCCTGCCGTGTTTCGGCACACCGCTGAGCAACGAAGGCGGGGCGATTCATGTCGACGGCGAAGGCACGCTGATCACCACCGAATCGGTGTTGCTCAACGCCAATCGCAACCCGGACACCAGCAAGGCTGAGATGGAAGACATCTTCAGCCGTCTGCTGGGGGTGAAGAAAACCATCTGGCTACCGGGCGATCCGGATTACGTGACCGGCGACATGACCGATGGCCACGTCGATGGCGTCTGCGCCTTCGCCCGTCCTGGCGTATTGCTGGTGGACGCGACCCACGACAAGCAGTCGGTGTACGCCGAAGTGGCCCGGGAAAACCGTCGCGCCCTGGAACTGGCCACCGATGCCCAGGGCCGCAAGTTCGAGCTGATCGAACTGTTCGAAGCCAGCGACGCCGTGGACACCGACGCCGAAGTGTTTTGTGCCTCGTACACCAACTTCTACATCGCCAACGGCGCGATCATCATGCCGGCCTATGGCATCGACGCCGACCACGCGGCGGCCGAAGTCTTGGCGCAGGCGTTCCCGGGACGCGAAGTGGTGCCGGTGCGGATCAATCACCTGGCCCATGGCGGCGGCGGGGTGCATTGCATCACCCAGCAACAACCGGCCTGGCCAGTGGAGGGTTGAAGCCATGACCCTGTTGACGATTGCCACCACCCAGATGCCGTGCACCTGGGACTTGCCAAACAACCTTGATCTGGCTGAGCAGTTGGTCCGCGAAGCAGCGGCCAAAGGCGCGCAAGTCATCCTGCTACAAGAGCTGTTTGCCACGCCGTATTTCTGCATCGAGCAAAGCCATAAACATCTGGCACTCGCCGAAGAATATCGCGACAGCCACGTGCTCCAGCGCTTCGCCGCATTGGCCAAGGAATTGGGGGTGGTGCTGCCGCTGAGCTGGTTTGAAAAGGCCGGCAATGCCTACTTCAATTCCCTGAGCGTGGCCGATGCCGACGGGCGCCTGTTGGGGGTGTATCGCAAGACCCATATCCCCAACGCCATCGGCTATCAGGAGAAGGAATACTTCAGCCCCGGCGATACCGGGTTCCGGGTCTGGGACACGGCGTTCGGGCGCCTCGGCGTGGGGATCTGCTGGGACCAGTGGTTCCCCGAAACCGCGCGCTGCCTGGCGTTGATGGGCGCCGAGGTGTTGCTGTTTCCCACCGCCATCGGCTCTGAACCGGGCTGCGCCACCCTCGATTCCCGCGACCACTGGCAGATGACCATGCGCGGCCATGCGGCGGCGAACATCCTGCCGGTGGTGGCGGCCAATCGGGTCGGCCGCGAAGTCGCGACCACCGATCCGGGCCTGCAAATGGACTTCTACGGCTCCTCGTTCATCTGCAACCACAAGGGCAAATTGCTCGCCGAGGCCGACCGTGACAGCACCGGCGTGCGGGTCCACAGCCTCGACCTGGCCGCCATGCGCGAAGAGCGCCTGAGCTGGGGCATTTACCGCGACCGGCGTCCGGACATGTACGGCGCGCTGCTGAGCCAGGACGGTCGTCATCTTCATTCACGCTGGGCGACTCAAGGGGTTTGAACATGCGTATTGCCAACCAACTGCTGCTCGGTGCCCTGGCACTGGCGTGTGTCGCGCCGTCGCTGCACGCCGAAGAGAAAACCCTGCGGCTGTACAACTGGGCCGATTATTTTGCCGAAGACACGTTGAGTAAATTCACCGCTGAAACCGGGATCAAGGTGATCTACGACGTCATGGACGGCAGCGAAACCCTGGAGGCGAAAATGCTCGCCGGCGGCAGTGGTTACGACCTGATCTTCCCCGGCGACACCGTGGCCGAACGCTTGATGCGTGCCCACAGTCTGTTGCCGCTGGACCAAGCCAAACTCACCGCTGTGGGCGATATCGAACCCGGCTTGCAGAAGCTGCGCTCCCATTACGCGTTCTCGAAAAACGCCACCGTGCCCTACACCTGGGGCACCATCGGCCTGACCTACAACGCCGAGCAGATCAAACAACGCGCACCGGATGCGCCGGTCAACAGCCTGGACATGTTGTTCAAGCCGGAACTGGCCGCCAAATTCGCCGATTGCGGTATCTCGATGATCGACTCGCCCGACGAAGTGCTGGCGGTGGTGCTCAACTACCTCGGTCGCGAACCGCGTAGTGCCAAGCCGCAAGACCTGGCGGCGGCGAGTGAGCTGCTGATGAAACTGCGGCCGTACATTCGCAAGTTCCAGTCGCAGCCAGTGACCGACCTGGTGAACGGTAACCTGTGCCTGTCCCTCGGCTACAGCGGCGACATGACCCAGGCGCAGCGGACGTCGGACAGCGCCGGCAAGCAGACTGCGTTCCAGTACCGCATCCCCCGCGAAGGCACCACGGTGTGGATGGACACCATGGCGATTCCGGTTGACGCGCAACACCCGGAATACGCCTACGCGTTCATCAACTTCGTCATGCGCCCGCAGAACATGGCGGCCATCAGTAACTTCACCGGCTATCCCACTTCCAATGCCAAGGCCCGGCCGGATGTCGATGCGACGATGCGCAACAACCCGGATATCTACCTTGATGAGGCCACCTATGCACGGCTGATTCCCGGCAAGGACATTCCTCAGGCTGATATGCGAGCGCGCATGCGGACCTGGACTAAATTCAAGACGGCCACTGCGAAATGATCAGAGAGAACTACATGCCGACGCGTCGGGATTTCATCAAACAGGCATCGGTTGTCGCCGGTGTGGGCATCGCCGCTTCCCTGGGGCTGACGCGCGTGCAAGCGGCGGTGGCTCAGGGCTGGCACATGCCGGACGAGGGCGACAAACACCAGCGGGCCTTCATCGCGTTCGGCGCGCAGGAGGCGATCTGGGCCGATTTCACCGCCGATGTGCAAGCCGCCCTGGGCCTGATTGCGCGCACCATCGCCCGCTATGAACCGGTGACCGTGTTCTGCCGTCAGCGTGAGCGGGCGTTGGCCGAGAAGCATTGCGGCACGCGCAATGTCACCTACGTCATCACCGAACTCGACGACATCTGGATGCGCGATATCGGCGCCAACTTTGTCATCGACGGGAAAGGCGGATTGGGTGCGGTGGATTTTAACTTCAACGGTTGGGGCAACAAGCAGCAGCATGGCAAGGATGCGCAATTGGCCGCTCGGGTGGCGAGCAACGCGCAGGCCGATTATCTGCGCAGCGAACTGGTGGGCGAGGGCGGTGCGATCGAAGTGGATGGCCATGGCACCGGGATCATGACCGAAAGCAGCTGGATCAATAGCAACCGCAACCCCGACTGGAGCAAGGCCGAGGTCGAAGAGGAACTGAAAGCCCAATTGGGCCTGCGCAAAATCATCTGGCTGCCGGGCATCAAGGGCAAGGACATCACCGATGCTCACGTGGATTTCTACGCGCGCTTTGCCAAACCCGGCGTGGTGATCGCCAACCTCGACAACGACCCTGCATCCTTCGATTACAAGGTCACCCGCGCGCATCTGGACATTCTCAAAAACGCCACGGACGCGCAGGGTCGCAAACTACAGGTCCACACCGTGTCGCCACCGCTCAAGCCGCGCAAGAGCAAATTCAACCGCAACAACCCGGATTTTGCGGCCGGCTACATCAATTACTTCGTGATCAACGGGGCGATCATCGCGCCCGAATTTGGTGACAAGACAGCGGATGCCAAGGCTCTTGAGCTGTTGTCGCAGCTCTACCCGGACCGTGAAGTGGTGCAGCTCAATATCGACGCGATCAGCGCCGGGGGCGGCGGTATTCACTGCGTTACCAGCCATCAGCCGTTGGTTTAAATGACAAGTGGCTGTTTTAAAACAAATTTAGTTTGAGCAGGGGGCTTCCCAGAGCGCGCGAAAGTTGTTAAATTCCCGCCCGCTCTTGCAGGGGCGTCGCCAAGCGGTAAGGCAGCAGGTTTTGATCCTGCCATGCGTTGGTTCAAATCCAGCCGCCCCTGCCATATTCCCTAAAAAGGGGACGGATCTATTTTCCAGAAAATAGATCTGTCCCCTTTTTTTATTGCCTTTTTTTTGTGCCCGTCGCCCGACCATCGGTTCGACTAATAGTGACAATCACCAATGCCAAGTTCTGCTCCGCCGGATAAACGTTGAGAATCGCCTCCATCGAAAACGCTGCTCAGGAATGTCACCGGTTTTCAACGAAGCTCCTTTGGTTGGCCGCAACCAACCAATTTTTTAACCCCGCGTCTCATGAGGTTGCGGGGTTTTTTTTGCTTATTGCGGTCTGAACCGCGCCGCATCTCGCCCCGGTGGCATCCCGAACAGGCGCGCATATTCACGACTGAATTGCGAGGCGCTTTCATAGCCCACGGTGAAGGCGATGGAAGCGGCATCGCGCGGATCGAACAGCAGCAACCAGCGTGCCCTGAGCAGGCGCAGGCGTTTCTGGTACTGAATGGGCGCCATGCCGGTGATGGCTTTGAAGTGACGATAGAACGCCGAGACGCTCATATCCGCCATCGCCGCGAGGGGTTCCACACGAAAGGGTTCGGCGTAGTGCTCGCGGATCCATAAAGTGGAACGCCGGATCTGCGCCAGTCGGCCATCGGGTCGCGCGATTTCCCGCAGCATCGCGCCGAACGGCCCTTGCAGGATTCGAAACAGAATCTCTCGCTCGATCATCGGCGCCAGTACCGCCGCCTCGTCTGGGCGATCCATCAACCGCATCATCCGCAGCCAGGCGTCAATCAGTTCAGTCGGCGCCGTCACCGCAGCAAAGCCACTGTCGGTGGGCTGCTCGCCGGTTTTGACCTCATCCACCAGCAAGGTGGCAATGACGTTGGGGTCCAGGGTCAGGCTGATGGCGAGGTAGGGTTCGCCCGGGGCGCCAGGGTAGATCTCGCCGGTGGCGGGGACGTCCACGGGCACCAGGAAATAGCTGATCGGCGGGTACTGCAACACCTGATCGCCAATCGACAACGTCTTGGAGCCTTGAAGCACCAAGTGCAGCATCGGTTGATACACCTGATTCGCACACGCCTCGGCCCGGACCATCGACACGCGTGCAAGGCCCGTATCCGTCCACTTGTCTTGCGCGCGCATCACGATGCTGCGCAGCTCATCCATTGCTTCATTCATGGGGTCGAACATGGCGCAGACCCGCGTACAACGCAAGGCGTGCGAGAAGAATAGGCAAGCATCGGGGAAGAACCGGCAACCGTTTGACCGGCGGTTGCGCGAATACTGGTGCGACACATCACTCCTGTTTAAAAGGTCATGACATGAAACTCGAAGGCAAAATTGCAGTGGTCACCGGCGCATCGAAAGGCATCGGTGCGGGGATCGCCAAGGCGCTCGGTGCCGCAGGCGCCACGGTGGTGGTGAACTATGCGACCAGCAAAAGCGACGCCGATGCGGTGGTTGCGCAGATCCAGGCATTGGGCGGCAACGCCGTCGGCATTCAGGCGGACATGAGCCAGTCTGCCGACGTGATTCGTTTGTTCGACGCCGTCAGGAGCAACTACGGAACCCTGGATATTCTGGTGAACAATGCCGGCGTCGCGGTGTTTCAAATGCTCGAAGACCTCACTGAGGAAGCATTTCATCAGCAGTTCAACCTCAATGTGCTCGGCTATCTGTTGGCCGCTCGAGAAGCCGTCAAACTGTTTGGCCATGCGGGCAGCATCATCAACATCAGCTCGATTCTCAGCACCGATCCCTACCTGGCCTCCAGTGTGTATTCGGCTACCAAAGGCGCGGTCGACACATTGACCTTCGCCCTGGCCAGGGAGCTTGGGGCGCGCGGTATCCGGGTCAACGCGATCATGCCTGGCCACACCAATACACCTGCTACGGACGGTAACTTCGCCGGTGAGTTTGGCGAAAGGCTGATCGCGGGCACGCCGCTGGGCCGGTTTGGTGAGCCGGAAGATATTGCGCCGCTGGCCGTGTTTCTGGCCTCCGGGGACTCGCATTGGATCACCGGAGAATCGATCCGGGCATCGGGTGGCGTGCGCGGGGTGGGCTACTGATCACACCCGCCTAACCGACGCCGTTTTGAAACGCCTGGGCGAGTGTTCGGAATGGGCTTTGCCGAAACGATTGCCGGGACGACCATCACCGATTTTTAGGGTGTTATTCGAATGCTGGAAAATCGTGCATGCGGTTTTCAGCGTCGCGCAGACAGTTGTTGCGGCGCCAGAAACGCATCGTGGAAGTAATTACGAAACGCCTGCATCGCCGGGCTGAATTCCCGCTCGCGATGCCACGCCAAACCGACGCTCATGGGCGTCACCTTGTCGGTGATTGTCAGGGTTTCGATGCGTTTGCCTTCCAGCGACCAGGGGCGGTGCACCAGGTCCGAGAGGATCGCCACGCCGCTGCCATTGGCGACCATGCTGCGCACCGCTTCCACTGAACTGGTGCGCACCCGCACATTGGGTTGCTGGCGTGCGTGTTCCCAGTAACGCATCGCACTTTGTTCGGCTTCGTCGACGGTCAGCAGGATGTAGGGTTCCTTCGCCACATCGGCGAGGCTGACCGCCGAACGTTCGCACAGCGGATGGTGGCTGGGCAGCCACAACCGGCGCTCGGAATTGAACAGGATTTCCGAGACGATGTCCGGGTGCGTGAGGTTCGCGGTGAGCACCACGGCCATGTCGAATCGACCTTCCAGCAGGCCTTCCTCGATGGCCGTGCGTTCCTGTTCGTGGACTTCGATGGCCACGTCCGGATGCCAATGTTCCAGCCGCTGCAAATGGTGCGGCAGGAAGTAGCCGATCACCGTGTAACTCGCCGCCAGACGCAGCAGGCCACTGGCGCGAATGTCCGGCAACGGGCTGTTCATCGCGTCATCGACGCTGCGCAGAATCACATACGCGCGATTCAGAAAATGCCGCCCGGCATCGGTCAGGCTCATGCCCTGGGCCGAGCGCTGGAACAACAGCGCGCCCAGCATTCCTTCCAGTTCCTTGATCGCCGTGGTGACCGCCGATTGCGAAATGTTGAGATGAATCGCGGCCTGGGAAATTTGCCCGATCTCGGCGGTGGCGACGAAATAGCGGACTTGGCGCAGGGTCAGTGACATGAGTTCTCCCGACGATGGGGTATCTGTTTTTCAGAAGATACCCTATCTGTTAATAGATCTTCCCAAGGGGTGCGGAGGAATCTAACTTGGGCTGCATGAAGTCACAAGCGTCAGGAGCAAGCGTTATGCAAGCAGTAGATTTCAACTCGGACATGGGTGAAGGCTTCGGCCCATGGACCATCGGCGATGGCGTCGACAATGAGCTGATGGGCTTCATCAGCTCGGCCAATATCGCCACCGGTTTTCATGCCGGCGACCCCAGCACCATGCGCCGCACCATCGAGCAGGCCAAGCGCCTGGGTGTGGCCATCGGCGCGCATCCGGGGTTTCGCGACCTGGTCGGTTTCGGCCGTCGACACATCAATGCACCGGCCCAGGAACTGGTCGACGACATGCTCTACCAGTTGGGCGCCCTGCGTGAACTCGCCCGGGTTCAAGGCGTGGCCCTGCAACACATCAAGCCCCATGGCGCGCTCTACATGCACCTGGCTCGGGACGAAGAGGCCGCGCGTTTGCTGGTGGAACATCTCCAGCGCCTGGAGCCAGAGTTGCTGCTGTATTGCATGCCCGACTCGGTGATCTGGCGAGTCGCCAAAGAGCTCGGCCAGCCGGTGATCCGCGAGTTCTACGCCGACCGCGAATACGACCTCACGGGCTCCATCGTCTTCACCCGCAACGTCCGCGCCTACGATCCGGCGCAAGTCGCCGCGCGAGTACTGCGTGCCTGTCAGCAAGGCGTGGTGCGCACGGTCGAGGGTGAAGACCTGGCGATCGAATTCGATTCCATCTGTTTACACAGCGATACCCCAGGCGCCCTGGCGTTGGTCGAAGCCACGCGCCGTGCCCTCGACAGCGCCGGGATCGAGGTCCGCGCACCGCGCTAAATCAGGACGAGACACCTGGCACACAGATGCCAGGGTTTGCACACCGATTCATTTTTGCCTGCCTTTCTACAACTATTCCAAGAGGAACAGACATGGCCGAACACACTGTAATCACCCCGTTGCCCGGGACCTTCTACCGCAAAGCCACCCCCGAATCGGCGAACTTCGTCGAGGTGGGCGCGCAGGTCAGTGCCGACACGGTGATTGGCCTGATCGAGGTCATGAAGCAGTTTTCCGAACTGACCGCCGGGACGGCCGGTCGCCTCAGCGCATTCCTGGTAGAAGACGGCGATCCGGTGGAACCGGGTCAGGTCGTCGCAACACTCGACGACGAGTGAGGGCGCGATCATGACGCAAGCCATTCATAAATTACTGATCGCCAACCGTGGCGAGATCGCCGTGCGGATTATCCGCGCTGCCAAAGCGCTGGGGATTCCCACCGTCGCGGCGTGCAGCGAGGCGGACGTCGACTCCCAGGCCGCGCGCATGGCCGATGAAATCCACGTCCTCGGCCCGGCCCGCGCGGATAAAAGTTACCTCAACGTCGAAGCCTTGCTCGGCGCCTTGAAAGCCACCGGCGCCAATGCCGTACACCCCGGTTATGGCTTTCTTTCGGAGAACGCCGATTTCGCCGAAGCGGTCCTCGCCGCCGGGGCGATTTTCGTCGGCCCGAGCCCGGAGACGATCCGGCGCATGGGCGACAAAGCCGAGGCCCGCCGCACCGCGCAAGAGGCCGGCGTGCCCGTGGTGCCGGGTTCCCCCGGTGAATTGTTTGACGTCGAGTCGGCGCTCACAGCCGCCGAAGCCGTTGGTTTTCCACTGCTGATCAAAGCCTCGGCCGGTGGTGGCGGACGCGGTATTCGCCTCGCCGAAAATGCCCAACAACTGGCAGAAGAATTTCCCCGTTCCCAGCGCGAAGCCCAGGCGGCGTTCGGCAATGGCGCGGTGTATCTGGAACGGTTTATCAGCAGGGCCCGGCACATCGAAGTGCAGGTCCTGGGCGACGGTCAGCACGCGGTGCATCTGTTCGAGCGCGAGTGTTCGCTGCAACGTCGACGCCAGAAAATCTTCGAAGAAGCGCCGTCGCCGGTCCTCAGCCAGCAGCAACGGGAAGACGCTCTGCGCCAGTGCCGTGCGCCTGACCGAATCCCTGGGCTACAAGGGCGCCGGAACCCTGGAATACCTGTATGACGACGCCACTGGCGAGTTCTTCTTTATCGAGATGAATACGCGGATTCAGGTGGAGCACCCGGTCAGCGAATTGATCACCGGCATCGATCTGGTCCAGGCCATGTTGCGCATTGCCGGTGGTGAACCGCTGGGCTTCAAGCAAAGTGACATCCGACTCAACGGCGCCGCCCTGCAAATGCGCCTGAACGCTGAAGACCCGGCGCGGGATTTCTTCCCCAGCCCGGGGCTGGTCGAGGAACTGATCTGGCCGCAGGGCGAGGGCATTCGCGTCGACACGCACCTGTATCAAGGCTACCGCGTGCCGCCGTACTATGACTCGCTGTTAGCCAAGCTGATCGTGCACGGTGCGGATCGCGCCGAAGCCCTGGCCCGCGCGCGGGTGGCGGTCAGGCGGACCACGCTCACCGGCATGGCCAGCACCTTGGCGTTGCACGGCGAACTGCTGGAACAACCGTGGCTGCACAGCGCCGACTTCCACACCGGCACCCTGGAAACCTGGCTGGCCGAGCGCCGCAGCGGAGGTCAAGTATGAGCACGCCCATCCGCTACAGCTTTGGCGCCGATGAACATTTGTTCGCCGAAGTCAGCGACAGCATGTCCCTTGAAGCGTTCTTCAAAGGCCTGGCCGTCACCCGCGCGGTGGAACGGCTGGCACTGGATGGCGTGCTCGATATCTGCCTGGCCAACGCATCGTTCCAGATTCGTTTCGACCCGGATCGCATCGCCCCGCATACCTTGCTCGAAGCGGTCAAAATCGCCGAGGCCGGGGCCGTCGCCGAGCGTACGTTGCAGACCCGGATCATCGAGATCCCGGTGCTCTACAACGACCCCTGGACCCATGAAACCCTGATGCGTTTTCGCGACCGGCATCAGGACCCGAGCGCCACGGACCTGGAATACGCCGCACGCATCAACGGCCTGGCCGACGTCGAGGCATTCATTGCGGCCCACAGTGGTGCGCCGTGGTTTGTCTCGATGGTCGGCTTCGTCGCCGGGCTGCCGTTCATGTTCCAGATGGTCGAACGCGAGCGGCAGTTGCAGGTGCCTAAATACCTGCGCCCGCGCACCGACACGCCGAAACTGACCCTGGGTCACGGCGGCTGCTTCGGCTGCATCTACTCGGTGCGCGGTGCCGGTGGTTATCAGATGTTCGGCGTCACGCCGGCACCGATCTACGACCCGCAGCAAAACCTGGCGTACCTGAAAGAGCACATGGTGTTTTTCCGTCCGGGCGACATCGTGCAGTTCAAACCGATGGACCGTGAAGCCTACGACCACGCGGTGGCCGAAGTCGAAGCCGGGCGTTTCGATCTGCGGATTCGCCCGGTGGAGTTTTCGCTGGACGCGTTCCTCGCCGATCCCGTCGGCTATCCCAAGTCGCTGCAGGAGGTGTTGGCATGATCAAGGTCCTCAAACCCGGCCTCGCCACTTCGGTACAAGACCTGGGCCGCGAAGGGTATTACCACCTGGGCATTCCGCCCTCCGGCGCGCTCGATCAATACGCCTTGAGCGCAGCCAATCAACTGGTCGGCAATCCGGCGGGTGCAGCGGCATTGGAATGCACGTTGCTCGGGCCGGAGCTGGAATTTCAACAAGACGCATTGGTGGCCGTGTCCGGCGCGCACATGACGCCACGGGTCGATGGCGTGGAAATGCACCACGACACGGCGTTCGCAGTGAAGGCCGGGCAGGTGCTGCGCTTTGACTTTCCCAAGGCTGGCGCCCGTGCCTATTTGGCAGTGGCCGGTGGCATCGATGTGCCGGTGGTGCTCGGCAGTCGTTCGACCTATGCCCTCGGCGCACTCGGCGGTTTTCAAGGACGACGCTTGATCGCGGGCGACGAATTGCCAGTGGGCATGGCCAGCGGCAAGAGCCGCGTCGGCGCCAGTTTGCCGATGGCGTTGCGGCAAGCGCTGGGCGGCGAAATCACCTTGCGGGTGGTGTCCGGTTTGTACTACCACCGCTTGACCGAATCGGCGGCGAAGAGCTTTTTCGCCGAGCCGTGGACGGTCGGCTCGGAAGCGGACCGCATCGGCTATCGCTTCAAGGGCGGCAGCGCGCTGAGCTTCCAGCCCCGGGAGCAACCGTTCGGTGCCGGTTCCGATCCGTCGAACATCGTCGACAGTTGCTACCCGATCGGCTCGATCCAGGTCCCGGCCGGGCTCGAGCCGATCGTGTTGCACCGCGATGCCGTGTCCGGCGGTGGCTACGCGATGATCGGCACGGTGATCAGCGCCGACCTCGACCTGATCGGCCAGATGCAACCCAACCAGAAGGCCCGCTTTGTCGCGGTGACCCTCGAAGAGGCGCTGGAAGCGCGACGTTCCTATAAGAAAAAACTCAGCTGCCTGAGCAAGCTGTTCCCTTCCTGATTCTGCCCGCCGCACAGCGCGGGCCATGCCAAACGGTAAGCCAACGCCGCACTTCGGTGCGGTGGCGGCTGCCCGCGCTTCAACCTTTGACTGGTTCTGGAGTTCACGCATATGGCTGCTTTATCGCAATCGAGTCAAACCGGGCAAGACCCGGCCAATCAACCCGTCCCCGCCGAAGCGCGCATGGGGCGACTGTCCCTGACCATGGCCTGGTGGGCGGTGTGCAGCGCGATGTTCTACATCGTGGTCGGCGCATCACTGGCGTTGTCGTACGGCGCGCGCAATGCGCTGATCGGCATGCTCCTGTCGGTGATCAGCTACGGCTTGGTCAACAGCGTGCTCAGTCGTTTCGCGATTCGCAGCGGCTTGTCGGTGGCGTTGTTTTCGCGGCTGTTGTTCGGCAGCACCGGGGCGTGCCTGGCGACCTTGATCTTCTTTTCCACGGCGATCTATTACGCGGTGTTCGAAGGCTCGGTAATCGCCGTCGCGCTCAATCACCTGTACCCGGAACTGGTGTATCCGCTGGCGGCGTTGGCGGTGGTGCTCTACAGCGTGCCGATGATCCTGGGCAGCGTGCAGCACTGGCTGGACAAGCTCAACGGCGTGCTGCTGCCGGTGTACCTGGGCGGCTTGCTGGTGGCGGTGGGGCTGTCGATCAGTCGTTATGGCTACCAGCCGCAATGGCTCGACTTCGGCCCGGCCACCCCCAGCGCCTTCGGCTGGTGGGACTGCTTCGTCGCCTACATGGGCGTCTGGGTGCTGATGCTGTTCACCTTCGACTACGCGCGTTTCGGCAAACCTGAAGACGCCGAGTACCACGGTCGCTGGAACTTCGGCATGCCGTTCTACGCCGTGACCTTCCTGCTCAACGGCGCGGCCGGCATCTACCTGGTCAGCAGCATTCCCCACGACGGCGCGCTGAACGAAGTCTCGGTGGTGATGGCGATTCTGCAACTGATGGGCCTGTGGGGATTGTTGTTTGTCTGGGCCACGCAAACCCGTATCAACACGGCCAACTACTACTTGGCGACGTTGAACATGCAGGCGTTCTTCGGGCGGTTTGGCATTCGTGGTTCGTACCTGATGTGGGCGTTGGTGGTCGGGGTCATTGTGTACGGCTTGATGCTTGCCGATGTGTTTGCGTACATCCTCAAGGCGTTGGCTTATCAGGGGATTTTCGTCGTGGCCTGGGTGGGCGTGGCGTTGGCGCAGATTCTCTATGGACGCAGTGATGTGGCGGCGCTGGAGCGGGTGGCCGCGTTCAACCCGGTGGGCTTGACGGCGTGGTTTGGCGCGACGGGATTGGGGCTGGCGTTGATGTTTTCTGGTGGTGGTTTGGGGAGTTTTTCTGCGCCAGCCACGGTGATCGCTGCGTTCGCGTTGCAGGTAGGTTTGTCTCATCGGAGCCGGTTGCGGTTGCCGCTGGCGGAGTAGGGGAGCAGGCATTGCTTTTGGTCGTTTTCAGCCGGTCGTGACGGGCGGGAAGCGGCCAGAAATTGCCATGGCGCGTCGAGATTCAGGCACAAAGTCGGACCTCGCCTTGGACCGCGAGGATCAATTTAAATAGCCTATCGCTCCCAGAGCCTCAATCAAACGCAACATGGCTGGTTTTTCGGCCGGTTTTTCGCCGACGCAACACACGTCCGGGTCGCTGAGAGAGCACCAAACCGACACCGGGTCGCCTACCTTCAACCCGTAGGAGGCTTCACGGAGCGTTGCGGTTGACCAAGCGTCAATGGTTTCGTTGAGAGACTTGTGAAACCGCTTCCCATTGGCGCTATAGCTGAAGCTCATGAACGGTGCTCCGATCCACGACCCCTCACTCCCGACAAAGGTTACATAGCCTCGTACCACTTGCCCCACAGGCACGTCGCCAGCGCTCATAAGCTATCTCCTGAGAATGTGCCCGAAATGCAGGGACGGCGCGGTCAACCATGTTCCGCTGCCAACATTGATCTGAACTGAAAAATGATCTCTGAAGATAGCCCGGCACCTTCGAACACTGCGCAGGTGAAGCTAACGGGGGCGGTGCCTGGAGCCGTGATGATGCGGTCCGCAACCACAGCTGCTGGGCTGTTTCGATAAAGCGAGTGCCCTTCATAACCTACGGCCTTCTGTTGTAAGAAGTCAGCGCTGTTCGAGGTATGAGCAACCGTATCGAGAAGCCCGGCCCTCGCCAGTGCCAGCGTTCCCCCACAGATACCGGCAATTGTCGCTCCACTTGAACGACTGGCATGAAGAAAGTCTCGAATATCCGGTGCTTCTGCAGATTCCCAGACCATTCCTCCAATGACGACAACAACGTCCGGTTTCCAGTCCAGACATTGATACAAACTGCTATCGACCGTTACAGCTAATCCACCCTGCGAGCGGAACTGCCCCGTGGCAGGAGCGAAAAACCTGACGTCGATCCCGTAAAACGGGGACGCAGTTCCGGCAATGAAAGCATATTCCCAGTCCGCAAAACCGGGTGTCAGTATCAATCCCACGCGTGCCATCAGCCAAAATCCTCCATGAATGCCAAAAACAAACATACATCAAGGACTGTTTTGGGTCGCAGTCCTTTGCGACAGTCCATTAAAAAGGAAAAACACATCAGTCCCTTTTTTAGCGTTTAGTTAACCATCACCTCGTCCAGTGCCTGCTCGAGGGTGCTGACCGTGCGCTCGATATTGTGCAGCTTTTCGAGTCCGAACAGACCGATGCGGAAGGTTTGGAAGTCGGCCGGCTCGTCGCACTGCAACGGCACTCCGGCGGCGATCTGTAGGCCGTGTTCGGCAAATTTCTTGCCGCTCTTGATGTCGGCATCATCGGTGTAGCTCACCACTACGCCAGGGGCCTGAAAACCGGCTGCGGCGACGCTTTTGATGCCTTTGCCGGTCAACATTGCGCGCACCCGATCGCCCAGAGCCTGTTGTTCGCCGCGGACCTTGTCGAAACCGTAGGCTTGCGTCTCTTTCATCACTTCGTTAAATCGCGCGAGGGAATCGCTGGGCATGGTCGCATGGTAGGCATGTCCGCCCTGTTCGTAGGCCTGCATGATCTGCAGCCACTTTTTCAGGTCGCAGGCGAAGCTGCTGCTTTGCGTTTGTTCGATGCGCTCGAGGGCCAAAGAACTGAGCATCACCAGGGCGCAGCAAGGGGAGGCGCTCCAGCCTTTCTGCGGTGCGCTGATCAGCAGGTCGACTGCGCATTTGTCCATATCAACCCATAGCGTGCCTGAGGCGATGCAGTCCAGCACGAACAGGCCTCCCACCGCATGCACGGCGTCGCCGACGGCCCGCAAGTACTCGTCGGGCAGGATAATCCCTGATGAGGTTTCAACGTGGGGGGCGAAGACAATCTGCGGCTTCTGCGCCGCAATGGCTGCCAGCACTTCGTCCAGAGGGGGTGGGGCGTAGGCAGCCTGGTGACCAGTCTCGACCGGTCGGGCTTTCAGCACCGTAGTGGCCGCCGGGATGTTGCCCATCTCAAGGATCTGGCTCCAGCGATAACTGAACCAGCCGTTGCGTATCACCAGGCATTTCTGGTTGGTGGCAAACTGTCGCGCCACCGCTTCCATGCCGAACGTGCCACTGCCCGGGACCACCGCAACCGCCTGGGCGTTGTAGACCTGCTTCAGGGTCCTGGAAATGTTCTTCATCACGCCTTGAAATGACTGCGACATGTGGTTGAGCGAGCGGTCGGTGTAGACCACTGAGTATTCGACCAGCCCCTCGGGATCGATATTGGGATATAGCTTTGACATGGCGTGACTCCTTTGGCAGAGATCTCAGTGGTATCGACCCTGCCCTAAGCCTTGGCAAATGACAAGATTGCTCAGGATGAATTGCGACTTCTGACGAGCGGCTGGCATCCTCAGGTCGATTACTGGACGTAGTAACGCTCGCAGGTGGCTGCTGAGTTGTGGGAGGGTGGGCTTTAAAAATTCCTACCTCCTTACGTTCGGTCGATAACGACCAGTTGCGAAGGGCAGCAGTCGACCCAAAGCTGACGTTCGTCGAAGAGGCATCGGTGCCGGAGGGGACAGATGACCGTGCATCCTACAGAGCTGCAGGGCGTCATCCGACATAAGCCTCGGACCATTCCTACAAAGTTGATCGACCATTTATAATCTAATCCCTTCCCAATGTATTTAGAGTGGAGGGCGTGCAGTGGTTCGCTTCGTTATTATCTTTTTTCTCATGTTTTATTATTCTGCGGGCGCGCGTGCTGCCGGCGCATCTCCAGCATGTTATTTTGATAATCTATATTCGCGTAGTGTCATGACCGGTGATTTCGCGTCCGCGAAGCTCCACGAGGTGGTGGGTTACTTCGAATATGGTTGGACTGTTAGCAATTGTGACAATGTACCAGGCGCGCCGTATGGGAGTGCGGCCTATGTTGGATATTACGGTCCTGGAGGTATTAGCGACCCTTATTGTACGTCGACGATCAGTGGCATCTATCTTGATGTGTCGCCTTCTTACTGTCGGGTAGATGCTCCATTCGGGTCTATGACGACAGTGATTAGAATTGATCAGCCGTTTCCGCAATCTGGATATATACGGAAAAATTTTGTTCGAAATCAATATCAACTTTCCGCGCCTGGCAATTACAAACTGGGACCTAAGCTGAACACTCTTTATTTAGGTTGGTATAGGGGGACTACAACCCCGACGAACCCTTACCTTCATGTATTGTTACACACTGGCGATGAGGGGCCTGCCATTATTACCACCTGCTCCCTGGTAAACACAGATATCTTGGTCAACTTTGGCGAAGTTTCGGAGGCGAACGCGTCAGAACCGTTTGATATTGAGTTCTCGGGATGCACCAATCAGGCTGACACCAAGCGCTTTAATGATTCGGTTTCCTTAAGCTTTGTATCTGACGATATTCGTGCTGACGGTTCAGCACTATTAAATAAGTCATGTGCCAACTGCGCTAAAGGACTTCAGATAGCATTGAAGGATGGCAAAGGAACACCGATTAATCTATCCAGGAGCTACAAGTTATCGAGCAATGGTTCGTCGACGATCAGTCCCACCGGTTTGAAATATGGTTTTATCGCGGATCTACAACGAAACCCAGATCAAGCACTTTCTGGTGGTAACATCAACACAAACCTAACCTTTGTCACGAGTATTGAATAAGTAGCGGTCTTGCTTAAGTTTAATATCATTGGATAATGAAAATGTGTAAATTTAAAGTTTGGCTTATGGGGTTGTTTGTTTTTCTGCTAGTCAACACGGCACTGGCCAATTCCAATACCGCAGAAACCGCTAGCAATTTGCTGTGGCGTTTGGGCCCAAGCGGTGAGAGTGTCGTTGTTCAAAACACGGGAGCCTTTCCCATTTCAATGTCGCAAGTGGTTACCCAACGAAGAAATGAAAAGGTATTGCTCGCCGAGCAGCTAACGTTGGCCGCCGGAGAGCGAAGGGTTATCCCTGTCACATCTATTTCATTCGGCACGTCGCTGTTCTTCAATATCCTCAACGACAGAGGCGATCAAGAACATTTCCAGGCGGCCTTGCAAAGTGCCGCAAGCACTCCTGCGGTGCTGGCATTCGATCCGCGCCCCGTTATCGATTGATTCCGCTTCTCTTCTCCCTGCCGTATTGGAGCTACTTGCTGAGGTGGCTTCGTTCGCGGTGCGGGCACCTCCTATGTTTTTGACTTGGTTCCCGACGACGCTCGACGTCTGCGATTGGCCGAAATCGGTCCCTCAGCGGCTGAATAAACGAGGCCCAGCTTCAGTGAATACTTTCACCACATTGCTTCCTTCCGAGCGAAATTTCCGGGCAAGGTCTTCGGAAATTTCCTTCAAGTTGTGGCGGTTTTGGTGAACTGGTGCGCGGTGAGTTTGATCGGTAGGCTTTGGTGGTCGCTGCATTTTCAGTGACAGGGTGTAGGAACCCTTCCGACCATGAGAAACGCTTTGGCGTCGATACCTGATTTGCGGCCGGCTGCGTGCGACCGTAATATCAGCTGCGGCGGCCGTGCGCGGGCACGCTTCGGTGTGGTCGAGTTCTCTGGTCTCGATATTCCTACCCCGCGTATGGCTGCCACCCAAGCCTGTAGGAGGGCTGTTGGCAGCTTCATTTACTACCAGAGGCTAAAAGCATGAAAAATCTTCATCCTGATCCACCTTACAAAAAACCAACTCCCCACCCCGAAAGCCGCTTCATGGCGCTTACCAGCAACTGCGACGACATGCCCACCTTGTTCGTCGACACCCACGCGCCGCTCGATGTTTTGTATGACGCCGCCAATTACCGAATCCGCGCCGTAACCCAAGCGCTGGAAAACCTGTCCATGCGCGGCTCAATCGAATGTGAATCCTTCATCCTCAGCGACTTTGCCCTGCTGTGCGCCATTCCATTACGCGATGGGTGTGATGTGCTGGATGTGCTTGGGCGGCGGTTGCGGGCAATGCCGTCGGAATAGCGTCTAGCGCTGTTTTTGTGGCGAGGGGGCAAGTCCCCTCGCCGCAGGACAAGACACGCACTCGGGCTCCAGATCCTTGCTTTGCACCGCTGCCGGTAATGCCCGCATGCTGTCCGCCAGAAGTGCCTCGCTGCGGCTTGTCGTAGCTACCACGCTGTTGTTCGCAGCTGATAGCGCCTGCTGCAAATATTGTTCACCCAGTTGCAGGTCTCCCTGCAAAAACGCCCGCAGCGCCGCACAGCGTGGACGCAGCCAAGGGTTAAACCAGTCAAGGTCGCTGTTCGCCCAATCGTCCCACAGGTGCCTCGCGTCCTGTTCTAGATAAGCGCGGACGAAAGCGAACTCAACGCGCAACAGAGTGATCAGCGTGCCCATGCCGTTGAGTGACTGCGCATGTTCCTGCAACACCGCCTCCAGATTCTGCTCCAGCTGCGTCGCCGCCCGGAAATCGCCTCGGTCCAGCAAGGCGCCAAGGCGGTAGCCGATGGCAATCAAGGGTTGAGGCATGGCGCCTTGGGACAGCTGTGCAATGTCGGTTTCCGGCAGTTGCTCGCAGGTTACTCCTGCCACTGACATTGCCAGCAAGCGCACCTCGGCCAATTCGGCACGCTGGTCGTCGCGGTGCAGCCACCAGGCGATAAGGAGCATACCGTCGCTGTGCAGAATGCGGGAGGTTGGCATCAGATTAGCCAATGCCATGCTCAGGTTAAGCATGGCAAACGCCAGGAAAAATGCTGACATTAGCCCACCGGTGAGCCAGCCCAATCCCGCTGAGGCCAGGCCCATGAGCAGATTGGCCAAGGGCCCCATCAGCACAAACCACAGCATCTGCTGGCGCAGCGGAAGCTGACAGTTTGTCGCCGCCATTACATAGCCGCCGAGTCGACGACCCTTGAGCTGTGGCGACCAGCGAATCTGCCAACTCCGGCGTCCTACCTGAACCTCCACGGCGGCGACTCGCATCATCAACACCGGCATGTGATGCAACCTGGCGCCCAGGTAATGACCGCCTTCATGCGCGACCAAGGCAACGACACCTAACCCCGACGCCAGGATCATCGACAAAAACGGTTGTAACTCGGAGCGCAGGTGCAGCCCCAGAATCACCCCTGCGCCTATCCAGCCCGCCAAGCCCATGAGCACCTGCAGAAGGCGCAATAGGCTATTGAGAACGACCTGCGTCTTGCTGATTTTCACTACAGCCTTCCTTGAGCTTGCAACCGGCGCAATAGCTCCGGATTTTCCAGACGCTTGCGACAGTCAGCATCCTGCTATGGCAAAGCGTCGCGCTTGGCGAAGATGCTTGCCATTTGCGCCGCATTCTCGGTTCCCCAGGTGCACAGCGGCATGATCGCGTCAGCCAGGCTGCGACCCAGCGGGGTCAACGCGTAGTCCACGCGCGGCGGCACTTCTTTGTAGTCGGTCCGCACCAGCACGTGATCGGCCTCCAGATCCTTCAGTTGCTGGATCAGCACCTTGTCACTGACGCCCGGGATCAAACGCTTGAGCTCGCCGTAACGTTTCGGGCCGTCGCGCAGGAAAAACAGGACCAGCGGTTTCCACTTGCCCGAGATGATGCGCAGCGTGGCGTTGAGCCCACAACCGGTGCCACAGATTTCAGAAGTCGTCGTCATTTTTTGATACTTACCTAAAGGTACATACTTGTCCTTAGGTTATCAGCGCTGCATCCTAGTCTCAAGCAAGCAATTCCCTGCTTGGCACAACTCCAACGAAGGATGCACGACATGACCAGACTGAATGGAAAGACCGCCGTGATCACTGGCGGCGCTACCGGCATCGGCCGCGCCGCTGCAAAACGCTTCATCGAGGAGGGCGCCTTTGTCTTCATCTTTGGCCGCCGGCAGGAAGCGCTCGATGCCGCTGTCGCCGAACTCGGGCCCAATGCCCGCGCAGTGAAGGGCTCGGTGTCCGAGCTGGCCGACCTCGACCGACTCTACGCGGCGGTGAAGGCCGAGCGCGGAACCCTCGACATCGTCTTCGCCAACGCCGGGGCGGGAAGCCAGCTTGCGCTCGGCCAGATCACCGCCGAGCACATTGACGAAACCTTCGACACCAACGTGAAGGGGACGATTTTCACCGTCCAGAAGGCGCTGCCGCTGATGGGCAAAGGCGGTTCGATCATCCTGACCGGTTCGAGCGCCGGCACCACGGGCGCCCCGGGAATGAGCGCCTACAGCGCGAGCAAGGCGGCAGTGCGC
This sequence comes from Pseudomonas sp. TE3899, assembly GCF_056279105.1. Lineage (NCBI taxonomy): Bacteria > Pseudomonadati > Pseudomonadota > Gammaproteobacteria > Pseudomonadales > Pseudomonadaceae > Pseudomonas > Pseudomonas sp. TE3899. Next base: position 908,592 of record NZ_JBWBQR010000001.1, read on the forward strand.
AACCTCGCGCGGACCTGGGCCGAGGACCTGAAGGGCACCGGCATTCGGGTAAACGTGCTGTCGCCCGGGGCGACGGCGACCGAACTTGCGAAGGAAGCGCTGGGCGAAGAGGGCCAGAAAATCTACGCCGCGATGACGCCGCTTCAGCGCATGGCCGATCCGGCGGAGATCGGGGCCGTGGCCGCCTTTCTCGCGTCGCCGGACAGCAGCTTCATGACCGCCAGCGAAGTCGCCGTTGACGGCGGTCTTGCGCAACTCTGACGCCCTACGCCCAGGCGCTCCATTCGATGATTCGGAGCGCCTTAGAACGCTATAAACCTCAGGAGAATATATGAGCTACGCAATTATCGGCTTCGGCAATATCGGCCAGGCCCTGGCCAAGGCGTTTGCCCGCAATGGCATCGAAGTAGCCGTGGCAACCACGCGTGAACCGGAAAGCTTTGCCGCTGCCGCTGCCGCGATCGGCCCCCAAATCATTGCCAAAACACTGGCGGACGCGGTCAAGGCGGACATCATTTTTCTGGCTGTTCGTTTCGAGTCGCACCCGGACGTCGCGAAGGTGCTGCCGAGCTGGAAGGGGAAGACCATCATCGATGTGACCAATGCCTACGGCGTGTCCCCTGAAGAACTGGGAGGAGAGCCTTCTTCCCGAGTCGTCGCGCAGGCTTTTACGGGTGGACGACTGGTCAAGGGCTTCAACCATTTGGGCGCCGCCGTCCTTGGCCAGGATCCGGCCGTGAAGGGTGGCAGGAGAGTCGTGTTCCTGGCGAGCGACGATGACGGCGCCGCAGCGGAAATTGGTGCGCTGGCAGAAAAACTTGGTTTCTCGCCGATCAAGCTGGGTGGGCTTTCGGAAGGTGGACTGCTGGTGCAGGCGCGCGGAAATACCTGGGGCCAACTGATCTTCAAGGACTTGGTCAAGTTCGACTGATAAATCTCGATCGCAAATGTTGAGGGCGGTCCTGGCCACCACTTATGTGGCCAGGTCAGTACTCAATAATGAAGGAGAGGAATGATGATGCTTGATAATGAAAAAATAGTCAGAGAGCTCTGCGCCGCCGCGGAAGGGCAAGGAACGGATATCGAGAAGTTTGTTTCCATGTTCTCTGAGGAAGGGTACATGTGGGATATGGCATCCGGCATGAAGTTTCGCGGGAAGGCCATTGGTGAGTCTATCGCGGCTATGGTCAGTGCGTTCCCCGATGTTCACCGTGAGATATTTAACATCCATGTTGCGGGAGACGTCGTTGTTGTCGAACTCGCGATTCGCGGCACGCACAAAGGTGATCTGCCTCTTCCTTCAGGGACCCTGGCTCCCACGGGCAAGAAGATAGATGTTCCGTCATGCGATGTTTTTCACCTCGAAGGCGGGAAGGTCATTTCTTTCCATTGCTACAACGAGGCTTGCGCGATGCAGCAACAACTTGGCCTCGTCCCCGGCTGAATGACCGCCACCACGCAATCCGATGCAAGCGCAATGGAGACGTCTTTATGAGCATTCAAGAGAATATCCAGGCTGTGAAGGACTTTTTTGCAGCAATGGGCGGCGGCGATAGGCAACGTCTGCTGGCGTTGTGTGCCGAAGATTTCGAGTGGATCATTCCGGGGGAGGATTGGCCGCTGGCCGGCACATACCGCGGGCACGCGGGATTGGCGGACATGCTTCAGAAGGCATCCGCAGAACTGGAAACATCCATGGAGCCCCCCGAGTTTGTAGCGCAGGGCGACCGGGTTCTGGTTGTCGGCTTTGCGACGGGGAAAGTCAAAGCCACGAACCGGACGTTCGAGGACTATTTTGTCTTCGCCATCACTGTGCGCAATGGCGAGCTGACGAACATTCGCGAGTACGTCGACACCCAAGCATTGGCGCGGGCCTCAGAAAGGGTCGCGAGCCCAAGGCCCTGAGTCATCAGGACCGATACCCACTCATTTACGCGCCGTGAAAAGGCGCGTTCGCCGCCTTGTTCATCTCCCACCCTCAGGAAAAAGGCACCCGCCATTGCGGACCAGCGCCTTCACTTCCTCGCTCGCCTGCATGGGGTTTTGACTGAATCGAGCAACCAGATCCTCCTGGCGTCGCACGTACGACTCCGAATCATGCTTCGCGCTCCAGAGCACAATGTTGATCACAATAGGAATGAGGTCCAGACCCTTCTCGGTCAAGGTGTAGAAGTCCTTGCGCCTGTCGTCGGGGCTGGGCGCCTTCGCGAGGACGCCTTGCTTCTCAAGAAAGGCCAGTCGGGAAGCAAGGACATTGGTCGCGATTCCCTCTTCCGATTTCAGGAAATCGCCATACGTTTTCTTTCCTACAAAAACGATGTCGCGAATGATCAAGAGCGACCACCGGTCGCCGAAAATCTCCACGCCGTAGTTCACCGCGCAGTGGGATCGAAAGTCTTCTTTAAGAGTTGTCTTCATGGCGGGATCTTAGCATTGCTTGCATGTCGCAAGTAAACCCGGCAGATCACTTGCTTTTTGCAAGTAAAGCGACCAGCATGGATCGTACGTTGAATGAGTGCCATCTCGGCTGAGCGTTCCCGGTGAACCACTTCTCGCATCACATCACGCATATGGAGTCGTAACATGCACGTTTTAGTCACTGGCGGAACCGGCCATATCGGTTCTTACATCATCCCCGAGCTCATCGCCGCCGGCCACGAAGTCACCGGCCTGGCCCGGTCCGACAAGTCCGCGGCTGCGCTGATCGCACTCGGCGCCAAGGTGCGTCGCGGGGATATTTCCGACCTCGAGGGGCTCAAGGCTGCGGCGGCGGACGCCGACGGCGTTATCCACGTCGCGCACCGGCAAGACCTGCTTCCCACTGGCGGGATCGACGCCGTCGCCGCTGCGGAACTCCAAATCATGCTCGCGTACGGCGAGGCACTGGCTGGAAGCGGCAAGCCGCTGATCGTCTCGGGGAGCATCGGCGCGCCCGGGTGGGAAAACCTGGGCCGACCCGCCACCGAGGAAGACCCATCACTTCCCGGCGGCGATGCGTACAAGGGGACCTTGCGGGTTCGCAACATCGTCGAAACCACCGTGATCGGCCTGGCTGAGCGGGGCGTGCGGTCGGCGATCGTGCGAATTCCTACGATCGCGCACAGCACGACCGACGTCGCCTTCCTTCCATTGTTGATCGGGCTGGCGAAGGAAAAGGGCGTCATCGGTTATCCGGGAGAAGGCGCGAACCTGTGGCCGGCCGTGCACGCCCGTGACCTCGCCGTCTTGTTCCGCCTGGCGCTGGAGAAGAGTGAGGCTGGCAAATATTGGCACGGGGTCGAGAGTGAGGGCTTCCGGTTCCGCGAGATCGCCGAGGCCATTGGTAGCCGACTGGGCGTGCCGGCCGTGAGCATTCCCGCGGACGTACTGATGCTGCCGGGATACTTTGGATTCCTCGCGAATCTGGTCACGCTGGACCTCCCGGCGTCCAACCTCATCACCCGCCAGACCCTCGGCTGGGAGCCTGTTCAGCCCGGCCTGCTCGAGGACCTCGACAACGGCCATTACTTCCCGGCCGGTTGAGTTCGGCAGGCTGCCGGGTCGCAACTGGCCCGGCGGACATCAATGAGCAATACCCTAATTCACGAGGAGACTGCACATGAGCACTATCAGCATTATCGGTTCAGGAGGCATGGCTGCGGCGATCGCCGGTCGTGCCGCCAGAGCTGGACATGCCGTTGAGGTGATGAGCCGTGACCCCGCCAAGGCGCAGGCGCTGGTCGATAAGCTTGCGGCCGGAGCGACCACAGGGACGTATGGGGCTGCGCCGGCCGGCGACATCGTCATCCTCGCCGTGCCATACACCGGTGCGGCGTCGGTGGTGGCCGAGTATGGAGACGAGCTCGACGGCAAGGTGATCATCGACATCACCAACACAGCCTCTCCGGACCTCACGGGCCTCGTCTCTCCCGCCGGCAGTTCGGGTGCGCAAGAGATCGCCAAGGTCGCTCCCGCCAGCGCGCATGTCGTGAAGGCATTCAACACCCTCTTCGGCCACGTCCTTGCCAAGGGAGGCCCCCTCGACGCGTTCATCGCGGCCGACGATCCGCAGGTCAAGGCGCGCGTCTCGACGTTCATCGAAAGTCTCGGGCTGCGTCCGTTGGATGTCGGTGGCCTGCACATGGCCCAGACGCTCGAGGCGCTCGGCCTGATGATGATCGGCCTGGCGAAAAACGGCGCCGGCACTTGGGACATCGCCATGAACGTCGATATCGGCTGAATCGCCGACAGCCGCAACACGGCATTAGGAAGCTAGGGCGTAAAGCCCTAGCAGATGTCACTTTTTCTTTTTCGCCGGCTTATCGGCCTTCTCTGATTTCTTAGCCTTGTCTGGCTTGCTATCAGCTTTTTTTGCAGATTTCTTTGGTTCGGCATCTTTTTTCTTGTCTTTCTTGTCGGAAGATTTCGAAAGAGCCGACGCCGCAGCTGATTTTTTTGCCGGTGATGATTTTTTGTCCTTCAATTCCTTGCTGGCTTTTGAAGACTCACCTTTGCTTTTCTTCTCGTCTTTAGCCACGTTGACCACCTCTCGGAGTCTGTTGGTATTGGCAAATTGCCTGTGGGATTACCCACCTGCTGATCATTAGGCGAGCGCGTCCAAAAGCGGTTCAAATTTTTTGATGCAAGGTCTTCGGAAATTTTCTTCAAGTTGTGGTGGCACAGCGCCCCCTCATGTTCCCCTTCATCATTCTTAGGGGACGATGAGGTTTCGCTATTTACCAAGGAAGGTCATGAACATTCGTCTGACGGAAACAAAGGACTGGCGGCTATTGAAGCAAATCCGTCTTGCCGCGCTGTTGGACGCGCCGACAGCGTTTGGCGTGAGTTACCAAACGGCGGCCAATTACACGGACGACCAGTGGAAAGAGCGCGCTTCGTCCACGGGAACGCAATTCTGGCTGGCCCTCAAGGACGATCAACCCGTGGGCATGATCGGAGCCGGGGTCAGCCAGGCGAATCGCTTCAACCTGATTGGCATGTGGGTTGAACCCGCCGCACGCGGTTCTGGCGTGGTCGCTCGGTTGGTTGAGGCGGTGAAAACCCGGGCGATGGAAAAAGGTCATGACCGCGTTTACCTCGACGTCTCGCCGGACCTGGCGGCGGACGAGTGGGTCAGCCCGGACGTGAAGCAAGCCCCGGCGATCTACCCGCCGAAAAAGGTCCTGAAAAAACTGTTCACCGTCGAAGACCTGCCGCCGGCCATCGCGCGGTTGACCACGCGTCTTTGGAACAAGCTGAAGACCAATACCTGAAACCGTTGGGCAATTTGTCGCGAGCAGATCCTGTGTAGGAGCGAAGCTTGCTCGCGAAAGCGGTGCGTCAGGCACCTTCAATCCTGGATGTGAAACCGCCATCGCGAGCAAGCTTTGCTCCTACGGGGGAGAGCGTGTCACCACCCATCCCTGTAGGAGCAAGGCTTGCCCGCGAAAAGGCCCTGTCAGCCACCACCCAATTCGACGATCAGCCCCGAGCCGCCGCCCCTATAGCGGCACCACCAACGTCACCCAGGTGTTCCAGCCCTCGGCACGGTTCTCGGCATCGAACTCGTAATAACCCTTGAGATTGGCGTACCACAGCGCTTTGCCAACCTTGAAGAAATGCCCGGCCTGTGGCCCGACCGCACTGACCTTGGATTTGAAGTCACCCTGGGTGGCGCCACTGCCGCTGTCCCCCGTGACCTGATGGTAAACGTAGCCGACCACGCCCAGGTGGGTCTGGCTGGTGATGAAGTGCGAAGCGCTCAAGTCGAGGTGGGCGTCGATGCCGTTTTTGTAATCGATATCGGTGTTTTCCCAGTTGTAAGTCATGCCTGCCACGGCGGAAAACTCGTTGGTTTTGTCGAAGTAGGTGTAGCCGCCCCCCGCATCCATCGAGGCATGGCCCAGCCCGGTATTGACCAGCCGATCCGGGTCGTAGGCGCCGACGGGAAGGTTGCCCATGCTGTACGCCATGAAATTGTGCACGCCGTGGTTCCACTTCAACGTGCCCAGCAGATAAAGGTCACTCGCGCCCTTGAGGCTATCGTCCGTGCCCCCGGAAAAGGTCCGCCCGCGCGGGCCAGTCAACGTGGCATCGACACTGGCCTCGGACCGGCCCACGGCGGCGACCATCGACACCGCCGCTTGGGCACCCAGCAGCGGTTCGGCGAAGGTGTAGGTGGGGCTGGCGAACAGCAAATCGGCTTTCGCATCCAGCCCCACGGTGGTGCGGCCGCCCCGTGGAAATAGCTTGCTCCCGCCCTCGCTGGCGCTGACATGGTAGTAAATCAGCGGCATGCTCCAGCCCGGCTCGGTCGGCGCCGCCGCCAGTGCACCGAACTGGCCGGGCAGCCAGAAGCTGATACCGCCGTCATCCGCTTGAACGGTGATTGCCGGCAACATGGCCATTAGCCCAATCAGTGTTTTTGTTTTTGTCATCGGGGCCTCATTTGTCGACCGTTATTGGAGTCATCCATGCACGGGAAGCAAGTGTAGGTGAGGGTACGGATTTGGCATTGGCAGATAAGGCATTTTGCTGGCCCCCAAACCCTCGACTAATCGCCAGAATCGCCGCACTTTCAGATGGTTAGGTGACATTCAATTGCGCAATCTAGTGATCTCGCTGGCCCTGGCGAGCGTTGCCGTCGCGGTCGAGGCCAAAGAGCTGAAGCCCAATGATCGGTACATGTGCAGCTGGGGCGCGGGGACGGCGGCCAGGGCTCAGGAGCTGAAACTGCAAGGTGTTTCGCTGTATGCCGCCCGCCAGAAGATCCAGGTCTACAAGTTCAACAAACCGTGGATGCACATGATGGCCATGGGCATTACCGAACAAACCTATGACAGCAAGTCGCGGTTCAAGCCGGAAGCGATCCGCAAGAGTTTTTATGAGGACTGCGTGCGCTACAAATTGGCGCGTAAATGATGCTTCGGTCCGGGCGCCGGTCGTGATGAAATAGCCGCTCGTTTTTTCGAGAGCCGCTATATGAACCAGGCTGGCGTACTGACTATCGCTTTATTGCTCACCACAGGATTGTTCGGCAACGGGGCTCACGCGGCCGGCGATGCCGAAGCGGGCGGGAAACTGTTCACCCGCACCTGCGGTGGCTGCCATCAAGTCGGCGAATCGGCGCGACCGGGTTTTGGTCCCGTGCTCAACGGTGTGATCGGCCGCACCGCTGGCAGCACCGGGGGCTATCAATATTCAGAGGCGATGAAATCCTCCGGTGTGGTCTGGACCCGCGAAACCCTGGCCAAGTACATCGAACACCCCAAAAGCGTGGTGGCCGGAACCCGGATGATCTTCTGGGGCATCAGCGATCAGGAAAAGATCGAAAACCTGCTGGCTTACCTCGAGACTTTTCAGTAGCACCCCAAAATTGTAGGAGCGAGGCTTGCCCGCGAAGGCGTCATAACATCCAACCGATAGGGTGACTGTTACATAGCTTTCGCGGGCAAGCCTCGCTCCTACAATTCGAATTGGTTTTGCGGTGCGGCGGCATCACCGGAACCGCAACGGTATCGCCTCCGCAAACGGATAAAACTGAAAATACGGCTTGGCTTCATCGATGACCCGCTGCACCGACGGCCTCTGCATCAACCGCTCAAAATAGGCGCTCAAGTGCCCGTAGTCATTGGGGAACGGCACCAGCGTACTGGCGTAGAACAACGCCGGGACCGCCGCGCAATCGGCCAGGCTGAACGCCTCGCTGGCGACCCAGATTCTCGACGCCATCCGCCGCTCCAACATCTGGTACGCCGTGGTCAGCAGGGCGCGTTCCTTGGTCAAATCGCCATGGGCGGCGAACAGGCGGTCAGCCACGATCCGTTGCATGGGCCCCTGCACATAGAGATCGAAAAACCGGTCCCACAAACGCGCCTCCAGTGCGGTCTCCCACTCCTGCGGAACCAGGCGATGCGGGCCGGGATAACACTGGTCCACGTACTCGATGATGATCGTGGATTCCGGCACATCCTGCTCGCGCGCGTGATCATGGATGACGGGGAACTTGCCGATCGGCCACAGCGCCTGAAGCTCCGCCCGGTCGGCCTCGTTGGTCAGGTCAACGATCCTCTTCTCGAACTCGACGCCATTTTCGTACAGTGCCGTCAGCACTTTGTGGCAGAACGACGAGAGCGGATGGTAGTAAAGAGTCAGCGGCATCTTTCGGTCCTCGATGAACGTGTGCAGCCCACGACGTTGCAATTATCGGCCGAGGTTGCGGGATGCGCGAGGCGACAGGCCCAGCGGTCGTGGCGCCTGGAGAAAAATCCTGCGTCGGCAATACTCAACAGTCGGCAACCCACACGAGCGAGGCCCACCATGAACCAGGAAACGGATGCAGAGGAACGCGGCGCGGCCTCTTCGCAAATCGACGGGATCATCACTGCGCTGGGTGATTGGCGGGGCAAGACCCTGGCGCAGGTCCGCGCGCTCATCCACAAGGCCGACCCCGACGTGATCGAGGAAGTGAAGTGGCGGGGCGTTCCGGTGTGGTCCCACGCCGGCATCATTTGCACCGGCGAGACGTACAAGTCCGTGGTGAAAATGACCTTCGCCAAGGGGGCGTCGCTGGAAGACCCTTCGGGCCTGTTCAACGCCAGCCTTGAAGGCAACACCCGGCGGGCCATCGATATTCGCAAGGGCGAAAAAATCAATGAAACCGCGTTGAAAGCGTTGATTCGCGAGGCGGTGAAGCTCAATACATCGAAACCGGTGAAGTGAGCAAAACAAGGGAGATATGGCCGTCCACCGGACAGCCGTGAAATTAAATGAATGTTCCGAAGCGAGGTGAATCGTAAGAATTAGAGCGGCGAAATGCCGGGATTCCTTGAGATTTGACACTGCCAGGTGGACCTATGACCTCCCTTCAGACCCTTACAGGAACGCCAATAGGTCATCCTGCGGTAGCCGACGGCGATCCGGCAAAAACCGTCTATGACGCCTTGATGCAACCGAGCGAAAAATTACGCCAGGTCGACGTTACCGATTTTCTGCAGCGAGAACTGGCCCGCGCCGACCAGGCAAACGGTGAGGTGCCGACCACGCCGGAGCAACTTGAAGGCTGGATCGAGCAGGGTGTGGCGAGGGTTGCCGAGCAGTATTCGGCGTACCTGCAAGAGCGGCATGCGGGCGGCCCCCGGCGATTTTTCAGCGGCCGCAGTCATGCGATGTTTTTCCTGCAGCATGTCGCGCCGACCAAACGGGTGGACGGCGCCTGGCTTTACGGGCTGTTGCCGCATTGGGCGGACTATCGGTTTCATGGGTTGATTCGCACGTACCTGGAAGAGTTGGGCGACGGCGACCCCGCGCTCAATCATGTGGCGCTGTATCAAAAACTGATCGCCGATGTGGACTGCGACCCCGGCTATTCGCTGGCGGATGATTATTACGTGCAGGGCGCTATCCAATTGGCGCTGGGGCAGCATGGCGCGGCGTTTCTGCCTGAAGTGATCGGCTACAACCTGGGCTATGAACAGTTGCCGTTGCACTTGCTGATCACCTCGTTCGAGTTGAATGAACTGGGCATTGATCCGCACTATTTCACCTTGCACGTGACCATCGACAACGCCAGCACCGGCCATGCGCGCAAGGCAGCCCAGAGCGTGCTGTCGCTGATGCCGATGGGGGCCGAGCGTGATGAGTTTTATCGGCGTGTCGTGCAAGGCTACAAGCTCAATGAACTGGGGATTGGCTCGACGGCGGTCATCCAGTCTTTCGACCTGAAGCAGGAAGTCATCGCCATGCTCGAACGCAAAAGATCGTTCGGCCAGCACATGCATTCCGACTACTGCCGTCTCGAAGGCCGGACCATCAATGAGTGGTTGGGCACGCCGGATCAGATCCCGGCTTTTCTTGAGGCCTTGCTGAAAAAAGGCTGGATCAAGCGCGATGAAGACCCCGCCAAAAGTCGCTTCTGGACCTTGATCGATGGCGCAGGCGCGCCGATGTTCGGGGTGTTTTCGGGCTATGAAAAACAGCTGCTTTGGGACTGGATTGCCGGCGAGCGGGTGGTCGAAGAAAGCGCGACCAACGCTTTTCGATTCCAGTTCAGAGGCAAGTCCTCCGGGGCACTGGAAGTCCCGACTTCGCTCGTGCAAACCGACCCGGACCTGCAAGGGTTGATCCGCGATCTCAAGCACTGTGCGCCCGGTGAAAAGATGTCGTTGCTCAAGGATTTCATGTGTCCCGCCATGCACGCGACACCGGCCGGGCTCTATGCCACCCGTGAGTTCGTCAAAGCGATGAGCGAGAACATCAAGGGGCTACCGGCATGAATGGACAGCAGGCAGTGTTGCAACTGGGCCATTGGTTGCGCGAAAGCAACTACAGGTTCGTGACGCCGACACCCGTCACTCATCAACGGGTCAACGAGCGGAAGGGCAACGCTATCGGCAAAACATTGCGTGATGCGTTTGGCTGGAACCGGCCCTTCGAGCCGGGCTTGCTGCCCTCGAACGTTGAGCAGGAGTTGATCGAAGCTGGGCTGCTGGAACGCGACCACCTGCGACTCAAAAGCACGGTCAGATGGTCGTCGCTGGATAACCTGTTGCTGGTGCATTCTGCCTTTCCGACCACCCAGGAAGATTCGGTGTTCTTCGGCCCCGATACCTATCGTTTTGCGCAAACGATCGAACGGCATTTGCGCTCAACCGTTGGCGACATCCAGCGCGCGGTCGACATCGGCTGCGGGACCGGCGCCGGCGCGATGCTCATCGCCCGGGCGTGTCCCCAGGCTGAAGTCCTGGCGGTCGATATCAATCCCAAGGCGCTCGACTTCACCCGGATCAACGCTGAATTGGCAGGCTTGAAGAACCTGGCCTGTCACGTCAGCAATGTGCTCAACGAGGTAGAAGGGCGCTTCGACCTGATCGTCGCCAACCCGCCGTACATGAAGGATTCCCGGCAACGTGCCTATCGACATGGCGGTGATGCATTAGGCGCCGACCTGTCCGTGCGGATCGTGCGCGAATCGATTGAGCGGTTGTCCATCGGCGGGTCGCTGGTGCTGTATACCGGCGTTGCCATTGTGGATGGCCAGGACCCGTTTCTCGCGTCAGTGCAAGCGACGCTGGACCGCCCGGCGCTGGACTGGCAGTACCGGGAACTCGACCCGGATGTGTTCGGCGAGGAATTGCTGGAGTCGGGTTACGAGCAGGTTGATCGAATTGCCGCCGTTGAGCTGATCGTCACGCGACGACTACCGGTGTAGTTCCTTCTGCAGGATACCGTCATGAAATCATTCAAAAACTTGCTGACCCTGGCTCAAGAACAGCGGCTCTACGCGCTGGATGCCTGGCACCGTGCACTCGACAACTGCACGCTGCGTATGGAATGTCCCGATGCCTACCATGAAGAGCTGCTGCGCCAGGCCGATGAAATGGATCGCCAAGGCATCGTGAATTGGGAGGAGTGGCGAGACTTGCGCGTCGAAGCGGATGCGGCGTATTTGCGGGCGGTGGCGGGCGGGGATTACCACCCTGGGCTGAGCCGGGTCCGATTAATGTAAGCATATATGTCCTTTTGCCGACATCTACTGGCTTGTTGGCGTTAGTCGGTCATGGGGCGGCGCGCTAGAGTGGCGACACTGTTCCTGGCGCCCGGATACCTGAAGATGACCCGTCCCCGTTTCTTGCCCGACAACTTCACCCTGACCCTGATCAGCGTGGTGATTCTCGCCAGTTTCCTGCCTGCCAGCGGCCAGGTCGCGGTCGGCTTTGGCTGGCTGACCAACCTTGCCATCGGCCTGCTGTTCTTCCTGCATGGCGCCAAACTCTCCCGCGAATCGATCATCGCCGGCGCCGGCCACTGGCGCCTGCATTTGCTGATCTTCAGCCTGACCTTTGTCCTGTTCCCCTTGATTGGTCTGGCGCTCAAACCGGTGCTGTCGCCGCTGATCGGCAAAGACCTGTACATGGGCATGCTCTACCTCTGCGCGCTGCCCGCCACCGTGCAATCGGCGATTGCCTTCACCTCGCTGGCGCGGGGTAACGTGCCGGCGGCGATTTGCAGTGCGGCGGCGTCCAGCCTGTTCGGGATCTTCCTTACGCCGCTGCTGGTGACGTTGCTGCTCAATGTGCACGGCGATGGCGGCTCGACCCTTGATGCAATCCTGAAAATCAGCGTGCAACTGTTGCTGCCATTCGTGGCTGGGCAGATCGCTCGTCGCTGGGTCGGCAACTGGGTGGCGCGCAACAAGAGTTGGCTGAAGTTCGTCGATCAGGGCTCGATCCTGCTGGTGGTCTACGGTGCGTTCAGCGAGGCGGTGAATGAAGGCATCTGGCACCAGATTCCGCTGTGGGAACTGGCCGGGCTGGTGGTCGCTTGCTGCATCGTCCTCGCGTTGGTACTGGTCGCAGCCACCGTGCTGGGCAAAGTCTTCGGCTTCAATCAGGAAGACCGCATCACCATTCTCTTCTGCGGTTCGAAGAAAAGCCTGGCGACCGGGGTGCCGATGGCCCAGGTGTTATTCGCGGGCAGCACCTTGGGTGTGCTGATTTTGCCGCTGATGCTGTTTCACCAGATTCAATTGATGGTGTGTGCAGTGTTGGCCCAGCGTTATGCCAATCGCCAGGAAACGGTCGCTGAAATGATGGGGCAGGTGGACCCTTGAGGGCTCGGCCTGTGATTGCTCAACGATGATTCATCAAGTTGCCGACAACCTGTTTCAATTTGTTGCTGCGTCCACTGTTTGTTGTTAGATTGCGCGCCTCAAAAATGAATCAGGGAAGAGTGATGTTTATTATTTGGCAAGGATGGGGCGTTCTTTCGATCATTATCCCGTTGGTCTGCATGATTCCTTTTGTAGGGCTCTTCGGCGGGTTCGGTCTGGGTTTCGGTCTGTTGGTGGGCGCGGCCGTCAACGCCTTCGTTGGCCACAAACTGAATAACCAGCCGGGCAAAACCTACATTGATCCAGCCACCGGTGGCGAAGTCGTCTTTCGCAAGAAAAACACGTTGTTCTTTGTGCCTATGCAATATGTGTCGGTGTTGTGGGCATTGATTGCTGTCTTCGCGCTGCTTAATGCGCACTAAGCGCACTGCGTAGAACTGATGCACGTGGCATCTACTTTCGAAGTAGGCGCCACGCAGTTATTTGGGAACGTCTGAAGTCGCCGCGTTATTTCTTTGATCACGGCCCTTACTTCAAAAAGGCAGGGTGCAATAACGTGGTTATCCCTTCGCTCAAGACCTCCATATCCCCTCGGCCAGCGACACTTTTACGTTCGTTGTGCGCCTTCATCGTAGTGTTTACCTGTACCCATCAAGCCTTGGCTGCGGACCTGCCGCCAGCCAGCGTCGACGTATTGGCATGGCCGCGCCTGTCTTCCAGCGCGTTTGGTTGCTACCTGGAGAAGACGCTGGGGCATCGTGACAAGCGCTTCAACTGCGCCTTGAAAGGCTACGAAAATCAGGGCGATCCGTGCACCAACGCTGCGGCCTACGCAGAAGGCCCCGAGTTTCCCGCACGCCTGGCTGCCCGGGTTCACCCGCTCGCGAAGGACGTGGAACTGAGCTGGGAGCATGGGGAGTTGCAACAGGTCACGCTCGTGCTCAAGGGCACGTTCAACGAGGTCGAGGTCCGAAGGGCGTTCAAGTTGCCGCGTGCCGAAGCCTATTCTTTATCCGAAGCGGAGCAGGGGGCCTTGCCGGAAAACATCATGGACACCAGTGTCCAGGCTGACCCCTCCAATGGGCTGACGTTGGTGATGTTGACTGGCTTCGATCACATGGGCGCAGGCGATGTCGATTGCAATGCCGATGAGTGAATCGCCGGTTCAAGGCTGGCCACTTTTTCGATAACCCCCCCGTTTGCCGCTACACGGCGGCCCCGAATTTACCGCAAGGAAGCGTTGTATGCGTTCGCTCGTCAGTGGTGTGCTCTTTTCCATGGTCCTGGCGGCCCCGGCCGTGGCCGAACCGCTGTCGTTTGCGGTCAACGATCCGACTGGGAAATACCTGGTCGACGTGCTGTTCCCCGAGCCGCCGAGCGAACCGCGTCAACTGATGCCAGCGCTCATCACCGTGCGCGACAAAAACACCCTCCAAACCCTGCAGCAATTGCAGACTCAGGCCGGCAATGTGCCCAGGGAACGCGACGGCAAAGCCGATCCCGAGTTGCTCGGCAATGGAGGCTTGTTGTACTTCGCCGACTTCGACTCCGATGGCCATCAGGATCTGGCGATTCGCAACGGCACCCATCCCGAAAAGGACTACGAGGCGCAGTTCGACATCTATCTGCAGGACCCGCAGCAACACCAGTGGGTCCTCAACCGTGCGCTGACCGACATGGCGAAAGGCGTCAGCGGCGGGATGTTCTCGGTCACTCCGCAGGACGGCATTCTGCATACGCAAACCGACCGGGGCTGCTGCTGGATGCGCTTTACGAAATGGAAAATGCACGACGGCGAGCTGGCGCAGCTTTCTACGTACACCCAGGAAGACGTGCCAGCGACCGAGTTTGGCGAAAACTCCAGCATGCCTGGTGGCTATATGCTGCGTACCACCGGCGAATGGAAGGACGGCCAGTGGCACGAACAACCGAGCCTGGAAGGACCGGTCAACGACGATCCACAGATGCTCGCCGGGACCCTCAATGGCAAGATCCCGGTAGAACTCTGGTACCAGCAGCAGGGCGAGGTGATCATCGGCGAAGTGCGCTACACCAAGGGCGGCAATGGCGAACCGATCAAACTGGTGGGGGTTCGGGAAGACTCCAGCGACACCCACTTCGGCCTTCTCGAATACACCGACGAGGGGCGTCAGACGGGCATCTGGCGCCTTACCCAGGAAAAGGTCAAACCCTACAACTACATCGGCACTTGGGTCAGCGGCGCCAAGGGGGACGACCGCGAACTGGCGATTCAGCTGCACTATGAACAGCGTGAACCGGAATACACCAAACTCAGCGAAGTCGAGCGCGACCAGCGCAGCGGCCATTACCAAATGCGCCGGGACTTCCTCGGGCGTGATGGCGACCTGGACTTGAACATCCTGCCCGACCGCGATGCCCAGGGCCGAGAAGTGGCGGAATTCACCGTGACCTTGAAAGACGCCGCAACCTTGAAGGACATCGCGACCGAGCATCACATCGTACCGATGGAAGCCGACAACCTGATCATCGTGCGCGAGCCGCAAGCGTCCAAATTACACGGCCCGTATCACCTCCAACTGGTGAAAAACTTTGCGGTGATCAACTACAACGCCGCGCCGGATTGCCAGGACATGCTGACGGGGATGTATCGCAAGCAGCCTTGAGCGAAAGCTCTGGCAGATCAATACAAGGATTGCTGCCTTCAAACGTGCCTTTGGTTGTTGTCGTTCCGTGGCGAGCGTCCGAAATACGCCTTGTAGGCGCGGCTGATGCTTGATGTGGATCAGCCACGGCAATGCGAACAGCATGGCCTGGAAGCTGCTGGCATCGAACCAGAACCGGCAGATCACGAGCGACGCAGGTCCCTGGGAAGCGGTGATGGTCAACGATGACGGATCGTGGGGCAGCAGCAGGGTGTCGCCCTGTTCTCTGCGAAAAGACAGCGTTCGGATCATCTGAACGGCAACCAGGTTGCCTGGACAGCGCCAGCGCCGGCCTCACGTCGATACCTGCGTCCAGTTCAACGTCGCCGATTCCTTCCACTTGACCTCGGTCAGTCCGTATTTTTCTGCCATGGGCTTGGACACGACCTTGAGCGGCGGCCGTCCGGGTTTCGGTATCGGCGCGATCCCCGCATCACAACTCGCCCAATGCCAGGCCTGGGCATTGCTCATGGTCTGCGCGCGGATGATGAAGGACTTCGTCTGTCCGTGAAGCTTGTATTCGATGATGTACAGTCCAGTCTTCATGAGGCCCCCTCCATATGCTCATAGATAAAGGAGTGGTGGCGTCAGAAAAAAATTCAAAGCATTTTCGGTCGTTGTTACTTATTGATTTCTGAAGGGAAGATTGCGGGTTTCAGGACGCGCTGGACGGTGTCCATGGCGCGAGAGTTCAATGGTAATGACCGGCGGACAGACCCTTCAGCCATGTGGAGCCTCGCGCCAATTCTCGATCCATTGATGAATATTGCAGGCTGTGAGTTCTGCTGACGTTGTCGTACAACGACATTTCCCCTTCCATCGGCCACTCGCCCATGACATTACCCTGCTGATCTCGCCTGCATCCATCGTATTCCTTGAAAATCGAATGGACTGTGTCATGACGAACGGCCATCTTTCAGATTGACAGCCGGGTATCGGCCTCGATATAAAAGGCACAGTTGTACGACGACAGACGATAGCTCGGCTGTTGAACCCTAAAAATAAAAAAGAGTGTCGACCCCATCATGAATCCAACCTGCGTTCTCGCCTCCCCGAATGCCGCTCCCCATGGTTCGATCCTGACTGTTTGCCTTAACGCAGCCGGTCCCTCCCAAACAACCGTCCCGCCCAACGCCTCATAGCAGTGCCCAGGTCCAACTCCAGCCGCCGGGCATGGAGAGCGTGCACCTGCACTCTCACAAGGTTGTCGAGAGTTCATCACCCTAATCCAATAATAAAGTGATGCCATGAATCTGAACGAGCCCATCAATGCGCAACGTGTCGGCCAAGCCGTAGGCAAATACCGCTGGACGATCTGCGCGCTGTTGTTCTTTGCGACTACCGTCAACTACCTCGACCGCCAGGTGCTCAGCCTGCTGGCGCCGGGCCTGTCGACGGAATTTGGCTGGAGTAATACCGATTACGCCAACATTGCGTCGGTGTTCCAGTTTGTCTATGCGATTTCCATGCTGTTCGCCGGTCGTGTGGTCGACAAGATCGGCACCAAAACCGCGTTTGTAGTGGCCATCGGCATCTGGTCGACGGGCGCGATCATGCATGCGTTTGCAGTACCGATGGGCGAGGGGATCGCGGCGGTGTGCAGCGCATTCGGCCTGGCGGTCATTCCGGTTTCGATTGCCGGTTTCATGCTGTCCCGGGCGGTGCTGGCGATTGGCGAGGCGGGAAACTTCCCGATCGCGATCAAGGCCACCGCCGAATATTTCCCGAAAAAAGAACGCTCGTTCGCCACCGGCATCTTCAACTCCGGTGCCAACGTCGGCGCGATCCTGGCACCCATCTGCGTGCCGTTGATTGCTGGCCTGTGGGGCTGGGAAGCGGCGTTTATCGTCATCGGTATGCTGGGCTTCGTTTGGGTGGCGGTGTGGATCACGCTGTACCAGAAACCGGAGCAGCAAAAACGCCTGTCGGCGGCGGAACTGGCTTACATCCGCAGCGATGAACCGGTGCAAGTGATTGCCACACCGGGTGAAGTGGTCAAGAAAGTCTCTTGGTTCAAGTTGCTGACCTACCGTCAGACCTGGGCGTTTGCCTTTGGCAAGTTCATGACCGATGGCGTGTGGTGGTTCTTCCTGTTCTGGCTGCCGACCTACCTGTCGGCGCAATACGGCATGAAAGGCCCGGACATCGTGGTCCCGCTGGCCGTGCTGTACAGCATGACCATGGTCGGCAGCATCGGCGGCGGCTGGTTCCCGAGCTACTTCATGGCGCGCGGCGACAAGCCGTACGACGGTCGCATGAAAGCCATGCTGGTGATCGCGCTGTTCCCGCTGGTGGTGTTGCTGGCGCAGCCGTTCGGCTACATCAGTTTCTGGGTGCCGGTGTTGCTGATCGGTGTTGGCGCCTCGGCGCACCAGGCGTGGTCGTGCAACATCTTCACCACCGTGTCCGACATGTTTCCGCAAAAAACCGTGGCCTCGGTGGTGGGAATCGGCGGCATGGCCGGCGGTTTGGGCGGTGTGGTGATGACCAAGATCGGCGGCTGGGTGTTCGACTACTACAAATCGATCAACGACATTCACACCGGTTACATGATCATGTTCGCCATCTGCGCACTGGCCTACCTGGTGGCGTGGAGCGTGATGAAAGCGCTGGTGCCGCAGCACAAGGAAATCACCGACCTGTAAACGCAATCTCGCCACCACCTGTAGGAGCAAAGCTTGCTCGCGATGGCGTCAGGTCTGACACACCGTGTCATCGTTTTTCGCGGGCAAGCCTCGCTCCTACAACGCAAATCTGGCCCGACACCTGTAGGAGCAAAGCTTGCTCGCGATGGCGTCGGACCTGACACACCGCGTCATCGTTTTTCGCGGGCAAGCCTTGCTCCTACGGGGAAGGCGTCAGGTCTGATACACCGCGTCATCGTTTTTCGCGAGCAAGCTTTGCTCCTACGGTGATGGCGTCAGGTCTGACACGCCGCGTCATCGTTCTTCGCGGGCAAGCCTCGCTCCTACAACGCAAATCAGGCCCGACACCTGTAGGAGCAAAGCTTGCTCGCGATGGCGTCGGACCTGACACACCGCGTCATCGTTCTTCGCGAGCAAGCTTTGCTCCTACGGTGATGGCGTCAGGTCTGACACACCGCGTCATCGTTCTTCGCGAGCAAGCTTTGCTCCTACGGTGATGGCGTCAGGTCTGACACACCGCGTCATCGTTCTTCGCGAGCAAGCTTTGCTCCTACGGGGAAGGCGTCAGGTCTGGCATACCGCGTTATCGTTCTTCGCGGGCAAGCCTCGTTCCTACAGGTGCTTTTGACGGCCGAATCATGTCTCCGATTGATGCGCCGCCCAATGCTTCATTTCTTCGGCAATGAAGTGGTGCACCAAATCGCTGTACATCTTTTCAATGGCATCCGGGCTCAGGCCTTCGGCAGCGGCCCATTCCCGACGTATTTCCAGCATGGCTTTGAATCGCTCCGGGGCACGTACGGAGGTCGCGGATGTCTTGAACTTCGACGCCGCCAGCACATAGTTGAAACGCCTGCCCAACAACTTGATAACGGCCTGATCGAGGGCATCGATTTCGCGTCGGATGTCCACCATGTCTGCACACTCGGCGGGCTGCATCTGATTGATAACGTCCATGTCGCCAACTCCTTTTATTGAACTGATCAGTCACATAATGACGAAGAGGGAAGGGCTTTTTATGCGGCTGGAGGTTAGCATGGCCTTTATCAACGCACCTGTTCGCTAATAACAACGAGTGACCCAGACCTTGATCGAACGACGCCAATTCAGCGGAGGCATGAAGGGGAAAAACCTTCGCTATCTGAATGAGCAACCCAGCGAGACCAGCCAATCGGTTCGCGCCGGTTTTTTGCTGCTCGAGCATTTCTCGCTACCCGCGTTTACCCAGGCGCTGGATACGATCATCACCGCGAATCTGCTGCGACCGAAGTTGTTCACTTCCCGCACATTCGGCTTGAACGAAGGCGAGGTCGTCAGCGATCTGGGCCTGGTTATTCGGCCCGATGCCCGGTTCGACGCTGCTGCGATTCAAGACCTGGACCTGCTGGTCATCTGCGGCGGCTATCGCACCGAACTCAAAGCCAACGATGAACTGATCCACTTGCTCAAAACCGCAGCCGACCATGACGTGATGCTGGCCGGATTGTGGAACGGTGCGTGGTTCCTCGGCGCCGCGGGTTTGCTCGACGGTTATCGCTGCGCCATCCACCCGGAACATCGCCCGGCATTGGCGGAAATTGCCAAGGCCGCGCAGGTCACCAGCGAGCCCTTTGTGATTGATCGCGACCGGCTCACCGCGTCCAGTCCTTCCGGCGCCTTCCACATGGCGCTGGACTGGATCAAAGGCTTGTACGACAAAGCTCTTGTCGAGGGTATCGAAGACATTCTGGCGTTCGAAGAGTCGCGCTACCGGCGGATCAAACCGACGGAAAACATCTGCGTGAGCGCGCCGTTGCGTGAGGTGGTGAAGCTGATGGATGCCAACCTCGAAGAGCCGTTGGAGCTGGAGCAACTGGCGGTGTACGCCGGCCGTTCCCGCCGCCAACTGGAGCGGCTGTTCAAGGAACAACTGGGCACCACGCCGCAACGCTATTACATGGAACTGCGCATCACCGAAGCGCGGCGTTTGCTGCAACACACCGAACTGTCCCAGGTCGACGTGCTGGTGGCCTGCGGTTTTGTGTCGCCGAGTCATTTCAGCAAATGCTACAGCTCGTACTTTGGCTACCGACCTTCCAAGGAAAAGCGGCTGGTCAAATAAACTACCGGAGACCCAGCAATGTCTGAGCGTGAAATCATCATTCCCGAGGCCATGCGCCCCATCGTCGAACGCGCGGGTTACGCCCCGGCGGTCAAGGTCGGCGACACGTTGTTCTGCGCCGGCCAAGTGGGGCGCACGCCTGACTTGCAAGTAATCGAGGATCCCGAGCAGCAGTTCATCAGCGCCTGGGAAAACCTCGCGCAAGTGCTGGAGGCGGGCGGGTGCACGTTTGAGGATGTGGTGGACATGACCACTTACCACGTGGACATGTCCAGGCATATGGCGGTGTTTCGGGACGTGAAAAATCGGATGTTCCCCAAAGGACACTGCGCCTGGACGTGCATCGGCGTCAGCGAGTTGGCCCATCCGGGGTTGTTGGTGGAGATCAAGTGCGTGGCGGTGCGGCGCAAATGAGCGAAGCATCGAGAGACTAATAGCCTGCCAAGGACGTCATGGCTTTAAGTTAAGGAAAGGGTACGGCGAACATAAAACCTGTGGCGAGGGAGCTCCCTCGCCACAATTCCAGTGTTGACCTAAAAACTACCGGTTAAACCGCTCAACCAGCGAATACTGGGTTTTAGCGGTCTGAGTCAGTTCCTTACTCAATTCAGCCGAATGCCTGGCCTGTTCCGACGTTTGATCCGCCAGCGTCGCGATGGTGGTGATGTTGCGGCTGATTTCCTCGGCCACCGCTGTTTGCTCTTCCGTCGCGGCGGCGATCTGGGTGGTCATGTCCGTGATGTTTGCCACGGCTTCACTGATACCGACCAGCGCCTTGTCGGCCTCCAGCACCCACGCCACGCCTTCTTCGGCCTGTCGGTGGCCGCTTTCCATGGTCTTCACCGCGTTGTTCGACGAAACCTGCAGCTTGGAAATCAGGCTATGGATCTGCGTCGTGGACTCTGTCGTGCGTTGTGCCAACTGACGCACTTCATCGGCGACGACAGCGAAGCCTCGACCCATGTCACCCGCACGTGCGGCTTCGATGGCGGCGTTCAACGCCAGCAGGTTGGTCTGGTCGGCGATGCCTTTGATCACGTCGACCACCGTGCCGATTTCATTGCTGTCCTTGGCCAGTTGCGCGACCGTCAGCCCGGTCTCACCGACCACCACCGAGAGGCGCTGAATGGCTTCGCGGGTATCACGGGCCACATCGCGGCCACGCCCGGTCAGCACATTGGCTTCCTGGGTGGCGTCGGCGGTGCGTTGTACATGGCTGGCGACTTCTTGTGTGGTGGCGGCCATTTGATTGACCGCTGTCGACACCTGTTCGGTCTCGACGCGTTGGCGGTCCAGCCCACGAGCGCTGTCGGCGGCCAGGCCATCGGATCGGCCGGCGAGGCTGGTCAGTTGCTCAGCGGTATCTTGCAGCCGGGTGAGGCAGGTCTTGAGCCGCGATGCCTGGCTGACAAATGCCGTTTCGAGGCGTGCCTGAGGGCCGCGTTCATCGCTGTACATTTTGGCCAGCACCGCATCGGAGGTGGAGGCTTCAGCCATCGCCAGCAGATGCAACGCCCCACGATTTTGGCGACTCGACACCCAGAGCCCGAGCGGCACTGAAACCCCGACCGCGAGGATGATCGCCTCCGTCATGCCGAGGTACACGCCACCCAGCGCACCCACCAGGCCCATGGTCACCACCGGAAGCCAGGCGAATACGGCAGGCTGCCATTGATCACTGGCCGGGACGGCGGACTTGCCGAGGTTGATCCGTTTGTAGAGCGCTTCGGCGCGACGGATCTGTTCGGCGGTTGGCTTGACCCGGACCGACTCATAACCCACGACCTGGCTGCCTTCGAAAACCGGCGTGACGTAGGCGTTGACCCAGTAGTGGTCGCCGTTTTTCGAGCGATTCTTGACGATGCCCATCCACGGCTTGCCCTGCTTCAGCGCGCCCCACATATGGGCAAAGATCGCCGACGGTACATCGGGGTGACGCACGATGTTTTGCGGGGCGCCGATCAGGTCTGTCTTGTTGAAACCGCTGATCTCGACGAAGGCGTCATTGCAGTACGTGATGACGCCTCGTGCATCCGTGGTGGAGATGAGTTTTTGTTGAGGTCCAAGGGCAACCTCGCGCTGCGTAACTGGTTGATTGTTTCTCATCTGTATTGCTCCAATGCCCTAAGTTAGAGGCATCGGCTGCAATCAGTGAAAGGTTAGCGAGTATTCTGAAAAGGAGCTGCTGCGCGTCGGAAAGCCGGATTATGCGGTATAGAAAGCCAGCTTGCCTCGCACAGGTCGCCAAGCATTTTCCGCGATGGTGATAGTGGCACCTGCAATCCCGGGCGAGCCGACCGCAGGCTTCGGTTGCGTAGCGGTCGTTCGCTTTTCTTTGCAACAACTGGAAGTGGTCTTAAGTTACTGAATCCGTCGGTTGGGTTTTTTCAGCGGTATCCAGCAAAAAAGTTTCGCGAGCGGCGCTACCAACATATTTCGTCAAAGCATAATTGGCGCTCCCCCCAATAATAATGCCAACCCCGAACGGGATAGCTTTGGCGACGGCCTTTTGGGTAAAGGTGATGCCTATTTTTTTGAAAAACTCTTTGATTGCAACGAGTGTTGCGCCAGCGAGGTATTGGTTCACCATGCGCACACCGGCCTTACTGGCGATCTTTGTGGCACCGGCTGAGCCCATTTGCTCAAGAGAACCGTACAAGGCGATGATGTAAGACATGTGCTTCGCATCTTCATTGGACATCCCGTCATTGATGGCAATGCCCAGGCACATCGTCATGTCGATTTGCAGTTTCATGCAGACTGAAACGTCCACCAACCCGCCTCCAATCATGCTGACCGCTGTTCCTATGCCTGGAATGGCACCGGGAATTGCGGTGGCAGCGCCGGACGTCGCGGCCAGTTTGGAATATCGGCTGATGATCTTATCGGTTACAAGTTTCTGGATTTTTTCGTCTGTGGCTTCAGGCAACGATTTGCGTGCCTGGGCTCTATATTGTTCCACCACTACGCGAGCATCCTGAGGCGTGATAGCAATTGCCTCGACCATCTTCATCAGCGATGAGCCGGTGTCTTCTTTCTCTGCCGTCATGTAAAACTTCCTTCCCTAGTGAAAGCGCAGTATATCCGCAACTTAAAGGTTCGCCTCGACACGGGAACACTCCATGGGCTGTCCGGGGCTGGTCTTGATTGTCGCGGGAAGCACCCAAGCGTAAAAAACCCGCACAGGGCGGGCTTTTATTGAGGTCGTCCGGGCTATCGGTCAGACCACTCGATTCGCTGATTGAGTGGATTAACCAGCCTTGGCGGGAGACGGCGTCGATGGAGGCATTGCCTCAGGTTGAGGATCTGCTGCTATCGGCGCGACGCCTTTTTTTCCAAGCGGCTCTATCGTCAAGTAGCAAGTGTAGGTCTGCACCTTCTCCTCCAGATTCCACACGCATGGCTCATTATTTTGCCCTACAACCTTGTAACCAGCTGCCTCGAAACCGTGGCCGATTTTAGGGTCATGCGGACCGGCTTCCCAAGGCTTGAAGACGCTTACGCCTATGACCGTCAGCACAATCCCGCTGATCGCGATGAGTATCTGTGCGCGCTGGCTCGTGAGCACTAACCCAAAACAGATCAGCATCAGGCTTCCGGCGGCGAAGGAGTAAGCCAGTGCTATTTCCCAGCCAAACTTATAATTCAGAAATACGGCAAAACATACGGCCGATAGCGTAACGACGTACAGCGCACTTTTAACCCATGGGGTAACCGCGTTAACGAACTTGTCCTCTTTGGAAACAAGCAACGTTGGCGATTCGGATGCGCCAGGTGCTGGCGTGGGTTGCTCAGGGAGTGCTGATTCTGCGGGCGGTTCAGGTGGCATCTGCTGAGCGTGCTGATCTGCTTGCGCGGGCGTTGCAATCGGAACTGCCACGGCGTCACCTGCATTCTGCAGAGGGGGGGTGTTGTCGTTCATGATGATCCTTATCAGGGGAAGGAGCCCAGTAGATCCGGGTCCACGGCCGATGATACCGCACTCCAAACGCGGGCCTCATTACGCCAGGAAAAAGGGAAGCTCCATTTTCTGAAAAAAAATGAAGGCAGATCAATCAAACGTCCGTCGTACCCATGTATTGCGTGAAGTTGTTGATGTGGTCGTCGAGATTATCCTCGAGCATCATTCGGTATTGCTCACAGAAGTAGCTCAACATCGCCTCGCGAGCCTGAGCCATCTCAGCGCCGGATTTGAAGCCGCGAGCGCTCACCCAGGCATTGAATCGGGTCGTGCCGAACATCATCGATGCACTGACCTTGCCAAGGTTTTCGAAGGCCTTGAGCTGCTCGTTTGATAAGTGGATATGTGCGTCGGCACGGTCATAGAACGAATCGTCAGTAGTTTCTGGCATTGCTTGATACCTTTTGATCATTTTTAGAGAAAAGGGGGGCGGCCCCTTCGATGAATCTGACTAGCGCCAATCACTCAACGCCGACGCACCCAAGGCACGCCACGCGTCAGCCTCCGCCAGTTGATCTTCTGTCAGCCACAGCCCCTCGTACGGGCACAGGGCTTCGGCGGGGAGTGCCAGCAGATCGCTCAGCTTCATCACGTTGATCGAGCCTCGGTCTTTGTCATTCTCGGCTTCCCAGTCGCGCTGGAATAGCCGCACCTTCAAGACCTCCGCTTTAAAACTTTCAAACTGCGGACGGTTGTGCAACCGCTGTGTCGATTGCCTCAGGGTTCGCGCCTGGACATCCAGCAGCAGAACCTGCCATGCCAATCGGCCGTCGTGGTCATCGTCGGCGTCGGTATGCAGACGGGTAAGGGCCAGATAACGGGCGTCTTCGGACCAGATCATCGAGGGCGCGAGATGGCTGATGGCGCAACCGGAGGCCGTCAGCAAATGCCCGCCCAGGCGTGGGCTCTGGACGCGCAGCCAGCTGTCGGCGTATTCGGTTTCACAGCCGAACAGCCAGGCGGCATCCTTGTCCGTCGGTGCGGGCTGGATGAAGTTGCCATCGGCGGTGGCAGACTGTGGCTGATTGACCAGACGCCAGTCGGGGAGGGCGGTCAGGCCTTGCGGGGTGACATTCAGCTCGCACCACTCATAGTAAAGTCGCGAGTCCGGTCGATGCTCACAGAAGGCCGCGCCATCGTCCGCTGCGGGGGCTGCTTGGTCAAAGCGCTGCAACGGTGTGCCTTGCCGATCCTGATCGAGGCGACCGCGAATCACCGCCACGCTGAGTGTCGGTCCACGGAAATCCAACACCCGGGCGACCATCAGCGCGGGGCTGTTCAGCAACCGGCGTTCCTGGGCGTCGGCCACCACCACATGACCGGCAGTGGCGGGTGGCTGGGTGAACGGGATCAAGGCGATGTAGCGTCCGGTGTCGCACACCCGATGATCGAGTTGCCAAACCCCCGGCAAATCCCAGTCGCCAATCCGACAGCCATAGCCGCCGAGGCCCAGGCCGTTGTCTTGCTGCCAACTGAATTGAGCGCGGGTTTTACCGCTCAAGGGCGCGGACTCGACCTTCGTCGCGCCACGCTGTCCATCACCCGCCAGCGGCACAGCTAACTGCACGCGAGTCAGTTGTCGCTCCGCGACTTGCATCCGGCCGTTCGGCGCGTGGCCCACCTGCGTCTCACAGTCGCTGTGAATGCTGTACAAGCCGTAACCATAACGACCGTGATCAGGCTGCGGGTAGTCGAAGTAGGACGACAACCGCAGGCAGTGGTCGTCCAGTTCCAGCGGCTCGCTCCAGCCCAGGGAGGGTTCGTTGTCAGCGGGTATCCACGGGCAGGGCAGTGCTTGCCAGCCTCGGTCCACGTGCCAGAGCCAGTAATCGAGGGCTTGCTCGGCACCCATCCGTGCCCGGCACGCGAACGAGCGACTATCGGCATGCCAGATGATGGCGGTGTCGGCCGTGATCAGCAGCGACGTGAGCTCGCCGTTGAGGCTCACGCGGTATTGCGGGTACCTCAGCGGGTCGCAGGGTTGCGGCAAGTCGCGCAGACTGGCGGGCACGGCCGCACTCGCGTCCAGACGGTGCTGGCCATCGGGGGATGTATGGTGGAGCGTTTCGCGCGCCAGGTTGTGTTGCCAGGTTCCCGGTTCTAGCCAGAGGTCGGCCACCGGCACCAGGCTGATCCGCTCAGCCGTGGCCAGCAGTTGCTCCAGGCTGATCGCCCGCCCGCCGTTGTCGACCAAAGGGCTGTAACGCCCAGTCAGGGTGCCGTCGTTAAAGGCATCCAGTTCCCAGAATTCATCGCAGGCACATTGGTAGAGCACACGCTCCTGCCGATCCAGAATCACTAAACCCCAAGCCTGGCGCGAGGGCAAAGGCGCGGCGAAGTAACGCCCGTCGTTGGAAAAACGCGCCGACGACCCAAGACTCTGGAGCAGCACGCCATCGGGGAACAGGTAATCGCACAGGACGGGGCCGCCCATGGCGATTTCGCTGTAGTTGAACACGCGGATGGGTTCGCCCTCGGGTGTCTGTTGGGGCTCGCCGCCGCCCCAGGCACTGGCGCCGCCGCAAGACTGGCCCGACGCCAGGGGTGTCGACCTGGCCTTCGCCTTTGTCGGCTCGGCAAAGCCCAAACGTCGCTCCAGATGACTGACGCAGGCCAGCCCGGCAAACATCACCACGGCGGCCCCCGCGATGTCCCAGTACGCTGGCAACGCCCGGCCCAGGTTAAAGCCCAGGCCGATGGCGGCGGAGGTCATGAACCGGGCAAGCCCTCGGCCGGCGCGTAGCCAACCCGCCCACGACGCCAGCCACATCAGGGCCGCACACGCCAGCACGACACCGAGGGCCCACAACAACGGGATGACTGTCACGAGGAAAATCGGGATCAGCAGCACGGCGAGTTGCCACAGCAGATCGAGCAATAATCGCGGCAGGCTTTTTTCGTCAGCAGATTGTTCGCAAGAGTGGGGCACCATTACCTCGATAACAGATGGGCGATTTCAAAGGGCTACTGGGTGTCGTTAGGACGATGGAACGCGCAGATAGAATGTAAAAGTGCCCAGCACTAAAGTGATTTATCACGGTCCATAAACCCCCACGACCGTCAGTGGTCATACTGCGCATCGGTATTTTGATCAAGGAAAGTGAACGCATGCTCGCCGCACGATAATCCGCCACCGCCGCCACCTGGTTCCGTCAACGGAACTCGCCTTGTGTTTGTCCCTCAATCCCATTCGAAGAATTAAAGCATGCACCTACGCAAAATTGCAGTTGGGCTGTCGGCCCTTGTTTTGCTCTCCACCGGCGCCGAAGCGCGCAGTCTGCTGGATCTGCTCAAGCCGCAAACCCAGCATCAAACGTCGCACTCGGGCTCGATCAACCAGAACGCCGCCCTGGACCTCTATTCGAACAAACAGAAACAGCCCTCGTTTGACGGTTGCGCAGACCTGTTCCCGGCCGCGAAACCGATCAGCACCGCCACCGTGCCTGCCACCATGAAACCGATGGCCCTGTGTTCCGACAACTTCGCGGTGCTGTACTCGCAAACCAGCCGCACGCCGCTGTTAGTGGTCGAACGCCTGAATGCCGCCCAGTTACGGGACGCCAAAGGCGAGGAACGCACCAATCAGTTTTACCCGGACCCACGCATTCCCAAGAGTGGGCGCGCCGAGTTGAGCGACTACCGCAGCCAGCATCCGGCTGTGGACCGTGGGCATCAATCTCCGGCCGCCGATGCACCGAGTCCGAATGCCATGGCCCAGTCCTTCGCGTTGTCGAACATGGTGCCACAGGACCCCACCAACAACCGGAAGATCTGGAGCAAGGTCGAGGCGGATGTGCGCAAGTTTGCCAAGCGCGCCGATGGCAATGTGTTCGTCTTCACCGGCCCGCTGTTTGACGACGGCCACGGCACCATCGGCGCCAACAAGGTCTGGGTGCCGACGCGCCTGTTCAAGCTGGTATACGACACCTCGTCCCAGCGGGCCTGGGCCTACGTGCTGCCCAACGCTGAAACCCGCATCCAGAAACCGATGGACTACGACACCTTCGTGAAAAGCACCGGGCTCAAATTGCTCGGGAATCTACCGGTGAGCGGTTCCGTCGGGCGCTCTTGATCGCCTGATGCACTACGCCCCGAGCAGCTCGGTGATCCACCGGGCCTGCCGGGCGATCTCTTGCAGTTTCTCCTCGGGCACGGCCTGCCGCGCCCGGGCGAAGTTGTCCAGGGTCTTATGCTTCTCTCGCAGTATGCGCTGCCACTTGGCCAGGAACGCCGGGCTGCGCGCCTGCATTTGCAGCGGTCCGAAGTACAGCTGCTCGTCGCTGTACATCACCGGCCCGGCGCGCTCGGCGACGATGATTTCGTAGTAGAAGCGGTTCTCCCGCAGCAACTCCTCGCAGAAGATGCGGTAGCCGTTGTCCATCAGCCATTGGCGCAGCGGCTGCTCGCCGCCGTTGGGTTGCAGGATCAGGCGCTCCTGGCCGTTCAGGCGCGCCTTGCCGTGGTCGAGGATGTCGCGGATCGTCTCGCCGCCCATGCCGCAGATGCTGACCGCCGTGATCCCGTCTTCCGGCTCGATGGCCGCCAGGCCACTGGCCAGGCGCACGCTGATCTGTTGTTCCAGGCCGCTCTCGCGCACCGTGCGTTCGGCCGAGCGGAACGGCGTCAATGCCACCTCGCCAGCCACCGCCGCCACGATGGCGCCACGGCGCATCAACGCCACTGGCAGGTAGCCATGATCCGAGCCGATGTCGGCCAGGCGCGCACCGGCGGGCACATGTGCCGCCACGCGCTCCAGGCGCATGGACAATGTCTGTTCGTTCAACTGCAACCCCTTTTCACCACGAACGCCCGGCACCTTTGGCCGGATCGGGGCGCGACTCTGGCGAGCAACGCCGTGCATGTCAAATCCCAGCGACCGCTACTTGGGCTTGAGGCCGTGCCTTGGTTGGCACTAAAGCGATAAAGCTATTGAAAAAAACGGCCATAAGCTTTAAACGGGAAGATCACTGGCGCAGTGCTAGCAAACAATAATTAAGTATCGCCAGTTTCTGGCTCAGGGAACGCTGATGAGTTTTCGCCCATTGACTGACTTCCCAGCGCAATCGAACGATTGCGGCGTTATCGCATCCCAACTGAAAGGGAATCTGGAAACAGTCGGCATGGCTTACGCTGGCAACAGGGACACCATCGAACACTTGCTGGACTCGGCGCGCAACTGGGCCCACACCACCGCGTGGGTGGTCTATCGCGCCGGTGAACAACTGCATCTGGTCGGGCAGGGCGATCCGCAGGTGCAGTGGCCGTCCAGCGTGGCCAATGACGAGTTCGAAGCCTTTTGCCGGAGTCGGCAGTTGCACCGCTGGCCGACCGGTCGCGGCGAAAGTGAGCTCGGTTGGCTACTCGCACCCATCAGCGATGCCGCGCAACCAGCGCTCGCCGAGTTTGCCCTGCGCCTGGGCATTCAGGTGCAGACCGACACCCTGGCCCGTGCGCAGATTACCCAACGCGTGCTGTATGAAATCACCTACCTGGCCAGTTCGACCCGCGACCGCGCCGTGTTCCTGGTGGGGGTTCACCAGTTGCTGGCCAGCCTGATCGACGCCGAGAACTTCTATCTCGCGCTGTATGACCCGCACACCGGCAAGATGGAATACCCGTACTACGTCGACATCATCGATGTCGAAGCCCTGGAATCCGAGAACTACGAATACCTTGACCCCGCGCACTTGTCGCTGACCGCCCAGGTGTTGACCTCGGGGCAGCCGTTGCTGATCGACGCCGCCGGCATTCACGCGGCGGCGGCCGAAGGTCGCTTCTACTGCGTGGGCGACTGTCCGGAGTTCTGGATGGGCGCGCCGTTGAAAAACGCCTCGGACGACGTGTTTGGCATGCTGGCGATGCAGGTCTACGACGTGTCCCGAATCTACAGCGCTGAAGACCGCGCGCTGTTCCTGGTGGTGGCCCGCCACGTGGCCATGGCGCTGGACCGGATCCTGCACCGCGCCGATCTGGAAGAAACGGTAATGCGGCGTACCCTGGAGCTCTCGGAGCTCAACGACGCCTTGCGCCAGGAAGTGGCCGACCGCGAGCGCGCCGAACATCTGCAGAGCGCGCTGTTCCAGATCGCCGAACTGTCGAGCCAGCCCGGTGACATGGCCGAGCTGTTCCAAACCTTGCATGGCATCGTCGGTGATTTGCTGTTCGCGCAGAACTTCTACATCGCGCTGTTCGACGACGGCACCAGTGAAGTGACCTTCCCGTATTACGTCGATGAGCGCCAGACGGTTCGCCCGGAAGCTCGGCGCGGGAGTCGGGGCTTGACCGAGTACGTCATTCGTCAGCGCCGGGCATGCCTGATTGACGTCGACGAAGCCGAACGATTGACCGCAGAAGGCGAAATCGAAGTCGCCGATGTGTATTACCAAGCCTATTCCTGGCTGGGCATTCCGCTGTTCGATGGCGATGTGGTGCGCGGCGTGCTGGCAGTACAAAGCTACACCTCGAACGTGCGCTATACCTTGCGGGACCAGGAACTGCTGACGTTCGTGTCGCGGCACATCGACACTGCGTTGTCGCGCCGCACCGCCGCCGAGGCGATCCATGCCGCCAACCTCAAGCTCGAAGCCCGGGTACAGAACCGCACACGTGAACTCGATCACGCCAATGCCAAGCTGCAACACGAAAACTCCCACGATGCGCTGACCGGGCTGCCGAATCGCACCTACCTGCAACAGCGCCTCAACCTGGCCTGGTCGCAATTCGGCAGCGACGGCGGGCATCTGGCGGTGATGTTCATCGACCTCGACCGTTTCAAAATGGTCAACGACAGCCTCGGCCACCATTTTGGCGACCTGCTGCTGATGCAGGCCGCCCAGCGTCTGCGCGGTTGCCTGCGCGACACCGACATGCTCGCGCGCCTGGGCGGCGATGAGTTTTCCGTACTCGCGCCCGAAGCGCCGCTGGAGGTGGTGATCGACATCGCCGAACGGATCCTGGTGGCGTTCGACCTGCCGTTTGTGATTAATGGCCATCAGGTTTTTTCGTCCTGCAGCATCGGCATTGTCAGCGCCGACAGCCAGTTCCATCACGAACCCGCCGATTTGCTGCGCGATGCCGATGCGGCGATGTACCGGGTCAAAAGTGCCGGGCGCGACAGCTACGCGGTGTTCAACCAGGAAGTGCGCCGGGAAGTCTCGGACCAGGTCGAACGCGAAGGCGCGCTGCGCAATGCGCTCAAACGTACCGACGAACTGCTGCCGTATTTCCAGCCGATTGTCAGCGTCGACACCGGTGAACTGGTGGCCCTCGAAGCGCTGATCCGCTGGCATCAACCGGGTGGCCGAGTGATCGCGCCGGGCGAGTTTCTGCCGGATGTCGAGGGCCTGCGCCTGATCGGTCGCCTGGACCTGTACATGCTCACCAGCGTCGCTCTGATCCTTGCCCAACCCCAACACGCGAATTGGCCGCCAGTGCACGTCAACTGCTCCAGCTACAGCATGACCCGCCCGGACTTCGCCAGTGACGTGCTGGCCCTGTTGGCGCGGCACGGGGTCGCGCCGTCGCGGATCTGCCTGGAACTGACCGAAGGCGCGCTGGTGGCCGAACCGGCGATTGCCCGCCTGACCATGCAGCAGTTGGCCGACAACGGCATGTCGGTGGTGCTGGATGACTTCGGTGCCGGTTTTTCGTCCCTGAGCTACGTGCATCAATACCGTTTCAGCGGCTTGAAAATCGACAAGTCGTTCATCCTCGAACTGACCGCCAGCCCCCGCAGCCGCGCAATCGTGCGGGCGATCGTGCGCATGGCCGAATCGCTGGACTTGAGCGTGGTGGCGGAAGGGGTCGAGGATCAAGCGACCCTGGACCTGCTGCGCGAAATGGGCGCGGGGCAGGCCCAGGGTTATTACTTTGCCAAACCGATGGGGTTGAAGGCGTTGTTGGCGAGTGAGCTGATCGGTTGTCAGGGCTGACGAGCGATCGCCCCGTCAGTCGATGCGTGGGTGCTGTTGCACTAGGTTTTTGCGCTTGGCTTCCGGTGCGGACGACACGGTGGAAAACCTGGTGGTGCGTGCCGATGATGCGGACTATCAAGCCAAGCGAAATGGTCGCAATCAAGTCGTGTGATTGCTTCCACATGGCTACTTCGTCCGCAGTAAGGGAACTATTCTAAACAGTAGTGTCAATTTGACATGCGCCTTGCAGCGCGCGTCCTACAGAGCCAGACAGTGCCGGGCTGTTTCCCGGAAAACCAGGGAAGAGAGTGATGAGAATTATTGTTGCGATGCTGTTGATGCTTAGCGGTTATGCCTTTGCCGGCTGCAACAGCCTAAGTGACAGTGATCAGCGTGCTTACTGCGATGCCAGGGCGGATAGAGACAGCAGCAAATGCAATTCGATTTCCAACTCCGACCTGCGCGCCACCTGCAATGCAGAAAGCGGCGGCGGCCGCAGCAATTGCAACAGCATCAGCGACAGTGACCAACGCGCTTACTGCAATGCCAAGGCTGGTGGAGGCAGCAGTAATTGCAACTCGATCTCCGGCTCCGCCCTGCGCGCCACCTGCGACGCAGAATCGGGCGGCGGCCGCAGCAATTGCAACAGCATCAGCGACAGTGACCAGCGCGCTTACTGCAATGCCAAGGCAGGCGGAGGCAGAAGCAATTGCAACTCGATCTCCAACAGCGACCAGCGCACTGAATGTGAAGCCATCACGCATTGAGTGAGCAGTTCGTTGTATGAAGTAGGCGTGCGTTCAATTCACCTGGTGTGATTAAACGCGCGCCTACGCCCGCCGCCCCAGCCAACGCACCATTGCCGATAGAACACGTGCGGGTTGACCGGATGTCACTCAATGCGCGGATGCTGTTGCACCAGGTTCTTGCGCTTGGCTTCCAGTTCGGCGATCTGCGCGTCGATGTCTTCGATCTTCTGTTCGATATTGTCTTCATGCTCTTGCAGCAGTTCTTTCGCTTCCTCAAGGTCGGAGGCTGCCGGGGCCGCGCCGCGCAAGGGCATGTTGGCGGTTTCTTTCATGGTGAAGCCGGTCACCAGGCCGACGATGGCGATCACCATCAGGTAGTACGCCGGCATGTACAGGTTGTTGGTGCTCTCCACCAGCCAGGCCACCAAAGTCGGGGTCAGGCCCGCGATCAGCACCGACACGTTGAACGCACTGGCCAGGGCGCTGTAGCGGATGTGCGTGGGGAACATCGCCGGCAGGGTCGAGGCCATCACGCCGATGAAGAAGTTGAGCACCACGGCGATGATCAATAGCCCCGAGAAAATCAACCCGAGCTTGCCGCTGTTGATCAGCATGAAGGCCGGAATGGCCAGGCAGAACAGCGCGATACTGCCGAAGAGGATGAAGGGGCGGCGGCCAATCTTGTCGCTCAAGAAGCCGATCAGGGGCTGCACGAACAACATGCCGACCATGATCGCGATGATGATCAGCACCCCATGGTTTTCGCTGTAGTGCAGGTTGTGTGCGAGGTAGCTCGGCATGTAGGTGAGCAGCATGTAGTAAGTGACGTTGGTCACGGCCACCACGCCGATGCAGGTCATCAGGCTGCGCCAGTGCTTGGTCGCGACTTCTCTGAACGACACTTTCGGGCCGCGCGCCAGGCCTTCGCGGTCGCCCTGTTCGAGTTTTTCCACGTGTTGCTGGAAGGCCGGGGTCTCTTCGAGTGCGTTACGCAAGTAGAGGCCGATCATGCCCAGGGGCAGGGCGAGGAAGAACGGCAGGCGCCAGCCCCACGATTCGAACTGCTGCTCGCCGATCACGGCGGAAATCAACACCACCAGGCCGGCACCCAGGACAAACCCGGCGATGGAGCCGAAGTCCAGCCAACTGCCGAGGAAGCCGCGTTTGCGGTCCGGGGCATACTCGGCGACGAAGATCGAGGCGCCGGTGTATTCGCCGCCCACCGAGAAGCCTTGGGCCATCTTTGCCAGCAACAGCAGGATCGGCGCCCAGATACCAATCGTGTCATAGGACGGAATCAGCCCGATGGCGAAGGTGCTCAAGGACATGATGACGATGGTGGCGGCCAGGACTTTCTGCCGGCCATATTTGTCGCCCAAGGCGCCGAAGAACAGGCCACCCAAAGGACGGATCAGGAACGGTACCGAGAAGGTCGCCAGTGCGGCGATCATCTGCACGCTGGGCGAGGCGCCGGGGAAGAACACCTTGCCCAGCACATAGGCGACAAAGCCGTAAACGCCGAAGTCGAACCATTCCATGGCATTGCCCAGTGCGGCGGCGGTAATCGCTTTGCGCATCTTGGCGTCGTCGACAATGATGATGTCGTCCAGTCCGATCGGATTGACGGTTTTCTTGCTTGATTTCATACGAATTACTCTGTCCCTGATGGCTGTCGATGCCATTGTTCTAATGGCACGTGCTCTTGGTTCAGATACATCAGGACACGAAATAATTCACCACTCGCCGCATTTTTGTTAAATCACCGCCGGGCTGGGGTAGTGGAGGCGTTCGCCGCCCAGGGAATCGCGCTGCATGGAGTGCAGGTTTTTCTCGATGGTTTCGCACAAGGCTTCCATCTGGATCTGGTGCTCGCTGTCACGGAACGGGCTTTGCAGATCGGTGCCAATGCGTTCGATGGCCAGCAGCATGAAGCCCACCACCGTCGAAGCCAGCGGGGTGTACCAGCCCAGGGACTCGACCAGCCCCACCGGCACGATCAGGCAGAACAGCGAAATAAACAGCCGTGGAAAATACACGTAAGGGTAGGGCAGCGGCGTATTCGCAATCCGCTCCATGCCGCCCTGGCTGTTGGACAGATCGACCAGGGTCGTCTCCAGCCGCGACAGGCGAATGCTGTCCAGATGCCCGGCCTTGTATTCCTGGGCCAACAGCGCCGCGGAACCGTTGAGGATATCGTTGGCGAAGTTATTGGTAGAACCACTGCGCGCGAACTCCCCGGCGGGAATAAACGCCTGTAATTCGGGCGGGCATGGCTGGCCCCGCAGATGCGCCGCCAGGCAATTCACATATGCCACGTGACGGCGCAGCAGGGTTGATTTCATCGGGTTGACTTCGTTATCCGGGTCATCCACCAGCGTCAGGACTTGCCGCGCAAAGCTGCGGGAGTTATTGACCATTGCCCCCCACAACGTGCGCGCCTCCCACCAGCGATTGTAGGCACTGCTGTTGCGAAAACTGATCAGCACCACCAACGCCGAGCCGAGCAATGTCAGCGGCATCAGCGGCAGGGTGATCTTGTTTTCCAGAAACAGCATGAAGTCCACGGTGACGGCAATATCCCAGAGCAGTAACCAGAACAGGGCCCAGCCCACATAGCCCATGGTCTTGATGATCAGGCGGTATTTTTTGATGACGGCGGCTTTCAAGCGGCGACCTCGCGGCGAGTGGGGGGCATTAATGCTCTAACTCGGACGGTGGTTGTCGGGTAAAGGTTCGGTAGGGGGGCGATCAATGGTCATGAGAGGTGTAATCTTGCCCGCTCGCATACCCCGACAAGAAAAATAAACAGGAGTCATTGATGCAACCGATCCGTCTCGGTCTGGTGGGCTACGGCAAGATTGCCCAGGATCAACACGTCCCCGCTATCCACGCCAACCCCGCGTTCCAGTTGGTGTCCGTCGCCACCCAAGGGCAGCCCTGCGCCGGGGTCGAAAACTTCAAGTCCCTGGGCGAGTTGCTGGAAAACGGCCCGCCCGTCGATGCAATTGCGTTTTGCACACCGCCACAAGGCCGCTTCGCTCTGGTGCAACAAGCACTGGCCGCGGGCAAACACGTGCTGGTCGAAAAACCGCCGTGCGCCACCTTGGGCGAGGCGATGGCGCTGGTGGATCAGGTCGCGGAGCAGGGCGTCAGCGGCTTGTTCGCCTGGCATTCCCGCTACGCCCCCGGCATCCAGGCCGCCCGTGACTGGCTGGCTAGCCGCACCTTGCAAAGCGTGCAGATCGACTGGAAGGAAGACGTGCGCAAATGGCACCCCGGCCAGGCCTGGATCTGGCAACCCGGCGGCCTGGGCGTGTTCGATCCCGGCATCAACGCCTTGTCGATCGCCACCCACTTGCTGGCGCTGCCGCTGTTTGTCGAGTCGGCCGAACTGCGCGTCCCCAGCAACTGCCAGTCGCCGATTGCCGCGTCGATCAAAATGTCCGACGCCCGCCACCTCGACGTGCGCGCCGAGTTCGATTTCGACCACGGTCACGACGAACTCTGGAGCATCGAAATTCGCTGCACCGAAGGCGTCCTGCGCCTGGACAACGGCGGCGCCCTGTTGAGCATCGACGGCGTGCGCCAGGCGGTGTCGGAGGAGGGCGAGTACGCGGCGGTGTATCGGCATTTTCAGCAGTTGATTGGCGATAAGGCCAGTGATCTGGATCTTCAGCCGTTGCGGCTGGTGGCGGATAGTTTTTTTGTGGGGAGTCGGGCGTTGGTTGAGGCGTTTTACGACTAGCGGAGGTGGTATTTTCAGGGATGACTCAGTGATGAAGTGTATGCAACGGATCAAGGCGTACTTTGGGTGGAATTCGCATCGGGAGGCCGGCGCTTCAGAGGCGCAAGATAACGATCAAGCTTCGTCCCGCCAGGAACAAAACCTGGCGTGGATGCCGACATTCGAAGCGCCGAAGCCCCTTGGTCTGCCGCCTCCCGCCTGTCCGCCATTAGGGCCGTCCACCGGCGAGTTGGTCAGTCGCTATCGGGCCTACATTGCGCAAGTGGAGACGCTCGATGCGCCCGTGGCCAACGCAGCGTTGCGCGAGGCCGGGCGGCGCCTGGCCAGGGACCTGCTGGGAAAAGCGATTGACCTCAGCAGCTCCAAAGCCCAAGAGCTTTCGCCGGACATTTACTGGCTGATGCAAAGCGCGGCGCTCGCTTCGCTGTTCGCTGACGGTGCGCAGTCGGAGGCGTTCGTGGCCTATCGAAACCACGTTTACTCCTACAAGGATGCCGCTCTGATGACGGCTCAAGTCGGGGCGTTCGACCTGTACGTCACCTCGCGTAGCCCCCGACGTCCGGTGGACGAAAGCGAAACTCAATCCAGCTCACCGGACGGTCACTATTGTGTTCAGGTGACGCCTTGGGAGGCACGCCACTCGCTTTGGGTCTATCCGCCGCGCATCATCGATACCCGGCAGGGCCTCTGCATTTTTCAATTCTCGGACGCTTGTTGGTCGGCGGATAAATCCACTTGGCTCACCCCGACGACCGTAGAACTCAAACTGCGCAAATTCCCTGGAGACCGGATGGGGCAGGGCGTGCGCGTCGTGGTCGACTGTGATGGGCGCGTTGCGCGTTGGGGGGGCGGAAAAACAGTTGGGTTATCGGATTTGGAAAGTGCGCTTGAAGCCTTACTGAACGAGGCTTGAATAAAGGGACAGATCTATTTTTTTCGGAAATAAATCTGTTCCCTTATCTCACTTTCAACCGCGAATAAACGCCAACAAATCCGCATTGATCTGATCCGCATTCGTCGTCGGCATACCATGCGGGAAGCCCGGGTAGGTTTTGAGCGTTGCATGCTTCAACAGTTTGGCCGACAGCGGCGCCGAGTCGGCAAATGGCACGATTTGATCATCCTCGCCATGCATGACCAGCGTCGGCACTTCAATCGCCTTCAAATCTTCGGTGAAGTCAGTCTCGGAAAACGCCTTGATGCAGTCGTAATGCGCTTTGGCGCCGCCCATCATGCCTTGACGCCACCAGTTGTCGATCACGCCTTGCGAGGCCTTGGCCCCGGGCCGATTGAAGCCATAAAACGGCCCCGCCGGCACGTCCACATAAAACTGCGCGCGGCTGGCGACCAGCGCCGAGCGGAACCCGTCGAACACCTCCAGCGGCAGCCCGCCGGGGTTCTTCTCCGACTTGACCATGATCGGCGGCACCGCGCTGATCAATACAGCCTTGGCCACGCGTCCAGGCTTGGCGCGCGCGGTGTAGCGTGCAACTTCACCGCCACCGGTGGAATGGCCGACATGAATCGCGCCCTTGAGGTCGAGGGCATCGGTCAACTCGATGACATCGGCGGCGTAGGTGTCCATTTCATTGCCTTCCCACGTCTGCGTCGAGCGCCCGTGTCCGCGACGGTCGTGGGCGATCACCCGGTAGCCTTTGAGCAGGAAGAACATCATCTGGTTGTCCCAGTCATCCGCGCTCAAGGGCCAGCCGTGGTGAAACACGATCGGCGTCGCGTCCTTCGGACCCCAATCCTTGTAGAAAATCCGCGTTCCGTCTTTGGTCGTGATGGTGTTCATGGGATGTGTCCCCTTGTGATCTGGTGGGTGTGGGGCGTGCAAAAGATAGCGCGCTCGTGGTCGCGAACGACGGGGCACGAGCGGGCTTGGTCAGTGTAGAAGACGGGCGGGGAGGGACGCTTTCAAGCGATGGGTGGGGTTTGTTGGTTACTGGCAGCTATCGGCAAGGAGCAGTCACTCATTGACAACCTAATACGCCGAGTTGTGTTTACGATAGGTGCCGTTTCGACAGGAGCAATGCAATGGATCTGAAGTTCAGTCACGTAGATGTACTGGTCAAGAATCTTGAGGAAGCCTGTGCTTACTACGCACACATACTAAACGCCAGGATCTCCAAAACGCTTGTCTGGGAGCGGGGTGGTTTGCACGTCCACTACGCGATTGCAATGATCGGTCAAGAGCGTTTCATGCTGGTGCAACCGTTGGCGGGGAATCTGAAAGAACTTTTAGATTCTTCGGGTGAAGGGATGATTTACCGCCACTGCTACTCAACAACGGATATCGAAAAAGCCTATGACGAATTGATAGACGTCGGTGTTCAGCCTCAAGACGAAAATGGAGAACCATTGGCTCGCGCGAATCTGCAATCCCCGTCCGGCGCACGCATCATCTGGTTACCAAAGCGCTTCGGGCACTTTTCTATCGAGATACTTGAAGAAAAGGCTCTGGAAGCGTTTATCGAGACTGCCTTTATCTAAAAACAATGTAGCAGCCGTTCACGACAGTCTACTTTTGGCAGAAGCGGACGTTCAACATCCGTCTTTTCGCCTGTTCTGAATGCTATACACCGAGAAAAAGGGACGGATTTATTTTTCGACAGAAAAAGGGACGGATTTATTTTTCCGTTCTACACAGGAAAAAGGGGGGCATGTAAATAAGTCTGTCCCTTTTTCCCTAATCTTACTTTCGTGACGACTGTTGGGTAAGTTGAGTCGTCATTCATTTTATAAATGGTGTTCAGGGGGCTGAGTCTGTGTATTCATCGAGTTTTCCTTTCCTGAATGTTTGTCTCCGTCATGCTAAATACGGCCCAGTCAGATTTACTAACGGGAAGTGCCAGAGTCGAATTGGACGCGGATGGGCCGATTGCCGCCTCCCAAGAGGATCCCTACGCTTGGAAGAATCGATCGGGCCGGCAGGGGCAAAGGGCACTGGACGCCTTGTCATCGATGATCTCCTCGCTGGCAAGGCGTCCCACTACCGCCGCCAAAGTCACTCCAGGGTGCATTGCACAAACATAGACGCCGCCCACTTTTGGTAGATAACCGATAACGGGGATGCCATCGGCAGGCATGGGCCTAAGTCCGACACAAGCCCATTCCGGATCTATGGAAACAACACCATGGAGTTCGTTCTGGATGGTCTTGGCAGTTCGAAGCGCTATCGCTGCCGGCTGATTTTCCATGGAGTCGTCCACGTAATCTTCTGCCGCCAGCAACGCACCCTCCGGACTTTGCCTCACTTCCATTTCAGGGCTGGAGATGAGGGTGTGCACGAGGTTGGGTTGTGACTTGTAACGGATGAAAATGGCAGGCGAGGCCTCGATTGGCAGGGACACTTCAAGCATGTCTGCCAGCTTCGTAATGCCTGTCCCGGCCGCCAATACGACAATATCGGCATCGATGATGCCTATTGTTGTTTCGACTCCGGTCACCTTTGCACGCTGGGTTACAAAGCCGAGCACCCGCGTCTGAGTGAGAATCTTCGCCCCATGTGCCTGGGCACCTGCGATCAACACATGCGTAGCTGCCACTGCGTCCAGCGCCCCTTCTTCAGCCACATACACAGCAGACTGAGGAGGATTCTTGAGATTTGGTTCAAGGTCGAGAATCTGCGATCGAGACACCAGGTTTGCCGAAGCTTGGCTACCTGAGATCTGCAGCTCTCCACTTGCCATCACGCTGTAAGACAAGGCTCCTGTCCATCGTATCTTCAGACCAGGCAGCTGCGTTTCGAGTCGGCGGTACTCCTTGATTGCAGAACCGCGCAGTTGCGCAATTGGGTCAGGTTCGGGGTGTGAGG
This sequence comes from Pseudomonas sp. TE3899, assembly GCF_056279105.1. Taxonomy (NCBI): domain Bacteria; kingdom Pseudomonadati; phylum Pseudomonadota; class Gammaproteobacteria; order Pseudomonadales; family Pseudomonadaceae; genus Pseudomonas; species Pseudomonas sp. TE3899. The sequence goes on from NZ_JBWBQR010000001.1 coordinate 948,799, forward strand.
TATTGATCCAGGCGAATGAACTGCCAGTCACTCCCGAAGCTATTCCTTGAGCCTCGACCAAGGTGACATTCGCGCCTTTACCTGCCAAGTGATACGCCAATGACGCGCCCACGATGCCTGCACCAATGACAACCACTCGTTTTCCCTGACCATTTCCCATATCAACCTCCGTTCTGTCGATGTGCCGATGGTACGACAGCTGGATGATTTCATGACATGAGAGCCTGATCGTTCAGGACGCTTTTTGAGTGTCTGCTTCTGGCCGAAAGCACCCTCACCAAGCAGCGCCGATCATGACGCCCATCGCTGCCCGAACGTCCCCCTCAAACCTGATCCAACACCTCAACCACACCCTTATCCTCCCCCAGAAACCCACCACTCTGATGCTGCCAAAGCCGCGCATACACCCCATTCTTCGCCAGCAACTCACTGTGCGTACCCTGTTCGATGATGCGGCCGTCATCCATGACGATGAGGCGGTCCATGGCGGCGATCGTGGACAGTCGATGGGCGATGGCGATGACGGTTTTGCCTTGCATCATGTCATCGAGGCTTTCCTGGATGGCGACTTCGACTTCCGAGTCCAGCGCGCTGGTGGCTTCGTCCAGTAGCAGGATCGGGGCATTTTTGAGCATGACCCGGGCGATCGCGACGCGTTGGCGCTGGCCGCCTGACAGTTTGATGCCGCGTTCACCCACCAGGGTGTCGTAGCCGCTATGACCTTGGCGGTCGCTGAGTTGGCTGATGAATTCATCGGCCTGGGCGTTGGCGGCGGCGCGGCGGATTTGCGCGTCGGTCGCGTCGGGACGGCCGTAGGCAATGTTGTCGCGGATGGAACGGTGGAGCAGGGAGGTGTCCTGCGTGACCATGCCGATGGAGGCGCGCAGGCTGTCTTGCGTCACTTTGGCGATGTTCTGGCCGTCGATGCAAATCTCCCCGCTGTTGACGTCGTAGAAGCGCAGCAGCAGGTTGATCAGCGTGGATTTACCCGCGCCGGAACGGCCCACCAGGCCGATTTTTTCGCCCGGGCGGATGCTGAGGTTCAGGCCACTGAGCACTTGGCGTTCGCCGTTGTAGTTGAAACTCACATTGTTGAAGGTGACCGCGCCGCCGGTGGTCTGCAGCACGCCCGCATCCGGCGCGTCCTGCACTTGGGTGCCGAGGGTCAGCGTCGCCATGCCATCCTGGGCGGTCCCGATGCTTTCGAACAGCGAGGTCATTTGCCACATGATCCAGTTCGACATGCCATTGATCCGCAATGCCATTGCAATGATTGCCGCCACGGCGCCGGCGCCGACCGCACCCTGGTGCCACAGCCACAGGGCATAACCGCCGGCGGCCATGATCAGCGCCACCACCAAGGCCTGGTTGACGATCTCGAACTGGCTGACCAGGCGCATCTGCCGGAACCCGGTTTGCTTGAAGTCTTCCATCGCGGCACGCGCGAAATGCGCCTCGCGATTGGAGTGGGAGAACAGCTTCACCGTGGTGATGTTGGTGTAGGCGTCCGAGATACGCCCGGTCATCATCGAGCGTGCGTTTGCCTGTTCCTGTCCGACTTTCCCCAGACGAGGCACGAAATACCACATGGCCAGCCCGAACAACACGAACCAGGCCACGAAGGGCAGGATCAGCTTCAGCGCGAAGCCGCCGGCCAGCGCGATGATCGCGATGAAGTAAACGCCAATCCCCGGGAGGATTTCGATCAGGGTAAACAGCACGTCACGCACGGCCAGCGCGGTCTGCATCACCTTGGTGGTGACGCGCCCGGAAAACTCATCGGAAAAAAACGAAAGGCTTTGTCGCAGCATCAGGCGATGGAAGTCCCAGCGCAGGCGCAACGGCAAATTGATCGCCAAGACCTGGTGCTGCACCATCGTGCGCAACGCCACCAGCCCGACGCTGGTCACCATGACAATGCCCATGCCCCACAACACGGAACTTTCCTGCGCCGCCGCTTCACCGCCGGCCTGCCAGGTCGAGAGCAGGTCCACGATCTGCCCAAGGAAGGAAAACAGCCAGGCTTCGTAAATCGACACACCGGCACTGAGCAGCGCCAGCGCCAGGATGTAACCGCGAGCGCCGCGGGTGCAGGCCCACAGAAATCGGGCCAGGCCGTCGGGCGGCGGGGGGACCTCGTCGGGGGGGAAGGGGTCGAGCCTTCGTTCAAACACACGAAGCATGGCGGTCTCCAAAACGATCAGTTGGGGGGAGTTTGCCATTGAACGGCGGCGTTGAGGGTTTGGAAGGTTCGCCTGCGCGATGGCGGCGTGCCAGTCGACATCCTCGTCATTGACCGATCGCCTTCGCGGGCAAGCCTCGCTCCTACATTTGTTTGCGTCGTTCACAGAGTTGGCGGGCAACATCAATCCCTGTAGGAGCAAAGCTTGCTCGCGAAAGCGGCGCGTCAGTCGACATCCTCGTCGCTGAGACACCGCCTTCGCGGGCAAGCCTCGCTCCTACATTTGTTTGCGTCGTTCGCAAAATGGGCGGGCAACATCAATCCCTGTAGGAGCGAAGCTTGCTCGCGAAAGCGGCACGTCAGTCGATATCCTCGTCGCTGAGACACCGCCTTCGCGGGCAAGCCTCGCTCCTACATTTGTTTGCGTCGTTCACAGAGTTGGCGGGCAACACCCGGCCCTGTAGGAGCGAAGCTTGCTCGCGAAGGCGGCGTGTCAGTCGACATCCTCGTCATTGACACACCGCCTTCGCGGGCAAGCCTTGCTCCTACATTTGTTTGCGTCGTTCACAAAATTGGCGGGCAACATCAATCCCTGTAGGAGCGAAGCTTGCTCGCGAAGGCGTCAGGCCTGATACACCGCGTTATCGTTCTTCGCGGGCAAGCCTCGCTCCTACGGTTTCAATCAAATCAACGCCAAAGCCTGCGCCAAATCCGCCCGCAAATCCTCCACATCCTCAACCCCCACCGACAACCGCACCAACCCATCCCCAATCCCTAACTGCGCACGCGTCGCCGCCGGAATGCTCGCATGGGTCATGATCGCCGGATGCTCAATCAAACTTTCCACGCCACCCAAACTCTCCGCCAGGGCGAAGATTTTTACGTTCTCAAGGAAGCGTGTGGCGCCGGCCAGATCGGTATTCAAATCAACCGAAATCATCCCGCCAAAACCCCGCATTTGCCGGCGTGCCAGTTCGTGCTGCGGATGTGACGGCAGCCCCGGATAGTAGACGCGGGACACTTGCGGCTGGGCTTCCAGCCATTGCGCCAGTTCCAGGGCGTTGCTGCAGTGGCGTTCCATGCGCAGGGCCAACGTTTTTACGCCACGCAGGGTGAGGAAGGCGTCGAATGGGCCGGAGATCGCGCCGACGGAGTTTTGCAGGAAGCCCAGGCGTTCGGCCAGTTCCGGGTTTTGCCCGACGACGGCGATGCCGCCGATGACGTCGGAGTGGCCGTTGAGGTATTTGGTGGTCGAGTGCACGACGATGTCGAAGCCCAGCTCCAGCGGACGTTGTATCCACGGGCTGGCGAAGGTGTTGTCGGCGACGCAGATGATGCCGCGGTCGCGGCAGGTGCGGGCGATGGCGCTGAGGTCGGTGAGGCTGAGCAGGGGATTGCTCGGCGTCTCGACCCAGACCATGCGCGTGTCGTCCTGCAGCGAGGCTTCGAAATTCGCCAGGCTGGTCAGGTCGACGTAGCTGAAGCGATGCCCGGCGCTGCGTTGGCGCACTTTGTCGAAGAGGCGGAAGGTGCCGCCGTACAGGTCATTGCCGGAGACGATGTGCGAGCCGGCGTCGAGCAGTTCGAGCACGGTGGAAATCGCCGCCAGCCCGGAGGCGAAGGCGAAGGCCTGGGTGCCGCCCTCAAGGTCGGCGACGCAACGTTCCAGGGCAAAGCGCGTCGGGTTATGCGAGCGGCCGTAGTCGAGGCCCTTGTGCACGCCGGGGCTCGATTGCAAGTAGGTGGAGTTGGCGTAGATCGGCGGCATCAGCGCCCCGGTGGACGGGTCCGGGACCTGGCCGGCGTGGATCACCCGCGTGGCGAAGGCACGTGGCGCACCGGTTTCATCGTGCTGACTCATGTAAGGGATCTCCGTAAATGATTGAGAAGGTCGACGCGGGTAATCAGGCCGTGGAAGCCCGAGGCGTCGGCGATGATCGCCACCAGTCCGCGGTCGAGTTCGGCCTGCAGTTCAGGCAGGCTGGCGCCGGGCGACAGGGTTTGTACCTTGTCGGTCATCGCGCTGGCCACGGTCAAGCGAAAGTGCGAAGCGTCTTCCTGCATGCCGAGCAGAATATCGGACTCGTCGATCACGCCGACCAACTGCTTGCCATCCACCAGCACCGGCAGTTGCGATACATCCGCCAGGCGCATGCGCTGGAACGCAGTGAGCAGGGTGTCATCCGGGCCAACGCTGATCACCCGGCCATCCTCGAAACGCCGGGAGATCAGGTCGCGCAGGTCGCCGTAGCGTTTGTATTGCAGCAAGCCCTGGTCGTTCATCCATTGGTCGTTGTAGACCTTCGACAGGTAGCGGGTGCCGGTGTCGCAGACGAAGGTGACCACGCGTTTCGGCTCGGTTTGTTCGCGGCAATAACGCAGGGCCGCGGCCAGCAAGGTGCCGGTGGACGAGCCGCCGAGAATCCCTTCGGCGCGCAGCAGTTGGCGGGCGTGGTCGAAGCTTTCTTCATCGCTGATGGAATAGGCGTGGCGCACGCTGGAGAGGTCGGTGATTGACGGAATAAAGTCTTCGCCAATGCCTTCCACCGCCCACGAACCAGGCTTGCCGAGAATGCCGCTGCGGCTGTATTCGGCCATGACCGAACCGACCGGATCGGCCAGGACCATTTCCAGGTCCGGCTGTACGCGCTTGAAGAATCGGGTCAGCCCGGTGAGCGTGCCGGCGGAACCCACGCCGACCACAATCGCATCCAGATCATGCTGGGTCTGCGCCCAGATCTCCGGCGCGGTGCTGCATTCGTGTGCCAGCGGGTTGGCTGGGTTGTTGAATTGATCGGCGAAAAACGCGTCGGGAATTTCCTTGGCCAACCGCGCGGCCACGTCCTGGTAATACTCGGGATGGCCCTTGCCGACATCGGAGCGGGTGATGTGCACTTCGGCGCCCATGGCCTTCAAGTGCAAGACCTTCTCGGTGGACATCTTGTCCGGCACCATCAGCACCACCCGATAGCCTTTGGCACGCCCGACCAGCGCCAGGCCCAGGCCGGTATTCCCAGCGGTGGCTTCAACGATAGTGCCACCGGGTTTGAGGCGCCCATCGCGTTCGGCGGCGTCGATCATCGCCAGGCCGATACGGTCCTTTATCGAACCGCCGGGGTTCTGCGATTCGAGTTTGAGAAACAGCGTGCATGGGCCGGTATCGAAGCGGCTGACGCGCACCAGCGGCGTGTTGCCAATCAGTTCGAGAACGGCGGGGCGGGAATTAGTTGGCATGTCGTCACCTCCTGTGGGGGGCAGCCACTGGCGACGGGATTTGTCGTCTACCAGTTGCAGGTAAATCACGCTTGGACCATAGGCCGGGTTGGCACCATCCGCAACCTTGCATCGTCACTCGGTATAACGGTTCGAAATATTAGATAAATAGTTACTGGATAGCGTTAACAATATTCAATTGATATGGATTAGTCGGCGAAAGTTGGGGGCGGAACAATTCAATTGGGTCTTTGAGTGTTCATGTCTAATGGCGGATGATCGCACGCTCAATAGTACGACGTTTTTGAAGGGGGGGAGGTGTAAATGAGAGTTCGTCGCTATTGCACCTGTTTGAGGCTGTACAGTAACTAGTGGATCCAATAGATAGTAGTCGCGCCCCTCTGTAATCAAGTAAGCCAGTTGCCATGGGCGTTGACGGTTAGTTGTCAGATTAGTGGGCGATTAAGACGGTGTTAAGTGGGGCTGCCGTTTGTCGGTAGTCTGCTCGAAAAATGAACATTTCTGGAGCATGGGCCTCTGATCCTTCAGCACGTCACCCCATGACCTGCTGCAGCTGTCGCAGAAAAAGAAGTGGAAATTGAACCTCATGTGCAGAGTATGCAAATGGGGATTTTTTTATCTGCAATTCAGGAGGTATCACATATGCCGGTCGTTGATTTGCCAGGCGAATCAATGGGCATTGCAGTGCCAAGTCTATGATTTGGCTTGTCTTGTATAAGTAAGGTCGCGCAGGATTTTTTGAGTGGACAAATATCCTGTTAAGTAGCTGATCTGTACTATCGAATAAGGTGGAGAACTGACCGTGGCGATAAATACAATTATGAGCCTGCTCGAAAATAAAGAATTCATGGAGTTTTTACGTCTAGGTGTTGTGTATGTTCATTTAGTGGCGTGTTGTGTGGCAATTGGCCTGGTGTTGACCAGTGATATCACAATGGTCAAAGATTTATTTAAGCGAAAAACATTCACTGAACATGATAACGCTCACATGGAAGGCCTTCAGAAGTCTGTCATCGTGGCATTGATAGCGTTGTGGCTGACCGGTATCGGCATAGTCGGTATTGATTATCTGGACAAGGGGATGGATTACTTTATGAATCCAAAACTTCAAGCCAAAGTGATTATTGTCCTGTTGTTGAGTTATAACGGCATCCTGCTGCATCGCTTGGTGTTGCCGGCCCTGCAAAAGGCGGGCTCCTTGCTCAATCTCGGGTTCAGTGCACGGATGCTGGCGCTGTTCTGTGGCTCGTTATCAGCGGTGTCCTGGATGTATGCCGCGATGCTCGGTGTCGGGCGCCCGTTGGCCTGGAAATATTCGCTTTCTGAACTGTTGCTGGCCTATCCGGTGCTGATCGTGCTGGGCTTCCTGACGATGCTGGTGTTGACTTGGCGAGCGAAAAAAACCGACTCAGTCGTTACGCTACATCGTGCTGTGGCGAGCGCATGCTAAACCGGTTTAGCGTGTAAGCCCCGAGGACTTTTCCGCAGTCAGACAAAGGAAACGGCCTTCTTTGTGTCGGGTGGCAATCCGGGCCCCGCACAAGGAAGGTCGTTGTGGTTTTGGGTTACGCCTGTGCCTGTGGAAGCCTGGCAATCACCTTGATCTCGAAATCAAACCCATACAGCCACGTCACACCCACCCCCGTCAGCGTCGGGTGCGGTGCGTTGCCCCAGAACTCCGGCACGATCTTCCAGATGGTTTCGAACTTCTCCTCGGGATTGACGATAAACACCGTCACATCAACCACATCATCGAACGTGCAACCCGCCGCGACCAGGATCGCATTCAGGTTATTGAACGCGAGCCGCACTTGGGTTTCCAGATCGGGTTCGGGCGAGCCGTCTTCGGTGCTGCCGACTTGGCCCGAGACGAACAAAAAGCCATTGGACTTGATCGCCGGCGAATAACGATTGCGCTCGTAAAGTGCCTGGCGTCCAGGCGGAAAAACCACATCACGCTGAGTCATAAGTACCTCCATCGGCAGGTCAACACTGACCCGCAATTAACGATGAAGGAACTGTAGGCACTTGCGCCCGCCCGATAAACGAGCAACCTTGGCCATCACTGTTTGTAATACCCAAACAATCCGGGGCAAAAATGGACCGTTTTGATGCAATGCAGGCCTTCGCCCGGGTGGTGGAAACCGGCAGCTTCACCAAGGCTGCCGAGACCCTGCACATGAGCAAGACCAGCGTGACGCAACTGGTGCAGCAATTGGAGGCGCGGTTGCGGGTGAAATTGCTCAACCGCACAACGCGCAAGGTCAACGTCACCGCCGACGGCGCGGTTTTTTATGAGCGCGTGGTGCGGCTGCTGGCGGACATGGACGATGCCGAAACCAGCCTGTCCGGCGCCTCGGTGCAACCCCGGGGCCGCCTGCGGGTCGATGTGCCCAGCCCGCTGGCGCGGCTGATTCTGATGCCAGCATTGCCGGCGTTTCATGCGCGCTATCCGGACATCCAGATCGACATGGGCGTCAGTGATCGCATCGTCGACATCATCGGCGAGAACGTCGATTGCGTGGTGCGCGGCGGCGAGCTTACGGATCAATCGCTGATGGCCCGGCGAGTGGGCGAGCTTCAGCTGGGCGTGTTTGCCGCGCCGAGTTACCTGGAGCGGCTCGGTACGCCGACGCATCCGCGGGAGCTGGAAGACTCGGAGCATCGGATCGTCGGCTTCCTGTGGGCGCGTACGGGCAAGGCTTTGCCCTATGCGATGAGCAGCGGCAGTGAGCGCTTACAGATCAAGGGTCGCTATGTGCTGGCGGTCGATGATGGCAATGCCTACCTCGCGGCGGGGCTGGCCGGGATGGGCGTGTTTTGGTTGCCGGACTACATGTCCAAAGGCCCCGAAGCCCGGGGTGAACTGATGCGCCTGTTCGCGGATTGGCGCCTGGAGCCGATGCCGCTTTATGTGGCTTTTCCGCCCAACCGGCACATCAGCATCAAGGTGCGGGTGTTCATCGATTGGGTCGCGGAGTTGATGGCGCAGCACGCGCCGATCACTGGCCCATAGAAAACGCCGGATCCGCTGTAGTGTGCAAAACCTGTGGCGCGGCGGGCATGGCGGTATTGGGCGATGCCGCCACGCCGCTGCGGATTCTCTGCATCGCACTGATCCTGGGCGGTGTGATCGGGTTGAAGTGGGTGTCGGCGGATTGATCGGCTTCAGTTTTTGTCGCCAATGATCAACGCGCCATTCAACCATTCCTGATTCATCGTCTCGGCATCACTCAAATAATCCAGCAACCAGGCCATGGCCGGCGAATGCTTGTTTTGATTCCACGCCACGCATGACGGACTGGCGGCGAACGGTCGTTGCAGGTTCAGCGCGACCAGTTCGCCTTGCTCGATCAGCGGCAGCATCAAGTGCGCCGGCGCCATGCCCACGCACAAACCTTCGCGCAAGCAATCCAGGGCCGAAGCCCAGTTCGGCACCACCAACCGCCGCTGATTATCCAGCGACCAGGTATCGCGTTTCGGCAGATGGCGCGAGGTGTCGTTCATGCACAGCGCGGGGTAGGGGCGCAGTTGATCGTCTTCCAGTGGTCCGTCCAATGCCGCTAATGGATGCCGGGCGCTGGCCACGCACAACCAGTTCAACAGGCCCATGTCGCGGAAGCTGTAGTGACTGGCCACCGGCACGGCACTGGTGGCGCCGATCACGATGTCGGTGCGCTCATCGGCGAGGGCGTCCCACACGCCGTTAAACACTTCGTAGCTGAGCAGCAATTCCACGTCGGGAAACTGTTTATAAAAATCCAGCACCAATTGGCGACAGCGTTCCTGTTTGACGATGGCGTCTACCGCCACTTTCAACTGACCACTCCAGCCGTTGGCCACTTGCTGGCACAAACGGCGCGTGTCGAGCATCGACTTCATCACCCCACGGCTTTGCTCGATAAACAACTTGCCGGCCGGCGTCAGCTCGACGTCGCGATGACGCCGCACAAACAACGGCACCGCCAGCCATTGTTCCAATTGGCGCACGGTGTAGCTCACCGCTGACGGCACGCGGTGCAGCTCCTGCGCCGCCGCGCTGAAGCTGCCATGCCGGGCCACGGCGTCGACCACATCCAGGGAATATTCAGACCACATTCAGTTGCCTTCAAAAATATTGATCACAGTGTTCAATTATTAACGCTTCACACGAAATGCTCCCCACCCATAATGGCACGCTGCTAACAAATTATTTGATTGAAGATTCCGTTAGGGCGTTGATGAAAAACTCGTTTGGCTTCACCTGTTACCTGATTGGGCTGAGTGTGCTTGGCTACCTGGGCATGGACATGTACCTGCCGGCGTTCGGCGTTATCGGCGGCGAACTGCATCTGTCGCCCGGCGCGGTCGGCGCAAGCCTGAGCATTTTCCTCGCCGGATTTGCCGTCGGCCAATTGCTGTGGGGCCCGATGTCCGACCGCATCGGCCGCAAACCCGTGTTGCTGATGGGCTTGAGCCTGTTCGCCCTGGGCTGCCTCGGCATGTTCTGGGTCGAAACCGACGTGCAACTCTGGGCGCTGCGCTTTATCCAGGCTGTCGGCGTGTGCTCGGCGGCGGTCAGTTGGCAAGCGCTGGTGATCGACCGCTACCCGCCAGAACAAGCCAATCGCCTGTTCGCCGGGATCATCCCGCTGATGTCCCTGTCACCCGCACTCGCGCCGCTGCTGGGCGCGCTGCTGCTGAATCACTTGGGCTGGCTGTCGATTTTTGCCGTGCTGCTGGGCGTCAGTGTTCTGTTGCTGGTGCCCACGGTGTTGCTCAAAACTACCGCGAAACGCCTGACAGCCAACGGCGAACGCTCGCGCATCAGTTTCGGACAACTCCTCAAAACCCCGGCCTTCAGCGGCAACGTCCTGATCTACGCCGCCTGCTCAGCCGCGTTCTTCGCCTGGCTCACCGCCTCACCGTTCATCCTCGGCGGCATGGGCTACAGCCCCAGCGACATCGGCCTGAGCTACGCATTGCCAACCCTCGGTTTCCTGATCGGCGGCTTCAGCTGCCGCAGTTTGCTGCAACGCATCAGCGGTAACGTCATGCTGCCCTGGCTGATCCTCGCCTACTGCGTGAGCATGGTCGCGCTGTACCTGGTCGCGACATTGACCACGCCGACCCTCACCACACTGCTGATCCCGTTCTGTCTGATGGGCTTGGTCAACGGCGCCAGTTTCCCGATCATCATTACCAACGCACTGACACCCTTTACGGAAAACTCCGGCAAAGCGGCGGCGTTGCAAAACGCGTTGCAACTGGGAGCGTGTTTTGGCGCGAGTTTGCTGGTGTCGACGTGGATCGAGCAGCCTTTGCAGATTGCCGTGGTGGTAATGCTCGGGACAGTGCCGGTGGCGGCGTTGGGGTATTGGATTCAGGGGCGCAAGAGGGCGCAAGTGGCGCGGTTTGGGCGAGCCGAGATAGATCGGTAACCTCGATTTATCTGATGTCGCAACCTCTGCGGATTGGCGCTAATTCACCTCTTTCCCAAGGGGAAGGGAAATACTCAGCTAGCCTCTTGGAGAGTATTTAAACGGCGTCGTGAAAAGCGAGGTTACTCACCCTTCTGTTAACGCAGCCGATAGCGTTATATGCGACCGACTCGCCTCCAAGACAAGCGGGAAATTATGCCGAGCAATCTCGCTTCTATCGTCCAAACCCTCACCATTCGCTCAAGCCTGTCGCTGGCACGCGGTTCTCTGTTCAAGTTTGTGGGGCTGTTAGCCGCCGTATTTGTACTGGCCAGCCTCTCCCTTATTTATCTGGCCCATGATCTCGACCGCACGGAAGAGGTCGAAAGTGCGTTCTACACCAAGAAGGCCGTGCAATCGCTGGAAAAGTCCATGCGTTCGACCGTCAAGGACTACGCATTTTGGGGCGATGCCTACAAGCACCTGCACACGGAAGTGGACACTGACTGGGCTTACGTTCGGCAGAACATTGGTTCAACGCTTTATACGGACTTCGGAATGCAGGGCGTGTTTGTCGTCAACGACGTTAATCGCACCGTTTACTCTGTGATCAAGGGTGAGTTGAAACCTGTAGAAGCCGCCGATTGGCTCGGCCAGTCCATTGTCGGCATTCTCGATAAAGCGCGTGCCGGTGCGGAAACGGAAACGCCGATCACGACCTTTATCAATGTCAGGGGCACCCCCGTGCTTGTCGCCGCGGCCGCGATCACCCCGGGCACTGACCCCACGGTGGCGCTCGATGACCGGTCGCCTTCGGTGCTGGTTTTCGTGGACATGCTGAGCAGCACCAAACTTGAACTAATCGGCAGCGATTTTGGGGTCGATCATTTGCACGTCGCCACCCCCGACGAAAAGGACGCAGGTTCTTTGCTTGCATTGGGCGATAACGGTGCGGCCGGCAGCCTGCATTGGAAGTCGTCACAGCCAGGCCTGCGTTTGTTGGGTATCGGCTTGCCATTGATCGGCGTCGCCGCGCTGCTGGTGTGGTTGATGACCTGGGCCATTTTGCGTCGCACGACCGCTGGCGCACTGGCACTCGACGCCAGCTATGCGTCGCTACAGAGCAGTCAAGATGCGCTGGCCATCAGCGAAGCGCGGTTTCGCGACGTGGTGGAAGCCAGCTCGGACTGGGTATGGGAAATCGATGCTGATTGGCGTCTGACCTTTTTGTCCGAACGATTTGAAATCGTGACCGGTCTTTCCCGGGACGCCTGGGCCGGTGCGCTTATCGACGATCTGCTGAGCACCGAATTAGGCACGTTATCCCAATGGCTCAGCATCCCGAATCGCCGTCCGGATATCAGCGTCCAGTGCCGATACGTCGACACCAAGGGCCGGGAGCGCATCACTCGCCTATCGGCTCGACAAATGGCCCGGGAAGGATTCCGGGGCACCGCGACCGATGTGACGGAGGAGGTTGAATCCCGCCGGCGCATCGAATTCCTCTCCCAGCATGATGCCTTGACCGGCTTACCCAACAGGACGCGTCTGCAGGAGTTTCTTGATGGCAAACTCAAAGCGCTGCCGACGGTAGAGCAGCCGCTGATCATGCTCAGCCTGGACCTGGACCGGTTCAAACCGGTCAACGACTTGCTGGGGCATGCCGCCGGTGATTTGGTCCTCAATGAAGTCTCCAGCCGCCTGGCGGCCTGCGTGCGCGATGGCGACCTTGTCGCTCGTATCGGTGGGGACGAATTCGTATTGATCCTCACCGACGTGAGCTCCCAGGACGAAGTCGAGGCACTCTGTCATCGCCTGATCGAGTCCATCGAGCGGCCTATCGCCATCGAGGAGCAGGAAGTGTTTGTCAGCGCCAGCATCGGCATCGCGATGGCGCCAACCGACGCTTTTGAAGCCGCCGAGTTGCTGCGCTACGCGGATATTGCGCTGTACGAAGCCAAGTCCGCCGGTCGCAACACCTGGCGCTTTTATGCCGGTGATATGAACGCCCGAATCATTGAGCGCCGCCGCCTGGAAAGCGACCTGCGTTACGCCATCAAACACGGTGAACTGCGCCTGCATTTCCAGCCCCGTTACCGCATCGCCGACGGGCAAATGGTCGGCGCCGAAGCGCTGGTGCGCTGGCAACACCCCGAGCGCGGTCTGATACCACCCGACACGTTTATCCCGATTGCCGAAGAGTCCGGGCTGATTCTCGCCCTGAGCAACTGGGTGCTCAATACCGCTTGCCGCTGCGCCGCACAGTGGCCGAAAAAACTGTTCGTGTCCGTCAACCTTTCACCCATCGAATTCAAGCGCGGCGACCTGGTCGAGCGCATCCAGAATGCGCTCCATGACTCTGGCATAGACCCCACCCGGCTCGAGCTGGAAATCACCGAAAGCGTCATGCTCGACGATGCCGTTGGCGCACTGGAGCTGATGCATACGCTCAAACGCCTCGGTGTGCGGATATCCATGGACGATTTCGGCACTGGATACTCTTCGCTGAGCTACCTGCGCGCCTTCCCATTCGATGGCTTGAAAATCGACCGCAGCTTTTTGAGCCGACTGGTCGAAAGCGAAGGCGACAAAGCCATTGTCCAGGCCATCGTGGGCCTGGGGCGCGCGTTATCCCTCACCGTGACGGCTGAAGGCGTTGAAACCGCCGAACACCTCAGATTACTCAAAGCCGTGGCGTGCGACGAAGGCCAAGGCTACTTCCTGAGCCGGCCGCTGGATAATGCGGCGTTTGATGCTTTGCTCGACGTCAGCGAGCGGGCAGGTAGCCGAAGCAACGTATGAATCGCAGCGCCTGAATAGGACTGAATTATTTCAGGCATGAAAAAGCCCGGCTGATCAGGCCGGGCTTTTTGTTGGTTACCGCTTTAAAGCCAATCATTTATGCGACGCGGTTTTGGATCAGACGATCCGAGCCACCTTCAGCAACGCGATTCTGTTGCAGACGATCGGAGCCACCTTCGGCTACACGATTCTGTTGCAGACGATCGGAGCCACCTTCAGCAACGCGGTTCTGTTGCAGACGATCGGAGCCACCTTCGGCAACGCGGTTCTGTTGCAGACGATCGGAGCCACCTTCAGCAACGCGATTCTGTTGCAGACGATCCGAGCCGCCTTCAGCTACGCGATTCTGTTGCAGACGATCCGAGCCACCTTCAGCAACGCGGTTCTCGATCAAACGATCCGAACCACCTTCGGCAACACGATTCTGTTGCAGACGATCCGAACCACCCTCAGCCACACGGCTTTCAATCAGTCGATCCGAACCGCCTTCGGCGATCATGGTGTGGGAAGCGGCAAAAGCGTTAACTGCAAAAACCGAGAAAGCGATGCTGAGAAGGATTTGGCGTTTCATGATGGTGTGCTCCGGGGTGTTTATTGGTTGGTATGGAGCGGATGTTACGCCGGGGATTTTTTATGAGAACTTCATTGACGTGATGGTGACCATCGACGCCAATGATGGTTGGCAGAATGGGCTATCGGCGAGGTTGATAATCCGCCATCGACCCGATCCCCTGTGGCGAGGGGGCTTGCCCCCGTTGGGCTGCGAAGCAGCCCCAAAACCTGCAATCGCCACGACATCCGCACTACCAAAAGCGCAGTTCCCCACCGAGCATCAAGAAAATCAACGCCACTCCAAAATTGCCTGCCAGTAGCGGTGCGAGCGTAATCAAGCCTTGGAACACGACAGCAACCTTCAAGCCATCGGACAAGCCATAACGCCGCCAATACAGCACATGCAGGACAAACGTCAGACCGTTCGCTACCCAGACGGCGCCAATCGCCATCAGGTAATTCTCCTGTGCAATTCGCAACAACATAATCAACAAACCGAAGATTACGACGAGCGCGGAGCCTACGGTCAGTGGCGAGTAATCCCGCTTTATCGGGTCAGAGACAGGTGGTTGCATTGCGTTTCCATCCATTTAAGCGCAAAGAAAAACTAATCCATTCAATGAATTAGCCGTGACTAAAATTTATCAATCCTGAGGCCACTGATCCCCAATCTCAAACCACGAGGCCTTCTCGGACACACACGTATGCCGCTGCTTCTGCGCCCGAAACGGCGTATCCAACGTACCCACCGCAATCGAAATCCAATCCGCAAACTCGCCATTCGAATCCGACCAAAACAACGAAGTGCCACAGATCGAACAAAACTGCCGCGTCACTCCGGCCGACGACTGAAAACGCCTGAGCGCCTCCACGCTGCTCGCAATGGAAACCGCCGACCTCGGCGCACTGGCATACGTCGCAAACGCCGCCCCATGGGCCTTCCGGCAAATGGCGCAATGACAGTGCGACACCGCTTTCAACTGACCCGAAACCTCATACGTCACGGCCCCGCACAGACAACTGCCTTGATGAAACTCATCCATGTTCATCGGTTACTCAAATAAAAAAGAGGAGGGTAAAGGCACAGCGGACGCCGGATAAGTGTTCGCCGATCAATCCTGAGCCCGTTTAATCGCATAAGCGAGCGTGGCAGCTTCATCCCTGAGCGCATCGAACCTTTCATTCAACTCAACATGCCCGGGTTTCCAGGCAAACACACCCGCGATAGAACTTTGGCCAAGCACAAGATCATTGAGCGAACTCATCCCGCCATAGGCTGACAACAGATACTCAACCCCATAGGCATCCCCGTTCAACAAATGCGCCCGCGCTTTGCGCATCCACTGACCCCAGTGAACAGCGCCATCGCTCTCAAGCACCACGGCAAGTTGCTCAAGCACGCCAATAAGCTGCTCAGTCTTCGGTCCCATTATTGAAAAGCCCCAGACTGCGGAACGATGGACTTGCCCAAATAATTCACCGCCGCCACGTACTGCCGGCCAGTCACGCTGACCAACCGCGCATGGCACTCACAGCAATAGTCGTCGCTACCGTCTTCAAAGTTAAACAACACCGTCGCCTCTTGCAGCGCCGAAAGCGCAAAACCCTCCGCCCCGAGCATCTCCTCAAAACGCGTTTTCAACGCATTGAGCCCGTTAGACAAATAGGGATGACTTCTCAGCGCGGGAGGGCAGACGTCTTCTTTCGTCAAATCAACCGCTGCCACCCTGACACCCAACGGCCGCAACGCCTCACTTAAATGGGGATGAACCCAGGACAGCGAACTGCCGGCGTGGTGAGCGAGGCTATGACACACGCTGCTGAGGCGTTTATGGGAAGGCATTCACAATCCTTGCGAAGTCGGGGCGAGGCGAGCGACGGATTCTATGCCTCCACGCGCCCAACCGACAAAAAAAACGGGTGCCTGCCCGGCACCCGTCTTCACTTACTCCTTAACCTGCGCCCGCAAACGCCGACCGATCACATCCATCAAATCACAGCCATCGCGCAACGGAATGACCAACAACTTGGAAAAGTCCGCCAACACCACCGTGTCACAACCGATCTCAGCGCGGTAAGCGATGTTCTCCAACACCTGCGTGACCGTGCGGATGCGGTAATCGGCCATGGCTTGCAGGACGTCGAGTGGGGCTTGGGTGTCGATGAGGAGGGAGGCCGGGACCAGGTCGATTCCGGTGATAGGCATGTATCTTTCCATAAGGGTGAAACTCCGAATCAGATTTTAGTAAAGGACTGATCCGATCTGCAGGTCGCCAAACCTGGTCGCTTTTTGGGGGCGGGGTGAGAGTAAGGTTTACGTTTTAGGTCGGATATAAGAAATTTCCGAGGTTGCTGTAGGAGGTGTATCGAAAGCAGGCAAGATACTAGATAGCGTTTCTCCCTCATAAAAAATTTGTGATGTATTCGCCATCGTCAAAAAGAAACTTGTCGATTTTTCAAAAGATCAAATTCGTTTTACGCATATCTCAATCCAACTCTTATAAAACCGGAACTGGTTCTGTTTTTTTTACACTTTTGGCTTTTGGGCCTTTTGGGGCTTTTTCAATTATGAAAGTGACTCGATCACCTACGTTGATGTCGTGCCCTTCATCGTCAATGTCATCATAGAAAAAGAAAACGTCTTTACCTTCCGCTCTCCTGATAAATCCATACCCTTTGAATGCATCAAAGGTAGTCACGAATCCAGAAAATATGACCTGATCATCTTTCGACATATTATCCCCACATTTCAGATTTTGTAGGAGCATTTATGAACCTAAGCCTAAGCATTTTCTTATAGTGCCTGGCTAAAGGTTTATCTGTTCGAGTCAAAATGCCCAGAGCATACAAGGTTTTATTTAAGGAGTTTATGACGCCCGTCCTAACATGATGAGCAACAGGTTTTTTAAGTAACTTGTCAGCCTCAAATATTATGCTTGCTTTCATCTGGTTGTCATATTCTGGTAAAATTCTCGTCATTCGCAATCTTAAATCTTCCGCTTGCGTATGTTCTAATCTTGTCAGCTTAGCGACTTGTCCAGAAACTCTATTCCACAGAGAGTGGTACTCTTCAGAAAATCGGCATTTAAAATATTCTTTTTCGCAAATATACACTAGCTGCCTAATATGTCGTCGCTCAGCTTTTCTGAGTTTAGGTATTCCATGACCAACCCATACTCCAGTGACCTTATATTCGGCCTTGACGTCGCTCGCCGATTCTTGCTTGGTTTTCTTGTTGTTAAGTCTAAGATTATGTTTTTTGAAGATTGCGGCGACTTCTTTAATTATCTCCGTACTTGCTTCTTTAGTGATTGGTCGTATTGAACTCACAGTCACATCATCCAATAGGCGCGTATAAGATAATCCTCGCGCCCTTATTCTGCTAACAAGTGAGTATTCTGAGTTAAAAAAAACCAAATTGGCCACATAGCTTGAAGTACACGCCCCCTGTGGCACCCTGCCATCTCTCGTGACCAATTTTGTCAAAATATTTGCCACGTCATCTGGAAAATTTAAAAGCCGAGTAAATATAGGCTTAACGCTATCTTCTTTGATATTGTTATAAAAATCCTTTATATCAATTCCGATTAAATGTTTTGATCCGGCATGGATAGTGCCATTTACGATATAGTCTCTAGGGTTTTCCTCGTCTCTAATCCCTCCTTGCAGGTAGGTAGGGTAGAAAACCTCCTCAAAGATTCTAGAATTTATTCTTTTCTGTAACCGCTTTAGCTCAAATTTCGGATCATAGACAATGCGCTCTTTACCTGATTTAGATGTAATTCTAAATTCGGTATAAGAGTTGGAGGTGTCTTCTGATAGGTCTTTTAAAAGTTTTGGAGGGAGCCCTAAACATTTTGCGAGTGCTTCAACGCTTCCAATCGGAAGGTGAGGATAGTAAGGCTTGTCCTTTGCCACGGCTGCTCCTTGGTAAGCAAAAAAGATGAGAGTCAGTTAGCTATTATCACTTCCAATAAAGATTGAAAAGATCCAACGGATAACCCAACCAAAAACAGCTGAAACAGTCAGTTTTTTTATGGTTGCTCTTAAGTCAATTCCTTTCGTTGCGAGCCTGTCTCCAAGCTTCGTACGAATGCTCTTATTTTTTCTAGTCACGTAGATTACAACATGTAGTTTGTACATAGATTTTCTCCTTGAATAGGCAACGCAAA
Organism: Pseudomonas sp. TE3899; assembly: GCF_056279105.1. Lineage (NCBI taxonomy): Bacteria > Pseudomonadati > Pseudomonadota > Gammaproteobacteria > Pseudomonadales > Pseudomonadaceae > Pseudomonas > Pseudomonas sp. TE3899. The sequence goes on from NZ_JBWBQR010000001.1 coordinate 967,140, forward strand.
ATGCGAAGCCGGCCAGACCAAAGAGAGAAACAGCAAGGAATATGTATATTGACTTAAGAGGACTCTCAGCTTTTACGCCAGACAACCCTCGCAAGCGCAAATCGATTTCGCGCATGCCGCGCTCTGCGATTCGCACAGGGGTACCGAGGGGCCGGTCATGATCTCTTACGAGATCGCCAAAGAAGGCTTCGATTTCCTTGCAAACGTGACTTTTAAAGAGCGGAACAGGCGTGATACACCTGCGAAATTGAGCCTAGGACAGGATGTATGCCCTGTCAATCTCAGGACTACTATTTTTATGAACTTTCACGCTAAAAAATCATCTGCTACCGATCATCTGTTTTTTATTGCTAAACAAACCTATATCAAACTTTCCTCGTTATGTCGGTCGCGGTCTTTCCAAATATAACCTAACTAATTGTTTTTTAAGTATATGTCGTCCGAGATAAGTAATATTGGCACGGCCGTGACGCCTATCTCATCATGGGTTCGATGAACAATAATTAGGATGTGATTCCCGTCAATCGTGACGGGCAAACGTCAAGGAAGAAGAGGGCCGAGCGGACAGTCCGTGGCCGAAACATACTTTCCTCAAACTATCCAAATCCTCGAATCTGAGCGCCTCGAAGCCACCCCCCTAGCGTAGAATCCCCCAAGCCCCAGCCCCCACCTGAGACGGAGCCTCAATGCAAACCCCCACCACCTCCATCCCCCTCTGGAAAACCTACCTCCTTTTCCTAGCCCCCATGGTCCTCTCCAATTTCCTCCAATCCATGTCGGGCACGATCAACAGCATCTACATCGGCCAAATGCTCGGCACCCAAGCCCTCGCAGCCGTCTCGGGCATGTTCCCCATCGTCTTCTTCTTCATTGCCCTGGTCATCGGCCTCGGCGCGGGCGCGGGTGTGCTCATCGGCCAAGCCTGGGGCGCGCGGGAAACGCATCTGGTGAAGACCATCGCCGCCACGACTTTGCTGTTGGGCGCGATGATTGGGTTGGTGGCGGCGGTGTTGGGGAGTGTGTTTGCGCGGCCAGCCTTGCAAGGCTTGGGCACGCCGGCGGATGTGTTGGACGATGCGGTGGCCTACGCCCACGTGATGATGTGGATCATGCCGTCGCTGTTGGTTTACGTGCTGTTTACGCAGTTGCTGCGTGGGGTGAGTGATACCGTTTCGCCGTTGGTGGCGTTGATTGTTTCTACGTGCATCGGTCTGGCGCTGACGCCTGCCTTGATTAAAGGCTGGCTGGGTTTTGCGCCGATGGGGATTCAGAGTGCGGCGTTTGCGGGGTTGGCGGGGAATTTGTCGGCGATGGGGTGGTTGGCGTGGCGGTTGATTCGTAAGGGGCATCCGTTGGCGCCGGATCGGGAGATGTTTGCGGCGATGCGGTTGGACCTGGACATTCTGGGCAAGGTGTTGCGCATCGGGTTACCGACCGGGTTGCAGATGGTGGTGTTGTCGGCGTCGGAGTTGGTGATTCTGGCGTTGGTGAATCAGCACGGTTCCCAGGCGACGGCGGCGTATGGGGCGGTGACGCAGATTGTGAATTACGTGCAGTTTCCGGCGTTGTCGATTGCGATCACGGCGTCGATTCTTGGGGCGCAGGCGATTGGGGCGGGGCGGCTGGAGCGGATCACGCCGATTCTGCGCACGGGGATTTTGATTAATGTGTGTTTGACCGGTGGTTTGGTGTTGCTGGGGTATTTGTTGTCGCACTGGTTGTTGGGTTTGTTCCTGACGGAGGATTCGACCCGGGCGATGGCGGAGCATCTGTTGCACATCATGTTGTGGAGTCTGTTGGTGTTTGGCTTCCAGGCGATTATCGGCGGGATCATGCGCGCCAGCGGCACGGTGTTGGTGCCGATGGTGATTTCGATTGTTTGTGTGGTCGGGGTGCAGTTGCCGGTGGCGTATCTGTTGGATGCGAAGTACGGATTGCAGGGCGTGTGGATGGCGTTTCCGGTGGCGTATTTGGGGATGCTGGCGTTGCAGACGGTGTATTACAAGTTTGTTTGGCGGCATCAGAAGATTGAGCGGCTGGTGTAGGCGCGGGATCTTAAGCATGAACAATCGGCAAGGTTTTCAGGCCGTTTGGGGTTTGGATATGTGCGACGAGGTAAGGCTTTGCGGTCGCTTCCAGGGCATGCAGATGAACCGGCCCGGTAAAGTTGATCGCGCTGAACAGCGCCTGGACTTTTGCGGGATCGGGATCGAACACGTCCAGCGCCACCAGCTCACAGCCTCGGTCCAGCATGGCGCTCGCGGGATGTGGCGTTTGCGCCCATTGAATCAACGTTGGCGCTGACCCGTTCAGCGGCAGGCTGCCGTCGGCGGGGAGGGTGATTTGCCAGGCCAGGGTGCCTCGGGTCATGGGTTCGGGATTGCCGAGGATGGCGCGACAGGTTTCGCTCATGGCGTGGATGTCGTCGGTGCGGGCGACCCATGTGGCAAGGCGCGGCGGCGTATCACCCGCCAAGTCGTCCATGCCGAACCAGCGCGGCCGGTCGGGGCTTTGGGCGGTGGGGTCTATGGCGATCACTTCCAGATAAACGTCCGGGCCCAGGCGCAGTAACCGGTTATGGGTGCCCATGCGCGGATGCGCGCCGCCCGGTTGCAGGTCGACGCCAAGCACGCGGCTGACGAAGGCGCAGCCGCTGTCGAGGTCGGGGGCGACGATGGCGAGGTGGTCGAGGGTGCTTTTCATGGGGATGCGCCTTCCATTTAAACAACAGGGAGAACTATTTAATGCCTGATGCAGTGTTTGTCAGTAGAACCGTTTCATTCGGCGACTGCGACCCCGCTGGCGTGGTGTTTACGCCGCGATTTTCCTACTTCGCCATTGAGGCCATTTACACCGCGCTGGACAGTTGGCTGGGCGCCCCCGGCCTTCGAACGCTGATGGGTTTTGATGTGCTGCCGCCGGTGCGGGCTATGTCGGTGGAGATGCTCAAGCTGTTGACCTGGGATGATGAGCTGAGCATCAAAGTCAGTGTGGCCAAGGTGGGGGTTCATTCCTTCACTTTTCGGGTCGAAGGTTTTATCCGGGACGAGACGTTAGCGTTTACCGCGACGGTCACCCACGTGTGTATTTCGCCTGAGACCAAAGAAGTCGTCGCCGTCCCAGAACGACTCAGGGCGCTGCTTTCTTAAGCGTGGCTTGTCTCGGTCAGGCTGGCTTAATGCGAAATACAAAGGGGCCGACGCTCACACGTCGGCCCCTTTTTTCCGTTTAGCGTCCGTTGCTCAATCCGCCAGTACCTCCGGTGACACCACCCAAACGCTGCAGGGCATTTTGTACAGCAGGTGTTCCACGGTGCTGCCCACCAGGCGCTCTATGCCGTGATGGCCGACCCGGCCCATGACGATCACATCGATGTTGTAGGCATCGGCATAACTGGCCAGGACCTTGGCCGGGTTGCCCATGATCATGTGGCGTTGCTCCGGCGGGATGCCGTTGCGCTCGGCCAGTTCGTTGAACGTCTGGCTCTGCGCGTCGAACAAGGTCTTGGCATTGCCGGAGGAAAAGTACGCAGAGGCGTTGTCGAAGCCGAATTCCTCGGCGCTGATGGAGGACAGGTCATGGGCGTAGATCACGTCGACCAGGGCGTTACATGCGGTCGCCAATTTCACCGCCTCGCGCAGGATCCGGTCGTTGAAGTCTTTGTATTGGCCATCGCGATGGAAGGGGTCGACCGCCGCGACGATTCTTCGCGGCAAGGCATGCTGCACATGACTCACAAAGTGCAGCGGCACCGGGCATTCGCGCAGCAGGTGAATGTCCAGCGGGGTAAACATCAGCCGCGAGAGCAGCGATTCGTGTTCCAGCGCCTTGATCAGCAAGGCGATTGGCTGTTCTTTGAGGTGAATCAGGATCTCCTGCAAGGGCCTTTCGACCCAGACCACTTCGGTGGTGACAGTGACGCCGATGTTGCGCAAGGGCCGGGCCTGGTCCTCCAGCCACTGGCGATGGCGCTCGACATAGCCCAAGCGCATCTGTTCCAGCGCCTGTTCGTTGACCAGACCGGCGGTCGCCAAGCCCTCAAGGTAATCGAAGGCCACAATGTGCAACGCCGCATTTTCGGCCTTGGCCAGTGCGGCGGCCCGGTCGAAAGCAGGGCTGTTTTGCATCAGCGGTGAGGCGACCAGCATGAAACGTGATTGCTCAGACATGGAAATCTCCCTTGGGTTATCACGCCGACGCTGGCCGACAGGGCCGCGAGAGGCTGTTGGCGGTGACATCTGACCAAGATGCTGCCGGACGGCGTTTCAGACTTGATCTGTATCAAACCGATGCCTTACGGCGCGGGCCGTCCGATGTGTGGTTGCCGCGATGCCGTCGATTCTCAATGGGTTGATCATGATCAATCTATCCTTGAACAGGTCGGTGCAGGCTTGTGCCCATTGACCCTCGACGTCGAAACCAGGGCGGGCACGGCCCACCCGGACATCCATCCAATGAATGACACACTCGGCATAGCAGGTGCAGCGGCTGCACTGGGGATCGGCATGCTCATCGGTCTTGAACGCGAGCGGCACAAGGGACGAGGCGACAGCCGTGCCTGTGCCGGTTTGCGCACGTTCGCGATCACGGCATTGTTGGGCTATGTGGCGATGCAGGTCGGTGGTGGCTTGCTGTTGGGGATCATGGCGATCTGTGTGGCGTTGCTGGTCACGGTGGCGTACTGGCGAAGCCTGAGCGATGACCCCGGCGTGACCAGTGAAGTGGCGTTACTCACGGTGTTGGTATTGGGCGCGTTGTGTGGCTCTGCGCCGGAACTGGCCATTGCCATTGGCGTGGTGGTGGCGGGGTTGCTGACGTACCGTCAAAAACTGCACCACTTCGCCCGTAGCCAATTGACCGAAGCTGAAATGCGCGATGGCTTGGTGTTGTTGATCGTCGCACTGGTGGTGTTGCCGCTGGCCCCGGACCGTTTCATCGGTCCCTATGCCGCGATCAATCTGCGCACCATTTGCACCCTGACTGTGTTGTTGATGGCGGTGGGGGCCGTGGGGCATGTCGCCGTGCGTGCTTTGGGCACTCATTACGGCTATGCGATCAGCGCCATCGCCTCCGGGTTTGCTTCCAGTACCGTAACCATCGCCACCATGGGACATCTGGTCACCAAGGAACCGGGCAACCTCAGAGTCCTGGCCGCGGCGGCGATATTGTCCAATTTGGCCACTGTCATTCAGGTCGGCCTGATTCTGGGAGCGGTTGACATCGGGCTGTTGCGCCACATGTGGGGGCCGTTGTTGTGCGGTGTCGCGGCCACGGCGCTGTATGGCCTGTGCCTGATGTTTTCCCAGCGAGCGACCGGTGTCAGCCAGCCGATCAAGGTTGGAGGTGCGTTCAACCTCAAGCTGGCCCTGGTCGTCACGTTGACCATGACCGGCATCACCTTGCTGTCGTCGGTCATGCTCAACCTCTTTGGTGAGGTGGGGGTGATGCTGACGGCCACCTTCACCGGTTTCGCCGACGCTCACTCCTCGACGGCGTCGATTGCCGCCCTGGTCAAATCCGGTCAGTTGCCGTTCGACGCCATGGCCACCCCTGCGCTGATCGCGGTCAGCAGCAACGCCGTGAGCAAATGCCTGGTGGCCTGGATCAGTGGCGGGCGGCGGTTTGCCGCTTATGTGATTCCCGGACAGCTGGGGCTGACGCTGGCGATGTGGGCCGGCACCTTGCTGCACTGAGGCGCGTCATGACGTGCAGAGGCGGGGTTTTGCCGACCAGCTCTGGCCTGGAATAACCGCTCAGGAGGCAGAACGCGTTATTGATCCAGACGATGCAACCAGTTCGTTCGGTGATCAATACCGGATTTGTCGCAGCATCCAATGCTCTTACCCGTAATGGCTGGTTGTTTTCGATCATTGTCCCCTCCGATGCTGCCGTTGGCGCGGGATACGTTGTTCCAGACCAGGGGAAAGAGCGGGGAGGGTTGATCAAAATCGACTTTAAACGTGCGACGTGAACAGCAAAAAGGAACGTTACAGCTGATTAAGATCAAGTCGCCCCGGGCCGGAATGCTCAATCTGTAGATCAATTCGTTGCATTGAGATGGCCGCGTGCCGAGGTGCCCCATGTCGCAGACTCAGCGTTTACTGTTGATCGCTCCCCCAGCCATGACCCGCACACCGGCGTTCGACCGGGCCGCGGCACTGGCGCTCGCCATGCAATTGCCCTTGCACATCGTGGCGTTTGATTATCTGCAGGCCCTGGCGGTGGCCGGCCTGTTTGCCCCCGAGCAGATCAACCTGGCCCGGGAAGGGTATCTGCAAACCCATCGGCAATGGCTCGCGGCGCAAGCCGGATTGATGAGCCGGCACGGTGTCGAGGTCACCAGCGAGGTGGTGTGGGTACAGCATCCTTATGAAGAAATCCTGCATTTCGTCAACGAGATGTCGCTGACGCTGATCATCAAGGATGCCCAGGAAGAATCAGCGTTGAAACGGGTATTTTTCACACCCCTGGACTGGCAGTTGCTGCGCGACTGCCCGGTGCCGGTGCATTTGGTCACGAATGCTGTTCACCCACGGCCGCGCAGCGTGTTGGCGATTGTCGATGTGCTGCGCAGCGAGGAGCAGGACCTGGTCTTCAATGACCGGATTATCGAGGCGGCGGTGAAGCTGGCCGAAGAATGCGTGGCCACGCTCGAACTGGTGCATGTGTATGACTGGACGGCGTTGTATGCCCAAGACATGGGCGTAGGCGCATTGCCGCTGGCCAACGGGATTTATGAGGCACTGGGCGCGGCGCAACACGAGGCGTTTGCCGCTCTGGCCGAACGTCATGGCGTACCGCCGGATCGTCGCCATTTCATCGAGGGCGCACCGCTGTCGGGGATCTGTGACTTTGCAATGGAGCATGGGACGGACGTGATCGTCATGGGGACCGTACAACACAGCGGGTTGAAAAAACTCCTGGGGACCACGGCCGAACAACTCTTGCATCGGGCGCCGTGCAGCGTGCTGGCGATCAAGCCAGGGCGCACGCTGTCATCCTGAGTTGACGCAGAATCGCCCCGCGATGAACCGTTGGCCGGTCCGTCGCGGGGCGATTGTTTACAGGCAAAGACGATGGATGACCTGACAGCTGTCGTCGGGATCGTTGCGTGTTTCGAAACCCAGGGCCTTGGCCAGGTCACGCATCGGGGCATTGCTGGAGGCGTCCACCGAATACATCTGGCGAAAACCGTTCTTGCGAGCGCCCTTGATCAAATGCTCCATCAACGCCGTGGCCAGCCCCAAGTGCTTCCATTCATCGGCGACTGTTACCGCACATTCGCACTCGCTTTCGCCGGTGGCGGCGTAACGGGCCAAGCCGATCTCGATCAGATGGCCATTCTCATGGACCAGCGCGATGAAGGCCGCACGCTGTTTGTCATCGACGTCCATCAACTGATTGAGCATGGCGGCGCCGGGCTCGTTGATGTGGGCGAGAAAACGCATGTGCCGGGACTCTGGAGACAGGCGCTTGATGAACGCGTATTCACGGTCGCGGTCTTTTTCCGTCAGGGGGCGAATCAACACATGGCGGCCGTCCTTGAGCGCTTCGATCCAGTATTTACCGGTGACTGCGGCGTAGGCGGCAGCCGCCCGATCATTGTGGTCTTTGACGGTGAGCATGGGGTGATCCTCCATCCGGTTTCAAAGGTCGGCGCGCGGTGACGAACCACGCCGTTCATTCCTTTGTACGCCGTTGGCGGCGTGTAAACCTGATCTGGATCAGACACCCGTAACGGGGGTGTTGATTTGTGTGTTTGTGGAGGAGTACCCGGCGGATGTAATGGTGAAGGGAGGTCCGCCATCCTGGTCACGTCGTGGCGGCGGCTGCCGTGCGGTGCTAGCGCAAGGGGCGGTGACAGCCCACAACCAGTTGTTTGAGGCCTTCCATGTTCTGGATGTCGACATTTCGGCCGGAGATTTCCACCAGCCCTTGATCCCGCAGATGCGCGATGCCGCGGCAGATCGTTTCCAGACGCAGCCCCAGGTAGGAGCCGATCTCCTCACGGCGCATTTTCAGCACGAAGTTGCGCGAGGAATACCCCCGCATATTCAAACGCTGGGACAGGTTCAACAAAAAGGCTGCCAGGCGCTCATCGGAGTTCATATTGCCCAGCATCATCAGCATGTCGTGATCGCGCACGATTTCCCGGCTCAGGATTTTGTTCAGGTTGTGCTGCAGTGACGGCAGCTCCTGAGCGAGTTTCTCCAGGTGCGCGAAGTGGATAGGGCAGACTTCGCTGTCTTCCAGGGCAAACGCGTTGCAGGCATGCAGGTCGGTGCTGATAGCGTCCAGGCCGAGTATTTCGCCGGGCATCTGGAAGCCCGTGACCTGCTCGCGACCATCGACCGAGAGCACACTGGTCTTGAACGAGCCGATACGCACCGCGTACAGCGAGCGTAATGCATCGCCTGCGCGGTAGAGGGTTGCGCCTTTTTTAACCTTCAAACGTTGCACGATCAGCGTGTCGAGGCGCTCGACCTCCGGGCTGGTCAGGCCAATCGGCAGGCACAGCTCCAAAACACTGCAGTTGGAGCATGCGGCCTTAAGGTGTTGAATTTGAAGCGGGCGGGCTTCGGGCATGGAATATGGCACCGTCTTGGGGTGCTCGTAGCATAGATCGCGGGTCATTGAATGCGGCTTTCGTTCGGACGTTTGCCGGGCTAATCGACGAACGGGGAAAAACCGCTGCACCTTTGGTCCGGGTGATGGCCTGGGAGGTGATGCAAATCAAGCCTTGGACGGTTCGGATTCCCGGGGGATACCGGCTGAGGCGCGTCTGAATCCGGCCCGCCGCCGACGAAAATTGGTTATTTGTGCTTCCAGTACTTTTGCATTTCAAGAAACAGAAAGGAGGCGGTCCAGGTGATGAGCACCAGGCCGGTCAGGGCCTCAAGACCGGTCAGGAATTTGAGGTTGCCCACGGGTGAAATATCGCCGAAGCCGATGGTTGTGTAGGTGGTGAAGGAAAAGTACACGCAGTCCAGGAACGAGCCGTCGAAACTGCCAATCAGGGCGCCCCATTCGCCGGAGCGCGCCATCAGGTAATAGACCAGCGCGAAGCACCAGACTTCTATCGCGTGGGCCAGCAGCGCACCGAACACGCCGACGACAATCCTGAAACGGCTCCACAGCTTGAGCCGGGGCAGCCAATCGTTCAGGCGCGACAGGCATTCGTAATGGATCACGACAACGATGATGACCACCAGCGTATTGATCAGCGTGACTGCCAGCATCGCCAACTCCAGTGATAGGGGGCACGTGTTGCTCCGTGCCATGAGGCACACAGGCCGTCCGCTTTTTTCTACGCCTGAGCGACGTTGATGCGTTGAGCTATATCAACAATACCTCTGCAAGCCTGCCGTGGCTTCGTGCATTGACCCAAAGCCCCCATTTGTTGACAAAGATCAGAGCCGGCGCCCGACAACGCCAGATACTCGAACGACAGCTTGCTCCAGCTACGATAAACCGAGGGAAACCAACATGCGCTCGTTCGTTGCCGTGTGCAGTCAGGCCGGTAAAGCGTTCCCTGGACGAGGTATGTGATGCTCAAACTCAAACGAATCCTTTTGATTGCCCCCACCGAAATGACCCGTACCCCGGCGTTTGATCGGGCGCAGGCATTGGCCATAGCCACCGGCGCGTTGTTGCACATCGTGGCCTTCGATTATGTGCAGGCACTGGCGCTGGCCGGGGTGTTTAACCACGACGCCATGGCCCAGGCCCGAGAGGGCTACTTGCAGGTGCATCGTCACTGGCTGGAGCAGCAAGCCCGGTTTCAGCAGAGCGCGGGGTTGCAGGTGACGACGGAAGTGGTCTGGGCCAAGTCAAGCCTGGCGCAGGTGCTGACCTATGTGAATGACTTCCACGCGGATCTGGTGATCAAGGACACCCACCATGTGCCCGCACTCGACCGTGCTTTCCACCGCCCGCTGGACTGGCGCTTGCTGCGCGACTGTCCGGCCCCCTTGCTCTTGGTGACCGAAGCCAGCCACCCCAAACCGTTGAAGATTCTGGCGGCCATTGATCTGTCCCATCTGGAAGATCTGACCCAAGGGCTCAATGACCGGGTTCTCGACCTGGCCTCGCTGCTGGCGCTTTCCTGTGGCGCCGCGTTGCACGTGCTTAACGTCAACAACTGGTCGGTGGTGGGCGGCGCGCAGCGGAGTCTGCCGACCCCCTGCCTGGATGACAGTTTGAGAGACGCGGTCAACGATGCCCAGGAAGAGGCCTTTGATGTGCTTGCCGAACGCCATGACATCGAGAAAAAACGCCGGCATCTACTGACCGGCATCCCCCACAAGGTGATCGAGCTTTTCTCCCGGCAAAATGCCTTCGACATGGTGGTGCTGGGCACGACCTATCACCCTGGGGTCGACAGGTTCATCGGCAGTACCGCCGAGAGTGTGTTGAACCACGGGCCCTGCAGTTTGATGATCGTCAAGCCGTTGCCCCGGCTCGGCTGAAAGGGGCATGCGTCGCGCCCTGGTCATAGAGATGGCCCGGCAAACATCCCGTTTGCCGGGCCTCCACAATAGAGCTCGCTCAGGTACACCCTTACAGGGCCAATGTCCCGGACCACAGCAAGGTCGTGCAGTTGCAAGGCACGGTGGCTGGCGTAGGTTTCACCCTGCCGGGTCAGTTTGCGCGCGTACACCCATGGCCCGGCTGCGGCCTGAAGCAGGCCGGCTATTGAAGGTTAAATCGCTCGGAACAACCCGCAGGCCTCACCGCAGCGCTCCCCTCGATTCATTGCGCCGATAAAAATCGCCCGATCTCCTCCACGGTACTGCGTGCCGTGCGCGTGACGCCGATCAGCGTCGCAGAGGCGGCCCCCGTCCAATCGCCATAGCCCACCAGCCACAAGCGCGGCTCTTGAATTGAATGGGTGCCTTCGACGGCGACACGTCCATCGGCGGTGTAAACGCCCAGTGATTCCAGATAGCCGAGGGCCGGGCGGAAACCGGTGCACCAGATCACCGCATCGACCGGTGTTTGGGTGCCATCGGCCCACACCACACCGGTTTCGGAGAAGCGCTGGAAAGGTCGAACGGCGTGCAGCACGCCACGCTCCCGGGCGTCGAGGACCGGCGGCACCATCACGATATCGCCCAACCCGCCGACCGGTTGCTCAACGACGATGCCGGCGAGCTGGGCCTTCCAGCGTTCGGTGGCGCGTTCGAACAGCACTCGACCGTCGACGTCATCGGCGAGAAATTGCGGCGCTTGCGGGGTGATCCATGTGGTGTCTGCCACTTGGGACACTTCAGCGAGGATCTGCGCGCCGGAGTTGCCACCGCCCACCACCAGGACTTTTTTTCCGGCAAATGGCTTGGGGTCCACGTAGTGGGCCGAATGCAATTGCTGGCCGGTAAAGGTTTCGTTGCCGGGGTAATGCGGCACGAAGGGATGGCGCCAGGTGCCGGTCGCGCTGACCACCGTGCGGGCCAGCCAGCTACGGCCCTGGGCTTTGACGTGCAGGCGATGGTCCCGGCGCTCGATAGCGTCTACCCAATAGGGGCGCTCGATGGGGAAGTGGTAGCGCTGTTCATACTGGCGCAGGTAATCGATTACGTTGTCGCGGCTTGGGTAGCCGTCCGTGACCGGCGGCATCATCCAGCCGGGGAGGGAACTCCAGGTCGAGGGTGAAAACAGTCGCAGCGAATTCCAGCCATGGCGCCAGGCGCCGCCCGGTGCGGCTTCGGCATCGATGATCACAAACGAGCGCTGGGTCCGGCGCAGGAAGTAAGCCACGGCGAGTGCGGACTGGCCGCCGCCGATAATGGCGACATCCACTTCGGTGGGGGTAGAAGGCATGGGGAATCCTCAGGGCGCGAGCGTCACGCCAAGGTAACCCATGCCGATTGGCTGTTTATTGATGTTTCTCAAGCGTTCGGTGCATCGGCTCAAAACGCCAATTTCGGCCCCAGATAAGCATTGGCGCTGGCGATGTCGTCATCCCCCAATGCCCCCACATCCGCCGCCAGCCGCAGTTTGGCCAGCAGGTAACGCAGCTTGGCTTCGAACAAGTCACGGCGGGCGGTGTAGATCTGCTCCTGGGCATTGAGGATGTCGACGTTGGTGCTGCTGCCGGCCAGGAAGCCTTTTTTCGAGGAGTCCAGTGAGCGCTCGCTGGATTTGACCGCTTTTTCCAGTGCATGGATGCGCGCTTCGCCGCTTTGCACGCCGCGAAATTCCCGGGTGGTGCCGGAGATGATTTCCTCGCGGGTGGCGTTCAAGTCCTCTTCGGCCTGGTCCCGGGTGGCGACGCTCTGCCGGGCGCGAGCGCTGACGTAGCCGCCGCTGTACAGCGGAATGTTCAGCTCCAGCCCGGCGGAGGTGTAGCGGTTGCGCTGGTTTTGGGTGGACAGGGTTTCGCTGTCGGCGGCGGTGTAACCGACCACCAAATCAAGGGTCGGCCAGTGTCCGGCCTTGGCCTTGGCCACTTCTTCGTCAGCAGTGTTGACGTTCAAGCGCCGGGCACGAATCGAGGGGCTGTCGGTGCCGGCGCGGATGATCCATTCCTGCAGGTTGTCCGGTTGCAGGGGCGGGGTCGGGAAGGTGTCTTGCAGGGTGGCGATGTCTTCGGGGGGCTGGCCGAGGTATTCCTGCAACAGACGCCGGGCCACGGTCACGCTGTCTTCGGCTTCGATCAGTTCAGCCTGGGCCAGGTCGCGCCGGGCCACGGCTTCGTCGATGTCGGTGATGGTGCCGTCGCCCAGGTCCTTGCGCCGTTGGGTCGAGGCCACTTGTTCATCGAAGGATTTGAGTTTGGCCGTCGCCAGTTCCACGGTTTCGTGGGCCAGCAACACGTCGAAGTAACGCCCGGCCAGCTTCACTGCCGCGTCCTGCGCCTTGCCATCGAACACCGCCACGCCGTAGTCGGCCTGGTATTCGCCCTGGCGATATTCGGCCATTTTTTGCTTGTTAAAGAGCGGTTGGCGCAGTTGCAACGTCGCGCCCCGGGAGTTGTAGTTCAGGTCGTTGGTGTGGCTGTTGCCGTAAAAATCCGGCTGCTTTTGCGTGCCGTTGATGTGGTTGTCGAACGCGGTGATGCCGATTTTTGGCAACAGCCCGGAATGGCCGATGGCACGGTTTTCCAGGGCCGCATCTCTTTCGTGACCGGCGGACAGGTAGGTCGGGCCCTGGAACTGCATCAAATTCCAGGACTCGCGAAGGTCCAGGGCTGCGGCTGATTGAGCCAGGGTCAGCAAAGCGGCAATGCCAATGAACCGCTTCACGTCATTGCTCCTTGAACGCGCTATTGACGCGGTCCAGCAGCGGTTTCAACAGGTAGCTGAGCATGTTGCGCTCACCGGTCTTGATGGTGACCGAGGCCGGCATCCCCGCACGGATGTGGTTGCTGCCGAGCATGGCCATGCCGGCCGGCGTCACTTCGATCTGCGCCAGGTAGAACGGCTGCTTGTTTTCTTCATTCAGCAGCCGGTCGGCGGAAATGGTCAGCACCTGGCCCGGGATGTTCGGTGTCTGCACGTGGTTGAACGCCGGGAACGAGATGCTCACCGGCAGGCCTGGTGACATGCGGTCGATGGCTTGCACCGGAATCATCGCGTCGATCTGCAACGGTTCGTGGCCCGGTACGATTTCCATGATCTTGAAACCGGGAGCGATCACACCGCCGATGGTCGACACGCTCAAACCCTGGACCATGCCGTCGATGGGCGAACGGATCACCGTGTGCCGCACCTGATAATCCAGGGCCTGCAAGCGGTCGGTGAGGGCGCTGTTTTCCTTCTGCACATCGGCCAGCATCGACTGCACTTCCTTGCGGTAGTCGAACTCGCGCTGCAGGATGCGCAACTTGATATCCGCCACCTGGCCCTTGGCCCGGGCAATGTTGTTGAGGTTATCGGCCTGGGAGGCATTGAGGTCCGAGCCAGTGCGTTCGAGTTCCAGCATGCGGTTGCGCGGCACATAGCCCTCGGCGGCCAGTTGGCGCACCCCGACCAGTTCCTGATTGAGGAAGCCGATCTGTGCCGAGCGGGCGCCGTAGATGTGCTGCAAACCCTTGATCTGCGCCTCGGCGGAGTTGAGTGATTCACGCAGGATGCCGATTTCGCCCTCAAGGGCGGCGCGGCGCGTGGTGAACAAATGCCGTTGCAGGAGGATTGCGTTGTTCAGGTGCTCGTTACCGGCGTAGCGCTGCACCATGGCGGGGTCGAAGGCCACGTCGGGCAAGCCGTCACGTTCGGCTTCCAAACGGTTTTCCATGGTTTTGGTGGCAATGAACTGGGCATTGACCACCCCTTGTTCTGACAACGCTTGCGTCGCGTCGAGGCGTACCAGTTCCTGATCCTTGCTGACGCTGTCGCCTTCGCGCACCAGAATCGCTTCGACGCTGCCGCCCGTGAGGTGCTGGATGGTCTTGCGGTTGCTGGTGACTTTGACCGTGGCCGTGGCGACGATCCCGGCGTCCAGCGGCGCCAGCCACGACCACAGCAGAAACCCGCCAAACCCGAGGATCACCAGCAACACGCCCCAGCGTGCCGGGCGGTGGTCATCGACATCGATATTAGCCGCTGCGCTTTGCAGTTCCTGGCCACGGGGATCGAGACTCAAGGCGCCCATTTATTCTCTCCCGCGAACGGCTGACAGGGTGGGTGCGCCCACGGTCGGCAGCACGCTGGTTTGACGCAGGGCGGCAAACACTTCCTCCCGGGGACCGAACAGTTGGGTGCTGCCTTCTCGCAGCATCAGCACTTTGTCGACGGTGCCGAGGATGCTCGGGCGGTGGGAGATCAGGACCGTGGTGCAACCCCGGACCTTGAGGTCTTCAAGGACCTCGATCAGGGCCTTTTCACCGGCGTCGTCGAGGTTGGCGTTCGGCTCGTCGAGCACGATGATCGCCGGCTCGCCGTAGAGCGCGCGGGCCAGGCCGATGCGCTGGCGCTGCCCGCCGGACAGCGGGTTGCCGTCCACGTCCAGGACGGTGTCGTAGCCGTGGGCAAAGCGCAGGATCATGTCGTGCACCCCGGCGCGCTTGGCCGCGACGATCACCGCGTCACTGTCGACTTCACCGAAGCGCGCGATGTTGTCGGCGATGCTGCCTTCGAACAATTCCACGTCCTGGGGCAGGTAACCGACCCAAGGCCCGAGCTCCTCCTTGTTCCACAGGTAAACGTCCACGCCGTCGAGGCGCACCTTGCCGCTTTGCGCCGGCCAGATGCCCACCAGCAGACGCGCCAGGGTCGATTTACCGGATGCGGACGGGCCGATGATGCCCAGGGATTCGCCTGGCGACAGGTTGAAGTGCGGGCCGCGAATGATCGATTGGCTCATGCCTGGCGCCCCGGCGTGCAGGTGCTCCACCGAGAGCATGCCCAACGGCCGCTGCAGCTTCATCGCATCGGCCCTGGGCGGGAATTCCTGCAGCAGGTTCCTCAATCGCGACCAGGCGCGGCGGCTGGTCAACAGTTGCTTCCAGGCGCCGATCAGTTGCTCCACCGGCGCCAGCGCGCGGCCGCTGAGGATCGAGCAGGCGATCATCATGCCGGGGGTGATTGAGCCTTCAATCGCCAGCAAGGCACCGGTGCCAAGGATCAGCGATTGCAGGGTGATCCGCACAAAACGCCCCAAACCGCTGATGTAGGCAGCCCGGTCGGACGCCAGGGTTTGCATTTCCAGTATCCGCAGGTGACTGCCGAACCAGCGCCGGGTGATCGCCGGCAACATGCCCATGGCTTCGATGACTTCGGCGTTGCGCAGGTTGTTGTTGGCGAAGGTGCCGGAGACCTGGGCGGCCATGCCCGCTTCACCCAAGGGTTTTTTGGTGGCTATTTCGGTGAGCCAGGTCAGGGCGACCAGGATCAGCGAGCCGCCGAGGGTAACGGCCCCAAGCAACGGGTGAATCAGGTAGGCGACGAACAGGTAGATCGGCGTCCATGGCGCATCGAAGAACGCAAACAGGCCGTTGCCGGTGAGAAACTGACGCACTTGCGCGAGGTCTTGCAGAGCCTGCGCCGGGTTGCCGCCGGCACGCTGCAGATTGCGCTCGAAGGCGGCAGTAAATACGCGACGGTTCAGCGCCATGTCCAGCCGATTGCCAACCCGGATCAGCACCCGTGTGCGCACCACTTCCAGCATGGCCAGCAGGGTGTACAAACCGATCATCAGAATCGTCAGCATCAGCAGCGTGGTGAGGTTACTGCTGACCAGTGCCCGGTCGTACACCTGCAGCATATAAATGGCCGGTGCCAGCATCAGCACGTTGATCACGCCACTGAAGCCGGCCAGCGAATAGAAGGTATGGCGCAGCCGAAAAAACACTTCGGCAAACTCGGATCGCTGCTGGGTTTTCTTGTCCATCGGAAGGTTCCAATGCCGTGGTTTTATGTACCTCAGCGTAGGAGAGCGACTGTTGGTCGGATCAGGGGCAGGTCCGGGTTTTATGCCGTTGGCGTTTTTTTGGCGGTTTTGACTGTGTTGTAAAACAATGAGTTGGCGACGTGTTTTTCAGCGGGTTGTGATGATGAGGGCTTGTTGACGGCTGAATTTCGTCCGACCTAAGTCTAATTTTCGACGTTTTGGCCCTGGCCGTACCCGACCGACGACCGGCGTGCGATGGGGTTACCTGCTATTAATCAATGTGTGTCCGAGTACTTGGCCTCCCGGGGAGTGCGTCATGAACCCTTTTATTCGAATCGGCATTGCCGACGATCATCCGTTGTTGCGTGAAGGTGTGGCCAATACGCTGAGAAAAAGGGCTGACCTGCAAGTCGTGGAGCAGGGCGCCAGCGCGGACGATGCCCGGGATATCGCCCAGCGCGAACGTCCGGATGTGATGCTGATGGACGTCAATATGCCGGGCGATGTGTTTGGCGCGGTGCGCTTCATTGCCACGCATTTGCCAGACGTCAAAGTGTTGATGCTGACCGTTTCCGAGTCCGAGGATGATGCTTACTCGGCGCTTGAAGCCGGGGCGCGCGGCTATGTATTGAAAGGGGTCAGCGGACCGGACCTGGTACTGGCGATCCGCTCGATTGCCCGGGGTGAAACGTACATCACGCCCGAATTTGCCAATAAGCTGCTGATCAATTTCAAAAAGCACGAAGCGCAAGTGCACAAGATCGACCTCACCCATCGGGAGGAGCAGATCATTCGAGAAGTCTCAAAAGGCCTGACCAATAAGGAAGTGGCGTCAAAGCTGCTGATCAGTGAAAAAACCGTCAAGTACTACATGACCTGCGTGATGCAGAAGCTGCATGCGCGTAATCGTGTGGAAGCGGTCACGGCCCTGAGGCGTTATTGGGAGCGCGAGGCCATCAGCCGACTGCACATCAGCCCTGGGGCGGCGCATCTGGGCGTCCGGGATGGCTCCTGACTACAGCTTGAATTGTGCGTTGACCAAGGTGCCTTTGCCGGGTGATGAATCAATACTGAACTGCCCGCCCAGGGATTCGACCCGATAACGCAAACCGGCCAGCCCCAACCGTATCCTGCCATCGGGGTCAGCCACCAAGGCGTCGGCTGCCATGCCCGGGCCACTGTCTTTGACGGTGATGAGCAACGTCCCGTTGACATGGTTCCCGCTGACAATCTGACCTTTGCCTTGGGCGTGGTGGTAGGCATTGTTCAGGGTTTCCTGGACGAAACGGTAGATGCAAAGTTTGAGCGGTAGCTGCACCGCTTCCGGCAACGGCCCCAGTTTCAGTTTGACTTTGGTGCCGGTGCGTTGCTCGTGCCGTTGTGCCACCAGCCGCAACTCCTCCAACAGGGTCAGTTCGTTGATTTCCGGAAGGGCCAACCCCCGGGACAGATCCCGTACCTCGCGCAACGCATCGGTGGCCGCGCCGCGAATGGTTTCCATCGACTCCTGATCGACTTCCGTGCAGTTCTCGGCCAGATCGTCGAGCCGGATCAGAATCAGGGTCAACAGTTGCGCCGGGCCGTCGTGCAGGTCCGCCCCGATGCGGCGCAGGGTCAGTTCGTTGATGCGTGAAAACTCCTGGGTCGCGGTGGTCATCTTGCGCTGCAGCGCGGCATTACTGACGTGCAACCGGGTTTGCTCCAGCAAGCGCAAGCGCAAAGCCACTTGCTGGCGCTGAATGATTTTGTCGCCGCGTCGCACCAGGAAGAACAGCAGCGCCAGCATGGCCAGCGTCGCGGCGCCGACTACCATCCACACTTGTTGACGTACCCGATTGATTTCCTGTTCCAGGCTTTCAGCCTTTTCATAAAACTCGCCCACGGCGATGATTTTTCCAGAGTGGAATTCGCGCAGCGGCGCATAAATTTCATAGAGCGGCACGTTCAGATTTCGCTCGAACTCGTTCTCTTCCTGATCCAGGTCCTCCAGGTCGGTGACCACATTGCCCTTGAGCGCTTCGGCGATCTCGTCCATCGGGAATTTACGATTGGTGATGGATTTGTCTGTGCTGTACACCACGGTGCCGTCGGCGCGCCAGATCTTGATCGAGACGATGTGCCGCTTCAGCGAACGGCTTTCCATGAGCCGGTCCAGGGACTTGATGCTGGTGGGCGACAGCCCGTTATCGCGGCTCATCTCCTGAACGTAGGGTTCCAGAAACGCCTCCATGTAATGGGCGCCGGCCTCGGCGGCGCTTTGCACGGCGGCCCGTTCTATTCGTGCACTCACCAGTTTGCCGACGAAAAACATCGTCAGCCCCAGGATCAACGCGGCAGCAATCACAAACTGGGTGGAGCGGCTCAGGTTGCGCGTCCTGGCCTTGATTCGGCTGCGCCAGTGGCGAGTGTGACCCGCCGCGGATGACGGTGCGGGCCCGACCAAAGTCTCAGCCTGACCACTGACAAAAGTCTGGTTTTTTGATTCGACTTTTGCATCTTTTGCCATCGGTTCGTTTCCCTGATCATCGTGATAAGTCGGTTGGAAAACCCTGCAACTCAACGAATATCTGGAGCTCGCCATGTATGCGCTAAAACGCTTCACCCTCAACCAAAACGATATTTCGTTTCTTGAGCAGCAGGTGTCTTTTCCCACCATTCACATCGTTGGCTACAACACTGCGGGTCAGCCGCTGTACGGCTACGATGGCTCGGACGGCAATGTCCATGTGCTCGGTGTGCTGGGCAGTTTCAACCCACTGGACACGCCTCCCGGCGAGACCAGTTGGTACAACGGCGCCCGCGACCCGATCGGCCTGCGCAACGTTTCTGGCCACTTCAACAACATGACCCAGGACGGTCAGGCCTGGGGCAGTTTCGGTCAAAACTTCATTCGCCTGACTCATTCCGACTACACGCATTACGTCCATCAGGACCTGAGCAACGCGGCATTGACGGGGCAGGGTGTGCCCGTCAACGCCACGCCCATGACTGACAGTAGTTCACTGTATAGCGATCCGACAGCTTCACTGGTGGACTACACGCCCCGGATGATCAGCCAGACCATCGTCAGTGGCGGTGTGACGTTTGCCACCGACGCCAACGGGCACATCCAGCACACCGCAACAGGTGTGGCAATCGTCACGGATCCGGGGATTCTGGGTGCCATCGGCGAAGTCGATACCACCTCGCCGGACTCCGGTCAGTACTACATTCGCAACCAGAACACAGTTGCCGGAGACCCGTCGACCACCGGCTGGTTCACCTTGTTCGGGCAGTTCTTCGACCACGGCCTGGACTTCATCAACAAGCCTAATCAGAACGCGACGATCACCATTCCCCTGGCGCCGGACGATCCGTTGTACGGCTCCATCGGCCCGGACGGGCAACCGGTTTACTCGATCAAAGTGCACCGCGCTTCGGTCAGCGAAGTGGACGGCCAGGGCCAGGCGCAATACGTCAACCTGGACTCGCCGTACATTGATCAGAACCAGACTTACGGCTCCAACGACGCCGTGACCCAATTGCTGCGCCAGTGGGTCGCGGACCCCAATCACCCCGGTCAATTCATCGCCGGGGCCGCGCTGTTCGATGGCACCTCCTTGAGTGACGACGCTGCCTGGACCCTCAACGGCGTGGTCACCCATCAGACGCTGCCGACCTTGAGCGAACTGCGCGCCCATGTACTGGCCACCGGGCGTGACGACCTGACCTGGGACGACATCGCCAACTTCCGTGTACGCGACGCCCACGGCCATGTACTGGATGCCGACCCGACCACCGCCGGCGTGCAAGCGGTGTACACCCGCGAAGCGATCCTGCTGGACATGAACCCGCACTTCGACGATCTGCATATTGATCAAGCGAAGCTGATGTCGCTGGACGCGCACATCACCAGCATCACCTTCGATGCAAACAACCCATATGGCATGGTCTTCAACTACGACAACTCAGGGCCGAAAAACCTGTTCAGCTTCGTCAATTTTGCCGACTTCACCATCAGCGCCGCCGCCGGCAGCGCCGACTTTGCGGTGGCCAACGAGTTGCTGCTGCAATCGGTGGGCGACCACTACATTGCCGGTGACGGCCGGGTAAACGAAAACTTCGGGCTGACCGCCATTCACCACGTCTTCCACGAAGACCACAACGTGCAGCTGATCAACCTGCAGAACGAGGTGCTGGCGCAAACCGACGTCACGGTGCGGCACAACTGGCAGGTGCAGATCAGCAATGGCAGCGGTGGTTTCTACAGCGATGCCAATGGCAACTTCACCCTGGCCGATGGCGTCACGGTGTCCTGGGATCAGGACAAGCTGTTTTATGCCGCCAAGCTGACCGTGGAAATGGAATACCAGCACGTGGCGATCGACCAGTACGCCCGGTTGATTACCCCGGACCTGCCGGAATTCGTGACCTACGACTCAGGCATCAACACCAACATTTCGCTGGAATACGGCCAGGCGGCGTTCCGCTTCGGCCACTCGCAACTGCGTGAAACCATCGATGCCCTGGAGAAAAATGCCAGTGGCGGCTACGACCTGACGGGCGCGATTACCCACTATGCGCTGGAGCAGGCCTTTCTCAACCCAGGTGGTTTCGCCGATATCGGGCCGACGGCCATTGCGTTGGGCATGACCCGGCAGATCAGCAACGAAATCGATGAGTTCGTCACCCCGGCCCTGCAACAAGGTTTGCTCGGCCAGCCGCTGGACCTGGCGACGATCAACCTGGCCCGTGGCCGCGACCTGGGCTTGCCAACCCTCAACCAGGCCCGTCAGCAGATCCACGATGCGTTGATTGCCGAACGGGCGTCACCGGCCGGCGCGCAGCACCACACCAACCTGATCGTCGATGGCCTGACGCCTTATACGAGCTGGAGTGACTTCGCCAACAACATGATTCACCCCGAATCGTTGGTGAACTTCATCGCCGCGTATTCCTTCGACGGTGACAAAGCTCATGCCCAGGCGATTATCGATGCCGATATTTCGGGCCTCACCGTCAACTATGCCGGTGGCAGTGTCACGGCCGAACAGGCGGCCTATTTCCTGTCCGGCGCGGCGGATGCCAACGGCAATCATGTGGCGGGCTATGACGGCTACAACGCGATTGATCTGTGGATCGGTGGCCTGGCGGAAAAACATGTCTACACCGGGCAACTGGGCACCACGTTCAACGCGATCTTCGAGGACCAGATGGAACGGTTGATGGACGGTGACCGGTTCTACTACCTGTTCCGCCTCGACCTCGGCTTGCCGGCCATGACCAACCTCAACGAACAGGTGGTGACCGAGCAATTCAAGGACATTATCGAGCGCACCACCGACGCCCGGCACCTGGCCGGTGATGTGTTCGGCTACGCCGACAGCTACATCGAACTGAGCTACACCGATTCCGGCGCCAGTGCGACGGCGTACAAGAGCGAGCACAAGTACGGCACCCTGATCGCGGCCAACCATGTGGGCGTTTATTCCACCGGCGGCAGTGGCGGCATCGGCGGTAACGGCTTGCTGATGAGCCTGGCGAACCCGGAAACCCACGTGGCGCAAACCTACATCCGCGACTATCGCCCGGATCAGGGGCAAAACCCCGATGGCACGGCGGCAGTGGGCTACAACTCCCACGAAGTGTTGGTGGGGACTGACTACAACGACTGGCTCGACGCCGGGGACGGCGATGACACGATTTACGGCGAAGGTGGCGACGACGTGCTCGACGGCAAGTCTGGCGCCGACCATATCTATGGCGGCGACGGCAACGACGTGATTTACGGTGGTGATATCGAGGACTTCCTCGATGGCGGGGAAGGGGACGACACCATCTATGCCGGGACCAGCGCCGGGGTGCTCGATGTGGTGATTGGCGGTGGCGGTAACGATCACCTCTACGGCGAGGCCGGGATCGACGAAATTTACGGTGGTGCCGGCAATGACTATATCGATGCCGGTGGCGATACCGACCTGGTGCATGGTGGTGACGGCAACGATGAGATCTACGGTGGCGACGGCCCGGACATTTTGTTTGGCGAGGATGGCGACGACATCATTTCCGGTGGCTCCACCGGTGACCAGGAGTTCGGCGGTGCCGGTGACGATATTCTGTTGCCAGGCCTGGGCGGTGCACCTGGCCAGGGTGACGGTGATGAAGCCATTGGTGATGTCGGGTTCGATATCGCCGCGTTCAGCGATGTGAATATTGCGCTGGATGCGGCGGCCGACCTCAACAATCAGAACATCGTGGCGGCACCCGGCACTGCAGTGCTGTTCCAACCGTTCAATGCCTTGCTCACCGACATTGAAGGCTTGATCGGCTCACGTTTCAGCGACAGCCGGCCGAACTCGGCCGCTCCGGCCAATCCTTCTGCGGGCCTGATCGGTAATGCCACGGAAAACTGGCTGATTGGCGGCAGTGGTGATGATGTCTCCCAAGGTAACGGCGGCAATGATGTGATCGTCGGTGATTCGATCAAACTTGCCGACCTTAATCACTTGCTCGCCAGCCAGGGGTTTGCTCAACACTTTACCGGCCTGCAATCGACTCGCCCCGATTTCATTCTGGGTGACAACCATCAAGCCCCGGGCACGGCTGATGGTGCGGCGGACACGGCGCTGTTCTCGGGCAACTTTGCCAACTACAGCATCACCAAGTTCACCGATACCCGGCCGGGTGGCGAACTGATCACCGCATTCAAAGTGGTGGACCTGCGGGTCGGCGCGGCGAACATCGATGGCACCGACATCGTGATAGGCGTGGAGAAACTGCGCTTTGCCGATCGCACGGTGAACCTGAGCATCACTAATCATCTGCCGACCGGTAATGTGGTGTTGTCGGGGTTTGCCACCGCGCCAACCACCCCGAGCCGTCCGGTGCCGGCCCAATATCGGCTGACCGCCAACACGGCGGCGATCCAGGACGCCGACGGCTTGCCTGGGCCGAGCGGGTTCTCCTATCAGTGGCAAGCGCTGGTGGGGGCGGCCTGGTTGAGCATCGCCGGGGCGAATGCGGCGACCTTTGCGCCGACCTCGGCACAGTTCGGCCAGCAACTGCGGGTGATCACGACTTACACCGATAACAACGGCACGGTGGAGCAGTTGACGTCTGACCCGTCGGAGGCAGTCGGACGCTTTATCGAGGGCACCAACTTCGTCGGTAACACGCTCAATGGCACCAACTTTCAGGACATCCTGATGGGTTATTCGGGCAACGACGTGCTCAACGGTGGCCTGGGTTCCGACTTGCTGGATGGCGGCTCGGGCAACGACACGATGCGCGGTAACGCCGGCAACGACATCTACATGGTCGATACCAATGGCGATGTGGTTCAGGAGAGCCTGAACGAGGGCACGGACACGGTCATGTCCTCGGTCAGCTACACCTTGGGTGCCAACGTCGAAAACCTGACCTTGCTGGGCTCCAACAACATCAACGGCACCGGTAACGAGCTGGATAACGTTATCCATGGCAACGGTGGTAACAACCAACTCAGCGGGCTGGCGGGCAATGACTCGATCTTCGGCGAGGCGGGCAACGATACGCTGCTGGCATCGGTGAACGACGGTAACGACCACTATGACGGTGGCTCGGGCACCGACAGCTATGACTTGTCGGCCACTTCGGCGGCAGCCACAGTGGATTTGCAGGCCGGTACGTCAACCAGTGCCCAGACCGGCAGTGACAGTTTGACCGGTATCGAAAACGTCATCGGCAGCGCTGGCAACGATCACATCCAGGGCGATGCGGCCAACAACCAGTTGCTGGGACAGGGCGGTAACGACTTGATCGACGGTGGCAGTGGCAATGACACCTTGAGCGGTGGGCAAGGCCTGGACAACCTGTTCGGTGGTCTTGGCAATGACACCTTCCAGGCGTCGGTCAACGATGGCAACGACACTTATGACGGTGGCGCTGACACTGACACCTACGACCTGTCCGGGACTACGGCCAACGCCACGGTCAATCTGACCACCGGTTCGGCCTTCAGCTCGCAAACCGGTAACGACACCTTGACTGGCGTCGAGAATGTCGTCGGCAGCAGCGGCACCAACAGCCTGACGGGCGACAATGCCGATAACGTACTGACCGGCCAGGGCAACATCGACACCTTGAGCGGTGGTGGCGGTGCCGACACACTGAACGGAAATGGCAACCGCGATACGTTGACCGGTGGTGCAGGGGCGGACACGTTTGTGTTCAGCTCCATCAACGACTCCGGCACATCGACCGCAAGCCGCGACGTGATTACCGACTTTGTGCACGGCACCGACCACATCGATCTGTCGCTGATTGATGCCCGGACCTCCGGCGCCGGTTCGGCCGGTAATCAGGACTTCACCTTCCTTGGCGAGTGGAATGGCGCCGGCAACGAGTTCAACAACCAGGCGCAATTGAAATACCACTTCGTCAACGTCGGCGGGGTTGACCACACTTATGTGGAGGGCAATGTAAACACAGGTAACGCGGCCGATTTTCAGATCGATCTGGTCGGGCATGTCGCCCTGACGGCGAGTGATTTCGTCGGCGTGGTGTAGTCGTTAACGCACAAAGGGCGCCCGATCCTGGATCGGGCGCCCTTTGTGTTTCAGGCATAAACGCGAACTAAACCACGGCCCCGAATAGCGATCCCACCAGCGCCGTGATGCCCATGGCCAGCACGCCCCACAGCGTCACACGCCAGGCACCGATCAATACGTTGGCACCTCCGGCCCTGGCTGCGACGGCGCCCAGGCTGGCGAGAAACACCAGCGACATCGCGCAGATCCACGGCACCACGCTGGGTGCTGGCGCGATGAAAACCACCGCCAGCGGCAAGGCGGCACCGACCACAAAACTGGCGGCCGAGGCGAGGGCAGCCTGCAGCGGCTTGGCCGTGAGTACTGCGCTGATGCCCAGTTCGTCCCGGGCGTGAGAACCGAGGGCGTCATGGGCCATCAGTTGGTCGGCCACCTGATGGGCCAACTCGGGTGAGACACCGCGATGCCTGTAAATGTTGGCCAGTTCTATGTGTTCGGATTTCGGGTCGCTGGCCAGTTCGGCTCGTTCCCGGGACAGGTCAGCCCGTTCGGTGTCCGCCTGAGAGTGTACGGAGACGTATTCACCCGCGGCCATGGACATGGCGCCTGCCACCAGCCCGGCCATCCCGGTGACCAGCAACGTTGAGTGAGTGGCGTTGGCGGCGGCGACGCCGATCAACAGGCTGGCGGTGGAGACGATTCCGTCGTTGGCCCCCAGGACGGCGGCGCGCAGCCAGCCAATTCGATCGCTGCGGTGAGACTCGGTATGCCTGTGCATGAATTTCATGGTTTAGCGGGACTCACTGTCATTAGGTTGTTCGCATCGGGCGGGTTTCAATCTGCGCCTGCAATTGGCCGCCGACAATGGATATTTCTTTGAACTGTTCACCGTCGTGCAGCACGAACAACGCGTCCATCCCGCGTTCCTGAGCCAGGCGTGGGCCTTCGATCTCGCCCAACACCATCAGCGCCGTGGCCCAGGCATCGGCAAGCATGCACGAGGCCGCTACCACGGTGACCGCCGCGAGCGGGTTGTTCAGCGGTGCGCCGGTGACCGGGTCCATCGTGTGGGCATAGGCGTGCCCCTTCACATCAATCCAATGTCGGTAGTCCCCGGACGTGGCGATGGCGGCGTCGCCAAGCTCCATCACACCCATGACTTCACGCACGCCGCGACAGGGTTTTTCAATGGCCACGACCCAGGGTTGCGCATCGGGTTTGACACCACGGGCGCGCATCTCGCCGTCGATGCCGACCAGGTAGCGATCAATGCCAAAACGCTCCAGGCAACGGGCCAGTTCATCGACGCCAAAGCCCTTGGCGATGCCATTCAAATCAAGGTTCAGCGGTGCGCGTTTACGAACCTGATTGCGTTGCGGGTCAACCACCAGCGCCGCGCTGGCGGACAGTCGAGCGCGCGGTGGCGGCGTTCCGGGCGTCTGCTGCGTGACGGACTGTTCGCCGGGACCGAAACCCCAGGCGTTCACCAGGTCACCGACGGCGATGTCAAAGGCGCCGCCGGATTGTTGGCTGACCCGCAGCGCGGCGGACAACACCGTGGCCAGCTCTTCGGGCACTGACAGCCACTCCTGCTCGGGGGCAGCGTTGAGACGGTTGAGGTCAGAGTCGGGCTTCCAAATGGACATTTGCCGGTCCACCCGGTCCACGGCGTGCGCCAGGCTGAGGCCGATTTCGTGGGTGTCGATCCCGGCCTCGGCATAGAACAGGGCGGTGTAGCGAGTGCCCATGGTTTCGCCGTTGAGGCTGTAGCGTTGCCTATCAGTAGACATCTTCACGGTAGCGTCCTTGTGCCTTTAGGGTCAGCACAGTCAGATTGAGGGGGGCGAGCACCTCATCCAGGGCCAGCATCACGCCTTTGGCCATTTCTCGACTGCCGCACACCAACACCTGGGCGCCTTTCTCAATCAGCCGGCGCAAGGCCAGGGCATCGCTGATCAGCCGGTCTTGTACGTAGCTGCGGTCTTGAACCTGGGAAAATGCCGCGCGCAACGCCGTGAGGCGACGGTCTGCCAGGTAACGATTAAGCTCCGGCTCGTAAAGAAAATCCGAGGTCGGGTTGCGTCCGCCCCAATACAGGTGCATCGGGTGGCGCGCCTTGTTGTTGCGGATAAAACCGGCCAGGGGACCAATGCCGGTGCCCGCGCCGATCAGGATCACGGGGTGGTCGCCCGACGCCGGACGAAATTGCGGGTTAGGCTGGATAAAGGCTTCGATTGGTGCGCCGATCTTCAGCCCATGCAGGAACTGCGAGCACACACCGCCTTCGTGTTTACGCACGCAGATTTCCAGCACACCGTCTTCTGAACTGCTGGCCAGCGAGTAAAAGCGCGGAACCGGGTTATCGGGGGCGAAAATCCCCACCAGATCACCGGCCAGAAAGTCCGGGAGTACGCCGGGCGCCTTGAAGCGCAGTACGTGAGTCGGTGCATTCACCTGTTCGCCGTAGACAATGCGTTCGGTCAGTTGCAATTGATGGGACTGTGGCTGCTGCGGGGTATGTACCAGTGTCAGCTCATGCCCGAGCACCTCACCCAACGCGAGGCCCCAACGCGCAAATTCCTGAGCGGACTGGCGGTTGACGGTTTCCAGCCCCAGCAGCGGCGAGCCGCCGGCCTGCACCATCGCATCGTGCACCTGATGGGCGTATTGACAGAAACGCGGAAACTGCCGGTCACCCAAACCCAGTACCGCAAACGGCAGGTCGGGTTTGAGGCCGACGGTGTTCAGCCGTGTCAGGAACTGCGACGCCGAGGCCGGTGCGTCGCCGTCACCATGGGTCGCGGTGAGGATGAACACCCGTTTGGCATCGCGGTAATCGCCCGTCCATGTATTCATCGCTGTGCTATGCACCCGATGTCCGGCCAGGTGCAGGGCATCATGCAAGGCTTTGGCAAATCCCCAGGAGCTGTTGTTTTCACTGCCCACCAAAATCACGCTGTCGGCAGCTTGGGCGGGGCTGTTGTGGCGGATGTTCGGGCCGGCCTTGCGGCGGCGCCACCAGAGCAGCATGCCGGTTACGCTCATCAACGGCACGCAGAGGGCGCAGAGCCCGAGCGGCAGGCTCAACCACCAGAGGCCTTCACCGGTGTGCAGCCGGTAGATCAATTGGTAAACATTGTGCATCGAGTCGTGGGCTTGCCAGGACAGCAACGCGCCACTGACCGGGTCGACGTAACCGTCGCCTTGGGCGGTGCGCAGAGAAAACACGTCTTGTGGGTTGCCGGGGCTCGGGTACACCAGTTCACGCAGGTCATTCAGGTCGATGGAACGCAGGGCTTGCAGGTTGGCCACCGGCAACACCGGGCCGGTGCTGATGTGGGTGGGGAAGGCCGGTTCACTCTGACTGCCGTCGGCGATCAAACCGAAAGTGCTGGCGCACAGGTAGAGCCCGCTCAGCGCCGACAGCAGCAGACCGAGCAAGGCCAAGCGTCCGACTTCGGCGTGCCAGCGCTGGCTGAACGTGCCGCGCAGTGGCCGCAGCAGATTGCGCCAGCCGCCCAGGCGCCGGGCCAGCAACAGCGCGCCGGACACCGACAGGATCAACATGAACAGCGCACCGACGCCCGCCACTCCGTGGCCCGGTGTGCCCATGAACAGCGAGCGGTGCAGGTCTTTGATCCAGCGTGAGAAGGCTGACGGCTCATAGGGCGCGAGGCCCTGACCGGTCAGCGGGTCGATCTTTTCGGCCCCGGACTGACCGTCCTGGTTGTAGTAGACAATGACCGTCCCGGACGCCGTGCGCTGGATTTGCTCCACGCCGGGAAAGTGGCTGGCGACACGCCCGGCCAACTGTCCGACGTTGAGCTGCCCGGCAGCGGTGGATGTGCTGTGCAGGCGTTCCAGGGCCGGATCTACGGACAATACCGCGCCGCTGATGGCCAATATCATGACCAACAGGGCGGCGATCAAACCGGGCAGTGAATGGAACTGGCGAAGCATGTTCAGCCTCCAGGGTTGTGGGTGCTACAGGTCGTAAGTGAAGGAGTCGACGTAAGTGCTACCGGTCGCCGGCTTGCCTGAACCTTTGGCGGTCAGGGGCACGCTGACGTCGGCTCGACCTTCGCGCTTGTTTTCCACGGCGCTGTCGATACGGATCTGATACCCGGCGTCAATCAAGGTGTCTGCCAGTTCAACGCTGACTTTCAGGGTGCCCCCGCTGCCGACACTGGCGCCGCTGACCCCGTCGAATTCGCTCGGGTTCATGCCGCTGCCACGGGCCCAATCCGTCAAGTGCCGGTAGTACTTGGCCTTCTTGCCGGCCACCCACAGGGTTTTCTGGTATTGGCCATTGGCGTCGGTGACATAGATCGTCAGGTACGCATCGTTGCCGCTGTAGTCCTTGAGCTGGGTGGTCAGGGTCACTTCACGGGCCTGAACCAGCCCCGGCAGGGCAATGGCACCGACAAGGCAGGTTGCAGCGATGATTTTTTTCATGAGGGAGTCCTGTTTGAGCGTTGTGGCGAGAGCCTGGACCTGCTGGCTGACAGCAACCTGAAAGCCCTGGAAAAAACTGCAATGATCATTCGGCGTTGGGGCTGGCGAGGTAGTCCCGGGCGTCACCGTCGTCGCCGAAATTGATCTGCAGCGTGCGCAGGTGCAGGGAGGCGGGCGCATAGCGGGCTTCGATGGCGTTGCCCTTGCGGTCGGCGCCCTTGAGCTTGTAGCAACCGTCGTCGACCTTGATCCGTTGCACGCTCCAGCCGTATTGCTGCTCTACCTGCTGACGCAGGGTGTCTCGCGCTTGCCAATCACTGACCGGCTCGCTGCAGTCGTCATCGGCCAGGGCGTAACCGCTGAGCAGCACGCTCAGCAGCGCGATTCGGGCAATAAAAGCTGATTTCATGATCTGTCTCCTGTCGGCGTGGCGTCTGAGGCATACCCTAGGGTGCATTCCTGACAACCAGCTGAATCTTCAGATTCCCGTCAGGTGAGGCCGTTAAGGTGCTGCACGACAACCATCACAGGAGGTGCCAGATGCGGGTTTTATTGGTCGAGGATGCACCAGGGCTCGGGGAGGCGGTGCGCGAGCAGATCGCCGATGACGGCCATGCCGTCGATTGGGTGCAGCGCCTGGACCATGCGCGCAACAGTGTGCGCACCACGCCTTACGACTTGATCCTGCTGGACCTGATGCTGCCGGACGGGCGCGGGCTGGACTTTTTACGTCAACAGCGTTCAGCGGGGGACGTGACCCCGGTGATCATCCTGACCGCCCAGGACCAGATATCCGATCGCATTGCCGGACTCAATGCCGGGGCTGACGATTATCTGGTCAAGCCATTCGACCTGTTTGAGCTCTCGGCCCGTGTGGCGGCCGTGGCCCGACGTTACAGCGGCAACCCCAACCCGCTGATCAAACTTGGCGAACTGCAGATCGACATGAACGCCCGCACGGTTCATCGTTCCGGCTCCTGCGTGGACCTCACGGCGCGGGAATGGGCGCTGTTCGAGGCGTTTGTCCAGCGGCCCAGCGCATTGTTGTCGAAGTCGCAGCTGGAAGAACGTTTGTATGCGTTTGGTGCGGAAATCGAGAGCAACACCATCGAGGTGTATATCAGTCGCTTGCGTAAAAAACTCGGGCGTGACCTGATCGAAACCGTGCGCGGCATGGGTTACCGGTTGATGTCCGTATGAAGTCGCCGTCGAGTCTGCAAAAACGCCTTGGCCTGGGGCTGACCCTGGGCATGACCTTGCTCTGGCTAGGGGCGACCGTCGGGGCCTGGCTGGTGGTGCAACATGAGTTGAACGAGGCGTTCGATAGCGCTCTGGAGGAAACCGCACAACGCATCCTGCCCCTGGCCGTGCTGGAAATCAGCAACCGTGAAGAACCCCGCGAAGCACAGCACATTGCCACCCTGAAAACCCACAAGGAATACCTGACATACCTGGTGCGCGATGCCAAGGGCGAGATTCTGATGAAGTCCCACGACGCCAACCCGAAGATCTTCAACAAACAGCCGACGGAAGGGTTTTCCACCACCGGTAAATACCGTCTGTATGGCGCGAGTGCGCTGCGGGGGACGCTGTTCATCGAGATCGCCGAACCGCTGAATCATCGCCGAGAGGCCGCCCGGGAAGCCTTGTTTGCCTTGTTGTTGCCGTTGCTGGCGCTGATTCCCATCAGCCTGTTGGGCACCTGGCTGTTCGTACGCATCAGCCTGCGCAGCGTGTTGGCCTATCGTCGTGCCGTGGAGGCTCGTGGTGTGGGCGATCTGTCACCGATCAACGTGGCGCGACTGCCGGCAGAAATCAACCCGTTGGCCGGCGCGGTCAACCATTTGCTGGAGCGTTTGCGCAAGGCGTTGGAGGCCGAACGCAGCTTTACCGCCAACAGCGCCCACGAACTGCGCACCCCACTGGCCGCGACCCTGGCGCAGATCCAGCGGCTGCGCCATGAAACACCCGAAGGGCCATTGCGCGTGCGTGCGGCGAAGATCGAAAACTCGTTGCGCGAGCTGGCCCGGCTCTCGGAAAAACTCATGCAACTGGCCAAGGCTGAGGGAGGCGGATTGTTGTCCGAGGCGCCTCAGGACCTCATTCCCTTGCTGGCCCATGTGGTTGATGAGTGGAATCACAGCAGCGGACAGCGGATCGAGTTGCAATTGCCCCGTCAGGCCAGCGTTTACTCGGCGATTGATCCGGACGCTTTCGGCGTCCTGTTGCGTAACCTGATCGAAAACGCGCTGAAATATGGCGCCGCGGACCAACCGGTCGAGGTCAGCCTGTCCGATCAAGCGCTGCTGCAGGTGGTCAATGGTGGCCCGACGGTGCCCGCGCCGGTGTTGCAGCGCCTGACCGAGCGCTTTGTGCGGGGCAACAGTGAAGCCAGCGGTTCAGGGTTGGGGCTGGCAATTGCCAAAACCATTGTGCAAGGTGTCGGTGCCAGCCTGACCCTGGCATCACCGGCGACAGGCAGGACGCAAGGGTTTGAGGTGCGCGTCCAGTTTCAACTGGCGCTCGATGACCATGGCGACAAGATTGATGGCTAGACTTTCCTTAAAAGGATGCCAGGCCTTATGCTCGTGCGTTCCTCGGGCCCCTCTGACCGGAGCATTCCATGCGCTTTCGATTTCCGCAGTTTGCCGCACTGTCGGCGGTGGTTGCGGTCGGTTTTTCCCCAGGGGCCCAGGCCGTCGAATACAACCAGGTCAACACCGCGGCCAGCCAGATCAGCTTCACCTTCGACCAGTTTGGCTCGCGGGTCTACGGCACGTTCGGTCAGTTTGAAGGCACTCTTGATTTCGACACGCAAAACCCCGTCGCCGCCCACGCCGCCCTGCGTATTGAGCTGAGCAGCATTGATGCCGGCAGCAGTGACGCCAACACCGAGTTGCAAAAGCCTGCGTGGTTTGACACGTCCACCTACCCGCTGGGGACTTTTGAGTCCACCAGCGTCAAAGCCTTGGGCGATAACCGCTATCTGTTTGCCGGTAACCTCACGCTCAAAACCATCACCCGTAACGTCCAGGTTCAGGTCGAGTTGAAGCCGGAGAGTGGCATTGGGGTTTTTGTCGGTGAGTTCGCCCTCAATCGTGACGACTTCAAGATCGGCGCCGGGGAGTGGGCAGACGGTGTGGTCTCCAAAGACATCAACATCCGCTTTCGAATGGTTGCCCCGGAGCGTTAGCCCCAGCGCTATATGCCAAGGTGCCACTACACAATCCCGCGCAACTGCTAAGCTTCGCCCGTGCAACGCCCACGTTGAACGCAACAATCTGCATGGAGGCAGACTGATGGTGATCAAACGCATTGCCGAAACACGTGTGCACGCGGTTCCCGAGCCGTTCGGTCGGGATGAAGTGGAGCGGGTGCTGGCGCTGCTGCTGGCCAGCCCGTTGTTTGCCAAATCCCGGCGAATGGGTGGCTTGTTGCGGTTTCTGGTCGAGCATGACTTGCAGTTGTCGAACACTCCCCTGACTGAACACGCCATTGGCCTCGCGGTGTTTCGCCGTGACCCGACGGTGTATTCCACGGTCGACGATCCGGTGGTGCGGGTGCAGGTCGGCCGCCTGCGGCGCAAGCTCGCCAGCTATTACACCACCCTCGGTCAACACGACCTGATGCGCCTGAGTTTGCCGGCCGGCAGTTATCGCCTGGCGTACGAACGGCTCAGGCCGAAAGTGGCCAGCCACCCTCATCCGGTGCTGCAACTGCAGCCGTTTACCTGCATCACCCATGATGGCGACGACTTTACCCGAGGCTTGTGCGAAGAGTTGAGTTGCCGGCTGTTTGAGTCCTTCGAGCATTCCCAGACCCATGCCAACCATGTGCTGATGAAGGTGCCATGCAGCAGCGTGAAAACGCCGGTGCCGGAGCGGGTGGGGCGTGGCAGTTATTCACTGGAGGGCAGTGTTCGGGTGGAGCCGGCCCGGGTCCGGGCGTCGGTGCGCCTGATTGATGTGGCTCAGGGGCGGATTCGCTGGTCGGCACAATTTGATCGCAGTCATCCCTACGGCATCGCGACCCAGGAAGACCTGGCCGAATCGATCTGCCGTTCACTGACGGGCTATTTCGACCGGGGCAGTGACGATGCCTGAGAGAAGGGGCAACCGCGAGGTTGCCCCCGATGTCACCGTTACACCACAGTCCAGGAACCACCCGAGTAGAGACGGGTCGCGTTGTTATCGAAGGTGAGGTCGACCTCGATGGCCTGGGAGCGCGAGGTGCTGAACATGGTGCTGGTCTGCACATTCTGTTCGAACCAGACAAGAATGGTCTCGACAGGCGTCAGCACAGTCTGGCCGGTGACCACTTGATTAATGGCCACGTAGATCGGGGTGGCGACCTGCTTGCCGTCGATGCCCGTGGACAACTGGCTGACGCCGGGGTGAATCGCACCGTATTGATTGACCAGCGTGATGGAGGTGTCGGGCCCACCGGTGGTCGCATTGCCCAGCAAGCCGGACGAGTCAAGAATCGACTGTTGGCCCAGGCCGATGGTGACGAGGTTGGTCGACACATCCACTTGAACGTTGGCCTGGAACGAATTGGAGCCGAACAACTGGTATTGCGGCGTCCAACTGAAGGTGTTGTTGCTCAGGTAATTGACGTAGGACTGCCAGACCACGTTGTAGTCTTCGGTACCGACCTTCTTGGCAAAGCACAGCTTGTAGCCGGACTGCTTGAGCGTGGTCAGGTCACCGGAGGCGATCTGGATCTTGACCGATTTCTGGGTAGCGGCCAGGGTCGACGTCAGCACTTTGCTGTAGTCGGTGGTTTTCAGGGCCGTTGAACTTGAGGCGCCGAGAATCGATTTGACGGCCGCTTGAACGTCGTCGTGCAGTGCTTGTTGAGTGCTTGCAACGTTTGACTTACTCATGGTGTCCCTCTGTTCTGTCTGGGTTGTGTTTAGGCAATCAATGGGCAGCGGGCGTCGAATCCGAGCAACCATCAGGCAGCACCCGTGACAGGTCTTCCATGCCTCCACTGGCGGGAGGCGGGCGATGCCGATGATGTGTCACAACCCTGTAAGCCCATTGACGGCTTCACACTAGGCGCGGCGGGCAGGGGGGCGAAGTGTCTTGACGTTACATTCGTGATGGGGGTTTGCAGGGGATTGTTCGGGCAGGTAACAGGTTGGGTAACGGGGTTGTATCAAAGCTGCTCGGGTTTTGTGATGGCGCCGGTGATTCGATTCTGGCGTTTGTAGTCAGGCGCCGAGCAGGAACGTATTGCCATGAAGCCAAGCTTCGAGAACCCCCCCCTCGCCAGTCGATGCGTCGTGGTCGATGCTGAATCGGCGGCTGCCCGACGATATTCCGTGTGGCGCGGGGGCTTGCCCCCGTTCGGCTGCGCAGCAGTCGTAAAACCGCTGAATGCGGTATACCTGACACAACTGGATTGCAGGTTTTGGGGCCGCTTCGCAGCCCAACGGGGGCAAGCCCCCTCGCCACACAAGCCCCTTCGCCACACAAGCCGCCTCACCACATAACCCCGTGCCACAGGTGATAAGTCAGAGCGGTAATTGATTTCCAACCTTGGCCACATCCAGCAACCGATGCATCCGAACCGCATCCTCAAACGTCGCCGCCGCATGGGTGCCGTCCGCCAGGTCCTGGGCAAACACGTGATACAACTCCGCCAGTTCCAACACCGCCGACGGCAATCCGGATTCGGGCAGGCGCTGATAACTGTCCGGCACTGGCAGGCTTTGCAACGGCTGGTCATCGCCGTGGGCACCCTCGATCACGTAGTCATCGCCCACGCCACCGAAGGCGGAACGGTTGGTGATTTTCAGGTCGCCCTGATCGCCGGTGATGTCGATCTGCACGCCGGAACCGTTGCGTTTGCCGCCCTCGATATGGATCGACACCACCGCGCCGTTTTCCAGCACGCCACTGAGCACCAGTTGATCCGGCGCGGTGCTGTCCAGCACTTCGCCGGTTTCGACGATGGTGACTTTCGGGAACTGGCTGACGGTCAGCCCCGACACTTTCAGCGGCCAACCGGTGGCGGTGAACAGCATGTCGAGGAAGTGCCCGGCGTAGATCGAGACGACGCTCGAAAAGTTTTCCTCAGGCGCCGTCCAGCGCAGCGAGTTGGCACGCAGCGCCTGGAAATAATGCGTACTGACGTGCATGCGCACCGAGCGCAACTGGCCGACATAGCCCTGCTGTAACAGGTCTTGCAGATAACGGTTGTGCGGCGCGTGGCGGCGTTGCAGGCCGACGATGTGACGCACGCCGGCATCCTTGGCCAGATGTACCAATTGTTCGGACGCCGCAGTGGTGGTGGTCAGCGGCCATTCGCAGTAGACGTCTTTGCCGGCGGCGATGGCGGCGCGCACGGTTTGCTCGTGTTGCGGTGCGGTGTTGAGCACCACCACCAGGTCCACTTCGGGGTTATTTACCAAGGCGTCGAGGGAATCGGCGACCTGTGGAATGCCGTATTCGCTGGCCGCCGCTTCGGCGCGTTCGCGGTGTTCGCTGTACACCGCTTGCACCCGGTATTGCGGCAGCAGCGCCAATACACGCAGGTGACCGTGGCGGGCCCAGGTGCCAACGCCGACGATGCCGACGCGAATGGGGGAACGTGAAGTTGTCATGGGTGTGGCCTCGTAAGGTTGATGGCAGACGAGGCGAAGTCTAGGGAGCGCAGGCTTTGGGAAAAACAGCCTGGAGGGCCGAACTCTTTGGACAGTAACGGCGCTAATCCGTGGCCCGGAGCTTCGGATTGCGGAGTCATCGATCCACAGTGATCGGAGCGCTGCACCGTTTTTCCGCGCCGGGCCGCTCCCTACCATGGCTCCACTTATAACTGTGGAGCTTTCCCCATGAACGACATACACGTGATACCGGCCACCCCGGCGCTTGCGCTTGAGCCGCCATCCTCCGCCCGCGACTGGCTGTCGGTGTTCTCGGTCGCCCTCGGCGCCTTCGCGTTTGTCACCACCGAATACCTGCCGGTGGGCATCCTGCCGCAGATTGCCAACAGCCTGGACATTACCGATGGTGTCGCGGGGTTGATGGTGACCGTGCCGGGCATCGTCGCGGCCGTCTCGGCACCGGCGATCATGCTGGGTGCCGGGAAGATGAATCGACGGCATCTGCTGCTGTTATTGACGCTGTTACTGGTGGCTTCCAACGTGGTATCGGCGCTGGCGCCTTCGCTGACGATCATGCTGCTCGGCCGAGGTCTGTTGGGTGTCGCACTGGGCGGTTTCTGGGCCGTGGCGATTGCGGCGGCCGGGCGTTTGGTCAGCGAAGCAAAAGCCGCGAAAGCGACGGCGCTGATCTTCGGCGGCATCACCCTGGCGACGGTGCTCGGGGTGCCGTTCGGGACCTTTGTCAGCACGTTGTTTTCCTGGCGGATATCGTTTGCGGCGACAGCGGGGTTGGCGTTGCTGACGTTGCTCGCGCAGTGGCTGACCTTGCCGTCGTTGCCGTCCCGCGAAGGCTTGCAGGTGCGCGCATTGTTGGGTTTCCTGCGCCGCAGTAACGCCCGACGCAGCATGTTGCTGTTGGGCACGGTCGTGGCGGCACACTTCACGGCTTACACCTACATCGCGCCATTCCTTGGGCAAAACGCCGGCTATACACCGAGTGCAATCACCGGGATCCTGCTCGGCTTCGGCCTGGTCGGCATGCTCGCCAACTTCGCGATGGCTGGGAGCATCGTCAAGCATCTGCGCCTGTCCCTGGGGGCGGTGGTGGTGTTGATGGTGATCGCGCAACTGGCCTTGCCCGCGCTGCATGGCTGGGGCGTGGCATTGGCGGTTCTGGTCTGGGGCATTGCTTATGGCGCGATTCCATTAGGCGTCAGCACCTGGATGCAACTGACCTCGCCACAATTGCCCGAAGCCAGTTCAGCCATGTTGGTGACCACCTTCCAGGTGGCAATCGCCTCGGGTTCGCTGTTTGGCGGCTTGATGGTCGATCACTTCGGCGTGCCGTCGGCGCTGTGGCTCGGTGCGGTGATCGGTGTGCTCGGGTTGGCGGTGATGCTCAGTTTCGGCATCAGCAAGGCCCCGATTGCCGAGGCCCTGCAACGCTAGTTCAAACCTTGAGAATGTTGTCCTTGAAGAAATCGATCAACACCCGCAGCCTCGGTGCGGTCTGCTTTGATGCAGGCCAGAGCATCCACAGGTTGCCGGTGTGGTCGGTGTAGTCCGCCAGCACCACCTTCAGCCTGCCATCGGCCAACGGCTGACGGATTGAAAAGTCCGGCAGGCAGGCAATCCCCACCCCATCCAGCGCCAGATACGTCAGCGGATCCATCGTGGTGCAGGCCATGGCCTTCGCCAGATTCGGTTCGATGTGCGTATCGCCGACGCGCAGCGGCCAGCGCTCGATCATCCCCGTCGCCGGAAACTTGTGCAGCAACGCCACGTGGTTGATCAGCTCGTCCGGGTGCGTCGGTTCGCCGTGGCGTTCCAGGTACGCGGGCGAGGCCACCAACTGCAATTGATAGCCCCCCAACTTGCGCGCCATCAACCGCGAATCCTGCGGCGCGCCGGTGCGGATCACTGCGTCGAAACCTTCCTCGATCACGTCCACCATGCGGTCGGACATGTCCACGTCCAGCTCGATGTCCGGGTAGGCGCGCATGAACCCGGCGAGCACCGGCATGATCAACACGTTCTGAATCGGCACGCTAATGCGCACCTTGCCCTTGGGCGTGGCGGACAACTCCAGCAGCTCCATTTGCGCGGCTTCCACTTCGCTGAGGATGCGCTTGCAACGGTCCAGGAACAGCTCGCCTTCGGTGGTCAGGGTGACGCTGCGGGTGCTGCGATGGAACAGCCGCACCCCCAGGCGTTCTTCCATGCGCGCCACGCTTTTGCCGACGGCTGAGGAGGAGATTTCCAGCAGGCGCCCGGCTTCGGTAAAACTGCGGGTTTCGGCCACCTGAATGAAGGCCGTGATACCGCTGAGGCTGTCCATCATGGGAGGTGTGCTCGATGCAGGAGGGTTGACGCAGAGTAGAGGCGGGCGGGGGATTTGCAAAGGGTGATCGGGTAAATCGAGGTGACGCCTTCGCGGGCAAGCCTCGCTCCTACAATGGATCGCGTGATCTCTGTAGGAGCGAGGCTTGCCCGCGAAGGCGTCCGAACATTCAACGCATGGGCCGGGACCTGTCAGGCACTGTGCTGATAAAACGGATAATCCGTAAACCCGACCTCATTACCCCCATAAAACGTATCCCGGTCATAAGCATTCAACGGCCGACCCTGGCGAATCCGCTCCGGCAAATCCGGGTTGGCAATAAAGTCGCGCCCAAACGCCACCAGGTCCGCATCGCCCGCGCGCAAAATCTGCTCGGCCGACTCGGCGGTGAAACCACCCGCCGCGATGATCAAACCGTCGTAATGCCGACGAATCAACTGTGCGGCCACGGGATTCTGGTCCTTGCTCTCATCGATCGAGTTGCCCAGCACACGCGGTTCGATCAAGTGCAGGTACGCCAGTTTCAACGGTGCCAATTGCTCCGCGACGTAGACAAACAACGCTTCGGGATCGCTGTCCTTCATGTCCCCGAACGTACCGCTTGGGCCCAGGCGCACCGCAACGCGCTCGCTGCCCCAGACCGAAATCACCGCGTTGGTGATGTCCAACAAAAACCGCGCACGCTTGGCGATGCTGCCGCCATAGGCGTCGGTGCGGCGGTTGCTGCCGTCCTGCAAGAACTGATCGATCAGGTAACCGTTGGCGCCATGGATTTCCACACCGTCAAAACCCGCAGCCAGGCCACGTTCGGCGGCGCTGCGGAAATCGTCCACCAGCGCTTCCACTTCCGCTTCGCTCAGCGCCCGGTGCGGAGTGCTCGGCACCCAGCCGCTGGCGGTGTAGGCCACGCCGTCGTACTCGACCGCCGATGGGGCCACCGGTTGTGCGCCGTCGGGTTGCATGTCGCTGTGGGACTGGCGACCGGCATGGAACAGTTGCAGGAAAATCTTCCCGCCCTTGGCATGCACCGCTTCGGTGATGGCTTTCCAGCCAGGGATTTGCGCGTCGTTGTACAGGCCGGGCGAGCCGAGGTAGCCGTTGCCGGTAGTGGACACGACCGTGGCTTCGGAAATGATCAAGCCGCCGTCGGTGGCCCGTTGCGAGTAGTACTCGGCCATCAACGCGCCGGGCAGGTCGCCGGGCTCGGAACGCATGCGGGTCAGGGGGGCCATGACCACGCGGTGGGCGAGGGTGTGCGGGCCGATGTTGATCGTGGAAAGCAGGGTGGGGTGATTCATGGTGACCTCCAATGAGTGAATGGAGGCCACCTTAAGCTGATTGCCTGATGGGAAAAACGGGCCGGCGATCCGCTCTCTCTGGACCGATTGTTCCGTAATCGATTGGCGCCCGGTCTTGGGCCGGGCCCCCATCGTTAATGCGCCGCGATGGGCGCCGTCACCGTTTTCCCAAGGGCCGAGCGAACCGTGGCGGTGGGGCTTGGCGTCGGGCCGTCACCGGTGGTGGTGACAGACAGCCGCCAGCGTGCGCCGGTCCCGCTCGGCGTCAGTGCCGCCGCACCGAGATTGAGCGCCCCGCCCGTGGTGCTCGCGCTGACCGTGATGCTGTTGCCTGCCGCCCGCGAGGTGGTTCCCGCTAAATCCCAGGTGTAGCGGCTGTTGCTGCGGGCGACGACCGTGGCGCTGGTCACCTGCAAGTCTTCATTGACCGCCGCCGCGCTGACCGCCACCGACACCGTGGCCGGTTTGTCCGAGACCGCGTCCTTGCTGTCGCTGGCCTGGTAGGTGAAGGTCGCGGTGAACGGCGCGCTGACCACGGCCGGCGGGGTGTAGACCACGCGCAGGCCGTCGGTGCTGACCGTGCCCTGGCCCGAATCCGGCTGGCTCAGGCCCACCACTTTGAGCGGCAGGTTGCCGTCAGGATCGGTGTCATTGGCCAACACGTTAATGGTCAGCGGCAGGCCGTTATTGCTGATGGCACTGTCGGGGTTGGCCACGGGTTTTTTATTCGGGCCGTTGTTTTCCTCACCTTGATCACCGGTGCGGAAAGTCGGCAGTGCGGCGGAGTTCACGTAGGTGACACCGTCCCAAGCCGGGCAGGGGCGTGGGCATCAATTGGAACTGCCCGGGGTGCTCGATATCCCAGCGCAGCAGCATCGAGGTGTCTTCGTGCTGGGTGTTGTGGCAATGCTCCATGTAGGTGCCGGCGAACTCGCGGAAGTGGATCGCCATTTCCACATCCACGGAACTGTCGATGCCTTCACCGATACGATAGACGTCCTTGCGCGCCCATTTTTCCCATTCCGGCGGCGCCTTGCCGTCGCGGCTGAGGATGACCCCTTCTTCAAAATGCACGTGCACCGGGTGGTTCCAGCCGTTGCCGCCATTCTCGATTTTCCACACCTCAAGGGTGCCGTCACCGGCATAGCCCGCGTCGGTCGGACCGTTGGCCAATTGCGGCGCAGCACTAATGCGGCGCGGGTCCATGTCGTAACCCAGGCCGCCGTCGGTCTTGATGGTCCAGGGCGCCTCGTCGGTGCCGTCG
The DNA here is from genome assembly GCF_056279105.1 of Pseudomonas sp. TE3899. NCBI lineage: Bacteria > Pseudomonadati > Pseudomonadota > Gammaproteobacteria > Pseudomonadales > Pseudomonadaceae > Pseudomonas > Pseudomonas sp. TE3899. Next base: position 1,007,944 of record NZ_JBWBQR010000001.1, read on the forward strand.
GAGCGACCGAAGATGAAGTGGCGATGCCGGGCCAGTTTGAGCTTGGCCTGATCGCTCGGGTTGTCGCGGTCGATGGTCAGCGGGATCATTGTCTTGCCGGCGGGCTTGCCGGGTTTGGCTGGTTCGTAGTCCGCCGGGTTCATGCTCACGTCCTGGCCGCTGTAGGGCTGGACCAGCAGTTGCAGGAACTTGCCGACGGCCGGGTCGCCCTTGTCCCATTGCGGGCCTTTGCTGGTCTGCTTGATCACCGCTTTGTATTTCTCGGACAACACGTCCGCCAGGGCCAGTTCGTTTTTCTCCGGGCCCTTGCCGGTGCGGTGTTCCAGCAGGTTGACGAAGTACAGCTTGTCGCCGGGCTGGATGCCGTTTTTCGCGAAGTTGACGATGATGTCGTAGCGTTCGGCAATGCCTTGGGTCGGCAGGATGGCGTTGTGGTCTTGCCGGTCACCGTCGCCGTCTAGGTCCATGCTGCCGTCGAACGGCACCGTGTGCTCCATGAGGTTGCCGTCGTTGCCGATCAGGTGGAACGGCACGCGATTGTAGGAAACCCCCGAGCCCGCCGGGCCGGGAAACTCGCCGCCGTTGCCGCTGATTTCACGCACCAGGGCAAACTTGAAGAAGCGCGACACCGAGCCGTTGAGGATGCGGAAGCGATAGCTGCGCGCACGCACTTTGAGGCGTGGCTGGTACTGCCAGTTGACCAGGATCTGATCGCCGAGAAAGCCGTCGGTGTTGAACGGGTTGAACCACAATTGACCGTTCTCGTCCCAGGCTTTGTCGGCGATGACCAGGTTCACATCGTAGTCGCGGTTGCCCCAGGGCAGCGCCGAACCGCTGGGCAAGCGCAGGTTGACGCCGTCCTCGATGGCTTCGTTGCCGCGATCCAGGGCGCTGTAGTAGTTCATCATCACCGCGTTGCCCTTGTAGACGTTCTGTGCGGTGAAATCGAGCATGTGGTCGTGGAACCAGTGAGTGCTCATGGTCTCGCGCCAGTCGCCACGAATCTTGATGCTGCCGTGGTCGCAGGTCTTGAGGCCGGGGTTGGCGTCGTTGACGTACAGGGTTTCGCCCGGTGAGCAGGGGAACGCCGCACGCGGGTCTTGGGCGGTGGTGTTGATCGTGTCGTAACCGGCCAGTTGCAGCGGCCAGCGATAGTCGTAGTACTGCCCCGGAAAAAAGAATGCGTTGGTGTAGCCGTCGCTTTCCGCCGGGGAATGGCCGTTGTGTTCGTGGGTGCTGATGGTGTGCAGGCCGAAACCCATGTTGGCGGCCGGGTCTATCGGCAGGGCGTTGTAGTGCCGCATCAGCACCGGTTGGCCGTAACGCACCATGAGCAATTTGGGCGGAAAGGTGCCGTCGAACGTCCATAACGAGTTGTGATTCTGTATCGGCATTTTGGAGTGGAAGCGCGCGTCGATGCCCCGGGTGGTGCCGGCGGTTTCCGGGATGTCCGATGTTTGGTAGTTGAGCCCGCCGGGGGCGAATTCGCCATTGGCGTAATTGTGTAGTTGTTTGCGGTCACGCAGGCCCTGATTGGTGCGCGTGCCCATTTGCACGGTCTTGAACTGCACCTGAGGAAAGAACTCGTTCCAGCGTTGATGCGACCAGCCTTTTCCAGGTGGCCGGCCCTCGGCGGGCGAACCCACCGGGTGGCGGTTGAGGAAGGCTTCGATCTGTGCCTTCCAGGGGTTGCGGTCCAGCACATTGGAGAACTGCGCCGGAAACGGAAACAACCCCGGCTGACGCATGAAGGCTTCGATTGCGGCACTGGACGGGCCGCTGCGGGCGACGTTGTTCGGGTCTTGCTGGGGCGCCGGGCCGAGGGTCGGCACCGGGAAGGTCAGGGTCGGTGGCGGGGTGGTCGGGTCGAGTTTTTCCGTGCCGAACTCTTCGAATAACAGCAATTGCTGGGTAAAAGGCTCGGCCCCAAACAAGGGGCTGGGTTTGCCATTGGTGGGGAAGTTGAACGACGTTTGCAGAGATGGGGGCAATACGTTGTCGGCCCGTGGTGTAGTACGGTCGCCGAACACGCCATTGGGCAGGGCAATCGCGCCTTGATTGGCCTCAGGCAAGGTTTTCAGTGCTTCCAGCGCAGCCTTGGGATCGGCCGGTGGATTGGTAAAGGCCGAGGGATCCGTGGGGGGCGGTTGCCCGACATCATCGAGCGGGGCCGCGCTGGCCGTGGACAGGCTGAAGGTGATGAGCATGACGGAGGCGACACCCAAACCCAGCAAACGGCTGGGCCAACGGTGCTCCGAGGCTGGGCTTTTCATTTTTTTTTCCCCTTGCGTCAGGCCGGCACGGCGATAGCAGCCATCACCTGGAAGCGAGGGCCGTCGGTGCGTTAAAGAGGAATAAAGCAAAAGCCGCGCCATGGGCGATTTTGTTGTTTAAACCGTTTGCTAATCAACGGGTTGCATTGATTTTTATTTGTATGAGAAAGCCTGTTTCGCTGGGGCAACCCCTCAGTTTCGGGGAATTGCCCCGTCGCGCGTTATGATGGCCGCACTCGCGACGCATTCTTCACGTCGCGGGTACGCCTTAACCGCCGGAGTCAGTCGCGCAATGCCCCAGATCAGCCATTTCAAAACCCCGTGCCCCGAGCACATCACCAGCCAGATCCTGCAACTGGTGGTCGACAACCTGACCGACATCAGCGCGGTCGCTCTGCCGCAAAGCAACCTGCTGTACAACGTGTACCAATACGCGATCGGCTATGAGGTCCACCTGTATCTGGAGGCGTTGAGCGGGGCCAAGGGGCTGGCGGTCGAGTTGATCGTGGCGACGGATGTGGACGACCCGGAGAAGGTCATCGGCTTTGTGTTGTACCTGCCGGTCAAGGACGATCCTGAAGCGTGCGGCGTGGCTTATATGGCCGTCGATGCCAGTTATCGCGGCCAGGGTGTTGCCCGGGCGATGCTGCGGGAAATGGTCGGCCGCTACCCTCACGCTGAGTTGACGTGCAGCGTTGGAAAAGTCCCGTATTTTGAAGCGATGGGCTTCCAGGTGCTGGGTGTGCGCGCCACGCAAGTGCTGATGAACACCCGCGATCACGGGACCGACGGCCTGATGGCGGTGCTGGACACGGCACCGATCTACAGTGCGTTGGAAGTGCGGCAGATCCATACCTACCTGCTGCAAAAGCACGGCAAACGGGCGATGACCGATGCCGAGAAACAGCGCGACCGGCATCTGGATCAGTTGACGCGCAAGGCCAATGAGTTTGTGCGCGGGCGGTTGGGTGATGAGGCCGTGCCAGCCATCACTCCAAGACTGCGGTTGGTCTGACCACACATCCCCTCTGTAGGAGCGAAGCTTGCTCGCGAAGGCGTCCTGTTGGCCGACATCAATGTTGGATGTGCCGGCCCCTTCGCGAGCAAGCTTCGCTCCTACAGTTAAAAGTGTTTAGGAAAGCTTCACGTTCATGGTGATCCGCGCCGTGAACACCTTCTTGCCCTCGGCATCGTGAATGTCCACCGGCACAATCTTGTCGCCCTCGGTCAGCCAGTCCACCGCTTCCCCATCCGCGACCGCCGTCACATCCGTCTTGGCCTTGGCCAGGTACTCCACCGTCATGCCTTTCGGAATCCAGCGCGCGCCTTCGGGAATTGACACGTTGGTCATCGTGCCGGCCGCCAGTTCCGCGGCATTGCACAGGGCGATCGCATGCACGGTGCCCAGGTGGTTGGTGATTTCCCTGGAAAATGGCACCTGCACGCTCGCATAGCCTTGGCGCAGTGCCGAGAAAACCGGGTGGATGGTGCTGAAGTAGGGCGCCATCTGGCACACCATTTTGCTGAACGCTTCGGGGCCGGCGCTGGTGTACAGGCTGAGAACCTGGTTCATGTTGAAGCCTCGCTGAGGGGTGGATTAACAGAATGATGTTCCGTAACAGAATAATGTTCTGTTACGGAACAGTATTCTGTCGATGGGAAATCTGTCAACCTAGCGCGACTTATCCGTGGGCAGGTGTCTGCCTTGCCGTTGATTTTTTGGGCTGGTGTTCAGCATGGAAACTGCAGATTTACTCGAGCGCTGCTACCCCGGACGAAGAGCCGAACTCAAGCGCGACATTTTTCGAAAAGCCCTCAAGCTGTTCAATGAGCAGGGGATCGAGGCCACGACCATCGAGATGATCCGCGCCGAATGCGATACCAGCGTCGGTGCGATCTACCACCATTTCGGCAACAAGGAAGGCTTGGTGGCCGCGCTGTTTTTCACTGCGCTGGACGATCAGGCGCAGCTTCGCGACAGCTATCTGGCCGACGCCGAAACGACGCGAGCCGGGGTTTATGCGCTGGTGCACAGTTATGTGGACTGGGTCGATAACCAGCCCGAGTGGGCACGGTTCCAGTACCACGCGCGATTTGCCGTGACCAAAGGGCCATTGAAGGACGAACTGGCGACCCGTAACAAAACCCGCAACCGCCAGCTGTGGGAATGGCTGTCAGCCCCGGAGCGGGGCGATGAGTTGAAAGGGGTTCCGGCGGAATTGATGCCGTCGCTGATCATCGGTCAGGCGGAAAGCTACTGCCGGACGTGGTTGTCGGGGCGGGTGAAGGGACGGCCGAAGGATTATCGGGACCTGCTGGCAGAAGCAGCGTGGCGATCGATATGCACGGGGGACGCCTGCGATCCATGAGCATCCCCCGTTGCGGTGGTGTCAGCGACTTCGGGAGGTTCTTTTATTGGGCTCCCGGCCAACCTGCCTGGCGCAAGGCATCGAGCAGTGTTGTGGCATCCAGCCCCGGCACTGCATGCCCGTTACCCTCAGCCGTTTCCCCCGCCAGCAAGGCGTTGATGATCGCTTCCTCGACGGCTTCGGTCGCGGCCAAAAACAGTTCGCTGATGTGGTCGTTATTGACCATGCGCAGGTTGTCGCAGGTCGGCGCTTTCTTGCTTTCATACGCCGCGGGCGGCACATCATTGCCCGTGGCGAAGGCGATGAAGATGTCGCCGCTGTGGTCTTCATTGCCCCCGCCGGTGCGGGCCAGGCCGAGACTGGCACGTTGCGCGAGACGGGTGCATTGGTGCGGCAGCAACGGCGCATCGGTGGCGAGGCAAACGACAATCGAGCCCATGCCCGGATGCGGCAGCGACGCCTTGAGAAACGGCGAGTCAGCCTTTTCCATATAGCGCCCGACCGGGTAACCATCGACGCGCAATTCGTTGCGAATGCCGTGGTTGGCCTGGACGATGGCGCCCACCGTCCAGCCACCCTGAGCGCTGCTCAAGCGGCGCGACGCAGTACCGATCCCACCCTTGAATTCATGGCAGATCATGCCGCTGCCGCCACCGACATTACCTTCGGTGACCAGTCCGCCGACGGCTGTATTCAGGGCTTCGGCCACGTGTTCGGGCTTCACGTGAAAACCGTTGATGTCGTTGAGCAAACCGTCGAACGTCTCCAGCACCACCGGCATGTTCCAGTAGAGTCGCCCGTCGTCCGGTTGCTGCTCGCGGTCCAGCACAATCAGCGCATCGCGCACCACGCCGAGGCTGTGGGTGTTGGTGAAGGCGATGGGGCTGGTCAACAGCCCGGCCTCGCGAATCCATTCCAGACCGGTCGCATCGCCATTGCCGTTGAGCACATGGACCCCGGCAAAACACGGCTGCTGGCTGGTGGAACCGGCGCGAGGTTCGATCACGGTAACGCCGGTGAGGATGTCGCGGCCGTTAGCGGTGCGGCCGCGCACATCGCTGTGGCCGACCCGCACGCCGGGTACATCAGTGATGGCATTGAGCGGGCCGGGTTGCAGTTGGCCGAACTGGATATTCAGGTCGCGGGCACGTGGTTTCATTGTCGTTCTCATGTTCAAGTCAAACTCATTGGCAGACCCCTTGTAGGCGCAAAGCTTGCTCGCGAAAGCGGTAGATCAGGCGGCGACATCTTTGTTGAATGGGATGGCCTCTTCGCGAGCAAGCTTTGCTCCTACAGGGGACGGCGGTGTTTTTACTGACCGTTCTTGATGTTGCTCCAGGAGCGCGTGCGCACACGTTCGATCTCGTGGGGCTGCGGTTGCAGGGTGAATGCCTTGGCGATCACTTCGGCGGAGGGGTAGATGTTGCTGTACCCGCGCACCTCGTCCGAGAGCAACACCGTCGCGTCTTTGTTGGCATTGGCGGTGAGCGCCAGGTTAGTAGCGGGGGCGACAACTTCGGGAAGGAGCAGGTAGTTGATAAAGGCCAGCCCCTGTTGTGGATTGCTGCCGTCCTTGACCATGACCAGGTTATCGGACCACATCGGCGCACCTTCGACCGGGATGCTGTATTCGATCTTTACACCCTTCGCCGCTTCATTGGCGGCTTGCATGGCACCGAACACGGTGCCGGACCACGCCAGGGCGACGCAGATATCGCCGTTGGCCAGGTCGGTCTGGATCTTCGACGAATTGAAATAGGTGATGTGCGGACGCAACTTGAGCATCAGCGCTTCAGCTTTCTTGTAGTCCGCGGGGTTGCTGCTGTTGGGCGGCAGGCCGAGGTAGTGCAGGGCGATCGGGATGACCTCGGCTGGAGCGTCCAGAATCCCCACGCCACATTGGCTGAGCTTGGCCAGGTTTTCTTCTTTGAACAGCAGGTCCCAAGAATTCACTGGCGCCTGATCGCCAAGGACCGCGCGGACCTTGTCGACGTTGTAGCCAATGCCGTCGGTGCCCCACAGGTAAGGAACGGCGTATTGGTTATCCGGGTCGTTCGCGCGCAGCTTTTCCAGCAACACCGGGTCAATGTGGTGCAGATTGCTCAACTGGCTACGGTCCAGTTTCTGCAAGGCTCCGGCCTTGATGAGGGCCGGCAGAATGAAGTTGCTGGCCACCACCACGTCGTAACCGCTGTGACCGGTCATCAGCTTGGCTTCCAGTACTTCGCCACTGTCGAAGGTGTCATAGACGGGTTTGATCCCGGTGTCGCGCTGGAAATCCTTCAGCGTGGTCGGGCCGATGTAGTCAAACCAGTTGTAGACGTGCACGGTCGGTTCATCCGCCGCTGCGGCTGCTATCCAGGCCGACAGACAGGCGCCCAGTCCCAGGTTGATATACGTGCGATGACGACTCATGATGCGGCACTCCTGGCCTGCTACAGGCCGGTGGTCAATAAGTGCATGCAGCGTATCGACCGGGGTGCTCGTCACCCATTCCCATCATGGGTTACACAAAAGGGGTAGAGCGTGGAGGCGTTGCTGAAAGAGTTGCCGGTGCACCAAGGGCTGGCCCGAGTGTTTGGCGCGCTGGGCCGCGACGGTTTCTGGCGGGCGCTGGTGGATACCTTGCGGTTGCTGGTGCCGCTGGATAATGCTTTGGTCGCGGTGATGCAGGCGGGGCGGGTGCCGCAGCTGCTGATCGATTTCGACTCCCGTGCCAGCGCGCACGAGGAGGAGGAACTGGCTGACTACAGCGCCGGCATGTACCTGATCGATCCCTTCTACCAGGCAGCCTGCGCCGGCATCACTGACGGCTTGCACAGCCTCGATTCAGTGGCCCCGGACCAGTTTCAGCAGAGCGAGTACTACCAGAGTTACTTCCGCTCGGTGGTGGGCGGCGATGAATTGCAGTTCATGATTAATGTGGACGGCGCCGTGCTCGGTTTGTCGCTGGGTCGTTCGACGCGTTTCACGCCCGAAGAACACGGCCGACTTCTATGCGTGCGCGACTGGGTGCTGGCGGCGATGGGCCGACATCTGCAATTGGTGCCGCCGGAAGGACCGACGGCGGTGGCCGGGGATCTGGCGACCTTGCTCGATCGTTTCGACGCACGCTTGACGGTGCGTGAAGTCGAGACTGCGCGCCTGATTCTTCAGGGTTTCTCCAGCAAAGCCATCGCCCAACAACTGAGCATCTCCCCGGAAACGGTGAAGGTGCATCGGCGCAATCTTTACCACAAGCTCAATGTCAGCGGGCATGGGGAGTTGTTTGCGTTGGTGCTGCAGCCGCGTTGAGGCTCGGGTTTTCACGCGGTCAATGTAGGCACTGGCGAAGCCTGCGATCTTTTGATCTTCAGCTAGCCCTGCCGAAACACCAACGCCTTCAGCCCGCACTCAATATCCGCATCCGGAAACTCCGGCGGATTCTCCAGCCGCTCGAAAAAACTCAAACTCGGCGCCTCACGGGTAACGCCGTCAATCAAAAAGTCCGAACCAAACGCCGGATCATTCATGCAGGCCAGCACCGTCCCCTGTTCGGTGAGCAGTTCTGGCAACCGACGCAGCACCCGCTGGTAATCCTTGGTCAGCAAAAAACTGCCTTTCTGAAACGACGGCGGATCAATGATCACCAGGTCATAAGGTCCCTTGCCAATCACTTTACCCCAGGACTTGAACAGGTCGTGGCCGAGGAATGTCACCTGGCTCACGTCGTGGCCATTGAGCCGATGGTTATCACGGCCACGGCTCAACGCCGAACTGGACATGTCCAGGTTGACCACGTGCGCCGCACCACCCTCGATGGCCGCGACCGAAAACCCGCAGGTGTAGGCGAACAGGTTCAACACCCGCTTGCCGTCCGCATTCGCTCGCACCCAATCGCGGCCGTAGCGCATGTCGAGGAACAGCCCGGCGTTCTGTTTACGGCCCAGGTCCACCCGATACTTCAGGCCGCCCTCGGTGATGGTCATTTCTTCCAGCGCATCCCCAAGCAGCCATTCGGTGGTGCTTTGCAGCAGGTAACGGTGTTGCAGCAACAATGTATGCGCGCCGGATTGCTGCCATTCGGCGGACCCGGTGAGGCCCATCAGCAGTTGCTTCAGATCCTCCAGCTGTTGCGGCTCCGGCTCCTTGAACAGCGACACCAGCACCACCCCCTGCAACCAGTCGACGGTCAACTGCTCCAGCCCCGGCCAGCAACGCCCACGGCCGTGGAACAAGCGGCGGGTTTCGGCCGGGGCGGTGGCCAGGGCGGTCAGCAGGTGGGTGTGCAGGGTGGCGAGGGCGTCAGGGTTCATCGGGCAACGTCGGCAATGTGAGTGGGCGGCATTTTAACCACAAATGAATCCCGGGGACGTCCGGATAGTTATCACGATTAATTTAACTTTACGTGAGGATTTGGCGAACAGTTGGCTTCCATACTCGGCCCCATCGAACAACAAACAAGGAGCCGGACATGTCGCAGCCAACTGCTTCACCCAAGGCCAGCCACCCACGCTGGCTGCGTTTGACCCATTGGCTCAACGCCCTGGCGGTCGTGGTCATGATCAGCAGCGGCTGGCGCATCTATAACGCCTCGCCGCTCTACGATTTCAGCTTCCCGGCGTCGATCACCCTCGGTGGCTGGCTCGGCGGGGCGCTGCAATGGCATTTCGCGGCGATGTGGTTCCTCGCCATCAACGGCCTCATTTACCTGACCATCAACATTGCCAGCGGTCGACTGTTGCGCCGGTTTTTCCCGGTATCGCCCAAAGGCATCCTGCATGACCTGTGGGCGGCACTGAGAGGGCGGTTGGGGCACGCCGACCTCAGTCATTACAACCAGGTCCAGCGCTTCGCCTACCTGTTCGTCATGCTCGACATCACGCTGATGGTGGTGTCCGGGCTGGTGCTGTGGAAGTCCGTGCAGTTCCCGTTGTTGCGTGAATTGCTGGGTGGTTACGAAGGGGCGCGGCAGGTGCATTTCATCGCGATGGCGCTGTTGGTGGGCTTCATCGTGGTGCATCTGGTGATGGTACTGCTGGTCCCGAAAACGCTGTGGGCCATGATTGTTGGTCGCAAGGAGCCGGTATGAAAAAGCGCATCGAAGGACTCGACGAGTCGTCCATCCTCAGCGAAGCCCGGAAGGTACTGGCGCCGCAAATCGAAGACCGTTCCCGGCGCTCGTTCCTGCTACGCGGCCTGACCCTCGGCGGGGTGGCCATGTTGTCCGGTTGCAACATCACCGACAACGACAGCGTCGAAACCGCGCTGTCCTCCATGTCCCGCCTCAACGATCGGGTCCAGGGCTGGCTGTTCAACCCCAACGCCATGGCGCCGACCTATCCCGAGTCGATGATCACCCGACCGTTCCCGTTCAATGCCTTCTACGGCATCGACGAAGCACCGACCGTCGAGGAAGAAAGCTTCCGCCTGGAAGTCACCGGCCTGGTCGCCGACAAACGCAACTGGCGCCTCGAAGAACTGCGGGCCATGGCCCAGACCGACCAGATCACCCGGCACATCTGCGTCGAAGGCTGGAGCGCCATCGGCCGCTGGGGCGGCGTGCGCTTCAGTGACTTCCTCAAGCGCATTGGCGCCGACACCAGCGCCAAGTACGTCGGCTTCAAATGCGCCGACGACTACTACACCAGCATCGACATGGCCACGGCCCTGCATGCGCAAACCCTGCTGGCCCTGACCTACGACGGCGCCGTGCTGCCCCGCGAGTACGGCTTCCCGATGAAACTGCGCATGCCCACCAAGCTTGGCTACAAGAACCCCAAACACATTCAGGCGATTTTCGTCAGCAACACCTACAGCGGCGGCTACTGGGAAGACCAGGGCTACAACTGGTTCGGTGGCAGCTGATGCACGCCCGGACACTTGACCGTAACAACCCCAACCCCAAAAGGAACTGCACCATGAAGAAGTTAGCCACCGCCGCACTGTCCCTGTTCTTGGCCATGGGCGTCGCCAGCGTGTACGCCGCCGACACCATGAGCAACGACAGCATGAGCAAAGACTCGATGTCCAAAGATGCGATGTCCAAAGACAACATGAAAAAAGACACGATGAAAAAGGACTCCATGGCCAAGGACACGATGAAGAAAGACAGCATGTCCAAAGACGCTATGAGCAAGGACGCGATGAAGAAAGACGCCATGTCCAAAGACGGCATGAGCAAAGACGCCATGAAAAAAGACGCGATGTCACAGTAACTCGCCTGAAAGAGACGGCCGCCCGTTGGGGGAGGCCGGCTCTTTTTTTGCCAATCTGCAGCTTTTGTTTACGAATGCCATGGCCCTCATTTTTTCAGCTGAGCCCGACAATCGCTGACCAGTGACCCCATATCAGCCTTTATCTCTCCCCAGCCAATCATTTCCAGCGCATTACGCGCTAAAACCCGCATCTCCTGCCATTCGTCCTGCGTGAATCGTTCTCCCTCGCGGAACCGGATCGACGCCTCGCTCAAGTTGTAATAGCGCGTTTGCAAACCTTCGAGCGCCTGGCGCAACTGAGGTGCAAACGGACCTGCAAAGTCCCGCAAAAAAGCGTCGATATGGCAGGTGACGTCATCGTCAAAACTGCATTCCAGGCAGCAACTGATCGCGTTGCATTGCGCCGGAGCATCAAGGGCTAGAAACTCCAATGCCGGGCAGAGTTCGCCGAGAAGGATGACCTTTTGGTATTCATCCTGGCCATACCAACACCAGATGCTTGAAGCGATTTTTTCGGCCATCGAAATAGGAGCCCGGAATAATGAATGCTTTGCGTCGAGGCGTTTGAACTGCACCTGATAGACCGGCAAATCTATCATGCGCCAGGCGAAGGTCCATGGTCTCGACGGTCTGCGCATCGTCGACGCCTCGATTTTCCCCAATGTCGCCAGCGGTAATACCCACGCCGCGGTGCTGATGATGGCGAAAAGGGTGCCGACCTGATCCTGCAGGACGCCTGATTTCACCTCTGGTTGTATCAAAAATGAATTTCCGACCAGTAAGCCGCTCATACCAGATAGGTGGCGGATTTTAGCCGCAAAATCATTGGTGCAATCAGGGAGTGGTCAGGTCATGAATCCAACAAAAATGGCGGGCGAGTCGTTACCTGGCGGCTTGATCCTGGTGGTGGAGGACGACCCGCTGATTCTGGAATTCCTCTGCGAAATTCTTCAGGACGAAGGCTTTGTCGTGGCGCCGCACGTCAGCGCGGATGCGGCGTCTGAGTATCTGGAAGAGCACGCAGGCAAGGTGCGGATGTTGCTGACGGACATCACCATGCCCGGCAAGCTCAATGGCGCGGACTTGGCCAACAAATTCGGCGATCGCTGGCCGGACAAGCCGATCATGATCATGTCCGGTTTCGAAACCCCGGAAAGCTCCGGGGTGCGGCACCACGTGTCGTTTATCAAAAAGCCCTGGGCGCTGGGGCAATTGCTCGATTGCGTGGAAGGCGCCTTGAAATCCCGGCGGCCGCTGGCGTAACCGGCCGGCGGTGGTACATTGCCTGACACACCGCCTGGCCCCTTGCGATAGGAAGCTGTCTTTTGCCTGCTCAAACATCCGTCTTCAACACCCCTTACCGCGCCTTTCTGTTCGACATGGACGGCACCGTCCTCAACTCCATCGCCGCCGCCGAGCGGATATGGACGGCCTGGGCCGTGCGCCACGGGATCAACGTCGCCACCTTCCTGCCGACCATCCACGGCGCTCGCGCCATCGACACCATCAACCGTCAGGGCTTGCCGGGACTGGATGCTGAAGCTGAAGCGGCGTTTATCACCGAGGCGGAAATCGAGGATGTGGAAGGGATTGTCGAGGTGGCCGGTGCGGCGCGTTTTCTGAAGACTTTACCGGCCGATCAGTGGGCGATTGTCACCTCTGCCCCCCGGGCGCTGGCGTTACGACGCATGGCGGCGGCGGGGATTCCGCAGCCTTCAGTGATGGTCACGGCTGAGGAGGTGAAGGCGGGCAAGCCTGATCCTGCGGGTTATCGACTGGCGGCTCAGCGATTGGGGCTGGACGTTCGGGAGTGTTTGATTTTTGAAGATGCCACCGTGGGGATTCAGGCGGCGGAAGCGGCGGAGGCTGATTTGCTGGTGATTACCTCGACCCACGACCACCCGATCCAGACGCCCCACGACACGATGGCTGATTACGATGCCGTCGAAGTTCGCGTCGATGCCGATGGCCGGATTCGCCTGAATCCCCTCTGATCGAACAACGTCCTCTGTAGGAGCAAAGCTTGCTCGCGAAGGCGTCGTGTCAGCCAAATTCAATGTCGACTGACACGACGCCTTCGCGAGCAAGCTTCGCTCCTACAGGGAACAGGGTGGGTCAGTAAATGCCGGGGATGAGCCGCCAGGTCTTGCCGCAATATGCCTCATATTCGCTGCCGAACTGCGCCCGCAGCAGCGCTTCCTCAGAATGAATCCGCGCAATCAGCGGGATCAACGTCAACCCCGCCAACACCAGTCCCACCACCGAACGAAACGCCAGCGCCCAGCCGATGCCAATGACCATCAGCCCCAGGTAACTGGGGTTGCGCAGCGTTCTATAAATTCCGTCCGTCACCAGCGTGTGCCCCGGCTGGATCGCCACCAACCCGCTGAAACGCTTGCCCAGCACAAACACCGGCCACAACCGCAGCGCGCCGCCGAGGCTGAACAGCAGCGCACCGAGCCAACGCACGCCTTCGCCACCGAAGGACCAGAAGTCGATGCGGTCGGTGTAGGCGGGCAGGAATCCACTGAGCAACCCGATAATCCCGAACACCGGCAGCACCCAGCGATTGCCCCGGTCTTCCCGTTCGCCGGAACTCAGGTTGACCTCGGTGAACAGCGAGGCAACCGCCATCACCACCGTGGCCAGCGCCACGACCACCAGCGAGCCATGGGAAAAAAACGCGGCGAATCCGCCGAGCCCCCACACGGCGAGGCCGAGGTAGGCGAGGGTGGACACGACGGCGAAAAACGCCAGTTTGGGTGAGATTTTCATGGTTAGCTCCACACATGGCATACAACCAGTGTAGGAGTTGTTCAATTGAGAGAATCTAGAGCCAGTCGATAATCCTGTGGCGAGACCGCTTTTGTGGCGAGGGGGCTTGTCGGAATGCCGCATCACCCCGTTCGGCTGCGCAGCAGTCGTCAAACCAGGCAACTCGGTAGCATTGAAAGAATGCTGGGCCGCTTCGCGACCCAACGGGGGCAAGCCCCCTCGCCACAAAAGCGCCCTCGCCACAGGTTTGGTGTTTGGCTTGAAAATATCGTCACGCCGATCTGGCATTACGCCGAATCACCTGCGGCGGTTGGCCGAATGCCCTTAGAAACGCCTCCCGCATCCGCCGCCGATCACAGAACCCACTTTCCTCGGCAATCTGATCCAGCGTCAATCGCCCCCGTTCGAGCAACTGCCGCGCCGCTTCCAGGCGCAGGTTCTCAATCGCCTTGGCCGGCGATTGCCCGGTTTCAGCACGAAACGCCCGGCTGAATTGCCGCGGGCTGAGCCGCGCCACGTCCGCCAGTTGTTCCACCGACAGCGCCGACGTCAGGTGTTCCCGGGCGTAGCCGAGCACGGTCTGGATGCGGTCGGATTTCGGCTCCAGTTCCAGCAACGCCGAGTGCTGCGACTGACCGCCCGCACGCCGGTGGTACATCACCAGTTTCTGCGCCACCGCCCGGGCCAGTTCGGCGCCGTGGTCCTTCTCGACCATGGCCAGCGCCAAATCGATGCCGGCAGTCATGCCGGCCGAGGTCCAGATCGATCCGTCGATCACGAAGATCCGGTCTTCCTCGACCTTGATCGCCGGAAACCGTGCCTGCAACTCTCGGGCATACGCCCAATGCGTCGTGGCGCGGCGTCCTTCCAGCAACCCGGCCTGGGCCAGCACAAACGCCCCGGAGCAAATCGATGCCGTGCGCCGCGCGGTGTTCACGCTGCCGCGCACATACGTCAGCACCGCGTCGGGTGCCTGCTCGATGATGGAGTCACCACCGACCACGATCACGGTGTCGTACACCCGATCGTCGAATGCCTCAGTGCCCACGCTCAATCCGCCGGAAGCACGCAACGTGCGGCCATCTTCGGACAACACGCTGACTTCATACAAAGGTTCGCCCGCACTGAAATTGGCGTACTCAAACACCGGCATCGCCGCCAGCGCCATGGACTGGAAACCCTCGAACACCACAAACGCCACGGAAGTCATTGCTGGGCCCTCAAAAAGGTCGTGTCCGAAAAACGTACTTTAAACGTCATTTGAGACAAGTGTTAGCCCATTTATAACTGTTCACACCCGGCGAACTGATCGCCTCACTGTGAAGGAAATCCAAAATGGCACTTTCATCCAAAGGCACCGCGCTGATCACAGGCGCTTCTTCCGGCATCGGCGCGGTCTACGCCGACCGTCTCGCACGGCAAGGGTATGACTTGATTCTAGTGGCCCGCAGCCAAAACAAATTGAACACCCTGGCCAACCAGTTGAGCAATGAAACCGGGCGTGCCGTTGAAGTGGTTGCCGCCGACCTCAAAGACAAGGCTGACCTGCTGCGCGTCGAAGCCCTCCTGCGCACCGACGCCAGCATCACCTTGCTGGTCAACAACGCCGGGGTCGGCGGGGTGATGCCGCTACTCGGCAGCCCGGTGGATGACATGGAAGACATGATCACCCTCAACGTCACCGCGCTGATGCGCCTGGCCTACGCCGCAGTGCCCGGCTTCGTCGCCCGTGGCGCCGGGACCGTGATCAACATCGCCTCGATCGTCGCCATCGCCCCGCAAATCCTCAACGGCGTGTACGGCGGGACCAAGGCCTTCGTGCTGGGCCTGAGCCAATCCATGCACCACGAACTCGCCGACAAAGGCGTGCGCATCCAGGCCGTACTGCCCGGCGCCACCGCCACTGATTTCTGGAGCGAGGCCGGCAACCCGGTGGAAAACCTGCCGCAAGAGATCGTGATGTCGGCCCAGGACATGGTCGATGCCGCGCTGGTTGGGTTGGCCCAGGGCGAAGTGGTGACCATCCCGGGCCTGCATGAAGGCGAGAAATGGGATGCCTACGAGGCCCAGCGCCAGGTGCTCAGCGGTTCGTTTGGCCACTCCACGGCGGCCGCGCGGTATCGCTGAAGGCAGAACACAAATTCTGTGCTCGGCCCACGATCCAATGTGGGAGCGGGCTTGCTCGCGAATGCAGTGGGTCAGTGGATGCAGATATCGACTGATACGACGCATTCGCGAGCAAGCCCGCTCCCACAGGTTTTGTAATCAGCCTTGTTCACACCCGCGCGGCACTCACGATGACTTCCACCAGCAGCCGCGGATCAGCCAGTTTTGCCTCGCCGCAGGCCCGCGCCGGTGCATGTCCTTTTGGCACCCAGGCATCCCACACTGTGTTCATGGCGTCGAAGTCCGCCATGTCGGCCAGCCAGATGGTGGTTTGCAGCAGATGTTCCCGGGTCGAGCCGGCCTCTTTGAGCAAGGCATCGACTCGTGCCAAAGCATCGCGAGTCTGATCAGCGATATCGTGGTGAGCTTCACCTACCTGGCCGGCCAGGAACACCGTATTGCCGTGGATAACGATTTGGCTCATGCGCTGATTGGTGTGTTTGCGCTCGATGATTGGCATCAACTGCTCTCCTGTGAAATGGCGTGACTTAGAAACGTTGCACGGAAAAACTGTCCAGCCAGCCCGGGACCTTGCCGGCGATGCAATCGGCGACCAATTGGCCGGTCGCCCCGGCGAGGGTCAGGCCCAGGTGTTGGTGGCCGAAGGCGTAGATCAGTCGCGGTTCGTTCGGCGACGGGCCGATCACCGGCAGCGAATCGGGCAGCGAAGGGCGAAAGCCCAGCCACTGGCGCGCCACCGGTTCCGTCAGGCCCATGACCCGGCGCACGTGGCGCTCCAGATACTCAAAGCGTTGAGGGTTGGCCGGATCGTTGATCGAGCCGAGTTCCACCGTGCCCGCCACCCGCAGGCGACCGGCCATGGGCGTCATGTAGAAGGCGCTTTCCACCGGGCAGCATGGGCGGTTGAGCAGGGTGTCTTGCAGGTCGAATTCGATGTGATAGCCGCGCTCGGTATCCAGCGGAATATGGTCGCCGACCTGACGCGCCAGCCCCGCCGACCAGGCGCCGCCACACAGCACCACCCGGTCAGCGCGGTAGGTCTGGCCTTCGGCGCTGAGCAGGTGCAGGCCGCCGCTGTGCCTTTGCAGGCACGTGATCGTTGCCTGAAGCAACGCACCTTCAGCTACCAGCGGCGCGGCCAGTGCTTCAATAAAGGCTCGGGGGTCATCCATGTGCGACGACTCGGGAAACAGAATCCCGGCCACCGCTTTGCCCGCCAGCGCCGGTTCCAATTGTTCGACATCGGCGGCGTTCAGCACCTGCTGCGGGATGCTCAAGGAGCGGCGCAACTCGATGGCGGCCCGGGCGCCAGCGAAACCCTGCTCAGTGCCATAGGCGTAGATGCAGCCGTTGTGGCGCAGGTGCTGATTGGCCTCGGGGCAGTCAGCCAGTAACGGCGCATAACCACTGTAGGTGTGTTGCAGTATTTTGCTCAGGGCCAGGGTGTTGGCCTCGCAGCGCGAGGTGCGACATTCATTGAGAAACCGCAGCAGCCAGGGCATCAACCGGGGCAAACGTGCCCAGTTGATGACAAAGGGAGACTCCTTCGAAAACAGCAGCGACGGAATCGCCTTCAACAGTGAAGGCTGGGCAATCGGCATCACGCCGTAGGGCGCCAAGGTGCCGGCATTGCCGTAAGACGCTCCGGCGGCAATCGCCTCGCGTTCCAGTAACAACACTTGGTAACCCTGGCGACGCAGCCAGAGTGCAGTCGCCACCCCGACAACGCCGGCGCCGATAACGGCAATTTCGCAATGAACTGGCTGGGTCATATCCTCAAATCCGGTTGTGCATATAGAGATGACCCTGGCGCGCCAATTGGCTGATCACGCCCAAGGCTTTGATCAACTGCTCCCGTGACAGGGCAGCCGAGATGTTGATGCGTACCGCTTGCGGCGACAGTTCCGGGCGCAAGGTGAAGGCGCCGCCGGCCAGCAGCACGACGCCGCGGTCCTGGCACAAGCGAGCGAAGCGCGAACCGGTCCACGGTTCCGGCAGTACCAGCCAGGCGTGGGTGCCGGTGGCGCTGTGCTGGAATTCCAGACCGTCGAGGTGCGTGGCTAGCAACGCCTGGCGGATGCGCAATTCTTCGCGCTGCTCCGAAACCAGTTGATCGGCATGCCCGTCCTCGATCAGTCGGGTGGCGATCAGCGCGGTCAGCGGCGAGGTGCTCCAGCAGTCGATGCGCTGCATGGCGGCGATGTCTTGCACCAAAGGCTGCGGGGCCATGACAAAACCCATGCGTAGCCCCGGCGCGATGCATTTGGACAGGGCCGAGATGTAGATCGTCCGTTCCGGCATCAGTGAGGTGAAGGAGGGCGGCGATTGATCCAGCAGCGGCCGGTACACATCGTCCTCAATCACCAGCAAGTTGGTTTCGCGAATCACCGCCGCCAGTTCTTCACGACGCTTGGCATCGAGGGTGATGGCGGTCGGGTTATGGATCGACGGCACCAGGAACAGCAACCGTGGCTGATGTTGGGCACAGGCCAGGCGCAACGCTTCGGGGGACATGCCGCGTGCGTCGGCGTCGACCCCAACCAGAATCAAACCCAGCGAACGGCACAAGGCATTGATGCCTTGATAGGTCACGCTGTCGGCCAGCACGGTATCGCCGCTGTTGGTCAGGCTGCGCAACGTATTGGCGATGCCGTGTTGCGCGCCTTCAACGATCAGCATCTGGCTGGCATGAGCTTCTACGCCGGTATGGCGCAGCCATTGTGCGGCAGCTTCTCGGGCCCAGAGCGGTCCTTCGGACGGGTGATAGTCCTTCATGTCGCTAAAGCGCGGATCACTGGAAAGACGTGGGAGCAATTGCGCCAGCACCCGATTGAAGCCATCGGTGGCCGGACGGTTGACGCTCAGGTCCACGGTGCCCGGGTCATTGCTCGGCGCCGACTGGAACTGTGCCGCTGGATGCCGAGGCTGGGCGACTTGCGTACCGCGACCCGGACGGCTTTCCACCAAGCCTTTTTGCTGCAACACCGCCATGGCTTTGGTCACCGTGGTGATGTTCACCCCCAGTGCGCTGGCGAACTCGCGATGTGGCGGCAAACGCTCACCTGGCTTGAGCTTGCCGTTGCCGATCGCCTCGGCCAGTGAATCGGCCAATTGGGCGTAAAGGGTTTCTGCCTTGTCGCGCTGTAAAGCGGCACTGGTCTTGAGCTCGTCCAGCAATTGTTCGAATTGACTCATGGTGCTTTATCCCTGCTTGTCATGCTCGTAGCAAGACAATAAGCAAATTTGTATTGCTTTTTATCCGATACAAAGCCCATTGACAAGCTAAAAAACCGTGATTAGTGTGTGAGTTGTAATGCTTGTCATGCAACACAATAAGAAAATGGCTGCCATGCTCAGCCCCACAGGTACGCACATGACTATCAAAACGTTCCAGCCAGGCACGCCCCGGCACCACCGACTTTTCAGCCTGGCAGCGGGCGGCACAGAGTATCCGGTGTGTTGTCCCCCTCGCGCAAAGTCTTCGATGAAATTATCCGGTCGATCAATACCAGACAACGCAGCCGAGGTGACCCGATGAACAAGCCCCAACCCACCGATACAAACCCCGCTCAACCACAGCTCAGCGGCGCCTTGCGTCAGCGCCACATCACCATGATCTCCCTCGGCGGGATCATCGGTGCCGGTCTGTTCGTGGGCAGTAGCGCGACGATCCAGGCGATTGGCCCGGCTGCATTCCTCAGTTATCTCGCCGCCGGCATCGTGGTGATGCTGGTCATGCGCATGCTCGGCGAAATGGCCGTGGCCTTGCCCGGTGTCGGCTCCTTTACCGAATACGCGCGCATTGGCTTGGGCAACTGGGTCGGGTTCACCAGCGGCTGGTTGTACTGGTACTTCTGGGTGATCGTGGTCGCCGTGGAAGCAGTGGTCGGCGCCAACATCCTCCAGCAATGGATACCGCTGCCGGCGTGGATGATCGGCTTGACGCTGCTGGCGGTGATGACGGCCATTAATTGCCTGTCCGTGAAGTCCTACGGCGAATTCGAATACTGGTTCGCTTCATTGAAGGTCTTCGCCATCATCGTCTTCATCTTTGTGGTCGGCGCCTACCTCTTCGGCTTTGCGCCGAGCACCCGTACATTGCTGGGTAATCTGGTGAATGACCGAGGCTTCATGCCTTATGGTGTGAGCGCGATTCTGGCCGGCGTGCCGACGGTGATCTTCGCTGTGGGCGGTGCCGAGATCGCCACCATTGCCGCCGCCGAATCCGATGACCCATCGAAGAACGTGGCGAACATGACCCGTTCGGTGATCTTTCGCGTCATTACCTTTTATGTCGGTTCAATCTTCCTGATTGTCTGCGTGGTGCCCTGGGGCCAGATCGTCGCTGGGCACTCGCCGTTCGTGGCGGCGCTGGAAGTCCTGCACATTCCCGGCGCGGCGATGATCATGCAAGCAGTGGTGCTGGTGGCCGTGCTCTCGGCGCTTAATTCCGGGTTGTACGTGTCGTCGCGGATTCTGTTTGGCCTCAGTCAGCGCGGTGATGCCCCGGCGAAACTGTCGACGCTGACCGGGCGCAAAGTCCCACGGGCGGCGGTGCTGCTGAGCAGTGTGATCGGGTACATCGCGATCATGGCGGCGATCATTTCTCCCGAAGGCGTGTTCCTGTTCCTGGTCAACGCGTCCGGCGCCGTGATGCTCTTCGTGTACCTCGCTGTAGCCCTGGCGCAGATCCAGGTTCGGCGTCAGATCGAAGTCACGGCACCCGCCCGGCTGACCCTCAAGATGTGGCTGTTCCCATGGCTGTCCTATGCTGTGGTAGCAGTGATTGCGGGCGTTTTGGTCGCCATGGCCTTTCAGGAATCCTTGCGCACGCAGTTCCTCGCCAGTCTCGTCAGTCTGGGCGTGGTCTCGGCGGCTTACCTGCTGCTCAAGCGTCGTCGGCAGTCTGCCGGCCAGTCCCACGTCAATGCCACCGACCTGCTGGCGGGGTTGCCGACACGGTCATAAATCATAGGGACATCCAGCCACGGATGGCGGTTGCGTTGTTTGGCTTGAAACGGTCCACAACAATCATTTGCCCAATAGGTGATCTATGTCCTACTTCACATTCGACTCCCAGGGTTTCTCCCGACGCGGGCTGCTCAAAGCCACGGGGTACGGTTCACTGGCGGCGCTGCTGAGCAGTGTCGTCGGCCCGATCCCGCTGTCATTCGCCGCCGGTCAACCGATCAAGACTGTGCGCCCCGGCTACCTGACAGCTGCGTGCCTGGGCGACATGCCCTTGGGCGCGCTGCGTGAAGGCGTTCCGGTCGGCACCGATCTGGAATTGCTGAAAATCATCGCTGATCGTCTTGAACTCAAGCTCGATGTGCTGACCATGGGCTTCCCGGCCGTGGTCGAAGCGGTGCGCTCGGGACGGGCCGACTGGTTCGGCGGCAACTTTGCCTGGAACCCGATGCGCTCCAAGATCCTGCTGTTGACCGACCCGGTGTTCTACACCGGTGCCTACGTGATCATGCGCGAAAGCGAGCCGTTCACCACTTCTATTACCGTCAACGACGTGAAAGGGCGCACCATCGGTGCCATCACCGGCTATTTCACCATCCCGGACATGAAGAAAATCGAAGGCGTGAAGGAGGTCAAGCTCTACGACAACACCGACTCGTGCCTGCGTGACGTGCGAGCCGGGCGCCTGGATTTTGCCGTGCTGGATGCCCCGACCATTGACTACATGATCCTTCAGGACCCGAGCCTCAAGCTCAAACAGATCCCCATGGCCTACGACGAAAAATTCCCCAGCCTGACCGCCAAGTTTGAAGCGATCTGGGGTGTTCATCCGCAGAACCAGGATTTGTTCGATGGCATCAACCAGGGCCTGCGCTGGCTCAAAAGCACCGATCAGATCAAACCGATCCTCGCCAAGTACGGCATCAAGAACCCCGACTACCTGGTGCCGCCGGCCAAGGACCCGCGCATCGGCGTGGACCGCGACGAGAAGGGCAACCTGATCGGGCCGTTCGAGCATCCGCCGCGTGATTTCAGTCAGGCCTTTGCCTGAGCCGAGGAATTGACCCATGACTGAATCAACCCCACTTGTGCGCATCGAAGGGCTCTACAAGTCCTTCGGTAGCCTGGATGTGCTCAAAGGCATCGACCTCAACGTCCAGCAGGGCCAGAAGATCTCGCTCATCGGCCCCAGCGGCTCGGGCAAGACCACCCTGCTGCGTTGCGTCAATTACCTGGAAGAGCCGACCAAGGGCGACATCTACATCGACAACGAACTGATCGGCCAGCGTCTGGTGGGCACCCGCAAAGTGCCCATGAGCGACAAGGAGCTGGCGCGGATGCGTACCGAGATCGGCATGGTGTTCCAGCGCTTCAACCTGTTCCCGCACCTCTCGGTGCTGGACAACATCATCCTCGGCCCGCTCAAGGTGCAACAACGCAGCCGCGCCGAAGCGGTGGAGCTGGCCGAGGACCTGCTGAACAAGGTGGGCATGTTCGCCAAGCGCGACGTGTTCCCGGAACAGCTCTCGGGCGGGCAGCAACAACGCATCGCCATCGCCCGGGCGCTGGCGATGCAACCCAAGCTGATGCTGTTCGACGAGGCCACGTCGGCGCTGGACCCGGAACTGGTCGGCGAAGTGCTAGGCGTCATGCGCAAGCTGGCGGAGGAGGGCATGACGATGATTATCGTGACCCATGAAATGCACTTCGCCGAAAGTGTCTCCGATCAGGTGATCTTCATGGCCGATGGCAACATCGTCGAGCAAGGGCCGCCACGGCAGATTTTTCGCGAGAGCCAGATCGAACGCACCCGCAACTTCATCCGCGCCGTGCAGGAGCATTGATCGATGTTCGACACCACTGCACTGCACAAAGCCATCGAGGTGCTGCCGTACTTTTTGAACGTGCTGGGGCTCGGTGCCTTGACCACGGTTGGCCTGACCGCTGCCGCGTTCGTGGTGGCGACGTTGCTAGGGTTTTGCCTGGCGTTGATGCGGCTTTCGCGCAGCCGGGTGCTGAGCCTGATCGCCAGCGTGTACCTGGAGGTGTTTCGCAACATCCCGATCCTGACCCAGTTGTTCATCCTGTACTTCGGGCTGACCTACATCGGCATCACGTTGCCGGCGATTGGTGCGGCGATCATCGGGTTTGGCCTGAACGGCGCGGCGATTTTGTCGGAAGTGTTCCGTTCAAGCATCCGTACCATCGACCGTGGGCAAAGCGAGGCGGCGTTTTCCATCGGCATGACTCGGTCACTGGCGATGCGCATCATCGTGCTGCCCCAGGCGTTCAAGGTGGCGATTCCGGGGATGGCCAACTTCGCCATCGGCCTGCTCAAGGACACCTCTCTGGCCTCGGCGGCGGCGGTGCCGGAGCTGACGTTCAAAGCGCGGATGCTGGTCAGTGAAACCTATCAGACCAACCTCATTTACTTCCTGCTGGCGATTATTTACCTGGTGTTGAGCCTGGTGCTGTCTCACTGGGCGGCCCGGACCGAACGGCGACTTAAAGTCGTGAAGGAGCATTGATATGGGTTATGGCGAGTTGTGGGAAGCAACCCATGTCGAATTGCTAGCGGCGGCCTGGGCCACGCTCCAATTGGCGTTCGGCGCATTGGTCATCGGGTTGATTGTCGGGTTGCTGGTAGCGTTGGCGAGGCTCTCGGGCAGCCCGGCGTTGCGCCGCGCGGCGTTGATTTACATCGAGGTCTTTCGCGGTACGCCGGCACTGGTGCAACTGTTCATCGTCTACTTCAGCCTGACCGAAGTTGGCGTGCAGTTCAGCTCGTTCCAGGCCGCCATGATCGGATTGGGATTGAACGCGGCGGCCTACCTGTCGGAGATTTATCGTTCGGGTCTGGAAGCGGTGCCCAAAGGGCAAGTGGAAGCGGCGAAGGCGATTGGCATGCCGCACCTCAAGGTACTGCGCTGGGTAGTGTTGCCCCAGGCCATCCGCATTGTGTTGGCGCCGATCGGGAACGTGGCAATCTCGCTGCTGAAAGACACCTCGGTGGCCTCGTTGATCGCAGCACCGGATTTGATGCTGCGGGCTCAGGATTTGAGCAGCGTGTATTTCATGCCGCTGGAGATCTACATCCTCGTTGGCGCGATTTATTTTGCATTGTGTTATCCGCTGTCCCTCGGCGTGCGCCTGCTGGAGCGCAAGACCAGGCATTGATTCACGCCATTGCCCTGTGGGAGCGCTCAATCGCGGTCCGCCACCGATAGGGTTTGCAGCCCGACCGCTCGAGCCTGGGCGACCAGTTCTTCGGTGTCTTCACCGCCAGGCAGGGCAATGACCACATCGGGCCGGCTGTCATGGAGCATGAAGTGGTTGCGCAGGCGTTCGGCGAGTTTGCCGTGGCGCTGCCAGTTGGGCGGGTAGCGCACGAGGTCGGCGCCGTGTTCCCGGGCCCATTCCTCGATGTCGGCGCCCAGGTATTGATTGCCGCCGTGAATCAACACCCGCACCGGGTGCAGGCGCTGGAAGGCGTCGAGCACGCGGCGGCACTGGCGGCTGTCGGTGTAATGGCGGCCGGCGCAGATCAGGACGCGCATGGCGAGACCTCGTTGGCCTGATCATCGCCCAGCGGCTCGCCGGCCCGTTCCAGTAACGGATAGGCGAGGGCGGCGATGTGGTGATGCACGCGACGGTAATCGCGCAGCACCCGCTGGAAGATGTCGCCGGATTCGGCCCAGGTGTTTTTGTCCTCCTGGAGTTTGCGAAAGTGTTGGCGGCTGGCGTCGGCTTCAAGGCGGCGCACGGTTTCCTTGCGGCTGATCAACTGGTGCGCGGTGGCAATGTCTTCGCGCAGGAACACGGTGATCGCCAGGCTCAGGCTGTCCAACAGCGCTTCGTGCAGCGGCGCGATGTTGCGCAGTTCGAACACCGAAAAGTGCTCGCCACGACGCAAGCGGCGCATGGCCAATTGCGTGAGGCTGCTGCAAAGAATGTCCGCCGCGTGTTCGAGGTTGATCACGAAGGTGAGGATTTCCTGGGCGCGATCGGCATCGCTGTCGCTGATGCCTTCCTGGCCGATGTCCGCCAGGTACGCACGAATCGCCGCGCTGAGCAGGTCGGTGGATTGATCGATGCGCCGCACCTCATCGGCACAGGCCGGCGCCGAGGTGTGGAACAGTTGCAGCGTGCGCGCCAGCATGGCCGAGAGCATGTCGGCGATGCGCAGGGCTTCTCGGGCGGCGTTGGACAGGCCGATGCTGGCCATCTCCAACCCGGCCTCATCGAGGTAGCGCGGCATGCCCGGATCGACATCCCGCGCCGGCTCCGGCAGCAGCCGAGTCAGCAGTTTGGCCATGGGCCCGGTGAAGCCGATGAACACCAGCGCCAGCAACAGGTTGAACCCGGTGTGCAGGTAAACCACCAGCGCCGCCGGATCGAAGTTCAGCGCCGCCAGCCACCCGGCCAGCGGCAACACCGCCGCTGCGCCCAGCGCCCGAACCAGCAGATTGCCCAGGGGCAGGCGCCGGCCGACGCTCGATCCGGCATTGATCACCGGCGGCAATGCACCGCCGATGTTTACCCCGAGCACCAACGCGACGAGGGTGGTGGCCGAGAGCATGCCTGTCGCCGCGAGGGAGGCGATCAGCAACACCACGGCCACGCTGGAATGGCAGAGCCAGGTGAGGATCAGTGCCACCAGCAACGCGATCAACAGGTCGCCGTCCAGGCTTTGCATGATCAGCTGGAACACTGGAGTGGCTTCCACTTCGGCCAAGGTCGAGCCGAGCCTGTGCAGGGCCATCAGCATCAATCCCAGGCCGATCAGCGCACAGCCGATGCTCTCGAAACGTGAGTCATCCCGCAGCCGGAAGATGATCAGCCCTGCCAGCAAAACGATGGGCGTCAGTATCGAGATGTCAGCGCTGAGCAGCTGCACCACCAGCGTCGAACCGATATTGGCGCCGAGCATCACCGCCAGCGCCGGGGCCAGGCCCAACGTGCCGGCCGCGGTGAACGAGGTGGCCATCAGGCTGACGGCGGTGCTGCTTTGCAAGACGCCGGTGATGCCGATGCCGGCGAGCAGGGCCAGCCAGCGGTTGTTCAGGTGCCGACCCATCCAGTGGCGCAGCGGCGTGCCGAAGCCGCGCAACAGCGCCGAAGAAATCATGTGCGTGCCCCACAGCAACAGAGCGATGGCGCCCGCGAGGTTGAGCAGTAGAGTCGTTCCCGACATGAGAACTCTCCTTTATTTCGTGTTGCATTTATCGAAGACCCGAAGGCCGAAGAGGCTGTGAACACAAAACCTGTAGGAGCGAGGCTTGCCCGCGAAGGCGGTATGTCAGTCGACAACAATGTTGAATGTCAGACCGTCTTCGCGGGCAAGCCTCGCTCCTACAGAGAGTGTGGGGTTCAGGCGATCAGAACCACTGCTTGAACCGGCGGATGTAGATCGTCTTCATGGTCTGCGCCACTACGCAGTAGCTGAGCAGCGTGCCCACCAGCCAAGGGAAGTACTCCCATGGCAATGGCACCAGGCCGACCAATGTGCCCAGCGGCGAGAACGGAATGTAGATGCCCAGGCCAATCACCACCCCGGTCGCCAGGATCACCGGCAACGCTGCGGTGCTCTGGAAGAACGGGATCTTTTGCGTGCGCAGCATGTGCACCACCAGCGTCTGCGACAGCAGCCCTTCGATGAACCAGCCGGACTGGAACAGGCTCTGCATTTCCACGCTGTTGGCGGCGAACACGTACCACATCAACGCAAACGTGGTGATGTCGAAGATCGACGAGGTCGGCCCGATCCACAGCATGAAACGGCCGATGTTCTTCGCGTCCCACTTGCGTGGTTTGCGCAGGAATTCCTTGTCCATCTTGTCCCACGGCAACGCCAGCTGAGAGATGTCGTACATGAGGTTTTGCAGCAGCAAATGGATCGACAGCATTGGCAAAAACGGAATGAACGCACTGGCCACCAGCACCGAGAACACGTTGCCGAAGTTGGAGCTGGCGGTCATGTTCAGGTATTTCATGATATTGCCGAAGGTTTCGCGGCCCTTGAGCACGCCTTCCTCAAGCACCATCAGGCTCTTTTCCAGGAGGATGATGTCCGCCGACTCCTTGGCAATGTCGGTGCCGCTGTCCACCGAAATCCCGACATCAGCATCGCGCAGGGCCGGGGCGTCGTTGATACCGTCGCCGAGGAAACCCACGGTGTGACCGTTGCCTTGCAGGGCCTTGAGCACCCGGGATTTCTGCAGCGGCGTCAACTTGGCAAACACCGTGCGTTCTTCGACCCGCAGCTTGAGCGTGGTGTCGTCCATGTGCTCGATGTCCTGGCCGAGCAGCGGGGTGCCTGGGTCGAGGCCGACTTCGCGGCAGATTTTGCAAGTGACCACGGCGTTGTCACCGGTCAGCACCTTGACCGTCACGCCCATGTCCCGCAGCGCGGCAATGGCCGGGCCGGCGGTTTCCTTCGGCGGATCGAGGAAGGTCAGGAAACCGCGAATCACCAGATCGCGCTCATCGGCGGTGTTGTATTGGTTTTTGCTCCGGGCTTTTGGAATCTCGCAGGTGGCGACCAGAAGCACCCGAAAGCCGTCCTCGTTGTACTCGTTAGCCAAGGCCAGCAGGTCTTTACGCCGTTGCTCATCCAGCGCAATCACCTGACCGTTTTCATTGAGGTGGCTGGCGATGGAGAGCATTTCCTCGACCGCGCCCTTGCACACCATCAGATGATCGTCGCGGCTGTCCTTGACGATGATCGACAGGCGCCGACGCACGAAGTCGAACGGCAGTTCATCGACCTTGCTGTAGGCGAATGGAACTCGAAACTTCGGGTTCGCATTGGCAAATTGCACCACGGCCTGGTCCATCAGATTCTTCAGGCCACTCTGGTGATGGCTGTTGAGCCACGCCAGTTCGAGGATCGAATCATCGCGCCGACCCTGGCTGTCGACGTGGTGCTCCAGAATGATCTTGTCCTGGGTCAGGGTGCCGGTCTTGTCGGTGCACAGCACGTCCATCGAACCGAAGTTCTGGATCGCGTTGAGGCGCTTGACCACCACTTTGCGCTTGGCCATGGCCATCGCACCTTTGGCCAGGTTGGCGCTGACGATCATCGGCAGCATTTCCGGGGTCAGGCCGACCGCCACCGCCAGGGCAAACAGGAACGCGTCGCCCCAGTCACCCTTGGAGAAGCCGTTGAGCAGGAACACGATCGGCACCATCACCAGCATGAAGCGGATCAGCAACCAACTGACGCTGTTAACCCCACGGTCGAACGCGGTTTGCACCCGGGAGCCGACGATGGCTTTGGCCAGGGAACCGAAGTAAGTCCGCGCCCCGGTGGCGACCACCACCGCTTTGGCGGTGCCGCTGACCACGTTGGTGCCCATGAAGCAGATGTTCGGCAGGTCCAGCAGGTTGGATTGATCGGTCGCGCTACCGGTGGCGGACTTTTGCGCCACGTTGCCCAGGGTGTCGTATTTCTCGACCGGCAACGCTTCGCCGGTCAGCACCGCCTGGCTGATAAACAGGTCGCGGGATTCGATCAGGCGGATGTCCGCCGGGATCATGTCACCGGCGCTGAGCTGCACGATGTCGCCGGCCACCAGATCGCGCATCGGCACTTCGCGCAGCAGCGGCTTGCCGTCCTTGTGCTCGCGGCGCAGCACGGTGGCGGTGGTGCGCACCATCGCTTTCAGGGCTTCGGCGGACTTGGCCGAGCGGTATTCCTGCCAGAACCGCAGCAGGCTGCTGAGGCTGACCATGGTCATGATAATGATGACTTTGGTCAGGTCGGCGTCCTCCGCTTCACCGTTGCTGATTGGCAGCCAGTAGTCCGTGAAAAAACTGATGGCGGCCAGGGTCAGCAACACATAGATGAAGGGATTGTTCAGGGCTTTTAGCAGTTGGATCAGGGCGTGAGGCGGCTTGTCGTGGGCCACTTCGTTGTGACCGTTGCGCGCCAGGCGGCCCTGGGCTTCGAGTTCGGTCAGGCCATCGGTGCTGGCGTTGAGGTTGGTCAGCGTTACGGTCAAGCCGTTTTGCGCTTCCCGGGCGGCGCGCATCGACAGTTTTGCGTTGTCGTTGCTGGCACCCTGTGTGGCTTTCTTTGCGGTTTTTACAAGGGTCATAGCTGTGCTCCTGCCGCCGATTCGCGGCACGACACACAGGCACCTCAGCTAATCAAAGACGAGCGCACGTATGTCGAGCCGCCAATAGGCGATCGATTCTGATAGTTGCGTTTTCAGGGTTTAATGTTCGCTGGCCGTTGTTTGAATAATAACGGGCAGCGAACCGTCTACTGGCTTCGTCCATAACTAACTCGCTATTTAACAGGCAATAAGAAGTTATCGAATTCCAACGAAGGAAAACGTTAAAGGAAGGACTTTTAAAGTGCCTTCAGATCAGTTGAAAGTGCGTGCTCCGAGGAACAGGCCGAGCATCAGGCTCGCCTCTTGGAACAGACGCGCGATGCGCCGACTCGGTGGTTCCTGGCTGTCGTCGAGGCTCCAGCGTTGCTGAAGCCGACCCGTCATCGGGCAGACACGCCAGTTGGCTCGCAGAGGGGCCGTGGCAGGGGAGGAAGGGCTGGAAAACGGGGCGACAACCCGGTTTGCCTGCGGGCGCTCATGGCTGAGCCGGACCCGCATGGTCGAGGCAAAGGCGCGTACGCCGGGCATTACAGTGATGTTGAAGTTCATAACATACCTCTGGACCGGACTGACGCCGGCGAGGCAAGTTACGGTGGAGCATCAAGCTCTAGCGCAGCTCACCCGACCACAAAGTCGAGTCCCGTCATGTTCTGGGTTATGTGCCAGGTCCTGCGAATTCGCAGTTGCCCGACAGCGACTAGATACTGTGTCCATTGGATTCTTTTGTGAGTTGAAAAAAGGCCTGTGAAACCGGCCCGCGCAATTTACTCAGGCCGGTGGATGAAGTCAACCTTCAATACTTGATTAAAGTGCAATTGAATGGAGGAACTTCGCATTCGATTATTGAAGTTGGAAGTTGTTCAGGTAAATGACAGTTAATGATGGTCCCTGTAGGAGCGAGGCTTGCCCGCGAAGGCGGTGTGTCAGTCGATATCATTGTTATAGATGCGCCGCCTTCGCGGGCAAGCCTCGCTCCTACAAATTCGTGACTATCCAGAACTAATGTATTGCCCATACCTGTCTGTTTCCCCACAGACGGGCTGCGTACCTTGGGTTCCACTCGAAACCCACAAGGACGCCCCATGCTCAACCGTTTGATACTGCCGTTCACCTTGCTGTTCACCTTCAGCGCGGCCCAGGCTGCGGATGCGGAAAAATGGTACCCCTCGAAATACGGCGCCAACGATGAAATCGGTGCGCTCAATCTGCTCAACGCCGACTCGGTGCTCAACGCCGCCAAACTGATCAAGACCGGCAAGACGTATCCGCTGGCCGTACCCATCGACAAGACCCTCCCGGCCTTCCGCCATCGCAGTTTCAACCTGACCAACGTCCAGCCGGGCGAGGCGGGTGGCACGACCATGGGCCCGAACAAATTCACCTTCAACGATGAACTGGTGGTGGGTTGGACCGGCGTCGGCACCCAGCTCAACGGCATCGGCCATATCGGCATCGATTACGTCTACTACAACGGCAACCGCGCCGCCGATTTCGTCACCGTCGAAGGCGTGAAAAAACTCGGCATCGAGAAAGTCCCGCCGATCGTCACCCGTGGTGTGGTGCTGGACATGACCGCCGTGTACGGCACACCGATCGTCCCGGAAAAAACCGAATTCAGCGTCGCCGATATCCAGAAAGCCCTCGACCTGCAAGGCATCACCATCCAGAAAGGCGATGTGGTGTTGTTCAACACCGGTTGGCTGGAGCTGCTGGGCAAGGACAACGCGAAGTTCCTCGCCGTGGAACCAGGCATCGGTATGGCGGCGGCGAAATGGCTGGTGGACAAGCAGATTGTCGCGTTCGGCGGTGACACTTGGGCTTCGGAAATCTACCCGGCCAAAGATGGCCAGGAGTTCCCGGTCAACCAGTACATGCTGGCCAAGAACGGCATCTACAACCTGGAGCTGATCGACAGCCGCGCCCTGGTCAAAGACAAGGCCTGGGAGTTCATGTTTGTCCTCGGCCAGCCGCTGTACAAGGGCTCGACCCAGGTCAACATCAACCCGGTAGCGATTCACTGACGGCACGCGGGCCAGGGGATGACAAACGCTCATCCCCTGGCCCGTTGTTGTCCTTTGTTTGCCCATGACCCCACCCCTAGAGTGAAGCGTGCGCCACAGGCGTAACCCTTCAATTCGAGTGATCGCCCGCCAAGCGCGGGCGCGGGAGTTTTTTGATGTCCGCTATTTTGGGTCAGCAGTTTATCGACGGGCAGCGCAGCGCCTTGGGCCGCGAGACGTTACGCAGCCTCGACGCCAGCACCGGGCAGGCGCTGCCCACCGGGTTTGACCAGTTGCCTGGCGTTGGCTGAGCGAATAGTGAGCCGGACACTGGACTGATCGTTCCCACGCTCCGCGTGGGAATGCAGCCCGGGACGCTCCGCGTCCCTTTTCAGAGCTGGAACGCGGAGCGTCCCTTGAGGCATTCCCACGCGGAGCGTGGGAACGATCATTACAGCGAAGAACTGGGCTCCGTCAGCACCTTCCTGAACGTCTCCACCAACGGCCGCAGATTGATCCGGTGCCACGCCGCCCACAGCGGTCGGGTGAAGCCAATCCATGGCACTTCCCGCAGGACCACGCCGGGCGGTGCGTTGCGGCTCAGGCCTTTCTGGATCATGGCGATGCCCAGTCCCGAGGCCACCAGGGCCAATGCCGTGAAGGGGCCGGTGGCTTCCATGCGGATGTCCGGGGTGAAGCCGGCGCGGATGCAGGCGCTGACGAAGTTCTCGCGACCAGTGAGGTTATGGTGGTGCTGCACGCCGATCCATTCCTGATGGGCGAGGTCTTCCGGCGTCAAAATCGCCTGCTGAACCAGCGGGTGATCTTCCGGCAAAGCAAGCAGCATCGGGTCATCCAGCACCTGGAAACCCAGCAAATCCGGGTCATCACTGACGGGCGGCTCACTCACCAGGGCGATATCCAGACTACGCTGGCGCAGGCCTTCCAATTGTTCGGCGGAGCTGAGGTTGTACAGCGCAACGTGCACGTTCGGCCGGTCCACCCGCAACACGCGCAAGGCGTTCGGCAACACGCCAGCATGCATGGCGTTCTCAATGTAGCCGATGCACAGCCCGCCTTCTTCACCACGACCCAGGCGTTTGCCCAGGGATTCCAGGCGATTGGCGTGGGTCAGCAGGGCTCGGGTTTCGGCGAGGAAGGTCTGGCCGTCGCGGGTCAGGCGGATGCGTTGCTGGCTGCGTTCGAACAGGGTCAGGCCCAGGCGTTCTTCGAGCTGGGCGATCTGCCGGCTCAGGGGCGACTGGGAAATGTGCAGGCGTTCGGCGGCGCGACCGACGTGTTCTTCCTCGGCGACGGCGACGAAGTAGCGCAATTGGCGGATGTCGATCATGTCAGACCTCTAGGGACTCAAGTGCTGCGCATTATGTCTTGGACGGTCCGATCCTGCCAATCTACGATCTGCTCAACGGTCACCCATGCGCTGACCACTGACACTCAAGAGGAATCACCCATGAGCTTGAAAGACAAACTGCCCGGCACGCTGGGTTTCGGCACCGCCCCGTTGGGCAACATGTTCCGCGCCATCCCCGAAGAAGAAGCGATGGCCACCGTGCACGCCGCCTGGGATGCCGGCGTGCGTTATTTCGACACCGCGCCTTTCTACGGTTCGGGCCTGTCGGAAATTCGCCTCGGCACCGCGCTGTCCCAATACAACCGCGACGACTACGTGCTCAGCAGCAAGGTCGGCCGGGTGATTCTCGACGAAGTCGAAGACACCGCCGCCCGTGATCTGGGCGAGAAGGCCGGTGTGTTTGAACACGGTCGCCCGAACAAAATCGTCAACGACTACAGTGCCGACGCGACCATGCGTTCGATCGAAGACAGCCTTAAGCGCCTGCAAACCGATCGCCTGGACATCGTCTGGGTGCACGACATCGCTCAGGACTTCTACGGCGATCAATGGCTGGAATACTTCAACCAGGCCCGCACCGGCGCGTTCAAAGTGCTGACTCGTTTGCGCGAAGAAGGCGTGATCAAAGGCTGGGGTTTGGGTGTGAACAAGGTTGAGCCGTGCGAATTGACGCTGGACCTGACCGAAGCGCAGCCGGACGGTTTTCTGTTGGCTGGCCGCTACACGCTGCTGGACCATGACCGTGCGTTGCAACGCCTGATGGATTCGGCGCTGGCGCAGAACGTGGAAATCGTGGTCGGTGGTCCTTACAGCTCGGGCATTCTGGCCGGCGGTACGCACTTCGAATACCAGAAGGCGAGCCCGGCGATCATCAGCAAGGTCGAGCAGATCAAGAAAATTGCGGCGGCCCATGGCGTGAGCATCAAAGCGGCGGCGTTGCAGTTCTCCTTGGCCAACCCGGCCGTGGCGGCAGTGATTCCCGGTTCCAGCCGTCCTGATCGGATTGCTGAAGATGTGGCCGCGTTGAATGAGGTGATTCCTGCGGCGTTCTGGCAGGCACTGCGTGACGCGGAGCTGATTTCCGAACGGGCTCCATTGCCAGGAGGTGTGGCATGAAAATCGATCTGACGGGGAAACTCGCCATCGTCAGCGGCAGCACCGCCGGCATTGGCCTGGGCATCAGCAAGACACTGGCCGAATCCGGCGCCACGGTGGTGGTGATCGGCCGCGACTCGGCCAAGGTTGAGAAGGCGTTGGCGGACATTCGTCTAAGCGTGCCGAGTGCGCAATTGCGTGGCCTGACCGCCGACCTCGGCACCGCTGAAGGCGCCGAGCAACTGTTCGCCGCCGAACCTCGGGCGGACATCCTGGTGAACAACCTCGGCATCTTTAATGAAGTGGATTTCTTCGACGCGCCGGACAGTGAATGGACGCGTTTCTATGAAGTCAACGTGATCTCCGGCGTGCGCCTCGCTCGGCACTACACGCCAGAGATGGTCAAGAACGGTTGGGGCCGGGTGATCTTCCTGTCCTCGGAATCCGGGGTGGCGATTCCGGCCGACATGATCAACTATGGCGTGACCAAAAGCGCCAACCTGGCGGTGTCCCATGGCTTGGCCAAACGTCTGGCCGGCACCGGCGTCACCGTCAATGCGATCCTGCCCGGCCCGACCTTCACCGACGGCCTGGAACAGATGCTCAAGGACGCCACCGCCGAGTCCGGCCGCAGCGCCCGGGAAGAAGCCGACGCCTTCGTGCGCAAGGCCCGCCCGAGTTCGATCATCCAGCGCGTAGCGGATGTGGCAGAAGTCGCCAACCTGGTGGCCTACATCGCCTCGCCACTGTCCTCGGCCACCACTGGCGCGGCGTTGCGGGTCGATGGCGGTGTCGTCGACAGCATGGCTATCTGAACCTGAATTCACAGAGAGAAACGTATTTATGGCAACTGCATCAGCGACTATCGATATTCCGGCTTCGGCCGACCAGGTCTGGCAATTGATCGGCGGCTTTGACTCGCTGCCGGACTGGCTACCGTTCATTGTCAAAAGCGAGCTGAGCGAAGGCGGGCGCGTGCGCAGTCTGCAAACGGCGGACGGCGCGGTGGTGGTTGAGCGTCTGCAAGCGTTCGACAACGGGGCGAAAACCTACAGCTATTCGATTGAGGAAGCGCCGTTCCCGGCGACTGATTACCTGGCGACGTTGCAAGTTGAAGCCCAAGGGCAGGGCGCTCGGGTGACCTGGTCCGGCCGGTTTACCGCCAAAGGCGTGACCGATGCGGAAGTGGAAGCGTTGTTTGACGGGATCTACAAGGGCGGCCTCGAAGCCCTGCGGGCCAACTACCCGGCCTAAGCCCCCACAGCACCTGCATGATCGTTCCCATGCTCTGCTGGGAACGCCTCAAGGGACGCTCCGCGTTCCAGCTCTGGAAAGGGACGCGGAGCGTCCCGGGCTGCATTCCCACGCGGAGCGTGGGAACGATCAGCCAATACGCGCCGCCAACCCCTGTAGGAGCAAAGCTTGCTCGCGAACGCGGAGTATCAGTCAATTCAGATGTCGACTGACACGACGCTTTCGCGAGCAAGCTTCGCTCCTACATTGGTCACGATCGTTGCCATGCTCTGCGTGGGAACGCCTCAAGGGACGCTCCGCGTTCCAGCTCTGGAAAGGGACGCGGAGCGTCCCGGGCTGCATTCCCACGCGGAGCGTGGGAACGATCAGCCAATACGCACCGCCAACCCCTGTAGGAGCAAAGCTTGCTCGCGAACGCGGAGTATCAGTCAATTCAGATATCGACTGACACGACGCTTTCGCGAGCAAGCTTCGCTCCTACATTGGTCACGATCGTTCCCATGCTCTGCGTGGGAACGCCTCAAGGGACGCTCCGCGTTCCAGCTCTGGAAAGGGACGCGGAGCGTCCCGGGCTGCATTCCCACGCGGAGCGTGGGAACGATCAGCCAATACGCACCGCCAACCCCTGTAGGAGCAAAGCTTGCTCGCGAACGCGGAGTATCAGTCAATTCAGATATCGACTGACACGACGCTTTCGCGAGCAAGCTTCGCTCCTACATTGGTCACGATCGTTCCCATGCTCTGCGTGGGAACGCCTCAAGGGACGCTCCGCGTTCCAGCTCTGGAAAGGGACGCGGAGCGTCCCGGGCTGCATTCCCACGCGGAGCGTGGGAACGATCAGCCAATACGCGCCGCCAACCCCTGTAGGAGCAAAGCTTGCTCGCGAACGCGGAGTATCGGTCAATTCAGATGTCGACTGACACGACGCTTTCGCGAGCAAGCTTCGCTCCTACATTGGTCACGATCGTTCCCATGCTCTGCGTGGGAACGCCTCAAGGGACGCTCCGCGTTCCAGCTCTGGTAAGGGACGCGGAGCGTCCCGGGCTGCATTCCCACGCGGAGCGTGGGAACGATCAGCCAATACGCGCCGCCAACCCCTGTAGGAGCAAAGCTTGCTCGCGAACGCGGAGTATCAGTCAAATCAGATGTCGACTAACACGACGCTTTCGCGAGCAAGCTTCGCTCCTACATTGGTCACGATCGTTCCCACGCTCTGCGTGGGAACGCCTCAAGGGACGCTCCGCGTTCCAGCTCTGGAAAGGGACGCGGAGCGTCCCGGGCTGCATTCCCACGCGGAGCGTGGGAACGATCAGCTAATACGCGCCGCCAACCCCTGTAGGAGCAAAGCTTGCTCGCGAACGCGGAGTATCGGTCAATTCAGATGTCGACTGACACGACGCTTTCGCGAGCAAGCTTCGCTCCTACGGGGGGCTCGATGTTCGCGTCAGGTCTGGGGAATCAGGCTTTGCCGGCAATCCAGCGCCAACCGTGCGCCGCCGCTGTCGCTGGTGCCGACGTCGAGGGTAAAGCCGTGCAGGTTGACAATCGCCGCAACGATGGACAGCCCCAAGCCAAACCCACTCTGCTGATTCCCTCCCTCGGCCCGGTAAAACCGTTGGAACACCGCTTCCCGTTCCGACGGCGCAATACCCGGCCCGGAGTCGAGCACTTCAATCCGCGTATGCCCGCCCTGGTTGAGCCCGCGCAAGATCACTTCGCCTCCGGGCGGGGTGAATTTGATCGAGTTGCTCAGCAGGTTCGCAATGGCCTCGAACAACAACGCCCGGTCGCCATTCAATGACGGCAAGACTTCAGGCAGTTGCAGGTGAAAAACCAGTTCGCCTTCTTCCGCCAAGGGCAGATAAAAGTCATGCAGTTCCCGTAACAGCGGCACCGGATCTAACTGCACAAACCCTGAACGGCGCTGCCGATCTTCCAACTCGGAAATCCTCAGCAACCCACGAAACCGTGCCATCAAGGTGTCGGCTTCGGCCAATACCGAATCCAGCTGCACCGCCAGCGGCGAGCCGTCGCCGGCCTGTTGCTGGATCCGGTACAGCTGCGCCCGCAGGCGGGTCAGCGGGGTGCGCAGGTCGTGGGCGATGTTGTCGCACACGCCTTTGACTTCATTCATCAGGCGCTCAATGCGTTCGAGCATGGCGTTGACGATGGCGGCGAGCATGTCCAGTTCGTCGCGGCGGTTGGACAGCGGCAAGCGGTGGGTCAGGTCGCCGGCGACGATGGCTTCGGCGCTGGCCTGGATCGCCCGGATGCGCCGCAGCGGGCGGCGGCGCAACAGGTGCCAACCGGCAATGCCGGGGAGGATGGTCAGGGACACGCCCCAGAACAACGCATGAAGGATGATCTGGGTCACGGCGAACAACGAACCGTTGTCGCGCACCAGCACCAGCCAGCGACCGTCGAGGGTCGGGGTGGCCACGGCGTCGCAACTGTCGGCGGGCAGGGTCGGGTCGTCGGACTCGGCGCAGTTGTCGAGCATGTGGATACGGCCATCCAGCGGCAAATCCGCCGGAATATCGCGCAGGGCGCCGCTGAGGTAGCGATGCTGGGCGTCGAACAGGCCATAGGCGTCGATGCCACGGATGTCGAAGGTCATGCTGGCGGCGAGGGCATCCACCAGTTGTTCGCCCTGGAAGCGCGAGAACAGGTGCTGGCGCTGCATCAGCGAGTGCTTGGCCAGGTTGTCCAGGTAGCCGGAGACCTCGTAATACATGACCCCCATGAGGATCCCGCTCCAGGCCACGAACAGGGAACTGTAGAGCGCCAGCAATCGGCTGCTGGAAGAGCGCCAGCCTTTAGAGGGGTTCAGCAATGACATACCCCGAGCCTCGCACAGTCCGGATCAACGGGACGTTGCCGGGCGGGTCGATCTTCTTGCGCAGGCGGCCGATGTGCACGTCGATCAAGTTGGTGCCGGGGTCGAAGTGATAACCCCAGACCTCTTCGAAAATCATCATGCGCGACAGGATCTGCCCGGTGTTGCGCATCAAAAATTCCAGCAGTTTGTATTCAGTGGGCAGCAGCGTCAGCAATTCACCGTCGCGGCTGGCCTCGTGGCTGATCAGGTTCAGCTCCAGGTCCGCCACCCGCAGCGTGGTGGCCTGGGTGCTGACGTTGCTCTGGCGACGCAGCAGCACTTCCACCCGCGCCGCCATTTCATCGGTGGCAAAGGGTTTGGTCAGGTAATCGTCGCCACCGGCGCGCAGGCCGCGCACGCGTTCATCGACATCGGAGAGAGCGCTGATCATCAGAATCGGTGTGGCCACGCCCATGGTCCGCAACGTGGTGACGATGGCCAGGCCATCCAGCTCCGGCAGCATGCGGTCGAGGGTGATCAGGTCATAGTCGCCGCTGACGGCCCGCGCCAAGCCTTCGCGGCCATTGTCCACCCAATCCACGTCCAGGCCGTGGCTGCTCAGTTCAGCCACGATCTCCCGGGCGGTCACGGCGTCGTCTTCGATGGTCAAGATGCGGGTCATAGGGCGGGCCTGCTATGCGGTTCATTACAGAATGAGGGCATTTTGCCAAGAAATACGCGCGGCTTATTAAATTAACTTTCATGTTGGTTGAGGAACCTTGCATCTGCGGCGTTTTTTTGCAGGTTGGCGCCCAATGCATAAAACCCGCTGATATTAAGCCGCTCTTGCAAAATGCATGGTCCTAGGATTTGGATTATTTTTAACCTGTTGATATAGAACGATTTATTTAAAGTCGGCGACTGGCACGGTGTCTGCAATTCCTCTTTCGACGAGTTGTAACAACATCTTTCATGCCTGGAGCTGAACAATAATGAATAGATCTTCTGAGGGTTTTTATCCTGCCGCAGATGAATCGAGCACGCTCTCGGGCGTGTCCTGGGGCGCGATCTTCGCCGGGGCTGCTGCAGCCGCCGCGTTGTCGCTGATTCTGGTATTGCTCGGCTTCGGCCTGGGCTTTTCCGCTGTTTCACCGTGGGCCAATGAGGGCGTCAGCGCCAAGGGCCTGGGCATTTCCACCATCGTTTGGCTGGCGGTTACGCAAATCGTGGCTTCCGGGCTCGGCGGCTACATTGCCGGTCGCTTGCGGGTGAAGTGGGCCAACATGCACGGCGATGAAGTCTATTTCCGTGACACTGCCCATGGCTTCCTCGCCTGGTGCGTGGCGACCCTGGTGACCGCAACCCTGGTGGTCGGTTCGGTCAGCAGTATCGTCAGTGGTGGTGTGCAGGCCGGGGCGAGTGTCGCCGGTGGCGCTGCAACGGCCATGACCGCAGCTGCCGGCACGGCCGCTGCCAACACCAGCAGTGACCAGTACGGTTACTTCGTCGATAGCCTGTTCCGCGATGATCGCCCAGCCGCCGTCAGCGATGACGCCGCCCGTGGCACCGTGACCCGCATCTTTGCGCGCAGCCTGAGCAACAACGGCCTGTCCGCAGAAGACCGGACCTACCTCGCGCAACTGGTCGCCCAACGCACCAACCTGACTCAGGCTGATGCCGAGCGCCGTGTCGATGAAGTCTACGCCCGCACCCAGAAAGCCATTGCCGACGCCAAGCTTGCCGCCCAACAAGCGGCCGACACCGCCGCCAAAGTCGCTGCCTGGACCGCGTTGTGGATGTTCATCGCGCTGCTGGCCGGTGCGTTCTTCGCCAGCCTTGCCGCAACCTACGGCGGTCGTCGCCGGGATGCCGTGGTGTATCTGGAATCGGATGCCTACGTCACCACCACCACCGTGCCACCTGTTCGCTAACCCAGGAGAATCATCATGCGCTCATTACTTTTGTTTTTTCTCGGCGTGCCGATCCCGATCATTATCCTGATCGCCCTGTTCATGCACTGATCCTCTGAGGCTCATGCCTCTGCCGCTTCTGCCTCTGGTAGAAGCGGCGTTTTGCTTTCTGGGGCAAGATGTAACAGGACTTATACCTGTAGGCGCGGGCTTTTGTGGCGAGGGGCTTGCCCCCGTTGGGGTGCGAAGCAGCCCTGAAACCTGCCATCGCGGTGGATCAGATGTACCGCATAGGACGGTTTTACGACTGCTACGCAGCCGAACGGGGGCAAGCCCCTCGCCACAAAAGCGCGCGCCCACATTTATTGTTGTGTTGTATCAGGGAGAAGTAAGTGGACAAGAAGCAAATCAAACGGCAACTGCTGGCCATGCTCGACGCCGGGCGGTCGCGGACCGAGACGTTCAAGACGTTCTCTGGCGGGGCGGTCAAGGATCGGGTGCTGGCTTACTGGATCGGCGCGCACCCGGATCCGGCGCTCAACCGCCAGCATCGGCGCAAGCTCATGATACTGATTGTGCTCACGGTGGCCCAGGCCGTGCTCGGCGCGGTGGTGGGATTCTTGCTGGGATCGACGATCGGGCCGAAGACCACAGTGTTTTTAACCTTGTTCGCCGGGCTCATCCCGTTGTGGTTCGCCTATGGTTTCTACAAGAACCTGGCGCAGTTCTACACCGTCTATATCGTGCTTTCCCTCAGCCAGTCGTCGCGCCTGTTCAAGGACTTTGCCGAAGACCCGCTGACCACGCTGATCGGCGCCGGCATCACCCTGGGCATGGTGTATTTCGTGTTGTACCTGAAGATGAAGCTGTTCCCGGACCTGGCTTTTTTCGGGCCGAAAAAAATCAAGGGTCAGTACGTGTTTTCCAACTGACGCACGGCATGCAGTGGGGGGGCTTTCACTGGCGTGGATCAATATTTCGAAGCGAAATATCGCTTACCGTAAAAGATCCAGGCCCTCGCTGCGGCATCGACTACAGTGCTTTGGTGCGCAGCTTATGCGCTGTCGGAGTACCCATGCAGACCTCCTCATTGTGTGTGTATCAGTTGGCCGGCAAGGTGTAGTGCAGCATGGAGCTGTCGAACCCTGAAACTTTCACGGAAGAACATCGCAATGCAACGCTTAGACAGAACCTTCGATATCCAGCCGCTGGTCCGGGCGGACATGACTTTGCACATCAACGGCCAAGCGGTCAGCGCCGCCATCGGCGAAACCGTCCTCACGGTCATTCAATCCCTTGGCCTGCGCCAAGTGGCTCGCAACGATCACGATCAAATCAGCGGGGCCTATTGCGGCATGGGCGTGTGCCAATGCTGCCTGGTGAAAATCAACGGCCGGCACAAGCGCCGCGCCTGCCAGACCGTCGTACGTGACGGCATGACCGTCGAAACCCAGGTCAATCGCATCGCCGAGCAGGAGGTTTTATGAACCTGCATCCGGTGATCGTCGGCGGCGGGCCGGCGGGCATGGCCGCGGCCATTGAACTGGCCCGGCATGGCGTGCGCAGCATTTTGCTTGAAGAAGCTTCGCGGCTCGGCGGCGTGGTCTATCGCGGACCGTTACGCGATGGCGTGCAGCTCGATTACCTGGGGCCGCGCTATTCCGAAGTCCTGGGCAAATTGCATGGCGAATTCCAGGCGCACGCGGGCCTGATCGATGTGCGGCTCAATCATCGGGTGGTCGGTGCCGAAGGCACGCGTGCGCTGGTGGTGCTGGATGCCGACGAGCACTTGCACGAAATCGAGTACCCGCAATTGTTGCTGGCGGCCGGTTGCCATGAGCGCAGCGTACCGTTTCCTGGCTGGACCTTGCCCGGCGTGATCCTGCTGGGCGGCCTGCAACTGCAAATCAAGAGTGGCGTGGTCAAGCCCCAAGGGCCAGTGGTGATTACCGGCACCGGTCCATTGCTGCCGCTGGTGGCGTGTCAGTTGCACGCGTCCGGGGTCACCGTCGCCGGGGTCTACGAGGCGTGCGCGTTCGGCAAGATCGCCCGGGAGAGCCTGGCGCTGCTGAACAAACCGCAGCTGTTCCTCGATGGCTTGAGCATGCTGGCGTTCCTCAAACTGCACGGCATCCCGATGTATTACGGCTGGGGCGTGGTCGAGGCCCAGGGCGATACCGAGTTGAAATCGGTCACCGTGGCGCCGTATTCCAGCACATGGGTGCCGGACCTGAGCCGTGCCGAACAGATTGCCGCGCAGACCCTGGCCGTCGGCTATGGCTTTATTCCGCGCACCCAACTCAGTCAGCAAATGGGCCTGAACCACGGCTTCAGCGATGACGGCTATTTGCGAGCCAGCGCCAATAGCTGGCAGCAAAGCAATGAGCCGCAGGTGCACCTGGCCGGGGACATGGGCGGGATTCGCGGTGGCGAAGCGGCGATGCTGGCCGGGCGGATCGCAGCGCTGTCGATCCTGCAGCAACGGGGCGTGCTGGACACCGAACTGGCACTGGTCCGGCGCGATCGCTGCCTGTCGAAACTCAAGTCGATCGTGCGTTTTCGCGCCGCGGTTGACCGCTACACCGAACGTGGCGCCGGGCAGACCGCATTGCCCGCCAGCGACACGGTGATCTGCCGTTGCGAACACGCCACCCGCGCCGACATCGACCGGGCGCTTGCGCAGGGCGTGCAAGACATGGCCAGCCTGAAAATGCGCACCCGCGTCAGCATGGGCGACTGCCAGGGCCGGATGTGCGTCGGCTATTGCAGCGACCGCCTGCGCGAAGCCACCGGGCGTCAGGACGTGGGCTGGTTGCGCCCGCGCTTCCCCATCGATCCGATTCCGTTTTCAGCCTTTCACAACGCCGCCACGGAGGGCGCCAACCATGAGTAAGTTCTATGACGTGGTCATCGCCGGCGGCGGTGTGATCGGGGCGTCCTGCGCCTATCAACTGTCCAAGCGCAAAAACCTCAAGGTCGCGCTGATCGACGCCAAGCGCCCGGGCAACGCGACCCGGGCCTCGGCTGGCGGTTTGTGGGCCATCGGCGAGTCGGTAGGGCTGGGTTGCGGGGTGATCTTCTTTCGCATGATGTCGGCCAACCGCAAGCGTGAAGCCCACGGCTCGGCGGTGGTGGTCGACTCCAGCACGCCGCACATCCTGCCGGATTCGTTCTTCGATTTCGCCTTGCAGTCCAACGCCCTGTACCCGGCGCTGCACAAGGAATTGCAGGACAACCACGGGATGGATTTCAAGTTCGAGAAAACCGGGCTGAAGTTCGTGATCTACGACGATGAAGACCGGCTCTACGCCGAGCACATCGTTGCCTGCATTCCGCACCTGGCGGACCAGATCCGTTGGCTCGATCAGGCCGCGTTGCGCGAAGCCGAGCCGAGTGTCAGCCACGAGGCGAGGGGCGCGCTGGAGTTCCTGTGCGATCACCAGGTCAGCCCGTTCCGCCTGGCCGACGCCTACACCGAAGGCGCGCGGCAGAACGGCGTGGACATGTACTTCAACACCAACGTCACCGGGGTGCTGCACCATGGTTCGCGGGTGACCGGGGTACAAACCGCCGAGGCCGGGGTGTTTCATTGCGACACCCTGATCAATGCCGCCGGTGCCTGGGCGGCGGACTTGAGCGAACAGGCCACCGGTATTCGCATTCCGGTGAACCCGGTGAAAGGCCAGATCCTGCTGACCGAGCGCATGCCGAAGATCCTGCGCGGTTGCCTGACCACCAGCGATTGCTACGTAGCGCAGAAGGACAACGGCGAGATCCTGATCGGCAGCACCACCGAGGACAAAGGCTTCGACGTCACCACCACCTACCCGGAAATCGCCGGTTTGGTGCAAGGCGCGGTGCGCTGCATTCCGGCACTGGCCGACGTCAACCTCAAGCGCACCTGGGCCGGTTTGCGTCCGGGCTCGCCGGATGAGTTGCCGATTCTGGGGCCGATGCAGGGTGTGGAAGGCTATCTCAATGCCTGCGGGCATTTCCGCACGGGGATTCTGACGTCGGCGATTACCGGGGTGTTGCTGGATAGGCTGGTGAACAATGAGCCGTTGCCGCTGGACATCACGCCGTTTTTGGCGGATCGGTTCGAGGTGAAGGCCGGGGTTGAAGTGAAAGAACGGGAACTGGCCTGACGCCTGGCGATGAGCGTTCCCACGCTCTGCGTGGGAATGCAGCCCGGGACGCTCCGCGTCCCAAATCGAGAGCTGGAACGCGGAGCGTCCCTTGAGGCATTCCCACGCGGAGCGTGGGAACGATCAGGCGATCAGGTCAGGATCAAGCCTTACCCGATTCCTGTTCTTCCAACTGATCCGCTTCAAACAACTTGGCCAACTCGGCCCGCGCTTCCTGCGCGCTCTGCAGGACCTTCGCCGCATCGTCGTAAATCGCATGCTGCGCTTCCAGCACTTGTTCATCGTGATGCTTGAAGCGTTTGATCCGCGCATCGGCCTGGGCCTGGGTCAGCCCGAGGCCCACCAGCGTACGCCGGCTCATTTCCAGGCTGGAATAGTAGGTTTCCCGAATCGCTTCGGCGCCAAGGTCGACCAAGCGGTGTACGTGTTGACGGTTACGCGCCCGAGCGATGATTTTCATGTGCGGGTAGAGCTTGTGCACCAGCTCGGCGGTCTTGATGTTGGTGTCCGGGTCGTCGGTGGCGATCACGAAGTATTCCGCCTGCTCGACCTTGGCCGCACTGAGGATTTCCGGGCGCATCGGGTCGCCGTAGAACACCGGCACGCCGCCAAAGCTGCGGGACAGTTCGATGGTTTCCACCGACGTGTCCAACGCCACGAACTTGATGTTCTGCGCCCGCAGGATCCGCGCAACGATCTGGCCCATGCGGCCCATGCCGGCAATCACCACGCGTGGGGCGTCGGTGTCGATTTCGCGGAATTTCTCCGGCACCACCACCGGCTGCACTTTTGGCGAATACAGCCGCGCGCACAGCAGCAGCAACAGCGGCGTTACCGCCATGGACAAGGTAATCGTCAGCACCAGCAAGTCGTACAGGCGCGGCTCGAACAAACCTTGGTCGCGACCGATCTTGAACACCACGAACGCAAATTCACCACCGGCCGCCAGCACGATGCCGAGGCGAATCGCACTGACCTTGCCCAAGCCACCGGCCAGGCGTCCGACGACAAACAGCAGCGGCAGCTTGATCGCGATCAGCAGCAGGGTCAGCCCCAACACGGCGACCGGCGCGCTCAGTAGCAGGCTCAGGTTGGCGCCCATGCCGACGCTGATGAAGAACAGCCCCAGCAACAGACCCTTGAACGGCTCGATCTGCGCTTCCAGCTCATGGCGGTATTCAGAGTCCGCGAGCAGCAACCCGGCAAGGAACGCGCCCAACGCCATCGACACGCCGACCAGGTCCATCAGCCATGCGGTGCCGATCACCACCAGCAACGCGGTGGCGGTGGAGACTTCCGGCAGGCCGGTCTTGGCCACCACCCGGAACACCGGCCGCAGCAGGTAACGCCCGCCGATCACCACCACCGCGATACTGCCCAGCACCCGCAAACCGTGAT
Organism: Pseudomonas sp. TE3899; assembly: GCF_056279105.1. NCBI lineage: Bacteria > Pseudomonadati > Pseudomonadota > Gammaproteobacteria > Pseudomonadales > Pseudomonadaceae > Pseudomonas > Pseudomonas sp. TE3899. The sequence continues at coordinate 1,052,765 of NZ_JBWBQR010000001.1, forward strand.
TCAAGTCCTCGGCGGCACTGCTGGTGTGATCACCGCCGGCCAGCAGCGGCACCATGGCGATCAACGGGATCGCAGCGATGTCCTGAAACAACAGAATCGCGAACGCCAGCCGCCCGTGGGGGCTGGTCAGTTCCTTGCGCTCGGCCAGGCTTTGCAAACCGAATGCCGTGGACGACAGCGCCAGACCCAGGCCCAGCACAATCGCGCTATTCAGACTCTGGCCGAATACAAACAACGCCAGCGCGCCAATCACCGACCCCGTCAGCAACACCTGCGCCAGCCCGACGCCGAACACCGATTTGCGCATCACCCACAATCGTCGCGGTGACAGCTCCAAGCCGATGATAAACAGCAGCAACACCACCCCCAGTTCCGAGATGTGGCTGACGCTTTGCGGATTGCCGATCAAGCCCAGCACCGACGGCCCGATGATCACCCCGGCAAACAGATAACCCAGCACCGCGCCCAATTGCAGACGCTTGGCCAAAGGCACGGTGAGCACCGCCGCGAACAGAAACACGACAGCGGCTTGCAACAAGTTGCCTTCATGGGGCATGGCAAAACTCCAAAGACTCGGTACGGCATGGGGGGCCAAGGATAAAGGCTGTAACCGGATGCGTCAGCAAAGCTTAGCGGTACAGTTGTTACAATTCGCATCAATTGGTTACATTCATAGGATAAGCTGATCAATCTGCCCGTCCTGCGAGTGCGCAACATGGCCATCAATTTCGACCTCAACGACCTGCAAGCCTTTCGCGCCGTGGTCGAGCAGGGCAGTTTCCGCAAGGCCGCCGACACCGTGCGCATTTCCCAGCCTGCCCTGAGCCGGCGCATCGAAAAACTTGAAGATGCCCTCGGTGTGAAGCTGTTCGAACGCACCACGCGCAAGGTCAGTCTGACCCAGGCCGGGCGCGGCTTCATTCCCAGCGTCGAGCGTTTGCTGGACGACCTGGACGTGGCGCTGCTCGGCATCAGCGAAGTCTCCTCGACCCGGCTGGGCCACGTCACCGTTGCGTGTGTGCCGTCGGCGGCGTACTACTTCATGCCGCGGGTGATTGCCCACTACCACCGGCAATTTCCACGGATCAAGGTCAAGGTCCTCGATTCCAGCGCCCACGATGTACTCAGCGCAGTGGTCAACGGCGAGGCGGATTTCGGTTTGAGTTTCATGGGCACGCTGGAGGCCGAGGTCGATTTCGAACCCTTGGTGCAAGAAGGTTATGTGGTGGCCTGTCGCCGCGATCATCCGTTGGCCGGGCGCAGCAGCGTGACGTGGGACGAGTTTTACCGGCAGGACTACATCTCGCTCGACAAGACCTCGGGCAACCGTTTTTTGCTGGATCAGGCGCTGGCCGGCGTGGTGCCGCAGCGGCCGAGCATCTGTGAAACCCGTCACGTCACGACGATGATCGGGCTGGTGGAGGCGGGATTGGGCGTGGCGGCGGTGCCGATGATGGCGATGCCGGCGCAGGACCACCCGATTCTGACGCGGGTGCCGCTGACCGATCCGCAGGTGATGCGCAGTGTCGGGCTGATCAAACGCCGGGGTCGCACCTTGACCCCGGCAGCCCTGGAACTGGAACGGCTGGTGGTGGAAATGAAAATCCAGCCGATCAGCGGGTGACCGAATCCAGGCCGGTGGCTTGCACCTGCGGCTGCACGGCCGGGGAGGCCAGGTAATCGAGCAACGCCTTGGCTTGCGCGGGGTGTTGCGCGCCCACCGGAATGCCGGCGGCAAAACGCGTCACCGATTGCACCGACTCGGGAATCTTCGCCACAAAACTCACCCCCGGCACCGGCAACAGTTCGCTGACCTGCTGGAAGCCCAGTTGGTAGTCGCCAGTGGCAACGACCGAGCCCACCGGGATTTTCGGAATCATCTTCGACTTCGGCTTGAGCTGGTCTTCGATGCCGAGTTTTTTGAACAACTGCTCCTCGATGTACACACCGCTGGCGCTGTCGGAGTAGGCCACCGATCGGGCATCGAGCAGGGTCTTTTTCAAACCTTCCACAGAGCTGATATCAGGTTTTGCCGCGCCTTCGCGCACCACCAGGCCGATCCGCGAGTCCGCCAGTTCCACCCGTGACGCGGGGTCGACTTTGCCTTGTTTGATCAACTCGTCCAGTGCGTAGCCGACCATGATCACCACGTCGGCGTGTTCACCGCGCGCCAGGCGATTGGGGATCGCTTCCGGCGCCTTGCCCATCGAGGGGCCAAGGGCGGTGTCGAGGGTATTGCCGGTGGACTTGGCGAATTGCGGACCGAGGATTTTGTAAGCCGCGGTAAAGCCGCCGGAGGTCATCACGTGGAGCTCTTCGGCCTGGGCAATGGTGCTCAGACCCGCGATGAGCAGCAGGGCGGCGTAGTTGAACAGCGTTTTCATCGAATAGTTCTCGCAGTCAAAGGTGGGTCAGGACACGGCCGGTTGCAGGCGGCCGGTGGAGCGGCGATAGAGAAACAAGGTCGCGCAGAGGGCGCAGAGCGCCGCGAAACTCATCCAGTAACCGGGTGCGGCCTTGTCGCCGGTGTACTGGATCAGCAAGGTCGACATCGCTGGAGTGAACCCACCAAACACCGCCGTCGCCAGGCTGTACGCCAGGGAGAACCCGGCGACCCGCACTTCCACCGGCATGATCTCAGTGAGTGCGGCGATCATCGCGCCGTTGTACAAGCCATAAATGAACGACAGCCACAGCAACACCAGCAGCATGTTGAGGAAGCTCGGTGCGTTCACCAGATAGGTCAGCGCCGGATAGGCCGTCGCCAGGGTCAGCAGCGCCATGGCGATCAGCACCGGACGCCGGCCGATGCGGTCGGACAAGGCCCCGCCAATCGGCAGCCAGAAAAAGTTCGAAACACCGACCAGCAACGTCACCAGCAGCGCATCGGACGTGCTCAGGTGCAACACGGTTTTGCCGAAGGTCGGGGCGTACACGGTGATCAGGTAAAACGCGGTGGTGGTCAGGGCGACCATCATCATCCCGCCGAGCACGATCCCCCAGTTCTGCGCCAAGGTTCGGAACACTTCACCCATGCTCGGGCGGTGTTTGCGCGCAGCGAACTCGGCGGTTTCTTCGAGGTTGCGGCGCAGGAAGAAAATGAACGGCACGATCATGCAGCCGACGAAGAACGGAATCCGCCAGCCCCAATCGGCAATCATCGTTGGCGCCATCCATTGGTTCAGCCCATAGCCCAGCGCTGCGGCGACGATGATCGCCACTTGCTGGCTGGCCGACTGCCAACTGGTGAAAAAGCCTTTGTTGCCTGGCGTGGCGATCTCCGAGAGGTACACCGAGACACCGCCCATTTCCGCACCGGCCGAGAAGCCTTGCAGCAAGCGGCCAATCAACACAATGGCGGGGGCGAACAGCCCGATGGTCTCGTAACCGGGCACCAGCACAATCAGGATCGTCCCGCTGGCCATGATCGACAACGTCACGATCAAGCCTTTGCGCCGGCCCACATCATCGATGTACGCACCCAGCACCACGGCGCCGAGCGGGCGCATCAGGAACCCGGCGCCGAACACCGCGAAGGTCATCATCAGGGAGGCGAATTCGCTGCTGGCCGGGAAGAACACGGCAGCAATCTGCGTGGCGTAAAAGCCGAAAAGGAAGAAGTCGAACTGTTCCAGGAAGTTACCCGAGGTGACCCGGAAAATCGCACTGGCCCGGGAGCGCCCGGAAGGGATTGAGGCTGTCATTGATCTGTACTCCACCGCTTTTATGACGTGCGCTGCGTGGGAGCGGCGCACGGTTCTTATTGGGGCGGATAGTGGAGCAGAGGCATCGATATGTTAATTGCATAGTTGGCATGTATTGATGTGCGAAGTGGATCAATACATTGTGGATTATGCCGCTACAGGTTCGCTTCGATGTGCGCAAACGCCCGCGCGACATAGTCGTCTTTCTCGCCCACCGGCGCGAAATTGTGCAGCACTTCCCGCGCGGCTTGCGTGCCTTTGAGCCGGGCCAGAAACCACGCCGACAAGTATTGCGACGCCAAACAGCCACCGGCCGTGGCGATATTGCCATTGGCGTAGAACGCTTGATTGACCACATTGACCCCGGCCGCTTGCACCCAGGGCTTGCTGATCGCGTCGGTGCAGGCCGGGGCATCGCCGAGCAACCCGAGCCTGGCCAGCAGGAACGTGCCGGAGCATTGCGCCCCAAGCAGTTGCCGCGCCGGGTCGAATTGCAACTGCGCCATGATCTCCGGGTTGTCGGCCACTTCGCGGGTCTTGCGGCCACTGCCGATCAACACCGCATCGGCTGTGCAGGCTTGCTGCAGATCGATGTGCGCATCGATGGTCAAACCGTTCATCGACGTCACACGCGGTGTTGGCGAGGCGATACTCACCCGCCAGTCCTGATCCCCCAACAGCGAAATCCGGCTGAGCATGCCGTAGGCGATCAGGGAGTCCAGTTCGTTGAAACCATCGAAGGTCAGAATGGCGACGTGCATGGCGAATCCTGCTGGCTTTTTCGTAGCCTACGCCGAGCCGGCGCGACACCTCCAGTACAGTCAGTTGCAGAATCATCGCTACAGTAAGGAATGATTCGCCACGAGCGCAGTCGGAACTCAGTAGTCACGACATCCCAAGAGGTTCACCGATGAACAGCAAAACCCTTATCGCCAGCCTCGCCCTTGTCGCCGGTATTGCCGCAATCAGTCCTATCGTCCAGGCCGCCGAAACAGCGCAGAAAACCGTCCAGCCCGGCGCCAACAACGCCCGCAGCCTGGTGAAAGGCGACCGTGCGCCGGAGGTCTATCAGCGCAGCGAAAAAGCCGTGAAGAACTGGAAGGCCAAAGGTCTGAAGGCGCCGGCGTCTGACGCGCAGTGGGTGCAGATCAATGACAAGTACATGATGGTGTTGATTACCAGCGGGACGATCGTGGATGTTACGCCGGTGGAGCGTTAGTTCGTCCGTCACTAACTAGGACTCAACGCCTGGATGCCCAACCGATACTGATTATTCCCACTGCGCTTGGCCTCATACATCGCCAAATCTGCAATGTGAATCAACCGGTCCATGCTCGGCGCATGGTCCGGGAACACCGCGACGCCCAGGCTGGTGCCAATGTGGCGCTGATCATTGCCAATCGTCACCGGCGGTGAGAGTTCGACGAAGATTTTCTGGCAGATGCTGCGCGCTTCGTCTTGCAGATTAATGCCGGGCGGCAGGCCCTGGAGGATCACCACGAATTCGTCGCCGCCAATCCGGGCCACGGTGTCGGTTGAGCGCAGGATGCGTTTGAGCCGCGTGGCGGTGGTGACCAGTACCCGGTCGCCGGCCGCATGCCCGTAATGGTCGTTGATCGCCTTGAAACCATTGAGGTCGACAAACACCAGCGCCACCCGTGTCGCGCTGATGCGCGCCTGTTCCAGCGCTTTAGACAGGCGTTCTTCAAGCACCAGGCGATTGGGCAGGCCAGTCAGCGGGTCGTAATAGGCCAAGTGTTGCAGGTAGCTGGCGGAGGCTTTTTCTTCGGTGATGTCGCGGACCACACCCATCATTTTGATCGTGGTGTCGTGATCGTTTTTCACCACATTGCCAGTCTCGCGCAGCCAGCGGATGGTGCCGTCGGGCCAGACCACGCGGTATTCCTCGTCATGGTTTTCGCCGGTTTCCAGGCAACGCAACTCGCCGGCGCGGACCTTGGCCCGGTCGTCCGGGTGTACGCAGGAACAGAACAAGGCGTAGGAGGGCGTGACTTCACCGGTCTTGAACCCGAACATGCCGTAGATCGCGTCCGACCAATACAGCGTGTCCGTGTCCACGTCCCAGTCCCAGGTGCCGATGCGGGCGAAGTACTGGCTGCGTTTGAAGCGTTCGGCGTCACCGTCCAGGTGAATATTTTTCGCCGTGGACAGGCTGGCGATCAGCGCGCGGCATTCCTCCAACTGCCGTCGCAGGACAGACTGGCGGCAGACCAGCACAATCAGCACGGCAAGCATCACTAAGCCGATGGCAGCGCAGATCCAGAGGACACTCATTCAGGGATGGCCATCATCGGGTGTTTTAACCGTGGGGTTGATGGTGCTTAGCTTAGTTCAGGGTTACGGTCGGAAATAGAGCTAAACCGCGCCGAACAGTTGCCAATTGCCCGCGATTCTGGGAAAACGGCGGCCATTAAGTCCCTCCGGGGGAGACAACAGACGAGTGCATGTAATGAATGATGAGCTTCAGGTAATCGACCTTGAACTGGGCGACGGCAAAGCAGCGGTCAAAGGCGCACTGATCACCACGCAATATCGCGGATGGCTGGAAGACGGCACCGAGTTCGATTCTTCCTATAGCCGTGGCAAGCCTTTTCAGTGTGTGATCGGGACGGGTCGGGTTATTAAAGGCTGGGACCAGGGGATTGTGGGCATGCAGGTCGGTGGCAAGCGCAAGCTGCTGGTGCCGGCGCATTTAGCCTATGGCGAACGGACGATGGGCGCGATTACGCCGAATTCGAATCTGGTTTTTGAGATTGAGTTGTTGGAAGTTTTGACGCGGGATGATTGATTGGCTGTGATTTGAGATGACAAGACCCGCCATCCCGGTGCTATGGGAGGGCGGGTTTAATGAGATGGTCAGCCTGACCGAGAAGCCCTGCAGGTTTACGCTTGCAGGGCTTTTCTCGTTTTCGGCGGAGGATCTCTCATGGTTTGGCGAATGAAGATCAAAAGATCGCGTTGTTCGTCAGGCCACCAGAAAAACCTTGAATAAATCCTTGCCGCCCTGGGCTATTCCAGAGACTATGCGCGCCACATAGGGGTATGGGGTATAGGTATGTCGCACATTCACGAACACAAGGATGATCTGCTCAATCGCGTCCGGCGCATTGCCGGGCAGGTGCAAGCGGTGGAGAAGGCCTTGGAATCCGATGCCGATTGCGCCAAGACCCTGCATCTGGTGGCGGCGATCCGTGGCGCGGTCAATGGTTTGATGGACCAGTTCATCGACGCCCACGCCCGTGAGCACGTGGCCCATCCCGACCTCAGCAACGAAGAGCGCGCCCAGGGCGTGGAAGAGTTGCTGCAAGCCATCCGCCGTTATTCGAAGTAGGGTCGATTACCATGACACTGACACCCCAGGCTTCTCGTTTTACGCACGATCACATGTTCCTCGGCGCCTCCCACGATGAAAACGGCCGCCGCACGTTGTGGGTGGTGGCGTTGACGTTCGTGATGATGATTGGCGAAATCGCCGCCGGTTATATCACCGGTTCAATGGCGTTGCTGGCCGATGGTTTTCACATGGCCACCCATGCGGTGGCCCTGGGCATCGCGGCGGCGGCTTACGGGTTTGCCCGGCGCCACGCGAGTAATGCGCGCTTCAGTTTCGGCACCGGCAAGGTCGGCGACCTGGCTGGGTTTGCCTCGGCCATGGTGCTGGGGCTGGTGTCGCTGGGCATTGCTGGCGAGTCCATCCTGCGTCTGTTTCAACCCACCACCGTGGCCTTCACCGAGGCGACGATCATTGCCGTGGTGGGGCTGGCGGTGAACGTCGTCAGTGCCTTCCTGCTGGCGGGCAATCATGGGCATCACGGCCATGATCACGGGCACAGCCACGACCACGGTCATCATCACGATAACAACCTGCGTTCCGCCTACGTCCACGTGCTGGCCGATGCCTTGACCTCGGTCCTCGCCATCGCCGCGTTGCTGGCCGGCCGCTATCTGGGTTGGGTCTGGCTCGATCCGGTCATGGGCATCGTCGGCGCCGTCGTCATCGCGAAATGGGCCTACGGCCTGATGCGCGACAGCGCCGCCGTGCTGCTCGATGCCACCGACGAACACGTGGCCGGAGAAATCCGCGAACTGCTGGAAACCCCCGGCGACGTGACCATCAGCGACCTGCACGTCTGGCAGGTCGGGCCTGACGCCCGGGCGGCGATCGTCAGCGTGGTGGCGGCGGCCAGTGTCAGTGCAGATGCCATTCGCGAGCGTTTGGCGCCTGTTCATGAGTTGTCGCACCTGACGGTGGAATACCGCGTCGCCTGAGTGATCAGGCTTGGGCTTCGGTCAACAGTGGAATCCGACCATTCAGGGACGGGCGGTAGTGCCAGGTCAAACCGTCCAGCGCAGGATTTATCGCCAGGATTTGCCTCAATGTGGCGCTGGCAATGCTCAACGCCAATGTCTGCCCCGGACATTGATGGCGGCCCGCGCCGAAGGTGAAGCTGCGACGGTTTGGGCGGTCGACGATGAATGTATCGGGTTGCTCGTTGAGCTGCGGATCGCGATTGGCCGAGGCCAGCAGCACCAGAATGGTGTCGCCGGGGTTCAGGTTGATACCGTCGATTACGCAAGGCGCGACGACGAAGCGGCGGGTGTTCTGGACTGAGGGGTCGAGGCGTTGGACTTCGGCCAGGAACGAGTCAACATCGCGCAGCAACAGCGGAGCGCGAATCAATGCCACCAGCGCATTGCCAATCAACCCGGCCGTGGCCTCATAGGTTTGCGAGCACAGGCCGATCAGGTTGGCGATCAGCATTTCGTTGTCCGAAGAAGCGAAGCGTTGCTTGATGCCATTTAACACAGGGCTGTGCACGTCCGGGTCATCCAGCAATTCGAAGAAATGCCCCCGCAATTGCTCAGCCGCCTCGTGAGCGCGGTCCAGTTGAAGACGAGTGCTCAGCGGCGACAGACAGGCCACGAAGTCAGCGGTCAATTCGTTGACCTCTCGGGTCTGGGCGGGGGAGAACCCGAGCAACGTCGCGACCACGCACACCGGGCCATAAAACATGGCTTTTGATAAGCCCTCGGCGTCCGGGGTGATCAACCGTGCACTGACCAACCCTTGTATTTCGACAGGGTCGATCAACGCCAACCCCGGCTCAATCGCCGCCCGGGGACAGCGCTGCCGTTCACCTTCATTCATCCGCATCAACCGCCCAAATACTTCGCCGGCCAAACCGTCAACAATCGTCTTGGGCACTGGCTCACCGGCCGGGCGCACATGGCAAGTAGGATGCGCCAACACCGCCGCCACGGTCGCGGCACTGCTGGCGACCCATAACTTCAGTCCTTGATGAAAAACCAGCCCGCCCTCTGCACGCAATTGCGCGTAATAGGGATAAGGATCGGCATGAGTCGCAGCGATGATCGGGTCCATGGGTCGCAGCCTTGTTTGTGGTGGGGAAAGTGTTGCTACTATCTCCAGTTCACAACGGCCTTGATTCGTCCGGGAGCGAAATATGAACGTTGAACAGCACGACATCGGCGTCTCTCAGGTTGCCGCCGCGATTGCGGAGCCGGCCCGGACAAAGATCCTCTGTTCGCTGATGGACGGCCACGCCCGCACCAGCACCGAGCTGGCGGCGATTGCCGAGGTCAGCGCCTCCACGGCCAGTGCGCATTTGGCCAAGCTCAAGGAATCGGCGCTGGTGCGGCTGCACGTCCAGGGCCGCCATCGGTATTACAGCCTCGCCGACAAACGCGTGGCCCAGGCGCTGGAAGCCTTGATGGTGATCGGCCAGAACGCCGCGCCCACTTTCAATTCGCGCACCCCTGATCGCCTGCAATTCGCCCGCACCTGCTACGACCACATGGCCGGCACCCTGGCGGTGTTGCTGCATGACCGGATGATTGAGGCGGGGTGGTTGCTGGAGACTGACGAGCAGGTTTATCAGCTGAGTGACAGCGGTGAGGCGTTGTTTGAAGGCTTGGGCATCGAAGTCAAAGACTTGAGCACGATGCGTCGTCGCTTTGCCTGCCCGTGCCTGGACTGGAGCATGCGTCGGCCGCATCTGGGTGGTTCGCTCGGGGCGGCGTTGTTGCAGGTGGCGATCAAGCGTAAATGGGTGACCCAAGGCCTGGACAGTCGGGCGTTGGCATTGACGGCGGCGGGGCGCAAGGAGATGGGGGTGCGGTTTGATCTGGTGTTACCGGCCGATCTTTCCTACGCCCGGAAATCCCAGACGTACTCCACCACCCGCACCGCCAGCACCAGGTAGATCAAAAACAGAATCACTTGGAACGCCGCGTGATAGGGCAGTCGTGACAAGCGACGCAAGCCGTCGCTGACGCTGAGCAGCATCAGTAGCGCAGAGACCGCGATCAGCGCCCAGCCCGCGACGTCCGAGGTGAGCAGCCCCATGTACGGGTGATGTTCGCTGTGCAACGCATTGGTGCCCGCCGCAAACAGTAAAGCGCAGACCAGCAGGTTCTTGATGTTGTCGAACACCTGCGTGGTGAAGTCGGTGTCCAGCAAGGCCAGATACTTGCGCCAGAATTTGCCCATGGTTTGTCGATACCTGTCGATGGCGGTTGCACGCCGCAAGTTTAGTAATGAATTGAGGCGGGCGCCGATTTCCTCTGATCCGACGAGGGGTGCATCTGCGGGTTGTGCGTCGCAGGGCGAAGCTATACTGTATATCCGAACAGTATAAGGCGTGCCCCATGGAACTCATCGACAAGCTCAGCATTCTCGCCGACGCCGCCAAGTACGACGCGTCCTGCGCCAGCAGTGGCGCGCCCAAGCGCAGCTCCGAAGGCAAAAGCGGGCTGGGTTCCACCGATGGCATGGGGATTTGCCACAGCTATACGCCGGACGGGCGGTGTGTTTCGTTGCTGAAGATTCTGCTGACCAACTTCTGCCTCTACGACTGCCAGTATTGCGTCAATCGCCGTTCCAGCGATGTGCCTCGGGCGCGATTCAGTCCGGAAGAAGTGGTGACGTTGACCCTGGATTTCTACCGTCGCAACTGCGTCAGCGGCTTGTTTCTCAGTTCGGGGATCATCCGCTCGGCCGACTACACCATGGAACAACTGATCCGCGTGGCCAGGCTGTTGCGCGAAGAACATGAGTTTCGCGGCTATATCCACCTCAAGACCATTCCCGAAGCCGATCCGGCGCTGATTGCCGAAGCAGGGCGCTATGCCGACCGGTTGAGCGTCAATATCGAACTGCCGACCGACCTCAGCCTGCAAACCCTGGCCCCGGAAAAGCAACTGGGCTCGATCAAGCAGGCGATGCAGACCATCTACACCGGCGAGCAAACCGTGCTCAATGAACCTCGGTCACCGAAATTCGCCCCGGCCGGGCAGAGCACGCAGATGATCGTCGGCGCCGATGACACCGATGACAGCACCATCCTCCACAGCGCCCAGGCGCTGTATGGCAGCTATCGCCTGCGGCGGGTCTATTACTCGGCGTTCAGCCCGATCCCCAACAGCCCGAAAAGTGTGCCCCTGGCGGCGCCGCCGCTGATGCGCGAACACCGTTTGTATCAGGCCGATTTTCTGCTGCGCAGCTACGGCTTCACCGCTGGCGAGTTGTTCAAGGGACCGGGGGATCTGGCCCTGGACATCGACCCGAAACTGGCCTGGGCGCTGGAGAATCGCGACGTGTTTCCCCTGGACCTCAATCGCGCTGAGGCTTCGTTGATCGCGCGGATTCCAGGGATTGGCCTGCGCACCACCGAACGTCTGGTGGAGCTGCGCCAACAACGGCGCATACGCTATGAAGACCTGGCGCGCATGCGTTGCGTGCTGGCCAAGGCCAAGCCGTTCTTTATCACCAGCGATTACCACCCCCAGCAGGCGGAAGTCACCAGCCATTTGCTCTATCAGCAACTGCGGGACCGGCCGCAACCGCAACAAATGGGGTTGTGGGGATGATCAGCCTGGACTGTGACGACCTGTTCGACACCTGGCGGCAACAGGCGCGGTGGTTGCTCAGCCATGAGATCGATCCGAGCCTGGTCAGCTGGGCGTCGGAAGGCGTCACCGACCTGTTTGCCAGCGACGATGCGCCGCCCGCTGGCAATGGCCCGTTTCAGGCGCGTATTCCATTGGCCTTGCTCGGCATCCTGGAGAGCGCCGCCCGTTATCGTGGCGATCAGCGCTGGAGCCTGCTCTATGAGGTGTTGTGGCGGGTCAGTCATGGTGATCGCACGGCGATGCTGGCCGGTGACAAGCTCGGCAGTGAGCTGCAGCGGCGGATCAAGCAGGTGCAGCGCGAAGCCCATCATTTGCATGCGTTTGTGCGGTTCGTCGAGCGGCCCAAGCATGCCGAAGGCCCGCAATACGTGGCGTGGCATGAACCGGCCCACGACATCCTGCACAGCGCCAGCGAGCACTTTGTCGGGCGCATGGGCCGCCACCGCTGGTTGATCGCCACACCCCGCGACGGCGTCTATTACGATGGCGAGCAGTTGATCCACCAACGCCAATGCCCGGTTGAATGGCAACAACTGGCGCAGAACGTCGACGATCCCCACGGCGATATGTGGCTGACCTACTACAGCCACATCTTCAACCCGGCGCGGTTGAACCCGAAGGTCATGCAAGGGCATTTGCCAGCGCGGTTCTGGAAGAACCTGCCCGAAGGCGTGTTGATTCCGGGGTTGATCACCCAGGCGCGCACGGGTAAGCAGCAGGACGGGCAGGCGAGCGGGATTGCCGGGAGGCAGGGGAAACGGATTGGCATGAAGCGCTGAAGATCAAAAAGCCCCACATCGATCACTCGATGGGGGGCTTTTGTGCAACGGACGTCAGGTCAAACCTTGACGATCCAGCCCGCTGGCGCTTCGATGTCGCCGGTCTGTACGCCGGTCAGCTCTTTGTAGAGCTTCTGGGTGACCGGGCCGACTTCGGTTTCGCTGTGGAACACGTGCAGGTGGTCGTTGTAGCTGATGCCGCCGATCGGGGTGATTACGGCAGCGGTGCCGCAGGCGCCGGCTTCCTTGAAGTCCGACAGTTTGTCGATCAGCACATCGCCTTCGATCACTTCCAGACCCAGACGCGATTTTGCCAGTTCGATCAACGACAGGCGGGTGATGCCTGGCAGGACCGACGGCGAGTTCGGGGTCACGAACTTGTTGTCGTGGGTGATCCCGAAGAAGTTGGCCGAACCGACTTCCTCGATTTTGGTGTGGGTCATCGGGTCCAGGTAGATGCAGTCAGCGAAGTGCGCCTTCTTGGCTTGGGAGCCGGGCATCAGGCTGGCGGCATAGTTGCCACCGACCTTGGCCGCACCGGTGCCTTGTGGGGCGGCGCGGTCGTAGCTGGAGATCAGGAAGTTGTGCGGAGTCAGGCCGCCCTTGAAGTAAGCGCCGACCGGAATCGCGAAGATCGAGAAGATGAACTCAGGGGCGGTACGCACGCCGATGTTGTCACCCACGCCGATCACGAACGGACGCAGGTACAGCGCGCCGCCAGTGCCGTAAGGCGGGATGAAACGCTCGTTGGCGCGAACCACGGCTTTGCAGGCTTCGATGAACTGCTCGGTTTCCACAAACGGCATCAGCAGGCGTGCGCAGCTGCGTTGCATGCGCAGGGCGTTCTGGTCCGGGCGGAACAGGTTGATCGAGCCGTCCTTGCAACGATAAGCCTTCATGCCTTCGAAGCATTGCTGGCCATAGTGAAGGGCAGTCGAGCCTTCGCTGATGTGCAGCACGTTATCTTCGGTCAGGGTGCCTGCGTCCCACTCGCCATTGCGCCAGTACGACAGATAGCGTTTGTCGGTCTTGATGTAGTCAAAACCCAGCTTGTCCCAATTGATGCTCTCGTTACCCATGACACCCTCTATCACTGAACAACCGCCGAAACGGTTCAAGGCTTCTGACGTTTTTTTGGATGGGGACAACAATACTTCATTCCGGGCCGGTTTCGCAGCCTGGAATGCATTCCTTTGATCGTTCCCCGCGCGCTGATCGTTCCCACGCTCCGCGTGGGAATGCCTCAACGGACGCTCCGCGTCCGCTTTGGGACGCGGAGCGTCCCGGGCTGCATTCCCACGCGGAGCGTGGGAACGATCAGTTAGCGTGGGAACGATCAGTCAGAGGTGCAGCGCGTGCCCAAGCGCCCGCAACGCCGCTTCCTGCACCGCTTCGCCCAGCGTCGGATGCGCATGGATGGTGCCGGCGATGTCTTCCAGCCGCGCGCCCATTTCCAGGCTTTGGCCGAACGCGGTCGACAATTCCGAAACGCCCACGCCCACCGCTTGCCAGCCGACAATCAGGTGATTGTCCCGACGAGCGACCACCCGCACGAAGCCGGTTTTCGACTCCAGGGTCATCGCCCGGCCATTGGCGGCGAACGGGAAGCTGGAAACGATGCAGTCCAGACCGGCCGCTTCGGCTTCAATCGGCGTCTTGCCGACCACCACCAGTTCCGGGTCGGTAAAGCACACGGCAGCGATGGCCGTCGGGTTGAATTCGCGGGATTTGCCGCTGATCAGCTCAGCCACCATCTCGCCCTGGGCCATGGCCCGGTGCGCGAGCATCGGTTCGCCGCTCAGGTCGCCGATGGCGTAGACGTTGCGCATGCTGGTCTGGCAGCGGTTGTCGATCTTGATCGCCGAACCGTTCATCGCCAGATTCAGCGCTTCCAGGTTCCAGCCCTGAGTGTTCGGCTTGCGACCGACGGCCACCAATACCTGATCAGTTTCAAGATTCAAAACGTCGCCATTCGGATCAAGCACTTGCAGCGTATTACTAGCCGAATCAAAACCTTGCACGCTGTGCTTCAAGTAAAGCTTCACGCCAAGGTGCTTCAGCGCCTCGTGCACCGGGTGCGTCAGTTCGGCGTCGTAGGCCGGCAGGATACGATCCTGGGCCTCGACCACACTGACCTCGGCGCCGAGCTTGCGATAGGCAATCCCCAACTCCAGACCGATGTAACCGCCACCGACCACGATCAGCCGTTTAGGCACGGACTTCGGCGCCAGGGCTTCGGTGGAGGAGATGATCGGCCCGCCAATCGGCAGCATCGGCAGGTTCACGCTCTTGGAGCCGGTGGCCAGCACCAGGTGTTCGCACTGGATCCGCGTGTCGCCGACTTCAACGGTCTTGCCGTCGATGACCTTGGCCCAACCCTGGATGACCTGGATTTTGTGCTTTTTAAGCAGCGCCGACACGCCAGTGGTCAGGCGATCAACGATGCCGTCCTTCCACTCGACGCTTTTCGTGATGTCGAGGGTCGGCGCCGAAACGCTGATACCCAGAGCCGAATGCTGGCTGTGGTGTTGGGTCTGGTGAAACTGCTCGGCGACGTGAATCAGCGCCTTCGACGGAATGCAGCCGATGTTCAGGCAAGTACCGCCCAACGATTCACCTTCCACCAGAATGGTCGAAATGCCCAACTGGCCGGCACGGATCGCTGTCACGTAACCGCCAGGGCCGCCGCCGATGATCAGCAGCGTGGTGTTCAAATTTTGCATTTCCTACTCCACAAACAGGGTGGCGGGTTGTTCGAGCAGGCCACGAATGGCCTGGATGAATTGCGCCGCGTCCATGCCATCGACCACCCGGTGATCGAAGGAGCTGGAGAGGTTCATCATCTTGCGAATCACGATCTGGCCGTTGACCACCATCGGGCGTTCGACGATTTTGTTCACGCCGACGATCGCCACTTCCGGCAGGTTCAGCACCGGCGTGCTGACAATGCCGCCCAACGCGCCGAGGCTGGTCAGGGTGATGGTCGAGCCGGACAGTTCATCGCGGCTGGCCTTGCCATTGCGTGCAGCGGTGGCCAAACGCGAGATTTCCGACGCGCTGTCCCACAGGCTGCGGGCTTCGGCGTGACGCACCACGGGCACCATCAAACCGATATCGCTCTGGGTGGCGACGCCGACATGCACCGCGCCGAGGCGGGTGATGACCTGGGCTTCATCGTCGTAACGGGCGTTGATCTGCGGGAAGTCGCGCAGGGCAACGACCAGGGCACGGACCAGGAACGGCAGCAAGGTCAACTTGCCGCGAGTCGCACCGTGTTTTTCGTTCAAGTGCGCGCGCAGTTCTTCCACGGCGGTGACATCGATTTCCTCGACATAACTGAAGTGGGCAGCGCGCTGGGTGGCGTCCTGCATGCGCTGGGCGATCTTGCGGCGCATGCCGATCACCGGGATTTGCTCTTCGTCGTTACGCTGGGCGTAAGCGGCGGCAACCGGTGCCGAGGCATTCGACTGACCCTGGGCCAGATAAGCGTCGAGGTCTTCGTGCAATACGCGACCGGCCGGGCCAGTGCCACGCACCAGGCGCAACTGAATGCCGAGATCCAGCGCATGTTTACGCACGGCCGGGGAGGCCAGCGGGCGTTCATCGGCTTCACGGGCGACCATCGGGCCCTGGCACGCGACCGCAGGACGCGGCGCCGCCACCGGTTTGCTTTCGGCTTCAACCTTTGGCGCCGCTGCAACCGGTGCTTCTTTAACGGCAACGGCTGCCGGCTGCGCGGACTCTTTATAGTTACCCGCGCCTTCCACTTCAATGCTGATCAAAATGCTGCCAACCGCCATGACTTCGCCCGGCTGGCCGCCCAGGGAAATCACCTTGCCATGCACCGGCGACGGAATATCGACCATCGCCTTATCGGTCATGACATCGGCCAGCACCTGGTCTTCGACGACCATGTCGCCAACCTTGACGTGCCACACCGACAACTCAACTTCTGCAATGCCTTCACCAATGTCCGGCATTTTAATAACGTGCGTGCCCATTCAGACCTCCATAACCCGTTTCAACGCCGCGCCCACTCGGGACGGCCCTGGGAAATACGCCCACTCTTGCGCGTGCGGGTAGGGGGTGTCCCAACCGGTGACGCGTTCGATCGGCGCTTCCAGGTAGTGGAAGCAATGCTCTTGCACCAACGCGACCAATTCCGCGCCGAAACCGCAGGTGCGGGTGGCTTCGTGAACGATCACGCAGCGACCGGTTTTCTTCACGGATTTGACGATGGTTTCCAGGTCCAGCGGCCACAGGCTGCGTAGATCGATAACTTCAGCGTCGACACCGCTTTCTTCAGCGGCGACTTGCGACACGTAAACCGTGGTGCCGTAGGTCAGGATCGTGACTTCCTTGCCCGGACGGGCGATGGCGGCGACGTCCAGCGGCACGGTGTAGTAGCCGTCCGGTACTTGTGCGGCCGGGTGTTTCGACCACGGGGTGACCGGACGGTCGTGGTGGCCATCGAACGGGCCGTTGTACAGGCGTTTCGGCTCAAGGAAGATCACCGGGTCATCGTTTTCGATGGAGGCGATCAGCAAGCCTTTGGCGTCATACGGGTTGGACGGCATGACTGTGCGCAGGCCGCAGACTTGGGTGAACATCGCCTCGATGCTCTGGCTGTGGGTCTGGCCGCCGTAAATGCCGCCGCCGCAAGGCATGCGCAGGGTCATCGGCGCGGTGAACTCGCCGGCCGAGCGATAACGCAGGCGCGCCGCTTCCGAAATGATCTGGTCGGACGCCGGGTACACGTAGTCGGCGAACTGAATCTCGGCCACCGGCCGCAGACCGTAGGCGCCCATGCCCACCGCAACGCCGACGATGCCGCTTTCGGAAATCGGCGCATCGAACACCCGGGAGGTGCCGTACTTGCTCTGCAAGCCTTCGGTGCAACGGAACACGCCGCCGAAGTAGCCCACGTCCTGGCCGAACACCACGACGTTGTCGTCGCGCTCAAGCATCACGTCCATGGCCGAGCGCAGGGCCTGGATCATGGTCATGGTGGTCGTGGTCATGGCGGTTTCCAGCTCAATATGGTTGTTGTGGTCGTTCATGTCAGATCCCCAACTCTTGACGCTGGCGCTTCAAGTGCTCCGGCATCTCTTTGTAGACGTCTTCGAACATGGTCGCGGCGCTTGGCGTCTGGCCACCGGCGAGGGTGCCGTACGTTTCGGCTTCTTTCTGCGCGGCAATCACTTCGGCTTCCAGTTCGGCGCTGACGGCGCTGTGTTCCTCTTCGGACCACTGGCCGATCTTGATCAGGTGCTGCTTGAGGCGCGCGATCGGATCGCCCAACGGGAAGTGGCTCCAGTCATCGGCGGGACGGTATTTCGAAGGATCATCGGAGGTGGAGTGCGGGCCGGCGCGGTAGGTGACCCATTCGATCATGGTCGGCCCGAGGTTGCGGCGCGCCCGTTCGGCGGCCCAGGCAGAGGCGGCGTAGACCGCGACGAAATCGTTGCCATCGACCCGCAGGGAGGCAATCCCGCAACCGACGCCACGACCGGCGAACGTGGTGGCTTCACCACCGGCAATCGCCTGGAACGTCGAGATCGCCCACTGGTTGTTGACCACGTTGAGGATCACCGGCGCGCGGTAAACGTGGGCGAAGGTGAGGGCGGTGTGGAAGTCCGATTCAGCAGTGGCGCCGTCGCCGATCCAGGCCGAAGCGATTTTGGTGTCGCCCTTGATCGCCGACGCCATGCCCCAGCCCACACCTTGTACGAATTGGGTGGCGAGGTTGCCGGAAATGGTGAAGAAACCGTGATCGCGTACCGAGTACATGATCGGCAGCTGCCGGCCCTTGAGCGGATCGCGCTCGTTGGACAGCAGTTGGCAGATCAGGTCCACCAGCGGCACTTCGCGGGCCATCAGGATGCTTTGCTGACGGTAGGTGGGGAAGCACATGTCGTCGATGTTCAAGGCCAGGGCCTGGGCGCTGCCGATGGCTTCTTCGCCAAGGCTTTGCATGTAGAACGACATTTTTTTCTGACGCTGGGCGACCACCATGCGGTTGTCGAAAATCCGCGTCTTGAGCATGGCGCGCATGCCTTTACGCAGGATCTCGGACGGCACGCCTTCGGCCCATGGACCCAGTGCGTTGCCCTGGTCGTCGAGCACACGAATCAAGCCCTTGGCCAGATCAGCGGTGTCGGCCGGTTCTACGTCGATTGGGGGTTTGCGCACCAGACCTGCGTCAGTCAGATGCAGGTAGGAGAAGTCGGTCTTGCAGCCGGGACGGCCCGAAGGTTCGGGAACGTGCAGGCGCAGCGGTTCGTACGCTTGGTTCATGGCTTCTACGCTCGATCTTGTGAATTTTTTGTAGTGAGCTGACGGTCATTCCACGGTTAATGGAAATCTTGTCCTACAAACATCATAGGCCCGGCGCAGGAGAATATTTCTCTGTGTTTCGTTGCGTTGGCAGTCATTTGAGGATAAAAAATCTGCCTAAACAAAAATAACAGGTGGTTTTGTCTCATGCGCAAACTGGACCGTACCGATATCGGCATTCTCAATAGTCTTCAGGAGAACGCCCGCATCACCAACGCTGACCTCGCCCGTTCGGTGAACCTGTCGCCGACGCCGTGTTTCAACCGGGTCAAGGCGATGGAAGAACTGGGGGTAATTCGCGAGCAAGTGACCCTGCTGGATGCCGACCTGCTGGGGCTGCATGTGAATGTGTTCATTCACGTCAGCCTTGAGAAGCAGGTGGAGGAGGCGCTGGCGCATTTCGAAGAGGCGATTTCCGATCGCCCGGAAGTGATGGAATGCTACTTGATGGCGGGGGATCCGGATTATCTGATCCGGGTGTTGGTGCCGACGATTCAGTCGCTGGAGCGCTTCATGATGGATTTCCTCACCAAAGTGCCCGGGGTTGCCAACATTCGTTCGAGCTTTGCGCTCAAGCAAGTGCGCTACAAAACCGCGCTGCCATTGCCGGCGAATGGGTTGACCCTCGCCTGAAGGCGTCCACTGATCGTTCCCACGCTCCGCGTGGGAATGCATCCCGTGACGCTCTGCGTCACATCCGAAGCGGAACGCGGAGCGTCCCTGGCGGCATTCCCACGCGGAGCGTGGGAACGATCAAGCGTTAGAGTTTGTTGATCGGGATCTTCAGGTAGGTGACGCCGTTTTCCTCCGCCGGCGGCATATTCCCCGCCCGCACGTTCACCTGAATCGCCGGCAGCAGCAAATTCGGCATGCCCAACCCGGCATCGCGCTGCGTACGCATGGCCACGAACGCCGCTTCATCAATGCCGTCATGCACATGAATGTTGCTTTTGCGCTGCTCACCCACGGTGGTCTGGCACTCAGGCTCACGGCCCTCAGGCGGGTAATCGTGGCAAACGTAAAGCCGAACACCGGCAGGGAAGGCCAGCAGCTTCTGAATCGAAGCAAACAACTGGTTCGCATTGCCCCCCGGAAAATCGCAACGCGCCGTGCCGACATCCGGCATGAACAGCGTATCGCCCACCAGAATCACATCCCCGTCGATCAAATACGCCATGTCCGCCGGGGTGTGGCCGGGTACATGCAGCGCGGTGGCCTTGAGGTTGCCGATCATGAACGATTCGTTCGGGGCGAACAGGTGATCGAACTGCGAGCCATCCACACAAAATTCCGGCTCCAGGTTGAACAGGGTCTTGAATACGCCCTGCACCTTGCTGATCGACTGCCCGATCGCAATCTTCCCGCCCAGCTCGCGACGCAGGTACGGTGCGGCGGAGAGGTGATCGGCGTGGGCGTGGGTTTCCAGCAGCCATTGCACCTGTAATTGGTGTTCGCGCACGAACGCAATTACGCGATCAGCCTGGGCCGTGGTGGTGCGCCCGGCCGCCGGGTCGTAATCGAGCACCGGGTCGACGATCGCGCATTGCCCGCCAGCCTGCTCGTAGATCACGTAGCTGTAGGTGGACGAGGCGGGGTCGAGGAAGGCTTCAATCAGCGCGGGCATGGGACACGAACCTGTGAAAGGAGTGGGAAGACAGTAACCGGTTGCAACACTTTATGTTTACACATAATGTCTGCAGCTTAAGTGACGTCGAAGGCATCCTGCAAATGCAATCCAGTCTGACCGAAGGTGAAGTCGCCCAACTGCGGGCATCGGCCTCCAAAGCTTGTGCGTTGCTCAAGGCTTTGGCCAATGAGGATCGCTTGCTGATTCTCTGTCAATTGACCCAGGGCGAACGCAATGTGGGCGAACTGGAAACCATGACCGGCGTGCGCCAGCCCACACTGTCCCAACAGCTGGGCATCTTGCGCGACGAGGGCCTGGTCGCGACTCGGCGTGAAGGCAAATACATTTTCTATGGGCTGGCCAGCCACGAAGTCATCCAGGTGATGAAGACCCTGTCCGGCCTGTATTGCGGGGCGGTATTAAAAAGCTGGGCCTGACCCGACTAAATGCGTGCAGCAGTAAATAGGGAACAACCAATGAACGATCAACACTGGGGCCCAACCATCAGTGCAGACATCGTGGTAATAGGCGGCGGCACGGCAGGGATTGGTGTTGTCGCCAGCCTGCTCAAGCGCGATCCGTCGTTGCACATCACCGTTATCGAACCCAATCCCCAGCATTTCTATCAGCCGGCCTGGACCTTGGTCGGTGGTGGCGCCTACAACCTGCAAGACACCGTGCGCCCAATGGCCAGCGTCATGCCGCGTCAAGCCACCTGGCTGCAAGCGGCTGTTACTGAAATTGCCGCCGACAACAAGCACCTGACCCTCGACGACGGTCGCACCGTCGGCTATCAACACCTCATCGTCTGCCCCGGCCTGCGCCTGGCCTGGGAGAAGATCGAAGGTTTGCAGGAGTCCCTCGGCCAACACGGCGTGACTTCCAACTACAGTTATCAACACGCGGCCTACACCTGGGAACTGGTCAAGAATCTGCGCGGTGGCAAGGCGATCTTCACCCAGCCGCCAATCCCGATCAAATGTGCCGGGGCGCCGCAAAAGGCGTTGTACCTGTCTTGCGATCACTGGCTTAAAAGCGGTGTGCTCAGCACCATCGACGTCGAGTTCAACCTCGCCGGCGCCGCGCTGTTCGGCGTGCCGACGTTCGTGCCGCCGCTGATGAAGTACATCGAAAAGTACAACGCGCGGCTGGCCTTCACTTCCAATCTGATCAAGGTCGATGGCCCGGCGAAAACCGCGTGGTTCGAGGTCAAGGACGCGGCCGGCACGGTCACCGTTGAAGAAAAAACCTTCGACCTGTTGCACGTCGTGCCGCCGCAAGTAGCCCCGGATTTCATCCAGCAAAGCCCTTTGGCCGACGCCGCCGGCTGGTGCGAAGTGCACCTGCACACGCTGCAACACGTGCGTTACCCCGAGGTTTTCGGCCTCGGTGATATCTGCTCCACCAGCAACGCCAAAACCGCCGCCGCCGTGCGCAAGCAGATCGTGGTGGTCGCCGAAAACCTGCTGGCCCTGCGCAAGCAACAGCCGCTGCCGCTCAAATACGACGGCTACGGTTCCTGCCCGCTGACGGTGGAGAAGGGCAAGGTCATCCTCGCCGAATTTGGCTATGCCGGTAAGTTGCTGCCGACCTTTCCCCTCGACCCCACCGTGCCGCGTCGTTCGGCGTGGTGGCTCAAGGCGACGCTGCTGCCGTGGTTCTACTGGAACGGCATGCTCAAGGGCCGCGAATGGCTGACTGCCGTGTCCAAGGTCGATTGAGAGAGAACCCTATGCTGCTGGCAAGTTTTTTTGGTGTGCTGATGGGCCTGGTGCTCGGTTTGACCGGCGCCGGGGGCGGGATTCTGGCGGTGCCGGCGTTGGTGCTGGGCCTGGGTTGGACCATGACCCAAGCGGCGCCGGTCGCGTTGTTTGCGGTGGGCAGTGCGGCGGCGGTCGGCGCCATCGACGGTTTGCGCCACGGGCTGGTGCGTTATCGCGCGGCGATGTTGATTGCCTTGATGGGGGCGATTTTCTCCCCGCTGGGCATCTTCTTCGCCCATCAGTTGCCGGAAAAAATCCTGATGATCCTGTTCAGCCTGCTGATGGTCATGGTGGCCTGGCGGATGTTGCGCAAGGAGCGTCAGGACGCAGGCCCGAACGATCACGGCCACGCCAACTGGGGCCAGAAGAATTGCATGCTCGATCAACAGACCGGGCGTTTTTCCTGGACCGCCAAATGCACCGCAACCCTGGCCGCCCTCGGCGCGGTGACCGGGGTGGTGTCGGGGTTATTGGGCGTGGGCGGCGGCTTTCTGATCGTCCCGGCATTCAAGCAGCTGACCGATGTACAGATGCGCGGGATCATCGCCACGTCCTTGATGGTGATCAGCCTGATCTCGGCCATCGGCGTGATCGGCGCGTTTCACGCCGGGGTGCGAATTGATCGTCTGGGCGTGGCGTTTATCGTCGCCAGCATCGTTGGCATGGTCATTGGCCGCAAGTTGTGCGCCCGGGTTCCCGCCCGAACGCTGCAAGTTGGCTTCGCCAGCGTCTGCGTCGTAGTCGCCGCGTACATGCTGTTTAGAGCGGGCGCCTGACCGGTAGTGGTTCCTCCGGGCGCCAGTAGCGCTCGCAGGCGTACGCCCAAAGTTCCGGGCCTTGTCGTGGCCCGGTCTTACGCCGGACTTGCCGCGCGCCACCGGCCCGTCCAAAGCACTTCACAACCACCTCCAAGGCAGCGTATGACGCCGCCGGTCAGCTTTCGATAATCGCCTCCGACAACTTGTCCCCCTGTTGCGGAGCGCTTCATGCCTAACAATAAGAACTTTACGCATCGTTTCCTGCCGGCCGTTATCGTCAGTCTGTCGTCCCTTGGCCTGAGCTCAATGGCCGAGGCCGAGATCATGCTGTATGACAAGGACCAGACCACGTTCTCCACTGACGGTTACATCAACGCTTTCTATGTGAACAGCAAGGTCGACCGCGCTGGCGATCAGTTCGACCGGCGGCAGGCGCGGGTCAAGATGGGGTTTCTGCCCAACTACCTGGGCTTCAACATGGGCAAGCAGGTCGATGACCTCAAGCTCGGCGCCCGTGCCTCGTTCTGGGTGACCATCAACGACAGCGAAACCAACGGCACCGACACCGCCATCGATGTACGGCAGTTCTACGGCACCGTGGCCAACCCGGCGTGGGGCGAGGTGCTGATCGGCAAGGACTTCGGGCTGTTTGCCCGCTCCAACATTCTGCTCGATGAACTACTCGCCGGTTACGGCCAGGTCAGCGACAGCCTGGGGCTGGTGGACGGCGGCGGGGTGTCGTTCGGCAATATCGGCAGTGGTTATCCGTATCCGTTCCCCACCTCGCAAATCACTTACCGCACCCCGGTGATGGACGGCTTGCGCGTGGCGGTGGGGATCATGGACCCGGTGGACACCAACGACAGCAGCCCGTTGGGCAAGGCCTACCAGGAAAACCCGCGCACCGAGAGCGAGATCACCTACCAGTTCGATGTCGCCGGGGCGAAGATCTACAGCTGGGTCAACGGCAGCTACCAGACCTCGGACAACACCGATTCCAGCGTTCAATCCGTCACCTCGAAAGGCGTCGGCTACGGCGTGCAGGCGAAAATGGGTGGGTTATCGCTGACCGGTTCCGGGTTCCAGGCCAAGGGCATCAACCCGTTCTTCACCAACAATGCCGGCGAAGCGACGTTGCGTAATGTCGATAGCAAAGGTTATCTGATGCAGGGCTCGTACAAACTGGGCAAGAACCGCTTGGCGCTGTCCTACGGCAAGACCAACGACGATGGCAACGGCGTGGTGGGCAGCGGCGCAGACTATAAAACCCGCGGCATCGCGCTATTCCATGACGTCAATGACAACCTCAAGTTGGTGGCCGAGTACAACCAGTTCAGCATCGATGGCCACGACACCAGTGCGCAGAACGAAGACACCGATACGGTTGCGGTGGGGGCGGTGTTGACCTGGTAAGGCTTGGGTGGCGAGTCTGGCTGCGCGTAAATCCCCTGTAGGAGCGAGGCTTGCCCGCGAAGAGGCCGTCACATTCAACATGGATGTCGACTGACACACCGCTTTCGCGGGCAAGCCTCGCTCCTACAGGGATCGGTGTGAGGTTTTAGATTTGACACCACACTCATCCCATCGAAGCCCAAGACCGCTACCCAAGTAGCATACGTCCCGGCCTGCAGGCTTCGTACACTCGTACCTCATACAGGCGCACCTGCGGGAGGCGAAGATGCAGCAGGTCCAGAGTGAAGGCGTGGTCAGTGCCATGTCCCAGGCCACCGATGCGCAGCAGGCGGCCCAGGAGTTGGCGCGACAGCTGTTGCATCCGCACCTGGGGTTTGTGCTGTTTTTCTGTTCCGCCGAGTACGACTTGCAGGTGCTAGGCCCGGCCTTGCAACAGAGCTTCGGTGGGATTCGCCTGGTGGGGTGCACCAGCGCCGGGGAAATCACGCCGCAAGGTTACGGCCGCAATTGCGTGACGGCGGTAGGGTTCGATCATCGGCACTTTTCCATCGCCATCGAACTGATCGACGAAATGGAGCGCTTCAGCCTGATCGACGCCCAGCAAATGGTCGAACGCCTGGTGGGCGGTTGCCGCAGTAACACCCTGGCGCCGATCAAGGGCAACAGCTTTGCCCTGACCTTGCTCGATGGCCTGTCCAGCCGCGAAGAAATGGTCCTCGCCGCGTTGAGTGCGGCGTTGGGCGACATCCCGCATTTCGGCGGTTCCGCTGGTGATGACAACTACCTGACCCACACCCACGTGTACTTCGACGGCGCGTTCCACAGCGGCGCGGCGGTGGTGGTGCTGGTCAACACCTGGCTCGACTTCGAAGTCTTCACCACCCACCACATCCTGCCCCGGGCGGAAAAACTGGTGGTCACTGGCGCTGACAGTGCGTCGCGACGGGTTTTCGAACTCAACGCCGAACCTGCCGCCGAGGAGTACGCCCGCCACATCGGCGTGCCGGTGGCCGAGCTCGATCACCGGATCTTCGCCGCGCACCCGTTGGCGGTGCGCATCAACGATCAGTATTACGTACGCGCCATCCAACAGGTGCACCCGGACCTGAGCCTGAGTTTCTACTGCGCCGTGGAAAACGGCATCGTCCTCACCGCCATGACCCCCGGCCCCATGCTGCCGAACCTGCAAGCGCTGTTCGAAGGCCTGGAAGAACGCCTCGGCGACCTGCTGCTGACCATCGGCTGCGACTGTTTTCTGCGGCGCCTGGAACTGGAGGACCGCGACAGCCTGGAGTCAATCGGAACGTTTTTGCGCGAGCATCGGGTGATGGGGTTCAACACCTACGGAGAACAGTTCAATGGCATGCACATCAACCAGACCTTCACCGGGGTTGCCATTGCCCGAGGCCGTTCCCCTGGACACCGTTGATCTGCAGGCGCAGATCGCCAGCCTGCAGCGCGACAACCACAAGCTGCAGCGCATCAACGGCGCGCTGATCGAACGGATCGAATCCGGCATCACCCGGGGCAACGACCCGTATGCGGCGTTCCAGCATTCGGTGGTGCTGGCCGAGCAGGTCCGCGAGCGCACCGATGCGCTGAACCAGGCCATGGCCGAACTCAAGGCCGGCAATCATTTGCTCAGCGATGCCCGCTTGCGGGCGGAAACCGCGCACCAACATTTGATCGACGCCATCGAGAGCATTTCCGACGCCTTCGTGCTGTTCGACGAAGACCAGCGCATCGTCCTGTTCAACAGCCGTTTCAAGGCGTTTTGGGGCAATAGCCGGGTGCGTATCATCGCCGGCATGCACCTGGCGGAGGTCAAGCGCTTGATGACCGCCACCGGGTTGTTCATCGAGGAACCCCGGGGCCACGCCGACCAAAACCTGCTGTATCGCCTGCAAAATGGTCGCTGGCTGCAAGTCAGCGAACGACCGACCCAGGAAGGCGGGCGGGTGATTCTGTTCACCGACATCACCGACGTCAAACTCAGCGAAACCGTGCGCCGCGAGCAAGCCGTGGCGCAAAAATCCCATTTGCTGCAACGGGCGGTGGACAACCTGTCCCAGGGCGTGGCGATGGTCAACGCCGAGGGCATTCTGGAACTGTGGAACCGGCGCTTCCTTGAACTCAGCGGCCTCGCGCCGGTGGCCGCCCATCGGCCGTTTGCCGAAGTCATCGCCGACAGCGAATTGACCCTGCTGACCCCCGCCAGTCGCGACAACAATGGCCGGCCGGTGCAGGAATGCGAACAGCGTCTCTACGATGGCCGGGTCCTGGAAATTCGTACCCATCCGCTGCCCACTGGCGGTTTCGTCAACACCTTCACCGACATCACCGAACGCTACCAGCACGCCGAAGCCCTCAGCGAAAGCGAGCGCTGGATTCGATTGATCACCGACCACGTGCCGGCGCTGATCGCCTACCTCAACGCTGATCTGGTCTACGAATTCACCAACAAGGTCTACGAACAATGGTACTGCTGGCCCCGGGGCGTGATGCTCGGGCAGAGCCTGCGGGAAGTGCACAGCGAGCAACATTATCAGCGCCTGGAAGCCTATGTCGCCCGGGCCCTGGCCGGGGAGAGCGTGACCTTTGAGTTCGCCGAAACCAACATCAATAACCAGGAGCGCTACATGCTGCGCTCCTACGTGCCCAATCGCCTGGCCACCGGGGAAGTGGTGGGGATTTTCGTGTTGATCCGCGACATCACCGAACGCCGCCGCACCGCCGAGGCCTTGCATCAGGCCTATCAAAACCTGGAGTTGCGTGTGCGCGAACGCACGGCGGAACTGACCACCCTCAACGATCAACTGCTGCGCGAGATTGACGAGCGTCGCCGGGTCGAATCACGCCTGCGCGAGGCCAAACTGGAAGCCGAACAGGCCAACCTGTCGAAGACCAAGTTCCTTGCCGCCGTCAGCCACGATTTGTTGCAACCGCTGAACGCCGCGCGATTGTTTACCAGCGCCTTGCTCGAACGCCGGGAGCCCCAGGCCAACGAAATGCTGGTGCGCAACGTCAGCAATTCCCTGGAAGACGTGGAAAACCTGCTCGGCACCCTGGTGGACATTTCCAAACTGGATGCCGGGGTGATCAAGGCCGACATCGCGCCATTCGCCCTCAGCGAATTGCTCGACAACCTCGCCGCCGAATACACCCACGTGGCGCGCAGTGAAGGGCTGGAGCTGCATTTCATTGCGTGTTCGGCGCTGGTGCGCAGCGACATTCAGTTACTGGCGCGGATCCTGCGCAATCTGCTGAGCAACGCAATTCGCTACACCTACAGCGGCCGCGTGGTGCTCGGTTGCCGGCGTCATCATCAGCGCTTGTCGATTGAAGTCTGGGACAGCGGCATGGGCATCGCCGAAAACCGGCTGGAGGAGATTTTTCAGGAGTTCAAGCGTGGCGATGTGCAGCGCCCGGATCAGGATCGCGGCTTGGGCCTGGGCTTGGCCATCGTCGAGAAAATCGCCGGGATCCTCGGGCACCGGATTCACGTGCGGTCGTGGCCGGGCAAGGGCTCGATGTTTTCCGTCGAAGTGCCGCTCAGCGCCACGGCGCCCAAGGCGTTACCGAACCTGCTGATGAGCGAACCCATGCTGGAACGCCTGCGCGGGGCACGGGTGTGGGTGCTGGATAACGACGCGGCGATTTGCGCGGGGATGCGCACGTTGCTGGAAGGGTGGGGCTGTCTGGTGGTCACGGCGCTGTCGGAGCAGGACCTGGCCCGGCAGGTGGACAACTATCACCAAGAGGCCGATCTGCTGATCGCCGACTATCACCTGGACGACGACCAGAACGGCGTCGATGCCGTGGCCCGGATCAACGCCCGGCGCGGCTCGGCCATCCCGGCGATGATGATTACGGCCAATTACAGCAATGAGTTGAAGCTGCAGATCCGGGAGTTGGGGCATATGTTGATGCATAAGCCGGTGCGGCCGATGAAGCTCAAGACGGCGATGAGTCACCTGCTCGGCCCATCCCGATAACCCGAGCCGGCGCGGTCCCCTGTGGCGAGGGAGCTTGCTCCCGCTTGAGTGCGCAGCGCTCACAAGATTTTTGGGGCCGCTACGCAGCCCAGCGGGAGCAAGCTCCCTCGCCACAGGGGACCGCGTTTCAACGCCGCAGGTAAGACCCGAAATCAATATCCCCGGCACTCAAGATCGCCTGCACCCGATTGTGCACATTGAGTTTGCGCAGGATCGCCGAAACGTGGGCCTTGACCGTGGTTTCGGCGATTTCCAGGGTGTAGGCGATCTGTTTGTTCGACTCGCCCTTGGTCATGCGTTCCAGCACCAGCAACTGCTTGCGGGTCAGGGCCTGGAGCAGTTCCGGCGGGAAGCTCGGGTTGTCGTTCATCCGCCGATGGGTGCCGGGTTTTTGCGTGCGGATGATGTCCGGCGGCAGGTACACGTTGCCGTTGAGAATCTGCTGGATGGCTTCGGTCATTTGCAGCCGTGGCGAGGACTTGGTGATAAACCCCACCGCGCCATAAGTGATGGCTTGCAGCACGATCTGCTTGTCCTGTTCGGCCGAGACAATCACCACCGGAATGGTCGGCGCCTCGTTGCGCAGGTTGATCAGGCCGTTGAGGCCGTGCATGCCGGGCATGTTCAGGTCCAGCAGGATCAGGTCCAGGTCGTCGTGTTCCTGGGTCAGCAGCAGGGCGCTGTCCAGGTCGGCGGTTTCCATCACTTCGCTGCCGGGGAAACCGTCGCTGATGACGTTATGAATGGCTTCGCGAAACAGCGGGTGATCGTCGGCAATCAGAATTTTGTACATGGCCATTCACCTCATTATTTTGATTTTTGGTGGGGCAACATCGTGCACGTGTTCAGTCAGGGAAAGGGCTCGGGCTGGGCCGGCGCAACGGGCAGGTTCGCCGCTTGCCAGGCATCCAGGCCATCGCGATACCAATACACTGACTTATAGCCCATGGCGGTGGCGCGTTTTACCGCGTTCCAGCTCAACCAGCAATCGGCGCGGCAGTAGAAGACCAGCGGTTGCTGGTGATCGCCGTCGGTGAATTTATCCAGATTACGCGCAAAGTACGTCTGCCAGTCGAGTGTCAGGTCGCCGTCGCCGGTATTGGCCAGCCAATGACTCCCGGGCAGGTTCTCGTGGGGCTGGTCTTCGATGAATTGGCCTTGCAGCCATTGGCGGCGGTAGACGTCGATCAGCACCGGGCGCGGCGTCTGCTTGAGCAGGGTTTGCAGGGCAGGGGTGTCGATGATCGTCGCGTCTTGCAATTGATTCGGTGTCGGGCTGCGGTACAGGCCGATGCGGTAGCCGTCGGCGGAAAACAGCGTGGTTTCGGCCTGCGCGGTGCTCAGCAGCAGGCTAAGCGACAGGGCAGCGAGGCAAGGGCGCAGCAGGCGACGTCGGGCACGCGGCATGGGGGTTCAATCCTTATAGTTATGAACCTATTACATGCCAGGCGCGGTGCGAAGGGAATGCGACGATAGACAGGTAAAGCAGTACTAAAGTCGTAATTTTCCCCCGGTTGATGATCGTTCCCACGCTCCGCGTGGGAATGCAGCCCGGGACGCTCCGCGTCCCCGAACTATGTGACGCAGAGCGTCACAGGACGCATTCCCACGCGGAGCGTGGGAACGATCAATCAGGTGGCTTTGCGCACGGCGGCGTGCTGCGGGTTGAAAGTGAGCACGGCGAGTAGCACGAACACCAGCGTCAGCCCCACGCACACCGCCAGCGCCAGGGGATTGAAACGCTCATACAAGGCAAACCGCACCAGCTCCACGGCGTGGGTAAACGGGTTCAACGCGCACAACCAGTACAACCACTCACTGGACTCGCGCATTTTCCACAGCGGATACAGCGCCGACGACAGGAAAAACAGCGGGAAGATCACGAAATTCATCACCCCGGCAAAGTTCTCCAACTGGCGGATCGCGTTGGACAGCAACAGCCCCAACGCACTGAGCATCAACGCCACCAGCAGCAACGCCGGCAAGGCAATCAACAGACCCATGGCCGGCGGTTGCACGCCGTACACCCAGGCGATCGCCAAAAACGCATAGACCTGCAACAACGAGATCAGCGACGTCGCCAACAACTTGCTGCACAGCAGAAAGGTCCGGGGCAGGGGACTGGTCAGCAGCACGCGCATGCTGCCCATTTCCCGGTCGTAAACCATCGACAGCGAGCCCTGCATACCGTTGAACAGCAGGATCATGCAGGCCAGCCCCGGAATGATGTACACCTCGTAGGGAATGTAGGTGTCGTAAGGCTCGATGATCGCGATACCCAGCGCCGCGCGAAACCCGGCGGCGAACACCAGCAGCCACAACAGCGGGCGCACCAGGGCGCTGAGAAACCGCGTGCGCTGCAACACAAAACGCAGCCATTCGCGCAGCACGATGCCGTTGAAACACTGCCAATACGCATTCATCGCGCAACTCCCGAGGTGGTCAGACGAGTGAAGGCCGAACCGAGGTCGCCGCCGTGTTCCTGGCTCAGGACGTCTGCTTGACCGCTGGCCACCAATCGACCCTGATGCAGAATCAGCAAGTCATCGCTGGGCTGCACTTCATCCAGCAAATGGGTGGTCCAGAGCACGCTGATGCCTTGCTCGCGGCACAGGTTGCGGATGTGTTGATTGAGCGCCAGGCGACTGGCCGGGTCGAGGCCGACGCTGGCTTCATCCAGCAGCAACAGACGCGGCTCATGCAGCAAGGCCCGGGCGATCTCTACCCGGCGCCGGTGGCCGCCATTCAGTTCGCGGACTTTTTCGCGGCGGCGTTCGGTCAGGCCTTGCCGGGCCAGTTCAGCTTCGACCCGCAGGCCGGTCTGGCGCCGGGACAGGCCGTGCAGCGCGGCGTGATAACGCAGGTTCTGCTCGACGCTCAGGTCCAGGTCCAACGTGCTTTGCTGAAACACCACGCCCAATTGCTTGAGCGCCGGGCGCGGTGCGTCGTGCAATGAACAGCCACCGACCCGGATGTCCCCGCGCTGCAAATCATACAGTCGCGTCAGCAGCGCAATCAGCGTCGATTTCCCGGCCCCGTTCGGCCCCAGCAACGCGGCAAAACGCCCCGGCGCCAGGTTGAAACTCACCTGGCGCAAGGCCTCCTTGGTGCCATAGGCAAAGCTCAATTCGCTGACTTCCAGGGCGTTCATGGCGTGACCACCACGCCCCACGGATAGCGCCCGACCTTGATCGATTTGCTGACCTTGAGGCTGTCGACATCAATCACCGACACATCGCCGCTGACGCCGTTGGTGGCGAGCAATTGCTTCTGGTCCGGGGTGAACGACATCTGCCAGACCCGGCGCCCCACCAGCAAATAATCGAGCACTTCAAAGGTTTTGGCATCGACCACCGCCACATGGTTGGCCGGGCCGAGGGCGACGAAGCCGTACTTGCCGTCGGCGCTGAGCTTGATCCCCACCGGCTGGACTTTGTCCGGGTGCACACCCTTGATCTGGAAGTTCAGGGTCTTGAGGATCTTGCGCGTCGCCACATCGAGAATCGTCACGGTGCCGCCGATTTCCGCCGAGGCCCAGAGCTGCGAGCCGTCCGGCGAAAACTCGACGAAACGCGGCCGTTGATCCACCAGCGTGCTGTCGGCCAACGTCTGGGTGCTGGTGTCGATCCAGTGCAGCATGTTGGTGGTTTCGCTGGTGTTCACCGCCCACTTGCCATCGGGGCTGACCGCCATGCCTTCGGGCTCGACGCCGACGTTGATCTGGCTCAGCACCTTGGAGGTTTCGGTGTCGATCACCGTGACCAGCGCATCGTCTTCGTTGGAGACGTACAGCCAGCGATTATTCGGGTGCAAAGCGAATTGCTCCGGGTCCTTGCCGGACGGCAGCTCCTTGATGATCTTGCGCGTGGCCACGTCCATCACCTGGACCCGGTCCGAGTCACTGGCGCAGATGTACAACAGCTTGCTGTCGTGGGACAGCAGCAACCCGCGTGGACGCTGACCGACGGGCAGGGTGTCGGTGACTTGCAGGGTCTGCATGTCGATCAGGCTCAGGCTGTTGTCCTTTTCGTTGGAGACCCAGGCGGTGCTGGCCACGGCGTGCCCGGCGGCAAGCAGCAGGGCGCATGAGAGCAGGGTACGGCGCATGGCGGATTCCTTTTTATTGTCGTTGTTGTGAAGAAAATCAGGGAAAGCGGCAGGTCACTTCGGCCTTGTCGTAGCCCAGGCTGTCCATTTCGTTGACCGGGTGCAGGAAACCGTCCTGGGGCGAGGTGCTGACCAGTGCGCGCGGTTGCACGATGGGGATCGGCTGGCGCAACTGGCCGTTCCACGCCCGGTAACTCAACTTGCGCCCCTTGAAACCGTCCAGCGGCAGTTGATCGCTGATCTCCAGGTCGCGGATCGCCATCGGGGCGGCCTGGCGCAGTTTGGTCACCGCGCTGGCGATGCTGCGCACGGCCATCCACGCGGCGAAATCCCGGTCATTCATCCAGCGCCCGGTCAAGGCTTCAAAGCGTTTTTGCAGTTGCGCGGCGCCGTAGGTTTCCACGGTCTTGTGCCAGCCCACCGGGGTCAGGCCCTGGGTGCCGGCGACCGGGCGCGGGTACCAGGTCTGGTAGGGCACGTATTCGCCGAAGTCGCCGCGCTCGTCCGCCACCAGCACCACGTCGTACTCGGCGGTCTGGGTGAACAGCGGCATGTCGGCCTGGGCGCTGCGGCGCTGATCGTTGTCGAAGCTCCAGGCTTTTTCCGCCACCAGTTTCAGGCCGAAGCGTTTGGCGGCGCGGCGCAGGGCGGCGGCGTAGGCTTGATCATCCGGGGTCGGGCCGACGATCAGCAGCGCCCGCTGCCATTTGCGCACTACCAGAAATTGCGCCAATGCGTCGGCCAACATCGCCCGGCTCGGCAGGCTGTGCAGCACGTTCGGCAGGCAATCGGTGCTGCGCAGGCTGTCATCCGGGCTGCCGGCGTTGAACAGCAAGCTGTCGGGCAACACCGCGCTGAGCCGGCGCAGGGTTTCCACCGGGGCGTTGACCACAAACAGACGCAGGCCTTGTTCGTGCTGGGCCTTGGCCGCTTCGACCAGCGCATCCGGGGTGTCGGTGCTGGCGCTGATCAGGCTGTAGCTGTGGTTGAGAAAACGCCCGGTGCTGTTGCTGTCGGTGATCGCCAGTTCGGCGCCGCGCAGCCCGGCATCGGCGGGTTCGGGAATGACGTTCGACAGCAGCGGCCCCGGATCAGGCCGATAGCCGAGGTAGCCGATCTGCACCTGCAACGGCGCATCGGCGGCCTGGCTCTGGGTCGCCAGCCCGGCGGCGCAGGCAATCGCCAGCAGGTAGATCAAGGCGTAGGGGGCGAGCTGGCGCATAAGGCACTCCATGACGGGTAGCACCAGCATAGAAAGCCCGGGGAGCAGAGGAAATATGCAGAAAGTAGCGCTAAGGCAGTACCAAGGTAGTAACTCATCGGCGGCGGCGCGGTTTTAGCATGGGTTTCAACGGCCATTACCGAGGAGGGGATCGACCATGCGTATTTTCAAGGCGCTGCTCCTGCCGTTGTTGCTGATCCTGACCCTGATCGGCATCGACAAACTGCACGGCCCACGACCGACGCTGGTGCAGATGTCGCCCGCGCTGCCGGGGCGCTAGGCGTGTCGGCCCTGTGGCGGATCAACCTGTGGGTGTGCGGCTTTTTCGCCCTGGTCACCCTGGCGTGCATGGCGTTGCTGGTGCACCAGGCGCTGGCGGATGTGGAGCGCGAGCTGCAATCGGCCGAAGCGGTGGTCGAGTACCTGAGCGAAACCGCTGAGCGTGATCCGGTCAACCTTCAGCCACGCCTGACCCAAAGCCTGCGTCATGTGCGGGTGCGCTGGCTGCAACCGGGCGAAGCCGCGCGGCTGCCGGT
The DNA here is from genome assembly GCF_056279105.1 of Pseudomonas sp. TE3899. Lineage (NCBI taxonomy): Bacteria > Pseudomonadati > Pseudomonadota > Gammaproteobacteria > Pseudomonadales > Pseudomonadaceae > Pseudomonas > Pseudomonas sp. TE3899. The sequence continues at coordinate 1,086,958 of NZ_JBWBQR010000001.1, forward strand.
GCAGGATGGCCTGGATGCCTGGCTCGGGGCGGTTGCTGTTCGCCGAAGCCCGGCACGCTGCCCGGGTCCTGGATTTGCAGGACGGTCGGCGGGTGCAGATTGCCGTGGACCCCCGGGACGAGATCGATGAAGTCTGGGATTCCCTGCAACAAGTGCTGTTTCTCTGCGGCTTGGCGTTGATGGTAAGTCTGTTGGCCATCCGCTGGGCGGTGCGCCGGGGCATGGGTCTGCTCGATGAATTGCTCCGCGCGTTGCAGCAAGTCTCTGCCGGCCAGCTCAATGTGCGTCTGCGCGGGCAAGGCGTGCCGGAGGCGCGGCAACTGGCGACCCATTTCAATCGCATGACCGGTGCCCTGGAACAGGCCCGCGCCGACAACACCCGGCTGACCCAGACCTTGCTCGCGGTGCAGGAGCAGGAACGCACCCATCTGGCGCAAACCCTGCACGACGACCTCGGTCAGTACCTGGCCGGGATTCGCGCCCAGGCCTGTCTGCTCCGCTTGGTGGCGGATCAACCGGACACCGTCGAACGCACGGTGCGCGAGCTGGAACACAACTGCGAACACCTGCAACAGGGCTTTCGAGCGTTGGTGCATGACCTGTATCCGGTGGTGCTGCAACACCTGCCGCTGTCCGAAGCCTTCGCTTTGCTGGTGGAGCAATGGCAGGGGCGGCAGGGCATCGATTGCCAGTTGCGGGTCAGCGCGCAGTTGCCGGCGCTGTCGGGGCCGAGCAAGATCCATCTCTATCGCCTGTTGCAAGAAGCCCTGACCAATATTGCGCGGCACGCCGAGGCCAGTCAGGTACGGGTGTGTTTGCAACATCGCGGCGGGCGTTTGCGCTTGCTGATTCGCGATAACGGTCGCGGCGCCGCACAGCCGCCACGCCCGGGCGTCGGCTTGTACTCAATGTCCGAACGCGCCCGCAGCCTTGGCGGCGAACTGCGGATCATCAGCCACCCCGGCGCCGGTTGGGCGCTGGCCTTGAGCATGCCTTTGGAGGCGTCATGAATATTTTGCTGGTCGATGACCATGCGGTGGTCCGTCAGGGCTATGCCAGTCTGTTGCGCGCGCTGTTGCCGGCGATGGAGGTGCGCGAAGCGGCCACGGGTGAGGAAGCGCTGATCCGGGTCCAGGAAGCGGTACCGAACCTGGTGATCATGGATTTCGGCTTGCCGGGCATCAGCGGCCTCGAAACCACCCGCCGCTTGCGCCAGCGCTTGCCGCAACTGCGGGTGTTGTTTTTCAGCATGCACGATGAACTGCCACTGGTGCGCCAGGCGCTGGACGCCGGGGCTTCGGGCTACCTGACCAAAAGCTCGGCGCCGGAGGTGTTGATCGAAGCGGTGCACCGAATCCTCGCCGGGCACGCCTATATCGAACAACCGCTGGCCACTCAACTCGCCTGCCACCCGCAACAGGACGCCAGCGATCCGCGCTTGCAAAGCATGACCCAGCGCGAGCTGGAGATCTTCGTGATGCTGGCCAAAGGCACCCCAGCGCGGCTGATTGCCGAGCAGTTGAATATCAGCAGCAAGACGGTTTCCAATCACCTGACGTTGTTGAAAAGCAAATTGCAGGTCACGTCCCATACCGAGCTGGTGCATTTGGGGATTGATATGGGGGTGGTGCGCAAGGCGGGCTGATGATCGTTCCCACGCTGAGCGTTGATCGTTCTCACGCGACCCGTGGGAATTGCCTCCACGGACGCTCCGCGTTCGGCGTTGGATGGGACGCGGAGCGTCCCGGGCTGCATTCCCACGCAGAGCGTGGGAACGATCGGTTCACGACTCATTTATCCCAGGTGGTCGGGCACCCGATGCACCCCGCCATATTCGCATCCTGAAAATTCGCATAGTGCTGCCGCGCACCGCTGAGGTTCGCTTGCTCCAGGTTGCTTTCACCGAACTTGGCTTCTTGCAGATTGGCATCGCGCAGGTCGGCGCCTTTGAGGTCGGCCTTGCTCAGCCAGGTCATTTCCAAATCCGCAGCACGCAGGTTGGCGTTATGCAGTTTGGCCCCCGAGAGGCGGGCGAATTGCAGGTAGGCGGCGCTGAGGTTGGCGTTTTCGAATTGCGCGCCCTGGGCGAACAGGCCCCAGCCCTGGATCGCCATCAGCGTCGCGCCGCTGAAATCGGCCAGGCGCAGGTTGCTTTGTTGCAGGCTGGCGCGGGTCAGGTTGGCGCCTTGCAGTTGGGCTTTTTCCAGGTTGGCGAGGTCGAGTCGGGCGTGGCGCAAGTCGGCATTGCGCAGGTCGGCGCCGTTGAGGTTCATGCTGCGCAAATCCTGATTGCTCAGGTTGGCACCCTTGAGGTTGGCGCCGGGGCATTGGCTGTGTTCGGCGAGGGTGCAGCCGTTGATGATCAGCGGGGCGTCGTCGCCGTCGTCGGTGGCGAAAACCGGAAGAGCGGTTAGCAATAGCAGTAGAGGCAGGTATTTCATGGCAGGGCTCTCGTGATGTCATCACAAACAATTGTGGCGAGGGAGTTGCTCCCGCTCGGCTGCGCAGCAGTCGCAAACCCAGACAACTCGGTGCGGCTGAAAAGTGAGGGGGCCGCCTCTCAGCCCAGCGGGAGCAAGCTCCCTCGCCACAGGTGTGCAAGGCGTTACTTTTGCGCCGTCTTGCTATCCCAACTCGGAATCTTGAACACCCAGAACGACCCGCCCTGAGCCACCGGTTTGGTCAGCTCCGCCATGTCGCCGCCCCACAACGGCACCGCGCCGCCGTAGCCGACGGTCACGCCGACGTATTGCTCGCCGTCCTGTTCCCAGGTGATCGGCGGCGAGACGATGCCGCTGCCGGTCTGGAACTTCCACAGCTCCTCGCCGGTTTTTGCGTCAAACGCCTTGAAGAAACCATCGCCCGTGCCGGTGAACACCAGGTTGCCCTTGGTCGCCAACACCCCGGCCCAGAGCGGCAGGGCTTCCTTGTGCTCCCAGACCACTTTGCCGGTGGTGGGGTTCATGGCGCGCAGGGTGCCGACGTGATCGTCGTACATGCGCTTGATGCGGAAACCCATGCCCAGGTAGGCCGAGCCTTTCTTGTAGTTGACCTCTTCGGTCCAGTATTCCTCTTTCCACTGGTTGCCCGGGATGTAGAACAGCCCGGTGTCCTGGCTGTAGGCCATGGGGTTCCAGTTCTTGCCGCCGAGGAACGGCGGCGAGACTTCCACGGATTTGCCCTTGGTTTCCCCCGGCAACGGTTTGGCTGGACGCTGGCCCGGATTTTCGACAGGTTTGCCGGTTTTCAGATCGATGTGGCTGGCCCAACTGATGTTGTCGACGAAGGGGAACGCGTTCTGCAATTTGCCGTTGTTGCGGTCCACCACATAGAAGAAACCGTTGCGGTCGGCGTGGCCGGTGGCCTTGATCACTTTGCCGTCCTTGTCCTTGTAGTCGAACAGCACCAGCTCGTTGTTGCCGGAGAAATCCCAGGCATCGTTCGGGGTGTGCTGGTAGAACCATTTCACCTCGCCGGTGCTCGGGTCGACGCCGACCTGGCCCGAGGTGTAGAGGCTGTCGAAGTCGTGAGGGTTGCCGTCCTTGGAGGTGCGGGCCCAGGTGTTCCAAGGGCCGGGGTTACCGGCGCCGACGATGAGGGTGTTGGTTTCGGGATCGAAACTCGCGCTCTGCCAAGGCGCGCCGCCGCCGTGGCTCCAGGCCTCGACCTTGCCGGTTTCGGTGGTCGGATCATCCGGCCAGGACGGCGCCTTGACGTCGCCGGTGGTGGTGCTGTCCTTGCCGTTCAAGCGGCCCATGTGACCTTCGACAAAGGGCCGCATCCAGACTTCTTCGCCGGTGTCGGGGTCGCGGGCAAACAACTGGCCGACCACGCCGAATTCATCGCCGGAGCTGCCATGGATCAGCAGCACCTTGCCGGTGACTTTGTCTTTGATCAGCACCGGCGCGCCGGTCATGGTGTAGCCGGCGGCGTGGTCGCCGAATTTCTTGTTCCACACCACTTTGCCGGTGTTCTTGTCGAGGGCGATCAGCCGCGCATCGAGGGTGCCGAAGTAGATCTTGTCGCCATAAATGGCTGCCCCGCGATTGACCACGTCGCAGCACGGACGAATGTTGTCCGGCAGGCGATGGTTGTAGGTCCACAGGCGCTTGCCGGTCTTGGCGTCGAGGGCGAATACCCGCGAGTAGGAACCGGTGACGTAGACCACGCCATCGCTGACGATGGCCTGGGATTCCTGGCCGCGCTGCTTCTCATCGCCGAACGAGTAGGACCAGGCCGGGGTCAGCTTGAACACGTTCTTGTCGTTGACCTGGGCCAACGGGCTCCAGCGCTGGGCGTTGGTGCCCATGCCGTATTGCAGCACGTCCTTGGTGGTCAGGTGATCGTTGGCAATGTCTTCCCAGGTGACGTTGTGCGTCGGCGTGGCGGGCGCGGTCGCGGCGTGGCCGACGGTGCTCAGGGACAGGCTGCTCACCAGCACAAAGGCGCGCACGGCGAGGGTCAAAGGGGAAAGGGCGGGTAGCGATCTTATTGTCATGGTTGCAGTTCCCAGTGGAGGTTTTGACCTGCACAGGGTGGTGCTCGCCGCCCCTTGGCGGATACGGAAAAAGTCCCGCTGTGGCCGGGAAGAGTTCCCGAACGGCACCTGATTTGGGTGTGCGCCACAAGCCCTACTACCAAGGTACTGGGCGGCGGCCACCAAAGCAGCATGGGGCTGGCGGGAAGTGCTTCCTAAGATGGGTGCCATAGCCTCTGCAAAGAGGTTTTGCGTGCAACCCTGAGGGCATAACAATGACAACAAAACGCAACGCCTTGCTTGTTGCCGGACTGCTGGCCGGTTTCATCAGCGCAGGCCCGGTCTGGGCCCACGGCAACGTGGTACCGCAAGCGGTAGAAACCCCGGGCCTGACCCCGATCAAGGACGCTGGCGTGCAAGTGGATGGCGACGGTTGGGCGGCGGTCAACCCGTACCGCAACTCCCCGCAGCACGATAAAGCGGTAGAGATCGGCTCTTCGGCCTACAACCAGAACTGCGCGGCGTGCCATGGGCTGGAAGCCAAGTCTGGCGGCATTGCCCCGGACCTGCGCCTGCTCGATGTCGGCGACGCCGGGGATGAATGGTTCGTCGAACGGGTGCGTCACGGCGCAGTGCGCGACGGTCGGGTGTACATGCCGAAAATGGCCGATTACCTGAGTCAGGAAGCCCTGTGGGCGGTGCGCACCTACCTGGACAGCGTGCACGTCGAGGAGTAATCCATGCGCCTGCTCGCGGTGTTGATCAGTGCTGTGTTGCTGTGCTGCCAGGTGGCGCAGGCGCAGGTTCGGACCTATGACCAAATGATCGCCGCCGGGGAGTTGAAGGTTGCGGTGTACAAGGACTTCGCGCCTTACAGTTTCGAAGACGCCGGCCAGCCCCGAGGCGTGGATGTCGACCTCGCCCAGGCCCTGGCCACCGCGCTGGGGGTCAAGCTCAAGCTGATCTGGGCCCCGGCCGGCGAGAAGCTCGACGACGACCTGCGCGACTACATCTGGCGCGCCAGCCAGTTGCACGATCAGCAACTGGCGGACCTGATGATGCGCGTGCCTTACGACCGCGACTATTCACAAAAACGCAACGAGCTCGGCGAGCTGGAAAACGACCATGTGGTGATGTTCGGCCCGTACCAGAACGAGCAATGGCAGGTCGCCTATGACCGCCGACGCCTGGATTCGGTGGGCAGCGTCGCGGTGTTCGAGCAACACCCGATCGGCGTCGAAGTCGACAGCGTGCCCTCGTTCTACCTGACCTCGGTGTTCAACGGCATGCTCGCCGCCAAAACCCACCACTACCCCGGCGTACCCCAGGCCTTTGCCGCGATGAAGGCCGGTGAAGTCGACGCGGTCATGGCCATGCGCGGCGAGGTCGATTGGCAGGTGCATGAGGCTCACGATCCGCAAGTGGCGCTGGCGCAAAACGCCTACCCGAACATGGGCAAGCAACGCTGGGAGATCGGCATGGCGGTGCATGAAAGCAACCGGCAATTGTCCTATGCCCTGGAAGAGGCGCTGGAAGCGATGATTCGTGAGGGCTCGGTGCAAGCGATTTACGCCCGTTACGGCCTGCAATACGAAGTGCCCGAGATGTACCAATAGTGAACTGGCGCGCGCTGTGCCTGCTGGCCTGTTGGCTGCCACTGGCCGCCCACGCGGTGGAGATCGATCCGGGCAAGGACCCGGTGCCGTCGGTGATGTGGGCGTTCTATCACAAGCAAATGCTCGGCGATGCCCCGTTCGTATTCGATGAGCGGGTCAAGCTGCTGGCGCCGCCCTTCGCTGAAGATGCGCGCCAGGTGCCGCTGGAAATCGATGCCCGGGCGTTCAAGGGAGACGTGGTGAAAATCCTCGCCTGGGCCGAACTCAATCCGTTGCCGAAGATCGTCGACTTCCAACCCCGGGACCGGGTGCTGCCGTGGCTGTCGATCCGCATCCGCATCGAGCAGGCCACGCCGTTGCGCGCGGCGGTGCTGACCCGTGACGGCGTGTGGCACGTCGGCTCGACCCTGATCGATGCGGCGGGCGGCGGTTGCACAGCGCCGAGCGTGGTACGCACGCAACCGGGTTGGGAAGAGCACATCGGCGAAGTGCTTGGCGGGCGTTATCCCCGTGGCGAATTCAGTCGCCTGCGCTTGCAGGTGGCGCACCCGATGGACAACGGCATGGTCAGCGGCATCCCGGAATTTTTTATCAATCATGCCGAACTGCGTGATCAAAACGATCAGGTGCTGGCCACGCTGGAGTTGTTTCCCGCCGTCAGCGAAAACCCCAACCTGGCCTTCGACATCGAAGGGGCAGGGCAGACGCGCCTGTTGCTGCGGGACAACAGCGGCAATCAATTCGATGCGGCCATCCCCTGACCCAAGGAGCGCGTGATGCGCTGGATCCTGCTGTTGTTGATCGGTATGAGCCTGCCCGCGCTGGCGGAGCTTGAATACGCCCTCAAGCCGCGGCTGATTGCGCCAGACACCTGGCTGCTGGAAGGCAGCACCGATAATTTCGCCAAAGCCAACGGCGGCAACATCGTCAACACCGGGTTTATCGTCACCGAGCGCGGGGTGGTGGTGATCGACACCGGGCCGTCGAAACGCTACGGCGAAGCGATGCGCAAGGTCATCGCCACGGTCACCGACAAACCGGTGATCGAGGTGCTGCTGACCCATCATCACCCCGATCATGCGCTGGGCAATCAAGCGTTCACTGACGTGCCGATCGGCGCATTGGCCGGCACCGCTGAGCTGCTGAAAAATCAGGGCGATGCCATGGCCGAGAACATGTATCGCCTGGTGGGCGACTGGATGCGCGGTACCGAAGTGGTGCTGCCCAGCGAGACGTTGACGGCGGGGTTAAAAAGCTTTGGGAACCACGATTTGCGTCTGCTAGGCCTGGGTGGGCATACCGGCGCGGATCTGGCTATTCTCGACCAGCAAACCGGCGTGCTGTTTGCCGGCGACCTGGTGTTTTATCAACGGGCCCTGACCACACCCAACAGCCCGGGGCTGGCGGTGTGGCTGGCGGACATCGCCACCCTCCAGGGATTGCCCTGGACGTTGGTGGTTCCGGGTCACGGGCCGGTGGCCACGGATGCAAAACCCTTCGAGCAAATGCGCGACTACCTGACCTGGCTCGACCAACTCCTGCGCGACGGTGCCGCCAATGGCAGCGACATGTCCGAGATGATCCGCAGCCCCATTCCCGAGCGGTTTGCGGGGATCAGCCTGAGTCGTTATGAACTGATCCGCAGTGTCAGCCATTTGTACCCGGGCTATGAGCGATCACAGATGACCCGCGTCGATTCCACCGGCAGCCAATGATCGTTCCCACGCTCTGCGTGGGAATGCCTCAACGGACGCTCTGCGTTCGGCTCTGGATGGGACGCGGAGCGTCCCGGGCTGCATTCCCACGCAGAGCGTGGGAACGATCCTCGCACGATCCTCTCCAGGGACCCGCTACTAAGGAACTAGCAATCTCAACACTGCGGGCAATTGTTGCCAGGGCGGCGGCGGCCAAGAATCTGCACCAGACCGGGAAAATTTCCCGGGTATAACAAAAAACCGCAGAGGTAGCCGTCATGACCCAACCCGCACGTCGCCAACCCTTCGTCTTGAGCGTGCTGCTCAGTGCCATGCTGTTGTCCGGCTCGGCATTGGCCGCCGTCTCCGACCAGGACATTCTCCAGGACCCCAAGAACCCGGAGCAGATCGTCACCAACGGTCTGGGCGTCCAGGGTCAGCGCTACAGCCCGCTGGACACCCTCAATGTCGACAACGTCAAGGATCTACGGCCGGTCTGGGCCTTTTCCTTCGGCGGTGAAAAGCAGCGCGGTCAGCAAGCGCAACCGATGATCAAGGACGGCGTGATGTACATGACCGGTTCCTACTCGCGAGTGTTTGCGGTGGATGCGCGCACCGGCAAGAAGCTCTGGCAATACGACGCGCGCCTGCCGGATGACATCCGCCCATGCTGTGACGTGATCAACCGGGGCGTGGCGCTGTACGGCGACCTGGTGTTCTTCGGCACCCTCGACGCCAAGCTCGTGGCCCTGAACAAGGACACTGGCAAAGTGGTGTGGAGCAAGCAGGTGGCCGACCACAAGGAAGGCTATTCCATCAGCGCCGCGCCGCTGGTGATCAACGGCAAACTGATCACCGGCGTGGCCGGGGGCGAGTTCGGCGTGGTGGGCAAGATCTCCGCCTACGACCCGAAAAACGGAGAATTGCTGTGGGTCCGGCCGACGGTCGAAGGCCACATGGGCTACATCTACAAGGACGGCAAAGCGATTGAGAACGGCATCTCCGGCGGCGAAGCCGGCAAGACCTGGCCCGGCGATTTATGGAAAACCGGCGGCGCTGCGCCTTGGCTCGGCGGCTACTACGACCCGGAAACCAATCTGCTGCTGTTCGGCACCGGCAACCCGGCGCCGTGGAACTCGCACCTGCGCCCTGGCGACAACCTCTACTCGTCGTCGCGCCTGGCGCTGAACCCGGACGACGGCACCATCAAATGGCACTTCCAGAGCACGCCCCACGACGGTTGGGACTATGACGGCGTCAACGAACTGATCTCGTTCAACTACACCGAGGGCGGCAAGGAAATCAAAGCCGCCGCCACCGCCGACCGCAACGGCTTCTTCTACGTGCTGGACCGCACCAACGGCAAGTTCATCCGGGGCTTCCCGTTCGTGGACAAGATCACCTGGGCCACCGGCCTGGATAAGGATGGCCGGCCGATCTACAACGAAGCCAGCCGTCCGGGTGCACCGGGCACTGAAGCCAAGGGCAGTTCGGTGTTTGTAGCGCCGGCGTTCCTCGGTGCGAAAAACTGGATGCCGATGGCCTACAACAAGGACACCAAGCTGTTCTACGTGCCGTCCAACGAGTGGGGCATGGACATCTGGAACGAAGGCATCGCCTACAAGAAAGGCGCGGCGTTCCTGGGCGCCGGTTTCACCATCAAGCCGTTGAACGAAGACTACATCGGCGTGCTGCGCGCCATCGATCCGGTGACTGGCAAGGAAGTCTGGCGCCACAAGAACTACGCGCCGCTGTGGGGCGGGGTGCTGACCACCAAAGGTAATTTGGTGTTTACCGGCACGCCGGAAGGATTCCTCCAGGCGTTCAACGCCAAGACCGGCGAAAAAGTCTGGGAATTCCAGACCGGTTCCGGCGTGCTTGGCTCGCCTGTGACCTGGGAAATGGACGGCGAACAGTACGTCTCCGTGCTCTCCGGTTGGGGCGGCGCGGTTCCGCTGTGGGGCGGCGAAGTGGCCAAGCGCATCAAGGACTTCAACCAGGGCGGGATGCTCTGGACCTTTAAGCTGCCTAAAGACCTGGTAGTCGCCAAGCACTGATCGCTGCCACTGATCGTTCCCACGCTCTGCGTGGGAATGCCTCAACGGACGCTCCGCGTTCGGCTCTTGATGGGACGCGGAGCGTCCCGGGCTGCATTCCTGCGCGGAGCGTGGGAACGATCACCTACTACCAAATAACGAGAGTCCCCCCTCCAACGGCGCATTCGTCCAGCGTGCGGGGCTCTCTACTATCGATGCATCGCCTGTTTGCCCGACAGGCTCCGACCCAGACAGAGGCCACCATGATCTACGCACAACCTGGCACCCCCGGCGCCGTCGTTTCCTTCAAACCGCGCTACGGCAATTTCATCGGCGGCGAGTTCGTGCCGCCGGTCCATGGCGAGTACTTCACCAACACCTCGCCGGTCAACGGTGAAGTGATCGCCGAGTTCCCGCGTTCCAGCGCCGCCGACATCGACAAAGCCCTCGACGCTGCCCACGCGGCGGCCGATGCCTGGGGCAAGACCTCGGCCCAGGACCGTTCCCTGGTGTTGCTGAAGATCGCCGACCGCATCGAACAAAATCTGGAAATCCTCGCCGTCGCCGAAACCTGGGACAACGGCAAAGCCGTGCGCGAAACCCTGAACGCCGACGTGCCGCTGGCCGCCGACCATTTCCGCTACTTCGCCGGGTGCATTCGTGCCCAGGAAGGCGGCGCTGCCGAAATCAACGAGCTGACCACCGCCTATCACTTCCACGAGCCGTTGGGCGTGGTCGGGCAGATCATCCCGTGGAACTTCCCGCTGCTGATGGCCGCCTGGAAACTCGCCCCGGCCCTGGCCGCCGGCAACTGCGTGGTGCTCAAACCCGCCGAGCAGACGCCGCTGTCGATCATGGTCTTCGCCGAACTGATTGCCGATTTGCTGCCGGCCGGTGTGCTGAACATCGTCCAGGGTTTCGGTCGCGAGGCCGGGGAGGCGCTGGCCACCAGCAAGCGCATCGCCAAGATTGCCTTCACCGGTTCCACCCCGGTGGGCGCGCACATCATGCATTGCGCCGCCGAGAACATCATTCCCAGCACCGTGGAGCTGGGCGGCAAGTCGCCGAACATCTTCTTCGAAGACATCATGAACGCCGAGCCGCAGTTCATCGAGAAAGCCGCCGAAGGCCTGGTGTTGGCGTTCTTCAACCAGGGCGAAGTTTGCACCTGTCCGTCCCGGGCGCTGGTGCAGGAATCGATCTACGACGACTTCATGAAAGTGGTGATGCAGAAGATCGTCAAAATCAAGCGCGGCAACCCGCTGGACACCGAAACCATGGTCGGCGCCCAGGCGTCGGAGCAGCAATACGACAAGATCCTCTCGTACCTGAAAATTGCCCAGGAAGAGGGCGCGGAGCTGCTGATCGGTGGCGCGGCCGAGCGGCTGGAGGGCGACCTGTCGACGGGGTATTACATCCAGCCGACCCTGCTCAAGGGCCACAACAAAATGCGGGTGTTCCAGGAAGAAATCTTCGGCCCGGTGGTGGGCATCACCACGTTCAAGGACGAAGCCGAAGCCCTGGCGATTGCCAACGACAGCGAGTTCGGCCTCGGCGCCGGCCTGTGGACCCGCGACATCAATCGCGCCTACCGCATGGGCCGGGCGATCAAGGCCGGGCGTGTCTGGACCAATTGCTACCACCTGTACCCGGCCCACGCCGCGTTCGGTGGCTACAAGAAGTCCGGGGTTGGCCGTGAAAACCACAAGATGATGCTCGACCATTACCAGCAGACCAAAAACCTGCTCGTGAGCTACGACATCAACCCGATGGGGTTCTTCTAACCCCCAAGCACACCACAACCCTTGTGGGAGCGCGCTTTTGTGGCGAGGGGGCTTGCCCCCGTTGGACTGCGCAGCAGTCCCCTTCTTTTTTTGATACGAAGGGGGGCCGCTTCGCGACCCGACGGGGGCAAGCCCCCTCGCCACAGAAGCCCGCTCCCACTTGGGTTATGCGTGTTTCCAATGATCCGCGATCACCCCCTACCAACGCACGCCGCCACCTCCTTCGAAAGTAGCATTCGGGCCCTTGGCGCTCCGTGCATTAATGGCTTTACCGGAATTGCCCGGCACAAGAAGAGGATTGACCCATGTGGAATAAACCCGCGTTTACCGATCTGCGCATTGGCTTCGAAGTGACGATGTATTTCGCCAACCGTTGATTGATCACCCGGCCAGCCGTTGCGTTGGCCGGGCCTGCCTTCTGGAGCATTGCTCATGCACATCCGTGTTCTCGGCTCCGCCGCTGGCGGTGGTTTCCCGCAGTGGAACTGCAACTGTCACCAGTGCACCGGCGTGCGCGATGGCAGCCTGCGCGCCCAACGGCGCACGCAGTCCTCGATTGCGGTGAGTGACGACGGCGTGTCGTGGGTGCTGTGCAATGCTTCCCCGGATATTCGGGCGCAACTGGAAAGTTTCCCCGCGTTGCAACCGGCGCGCCGCCGTCGCGATACGGCGATTGCCGGGGTGATCCTGCTGGACAGCCAGATTGACCATTGCACCGGCCTGCTGAGCCTGCGCGAAGGCTGCCCCCATGCCGTGTGGTGCACCGAGCGGGTGCATGAGGATTTGAGCAGCGGTTTTCCGCTGTTCAACATGCTCAAGCATTGGAACGGTGGGTTGCAGTGGCAGCCGATTGATTTGAAGCGCGAGCCGTTCAGCGTCGCGGCGTGCGCGCATCTGCAGTTCCGTGCGATTCCCCTGGTCAGCAATGCACCGCCGTACTCGCCCAATCGCGGCAACCCGCAACCGGGCGACACCATCGGTCTGTTGATCGAAGACCTGCGCAGCGGCGCCTCGGTGTTCTACGCGCCGGGCCTGGGGCAAGTCGACGAAGAAGTCCTGGGCTGGATGCAACTCGCCGATTGCCTGCTGCTGGACGGCACCTTGTGGCGCGACGACGAAATGCGCGTGTGCGAAGTCGGCCAGAGCCTGGGCAGTGAAATGGGGCACCTGCCGCAAAGTGGTCCCGGCGGGATGCTTGAGGTGCTGGAGGGCTTTGACCGCCAGCGCAAGGTGCTGATCCACATCAACAACACCAATCCGATCCTCGATGAAGACTCGGCTGAACGGGCATTGCTGGAGCGGCGTGGGGTTGAGGTGGCGTATGACGGCATGAGTCTTGTGCTGTAGCGGACGGCCCCTTCGCGGGCAAGCCTCGCTCCTACAGAACATCGTCGTTCGCGGATTTCATGGTCAACCGACGTGACGTCGTCGTTCGCGGATTTCATGGTCAACCGACGTGACGCCGTCGTTCGCGGATTTCATGGTCAACCGACGTGACGTCGTTGTACGCGGATTTCATGGTCAACGGGTGTGACGTCGTTGTACGCGGATTTCATGGCCAATCGACGTGACGTCGTCGTTCGCGGATTCCAAGGCTTACACAAAACCTGTAGGAGCAAGGCTTGCCCGCGAAGAGGCCCGCCCTGACGCCGCAAAAACCCGGAGAACCGCAATGCCTGACACCCCCATGTCCCCCAGCGAATTCGAAGCCGCCCTGCGTGCAAAAGGCGCCTACTACCACATTCATCACCCGTTCCACCAAGCCATGTACGCCGGCCGTGCCACGCGCGAGCAGATCCAGGGCTGGGTCGCCAATCGCTTCTATTACCAGGTCAACATCCCGCTCAAAGACGCCGCGATCCTCGCCAACTGCCCCGACCGCGACGTGCGCCGGGAATGGCTGCAACGCATCCTCGACCACGACGGCGCGCCCGGCAGCGAAGGCGGGATCGAGGCCTGGTTGCGCCTCGGTGAAGCCGTGGGTCTGGACCGCGAGCACATCCTCTCTCAAGAATTGGTTCTGCCCGGTGTGCGTTTCGCCGTGGACGCCTACGTCAATTTCGCCCGTCGCGCCTGTTGGCAGGAAGCGGCCAGCAGCTCCCTGACCGAACTGTTCGCCCCACACATCCACCAATCGCGCCTCGACGCCTGGCCGACCCATTACCCCTGGATCGACGCTGGCGGCTACGACTATTTCCGCACCCGTTTGAGCCAGGCGCGGCGCGATGTCGAGCACGGTTTGCGCATCACTCTGGCCCATTACGTCACGGTCGAAGGCCAGCAACGGATGCTGGAAATCCTCCAGTTCAAGCTCGACGTGCTGTGGAGCATGCTCGATGCGATGAGCATGGCCTACGAGCTGGAGCGCCCGCCGTATCACACGGTGACCGCCGAAAATGTCTGGCACCGGGGGATCGCCCTGTGAGCCTGATCGCGCCACCGGGGCCGCCGTTGTGGTTGTTGGCGGAGCTGACGTATCGCTGCCCGTTGCAGTGTCCCTATTGCTCCAACCCACTGGATTTCGCCCAGCAAGGTGAGGAACTGAGTACCGAGGAATGGATTCGGGTGTTTCAACAAGCCCGGGAACTGGGCGCCGCGCAGTTGGGCTTTTCCGGTGGTGAACCGCTGGTGCGCCAGGACCTGGCGGAGCTGATCAAGGCGGCGCGGGACATGGGTTACTACACCAACCTGATCACCTCAGGCATCGGCTTGACCGAGCAGAAGATTGCCGATTTCAAGGTCGCCGGGCTGGATCACATTCAGATCAGTTTCCAGGCCGCCGATGAAACGGTGAACAACATGCTCGCCGGCTCGCGCAAGGCCTTCGCCCAGAAGCTCGCCATGGCCCGGGCCGTGAAAGCCCAGGGCTACCCGATGGTGCTGAATTTCGTCACCCACCGGCACAACATCGACCGCATCGACCGCATCATCGACCTGTGCCTGGAGCTGGAGGCGGATTTCGTCGAACTGGCCACGTGTCAGTTCTACGGTTGGGCCGAACTCAACCGCGTCGGCCTGTTGCCCACCCGCGAGCAATTGCAGCGCGCCGAGCGCATTACTAACCAGTACCGCGAGCGACTTGAGGCCGAGGGGCATCCGTGCAAACTGATCTTCGTTACCCCGGATTACTACGAAGAACGCCCCAAGACCTGCATGAACGGCTGGGCCAATCTGTTTCTCGACATCACCCCGGACGGCACTGCGCTGCCATGCCACAGCGCCCGGCAATTGCCAGTGCAGTTCCCCAACGTGCGCGAGCACAGTATCGAACACATCTGGACCGAGTCCTTCGGCTTCAACCGCTTTCGCGGCGATGACTGGATGAAGGAACCGTGCCGCTCCTGCGATGAAAAACACAAAGACCTGGGCGGCTGCCGCTGCCAGGCATTCATGCTCACCGGCGATGCCGAAAACGCCGACCCCGGTGTGCAGCAAGTCGCCGCACCACGGGGTGATCCTCAAAGCCCGCGAGGAAGCCGATGCGCCGGGGCAGGGCATGGAACACCTGACGTTGCGCAATGAGAAGGCTTCGCGGCTGATCTATCGCGGATAAACGGTGCAACGCACATCCCCTGTGTGAACGAGCTTTTGTGGCGAGGGGGCTTGCCCCCGTTGGACTGCGCAGCAGTCCCCTGCTTTGGGATAAGCGGGGCCGCTTCGCGACCCAACGGCGGCAAGCCCCCTCGCCACACACGCTCACTCCAACAGGACATCGGTGGTGGATGCAGGATCGAGCTACCCATTGGTCTGATTGCATTCGCAGCCGGATGGGTTAGTGTGGCTTCTACCTTCCAAAACAATAAAAACAGGCTTTCCAATGAGCCAGAATCTCAGCCAACTGCGTAAATTCGTGTCGCCTGAAATCATTTTTGGTGCCGGTTGCCGGCACAACGTCGGCAACTACGCCAAGACCTTCGGTGCCCGCAAGGTGCTGGTGGTCAGCGACCCCGGGGTGATTGCCGCCGGTTGGGTCGCGGATGTCGAGGCCAGCCTGCAAGCCCAGGGCATCGACTACTTCCTGTACAGCGATGTCTCGCCCAACCCTCGGGTCGAAGAAGTCATGCTCGGCGCCGAGCTGTACAAGGAAAACCACTGCGATGTGATCGTCGCGATTGGCGGCGGCAGCCCGATGGATTGCGGCAAAGGCATCGGCATTGTCGTCGCTCACGGGCGCAATATTCTCGAGTTCGAGGGCGTCGACACCATCCGCGTGCCCAGCCCGCCGCTGATCCTGATCCCGACCACCGCCGGCACGTCGGCGGACGTCTCGCAATTCGTGATCATTTCCAACCAGCAAGAACGCATGAAGTTCTCCATCGTCAGTAAAGCCGTGGTGCCCGACGTGTCGCTGATCGACCCGGAAACCACTCTGAGCATGGACCCGTTCCTGGCGGCCTGTACCGGTATCGACGCGCTGGTGCATGCCATCGAAGCCTTCGTCTCCACCGGTCACGGCCCGCTGACCGACCCCCATGCGCTGGAAGCCATGCGCCTGATCAACGGCAACCTGGTGCAGATGATCGCCAACCCGACCGACATCGCCCTGCGCGAGAAAATCATGCTTGGCAGCATGCAGGCCGGGCTGGCGTTTTCCAACGCGATCCTCGGTGCGGTGCACGCCATGTCCCACAGCCTCGGCGGCTTCCTCGACTTGCCCCACGGTTTGTGCAACGCGGTGCTGGTGGAGCACGTGGTGGCGTTCAACTACAACTCGGCGCCGGACCGCTTCAAGGTAATCGCCGAGACCTTCGGCATCGATTGCCGGGGCCTGAATCACCGGCAGATCTGCAAGCGGTTGGTCGACCACCTGATTGCCCTGAAACACTCCATCGGCTTCCACGAAACCCTGGGCTTGCACGGGGTGAGCATGGCGGACATTCCGTTCCTGTCGCAGCACGCCATGCACGACCCGTGCATCCTGACCAACCCGCGCGAATCCAGTCAGCGTGATGTCGAGGTCGTCTATGGCGAAGCCCTCTGAAGACCAGCAACGGGCGCTGGCCGGGTTACTCGGGTTAGGCAGCCACTCGGCACGCAAGAGTCACTACCCGGAACTCAATGCGCGCCTGGATGAACTGGAAGCCGAGCGCAATCGCTACAAGTGGTTGTTCGAAAACGCGGTGCACGGGATCTTCCAGGCCAGCCTGCTGGAAGGCATGCGCGCCGCCAACCCGGCGCTGGCGCGGATGCTGGGCTACGACAGTCCGCAGGAAGTGCTGTTTTCATTGGCGGACCTGGCGAGCAACCTGTTTGTCGGCGGCGCCAAGGAACTGGCCAATATTGGCGAGGTTCTCAAGACCGAACGCAGCCTGCACGGCTATGAAACCCAATTGCGGCGCAAGGACGGCAGCAGCCTCGACGTGCTGATGAACCTGCTGCTCAAGCCCGATCAGGAAGGGCTGGTGGAAGGCTTTGTCGCCGACATCACCGAACGCAAACTGGCCCAGCAACGCTTGCAGCAACTCAACGATGAACTGGAGCAACGGGTCACCGCGCGCACCGACGAATTGCTCGAAGCCAACCGCAACCTGCAACAGCAGATCACCCAGCGTAAACAGATCGCCCAGGCCCTGCGTGATGCCCGGGACGCCGCCGAAGCGGCCAACCGCAGCAAGGACAAATACCTCGCCGCCGCCAGCCATGACCTGCTGCAACCGCTCAACGCCGCGCGGTTGCTGATCTCGACCTTGCGCGAACGCAAGCTGCCGGATGTCGAACAGGTCTTGGTCGAGCGTACGCACCAGGCACTGGAAGGGGCGGAAGACCTGCTGACCGATTTGCTGGACATTTCCCGGCTCGACCAGGCTGCGGTGAAACCCGACGTCGCGCTGTACCGCCTCGACGAATTGCTCGCGCCACTGGTCTCGGAGTTCCAGTCGGTGGCCGAGGCGGCGGGGCTGAACCTGCGGGTGCGCATGGGCGACTTTGCCATCAGCACCGACCTGCGCCTGATGACGCGGATACTGCGCAACTTCCTCAGCAATGCCTGCCGCTACACCGACGAGGGCTGCATCCTGCTCGGGGCGCGGCGCCGGGGCGATATGCTGCGTCTGGAAGTGTGGGACACCGGGCGCGGGATTGCGGCGGATCGGTTGCATTCGATCTTTCTGGAGTTCAATCAACTGGACGTCGGCCGCGCCGCTGACCGCAAAGGCGTGGGCCTGGGGCTGGCGATTGTCGAGCGCATTGCCAAGATTCTGGGCTACCGGATCCAGGTGCGCTCCTGGCCGGGGCGCGGGTCGGTGTTCAGCATCGACGTGCCGATTTCCCATGAGGTGCCCCTGCCGATCAGCCTGGCCGCGCCGACGCCGGGCACCGGCAATCCGCTGCCGGGCCGGCGTTTGCTGGTGCTGGACAATGAGGTCAGCATCCTTGAAAGCATGAGCGCGCTGCTGGGGCAGTGGGGCTGTGAAGTGGTGATCGCCACGGATGAGTTTTCCGCGCTGGCGGCGTTGCAGGGACAGGCGCCGGAACTGATTCTGGCGGACTATCACCTCGATCATGGGGTGGTGGGCTGCGACGTGGTGCGGCACTTGCGCGAGCATTTTGGCCAGGCGATTCCGGCCGTGATCATCACCGCCGATCGCACCGACCAATGCCGTCGCTCGCTGCAACGGCTCGACGCGCCGCTGCTGAATAAACCGGTGAAACCCGGCAAATTGCGCGCGGTGTTGAGTCAGTTACTGGGTTAGCTAAGTTCGCGGTATTGCAGGCTGAAACCCAACTCGGTGGATTGGCCTTGCTCCAGCAGACGCAAGCCTGGCCGACCGGGCAGGTGATGCGCATTGACCGGGTGGCTCACCGGTTCGATACAGAAAAACCCCAAGCCCACCGGGCAGTAGAGCAGGTAGTAATCGCTGCCGGTGGCCTGGCCTTCCAGTTCATAACCGAGTTCGGGTTGCTGGATCAGGCAGTGACCGTTCCACTCGCAGAAACCGTTGTCCACCAAGGTTTGTGGGAGCGCCTTGAGCTGCTGGAAATCCCAATCGGCGGGCAACGTGCTGAGTTGGGTCGGCAGTTTTGTGCTGTCGCATAACCAGACCTGTCGGGCTTGCGCCTGTAACCGGGTATTGGCGGTGCGCGGGAAGTAAGGGTGCAAGCCGAGGCCGTGCCACGCGGCGTGTTCGCCCACGTGAGTGACTTTCAACTCGATGCTCAACCGACCTTCACTCAGATGAAAACGTTGCCGGGCGCGGTAGGCGAAGGGCGATGTGCAATCAAGTTCCAGGACGGCTTCGTTTCGGGTTTGGGAAACCACTCGCCACGGCTGCTGCCAGGCGCTGCCATGGATCGGCAAGGGATCGGTGAGGCTGTTCGGCGTCAGGGCCAGCCAGCCTTCGGGGCAGTCGAAACCACCCTCGGCAATGCGGTTCGACCACGGGGCCAGCGGGTAGCAACCGAGTTTGCCGGGCAGGCCGGTGTTCAGGGCCTGTTGGTCACTGTGGCGCAACAGCGGCTGGCCGCTGCTGCGAACCATCCAGTTGACGATGCTCGCACCGAGTTCGGGGGCGAGGGTGAGGTGGGTGAAATCGTCTTCGAGTTCCAGAATCGTCAGTGTCATGGTGATTTTTGACTCAATGAGAGGCTTCAGGCAAACAGACACCACTGTGGCGAGGGAGCTTGCTCCCGTTCGGCTGCGCAGCAGTCGTAGAGTCAGGCAACTCAGTGTGTTTGAAGGATTGCGGGGGGCCGCTTCGCGACCCAGCGGGAGCAAGCTCCCTCGCCACAGGTCATCAATAGTCGCGAAAAAAAGGTTCAGGCAAGCCCTTCACGCCGGGATCAAGGGCAAACACCCCACCCGCCAACGACTGCTCGTCATGGTCATCCCCAGGGCGAATCGAGGTCACGAACAACGTGTCCAGCCCACTGCCCCCAAACGCGCACATGGTCGGTTTCTTCACCGGCACGGCCAGTGAACGGTCGAGTCGTCCGTCCGGGGTGAAGCGGTGAATAAACCCGGCGTCGTTGGCGCAGATCCAGTAGCAGCCCTCGGCATCCACCGCTGCGCCATCGGGGCGGCCGCTGTAGTGATTCATGTCGACGAACGGGCGCCGATTGCTCGGCGTGCCGCTCTCGATGTCGTAGTCGAACGCCCAGATCTGCTGAGACAGTGGATGCGAATCAGACAGGTACATCGTCCGGCCATCCGGGCTGAAGCCCAGCCCGTTGGGAACCAGGAAACCAGAGAGGCGTGCCTCGATCGGCCCACGCTGCCCGCTGCTGTAGCGATATAACGCGCCTTCAGCGACGTTGGTACCCATGTTCAGCACCATGCTGCCGGCCCAGAAACGGCCCTGGCGATCACAGCGCCCATCGTTCAGGCGCATGTCGGGACGGGCGTGATCGACCTGGGCCAGCTGTTCGCTGTCGAGGCTACCGTCGCTGTGCGGGCGCAGATGAAAGAACCCGCTCTCCATCCCGGCGACCCAGCCGCCGTCGCTGTGACGGGCCATGCAGGCGAGCATTTCCGGGGTTTTCCAGGCATGCACATGCCCGGTCGCGGCACTCCAGCGTTGCAGGCCCCCGGCGGGAATATCGACCCAGTACAGGGCGTTTTCCTCAGGCACCCAGACCGGGCATTCACCGACCGCGTTGCGGGCATCGACAATCAATTCGGCTTGCATGGACGCTCATTCCCTTGGAGGTTGGCTCAATCGCCGAACGGACCGGACGCGACAAACGCGCCACCCTGGTAAACCATCGCCGGGTCATCCGCGGCCGGCATTGGTTGCGCTTCAATCTTGTCGCGGAACACTTCGGAGTTGTCCTGTGGCACGTAGCCCAGGCCAGCGGCGTAGCGGTTGTCCCACCAGACGTTCTTGTTGTCGGACACGCCATAGACGATGGTGTGGCCGACATTCGGCGCGTACAGCGCGCGTTCGAGCAATTGGGTCAGGTCGCCGAAGCTCAGCCAGGTGCTCATCATGCGGCGGTTTTGCGGTTCCGGGAACGAGGAGCCGATGCGCACGCTGACGGTCTCGATGCCGTAGCGATCGAAGTAGAAACTGGCGATGTCTTCGCCGTAGGACTTGGACAAACCGTAGTAGCTGTCCGGGCGGCGAGGGGAGCGGGCGTCGATCACTTCGTCCTGCTTGTAGAAACCGATGACGTGGTTGGAACTGGCGAAAATCACCCGCTTCACGCCATGCCGGCGCGCGGCTTCGTAGATATGGAACACGCCGCAGATATTGGCGCCGAGGATCTCTTCGAACGAGTGCTCGGTGGACACCCCGCCGAAGTGCAGGATCGCGTCCACGCCTTCGACCAGTTGATGCACGGCCTGCTTGTCGGCGAGGTCGCAAGTCACGACTTCTTCGCGGTCATCGATGGCCGGGGTGATGTCGACGATGTCCGACAGGCGAATCACGTTGGCATAAGGGCGCAGCGTTTCGCGCAAGACTTTGCCGAGGCCACCGGCGGCACCGGTCAGCAGCAGGCGATTGAAAGGGGCAGGGGATGTCGTGGTCATGGGAGTTCCTGAATTCGGGTCATTGCAGTTGTTGTAAGTTGTCGTATGACTTGGGCGGAGTATCGTTAGCCTTTCTGGTGGTTGTCAACGCGTTGGTGGTTGAAATGGACGGAGGGTCACAACGTCGGTCTTGAGTAAAGCACCTGCCCTGTGGCGAGGGAGCTTGCTCCCGCTGGGCTGCGCAGCAGACCCAAAATAGTTGGGAGCGCTTCGCACTCCAGCGCGAGCAAGCTCGCTCGCCACAGGGATTGAGTCGCTCCTTATGCCAGTGCTCGCCTCACAACAACGAAATCGGATAGCTCACAAAAATCCGGTTCTCATCGAACTCATTGGTGCTGAAGTCCTTGCGAATGCTCGCATTACGCCACTTGACGTTGAGGTTTTTCAGCACGCCGCTCTGTACGGTATAGGCCAGTTCGCTTTCGCGGCCCCATTCCTTGCCGTCGGTGATCGCCCCGGTGTGCACGTTATCGCCGCTGATGTAGCGGTTCATCAGGGTCAGGCCGGGAATGCCCAGGGCGACGAAGTTGTAGTCGTGGCGCACTTGCCAGGATTTTTCCTTGGCGTTGTCGTAGCTCGAGTTGTAGCTGTCGTTGGCCAGGGTGCCGCCGCTGGTGCCGTTGACGCGCATCCAGGCATCGTCGCCGCTGAGTTTTTGCAGGCCTACATAGAAGGTGCTGCCGCCGTATCTGGCCGAGAGCATGGCGAACGCGGTTTTGTTGTCGAGGTCGCCGGCCAGGGCGCTGCCGTCTTCCTTGCCGATGAAGTAGCCGAGGTTGGCGCCCAGGGTCCAGTCGCCGATGGGTTGGCTGTGGCTCAGGTTGAAATATTTCTGCTGATAGATGTCGCTGAGTTCCGAGTACCAGACGCCGACCAGGGTGCGCTTTTCATTGAAGGTGTATTCGCCGCCGCCAAAGTTGAAGCGATCCGAGGTGAACGCCGCTTTGCCGTTCATCGACATGTCGTCCATGCTCGAATCGTTGCGTGGGCTGTTGGCGCGGAACTGGCCGCCGTAGAGCTTGAGGCCATCGATTTCGCTGGACGTCACCTGGCCGCCGCGGAAGGTTTGCGGCAGGGAGCGGCCGTCGTCCGAGCGCAGGACGGGCAGCACCGGCATCCATTCGCCGACCTTCAATTCGGTCTTCGACACCTTGGCCTTGAACGCCACGTTGGTGCGGCCGAAGTTATCCGCCGGGCGCCCGTCGTGATCCAGCGGCAGCAGTCCCGTGCCGCCGGTGCCTTGGCCACCGTCGAGTTTCTTCGAGTACAGGCCCAGCACATCCACGCCGAAACCGACGGTGCCTTGGGTGAAGCCGGACTTGGCGTCGAGGATAAAGCTTTGCGTCCACTCTTCAGCCTTGCCCTGGGGGTAGGCCGGGTTGGTGAAGTTGCGATTGAAGTAGGCATTGCGCAGGTTCAGCGTGGCGCTGGCGTCGTCGACAAAACCTTCGGCGTGGCCAG
Organism: Pseudomonas sp. TE3899; assembly: GCF_056279105.1. Classification (NCBI taxonomy): domain Bacteria; kingdom Pseudomonadati; phylum Pseudomonadota; class Gammaproteobacteria; order Pseudomonadales; family Pseudomonadaceae; genus Pseudomonas; species Pseudomonas sp. TE3899. The sequence goes on from NZ_JBWBQR010000001.1 coordinate 1,109,495, forward strand.
TCATGGGCAAGGCGAGGGCCAGGCTGCTGCAACCGATCAGGCTCAGGGTGTGGCGGCGGATGAAGGTCGGGCGAGGGGTGCAGACGGCGGAATGACGGACGAGTTTGCTCACTGTGACTTCCCTTTGTTTCTTGTTGTTTTTATTGTTTGTTATACGTCGTCGTACAACATGGCGACGATTATTTGCGTGGCTTTGCGGGGTTGTCAATCAGAAGTTGTACGATGACATGCCGATCTTTGCAGGAGCGAGGCTTGTGTGGCGAGGGGGCTTGCCCCCGTTGGGTCGCGAAGCGCCCCCATGAGGTTCTTCAGACCCACCGAGTCGTCTGATTTTACGACTGCTTCGCAGCCGAACGGGGGCAAGCCCCCTCGCCACACAGGCCCGCACCGACAGGGATGTGTGTTTTGCCCGACGATTTTGCGGCAAACTGGCGCCATCTCAACACAAGGCCCTTGAATGGATCACTACGCCCCGCGCAACTGGCAACCCCACGAACGGCCCAGTTTGCCCGGTTCTCCTTCGACGCCCGATCACTCCAACCCCAAGCGCCTGGCCTATGCGCTGGTGGGTTTGCTGGTGGCGTTGACCGGTGGCCTCGGCAATTCGCTGGTGATTGCCAACCTGCCTTACCTGCAAGGCGCGCTCGGCGCGACCACCGCCGAGATGGCCTGGCTGCCGGCGGCCTACGTGATGACCAACGTCTCGATGAACCTGCTGCTGGTGAAGTTTCGCCAGCAGTTCGGCTTGCGTGCGTTCACTGAAGTGTTCCTGGTGCTCTACGCCCTGGTGACCTTCGGCCATCTGTTCGTCAACGACCTGAGTTCGGCGATCGCCGTGCGCGCGGCCCACGGCATGGTCGGCGCGGCGCTGAGTTCGTTGGGCCTGTATTACATGATCCAGGCCTTCCCGGCGAAATGGCGTATGAAGGCGCTGGTGCTGGGCCTGGGGGCGTCGCAACTGGCGTTGCCACTGGCGCGATTGTTCTCCGAAGACCTGATGCAAATCGCTGAATGGCGCGGCTTGTACCTGTTCGAATTGGGCATGGCGCTGCTGACGCTGGGCTGCGTGTTCCTGCTCAAGTTGCCGCCGGGCGACCGCTTCAAGACCTTCGAAAAGCTCGACTTCCTGACCTTCGCCATCCTTGCCAGCGGCGTGGCCCTGCTGTGCGCCGTGCTGTCCCTGGGACGTATCGACTGGTGGCTGGAAGCGCCGTGGATCGGCGTCGCGTCGGCGGCGTCCATCGTGCTGATCCTCGCCGGCCTGGCCATCGAACATAACCGCAGCAACCCGATGCTGATGACCCGTTGGCTTGGCAGCGGCGTGATGATTCGCCTGGCCCTGGCGGTGATCCTGATTCGCATGGTGTTGTCCGAGCAATCCACCGGTGCGGTCGGCTTCATGCAGATGCTGAACATGAGCAGCCAGCAACTGCACAGTCTCTATGTGGTGATGTTGCTCGGCAGCATCGCAGGTCTTGCCACCAGCGCCCTGACCATCGACCCCAAACACCTGTTTATGCCGCTGATCGTGTCCCTGGCGCTGATGGCGGTCGGCTCAGTGATGGACAGCTACTCGAACAACCTGACCCGCCCGGAAAACATGTACATCAGCCAGTTCCTGCTGGCTTTCGGCGGCACGTTTTTCCTCGGCCCGACCATGGTCCTGGGCACGCGCCGGGTGTTGACCAATCCGCGCAATCTGGTGAGTTTTTCGGTGCTGTTCGGGATCTGCCAGAACCTCGGCGGCTTGATCGGCGCGGCGCTGCTGGGCACGTTCCAGAGCGTTCGCGAAAAATTCCATTCCAGCAATATCGTTGAACACCTGACCCTGCTTGATCCGCGTGTCGCGGCACGGGTGCAGAGCGGCGGCAATGCGGTGGGCTCGATGATCGCCGACCCGAGCCTGCGCAACCTGCAAGGCATTCGCAGCCTGGCCACCGCCGCCACCCGCGAAGCCAACGTGCTGGCCTATAACGATGTGTTCATGCTGATCGCCGTGATTGCGGTGCTGACCATGATCTGGATTTCCATTCGCGCCCTGTGGCTGATGAGCACCACCCAAGCCGTCGCCTCAGCGCCTGCCACTCCTTCCGTTCAACCCAGCGGTGCCACTTCTTCATGACTGAACCGACCACCACGACCACCAATGCCATCGCCGCCACCCCTGAGGGCGTGGCGCCACCGTCCACGCCGGCCACCGAACCGCGTTCGCTGCGGGTGCGGATCATCTCGTCCATGGGCTTCGCGGCGATTGCCATCATCGGTGTGCTGATTGTGTTGTATGCCTGGCAATTGCCGCCGTTCAGCAGCGCCGTGGAAACCACGGAAAACGCCTTGGTGCGCGGCCAGGTGACGATCATCGGCCCGCAACTCAGCGGTTATGTGTACGAAGTGCCGGTGACCGACTTTCAGTTTGTGAAGGCCGGCGATTTGCTGGTGCGTCTCGATGACCGGATCTACAAGCAGCACCTCGACCAATCCCTGGCGCAACTGGCGGTGCAGAAAGCCGCGCTGGCCAATGTGGTGCAGCAACGCAACAGCGCCGAAGCGACCATCAAGTTGCGTCAGGCAGCGGTCGCCGACAGTCAGGCCCAGCAGCGCAAGAGTGAGGCGGATCTGCGGCGCAACAAAGAACTGATCAATGACGGCTCGGTGTCCAGGCGCGAACTGGACGTGACCCTGGCCGCCAACGCCCAGACCATCGCCGCCGTGGCCCAGGCCCAGGCCAACCTGGAAATTGCCCGGCAGGATTTGCAAACCGTGATCGTTAATCGCGGCTCGCTGGAGGCGGCAGTGGCCAGCGCCGAAGCGGCGGTGCAACTGGCGCGCATTGACCTGTCCAACACCCGCGTCATTGCCCCGCGTGACGGCCAACTCGGGCAGATCGGCGTGCGCCTCGGCGCCTACGTCAACTCCGGCGCGCAGTTAATGGCGCTGGTGCCGAACCAGTTGTGGGTCATCGCCAACATGAAGGAAACCCAGATGGACGACGTGCGCGTCGGCCAACCGGTGAGCTTCACCGTCGACGCGCTCGACCATCGTAAATTCAAGGGCAAGGTGCAGCGGATTTCGCCGGCCACGGGGTCGGAGTTCAGCCTGTTGCAGGCGGACAATGCGACCGGCAACTTCGTCAAGATCGCCCAGCGGGTGCCGGTGCGGATTACGGTGGATGAGGGGCAGGAGCAAAGTGAGCGGCTACGGCCGGGGATGTCGGTGGTGGTCAGCATTGATACGGCCGCAGAAGGGCATACCGATAACCCCTGAAACGCACCGGCCCGGGTAGGAGCGAGGCTTGCCCGCGAAGGCGGACTGTCAGCCGACATCAATGTTGCCTGACACACCGCTTTCGCGGGCAAGCCTCGCTCCTACAGGGTTAACCGGTAATCATCGGTGGCAGGGTACCCAGCAACGAAACCGCCGCCACCGCGCCAATGCCCAGCAACCACTCCAGCAGCACACTGGTTTGAAGCGCGCCAACCCGCTGTTCGCAATCCTTGATCCGCAACCGATTGAACAGCGCCAGCCCCAGCATCACCGCCACCAGCACGACCTTGATCAACAGAATCAAGGCAAACCCGGACAACAGCGGTGTCGGCCAAAACGCCCCGGTCAACACGCGAACGTTGATCAAACCGGTGATCACCAGTCCCGCCACCAAGCCATAACCGACTCCGCTAAAGCGCCGCAGTATCGTGCTCAGCCCGTGGCCGTTCGGCTGGCGCAGGATCATCACCAACAGCATCAACCCACCGAGCCAGGCACCGACGCAGGTCAGGTGGATGATCTGGTTGAGGATCAGCAACTGGCCGCTGAGCCCGTCAAGCATCGCGCCATGGCCGACCGGCGCCAGGGTCGCGAGCAGCAAGCCGCTTACGATCAGCCTCAGCGGCACGTTCGCGCGCAGCGGCGTCAGCAGCAACACGAGCAGCACGGCATTGAGCAGCAGGTGCCAACTCCACACCTGGCCGAAAAACGTATTGCGCAGCACCAGGCTCAAGGTCGACGGATCGAACGCCGCATCCCAGGCCCCGGCCATGCTGGCGGTGATCAGGAGCAGCCAAGTCCCGCCGCTGACCAAGGCCACGACGGTCAGCCAGCGAGTGATGCGCGCCAGTTGTCGATCCAGAGGGTCGGCGTCAGCGTTCAGCAACAGCGGCCGGAACACCCAGGCCCCGAACAGCATCAACACCACCACAAAATGCAGGAAGCGGCACAGCACCAGCGCGTCGGTCATGAATTACTGGCCAACCTTGAAGCTGTAGGCGCCTTCACTTTTGTGGGTATCGACCGACACCGCGTGCCATTCGACCTTGTACTCACCCGCCGTTAACGGCGCGTCAGGGGTAACGATCAGGGTTTTCTTGTCGCTGCCTTCGGTAGCCAGTTTTTTCGCTGGTACGCCGTTGATGGTCACTTTGGTAAAGGTCGCTTCAACCCCTTCGGAAAACACCAGGCGCAGTTCCGTCGGTGCGGTCACCGTGCTGTCGGCCGCCGGAACCTGGCTTTTCAGATGGGCATGGGCGAACACCGACGAAGCGGCGAGCAGGGAGCCGAGCAGGGCGGCGGTGGTCAGGGCTTTTTTCAGCAGCATGGTCAGTTACCTTCTGGGCAGATTAATGGGCATCACTTAAGCATGAACGCTGTGCGCCGGGAAATGTTTACGCCGGGCGTAGTTGCAGGTGAATGATGGGGAACGGCCGACCTTCGCCATCGGTGGGCGAGCGGCCGGTCTGTTCAAAACCATAGTACAAATAGAAGCCATGGGCCTGGGGGTTCTGTTCGTTGACGTCGACGCGCAGGGTCGTGTGCAGTGCTTTGACGTGGTCGAGCAACTGGCGGCCAATGCCCCGGCCCCGTTGCGACGGTTCGATAAACAGCATTTGCACGATGTTGTCGCCGGTGGCGATAAAGCCGGCGGGCGTGCTGTCCGGGTCTTGCGCGACCCACACCGTCAGCGCCGGCAGGTAGGCATCGCGCACCAGCGGCAGGAAGAACTGAACATCGTCTTCGCTCAGAAAGTCATGGGTCGCGCGCACCGAGCGTTCCCACAGGGTGGCGAGGGCGGCGTCGTCGGTGGCAACGCGAGGTCGAATGTTCACGGCGGGTGATCCATCGCGGCGGGAAAGTGCGGCGGATGCTACCCAATCGGTTTTCCCCGGGGAAGTGAAAAAGGCCTGTCGCCGCGACCCAGAGCGGATGCTAGTCTTGGGCAACGCTGTTGTCAGGGAGCCCTCATGGGCAATCACAAGATCGAGATCCGTCGCAGTAACGTCGAGAAAATCCTGCTGGGGGCCGAGAAGGTCTTCGCCGAAAAAGGCTTCGGCAGCACCGCCATGGCGGACATCGCCGCCGAAGTGCAACTGCCGCGCTCCAATCTGCATTACTACTTCAGCACCAAGGGTGAGCTTTACAGCGCGGTGTTGTTCGACCTGCTGGAAGTGTGGAAGCAGGACGCCCTGTGCTTTGAAATGTTCGACGACCCGCGCGTGGTGCTCAGCAGCTACATCCGCGCCAAGATGAACCATTCCCGCAGCCGGCCGTACGGTTCGAAAGTCTGGGCCAACGAGATCATTCACGGCGCGCCAACCTTGGGCGAGGCGCTGGACGTGAGCCTATACGACTGGGCCAAGATGAAAGAAGCGAAAATTCGCCAGTGGGTGGAGGACAAACGCATCCTGCCGGTGGAGCCTTCGGCGCTGCTGTACATGATCTGGGCCTCGACCCAGCATTACGCCGACTTTGATCATCAGGTGAATATCCTGAATGAGCATCAGCCGTTGTCGGACATGCAGTTCGAGCGGGCGGTGCAGACGGTGACAAGCGTGATTTTGCGCGGGATTGGGTTGGAGCCGTAAGCCGATCGTTCCCACGCTCTGCGTGGGAATGCCTCAAGGGACGCTCCGCGTTCCAATGGGACGCAGAGCATCCCGGGCGGCATTCCTTTGCTGCGCGTGGGAACGATCAGTTACAGGGCGACGTGGTAGGGGTTTCTCGGATCATGATTCCAGTCCAGAAACGGTTTGCCCGTATCCATCGGCACCATTTCAATGCAATCCGCCACCGGGCAGGTGATCTGGCACAGATTGCAGCCCACGCACTCATCATCGATCACTTCATATTTATGCGTCCCGTCGGCCTGCCTGAGGCTGGCAATCGCCTGGTGCGACGTGTCTTCACACGCAATATGGCAACGGCCACAACCAATACATGCCTCCTGATCAATCTTGGCAATCACCTGATAGTTGATGTCGAGGTACTTCCAATCCGTCGTATTACCCACTGCGCGCCCGGAAAAGTCCGCGATGCTGGCGTAGCCCTGACTGTCCATCCAGCGTGATAAACCGTCCTTCATCTCATCGACGATGCGGAACCCATGGAGCATCGCCGCGGTGCACACCTGCACCGCGCCGCTGCCCAACGCGATGAATTCCGCCGCGTCGCGCCAACTGCCGATGCCGCCAATGCCGCAGATCGGCAGGCCCTGGGTCTGAGGGTCGCGGGCGATTTCGGCGACCATATTCAGCGCAATCGGCTTCACTGCCGAACCGCAATAACCGCCGTGGGTGCTTTGGTGGCCGACGGTGGGGATGGCGACCATTTGTTCCAGGTTGACGCTGGTGATCGAGTTGATCGTATTGATCAGCGACACCGCATCGGCGCCGCCACGGTGGGCCGCACGGGCGGCGACGCGGATGTCGGTGATGTTCGGCGTGAGCTTGACGATCACCGGCAGCGAGCAATAGGTCTTGCACCAACGAGTGACCTGTTCGACATATTCCGGCACCTGGCCGACCGCCGCGCCCATGCCCCGTTCCGGCATGCCGTGGGGGCAGCCGAAGTTCAGCTCGATGCCGTCGGCACCGGTGGCTTCCACCAGCGGCAGGATGAATTTCCACGACTCTTCGACGCACGGCACCATCAGCGACACGATCAGCGCCCGGTCCGGCCAGTCCTTTTTGACCTGGGTGATTTCCCGCAGGTTGATTTCCAGAGAACGGTCGGTGATCAGCTCAATGTTGTTGATGCCCATGACCTCGCGGTTGGCCCCGAAGTGCGCCGAGTACCGCGAAGACACGTTGACCGCCGCCGGGTCTTCCCCCAGGGTTTTCCAGACCACGCCGCCCCAGCCAGCCTCGAAGGCGCGGACTACGTTGTAGGCTTTGTCGGTGGGTGGTGCGGAGGCCAGCCAGAACGGATTGGGGGCTTTGATGCCGGCGAAGACAATCGAGAGATCGGCCATTTACGCAGCCTCCACGTTGAGCATGAGTTGGGCGTTAATCGCTTCGGCGGCGAGTTTGCCGTGTTGCACCGCTTGCACGGTCAGGTCCTGATCGAGGCTGGTGCAGTCGCCACCGGCATACACGCCGGGGATGCTGGTGCGCAGGTTTTCATCCACCTGGATGCGCTCGCCCTGGCGCTTGAGTTCCCGGGCCAGCGGGTCGGCGAGGGCGCTGCCGTCGAAGGCTTGGCCGATGGCTTTGAAGATCGCGTCGGCGGCCAGTTCGAAGGTTTGCCCGGTGGTTTGCAGGCGACCGTCGACCATGTGCGTGCGGGCGAAACGCATGCCGCGCACGTTGCCTTGATCATCGAGCAGCACTTGTTCCGGTTGTGCCCAGGTCAGCAAACGCACCTGGTTGGCCTTGGCAATGTCTTGTTCGTGACCGGTGGCGCCCATGTCCTCGACGCCACGGCGGTAGACCAGATTGACGTCATGAGCCCCAAGACGCGCCATTTGCACCGCCATGTCGATCGCGGTGTTGCCGGCGCCGAGGACGATGCAACGGTCGGCCAGCGGCAGTTGCGTCAGGTCATCGGCTTGGCGCAGTTCGCGGATGTAATCGGTGGCGGCGACCAGCCCCGGCGCGTCCTCGTGATCCAGCCCCAGTTGTTTGCTCGCCGCCAGGCCCAGGCCGAGGAACACCGCGTCGAATTGTTGATGGAGTTCGCTGAGGGTCAGGTTTTCGCCAAGTTTCTGCCCGTGACGGATTTCTATGCCGCCGATTTGCAGCAGGAAATCCAGTTCTTTCTGGGCGTAATCGTCCACCAGTTTGTACTTGGCGATCCCGTATTCATTGAGGCCGCCAGCCTTTTCCCTGGCTTCGAATATCACCACGTCATGGCCGTGCATGGCACTGCGGTGGGCGCAGGACAAACCCGCCGGCCCGGCTCCGACCACGGCGATGCGCTTGCCGGTGGCGGCGGCGCGCTGGAACGGGTGTTCGCTGAAGTGCGCGTTGTCCACGGCGTAGCGTTGCAGCAGGCCGATCAACACTGGTGCGCACTCATGATCGTTGTTACGCACACACGCTTGCTGACACAGGATTTCCGTCGGACAAACCCGGGCGCAACTGCCGCCAAGGATGTTCGCCGAAAGGATTTTCTGCGCGGCACCCTGGACGTTTTCCGTGTGGATATTGCGGATGAACGACGGAATATCAATCTCGCTCGGACAGGCATTCACGCACGGCGCGTCGTAGCAATACAGACAGCGCGAAGCTTCCAGATGGGCCTGACGGTCGTTGAGCGGCGGCGCCAGGTCGGTGAAATGACCGGCGAGGGCGGCCGCATTCTCGTAGGGATGCGGGAGGTGGTTCAGGGACTTGATCACGGTTTAAGGCCTCATGGTTTTTGAGGTGTCTGCCTCTGGTGGGCAGTGGGTTGATCGTTCCCACGCTCCGCGTGGGAATGCCTCAAGGGACGCTCTGCGTTCCAATGGGACGCGGAGCGTCCCGGGCTGCATTCCCACGCGGAGCGTGGGAACGATCATGGGTCAACGCTTGACGGCAACCGGCTTATTCAACTCAGCCCGCTTGCTCAGCAAATCAAACACCGCCGGATACGCCGGCCGTTCGACGTACCGCCCGGCCCCGCGCTCGGCGCGCAGATCGCCATCAGCCCAGACCACGCGGCCCTGGCTGACGGTATGGCTGGGCACACCGCGCACGGTCTTGCCTTCGAAGATGTTGAAATCCACCTGCTGATGGTGGGTTTTGGCGGAGATGGTGCGCGTGCCTTCCGGGTCCCACAGCACCAGGTCCGCATCAGCGCCAACGCGTATCGCGCCTTTGCGCGGGTAGAGATTGAAGATCTTCGCGGTGTTGGTGGAGGTGAGGGCGACGAAGTCCTGCATCGAAAACCGTCCAGTGTTCACCCCTTCATCCCAGAGCACCGCCATGCGGTCTTCGATGCCGGCGGTGCCATTCGGGATCTTGCTGAAATCGTCCTTGCCGGCGGCTTTTTGCTCGGCGCAGAAGCAGCAATGGTCGGTGGCGGTGGTGTGCAGGTTGCCGGATTGCAGGCCATGCCAAAGCGCTTCCTGATGGCCGCGCGGGCGGAAGGGCGGGCTCATCACGTAACCGGCGGCGGTCTGCCAGTCCGGGTGTTGATAGACGCTGTCGTCCAGCAGCAGATGCCCGGCGAGGACTTCGCCATAGACCTGTTGCCCCTTGCTGCGAGCGTAGGTGATTTCGTCGAGGGCTTCCTTGGTCGAGACATGCACCATGTACAACGGCGTGCCAATGGTTTCGGCAATGCGAATCGCCCGGCTCGCCGCTTCGCCTTCCACTTGCGATGGGCGAGACAGTGGATGCGCTTCCGGCCCGGTGATGCCCTGGGCCATCAACTTGCGTTGCAGGTGATAGACCAACTCACCGTTTTCCGCATGCACGGTCGGCACAGCGCCGAGTTCCAGGCAGCGCTCGAAACTCGCTACCAGGGTGTCGTCAGCGGCCATGATCGCGTTCTTGTAGGCCATGAAGTGCTTGAAGCTGTTGATGCCGTGATGGCTGACCAGCTCGGCCATTTCCTCGCGCACCTGCTCGCTCCACCAGGTGATCGCGACGTGGAAACCGTAGTCCGATGCCGACTTCTCGGCCCAGCCGCGCCACTGATGAAACGCCTCCATCAACGACTGCTGCGGATTGGGAATCACGAAGTCGATGATCGACGTCGTCCCCCCGGCCAGACCCGCCGCCGTGCCGCTGAAAAAGTCTTCACTGGCCACGGTGCCCATGAAGGGCAGTTGCATGTGGGTGTGGGGGTCGATGCCGCCGGGCATCAGGTATTGGCCGCTGCCGTCGAGCACTTCGGCACCGGCGGGAACATCCAGGTTTTCACCAATGGCTTTGATCACGCCGTCGGCGCAATACACATCAGCACGGTAACTTTCATCATGGGTAATAACGGTGGCGCCACGGATCAACAGAGACATTCCGAGTTCCTCGCAGGCATGACCGACTTATGCCGGTTCTAAATGTTTTATATGAAGCCGGCGCAAACAGGTGTATTCCTGTCAGCGCTGTCAGGAATAGACGCTAGCTGGAGTTTATCGAATGAGCAAGAATAATTTTCATAAGCTTATATCGATAATAACTTATTGATTAATAAGGATAAAAAACTGAAATCACCAAAATGGTGAGGCCGATCACCATTTTGACGCACTTGACAGGATCGAAAAAAAGACCAGATTTCCTATGTGAAATCAGCCGCTTGAGGATGGACTATGGTTGATGCGCAAGTTTTAAAAAAAGAGGGATGCACCAGATTGAGTCCTGACGGTTCCGACAACTTGCTGCGCATTCGGCCTGAGTGATGTGGCAAGTAACCGAAGACTCAATAGTTGAATGAATAAAACTGATAAACATCAGTTGTTTAGCAAAGTTTTATGGCACGGCAAGAGGCGCCAGCGGGAACCCCGGCACGTTTATTGATGCCGCCGCTGACACCTTGGCCGGTCCATGAAAGTTGTCAGTTCCTCCGGCCATCGTCGGCTCGTGCCCCCCAGGCGCCAGCCCCTGATGAGCAAAAATAATTCAAAGAACAGTGGAGCGGCCATGCAACAGATCAGATCGCAAGTGACCGAGCGCGACGGCTTGTTTGAGCTCGAAGCCGGCACCGACGTCCTCGACAGTCCCCGTTACAACCACGACATGGCACCGACCAAGGTGCACGAACGAACCTGGAACAAATGGCACATCACCGCGCTGTGGATCGGCATGTCGATCTGCGTGCCCACGTATACCCTCGGCGGCGTGCTCACCGCGTATTTCGGCCTGAGTGTCGGCGAGGCGCTGCTGGCGATTCTGTTTGCCAACCTCATCGTCCTGATCCCGCTGACCCTCAACGCCTTCGCCGGGACCAAGTACGGCATTCCGTTTCCGGTGTTGCTGCGCTCGTCCTTCGGCATCCTCGGCTCCAACGTGCCGTGCCTGATTCGGGCGCTGGTGGCGTGCGGCTGGTTTGGCATTCAGACGATGTTTGGCGGGTTGGCGATTCACCTGTTTCTGGGCTCGATTTTCGAAGGCTGGAAAACCCTCGGCGGCACCGGCGAAGTCATCGGTTTCATGATCTTCTGGACGCTGAACCTGTGGGTGGTGCTGCGCGGTGCCGAATCGATCAAATGGCTGGAAACCCTGTCCGCACCATTGTTGGTGGCGGTCGGCATTGGTCTGCTGGTGTGGGCGATGCCCAATGTGTCGATGACCGAACTGCTGGCAATTCCAGCCAAACGCCCTGAGGGTGCGAGCGTGGTCAGTTACTTCGCCGCCGGGCTGACGGCGATGGTCGGGTTCTGGGCCACGCTGTCGCTGAACATTCCGGACTTCAGCCGCTATGCCAAAAGCCAGAAGGACCAGATCCTCGGGCAGATTTTCGGCTTGCCGCTGACCATGTTCCTGTTCGCCGCCCTCGGTGTGGTGATGACCGCCGCGTCGGTGAAACTGGTGGGCGTCACTGTCTCCGATCCGGTCAGCCTGATCGGGCATATCCAGAGCCCGGTCTGGGTTGCGGTGGCCATGGCGCTGATCATCATCGCCACGTTGTCGACCAACACCGCCGCCAACATTGTCTCGCCCACCAACGACTTCCAGAACATCGCGCCCAAAGTGATTAACCGCACCAAAGCCGTGCTGCTCACCGGTCTGGTCGGGTTGCTGCTGATGGGCCATGAGTTGCTGAAAAAGCTCGGGCTGATCGTCTCCGACGTGAGCCTGGATACCGTCTATTCCAACTGGTTGCTGGGCTACTCCAGCCTGCTCGGGCCCATCGCCGGGATCATGGTGGTGGACTACTTCCTGATCAAGAAACAGCAACTGGACTTGGCCGGGCTCTATCGCGATGACGTGTACCCGACGTGGAACTGGTTCGGGTTTATCGCCTTTGGCGTGCCGGTGGTGCTGACGTTGCTGTCGCTGGGTAGCGATGCGTTCAGCTGGTTCTACAGCTACGGCTGGTTTACCGGGTCGGCGCTGGGCGGGTTGATTTATTACGGGTTGTGTTCGATGCGGACCAGTCCGTCGGTTGTGAAATCTTCGGTGTGATTGCTGGCCTCTTCGCGGGCAAGCCTCGCTCCTACAGATTCGCACAGTCCCTTGTAGGAGCGAGGCTTGCCCGCGAAGACGGCCGCAAAAACACCCAAAAAATGCCTGAAGAAACCTATAACAACTGCCTGAGGAGATCCCCATGAACGCTGCCGTAGACGTTCTGCAATCCACCCATCAGCACATCAACCGCGACCGCTTGTGGCAGTCGCTCATGGAACTGGCCAAGCTCGGCGCCACGGTCAAGGGCGGCGTGTGTCGCCTGGCCTTGACTGACCTCGACCGCCAGGCCCGGGATATTTTCGTCAATTGGTGCGAGGAGGCCGGCTGCACCGTCACCGTCGACGCCGTCGGCAACATCTTCGCCCGCCGCCCCGGCCGCAACCCGAACCTGCCACCGGTGATGACCGGCAGCCACATCGACACCCAGCCCACTGGGGGCAAGTTCGACGGCTGCTTCGGCGTGCTCGCCGGCGTCGAAGTGCTGCGCACCCTCAATGACCTCGGCGTGGAAACCGAAGCGCCGCTGGAAGTGGTGGTCTGGACCAACGAAGAAGGCTCGCGCTTCGCCCCGTGCATGATGGGCTCCGGCGTGTTCGCAGAAAAATTCACCCTCGAAGAAACCCTGGCCAAGGTCGATGCCGACGGCGTCACCGTTGGCGAAGCCCTGAACGCGATCGGTTACGCCGGCCCACGCAAAGTCAGTGGCCACGCCGTCGGCGCCTATTTCGAGGCGCACATCGAGCAAGGCCCGATCCTCGAAGACGAACACAAAACCATCGGCATCGTCATGGGCGCCCTCGGCCAGAAATGGTTCGACCTCAAACTGCGCGGCGTCGAAGCCCACGCCGGCCCGACCCCAATGCACCTGCGCAAGGACGCCCTGGTCGGCGCCGCTGTGATCGTCGGCGCCGTCAACCGCGCTGCCCTCGGCCATCAACCCCACGCCTGCGGCACCGTCGGCTGCCTGCAAGCCTACCCTGGCTCGCGCAACGTCATCCCCGGTGAAGTGCGCATGACCCTCGACTTTCGCCATCTGGAACCGGCGCGCCTGGATTCGATGATCGCCGAAGTGCGCCAAGTCATCGAAACCACCTGTGAGGAGCACGGCCTGACCTTCGAACTGACCCCCACCGCCGACTTCCCGCCGCTGTACTTCGACAAGGGCTGCGTCGAAGCGGTCCGCGGCGCGGCACAGGGGCTGGGTTTGTCGCACATGGACATCGTCAGCGGGGCAGGGCACGACGCGATCTTCCTCGCCGAACTCGGCCCGGCCGGGATGATCTTCGTACCCTGCGAAGGCGGGATCAGCCACAACGAAATCGAAAACGCCGCGCCGGACGATCTGGCGGCTGGGTGTGCGGTGTTGTTGCGGGCGATGTTGGCAGCTTCGAAGGCAATTGCCGACGGTGAATTGGCGGCCTGAGTTGAAAACCCGTCGATTGTTCACGCCCCAACGCGGCGCGAATAATCGATCCCTTAGCGGGTTTCCTTGATGTCGTAGCTGTGCTGGATATGGAAGAACCCGCGCGGTGTCTGCTGGGTACCTAATTGCTGGTAATACGGATACCAATACTTGGCCATGATCCACAGGTATTCCGGGCATGCCGCCCGGGATTCCAGGCCCGGCGTGACGTCGAACTGCGCGGTGTTGTAGACCGCCTCCAACATGCTCGCCCCGGGCATGCCGATGCCTTCATGGATCGGGTTGGGCGTGCGATCGGCACCCCAGGCGTAGGCGAGCCAGCGCAGGATATGTTCCAGGCTGTCGACCGGCGAGCGCGAATGCTTGAAGCGCTCGATGGATTCGCGAATGGTCTGCTGCGGCAACGGTAGCGCGATCACGCAGACGTTTTCCCAATGCGCGGCATCGGCAAAGTGGCTCAGGGGTTGTTCCACCACGCCGTTGCGCTTGGTGGCGAACTCGGCCTGTTCCGGCTGGAACAGTGGCACATGGATCGCCGTGGTCTTGGCCGCCGACCTCGGTGCCAGGTTGATGAACGCGGCCTCGGACCAATACGAGGGCAGCAAGTCGTTGCGCAAGTGCGACTGGGCGACTCGCAACCGGAACGCGAGGATATCGATGGCGCCGAACAGCGCAATGAACGACCAGGCTTTCGGGTCCAGGTCGAGCTTCTGGATCGCTCGTAAAACCCAGGCGTCATTGCCTTCCTGCTTGGTGCGTTTGAGTGGTACGAAATCCGGGTTTTTATCCTTTGCCGAAGAGTTGCGCGCGTGCGCCATGGCAGATCTCCTGTCGGATCGATTCAATAAAAGCGTAAGAGGTAATTGGCGGTGGACTTGGGTTGCTTGAGCCGGTTGTCGTTACTGACCCCGAAAAAGGTCACTTTCATGTCCAGGCCAAACCCGGATCGGGTCAACTGCAGCACGGCAATCTGATTGCCGTTGCATTGGAAGTAGTTGTCCTCGGTGGTGCGGGACACGATGAAGCTGTTGCGGCTGCCGAACTTGTGCGGGCTGTCCTTTTCCTCCGGCGCCGCGGGGTAGCCGGGCCAATCCTTGCCGCGCAGTTTGTCCATTGCAATGTCCGCCAGGGACGAGCGCGGGATCATGGTCGATGGCGAGCAGATCACTTCGTACAACATCGGCGTCGGTTGCGAGCCGTGGCGGGCAGCGCACACGCGGCTCCAATGCACATCGCCGGTCAGGAACACCACCGGAATGCCCTGGCTGGCCAGGCGCTCAAGTTGCACCTCGATCAATTCGAACTGCTGATAGTTGGCAAGGTCGGCATCGACGTACTTTTTGCTGAAGTCCCCCGGCGGCTTGGTAAACAAGGGTTGGCCGGCGGACAACACACCGACTTTGGGTGAGTTGTTCTGCTTGGCCTGAATCAGGTCGTCAGCCCATTTTTGCAGGGCCATCGCCGCATCGTCGGGCATCAGGCGCTTGAAATCCTCATCGCGTCGGGTGCGGGTGTCGAGCATCAGGATGATCAGCGGATCGACCTCGATACGCTGGAAACCGGGGATGTCCTGGGGCGTCCTGGACGGCCCGCCCAACTGGAAACCGGCGTACAAATCCATGGCGGTGTTGGACCAATCCTGCTTGTCGACAAAGGCCAGCGGCGGCAGCTGAAACTGATCGAGCGGGTAGTTGTTCCAGAACTCATGGTCATCCGGGATGCAGGCCGTCGGCGCCGTTCTGAGCACCGATTGCAAGCCGCCGGTGCCGAGCGAGTCGGAGCACCAGTTCTTGTAGTACTTCTGGCCGATCAGCTTCTGCACGCCGTCCAGGCTGAAACGCCACGAAGGGATCACCGGCACGTCCAGATACACTTGATCGCCCAGCATCAGACTCAAGTGTGGTTTGAAGCCAGAAGGCAGGTGCGCGACGGCGTTTTCCAGGGCTTTGTCATCACCATTGGGCTGGTAGTAGCAGGAGCTCAGCAGAATGTTGAGCGGGGCGCCGTTGGCGGGCACCGCATCGGGTTGGGAGACGAACGCCAGGTTATATTCCACGCCGTTGGCGACTAGCCGGAAACAGTGATTAATCCCGGCGCCGAGGCGCGCGAAGGTGAACACGCCCTGGTGGTTCAGCGGTTTTTCAGCCGCGTTCTTGACACCATCGTCGATCGGATAAAGTTTTTCGTCGGCGGCGGGTGCGGCCGGGGCCTGCGTGGTCGGTGTCGGGCCGAGGAAGAACGTCGGGGACGCCGGATTGTCGAGGCCAAACACCCCGACCCACAGCTGTACCGTGCCTTTTTTCGCGGGGGCACTGATCAACGGGCGGGCGACCAGAATCATCGGCTGTCTCCTTTACCTGCCTGGGTTTCCATACAAAGCCAGGGCCGGACACTGCTTGAAGTGGGGTGGGTGTGTCCATCAACTTTAGAACAGAGTAGGGCGGGTATCGAAAAAACTTATGAAAGGCCAGATGCATGGCGGCCAACGTCAAAAGTTCGCAGCCTTCGCCAGCTCCTACATTGCGGATCGTTCCCACGCTCCCGCGTGGGAATGCCTCAACGGACGCTCTGCGTTTGGCGTTTGATGGGACGCGGAGCGTCCCGGGCTGCATTCCCACGCAGAGCGTGGGAACGATCGTTGCGGTGGGATTCAGTGCAGAGCGTGGGAGCGATGATTGCGGTGGGGTTCAGTGCGGAGCGTGGGAGCGATCGTTGTGGCGGGGCTCAGTCGTCATCCTGGCCCATCAACTGCCTCACCCCATCCCACGCTTGCGCGCGCATCCGCTCCAGATCCAGCCCCGGTATCACGCCGTCGTCCACCACCACGCGTCCGCCGACGAGGCTGTAACGCACGGCAATCGGTTCCCCCGCGACCACCGGCGCCACGGCAATGTCGTGGAAGCCAAAGAACCGTGGATGGTCCAGGCCATAGATCACCAAATCCGCCGCTTGGCCAATCTCCAACGTCCCGACCGCGCCCAGCCCCAACACCTGCGCGCCACCCGCCGTGCCCCAGTGGATCACCTCTTCAGCGGTGGTCGCCGAGGCCCCTTGTTCGGCGCGATGGATCAGCCAAGCGGTGTGCGCTTCGCCGACCATGCTCCCGGATTCATTGGACGCCACACCATCGACCCCCAGCGAAATCGGCACCCCGGCCTCGACCATTTGTGGCACGGGCGCGACGCCGCTGCCCAAGCGCGCATTGCTCACCGGGCAATGGGAAATGCCGGTGCCGGTTTGCGCGAGCATGCGGATTTCCCCGGGTTGCAGATGCACGGCGTGGGCGAACCAGACGTCGGGGCCGAGCCATTCGTGTTCGGCGACGAATTCCACCGGCAGGCAGTTGTATTTCTCGCGGCAGAAGTTCACGTAGTTCTGCGTCTCCGACAGGTGCGTGTGCAAGCGCAAATTGAGCCCGCGTGCGGTGTGCGCCAACTCCCGAAGCAAGGTCGGTGGCAGGGAGAAGGTCGGGGTGGTCGGGGCGACGACGACCCGGCGCATGGCATCGGGTGTGTCCTGGTGATAGCGAGACTTTAGCCGCTCGATATCGCCAACCATTTGCTCCAGCGATTCCGGTTGCAGCGCGGTTTTCGAGAACCCCGGATGGGCGCTGGCCGACTCCAGCGCGCCGCCCCGGCACAGCACGAAGCGCAGGCCGAATTCATCGGCGGTGTCGAACAACTGGTCACCGCTCTCGGTGCTGCCATGGGCGTGATACAGGTAGTGATGATCAGCGCAGGTGGTGACGCCGGACAGCAGCAATTCCGCCATCCCCAGCCGTGCGGCGATCCGGGTCAGTTGCGGGGTAAAACGGTTGAGACGCGGGTAAGGCACGCTGGCGAGCCAGCCTTGCAGGTCCTGGTTCAAACCTTCGGGCACGGCTTTGAGCAGGTTCTGGAACAGGTGATGGTGGGTGTTGATCCAGCCTGGATAGACCACCGAATTACGTGCATCGATTACCCGTTCGCCGGGTTGCGCCTCCAGTCCGACGGCCATTTCGGCGATGCGGCCGTTGACGATGCGAATGTCGACATTGCCGGCCCGGGCACGCGGGCCGCGCAGGCCGGTCATCACCGCCACGGGGTGTTTGATCAGGATGTTTTGCAGTTGAGTCATGGTCGGCTCCGGTCAGAGGATGTGGGAGGCAGAGTTACTGGCGGGGGCATCGGGCACGCTGACGCCATTAAGCGCAGCGTTGAGCAGCACCGACACCAGGCAGGCGATCACCACGCTGCTGTGCAGGAACGGCTGGCACCACTCGGGCATTTGCTTGAACAGGGTCGGCGCGAGCACCGGCACCAGGGCGGCAGCGATGGTGAAGCCGACGATCAGCACGTTGTAGCGATTGCGCTCGTAATCGACTTTGGCCAGGGTCTGAATCCCGGCCGCCGCCACCACGCCGAACATCGCGATCCCGGCGCCACCCAATGCGGCGGTGGGCATGGACGCGATGATCGCCCCGGCCTTCGGCACCAGCGCCACCGAGCACATCAGCAAGCCGCTGATCGCCACCACCCAGCGGCTGCGCACGCCGGTCAGAATCACCAGCCCGACGTTTTCCATGAAGGCAATGAACGGAAACGCCGCGAACATCCCGGCGATGGTGCTGGCCAGGCCATTGGCGCGCAGGCCGTTGATCACTTGTTTCTCTTCCACCGGTTTGTCGACGATGTCGCCGATGGCCACGAACAGGCCCATGGACTCGACCATCTGCACGATCATCACCACGATCATCGTGGCAATCGGGATCAGGCTGAACGTCGGCAAGCCGAAGTAGAACGGGTAGGGCACGGTGAGCCACGGCGATTCCTCCACGCTGTGGAAACTGCCCATGCCCAACCCGTAGGCCAGCGCGGCGCCGACCAGCATGCCGACGAGCACCGCCATGTTGCGCATCATCGGGCTGCCGTAACGGTTGACCAACAGGATGGTCGCGAGCACCACGGCAGCGACAGCGAGGTAGGCCGGCGCGCCGAAATTGCTGGCGTTGCGCCCGCCGCCGACCCACTCATAAGCAATCGGGAACAGCTGCAAACCGATCACGGTGACGATGCAACCGGTCACCACTGGCGGGAAGAACCGGCGCAATCGACCCACGAACGGCGCGGCGAGCATGGTAAAGATCCCCGCGCCGATCACCGCCCCGCAGACCCCGGCGAACCCCACCTGTGGGTTGGTGCCGATGGCGATCACCGGGCCGACGCTGCTGAACGCCACGCCCTGGAGAATCGGCAAACGCACGCCGAATTTCCAGAAACCGACGGTTTGCAACAGGGTGGCGATGCCGGAGCAGAACAGCGTGGTGCTGATCAGCACGACGGTATCGGCCTGGGACATTTTCAACGCGCTGGCGACAATCAACGGCACGGCGATGGCGCCGATGTACGAGACGGCCATGTGTTGCAGGCCGAGGGTGAGCATTTGCCGGACCGGCAGAATCTGATCGACCGGGTGCACGGTGGAGACGGTAGTGGCTGACGACATGGGGAAACACCTCTTGCTGTTTTTGTGCTGTAGAGAGGGGTATTCGTTCTGATGCCGGGGGGTGATCAGTCGACCACCGCCGTTCCTTGTGAGAGCTGACTCTGTGGCGAGGGGCTTGCCCCCACGCCACAAAAGCCCGCTCACACAGGGGTTTTGCGTCCGGCATCAGCCTTTCGTTCTGTGTGCCCGGAACCGCCATCCACCGGCTCCGATGCCGTGTTCAGCCTGCCAGGCAGGCGGCAAAGCCCTGGTTCAGCGCCGCGCGGTCCAGGTCGCGGCCGATGAACACGATTTTGCTGGAGCGCGGTTCCGTGCCCCACGCCGTCGAAGCGCGGAACTCGACCAGGCTGTGCACGCCTTGCAGTACATAGCGCTGGTCCTGATTCGCCACCGACAGCACGCCTTTCATGCGGTAAAGGGTGTCGGCCTGCTCGGTGCGTAGCTGGGTGATCCAGCGATGAAAGGCGCCCAGGTTCACCGCGCCGTCCACGGCGATCCCGACTGACGACACGCTCGGGTCGTGCTCATGGTCCGGTTCGTCGTGATGATGGTCGTCGGCGTGATGGTCGTGTTCCGAACCGATTTCCATCAGCTTCTGAGTCGATTCAAACGCGCCGATCCCGAGGATTCTGGTCAGGTCGATCTCGGCATAACTGGACGTCACCAGCTCCGCCGTGGCGTTCAACCCGCGAATCTTGCCCCGCAGCGCTTCCACGTCTGCGGCGCTGACCAGATCGACCTTGTTGATCACGATCCGGTCGGCACACACGATCTGATCCACCGCCTGGTTGTCCACGCCATCGAGCTGCAAATCCTCCAGATGTTGGGCGATGTGCTTGGCGTCGACCATGGTCACGATGGCATCGAGTTCCACTTCGTCGGCAATCGGGTCGTTGATGAAAAAGCTCTGGGCCACCGGGTACGGATCGGCCAGGCCACTGGTTTCGATCAGGATGTGATCGAGGCGCACCGGGCGCGCTACCAGTTCACGGACGATGCGCACCAGGTCTTCGCGGACTTCGGCGGTGCAGCACACGCAGCCGTTGACCATCTCGTAGATTTCTTCGGTTTCGGAGCTGAGCACCAGGTCGCCATCGATGCCGACTTCGCCGAATTCGTTTTCGATCACGGCAATTTTGCGGCCGTGGTTTTCCTTGAGGATGTAGTTCAGCAGGGTGGTTTTACCGGCGCCGAGGAAGCCTGTGAGGATGGTCACCGGGATTTTGCGGTTCGGGGTTGGGGCATTGAATGGGCTGTTCATGCGAGCTCCTTCTGTGTTGCTGATTGGCCGGCGCCCACTGGGCCGGGTTCACCCCAGCGCAGCGCGGTACCGGCATCGAGGCCGAACAGGTCGAGGACACGGCCGAGGCTGTGATCGACCATTTGCGAAAGGTTGTGCGGGCGGGCATAGAAGGCTGGCACCGGCGGGGCGATGATCCCGCCCATTTCGGTGACGGCCGTCATGTTGCGCAGGTGCGCGAGGGTCAGCGGGGTTTCTCGGGCCATCAACACCAGCGTGCGGCGTTCTTTGAGCGTGACGTCAGCGGCACGCCCGATCAGCCCCGAAGACGTGCCGGTGGCAATCTCCGCCAGGGTACGCATGGAGCACGGCGCGACCACCATGCCCAAACAACGAAACGAACCGCTGGCAATCCCGGCCGCCACATCGTCGGCCCGGTGGTAATGGCTGGCCAGGGCGGTGACGTCGGCCAGTTTGTAGTCGGTTTCATGGGCCATGGTCAGCAGCGCGGCACGGCTGATGATCAAGTGGGTTTCGATGTTCAGCCCGGCGAGCAATTCCAGCAGGCGCACGCCGTAGATAAACCCGGACGCACCGCTGATGCCGACCACCATCCGCTGACGGTTCATGACTGGTAGCTCTTGAGCAAGGTGCGCGCTCGCTCGATCACGTCCTGATTCAATTGCGCCTTGATCCCGTCGAAGCCCGAACCCCGCGTCGCATCCAGCCCCATGCGCGAAGTGGTGCCATTGACCGAGGACGACGGATCAAGCGGACTGCCGGGCAAGCCGTCGATGACGAAAAAGTCCTGATGCGGCTGAAAGTGCGTGGCCAAAGCCCAGAGCACTTGGCTGTCATCGGTGATGTCGATGTCGCTGTCCACCGCGATCACGGTTTTCAGGTACGGGTCCCAGCCGAGCAGGGCGAGCATGATTTGCCGCGCCTCGCCGTCACGACTTTGATCCAGCGCCACGTAGCAATGAAAGTGCGTGCCGGAATTCGGGTAGTGGACGGAGGTGACAGAAGGAAAACGCGCCTTGAGCTTTTCGCTCATCTCCGCTTCACGAGGCAGCCGCGCCAGGGTCAGGTGTTCGGCATATCGCCCGCCGACCACGTCTACCAACCAGGCGTCCTTGCGGCGCATCAGGGTGTCGACGCGCAATACGTTGTTGGTCGAGCGATCCGAGGAATAGCCGCTGAATTCGCCGAACGGCCCTTCCTCGGCATAGGCCGCCGGGTCGATGGCGCCTTCGAGCACAAACTCGGCGTAGGCCGGCACACCGATGCCGTAGCGCGGGGTCTTGACCAGTTCCAGCGCCGAACCGAACAAGCCACCGGCCACCGCACGTTCATCGCTGCCGTAGGGCAAGCGTGCGGCGGCGGCGAGCATGAACAAGGGGTGCGCACCGACCACCATCGCCACGCGCAACTCTTCGCCGCGCTCGCGTGCGGTTTGCAGCATGCGCCACAGGTGCCCCCGTGAATGCAGGCTGGTGGCGAGGGTCTGGCGGGCATGGCGCATCGAGCGGTGGTAGCTCATGTTGGCGATACCGGTGACCGGGTCTTCGGCAATGATGATCGCGTTGGTGATGTACGGCCCGCGATCACTGTCGAAGTGCTTGAGCATCGGCAGCAGCGCCAGGTCTACCGCTTCGCCTTCGAAGATTTGGTCCAGCACCGGGCCGGTTTCCACGTAGCGCGGCGGGATCGGCTGGTTGGCACGGGCCTGAAAAGTTTCGTGCAACTGCGACGGCGTCACGCCGAAGATTCGCGCAATGCGGGTCCGGGAGGCGAACAGGTTGGTCGCCACCGGCACGCCGAGCTGGCCGACCTTTTCGCAGATCAGCAACGGGTCGCGGCCTTGTGTGGCGAGGGCATCGACCAGGGCGGTGACGTCCTGGTCGGCCGAAAGCTGTTGGTGAACGGTCAGCACATCGTCCGGGTACTGCCGGCGATAGGCGTCGATGAAAGCGTGGAAGTCCTGGGTATCGCCGAGCGTCGAGAGGGGCATGGTTTCACCTCGTAAAAAAGCAGGCGCGCAGGGGATCGGCGACGTTCGATCGACAAGCCGTTGGCCTGCCGGTCGATCAAACGCCGGTTCATCTGAACGCCTGAAAGGTCGCTGTGCTCTTGTTTAAAAAGCCTAGAGGTACGTCGTGGTCAGACGAATGTCCGCCTCGATCAGGTCCTTGGGTGGCGGCGTCGGTTCGATGCCGCACAACCGGGCGATGTTGTTGCCCAGGTAGTCCTCAAGGTGATCCTCATCGATGCCCAGACCCTGCGGCGCCGGTGAGCACAAGACCTCCAGTTCGCGCAACCACATCCCCGGTTCGTTAGGGGGCGAGTCAGTGCCGAACACGATCTTGTTACGCGGCAATTCCTTGGCGAATTCGACGATCCGCGACTGGAAGCACCAGCCGGATTCGCAGTACACGTTCGGCGTGTCCATGGCCATCCAGAACGCTTCGAACGAGTAATTGCCACCGGTCTGGATACCGAAGTGACCGATGATGAAATTGACCATCGGGAACTCGCGGATGATCGGGTAGAACATCGTCGGGATGGTGTAGGGACCGTCACCGGTATGGATCAGCACCACGATGTTGTACTTGGCGCAGACCTTCATCGCCGGGCGCAGCCAATCGAGTGCGCGGTCCGGGCGGTAGCCGTGCATGTTGGCGTGCAGCTTGAGCATCTTGAAGCCGTATTCCTTGATGTGGAATTCCAGCTCAGCGGCACCGTTTTCCGGTCCCCAGCGCGGGTTGAAGTTGAAGTTACCGATGAAACGGTCGGGGTACTTCATGCACAGCTCGGCGATGTACGACATGTAGTCACGCACGCCTTCGCGGCCGCGACGGTTGCCGTCGCGATACCCGGTGTTGCCCGGTGGCGGCTGGATGAAGCCCATGTCGATGCGCCGGGGTTTGCCGTTGATCATGTACGGGCCGTCCATCAGCTTGAGCATGCGCTCGCCCGTGAACGGTTCGCCGGTGTGGCGCCAGGCCTCGTCGACCAGGTTGGTGGGGTGCAGATGGGTGTCGATAATCATCGGTTCAGCTCCTGGCCAGTTGGGTGGTGACTGGGCGCTTGAGTTGCGCCTCTGCTTCGCTGACGGTGCGCGGCGGCGCGGTGGGCTCCAGGCCGATCATTCGCGCGGTGTTGTTGCCCAGGTAGTCTTCGAGGGTGTCCTCGTCGAGGTTCAGGCCCTGTGGCGGCTCATGGCAAAGCACTTCGAGCAGGCGCAACCACATGCCCGGTTCGTTCGGCGGGGTGTCGGTGCCAAAGAGGATTTTGTGGGTCGGCAGGACCTTGGCGAACTCGACGATCCGCGATTGCAGGCACCAGCCCGATTCGCAGTAGACGTTGGGCAACTCCATCGCCCATTGCATCGGTTCGAACACGTAGACGCCGCCGGTCTGCACGCCGAAGTGGGCCATGATGAAATCGACGTTGGGGAATTCCTTGATCATCGGCACCCATTCCGACGGGATGCTGTACGGACCGTCGCCGGTGTGCAGCTTGACCGGGATACCCAGCTCGGCGCATTTCTCGAAGCATGGACGGACCCAGTCCAGTGCGCGGTCAGGACGGTAGGCGTGCATGTTGGCCTGCATCTGGACCATCTTGAAGCCGTGTTCGGTGACGTAGCGCTCGATGGCTTCGACGCCATTCTGAACACCGCAACGCGGGTTGTAGACGAAGCAGCCGATGAAACGGTCCGGGTAGGTCTGGACCATTTTCAGGGTGTAGGCCATGTAGGCGTCGATGGATTCGCGACCGCTCAGGTCGCCGTCGGTCCAGGTGTAAATGGTGTTGCCCTGGGGCGGTTGGATGAAGGCTTTGTCGATGCGGCGAGGTTTGCCATTGACCATGTAGGGGCCATCCATCATCTCCAGCAGACGCTCGCCGGTGAACGGGTCACCGTCATGCCTCCAGGCGAGGTCCACCAGGTCGGTGGGATAGCAACTGATATCGATGATCATTGAAGTCGATCTCCTGATAGCGGGGAAGGGAGCCTTTGGGCTCACAGCAACCACGTCCCGGGTTATCGGCCATTTCTATGCGCATGAACGCGCATTCCCTCGCCTGGTCGCATCCGGTTCGGGACGCTGGTTGCCTGGGAGGAAGTATTGGGAGGGGGTGTTCGGTTCGTACAATATTAATTGGGCGGGGTGTTGATACCTGTTCGATATCGGGCGCCAAACCGACTGATCGTTCCCACGCTCTGCGTCACTAGTGTCCGGTAAACACGTTTCATAGCTGAAGGCTGCCTTGGGCAGCCTTCAGCTTTTCTCGCTCCTGCCTTCGTCTATCTCTTAACTCTGGGACAGCGGGCCGCTCATGCAGGACATGGGCTATGCGAACTGTGAACTCGAACAGTGAACCGGTAAATCCCGAGCGCCGATGGAAAATTTGCAGTAGCAAGTAACTGATCAAGGCGCTGTAAATTTGCAGGCGCACTGCGTTTTCAGAAAAGGCATAGAAACGTTTGAGTTTCAGATGTTGTTTGATCCACTTGAAAAACAGCTCGATCTTCCAGCGATCTTTGTACAGGGCGGCGATTTCCTCCGCTGTTCTGGTGAAGTCGTTGGTCACCAGCGTTAACGGTGTGGCATGGCTCTTGCGCTCAACCACGACGCGTCTTAGCGGTGTATCGCGGTAGTCATTCAGACGTTTTCCGGCCAAGCGTTTTTTACCAAATTGGACGACTTCGTCGGTCATGACCGAGCTTTGCTCGGTTGCGGGCGAGTGCGCGCGCAGCACTTTGGTATTGGCGTTTTTCTTCAAACGAGTGACGAAAAAAGCCCCCTTGGTTTGCAACTGGTGCCACCAGTTGTAATCGCAGTAACCCTTGTCGAACACATACGTCATACCGGCCTCGATCGGCATTTTTAATGCGTCGCTCACGTCGTTGACGTTGGCCGGCGTGATGTT
Source organism: Pseudomonas sp. TE3899 (assembly GCF_056279105.1). NCBI lineage: Bacteria > Pseudomonadati > Pseudomonadota > Gammaproteobacteria > Pseudomonadales > Pseudomonadaceae > Pseudomonas > Pseudomonas sp. TE3899. The sequence continues at coordinate 1,134,897 of NZ_JBWBQR010000001.1, forward strand.
GACGTACACCGGGGCCAGTTGCGCCAAATCCAACCCCACATGCACTTTGAGGCCCTGGGTAATTTGGGTTTTCGTCGCCGCCGTCCAATCATCGAAGTGAGGACCGCGCAGGGTGATTGAAGTCGAATCAATCAGACTGACCATGGCACCGACTTCTTTACGCTGCTGGCGGCTGATGCCGCGCAACAACAACTCGCAAAGATCCTGAAATGGCCGGTAGTCGCGCTTGTTCAAAGCGTCTGACAGGGTCGAACGAGCGATGGGGCCGGCTTTGAGATGGTAGCTGTGCGGGCCTAGAGTTTCGGAGAAGGTCGCCAAGGACCGCAGGCTCAAGGCTTGGGTTACATGGCCGCTGATCAGCGTTACCAGCAATTGCCAGGACGTGCAGCGTTTGACGTAGCGATCAGCCTGGTGCCTTTCGGCAGATTGCCGGAAGAACTGACGCGGAATTGCACTGAGTAACTGGGCTAAACGGGTACTGGTGAACATGAGTGGTCAAAATCGAGTCTGAAAACTCCGATTATGACTGACAGCCGCCAACAGCAGGGGGAGCACGCTCCCCCTTCGTTTTTTACCGGACACTAGTGACGCTCTGCGTGGGAATGCCGCCCGGGACGCTCCGCGTCCCATTGGAACGCGGAGCGTCCCTTGATGCATTCCCACGCGCAGCGTGGGAACGATCAGCGATCAGCGATCAGCGCTCAAAGGTGCGTCGGGCCAGGGTTTTGATCACCTCAACCACCGGCGCCACCCGCTCAGCCTGTCCCGGCGGCCACACGGCGTAGAGGTTGTAATGCGCTGGAATTTGCGCCTCGTTCAGCTCTACCAGACGCCCCGAACGCAAGGCATCCGCCGCCAGCAATCCACGCACCAGCCCTGCGCCGACGCCGGCCTCGGCGGCGGCGATCAGGTTCGCCGCATTATCAAAAACTACCCGTGCCGAAGGTTCAACCGGGGTCATGCCCGCCGCATCCAGCCATGGAATCCACGACCGGCGCGTATACCCCAGCAACGGCAATTGCAGCACCTGCGCTGGAGTCATCGGCACCTGCAAACCATGCCGTTCCAGTAATGCAGGCGATGCCACGGCCCGAACGCTGTCGCCACAAATCTGCGACATCTCGCAGTCGTCCCAATCGCCATACCCATAGCGTAACGCCAAATCCACGCGCTCAAATGCGCTGCGATCCGAGCGCGGCATCGACAGCAACACCACCTCATGCTCCGGCAATAAATCCAGCAGCTGCGGCAAGCGCGGATTGAGCCAGCTCTGGGCCAGTTCGCTGTCCACGTCAATCGTCAGCCGTTGCGCCACGCTGCGGTTTTTCACCGAGGACAATGCCCGGTCAATCTGCGCCAGACCGTCGGACAACACGCTGGCAAACAACTGCCCGGCGTCAGTCAGGTTGCTGCCGCCGCCTTCACGGACGAACAGCGGCTGGCCGATGAAATCTTCCAGCGAACGGATCTGCTGGCTGATGGCGCTGTGGGTCAGATCGAGTTTGCGCGCAGCGCTGGAGAAGCTGCCGCTGCGGGCGGCCTGGATAAACGCGCTCATGGACTGCACCGACGGGTATCGCTTGTACATGCTGTTAGTCCTACTTACACAGGATGGCAGAAATCGTCGCTGGCCCGCTGTTGCGCAGGCTTCCAATAATCGATCACCAGGCCTGCATGAAGACAGGCCGCTCTCTTGGAGCCTGACAATGATCGAATTCACGGTAAACGGCGAACGACACGAGCTGGTAGAGGCGTCGCCCTCCATGCCCTTGTTATGGGTGTTACGTGACCACTTGAAACTCACCGGCACCAAATTCGGCTGTGGCATGGGCCTGTGCGGTGCGTGCACCGTGCACCTGGACGGTGTCGCGGTGCGTTCCTGCCAGTTGCCGGTCGCCGCTGTGGCGGGGCACCGCATTACCACCATCGAAGGCTTGTCGCCGACCGAACAGCATCCGCTGCAACTGGCCTGGGTTGCCGAAGATGTGCCGCAATGCGGTTACTGTCAATCCGGGCAGATCATGTCCGCCGCCGCGTTGCTCAACACCGGGGCGGCGGTCAACGATGAGTCGATCCGCAACGCCATGTCCGGCAACCTGTGCCGCTGCGGCACCTACGGGCGGATCAACAAAGCCATCAAGCGCGCGGCGTCCGCGCCGAAGGAGGCGTGATGATCACTCTGTCGCGCCGGGCCTTTCTCAAACAATCGGCGACCGTGACGGCGGGGCTGGCGATTGCATTTCATCTGCCTTCGGGCATCGCCGCAACGACGGGTGACTTCGAACCGAACGCCTGGGTCCGCGTGCTGCCCGATGGAACGGTGAAACTGGTGGTGCACAAGCACGATTCCGGCACCGGCACTCAGACTGCGCTGGCCGCATGCGTGGCCGAGGAACTGGACGTCAACCCGATGACCGTGCAGGTGATCACCCCGGAGAATCCGTTCTTCGAGGCATACATTCATCCGGTCTGGAAAGTGTTTTCCACGGGCGGCAGCACCAGCGTTTCCCTGGAATACGATCGCTTGCGCATGGCCGGTGCCACGGCGCGGGCGCTGTTGATCGCGGCAGCGGCCAAACAGTGGAACGTCAGCCCCGACAGCTGCACCACGGAAGAGGGCCGGGTGCTGCACAGCAAAAGCCAACGCAGCCTTGGGTACGGCGAGCTGGTGACGGTTGCCGCCCAGTTGCCCGCACCGGCCACGGTGACGCTGAAAGACCCGGCGCAGTTCAAGTACATCGGCAAACTGCGGCACAAACGCGATGCCGCGGCCAAGGTCTGCGGGCGTTTCAAGTACAGCATCGATGTGGTAGTGCCGCAGATGCTGGTGGCGGTGATTCAACGTGCGCCAGTGGTCGGTTCGAAGGTGATGTCGGTGGATTCCGCCGCCGCGTTGCAAGTGCCAGGTGTGCGCAAAGTGATCGCGATTCCCGGGCGCCCGGATGTGCTCGGCGGCAATCTGGAAGGGGTCGCGGTGTTGGCCGAGACCTATTGGGCGGCGCATCAGGGCCGTGCCGTGCTTGAGGTGAAGTGGAGCGACTCGCCACTGGCCGGGTTCGACAGCGATGAACTGGTGAAAGCGCAGGCAGCCGCACTGGATGACAAAGCGGCACAGCGGGTCACTGCAATGGCTGCGGGCGATGTCAGTACTCAATGGCCGAACGCGGCGAAGCTGCTCGAAGCCGATTACCGTATGCCCTACAAGGTGCAAAACCCGCTGGAACCGATCTGCATCACCGCCCAGATCAAGGACAACGCCATCACTTACTGGGGCGGGGTTCAGGTGCCGTCGTCGGCGCTGGAGGCGGCCGAAACCGTGTGCAAGATCGCCAAGGACAAGGTCACGATCAACGAGCTGGTGTCCGGCGGCAGCTTCGGTGCCCGGGAATCCAAATACTGGCTGTTCGAAGTCGCCTATCTGGCGCAACAAGCGAAGGTCCCGGTCAAGTTGATGAACAGCCGCGAAGATGAAATGCGTGCCTTGTTCATGCACCCGGCGACCTTGCATCGGGTCAAAGGCGCATTGGACGCTCAGGGCCGATTGACCGCGCTGCAACTCAACGCCGTGTCGCCGGCCTCGCCAGAACAATGGGAGCCGGGCTATTTCGAGCGCCCGGACAAAATGGACTACAGCACCACCGAGGCCATCACCGCATGGGACTTTGCTTATCGTCCGCCACACCTCGACCTGGCCTGGATCAAGCATGAAAGCGACGTGCCCAGTGGCTGGTATCGCTCGGTCAGCTTCATTCCCAATGTGTTCGCCGTGGAAAGCTTCATGGATGAACTGGCCCATGCCGGCGGGCAAGATCCATTGGCGTTTCGCCTGGCCAACATGAAAGACCGGCCCCGGCATGTCGCGGTGCTCAAAAGCGCCGCCGAACGCGCCGGCTGGGGCCAGCCATTGCCCGAAGGCAGCGCGCTGGGGATCGCGACGAATCAGGGTTACACCAGCTTCATCGCCGTGATCGCCCAGGTGTCGAAAAAGGACGGCGCGACCAAAGTCGACAAGCTCACCTGCGTGGTCGATTGCGGCTTGGCGGTGTCGCCGGGTGGGGTCGAGGAGCAAATCTACGGTGGCCTGATGTGGGGCTTTGGCCATGCGTTGTTCGATCGGCTGGACATCAAACAGGGCAGGGTGGTGCAGAGCAATTTCCATGATTATCGGGTGACGCGGATGTCGGACATGCCGGTAACGGATATCCTCGTGCTCGACGGCGAACCGAGCAAACCCGGCGGTGTCGGTGAGTTGGGCAGCCCATCGGTGGCCCCGGCCATCGCCAATGCGCTGTTCAGCCTGACCGGTGTGCGCCAGCGCTCGACGCCGCTGACTCTCGGATAGCCGCCATGGACCTGCGCTTGCTGCGTTATTTCATGGCCCTGGCTGAAGAACTGCATTTCGGCCGGGCCGCCGAGCGCTTGCACATCTGCCAGCCGCCACTGAGCCAGCAGATTCGCTTGCTGGAAGAGGAACTCGGCACGCCGTTGTTCGAGCGCACCCATCATCGAGTCGAACTGACGGCGGCCGGGCAGATGCTCAAGGAGCAGGCGCCGCTGGTCTTCGAGCAACTGAACCGTGCGCTGGACCTGACGCGCCAGACCGGGCGTGGGCAATTGGGCGAACTGGAAATAGGCATGATCAGCTCGGTGATGGTCGGCGTTCTGCCCCGGGCCTTGCACCTGTTTCGCGAGCGCTATCCGCAGGTCAATTGGCGCTTGCACGAGATGACCCCGGCGGCGCAGGTCAAGGCGTTGAAGGCTAAACGCATCGACGCCTGCGTGTTTCGAGTCGGCTCTGATGATCCGCAGTTGCGTAATGAGCTGCTGATTTACGAGCCGATCCGCGTGGTGATGCCGGCGGACCACCCGTTGGCGCAACGCGAAAGCCTGGCGCCTGCGGACCTGGCGCAGCAACCGTTTGTGGCGCTGGAGCTCAAGCAATCGCGGTTTGCCGATTTCCTTTATCAGTGCTGTATCAAGGCTGGATTTACCCCGCAGATCCGTCAGCAAGTGATCGAAGTGCAGACCTTGCTCAGCCTGGTGCGGGCCGGGTTCGGCGTGGCGTTGCTGCCGGCCTCCATCGAACAGATGGCCCCGGCCGGCCTGGTCTTCCGCCGCCTGACCCCGGCGTTGCCGGAAGTGCCGTTATACGTCACCTACCGCGCCGACGATGCCTCGCCGGTGCTCAAGTTGTTTCTCGATACGTTGCGTGAGTTGATCGTCGAGGACAGCGTTAAACCCTGAGTTGAGGCAAGCCCCTGTGGCGAGGGGGCTTGCCCCCGTTGGACTGCGCAGCAGTCCCTTCTTTCTGAGGGCCGCTTCGCGCCCCAACGGGGGCAAGCCCCCCTCGCCACAGTGTCTGTATTCGCACGTTCCTAATCCACTGCGGTCGTAATCTTCACATGGGGGCTAAAGAGCGCCGCCGCACTTTGTGGAGATCCAATGAGCCAGGACGTCCTGACCACCGAAACCAATCGTCGTCAGTTGCAGCAGATCATTGCCGGTTTGTCCGACGGGGTGATTTTGCTGGAGCTTGACCAGACCATTCTCTGGGCCAATGACGCCGCGCTGGCCATGCACGGGGTCAAACGGATCAATGAGTTGGGGGCGAATGCCAAGGAGTATGCCGAGCGCTTCGCCTTGCGCTATCGCAACAATCACCTGGTGCCCGCAGACAATTACCCGATCAACCGGATCGCCCGGGGCGAGATTTTCAGTGATGTGTTGGTGGAAGTGATGCCGACCGACGACGAAGAGCGAATGCGGGTTCACAGCGTTCGCAGCATGGAACTGGCTGACGGCGCAGGTAAGACCGAATCCCTGGTGCTGATCATGAACGACGTCACCGAATGGGCCAGCGCCGAGCAGCGTTTCGAGAAGACGTTCAACGCCAACCCGGCTCCGGCGGTGATTTGCCGTCTCAGTGATTTGCGTTACATCAAGGTCAACCAGGGCTTCCTGGAAATGACCGGCTACACCCGTGATCAAGTGATCGGCGTGTCCACCTATGAGCTGGATATTCTGCAAGGCGCGGAAAAGAAAGACCTGGCAATCGAACGTCTGCGCCAGCACGCGACGATTCCGCAAATGCAGGCCGAGTTGAAGCTGCCCGACGGCGGCAGTAAACAGGTGGTCGTTGCCGGGCAACCCCTGGAGCTCAACGAAGAAGACTGCATGCTGTTTTCCTTCGTCGACATGGAGGCGCGGCACAAGGTCGAACTCGCCCTGCGCCAGAGCGAGGAGCGCTTCGCCAAGGCCTTTCGCCTGACGCCGGTGCCGACGCTGGTGTGCAGCGCCGAGGATCAGCTGGTGATCGACGTCAACGAAGCCTTCCTCGATACCCTTGCTTACCCCAGCGAAGAAGTGCTCGGCAAGACCGTGACCGAGATCGACTTCATCGATGACAAGGGCGCGCGCACGCGTTTGTTTGCGGCCCTGGAGAAGGCTGGCAGCCTGGATCGCATCGACGTCCGGGTGCGCAAGAAAGGCGCCGAGCTGATCGAGTGTGCCGTCTCGGCCGACACCGTGAATATCCAGGACAGCCCTTGCTACCTGTTGGTGTTCATGGACATTACCGAGCGCAAACGCACGGAACTGGAGCTGGTGTCGGCGATTGAAGAAGTGATGAAAGACGCCTCCTGGTTCAGTCGCACCCTGATCGAAAAGCTCGCCAATGTGAAAAACGTCAATTCGCCGAAGTTGCCTAGCGTGTCGTTCACCGACCTGACGGCCCGGGAGCGTGATGTCCTCGGGTTGATCTGTGAAGGCCTGGCCGACAAGGAAATCGCCGCGCGCCTGAAACTGGCGCCGAACACCGTGCGCAATCACGTTTCCACGGTGTATTCCAAGCTGGATGTGCACAGTCGCAGCGAGGCGATTGTCTGGGCACGCGAGCGTGGGTTGTTCTCCACCGAATGGCGGCCGAAGGCGCAGCGATAAGGTGCAAATGCACTAGCCGCAGCGGTGCAAATGAATGTTCTGGGCGGGTGCGCCAGTTCTTAGTCTGCAAGGGTGCGACAGAGGTCTTCGAACCCCGATCGCGTCCCTTCGAAAAAGCTTAAGGAACAGTCACATGGATCATAAACAGTTCAACAGCGTGTTCGTTTCTGCAGTGTTGGTTGGGTAAATCGGCATGATTTATTTAACTCAATTGCGTGCTCAACTGGAGCGCAGTTTTTCGCCGCTGGCCTGTGAGTGCACGCTCACGGGGGACAACTCCTTGACCGTGAAGCTCTATCACCCGGTGTCGGGGCAGGTGGACCTGGTGGTCAGTGGTTTGAGTGTGGCAAATCTCAGGACGCCTGAGGCTGTCTTGGCGTTGATCGAGGAGCTGCGGTATGAGCTTGAGAGCAATGGCCTGCATCGGCCTGAGACCTCATAAACCGTGGGCGGCCCCATCTGTGATCAGCCAATTCAAGGATGTTTCCTGGCATTGGCAAGCAGCTAGGCTATAAGAAATGCGTGGTACTCATTTTCTGTGACCGGCCCGCGGCTGCGCGGTGATGTTTGCGTGTCGCGGAAACACGTCGATCAGCCACCGCAGGTCAGCCTATGAATAGTCTTGGGAAACGCGTTTTCATGCCACTGTCGCTCGCCTTTGGCGCGGTGATCGCCAGTGGTTGCGCCAGTCCTCCACCTCCGCCCCCCGTCATCGCGCCACCACCGCCGGAACGCACCTGTGAAACCCTGGATAAAACCGATGTGATGGGCGATGCGCGGATGGACGCGCAGGTGACTCGAACCACCACGACCACCCGTTGCGTCACTCAGTAGCCACCCGAAAATGTACGGTAAGCACAAGAACTTGTGGCGAGGGGGCTTGCCCCCGTTGGGTCGCGAAGCGGCCCCCGCTCTTCGCAAGCAAGGAAGGGGACTGCTGCGCAGTCCAACGGGGGCAAGCCCCCTCGCCACAGGTACAGCGTAAATTTGTGCCATCGGCTTGCCTGACTTACACCTCTTCAACCCTGACCCAACGCGCCTCCTGCGCCGCCAAACGAATCGCCGCCGCCAACCGTTCCACTTCCCACGCCTGCTCGAAATCCGTCCCGCCCTGGCTGAGCCCGGCCAACGCCATCACCAGGTCATGCACCTCCAGCGTCTTGAGTTCGTTGTAACCCAGCTGATGCCCGGCTGCCGGGCTGAACGCCGCATAACCTGGCAAGTTCGGCCCCGCCAGCACGCGCTGGAAGCCGTCCTGCCCGGCGCGGAACAGACGCAATTCATTCAAGCGTTCCTGATCGAAGGCGAGGGTGCCTTGGGTGCCGCTGATCTCGAAGCTCAGGTGATTCTTGTAGCCGTGCTTGAGCCAACTGCTGCTGAACGTGCCCCGGGCGCCATTGGCGAAGCGCAGCAGCGCATGGACCTGATCGTCCACCGCGATGGAACGTTGCTCCTGGCTGCCGACCGTGGCGGGGCGTTGCCGGTGCACGGTCTGGATGTCGGCGCACACCGCTTCGACATCGCCCACCAGAAAACGGGCCATCGACAGCAGGTGACTGCCCAGGTCCGCCAAGGCGCCGCCGGCATGCCCGGCATCGCAACGCCAGGACCACGGTGAGGCGGGGTCGGCCATGAAGTCTTCGCTGAACTCACCCTGGAAACTGATGAGGTCGCCCAACTCGCCGTTCTGAATCAGCTCCCGCGCCAGGCCGATCATCGGATTGTGCTGATAGTTGTAACCCACCCGCGTCACCACACCCGCGGCTTTGGCCGCCAGGCGCATGGCGTTGGCTTGTTCGAGGCTCACGGCCAGGGGCTTTTCGCAATACACCGGTTTACCGGCGGCGAGGGCGGCCATGGCCATGGGGTAGTGCAAGTGATTGGGGGTAGTGATGGCGATCAGGTTGACCTTCGGGTCATCGATCAGCCGTTGCCAGTCGCTGTGGGCACTGTCGAAACCCCAGGCGTCCGCGCATTGCCGGGCACGGAGCGGGTCGGCATCGGCCAGGGCGGCGAGTTTGAGCTTAAAGGGCAGCTCGAAGACCGCGCTGACGTTGCGAAACGCCAAGGCGTGGGCACGGCCCATGAAGCCTGTGCCGATGAGTCCGATACCGAGTTCGCGCATAGCCGGGGTCCTTTTGGATTTTTGTTTTCAGGAGGGCTATTTATGGAATAAATATTCGTTATTTGCAAATAGTAGAATTTATATTTATTCAGGCTGATCGCTGATCGTTCCCACGCTCCGCGTGGGAATGCAGCCCGGGACGCTCCGCGTCCCAATCGAGAGCTGGAACGCGGAGCGTCCCTTGAGGCATTCCCACGCAGAGCGTGGGAACGATCAGTGGGTGACGGCGGGCAATAAAAAAGGCAGCCCTGAGGCTGCCTTCGTGTATCCGGCGCATCGAATCAGGACAGAAAACCACCATCCACATTCAACGAAACCCCAGTCGTATAGCTGGAAGCATCACTCGCCAGGTACAACACCGCCCCCGCCATCTCACTCGGATCCGCCACTCGCTTGAGCGGAATCTGCTGCAACGCCGTCTTCAGAATCGCATCGTTCTTCACCAGCGCCGAGGCGAACTTGGTGTCGGTGAGGCCTGGCAGCAGGGCGTTGCAACGAATGCCGAATTGCGCGCATTCCTTGGCGAAGACTTTGGTCATGTTGATCACCGCCGCCTTGGTCACCGAGTAGATGCCCTGGAAGATCCCCGGCGAGATGCCGTTGATCGAGGCGACGTTGATGATGCTGCCGCCGCCGTTGTCGCGCATCAGCTTGCCGGCCTCCACGGACATGAAGAAGTAGCCGCGGATGTTCACGTCGACGGTTTTCTGGAAGGCGCCGAGGTCGGTGTCCAGCACGTTGCAGAATTGCGGGTTGGTCGCGGCGTTGTTGACCAGGATGTCCAGGCGCCCGAATTGTTCGCGGATGGCGGCGAAGACTTGGGTGATCTGTTCCATTTCACCGATGTGGCAAGCGATGGCGGTAGCTTTGCCGCCGGCGGCGATGATCGCGTCGGCCACGTGTTGGCAACCGTCGAGTTTGCGGCTCGAAACGATCACGTGGGCGCCTTGCTGGGCCAGCAGTTTGGCGATGGCTTCACCGATGCCACGGCTGGCGCCGGAGACGAAAGCGATCTTGCCGTCGAGGTCGAACAACTGAGTCTTGGACATGCTGTTTCCTTGTTATGGAGCCGGATCAGAGGCTGGATTTCTGGATGACCTGCAAGCTCATCTGCTCCAGCAGTTTGTTCATGTGAATGAACTGCGCGAAGCGTTTGTCCTGGGTCTGACCATGGAAGAAGCGGTAGTAGATCTGCTGCACGATGCCGGCCAGGCGGAACAGGCCGTAGGTGTAGTAGAAGTCGAAATTGTCGATCTGGATGCCTGAGCGTTCGGCGTAGTAATCGACGAATTCGCGGCGGGTCAGCATGCCCGGCGCGTGGCTCGGCTGGCGGCGCATCAGCTGCACCGGCGCCGGGTCGCTGGCTTCGATCCAGTAGGCGAGGGTGTTGCCCAAATCCATCAGCGGATCGCCAAGGGTGGTCAGCTCCCAGTCGAGCACACCGATGATGTCCATTGGGTTGTGCGGGTCGAGGATCACGTTGTCGAAGCGGTAGTCGTTATGAACGATGCTCGACGTCGGGTGGTCGGCCGGCATCTTGTCGTTGAGCCAGGCCTTGACCACGTCCCACTGCGGCGCGTCTGGGGTCAGCGCCTTCTCGTAGCGCTCGCTCCAGCCTTTGATCTGCCGGGCGACGTAGCCTTCGGGTTTACCGAGATCGGCCAGGCCGCAGGCCTTGTAGTCGACCCGGTGCAGCTCGACGAACTTGTCGATAAAGCTTTTGCACAACGCTTCGGTCTGGGCTGAGTCCAGCCCCAGTTCCGGCGGCAGTTCCGAGCGCAGGATGATGCCGTTGACCCGCTCCATCACGTAGAACTCGGCGCCGATCACCGATTCGTCGGTGCAGTGTACGTAGGCCTTGGGGCAGTACGGGAAGCCGTCCTTGAGCTGGTTGAGAATGCGGAACTCGCGGCCCATGTCGTGGGCGGACTTGGCCTTGTGGCCGAATGGCGGGCGACGCAGGACAAATTCCTGTTCGGGGTATTCCAGCAGGTACGTCAGGTTCGACGCGCCACCGGGAAACTGACTGATCGCAGGCAAACCGCTCAAGCCCGGAATATGGGCCTTGAGGTACGGATCGATCAGGCTGGCATCAAGTTCTTCGCCGGAGCGGATACGGGTGGACTGATCAGTAAGCGCCATGCTTATCCCTTCTGCTTATTTTGGAGGCCAGACATCATTGGCTAATCTAATGGTGAGACGGGCGTGCCACAAGCGTGGCACGGTCTTATAGGTTCGCGTGTTGCTGGATAATCAGCGTTCCTGATGTGTGAAAAGCGGCGGCGCGGGCGATGGCGCAGGAGGTGCTGCGCTTCCAGGAAGGAGCTTTTTTGGGTGAGCTGATCCCGGCGGTTGTGGACGCTGTTGGGTGTGCTTTAGGGGGCACTCCGGGCGAGGATCGGAATCGGCAACTCAATCGGTGTCAGCACCGGATGGCCGGCAAAGAACGCCAGCAGATTCTTGCCAACCAGCTCCACGGTGCCTTGGGTTGCCTCCGGGGACAGCCCGGCGACATGGGGGGTCAGGATCACATTGGCCAGGGTTTTCAGGGCGTCCGGCACCTTGGGTTCGTGGTCGAACACATCGAGTGCGGCGCCACCGATCCGGCGTTGCTCCAGTGCGCTGATCAGGTCTGCCGTGACCACGACGCTGGCCCGGGCAATGTTCACCAGAAAGCCGTTAGGCCCCAGCGCGTCCAGCACTTGACGATTGATCAAGTGCTGGGTGCCCACCCCGCCCGGGGTGGCGACGATCAGGAAATCCGACGCCCGGGCCAATTCCGTCGGCGTCGAGCAGTAGCTGTATGGCACGTCACTGCGATGCTGACGGTTGTGGTAACTCACGCTCATGTCGAAACCATTGCCCGCGCGTTTGGCGATGGCCATACCGACCGCCCCCAACCCGAGAATACCCAGGCGCTTGCCGGCCAGGGACGGGCGCATGATTTTTGGCCATTCGCCACGGCGCACAGCGGCATCGGCCCGGGGAATGTCGCGTACCAGCGACAGCAACAGGGCCATGGCGTGGTCGGCTACCGAAGAGGCATTGACCCCGGCGCCATTGGTGACTGTGATGCCACGGTCGCTGGCGGCTTGCAGGTCGACGTGTTCGTAACCGGCGCCGATCACACAGATGATTTTCAGGGCGGGCAGGGCGGCGATTTCTTCGCTGTACAAGCCCAGCGGGCCGCGGGTCAGCACGGCATCGATGCGTGAACCGTGGGTGGCGATGGCCTGGCTGCGCTCGGCAGGCGTCGGCGCCAGGATCAGGTGAAAGCCCTGATGTTCAAGAATCGGCAGGTAGTCATTGATGGTTTCAACCAATACCAGAACGGTTGCAGTCATGCTGGGCTCCTGTGGGCACCGAAATGTCGGGGGCTCGAAAGTCGTTTCAGATTGCTGATTCCAGAGCGGTTTGGCAATCACCAAAGATCATAGGCTATGGGTTGATGTGCCGTGAGAGCGGGCGCCCCGAATCCGACGCCGGGCATGGCCCTGTAGGAGCAAAGCTTGCTCGCGATGGCGATTATAAGGACGCCATCGCGAGCAAGCTTTGCTCCTACAGGGTCGGCGTTACCGGTTTCTGAGTGGTGTCGTCCACCGTCAGGAACGCCCGCGCGGCATCGAGGATTTCATCAGACAGGGCATCGCCGCGGGTGGCGCGGGCCAGGGTCAGGGCGCCGACCATCAGCGAGTAGTCCACCAACGCTCGTTGCCGATTGGCTTCGGGCTGATCCGCGCCCATCAGTGGGGTGAGCATTTGCAACAATGCTTCGAGGCCCTGGGTGTAGGTCTGGTGTAAACCGCTTTCAATGGCTTCGTGGCACATGTCGCCGGCGAACGCCGTGACCGGGCAGCTTTCCCCAGGATTGTCACGATTGGCCGCCGACAGGTAAGGCGTGATGATGCTGGTGCGAGCGGAGAGTTGGTCGCCGCTGTCGTCGATTTTCTGCTTCCAGCGTTCCAGCGAATGGCTGAATGCCCGGCTGCAGGCCTCTTGCGCCAGGGCTTCCTTGGACTCGAAGTGCCCATAGAACCCGCCATGGGTCAGGCCGGCGGCGCCCATCACATCGACGACGCTGATGCCATGCAGGCCGCGCTCGCGAAACAGCCGTGTGGCGGCCTCGACGATGATTTCGCGGTTGAGGTCGGCTTGTTTGCGGGAGACTCGAGGCATCAGCGACTCACAGGTAGAGGGGGCGGGGAGGCATCAAACGGCGTATTGGGCAATCCCGTTGCCGAACGACCAGTTCTCTTTCTTCACTTCCACCAGATTAATGAAAACATCTTCCAGGCGTATCGCCAGTTCGGTATTCAAGCTTTCGGCGATGGTTTTGAAGAGGCGTTTTTTCTGCTCAAGGGTGCGGCCTTCATTCAGGGTGATCTGGATCACCACCAGGCTGTCGGTACGCTGGATACCCAGGTATTCGGTGTCGAAGATGAAATGCTGCTCATCGTGCTCGGCCAGAATCTGGAAATTATCGTGTTCCGGCACATTGATGGTGCCGCGCATGGCGGCGTAAATCAGCTGGCCGACGCGTTTGGCGAAAGTGGGATCCTGATGCTTTTTGATGTCGACACGAACCAGTGGCATGGGATGACTCCGGACGGACTGAAGGTCAATTAAAAATACATGACAGTTGAACTTTAAAAAACTGAAATTTGCCTGTGTGCCTGACACGGGGCCGGGTGCAGGTCCTTCGGCGCATCTGATCCGCACAACCGCTCCTCAGCTAAGTCTTTGCTTCTGCTCATTAATCCCGGACAATCGCGCCCCTGTTTCGGCCAGGGCGCTGCCTGTCGGATTTTTCCGACTCGTCCTGACCGGGTAGCAACTGACCGGAATGCGGAGATCCCACCGGATGAATGATCAGGCCAATAGCGTCGACGAACGCTATGTAGCGGCGACACCAGCGACCCTCGAAAGCTGGAATCGCCATGACACCACCTGGATGCTCGGCCTGTTTGGCACGGCGATCGGGGCGGGTACGTTGTTTTTGCCGATCAACGCGGGTCTGGGCGGCTTCTGGCCGTTGATGGTCCTGGCGGTGCTGGCGTTCCCCATGACGTTCTACGCCCACCGTGGCCTGACCCGTTTCGTGTTGTCCGGCCGCAAAGGCGCGGACATCACCGAAGTGGTGGAAGAGCACTTTGGTATCAGTGCCGGTGCGCTGATCACCTTGCTGTACTTCCTGGCGATCTTCCCGATCCTGTTGATTTACAGCGTGGCGCTGACCAACACCGTGGGCAGTTTCCTTGAGCATCAAATGCACATTGAGCCGCCACGCCGGTGGGTGCTGTCGCTCGTGCTGATCCTCGGCCTGTTGGGTGTGGTGCGTTGCGGCGAGCAAATGATCGTCAAGGCCATGAGCCTGATGGTTTATCCGTTTATCGTGGCGCTGCTGTTCCTCGCGGTGTTCCTGATTCCGCACTGGAACGGCGGCATTCTCAGCACCGCGTCCACGCTGCCGGAGCCGTCGGCGCTGTTGCGCACCCTGTGGCTGGCGATCCCGGTGATGGTGTTCTCGTTCAACCACTCACCGATCATCTCGGCGTTCGCGGTGGACCAGAAGCGTCGCTACGGCGATCACGCCGAAGAGCGCAGCTCGCAGATCCTGTCCCGTGCCCACCTGTTGATGGTGGTCATGGTGCTGTTCTTCGTCTTCAGCTGCGTGCTGACCCTGTCCCCGGCGCAACTGGCTGAAGCCAAGGATCAGAACCTGTCGATCCTGTCGTACCTGGCCAACCACTTCAGCAACCCGACCATCGCCTTCGCGGCGCCGTTGATTGCCTTCGTGGCCATTTCCAAGTCGTTCCTGGGCCATTACATCGGCGCCAGCGAAGGCTTCAAAGGCCTGATCGCCAAATCTGGTGCACGCCCGTCGCCTAAAAACCTGGACCGCATCACCGCTGCCTTCATGCTGGTGGTGTGCTGGATCGTCGCGACCTGGAACCCGAGCATCCTCGGCATGATCGAAACCCTCGGTGGCCCGGTCATCGCGGCCATCCTGTTCCTGATGCCGATGTACGCGATCCGCAAAGTACCGGCCATGGCGCGATATCGCGGCCAGGCGTCCAACGTCTTCGTGACCGCGGTGGGCCTGGTGGCGATTTCGGCGTTGATCTATTCGCTGACCGTCTGACAACACCTGATCGTTCCCACGCTCTGCGTGGGAATGCCTCAAGGGACGCTCCGCGTTCCAGCTGTAAAAAGGGACGCGGAGCGTCCCGGGCTGCATTCCCACGCAGTGCGTGGGAACGATCACGCCCGATCCTTGCAACGCACCTGACCCAGCGCACGCATCCCAGCGGATAAACGACTACCCTAGAGCCCTCAAGGACGCGTCTTGGACGGCCTGTTGATCTTTCTCTGGAGACGCTGCATGGCTCGTGCTCAAGGCGCCTCGGTGCAACCCCGTGCCGATACCCCCAACCGTTGGCAGGACCTGTTGGCCGGGCTGTCTATTGCCGGTTTGCTGCTGCCTGAGGCCGTGGCTTATTCCAGCATCGCCGCGGTGCCGCCCCAGGCCGGGGTGATTGCGTTGTTTGCCGGTTTGCTGTGCTACGCGTTGTTGGGCACCAGCCGCTTTGCCATTGTGTCTGCAACCTCATCCTCTGCCGCCGTGCTCGCCGCCGCCACTGCCACCCTGGCCAATGGCGATTCGGCCCTGCGCCTGTCGCTGGCGATCGGCCTGGTGCTGGTGACGGGCGGATTCTTCCTGTTGGCCGGTCTGTTGAAACTCGGCAGCGTGACCTCGTTCATTGCCAAACCGGTGCTGCGCGGGTTCGCGTTCGGGCTGGCGGTGACGATCATTCTCAAGCAGGTCGCGAGCATCGTTGACGTGCACTTGAGCAATGGCAACCTGATCCGTTTCGTCCCGCAACTGCTGGAACAGTGGCCGCAATGGAATCGGGTCGGTTTGCTGGTGGCGGCCGTGGCGCTGTTGGTGTTGGCGGTGTGCGCGCGATTCCGTCGGGTGCCGGGCGGTTTGCTGGTGGTGGCGCTCGGTATCGCGGCCAGTCACTGGCTGAACTTGCCGGCCTATGGCGTGGACCTGATCGGCGTCATCGACCTGAGCCTCGAAGTGCCCCGACTACCGGTGTTGCCGTTTGCCGACTGGTTGCGCCTGGGCGAGTTGGCGTTCGCCATGGTGATGATTCTGTATGCCGAATCCTACGGCTCGATCAGTTCCTTCGCCTTGAAGCATGGCGACCGGGTGTCGTCGAACCGCGACCTGTTGGCCCTCGGCGCGGCGAACCTGCTGTCGGGCCTGTTCCATGGCATGCCGGCGGGCGCCGGTTACTCCGCGACCTCGGCCAACGAGGCGGCCGGTGCCGGCTCACGGCTGTCCGGCGTTGTCGCGGCGCTGGTGGTGTTGCTGATTGTCCTGACGATGTTGCCCTACATCGCCCTGACGCCCGAGCCGGTGCTGGCGGCCATCGTCATTCATGCCCTGGCGCGCGGCTTGAGCCTGCAACCCCTGGGCCGCTATTTCATCTGGCGCCGGGATCGGGTGCTGGTGATCTGTGCGGTGGCGGCGGTGCTGGTGTTGGGCGTGCTGGACGGCTTACTGGTGGCGGTGGTGATCAGCGTGGTGCTGATGCTCAAGCAGATGTCCTCGGCGGATATTCAAGTGCTGGGGCAGATGGGCGATGGTCACGATTACGTCGATGTGCAACGTCATCCGGACGCCCGGCAAATCCCCGGGGTGCTGATCGTACGGCCCAGCGAGGCACTGTTTTTCGCCAATGTGGAACGCATTCTGGGCGGCGCGCTGCGACTGGCCCGCCATGCGGAGCCGCCGGTGCATACGATTATTCTCAGTCTGGAAGAATCCCCGGATCTGGACGGCACCAGCATCGAAGTGCTGGAAGGGTTCTTTTTGCAGGTGCGGGCCGAGGATAAATTGCTGATTCTGGCGCGGCTCAAGCACGAGGCCAAAGCGGTGCTCTCGACGTTGCCGGCGCAGGAACTGGAGCAGGTGATTCTCAGCGGGTTGAGTGTCGACGGCGCGGTGCAGCAAGCCCTGAATCCGCCCGAGCCGCAAACGCCAGGGTGAACACGGTCCCTGTGGCGAGGGAGCTTGCTCCCGCTCGGCTGCGAAGCAGTCGCAAAAATTCAGGCAACTCGGTTTGTCTCGAAGGACGCAGAGGGCCGCTGCGCGACCCGGCGGGAGCAAGCTCCCTCGCCATAGAGGCATAAAAAAACGCCGCTCATCTCGCGATGGGCGGCGTTTTCTATTGCGTTGCAGCGTTAGGCTTGAACGACCGGAATGTTGGCGTTCGCAGCAGCTTCACGGAACTCGGCGATCTGGTCGAAGGACAGGTAGCGGTAAACATCAGCCGCCATGCTGTCGATCTTGCCAGCGTATTCCATGTACTCCTCGACGGTCGGCAGGCGACCCAGGATGGAAGCAACAGACGCCAACTCAGCCGAAGCCAGGTAAACGTTCGCGCCGTCACCCAGACGGTTCGGGAAGTTACGGGTCGACGTCGACACAACAGTCGAGTTCGGCTCTACACGTGCCTGGTTACCCATGCACAGCGAGCAACCCGGCATTTCCATGCGAGCGCCGGCCTTGCCGTAGATGCCGTAGTAGCCTTCTTCGGTCAGTTGGTGAGCGTCCATTTTGGTCGGCGGCGACAGCCACAGACGGGTTGGCAGCTGACCCTTGACCTGATCCAGCAGCTTACCGGCAGCGCGGAAGTGACCGATGTTGGTCATGCACGAACCGATGAACACTTCGTCGATCTTCTCGCCAGCAACGCTGGACAGCAGACGGGCGTCGTCCGGATCGTTTGGCGCGCAGAGCACAGGCTCTTTGATGTCAGCCAGGTCGATTTCGATGATTTCAGCGTATTCGGCGTCAGCATCGGCCACCATCAGCTCAGGGTTGGCAACCCAGGCTTCCATCGCTTGAGCGCGACGTTCCAGAGTACGTGCATCGCCGTAGCCTTCGCCGATCATCCAGCGCAGCAGGGTGATGTTGGAGTTCAGGTACTCGGTGATGGAGTCTTTCGACAGCTTGATGGTGCAACCGGCAGCCGAACGTTCAGCCGAGGCGTCGGACAGCTCGAAAGCTTGTTCGATGCTCAGGTTGTCCAGGCCTTCGATTTCCAGGATGCGGCCGGAGAACGCGTTCTTCTTGCCTTTCTTCTCGACGGTCAGCAGGCCAGCCTGGATCGCGAAGTAAGGAATGGCATGAACCAGGTCACGCAGGGTAACGCCCGGTTGCATCTTGCCTTTGAAACGAACCAGGATCGATTCCGGCATGTCCAGCGGCATAACGCCGGTAGCAGCGGCAAACGCCACCAGACCGGAACCGGCCGGGAACGAGATGCCCATCGGGAAACGGGTGTGGGAGTCACCACCGGTACCGACGGTGTCCGGCAGCAGCATACGGTTCAGCCACGAGTGGATGATGCCGTCGCCCGGACGCAGGGAAACACCGCCGCGGGTCATGATGAAGTCTGGCAGGGTGTGGTGGGTGGTCACGTCGATCGGCTTAGGGTAAGCCGCGGTGTGGCAGAAGGACTGCATCACCAGATCGGTCGAGAAGCCCAGGCACGCCAGGTCTTTCAGTTCATCACGGGTCATCGGACCGGTGGTGTCCTGGGAACCGACGGTGGTCATCTTCGGTTCGCAGTAGGTGCCAGGACGAACGCCTTTGCCTTCTGGCAAACCGCACGCCTTGCCGACCATTTTCTGTGCCAGGGTGTAGCCCTTGCCGGTGTCGACAGGTGCTTCAGGCAGTTTGAACAGATCGGTAGGGCCCAGGCCCAGTTCGGCGCGAGCCTTGTCAGTCAGGCCACGGCCGATGATCAGCGGGATACGACCGCCGGCACGCACTTCGTCCAACAGTACCGGAGTCTTCATTTCGAAGGTGGTCAGGACTTCGTCGGTGCCGTGTTTGCAGACTTTGCCAGCATGCGGATACAGGTCGATCACGTCGCCCATGTTCATGTTGGTCACGTCGAACTCGATTGGCAGTGCGCCGGCATCTTCCATGGTGTTGTAGAAGATTGGAGCGATTTTGCTGCCGAAGCAGAAACCGCCAGCGCGCTTGTTCGGCACGTTAGGCACGTCGTCGCCGAAGAACCACAGGACCGAGTTGGTTGCCGATTTACGCGACGAACCGGTACCGACCACGTCACCGACGTAAGCGATAGGGAAGCCTTGACCGCGCATTTCTTCGATCTGCTTCATCGGGCCAGTCACGCCTTGGGCGTCAGGCACGATGCCTTCACGGGCCATTTTCAGCATGGCCAGGGCGTGCAGCGGGATGTCCGGGCGGGACCAGGCGTCCGGGGCAGGGGACAGGTCGTCGGTGTTGGTTTCGCCGGTGACCTTGAACACGCGCAGGCTAATCTTGTCGGCCAGGACAGGGCGGTTCTTGAACCACTCGCCGTCAGCCCACGACTGCAGCACGCCTTTGGCGTGTTCGTTGCCGTTCTTGGCTTTTTCCGCGACATCGTGGAACGCATCGAACATCAGCAGGGTGTGCTTGAGTTGAGCGGCAGCGACCGGGGCCAGTTCGGCGCTGTCGAGCAGGTCAACCAGGGTCACGATGTTGTAGCCGCCCTGCATGGTGCCGAGCAGTTCAACCGCGCGCTTCTTGTCGATCAGGGGGGAGGTTGCTTCGCCTTTGGCCAGGGCAGACAGGAAACCAGCCTTTACATAGGCTGCTTCGTCCACGCCAGGTGGAATGCGATTGGTGATCAGGTCAACGAGGAAAGCTTCTTCGCCAGCCGGGGGATTCTTCAGCAGCTCGACCAGGCCTGCAGTTTGTTCGGCGTTAAGCGGCTGGGGAACGATACCCAGTGCTGCACGCTCTTCGATATGTTTGCGGTAGGCTTCAAGCACAGTTATTACCCTCATCAGTGGTCCCAAATGGGTGTCCGGGACGCTCATCCCGAAATGGCCGTACTCATGCGCTGCGTGGCGTTGTGGGCCACTTAGCCAGAATTACCGACCATTCCTTACAGAAGCTGCTTTCAAAGTTTTACGCCTGCAGAACGGGGAGCTGATGAGGGTTGGCGTAGAGCTTTTCCCCGCTGGAAAAACCCTTCGCCAACTCCGCTCTGAAGGAACGACTGTGCTCGTGACGCTTTGAAAACAGCTTCAAACGGACATTGGCGCCTTAAAAGGCTGGCTGATTCTACGGCAAAAAAAAATTAAAGGTAAGTGAGGGGCTATTGGACTTTGGTGGCGAGTCGCGTTGTGCGCCTACGTGTGCGAGGCAAGGCGCGGGATGCCGCTAATGGTTGTTCCCTTGGCAAATCCCGCAACGCAGCCACGCGCTCGTAGGCGCGCAACGCGGCCGGCACCAAAGTCCAATAGACCCTTCGCCTTTAACTTTGAGGGGTGATCAATGTTAGACAAAGGGCTAACATGCCGACCTGTTCTGCTTTCCCGTGTTTTGCCTACCTATGCCCAATCAAACCATCAAGACTCCCTGCGTCGGCCTCTGTTCCACCGTTTACGGTGACCTGGTGTGCCGTGGCTGCAAGCGTTTCCACCACGAAGTGATCAACTGGAACGGTTACAACGAGGAAGAAAAACGCGCGGTATGGCTGCGTCTTGAGCAACTGCTGTCCCAGGTGATGGCCAGCAAGCTGGAGATTTTCGACCCGCAGCGCCTGCGGTTGCAGCTTGAACAGCGCAAAATCCGCTTTGTACCGCACCAGTCGGAATATTGCTGGGCCTACCAGTTGATCGCTCGCGGGGCGCGGGTGATCAACAATCTGGAAGCCTACGGGATGGTGTTGATGCCGGAGTTTCGCGACTGGAACCTGCCGCAATTGCGCGATGCCATTGATCGGGAGTTTTTCCTGCTGTCGGAGGCGCATTACCAGCGCTATATCGCGCCGGGGTTCCTCAAGGACGCCTTTGGCAACTAAAGCTTAAAAGCTTCGCGGGCAAGCCTCGCTCCTACAGGGTATGTGTCGTACACAACATTTGTGATCAACACGATCCCTGTAGGAGCAAGGCTTGCCCGCGATGGCGTCATTACTGACACCACACCCCTCAATGCCGCGTCACAACCTCTTCCAGATGATCCATGATCTCATCTGGCTTGAGCACCAGCACATCGCTCTCCACCGCATCCAGCACCACTTCCGCCGTATTGCCGATCAACGCCCCCGATAACCCGGACCGCGCTACGGTGCCAATCACGATCACTGCCGCGTTCAGCTTGTGCACCATATGCGGAATCAGCACATCCGCCGGGCCTTCCTCGATATGCAGGTGCTCGTCGTCAATATCGAATTCGGCCTGGAATGCCTTGCACTGCTCGCGATACTTGGCCTCGATGGTCTCGCGCAACTGAAACACCGGGTCCGCCGACGACAGCATCGGTGACGGGTGCGCACTGATCACGTGCAACTGCGCCTTGGCCAGGCTGGCGATGTCGTAGCCGTGATCGACAATGCACGCGTGCAACGTGCGGTGCTCACCGTCGGTGTTGCCAACGTCGATGGCCGCCAGAATGACTCCGCCGGTCCAGGGTTTCGAGGTTTTCACCAGCAGCACCGGCGTCGGGCAGTAGCGCAGCAATTTCCAGTCCGCCGGGGTCAGCAGGGCCTTTTTCAGTGGGCTGTCGGGGTAATGCTGCTTGACCACCAGCCCACAGCCTTCGGCTTGCTGCACGTCAACGATGGTTTCATGCAGGCTCTCGTTCCAGGCCTGCTCGGTGGTCACGCTGTAGCCGTCCTCCACCAGCGCAGCCTTGAGCACGCCGAGCATGCCGCTGTGGTCATGCTTTCGATCACACACCAGCAGGTGTAAATGCGCCTGGGTTACGCCCGCGATCAACTTTGCGCGCTTGAGCGCCAGGCTTTCCGAGTGTTCGGGTTCGATGACCACTAGGATGCTGCGGATGGCTTGCATGGTCGGGATCTCCAGGAAGTAAAGAACACTGCGTTGGACAACTATAGTTGCTGCTCGGGAATACGGGACTTGATGCATATCAATGGCGGCGACTGGTGGTCTGCCGACAAGCCCGTATAATCGGCGCCCTTCGTTTTGAACCTTTTATCCGTGAGCCCCATGATCCTTCCCGAAATTCACGAGTTCCTCGGCTGCCGCACCCCTGACGGCTGGGTCCAGGCCGCGCTGGCCGATCAGGAAACCTTGCTGATCGACCACAAGAACTGCGAATTCAAGGCCGCCAGCACGGCGTTGAGCCTGATCGCCAAGTACCACTCCCACGTGGATCTGATCAACCTGATGTCGCGCCTGGCCCGGGAAGAGCTGGTGCACCACGAACAAGTCATGCGTCTGATGAAAAAGCGCAAGATCGAGCTGCGCCAGCTCTCCGCCGGGCGCTATGCCTCGGGCCTGCGCAAAGTGGTGCGCAGCCACGAGCCGGTGAAACTGGTGGATACCCTGGTGGTCGGCGCCTTCATCGAAGCCCGCAGTTGCGAGCGTTTCGAGGCGCTGGTGCCACATCTGGATGAAGAACTGGGCAAGTTCTACTTTGGCTTGCTCAAAAGCGAGGCGCGGCATTTTCAGGGTTACCTGAAACTGGCTTATCAGTACGGCGACGCCAAGGACATCGCCCAGGTCATCGATCGGGTTCGCGCTGCCGAGCAAGAGCTGATCGAATCGCCGGACGTGGAATTCCGTTTCCACAGCGGTATCCCGACCGCCGCATGACCCAATCAACCGCCGCATATCCCCTTGTAGGAGCGAGGCTTGCCCGCGAAGGCGTCGTATCATCCAACATCAATGTCGAATGACACACCGCCTTCGCGGGCAAGCCTCGCTCCTACAAAAACGACGTCATCCGCAGGCTGTGATGTTTTGATTCAATATTGTTAAAAACTCTTAAGAGTATGAAACATCACCCAAAACCGGCCCCCACGGCCGGTTTTTGCTGCCTGCCATCTCCGTCTCGTCACTGATTGCCGCCATAATGCCGCCCACTTCAAACAAGGGTTGGCACGCGGTCGTTATGGATAACCTGGGTTTTGGCAAAGTTTTGCTGGTGGAAGACGACGAAAAGCTCGCCGGGCTGATTGCGCATTTCCTGTCCCAACATGGCTTCGAGGTCCGGGCGGTGCACCGCGGCGACCTGGCGTTGGCCGCATTTCTGGAATTCAAACCGAAAATCGTCGTGCTCGACCTGATGTTGCCGGGTCAGAGCGGCCTGCACGTGTGCCGCGAGATTCGCAGCGTGTCCGACACGCCGATCGTGATCCTCACCGCCAAGGAAGACGACCTCGATCATATCCTCGGCCTGGAGTCCGGCGCCGACGACTACGTGATCAAACCGATAAAACCCCCAGTGCTGCTCGCCCGTTTGCGCGCCTTGCAACGTCGGCAGACGCCGGACACCAACGTGTGCAGCGCCCTGGAATTCGGCCACTTGAGCATCGACCGCAGCTGCCGCGAAGTGCGCCTGGCGGGCGAGGGCATCGAGCTGACCACCATGGAATTCGAGCTGCTGTGGCTGCTGGCCAGCGCCGCCGGCAAGATCCTGTCCCGCGACGACATCCTCAACCGCATGCGCGGCATCGCCTTCGACGGCCTCAACCGCAGCGTCGACGTCTACATCAGCAAACTGCGGGCCAAACTCAAGGACAACCCCCGGGAACCGGTGTGCATCAAGACCGTCTGGGGCAAGGGTTACCTGTTCAATCCGTTCGCGTGGGAGCTTTAGATGCTGCGGTTATTTCTGGGGCTGTACCTGATGCTCGCCGTGGGGCTGGTGCTGGCGTTGCAGACGGTCGAACACACCTTCAACGCACTGCTCGACAACCAGATGCAGGCCTACAATCGCGAAGCCGTGCGCGGTCAGGCGTATACGCTGGTGGAGCAGTTGCGCGGCCTGGAAGGGCCGGGGCGCGAGCAGCAATTGGAGGCCTTGCGTCCGCATTATGGCTTGGGGCTGACGCTGGTCGAGGCTGATCAACTGGCCCTCGATGACCAGGAAAAAGCCCTGTTGGCCAACGGCATGCTGGTGATTCGGGAGAAATACACGCAGTTCATTTCCACCATTGATGGCGGCTCGCAACTGCTGAGCATCAAGCTCCCGGCGGAACCCAGCCTGATGCCGTTCTATATCGCGGCGGCCTACCTGATGCTGGCGGTTTTGATCGGTATCGTGCTGTTTTTCTGGGTGCGGCCGCACTGGCGGGATCTGGAGAAACTGCGCCTGGCCGCCGAGCGCTTTGGCGATAACGATCTGTCGTCGCGGATCCAGCTGTCCAAGCGCTCGAACATCCGCGACCTGGCCGAACACTTCAACCTGATGGCGGCGCGCATCGAAGGCCTGATCGCCAATCAGCGCGAGCTGACCAACGCGGTGTCCCATGAACTGCGTACACCGATTGCGCGGTTGTCGTTCGAGCTCGATCAGCTCAAGCAACAACCCGATCCGACCCAGAACCGCGAGCTGATCGCCGACATGTACGCCGACCTGGGCGAACTGGAAGAAATGGTCTCTGAACTGCTGACTTACGCCAGCCTTGAGCGCGGCGCCACGGTGATCAATCGCGAGAATATCCAGGCCAGCAGTTGGCTCGACAGCGTGGTCGGCAGTGTGGCGCTGGAGGCGGAAGCGGCGGGGGTGCAGTTGCTGATTGTCGAGTGCCAGATTGATGAGGTGCGGATCGAACCGCGCTTCATGGCCCGGGCGGTGATCAACCTCCTGCGCAATGCCATTCGTTATGCCGACAGGCGCGTCGAGGTGTCGCTGGTGCGCAACGATGATCGCTACGAAGTGCAGGTCAACGATGACGGGCCGGGCGTGCCGATGGACGGGCGGGAAAAGATCTTCGAACCGTTCTCGCGGCTGGACGCCAGTCGGGATCGGCGTACCGGCGGTTTTGGCTTGGGCCTGGCGTTGGTGCGGCGGGTTTCGCAGTCCCACGGTGGGCAGGTGGAAGTGGCGGATTCGCCGTGGGGTGGGGCGTCGTTTCGCATGACGTGGGCGCATTTGGATTAGTGTCGTTCTTGAGGACGCCTTCGCGGGCAAGCCTCGCTCCTACGGATGATCGTTCCCACGCAGAGCGTGGGAAATGCTTCAAGGGACGCTCCGCGTTCCCATGGGACGCAGAGCGTCCCGGGCTGCATTCCCACGCAGAGCGTGGGAACGATATTAGACGGCATAAACCACCTGCCCAGCCAACGACGTCTGCAACCGTCGCTCGACAATCGGGCTGTCCGCCGCCTCGCTCGCCAGATACTGCACCGCCAGCACCGTGGTCAAACGCCAGCGCTCATCAATCGGCAACGGTCTTGCGGTCCTTGCGCACATCACTCGCGCCGATGTACACGAGCAGGCACAGCGAAGTCAGCGATAAACACATGGAACGAAACATGGGAGTACCCGAGGGAATTTGGATGCGCCCATGCTAGGCGGCGGGTGGCCAGCGATCTTTGAGAGCTTAGTCGGGAAACTGTCAAAGACTGTGAAGGGGTTCTGGGGTGCGGCGAATAACCGGTGGCAAGGCGTTCGTTGTGGCGAGGGGGCTTGCCCCCGTTGGGTCGCGAAGCGGCCCCGGCATTCCTCCTGTCACACCACGCGAGCAGGAATTACGACTGCTGCGCAGCCGAACGGGGTGATGCGGCATTCCGACAAACCCTCTCGCCACAATAGAATTTCCTCACCACTGCAGATCTGTTCACTTTTCCAAACCGAGGCGTTTATGCCAATCAGCGATGGACTCTTCGGGATAGACCTCGAACTCCTGATCCTTAGGCTTCAGCTCGACCTCCACCCACGACGCTTTCGAACCCAGCATCAAATGCGTGTTCTGCGGCGGCACCGGCAACGGCGTGTCGATAACCGAGGCAAACGGGTGAATCAGCTCCGGCCATTCAGGACTGAACAGCCATAACCCCGAGCCGCACACCGAACAGAAATGCCGTTCGGCGGTGCTGCGGTGGGCGCGTTTGTCGCCTTCCTCCTTGAGCCGCGCATGGTAGATCGCGATGTGCTTGCGCCCGTTGACCTTCAGGCTGTCCGCATCGCCACTGAGGTTGATGGCGTAACCGCCCCCGCCCTGGGTCTTTCGGCAGATCGAGCAGTAGCAGCGCTGATAAGGGTAGGGGTGGGCGCTGGTCAGACTGAACGACACCGCGCCGCAATGGCAGGAACCTTCGAGCTGCATGACAACCTCCGGCTGTTCTTGAATGGGTTCAAGACAGCCTAGATCAATACCCGCGCTGTACGTTCGCCAGGTTCTCCGGCGCCAAGCCATTCAGGAAACGCTCAAGATTGGCCAGGAAACTGTCGGCAATCTCATGCCGGCTGTTACTGGAAATCGCCGACGTATGCGGCGACAGACGCACCCTTGGATGGGCGTAGAGTGGATGCCCGTCAGGTAGCGGCTCGGGCTCGGTCACGTCCAGCGAAGCCAGGCCAATCGCGCCGCTGTCCAGCGCTTCCAGCAACGCCCCGTGATCGAGCAAACCACCCCGGGCAATGTTGATCAGGTGCAGACCGGGTTTGGCGCTGGCCAGCACCGCGCTATTGACGATGTGTCGGGTCGCAGCGGTCAACGGCGCGGCCAGCACCAAATGATCGGACCGGGTAAACAACTCGTGGATATCCCGCGCGGCCTCGACGCCTTCAACCTCGAAGGGCGCCTGGCTCTGTCGTAGCGCCACGACATGTATGCCCAGGGCGTGGGCCTTCGCCGCCAGGCTGCGGCCAATCGCACCGAAGCCGAGAATCCCCAACGTCGTGCCCTTGAGCGGTGTCAGCGCGGTGAAATTCCAGTGTGAGTCATGCACCCAGATATCCGGCAGATGCTTGGCGGCGGCGAAGATCGCGGCCAAGGCAAACTCGGCGATGTTCTCGGCGGCGCTGCCCCGGGAAGTGCTCACCGGAGGGCCGTCGAACAGCCATGTGGGGTAGAAGTCGATACCGGACGACACCACTTGAATCCACTTCAAGCCATAAGGCCAGCCCGGTGGCGGCGTGTCCGGCGCCAGGTAGCCGCGCACATTGATCGGACGCGCCAGCAAAATACTGACTTCGGCGGGCAGGTCGCTGGGCACGCCAATTGGCACGTCCAGGACCTCGGCGCCGGGGTGGATGTGCGCGAGGCGCTGGCGGATCACATCGTTGAAGTCTTCATCCAGTTGACTGGCAATCACGAGCTGGCTCATGGGCGTTCCTTCGGTTGGCGCTGGGCGAAAACGGCTTTGCCGACGCCTTGCAGCACGGCGTCGTTTTGCGGTGTATGGACGCGACTGCAGAGCACATCGCGGTAGTGCCGTTGCAGCGGATTGTGGCGTGACAGGCCGGGGTTGCCGGAAGCTTCAATGGCCAGCTCGACGGCGCGGATGGCGTTGCCGGTCACCAGGTATTTCAGTTGCGCGGCGTTGCTCGATGGCGTGCGCCCTTCGGCGGCGGCATCCAGCAGGCTGCGGTTGGCGAACAACAGCGTGTCGATGTGGCCGACCGTTTCCTGAAACCGCGGCAGGGTCGACAGTGCCGCGCCGAGGTTGGACGGCTTGCGTTGTTCCAGCCAACCGACCAACCAGTCGCGGGCCGCTTGGGCAACGCCGTCGTAGACCGATGACAACAACACCGACATCCACAGGAACCCATCGCCATCCAGCTCGGGTTGCGGTGCGCTCCAAGGGCTGACGCTGACCGCGTGATCCAGCGGCACCAGCACATTGTCGAACACCACTTCATGGCTGCATGTGGCGCGCATGCCCAGGTGATCCCAGTCCTCAATGATGCTGATGCCCGGCGTGTCCTTGTGCACCAGCCAGGCACCGACCAGCGGATCTTCATCGGTGCTGCGCGCCCAGACGCTGAACCAGGTCAGGCCGTGACTGCCGGTGGAATAGATCTTGCGCCCGCTGATGCGCCAACCGGCGGCAGTGCGTCGGGCAACGGTGGCCGGCAAACCGCCACGGGCCGGAGTGCCAAGGTCGGGCTCGACCCGCAGGGCGTTGATCAATGCGCCGTGCTCGACCGCGTCCCGGGCCACTTGCAGACGCAGGGCCTCGGGCCAGGATTTACTGTCTTGCAGACGTGCGTGCTGGAGGTATTGCATCACCAGGATCAGCGCCGTCGAGGGTTCGCCTTTGGCAATCGCGCTGATCGCCTTGCGCGCCTGGCTCAGGTTCGCGCCGCCACCGCCAAGGGCTTTGGGCACGGTGAGCGCGACCAGGCCGTGCTCGTGCAGCACGTTGAAATTGTCCTGAGGGAACGCGCCGCTTTCGTCATAGACGTGGGCCGTGGCGGCCAGTTGTGCGCCGAGGGTTTCCAGCAGCGCTTCGACATTGGCTGCTTCGATGGAGCGCAGGGGTGAAGCGTGTTGAGAGGAAAGACTCATGGTGGGTTCACTCGATCAAAAGGTGAGAGCCGGTAGCTGCTTCAATGAGGTCAAATGTGGTGAGGGGGCTTGCCTGTGGCGAGGGAGCTTGCTCCCGCCGGACTGCGCAGCAGTCCCCTGCTTTTCAGGGATAAGCGGGGGCCGCTTCGCGACCCAGCGGGAGCAAGCTCCCTCGCCACAAGCAAGCTCCCTCGCCACAAGCAAGCCCCCTCGCCACAAGGGGTGGGTGTTCGGCCATGAAATTCATAACGGCAACAACCTGAACTGCCTGTCCCACAACGGCCCCACATCCAGCCGCTCACTCAACACCCCCGCATCAAAGAACAGATCCGCCACTTCCTGCTGCGAGGCGATCGCTTGGTCGTCGACTTCGAGGACTTTCCACGGCTGGCTGCGGCTGTTGTACATGTCGAGGAACACGGCTTTATCAACGCCCAGCAACTGCGCCGATTTGGTGGCCCAAGGCTCGGGGTTGTTGTTGATCCATTCCAGGGTGCGCGCGGTGCGCTGCAAGTAGTCCTGAATCGCCTGTTTGCGCAGCGGGTCTTCCAGGGCGGCGGGGCGTGCCGCCATCAAATAGTTGCCGGACAAATAGCCCTGGGCCGTCTTCAGGACCCGGGCGCCGCTGCGAAACTTCGCCAACTGGATAAACACGCCATAAATCACCCAGGCATCGAGCTGGCCGCTCTGGAAAGCGCTGAAGCCGTCCTGCGGTGTGAGGGCCACAGCGGTGATGTCCTTCATGGTCAGGCCCTGTTCCTTCAAGGCCTTGATCAGAAAGTAGTGCGAGGTGGTGGAACGCACATAGCCGACCCGTTTGCCCTTCAATTGCCCGACGGATTCGAGGGTCGAGTCCTTGGGGATCAGGAACACCTGGTTGTTCACATCGCCTTGAATCACCGCGATCAGCTTCGGCTGGCGATGGCTCTGGATCGAGAAGATCGGCGGGATCTCGCTCATGGAACCGATGTCCAGGCTGCCCGAGGCCAGCGCTTCGACGATCAGGTTGCCGCCGGCGAACTCCGCGTAATCGACCTTATACGGGCGGTTGGCGGTACCGGCGTCTTCGGTGAAGTACGACTCCTGGCCACGGTAGGTGGCGACGCCCAGCGTCAGGTCCGACAGCGAGGTGTTTTGCGCGAAGGCGCGGGCGCCCAGGCCCAGGGAGGACAGCCCCAACGCACCTACGGCAATCGAACTGGCCGTCAGGAAGCCGCGACGATTGAACTGACCCTGTTGAATGTTTTTCGTCATGGTCAGGCTCTGGTCAGATAGCGATTCGCGCGGGGAGTTGCCCGAGCAGTTGTTCAACGGCGCGCAACACCGGGTCGGCTTCGGTGCGTACCAGCCAGTCCGGGCTGACTTCGGCGAAGGCCACGGTGCCGTCCTGTGTGATCACCACCACAGTCGGTTGCGGTAATTCCCAGGTGCCGGTGCCAGTGATTTCACCGATGCCGGCGCCCCTGGCCAGCGAGGCTTTGCGCGAGGCTTCATCGAAGCTGTAGAGAATGCCCAGGCGCCGGCCGAGCTGGTTGTCCGGGTCGCTGGCCACTTGCAGTTCCAGGCTGTGCCGGGTCTTGATCTCGACCAGGCGTTCCGGCACCTGCGGGCTGACCGCCACCAGCGGCACACCCAGCGCATGCAGTTGCGGATAGAGCAGACGCTGGTACCAGGGCAGGGCGATGTTGCACGCCGGGCAGCCAGCGAAGCGGAAGAAAATCAGCACCGCCGGACCGTTAGCGAGTAATTCATCGCGGCTCAGCTCACCGCCTTCAACCTTCAACAGCGTGAAAGGCTCAAGGGTGTCGCCGACCTTGACGAAGTCCTCGGTCCGAGCCTCATCGACCAGGCGTTGACGCTGATCGATATTGACTTGCAGGGCCGCCGGCTCCCAGGTCGCCAGGCGTTCGGCGTGCAGATCCGCGAGCAATTGATTGAGGGATTCGCTCATGCCACGGCCTCGCTTTTCTCTTCGGTTTGAAGGGCGGCGTGACGGTTGGCAGGGACGTCCAGACCCAGGTTGTCGCGCAGGGTGTTGCCGCTGTACTCCTCGCGAAACAGGCCCCGTTGTTGCAACAGCGGCACCACCCATTCGGTGAAGTACTGCAAGCCATCGGGCAGCAATGAATTGATGATGAAACCGTCGGCGGCTCCGGCCTCGAACCAGGTTTGCAGGGCGTCGGCAACCTGCTCGGGCGTGCCGACGAAATCCCGGCGTGGCCGGGAGAAACGCAGGGCCACCTGACGCAAGGTCAGGCCTTCGTCCTTGGCCAGTTGCTTGATCCGGTCGGACCCGCCTTTCTGGCTGTTGGCGCCCAAATCACCCAATTCGGGGAACGGCGCATCCAGCGGGTACTGGCTGAAATCATGGTCATTGAATGGCCGGCCGAGGGCGACAATCGCGTCTTCGATGCTGACCAGTTCCACCGCTTGCTGATAACGACTTTCCACTTCCGCTTCGTCGCGGCCCACGATGGGGCGGATGCCCGGCAGGATCGACAGCTTCTGCGCATCCCGGCCGAAGCCGCTGGCCCGTTGTTTCAGGTCTTGGTAGTAGGCTTTGGCTTCATCGAAGGTTTCGGGGCTGACGAAAATCGCATCGGAGTTCTCGGCCGCGAAATTGCGTCCGGCCTCCGAGGTGCCAGCCTGGAAAATCACCGGTTGGCCTTGCTGGGAGCGAGCGATATTCAGCGGACCTTTGACCGAGAAAAACTCACCCTTGTGCTCCAGCGCATGCAGTTTGCCGGGGGTGAAAAATTCACCGCTTTGCTTGTTGTAGGCGAAGGCGTCGTCTTCCCAGGAATCCCACAAACCCTTGACCACTTCCACGTGTTCCTTGGCGATGCGGTAGCGCACGGCGTGGGGCGGGTGTTCGGCCTTGCCGAAGTTATCGGCGGTGCCGCTGAGCCAGGAGGTCACCACGTTCCAACCGGCGCGACCGCCGCTGATGTGGTCCAGGGACGCAAACTGACGCGCGACCTGGAACGGTTCGGTGTAGCTGACGGTGACGGTCGCCACGAGGCCGATATGTTGTGTGGTCGCCGCCAGCGCCGAAAGGATGGTCAGCGGCTCGAAGCGATTGAGGTAATGCGGGCTGGATTTTTCGTGGATGTGCAGGCTGTCGGCGATAAACACGAAGTCGAATTTCGCCCCTTCGGCCAGTTGGGCCTGCTGCTTGTAAAAGTCGAAATTCACGCTGGCGTTGGGCTGAGCCTGCGGGTGGCGCCATTCGCCCCAGCCGTGGCCGACGCCATGGACCATCGCACCGAGTTTCAGTTGACGTTGTTTGCTCATGGTTCTTACTCCTGAATTAGCGCGATGCCTGGCTGATCGGGGCACGCTGGGCGTTGAAGCGCTTGTCGAAGCCTTGGGAGACGTCGATGTGTTTAGTGAGAATGCCTTCTTCCTGATAGATGTCGGCGGTGGTTTGCAGGCCGCTGATCACCGTGTCGTCAATCGTCACCGGTTGCATGTGCGTGCCTTTATTCACCGCGACATGCACAGCCAGCGGCAGGCCGGTGACCTTGGCCTGGGCGGCGGCGTATTCCTCGGGGTGGGCGTTGGTCCAGCGGTAGGCGCGGTCGACCCGGGCGACGAAATCGTCCAGTTGCTGGCGCTTGCCGGCGATCGCCTGGCTGGTGGCGGCCAGGTACAAATGGTTGGTCAGCAGGGTGTCGCCGCTGGCCAGGACCTTGGCCTGGCTTTGGGTGGTGGAAATCGTGGTGTAAGGGTCCCAGGTCGACCAGGCGTCGGCGCTGCCGTTGTCCAGCAGGATTCGCGATTCGCTGGGCATCAGGTAGATGAACTGCACGTCGTGGGTGCTCAGGCCGACGCTGCGCAGGGCCTTGATCGCCAGGAAGTGGCCGATGGAGCCGCGAGTGGTGACGATGCGCTTGCCCTTGAGGTCGCTGGCGTTGTTCAGCGGCGAATCCTTGAGCGCGAGAATGGCCGTGGTGTAGCGACCTTCGGCGTGGATGATGCTGATCACTTTGAGCGGTGCACCGGCGCCGAGGGCGAACACATAAGGCGCATCACCGAGGGCGCCGATGTCCACCGCCCCAGCATTCAGCGCTTCGCCCAGCGGCGCGGCGGCGGGGAATTCGGAGAACTGGATGTCGTAGGGCACATCCTTCAATTCGCCGGAGACGTCCAGCAGCACCTTGATCGAGGATTTTTGATTGGCTACCAGCAAGGGTTGCAGGTCGGCGGCATGGCTGATGGCGGTGAAGCCCAGGGTGCAGAAGAGGCTCAACAACAGCGGTTTGAGTGACATGACAAGCTCCAGGCGGGTTCGTGTGGCCTCCGCCTGGAGAAGGGGTCGGTCTGGGGTTGACGTTATCTCTATAAAAAGCCGTTGGGAAAGTCTTTATGGTTATATGCTAATTATTAAGTAAGCTGATTATCACGATGTTCAATATGAAATAAATGCATTTAAGTCGTGCGCTGATCGTTCCCACGCTCCGCGTGCGAATGCACCCCGGGACGCTCCGCGTCCCATTCAGAGCCGAACGCGGAGCGTCCGTTGAGGCATTCCCACGCAGAGCGTGGGAACGATCAATAACCTGTAGGAGCGAGGCTTGCCCGCGAAGCAGACGACGCGATTTTTCAGGTATGCCGTGTCATCGTTCTTCGCGGGCAAGCCTCGCTCCTACAGGTCGGTGGTGTACATGATCGTTCCCATGCTCCGCGTGGGAATGCAGCCCGGGACGCTCAGCGTTCCATTCAGACCCGAACGCGGAGCGTCCGTTGAGGCATTCCCACGCAGAGCGTGGGAACGATCGATAACCTGTAGGAGCGAGGCTTGCCCGCGAAGCAGACGGCGCGATTTTTCAGGTATGCCGTGTCATCGTTCTTCGCGGGCAAGCCTCGCTCCTACAGGTTGGTGGTGTGCATGATCGTTCCCATGCCCCGCGTGGGAATGCAGCCCGGGACGCTCCGCCTCCCATTCAGAGCCGAACGCGGAGCGTCCGTTGAGGCATTCCCACGCAGAGCGTAGGAACGATCGATAACCTGTAGGAGCGAGGCTTGCCCGCGAAGCAGACGGCGCGATTTTTCAGGTATGCCGTGTCATCGTTCTTCGCGGGCAAGCCTCGCTCCTACAGGTCGGTGGTGTACATGATCGTTCCCATGCTCCGCGTGGGAATGCAGCCCGGGACGCTCAGCGTTCCATTCAGAGCCGAACGCGGAGCGTCCGTTGAGGCATTCCCACGCAGAGCGTAGGAACGATCAATAACCTGTAGGAACGAGGCTTGCCCGCGAAGCAGACGACGCGATTTTTCAGGTATGCCGTGTCATCGTTCTTCGCGGGCAAGCCTCGCTCCTACAGGTCGGTGGTGTACATGATCGTTCCCATGCTCCGCGTGGGAATGCAGCCCGGGACGCTCCGTGTCCCATTCAGAGCCGAACGCGGAGCGTCCGTTGAGGCATTCCCACGCAGAGCGTAGGAACGATCGATAACCTGTAGGAGCGAGGCTTGCCCGCGAAGCAGACGACTCGATTTTTCAGGTATGCCGTGTCATCGTTCTTCGCGGGCAAGCCTCGCTCCTACAGGTTGGTGGTGTGCATGGTCGTTCCCATGCCCCGCGTGGGAACGATCATGCGGGGATCAGAAGTTGTACGCCAACCGCGTGTAGTAATACGCCCCGCCAAAGCCGAACGGCGAAAACTGCCCGTATTTGTAGCCACCGACCTCGCCCTTGAAACCACCGGCGAACTGGAAGTCGATGGTGCGGTTGCGGCGCTGGGCGTGTACGCCGTCGGGGTAGGGCGTGTCCGGGTCGCCAGCCAGGGAGGTGATGTCGTTGGGTCGATAGTTGCCGGTGACCTTGGTGGTTTCCATGTAGCTGGCGGTGGAAAAGGAATAGAACGTCAGGTCATCCTGAATCGGCAGTTCGAGGTTGTAGCTGGCGTTGGTGACCTTTTCCCGGCCCAGTCCATAGCTGGGGTTCCAGCCGTGGCGGTTGACGGTCTGGTCGCGGCTGTCAGGGAAACCGGGTGAAGAATACAGGTTGCCCGTGGCGCTGCCGGTGCGGGCGAAGGGTTCCTGTTCCTTGCTGTCCAGCGCCAGGTTGGCGAAGCCGTCATTGGGCAGTGCCAGGCCGTAGTTGAACGTCTGGTGCACGGTGTCGCCGTCGCCACTGCCGTAGCGTCCGAACGATGTTTCAGCGCTGCCGCCGCTGTCGTTTTCCTTGAGGATGATGTTGATCATCCCGGCGATGGCGTCCGAGCCTTATTGCGCCGAGGCACCGTCGCGCAGCACTTCGATGTGATCGATCGCCGAGACCGGAATCAGGTCAAGGTTGACCGGCACCGCCGCCGTGCCGATGCGTGCCAGGTTGTTGATCAGCGTGGTGTTGTGCCGGCGCTTGCCGTTGACCAGCACCAGCACCTGATCCCCGGACAGCCCGCGCATGGTCACGTCGCGCACCGACCAGGACGTCCCGCCGCCGTTGATCGCCGGCAGGTTGAAGGAAGGCAGCAGGCGCGAGAGCAATTCCTTGAGCCCGACCTTGCCACTGGCCTGCAATTACTGGGCGCTGATCACATCAATGGGCGAGGGGCTGTCGGTGATGGTGCGCGGTTGATTGCCACGGTTGCCGGTGACGACCACGGTGCTGAGTGTTTTATCCGGCTCAGTGTTTTCGGCGTGGGCGTGGAGGCTGATGGCGAGCAGGCTCAGGGCTGCTGCGGCGTAATAGGCGTCGGTGCGCAAGGCGGCGGGCATGGGTAAATCCTCTCCAGGTGGATGCAGCCTCCACCTGGAGAGGGGTCGGATGTCGGTGGGTTTGCCCCTATGCCTGCAAGGCCAGGAGCGCGGATTATTCAGATCACGAAGAAGCCATGGGTAGCATCGCGGGCCAGTTGCGCGACCAAACCATATTCCCAATCCAGATACGCCTGCATGGCTTCACGCGGGCTGTCGGTGCCTTCATAGGGGCGGCGATAGCGGTCGATGCGCGGCGACGCGAGGTGTGTTTCGCCATCCTCCAGCGGCAGTTGCGCGGCGACCCAACTGGCCGTGCCGCCCTTGAGCAGGAACACCGGTTTGCCGGTCAAGGCCTCGACTTCGGCGACCGCCAGCCGCGCCAATTGGCTGCTGCCGCAGGTCAGCACATAGCGTTGCGCGGTCGGTACGTTGTTCAGCGCTTCGCTTAATTGCCCGCGCAGCGTCCACCAGGCACCGGGGATGTGGCGTTTGACGTAGTTGGCGCTGCTGGTGAAATCCAGCACCACACTGTCGCCATGAGCCAGCCATTCGGCCAGGGTTTCGGGGCTGATTTGCTCGGCTTGCTGCGACGCAGGCACCGGCGCCTGCCAAGTCCCCGTTTCGCTGAAATGCGCAGGCTGCACGTCATCCAGCACATGCACCTCCCAACCGAGTTGCGAGAGCCAGGACGCCGACATATTGGCGCGCACGCCGTCGTCATCCACCAGCACCAAACGTGCACCGCGCACACTGGCGAAGTGATCGGTTTCCTGCACCAGTTGGCCGCCGGGGGTCGAGCGGGCGGTGGGCAGGTGACCTTGTTCAAATTCTTCCGGCGTACGCACATCGAACAGATAAGTGCTGCGCGTCGATTCCTGCTGCCAGCGCTGAAGATCAGCCAAGGTGGCGCGGCCTACCAGTGCCTTATCGGCGACCCGACGGGCATCCTTGGCCGCGATGTGCCGATGCTCTTCGCTGGTCGGCGCAAATCGGCGCGACTGGCCATGTTGCAGTTTCTGACCGGCGAGGGTCCAGCCGATGGTGCCGTTGCGCAAGGCGGAAACCGGGTTCGGAATGCCGGAGTTGATCAGCGACTGCGTGCCGATGATGCTGCGGGTGCGCCCCGCGCAGTTGACGATGATCCGCGTCGTCGGGTCCGGCGCCAGTTCCCGGGCGCGCAAGACCAGCTCGGCGCCCGGAACGCTGATCCCGGTGGGAATGCTCATGGTCTGGTATTCATCGAAACGCCGGGCATCGAGCACCACCACGTCGGCCTCGCTGTCGAGCAACGCCTGGACTTCTTCCGCCGCCAGGGATGGCGTGTGGCGCTGGCTTTCCACCAGTTCGCCAAAGGCCTTGCTCGGCACATTGACGTCGATAAACAACTCGCCGCCGGCGCGGCGCCATCCGTCCAGGCCACCTTCCAACAGGGCCACATTCACATAGCCCAGGCCCTGCAAGCGCTGCGCAGCAATCTGTGCCAGGCCTTCGCCGTTGTCGTAGACGGTCAGGGGGGTATCGAGCCGTGGAATCCGCGAATACACCTCCAGTTCCAGTTTCGACAAGGGGATGTTGGCCGCGAACAAAGGATGCGCCTCAGCGAATGGCGCTTCTTCACGCACATCCACCAGGGCCAGTTCTTCCTTGTTCAGCAGGGCCTTTCGAATATCAGCGAAGGAGCGGGTCAGTTCGATACTCATAGGGCTTGGCTCTCTTTGGACAGATCCCAGATGTTGGGGAGAAAGGCGTTGGAATAACCGGAGATAAACAGTTTCTCGCTGCCGTCGGGCTGATACACCGCGCGGCGCACGGCACCGATGTTGGCGCCGTACACATGAATGCTGATGGACACCTGGTCGTCAAACGCGTTGCTGACTTGATGGATGTCGCCAATCTTCGGCGACACGGCCTCGACCTGGCCGGGTTGCAGTTGTATGCGGTTGCCCTCGGGCACCAGCGTGCCATCGGTGTGGCGGGCGAACCCTTGGGAATATTCCGCGCCGCGCAACATGCCGATCAGGCCCCAGACCCGATGATCGTGGATCGGCGTGCGCTGCCCCGGGCCCCAGACAAAACTGACCACACTGAAGCGTTGCCGGGAATCGGCATGCAGCAGGAATTGCTGATAACGCTCGGGGTCGGGGCGGGCGAAGTCTTCCGGCAGCCAGTCGTCATGGCTGACCAACTGCCCGAGCAGCTTGCCGCCGCGATGCAGCAGGTCTCCCTCGCGCGGGTTGCTGTCGATCAATTCCGCCAGGGCGCCTATGAATGCTCTGAGTCTCTCCGGGTGTCGGGCCTGGGTCATGGCGATTCCATCGTTGAAGGTTGTTGTGATTATCTAAGCATAATGATTCGGCTTAATATGCAATTTTTAAATGATTAGCTTATAGCTGAAGGGAATTTAGAACTCGATTGAATAGCGTTAATCGTTATCGATCTGGACGCTTCAAGCTTCGGGCTATCCAGATTTCAGCAATAGAACTATGCTTTTCAGACATCTTATTGACTGTTCTCTATGTGCGGGCCAAATGAAAATTGATGATATCGATGCCTTCGTCGAAGTGATTCGTTGCCAGTCCATCAGTCACGCAGCCGAGTCGTTGCAGCTGACCCAACCCGCCATTACCCGGCGCGTGCAGAACTTTGAGCAAGCCCTGGGCGTGGAATTGTTCGACCGCAATACCAAACCGCTCAAGCCTACTTTGATCGGAACCCGGGTGTATGAACAGTGCCGTTTGATCCTTCGGGAAATGGACGCGCTGCGCGAGCTGGTGGCGACCGACGCGCCGCCCACCGGCCTGCTGCGCCTGGGCGTGCCGCAAACCATCGGCGATGTGGTGTTGCTCGATGCCCTCAAGCATCTGCGCGTTGAATACCCCGAGTTGCGCGCCCAGGTGGCAACGGGTTGGGGCAGCCAATTGGTGGGCAAGATCGAGCGCGGTGAACTGGACGCGGCCGCCGCACTATTCCCGGCGGGGAAGATTTTCCCGGACAACATCGTCGGCCAGTCCATCGGCAAAATGGAATTGGTGGTGGTCTGTGCCAAGGCACAAGTGCCGAAGCGCCCGTGCAAACTTGCCGACGTCTACCAGAGTGGCTGGATTCTCAATCCCGACGGTTGTGGTTTCCGCGCCGGGTTGCAACGCACCTTGTCGGATCAAGGACTGGCGCTGCGGGTCAATCTGGAAACCTTCGGCACCGAGTTGCAACTGGGGCTGGTCGCCGATGGTTTGGGCCTCGGACTGGTGCCGCGCCCGTTGTTGGAGCGCAGCGCGCATTTCGAGCAGTTGGCGGTGGTGCCGCTCAAGGACTTCAAACCGGTGATGGACCTGTGGCTGATCTACCCGCACTTTCTCGGCAACCTGCAAGGGCCGGTGGATGCCTTTGGCAAACTGGTCGCCGGGTCGCTGCAGAAGATCAAGAGCGCGGCATAAGGAACGTCTCAAGACATAAAAAAAAATGATAATTAGCTTAGATTAAAATGTGCTTTTTATTATTTTTTCGCTTCCCCTAGGCTGGCTGCAATTCTTAAGGCCATCCAGGAAGTTTTGCCATGAGCAGCGTCAGCCCGTTATCCAGCGTCTCGAAAAATGTTCGCCAGCGCGTCACCCCCGAAGAATGGGATGTGCGGGTCAAGCTGGCGGCGGCCTATCGGTTGGCAGCGCTGTTCAAGTGGACCGACCACATCTACACGCACTTTTCCGCCCGGGTGCCGGGGCCCGATGAGCATTTCCTGATCAATGCCTTCGGCCTGTTGTTTGATGAAATCAGCGCCTCCAACCTGGTCAAGGTCGACCTCGACGGCACAATCGTCGACGACCCGACAGGCCTGGGCATCAACTATGCAGGCTACGTCATCCACAGTGCCATCCACGGCGCGCGGCCGGATCTGCAAGCGGTGCTGCATACCCATACTCGCGACGGCATCGCGGTGTCGGCCCAGCGTGACGGGTTGCTGCCGATCTCCCAGCATTCCATCGGTTTCTCCGGGCGCGTGGCTTACCACGGTTACGAAGGCGTCGCCCTGGACCTGGACGAGCGGGAACGGTTGGTGGCGGACCTCGGGGACAAGAGTGTGCTGATCCTGCGTAACCACGGTCTGCTGACCGCCGGCGTCAGCGTTGAGCACGCATTCCAGCAACTGCACGGCCTGGAGCGGGCGTGCAATATCCAGATCGCCGCTCAGGCCGGCGGCAATGCCGAGCTGATCTTCCCGCCGGCCGAGGTGGTGGCCAAGGTCGAGAAACAGGCCGAAGTGTTCAAAAGTGGCGACGGACCGGGTGTGGCGCGGCATTGGAATGCGTTGATCCGGCAGTTGGAGCGCACGGATACGGCGTACAAAGAATGAAAAAAGGGGACACCCATTAGCCGGTCTCCAGTCAAGGCTAATGGGTGTCCCCTTTTTAAGGCCTTGCTTAAGGCGCGCGATCCGCCAATTCTTCAAGCAAATCCGCCGAAGGCACAAAGAACAACCCACCCGTGACCGCCGTGCTGAAATCCAGCAAGCGGTCATAGTTGCCCGCCGGCCGGCCGACAAACATGTTCTCC
Source organism: Pseudomonas sp. TE3899 (assembly GCF_056279105.1). Lineage (NCBI taxonomy): Bacteria > Pseudomonadati > Pseudomonadota > Gammaproteobacteria > Pseudomonadales > Pseudomonadaceae > Pseudomonas > Pseudomonas sp. TE3899. The sequence goes on from NZ_JBWBQR010000001.1 coordinate 1,174,522, forward strand.
AGCATCAGTTCAATCGGTTCCGGCGAGCGGGCATAGCCGATGAAGTAGGTGCCGAATTCGCCAGCGCCTGGCCGCCCGAACGGCATGTTGTCGCGGAGGATTTTTACCTCCTCGCCGTCTTTGGTGATGGTGGTCAAAGAACTGTGGGAATTGGTCGGTTTCACCGCGTCACCCAGTTCGATATCGGACAGTTTCGTACGGCCGATAACGCGTTCCTGAGCCTCGACGGACAGCCCGTTCCACGCGTCCATCTTGTGCAGATACTTCTGGACCAGCACGTAGCTGCCGCCGGCAAACGCCGGGTCTTCATCACCAATGAGCGTGAACCTGGCCATGTGCCGATCATCCGGATTCTCCGTGCCGTCGACAAAACCGATGATGCTGCGCATGTCGAAATAACGGAAACCCTGGACCTCATCGACTACCGCTACCGCATCGCCCAGGGCCGAGAGCAACTGTGTGGCCAGTTCGAAACACAGGTCCATCTGGTCCGCACGAATGTGCAGCAGAATGTCCCCCGGCGTTGCCGGCGCTCGGCGACCTTCATCGCCGAATTCGCGGAAGGCGTGCAGTGACGCCGGGCGCGGGCCGCCGAACAGCGTGTCCCAGGCACTGGAGCCAAAACCGCAGACGCAGGACAGGTAACCGGTCGGCACACGCTTGCCGACGGAGCGGGTGAGGGCGGCGATGTCACCGCACCAGCCGCGGACTTTTTCTGCGGCATCGCTGCCGGGCGCCACGGTGGCGACAATGAAAATCGCGCTTTTGGTGATCGGGGCGCAGACGGCTTGAGGATCAGGCGTTGGCTGGGTCATGGGCGTAGATCGTCATTGATAAAAAGTGCCAAGACAGTAGCAGATTCCGCCCTCAGGGGATCAAGCCCGCCGCTCGGTAGGACTCGATCATTTGGTCATGGATCGTGATGTCGTTGCGCCCACGGGACACCAGTTGCGCCCCTTGAATGGCGGCAAACACCGATAGCGCCTGGCGTTGCAGCGACTCTGGTTGAGCCTCGGGTTGTTTCAGCGCCAGCACCTTGCCCAGCCACCGCACATTGGCGTCGGTGAACCCGTCCACCTCAACCCGCACTTCGGCCGGAAGATCGTGATGCTCGGCGGCGAGGATCCCGCACAGGCACATGCGATTGTCGTTTTCCAGTGCCGCGCGGAAGGCGGCCGTGTAGGCGTCCATCATTGCGGCGGGGTCCTGGGATTGCGTCAGCAAAGGTCCCACTCGCCACAGGTTGAGTGTCACGACAAAAAAACAGGGGCTTGCCGCAAGGTAAGCCCCTTTGTCGTGTGCGGCGGCATCAGGCGACTTTTTCCGCCGCCTGCCGCTCCCGCTCGGCCACCAGTTGCCGGGTCAGCGGGATCAGGCGCTTGCCGTAATCGATGGCGTCATTCAGCGGATCAAAACCACGAATCAGGAACGTGGTAATACCCAGGTCGTAGTAATCGAGCAACGCTTCCGCCACCTGTTCCGGCGTGCCAACCAGCGAGGTCGAATTGCCCTGTGCACCCAGCAGCCCGGCGATGCCGGTCCACAGTCGCTTATCCAGCCGCGTGCCTTGGGCCGCCGCCGCCAGCAGACGTCGTGAACCTTCATTCGGTGGTTCGCGCCGCACAAAGCCATTCTGTTCCGCCAGCGCCGTGGCCTGTTGCAGAATCCGTTCGGTACGCTCCCAGGCTTGCGCTTCGGTCTCCGCCAGAATCGGGCGCAACGACAAGCTGAAGCGAATGCTGCGCCCATGCTTGGCGGCCTCGGCGCGCACCTGGTTCACCACTTCGCGCACCTGTTCATAGGTTTCACCCCACAGCGCGTAGACGTCCGCATGCTTGCCCGCCACCTCAATGGCCGCCGCCGATGAGCCGCCAAAATACAGCGGGATGTGCGGCTGCTGCGGTGACTTCACCGACGAGTGCGCACCCTCGACCTGGTAGTACTTGCCCGAATAGTCGAAGGGCTTTTCGCGGGTCCACTCCTGGCGCAGCACGTCGAGGTATTCATCGGTGCGGGCATAGCGCTCGTCCTTGCCGATGTAGCTGCCATCGGCGCGCAGTTCACGGTCATCGCCGCCGGTGATGATGTGCACGGCGGTGCGCCCGCCATTGAATACATCCAGGGTGGTGAATTGCCGCGCGGCGAGCGTCGGTGCGGCGAAACCCGGGCGATGGGCAATCAGGAACTTCAGGTTTTTCGTCACGCTGGCGGCGTGGGAAGCAATCAGCGTGCTGTCCGGGCTGTTGGAGTGGAACGCCACCAGGGCGCGGTCGAACCCGGCCTCGTCATGGGCGCGGGCGACAGTTTCTACATAGTCGGGTTGCAACACCGGGCCGCTGCGCGGGTGGATTTCCGAAGAATGATGGCCGCCGATGTAGCCGATAAATTCGATGCTCATGCTGAGTTCCTTGTCTTTGGATAGGCGTGATTCAAGCCTCCACCGGGCAGGGGGTCGGTCCGTGGTGTCGAAAGTAGGCGCAGCAGGGCAGGGCTGTGAAATGCCGATTTGTTCTAAGTTAATTATTAATTTAATGAATCATATGAAATTGTAGATATCAGTAATACGCATTTTATAGCGGGGGAATAGGCAGGCGCCGCAGAGGCTGCGGCCTGAGCCCTTTAATTATGCAAATAATTTATCTGGATGATCGTCTATCTGATTTTTAATCATATTAGGTTATTCCTAAAAAGCCTTTCACTGGCGTTTCTTATACGAATAGCATAAATCCGAAGCCATGTTCTTGATGAGGAAGGAAGCCTGATGACCGAAAAGACCTTCGATACACAGAGCGCCAGCAGCTCGTTTTCAGTCAGTAAGGCGGTTGATCGCCCCGAGGCTTCAAGGCTGCTCCCCAACTGGCTGCGCAACTGGCGAACCCCCGAAGTCCTGCTGCGCCTGCTCAGCCCGATCGCCTTGCTGTTGTTGTGGGAACTGGCCTCACAATTTGGCTTGATCCCGCAACGCATCATCGCCGCACCGTCGCAGATTGGCGGCACGCTCTGGGCGATGATCATCTCTGGCGAGTTGGGCAAACATCTGTTGGTTTCCCTGCAGCGCGCGCTGCTGGGCTTGAGCATCGGCGTCAGTATCGGTGTCGTAGCGGCGCTGATCACCGGGCTGTCGAAGCGCGGCGAGGTGATCCTCGACTCACCGATGCAGATGCTGCGCACCATTCCTTCCCTGGCGCTGGTGCCGCTGTTCATCCTCTGGTTCGGCATCGGCGAGTTCACCAAGATCGCGCTGATCGTCACCGGCACCACCTTCCCGGTGTACCTGAACCTGTTCTCCGGCATTCGCAATATTGACCCCAAATTGATCGAGGCCGCCAACACCCTGGGCCTGAATCGTCGCGAGCTGATCTGGCACGTGATCCTGCCGGGTTCCTTGCCTTCGTTCTTCGTCGGCCTGCGTTATTCCCTGGGCATTTCCTGGCTGGCCCTGGTGTTCGTCGAGCAGATCAACACCACCGCCGGCATCGGCTTTCTGGCCAGTGATGCCCGGGACTTTATGCGCACTGACGTGATCGTGATCTGCCTGTTGATTTACAGCGTCCTCGGTTTGTTGATCGACGGACTGATCCGCACGCTGGAGCGTTTCGCCCTGGCCTGGCGCCCATCTTTTGTGAGGAATTGACATGTCGACGCTCACGGCAAAAAACCTGCAATCAGAAGCACCGGTGCAACTGCGAAACGTGGTGCGCCAATTCGGTCAGCAACGGGTCATCGATGGCCTGGACCTGGACATCGCACCCGGCGAATTCGTCGCGCTGCTCGGGGCCAGCGGTTCCGGCAAGACCACGTTGTTGCGTAGTCTGGCCGGGCTCGACAGCATCGACAGCGGCCAGTTGCGCGTGCCCAAGGCCCGGGCCACCGTGTTTCAGGAGCCGCGCCTGATGCCGTGGAAACGCGCCTGGAAAAACGTGGTCCTCGGCCTGCACATCCCCGACGCCAAGGCCCGCGCCGTGCAAGCCCTGACCGAAGTCGGACTGGCCCATCGGCTGGAAGCCTACCCGGCGACCCTCTCTGGCGGCGAAGCCCAGCGGGTAGCCCTGGCCCGTGGCCTGGTGCGCGAACCCAAGCTGTTGCTGCTCGACGAACCCTTCGCCGCCCTCGATGCCCTGACCCGAATCAAGATGCATCGGCTGATCATCGAGTTGTGGCGCAAACACACGCCGGCGGTGCTGCTGGTGACCCACGACGTGGACGAAGCGATCCTGCTCGCTGACCGGGTGATCGTGCTGGCCAACGGCAAGATTGCCGAGCAACTGACCATCGACTTGCCCCGCAGCCGCGACACCGGGCAGGACGGTTTCCAGGCGATTCGCGCACGGCTGCTGAGCCTGTTGGGTGTCGAAGTGGAAACGGCGGCGGTGGTTGAGCGTCAGTCTGCGATCCGGCGGTTTGCCCATGCGTGATCGACGTCTATGGCAATCGGCGATGGTGTTGCTTTCAGGTGCTGCGCTGTTGCTCAGCGGCTGCGGTGATGCCATCGAGTCAAAAGCCCAGGCGGATCTGTCCAGTGTCACGCTGATCCTCGGTGATCAAGCCAAGGGCCTGCGCACGGTGGTCGAGGCCGCCAATGCGCTGGAGGGCATTGCGTACAAGGTGCAGTGGGCCAACTTTCAGGGCGCCGCGCCGCTGTTCGAAGCCTTGCGCGCCGGGGCTGTGGATTTGGGGCCGGCGGGGGATACGCCGGTGCTCGCTGCAGCAACCGGTGGCACGCCGTTGCGCATTGTCGCGGTGCGGCGCAGCCAATCCCGGGGGATCGCGATTCTCGTCCCGCACGACTCACCGATTCACAGCGTCGCCGATTTGAAAGGGCGCAACGTGGTGGTGTCGTCGGCCCGGGGCAGCATCTCCCAGTACTTGCTGATTCGCGCACTGGCCAATGCCGGGGTCGATGAGAAGGACGTCAACGTCGGCTTCGTCCTGCCTACCGACGCCCTGGCGGCGTTCAATGCCAGCAAGATCGAAGCCTGGGCCACGTTCGGCATCTACCAGGCATTTGCCGAGCAGCAGGGCGCCCGGGTGCTGATCAGCGGCGAAGGGATTAACACCGGGCTGACCTTTATCACTGCCTCCGATGAAGTGCTGACCGACAAGCTCAAGCGCCAGGCCCTCAGCGATGTGTTGCAGCGTTTCGCCAAGGCCTTCGAGTGGGCGCGGCAGAATCCCGATGAATACGCGCGGGTGTTCGCCAAGGCCAACGATGTGTCGCTGGACGTCTCGCAGCGGCTGCGCAGCTGGGGTGATGAGTCGCTATTGCCGATCGAGGCGCGTGACGTTCAGGCGTTGCAGCAGGTTGATGATTTATTCGTGGAGAAGAAGATCTTTCCCCATCGCGTCGACGTGGAGAAGTTCACCGATGCGCAGGTGTTTTCCAGTCAGTAAGAATCTGCGCCAGCGTTAGATCGATTATTTCTTTCGGTTATTTATATAGTCTTGCATCGCATATCGATAACCGACAGAAACGCGCTTCAGTCTGCATCGCATCTGCAATGAAAGCTGAGGGTTCGCAGCAGCAGATAATCCCGTTCCATCCACCTGTTTAAAGTCGCTTGAGCATGCATTCCGGCTGTTTGATCGCCATCTTGCTGCGTGTTGGTCAATCCTTAGAATCCTCCCCATCAGCTTCGTCCACCTATCGAACCTTCAGGGAACACCACCATGATGAACGCCATGCAGATGCAAATGCCGATGAACGCCAATATGCCAATGATGCCGATGATGGGCATGCCGATGATGATGGCGACCATGACCTGCGACATGATGGACGACGGCATGATGTGCAAGTTGATGCCGGCCGCTGGCATGGACATGGTGATGTTCAAGAACAGCGCTGAAATGATGCAGATGATGATGAACTGCGGCATGCCGATGATGATGCATTGCGGCAACATGAGCATGATGTGCATGTCCCAGTCGGCCATGGCCATGCCGATGATGAACATGATGATGCCAATGCCGATGATGGGCATGCCGATGCCATCGATGAAGTGCGTGATGGAATGCACGATGATGGACGACAGCATGATGTGCAAAATCATGCCGATGGCCGGTATGAACATGGACATGATGAAAAACTGCTGCAACCTGATGATGAAAATGATGAACGACTGCAGCATGCCAATGATGATGAGCTGCAACGGCATGCCGTTGATGTGCTGCACCTGCTGATCCATTGCCATTGAAAAAGCCCGGCTAATGCGAATTGGCCGGGCTTTTTCATGTGCTTTTGCTGTGCCTTTGCCTTTCGTAGGAGCCAGGCTTGCAGGCGAAGGCGTACTTGAGGGCCCCTTCGCCGGCAAGCCTGGCTCCTACAGGTTCGGTGTTTGTCAAAGCAGATTCGGTGTTTGTCAGACCAGGTTCGGTGTTTGTCAGTCCAGGCGTTCGGGGTAAGTGACCACCAGATACGCCACCGCCTCACTGTCGGCGGGGTTGCGATAGCGGTGCGGCTGGTCGGCATAGAACAGGATCGAATCGCCGGTCGACAACAGATAACGCTCGTCATTGACGCTGATTTCCAGCACCCCTTGCGACACCACCAGGTTCTCCTGCACGCCGGGACCGTGGCCCTCGGAAATGTCCTCGCCCAATGGGCGAAGGCGCAGCTCGTAAAACTCCGATTGGCGCGCCACGTCGAATGGAAACAGCGCACGGCTGACAAACGCACCGCTGGCACTGACCAGGCGTTTGCTCTGGCTTGCCGACAACACCGCCACGCCTTCGAAGGCCCGATGCTCAAGAAACGCGGCCACCGAGACCTTCAAACCCTTGGCGATTTTGCACAGCACTTTGATCGACGGCACACTGCGTCCGGATTCGATCTGCGCCAGCATCGCCCGGCTCACACCGCACTGACGGGCGAGGGCATCGAGGGACAGATGTCGCTTGCCACGCAGGCGTTGCAGGTTCTGCGCGACACGCTCGCAGATCGGGTCTTCTTCAAGGGATTCCAGGTTATTCAAATCCAGCCCAGGTTCGTCGGCGCTCGCCAGAAAGCGCGAGGGTTGCTGCACGTTCACGCGTGACGCGTCTCGGAAGACTTGGTCGCTTGCACCCATTGGTAGGCCTGCAAGCCGGCATTGCGTGCGTACATTTCCCACATGGCCCGTGCCCGTTGCTGAGCCTGTTTGCGTTTGCGGTAGCTGGCGAAGTCGATGACGTTATCAGTCGGATTCATGGGGCACTTCACTGTGTAATGAATGACGGGATGAGCTGACAATACTCGGAATGTTTTATAACGATAAATACTGATTTTGTATTTGGTAATTCGTTTTGGTTCTTTAGTGGCTGACTGAAAGAAAGGCAGCGGGCACTAGGGTTTCCAGATCTCGACGTCCTTGGCATCCACCGCTTTGGGCAACAAACCCTCGGCAAAAAACGCATCGGCGATTTTTTGCTGTTCGCCCAACTGATCGGCTTTCACCGGTTGCACCTGGTAACTGCGATGGGCATTGGCCGTCTCGACGGTTTCCACATCCAGGTTGCCCCACAACGGGCTGAGTACTTGTGCGGCGTCACGCGGGTTGTGCTTTACCCAGTCGCCGGCCTTGTGCAGTTGCTCGTAAACCAGCTTCAGGACTTGCGGGTGCTCTTTGGCGTAGGTGTTGCTGGTCAGGTAGTAGCGCTTGTAACTGGCCAGGCCGGTGCCGTCCGCCAGGGTGCGGGTCGGCAGTTGGCGTTGCACACCGCTGAGGAAGGGTTCCCAGGTGACCCAGGCGTCGACCTTGTTGTTCTCGAAGGCGGCGCGGCCATCGGCCGGTGACAGGTACGCCGGCTCAATGTCCGAAAACTTCAAGCCGGCCTTGTTCAGCGCGGCAATCAGCAGGTAGTGCGAACCGGCGGCTTTGGTTACCGCGACTTTCTTGCCTTTCAGATCCGCCAGTTGCTGCAACGGCGAATCCTTGCGCACGACAATCGCCTGGGCCGAAGGCGAGGGCGCTTCCTCGGCAAAGTAGGTCAGTTTGGCTTGCGCGGCCTGGGCGAAGATCGGCACGGTATCGGCCACATCGGCGCTGATATCGACGTTGCCGACATTTAACGCCTCCAGCAGCGGCAGGCCACTGGAGAACTCATGCCAGGTGACGTCGATGTTGTTCTGCGCGAGGGTCTTTTCCAGGGTGCCTTGGGTTTTCAGCAGGGTGATGAGGGTCGATGACTTCTGGTAGCCGATACGTACGGTCTCCCGGGCCTGCGCCGTCAGTGTGAAGGACAGGGCCAGTGCGACAACCAAGCTGGTAACGACCGCGTTTTTGATGGGTTTTGACATGGCGAACTCGACAGTAAGCGAAGGAGAAGGTGGCTATCTGTCATGAGCATAGAGTTCTAAGAATTATTCTTTAAATAATGTTTAGGTCTTAGCTTAAGGTGTTTGCATATGCATTTAAGGAATATATAAATCGTTATTTATTCCTTTTGTTATCGCTTGCGCCGGTGCATTTTGAAGGCCTGCACCTCAGTGCGGTTTTGCCTCACATCAGACAGGAAGCCTCAACATGACCATCAAAGCGATCAACGTTCGTAACCAGTTCAAAGGCGTTATCAAGGAAATTCTGGAAGGCGAAGTGGTTTCGGAAATCGACGTGCAAACCGCGTCCGGCATTGTCACATCGGTGATCACTACCCGTTCCGTGCGCGATCTGGAATTGAAGATTGGCAGTGAAGTGATTGCGTTCGTGAAGTCGACTGAAGTGTCGATTGCCAAGCTCTGAATGGGGTCGCCGTTCCCTGTGGCGAGGGGGCTTGCCACAGGTTTCTCGCAAGGTTTGCGAGATCAGCGTGAGATCAACCCACGTTCAATCGCGTAGTTAAGCAGCGCCGCCGGTTTGTCGATGTTGAGTTTGCGGCGAATGCTCAGCCGATGGGTTTCCACCGTGCGCACGCTGATGTCCAGTTCGCGCGCCATTTCCTTGTTGTTCAGTCCCAGCACCATTTTGCACAGCACCTCGCTCTCACGCGGGGTGAGCTCGTTGTCGGTCGGTCGGTCAGCCGCTAGCTTGCGGGCGATTTCGGCGCTGTAGAACGTCCCGCCACTGGCAATCGCCTCGATGGCCGCGATGATTTCACGGGAGGGGGAGTTCTTCAGCACGTAGCCGCTGGCGCCCGAGCGTACTGACTCGCTGACGTACTCGTTGTTGTCGTACATGCTGAGGATCAGGATTTTGATCGCCGGGTGGTCACGCCGCAGCACGCGGGTCAGTTCCAGGCCGTTCATGTCCTTGAGGCCAATGTCCACCAGCAGCAAATCGGGCTGGGTCCGGGCGACCATTTCAATCGCGCTCGCACCGCTGTCCGCCTCGCCGACGATGGCAAGAAAATCCACCACCGCCAGCAAGGCGCGAATGCCGTCGCGCACCAGGGAATGATCGTCGACCAGGGCGACACGGATCGGGACGGGCAGGCTCATCAAGTCATTTCTCTTATTGTGTGGGCTGTCTCGCTCAAGGGCAGCAGCACATTCAGCTCGCTGCGACCCGGCGTTGAATGCAGTTCGAGTCGGCCACCGAAATGCTCGACTCGTTCACGGATATTGCGCAAGCCGATACCGGCGTTCAGGCGGTCGACCCGATTGACGTTAAAGCCGATGCCATCATCAACGACGATCAGGCGGAATGCCTGCGGCGAACCCTGCAAGGTGATCGACACCGTGCTGGCCTGGGCGTGACGTTCAATATTAGTCAACCCTTCCTGGGCGATACGGAACACCGCCACCGCCGCACCGTCCACCAGATCGCAGTCGGTCAGGTTGCTTTCATAATTGACCTGCAAACCACTGCGCTGCTGGAACTCGGCAGCCAACTGGCCGATGGCGGCGGGCAGGCCCAGGGTGTCGAGCAGCGATGAGCGCAAGTCATGGGAAATGCTCCGCACCTCGCCGATGGCACTGCCGAGGCGCTCGGTGGCTTCGCGCAAAATGTTCAGGCCATTGTCGCGCCCGGCCTCGATCAAATGGCTGGCCAGTTCGAACTGAAACTTGATCGACACCAGCAACTGGCTGATGCCGTCATGCAATTCCCGGGAAACCCGTGAGCGCTCCTCTTCCTGCAAGCTGACAATGCGCTGGTTCAGGCGCTGGAGTTTTTTGTCGGCCAGGCGATGTTCGCTGACGTTCAGGGTCATGCCGCTGATAAACACCAGCAGCACGGCAATCAGCGCCACCGCCGCAATCGCGAGCATGGTGCCGTGGATGCCATGGGCGACTTCATCCCGGGCTTGTTGCGTGGCCTGTTCAACGTCTTCGAGGTAGATGCCGGTGCCGAGCATCCAGCCCCAGCGATCCAGCATCACCACGTACGCGAGCTTGTCGGTGATCGCGCCGGTGGAAGGTTTTTTCCAGGCGTAGCGCTGGAAACCGGCGCCGGATTCGGCGCTTTTCAGCAAAGCCTGAATCACCGGCAAGCCATGAGGGTCGGTCATGTCCCACAGGTATTTGCCCACCAGTTCGGATTGCCGCGCATGCATCAGGCTGCGGCCCTGGCGGTCGTAGACGAAGAAATAGCCATCGACGCCGAAGCTGAGTTTTCGCAGTTCTTCGAGCACCCGCTGCTGGGCCACGGCGTCGCCGTGGCCATCGTCATACAACGGCTCGATCAGGCTCTTGGCCATTTCTACGTAGTTTTTCAGCTCCGCGCGTTTGCTGGCGAGAATGCTGTCTTCAATCAACTGCGCCTGCTGCTCGCCCAGTTGTCGGTTCTGGAACATCACCAGGGCGCAAATCACTGCAATCGCCAGGATCAGCGGCAGGATGCCCAGGGCAACGATTTTGTGTTTGAGCTGCATGTTCTACTCCTGTCCAGACCGGGCGACGGTGCGGCAGGGCCGTTGGCGGGTGTCGTGGTGGGGGCATGATAGGCCAAAAAGACCTGCACTTCGCCAGCGCAAAGCGGCGTCGGACTAATGGATGAAAGCGGTCTGCGTAGTACTACGTAGACGGGCCTTACGTAGTACTGCGGATTCCGCTGCTGGCGACATGCGCGGATATTAGGCGGGCTCGCATAACGGGCACCATTATAAAAATTATCGCCGCGGCCTATCGGACTGCCGGCAGGAGACACGCAATGACCCGTCTGGTTAAACACCTCGCCTGGTTTGTCGTGGCTGTCATTGGAGCGATTGCGCTGAGTGTCGTGGCCCTGCGCCGCGGCGAAGCGATCAACGCCCTCTGGATCGTCGTCGCCGCCATCGCCATCTACCTCGTTGCCTACCGCTATTACAGCCTGTTCATCGCCAACAGGGTGATGCAACTCGATCCCAACCGAGCCACTCCCGCCGTACTCAACAATGATGGTCTGGACTATGTGCCGACCAACAAACACATCCTCTTCGGTCACCACTTCGCGGCCATCGCTGGCGCGGGGCCTCTGGTCGGTCCGGTGCTGGCGGCGCAGATGGGCTACCTGCCCGGTACGCTGTGGCTGATTGCCGGCGTCGTGTTCGCCGGCGCGGTGCAGGACTTCATGGTCCTGTTCATGTCTACTCGCCGCAACGGTCGCTCCCTGGGCGACATGGTCCGTGAAGAAATGGGCCGCATCCCGGGCACCATCGCGCTGTTCGGCTGCTTCCTGATCATGATCATCATCCTCGCGGTGCTGGCGCTGATCGTGGTCAAAGCCCTGGCCGATAGCCCGTGGGGCATGTTCACCGTGATGGCGACCATTCCGATCGCGATGTTCATGGGCGTGTACATGCGCTACATCCGCCCGGGCCGCATTGGCGAAATCTCGGTGATCGGCGTGGCGTTGCTGCTCGGTTCGATCTTCGTCGGCGGGCAGATTGCGGCTGATCCGGCCTGGGCAAAGGTCTTCAGCTTTACCGGTGTGCAAATCACCTGGATGCTGATCGGCTACGGTTTTGTCGCGGCGGTATTGCCGGTGTGGCTGATCCTGGCGCCGCGCGATTACCTCTCCACCTTCCTGAAAATCGGCACCATCCTGGCGTTGGCGGTCGGCATCCTGATCACCATGCCCGAGCTGAAAATGCCGGCGCTGACCCAGTTCATCGACGGCACCGGGCCGGTGTGGAAGGGCGGCTTGTTCCCGTTCCTCTTCATTACCATCGCTTGCGGCGCGGTTTCGGGTTTCCACGCGCTGATCGCTTCCGGCACCACGCCGAAACTGCTCGCCAGTGAAGGCCATGCCCGTTACATCGGTTACGGCGGCATGCTGATGGAATCCTTTGTTGCCATCATGGCGATGGTCGCCGCTTCGGTGATCGAGCCAGGCGTCTACTTCGCCATGAACAGCCCAGCTGCCGTGGTCGGTGGTGACGTGATTCAAGTGGCACAAACCGTCAGCAGCTGGGGTTTTGCAATTACCCCGGAAGCCCTGCAAGCAGTGGCCCATGACATTGGTGAAACCACCGTGCTGGCCCGTGCCGGCGGTGCGCCAACGTTGGCGGTCGGCATTGCGCAAATCCTGCACAGTGTCCTGCCAGGTGAAAACACCATGGCGTTCTGGTACCACTTCGCGATCCTGTTCGAAGCGCTGTTCATCCTGACCGCCGTCGACGCCGGCACCCGAGCCGGACGCTTCATGCTGCAGGACTTGCTCGGCTCTTTCGTCCCGGCGCTCAAACGCACGGAATCCTGGACCGCCAACCTGATCGCCACCGCCGGTTGCGTGGCGATGTGGGGTTACTTGCTCTATCAAGGCGTGATCGATCCGCTTGGTGGCATCAACACCTTGTGGCCGCTGTTCGGCATCTCCAACCAGATGCTCGCCGGTATCGCGCTGATGCTCGCCACCGTCGTGCTGATCAAAATGAAACGCCAACGCTACATCTGGGTGACCATGCTGCCAGCCGTGTGGCTGTTGATCTGCACCACGACGGCGGGCTTCATCAAGCTGTTCGACGCGAACCCGGCGATCGGCTTCCTGTCCCTGGCCAAGAAATACAGCGATGCGTTGGCCAACGGCCAGATTCTTGCCCCGGCCAAGAGCATCGACCAGATGCAGCACGTGATCTGGAACGCGTACACCAACGCTACGTTGACCGGGCTGTTCCTGTTCGTGGTGTTCAGCATCCTGTTTTATGCGCTCAAGGTCGGCATCGCCGCCTGGGGTACAAAAGAGCGTACGGATAAAGAATCGCCGTTCCAGGCTGTGCCCAATGTTCAATGACCTGAGTCGCCTCGGTAAATACCTCGGTCAGGCCGCGCGCCTGATGGTCGGCATGCCCGACTACGACAACTACGTCGAGCATATGCAGACCAAGCACCCGGACAAGCCGGTGATGGATTACGAGATGTTCTTCCGGGAGCGTCAGGAAGCGCGTTACGGGAGTAAGGCTGGGCCGAAGTGTTGTTGAACTTGTAGGAGCATGGCTTGCCCGCGATGGCGATCTTTCGGACGCCATCGCGGGCAAGCCTTGCTTCTACACAACAGGTGATAGGCCACATCCGGCAATCGCGGCAATCCATCGCTCCCCCCGTTACCAGAGTTTGTCGCCTTTCGCCGGATCCGCGTTGCGCCGATCCGGGCCATCGGGGTTGCCGAGGTTCACAAGCCTTCTTTCCAGCAGAACATTCTGAAGCGCCTGGCGTGCCGTCGGATCCAGTTGATGCTCACGCTCCTTGAGTTCAAGCAGAATTGGGCTGGACCAGGCGCGATAGGTTTGCTCGGTTATACGAACGGGGGTCATCTATCTCTCCTTGATTAGGCGCCCGCCGTGAGGTGGGCGCTGTTCGATGAGGTAGAAACACTAGTCGAGGAAACGGGTTGTTGCCAGCATCGATCCGGCTGATTCCTGGCTACAATCTGAAAGCACTGTCCTGCTAGCCAAAAGCCACGTAACTTAGCGCGCAAAATAATTAGACGTTTAAGGAAGATGCGCGTGGGGGCTTTTCGACTGCTGCTGGCGGTGCTGGTGGCGATTTCACATATGGGCGTGACGTTTGCGGGGCTCAATCCCGGCGTGGTTGCGGTGATTTCCTTTTTGCTCATCAGCGGCTTTGTGATGACGTCCCTGATCGAAAGGAACTACAACGCCCCGGAGCAATTTCCATTGTTTTACGTGGATCGGCTGTTGAGGCTCTACCCGCAGTTTCTGCTCTACTTCACCGCCTCCTGCGTGGTGATTTACTGCCTGTTGCCCGGTACGCCGCAAGCGGCGGCGCTGACGGTCAAGAACATCGCCCTGAGCCTGACGATCGTTCCGCTGGATTTCTACATGTTCGGCTTCACCATTCCCGAGGTCCTGCCGGCCGCCTGGTCGCTGGGGCTCGAAATGTGTTTCTACCTGCTGATTCCATTCCTGATCGTGTACAAGCTGCGGGGCCTGGCATTTGTGCTGTCGGTGGCGGTGTTCATGGTCGCTTCCCTGGGTTACATCAACACTGACGTTTACGGTTACCGACTGCTGCCGGGCGTGCTGTTTATCTTTCTGTGCGGCAGCTACATGTACCGGATGCGGGCCAGGGCCGCGATGGTGATTGCCGCCACCGCGATCATTGCCGGGCTGATGTTCGTGGCCATTGCCGTGGGGATGATTCCTCGACGCCCCTTCAACGCCGAGGTGACCGCCGGCATTGCCCTGGGCGTGCCGGCCGTCTTCCTGCTGAGCCGGCTGAAATACCACCGCATCGATGAGTTGCTGGGCAATATCAGCTATGGCGTGTTTCTAAACCACTTTGCGGTGATCTATTTCCTGCGGGGATTCTGGCCGTTTACCTTCACGGTCACGACGATGCTGTTGCTCTCGTTTTTGCTGAGCGGCGTGTCGTACTACTTTGTCGAACGACCGGCGTTGAAACTCCGTCACGCGCTGCGCAAGGGCGCGAAATTTGGAGTGGGTCGTGCAAGCACTGTTTGAGGCGAGGCTTGCCGCATGCTGAATGTCGAGTCATCCAGCGGGCGGCAAGTGGGGTGGGTCAGACGCAGGCCTGGCCGAGCTGATTGTCTTGCGCGGCGGTGAGCAGGTGCGCCGGCACGTTTGGCAGTAGCTCGACGCAGGAGACTTCGAAATGCCCCACTATCTGGAGATGTCGCTCACTCAGTCCGGTCGACTCTTCTGCCTTTGCCATAGCCATTCTCGCGTGGTTCGCTGCGATTTCATTGAGAGTTGACACGTTACATCTCCGGGGTGACTGACCAAGCTGATTGTGATTGCTGCCGCGTCAGAATTACGTCGTTCTGGGGCTGCTAGACGGGCCTTTGCAATCCTCACGCCAGACAGACCCGGGCATTACGCGCCAGTTTTTATAGGCGACGAATGGTGAACCCTGGGGCCTGCTGGAAGCACACCGACCGTCAGCCAGCTTGAATTATCGGCCATGCCCGGACTCCATTGATCGAGGGGCAATTGTTCTTCGATGGCGGTGTACTCCGCGCTGAGGCAACTTAATGACATCGTTCGAAGATTTCAGAACCCAATCACACGCGCTCTTGATCGAGCTGGATGCCGCTACGATGGGAATGATGACGTTGGTGACATCAAAACGCGTTTCAGGGCCGGAATGGGACGCGGCCACGAAAAGACACCACGACGCGTACGAACGCTGGAACGCCTTCCTTAATATCCCCGGCTAGCGTGTGAAATGGGGGCGTAAATTGGCCATGCACTTCTTAAAGAGGAGCCGCACATGGACGCCGACCAAGTGAGCAAGCAAACGTCGGAGCAAAGAGTCTGGGATCGGTACTTCTGCGCTGCGTTGATTGCAGAGAGCCATCTGACAGCACCGATTGTGGGAGAGACCACCCACGAAGACCGGCAGAACCTGCTGGTTGAACGGGCCAAGGCACTCGCCGACAAAATGCTCGAACACCGCAAATAACCAGAGCCCAGCCATCGCGCTGGGCTTTTCATTGGCGCGAGATACCGGTGATCGGCTGGCGTGAATCATTCGCCGAATGCCGGCTCAATGATCCTGAAGCCGTTGCTTCTTTTTTTTGGCCGGGTCAATGAAGGTGAATGCAATGACGTCAGTCGACGATTTCAGAATCAAGTCCCACGCACTGCTGATGGATCTCGATGCAGCCACCGCGCAAATGATGCAGCTGGTTTCCGCACGTTCGGTTTCAGGGCCGGCGTGGGAGGAGGCCGTCAAGCGCCAGCACGATGCCTATGTACATTGGAATACGTTTATCAACAATCGCGATGGCGCCGATCCGGCCGATGCCAGTTAGTCAAGAGATGAGTGAGCGATGATTAACGTGTGGCGAAGGAGCAAGCTCTCTCGCCACAGGTTTGGTGTCAGGCCTGATGACCGCATCAGGCACTAGACCGGGTTCAGCTTCAAGAACCGCTACCCCCTTTACCCTCACCACCCCCTTTTGAACCTCCAGCAGGAGTAGGGCCGTTATCGGTGGTGCCTGCGTCGGCGCCATTGGACATGGAGCCCGTCGTGCCATCAATGCCCGTGGCCGACTTGCCACCGTCCGTGCCCGTCCCGACGCTGTTCGTTTCATTACCTTGCGGCTGCGCGGTACCCGGCGGAAGGGCAGAGCCTTCGGTCGTCTTCTCGGCAGCCAGGCCATAAAGCGAGCAGGTGGATAACAGGCCGGCGAGGGTGAGCACTGCAAATGTGTTTTTCATGGTCCCAGTCTTCCGTAAAAGTGATTGACACAATATTGGAAGAATGGGAATTGCAAAGGTGCTGAGGAACGGACGAGTGGTGGTCAGGTGGGGGGTTGAGGCTTGCCCGCCGTGACTTGTTTCAGGTGTTCTCCTCGACCGTGTTGAGCGCCTGGACCCGGACATAGGTGCCGAACACGTGATCCCAGAGCGGCGAGGACACGCCGAAATTCTTCTCGATGCCCTTGCGGTGATGCAGGTCATGATTGGTCGCCAACCCGGAAACAAAACGGTAGGCCCAGTGTTCCGGACGGTGCATCACGTAGTGCAGCGAGATGTAGAAGAAGTAGCCGACGATCACACCGATGAAAACCGACGTCAGGCCAGTCAACCAAGCGAGCACCAAAAGACCGGCATAGGCTGAACTGGTCTTCCAGCTGGAAATGCCGATGAAAGCCAGCACATCGAGATGATGTGTCCAGTGCTCCCGGCGATACAGCGAATGAAACAGGAAACGGTGCACCAGATACTCAACCAACGACCAGGCCAGCAGACCGGCGAGTGCCTGACCGAGATGAAAGGGAGCGATGCACAGGGCAAGGACGACAAACAGCGGAACGGTGAAGAAGTCGAGGTAATACGCAGCCGATGACATCAGCCATTTGTTGGACGCAGCCATGCGCAAGGATTCCTTGGTGTGCCCGATGGGCATCAATTTGTGAGTCGATGAGGTAAAGCGCGGCAAAGCTAACATAAGCGCCTTGGATTGCATATTTCGACAGCTCACTTTCTTGGCTGCGCGAGTATTAATCCCATGTGCTGCTTAATGATTGGATCCAATAAAAGTTATAAGCCTGTTCTTTAATGGTCTGCGATACCGGTCGGTTTTACTGCTAGGTTGTCAATGCACAACAGTAACGCTCCCGATTACAAACAGCATGCCTTCTGCCACTAACGACACCTATGAACCCGATACTTTCACCTCGCGGCCTGAGATATAGCGTGCAGTTGCCCTGGACTGACTAGCGCTATGCGGTGAGGGCTTCGATAACGTTCATCCGTCAATAATCCGGGTGGGTAACATCATCGCTTTTCATTATTGCTGTAACAAAAGGACTGCCGCTGCGCGGCTGCTTGTTTGCAATTTGGAGTATTCATGGTTACAGCTGCACTGATTTACATCATGGCGGTCATCAGTCCGGGTCCGAACTTAATTATTGTCAGCCGTTTTTCATCATTCAATTCGAATACACGCGCCAGATCGACGTCGGGCTGGCTGTCTTTCTGGTGGGGGTCTCGTTGAACAATGCCATCCCCGTCTTTCTTGGCAGCCGCTGAGGATGGCCTGTTCTACCTCAGCCCTGGCGAGATGCCGGCGTTCTACGGTAGCGGTGGGTCAGCAGCAAGGCCAGCATCAGCCCCAGCAGGTGGGCACCGTAGGACATTTGCAGCGCCAGGAAGTAATCCACGGTTTCGCCGGGACGCACACAGCTGTAGCCGTAGCTTTGACCTTCCAGGGTGACGCCCGGCGCGTCGGTCAGGTCAACGGGTGGCAGGGGTTCCTGGGGCGGCGTCGCAGCATCGGGCTTGCCGATGTAGCTCAGGCTACTCCAGCTTTGTTCCGACAGCTGATTGATCGCCGCCAGCTGCCCGGCGTTGCAACGATTGAGCACATAGCCACCGATGGCAATCACGGCAAATACCGAGATCAGCATCGGCACCACGTAGTAGCGCTGTGCAGGCAGTAAGCGCACCACCACCAGTCCGGCAATGAAGCCCGAGACCCATGAGTTGGCCCAGAAAGCCCAACTGCCGCCCCAGCCCTCGGGGATCAGGAACATGAGCGTGTAGGGCACGACAAATCGCCCCAGCAGATGGCACAGGGCAGCTATCAGGACGGCGACCAACAGGGGTTTGATCAAGGACTTCATCGGGTATTCATAACCTTTGGTGAGCAGGGTGGACGCGGGGAGGGCACAGAGGTGCGCGCGGTCATCAGTGGCTGAGCGCGTTCGACGAAGCGGTGGATTTTTGAGGAGTCGAGGCCTGGGAGGTCTCTAGCGGCTGCGGGGGACGCAGGTCTGCGATCATGTGCGATTCCATCCGTGGAAAATTCGAGCGCGGATCCTGCAGCAATTGACGCCGGCCTGCAAGGCCCGGTGCAGAGCGGGCTACGTCTGGATTGGCGTTTCCAAGTCAGCCCCCCTCAGGGAAATCCTGATGGCATATTGAATTCAGCGATGGCAAGCTTCTGACCTGCAGCGCCGACCCGTGTGCAGCCGGGCAGGACGCTCACTCCTCAATAACTGCTGCCATTCACCTCGGGTGTTCATCACCTGTTGGTTCCACTGAACAAGGATGTCGTCATGAAAATCTCTCTTGGTCTTCTCGCCCTGGCTGGGTGCCTGTCCACTTTTTCTGTCTCGGCCGCTGGCCCGAACCAAAGCGATCTGTTCAAGGCTTTGGCGGAGTGCAAGGCCAGTGCGCAGCAGGTAGCCGACTTCAACGGTCTGGTGGACGCTGGACAATTGTCGTTGCCCAAGGATGTCCCACACAGCCCGTGGGGCGGCGGCGCCTGGCAGGTCACGCCGGCGTTGACGGTGCACGGTGTGTCGTCCACCACCGCCGTGATGACCGACCGCGCCAGCTTCTTTCTCCAGGCCAAAAGCAGCAGCCCTAAGGCCGACGCAGAGAAGCTTGCCAGCACCCTGAAACTGCAAAAGGTACTGGATACTGACGGTTATGTTGACTTCCAGCGCAGCCTCGACAATGGCGCAACCTTGCGAGTGGTCTCCACGGAGGACAAGGACATTGATCTCTATGTGGGTTGCAGCTATCAGCAGAATGCTTCCTGAGACCTGAGGTCAGACGAATACACCGCGAGCCCGCAGGGGCTTCGCGGCTCAAGCGTGCAACATCGCTTTAGCCCTGACCGTAGCGGCAAAAGTACACTCGGATGACACGAAGCCGAGGGCAAATAATGAGTTGGCAAATAGACAGGCCGTCTCGAGTGACGTTGAGTTTCTGATGGATATCGACCCTCTCGCCAAAACAGAGAAGGGCCGCCAGGAGCACATCCAACGTTCCGATGCAGCAATGACTCAGACAACTCGGCTATCAAGACAGTGGCCGAGTAGAGAATCTTGATCCGGACGATCCAGAGCTGATCTTTGTGAAATGCTTGAGTCTTGCAAAGTTATGAGCGATGGGTGGTCTGTGGGAGCACATGAACTAACAGCTGACCATTAAGTCAGGCCAGATGTAGCGATCATTTGTGTCTATAGCCCGCTATAGATATGGTTCAGAATCATCAGCTCAAGCACGGCCACCAGCACACAAAACGCGACAAATCCTCGTGTGAAGGCCCTACGAGGTTTTTCATAAGATGGAATATTGCCGAAAAGGGTGAGAAGGTCGGATAAAAACTCAAGAAACCCCATGGATGTATGCCTTCGCTCCGTCGATTTATCCAGCCTGCGACACGGTGGCAGGCTAATTCATGCATTTCTTAGTGGAGTGTCGCAACTCTGCGACTCTCGCCAATTCTGATTCGATCCAGCGCTCTGTTCAGAGCATCCAGCGCATCAAGGAGCGCTTTTGCCTCGGATTCCCGGCCATCCCCCCAAAGGCGTTCAGCCATTTTGTTCAGGGCCTGGATAGAGCGTTCAATGTCCGCAGCGGTCGTCGCTGTTATATTTTCCGGCTGTTTCTTCGGCATTCAGTAACCCTTCTGCTGGGCATCGCTTGGCTCTCAGGACCTCACGCGAGCACATCGTTCAAGACAATAGCCGGCCATGACCTGTCCGAGAGTGTGACAGCAGAGTCCTCTGCGAAGGCATGAATTTATCCGACTTGCAGTCCGTTGCAACTTGCACTGTCGATAACGCAGCGCATCAGCGACCACGCCTAACGCCTCGGTGTGCACTTCGATTTCTGCACGCATCCCTGGCCGACGTTGATTAATGTCCGGGCATTGGACTGCCTGGGCGTTTTACATCGCGTTTTCGCCTGACCGAGCCAGGGCTCGCAATACGCCCCGGTTGTGGTAACCGGGGGGTGCGCAGTAACAGACTGATTTCCTCTGCGCTGACCGCTCTGCTGAAAACGTGACCCTGAATTTCATCGCAGCCGTTTTCACGCAGGAAGGTTTGCTGCTCTTCGGTTTCGACACCTTCGGCAATGACCTTGAGGTTCAGTTTGTGCCCCAACGAAATCACGGCGGTGGCGATGGCTTTGTCGTTCTCGTTGTCGGGCAGATCGCGCACGAAAGACTGGTCGATCTTGAGTCTTGCGATCGGGAAGCTTTTCAATGCGGCGAGGCTGGAGTAGCCGGTGCCGAAGTCGTCGATCGAGAGACTGATCCCCATTGATTGCAGTTCTTTCATTTTGCTGATCGCTTGCTGAAGGTCTTGCATGATCAGACTTTCGGTCAGTTCCAGCTCAAGGTACATCGGGTCCAGTCCGGTTTCTTGCAAGGCATGCCTCACCCGGTCGATCAGGTCCCTTTCGATGAACTGGCGTGCTGAAATATTCACCGACATGGTGATCGGCGGATAGCCCGCTTCCTGCCAGTCCTTGTTTTGTCTGCATGCGGTATGAATCACCCAGTCGCCGATGGGCACAATCAATCCGGTCTCTTCGGCCTGCGGAATGAATTTGATTGGCGGCACCATGCCAAGCTCGGGATGCTGCCAGCGGATCAGTGCTTCTACGCCGATAATCTGACCTGAGTGCAAATCCACCTGGGGCTGGTACAGCAGCAGGAACTCGTCATGGTTGAGTGCGTTTCGAAGCCCGTCTTGCATGGCGAGCTTGCCCTGAACCTTGTTATTCATCTCGCTCGTATAGAACTGGTAACTGTTGCGACCCAGCTCCTTGGCCCGGTACATGGCGGCGTCCGCGTTGCTGAGTAACGTGTCGGTATCGCTGCCGTCGGCAGGGTAGGTGGCCAGCCCCATGCTGCAGGTGACGTGCAGTGTATGTCCGCTGAGCTGAATCGGCCGCAGGATGGCTTCCTGGATTTTGTGCAGGGCTGGAGTAACGCCGTCCACGTCTGAAGGCTGGTCGAACAGGATGATCACAAACTCGTCGCCACCCAGTCGCACGACGGTGTCGGTGCGACGTACACACTCCAGCATGCGCCGGGCGACGGTTTTGAGCAGCTCATCTCCAGCACTGTGCCCGAGGCTGTCATTCACCAGTTTGAATTTATCCAGATCGAGAAACACCACCGTCACCAGGCGGTTGTAGCGCTGAGCGTAAAGTATTGCCTGCTTGAGGCGGTCTTCGAGCAGTGTGCGATTCGGCAGCCCCGTCAGTGCGTCATGATCGCCCATATAGCGAATGCGTTTTTCGGTCAGTTGGCGTTCTATCGCAATGCCAGCAAGGGGTGTCGCCAGATCGATCAGTCGCGTCTCGGTCGCGCGAGGGCTGCGTACGGTGTTGGAATACAAAGCAAACGTACCCAATACCTTTCGCTCATGGGACAGAATCGGCGTCGACCAGCAGGAGCGAAATCCATAGGGTGCAACGATTGAACGGTACGCCTCCCACAGCGGGTCCAGCGCTATATCCGTGACGATGACCGGTTCTCGTCGATACACCGCGGTGCCGCAGGAACCGACGTTCGGACCGATCGCTATCCCGTCAATGAGCTGGTTATAGGCTTTCGGCAAACTGGGGGCCGCCCCGTGCAGCAGGTGAGTGCCATCCTCATCCAGCACCAGGATGGACACCATCATCCCCTCCAGTTGGGATTCGACCAAGTGAGCCAGGCTGTCGAGGACTACTGCAAGCTCGGTGCTCCTGGCGATCAGCTCCAGGACATGACCCTGTCCGGTGCGGATGATGGCTTCTTGCTCTAATCGGCCGTTTTGCACGGCGAGCCGCTCTGTGGCGATACTCAATTGGACCGTTCTTTTTTCCAGTTGAAGTCGGTCTTTAAGGAATTGATTCACCGCGCGAGCCATGTTGCCGATCTCGTCTTTCCCGTGTTCGGCCATCATCAAATGCGTTTTGTCCGTGTGCTCCTGACGCAACTGCCGGCTTATTTCATTCAGGCGCACGAGCACATGACGCCCCATGAAAACCCGGGTCACGAACCAGGCGAACACCAGGCTGGCGCCCAACATGATCAGCACCCATTGCTGGCTGCGATTTGAGGCCTCAACCAGGCGCTGCACGGCTTCGCGATAGTCTTCGGTGTAGGCACTGGATTGCGCACGGGCTACCGCGACCAGCACCCCGGCCTCATTCTTCAGTTCCTCATTGAAGCGCTGTATCACCTTTTGCTGATTGATGAGCCGCAGGCGCAGGGCGAAGAGATCGGGCGTCTCCACACCAGCGTCGGGTAACTTGCCCGCCGTTCGGGACAGGAGCTTATAGCGGACCTGAAGCCGCTGCACGGCATCACTGTCAACAGCCTGGGGCAGATCGAAAAGTAACACCGCCAGTTCCAGGCTGGCCCGGGTCTGGGTCGCGGTTAACCGGGCGGTGAGATCCGTCAGGGTTTGCTCGAAGGTGACCTCCGATTGCAGCAGGCTTTCGCGTAGCTGCGCAACGATGTTGGCGGTATTGCGGAACATCTGGCTCGACTGGTACATGTCCAGTATCGCCACGCCACTGTTCGCGGCAGTCAGTTGCTGCACCAGTTGATCAAGGGCTTCAAGCTGTTCGACGGTCGCCGCATAGCTTGAACGCAGGGCGTCGGGAGAGCGGGTTGTCAAAAGCTGATCGGTCTGGCGCTCGATCAGCAAGGTACGCTGCAGCATGTCTTGCCCATCTTGCATACGGACCAGTCGTTCATCTGTCAGCTGGCGGGTGGCGCTGTTTGACGTGCGCAACGCGTAGACCGCCGTTGCACCACCCGCCAGGATCAACAGCGCCAGCGTCAGAAACGCCAATGTGAATTGCGCGCGCAGTGATTGCGGCAATAGCCAGCGTCCGAGTCGGGAAGTAACGTCCAATCTCAGGGATTCCATTGGTGGCGGTAAATGTCCCGATAGCCATTGTCAGGGTCGTACTGGAATTTCTTCCCGCCGTCGAAGGCAATATTGTCGGCGTTGACCAGGTGAATCGGCGCTACGAAGCCACTCACCGGCTGACCTGCAAACAGCCGGTTCAATTCATCCATCACCTGCCAGCCATGCAGGTTGAGCGGCTCGGCCACGGTGACGGTCTGGTAGGTTTTTGCCTGTATACGCAAGAAAGCCGAAGCGCTGCCATCGCCAGCAGACAACAGACTGATGCCGTCACTGGGTATTGCGGCGTTGGTCAATGAGGCAATCGAGTAGTCGAAATAGATATCGTTGATGGCCAGTGTGTGGGTCCAGCGCTTTCCATAGCGCTGAAGCAGTTCCTTGGTGATCGCCGGCATCTTCTCGCCACTTTCGGAGATCGCGACATCGCGCACTTCCAGCAACGTACATTCGCGACAGGCCCGAATGACGTCTTCCATGGCCTTGGCTTTCGCCATGGCGATGCTGTACTTGGAGTCGGTCAGGATCACCACGCCGGCGTGTCCGTTTGACTGCGCCACTGCTGCCATTGCCGTGAGTCGCGCTACTTCGAGCGGGTCGGTCGTGACGTTCATGGCCACCGGCGTGCCGTCAATCGGCCCGGGGCGTGCCCCGGCGTGCCAGGCAACCACCGGCACATCCCTGTTGGCGAAGAGGTTCAGCTCCGCATTGTTCTCCAGGGCATCGGAGCCGCACAGGATGAGGCCGTCGGGTTTCGCTGCCAGGGCATCGGCAAAGGCCTTTGCGCGCCCGGTCGATGATCCGGCACCATCGAAGATCTTCAGCGTCCAGCCCATCGCTTTGGCTGCCTCCCGAGCGCCCTGGGCGACACCGACAATGCCTCCGTTACGCAAATCTTCTGCGACAAAGGCGATGCTCTTGCCCCGCTGTGCTTGCGGGCCGGATTCAGGGCCGCTCCAGCGAACGGCTCCGAGGGTGGCCCTGGAAACGATTTCCTGCGCTTGAATCACCGTAACCGTGGCTTTTTCGGCACCCGCTGCGGTTGGCAGGTTCTGACCATACCCGGGAGTTGCCGTGAAAAGACAGAAAACCGCAATTGAGGCCATCCGCATTCGCCAGGGCTTGATCAGACAGGTTCGATCTCCCCATAGGATGGCGGGTCTGGAGTCGATGGCGCGATCATAGACTGGCATGGCGTCCCTTTTTGCCAAGAGTGCAGCGTTCACTGTCCGAAAGGATAGTCGGTTCTGCTGTCGTCAGGTCTTTTGTGGGTAAAGTGCGCGAACTTTAGTCCTGAACATTCAGGAAAGGGAACGGGGGGCCATGGCACAAAACAAGGGATGAAGGAGCCCGTGGTGCCTATTATTTTCATGACCCTTTTCAGGTTGCAGGCGAGCACATTCAGGCTCATCCCGGATTCGTACAGGCAACAAAAAGCCCGGACTGTGCCGGGCCTCATTGGACGTCACTCAGCGAGAATAAAACCTCCTCACTTGCTCCGTGCGATCGAGAATGGGTTTACTCCTGCGCCTTTGAACCCAGCTACAGAATGCGTGTATGGGGTGAAGAACGGCTCCAAGCACGCAAAGCAGCATGATGATGAAGAGCGAAATAAGCGGGATGCTTTCGTGCGAGAACATGGTGGGTTACTCCTGTATTCACTATGTCGGAACCTTGAGGGTAGACACCTACGGCTTTGGCTGGATGAATGTATGTTCATCTTTCCAGGCTTGAATTGCGCAAGTTCAGCTGTTACCCAACAACGCTTTGATAACTGCGGAACGAGCAATTGCGGGTGCTCCGTCGCTAAGCAATCCAACTCGTATACGGTTAGTACAGGTGCAAACTATTGATAGAGTGGCGCCTTTGGTCGGCGCCATCTAAGAGCTTTCAGCGAGGAATGTCCTTCTTGAAGAGCGGATTGTCGCTCTAGAGTCAAAACTGAATGATCAAACCCCACGCCCGCCAT
The DNA here is from genome assembly GCF_056279105.1 of Pseudomonas sp. TE3899. NCBI lineage: Bacteria > Pseudomonadati > Pseudomonadota > Gammaproteobacteria > Pseudomonadales > Pseudomonadaceae > Pseudomonas > Pseudomonas sp. TE3899. Next base: position 1,199,980 of record NZ_JBWBQR010000001.1, read on the forward strand.
TGAGTGGGTATTTTTTTGCCTGGAGAAACCTGCCCGATCTCCAGCATCCCCTTCACCAAGAAGCCCAGACAAGGAACTTATTCAGTTCGCCCCTAATTTCAATTTTATGTGGTTGGACGGCCACCAAGACCACGACGGCGCGGGGGTATAGCAGCCTTGCTGGTTGGCCGGGGTCGCATCGCAGCGGACGGTGTAGCCCTTGTTGTTGAACTCCCTTGCGCCTTCGCCGGTACCGCGCTCACTGTATGAGGAGCAACCACCGAGTAACGCTGCAATCAAAAGAATCGTTGTGTACTTCATAAATGCCTCCATGCGTGGAACACACAGCTTAATCATTGAATCGCGCCCAGTGCGGGCTTTTTTTTGCCTGGAGAAAAAGTGATGACTGCTTCTGGGAAAGACCGCGCCATCCTCGCCCGCACGCTGGGCGGCGAAGGTCACGCAGGCGCTGAAGCTCGGTGGTTACGTCTTCTTCAAGAATGTGCCGTGAATAAAGCGAGGGCCTTTCCCGCATAAGCCTGTACGGCAGGGAAGGGAGCAAGTCTGAATGAGGCGTCGCGAATCCTCGCTTAAAAGGCCGGCGTAGCATCGTGTTACATGAAGGATTTTTAACTATCGGCAGGACGCCGGAAGAGGGGCAAAACGAGCTTGGTTATGGAACGGTTCCAGTATGGTTATGGACCACATGCCAACAGGGAGTGATTTCACCAAACCCCAGAAACGAAAAAGCCCTGACTAATCAGGGCTCTAACGTATTCAAGATGGCGGAGGCGATGGGATTCGAACTCATGGACCTGTTACAGTCGACGGTTTTCAAGACCGTTGCCTTAAACCACTCGGCCACACCTCCGTTTGCGTTGCGGGCGCCATAATACCTGAATGAAACACGCTGTCAAACTCTCTGCATGGCTTGTTACAGAGCGTCTGTTATGATCTTTGCGACTGAACGTTTCAAACCAACAGGAGTGTCGCCATGCGCGAACAGGATTACGCAGTTAATAACAGCGTGCAGGCTGAGCAGCTAGAGGTTAGCCGCGTCCTGCGCAACACGTACGGCTTGCTCGCTCTCACCCTCGCATTCAGCGGTGTGATGGCGTTCGTTGCACAGCAGATGCGTGTCGGCTACCCGAATATTTTCGTGGTGCTGATCGGCTTCTATGGCCTTTTCTTCCTTACCAACAAGCTTCGTGACTCGGCCTGGGGCCTGGTGTCGGCTTTTGCGTTGACCGGTTTCATGGGTTTCCTGCTTGGCCCAATCCTCAATCGTTACCTGGGCATGCAGGGCGGGGCTGAAGTGGTCAGTTCCGCTTTCGCGATGACTGCGCTGGTGTTCGGTGGTCTGTCGGCCTATGTGCTGATCACTCGCAAGGACATGAGCTTCCTCGGTGGTTTCATCACCGCCGGGTTCTTCGTGTTGCTGGGCGCGACGCTGGCAAGCATCTTCTTCCAGATCAGCGGTCTGCAACTGGCGATCAGCGCAGGTTTCGTGCTGTTTTCCTCGGTCTGCATTCTGTTCCAGACCAGCGCCATCATTCATGGCGGCGAGCGTAACTACATCATGGCGACCATCAGCCTGTATGTATCGATCTACAATCTGTTCATCAGCCTGTTGCAGCTCTTCGGCATCATGAGCCGCGATGACTGATCGCAAGCCTTGAGTAATAAAAAACCCGCTTCGGCGGGTTTTTTATGGACGTCTCTTTCACTATCGGACAGGTGCGCTTTATTTCAGAGGCTGGGATATTTCAACCATATCGGCCGCGCTTACTTTCAGCCGCAACGTCAGACCCTGCAGCTGTCTCATTTTCAACATGCCCAACTGCCCGCCCTTTCGCTCGTGCTTATTGGCATCCAAGACGTGACATTCGAGTCTTCGTTCAGGGCGACTCTTGGTGTCCGCGTCTTCCCAGTGGCAGCGTACTTCAAGCAATTGCTCGTCCAGCCTGGTCGCGAGCTGCTCGTCCTCCTTCAGGAATGTTTCGACTTCAAGTCCAACGGTGGAGGTTTCAAACGTATTGCGACCGGCCTGTGACCGATCCCGGATCGTGAAGTCGAAACTGTTGAGCACCAGTGTGCAATCGCCGACTCTTTTGCCCAGCTCCACCTCGAATTCAGACGTATAAGGTGTAGGGGACAGCTGACTGTAAAACATCGCTTTGTCAGGATTGGGATCCCCGGCGTAATCGTCGGGCAAGATGCATACACTGGTGAACAACGGACGATAGGAGGCGGTTACGTCCACGACAAACTGGGCGGGCATCTCAGTCTTGAGGGTCACATGATTGGAAAACATCGCGCAGCCTGTTGCTTGAATAATCAGGCTTCCCAGCAGCAGGTTGCGCACGAGACGAGGTACGGCGCTGGGACAGAGATGCCGTAGTAACGGGCGCATAAATACTTCTTTGTAGTGTTGCCGGTCGGCAAGCGGGGTGCGCACTCTAGCGGTGTATGAAGAGTGGTGAAAGCGAAAACCCTATTACGATCAGGAAAGGGCCTTCCTTACTCCGCCACGACAATGCTGCCATCGGCTTGTTGGCGATAGATGGTGTAGGGCAGGAGCATGGTGTCAAGTGCGCCGGAAATGACCGCATCAATCAACACAATAATTGTTCCGTTGTTGTATTTCTCCGGATCGACGCCTGCCTCCAGCGGCGCATGCAGGGTGCAGAAATCATAGGTCACACCACTGTAGATCCGTGGAACCGCACCGCAGTAGCTTCTTTTTTCCTTGAGACTCTTTGCCGCCGCTTCGTCACTGCGCACCACCGTTTGAACAGTGCCGCAACCCACCAGCATCAATGCGGCGAGTAATATTGTCTGAGTTTTCATGCCGCCAATCCTTCGCCGGTAAACCATCAATCTATCCCATTCAGCCCCAAACCACACTCACGCCATCGGTGGCAACCGGCGCTTGACCGGGGTTTTCTTCACTATCGCTGTGTTGGTCTCGGCGTGGGTGTTGAGGCGGTCGAGCAAGGTGTCCAGTTGTTCCATCGAGCGCACATGCAGGCGCGCAATGAAGCAGTCGTCGCCGGTGACCTTATCGCACTCGGTGAATTCGGGAATGGCCTGGATCTGCCGCTCGACTTCCTGCAATTGCCCAGGCAATGGGCGAATTCGCACGATGGCTTGCAGCTGATAGCCAAAACATCTGGGGTCGATTTCTACGGTGTAGCCTTTGAGCACGCCGCGTTCTTCGAGTCGGCGCAGGCGCTCGGCCACGCTGGGTGATGACAACCCGCTGATCTGCGCCAAGGCTTTGAGCGAGCGCCGTGAGTCTTCCATCAAGGCGCTGATCAGCACTTGATCAATATCGTCGGTCATGGCGAAACCTCGATTAGGCAATTAAACAAAACGGCCTCGATAAAAAAGGCAGAAATCGAGTTTAGCCTGATTTTTGCGCTGGAGGAGACGTTCGACGGATTGGCATAATTTGCGCTCAAACACAGGAGTCTGATGATGGACAAAACACTACGGCGCGGGTCATTCGAAATGACCGCCGCCATGCTTATTTCCGGAACCATCGGCTGGTTCGTGCTGGTGTCGGGCCAGCCGGTGCTGGACGTGGTGTTCTGGCGTTGCGTATTTGGTGCCGGCACCTTGTTGCTGATTTGCGTGGCTTTCGGCTTCCTGCGCCCCGGTATTCTGACCCGCACCACGTTTCTGTTGGCCGTGCTCAGCGGGATGGCGATTGTCGGCAACTGGGTGCTGCTGTTCGCCTCCTATTCCCGTGCATCAATTGCCATTGGCACGGCGGTGTACAACGTTCAACCGTTCATGTTGGTCGGCTTGGCCGCGCTGTTTCTCGGGGAGAAAATCACCTTGCAGAAGCTGTTCTGGCTGGGTATTTCCTTTCTCGGAATGCTGGCGATTGTCAGCGCCCATGGCGAGCAGGGGGCGGGCGGCAATGATTACTTGATGGGGATCGGCCTGGCGCTGGGGGCGGCGTTTCTTTATGCGGTGGCTGCGTTGATCATCAAGCGCCTGACCGGCACGCCGCCGCACCTGATCGCCTTGATTCAGGTCTGCACCGGCGTACTGTTGCTCGCGCCTTTCGCGCACTTTTCGGCATTGCCCCAAGCGCCGAGTGCCTGGGCCAGCCTGGTTACCCTGGGCATCGTGCACACTGGTTTGATGTACGTATTGCTCTACGGCGCCATCCAGAAACTGCCGACGGCACTGACCGGCGCACTGTCGTTCATCTACCCGATTGCGGCGATTTTCGTTGACTGGTTCGCGTTCGGCCATCGCCTGGAGCCGCTGCAATGGCTCGGTGTGGCCGCTATCCTGCTGGCCGCTGCCGGTATGCAGCAGGGTTGGGGCCTGAAGCTGCGCCGGGCGGCCACGCCGTAAGCCTCAGAGGTTCCAGCGCGGCGCAGTCTTGGCCAGGCGCTGGCGCATTTCGCTGATGTTCGCGGCCAGTTGCCGGGTCAACAGACGATAACCATCCAGCGGACTGTAGACCGGCGCGTCGAGACCGATTTCCGGCAGCTCCACCGGCCGGTTCAGCCGCTGGGCGGCCCCAGATTTCAAGGCCCGGGCCATGCCGATCAACTGCACGCGGATCTGCCGGTGCTCGGCTTTCAACGCGGTTTGAAGATGCGCCATGGCCACCGGATCACTGGCATCCGGACGCGTGTTGCCAAGGATTTCCAGGGTGCTGACGCACATCCGCAGATTACGTTGAATGGCATCCAATTCAGTCATGGAAATCCGTACTTCCTTGGACACCGACGGCATCAGCGAGCGCAGTTGCACCAGCACCGTATTCAGGCGACCCATGATCTTCAGGTGTTCGTCCGCGGTGACCGGTTGGCCATTGATGATGCGCCCATAAAGGGTCGCGCAATCGCGCAAGGCGTCGGCCAGGTTGTAGCGCCAGGAGAACACCGCGTACAGCGGCAGGGCGAAGGAAAACGCCAGGGCCAGGGCAATGCCGATCAGAATGTCCACGCCGCGCCACAACCCGTCGGTGACCGGGTTATCGCCATGCCCGGCGACGATAAACACGGTAATCGCCGACAGCAGCGCCGTGTAGCCGCCCTTGCCGATGGCGTGATACGAGAAGAACCCGCACACCACCGACATCGCGAAATACGTCAGCCACGGCATCCCGAGCCAGGCCTGTTGCGCCACCAGTAGCAAGCCGACACCGGCGCCGATCAAGGTGCCGATCGCCCGCTCGGCGGCTTTCTTGCCGATGTTGCCGTGATGCTGCAAGCCGCCGATCACCACCAGCATGGTCACCGACGCCCACTCGCCGTGGGGCAGGTGAATGCCGGTGGTCAGCAGGATCGTCGCCAGCAAGCCTAACGACACCCGCACCGCGTGGATCACTCGCGCGTTGCGATAGCGCCGATACGGATCCAGCAATGGACGCAGCAATCGACGCATCAGCGGTGGCAGGCGATAGGCGCTCAGATAGCGTCTCCTCAGAAAATGTAATCGGTGGTCAGGAAGCTCGAATCCCGCCCGCGAATGATCTCGCTGATCAGCGCTTTATTGCTGTCCTGGAACTTGGTCGCCACCAGCGTGCGGATCGAAAACACCCGCAGCGCATCATGGACCGACAAAGTGCCTTCGGCGGAGTTCTTGCGACCGTTGAACGGGAAGGTGTCCGGGCCGCGCTGGCACTGGGCGTTGATGTTAATGCGCCCGACCTGATTGGCAAAGGTGTCGACCAGTCGGCCGACCGCCACCGGGTTCGTACCGAAGATGCTCAACTGTTGGCCGAAATCCGATTCCAAGACGTAGTCGATCACCGTGTCCAGATGCCGGTAGGGCACGATCGGCACCACGGGGCCGAACTGTTCTTCCTGATAGACGCGCATCTGCGGGTTCACCGGGAACAGCACCGCCGGGTAGAAGAACGACGCCCGGGCCTGGCCGCCGTTGGGGTTGACCACGGCAGCGCCTTTGCTCACCGCATCCGCCACCAGCGAATGCAGGTAATCGACCTTGCTCGCTTCCGGCAGCGGGGTCAGGGCCACGCCGCTGTCCCACGGCATGCCGGGTTTGAGGGTGGCGAGTCTGGCGTTGAATTTCTCGATGAACGACTCGACCACGTCTTCGTGGACGAAGAGGATTTTCAGCGCGGTGCAGCGCTGGCCATTGAACGACAGCGAACCGGTGAGCGCTTCGCTGACGGCGTTGTCCAGATCGACTTCGGGAAGGACGATGCCGGGGTTCTTCGCATCCAGGCCCAATGCCGCGCGCAAGCGGTGTGGTTTCGGGTGCAGTTTCTTCAGGTCACTGGCCGCTTTGTTAGTGCCGATAAACGCAAAGATATCGATCTTGCCGCTGGCCATCAGCGCGCTGACGGTTTCCCGGCCGCTGCCGTAGATCACGTTGATCACGCCAGTCGGGAAACTGTCGCGGAACGCTTCCAGCAACGGCCGGATCAACAGCACGCCGAGCTTGGCCGGTTTGAACACCACGGTGTTGCCCATGATCAGCGCCGGGATCAGCGTGGTAAAGGTTTCGTTCAGCGGATAGTTGTAAGGCCCCATGCACAAGGCGACGCCCAGCGGTACGCGGCGGATTTGGCCGAGGGTGTCCTGCTCCAGTTCGAAACGGCTGGAGCGGCGGTCGAGTTCCTTGAGGGCATTGATGGTGTCGACGATGTAATCGCAGGTGCGGTCGAACTCTTTTTCCGAGTCCTTGAGGTTCTTGCCGATTTCCCACATCAGCAATTTCACCACCGCCTCACGCTGTTGGCGCATGCGTCCGAGGAAGGCTTCGACGTGCTGGATGCGCTCGGCCACGCGCATGGTCGGCCACAGGCCCTGGCCACGGTCGTAGGCGCGGACGGCGGCGTCGAGGGCGGTCAGGGCGGTTTCGGCGTCCAGCAACGGCGTGCTGCCGAGGATCACTTGCTCGTCGCCATTTTCGCCGGTCAGGTACACCGGGCTGCGGACTTGGGCGAGGGGGCCGTTCCAGGTGCGCAGTTCGCCGTCGACCAGGTATTCGCGCTGCTCGGTCTGGCCGTCGAGGCGGTATTTTTCCGGGATGTCGCTGCTGTCGGGAAACAGATTGCCAAGGATGTGTGCTGTGGTCATGTCGCTACCCCGTCTGGATTCTGTGATGCGCTGATGAATCGTTTTAGCAGACCTGACCCTTGCTTGTCATGACTCATCTCAGCGTTTGTGTCGCTCGGTCATTTGAAGGGCGGAACGGGTCATGGCCTCAGATGCCCCCCTAGTTGGCCCCCAATGCCCTCAACCCGGGCGCGCTGGTGCCTTAGTGTTGACCTCGCCTTGATCACAATAAAAAGGTGTCTCCCGCTGCGGGGCGCCACAAGAGAGGACCGCCATGCGGGCACGTCGATTCACTGAAAAGCCTAGCCGTTGTTTGGCGTTGGTGGGCTGCGTCTTCGCCGCGCTGCTGAGCGGTTGCGGTGATGAGCCAAAGCCCCCGGTCACCCGCAGCGAAGTAGCCAACGCCATGCCCACAGACGCCGCACTGGCCCAGGTCTACGCCAACAGTTGCAAGCTCTGCCACGCCAACCCCGCCGCCGGCGCACCGCTGACCGGCGATCAAAAAGCCTGGGAACCGCGGGTGCAGCAAGGCGCTGACACGCTGCTCGATCACGCGATCAACGGCTACAACGGCATGCCGCCGATGGGCCTGTGCATGCAGTGTTCGGAGGACGAGTTCCTCGCACTGATTGCCTTCATGTCCGGCCAGTCCATCCCACAATAAGAACGGCAGGTGCAGCCATGACGATGGACCTGACACGACGTCAGTTACTGCAACGGGCGAGCGTCATCGGCGCCTTCACCGCGCTCGGCGTAAGCCCGGCGCTGGCCGAGTTGTTGCGCGCGCCGCGACTGATTCCCTGGCGCAACTGGTCCGGCGGCCAGAGTTGCTTGCCAGCGGCGCGGTTGGCGCCGAAGAACCTCGATGAACTGACCCAAGTCATCCGTCAGGCCCCCGGCAAAATCCGCCCGGTCGGCTCGGCTCACTCCTTCAGCGCCCTGGTGCCCACCGACGGCACGCTGGTGTCCCTGAGCTACTTCACCGGCCTGCTCGATCACGACCCCCAGACCTTGCAGGCCGAGTTCGCCGCCGGCACGCCGATGTCACGCATGGGCACACCGCTCAAGGACATCGGCCAGGCCCTGCCCAACATGGCCGACATCGACTATCAGACCCTCGCCGGCGCCATCTCCACCTCGACCCACGGCACCGGCAAAACCTTTCAGTCCTATTCGGCCCACGTCTGCGGCTTGCAACTGGTGACTGCCAGCGGCGACGTATTGGACTGCGACAGCACCCGCCATCCCGAGGTGTTCAGCGCCGCCCGGGTCTCCCTCGGCGCGTTGGGCGTGGCCACCAAAATCCGTCTGCAAAATCGCCCGGCGTATCGGCTGCGGGAGCGCCAGTGGATCGCCAAGACCGAAGAGCTGCTGGAAGACCTCGACAAGAACACCCGGGAAAACCAGCACTGGGAAATGCTCGTGGTGACTCATTCCGACTACGCCTTGTCGATTGCCCTGAACGAAACCACCGACCCGGCCACGCCACCGATCCCGGCGGATGAGGAGGGCGGCAACGAGTTCGTGACCCTGATCGAAAAAATCGACAAGTACGCCAGCGACTTCCCCGACCTGCGCCGCACGCTGCTCAACAACCTGCGCCACCTCGCCAGTTTCGACGACCGGGTGGGCGACTCGTTCGACATCTACGCCAACGTGCGCACCGTGCGGTTCAACGAGATGGAGTATTCAGTGCCGGCGGAACACGGCCCGGCCTGCTTGCGCGAGATCCTCAAACTGATTCAGAACAAAGACCTGCGCACCTGGTTTCCCATCGAGTATCGCTATGTGAAAGCCGATGACATTCCCCTGAGCATGTTCGAGGGCCGCGACAGTTGTTCGATCTCGGTCCACCAGCATTACCAGATGGATCATCACAATTTCTTCGCCGCCGTGGAGCCGATCTTCTGGAAATACAACGGCCGGCCGCACTGGGGCAAGTTGCACACGTTGAACGCCAAAAACCTGCAGCCGCTGTACCCGCACTGGCGGGCATTCATTGACGTTCGCCAGGCGCTGGACCCCAGCGGCAAGTTTCTCAACGCGCATTTGTCGTCGATTCTGGGGGTGAACTGATGGCCGTGAATCGCCGCAATTTCCTGCTCGGCACCTTGGGCGTGGGCGCCTTGCTGGTGGGTGTAGGCGCCTGGCTACGGCCGGGGGATCGAGGAGGGCCGTACAGCGATTATTTCCGCGCCTTGAACCGTGAACTGAACGCTCACGGCCCGATGCGTCCGGTGATGCTGATCGATCTGGATCGCCTCGATCACAACATCGACGTGGTAATGAAGTCGGTCCAGCGCGCCGGCAAACACCTGCGACTGGTGGAGAAATCACTGCCGGCACCGGGGCTGCTGAGTTACATCGCTCGGCGCGCCGGGACGAAGCGCTTGATGTCGTTTCACCAGCCGTTTCTCAACCATGACGCCGTGCTGTTTCCGGACGCCGACCTCCTGCTGGGCAAACCGCTGCCGGTGCGCTCGGCGCAGCTGTTTTACGAAACCCACAAGGGGCCGTTCAACCCGGCGAAGCAATTGCAGTGGCTGCTCGATACCCCGCAAAGGCTTCAGCAATACCTGGCGCTGGCGCAAGGGTTGGGCACGCGGTTGCGGGTCAATATCGAACTGGACGTTGGCCTGCACCGTGGCGGCGTCAGCGATTTGGACGTGCTCGGGCAGATGCTGGCGCTGATCAGCGCACGCCCGCAGCACCTGGAATTCGCCGGCTTCATGGGCTACGACCCGTTCGTGGGCATGGGTGTGCCGGGGATTCTCGGTTCACCCGAGGCACTGTTTGAAAAAGTGATGGTGATCTACAACCGCTGCGTCGATTTCACCCGCCAGCAGTACCCCGGTCTGTGGCGCGAAGGGCTGACGCTTAACACCGCCGGTAGCCCGAGTTATCGCATGCACGAACAGGAACGCGTGAGCACTGAAGTGTCCGTGGGCACGGCGATGCTCAAGCCGACGCACTACGATTTGCCGTCGCTGGTGGACCATGTGCCGGCGGCGTACATCGCCACGCCGGTGTTGAAAAGGACCGGGGCGGTGAACATTCCGGCGCTGGATGACAAGTCGAAACTGTTCTCGTGGTGGGACGCCAATCAGCGCGAGACGTTTTTTATTTACGGCGGCAACTGGATGGCCGAGTTCGAATCGCCCCTGGGGTTACAGAGCAACGGCGTGTACGGCCGCAGCTCCAACCAGGAAATGGTCAATGGCTCCAGCGCCGTGGGGCTGGCGGTGGAAGATCAGGTGTTCTTGCGCCCGACGCAGACGGAATCGGTGTTGTTGCAGTTTGGGGATTTGCTGGCGGTGCGCGGTGGCAAAATCGTCGACACCTGGCCGGTCTACACCTGAACGCGCAGATCCCTGTAGGAGCGAGGCTTGCCCGCGAAAGCGGTGGATCAGGCAATAAAGAGGTGACTGACACACAGCTTCGCGGGCAAGCCTCGCTCCTACAAGAGTGGCTCGCCATTCAGGTGGATCGCGGGTTAGAGTCAGGGGCCATTCAAGGAAGAATCACCATGCCTAGCACCGACGCCATCATCACGATCCAGCGCTTCAGCGAATCCCACATCGACGGCATCACCGCGCTCTACAACGACCCGGCGATCACCCGCCAGGTGCTGCAAATGCCGTTTCAATCCACCGAAGTCTGGCGCAAACGCCTGATGCCGGAAAACGAGCGAGTGGTGCAACTGGTGGCGCTGCATCAGGGGGTGATCATTGGCAATATCGGCCTGGAGCAGTTTTCGCGGATCCGCCGCAGCCACGCCGGCAGTATCGGCATGGGCGTCGCGGTGGAGTGGCAGGGCAAGGGCGTCGGCTCGAAGCTGCTGGCGACGGCATTGGACATCGCCGACAACTGGATGAGCCTGCGCCGGGTCGAGCTCTCGGTGTACGCCGACAACGAAGCCGCCATCGGGCTCTACCGCAAATTCGGCTTTGAAGACGAAGGCCTGTTCCGCGACTACGCCGTGCGTGACGGCGTGCTGGTGGATGCCTTGAGCATGGCGCGCCTGCGTTCCACGCCCAAGGCTGGTTGAGTCAATCACCCAAGGCAAACGCCACTGCCGCCCGGGCATGCAGTTCGGTGGTGTCGAGCAGGGGCAGGGCGCTGTGCTCGGGTTTGATCAGCAGGCCGATTTCCGTGCAACCGAGGATGATCGCCTGGGCGCCCCGCGCGGTGAGCGATTTGATGACTTGCTGATAGACCTTGCGCGAAGCATCACTGATCACCCCGACGCACAACTCGTCGTAAATGATCCGGTGCACGGCCTGGCGTTCCTCGGCTTCCGGCACCAGCACCGTCAGGCCCATGGCGCTCAGGCGATCCTTGAGGAAATCCTGTTCCATGGTGAACGCGGTCCCCAGCAAGCCCACCTTGAGCGCGCCGGCCTCGACTGCCGTCTGGCCGGTCGGGTCGGCGATGTGCAGGAACGGAATGCTGATCGCGGCCTGAATCTGCCCGGCCACCTTGTGCATGGTGTTGGTACACAGCACCACGCACTCGGCACCGCCCGCTTCCAGCCTGCGCGCGGCATCCACCAGGATCGCCGCCGCATCGTCCCAGCGCCCGGCATGCTGGGCCTGTTCGACAGGCCCGAAGTCGACGCTGTACATTAACAACTGCGCCGAACGCAACGGTCCGAGGCGGTCGCGGACCTGCTGGTTGATCAGGCGATAGTATTCGGCGCTGGACTCCCAGCTCATGCCGCCGATAAGGCCGATGGTGCGCATGCTGTGCTCCTGTTTAATGACAACCCTTTGTCAGAGAGTCTCCCGTGGATCCGCGCTTCGATCTATCAGGAAATTTCACATGCTGAGCCAACGCCTGCTGGACGATCAACTCTGCCTGCAACTGCTGCCGCGCGCGGCGTACAGCGCGCGGGATCCGGCGCAATGGCACACGCTCGGCGTGACCCTGGAGCGTCAGCAAGGGGTGCATGCCATCGATTCCGACCGTCGAGTGGACTTCGACACCTTGCCCGGCGTCCTGGCGCACACGCCGGTGGGTGTTGAGGTGTTTTCCGAATCGGCCAGTGGTGGCGAATACTTGCTGCTGCGGGTGGACGAAGCGTTTGCCCGTCAGCATCTGCCATCGATCAATCACCGCATACAGTTCGCGGGCCAAAGCCAGGCATTGGGACTGGCCCGGACGCTGCGCCGCTTGCTGCTCGATCCGCAACCCGACGCACTGGCGCTTGAGCAAACGGCACTGCAACTGGTGGGGCAAGCGGGGGCAAAAACAGATTCCCGGACCACACCCAAGGCCCTGACCAGAGTCATGGACCAGATCGCCGAACAGTTTCATCAACCCCTGAGCCTGGAACAGTTGGCCGTCACCTATGGCCACAATGAACTGCGTTTCCTGCGCGACTTCACCCGCGCCATCGGCCTCACGCCCCACGCGTATCTGGTGGAAGTGCGCCTGCAAGCGGCGCGACGGATGATCGAGCAAACGGATCTGCCCCTGGCCAGCATCGCCCTGGACGCCGGCTTCGCCCATCAGTCGCACATGGGCAGCGCCTTTCGCAAGCACCTGGCCATGACCCCCAGCCAATACCGCTCACGCTTTTAGTCGTACGCCGGCCGCTGGCTTCTGCCATGCTCAAAGTCCGCAGCACCGCTTCACTCAAAGGAACACCGCAATGGACGACGTACGGCAACTGGGCGAGATGCTTCGCCACTACGCAGAAAGCGAAGCGCACAAGAAGCAATTGTTTGAAGCGCAATCGGCCGTGTGGGCGACGCGTATTGGTGAACTGTTCGATCATATCCAGCAATGGCTGGAACCGGTCCAGGCCCCGAACCTGCTGGAAGTCAGCCGCGAGCTGTACGTCGCGTCCGGGCCGAGCGTGCCGGTCGAGACTTCGACCTTCAAGACCGAGAAGCTGACGATTGTGATTGCCGGCAAACCGGTGGAGTTCGTACCGGACGTGATGGGCGCCGGTGGCCTGATCTCCCTGGCTGTGATGGGCCTGACCGCCGCGCGCTACGGCAGCATCTCGCTGGTCTGCCTGCCGCCGTCGACCAGCTGGCAATGGCGCAAGACCAATGGCCTGAAAGACCCGGATACCTTCGCGTTTGATGCGGATTTCCTGGCGGTGCAATTGCAGAGCCTGATTCCCCGCGAGCGCGGCTGATCGAACACCGGGCGCTGTGTGGCCTCAATGACTCTCGACGTTTAGCGTGTAGGTCCGTTGCGCCGCCTGGCCGGTGCACTGGGTGCCGTAAGTGTTGAGGTAAATCGAGACTTCATAGCGTCCGGGCTTTGTCGGTATGCCGACGATATCGGCATGGTTCTGGCCCTCTTCATAAACCAGTTTCAACCCTTCAGGCAGTGGTAGCGCCGGATCGACATAAAACCCGGCGACGGCGACGTTCGGTCTTTCTACCTCGACACTGACGCGATATGGCTTGCCGGTTGTAGCACTCGCTAGATTGTCGGGTTGGATCGTCAGCGGTGCGCGCCCAGCACAGCTCGCCAAGGTGCTCAGCTCACAGCCGCCAAGCAGCAGCGAGAGCGCGATTATTGAAAAAAATGCACGTTTCATGGTGGCTCTTCTATTGGCGATCAAGAATCCTGCTGATTGCTTGAACCCAACCGCGAACGTTCCTGGCAGTGTGTTTTCAACGGGCAGATTCTAGATCAATCCGCCGTTGAGGGACGAGCATCTTCCCGCTGCCTTGTGACTTGATCGTTCCCACGCGCAGCAAAGGAATGCAGCCCGGGACGCTCTGCGTCCCATTGGAACGCGGAGCGTCCCTTGAGGCATTCCCACGCAGAGCGTGGGAACGATCGGTATCAGACTTCGAGGTTGCCCCACCCCGGCTTCGCCTCTTCCGGCGCCACCGCCTTCACGGTCTTGCCCGTCGCCAACTCCACCCGCCGTGCCACCTCCGGGTCATCAGCAAACGGCATCAAACTCGCATCCTCCAGGCTCTCGGCCGTCTGATGCTTCAGGCAATACTCGATCGCCAGCCAGAACCCCACGATCCCGAACAGATTCAACGCTATCTCGATCATCTCGAACCTCAGGCAATCTGCGCTTCACGTTCAGCCATCGCCACGTCGGATACTCGCACGGTGCGCCAGGTGTTGTAGGCCATCAGCAGCATGCCGCTGAGGAAGAACACGCCGCCGGCAAACCGCACCACGAACCCCGGATGGCTGGCCTGCAAGGCTTCGACGAAGGAGTAGGTCAGCGTGCCGTCGTCGTTGATCGCGCGCCACATCAGGCCCTGGGTGATGCCGTTGACCCACATTGAGGCGATGTAGAGCACGGTGCCGATGGTCGCCAGCCAGAAGTGCAGGTTGATCAGCGGCGTGCTGAACATCTGCTCGCGGCCGAAGACTTTCGGCACCATGTGGTAGATCGCGCCGAAGGTGATCATCGCGACCCAGCCGAGCGCGCCGGCGTGGACGTGGCCGATGGTCCAGTCGGTGTAGTGGGAGAGGGCGTTCACGGTCTTGATCGCCATCATCGGCCCTTCGAAGGTGGACATGCCGTAGAACGCGAGGGACAGGACGAGGAAGCGCAAAATCGGATCGGTGCGCAATTTATGCCACGCGCCGGAGAGCGTCATCATGCCGTTGATCATCCCGCCCCAGCTCGGCGCCAGCAGGATCAGCGACATCGCCATGCCCAGCGACTGCGCCCAGTCCGGCAGCGCGGTGTAGTGCAGGTGGTGCGGGCCGGCCCAGATGTACAGGGTGATCAGCGCCCAGAAATGCACGATCGACAAACGATAGGAATACACCGGCCGACCCACTTGTTTCGGCACGAAGTAATACATCATCCCCAGGAACCCGGTGGTCAGGAAGAAGCCCACCGCGTTGTGCCCGTACCACCACTGCACCATGGCGTCGGTGGCCCCGGAATACACCGGGTAGGACTTGAACCAGTCCACCGGAATCGACAGGTGATTGACCACGTGCAGCATGGCGATCACCACGATGAACGCGCCGAAGAACCAGTTGCCGACGTAGATGTGCTTGGTCTTGCGCTGTACCACGGTGGTGAAGAACACGATGGCGTAGGCGACCCAGACCACGGTCATCCACACTGCGCCGGAGAACTCGATCTCGGCGTATTCCTTGGTGGTGGTGTAGCCCAGTGGCAGGGTGATCAGCATGATCACGATCACCGATTGCCAGCCCCAGAAGGTGAACGCGGCGAGCTTGTCCGAGTACAGCCGCACCTGGCAGGTGCGTTGCACCGCGTAGTAGCTGGCGGCGAATTGGGCGCTGCCGGCAAAACCGAAAATCACCAGGCTGGTGTGCAGCGGGCGCAAGCGGCCGAAGGTGGTCCACGGCAGGTCGAGGTTCATCTCGGGCCAGACCAGTTGCGAGGCGATAAACACGCCCATGGCCATGCCCACCACACCCCAGACAATGGTCGCGATGACGAATTGGCGGACGACCTTGTAGTTATAGGCCTGTCCGATTGTTGCTGTGCTCATGGTCAGTTCATCCATGCAAAGTCTTGCCAGGCCACCCGGTCTGGCATGGGATGCACTGTAGAAACCTTGCCGGAAACAAAACAGACTCAGGAAAACTTGATTTATACGGATCAGATTAAGGCAGTCCTGCGGCGATCTGACGCGCTCTGATACGGTTTTTTAGGTTTCAGGTGGGTCTGTAACGTGCTGCGCCGTAGGTCCATAGTCGCTTCATCGAAAACGGGCCACAGAGCCCGATCAACCCTGATGAGGTGGCCACATGTATCAGTACGACGACTATGACCGGGCGCTGGTGTTCGAGCGGGTTGCGCAGTTTCGCGATCAGGTCGAGCGCTTCATGGCCGATGAACTGAGCGAAGAAGAGTTCCTGCCGCTGCGTCTGCAGAACGGCCTCTACATGCAAAAGCACGCCTATATGCTGCGGGTCGCCATACCCTACGGCACCCTCGGCGCCGGGCAGATGCGCACCCTGGCGAGCATCGCCCGGGACTATGATCGCGGCTACGGCCACTTCACCACCCGGCAGAACATGCAGTTCAACTGGATCGAACTGGCCCAGGTGCCGGACATCCTCGAACGCCTGGCCCAGGTGGAAATGCACGCGATCCAGACCTCCGGCAACTGCGTGCGCAATATCACCACCGAAGCCTTCGCCGGGGTCGCGGCGGACGAGTTGATCGACCCGCGACCGCTGGCGGAAATCCTGCGGCAATGGTCGACCATCAACCCGGAATTCCTGTTCCTGCCACGCAAATTCAAGATCGCCATCTGCTCGGCGAAACAGGACCGCGCGGCGATCATGATGCACGACATCGGCCTCTATCTTTACCCTGGCAGCGACGGGCAAATGCTGCTGCGGGTGATCGTCGGCGGCGGCCTGGGGCGCACGCCGATCCTCGGGTTGCAGATTCGTGAAGGCTTGCCATGGCAGCATTTGCTGTCCTACGTCGAGGCGGTGCTGCGGGTCTACAACCGCCACGGTCGGCGGGATAACAAGTACAAGGCGCGGATCAAGATCCTGGTCAAAGCGCTGGGCATCGACGCCTTCGCCAAGGAAGTCGAGGAGGAGTGGCAGCACCTCAAGGACGGCCCGGCGCAATTGACCGACGTCGAGTACGAGCGCGTGGCCAGTGCCTTCGTCCCGCCGGTGTATCAAGCGCTGGCCGGCACTGACCTGGACTTCGGCACGCGCCTGGCGCAGAACCCGGCCTTCGCCCGTTGGGTCGCACGCAACGTGCAGCCGCACAAAGTGCCGGGGTACGCCAGCGTCGTGCTCTCGACCAAACCCGGCATCGCCTCACCGCCGGGGGATGTCACCGCCGAGCAGATGGACGCGGTGGCGGACTGGTCCGAGCAGTTCGGTTTCGGCGAAATCCGCATCGCCCACGAACAGAACATCGTGTTGCCGGACGTGACCAAGACCGACCTGTATGCCCTGTGGTGCCTGGCCTGCGATCAAGGGCTGGGCTGCGCCAATATCGGCTTGCTGACCGACATCATCGCCTGCCCCGGCGGGGACTTTTGCGCCTTGGCCAACGCCAAGTCGATCCCCATCGCCCAGGCGATTCAGGGCCGTTTCGAAGACCTCGATTATCTTCACGATTTGGGCGACATCAGCCTCAACATCTCCGGCTGCATGAACGCCTGCGGCCACCACCATATCGGCAACATCGGCATTCTTGGCGTCGATAAAAACGGCAGCGAGTGGTACCAGATCACCCTCGGCGGCGCCCAAGGGAAAAACAGCGCGCTGGGTAAAGTCATCGGCCCGTCCTTCAGCGCCGCCGAAGTGCCCAATGTGATTGAAGGCATCATCAGCACCTTCGTCCGTTACCGCGAGAGCGAGGAATTGTTCGTCGATACGGTGCAACGCATTGGCCTGGAGCCGTTCAAGGAGCGGATCTACCCGAAAGTGCTGGAGGCGTCGGTATGAACAATCTGTTGCGGCTGGAGGAGGGCGTGGCGCGGATTGATCTGGATGACCCCTGGACGCTGGTGCGGGAGGTAGACGCTGAAATGCCCTCGGGACGGTTGATTCTGCCGTTGGCCCGTTGGCTGGATGAACCGACCCGGAATGGGGTTTGGCTGGGGCCGGACGATGAGGTGGAAAGCCTGAAATCCTGTTTCAACCTGCTGCCGTTGATCGCCTTGGATTTTCCGAGTTTTCGCGATGGTCGCGGGTACAGCCAGGCGTATCTGTTGCGCACGCGGCTAGGTTGGGCCGGTGAATTGCGGGCGGTTGGGGATGTGTTGCGCGATCAACTGAGCCATATGCGGCAATGCGGGTTTGACAGTTTTGCGGTGCGGGAGGACAAGTCGGCTGAAGATGCGTTGAAGGGACTGGCCGGGATGAGCGTGTTGTATGGGCGGTCGGTGATTGAGCCGCGGCCATTATTCCGACGTCGGTAAACACAGCAAGATCAAAAGATCGCAGCCTTCAGTAGCTCCTACAGGGGAATGAGTACACCTGTAGGAGTTGCCGAAGGCTGCGATCTTTTTGCTTTGGCGGTTGATGGCATTTTGGTAGAGTCCGCGCACTCGGCCGGTTTTTGGGCTGCATGGACGAAATCAAGAAGGGAGTCTGGCGTTGTGAGTTTCGGCAAGAAGATTTTAGGGCTGACGGCATTTCTGTTGATGCTGACCCTGTGGGCTGGCTACTTTTACGTGTTCCAGGAAAACCGCGGCGGGCAACTGGGTGGCGCCTATGACAGCACCGCCTGGTGCGGCACGCCACCGTCGGCCGATGCCTTGTCCCTGGGCAAGGATCAACTGACCCTGCGCATCACCAACAACCTGCGCGGCGAGTTCATGCTCGGCGGTTCGGTGATCGTTTCCGAACGCACCTTCAATCGCTACGACCTGGGCCGCAACGAATTGCGCCTGCGCCTGGAACCGCTGCAATGGTCCTTCGGCGCCACGCCGATCTTCCTCGAACAGGTGCGGATCAAACCCCTGAGCCGCAACCTCGCGTCCGACAATAAAAGCGCCTTCGCCGAACTGGAATCGCGTCCGATCGGCGTGCAGGGCCGGGCCACCGAATTTCCATTCGACACCTACCGCTACGGCTACAAACCGGTGCTGTATTACCTCAAGGGCAATGAGCGCATTGACCTGCGTTTGCGCCACATCACCACGCTGATGGAGATGTCGAACACCTTTACGCCGATCCAGAAATACAACCGCGTGGAGTACATCAACGAGAAGAACTCGATGGTGCGCGATGAGGATTACAAGGCTTACAGCGCCAATGAATGTGCGTTCAGTGTTGAGCGCAAGGGCTCGTTCAAGGTGATCGTGTTGCTGTTGCTGCTGGTGATCTGCCTGCCGCTGATGCACGTGTTTTATCGCGACGAGCCAGGCATCGATTTCCTGGCGACGCTGGTGGGGATTGGTGCGGTTCGGATGATGCTGGTGGGGCCGTTGCAGGATTTCCAGCTGTACAACATCGACTTCCTGTTTGGCGCGGCGATTCTGTTGGTGGGGACGGTGTCGTTGATCAAGGCGATGCGGGCCAATAGCCGGCGGGCGTTGGCGGCGCAGAGTGGGTCGTCGTGGTGATGATGGGTCCAGAGATTTGGGTTGGTTGAGCTGACGTCTTCGCGGGCAAGCCTCGCTCCTACAAGGTTGCGCAATCCCCCTGTAGGAGCGAGGCTTGCCCGCGAAGGGGCCCTCGGATCAAACCGCGATCATTTCAACGCCGGGTCCCCCATGTTCATTTTCTTCCACCCCTGCAACAACACCTGGGCCTTGGGCTCCTTGCCGTTCTCCAGGTAATACTGGATCAACGACAACCGCGCATTGCGGTTCGCCGGTTGCACCTTCAACAACCGTTCCAGTTCCTCGCACGCCTCATCCACCTTGCCACTGTCATGCAACGCCACCGCCAGCACATAACCGTACTGCGCGCTCTGCGGTTCCAGCGTCGCGGCTTTGCGCAGCAGCGGCATGGCTTGCGCCGTGTTGCCTGCGCGAATCAGTGACAACCCCTGGGTGTGCAGCAGCAACGCGGCGTCCGGGTGTTCCTTGACGCTCTGTTCCAGCAGCGCCTGCGCCTCTTGCGCACGACCACTAGCCTCCAGCCATTGCACCAGCGTCACCAGCGCCGGGTAGAAGTCCGGGTCGCGTTTGAGCGCCGCACGCAGCAGCGGCTCGACGTCCGCCGTGCGCCCACTGGCCTGATACAGCATGGCCAGGTTGAGGTTGGCCTCGGCCCGTTCCGCCAGGCTTTTCTGTACGTCTTCGTACTCGGAGATAGCCGCGTTCCAGTTGGCCTGGGCACTGCCCAAACCGTTGCGGGCCACGCTCAGCAGATCCCGAGCGGCGACGATCCGTACCGCCTTCACCGGATCACCGAGCAACGGTGCCAGCAGCGGCGCGCGCTCCGCCGGCGGCAGGAACGCACTGATCGCCCGCACCGCGCTTTCACGCACTTGCGGCGCCGTATTGCTCAAGTCCTGGGTCGCCAGTTTCAGCGCCTGATCGCTCGGGTACAGCGGCAGTTCGGCCAGCAGCGTCGCCCGTTGGATCGCCGGCAGGTTGCTGCGCTGCAACTGCTCGTACAGGGCCTGTGCGGCGCCCGGTTGACCATTGCGGATCAGCCACAGGCTTTCGTCATAGCGCGGTGCCTGAACAGCCGACGCCGACGCCGTGTTCCACAGCTTGAATTGCTCGGTCACCTTGTCCCCGGCCTTGCCCTGATGGCAGGTCAGGCACGCATCCGGCGTCCCCAGTCTCGAAGCGCGCTCGGGGTTGGGAATGCTGAAGCTGTGGTCATGCCGAAAGTCATTGCCCATGTAGAACTTGCCCGGCATGTGGCAATCCACGCATTGCGAACCCGGCTGACCCTGGGTGTGGCGGGTGTGTTCGATGGAATCGTAGTTCTTCGCCTGCAAACCCTTGCCATCGACACCGTCCACCGCGGTCTTGCCGGCGGTGTTGTGGCATTGCAGGCAAACACCGTTGCCGGTTGCCTTGAGTTCGGCGCTGTGGGGGTTGTGGCAGTTGCTGCAACGCACGCCCTTGTCGAACATTTTGCTCTGGGCGAAGGAGCCGTGTTCGAACACTTCGTCCTTGATCTTGCCGTCCAGCGCGTACAGTTCGCGGGTCAAGGTGCTCGGCAGATAGTCGTCCATCAAGCGCTTGCCGACGGTGTAGCCATCGCCCAACGGCGCGCGGCGCGAGTGGCAGCGGGCGCAGGTTTCGAGTTCGACGGTGGCGTTCTTGTCCTTGAGGTCGACGGCAAACCCGGCATGGAGCAGATCGGTTTTTTTCGCCGTCCATTCCAGGTGATTCGACGCCGGACCGTGGCACGCCTGGCAGCCGACACCGAGGCTGTTCCAGTGGCTTTCAAAGGTGTTTTTCGCCGCGTCGAAATTGCGTTTGTAGCCCGTGGTATGGCACTCGACGCACATGAAGTTGGCGTTCTGGCTCGGCTTGCTCCAGTGCAGCGGGTTCTTGAAGTCGACCCCCTGGCCTGGATAGAGATGAAACCACCGGTGCTGCTCGGTATCCCAGGCCACGCCCAGGGCTTGCAACCGGCCTTCGCCGACCTCGATCAGGTATTGCTGAAGCGGTGCGATGCCGAAGGTGTAGGCGACCTTGAAGTCGGCGTTCTTGCCATCAACCCCCGGCGTGTTGACCCAGAAATCGTCACCCTTGCGCGAAAACACGCTGGTCTCTTTTTCGGCCTTGAAGGTGACGTTGTTGAAGTCCCCGAGCATCGTGTCGGCGGTGGCCGGCTGCATCGCCAATTGGTGATGGGAGCCTTGCCAGTCCTTGACCTGCTCGGTGTGGCAGCCCTGGCATGGCTGCTCATCGACCATCGTCGCCGGTGCCGCAGCCACCACCGGTTTGACCGGCGGGACGACAGGCGCGCTGACCGCGACAGGCTTGGGCGGGGCGGGGGTGCTGCTATGGAACAGAAACCCGCCAATCGCCGCCACGGCCAGCAGCAATACGCCGATGGTGACGGGAAACAGGTAGCGGTTGATCAGGGGAGGGCGCGAACCAGGGTTCGGGTTTTCAGCTTTATTTTTATGCTTCGCCATTGCGACTTCCGTAGTCCGAGTGCGTTGGCCGTTCAGGGCGCGCTTTGAAGCTTGGTGCAGCTTTGCCGGATGGCCAGCGTCTGTCAAATGGGCTTTGTGCGCTGAGCCACAGCCCTGGATGAACCTTTGATGAGGATGACGGCAGATTATTGAGATTTGGCTATAACTACCTAGGTCTCTTTATCGACCTCTTACAGGAGTAACAGCATGAAGCTTGCGTTAATGATGAGCACACTGTGCATCGCCTCGATCGGGGTGGTTGGCTGCTCCAGTAAAGTGGTCGAGCCGGGCCAGTATTCGGGGTTTCTCAAGGACTACAGCCAGCTCAAGGAAGCCAAGTCACCGTCGGGTGCCGAGGTGATGCGCTGGATGGACCCCAAACTCAAAATCGATAAATTCACCAGCGTCTACATCGAGCCGACCCAGCTCTATCCCCAGCCGCAACCCACCGTGTTGAAAATCCCCCAGGCCACTCTCAACGGCATCACCGGTTACTACGACCAGGCGCTCAAGCGCGAACTGGGTAAATCCCTGCCATTGGCCGCCGGCCCAGGGCCCGGCGTGATCGTGGTGCGCGCGGCGATTACCGCAGTCAGCAGCAAGACCGAAGGCCTCAAGCCCTACGAAGTGATCCCGATTGCGTTAGTGGCAGCGGCGGTCAGCACGGCCAGCGGGATTCGCGATCAGGAAACCACCCTGGCGACTGAGGCCGTGTTCCTCGATGGCGGCAACAACACGGTGGTGGCCCAGGTGGTGCGCAAAGGCACCGGCAAACCGCTGGAGAACGACACTCAAGTGATGAAGGCCGATGACGTGAAAAGCGTGATCGATGGCTGGGCTTCGGATCTGCATCAGTCGTATTTGAAGCTCAAGTCCAAGTAGTCCTCATTGATCGTTCCCACGCTCTGCGTGGGAACGATCATGTAGGAGCGAGGCTTGCCCGCGAAGACGGCGGAGCAGACCACCCGCAACCTTCGCAACACGTCCCTCAATAGTCGACGCGGGCCATCCGGTTGTAATAACTGAGCAGCGCGTCATAGCCGCGGGTGACCGCGTAGTAGTCATCGCTCAAGCGTTGCGGCTCGGCGTGGTCTTGCCAGTCCTTTTGCAGGGTATTCAACGCATCGAGGTACTGCTGCGACGGCTTTTCAATGTGGTACCACAGATAACTGGCGACTCGGGTGCGCTGCTCTTGTTCGGGCAACTGCGCGTGCTTGAATTGCTGGCGGTAATCCCAGGCCCGTTGCAGCGCTTGAGTGGTTTGCGCCAGTTTCTGCGGCGTCAGGGTTTGGTATTTGACCCCCTCGCTGACCCGGTTCAGGGTGTCCCGCGCCTGAATCATGTAGTCCAGCAAGTACCAATGAATGTCCTTGCCCAGGCGTGCTTCAAGCACATTGAGTTGCGCGCGTCGCTGTTCAAGGTCCAGGGTCTCAACCTGGTGCCTCAAGTCTTTGGAGGCGCTCAGATAGACGTCGGCAGTGGCCCTGAACTGCGCTTCAAACGCGGCTGGCATGGCAGGAGCGGGCGCTGAAAGGAGCGACTGCGGGAAGAGGCCGGCTTGTTCAGCCAGGGGTCTTACGGCATACAGTGCCCCCACGTAACGTTCGGTCTTCTCCCTGAGCAACGGAGCGAGTTCCAATAGATAAAGTTTGCGCGCGATTTTCCCTGAACAGATGTCCCTCATCAGGAAGCGAACATCCTTGGCACCGTCATCGTCGAAAGCCTCCCGGTTGGCTATCCACTCTTCGACGGAGGCCTTCGGTCGCCCCGGGAGCTGATACAGGTGATAGGCCACGCGCCAATGCACGTCGACTCGGTTGATGCAGTCGATGACCGGGCTCAGGGCATTGGCCTGGGCCGTGGTGGGCACATCCTGTTGATCCAGCCACAGGTCCAGTTTGCTCAGGTTCTGTCCCGACCCGAATATCCCCAGGGTGACCAGCCCCAAAAATACACACACCGGGAACATCCACTGGCGGCTCATGGCCTGGCCTCCTCGCCGTACCACTGTTCGTCGGTGGCCGGTGCGCTGCATTCGCGCGCGCTGGCCGGCATTCGACTGCAAAGGCGCTCGGCCCAGGGTTGCAGCCCTTGATTGCGGTTGACGGTGCTTGCGTTGGACCACACGTTGAACACGCCGAGCAGGATAATCAGCAGCACAACCCCTCCACCTATCAGGCAACGTTTAAGCGCCGGGCTGAATTCACGCCAGGACAGCTGCGGTTTCGCCTGCTGTCTGCGCAGGAGCCCGACGCCCATCAGCGTGAGCGCGTAAACGGCACTGGCAACCGGTCCGTAGACATTCCCGATGCCTGCCGCCATGACCGTACAGGGCAGCACGTCGCGCAGAACGCCAAACAGTGGCGGGTTGAACCCGGCTGACAGATACGAGCCGAGCCGATCTTCCAACGGCCACAGGCGATGGGCGAGTCGATGCGCCAGCCCGTTGAGCAGCGCACCGACGACGGCGAAGATGATCGACCAGAATATCGCGATGCTGATCAAGCCCCCCAGGCGCGTGCCTCCCGGTGCGTAATGGGCAAAGGTGCCGATCAGGCAGGCGAGGGCGATGCCCAGGTAGATCGGCCAACTGTCAAAGGCGTCTTCCCAGTCACGCCAGAAGAACGGCGTGCCGCCGGGCATCGCCTCGCAGGTTTGTGGGTGCGAGGCGTCCAACGCTGCACTCAATTGATGGCACTGTTTCCAGTCATCTTCACGCAGGCGCCGGGCCAGGGCGCGGCGCTGGGTGAGGGAGCCCGGCGCCAGCAGCAATCGCGCGGCGCGCCGTTGCACCGTGGTTGCAGGCTGTTCCAGCAGGCGCTGTTGCCGGGCCAGAAACGCCGGCGCATCGCGACGGGCCAGCAGCCGCGTCCATTCACCACTCGGGCAGGCGTTGCCGTCGCCTGAATGCCAGCCCTGGCCGGCACAAAGCGTATCGAAAATCGTTGCTGACCAATAACGGCTGGCCAGCAGCGTGTGGCTCAGCAGACGGTTAAACCATAGGCGGTGTTGCTCGCTCTTGAGCCAAGGCAGGCGTGAATATCGGGCATAGACCTGTAAAAAGCTTTCGACATCCTGGCGTTCAAGGGCTTCACACAACGGCTGTTCGATACGTTGGCGCTGCTGCTCCAGCAATTCCACCAACAGTTCTTCGTTCAGGTCCAGGCGTTGCCAGGCACTGAGCCAATGAAAGGTCTCGAAAGCCCACGCCAGCACCGCGTCGTCGACATCGGGCTGCTCGACGCAATGCCGCAACAGGCCGTCTTCGAATACATAGACAGCGTCATGTTCCAGGGCTTTGGCGTAACGTTGCTCCAGTTCGCCGAGGCTGGCACCGGCCAGTGGACGCGTGATGAGTTGCAGCGTGCCGACTTCGCTGGCGGACAGGTCCGTCAGGTCCCACTCCCCATCGTCGCCCTGGTTTTCTTCCCTGAATCGTGCGGATTCTTTGTAGGCCAAAGCGTGTTCATAGGCCTCGCGCAGACGCTGAAACCCCTCGGGGTCTTCATCCGGGCGAGTCTGCTTGAGCAGTGCCGCGTAGTGGCGTTTGATCGTGCGCGTGTCAGCGTCAGCCGACAGGCCGAGGACGGTCCAGCAACTCATTGCGTATAAAACTCCATGAAAACCCGCAGCGCGATCCAGTGGTGGCCATTTGATTTTGCGCACCCTATCTGTTTCGCGCCGAAAAGTCCCCGGTTCTCATGAGTCTTTGTGCCAATGTCGCGGCGTCGCGCGTTACTGCCCGACAAACCACCGGTAATACGGATTCCCGCCATCCCCGCGCATCACGTCCCCAATGTCCCGCGCCCAGGCATCCCGGTCGCCGTCATAGGCATGCAGACTCGCCCGATAAAACTGCATCAGGCGCTGGCGGTGGGCGTTCATCCGTTCGTTGAAGGCTTCATCGGCATTCACCAGGGTTGGCGCGACGTGCAAGTCGAGCAACGCCGGCAACACGCGGCTGATTTCCTTGGCCCGCACCCACGGCGCGTACTCGATACGCGGGTGATCGTCGGTCACCGCTGGTGCGTCGGCGGCAAAGCGTTCGAGCCCGGCACGGTCCGTGACCCAGGTCGCGAGCAGCGCCGCAGCCGAGCCGATACCGACGTCCTGCAAGGTGCTGCGCACGCTGTCCTGCTGAAAGCGTTGGGTGATTTTCGCTGCATCCAGTTCAATCGGTTCCATCGAGCCCACCAGCAGCATTTCGTGGAACTCGCTGGTCCACAGGGTGGCGTAGGGGTAGACGTCGAGGAAGCTGCGCACCAGGGAACGCGAGTCGTCGATGTTCTGGGTCGGCAGCGGCAGCCACTGCGCGACCAGGCCGTTTTTCTGCAGGCGGCTGGCGGCCAATTGGTAGAAGTCCCGGGAATAGAGATTGACCACGCCGGCAGCGGAGGGCGGCGGCGGTTCGAGGGTGATCAGGTCGTAGGTCTGCGGGTTGCGCAGCAGCTCCTGGCGGCCATCGCGCAAGCGCACGTCGACGCCCGGATTGATAGCGGCATTGAAATTGCCCTTGAACAGCGGCGCGGCCTTGACCACCGACGGCAGCAACTCGGCGACCACCCGCTGTTCCAGCCCCGGATAACGGGTCAGGGCGCCGGCGGTGATGCCGGTGCCGAAGCCGATCACCAGTGCCGAGCGCGGTTCGCCGTTGTGGATCAGCAGCGGCAGCAGCGCCTGGATGCGCATGTAACGCAGGGACGGCATCGCATCGCCGGTGTTCGAAACCCCTTGAATGTACAAGCGCTGAAAGGCTTTCTCGCCCTTGCCCTGGGTGACCACCGCCACCGTACCGCCGCGTCCTTCTTCGTAGAACGCCAGGCTCGCGTTGCGCGCGCCGGGGAGCAGGCTCGCGAGTTTGTTGACCGGGGTGAAGATCGCCAGGGCCACGGACAACAGGCCGACCGCGACCACGGCCTGACGCCGGCCTTTCTTCACGTGGTGACCTTTGCGCACGGCGAAATAGCCGATCCCGGCGGCGACCACCGCCAGCAAGCCGAGGGTGCGCACCAACCCGAGCCACGGAATCAGCAAGAACCCGCAGAGCATCACCCCGACAATCCCGCCGAGGGTATTGAACGCCACCACCGCGCCGACATCCCGGCCGACCCGCTCGCGCCCCACGCTCAAGCGCAACGCCAGCGGAAATGCCGCGCCCAGCAGCAGGGTCGGCACAAACACGATGCTCAACGCCGCCACCGCAAACCGCGTGCTCATGCCCACCAGTTCGCTGGCGCCCAACGACAACACCCAGGCTTCGGCCACGCTTTGAGCGACGATCAGCCAGCGGCCAAGCAGGGCGATTTCCAGCAGGGCGATCAAGCCCGCACCGGCAATCAGCAAACCGAACACGCCCCAGGGATCACGGATGCGATCGACCCGCCGGGCGAGCAAGGCGCTGCCGAGAAACAATCCGGTGAGGTAGGTCGCGAGCACCACGGCGAACGCGTAAGTGCGGGTACTCATGAACTGGACGATGGATTGCGACCACACCACCTCGTAACCCAGGGCCACGCCGCCCGCGATGGAATACAGCCACAGGGCCAGGCGGTCTGGCGCTTTGTCCGCGTGATGCTTCTTCGGCGCGTTAGCCGCCATGGGACGGTGGCGTTGGAACCACAACGCACCGGCGGCGGCCAGCAGGTTCAGCATCGCGGCGGCCAAGGCGCTGCCACGCACACCGAGGGTCGCGATCAGTACAAACGCGGCGAGCAAGGTGCCGGCGATGGCGCCTGCGGTGTTGGCTGCATAGAGCTGACCGCCAGCCTTGCCCAATTGCTGCGGATCGGCGGCCAGCGAGCGCACCAATACCGGCAGTGTGCCGCCCATCAGCAACGCCGGGAGGCCGACCAACGCAAACGGCAGGACCCAGGCGAGCACGCCGATATGCTGTTCCAGCCAGGCGAAAGGACTGGCCGCCAGGCTCATGGCGAACGTCGCGCCGACGCCGATGATCGCGACCAACACCTCGAGCCCGGCATAAAGCAACACCGGCTGCTGCAAGCGATCCGCCCAGCGTCCGAACAACCAGCCGCCCAAAGCCAGTCCGGCAAAAAACGCACTGATGCCGGTGGTGATGGCGTACACCTCGACGCCCACCACCAGGGACAGTTGCTTGATCCACAACACCTGGTAAACCAGCGCGGCGGCGCCGGAGACGAACAGCAGCAAGGCAGGGATCAACAGCGCCGGGGAGGCGATATGCGGGGCAGGTATGGCCGACGACTTGCTGGCGACACGTGAGGACATTGCGGGGTTGCCTTGTTCCAATTCAAAAATGCCTGTGACCCGGCCGGCCCCTTCGCGAGCAAGCTTCGCTCCTACAGGTTCGGAGTCGCTCTTGTAGGAGCGAAGCTTGCTCGCGAAGGGGCCGACGCGGTCTCAGGTCGAAAAATAAGGCCGCTCGCCGATGCAGGCGAGCGGCGGTCCAGCGTCTTACGGTGCAGCCGGTGCCGCTTTCATTTTTTCTGCGATTTTTGCATCCACGGCAGCACGGATCTGGTCGATGCTGAAGCTCGCCGGTCTCTGGCTCGGTGGATACTCGATGAACGTCTGCAGGAACTCAGCCGACTTGGTCACCGCGACGCCGGCCAGGTAGACGTTTTTGGTGTTCCAATCGTAGAACTGATCCGACACCACGTCGGCCCGTTCATACGGGTCCATCCGCAGGTTGAGGATTTTCGGCACCCGCAGGCACACGAACGGTTCGCTCCAGACCCGGAAACCGCCCGGTTGGCGCTGCTCGCAGAACACCACTTTCCAGTTGTCGAAGCGCATCGACACCAGCACCCCGTCATCGTTGAAGTAGTAGAACTCCTTGCGCTCACCTTTAGGTTGTTGGCCGGTCAGGTACGGCAGTTGGTTGTAACCGTCCAGGTGCACTTTGAAGTTGGCGCCGCCCGCGGTCGGTGCCCAGCCTTTGAGCAGCTTGTTTTTGACATCGGCATCGCCCGCCGCCGCGAGCAGGGTCGGGAACCAGTCCATGCCCGAGAACATCTCGTTGGAAACTTCGCCGGCCTTGACCTTGCCCGGCCAGCGGATGATCGCCGGCACGCGATAGGCGCCTTCCCAGTTGGAGTTCTTCTCGTTACGGAACGGCGTGGTCGCCGCGTCCGGCCAGGAGAACTGGTTCGGCCCGTTGTCGGTGGTGTAGACCACGATGGTGTTGTCGGCGACTTTCAGGTCGTCGAGGGTTTTCAGCAGTTTGCCGACGTCGCCGTCATGCTCGAGCATGCCGTCCGCGTATTCGTTGCCGGGCATGCCGCTCTGGCCCTTCATCGAATCGCGCACGTGGGTGAACACGTGCATGCGCGTGGTGTTCATCCAGACGAAGAACGGTTTGTCCGCCTTCACCTGTTTCTCGATGAACGCTTGCGCCGCCGCGGTGGTTTCGTCGTCGATGGTTTCCATGCGCTTGGTGGTCAGCGCACCGGTGTCTTCGATCTTGCCGTCGGCGAAGCTGTGGATCACCCCGCGCGGGGTGTTGGCCTTGACGAACTCGGCGTCATCCTTGGGCCAGTACGGGCGCTCGGGTTCTTCTTCGGCGTTGAGGTGGTACAGGTTGCCGAAGAATTCGTCGAAACCGTGGTTGGTCGGCAGGTATTCATCCCGGTCGCCCAGGTGGTTCTTGCCGAACTGACCGGTGTTATAGCCCAGGCCTTTCAGGGCCTGGGCGATGGTGATGTCGCGTTTTTGCAGGCCCACCGGGGCACCCGGAATGCCGACTTTCGACAGGCCGGTACGCAGTGGCGTCTGGCCGGTGATGAAGGATGACCGTCCTGCGGTGCAACTGTTCTCCGCGTAGTAGTCGGTGAACATCATGCCTTCCTTGGCAATCCGGTCGATGTTCGGCGTCTTGTACCCGACCACGCCCATGGAATAGGCGCTGATGTTGGTCTGGCCGATGTCGTCGCCGAAGATCACGAGAATGTTGGGTTTTTCAGCGGCCCCGGCAGTCGCCGAAAACGCCATGACCGAGGCTGCCACCAGGGCGAGTTTCGGTAGCCACTTACGTATGCGAGTCATCTGACTTGCTCCTTTTGCTCACTTGCGTCGCCTCAGGGCGACCTACGTTTTATGCGGTCCTGCGTAACGCTGTTGTTATTGCACTTGCTCGGTGGTGGCCTCGAACGGGTAGATCCGCTGCCAGTCGGCAGCCATGTCCACGATAGTCCAGCCACGGGATTTTGCTTCGTCCAGCGCCTTGTCCAGCTTGCCGACCGGGGATTGACGGTCGTAGGCCCATTCGCGCTGGGCATCGGTGTGGTGCACCAGGCCCATGAAGCGTTTGCCGGGTCCGGCGGCGGTCCACTGCAGCATTTGCAGATCGCCGTCGGAGTTGCCGAACGCCAGGATCGGGCGTCTGCCAATCACCGCGTCGATGGTTTCCGGTTTGCCCGGGCCGTCGTCGTTATGCGCCAGTTTGGCGGTGCGCAGGATCGATGGCTGTCCGTCCTTGAGCTGATAGGCGGTGACGAAGGTGGTGCCGATCACTTGCTCCGGTGGGATGCCATAGACCTTTTCGGCGAAGGCGCGCATGAACGCGGTGTCGCCGCCGGAGACGATGTAGGTCTTGAATTGCTGGCTGCGCAGGTAATCGAGCATTTCCAGCATCGGCTGGAAGATCATCTCGGTGTAGGGCTTGCCGGTTTTCGGATGGCGGGCCTGGGTCAGCCAGGTCTTGGCGTCGTCGTCGAAAGCTTCGGTGGTCATGCCGGTGTGGGTCGCGCCGAAGATTTTCAGGATGCCGTCCATGCCCGCAGCAGCCAGGGCTTTGTGATCGTTTTCCAGCACGGCTTTGAAGGGCTGGGTGGTTTTCCATTCCGGGTGCTGCGGCGCGGTGCGCTTGACCTCGTCGAAGGCGAATAGCAACTCGAAATACGCCGGTTGCTCGCTCCACAGGGTACCGTCGTTGTCGAACACGGCGATGCGTTCGGCGGGTTTGACGAAGTCCTTGCCGCTTTGATCGGTGACCGCCTGCACGAATTCGATGATGCTTTGCTTTGCCGGGCCGTCGTTCCACGAAGGCAGCGGCTCGGTGGCCTGGGCCAACAGCGGCAGGGCCAGGGTCAGGGTCAGCAGCAGGCTTAACCCGTAGCGGCGGCGGATCGATAGCGGGTGCGTCATGGGAAATCCTTCTCGTGAACGGGGTTGAGTGGCCGTAACGCGGAAGGCGCCGGGGCCTTGTGACGCTGGGCCTGACTTTGCAGCGTAGCCAAGGATTGCTTGAGCTGGCGCAGGGCCTGATCTTCGGTCGGTGTGCGGCCGTAACAGGCGCGCAACAGGGTTTGCAGGCGTGGGCCGAGGTCAGTCAGCTTCAGGCCCTGGCGGCTGCGCCTGAGCCACAGGTACAGGGCGCTCAATTGCGCGGGTTTGCCTTCGATTTGCCCGGGGATCTGCTGCCAGGCGTAGTCCGCCGATTGCAGCCACGCCGTTTGCCGGACCTGATGTCGCGCCTGTCGGGCGAGCCAGGCGCGGCGGACGAGCGGGCGGGCGAAGTAGCCAAGCAACGCCACGATCACCAGGATCGCCAGCCCGCCCAGCCAATGCCCGGACAGGTGCACGCGGCCCTGCTGGCCGAGTTTTTTCAGGTCTTCGCTGATGGAGAACACCGGGCGATAAGCGCTGTTGGCGGCGGCTTCAAACGTGACTGCCGGCACTTCGGCGGTGCGGGTCTGCCGGGTGCTGGCGTCCCACCATTTCACCTGGATGGGCGGCAGGCTGTAGCGACCTTGGGTGTCGACCCGGTAGGTCACCGTGTCGATGCGCTGCCCGCCGTTGAAGTGGCCGCGACCGTCGTCCAGGGTGCTGACCTGCGGCGCTTTCGGGTAACGACTGAGGCCGGTGACCTCGGCCAGTGACGGCGTGGGCAGCGACATCGCCAGGGCGCCGTCGGCTTGCAGCGTCAGTTGCCGGGTGAGGCTGTCGCCGACCTTCAACGGCGTTGCCGAGTTGAATACCTGTTGTGTGAAGCGCAGACCGGAGGCCACCAACACCGCTTCACCGGCCTGGAACCCCGGCGGTTGCGCAGCCGTGAAGTGCAGCGCTTGGCTCTGGGCGCTCAGCGGCGCGCTGGCCTGGGCGGGCGTGGCACGCACGGTCAACGGCGGAATGTCGAAACCCTGGGCCAGGTTCGGCGTGATCAGGTAGCTGTAGCGCATGCCGTTGAAGGAATGGCCGTCGAGGGTCTGGTTCAGGTGTTGCGCATGCCCGTTGGGCGGCATCACCAGCGCGCCGTTGAGTGTCAGGTCGGGCAGGTTCGGGGCGTCGGTGAACCAGGTGTCGGTAAGGACGTCGAGTTGCAGTTCGACGAGGCTGCCGACCATGATCGACTCCACCGGCTGCACCTGCGCCTGCACCCGCAATTGGGGTTCATCGGCAACGGCATTCGCCGACAGCAGCCAGACCAGCAGCGCGCCAATAATCCTCATGGCGCCCCCCGGGTCTGCTGGTCCTGCAAACTGAATTTCTGCTTCAAGAACTTGGCCGGCGATGTACTGAGGTTCTGCAACCACACCTCATCCGACGCCGCTTGTTCGGTCGGCACCGGTTTGCTCTGGCCCTTGCCCGGCGCCTTGTCTATCTTGATCTCGTCCGGCTTGACCTCGGGAGCGTTCTGCTCGGCGCTGTCGGTGTCTTTTTGCAGGGCGATGGCCAAGGCCAGATTGGCCGTGGCTTCGGGGAACTGCGCCTGCAACTTCAACGCCTGGGTGTACGCGGCAATCGCCTGATCGAACTTGAAACGCTTCACATAAATATTGCCCAGGTAGAAATACGCCTGAGGCGTTTCCAGTCGCGCAAAACTCGCCAGCGCCAGGTCGTAATCGGCGGCGTTGTAGGCGGCGATGCCTTTCCAGTACGGATCGACAAACAGCGCCGCCGCCTGCGGTAAATGCTGGTGCTCGAAGGCCCAGCGACCTTGCTGGTCCTGGGTGAAAAACGCGTCGGTCAGGGCATTGGCTTCAGCCGTAGTCGGTTGCAAACCCATGCCGAGCGCCAGCAGCAAACCGGCCATCCAGTTCAGGCTCCAACCCTTGCGCACGCTGAAGAACGCGATCAACAGCAGCGGCCAGCACAGCCAATAACCGGCGTCTTTCCAGTGCAGTTCGCGCTGTTCGGCACTGGCACTCTGGAAATGCTGCTGGGCGTGCAGTTCGACCCAGTCGAGGTCATCGTTATTCAGCGTCAGGCTGCCCAGCGGTGCATCCAGCGCCGAGGCCAGTCGCTTGAGCGCGGCCTGATCGAAACTGCCCAGCGCCGGCCGCCCATGGCTGTCGGTGCGCGGCTGGCCGCTGGCGTCGTGGATGATGCCGCCGTCTTCGCTGCCGACGGCAAGGATCAACACTTGCAACGGGCTGTCATTCAACAGCTTGTCGAGGCCGTTCAGTTGGGTCGTGTCCGCGCCATCGGTGATCAGCAGCAACGTCCCCGGGGTGTTCTCGGCGGCCAGCAGGCGTTTGGCTTGCTCGATCACCGCGCCGACGTTCTTCCCGGATTGGGCGATCAGGTCGGTGCTCAGGGCCTGGATAAAGGTGTCGAGCAATGCCGGATCGTCGGTGGGCGGCAATACCAGATGCGCGCTGCCGGCATAGGCGATCAAACCGCTGCGAGCCCCGGCGCGGCGCTGGATCAGGTCGTGGAGCTTGTGTTTCGCCGCTTCCAGACGACTCGGCGGCACGTCGCCGGCGTCCATGGACGGCGACAGGTCGATGGCGATGATCAGCGGCGCACGGTTCTCCAGGTAATCCGGGCGATCCTGCTCCCAGGTCGGGCCGGCCGCTGCGACGGCAC
Organism: Pseudomonas sp. TE3899; assembly: GCF_056279105.1. Classification (NCBI taxonomy): domain Bacteria; kingdom Pseudomonadati; phylum Pseudomonadota; class Gammaproteobacteria; order Pseudomonadales; family Pseudomonadaceae; genus Pseudomonas; species Pseudomonas sp. TE3899. Next base: position 1,233,322 of record NZ_JBWBQR010000001.1, read on the forward strand.
CGAGAATCAACAGGGCGCAAACCAGATGCACCGGGCGCAGGCGTTGCCGGTCTTGCGGCGTGATCAGCAGGTGCGGCAACAAGTGCTCGGCGATATTCCCGCGCAAGCGCCGTTGCAGATCATGGCTACGGCGCCACAACAGCGGCAGCAACGCGCCGAACAGCGCGAGCATCAGCCACAGTGGACGCAGGAAATGGAAGTCGCTGAGATTGATCTCCATCTCAGGCCTCCTGCCGTTGACGGGCCATCGACAAGCGCGGACGGAGCAGGGCGCCCAAGTGATACAGCGCCAGCACTGCTATCGCCGCACCCAGCGGCCACCAGAACAGATCGCGTTTTGGCTGATGGCTGAGGGTTTTCACTTGATGCGGGGTGAGTTGGTCGAGGGTGCTGTAGACCTGATCCAGCGCGGTGCGGTCTTCGGCGCGGAAGAACTGGCCGCCCGTGGCCTCGGCGATGTGCTGCAAGCCTTGCAGGTTGACCTTGGCTTCGCCCTCAGCCGTCGGGTCGCCGATGCCGATGGTGTGAATCACCACGCCTTTGGCGGCGGCCATGGCTGCCGCGTGGTCCGGGGTGATGGCGCTGCTGGTGTCGTTGCCGTCGGTGAGCAGGATCAGCACTTTCTCCTGCTCGTGGGCCTGATCCAGCAGTTTCAGGCTCAGGCCGATGGCATCGCCGATGGCGGTATTGGGTCCGGCCATGCCGATGCCGGTGTCGTCCAGCAATAGCGACAGGCTCGCGTGATCGAGGGTCAGCGGCGCCTGCGGATAGGCAGCGCTGCCGAACACGATCAGGCCCAGGCGTTCGTCTTTGCGCTTGTCGATAAAGCCGTGGACCACCTCTTTGACCGCGGCCAGACGATTGAGCTTCTGGCCGTTGGCAGCGGTGAAATCGGTGGTTTCCATGGATTGGGAGATGTCGATGGCCAGCATCAAATCCCGCACCGGTTGCTGGCGTTCGATGGGTTTTTCGACGAAAACCGGGCGGGCTGCGGCGATCAGCAACAGCGTCCAGACCAGCAGATTCAACAGCAACTGCCAGCGGTTGTGGCGACTGCCGGGCGCGCTGGGTGCCTGGCCGATCGCACGGCTCATGGCGCCGAAAAACGGTACGCGCACCGCGCTGCGGGCCTCGCGGTAAGCGGGCAGGCAGCGATAACCGAACCACGGCAGCGGCAACAGCAGTAACAGCCAGGGGTAATCAAGCTGCCACATGATGATGCTCCACCCAGCGTTTGCAGGTGGCGAACAGCTGTTGCCGGTGTTCGTCCGGTAGCGCCAGCAATGTGGCGTCGGGGGCGTAGGCCAGCTGCGCCAGTTGCTGGCTGAAATCGGCGGGCAGCGGTTGCGCACTGTGCCGTACCAGAAAAGCCTGCCAGTCATCACCTCCCAACGCACCCACCCCCTGTAGGAGCGAGGCTTGCCCGCGAAGAACGATGACGCGGTCTTTCAGAGGGACTGCGTAACGGCCTTCGCGGGCAAGCCTCGCTCCTACGGGATCGGGGATCGACAGGGCGACGCGTTTTAGCAGTTCCGGCAATTCGCGCAACGCGCTCAGGTCATCGCTGCGCCGTTGCAACTCCGCCAACCGCACCAGCGCCTCGCGCCGATAGCGATCCCGGCGCCACTGCCAGACCTTGCGCGCGCTCACCAGCAGCACCGCGATCAGCAACACACCGAGCACCACCCACCAGCCCCACGTCTGCGGCGCATAACTGACTGGCGCAGGCAATCCCAGCTCCTGAAGCTGTTCGATGCTCGGAATACTCGGATTCATCGCCGGCCGCCGCTGAGTTTTCCCAGCTCGGCGCGCAGTTGTTCGTGGGCCGCGGTGGCGGTGCTGAACATCATCAGCGGCACCTGACTGCGGCGCAGCAACGTGGCGACGTCCTTGAGCCGCCCACTGAGAAAGTCCCCCAGCGGTTCATGCACCCGCCGCTGTTCCACCGCCAGTTCTACTTGCAACTGGCCCTGGGTCACCAGCAAACGCCCGTTGTGCGGCAGGTTCAGCGCCAAGGGGTCGTAGACCTGCATGGCGATCACATCGTTATGGGCCGCCAGTTGCCGCATCAACTTCAGGGTGCGTTCACCGGCCCCGGCAAAGTCGCTGACGATGCAGATCAAATGATCGTGACCCGCCACCGCCAGACAATGCTGCAACACCTTGTCGAGCTGATCTTCATCTTCAGCGTCCGGGTTGCCGGCGTTCAGTTCCTGATTCTGCCGGGCGATGCGGCTGCACAGCGCTTCGAGCCGTTTGCGGCTGCGCAGTGGGGCGACGCTGTCGATGCGTTGATCGTTGAACACCAGCCCGCCCACCCGGTCACCGGCGTTGAACACCATCCACGCCGCCAGCGCGCCAAGCTCGGCAGCAAGGGCCGATTTGAAGCAGTGTTGCGAGCCAAAGAACATCGACATGCGCTGATCCACCAGAATCAACGCCGGGCGGTCGCGCTCTTCGGTAAAGGTGCGCACCACCGGTTTGCCGGTGCGCAGGGACGCGCGCCAGTCGAGGTGACGCAAGTCATCCCCCGGCTGGTAGCGACGCAGTTCATCGAAATTCAAGCCCCGGCCACGCAGGCGCGAGGCATGGTTGCCGGCGAGGATGCTGCCCTGAGGCTGGCGGGCGAGGAAACTCAGGTCACGGGCCTTGAACTCCAGCGCCATCAACTGCGCGAGAGAGACATAGACCAGCCCGTCGGCACGCTTCATTTTCAACCTCAGGCTGGAATCGCCACTTTATCGAGCAAGCGGTCGAGCACCTGATCCGCCGTCACGCCGTCAGCCACCGCGTCGTAACTCAGTTGCAGGCGATGACGCAGCACCGGGTGCACCACGGCGCGCACGTTGTCAGGCGAGACAAAATCCTGCCCCTGCAACCACGCATCGGCGCGGGCACAACGGTCCAGGCCGATGCCGCCCCGGGGGCTGGCGCCAATGGCGATCCAGCGGCCGAGGTCGGCGTCGTAATCCGCCGGGTGGCGGGTGGCGTTGATCAGGTCGATCAGGTAAGTGTCGATGGCCGGCGACACGTGAATGCCGCTGACCTCACGGCGCGCGGCAAAAATCACCTCCTGGGACAGCGCAAAGCCCGGCACCGGGGCGGTCTTGGCGCCCAATGCAAACTCCTCATCGCGCAACAGCCGCAGCACCTGGCTCTCGTTCTCCGCACTCGGGTAATCCAGCAGCACTTTCATCAGAAAACGGTCCATCTGCGCTTCGGGCAGTGGGTAGGTGCCTTCCTGCTCGATCGGGTTTTGCGTCGCGACTACGATGAACAGTTCCGGCAGCACATGGCTGTTGCCGGCCACGGTGATTTGCCGTTCTTCCATGGCTTCGAGCAACGCCGCTTGCACCTTGGCCGGGGCGCGGTTGATTTCATCGGCCAGGATCAAATTGCCGAACAGCGGCCCGGGCTGGAAGCGGATTTCGTTCTGGCCTGCCACTTGATGCAGCACCTCGGCGCCGGTGATGTCCGACGGCAGCAAGTCCGGGGTGAACTGGATGCGGCTCATCTTTGCGTCCAGGTGCTTGGCCAGGGCCTTGACCGTGCGGGTCTTGGCCAGGCCGGGCAGGCTTTCCAAAAGCAAATGGCCGTTGGCTAACAGACCGAGCAGGATCTGCCGAATCACTTGATCCTGACCAAGGACGGATTCGGCGATGCTGGCTTGCAGGGCGTTGAGATCAGTGAGTGCGGTCATAGGGACAATCCCTCGCTTAAAACATAAAGGTCGGAATGACCGGGATGAATGACAAACGGAATTTCCAGCGGCGCTCCGTTACCAGGCGTACTGCAAACGCAAGGTCCAGGTGTTGACGTCCGGTGAACCGGTGCGCTCCGACACCGTGTCGGAGTAAGCGATCAACCCGCCGAACTGCGGCGACAACATGAAGCCGACGCTGGCGCCGAACAGGCCGTTTTCCTGTTTGTTGTCCTGCCAGTCGCCGTTGATTTTGGTTTCGCCGCCACGGTTATAGGTGGCGTCCAACGAGGCCCACAGCGCGCGGTTGAGGGTGTAGCTGTAGTGGGTTTCGATGGCGTAAAGCGGTTTTTGCTCAAGCTTGCCGTTGCCGTGATAGTCGTCGTTGTCGCCGTACATCGACACGTAGGTGTTGAATTCCAGCCAGGTCGGGCCGATGGGCGTACCGAAGGCGATTTCCGGCTTGAAGGCCCAGCGGTTGGAGCCGATGTTGATGATCCGGTCCTTGTCGTAATCCCCGGTCGGGGCGGTGATCCACAGCGCGCCGGTGAGGAAGGTTTCCGGGGTCCAGTTGGCGAACTCTTCCTTGGTCAGCGCCGGGCCGCCGAACAGGTTGTGCACCAGCACAAACTGAGTGTCGGCCATGCCGCCGTTATGCTTGGTGCCATCGAAGAACTGCGCGTTGTCGAACGAGGCGGAAATGTCGGCGTAGGGTTGCAGGATCTGGATCGCACTGTTGCGCCCGTCCACCGCGAACGAGCGGGCGTAACGGGCGATGTACAGGTTGGCGTCCAGGGACAGGCCATCAATCGGCAGCGCGGTGTCGATCGGCGTGTTGGTGTCGATGCGGTTGTAATAGCCGAACACCATGTTCAGGTCGGTGGGCAGGTTCTGCCAGTCGCGGGCGTTGTCGGCCTGGCTCAGCAGCGGCGTCATGGCCAGCGTCAGCGCCGTCATGCCTTGTCGGGGTGTCATCACGCGCATGCGTTTGCTCCTGCAATGTTGTGGGCCGCGGCTCATTTCTTAGGGCCCGACTTTATTCAGCAGCGGCATTTTCCACTGGCCGCTGGCGACTTCCGGTTTTGGCAGGTACAGGCGCAAAACCCCATAGAACGGCCCGTTTGGTGCAGGCAGCCAATTGCTTTGAAGGTCCTGGGCCGGTGCCTTTTGCTGTACGTACAGGGTCAAGCCACCGTCGGCATCGAGCTTGAGGTGGGGCAGCATTCGCGAGTTGATCAGGTAGCGGTTCAACGGGTTGGCTACCAGCAATTTGTTCTTGCCGTCGTACATGGTCAGGGACCAGAACGCATCAGCCGGGGGCAGGGCACCCTTGTCGAAATGCAGGGTGTAGTCGTGTTTCGAGGCGTCCACCGGTTGGCCGTCCTTGTCGACGAAATATCCGATGTAGTTCGCCTCTTCCGCGGAGTTGCCGAAGATCCCCATGTTGGCGCCGGCGTAGCGATACAAGTAGTTGCCGTTGAGGTGATCGCGGGTGCCGAAGAAATCGCCGCTGGTGACCTCGTGGGTGTCGACCCTGGTTTTCTTGAACTCGGCGAATTCAGCCTTGGCGTCGCTGATGCCGTCTTCCAGGGCCTGGCGTTGATCGTCGGTGAAGTCTGTCAGGACGAAGGGTTTGCCGGCCTCGATGCCGATTTTCGCAAAGCGCGCCAACAGGTCTTTTTCCGCGTCCTGGGCCGGAGCGAAGGCGAGCATGAAATTCAGGTAACGGAACAGGTCCGGGGTGTCGCTCATGGTCGGCGTGGGCTTGGGCCAGGCGACTTTCTTTGCGGCGGGCGGGGCTTTGTGTTTGACGTAATGGCTCAGGGTTTCGACCTTGTAGCCTTTCTGGATCTGCTTGACCTTGGCCAGGTCTTTCTCGTCGAACAACTGCGTGCGGTACAGCGCATAGGCAATGTTGCTTTCGCTGCGCACCAGGCGATCCATTTCCACCGGTTGCTGGCCCTGCCAGTTCGGCCCGGCAATCATGAAATGCCCGCCGTTGTTGCCGGTGCTGCGGGTGCCCAGGTAAGCGAAGTTCTGGGTATAGGCGTCGATCAGTTGCACGGAGTAATAGCGATGCTCCTCAATCGGCGGCAGGGTCAGCACCAGCGGTTCGGCGCGCAGGTCCATCCAGATGAACGAGTAGGGCGTGTCGGCATTGGGCGTGACAAACGCGGTGTCCTTGGCGGTGAAGGCCTTGGCGGTGTTGCCGATGTGGTTGAACGGTGCCTTGAAATTCGCACTCCTGGTGTCCACGGCCTGGGTGTAGAGGGTCTTGTACATCTCCACCACCGGGAAGCCGTACAGATAGGCTTCCTTGGCGATGCCCCGGGCTTCTTCCGGGGTGGCGGTGAAGTTGGCCCAGGCGCTGCCACTCAGCAGGATTGAGAGGCTGGCGAGTATCAGGCGGGGGGCTTTTTCAAGCTGCATGGGGTGTCCTTTCAAAGTAAGGTCTGCCACAGGTTTTGGGTTCGCCGTACATCTGTCCGACGGCGTCATTCCACCGCCGCAATGTCATCAAGCTTCCAGCTCTTGTCGAAATAGGCTTCGGTCGGCGCATACAAACGGAAGTAACTGAACCAGTGTTTGCCCGGCAGGGTTTGCACCCAGTTGTTCTCGAAACCCTTGGGCGCGGTCGGGCCGAAGTACAGGTCCACCGAACCGTCGGCATTCTTTTTCAGGTCTTGGCGGGACGACAGGTCGGCCTTGCGTTGCGGGTTATCAATCAGGCAACGGCTGTCGATGTCGTACACGGTCATCGACCAGAACTGCTTGGCCGGCGGGTTGGCGCCGACGTGCAAGCGATAGCTCTTGCCGCCGTCGAGCCAGTTGCCCTTGGCGTCGGTGTAGGCGCCGAGGTAGGTCTGGCCCAGGCCCGGGGTTTTCGAAACCATGCCTTTGGTGTTGGTCACCGCTTCGTAGAACCAGGCGCTGCGTTCCCACAACTGGTCGTAGTAGGCAACGCGCTGCGACGGCTCGGCGATGTTGAGCACGGTGTCCCACTGCCGGTCTTTCCAGTACTGCGCATCCGGGAAACGCTTGGCGAAGGTGTTGGCCTTGGCGATCAGCTCGCCGACCTGCGCACCTTGTTCCAGAGCCTTGCGCTGATGGTCGTTGGGGTTGAACGGCTTGTCCTTCTCGATCCCCAGGCTGGCGAGCATGGCCATGTAGAAACGGTCGCGTTCGTTGACCGGTTCTTTCTGGATGATCTGGTGCAGCCGCTCCCAGTACGCCATGCCCCGTGGCTGGGTGCCGGACCAGGCTTTGCCGCCGGGGGAGAGCAGTTGGGTCTTGCCCGGTTCTGCACGCTTGGCGTAGGGGTACATCTTGAATTGTTCGACCAGCGCCTTGCCTTTCGCCGGGTCCGGGTCGAGTACGCGGAAACCCACCAGCACGTTCATGGTTTCCGACTTGGCCAAGTAATACTTGCCCGCGTCGGCCGGTGGCTCGGCGCCCGGTGGCAGCACCAGGTACTTGCCGCCCTTGCCTTTGTCCGGGCCGGTCTGGCCCATGTCGATGATTGCCCGTTGCCAGAAATCACCGATGCCGCCCGCCGTCGGGCCGGGTGGCAGTTCAATCACCAGTGGCCCGGTTTCATTCAGGTCGACGAAGCCGAGGATGTACGGCGTGGTGGCGTTGGCGGTGATCACGCCGAGCTTGTCTTCGTAACTGTTGAGCACCATCAGGTCGCCGCTGTGGGCGCCGAGCTTGTCGCGAAACTCTTCCTGCCATTGGGCGTAGGACACCAGCGGCAAGGCCCACAGGTAACTCTGGGTCGCCTGCTGGAAATCCAGCTCGGCGTAAAGCTTGGCGATGGATTCATGGGCCGGCAGTTCGCCTTCCATGGCCACGTCGCCGATACGGGTGTCGAGGCCCTGGGCGTGCGCCTGGGCGCCCACGCCGCAACTGACGAACATCGCCATGACGCTGAAACCCGCCGCACGCAGTGCAATATGCATATCAAAATCCTTATTTGCCGAAGGTGACGTTGATCCCGGCGAACAGCGTGAATTGCGGCAAGCCATCGCCTTTACGCTCGACTATCCACTGGGGTTCAACGAAGGCGTTGAAAATGTTGGTCCCGGATTTCCAGACTTTGCCGCCACCGAAACCGATGGGGATGTAATGGGTGTCGTTCTTCAGGTCGAAGGTCCAGGTGCCGGTGGAGCGCAGGTACCAGCCCTTGGGCAGGTTATGGATGATGAACGGCTGCAGGGTCGCGGTTTCGACGTGGGCGCGATCATGGTCGCCGGCGAACGAACTTTGATATTGCACCAGCGCACCCAGCAGGCCCCGGGGTGACGAGTCGATGGCAATCGCGGCGAGGCCGGCCTGCCACTTGCCGGTGCCCAATTCATCCTGCTCGGCGGTCGGCGCCGTGATTTGCGGGCCGATGCCCAGCTGCACGCCGTCGGTCTTGAGCAGGAAGATATCGAACAGGTTCAGGTCACCGATGCCGGTGCTGTAGCCGTTGTGCGGGTCGGGGCGGGTGCTGATCGGCAAGGTCGCGCGCAGCAATTGCGGGACGCCGATGAAATCGTTGGGGGCCACCGGCAAGGTGCCGCGCAGCAAGGCGTCGTTGGTGTGGACGTTGGTGTCGTAGAGTTTGGGCGTGTAGTAGTCCTGCAGATTGGCGCCCGGCGCCAGATTCAGCGGGTTGTTGCTTTTATTGGCTTCCTCGGCGTTATCGGCGTGCGCACAAAAGGCAGACGCCAGGAGTGCCCCCGATAAAAAGGCGTGGGTTCCCTGGATTTTCGACATGATTCCCCGGTTCCTTGGTGGCTCAGTGGACGAACTCGGCCATATTTTTTGGCCTTTACTGCGTAGTCTTTTTCCTAATCAAGCCTGCAGGACACGTCTTTTGAAGCTAGCAGCTAACCGCGGGTTATCCAGTCCAAGGGGTTAATTCTTTGGTTTTGTGAGCGAATTGGCGTTTTTTCTGTGTACTAAAAAGTTAATGCGAAACAGTAGGTTGGCGGCGGGGTTTGATGTGGGACGTGAAGTTTTTCAGGCGGAGGCGGGCACACTGGCTGTGCCCGCCAGGACATCGATTCAGCTGTTTTTCGCCTGCGCACGGATTCGTTCTTCCTGCTCACGCAACTGCGGCGTGAACTCGGGGCCGAAATCCTCGGCCGAGTACACCGGGCGAATCTCGATCTCGGCGTCCGTTCCTGGCATCGGGTTCGGGCAGCGTTTGACCCATTCGATGGCTTCTTCTTTCGATTTCACTTCCCAGAGCCAATAACCGGCGATCAGCTCCTTGGTTTCGGCGAACGGGCCATCGATCACCGTGCGTTTGTCCCCGGAGAAACGCACGCGGGCGCCTTTGCTGCTGGGTTGCAAGCCATCGCACGAAAGGAGAATGCCGGCCTTGGCCAGTTCCTCGTTGTAGTTGCCCATCGCGGTCAGCAGTTCTTCGGTGGGCATCACGCCGGCCTCGGAATCCGGGCTGGCTTTGACAATGATCATGAATTGCATGGTGTTATCTCCGCTGGATGTGAGTGCTTCACTGGCTAGTCGAATGGCCATTTGCTGAATCGACAGTGCGGCTGAAAAAAAGCCGTCTTTTTAGCGTAGGAGATGCTGGCTGCCTTTCGTCATGAACACCGGGTGGCGGCGGGAGAGGGCGGTACGCTATATACCGACCTGGCGGCCATTGGCGGCGCGGCATCGCAATAGGCTGCGGTTGCTGGCCTGAACACAGACCTGTAGGAGCGAGGCTTGCCCGCGAAGAACGATGATGCGGTCTGCCTGATACACCGCAGTGTGGCCTTCGCGGGCAAGCCTCGCTCCTACAGGGTTTTTGTGTCGCTTGTATGTGGTGTATCCAATTTGTGCGCTGGCACATCACAATTTGTATCCGGGCATAGGTCGTCGGGCCATTTCGTGGTTAACTTCGGCCTCTTCAGATTTCCAACAACACCTCCAGAAGGACTCCGTTCATGGCTCAAGTCACTCTTAAAGGCAACCCGGTTCAAGTCAACGGCCAACTGCCACAAGCCGGTTCCAAGGCGCCAGCCTTTTCCCTGGTCGCCGGCAATCTGTCGGACGTGACCCTGGCGAGCTTCGCCGGCAAGCGTAAAGTGCTGAACATCTTCCCAAGCGTCGACACCCCGACCTGCGCCACTTCGGTTCGCAAGTTCAACGCCCAGGCCAACGACGTCGCCAACACTGTCGTGCTGTGCATCTCCGCTGACCTGCCGTTCGCCCAGGCCCGCTTCTGCGGCGCCGAAGGCCTGGAAAACGTACAGAACCTGTCGACCCTGCGTGGCGCCGAGTTCATCGAAAACTACGGCGTGGCCATTGCTGACGGCCCGCTCAAAGGCCTGACCGCTCGCGCTGTCGTGGTGCTGGATGAAAACGACAACGTGCTGTACAGCGAGCTGGTTAAAGAAATCGCTGAAGAGCCTAACTACGAAGCGGCCCTCGCCGTTCTCAAGTAAGGTTTTACAATTGTTAACGGCCTGGCTCTGTCCAGGCCGTTTTCATTTGTGCTTCAGTGTCTTAGCAAAACCTCCTGTTACGTAAGCCGAAGGTAAATTGCCGGTAAAGCCGCTTTGCTTAACGCTCGCCAGTGCTTATCGTTCAGCCTCCTGTAAAAGAAGCCCCCGCGCCCATGGTTGATCATTCAATGCAATCCTCCTCCCGTAGTCCCCGTCGCTGGCTGTTCGGCCTGCTTGTCCTGTTGGTCGTCGCTGCTGTGTGCTGGAAGTTCTGGCCTGCCGGCACCGAGCATAAAACGGGCGAAAAGCCGAAAGCCGTTGCCGGGCATACGGGCAAGTCCGGGGGCATGCGTCCGGGCTTTGGCGGCGCGACCGGGCCGATCCCGGTGCGGGTGGCCCCGGCGGTCAAGGGTGACTTCCCGCTGTATTACAAGGCGCTGGGCACGGTCACGGCGCTCAACACCATCAATGTTCGCAGCCGCGTGGCCGGCGAGTTGATGAAGATTGCCTTCGAGGAAGGGCAGATGGTCAAGGCCGGGGACTTGCTGGCCGAGATCGACCCGCGTCCTTACCAGAACGCCTTGCTTCAGGCCGAAGGCACCTTGCTGCAAAACCAGGCGCAATTGAAAAACGCTCAGGTCGACGTCGAGCGCTATCGCGGTCTGTTTAAAGAAGACAGCATCGCCAAGCAGACCCTCGACACCGCCGAAGCACTGGTCGGCCAATACCTGGGCACGGTCAAGACCAACCAGGCAGCGGTCAACGACGCCAAGCTCAATCTCGAATTCACCAAGATCCGCGCGCCGATCACCGGGCGTGTCGGCTTGCGTCAGCTCGACGTCGGCAACCTCGTCGCCGCCAACGACACCACCGCGCTGGCGATCATCACCCAGACCCAACCGATCAGCGTCGTTTTCACCCTGCCGGAAAACAGCCTCGACACCGTGCTCGCCCGTTACCACTCCGGCGCCAAATTGCCGGTCGAAGCGTGGGACCGTGGCGACATGAAAATCCAGGCCAGCGGCGTACTGCAGAGCCTGGACAACCAGATCGACGTCACCACCGGTACCCTGAAATTCAAGGCCCGCTACGATAACCGCGATCAAGCGTTGTTCCCCAATCAGTTCGTCAACGTGCACCTGCTGGCCGACACCCTCAAAGACGTGGTGCTCGCGCCCTCGGCGGCGATCCAGTTCGGCACCAACGGCACCTTCGTCTACGCCATGGACGGGGACAACAAGGTCAAGATTCGTCAACTGAAAGTCGGCGCCAGCGACGGTGACAACACCGTCATCACCGAAGGCCTGGCCGTCGGTGATCGCGTGGTCCTGGAAGGCACCGACCGCCTCAAGGAAGGCAGTGAAGTGGAAGTGGTCAACGACAGCCAGGATGTGCCGACTACCCCGACCGAACACCTGCAAGGCAAATCCGCGGCGAAAACCACTGAAGCGACCGCCAATGACAAGGTGAAGAAGGGCGCATGAACATCTCGCGGCTGTTCATCCTTCGCCCGGTCGCCACGACCCTGAGCATGCTCGCCATTATCCTGGCCGGCATCATCGCTTACCGGTTGCTGCCGGTGTCGGCGTTGCCCCAGGTCGATTACCCGACCATCCGCGTCATGACCCTCTATCCCGGCGCCAGCCCGGACGTGATGACCAGCGCCGTAACTGCGCCCCTTGAGCGCCAGTTCGGGCAAATGCCGGGCCTGACGCAAATGGCCTCCACCAGCTCGGGCGGCGCCTCGGTACTGACCCTGCGCTTCAGCCTCGACATCAACATGGATGTCGCCGAGCAACAGGTGCAAGCCGCGATCAACGCCGCGACCAACCTGCTGCCCAAGGACCTGCCGGCACCGCCGGTGTACAACAAGGTCAACCCGGCGGACACCCCGGTGCTGACCCTCGCCATCACCTCCAAAACCATGCTGTTGCCCAAGCTCAATGACTTGGTCGATACCCGCATGGCGCAGAAAATCGCCCAGATCAGCGGCGTCGGCATGGTCAGCATCGCCGGCGGCCAGCGTCAGGCGGTGCGAATCAAGGTCAACCCCGAGGCCCTGGCGGCCAATGGCTTGAACCTGTCGGACGTACGCACCCTTGTCGGTGCATCCAACGTCAACCAGCCCAAGGGCAACTTCGACGGCCCGACCCGGGTGTCGATGCTCGACGCCAACGACCAACTGACCTCGCCCAAGGACTACGCCAACCTGATCCTGGCCTACGCCAACGGCGCGCCGTTGCGGCTCAAGGACGTGGCGGAAATCGTTGATGGCGCCGAGAACGAACGCCTTGCCGCGTGGGCCAATGAAAACCAGGCCGTGCTGCTGAACATCCAGCGCCAGCCCGGGGCCAATGTCATCGAGGTGGTGGACCGGATCAAGGCGTTGCTGCCGAGCATCACCGACAACCTGCCGGCGGGTCTTGAAGTCACCGTCCTGACCGACCGCACCCAGACCATCCGCGCTTCCGTGACGGACGTGCAACACGAACTGCTGATCGCCATCGCCCTGGTGGTGATGGTGACGTTCCTGTTCCTGCGCCGCGCCAGCGCGACCATCATTCCGTCGGTGGCCGTGCCGCTGTCGCTGATCGGCACGTTTGGCGTGATGTACCTCGCGGGGTTCTCGGTCAACAACCTGACCCTGATGGCCCTGACCATCGCCACCGGTTTTGTGGTGGACGATGCCATCGTGATGCTGGAGAACATTTCCCGATACATCGAGGAGGGCGACAGTCCTCTGCAAGCGGCACTCAAGGGCGCCAAGCAGATCGGTTTCACCCTGATTTCCCTGACCCTGTCGCTGATTGCGGTACTGATCCCGCTGCTGTTCATGGCCGACGTGGTCGGGCGCCTGTTCCGCGAGTTCGCGATCACGTTGGCGGTGGCGATCCTGATTTCCCTCGTGGTGTCCCTGACCCTGACGCCGATGATGTGCGCGCGGCTGCTCAAGCGGGAACCGAAGGAAGAAGAACAGGGCCGTTTCTACCGGGCCAGCGGCGCGACCATCGACTGGATGATCGCCGCCTACGGGCGCAAATTGCAGTGGGTGCTCAAGCACCAGCCGCTGACCTTGCTGGTCGCCATCGCCACCCTCGGCCTGACCGTGTTCCTTTATATGGTGGTGCCCAAGGGCTTCTTCCCGGTGCAGGACACCGGGGTGATCCAGGGCATTTCCGAGGCGCCGCAGTCGATTTCCTTTGCGGCGATGAGCGAGCGCCAGCAGGAACTGGCCAAAGTCATCCTGGCCGATCCATCGGTGGAAAGCCTGTCGTCCTACATCGGCGTAGACGGTGACAACTCGACGCTCAACAGCGGTCGCATGCTGATCAACCTCAAGCCCCACAACGCCCGGGACCTCAGTGCGACCAAGATCATTGCCCGACTGCAACCGGAAGTGGACAAACTGGTCGGCATTCGCCTGTTCATGCAACCGGTGCAAGACCTGACCATCGAGGACCGGGTCAGCCGCACGCAGTACCAGTTCAGCATGTCGTCGCCGGACTCGGAGTTGCTCAGCCTGTGGAGCAGCCGTCTGGTCCAAGCCCTGGCCCAGCGCCCGGAATTGACCGACGTCGCCAGCGATCTGCAAGACAAGGGGTTGCAGGTGTACCTGGTGATCGACCGCGATGCGGCGTCCCGGGTCGGGGTGTCGGTGTCGAACATCACCGATGCGCTGTACGACGCCTTCGGCCAGCGGCAGATTTCCACGATTTACACCCAGGCCAGCCAGTATCGCGTGGTCCTGCAATCCCAGTCTGGCGAGAAAATCGGCCCGGACGCGCTGAACCAGATTCACGTCAAGACCACCGATGGCGGTCAGGTGCGCCTGTCCAGTCTCGCCCATGTCGAACAACGCCAGACGCAATTGGCGATCACCCACATCGGCCAGTTCCCGGCGGTGATGATGTCGTTCAACCTGGCGCCCGGCGTGGCGCTGGGGCATGCGGTGGACGTTATCGACCAGGTGCAGAAGGACATCGGCATGCCGATTGGCGTGCAGACCCAGTTCCAGGGCGCGGCCGAAGCGTTCCAGGCGTCGCTGTCGAGCACTTTGCTGCTGATCCTGGCGGCGGTGGTGACCATGTACATCGTGCTCGGCGTGCTCTACGAGAGCTACATCCACCCGATCACCATCCTCTCGACCTTGCCCTCGGCGGCGGTCGGTGCATTGCTGGCGCTGCTGCTGACCGGCAACGACCTGGGGATGATCGCGATCATCGGCATCATCCTGCTGATCGGCATCGTGAAAAAGAACGCGATCATGATGATCGACTTCGCCCTCGACGCTGAGCGCAATCAGGGCATGGCGCCGGAGCAGGCGATCTATCAAGCGGCGTTGCTGCGGTTCCGGCCAATCCTGATGACCACCCTGGCCGCGTTGTTCGGCGCGGTGCCGTTGATGCTGGCCACCGGGTCGGGTGCTGAATTGCGTCAGCCATTGGGTCTGGTGATGGTTGGTGGGCTGCTGGTGAGTCAGGTGCTAACGCTGTTCACAACGCCGGTTATTTACCTGTATTTCGATCGGTTGGGACGCCGCTTTGGCAAGACCGAGTCGAAAGAGGTGGTGGTATGACGCCGGTCAGCTGCAAGTTTCAAGCGGCAAGCGGCAAGTTAAAGCCTGCGCACGGCCTGCTTTTCTCTTGCAGCTTATGGCTTGAAGCTTGGAGCTGTCGTCCATGAATCTCTCAGGACCGTTCATCAAACGTCCCGTGGCAACCATGCTGCTTTCGTTGGCGATCATGCTGCTGGGCGGCGTAAGTTTCGGCCTGTTGCCGGTGTCGCCGCTGCCGCAGATGGACTTCCCGGTGATCGTGGTCCAGGCCAGCCTGCCCGGTGCCAGCCCGGAGGTAATGGCTTCGACCGTGGCCACGCCGCTGGAACGTTCCTTCGGCGCCATCGCCGGGGTCAACACCATGAGCAGTCGTTCCAGCCAGGGCTCGACCCGGGTGATTTTGCAGTTCGACCTCGACCGCGACATCAACGGTGCGGCGCGGGAAGTGCAAGCGGCGATCAACGCCTCGCGCAACCTGCTGCCCAGCGGGATGCGCAGCATGCCGACCTATAAGAAGGTCAACCCGTCGCAAGCGCCGATCATGGTCTTGTCCCTGACCTCGGATGTGCTGGAAAAAGGCCAGCTCTACGACTTGGCCTCGACGATCCTGTCCCAGAGCCTGTCCCAGGTGCAGGGCGTGGGCGAAGTGCAGATCGGCGGCAGCTCGCTGCCAGCGGTGCGCATCGAACTCGAACCCCAGGCGCTGAACCAGTACGGCGTGGCCCTGGACGATGTGCGCAACACCATCGCCAACGCCAACGTGCGCCGGCCGAAAGGTTCGGTCGAGGACGACCAGCGTCTGTGGCAGGTGCAGGCCAACGATCAACTGGAAAAGGCCAAGGACTACGAGTCGCTGATCATCCACTACAACAACGGCGCGGCCCTGCGCCTGAAGGATGTGGCCACGGTCAGCGACGGCGTCGAGGACCGCTACAACAGCGGTTTCTTCAACAATGATGCGGCGGTGCTGCTGGTGATCAACCGCCAGGCCGGCGCCAACATCATCGAAACGGTCAACGAGATCAAGGCACAGTTGCCGGCGTTGCAGGCGGTGTTGCCGGCCAGCGTCAAGTTGAACCTGGCCATGGACCGCTCGCCGGTGATCAAGGCGACGTTGCATGAAGCGGAAATGACCCTGCTGATCGCCGTGGCGCTGGTGATTCTGGTGGTGTTCCTGTTCCTCGGTAACTTCCGCGCCTCGCTGATTCCGACGCTGGCGGTGCCTGTGTCGCTGGTCGGCACCTTCGCGGTGATGTACCTCTACGGGTTTTCCCTGAACAACCTGTCGCTGATGGCGCTGATCCTCGCCACCGGGCTGGTGGTGGACGACGCCATCGTGGTGCTGGAGAACATTTCCCGGCACATCGACAAAGGCGTGCCGCCGATGAAAGCGGCGTACCTCGGGGCCCAGGAAGTCGGGTTCACCTTGCTGTCGATGAACGTGTCGCTGGTGGCGGTGTTCCTGTCGATCCTGTTTATGGGCGGGATCATCGAGAGCCTGTTCCGCGAGTTTTCCATCACCCTGGCGGCGTCCATCGTCGTCTCGCTGATCGTGTCGTTGACCCTGACGCCGATGCTGTGCGCCCGTTGGCTCAAGCCGCATACGCCGGGCCAGGAAAACCGTCTGCAACGCTGGAGCCAGCGTGCCAACGACTGGATGGTCGGCAAGTACGCCACCAGCCTCGATTGGGTGCTGCGTCACCGCCGCCTGACCTTGCTCAGCCTGATCGTGACCATCGGCGTCAACGTTGCGCTGTACGTGGTGGTGCCGAAAACCTTCATGCCGCAGCAGGACACCGGGCAGTTGATCGGTTTTGTGCGCGGCGACGACGGCCTGTCGTTCAGCGTGATGCAGCCGAAGATGGAAGTCTTCCGCCGTGCCGTGCTCAAGGACGATGCGGTGCAGAGCGTGGCCGGGTTCATCGGCGGCACCAACGGCACCAACAACGCCTTTATGCTGGTGCGCCTGAAACCGATCAAGGAGCGCAATATTTCCGCGCAGAAGGTGATCGAACGCCTGCGCAAGGAAATGCCCAAGGTCGCCGGCGCGCAGTTGATGTTGATGGCGGATCAGGACCTGCAATTTGGCGGCGGGCGTGAGCAGACCACTTCGCAATATTCCTACATCCTGCAAAGCGCCGATCTGGGTTCGTTGCGCGAGTGGTACCCGAAAGTCGTCACCGCGCTGCGGGCCTTGCCTGAGCTGACGGCGATTGATGCTCGCGAGGGACGCGGCGCGCAACAGGTGACGCTGATCGTCGACCGCGATCAGGCCAAACGCCTGGGGGTGGACATGGACATGGTCACCGCCGTGTTGAACAACGCCTACAGCCAGCGGCAGATTTCGACGATCTACGACAGCCTCAACCAGTATCAGGTGGTGATGGAGGTCAATCCGAAATACGCCCAGGACCCGATCACCCTCAAGCAGGTGCAGGTGATCACCGCCGATGGCGCGCGGATTCCGCTGTCGACCATTGCCCACTACGAAAACAGCCTGGAAGACGACCGGGTCAGTCACGAAGGCCAGTTCGCCTCCGAGAGCATTTCGTTCGACATGGCCGAAGGGGTCACGGTGGAGCAGGGCACGGCGGCCATCGAGCGGGCGATTGCCAAGCTCGGCATGCCGGAAGACGTGATCGTGAAAATGGCCGGCACCGCCGACGCCTTTGCCGCGACCCAGAAGAGTCAGCCGTTCATGATTCTCGGCGCGTTGGTGGCGGTGTATCTGGTGTTGGGCGTGTTGTATGAAAGCTACATTCACCCGCTGACCATTCTGTCGACCTTGCCTTCGGCCGGGGTCGGCGCCTTGTTGTCGATCTATGCCTTGGGCGGGGAGTTCAGCCTGATCTCGCTGTTGGGGCTGTTCCTGCTGATCGGCGTGGTGAAGAAAAACGCGATCCTGATGATCGACTTGGCGTTGCAGTTGGAGCGGCATCAGGGCATGACGCCGCTGGATTCGATTCGCAGCGCCTGTCTGCAACGGCTGCGGCCGATTCTGATGACCACGCTGGCGGCGATCCTCGGCGCGCTGCCGTTGCTGCTCAGTCGTGCCGAGGGCGCGGAAATGCGCCAGCCGCTGGGCCTGACCATCATCGGCGGGCTGATCTTCAGCCAGGTGCTGACCCTCTACACCACCCCGGTGGTTTACCTCTACCTCGACAAACTGCGCCATCGTTTCAATAAATGGCGTGGGATACGTACCGATGCAGCTCTGGAAACTCCGCTATGACTGACCGTTCGCTTATCACTCTGGCTGCACCGATTGCCCTGGCCCGGGGCTCGCGCTTGTTGAGCCTGGCGCTGTGCATGGCCCTGGTCAGCGCCTGCGCCGTCGGCCCGGATTATCAGCGCCCGCACACGGCCGAGATTGCGCAGTACAAGGAAGCCGAGGGCTGGCGTCAGGCCAGCCCCAGCGATGCCCTGGCCCGTGGCGCCTGGTGGGAGTTGTACGGTGACCGCCAGCTCAATGGCCTGGTGGAACAACTCAACAATGCCAACCAGACCGTCGCCCAGGCCGAGGCCCGCTATCGCCAGTCCCAGGCCTTGGTGAAAAGCGCCCGTGCGGCGTTTTACCCGACCGTCGACTTGAGCGCAGGCAAAACCCGTTCCAGTCAGGGTGCCGGCAGCAGCAGTTCCAGCCTGAGCAGTTCCGCCAGCGGGATTCGCAATACCTACACCACCGAATTGGGCGTCAGTTGGGAAGCGGATATCTGGGGCAAGTTGCGCCGCGGGCTGGAAGCCGACACGGCCAGCGCTCAGGCGAGCTTCGCCGATCTGGCGGCCATGCGCCTGAGCCAGCAGTCGGAAATGGTGCAGAACTATTTGCAGTTGCGGGTCATCGACCAGCAGAAGCGTTTGCTCGAATCGACGGTCGCGGCGTATCAACGCTCGCTGCAAATGACCCAGAACCAGTACCGCGCCGGTGTCTCCGGGCGCGATGCGGTGGCCCAGGCCCAGACGCAGCTTAAAAGCACCCAGGCTGATCTGGTGGATCTGATCTGGCAACGGGCGCAGTTCGAAAACGCCATCGCGGTGCTGATCGGCCTGCCACCGGCGCAGTTCAACCTGGCGGAAACCCAGGACATTCCGAAACTGCCGCAAATCCCCCTGAGCCTGCCGTCGCAATTGCTTGAACGCCGCCCGGACATTGCCTCCGCCGAACGCTCGGTGATTGCCGCCAACGCCGAAATTGGCGTGGCGAAAGCCGCGTACTACCCGGACCTGACCCTGAGCCTCAGTGGCGGTTACAGCAGCAGTACATCGAGCAACCTGATCAGCTTGCCGAACCGCTTCTGGTCGGTGGGGCCAAAACTGGACTTGCCGTTGTTCGACGGTGGTGCGCGCTCGGCGGAAGTCGACCGCAACGAAGCGGTCTACGACGAAACCGTGGCCAAGTACCGCCAGACCGTGCTCGATGGCTTCCGCGAAGTGGAAAACTACCTGGTGCAACTCAAGGTGTTCGAAGACGAAGCGGCGGTGCGTCAGGAAGCACTGGACGCGGCGCGCGACTCCCTGCGCCTGACCGAAAACCAGTACAAGGCCGGTTTGATTGCCTATCTGGACGTGGTAGTGGTGCAAGCCACGGCGTTGAACAACGAACAAAGCGTGTTGAACGTGTTGCAGAGCCGGTTGATTGCCAGCGTGCAGTTGATTGCGGCGTTGGGCGGTGGGTGGGATGGGCAGCTTCAGGTGAGTGACAAGGAATAACCCGCACCGATCGTTGCTGATCGTTCCCACGCTCTGCGTGGGAATGCATCACGTGACGCTCTGCGTCACATCCAGAGCCGAACGCGGAGCGTCCGTGGCTGCATTCCCACGCAGAGCGTGGGAACGATCAAACGCGGACCTTCAGATCGCCACAATGATCGCGTTGAAACTCCGATTTTTGCTGTCAAACAAGCGTTTCATCGGCTTGATGGCCATTTGATAATTTTGTCAGTGCGTTCTTCCGCGCATTCAGTACAATCGCCGACTTTGCCCCCCGAGAAAGGATGCAGTACGCAGGGGCAGTCACGAGAAATCCCATGCTCATCGGCACCTATTCCCCTACGCTGGTTTTCATCTCGCTGTGCGTGGCGATCCTCGCTTCGTACACCGCCCTTGACCTGACCGGCCGGATCGCCACCACCAAGGGCCGCGCTGTCCATCTGTGGACCGTCGGCGGCGCGGTGGCCATGGGCATTGGCGTGTGGTCGATGCATTTCATCGGCATGCTCGCGTTCAAATTACCCATCGACCTGGGCTACGACCTCAGCCTGACCGTGCTGTCGCTGGTCATTGCCATCCTGTCCTGCGGCTTTGCCCTGTGGCTGGTCAGCCAGCCGAAGCTGCCGGGCTGGCAACTGGCGTTCGGCGCGCTGGTGATGGGCGCCGGGATCAGCGCCATGCATTACACCGGCATGGCCGCCATGCTGATGGTGCCGGGCATCGATTACGACCCGACGCTGTTCGGCGCCTCGCTGCTGATTGCCGTCGGTGCGTCCGCCGCAGCGTTGTGGATTGCCTTCCGCCTGCGCCAGCACACGCCTTACGTGGGCCTGATCCGTGGCGGTGCTGCGGTGATCATGGGCTTCGCCATCGTCGGCATGCACTACACCGGCATGGCGGCGGCGCGTTTTCCGGACGGCAGTTTCTGCAGCGCGGCCCTCAATGGCTTGAGCGGTAAAGGCCTGGACAACCTGGTGCTGATCACCACCCTCGCGGTGTTGAGCATTGCCTTGCTGACCTCGATTCTCGATGCACGCCTGGAGGCGCGCACCGCTGATCTTGCGCGCTCGCTGACCGAGGCCAACCGCGAACTCACCCAATTGGCCTTGCACGACACCCTGACCGGCCTGCCGAACCGCACGTTGCTGGCGGATCGCATCGACCTGGCCATGTCCAAGGTGCAAGAGCAGGGCGGTTGTTTTGCGCTGATGTTCATCGATCTGGACGGCTTCAAACCGGTCAACGATGCCTTCGGCCACCACATGGGCGATCAGTTGCTGCGCGAAGTCAGCCTGCGACTGCGCGAAGACTTGCGCAGCCAGGACACGTTGGCGCGGATCGGCGGCGACGAATTCGTGCTGCTGGTGCGCCTGAGCGAGCCCAACGATGCACTGAACCTGGCGGCGCGTCAGGTCAGCCTGATCGCGCGCTCGTTCCGGGTCGCCGAGCATGACTTGCAGATCTCCGCCAGCGTCGGCATCGCGCTGTATCCGGGCAATGGCCAGACCGCCCAGGAACTGCTGATGAACGCCGACGCCGCGATGTACCACGCCAAGGGCGCAGGCAAAAACGGTCACAGCTTCTTCGACGCCTCGATGAACAGCAACGCCCGCAAGCAACTGCAACTGCTGCAAGACCTGCGCGCCGCGTTGGAACATCAACAATTCAGTCTGTATTACCAACCCAAGTTCGACGCCAGCAATGGGCGTCCGGTCGGCGCCGAGGCCTTGCTGCGCTGGCAGCACCCGACCCAGGGCATGTTGCTGCCGGACAAATTCATCGAACTGGCGGAAAAGACCGGGCTGATCATTCCTATCGGCGAGTGGGTGCTCAACGAAGCCTGCCGGCAGATGCGCGAATGGTATGTGCTCGGCTACACCGACTGGCGCATCGCAGTGAATCTCTCGGCCTTGCAGTTCTGCCACGCCGGCCTGGTCCAGAGCGTGGCCAAGGCCTTGGCCACACACCATTTGCCGGCCAACAGCCTGACCCTGGAAATCACCGAAACCACCGCCATGAGCGACGCCGATGCGAGCATGACCGTGTTGCAGGAACTGTCGGAAATGGGCGTCGATTTGTCCATTGATGACTTCGGCACCGGTTATTCGAGCTTGATGTACCTCAAGCGTTTGCCGGCTAACGAGCTGAAGATTGACCGCGGCTTTGTCCGGGATCTGGAGCATGACAGCGATGACGCGGCCATCGTTTCGGCGATTGTGGCGCTGGGCCAGGCGCTGGGTTTGCGGATCGTGGCGGAAGGCGTGGAGACCGGTGTGCAGCAGGACTTTCTGACGAAGTTGGGGTGTGATTCGTTGCAGGGTTATCTGCTCGGGCACCCGCTGCCGGCGGAGCGTTTTATGGTCGATATTGTTCGGGGTGAGCAGCTGGCTGCGGGCTGATAGATCCTGCCTGGAGTGGGGTAGAAACCTGTGGCGAGGGAGCTTGCTCCCGCTGGGCCGCGCAGCGGCCCCCAAAAACAGGGACTGCTGCGCAGTCCAGCGGGAGCAAGCTCCCTCGCCACAGAAAAGCACTTCGCCACCTATCTGCATCGTCACCCCGATAGATGCAGGTCATGCAAAACCCGCCAATGGCGGTTATTCTTGCCCCCGACTGCTTAAGCTCGAAACGGGGGAACATCAGCATGGAAAAAGTCATTGTCATCACCGGCGGCAGCCGCGGGATTGGCGCGGCCACGGCGCTGTTGGCCGCGGAACAGGGCTACCGGATCTGTATCAACTATCAGGCTGATGAACAGGCTGCCCAACATGTGCTGGAGCAAGTCCGCGCCCTCGGCGCCCAGGCCATTACCGTGCGCGCCGACGTCAGCATCGAAGACGAAGTGGTTGCCCTGTTCCACCGCGTCGACACCGAGTTGGGCCGGGTCACCGCCCTGGTGAACAACGCCGGCACCGTCGGGCACAAATCCCGGATCGACGAAATGTCCGAATTTCGCATTCTCAAAACCCTCAAGACCAACGTCCTGGCGCCGATCCTTTGCGCCAAGCACGCGATCTTGCGCATGTCGCCCAAGCATGGCGGGCAGGGTGGCAGCATCGTCAATGTGTCTTCAGTCGCTTCGCGCCTGGGCTCGCCCAACGAGTACGTGGATTACGCCGCCTCAAAAGGTGCGCTGGACAGCTTCACCATCGGCCTGTCGAAGGAAGTAGCGGGCGAGGGGATTCGTGTCAACGCCGTGCGCCCCGGTTTTATCTACACCGATTTCCACGCGCTGAGCGGCGATCCGGATCGGGTCAGCAAGCTGGAGTCGGCCATCCCGATGGCCCGGGGTGGGCGGCCGGATGAAGTGGCCGAGGCGATTGTGTGGTTGTTGTCGGACAAGGCTTCGTATGCGACCGGGACGTTTGTGGATTTGGGTGGCGGACGCTAACCGCTGATCGCTGATCGTTCCCACGCTCTGCGTGGGAATGCATCCCGTGACGCTCCGCGTCACATCCAGAGCCGAACGCGGAGCGTCCGTGGCGGCATTCCCACGCAGAGCGTGGGAACGATCAGGCGGGGCGCGTGGGAACGATCACGCGATCACTGTCAGAACGACCGCACGATCCGCCCCAACGTCTCCATCGCCTTCTCCGAAGCCTCATCCCACGGGCTGCCGTAGTTCAGGCGAATGCAATTCCTGAAACGCTGGGTCGGTGAAAAGATCGGCCCCGGCGCGATGCTGATGCCTTGGGCCAGCGCCATCTGGAACAACTTCAACGAATCCATCTGCGGTGGCAGTTCCAGCCACAAAAAGTAGCCGCCGGCCGGTTGGCTGACGCGGGTCTGCGCCGGGAAGTAGCGGGCGATGGCGGCGAGCATGGCGCTTTGCTGTTCTTCCAGAGCGTAACGCAGTTTGCGCAGGTGACGGTCGTAGCCGCCGTGTTGCAGGTAATCGGCGATGGCGGCCTGGGCCGGCATTGAGGCGCAGAGCGAGGTCATGAGTTTCAGCCGTTCGATTTTTTGCGCGTAACGCCCGGCGGCGACCCAGCCGATGCGGTAGCCGGGGGCCAGGCTCTTGGCGAACGAACCGCAATGCATCACCAGGCCTTCGGTATCAAAGGCCTTGGCCGGTTTCGGCGCTTGCTGGCCGTAATAGAGTTCGGCGTAGACGTCGTCCTCGATCAGCGGCACTTGATGGCTGCGCAACAATTCCACCAATTCCTGCTTCTTCGCCTCGGGCATGGTCGCGCCCATCGGGTTCTGGAAACTGGTCATGCACCAGCAGGCCTTGATCGGGTGGCGCTCCAGGGTTTGCGCGAGCACGCCCAGGTCGATGCCGTCGCGCGGGTGCACCGGGATTTCCACCGCTTTGAGCTTCAGGCGTTCCAGCACTTGCAGGCTGGCGTAGAACGCCGGGGCCTCGATGGCCACCAGGTCGCCGGGTTCGGTGACGGCTTGCAGGCACAGGTTCAAGGCCTCCAGCGCACCGTTGGTGATCAGCAGTTCTTCCATGGGCAGCATCAGCCCGCCGACCATGTAACGCAGGGCGATTTGCCGGCGCAGCTGCGGGTTGCCCGGCGACATGTCGGTGACCACCATGCGCGGGTCCATCTCCCGGGCGGCGCTGGCCAGGGAGCGGGACAGGCGTTGCAGCGGGAACAGGGTCGGGCTGGGGAAGGCGGAGCCGAACGGGACGGTGGTCGGGTCCTTGATCGAGTCGAGGACCGAGAACACCAGTTCGCTGACGTCGACTTCGGTGGACTCGTTGACCTGGCTGCTGATCACCGGCTCCGAAAACGGGCTCGGGGCGTGGGTGTTGACGAAGTAACCGGAGCGCGGCCGGGCCCGGATCAGGCCGCGACGTTCCAGCAGGTAATACGCCTGGAACACCGTGGACGGGCTGACCCCGTAGGTCTGGCTGGCGTAGCGCACCGACGGCACGCGCTGGCCGGGGCCAAGGACCCCGGAGCGGATCAGTTCAGCGATGTCATCGGCGAATTTTTCGTAGCGTTTCATCTAGAACCCGGTTTGAAATTTTTCATGTGTACACAGTTGTGGCGAGGGAGCTTGCTCCCGCTGGGGTGCGTAGCGCCCCCAAAAT
Organism: Pseudomonas sp. TE3899; assembly: GCF_056279105.1. NCBI lineage: Bacteria > Pseudomonadati > Pseudomonadota > Gammaproteobacteria > Pseudomonadales > Pseudomonadaceae > Pseudomonas > Pseudomonas sp. TE3899. Next base: position 1,257,771 of record NZ_JBWBQR010000001.1, read on the forward strand.
CTTTGCGACTGCTTCGCAGCCGAGCGGGAGCAAGCTCCCTCGCCACAATGGACCGCGCCTGACAATGGCCGGCATCTTAACGGCTCAACGATTCATCGGCGCAACAAACCGGCTCTTCGCCACGCTGTAGATGTCGGGTTCGTCGCTGTCGACAATCTTGAAGCTGATGGTCTGCGAGCTGCTGCTCGGCCGTTCCGTGGTCATGGCCACCGACAGCGGCACATCGACAATCTCACCCGGCGCCAGGCTCAACTCCGTCTTGCCTTGCAGCTGGAAGCCCTCGCCATCCACCAGGCTCAGACGGTAATCCTGGCGCTGCTGGGTCTTGTTGATGACTTTGAGGCTGTAGATGTTCTCGATCATGCCTTCGCTGTTCTCACGGTACATGCCCCGGTCCTTGGTGACGTCCAGCGACACCATTGGCCGTTCCACCAACGCCAGGGCCAGCGCGCCGATCATGATCAGCAGCACCGCCGTGTAGCCAATCAACCGTGGCCGCAGCAGATGGGTCTTGCCACCCTGCAATTCATGTTCGGAGGTGTAGCTGATCAGCCCGCGAGCGTAGCCCATTTTGTCCATGATCGAATCGCAGGCGTCGATGCACGCCGCGCAGCCAATGCATTCCATCTGCAAGCCGTCGCGGATGTCGATGCCGGTCGGGCAGACCTGCACGCAGACCTGGCAGTCGATGCAGTCGCCGAGGCCGACGTCGGCCGGTTTCACCTCGCGTTTGCGTGGGCCACGGTTTTCGCCACGGGCCACGTCGTAGGAAATGGTCAGGGTGTCCTTGTCGAACATCACGCTCTGGAACCGCGCATACGGGCACATGTGCATGCACACCGCTTCACGCAGCCAACCGGCGTTGATGTAGGTGGCGCCGGTGAAGAAGATCACCCAGAACAGACTGACCCCGGCCATTTGCAGGGTCAGCAGTTCTTCGGCCAAGGGGCGGATTGGTGTGAAGTAACCGACAAAGGTCAGGCCGGTGAGCAGGCTGATGGCCAGCCACAATGTGTGTTTGGCCGAGCGCCGTAGCAGCTTGTTCAGGCCCCAGGGCGCGGCTTGTAGCTTGATCCGCTGGTTGCGCTCGCCTTCGGTGATCTTCTCGCACCACATGAAGATCCAGGTCCAGGAGCTTTGGGGGCAGGTGTAGCCGCACCAGACCCGCCCGGCAAACACGGTGATCGCAAACAGGCCGAACGCGGCAATGATCAACAGCGCCGACAGCAGGATGAAATCCTGGGGCCAGAAGGTCGCGCCAAAAATGTGGAATTTGCTTTCGGATAAATCCCAGAGCACCGCCTGGCGGCCGCCCCAGTTCAGCCACACCGTGCCGAAGAAGGCGAGGAACAGGAAACCGGCACCGCTCATGCGCAAGGTGCGGTACAGGCCGGTGAAGCTGCGGGTGTGGATCAGGTTGTCGCTGGATTTGACCTTCATCTTTGGGCGTGAAGGTTCATAGGTCTCTACGGTTCGGACGGGGATTCTCTCGCTCATGGTCGTTCGCTCATCAGCCTCCATCAGGCCGGTGCACTATGAGCGTCGATCTGTTTGCATAACAGACTCAGGTATTGCAATAAAAAGCGGATCAGATGGGATTTGAACGAATGCCTGCGACAACTTGATGCACCCGCGAACGCAGGCCGCAAACGCCTATCCCAGGCGCCTGCGGACGTTGTTGATCCGGGTCAGTCAAATCACCGAATCACTGTCGGTGGCCTTCAGATGCTTACGACCGTCGACAGCACCTGCTACGGTCAATGCGTCGGCTTCTGCTTCGGTGATGTAGATACGCTGGCCGTTGATCTCCACTGCCGACATGGCTTTTTCCGAGTCGGTGATGATGGTGACGTCGGGGCACAGACGAATTTCTTCGCCGTTTTCGGTGGTGAAAAAGCAGGTTTGGCTTTCGATGCGTACGGTCATGGGACTGTCCTTTTTTCGGCGGAGACTAAAACCTTAGGTCGCCGGGGGCGGCCATCGTTCTGTGCAACCGATTAATGGTCGACGCGGTCCATCCTTTATCAACTCTCACAAGGACTGCGCGATGGATGCCTGGTGGCATGAAGTTTGGGTGACGCTGCAAGCGGAGTTCGCCGACGTTGGCGACGCTTCACAACTGACGCGCATTACCGTGCGTTTGCTGATGGCGGCCGTGTTGGGCGGTATTTTGGGTTTCGAGCGCGAGCACAAGGGCAAGGCTGCCGGGGTGCGCACGCATATGTTGGTGGCCCTGGGCGCTGCGCTGTTTGTACTGGTGCCGCAGATGTCCGGCTCCCAGGCGGATGCCATGAGCCGGGTGGTGCAGGGGGTGATCGCCGGGATCGGCTTCCTCGGTGCCGGGACCATCCTGAAGAACACCGAAGGCGATGAAGGTCACGTGAAAGGCCTGACCACCGCCGCCGGCTTGTGGATGACTGCGGCCATTGGCGTTTCCGCCGGGTTGGGCCGCGAGGCGACGGCGGTGCTCAGTACGTTGCTGGCCTTGGCGATTTTCAGCGTGATGCCGATGGTGGTGCGGATGCTCGACAAGAACAACAACCGCGAACCGTAAGATCGTTCCCACGCTCTGCGTGGGAATGCCTCAAGGGACGCTCCGCGTTCCACTGGGACGCAGAGCGTCCCGGGCTGCATTCCCACGCAGAGCGTGGGAACGATCAGTCGCGCACAGTCGCGCAGTCGCGTGGGAACGATCTTACGCGGGGCTGACGATCACCGGCGGCATGGTCTGCGGCGGGTCTTCGCGGGGTGGCGGGGTGGTGCCTGGTGGCTCTTGTTCGGGCACCGGCTCCGGTTCGGTTGGCGGGATCGTCGGGTTGTCGATGTTGGGATCAGGTGTTTCTGCCGGGATCGGAATGCTCATCGTTGATGCCTCCTGGTTGCACATGGCGTGAGTCGTGCTTAAGTGAGTTGACCACCGCGTGAAGGTTTTGATTCCCACCAATACTCAGGCAAATCCCCGTGAACTTTTACCGGCGCCCGTCGCTCGGAACCTAAGTGAGTTCATTCCGGGACGGACCGGCCCATGTGGATGAACATCTGGCACAAGAGCGTCCTTGGGGCGTAAAGGAGAGATGCTCGATGATCGCTGAAAAACCGACAGAACTCAGTTACAACCCGCACATGCCGCTGTCGCAGGCGTTATTGCTGCCGCGCATTGCGATTGAAAACGTCATGCCGACCCTCGATGGCGGGCAGTTTGCCGTCAAGGCCGTGGTCGGCCAGGACGTGTTGGTGACCAGCAAGGTGTTTGCCGATGGCCACGACAAACTGGCCGTGCGCATCCGCTGGCGCGGCGAGGGTGAGGAGTCCTGGCACAGCGAAACCATGGCTGAACTGGGCAACAACGGCTGGCAGGGCCGGTTCCGGGTCGAGCGCCAGGGCCGTCATGTGTTCTGCATCGAAGCCTGGATCGATCAGTTCGCCAGCTTCTGTTATGAACTGGAAAAGAAACACACCGCCCGCGTGCCGGTGAGTCTGGAGCTGCAGGAAGGCCGCACGATGGTGCAACAGGCCGGCGAGCGCAGTGACGGTGAGTTGAGCGAGCAACTGGCGGGGCTGCACCATGAACTGTCCGGGTTGCTCGAAACCGAGCAGGTCGCGCTGTTCTTGCACCAGCGTAGCGCCGACCTCATGGCCGAGGCCGACCATCGCGCCTACCTGAGCCTGAGCCAGGAGTACCCGCTGGACGTCGAACGGGAAATCGCCCAGTTCGCCAGCTGGTACGAGCTGTTTCCGCGCTCGATCACCGACGATCCCACCCGCCACGGCACCTTTAACGACGTGCACTCGCGGCTGCCGATGATCCAGGACATGGGCTTCGACGTGCTGTACTTCCCGCCGATCCACCCGATCGGCCGCAGCTACCGCAAAGGCCCAAACAATTCCCTGACCGCCGGCCCCGAAGATCCGGGCAGCCCGTACGCCATCGGCAGTGCCGAGGGCGGGCACGAGGCGATTCATTCCGAGTTGGGCACCCGCGAAGACTTCCGCCGGCTGGTGGTCGCAGCGGCGGAGCATGGGCTGGAAATCGCCCTCGACTTCGCCATCCAGTGCTCCCAGGACCACCCGTGGCTGCAACAGCATCCGGGCTGGTTCAACTGGCGGCCCGACGGCACGATCAAATACGCCGAGAACCCGCCGAAGAAATATCAGGACATCGTCAACGTCGACTTCTACGCCGCCGACGCGATCCCCAGCCTCTGGGTCGAATTGCGCGACATCGTGGTCGGTTGGGTCGAGGAGGGCGTGAAGATCTTTCGCGTCGACAACCCGCACACCAAGCCGCTGCCGTTCTGGCAATGGCTGATTGCCGATGTGCGGGCGCTGCACCCCGAAGTGATTTTCCTCGCCGAAGCCTTTACCACCCCGGCGATGATGGCGCGGCTGGGCAAGGTCGGTTACTCCCAGAGCTACACCTATTTCACCTGGCGCAACACCAAGTACGAACTGTCGACTTATTTCAGTGAGTTGAACGAGTCGCCGTGGAGTGAATGCTTTCGCCCCAACTTCTTCGTCAACACCCCGGACATCAACCCGGCGTTCCTGCACGAATCCGGACGCCCCGGCTTTCTGATCCGTGCGGCGCTGGCGACCATGGGCTCGGGCCTGTGGGGCATGTATTCGGGGTTTGAACTGTGCGAGGCGGCGCCGATTCCGGGGAAAGAGGAATACCTCAATTCCGAGAAGTACGAGATCCGCCCGCGAGACTTCAATGCGCCGGGCAACATCATTGCCGAGATCGCCCAGCTCAACCGCATCCGCCGGCAGAACCCGGCATTGCAGACGCACCTGGGGCTGAAGATCTACAACGCCTGGAACGACAACATTCTGTACTTCGGCAAACGCAGCGCCGACGGCAGCAACTTCATCCTGGTGGCGGTCAGCCTCGACCCGCATAACGTGCAGGAAGCGAATTTCGAATTGCCGCTCTGGGAAATGGGCCTGCCCGACGATGCCAGCACCCAGGGCGAAGACTTGATGAACGGCCACCGCTGGACCTGGCACGGCAAGTACCAGTTCATGCGGATCGACCCGGCGCATCAGCCGTTCGGGATTTGGCGAATTACCACATCTTGAAGACACCGCGTTCCCTGTGGCGAGGGAGCTTGCTCCCGCTCGGCTGCGAAGCAGTCGTAAAACCGGCGAACGCGGTGCAATGGATCAACTGCAATGGGGTTGCTGCGCAACCCAGCGGGAGCAAGCTCCCTCGCCACAAGCGTCTCAGTGGCTTTATCGAATTCAACAGGAGTTTCAAATGGCGAAGAAACCCAAGGCCACAACTTTTATCAAGGATCCACTCTGGTACAAGGATGCGGTGATTTACCAGGTTCACGTTAAATCCTTTTTCGACTCCAACAATGACGGGATCGGCGACTTTCCCGGGCTGATCGCCAAACTCGACTACATTGCCGACCTGGGCGTCAACACCATCTGGCTGTTGCCGTTCTATCCATCGCCGCGCCGCGATGACGGCTACGACATCGCCGAATACCGTGGCGTGCATTCCGACTACGGCACCATGGCCGACGCCAAGCGCTTTATCGCCGAGGCGCACAAACGTGGTTTGCGGGTGATCACCGAGCTGGTCATCAACCACACCTCCGACCAGCACGCCTGGTTCCAGCGCGCGCGCAAAGCCAAAAAAGGCTCGGCCGCCCGGGACTTCTACGTCTGGTCGGATGACGACCAAAAGTACGCCGGTACCCGCATCATTTTCCTCGACACCGAGAAGTCGAACTGGACCTGGGACCCGGTGGCCGGTCAGTACTTCTGGCACCGTTTCTATTCCCACCAGCCGGACCTGAACTTCGACAACCCGCAAGTCATGAAAGCCGTGCTCTCGGTGATGCGCTACTGGCTGGACATGGGCATCGACGGCCTGCGCCTGGACGCGATCCCGTACCTGATCGAACGCGACGGCACCAACAACGAGAACCTGCCCGAGACCCACGACGTCTTGAAGCAGATCCGTGCCGAAATCGATGCCAACTACCCCGACCGCATGCTGCTGGCCGAGGCCAATCAATGGCCCGAAGACACGCAGCTGTACTTCGGTGACGCGGATTCCATCGGCCTGAACGGCGACGAATGCCACATGGCGTTCCACTTCCCGCTGATGCCGCGCATGTACATGGCGCTGGCCCAGGAAGACCGCTTCCCGATCACCGACATCCTGCGCCAGACCCCGGAAATTCCGGCCAACTGCCAGTGGGCGATTTTCCTGCGCAACCACGATGAGCTGACCCTGGAAATGGTCACCGACAAGGAGCGCGATTACCTGTGGAATTACTACGCGGCCGACCGTCGGGCGCGGATCAACCTGGGGATTCGCCGCCGTCTCGCGCCGCTGATGGAGCGCGACCGTCGCCGCATCGAACTGCTCAACAGCCTGCTGCTGTCGATGCCCGGCACGCCGACCTTGTATTACGGCGATGAAATCGGCATGGGCGACAACATCTACCTCGGCGACCGCGACGGCGTGCGTACGCCGATGCAATGGTCCATCGACCGTAACGGCGGCTTCTCCCGCGCCGACCCGGCCAGCCTGGTGCTGCCGCCGATCATGGACCCGCAATACGGCTACCTGTCGGTCAACGTCGAAACCCAGGCCGGCGACCCGCATTCGCTGCTGAACTGGACCCGACGCATGCTCGCCGTGCGCAAGCAGTCCAAGGCGTTCGGCCGTGGCACGCTGAAAATGCTCTCGCCGAGCAACCGCCGGATTCTGGCGTATACCCGTGAATTCACCGGCGCCGACGGCAAGCACGAAATCATCCTCTGCGTGGCCAACGTGTCGCGCAGTGCGCAAGCGGCGGAACTCGACCTGTCGGCCTACGCCGGCATGGTCCCGGTGGAGATGCTCGGCGGTAACGCCTTCCCGCCCATCGGCCAGTTGAATTTCCTGCTGACCCTGGCGCCGTACGGCTTCTATTGGTTCGTCCTGGCGGCGGAAAACCAGATGCCGAGCTGGCACGTGGAACCGGCGCAAAGCCTGCCGGACTTCACCACCCTGGTGCTGAAAAAACGCATGGAAGAACTGCTCGAAGCGCCGTCCCGCGGCACCCTGGAGCAAGACATCCTGCCGAACTGGTTGCAGAACCGCCGCTGGTTTGCCGGCAAGGACGCGGCCATCGACAAGGTCAGCATCGCGTACGGCGTACGCTTCGGCGATCCGCTGCACCCGGTGCTGTTGAGTGAAATCGACGTCACCAGCGGCGGCCAGACCAGTCGTTATCAACTGCCGTTCGGCTTTATCTCCGAGGATCAGGTTGGCGCGGCGCTGCCGCAACAACTGGCCCTGTCGCGGGTTCGCCGTGTGCGTCAGGTCGGTTTGATCACTGATGCGTTCAGCCTGGAAACCTACGTCCGCGCGGTGCTTGAGGGCATGCAGGCCAGTACCGTGTTGCAGTCCAGCGAAGGCGAGATTCGGTTCGAACCGACCCAGGAACTGGCCAAGCGCGGCCTGAGCGCCGAGTCGGAAGTGCGCTACCTGTCCGCCGAGCAGTCCAACAGTTCGGTGGTGATCGGCAACAGCCTGGTGCTCAAACTGATCCGCAAAATCGCCTCGGGCGTGCACCCGGAACTGGAAATGAGTGCTTACCTGACCCAGGCCGGGTTCGCCAATATTTCACCGCTGCTGGGTTCGGTGATTCGCCGCGATGCCCAGGGTGAAGACACGCTGTTGATGATTGCCCAGGGCTACTTGAGCAATCAGGGCGATGCCTGGGAATGGACCCAGAACAACCTCGAACGGGCGCTGCGCGATGAACTCGCTGACGCCGTGTCCGAGCAGGAGCAGCACTACAACGCCCTCGGTGAGTTGAAGGATTTTGCCGGCATGCTCGGCCAGCGCCTGGGGGAAATGCACGTGGTGCTGGCGACCCCGAGCGACAACCCGGACTTCGCCCCGCAGGTCACTACGCAGAAGGAAGCCCTGGCCTCGGCCAAGGACGTGGCGGCGCAACTGGAACACGCGCTGAAGTTGCTCAAGCAGCATCAAAGCGAATTGAACCCGGCAGACAAAGCGCTGGTCACTCGCTTGCTGGACAACAAAAAAACCATCCTCGGCCATGTCCAGGAACTGGGCAAAAAAGCCGCGGGTGGCTTGCGGATTCGTGTCCACGGCGACTTGCACTTGGGCCAGGTGCTGGTGATCAAGGGCGATGCCTACCTGATCGACTTCGAAGGCGAACCGGCGCGGCCGCTCAGTGAGCGTCGCGGCAAGCACAGTCCGTACAAAGATGTCAGCGGCGTGCTGCGCTCCTTCGACTATGCCGCGGCGATGGCGATCAACGTGCATAACGTCGACAACACCGCCGATGCTCAAGCGGCCCGGCAACGGGTGGCCGACCGCTATTTAATTGAAGCGCAACAGGCATTTATCGACGCTTATCGGCTGGCGGCAGCTAGTCTTGGTCATGCGTGGCAAGATCCTGAAGGCGAGGACGCCGCACTGGCGTTGTTCGGCCTGGAGAAGGCGGCCTATGAAGTGGCTTATGAGGCGGAAAACCGCCCCACCTGGCTGCCGGTGCCGTTGCACGGTTTGTATGGGTTATTGAGTGGGCTCAAACCCTTTTCCGATCTTGGTGGAGAGTAGTCATGAGTTTCTCGAACAAGGAACAGGGGCACCATAAAGAAGCGCTGCTACCCAGGGCGCGAGACATTGATGCGCTGGTACGCGCCGAACACCACGACCCGTTTTCCATCCTCGGCCCCCACGGCGATGACCAGGGCGGGCAATTCATCCGCGCCTATCTGCCGGACGCTCTGAGCGTGCAGGTGTTGGCCAAGGATTCCGGCGAAGAGCTGGGCAACCTTGAAGCCACCCAGACGCCGGGGCTGTTCGTCGGCCATTTCGACCGCGCGCAGCCGTACCTGCTGCGCACCCGCTGGGCCGGTGGCGAGCAGGTGGCGGAAGATCCTTACAGCTTCGGGCCGTTGCTCGGTGAAATGGACTTGTACCTGTTCGCCGAGGGCAATCACCGCGACCTCAGTGCGTGCCTTGGCGCGCAGTTGAAGAATGTCGATGGCGTCGATGGCGTGCGTTTCTCCGTGTGGGCGCCGAACGCCAAACGCGTGTCAGTGGTCGGCGACTTCAACGTCTGGGACGGCCGTCGGCATCCGATGCGCTTGCGTCATCCGACCGGGGTCTGGGAATTGTTCATCCCGCGCCTGCAAGCGGGGGAGGCCTACAAATACGAAATCCTCGGTGCCCAGGGCATTTTGCCGCTCAAGGCCGACCCGATGGCCCTGGCTACACAGATGCCGCCGGACACCGCCTCGAGAGTCGCGGCGCCCCTGAGCATCGACTGGCAGGACCATGAGTGGATGCAGTCGCGCGCTGACAAGCAGAAACCCAGCGCACCGCTGTCGATCTATGAATTGCACGCCGGTTCGTGGCAATGCGAGCTGGATGACCTGGGCGAAGTCGCGCGCCAGTACACCTGGCACGAATTGGCTGATCGGCTGATTCCGTATGTGAAGGAGTTGGGGTTCACCCACATCGAACTGATGCCGATCATGGAGCATCCGTTCGGTGGCTCCTGGGGTTATCAATTGCTCTCGCAATTCGCCCCGAGTGCGCGTTACGGCTCGCCGGACGATTTCGCGGCGTTCGTCAACGCCTGCCACCAGGCCGACATTGGCGTGATCCTCGATTGGGTACCGGCGCATTTCCCCACCGATACCCATGGTTTGGCGCAGTTCGACGGCACGGCGTTGTATGAATACGCCAACCCGATGGAAGGCTTTCACCAGGATTGGGACACGTTGATCTACAACCTGGGGCGCACCGAAGTGCACGGCTACATGCTCGCCTCGGCGCTGCACTGGCTCAAGCACTTCCACGTCGATGGCCTGCGGGTCGATGCCGTGGCCTCGATGCTCTATCGCGACTACTCGCGCAAGGCCGGCGAATGGGTGCCGAACCGCCATGGCGGTCGCGAAAACCTGGAAGCCATCGATTTCCTGCGCCATCTCAATGACGTGGTCGACCTCGAAGCGCCCGGTGCCTTGGTGATCGCCGAAGAATCCACCGCGTGGCCCGGCGTCAGCCAGAACACCCAGCAGGGTGGCCTCGGTTTCGACTACAAGTGGAACATGGGCTGGATGCACGATTCGCTGCATTACATCCAGCAGGACCCGGTGTACCGCGCCCATCATCACAACGAGCTGAGTTTCGGCCTCGTGTATGCGTGGTCCGAGCGTTTTATCCTGCCGATTTCCCACGATGAAGTGGTGCACGGCAAGCACTCGCTGATCGACAAGATGCCCGGCGACCGCTGGCAGAAATTCGCGAATCTGCGGGCTTACCTGAGTTTCATGTGGGCGCATCCGGGCAAGAAGCTGCTGTTCATGGGCTGCGAGTTTGGCCAGTGGCGCGAGTGGAATCACGATCAGCAACTGGACTGGTACCTGTTGCAGTACTCCGAGCACAAAGGCGTGCAAAAACTGGTCGGTGACCTCAACCGGTTGTACCGCGAAGAACCGGCGCTGCACGATCAGGACGATGCGCCGCAAGGCTTCCAGTGGTTGATCGGCGATGATGCGGTCAACAGCGTTTACGCCTTTATGCGCTGGAGCAAGGACGGTCGGCCGGCGCTGGTGGTGGCCAACTTCACGCCGGTGCCGCGTCCGGCCTATCGCATCGGCGTGCCGTTTGCCGGACGCTGGGCCGAGCTGATCAACAGCGACGCCGACACCTATGCCGGTTCCAACTATGGCAATGGCGGCGGGGCGTTTACCGAGGAAGAGCCGAGCCACGGCCAGGCGTTGTCGCTGGTGTTGAATCTGCCGCCGCTGGCGGTGTTGATTTTGCGGCCGGAGGGTTGATCCTCTAACACCGCGTCGCTCCCTTCGCGGGCAAGCCTCGCTCCTACGGAATTGATCGTTCCCACGCGCAGCAAAGGAATGCCTCAAGGGACGCTCCGCGTTCCATTGGGACGCGGAGCGTCCCGGGATGCATTCCTTTGCTGCGCGTGGGAACGATCACCTCACCACCGCATCCGAACCCCCAGACTGCCAATCAACCCATTCAAATCATTGTCGTCCACGTCACTGCTGTAATCGGCGCTGACGTACAGGCTGACGGCGGGCGTGACCCTGGCCACCAACCCCAATCCCACATCCACCGTCGATGAATTGCGACTGCTGCTGATCTTGTCCACCTGATCCAGGGTCACGGTCGTGCCGGTGTACACCGTGTGCCACAAGTTGGTCCGCACATAGGGTTCGACTGGCAGGCCATTGATGTCGTAACTGCCTTTCAACCGCGCACCGACCCGGCCGCTCCATGACGTCAGGTCGCTGGAGGACGCGTTATTGGCCCCCGCATAGGGCGTGTCCAGGGTAATGCGCTGGTTGATCAATTGCGCCTGGGGTTCCACCACCCAGTTCTCGCCCAGGCCGATGGGGAAGCCACCTTCCACCGACACCGTCATCGCGCTGCCCTCGGCGGTTTGCCGCATGCCTTGGGCATCGCGGCTGTAGCCATTGACCCGGCCACCGCTGGCGGTCAGGTCGACGTGCCAGCCTTGAGGCCCGGTCAGGCTCCAGTAGGCGCCGAGGCTCTGGCCTTGCAGGTTGAGGGTGTCATTGCCGGGGTCGGCCATCGCGCGGCCGGTCAACAAGCCATCGCTATTGCCCTGGTACTGGCTGGTGCCCCCGATCAGCCCGACCCGTTGCACATGACCGCTGCTGCTTTGCAGGGTCAGGATGGCCGGGCCTTTGAATTCGTCGATACCGGGGTTCGCAAAACTCCCGGACAGCGCATCGGTTTGGGCTTGGCGTGACGCTTGGCCATAGAGCTGATCCCAGGCAGTGGGTGCGGCGTTTTCGATGGTCAGGTGTGAACTTCGCAAGTCCGGGTTGAAGGTGTAGCGTCCCGGGTAGGTGGCGGCGACATTGGGCAAGGTCAATGTCGGCACCTCCTGACGATACCAAGGGGTGGCGTCGTCTTCGGCGGGACCGGCTTGTACATCCATGGATGAACACAGCAACAGTGTGCTCGAGACGGTGCAAACAGTGATTCTGATCTCTTGTGGGGTGAATGAGGTTTTCATGGAGGCCTACCTTGCACACGCATGCCGTTTCTCGCTTGGGCGTCTCTCCTACCCCGAATGAGGGGCGACCGAATGGATTGAGGCAAGCCTATGGCCGCCCGTTTATGCGGGTGTCTGAAGGTTTGCCCCGGATGTATTTCCGGGGGTAGTAACGTGTAGCTAAGAAGACCTGTGACCTTGCGTCAAGAAAATGGCCGATAAATGGTAGGGCTATTTTAGCGATTGCAAGTGTCTGTTTTATCGCGTGTCTATAAGTGATTGTTTGTACAAAAGATCATCAAGAAACCCTCAAGCCAGCGGCTTTGATAGTTGGCTAAACACCTACCAACTCAACCTGACGCCGACATTGCCCACCACGCCGCGCAACGGATTACTGTCAATATTGCGGGTGTAATCGGCACTGGCGTACACGCTGACGGAGGAATCCAGGCTCAGGACCACGCCGATCCCGAGGTCGGCGCTGGAGGATTTCTGTTCGCTCTCGATCCGGTCGACGTGATCGAACGTCACCGTGTCGGTCCCCGAAAACGTGTGCCACAGATTGGCCCGCAGGTACGGCTCCAGCGGCCGACCACTGACTTCATAACGACCCTTGAGGCGCGCACCGAGGCGACCGGTCCAGGCGCCGTCGGAATCGAAGGACACCCGGGAAATGCCGTCGTCCTGACTGTCCAGGGAGATTTTCTGGTGAATCACTTGGGCCTGGGGTTCCACCACCCAGTTGCCGGCCAGGGTGATCGGGTAGCCGGCCTCTGCCGACAGCGTCAGGGCGTGCCCCCGGTTGTCGAGCTTGAGGCCGCGCTCGGAACGGTTATCGCCGTCGAAGCGCGTGCCCATGACCACCGTATCGACGTACCAGCCTTTGGGATCGGTCAGCGTCCAGTACAGGCCGTAGCTGTCGCCTTCCAGTTCCACGCTGCCGGCACGCTTGCCTTCAAAGCCTTCGTTGAAACCGTCGACATCGCCCTGTAAACGGGTGTGACCGACGAAGAACCCGGTGCGCCGGGTTTGCCCGCCGTCGGTTTGCGCGCTGTACAAATCGTTGCCCACTTGAAAACCGTTCAGCGAACCGTTGAGCCGTGGCGTCACGGTGCCGGCCCAGGTCTGGTCGAAATTCCGGCCATAGACCCGCGCCCAACCCGCGCTGAAGGCGCCGGTCTCGGTGAGCAGGCGCTGCTCGCCCTGGCGATCGTGGAAGGTGCCGAGGGCGCTGAGGGTCAATTGCGCGGCGGCCGGTGGCAGCACCGACCAGGTCGGGACTTCCGGGCGGTACAAGGGAATCGGCGCCGCCCCGGGGACGGCGGCGGGCAACACGGGTAGCGGCGAACTGCCGGCCGGTGCGGCGGGCACGGTGACGAGGGTCGGTGGCAGGGTCGGGTCGGCGTTGGGAATGCTGATGACCGTGGGTGTCGCGGCGGCCGCCACGAGGATCGGCGGCAAGGTTGGATCAGGGTTGGGAATGCTGAAGATCGTCGGCGTGGCCGCTGCCACGGGCGTCGCCACCGCTGGTACGATAATCGGCGGCAAGTCTGGATCGGGATTGGGAATGCTAAAGGCCGCCGCTGGCGCGACCACCGCTGAGCGCAGGTACCAACTGTTCTCGGTGCCTGCGGTGACGCCGCCCTTGAACAGACGGTAATCATAGGCGCCCGCCGACACCGTGCCATTGAGCACAAACGCGCTGTTATCGCTGACGGCCGTGCCCTGGGCCTGGACTAGCTGGATGCCGTTCTGCTGGGTCAAACCGCCGACGCCGCCCAGGTTGCTGACGCTGATCACGGTGCTGCCGGTCAAGGTGCCGTTGTTCACCACCAGTTTATCGCTGGGGGAACTGTCGTCGCCGACCACGCTTTGCAGCCGCAGTTGGCCGTTATTGCCGGCGTAATTGCCCTGGACGGTCAGGCTGTCGTCGGTGCGGGTGTTGCCGCTGGCCAGGTCAATCACCCCGGCGTTGTTCAGGGTCGCGAACTGGCCAGCGGTGAACGGTGTGATGCTGCCCTGAGTCGACGTCAGGGTGCTGCTGGAATCGATGTTGAATGCCCCGGTGCCGCTGGCGCTGTCGCCCAGGACGAAGTTGCCGGCCAGGTCGAATCGCGAGCCGTTGCTCAGGTTCACCGTTTCCCAGTTGATGTAGCGGGCGGGGTTGGCGGTGGCGGTGCGGTCGAAGGTCAGCAGGTCGTTACCGGTTCCGCCGTCGATACTGGGGGTCAGGGCGAGGATGCTTTCATTGAGGTTGCTCAGAGTCGCGCGGTCGTTACCTTCGGCCATGAGGATGGCTGAGCGGATAATGCCGCCACCGCTCCAGTTCAAAATGTCATCGCCGACACTGGCGCGGATTTCACCGACGATCTCGCCGCCGGTCACGGTGATGCTGTCGTTGCCGCCGCTGACGCTGATATTGCCGCCGATGAAGCCACCGGAAACGATGATGGTGTCGGTGCCGAACCCGGTCACCAGGTTGCCGAGGATCTGCCCGCCGGACAGGTCGAAAATATTGTTGTCGAGCTTCATGTCGACCCGGCCGATGGTGCCACCGGTCATCCGCGCCACGTCGCCATCCTCGAAGGCGCCGGTGATCGTGCCGCCGGTCATCAGGAAGGTGTCACGCCCATCGCCCTGGGCCAGGGACTGAATCGTGCCGCCGCTCATGACGAAGTCATCGATGCCGTTGCCTTGGCTCACGGCGCCGGTGATTTGCCCGGCGCTGATGCGCACGCGGTCGTTGCCGTCACCCTGATCGAGCGCACCGGCGAGGGTGCCGGAGTTCATGTCAAAGGTGTCGCTGCCGGCGCCAAAGGTTACGTTGCCATTGATGCGGCCCGTGCCGTTGGCGGGGAAGGTCAGGCTGTTGTTGCCCGCCAGATCGGTCAAGGCACCGCTGGTGCCGCTGTCGCAGGTGAAGGCATCGTTGCCGGGGCCGGCGATCAGTGAGCAGGCGCCAGAGGCGGGGGGACTGACGAAAATCAGGAGTGAAGCAGGAACAACGAAGACCTGCGGCATTGTCCGCAGCAGCCAGGCATAGCGACTCATGGCGAATCCCTTCTCGTGTTTCGGGGGATGTCATCCTTGGTGGTTCGCCGGACTGTAAAACAACCCTAATTCATGAACTGCGTAAGGCACGGGCCCTAACGAATTGAATGTGCTAGTCCTTAAGCTTTTTTAAGGTGTAGTCGCATTCTTTGACCAAGGGGAGCGCTACTGACGAATGGTTCTGTCAACCCTGACATCGTGGCGAGGGCTTGTTGTGGCGAGGGAGCAAGCTCCCTCGCCACAGGGTACTCAACCGACTTGCATCACTCACAGATGCACTTCCACCGCCAACGGCAAGTGGTCCGACAAGTGGGTCCAGGGCCGGTTACCGAGGATGGTCGGGTGGTGGCTGCTGGCATTGCGCAGGTAGATGCGGTCCAGGCGCAACAGCGGGAAGCGCGCCGGGTAGGTCTTGGCGGGGCGACCATGATGGCGCTCGAAGGCTTCGTGCAGGTAATCGCGCCGGGCCAGGGCGGCATTGCCTTGCAGCTGCCAGTCGTTGAAGTCGCCGGCGATGATCACCGGCGCATCGTCGGGCAGGGACTCCAGCAGTTGGCAGAGCAACTGCAGCTGCAACTGACGATGGCTTTCGAGCAGGCTCAGGTGCACGCAGATCGCATGGACTTCGGCGTGGCCCGGCACATCCAGTACACAGTGCAATAAGCCTCGGCGTTCGGGGCCGGTGATCGAGACGTCGAGGTTGCGGAATTCGCGAATCGGGTACTTCGACAGCAGCGCGTTGCCGTGATGGCCGTCGGGGTAGACCGCGTTGCGCCCATAGGCGAAATCACTCCACATGCTGTCGGCAAGGAACTCGTATTGCGACATCTGCGGCCACTCGTGGTAGCGGGAAGAGTGACGCTCGTGTTCGCCAATCACCTCCTGCAGGAACACCAGGTCCGCCGAGGTACTGCGCACCGCTTCGCGCAATTCCGGGAGGATGAAACGGCGGTTGAGCGCGGTGAAGCCTTTGTGGGTATTGACCGTCAGCACGCGCAGTCGATGGATGGCGGTGGGGGTGTTCAAGGGCGCCGATGTGCGCGTGCGGTGTTCTGAATCGCTGGTCACGTTGGCTCCTCTGAATCCAGGCTGCATAAGTATGCGACTGATGGAGCCGCGGGCAGTTCAGCGGGATTTTGTGTAGGAGCAAGGCTTGCCCGCGATGGCGTCCGTGAGATCGCCATCGCGAGCAAGCTTTGCTCCTACGGGGCGCGTTTAGACGAACACGATTTCATACGGCAGGCGAATCCGCTCGAGCAGTGCCTTGGGCAGCAGCGGTGCGATACCGATGGCCGGTTCGCCGTCGAGCTGGCTCGCGTAGGCATGGGTGGCGTGGCTTTTGCGGGCGATGGTCCAGGTGTCGAGGCGCAACTTGCGGGCGCGGTGCCAGGGGATCTGCCCCTGGTCGCGCGTCGGCAAGTGCCAGGCCCAGACCGGCATTTCGTAGAACGCCACGCCGACGATCGCCGCAGCCCTGGCGGCGGCCCGGCCAACGGCGTCATGGTCATCGGTGCCGTCTTCACGCCAGGTGCTGAACAACACATCGCCGGGGCGCAGGTAGCGCGCAATGTAGTGACTCAACGGTTGCTCGTGCTCGGCCAGGGCGTTATCGGTAAAGCCGCCACGAATCCATTTCAGGCTGTGCATCGGCAAGCCGAGGCGGCGCAAGGCCTCGACACTTTCCTGGGGGCGGAACACGCTCAAGCGTTTTTCCGACCATTGCTGCGAGCCCGGATGGCTGGCGCTGCCGTCGGTGATCGAGATCAGTTGCAGGGGATGGCCGAGGGAGGACAGCAGTTGCAGCAAGCCACCGCACATGACCACTTCATCGCCCGGATGGGGCGCGATCACCACGGCGCGTGCGCCTTCGGGGACCAGGGTTTGAGTATTGATGACCGGGATGTTGTCCAGTTGCTGGGCGTTGTTCCAGATCTGGGAAGGCAGGCTGCTTTCGCTGAGGTAAACCGATTTCATGGGCTACATCCTTGTTCTGTCTCGCCCTCAGTCGTGCAACGCTTGATCGTCAAGCCTGGCAGACCCGTGAAGGCTGGTTGATAGCAATGTGCCGCGCTCCGAACCCTGGATTGCGGCCAGCAGAGTATTGCTCATACAACCCTGTTCGTCGCCTCGCGGTTACATCTGATCCGGTTTTTTTATTCAATCTGTACCATGTTTCGCAAAAAATCCCCGAAACCACCCCGTGCACGGCTGTCCAGCCGGGCGCTGGTCAGCACTTGCGGTTGATGGCTCCAGGCGATGTTCGCCCCGCTGAGTTCCAACTGGCGCACCAGTTGCACATCTTCATCGCAGGCCAGGGCTTCAAACCCGCCGGCGCGCTGATAAGCCTCGGCGCTGATGCCCAGGTTAGCGCCGTGGATGTGCCGGTGACCGTCCCGGGCCTGGTAATGCTGGTGATAGCGAATCTGCGCCGACTCATCGAAATCAGCGGTCCACTGATCCACGGTGACCGTGCCGCATACCGCATCGGCGCCCAGGGCCAGTTGCGCCACCAGCCAGTCCTTGGCGACCAGGCTGTCGGCGTCGGAACAGGAAATCCAGCGCGCACCCTGTTCCAGCAGATAGCGTGCCCCGGCGGCGCGGGCCTGACCCACATTGCGTGCCTCGATCGCCAGGCTGTGCACCGGGTATTGCTCGACGATCCAGGCGGAGCGGTCGGTGCAACTGTCGAGCACCACCAGCACCATCACCGGTTCGCCCTCCAGCCGTTCATGGCAGCCGGCCCGCAGCGCAGCGCGGATACAGGGTTCGAGCAGGTCTTCTTCGTTGTGTGCCGGGATCAGGATTCCAATCATCGCAAGCCCTCCAGAGCCGCCACGGAGCGGGGTTCTCGGCTCCAGAGTTCCAACAGGAAATCCGCTTCCTGGTGCAGGACCAGGCGCGGCAGATGCAACTGTTCGTGGAGCAAGTCATGCACCTGACGGGCATTCAGCGGGCAGCCGTCGATGGGCGGGCGCCAGTGGCAGGCAAGCAATTGGCCGTCCGCCGTCAGCGACTGTTCGGCCTTGACGATCAGGCGTTTCAGGTCGTCGGCATCCAGGTAATAGCCGATCTCACTGATCACGATCAGGTCGAATTTCTCCTCGGGCCACTCGGCGGGCAAACGGCTCTGGCGCACTTCGGCGTGGTCGAACAGGCTCAGGCGTGTGCGGGCCAGGGCGACGGCGGCGGCCGCGGTGTCGCAACACAGCAGGCGGTCGCAGCGGCTGGCCAGTTCGGCGCTGAGTTCGCCGTTGGCACAGCCGGGCTCGAAGATCGCGCGGTAATGGGGCCGGGGCAGGGCAGCGAGGGTGATCGCGCGTTTGCGCTGTTCGTACCAGCGTTGGCGAAACGCCCAAGGGTCATCGTTGCCGGAAAACAGTCCGTCGAAATAGCGATCCTCGACACTCATACAAACACCACTTCGAACGGTTGCAGTAAGCGGTCCAGCACGTAGGGCGGCAGCACCGGCGCCAGGCCGATGTGCGGGTCGCCTTCCAACTGGCTGGCGAAGGCCTGGATCGCGTGACGCTTGCGCGCGATCAGTGGCGGGTCGAGCAGAATCTTGCGTGCCCGGTGCCACGGCACGACACGGTCTTCCGGGGTTGCCCAATGCCAGGTCCAGACCGGCAGTTCGTGCAGCGTCGCGCGCACCCGTCTGGCCGCCTCGGCACTGGCGCGGCCCACGGCTTCGTGGTCGCAATGGCCGTCCTCGCGCCAGGTGGTGAAGACCACGTCGTCGGGCTGCAAATGCCGTTCGATGAACGCAATCAGCTCGACTTCCCGCGCCGCGACCTGACTGTCGGCAAACCCGCCACGCAACCATTCCAGGCTGTGCACCGGCAGGCCGAGTCGGCGCAGGGCTTCGGCGGATTCCTGCGGCCGCACGGCGCTCAGGCGCTCCACGGGCCAACGCCGGGAGCCGGGGTGACTGGCGCTGCCGTCGGTGACCGAGATCAGTTGTAGGGACCGGCCCGCGTCGGCGAGCAGTTGCAGGAAGCCGCCGCAACCGAGCACTTCATCGTCCGGGTGTGGGGCGATGATCACGGCGCGGGAACCTTCGGGCACCAGGTCGAGGATGTCGATCACCGGCACTTGCGCCAGGTGTCGCGAGCTTTGCCACAGGTGCAGGGGCGTGCCTTGGCCGACGATGGGGTTGGCTTTCATAGCGCCCAACCTCCGCTGACGACCTGTTCGCCGAGGGCGGCGAGATCCCGTTCGGCGTGGCTTTGGCGCAGGAACACCGGCAGATCCGCCATCAATTGGGCGAACTGCCGATCCTTGCAAAAAGGCCCGGCGCCGAGGGCATGGCCGACGTGCCGGATGACCTGCTCGACGCTGTGCTCGACCACCGCACGGGCGCGTCGAGCGAGCACTTCGGCGTTATCCAGGGGATTGGCATCGATGGTCAAAGCACTGACCCGCAACACTTGCGCCGCTGCGTGCAAGGCACTGTCGACCGCGCCGAGATGTGCCAAAGCATGGGGTTCCGGGCGTTGTGCGCAGTGCCGGCGCAAACGCTCGGCGATACTCTGGGCCGCGCCGTACCAGCACGCGGCAATGCCGATCCCGCCTTGCCAGAACCCCGGCCGCTGCAAGTAGTCGCCGGGGTTGCCGATGGCTTGCGCCTCGGCCCCTTCGAACACCACCTCCACGCTGCCGGTGGCGCCCATGCCCACCGCTTGCCAGCCCTGCGTCGTGACGTTGACGCCGGGTTGATCCAGCGCCACCGCGACCAATTGCTGCCGGTCCTGTTCATCCCACGCCGTGAGCAAGGCATGGCTGAGCACCGCCGCGCCCGAACACCAGGCCTTGCGCCCGTTGAGCGAAACCATATGCCCCGAAGGGCTGAGCCGAACCTTGGCCTGGGGCGGTTCGGCCGCCCACATGCCCCAAGTGCTGGCCGGGGTCGGCGACCCCCCGAGTTGCTGGATGATCGCCAGCGCGTCGGTATGGCCTTCGTATAACTTGCACAACCCCAGGTCATGCCCACCGACCTCGGCCAGACGCTGGAAACGCGCCAGGGTCTGGCCATCGCCGGGCAAGGGCAACTGATCAAGACCCGCCTCGACGATCGCCCGCAGGCACCGGCCTAGCGCCTGGGTATCGGCGTAGTCCGGCGCTTGCTGTTGAAGAAAGCCTTGAAGGTCCATTTCACTCATCTTCCTCATGCTGCAATTCAAACAGCAGCAGCGAACGGCCGGTGACCGAATATTCATGACCGAAATCGAAGCGTTCCTGACCGCGAATCGACGGTTGATTCGTATCGATCATGCAGGTCCAGTGACCGCCGTCCGGCACTTCGGGCAAGGTGAAGTTGACGATGTCGTGGTGGGCGTTGACCACCAACAGTAGCGTCGCGTCGCCACCCTTGCGGCGGATCCCGGTTTCCTGAGCGCGACCGTCGAGCAGCATGCCCAGGCAACGACCGTGGGCTTCCTGCCATTGTTCGGTGCTCATCTCGCTGCCGTCCGGGGCCAGCCAGGTCACGTCCTTGACGCCGATGTCCTCGTTGTAATTACCCACCAGGAAACGACCACGGCGCAGGATCGGATAGGCCAGGCGCAACTTGATCAGGCGTTTGACGAACTTGAGCAGGGCCTTGCCGTCATCGCTCAGGTCCCAATTGACCCAGCCGATGTCGCTGTCCTGGCAATAGGCGTTGTTGTTGCCGTCCTGGGTGCGGGCGAATTCGTCGCCGGCCACCAGCATCGGCGTGCCTTGGGACAGCAGCAGCGTGGCAAAGAAGTTGCGCATCTGGCGCTGGCGCAGTTCGTTGATCTCGGGATCGTCGGTCGGGCCTTCGACGCCGTGGTTCCACGACAGATTGTTGTTGCTGCCGTCCTGATTGTTTTCGTCGTTGGCCTCGTTGTGCTTGTCGTTGTACGACACCAGGTCGTTGAGGGTGAAACCGTCGTGGGCGGTGATGAAATTCACCGAGGCGTATGGCCGACGTCCGCGCTGGTTGAACATTTCGCCGGACGCGGTCATGCGGCTGGCGAAGTCCGCCAGTTGCCCGTCGTCGCCTTTCCAGAACGCGCGCACGGTGTCGCGGAATTTGTCGTTCCACTCGACCCAGCCCGGTGGGAAGCCACCGACCTGATAACCACCGGGGCCGCAGTCCCAGGGCTCGGCGATCATTTTCACCTGGCGCAACACCGGGTCCTGGCGGCAGGCGACGAGGAAGCTGTGGCGCTCGTCGAAACCGTCGTGATAACGCCCGAGAATGGTCGCCAGGTCGAAGCGGAAACCGTCCACGTGCATTTCCGTGGCCCAGTAGCGCAACGAGTCGGTGACCATTTGCAGCACGCACGGGTGACTCAGATCCAGGGTGTTGCCGGTCCCGGAATCGTTGATGTAGAAGCGCTTGTCGTCGGGCATCAAGCGGTAGTACGAGGCGTTGTCGATGCCGCGCATCGACAGGGTCGGGCCTTGTTCGTTGCCCTCGGCGGTGTGGTTGTAGACCACGTCGAGGATCACTTCCAGATTCGCTTCGTGCAGGTGCGCGACCATCTCCTTGAACTCGGCGATCTTGCCGCTGGCCAGGTAGCGCGGGTCCGGGGCGAAGAAGGCGATGCTGTTGTAGCCCCAGTAATTGGTCATGCCTTTGTGCAAGAGATGCTGGTCGTTGACGAAGGCGTGGATCGGCAGCAATTCCACGGTCGACACGCCGAGCTTGCGGATGTGTTCGAGCACGTCATCGACCATCAACCCGGCGAAGGTGCCACGCACGTTCTCGGGGACGGAAGGGTGACGCATGCTGATGCCGCGCACGTGAGTCTCATAAATGATCGTTTTGTCCCACGGAATGCTGACCCGATGGTCGTGGCCCCAGGTGTGGGCCGGGTCGATGACTTTGCACTTGGGCACGAACGGCGCGCTGTCGCGTTCGTCGAAGCTGAGGTCGGCGTCTTTATGGCCGATGGTGTAGCCGAACAGCGCTTCCGACCATTTCAGCTCACCGACCAATTGCTTGGCGTAGGGGTCGATCAGCAATTTGTTGTGGTTGAAACGATGGCCGTTGGCCGGGTCGTACGGACCGTAGACACGGTAGCCGTAGATCAGCCCCGGATGGGCGTCAGGCAGGTAGCCGTGGTAGATCTCGTCGGTGTATTCCGGCAGCTCGATGCGCTCCAGTTCGACTTCGCCGGCATCGTCGAAGATGCACAGCTCGACCTTGGTAGCGTTGGCGGAAAACAGCGCAAAGTTGACCCCCAGGCCATCCCAGGTCGCGCCCAGCGGGAAGGGCAAACCTTCACGGATTCGCGAGGCCTCGGCATGAGGTTCTGGCGCGGCTTTCTTTGGATTGGTCATAGATGCTCCTGCAAATAGGGGTGACATAAACGGTGTAATGCCCGTCGGTCTTGATACGTAGGCGCTGCCGAAGGCTGCGATCTTTTGATCTTGCTTTTTAAAGTCAAAAGATCGCAGCCTTCGGCAGCGCCTACGGGGAACGGTGGCGTTCCGGTTTTTTTGCGGGCGAACGCGCCCACAGTGGCGAGCGAACCCGCCACGGGATCAGTCAGTTCAAAAGCGTGAAACGTCAGACCGCAGGTGGTTTTTTCGCGGTACGTGGTTTCTTCTCGGCAGCTTTTTCCCCTGGCGGGGTTACTTTTGCCGCCGCAGCCGGTTTGGCTTTGGCCTTCGCTGCTGGCGCCTTGCCGTTAGCCTTGCTGGCAGCCGGGGTCTTGCCGGCGGCTGCTTTCGACGATTTCTTGGGTGCCAGGGCTTCCGCTTCAGCCAGTTTGCGCGCCATCTCCCAATGACGTTCTTCCTGGCCTTCGGGCTTGCCTTCGGACTCCCAGATTTGATAGGCAAATTCGCGAACGCGTTTATCTTCGGTACTCATCGCAATGCTCCTGAACTGAACTCAAGTGTCGATAGTTTGAATAAAGAGATTGACCGGGAAATCCCCCAGCGCGGCGCTGATATTCAGCTCCCTGTGGTTTGTGACTGCTACGGTGGAAAAAAGTCCCTTCAGGTTTTGGTCCGGGGCGGCGAACGGTAATTTGACCCGGGTATCGCCCCACTGCGGCGCGCCAACCTGAGGTTCGGCACTGTTTTCCAGCAGCCCGGCACAGCGGATCGGCACGATCACGATGGCCCAGGTGTGTGCGTGCTGGCGAGCAAACGCCAACACCCGATGCGCCTCGCTGCCGACCACTTCAAGGGCATGATAGGCCCCTTGACGGAACAGCTCGGCGTGCTCGGCCCGGCGCTGCAATGTCGTGGCGATCAGGCGCTGCTTGATGCGCCCGTCACGCCAGTTCGTCAGCAACGGCGGCAGTTCGAACGGTGCCTGCAACGCCTGTTCACGGGCCGGGTAATCCACGGGTCGGCGGTTGTCCGGATCGACCAGGGTAAAGTCCCAGAAGTCGTTGCCCTGATAGAGGTCCGGCACCCCCGGCACGGTCATGCGCAGCAAGGTTTGCGCCAAACCATTCAACGCACCGGGTGCGGCAATGGCCTGCGCCGCTTCAGCGAGGGCGGTGCGCAATGCCTGTCCTTCAGCGCTCAGCAACAGCCGGTTGAGAAAGGCTTCGGTGGCTTGCTCGTAAGCGTCGTTCGGCGCGCTCCAACTGCTTTGCAGCTTGGCTTCGCGCAGGGCTTTTTGCTGCCACTGCCACAGGCGTTTGGCGTAGTCCGCCAGGGCTGGTTGATCGTTGCTGCGCAGTTCCAGCGGCCAACTGCCGAGAATCGCCTGATACAGAATCAACTCGTCACCCGGCGACGGCGCGCTGTCATCGCTGCGCAGTGCTCGCGCCATTTCCCGCCAGTGCTCGACCTGTTCGGCGTACCACGTGCTGCGCTCACTCAACACCGCGAGCCGCGCCCGGGTGTCTTCCCCGCGTTTGTGGTCGTGGGTCGCGGTGGCCAGCAGATTGTTCGGGAAGGTGTCGAGGCGACTGCGGCACACCGCATGGAAGTCGCTGACCAGCGCACTGAACTGCTCGGTGCTGAAGCCCACGTCATTGCGTGACAGCAACACCGCCGAGCGATAGAACGCGGTGTCTTCCACAGCCTTGGCCGCCGCCGGCGACGTCAGCTGCTGAAAGCGTACGCAGGCATGCTTGAGGATCTTGCGCTGGCGGCCCATCGGGCGCTTGCGCCAAGGCTCGCCGCCAAGCCAGCCGGCCAGGCAATCGAGCACCGGCCAGTCGGCCTCGCTCAGCGTCAGCCGCGCACCGTCCATGGCTTGCTGGAAAAACACATCGTCCTCGGCCGAGCGGCCACGGGGGCTGATGTAGGTGCGGTACACCGGGAAATGCACGATCAATTCCTGCAAGGCCCGGCGGATCGCGCCGAGGGTCAGGTCGCGGGTCATCACGTCATCCCGGGCCACTTGCAACAGCGCTTGGGCGACGCTTTCGAAATCCCCGGCTAGCGAGCCATTGAGGATCTGCTGGCGTGCCAGTCGTGCTTCCTGGATGAATTCGGCGGGGCGCTCGCTGTGACGGTTCCACAACTCGCCCAGGGTTTCAGCGCCGGCCGGGTCGTGTTGCAGCAGCGACAACTGGTTCATGAATTCGTAACCGGTGGTGCCGTCCACCGACCAGTCGCGGTGCAGGGTTTCGCCTTCGCCGAGGATCTTTTCGACGTAGATCGGCAAGTGCCGCTCTGGCGACAGGCTGTCGACCCGGCGGCGCAGTTTGCGGCAATAACCCCGTGGGTCGGCGAGGCCGTCGATGTGGTCAATGCGCAAGCCGTCCACCAGGCCTTCGGTGATCAGCTCGAAGATTTTTGCGTGGGTGGCTTCGAACACGGCCGGGCGCTCAACGCGCAAACCGCCGAGTTCGTTGACATCGAAAAAGCGCCGCCAGTTGATGTCATCCGCCGCCGTGCGCCAACTGGCCAGCCGATAACTCTGGCGCTCCAGCAGGTTGTGCAGGTTGTGGAAGCCTTCTGGTGTCAGCGAGTCATAGGTGCTGATCTGCTGTTGGAGGGCGTGCAGGATCGCCGGGTCGCCCGCCAACTCGCGCAGTTCCTCTTGCAGGGGAATCGCCAGGCTGTGGGCGTCGGTCTGAAAGCTCAGCGCCGCAAAACGGTCGCTGAGGAATTTCAGTTGTTCGGTCTGTTCGGCGTTCAGTTGCTCGCTGGGCTTGAGCAGCTCGCCGTACCAGGTCGGGCAGATTGGAAAGTGATGGTCGTAGTGCTCGACGAAAAACTCGCCGCGCCCGGCATCGAAGCGCAGGGGCAGGGTGCCGTCCTGCAACGCCACGCCGTAGTCGCTGCCCAAGAACGGCAGCAACAATTGGCCTTCCATCAATGGGTCCGGCGAATGCCACTGGATGTCGAAAAACTCACCGTAGGGACTCAGGCGTCCCCATTCCAGCAAGTCCAGCCACCACGGGTTGTCGCCGCCGCCGACGGCCATGTGATTGGAGACGATGTCGAGGATCAGCCCCATTTTCTGCTCGCGCAGGGCCGCGACCAAACGGCGCAACGCCGCTTCACCGCCGAGTTCCGGGTTGACCGTGGTCGGGTCCACCACGTCGTAGCCATGCATCGATCCGGCGCGGGCGCTGAGCAGCGGCGAGGCGTAGACATGGCTGATGCCCAGGCGGGCGAAGTACGGCACCAGCGGCACCGCATCGTCCAGGGTGAACCCTTTATGAAATTGCAGGCGCAGGGTCGCGCGCAGCGGCTGAATGAGGGCTTGATTCATTGGTCACGCTCGGCCGCCTGAAGTCGCGCGCAGGCGAGCAGTTCCAGGCGCCGGGCGGCGTCCGGGTCATCGAGCAAGGCTTCACTGCCGCCGCGCAGGCGTCGCGACCAGTTCGGGTGCGAATCGGTGGTGCCCGGCAGGTTGGCTTGCTGTTCGATGCCCAGGGCATCTTCCAGCGGCAGCAGCACCAGCGGCGCACGGGTGTGGCCGAGGAACCGGATGGCAGCGTCGAGCACCTGATCGGATTCGTGGGACTCTTCGCGAAAGTTCTGCGGATCTTCACTCAAGACCCGGCGCAAGCCTTCGCGCTCGCGTTCGCGGTGATGGCGCCACTCGATCTCACCTGGGGCATCCACCAGGCCGAGGCGCGCATTCCAGTCGATGTCATGCCCGTGCCACCAGCCGTTGAGTGTCGGCAAGTCATGGGTGCTGGTGGTCGCCAGGGCGTTGTCCGGCCAGTCGAGGATCGACTTGAAGTGGGTGTTGTCCTGTTCAAACAACAGCACGCGCATGCCGAGGATCGAGCGGGCGATGAGTTTTTCCCGCAGGCCGTCGGCCACCGTGCCCAGGTCTTCGCCGAGCACGATTGCCTGATGTCGATGGGATTCGAGGGTCAGCAGACGCAGCAGGTCGTCCACCGGGTAATACAGGTAGGCGCCATCGGCCGGCGGTGCGTCGTTGGGGATCACCCACAAACGTTGCAGGCCCATCACATGGTCGATGCGCAGGCCACCGGCGTGGGCGAAGTTGGCCCGAAGCATTTCGATGAACGCGCGAAAGCCGTTACGCACCAGGCCTTCCGGGGAAAACGCGGAAATGCCCCAGCCTTGGCCGGTACGGTTGAGGATGTCCGGCGGTGCGCCGACGGTCAGCGAGGCGAGCAATTCGTCCTGACGACTCCAGGCCTGGCTGCCACCGCCATCGGCGCCGACTGCGAGGTCCGCCACCAGGCCAATGCCCATGCCGGCGCTGATTGCAGCGGTTTGCGCACGGGCCAGGCAACGGTCGATCAACCATTGGCAGAAGGCGAAGAAGCCGATGCGGCCGGCGTTTTCTTCGGCAAAGTCGGCCAGCGCGGTGCTGCGCGGGTCCTGCCATTCCTGCGGCCAGTGCCGCCAGTCCAGGTCTTCACCGCGAGCGGCGCGGGCTTCCTGGATCGCCTCGAAACGGCAGTGGTTTTCCAGGGCTTCGCCGCCGGCGTGGCGGAAGCTGCTGAAGTCTTCGTGCAAAGGGTGTTCGCCCTGGACGAAGCCTTCGTAGAGCGCCTGCAACAACCGGTGTTTGGCTTCAGCGGCCACCGGCCAGTTGATCAGCGGCAGGGCTTCGAGTGCTTGCAGTTGCTCGGCCAGCCCGGTGGCGTCAATTGCATCACGCAGGGCGCGCTCGCCGAGGATCGCCCCCGGCGCGGCATAAAGGCTGTTGAGGAACAAACGGCTGGACGGTGAATACGGGCTGTAGCGATGGGTGTCGCTGCTGAACATCGCGTGCATCGGGCTGATCGCCAACGCTTCGGCACCGCGTTCGCCGGCCACTCGGGCCAGCTCTTCCAACGCCTGGGTATCGCCAAAGCCGCCATCGCCGGGACGACGCAGGGAATAGAGCTGCACGCTCAGGCCCCAGGTGCGCGGGATCGGACTGTCGACCGCGTCGCCGACGCTGTAGCAGCGTTCCGGGGCCACGGCCAACGTGAAGGATTGGCCGTCGATGCTGACGTGCTGATAGCCGACCGGGATCAAGCCGGGCAGGACTGCTTCGGCATCGAGTTTGAGGTGCAGGCGCGAACCGTCTTCCAGGTGCACTTCGCACGGCGTTTCAGGCTCGAAATAGCGCGCCAGGTCGAGGCCTTTGCCGAAATCCGCGGTGATCAGCGGCGGCAAGTGCCGGGTTTGCTGGAACTCTTGCAATTGCAGGAGGCTGGCGTCGATTTCCTGGGCCGTGCTGGCCGGGTGGCCGAGCCCGATCAGCACCGCGCGCAGCACGGCCGGGGCGACTTTCTGTGGACGGCCATTGGCGTCGATCCAATCGACCGCCAGGCCAGCTCGGCTGGCCAGTATTTCCAGTTGCGCATCGCTCATAGGCGCTCTCCATCAGGTAGCAAAGGGTTTGCAGCCGTGAGGCTGACGAGCACGCTAAATGGGGCGAGGCTGCTCTGATTCAGCAGGTCGGATGCGGGCGGGTGTTCGAACAACAGCAACGCATCGGCCTGTGGAGGGTGGACCACAGGCGTGTCGCTGAGGTTCAGGTCAATACGCAGCAGGTTGCCGTTGCCCAGGCGCCAGCGCGCGGACACGGCACCGGCGCCCAGCACCTCAGCGCCCAAGGCGCGGGCGCCGGGCAGGTGCGCAACGATGTGCTCATGGCGCAGTTTCAGCAGGTGCCGATACAGGTCGTGAATGGCCTGTTGCGCTGGCTCATCCGCCGGGCGCGGCTGTGACGCCTCAAAGGTGTCGGGCGCGTTCGGGTCGGGGATCTTTTCCCGTTTGTGCGGATCCTTGAACGCGCTGAACGCCGCAAATTCATTACGCCGCCCCTCGCGCACCAGTTCCGCCAGTTCACCGTGATGGCTGGTGAAAAACAGGAAGGGTTGCGCGGCGGCGAACTCGTCGCCCATGAACATCAGCGGGATCATCGGGGACAGCAGCAGCAACGCAGTCGCCGCTTTCAATGCATCGGTCGGCGCCAGTTGATGCAAGCGTTCGCCAAAGGCGCGGTTGCCGATCTGGTCGTGGTTCTGCAAAAACAGCACGAACGCGCTCGGCGGCAAGTGACCGCTGGGCTCGCCCCGCGCTTCACCGTGGCGATTGATGTGGCCCTGGAACACAAAGCCTTCGCTCAGGCAGCGCGCCAGTTGCTCGGTGGGGTTTTCGGCGTAGTCGGCGTAATAGGCGTCGGTTTCGCCGGTCAGCAGCACATGCAGGGCGTTGTGCCCGTCGTCGTTCCACTGCGCGTCGAAGCCTTGCTCCAGCAGGCTGGCCTGGTTGTGTTCGTTTTCCAGGTTCAGCCAGACGTGCCGACCCGGCGCGGTCTGGCGGCGTACCCGTTGCGCCAGTTCCTGGAGGAAGTCCGGGTCTTCGATGGCGTGCACCGCGTCCAGGCGCAAGCCGTCGAAGCGGTATTCCTGCAGCCACATCAGCGCGTTTTCGATAAAAAAGTCACGCACCTCGCGGCGGCGGAAGTCGATGGCCGCGCCCCACGGCGTGTGTTTGTCTTCGCGGAAGAAACCCTTGGCGTAGCGATGCAGGTAATTGCCGTCGGGGCCGAAGTGGTTGTAGACCACGTCGAGAATCACCGCCAGGCCATGGCCGTGGGCCGTGTCGATCAGGTGCTTGAGTTGTTCGGGGGAACCGTATGAGGCCTGGGGCGCGTAGGGCAGGACCCCGTCGTAGCCCCAATTGCGCTCGCCGGGGAATTGCGCCAATGGCATCAGTTCGATCGCGGTGACGCCCAGTTCGACCAGGCGCGCCAGGTGCTGCTCGACCGCGCTGAAGCCGCCGAGCGTGCCGACGTGCAATTCGTAGATCACCGCCTCATGCCACGGCCGACCTTGCCAGTCGTTGTGTTGCCAGTGGTAGGCGAGGGGGTCGACCACCACGCTGTGGCGGTCGAGGTCCCCGGCCTGGGCGCGGGAGGCCGGGTCGGGCACCTCCTGTTCGCCATCGATGTTGTAGCGGTATCGCGTGCCGGCCGGGCAGCGGGTCTGAATCACAAACCAGCCATCGGCCTGGGGTTGCAGCGGTATGGATTGTCCATCATCCAGTTCGACACTGACGTCGAACGCATCTGGCGCCCACAAGGCAAAACGCGTGTGCTCTGCGTCCAGCATGATTGCGCCGTGGGGCCAGGTCTCAAGGGTCCGTAACGGCATCTTTGAAAACCTCTTCTTATTTGTGGCCCGATTTACCCAAGGCTTTAGCCACCAGTTGTTCGTAGAGTTCGGCGTAGGGTTCGACCGCCTTGCACCAGTTGAACGGTGCGGCCATGGCACGGCAGCGCATGGCGTTGAGCAGATCGGGGAAAGCGAACACCTTGAACGCACGGCCCACGGCTTCGCGGTAACTTTCGACGGTGGATTCGTCGAACAGGAACCCGGTCACACCGTTTTCAATGGTGTCGGCCAGGCCGCCCGTGTTGCGTGCCACCGGCAATGAGCCGAAGCGCTGGGCGTACATCTGGCTCAGGCCGCAAGGTTCGTAACGCGACGGCATCAGCAGGAAATCGCTGCCGGCGAACATGCGGCGGGCGTCGGTTTCGTTGAAGCCGATGCGCACACCCACTTGACCGGGGAAGCGCAGCGCCAATTCGCGCATGGCTTGTTCTTCTTCCGGCTCGCCACGGCCGATGATTGCGATCTGCCCGCCGTTTTCGACGATGAAGTCGGCTACGGCTTCCGTCAGGTCGAGGCCTTTCTGGTAGACCAGGCGCGACACGACGGCGAACAGCGGACCTTCGGAATCTTCAAGACCGAACAACTCACGGACATGGGCGGCGTTGACGGCTTTGCCGTCCCAGTCGCCGATGGTGAACGGGCAGAACAGGTGTGGGTCGGTGGCCGCATCCCAGCTCTCATCAATGCCGTTGGGAATCCCGCTGAGCAGGCCTTGCTGGGTCTTGGCGGCGAGAAAACCGTCGAGGCCGCAGCCAAAGGCTGGCGTGGTGATTTCCTGGGCGTAGGTGGCGCTGACCGTGGTGATATGGCTCGAATAGGCCATGCCGGCCTTGAGGAACGACATCTTGCCGTAGAACTCCATGCCTTCTTGTTGCAACGCGTGCATCGGAATACCCAGTTCCGGGCAAGAGCCGAGGCTGGTCACGCCTTGGTAGGCGAGGTTATGGATCGTGAAGAGCGTTGGAGTGCGTTGTCCACGCCAGTGCATGTAGGCAGGGGCCAGGCCGGCCGGCCAGTCATGGGCGTGCACCAGGTCCGGGCACCAGTGGATTTGTGCGAGGTTGGCGGCGATATCGGCAGCGGCCAGGCCCAGGCGGGCGAAGCGAATGTGGTTGTCCGGCCAGTCGCGACCGTTATTGGCGCCGTAGGGCGAGCCTTCGCGCTCGTAGAGCTCGGGGCAGATCAACACGTAAATGACCAGGCCGTCGGGCATGTCCATGCGCCCGATCTTGCAGGGCGGCAATGCGGCATGACCGCCGAGTTCACCAATGATGTGGATCGGGTTTTCGTTGTGCAGCACTTGCGGGTAACCGGGGATCAGCACACGCACGTCGTGCAAATGAGCCATGGCCCGGGGCAGTGCCGCGGAGACGTCGCCCAGACCGCCGGTCTTCACCAGATCGGCGATTTCCGAGGTGACAAACAAAACCTTTTTCTTGTTCGGGTTCTGACTGGCCACCGGTGCAAGGGTCTTGGGAACGCTGATGACCTTGCTGCTGGGGGCATTCACGGCGCTCGATTCGCCGACCTGCTGATGAGCACGTTCTCCCTGAATATCTAAAGCCGCACTGATCATATGAATCTCCCGTGTTGTTGATCTAATTCTAGGCCTGGCACAAACGGTGTTCGTGGCCAAATCCTGTGGCCGGGCGCAAACGCGCTACGCATCGAGGAGCAAGGGCTGCCCAATACGCTAAAGCACAAAGGGTGGAGCGGCTCATACAAGGGTTACTGCAAGGATTGCACCAGTCGGAACGCACCTGTCTTAGAGAGGACTCTGCACGACAGGCAAAAGTTTCGACTATTTTTCCGCTTTGTGACCGACCGGTTTCAACCCGCGAAAATCAGTCTAGGCCAGAACTTAGAGCGGCACGGACCAAATGGCAAAATTGTTCGACAATCGGTTTAAAGAGGTACGGACGTGCAGATACGGAGGGTAAACGCACCGACGAAGGGCATGTTTTTTTGGAATGGCGGGCCAAAATGTCACGCGCAAGTCACATGGGTGTGCGAGGGGGAAAGAGGTTTTGCACCATTGCGGTGCGCAAGGTTTTTCAGAGGTGTGGTGAATGTGAGGGCCTCTTCGCGGGCAAGCCTCGCCCTGTAGGAGCGAGGCTTGCCCGCGAAAAACGATAACGCGGTCTTACGTCAACAACCGAACCGGCGCCCCTGCCGCCCAACCCTGAATGTCTTCAATCATCTGCGAAAAAAACTGCTGGTAATTCTGTCGGCTGACATACCCGACATGGGGCGTGGCCAGCACATTGGGTAGCGTCCTGAACGGATGCAATGCGGGCAACGGCTCCACATCGAACACATCCAGCGCCGCCCCCGCCAGCCGATTTTTCTGCAACGCCTTGATCAGCGCCGCTTCATCAACAATCGGCCCGCGCGCGGTGTTGACCAGCAGCGCGGTGGGTTTCATCCAGTCCAGCGCCTGAGCGTCGACGATCCCGCGACTGCGGTCGCTGAGCACCAAATGCACCGATAGCACATCGGCCTGTTCGAACAACTCCTGCTTGCTCACATAGGTCACGCCAACCTCGGCAGCCCGTTCGGTCGTGAGGTTTTCGCTCCAGGCGATCACCCGCATGCCGAACACCTGGCCGAATTGCGCCACGCGCTGGCCGATGCTGCCCAGGCCGAGAATCGCCAGGGTCTTGCCATGCAGATTGCCGCCCAGGCCTTGTTGCCAAAGGCCGGCGCGCAGGGCGTTGGCTTCGGCGACGAGGTTGCGGGTGGCGGCCATGATCAGTGCCCAGGTCAGTTCCGGCGCCGCGTGTTTGTAGCTGTCGGTGCCGCTGACCTGAATTCCCAGCGCGGCGGCGGCTTTCAGGTCCAGGGCGGCGTTGCGCATGCCGCCAGTGACCAGCAACTTCAGTTTCGGCAAACGGCGCAGCAGGTCTTCGTCGAACCGCGTGCGTTCGCGCATCACGCAGATCACCTCGAACCCGCCCAGGCGTTCGGCCAAGGTGTCGTTGTCGGCTGGGTAGTCGTGGATAAAACTGACGTCGCCGATGCTGTCGAGCACTGACCAGTCCACCACGCCGCTGGCCACGTCCTGCCAGTCATCGATCACCGCAATCTGCACTGCCATCAGCCTTACCTCATCCGCGAACAGGGTTGTATTTGCTTAGCCAGCCCAGCAGGGCCTGGTGGAATTTCGCCGGTTCTTCCATCTGTGGTGCGTGGCCCAGGCCGGGGAATTCGATCAGCGTCGATTGGGGAATCAGCTGGGCCACCTGCTTGCCAAGCACTTCATAGTGACCAATTTTCGCCTTGACCGCCGGGGGCGCGATGTCCTTGCCGATGGCGGTGGTGTCGGAAGTGCCGATCAGCAACAGCGTCGGCACCTTCAAGTCCTTGAACTCGTAGTACACCGGTTGGGTGAAGATCATGTCGTAGATCAGCGCCGAGTTCCATGCCACCTGGGCCTTGCCCGGACCTTTGCTCAAGCCGGCGAGCATGTCGACCCAACGGTCGAACTCAGGCTTCCAGTGCCCGGCGTAATAGGTGCTGCGTTCGTACTCGCGGATGCTCTCGGCGCTGACTTTCAGCTCTCGCTCATTCCATTGATCGACGGTGCGATACGGCACGCCAAGGGCTTTCCAGTCTTCCAGGCCAATCGGGTTGACCAACGCCAGTTGTTCGACCTGTTCCGGGTATTGCAGGGCATAACGGGTGGCGAGCATGCCGCCGGTGGAGTGCCCCAGCAACGTGGCTTTCTGAATGCCCAGCGCCTTGAGCAACTGCTGGGTGTTGGTCGCCAGTTGCTGGAACGTGTATTGGTAATTGTCCGGTTTGCTGGAAGTGCAGAAACCGATCTGGTCCGGGGCGATCACCCGGTAACCGGCCTCGCTCAGGGCCTTGATCGAACTGTCCCACGTGGCGCCGCAGAAGTTCTTGCCGTGCAGCAGCACCACGCTGCGCCCGTTGGCCTTGCCATGGGCGGCGACGTCCATGTAACCCATCTGCAGGGATTTGCCTTGGGATTGAAAGGCAAAGTGCTTGACCGTGTAGGGGTAGTCGAAACCTTGCAGCTGCGGGCCATACGCCGGGCCTTCGGCATGGGCCAGGACGGGCAGTGCGGCGGTCAGCAGCAGGCTGGGCAGCCAGCGGGAAGGGGACATAGGTTTACTCCATGGGAAATTCACGGATGCTGGAAGCGCATGATTAGGGCGACATTAAACACAGGCAATCAGCGACCCCGATCGTTCAACTCATCCAGCCCAGGGTTGCCAGGGCCAGCACGGCGTAACGGGCGCCCTTGGCGAGGGTCACGATCAACAGGAAACGCCCCAGCGGCTCGCGCAGGACGCCCGCCACCAGCGTCAGCGGATCACCGATCACCGGCACCCAACTGAGCAACAACGACCAATGGCCGTAGCGCTGATAATGTTTTCGGGCTGTTTCAAGATGCCGCGGGCTGACGGGAAACCAGCGTCGCTCGCGAAAGCGCTCGATGCCACGGCCCAGCCACCAATTGACCAGCGAGCCAAGGACATTGCCCAGGGTCGCGACCGCCAGCAGCGACCACAGCCAATACTGGTCGCTGAGCAACAGCCCCACCAGCACCGCTTCGGACTGCAACGGCAACAGCGTCGCGGCACCGAACGCCGCCAGGAACAACCCGATATAAGCGCCGGACATCAATGGGCGGGATAGTCCGCCACCACCGTGTCCGTCCCGTCCTTTTTCAGGCCGATGACTTGATAGGCGTCGCTCATGCCATCCATTTCCATGCCGGGCGAGCCCATGGGCATACCCGGCGCCGCCACCCCCAGCAGATCAGCACGCTTGCTCAGCGCCAGCACTTGCTCGGCCGGCACATGGCCTTCGACGAACTTGCCGTTGATCAACGCGGTATGACACGACGCCAGGCGGGGCGGCACGCCGTGCTGTTGCTTGAACGTGCTCATATCGGCTTCGACGTGATCCTCGACCTTGAAGCCGTTGGCTTCCAGGTGGCTGATCCATTTCTTGCAGCAGCCGCAATTCGCATCGCGGTGCACTTCGATGGGGACCAGGTCGGCGGCCTGGGCCAGGCAGGAGAGAAACAGGGCGCTCAGGGCGAGCAGACGCAGGTGGGTTCGCATGGGAAGGTCTCGACTCGGGTGGCGGTCAAAAAAAGAGGCATTTTGACGACTTTAGCCAGGAACGCGGGGGGAGAGTGTTTCGAATTAATACGAAAACGACACCAATCCTGCAGGAGCGAAGCTTGCTCGCGAAGGCGGCGTGTCAGCCAACATCCCTGCTGAATGTGAAACCGCCTTCGCGGGCAAGCCTCGCTCCTACAGGGATCGGCGGTGAACACAGATGTTGTGTACGACGATCCCCCGTGTAGGAGCGAGGCTTGCCCGCGAAGAGGCCCTAACGGCTGGCCTCAAACCCGGCAATTACACCCGAGCCCGAATCCGACGCCCCAACACATCCATCACATCACACCCATCCCTCAACAACAGCGCCGCCGCCAGCGCCAATTGCTGCACATCGGCGCCCTTGGCCTGACTGATATCAAGGCTGGCCAGACTCTCCATCATCTGCGTCCCCGCCAGAAACCGCGCGGCGGCCTGGCAGTGCAAAACGTCCAACGGCGCCTGCGTGGCCACCAGCAACACCGGGGTGTCGGATTCATTGCTGGTCATCGGCATATGCGGATTCATGCCTCACCTCCCGCTTGCGCGGCGTGTAAACCATCGATTGAGGCTTGTACCAGCGAACGGGCAGTATCGAGCAGGTGCTTGCTGGCCCAGCGCAGGGTCGCGATATGTTCCGGGCGGGTGGCGTTGGGGGCTTGGTGGGCGAGGGCTTCGGCGCCGCTGAGGAAGATTGAGGCGTGTTCCAGGGCATCGAGCAGGGGGATGTCGGGTTGTACGGCGAAGAGGTGGTGGTCGGTGTGATCGCAGGGGGCGAAGGGGGTGGATTTTGTGGTTGCGTGGGTCATTGTTGTAGCTCCTTAGTCATCAAGAGCTGCCACAAGATCGCCGTCAAACGAATGGGTGGCAACTGTGCGCAGGTTGACGGACCGGTCTAAGGTACCCGGCGCACTCGAAAGTGCCCCGCGCACAGTCACCATAAAGCTTTGTGTCGAGCACACGAGTGCACGAGCAAAGTTGGAGAACAATGCGCACCTTAAAACCGCCGAGCCGTCAAACCCGATCACGAATGAGTCGTGACGGGCGTGAGGATAGGGAGAGCGGGCAGGGCAGTCAACCGGCGCAAGGCTGGAAAAGGCGGCGTTACCTGTAGGCATATTCTGGCGTGACGCTGCCCCTGTAGGAGCAAAGCTTGCTCGCGATGGCGTCGTGTCAGCCAACATCATTGTTGGATGTACCGGCGCTTTCGCGAGCAAGCTTTGCTCCTACAGGGCGTGTGTTGACTAGCGGACTTTGAAGCGCCCCATGATCGAACTCACGCGGCTATTGGCTTCCAGCAACTGCTGGGTGTTCAGCTCGCTGGCGTGACCGCTTTTCACCAGTTCATCCACCATGTGGCGGATTTGCACCATGCTGCGGTTGATCTCTTCGGTCACGGCGCTTTGCTGTTCGGCGGCGGTGGCGATCTGGGTGCTGAGGCTGTTGATGTGGCTGACGGAGCCGGCCATTTCATCCAGGCCGGAGTTGACCCGTGCCGTCGCATCGGCGGCGGACTGGCAACTGGCCTGGGTGTTTTCCATGGCCGCCACCGAGGAACTCACGCCTTGGGTCAGGCGCTTGAGCATTTCGTTGATTTCCGAGGTGCTGGCCTGGGTGCGGGCGGCGAGGGCGCGGACTTCATCGGCCACCACCGCAAAGCCACGACCTTGTTCACCGGCACGTGCTGCTTCAATCGCCGCGTTGAGCGCCAGCAGGTTGGTTTGCCCGGCAATCGCGCCGATCACCCCGAGAATCTCGGTGATGCGCTGCGCGTCTTGCTGCATGTTTTCGACTTTATGGGTGGCGCTGGCCACTTCTTCAATCAACGCCACCACGCTGCTGGAGGCTTCACCCACCACCACCCGCGAGCGATCCGCGTGTTCGCTGGCGCGCTG
Source organism: Pseudomonas sp. TE3899 (assembly GCF_056279105.1). NCBI lineage: Bacteria > Pseudomonadati > Pseudomonadota > Gammaproteobacteria > Pseudomonadales > Pseudomonadaceae > Pseudomonas > Pseudomonas sp. TE3899. The sequence goes on from NZ_JBWBQR010000001.1 coordinate 1,294,442, forward strand.
GGTGAACGATGCGGTTTCGGCGGCGTTCTGCGCCACGCTGTCGGCGGTGGAACTCATTTCAGTGATGGCGGTGACGGTCTGATCGGTTTCCGAGGCGTGACGCACCAGGATCTGGCTGGTGTGCGCCGAAGTCCGTTGCAGGTTGTCCAGGCTCGAGGCCATGGCGCCGGTGGCCTGGGTCACTTCGCCGATCATGTTCTGCAAGTAGATGATGAAAGCGTTGACCGAGTGGCCGATGGCCCCCAATTCGTCTTCGGCGCGGATAGTGATGCGCTTGGTCAAGTCAGCATCGCCAGCCGACAGCGCGTCGATGTTGGCCTTGAGGATTTTCATGCGGTTGATCAACTGGCGGATCGCGTAGATCTGCAGCAGCACCAGCAGGATCACCATCGGAATCTGCAACAGGCTCAGGGTGTTCAGGACATCGTCACGCTGGGCGGTGATCAGCTTGGTCGGCAGGGCGGTGGCGAGGAACCACGGCGTGCCTTCGATCGGGCGCATGAAGAAGGTACTGGCTTCGCCGTTGTTGTCAAATTCGACGCGCTGGGCTTTGTCGCGGTTAGGCAGACCGGCCTTGACCTGGCTGGCGAACGGCGAGCCGCCGGCCAGCTCACTGATGTTCTTCAGCACGACCGGCCCGCTGATGCGCGAGCTGTTGCTGATGATTTTGCCGTCGGCTTCGACGATCAGCATTTCGGCGCCGAGGTCTTTTTCCTTGCGCGCGATCAGGTCGTTGAAGAAGCCCAGGGTCACGTCGATGGTCGACACGCCGTAGGCCACGCCGTTTTTCTGGATGGCCATGGCGCAGTTGGTGCGCGGCTCGGCACTGGCGTCATCTTTATAGGCGGCGGCCCAGGCGCACTGGCCGCGCGGGGTGGCCATGCCGCCCTTGTACCAGGTCTGGTCGTAATAGTTGGGCGCGGCGTCGCTGTTCCAGAAGGTGTTGACCGCCAGTTTGCCGGAGCTGTCGCGGTGCCAGAAGGTGCTGAACTTGTTGCGTCCCGCTTCGCGCTGGCCTGGCAATGGCCAGATCCCGCCGCCAAACACCTTCAGCTCGCCGTACTGATCCACCAGGCCGGGCAGCACGGTATCGATGGCGGCGCTGTCGAGCAGGGGAATGGTCTGGGTGATGCTGCGTTGCTGGGATTGCACCTTGTTCAGTTCGCCCTGGATCTGCTCGGCGACTTCGGCAATGCGATTGAGGGCTACCTGTTCTTCGGTGTGGCGCAGCTTCGGCGCGACCAACTGGCTGATGCCCACGACCGTGAGCACGGAAAGCAGCAGGATGAACAGGACCAGAAACAGCGTGTAGCGAGCCTGAATGGTACGGAATGCGGGCATGGGACCGGTCCTTGTGCTGCGTTCTTATTGTTGGGGAGTTCGGGTTTGAAAAATAAGGCTATCCAGGACTTATCGGCGCGCTGGGGGCGAGCTTTAGTACGCGCGTGCAAGAAAACGGATCGAGGGACGGACGGTGCGCAAAAGGCGCGTATCGTAAACGGTACAAACCGGCTACATCGGCAGTTATGACAGACGATCGATCGGCTACAGCAAACTTTTAAAGTTCATATAGGCCAATGAAACTGGGCACTTGGTGGTTTGTATCGTAAATGTACGAAAATTGTAAAAAGTAGAAATATTTGTAGGTGGACGTCCTCGTCGCGCCGATACTTCCCCGCATTCATCTCGGTTAAACAAGGATTTTTTATGTTCCCGTCGCAAGGACATTCCTCTCTTCTCACGCTGGCAGGAGTTCGGTCATGACGATTGGTCTGGTCGGCAACTGGACGGCGAAGGCCGGCGTATTTGTTCGACAGGGTTCGGTCAATGCCAAGCCACTGAGCCAAAGCGTCAAGGCGCGAGAGATTTTGAGTCAGGTGGGCACCAACCCGTTGTCGCTCGACAAGGCAAAGATGGATTCCATGTCGATGTGGAAGCAGGTCAAGGGCTTCGACCCGGAAAACGTTTCGGTCAAGCAGCTCGGCAACATGAGCACCTTTCTCAAGCAGAACGGCATCATCAGCGATGTGACGGCGCTGACGCTGCTGAACGCGGGAAACGAGTTCGATAAATTTGGCGTGCCGAAGGACGTGGACGCGAAATTCAATGCCCTGGAATACTTTGCCATCCAACTGGACACCATCCAGAGCAATAACCTGAAGGGCAACAAGTACGCCAACTACCTGGTGCCCGAATACAAGAAAGCCATTTACGCCCTGCAAAACCTCAAGACCTACGGCGAAACCAACGGCCCGGTCAAGAAGAAGTAAGGCGTCATCCTCTGACCCGACCCGCACCGGGTCAGAGGACGGCTGTTCAGCGGTCGAGCAACTTCATCACCTCTTCGGGGTAACGCAAGCCGGCGGTGGCCTCGGCCGGGAAGATCGCTTCCAGCGCCTGCAACTCGCTGTTGCTCAGTTTCACCTCCAGTGCCGCCACATTTTCCTCCAGGTATTTACGTTGCTTGGTCCCGGGAATCGGGATCAGGTAGTCGCCTTGCGCCAGGACCCAGGCCAACGCCAGTTGCCCGGCGGTCACGCCCTTATCCGCCGCCAGCGCCTGGACTTGCTGCACCAGCAGCAGGTTTTTCGCGAAATTCTCCCCTTGAAAACGTGGGCTGAAGCGGCGGTAGTCATCCGCGGCAAAGTCGTCCGGGCTTTTGAGCGCGCCGGTCAAAAAACCACGACCGAGCGGGCTGTAGGGCACAAACGCAATGCCAAGACGCTGGCATGCCGCCAGGCAGCCGTTGTCTTCCTGATCGCGGCTCCACAACGAGAATTCACTTTGCAACGCGCTGATCGGATGCACCTTGTGCGCCCGTTCCAGCGTGGCGGCCGAGGCCTCGCTCAAACCCAGGTAACGCACCTTGCCGGCTTGCACCAGGTCGGCCATGGCGCCGACGGTTTCCTCAATGGCCACTTGCGGGTCGATCCGGTGCTGGTAGTACAAGTCCAGGGTGTCGACGCCCAGGCGTTTCAACGTGCCGTCGATCGATTGGCGGATGTACTCGGGGCGGCCATCGACACCCCGCGCGGTCGGGTTGGCCGGGTCGCGCACGATCCCGAACTTGCTGGCCAGGAACACTTGGTCACGCTTGCCGGCAATGGCTTTGCCGATCAGTTCTTCATTGGTGTGCGGGCCGTACATGTCGGCGGTGTCGAGCAGGTTGATCCCCAGTTCCAGCGCCCGGTGCAGGGTGGCGGTGGCTTCGCGGGTGTCGGTGCCGGTGGTGTAGAAATCGGTCATGCCCATGCAGCCCAGACCGATGGCGCTTACCTGTGGTCCGTTCTTGCCCAATTGACGTGTTTGCATGAGATCAGCTCCTTGAATGGTGAGCCGCCATTGTTCACCTCGACACAAAGCAGATAAACCGGCTAAAACTGCTATCACTATTCGCTATTTCTAAATAATCGGCAGGTGCAGCAGAACCATGGACCGTCTCAACGCCATGCGCGTGTTTACCCGGATCGTCGAGTCGGGCGGCTTTGCCAAAGCGGCGGACAGCCTGCAAATGCCCCGGGCCTCGGTGACCATTCTGATCAAGCAACTGGAGGCCCACCTGGGGGTGCAACTGCTGCAGCGCACCACCCGGCAAGTCAGCCTGACCCTAGACGGCGCGGCGTATTACCCGCGATGCGTGCGTTTGCTGGCGGATCTTGAGGAAACCGAAGCGGTGTTTTCCGCCGCCCGGCACAACCCCAAAGGCTTGCTGCGGGTGGACATGCCAGCGGGGATCGGGCGGCTGATCGTGATTCCGGCACTGGCGCAATTCACCGACAGGTACCCGTTGATCGAGCTGGAAATCAGCTTGAACGACCGCACGGTGGACCTGATTCGCGAAGGCGTGGACTGTGTGCTGCGTGGCGGTTCACCGCTGGATGACTCACTGGTGGCGCGGCCGCTGGTCACGCTCGATCAGGTGACCTGCGCCAGCCCCGACTACTTGCGGCGTCACGGCGTACCCCTGAACACCTCGCAGCTGCAAGGTCATCAGATGGTGGAGTATTTCTCCGCGACCACGGGCACGCGCTTCGGGCTGGAGTTTGTGGTCGAGGGGCAGGTGCAACCGGTCAATCTGCCGAAGCGGATTTCGGTCAACAGCGCCGATGGTTACATGGCCGCGTGCGAGGCCGGGTATGGATTGGTCCAGGCTCCGTACTACCACGTGGCGCGGCAATTGGAGGAAGGGCGCCTGTGCGAGGTGCTCAGGGACGCGCCGCCACCGGGCATGCCGTTGACGGCGCTGTACCCGCCACACCGCCAGTTATCCCGGCGGGTGCGGGTGTTTGTCGACTGGCTGGTTGAACTCTGCGCGCAACCTGGCCAGCCTTTTTACCGAGATGATTCAGGCCGCTGAACGATCGGCGTCGGGGTCCGTTGAGCGTTGCAGCGTGTGATGCAGGTGTTGCATGTGCAAGCAGTGCAGGTCCAGCGCGCGTGACCGGGCGCCGCGATGAAACAGGGCGAGCCATCGCGCCTGATCAGGTGCAGGCATCACCCCGGTGAAGACGAAGCCCTTGCTGTTCAAGCGTTCGACATCCTCGGCAAAGCGCGATGACAGGGCCAGCCGGACCGAAATCAGCCAGTTCCAGGGCAATTCCGTCAGCTGATCGAGCAGGCGTTTGTCCAGGCGTTCGATGACAACATCCACCCTCTGGTGATGCTGCTTCATCTGCAGGGGCCGCGACAGGTAGTCCGGCACAAACGGGTCGCTGCCGAACAGCGAACCCAGATGCTGCATGAACCCTCGGCAGCTTGGCGGCCACGCGATGTCGGGCAGCGGGCAGCTGCGCCCGGCGAGCGGATGGACGCCGACGACGACGCTTTCCGGCAAGGCTTCGGCGAAGGGCGACGGCACGTAGTCCGGCAGCAACCCGGTGCAATGGAACCCCAGCGTTTGCGCCATGCGTTGGGTGTAAGGGTGGTGGGTGACCTGTTTGATCAGGACACAACGACCCCCGGCCGCACGGGAGTGTTCCAGCAATTCACGGCCCAGGCGCGTGGCGATGTTCTGTCCGCGCGCCTGCGGGTGGACGACGCTGAGGGCCAGTTCGGCGATGTCGGTCGGGTGCTTGTCCCGGCATAACGCCGCGTGCCCGAGGACCTGCGAGCCGTCCACCGCGAGCATGGATTGCCAGCGCCCGTCGTGGTTGTGCTGGGTGATCAACGTCGGCAGATACACATCCGGCTGCACGTAGTGTTGGCCGTACACCTGTCGAAAAAGCCCGCTGACCGCCGCGGCATCGGAAGGCCGGAAGGGGCGGAAAATCAGCTGACTCATGGCCTGGTCTCCGGCGCGGGCGTGTACTCGCGCAAATCCAGGACACGCAGTTGTTTGCCCGAGCGCGGATGCAACGCCAGGTCAGTAACGGCACAAGGGCGGACCTGGAAATCCAGCAAACCGTCTTTGTTCAGGCTGTCGATGGCGGGGTAGTGGGCCATGAGTGCCAGGCGCAACGCCTGGCTCGGCGCTTCGATGGCGTGGGCGCCGTCTTCGGGGACCCAATGCACGCTCAACAGGTCCTTGTGGCCCACCCGTTCGATCCGCAACTGCCACTGCTCGCTGTGGGTGACGCGCTGGACGATGTGGTGTATCTCGTCGGTCAGCAGCGACATCACCCCCACGCGCACCCGCCGACTGTGGACGCTGCGGCCCTTGAGGGCGAATTTACGCCTTGGCGTACCCGCGGGCTCAAGCCAGCAGGCGCGATCACCGACCGGGTAGCGCAGCAGCGGCATCAACCGGCGATTCAGATTGGTCACCACCAACAGGCCCATACGGTCGCACTCATCAATGATGTCGCCGCTGAACTCGTCGATGATCTCGAGCACGGTGTGCTGGTCGAACACCCGATGTTCACCCAGCGCACAGTCTCGGTCGCTGGCCCCGAGCAGCCCGGCATCGACACTGGCATAACCGATGGAGGCGACGCGGGCATTGGGGAAGACCCTGGCGAAGATCGGCAGTTGGCTGGCAAACACGCTTTCACCGCCGTAGAGCAGGGTGTCGACGCCACTCAACACGTGCCCATGCTCTGCCAGATACGCCGCATATTTGAGCAAATATGCCGGCCCGGCCGCCAGCACATTGATCCGGTGGTCGCCAATCGCCGCTGTCAGCTCCCGGAAATCGACGTTGCCGGCAAAGGGAAACTCGCTGATCGACACCCGCACATGGGTCAGTGACTCGTGGATAAACAGAAAACTGGCGCAAAGGTCCCCGGCAAAAAACAGATTGGCGACCCGGTCGCCATTGTTCAATTGCGACGACAGGCTGTCACCGAAAGCCGTGACCAGGGTTCGCCATTCTTCGTGGGTGTAAACCGTCAATTTACCCTGGCTGGTGGTGCCTCCAGTCTTAAACAGCAGCGCGTTGTCGACCGGCGCCGTCAGCACCGGCCACTGTTTCAAGTCATGGCTGCCTGCCCAATAGTTGTTTGCGTCGATCAAGGGAATATCGTTTGTGGTGAATCCCTGTAACGGTAAGTGTTTGAGGTGCTGATGATAAAAACGCGAATGTTCACGTACGTATTGCACCAGTTGTTCGAGGGTCAATAGTTCTTTCACTGGAATTCCTTTTTCAGGTTTTAATCTACGGTTAATAAATAATATTTATTGTTGTTTGCGTTGGTCGATAACTAACGGGGTCTTGCCGCTGTGGCGGTTTCGTTCAAATTGAGTGGCGGCGCAGGTATTAACTTCAAGGATCAGCAGTGCGCCGACAAGGGCCGTTTCAAGTGCCGGGTCGGACACCAATCGGGCGCGAACCTGTTGCGCCTCGCCCTCGGCATGCACCACCAGGCGCTCGCACCCGTCGGGCCCATGGTCGAGCACCATTTGAATGGGCACGCCTGCGCAGTGGGCCAGGTGTGAAGGCGAAACGAATACGGTACCGACTCGCAACAATTGCCCATGGCGCTCCAGCAATTGGAACCGTGGCGAACTCAGTCCGCAGGGACAGTGCCCAGGCACCCAGCGCCCGGTGTCGCCCACTTCGTAGCGGCGCACGGTCTGACTGTGGCGGGCTCGCGAGGTGAACAGCAGGCGTCCGACCTGACCGTCCTGGGCGGGCATATCCTGTTCCAGGTCAACGATTTCCAGATGCTGGGTATCGCACATCAAGTGAAAGACGCCATCGCTGGTCGCCGCGCAGGCATGGCCCAGGGGGCCGGCGTCCACCGAACCGTAGATCGCCGAGCGAATCGTCGACACGCTGCAGCTTTCCATCAATTGACGACTGGCCAATCCGAGATGCTCGCCAGCGAGAAACACCTTGCGGATACCCCCATAGGCTCGCAGGGTTTTCTGTTCGTTGAGAAACAGCCGGTGCAGGGTGCTCGGCATGCCGAGCAGCACGTTGACGTTTTGCTGCACGATCAATCGGGCGATTTCGCTGAAGTTATCGTCATGCGGCGCGCCCATGGGCAAATGCGTGATGTCCATCAATCGCAGAATCCAGGAGGAACTGGAAAGCCCGCCGTAAAGACTGCCGCCATAGAAGAGGTTCATCACCCGGTCCTGCGCCGGATCAAGCCCGGCGGCGAATAGCCCATCGGCTGCTGCACGCATTTGCCGCTGAAAGTCGCGGTAGCTGAAACCGGCCAGCGCCGGGGTGCCGCTGCTGCCGCCGGAGCGAAAGAACAGTTGCGCCGACGGGGCGATGGGCTGGGCCTGGAAGGCGTGTTTGTCCATGATCGCCAAACCCGTGGTGTCCACGGCGGCGGGCAGTGCGTCGAGGCACGCATGGCTGCTTAGCACATCAGCGGGCAGGCTCACCGAGAGGCGGCGGCTCAGGCGGGCCAGCGCGTACACGCCATCGTGGGGCTCGCCGGCATAGCCGTCGTGGATCGCGCCCGCTGGCGCAATGCGCGTGACGCCGGCGTTGACCAGGGTTCGCACCAACTCCGGTGTGTGTGCCGGCGGGCAAATCAAGGCGCAGCTTTGCAGCACGGTGCGCCAGGGCAGCAGGGTTTCGGCAAGCAGCGCCTGGGGCACCGGTTTGAGCAGCAGGGTCCGAAACAGCGGGGAGGGGGCGAGGGTTTGATGATGCTCCCAGATGACCCGCCAACCCGCTTCGCTCCAGACCTCACCGGTGTGCCCGGCAAAGCATTGTTCCAGGCGCGCCATGGCGCAGCGGATGGTGATTTCCGAGGCTTCCTGGTCGGACGGGACCAGCGCCGGCCAGTGCGCGTTGCGACGTTTGAACGCCTCGGTCAGGCGCATGCCCATGTCGTGCAGGATGGCCGGGTCATCGCTGTCCACCAGCACCCATTGCGGGCTGGAACAGGCTTGTTGATCGAGGCGACAGACTTCGTCCACCAGGGCATCCAGTGCGTCCGGTTGTGCCGCTTCCGGTGACAGATAAGCGAAGCTGATGCGGTGCCCCCAGTCGATCCAGCGACAGCCGATGGGCACTTGGCTGCGAATCGCCTTGAGCGCGGTTTCGCCGCCCCACGCCGCCACGGCATCGGCCCGGGTGCAGAGGCGTGCGATGTCTGCGGTCGTCACGGGCAGCACCGCGATAAAGTCGGCCAGCCGGCCACTGCTGTCACACCGGCCGAGGGCCTCCAGCAGGCGTGCTGTCAGCCCTTGGTCGCTGGAACTGGGGCGCAACCAGTTGACGTTGCCGGCCAGCAGGCTTTCCAGGACCGCACAAAAGGCGAGCATCGGCGCATTGGCCGGCGTGATGTGTACCACCAGCCCCAGCGGGTGCCAGCTTTCGAAGCGCGGTTGCCGGTAGTCGATGCGCCGCAGGGAGCGTGGTTGTACACCCAGTTCGCGCTCCAGTTTGGGATTCAGATGCTCAGGCTGGCAGAAATCGATCAGTGCCAGGCGTTGATCGTCCTCCAGGCCGAAGTCGAGCTCGCCCGTTTGCAGTTGCCGGGCAAAGCGTGCGGCCGAGGCCACGACGGTGTCACTGTCGACAGGGCTCATCAGCAAGCGCGGCAAGGCCTGGTGCAGAGCATTCAGGGCGGTATCGAGGGCAAGGTCGGCGTGCAGTTGGCCGTTGATCAAATACATCTCAAGCCCTCCCGAGCAGTTCGGCGGCGGCCATGGCGCAGCTACGGCCGGGGCTGGTGCCGGCACGTCCATGCAACTGGAACCAGTCAGTGGCCAGGCCGCATCCGCAGGTTGCGCCGGGGTACAAGGTGGCCAGGTCGCTCATGACCACGGCATGGGCCGGGCTCGACGAAATATAAGGTGATACGAAGTTCAGCAGGCCGCTTTGGCCATAGGGCTGGACGCTGAAGTCAGCTGGATTGCGCACGAAAACCTTCGAGTAAACCGGTACATGGAAATGATGATGGGCACATTCGATATAGGGCACCGCGTGCTCGACCGCGCCGTAGCCGTCGCGGCAGCGGGCCGGTTCGATGCCCAGTTGCTGCCCGATCCGTTCATAGAGTCGAGCCCGGGAAATCTCCTGCGCGGCGTGGTTTTTCCAGCCGCCGCCGAGAAACACCAATGACCCGGCAGGCAAATCCAGCGGCGCCAGGCCCGTCGCCTGCATGCGTTGCAGCGTCTGCCAGAGGAACGCCGGAAAACCGAAAATGCGCACGGGGAGCTGTTCTTCGGCGAACGCCTGCAAGGCGCGGATCACGCCGAACAGGTCGAACTCGTGACCATCGCCGGTGCGCCGCAGGGCATAGACGACTCGGTTGGCGGGCGCATAACGACACAGAAATTGATCGGTGTAAGCGGTACCCAGGCGGTTGTCAGGCTCGGGTTCATAGCTGAGCAGCAAATAGTTGCACGGGGTGTCCGGGGTGTCCCAGCCGTACTGCTGGAAAATCCGTGTGACCATGCCTTGGGCGGCGGCCATGCTGCGATCGTCATAGCGCATGCGGCTCTTCTGGCCGGAGGTGCCGGACGAGGTCAGTTCCAGCGCGCCCTCAGCGGTGGGGCTCAATAGCAGCTGTTGTTTGAAAAAACTGGCGAAGATCGGCGGCAGGCGCGACCAGTCCTCCAGGGTGTCCAGAGCCTGGGCATCCAGGCCGTGGCTGTGCAGCCAACGTTCGTAGCCGGGGGTATGGTGGCAATGAAACAGGCTGGTTTCAGCCATGGCGCGATCGAACAAACCCGGCGGTACAGCCTCCAGGTCGTAAGGTTGCACCAGCGCGCACAACGCGTCGGTGTTGGGAAGATGAATCATCGAAATTCCTTTTTTGATTGTTTGATTCAGACGGCGACCGAGGGGTGGCACCGTCGTAGAAATGCGTGCAAAGGCACCAGGCACAGCAGCCCCGCCGTAGCGGCGATCAAGGCGAACGACTCCAGGCTGTCACCGGCCCCGAGCGCCGCAATCAGTGACCCGACGCCGCCCATGATCGAGATGGACAACATGCCGATCATGGCCGACACCAGTCCCTTGCTGTCCTCGCTGGAAAACAGCGCCAAGCGGTACAGCGCGGCATTGCTCATGCCCAGGCCGACGGCGTAGATCGCCAGGCACCCGACCAGTAACCCGGTCGACGCCCCGTAAAAGCCAACGATCAGGAGTGCCGCGAGCCCGGCGCAAAACGGCCAGAGTGCATAGCGCACCAGTTGTGGCAGGGCCGATCCGGTAATCAAGCGGTCGAGCAGCAGGTTGCCGAGAATGACCGCGCCGAACACCGGGATCTGCCAGAGCCCGTAGTGCAGGACTGACAGGCCCTGACCCTGGATTAACAACAACGGCGACAGGCCGATCCAGGCAATCAGCGGCAAGCTCATCAGCCCCAGGGCGACGGACGACAGCACAAACCCCCGGTTGCGCAACAACACGCCGTAGCGGCGCACGGTGGCGCGCACGTCGAAGGGCTTGTCGGTGGCTGCGCCGCCCAAGGTTCGCGGAATGAAGACATACAAGCTGACCCAGACCGCCAGGGCGGCGATGCCGAGCAATAAAAACAGCTCTCGCCACGACAGCCATTGCAATAACAAGCTGCCGAACAAAGGCCCCAGCAGTGGCGAGAGCAGGGCAATGTTCCCCAGCCACGCCATGATCCGCACCGCATCGGCCTCGCAGAACACTTCCTGCAAGGCGGGATAACTGACGGCGATGACAAAGCCCAGGCCCATGCCCTGGATCAGGCGCAAGCCGTTGAATGCTCCGATCCCCTGCACCCAGTACGTCGCGCCACAGGCCAGGGCAAATAGCGCACTGCCGATCAGCAGCAGCGGACGACGCCCGTAGTGATCGGACAGCGGGCCGATCAGCCACTGCAACAGCACACCGCCGGTCAAATACAGGGTGAATGCATACGGGACATATTCAGGACGGGTGTTCAATTGTTCGGTGACGGTCAGCATGGCGGGCATGATCAAATCGCTGGCCATATAGGTCAGTAGTTCGAAAACAGCGACAGCCAGGCAAAAGCCGGTCAGTTGGAAGCGTCTCCGGTTAGTTGATGAAGTGTGCATGATGTCCTTGTCGATACTGTAAAGTTCAAGTTGTAACGCGTGTTGCGTTATATCGAGAGTAATCATCTAACGATATTCGCTCTAGTGCGCGATTGAGACTTATAGTTTCAAGGGTTTGCCATGTATTTCAATTATTCGTAATGAACTAATGAACGGCGCGAGTGTGGATCCTAAGTTTCAAAAAAAGTTGAGAGATTAATAAACGAAAAATGCCCGCAGCAGGGCGGGCATTTGTTCAGGATTGATTAAAAAGAAGTGAATATTTTCTAACGGGTCGAACTAGCGGTGTTGGTAATAACCTGGTCCGCCACGATCATAGTGGTGGTCGCCATGCCAGCCTCCGTGGGGAAAAATGATACAGCCGCTCAGGGACAGGAGAGCGATCAGGGGAATCAGCAGTGTGATTCGACGAAGCATTTCAGAATCCTCATGGTTAGCGCCGCAATGAAGCCAAAACTCTTCATCGGCTGTAACATGAGACTTCGTTTGCGCCTGTTCATCCCCGCCAGAAGGTAGGGGCTTGGCATGCAAGCGGATACAAACCGGATACATTTCAAGTTTCAGGAACCCGCAATGACCCAGTCGCAACGTTTGAAATACTCGATTCTGATCTCCCTGGTCGTCCTGGGGATCATGTTCGGCCTTTCCTATCTGCAAAATGCAGGGATCATCAGCGAGAAGCTGTTCCAGTACATCGCCATCGGCGTGGCCGTGATCGTGGTCATCGTCAATGGCGTGATGCGCCGCAAGGTCAAGCCTTGAGCGAAGCGTGCGAGGCCGATTCGCTGTAGAGAATGGCAATGGCCTGCGGATGCAGGCTATAGCTCTTGTCCGGATTGAGCGTGATCACGCCCTCGCTGCATAGCCGCTTCAACACCTCCCGCACACTCAGGAAGGACAGGGGAATATCCAGGTCCAGCAAATGCGTGTGCACGCCGCGCACGCCCAGGTTGCGTTCGCTTTCGGCGGCGCTGAGCAGGGCGTCGATGACTTTAAGGCGAATCAGGCTGGTTCTCAGGCCAAAGCTCTTGAGCAGTACCCGGATTCGTTCGTTTCCGTGGCGATCGGCTCGTTCAAAGATCCCGGAGCCGTGGCTCATGGAAACGCTCTTTGGCGCATGGCTACCGTCCGTTGGCAGTTGCGAGTTGTACATGCAAAAACTCCTTTTCAGAGCCTGATCAGGAAAAAAATGAGGGTGCTCTCAATCATTAAGACGGACGAGCACGGCAAATCATGAAGACGTTGATGTAGAAAATTTGTCGAGGCCACGTGAGCGCCATGTGATACGGCCGCCGATGATCGTCGCGCCGCCTAAATTCCCTGATGTTTTTTTCGTTCCTAAGGCCAGGCACATTCCGTGTTGTACGCCGGATGTGATTTTTCAGGGCCATGTCCATCAGGAGCGAGCGTGATTATTAGCAGGCAGTTAACCCGGTTGAGTCTTGCAGGTGTGATGCTGGGGTTGAGCCTTGCGGCCAGCGCCCGCAGTGCACCGGAATCTTCGGCCGTGGATATTCGGCGCACCAGTTTCGGCGTGCCGCACATTCGTGCCGAGAACGAACGCGGGCTCGGTTACGGCATCGGCTACGCCTACGCCCAGGACAACCTGTGCCTGATGGCCAACGAGATCGTCACCGTCAACGGCGAGCGCTCGAAGTATTTCGGCCCGGAACAGTTCACCCTCGAAGAACGCGCCAACCTGGCCAGCGACCTGTTTTTCAACTGGCTGAATACGCCCCAGGCGGTGGCCGGTTTCTGGCGGGCACAAACCCCGCAAGTCAAGGAGCTGATCGACGGTTACGTGGCGGGTTACAACCGCTCGCTGGCCGAGCGCCAGGCCCAGGGTTTGCCGGCTCAATGCGAGGGTGACTGGGTTCGCCCGATTGCCGCGCAGGACCTGGTGAAGCTCACGCGGCGCCTGCTGGTCGAAGGCGGGGTCGGGCAGTTTGCCGAAGCACTGGCCGGCGCGACGCCGCCAGCGAGCGTCGCCCAAGCGGCGGCGGGGGCGGGGGCGCAGTCGTTCCTGGCGGCCGCCGAGCGCCAGCAACGCTTTGCCCTGGATCGCGGCAGCAACGCGGTGGCGATTGGCAGCGAACGCTCGTTCAACGGTCGCGGCATGCTGCTGGCCAACCCGCATTTCCCTTGGGTCGGCGGGATGCGCTTCTACCAGATGCACCTGACCATTCCCGGCAAACTGGACGTGATGGGCGCGGCGTTGCCCGGTCTGCCGATGATCAACATCGGGTTCAATCAGCACCTGGCGTGGACCCACACGGTGGATTCGTCCAAGCATTTCACCTTGTATCGCCTGCAACTGGACCCCAAGAATTCCACCCGTTACCTGCTGGATGGCAAGTCGTTGCCGCTGGATAAACAGACGCTGACGGTCAACGTGAAACAGCCGGACGGCCAGGTCAAAGCGGTGTCCCACGTGGTCTACAGCTCAGTGTTCGGCCCCGTGGTGCAGTGGCCGGGCAAGCTCGATTGGGACAATCAGTTCGCCTACAGCCTGCGCGATGCCAACCTGGACAACGATCGCGTCCTGCAGCAGTGGTACGCGATGAATCGCGCCACCAGCCTCAAGGAATTGCAGGCCTCGGTGCACAAGATCCAGGGCATCCCGTGGGTCAACACCCTGGCGGCGGATGATCAGGGGCAGACGCTGTACATGAACCTGTCGGTGGTGCCGAACGTCAATGCTGACAAACTGGCCAAGTGCAGCGATCCGCGCGCCGGGTTGCAGATGATCGTGCTCGATGGTTCCAACAGTGCCTGCGCCTGGGACATCGACCCGAAGGCCGCGCAACAGGGCATTTACGCGGCGGACCAGTTGCCGCAGCTGCTGCGCAAAGACTTTGTGCAGCATTCCAACGATTCCGCCTGGCTGGCCAACCCGGCGCAACCGCTCACCGGTTTCTCGCCACTGATCAGCCAGGACAGCCAGCCGTTGGGGTTGCGCTCGCGTTTTGCCCTGGATCGCCTGGGCTCGCTGGCCAAGGCCGGGCCGGTGGCGGCGGCGGATCTGCAACGGATGGTGATGGATGATCAGGTGTATCTGGTGGCACAGGTCATGCCGGACCTGCTGAACTTCTGTAGCACGGATCTGGGGGCGGATGCCGCGACACTCGCACCGGTGTGCGCCAGCCTGAAGGCGTGGGATGGCCGGGCGAATCTGGACAGCGGGCTGGGCCTGGTGCATTTCAATATCGTCATGGAGTCGTTGCAGCTTTTACCTGACGTCTGGCGTGTGGTCTTCGATCCGAAAGACGCGCAACACACCCCGCGGGGATTGGCTTTCGAACGACCAGACGTTGCCAAAGCCATCCGCGAGGCGATGCTCGCGTCCGTGGAACGGACCGCCCATATGGGACTCAAGCCGGACAGCCGCTGGGGCGACATTCAGGTGGTCAGCAGCGGCGGACAACAAACGTCGATCCACGGCGGGCCGGGCACATTGGGGATCTATAACGCGATCCAGAGCGTCCCGAGAACCGACGGCAAACTGGAAGTGGTCAGCGGCACCAGTTACCTGCAAATCGTGACCTTCGATGACAAAGGTCCGCACGCCCAGGGATTGCTGGCGTTCTCGTTGTCCAGTGACCCGGCATCGAAATACGCCCGGGACCAGACGCAGGCGTTCTCGAAGAAGCAGTTGAGTGTGTTGCCGTTCACCGAGCAGCAGATTAAGGCTGATCCGCAGTATCAGGTGCAGACGCTGCGCGAGTCGGATGAAAAAGCCGGGAAGATAGCGGCGCAATAAACACCGCGCGACAAGTTGTAGCCAACACGAAGGCCGCCTCCCCAAAGGGACGCGGCCTTCAGCTTTTTGGTGCCTGCTGCGGAATCGAATTGAGCACCGGGTTGCCGTTCTCGTTGCGAGTCAGGTACACCGGCAATACCCGGGGCAGGGACGCCACCAGGTTGTTGAGTTCCTTGATGTTGTAGATGCCGCCGATGCGGATCGACGCGGTGCTGTTATCGGCCACCATCACCGGTTTGGCCAGGTAACGGTTGATCAGCGGCAAGGCCTCGCTCAGGGGTAAGTCGTCGAGCACCAGTTTGCCGCTGCGCCAGGCCAGGGCGTTGTCGTTGGCGTAGGTCTGGCTGATCTGCGGCATGTAGTCGCCGTGGCGAAAGCGGGCCTGCATCGCTGGCCCCAGGCGCAAGCCGTCGCCGGCCAGGGCGTCGTTGCTGGTGACCAGCACCGAGCCTTCGATCAGGTTCACCCGCACCTGATCTTCATACAGCCACACGTTGAATTTAGTGCCCGTTACCCGAATCCGGCCTTCGGCGGCCTTGACGATGAAAGGGTGGGTCATGTCGTGGGTGACACTGAAGAACGCTTCACCCTTTTTCAACGTGACCCGACGCTCATCCTTGTAATTGCTGAAGGTCAGTTCACTGCCCAGGTTCAGCTCCACCTGGCTGCCGTCGTTCAGGGTGACATGACGCACCGTGTCACTGGCTTCGAAGTGCTGATAGGCATTGGGCAGCCAGCCGAGGTTCCAGCCGCTGTACGCCGCCAGCGGCAGCGCCAGGGCGCAGACAGCCGCGGTGATGCCGTAGCGGCGCCAGGAGGTGGCACGTTGGTTGGGCAGCAGGGGCTCGGCGGACTCAGGGTGCGGCAAATCGCCCGCGACCTCCCAGATTTCCAGCATGGCTTCGAACTCGAAGGCATGCAGCGGATGAGCGTCGCGCCATTGTTCGAACGCCTGGCGCTCCTCGGCGGTGCAGTCGATGGCGTGCAGACGCATGCACCAGTGCGCAGCGGCATCGGTGATGGCGTCGTATTCGGCTTCCGAGAAGGTGTGTTCGGTCATTGACTCATCCTGATTGGCTGCATTCTAACCTTGCGGGCGAGGTGCCGAGAACATCCGTCATGGCAATTACCCATCAAAGTGGAACTTATTTTCCCCGCTGACGCCCAAAAACCAGGACGCTTGACGCCTACTATCCACAAATGGAGTGAAAAAATGATCAAAAGAACCTTCGCCGCCCTGATTGCCACCGCCTGTCTGTTCAGCGCTGGCGCTGCATTGGCCGATCGCCCGGGCGCAGGCTGGATCACCATCGAGAAGGCCATCGAAACCGCGAAGACCAAGGCCGGTTACGTCGAGGTCTACGAAATCGAAGCCGACAACAACGGTTACTGGAAAGGCGAGGGCCGCAAGGCCGATGGCGTGGTCTACGAGTTCCGCATTGATGGCGCCTCCGGCAACATCCTGCGCGACCAGAAAGACTAAACCTGTCGGGGCACTGTCATCACAGTGCCCCGATCACTGTTTTATGGCGTGCTGGTGTGCAGTTGCCGCCCCAGGTGGGTGATCAGCCAGGTCACCGAATCGGCATTGCCCAGTTGTACCGCCAGCCTCGCCGAGGCATCCCTCATAAATACCTTCCTTGCATCGCTCAAGGTCTTTTGCCCGGTCAGTTTCAAGACATGGGCCAATGGCCGGTCGGTGTACTCGTAGGTCGTATTGCCAAAATCTTCCCAAGTCCCGTCATCGGCATTGAACAAGGTGAACAGTTCCACCAGGGACGACTGCTTCGACAGTGCCTTGCTCTGAAGCGTCTGCAGTGCACTTTTAAGCGATCGGGCGCGGGCGCTTGAGGTTTCGATCAGATCGATAAACGGCCGCGTGGCGTCCAGGTACGCGATGTCTTCGGATTTGTTGACGATATGCGACAGCTCATGGATCAACGTTGCCGCACGGGCATGGGTGCTGATCGGGAACGCCGGGTCGGTCAAATAGTTGCGGTAGTAATCGAACTTGGGAAAAAAGAACTTCTCCGCGAGGTAGATCTTGTTTCGCTGATCCGCTGGAATCGCGAACGCAAAGATATTTTCCGGGTCGTCCATGGCCTTGCCGATGACAAAGCGCCGGGATTTCTCTTGCCTGAGCGACGGCTCCAGCAAGGCCCCGAAGACGTCTTGGACGACTTTCTCAATCGCCGACGCGTGCTCGGGCAACACCGCCGGCACACCCAGAAACTCCTGGATCAGTTGATGGACGGGCGTGGTTTCCGTGGTGCCGGTTTTCAACAGTTGGAGATTGCGCACACTGTTCCAGGCGTAGGTTGTCGCCAGGTCCAGAGCTTCATCGATGACGCGCGCCCGGACCGGAAACAACTGGCGAATGTCCGCCATGCCGTCGGCTTCGACATTCATGCCGTTGCGCAACGTGTCCCAGGTCTTGAACCGCCTGAGCAGGCTGTAGCGCGGTGTCTGGGCGTCCACATCCAGCACCCATTTTTTCTCGGCGTTTTGCAGCGCATAAGGCCCGTCGACATTGTTGCTACGGATGATCCAGCGGTTGCCACGCTTCTGCACCGGGAACACCTTGCCGTCGATGGGCGCGTATTTTTGCGTGCTGGCGGCATCGCTGTAGAGTCCCACTGTGCTGTCCCGCGCCAGTGTGCTCAGGTCGATGTCCGTGCATTCGTGGCGTTGCAAACGGGTGCGCTCGGGGGCCGTGGTGTCGATGCGTTGCCACGCGGTGGTGGTCGCGGCGCCGGTGTCCGGGGCCGAGGGCTCGTCACTCGCCATGGAACTGCGCAACATCGCCAGTTGCGCCATGCCATTGATAAACGCCTTGGCGGCTGAACCCCATTTGTGTGCTTGCAGGGCTTCGGCCGAATCCTTGATGTCACGGTAGCTGTGCCACACGGTGATCGGGTAAGCCAGTTTGCCCGACAGAAAGGTCAACGCCCGGTTCAGGTCTTCGCCCAGGACGTGTTTGATGGTGGTCCATTCGCTGTGGGTATTGGTGTCCGATTGACAGCCCAACAACCTGGCCAGCAAGTGGGCATTGTCACTGAACAACTGTTTGAACAACGACCCTTTGATCGGGTTGGACGCGAGGCTGGCGTTGGCCGATGCGCCGGCCGTGGCGGTCAGTCGGCTCTTGCCCCGGGCCTGATCGGGCGGGGCCAGGCTGTTGAGCACCCAGTGTTGCAACGCGCCGCCGGTTTTCAGCTCGGTCAGCAGGGCGCTTTCGTTTTCATACTCTTTCACCCCGTGCCCGGGGCTGTAGGGCGCCAACAGGATCTGCGGTCCGCGGGCCCCCGTTTTAGGCCCGATCAGATAAACCCCCGGCACTTTGATCGCCGCTTCGTTCCTGGCCCCCAGCAGCTCAAGGGGGCGGATGATGGCGTTGGTACCTTCGACCGCCTCCCGCGCCACGGAGTCGGGCATGTCCATGACCTGCCGAATCAGCTCGAAGCCGCTTTCGCTCAGGCGTTCCTGCAGCTTCTGCGAGTGGGCGTAGTACAACAGTTGCCAGGGCAATTGGCGGCTGAAGCGCTGTTTGCGGGCGGCGACGTCGGCCTGGTTGTCGGCGAAGGCGTGGGTCAGGGCGGTGCGCTGATGCTCGCCAGGCTTGAGCTGGCGTATCAGGTTTTTGATGTAGCTTTCGTTGATCGCCGCCGGCAGCGCCGTGCGGGTCAGCGACACCGGTTTGAAACCGAGGTTGGCCAGGTCTTGCAAGTGAGTCAGGGCAAAGGCCGGCAAGCGTTGCGACAGGGCGGCAGCGGTGGCGCTGGCGTTGATCTGGATCTCGATTGTGTCCGGGTCGATATCGTGCTGGTCGGCCCGCAGCTGCTTGTGCAGCTCATGGTGCGCGGTGCGTTCCAGGGAGCGAATGCCGGACAGGTAATCCTTGTCCTCCTTGACGTTGTTCAGGTACTGCGCCAGCAGTTCGGTGTGCAGTATCTGGTCTTCAAGGGAGGCGTTGGCCAGCCATGCCGGGATTTTTTGCCGGGTGATCAGGGTCTGGGCAATTTCCGTGGCCCGTTGCAGGCCGGTCTTTGGCACGCCCAGGGCGAGCAGGCTCAACAGGTCGGCCCGGTGCTTGGCCGGTAGCGTCGACGCCAGCACGCTCTCGACTGAAGTTTTATCCAGGCGCACGTGGGGCTTTTGCAGGTGTTGGAGAAAATCTTCATGAATCAGTTGCAGCGGCGCCAGGGTGAACGTGCGGCCGGAGGCGCGTTGGCTGCGCTCGAGGTTTTCCAGCAGGGCGGGGCGTTCAAACTCGCTGAGCAAGCGTCGATTGAGCTCGGTCAGCATCGGCGTCAATGAAGCAAAGGTTTCAAACCCCAGGGCCGGGGTCCACAAAATGGCGTGCCCGGAGTGGTCCGGGTCCAGGCCTCCGCGTTCGGTCAGTACAAAGCAACTGGCCAGTTTCAGCAGTTCGTCGGCGTTGTCGGCCTTGAGCGCCAGGCTGAAGGCATCCGGCAGAAAACCGTTCAACGCGGCACGCTGCAGGCGTACAGGCGTGTCAAGCACGGTCTGGATAATGGCTTGCTCTGCGGTGCCCAGGGAGTGCGCCAGGCCGCGCAGTTTCAGTTCACTGCGCAACGCGGTCGACAACGTATGGGCAAACTTGGGTTTGAGCAGTTCCAGCGAGGCGCCCACAGTATCCTGCGCCTGTGCGAGGGTGGTGACAGTGCTGGCGATGATCGGGTGTTTTTCCAGTTGCTGATCCAGCGCGTGCTCGACACTGCCCAACAGGGCCAATTGCTGCTTGGCGGAATCGGCGCGCACCGTGGCCGGCTGCGCACTCCAGCGCAGGTCCGCGCGAGTACTCCAGCGTCCGTTGGCGTCGATGGACAGCAGCCGTTTGTCGAGCAGGGCGCGCACATCCAGCGCACTGTCGAGCAAGGCATGGGGATCAAGCACGCCGGCGCTTTCACGCAAACGACTCAAGGCGTAGGTCAGGTTCTGCAATTGCTTGGCGACCACATCCGCCATCAACTGCGCGAACACCTGGCCGCTGATCGGCGCGCCGACAATCGTCCGGCGTTGAGGCTCCTGGGACAGAAACAAACCACGCTCCTCGAGGGCCAGAAAGTTGAACAGGGTGTCGACATGGCCCTCGGTGTTCATCATGTTCAACAAGGTGTGCTTGATCTGTCCAAGGTCGCCGCTGCTCTCCACGCCGTGTGCCTGGGTGTAGAGAAATGCGCTGGTGGCGCCCGTGCCGATCAACAAGGTCGAGGCCAGTTCGACGTAATGCTTGAGGGGTTCGGTGACGCGGACTTTTTCGACCCGCACCGGATCGCTCGATGCCGGTAAACCGTCGGTCCCGGCCAGGCTCACCGCCATCAGGCGCTGATACTCCAGGGCCGTCAGCACGCCTTGCTGGCGCTTGAGCAGCAGGTCGACGCAATAGGTGTCGCGCAGGCCCTCGGCAAAAAAGTCCAGGCGGGACAGGCCCTGATTCATGGGGCTGTTCCAGAAGCTCTCGATCAGGCTGCGCAGGTGCGGCGTCAGGCTTTGCGCGATTTCCTTCAAGGCCACTTCCCAGGCCTGGTTATCGGCGTTGCTGCTCACCCCATGGGACGGGTGGACAAATATCCGCGCATCGCCCTCCGGCCAGCGGTTGTTCAGGTAGTAATGCAACACCGCCTCGGCCAGTGACAGCGACGATAATCTGCGCTGGAAGGCCTGGCTGTCGACGCCACAGGCGAAGCTGTCCAGGCGGGTTTGTCGCTGGTCCAGCGCCGGGAAATGCCGGGTCAGGGCGTTTTTCAGCACGGTGTCGAGCAGGGTGCGCAGGGTCGGGAATTTGATCAGCTCGGCCAGCATCGTCGCGAGGTTCTGCTGTTGATTACCCTCGATGACGGTTTGTTGATCCTGGAATACCGCGCCGTCAATCGCTTGCGTGGAAACTTTCAGCTGCCTGGCGCCCAGTACGAAGCTGCGCTGCTGGATGGACAGGTAGCGCAGCAACTCCCGTTTGCCGGCGTCCTCGGTCAACCAGCGTTCGAGGGTGGTCTTGAGGTCGCCGCTGTCGGCGAATTTGATCAGGCCTTTCCAGGGCGTATAGAGGGTTGCTTCGCCGTTGCCGGGCTTGGCCATGGAAAAGGCCCCGGCCAGGATGATCGCCTGGCCGGTATCCGGGGTCAGCAGCAACTGATGGACGTGCATTGCCGGCGAGTGGGCCACTCGCGCCGCGTCGGTCGGCAGGTAAACAGCCTTCAGCCACTGGAGGTCATCGATGGTGAAGTTCAGCGCCTTTTCACGATCGCCCGGCTGCTTGGCGTTCGCCGCCAGTTCGGCCTCATTGAAGTAATAGGGGAGCGGGGCAGAGGTCATGGTTTTTCCTCGATGGGGTGGAGGAAAAACGTTAAGGCTGGGGCACGGCGGGTGTGCGGTACATATTGCTGAGGTATTCGAAGTTTCGAGGCTTGACAGGCACCCTGCGCAACAGCGCTTAATCGGCCATGTTTTTTGGGTTGCCGCGCAACCCGTTTCAGCCTGTAGCCCGCACTCAATAATAAAACTGGAGCCTCAGATGACCGCAACACCCGCCTCTTCGAACACGCAAACCCTGGACTTCAATTCACTCGTTCAATTGCTCGAACACATCTTCCTGCGCCACGGCACCTCGGCCGAGGTCGCCAACACACTGGCCCTGAACTGCGCCGGCGCCGAACGCGACGGCGCCCACAGCCACGGCGTGTTCCGCATTCCCGGTTATGTGTCGACGCTCAACAGCGGCTGGGTCAATGGCCAGGCGGTGCCGGTGGTTGAAGACGTGGCCTCGGGCTTTGTCCGCGTCGATGCCGGCGGTGGCTTCGCCCAACCGGCCCTGGCCGCCGCCCGTGCATTGCTGGTGGAAAAAGCCCGCAGCGCCGGGATTGCCGTGCTGGCAATCCGCAACTCCCATCACTTCGCTGCGCTGTGGCCGGACGTCGAACCGTTCGCCTATGAAGGCCTGGTGGCCCTGAGCGTGGTCAACAGCATGACGTGCGTGGTGCCCCACGGCGCCGATCGTCCACTGTTCGGCACCAACCCGATTGCTTTCGCCGCGCCACGGGCGGATGGCGATCCCATCGTGTTCGACCTGGCCACCAGCGCCATTGCCCATGGCGACGTGCAGATCGCCGCGCGCAAGGGCGAGCGCCTGTCGCCGGGCATGGGTGTGGACAGCCTGGGCCAGCCGACCCAGGATCCGAAAGCGATTCTCGAGGGCGGTGCGTTGCTGCCGTTTGGCGGGCACAAGGGCTCGGCGTTGTCGATGATGGTGGAGTTGCTGGCCGCGGCGTTGACCGGCGGCAATTTTTCTTTCGAATTCGATTGGTCGAACCACCCGGGGGCGAAGACGCCGTGGACCGGGCAACTGCTGATCGTGATCGACCCGAGCAAGGCCGCCGGGCAGAACTTCGCCGAACGCAGCCAGGAACTGGTGCGGCAGATGCATGGCGTGGGGTTGAAGCGTTTGCCGGGGGATCGGCGGCATCACCAGCGTGCCAAATCAGCGGCTGGGGGGATCGAGTTGGAGGCGGATGTTTTGGCGAATTTGCGGGAATTGGCTGGGCTCTGAGCCTTGTGGAGCAAAAAAGGCGAGCATCAAGCTCGCCTTTTTTATGCAGAACCGATCAACGACGACCGAGCAACAACCCGACCACCAGGCCGAAACCGGCAGAAATCGCCACGGTCTGCCACGGGTGGCCACCGATATAGGTTTCAGTGGCGTCGACCGCCGGTTTGGTGCGTTCGCGCACGCTGGTCACTGATTCCAGCGCCTGTTGCAGCTTCTGGGCGACTTGTCCGCGCAGGGTATCGGCTTCCTCGCCCACCAGCGACGCACTGCTTTTGAGCAGCTTGTCCGATTCTTCGATCAGCGCCTGAAGCTCACTGAATGCCTGATCCTTGATTTGGTCTGCGGCGTTTTGTACGGCTGTTTTGCGGGCCATTGAGTAACTCCTTGCGGGTAAGTGGGCAGTGAACAATGGAGTCTCGGGCGATTGAAAAAGTTGCACTCATTTTGTGTGCAGGCTCCACCCTGAGGAAAAATCCAGGGTCGGAGATTTCCTCCTACGGTGTAAGATGTCGCCTATTTACGCCGCAGGTATTTCCCATGAGCTTCAATCTGGCCGACAAACCCCTTGCCGAGCGCGCTGCGCTTGAAGACGAAAAATCCCGTCTGTTCGACCTCTGGCAAAGCAACCTGGGCAAGTCCAAAGGCGAAGCGGCGCGGTTATTCGGTGAACGGGCCAAGCGCAAAGGCAAATGGGCTGAATGGGTTCGCTCCGAGCTCGACCTCCTGTCGCCGCCGGAATACGCCAACATGGTGCGCAGTGAAGTCAATCGCCTGATGGCCGCCAAATAATTCCAGGTTGACCCCCACCCTGTAGGAGCGAGGCTTGCCCGCGAAGGCGGTGTGTCATTGGACGTCGATGTTGGATGAAATGACGCCTTCGCGGGCAAGCCTCGCTCCTACGAGGGGGGGTGTCCTTTACACAAAGCTCGCCACAATCGCCTCACGCACTTTCAACACCACCGGATCCAGTTGCGCGCTGGTGCGCCAGCCCAGTTCGATGGGGTAACGCGGCAACGCCAGCGGGCAGGGCAGTAGCGTCAGACCGCTGAGTGCCGCGATGCTTTGCGCGGCGTGGGCCGGAATGGTCGCCACTGCCTGACTGCCCTTGAGCAGATGCGGCAACGCCGCAAAGTGTGTGGTCGAGGCGCACACCCGCCGACTCAAGCCCAGCGCCGCCAGCCCCTCATCGGTGATCCCGATAAAACCGCCCGACGACACCAGAATGTGCTCCCGCGCGACGAATTCCTCCAGGCGGAGGGCCTGCTGCCCTGGCGCCAGGCTGATCGGGTCCACCAGGCACAGATAACCCCCTTCGCCCAGCACCTGCCGGCTGAGCAAGCGCTCGGCAAAACCGCCCGCCGTGATTGCCAGGTCGATGCTGCGTTCCATCAAGGCCTGGGCCACGATCTGGCTGTGGGTTTGGCGGAAGATCAACCGCAGTTTTGGCGCGGCGCGGGCGATCTCGTCAATCAGCCGCCGCCCGTAGGCGATCTCGAAGTCATCCGACAGCCCCACGGTGACCGAACGACCTTCGTAGTGACCCGCCGCCGGGTCGACCATGGCCAGGCTCTGTCGGCATTTGTTCAGCGCATCGCTGACCACCGGTTTGAGCTGATTGGCCTTGAGCGTCGGCGCCAAGCCACGTCCGGTGCGCACGAACAATTGATCGCCATACACCTCCCGCAGCCGGCGCAATGCCGCGCTGACCGCCGATTGCGTGACGCCCAGGCGCAGCGCGGCACGGCTGGCGCTGGACTCTTCGTGCAAGGCTTCGAAGACTTTGAGCAGGTTGAGATCGATGGTGGCGATATTCATGGTGTTCATATCATTCAGCAGCGAACGGGGCTTTATTCATGATCCGGTGGCGACCGAGAATGAGCAACACCTCATTACCTTCGGAGTTATCGCCATGTCCAAGTCCATCGTTGCTGCCCTGCAAATCGGCGCCTTGCCCGGTGGCAAGGGCGAAACCCTGGAACAGATCCTGTCCTGGGAAAACCCCATCATCGAGTCCGGCGCCGCGCTGGTGGTCATGCCAGAAGCTTTGCTGGGCGGCTATCCCAAAGGTGAAGCGTTCGGTACGCAATTGGGCTATCGCCTGCCGGAGGGGCGCGAGGCGTTTGCGCGGTACTTCGCCAACGCCATCGACGTGCCGGGCGTCGAGACCGAAGCCTTGGCCGGGTTGTCGGCGCGCACCGGGGCCAATCTGGTCATCGGCGTGATCGAACGCGCGGGCAGCACCTTGCATTGCACCGCGTTGTACTTCGACCCTGCGGCCGGGCTGGTCGCCAAACACCGCAAACTGATGCCGACCGGCACCGAACGGCTGATCTGGGGCAAGGGCGATGGCTCGACGTTGTCGGTGATCGACAGCCAGGTCGGGCGCCTCGGCGCCGTGGTGTGCTGGGAAAACATGATGCCGTTGCTGCGCACCGCGATGTACGCCAAAGGCGTCGAAGTGTGGTGTGCACCGACCGTGGATGAACGCGAGATGTGGCAGGTCAGCATGCGCCACATCGCCCATGAGGGCCGGTGCTTTGTGGTCAGTGCCTGTCAGGTGCAGGACTCGCCGCAAGCCTTGGGCGTGGACATTGCCAACTGGCCGGCGGATCGACCGTTGATAGCCGGTGGCAGTGTGATCGTCGGGCCGATGGGCGACATTCTGGCCGGGCCGCTGCGGGGCGGGCCGGGTTTGCTGACCGCTGAAATCGACACCGACGAACTGATCCGTGCGCGTTACGACTTCGACGTGGTGGGGCACTATGCGCGGCCGGATGTGTTCGAGCTGAGCGTGGATGAGCGCGCCAAACCCGGCGTGCGCTTCACCGCATAATCCTCGGTTGCCACAAACCCTGTGTGCGCTTCACCGCATATCTTTCGGTTGCGGCATCCCTGTAGGAGCGAGGCTTGCCCGCGAAGGCGGTGTGTCAGTCGACATCTATGTTGGATGACACTCCGCCTTCGCGGGCAAGCCTCGCTCCTACCAAAGGGGGCGGGGTTACCAGGTTGCAGCGGCGGACCCTGGAAAACTCAACTTGCCGGTATCGACAAAACGCATGGTGCCAAACAAGCCACCGGCCAGTTTGCCGCGCAGTACGTAGGGCAGGTTGTCGAGGGTTTGCGTCTGGCTCAGGCCCAGGGTCTGGCGCAATACAGAGAAGGCCGAGACGCTCACCGGCACGGTCAGCACGGCTTCGGAAAAGCGCGGGATCGTGCCTGATTGATCGCTGACGCCCGAGGCCAATGGCCGGCCGTTGACTTCCAGGTCCAGGGCCACGCCGTTGTAGTCGATCGCGGTTTCGTTCGGGTTCTGCACGCGGATCTTCACCGCGAAGCGCACTTCCAGGTCCTGACTTTGCAGCGGTTCGATGCCGACCACGTTGATGTTCAGCGGATCGCGATTGGGGAACAGCGCGCAGGCGCTCAGGGACAGCAACAGCAGGGACAGGGCAAGGAGTCTGCGCATCTAAAGGCTCTCGACAGAAAAAGGGACTGAACCGCCGTTGAAGATTATCCGGCGGCTCACCTGTGCGACCACGCTCACTGTGAGGGGTTCGCTGCGGGCTGTCACTTGTTCATCTTGACCGGTGTCGGCAAAGTCACGAGGTTGACGTAGCCGTCCCAGAATTGCTTCTGGTCGATGGCGAATACCACCTTGGCTTTTTGCGTGCCCACCGGCGGGCTCTTCTTGTAGCCAAGGGCCCGGCCGTAGTCGGCGCCGAACTGCGCGTCCACATCCACCCACAAATCCCGGGACTCGGTGACGATGTCCGGTTGTACCAGGAACAGCGCTGGCAGGCTGTCCCAAGTGAAGCTGTGATAGGCCGGATCCTTGTCGAACAGCGCGCCGAATTCATGCTTGTACAGGTCGGCAATGGGGCCCGGTTTGGCGATCACCCGTTTGTACACCGCAGCATCGAAGGTGACTTTCTCGCAGACATCGTTGGGGAAAATCACGTGTTCGATGGGCGAACGCAGGACGATCTTCGCCGCCTCGGGGTCGAACCACCAGTTGAACTCGGCGGCCGGTGTGGTGTTGCCCGGGATCTCGATCGCGCCGCCCATGTACACGATGCGTTTGATCAGCGGCACGATGTCCGGCGCGGAACGGATCGCCAGCGCAATGTTGGTCAGCGGCCCGACCGCCAGCAGCGTCACTTCATGGGGGTTGGCGCGCACGCTGTCGACGATGAACTGCGCGGCGGTTTCCTTGCGCAATGTGGTGTGGGTCGCCAGGCCATCCGGCGGCGCGACCAGTTGCGCGGCGTTTGTAGGGCGAGCGGCTTTGAACGCCCCCGGCCAACCAGCGCCGAACAGCGCCTGCTCCTGCGGATACGTGGCGAAGTCATGCAGCAGCGGATACGCCGCGCCGGAATACACCCCGACCTCTTTGTCCACGCCCATGCGCTCGACAGCCTTGAGCGCGTCGACCTGCTCCTGATCGACCCAGGCGTTGCCGCTGACCAGGGTCATGCCGAGCAGGTCGATGCGTTTTTGCGCGTGCAACTGGGCGAGCATGATGAAGGCCTGGCCGTCATCGTTGAGCACGTTGAAGTCGGTGTCGAAGATGACTTTTTCCGCCGCTTGCAGGGACCCGGCACACAGGCCGGCGGCGACGAGCAGGGCACAGCGTTTGATCAAACCTTGCATGAGGGACACACCTGATAGGTTGGAAGTGAACACCTGTAGGAGCAAGGCTTGCCCGCGATGGCGTCGGTGAAATCGCCATCGCGAGCAAGCTTTGCTCCTACGGGGCCGAGGGGTTAGCGGTTAACCAATTTGGCCGGCAACGCGATGACCAGGAAACTGCTGAGAATCAAACACCCGGCAAAGAACCACAGCGCCCCGGCGCTGCTGCCCGTGACATCAATCGCCACGCCCATCAGCGAATTGCTCACCAACCCGGCAATGTTCGCCAACGAACAGGCGAGGGCAAACCCGGTCGCCGCCGCCGTGCCTTTGAGAAACGTCGCCGGCAGGCTGAAGAACACCGGCACCGCACCAATGATCGCCGCCGAGGCAATGGCGAACAGCGCCACGGTCGCCACCACGTTGTGCACAAAGAACGGCGCCGTGGCCATGGCCGCCGCACCGACCAGGAACGGCACGATGATGTGCCAGCGGCGTTCGCGGTGTTTGTCGGAACTGGCGCCAATCAGCAGCATCCCCAGCAGCGCGGCGACGCTCGGCAATGCGGTGAGAATGCCGATGTGGAAGGTGTCGACGATCCCGGCGTTGCGGATAAAGGTCGGCATCCAGAAACCCATGGCGTAGGCGCTGAGCAGGATCGAGAAGTCGATGCCGCCGAGCATCCACACTTTCAGGTTGAAGAAGCCGTCGCGAAAGCTGTGCTTGCTATCGCTGGCACCGGCCTCGTCGGCACGCAGCTCCTGTGCCAGCAGGGCTTTCTCGTCCTCGTTGAGCCACTTGGCTTGTTGATAGCTGTTCGGCAGCGCCCAGAAGGTCAGGATGCCGAGCAATACGCTGGGCACCGCTTCGATCAGGAACAGCCATTGCCAGCCGTGCAAACCGCCGAGGGTGTCGAAATGGCTCATCACCCAACCCGACAGCGGCCCGCCAATCACGCTGGACAACGGCAAACCGATCATGAACAGCGCGATGATGCGCCCGCGTCGATAGGTCGGGAACCAGGTGGTCAAGTAATACAGGACTCCGGGCAGGAAACCGGCTTCGGCGGCACCGAGCAAAAACCGCAGAACGTAGAACTGAGTGGTGGAGGTCACGAGCATGGTGCAGGCCGAGAGCAGGCCCCAAGTAATCATGATCCGGGCGATCCAGATCTTCGCCCCGACTTTCTCCAGCACCAGGTTGCTCGGCACTTCGAACAGGATGTAGCCGACAAAAAACAGCCCGGCGCCGAGGCCGAACGCGGTTTCGCTGAAATGCAGTTGATCGAGCATCTGCAGTTTGGCGAAGCCGATGTTGATCCGGTCGAGGTACGCGGCCAGGTAGCAGAAACACAGGAAGGGAATCAGCTTCCAGGTGATCTTGTGGTACAGCGCTTGAATCGGGTCGGCGACCGTGGTCGCGGGTGCTGCGTTCGCAATGGGCATCGGATGTCTCCTGGCGGTGACTTATGGTTTTTATACAGCCGCTTTTTCCAGCGCTTTGGCGCGCTGAAAGCGGCGTCCAAAGGCAGTGACAGAAGACTGGGCGCTCGCTCGTGGGCGAGTTGGGCTCAGTTTTTTTCGTTTGGGTTTGGCAGGCCCGATACCAGCCAGACAATCTTCCGTCATGCACTGTTTTTGTGGCGAGGGAGCTTGCTCCCGCTCGAGTGCGCAGCACTCGCAAAATCAATCGGTGCGACCACCATTTTGGGGCTGCTTCGCAACCCAGCGCGAGCAAGCTCGCTCGCCACAGGACAGTGTTCGACTGGAGGTCTTGACTGTGTGGCCGTTGTCCCTTTCAAACCCGACAAGACCAGCGCTCTAACCGGCGCGGGTTCTTGTCGCACGCATTACATTGTTTTGAAGTGGGCAATCGCCTCCTGTTTGCTGACGACATCGCCGTACTTGCTGTCGATGTCGAACAGGTTGGCTTCGTGGGGCGCCGGGTGGCGGTCGCCGACACATTCGCGCACGACGATGGTGCGGAAGCCGTGTTGCACCGCGTCCACCGCCGTCGCCCGAATGCAGCCGCTGGTGGAGCAACCGGCCAGCACCACGGTGTCGATCCCTTGGGCGTGCAGCATCGAGGCCAGGCTGCTGCCGAAAAACGCGCTGGCGTACTGTTTGCTGATCACCACTTCATCGGCCTGCGGCAGCACCTCTTCGCAAAACGCCGCCAGAGGGTTGCCCTCGACCATGTCCTTCATCACCGGCGCCTTCTTCACCCAGATCCCACCGTCAGCAAAATGGCCGGGATGGTAGCGGATATTGGTGTGCACCACCGGGATGCCATGGTGCCGGGCGCTGGCCAGCAACTCGACGCTTTGAGCCACGGCACTGACCACGCCAGGGGCGTACAGCGGCGCGCCTTCGGTGGTGTAGCCGCGCATGAAATCGATCATCAGCAACGCAGCCTTCTGCCCAAACCCGATGCGCTGACCCCACACGCCTTGATAGTTGTCGTTGGCGGTTTGTTCGCTCATTTCATTGCGTCCTCATTCTTTGGCATTGCCAACATTCTCTTGGGCACTGCAAATACTCTCTTGGGCACTGCAAATACCCTGTGGCGAGGGGGCTTGCCCCCGTTGGGCTGCGAAGCGGCCCTAATAGCGCCACCGCGTTATTTCAGACAAAACTCAATGGGGCTGCTGCGCAGCCCAACGGGGGTAAACCCCCTCGCCACAAAAGCCCGGTTGCCACAAAAAAGTGTGCGCTGAGCCACCTCAATAAGCGCCGGAGAGCAGGGCACCCGCACCGGGAACGATCGGCTCCAGGTCCAGGGCCTTGAGCATGGCGTAGGTGGTGGCGATGGCGGCGGTCAGCACCGGTTTGCCGGTTTGCGCTTCGACTTGCGCCACCACCGGCAGCGACTGCATCTGCACGCAGGCCGACAGCACAATCACATCCACCCCTTCCAGATTCATGCCAGCCACGATGCCGGGCAGGTTCGCCGGGTCGTGCCGGGCCACGGCGAGGTTGTCGGGGATCTCCAGGGCGCGCCAATCCACCACTTCAAAGCCTTCTTCGCGAATGTAATCGACCACCAGTTCCGTCAGCGGCTTCATGTACGGCGCGACGATGGCAATGCGTTTGGCGCCCATGACTTTCAAGCCTTCGATCAACGCACCGGCACTGGTGATCACCGGCGCGTTGGCATCGTTATCGGCGGTGGCTTTGCGCAGCCGTTGCTCGGACTGGCGATGATAACCGAGCCCCATCGCCATGATCGCCACCAGGCAGGCATACCCCAGCACATCGACCTTGGCGTCGGACAGTTCAATGGCGCAACGGTCGGATTCGCCGTCCATCGCCGCCAGTTCTTCCTTGCGCACTTGCTTCATGCGCATGCGGCTGGAGTGGAAAGTGAAACGTTCCGGGCGGATCAACTGGCGCGCATTGAGCATCGCCGGGATCTCGGTTTCCATGGTGGTGTTGGAGCTCGGCACAATCTGGCCGATGCGGTAGGGCTTGAGCATAAAAGTCTCCCGATTCGATTAGTTGAGGCGCGGGCCGAGGAAATCACCGAAGGCCGCGAAGAAACCTTCGAGGTCATCCCACGGGATCATGTGCCCGGCGTTTTCAACGTGGACGCTGCGAATGTTCGGTTGCAGATCGAGGATTTCCGCCTCGTCCTCGGGCGCAATCACCCCGCCACGACCAGCGACCATCAACAGCGCCGGAGCCTGGAGTTTTGGCAGGTCCTGATGGAAATCCACGTCATGAAAATCGTTGAAGGCGCGCACGATCGCCGGCTCGTAGCAGGTATGCAACCACTCGGCGCGCAGTTGCAGTTGCTCGTCGGTCCAGGTGGCGCAGAAGGCGCGCATCGCCTCGGCATCCATCCCGATCAATGACTGGCGGATCGAGTCGACGTACCACGGCAACTTGCTCGGGTATTCACGGCGTCCGGGGCCGGAGACGGGCGGGTCGATCAACACCAGGCGATTGACCCCGGCCGGATGTTTCACGGCGCTGCGCACGGCAAACCGCGCGCCCATGGAGTGGCCGACCAAGTGGTAGCTGTCGAGCTGCATGGCTTGGGCAAACGCACCGATGTCATCGGCGCAAGTCTCAGCGCTGTAATCCAGATCGGGCCCGGTGGAGGAGAGGCCACGTCCGCGCACGTCCAGCACGTAGGTATCGAAATGCTCCCCAAGGCGTTCGGCAACAAACCCCCAGGTAATCGCCGGGCTGGTAATGCCGGGAATCAGCACCAGCGCCGGGCCTTTGCCGCCGTAGCGCAAGTAATGCTGGCGAATGCCGTTGGCCTGAACGTTGCCGCCATGGACGAAAGTGCTCACGCGGCCACCCCCGATTTCAGCTGCTGGGCGTACAGGTCGTAGCCATAGACCCAGGCCGGGTCTTCCTGAGTCCGCAGCCAGGTGTTGGCGTTGGACACGGACTGAACGCGGGAGGCGCGTTCCTTGCGGTTGGCTTCATAGAGTTCGAACGCGGTGCGGTAATCGCCGAGGCCGGTTTCCTGCAAGCAGCGGGTCAGCATTGCGGCGTCTTCGATGGCCATGCCGGCGCCCTGGGCCATGTGCGGCTTCATCGGGTGGCAGGCGTCGCCGAGCAATACCAGGCGACCCCGGCTCCACAGTGGCAACGGATTGCGGTTGCGCAGCGGCCACTTGGTCACGCTTTCGGTGGACTCAATCAGCGCTTGCACGGTCGGGTGATAACCCTGGAATGCCTCGAACATTTCTTCGCGGCTGCTATCGACGAACGCGCCCTGGAAATCCCACTCCGGGTGCGGCACGCCGGTGACGTAGTAGTACTCGTCGCGCTTGCCGGTGGTGTAGTAGACCATCATGTGCCGGTCCTCGGTCCACCACTTGATGCAGTCCTCGAACTTCAAGTCGTACTTGGCCAGTTGATCGCCACGGATCAGTGCCCGGTGTGCGACCCAGCCGCTGTACAGCGGTTTTTCCGCGCCCAGCAACTCTTCACGAATCTTCGAATTGATGCCGTCGGCGCCGATCACGATGTCGGCGTAGGTGACTTCGCCGTCGCTGAACGTCAGGCGCACCTGGGTCTCGGTTTCTTCGAGGGTTTCCAGGCGTTTGTTGAAGTGCACCGTGCCCGGTTTGATCGTCGACATCTGCAAGGCGTGCAGGTCGCCGCGGTGCACGGTGACGTAGGACGCGCCGTATTCCTTGCGAGCGAAATCCCCCAGCGGGATGCGCGACAGGTAGTCGCCGCTCAAGCCATCACGGCTGAACCAGTGATCAGGGTGCGAGCCCATCAAATCAAGCCGCTGCTCGATGCCCATGCGCCGGAAGATTTTCATGATGTTGGGGCCCATGTGGATCCCGGCGCCGAGGCGGGAGAACTCCGGGGCCTGTTCGTAGATGTCCACCTGGAACCCGGCTTGTTGCAGCAACGTCGCAGCGGCTGCACCGCCAAGACCTGCACCGACGATGGCGATTTTTTGTGTTTGGGCCATGGGGCTTGTTCCTCTTCTTCGAATGGTCGCTGGCGGGTCGCCGCAAGGTTTTTAAAGTGTATACGCTGTATTTTTCAAAAAGAAAGAGCCGTTGGTAAAAAATAATTTTTGGCGTTTTTTGCCCGTAGTCACCGAATGTAACCTTTGTTTGTTGGGTTTGTGTGGGTTGGTAACGTTATGGTCCGGCGCTTGCAGTCCGCTCGCATTTGATGTCTTATCGATAACAAATGGCGTACACGCTATAAAAATGCACTGGGGTGAGGCGTGGCGCCTCGACTTGGTGCGCAGCAGACGATTGAGGAGATTGGAAATGCCGGTAAGCGATTGCGAACTGACCCAGATGTTCGAACACGTGTTGAAGCTGTCGAAGGTCGATGCGACCCAGAGCGTCGCCGTGCTCAAGAGCCACTATTCCGACCCGCGCACCGTGCGTGCCGCGATGGACGCCGCCCAACGCCTGGGTGCCAAGGTCTACGCCGTGGAACTGCCGTCGTTCAACCACCCGACGGCCATGGGCAATGACATGACCGCCTACTGCGGCGACACCGCGCTCACTGGCAACATCGCGGCGCAACGGGCGCTGGAAGCGGCGGACCTGATCGTCGACACCATGATGCTGCTGCACTCGCCGGAACAGGAGCAGATCCTCAAGACCGGCACGCGCATTCTGTTGGCCGTCGAACCCCCGGAAGTGCTGGCGCGGATGCTGCCGACCGAGGCGGACAAGGTGCGGGTGATGGCGGCGGAGAAGCTGCTGACACAAGCGCGCTCGATCCACGTCACGTCCCGCGCCGGCAGCGATTTCCGGGCGGCGCTGGGGCAATATCCGGCGGTCACCGAGTACGGTTTCGCCGATGAACCGGGGCGCTGGGACCACTGGCCCAGCGGTTT
Source organism: Pseudomonas sp. TE3899 (assembly GCF_056279105.1). Taxonomy (NCBI): domain Bacteria; kingdom Pseudomonadati; phylum Pseudomonadota; class Gammaproteobacteria; order Pseudomonadales; family Pseudomonadaceae; genus Pseudomonas; species Pseudomonas sp. TE3899. The sequence continues at coordinate 1,328,137 of NZ_JBWBQR010000001.1, forward strand.
TCTGTTCTCCTGGCCCAACGAAGAAACCGCCGAAGGCGTGCTGGTGCTGGACATCGGCGACATCGTGCTGCCGTTCAAGACCTACGCCCGGGAGAAGATCACCCTGGAGATCGAAAAGGGCTTTATCACCTCAATCCACGGCGGTTTCGAGGCTGAATACCTGCGCGACTACATGAAGTATTTCAACGATCCCGAGGTGTACGGCATCTCCCACATCGGCTGGGGTTTGCAGCCAAAAGCCCAGTGGACCGCCATGGGTCTGCACGACAAGAACGATGGCATGTGCATGGACGCCCGGGCGTTCTATGGCAACTTCCTGTTCTCCACCGGGCCGAACACCGAAGTCGGCGGCAAGCGCAAAACCCCGTGCCACCTGGATATTCCGCTGCGCAATTGCGATGTGTACCTGGATGACCAGGCGGTGGTGATCGGCGGGGATGTGGTGGCGCCAGAAGCCTCCCGGGTTCGCTGAAACCTGTAGGAGCAAGGCTTGCCCGCGATCGCGATCTCACGGGCGCCATCGCGGGCAAGCCTTGGTCCTACGCAAAGCGGTTCAGGTGTTTGCCCCAAACCGCTCTTGAGTCCGCCTGCCAACCTGTCCATCATGCCTCCCCACCACTCATCGCCTTTCGAGTCCGCCGTGCCTGAAACTCCTGATGCTTCCTACGTTTTCTCCGAACAAGTCGGGCATTTGCTGCGCAAGGCCTATCAGCGGCACATGGCGATTTTTCAGCAGAATGTCGGCGATTCCCAGCTCACGGCGGTGCAGTTCGTCACGCTCTGTGCCGTGCGCGATCACGGCCCCAGCTCCCTGACTGAGCTGGTCAAGGCCACTGCCGTGGACCAGGCGACCATTCGCGGCATCGTCGAACGGCTCAAGGCCCGGGAACTGATTACCCTCGAACCCGACCCCCAAGACCGGCGCAAAGTCATCGTCGGCCTGTCCGAAGCCGGCGACCGTCTGGTGCAGCAAACCGTGCCCTGCGCCGGGAAAATCACCGAGCTGACCATGAGCAACCTCAACCCGGCCGAGCAGGTCGCGGTGCTGTTTTTGCTGCGCAAAATGATCGACGACCCGCAGGACGCATAAATCGCGTCCAGGTCTTTGGCATCGTTTTTGCTCCTGTTTCATGTAGTAGCCACTTCACCAGTCGAGTGTGTCGCGTCGCCACAACCCCATCCGGCCCGCGACGTTTTTTTTCGACCTTTTGGTGTAGTAGCCACTTCATCAAACGAAGCAGGCGCCGCGAATGACCAGCCAGGAAATCACCGTAACGCTTGAGGTCAATGGCCTCACCCGCACCGTCACCGCCATGGCGGACACGCCGTTATTGCTGATCTTGCGCAATGACTTGCAGCTCAACGGCCCCAAGTACGGCTGCGGCCTGGGCGAGTGCGGGGCGTGCACGGTGATCATCGACGGGGTGGCGGCGCGTTCTTGCGTGTTTCCGCTGGCCGGTGCCGTGGATCGGCAGATTGTCACCCTCGAAGGCCTCGGCACCCGCGCCGTGCCGCACCTGGTGCAACAAGCCTTTATCGACGAACAAGCGGCGCAATGCGGCTATTGCCTCAACGGCATGATCATGACCACCAAGGCCTTGCTCGACCGCATCCCGCACCCCAGCGAAACCCAGATCCGCAACGAACTCTCGGCCAATCTCTGCCGCTGCGGCACCCACATCGAAATCCTCCGCGCGGTGCTGCGTGCCGCCCGTCAAATGCCTTGAAGGTGGATCAATGACCATGACTGGCTCCATCGCGCTTTCCATCCCGACCCGCGACCAACTGCTGGCCAAGTCCGGCGTGCTGCTGATCGTCGACGACATCCTGCCGCCGTCCGGCCCGGTGGCGAAGGGCGGTACGCCGCGGATCAAACCCAAGGAACTGGGCCTGTTCATTGCCATCAGCGATGACGGGCGCGTGTATGCGTTCAACGGCCATGTCGACCTCGGCACCGGCATTCGCACCTCGCTGGCGCAGATCGTCGCCGAAGAACTCGATTTACAAATGGAACAGGTGTGCATGGTGCTCGGCGACACCGAGCGTGCGCCGAATCAGGGCGCGACCATTGCCAGTGCGACGTTGCAGATTTCCGCGATTCCGTTGCGCAATGCGGCGGCCGAGGCGCGGCGTTATCTGTTGGAAACGGCAGCCGAACGTTGGTCGGTGGCGGCCAGTAGCCTGAAGATCGAAGCAGGCGTGATTCGCGCCGAGGACGGCCGCACCGCAACCTACGTCGATCTGGTCAGCGGCGAGCACGTTGAACTGCGCATCTCCGGTACCGCACCGCTGAAACCCGCCGAAGCCTATCGACTGGTGGGCAAGGGCGCGGCGCGGGTGGACATTCCGGGCAAGGCCACTGGCGAGCTGACCTACGTCCACGACATGCGCGTGCCGAACATGCTCCACGGCCGGGTGATTCGCCCGCCCTATGCCGGGCTCGATTGCGGTGATTTTGTCGGCAACAGCCTGCTGGAAGTCGACGAATCCTCCATCGCCCACATCGCCGGAATCGTCGCCGTGGTGGTGATCCGCGATTTCGTCGGCATCGTGGCGTTGCGCGAGGAGCAGGCGATCAAGGCTGCCCAAACGTTGAAAGTCACTTGGAAAACCTGGAATCAAGGCTTGCCGGACCTGAGCGATGTCGAGCAGGCGATTCGCGACAACCCCCGGGTGCAACGGGTGGTGCTGGATCAGGGCAACGTCGATGAAGCCCTGGCCGCCGCCACTCAGCGCATGCCGCGCACGTATATGTGGCCGTATCAGATGCACGGTTCGATCGGCCCGTCCTGTGGCGTCGCGGACTATCAGCCATCGGGCAGCAGGGTGTGGTCCGGCAGCCAGAATCCGCATTTGCTGCGCGCCGACCTCGCGTGGTTGCTGGAGTGTGAAGAGGAAGCCATCGAGATCATTCGCATGGAAGCGTCCGGCTGCTACGGGCGTAATTGCGCGGACGATGTGTGCGCCGATGCCTTGCTGTTGTCCCGCGCCGTGGGCAAACCGGTGCGGGTGCAACTGACCCGCGAGCAAGAGCATCTGTGGGAACCCAAAGGCACCGCGCAACTGATGGACGTTGATGGCGGTTTGAACGCCGATGGCAGTGTCGCTGCCTATGATTTCCAGACCAGTTACCCATCGAACGGTGCGCCGACATTGGCCCTGCTGCTGACCGGGCGGGTCGAGCCGGTAGCGGCGATGTTCGAGATGGGCGACCGCACCTCGATCCCGCCCTACGACTTTGAAAACATGCGCGTGACCATCAACGACATGGCGCCGATTGTCCGCGCCTCGTGGATGCGCGGGGTTTCCGCGTTGCCCAACACCTTCGCCCACGAGTCTTACATCGATGAACTGGCCTTTGCCGCCGGCGTTGATCCGGTGGAATACCGCTTGCGCTACCTGCACGACGAGCGCGCCATCGACCTGGTGAAATCCACCGCCGAACGCGCGGCCTGGACCCCACGCACCGCGCCGATGCAAACCCCGAACGAGGATCAGTTGCTGCGCGGTCGTGGCTTTGCCTACGCGCGCTACATCCACAGCAAATTTCCCGGTTTCGGTGCGGCGTGGGCGGCGTGGGTCGCGGACGTGGCCATCGACCGGCAGACCGGCGATGTCTCGGTCACGCGGGTGGTGATCGGCCATGACTCGGGGATGATGATCAACCCGGCCGGCGTGCAGCATCAGATCCACGGCAACGTCATCCAGTCCACCAGCCGCGTGCTCAAGGAGCGGGTGACGTTCGAGGAATCGACGGTGGCGAGCAAGGAGTGGGGCGGTTATCCGATCCTGACCTTTCCCGAAGTGCCGCAGATCGACGTGCTGATGATGCCGCGCCAGGACCAGCCGCCGATGGGCGCCGGTGAATCGGCTTCGGTGCCGAGTGCGGCGGCGATTGCCAATGCGATTTATGACGCCACCGGGATCCGTTTTCGCGAACTGCCGATCACACCGGAGCGAGTGTTGGCGGCGTTGAATGCCGGGACCTGCGATGAACCGCCGAAGTCCCCGGCCAAGCGTTCGAAATGGCTGTTCGGATCACTGTTTGCCGCGTTCGGCGCGGTGCTCGGCATGGCGGCGACGGCGTGGCCGTTTCACGGCGAAATCGCACCGATAGCGCCGCCGAGCGCCGGCACCTGGTCCACGGCGACCCTGGAGCGCGGCCGCTTGCTGGCGGCGGTCGGCGATTGCGCGGTGTGCCACACGGTACCGGGCGGCACGACCAATGCCGGTGGCCTGGCGATGGAGACGCCGTTCGGCACGCTGTACAGCAGCAACATCACGCCCGACGTGAAAACCGGAATTGGCAGTTGGTCCTATCCGGCGTTCGAACGGGCGATGCGCGACGGCATCGGCCGGGATGGGCGCAATCTGTATCCGGCGTTCCCCTACACCGCGTTTCGCAATATCAATGATGCGGATATGCAGGCGTTGTATGCGTACCTGATGTCACAAGCGCCGGTCAGCCAAGCGGCAAAGGCCAACGACATGCGCTTTCCGTTCAACCTGCGGCCGTTGATGGCGGGGTGGAATGCGTTGTTCCTGCGCAAGGGTGAAATCAGCGTGCAGCCGCAGCGTAGCGAACAGTGGAATCGCGGCGCGTACCTGGTCAACGGTTTGGGCCACTGCGCAGCGTGCCATTCGCCGCGCAATTTGATGGGGGCGGAGAAGGGCGGTGCATCGTTCCTCGCGGGCGGGATGGTGGATGGCTGGGAGGCGCCGGCGCTGAACGGGTTGTCCAAGGCACCGACACCCTGGACCGAGGATCAGCTGTTCGGTTACTTGAGCAGCGGTTATTCCGCTGAACATGGCGTGGCGACCGGGCCGATGGGGCCGGTGGTCACGGAATTGGCGAAGTTGCCCAAGGATGATATCCGGGCGATAGCGGTGTATCTGGCGTCACTTAATGGCGCGCAGGCTGAGGCGCAAGTCGTGGAGAAAGCCACGCGGCCGGTGGCCACCGTTTCCCTGAGCAACGGCCGGCGCGTATTTGAAGGTTCGTGCAAGGCCTGTCATGCCGATGGCCTGGGGCCGAAACTGTTTGGCGTGAGTCCGTCGCTGGCCACCAACACCAACGTGCACAGCGATCAGCCGGATAACCTGATCAAGGTCATTCTGCAAGGCATCGATACCCCGGCGACCAAGGACTTGGGTTACATGCCTGCTTTCAAGGACAGCCTGTCGAACACCCAGGTGGCGGAATTGGCGGCGTATTTGCGCAGTCGGTTTGCGGGGAATGCGCCGGGTTGGGAAGGGTTGGAGTCGACGGTGGCGCATTTGCGGGCGAATCCCGGCAGCCATTAAAAGCATCGCGTGTAGGAGCGAGGCTTGCCCGCGAAGGGGCCGGCCCTATCAACCGAGATCCCGCGGGGGCAACCTCATCACCCCCCGCACCACCAAATCCTGAATAAACCCCAACCAATCCTGCTGCTGCCCCTTGTCCGCCAAATCCTCACCCAGAAACGAACTCAGGGTGTGCCGGTTGGAGTTATAGAAATAACAGAGCGAGGCAATCATCAAATACACATGCTTGATGTCCAGCACCTCGCGAAACAGCCCTTGGGCCTGACCCGCCTCAATGATCGGCTTCAACACCCCGACCGCTTCCCCGGACAACCGGCGCAACTCGCTGGACTGTTGCGCATGCTTGCCGCCGTGGAGGTTTTCATTGCTCAGGATCGCGACGAATTCCGGGTGCTTGACGTAGTAATGCCAGACGAACGCCACCAGTTCCTGCAACGCCACCAGCGGCTGGCTCAGGTCCAGCTTCAGTCGGCTTTCGGCCTTGTTGAATTGCTCGTAGGTGTGTTCGAGCACGCAGATAAACAGCTGCTCCTTACTGCCGAAGTAGTAATAGAGCATGCGGTCGTTGGACTCGGCTTCCCGGGAAATGCTCTCGACCCGCCCTCCGGAATAACCGTCGCGGGTGAACACTTTCACCGCTGCTTCGAGGATCCGTGTGCGGGTCTGCTGGGCCTGGGCGGCCCGGATGCCGGTCTTCTTGTTCAACGTGCGATCAACCTTGTGCCAAGCGGAGTCGCCACGAATGTAGCACGCGCGCTTCAGCGGTTCAGGTGGCTGGCGGATTCCGTGGCTTGCGGGTTTTCCATGACTTGCAGGATCGACGCTTCCGGGTCGAAATCGTCTTCCTCAAGCTCCATGAATTCCTCGGGCAGGAACACGTTGAGGATGATCGCGCACAGCGCACCCACGGTAATCGGCGATTCGAAGATGTTGTGCAGCGCCAGGGGCAACTCGCGCAACACTTCTGGCACCGCCGCGATGCCCAGGCCCATGCCGAGGGAAATCGACACAATCAGCATGTTGCGCCGATGCAGGCCGGCTTCGGCGAGGATCTTGATCCCGGCCACGGCCACGGTGCCGAACATCACCAGCTCCGCGCCGCCCAGTACCGGTTTCGGCATCAGTTGCAGCACCGCGCCGATCATCGGGAACAGACCCAGCAGCACCAGCAAGCCGGCGATGAAAAACGCCACGTAACGGCTGGCCACGCCGGTGAGCTGGATCACCCCGTTGTTCTGGGCGAAGGTCACCATCGGCATGCTGTTGAACACCGCCGCCATGGCCGAGTTGAGGCCATCGGCGAGCAGGCCGGACTTGATCCGGCGAATGTAGATCGGGCCCTTGACCGGCTGCCGGGAAATCATCGAGTTGGCCGTCAAGTCGCCCGCAGCTTCCAGCGGCGACACCAGGAAAATCACCGCCACCGGCACAAACGCCACCCAATCGAAGTTGAAACCGTACTTGAACGGCACCGGCACGCTCACCAGCGGCACCGCCGGCAGGCTGGCGAAATCCACATCGCCCATCAACCAGGCGACGACGTAGCCGAGGGTCAGGCCTATCACAATCGCGCCGAGGCGCAGGAACGGCACATCGACCCGGTTCAGTACCACGATGGTCCCGAGCACCAGTGCTGCCAGGGCCAGGTGATGACTGGCGCCGAGGTCCGCCACGCCGAAGCCGCCGGCAATGTCGGTCATTGCGACTTTGATCAGCGACAGCCCCATGAGCGTGATGATGGTCCCAGTGACCACCGGAGTAATCAGCATCCGCAGCTTGCCGATGAACTGGCTCAACACCACTTCGATAAACGCGGCGAAAAAGCACACGCCAAAGATCGTCGACAGAATCTCATCGGTGCCGCCGCCCCGGGCCTTGACCATGAACCCGGCGCTGAGGATCACGCTGATAAAGGAAAAACTGGTGCCTTGCAGGCACAGCAATCCGGAACCCACTGGGCCAATGCGCCGGGCCTGGACGAAGGTGCCCAGGCCAGAGACAAACAACGCCATGCTGATCAGGTAGGGGATTTCGCTTTGCAGACCCAGCGCACCGCCCATGATCAGGGTTGGCGTGATAATGCCGACGAAACTCGCGAGTACGTGTTGCAGGGCGGCGAAGACCGTGGCGGTCAGGTGCGGGCGGTCGTTGAGGCCGTAGATCAGGTCGGAGCGGGGCTGGGATTTTGCGTGTTCGGATGAGGTCACGAGGAAAGCGCCAGGGGCCAGGTCAGAAAAAGGAGGCGCAGGATGCCAGAAAAGTTACAACCTGACACAAATCCTGTGACCACCACCCAACTGTGGCGAGGGGGCTTGCCCCCGTTGGGCTGCAAAGCGGCCCCAAAACCAGCCAACGCGGTTCTTCAGGCATACCGCGTTTACCGGTTTTACGACGGCTGCGCCGCCGAACGGGGGCAAGCCCCCTCGCCACAGGGGGGTGCGGCGGTGTTTACATGATCGTTCCCATGCTCCGCGTACCGATCGTTCCCACGCTCTGCGTGGGAATGCCTCAAGGGACGCTCCGCGTTCCGCTGGGACGCAGAGCGTCCCGGGCTGCATTTCCACGCAGAGCGTGGGAACGATCATCAACGATCAGGTCAGGTGAACGCCGCCAGCAAATCCTCTTCAAACGCCTTCTGCGCATCCCCCGGCACTTGCGCCCGATGGCGGGCCAGGTGAAATCCCACATCAAAACTCATTTCCCCTACACGAACTGCCCGTAGCAACCCCTTGTCTTCCCAACTGCGGGCAAAGTGGCTCGGCAAATAACCCACATGTTTCCCGGACAGAATAAACGCCAGCGTCCCCTCGACCTGTTCCGAGCGCGCCGAACACACCTTGCCCTGGAACGGCTCGTCACTGCGCAGGAAGCGATAGGGATGATCCACCCGGTCACACGCCTGCAGCGCTTGATCATCCGGCGCCTCGTTGGTGAACAACGGATGCCCCGGCGCGCAGTACAAATGCTGGGTTTCGCTGAACAATTCCCGGTAGTCAAACGCACGTTGCACCTGTGAGAAATAACCGATCGCCAGGTCCAGCCGCTGCTGCAGCATCAGTCGCTCCATTTCTCCGGGCATGGCGCTGATCAACTCGATGCGCACCGACTCATCCCGTTCGCGAAAGCGCCGGATCGCATCGGCCACCCGTTGCAGCACCGACTGGTCGAGGGCTTCGGACAACCCCAGGCGCACCTCGCCAATCAAACGCCCGGCCACGCCGTTGGACTGATGACGAAAGACTTCGATGGATTCAAACAGACTGCGAATGGCGATCAGCAATTGCTCGCCCTTGGGCGTCACCCGGAAGCCACCCTTGCCGCGACTGCACAGGCGATAACCGAGGCGGGTTTCCAGCCTGGCCATTTGCTGGCTGATGCTCGATTGGCTCAACCCCAGTTCACCCTGGGCCGCGCTGAAGCCGCCGCATTCCACCACGCTGACAAACAGGCGCAGCAGTTGCAGGTCCAGATCGTGCAGTTGGCCGAGCATCACGCATTACTCCTGGATAAAGTCAGGTTAACAAACTTGATATTTTTCCAATGTATCCGAGGGCGCACGCTGCAACCACTCCAATAAAGTCAGGTGTTCGTGATGCCTCCTCTTCTCAAACTGTGTTTTCCCGCATTGTTGTTGGCAATCGCCGCGTCGGCCCAGGCTGAGGAAAAGGTGGTCAACCTCTACAGTTGGGCCGATTACGTGGCGCCCGAGACCTTGCAGCGCTTCGAACAGGAAACCGGCATTCACGTGCGCTACGACACCTTCGACTCGTCGGAAGTGCTGGAAACCAAGTTGCTCACCGGTGGCAGCGGCTATGACGTGGTGGTGCCATCGTCCAGCGTATTGGCCCGTGGTCTGGCGGCCGGCGCGTTGAAGGCGATTCCCCACGAAGGCCTCAAGGGCTACGCCAACCTCGACCCGGACTTGCTGGAAAAACTCGCCGCCGTCGACCCCGGCAACCGCTACGGCGTGCCCTACACCTGGGGCACGTTGGGCCTGGGGATGAATGTCGAAGCAGTGAAACAGCGTTTGCCGGACGTGCCGCTCAATAGCCTTGATCTGCTGTTCAAGCCCGAATACGCCAGCAAGCTGAAAGACTGCGGCATTGCCATTCTCGATTCGCCGCAAGAGGTGATCGGCCTGGCGCTGCATTACCTCGGTAAAGATCCCTACAGCACTGATCAGAAAGATCTGTCAGCTGCCGAGGCGTTGTTGCATCAGCTCCAGCCGAATGTGTTGTACGTCGCCACCGGCCGGCAGATCAGCGATCTGGCTAACGGCAGCGTGTGCCTGGCCCTGACGTACAACGGTGACGCGAGCATGGCCGCCGATCAGGCGCGCAAGGCCAACAAACCGTACGAAGTGGCGTACCGCATTCCCAAGGAAGGCACGCTGGTGTGGCAGGACAACCTGGCGATCCCCAAGGACGCGCCGCACCCCGAAGCCGCGCGCCAGTTCATCGAATTCATGCTGCGCCCCGAATCCGTGGCCGCGCTGACCAACACCCTGTTCTTTGCCACCGCCAATACCGCCGCCACGCCGTTGGTGGATGAAGCGGTGCGCACCGACCCGGATATCTACCCGCTGGCCGACGTTCGCGACCGTTTGTACGCCGACCGCAGCATGAGCCTCAAAGACATGCGCCAGCGCACCCGCCTGTGGACCACTTTCCGTAGCCGCCAATAATAAGGAACTCACCATGGATGTCCCTGTGCAAAACGACCAGGCCATGACCCGCGACAGCCTCTACGGGACTGCCGCCGAAAGCACCTACGCCGGTATCACCAGTTTCATGCGCCGACGCTACAGCCGCGATTTGCGCGGTGTGGATGTGGCCGTCAGCGGTGTGCCGTTCGACACCGCCACCAGCAACCGCCCCGGCGCGCGTTTCGGGCCACGGGGCATTCGCGCCGCGTCCACCGGGATTGCCTGGGAACGCCATTGGCCGTGGACCTTCGACCCGTTCGATCACCTGGCGGTGATTGATTTCGGCGATTGTGACTTCGATTACGGCTCGCCGCACTCGATCCCGGAAAGCATCGAAGCCCACGCCGAGCACATCCTCAGCGCCGGCAGCGCGATGCTCACTTTCGGTGGCGATCACTTCGTCACTTATCCGCTGCTCAGGGCCCATGCCCGCAAGCACGGCACGTTGTCGCTGATCCACTTCGACGCCCACAGCGACACTTGGCCGGACGAGGAGGGCAAGCGCGTCGATCACGGCACGATGTTCTGGCATGCGGCCAAGGAAGGGCTGGTGGATCCGTCGCGTTCGGTGCAAATCGGTTTGCGCACGACCAATGACGATCACATGGGGTTTCAGGTGCTGGACGCCCGGCGGGTGCATCGCCAGGGGTGTGAGGCGATTGTCGAGGCGATTCGGGCACGTGTCGGGGATAACCCGGTGTACCTGACGTTTGATATCGATTGCCTGGACCCGGCGTTCGCGCCTGGCACCGGAACGCCAGTGTGCGGCGGGCTGAGCACGGTGCAGGCGCTGGAGATTCTTGGCGGCTTGCGCGGGATCAATCTGGTGGGGATGGATGTGGTGGAAGTGGCGCCGGCTTATGACAGCGCGGACATTACCTCACTGGCGGCGGCGACGTTGGCCATGGAGATGCTGTGTTTGTATGCGGCCAAACATAAGGTTGATCGTTGAGAGGGATGTGTAGCGGTCAGGAGGACGCCTTCGCGGGCAAGCCTCGCTCCTACAGGTTTTGCGCAGTGTTGAAATTGGCGCATAACCTGTAGGAGCGAGCGGTGCGACGATTCGACTTGCCCGCGAAGCTTTTTCAGGCCACCGGAATCTTCGGCAAATCCAAAATCTCAACCCCGGTATACCGCGCCACCGACCCGGCGATCATCGCGTGCGGCACACCCGGCTCAACACTGCTGCTGCCATCCAGCCGCACCAACTGCTCGTCATTCAGATGCACATTCAACGCGCCCAACGTGGCGTCCAACTGCTCACGGGTACGCGAACCCAGAATCGGAATCAGCGCCGTGGTCGAGCGCTTGGCTTTCTCGCGCAACCAGGCAATGGCCACGTGGGTCGGGCTGGATTCCATTTCGGCGGCAACCGCCAATAAGGTGTCGAGCAGGGCGGTTTCCCGGGCGCTTTTCTCGCTGTGAATCAACATGCCGAGTTTGGCCGCGCGGTTGTTCTCGTCGTTGGTGCGGTATTTACCGGTGAGGAAGCCGCCACCCAACGGGGACCACAAGGTTGCCGCCAGACCCAGGGCTTCAGCCATCGGCAGCAATTCTCGTTCAGCGGTGCGTTCGGCCAGGCTGTATTCGGTCTGGATCGCGGCGATCGGCGAAAAGCCGCGCACTTCGGCCAGCACATCAGCACGAGCGATGCGCCAGGCCGGGAAGTTCGACAAACCGGCGTAGTGAATCTTGCCGGCGCGCACCAGGTCATCGAAGCCCCGCAGGATTTCTTCCATCGGCGTGACGCCGTCGCTGATGTGCGCCCAGAACAGGTCGATGTGATCGGTTTTCAGGCGTTTGAGGCTTTCTTCGGCGGCGCGGACCATGTTCTTGCGGTTGTTGCCGGTGAAGGAAATATTGGCCGTGCGCTCGGTGCCCATGGTGAATTTGGTGGCGATCACCAACCGATCCCGCTCGGCAGCAATGAACTCGCTGAGCATGCCTTCCGACTCGCCTCCCTGATAACCGTTGGCGGTGTCGATGAAGTTGCCGCCGGCCTCCAGGTAGCCGTCGAAAATCCGCTTGGCTTCGTCGCGTTCGGCGCCGTGGCCCCAACCGGTGCCGAAATTGCCGGCGCCCAGCGCCAGTTCCGAAACCCGCAAGCCGGTTTTACGGCCAAAGACTTTGTAATGCATGGGAGGACTCCTGAGGGAAAACGTCGGGGTTGAATATAAATGTTCAGCAACATGTATTTAATATGATGCGAGTAATATCCAGCGTCAAGACGCTTTTTTCAGGGGCGATGAAAGGGCCGATCACTCCTGCCAGTTTCTGACAGCAGCCTTTGCTAAGCTTCGGCCACTTTCCCGGACTGAGCGTGCCGATCGTGTCGCGAACCACTCGTTTACTGACCTTGCTCCAAGTGTTGCGCGGGAAAAGCCGCCCGGCGACCGCCGCGACCCTGGCCAGCGAACTGGAGATCTCCGAACGCACGCTGTACCGCGACATCGCCGAACTCACGGCCCTCGGCGCGCCGATTTATGGCGAGGCGGGAATCGGCTATGTGTTGCGCAGCGGTCTGTTTCTGCCGCCCTTGATGCTCAACGCCGACGAAACCGAAGCCATCGTGCTCGGTTTGCGCTATGTCGATCAGCGTGGCGATGAGGTGTTGAGCAAGGCGGCGGCGGATGCGTTGGCGAAGATTGCCGCGGTGTTGGCGCCCGAGGCGTTGGAGGCGTTGCACAACCCGACGGTTTTGCCCGGCCCGTCGGGGTACGGTTTTGCGCAAAACGCTGTGCCGCTGAATGTGTTCCGCCAGGCGATCCGCAATCAGGCCAAGTTGCACATCGACTACGCCGACGCCCATCAGGTGCCGACCCAGCGCTTGATCTGGCCCTTGGCGCTGGGCTTTCTCAACGAGGTGCGGATCATCGTCGCCTGGTGCGAATTGCGCAGTGCCTATCGGACCTTTCGCACCGACCGGATTTCAGCCGCGAGCGAGCAGGGCGAGCGCTATCCCGGCCGGCGCAGCGACCTGTTGCGCACCTGGCGCAAGCAGATGCAACTGGATGAGGCCGGGCGCTTCACTCCTGACAAGAACTGACACAGCGCTGATTTAGCATGGCTCCAGAATCAAACAACAAGGAGCTATCAACATGTCTAGTCCAGCCGCTTCACTGGCCCCGGCCATCGCCGCTTACATCGCCGCCGCCAATGCCCGTGACACCTCACGGGTCGCCAGTTTTTTCGCCGAGGATGCCAATGTCTTCGACGAAGGCGAGCATCAGGTCGGGCCCCAGGCCATCGCCCAATGGATGCAAGACACCGCGCAACGCTACCAGCCACGGGTCGAGGTGCTCGACGTTCAGTTGCGCACCGGCAAGGTGCTGGTGCACAACCTGATTTCCGGGACGTTTCCCGGCAGCCCGCTGCAATTGCGCTACACGTTTCGATTGAACGAGCAGGGCAAGATCGCCCGGTTGGACATTTCCCTCTGACACCCCTGCGCTCCCACACGGGGAATTGTGGTGTTTCAAATGGTGGGGTGACTGGCATACTGCGCAGCTTCTGATCTGAAGCGCGGCCCTATGACATTCGACTCCCCGTTAAGCGCCTGGCAGTACGCCATTGAACAGAAGGGCTTTGTTCAGGACGAAGCCCAGGAACATGCCGTCTGGGCCCTGCAAAAGTGTCACGAAGCCTTGCATGAAGGGCGCAAGTCGATCACCGGCGTGTACCTCTGGGGCCCGGTAGGTCGGGGCAAGACCTGGCTGATGGATCAGTTCTACGAGAGCCTGCGGGTACCGGCCCGGCGTCAGCATTTCCACCATTTCATGGGCTGGGTGCATCAGCGCTCGTTCCAGTTGACCGGCACCGCCGACCCACTCAAAGCCCTGGCCCGGGAATTGGCCCAGGAAGTCCGCGTGCTGTGTTTCGACGAGTTGTTCGTCAACGACATCGGCGATGCGATCATTCTCGGCCGCTTGTTTCAGGTCATGTTCGAGGAAGGCGTGGTGGTGGTGAGCACCTCCAACCAGCCGCCGGACCAACTGTACGCCGACGGTTTCAACCGCGACCGTTTTACTCCGGCCATCGAAGCGATCAAGCAGCACATGCAAGTGATCGCGGTGGATGGCGGCGAAGATCATCGCCTGCACCCCGGCGCGGCGTTGCAGCGCTATTGGGTGGGGGCGCTCGATGAGCCCAGCGGGTTGGCCGAAGCGTTCAAGGCCCTGACGGTGGGGCAATCGGTTTCCAGTGCTCCGATCCAGGTCGGCTATCGCAGCGTTCATGTGGTGCAGGCCAGCGCCACGGTGCTGTGGTGTCGTTACGCGGATCTGTGCGAGCAACCGTTTGCCGCCATGGACTTCATGGCCCTGTGCGACACCTTCAGCGCTATTCTGATGAGTGAAGTGCCCAACCTGAGCGCGCAGAAACGCGAAGGGCGCATCGCCAGGGGCACCGAAGACGGTGTGGAGCGGGTGGTGGCCGGTGACCGTGAGTTGCCGCAGTTGTCGGTGCACGATGACGGCGTTCGGCGTTTCATCGCCCTGGTGGACGAGTGCTACGACCGCAAGGTGCCGCTGTACCTCGAAGCCCAGGTGCCAATGGAGGCCTTGTACACCGAGGGCTATCTGGAATTCCCGTTCCGCCGCACCCTCAGTCGCTTGCAGGAAATGCAGTTGCAACGGTTTGCCGAAGCTTGAACACAGGAGGCGCGACGATGACTCAACCCCTGTCTCACCATTTACTGACCATGGCCTACCAGAACGCCTGGGCCAACCACCGACTGGCCAAGGCCTGGGGTCAGTTGAGCTCGGCGGAATTGACGGCCACGCGGGTCAGTTTCTTCCCCAGCATTTGCGCCACCCTCAACCATATCCTGACCTGCGACTGGTTCTATGTGGATGCCCTGGAGCGCGAACTGCGCGGTGATGTGCCGCATCCCGATTGCTACGTTTTTTTCAACGACGAGCAACCCTTCACGGCCGCTGCCGATCTCCAGCGCGAGCAAGCCCAGGTAGACCGCCGGCTAATTGCCTATTGCGAGCAATTGCGCGACGCCGACCTCGGGCGACTCGTGACCATCGCCCGGGACACGCCGCAACACGACAGCCGCCTGCGTATGCTCTCGCATGTGTTCGAACACCAGATTCATCATCGCGGGCAGGTGCATGGGATGCTCAGTGGCACGTCGGTGGAACCGCCGCAACTGGATGAGTTTTTCTGTGCCGGGGAGGCGGGGTTGCGGGCAGGGGATTTTGCCGAGCTGGGTTGGACCGAAGAATTGATTTGGGGTCACTAAGATCCGGTTGTCGCCACGCCGCCGTCACGCTAATGTCCTTGGCCAATTTGATGTATGCGATCGAGGGTGGAAATGGAATCCGCAGAAATACTTGTACTCCAGGCCAGCTACACCAACCCGGTACACGCCGAGGCCATTTGCCTGGTGTTGAACCACTACGCCGAAGACCCGATGGGCGGCGGCAAGCCGCTTTCAGCCGATGTCCTGCAGCAACTGCCGGCGGAACTGGCCAAGCGTCCTTATGCATTCAGCGTGCTTGCCTTCGTCGGCGGTGAACCGGCGGGGCTGGTCAATTGCTTTGAAGGGTTTTCGACCTTTGCCTGCCGACCTCTGGTCAACGTGCACGACGTGGCGGTGGTGGCGAAGTTTCGTGGTTTGGGCCTGAGCCAGAAGATGTTGCAAAAGGTCGAAGAAATCGCCCGCCAGCGCGGTTGCTGCAAGATCACCCTCGAAGTCCTGGAAGGCAACGCCGTGGCTCAGGCGTCCTACGCCAAGTTCGGCTTTGCCGCTGGCATGTTCGACCCGGCCCATGGCCGCATGCTGTTCTGGATCAAGTCGCTGTAAATCCCGGGCATAAAAAAGGGCGTCCAGCAGGACGCCCAAGTGTCAGCTCTGGCGACGGAGCAGGTCGCCAGAGGTCCATCGGTTCAGGTTCTGTAGGATTCGGTCACTTGTGCGGTTTGATCATCCGGAACCCGAAGCTCGCCGTTTGGGCGATGATCGGTCGGGGTTTGCGCGGAGGGAACCGGGAAGTTGTCCCAGTGATGCTTCATCCGCTGCGCACCGCCTTCGGCAAACACGCTGCTGGAGCCGACGATGAGTAGGCCGGCGAGGATCAGGCTGACTCGTTTCATGATGGATCTCCCACTAAGAATGACGGGGCCTTTCATCCGTGATTCAAGGGCGTGGGCGCAGTATTGGCAGAGCTCATTAAATCGGGGTTAACACCGAGCAAAACGTGGGAGCCAAGGCGCTCCCACAGCAGAGGCCAAGTCAGGCTCAGAGTTTCCAGTCCAGGCTGAGCGTCACGGTGCGCGGGTCGCCCCAGAACACACCGTTATAAAAACCGACGTTGTCGTAATACTTTTTGTCGAACAGATTATCGACGTTCAGCGAGGCTGAGAGGTGCTTGTCGAACTCGTAACGCGACATCAACTTGACCACGCTGTAGGCCTCCTGGCGGATCTTCGTGCGTTCAGTGATCAGGCCACCCTCGGCATTGCGCCCGACCGGGCGATTGGAGTTGCCCCAGATATCACTCTGCCAATTCAGCGCGCCGCCGACGGTCAGCGCATGCCAGTCGCCGGGCAAGCGGTACGCGGTGGACAGGCGCAACATGTTCAGCGGTTCATTGGTGTTCGCCCGCTGCTTTTCACCGTTGGCCGCGTGGGTGTAGGTGTAGCCGGCGGTCATGTTCCAGTCGGTCATGACTTCGCCGGACACTTCGACTTCGAAGCCCTGGACCTTCTGCCCCTTGCCCCCGGATTTGTAGAATTCTTCACCCGTCACCGGGTTCGGCGGCACTGAATCGTCCACTTCGGCGACGTTGTCCTGCTTGCTCCAGAACACCGCCGTGGCGACGTTCAGGCGTTCATCCAGCAGACTGCCCTTGAGCCCCAGTTCATAGTTGCTGCCGACCACCGGTTCCAGGTATTTGCGATTGGCGTCGCGATTGTCCTGGGGTTTGAAGATGTCGGTGTAGCTGACGTAAACGGTGTACTCGGGCGTCAGGTCGTAGAGCAACCCGGCGTAGGGCGTCCAGATATCGCTGTGTTGCTGCGAAGTGGTCTCCACGCCCGTCAATTGCAGGTTGTCATCGTAGGTCTTGCTGTTTTCCGAGGCTTTCCAGCTGCCGTAACGACTGCCGAGCACCGCGTGAAAGCGGTCGGTCAGGTTGAGGCGGGTGGCCAGGTAGCCGGCCTTCTGACGGGTGTTGTCCGAGGAGCCATTGAGGCTGGTCACGGTGTCGGGAAACTTGGCGATACCGCCCATGTATTTCCAGTCGGCAATGTTGTCGTAGCCGGCGGGTACGGCGCCCGCCACGGCGTACGGCGACTCGGCACTGCGCTCGGCTTCGCCGTAGCCGAACATCAGCTCATGCTCGCGCCCGAACAGCGCGTAGGGGCCCGCCACGTTAAAGTCATAGGTTTTCATTTTCTGCGTGCCGACCATGTGGCCACGGTAGGCGCTCATGCCACTTCGATCGTCATTCGGGAAGCCGCCACCGCCGTAGTAGACCTTGCCGTCGGTATCGCTCTCACGGTGGGTGTAGGCCGCTTTGAGATGCCAGCCGCCGGCCAGTTGCTGGTCAAGGTTGGCAAAAGCGGTCTTGTCTTTCAGTGGCCAGGAACTCCACGACGTCGCCATGTTGGTCGAGCGCCCGAGGTTGGCCTTGCCCCCCGACGAATTCCAGTACGGCACGGTGCCCCATGACGTGCCCTGAACCTGCTTGTCCTGATAGTCGTAACCCACCGCCAGCACAGTGTCGTCGGTGAGATCGGCTTCGAGCACGCCGTAGCCGACTTCCCGTTGCATCTGGTAGTGATCGCGCAACGATTGGCTGTCGCGGTAGGCCAGCACGCTGCGCCCGCGCAAACGTCCGTCGAACGCCAACGGACCGCCAACGTCCACGTAACTGTAGTAATCGTCGTAGCTGCCGCCACTGACGCCGGTCTGGGCTTGCCATTGCGCGGTCGGGCGCTTGCGCACCATGTTGATGGTGGCTGACGGGTCGCCGGCGCCGGTGGTCAACCCGGTGGCGCCGCGAACCACTTCGATGCGGTCGTAGATGATGGTGTCTGAGTCGGACTTCATCCGCCCGAAGGTATTGAGCATCCCGTCAATCTGGAAGTTGTTGATCTCATAGCCACGGGACGAATAGCTGACCCGGTCCGAGTCATTGTGCTGGACCACCACGCCGGTGGTCTGGCTCATGGCTTCGGAAAGGGTGCCGAGCTTGAAGTCGTCCATTTGCTGGCGAGTGACTACGGACACCGATTGCGGGGTGTCCTTGATTGACAGGTTCAGGCGGGTCGCGGTGCTCATGGCGCCGGTGGTGTAGGACTCGGTGTGTTCGGTGGTGGTGCCCAGGCCTTCGGCGGTGATGTTGGTGGCGGTGAGCTCCAGGGTGCTGGCGGCCGGGTCCTTGTCGGGCTCGGTTTCGGCCAGCAGATCGGGGCTCAGGGCTGCGCTGCACAGGCCGAGGGTCAAGGTCATGGAACGGGTAATAGGCGCGAACATCGCAGCCGACTCCTTGTCTTCGAGGGAAAAATTCCGTTTGTTCAAAGACGAAGGAGGGCGGGGAGATTTAGCGATAAACGAGAATAATTATCATCGGAAGGAGGGCTGTAGGAGCGAAGCTTGCTCGCGAAAGCGGTGTGCCAGGCAGCATCCGTAGTGAATGTGCTGACGTCTTCGCGAGCAAGCTTCGCTCCTACAGGAGGTTGCGGGTTATTGCTTGACCACGGCCGGTTCTTCGACAACCGCAGCCTTTGGCTTCATCAAGCTGAAATCGATCAGCGGACGTTCCTGGCGTTCATACGGGTTGCCGATCAACAGCGGCCGTGGCTTGAAGCTGTCGCTGACCAGGCTTTTGCTGCGGTCCAGTTCATCGAAGCTCAGCCCGGCCAGGTCGGCCCAGGTGTGGATCAACTGCGAGCTGCTGTAAGGGCGGCTCAGGTCGGCGGCAAAATTCCAGTCGTGGGTTTCACGCCATTTCGGCGAAGCCCAGGCCATGAACGGAATGGTGTACATCGGCGCCGTCGGCTTGTTCTCGTTACGACCCAGGGTGCTGTGGCCCGGCGAGTCGAACACGTCTTCGCCGTGGTCGGAGAGGTACATCAGGAAGCCGTTAGGGTCTGCCTTGGCGTAATCCTTGATCAGGCTCGACACCACGAAGTCGTTGTACAGCACCGCGTTGTCATAGCTGTTGTAGGTCGGCACTTCGGCATCGTGTACACCGGCCGGAACCCCGGCGCGGTCCTTGAACTTGTCGAAGGTTGGCGGGTAGCGGTACTGGTAGCTCATGTGCGTGCCGAGCAAATGCACAACGATCAACTTGTGCGCCGCCGGATCCGTCAGAGCCTTGTTGAACGGCTCGATCACGTCGCCATCGTACTGGGCGGCGTTCTGGTTGCGGTTGTTGTTCAGGTACACCTGCTCGTCGGCCTGTTCGGAGAACGTGGTGAGCATGGTGTTGCGCTTGGTCATGGTCTGCTGGTTGGTGATCCAGAAGGTCTTGTAGCCCGCCTGTTTCATCATGCTGACCAGCGACGGCGTCGAGAGGTACAGGTCCGGGTTTTCTTCGTCGGCGAAGGTCAGTACCTGCTGCAACGCCTCGATGGTGTAGGGGCGCGGGGTGATGACGTTATTGAAGATCGCCAGTTGATCCTTGAGCTTGTCCAGCTCCGGGGTAGTGTCCCGGTTGTAACCGTACAGGCTCATGCGCTGACGGTTGGTGGACTCGCCGATCACCAGCACCAGGGTCGACGGCTGGTCGGCCATGGTGTTCTTGAGGTTTTTCAGCGGCGCGATCTTGCTTGCACTGTCGAGCATGTCTTGCATGCCGGCCAGGGTGTCGAGGTATCGGTGATACGCCACGGCCATCTGCCAAGGCACTGCCGGCTCGATGCGGGTTTCGAACTTCTCGAAACCGCCGGCAAAACTGCCGGTACGCGCGGTTTGCTTGATCAGCGGATAACCGACCACGGCCACCAGAATCGCGGTCGCGGCGACCAGCGCGCGGCCACGGGGCATGTACACCGGGCGCAGGCGGGTCCAGAGGAAGTAGGCGAACGCCGTGTGGGCGAGGAACGCGAACACCATCCACCAGGCAAAGTACTGGGTCATGTACTCGCCGGCTTCAGAGATGTTCGACTCGAACATGATGAAGATGACGCTCTGGGAAAATTCCTGCTGATAGATGAAGAAGTAGCCCAGGCTGGCCATCGAGCAGGCCCACAGCACGACGCCGATCAGCGCGGCCAGCAGGCGGGTACGTTTGGGGAACAGCAGCATCGGTGCGAGCCACACGGCGCTCATCACGAAGGCCTGGCGAAAACCGGTGAAGCCGGAGGTGCCCGTCAACTGGATCAGCAACTGCGTAATGCCGGAAAAATACCAGAAGAACACAAATAGCCAGAGGAACCCGGCCCAATCGAAACCTGTCGCAGACGTTTTGCTGCGTTTGAACACTGCCATTCAGAACTCCCACCGGCATCAGCAAGCCACCGGCGTCATCAAACGAAACCCACGAGACACCACTGTCCGAGAACCGAACAGCCACAAGGACGCGAAGTATCGCTAGGCAGATGTGAAAACTTTGTGAGTTTTGTTCAGGTGCACGACAGGTAACAGGTCGCTATTTACTGATCAGGAGAAGATTTATGTGGCGAGGGGGCTTGCTGTGGCGTGGGGGCTCGCCCCCGTCGGACTGCGCAGCAGTCCTTAGCTTTATTGGCGATACCGGGAAAGAGGGGGCCGCTTCGCGCCCCAACGGGGGCAAGCCCCCTCGCCACAAGGCAGAGGTGTTGCCGGAAATCAGGCGTTCAACGCGGGCATCGCTTGCCCGGACAGCTGAGCCTGTTGCTGCAACAATTGCCGGAGCTGGGCCACCTGGTGTTTCAAGGTGTCACGCTCGTCTTTCAATTGGCGCAATTCATCACGACGGATCGTGACGTAGAGAGTTTGTGGGGGACGTGCGGTAACGATTGTGTCCATTGCTCACCTCGCAAATGGCCTGCTTCAACTGTGGTTGTGTCGTTCTTGCGAGCGACACCCTCACTATCGGCGCCGATTTTGATTTCTTTTGCCTGTGAATGGAACTTTTTTATTTTTAATGGTCGGTGTGTCTTCAGCACGATTCCCGACGTTATCAATCAGGATCGGGCACAATGCCCGGAAACTTCATCCCGGCGCTCTGGACTAACCCACATTAGTCGCGTTGGGCTATAACCTTTGACACACATTATTTGTAGTAAGGAGCATCAGCACATGCAACTCGGGATTATTGGACTGGGCCGCATGGGCGGGAATATTGCGCGGCGCCTGATGCTCAACGGGCATACCACCGTTGTTTACGACCGCAATACCGCCTTCGTCGAGAACCTGGCAAAAGAAGGCTCCACCGGCGTTGCCGACCTGCCTGCACTGGTCGCCGGCCTGGCCAAGCCGCGCGCGGTCTGGGTCATGTTGCCGGCCGGCGCACCGACCGAAGACACCATCGACACCCTGAGCAACCTGCTCGAAGCCGGTGACACCATCATCGACGGCGGCAACACGTTCTATAAAGATGACATTCGCCGGGCGAAAACCCTGGCGGAGAAAGGCCTGCACTACATCGACGTCGGCACCTCCGGCGGCGTCTGGGGCCTGGAGCGCGGCTACTGCATGATGATCGGCGGCGACGCCGAGACCGTCACGCGCCTCGATCCGCTGTTCGAAAGTCTGGCGCCGGGCCTGGGTGACATCCCGCGCACCAAGGACCGCAAGTCCGAAGACGATCGTGCCGAACGCGGCTACATCCATGCCGGCCCTGCAGGTTCGGGTCACTTCGTGAAGATGATCCACAACGGCATCGAATACGGAATGATGCAGGCCTTCGCCGAAGGCTTCGACATTCTCAAGACCAAATCCAGCGAGATCCTGCCGCAAGATCAGCGTTTCGACCTGAATGTGGCCGACATCGCCGAAGTCTGGCGTCGTGGCAGCGTGGTGTCCTCGTGGTTGCTCGACCTGACCGCCGACGCCTTGGCCAGCGATCCGAAGCTTGACGGCTATTCGGGCGAAGTGGCCGACAGCGGTGAAGGTCGCTGGACCATCGAAGCTGCCATGGAACAAGCGGTGCCGGTACCGGTGCTGTCGAACTCGCTGTTCTCGCGCTACCGCTCGCGCGGCCAGGGCACCTTTGGCGACAAAATCCTCTCGGCCCAGCGTTTCGGCTTCGGCGGCCATGTGGAGACTCCGAAAAAATGACCAACACGATCCGCAGGAAATCCAAGGCAGAACCCGCACCACCGACCACGCTGTTCCTGTTCGGTGCCCATGGTGACCTGGTCAAGCGTCTGTTGATGCCGGCCCTGTACAACCTCAGTCGCGATGGCCTGCTGGGCGATGGACTGCGGATCATCGGCGTTGACCACAACGCCATCAGCGATGAAGCCTTCGCGCAAAAGCTCGAAGACTTCATTCGCACCGAAGCGGCCGCCAAGGTCGGCAAGGGCGATGAAGCCCTTGACCCGACCTTGTGGGCCAAGCTCGCCAAAGGCATCAGCTACGTCCAGGGCGACTTCCTGGACGACAGCACTTATCAAGCGCTGGCGGCGAAAATCGCCGACAGCGGCACGGGCAATGCGGTGTTCTACCTGGCCACCGCGCCGCGTTTCTTCAGTGAAGTGGTGCGCCGCCTCGGCAGCGCCGGTTTGCTGGAAGAGACGCCCGAAGGCTTCAGAAGGGTGGTGATCGAAAAACCGTTCGGCTCCGACCTGCAAACCGCCGAAGCCTTGAACGCGTGCTTGCTCAAGGTCATGTCGGAAAAGCAGATCTACCGGATCGACCACTACCTGGGCAAGGAAACCGTGCAGAACATTCTGGTCAGCCGGTTCTCCAACAGCCTGTTCGAAGCGTTCTGGAACAACCATTACATCGACCACGTGCAAATCACCGCCGCCGAAACCGTTGGCGTGGAAACCCGTGGCAGTTTTTACGAACACACCGGCGCCCTGCGGGACATGGTGCCCAATCACCTGTTCCAGTTGCTGGCGATGGTCGCCATGGAACCGCCGGCCGCGTTTGGCGCCGATGCGGTGCGCGGTGAGAAGGCCAAGGTGGTCGGTGCGATCCGCCCCTGGTCCGTCGAAGATGCGCGGGCCAACTCGGTACGTGGGCAATACGCTGCCGGCGAAGTCGATGGCAAGCCACTGGCCGGTTACCGCCAGGAAGGCAACGTCGCGCCTGACAGCAACACCGAAACCTACGTCGCGCTGAAAGTGATGATCGACAACTGGCGCTGGGTCGGCGTGCCGTTCTACCTGCGCACCGGCAAGCGCATGAGCGTGCGCGACACCGAGATCGTCATCTGCTTCAAGCCGGCGCCGTACGCGCAGTTTCGCGATACCGAGGTCGACGAGTTGCAGCCGACCTACCTGCGGATCCAGATCCAGCCCAACGAAGGCATGTGGTTCGACCTGCTGGCCAAGCGGCCGGGGCCGGCGTTGAAAATGGCCAACATCGAGTTGGGGTTCGCCTACAAGGACTTCTTCGAGATGCAACCGTCCACTGGCTACGAAACCCTGATCTACGATTGCCTGACAGGCGATCAGACGCTGTTCCAGCGCGCTGACAACATCGAGAACGGCTGGCGCGCCGTGCAGCCGTTCCTCGACGCCTGGCAGCAGGATGCGAGCGTGCAGAGCTACCCGGCCGGTGAAGACGGCCCACAAGCCGCCGAGGACCTGCTGGCCCGCGATGGTCGCGTCTGGCACAGCCTCGGATGAGTGACGCTACGCAACAACCCATCCGTTTTCTGCTCAGCGACATGGACGGCACCTTGCTGCTGCCCGATCACAGCCTGAGCCAGCGCACCATCGACGCGGTCCGCGCACTGCGCGAGGCCGGCGTGCTGTTCAGCCTGGCCACCGGCCGTCCGCCGAAAGCCATGCTGCAGCAGATCGAAGCCCTGGGCGTTGATCTGCCGACCGCGGCGTTCAATGGCGGCACCATCGTCAATCCGGACGGCAGTTTGCTGGTTGCCCATTACTTGCCGGCGACGGCCGCACTGACCGCGCTGGCACTGTTTGCCGACCGGCCGGACATCGAAATCTGGGTGTTCAGCGGTGGTGATTGGCTGTTGAAAGACCCGCACGGTCCGATGGTTCCTCGAGAACAGCACGGTCTGGGTTATCCGCCGGTGGTGGTCGAGAGTTTTGAGCCGTACCTGGAGCGGATCGACAAGATCGTCGCCACCAGCAACAACACGGACTTGTTGATCGAGCTGGAAGCGCTTCTGCTGCCGAAAGTGGAAGGCCAGGCGCAAGTCTCCCGCTCACAGCCGATTTACCTCGACGTGACGGCGATGCAAGCCAACAAAGGGGATGCGCTGGCGACACTGGCCGGGTTCCTCGGCGTGCCGCTGGAGCAGACTGCGGCACTGGGCGACGGCGGCAATGACCCGGCGATGTTCCATCGTGCCGGGTTGTCGATTGCCATGGGCCAGGCGGAAGAGGCGGTGAAACGCCAGGCCGATGTGGTGACCGGCGCCAACACAGAAGATGGCGCGGCCCAAGCCATCGAGCAATACATTCTCCGTCCCGCGTAATGATCGTTCCCACGCTCTGCGTGGGAATGCAGCCCGGGACGCTCCGCGTCCCATTGGAACGCGGAGCGTCCCTTGAGGCATTCCCACGCAGCGCGTGGGAACGATCACCGTGGTGTTACAGCCAGAAACTCACCGCATACCACCCCAAAACCCCCATCACCACCGTATATGGCAACGCCATCCACACCATCCGCCCGTAAGACAACCGAATCAGCGGTGCAATCGCCGACGTCAGCAGAAACAGAAACGCCGCCTGGCCATTGGGCGTCGCGACGCTGGGCAGATTGGTCCCGGTGTTGATCGCAATCGCCAGCGTCTCGAAATGCTCGCGGCTCATATGGCCGGAGATGAATGCCTGTTTCACTTCAGTGATGTAGATCGTTGCGACAAACACGTTATCGCTGATCGCCGACAACAGGCCATTGGCGATAAACAGCATGCCCGGCTGTTGATCCGCCGGCAGGGCCAGCACCCACTGGATCAATGGCGTGAACAGTTGCTGGTCATGAATCACCGCGACCACGGCGAAGAACACCACCAGCAGCGCGGTAAACGGCATAGCGTCTTTAAAGGCGTTGCCGATGCGGTGTTCGTCGGTGATGCCGGTGAACGCGGTGATCAACACGATCACCATCAAACCGATCAGCCCGACTTCGGCGATATGAAACGCCAGCCCGGCAATCAGGATCAACGCCGCCGCGCCCTGTACCAGCAGCGCCGCGCGCTGGCGCGAGGTGCGTTCGGCGTTGTCTTCGGCGGCGTAGTTGGCCAGCACCGCGCGCACGTTGTCCGGCAGCAAGGTGCCGTAACCGAACCAGCGCAGCTTCTCCAGCAGCACGCAGGTCACCAGGCCGGCGGCCAGCACCGGCAGAGAAACCGGGGCGACCTTGAGGAAGAACTCGGCGAAATGCCAACCCATCTCGTGCCCGATCAACAGGTTCTGCGGCTCACCGACCAGCGTACATACGCCGCCCAGCGCGGTACCCACGGCGCCATGCATCAACAGGCTGCGCAGGAACGCGCGGAACTGCTCGAGGTCTTGGTGATGCAGTGTCGGCAGGTGCTGATCGTCGCTGAAGGCGCTGTCCTGGCGCGGATCATTGCCCGAGGCGACGCGGTGATACACCGAGTAAAACCCCACGGCCGCGCTGATGATCACCGCCGTGACAGTCAAGGCATCGAGAAACGCCGAGAGGAAGGCCGACAGAAAACAAAACAGCAACGCCAGCAGCGCCTTGGAGCGAACCCCGAGCAACAGGCGCGAGAACAGAAACAGCAGCAGGTCTTTCATGAAATAGATGCCGGCCACCATGAACATCAGCAGCAGGATCACCGGGAAGTTGTGCACCAGCTCGTCATACAGCGCCTGGGGCGTGGTCATCTTCAGCAGCAGCGCTTCGATCAACAGCAAGCCGCCGGGCATCAGCGGATAACACTTGAGTGCCATGGCCAGGGTGAAGATGAACTCCAGGACCAGCAGCCATCCGGCCGCTATCGGCCCGACCGTCCACAACACCAGGGCGTTCAGTATCAGAAAACCGACAATGCTTGCTTTGTACCAGCGGGGAGAGTGCCCGAGAAAGTTATGCGCGAACGCCTGGGTTATCGAACCGGACATCGGCTACTCCTTGCATTAAGAAGCGCGCAACTTGCCGCAAGGGGCAGGGAAGATCAAGCGCCGCCGCGTGTCAGGCGAGGTAGCGCGCCACCACCGCGCGGTAATTGCCGTCCAGTGAGTAACCGCCGACGACGATTCGGCCGTTGGCCTGCACGGCCAGGGAAGTGGCGGTGTCGAGGCTGCGGCCCAGACGAGTGCGCACCCAGCCGATGCCATTGGCGAAGCTGCGATCCAGCTGCCCTTGGGGCAAATAACGGGCGAGGATGAAGTCGGCTTCGATACCGCCGACGGTGGCCCCCACGGCCAGCACGCTGCCATCGGGCTGAACCTGGGCGGCGGTCCATTGGCTGGCGGTGTGGCCGATTTCCAGGTGCTGCGGCTGGCCGCCATTGCAATGATTATCCGGGCGCCCGTTGCTGTGCAGTTTGAGTGACAGGCAGTGCATCGGGTCACGGCTGCTGCCAAAACAATGCAAGTCGCCATTGGCCTGCTGGACGATCTGGCTGATCAGCGCGCTGCGTCCCTGGGCCTGGAAAGTCATGAAGCCATCCACGGCGAAGCTGTTATCCAGCGTGCCATCGACGTGGTAGCGCGCCAGCAAGCCTTCCCCGGGGAAATTGATCGCACCGCCAGCGAGGATTCGTCCGTCCCGTTGCACCATCAGGCTGCCGAGCCAGGTATTCATCAGCAGATGCCTGACCACGACGAAACCACGGCCATTGAAATCGTTGTCCAGTGTGCCATCGGTGTTGAGGCGGATCAGCAGGCCGGCGTGATCGGCCAGTTCGAAATGATGATTGGCCAGCAGCAGGATCCGCCCGTCCTCCTGCACGCAGATATCACAGGCTTCGGCGCCCGGCACACCAGGTGGCAACCAGTCGTCACGCAAGCCTCGGGACAGGTCGCCCGGTAGCCGCACCACCAGGCGGCCGTCGTCGCCAAAGTCTCGAACCCGTTGACCATCGGGGTTGAACAGCGCCAGGGCGGGCAAGGTGCGATGCGCGTTTTCGTAATGCAGGCCGGCCAGCAGGATCGAACCGCAGGGCAGGACATGGACTTTGCTGGCCATGGCCTCGAAACCCAGCGCGAACTGCCCGATCAGGCTGCCCTGATTGCCGAAGGACAGGTCCGCCGAGCCATTTTCCAGCAGACGGGCCAGACCGAAGCGGCTGCCGCCGTGGGTGCCGACCTTGGCCGCGACCAACAAACGGCCATCCGCGTCGATGGCGATACCGTTGGCCATGCTGGAGGAGCTGCCGGCGAAATACACTTGGGTTTTGCCCGCCGCGGCAAAATCAGGGTCGAGATGCCCGGCTTGATTCAGGGTGGCAGGGCGGGCAAAAGCGGTCTGGGTTGGCATGCACGCATCTCCTTGCCAATCGACCCGATCCCGGTAACCGGGCGGGTGACGGCGCGTGCGAAACATTCAATCCCTGAATGCATGAGCGCACAACTGTCATAACTAACAGGCGGAGGGTCGCTGTGTGCCAGAACAGTGTCTTTTGGACCCAGTTGATATTGAGCTAACAGCACAGTAGGAGCCAAGCTTGCTCGCGATGGCTATTTCGAGGGCGCCATCGCGAGCAAGCTTTGCTCCTACAGGGAATGTATATCCGGCGGAATAATTAATGCGGCATGGACCACGACAGCAGCGTGTAGCCATCTTCGCTCAACGCTTTGCGCGCTTGTTCCAGCAAGTGTTCAAGTTGTACCGGATCGGAATAGGCGCTGCTCGGGATTTGCGCACGGCCGATGCGATTGTTAGTACGGTCGATGACACTCAGGCTAAGTTCGCCGTTGCCGTCTTGTGGGGCCCAGGCCACGCATTGAAATGGCTTGAACGCGCGGTCGGCAATCAAAAGAGCTTCGTTGATACGGAGCGGGGCGGTCATGGGGTTTTCTCTCTGTATGCCCAATCAAGTGACATGCCGTCGGTTGGGCTTACCGTTCGGCTGGTTACTTGTACTGATGCCCTCAATAGGGGGTCGGGTCACACACAATCCAAAGAAAATTCAACTTTCTTTCATATACTCAATGTTCAGGCAGTGATTGAAAGCTGAATGAAAGGTTCAAGTCGTTAGGCAACTAACGAAGCCTGTTCTTATAACTAATCAGTTAACACTCCTATAAGCAATTGATACAAGGCCCTGTCAAATTCTTGCTAATGTTACAGCCAGGTCCGCCAAATGACTGTTTTTAATAATATTTCCTTAAATTTGGCGCCAAGGAACAGTCATGATCGAAGCGCCTGCCTTACGACGTCTGTTAGTGGTTGATCCTTGCGACGATTGCCATCGTCTTTTGCCGGGTTTGCGTTCTGTTGGGTGGGATGTTGACAGCTGTACGCTGGAAAACGCCGCCGACCGAACATGCGATGTCGGCCTCTTGCGATTGCAGCCGTTCCATCTGGAACGTCCCGAAGCCGTCAAGGAACTGATCAGCCGCAGCGGCACCGAATGGATCGCGGTGCTCGATCAGGAAGTTCTGCGCTTGCAGAACGTCGGGGACTTCGTGTGCGAATGGTTTTTCGACTTCCACACCTTGCCGTTCGATGTGGCCCGGGTCCAGGTGACACTGGGGCGCGCGTTCGGCATGGCGCGACTGCGGGGGCAGGGCACGATTCACATCGATCAGCCGGAACACGAGCTGCTCGGTGACAGTAAGCCGATCCGCGAACTGCGCAAGCTGCTGAGCAAACTGGCGCCTACCGAGTCGCCGGTACTGATCCGTGGCGAAAGCGGCACCGGCAAAGAGCTGGTCGCCCGCACCCTGCACCGACAATCCCAGCGCCACAGCAAACCTTTCGTGGCGATCAACTGCGGTGCCATTCCCGAACACTTGATCCAGTCCGAACTGTTTGGTCATGAGAAAGGCGCCTTCACCGGCGCGCATCAGCGCAAGATCGGGCGGATCGAGGCGGCAAACGGCGGCACGCTGTTTCTCGATGAAATCGGCGACCTGCCGTTGGAGCTGCAAGCCAATCTGCTGCGCTTTCTCCAGGAAAAACACATCGAGCATGTCGGCGGCAGCCAGCAGATTCCGGTGGATGTGCGGGTATTGGCGGCGACCCACGTCGACCTTGAAGCCGCCATCGAGAAGAAACGCTTTCGCGAAGATTTGTACTACCGCCTCAACGTTCTGCAAGTAGTCACCGCGCCGCTACGTGAACGCCACGGCGACCTCTCGATGCTGGCTAACCACTTTTCGCATTTCTATAGCCATGAAACCGGTCGTCGCCCCCGCAGCTTCAGCGAAGATGCGCTGATTGCCATGGGCAAGCATGACTGGCCGGGCAATGTTCGCGAGCTGGCCAACCGGGTGCGTCGCGGGTTGGTATTGGCCGAAGGCCGGCAGATCGAAGCGCGAGACTTGGGGCTGATCAGCCAGCTAACCATAGCCGCGCCGATGGGGACGCTGGAAGACTACAAGACCCGGGCTGAACGCCAGGCCTTGTGCGACGTACTTAACCGCCACAGCGACAATTTGAGCATCGCCGCCAAGGTCTTGGGGATATCCAGGCCTACGTTCTACCGGTTGTTGCACAAGCATCAGATTCGTTAGACGCAAAGATCAAAAGATCGCAGCCTCGTTTCACTCGACAGCTCCTACAAGGAATCCGCGCGTACCTGTAGGAGCGATCTTTCGAAGGCCCACCAATAAAAAGCCCCGCTGCGATTGAAGTCGCAGCGGGGCTTTGCCGTTGGGGATCAGAAGTAGTACGGGAATTTCAGGCTGAAGGAAAAGTCTGGCGAGTCTTCGGTCAGGCCTATAGCCAGGTTGGGCACGATCGTCAGGTTGTCCGTTGCGGCCAGGGTCATGCCGATGTTGAAGTTGGCTGCGTTGTAATCGCTGTTGGAAATCGACTGCCAATCGCCACCGTCCGGCTTGATCTTGCTCTTGCGGGCGAACTGATCGGTGACCGAGAACGACATACTCATCTTCTCGTTCAACGCGAACGCAATGCCGCCGCCAACCTGCCAGGAATCACCCAGTTTCACGTCACCCTTGACCTTGGAGCCGACCTGAGGGCTGATGTCGCTGAAAGAGTCTTGCATGTTGTAGGTGTAGGACAACGTGCCGAACAGCACGGCAGGGTCGAAGGTCTTGACCAGCGAGATCCCCGGCGTGATCGCCCAGACACCGTTGCCGGTAGGCAAGTCCTCGGGGACCGAGAGGTTATCGTTGGTCGGGTCACTGACCAGCTTGATGCCGTAAGGGTCCTTGCCGGTCGGCGCCTTGACGCGCAGTGTCGCGACCGCGTCGGGCCAGTTGGCCGACTCATCCAGAAACTTGTACGCAACGCCGACGTTAATATCGCCGATGGTCGGGTCCCGGGTCACGGTTGCGTCCGACGTCACCGGACCTGCGCCACCCGCGCCGCCGGAGGAATACGTCGATTCGCGATAAACAATCGGGACGTTGATGTCGAACTGCCAACGTTGTGCCACGTTGTAGCGCCCCGTCAGGTCCAGGGTCCAGTTGTCGGCCTTGATGCGGTCGAGGTTGATGTTGCCGAGAAAAATCGAGTCCAGTGCCAGGAAGCCGTTGAGCGTTAATGCCCGCGTGTCGTAGTGCGTGTAGGTCACGCCGGTTTCGAGGCTGAACTTGCCGCCACCGAAGAAGCCGCTGGCTTCGTCATACAGGTTGGAGACGCTTTGCGCAGGCTCAGAATCATCCTTGAGCGATTGGCCGTATGAGCTGCCGGTGGTGCCTGGCGCACCGGAGGCCACCGTCTGACCACTCTTGACCGGCTCGGCCGGGGATTTGGTCAGGCGTTTGGGCGCCGGTGTCGCAGGTGCTGCTTCGACTTGGCGAACGCGCTGCTCAAGTACCATCAGCGCGTTCTGTTGTGCTTCATAACGCTGTTTCAACTCCGTGAGTTCTTGTTTTAATGCTTCGACCTGAGGGTCCGGTGCTGCGTAGAGCAGTGTCGCCGGGGTCAGGCTACTCAAACAGACGATAGCTCTGAACGTTAACGATCGGTGCATGGATTAGCCGTCCCTTCTGATTAGATCTGAATGAGACTGAGCGTAGATCAGAATCCGATAGTGCGAAGACCTTTGAGCTGGTCCAGATTGCCGCTCACGGATCCGGCCGTCGGCACGTTGTCACGCAGCACAACATTGAGGGATGTCAAGTTGCGGACCTGGTTGCTACTGCCGAGCAAAGTCGTGTTCTGCATCAGTCCACCCTGGGCCAGGCGCTGCATGGTGCTGCCCTGGTTGTTGTTAGCCACGATGTTGAGTTGAACTCCACTACCGGTTGAGGAAACGCTGAGCGAGCCCGCACCATTGTTGCCCGTTAACGTCGTTCCAGGGGTCAATGCCTGACCCTGCGGTTGCGTTGCGGATGACGGGTTGACCTGGCTAGCTTTTGCGACGTTGATATCTACGTTGTTGTAGGCGGTGTTGTTGTCGCCGGCAGCGCGTACTACTTGAGTAACGCCTTCTGTCGTGTTGAGGCCGCCGCCGCCCGTGACGGTGCCTGTCCCTGCGCCGGAGCCGGAGCCTTGCGAACTCGTTTGGCCAGCAGGTTTTTCGTCAATCATCGACACATAGAACTGGGGTTTGATGGTCGATTGTTGAATTTGCATCGCGGACGTCGCCCCGATCAACTGGCCTTCGGCATTCTGCCAAGTGCTGGTCATGACAATGCCGAAACTGACGATACGTCCCGGCATGACAAATCGGCCTCGCAGGGTCGCCAACTCCTGATCCTTCAGTTCAATGGGTTTGAACGTCTCTGCCTGGGTT
The DNA here is from genome assembly GCF_056279105.1 of Pseudomonas sp. TE3899. Lineage (NCBI taxonomy): Bacteria > Pseudomonadati > Pseudomonadota > Gammaproteobacteria > Pseudomonadales > Pseudomonadaceae > Pseudomonas > Pseudomonas sp. TE3899. The sequence goes on from NZ_JBWBQR010000001.1 coordinate 1,360,078, forward strand.
GGCAGGCTGGCGGCCAGGCAAACCACAGCCAGCCAGGTTGAAGTTTTCATTGGATGCTCCCGGAGCTTCATGCTCCCTTGTTATTAGAAGAAGTCGCTTTGGATGAATCCGAAATCCATCAACTCCGCGTCTTGCACCGGGCTGAACATGTTGAGGCGGTTTTTGGCAGTCAGCGGCAGGGGGGGCTCGAGCAACGCATTGGATTTGTCGTAGCCCTGGCCGATGACGGCAAAGATGATGCCGTTCCAGCCTTTGACAAAGTCGTCGACGCTGTAACGTTTATGGCCGAGTACCGGATCGCCGATATAGACCCAGCCTTGGTGGACTCTTTGCAAGACCACAAAATGCTTGTAGCCACGAATGTCCATGAGGACCACTACGGGGATTTTGATTTCGCTCAACGTTTCCGTCGCCACCCGGTAGCCACGGGCCCGCATGCCGATACTTTCTACGTAGTGCTTCATGTCGAGCATGGAGAAGCCCTGGACGCGGACAAGATTTTGATCCGAGTGGGCCAGCATGCCTTCAATGATTTGATTTTCACTCACGTCCAGCCAATAGGCCTGGCGCAAGATGGTTGCCAGCGCCGCGGCGCCGCAACTGAAGTCGGTTTTCTGTTGCACCAGGTCAGCAAATTTACGCTCGCGTACGCTCTGGATCGGCTTGTACACCACCGCGCCGCCCGGAAGGACGGAAAGCGGCATTTGTGCAGCCTCGATCACACTGGCCACGCAAAGCAAAATTGCCAAGGCGATGATGCGCATGGTGGGACGCCTTCTGGTTGTTGTTGAAAAAGGCCCCCGTGAGGGGGCCCCAAAAGACAGCCATTAGAACGAGTTGTTGGAAATGGCCAGCGAGTTGCTTTGTTGGTTGCCCACACCAGCAGCCACGTTGACACCCAGGTTGCCGCTGCCGCCATTCACCGAACCGCTCAGGGTTGCAGTGTTGGTTACAGGGTTGGCCCAGCCAGTTGGAGTCAGCACTTGATAGGAGTAGGTGTTGCTCAGATCAAATGAACTGCTCTCAGCGTAGGCTTTCGCCTTGTCATACGAAGACTCGTGGGATTTGCTGCCGGATTTTTCGAACGAGGAATCGAACGACTTATCGAACGACGAACTGCCCGACTTGTTGTGCGACTTATCGATCGATACGTCCAGCGTGGCGTCAAGCGATGCGTTCAGAGACGCGTCGGAAGACGAACTGCTGCTACCCGAATGGTGATAGCCATTATCCCAGGCAGCATTTTGAGAAGCCGCAGCCGAAGCATCCAGCGTAGCGTTCAACGAAGCATTCAAATTAGAGCTAGAAGAACTGCTCTTCTCGTAGCTTTTTGAACCACTGGCATCGAAGCTTTTCGAACCGCTCACGTCAAAGCTCGATGAGGAGCTTTTACTGCCGGACGCTGCGCTTGCGTTGGCATAGTTTTTACTGCCGCTGGCCGAGGTGGTAAAGGTCAGCGTATCGACGCGGTAGGTCCGATCGGCATTGTTATTAACGGTCAGGCCAGGGCCGGTTTGTGTAGCAGAGGCGGTGGCTGTGGCGTTACCCAATGGAGCATTGGTGTTAGCAATGGCCATGGTGTTTTTCTGTTGGTTCAGGTCGCCGGCCGCCACGTTGACGCCCATGTTGCCGCTGCCGCCATTAGCCGAACCGCTCATAGAAGCCGTAGCTTGGCTGCCGTAGTTGTCGACCCGGTTGTTGCGGCTGGTTTGGGTGACGGATGCCGTGGCACTGGCGGTGCCGAACACGAACGCATTATCAGGAGCGGCAGCTGCGGCGTTTGCAATAGCGGCTGCGTTGTCTTGTTGGTTGCCGTCGCCGCCAGCCACGTTGACGCCGACGTTGCCGCTGGTGCCTGTAGCAGAGTTATTCATCTCTGCACTGTTGACAGTCCCGGCGTTGCTAATGCGGTTATCGGTACTACTTTGGGTATCCCACGCATTCGCAGTCGCGTAGACAGGGATCCGGGTTGGAGGAGGGGTGTGCTGACCGTTGTTATTGTGGCCATTGTGGTGGCCATTATGGTGGTCGTCACTTTGTCCAGCTTGTACAGCAACAGCCATGACCGCAGCAATTGCGAAAACCAGAGGCTTGATTGCCATCGAAGGTTTCATGGTGATTCTCCGTACTGATTTATAGGTTAAGTGTTGTTTTTTTTACCTGTTTTGGGTCAATCCGCGACCCGTACGCTCACGGTGTTGGCCGTTCGGTTTCCCACCCCGGCGCTCTGATTCAACTGAATAACTCCACGGCTACCGGTGAAGGCCTGATCGCTTGTAGCGACCCGGCGATAGCCTGGTGCGGAGTCAGTTGGATCGGAGTTGTTGATCAGCGCCACGTTCTGTTGCAGGAGGACGCTGTCGTCGATACTTTGCGGCTGTGTACTGATGCTGATCCGCAGGGCATTGGCCTGCTGGTTGTTGCCGCCCGCACTCTGGTTGACGCCCAGCACGCCGTTACCGTTGCTGAAGGCGTTACCTTGAATGCTGGCGCTGGCGTCGATGCGTGGGTCCGCAGGTGAATGCAGCCGTTGGCGAATCTGTGTGGATGCATGGGCGTTGTTGCCAATGGCGATGGCTCGGGCGTTGACCTGTTGTTGCTGATCGCCCGCAGCCTGGTTGACCCCGAGGTTGCCCTGGTACTGCGCGCCCGAACTGTCGATGTCCGCGTTGTCGATGACGGGAGACTGGGCAAAGGACGATGCACTGCAAAACATGGCGATAATCAGCAGCGAACGATTCATGCTAACGGTCTCCCGTTATGATTTTCAGAGCACCCAGGCCTTGCTGGACGTTCGAATTGACCATGTTGGCGATGCCGCTGCCCGAGTTTCCCGAACGCCCGCCGGGGAGGTTGGACAGTTGGGACTGATTGCTGATATTGCCGCCCAGGTTGTTGGTGTTTTGCGTCACCATCTGACTGATGCCTGCACCGCTGGCGACACCGGCAAAATCACCGTCGCTCAACTCGTTCGTTTGATTGAGGATATGTTGCGAAGGGTTGGCGTTGACGGTGGTGGGGTGAGGGTCAGGGATCAGCGGTGGAACCACGGCGTTGCGCGTCTGGACATCACGTTTGATCGTAATGATGCCGTTGTCAGCCTGAGCAGGCAGGCAGAAACTTGAACCCAGCGCGCATCCGATCAGCAGGAGGCGGTAGATGCTTCTATCAAATTTCCCCACGGCGGCAATTCCTTCTGTAATTGGGACGCTGGCCCTTTTCAGCGTTGCGAGGTAGAGAGCAGAAGGTGTGCCGCTTTTTATTTATCGTTTAAAAACAATGGGTTGATTTTAAATCTCGAGGTTGTCAAAAAATATTTGTAACGCCACTGAGACAGCACCACGTAAAAACGCCGTCCATGCGGGCGGCATTGCACGCTAGAGCGGCGAAACGCAGGTTGTATCAGAGGTTTAACAGTTTCGTTCTGCAGCGCTGAAACCGCTTTAGTTCGCGGGTTCGCTCAGGAGGGGGTGTTTCAGGAATGGACACTTGCGCCAAGTCTGGGGGCTCGTGTCAGGCTTCGAGCAAGCGTTTCACGGCCGCGAATGCCGCGTCTTTACGCTGTTGCCAATCACCTTGCAGTATCTGGTAAGGCTGGTGGTGAAGGTCAAGCCAATCGTGGCTCGCCTGGAAAAACCCTTGGCGTTCCTCCAGTTGCGGTTGGCAACGTTGCCCGTCGTCGTGCCAGGCCACTGTTTCAGGGCTCAGCAGCAAATGCAGGTCGTAGTGCCGCGCCAACAATGCTGGCTCGATCCACGTCGGGCACGCGCCAAACAACGTGCGACTCCACAGGATATTGCTCAACAGGTGTGTATCGAGAATCAGCAGTGACGGCTGTTTGGCTCGTGCTTCATCTTCCCAGGCCAGTTGGCCGAGTGCGATGGCGGTAATGTCATCGAGGCAGGTTTCGCGGGCCTCGGTTTCGATGAAATGCCGAACGTACTCACCCACCAACAGCCCGCCAAAATGCGCCTGGATTTCACTCGAAAGCCAGCTTTTGCCGCTGGATTCCGGGCCTGTCAGGACCAGCGCTTTCATGCGTGCAGTGCCGGATCGGCGCGCCATTCACGCCAGCCTTGCACCGCGATCAGGGTAAACAACCCGTAGAGGGTCGCGGTCAGGTACAGGCCCTTGTAGATGAACAGGCTGACAAAGATCACATCGAGGACGATCCACAGCGGCCAGCATTGCACGCGTTTTTGCGCCATCCATAGCTGCGCCACCAGGCTGAAGCCCGTCAGAGCGGCATCGAGCCAGGGTTGCGCGGCGTCGGTCCAGTGGGCCATGGCTGCGCCCAGCAACAGACTGCCGATGGCGCCCACGGCAAGGCCGAGCATGATCGACCGGGCATCCAGCGCGCTGACTTGCCGGCCATCATGGGCATCGCCGGCTCGGGTCCACTGCCACCAGCCGTAGAGTTGCAACGCGGCGTAGATCACCTGCAGCAACATGTCCGAATACAGCTTCACCTCGAAGAAGATCCAGCTATAAAGCAGCACCATCACCAGCCCGATCGGCCAGCACCACGGGTTCTGTTTGACCGTCAGCCAGACGGCGATCACGCCGAGGGCGGCAGCAAACAGTTCAAGCCCGGACATGGAGGTTCCTTGGGAGGAGTCGAAAGAGGGGGCGGATTGTAGCGGTTAGATCAAAAGATCGCAGCCTTGGGCAGCACCTACAGATGTACACAAACCCTGTAGCTGCCGAAGGCTGCGATCCTTTCGCTTTACACCCGGAATTGCTTGAGCAACCCGTTCAACTGCTCGCTCAATTCCCTGAGGTGAACACTGGCCAGGCTCGATTGTTCCGCCGCCAGCGCCGTGCTGTGGGACAACCCGGCCGCCTGTGTGACGTTCTGGTTGATGTCTTCCACCACATGCGCCTGTTGCAGTGTGGCGCTGGCGATGGAGGCGTTCAGCCCGTTGAGGTTGCGCAGGGCCTGGCCGATGGCGTTCAGGCTCGCACCGGCCAGCCCGGCCTGTTCGATGGTCAGTTGCGAGGCGCGGCTGCTGTCGCCGATCACCTTGACCGCCGCTTCGGAGTGGTTTTGCAGGCGTTCGATCATCGCCTGGATTTCCGCCGTGGACTTCTGTGTGCGCTGGGCGAGCAGGCGCACTTCATCGGCCACTACCGCAAACCCGCGACCTTGCTCGCCAGCCCGGGCAGCTTCGATGGCCGCGTTGAGGGCCAGCAGGTTGGTTTGCTCGGCAATCGAGCGAATCACTTCCAGCACACTGCCAATCTGGGTGCTTTCGGCAGCCAGGGTGCGAATCACTTCCACCGCTTGATCAATGGTGCCGGAGAGCTTGTCGATCTGTTGCAAGCTGCCATCGATGTTGACCTGACCCTGTTGCGCCTGGGACTCGGCGTCGCGCATTTCACTGGCCGCATGCTCGGCGTTCTTCGCTACGTCCTGCACGCCGTAGGTCACTTCATTGATTGCGGTCGCCACCAGTTCCATTTGCTGGGACTGCTGCTGACTGCGTTGCTGTGCCTGCGCCGCATCGTTACCCAGATCGCTGGACGACTGGCCCAGGGCGCTGGCCGACACCTGCAACTGGCTGATCACCTGCCGCAGCTTGGCGGTAAAGGCGTTGAAGTGGTGCGCCAGTTGCGTGACTTCGTCCTGGCCGTGAGTGTCGAGGCTGCGGGTCAGGTCGCTTTCGCCGCTGGCGATATTGGCCATGGCGTTTACGGTTTCCTGCAATGGACGCACGATGCTGCGGGCAATCATGATCACCAGCAGCGCCATGATCAGGGTAATTGCCATGCCGATAAACGAAGCTTTCCAGACCTGCCCGTAGAATTCGGCTTGCAGGTCATCGACATACACGCCCGAACCGATGACCCAGCCCCAGGGTTCGAACAGTTTGACGTAGGAGGTTTTTTCCACCGGCGCGCTGGCGCCCGGTTTCGGCCAACGGTAGTCAACCATGCCGGCGCCCTTGGACTTGGCGATGGCGACCATCTCGTTGAACAGCGCAAAGCCATCCGGGTCGCGGATCGCCGAGAGGTTCTGGCCTTCGAGTTTCGGGTTGGCCGGGTGCATGATCATCACCGGCCCCAGGTCGTTGATCCAGAAGTAGTCGTTCTGGTCATAGCGCAGGCCGCGAACCACGGTCAGCGCCTGTTTTTGCGCCGCTTCGCGGGTGAGGGTGCCGGCGGTTTCCAGGTCGTGGTAGTAGTTCAGGATGCCACTGGCCGTCTGCACCACGTGCTGGGTTTTCTGCGCCTTGGCATGGTACAGGTCGTCGTGAATCTGTTTGAGCATCAAGATGCCCAGCGTCAATAACATCACGATGGCCACGATCAAGATGAGCCACAAGCGTCGGCTGATCGACACACTGCGTAAGCTGTTCATAACGCTGTCACTCCAGATTCTTCTTCTTGTAATAAACGATCGCGAGCATCCAACCACACTTTGCCGGTGGGGCCTATTCGACCCAAGTCCAATTACACGGCGGCGTAATCGGAGCTTGTCTGATAGGATTTCGGCCTCGCGTGGAAAAACCTGAATCCAAGTTGATTTTTCACGGAATTTTTACGGTTTCGTGGGGATCCTGTGCGCGAGAGACTTCAGCTACGCTGAGCGCAGTGAACGAACTAAAAATATTAACGGGGCATGCCTTTGAGCGCTGCCTTTGGGGGATTGATGGATCTTTGGACGGCCTTCCAGGCACTGATTCTAGGCGTTGTAGAAGGGCTGACGGAGTTTTTGCCCATTTCGAGTACCGGACACCAGATTATCGTCGCGGATTTGCTCGACTTCGGTGGTGAGCGGGCCATTGCATTCAACATCATCATCCAGCTAGGCGCGATTCTCGCGGTGGTCTGGGAGTTCCGGCGCAAGATCCTCGACGTGGTCGTCGGCTTGCCGACCCAGCCGAGCGCACGGCGCTTTACCGCCAACCTGTTGATTGCCTTCATGCCGGCCGTGGTACTGGGGGTGATTTTTTCCGATTTGATTCACCACTACCTGTTTAACCCGATCACCGTGGCCGCGGCGTTGGTCGTGGGCGGGATCATCATGTTGTGGGCCGAGAAGCGTCAGCACGAAGTGCATGCCGAAACGGTCGATGACATCACCTGGCAGGACGCGCTGAAAGTCGGCTTCGCCCAATGCCTGGCGATGATCCCGGGGACCTCGCGTTCCGGCTCGACGATCATCGGCGGCCTGCTGTTCGGGCTGTCGCGCAAAACCGCCACCGAGTTCTCGTTCTTCCTGGCCATGCCAACCATGGTCGCGGCGGCGGTGTATTCGGGGTTCAAGTACCGCCATCTGTTCGTCCCGGCGGATTTTCCGGTGTTCGCCATCGGTTTTGTCACTGCGTTTATCTTCGCGATGATTGCCGTCAAGGCGCTGCTCAAGTTCATTGCCAGTCACAGCTACGCGGTGTTTGCGTGGTATCGCATTGCGTTTGGCCTGGTGATCCTGGCGACCTGGCAGTTCGGTTGGGTCGATTGGGCCGCCGCCAAGCCATGAGTGATTCCAGCGCGCGCAACAACCCCGGTCGCAAGTCCGGGGGCGAAGTCCAGCATCCACGCTTGAAATTGCTGGTGCTCGCCATCCTGTGCGCGCTGCCGCTGTATGGCTCGCTGATGGTTTGGCTGCGCGGGGTTTCCGTGATCCCGCTGGCGGCCTACGGCGTGGTCAGCGTGGTCGCGTTTTTCCTGTACTGGAGCGACAAGCGCAAGGCCCGCGCCGACACCTGGCGCACGCCGGAAAACGTCTTGCACGCGGTGGAACTGGCCGGTGGCTGGCCGGGTGCCTTGTTGGCCCAGCAAGTGTTCCGGCACAAGACTCGCAAGCTTTCGTTTCAACTGGTGTTCTGGCTGATCGTGCTCATGCACCAGGTGTTCTGGATCGACCAGTTGTTTCTCGGTGCGAACCTGCTGGCGTTGTTTTAAAGAAGCAGCCCGACCTGAGTGCGCTTGGGCAACTTGCCCACCACCAGTTGGTGGGAACGTTGCAGCAGCGCCTTCAGTTCTTCGGCGCCCAGCGGGTAGGGCGTCTGCATGATGATCCATTGCGCCCGGGCCAGGTACGGCGCCGGGTGAATGCCCGGTCGGTCGCAATGGCCGAGAAACAAATCCTTGTCGACCTTGAACGCCAGGGATTCGCCCCGCAGGTTCTGCAACGCGAACATCTTGTTCCCGGCAATCGAAAACACCCGCACGCCACCCCATTTGTAGTCTTCCCGCGCGCCGGGCAGCCCCAGGCAAAACTGCGCGACATCCGCTTCGTTCATGCGTCCAGCCTTCATATCAATCGGTCCCCACAGGCATTGAATGATTCGATCAAGTGGTCGAGCCAGGCGCGCACGGCCGGCATTACCCCGCGCCGATGAGGGTAGACCGCTTGCAGCCAGCCGCCAGGCATCGACCAGTCGGGCAGCAACTGGATCAATGAACCGTCCGCCAGCTCCGACTCGCAATACATCATGGGCAGCACCGTAAAACCCTGACCCGCGAGGGCGCAGGCGCGGCGCACGATAAAGTCGTCAATGCCCAGCCGTGCCTCCATTGCCAGGTCATGGCTTTTACCCTGTTGATCGAGCATACGGATATGCACCATGCGGTCGGGTTCCAGCGCTCCGAGGACCGGCAAACTCTTGAGGTCGTCCGGATGGTTGATCTCCCGGCCGTGCAAGAAGGCGGGGCTGGCGACCATGAGCGTCTGCGCCTGACGCAGGCGTCGGGTCACCAGTAATGGGTCTTCATCTCCCAATTCGCGGACGCGCAGGGCGACATCGACGCCTTCGGTGACCAGATCGACCCGGCGGTTGACCAGCATGACCTCCAGTTGGACCTGCGGGTATTTCCCGAGAAAGTCGCTGATGATCGTCGGCAACATTTGATTGGCCAACCCCACGGGGCAGGACACCCGCAATCGCCCTCGGGGTTCGCTGGACATGCTGGCCACCGCTTCGTCGGCCATCTCCGCTTCCAGCAACATCGCCTGACAGTGGCGCAAGTAACGTTCGCCCACGGCGGTCAATTTCAGTTGGCGAGTGGTGCGTTGCAGCAGACGCGCGCCCAGGCGTTCTTCCAGCTCGGCGATGCGCCGCGACAGCCGCGACTTGGGAATCCCCAGCAAGCGCCCGGCGGCCGCGAAACCACCGGCTTCGACGACTTTGGCGAAATAGTAGAGGTCGTTAAGGTCTTGCATGATCTGGACTCGATTGTTCTATCAGTGAGACGAACTATCGCATTGTTGCGGGCTAATCACCTATTAGATTCATCTGTAGGATCACCTCCATCAGATCGCCCGGTGGCGATCCTCACCTGGAGATCCTTAAATGAAACTGTTGCATATCGATTCGAGCATTTTGGGTGACAACTCGGCGTCCCGTCAGTTGAGCGGCGAAGTGGTCAAAGCCTGGCAAGCCGCTGACGCTTCGGCCGTCGTCACTTACCGCGACCTGGCTGCTGACGCCATCAGCCATTTCTCATCCACCACCCTGGTTGCCGCTGGCACCACCGCTGAGCTGCGCAACGCCGCGCAACAGCACGAAGCCGAACTGAGCGCTTCGACCCTGGCTGAATTCCTTGCTGCCGACGCCATCGTCATTGCCGCGCCGATGTACAACTTCACCATCCCGACTCAACTCAAGGCCTGGATTGACCGCATCGCCGTGGCCGGCCAGACCTTCCGCTACACCGAAGCCGGCCCGGAAGGCCTGTGCGGTGGCAAGAAACTGGTGATCGTTTCGACTTCGGGTGGCCTCCACGTCGGTCAAGCCACCGGCGTAGCGCACGAAGACTACTTGAAAGTGCTGTTCGGTTTCCTGGGCATCACTGATATTGAGTTCGTTCGCGCCCATGGCCTGGCTTACGGTGACGAAGTGCGCACCAAAGCCCTGAGCGACGCTCACACGCACATCAGCGATCAACTGTTCGCTGCGGCATAAGGCCTGTGTAAGGCTTGCGTAAAAAATACTAAACAGCTCAGGTAATACCCGAAAAACTCTGTATTCTGATCATCGTAATGATCAGTTACAGAGTTTTTTTGTTTTTGACCGTTTTATAGGTTCTGGCCCAGGTTATGCAGTCGAGGGTTAACGTCCCCGTCGCGCAATGACCTTGGTGGCCGCAAACACTGGCACGAGGCCGCGTACTCCGTACATCGGAGCACTACGGGCTTTTCAGGCAAGTATCAAAGGTGGGGCATCCCATGGTGCGTCTTTGTGCAACGTTACTGATATGCCTGCTCAGCAGCCTGCTTTCAGTGCACGCCGCGCCTGGGCTGCATGCGCACTGGGGCGTCGGCTATCACGAGATGACGTTCCTCGATCCGCTGGATTTGCAGCCGATGCGCGCCATTGCCTTTTATCCCTCCAGCGATAAAGAACACACCAGCAAACTCGATGGCTACACCGTCGAAGCGAGCGAAGACGCCCGCGTGGCGATCGGCCGTTTCCCGATGCTGATGCTGTCCCATGGCAACGTCGGCACGCCGCTGGCCTTGCACGACCTCGCCACCTCGCTGGCACGCAAGGGCTTTGTGGTGGTGGCGGTGATTCACCCCGGCGACAACTCCAAGGATCACAGCCGTCTCGGCACCTTGAGCAACCTGTACGGTCGGCCGCTGCAAATTTCCGAAGCCATTACTGCGACGCTGGGCGATGCCATGCTGGCGCCGTTCGTCAACGCCGATCAGGTGGGGGTGATTGGTTACTCGGCGGGCGGCGAAACGGCGTTGATCCTGTCCGGTGCCACGCCCGACTTGGATCGTCTGCGCCGCTATTGCCAGGAGCGACCGGACGACCGCGATGCCTGCAACACCCAGGGCGAGCTGATTGTCGACCGTGATGATTTGCAGCCAGTGGCCGACCCGCGTGTCCACGCCTTGCTGCTGATGGCGCCGCTGAGCCTGAAGTTCGGCCGCCACACCCTGGCGGATGTGCATGTGCCGGTGCTGCTGTACAGCGGCGACGGCGACAAACTGGTGGCTTTCGACAAGAACGCCGCTGCCCTGGCGCGCAAACTGCCGATCGCGCCGGACTTCAAGCTGCTGGCCGGGGCAGGGCACTTCGTGTTCATGGCGCCGTGCAACGAAGAGCAGATCATCGCCATGCCGGCGTTGTGTACCGATGCCGATGGGGTTGATCGTGAGGACATTCACCGCAACCTGATCTCGGAAGCGGGACGGTTTTTCTCCCATGCCCTGGGCAAACCGAGTCGGGCCGGGATGCAAACCGCCGATCAATAACGCCGAACCTTGTAGGAGCAAAGCTTGCTCGCGATGGCGGTCTCACGGACACCATCGCGGGCAAGCCTTGCTCCTACAGAGGTCGGGCGCATCAGGCCATTGCGCGGCGTTTCAGCATTAATGTCAGGCCCAACCCTGTCACCGACAACAACGCCGCACAAAAGAAAATCCAGGAATACCCCAGGTTCAACGCGACCGCGCCCATCAGCGGTCCGGCAATCGCCAGCGCCAGGTCAAAAAACACCGCATAAGCACTCAATCCCGCGCCGCGACTGGCGTTGGGCACCTGCTTGATCGCCTCGACCCCCAGCGCCGGATACACCAGCGACAGGCCGAACCCGGTCAACCCGGCGCCGATCAACGCGTACCCGGTGGACGGCGCCAGCCACAGCAGCACCAGGCCCACGGTTTCGATGGTCATGCAGGCAATGGCCGAGGTGAAGCCGCCGTATCGGCTGATAGTGGAAATGAACAACAGCCGCGACAGGATGAAACACACCCCAAACACCGTCAGGCAGTACGCCGCGCCGGTCCAGCCGCGATTGAGGTAATACAGGGTAATAAAGGTGGTCAGGGTGCCGTAGCCGATGGACGCCAGGCTCAGGCTCGCGCCAAACGGGGCAATACGCCCGAACACGTTCCAAAAGGGCAGGCGTTCGCCGCGAATCACCGGCACCGATGGCTTGTTGCGAATCAGCAACAGCGCGCCCAAGGCCAGCACCGACAGGACAATCCCCAGGCTTTCAAAGCCATACTCGGCGACCATCACCACCCCCAGCGGCGCGCCAATCGCAATGGCGCCGTAGGACGCGATGCCGTTCCAGGAAATCGAGCGCGCCGTGTGCTCGGCGCCAACCTGGCCCATGCACCAACTGATGGTGCCGACGCCGATCAAGCCCTGGGCGATCCCCAACAGCAACCGGCCGGCAATCAGGATCATCAGACTCAGCAACGGCAGGCTTTGCAGCAAGGTCGAGAGCAAGGTCAGCAAGCCGCTTAACACAATCCCCGACAAGCCGTAGACAATCGCGCGCTTGGTGCCGACGCTGTCCGACATGCGCCCGGCCATCGGCCGGCTGAGGAGGGTGGCCAGGTATTGGCAGCCGATGGTCAGCCCCGCAATGATCGCGCTGAACCCCAGTTGTTCATGGACATACCCCGGAATCACCGCAATCGGCAGGCCGATGCAGAGGAAGGCGATAAAGGTATAGAAAACGATGGAGACGATCTGCAGGGTGATCGCCATGGAGCTTTGCGGGGGCAGTGGCTGCGCAGACATAGGGCTCGTTCGCGGGCGGCGGTGGGAGACCTGCATCATGGCGTGGGCCGGGAATAAAAGGAAGCAGGCTAACTACTTCTCGCCACCTGATCGTTCCCACGCAGAGCGTGGGAACGATCAAACGCATTCCTCGGCCCCGAAATGCAAAAAGCCCCGTCACATGGACAGGGCTTCTACTTGCCGCTTGCAGCTTGAAACTAAAAGCTGCCCTTAAAACACCACGCCTTGGCTGCGCAGGTAATCATCGTAAGTACCGCTAAAGTCGATCACACCGCTAGGGCTGAGTTCGATAATGCGGGTGGCCAACGACGATACGAACTCACGGTCGTGGCTGACGAAGATCAGCGTGCCCGGGTAGTTCTCCAGCGCCAGGTTCAGCGCCTCGATGGATTCCATGTCCAAGTGGTTGGTCGGTTCGTCCATGATCAGCACGTTCGGCTTTTGCAGGATCAGCTTGCCGAACAGCATGCGACCTTGCTCACCACCGGAGATGACCTTGACCGACTTGAGAATCTCGTCGTTGGAGAACAGCATCCGGCCGAGGGTGCCGCGAACCATCTGCTCGCCGCCCTGGGTCCATTGGCCCATCCAGTCGAACAGGTTGCAGTCGTCTTCGAAGTCGTGCGCGTGGTCCTGGGCGTAGTAGCCCAGTTCCGCGGCGTCGGTCCACTTCACGGTGCCGGCGTCCGGGGTCAGTTCATTGACCAGGGTACGCAGCAGGGTGGTTTTACCGATACCGTTCGGGCCGATGATCGCTACGCGCTCGCCGGCTTCAACCTGGAAGCTGAAGTCCTTGAACAGTGGCTTGCCGTCGAAGCCTTTGGCCATGCGCTCGACGATGACCGCCTGACGGTGCAGCTTCTTGTTCTGTTCGAAACGAATGAACGGGCTCACGCGGCTCGATGGCTTGACCTCGGCCAGCTGGATCTTGTCGATCGCCTTGGCACGGGAGGTCGCTTGCTTGGCTTTCGAGGCGTTGGCCGAGAAGCGGCTGACAAACGATTGCAGCTCGGAAATCTGGGCTTTCTTCTTGGCGTTGTCCGACAGCAGTTGCTCGCGGGACTGGGTCGCGACGGTCATGTACTCGTCGTAGTTGCCCGGGAACAGGCGCAGCTCGCCGTAATCCAGGTCAGCCATGTGGGTGCACACGCTGTTCAGGAAGTGACGGTCGTGAGAGATGATGATCATCAGGCTGGAGCGCTGGGTCAGAATGTTTTCCAGCCAGCGGATGGTGTTGATGTCCAGGTGGTTGGTCGGTTCGTCGAGCAACAGCACTTCAGGATCGGAGAACAGCGCCTGAGCCAGCAATACGCGCAGTTTCCAGCCAGGGGACACTTCGCTCATCGGGCCGAAGTGCTGCTCGATGCCGATACCCAGGCCCAGCAACAGTTCACCGGCACGGGATTCGGCGGTGTAGCCGTCCATTTCGGCGAACTCGGTTTCCAGTTCGGCCACGGCCATGCCGTCTTCTTCGGTCATTTCTGGCAACGAGTAGATGCGATCGCGCTCGGCCTTGACCTTCCACAGCTCTTCGTGACCCATGATCACGGTGTCGATCACGGTGAATTCTTCGTAGGCGAACTGGTCCTGGCGCAATTTACCCAGACGCACGTTCGGCTCGAGCATGACCTGGCCACCGGACGGCTCGAGATCGTTACCGAGGATCTTCATGAAGGTCGACTTGCCGCAACCGTTGGCGCCGATCAGGCCATAGCGGTTGCCCGCGGCGAACTTGACCGAAACGTTCTCGAATAACGGCTTGGCGCCGAACTGCATCGTGATGTTAGCTGTAGAAATCAAAGGTTTTTCCTGCGAAGCATTCAGAGTAGCTAGGGGTGCGGCAGTACCGATTCAGTACCCGGTTCCGGTTTTCAAACCACGGGAAATGCATCCCGGTCAGAAGCGGAAGGTCCATCTGGCAATAAGTGGACAGCAGCAATGGAGCGCTTGGCCCGAGTGAAAGTGCGCTGAGGCGGGGATCATTCCCGTCATCAACCAAGGGGGGCGCGTAATGTTTGGCGGCGATTGTACTGGTCTGGCTCTTTAAACGATAGGGCGTTGAGGCCGCACGGGCGTTTTGGTGGCATCAGTGGACAGATATTCACATCTGGATGCTAACTATTTGTTACAAAGCATGGCTAAAATGCCACCTATCAATCCAATGCCACTTTGGCATCGGCTCAAGGACGTGCCACCTGGACCGCTGTTTCGTATTCAGACACTGCGCCAGACCGCTTGGCCGGCTAGGCGCAGTTTGTTCACTTCTGACCTGTGACGATTGCCGTGAAACTTATCATTGCCGCTATTTATGTTGTTTCCATCGCGTATGTTCACTTGCGCGGTCGTGTGCGACACAAGTTGGGCCGCCAGTTGAGCGACCACTCGACGTTTCTGGCGCCGATCAACTGCTTCCTTTATCTGTTCTCCAAACTCCCGAGCAAGCCTTACCTCAACCCGGCCGACTTTCCGGACCTGAGCCCGTTGCAGGCGCACTGGGAAGAAATCCGAGCCGAGGGCCAGAATCTGCTGCGTGCCGGGGAGATCAAGCGCTCGAACCAATACGATGACGTGGGTTTCAACTCGTTCTTCAAGAGCGGTTGGAAGCGTTTTTACCTGAAGTGGTACGGCGACAGCCACCCTTCGGCCGAGAAGCTCTGCCCGCGCACCACTGAACTGGTGCAAAGCATCGGCTCGATCAAGGCTGCGATGTTCGCCGAACTGCCACCGGGTTCCAAACTGGTGCGCCACCGCGACCCGTATGCTGGTTCGTATCGTTATCACCTGGGTCTGGAAACGCCGAACGACGCCGGTTGTTACATCAACGTCGACGGTGAGAACTACCACTGGCGCGACGGTGAAGCGGTGATGTTCGACGAGACATTTATTCATTACGCGGAAAACACCACCGACCAGAACCGCATCATCTTGTTCTGCGACGTCGAACGGCCGATGAAGTACCGCTGGGCGTCGGCGTTCAATGCCTGGTTCAGCCGTACCGTGATGTCGGCGGCGGGCGCGCCGAACGATGCGGGCGACAAGACGGGTGGCATCAACCGGTTGTTCACCAAAATCTACAAGGTTCGCCTGCGTGGCAAGGAGCTGAAGAAGCGCAATCGTGCGCGTTATTACCTGGAGAAGTGGGCGATTTTTGGTGGGTTGTTGGCGGTTTTCGTTCTGATCTGAGTGTTGTGGTGGGGCGGCCGACGCCTTCGCGGGCAAGTCGGATCGCCGCACCGCTCGCTCCTACAGGGATTTGTGTCGTTCACCTATTATTTGAACGCCGCATAACCCTGTGTAGGAGCGAGGCTTGCCCGCGAAGAGGCTGGTATATTCAACACACTACCTAAGGCTTCTTGCCCCCAACTGCTTCCACATCTTCGCCGTAATCTTCTGCCGATTG
This sequence comes from Pseudomonas sp. TE3899, assembly GCF_056279105.1. Taxonomy (NCBI): domain Bacteria; kingdom Pseudomonadati; phylum Pseudomonadota; class Gammaproteobacteria; order Pseudomonadales; family Pseudomonadaceae; genus Pseudomonas; species Pseudomonas sp. TE3899. The sequence goes on from NZ_JBWBQR010000001.1 coordinate 1,375,969, forward strand.
GCATACCCTTCCCACGGATCACCTTTCAACCCTTCAAGCCGCTCCAGCAAATTGGCCACGGTCCATTCCTGTGAGCCATGCAGCGCCGTCAACTCATCCCGTGCAATCGGCACCGACACCGGCAACCCCGGCCGCGCCCGCACCGAATACGCCGCCACCGTACTGGCCCCACGGGTATTGCGCAGGTAATCGACGAAGATCTTGCCGACCCGGTTTTTCGGGCCCATGGTCGCGGTGATCCGTTCCGGCAACTGCTGCGCCATGAACTGGGCGATGGCCTTGGCGAACCCCTTGACCGTGTCCCAATCATCCTTGCGCGCCAGCGGCACAATGATGTGCATGCCTTTGCCGCCGCTGGTTTTCAGAAAGGCGTCGAGACCGATTTCATCAAGTACCGACAGGGTCAGTTGCGTCGCCTCGACCATGCTTTTCCACGGCAACGCCGGGTCGGGGTCGAGGTCGAGCACAAACAGGTCGGGCGTTTCGATCTTGTCGTGGGTCGCGCCCCAGGTATGCAACTCGATCGCGCCCATTTGCGCCGCCCCGATCAGCGCCTGGACGCTGTCGATTTCCATCAGGCGTGCATGCCCCAGGTCGATGTTCGGGTCCAGGTGCTTGATATTGGGGATCGCCAGACGCTCGGCGTGTTTCTGGAAAAACTGCTCGCCGTCCACGCCTTCGGGGGCCCTTAACAGCGACACCGGCCGGTTGCGCAGGAACGGCAGAATCCACTCGCTGATGCTTTCGTAGAACTGCACCAGTTGCAGTTTCTGCGTGCCGCTGTCCTTGTCGATGACGCGATCGGGGTGGGTGATCTTGACCCCGGCGACGGTGCTGTCCTTGCTGCTGGTTTTCTTTTCGCTCACGGGTTTGCTCGCCTTGGGGGATTGGGGCTGTTCACGCACGATTTCGGTCGCCGGTTTGTCGGTGCGCATGGCGATGAACGCGGCTTGGCGCACCACGGCTTCGCGAGTCCATTCGGCAAATTCGGCTTCGCACACCAGTTTCGGCTCGACCCAATGCACACCTCGGGCCTGCGCCGCTGTCAGCGACTTGTCCAGCGGCGAGGTTTTGCGTTCGAGCTTCTGCAATTGCCCATGAAACAACTTGAGATTGGCCTGGTTGAACCCGGTGCCGACCCGCCCGGCATACACCAACGCCTGATCGTCATAGACGCCCAGCAGCAGGGCGCCGAAACCGCTGCGCGAACCTTGCGGCGCGGTGTAACCAATGATCACGAATTCCTGGCGCAAGCGGCATTTGAGCTTGATCCAGTCCGGGCTGCGGCGTGACACATAAGTGCTGCCGGCGCGCTTGCCGATCACGCCTTCCAGGGACAGCGCACAGGCGCTTTCGACGATGTCCTGATGGTTCGCGGTGAAGGCTTCCGAAAAGCGCAGCACTTGCCGCGACTTCCGTCCCAAGGCTTTTTTCAACGCCGCACGGCGGTCTTCCACTGGCATCTCACGCTGATCAACGCCGTGGAGGAACGGCGCGTCAAACACGAAATAAACGATGTCCACCGAGCGCCCGATTTCGAAGGCGTTTTGCAGCGCCTGAAAATCCGGGAAACCCTTGTCGTTCAGCACCACCGCTTCGCCATCGAGCCAACTGCCGTCGAGCTTCATCTCGGCCAGGGCCTTGGCCTGCAACGGCAGTTTGGCGGTCCAGTCGTGGCCGTTGCGGGTCAACAGCTTCACCTCACCGTCGTCGATGCGGGCGAGGATGCGGTAGCCGTCGAATTTGATTTCGTAGCGCCAATCACCGGCCGGGGCCTTTTCCATCAGCGTGGCCAGTTGCGGGCTGAACGTTTCGGGCAGGGTGGTCGGTTTGGGCTTTTTAACGGTTTTTTTGACGGATTTTTTGGTGGTCTTATCGCCCACCGTGGCATCACTCAACACGCTTTTTGGCAGCTCGGCGACCACGTCAAACTCGCTGATCGGCCGTGCCTGTTGATCCTTCTCCTTGATCAGCAACCATTGTTCCTTGTCGCCACTGCCGCGCAGGTGCGTGCGCACCAAGGCCCAGTCACCGGAAAGCTTTTCGCCGATCAGGGTGAATTTCAGTTTGCCGGCCTTGTAGGTTTGCTGCGGATCACCCATCGGTTGCCAGACGCCGTGGTCCCAGACAATCACATCCCCGGCGCCGTACTGGCCCTCGGGGATGCTGCCTTCAAAGGTGCCGTAACTGATCGGGTGGTCTTCGACATGCACCGCCAGGCGCTTTTGCGCTGGATCGAGGCTCGGGCCCTTCGGCACCGCCCAGCTTTTCAGGGTGCCGTCGAGTTCCAGGCGAAAGTCGTAATGCAGGTTGCGCGCATCGTGCTTCTGGATCACGAAACGCAGGGCCGAGGCAGTTTTCTTGCCGCGTTTGGCCGGCGCCGATTCGGGCGGCTCCGACGTGATCTCGAAGTTGCGTTTGCGCGTGTATTCACTCACCGGTTTAGCCATGGCGGACTACCCTGTGCTGCGAGTCCCGGGCCGTCAGCCGCGAGAGCTCTTCGTGGCTTTTTTCGCTGGGGCCGGTTTGGCGGCGGCTTTGCGCGGTTTGGCCGCTGGTTTGGCGGCGGCCTTGCCGCCGAGGCTGCGTTTGAGCAGTTCGGTCAAATCGATAACATCGGCGGTTTTGCGTTCCTCTTCGCCGCTGGTGCTTTCGACGTCTTCGATCTTGCCTTCATGGGCCTTTTTCTCGACCAGGGCCATGATCTTGTCTTCAAAGCTGTCGCGGTAATCCTCGGGTTTCCAGTCGGCGCTCATGTCTTCCACCAGGCGCTTGGCCATCTCCAGCTCTCCTTTTGCCAGTTCCGGTTTGGTCACTTCACTGCCCAACGCCAATTCATCCAGGCTGCGCACTTCCGCCGGCCAGCGCAGCATCACCAGCACCATGGCCGATTCCAGTGGCATCAGCGCCGCCAAATGCTGGCGGGTGTGCAGCACGACATGGGCGAGGGCGACCTTGTTGGTTTTGCTCAAGGTTTCACGCAAAAGTGCGTAGACCTTGCCGCCACGTTTGTCCGGTGCCAAGTAATAAGGTGTGTCGATGTTTTGCAGCGGAATCTGCTCACTGTCGACAAAGGCGAAGATGTCGATGGTCTGGGTCGACAACGGGTGCGCCGAGCGGATTTCCTCTTCGCTGAGCACCACGTAACGGCCCTTTTCGTAGGCCACGCCTTTGACGATGTGTTCTTTGGTGACTTCCTTGCCGGTGACCTTGTTGACGCGCTTGTAGCCCACCGGGTCCATGCTGCGGCTGTCGAGCCAGTCGAAATCCACCCCTTGGGATGAAGTGGCCGACACCAGTGCCACAGGGATGTGCACCAAGCCGAAACTGATTGCGCCTTTCCAGATTGCCCGGGCCATCGTCGTGTACTCGCAAGTGATGATCAGGTGACCTGCGGCTCCGCGCAAAAGTTTCAGCGGCTTGCGCCCAAGCCCTGCGGGGGGATCAGCGGTGCGGCAAACGGGTGTTACATCTGTGAAGGAGGTTTCAGTTAACAAATGCGAACCTCGGGCGTAGCGTGGCATCGAAGACTCTATTCCCGTGTCCGCAGTGAGGCTCCCCATGAACAGATTTGTGCTCGGTTGCACCGTGTTGGCCTTGAGCGGTTTGCTCGGCCAGGCGGCCCAGGCCCAGAGCCCGACGGGCAGCAGCAACAACAATCCCTACAACAGCCCGATTCACCGGGCCAATCCCAACAGCATGCAGGGCACGCAGCCCGCCACCCGGCAGCCAACGTTCGCGCCGACGCCGCGTCCGCCCACCCTGGACAACGGCGGCATCGGCAACCGATATCCCCAGAACAAATCGGCGCCCAGCGCGCCACCGAAATTCATTCCCAACCCACCTCCAAGGGACTCGGACAGCAGCAACCGTTGAACGGCGGGACTGAGGTTCTGTCAGCCATTCGAACAGCAAAAGGAAGCGTGCATGTTGCGTAAAACCCTCCTGGCCACCTTCTGCGCCAGCGTACTGATCACCGCCACGGCGCCTGTTTTCGCCGCGCCCACCCAGCAACTCAAAAGCGAACAAGGCACCCTTGAGGTCACGCCGATCACCAAAGGCCTGGAACACCCGTGGGCCCTGGCGTTTCTCCCGGACCGCAAAGGCATGCTGGTGACCGAACGGCCCGGCAACCTGCGGGTGGTCACGGTCGACGGCAAACGTTCGGCGCCCATCAGCGGGGTACCCAAGGTCTGGGCCAAGGGGCAGGGCGGTTTGCTCGATGTGGCGCTGTCACCTGACTTCAAGCAGGACCGCATGGTCTATCTGTCCTACGCCGAAGGTGGCGGTGAGGGTGACAAGGCCGGGACCTCGGTCGGTCGCGGGCGTTTGTCCGAAGACCTGACCACCCTCAAGGATTTCAAGGTGATCTTCCGTCAGGAGCCGAAGCTTTCGGTCGGCAATCATTTCGGCTCACGGCTGGTATTTGATCGTGACGGCTACCTGTTCATCACCCTGGGCGAAAACAACGACCGCATGACCGCCCAGGATCTCGACAAGTTGCAGGGCAAAGTGGTGCGGATCTACCCGGACGGCAAGGTGCCGGATGACAACCCTTTTGTCGGTCAGGCCGGCGTGCGACCGGAGATCTGGTCCTACGGCCAGCGTAACCCCCAGGGCGCGGCGCTCAATCCGTGGAACGGTACGCTGTGGGAAAACGAGCATGGGCCCAAGGGTGGCGACGAAATCAACGTCATCGAGCGCGGCAAGAACTACGGTTGGCCGCTGGCAACCAACGGCATCAACTACTCCGGCCAGCCGATCCCGGAAGCCAAGGGCAAGACCGCCGAAGGCACCGTGCCACCGCACCACGTCTGGGAAGTTTCTCCTGGCATCAGCGGCATGGCGTTCTACGACGCCGATCGCTTCAAGCCTTGGCAGCACAACGTGTTTATCGGCGCGCTGGTGAGCCAGGAACTGATTCGGTTGCAGTTCGATGGCGACAAAGTCGTGCATGAAGAGCGCTTGCTGGGCGAACTCAAGGAGCGGATCCGCGATGTGCGACAGGGGCCGGACGGGTATTTGTATGTGCTGACGGATGAGGAGGATGGGGCGCTGTACAAGGTTGGGTTGAAGTGAAGTCTCTGCGCTGATCTTTCCCACGCTCCGCGTCGCTGATCGTTCCCACGCTCCGCGTGGGAATGCAGCCAGGGACGCTCTGCGTCCCAAAGCGTGACGCGGAGCGTCACAAGAGGCATTCCCACCCGGAGCGTGGGAACGATCACTGGTGGCGGGCATACAGGACAACCGCCGCCCGAAGCTTGCCCCGTCCAAAACTGCACATCTTCTCAAACTCCCCATGACTCACCGGCAGATGCTGGCAATCCATGGGTTGCCGATGCTGGCTGTGATCCACATCCGGGTCATGCAGGTAGACAAACTCTTCGTCGCAATCGGTCACCATCACCCAATGTGGCGCCTTGGAGCGGGTCAGGCGGTAGCTGCTGATCAGCACCAATGGCTGTCCACCCGCGTCCAGCAACCGTGGCAAATCCAGCGTTCCGCCAATCACCCGCTCCACATCGGTGTCCTGCAACTGCGCCGTGAACTCTTCGTGCACCAAACGCATGACGTCTTTTTTATGTTCATCGCGCACCCCATCGAGAAACAACGGCCCGGCCATGCTCAGTTGCAGCTGCACACGAAACCCGCGCCGCCATGCCGCCAACGCCAAACCTTGCGGGCTGCAACCACCGTGGCCCGAGGTCATGAACACCGTGGTCGCTTCGCGCCAGATTTGCAGCTCTTCACGTCGCTCCAGCAATCGCCCCTGCTGCAGCGCCCCCATCGCCATCAGCAAGCACGCCGGGCCACAGGTGAAATCGGTGGTCTGCCGATACCACGGCACCTGGATATTGCGCGAATCACGGTGCTGGAGGATGCGCTTCTCCAGACGCAGCGCGTCGGCATGGTCCTGGTAATAGTCATGAATCAGCGCAAACCGCCGATAACCATTGCGCTCATACAAGGCAATCGCTGCCGGGTTGTCGATGCGCACTTCCAGGCGCAAGTAGGCGCAATCATGCTCAAGCGCGCAGGCCTCGACCCGCTCCAGCAACTGTTTGCCCAAGCCGTTGCCTCGGGCCTCGGCCGCGATGGCAATGGAGTACAACCGCGCCAGGGACGTGCCACGGTGGAACAGCACCACCGCGTAGCCGAGCAGTGCTTCAGCGTGTTCCGCCACCAGCAACTGCCCGTGAGCCTTGGTGATCATCCACTGAAAACTGCGACTGTTGAGCCGGTCCGTGGTGAAGCATTGCTCTTCAAGTTTCAACAGTGCCGGTAAGTCTTCAACTACCGCCAAGCGAAAGACAGGATTCATATGACCGCCGTAAAAGTTGCGTAACGAAACGGGACTTTCGAAAAAGTTCGTGCTTAATAGGAAAGGTCTTGTTCTCCAACGGATCAATCACTATGTCAGCGGTACAAGGTCATTGGCGCGAAGTATCCGAGCAAAGTTTGCCGGCGGCAACTTATTTAAATGACGCGGTCAGCACTTCAAGTCAGTTGATTATCATCGTCGAACGCAAGGAAGACTGGGCGTCATATTTTCCCAGTGAAGACATCGTCACGGCCCAGGAATACCTGGAACAAACCCGCGACAACGAGCAGGGTAAACGGGTCCAGGTGATCAACCTGTGCCGCAGCTACAAGTACCTGGGGCACGGTTACTACTGCTCGCTGCTGGCCGAAGCCCGGGGGCACAAGGTCATTCCATCGGTGCGGACCATCAGTGAACTGACGCGTAAATCGCTGTATGGGCTGTCCCTGGACGATCTGGATAAACCGCTGGAAAAAGCCCTCAGTAATCATCTTTACAGCGATACCGAAGGCTTTACGCTAACCCTTTATTTTGGCAAGACTAATATCGAACCCTTGCAGGATCTGGCGCGGCAACTGTTTGAAGTGTTCCCATGTCCGATATTGCTAGTTGAGTTTAGAAGAACTAACGGCTGGCACATTGAAGGTGTAAAGTCCGGCGCCTTGCACAAGTTGCGTGAAGATCAGGAAGATCAATTTGCCAACTCCCTGGACAGTTTCAGTCGCAAGATCTGGCGTGTACCGCGCTCACGGCGCCTGGCGCGTTATGACCTGGCGATCCTGCATGACCCGCAAGAAGCGTTACCACCCTCCAACGCCAAGGCCCTCGATAACTTCGTGCGGGTCGGTAAGACCCTGGGCATCGACGTCGAGCTGATCGAGCGCAAGGACTACGCCCGCATCGCCGAATACGACGGCCTGCTGATCCGCGAGACGACAAGCGTCGACAACCATACCTACCGCTTCGCCAAGAAAGCCGAGAGCGAAGGGCTGGTGGTGATGGATGACCCGGCGTCGATCCTGCGCTGCACCAACAAGGTCTACCTGACCGACCTGCTGAAAAGCCACCAGTTGGGCATGCCCGCCACCGAAATTCTCTACAAGGAGCGACCGGAAGACTTCGAACGGGTCGGCGAGCGTCTGGGCTTTCCGCTGGTGTTGAAGATCCCCGACGGCTGCTTCTCCCGAGGCGTGATCAAGGTCGAAAGCCAGCAAGCCTTGCTCGAAGCCACCGCTGAATTGTTCGAACACTCGGTGTTGCTGCTGGCTCAGGAATTCTTCTACACCGAGTACGACTGGCGCATCGGTGTGCTCAACCGCAAGCCGATCTTTGCCTGCCAGTACTTCATGTCCAAGGGCCATTGGCAGATCTACAACCACAAAGCCAAGGGCCAGGACATCAACGGCGAATGCCGCACCCTGGCGGTCCACGAAGCGCCGCGCGCGGTGGTGGAGCTGGCGGTGAAGACTGCCAACCTGATCGGCGATGGCTTGTACGGCGTCGACCTCAAGCAGTCTGGCGACAAAGTGGTGGTCATCGAGGTCAACGATAATCCGAACATGGACGCTGGCATCGAAGACGCTTATTTGCAGGATGATTTGTACTCGCTGGTGCTGGAAGAGTTCGTCCGGCGCCTGGAGCTCAAGCGACGCGGCCAGGCCTGGTGAACGGCCGATGATCAAGAGTTTTCAACTGACCCAAGGCGCCCTGCACAAGGTTGAACGGCTGGACGCCGAAGTGATGCTGTTCAGCAACCCCGATGCCGCCGAGCGGGACTTGCTGCACAGCCATTTCAAACTCGATGAACACGCCCTGGCTTCGGCTCTGGACCCCGACGAGGTGTCGCGCATCGAGTTTCACCCCGACAACCTGTTCCTGATCTGGAAACGCCCGGAAAACTATTCCGGTGCCGGCAGCCTGGCCTTCGAGGTGTCGTCCTGCGGCTTGCTGTTCTCGCCGGGCCGCTTGCTGGTGATCGCCACCGACGACTCGCCGCTGCACGGGCTCGGCACCCGCCAGCGGCTCAACACGCCGCTGGATGTGTTGCTGGATTTGCTGTTCAACAACATCCATCACTACCTGGGCCACCTCAAGGTGATCAAACTGGTTGCCCGGGAGTTGCAGCAAAAATTCAACGCCTCGATGGAAAACCAGCACCTGATCCAAATGTTCAACCTCAGCGAAAGCCTGATCTATTACATCAACGCCATCCACAGCAACGGCGCCGTGCTGACCCGGCTGCGCAACCACGCGGAAAAGGAACACTTCAGCGCCGAGGCCATTGGCCTGATCGACGACCTGATCATCGAAAACAACCAGTGCTACAAACAGGCGGAAATCTACTCCACGGTGTTCTCCGGACTGATCGACGCCCGGGGCAACCTGATGAACAACAGCATGAACAACCTGTTGCGCAAACTGACGCTGATCAACGTGGTGTTTCTGCCGTTGAATTTGATTGCGAGCATTGGCGGCATGTCCGAGTTCAGCATGATGACGGCCGGGACGCCGTGGTGGGTGTCCTATCCGTTGTTCTTGACGGCGATGATGCTCGGGGCCGGTGTAATGGTGCTGGGGCTCAGGCGGCTGGCGAAGTGAGTGCCTTGCGCCGATCCTGCAAGCCACGGACAACCAGGTATAGCAACGGCCCGATCGACACGAAAATCGCGGTGAGCAACAGATAGGGAATTACGGACAGCGCCGATTGGCCGCGCTTGCGCGCATCGTGGTACATCCAGATGCCCGCCAGCGTCGCCAGCAGATAAAGATCAATCACCACCTGCGCCGTATCCGGACGCGACATCAAGCTGATGCCGAAATCGATCAACGACTGTTCGGCCTGCAGCATCACCGACACGGTGTAGCCAGCAAACGCGATCAAGGCAATCAGGGGCAGGGCGACAGACTTCATGGTTTCCATCCTTGGGGGCAATGAGCGGAGTCGCCAGACTACAGAGCCCCGGCAAAATTGGCCATTGACTTGCCCGCGTCGCCCGGCTAATTTCCAGCCATGACTTCCACCGTATTGCGCTGCCAGCCAAGCATTATTACCGCCATTCCTTATTTGGCGGGCTAGCTCACGACTGCAGCACCCAACCCGCCCTAGAGGCGGGTTTTTACTTTCTGTCTCCTGGGTTTTGAATCGACGCACCACCCGCGTAGGGCTGCCGAAGGCTGCGATCTTTTGCTGTTTGAAGATCAAAAGATCGCAGCCTTCGGCAGCTCCTGCGCAGGTCGTGTGAAACAGGAGATCAGCATGAACAGTACCGTCGCCCAGCAGGCCTTGCTTGAGCACTACGTGAAAAAGATCCTCGCCGCGCCGGTGTATGAGCTGGCGGTGCGCACGCCCCTGCAACCGGCGCCGGCGCTGTCCGAGGCGTTGGGCAATCAGGTCCTGCTCAAGCGCGAAGACCTGCAACCGACCTTTTCCTTCAAGATCCGTGGCGCCTACAACAAACTGGTGCAGCTCAGCGATGCGCAAAAGGCCTGCGGCGTGATCACGGCTTCAGCGGGCAATCATGCCCAGGGCGTGGCGTTGGCGGCGCGGGAACTGGGGATCGCCGCGACCATCGTCATGCCTTGCACGACGCCGGAGTTGAAGGTGCTCGGCGTGCGCAGCCGTGGTGCCGACGCGGTGCTGCATGGCGAGAGTTTTCCCTTCGCCCTGGAATACGCCCTGAACCTGGCGCAGCAAACCGGTCGCACCTTTGTATCGCCCTTCGACGACCCGGACGTGATTGCCGGGCAGGGTACCGTCGCTATGGAGATCCTGCGTCAGCACCAAGGACCACTGGATGCGATCTTCGTCCCGGTGGGCGGCGGTGGCTTGATCGCCGGTATCGCCGCGTACGTCAAATACCTGCGACCGGAAGTGCGCATCGTCGGCGTCGAGTCGGAACACTCCGCGTGTTTGCAGGCGGCGTTGCGGGCCGGTGAACGGGTGGTTCTGCCCAACGTAGGAACCTTCGCCGACGGCGTGGCAGTGGCGCAGATCGGTGCTTATGGTTTCGAGGTGTGCCGGTTTTGTGTCGATGAAGTCATCACCGTCAGCAACGACGAATTGTGCACGGCGATCAAGAACATCTACGACGACACCCGCTCGATCACCGAGCCTTCCGGCGCCTTGGCCGTGGCCGGAATCAAGAAGTACGTGGCACAGACCGGCGTCCGGGGCCAGACGTTGGTGGCCATCGACTCGGGCGCCAACATCAATTTCGACAGCCTGCGCCATGTCGCCGAGCGCGCTGCGTTGAGCGGCGTCCCGGCGTGAGGGGGCTCAGGCCAGCATCGGGCGCAGGAACGTGCGCTCGTAGCTGACGATAAACTTCTTCTCCACCAGCGAGGCCACCAGCGCGGTAGTTTCCGGATCGGTCATCGCGATATGGCGGTAGCTTTCATAGTCCGCCAGCGACGGAAAACTGAACAGGCAGTAGGCAATATTGCTCGCGCCCTCGGACGGCAGAAAGTAGCCATGATGAGTACCGCCCAGGCGCTCGACGATACCGAGCCAGGCCTGGGCGTAGGCTTCGAACTCGGGCAGTTGATAGGGGTCGATCACGTATTTGACGTGGCAGGTAATCAAAAGAAAGCTCCTGTGGCAAATATCGGAAGGCTGAGGATGATCCCAAGCCTGGTGGTGCCCCTGTGGCGAGGGAGTTTGCTCCCGCTGGGCTGCGTAGCGGCCCCAAGACTTCGAGGGCGATGGGAGGTTTTGTGAGTGTTGCGCACTCAAGCGGGAGCAAGCGCCCTCGCCACAGTATCGCGCTACTCCTGGACAGCTTTCTCAATCTTGCTCGACGCCGTCCAGATCCGATAACGAACCTCAACATCCTTGGGCACGTAAAGCACGATCGGCAGCTTGCTGTTATAGCGCAGCATGAACCCGTCACCGACCACCGGCACGAAGTCTTTTGTGGTCTTGCCATCCGGGCAGGCCATCATCGTGCTCATCGGCCCGATCACCGTTTCCAGCCGATAGAACGGATAACCCCAACCCTCCAGATTCTTCTCTTCGAGCATTCCGCCCAGGCGCTGACGGTTGCAGTCCACAGTCAACGTCTTGCCGGCCAGAATCTCGACCTGGTAGCTGTCTTCCTGGGTTTGTGGCGCGAGACGGATCACCTGGCGGGTAAAACCGCTATCGGCTTTGGGGAATGGCGCAACTTCCTCAAGTTTTGCGGCGTGCGCGGCGCACGACAGCCCGGCAACTATTAGCCCAACGGTCGTGTTTAAGGTCAACGAACCCATGATGCCTCCTTGCGTGTGAGTGGGGTCAGCGGATACTGAAATATTGGGTAGCATTTTTACTGCCGAACACGATGGATGCAAACCCATCGGTGATACCTGCATATTGCAGGGCTTCTACCGGCCCTTCTTGCATCTTGCATGAGGGCAATCTGATGGCGCGCAGCCTAAACCTTTGATTTGCCGACGAGGTGCAGAGCGAATTCTTGGGCATGTTTTATGCTGTAGCTGGTCTTAAGCTGACCGACGAGTTCATATGAGTCAGTGTTGCTACGAGAGAACGGCCAGGTAATGAAATGTTCAGGCCCGCAAGGAAGACAAACGGGTTTTTTCAGCACCGACCGATGATTATTTTGATTGGCAGTCTCACATTAAGGAGAGGGTCGCCATGTTTCTTTCTGCCCTGGAACTTCGCAACATCATTGAAAGCAGCTTCCTGCCGAAGCGCTGTCAATGCACGCTGACGCCTGACTTGTCGATGACCGTAAAAGTGTATGCCGACACGCACACCGATCAACTGGATCTGATGGTGACCGGTATCAACGCCAAACACTTGAATGGTTGTCGCGAAATCAACGACCTGATTGCCGAACTTCGATCCGACATGCAGCACAGGGCATCCGCCCAGACATTGCATCCGGATCGCAAAGCACTTTAACCCACAGTTTCGAGCTCGACCGATACGCGCCGGGTCTGGAAAAATCCCAGACCCAGCGCCAGTTCGACCCCGACAGCCAGCAAAATACCTGGCCCGGCATGGCCATTCAGCCATTCGCCGAAGCCCAGTGCTGCCAAACCCCAACAGCCGACAATAAAACCGTTGCTCAAAGCACTGCGAGTCGCGGAAGGCGCCTCGTTGCGAACCAGATAAAACATCACCCCCAACGCCGCAAAGAGCACGGCGCTACGCCGCGCGACCAGTCCCGCCGCCGACGAATACTCGATGCTCCAGACCGCCAATAACTGATCCGGCATCAAGCCCCACACCAACGCCAGCACGAAACACAGCGCGGCGGTGAACGTCGACAACGTACGAAACGATAACTGCATGGCGAATCCTTGCGGCAGTGAGGGAGGCGCCCAAAGCATAGCGCCAGATCCCTCACAGGCAAACCGCAAAGCGCCGAATCAGAGCCTTCTGTCAGTTCTGATAACTGCAGGCGTCAGACAATTTCCGATAGGTGATCTCCGACGGTTTACCCGTGGCACTGTCGATGTACTTCATGTCTGCGTTGACCACTTTGCAGTCCAACGTCGTCGGTTCGTTCAAGGCAATCACCTTGCCCACGTGCAGCGGCATGCCGTACTGGTACGGAGTCGCCTGGGAGGTCGAAGTGTCGTTGGCTTGGGCCAGACCGGTAAACGCGGTGCAGGCGAGGGCAGTGGTGATCAGCAAGGTGCGCATGTTCATGGAGGTTCTCCGGTGCAGGCTTAAAGTCAGCTCGACGAATAAGGCGTCGAACCTGCCGCACTGGGCATCAGGAGAGTCTGAAGGCGTGCGGTCCCGTAAAGTTTTGGACCGCGGCGTTAAGCGATGGTTAACCCGGATGAACGCCACCTGTCGCAAGGCGGTTTCTGACAGAGGTTTCATGTGGGACCGGTCAGTTAGTTGCTGGAACGACTCTCCAGGCGCACGACTTTAAAACCACGCGCCTCGGGAAGCGCGTCAATGCCGATAGCCGTTTCAGCCTGGCCTTTGCCGGCCACGTAGTCATAGAGCAGCAACTTCGTCGGGACTTCATAGCCTTCGTTTGGCATGACCAGACGCATTTGCTGCGGCCCCAGATAGAGCCAACGGGGCAGGGCCTTCTCGGCGAAATCGATTTGCTCAACGCTGTGAGTGACCGGGTTTTTGCGCAACACGACGCCTTTCATATAGGGCGAGCGGTATTCCAGGGCGAATATCAGGGTTGAGGACACGCACTTTGCCAGGACGATGCGGCCGATAAAGTCCTCTTGGGGCATATCGGTGAAGGCGATGTGGGTGTTGCCGTCGAGTTTTACGAAAAGACGATGGCCGTCTTCGGCGGGCTCGGCCAGCAGCGATACCTTGGAGTGGCCGGCTAAAGGGCAGGTGAGGATGGTCTTGAGCGGTTGCGCGTAGGCTGGGGTGGTTAGCAGTGCTGCGATGAGGTACGGCCAAGGTGATTTCATTGGGGCGGGAATCCTTTCGGTTGTTGGGTCCTACATTACTGCCCGTGAGTCGTAAAAAATCCTAAGAAAGCTTCGTCCCGTTCCTACAAGCTTGGGCGCATTGTCGACTTTCGCCGGCCGGCTTCCGGCGGGTACTGTTTGGCATCGCTGCAAAATCAGCGGTCAGGTTTGGTCACCTGCTGCCATCACACAGATGTGTGTGCCATCATTCGCCCCGCGGACTTCTATGTGTTCGTAGTGCGTTGTAATGGCGGCTGTGTGCCGGACGCCTTCGGGCGAGCCGAGTCGATGGTATCGGTTGACCAAGCCTGTACACAGTCCGCCTCCATCGTTTGGTCACGATGCTGGCGGTTATTCACAAATCATCGAGTAACCACTATGCCAACGCTAAATCCATTTCCCGATCGCTACCGCCCAATCAAGAGCAGCGTCACTGATTCAAGCCCCCTGGTCATCGACACCGAGGCCAATCCCCAAGACATTCTCGAAGCCGCACTCCAACGCATCCGTGCCTCCAGCAACTTGCTGGAAACGTTGCATTGCCAGTGCTTCAAAGACGGTGACGTCCAGGACATTCCCCACATTACCCACGCGCTGTATCTGCTGACGCAGGACGGCTGCGATCTATTGCAAGTCGCGCAGCAACAAATGCTGGGCTGGACAGCCCCAGCCTGACGCCCGCAGAAATACGCCTGCCTTCTACGAGGCAGGCGTCAACACGGCAGAGGCGGGCACCCGACTCAAAAACAGCGCCAAACCTTGCTGATACTGCTCGGCGTCCATCACATCGCTGCGTTTGGGAATGTGATAGGCCTTGTCCTTGCGATCCGACTCAGCGCAGGCCACCGAGTAAAAGTCAGGTGTCTCATTGAGACGCACAATCTTCCCCCAAGCCAACCCGCCTTTTGCACCCTTGGCATTGACCAAACTGAAACCCTGATCATCAAGCAGCAAGCGATACGCACCCTCAACAGACTTGAGGTTAATACGCAGCTTGGCTTCGATAAGGCGCTGATTCGTGCCGCGCAAAGGCGCACTCGGCTTGGCGTGGCTGGCGGCCATACGTGCGCGCAGGTGGCCCAACCATCGACTGGAAAAGAACCACCAAAACACCGCGAAGATCGCCCCGAACAACACCATCGTGATGATCTTCTGAGGAGTGAACTGGCGCTCGGGGAAATAGATCGCCAGCATCCCGCCGGCCAGGCACAGCACAAACACCAGCGGGGCGAGCAGACGTTCCTGCAAGCGTGCGACGAAACCCATCAGTTGGGCCTGCTGCTCATCATGCTTGAGCATCTCGCGCTCCAGCTGTTCGCCGATCCTGATCTGGGTGTGCTCGGGGGTAATGGTGAAGTGCAGTTCCATGGCGTTGAATCCGAAGTCCGTTTCTGAAGAGGGCGGGAGTTTACGTTTTTGCTGCGCGTCTGGCATAGGCAACCAGGTCTTTGGGGTAAACCATGCTATCGATTTTGCTGTCGTCGATGCCGTATAAAAACGCGATTGCACCAGCTTCGATAGCCCAATAACCTACGTAATTACCATCTTCTCCTTGATGGTGAGTATCGTGCCACGGCGTTTGCTCAAAAGCGGAATACCACCCATCACAATACTGTTGGAGCAATGTTGACTGCTCTTCTTTATTCTCGATGTAGATCGCCTGAATAAGGGGCGTATAGACGTCGTGATACCACTGATCAACATCGTGACGGTCAGGCAAAACCTTCTTCAACAAGTCCTCATAAAGCGTGTCGTCGCCAGCATATCCGGCTTCGTCCATGAGCTTGACGAAGCGCGGTAGCAAGTCTGTGCGATGCAGCAGAACGCAAAAACCGATCACTTGAACGGCTTCTTCGTATTGATCCGGCCAGTCGTCCATTGCCAGCGGCGAGATTTTTGGTGAGTCCTCATACCGGGCCAACATTTTCTGACGAACTTCGTACTTTTCAATCACGTCTTCAAGCAGAGGGATAAGAGAAGC
Source organism: Pseudomonas sp. TE3899 (assembly GCF_056279105.1). NCBI lineage: Bacteria > Pseudomonadati > Pseudomonadota > Gammaproteobacteria > Pseudomonadales > Pseudomonadaceae > Pseudomonas > Pseudomonas sp. TE3899. The sequence goes on from NZ_JBWBQR010000001.1 coordinate 1,391,670, forward strand.
TATGGCCTCTCCACCGGTATAAGCAGCAAGGAGTCTATCCAGCGCCAAGGTCTGAAAATGGCTGGCACGAAGAGAGGCTTCCTGCACGATTGAGTCAGATTGAAATGTATTGGTTTTGCAGAACTCAATAACTTCGTCGTGTTCGCGGAGAAAGTTTTCATAATGTTTTTTACTGAATAGATGTTGTCGTATGTTCATAAATATCCAGTTCCTGAGGCAATATCCCGTTTTTTAGTCAGGGATGAACTTGTAATTCGCTAGCCCAAAACCAAATCGTGTTGCCCCCTTCGAATCATTTGTAATAGGCATCACCGCGCCCCGTTCGAAATAGCGACGAGAATCTGCTTGCACAGGTATGGAATTGCAACTGCGACAATCAACCCGCCGATTACTATAATCACAGGAATCGTCGCAACAGCTTTCCCCAAATCGACCAGAGGTTGTACCAAGTCGATATTTTTGATCGCGTCGAGTTTCAAGTAGGTGTATAGCTGAACCTCCTGCCTATTGAGGTCGCGCAGCAACAGGTATTGGAGTTGGGCTTCAATTAATAAGAAATATAATTGCTATTACCAAGAGCCATAAGGCACGCCAAATTTCTCGATATAAGCTTTGGATACGTCTGAAAGTGTGTCGTATTTCCCACCAGACTTACCTTCATAAGGACCGCGCGGATCTACCTTGGCTTGAACCCTTGTGACTTCAATGGCAGGCAAGCAGGGGCCCATTACCCAGACTTTTGCAACGCCGCCAGGAGCAAGACCTATGACCAGTGCCTCACGGTAGTCCGTTATCCATTTACCATCAAAGGCGCAAAAAACCTTTTCTTCCTTGCGCATCATCTCCCTGGCCGAGTCCGGTATGTCGATGGTTACTTGGTAGGTTTGCGGTTCTACCAGTGATTGCCAGCGGACATAGATTTTCTTAGGTAAGTCTGCCCCTTTGATGTACTTACCTTTACCCCAGCCCGGTTTTGCAGGCCAGCCTTTCGGATGGCCACTATTGTTCGAAGGTTTCGGTGTTTCAGCGTTTCCACTCATGGCGCGTGCATATACATTCCCTTGAATATCTACAGCATCGGCTGTTTCGATCCAGACATCCATGTAGCTGGGGGCCGAGAAGCCGAGCCGCCATGCGTCATAAGGCAATGATTTACTATTGGCGAGTGCGCTTGCACTGAGCAGGAACGTGACAAAGGCGATACGTATGAATTTACTCATTAGGGTGCACTGTGCGCAGTAAGTTTTCGTTTGGACGATTGATGAAAACGACATCCAGATCGCTGTTGTTCATGTTTTTTGCCGCATTCCAGTTGTCGGACAAGTGTACATACCGTTGGAAAAGCAGTTCTTCTTCTTGTGGGCTCAGTCCAGGTGTCGCGCTTTTGCCCAATGCAAAGTTCATCAGCTTTTCAGAAATTGGAACTAGCTCGGCAGGTAGCGCTAGCCTAGGATCATTTTCCGATATCTTTTGAAGGGGTACGCCATTCTCTACCGCCAGCTCACGCATGACCCGCAAGTAGATCAACGACAGGTCACTACGAACTTCACGCTGGCTGCTCACTGCGGCGTACACATGTTTCATGTTGGTTCGATTATCTTTGTCGGCTGGTCGATACGGCACCTCCCATGTACGCACCTCTAAAGGGAGGTTGTATTGCGCCAGTTGGTCTTGGAGTCTTCTCAAATCCTGCTGGGCAAGCTTGTAGCTATTGGCTTCGGTAAATGAGGTTTTTTCCGCTACATCGCTTCGACGTGGCTTGCTAATGAGTACGCGTTCTGTGGCCTTCGGCAAGTAACCTCCCCCGAGGTCTGAGTGCACGCCGGGCAGTACAATATCTGCTGCACCCAAGCTATTCAGAGAGAAGTTATAACGCCGCTCATTTCTAGCGACCAGATGAACGACTTTTTTCGCGGCATCGGGAGCCAGAACGATATTGATACCAGGGTTGTTTGCGTTATGCCCATTCAAGTCCAGCAGTAGTGGATTGGCAATCGCGGCCACGGTGTCATAAATACCGATAAAGTCTATCGATACATCGGAATGTGCCTTCCATGTAAAACCACCTACAAAGCCGGCAGAACCTGCTGGAATGACTTTAGCCAGAATACTTTGTTCCCCTTTAAGCACCTCATTGGCAAAGTCCCGTGCGGCGGCTGCTCCACGACTGAAACCGAAAATATCAAACTCAATAGATTTAATTCGTTTGTCGGCATTATTCATTCCGAAAGCTCGCAGCGCTTTGATCAGCAGTGCAGGAGTCTCCTCCACCCGGGACCTTACGCCCTGAGCGCCTAATCCAGTACCTTGCGAGTACAGGGAATCATCACCGGTGCTACTGGTTCCAATGCCCTCTACATAGATGGCCAGATTCGCTGTCGTAGCGTCGATCGGCAAAGTTTCATTCGATTGTTGGTCATACAAGTCATACAGCTTAGCTACGTTACTCGCATCATTCCCGTAGCTGTTATCCGGCGAACTCCCTTTGCCGTCATAGCCATGAGCGGCGCAGTACTTGCGAATATCCTCTGCTGCTTCTTCCAGGTTCACGTCCGGCGCAAAGCAGCCATATACACGTTCACTGTTGGTTCGGTTATTACCCGTCCCGTCGAAAAACACGCCGATGCGTAAGGTGATCTCATCTTCACCGACCTCTTCTTCCTCTTCCTCTTCTTCGAGCTCATCTGCTTCAGCAGGTGCCGCTGAATCAGGGACCGCATTGAACTTTCCAACAGGTGGAGCGCTAAGCAGCTTGCCCGCGATGGCGGCAGCGGCGGCGCCTGGAGTGATGGGCGCAAGAATCTGAATCCCGGTGCCCGCCCCAGGGGAGCCACCCGTGTTCACCTTCACATTCGCCCCACTAATCGTCACACCCCCCGCATCCACCTTCACAAAGCTCCCGCCAGCCTTGGCCGTAAGCTCCATCCCCCCCTCAACCACAACCTTTTCCCCAGCGTTGTAGTGAATCTCCTGACCCGCCTCGACAAACAACGCCGTCCCCACCTTCACATGCTGGGTCACGCCAACGGTGAGGTGGTCATTCGCCCGGGATTCGGTCTTGCGATCCAGGTGGGTGATGCGGTGTTCTTCGACCTTGAATTCGCTGAGAACATTGGCCTCGACCGTGTCGTGGCGTTCGTTGCCGACGCGGATCTTCTGGTCGTGCTCGATGTTTTCATCCCAGTCGCGTTGGGCGTGGAGGTAGATCTGTTCCGCGCCTTTCTTGTCTTCGATGCGGAATTCGTTGTAGCCCTTGCCACCCGGTGAGCTGAGGGTTTTGAAGGTGCTGCGGGTTTTGTTGGCGGGGAGGTCGTAGGGGACGACGTTTTCCTTGTGGTACAGGCAGCCGGTGACGAGCGGTTGATCCGGGTCGCCTTCCATGAAGGACACCAGCACTTCCATGCCGATGCGCGGGATGGCGATGCCGCCGTAGGCGTTGCCGGCCCAGCCGGTGGCGACGCGCAGCCAGCAGGTGGTGTTGTCGTCGGCCTGGCCGTCGCGGTCCCAGAAGAATTGGACTTTGACCCGGCCGTATGGGTCGGTGTGGATTTCTTCGCCTTTGGGGCCGGTGACGATGGCGGTCTGGCTGCCGAGGATTTTGGCTTTCGGGTGTTCGAGGGCAGGGCGGAAGTGCGCGTCCCACGGGGTGGCGAGGAAGCGGTTGCGGTAGCCCTGGTGGAAGTCGTCCTTGTTGTCGGTGACGTCGCTGGTGGTGTTTTCGCCGAGCACTTGCGGTTGTTTGCCTTCGTGGACGACTTCCAGCAGCAGCCAGAGGTCGTTCCACTCGGCGCGCGGGTGTTCGCTCAGGGCCAGGAAGTGGCCGCTGACCAGGGTCGGCTCGTCGCTTTTGCCTTCGGCGAGTTTGTAGTCGCTGCGATGCCGCTCAAGGGCGCGGGTAGCCAGTTGCTTGCCGCGCTCGCGGTCGGTGAAGCGGCCGGGGTAGTCGTAGTCTTCGAGGTCCGGGGCGAAGGGGCTTTTGGCGGTGCCTTCGGGGAGGATGCGTGGTTTTTCGAAGTCGTAGTCCCGGCGGCTGACGCGGGTGGTGCGGGTTTCCAGGCGCAGGTTGAAGCGCTTGATCACCGGTTTTTCGGCGGCCATGCCGGAGTCTTGCTGGTAGCTCACGGGGGCGAGTTTGCGGAACACCGTCTGGTCATCGCCGAACACCAGTGTGTGGCCGCTGGCGGAGTGCTGGAAGTGGAAGTGAATGCCTTCTTCTTCGCACAGGCGCTGGATGAAATGCAGGTCGGATTCGTCGTACTGCACGCAGTAGTCGCGTTCGGGGTAGACCGCACGGAGTTGGAAGCTGTAGGCATCGGCGAGGATGCCGCGCGCTTCGAGGACCTGGCCGATGATCTTCGGTACGGTCAGGTGCTGGAAGATCTGCTGGTCATGGTTGTGCCGCAGGTAGGCGAGTTGCGGCACCAGGCTGACGCTGTAGCGCGTGAGCTTTTTGCCGGAATCGCCTTGTTCGATGCGGTAGACCAGGCCGTGGATGATGCCTTCGCCGGTGGCGCCGAAGGTCAGGCAGCCAGGCTTGTGCAGCAGCTCTTCGAGTTTGAGGTCGGGGCGGGCGCTGACCAGTTCGATGTCGAAACAGAACGGTTGGTTGAGGGCTTCGCGACCGACGAAACTGAGCACTTGAAGGTCGGTGGAAACACCTTCCAGCGTGAGGGAAATATGGGTTGCGTTCGCGTCCAGCATGCCTTGAATTCCGTCCTTTGAATAAGCTGGGGCGGATGGTGCAGGATTAACCGGGCGCGTTCAAGGCGCAAATGCCGTGCTTGAGGGTAGGGAAATCCCCTATGTGCAGGGTTTCGGTCAATGAATGCGGAGATTTAGACCTGACCGGTTCCAACAGGAGGGAACTCGAACTGAAGAACTGCCAGTCAGTTTCAGACTAAAGTCGCCTTCAACCCGTAAAAGCCTTGTGCCATCATCGCCGTTCACCCCCGTGTGTTCACTTCACTCTGGCCCGTCACCGGTCCAGGGCGGAAGCTATTTTCTGGCTTATTGCGCCTTGCGCAAACGCTGCACTGTTGGAGCTTTTTTTCATGCGTCCCCCATTTCCCCTCATCACGGCCCGCCAGTCATTCGGCTTCGGCGCTCTAGCCCTGTGCGCCGGTTTTACCGGGTCGGTCCAGGCCAGCGGTTTTATCGACGACACCACGGCGAAAATCGAATCGCGTACGGTGTATTTCAACCGCGACTTCCGTGATGGGCACACCAGCAACGACCAGGGCGCTTCCAAGCGTGAGGAGTCGGCACAAGGTTTCATTCTCAATCTGCAATCGGGTTATACCGAGGGCACGGTCGGTTTCGGAATCGATGCATTGGGCATGCTCGGGCTCAAGCTCGATTCCAGCGCCGACAGCAGCAACAGCGGCTTGCTGCCGTCGTCCGGCGAGAACCCGCGCGGTTCGAAGGACCAGTACGCCAAGCTCGGCGTGACCGCCAAAGTGCGGGTCTCGCAAAGCGTGTTGAAGTACGGCGCGTTGCTGCCGGACCTGCCGCTGCTCAAGTACAACGACGGCCGTCTGCTGCCGACGATGTTCAACGGCGCGATGCTGACCTCCAAAGAGGTCAAAGACCTGACCTTCATGGCCGCGCGATTGGACAAATACACCGCCCGGGATTCGACGGATGCGCAAGACATCCGCGTGCACTGCAAGAACAAGCGCTACGCCTGCAATGTCACCGCTGACCATTTCGACATGTACGGCTTCGACTACAAGATCAACGAGCGCCTGACTGCCCAATACCATTACGCGGAACTGGAGGACATCTACCGCCAGCACTTCGTCGGTGTGTTGGCCAACCAACCGTTGGGTGACGGCGTACTGAAGGCGGATCTGCGACTGCTGAAAAGTGCCGACAGCGGCGCCGCCCGTGCCGGTTCCATCGACAACCGTGCCCTGAGCGGCATGCTGTCGTATGCGTTGAGTGGCCACACCTTCAGCGCCGGCTGGCAGCGCATGAATGGCGACAACTCGATGCCGTACCTGGATGGCACCAACCCGTACCTGGTCAACTATGTGCAGGTCAACGACTTCGCCGCCGCGCAAGAGCGTTCGTGGCAGTTGCGCTATGACTATGACTTCAAGGCGATTGGCCTCAACGGGCTGAGTTTCCTGACCCGTTATGTGAACGGCGACCATATCAAGGTGCTGGGCAGCGCTCAGGACGGGAAGGAGTGGGAGCGCGACAGCGAACTGAAGTACGTGGTGCAGAGCGGGACGTTCAAGGACGTGAGTTTGCGTCTGCGCAATGCGACGTACCGGACCAATTACGAGAAGTTTGCCCGGGACGTGGATGAGACCCGGTTGATCGTGAGTTACAACTTCTCGGTGTTGTGACCGGTAGGACTTTGTAGGCGCTGCCGCAGGCTGCGATCTTTTAGAAGCAAGATCAAAAGATCGCAGCCTTCGGCAGCTACGGGGTTTAGAGCCAATGCCAGAACCGGCTCCAGAACCCGCGATTCAGATCGTTCTTGCACCCGGCGTATTGCTGCGCATACAGATCGGATCGACCCTGGACCTTGCCGGCCGTGGCCACCAGCCAGGCTTTGCTGGCGTAGGTTTTCTGGCGATAGCCGCCCCAGCCTTCGTGATAGTTGAGGTACTGCCCGTAGGCGTCGTATTTGTAGACGCCGTTGATGCTGGCGGTTTTGTCCATGTACCAGCCGACAAAATCGATGGCGTCATCGAAATCCTCGCGGTCGGCCCCACCTCTGCCTGTGCTTTTCTGATAGTCGGACCAGACCTCGTCCTTGGCCTGGGCGTAGCCCGATGCCGTCGACACCCGGCCCCACGGAATGATCCAGAGCAGGTATTTGCGCGGCGTCTTGGCGTCGTAACGATAGCCGGACTCTTGATACATGATCGCGAAGGGCACCTGGATCGGCACGCCCCAGCGTTTTTGCGTGACTTGCGCGGCGTCGTACCAGTCGCTCTTTTCCCGAAAGATCTCGCAGATATCGTTGGGGGAGCGGGGCGGCGAGGTGCTGCAACCGGCCAGCACTGTCGTGAGTAATACAAGCCCAGCTGTTTGCCTAGAGTTCAAAAGCCCGTCTTCCCGTCATGCGCTTAAAAAGGGCGACAGTTTACACAGGACCTTTGATCGTTCCCACGCTCTGCGTGGGAATGCCTCAACGGACGCTCCGCGTTCGGCTCTGGATGGGACGCGGAGCGTCCCGGGCTGCGTACCCACGCAGAGCGTGGGAACGCTCGGTTCAGTGCAAATCCAACTGCTGCCGATACGGCAAATCCGGCCCGGTCTTGCTGCAGGTCAGCGCCGCCGCTTGCACCGCAAACTTCAACATCCCGTCAATCTGCTCCCGACTCAGGCGCTGCACACCGTCCACCGAATCCAGCTGATGCTCGGTCAGCCAGGTAATCAACGCAGCCTGGAAGGTATCGCCAGCCCCGACCGTATCGGCAATCTTCACCGATTGCGCCGGCACCGACCACGAACCATGGGCCCGACTGAACACCGTTGCGCCTTCGCCACCACGGGTCAAAAACACCAATTGGCAGCGATGCTGCAACCAGCCTTCAATGACACGCGCCGGGTCTTGCTCGGGGTAGAGCAGGCTCAAGTCTTCATCGCTGACCTTGATCAGGTCGGCCAACTTCACCAGTTCGGCAATCCGCGAACGCCACAGGTCGATGTTCGGCTCTGGATTCAACCGCACATTCGGATCAAGGCTGATCAGGCGTTTACCGCTTTCGCGACCCACCAACGCCAGCAAGGTGTCGGCAATCGGCTGCACCACCAGCGAGTACGAACCAATGTGCAAACCGCGCACTTCAGGCCCCAGCACCGGCAGATGCTCCAGGCGCAATTGCCGATCCGCGCAGCCTTCACCGCGGAAGCTGTAATGGGGCGAGCCATTGGCGCCGACCGCGACCATCGCCAGGGTGGTCGGCGCGGCGAAGTCCACCAGGTAATCCGGGCACACACCTTCGTCCTGCAACACGTGCTGCAAGCGGCGGCCGAGGTAGTCGGTGGACAACCCGGCAAACAACGCCGAATCCACGCCCAAGCGGCGCAAACCCACCGCGACGTTGAACGGCGAACCGCCGGCAATCGCCTTGAAATTCACTTTTGAAGCCAGACCGCTGGCATCGTCTTCGCTGAAGAAATCGAACAGCGCTTCGCCACACACCAGATACATAGAATTGTTCGCTCTTTAAAGGGTTGCGACATGCTGTTGATAGCGTTCGTAAGCCTGCTGCGCGGCTGCCACATTCTCGGCGATCGGCAGGGTTTCGCTGGCCAGGTCGAGTTTCACGCAGCGCTCGCACAAGTCCGCCAGGGTGATTTCGTGGCCGTTTGACCAGGACTTGCACCACGCCGCTTGAATCGCCGCGCCGAGGGCGGCGGCTTCGCTTTGTTCGGTGCAGATCACCGGGGTGTTCATGATGTCGGCGACGATCTGGCGCCACACCGGGCTTTTCGAGCCGCCGCCGATCAAGCAAATGCTGCGGCTTTGTAAGCCATTTTGCCGCAGCAGGTCCAGTCCGTAACGCAGACCGAAGGTCGTGCCTTCGACGGCGGCGCGGCACAGGTTGGCCTGGGTCAGGTTGGTCATGGTCAAGCCGTGCAGGCTGCCGGTGGCGTGGGGCAGGGCGGGGACGCGTTCGCCGTTGAGGAACGGCAGCATGCACACGCCGTCCGCACCGATCGGCGCCTGTTCGACCAGAGCGTTGAAGCGCTCGATATCCAGCTCGAACAACTCGCGAATCACCCCGGTGGCATTGGTCAGGTTCATGGTGCAGATCAACGGCAACCAGCCGCCGCTGGAGGAGCAGAACGTGGCGACCGAGGCGTCCGGGCTGACTTTGGGCTGTTCGGCATAGGCATAGACCGTGCCCGAGGAGCCCAGGCTCATGGTGATCGCCCCGGGCTGGATGTTGCCGGTACCGATGGCCCCCATCATGTTGTCGCCGCCGCCGCTGGACACCAGCGCTTGCGGGTTGATGCCCAGGTGTTCGGCGATGCTGGGCAGGACGGTTCCTACCGCTTGGTGCGCATCGATCAGCTCCGGCAGCGCCGCTTGCAGGCGCCCGGTGGGGTCGATGTCGCGCAGCAGCTGCAAGTCCCACTGGCGGGTGCGTACATTGAAATAACCGGTGCCCGACGCATCGCCGTATTCGCTGCAACTGCGGCCGGTGAGCCAATAGTTGAGGAAGTCGTGGGGCAGCAGGATGCGCGCGATGCGGGCAAAAATCTGTGGGTGCTGTTCTTTGGTCCAGAGCAGTTTGGACACGGTGTAGCCCGGCGCGATGACGATGCCGAGGCGTTCCAGCGAAGCTTTTTCGCCGCCCAGATGGGTCAGCAGGCGATCATTTTCCGGGGTGGATTCGGTGTCGCACCAGAGCTTGGCCGGGCGCAGGACCTGGCCTTGATCGTCGAGCAACACCAGACCGTGTTGCTGGCCGGAGACGCCGATGCCGAGGATGTCCTGGCCGTCGACGTTGGCGGCGAGCAGGGCGCGGCGGGTGGCGAGGGCGAAGGCTTCCAGCCACTGATCGGTGTCTTGCTCGCGCCGACCGTTGGCGCCGCTGATCAGGGTGTGGGCGGCGGCGCCCTGGCCCAGCACTTGACCGCTGACCGCGTCGAGGATGATGGCTTTGGTGCCTTGGGTGCCGCAGTCGATGCCGAGGAATAGTTGTTGGTTTGCCATGGATGACCCTACCGAAGATCGTTCCCGCGCTCTGCGTGGGAATGCCTCAATGGACGCTCTGCGTCCGCTTTTGGATGGGGGACGCGGAGCGTCCCGGGCTGCATTCCCACGCAGCGCGTGGGAACGATCAGGCCGCGAGTACTTTTTCCAGGGTTCGGGTCACGCCCACCTCTCGCAAGCTGTTGCAGCACCACTCAAACGCCGCGACAAACTCCGCCGAACGCGGGATCGCCGTGCCAAAAATCTCATCGACCTCCAACAACCGCTGGGTGATCAACGCATCATCCGCCACCAACGCCTGACAGAACGTCGCCCGCGGATCGGGAATCGAATAGGTATCGCCATTCTCATCCACGCCCTTCAAATACAAGGCCCAGGCCGCCACCACCAACGCCGCACGCTTGGTCTCCTGGCCGTCAGCGATCAGGCGATTAATCGTCGGCACGGTGAATTTCGGAAACTTCGAGGAACCGTCCGAACACACCCGCTCCAGTTGATCGGCAATCGCCTGATTGGAAAACCGCGCCACCAGAGTGTTCTTGTATTCGGTCAGGTCGATCCCCGGCACCGAAGCCAGTTGTGGCGTGACGTCGAGGTCCATGTAGGCGCGCATGTAACGCACGAACAGCGGGTCGTTCATGGTTTCGTGGACGAAGCGATAACCCTTCAAGAACCCCAGATATGTCAGGGCCAGGTGGCTGCCGTTCAGCAACTTGATCTTCATTTCTTCGTAAGGCGTGACGTCGTTGGTGAACTGCACGCCGACCTTTTCCCAGGCCGGGCGGCCGTTGACGAACTTGTCTTCCAACACCCATTGCACAAACGGTTCGCAGACCACCGGCCAGGCGTCGTCGATCGCGGTTTTGTCGTGCAATTGCAGTTTGTGCTCGGTGCTGGTCATCGGCGTGATGCGGTCAACCATGGCGTTGGGGAAGCTGACGTTCTGGTCGATCCAGTCCCGCAGATCGGCATCGCGCAGCGCAGCGAAGGCCAGCAGTGCCTTGCGGGCTACCGCGCCGTTGTGCGGCAGGTTATCGCAGGACATCAAGGTGAACGCTGGCGTGCCGGCGGCGCGACGTTTGGCCAACGCGGAGCAGAGAAAGCCGAACACGGTTTTCGGTGCGTTCGGGTGCGCCAGGTCGTGCTGGATCAGCGGCAGATGGGCCATGAACTCGCCGTTGCTGTCGTCGATGCAGTAGCCGCCCTCGGTGATGGTCAGCGAGACGATGCGGATCTGGGGGCTGGCGAGTTTGTCGATCAGCGCCTCGGCGCTGTCTTCGGCCAGCAACATGTCGCGGATCGCGCCGATCACCCGGACTTCGGCGTCAGCGTCGTCGCCCAGTTCAAACAAGGTGAACAGGTAATCCTGTTCCTTCAGATCGTCCCGGGCGCGACGGTCTTCGGCACGCAGGCCGACCCCGCAAATCGCCCAGTCGAGGCCTTCGCCGGTGTTCATCAGCGCATCGGTGTAATACGCCTGATGCGCCCGGTGGAAACCGCCGACGCCGATGTGGGCGATGCCTTGGCGCGTATCGCTCAGGGCGTAGGCGGGCAGTGCCACCTCAGGCGCGAGGCGATTGAGGTTCTGTTTATTCAGTTTCATCGCATAGTCTCGTCAGGCAGCGGCGCGCAGTGGGCGAGTTAACGCCACGCCGTCGGCATCGAATAAATGGCAGTGTTCGGCGTCCAGGTGCAGGCTCAGCGACTCACCGTAACGGCTGGCCAGGTCACCGCGCACGCGCATGGTCAGCGCTTCGCCGGAGGTGGTCACCACGTGGCAGAAGGTGTCGCTGCCCAGGCGTTCGCTGACGTCGGCGGTGACTTGCAGGGTGCAGTCGCCGGTTTGCGCCAGGTTCAGGTGTTCCGGGCGAATTCCCAGAGTCACTGGGCCGCCGACGCTCAGATTGGCGCCGCTCAACGGCAGGGTGATGCGGGTGCCGGCGTCGAGCAGGACTTCGACGTTCTGGCTTTCAACACGAGTGACTTTGCCCTTGAGGAAGCCCATTTTCGGCGTGCCGAGGAAACCGGCGACAAACAGGTTGGCCGGCTGGTGATACAGGTCCAGCGGCGAGCCGACTTGTTCAACTTTACCGCCATTGAGCACCACGACTTTGTCGGCCATGGTCATGGCTTCGACCTGGTCGTGGGTCACGTAGATCATGGTGGCTTTGAGTTCTTTGTGCAGACGCAGCAGTTCCAGGCGCATCTGCACCCGCAGGGCAGCGTCGAGGTTGGACAGCGGTTCGTCAAACAGGAAGATTTTCGGGTTGCGCACGATGGCGCGGCCGATGGCGACCCGTTGGCGCTGGCCGCCGGACAGTTGTTTCGGCTTGCGTTCGAGCATCGGCCCGAGTTCGAGGATGCGTGCCGCTTCGCCGACTTTCTTCTCGACTTCGGCTTTTGGCACGCCGGCCAGGTCGAGGGCGAACGACATGTTCTTTTTTACGGTCATGTGTGGGTACAGGGCGTAGGTCTGGAACACCATCGCCAGGTCGCGCTTGGCCGGGCTGACTTCGGTGATGTCGCGGCCATCGAGTTCGATGGTGCCGCCGCTGACTTCTTCAAGGCCCGCGATCAGGCGCAGCAGGGTGGACTTGCCGCAGCCCGATGGACCGACGAACACCACGAATTCCTTGTCGTTCACTTCCAGGTCGATGCCCTTGATGATGGAAAAGCCTTCGAAGCCTTTTTGCAGATTCTTGATTTTCAGGTTGGCCATGATGATGGGCCTCCACATGTTTTTATTGATTTGAGCCGGGCGCGCTTTTTGTAGGAGCCAGGCTTGCCGGCGAAGGCGATTTAACGGACGCCTTCGCCGGCAAGCCGTGCTCCTACAGGAATCGGTTTATTTCACGGCGCCGAACGACAGGCCGCGAACCAGTTGTTTCTGGCTGATCCAGCCGAAGATCAGGATCGGCGCACACGCCAGGGTCGATACCGCCGACAACTTGGCCCAGAACAGACCTTCGGGGCTTGAGTACGAGGCGATCAACGCGGTCAACGGTGCGGCTTTGGACGAGGTCAGGTTCAAGGACCAGAACGCTTCGTTCCAGCACAGGATCAGCGACAGCAGCACCGTGGAGGCCAGGCCACCCTTGGCGATGGGCAGCAGCACGCGGACCATTTCCTGCCACAGCGTTGCCCCGTCCAGCCGTGCGGCTTCGAGGATGTCTTTGGGGATGTCCTTGAAGTAGGTGTAAATCATCCAGACCACGATCGGCAGGTTGATCAGGGTGTAGATCACGATCAGCGCGATACGCGTATCGAGCAGGCCGAAACTCTTGGCCAGCAGGTAGATCGGCATCAGCACGCCCACCGGTGGCAGCATCTTGGTGGAGAGCATCCACAGCAGCGTGCCTTTGGTGCGTTTGGTTTCGTAGAACGCCATCGAGTAGGCCGCCGGCACTGCGATCAGCAGGCACAGGGCCGTGGCGCTGAAGGAAATCACCACCGAGTTCCAGGCGAAGCTGAAGTAGTCGCTGCGCTCGTTGATGTGCAGGTAGTTTTCCAGCGTCGGGGTGAAGATGAATTGCGGCGGCGTGGCGAACGCGTCGATTTCGGTTTTGAAACTGGTCAGCACCATCCAGAAGATCGGGAAGAAGATCAGGATCGCGATGGCCCAGGCCAGGGTGCCGAGCAGCAGGCTTTGCAGACGGCGGGATTGTTGAAGAGTCATGGCGCAGGCCTCAGGCTTTGTCTGTCAGGTTTTTGCCGATCATGCGCACCAGCACGATGGCCGCGACGTTGGCAATCACCACCGCGATCAAACCGCCGGCGGACGCCATGCCCACATCAAACTGCACCAGCGCCTGGTTGTAGATCAGGTAGGCGAGGTTGGTCGAGGCGTAGCCGGGGCCGCCGTTGGTGGTGGTAAAGATTTCAGCAAACACCGAGAGCAGGAAGATCGTTTCAATCATCACCACCACCGCAATTGGCCGCGCCAGGTGCGGCAGGGTCAGGTGCCAGAAGATCGCGACCGGACCGGCACCGTCCAGGCGCGCGGCTTCTTTCTGTTCCTGGTCCAGCGACTGCATGGCGGTCATCAGGATCAGGATCGCGAAGGGCAGCCATTGCCACGAGACAATGATGATGATCGACAGCAGCGGGTAGTGCGCCAGCCAGTCCACCGGTTGTGCGCCGAACAGCTTCCAGACGTAGGCGAGAATCCCCGACACCGGATGGAAAATCAGGTTCTTCCAGATCAGCGCGCCGACGGTGGGCATGATGAAGAACGGCGAAATCAGCATGACCCGCACGATGCCGCGACCGAGGAACTCACTGGCCTCCAGCAACGCACTGATCAACACGCCGAACACCACGCTGATCAGCAGCACGCTGCCTACCAGCAACAGGGTGTTGGTGGCGCCGGGCAGGAAGCCCGAGTCGGTGAGGAAATAGGTGAAGTTCTCCAGCCCCACGAACTCGTTCTCGCCGGGGTTGAGCAGGTTGTAGCGGATCACCGAGAAGTAGAGGGTCATGCCCAGCGGCACGATCATCCACAGCAGCAACATGACCACCGAAGGGCTGACCAGAAACCAGCCGGGATTGGCCAACCGGCTTTTACGCACCGGTTGGGGAATGTCCATTTGAGCTTTGGCAGTTGAAATATTCATGGCGATAGAACCAATTAAGAACAGGCAGGTGAAGATCAACTGTAGGAGCGAGGCTTGTGTGGCGAGGGAGCTTGCTCCCGCTGGGTCGCGAAGCGACCCCAAAAGCTTTGCGACTGCTTCGCAGCCGAGCGGGAGCAAGCTCCCTCGCCACAAAAAGCGCTCCTACAGAGGGCGCGGGTTACTTGGGATAACCGGCGCGCTTCATCTCACGTTCGGTGGTTTGCTGGGCGGCGGCCAGGGCCTGGTCGACCGTGGTCTGACCGATCAGCGCTGCCGAGAACGACTTGCCGACCTGGGTGCCGATGCCCTGGAATTCAGGAATGGTCACCAGTTGGATGCCGATGTACGGCACAGGCTTGACGCTCGGTTTGCTCGGGTCGGCGGCTTTCAGCGACTCGAGGGTCACTTTGGCGAACGGCGCGGCTTTCATGTAGGCCTCGCTGTAAGTTGAGGCCCGGGTGCCTGGCGGTACGTTGGCGATGCCGTCTTTCTCGGCAACCAGTGCGCCGTACTCCTTGGAAGTCGCCCAGGCACTGAAGGTTTTCGCCGCGTCCTTGGCCTTGGAACTGGTCGGAATCGCCAGCGCCCAGGAGTACAACCAGGCCGAGCCTTTATCGGTGACTTCATGGGGCGCATAGGTGAAACCGACGTGCTCGCTGACCTTGCTTTGCGTCTTGTCGGTGACGAAGGAGCCGGCGACGCTGGCATCGACCCAGATCGCGCACTTGCCGCTGTTGAACAGCGCCAGGTTTTCGTTGAAACCGTTGCTGGAGGCGCCCGGTGGGCCCGAATCCTTCATGGTCTGCACGTAGAAGTTCAGCGCGTTCTTCCACTCGGGGCCGGTGAATTCCGGTTGCCACTTCTCATCGAACCAGCGCGCGCCATAGGCGTTGGCGATGGTGGTGATCAGCGCCATGTTCTCGCCCCAGCCGGCCTTGCCGCGCAGGCAGATGCCGTACTGTTCTTTATCTTTATCGGTGAGTTTCTTCGCGAACTCGCTGATCTGGGTCCAGGTCGGGCGCTCCGGCATTTCCAGCCCGGCGCTCTTGAACAGATCGGTGCGGTAATAGGTGATCGAGCTTTCGGCGTAGAACGGCAGGGCGTACAGCGAACCCTTGACCGACAGGCCTTCACGCACCGACGGGAACACGTCGTCGAGGGCGTAGCTGGCCGGCAAGTCCTTCATCGGCTCCAGCCAACCTTTGGCTCCCCAGAGTGCGGCTTCGTACATGCCGATGGTCAGCACATCGAACTGCCCGCCCTGAGTCGCAATGTCGGTGGTCAGGCGTTGGCGCAGGACGTTTTCTTCGAGCACCACCCAATTGAGCTTGATGTCCGGATGCTCGGTCTCGAAGGTTTTCGAGAGCTTTTGCATGCGAATCATGTCGCTGTTGTTGACGGTGGCAATGGTCAGGGTCTGGGCGCCGAGACTGACGCTGCTGAGGGTCATGCAGGTGAGGGCAAGCAGAGCTTTTACAGAAGGTTGCATCGAGCACTCCTTTTCTGTACCCGGCGGGGCCAGAAGGACAGTTATTGTTTTTGTGTCTTCCTGATGAGGGAAGAATGTGCACTGATTACAGCCTTCAATTGCGGATGTGACAAATCATCCATCGCACTTGAATCGATACTTTTTTGCACTGGGGTTTTCGGTGGGAAGTACGGGGTAGGGCTTTTAGATGATTGTCGATGATGAAATGCGTACAGGTTTTGTAGGGAAACCTGTAGGAGCGAGGCTTGCCCGCGAAGGCGTCTTTTCTGACACACCGCCTTCGCGGGCAAGCCTCGCCCCTGCAAAAAAGCATTTAACCGAGGTTTTGCTCGGTCAAACGTTGGACCGCCAACCGCCGGTAATGGGAAGGGGTCATGCCCTTGAGTTGCTGAAACCGTCGGTTGAAGTTGGAAATATTGTTGAAACCCGACTCGAAACACACATCGGTCACCGGTTTATCGCCATCGGCCAGGAGTTCACAGGACTTGCTGATGCGCAGGCGATTGACGAATTCGATGAAGCAGCGCCCGGTGGCCTGCTTGAACACTCGACTGAAATACGTCGGCTTCATACCCAGGTGCTCGGCGACTTCTTCCAGCGGCAGTTCCCGGGCGTAATGGGCAAAGATGTAATCCACCGCCCGGTTGGTGCGGTCAACGTTGTGTTCATCCGCCAATGGCGTGGTCGTGGCGCCCGACAGCAGTTGGTAATCATCGGACGCCGCGAGCAATTCCAGCAAAATCAGGAAATGCCCGAGCCGGGTCACGCCTTGGGTGTCGGCGATGCGCTGCATCAGGGTCATGGCCTGGCGGATGGTGCGCTTGCAGCGAAACTCGATGCCGTACTGCGCGCGCTCCAGCAAGGGCACCAGGGTCTTGAGTTCGGCAAACACCAGGTGACCGCTGTCGAACAACTCATCGGTGAAGTTGACCAGCATGTCGCGTTTGGGCACCACTTCGTCTTCGGCGACCTGGCTGATCCAGTTGTGCGGCAGGTTGGGGCCGGTCAGGAACAGCGTTTCCGGGTAGAAGTTGCCAATGTAATCACCGATGAACACCTTGCCGGAACTGGCGACGATCAGGTGCAGTTCGTATTCCTTGTGGAAATGCCAGCGCACCAACGGGCATGGGAAACCATGCTGGCGATAGATGATGGACAACCCGTTGTGGTCGTCCATCAACTCGTAGGAAGGATCGGTTATTCGGGCGGATCGGCTCATGGCAGGGCACTTTTATTGTTATTGCCTGCTGATGATGCCTCTTTCCGGGCCAGTTATGCCAGCGACTGCCTGAGTTGTGCCGCCTTCATGCTGTTGGCGACCCAGCAATAACCGACAATCTGCGACTCGTCGAAGAAGTCGGTGCTGATGATGCTGCATTGCGTCACCCAATCCCGGGAGGAGTGGAACCAGTCGTTGATGTGTTGCTTGATGTCCACCGGCCCGCCGAGGAAGGTGTAGCTGGTGGCGGTCAGGGACCACAGGTAATGGCCGTACCGGGGTGTGTCCAGGGTGCGGGCGATATGTCGGCGCAACTCGTCCACGTTGGTGAGCCGGGAGCCGCTCCACCGATGGGGGATGGTGCCCCAGAAATAATCCAGGTCCAGTTCCACCGACTTGCGGGAGGCGAGAACCACGCGTTTCTTGCTGCTCGCCGCCTTGAGCTCCCCAAGGGTCTTTTCTTCATCGTCGGGTGCAATGGCCCGGGCGCCGAGGCGTTGTATCAATAAGTCGCTGAGTTGCCGGTAGTCAAAGTGCTGGTCGCCATTACCCAATTGGTGAAAGTCGAGGACGATGAATTCATCCGGGTTGCGGTCGAGAAAGCTGTTGACCGCATCGATCAGCTCATCCAGCCCCCTGTGCGACTGATAGCCGTTGTGGTGAAAGTAATAAGAACCCCTGGGCGAGCCGGGCAGGTAGCCCAGGCGCAAATCGAATGCCCGGGCACCGTTGGCCAGTTGCCAGGCAAAGGAGTCGTTCTGGCAGGTGGTCCAGTTGCCGATGATGACTTCGTAATTGGGGGCTTTTTTGTCCATGCCCGAGTTATGCGTGCCGGGCCAGATGAGATCGGTGATTTTCATGCGGTCGATGTCGGGGACTTTGCTCATCCAGCATTGTTTGTCGACATTGGAAGTGGGGCTGTTGGTCATGGTGCAAGGCTCCTGCCTGTGGCTCGGCCCCCCATCCGTGGGGCGCGAGGAATCGTGAAAAAATCACCGGGTGCCCAAGAGCCTAGAAGCCCGGCAGGTGATTTTCAATGCACAGAAATATCCACATAAATATAGCCTTGCGCCACTTTTCTCAGGTCAGTTATCACCCGCGAGAATCAGAAACATCCGACTCGACGTGACGATTTTTCGCCTCGATCCATTGGGCCATGTACTGCGTGCTTTTGTGCGCGTGGTGGCGAAGCATGGCGCCGGTGAAGTTGTCGCGACGGCGCTCGGCCAGGTCACGCCGACAGGCTTGCAGGCGCTCGATCAAGGCCGGGCCGTGGTCTGACTGGCGATATTGGGCGCTGAGCAATTGGTCGCCATGTTGTTGCGCCTGGGTCCACAACGCCTGGTCCTGATACAGCGCAACAGCCGCGGCGGCCAGCGCTTCAGCGGATTCACCAATGACCCCCGGCCACGGCAGGCCATCGCTCATGCCCTCGGCGCCGATGGGCGTGGTGACGCTCGGCGTGCCACACAGCATGGCATCGACAATCTTGCCCTTGATCCCCGCGCCAAAGCGCAGCGGTGCCAGGCAGATTCGCGCCGCCGACATCACCTGCAATGCATCCTCCGCCCAGTTCATCACGTGAAACCCTTGGGCGGGGTTATGCAACGCGGTGGCTTTGGGCGGCGTGTAAGCGCCATAAAGATGCAACTGCGCACCGGGTAGTTGCTGACGGATCAATGGCCAGACTGCGGTTTTCATCCACAGCACGGCGTCCCAGTTCGGCGCGTGACGGAAGTTGCCGATGCTGAGAAAGTTCGCCCGAGCTTCAAACGGGGTATGGGCCGCCGTTGGCAGGGAGGGCATCAAGGGACACCAGTGCAGCAAGTCCCGCGGCAGCTTGAACTGTTCGACCAGCAACTCGATTTCCACTGGGGAAATCATCAGGCTCAAGTCGCAACGATACAGCGCAGCAATCTCGCGTTTGGCCAGGTCGGTGCCGGCCATCAACTCGAACTCCTCACGGAGCGCCGGGGCAAACAGATCGCCGAAGTCGTTCTCATCGGCACTGGCCTTCAACCGATCCTTGAGCCGCTGGTGCCGGGCATGTCGCAAGCTTTGCAGATCGGAAGTTTCGAGCACGCGCAATGCGTCGGGGCACTGTTTCTCCACGCGCCAGCCGAATTGCTCTTCCATCATGAATTGGTCGAACAACACGATATCCGGGGCCAGTTCGCGGATAAACGTATCGAAACTGCTGTTATTCAGCTCAATCGCACATTCACGAATGCCCAGGGCGGCGAGGTCGGCTTTGTGTTCGCCGACGCCCGCCGGGCTGCTGAAGGTGATGTCCCAGCCTTGCTGGCAAAAACGTGTCGAGAATTTGCATCACATGGCCACTGGCTGCCGAAGAGCGGGGTTCGGGCCAGACGTAACCAATGACCAGGACTTTGATGGGGGGCAGGCTCATGGGGCATTCCTGATGAGGGCGCAGGGCGATGAAAAAAAGAGCGCGATTAAACCACAGCCCTGCGCACAGATGCCCCTGCCAATGGGGCCGTTGATCAAACCGGGTTGAAGTTCAACACCACCTCCCAGCCAATGTAGCCACCGCGAGCTCTATCCGCCTGCTTCTGCAAGGTGGCGATGTTTTCAAGAAACATAAGGTTGTTGCTGGAAGATTGGCTCAACAAAGAGGTGGTCACGGCAAACGAGTCGGCATTGTCAAAGGCCAGGGTCTTATCCAGCAACTTGAGGTTGTCGTCACGGAAGTGACCAGACGCCAGGTTCATCAATCGCTTGACGTCCAGGCGTTGCTGGTTGCCGATTCGACCGGACACCGGCGCACTGGCGTAAGTGTGGTCCAGAGTGTCGGGGGCTCCGTGAAAGACTTCATGAATCAGATCATCAGCAGGAACGGTGGACGTGAATCCCTCCTTGCGATATTGGTCGTTGAAGTTTTCCGAATAAATACGCATGAATTTCTTTTGAGCCGCTTTAGTCTCACCGGCATTTATCCATTCCTTGTAGGCAATCGGATTCAGCGCGGCCAGGCTGTTTGTCTTGGTATAGGTGTCGAGTTCGAAGTTATCGGGCGTGATCTTTGCCAAGTCTTTTTTGACATCCTGCAGGGCGGACAGAAATTTTCTGCGACTCTCGGCGGAGTGATCCCCCATGAGCAGTTTCAGGGCGACGCCTGAATCTTTCTCCGATGTCACGTCAGTCAATACTTTAATGGCGTCATCCACTTTTTTCCGGGCAGCCGGCAATGCCTCCTGAAGCAACTTGCGGGTATAGGTTGCGGGCATGATTTTATGCAATCCGGGCAAGCGGAGCGCGTTCAGGAAATGGAAGTTTTGCAGCTTTGGCCCGATAGGCTGGCCACTACGGTTCAATGCGTACCATTGGTCGTTGTGGCGCGTAGCCAGGACGGCAATCGAGTCCGTCGATGACGCCAATGGACGCCAGGTTCCCATGCCGGTGTCTGCACGGTTGGCGGCTTTGACCAAGTCATAGGATTGCGCGCTGCCGGTCAACTTGCGCAGTTGAAACGTGGCGTTTTCCAGAACATTGGTGCCCAATTTCTTGAGCTTCAGCACCTTCACGCCCTTGCGCAACAAGGCGGGAATGCCGTCCAACGGATTGAACACGCTGTTCAACAAGCCGACGCCCACTTTTGCCATGCTGGCGGCCTTTGCCGCGATGGAAGCGGTTTTAGCGGCAATGCTGACCACCTTGGCGACCGCGCCGACCACCAGCAGCAGTGTCATGGCCGCCTCAATGGTGCACGACGCCCAACCTTCTGCCCGGCGATCCGGATCGTCCGAAAGGATGTCCTGGATGCACGACTTGAACGGGACAATGAAGTTGAGCGCTGTGTCGATAATGCCATCGTACTCGGCCCGCAAACGCTCCAGTTTGGTCTGTCCCCAGCACTCTTTTGACAGCTCGTCATAGGTCGCAAGGGGACGGTGTTTCTGAATGAAGGCTGCAAGCTCGTTGAACTCGCCACTGTCAAAACTTTGGTAATAACTGCGCGGCTGGCGGGTTGAGTGTGTGGCGGCCACGGGAAGAATGGCGAGTTTTTCAATCACACCAATGCTGGCGGGTTGGATGCCGGGGTTTACGCCGTGGGTATAGCACTCGATATCAGTCGGTAAATGATAAGTGGCAGAAGGAGGGCCGTAGCGATTCGCACTGCCAGAGAAATCCGTGCGTGGGGCCTGGTTCAACAAGCCGTTACGGCTGATCACTTCGGCGAGCGCGGGGTTTTCGCGGCAGACGCCGTGCAGTGTGAACAGTTCGTAGCAATACAACTTGTTCTCGTAGTAAGCACCGACCACCACACCATAACGTCCGGTCGCGGCATCTTTGTCGGCCTGGTTTTCCTTGTAGCCTAGTTGGGTGAACTCGGTGACCGTGTGAGTGATTAACTTAAACGGGTTCAACGAGAATGTATTGTCCGGCTTGGGGATGACCGCGACTGAAGGCCGGACGGTGAACAGCGACACCTGTCCTTTTAACAATCGCTGGCGATCAAGCGGTGGCAGTGTCGCAAAAGCCAGTTTGAAACTGCTGCTCATGGCTTCGGAGAATTGGGTGTGAGCCCGATTGAACAAACGATCGAATTCGGGTTTCAACCGATGGGTTTCATTATTGATAAACGGATAAATGTCATAGAGGCTGTCATCCGCCAAATCCCATTCCCGGGAGCCGAGTTCATTGGCCATCAACAACTCAACCAACGACATCGGCTCTGATGTGGCAAAGCCCGGGCGAGCGGCGTGTGGGCTCTTTTTGCGCAGAATCTCATCTTCAACAAAATCGCAATCAGGGGCTGTAACTTTCAGCAGTCTTAACGCGATGTCCCGCCGTGTCGGGAATTTTTTCGACAACTGGGTCTGGATGTCGACGAGGTGTCCAAGGTGCTTTTCATAAGCCGAAGTTGCAGTGGCCACGGCCGTGGCGTGGGCGTTCTGCACGTCGGTCAGTGTGACAATGCCGTTGAGCAGGGCCCAGTCGAGCAGGGGATCGATGGCGAGCACGCTGTTGAGGGTTGTCAGCGCTTCATCCGCCCAATCAATCGTTGCCATTTTTTTGATGTGTGCATACGTCATCAGGCGGGAAGAGCCCGGCGCGTTGAATTCCACCATCGCCACGCCACGACAAAATTCAACCCATTGCGGTGTGCCCAGCAGCAGGGTCGGAGGCACGTCTTTGACCAGGAACTCAGGCGCGGTGCCGGCTAGCAACAAATGGGCGGCGAGAGGCGCGGTCTGTTCGCTAACGCCGGCCTTGGCAACTAGATGGCTCTCCAACGCGGTGCGAACGGCAGCAAAAGAGTGTTCAACATGCTCAGTGGCGTAGAGATTAAACCCGGCAACATGATTGCGCGGTTCCGCTTCGCCAATGGAAGGGTGCAGGTCCAGGAGTACCGCTGTCAGCATCACCTGCTGCCGATACCCATCGGATATCGGCTCATCGCTCGATGCGCCATACCACCCTAGTTCGTTGATATAGCCTTCGGCCCAAGAGGCCGCGATGGAGTGGGACGCGAGTGTCTGCAGATGTTCATCGGCGTCGGATCGGCTGATGGTCGAGATGTCCCGCCCCAAGGCAACTTGCGACAGGTGATCCAGCAGCGTCCCGCGCCCCTGAATGTGACGCTGGGTCAGGGCCTTGATTTGGCGGCGCTGGGTGTCATTCAGGCTGATCGGGCTGTCGGTGGCGACCGAGAGCATGTCCCAATAGTTACCCAGTAGCGGACTTTTCGGCAGATTCAGCTCCAGCAACGTGATGAGGCGTTGGGTCTGCTCGGCTGTTTTGGGGATGGGATGCTCGTGGAAACTGAACCATTGCGTCAGGCTGACCCGGTCGTCGAGCGTCACCGCGCCACCCAGTGCCGCCGCCATTTCGGCGAGGGTTTTCAGGTCATCGTCCAGTTCGGGGTCCAGTTGGGTGCGGCTGGTCAGGTCGTAGGTGAAGTTCGGAGTCTGTGCGGTGATGTGCCCGTTCTCTGCGACTTGAAACACCGCGTCTTCGGCTAATTGGTGCCTGCTCAGGATCCGTTTAAAGGCGTCTTTGCTGACCATTCGCTTTAACAGCTCGATGCCGGGCACCATCGAGCTTTCAAGGCTTGAATCGCGCTCCAGGGAAATAACTGGCAGGGTCCAGGCAGGGGCGAATCCAGTGTTGTCATCAGCCAATATGGTTTTCAATCGGCTGATGACTTCCTGTCGCTCGCTGTCATTGCTGCTTGTGGGATCGACATCGTTGTTGGAAGGGCTGATGGGGCGCGAAAGGTGTCGCTCGGTGAGCGTGCTGTTGCTTGTGTTATTCATTTTGAGTCCATTCATTAAGTTTGAAAAAAGTGAAGGAGGGCCCTCATGCCAGGCCTCCCGATGAAACAGGGGTTTAGAGCCTGTTCAGGTAAATCGGCACTGGCCGGTTGATAGCGCCCTGGCGAGCGGCTTGCAGCGCGGCACTCATGGCCGACAGGTTCTCGGCAAAGTTCGCCGGGTGGGTTTCCAGCTGACTCAATAGCGAGGTGAATACTGTCAAGGAGTCCGCGTTGTTCCGGGCCTGGGCGCGGTCGTGATAGCGGGTCGCAACCCCTTCGTCGGCGATCGGATGATGCCCGTTGGCCAGGTTCAGCAGCGGTGCCACGTCCAGCTGTTGATAGCGCGAATCGGTGTTCGGCAACGGCAGGGCGTAGCTCAGGTCATCGATGCTGCTGGCGTGGAGCAGGGTTCGAATCAAATCATCGGCAATCACGCCTTCGTTCAGGTGGTGCTCGCGGAAGCGTTCGTTGAGGTCGGCGCAGTCGACGCGCAGGAATTGTTTCTCCCGTTGCAACGGGCCGGCGTTTTTCCATACCTGGAACTCACTGAGGTCCAAGGTGAGCATTTCGTTGGCACTGTCTGCTTCATCCAGCAGGAAATTACCCAGGTCCACCGCACCGCAGTACGACTTTTGCGCCATCAGAACGTTATTGACCGCTTCGATTGAGCTGCCACCCAGCAATAGCCTGGCGAGGGCATCGACATTGACTTTCCTGTTCGCCTGGGCCAGTACCCTGACGGCGGCGTCCATTTTTCGGCGGGCGCTCGACAGGGCATTTTCAATCACCGTGCTGGTGTAGAGGGCCGGCAATTGTTTGTCGAAACGCGGTAAGCGGATCTCGCCGACCCGGCGGAAATTTTTCAACGACTCGCCCCATGGCCGGCCAAAGCGATTGAGTGCGTGCCATTGATTGTTGCGGCTACGGCAGGCCCAGGCGTTAACGGATTCGCTGCTGTCCTTGGGAATCCAGGTCCCTTGCACGAGATCGGAGCGTTTCGACGCTTTGACCAGGTCATAGGAGTCGGCCATTTTGGTCAGCCGGTGCACCTGCATCCTGGCTTTTGTCACGGCGTCCATGCCCACCAGGTTCAAGCGCAGGCCACCTTTGAGGAGCGCCTTCGCACCGATGCTGGCGTAAGAACGCAAACCATCCAGCGGATTGAAAGTCCCGATCGCCAGGATGACCAGCTCTTTGGCAATGCTGGCGATCCTGGAGCAGGAGGAAACGGTCTTGGACATGATGCCGGCGATATTCGACGCCGCTCCGGCAACACCGCCGATGACCGCGATGGCATCCATGATGCAACCAAAGATGCCTTGCGCGACCCGTACCCGTTCCCCGGAACGAATTTCCGCGATGCAGGAGCGGAAGGGGATGATCAGGTTGAGCATGAACTCGGTCCGTTCTTCATTCTTGCTGATCAACCTTTCGAGCCGGGTTTGCCCCAAGGCGATTTCTTTCAGCTCGGCGTAAGTGGCGAGAGGACGATGGCGGGCGATGAAGTGGGCGATGCGTTCCAGGTTCGGGTAGTGGAAGCGTTGATAGACGCCTTTCTTGTCAATGGTCGTCTCAATGGGGGCCGCCAGTACCGCCAGTTTGTCGAGGACGACTTCACTGGACACTTTGCGGTTCGGTACGCTGCCGTGCGTGTAGTTGGTGATGTCCAGGGGCATGGCGCTCAGTTGCGCGGGTTTCATGGCGCGATTCAGATCGCCAGTGAAGTCGATCCGGGCGCGGTTTTTGTGCAGCGCCGCTTGACTGATCGCCGCGCCAAGCGCTGGGTTTTTCAGGCATTGGCCATGCAGGCTGAAGAGCTCAAAACAGGTGGTTTTCCCGCGAAAAGACGCACACATGACCACACCGTAATGACCGGTAGCGGCATCGATCGCTTCCTGGGTTTCAATGCTGGTCAGGTACTCCATGCCGAAGCGGCCATTCAAGGCTACCGGGGCCTTGGCGTCGAACTGCGCCGAGGCGCGCACGGTGTATAAGGTGATTTCGCTGCGTAGCAGGTCTTTCTGATCGGCCTCATCCAACTGCGCCAATGCCAGTTGCAGATTGGTCGCCAACGCGTGTTGCAGTTGCTGCTGATAGGCGCGCACAGGCGCGCACAGGCGCCTCAAAATCACCGGACAGCTTGTTCAGCTCGGGCAACAGCGTGGGGTATTTTTCAAAGAGGTCGTAAGCGGGGTCGTTCCATTGCTGGCGAACCAGGTCGCCGGACATGTGCAGCTCGACCATCGACATTTTCTGGTTTTCAAACATCTCGTCAGCGGCATAAGGCACGACCGGCTGATACTGCCAAGCGGTCCCGGCGTGGGTCAGGAATTCTTTTTCCAGGTCATCGCTATCCGGCAGGATCGCTTGCAGTTGCGCCAGGGCGAGCGCCCGGCGACTCGGGGGCGGCGTGGCAAACGTGGTGGCGGCCTGGTTCAACTGCTCCAGGAATGCGTGGTACGCCGTAGACGCTTCTTGCAGTGCTCCGGCGCTGTGGCGTTGCAATGCCGCCCGTGTGATCACGCTGTTCAGCAATGCCCAATCGACAATCGGGTTGATGGCCGCCAAGCCGCTGATTTTTTCCTGGTCAGGACCGACGGGTTCAATGGCCGCGTATTGCATGACCTGCGCAAACGTCATCAAACGCGACGCCCCCCGGACTTGGAGCTCAATCAATGCGACGGTGCGGCTGAACGTCACCCAGGCAATGGAGCCCAAAAGCGGTGAGGAAGGTAATTGCTTGATCAGGAACTCCGGCGCGACGTTGGCGAGCAGCAGATGCGCCGCCAGTGGCGCGGCTTGTGCGCCGACCCGCTGGTTGTTCACCAGGTAGGTTTCCAGTTGTTGGCGCACCAGGAAGTGCGGCAAATCAACATTGTCCGGCGAATAAATGTCCAGGCTGCCGAACGGGCTGCGTGCGTCCTGCGTGACAACGGGCGGGTTCAGGTCCAACAGGATTGCCGTGATCAGGAGTTGATCGAGGTCTTCATCGTGGACCGATTCATCAGCGTTGGCGCCAAACCAGGCCAGTCGGGTGATGTAGCGTTTGGCCAATGCCCGGGAAGTGGGATGACTGACGAGCGACTTGAGCATATCCCCGGCGTCGTCCCAAATGACCGGGCGACTGTTCAATGCTTCTTCATACAGTTTATCGAGTAAGTTTTTTCCTTTAGGCAGGAACTCGGCAGTTAACTTGCGCATGGCAGCCTGTTGATCGGTGGTTAATACCGTTTCACCGTCCTCAGTCGCGAATAGTTGATTCCAATAGTTGCCCAGGTAATCGGCAGAAGGAATATCGAACTCCAGGAAGTCGAGCAGGTTTTTTGTTTGTGCCGGCGTGGTGGGTACATTCAGATCGTGAAACTTCATCCATTGCGATATTTCCACGGTATTGCTGGAGGAGACAATGCCGCCTATTTGTTTGGCAATGTCCGTCAGGCATTTCAGCTGGGCTTGGGTCGAGGCAGAACGGCTAGCCATCTGGGTGATGGGCTCCCAGGCGTCGCCGCGAATGAACAGGCTGCCCTCAGCGTTGACGAAAGCATCGATAAGCGGTTCGCGGAATAGCCGCACGGCATGTTGCTGGATAAGCGGTTCGGCGCTCAGTTTATTCAACAGGATGCTCGCGGGCATGTGCAGTTGATAAAGCGAAGAGCCCGGTTTCAAGTCAATTTCATGCGAGTCCCAGTCAGTCTCTTCAGTGCTGCGCACCGCCTCTTTTAGTTTGAGAATGACCAAGTCTCTTTCGAACTTGTCAGCTTCATTGCGCAGTGTTCTTGCTTGCAGGGTTGCGTCGAAAGAATAGCGGCTGATCGTTTTAAAGGTTGGAGTTGTCACGGTGTTACCTAATATTATTTATGGGGGTGTTCCTTGTTTGAATGTTGTGTATTTTTCGAGAAGGGTTCAAGTTGCTTTATATAAATGGATGTTGCGTTGGGTAGTTTGGTATTCAAACGTATCGGGTGGAAAGTTGAGCAGGCAACGACAAAGTTAAAGTACTTTGTCGTTGCGAGTGTTCAACTTAGGAGGTTATTTAGCCACGGTGCCGGGCAGTGTTCTGCAAAGCGCCTCATCAGCGGGCGGTGCCTGGGTCGGGTAGGTGTCCGGAAGAACCGTGACGGTGGTCGTGGCGACCAAGCCGTCAGCGAATTCAAACTCGAAAAACTCGGCACCCCAGCCGGTCTTGGGCGCCTGGTAAGTGGTCTGCAGTTCTGTCGACGCCGGGAACTGCGCGGCGGTGTAGGGCACTTTGCAGTTGTAGCGGAAGTCCCGGGCCTGCGGGTTGTGGGCTGCCCATTTGGTGACCTTGACCGGCAGCTCGGACAACGTCACATGCAGTCGGGTCGACGTCACGCCCAGGCGCTGTTCCTGCACCTTCAACGTCGGCAGGGGTTTGCCCGCCTGCCGACGCTTGATGTACGGAATCAGGTTCGCCTCAACCAGTGGCCGGACATCGTGGGGGGAGTTGGGCAGGACACGCAGCGCCTTCTCACCCGGCAGCCCCGGGAAGTACAGGCGTGAAGCATCCGGGATGAAGAAGTCATCGCCGCTGGCGTTGACGATGTATTTGGGGATGCTCAAGCGGGCGAGATAAGCGGGCGGGTAGGTCGTCGGGTCTTCAACGCGCATCAGCTTGCTGAACGCCGGGGTCTTGCGTTGGGCGATCACGCCTTGGGAGTAGTAGTCGAAGTACGCCAAGGGCCAGTTGCCGCCGTACGCCAGAAACGTCTGGTCAAACACCCGCTCGGTGTTCAGGACATCAATGACAAACGGCGCAATGCTATCGATGCGATGGTCCGCCAGGGCCGCCAGCCATACCGCCCAGCCGCGCTTCGATACACCGGTGGCCAAAAAGCTTTTGGCCTGGCCCGCAGGCGCTTCCTTTTGCGCCAGGTCCATGGCCTTGACCAGCGCTTCCATCATCGGCACATGCAACGAGATGAAAGGCTGGCGCTCCGGTGCCTGCATGAACAGTTTCCAGCTATGGGCGACACTGCCATCTTCGGTGCGCGGCACGGCGTCATCGCTGTAGGTCAGGTACTGGTTCGGTACATTGCTGACCGCCACCACGATTGAACCGGTTTGTCGGGCGATGTTGAGCAATGTCTGTCGGGTAAAGTTGTTGGGCGGGGTGGGTGACTGGCCGGGCAGCGGGTTGTTGACGCCGTCGTTGGCGACCAGCACCGCCCGCGAGCCTTGAACATTGTCGGGAATGTACAGATCGACGTCATGCAGCCACTGCGCCGGGCCGACCTGACCGTCCTGGACCCAGGCCTGCGACGACAGCTCAAATCGCCGGATGCTGACGCCGGGCTGTTGCTCCTGGCCCTTATCGGTGTAGCGCAACGGTTGCGACGCCTGGGCCTGGTGATAACACCTCAAGACTTCGCTGAACGCCTGTCCATTTTGTTCAAAGCAGTGTTGGGGGTCGTCGGGCGAAGAGGATTGGCAGCCATAGCCAGCGATGAGTGCAAGCACCAGCGCGCAGGCCTTCAAGTAACGTGCATAGAGTTCGGTTTGACTCGGCATGGACTCAGTTCCTTATGAGCGGGAATGACCGGTCCAATCAAACTCCATGCGGGCGGGTTCCATCTACTGTCAGACTTGACAGGTGCGACAGGGTCTGAGGTCGAGTCAGGCCAGCATACCCTTGACCTTGTCGCGCAACTGATCAATCGAGAACGGCTTGCCAATCACCTGCATGCCGGCCGGCACCTCGATGCTTTCGGCGTAGCCGCTGGCAAACAGGATCGGCAATTCCGGGCGCAGCATGCGCGCCTGGGTGGCCAGTTCACGGCCATCCATCACCGGCAAACCGACATCGGTCATCATCAGGTCGATGTACTGGTCTTCGTCATTGAGAAACTCCAGTGCCTTTTCGCTGCCATCGGCTTCCAGCACCTTGAATTCAAGTTCCTCCAGCACATCGACGATCAGCATGCGGACGATGGCATCGTCTTCGACGACGAGAATGATGGACGAATCGGCGGACATAGTAGGAGCTCTCAAGGGTGGGTTTACGGGTCGGCGGTCGATCGAAATCGCCGGTCTCTTGGTTGAGTAATTGCCGGACCCCGACAAGTTCCCGACCCGATACAAAAAACTATGGTTGTACAAGAACCTGCAAGGATAACGCGCGGCAATGATCAAGCGCAGTTAATTGCAGGAATTTGTCCCCAGAGCTGTCAGAAAATTAGATCAATGCGTCCGTTTTGGGGCAAACTCCTTGGTTTTCAACAGTTCGACAAGGCCTTCCCCATGACCTCTGCGTCTTCGGTTGACGAGCAACGATTCCGCAAACTCCTGAGCCGCAACGTCAGCTTGCCGCTGGGCGTGGGCGTGATCAGTGCGGTTTTCTTTGTGGCGTTGATCACTTACCTGTTGTCCGTCATCCAGTGGGTGGAGCACACCGACCGGGTGATCAATAACGCCAATGAAGCGGTAAAGCTGACCGTTGACCTGGAAACCGGTATGCGCGGCTTTCTGCTCAGTGGCGACGAGCACTTCCTGGACCCGTATGAAACGGCCAGGCCGCGAATCGCCGTCGCCCTCAATACCTTGCTCGAACTGACGGCCGACAACCCGGTGCAGACCGACCGTTTGCGCCGTCTCCAGGCCTTGCAAACCGAGTGGGCCGCCTACGCGCAATCGATGATCGATTTGCAGCGCTCCAGCGGCGATTTTCGCGGCGCGATCAAGGCCGGGCGCGGCAAGCGCCTGACCGATGAAATCCGTACGCAGTTCCAGGACGTGATCGACATGGAGCAGCAGTTGCGCACCACGCGCAACGAAGAAGTGCGCCGCACCACGATCTGGAGCATCACCCTGTACCTGGTGTTCGTCGCCGGGATCAGTGCATTGCTGGCCTACATTGGCCGCCGTGACCTGCTCAATCTCTCCCAGAACTACAGCGCCAACCTCGCCGCGCAGCAGAGTGCCGCCGACCGCCTGGAGAAGCAGGCGTGGCTGCGCAGTGGCCAGACCGAACTGGCTGAGCAAGTGCTGGGGCAACTGACCCTGAACTTGCTGGGGCGCAATATCCTGCAGTTCTGCGCGCAATACCTCGGGACCGCCGTGGCGGCGATCTATGTGCGTGAAGAACATGGCGGCCTCAAGCGCGTGGCTTCTTATGGTTTGTCCCGCGAGCAGGAAGCGCAGGAACAGTCGGTCTACGACGGCGAAGGGATTATCGGCCAGGCGGTGAAACAAGGCCGGTTGATTCGCCTGGACAACGTGCCAGAAGACTACTTCAAAGTCAGCTCCGGCCTGGGCGAAGGCTTGCCCCACAGTGTGTTGGTGGTGCCGACCAGCGACGACGACCGGGTCAATGGCGTGATCGAACTTGGCTTCCTGCGGACCCTGGACGAGCGCGACATCGAACTGCTGGAGCTGATCGCCGGCAACATCGGCACTTCGATCGAAGCGGCGCGCTACCGTCAACGCTTGCAGGAAGTGCTGGCCGAAACCCAGCAGCTCAACGAAGAACTGCAAGTCCAGCAGGAAGAGCTCAAGACCGCGAACGAAGAGCTGGAAGAGCAATCGCGGATTCTCAAGGAATCCCAGGCGCACCTGGAAACCCAGCAAGTGGAGCTGGAGCAGACCAACGAACAGCTCGCCGAGCAAGCACAGATCCTCGCCGACCAGCGCGACGCCATGGATCAGAAGAACACCGAACTCAATCAGGCGCAGATTCAGCTGGAAGACCGCGCCGAAGAATTGCAGCGCTCCAGCAAGTACAAATCCGAATTCCTCGCCAACATGTCCCACGAACTGCGCACGCCGCTGAACAGTTCGTTGATCCTCGCCAAGTTGCTGGCGGAGAACCCGCAGGACAACCTCAGCGCCGAACAGGTCAAGTTCGCCGAGTCGATCTATTCCGCCGGCAATGACTTGCTCAACCTGATCAACGACATTCTGGATATTTCCAAAGTCGAGGCCGGCAAGCTGGACATGCGCCCGGAAAACACCAGCGTCTCTCGTCTGGTGGAGGGCCTGCGCGGCATGTTCGAGCCGATGGCCACGGACAAGAAGCTCGATTTCCAGATCGAGTTGCAGGCCGGTGCGCCGATGATGATCTACACCGACCGCCAGCGCCTGGAACAAGTGATCAAGAACCTGCTGTCGAACGCGGTGAAGTTCACCGAAAAAGGCACCGTCAGCCTGACCGTCGCCAGTCAGCCGGGCGACGGTATCGCCTTCATCGTTCGCGACTCCGGGATCGGTATTGCCGCGGAACAGCAGGAAAGCATCTTCGAAGCCTTCCGCCAGGCCGACGGCACCACCAACCGCCGTTATGGCGGCACCGGGTTGGGCCTGTCGATTTCCCGCGACCTGGCGAATTTGCTCGGCGGTTCGATCAGTGTCACCAGCGAACCGGGGCAGGGCAGTGCGTTCACCCTGGTGTTGCCGCAGCAATACGTCGAGCCGGGTGACGAGCCGGTCGAGCCAATGCGCGCGACGCCGGTCGCCTACACGCCAAAAGCACCGGTCGCGGCGCCGGTACCGCTGATTGCCGAAGTCGATATCCCGCGCTTCGATGATGACCGCGCCAAGGCACCGTTCGCCACGCGCTGCATCCTGGTGGTGGAAGATGAGGTGAATTTCGCCCACATCCTCTACGACCTGGCCCACGAACTGGGTTACCAGTGCCTGGTCGCCCACGGCGCCGATGAAGGGTATGACCTGGCCAGGGAGTTCATCCCCGACGCCATCCTGCTGGACATGCGCCTGCCGGATCATTCGGGGCTGACGGTGTTGCAGCGCCTGAAAGAACACGCCGAAACCCGGCACATCCCGGTGCACATCATCTCGGTCGAAGACCGGGTTGAAGCGGCGATGCACATGGGCGCCATCGGTTATGCGGTCAAGCCGACCACCCGCGAGGAGCTCAAGGACGTGTTTGCCCGCCTCGAAGCCAAGCTGACCCAGAAGGTCAAACGGGTGCTGCTGGTGGAAGACGATGATTTGCAGCGCGACAGCATTGCCCGCCTGATCGGCGACGAAGACATCGAGATCACTGCCGTCGGTTTCGCCCAGGAAGCGCTGGACCGGCTGCGCGAAACGGTCTTCGATTGCATGATCATCGACCTGAAGCTGCCGGACATGCTCGGCAACGATCTGCTCAAGCGCATGTCCACCGAAGACATCTGCTCGTTCCCGCCGGTGATTGTCTACACCGGACGCAACCTGACCCGGGACGAAGAGGCCGAGCTGCGCAAATATTCGCGCTCGATCATCATCAAGGGTGCCCGCTCGCCAGAGCGGTTGCTGGATGAAGTGACACTCTTTCTGCACAAAGTCGAATCCCAGTTGTCCCATGAGCGGCAGAAGATGCTCAAGACCGCGCGCAGTCGCGACAAGGTCTTCGAGGGCCGCAAGGTGCTGCTGGTCGACGACGATGTGCGCAATATCTTCGCCCTGACCAGTGCGCTGGAGCAAAAGGGCGCAGTCGTGGTCATTGGCCGGAACGGTCGTGAGGCGATTGAAAAATTGAATGAAGTCGAAGACATCGACCTGGTGCTGATGGACGTGATGATGCCGGAGATGGACGGTTTCGAGGCCACGACCTTGATCCGCCAGGACCCGCGCTGGCGCAAGCTGCCGATCATCGCCGTCACGGCCAAGGCCATGAAGGACGATCAGGAGCGCTGCCTGGCGGCGGGTTCCAACGATTACCTGGCCAAGCCGATCGACCTCGATCGCCTGTTCTCGCTGATTCGTGTGTGGTTACCGAAGATGGAACGCATCTAGTGGATAGCATTTAGTGGAAAAGAACACCGAAATCGAACTGAGGCTGCTGATCGAGGCGATCTACCTCAAGTACAGCTATGACTTTCGTGACTACTCCGGCGCCTCGATCAAGCGCCGGGTCGCTCATGCCTTGAGTCAGTTCGAGTGCGCGACCATCTCGGCGTTGCAGGAGAAAGTCCTGCACGACCCGACCGCGTTCATGCAGTTGCTGCAGTTGCTGACGATCCCGGTCAGCGAGATGTTCCGTGACCCGTCGCACTTTCTGGCGATCCGTAAGGAAGTGGTACCGCTGCTCAAGACCTATCCGTCGATCAAGATCTGGATTGCCGGGTGCAGCACCGGTGAAGAGGTCTATTCGATGGCGATCCTGTTGCGCGAGGAAGGCTTGCTCGAACGCACGATCATCTACGCCACCGACATCAATCCGCGCTCACTGGAAAAAGCCAAGCAAGGGATTTTCTCCATGGAGAACGTGCGCGCCTACACTTCCAATTACCAGCAGGCCGGTGGCCAGCGCTCGTTTGCCGACTACTACACGGCCGCCTATGGTTACGCGATTTTCGACAAGAGCCTGTGCGAGAACGTGACCTTTGCTGACCATAGCCTGGCGACCGACAGTGTGTTTTCAGAAACTCAATTAATTTCGTGTCGCAACGTATTGATTTACTTCAATAAAAAATTGCAGGATCGAGCGTTTGGCTTGTTTCATGAGTCGCTGTGCCATCGTGGATTCCTGGTGCTGGGCAGTAAGGAAACCCCGGATTTCTCGGCGTTCGGCAAGCAGTTCGAGCCATTGGTCAAACAAGAACGGATCTACCGTAAATCATGAACAACGAAGCCGGTTTGCCGACCGTAGAGGCTATCGTGATCGGCGCTTCGGCTGGTGGAGTCGAGGCGCTGCTGAATATCCTCAGCCCGCTGCGTGAAGGGTTTGCCCTGCCGATCATCGTGGTGCTGCACCTGCCTGACGATCGTCGCAGCCAGTTGACCGAGGTGTTTGCCCGACGGGTTTCACTGCCGGTGCTGGAGGCTGTCGACAAGACGTTGGTCGAAGCCGGGACCCTGTATTTTGCCGCGCCGGGTTATCACCTCTCGGTGGAACAGGACCGCAGTTTCTCGTTGAGCCTGGAGGACCGCGTGCACTATTCGCGGCCCGCCATTGATTTTCTGTTCGAGTCCGCCGCTGATGCTTACGGACCGGCGCTGGCGGCCGTGTTGTTGACCGGTGCCAACCGCGATGGCGCCAACGGTCTGGCCCAGGTCAAGTACCGTGGCGGCCTGACCGTGGTGCAAGACCCGGACGAAGCCCAGGTCGCGACGATGCCCCAGGCGGCGCTGGACTTGCATCAACCTGACCACATTCTCCCTATACGCGGCATCGGCCGTTTGCTTGTCGAGTTGGAACGAATAGCATGCTGAGTGACATCCAAGCCAAACTGCTGATCGTCGACGATCTGCCGGAAAACCTGCTGGCCCTCGAAGCGTTGATCAAGCGCGAAGACCGCATGGTCTACAAGGCGCTGTCGGCGGACGAAGCGCTGTCGTTGTTGCTGCAACACGAATTCGCCATGGCCATTCTTGACGTGCAGATGCCGGGCATGAACGGCTTCGAACTGGCCGAACTGATGCGCGGCACGGAAAAGACCAAGAACATCCCGATTGTCTTCGTCAGCGCTGCTGGCCGTGAGCTGAACTACGCGTTCAAAGGGTACGAAAGCGGTGCCGTGGACTTCTTGCACAAGCCGCTGGATATCCACGCGGTCAAGAGCAAGGTCAATGTGTTCGTCGACCTGTATCGCCAGAGCAAGGCCATGAAGCAACAGGTCGAAGCCCTGGAGCAGAGCCGTCGCGAGCAGGAAGCACTGCTGAAAAAACTGCAGACCACTCAGAATGAGCTGGAGCAAGCCGTGCGCATGCGCGATGACTTTATGTCAATCGTCGCCCACGAAGTGCGCACGCCGCTCAATGGCCTGATCCTCGAAACCCAATTGCGCAAGATGCACCTGGCCCGGGACAACGCAGCGGCGTTTACCCTGGACAAGATGCACGCCATGGTCGACCGCGACGAGCGGCAGATCAAAAGCCTGATCCGCCTGATCGAAGACATGCTCGATGTCTCGCGCATCCGCACCGGCAAACTGTCGATCCGCCCGAGCCGGGTAGATCTGGTGCAACTGGTCGACAACCTGCTGCAAAACTTCGCGCCGCAGGTTGATGCCGCCGAGTCCTCGGTGACGTTCAGCGCCGAAGGGCCGGTGGAAGGGCAGTGGGACGAGTTCCGGATCGAGCAGGTGATTTCCAACTTGCTGACCAACGCCCTGCGCTATGGCGGCAAGGGTCAGATCGATGTGCGGGTGTATTGCCACGAAGGCCAGGCCCGGGTCGAGGTCCAGGACCGCGGCATCGGCATCAGTGAAGAAAACCAGAAGCGTATTTTTCAACAGTTCGAACGGGTTTCAGCCAAGACCGTGATTGCGGGACTTGGGCTCGGGCTCTTTATTTCCGAGCAAATCGTCGCCGCCCATGGCGGATCCATCGTCGTCGAGAGCAGAATCAACGAAGGCGCCTTATTTCGCGTTTGTCTGCCGCTGTAGGAAAGCAGCCAGATAAACGCAACCTCTGAACGACCTCACGGTCGTATCAGCAGCTATTGACCGAACAAAGGCTTCCCATGAGTGAAGATGCGCAAGATGTAGTACTCATTGTCGAGGACGATCCCTCGATTTTGATGGTGTTGTCTGCCTATCTGTCGGGCGAGGGGTATCGGGTGTTGCAGGCCGAAAACGGCGAGCAAGCCTTCGAAATCCTGGCCAGTAAACCGCACCTGGACATGATGATTACCGACTTCCGCCTGCCTGGCGGGATTTCCGGCGTGCAGATCGCCGAGCCCGCGGTCAAGCTGCGACCGGAGCTCAAGGTTATTTTCATCAGCGGTTATCCGCAGGAAATCCGCGAGACCGACAGCCCGATTACCCGCAAGGCGCCGATTCTGGGCAAGCCGTTTGACCTGTATGTGTTGCAGGAATTGATGCAGGAAATGCTGTCCTGAGATCAAAAAACGCCTATCGGTGCATGGCTTGACGGTGAGGGTGATCCCGAAATCGCCTTCGCGGGCAAGCCTCGCTCCTACAGGTTCACGCGCGTCCCGTGTAGGAGCGAGGCTTGCCCGCGAAGGCGTCCGTGAGACCGCCATCGTCGGTAAAACCTCTCGGGCGCTTTAGATTCGAATCATCTCCCGCACCTTTGCCGTCAACAGGTCGAAGGTAAACGGCTTGGTGATCATCTGCATCCCCGGGTCAAGGAAACCACCGCGCACCGCTGCGTGCTCGGCATACCCGGTAATGAACAAGACCTTGAGATCGGGCCGATACTGACGACCGATTTCCGCCAGTTGCCGGCCGTTCATCCCGGGCAACCCGACATCGCTGATCAACAGATCAATGCGCTGGCCGGAATCCAGGATCGGCACTGCGCTGTCGGCATCGCCAGCCTCGACGAAGGCATAGCCCAACTCGCTCAACACCGCACTGACCAACACCCGGACCGCCGGGTCGTCTTCGACGATCAGCACGGTCTCACCGTCCTGGGCGAAGGGCGCTTGCTGGATATCCGCGAGCGGATCCTGCGCCAGGTTGCCCATGTAACGCGGCAGGTAGAGGTTAACCGTGGTGCCGTTGTCGACTTCGCTCTGGATCGTGACATGGCCTCGGGACTGCTTGCTGAAACCGTAGATCATCGATAACCCAAGCCCGGTGCCCTGGCCGATGGGTTTGGTCGTGAAGAAGGGATCAAATGCCCGGCTGATGGTGCTTTGCGGCATGCCACAGCCGGTGTCGGTGACGCTCAGCACCACATAATCCCCGGGTTCGAGGTTGCCATGGGATTCGGCGAAACCGGTGTCCAGATGCTGATTGAAGGTGTTCACCACCAATTGGCCGCCGTCGGGCATCGCATCGCGGGCATTGAGCACCAGGTTCAGCAGGGCGCTTTCCAGTTGATTGGGGTCGGCCTCGGCCACCCACAGTTGATCGCTCAACTGCATGTCCAGTTGAATGCTTTCGTTGATGCTGCGCTGCAGCAATTCGCCCATCGAGGTCACCAGGGCATTCATCTGCACGGGTTTGGAATCCAGCGACTGGCGGCGGGAAAACGCCAGCAAACGGTGGGTCAGGCCCGCCGCACGGTTGGCCGAAGTGACCCCCAGATCGATCAGGCTGTCGAGGTCGTCGGTGCGCCCCCGAGCCAGGCGTCGACGCAGCAGCTCCAGGCTGCCGATAATGCCGGTCAGCATGTTGTTGAAGTCATGGGCGATGCCGCCGGTCAATTGGCCGACTGCTTCCATCTTCTGCGACTGGCGCAATGCTTCTTCGTTGTGCCGCAGTTGCGCAGTGCGTTCCTCGACTTGTTGTTCAAGGGTTTCCAGGGTGGTTTGCAGGCGCAACTCGCTTTGGCTCAGGTCGATCAGCCGATCCCTGGCTTCGTACTGTCGTCGTCGCCCGCGCAACGCGGTGGTCACCAGACTGATCAGGGTTACCGGATGGAACGGGCGCTCAAGGAAGGTGACGTTGCCCAGTTGCGGGCCGAAGCGCGACGCCGGGTTGTGTTCCGGGCCGCCGTGATACGTCAGCAGCACAATCGGCAAGTCCGACCAGGCCGGTTGCTGTTCAATCAGGGTGAAGAGGGGTTCCAGGTCACTGCCGAGCAGCGCTTCGGACGAGATCAGCAGCAACCCGGCGCCAAACTCCAGTTCGCGACACAACGCTGGCATGTCACGGCTGATGACGCCGGCGTAACCGGCCTCGTTGAGCATCATCAGCGCAATCTGGCTGTCGCGCCCCAGTGGCGCGAGGATGATCGCGCGCTCGGAGGTCGCTGCCAGCGCCGTCATTTGTCGTCTTCCTTGAGTAGCGGATTGCTGGCGCCCAGGTAGGTCGGCACGCCGCGTAATACACCCTGGAACGCATCCAACGGTTCGCCGATGGTCATGCCGTGGCTGCTGATGCGGTATTCGCGAATGGTTGATTCATGGCTGCCGGTCCGTTTCTTGATGATGGAGATGGCCCGGCGCACTTTGCCCAGGGCTTCGAAGTAGCGCAGCAGAATTACGGTGTCGGCCAGGTACGTGATATCGACCGGCGCTTGCATGTCACCGACCAGACCATGCTGGGCGACGGTCATGAAGGTCGCGGCGCCTTGGCGGTTGAGGTACAGCAGCAACTCATGCATGTGCAACACCAGGGCGTTTTCTTCGGGCATTGCCGCCTGATAGCCGTTGATGCTGTCGATCACCACAGTCTTGATATTGCGTTCATCGACGCAGCGCCGCACCCGGTGGGAGAACTCGCCAGGGGACAGTTCGGCCGCGTCCACTTGTTCGATCAGCAAGTTGCCGGTGTCTTGCAGGGCCTTGAGATCGATGCCCATGTTTTTCATGCGTTCAAACAGCAGCCCTAGCTCTTCATCGAAGATAAACAGCGCGGCCTTTTCGCCACGGGCCACGGCTGCAGCGGCGAATATCATCGAGATCAGGGATTTGCCGGTACCGGCGGGACCGAGGATCAGCGTGCTGGAGCCGGTTTCGATGCCGCCGCCGAGCAGGGCGTCCATTTCCTTGATGCCGCTGGTCAATTGCGTGCGGATGTACTTGCCGCGATGTTCCGCCGCCACCAGGCGCGGGAACACATGCACGCCGTCGCCCATGATGGTGAAGTCGTGAAAACCACCGCGATATTTCTGGCCACGGTATTTCACCACCCGAATCCGCCGGCGTTCTGCGCCGTAGTTGGGCGTCAGTTCTTCCAGGCGAATCACCCCGTGGGCCACGCTGTGCACGGTTTTATCCAGGGATTCGGTGGTCAGGTCATCCAGCAGCAACACCGTGGCGTCATAGCGCACGAAGTAATGCTTGATGGCCAGGATCTGCCGGCGATAGCGCAAAGAGCTTTGGGCCAGCAGGCGGATTTCCGAGAGGCTGTCGAGGACCACGCGGGTCGGCTTGACTCGCTCTACGACTTCAAAGATCTGTTTGGTGGCTTCGCCCAGCTCCAGGTCCGAGGAATACAGCAAGCTTTGCTGGTGCTCGGCGTTGAGCAAGCTTTCCGGCGGGGTCAGTTCAAAGATGTGGATGTTCTCATCCAGCTCCCAGCCGTGGGACAACGCCCCTTGGCGCAGTTCACGTTCGGTTTCCGACAGGGTGATGTACAACGAGCGCTCGCCGGCTCGGGCTCCGGCGAGGAGAAAATGCAAGGCGACGGTGGTTTTACCGGTTCCGGGTTCACCCTCCAGCAAAAACACATGGCCGCGAGACAATCCACCGGCCAGGATGTCATCCAGACCTTCGATGCCGGTGGCGGCTTTTGCACTGAACAACTCGTTAGATGTAGACAAAAAAAGCCCTCTCATGACTAGGGGAAGCGAGGCAGCAGGCCTGAAATGCCTGAATTGACTGCCTGTTTCTCTTGACCCTTGGCCGTGACGACGGTTCAACCTTTTTTGCCGGGCGCGATGACGCCTGTGTGACGCCTGCTGACTGTAGGAGCAAGGCTTGCTTGACGCTGCTTTTTTTTTGTAGGAGCAAAGCTTGCTCGCGATAGCGATCTCACGGACGCCATCGCCGTTCAGCCTTACTCCTACAGGGACGGTGGCGAGCGTTACAGACCTTGCTGCAACGCCGGATCATCCGGGTTCATCTGCTCCAGTTGCGCCAGCAGAATCTGCACGTTCTGCAACTGGCCGCTTTCCTTCCAGTAATTGATCAACAACACCCGCGCCTTGCGGTCGGCTGGGTGGCGCTGGACGATTTCCTGCAGCTGTTTCTGCGCGGCTTCCAGCTCTTCCTCACCGTGCAGCGTAGTGGCCAGGTCGTAACGGTAATCCTTGTTGTCCGGCTCCAGTTCAACCGCTTTGGAAAGGCCGAGTACCGCGAATTCACTCTGCCCGTGGTGCAGCAACCAGAGGCCGAGGGCATGTTGCAGGAAGGCGGAATCGGGCTGGGCCTTCAACTGTTTGGCCAGCAACTGGCGGGCGGCGTCGGTCTGGCCTTGCTTGTCCAGTACTTCGATTTGCATGACCAGTGCCGGCAGGTTGCCAGGCTCCAACTGCAAGGTGCGCTCCAGCGCTTGTTGCGCCTCCTTCAGTTCGGCGTTGTGCAGGTGCAGCCGTGCCAGCTGATAGTGCGTGTTGGCACTTTCCGGTTCGGCCTTGAGCACCAGTTCCCAGGCATCAATCGCCTGCTGCAATGGACCGAAATACAGGCCCAGATCATCCGGTGACAGCCCCAATAGCGCGTTGACGGCTGCCAAACGCACGGTTTGCTCGCTGTCATCGAGCAACGGCCCCAGCAACAGGCTGCGTTGACCGCTGGGGACCAGGCCGACCACACTCTTGATCGCCGCCACCCGGACATCCGCCGAGCTGTTTTGCAAGTCGGCATCGGCCAGCTTCAAGGCTTGCGGGCTGGGGTAGTTGGGCAACTCGGCGAGGAGCCAGAGCCGGCGTTTGGTCGACAAGTCAGGCCGCGCCAGTTGCTGATAAAGCACCCGCGCCGCC
Source organism: Pseudomonas sp. TE3899 (assembly GCF_056279105.1). Classification (NCBI taxonomy): domain Bacteria; kingdom Pseudomonadati; phylum Pseudomonadota; class Gammaproteobacteria; order Pseudomonadales; family Pseudomonadaceae; genus Pseudomonas; species Pseudomonas sp. TE3899. Next base: position 1,432,254 of record NZ_JBWBQR010000001.1, read on the forward strand.
CCCGGTTGACCGGCGCGCGCCTGGGCCAGCGCTTCGCTGTAGCCATGTTTGATCGCCTCCGGCACCACGGGCGTGGTACTGCGCAGGAAAAACCAGGCGAGGGCAATGGCGAACAGGACGCAGAGGCTGATAAGCAGGTAGCGGCGGGACTGGGGCATGCACGGATCCGGGAGCTGGCGAGCTTTTGCAAAAGACGTCAGCTTCGGTCAGGTGCGGCCGTGAGTCAAACCCTGGCTCAGTTCAAGACGTACTCGATGGGTTCGAGGGCCGGCGGCAAATCGGTTTGCCCCAACGCCGCCAGCACTTCGCGCTCCAGGGTGCGCAAAATCGCATTACACGGCAAATCGTTCTCGTCGAAGCCGAACGGGTCTTCCAGGTCGTCGCCGATCTCGTCGAGGCCAAAAAAGGTGTAACTGACGATGGCGGTGAACACCGGGGTCAGCCAACCCAATGGTTCGGCCATGGCAAACGGCAGCAGGATGCAAAACAGGTAGATGGTGCGGTGCAGCAACAGGGTGTAAGGGAAGGGCAGCGGCGTGCTTTTTATCCGTTCGCAACTGGCCTGGACCTGGCTCAGGCTGACCAGTCGGGATTCCAGTTGGGTGTAGCGCCATTCGCTGATCCGGCCGAGTTCGGCCAGCTCCGAACAGCGGGCGCCGATGCGTTGCAAGAGTGCGTCGGGGATGTTCGGGTGCTGATGGTCGATGGGGATTGAGGTCCAGGGTGCGACAGCTTGGCGTTCACTTTCAAAGCGCAGGCGCGCAATCAGGCCATGGGCGAAGCCGCACAGCTCACGCAGCAGCAACTCGCGTTCGTGCGCGTCCATCAGGCCCTGGGTCTGGCGGATCAGCGAGCGCACCTCGATGATCAATTGCCCCAATTGCTTGCGACCTTCCCACCAGCGGTCGTAACACGCGTTGTTGCGAAAACTCATGAAGATCGACAGCGACAACCCCAGCAGGGTGAAGGGCGTGGCATTGACCTTGGAGAAGTAGGCCGGGTGCCAGGTTTCCACCAGCACAATCACCGACGCGAGCAGGGTCACCAACAGGCTGCGCAAGGCAATGCGCTTGGCAATCGAGCCTTTGAGGGAAAACAGGATGCCGATCAGGTTCGGCTTGGGACGTACGATCATGGGGGCGGGGCTTTTTCGAGTGACGCTTTCGCAGCGGTTAAAGCCTAGGGGCCGGGCCGGTTTCTGTCCAATCGCTATGGCTGACAGGGTTATCGAGCGCATCTATCGCTGGCGGCTGGCTGATCATCGAATTTGCCTACAACTCCCGTCGACTTTTTAACCTGTCGGGGTCTTGAAGCAGTGACTACGCTTGCTTGAGATGACCCGATGAGTTCGCCCATGCAACCGTTTGTTCACTACTTCAAGATGCTGCTCAATCCCGGCCAAGGGGGCTTGCTGTTTGCCTTGCGAACCATTGCCGCCGGTTTGCTGACCTTGTACCTGGCGTTCCTGTTCGACCTCGACCAGCCCAAGTGGTCGATCATGGCGGTGGTCATCGTCAGCCAGCCGTCGGGTGGCATGGCGTTGGCCCGCAGCTTCGGCCAGGTTATCGGCACCACGATGGGCGCGGTCGTCGCGGTGCTGATCATGGCGATTTTCCCCCAGGCCCCGCTGCCCTTCATTATTACCCTGGCCCTGTGGCTGGCGTTGTGCACCGCTGGCGGTACGTTGTTGCGCTACACCAGCTCCCAGGCCTTTGTGCTCAGCGGCTACACGGCCGTTGTTGTGGCACTGCTGTCGGTGCCGGACCAGGACGGCACGTTCCTGCTGGCCGTCACACGGGTCACCGAGACACTGTTGGCGGTGGCTTGCGTGTGCGTGGTCAGCCTCCTGACCGCACGCCCGGAGACGGTGGCGCGCAACTATTTCGCCAAGGTCGACGAGGTGATCAAGCTGCTTGCGACCCACGCGGCGGCGGTCATCCGCACCGAAGAAAGCGAAGCCGATTTCCACCGTCGGCAGATGCAACTGTTGGGCGAGATCAGTGCGCTGGAAGGGTTGCGTCGGCATTTGTACTTCGATGCGCCTCGCCTGCGCAGTGCCAACGGCCTGGTGCAGATGCTGGGTAATCAGCTGGTGCTGCTGACCTCACGACTGACGGCGTTGCGCCACCAGCGAGAGCTGCTGGCCGAGCGCTGGCAAGGCGCATTGCCCGAAGAAATCGAGCTGTTGCGCGCCGAAGAACTGGTTTTTCTCGATGAAGTGGCGATTCAGGGGCGCGCATTGTCGACCGAGGCGCGCCAGCATTTCGTCTCACTGCAACACCGCTTCGACAGCCAGGCTTACAAGGCCGAGCAGCTCACCGAAACCATGACCGCCACCTTGCGCTCGTTGGCCTGGGCGTTGCGTTGGGAGCAGGCGCGGTTGCTTCAGCAACTGGAGCAGATTCTGGAACTCAGCGATGCGATTCAGGAGGGGCGCGAAGCCAGTTGCGTGTTTCGCGGGCAGGAGAATCCATTGCATCTGGATTTCACCCTGGCGGCGATGAACGCCATTCGCGCCTTTATCGCGTTGGTGGTGGCTGGATTGATCTGGATCGAAACCGGCTGGGACGGCGCCCGTGGCGGAATGGTGCTGGTGGGCATTCTCTGTTCGCTGATGGCGACGTTCCCGCGACCGCTGCTGGCCGCCCAGAGTTATGCGCGGGGGCTGGTCATGGCGCTGATCGCTTCGGCGCTCTACCTGTTCATGCTGTTCCCGATGATCAGCCATTTCGAGTTGTTGGCGTTGCTGTTGGTGCCGCTGCTGTACGCCGTGGCGATCGGGCTGACCACGCCGCCCACCACCGGGACGGCCATTGGCCTGGGGCTCACGACATTCCTGTTGTTGGGGCCGCAAAACATCGGGATCGGCCAGAACACGGCGATCCAGTGGTTCGAGTTCGCCGCCGCGTACACCTGCGCCACCGTGCTGGCACTGAGTGTCTACGCGCTGATCTTCCCGTTCAGACCGGTTTTACGGATGCGCCGGTTGTTCAATGAGAGCTGTGAACAGGTCTACGCGTTACTTAAGACGCCAGCCACCGATGAGCAGCAATTTGCCTTTGAAAGCCGTATGGTCGACCGCCTGACCATGATGCTTGGCTTGCTGCCGGCGATTACCGAGCAGCGCTCCCGGGAGTTGTTCGAAGTCAGCCTGGGTTGCATGGCGCTGGGCGTGGCGTTGAACCAGCTCAGGCAGCAAGGGCGCAACCATGCGCTGCTGAGTACCGATCAACAAAACCGTTTGCTGGCGGCGGTCCGTGAGACCGGGCGGTTGATTGCCGGACGGCCCGGGATCGATCTTGAGCGCCTGCTCGCCAACTTGCGCAACCTGGGGGATGAAATGGATGACCTGCATCTGGATGTTCATGAGCAGTTGTGGTCCGTATTCCGGATGCGCGTGTCGTTGCTGATCGTGGTGTCGTTTCTACAGCGCTACCGCGGCTACTTTCAACCTGCCGACACGGAAGGAGTACCGGCCCTTGCCCATTGATCTGGAATTGGGAGGTGTCTATCTGCCGCCAATCGCCCAGGCCCTGTTGCTGGCCTTGCCGATTTTTCTGCTGCTGGACTGGCTCCTGAGGCGCCTGGGTGTTTTGCGTTTCGTCTGGCACGAAGCGCTGTTCGAAGGAGCGTTGTATGCCTGCGTGTGCGCCACGCTGATCCTGGTCATGGGAGCTTGATGCCTTGAAGAACATTCTTGCCCGACTCGCCACCGTTGCCGTGGTGTTGCTGGCCTTCATCCTCGGCTGGTTTGCCTGGGAGCATTACACCCGCGCACCCTGGACCCGTGACGCCCGGGTGCGTGCCGATGTGGTGACCTTGTCCGCCGACGTCGCCGGACGCATCGTCAGCCTGAACGTGCAGGACAACCAGCATGTGGAGAAAGGCCAGTTGCTGCTGGAAATCGACCCGGCGCGCTACAGCCTGGCGGTGGAGCGGGCCAAGCGTTCGGTGGAGGTGTCGAAGGCGACCCTCGGTCAATCCCAGGCCTCGATTGTCTCCAGTGAAGCCTTGCTCAAGCAGCGTCAGAGCGAGGAGCAGCGGCGGCGCAAGTTAAAACTGGGGTTCGCGATTTCCGGTGAAGAGTGGGAAAAATCCAGCACCGAAGTGGCGGTGGCCCAGGCCGAATTGTTGCGTAACCAGGCCAACCTCGGGCTGGCCCAGGCCAATGTGCAACTGTCGATCGCCGCGTTGACCCAGGCCGAACTCGACTTGCAGCGAACCCGGGTTGAAGCGCCGGTCAGTGGCTACGTCACCAACCTGCTGACCCGCCAGGGCGATTACGCCACGGCCGGTGGTGCGTTGCTGGCGCTGGTGGACAGCGACTCGTTTTACGTCAGTGGTTACTTTGAAGAAACCAAACTGCCGCGAATCCAGGAGGGGGACCGGGTGCGGATCGAGTTAATGAGCGGCGAAACCTTCGGCGGCACGGTGCAAAGCATCGCCTTCGCCATTGCCGACCGCGAGAACGCCCCGGGTGGGCGGTTGCTGGCCAACATCAACCCCAGTTATACGTGGGTGAAACTGGCGCAACGGGTGCCGGTTCGCATTGAAATCGACGCCGATTACGCCGCAAAAAACCGGCTGCGAGCCGGCACTACGGCAACCGTTACCGTGATGGAGGGTCACCACTGAACCCCTTGTGGGAGCGGGCTTTTGTGGCGAGGGGGCTTGTCGGAATGCCGCATCACCCCGTTCGGCTGCGAAGCAGTCGTGAATCCAGGCAATTTGATGGAGCTGAAAGCATACTGGGGCCGCTTCGCGACCCAACGGGGGCAAGCCCCCTCGCCACAAAAACCCGCTCCCACAGGGAATATGTGCTGTCTTTGGCGCAAGCAAAAAAAAGCCCCGCGACCGAATGAGACGCGGGGCCAAAAAATTTGGTTGGTTGCGGCCAACCAAAGGAGCTCTTTAAAAACTTACTTGCTGGCGACCGTTGTCTCCGGCTGCCAACCGCCACCCAAGGCTTTGTAGATTGCGACGATGCCGCGATACAGATCGACTTCGGCCTGGGCCTGGGAATCTTCGGCGGCCAGACGTTCACGCTGGGCGTCGAGCAGGACCAGGAAGTCCGCCGTGCCTTCGCGGTAGCGAATCTGCGCCAGGTCGGCAGCGGCGCGGCTGGATTCACTCTGACGAATCAGCGAAATCAGGCGTTGCTGGCGTTTGCCGTAATCGCTGAAGGCGTTTTCCGATTCTTCCAGGGCCAGCAGCACTTGTTGCTCGTAGGTCGCCAGGGCGCCTTCGGCATCGGCGTCGGCACCGCGCAAACGGGCGCGCACGCTACCCAGGTCAAACGCCGCCCAGGTAATGCTTGGGCCCAGTGCCCAGGCATTGGCTGCCGCAGAACCGATCTGCGAACCACGCCCGGCGGTGAAGCCGAGGAAGCCGCTGAGGCTGACCCGCGGGAACAAATCAGCCTTGGCTACGCCGATACGGGCGGTGGCGGAAGCGAGCTTGCGTTCGGCGCTGAGAATGTCCGGGCGACGTTGCAGCAGTTCACCCGGATTACCGATCGGCAGGGCCTTGGCGATCGCAGGCAAATCTTTCGGGCTCAAGTCGACGGTCAGCTTGTCCGGACGTTCGCCCAACAGGGTGGCGATGCGGTTTTTCTGCCGAACCTGTTCGGCCTGCAATTGCGGCACACTGGCTTCGACGGACGCCAGGCGTGCATCGGCGCGGACCACATCAAGCTGATCGCCGACGCCGGCATCACGCAGGCTGACGGTGATCTTGCTCGATTCCTGCTGGTTGTTCAGGTTGGCCAGGGCGATCTTTTCCCGCAGTTGTGCGCCGCGCAGCTGGCCGTAGGCGTCCACCAGTTCGGCAATCATGCTGACTTGCAGTTGGTACAGATCGGCCTCGGCGGCTTGTTGCTCGGCGTCGGCCGATTCCAGATTGCGCTGGATGCGACCGAACAAGTCCAGTTCCCACGCCATGTCCAGGCCCAGGTCATAGCGTTCGCTGTTAACCCGTTTGGTGGTCTGGCCAGGGATTTGCCCCTTGGCCAGGTCACTGCTGGCGCGGCTGGTGATGGTCGGCATGGCGTCGTTGCTGGCGTCGTCGCGAATCGCTCGTGCGGCTTTCCAGCGGGCGAATGCCACGCGCAGATCACGGTTGCCTTGCAGCGATTGCATCACCAACTGGTTGAGGGTCGGGTCTTCAAACTGTTGCCACCAGATGCCTTCGAAACGCGAGCGGTCATAGTTCTTCTGACCGCTGGCGCCATCGGTAGCGGCCGTGATGTTGGCCGGCTCCGTGGCAGGGGTTTTGTAGTCCGGGCCGACGGCACAGGCGCTCAGCGCCAGTACCAGCAAGCTCGGCAGGAAGGCTTTCAGGCTCATTGTTGCGACTCCAGTTTCAGGGTCTTGGCCGCTTTGCGCGCTTCACCGCGCTCCACAAAGTTACGAATCAATACGTAGAACACTGGCGTCAGCAACAGACCGAAGAAGGTCACCCCGAGCATCCCGGAGAACACCGCCACGCCCATGGCATGACGCATCTCGGCACCGGCACCGCTGGAGAACACCAGTGGCACAACACCCATGATGAACGCGAAAGAGGTCATCAGGATCGGCCGCAGACGCAGACGGCACGCTTCCAGTACCGCAGCCAGAGGGCCGAGGCCTTCCTGCTGTTTATCCTTGGCAAACTCGACGATCAGAATCGCGTTCTTACAGGCAAGCCCCACCAGTACGATCAAGCCGATCTGGGTGAAGATGTTGTTGTCGCCTCCCGAAGCAATCACACCGGTAATGGCCGACAGCAGCGTCATCGGTACGATCAGGATCACCGCCAGTGGCAGGCTCCAGCTTTCGTATTGCGCCGCGAGCACCAGGAACGCCAGCAGTACGCAGAGCGGGAACACGAACAGCGCAGTGTTGCCAGACAAAATCTGCTGGTAGGTCAGGTCGGTCCATTCGTAAGTCATGCCGTTTGGAAGTTCATCCTTGAGCAGTTTCTCGATGGCGATCTGGGCCTGGCCGGAGCTGTAGCCCGGGGCTGCCGCACCGTTGATTTCAGCGGTGATGAAGCCGTTGTAGTGCATCACGCGGTCGGGACCTGAGGTGTCGCTGACCTTGATGAAGGTCGCCAGCGGGATCATCTCGCCTTTGTTGTTGCGCACTTTCAGCTGACCGATCTGGTCCGGTTCGAGGCGGAACTGTTGCTCGGCCTGAACGTTGACTTGATAGGTGCGACCGAAGCGGTTGAAGTCGTTGGCATACAGCGAACCCAGGTAAATCTGCAGGGTGTCGAAGATGTCGCTGACGGCGACGCCGTGGGTCTTGGCTTTCTCACGGTCGATGGCGGCATCGACCTGTGGCACGTTCACGGTGTAACTGGTGAACAGCGCGGCCAGTTCCGGCACGTTGTGGCTCTTGGTGATGATGTTCATGGTTTCTTTGTACAGCTCGTCGTAGCCCAGGTTGCCCCGGTCTTCGATCTGCAGGCGGAAACCACCGATGGTGCCCAGGCCTTGTACCGGCGGCGGCGGGAAGATCGCCATGTAGGCTTCTTCGATGCCGGCGAACTTGCCGTTCAAGGCACCGGCAATCGCACCGGCGGACATGCTCGGGTCTTTACGCTCGTCGAACGGTTTCAGGGTCACGAACACGATGCCGGCGTTCGGACTGTTGGTGAAGCCGTTGATCGACAGGCCCGGGAAGGCCACCGCACTTTCCACGCCAGGCTGTTTCAGGGCCAGGTCGGACATGCGCTTGATCACGTCTTCGGTACGGTCCAGGCTCGAAGCGTCCGGCAACTGCGCGAAGGCCACCAGGTATTGCTTGTCCTGGCCAGGTACGAAACCGGTCGGGGTGTTGGCGAAACCGAAGAAGGTCAGCACCATCAGGCCAGCGTACAGGAGAAGGGCGATACCGCTGCTGCGGATGACCCGGCCGACCGTGCCGACATAACCGTGGCTGGCTTTCTCAAAGAAGCGGTTGAACGGACGGAACAACCAGCCACCGAAGATCTTATCGAGGACCTTGGAGAAGCGGTCCTTCGGCGCGTCGTGGCTCTTGAGCAACACCGCAGCCAGCGCTGGCGACAGGGTCAGCGAGTTGAAGGCCGAGATCACCGTCGAAATCGCGATGGTCAGGGCGAACTGTTTATAGAACTGCCCGGTCAACCCGGAGATGAACGCCGCCGGGATAAACACAGCACACAACACCAGTGCCGTGGCGATGATCGGGCCGGTCACTTCACGCATGGCGCGCTTGGTGGCTTCGACCGGGGTCAATCCGAGTTCGATGTTCCGCTCGACGTTCTCCACCACCACGATGGCGTCATCCACCACGATACCGATGGCCAATACCAAACCGAACAGTGACAGGGCGTTCAGGGAGAAGCCAAACAGGTGCATCACCGCAAACGTACCGATCAACGATACCGGCACCGCCACCAATGGAATGATCGAGGCGCGCCAGGTTTGCAGGAACAGAATCACTACCAGCACTACGAGGATCAGCGCTTCGAATAGGGTGTGAACCACTGCCTCGATGGAGCCGCGCACGAAGATGGTCGGGTCATAGACGATGCTGAAGTCCATGCCTTCCGGGAAGCTCTTCTTCAGTTCGGCCATCTTGTCGCGAACTTCGTTGGAGATCTGGATTGCGTTGGAGCCAGGGCGCTGGAAGATCGGGATCGCCACCGCCGGTTGGTTGTTCAGCAACGAACGCAAGGCGTATTGGCTGGAACCCAGTTCAACCCGAGCGATGTCTTTGAGGCGCGTGATTTCACCGTTGTCACCGGCGCGAATGATGATGTTCTCGAACTCTTCCTCGGAAACCAGACGACCTTGGGTGTTAACCGACAACTGGAAGCTGGTGGCATTCGGCGCAGGAGGCGCGCCCAGGGCACCGGCAGCGACCTGACGGTTCTGCTCACGAATGGCGTTGACCACATCGGTCGCGGTCAGGTTGCGCGAAGCGGTCTTGTTTGGATCGAGCCATACCCGCAGGGAGTAATCGCCCATCCCGAACAGCTGCACATCACCGACACCGCCCAGACGCGCCAGCTCATCCTTGATGTTGAGCAAGGCGTAGTTGGAAAGGTAGAGCATGTCGTAGCGTTTGTCCGGCGAGGTCAAGTGGACCACCATGGTCAGGTCCGGAGAGGCCTTGTCCACGGTGATACCAATGCGCGTCACTTCTTCTGGAAGCTTCGGCTCGGTCCGGGTTACGCGGTTCTGAACTTGCACCTGCGCGTTGTCCAGGTCAGTACCCAGGGCGAAGGTGATGGTCAGGGTGATCTTGCCGTCGGCGGTGGACTGCGAGGACATGTACAGCATGTTCTCGACGCCGGTGATGGCTTGCTCCAACGGAGCGGCCACGGTTTCGCCGATGACTTTAGGGTTGGCACCCGGGAAGTTGGCGCGGACCACAACGGTCGGCGGAACCACTTCCGGGTATTCGCTGATCGGCAACTGGAACAGCGAGATGGCGCCGGCGATCAGGATCAGCAGCGACAGTACCGCTGCAAAGATCGGCCGGGAAATGAAGAATTGGGAAAAATTCATCGGAGTTGTCGTCCCTTAACCGCGTGGAGTCGCAGCAGCCAGTTTCACAACCGCACCCGGCGCGACCTTGGCAGGTGCGACTTGGGGCAGGTTGCTGGCTTCCAGCGCTTGTCGTTGTTGAGCCAGAGCGGCGAGGGTTTCCTTGGTGGCCATCGGGATCACTTCAGGCGTCACTGGAGAACCAGGGCGAACCCGTTGCAGACCCTTGACGATGACGGTGTCGTCCTTGTTCAGGCCGCTGCGCACGATGCGCAAGCCTTCGATCTTCGGACCCAGCTCGACTGAGCGGTACACGGTCTTGTTGTCGGCATCCATCACCAGCACGAACTTTTTACCCAGGTCGGTACCGACCGCTTCGTCGTTGATCAACACGGCCGAGTAGGTGCCGCTGCCGACCAGTTTCAGGCGTGCGTACAGGCCTGGGGTGTACTGGCCGTCAGCGTTATCGAACACGGCGCGACCACGGATGGTGCCGGTCTTCGGGTTGACCTGGTTGTCGACGAAGTTCATCACGCCCTGGTGCGGGTTGCCGTCCTCGTTGGACAGGCCGAGGTACACCGGAGTGGTGGCGCCGCGTTTGCCCTGACGAGCGAGCTGAGTGTATTTGAGGAACACACGCTCGTCGGCGTCGAAGTAGGCGTAGACCTTGTCAGTCGAGACGACGCTGGTGAGCGCGGTGGTATCGGCGGTCACCAGGTTACCGGCGGTGATTTCCGCACGGCTGACGCGGCCGCTGATCGGCGATGTCACGCGGGTGAAGCTCAGGTTCAGTTTGGCCAGGTCCAGTTGGGCCTGGAGGGCACCGACGGCAGCGCGGGCTTCTTGCGAAGCGCTGGTGCGCGAATCGGCCAGCTCGGCGGAGATCGCGTTGCTGGTGCGCAGGCGTTCGCCGCGCTGGGCTTCGTTTTCGCTGCGGGTGGCGTTTGCGCGGGATTGGGCGACCAGCGATTCGAGGCGGCGGACCTCAGCCTGGAATGGGCGGGGGTCGATCTGGAACAGTACATCGCCTTTCTTGACCAATGCGCCTTCAGTGAAAGCGACTTCATCGATCTGGCCGGAGACCCGTGGACGAATTTCTACGGTTTCTGGCGCTTCGAGGCGCCCGGTGAATTCGTCCCACTCGTTGACAGGTTGCTCCAGCACCTTGGCCACGCTGACCTTGGCCGCGGGCATGGTGGCGGCGGTCTCAGGAGCCTTGCCGCAAGCGCTCATCACCACTACGGCCAACAAGGCCAACGGGAAGCGCAAATGTTTGAGTGACTGTTCCATGGATGCATCCGCCAATGTATTGAGAATGGACGGATGATGCTCGGCGATGTTGTATCGCACGAATCGAATGAGGCAAAGGTAACTATCATTCGGAATGATATAAGCGCGAAGCAAGCCCTCTAGCATGCGCCTTTCGTTAGGGTGCTATCAATTGGGTTGATAACAAATCAGTGTTGCGGGTAATGCAAAGGTCGGACGGATTCGAAGTGTTGTCAACGGCTCAAACAAAGAGACGGCCATGGCGGCCGTCTCGATTAGCGTTAGTTCACTGAATTCAGTTGATCCCTTTAGGGTTCGGACCGAAGCGGTTAACGCCAGGCGTGCTGTCCTGGGCCAGGAATACGATGTTCACGATCGGCAGCAAGATCCACCAGCCACTGCGATCAGTGTCGTGCATCCGGCGAATGGCCGCACCGAGACCCGGGAGGAAAACTGCCAGGCTATATATATTGTTGAGGATCCCTTTGGTGCCCAACAAGGCGTCGATAATCATGAGGCCGATACCGATCGCAACGTTGATCAGAATAAACATCCAGTATTCCCGGCGGCTTGCGCGGCCGCTGAACACAGCATATTTCTTCAGTACTTCAATGTAAGGATTACCTTGCGCTGCGCCTGCATTTGGCGCTGTAAAGGCTTGTTCGCTCGCTTGCGGCGCGCCGCACTGCGGGCAGGCTTTGGCCAGGGTACTGATTTCCTTGGCACAACCACGACAAAAAACCATGCTCATATTTTTTCCCTAAAATTAGTCTAATGACAGTCCGATGAAAACAAGCGTCGCAATAGCCGACAAGATAACGCCGGCAATCGCCAAGTTATTTCCTGGTTTTTTCTGGTTGATACTGATGATCCCGCAAATAAGACCGGCGACGGAAAATGTGCTCATACCGACGACGGTATCTCTGTCCCATTCGGAGTCATCAAGCAGGGTGAGTAAGCAGATGATGCCCAATATCAGCGAGAGGATGGCCAGCCACGGTGAGCCGATGCCAGGAGTTGCCGCCAAGGCAACGTGTTGGCTCGCTCCGCATTGGGGACACGCTGGAGCCGTCTCGTGAATTTCCTTGGCGCACGCGCGACAAAATACCATTGTCATCGTTTTCCTTAACTTTTAATCCTGAATACCAGCACCGTTATCGCCCGGATGCCGGGCGACTTTAATGTTATTTCCGATAACTTTCGAGTTCTGTTTTTAAGGCCGGGTGTGTTGCGCAAATCGCGCTTAGCGACTGTTACTCTGGCTGGGCTAGAAAGGCGCACTCATCAATAGCGTTTGATCTTGTTCGGGTGTGGACAGCATCGAGCTGCTCGCGCGACTTAAGTCAGGCTATCCGGATCCCCAAAGAACATTTTGACTAGGCTCTAGAACAGTAGTTTCAGCTTGAAAAACTCGAATTATGCCCCCAGTTATGCCCCCAATTGCGCCGAGTGTCCGAGCGATCTCGAATGGCGATTTCTGACGCGGACCTAGGTGGCCGTGGCTGGTATTCAGTGCGCCTCCGTATACTGGATGAACAACCCGAATCCGGCAAATCCTTGGTGGTTCGATGAGTCGATATGCGAACTACTTAGCCCGCCGAGATGAGACATATGGTGTGACGTCTCTGTCTTCTACCGCCTTAAGCTCGAAGTACTGCCCTTTGGCTTTCAGCGCATGGATGATGCGACATTGGGCATAAGCGGTGCTGTATGAGGTGCTCGGGCCTTGGATGTTGAGTACCAATTCCCCTCCGTAGCTTCGCTCGTACGTCAATTCTCTCAAGGCTCCCACCGCTTCACCATGTGCCTCGGCGATCTCGATCACCAACTCCCTTAAGGCCGATTGGTCGGTGTCTGGTAGCTCAGCGGAAAACTTGACCTGGCGTTGGCTTTGAAAGCCTCCGCCACCACTGGCCGAGCTTATTCGGTTAAATGTGATGTGGGCAAGCAGGACTACTTCCATGGTCTGAACCTTCTATGTGAGTCTTACTTCTTTGTAGTAAGGGCAGCGTCGAGGCCAGGGGCCCCCTAGGTTCTGGCTAATTCGCACCCAGCAATGATTTACCGATTGCGTTGTAGCGGTGCGATGAGAAGGCCCCAAAGCGTCTCGGCACCGCCTTCTTGAGAAAGCTTCTGGTCTTGGCGAGTGTGGAACGCCATGCCGAAGGTCTTCAGGTACATGGATTGGTCGTCCGTATTTACGGTGAGTGCCTCGTTGTACGAGCCGCCGCCAAACGAGTCTCCATGGCTGTAGTAGATACCGGCGCCCATCTGGCCGCCGGTGAACACTGCCGCTTTTGCAACGTCGTGGCCGTCCTTGTAGATATTCGCAGAAAAGCGATTTGCATCTATCCGACGGAACACCCCTTCATACCCTGAGTTGCGCGCTTGGAGCTCCAGCAACGAGTTCTCGAAATAGCGGGCGATGTACTCGAAGCTGTCGAGCAAGAAGCGGTCTTTGTCCAGCTGGGTGAAGCTCTTAGTCATTCGAAGGTTACTCGACCTAGGGCCAGCCGGGGCGATAAGGGAGGGCGCTGAACCTCCATTGAAATCGTTGCGTTCAGCTCGCGGAGCAGTGTTCGGTTGGCTACGGCTGCGTCGCTCGGCAGCCTTCCGAACCTCCTTCGCAACCTGCAAGAATGCTTCGTCCCGATCAGGCCAAAGGGTCACTGGCTTACCATCTTGGGGCGTGCCAAGCAGCTTGCCGAAGGGGGCATGATGCCAATCGCATGGGCGAAGAATCACAGGAATGACAGTCGCTTCTTTAGCGGCATGGCGCTCCATCGCGCGAGCCATCTCGATGTTGTAGCAATAGTCGGAAGCGATGAAATCGGGGCTTACCAGCAACAGGATAATTTCGTCGCTGTTGATGTGATCATCAATGGCGGCATCGATCTCTTGGCCTGCTTCGATTCTGCGGTCGTGCCAAGTCTCAATGACGCCTTGGCGCTTGAGCATCGAAAGCTGCTTTTCCAACTGGTCGCGCAGCGCCTCGTCAGCATGGCAATAAGAAAAGAACACGTTCGGCAAAAGGGTCACTCCTACTCGGAAAAGTGCGATTTCGATCTTACGGGCAGCTTGGCTGCGAAGTACAGACGTTGGTTTGGCTTGACTGCTGATTGGATGCCCTTCAGTTGAACCTGTCAGCCAAAAAACAACGGTGCTCGAGTCGTGGCATGGTGATAGATCATTTGGGCTCGTTCGTAATGAATGATGTGCCTGCCGTGAGGCGTTGGCCACACGAACTGACGGATCTCAAGTGGCGCAAATGTAAAGGAAGGTGGAAGGCCTAGGCGTCTCTTAACCGTGCCGTCAGCACTGTTGCATTGCTCGCAGATGATGACGGGAGCAAACGTGGTGATCCGATGAGGTTCTCCAGGAAGCGGTTTTCGTACGTTAGGGTCGATTCCATGGTTATGGTGAGTATGGAGACCTACAGCCCAGCCTTCTCGCGTATGCGGTTTGTTCGGGTAAAGCATCGTCCAACGTAGCAATTGGTATCGTGTCCGTTCGCAGCACGGGCATCGCCAATGATCATCAAGCTTCGCCCATAGCTGGTGGCAATGGGCGCCATCAAAGCTCAGGTATTCCTCCCAGCTAGGAATGCGCCGGAGCAGATTGCTATTCAGCGTTTTCTCTCTGTTAGCATTCTTGATTTTGGTACCGTCGCAGGCCAAACAGTAGCCATTGGCCGAAAACTCGGGCTTGCAGGGACAGAGGTTTTTGGTCATCAGAGCTTCTCAGGATAAATCGTTTGAGAAAGGAGTTTTTAAGGGGGGCCACCCACGCCGGTAACTGGATTCCGTCTGCCATCGTGATAGCTGAGGAGGAAAAGCAGTATGAATATGACCGATTGAAGGGATCTAAAATCTGCCAGATTTCTGAGGTCATTTACAGCCTAATCCTGGACGACCCCGATGGTAGCTTCAAGATACCTCTCCCGCGTTACACAGCCGAGGTGATGCGACCGGTGCTCGAAGGTATCAGTAGTGCAAAAGACGCGAAAATCGCGTGATTCTGTAGGACGTCAAAAACCAGCAGAGGGGTGTGCGCCCTATGCTGAATTTGTTACACGTCACTTGCGGGGTTTGCCCGCATCACTCCGTTTATCTCGAATCTGTCCATCTTGATTGCGAGAACGCGGCTGCTCACCACCGCCTGGTTTAGGAACGTTGACGTCTTTGTTGATAGGGCGACGATCTGTCATACGAAATCTCCTTCATGCGTTAAGGATCTTACGAAAATACATCGGTAGACAGCGGGCGCATCAAGCAATAACCACACTATGTGGTGCTTCTTGATTTGCCTTAACACAACATAGTGCGTTTTTGACGGTTTCGCAGTTGTTTTGGATCACATCCTTGTGGCACCTGAACGGGGGATGCTGCGGGCAGCGAAACTATTGGCTCAGCCATACGGCTGGGCTTGCCCGCAAGCTCAGAAATCAAGCTATCATCTGGCCATTATTGTTACCAACCAAGGATGGGCGGGTAGGCACCCTTAATGGGCGCTCACTCCATCTGATGAACCGATGGCAAGCAAGGAGAATCGCAGTGAGATCCCAGGTCAGAATCATCGACTCGACGCAGTTAAAAAACGCCAACCCGAACCTTGTAGATCCTGTCGGTTACCGCAAAAGCGGGCTGAGCTTGAATCACATCATTGGCTGTCCACTCGATTGCAGCTACTGCGTTCGTCATCTCTATGGAAATTTTGATCAGCGAACGCCGCAAGCATTGATGAGCGATGAAGAAGCCTTCCAGCGATTTATCACTCACCGGTATTTCCAGCCTCATATCACACCCATTCAGTTGTTCAACCGGGCCACCGACCCGATGCTCCCCGAGGTCAAGAGTCATACCCATAATCTGCTGCGTATGCTTGATGAGGCCGGGCTGACCAACAATGTGCTTGTGATCACTCGATGGCGTGTATCTCAGGACGATTGCGAGCGCTTCAATACGCTCAGAAATATCAAGCTGACAGTGCTGGTTACGTACTCAGGAATTGATGATCCGAAGGTAGAGCCCATCAAGTCTTCGATCGCTGCCAACAGTCTGAAGATGCTGTTCCGCCATGCCAGTCACTACAAAGTGGTGTTGTATTGGCGCCCAATCGTTCCAGGGCTAAACGACTCGTTTGAACACATTGCAAAGGCCGCGGCGCTGGCCAACCATGCCCATGCGACCGTATTTAGCGGGCTGTTCTATCGAAAGGAAATAGCCGAGTTTTACCAGAGCCAAGGAATCCCTGAACCTTACAAAATGACGGCAAGACGAAAACTACTCCCGCTGGAAGATGAGCATAGGTTGCTCAGATTGTATGGGGAACAGAATAAGGTGACGCCGATCTTCCACAAAACCTCTTGCGGAGTTGCCTTTGCGCATGCGCAACCCGATTACAACGGACACTTCGGTATCACCGAACTATGCGATACCTGCCCTAGCTTCCAATTCTCCATCTGCAAGGCGGCATGGAAGAAGCCAGATCAGCAGATTCTCAATCGAATGTGCCACGAGCTGGGTGCTGTGGAAGACCCGCAGGTGAACGACCGTGCGATTGTCGTTCGTGGCCTGGATGAACAGCGTCGTTACTATTTACAGCACTCACTACGCTATCAGGTGCACGACGCTGATAAACCCCATCACTACGCGCGCCATGGCCGCGCCGAGGCTACAAGGAATCTCTGATGCTAAAAACAGACTTCGCCTGGCCCTCTGAACCAATCATCATCGTAGACGTTGAGGGCAATGGGCATACGCCACCCGACTTGGTCGAGGTGGGAATCGCCTCATTTCCACCGACGGAAAACCGCGAGATTTTGTCTTGGTTAATCAAGCCCGTCCATCGGATCACTTGGCAGGCCCAGCGAATCCACGGTATTAAAAACGCGGAGCTGGAAAATTGCCCATCCTGGGCTGAGATCATGGATGACGTCGAGCAGCACCTGCAGAGCCGATGGTTCGTCGCGCACAATGCGTCGGTCGACTATGGCGTGATGAAGCGTCACCTACCCGAATGGTCGCCAGTGGGGGTCATCGACACTTTGAAACTTGCTCGTCACGTCTACCCTAACGCCAAGAGCCATCGGCTTGAGTCATTGCTCATTGACACAGGGCTGCGCGACAAGGTCGCCGACCAGCTCCACCGGGCAGCAGATGATGCTTATGCGACGGCCTTATTGCTTGATCATCTCATCGAAAAGTCAGCTGCCAGCACTTGGCAGGACATCTGCAAAATCGCGCAGCTCAAAACGCAACCTTACGAGCAGTCGCCTCCCCCGGAACAAGGAAGCCTATGGTGAAGCCTGTTGTTTTAGGTGTCACTGGAACCCACTCCACGGGGAAGTCCACCTTCTGTGAAGCGCTCAAAGTTTCACTTGAGTGCAAAGGCATCTGCGTTGCTACCATCCCATCGTTCGGGAAGCTTGCGGTACAGCAAGGTATCCCGCTGCTCACTCAGCATACCTACGACTCCACGATGTGGTTTATCGACCGTACGCTTGAGGCGCAACGAGCAGCGGCTGACACAGTCGAGGTGATATTGGTCGATCGACCGATCATGGATGCCGTGGCGTATTGGAATGCCGCAGTCGAGCATCGAGGTACATCTGCACCGATGCACCAGGTAGATGCGGTCAAATCATTAATCACCAGCCAACTTCCTGGCTACTCGATGATCGTTGCGACCAGGCTTGATAGCTCCATTGCTCTCGGCCCAGGACGCGATACCAACTTGCCTTTCAGGGCGTCCGTCGACAGCCATTTGCATCAGATTTTGAACGACTTCGGGATCCAGCATCAGATGCTTTTTCCTGACATACGAGATGTTCTTCTCGATAGCTTACACATCGAAATCCTTCAAAAGTTGGAGCACTTATGACCGGCCCCCGTACGGGACTCTTGGCAGGAAAGCAGGTGAGGCGCCTCGGATTTGGCACCATGAGGCTCACGGGGCTGGGCATCTGGGGCCCGCCTGCTTCCGAAGCTGAAGCCGTCCAGCTCCTGCGTAAAGCGGTGGAGTTGGGCGTGCAACACATCGATACCGCTGACGCCTATGGGCCAAATGTGGCCGAGGGGCTAATTCGTAAAGCGTTGTTTCCCTATGCCGACGACCTGATCATTGCAACTAAAGGTGGCTTCACCCGTCAAGGTCCCGGCAAGTGGACGCCATGCGGCGTTCCAGCGTATTTGCGCCAGTGCGTTGAGATGAGCCTCAGGCAGCTCAACGTCGAAGCGATAGATCTGTATTACTTGCACCGTGTCGATCCAAATGTCCCCTTGGCTGACCAGGTCGGGGAGCTTGAGCAGATGCGACAAGAAGGGAAGATCAAATGCCTGGGCTTGTCGAAAGTTGATATTCCTCAAATCACCCAGGCGATTGCGATTGCACCCATCGCCGCGGTTCAGAATCAATTTAGCATCCTGGATAACCAGTCCGAGGATGTAATCCGCTGGTGTGAGCAGAACGAAATAGCGTTCATTCCCTACGCGCCTCTGAGCGCCGGAAGGTATTTTTCAACCGGTGAGGTTCGAGGCCAGTCCGCCTCGGCAACCCATGCCTTGAAATGGCTTCTGAACTATTCGCCGGTCATGTTCCCAATTCCGGGCACATCCAGAGTTGAGCATCTGGAGGAAAACCTCAGATCGGATATTGAGGGCTAGCACCTCGCGCGCTCTCTCATTCGACACATTGGCCTATGGGCTATTTTTCCCAGCTGCTCGAGCGGCACTCTAGTGTTTACCGATGGAGATTGGCTTTGAGTACCCGCATCCCACCTTTTAGTTCGCAACACCTAGAAGCTGCATGTCATGTTCTGGCTGATACGGAACGTGGCTTGAGCGGCACTCAAATTGGATATCTCCTCCAAGACATTCGCGTTCCGGACGCCGACGCCAACAACACCAAGTGGAAGCGCTTGTTCAACGCTTTGGCACAAATGCAAAACCAGCATCAGGTCGGGAATCATCTCATTCTTTTCATCAACAGCGCTATGAATCCTGTGAGCTACGCCCGGGATCGTGAGGCCTTTATTTGGCGCAGGGATGAGCTCAACGTTGTCCTAGCATTCTCGGGATTCTATGTGCGCGATGATGGAAAGGTCGGGCGTGCGGACAAGGCAACCACACTGGATGTGGCCCGTGCCCGTGTAGGCCGGCTCAAAGCTTCGCTAGAAGCCCGAGCAGTACATGAGGAGGTTTTGAAATATTGTAGGGCAGAACTGTTGAGCGAGAATTACTTCCACGCCGTATTTGAGGCTAAAAAGGGGATTGCGGCACGAATCCGAAATCTTTCGGGCTTGAATGGTGATGGCGCCGATTTGGTGACAAAGGCTTTCCTTGGGCAAAGCCCAATGCTTGCCTTGGGCCCCCTGGCCACCGAGTCTGAGAAAAGTGAGCAGAAGGGATTTGCGAATCTGCTAATCGGACTGTTCGGCGCCGTCCGCAATCCTTTGGCGCATGCGACGAAGATAGATTGGCCTATGTCCGAGCAGGACGCCCTCGACATTCTCACGATGGTATCGCTGATGCATCGTAAGCTTGATGTCACCCGAAAGATAAACCCTTAGGTTCAGTAGGGTGAGCCAGCGGATTTCTTCAGCGCCTTCGTCCCGACTCACCTCTATCGAGAAAAATGCGATGCCGGTCTATTTCATTGGTAAGCGCATGGTAAATACGTCTTGCGCACCATGTATGCGGCAACAGCTAACGGCTCGATCTCACTAGCCTTCTGCATTGGCAACCGAATGCGATCTTGAGTAATTAGCTCAGCAATGTGCAAATACTGCACATTGCGGTCTGCTGTCTGCCGCTTTAGCGCCTGCCGATGACTTCAAACAAAGCGTGGTCAGTAGGTCGAAAATCTACTTGTTGCAAATGGATTCCTAGGTGAAATTCGTATAGTTTCGCAGTACGTAACCACATGAGATACGTAGCTATGGCACTGGACTGCATCATGTGCGGTAACCCGGCGGGATCGCGAGAGCACGTGTTCCCCGCCGCATTCGGAGGACGGAGGAAGAACAAAGGGATTTACTGCGAAGACCACAACGAAGGTCTCGGCCACCACGTAAAGGAGTTGATGAAGGCGCTGAGCTATTTCAATGCCTCGCTAGGGGTTCGATCCGATCACTACGATGCCCCTCAGCCACATCAGATAGCTCAGCCAAATGGGCAGCGGTTCCAGGCACTACATGACAACATCGAGGTCGCTCCACCACCTCCTTTGAGTCAGACGCCAGCGATTTTGGGTAAGGAAGCTGTCTTGGCATTTGCCTCTATCCCACAGCGAGATAGGTGGATCACGGAGCAGAAGAAGAAAGGCTTTGAATTCCTATCTGCCGTCACGGGTGAGTCTCGGACTGAGTATTTCCCGACGGCAATGAACCAGCGCTTAGAGTTTGGTTCCGATGAGTTTCGATGTGCTTTGGCCTACGTGGCGCTCACTCTCCTATCGCATTACTTTCCAGATGTGTCGCGTCATGGTGCACTGTCCTCAATCAAAAAATGCATCCTCGGCGAAGAGTTGATAGGTGATCGGGTTTGGTGGGTAGATCCATCCCGCGTTACGGTGCCTTCCGATAGCTCGTTCCCACACGTTCATTCAATCGTGATTGAGATATCGGGAGCAACGGGACAGGCTACTGGCCTCATCACGCTCTTCAAACACCTTTGCCTTGCCGTAGATCTAGGCGTATCACCTCCAGGTGCCGAAAAACGCATTACAATCTTGATAGATCCATTAGCGCAGCGGCCTGGGCTCAATAAGGATGTGCTTGAAATACATGGCGGCTCGCCGTTGAACGTCCCACCATGTGAGGACGGTCGAAAGTACCTGCAGCAAATGGTAAACCAGGAAAAGCCCAATCCTGTAACAGAGATCTTGCGTGAGCACCGGGATATACACATGGCTCGCCTTGTCGGAGACTTACTTCCGCGACTGTTGGCAGCGCAAGAGATGAATACCGCTGAGCGCCTTCACCACGTTCGAATGATCATTGATGAGCAGGGGCAGCGGATTTTGAACCTGCTCAACCGAGGGATCAAAATGGCGGTTGAGGGGCCGCTCGAGTTGCCACCTCCTGTAATTGATGCCTTGAAGCTGGCTATCGTTGAGGACAGCTCTACGAGGCATGGGATGGCCGAGAGATCGATGGGCTACCTAATTCTCGCTAAGTCAGCAGTGATGGCTGAAGCAATTCGGCACCTAGATGCAGGGACTATGGACGAGGACACGCTACAACAACTCTTTGGCGATGGATTGGGCATCGCGACAGCAACAAAACCGGTGACTACTGCAGTGATTAACACCACCGACCTCAGATCCTGATAACCTGGTTTGGCGATTGCCGCCGAGCGCACGTGGCAGGCTGGGGTGGATATCTGCAAATACGTAGAGCGCAGGCTGCTTCGCCCCGGGGCGGCACGTCACAAGCGGAACGTATGGCAACTATTGCAGGGGGAAATGTACTCCTTGCGTAGCGCTCGGCGGCGATTTGGTACCAGCTGCATGCGAGTCTTTCTAGGAGTGTGCTGTCGAGCCTCAGCCTGGGGGCATCCTTTTCAAGCTACCCAAAGAATGCCCCTCGATGTGCCCCCAACGTAGCAATCCACTGGAAGTGTATGGATCTCCATGTTCTATGAGAACGCAGAAATGATCAGATAAACAGCCCGCCAGACGGCTTCTATAGACTCTCAGGATCGCCAAAAAACATCTGAATCCTGGACCGCAACCAACGCTCCCCCGGATCATTGTCCTGCGACCCGCGCCAGGCCATGTGCAATTCA
Organism: Pseudomonas sp. TE3899; assembly: GCF_056279105.1. NCBI lineage: Bacteria > Pseudomonadati > Pseudomonadota > Gammaproteobacteria > Pseudomonadales > Pseudomonadaceae > Pseudomonas > Pseudomonas sp. TE3899. The sequence continues at coordinate 1,453,809 of NZ_JBWBQR010000001.1, forward strand.
AAAGTGCGCACTGGCAACGGCGGATCTTCCGCTCGCACGCCGCCTGCTGCGGTCAAGGCTTCAGCGGTGTAGTCCGGCACGGTGGCGACAATATCGGTCCCGCTGATGAGGGTGCTCAGCCCGTTGAACTGCGGCACTGCCAGGACAACATGGCGTTTGCGCCCGAGTTTTTCGAGTTCTTCATCTATAAAGCCGCTCAAATCGCCAGCGAACGACACCAGCGCATGGGGACGCGCACAGAAGTCATCCAGGCTCAGCGGCCCCGGCACGGTATCGGCCCGCAACAGCTTCGGCATGCTGCGGCGAAGCACTTTGCGCTTGGCGTTGGCCGGCAAATCGGCGGTGTAGCTGACGCCGATCGAGATCTCGCCGGAGGCCAGCAGGCTCGGCATCAGGATGTAGTTGGCCCGACGTACCACCAGGACGATGCCCGGTGATTCGGCGCGCAGGCGTTTGAGCAGCATCGGCAGCAAGGCGAATTCGACGTCGTCCGACAGACCGATACGAAATACCGCAGTGCTGGTGGCCGGGTCGAATTCCGCCGCACGGCTGACCGCTGTGGAAATCGAGTCCAGGGCCGGGGAGAGCAGGGCGAAGATTTCCACCGCCCGGGCGGAAGGCTCCATGCTGCGGCCGGTGCGCACGAACAACGGATCGTCGAACAGCCCGCGCAGGCGCGACAACGCCGCGCTGATGGCCGGCTGGCCAAGGAACAGTTTTTCCGCCGCGCGGGTCACGCTGCGTTCGTGCATCAGTGTTTCGAATACGATCAACAGGTTCAGGTCGACACGACGCAGGTCATTACGATTCATCTGGAGTCCTGGCAGAGTCAGCAAACTTGACGTGAGCGGCCATATGAGAACAATGGCCGGCATGAATCTTACGGGCAAAGGCTGCTACTCTGCACCGTGTAATTCACTTTTTACTTAAATGGCTGCTTCGGTTTTTACGGCATCTGATGATGTCGCCGGCGCTGCGGAATCAATGACAGGCATGTCGACTATTAATAGCCACTGATGGTCTTGGGTAGAAAGCCCAGATAGAGTTCAGGGCATTAGAGGTTACTTTGACGAGGTTTGCGATGTCCCGCACGATCCGTTTTCACAAGTTTGGTCCAGCCGAGGTGCTCAAATGCGAAGAGCATGCGGCCGCTCTGCCTGCACCAGGTGAAGTGCAGGTGCGCGTCGAAGCAATCGGCATTAGCTGGTACGACATTCTCTGGCGCCAGAACCTGGCGTCGTCCCACGCTCGTCTACCTTCAGGCCTTGGCCATGAAATGGCCGGCGTCGTGACGGCGATTGGCGATGGTGTCGACGATCTGGCAGTAGGTGACAAGGTCGCCAGCTTCCCGGCCGAAAGCCCTAACGATTATCCGGTCTACGGCGAACAGATTGTCCTGCCGCGCTCGGCACTGACCCGCTACCCGGACGTGCTCAGCCCGATCGAAGCCAGCGTGCATTACACGCCGCTGTTGATCGCCTACTTTGCCTACGTCGACCTGGCGCGAGTCAAGCCGGGGCAATTCGCCCTGGTGACCGACGCAAGCCATTGCGCAGGGCCTTCCTTCGTGCAACTGGGCAAAGCCCTGGGTATACGGGTGATTGCCGCGACCAAGACCGCGGAAGAACGTGAAAACCTGCTGTCCCTCGGTGCCGAGAAAGTCATCGTCACCGAAGAACAGGATCTGCTTATGCAAATCAACAAAATCACGGACAACCGCGGGGTCGATGTGGTATTCGACGGCCTCGGCGGGCCACAGATGTCGCTACTCGGTGACGTGCTCGCACCCCGTGGCAGCCTGGTGCTTTATGGCCTGCAAGGGGGCAACCAGACGCCATTCCCGGCCTGTGCGGCGTTCCAGAAGAACATTCAGTTCTTCGTACACTGCATCGGCAACTTCACCGGTAAGCCGGAGTTGGGCATTGTTCAGGATCAGGTGGCGTTGCAACGAGCGTTGCGCGATATCAACCAGTTGACCGCCGACCGCGTGCTGTTGCCGCTCAAGACTCGGGTCTTCCCGTTTGCCGAGTTTGTCGAAGCCCACCGCTACATGGACGAATGCCCATGCCGCGAACGGGTCGCCCTTCAGGTCGAGCCCGCGTAACACCCTTCAAGCAGTCCCCCGATGCCCTCGGTGCTCCCCGCGCCGAGGGCATCGTCGTTTCTGAACGGTGCATTTGAGCAACTGAACCGGTTTTTGCTTTCGATCTGTATCTTCTAATCATCATATAAGCCCTGATAATTGAATGATTACTTTCATCTCAAGGAACGAGTCATGGGTGGGCGTTCGATTGATATTAATTCGTGCATATTGGTTGCAGGCGATGGGCCGGTGTTGCAGTGGGCAACTATCAAAAATATATCAGTAACTTCTTTCTCTATTTTTTGTACTCAATGTCTGTGGGACGTTGTCGGAAGTTTCCTAGGAGGTCAGTTTAAATCTCAAGGACCTTGCCCGCTGGGGCTTTGCGAGGAGGTGGCTGTCGCCTGGGTATAGGCAGAGTACAAACCATTTCAAATAATTACTCACATTCGAGTGCTAGCATTTTATGAAAGGATTGCTGCACTTCATCACCGAGAATCGGTCGCGCAGTGTTTATCACTGTTTGCGTGACATTGAACTTCCGAATACCAGGTAAAACACTGATGACTACAATCCACGATCAGGCAATGAACTATGTTTATCAGCAAGTACTGCAAAGGCTGCTGAGTTTTTTCTCTCGCGCCGAGCGCACTGCATTGCAGCTTATGATTCAGCGCCTGGTGGTGGCCGCCGGGGGGATGGAGCGAATTGGCGATTTCAAGGTGATGTCGATTCAGTCCGGGACACTGGACAGTTGCTACACCCTGGCATTGCTGCGTGCCGCACAACTGAGTATCGCCAGCCGTGCACCGGCGACCTTCCAGTTGCGGGTGGCGACCTTGCGCCTGAACGGGACCGGCTCGACGGCGCTGGACAATATCCACCGCAGCAACGCGGCATTGTTCCTCTATGACGATCCTCGGGTCGAATTGTTGATGGTGGATAACCGTGAAGTCCTGCCATTCGACCACTTGGCCCCCATCTCCGAGGCCGGGCGCGAGTCGAATCGGCTCAATCAATTGATGGTCGGCCATTGCCGGACCTGTGACGGTCCGCTCGACCTATGGGATGACGGCTACCTGACCACTGGCGAGTTCTACGGGCAAATTGCGCGCTGGGACAGCGGCGTCGATGCCTTGATCAGCAGCGAAACGCCTCGCCAGCAGAGACAGTTTCTCGAAGGATTGAAGCGTGCGGCGCAAAAGGCCGGCCTCGGGACCCTGAACTGCACATCCGCTGGCTTCGAGGTGTTGTTTGCCATGCTTGATGAGCTGGGCAGCGACTATTACCGCGAGTTCTATTTCGGCCATGGGTACGCAACCTGGCGCCCGGCGGGCCGATTTGAAGCCTGCCGCCGGACCACTAGTCTCGATATTCACGACATGGTCGTCGGCAAACTGGAAGAACGCTGGCCTCTGCTCACCGAATTCCTGGGTGTCCGCCCCGACGAAATGGCGGCGCACCTGAGCGACAACGACTATGTCAGCCCTGGGATTGCGGCGCACTTGCGGGGGCTGCAAGCGTGCTTTGTGTCGGGCCGAAGCTACGAAACCGGGGTCGCCGAATATTTGCAGCGCGCTTTGGTGATGATGCGTCGCAAGCAGGTGCCGGAACGTATTTGCGAGCTGGCCCTGGAGGCATTCGGTAACCCGGCCACCGAGGCCGAACAGCGCCTGCTGGCGACGGCCGAGGCGCACAAAACCCTCGGACTGACCGAGGCCCAGCTGGTATGCCTGCTGTTTTCGCCGTTCATCGACCGTGGCGCGGGGCTGGAGCACTTCCTGCGCAGTTGCCACCCCGGCATGCTGGTGGCAATGCCGGAATTGCACAAGGCGATGCAGGGTTATCAGGTGCCGGAACAAGTGGTGCAGTGGATGGTCGATGTCAGCGGCTTGCCGGTCAGCCTGATCGGCACGTTGTATCGCATGAAGCCGGTGGTGGTTGAGGCCGACAACGGCGTCGAAGAACCGCGCAACGATGACGCTGCCGTGGTTGGCGAACTGTCCGCGGGGCATTGACGGTGCAAGGGCTGCCGCGATCCACAACCGCTCATGCACCTGCTCGCACCGTGCCTGGCCATTACCGATGAAAGGACCCAGAGAAACCGATTTTGCTTACCAGGCGGTTTACCGGTACTTGACGCACTTGACCCATAAGTCGGATGGCGGTACGCCCATCCGTCTGCCCTCGTTGAGGCAGTTGGCGGTGCGCCTTAATGTGTCGATCTCGACCATCCAGTACGCGTATTCGCTGCTAGAGAAGGAGGGCCGGGTCTACTCGGTGGCCAAGTCCGGCTATTACTCCCTGCCGGTCACCGCCATTGGCCCGCAGACCAGCGGTAATGATCTGCTTGAGTGCGTTTATGCCAATGCCCGGCGTCCGGAAATGCTGGTGTTGAGCACCGACGAGCCGGCCTTGTTGCAGCCACTGGACAGCCCTTTGCTGATGTTGGAGCGCGAGCTGCTGCGTCAATATCCGCGTCAACCGGCATCGGCTGCGCAACCCTGCGGCGAGCTGGAACTGCGCACGGCCCTCGCGGCGCGCTACACCACGTCGCCGGCGCGTTGCTGGCATGCCGATGAGGTGTACATCGGCGCCGACCTGCGTGGGGTTCTGGAAATACTGATCGCGGTCCTGCGACTCAAGGATGCGACCGTGGTAATCGAGTCGCCGTGCGATTGGGTCATCCTGCGGTTGTTCGAGGCGGCGGGTGTACGGGTGGTCGAGTTGCCGTTGCGAGCCTGCGGCTCACTGGACCTGGAGCAACTCAAGGAAGTGCTGGAGGCCCGCCCGGTGCGGCTGGTCGTGCTGTCGTCCGGGATGAGCATGCCCCGAGGCAGCCAGATTCCCGACGACAATCGCCAGTCCATCGCCGACCTGTTGGCGCAGCATGGCAGCTGGGTGCTGGAAAACGACTGTTACGGTGAACTCGGTTTCGAGTCCGACGGCCCGAGATTTCGCGACCTTCTGGATCCTGACCGACTGATCGTGTTTTCTTCCTTCGAGAAACTCATCGGCCCCGAAGCGCCTTATGGCTATCTGCTCTCGCGGCTCCTGGGGAATGAATTGCAGCGGCATTTTTTGCTGCGCGCTTTTCGCTTGTCGCCGATCCGCCAGAAGGCCATCGCACGCCTGTACAGCAGTGGACGTATCGATCAGCATCTGCAAGTGCTGAGGCGCTTGCTCAAGGAGCGCCAGGTGCAGATGACCCAACTCTTGCACGAGCGCCTGGGCGATGCCTTGCAACTGGTGGAGCCGCAGGGTGGGGCGACGATCTGGGCGCGCTCGTTGCGCCAGGTCGATGTGCGCCGGGTGTTCCAGCGCTTGCTCAAGCAGCAGGTGGTGATTGCGCCGGGAGAGTTGTTCAGCCTGCAAGGCCTGTATGGTCAGCACTTGCGCCTGAGCCATACGTTTAGTGGTGATCATGATCTGGGAACCGCCCTGGGTTTGCTGGGGGATGCGTTGCGTCTGGAGTCGGTCGATTGAGCCAGGTTAAAAAACGTCGTCCATGGCTCGGATCGTTACCATCGCGTTGCGGTCAAACTGCCAGTAAACTGCGTTCCAATTCCTGAGCCACTCTATCTAGAGGTTTTGCATGACAATCAGTCCTTTTGCGGGCAAACCGGCACCGGCAGAATTGTTGGTCGACATCCCGCGACTGGTTACGGCCTACTACACCGGCCAGCCTGATGCCGCCATCTCTACCCAGCGCGTAGCCTTCGGCACGTCCGGTCACCGAGGCAGCTCGTTCGACTTGAGTTTCAACGAATGGCACGTTCTGGCGATCAGCCAGGCTATCTGCCTGTACCGTGAGGCCCAGGGCATCGATGGCCCACTGTTTGTCGGTATCGACACCCATGCGCTGTCGACGCCGGCCGGTGCGAGCGCCCTCGAAGTGCTGGCGGCCAACGGCGTCACCGTGATGATCGCCGAAGGCGACGAGTACACGCCGACCCCGGCCATTTCCCATGCGATTCTCTGCTACAACCGCGGCCGTACCTCGGGCCTGGCGGACGGTATCGTCATTACGCCATCCCATAACCCGCCACAAAGCGGCGGCTACAAATACAACCCTACCAACGGCGGCCCGGCCGATACCCATATCACCAAGTGGATCGAAGCCAAGGCCAACGAGTTGCTCGGCAACAAACTGGCCGGCGTCAAGCGCATCAGCTACGAACAGGCGTTGAAGGCCAGCACCACCCATCGTCACGACTACCTCAATACCTATGTCGCCGATCTGATCAACGTGATCGACTTCGACGCCATTCGCGATGCCAAGCTGCATCTGGGTGTCGATCCGCTGGGCGGAGCAGGGGTGCGTTACTGGTCGGCGATTGCCGAGCATTACCGCCTCGATCTGGAAGTGGTCAACACCCAGGTCGATCCGACGTTCCGTTTCATGACCGTCGATTGGGACGGGCAGATCCGTATGGACCCATCGTCCACCCACGCCATGCAAGGTTTGATCGGTCTGAAAGATCGCTTCGACGTGGCCTTCGGCTGTGACCCGGATCATGACCGTCATGGCATCGTCACCCCGTCCGGTGGCCTGTTGGCACCGAACAACTACCTCGCCGTGTCCATCGACTACCTGTTCCAGAACCGTCCACAGTGGCGTGCCGATGCCGCCGTGGGTAAAACCGTGGTCAGTAGCGGCCTGATCGATCGTGTGGCCAAGCGCCTGGGTCGTCGCCTGTACGAAGTGCCGGTCGGCTTCAAATGGTTTGCCGATGGCTTGTTCGACGGCTCCCTGGGCTTCGGTGGCGAAGAGAGCGCCGGTGCCTCGTTCCTGCGCAAGGATGGCGGCGTCTGGAGCACCGACAAGGATGGCCTGATCCCGGCCCTGCTGGCGGCAGAAATGACCGCGCGCACCGGTCGCGACCCAAGCCAGGCCTACCGCGCCCTGACCGATGAACTGGGCGAACCGTTCTCGGTGCGGGTCGATGCCAAGGCCAATCCTGAGCAGAAAGCGCTGCTGAGCAAACTGTCCCCGGATCAAGTCACCTCGACCCAACTGGCCGGCGAAGCGATCCAGAGCATCCTCAGCCATGCGCCGGGCAACGACCAGGCCATCGGCGGCTTGAAAGTCATGACCGAGAACGGCTGGTTCGCGGCGCGTCCGTCGGGTACCGAAGACATCTACAAGATCTACGCGGAAAGCTTTGTCAGCGACGAACACCTCAAGCAGTTGGTGGCTGAGGCCCAGACGCTGGTGGATGGCGCAATCTCGGCGAAGTGATTGAGGAACCCTGTGGCGAGGGGGCTTGCCCCCGTTGGGTTGCGAAGCAACCCCAAAACAGGCGAATGCGTTATTTCAGATCGTCCGCATTCACCGGTTTGCGACTGCTGCGCAGCCGAACGGGGGCAAGCCCCCTCGCCACATGCAATACACACATAGAAAAGGGGCGACCATTACGGTCGCCCCTTTTTTGTCTGCGATTTACTCGATCAAGCCAGATCCACCAACACGATTTCACTGTCCTCAATCGCCGTCACTCGCAACACCTGCTCATCGGCAACCGCGACACCGTCTCGAGCTTGGGCCCGCAAGCCGTTGACTTCAATCACACCCGTAGCCGGAACCAGATAAGCACGGCGCCCATTGTCCAGACGATACTCCGCCGATTCCCCGGCTTTCAGATTAGCCGCCACCAACCGCGCATCAGCGCGAATCCGCAGGCTCTGATCGTCACCGGACTTGCCACTGGCCAGGGTCACGAAACCTTCGCGCTGGCCTTTGGGGAAAGGCTTGGCGCCCCACGACGGCGCCGAACCGGCCTCGTTGGGGATGATCCAGATCTGGAAGATCCGGGTTTCGGTGGCTTCCAGGTTGTATTCGCTGTGGGCAATCCCGGTGCCGGCGCTCATGACTTGCACGTCGCCCGCTTCGGTGCGGCCCTTGTTGCCGAGGTTGTCCTGGTGGGTAATCGCACCTTCACGCACATAAGTGATGATTTCCATGTCGCGGTGCGGATGTTGGGGGAAGCCGGTGCCGGGAGCGATCACATCGTCGTTCCAGACCCGCAGGTTGCCCCAGTTCATGCGTTTGGGGTCGTGGTACTCGGCGAACGAAAAATGGTGATGGGCATCCAACCAGCCATGGTGGGCGCCGCCCAAGGTGTTGAAAGGTCTGAGTTCAAGCATGATCGTCTCCTGAAAGGTTCGTCATGGGGCAGTGCGCCTGGACCACGAAACAAGAACCGGTGGTTGATGGCGTGCATCATCTATCAGGCGATAATCGATAAAAAGCGTAAAAAGTGCCTCAAAACAATCGATTTAGTTGATGCTAAATAACCTCGAAACATTCTCATCCAGCCTTCACTTCATCGCTTAAGCCAATGACCTGTAAGCATTTCACTAGAACTCAACGGCAAATGCAGACACCATAGCCCCCAACAGCCTCACACCCTGGAGTCCGTCCGCGTGCCGCAACACACCCCCGATCTTCCCCCCGAACTTCGTCCTCTGGCCGAGATGCCGTTGCTCAAGCGCCTGGCCGCGCGGTTTTTTGGCTATGGCTTGACCCAAATGCGCGCGCAACACCGTGCTTCATGGCTGCACGGGCAAGCCGATGGCTTCCGCAGCGGGCACAGCGCCGGGGTGGATTACGGGTTCAAGGAGGGCAAGGCTGAGGGGTTGGAAGAAGGCCGTCAGGTGCTGCTGATCCGCGATTCGCGCTCCACCGAGCATCGGCCACCGAATGTCGATGACAACCTGTTCGACGATTGGCGCCTGCCATTAACGGCCGAGATCAAGAAACGCATGAAGGCCGACGTTGCGCGCTGGCTGCCAGCGCAGGCACAGCCCAGCCTCGCGCAATGGAAGATGATCTTCAGCGATACCCCATCCACCTCGGTGATCGCCGGTGCAGGCGCGGGCAAGTCGACGACGCTGGTGCTGCGCATTCTGTTGCTGACCCACTACCTGGGCTTCGAACTCGGCTCAATGACCGTGGTGACCTTCACCCGGGAGTCGCGTAAAGACTTCATTAATAAACTGATCGAACTGTTTGCGCTGTGGGGCCGGGCGCTCAGCCTCAAAGAGGCGCGGGACTTGGTGCGCACCTTCCATTCGCGGATTTTGCCGATGGTCCGCAGCTTGCCGGGGTTCGAACGCCTGCAAGCCTTCGAAAACCTCAGCCATCGTGCGCAAAACGGCGACGACGAGGCCGACAGCAATCCGTTCGATCTGCGCATCAACGACGCCCAACGCCAGCAACTCAACGCCTGTTACCACAGCCTGTTTACCCGCAATGAGCGATTCCGCGAACTGATCCAGCCGTTGTCCCGCCACGCGTTGCAGCTCAAGGAGCTGGAGCGCGATCACCCGGATGTGCAGAAACGCATGGCCGTGACGGAACTGGCGGCCAAGCGCGACGAAGAGCTCTGCGACACGATAGAGGACCTGTGGTTTCGCGCCGGTGCCTGGCCGATCAAGGGCATCGAGCCCAACCGCCAGACGTTCGATATCAACGGTTCGACATTCCATTGTCATGGCTATATTCCGTCTCTGGATGCTTGGGTGGTGCTGGGTTTCGATCCTCGGGAAACCCCCCAGGTCAGCCGCCCGAATGCCAAGCTGACGGTTCGCGCCGAATGGGCGGTCAAACGCACCCTGTTTCAAGCTTTCTGTCGTAAGCCATTGATATGGCTGGATAGTTACGATTCGTCAAAACGTGTTTTGGCCTCGCTGGCAGGGGATGCCAGCGCCGGGCCAGGTTTCGATTACAAGGTCAAGGGTGAACTGGCGTCCGCCCCGTTACTGGACAGTTTTGTCGCCGCCGCCGGGTTTATCGAGAATCTGGGCCTCGACGTTCCGGACGCCGTGGGCCGGATGAATTTTGCCAAGGACGACCCTGACCGGTTTTTCTTCGAGGCACTGAGCCTGTTCTGGCATGCACTGGAAGATCACTTGCTCGATCAAAAGCCGCCCGTGATGACTTACAACCGTATGTTCGCCCTGTTCAGCGAACACTCGCCGGAGAATCTCAAGCTGTTGAGCGATGAGCTGCTCAGGCCGCTTTCACACCTGATGATCGATGAGTTTCAGGACGTATCGCCGCAGATCGTATCGTGGATTCGCGCCAGCCTGGCAGAGATCCGCAGTCGCGGCCCGGCGATGCATGTCGGGCGCGGCGCGCAGCGGTCCTCGCTGCTCTGCGTGGGCGATGATTGGCAGTCGATTTATGGCTGGCGCGGTAGCTCGCCGACGTATTTCATGGAGTTCAACAAGGAATTCCCGTCGCCGAGCACGACCCGGGTGATGCTCAGCGACAACTACCGCAGCCACCAGCACATCATCGATGCGGCCGAACACATCGTGCGCGCCGCGCCGGCCATCCCGGGCAAGAAGGCCAAGGCCAGCGGGGAGCCCAAGCCACTGCAGCCAGTCAACGTACTGGATCGCGATGATCAGGGCATGGCGCAGCGGCTGATGGAGCACTATAGAAAGGGCGATTCAATCTTGATGCTTTATCGAAAAAGCAGCGATAAGTTATTGATTGAGCAGCATATTCAGTCTGTAGTTAATGTTGATTCTAGCTTGCCGTACGAAGCGCGACGGCTTAAACAACTGACTTATCACAGCGCCAAAGGCTTGCAAGCCGACGCGGTATTCCTGTTGGGTGATTGCCAGCATCTCACCAGTTCGCCGTACAAGAACCAGGTGTATCGCATGGCCGGGCTTGGGAAAGCTGGCGATAGCGAGCCGTATGACAGCGCGCAGAAAGACGAGATTCTGCGGCTGGCTTATGTCGGTATTACCCGGGCGGTGAGTCATTGTTATTGGTACGTCGATGGTCAGGATAACCAGGCCGTCAATCTGCCCAAAGCGTCTGACAAGGTGGGTCAGGGCAAGGCGTTCTTTGCAGATCATCGACAAGGTCAGAAAGCGGCGACAGTCCCGTAGGCGCTACCGCACAATCTTTTCATGTCTAGTCCTGAAATAGGTTTACACCTATTTCACCCTAACGCCCGATGCACCGCATCGGGCGTTTTGTATTTCAAGGACAGGTGTGGGCGTTCCTGGTTGTAGATCAGTATTGCCTCCCGCACCATCTGCTCCGCTTGTGCCAAGTCTTTCGGACGGTGGAGCAAGAGTTCGGTTTTCAAGATGCCGTTAACCCGCTCTGCCTTGGCGTTTTGATAGCAATCGTAACCATCGGTCATCGAGCATGTAATGCCGTGTTTGGCATGGATCTTTTGGTAAAGCCCTGAGCAATACTGCACACCTCGATCCGAGTGATGGACCAGTTTCTGCCGTGTTCGACGCGTCTTCAGCGCCATGCGCAAGGCCTGGGCTACCGAGTCGGCATGCAGGCTGCCGTGCACGTGATAACCGACAATTTTTCTCGAGAAATCATCCGTCACCAGGCTTAGGTAGACCGGATCATCGCGTTGGGTGGAGAGGTAAGTAATATCCGCCACCCAGACCTGTTCCGGACCGGATGCGGCGACTTGCTGCGGGCCAGGCTTCAGTAGATTGGGATGGCAGTGAAAGTGATGATGGCTGTCGGTCGTCTTGTGGTAGGCCCGTTTCCTGCGAACCAACTGCCGATGTTCGCGTAAAACCTCAAACAAACGATCCCGGCCAACGTGCAGCTCTGGCTTATCACGCTTTTCATGCATCAATGAGTGCAGTTTGCGTGTGCCTAAGCAGGGTTGGCGTACGCGGATCTCCTGCACAAACTGCATGAGTTTCTGATCCTGCTCGAGCCGAGCTCGATAGACCCGTTCGCGTTTGTAAAAGGCTTGGCGACTGATCCCCATAAACTGGCAAGCCCTGCTGACACTCAGGGTTTGGGTTTGCGCAACGACTTGCCGGGCCGCTTTTTTACAACGGATACGCCGTAGTCGTTCTTCAGGACATCGACCACGTCTTCAAAGAATTTGGCTTTCTGATTCGCCAGCGCCAACTGCTCCTCAAGCTCCTTAATTCTCTGCTCGGGAGTTAATGGCAAAGTAGGCTCGTCCATCGGTCGGACCCTCTGGGAGCGAATGGAAGCGCCTTGGCTCCAGTCCTGTCGACCATGCTTGCGTAGCCAGACCAACACCGTCGACCGACCCTGAATCCCGTAGCGCCGTTGAGCCTCTTTATAACTCAACTCGCCTTTTTCGACCTGATCGACAACCGACAATTTAAAAGTCAGCGTGTAATCGCGTTGACTGCGTTTTATGCCCGTATCCATTGCACCTTCCTGATGAGAAGTCAGAAGGTGTAAACCTTATTCAGGACGGAACATCACCCACAAAAAAGCCCACATCCTGTGGGCTTTTTACTGTGCGGCAAGACCTCAGGCATAACTCCTGAGTGAAACCGGCGGAATGAACGCTTCCAACTCATCCTCCACCGCTTCGATTATTCGTTCTACATCTGCCGCATTCATCACGGTCGCGCAGGGAATGCCGGCGATGGCGATCATGGTTTCGCCACTGGCACGGTCAAACAGACGGGCAATCATGCTGCCCGGCGCGTCCATGCTCGCCTCGAAACCCATGGGATGAAAATGCCAGCGCATCAGCTGGCAGGCGTTGGGAAAAGTGACCTTGCTGAATATCCCTTTGTTCATGTGTTGCCCGCCTTAGTCATCGAGCGCTTCCTTTTGCTCATGTGAGGAGGGGTAGAACCTTCATTGGTTCAACCGGTGGATGCCTTTAAAAGTAGCATCCAGATGTGAAAACCATGTGGATTTTTTCAGTCCGTTTGGCGATTGGTTCAATTTTTTTTGATATGGGTCACGTCACGCCCCGTTATCGCCAAAACGCCAGTACCGATTGGCCATTGAAGCCGGCGCGGAACTTGGGCAAGCTCGGTTTTTTTTCGCCGAGCCCTTTATGCACGCCGATGATGATGGCCCGCTGCAAACCCAGGCCACGGGCGAAACGGTCATGCGCTACCACCTGTGCTGGAAACACCGGGACCTGGACGGCGTCATGGCCCTTTATCACCCGGACATCCAGTACAGCGACTTTTTCCAGAACCGGGTGATGGGGCTGGATGAGTTGCGCGAGTACGTGCGTGACAGCATGCCGCGCAATCCTGGCGAAGCGCTGGAGCACTCGGACCGAATCCGACTGGACGGCAATACGGCATTCATTCAATACCAGATGACGTTGCGCGGCACCGAGGGGTTGGTGTCGTTCCGCTCCAGCGAAGCAATCACCGTGCGTGACGGTTTGATCTGGCGCGTCAACGAATACGCCTCCCTGGTGCGCGAGCAGCCGGCCAACAAAGCCTCCACTAACTTGCGCCCGGCGGCCAGTCGGCTCGGTTTGTCACCGCGACAACTGAGCTTCATGGCCGAAGACCTGCAGCAGTACTTCCAGCGCCAGCAACCGTACCTGGACCCCGAACTCGACTTGCAGCGGGTGGCGAAGGAGTGCGGTTACAGCCGCAATCAGATTTCCTATCTGCTGAACCAGGTGCTGGGGCAAAGCTTTTATCGCTACGTCAACCAGGCGCGCTTGCAGCATTTGCTCGCCGCGCTGGATAAAGCGACGCCACCGCTGCGCGTCGATGAACTGGCCTTTGCTGCCGGTTTCAACTCGCTGTCTGCTTTTTATAGCTGTTTTCGCCAGCACACCGGCCAGTCGCCGAAGGCCTACGTCAAACAAATTTCTTTGCGTGCACGCGCGCAAGACAGTCTCTGAGGTCGCGCACTAGGATCGACGCCATTGATGTGTTGAGTGGCGGAGTGGTGTATGTCGGCGTGGCGCGGTATCAGTTTATGGATGGATCAACTCGACGAGCCGTTGCAGGCGCGCCCGGCCCTGGAACAGGAGCTGGACGTCGACGTGACCATCATCGGCGCGGGCTACACCGGGCTGTGGACCGCTTACTACCTCAAGCGTCTGGCTCCGGGGTTGGACATCGCCATCATCGAGGCGCAAACCGCCGGGTTTGGCGCCTCCGGCCGCAATGGTGGCTGGTTGATGGGCAATCTGCTGGGTGAAGACCGTCTTCTCGCCGATCTGCCGGCTGAACAGCGTCGCGCCTCGTTCGATCTGTTGCACAGCATCCCCGATGAAGTAGAGATCGTCCTCGAACGCGAAGGCATCGACTGCGATTACCGCAAGGGTGGAGTGCTTTACTGCGCCGCGCGTTATCCCGAGCAGGAAGCCAGCCTGCGCAGCTACCTGGACAAACTCTATAGCCAGGGCCTGACCGAAAACGATTACCGCTGGCTCAGCCCCGAGCAATTGGCGCAACAGATCAGGGTTGCCAAGCCGTATGGCGGTATCTATGCACCGCACGTCGCGACCATCAACCCGGCCAAATTGGTCCGGGGCCTGGCGCGCACGGTAGAGCGCATGGGCGTCAAGATCTACGAGAACAGCCCGGTTACCCATTGGCAGTCCGGCAGCGTGCGCACGGCGCAAGCCCAGGTTCGCAGTCGCTGGGTGGTGCCGGCGGTGGAAGGTTATTCGGTCACGCTGCCGCCCCTGGGGCGTTATCAGTTACCCGTACAAAGCCTGCTGGTCGCCACCGAGCCGCTGTCCGCCGCCACTTGGGACGAAATCGGCCTGAGCCAGGGCCAGGCGTTCAGCGAAGCCAGTCGCCAGGTCACTTACGGCCAGCGCACGGTCGACAATCGCCTGGTGTTCGGCGCTCGCGGTGGTTATCAGTTCGCCGGCAAATTGCGCCATGACTTCAATCTCACGACTGGCGAAGTCGAGCTGCGGCGCTATCTGTTTGGCGAGCTGTTCCCGCAGTTGAAGAACGTGCGCATCACCCACGCCTGGGGCGGCAACCTGGGCATGTCCCGGCACTTCAAGCCGCACATGCTCTGCGATCGGGCCAATGGCATTGCCTTATCCGGTGGTTATGGCGGGGAGGGTGTCGGTGCCAGCAATCTGGGCGGGCGCACCCTGGCCGATCTGATTCTGGAGCGCGATACCGAGTTAGTCCGGCAGCCTTGGGTGATTCCACAAGGTGGCCTCAATGCGTTGAGAACCTGGGAGCCGGAGCCCTGCCGCTGGCTCGGTTACAACGCGATCATCCGCAGCTTCGTCCACGAAGACCAGACCCTGGCCAACCCGGCCACTGCACCCTGGCGCCGCAAGCTGGCCAGCGGTGTGGCGGGGTTCATGGAAGGTTTCATGCACTAAATATTGATGGGTATTCCAATGAGCATTACGCAGTTCAAAAACACCGCCACCCTGAAACTGGACGACTCCAATCCCGTCGCTGTGCCCTTGGGAACCCCAGTGGCCGTGGCCTCAACCACCAGCGTCGAACGCGACGACGGCGTCGAAACCGGCGTCTGGGAATGCACGCCCGGGCGCTGGCGGCGGCAGATCGTGGCCCAGGAGTTTTGCCACTTCATCCAGGGCCGTTGCACCTTCACCCCCGACGGCGGTGAAACCCTGCACATAGAAGCTGGCGATGCACTGATGTTGCCGGCCAACAGCCTCGGGATCTGGGATATCCAGGAAACCGTGCGCAAGACCTACGTTCTGATTTTTTGATTTTGATCTTTTGATTGCCTGCCAATAACAACAAACCCACACAGGAATCGACTCATGATCCGAAAGACATTGACCCTGGCACCTCTCGCACTGGTCGCGACCCTCAGCCACGCGGCCGAGACCGTCAAGATTTACAACTGGTCGGACTACATCGCCCCGGACACCACCAAGAACTTCCAGAAAGAAACCGGCATCGGTTTCAGCTACGACGTCTACGACAGCAACGAAACCCTCGACGGCAAGTTGATGACCGGCAAATCCGGTTACGACGTGGTGTTCCCCTCCAACCACTTCATGGCTCGGCAGATTCAGGGCGGGGCCTTGAAGAAGCTCGACAAGAGCCAGTTGCCGAACTGGAAAAACCTCAACCCCGTGTTGCTCAAAGCCTTGCAAACCAACGATCCGGGCAACGAACACGGCTTCCCATACCTGTGGGGCAGTACTGGCATCGGCTACAACATCGCCAAGGTCAAAGCTGTGTTGGGTGACAACGCGCCCGTGGATTCCTGGGACTTGATCTTCAAGCCCGAGAATATGGCGAAACTGCAAAAATGCGGCGTGGCGATTCTCGACAACGGCCCGGAACTGCTGCCGGCCGCCCTGAACTACCTGGGCCTGCCGCACCACAGCAAAAACCCGGAAGACTATAAAAAGGCCGAAGCGCTGCTGCTCAAAGTCCGGCCGTACGTGAGCTATTTCCACTCGTCCAAATACACCAGCGACCTGGCCAACGGCGACATCTGCGTGGCCGTCGGTTTCTCCGGCGACATCCTGCAAGCGGAAACCCGCGCGAAAGAAGCCAAGAACGGCGTCGACATCGGCTATGCGATTCCCAAGGAAGGCGCCGCCATCTGGTTCGACATGGTCGCCATGCCCGCCGACGCCCCGGACGACAAAGCCGGCTACGCCTTCATGAACTACCTGCTGCGCCCGGACGTCATGGCCGGCATCAGCAACTACGTGCACTACGCCAATGGCAACGAACAGGCCGACAGCCTGATCGACCCGGCGATCAAGAACGACACCAAGGTATATCCGAGCCCGGAAATGATGGGGAAATTGTTTGCGCTTGAGGCGATGCCGCTGAACATCGACCGGATTCGCACGCGGGTGTGGAACAAGATTCGGACGGGGAGTTGAGTCAGTCGACATCGTCTGAAATAGCAAAATGATCTTGAGACCTGTCAAACCTGACAGGTTTCAACATTTTTATTTGTCGATCAAATCATGACGGCAGGCGCCTCGCATCGAGGCGACACAAGGAGGGTTCGTCATGAGCAGCAATGTCACCGGCACGATGAAAGGCACCATTTCCGAAAAAAAACGGGGTTGAAGAGGGCCTTTACTTCAACCCATGTGTTTAGAAATAACACTGACCACCGCTTGAACGTCACTGGATACGCGGGCGGGCTCGCCGGCGAAGGCATCGCGTTTAGATTAGCCGATGAAAATGCTCCGAGCGGTACATACCACGTAGGTAGCAGTTCTGTGGTGAGTCTTTTCTATTTTGTGAACCCGTCTGGGGAGGTGTTCGAAGCTGTCACCGGTGGCACCCTCCATCTTCAAAATCACCAGCCAGAGGAGCGAATCAATGGGCAATTGAATTTTAGTTACCATACTCGGGCAGCTGAGCGAGTGGATGTTGAGGTCGTGTTTGCTATCGAAGGCATCGATCGAGTGCCTTAGCGTGTGAGGATGAGAAGGGCGGATCTATTGGAACAAGAATCCGCCCATACTCATTCATGAAGGCGACTCACTAGGAGATTGATTTAGTTGATGGCAATGCACTGGCACTCATATTAATAAGTCCAGCAAAGTGAGACGTCTTCGACAAAAAACAACTTAGCCATATTTAATATTTAAATTTGAAGTTGTCAGACAATCCATTCAAACCCCATCACTCCAAACAATATTCCCTCCCCGCACCCCATGTTTCCGGGCATATTCCCGAACAGCCAAGTTCGACCCCAAAAAAGTGCTAGACGTTTGATTTCCAATTGTGTCAGGTTTCTTACGCCTTCATTGGGCGAGTGATTGGACGATCTCGCCAGAGATTGTCCCGTCGGACAAAAACTGTTCCATTGCTTAACAAGGAAGTGTGTTTATGTCGAAAGTAAAAAGCCAAAGCCATTGATTCCGCCGAACTGGTCTTCCAGCCATTGCAAGCACTGGCCGCGCCGAGTTCTGCGTTCAACCAGATCAATAGCTTCAGCCATCAGTACGACCGTGGCGGCAACCTCACGGTCAATGGCAAACCCTCCTTCTCGGTAGATCAAGCCGCGACTCAACTGCTGCGCGATGGTGCTTCCTGGCACGATCTCAACGGCAGCGGCAAAATCGAACTGACTTACACCTTTCTGACGTCCCAGACCTCGAATTTCAGCGGCCTGGGCGTTACCGGTTTCAGTCAGTTCAGCGCCCTGCAAAAAGCCCAGGCCGTGCTCGCCATGCAATCCTGGGCTGACGTCGCCAATGTAACGTTTGCCGAAGCGTCCAAGGGTGGCGATGGCCACATGACCTTCGGTAACTACAGCGGCGGCCAGGACGGCGCAGCGGCATTTGCTTTCCTGCCGGGCACCGAGCCAGGTTATGACGGTCAGTCCTGGTACCTGACCGGCAGTGGTTACAACGTCAACAAAACCCCGGGCTTGAGCAATTACGGGCGTCAGACCCTGACCCACGAAATTGGTCACACCTTGGGCCTGTCTCACCCTGGCGACTATAACGCCGGCGAAGGCAACCCGACTTATAACGACGCGTCCTACGGCCAGGACACCCGTGGCTACAGCCTCATGAGCTACTGGAGTGAAAGCAATACCAGCCAGAACTTCAGCAAGGGCGGTGTCGAAGCGTATTCGTCCGGCCCGCTGATGGACGATATCGCGGCGATTCAGAAACTCTACGGCGCCAACCTGGAGACCCGTACCGGTGACACCACCTACGGTTTCAACTCCAATGCCGGCCGTGACTTCCTGAGCGCTTCGTCGTCCGCCGACAAACTCGTGTTCTCGGTCTGGGATGCGGGCGGCAAGGACACCCTGGACTTCTCCGGTTTTACCCAGAACCAGAAGATCAACCTCAATGACGCCTCGTTCTCCGACGTTGGCGGCCTGGTAGGTAACGTGTCCATCGCCAAGGGCGCGATCATCGAGAACGCCATCGGCGGTTCGGGCAACGATCTGTTGATTGGTAACAGCATCGCCAACGAACTGAAGGGCGGTGCCGGCAACGATCTGATCTACGGCGCGGGCGGTGCGGACAAACTGTGGGGTGGGTCGGGTTCGGACACCTTCGTGTTTGCCGCCAGCACTGATTCCAAGCCAGGCGCAGCCGACCAGATCCTCGACTTTGTCAGCGGTCTGGACAAGATCGACCTGACTGGCATCACCAAAGGCGCAGGCCTGCACTTCGTGAATTCGTTCACCGGTGCGGCAGGCGACGCGGTGTTGACCTCTTCGGGCGGTAACAGCCTGTTGTCGGTGGACTTCTCCGGGCACGGCGTGGCTGATTTCCTCGTCAGCACCGTTGGCCAGGCAGCTACCACGGACATCGTGGCCTGATTCAAGGCAAAAAGGAGCGCGGCGCCTGGTGCGCCGTGCTCCGTCCTTGCATCGATGCCCGTAGTGGGTAAGGCTACAGGCCGGAGTAAAAAGTCCTATGACCCATAACGTCTTTACCTACAGAGCAAGCGCGTGGCTATTGGCGACGCTGATGATGTTTTTTGGAGAAGTAGCCATGGCAAGTAGCCTGAAATTAGCTGACCCTTCGGAGCTGACAGGTCGTTGGCAAGCCACCCTGAACGCCCCGCAAGACACCGCTGAGTCCCGCGCCCTGCAGGACAAGCCATCGAATGTTTGCGTCATCGAGTTGCAACCGAAACAGACCCTGGGCGAGGGCGCCGAATGCCTCGGTGCGTGGCTGGAGGAACAGCCGATTGGCTGGTTTCCGGATCCCGACGGTATTTCGATTACCGGCAAGGAAGGCTCAAGAATTGTGTTTTTCAGCCGACAGCGTGAAGGGTTTTACCAAAGCACTTTGAAGTCGGGCCTGAGCATCACGCTTGAACGTGTCGCTCGTTAAGCAACAAAGCCCACTGATGATGTGTGCTGGATATAAAGCCCTGTAACGCCGTTATAAGTAGCCCATCGATAACGTGAACTCTGGCTGAATCGAAAAGAGTTGTTATTAATGTGTAAACACATAGCGGGCAAAGAACGTCTCGACCCGTGTGCGGACAGTTAATGAAATCTCGCCAATGAATGGCGAGGCCTATCATCTCAGGAATATTCAATGAAGATGGCGAACGCCCCAGCCACCGCACCGTTATTCAAGGCACTGGGCGACTATAAGAGCATCTTGATCAGCGTCGGATGTTTCACCGCACTCATCAACGTGCTGATGCTGGTCCCATCGATTTATATGCTCCAGGTGTATGACCGGGTGCTGTCTTCGCAAAACGAAACCACCCTGGCGATGCTGTCATTGATGGTGGTCGGTTTTTTTGCCTTCATCGGCATGCTGGAGGTCATCCGCAGCTTCATCGTCATCCGCATCGGCAGCCAACTGGAGCGGCGCTTCAACCTGCGGGTCTACCAAGCCGCGTTCGAGCGCAACCTGTTCAAGGGCGAGGGCAACGCCGGGCAGTCCCTCGGTGACCTGACCCACATTCGCCAATTCGTGACCGGTCCGGCCTTGTTTGCCTTCTTCGACGCGCCGTGGTTCCCGGTCTACCTGTTTGTGATTTTCCTGTTCAACGTCTGGCTGGGCGTGCTGGCCACGGCCGGCGCCGTGCTGTTGATCGGGCTGGCTTGCCTCAACGAGGCGATGACCAAAAAGCCCTTGGGTGAAGCCGCAGGGTTTTCCCAGAAGTCCAGCCAGTTGGCCACCAGCCATTTGCACAACGCCGAAACCATCCAGGCCATGGGCATGCTCGGGGTCTTGCGCAAGCGTTGGTTCCAGGTGCATTCGCGTTTTCTGGGCCTGCAGAACCAGGCCAGTGACACCGGCGCCGTCATCAGTTCCCTGAGCAAAACCCTGCGCCTGTGCCTGCAATCGCTGGTGTTGGGCCTCGGTGCGTTGCTGGTGATCAAGGGCGATATGACCGCCGGGATGATGATTGCCGGTTCGATCCTGATGGGCCGGGTCCTGAGCCCGATCGATCAACTGATTGCCGTGTGGAAACAGTGGAGCGGCGCCAAGCTCGCCTATCGTCGGCTCGATGCCTTGCTGCAAGCCTTTCCGCCCAGCGATGAAGCCATGGCGCTGCCTGCACCGAAAGGCCAGATCAGCTTCGAACAAGTCAGCGCCGGCCCACCGGGCCAGCGTGCGGCGACCTTGCACTTGGTCAACTTCAGCCTGGGTGCTGGCGAAGTGTTGGGCGTGCTTGGCGCTTCCGGGTCTGGCAAATCGACCCTGGCCCGAGTGCTGGTCGGCGTCTGGCCGACCCTCGGCGGCACGGTACGCCTCGACGGCGCGGACATCCATCGCTGGAACCGCGATGACCTCGGCCCGTACATCGGTTATCTGCCCCAGGACATCGAACTGTTCAGCGGCAGCATTGCGGAAAACATCGCGCGGTTCCGGGAAGCCGATCCGCAGAAAGTCGTCGAGGCCGCCAAACACGCCGGTGTCCACGAACTGATCCTGCGCATGCCCCAAGGCTACGACACCGTGCTCGGTGAAGACGGCAGCGGGTTGTCCGGCGGCCAGAAGCAGCGCGTGGCCCTGGCCCGTGCCTTGTATGGCAACCCGAGCCTGGTGGTGCTGGACGAACCCAACTCCAACCTCGACACCGTCGGTGAAGCAGCACTGGCCGGCGCCATTGCGCACATGAAAGTCAACGGCACCAGCGTGATTCTGGTGACCCATCGTTCCTCCGCGCTGGCCCAGGCCGACAAGTTGCTGGTGCTCAACGACGGTCGCTTGCAGGCGTTCGGCCCGAGTCAGGAAGTACTCAAGGCATTGTCCGGCAACCAGCCGACCGCCAATCAGGAGCACAAGGCACCCCAGGCGCCGGGCGGGCTCAGCATGAGCCGGCAGTATCAGCCCACGACAAGGAATTCGGGTGTATGAGCAGCGCACGCATGAACACTGAAAACGAAGCCACGATGGAACACGACTACATCGCCGAACGCCCTGAACGCGACGCCAAATTTTTCGCACGCATGGGCTGGATCCTCGCGATTGTCGGCGCTGGCAGCTTCTTCACTTGGGCCAGCCTCGCGCCGCTCGATCAAGGGATTCCGGTGCAAGGCACGGTGGTTGTGTCCGGCAAGCGCAAAGCGGTGCAATCGATGAGTCCCGGTGTTGTCAGCCGGATTCTGGTGCGCGAAGGCCAGGTGGTGAAACTCGGCCAGCCGCTGTTCCAGCTCGACCAGACCCAGGTCGCGGCCGACGTCGATTCGCTGCAGGCGCAATACCGCATGGCCTGGGCCAGCGTCGCGCGTTGGGAAAGCGAGCGGGACAACCTCAAGCAAGTGACTTTCCCCACCGAGCTGAGCAAGGACGCTGATCCGCGTCTGGCCCTGGTCCTCGAAGGCCAGCGCCAATTGTTCAGCAGCCGCCGCGAAGCCTACGCCCGTGAACAGGGCGGGTTGCGCGCCAATATCGAAGGCGCGAACGCGCAACTGGCCGGCATGCGCCGCGCCCGCACCGACCTGACGGCCCAGGCCAGCTCGCTGCAACAGCAACTGAGCAACCTTCAGCCTCTGGCCGACAACGGCTACATCCCGCGCAACCGGCTGATGGAATACCAGCGTCAGCTGTCGCAAGTGCAGCAACAACTGGCGGAGAACACCGGCGAAAGCGGGCGGGTGGAGCAGGGCATCCTCGAAGCGAAACTCAAGCTGCAACAGCACATCGAGGAGTACCAGAAAGAAGTCCGCACCCAACTGGCCGACGCGCAACTCAAGAGCGTGACCCTCAAGGAGCAATTGACCTCCGCCGGGTTCGACCTGCAACACCGCGAGATCATCGCCACTGCCGACGGCATCGCCGTCAACCTCGGGGTGCACACCGAAGGCGCCGTTGTGCGCCAGGGCGAAACCTTGCTGGAGATCGTGCCCCAAGGCACCACCCTGGAAGTGGAAGGGCACCTGCCGGTCAACCTGATCGACAAGGTCGGCACCCACTTGCCGGTGGACATCCTGTTCACCGCGTTCAACCAGAGCCGCACGCCACGGGTGCCGGGGGAAGTCAGCCTGATTTCCGCCGACCAGATGATCGACGAGAAAACCGGCGCCCCTTACTACGTCTTGCGCAGCAGCGTCAGTGACCAGGCCATGGAAAAACTCCACGGCCTGGTGATCAAGCCCGGCATGCCCGCGGAAATGTTCGTGCGCACCGGTGAGCGTTCACTCCTCAACTATTTGTTCAAGCCGCTGCTCGACCGGGCCAACTCCGCGTTGACCGAGGAATAAGGATGTTCGGTTGTATGAATAAGCTTTCCATGCTCGGGGCCGCCCTGGCGATGCTGACCTGCAACAGTGCAATGGCCCTGGGGCCGTTTGAAATCTACGAACAGGCGTTGCGCAATGACCCGGTGTTCCTCGGCGCCATCAAGGAACGGGATGCCGGCCTTGAAAACCGCATCATCGGCCGCGCCGGGCTGTTGCCCAAAGTGGGTTACAACTACAACAAAGGGCGCAACACCTCCAAGGTCACCCAGATTAACGAAGGGCGGCCGGACTTCACCGAGGACCGCAACTACAGCAGCTACGGCTCGACCTTGACGGTGCAACAACCGTTGCTCGACTACGAGGCTTACGCGTCGTATCGCAAAGGCGTGGCGCAATCGTTGTTCGCCGACGAAGCCTTTCGAGGCAAGAGCCAGGAATTGCTGGTGCGGGTGCTGGATAACTACACCAAGGCGTTGTTTGCCCAGGACCAGATCGACATCGCCCAGGCCAAGAAAAAGGCGTTCGAGCAACAGTTCCAGCAGAACGAACACATGTTCCGCCAGGGCGAAGGCACGCGCACCGACATTCTTGAGGCCGAGTCGCGCTATGAACTGGCCACGGCCGAGGAAATCGAGGCCCGTGACGAGCAGGACGCGTCGCTGCGTGAGCTGGGTGCGCTGATCGGCGTGCCGGCGGTCAACATCGGTGATCTGGCGCCCCTGGACCAGAACTTCCAGACCTTCGCCCTGCAACCGGCCAATTACGACACCTGGCACGAGATGGCCGTGGCCAACAATCCGAACCTGGCTTCCCAGCGTCAGGCCGTGGAAGTGGCGCGCTACGAAGTCGAACGCAACCGCGCCGGGCACCTGCCCAAAGTCAGCGCCTACGCCTCGGTGCGCCAGAACGAATCGGAAAGCGGCAACACCTATAACCAGCGCTACGACACCAACACCATCGGCATCGAAGTCAGCGTGCCGTTGTATGCCGGTGGCGGGGTCTCGGCCATGACCCGCCAGGCCAGCCGCACCATGGAGCAAGCCGAGTACGAACTGGACGGCAAGACCCGGGAAACCCTGATCGAACTGCGCCGCCAGTTCAGCGCCTGTTTGTCGGGGGTGAACAAGCTGCGCGCCTATCAAAAAGCCCTGGTGTCCGCCGAAGCGCTGGTGGTGTCGACCAAGCAAAGCATCCTTGGCGGTGAGCGGGTCAACCTGGATGCGCTCAACGCTGAACAACAGTTGTTCACCACTCGAAGAGACCTGGCGCAGGCGCGGTATGACTACCTGATGGCGTGGACCAAGCTGCATTACTACGCCGGGACATTGAACGACCAGGATCTGGCGAAGGTAGATGAGGCGTTTGGCCAGGGCCCGAAAACCCGCTGATCTGCTGACGAAAAACAAACCTGTGGCGAACAGGCTTTTGTGGCGAGGGACCTTGCTCCCGTAACCGCCGTGGGGGGGCCGCTTCGCAGCCCAGCGGGAGCAAGCTCCCTCGCCACGAAAAGCTCGATTGCCACAGGAATCGCGACATCCTGAAAGAAATGCATTTCGGCAACACCGCACGACCACCCCCGCGAACAGGGGGACTAAAACTCTAAAAACGCCAAAAAAGCGAGAAAGACATGGAAGTACAGATCAAGCCGATATCGGTCGGCACGCTATTGCTCCTGGTTTCTGCCATCCCCCAAGCAGCCCAGGCCCAATACCTCGAAACCGGCAAACCCGGTGACGCCGCCAGTTGGCGCTCGGCGGAGTTCCAGCGTGACTGGGGTCTGGCCCGCATGCAGGCCGATCAAGCCTACGCCGCCGGCATCACCGGCAAAGGCGTGAAGATCGGTGAACTGGATTCCGGCTTCGACGCCAGCCATCCCGAGTTCGCCACCGACCGCTATCACGCGGTCACCACCCGCGGCACCTATGTCGACGGCACACCGTTCAACGTCGACGGTACGCTCAATCCCAACAACGACTCCCATGGCACCCACGTCACCGGCACCCTGGGCGCGTCCCGTGACGGCACCGGCATGCACGGGGTGGCGTTCAACGCGCAGATCTACGTGGCCAACACCAACAAGAACGACAGTTTCCTGTTCGGTCCCAATCCCGATCCGCAGTATTTCAAAGCGGCCTACAACGCCCTGGCCGATGCCGGTGTGCGGGCGATCAACAACAGCTGGGGCAGCCAGCCGCCGGATGTCAGCTATCGCACCCTCGACGACCTGCACGCGGCCTACGCTCAACACTTCAATAAAGGCACCTGGCTGGATGCCGCCGCCGACGTGTCGTCCCAACGCGGCGTGATCAACGTGTTCAGTGCCGGCAACAGCGGCTACCCCAACGCCAGCGTGCGTTCGGCGCTGCCGTACTTCCAGCCGGAATTGGAAGGCCACTGGCTGGCGGTCTCGGGGCTGGATCAAGCCAATCAGCAAAAGTACAACCAGTGCGGGATCGCCAAGTACTGGTGCATCACCACCCCCGGCGCGAAGATCGACAGCACCATTCCTGACGGTGGCTACGCGATCAAGTCCGGCACCTCCATGTCCGCGCCCCACGCCACGGCCGCCCTGGCGCTGGTGATGGAACGCTACCCGTACATGACCAATCAGCAGGCGCTGCAAGTGCTGCTGACCACCGCAACCCAGCTCGACGGCTCGATCACCGATGCGCCGACCACCCAGGTCGGCTGGGGCGTGGCCAACCTGGACCGGGCGATGCGCGGGCCGGGGCAATTACTCGGCGCGTTCGACGCCAATCTGGGGGCAGGGCAGAGTGACGTCTGGAGCAACGGCATCAGCGACAAGGCGTTGATCCAGCGCCAGGCCGAAGACGCCGCCGAACACAGTGCCTGGCAACAGACTCTGAAGGACAACGGCTGGGAAAACGGCGTGGCGGCGGGCGCCAGTCAACAGGATCAGACTGATTACGCCGTGGGCATGGCGCGGGATAGCGCGGCAGCCACGCGAGTCTATGAAGGCAGCCTGATCAAGTCTGGCGCCGGGCGCTTGATGCTCACCGGCGACAGTACCTATCGCGGGCCGACCACCGTCAACGGCGGCCTGCTGGCGGTCAACGGCTCGCTGACTTCCGCCGTGACCGTGAATGACAGCGGCACCCTGGGCGGTTCCGGGCGCATCGGCGCGCTGACCGCCAATAGCGGCGGCACCGTGGCGCCGGGCAATTCCATCGGCACCTTGCAGGTCGCCGGCGACGTGACCTTCGCCCCGGGTTCGACCTATGCCGTGGAACTGTCACCCACCCGCAGCGACCGAATTGTCGCTGGCGGCACCGCCACGGTCAGCGGCGCCACCGTCAGCCTGTCCCTGGAAAACAGTCCGACCTTACTGACCACCGCCCAGACCCAATCCTTGCTCGGTCGTCAATACAACATCTTGCAAGCGGCTGGCGGTATCCAGGGACAGTTCGGTGCGGTGTTGCCCAATTACCTGTTTATCGGCGGCACGCTCGATTATTCCGCCACCGGCATTGGCCTGAGCGTAGCGCGTAACTCCACCAGCTTCGCCAGCGTCGGCCAGACCCCGAACCAGCGTGCCGTGGCCGGCGCCGTGGAAGGGCTGGGCGCGGGCAATGCGGTGTACGAAAGCCTGCTGCTGTCGGCGACCGCGACTTCGGCACAGCAAGCGTTCCAGCAGTTGTCGGGGGAAATCTACCCGGCGCTGGGTTCGGTGCTGATCAACGACAGCCGTTACCTGCGCGATGCCGTGGGTGAACGTCTCAACGAGGCCAAAAGCGCGCAA
Source organism: Pseudomonas sp. TE3899 (assembly GCF_056279105.1). Classification (NCBI taxonomy): domain Bacteria; kingdom Pseudomonadati; phylum Pseudomonadota; class Gammaproteobacteria; order Pseudomonadales; family Pseudomonadaceae; genus Pseudomonas; species Pseudomonas sp. TE3899. The sequence continues at coordinate 1,480,518 of NZ_JBWBQR010000001.1, forward strand.
AGCAACGGCTGGATCAAGGCCCTGGGCGCCTGGGGCAAGACCGATGACCGGCACGACACGGCGGGTTACACCACCTCGATTGGCGGTTTGCTGGCGGGCGTCGATGGCGCCGTGGATGAGCAAACCCGGATCGGCCTGGTCGCCGGTTACAGCGACAGTTCGGTGAACATGGGCTCAGGCACCCATTCCTCGGCGCAGGTCGATAGCTATCACCTGGGCGCGTATGCCGGCCACGAACTGGGCGCCTGGCGCCTGAGCGCGGGCGGTGCCTACAGCTGGCATCGCGCCGATGTGAAACGTGACCTGCAATACGGCGATGTCAGCGCCAAACAGAAAGCCAAGGTCGATGCAGCCACCACCCAGGTCTTCGGTGAGGCGGCGTATCGCCTGAACCTGCAACCCTTGGCCCTGGAACCGTTCGCCAACCTGGCCTACGTGCACCTCGACACCGAGGGATTTACCGAGAAAGGCGATGCCGCCGCGCTGAAAAGCCATGGCGACACCCGCGATGCGGTGCTCAGCACCCTCGGCCTGCGGGCACTGAAAACCGTGAACCTGTCCGGCCAGCAACAACTGGACCTGAGCGGCAGCCTCGGCTGGCAGCACAACCTGAGCAGCGTTGATTCCGAGCAGCATCTGGCGTTTGCCAGCGGTGGCACCGGGTTCGCGGTGGAAAGTTCGCCACTGGTGCGCGATGCCGCGCTGGTCGGTGCCCACGCCAGCCTGGCGCTGAGCCGCGATATTCGCCTGAACCTCGATTACACCGGCCAACTGGCCAGCCGCGAGAAAAGCCATGGCGTGGGGCTGAGCCTCAATTGGCAGTTCTGATTGTTTGAACCCGTGAAGAGCTCGCAGCCTGCGGCAGCGCCTACGGGTGACGCGTTCGGCGTAGGAGTTGCCGAAGGCTGCGATCTTTTGGATACCCCAAATGACCTGGGGTCATGAAAAAGGCAACACAACTAAGGAAGGTAGCTGGATGACGTCCGAAAACAACAACACGTTCGCCCTCAAATCCCTCAACCTCGCCGTGCTCTGCGCGCTGGCCACGCTGGGCACTGCCCATGCCGCGCCTTACGTGGAAAACGGCAAGGTCGGCGATCCCAACAGTTGGCGCAGCGCCGAGTTCAACGCCGATTGGGGCGTGGGCGCGATCAACGCCCAGGAGGCCTACGCCGCCGGCTACTCCGGTAAAGGCGTGAAACTGGGGATTTTCGACCAGCCGGTCTACGCCCAACACCCGGAGTTTTCCGGGGCCAATAAGGTGATTAACCTGGTCACCAGCGGCATCCGTGAATACACCGACCCGTACATCCCGGTCAAAGCCGGGGACGCGTTCCTTTACAACGGCGCGCCCTCGGTCGGCTCCGACGGCAAGCTCGGCGCCCACGGCACCCACGTCGGCGGGATTGCCGCCGGCAGCCGCGACGGTGGCTCGATGCACGGCGTGGCCTTCGGCGCGCAAATCATCAGCGCCGACAACGGCGACCCGGGCCCCGAGGACGGGATCATTCGCGGCAACGACGGCGCCGTGTACAAGGCCGGTTGGGATGCCCTGATCGCCAGCGGCGCGCGGATCATCAACAACAGCTGGGGGATCGGCATCACCGATCGCTTCGACCTCGGCGGGCGCGACCCGGCGTTCCCGCACTTCACCGTGCAGGACGCGCAATTGCAGTTCAACGAGATCCAGCCCTTGCTCGGCACCAAGCCCGGCGGTGCCTATGACGGCGCCATCGCGGCGGCTCGCAGCGGCATCGTCACGATCTTCGCCGCCGGTAACGACTACAACCTCAACAACCCGGACGCCATCGCCGGCCTGGCGTATTTCGTGCCGGACATCGCGCCAAACTGGATCACCGTGGCGGCGCTGCAAAAGAATCCGGACCTGACCAGCAGCGAGCTCTACAACATCAGCGTGTTCTCCTCGCGCTGCGGTTACACCGCCAGCTACTGCGTGTCGGCGCCGGGCAGCAAAATCTACAGCTCGATCATCAGCGGCACCGACCCCAACAATGTCGGCACCGGTTATGCCAACTACAACGGCACCTCGATGGCCGCGCCGCACGTGGCGGGCTCCATGGCGGTGTTGATGGAACGCTTCCCGTACATGACCGGCGCGCAGGTCGCCAGCGTGTTGCGCACCACGGCCACCGACCTCGGTGCCCCTGGCGTCGACGCGTTGTACGGCTGGGGCATGATCAACCTGGGCAAAGGCATCAATGGCCCGGCGATGTTGGTGACTGAGCAGGACATCCCGGAAGAATTCCGCATCCAGGGTGCCTACGGCGACAGCCAGTTTGTCGCGGACCTGCCGGGCATCGGTGGCATCGTCGACGCCGGCAAACCCACCGAACGCGTGTGCAACGACGAGCACTGCGGGCTCGACACCTGGCGCAACGACATCTCCGGACATGGCGGCCTGACCAAGCAAGGCATCGGCACCCTGGTGCTGACCGGCGCCAACACCTACACCGGCCCGACCCTGGTCAATCAGGGTCGCCTGGCGATCAACGGTTCGCTGCAATCGGCAGTCACCGTCAATGACAACGGCATCCTCGGCGGTAACGGCCGCATCGGCGCGCTGACCGCGAAAAGCGGCGGCACCGTGGCGCCGGGCAACTCCATCGGCACCTTGCAAGTGGCCGGCGACGTGGTCTTCGAACCGGGTTCGACCTACGCCGTGGAACTGTCGCCCACCAGCAGCGACCAGATCATTGCCGGCGGCAAGGCTGTGATCGATGGCGCCACGGTCAGCCTGTCCCTGGAAAACAGTCCGACCCTGCTGACCACTGCTGAAACGCAAACCCTGCTCGGCCATCAGTACAACATCCTGCAAGCGGCGGGCGGCATCCAAGGGCAGTTTGGGCAAGTGTTGCCGAACTACCTGTTTATCGGCGGTGCCCTGGATTACACGGCCAACGGGATTCAACTGGCGGTGGAACGTAACGCGACGTCTTTCAGCGCTGTCGGCCAGACCCCGAACCAACGCGCCGTAGCCGCAGCCGCCGAGCAACTGGGCGCGGGCAATGCGCTGTACGAAACCCTGTTGCTGGCGCCGACCGCCGCAGTGGCGCAGCAAGCGTTCCAGCAACTGTCCGGCGAGATTCATCCGGCGGTGGGCACCATGCTGATGAACGACAGTCGCTACCTGCGTGACGCCGTCAGTGATCGTTTGCGTGAACGTGATCTGTTCGACGCCGGCGCGCCGACGGATGACAAAAGCAACCTGTGGGTCAAAGTCCTGGGCGCCTGGGGCAAGAGCGATGGCGGTAACGACAACGCTAGTTCCAACAGCTCCATCGGCGGCTTGCTGGTGGGTGGCGATGGCTTGATCGCTAAAGATACCCGTCTGGGTTTCGTCACCGGTTATAGCAACAGCTCGTTGAGCATGGGCGATGGCACGCACTCGTCGGCGGACGTCGACAGCTACCACTTGGGTGCGTACCTGGGGCATGAAATCGATGCCCTGCGCCTGAGCGTCGGCGGTGCCTACAGCTGGCATCGCATTGATGCGAAACGTGACCTGCAATTCGCCGATGTCAGCGGCAAGCAGAAAACCAAGCACGATGCGACCACCGCGCAGGTGTTCACCGAAGCCGCTTACCGTTTGGACCTGCAACCCCTGGCCCTGGAACCGTTCGCCAAACTGGCTTACGTGCACTTGAACAGCGACAGCTTCACCGAGAAGGGTGACGCAGCCGCGCTCAAGGCGGGTGAAGACAACCGCGACGCGGTGCTGTCGACCCTCGGTCTGCGGGCGAGCAAAGCCATTGCGCTGTCCGACCAGAAGCAGCTCGAACTGTCTGGCAGCCTCGGCTGGCAGCACAACCTGAGCAGTGTCGATACCGATCAACACCTGGCCTTCGCCAGCAGCAACACCGGGTTCAACGTGCAGAGTGTGTCGATGGATCGCAACGCCGCCGTGGTCGGCCTGCGCGCCGGGTTGGCCTTGAACAAAGCCACTCGCGTGAACCTGGATTACAACGGATTGCTGGGTTCCAACGAAAAGGATCACGGCGTGGGCCTGACCTTGGACTGGCAGTTCTGATTTGACGCAAAGGAAGCCAATAACATGGGACTGTTTGATTACAAAAATGCCGGCAGTGAAGCCGGCAAGGCGCTGTACAGCGATGCCATCGCGCTAACGCTGTATGCCTACACGCCGACGGGCCAGCCATTGCCCGCCACCGGTTGGGCGCCGATTGGCGCCTCGGCCCTGGGCTATCAAGGCAAGGTCGGCCCGCAAGGCTCGTACTTTGGCGAGAAGGACGGTTTCACCAGTGCCGAAGCCGAAGTGCTCGGCAAGTACGACGCGGCCGGCAAGCTGATCGGCCTCGGTGTAGCCTTTCGCGGCACCGGGGGCCTGGGCTACAGCGACACCTTCGGCGACATCAAGAACAACTTGCTGGCCGCCATCGGCCCGGTGGATTACGCGAAGAACTACGCCAAAAGCGCCTTCGACACCTTGCTCAAGGACGTCGCGGCGTTCGCCATCGCCCATGGCCTGAGTGCCAAGGACGTGCTGATCAGTGGCCACAGCCTCGGCGGACTTGGGGTCAACAGCGTGGCAGAACTGAGCGGCGACAACTGGGGCGGGTTCTTCAAGGACGCCAACTACGTGGCCTTCGCTTCGCCGACCCAAAGCATCTCGAATAACGTGCTGAACGTCGGTTACGAGAATGACCCGGTGTTCCGTGCGCTGGACGGCACCACGTTCAGCAGCGGTTCGGTGGGCAAGCACGATGGTTATCAGGCGTCGGCGACCAACAACATCGTCAACTTCAATGACCATTACGCCTCCACCGCGCAGAACCTCACGCCGTTCAGCATCCTCAACCCGCTGAGCTGGTCGGCCCACGGCTCGCTGGGTTATGCCGATGGTTTGAACCGGGTAATCGACTCTAAGTTCTACGATCTGACCAGCAAGGATTCGACGCTGATCGTCTCCAACCTGGCGCTGGAGTCCCGGGGTAAAACCTGGGTCGAGGACCTGGGCCGCAGCGGCGAACCGCACACCGGCAGCACCTTCATCATCGGCACCGACAGCAACGACTTGCTCAAGGGCGGCGCCGGTAATGACTTCATCGAGGGCCGGGCCGGTGACGACCGTTTCCGCGATGACGGCGGCTACAACATCCTGCTGGGCGGCAAGGGCAGCAACACCTTTGAGCTGCAAAAGCCGTTGCAGAACTTCAGCTTTGCCAACGACGGCGACGGCACGTTGTATGTGCGTGACGCCTACGGCGGCATCAGCCTGACCCGGGACATCGGCGCGCTGGTGAGCAAGGAGCCGGGCTCATGGTTTGGCACCAAGGACGTCAGTTACAACGTCACGGCCAGCGGCTTGCTTAACGGTAATGATCTGACCCACTACAACCATTCGCTCAACGGCGACGCCTATGGCAACGCGCTGGCGGCCACGCTGGATGGCGATTGGTTGTTCGGCAATGCCGGTGACGACCTGCTGCGCAGCGACAAGAGCCACGTCACCTTCATCGGTGGCGCGGGCAATGACGTGATGCACGCGGCGGGCGCTGGTAACAACACATTCCTGTTCAGCGGTGCCTTTGGTTTCGACACGATCAATGGCTACCAGGGCAGTGACAAACTGGTGTTCATGGGCGTCCAGGGCGCGGGGCAGGGCTATGACTACAAACAGCATGCTTCACAGTCCGGCCACGACACCGTGCTGAAGGTCGGCGATTTTGCCGTGACCCTGGTCGGCGTCGGGCTGGATAACCTTTCCACTTCAAGTTTTACCTTTGCATAACGGCTGCATGCACTGAAATGCTCCGGAGCGCCTCATTCCCGAGGCGCTTTGGCTGTGAGCTATCTCTGACAATTCCAACAAAAGAGAGGCAATAGCAAATGGGTGTTTACGACTACAAAAACTTCACCACAGCCGATTCCAAGGCGCTGTTCAGCGACGCCATGGCCATCACGCTGTACTCCTATCACAACCTCGATAACGGTTTTGCCACCGGTTATCAGCACAACGGTTTCGGGATCGGGCTGCCGGCCACCCTGGTCACCGCGCTGATTGGCGGCACCGATTCCCAAGGGGTTATACCGGGCGTTCCGTGGAACCCCGATTCGGAAAAACTCGCCCTGCAAGCGGTGCAGAAGGCCGGCTGGACCCCGATCACTGCCGCGCAGCTGGGCTATGACGGCAAGACCGACGCGCGCGGAACCTTCTACGGCGAAAAGGCCGGGTTCACCAGCGCCCAGGTCGAGATCCTCGGCAAGTACGACGCCCAGGGCCATCTCACTGAAGTCGGTGTCGCCTTTCGTGGCACCAGCGGCCCGCGGGAAATCCAGATCGGTGACTCCATCGGCGACGTCATCAACGATCTGTTGGCGGCTCTGGGGCCGAAGGATTACGCGAAAAATTACGTCGGTGAAGCCTTTGGCAAACTGCTCGGCAATGTCGCGGCGTTTGCCAGTGCCAACGGTTTGTCCGGCAAGGACGTGTTGTTCAGCGGCCACAGCCTGGGCGGGTTGGCCGTCAACAGCGCGGCGGACCTGAGCACGGACAAGTGGGGCGGGTTCTACAAGGATTCGAACTACATCGCCTACGCGTCGCCGACCCAGAGCAGCAACGACAAAGTGCTCAACATCGGCTACGAAAACGACCCGGTGTTCCGCGCCCTCGACGGCTCGACTTTCAACCTCGCGTCGGTGGGTGTGCACGACGCGGCCAAGGCCTCGGCGACCGACAACATCGTCAGCTTCAACGATCACTACGCCTCCACGGTGTGGAACGTGCTGCCGTTTTCCATCCTCAACATTCCGACCTGGATCTCGCACCTGCCGACCGCTTACGGCGACGGCATGAACCGGGTGATTGAGTCGAAGTTCTACGACCTCACCAGCAAAGACTCGACCATCGTCGTGGCCAACCTGTCGGACCCGGCGCGGGCCAACACCTGGGTCCAGGACCTGAACCGCAACGCCGAAACCCACAAAGGCAGCACCTTCATCATCGGCAGCGACGCCAATGACCTGATCCAGGGCGGGAAGGGCAATGACTACCTCGAAGGCCGGGACGGCAACGACACCTTCCGCGATGGCGGCGGCTACAACATCATGCTGGGCGGCAAGGGCAGCAACCTGCTGGACTTGCAACAGTCGGTGAAGAACTTCGTGTTCGCCAACGACGGCGTCGGCAACCTGTACGTGAAGGACGCCAACGGCGGGATCAGCATCACCCGCGACATCGGCAACATCCTGACCAAGGAACCGGCGTTCCTGTGGGGTGTGTTCAAGGACGACGTGACCCACAGCGTCACGGCGGATGGCCTGAAGGTCGGCAATAACCTGACCCAATACGCCTCGACGGTGAAGGGCGGCGCGGGCGCCGATACGCTCACGGCACACGCCAGCGGTGACTGGTTGTTTGGCCTCGACGGCAACGACCATTTGATCGGCGGCAAGGGCAATGACGTGTTTGTCGGCGGCGCAGGGAATGACCTGATGGAGTCGGGGGGCGGGGTTAATACCTTCCTGTTCACCGGGGCGTTTGGCCAGGACAGGGTGGTTGGCTATCAAGCCACCGATAAGCTGGTGTTCATGGGTGTGCAAGGCGTGACGCCGGACGATAACTTCCGGGCGCATGTCTCGGCGGTCGGGCATGACACGGTGCTGACGTTTGGCGGGGATTCGGTGACGTTGGTCGGGGTTGGGCTGGAGAGTTTGTCTGGCTCTGGAATCGTTATTGCCTGATAGGGACTCTTCGCGGGCAAGCCTCGCTCCTACAGGGGTTACGCGATCCCTTGTGGGGGCGAGGCTTGCCCGCGAAGAACGATAACGCGGTAAACGGCCTATCACCGTGACCTGATGGTCACGCCTGGACTCCAATACCTGCACCAACAGGAACCGGCACTAAAGCATCCGCCCACTTCTGCGTTATTTCTACAACGCACCCGCGGCATGCCGCCATTGAGTACAGGAGATTCAGCCACGTGAGTAACAGCAAAACGGTTGTCTTGGGGTTGGCTTTGGCCGTGTTATCGGCAAACGCCGCCGCAGAACTGCCTCACGGCTCGATTTTGAGCCGTTATGGCATGACGCCGGATGAGTTGCCGAAACCGGCCGCCATCGAAACCCAGGCACCGGTTGAAGAGAAAAGCCGTTTTCAGATTGAGCCGGAGCAGCCTTGGGCGACGATCCGGATCGGCGACGGGAACAAGCCGCCAGTGACCGGCAACATCAGCATCGATAATTCCGTGCAGCAGGAATATGACCGTTGTCAGAAGCTGCGGGCGGAGCTGATCAAGCGCGGGGAGCGCTATATCGTTTGCGATACCGGCATCCCGGGAATGCCTTGAAATTTGTAGTGATTTGACGGGCCTCTTCGCGGGCAAGCTCGCTCCTACAAGAGCAAGGCTTGCCCGCGATCAACGATAACGCGGTCTTTTAATCTTCCTTGCGCACCGTTGCCACATCATTGGCATTGACCTTCACGTTCGCCCCGGAAATATCCTCGAACTCGTAGAAGCCATCCTTGGTCTTGGTTTTCGGCATGTCCTTGGTCAAATACTGGGTGCCATTCTGCAGGGTCACCACCGTTGGCGTGGAGCAACCGGCCAGGGCCAGAAAGGCTGCTACGGCCAGGGGCAGGCCCAGGGTCTTGATATTCATATTTATCTCCTTGATCAAAAAATAAGCGCTATGGCGGTTGGTGCCACGGATTGCCGGAAAGTTCGATGGCCACCCGAAAAAGATCCAGTTCGCCGCGCCGCCCATCCTTTTCCGTTTGCGCCGAACCGGGTGGAGCTGGTATCTGTACGCATAACCAGTACTCGCTCGCCATGGTCCTTTTTCCTGTGACTGCAAACCCGCTCGACGACCCGTTCTATTACTTGAACAACTTCATGCAAGTGCTTGATTGGCTTGAGCATCGCTATGCCGATGTGTTGAGCCCGGACGAACAGCGCTTCATCGCCGAGTTCCACCGTTTGCCAAGGGAGTCCCGGGCGCTGCTGGTGCGGATGGTGATGCGCAAGGGCCTGCATTTCCGGGCCGGCAAACTTCATTACGTCGAAATCGGGGATACCGCCCTTGCGGCTGGCCCATTACTGCAATTGGGCTGGATTGATGAGCAGGCGCCGTTATTAATCGAAGAACTGTTCGATGTCTTGCTCAAGGCCGAAATCCTGCAATGCCTGGGGCACGCCATCGACCAGCCCAAGGGCAAGAAGGCCGATTGGTTGCCGCTGCTCAGTGAGCAGTTTCCCGAGTCCCGCCGTTTCGCGCAGTGGTGCCCGACCCTGAATGACCGCTTGTTCAGCCTGACCATCATGGGCCTGTGTGACCGGTTGCGCCTGATGTTCTTCGGCAATCTCTACCAGGACTGGTCGGAGTTCGTGCTGGCGGACCTTGGCATCTTTACCTATGAAAAAGTTGAGTTCTGCGATGATTCCCGTGGCCTGCGCAGCCGTGATGACGTGGACGCCTGTGTGTTCCTCCACGGGTGTCAGCAGCGTTTCGAGGCGGGTGAAGAGGTGGGGGCCGTTGTCGAGCAAATCAACGCATTGGCGCTAAGCAATCCCTGGCTGCAACGGCGTCGGGCCAAGTTGTTGTTCCAGATCGGCCAGTATTGTGAACGCATCGCCGATTTCCCCACCGCCCTGGGCATTTACCGCGAATGTGACTATCCCGGCGCGCGCCTGCGATTGATTCGGGTGCTGGAGCGTTGTGCTGAATACGCGTTGGCACTGGAACTGGCGGTCATCGCCGAGTTGTCACCGGAAAGCGCCGCCGAACAGCAACAACTGTTGCGGGTGCTGCCAAGGCTGCGACGCAAACTGGGCGGACCGCCGATAAAACGCGCAGGCCCGCGAGTCATGGAGCGGCTGGATCTGCAACTGCCCCGAACCGATCTGGCGCTGTCTGTGGAGTATTACGTTCAGGCCCATCTGGCCGAAGAAACGGCGCCGGTGCATTACGTCGAGAACAGCCTGATCAACTCGCTGTTTGGCTTGCTCTGCTGGCCAGCGATCTTCGCGCCGTTGCCAGGAGCGTTTTTCCACCCGTTCCAGCGCGGGCCGGTGGATCTGCTTAATGAGGACTTCCACGGGCGCCGGGCCGAGTTGTTCCAGGCCTGCCTCGCCGAACTGGATGACGGACGCTACCGCCAGACCATCCGCGAGCGCTACTTGGGCAAGTGGGGCGTGCAGTCGCCGTTCGTGTTCTGGGGCGCGCTGACCGAGGACTTGCTCGATCAGGCGCTGGATTGCCTGCCAGCCGAGCACCTCAAGCACTGGTTCAATCGCTTGTTGCTGGACATCAAGGCCAATCGCGCCGGCATGCCGGACCTGATCCAGTTCTGGCCGCAGGACAAGACCTACCGCATGATCGAAGTCAAAGGCCCCGGCGATCGCCTGCAAGACAACCAATTGCGCTGGATCGAGTTCTGCCACGAACACCAGATGCCGATTGCCGTCTGCTACGTGCAATGGGCGGAGCAGAGCGCTTGAGCTACAGCATCGCGGTGCGGGCGTTGTGTGAATTCACCGCCAAGGTTGGTGACCTCGACCTTCGTTTCACCCCCTCACCGACCGCGCTGGAAGGCATCGTCGGCCATCGCACTGTCGCATCACGGCGCAACGACAACTACCAAAGCGAAGTCGCCCTGGAGGGGCTGTATCAAACCTTGAAGGTCAAGGGCAGGGCGGACGGCTACGACCCGGCGCAAAACTGCCTGGAAGAAGTCAAAACCTATCGCGGCGACTTGAGCAAGCAACCGGCTAACCACCGCCAGTTGCACTGGGCCCAGGCCAAGATCTATGGCTGGTTGATGTGCCAGAAGTTGCACCTGCAACAGATCAACCTGGCGCTGGTGTACTTCGACATCGTCAGCGAAAAGGAAACCTGCCTGGTCGAGGGGTTCAGCGCCGATGAACTGGGGGTGTTCTTCGAGCAGCATTGCCGGTTGTTCCTGCATTGGGCCGAGCAGGAAATGGCCCATCGCGACGCGCGTAATCAAGCGGCGCAGGGGTTGGCGTTTCCCCATGCCGGGTTTCGTCCGGGGCAACGGCATCTGGCCGAATCGGTGTTCAAAGCCGTCAGCACCGGCCGCTGCCTGATGGCGCAGGCGCCCACCGGGATCGGCAAGACCGTCGGCACGCTGTTCCCGATGCTCAAGGCCCTGGCGCCGCAGCAACTGGACAAGGTGTTCTTCCTCACGGCGAAAACCCCGGGACGCAAACTGGCGCTGGATGCGGCGCAGGTGATCCTCGACAGCGCCGGCGCGCCACCGTTGCGCGTGCTGGAGATGATCGCCCGGGACAAGGCCTGCGAACACCCGGACAAGGCTTGCCATGGCGAATCCTGCCCGTTGGCCCAAGGCTTCTACGATCGTTTGCCTGCCGCGCGCCAGGCTGCCAGCCAATTGAGTCTGTTGAACCAGAGCGCCTTGCGGGAAGTGGCGCTGCAACACACCGTTTGCCCTTATTACCTGAGCCAGGAAATGGCGCGCTGGGCGGACGTGGTGGTCGCCGACTACAACTATTACTTCGACTTCAGCGCCTTGTTGTTCGGCCTGGCCCAGGCCAACAACTGGCGGGTCGCGGTGCTGGTGGACGAGGCGCACAACCTGGTTGAGCGCGGCCGGCAGATGTACAGCGCCAGCCTTGATCAAGCGACACTCAATAACGTGCGCAAAACCGCGCCTGAGCCATTGAAGAAATCCCTGCAACGGGTCAATCGCGAATGGAACGCCCTGCATGACCTGCAACTGAGCCCCTATCAGGCCTACGACAAGGCCCCGGAAAAACTCCTGCAAGCCTTGTCCTCGTGCAGCGCGAGCATCGGCGACTACCTGAACGACCATCCCCAGGGCCTGGACAGTGCCTTGCAGAATTTCTACTTCGACATCCTGCAATTCGGCCGAGTGGCGGAGCTGTTCGACGAGCAGTTCCTGTTCGATATCAGCAAGCGCGACCTCGAACGCAAGCGCAACCTGTCGCAACTGTGCCTGCGCAACGTGGTGCCTGCCGGGTTTATCCGCCCGCGCCTGACGGCAGCGCGCAGCACCGTGCTGTTTTCCGCGACCCTGAGCCCTCGGCATTACTACGCCGACTTGCTCGGCACGCCGGCGAATACCGTGTGCATCGACGTGGAGTCGCCGTTCCATGCCGATCAGTTGCACGTCAGCATCGTCAGCCAGATCTCAACGCGTTTCGTGCACCGTCAGGCGTCCCTCGGGCCGATTGTCGAGCTGATCGCCCGGCAGTTCACCGAGCGTCCCGGCAACTACCTGGCGTTTTTCAGCAGCTTCGATTATTTGCAGAAAGTGGCGCAGTTGCTGGCCGAGCGGCATCCGCATATCACGTTGTGGTCACAGTCCCGGGGCATGGCCGAAAGTCAGCGCCAGGCCTTCCTCGACCAGTTCACCAGCCACAGCCAGGGCGTTGGTTTCGCGGTATTGGGCGGAGCATTTGGCGAAGGCATCGACCTGCCGGGCGCACGGCTGATCGGTGCCTTTATTGCCACCCTGGGACTGGCGCAACTGAACCCGGTCAACGAACAAATGAAACACCGCATGGCGGCGATTTTCGGCGCGGGATACGACTACACCTATCTGTACCCCGGCGTGCAGAAAGTCGTGCAGGCCGCCGGGCGAGTGATCCGCACCCAGCAGGACCACGGCGTGGTGATGCTGATCGATGACCGCTTTGGTGAGAGCAAGGTCAGGCAGTTGCTGCCGCGCTGGTGGTCTGTTCATCCAGCAGGCGCAGCCATTCGGCGGCAAAGCGATGACAGTCCCCTGGCCAGCGAGCGGTGAGCAATTGGCGGTCGCGCACCACGAAGCCGCGTTCCGGCTTGTCCGCCGAATCACGGCTGGACAACCAAGGGCCACGCTGGAAATCCGCCGGTTGGCGCAGGGCGGCGCGCACTTCGGCTTCGACGGTATCCCGATAGGTGCGGTAATAGCGCCCCAGCCACAGGCCGGTGAGGAACCAGGCCGGCATTTCCATGGTGCCGGCCACCAGTGCGGTGACCTTGTACCCATCGATCACCGGTCGCCCGGTGGCCAGGGCCAGGGTGCGGGCCAGCAACAGCACGCCATGGCACACGGCGGCTACCGGTTTGTCGGTCTGGAAAAAGTGCCGGGCAATGCGCCGGGCCTGTCCGGACTCCAGCAGGCTGCGCATGCCCTTGGCGTGGCCGCCGGGAATCAGCAGGCCGGCAAATTGCGCCGGGTCGACATCGGCGTAGGCCAGTGGCCGGAGGAAGGCTGCGTCCTCGATCATCCGGGCGTAGTTGGCGAGGTCGGGTTTGCGTGTCATCAGCACCGGGTTCAACAGGCCGAAGCCCTTGTCCACCAGGCGTGGGTCGGCGAAGGCGGGCCGTCCCTCGGGCGTGGCGAAACGCACCTCGATCCCGGCCTGGCGCATGGCTTGCCAGGGCACGCTGCTTTCAGTCGGGTCGTAATCGCGGGTCGGCAACAGGATCAGAATCATCGAGAGCATCTTCCTTGGCCAGAAGTGGCCGTTGGCGTCGAGAATAGGTGGTCTGTGACTGGCGCTCCACCACGACCATCCAAAGTCTGTTTATTGCGGCTTTCCAATCCTGTGGTTTGTCGCATACTCCACCAAACAATAATGCCGGGATGGATCAATGAGTGCAGATCGGACAAAAGCCAGTGCTATCGAGGACAGCCGATTCCGTCTGTTGATCGATGCTGTGGTGGACTATGCGATCTACATGATCGACCCCGATGGCATCATTACCAGCTGGAACGCCGGGGCCAAACGCTTCAAAGGCTACGAGGAAGCGGAGATTCTGGGCCAGCATTTCTCGCGGTTCTACACCGAACCGGATCGCCTGGCCGGGCTGCCGCAACGCGCACTGGACACGGCCATCAGGGAAGGGCGCTTCGAAGGCGAAGGCTGGCGGGTGCGCAAGGACGGCACGCATTTCTGGTCCCACGTGGTGATCGACCCGATCATCGACCCCTCGGGCACGTTGCTGGGTTTCGCCAAGATCACCCGGGACCTGACCGACCGCAAGATGGCCGAAGAAACCCTCAAGCAAAGCGAGCAGCAGTTTCGCCTGCTGGTGCAGAGCGTCACGGACTACGCCATCTACATGCTCGACGCGAGCGGCTACCTGACCAACTGGAACCTTGGCGCCCAGCGCATCAAGGGCTACCTGCCCGAAGAAGTGATCGGCAAGCATTTTTCGATTTTCTACACCCCGGAAGACCGCGAAGCCGGCGAACCGCAACGGGCGCTGGAGACGGCTGCGCGGGAAGGTCGATTTGAAAAGAAGGCCTGGCGCGTGCGCAAGGACGGTACGCAGTTTTTCGCGCACGTGGTGGTGGACCCGATCTGGGGTGAGACGGGGACGCTGCTCGGTTTTGCCAAGATCACCCGGGACATTACCGAAGTAACCCAGGCACAGCATGCCCTGGAGCAAACCCGTGAAGCGTTGTTCCAGGCGCAAAAAATGCAGGCCATCGGCCAACTCAGTGGCGGGATCGCCCACGACTTTAACAACCTGTTGACGGTGATCCTGGGGAACCTGGAAATCGTGCGCAAACGGGTGGGGGACGAGCCGAAGATCGTTCGTTTGCTGGATAACGCGACCCAGGGCGCATTGCGTGGTGTGTCCCTGACCCAACGCATGCTGGCCTTCGCCCGGCGACAGGAACTCAAGACCGAACCGGTGGAAATACCAGCGCTGATCCACGGCATCACCGGGCTGTTACGCAGTTCCCTGGGACCGTCAGTGGCGCTGGAAACCCGCTTTGCTGGGGATCTCGAACCCGCGCTGGCTGACATTAACCAACTCGAACTGGCGGTGTTGAACCTGGCGACGAACGCCCGGGACGCTATGCCCGATGGCGGGAAAATGGTCATCAGCGCCCGGTCCGAGGTGGTCAGCGACCCGGCCCGGTCATCCTTGCCGGCCGGCCGCTATGTGTGTCTGTCGGTCACGGACACCGGGGAGGGTATGGACCTGGCCACCCTGGCGTCGGCGACCGATCCGTTCTTCACCACCAAAGGCGTCGGTAAAGGCACGGGCCTGGGTTTGTCGATGGTCCACGGTTTTATCGCGCAACTGGGCGGGCGCTTTATTCTCAAGAGCGAGAAAAACGTCGGCACCACGGCCGAACTCTGGCTACCGGTTGCCACGCCGGGTTCGATGGCCAAACCGGCCACTGAAGTGTCAGCGATGTCGCCGGTTCCGGGGTTGTCCGTGCTGGTGGTGGATGACGACACCCTGGTGTTGACCAGCACCAGCCTGCTGCTCGAGGACCTCGGCCACCGAGTGATCAGTGCGGCATCCGGGGCGCAGGCGCTGGAAGCATTCAACACCGGCCAGGCCATCGATCTGGTCATCACCGACATGGCCATGCCCCAGATGAATGGCGCGCAACTGGCGCAGGCGATCCGGGGCCTGAAGCCCGACCTGCCGATCATCCTCGCCACCGGTTATGCCGAGCGGCTTGAGGGTTTCGTGACCGAACTGCCGCGCTTGTCCAAACCTTTTACCCAGGTGCACTTGGTGGAAATCATTGCCCAGGCCATGAAATAAAAAGCGGGTATGTGTTTTTTCTTTGACTTGGGACGCCTGGCAATCCGGCTGAACTTTGCCAATTTGCGGCTCTTCTAAACGTTTTCCACTCTGTGCGAGAACGTTGTGCCAAGAATCCTGACTGAAACCGTGGCCGAAGAAGCCCTGACCGAACACAACGCCAAGATGTTCGGTTCGCCCAAGGAACGCCTGGATTTTTATCGCCGGGAAATCCAGTACGAAACCAGCATCCTGGCCAACCGCACCGATGCCTACCTGGCGGCGCAATCGTTTCTGGTGATTGCCTTCGCGTCTTGCATGGCCAATCTCAACCCCGAATGGGGCAAGTTGTTCACGCTGGTGGTGCCGCCATTTTTGGCGCTGCTGGGCGTGCTCAGTTCGTTGAACGCCTGGCCGGGGATTCGCGCGGCGTACGACATCATCGATCACTGGCACTTCAAGCAAAGCCAGTTGCTGAGCAGCGAACCGCTGATGGGGCTGGCTTACGACGAGTCGCCGCTGTTTGCTGAAACAGAGTCGAGCCACAAAGGGTATCGCAAGTCGCTGTTGTTCTCGGTGCGCACGCCGTGGATTTTTGCGACGTTCTGGATGTTGTTGGGCACTTATGCGGTTTACATCCAGGTCACGAATCCTGGGGGTTAAATGGGTGCAGGGGGTGCAGGGGGGCAAGGGGTGAATAAGCTGTTGTGGCGAGGGGGCTTGCCCCCGTTGGGCAGCGAAGCGGCCCCCGCTCTTGGGGGACTGCTGCGCAGTCCGACGGGGGCAAGCCCCCTCGCCACAGCAAGCCCTCTCGCCACAGCAAGCCCTCTCGCCACAGCAAGCCTCTCACCACAGGCAAGCCTTTTAGCCACAGGTTCAGTGCCAGCCTTGCGATTACGCCGCAATGTTGGCCGCCGTCATTTCCTTCTTGTATTGCACCTTGAGCATTTCCATCTGCTGCCCGAGTTCATCAAGCGTCGCCTTGCCCAACAACTTCTTGGCCTGAGGGAACATCTCGGTCTCTTCTTCCTCGATGTGGTGCTCCAGCAGTTCCTTGACCACCTTCACCCGGCCGGCGAACTCGGGTGTCGAAGGGTCGGTGACCTTCAAGTCCGGCAGCACCAGCGAATCCACGGTTCGGTGTTCTTCCTTGGCCTCGTAGTACATGACGTCCTGCTCCTTGCCACCGGCCTTTTTATACGCGGGGTACAGCACTTCCTCTTCCAGGCGCGTGTGAATGGTGATTTCCATCTCCAGCTTGCCGATCAACTCCACGCGTTTTTTGATCGCGCGGTCGGTGGAATCGCTCAACTGGCTCAAGATGCCTTTTACGCGTTCGTGGTCGGCTTTCAACAGGTCAATGGCGTTCATGGTCGAACCTCTTTTTTAGTCACGGGACAGCGCAGACGATCGCGTTGCCGTCAGTCGCTTACAGTGCAAGAGCATTTCCTGTGCCTGATTTCGTCTGCGGACAAAACGTTAATAAAACAATAGGTTGGCGCGGCTAATAGCCATTTGCACCGTGCAAGGTGCATGAATTGACGAGGGTATTCAGTGCAGATCGCGGCATCGGATTGGGGTTCACGAAACGAAAAAATCGCAGCCTTCGGCAGCTCCTGCGGGCGTACACAAAACCCTGTAGGAGCCGCCGAAGGCTGCGATCTTTTGATCTTTCCAATTCCGCTCAAACCCGAGAATCAAACCCCGCCGATTTCGCACGCAACATCGCCAACGTCTCCGTCGACGGAAACTCTTCTTCAATCAGCCGCAGATGATCGATCGCGTCCTGGAACTTCACATCAGCCTTTTGGCGCAGCGCCTGGTATTGGGTGAACAACTCGGCATCCAGTTCGGCTTTTTCCAGCAGTTCAAACGCCTCCCGGCTCAGCAGATGCGCCTCTTCGAACAACAGACGATTGCATTCCAGTGCGAAGTTGCGGCGAGCCTCAGGATCTACCGGAGCCGAGAAGTACTTCATAGCGTTCACCTTGATAAGAGGGGTAGCCACACGGGCTGATAATCGTGTGACCGCCTGCCTTTCAAGGAAATTTCAAAATTTTTACGCACAAAAATGGATGGAAACATAGCTTGCTATCGTAAAAAACAATCAGAATTTTTGATTATTCAGTCACTCGTAGCGAGCCAGCATCAGATGGGTGCTGATGCCATGGACCAGGATGCTCAGCGCCACGATCGACAACGTCAGGTCGGTGCACAGTAATCATTGGGGGAGAAGGTGCTGTCGGCATTGCGGATGCGCATCGACAAAGTCACGCGCCCGATGCCGTGGCCCATCCAGTTCGCCGCGTCCTTGATGTCCAGCTTGAGAAGGTCCATGCCCGCCGGGCCGATGGCCTCGTCCGACGCCAGCAACACATAGATTGGCGCCACTTCCACCCTTGCAGGAGCGAGGCTTGCCCGCGAAGACGGTGTGTCAGTCAACATCCCTATCGACTGGACGGACGCCTTCGCGGGCAAGCCTCGCTCCTCCAGGGAATGGGGTCAGGCTTTGAGGCTGCGCTCCATCCGCGCAATCCCTTCTTCCAGCAATACCCGCGGGCAGCCGAAGTTCAGGCGTACAAACTGTTGGCTGTGATCCCCAAAATCCAGGCCCGCACTCAACCCGACCTTGGCCTGTTCCAGGAAGAACCGCTGCGGATCCTCCAGCCCCAGCGCCGAACAGTCGAGCCACGCCAGGTAGGTGCCTTGGGGCACGTTGATGGTCACGCCCGGCAATCGCGTGCGCACGGCGTCCACCAGATAATCACGGTTAGCGTGCAGGTACGTCATCAGCCCGGCCAGCCAAGGTCCGCCTTCGGTATAGGCCACGCGGGTGGCTTCCAGGCCCAGCGGGTTGACGCTGTCGACCAGGCCGCAACGGGCGTGATTGACCCGCGACAGCAGTGCCGGATCCTGGATGATCATGAAGGAGGTCTTCAAGCCCGCGATGTTGTAGGCCTTGCTCGCCGACATCAGGGTGATGGTGCGTTTGGCGATTTCAGCGCTCAACGACGCGGTAGGAATATGTACGCGCCCGTCGTAACACAGCTCGGCGTGGATCTCGTCGGAGATGATCCAGGCGTCCTGCGCCAGGCAGATATCGGCCACGGCTTGCAGTTCTTCCCGGGGGAACACCTTGCCCAGCGGGTTATGCGGGTTGCTCAGCAGCAACGCGCCACCTCCGTTCAGGGATTCGCGCAAGGCATCGAGCGGTGTGGCGTAGGAACCGTCGGCCTGGGCGACGAATTCCAGCTCGACCTTGTTCAGTCCCCAATGTCCCGGTGCGTGACGCAGTGGCGGGTAGTTCGGTGTTTGCACCACGACGTTCTGCTGCGGCTCGACCAGCGCGTTCAGCGCCATGTTGAATCCCGATTCCACCCCCGGCAAAAACACCAGTTCCGACGGTTTCACCCGCCAGGCGTATTTGTTCCAGAGGTCGGCGACGATGGCGTCGCGCAGGCTGTCCGGGGCCACGCTGTAGCCGAGCAACGGGTGTTCCAGGCGTTTTTGCAGGGCCTGGATAATCACCGGCGGCGCGGCGAAATCCATGTCCGCGACCCACATCGGCAACACGTCGGCCGGGTAACGGCTCCATTTGGTACTGCCGGTTGCGTGGCGGTCGAACACCTGGTCGAAATCGAAAGTCATGCGCGGTCTCATAGAAGGCAGGGTTAATCACGGCGGCCATGATAAGCCGCAACCCCCATCGAGCACACCATTCTCCTGTAGGAGCGAGGCTTGCCCGCGAAGGCGTCATCAAAATCGCCATCGCGGGCAAGCCTTGCTCCTACAGGGAATCGGTGGTGGTGTCAGGCCACGGTGGTGTTGTGCCGACGGTCGGTTTTCATAGTTGAACTCATAACCCTGGCCTAAAGTTTGAAGTACCGGCAGCCACGCTGCCGCGACCGTGTCTGTCCAGAAAAGCCCGGAAAAGCACCGGGTCTTCACCTGATCAGGAGTGCACGATGGACCTCAACCGTCGTCAGTTCTTCAAGGTCGCCGGTATCGGCCTTGCGGGCTCGAGCCTCGGCGCGCTGGGCATGCTCCCGGTGCCGGCCTTCGCCGAGCAAGTGCGTCATTTCAAACTCGCCCACACCCATGAAACCCGCAACACCTGCCCGTACTGCTCGGTGGGTTGCGGCTTGATCATGTACAGCCAGGGTGACCAGGCCAAGAACGTCGCGCAAAGCATCATCCACATCGAAGGCGACGCCGATCACCCGGTCAATCGCGGCACCCTGTGCCCCAAAGGCGCGGGCCTGCTGGACTTCATTCACAGCCCCAGCCGCTTGCAATACCCGCAAGTACGCAAGCCTGGCAGCAGCGAATGGACACGTATCTCCTGGGATGAAGCGCTGGACCGCGTGGTCGACCTGATGAAGACCGACCGCGACGCCAATTTCATCGAGAAGAACGCCAAGGGCGAAACGGTGAACCGCTGGCTGACCACCGGGTTCCTCGCGGCGTCGGCGGCGTCCAACGAAGCGGGCTACATCACCCACAAGGTGATTCGCAGCCTGGGCATGCTGGGGTTCGATAACCAGGCGCGTGTCTGACACGGTCCGACGGTGGCAAGTCTTGCCCCGACGTACGGCCGTGGTGCCATGACCAATACCTGGACCGATATCGCCAACGCGAACCTGATCCTGGTGATGGGCGGCAACGCAGCAGAAGCGCACCCTTGCGGCTTTAAATGGGTGACCGAAGCCAAGGCCCACAACAAGGCCCGGTTGATCGTGGTCGATCCGCGCTTCACCCGCACCGCGTCCGTGGCCGACTATTACGCGCCGATCCGCACCGGCACCGACATCGCCTTCATGGGCGGGTTGATCAATTACCTGCTGACCGAGGACAAGATCCAGCACGAGTACGTGCGCAATTACACCGACGTGTCGTTCATCGTCAAAGCCGGGTTCGGTTTCGAGGACGGGATTTTCAGCGGCTACGACGCGGAAAAACGCCTGTACACCGACAAATCCGGCTGGGGTTATGAGCTGGGCGAGGACGGTTTTGCCAAGGTCGACCCGACCCTGCAAGACCCGCGCTGCGTTTATCAGCTGATGAAAACCCACTACAGCCGCTACACCATCGACCTGGCGAGCCAGATCTGCGGCATGCCCGTGGACGCCATCAAGAAAATCTGGGAAGAAATCGCCACCTGCTCGACACCGGGCAAGACCATGACGATTCTCTACGCGCTCGGCTGGACTCAACATTCCATCGGTTCGCAGATCATCCGCAGCGCGGCGATGGTGCAACTGCTGCTGGGCAACGTCGGCATGCCCGGCGGTGGGGTCAATGCCTTGCGCGGCCACTCCAACATCCAGGGCCTGACCGACCTCGGCTTGCTCTCCAATGCGCTGCCCGGTTACCTGACCCTGGGCGTGGATGCCGAGCAGGACTACAAGGCCTACATCACCAAGCGCACACAAATGCCGTTGCGCCCGGGGCAGTTGTCCTACTGGCAGAACTACAGCAAGTTCCACGTCAGCCTGATGAAGTCCTGGTACGGCAACAACGCCACCGCCGAGAACAATTGGGCCTACGACTACCTGCCCAAACTCGACATTCCCAACTACGACATCCTGAAAATGTTCGATTTGATGGGGCAGGGCAAGGTCAACGGCTACATGTGCCAGGGCTTCAACCCGATTGCCGCGTTGCCGGACAAGAACCGGGTGATGGCGGCGCTGGCCAAGCTCAAATGGCTGGTGGTGATGGACCCGCTGTCCACGGAAACCTCGGAATTCTGGAAAAACGTCGGGCCGTACAACGACGTGACCAGCGCCGATATTCATACCGAAGTCATTCGCCTGCCGACCACCTGTTTTGCCGAGGAGGACGGTTCGCTGGTCAACAGCAGTCGCTGGCTGCAATGGCACTGGAAAGGCGCAGACGGGCCGGGGGAAGCGCACACCGACATCAAGATCATGGGCGAATTGTTCCTGCGCCTGCGCAAGCGTTATCAGGCCGAGGGCGGTACGTATCCCGATCCGCTGCTGAAACTGTCGTGGCCATACAAAATCCCTGACGAACCGTCGCCGGAAGAACTGGCCAAGGAAATCAACGGCAACGCCACCGTCGATTTCACCGATGCCACCGGCGCGGCGATCAAGGGCAACGCGCAACTGGCCGGTTTCGGCCAGCTCAAGGACGACGGCAGCACCGCGTCCGGCTGCTGGATTTTCTGCGGCAGCTGGACCGAAACCGGCAATCAGATGGCCCGTCGCGATAACAGCGATCCGTACGGCATGAAGCAACATTTGGGCTGGGCCTGGGCCTGGCCATCCAACCGGCGGATTCTCTACAACCGCGCCTCGGCCGACCCGCAGGGCAAGCCGTGGGACGAGAAAAAACGCCTGGTGTGGTGGAACGGCAAGGCCTGGGGCGGCACCGATGTGCCGGACTTCAAGGCCGATTCGCCACCGGAAGCGGGGATGAACCCATTCATCATGAACCCCGAAGGCGTGGCGCGGTTCTTCGCCGTGGACAAGATGAACGAAGGGCCATTCCCCGAGCACTACGAGCCGTTTGAAACCCCGATCGGCATCAACCCGCTGCACCCCAACAACAAGAAAGCCACCAGCAACCCGGCGGCGCGGATCTTCGATTCGGTGTGGGACACCCTCGGCGTGGCCAAGGATTACCCGTACGCCGCGACGAGTTATCGGCTGACCGAGCATTTCCACTTCTGGAGCAAGCACTGCAAGCTCAACGCCATCGCGCAGCCGGAGCAATTCGTCGAGATCGGCGAAGTGCTGGCCAAAGAGAAAGGCATCGTGGCCGGCGACAAGGTGCGGGTCAGCAGCAAGCGCGGCTTTATCGAAGCGGTGGCGGTGGTGACCAAGCGTATCCGGCCGTTGCAGGTCA
Source organism: Pseudomonas sp. TE3899 (assembly GCF_056279105.1). Lineage (NCBI taxonomy): Bacteria > Pseudomonadati > Pseudomonadota > Gammaproteobacteria > Pseudomonadales > Pseudomonadaceae > Pseudomonas > Pseudomonas sp. TE3899. Next base: position 1,502,913 of record NZ_JBWBQR010000001.1, read on the forward strand.
ACGGCCAGGTGGTGCACCACATCGGTATCCCGCTGCACTGGGGGTTTACCGGGTTGACGCGTCACGGTTATCTCACCAACACCCTGGTGCCGTTCCTCGGCGATGGTAATTCCCAGACCCCGGAATCCAAGTCATTCCTGGTCAACGTGGAGAAAGTCTAAATGGCCAGCCAAGACATCATTGCCCGCTCGGCCACCACCACCGTGCCGCCGTCGGCGCGTAATCAGGAAGAAGTGGCGAAGCTGATCGACACCACCAAGTGCATCGGTTGCAAGGCCTGCCAAGTGGCCTGTTCGGAATGGAACGAGTTGCGCGACGACATCGGCCATAACCTCGGCACCTACGACAATCCCCAGGACCTGACCGCTGAAACCTGGACCCTGATGCGTTTCACCGAGCACGAAACCGACGCCGGCAACCTCGAATGGCTGATCCGCAAGGACGGCTGCATGCACTGCGCCGAACCCGGTTGCCTGGCGGCGTGCCCCAGCCCCGGGGCGATCATCAAGCACGCCAATGGCATCGTCGATTTCGACCAGGACCATTGCATCGGCTGCGGCTATTGCATCACCGGTTGCCCGTTCAACATTCCGCGCATCTCGCAAAAGGACCACAAGGCCTACAAGTGCACGCTGTGCTCGGACCGGGTCGCCGTGGGCCTGGAACCGGCCTGCGTGAAAACCTGCCCGACCGGCGCCATCGTCTTCGGCACCAAGGAAGACATGAAGGAACACGCCGCCGAACGTATCGTCGACCTCAAGAGCCGTGGTTTTGAAAACGCCGGTTTGTATGACCCGGCCGGTGTCGGCGGCACCCACGTGATGTACGTGCTGCACCACGCCGATACGCCGCAGATCTACGCCGGGCTGGCGAAAGATCCTGAAATCAGTCCGTTGGTGGGCCTGTGGAAAGGCGTGAGCAAACCCTTGGGCCTGCTCGCCATGGGCCTGGCGGTGCTGGCGGGGTTCTTCCATTACGTGCGCATCGGGCCGCAGATTGTGGAAGAGGATGAGCTGCCACCGATCAAAGACCCGGCGGTGCACGAAGTCGATCCATCGGTGCACACCTTCGATCCGCGCGGGGAGGACAGACCATGATCCGCAAGCAGATCCTGCGCTACACCGCCAACCAGCGGACCAATCACTGGCTGGTGGCGATCCTGTTTTTCATGGCCGCGCTGTCGGGGCTGGCGCTGTTTCACCCGGCGCTGTTCTGGCTGAGCAACCTGTTTGGCGGCGGGCCGTGGACGCGGATTCTGCATCCGTTCATGGGGGTGGTGATGTTTGTGCTGTTCCTCGGCCTGGTGTTCCGCTTCTGGCGCGCCAACTACTTCATCCGCAACGATGGGCTGTGGCTCAAGCGCATCGACCGGGTGATCCAGAATGAAGAGGAGGGCGTGCCGCCGATTGGCAAATACAACCCCGGCCAGAAGTTGCTGTTCTGGACGTTGCTGTTGTGCATGTTAGGGTTGTTGTTCACGGGGTTGGTGATCTGGCGCGCTTACTTCAGCGTGTATTTCGGCATCACCACGATTCGCTGGGCCATGCTGCTGCATGCGCTGGCGGGGTTTGTGCTGGTGTTGAGCATCATCGTGCACATCTACGCCGGGATCTGGATCAAGGGCTCGATCAGCGCCATGGTCCACGGTTGGGTCAGCCGCGCTTGGGCGAAGAAGCACCATGAGCTCTGGTACCGCGAAGTGACCCGCGACGAAGACCCCGATCGACCGATCAGAAAAGGATAAGCACGTGGCGACGATTCTTGAGCCAGGCGAAATCGAAGCGGCGGCGAGTTCTCCGCCGTTTCTGCATTTGCCACCGCGTAATCTGTTCACCCTGCGAGCGCGGGGGCTGGAGCGCTTGGCCGAGGGCCATCCGCTGGCCGATTACCTGCGGCTGGTCGCCGGGTTGTGCCATCTGCAACAGGACATGCTCGATGACCTGCCGGTTGATGAGCTGCCCGACGCCGAACGGTTGAGCGTCTGCCAGCAGCACGGTTTGCCGCCGTTCGCCGCTGACAGTCTGGTGCGCGAGGCGGATTGGCTGCCGTTTCTGTACGCGCTGTTGCTGCGCTATAAGCCACCGCCACAGCCTGCGGTCAAAAGCGCGATCAACACGCTGCTAGGGGCCAACCCCGGTGAGCTCAAGGCCTGGGCCGTTGCGTTGGTCAGCGGTCAATATTCGTTATTGCCCGCCGAAGTGGTGCCGTTTCTCGGCGCCGCCCTGCAAGTGGCGTGGAGCCACTGGTTGCTGGACACGCCGAACCTGGACCTCAAACCCGGCGACAGCCTCAGCCAATGCCCGGCCTGTGGTTCGCCGGCCATGGCGGGGGTGATTCGTCATCGCGGCAAGTTCAACGGTTTGCGCTATCTGGTGTGCTCGCTGTGTGCCTGTGAATGGCATGTGGTGCGGGTCAAGTGCGTGTATTGCGAGCAGAGCAAAGGCCTGGAATACGTCAGCCTCGACGATGATCGCCACGCGGCGGATCAGGCGCCGTTGCGTGCCGAAGTCTGTCCGGGCTGCAACAGCTACCTGAAATTGCTGTATCTGGAAAACGATGCTGAGGCTGAAGCCTTGTCCACCGACCTGACCAGCCTGTTGCTGGACATGCGGCTGGAGCAGGAAGGTTATCAGCGCTTGGCGCCGAATCTGTTGCTAGCCCCCGGAAGCGAATAAGCCCAGCGTCTACACTCAGGCGCGACGGTCCATTGCTTTCGGGTGCTGCTGATGTCCAACCTGCGTCTGCCTTCCATCGACAGCCTATTGCGCCATCCGGCGTGCCAGCCGCTGGCCGAGCGCTACGGGCGCGAGGCGTTGCTCGCCAGTCTGCGACAGCTGCTGGATGACCTGCGCGAGCCGGTGTTGTCGGGGCAACTGGCGGCGGTCGAGATTGCGCCAGAAGTGTTGGCGGGCCGGGCCGGTGAACGGCTGGTTGCCCAGCATCGCAGCCATGTACGGCGGGTGTTCAACCTCACCGGGACCGTGCTGCACACCAACCTCGGACGGGCGTTGTTGCCGCAGGAAGCCATTGAAGCGGTGCAGATGGCGGCGCGGTATCCGATCAATCTTGAGTTCGATCTGCACAGCGGCAAGCGCGGTGACCGTGACGATTTGATCGAAGGCCTCATTCGCGAGTTGACCGGTGCCGAAGCGGTGACCGTGGTCAACAACAACGCGGCGGCGGTGCTGCTGACCCTCAACAGCCTCGGCGCACGCAAGGAAGGCATCATTTCCCGGGGTGAGTTGATCGAGATCGGCGGCGCGTTTCGCATTCCCGACATCATGGCCCGGGCCGGGGTGAAACTGGTTGAAGTCGGCACCACCAATCGCACCCACGCCAAAGACTATGAAGCCGCCATCGGCCTGCGCAGCGGATTGATCATGCGCGTGCATGCGAGCAACTACGCGATCTCCGGTTTCACGACCAGCGTGCCGACGGCCGAACTGGCCGAGTTGGCGCACAAGCATGCGTTGCCGTTGCTGGAGGATTTGGGCAGCGGCAGTCTGCTGGACCTGACGCGCTGGGGTTTGCCGGCGGAACCGACGGTGCGTCAGGCGTTGCTCGACGGTGCGGATATCGTGACGTTTAGCGGCGATAAGTTGTTGGGTGGTCCCCAGGCCGGGCTGATTGTCGGGCGCAAGGATTTGATCGCGAAGATCAAGAAGAACCCGCTGAAACGGGCGTTGCGGGTCGACAAGCTGACGTTGGCGGCGCTTGAGGCGGTGTTGGGTTTGTACCGCGATCCGGATCGATTGGCCGAGCGCTTGCCGAGTTTGCGTCTGCTGACCCGGACTCAGGCTGACATCCTCGCCCAGGCCGAACGTCTGCAACCTTCATTGGCCCAACGGCTGGGTGATGGCTGGAACGTCAGCGCGGTGCCGGCGCTGGGGATGATCGGCAGCGGCAGCCAACCGGTGGCGCGGTTGCCGAGCGGGGCGTTGTGCCTGCGGCCGCTGGTGTCCAAACGTCTGCGTGGGCGGTTGTTGCTTACGCTGGAAACGGCATTTCGCACCTTGCCGATTCCGGTGCTCGGGCGCATTGACGATGACGCCTTGTGGCTGGACCTGCGGCAACTGGACGATGAAGCGGCATGGCTGGCGCAACTCGATCAGTTGAACGGCGGGCAGGCGTGATCGTCGGTACGGCAGGGCACATCGACCACGGCAAGACGTTGTTGCTTGAGGCGTTGACCGGTCAGCAAGGGGATCGTCGCCGTGAGGAGCGGGAGCGGGGGATGACCATTGACCTCGGTTATCTCTACGCCGCCTTGGAGCCGGGTGCGGCGTTGACCGGGTTTATCGATGTGCCGGGGCATGAGCGTTTCACCCACAACATGCTCGCGGGCGCGCAAGGGATTGATCTGGTGCTGTTGGTGGTGGCGGCGGATGACGGGGTGATGCCCCAGACCCGTGAGCATCTGGCGATTGTCGAGTTGCTGGGGATCCCTCGGGCGTTGGTGGCGATGACCAAGTGTGATCGGGTTGAACCGGGTCGAATCGAGGAAGTCCGGGCGCAGATCTCAATGCTGTTGGCGCCGGGGCCTTTTGCCGGTGCGCCGTTAATTGCGGGTGTCGAGTGTGACGGGCGAGGGCGTTGAAACCCTGCGTGACGCCTTGCTCGACGTGCAGAAAAACGTCCTTCAACGCAACATCCTTGGCGGCTTTCGCCTGGCGATTGATCGTGCCTTCAGCGTGGCCGGCGCGGGCATTGTGGTCACCGGCACGGCATTGTCCGGTGCCGTGAACGTGGGCGATACGTTGCTGCTCGGGCCGCAGGGGAAACCGGTGCGAGTGCGGGGCCTGCATGCGCAGAACCAAGCGGCCGACACTGCTTTCGCCGGGCAACGAGTCGCGCTGAATTTGAGCGCCGATCGCTTGAATCTGGAGCACATCCACCGTGGCCAATGGTTGCTGGCCGAGTGGCTGCATGCACCGACCCAGCGCCTGGACATCGAGATGCAGCTGTTGCCCAGCGAAGCCACCGCATTCCAGCATTTCCACCCGGTGCACGTTCACCTCGGCACCCAGGACGTGACCGGGCGTGTGGCGTTGCTGGAAGGTTCAAGCCTGGCCCCCGGCGAGCGGACGTTCGCGCAACTGCTGCTGAACGCGCCGGTACACGCGGTGAAGGGCGATCCCTTGATCCTGCGCGACCAGAGCGCCCAACGCACCCTCGGCGGCGGCCGCGTGCTCGATCCATTTGCCCCGAGCCGCCAGCGCCGCAGCCCTGAACGACTGGCTCAACTGCAAGCCCTCGCCAGCACCGACAGCCTTGAAGCTGTCATACCTGCGCTGTTGGCCCACAGCGACATAGGACTCGATCCGCAACGCCTGGAGCGCCAGTTCAACCGTCCTCGCGATAGCTGGGTCCTGCCCGGCGATGTGCGCCTGATCAACACCCGCCAAGGCCCGTTGTTGTTCAGCGCCGAACGCTGGGAATCCCTCAAGCCGCCACTGCTGGAACACCTCGCACGCTTCCATCAACTGGAACCGGACCAAATGGGCCCGGATCGCGATCGCCTGCGTCGGTTCTCTGGCTCCGCGCTGGACCGTCCGACGTTCATCAGCCTGCTCGACGAATTACTCGCCAGCGGCGCCCTCGTCAGCAGTGGACCGTGGCTGCATCTGCCCGATCATCAAGTGCGCCTGAGTGCCGAAGACGAAGCCTTGTGGCAGCAATTGCAGCCGACATTTGAAGCAGCCGGTTTCAATCCACCGTGGGTGCGCGACCTCGGCCATGACGAAGCGGTGGTGCGCGCGCTGCTGCGCAAAATGGCGCGGCTGGGTTTGCTGCACCAAGTGGTGCGCGACCTGTTCTACACCGACACGGTGTTGCGGCAATTGGCGGCTATGCTGATGCAACTGGCCGGGGAAAACCCGGTGATCGAGGTTGTGGCGTTTCGCGATGCGGTAGGGCTGGGGCGCAAGCGCAGCGTGCAGATTCTCGAATACTTCGACCGGATCGGCCTGACCCGGCGTATCGGCGACCGCCGCCAGATCCGCCGTGACAGTGCACTGGCCCAGGCCAACGAATAAGGAAGGCAATCGCGCCCGGTGGTGCGGCCGGGCTTCAAACCCGGTGGGGGACGGCATCCGTTCCCGGGCAGGTTCGACTCCGGCTGCCTTCCGCCATTTTCAGCGTGGCCCCAGTTCCTTGATCAGGAAATCAATGAACGTGCGGGTCTTCTGCGGCACCCGCCGTGCTGACGGGTAGACCGCGTTGATGGTGATCGGCGGTGCCTGCCATTCGCACAGCACCGGCACCAAACGACCGGCCGCCAACGCGTCTTCGACAATGAAATCCGGGAGCAGGGCGATGCCCATGCCGGCTTCGGCGGCCTGGGCCAGCAGGTCACCGTTGTTGGCGTGCAGCGGGCCGGTGACGTTGACCCGTTGCGTGTCCTTGCCATTGCTCAGTTGCAAGCTGACGCCGCTTTGCAGATAGCCGTAGCTCAGGCATTGGTGGGCGGTCAGGTCCTTCGGCACCTGGGGTGTGCCGGCGCGTTTCAGATAGGCCGGTGAAGCAACCATGATCCGTGGCGCGGGGGCGATGAGGCGGGCGATCATCGATGAGTCCGGCATGCTCGCAATCCGCAAGGTCACATCAAAACCTCCGCGCACCGGGTCCACTTGCTGGTCACTCAGCACCAGCTGCAACTCGATGTTCGGGTGCTGCTCGTGGAACAGCGGAATCAGCGGCCCCAAGCGGCGCAGACCGAAGGACATCGGCGCGTTGATCCGCAGCACGCCGCGTAACTCTCCAATACCATCCCGCGCCCGTTGCTCGGCTTCGTCCAGCGAAGCAATCAGTTCCCGTGCCGCGTCGTAATACTCGGCGCCAGCCTCGGTCAGGTGCAGGCTGCGGGTGGTGCGTTGCAGCAATTGCACGCCGATCGCCTCTTCCAGCGCCTGAATCTGTTTGCTGACTTTGGAGCGCGGCACGTCCATTGCCCGGGCTGCGGCGGCGAAGCCGTTTTCACCGACGGTGACGATAAACGCGCGCATGCATTCGATACGATCCAAGACTGTCCCCAATTTGGAATCAATGATTCCCGATTCTAGGGAATTGTTCCTTTTATCGCTAGCGCCTAAATTAGCCACAAGCCGGCAGCAAACAACGGCTAACCCACTGAACAGAACTCATCGACATCAAAAGGAACTCGCCATGTCCATTCGTGAATTGCTCAACCCAACCAACTCCGCCCTGATCCTGATCGACCACCAGCCGCAGATGTCCTTTGGCGTGCAATCGATCGATCGCCAGACCCTGAAGAACAACACCGTGGCCCTGGCCAAGACGGCGAAGATCTTCAACGTGCCGACCATCCTGACTTCGGTGGAAACCGAAAGCTTCAGCGGTTTTATCTGGCCGGAATTGCTCGGCGTGTTCCCGGACCAGCAGCCGATCGAGCGCACCTCGATGAACTCCTGGGAAGACAAGGCGCTGGTCGCCGCAGTGAAGGCCACCGGGCGCAAAAAACTGATCATGGCCGCGCTGTGGACCGAGGTCTGCCTGAACTTCCCGGCGCTGGAAGCCCTGGCCGAAGGCTACGAGGTGTACATCGTCACCGACGCGTCCGGCGGCACCACCAAGGAAGCGCACGACATGTCGGTGCAGCGGATGATTCAGGCCGGCGCGGTGCCGGTGACCTGGCAACAAGTGCTGCTCGAATACCAACGCGACTGGGCGCACAAAGAAACCTACGACGCGGTGATGGAACTGGTGCGCGAACACAGCGGCGCCTACGGCATGGGCGTGGATTACGCCTACACGATGGTGCACAAGGCTCCGCAGCGGAAGGTTTAAATAACGATCGTCCACCGGCCCTGAGCCAGGCTCAGGGCCCATGTGGCAGCCCAATCCCGCGACCGCCGCGATTCCCTGTAGGAGCGAGGCTTGCCCGCGAAAGCGTTGTGTCAGCCAGCATTAATGTCGTCTGACACGACGCCTTCGCGGGCAAGTCGGATCGCCGCACCGCTCGCTCCTACAGGGATTTGTGAGAATCAGAACGGCCCGAAGCTCAACGGGTACTGGACCACGACATAAACCCGGTCGATGTCATCACCAGCCTGGGCCGCGTTACCCCGGTGCGAGACATGGGACAGTTGCAGCGACAAGCCCTTGGCCGACCCTGACTGCACGACATAGCGCACATCGATATCCCGCTCCCAATGCTTGCCACCATTCCCTTGTTGCGGCACGTACTCGCCACTTTCCTCGTCGAACGGGTTATAGACCCCGCCCTTGGGCGCGTGGGTGCCGTCGATGTTGCTGCCCCTTACATAACGGGTCATGAAGTTCAGCCCCGGAATGCCGAATTCACCCAAATCAAGGTCATAACGAGCCTGCCAGGAACGTTCATGGGCGCCGTTGAAGTCGGCGTACTTGATCGAGTTGGCCAGGTAGATGGAGTCGCCACCGACGAAATCGAAGGGCGTATCACCGTTGATTTGCTGGTAGGCGAGGGTAAAGGCTTGGGCGCCGAGGGTGTATTTGCCCGACAGACTGTAGGCGGTGTTGTCGATTGCCCCCGCCAATGCCCGGCCGGTGTCCTGCGTGTGGTACAGGTTCGCATCGAGAAAAATATCAGACTGCTTGAGGTGCAGATTGCCGTAGTACTGGTGCCAGGTGTCGCTCAGTTCGGAGGCATACAACGCACCACCCACCGGGCTGTTGGTGAACAGGTCGGCCCCGATAAAGGAAATTCCGCCAGCCTCGGTGTTGGCGCCGTAACCGAAAAAATCGCCCTTGCCCGATGAGCTGTCCTGGTTCTTGAACGCTGTGAAGTGCCCGGCCACCAGGTTGATGCCGTCGATTTCCCGACTGTTCATCAGAAAACCCGTGGCGTACTCCGGTTGCAGGCGTTTGTCCGACGTATCGAACACCGGGGTTTCTACGGTCATTTCACCGAATGCCAGGGTGGTGCGAGACGCCTTGACCTTGATCGCGCCGCCGCCACTGGAGTAGTTGCTGTCGCTGCGACCGTCATCATCCAGCGGCAGCAATCCAGTGCCGGAATGGCCTTTACCGCCATCGAGCTTGAGCCCGAAAAACCCGTGGGCGTCGAGGCCAAAACCAATCGCGCCATCGGTGAAACCGGATTCAAAGTTGCTGATAAACCCTTGAGCCCATTCGGCTTTGTAGCTTTTTCCAGAAGGCGAGGGCGTTCGATAGTCGCTGTTGAGATAGAAGTTGCGACTCAACACCCCGAGCGTCGCACCGTCCAGAAAACCTGTGGGCGCCGGTTCATCTGCCAGGGCCGTGCCGGTCAGCAGTATCGACAAGCACAGGCTGCGATTTAACAAAGAAGACGTCATGGATAGATCACCACCAAGGCAGCGACTGCGCAAGCAAGTCACGCAGTCGCCGTTGTTGCTTAATGGCCTTCGGACGCGCCGAACATGGTTTTGGCGTAGATCAGGCCCAAACCGTAGGAGCCGCCATTGGCGATGGAGGTTTTCACGGTTTCTTCGTAGGTCTCGCTGCGTGCCCAGTCGCGTTGCAGTTCCAGCAGGTATTGCAGCGATGTCATCGGTCGGGCGCCGAGCTGGATCATGCGTTGAATCGCCATGTCATGGGCTTCGATCGACACATCGCCACAAGCATCGGCGATGAAGTACACCTCGAAACCCTGGTCCAGGGCAGACAGCGCCGGGCCAACGATGCACACCGAGGTCCAGAGCCCGGCGAGAACGATTTTCTGCTTGCCGAACTTGTTCACTTCAACAGCGATGCGCTCGTCTTCCCAGGTGTTCATGCTGGTGCGGTCGATCACGTTGTGTTCCGGGAACACCGACTTGATTTCATCGAAGATCGGCCCGGAAAAGCTCTTCTCGGCCACAGTGGTGAGAATGGTCGAAACCTTGAAGCCACGCGCAGCCTTGGCCACCAGCGCGGCGTTGTTGCGCAGGGTCACGGCATCGATGGACTTGGTCGCGAAGGACATCTGCGACTGGTGATCAATCATGATCAGGGTGTGGTCGGTAGGGGTCAGCAGGGTTTTGCCGGGAACTGCTTGTGCAATGGCCATCACGAGGTCCTTACGGGATTGAGTGAAGGCTCATGGTTGCGCAGATTCGGCTGGGGATCTTGAGTGGGTGTGCTGTGTTTGTGTGTGGTATGAGCCCTGCGCGATGCAAGTTCATCGCGCAGGACGGCGGGTCATTGCATCACATACCGCCCCGGTGCCGACTCAATCGCCGGGTATTGGGCATTGCCGATGTGCAGCGCCGAAGGCTGGCGCTCCCCGGCGTGTTCGGCCAGCCAGGCAAACCAGTCATTCCACCAGCTACCGGGATGTTGCTGGGCATTCATGAACCATGTGTCCGGTTTTTTGCTGATGCGGTTGTTGGTCCAGTAATGACGCTTCTGATTGGCCGGCGGGTTGATCACCCCGGCGATATGCCCCGAGGCGCCGAGCACAAAGCGCTTGGTCCCGCCGAGCAGTTCGGTGCTGGCGTAGGCGCTGCGCCACGGCACGATGTGGTCGTCGTGGGTGGCGAGGATGTACGCCGGCGCCTCGATGGCTCGCAGGTCGAGTTTGACCCCGCAGCAATCCAGCTCACCGGACTTCAAGTCGTTCTGCAAATACGTGTGGCGCAAATACCAGCAATACATCGGGCCGGGCAGGTTGGTGCTGTCGTTGTTCCAGAACAGCAGGTCCAGGGCGACCGGCTTCTGGCCCTTGAGGTATTTGTCGACGTTGTAGTTCCACCACAAGTCATTGGGGCGCAGCAGGGAGAAGGTGTTGCCCATGTCCTCGCCCTTGAACAGGCCGATGGGGCCGTCCAGCCCGCCGATGGTGCGTTCGCGGTAGGCCACCAGTTTTTCGTCGACAAAGATGTCGATGGGGCCGGTGTCGAGGTAATCGAGGAATGTGGTCAACAGGCTGACGCTGGCGATGTCTTTATCGCCACGCGCGGCCAACACCGCCAGCGCCGTGCTCAACAGCGTGCCGCCGATACAGAAGCCGACGCAATTGGGTCGTTGCTCGCCGCTGATCTCGCGGGTCACTTGCAGGCCTTTGATGATGCCGGTTTCGATCAGGTCATCCCACGTGGTGTTGGCGTGGGCCTGGTCAAAGTTGCGCCAGGACATCAGAAACACCGGATGGCCTTGCTGCAACAGATGGCCGATCATCGAGTTGTCGGGGCGCAAATCGAGGATGTAGTACTTGTTGATCGACGGCGGCACCACGAACACCGGGCGCCGGTACTGGGTTTCGGTTTGCGGGTAGTACTGGATCAGCTGGAACAATTCGTTCTCGAACACCACTTCGCCGGGTGTTGTCGCCAGGTCCTCACCGACCTTGAACGCATTGCTGTCGCACTGGCGCATCTTGCCTTCTTGCAGGTCGCTGGCCAGGTGCAGCAACCCCGTGAGCAGGCTGGCGCCCTGGGTATCGACCACCCGTTGTAACGCGTCAGGGTTACTCGCCAGGAAGTTGCTCGGCGCGCCGGCGGCGATGGCTTGCTCCACCAGGTACAGCAGGCGTTGGCGCGGTTTCTTGTCCTTGATCGGCAACTTGTCGAGCAGCTTCAGCAGAAAGCCGGCGTTGAGCAGGTAAAACGCGGCGAGTGAACCGAACAGCGGTTGGCTCCAGGCGCCGCTGGCGAAGCGTCGATCATCGAAGGTGAACGGCTGGCCGGTCATCAGGCGCTGGCCGAGGTCACCCCATTGCAGTTGATAGTCGGACTGCAGGCTGTCGAGGGTGCCACGGGGCAGGTCAAACCAGTCGTTGTATTCCTGCCCGGTGAACCACGGATTAGTGCTGACCCACAGGCGTAATTGTTGCACTGCAAAGGAGGCAATGAACGGAACCTGGCCAGACCAGTAAGTGTTGAAGGTGTGCGCGTTGTTATCCATGGAACTCCTTGCCCACAAAGGTCAACCGGGCAGAAAAAAGCGCGACACCGCGTACGGTGCCGCGTCATTAGCAAAGGCAAGCAGTTCGGTGTGACTAGCGCTCGATGACCAGGCTGACGCCTTGCCCGCCACCGATGCACAACGTGGCCAGGCCTTTATGGCCATCGCGACGAATCAGTTCGAACAACAGCGACACCAGAATCCGTGCCCCCGAGGCGCCGATCGGATGACCGAGGGCAATCGCACCGCCGTTGACGTTGACCTTGCTGGTGTCCCAGCCCAGTTCTTTGCCGACCGCCAGTGACTGCGCAGCGAAGGCTTCATTGGCTTCGATCAGGTCCAGGTCATCAAGGCTCCAGCCGGCCTTTTCCAGCGCCAGGCGGGTGGCCGGAACGGGGCCGATGCCCATGATCGACGGGTCAACGCCGGCACTGGCGTACGCCTTGATCCGCGCCAGGACCGGTAACCCCAAGGCTTGGGCCTTGGCGGCGCTGGCCAGCAACAGCACGGCGGCGCCGTCGTTGAGGGTTGACGAGTTGCCGGCGGTAACGCTGCCGTCTTTCTGGAACGCCGGCTTCAGCTTGCCCAGGGACTGGGCGCTGCTGTCCGCTCGTGGCTGTTCATCGGTGTCGAAGGCCAGCGGCTCGCCCTTGCGCTGGGGAATCAGGATCGGGGTGATTTCACGCTTGAAGTACCCGGCTTCGATGGCCGCTGCGGCTTTCTGCTGCGAGGCGGCGGCGAAGGTGTCCTGTTGCTCACGGGTGACACTGTATTTCTCAGCCAGATTCTCTGCGGTGATGCCCATGTGGTAGTCGTTGAAGGCATCCCACAAACCGTCCTGAATCACGCTGTCTTGCAGTTGCGCATGGCCCAGGCGCAAACCGGTGCGGGCCTTGGGCAGGACGTAAGGCGCCAGGCTCATGTTTTCCTGGCCGCCGGCAATCACCAGTTCGGCGTCACCACAGCGGATGGCCTGGACCGCCAGTTGCACAGCCTTGAGCCCGGAGCCACAGACTTTGTTCAGGGTCATGGCTGGGGTGGTGAAGGGCAGGCCGGCCTTGATCGCGGTCTGGCGTGCCGGGTTCTGTCCGGCACCGGCGCTGAGCACCTGGCCGAGGATTACTTCATCGATCTGTTCGCCGTTGATACCGGTCTGTTCCAGCAAGCGGCGAATCAGCGCCGCACCCAGTTCGGTGGCCGGAATCGCGGACAAGGCACCCTGGAAGCTGCCAATGGCGGTACGAGTAGCGGCAACGATTACGACTTCGTTCATGCGTGACCTCATTAAGAATGTGTCGAACGGCAGCAGGGCCTCCTTGCCCTGCACGGGTTACTGCATATTCATGCCGCCGTTGACCGAGAAGTCGGCACCGGTGCTGTAGGCTGACTCATCGGACGCCAGCCAGGCGACGATGGAGGCGATTTCTTCCGGTTGGCCGAGGCGACCGACTGGTGTGGCGGCGATCATGCTGTCGAGGATGTCCGGGCGAATGGCCGCGGTCATGCTGGTCTGGATGTAGCCCGGCGACACGGTATTGACTGTCACGCCCTTGCCTGACACTTCCCGCGCCAGGGCCATGGTGAAGCCGTGGATACCGGCCTTGGCCGCGCTGTAGTTGGTCTGGCCGAACTGGCCGCGCTGGCCGTTGATCGAGGAGATGTTGATGATCCGGCCCCAGCCTTTGCTCAACATGCCTTCAATCACCTGTTTGGTGGTGTTGAACATGCCGCTGAGGTTGGTGCCGATGACGGCGTTCCAGTCTTCGGGGGTGAGCTTGCGGAACGAGGTATCCCGGGTAATGCCGGCGTTGTTGACCAGCACGTCCACCGGACCGTACGTCTCCTTGACCCACTCAAACGCCGCGCGAGTTGACTCCCAGTCGGTGATGTCACCGTAGACAAAATGGAACTCGAACCCGGCTGCCGACTGGGCGGCGGCCCATTCTTCCTTGCGGCTGGAATTGGCGCTGCAGCCCACCACCACCTTGAAGCCTTCCTGGTAAAGACGCTGGCTGATCGCCGTACCAATCCCACCCATACCGCCGGTTACCAATGCAATACGACCAAGCGACTTCATAGACTTCTTCCTTTTATTATTTTGCGCTGCAAGATGGGAGGATTGTTCGGTATGGGTGGGGGCTGGGGAAGTGTTGTGAGGTGACTGTTTGGTGTCCAACGACGCCAGAAGTCGCTAAAAGCGACGAGTACCTATACTGGGATCAACACTCGACACTGAACGGCCCAATATTCTTTGATTCAGACGCAGATCCGTATGGCCCGAACAGGATGTTCGGCACCACAGGTCATTGAGGACGCCCATGTACAGAATGAGTTCAGGCTATGCCAGCGTGCTGGTGAATACGCTTTCTGCTCAAGGACTGGATGTCGCCAGCTTGTGCCAAGAGGCCGGACTGGACATCCATCTGGCGAAACTGCCCGGTGCGTTTTGCGAACGCCGGGCGATCTATCGATTGTGGGCCCTGGCCGCGCAGGCCAGCGCTGACCCGGACATCGGCTTGAAAGCCTATGGCAACTTCCATCCCGGCAGTTTCCAGATTGTCGGCTACACCATGATGTCCAGCCTGAACCTGAAAAGGGCGATAGAACGGCTGGTGCGTTTCAGCCCGTTGATCGGTACCGGCTTCAGCCTGTTTTTCACCGCTGAGCAGCAAAACTTTCGATTGGCGGCGCTTGATCATCAGCAGGCCGGCTCGGTCAAACCCCGGCAATACGTCGACGCCGCCCTGGCGTCCCTGATGGGGTTTTGCCGTTGGCTGGCAGGCGGCAACTCGCCGCAGCCGTTGCAGGTGCAGTTCAGTTATCCCGAACCCGCCGACACTTCGGAACATCGGCGTTTGTTTGGCTGCAACCTGCAGTTCAACGCACCCTACGACAGCATTCTGTTCGACGGCCAGGAAGTGCTGCGCCCGTTGAGCATGGCCAACGAGACACTGGCGGTGCTGCACGACAGTTTTGCCGAGGCGCAACTTGACCTGCTGTTCGGCTTCTCGATTGTCGGCCGGATTCGCGCGTTGATCAGCGAGCGGTTGAGCCAGGGGCAAGGGCAGTACGACATGGAGTCGATCGCCGCGGCGCTGAACATCAGCAAACGTACGCTGCAACGCTCGCTGGAAAAGGAAGGGACGCAATTCAAGGATGTGCAGAATGCGGTGCGCCGGCAATTGGCTGACTACTACCTGCGCCACTCTCATTTCAACATGAAGCATGTGGCGTATCTCCTTGGTTTCCATGACCACAGCAGCTTCAACAAGGCGTGCAGCCGGTGGTTCGGGATGACGCCGGGGCAGTATCGGGCGGATGAATCTTTTGACGTCGAGACAGCCGCATCGGCCTGATCTGGCCGATGCGGTTCGGTTTTATTTCTTTGGTGGTTTCTTCGAGGTTTTGCGGGGTTTGGTGGGTTGTGGCGTCGGGACTTCAACCTTGGCGACAGGCGCGGGTTGTTCAGGAACTGCATCAGTCTCGCTGGGCGGTTGAGTCAGGTCAAAACCCGGTAGCGGCACTTCAAGCAAGGTGTGCAACTCGCACCAGAATCCGTGCCCGGCCGCGTTCTCGTTCAACAGTTCCGGCAGCAGATTGGCAACGGCGGCCAATACCTGCTGGCGCTCCTCAGTTTCAGGCAGCAACAGCGGCAGGCTTTGCAGGCTTTCCTGCGGATAAGTGAGGACCAGCATTTTCTGCGTTTGCAGGGTGTCACGCAGATCCAGCGGTTCGACGCTGTGGTCCTGCAACAAGCACTGCATTTGTTCGAGCAGTTTGTCGAGATTGGCTTTGCCTCGCGCGTCGCTGTCGCGGTCCAGCAGGAACAGGATGCGCACCAGCGCTTCCATCAGGCCGCCCAGGGGCAGGGCGGTTTGCAGGCGTTCGAGCAGTGCTTTGTCGTGGTTCTCGGCGTGGGCTTGCAGATCGCGCGTTGGCACGTTGCCGCTGAGTTGGTTGAGTGCGCCGTAGACGCCGTAGAAACACAGTTCCTGGGTGGCATCGCGTAGATCGCGGTAGGCGTTCAAAGTGTCCTGAACCTGGTTGGAGAACAACGCCTGCCAGGCCAGCAACGGATTGTCGGTGGCGGCGGGGCGACGCTCATTGCGCACCTGGGCGGCGCTGCCGGCCAGCCACCAGAGGGCCGGGTTCGAACTGCTCCAGAGCACTTGTTGCTGATGGAACGGATGGGCCTTGCGTAGCAGATCGGCGGTCGGTTCATTGATCAACGGACGCAGCCACGGCCGAATGAAGCCGTCGTACACGCTGTTGTTGATACTCGAGGCGCGTTCGACCAGGGCGAATTCGCGATCATCATCCCGGGGCGGCGGCACTTCGCCATGGATGTCGGCGATGCGTCGGGGTTCGAAACGCACGGCGTATTGCGTGTCGGGTAGATCGTCGATCAGCATTTCATAGAGCCCGGCGGGCAGGGCGTTGATGGTCTCGACCGCACCCAGCAGCTCGCGGTGTTCACGCCGGGCCACTTCGCCGGAGACGAAAATCCCCAGGTGGCCGATGCTCGCGTGACGCAGGTAGACAATGGTCCGCCCGGCGTTCTGCAAGGCCAGGTCACTGGGGTAGACATCGGCGATCCAGTCCAGCGCCTGTTGCGGCGAGGTGATGTTGTCGCCATAGGAACAAAACACCACCACGGGCACTTCGATGCGCTTGAGGTCGAGCCCGCTGCTCTTGCGCCCCAGGCCGCCGGACAGCTGATTGCCGATGAACAGGTCGTCGACAATCATCTCGATTTCTTCGCCGTTCAGCAGCGTCGGGCTGCCCCACCAGCGTTCGAAGTCGAGGAAGCGCGCGGCTTCGGTGTCGACTTCGCTAAACAGGTGGTAGTACTTGCCCCAATAGGTGTTGGCCGGGTCGAGGTTTTCGAAATTGCTCACCAGCCAGGTGCCGTCGAACCGCTCGTTGCCCAGATCGCTACCCAAACGCGCCATCCAGCCACCGCCGAGCAAACCGCCGGTGTAGCGCATCGGGTTGCGGCCATTGACCCCGGCCCAGTACGACAGCGGTGCCCCGTTGACGATGATCAGCCCCGGCAGTTCGGGGCGTGTGGCGGCCAGTCCCATCAATGCCCAGCCTGCCTGGCAGTTGCCGATCACCACCGGTTTGGCGCTGGCGGGATGCCGGGCGCTGACTGTTTCGATGAACCGAGCTTGCGCCTCGACGATGTCCGCCAGGGTTTGCCCGGGAGCGGGTGAGTGACTGAACGAGATGAAGTAGGTGGGATGACCGGCGCGCAGGCTTTCGCCAATGAGTGAATCCTGCTTGAAGCCGCCGATGCCGGAGCCATGGCCGCCGCGCGGGTCGATGATGATCACCGGTGGCTGGCTGTCGATGGCTGGTTCGGCGCTGAGGATGCGCAACAGTGAGTAGTTGACCGGGCGCGGCAGGTCGGCGCCGTTGACCAGGGTTTCATGCTCGAACTTGAGCAGCAGCGGAAAGCCTGCCCGCTCGTGGGCCAAGGTGTTGTCGCCGCGCTGGCGCAAGGTGTCCCAGAACAACAGGCTGCGTTGGCTGAGGTCGGTGAAGTATTCCTGCCAGTGCGCCGCCGTCGGTTGTTTGAGCTGGCCCTGGCTGAGCGGCGCGAAGGTTTTTGCCTGGCGCTGCTGCACCGCGTCGAGCACGTTGCGGGTATTGAGCTGTTGTAGGTGATTCAGGTGCTCGAACAACCCGGTCGCCGGGGAAAGCCCCTCATCTTGCAGCGCAATATTTTCTTCCTGGCCCATGGTGAACTCCTGACACGGTGCGGGGGGAATCGTCAGCCAGTCTAGCGATGGCTAGGCCGGTCATCGGATTTTCACGAGTCTATAGTGAATAACCACCGCAGGAGTACCGTTTATTTTGCAGCGCACAAAATATCCGTTGCCAAACCTTTTTGTGCACTGCAATATCAAGGCTAACGCGACGACTGCCCGGATCGCTGTCGCGTCCTCAGGCCTGAATGGGCCTTCCAGTACCAGGAGATTTCAGCATGTCTTTTTTCAACTCGGAAAAACTGCAAGCCACCCAGAAAGCCAACCTCGACCTGTTGCAGCAGATCAGCGGCAAAGTCTTCGCCAGCGTTGAACAACTGAGCCAGTTGCAGTTCAAGGCACTGCGCGACTCCACCGAGGAGCACTTCGAAGGCGTGCGCAAGCTGCTGGCGGTGCGTGATCCACAAGGTTTCGCTGATTTGCAGGCGTCGTTCACCCAACCGAGCGCGCAAACCGAACGCCTGGCTGAATTCAATCGTCAGGTTCAGGCGCTGATCGTCGGCACCCAGTCGGAGATCGCCAAACTGACCGAAGGTCAAGTCCAGGCGGGCACTCAGCAGGTGAATGAGTTCGTCGAGTCGATCAGCAAGAATGCACCGGCTGGCTCCGAGCCAGTGGTCGCGGCCTTCAAATCGGGTCTGGCGAATGCCGGTACCGTGTTCGAAAGCGCACAGAAGGCGGTAAAGCAGGCGTCTGATGTAGCCCAGAGTGGCTTCGACGCTGCGACCGCTGCCGCCGGCAAAGCTGCTCCAGAAGCAGGTGCCAAGACTACCAACGGCAACAAATAAGTCAGATCAGGCCAGCATCACCGATGGCGATGGGATTATTCCCCATCGCCATTTTTTTTCGTCCCGTTATCGGTGCCCGGCTTGGCGCCGAACAGGCCGAACATGTTCTGGGTATTGAGGTAGAGCGCCTTGGACTGATCGACGTATTGGCGCATCAAGTCCTGCATCACCGGCGCCTGCTGGTGCATGAAGGTGCTCCAGGCCTCGGACGACTGGGCGCCGGTCTGGGACTGGATGTCGATCACGGTCTGGATGCTTTTATCCAGGTAGCTGCCGAGCACGCCCTGGTACGGGCCGTAGAACTGGATGATGCCCATCAGCATCTCGCTGCTGAAGATCGGCTCACCACCGCTTTCGGCTTCGAGGATGACTTGCAACAGAATACTGCGGGTCAAGTCCTCGCCAGTTTTGGCATCGACCACCTGGAACGGGATTTTATCGACCACCAATTGCCGAATATCGGCCAGGGTCAAGTGGCTGCTGGTATGGGTGTCGTACAGGCGGCGATTGGGGTATTTCTTGATCAGGCGGGGGGTGTTGGGGTTGTTAACGGTCATGCGGGGCGTCTCGCGGCGAGCCTGATTTGCAGGCATCTTAACCTACTATCGCCGATGTCGCCGACCCGCCGAGCCCTGTAGGAGCGAGGCTTGCCCGCGAAGACGTTGTGTCAGTCACTGTCGATGTTGGATGTGCCGACGCTTTCGCGGGCAAGCCTTGCTCCTACAAGATCACAAACAGACCGCAACGCCGCCTGACGACCACGCCCCTGTAGGAGCGAGGCTTGCCCGCGAAGACGTTGCGTCAGTCACTGTCGATGTTGGATGTGCCGACGCTTTCGCGGGCAAGCCTTGCTCCTACAGGTGATGTGGTGGTTCAGCTTCGGTGATCGTTCCCACGCAGGAGCGTGGGAACGATCATGTGGTGCTTACCAGATCGGCAAGCTGTAGCTGACGATCAACCGGTTCTCATCCAGATCACTGCCGAAATTCGTCGAGCGCACGGTCGCATTGCGCCATTTCACCCCAACGTTCTTCAGTGGGCCACTCTGCACGACATAACCGATATCGGTATCGCGCTCCCATTCCTTTCCCTCCGGGCGATTGCCGCCCAGATCGATATTGTCGCCCGTGAGATAACGGGTCATGAAGGTCAGCCCCGGCACGCCAATGGCTGCGAAGTTGTAGTCGTAACGGGCCTGCCAGGACTTTTCATCCTTGCTGGCGAAGTCGCCGATCTGCACGAAGTTGACCAGGAACGCGTCAGTGCCATTGATGTAGGCAAACCCGGTGTCGCCGCTCATGCTCTGATAACCCAGGCCCAGCGCATGCCCGCCGAGGCTGTAGGTGAACATCGCCCCCAGCGCCTTGTTGTCGACGTTGCTGCCGCCATCGTCGGTGGAGCGGGCAAAGCGCAAATCACTCTTGAACGACTGGCCCGCCGTCACCGGCAACACGTAAGTCAGGTTGACCATGTGCTGGCTGTAGAGGTTGTCGAGATGGCCATAGCTGTAGCCCGTGGCGAGGTTGCCGGTCCATTTGTAGTTGAGGCTGGCAAAGTCGAAGCTGTCGCTGGTGGTGTGCGGCGTGATGATGCCTTTGGCGCCGGTCCGGGTGATGCCCATGTCTTCATAGTCGGAGGAATCGCGCTGGTTGACTTGTTTCAGGCGTCCGCCGTCCACGGTCAGGCCTTCGACTTCCAGCGAGGTCAGCTGACCGCCCTCGAACGTCTGTGGCAACAGCCGCGAATCATTGGCCAGCACCGTCGGCAACTTGGGCAGCAAAGTGCCGAGTTTCAGCACCGTTTTCGAGGCGCGCACCTTCGCTGTCACGCCCAAGTCGCCGTACTCGTCCTGAGCACCCTTGCTGGTGGTGCGATGGCGTTGCAGCAACCCGGAACCGGCGCGATCCGGGCTCGAATCGAGTTTGACCCCGAGCAGGCCAATAGCATCGACACCGAAGCCGACCAACCCATCCGTGAAGCCCGATTCATAGCGCAGCAGAAAACCCTGGGCCCATTCCTCTTGTTTCGATTGCGCAGCGTTGTCCTGGCGAAAGTCGCGGTTGAAGTAGAAGTTGCGCAGTTCCAGGCTGGCTTTGCTGTCCTTGATAAAGTCAGCGGCAGCGGGGGCCGAGAGGCTGATGACGCCACCGGCCAGTAACAGTCGGGTAGCGAGCGTGCGGGTGTGACGGTCCATGGTGAAGCCCCTTTATTTTTATTGTTGGAATAGTCGGCCATGCACCCTCGCCAGACGGGCGAGGGCTTGTTCAGTAAAAAACGCGAACGCCCAAAATGAGGAGCGGGGGCGCCGCGTGCGGTTCAATCGTCAGAACTGTTCGGCGCTCAGGCCATACAACGAGCCACTGCCGGCGCGAATGGATTGCTCCAGGCTCAAAATGCGCGGGAGCAAACGCTCGATGTAGAAATCGGCGGTGGCGATTTTCGCGCCGTAGAACGCCGGATCGTCACTGCGCTTTTTCTTCGCGACCTGGGCCATTCGCGCCCACAGCCAGGCGTAGGCGACATACCCGAACAAGTGCAGGTATTCCACCGACGCGGCGCCGATTTCATTGCGGTTGGTCGCGGCCTGGTCTTGCAGCCAGTCGCTGAGATTTTCCAGGCGCTGCACGGCATCGAACAGTTGAATGGAGTAGGGCGCGTCGGGCTGATGGGCGAAGTGGCGGATCTCGCCGGTGAACTGGCGCAGCGCCACGCCGCTGTCGGCCAGCACTTTGCGTCCGAGCAAGTCCAGCGCCTGGATGCCGTTGGTGCCTTCGTAGATCTGCGCGATACGCACGTCACGCACCAGTTGCTCCTGGCCCCATTCGCGGATGTAGCCGTGACCGCCGAACACTTGCTGGCCGTGGATGCAGCTGTCGAGGCCGGTGTCGGTGAAAAACGCCTTGGCCACCGGGGTCAGCAGCGCCACCAGGGTTTGCGCGTTGTCGCGCTCCCGGGCGTCGTCGGAGAACTTCGCCAAATCCAGTTGCTGGCCGACATAACTGGCAAACGCGCGGCCACCTTCGGTCATGGCTTTCATGCTCAGCAGCATGCGGCGCACATCGGGGTGGACGATGATCGGGTCGGCGATCTGGCTCGGCGCCAGGGTACCGACCGGCGATCGGCTCTGGACCCGTTCGCGGGCATATTTCACCGCGCTCTGATAGGACGCCTCTGCGCAACCGATGCCCTGAATGCCGATCGACAGGCGCTCGTAGTTCATCATGGTGAACATCGCCGCCAAGCCTTTGTTGGCTTCACCCACCAACCAACCGCTGGCACCGTCGAAGTTCATCACGCAGGTGGCCGAGGCCTTGATGCCCATCTTGTGTTCGATCGAACCGCAACTCACGGCGTTGGCATGGCCGAGGGAACCGTCGGCATTGACCAGCACTTTGGGCACCACAAACAGCGAGATCCCTTTAGGCCCGGCCGGCGCGTCCGGCAGTTTGGCCAGCACCAGATGGATGATGTTTTCGGTCAGGTCCTGATCGCCGCCGGTGATGAAGATCTTGCTGCCGCTGAGCTGGTAACTGCCATCGGCCTGGGGTTCGGCGCGGGTGCGGATCAGCCCCAGGTCCGTGCCGGCGTGGGCTTCGGTCAGGCACATGGAACCGGCCCAGCGGCCTTCGTACATCGGCGGCAGGTAGAGATTTTTCAGTTCTTCGCTGGCGTGGGCATCGATGGCCAGACAGGCACCGGAACTCAATGCCGAATACAGCGCAAAGCTGGAATTAGCGCCGTAGAGCATTTCTTCGAACTGCACCGCGAGCATCTTCGGCATGCCCATGCCGCCGAACTCGGCGTTGCCGGACAAACCGACCCAGCCGCCTTCGATGTAAGTGGTGTAAGCCTGTTTGAAACCGATCGGCGTCGTGACCTGGCCATAGACCCAATGCGCGCCTTCTTCGTCGCCGCTGCGATTCAAGGGGGCAATCAGGTGCGAGGTGACTTTCGCCGCCTCTTCAAGAATCGCGTCGGCAGTGTCGGCATCGACATTGTCCGCCAGGGCCGGCAGGCGCGCCCACAGGGCCGGGGCGTCGAACACTTCATGCAGCACGAAGCGCATGTCGCGCAGGGGAGCGTTGAATTCGGGCATAGCGTGAACCTCGTTGGGACGGTGGGCACGGCGCCGCAACGGCGGGCCGTGCTTTTTCAATCAATGACTGGAAGCGCTGGCGGCACCGAGACCGGTCTGGGCGCGCACGAACTGGTCGGCGTAGGCATCACGTTCCTTGTCGGCGCGCACGCTGCGGTCGAGTTTCGACACGACCACAATCACCAGGAACGCCAGCGGCATGGAGAACAGTGCCGGGTGGTCGTAGGGGAAGATCGCGTGGGCGTGGCCGAGCACGGTGACCCACACGGCTGGCGACAGAATCACCAGCACCAGCGCACAGATCAGCCCGGCGAAACCGCCGAGGATCGCGCCTTTGGTGGTCAGGCCTTTCCAGTACATGGCCATGATCAGCACCGGGAAGTTGGTCGACGCGGCGATGCCGAACGTCAGGCCCACCAGGAACGCGACGTTCATCTTCTCGAACAGAATGCCCAGCAAAATCGCGACGATGCCCAGGCCGACGGTAGCCATGCGCGTGACGCGCATTTCCTGTTTCTCGCTGGCCTTGCCTTTCTTGAACACCGTGGCGTACAGGTCGTGGGAAATCGCCGAGGCACCGGCCAGGGCGAGCCCAGAGACCACCGCCAGAATGGTGGCGAAGGCGACGGCGGCGAGGAAACCGAAGAACAGGTTCCCACCCACCGCTTTGGCCAGGTGCATGGCAACCATGTTGCCGCCGCCGATCAAGGCACCGCCGACTTCACCGTTGACGTAGTACTGCGGATCGGTGCCGATGATCACCATCGCCGCGAAACCCAACGTGCAGACCACGAGGAAGAAGAAACCGATGAAACCGGTGGCGTAGAACACCGATTTACGCGCTTCCTTGGCGTTCGGCACGGTGAAGAAGCGCATCAGGATGTGCGGCAACCCGGCAATCCCGAATACCAGCCCGAGGGACATGGACGCGGTGTTGATCGGGTCGGCGAGCATCGCGCCCGGCCCCATGATGTTCCAGCCGCTGGCGTGGGCCTGGACCGCTTTGGCGGCGAGGGTTTCGTAGCTGAAACCGAATTGCGACATGGCCATGACCGCCAGGGTCGTACCGCCGGCCAGCAGCAACACAGCCTTGATGATCTGCACCCAGGTGGTGGCGATCATGCCGCCGAAGATCACGTACACCAGCATCAGCGCACCGACGATCACCACCGCCACCGGGTAGTCGAGGCCGAACAACAATTTGATCAACTGCCCGGCACCGACCATCTGCACGATCAAATAGCAGCACACCACCGTCAGCGACCCGAACGCGGCGAAGATCCGCACTTTGTTCTGGTCCAGGCGATAGGACACGATGTCGGCGAAGGTGTAGCGCCCCAGATTGCGCAAGCGCTCGGCCATCAGGAAGGTGATGATCGGCCAGCCGACGAAGAAGCCGATGGTGTAGATGAAACCGTCGTAACCCTTGGCAAACACCAGGCTCGACAGCCCGAGCAACGTGGCGGCGGACATGTAGTCACCGGCAATCGCCAGACCATTCTGGAACCCGGTGATGCCGCCACCCGCGGTGTAGAAATCCGAGGTGGATTTGGTTTGCCGCGCGGCCCACCAGGTGATGCAGAGCGTGCCGAGCACGAACACAAAGAACATGCTGATCGCATTCAGGTTGAGCGGTTGTTTCTCCACTGCACCGGTCAGCGGCGCGGCGAGTACGACGCCAGACGACAGCAGGGCTGCACCCGCGAGGCAGAGCTTTCTGAGCCGCTTCATCACTTGCTCTCCTCAAGAATCGCCGCGCCGAGCGCATCGAACCGGGTGTTGGCGCGGTAGACGTACCACCCCGTCAGCAACCAGGAAAAAATGATGATCGCCGCGCCCACCGGCATGCCCAGGGTCAACATCCGGTGCTCGCCGAGCGGTGCATGCAGCCATTGCGGGGCAAACGCCACCACTAGCATGAACAGGTAATAGGTGCCCAGCACCGTGGCACTCAACGTCCAGGCCAGGCGCGAACGGCTGCTGACCAGTTGGAGGAATTTCGGATTCGCGCGAATCCGTTCGCAACGCTGGGTGTCGGTTGAATGGATGTCGATCATCGGTAGCTCCACATTGTTTTTGTTGTCGGTGTGTGGGGGCAGGGCCGCGTTGCGCCGAATCCGGCGCGCACGAGCCCGAAACGGCAGGTTCGCGACCTGCCGCTTGAAGGGTTCAGCGTGGGAGGGTTAGAGCGCCTGGGCCCTGTCGCGCAGTACGTACTTCTGGATCTTGCCGGTGGACGTCTTCGGCAACAGGGTGAAGATCACCGTGCGCGGCACTTTGAACCCGGCCAGGTGTTCGCGGCAGAAACTGATGATGTCCGCCTCGCGCACGTCCTGGTGATCCGCCTTCAAGGTGATAAAGGCGCAGGGGGTTTCGCCCCATTTTTCGTCGGGACGAGCAACGACAGCGGCTTCCATCACACCCGGATGGCGGTACAACACGCCTTCGAGTTCGATGGTGGAAATGTTTTCGCCGCCGGAAATGATGATGTCCTTGAGCCGGTCCTTGATCTCGACATAACCGTCGGGATGACACACCGCCAGGTCGCCGGTGTGGAACCAGCCACCTTCAAACGCTTCGGCGGTGGCGGTCGGGTTTTTCAGATAGCCCTTCATCACGGTGTTGCCGCGCATGAAGATCTCGCCGATGGTCTTGCCGTCGCGCGGGGTCGGTTTCAGGGTGGTCGAGTCGCCGACCATCACCCCTTCGAGCGTCGGATAACGCACGCCTTGGCGGGACTTGATCTGCGCGCGCTCATCCAGGGGCAATTCATCCCACTCGGCATGCCAGGCACACAGTGTCACCGGGCCGTAGGTTTCGGTCAGGCCATAAACGTGGGTGACCTTGATGCCCATTTCTTCCACGGCACCGATGACTTTGGCCGGCGGCGCGGCACCGGCGACCATGGCGTTGACCGGGTGATCGATGGCGGCTTTGGCCGAGTCCGGCATGTTGACCAGCGCATTGAGCACGATGGGCGCGCCGCACAGGTGAGTCACCTGGTGCTCGCGGATCAGGGTGAGGATTTTCTGTGGATCGACCCGGCGCAGAAACACATGCACCCCGGCCAGCGCGGTGATGGTCCACGGGTAGCACCAACCGTTGCAGTGGAACATCGGCAGGGTCCAGAGGTACACCGGGTGGTTGCCCATGGCCCAGGTCATTTGGTTGCCCAAGGCGTTGAGGTAGGCGCCGCGATGATGATAGACCACGCCTTTCGGATTACCGGTGGTGCCGGAGGTGTAGTTCAGCGAGATGGCTTGCCACTCGTCATCCGGCCATTGCCAGGCGAACGCCGGATCGCCCTCGGCCAGCAGCGCTTCATAGTCCAGGTCGCTGACAGCCTGGCCTTCGCCGTATTCCGGGTCGTTGACGTCGATCACCAGCGGCGGGTGATCGAGCATGCCGATGGCCGCGTGAATCACGCTGTGGAATTCGCGGTCGGTGATCAGCACCTTGGCTTCGCCGTGTTGCAGCATGAAGGCGATGGCTTCGGCGTCCAGGCGTACGTTGAGCGGGTTGAGCACCGCGCCGATCATCGGCACGCCGAAGTGCACTTCGAGCATCTCGGGGATGTTCGGCAACATGACCGCGACGGTGTCGTCCTTGCCGATGCCACGCCCGGCCAGCGCCGAAGCCAGGCGTCGGCAGCGGGTGTAGGTCTGCGCCCAGGTGCGGCGGATCGAGCCGTGAATAACGGCGGGGTAGTCGGGGTAAACGTGGGCGGTGCGCTCGAGGAAGCTGAGCGGCGACAAGGCGATATGATTGACAGCCGTAGGGCTAAGCCCTTGTTCGAAGATCGACATGACGGGTACTCGGTGGCTGATTGTTAGCTCTATGGCTGACCTGTTCAGCGTAGCCGCTGAGGTCAACTTTTATGTCCGGTCTGCTTTATATAACAATCAACCCTTGATATGGAAGTACAACCTAGGTTGTATAGTATATGTACTATATATAATTCTTCAGAAGCTAAATGAATGCGGCGATTCCTTCCTGGCCGGTATATTCTGGCCGTTCCCTACGCAGTGGACCGGTGATGACGCCTGACGCCCTCTTATTGAGCCATGACCCTCAGCCGAGCGTGCTGCTCGATAGCCAGGGTCAGCCGCTGGAGTTGAATGCAGCGCTGCTGGCATTGCTCGCACAGCATCCGCACAGCTACGTGCTCGGGTTTCTGCCGAAAAATCATCGCGACCTGGTGCGCGCCTGCCTGGCGCAACAGCGGGCGATCGAAGGGGTCGAGGCGCAGTTTCAGACGCAGATTCTGATCTGGACCTTTATCCCCGATCCGCCCAACAACCGCGTGTTCGCCCGCTGTCTCGTGGCCACCGCCCAAGTGCTGGCCGAGCGTGAAGCGGCCACGGCGCGGCGGCTGTACCGGCTGATCATCGAGAACACCACCGACCTGATTTCCCGGCACACCCCGGACGGGCGCTTTCTGGATGCATCGCCAGCGTCCTGGACCTTGCTCGGCTATTGGCCCGAAGCGCTGCGCGGGCAAATGGCCCAAGGCTTGTTCCACGGCCAGGACCTGGCGAATCTGGTGCAAACCGCGCGCGATGCCCTGGAGCAGAACGGTTATCACACCATGACGTATCGCATCCGCCATCGTGACGGGCATTACCTGTGGTTCGAAACCGCCAGCCGGGCGATTCGCGAGACCTACACCGGGGCGGTGGTCGAAGTGGTGTGCGTGTCCCGGGACATCACCGCGCGGGTACAGGGCGAAGAAAACCGCCGACGCCTGGAAGATGAACTGGCCCACACCGCGCGCCTGGTGACGCTGGGGGAACTGGCCTCGGGCATCGCCCACGAAATCAACCAGCCACTGGCGGCGGTGGTCAATTACGCCAACGCCAGCCAGCGGTATATGCAGGCGTTGACGACCAATCCCCAGGCGGCGGAACGGGTGGCCCAGGGCCTGGAACGCATCACGTTGCACGCCACCCATGCCTCGGAAGTCATCCGGCGTTTGCGCGGCTTCCTGCGCAAGGGCCAGCGGCGCATGCAGGCGCTGAACATGGTGGATGTCGCCCGTGAGGCGGTGCGCTTGTGTGCCTGGGAAGCGACCCATTGCCAAGTGACAATCGAGGATCGACTGCCGGATAATCTGCCGCCCGTTTACGCCGACCGGGTGCTGCTGGAACAAGTACTGCTCAACCTGTTGCGCAACGCCATCGATGCCAACCGCGAACAACATCCGGGCCGCCCGTCGCTGATCGTGATGGCTGCGGGGCAGGGCAGTGCGGCCACGGTGGAGATCAGCGTGCATGACCAGGGGCCGGGCGTCAGCGAACCGGAACTGGAGCAAATATTCACCCCGTTCTTCACCAGCAAACCGGATGGCCTGGGCCTGGGATTGTCCATGAGCCGCAGCATCATCGAAGGTTTCGGCGGCGAGTTACGGGCGCGGCGGCAACCGGTCGGGCTGCTGGTTTACTGCCGTTTGCCACTGGCCGGCCCCATAAAACAACAACAGGAATGACGCAATGGCAGGTGTGACGGAGCACGTGGTGTACGTGGTCGATGATGATCAAGGCATGCTCGATTCGACGGTTTGGCTGCTGGAGTCGGTGGGCCTCAAGGCCTTGCCGTTTACCAGCGGCGTCGAATTTCTGGAGGCCTGCGACGCACGGCTCAACGCCTGCGTGTTGCTCGATGTGCGCATGCCGGGCATGGGCGGTTTGAACGTTCAGGAAGAAATGCGCCTGCGCGAATTGAACCTGCCGATCATCTTCGTCAGCGGCCACGCCGATGTGCCGATCGTGGTCCGTGCCTTCAAGGCCGGCGCCCATGACTTCATCGAAAAACCCTACAACGAACAGCTGCTGCTCGACAGCGTG
The DNA here is from genome assembly GCF_056279105.1 of Pseudomonas sp. TE3899. Taxonomy (NCBI): domain Bacteria; kingdom Pseudomonadati; phylum Pseudomonadota; class Gammaproteobacteria; order Pseudomonadales; family Pseudomonadaceae; genus Pseudomonas; species Pseudomonas sp. TE3899. Next base: position 1,531,276 of record NZ_JBWBQR010000001.1, read on the forward strand.
CAACAAGCCCTCAGCAACTGCGCGGCCAATCGCTCGGGCAATGTGGGCCACGAAGAATTGCAGGCACGCATGCTGACCCTGACCCCACGGGAGCGCGACGTATTGCTGCCGCTGGTGCAGGGTTACACCACCAAGGAAATCGCCGAGCAATTGGGCGTCAGCGCGAAAACCGTCGATTTGTATCGCTCACGGGTGATGAAACGGATGCAGGCCAATACCTTGCCGGACCTGGTGGGGATGGCGATTGCGGCGCAATTGGTCGATCCGTTGAAGCTGCGTTGAATCCATTGCAAGACAGACCGGGCGTCCCTGAGTGGGTAGTCACGGTTGCAGGGCGCGCGCATGATGGGCGAGGCCATTTCACCGAATAGTCGAGCACGTTCTCTGTCGATGGCAGGGACCGGAGGAGGCGTGTTGAAACCCTTTCTACCCAGGCCCAGCGCCTCAACGCTGAACATGTTGCGCCAAGGCTGCCTGCAACGTCGAGATGCGGTGCCTCAAGCGCTAACGGAACAAGCGGTCATCCCCGGTATCCCCAATGCGCGTTACTGGCTGGACCAGGACCTGACGTCGTTTATCCGGGATGCGAGTGAGGCCAACCATCGAGAGTACGAGGCGTTCGCCAGTACCGAGGCACCGGATGACAGGCTGCCGCTGGCCGATATGCTGGCCGTCTCGGGTGGTGGCGACGCCGGCACCTTCGCCGCTGGCATCATTGCCGGATGGTCCCTGCATGGCACCCGACCGGTGTTCAAGGTCGTCACCGGCATCAGCGCCGGCGCCCTGGTGGCCCCGTTTGCTTACCTGGGGCCTGAGTATGACGGGATCATTCTGGGGATCTGCAAGGGCATCGGTCCCAAAGACGTGTTCCATTCGCGCAGCATGCTGACCCGCCTGGCGAGCGACGGTATGGCCGACAGCAAGCCACTGTCGCGCTTGATTGCCAAGTACGTCAGCGCCGAAGTGCTGGCGGCCATCGCCGGGCAATACGCCAAGGGACGACTGCTGATGATCGGCACCACCGACCTGGATTCAGGGCGGGCCGTCACCTGGAACATGGGCGCGATTGCCGCCAGCGGTGCACCAGGAGCGCTCGAACTGTTTCGCAACATCATGGTGGCGTCGATGAGCATTCCCGGCGCGGTCTCACCGGTGATGATCGATGTAGAAGTCGACGGCAAACAGTTCCAGGAAATGCACGTGGACGGCGGCGTCCTCACCCAGGTGTTCCTTTACCCACCGGGCACCGTGATGGCGCTGAACCAGGTGACCGGCGCGCGTTTGCGCCGGGAACGGCATTTCTATGTCATTCGCAACGGCAAACTGGAACCGCAGTGGTCCGGCACCAAGCGTCGTACCTTGAGTATCGGCGGCCGAGCCATCAGCACCTTGATCCAGACCCAGGGCATCAGCGACCTCGATCGAATCTACCGGATCGCCCAACAGGACGGCGCGGACTTCAACCTGGCGTACATCGGCGCCGATTTTGATGGTGCTCGTAGTCGCAAATTCGATGGCGCGTACATGAAGCGGTTATTCGATTACGCCTTTGAACTCAGCGCGAAAGGCTATCCGTGGCATAAATCGCCGAGTACGTGAGCGCGTGGCGTCGCCTGCGTTTGGCGTTGTAGCAGAGCAGCTATAACGCCAGACGCCGCCTCGCTGGGGCTCGACAGCTGCGACAAGCCGAGCGCCAACTGCTACGGATCGCGTTACGGTTTACCGGTACACAACTCCCCCGTGGCGCGGATCAATGCCAGTTCATGCAACTGATCGGTGGCCAGGTTGGCGCGTGCCTTTGCGATCCAGTCCGCGCACTGTGGATCCTTTCGATACGGCGTGAAGTCGGCGTATTGCTGCAATAGGCGGTTTTGCAGCTCATCCAGGCGTGGCCGGATTTGTTTGGCGAGGTCTGGGCGCGGGGTGTCTGGTGCCTTGCCGGTGGCTTGCCATTTGGCGAGCAGGCCGTATTGCACCAGTTTGTTGGCCTCCATCTGCGCCGCCAGTAACTGGCCGACGTCTTCGGGGTCCATTTTACGGTCGGTAGCCAATTGCCTGGCGTTGGCGATGACTTGAGCTTCCCGGGGGCTGTCCTGTATCGGCTTGCCGCTGTCCCATTTGGTCAGGGCGACCAGGTCAGCGATGTTCAGGCGTTCGTTCAACGTCACCAATAGCGGTTGCAAGGTTTCGGGTGGCGCGCTGGCCTGGGCGTCGAGGACGATAAGGCTGAGGCCGGCGCAGCACAGGATGCGAAGTTTCGGTTTAACGCTCATTCATGAGTATCCAGGCAGGGATCGGTCAGATGTCGATCACTACTTTACCGATTGCCTGTCCCGCAGCAACGATGGCGTGAGCGTCATTGACGTTTTCCAGGGTAAAGCGTCGGTCGTCCAGCAGCACCCGCAGTTGCCCGGCTTCAGCCATCCGCGTGGCCTCAGCGAGGATCTCGCCGTGGTGCTTGCGGCCTTTTCCGGTGATCAGCGGCAGCAACGTGAAAACGCCGGAATAGGTCGCGCCCCGGAACGACAGCGGCGCAAGTTTGTGTTCGCCCCAGCCCAGGCAACTGACCACGTGGCCGGTGTAGACCTTCAAGACATCGAACGAGGCGTCCAGTGTCGCGCCGCCGACCGTGTCATACACGATGTCAAACCCTTCGCCGTTGGTGTGTTGCTCAAGATAATCGGCCGGCGCCTGACTGCGGTAATCAATCGCCGTGGCGCCGAAGCCCTCGATGATTGCCAGGCCCTTGCCACTGCCGGTGGCGAACACGTCGGCCCCGCGAGCCCTGGCGATCTGAACGGCCATATGCCCGACACCCCCGGCGCCACCTTGCACCAACACCTGTTGCCCGGCCCGGACCTTGGCCCGATCCACCAAGCCTTCCCAGGCGGTGATGAAAATCAAGGGGAGGGCGGCAGCTTCGCGCATGCTCAGGTTTCGCGGTTTACGCGCCAGCAAATCGGCATCGACGGCAATGTATTGCGCCAGCGAACCCTGGTGACCGCCAATCCCACCGGCCATGCCGTAGACCTGGTCGCCGATATTGAACGCCGTAACGTCGACACCGACCGCTTCGACAACCCCGGCCAGGTCCATGCCCAACACCGCGGGCAACGGTTGCCGCGCATGGCCGCCCTGGCCGCTGCTGATCTTCGTGTCCAATGGGTTCACGCCACTGGCGATGATCTTGATCAACACCTGGTCGGTCTTTATTTCAGGCCGTGGCAGGTTCTGCAGTTGCAGGGCGGCACCGGCATTCAAGGCGACGGCGGCGTGCATGGTGGTCTGGCTCATGGGAACTCCTGTTGAACTGTTTTGGGGCGATGGGCACAGTCTCACGCAGTCGAGCGATTCCGATAAGAGCGTAAATACCTATAGTATTCATTCCAAATCATCGCCAAGTAGGCAGTCATGGATACGTTGGAAGCGATGGCAGTTTTCCTGCGGGTGGTGGAGCGGGGCAGTTTCTCGGCCGTGGCCCGGGAGCTCGGGCTCAGCCAGCCGACCATCAGCAAGCAGATCGGCGCCCTGGAAAACAGGCTGGGCGGTCGGCTGTTCGCCCGCAGCACGCGCAACCTCAGTCTGACGGACGAAGGTCAGCGTTATTACGAGCATTGTCGGCAGATTCTGGCGGCGGTGGACAATGCCGAACACAGCTTCCAGACCGGCCAGGAGCGGGTGGCCGGGCCATTGCGCATCGCTTCTTCAGGCAGTTTCGGACGGATCCAGATCGCGCCTCGGCTGCACGGTTTTCTCCAGCAACACCCCGACGTGTCGATCGATTTGCAATTGAGCGACGAGAACGTTGATTTGATCAGCGAGGGGATTGATGTCGCCGTGCGCATTGGCGAGTTGAAGGACAGCAGCCTGATCGCCCGGCCCATTGGTCTGACGCGACGCCGGGTGTTCGCGGCCCCCAGCTATCTTGAACAGCACGGCGTGCCGGCGGCACCGGATGATTTGAGCGACCACAATTGCCTGGCCTTCAATCAACTGGAGCACTTCGACAGTTGGCGCTTCGAGCACGACGGCCAATGGCGCAGCGTCCAGGTCAAAGGCAATGTGCGCAGCAACAACAGCGAAGCGATTCGGCAGATGGTGCTGAGTGGCTTGGGCCTGTCACTGTCGCCCTCGTGGTTGTTTCGTGAGGACTTGCAGGCCGGGCGCGTGGTGGCGTTGCTGGACGGCTACACACCGCCGTCGTTGCCGATCCATGCGCTGTTTGCTCCGGATCGCCGCCAATCGGCGCGGGTGCGGGCGTTTACCGACTATTTGCGTGATGCGTTTGCGGTGGATGACGACGTTTGCCTGGGTTGAATCAACCCTCAGGTTCAGCCGTACAACTCATTTGCCCTGAGACTGGCTTCTGGAAAAGGACGGTGTTGCCGTCTTGCCAGAAGCTGTAAATCCCCTGGCGATCCTTGCCGGAGTACCGGGCGCCGGCATCACTCGGCACCTGGCTCAGGGTGACCGAGGTGTTCGCCCATTTCAGGTACACCACCGCCGGCTGGGTGCTGAAAAAGGTCGCGGCAATCGGCGTATCAAGTCCGGGACATCGAATCGTTTGCGGGCCTTCGGTCAGTCGGTCCGGGTCCTTGGTCCGCACAATCGCCGAGCCTTGGCGCAACTGATGGGCGCGCTCGGCGTAGCGGCGGATCGCGCATACCTTGGGCTCTGGATCGGTGGCGCACTGATTGCGTTCCAAAGCCCAGAATTTCTGGTCGACGATGATTTTGTCCGGCGCCGGTACTGAACGTTCATCGGTGAGCGCGAGGCGATAGAGACGCGTCAGTTCCATGTCCATCTGCAACAGTTGTGGATCACGGCAGATCAGCTTTTCGAGGGAGGCTTTGGCTTGGGCACAGTCGAAGGTGGTCTTGAGCGGGGGGGGCGGGTCGGCCGCCTGGGCACAGGTGCTGGTCGCCACCCAAAGACTGGCAGCAAACAGACGGGTGAAAAGGGTCGTGAGCGTTTTCATGCTGGCTTCACCCAGATCGTTACGTGATGCCCGGATTGCCGTGGGACCTGTCGATCCATGAACCGTCATTCGTTCGCAGTGGGTGTACGCAGTGTACGTCAGCGCTTGGAACTTGCCACTCCGCCCGGCGGCGGCCAACGAGCCGGGGCGAACAGGGCCATACGCTCACGCACTTCTTGCAGATACAAAAACGCCCCGACAGGTCGTCAGGGCGTTTTTATGTTCCGGCGAACCGCCTACCTCATTTCAGCACCAGCAAGGTATAAACCCCGGCCTCGCTTTCGATCCCGTGGGTGTCATGGGTGAACCCGGGGAAGGATTTGTCGAAGGCTTCCAGCGCCTTGAGATACGCCAGCAGCGGCCCGTCCGCAGGCCCGGCGTTTTCGCCTGGCATCAGCAATGGAATGCCTGGCGGATACGGCACGATGCCGGTAGCGACGATGCGTCCGGCGGCTTCTTCCAGGGTGACCCGTTCGATGTCGTTGCGCACCAGTTTCTCGTAGGCTTGCACCGGGCTGAATTCGGCTTTGGGCAGCATGCCGAAAGCCTGGGCCATGTTGGCGGTGGTCTTGTGTTTCTTCATGGCGGCGAAGATGTCGTCGGCCAGGTCCTTGAGGCCCATGCCGGCGTATCGCGTCTGGTTGGCGGCCAGCAGGTCCGGCAGGCACAGCTCCAGCTCGACGTTGTTGTCATAGTCGCGCTTGAAGTCGAGGAGGGCGTTGACCAGGGTGCCCCACTTGCCTTTGGTGATGCCGATGGAGAACAGGAACAGGATGGTGAAATCGGTGGTTTTCTCGACCACGATGCCCTGGCGACCGAGGTACGCCGTGAGCACACAGGCCGGAATACCTGAGTCGAGCAAATTGCCGTCGTCGCCCATGCCGGGGCTGAGCACCGAGACCTTGATCGGGTCCAGCATGCAGTAGCCGTCCTCAATGTCACCGAAACCGTGCCACACCTCGTTCGGGTGCAGGACCCAGCAGTTCGGCTCGGTTTTCAGCAGCACTGGATCGACTTCATGGAATGGAACGGTCGTGCCGCCAACGTGTACCGACGGCGGCTGCCAGCAGGTGAAAAACCAGTCGTCCTTGCTCAGCATCTCGTTGTGCATGCGCGAGATGACCTGGCGGAACGACACGGCTTCTTCGATGGACTCGGTGGTGAGGATCTGCCCACTCGGGGCTTCCATCATCGCCGAGCTGACATCACAGGAGGCCATGATCGCGTAGTTGGGCGAGGTGGAGGCGTGCATCATGAACGACTCGTTGAAACGCCCGTGGTCGATGGGATTGCGACCGTTGCGCACGTGAATCATCGAGGCCTGGGAGAGGGCGGCCAGCAGTTTGTGGGTCGATTGGGTGGCGAACACGGTGGGCTTGGACGCGTCGTGATCGTCCGGGCTGCCGTGCATCGCGAAGCGCTCGCGATACAACGGATTGAACCGCGCGTAACCGTACCAGGCCTCGTCGAAATGCAGGCGATCCACGCTCTGGCCCAACAGCTCTTCAACCCGGGTGACGTTGTAGGTCAGGCCGTCGTAGGTCGAGTTGGTGATGATCGCGTGGACCGGCGTCGGGTCGATGCCGTCCCTGACCAACGGGTTGTTGGCGATGGCCGCTTTCACGCCTTCGGCACTCAGGGTTTGCGGCAGGATCGGGCCGATGATGCCGAAGCGGTTGCGGGTCGGCACCAGGTAGGTCGGGATCGCCCCGGACAGGGTCATCGCGTGTTCGGCGGACTTGTGGCAGTTGCGATCGCACAGGGCAATCTGATTACGTGTGACGCTGGCCATGAGGATGACGCGGTTGGACGTCGATGAACCGTTGGTCACGTAATAGGTGCGGTGGGCGCCGAAGACTTTGGCGGCGTAGCGTTCGCCCTGGCCGATCGGGCCGCTGTGATCGAGCAGCGAACCGAGTTCACCGACTGAAATCGACAGGTCGGAACGCAGGAGGTTTTCCCCGAAGAACTCATAAAACGCCCGGCCCGCCGTGCTTTTCAGAAACGCGGTGCCGCCGGCATGGCCGGGGGTGTGCCAGGAATATTCATAAGTACGGGCGAACTTCACCAGCGCGCCGAACATCGGCGGCAGCGCGGCCTGGCGATAGCGTTCGATGGCGGCGAGGATGCGCCCGCTGAGGAAACGACTGGTGTCCTCGGGCAGCCAGATAAAGTCGTCGGCGTGCTGCATCACCACCAGCGGAATGTTCGACGCGGTGCTGCGGTCACTGATCAGGAACACCGGCACGCGGGTATTGCGTTCGCGCAGGCTAACCAGCAATTTGATGCATTCTTCGTGGTTTTCGCTCTTGTCCATTTCCCAGCTGAGCAACACGCATTGCACGGCAGGATCGGTGCACAGGATCGACGTCGCATCGCTGAGGGTTTCCGAGGCGATGACGTGGACGGCGCGTTCTTCCACATCGTGGATCAATTGATCCAGGGCGCGACCGAAGACGGTGCGTTTGTCCGGCGGGTTGCTCACCAGCAGCGTGAGCATCCCGAGGGTTTGTCGATATTGCGTCATGACTGAGGCTCCAAAGTGGCGGATTGCAAGCGGTTGACCGGCACCGGCTCGCCCGTGATGTGCTGCGCGCTGACGGTTTGGGTCGGCACGCTGTTATTGAGGGCTTCGAGGCGGATCAGGCGGTTATTGACGAAGCCGAACAGCGTGTAACCAAAGATCGTCGCTACGCCGCCGAGCATCAGTGCCTGCTCGCCCGAACTGTAGAGCGCCAGGTAGCTGTAGGCCGCCGCGACCCAGGCGATGATGTTGGTCACCAGCGCCTTGCCAGCGGGCACGTTGGACACTTTCTGCATGGTCGCCAGCGCGGCCATGGACAGGATGTACGGCACCAGGTTGGTCACCACCGCCAGGTTGACGAGGGTGTCGAACTGTTTGCTCAGGTCCGGGCTGATGGTGAGCAGGCCCAACGCGGTCTGCCCGGCGAGCAGGATCAGCATGCCGACAATCGGCGTGCCGGCCTTGTTGGCCTTGGCGAATATCGGCAGGAAATAGCCGGTGTCCGCCGAGCTCTTGAACACCTGGGCAATGGTGAATTGCCAACCGAGCAGCGAGCCGATGCAGGCCATAATCATCGCGGCCATCACGATATCGCCGATCAGCGGCGTGAACATTTTGGCGAACACCAGCCCGAACGGGGCGGTGGAGGAGGCCAGCTCGGGGTTGGAGACGATGCCGGCAATGACGTTGGTGGAAACGATGTAGATCACCGCCGCCCCCAGGGTGCCGCCTAGGACCGCAATCGGCACGTTCTTCTCGGGGTTCTCCACGGCATCGGTGTTGGCGCACGCCGATTCCAGCCCCAGGAACGCCCACAAGGTGATCGCCACGGAAGCGCCCGCAGCTTCCATCCAGCCCTTGTTGTGCGGGTTCCAGCCAGCGGCGTACGTGCTGCTGTCGAACCAGAACCAGCCGATGGTCGACACCAGCACCACTGGCGCAATAACCCCCCAAACCGTCACCGCACCGATGCGCCCGGTAATCCGCGCGCCACCGAAGTTGGCGAAGGTGGTGATCCACAGCAAGGCAATGGTCGCCAGACCCACTTGCAGCGAGTCCAGCTTCACGTCGAACAGCACCTGGATGTAGCCAACCGCCGTAATGCTGATCGCCACATTGGCAATCAGCAGCGACGCGCCGTAGGTGTAGTTGGTCAGGTAGTTCCCGGCCTTGCCGAACGTATATTCGGCATAGCCACCCATGCCGCCGGTCTTGCGACTGAGCATCCCGCACCGGGCAAAGGCATACGCCAGAGCCAGTGAGCCAGTTGCAGTGATCAGCCAGGAAAGAATGGAAATGGCGCCGACTTCGGCGAGTTTGGTGGGTAACAACACAATGCCCGAGCCCAACATGTTGACGGCCGTCAACATCGTCAGTTGCCCCACACTCATTTTCTTCGCGACTGACATTCCGTTGCCTCATTAGATTGCGTTGTGGAATTTAGATATAGCAAAGGATGCAGAGGGTGCAACGCGACGGAGGTTCAATAGCGGATATGAATAAGGCTGAAAACCTGGATTTTGAAGCCCGTTAGCCGGGAACCGGGTTAGAGTGCTCGTCGACATCTGCTCATCCGGTCCTTCTTCGTGTCGTCGCGCCAAGCGGTTCCAGGGAACGAACCGGGCTAAAAAACCGTATATCAACCGTTATGTGAAGAATGAATCGTCCGCTGTTTGTTTCTCTGGATGGCCCCAAGGGCGCCGGTAAAACCACACTGTTGGAGGCCGTTACGAAAGTACTGAGGGCCGACAACAAAAAGGTGATCCGGCTTTGCGAGAGTAAAAGCGATCCCTACAGGGGTGAAACTATGGCCCTCGTGAACAAACTCGTCAGAAATCCTACCCGGGATTTGGAGTTGAGGGTTTGTGAACGCTTTGCTGATAGTCGTGCCTGGATTTCGCAGCACGTGCTGACTAAACAGCCGCCCGACAGCCTCATCCTGATCGACCGCTGGTACCCGTCTGATGCAGCGTTTCGCCGAATGATCCCGTTTGCAGAGATTCTGCAGTTGAACATTGATCGAAACGTGCAAGTGCCAGACCTGCATGTCGGGGTTGTCACCGACCCTGAACTGTCATGGGCGAGAGCTGCGGCACGACGGCGTGGGTTGAGCAGTACGGTGATGTACAAGCTGGAAGATCATGTCGCTTGTACCCAGGCGTTCGAACGAGCGATCGCCGATCACGGCTGGGTGTTATGCCGTAATGAAGGAACGATCGAAGACGCAACGATGCAGGTGGTTTGCGAGATCTACAAAGTCCTTCGATTCACCGTATAGCGCTTAATTGTTCAAATGTAAGGCACGGTTACCGAGAGGGTCCGTTCAGACACATCATTTAACATAATATACATTACACGTAACAAGATGTTTCAGGATTAGCCTGGTTGCCCGAAGATTGGGCCTGACCACGCCAGGTCCTTCACGTGTAAATACTTCTGAACGACTTGAAGCACTCGATCTCGATCTCGATCACCTGCACCGCATTACCCCTGCGTCATTTTCTCGATCAGCGCCGTATGCTCGGGAAACTGCGCCGTGAGTTTCTGGCGGTCGCTCATTTCCATATCCGCGTAATCGAATCCAGGCGAAACCGCTTCACTGATCAGACCGTAACCCGCAGGTCCGTCGATAATCCGCGAAGCCTTCCAGATACCGCCGGGTACGTGCAACTGCAAACACTGACCCGCAACAACGTCGCCGCCCATCACCACAGTTTGCAATGTGCCGTCCGGGAAAATCAGGCTGTACTGGATTGCATCGCCCAGATGGTAGTAATGCACGATGTCGGATTGGTTGAAGTGAAAATAGCCAATGGGCGAATTCCGAGTCAGCAAGTAATAGATGGAGGTCATCAAATAGCGCTGGCCGCGCTCGGTCTCGACCATGGGGTGGCGATCCGATTGAAAGGTTCTGCGGTAATAACCGCCTTCAACGTGTTCTTCCAATTCGAGAGCGTTGATCAGTTCCTTGGCATTGGGTTGGCTGTGCATCTTCCTGTGTCCTTCTTCCATAATGGTGCTGATATAAAAGTATTTTTTATAACTAAACTAAACGGTCATTTAGCATAGTTATTATTTTATAGCATATACGCGCGAACACCCTGCTCTACACAGCGCCAATTAAAGTGCGGTCAATCCGTAGGATAAACCGCACGTCTGTATCAATGAATCATGATGCTGTTGTAGTCAGTGCTTAACGTCGCTAGATGAGATTTGTATCGATTCAGGAATCTCGACAACTCAGCCTGGGTGTAATCCATACGTTTCAGATTATCCAGATTCAGCGAAAACCCCAACCATACACCCGCCACAGTAATGATTTCCTCACCGACTGTTCTGCGTTGACGGCTTACTTCCACGATGGCGTTGATGTCGGATAAGGCATCCTCGGCCGTCTGAAGCTCTCTGTTCAACCCATCCTTCAACTGAGAGAGGCTCTGAATCTCCTTGTCCAGATTGTTCCGTGAGGTCGCCAGTTCACTGTACTTGATGCCGTCAGACACAACGCCCAGCACCTTTCTGACCAGTTCAATCCCCTGCTTCACCGCTTCTTTTTTCGGATTCTCCATGTCCAGGCCGTCAAGCGCTTCACCGTCTGGGATGTAGTTTTTATACATGTCCGCCAGGTTGAACTCGCGAATCACGTCCTGCGCCTTGATCAGCGTGTCTCGCTGCTGCTCGGCTTTCGCTTTGCTCAGGCTGTGATCATTTAACTCCACCAGGATTCTGGTTTTGCGCGCCCTGGCCACTTTCAGCGGTTCATCCGCACGCTCATCTATTTCAACCCTGTAAAGGCTGCGTACTTCGTTCTCGAGAAACCGGGAGCGGTCGGTAAACTTGGCTTCAACGCCTTCCAGCATCGCCTCGATGTTGCGTTTGATGTTCACGACTTCCTCGCCGACCATTTCTCGATCTTGCGCCGTCAGATCATTCCTGGCCAAAGCGTCGTTCAACTCGGCGAGGGCATCAAAGTAGCTCTGGCCGGTGGCGCCATTCAGCGCGGTCAGCAATACCGGGAAAGATTCACGCATGGTTTTATCGATGTTGTTCAGATACGCGGAAACCCGCAGCGCCCTCTCCTGCAATACGTCGGACCGGTTCTGTCGGAAGCTGGCCAGCCTCGAAATATCGCGAATGGTTTGAATGATTTTTTTAACGTCGATGTCGGGAATACGCGGATTATCGATCGGTGTCACATTAGTCATGGCAGTCATCCTTTGGTCGCCGGGCAATCAATTAAAGTTCTTTTTGTATTCTTCCAGGGCTTCATTAAATACAGCCACCAACTCACCTGCGGTGTTTTTCACATCACGCCACGGGTCGATGACCATCGCGAACTCCGCGACAAATGAGGTCAGGCGCAAGGCATCGTTGATCCGTGCGAATTGTTCGGCGGATGCATCGATCTTGCTCAGAATGGTTTGCCACATCGTGTTGAGGATATTGAGTGCCGCTTCAGCGCCGGCCATGCGGATGCCGATATCGCCAAAGTTCGACAGGGAGCTCTCCATGGCGCTTTGCAATCCTTCCTTGCCACTGACGGACAGTTCCAACTCATCAACTTCGCTTTTCAGCGCATTGCGCTCTTTGCGGGCGGCTTCGGCTTTCGGACCAAAGATCGAACCGGAAATCGGCCAGAAAATTGGCAAGCCACCGGAAAACGACATACCGACGTAATAGTCGTAGTCCTTATCCAACTGGGTGATCCGGTCTTTTTTGGTCCGGATGGCTTCTTTGGAACTGGCGATGGATTCGAGCAGACTGTTGCGTTCCATCAGGTCGTACTTGGCCTTGACCTCGGACTGCAAGCCAAAGGCTCGCTTGCCGGTGGACAATTCGCCACCGGCCAGTTCGATCTTGAAGTTGGAAATACGGTTTTTAAGCTCTTTGGTTGCGCCCTGCTGGCGTTTGATATCGGCCTTCATCAGCTCGATGATTTCAGTCACCGCGGACGCGACTTCACCGTCATCCGAGGTATATCGGATACCTTCCAGTTCATCTTTGCTCCGTTGACCCAAGGTGGTCCGGACCCGGTCCATGATCGGCATTTCCTTGATCACGGAAATGATCTCGCCACCACTGCTGACAATGTTTTTAGCCGCCGAACTCAAGTCGATGCTTTGCTGGATGATCTTGTTTTCGACCGCATCCCAACTGGCGGCGTGTATGCGGATTTTCTTGAATAACACCTGGATATCACTGGGTTCCAGCCCGGGGATATCGAGCCTGGTGTATTTCAGGTACGACTCGACTTCCGGCAGTTCGCTCGGCAGTGACAAACCTTTCTTCACATACTGTTTTATTTTGATGACATCTTCTTTGGTAAATACCCCGGCACTGCGAGCCACACCCGGATATTCACCCGAGATCAGATGCAGTACAGCTTTGGGAAGATCATTACTGCTTTCTGAATCTTTCAACACAACAGACATACGTTTGCCTCGGTTCATTGATGTCGATAGCGACGAACAGAAGCTAGATGACCGTGGTGCCTCGTCAAATAAAAGGAATGCTTGGCGGAATCTCTAACTACTTGATGTGCAAAGAAATAGATTCGAAAGTCGATCGGCCCCGAAACATCGAGCTACATATGCAGGATGCGTCCTACAGGCAATTACTAGTTGCCGGCTTAGTTACACTCGACTGCCACGCTTGAGCGTCTCACTCGGCAACTCTTTGAACAGCGCGTAATAACTGCTGGAAAACCTCCCCAAATGCCAGAACGACCAATGCATCGCCACTTCGGCGACCGTGGTCTGCATCGCTGTGCGGCTGAGTAATTCGCGATGCGCACTATTGAGCCGGCGCAAGCGCAACCAATGGGTCGGTGTCATGCCGGTAAAGGCCTTGAACGCATGCTGTAACTGACGCAGCGAAACCCCCGCGACTTGGGAAAGCTCGAGCAGATTGAGGGTTTCTTCTGGCGCATCGGCGGCCCATTCGCCGACGCGCTTCATGATCGTTCGCTCCTCGGTCCGCCGCTGCAACCCGCCCTGATCCAGGCGCACGCAGGCGTTGTCGAGGATGTACAGGCAGTCTTCCAGCAGTTGCAGGGTCAAGGCTTCGCGACTGGGCGGGTCCAGGGTTTGTGCCAATCGGGTCAAGGTCCCGCTTAACCAGCGGCTGAACAGCGCGTTCTGCTGGCAATTGAGCGGCGACATGAACAGCCCTTCCAGCCGTGTCACATTCAAGCCATGGCGCTGCACGAACTCAGGACCGAACACCACGGCGATCTCCTGATAGTTCTCCGGGGTGATCCAGATGTTGCGACTTTCGCCATTCAGCACGTACAGCGAGTTGTCACTGCGATCAAAACAGAACGCCAGTGATCCCTGCGGCGCACTGAAATTCTGCTCGACCCGGGTGTTCATGTGTTCTTCGTAAATCTCTACGCCTTGCAGGTCCAGATAACGCACCAGCCCGGCGAAATGCCCCGGCGACATCTGCTGGTAATGCTGCACCCAACCCGGTGTGGCGCGGATTTGCTCGGCGACATCGGCGGTATTGAACGCTTGGACTTGTAACGGATTGCACACTGTCATGGGTGACCTTACGCACTCGTTTGGTGCGTTTTGGTGCTGCTTAAAGTGGATAGATGGAACCGCAAGGCTCGCCCAAGATAGTCGTCAACGCGCTTCAGGGGAAGTGTCTGTCGGATGCGACCGCCCTCCCCGGCGTTACCAAAACCAATAACGAGGTCTTTATGAATGTCCCTTTCGATCAGCTGTTCACGTGGCTGAAAGATCACAAGATTACTGAGGTCGAGTGTGTGGTCAGCGACTTGACCGGCATCGCTCGCGGCAAGATTGCACCCACCAACAAGTTCCTGCATGAGCGAGGCATGCGCCTGCCGGAAAGTGTGCTTCTGCAAACAGTAACCGGGGATTTTGTCGACGACGACATCTACTACGACCTGCTCGACCCGGCCGATATCGACATGGTCTGCAAACCCGTGGCCGACGCGGTGTATGTGATTCCATGGGCCATCGAGCCGACCGCCATCGTGATCCACGACACCTTCGACAAGTTCGGCAACCCGATCGAACTGTCGCCGCGCAACGTGCTGAAGAAAGTCTTGCAGCTGTACACCGACAAGGGCTGGAAGCCAATTGTCGCGCCGGAAATGGAGTTCTACCTGACCCAGCGCTGTGAAGATCCGGACTTGCCGCTCAAGGCACCCCTGGGCCGTTCCGGCCGAGCGGAAAGTGGCCGGCAATCGTTCTCCATCGATGCCGCCAACGAATTCGATCCGTTGTTCGAAGACGTCTACGACTGGTGCGAACTCCAGGGCCTGGACCTCGACACGCTGATCCACGAAGACGGCCCGGCGCAGATGGAAATCAACTTCCGCCACGGCGATGCCCTCGACCTGGCCGACCAGATCACCGTGTTCAAACGCACCCTGCGCGAAGCGGCGCTCAAGCACAACGTGACCGCGACCTTCATGGCCAAGCCGATTGGCGACGAGCCGGGCAGCGCCATGCATTTGCACCAGAGCGTGGTCGACATCGTCACCGGTCAGCCGATCTTCGCTGATGCCGACGGCAAGATGAGCGAGTTGTTCCTGCACCACATCGGCGGCCTGCAAAAGTACATCCCGAAAGTGCTGCCGATGTTCGCGCCCAACGTGAACTCGTTCCGCCGCTTTCTGCCGGACACCTCGGCACCGGTGAACGTTGAATGGGGCGAAGAAAACCGCACCGTCGGCCTGCGTGTGCCGACCTCCACCCCGGACGCCATGCGCGTGGAAAACCGTTTGCCGGGCGCCGATGCCAACCCGTACCTGGCGATTGCCGCGAGCCTGTTGTGCGGTTACCTCGGCATGGTCGAGAAGATCGAGCCGAGCGCCGCGGTGCAGGGCCGCGCCTATGAACGACGCAACCTGCGCCTGCCGATCACCATCGAAGACGCCCTGAGCCAGATGGAAGAATGCGAAACCGTCGGGCGTTACCTGGGCAGCAAATTCGTGCGCGGGTATGTCGCCGTGAAACGCGCCGAACATGAAAACTTCAAGCGCGTGATCAGTTCCTGGGAGCGGGAGTTTCTGCTGCTGAGCGTCTAATCCGGCAAAGGGACGCAGAGCGTCCCGGGCTGCATTCCCACGCAGAGCGTGGGAACGATCATCCAACAACAAAAAGAGGTGTCGAATGCGTCTATTGAAATCCGTGGTTCCGGTCGCGCTGGCGATCATGTTCAGTGCCGGTGCCCAGGCTCAGCCACAGGTCAGCGTCTACAACTGGACCGATTACATCGGCGAAACCACCCTCGCCGACTTCCAGGGCAAAACCGGGATCAAGGTGATCTACGACGTATTCGACTCCAACGAAACCCTGGAAGGCAAATTGCTCGCCGGCCGCACCGGGTATGACGTGGTGGTGCCGTCCAACCACTTCCTCGCGCGCCAGGTGAAGGCCGGGGCGTTCCTCAAACTGGACCGCTCGCAACTGCCCAACTTCAAGAACCTCGACCCGAAACTGCTGACGCTGTTGGAGAAAAACGATCCCGAGAACGCGCATTCGGTGCCGTACCTGTGGGGCACCAACGGCATCGGCTACAACGTCGACAAGGTCAAGCAAGTGCTGGGCATCGACCATATCGATTCCTGGGCCGTGCTGTTCGAGCCGGAGAACATCAAGAAACTCAGCCAGTGCGGCGTATCGATGATGGACTCGGCGGATGAAGTGTTCCCGGCGGTGCTCAACTACATGGGCATGGACCCGCGCAGCGAAAACCCCGAGGACTTCAAAAAAGCTGAAGCCAAGCTCATGAGCATTCGGCCGTACATCACCTATTTCCATTCGTCGAAATACGTTTCTGACCTGGCCAACGGCGACATCTGCGTGGCGTTCGGTTACTCCGGCGACGTGTTCCAGGCCGCCAATCGGGCCAAGGAAGCGAAGAACGGCGTGAACATCGCCTATGCCATTCCAAAGGAAGGCAGCAACTTGTGGTTTGACCTGCTGGCGATTCCCGCCGACGCCGCCAACACCAAAGAAGCCCTCGCCTTCATCAATTACCTGCTGGACCCGCAAGTGATCGCCAAGGTCAGCGCCTCGGTGGGTTACGCCAACCCGAACCCGGCCGCCAAGCAGTACATGGACGAGGCGTTGGTGAACAACCCTGAGGTCTATCCTTCCCAGGCGGTGCTCGACAAGCTCTACATTTCTACCACCCCGCCCCAGGCGATCATGCGTTTGATGACCCGTTCCTGGAGCAAAGTGAAGTCCAACAAATGAATCAGTACAGCCACGAACACGCCCATTCCTATTACGCCGCCACGGCGAAGCGCCTGGCGCCCTACCCCACGTTGGCCTCGGACCTTGACGCCGATGTCTGCGTGATCGGCGGCGGGTTCACGGGTGTCAACACCGCCATCGAACTGGCGCAACGCGGGCTGTCGGTGATCCTGCTGGAGGCCCGGCGCATTGGCTGGGGCGCCAGCGGGCGCAACGGCGGGCAGTTGATTCGCGGCATCGGCCATGATGTCAGCGGGTTTGCCCGCTATGTCGGTGCAGAAGGCGTGCGTTACATGGAGCAGGCCGGGGTTGAATCCGTGGCGCTCGTGGGCAACCGCATCCGCGAACACGGGATCGACTGCGACCTGCGCTGGGGCTTCTGTGAACTGGCGAACACGGCGGCGCAGTTTGCGGCGTTCAAGGTTGAGCAAGAAGGTCTCATCGAACAGGGTTACGCCCATGAGACCCGACTGATCGGGCCGGAACAGATTCGCCAGCAAGTGGTGAATTCCGGGGTGTATGCCGGTGGCTTGATCGACATGGGCTCCGGGCATCTGCACCCGCTCAACCTGGTATTGGGCGAAGCGAGTCTGGCCGTGTCCCTCGGCGTGCGGATCTTCGAGCAAAGTCCGGTGCTGGAGTTGATCCATGGCAGCACCGTGCAGGTTCGTTGTGCCGGCGGCACGATCCGCGCCGGCAGCGTGGTGCTGGGTTGCAACGCGCATCTTGAAGAATTGGAACCGAAACTCAGCGGCAAGGTGCTGCCGGCGGGCAGCTACATCATCGCCACCGAACCGTTGTCAGAAGAAGTCGCCGCACAGTTGATCCCGCAGAACCTGGCGCTGTGCGACCAGAAGGTCGGCCTGGATTACTACCGGCTCTCGGCGGACCGGCGCTTGCTGTTCGGCGGCGCCTGTCACTACTCCGGGCGCGATCCTTCGGACATCGCCGCTTACATGCGCCCGGCCATGCTCAAGGTGTTCCCGCAACTGGCCAGCGTGCGCATTGACTATCAATGGGGCGGCAAGATCGGCATCTCGGCCAACCGTTTTCCCCAGGTCGGCCGCTTGAGCCAGTACCCGAACGTGTTCTACGCTCAGGGTTATTCCGGCCATGGCCTGAATGTGACCCACTGGTGCGCCAAGCTGCTGGGTGAAGCGATCCACGCCGGCCACAGCAAAGGCTTCGATGTGTTCAGCGCCGTGCCGCACATGACCTTCCCCGGCGGCCGCGCCTTGCGCTCACCGCTGCTGGCGCTGGGCATGTTCTGGTATCGCTTGCGCGAGATGCTTGGCTGACACCTTCTTCTTGGTGAAAACCCTCGCTCCTACATTGGGTCGTCGCATCCCTTTGAACCGCCTTTCGATTTGCTCTATCGCAAGGCACTTCTATATTGAGGAGGTGCTCTGACTTCCTTGCGAATGCGACCCATGGCCACGACTGACCCGTTGATCATCTGCGAGCACTGCGACTGCGTGTATGAAAAAGTCACGCTCGCCAAACATCAGAAAACCCTGTGCACCCGCTGTGGTGGCGTGCTCCAGCGGTATAACGGCCTGACGCTGGAGCAGCGCCTGGCCTTGACCTTCACGGCGCTGGTGTTGTGGATTTTCGCCAACTTTTTCCCGGTCATGAGCATCAGCCTCAAAGGCCTGAAAAACAGCGCCACACTGTGGGATTCGGTACTGGCCCTGAGCCTTGGCCCGATCACCTTCATTGCCATGGTGGCGGCAATCGCCATGATCATCGCGCCGATCATTCAACTGGTCCTGTTGATCTGGGTCCTGAGCTTCGCCCTCGCCCGTCAGCGCTCGCCAGGGTTTCGCTTCAGCATGCGCTGGCTGGAAACCCTGCGGCCCTGGAGCATGCTGGAAGTTTGCCTGCTGGGAGCGATGGTCGCGGTGATCAAGCTCGCCGGGTTGCTCGATGTGCTGCCCGGCATCGGCCTGTTCGCCCTGGCCATTCTCAGCTTGATGATGATCCGCATTGCCGGGCGCGATATCCGTGAACTGTGGGACGAGCTATGACAACGCCCCCGGTCGCCAGCGAACTGGGCCTGTGCCTGTGTCACAGCTGCGGCATGGCCTGCGACATGACCAACGATCCTCAGGAATGCGAACGCTGCGGCGCCCCGTTGCATCGGCGCAAGGTCAACTCTCTGGCCCGGACCTGGGCCTACCTGTTCGCCGCGCTGGCGTTCTATGTCCCGGCCAATCTGTTGCCAGTGATGAACACCAAAATGGTCGGTGCCGGTGCCGACAGCACCATCATGAGCGGCGTGCTGGAGTTCTGGGAGGCCGGAGCCTGGGACATTGCCCTGATCATTTTTATCGCCAGTATCGCCGTGCCCGGCATCAAATTCGTCGCCCTGACGCTGCTGCTGATCACCGTTCAGCGCGACAGCCTGTGGGCGCGCAAGGAGCGCTCGAAGCTGTTCCGTTTCGTCGAGGTCATCGGTTATTGGTCGATGCTCGATGTCATCGTGGTCGCGCTGGTCGCTTCGCTGGTGAAATTCCAGGCCCTGGCTGACATCGAACCGCGGCCCGGCATTCTGTTTTTTGGCCTGGTGGTGGTCTTCACCATGCTCTCGGCGATGAGTTTCGACCCACGATTGATTTGGGATAAAGCGCCCCATAACGAGGAGGTCACGGATGAAGTCGCAAGCCACTGACGGGCCGCAAGCCCCGGGACAGGCCAGTATCAAGACTCGCCGTTTCAGCGTTTCGCTGGTGTGGATCGTGCCGATCGTGGCCGTGCTGGTGGGGATTTCCCTGGTGGTGCACAGCCTCATGCAAGAAGGCCCGACCATTGTCGTGACCTTCAAGACCGGCAACGGCCTGACCGCCAACAAGACCGAGGTCAAGTACCGCAACGTGGTAATCGGGCATGTCTCTGACGTGGAGTTGAGCAAAGACCAGAAGAGTGTCGATGCCACCATCAAACTCGCCAAACAGGCAGAAACCTTCACCCGCGAAGACTCGCAGTTCTGGGTGGTGCGCCCGCGCATCGGCGCGGGTGGGGTCTCGGGCATCGATACGCTGTTGTCCGGCGACTACATCGGCGCCGATATCGGTCACGCCAACGGTCGTGCGAAAAACTTCACCGGCCTGGAGAACCCGCCGCCGATCACCTACGGCGAACCGGGCAAGCGCTTTACCCTGCACTCCCAGGATCTCGGTTCGCTGGATATCGGCTCGCCGGTCTACTACCGCAAGATCCCGGTCGGCCAAGTGGTGGCGTATGCGCTGGATGCGGACGGCAAAGGGGTCAATCTTGAAGTCTTCGTGCACTCGCCCAACGACGCCTACGTCACCGAAAACACCCGGTTCTGGAACGCCAGCGGCATCGACCTGAACATCGGCGCCAACGGGTTCGCGGTGAAGACCGAATCGCTGTCCTCGCTGTTGGTGGGCGGTATTGCCTTCATCGCCCCGCAGTACAGCCCCAACGATCAACCCGCCGCCGAGGATAAGACCTTCGAGCTGTTCGACGACCAGACCACCGCCCTCGCCCCGCCCAATGGCAAGGCGCAGTACCTGAGCCTGCGTTTCGACCAGGCCCTGCGCGGGCTCAAGGTCGATGCTCCGGTGGAATTCCTCGGCATGGAAATCGGCAAGGTGGTGGCGATCAATCTGGATTTCGACGAGAAGAAACGCAGCTTCCCGGTCAACGTCGGCATCGTGATTTACCCGCAACGCCTCGGCCAGGCTCATACCAAAATGATCAAGGCGTTGATGCATGACCCCAATGACGAAGCCGCCGGCGTACGCCTGATGGGCACGTTTATCGAAAACGGCCTTCGCGCACAGGCCCGCAGCGGCAATCTGCTGACCGGTCAGCTGTACATCTCGCTGGATTTCTACCCCAAGGCGGAGAAGGTCAAGTTCGATCCGGACGCGCGGCCGGTCAGCATCCCGACCATCCCCGGCAGCCTCGAGCAATTGCAGGAAAAACTCGAGGCCATGGTCAACAAGATCAACCAACTGCCGGTGGAACGGATTGCCAGCAACCTCGACAGCAACCTCGTCGAGTTGCGCAAAGGCCTGGCGCAATTCAACGCCAAGACCCTGCCCGGCGTGCAGACGACCCTGGCGGACGTCAGCAAGACCCTGAATTCGGCCAGTTCGACCCTCGCCGAAGATTCGCCGCAACGGGAACAACTGACCCAGACCCTGGACGAACTCAAACGCATGTCGCGTTCCCTGCGGGAACTCTCGGATTACCTGGGACGGCACCCGGAATCGCTGATTCGCGGGCGCCCCGACAATGCAGCGCCGGCCGACCTGCAAGGGCCACCGCGTAACTGACCACAGGAGCAACACCCATGGCTTTTTCGCCGAAGATCACCCTGGTCGCTGCGTTGCTGCTGCTCGCGGCGTGTCGCAGCGATCCGATTCACTTTCATACCCTGACCCCGGCGCAACTGGCTAGGGGCAATGGCGACGAAATCAAGATCGAAGGCATCAGCGTGCCGCCCCAGGTCGATCGGCCGCAGATCGTCATTCGCCAGGGCAACAGCGGTCTGGCGATCCTTGAAACCGATTGGTGGGGCGCGAGCCTGTCGGACGAGTTGCGCAGTGCGCTGGTGGATCAACTGTCCAACGCCAATTCCCAACGCAAGGTGTCGTTGCGGGTGGATGTGCAGCGTTTCGACTCGATTCCCGGCCAGTACGGCTTGATCGATGTCAAATGGCGCCTGCGGCCGCTGGGTGCAGGCGATAACTCGCTGGTGACGTGCCGCAGTACGTTGCAGACACCGTCCGGGCCTTCCATTGAGGATTTGGTGACGGCGCAGCAGAACAACGTCAAACGCCTGGCTGCGGTGATCAGTCAAGCGGCGGCCACGCAACGGGGTTGCCCGGCGCCTCTCTGAAAGTACCTGCTCTGCAATGAACCCGCTCAACGGCGAAATACCTGCCGTTGAGTTGTTATTTCCTATTCGTAATGCCGGAATAACTTTAACTGTTTCTCTCGTCGTATTTGACATTGGTTTTCAAACACACCCACGCCATTCGACTTAATCGACTACGCTCCGACCACTGAAACTAAAAGGAAACAGTTTCGTGAATAACAGAGCCTTTCTCCGCAAATTTTTCACATTCGTTTCACCGTGCTCATACGCGCCGCCCCTTAGTGTGCCGAGCATTCCTGAAAGTTTGACTAAGCAGGTTTCAATACTGTCGTATAAGGGGCAGCACCGTGATCGAATCAGTGTCATCCGCCATGCCGTCGCGCCGCTGGCGACCGTCGAAACTCGTCAGGATTATCAGCGTGTCAGTCTTGTTGACAGTGGCAGCGCTGGTCACCGGTTTCGTCGTGTGGCATCGATCCCCGGTCAACCTGGGCAATGCGAATGCCCAGGCTCGCGCCGAACTGCTCCGGCACTGGCGCGCCGGCGACGTGGTGGTATTGGTGCGTCATGCCGAGCGCTGCGACCGCTCCAGCAACCCTTGCCTGGGTCCGGCGGACGGCATTACCGAACTCGGCAGTCAGTCTGCAGCCTCGGTGGGCCAAGGCTTTATGCGCCTGGGCATGGCTCAGGCCGACGTTTTTACCAGCCCGGTCACGCGCACCCAACAAACCGCGCACTATATGTTCGGCAAGGAAGCGCTGACCCAGGCCTGGCTGGCCAGTTGTGGCGACACCCTGCGCGACGATGTGATCGCGCACAAGGTGGCCCATCGCAATACAGTGCTGGTCACCCACAGCGGTTGCATCAGCGATTTCGAGGTCCAGACCGGTTTCAAGCACGCGGCCACCGCCGAATACAGCAGTTCATTGTTTGCCAGTATTGGCAGCGATGGGCAACTTCAAGTACTGGGCGTACTGAATGACGCTGATTGGCGTTCGCTGTTGAACGATAAATCGTTGAAGTAAGGCTGCGGTCGTTAGTTATTTAAAGTTGAGACTGTTAGTTCGCTACTCATCAATAAACATCTCTCTGGCTTGAATTCCTTCAGGCGCTGTTCAGCGAGGATGGCTGATAGTGCGCTGGATCCACAGCGTCCTCGCGTTAAGGATTTCTCATGACGTCCCATCACAATCTGTTGCAACACCCGGCGGCGAAGCTGCACAGACGCCCCGCCCCTGCACCCACCGCCGTCGAACGCTGGATCGTTCCCGGTTTGCTCCTGGCCTTCGTGCTGTTCTATCTGCTGCCGTTGATGAGCCACGGCTTGTGGATTCCCGACGAAACCCGCTATGGCCAGATCAGCCAGGAAATGCGCCTGAGCGGTGACTGGATCGCCCCGCATTTCATGGGTATCCGTTATTTCGAAAAACCCATCGCCGGCTACTGGATGATCGCCATCGCCCAGGCGGTGTTCGGCGATAACCTGTTCGGTGTGCGGATCGCCTCGGCGTTGAGCACCGGGCTGAGCGTGTGGCTGACCTACCTGATTGCCCGCCGACTGTGGAACGACCCGCGCAAAAGTGGCGCGTGCGCGTTGCTCTACATGAGTTTCGGGCTGATTGCCGGGCAAGCCGGTTATGCGAACCTCGATCCGCAATTCACGTTCTGGGTGAACTTGAGTCTGGTGGCGTTGTGGTTCGCCCTCGATAACCCTTCAGGTAAACAACGCCTCGGTGCCTGGACCTTGTTGGGGGTTGCCTGCGGCATGGGCTTTATGACCAAGGGTTTCCTCGCCTGGCTGTTGCCGGTGCTGATCGCCCTGCCCTACATGCTCTGGCAACGTCGCTTGGGCGAGTTGCTGCGCTACGGGCCGATAGCGCTGGTTGTGGCTGCCGTGACCTGCCTGCCGTGGGTGCTTGCCATTCACCATCAGGAACCGGACTTCTGGCGGTTTTTCTTCTGGAATGAGCACATTCGCCGGTTTGCCGCTGACGACGCGCAACACGCCCGGCCGTGGTGGTTCTACCTGCCGTTGCTGGTGGCTTCGAGCCTGCCTTGGGCGGCGTTGTTGCCGTCGACCTTTATCCAGGCCTGGAAAAACAAGCGTGAACCGGCCATGGGTTTCCTGCTGTTGTGGCTGCTGTTGCCCCTGACCTTTTTCAGCCTGAGCAGCGGCAAGTTGCCGACCTACATCATGCCGTGCCTGCTGCCGCTGGCGTTGCTGATGGGGCATGCCCTGACGGGCCTTATCGATCAGGCGCAAGACCGGGCCATTCGTTTCAACGGTGCCATCAATGTGGTGTTGGGCTGCGTTGGCCTGATCGCCTTGATATACATCCAGGCAACCAAGGAAATCTTCGAAAACACCGAGATGTTCAGCCTGTCCCTGGCCTATATCGTGTTGGCCGGCTGGATCATCGCCAATGCGTTGCAAGTCTCACGACCCTTGCAGTTCTGGGCTGCGCCGGCTTTGGGCAGCTGGCTACTGGTGGCGCTGCTGCCAGCGGCGATGCCGGCGACGATCGTCAACAGCAAGATGCCTGACCAGTTCATTGCCGAACACCTGGAAGCGCTGAGCCAGACCTCCTCCCTGCTCAGTAACGACCTGGGTGCGGCATCGGCCTTGTCCTGGCGACTGAAGCGACCTCAGGTTGACCTGTTCAACACCATTGGCGAGCTGAAATATGGTCTGGACGATCCGGCCATGGATTCGCGCAAAGTCACCAAGGACAGCGTTGGTCAATGGATGACTGAAGCACGCAAGAAAGGCTCGGTAGGGGTGGTGATGCGGGTCAACAGTGTGCAAGAGGTCCAGGAAGTCGAGTTGTTGCCGGTGGATGGCAAGCGCTATGAGCGTGGCAATCTTGAAATTCTGATTTTCCCGCAAAGTCCGTAACGACAAACACCAAACCTGTGGGAGCGGGCTTGCTCGCGAATGCGGTGCATCAGTCAAAGCAGGTGGCGACTGACACGACGTCTTCGCGAACAAGCCCGCTCCCACAAGAGACTGCGGTGCTCATTCAAGTTTTAGGAAACCCTCCATGAAGTTCCACGCAAGTGACAGGGCCGCGCTGTGGCTCCTGCTGGGCGCGACTGCCTTGATGTTGTTGTTGGGTTTAGGTTCGCGCGAGCTCTGGGGCGCGGAAACCCGCTGGGCCAACATCGCCTTGCAGATGCTCCAGAGCGGTGACTATTTTGATCCGTACCTCAAGGGCGGGCCGTATTACGACAAGCCACTGCCGTCCTATTGGCTGATCACCGCCACGGCGTGGTTGACCGGCGGCCTGGGACACTGGTCGCTGCGCCTGTCCTCGGTGATTTCGGCGTGGTTAAGCGTGTGGCTGGTGTACCTGCTGGGCGAGCAATTGTTTCGCAAAGGCACCGGGCTGATTGCCGGGTGGATGCTGGCGACCACGTTCTACTTCGTGTTTTGGGCGCGGGTGGCCACGGCTGACATCCTGACCGTGTGCGGTGTACTGGCGGCGGTGTGGTGGTACTGGCGCGGGCCGCAAGACACTCGCCTGTCGCGCTACCTGGGATTTTTTCTGCTGCTGTCACTGACCTCGCTGTTCAAAGGCCTGATCGGCTTCATTCTGCCGGGCTTGCTGCTGTTGCCCCATGTGCTGCAGGACGGGCGCTGGAAACGCCATCTCAATCTGCGGCTGTGCCTGGCCTTGATGATCGCTGGCGCGTTCTACATGACGCCGTTTGTCCTGTCCCACGTCTACGGCGCGCCAACCTATGGCGAAAGTGGCCTGGGCCTGGTGCTGCGGGAAAACGTCGTGCGGTTTTTCCAGCCGTTCGACAACATCGGGCCGATTTACACCTACCTGATTTACCTGCCGGTCTACACCCTGCCCTGGGCGCCGTGCTGGTTGATCGCGTTGTGGG
Source organism: Pseudomonas sp. TE3899 (assembly GCF_056279105.1). Classification (NCBI taxonomy): domain Bacteria; kingdom Pseudomonadati; phylum Pseudomonadota; class Gammaproteobacteria; order Pseudomonadales; family Pseudomonadaceae; genus Pseudomonas; species Pseudomonas sp. TE3899. The sequence continues at coordinate 1,556,757 of NZ_JBWBQR010000001.1, forward strand.
TCGCCGTGCGGCACTGGCGCAGCATCGAACCCAATACCCGCTGGCTGATCTGGGGCCTGGGGTTGTTGATGTTGTTCTTCACCGCCAGCGGCAGTCGGCGCAGTTACTACGTGTTGCCCCTGGTGCCATTTGCGCAATTGCTTGGGGCTTGGTGGATCACCCAACGCAACCCGGTGAGTCGTGGCTGGAAGATCGGTTTCGGTGCGGCCACCGTGTTATTGCTCGCGGTGCTGGGCGTGCTCTATCCGTGGACCAACGGTGGTGGCGGCGTGGTTCAATTCGGTGAGACGGTCAAGTTTGAGGCGAGCAAGCGTGCGCCCCTCAAGGACTGGCGCCTGGTCATGATCGAAGTCGACAACAAAGTGCCGATGTACCTGCAAACCGGCGGTGCGCCCTTCTATTACGTGCAGGAAAACCAGAACTACCCACGCACGGGCGACAGCGCCGCTTTGATGACCTGGCTTGATGCCACCAGCGGCCAACACTGGGACCCGCAGCGCACCATCATCGTGGCGCAATACCGCAATGGTGATGCCTTGCCGTTGGGCTATCTGAGTGTCGACCATCAGGTCATCACCACCACGCCCACTAACGGTGAGCGGATGTTCCATGGTCGGGAGGACCAGAGCGTGGCGTTTATCCCGCAGCCCTGACCCACACCACCCCGGCAGAGATAGCTTGCCGACTCACAAATCGAAGCGATCCACCGCCCGCCGCCGCTCATTGTCATCACGCACATCGTAGTTGGCGGTGGTCTGGATATTGCTGTGATGCGCCAGTTTCTGCGCAATCGACAGGTCGTGTTCCTCAATCACCCGGGTGATGAACGAACGACGGAAGTCGTGGGGCATGATCTTCACCCCGACCTGGGCGCCGCGCTGGCGGGCGATGTAATAGATCGCATGTTTGGTGATGCGCTCGCGGGTGATGTGGCTGCCACGGCGGATGCGGTTGAACAGGAACGGGTCGTCCTCCAGGCCTTCGCCCAGTTGCGAGCGGCGCAATTCCAGCCACGCCTCCAGTTTGGCGAAGGCCCAGGCCGGTGCGTACTTGATCAACTGCTTGTTGCCCTTGGCCGTGACCCGCAGGCTGCGCTCGCTGAAGTCGACCTGGTTCAGGTCGAGGTTCACCGATTCCGACTTGCGCATGCCCGAGCCGTACAGCACCGCAATGATCGCCGCGTCCCGCAGGCCTTGTGGCCGCGGATCCGCCGCGCAGACTGCCATCAATTCCTGAATCAGTGTGCGCTTGAGGTTGCGCCCCTGGGACAGCCGCGTGCCTGCAATGCCTTTGACCGAGCGCATCTTCAGCAAGTGTTCCTGGCTGATCAGGCTCATGCGCCAGGCTTCGTTCATCACCCCGCGTACGGCGTTCACATACAGCGAAGAGGTATTCGGCGCATAACCATCAGTGCGTAAGGCGGCGACCAAGGCGATGACATCCTCGGGCTGGAGTTCGTGCCAGGGAATCTCCTCGATGTTCATGTCTTCGAAGCCCAGACGATCAGCCGCGTCTTGCAGCACATAACGCATGGTCAGTTGGCTGGACGACGCCAGGCGCGCCAGATACACGGTCAATGGGTTGGCTTTGGCCACCCTTGGTTCATTAACGGATAAGTCAGTCACACAAAAAGCCTTGAATGAAAACTGTTCAACACAACAACTAAAGAGTTTGGTTACTTGCTGTAAGGAGTACTCAACGGTGGATTAACGCGATAAACGGTAGAAGTCTGAACTCTAGCTGTCTGGACTTCAGATAAACGATTCGCCGACCGGTTTTTCATGTCCCTTTCACATTTTCGCGCTTAACCTTAATGAGTCGGGCCACCGGTAGTCAGCCAGCACAACCTGACGAGCCGGCAGTCAAAAGTCAACCTAGACAATCTGTCACATTTCTCTAGTAACTAATTGATGCAGCTTTCATTTTAGCGTCTACGCTTAAATTGGATCCGAATCACTGCACCTGAAATTTCGTTGCTGCTTATACCCCCGAGGTCTCCATGAGTCAGGCTTTTCTCCCCTTCTCACGCCCCAGTATCGGCGATGAAGAAATTGCCGCCGTAGAGCAAGTATTGCGCTCGGGCTGGATTACCACCGGGCCAAAAAACCAGGCACTGGAAGAACACTTCGCCAACTACGTCGGCTGCAAGCATGCCGTGGCATTGTCATCGGCCACCGGGGGCATGCACATCACGTTGCTGGCCTTGGGTATTGGTCCCGGGGATGAAGTGATTACGCCGTCCCAGACCTGGGTGTCCACCGCCAACATGATCTGTCTGTTGGGTGCGACGCCGGTGTTTGTCGATGTCGATCGCGACACCCTGATGACTGATTTGCAGAGCATCGAAGCGGCGATCACGCCACGGACCAAGGCAATCATCCCGGTGCATTACGCTGGCGCGGCGTTCGACCTCGATCCGCTTTACGCCCTGGCGGACAAACACGGCATTCCCGTCATCGAAGACGCGGCCCACGCGGCCGGCACCTTTTACAAAGGTCGCCACGTTGGCTCACAGGGCACGGCGATCTTCTCGTTCCACGCCATCAAGAACATGACCTGCGCCGAAGGCGCGATGTTTGTCAGCGACGACGAAGCCCTGGCCAGTCGCGTGCGCATGCTCAAGTTCCACGGCCTGGGCGTTGACGCCTACGACCGCCTGACCGGTGGCCGCAAACCCCAGGCCCAGGTGATCGAGCCCGGGTTCAAATACAACCTGGCCGACATCAATGCCGCCATCGCCCTGGTGCAACTGGAACGACTGGACGAGATCAACGCCAAGCGCACGCAACTGGCCCAGACCTATCTGCAACGCCTCGAAGGCCTGCCGGTACAACCGCTGGCCATCCCGGCGTATCCGCAGCAGCACGCCTGGCACCTGTTCATCCTGCGCATCGACGCCGAACGCTGCGGCCTCGACCGCGAAGCCTTCATGAAGGCCTTGCAGGAGCAGAACATCGGCACCGGCATCCATTTCATCGCCACCCACTTGCACACCTACTACCGCCAGCGCTTCCCGGACATCTACCTGCCCAATACCGAATGGAACTCGGCGCGGCTGTGTTCGATCCCGTTGTTCCCCGACATGACCACTGACGACGTTGAACGTGTCGTCGGTGCCATCGAAAACATTATGGACGCCCGCCTGTGAAACCTTATCCGATCCGTTGCGTATCGATCGTCATCCCGGTCTATAACGAGCAAGACAGCCTTCCCGAGTTGCTCAGGCGCACCGAAGCCGCGTGCCAGCAATTGCACCACGACTACGAAATCGTCTTGGTGGACGACGGCAGCCGCGACAACTCGGCGCAGATCCTGGAAGAGGCCGCGAGCCACGAGTGCAGCCCGGTGGTGGCGGTCATCCTCAACCGCAACTACGGGCAGCACGCGGCGATCATGGCCGGGTTCGAACAGTGCAAGGGCGACGTGGTGATCACCCTCGACGCCGACCTGCAAAACCCGCCGGAAGAAATCCCCCGATTGGTGGCCCAGGCCGAACTCGGCTACGACGTGGTTGCCACCGTGCGCAACAACCGTCAGGACTCGGCCCTGCGGCGCTGGCCGTCGAAGTTGATCAACCTGGCGGTGCAACGCTCCACCGGCGTGGCCATGAGCGACTACGGCTGCATGCTCCGGGCTTACCGCCGGACCATCGTCGACGCGATGCTCGCCTGCCGCGAACGCAGCACCTTCATCCCGATCCTGGCCAACAGCTTCGCCCGCCACCACCACGGAAATCCTCGTGACCCACGCCGAGCGTGAACACGGCGAATCGAAGTACAGCCCGATGCGCCTGGTCAACCTGATGTTCGACCTGATCACCTGCATGACCACCACCCCGCTGCGCCTGCTCAGCATCGTCGGTTTCTGCATGGCCGGTCTTGGCGTTCTGTTTGCCATCGCGCTGATTGTCCTGCGCCTGGCCTTTGGCGCTGGCTGGGCTGGCGACGGTACGTTCGTCCTGTTCGCCGTGTTGTTCGTCTTCACCGGCGGGCAATTCATTGGCATGGGCCTGTTGGGTGAATACCTGGGCCGCATGTACAGCGACGTTCGGGCCCGCCCACGGTTCTTCATCGAAAAAGTCTTGCGTAGCCAACCCGCCTCCCCTGCTCCCGTTGTCACTGTCGACGGTCTCTCTTCAACTCCTTCAGATCAGGTTCTCTCATGAGCAAAAAAGCTGTTGTCTTCGCCTATCACGATATCGGCTGTGCCGGCATCGACGCCCTGCTTGGCGCAGGTTTTGAGATTGCGGCGGTGTTCACCCACGCCGATGACCCAAAGGAAAACGCCTTCTATGGCTCCGTGGCGCAACTGTGTGCCAATCAAGGCATCCCCGTGCACGCCCCGGAGGATGCCAACCATCCACTGTGGATCGAGCGCATTGCCAAGCTCAACCCGGACTACATCTTTTCGTTCTACTACCGCCATCTGCTGAGCGAGCCACTGCTGGCCACCGCCAGTCAAGGCGCGTTCAACCTGCACGGTTCGTTGCTGCCCCTTTATCGCGGTCGCGCGCCGGCCAACTGGGTGTTGGTCAACGGCGAAACCGAAACCGGCGTGACCCTGCACCGCATGGTCAAGCGCGCCGATGCCGGCGCCATCCTCGCCCAGCAAAAGGTCGGGATAGAGCGCAGCGATACCGCGCTGACCCTGCACGCAAAACTGCGTGACGCCGCCAGTACGCTGCTGCGCGACACCCTGCCGGCGCTGCTGCAAGGCAAAATCACCGAAACCGCGCAGGACGAATCCAAAGCCACCGTGTTTGGTCGTCGCACCCCGGCGGACGGCAAGCTGATCTGGAAAAAACCGGCCGAAGAACTGTTCAACCTGGTTCGCGCCGTGACCCAACCGTATCCGGGCGCGTTCTGCGACGTCGGCGAACACAAGCTGATTGTCTGGGGCGCACAGGTCGCCAAGGGCAATGAAGGTCAGGCACCGGGCCGCGTCATCAGTGTTGACCCGCTGCGTATTGCCTGCGGCGAAGACTCGCTGGTGATCACCGCCGGCCAGCGCAACGACAACGGCCTGTACCTGAGCGGCCCGCAACTGGCCAACGAGCTGGGCCTGGTCGACGGTTCGGTGCTGCGGGGCGCTGAGTCCGGGCGCAAACCCCGTCGCACCCGAGTGCTGATCCTCGGCGTCAACGGCTTCATCGGCAATCACTTGTCCGAGCGCCTGCTGCGTGACGACCGTTATGAAGTCTATGGCCTGGACATCGGTTCCGACGCCATCGACCGCCTGCGCAGCCATCCGAATTTCCACTTTGTGGAAGGCGACATCAGCATCCACTCCGAGTGGATCGAGTACCACATCAAGAAGTGCGACGTGGTCCTGCCGCTGGTGGCCATCGCCACGCCGATCGAATACACCCGCAACCCGCTGCGTGTGTTCGAACTCGACTTCGAAGAAAACCTGAAACTGGTGCGTTACTGCGTCAAGTACAACAAGCGCGTGATCTTCCCGTCGACCTCGGAAGTCTATGGCATGTGCCAGGACGAGCGCTTCAACGAAGACACCTCCAATCTGGTGCTCGGCCCGATCAACAAACAACGCTGGATCTACTCGGTCTCCAAGCAACTGCTCGACCGCGTGATCTGGGCCTACGGCCAGAAAGGCCTGAATTTCACGCTGTTCCGTCCTTTCAACTGGATGGGCCCGCGTCTGGATCGTCTGGATTCGGCACGGATCGGCAGTTCCCGGGCAATCACCCAACTGATCCTGAACCTGGTGGAAGGCACGCCGATTCGACTGTTCGATGGCGGCGAGCAAAAACGCTGCTTTACTGACATCGCTGACGGCGTCGAGGCACTGGCGCGGATCATCGACAACGACAATGACGTGTGTAACGGCCAGATCATCAACATCGGCAACCCGGACAACGAAGCCAGCATCCGCCAGTTGGGCGAAGAGTTGCTGCGCCAGTTCGAAGCGCACCCGCTGCGCAGTAACTTCCCGCCGTTTGCCGGTTTCCGCGACGTGGAAAGCAAGGCGTTCTACGGCACCGGTTATCAGGACGTGTCGCACCGTAAACCGAGCATCGACAACGCCAAGCGCCTGTTGGACTGGACGCCGACCGTCGAGATGAGCGAAACCATCGGCAATACGCTGGATTTCTTCCTGCGTGAAGCCATGCTTGAAATCGCGGACAAGCGCTGATGCAGGCAGGCCTTCGAATCGATGTCGACACCTACCGAGGCACCCGCGAAGGGGTGCCCCGGTTACTGGAAATCCTCGATGAGGCCCAGGTCAAGGCGACGTTTTTCTTCAGCGTCGGGCCGGACAACATGGGGCGCCACTTGTGGCGCCTGATCCGCCCGCAATTCCTCTGGAAAATGCTGCGTTCCAACGCCGCCGGCCTGTATGGCTGGGACATTTTGCTGGCCGGCACGGCGTGGCCGGGCAAACCGATTGGTCGTGATCTCGGGCACCTGATGCGTCAGGCCCGGGACGCCGGGCATGAAGTCGGCCTGCACGCCTGGGATCACCATGGCTGGCAAGCGAATGCCGGGCGCTGGAGCGATGCACAACTGATCGAGCAGATTCGCCGGGGCGTCGACAGCCTCAGCGACATCCTCGGGGCAAAAGTCGACTGCTCGGCCTCCGCTGGTTGGCGCGCGGACGAGCGCGTGATCGAAGCCAAGCAGGCGTTCGGCTTTCGCTACAACAGCGATTGCCGGGGCCAGAGCGTGTTCCAGCCGACCTTGGCCAATGGCCTGTTGGGTGCGCCGCAAATCCCGGTGGACTTGCCTACCTTCGACGAGGTGGTCGGGCCGAGCATGGCCGCCAAGGATTTCAACGGGTTCATCCTTGACCGCTTCACCCCCGAAAAGCTCAACGTCTACACAATCCATGCCGAGGTAGAAGGGATTCTGATGGCTAACGATTTTCGTCAACTGCTGGCCGATGCGCGCCAGCGTGACATCCGTTTCAAACCCTTGGGCGAACTGTTGCCCGAGTCATTCGCCAGCCTGCCGGTCGGGCGCGTGGTGCGTGGAGCCCTCGAAGGCCGTGAAGGCTGGCTGGGAGTGCAAGGCGCATGACTAAACGCTGGGCCTTGCCAGTGTTGCTGGCAATTATGCTGCTCGCTTACCTGTTGCCGCTGGGCACCCATGGCCTGTGGATTCCCGACGAAACCCGCTATGCCCAGATCAGCCAAGACATGCTGCTGGATGGTAACTGGGTGTCACCGCACTTTATGGGTTTGCGCTATTTCGAGAAACCGGTAGCCGGTTATTGGATGATCGCCCTCGGTCAGGCGCTGTTTGGCGACAACCTGTTCGGCGTGCGCTTCGCTTCGGCCCTGAGCACCGGGCTGAGTGTGTTGCTGTGCTTCCTGATCGCTCGCCGTTTGTGGAACGACCCGCGCAAAAGCTTTGCCTGCGCCTTGCTGTACATGAGTTTCACCGTGGTGGCCGGCCAGGCCGGGTACGCCAACCTCGATCCGCAATTCACCTTTTGGGTCAATCTGAGTCTGGTGGCACTGTGGTTTGCGCTAGACAGCAAAAGCACTGGCCAACGACTGTTGGGCTGGGCCGTGTTGGGACTGGCCTGCGGCATGGGTTTCATGACCAAGGGTTTTCTGGCCTGGTTGCTGCCGGTGCTGATCGCCCTGCCGTGGATGCTCTGGCAAAAACGCTGGCGTGAACTGCTGATCTACGGCCCACTCGCGATCATCATCGCCATCGCCGTCAGCCTACCGTGGGCCTTGGCCGTGCACGCCCAGGAGCCTGATTACTGGCGGTTCTTCTTCTGGCACGAACACATTCGGCGCTTTGCCGGCGACGATGCGCAGCACGACGCGCCGTGGTGGTTTTACCTGCCGCTGCTGGTAGCGTTCAGCCTGCCGTGGGCGGTGTTGCTGGCGCCGGCGCTGAAACAGGCCTGGCAGACCCGGGGCCAGGCGCACATTGCCTACCTGTTGCTGTGGCTGGTTATGCCTCTGGTGTTCTTCAGCCTGAGCAACGGCAAACTGCCGACTTACATTCTGCCGTGCCTGCTGCCCCTGGCGTTGCTGCTGGGCCATGCGCTGGCCGACCGCTTGCGGCTTGAGCAAGGCCGGGCGCTGGGGCTCAACGGTTTGCTGAACCTGCTGCTGGGCCTGACGGTCCTGTTGGCCCTGGTTTACCTGCAACTGAAAAAGCCGCTGTACGAGTTGGAACTGCACAACCTGGTGCTGGTGTTTATCGCACTGATGGGCTGGATCATGGCCAACCTGCTGCAAGCCTTCCGGCCGTTGCAATGCTGGGCGGCGCCGGCGTTTGGCAGCTTGCTGTTCATCGGCCTGATCCCGGCCGCGCTACCCAATGCGGTGGTGTCGAACAAAACCCCTGACCAATTCATCCTCGAACACGCCCAGGAACTGAGCCAGACCACCCAATTGATGAGCAACGACCTGGGCGCCGCATCAGCCCTGGCCTGGCGCCTGCAACGCCCGCAAGTGGCGCTGTACAACACCGTCGGTGAGCTGAAATACGGCCTTAATTACCCCGAAGCGCGTAATCGGCGGATCACTGTCGACAAAGTGCAACAGTGGATGCGCGATGCTCGCAAGCACGGTTCTGTGGGCGTGGTCATGCGGGTCAAGGGTGACGACGAACTTTCAGAAGTGGAACTGCTGCCAAAAGAGGGCAAGCGTTATGAGCAAGGCAACCTGGTGATTCTGATTATCCCCAAGGACGCGGCATGAGCCTGTTTCTGTTGCTGACCGCATGCCTGCTGACGTGCCTGGGCCAGGTGGCCCAGAAATACGCCGTGGAGAGCTGGCGCGGCAAGGATTCCGGTTGGGGCGACAAACTGCGCTCGCCGTGGCTGTGGCTGGCGTTGTTCTCCCTCGGTTTGGGGCTGCTGGTCTGGCTGCTGGTGTTGCAACGCCTGGAAGTCGGCGTCGCTTATCCGATGCTCAGCCTCAATTTCGTTTTGATCACGTTGGTCGCCCGCTTCGTCTTTCATGAATCCATCGACCGGCGCCATTGGCTCGGTGTCGCGCTGGTGATCGGCGGTGTGGTTTTGCTGGGGCAGCACACATGAGCCTGCGCCGTGGAATCACCTTCGCCCTGGGCAGCGTGATGCTCGCCAGCGCCGCGCAGTTGGGTATGCGCTGGAGCATGAGCCGATTGCCGCAACCGGATCAATGGCTGACCGCCCTGGGCAATGGCAGCGTCGATCCGGCCGCTATCGGCGTGGTGCTGGCGGCAATTTTCGCCTATGGATTGTCGATGCTCAGCTGGTTGCTGGCCCTGCGTGACGTGCCGCTGGGCCGGGCCTATTCACTGCTGAGCATCAGCTATGCGCTGGTGTACCTGCTGGCCGCAAGCCTGCCGGTGTTCAACGAACATTTCAGTCTTGCAAAAAGCCTTGGGGTGGCCCTCGTCGTTTTGGGTGTCATCACCATCAACTCTCGACCTGCTCGCGTCTCCGTTCTCAGGAATGACCCATGAAAATCAGTGTATTTGGTAGTGGTTACGTTGGCCTGGTACAGGCCGCCGTTCTGGCTGAAGTCGGCCACGATGTGATCTGTATGGACATCGATGCCAAAAAGGTCGAATTGCTCCAACAGGGCCATGTCAGCATTTTCGAGCCGGGGCTGGCCAGTCTGGTCAGGGAAAGCCTGGAAGCCAAGCGTCTGCAGTTCACCACCGACGAGAAACTGGCGGTGCAGCATGGTGAAGTGTTGTTCATTGCGGTGGGCACGCCTTCCAGCGAGGACGGCTCGGCCGATCTGAAATACGTGCTGTCGGTGGGCGATGCCGTGGCCCGTCATCGTGAGCAACCGGTGATTTTAGTGGAAAAGTCCACTGTGCCGGTCGGCACCGGCGACACCCTGCGCGCACACATCGAGGGCCGATTGGAAGAGGCCAGCCGCCAGTTGCAATTCGATATCGTCTCCAACCCCGAGTTTCTCAAGGAAGGTTCGGCGGTCGCCGACTGCCGACGCCCGGACCGCATCATCATCGGTTGCGAACGTGACGAAGTGCGCGAAGTCATGCGCGAGCTCTATTCACCGTTCAACCGCAACCACGATCGCATCATGTTCATGGACCTGCGCAGCGCCGAGCTGACCAAGTACGCCGCCAACTGCATGCTGGCGACCAAAATCAGCTTCATCAACCAGATCGCCGAACTGGCCGAACACCTGGGGGCCGACATCGAATCCGTGCGCCTGGGCATCGGCGCGGATTCGCGCATTGGCTACCACTTCATCTATCCGGGCTGCGGTTATGGCGGCTCGTGCTTTCCCAAGGACATGCGCGCGCTGATCCACAGCGCCGAACAGGCGCACTGCTCCAGCGATTTGCTGCAAGCAGTGGAAGCGATCAACCAACGGCAGAAACACAAGCTGTTCGAACGGGTGAATGCGTTCTACAAGGGCAATCTGGCCGGCAAGACCTTCGCCGTGTGGGGCCTGGCGTTCAAACCCAATACCGATGACATGCGCGACGCGCCAAGCCGGGTGCTGCTGGAGTCCTTGTGGGCGGCCGGGGCCAATGTGCGAGCGTTCGACCCGGAGGCGATGCAGGAAACCCAGCATTTGTACCCGGACGAATCGAAGCTGATGCTAATGGGCACGCCGGAATCGGTACTGGCCGGCGCCGATGCGCTGATCATCTGCACCGAGTGGCAGCAGTTCAAGGCCCCTGATTTCGATCTGATCCGTCAGCGCCTGGCCGCGCCGGTGATCTTTGACGGACGCAACCTGTATGACGCCGAGCGGCTGTCCCGCGCCGGTTTCCTGTACTTCCCGATGGGCCGTGGGGATTCGCGCAATCTGCCGATTCCATACCAGCAATGGTCTGCCATTTCGTCGGTTGCCTGACCGTGAATGCCACCATTCGTAGACAGTCCCTCGGCGCGGGGCTGTTGGCGCTGCTGCTGTTCATGGCCGGGGTTTATCAGCAGACTGCAATCGGCTTCGACTCGCGGTTCGTGCTGTTCGCCCAGGAAATGCTGCGCCACGGGCCTACGGTGTTCCCGACGACTTATGGCCAGCCCTATGCAGACTATTCGGCCCTGAGCACGCTGTTCGTCTGGTTGCTGTCGCTGCCATTCGGCCAGGTGAATGCCTTCAGTGCCTGGCTGCCGAGTGCAATTGCCGCGGCGGTCATCGTCACGCTGATGTACCGCTTGCTGGCGCCCTACTCCACGCGCTGGGCATTACTGAGTATCGCCCTGCTCCTGCTGACCAACACCTTCGTCACTGAAACCCGCGCCGTGTCCTTGGACGTGATGCTGGCAGCGGTGGCGTTTTCGGTGTTCTACCTGGGTTATGCCGCCGACCATTTCGAGGCCCCCCGGCGCTGGGCGCTGATCTTTGCCCTGTTGTTGCTGGGTTTCGGGATTCGCGGACCGATCGGCCTCGTCGTCCCAACCGGCATGTTGTGCAGTTATTTCCTGCTCAACCGGCAGTGGCAACGATTACTCGCCTTCGGCCTGCTTGCCGCCATGCTGCTGGCAGGCTGCGTCGGATTGCTGTTGTTGCTGGCCAAACTCAGCGGTGGCCCGGCGTTTATGCAGGACGTGATTCGCATGCAGTTCATGGGGCGCATGGACGGCAGTGAAGGCGTCAGCGGTTCGCTGTATTACTTCACCAGTTCCATGGGCAACTATGCGCTGGCGTATCCATTGGGGTTATTGGCGCTCGCGGCGATCGTCCTGAGCAATCCGCGCGAGGCCGGACCGGCGTTGCGTCTGGTGCAGTACTGCGCGGCGGCCGGGTTGATCGTGATGGTCGGATTGTCGATTCCCCAGGCGAAAAAAGCCCGTTACCTGCTGCCGATGTTGCCGATGGCGGCGATTATCGCGGCGTATCCGTTTCAGGTGATGCAAGGGCGGTTGTTCGCCGTATTGCGGGGGCTGATGCAGGGCGTGTGGCTAGTGATTCCGGGGCTACTGATCGTGGCATTGATGGTCGGCCAGCGGCGCTTCCCCGGGGTATTGACCTCCCCGGTACCGATCTTGATCGTGCTGGGCGTGTTGCAAGCGATCGCTTTGGCTGCGTTTTTCAAGCCGGCCCGACGAGCGCCGATCCTGGCGTTTTGTGCGGTGCTGGGATTGTGGTCGGTCTACATCCTGGTGTTCGAACCGGTGGAGCGACAGCTCTACGACACCCGCAGCTTCAGCCGTGCAGCTTTTGCGCAAGTCCAGCAGGAACCCGCGCCGCTGGTACTGTTCGGCATGGGCAAGGACGCGAAGGCGATCAAGTTCATGGTCAATATCGAGCAGGATCTGCAACCGGTGTTCACCGAATCGGTCCAGGAACTGGAAACCATCAAGCCGCCAATGTGGGTGATCATGGATCAGGGTGACTACAAAGCCATGCAAGGCACTTCGCTGGGTTCGCTGGAGCCCGCGTTGACCGGGCGTTTCGACAAAAACGATTACGTCCTGCTCCATCTCAAACCTTGACGCATAACCCTGGAGCTGCCGAAGGCTGCGATCTTCTGACGTTGCCGTTATGATCAAAAGATCGCAGCCTTCGGCCGCTCCTACACGATCATCATGACCATTACCCTTCGCCGTGCCCAACTCGCTGACGCTGCCGCCCTCCCCGCCATCGAGCGTTCCGCAGCGGCGTTGTTTCGCAACGACCCTTCCCTCGCCTGGCTCGCTGACTCGCCCGTGGCCGACGCACAACAACATCTGCGCACCATAGAAACCGCTGACGTGTGGGTCGCGCAATCCGCCGATGGCGCACTTGCGGGGTTTCTCAGCGCCGAACAAGTCGACGATCAACTGCATATTCAGGAACTGTCGGTTAGCCAACACTTCCAGGGCCGAGGCATTGGTCGAAAGTTACTGTTAGCGGCGATTGAACATTCTCGCCAACGAGAACTCGTCAGCCTGACCCTGACCACGTTTCGCGACGTGCCGTGGAATGAACCGTTTTATCGACGGTTGGGCTTTGAAACATTGAGCCTGGCTGAAACCAGCCCACGTTTATTGGCAATTCTGCGTCAAGAAGTCGCTCACGGTTTGCCCGGTGAGCGGCGTTGTGCGATGTGTCTGCCCCTGCTCTAGGCAGATCAGTAAAAATGCACCCTTCCTACAAGCTATAGGGAATCTCCCTACATTAGCCCTAAGACGTTTGCCATAAAGTGCTTCGCCAGCAAACAGGAGTGGCAGCGATGGCGAATCACGGTTACATGATCATCCAGGGAAAATCTCAGGGATTGATATCAGCGGGTTGTTCGACACAAGATTCTATTGGCAATAAATGTCAGTCGGGACACACCGACGAGATCATGGTGCTTTCATACAGCCATAACATGGCCAATGTTGGAAATATCAATAAGCCAACACACAGCCCACTCATCATTACGAAGAATGTCGATAAATCCTCTCCGTTACTCGCTCAAGCACTCTCAAGCAGAGAAGAAATCAGCTGTGCAATCAGCTTTTATCGAGTGTCCGCCTATGGCCTTCAAGAGAAGTTTTTCACCATTGAAATTGAAGGCGGCATCATTGCGGACCTGACACTCGACATGCCTCACGTTGTTTTACAGAACGACGCCGAGCCACAAGAGCACGTCGCCATTCGTTATCGCGAAATCACATGGCGCCACCACCTCGCGGGAACAAGTGGGCACGGCTCTTGGGGAAATAACGAATGGGACAGCTAAAGGATCGCTGCGAACCTGGCAGTTGTGATTATTGGGCGGTCAGTAAGGCGGCGGGTAATTTGACGAGCCAGGCGTGTACGCTGTCTGCGCGACATATCAAGGATGGGACGTTGCGATTGCAATTCAATCGCGAGGTTTCTTATTACGCGAGAGGGATTGTTAATGATGTGGCGCAGGGAAGGAAGAGTGCTGATCAGGGGTTGAAGGAGATAAAGAGCGAACAGAGTAGTTTGCTGAGTCAATCGTGGGGAATTGCCAAGAAAGGGGCGGCTACGATCGCTGGAGGGATGCAATTTCTGACAGGTGCTGGCATTTGCTACGGTTCAGCCGGGACATTTTGCCTTCTCGTCGGTGGACCTATGATGCTTCATGGCGCGAATAACGTTTATGAGGGTGGGCGCAATTTGCTAGAGGGACGAAATGATACGACCGGGCCTACCCGAAAGGCCTACCACGGGTTAGCCAAAATAGCTGGAAAGTCTGAACGAGAAGGCAATATTGCTTATGGCTCGTTGGATATTGGTATGTCTGTGTATGGTCTTAATCGACTTGTGCTTAGACCGGATGCTTGGCGATTATTTAGATATGTCAGGACGGATTATGTGCGTGCGTACAGAACTATGACCCCTAAAGCACTATTGCTTGAAGGGCATATCATTCATCAAACAGGGAGCCAAGTGTATGACGAGGTGAAAAAATAGTTGGCTTTTTTTTTGCGATACCAATGCCTAGACTGCAACCTGCTGATGATTATACGGATGGTAAAGTGCTTACCCTCAAAAAAATAATTTCCGAAGCGAGAATGTACTGTTTAATAGTTGCCTGCTCCGGCTTCCATACTGTATGGATTTCTCTGCTGATAGCTCATTCTTTTGAGTTGGATGTTTTTGCAACTAGGGCGACGATCATTATTTGCTTTGTTGTTGTGCTTATATATGCCCTAAAAGTCGCACCCAAAGAACTCCGAAAGCTTGAAGGGAGATAAAATTACTGGACCTCACCCACCCACCCTCAAATCAACCTTCAATGCCTGAGCAAACGCCTTCACCAACGGACTGCGCACAGTGTTATGCCGCAAGATCAAATGGAAAGGCGTATCGAAATAAATCGATGCCGGGCATAGGGCGCGCAGTTGCCCTTGGTCAACCATGGCGCTGGCGTAATGTTTGGGAAGAAACCCGAGAAAGCGTCCGGTCTTGACCAACAACGCCACGGCTTCCACTTGAGTGGCAGAGGCCGAAAAGCTGTCGTAGGCAGCAAAATTCAGCTTGTCCCGGTGGATCGCGTAACGGTGATTGACCCACTCATATTGCTTGAGCACCTCCCCGCCGATTTGCTCATCAGGCACCTCAAACAGAGGGTGTCCGACGGCGCAGTAAGCTTCGGAGCGCTCCTCGTAAAGGACGAAGTAATCAAACTCTTCCCGCCGTTGATAGACCGGCACGATACCTGCCACCAGTCGACCTTCCACCACCCCTCTTTCTACTTCATCCAGTTGCGAAGCTTGAAGTTGAAACCGGACCTTTGGCGACTCTTCATTAATCAGTCTTAGCGCTGCAACTAACGGCGAACCGGGATCGGTTATCGTGTTATCAATAACTCCCACACCCAGATCACCAATTAGTTCATTCTGCGCAGAACTAAGCCGATCACGAAAGTTGTCAACCGAAGCAAACAAATCAATCGACGCCTGATACACCAGACGCCCTTCTTCGGTCAGGTGAAACCCCTCGCGCCCTCGGGTGCAAAGGCGCATGCCGATGCGAATCTCAAGGTCCGAGATCTGTTTGCTGATGGCCGCCAGGCCCACATTCAGCTCGTTCTGCGCAGCACTGAAACCCCCAGCTTCGACCACTGCCTTGAACACTTTGAGCAGTTTGAAGTCCAGGCCACTGAGTGCCAATGGCGCTCGCTGAGTCGGTTTCGGCGCGGGGTTTCCGGAATTGGAAAGTGGGGTTTCCATAATGCTTATTTACCTCTAGCGCCCTAGCAAACAATCTGTGCCCAACAACAAAAACATAGCTGGCCAATAATAATGAACACAGAAAACAAGGCTTGGCAACCGCTAATAAATTCCGTACCTGAGTGCCAACTCACTGATTTTGCACTGTTAAAAGCTGACACTTCGATCAGCTCTCGCCCTTTCGCAACTGCCCATTTGAAAACTGCTTGAGCCCCACTGCGTCCGAATGATTTTCGGCGAGTGCCAGGGCTTGGCAGATCGTATTCAGTTCGCTTTACCGACGAGGAAAACAACAATGTCTCAAACCACCGACCGTCTCTGGGGTGCACGCTTCAAAAGCGGCCCATCCGAAGCCCTGGCGGCCCTGTCCCGTTGCCCTGAGCGCTATTTCCGCCTCACGCCGTACGACCTCGCCGGGTCCAAGGCCCATGCCGGTGAACTGCACCGCGCCGGTCTTTTGACCGAAGAAGAAACCCGCACCATGCTCGGTGCCCTGGATCAGATCGGGGCTGACTTCAAGGCCGGCAGCATTGCCCCGACCCTGGACGACGAAGACGTCCACACCTTTATCGAACGCCTGCTGACCGAACGCCTCGGCGCTCTGGGCGGCAAGCTGCGCGCCGGTCGCTCGCGTAACGACCAGACTGCCAACGACCTGCGTCTGTTTCTGCGTGACCACGTGCGCACCCTGGCCGTTGAAGTGCTGGCCCTGCAACAAGCGCTGGTGGATCAGGCCGAGCAGCACATCGAAAGCATCTGCCCCGGCTTCACTCACTTGCAGCAAGCGCAGCCGATCGTTTTCGCCCATCACTTGCTGGCCCACGCCCAATCGATGCTGCGTGACGTACAACGCCTGGTGGATTGGGACGCCCGCACCTCGCTGTCACCACTGGGCGCCGCAGCGATGGCCGGTTCCGCCATCGCGCGCCTGCCCCAGCAGTCGGCCAAGGAAATGGGCTACAGCGGCGTGTGCGAAAACTCCATCGACGCGGTCGCCAGCCGCGACCACGTGGCCGAATTCCTGTTTATCGCCAGCATGCTCGGGATCAACATTTCCCGCCTCGCTGAAGAGTTTTGCCTGTGGTCGTCGCGGCAATTTCGCTGGGTCGCGCTGGACGATGCCTACGCCACTGGCAGCTCGATCATGCCGCAGAAGAAAAACCCGGACATCGCCGAACTGGCTCGGGGCAAGGCGGGTCGCTTGATCGGTAACCTGACCGGATTGCTCTCCACCCTCAAATCCCTGCCGCTGTCCTATAACCGCGACTTGAGTGAAGACAAAAACGGTGTGCTCGACAGTGTCGACACCCTGTTGCTGGTGCTGCCGGCCATGGCCGGGATGGTTGCGACGATGAAGGTCAATGTCGAAGAGCTGCGTCGCCAGGCGCCATTGGGCTTCACCCTGGCCACTGAAGTCGCGGATTGGCTGGCGATGCGCGGCGTGCCATTCAAGGAAGCCCATGAAATCACCGGTGCGCTGGTCCAGGCCTGTGAGAAACATGACATCGAGTTGTGGGAAGCCTCCCCGGCGTTGCTGGCCGAGATCGATCCACGCCTGACCCCGGAAGTGCGCGACAGCCTGACCCTGGAAGCCGCCATCGCTGCCCGCAGCGGTTGGGGCGGCACCGCGCCAGAACGGGTGCGCGAGCAAATCGGTCGCCTGAAAACCGCCCTCGCCGCCCAGCATGAGTGGACTGAAAACTATCAAGGCTTCCGTCTCTGAATCAGAGCGAAAACCTTGTAGGAGCGAGGCTTGCCCGCGAAGGCGGTGTGTCAGGCAACATTTATGACATCTGACCCAGCGCTTTCGCGGGCAAGCCTCGCTCCTACAGGGGGTCGCGTTTAACACGAAGATCAGCGGTGGGCCGTCGACGCCGTTTTGAACCACAGCAGCACGCGCCGCAGTCACTGGGCGGCGTACGGAGAAACATCATGAGCCAGACTCAGGCAGAACGTCTCCAGTCGGAGCGCAAACTGGCGGAAAACCAGTTCGATATCACCCAGTACCACCACGTGCCACGGCGTTATTACGGGAGGATTTTCTTTGCCACCGTGATTGTCATCGCCATTCTCGGCCTGGTGCGCGCCTTCGCCGAAGGCAAGATCGAATGGTCCTACATCGGCCAGTTCGTCACTTCACAGGCGATCTTGTGGGGCTTGTTCAACACCATCGTCATGGCGGTGCTGGCGATGGCGCTGGGCATAATCTTCGGGGTGATCACAGCAATCATGCGCATGTCGGCCAACCCGATCCTGCGCTACGTAGCGATCACCTACACCTGGCTGTTCCGCGGTACGCCACTGATCCTTCAACTGTTGTTGTGGTTCAACCTGGCGCTGATTTTTCCCACTATCGGCATCCCCGGCCTGTTCGAAATGGACACCGTGAGCCTGATGACGCCGTTCGTGGCCGCCCTGCTCGGCTTGAGCATCAACCAGGGTGCCTACACCGCCGAAGTGGTGCGTGCCGGTTTGCTCTCGGTGGACACCGGGCAGTACGAAGCCGCCAAGTCGATTGGCATGCCGCGCCTGCAAGCCCTGCGCCGGATCATCCTGCCGCAAGCCATGCGCATCATCATTCCGCCAGTCGGCAACGAATTCATCGGCATGGTGAAAATGACCTCCCTGGCGAGCGTCATCCAATACTCGGAACTGCTCTACAACGCCCAGAACATCTACTACGCCAACGCCCGCGTGATGGAGCTGCTGATCGTCGCCGGTATCTGGTACCTGGTTGCCGTCACTGTGCTGTCCTTTGGTCAAAGCCGTCTGGAGCGTCGTTTCGCTCGCGGCGCCGGCAAGCGTTCTTGAGGAGTAGGACATGAGAAACATCGTCAAGGCCGTGAGCCTGAACAAGTATTACGACCAGTACCACGCGCTCAAGGACATCAACATCGAAGTCGAGCAAGGCGAAGTGCTGTGCATCATCGGCCCGTCCGGCTCGGGCAAAAGCACCTTGCTGCGCTGCGTCAACCAGTTGGAAAAGATCGACAAGGGCGGCCTCTGGGTCGACGGCGAACTGGTGGGTTACCGCGTGGTCGGCAACAAACTGCACGAACTCAACGAGTCGCAAATCGCTCGGCAGCGCCTGTCCACCGGCATGGTGTTCCAGCGTTTCAACCTGTTCCCGCACATGACTGTGCTGCAAAACATCATCGAAGGCCCGTGCCAGGTGCTCAAGCGTTCGCCCAAAGAGGCGCACGAAGAAGCCGTGGAGCTGCTGGCCCGGGTCGGCCTGGCCGACAAACGCAACAGCTACCCGATTGAACTCTCGGGCGGCCAGCAGCAACGGGTGGCGATTGCCCGCGCGTTGGCCATGCGGCCCAAGCTGATGCTGTTCGATGAACCCACTTCGGCACTCGACCCGGAACTGGTCGGTGAGGTGCTGTCGGTGATGCGCGATCTGGCGCAAACCGGCATGACCATGATCGTCGTCACCCATGAACTGGGCTTCGCTCGCGAGGTTTCCAACCGCATGGTGTTTATGGACGGCGGACAGATCGTGGAGGCTGGAAGCCCCGAAGAAATACTAATAAGCCCACAAAACCCGCGCACCCAAAGCTTCATTTCTGCCGTTCGAACCTAAGCGCCAGCCTCGCAAACCAAGAGCTGCGTCAAAACACTCATAAGAGAACGACCATGAAGAATTTCGTAATTCCAGCAGTACTCGCCGGCCTGATGGCTTCCAGCGTCAGCTTCGCCGCCGAATTGCCGGCCAGCATCAAGGCCAAGGGCGAGATCGTTGTGGCGATCATGCCTAACTATCCGCCGATGGATTTCAAGGACCCGGCCACCAACACCCTCACGGGCCTGGACTATGACCTGGGTAACGCCCTGGCCGAGCGGCTGGGCGTGAAGATCAAATGGCAGGAAACCGGCTTCGAGCAAATGATCAACGCGCTGACCACTGACCGCGTGGACATGGTGCTGTCGGGCATGACCGACACCGCCGAGCGCCAGGCCAGCGTGACCTTCGTCGACTACTTCACCAGCGGTCCGCAGTTCTACACCTTGCAGAAGAACAAGGACTTCAACGAAATCACCGACCTGTGCGGCAAGAAAGTCGGCACCAGCCGCCGCACGACCTTCCCGGCGGAAATTGCTGAATACAGCAAGGCCAACTGTGAAGCGGCGGGCAAACCGGCCATTGTGGTGATCGGCACCGAAGGCTCGGCGGACGCCCGTGCGCAACTGCGCCAGAGCCGGATCGACGCGGCGATGCAGGGCAGCGAGACCTTGTCCTACCTGAAGACTCAGGAAAAGGACATGTACAAGACCGTGGGCCTGCCGATCTCCGTGCAATTCACCGGCCTGGGCGTGAGCAAGAAAAAGCCTGAGTTGAGCGAGGCGGTGAAAGTGGCGTTGCAGAGCATGATCGATGACGGCAGCTACCAGACCATCCTCAAGAAGTGGGACCTGGAGTTGGGTGCGATCAAGACAGTGACAGTCAACGCCGGCAAGTAATGCTTGCCCTGTAGGAGCGAGGCTTGCCCGCGAAGGCAGTGTGTCAGTCACCGACGATGTTGAATGTGCCGGCCTCTTCGCGAGCAAGCTTCGCTCCTACAGGTTCACAAACAACCCAAATCCAATGTAGGAGCGAGGCTTGCCCGCGAAGGCAGTGTGTCAGTCACCGACGATGTTGAATGTGCCGGCCTCTTCGCGAGCAAGCCTCGCCCCTACGGGGATTGTGTTTTACCTGAACATCAATGGAGAGCCACCTGATGTCCTCCTCGCTACAACCCACCTGGCCCGCCCCGCACAAGGCTTGCCTGGCCCTGGCTTTCGACCTCGACGGCCCGACCGGCGATGCCATGCTCAACGGCTCGATCTGGCGCAAGCCCGAGTACTTCGGCTTCGGCGGTTATGGCCCTTATCGCGCGCTGCCACGAATCCTCGACTTGCTCGACGCCTTCCAGATCCCGACGACCTTCTTCGTCCCGGCCTGGGTCGTGGAGAACTGGCCAAAACAGTGCCAGGCGATTGTCGAGCGCGGGCATGAGGTGGCGTACCACGGCTACAAACATGAATCCTTTTACGCCCTGACGCTGGACCAGCAGAAGGACGTGATGAAGAAATCCCGTGAGGTGTTCTGGAAGCACCTGAACATCCGCGCCGAAGGTTTCCGCACGCCGTCCGGCGACTGGCGCGCCGAAACCCCGGCGATGCTGGTGGAAGCCGGCGTGACCTATTCCAGCAGCATGCGTGGCGATGACCGGCCTTATCTGGTCAACGTCCCCGGCTTCGACACGCCGTTGGTGGAAATCCCCGGCCGCTGGGAAATGGACGACTACGCCTCCCTCGCCTACACCCGCGCCCCGGACTTTCCTTCCGGGCTGGATCGCACCGCCAGCTACGCGCTGACCCTGGACAATTGGCGCCGTGAATTCGACGGCGCGATGGATGAAGGGCTGTGCCTGACCACCCTGTTCCACCCCAAGATCACCGGCAAACCGGGACGCATCCTGTTGCTGGAAAACCTCTTCGAACACATGCGCCAGCGCGACGACGTGTGGTTCGCCACCTGCCGCGATGTCGCCCAGTGGTGGCTCAAGGAGCATCACCATGGCTGATTCCACTGTCTGGCCCAACGGCCACCGCTGCGCGGTCGTGCTGACCGTCGATTACAACGACATCCACGGCATCCTGACCCAGGCCCCGGAAGTCGCCGGGCGCGACAAGACGCTGTCGGTCTGGCGCTACGGCAGCCAGCGCGGCGTGGATCGTTTACTCGGTTTATTCGAAGAATTGGGCGTCAGCAGTAGCTGGTGCATTCCCGGGATCGTCGCCGAAGAAAATCCCGAGCCTATAAAAGCGATCCTGGCCGGTGGACATGAGATTGCCTGCGCCGGGTATCGCCATCAGAACTACGACACCCTGACGCTCGCCGAGCAGAGCGCTGAGATCGCCAAAGGTTGCGACGCCTTGACCGCGCTCACCGGCATGCGTCCAACCGGATTTCGCATCCCCGCCGGCAACGGCGCACCGGGGTTTATCGAGGCGCTGCGGAGCCAAGGCATTCGCTGGTCATCGTCCTGGCGCGGCGATGATTTGCCGTTCGCCCACCCGACGGCGCCCGAGGTGATCGAGTTGCCACTGCACTACGAACTGGAAGACGAACCCTACTTCGCCTTCAACCTCAGCCCCGCCGTGCCACCCGCGCAATCGCGGATTGCGTCCTACAGCCACACCCTGGGCAACCTGCAAATGGACTTCGCCGGGTTTTATCGGTTCGGCCTGTGTTACGTGCTGCGCCTGCACCCGGAGATCATCGCGACACCGGGGCGGATTGGCGTGCTGCGCGAGTTGCTGCAGGGGATTCAACTGCATCAGGACGTATGGATCGCCACCGCTGGCGAGGTCGCGCAATGGTGGGCGGATTCGGGGGTGGCTGTGACGGAGGATCATCCGGCGGCGGTGTATGAGCGGCATTATCGGGATTACGGGGTATGAGTGAGTTCGGCAGTGCCTACCAAGGCGTGATGCGCATGGAGCACCTGGCGCAATTTTGCGTTGATACGCGTTTTGAGGATTTGCCGCCGGCGCTGGTTGAGCAAGCCAAGCGGCACATCCTCGACACCTTCGGCGCGACCCTGGCCGGGGCTGCCAGCGATGTGGCGAAACAGGCGCGCCGAGTGTTCGAAGGCGAAACCGGCAACACGCCGGTCTGGGGCACCGATTGGCACGTCGGTGCTGCGCAAGCCGCGATGCTCAACGGCATCGCCGCCCATGCCCTGGAACTGGACGATACCGGTGGCTGCGACCATTCCGGCGCGGTGGTGTTGCCGGCGGTGATGGCCGCGGTGTCGATGGCGGAGAAACCGGTCAATGGCCGCGAGTTCATCACCGCCGTGGTCATCGGCTACGAAGTTGGCCGTCGGGTGCTTGAAGCCTGCGGCAGTTATTCGGCGCATAACGGCGCCGGCTGGCATTCCACGGCCACCTGCGGCGTGTTCGGCGCAGCGGCGGCCAGTGCGCGGATCCTCGGCCTGGATGCGGCACAAACCCTGTCGGCCCTCGGCATTGCCGGCAGTTTCAGCGGTGGGCTTTGGGCCTTTATCCATGACGGTTCCCAAAGCAAAAAACTCCACAGCGGTCGCGCTGCCGAAGGTGGTTTGCTGGCCACGCGGTTTGCCCAGCGCGGCATCACCGGGCCGACGAAGTTGTTCGAGGATGTCTGGGGCGGTTTCCTCAAGACCCTCGCGGGCGATGCGGCCGTGCCCGAAGCGCTGGATGCGGATCTGGGCAAGATGTGGAAACTCGCCCGCTGCTCGATCAAGCCCTATGCCGCGTGTCGCGGGACGCATTCGGCCATCGATGCCCTCGGCTTGCTGTTGACGCAGTTGCAGGTCAGCGCCGATCAGGTCGAGGACATTGAGGTGTCGCTGTGCGGGTTCCTGCAGGACATGTGCGGCGGGCAGGACATCGTCAGTCTGGCAGCGGCGCAAATGAGCTTGCGCTACGCCCTCGCCGCACGGCTGGTCCTTGGCCACTGCCGCTTGGAAGCCTATGACGATGCCCGTCGCAGCGACCCGCGTTTGGCGCAGTGGATGTCGCGCATCCGGCTTGAAGTGGACCCGCAACTGTCCGAGGATGGCGAGCCCGTGGTGAGCGTGCGGACCGTGGACGGTCGGCAGGCGAGCCTGTGCGTCGAGGTGCCGCTGGGGGCGCCGGGCAATCCGCTGAGTGATGCGGCGCTGGAAGAGAAGTTTTTCAGTCTGGCCGGACGGGTGATGGTGCGGCGGCAGGCTGAAGAGTTGCTGGGGCAGTTGTGGCGGTTGGAAGAACTGGACTCTATTGAAACATCGATCGTTCCCACGCTCCGCGTGGGAATGCAGCCCGGGACGCTCCGCGTTCCAGAAGCGGACGCAGAGCGTCCGGTAAGGCATTCCCACGCCGAGCGTGGGAACGATCATCACTAAGACAAGGACTTGTGCACCACCGTGGCCACTTACTCGCTCGTTATCCGCCGGTTGATGATCTGCTCGCTGACCATCGTCGTCAGCCGCGCCATCACCAGCCCGTTGCTTACGCTGTTCCTGAGCAACAAACTCGGCCTCAACCAACAGGACGTTGGCCTGCTGCTGGGCATCGCGGTGTTTATTGCCACCCTGCTCGCGCTCTACGGCGGATACATCATTGATCGCCTGGAAAAGCGCCGGCTCTTGATCCTGGCCATGCTCTCCAGCGCCATTGGCTTTGTGCTGCTGACCTTCGCCGAGAACCTCTACCTGACCACCGCCACTCTGGTGATCACCGAAACCGCCTCGGCGTTGTTCCTGATCGGCTCCAAGGCGATCCTCAGTGAAAACCTGCCCATGGGCCAACGGGCCAAGGCGTTTTCCCTGCGCTACACCTTGACCAATATCGGCTACGCCACCGGTCCCATGCTCGGCGTGGTGATCGCCGGGGTGTATCCGATTGCGCCGTTCCTGATTGCCGGTGGTATCGCGTTCTTCAGCATCTTCCTGATGAGCGGGATCCCGAAAGACCCCGCGCGGGTGCCCGCCATCGGCCAGCCGCAAAGCTTTCTCAAGACCCTGACCACGCTAAAGAACGACCGCACACTGATCATGTTCACCTGCGGCTGCCTGTTCAGCACCGTGGTTCACGGCCGTTTCACCTTGTACCTGTCGCAATACCTGCTGGTGACCCACGATTCCAAGCGCGCCCTGGAAACCATGGCCGCCCTGCTCGCCTGCAACGCCATCAGCGTGATCCTGCTGCAATACCAGATCGGCCGCTTCCTCAAGCGTGAACAACTGCGCTACTGGATTGCCGGTGGCACCAGTCTGTTCATCCTCGGGTTGATCGGTTTCAGCCTGGCCGATGGCCTGGTGAGCTGGTGCGTGGCGATGTTCATTTTCACCCTCGGCGAAATGATCATTTACCCGGCGGAGTTCCTGTTCGTCGACACCCTGGCCCCGGAAGAGCTGCGTGGCAGTTACTACGGCGCGCAAAACCTGGCGGCGTTGGGTGGCGCGTTGAGTCCGGTGATTTGCGGTTTCCTGCTGATGCACACCCCGGCGCCGACGATGTTCTACGCCCTCTGTGCGTTGACGGCCATGGGCGGATCACTGTGTTTCATGGCCGGTCGGCGGGTGGCCATACTGCAAAAATAATGCACTGAAGCTGCATTAATATGAATTTGTCAGCAGATGGAATGGGCGGCACACTGTGCCCCGTTCCTCCCCCAATAGTTGGAACACCTTCAAGGGCTTTCTGGGTTTCCCAGCTAAGCCTTTTTTTTGCTTAGGTTTTTTGTCAACGGATCAACCTCATGCTCGCTCGCTGGTTACCCGCCGCCATCAACACCCGCCCTTCGGAATGGAGCCGCGCGGCCATCGGCATGTCCCTGGGCACGCTGTTCAGCGTCTGGCTGTGCAGCCAGGTGTTCGGCATTGAAGTGGCGCAGCACCTGGTCGGGCCGCTGGGTGCTTCGGCGGTGCTGCTGTTCGCCGTGTCCTCCGGCGCCCTCGCCCAGCCGTGGTCGATCCTCGGCGGTTATTTGAGCGCCGGGGTGGTTTCACTGCTGGTGGCGCACGTGCTCGGCCGAACCCTGGGCAGCGCTTGCCTGGCGGCGGGCATGGCACTGATGTTGATGTGCTGGCTGCGTTGCCTGCACCCACCGGCCGGCGCCTTGGCGTTGTTGTTGGTATTGGCCGACCCGGCGACCATCGCTCTGGACTGGAAAGCCCTCGGCCCGGTGATGCTCAGTGCCTCGGCGATGCTGCTCAGTGCGCTGGCGTATAACAACCTGACGCGGATTCGCTATCCCAAGCGCCCGGCAGAGGCTGTGCCGGTCATGCCGTCGGCGGACAGTCAGGCGATTACCGCCGAGGATTTGAAACTGGCGTTGGCGGAAATGGAGGCGTTTTTCGACGTCACCCCGCAAGACCTTGAGCAGTTGATTCACGCCAGTGAATTGCATGCCAAGCGGCGTAGTATCAGCGAAGTGCTCAGCAGCAGAACCTGAACAAACACCAGCCCCTGTGGCGAGGGAGCTTGCTCCCGCTGGGCTGCGAAGCGGCCCTCGTTTTTCCCATCAAAGAAAGGGCCTGCTGCGCAGTCCAACGGGAGCAAGCTCCCTCGCCACAGGGTTCGTGCGCCTTCAATAAACTATTCAGGCTGCGATCTTTTGATTTTGCACTAAGGTAAAAACGCAGACAGAACCTGCACGTATGCCGGTTGTACATCACAAATTTGCACTGTTACGATCCAGCATCGCTCGCGCGCGAGTTTCTCTATAAAGAACAATAAAAGCAGGGAGTTATCGATGACTGCTCAGGTTTCATCCCAGGAGGCCGTTGCCATGGATGCCACGCAAATTGAAGTGCTGGCCGAGGTTCGCAATCGCATTGGTCATCTGACCCTCAATCGCCCCGCCGGTCTCAACGCCCTCACCCTGGACATGGTCCGCCGCCTGCAACGCCAGCTCGATGCCTGGGCCGAGGATTCGCAGGTCAACGCCGTGGTGTTGCGCGGCGCTGGCGAGAAAGCCTTCTGTGCCGGCGGCGATATTCGTTCGCTGTACGACAGCTACAAAAACGGCGAGACCCTGCATGAAGACTTTTTCGTCGAGGAATACGCCCTCGACCTCGCCATCCACCACTACTGCAAACCGGTCCTGGCCTTGATGGACGGCTATGTGCTGGGCGGCGGCATGGGCCTGGTGCAAGGCGCCGACATGCGCGTGGTGACCGAGCGCAGCCGTCTGGCGATGCCGGAAGTGGCCATTGGTTATTTCCCGGATGTTGGCGGCAGTCACTTCCTGCCACGGGTTCCCGGCGAACTGGGGATTTACCTGGGCGTGAGCGGCGTGCAGATCCGCGCCGCCGATGCGCTGTATTGCGGCCTGGCCGACTGGTACCTGGAAAGCGTCAAGCTGGGCACGCTGGACGAAAAACTCGATCACCTTGAATGGCGCGAATCGCCGCTCAAGGACCTGCAAGGCGTGCTGGCCAAACTCGCCGTGCAACAGCTGTCCGACGCGCCGCTGATTGCGCTGCGCCCGGCCATCGACCACTTCTTCGCCCTGCCGGACGTGGCGAGTATGGTGGAGCAACTGCGCGAAGTAACCGTCGCCGACAGCCACGAATGGGCGAAAACCACCGCCGACCTGCTGGAAAGCCGTTCGCCGCTGGCCATGGGCGTAACCCTGGAAATGCTTCGGCGCGGGCGCAAGCTGAGCCTGGAACAATGCTTCGCCCTTGAGCTGCACCTGGACCGCCAGTGGTTCGAGCGCGGCGACCTGATCGAAGGCGTGCGCGCCTTGCTGATCGACAAAGACAAAAAACCGCGCTGGAACCCGCCGACCTTGCAGGCGCTGCATGCCGAGCACGTCGAGAGTTTCTTCACCGGTTTTGAGCAGAGCGGGAACTGAGTCATGCACGATATCGAATTGAGCGAAGAGCAAGTGATGATCCGCGACATGGCCCGGGACTTTGCCCGTGGCGAGATCGCGCCCCACGCCCAGGCTTGGGAAAAGGCTGGCTGGATCGACGACGCTCTGGTGGCGAAGATGGGTGAATTGGGTCTGCTGGGTATGGTGGTGCCTGAGGAATGGGGCGGCACTTACGTTGATTACGTCGCCTACGCCCTGGCTGTGGAAGAGATTTCGGCCGGCGACGGTGCTACCGGCGCGTTGATGAGCATCCACAACTCCGTGGGTTGCGGGCCGGTTTTGAACTACGGCACTGAAGAACAGAAAAAAACCTGGCTGCCGGACCTGGCCAGCGGTCAGGCCATCGGCTGCTTCTGCCTGACCGAACCGCAAGCCGGGTCCGAAGCCCACAACCTGCGCACCCGCGCCGAGCTGCGGGACGGCCAGTGGGTGCTCAACGGCGCCAAGCAATTCGTCAGCAACGGCAAGCGGGCGAAACTGGCGATTGTGTTTGCGGTGACCGATCCGGACCTGGGCAAACGCGGCATCTCGGCGTTCCTGGTGCCGACCGAAACGCCGGGGTTCATCGTGGATCGCACCGAACACAAGATGGGCATCCGCGCTTCCGACACCTGCGCGGTGACCCTGAGCAATTGCACGATTCCCGAAGCCAACCTGCTGGGTGATCGCGGTAAAGGCCTGGCCATCGCCCTCTCCAACCTCGAAGGCGGCCGCATCGGCATCGCCGCGCAGGCACTGGGCATCGCCCGTGCGGCGTTTGAAGCGGCGCTGACCTATTCCCGGGAGCGGGTGCAATTCGGCAAGACGATCAACGAACACCAGAGCATCGCCAATATGCTGGCGGACATGCACACCCGGCTGAACGCGGCGCGGTTGTTGATCCTGCACGCCGCGCGGTTGCGCAGTGCCGGCAAGCCGTGTCTGTCGGAGGCGTCACAGGCCAAGTTGTTTGCGTCGGAAATGGCCGAGAAGGTGTGTTCCTCAGCGATGCAGATTCATGGCGGTTACGGGTATCTGGAGGATTACCCGGTGGAGCGTTATTACCGGGATGCGCGGATTACGCAGATTTATGAAGGGTCGAGCGAGATACAGCGGATGGTGATTGCGCGGGAACTGAAGAACTATCTGGTGTGAAGCCTTAAAAGCTTCGCGGGCAAGCCTCGCTCCTACAGATTGTTGACGTTGATCGTTCCCACGCTCTGCGTGGGAACGATCGGAACGCTACATCACTTGCCTTGGAATTCGGCTTCACGCTTGGCAATAAACGCCGCCATCCCTTCCTTCTGGTCCTGCGTCGCAAACGCCGCATGGAACACTCGACGCTCAAAGCGCACACCTTCCGTCAGGCTGACTTCAAACGCGCGGTTCACGCTTTCCTTGATCATCATGGCAATCGGCAACGACTTCTTGGCAATCAACGCCGCGACTTTCAGCGCTTCGTCCAGCAGCTCATCGGCCGGGACGATCCGCGCAACAATCCCGCAACGTTCCGCTTCCACCGCATCGATCAAACGGCCGCTGAGGCACATTTCCATGGCTTTGGCCTTGCCCACGGCGCGGGTCAGGCGCTGGGTGCCGCCCATGCCCGGCAGTACGCCGAGGTTGATTTCCGGCTGGCCGAATTTGGCGTTGTCGCCGGCGAGGATGAAGTCGCACATCAGCGCCAATTCACAGCCACCGCCCAGTGCGAAGCCGTTAACGGCGGCAATGATCGGCTTGCGGCGATTGGCCACGCGGTCGCTGTCGCTGAACAGGTCATCGAGGTAGATCTGCGGGTAGGTCAGCTCGGCCATTTCCTTGATGTCGGCACCGGCGGCGAAGGCTTTTTTCGAGCCGGTCAGCACGATGCAGCCGATGTTGGAATCGGCTTCCAGGCCATCGAGGGCGTGGTTCAGTTCGCTGACGATCTGTGCGTTCAACGCGTTCAAGGCTTGCGGACGGTTGAGGGTGATCAGGCCAACGCGGCCGTGGGTTTCCAGCAAAATCGTTTCATAGGTCATAAAGATTTCCTTCTTAAAGATTGCGCGAAATAACCATGCGCTGAATATCGCTGGTGCCTTCGTAGATCTGGCACACCCGTACGTCGCGGTAGATCCGCTCCAGCGGGAAGTCGTTCAGGTAACCGTAACCGCCCAGGGTTTGCAGCGCGGCGGAGCATACCTTCTCGGCCATTTCCGAGGCGAACAGTTTGGCCATCGAGGCTTCGACCAGGGCCGGTTTGCCGCTATCCCGCAGCGCGGCGGCGTAATGCACCATCTGCCGGGCCACGGCGATCTGGGTCGCCATGTCCGCCAGGCGGAATGCGACAGCCTGGTGCTCGATGATCGGCTTGCCGAAGCTCTCGCGCTCACGGGCGTAATCGCGAGCCGCTTCAAACGCCGCGCGAGCCATGCCCACCGATTGCGACGCGATGCCGACCCGCCCGCCTTCCAGGTTGGCCAGGGCGATCCGGTAACCTTCGCCCTCCTCGCCCAGACGGTTGGCGACCGGCACCTTCACGTCTTCGAACAGGATCTGGCAGGTGTCGGAGGCGTGCTGACCGAGTTTGTCCTCGACTCGGGCGACTTTGTAGCCCGGTGAATCGGTGGGCACGATCAGCGCGGTGATCCCGCGTTTACCGGCGCTTGGATCAGTCACGGCGAACACGATCACCACCCCGGCGTTCTGCCCGGAGGTGATGAACTGTTTGCAACCGTTGAGCACGTAGTGATCGCCTTCCAGGCGCGCACGGGTTTTCAAACCGCTGGCGTCGGAACCGGCCTGGGGCTCGGTCAGGGCAAAGGCGCCGAGCATCGAACCGCTCGCCAGTGGCTTGAGGAAGCGTTCTTTCTGTTCGTCGGTGCCGTACTTGAGGATCGGCACGCAACCGACCGAGTTGTGCACGCTCATGATCGTCGAGCAAGCGCCGTCGCCGGCAGCGATTTCTTCCAGGGCCATGGCGTAGGCCAGGTAACCGGTGTCGCAACCGCCCCACTCTTCGGGCACCAACATGCCGAAGAAACCCAGCTCGGCCATCTCGCCGATGGCTTCTTTGGGGAAGCGATGCTCACGGTCCCATTCGGCGGCGAACGGTTTCAGCCGCTCCTGGGCGAATTGCCGGGCGGCTTCGCTGATCTGCAGTTGTTCGTCATTGGGAATCATGGTGGATCCTTAATTTGAGCCTTGGTGCGCCTTTCATTGTAGGAGCGAGGCTTGCCCGCGAAGACGGTGTGTCAGTCAACATCAATATCGACTGGACGGACGCCTTCGCGGGCAAGCCTCGCTCCTACAGAGAACGGGGGCGCATCAATAGAGGCATTCCACGGCCATGGCGGTGGCTTCACCGCCGCCGATGCAAATCGCTGCAACGCCGCGTTTCAGGCCTTTCTGGCGCAGGGCCGAGAGCAGGGTCACGAGGATCCGCGCGCCGGACGCACCGATCGGGTGGCCCAAGGCGCAAGCGCCGCCATGGATGTTGACCTTCTCGTGGGGGATTTCCAGTTTGGTCATGGTCACCAGACTGACGACCGCGAACGCTTCGTTGATTTCGAACAACTCGACTTCGTCCAATGACCAACCGGTTTTCTTCATCAGTTTCTTGATCGCACCGACCGGCGCTACCGGGAACAGGCCCGGGGTATCGGCAAACGCCGCGTGGCCGTGAATCACCGCCAAGGGCTTGAGCCCACGCTTCTGCGCCTCGGACTGACGCATCAGTACCAACGCCGCCGCACCGTCAGAAATCGAACTGGAGTTGGCCGCGGTCACGGTGCCGCCGTCGCGGAACGCGGGTTTCAGCGAGGCGATCTTGTCCAGTTTGGCTTTCGGCGGCTGTTCGTCGTGGCTGATCAGCACCTGATCTTTGCCGACGGTCACGGTCAACGGCACGATTTCGGCCTTGAAGCTGCCGTCCTGGATCGCCTGCTGTGCGCGAGTGGTCGAGGCGATGGCAAACGCGTCCTGGGCTTCACGGGTGAAACCGTTGGTCTCGGCGCAATCTTCGGCGAAGGTGCCCATCAGGCGCCCTTTGTCGTAGGCGTCTTCGAGGCCGTCGAGGAACATCGAATCCAGCACCCGGCCATGGCCCATGCGATAACCGCTGCGGGCGCGGTCCAGCAAGTATGGCGAGTTGGACATGCTTTCCATGCCACCGGCGATCACCACTTCGGCACTGCCGGCGACCAGCATGTCGTGGGCGAGGATCGTGGTTTCCATACCGGAACCGCACATCTTGTTCACGGTGGTGCAACGGGTCGACTTATCCAGCCCGGCGCCCAGTGCGGCCTGACGTGCAGGCGCCTGGCCGAGGCCGGCGGGCAATACGCAACCGAACAGGACTTCATCGACCGCGTCGGCAGCGACGCCGGCACGCTCAACGGCAGCCTTGATCGCCGCCGCACCGAGTTGCGGCGCGGTCAGGCTTTTCAGTTCGCCCTGGAAACCGCCCATCGGGGTGCGGACGGCGCTGACGATAACAATCGGATCGTTGGAAAGGGTCATGACAAATCCTCCTTACTTGGCGGCCATACGCAAGGCACCGTCGAGACGGATCACCTCGCCGTTGAGCATGCTGTTTTCAATGATATGCCTGACCAGCGCGGCGTACTCGCCCGGTTTACCGAGGCGCGGCGGAAACGGCACGCCAGCGGCCAGGGACGCGCGGACTTCGTCGGTCATGCCGGCCATCATCGGTGTTTCGAAGATGCCGGGAGCGATGGTCATCACGCGGATGCCGAAGCGCGCCAGTTCACGGGCGGCGGGCAAGGTCAGGCTGACGATGGCGCCTTTGGACGCGGCATAGGCGGCTTGACCGATCTGGCCGTCGTAGGCGGCCGCCGATGCAGTGTTAATGATCACGCCGCGTTCGCCGTCAGCATCCGCCTCAGTTTCAGCGATGGCCGCTGCGGCCAGGCGCAGCATGTTGAAGCTGCCGATCAGGTTGACGTTGATCACCTGGCTGAAACTGGCCAACCCGTGCGGGCCGGTTTTGCCGAGGATCTTCTCGCCCCGCACGATGCCGGCGCAGTTCACCAGGCCGTGCAGGCCACCGAAGGCCTTCACCGTCGCCGCAACAGCGGCTTCGGCGGCGGCTTCGTTGCTGATATCGGCCACCACGCTTTGCGCGCCCAGACGCTGAGCCTGAGCCGCAACGGCCTCGGCATTCATGTCCACCAGCATCACTTTGGCGCCGGCAGCCACCAGCATTTCAGCGGTGGCGGCACCGAGGCCGGACGCACCGCCGGTGACGAGAAAAACCTTGTTTTCGATCTGCATCTAATTTTCCTTCGATTCAAGCAGAAGCTTTGTGAGCCGCGGCCTCTTGAGCCTTGGCGATTTCCTGGTTGCGCAAGATAAAGCGCTGCAATTTGCCGCTTGGGGTTTTCGGCAACTCGCTGACAAATTCGATTTCACGGGGGTATGAGTGCGCGGCCAGGCGCTTGCGCACGTGTTGGCGCAACTCTTCGGCCAGCTCGGGTGTGGCGCGGTACTGCTCGCAGATCACGACGAAGGCTTTCACCAGCTCGGTGCGTTCCGGGTCAGGTTTGCCGACCACGGCGGCTTCGATCACGGCCGGGTGTTCGATCAATGCACTTTCCACGTCGAACGGGCCGACGCGGTAGCCGGAGGTGGTGATGACATCGTCGCTGCGGCCGACGAAGCTGATGCTGCCGTCCGGGTTCCACTCGACGGTGTCGCCGCTCAGGTAATAGTTGCCGACGAAGGCCTTGGTCGGCGCGCCTTCATAGCCGTTGAACCAGCACATCGGCGACTGGGTGCGGTCGATGGCCAGGATGCCGGGTTGGCCGACGCCGAGTTCCTTGTACTCATCGTCCAGCACCACGATGCGGTGGCCCGGCGAGGCAAAACCGGCGGCGCCCATGTGGATCGGGTGGTCCAGGCCATGGTGGTTACACAGGACCATGCCGAGTTCGGTCTGGCCGTAATGGTCGTGGATCACCACGCCGAGGTTGTCGGCGAACCAGCGGATCACTTCCGGGTTCAGCGGCTCGCCCGCGCTGCTGACAATGCGCAGCCGGCCCTTGATCGACTTGGCGAACTCGTCGCCGCCGGCAATCAGCAAACGGTAAGCGGTCGGCGAGCCGGTGAGGTTGGTGATCCCGTATTTGTTGATCACCCGGCAGGTGCTTTCGAGGGTGAACGGGCCATCGTAGAAGGTGATCGGATGCCCCATCGACATCGGGCCGGTCACACCGAAATAAATGCCGTAGGCCCAACCCGGATCGGCGACGTTCCAGAACGCGTCTTCCGGGCGCAGGTCCACGGCGTCGCGGGTGTAGCTCTGGAACGCGACGATGGCTTTGAGCGGTACGGACAAGGCTTTCGACGGGCCGGTGGTGCCCGAGGTGAACATCAGCAGGAACGGGTCTTCGCCGCTCAGCAGTACCGGTTCGCACTCGGAGGAATAGTTGGCCAGTTCGGCCCAGAAACTGTAGTCGCCACGCACGATGCCCTGCCCTTTGGGCCCGCCGACGGTAACGATGGTCGGGCAATCGGCGACTTCCGCGAGTTTTGGCCGATTGACCGCGTCGGTGACCACCACTTTGGCGCAGGAACTGCTCAAACGGTGTTCGATGGCTTTCGGGCCGAACGCGGTAAACAGCGGCTGATAGACCGCGCCGATGCGCCAGGTGGCGAACACGGCGATCAGCAATTCGATGTTGCGTGGCAGCAGGCCGGCGACCTTGTCACCCTTCTGGACGCCCTGGGCCAGGAGAAAATTGGCGAAACGCGCGGCTTTGTCCTGCAAATCGCTGAAGGTGTAGGTCGCGCTGGAGCCGTCGCGGCCTTCCCAGAACAGCGCGATGCGCCCCGGCAATGCATGGCGGTCGCAGCATTCAATACAGGCATTAAGCGCCGTCAAATCGCCGTCGAGCGCGGCATTTACGGTGTGCTGGTAATCGAACTTCGATGTGGCAGACAAGTAATCGCGCATTGCCAGAATCCCTCTGTATTTTTATTAGGTGGGGGGAACCGTAATTAACAGAGGAATACTCGCGCTGCGCGGGGTGTGGGGCAATGGTCAAAGCTATCAAGTTGCGTGACTGGTTTGGCCAAGGATTGAGAGGCGTGGCGCCTGGAAGGCCGCCTTCGCGGGCAAGCCTCGCTCCTACAGGACCGGGGCGTACACACCCCCTGATCGTTCCCACGCTCTGCGTGGGAATGCAGCCCGGGACGCTCCGCGTCCCAACAGCGGACGCAGAGCGTCCATTGAGGCATTCCCACGCGGAGCGTGGGAATGATCGGTGTCTAGCTGGCTTCGTTAAGGATAAGGCTCCGATAGTGCCCCGGATTGGTCCCCGACCACTTGCGAAACGCCTTGTAGAACGAACTCGCATCAGCAAACCCCAAGCGCGCCGCTATCTCGACAAAGCTGATTGAGGGTTCGGCCAGCCAGACAATGGCCAACTCCTTGCGCACGCTGTCTTTGAGGCCCTGCCAGGTCTGCCCTTCTTCGGCCAGGCGCCGGCGTAGCGTCGAGGCGGACATGCACAACTGATGCGCCAGGGCTTCGGTTTCCGGCCATTGCTCGGCGGGCAGTTGCCGCAGGTCATGCTTGATCCGACTGGCCAGGCTCTCCGGGTCGCGGTATTTGACCAGGATGTTGGCCGGCGCGTGAGCCAGAAAGCGTTTGAGCTCTTCGGGGCTGCGCTTGATCGGCAGGTCCAGGCAATCGGCGGCGAAAATCATCCGTGTGCGCGGCCGGTCGAAGCGCAGGTTCTCGGAAAACATCACCTGATAGTCATCGCAAAAATCCGGCGCCGGGCAGCGCAGTTCGATGGCCATGATCGGAATCCGCCGCCCCGCCAGCCAACAGGCAACGCCGTGCACGATCATCCAGTAGGTGAAATAGGTGAAGGCCCGACGTGGGGCCTGGTCGTCTTCGAGCAAGACGATCTCCGCCAGACTTTGCTGGCGCACCAGTTGCGCGGGCAGGTGTTCGAGCATCAATGACAAGAAGCCCAGGCCCGAAGTGAGGCCTGCGGCGAGGTTCGGCTGGACCATGGCGCAGCGACACAGAAACGCCAGGCTACCGGATTTGAGCTGGCGCGGGTCCATGCCGAAAAACTCATCGTCGCCGCGCCGGGCCAGCAGGCGCCACAAACGGGCGTATGCGGTGGCCGGAACCCGGGCGCCGGGGCTCAACAGCAACGCCGGATCGATGCCGACTTTATGCAACACCTCGTCAGTCGCGGTGCCGGGGGCGCAGCTTTGCAGCAGCGCTTCGCGCACCAGTTGGATAGAGATGGTGTCCTTTTCCGACATTGAACGTCACTCGAGCGCACTGAATAATCTGTCGGCCATCTTAGGCAGCACGCCGTAAAAAGCCAGTCTTGTGCTAAAGCCGACTCAATTACCGCAGCGGATGGCCGATAGGCTGTTGCCGGGAATTCCGGTAATGGACATGGAGTTGTGAACGTTATGATCGTCGGCATTGATTTGGGCACGACCAACAGCCTGGTTGCGGTGTGGCGCAATGGCGCGCCCGAACTGGTCCCCAACGCCCTGGAAAGCCTGTTGACCCCAAGCGTGGTGGGCCTCGATGACGAGGGTCGGGTGCTGGTCGGTCAGGCCGCCAAAGAGCGTTTGCAGACGCATCCTCACCTGACGGCGGCATTGTTCAAGCGCCACATGGGCAGTGCCCATGAACTGCGCCTTGGCACCCGCTCGTTCCGCCCGGAAGAGTTGTCGGCACTGGTGCTGCGCAGCCTGAAGGAAGACGTCGAGCGCCACTATGGCGAAACGGTCACTGAAGCCGTCATCAGCGTCCCCGCCTATTTCAATGACGGGCAGCGCAAAGCCACGAAAATCGCTGGCGAACTGGCCGGGCTCAAGGTCGAGCGACTGATCAACGAACCGACGGCGGCCGCCCTCGCCTACGGACTGCATCAACGTGACAGCGCCAGTTCGTTCCTGGTGTTCGACCTCGGTGGCGGCACATTCGATGTGTCGATCCTCGAACTGTTCGATGGCGTCATGGAAGTGCGCGCCAGTGCCGGTGATAACTTTCTCGGCGGTGAAGACTTCGACACCGTGCTGGTGCAGGCCTTTACCGCCGCCCACGCCAATCGCATCGACCTGCCCTCGCTGACCGAGCCGACGATCGCCCATCGTTTGCGCCGCGAAGCCGAGCGTGTGCGCCATGCCCTTGGCCAGGCCGACAGCGCGACCTTTGTGTTGCGCCATGGCGACGGCCAATGGGAGCAGACGTTCACCCAGGCGCAACTGGCCGACCTCTGCGCGCCGCTGCTGATGCGTCTGCGCACGCCGATCGAAACCGCGCTGCGCGACGCGCGCATTCGGCCGTCGGAGCTGGATGAAGTGCTGCTGGTGGGCGGTACGACCCGCATGCCGATGATTCGGCGCATGGTCGCCGGGCTGTTCGGCCGGTTTCCTTCGATTGCGCTCAACCCGGACGAATCGATTGCCCTGGGCGCGGCGGTGCAAGCGGCCCTCAAGGCCCGGGATGCGGCACTGGAAGAGGTGGTGTTGACCGACGTTTGCCCGTACACCCTCGGGATCGAAGTCGCGGTCAGCGTCGGCGAAAATGCGCAAGCCGGTCACTACCTGCCGATTATCGAGCGTAACTGTGTGGTGCCGGTCAGCCGGGTCAAAACGGTCTCAACCCTGCGCCACCATCAGCGCGTGGTGCAGTTGAAGATCTATCAGGGCGAAAGTCGCTGGGTAAAAGAAAACATTTACCTGGGGGAAATGGACATTGAGGTGCCCGTGGCGCCGGCGGGCGAGATTAGCATCGATGTACGCTTCACCTACGATAACAACGGCCTGCTCGAAGCCGAGGCGCTGATCAACCGCACGGGTGAACGCCGGGTCCTGGTGATCGAAAACAATCCCGGCGTCCTCGCTCCCGATGAGATCCAGCAACGCCTGGCCGCACTGGCCAACCTCAAGGTTCACCCGCGCGAGCAGCAGGTCAACAGCCTGCTCAATGCCCGTCTCGAGCGGCTGTATCAGGAAAGCCTCGGCGATTTGCGCCAGCGCATCGATCAAATCGCCAATCGCTTCCAGCAAGTGCTCGATACCCAGGATGAACGCGCGATTCGCGAACTGCGCCTGCAACTCACGCAACAGCTCGATGAGCTGGAACAAGGCGTGTGGCGGTGAATTGCTGGGCCATTCTGGGGCTGGAAGCCGATGCCGATTCACGCAGCATCAAGCGCCAATACGCAATCCTGCTCAAAGCCCACCGCCCGGATGAAGACCCCAGCGGTTTTCAGCGTCTGCGCGAAGCCTACGAACAGGCGCTGGAATGGAGCCGCCGCGAACCGGCGATGGAATCGAGGCCTCGTGAACCGGCGATGGCGCCGCTCACTCAGCACCCCGTCACCACGGAAACAGAGCCTGCCGCGCCGCCGCTTGAACCGGTGCTCAGTTTTGAGCTGGAGCATCTGGAGGTTGAGCGCACCCACGGCGCACATCGGGCGGCGCAGTTACTCGAAGACGTTACGGTTGATCAACTCGATCAGCGTCTGGCCCAGGCCCGGGTGTCTCATTGCAGCCGGGAGTTCGAAGATCAGTTACTAACGTTATGCCTGTCACCGCGCGACGACAGGCGATTGTTGATCGCCTGGGGGATGGAGCAGTTCCGCTGGTTCACCGCCTGGCAACGCCCGGATTTATCGCCGCACGAGCTTGAGTGGGTGCTTCGCGCACACTGCGAGCATGTGGAAGAGGGTTTGCGCGAGCTGATGGACGCAGGCCAGGTCGACGCCTTCATCAAGCGCTATCGGGTGCTTAAGAAAGTCGACTGGCTGCAGTCGTTCGAACGCCACGACTGGTTCAATGCAACGTTGGCCCGTTTACTGTTGGAGTCGAGTTTCTGGTCGCAGCATGTGTTCGAAACGCTGTGCTCCCATCAGCAGTGGAATGCGGCCGAAAATGGAGGGCGTTGCCCGCCCGCTTATTGGTCGGCACTGGTGCAGCGTCAAGACGAGCAAGCGTTTCTTGAAACACTGGAACGCCTGGCGGTCCTGAATGATCGTGATCCCCTGAGCCGCGCATCGCGCTTGTTGTTGACGCCGATGACCGACACCGAGCGAAGCGCCTTCGCTCGGCGTTTCTTTGAAGCGGACTGGAACGCCTGCCGCACGCTCAGCGAGAAGCTGCGGCGCCTGGACCCGGCGCGATGCCAAGCCATGCCCAACGGCGATCCGTATTTCTGGAAGGCGCTGATGCAGCCCCGCCGCGCCTGGCCGATGTTCGCCGGGTTGCTTGGGGCATCGCTCACGTGGGCCGCCGGTGAATACCTCAGTGATCAATCCGGCCTCGGTGTCAGCTTCGCCGCAATGCTGTTCTGGCTCTGTGTGCTGGCGACGCCCAGCGCGGCGTTGCTGTGGGCCTGGTGCCCGATGGCGGACCGGTTCTGGTCATTGGATGTGCGCTTGAGCAGCGTTTTATCGCCCCGGCTCAGTTTCAGGCGCCCTGCTCCACTGGTGCTGCGTGAGTTGCTGCCTTGTTGGTTGATGGGGGCGCTGACCTGGGCCTGCTGTGGCGCAGCAGCCTTTGCCAGCTACACCGTGGTGCTGCTGACGCTGGGCGGATTGAGTCGTGTGGCCTGGCCGCAAGCGTTAACCATCAAGCGGCCCGAGGTGCGGCTGCCTGCCTTGAGCGCGGCAGCATCGATAGCGCTGATGATCGGGGTCATCGGTACGACGTTCCTGGTTTACATCATTGTCAGCAGTCAGTTGATGGGCCCGGATCAAGGTTTGCAACCGTTTGCCAAGCGTGGCTGCAACGGATCTCTGGACAGCCGTCAGGAATGCCGGATCGCCCCCACCCAGGCGCAATGGTATGGGCAATCACCTGCACGGGAGGGTCGGCCATGAGCAGACGCATCAAGGCAATCG
Organism: Pseudomonas sp. TE3899; assembly: GCF_056279105.1. Taxonomy (NCBI): domain Bacteria; kingdom Pseudomonadati; phylum Pseudomonadota; class Gammaproteobacteria; order Pseudomonadales; family Pseudomonadaceae; genus Pseudomonas; species Pseudomonas sp. TE3899. Next base: position 1,595,601 of record NZ_JBWBQR010000001.1, read on the forward strand.
TCATCACCGCCGTGCTCACAGTGACTTTTCTTGGCATGTTGCGGGAACATCAGAACACCCTGCTGGCGCCGATTCAGCGTTGGCTCCAACAGCCCGGCCTCGCAGAGCAGGAAAAAGCCACTGCCCTGCGTCCGTTGATTGCCTGCCTGAACGCGGTCGACAGCCGCTGGCGTCATGCCTATAGCCACTACTTGAAGCGCGGTAGACCCGTCGATCCGACCCTGAAAGCGCGTTTCCCCGAAGACTTCGAGCCGATGGTCAGCGTGCGCGAGGGGCTTGACTACCCGAGTGTTCACGCGGCGTATGGCTGTCGGCTGAACACCGCACAAAAAGACAATCTGCAGAAGTCGGCACCTGAGTTGCTGCCGTTGCAAAATCGTTTTGAAGCGATGCTGACGGCCGCCAACGAAGCGGCCGGGAGCTTCGATTTTTTCAGCCCCAAACCCCTCTATTCCGTCAGCCCCGCAGACAAGTCCGAGCGCGACGCCCTGTTTATCCCGCTGGTCAACGACTACCTCGTCGCCTCTGACCAACTGCGCCGTGCGTTGGATACACAGGACCAGGCTCTGCGCCAGGTCCAGCTCGAACAACTCAAGACCCGGGATCAACTCAAGTACGCGCACATCCTCACCTACATGCTCGAAGCGCGAACCCTGATGCTCAAGCTCGACGAGCGTGTTCGTGAGCAGCGCTTTAGTGCCAATGACCTGAGCGGCGCGACCCTTGCGCTGCAACAAGCCTGGGACGACGGCAGCCAATACCTGCAAGCCCACCCGGCCACCAGCAATGCCGATTACCCGGAAACCATCTGGAACTACGTGCGCTTGCCCGGCAAGCATTACCTGGACGCGGTCAACACACTGCGCGACGACTGGGCCGCCAAAGCCCCGCCGCAACAATTGAGTGACGACTATGAGCGGATCGGCCGCCGCTATGATCAGTTGATCGAGGTGTACAACGACCGGGTGAATCCACTGTTTTAAAGGGGCACTTGATCAGGTGTTCAGCTTAGGTTCAGCTAAAGTCAATAGATGGCATATGAGAATGAGTGTCATTATGTTACAAATTAGCAACCTAACTAACACTACGGTGCTGAATGCTTGTTCCCTTTTTGATCATGCTGCGCGAAGGCATTGAAGCCGCGTTGATCGTCGGCATCATTGCCAGTTACCTCAAGCAGACCGGTCGTGGCCAGTGGATGCCCGCCGTGTGGATTGGCGTGTTTCTCGCCGCTGCGCTGGCCCTGCTGGTCGGCGGTGGCCTGGAGTTGATGAGCGCCGAGTTCCCGCAGAAGCAACAGGAACTGTTCGAAGGCATCGTCGGTCTGGTCGCCGTCGGCATCCTCAGCTCGATGGTGTTCTGGATGCGCAAGGTGGCGCGTTCGATCAAGCATTCCCTGCACGTGTCCCTCGATCACGCGCTGGCCGGTTCCAAGCATCAGGTCACGGCGCTGATCGCGATGGTGTTTTTCGCCGTGGCCCGGGAAGGCCTGGAAACCGTATTTTTCCTGCTCGCGGTGTTCCAGCAAAGCGAAGGCCCTGGGGCACCGATTGGCGCCCTGCTCGGTCTGGTCCTGGCGATCATCGTCGGCTTCCTCATCTATACCGGCAGCATGCGCCTGAACCTCGGCGCGTTCTTCCGCTGGACTGGCCTGTTCATCCTCGTGGTGGCCGCCGGCATCCTCTCCAACTCGGTGCAAGCCCTGCACGAAGCCGGCGTGTGGAATCACCTGCAAACCGTGCTCTTCGACTTCAGTGCCACGCTGCCGATGGACGGCCCGCTGGGCTCGGTGCTGGCTGGCATGTTCGGTTACCAGGACGCGCCCACCGTCAGCACCCTCGGCGCATATCTGATTTATCTGGTGGTGGCGCTGGTGATGTTCTTCCTCCCCGCCCCCGCGCCCACCAAGCAACCTTCTTCCGTTTCCAGCCAGTAAGGGCTTTCATGTCAACGCCAACTCCTCCCGTGGCTTCCCCTCCCCGCGCGCTGCGCTGGGCGGTGGCCGGTTCGGTGATCGTGATGATCGCGGCCGGCGGCCTGTTCTACTACGCCTCGAAAATGGCCGCGGCCAAGCGCCAGACCAACCACGATGAAGTGGTGGTGAACATTCACCCTAAAAGTTGTGAGCCGAATGCGCTGACGGTCCCGGCCGGGCATTCGAGTTTCCGCATCGTCAACCGCTCCGACCGGGCGGTGGAATGGGAAATCCTCGACGGCGTGCTGGTGGTCGAAGAGCGGGAAAACATCGCGCCGGGCCTGAGCCAGGTGATCAACGCCAACCTGGCCCCCGGCGACTATGCGATCACTTGCGGGTTGCTCAGCAACCCGCGCGGCACCTTGCACGTGACGCCGACCGCAGCCTCCGATGCTGCCGCCAAGGCCCGGCCGTCGATGGCTGCGTTCATCGGGCCGCTGTCTGAATTTCGCGTGTACCTGAGCAGCCAGAGCAGCGCGCTGATCAGAGCCACGACCGCGCTGAAAGACGCCATCGAGGCCGGCGACCTGGCGCAAGCCCAGGCGCTTTACGTGCCGGCCCGCGTCGCGTATCAGCGGATCGCCCCGGCGGCACAGCGGCTGGCCGAACTGGACAACGCCGTCAACGCCCGGGCCGATTACTTCGAAAAACGCGAACAGGATCCGGCCTTCACCGGTTTCCATCGCCTCGAATACGCGCTGTTCCAGCAACGCAAACTCGACGCCCTGACGCCGGTGGCCATGCAATTGATCATCGACATCACCACGCTCAAACAGCAATTGCTCGCCCAATCCCTGCCACCGGAGCAGTTGGTGAGCATCGTGGTGCGCACCCTCAACAGCATCGCCGAAGTACGCGCCAGCAGCGGTGAAGAGGAACGCTACAGCCACTCCGACCTGAACGGCTTTGTCGCCAACCTCGACGTGACCCGCAAAGTGGTCGACCTGTTGCGGCCGTTGCTGAGCAAGTCGGCCGCCGAGCTGCTGCCGAAGATCGACAGCGCCATCGGCGCATTCGACGCCGAACTCAACGACTTCAAGGTCAAGGATGGCTACGCCAGCTACGACACGGTCAGTGCCGAGCAGCGCAAACAGATCGCCGACAAGGCCAAGGCCCTGGCCACCTTGCTCGACGAAATCGATCCAGCCCTTGGCCTTTCCGGCCTGTAAGCAGAAGACGACTTTTAGATGAAAGACTTAGAACAGTTTTCCGCCCAGCGTCGCCGCGTATTGATGGGCATGGGCGCCGCCGGTGTCGCATTGGCCGGCAGTGCCCTGAGCTGCCCGGCGATGGCCGCGTCCAGCCAGGTGACCGAAGCCCCGAGCAGCGATAAGACCGAAGACCGCCACGCCTTTTACGGCCAGCACCAGAGCGGCATCGTCACGCCGCGCCCGGCGTCGGGCATGTTGGTGTCGTTCGATGTACTGGCCAGCGACCGGGAAGACCTGGAGCGGCTGTTCCGCACTCTCAACGAGCGCATCGCGTTCCTGATGAAGGGCGGCCCGGTGACCCAGGTCGATCCGAAGTTGCCGCCGGTGGATTCGGGGATCCTCGGCCCAGTGGTCACGCCGGACAACCTGACCATCACCGTGTCCGTCGGCGAGTCGCTGTTCGACGAGCGCTTCGGCCTGGCCAACGCCAAACCCAAGCGCCTGATCCGCATGGTCGGTTTTCCCAACGATGCCCTGGAAGCGGATTGCTGCCATGGCGACTTGAGCTTGCAGTTCTGCGCCAACACCACCGACACCAACATCCACGCCCTGCGCGACATCGTGAAAAACCTGCCGGACCTGCTGCTGGTGCGCTGGAAACAGGAAGGCAGCGTGCCGCCGCAAGCCCCGGCCAAACCCGGTGTGCCGGCGCAAAGCGCGCGTAACTTTTTGGGCTTTCGTGATGGCTCGGCCAACCCCGATTCCAACGATGCCAAGGCCATGGACAGCATCGTCTGGGTCCAGCCTGGCAGCGACGAACCGGCCTGGGCTGCGAATGGCAGCTATCAAGCGGTGCGGATCATCCGCAACTTCGTCGAACGCTGGGACCGCACGCCCCTGCAGGAACAGGAAAGCATCCTCGGCCGGGTCAAAAGCACCGGCGCACCGATGGGCGGCGAGCATGAAGGCCAGGTCCCGGACTACGCCAAGGACCCGCAAGGCAAGTTGACCAAGCTCGACGCGCACATCCGCCTGGCCAACCCGCGCACCGCCGCGACCCAGGCCAACCTGATCCTGCGCCGACCGTTCAACTATTCCAACGGTGTGAACAAGAACGGCCAGCTCGAAATGGGCCTGCTGTTCATCTGCTACCAAGCGGACCTGGAAAAAGGCTTCATCACCGTCCAGACCCGACTCAACGGTGAACCGTTGGAGGAATACCTCAAGCCAGTGGGCGGCGGGTACTTCTTCACCTTGCCGGGTGTCTCGGGCGACAAGGACTTTATCGGTCGCTCGCTGCTTGCCGCGACACAACCCGCAAAAACTGCATAACCCCCAACACGGAACCGTCCCATGAAAAAGTCGCCACTCGCGTTAATGCTGACCCTTGGCTTGCTCAACACCCCGTTTTCGGCTTTTGCGGCGACGGCGCCGCTGGATCTGGTGGGACCGGTCTCGGACTACAAGATCTACGTCACCGAACAACTGGACCAACTGGGCGAGCACACCCAGAAATTCACCGACGCCGTGAAAAAAGGCGACCTGGCCACCGCGCAAAAGCTCTACGCACCGACCCGCGTGTTCTACGAGTCAATCGAACCGATTGCCGAGCTGTTCAGTGACCTGGATGCGTCCATCGACTCCCGGGTCGACGACCACGAAAAAGGCGTGAAAGCCGAAGACTTCACCGGTTTCCACCGCATCGAATACACGCTGTTCTCGGAAAAAAGCACCCAGGGTCTGGACGCACTGGCCGACGGCCTGAACAAAGACGTCAAGGACCTGCAAGCCCGCGTCGCCGGCCTGACCTTCCCGCCTGAGAAAGTCGTCGGCGGTGCCGCTGCCCTGCTGGAAGAAGTCGCCGCAACCAAGATTTCCGGCGAAGAAGACCGCTACAGCCACACCGACCTCTATGACTTCCAGGGCAACATCGACGGCGCGAAGAAAATCGTCGACCTGTTCCACCCGCAGATCGAGAAGCAAGACGCGGCGTTCATCGCCAAAGTCGACAAGAACTTTGCGACCGTGGACAAGATCCTGGCCAAGTACAAGACGAAGGATGGTGGTTTCGAGACTTACGACAAGGTGAAGGAAACTGACCGTAAGGCACTGGTGGGACCGGTGAATACCTTGGCTGAGGATTTGTCGACGTTGCGTGGGAAGCTGGGGCTGAACTGAGTTTTTTAGCGTCTGGCTGGGCCCCTTCGCGGGCAAGCCTTGCTCCTACGGGGTTATGGGTCGGTCACATTATTGTGATTTGACACCAAACCACTGTAGGAGCGAGGCTTGCCCGCGAAGGCCTTCTCAAAAGCAATACAGCAACCAGCCTGTGTTACCCCTCACAACATCCGATAGAGCAACCGCTCAATCCGCACCCGACTCACCCGCTTGAGAAACTTGGCCACCGCCGCCGGGTATTCCGGCAGGGTTTCGAGGTCCAGGTAACGCTCGACGCGCCGGGTGTTCTCGAAAATCTCTGCCAGTTCTTTATTGCGCGGTGCCTGCAATTCGCTTTTCGGGTCGTCGATCAGCAAGGCGTTTTCCAGATCGAGCCGGAACGCCCGTGGGTTGAGGTTGTTGCCGGTCAGCAAGGTGTAGCGCTGATCGATCCACATGCCCTTGAGGTGGTAGGTGTTGTCGCCGTCGCGCCACAGGTGCAGGTTCAACTGGCCGCTGTCGATGTTGCGCTGATGGCGCTTGGCGAAGCGACGTAGGCTGATCTCGTAAAGGTATGGCAGCGCCGCGATGACTTTGAACGGCTCGCTCGGCGGGATGTAGAAGTCGTTAGCGGTCTTGTCGCCGACGATGATGTCGATCTTCACCCCACGAGCCAGGGCCCGGTTGATTTCCCGGGTGACTTGCAGCGGCAGGTTGAAGTACGGCGTGCAGATGGTCAGCTGATGCTGGGCGCTGGCGATCAACTCGCAGATCACCCGGCTTAGCGGGTTGTTCTTGCCTACGCCGAGCAACGGACTGACCGACAGACCACCTTTGGCGGTGCTGCCCAGTGTGGTGTCGTACGTCGCGTGCTTGAGGCGGCTGCGCAGGTCGCCGATGTCGTTGCGCAGGCTGCGGGTGGTCGGCAGGTTCGGCAGGTCGAGGCGATGCACCGCCTTGGAGGCGATCAGGCCGTGCTGGATCAGGTGCTGCATGGAATCGGCCAGCGCGCTGTTCTGCAGCAGGTGATAGCGGTCGTAGCGGTACTTGTCGAATTTGTGCAGGTAAACGTTGTTCAGGCTCGCGCCGCTGTAGATCACGCAATCGTCGATCACGAAACCCTTCAAGTGCAGCACGCCGAACAGTTCGCGGGTCTGCACCGGCACGCCATACACCGGCACAACGCTGGCGTGGGTGCGGGTCATTTCCTGATACCACGCCGAGTTGCCCGGCTGCTTGCCGGCGCCGATCAAGCCACGCTGGGCGCGCAACCAGTCAACGACCACCACCACGTCCAGCTCCGGACGCGCCAGTTTGGCGGCGTGCAAGGCATCGAGGATTTCCTGGCCGGCTTCGTCCTGTTGCAGGTACAACGCGACGATATAGATGCGCTGCGTCGCCTGGGCGATCTTCTCCAGCAGGCAACGCCGGTATTCGGCGGCGCCAGAAAGGATGGTGACGGCATCGGCGGTCAGCGGAAAACTGCGCAGTTTGGGCAGCAGAGAGCGTTTGAAAAGCGACGGCATAGGGCTCGCAAAAAGGTCGAATCCGAAGAACCCGAGAGCTTACACCATGGATCGCCTTGGGTCTTGTGAGTGTCTGTGAAGGCCTCTTCGCGGGCAAGCCTCGCTCCTACAGTTAAACGCACTCCCCTGTAGGAGCGAGGCTTGCCCGCGAAGACAATTTCACAGGCACCAAAAATATCCGCTTGACCAAGGAGAACGATCGTTCTACTGTTTGCCCCATGAACGAAATTACTAGCAACGACACACGCGACATCATTCTGGATGTCACCGAAAAATTGATCTACAAAAGTGGCATCGCTGCCACCGGCATGGATCTTCTGGTGAAAACCGCCGGGGTCTCCAGAAAGAGTATCTACCGCTACTTCGCCAACAAGGAGGAGCTGACCGTCGCCGCCCTGCAACGCCGCGACGAGCGCTGGATGCTCTGGTTCAGGACTGAAGTCGACAAGGCCCCGACCCCGGCCGACCGGCTGCTCAACCTGTTTACCGTGCTCACCCGCTGGTTCAACTCCGAAGGCTTTCGCGGCTGCGCCTTTATTAACACCAGCGGCGAAACCGGCGACCCGCAAGACCCGGTCCGCCTGGTCGCCAAGGACCACAAACAGAAACTGCTCGACTACGTGCGCGAGCTTTGCACCGAACATGGCGCCACCGATCCGCAGGCACTGGCCAAACAGCTGCTGATCCTGATCGATGGAGCCATTACCGTAGCGCTTGTGATGGGTGATCACAGTGCCGCCGATAATGCGCAATGCATGGCGCGAAAGTTATTGGACCTGTAACTGCTTAATCAAGCCGTTGTTAACTTTTGTTTTATAAGGAGACACTCAAATGTCATCTAATGCCGAAGTTCGTCCGCCATTACCGCCGTTCACCCGTGAATCGGCCATCGAAAAAGTTCGTCTGGCCGAAGACGGCTGGAACTCCCGCGACCCGCAGCGTGTGTCCCTGGCCTACACCCTGGACACCAAATGGCGCAACCGCGCCGAATTCGCCTACAACCGCGAAGAAGCCAAAGGCTTCCTGACCCGCAAATGGGCCAAGGAACTGGACTACCGGCTGATCAAGGAACTCTGGGCCTTCACCGACAACCGCATCGCCGTGCGCTACGCCTACGAATGGCACGATGACTCGGGCAACTGGTTCCGCTCCTACGGCAACGAAAACTGGGAGTTCGATGAGAATGGTTTGATGGCCAACCGTTTTGCCTGCATCAACGACATGCCGATCAAGGAAAGCGAGCGTAAATTCCATTGGCCGCTGGGGCGACGTCCTGACGATCATCCGGGCCTGTCCGATCTCGGTCTGTAAACCGAGACCGATCGTTCCCACGCGCCTGCGTGGGAATGCCGCCACGGACGCTCCGCGTTCGATGTGACGCAGAGCGTCACGGGATGCATTCCCACGCGGAGCGTGGGAACGATCATTACGCGACTGCCGCTTGTTCTTTCACGCCAGCCTTGGCCTCAAGCTCCCGCACCAACGGCAACACCCGATTGCCGAAATACTCCACCTCTTCCTGGAAATGCAGGAACCCCGCCAGCACCAGGTCCACGCCCACCGCTTTCAACGCCACGATGCGCTCGGCAATCTGCTGTGGTGTGCCGATCAGGTTGGTTTTGAACCCGTCGTTGTACTGCACCAGGTCCTCGAACGTCGACTTGGCCCAGTTGCCCTCGCCTTCCGGCGACGCCCTGCCCGCCTGTTTCGCCGCATCACCAAAGGCATTCACCGCTTCCGGATCGGCCTGGTCGATGATCTGCGCCAGGACGGCGCGGGCTTCTTCTTCGGTGTCGCGGGCGATGACGAAAGCATTCACCCCAACCTTGACCGAGTGATTGTTCGCCGCCGCCTTGATCCGAATGTCATCGACCTGGGCCTTGATGCCTTCCGGGGTATTGCCGTTGGTGAAGTACCAATCCGACACCCGCGCCGCCATGTCCCGGGCTGCGCGTGAGCTGCCGCCCTGGAAGATTTCCGGCTGGCCCAGGGGTTTGGGCTTGAGGCTGTAGTTGTCGAAGCGGTAGAAGTCGCCGCGGAAGGTGAAGTTGTCCTGGCTCCAGATGCCCTTGAGCGAGCGGATGAATTCTTCGGAACGGCGATAGCGTTCGTCGTGTTCCAGCCAATGTTCGCCGATGGCCTGGAATTCACCTTTGAACCAGCCGCTGACGATGTTCACTGCTACCCGGCCATTGGTGAGTTGATCGATGGTCGCCAGTTGCTTGGCTGCCAGCGCCGGTTGCCATGGGCCAGGCAGGATCGCCGCGATGACTTTGAGTGTGGTGGTGGCGGCCAGCAGCGCGTGGCTGAAGGCGACCGATTCGTGTTGGAACTCGGCGCCGTAACCGGCGGTGAAACGAATCTGGGTCAAGGCGTATTCGAACCCCGCCGCCTCGGCCAGTTGCGCCAGTTTGCGGTTGTAGTCGATGCCCCAGTGGGTGCGTTGCTCGATCTTGCTGACCACCAGCCCGCCGCTGACGTTCGGCACCCAGTAGGCAAATTTGACGGCTTGCTGACTCATTGGCGTGTCCTCGGGACGTTGGAGAAGTCTTTGGGACAGAGCAGCAACCGTGCCAGCACCGAATTTCTTTTGGCGAACGAGAACTGTGGCGAGGGGGCTTGCCCCCGTTGGGTCGCGAAGCGGCCCCGCTTATCCCTGAAAAGCAGGGGCCTGTTGCGCAGTCCAACGGGGGCAAGCCCCCTCGCCACAGGGAGTGCCGTTTGCCATAGATAGAGGGTGTGTCCCGGACAATTTGCTGCTGCGCTGTTGGTGCAGCAACACCTGACGTCTCGCTGAAATCCACTTAGCGCAATAAAACCTGGCCCGACCGCTTCGGCATGGACCGTGCAATCGACCCTGTCTCTACTGCCGATCCAGGAACAGCCCCATGACCGAACACCAGGTAATCAACCCCCTCTCCACCGGCACCGACTACGAAACCCTCGCAGCACGATTCCGGCCAATCTTCGAGCGCATCGCCGCCGGCGCCGTTGAACGCGAACAAACCCGCCGCTTGCCCTACGAACCGATCCAATGGCTCAAGGAGGCCGGATTCGGCGCGGTGCGCGTGCCGGTGGAGTACGGCGGTGGCGGTGCCTCGGTGCCGCAGTTGTTCGAACTGTTAATCGAACTGGCCGAAGCCGATTCCAATATCCCGCAAGCCTTGCGCGGGCATTTCGCCTTTGCCGAGGATCGCCTCAACGCCGCCCCCGGCCCGGCACGGGACGTCTGGTTCAAGCGCTTTGTGGCCGGCGACATCGTCGGTTGCGCCTGGACTGAAATCGGCAGCGTGGCCATCGGCGATGTGATCACCAAAGTCTCGCCCCATGGCGATCAATGGCGGCTCAACGGCGAGAAGTTCTACAGCACCGGCAGTCTGTTTTCCGACTGGATCGACGTCTACGCCCGGCGCAGCGACACCGGTGGCGACGTGATCGCCGCCGTGCGCACTCGCCAGCCCGGCATTGTGCAGAGCGATGACTGGGACGGTTTCGGTCAGCGCACCACCGGCAGCGGGACGTCGCGGTTTATCGATGCCGAAGTCGACGCCGAAAACATCATCGACTTCGCCACCCGCTTCAAATACCAGACTGCGTTCTATCAACTGGTGCTGCTGGCGTCCCTGGCCGGCATCGGCCGCGCCGCTTTACGTGATGTGGCGCATCAGGTGCGCGAGCGCAAACGCATCTACAGCCATGGCAATGCGCAGCATGTGAGTCAGGATGCGCAGATTCAGCAAGTAGTCGGTGAGATTGCGGCGTTGGTGTATGCCGCCGAGGCCAGTACCTTGAGGGCGGCGCAACCGGCGCAGAAAGCTTATGAGGCACGCTTCTCTGGCGATGACGTTTTGGAGCGTGCCGCCAATGTCGCGGCGGAAATCGAATCGGCCAAGGCGCAGGTGGTGGTCACCGAATTGATCCAGCGCGCAACCACCGAGCTGTTCAATGCGCTGGGGGCTTCGGACATTCGTGAAGGGAAATCCCTGGACCGGCATTGGCGCAATGCGCGGACGGTGTCGTCGCACAATCCGGTGATCTACAAGGCGCGGATTGTCGGGGATTGGGTGATTAACGGGACTGAGCCGCCGTTTGTGTGGCAGATCGGGAATGGGCCTGAGCGTAAGTAATGTGTCGTCAGGGATGACGCCTTCGCGGGCAAGCCTCGCTCCTACATTTTGGAATGCGTTCCCCTGTAGGAGCGAGGCTTGCCCGCGAAGAGGCCAGACGGGTCGCCGCAAAGGTTCGATATGGGTAAGATACCGGCCTTCCCCGCAGCCCTTTCTGCGCCCCGCCGAATAAGCCGATTCCATGCCTTTCGAACTCAGCGTTGACCTCACCACCCTGGCCATTCTGGCCGTTGTCGCTTTCATTGCCGGTTTCATCGACGCCATCGCCGGCGGTGGCGGTCTGTTGACCACGCCTGCGCTGTTGACCGCCGGCCTGCCGCCGCACCTGGTGCTGGGCACCAACAAGCTGAGTTCGACTTTCGGCTCGGCCACCGCCAGTTTCACCTTCTACCGGCGCAAGCTGTTCCATCCGCGGCAATGGGTGCATGCCATCGTCGGCACCCTGGTCGGTGCGCTGACCGGTGCCGTGGTCGCGCATTACCTGCCTGCCGAATGGCTGAACAAGATGCTGCCGGTGATTGTCTTCGCCTGCGGCGTTTATCTATTGTTTGGCGGCACGCCGAAAGCGCCGCTGGACAGCGACGCACCGATCAAGAAGAAGTGGCAATCGACCCAGGGCTTCAGCCTCGGTTTCTATGACGGCGTGGCGGGCCCAGGCACCGGGGCGTTCTGGACCGTCAGCAGCATGCTGATGTACCCCATCGACCTGGTGAAGGCCAGCGGCGTGGCCCGCAGCATGAACTTCGTCAGCAACATTGCGGCGCTGTCGGTGTTCGTGTTTTCCGGGCAGGTGGACTGGATCATCGGCCTGAGCATGGGGCTGTCGGTGATGTTCGGCGCGTTCTTCGGCGCACGCTCCGCCATCAGCGGCGGAGCGAAGTTCATTCGCCCGGTGTTCATCACCGTGGTACTGGGCTTGACCGTGCGGTTAGCCTGGCAGCACTGGTTCAGCGTGGCCTAAGCGCCGCGCCAGATACACGTCGATCAGGTAACGGGCAATCGAGCGCGATGCCGGCAACGGCGGCATCGCGTGGATGTTGAACCACTGGGCGTCTTCGATCTCGTCTTCCTGGCAGACAATCTCGCCCCCCGCGTATTCAGCGTGGAAACCCAGCATCATCGAATGCGGGAACGGCCAGCACTGGCTGCCCATGTACTGGATGTTCTTGACCTCGATCTGCACTTCTTCGCGGACCTCGCGAATCAGGCAATCCTCGGCCGACTCTCCCGGCTCGGCAAACCCCGCCAGCGTGCTGTAGACCCCGGCGACGAAGCGCGGTGAACGGGCCAGCAACACCTCATCGCCACGGGTCACCAGCACGATCATGCTCGGCGAAATCCGTGGGTAATAACGGATATCGCACGGTTCGCAATACATCGCCCGTTCGCGCGGCACCTGATGCGTCGCTTGCCCGCAATTGCCGCAAAAGCGGTGTTCGCGGTACCAGGTGCCAATCTGCGCCGCGTAGCCGAGCACCTTGTAGACGGTGTGATCGCCCTCCAGCATGAACGCCCGCAGACCTTTCCAGTTGCAGCCCGGCACTTCGCTGGCGCAACGCAGCTCCAGCAGGTAAACCGGTTCGCCATCGAGATGGCCGATACCGTGCTCGGCCAGGATCGACAAGTCCTGGCGCTTGAGCCATTCCCGGGGGAACAGCGCGCCGTTGTCATCGAACAGAAAGCCTTCGGGGCTGCGTGCCACGGCCCAGCCGCCGGGTTGATCGGTGTCCAGTACTGCGGTGGTCCAGCGTGAAATCATGGTTAATCAGTCCAGAAATTCGGGTTTCTGTTTGCTCATATGGGCGGCCATGGCCACGCGCAAATCGGTGGATTGCAGCATGGCGGCGTTCCAGGTGGCGACGTATTCGAGGCCGTCGTCGATGCGATGGTCGCGCATGTAGCTGATCATTTCCTTGGTGCCGGTGATGGCAATCGGCGACTTGCCGGCGATCTCCCGGGCAATGCCCATCACGCCATCGAGCAGGCCGTCGCGGTCGCTGTAGACCCGATTGACCAGGCCCATGCCGCGCGCTTCCTCGGCACCAAAGTGGCGACCAGTGTAAGCCAGTTCACGCAGCATGCCGTCACCGATGATCCGCGGCAAGCGTTGCAAGGTGCCGACGTCGGCGGCCATGCCGATGTCGATTTCCTTGATCGAGAATTGTGCGTCTTCGGCGGCGTAGCGCATGTCGCAGGCGGCGATCAGGTCGATGGCGCCGCCCAGGCAGTAACCCTGGATCGCGGCAAGCACCGGTTTGCGGCAATTATCGACCGCATTGAATGAGGCTTGCAGGGCGAGGATCTTGCGCCGCAGCAGGCGCGCATTGCGCCCGACATCCTTGCCCAGTTCGTTGGCCACGCCGGCCAGCATCATCAGGTCGATGCCCGAGGAAAAGTGCTTGCCGGCGCCGCTCAGGACCACCACCCGCACTTCGTCGGTGTCGTCGATCCACTGGAAAATCTCGATGATCTCGCTCCAGAACGCGGCGTTCATCGCGTTGATCTTGTCCGGGCGGTTGATCTGCACATGGGCGATTTTGTCGGCGAGTTCGACGGTGAACGCGGTGTACTGAGACATGGCAGTGATCCTTGACCGGGCGGAAAATGAGGCCCGAACTATAACAAGGCATCGCGGGTGGGAGTAAGGCAGTGGTTCGGCCAAATGCGGGACTGGTTTTGGGTGCTGTGGTGTCTGGTCTGACGCCTTCGCGGGCAAGCCTCGCTCCTACAGGGATCGCGCGCCCCTGTAGGAGCGAGGCTTGCCCGCGAAGGCTACACCGCCGATCTAACTGCCTTTCACCGCCACAAACGCCGCCGTCACATACGGCACGGTAATCACCTCCCTGCCCCGCAACTCGGGCTCGCCTTCAATCAATGCCCGCAGCTGCGCATCGACCTTATCCCGCTGCACCTGAGGCAACGCCGCAATGAAGCTAGTGGACCGTACCCGATTGAAAATCACATCTTCCGGCGAACCCGTGTGCCCATGCCCGAAATGCTCAGCCTGCAACGGCCCGAACGCCTTGTGGGGAAAGGCCAGCCGCCAGGCTCCGGTGTAATAACGCGGGGTATCGCCTTCCAGCGAGTTGACGATCGCGTCGAGTTTCGGCACCCAACTCACTCGGGTGTCGCGCAGGTTCCACACCAGGCCCAGCTTGCCGCCCGGCTTGAGCACCCGGGCAATTTCGCTGAGCGCCTCGAGGCTGGCGAACCAGTGGAAGGCCTGGGCGCACACCACCACGTCCACCGAGGCATTGGGCAGCGGCAGATCGGTGGCGGTGCCGCTCACCGCCAGCACGTCAGGCAACGCGGCGGACAATTTTTCGAGCATTTGTGGCACCGGTTCCACGGCAATCACCTGCGCCCCGGTGGCCACCAACCGTCCGGTGAACTTGCCAGTGCCGGCGCCGAGGTCGATAACGGTTTTGTCGGCATTCAAACCCAGGGTGCCGGTCAGCCAGTCGGCCACTTGCGGCGGATAGTCCGGGCGACCGCGCACGTAGGTGTCGGCGCCGGTCCTGTAGCCATCGGCGGCGACAGGGTGAATATGTTCTCTCATCGCAGTTCTCCCGATACACATCAATGCAGTCGAGCATAGCGTCTGGCTTAATGCTTTCCTTGCAAAGAGCTGCACAACGAAATGAATAATTGTTCACACAGCGGTGTTCACTGCCCATCGCTCATAAGGAAAGCCCATGAACACTCCGACCCGTTACGACCGCCTCACCATGAGCCTGCACTGGCTGACTGCCGTGCTGGTGATTTTCCTGTTCTCCAGTGCACTGATCTGGGATCAACTGGCTAAAGGCACGCCGCTGCGTAAAGGGCTGCAATCGGTGCACATTTCCTGCGGCATCCTGCTGGCGGTGATTGTTATCGGTCGATTGATCTGGCGACTGTCTCGTGGCCGCCGACTGCCGCCGCTCAATCGAGGCATGATGAACATTGCAGCGAAAACCGCGCATTTGGCGCTGTACCTGCTGTTGTTGAGCCAGATTGTGCTGGGTTTTATGTTCCGCTGGGCGCAAGCAGAACCGTTCAACTTCTTCGGGTTGTTCGATGTCCCGGCCCTGATGACGTTCGATAAAAGCATGAAGTCGGTATTCGGCGGCCTGCATGAAAATGTCGCCTGGGTCATCGTGATTCTGGCCGGGCTGCACGCGGTGATGGCGCTGGTTCATCATTTCGGCCTGCGGGACGGCACGTTGCGCCGGATGCTGCCAGGGCGCGATACAAACTGAGGCGAATAAAACACCGGGGCCGGGTGTTCTTTAGATGCATGCCCTCGAATTCTGTTTTCACTGTGAATGGAGTTTCACCCATGGATATCCGTTTCGCTGTTTTCACCGCCCCGCTGTTGCTGGTCGCAGCGCTATCCAGCTCTGCGGCGTTCGCCCACGGCGACGAGGATGAGCCGGCCAAACCCAACTGCCCCAAAGGCCAGGTGTTCGACAACAAGTCGAACAAATGCGTGCTGCAAACCAGCAGCCTGGTGCCGGATAACGACCGTGTCGACTACGCCTACCGCCTGGCCAAGGACGGTCGCTACGAAGAAGCCCTGGCCCTGCTTGATACGCTGAAAAACCCCAACACCGCCAAAGCCCTCAACTATCGCGGCTACGCCACGCGTAAACTGGGCCGCACCGACGAAGGCATTGGCTATTACCTGCAATCGGTCAAACTCGACCCGCAGTATGCGCAAGTGCGCGAATACCTCGGCGAAGCGTATGTGATCAAGGGTCGGCTGGATCTTGCCCAGGAACAGTTGCAGCACATCAAATCAATCTGCGGCAGCACCTGCGAGGAATACCAGGACCTGGCCGAAGCCATCCACGATTCATCGAAAACCTGACACCGAACGGACGGAGGTCGCCATCGCCAGCGATCAGGCAATACGAGCAGAGTTGGGCCAGCATCTGGCGCGGTTATGGCGCTACGGCTTGCTGCTGTCCCGACAACGGCATGTGGCCGAAGACTTGGTGCAAGCCACGTGCGTGCGGGCGCTGGAACGGGCCGGGCAGTATGAGTCAGGTACCCGCATGGATCGCTGGCTGCTGAGCATATTGCATTCGATCTGGCTCAATGAAGTGCGCGCCCGGCGTGTGCGTCTGGGCCAGGGGTTGGTGAATGCCGACGAGGCGCTGTCGTTCGACGGCGAACACGCGGCGCAAACCCATGTGCTGGCGGCGCAGGTGATCCGGCGCGTCGATGCTCTGCCTGAAGCCCAGCGCGAAACGGTGTACCTGGCCTACGTCGAAGGCTTGTCCTACCGCGAAGTGGCCGAGGTGCTGCAAGTGCCCATCGGTACGGTCATGAGCCGCCTGGCCACCGCCCGCCTGAAACTCGCGGAGTACCCGCCCTTGCACACCGTACCGAGCAACACCACAGGAGAACGTCGATGACCGACCCCCTACGCCCGACGATCCCGACCGATGAACAATTGGTGGCCTACCTCGACGACCAGCTCGACACCGAACAGCGCACCCGCATCGACGCCGCCATCCACGATGACCCGGCGCTCAACCTGCGCCTGCAATGGCTGGCCCGCAGCAGCCTGCCGTTCAAGGACGCGTATGACCAACTGGGCAAGCAAGCACCGACAGATCGCTTGCAAGCCATGCTCGACACCTTGCCCAGCCCTGCCCGTCCGGCGCTGAACCGCCGTTGGTTTCTGGCGGCGGCGGCCGGTCTGGTGCTGAGCAGTGTAGTCGCGGATCGATTGTTTCTCGGCTGGCAGTCGAGCCAGCAGAAAAGCAACTGGCGCGGGCTGGTGGCCGACTACATGTCGCTCTACGTGCCGCAAACCCTGGAACACTTGCCTGGCGACGAGGCGACTCAGCGCGCGCAACTGCGCACCATCGACAGCCGTTTGGGCCTGAACCTCGCGCCTGCAAAACTGGTGTTGCCACGCCTGGAGCTCAAACGCGCGCAAATCCTCGAGTACGAAGGCGTACCCATCGCCCAGATCACCTATCTCGACCCTACCCACGGTCCGATGGCACTGTGTGTCACGCGCTCCAACAAAGGCAGCCGGCCGTTTGCCCATGAACGCCGGCACGACATGAACGTCGTGTTCTGGGCGGACACGGAGCACGCCTGGATGCTGATCGGGCACAACCCCGTGGCGGACCTTGAGGACATGGCCAAAGTCTTGAGAAGTCGGCTGAGCGTATAACGCCAATTATCACTATGCTTGGCGCCTGACTTCCAAGGCGCCCTCCCATGCCGCATCCCTCGCTCCACCCTTCACGCACGGCTTTGCTGGTGATCGACGTGCAGAACGACTTCATCCCCGGCGGCCAACTGGCGGTGCCCGAAGGCGACCTGATCGTGCCATTGATCAATCAACTGGGCGGCCAATTCAAGCAGGTGATCATTACCCAGGACTGGCACACGCCCGGACACGCCTCGTTTGCGTCCAGCCACCCCAATCGCCAGCCTTACGACGAGATCCAACTGCCCTACGGCAAGCAGACGCTATGGCCGGTGCACTGTGTGCGGGATACCCCTGGGGCGGCACTCCACGTGGAGTTGGATTTGCCCCATGCGCAACTGATCATTCGCAAGGGCTGTAATCCGGACATCGACAGTTATTCGGCGTTTCTGGAGGCCGATCGCACGACCACCACGGGCCTGGCCGGGTATTTGAAGGAACGCGGCATCGACACGGTTTACATGGTCGGGCTGGCGCTGGATTTCTGTGTGATGTACTCGGCGCTGGATGCGCGGGCGGCGGGGTTCAATACGTTTGTGGTGCTGGATGCGTGTCGGGCGATTGATCTGCAGGGGTCGCTGGCTGTGGCGATTGAACGGATGCAGGTGGCTGGGGTTGGGTTGATTTCGACTAAAGATATTTTGGGTTGACGCCTGTCCTGTGGCGAGGGAGCTTGCTCCCGCTCGGCTGCGCAGCAGTCGCAAAACATGCCAGCGCGTTGTAATTGAATGAACGCTGGGGGCTGCTTCGCGGCCCAGCGGGAGCAAGCTCCCTCGCCACAGGTGGGTATGCTTGCCGTCAGTTCGGTGTGGGGAGCCACAACCGGAACCGCGCCCCACTCAGCGGCGAAGGCTCAACCGTCAACGTCCCGCCCTGCGCTTCCAGGGCGCGGCGGCTGATGGCCAGGCCGAGGCCGAAGCCGCCGGTCGCGCGATCCCGGCTTCGATCCAGCCGATAAAACGGCTCGAATATCCGCTCCCGCTCATCCTCCGGAATCCCGATTCCGTCGTCATCGACCCAGATCTCGCAGCCCTTGGGGCATACCTTCACGCCAACCTGAATGCGCTTTTCGCAATAACGCATGGCATTGCGCAGCAGGTTTTGCAAGGCACGCGCCGTCAGGCGCGGGTCGAGTGTGAAGCGTTCGAGTTGGCCGTGCAGCAACACGTCAATGACGATATCCGGTGATTCCAGTTCCTCATCGACACTGCCCAGAATGCTGTCGATAAACTCATCCAGCGCCACTTCAACCCGCTCCGGCAAGCGCGCCGGATTTTGCAAGCGGCTGTAGGACAACAATTCCAGCACCAGCTCATCCAGTTCTCGGATGTGCGCGACCAGCCCTTGCAGGCGTTCGCGGCTCGGCGCCGGCATGTCATCCGAAAGGGCCAGGGCCAGGCCGAAATCCAGGCGTGTCAGCGGCGTGCGCAGTTCGTGGGATACGGCGTTGAGCAAGTCGCGCTGCTGGTTGAGCAGGTTCTCGATATCGCCGGCCATGGTGTCGAACACGTTGGCCAGGCTGCCGATGTTGGATTTATGCGAGATCTGCGTGCGTTCGCTCAGGTGCCCTTTGCCGAAGCGTTCGGCCGTGCCTTTCAAGCGCTCCAGATCGCGCCAGTGCGGGCGCAGCCACAGCAGCAGGCACGCGAGCATCATCGCACCGATCAGCACGTTGATACTCCAGTACAACAAATTGACGTCCAGCGGATCCGGCGGCACCACCATCTGCACCACGGTCCGATCGTTCAACGGCGCCACCGCCAGGGTGCGCCAGCCCCAGTCGCCGATCCGCACCACGTTCTCCCCGCGCTGCAAGCGTTCACGCTCCTCCAGGGTGAAGTCGTCGTCATCCTTGCCGCTCAACACGATGTGCAGCGGCTGGAACTCCTTGTCCATTTCCGCCGCCAGGGCCGGCCATTGTTCGCTTGGCACGGCGTGGAACTGCTTGACGATCAGGGTCTGCAAACCACGGGAATAATCGAGGTTGTAGGTGACGAAGCGTTCATGGAACAGCTTGATCACCACATCCGGCACCAGGTAAATCGCCGCGCTGTACGAAACGATCGTCACCAGGTACAGGCGAAAGAGGATTCTGAACATCGCCTCAGCATTCCCACTCGGAGCGACTGAACAGGTAGCCCTTGCCCCACACGGTCTTGATCTTGCGCGCCTCGCCAGCGTGATCGTCGAATTTGCGCCGCAGCTTGGAAATCGCCACATCCACCGAGCGGTCGGTGCCGTTGAATTCGATGCCGCGCAGGCGTTGCAGGATCTGGTCGCGGCTCAGCACTTCGCCGGCATGCCGGGCCAGCACCACCAGCAGGTTGTATTCGCCGCTGGACAGCTCCACCAGTTGTTCGCGCCAGGTCACCGTGCGCTCGGACAGGTCGATGCACAGGTTGCCCATCAGGATGCGGTCGTTGGCGGTCTGCGGTTCGCCGAGGCTGCTGCGCCGTAGCAAGGTGCGCACCCGGGCCAGCAAGACGCGCGGCTCGCAGGGTTTGGTGACATAGTCGTCGGCGCCCATTTCCAGGCCCAGCACTTGATCATGGCTGTCGTCCCGGGCGGTGAGCATCAGGATCGGCAATGTCGCCGAATCGGCGCGAAGCAAGCGGCAGACTTGCAGCCCGTCAAGGCCCGGCAGCATCAGGTCGAGGATCACCAGGTCCGGCGGATTGACCCGCGCGCGTTCGCGCACATGATCGCCGCGGCTGATCACGCTGACGCAATAGCCGTTGCGTTCCAGGTAGCTGGCGATCAGTTCGGAGAGCGCGGTGTCGTCTTCGACCAGGAGGATGTTGGGCATGGGGTGTTTCCAGAAAAAGTGCTGTGGCGATCTTTCGGGCGTCTTCGCGGGCAAGCTTCGCGCCTACACAGGTATCGCATTCCCCTGTAGGAGCGAAGCTTGCCCGCGAAGGCGCCCGAACGGTCGCTGAGAAATTCAAGGGCCCAAGGATATACGCCCTCACGCACCCGCGAGTAAAACCCTTACACAATTTCACACAGCGCCTACAAAGCTTCACCGCTACTCTCGCCGACTCCCCGTAGGATGCCGGGGTCATTATTGGGGTATTCACATGTCAAAGAACCTGCTTGCCACGCTCAGCCTGATTGCACTGGCGTTGACCCTGAGCGCTTGTGACAAGTCCTCGACCGCTGAAGAAGCGGCGCCGCTGGCCACTGTGCGCATCGAAACCATCGAAGCGCGGCCGCTGTCGATCAGCAGCGAATTGAGCGGGCGGATTGTCGCGCCGCGCATTGCCGAAGTCCGCGCTCGGGTGGCCGGCGTTGTATTGCAGCGCACCTTCCGCGAAGGCAGCGACGTGAAACAGGGCGACGTGCTGTTCCGCATCGACCCGGCACCGTTCAAGGCGGACCTGGACAGCGCCGAAGCGGCGCTGCGCAAGGCCGAGGCCAATGCCTTCCAGGCCAAGCTGCAAGAGCAGCGCTATTCGCAGTTGATCGAAGGCAACGCCATCAGCGGCCAGGACTACGACAACGCCCGGGCCAATGCCCGGCAAACCGCCGCGGATGTGTCGGCCAATAAAGCCGCCGTGGCCCGGGCCAAGCTGAACCTGGGTTATGCCACCGTCACCGCGCCGATTTCCGGGCGCGTCGGCCGTGCCCTGGTCACCGAAGGCGCACTGGTCGGACAGAATGAAACCACCCCGCTGGCGTTGATCCAGCAACTGAACCCGATTCATGCCGACCTTACCCAGTCGACCCGTGAACTCAACGACCTGCGCCGGGCCTTCCGTTCCGGAAACCTGCAGCAGGTTGGCCAGGATCAGGCCAAGGCCACGCTGATCCAGGATGACGGCAGTCTGTACCCGCTGCCGGGCAAGCTGCTGTTCGCCGAGATCAGCGTCGATCCGGGCACCGGCCAGATCATCCTGCGCAGCGAGTTCCCCAACCCGGACCTCGACTTGCTGCCGGGCAGCTTCGTCCGTGTACGCGTCGAGCAAGGGGTCAACCAGCAAGGCATCAGCGTGCCGCAGCGGGCGATCCAGCGCGACAGCGCCGGGGTGGCCCAGGTGATGTTGCTCGACGCCGAGCAACGGGTCGGTCTGCAACCGGTGCAACTGAGCGCGGTGCAGAACGATCGCTGGATCGTCACCGGCGGCCTCAAGCCCGGCGACCGCATCGTCACCGAAGGCCTGCAACACGCCAAGCCTGGCGAGAAAGTGCAGATCGACGACACCCCTCTTCCACTTGCCCAGGTTTCTGGTCAGTAAGCAGGACGCTTTTTTATGCCGCAGTTCTTTATCGACCGCCCGGTGTTCGCCTGGGTGGTCGCGTTGTTCATCCTGCTGGCCGGTGCCCTGGCCATTCCACAGTTGCCGGTGGCGCAGTACCCCGACGTCGCGCCGCCGCAGATCGAAATCAACGCCACGTACCCCGGCGCCTCGGCGCAGACCATCGACGAAAGCGTGGTCAGCCTGATCGAGGAAGAGCTTAACGGCGCCGATCACCTGCTGTATTTCGAATCCCAGAGCAGCCTCGGCAGCGCCACCATCAAGGCGACGTTCCAACCGGGGACCAACCCTGAGATGGCGCAGGTCGATGTGCAAAACCGCCTCAAGGTGATCGAGTCGCGCCTGCCCCAGGCCGTGAACCAGCAAGGCTTGCAGGTGGAGAAGGTCTCCTCCGGCTTCCTGTTGCTGATCACCCTGACCTCCAGCGACGGCAAGCTCGACGACGTGGCGCTCAGCGATTACCTGGCGCGCAACGTGATGAACGAGATCAAGCGTCTCGACGGTGTCGGCAAGGCCCAGTTGTACGGTGCCGAACGGGCAATGCGCATCTGGATCGACCCGCAGAAGCTGATCGGTTTCAACCTGACCCCGGCGGACGTCAACGCCGCGATCGTCGCGCAGAACGCCCAGGTGTCCGCCGGCAGCATCGGCGACTTGCCGACCCGCAGCACCCAGGAAATCACCGCGACCATTATGGTCAAGGGCCAGTTGTCGACGCCGGAAGAGTTTGCCGACATCGTGCTCAAGGCCAACCCCGACGGCTCCACCGTGCGCATCGGCGATGTGGCGCGGGTCGAGATCGGCAGTCAGGAATACCAGTTCGGCACCCGCTTGAACGGCAAGCCATCCACCGCCGTCGGCGTGCAACTCTCTCCTGGGGCCAATGCCCTGAGCACCGCCACCGCCGTGCGGGCAAAAATGGATGACCTGGCGCGCTACTTCCCGGCCAACGTCGAATACAAGATCCCGTACGACACCTCGCCCTTCGTCAAAGTCTCGATCACCAAAGTGGTCTACACCCTGGGCGAGGCGATGTTGCTGGTGTTCGCGGTGATGTTCCTGTTCCTGCAAAACATTCGCTACACGCTGATCCCGACGCTGGTGGTGCCGGTGGCGTTGATGGGCACCTTTGCCACGATGCTGGCGCTGGGGTTCTCGATCAACGTGCTGACCATGTTCGGCATGGTGCTGGCCATCGGCATTCTGGTGGACGATGCCATCGTGGTGGTGGAGAACGTCGAGCGGATCATGGTCACCGAGGGCCTGTCGCCCAAGGACGCCACGCGTAAAGCGATGAAACAGATCACCGGCGCGATCATCGGCATCACATTGGTGCTGGTGGCAGTGTTTATTCCGATGGCGTTCATGCAGGGTTCGGTCGGGGTCATCTATAAGCAATTCTCGCTGTCCATGGCTACTTCGATCCTGTTCTCGGCCTTCCTCGCCCTGACCTTGACCCCGGCGCTGTGCGCGACGCTGCTCAAACCGATTGCCAAAGGCGAGCATCACGAAAAGCGTGGCTTCTTCGGCTGGTTCAATCGTCGCTTCGAACAGTTGACCGTGCGTTATCAGGGCTGGGTGGCCTATGCACTGAAGCGCACCGGGCGTTACCTGCTGATCTACGGCGTGCTGCTGATCGGGCTGGGCCTGTGCTTCAGTCGCCTGCCCTCCTCGTTCCTGCCGGTGGAAGACCAGGGTTACACCATCACCGACATCCAGTTGCCGCCGGGCGCGAGCAAGAACCGCACGGTGCAGGTGGTCGAACAGATCGAAAAACATAACGCCACGGAGCCCGGAGTCGGTGACAGCACGGTGATTCTCGGTTTCAGCTTCTCCGGCAGCGGACAGAACGCGGCACTGGCGTTTACCACGTTGAAGGACTGGTCCGAGCGCAGCATCGATGACTCGGCCAGTTCGATCGCCGACCGCGCCAACATTGCCCTGAGCCAGATCAAGGATGCGGTGGTGTTTGCCGTGTTGCCGCCACCGGTGGATGGCCTCGGCACCTCCAGTGGTTTCGAGTTCCGCTTGCAGGATCGCGGCGGCCTCGGTCATGCCACGCTGATGCAAGCGCGCACGCAGTTACTGGCGGCGGCGGAGAAAAGTCCGATCCTGATGAATGTGCGCGAAAGCGCCCTGGCCGAAGCACCGCAAGTGCAACTGGAAGTCGACCGTAAACAGGCGAATGCCCTTGGCGTGTCCTTTGCCGATGTCGGCAGCGTGCTGTCCACGGCCGTCGGTTCGGCCTACATCAACGACTTCCCCAATCAGGGGCGGATGCAGCGCGTCGTCGTGCAAGCCGAAGGTGATCGACGCAGCCAGGTCGAGGACCTGCTGAAGATCCACGTGCGCAACAGCGCCGGGAAAATGGTGCCGCTGTCGGCCTTCGTCCAGGCCAAATGGACCCAGGGCCCGACGCAATTGACCCGTTACAACGGCTACCCGGCCATCAGTATTTCCGGCGAACCGAAACCGGGCCATAGCACCGGCGAAGCCATGGCGGAAATCGAACGGCTGGTGGCGCAAGGCCCGGCGGGGTTGGGTCAGGAATGGACCGGCCTGTCGTTGCAGGAGCGTTTGTCCGGCAGTCAGGCACCGATTCTGCTTGGCTTGTCGCTGTTGATCGTGTTCCTGTGCCTGGCGGCGCTGTATGAGAGCTGGTCAATTCCGACTTCGGTGCTGCTGGTGGTGCCGCTCGGCGTACTCGGCGCGGTGCTGGCGGTGACCTTGCGCGGGATGCCCAATGACGTGTTCTTCAAGGTCGGGCTGATCACCATCATCGGCTTGTCGGCGAAGAACGCGATCCTGATCATCGAATTCGCCAAGAGCCTGTACGACGAAGGCCACGACCTGATCGACGCCACCCTGCAAGCCGCGCGCCTGCGGTTGCGGCCGATTGTGATGACGTCGCTGGCGTTCATCCTTGGCGTGGTGCCGCTGGCGATTGCCACCGGGGCCAGTTCGGCGAGCCAGCAAGCCATTGGCACCGGGGTGATCGGCGGGATGATCACCGCGACCCTGGCGGTGCTGTTTGTACCGGTGTTTTTCGTGGTGGTGATGAAACTGGTGCGCAAACGCCACAAAGACACCTGACCCACCAATCCCCTGTAGGAGCGAGGCTTGCCCGCGAAAGCGTCATCACAGTCGATGGAAATGTTGACGGTAAGATCGCTTTCGCGGGCAAGCCTCGCTCCTACAAGGGTGCGTGTTCAAGTGGTCACAACGCATCGCCCTGGGCTAAGGTGTTGCAAACCCCTGCGCCCATCGAGCCTCCATGCCCCTCCTCGCCCGCACCCACCCTCGCTTGTCGTCCGCCACGGTTCTTGGCCTGGCGGTGGGCATCCTGGCCCCGGCCGATTCGATCATCAGCAAAATCCTCATCGGCTGGAACGCCGGGGTCTGGACCTACCTGATCCTGATGATCTGGCTCGCCACCAAGGCCAAGGCCCCGGATGTGAAGCGCATTGCCGAGATCGAGGATGAAAACGCCGGGCTGGTGTTGTTCGTGGTGTGCATCGCCGCGATTGCCAGCCTGGCGACCATCACCTTCGAACTGGCGGGCAGCAAAGACCTGGAAACCTCACGCAAGCTGCTGCATTACGCCTTCACCGCAGCCACCGTCATTGGTTCATGGCTGCTGATCGGGGTGATTTTCAGCGTGCACTACGCCCGCCTGTTCTACACCTGGGACGGCAAGGAGCCGGCACTGCGCTTTGCCGAAGGCCTGACTACCCCCAATTACTGGGACTTCCTGTATTTCTCGTTCACCATCGGCGTGGCGGTGCAGACCGCAGATGTCGGCGTGGCGACCCGGGGGCTGCGCAAAATCGTCTTGGCCCAATCGCTGATCGGCTTTGTGTTCAACACGGCGATTCTCGGGTTTTCGATCAACATCGCGGCCGGACTGTTCAGCTAACACGGCTGCACAAACGTTCTAGGCGTTACCCGCGTCGCGGGCGTTAAATAAGTCGGCAATCCGTCTCACAGGTGCAGCATGACTTCGCACAACTGGATCGACCTGGCCCAGGACGCCGACACCGGCATCGAAACCTTGCGCGCGCATTTCGAGGGCCACGCCTACGACCCGCACTGGCATGACAGTTACCTGGTGGGCGTCACCGAGCAAGGCGTGCAGCAATTCAACTGCCGCCGGGCCCGGCATCAGAGCACGCCGGGCAAGGTGTTTCTGCTGGAACCCGGCGATATCCACGACGGCGAAGCGCCCACCGAGGACGGCTTTACCTACCGCATGCTCTACCTCGATCCGCAATGGCTAGAACGCGAACTGAGCGCGTTGTTCGAAAACGCCCCGCTGAACAGCCAACTGAGTTTCGCCAATACCCTGACCACCGACCCGCAACTGGCCCAGGCCACCAGCCTGGCGTTCCAGACGTTGCACGGTGGCGAGCTGAAGATCGTGCGCCAGACCGCCCTCGACGGTTTGCTCGAACACCTGACCCGCCATCTGCACTGGCGCACCCGCTACAGCGAAGACCCGCGCCTGCCACGGGTGGCGCAAAAGGCCCGGGAATACCTGCACGCCAATGCCCACCTCGACATCGGCCTCGATCAACTGGCTGTGGTCACAGGCGTTGATCGCTTCCGACTGACCCGTGCATTCAAGGCTGCCTACGGATTGGCGCCCCACGCTTATCTGGTGCAACTGCGCCTGTCGAAAGCCCGGCGGATGCTCGCCAGCGGTTTGCAACCGGCGGCGGTGGCGATGGAGTTGGGGTTTGCCGATCAGAGTCATTTGGGGCGCTGGTTTGTCCGGGCCTATGGGCTGACCCCGGCGATGTACCGCAAGCGCTGCTCAAATCTTCCAGACGTGTGACCTGGCCTTTGTGAAGATTGGCTCCTGACTGTCCAAGGAGCCCATGATCATGCTTGTCACTTTTTCCAGCCTGCTGCCGTTTTTGGCATTCGCTTTCGTCGCGTCCATCACCCCTGGTCCGACCAATATCCTGGTGCTGAGCAATAGCGCCCGCTATGGTTTCAAGGCCGCGCTGCCGATCGTCTTCGGTGCCTGCACTGGCGCAGCGCTGCTTGTACTTGCCGTGGGCGGCGGTATGGGGCAGGTGCTCAGCGCCCGCCCCTACCTGCAAACAACTCTGCAGTGGGCAGGTGTCGCGTGGTTGAGTTATCTGGCGTGGCAAATTTTTTGGGCGCCGGTCAATACCAAGGAACCCTTGGCCGGCCCCCCGCAGTCACAACGACTGGGCTTCAAGGGCGCCGCCGGTTTGCAACTGATCAACCCCAAGACCTGGATGATGGCATTGGCGGTGATCAGTGTGTTTGCCGCGCAAGGCCAGGAAAAATGGACGCATGTGGTGACACTGTCGCTTGCCTTCTTTCTGGTTTCCTTGCCCTGCCTTTCCACTTGGGCGGTATTGGGCGCGCGTTCCGGCGTCCTGTTGAAAACCTCCGGTGCGCAAAAAATTTTCAATTACAGCATGGGGCTTTTATTGCTTGTCTGTGTGTGGTTGCCGCACTTGTCGGCCTATAAGTAAACGCTATAACTTGGCGTCAGTTAATTCATTAACCTGGCGATCTTTTCAGCATACTTTATACCAGATGTAAACTGTTAGATCTTACAGTTTACAAGCCACCCTGATTGGCGCTTTCATTGTTCATCCAGAATTAAGGTCAAACGTATACGGCCTTTGGATACCCCACTTAAAGTACCGGAGAGCCTCCCATGAATGCTATCGCTATAACCCCTCTTGAATTCGCACCTGGTGAATTCTTTCGCACCACTAGTAGCAGCGGTGATTTTCCACGATTCATTGCTACTTCAGCTTTTTTTATCAGTTTGGGATCGACCCACCTTATACAACTGACGGCAGTAGAGCGGCCGGTTCGACTGTCACATCAAGGTCACCCACTGGTCGTCAGGGAGTTCTCCCTCACACTTCCTGAGTCACTTGAGGCGAAGAATTATTCCGTGGGCGGTGGATCTTCCGTTTCGTTAAGTATCAATGTTGACGGTG
Source organism: Pseudomonas sp. TE3899 (assembly GCF_056279105.1). NCBI lineage: Bacteria > Pseudomonadati > Pseudomonadota > Gammaproteobacteria > Pseudomonadales > Pseudomonadaceae > Pseudomonas > Pseudomonas sp. TE3899. The sequence continues at coordinate 1,622,997 of NZ_JBWBQR010000001.1, forward strand.
AGATTTCTGAAGCCGCCGAAGGTATCGTCACCCTGAATCCGCAATTCGACGAAAAGCTGGGTGGCAGCTTTCATGTAACGATTCAACTTCGTGACACCCCGGGGAAGACCTTTAAATTAGAAGGGGAGTTCAACGTTAAACTTTCGCTATCCTAAATAGATGTTACAAAAAAAGGGAAGTTAACACTTCCCTTTTTAAAGTCCGTTAGAACCGAATATGTGCCCCGATGTTCAGGCCATAGTCTTTTGTCACACTATCACCCTTGCTGGTATCCACTTCCGCATGGAGTTGCCACCGGTCATTCAGCGTCCAGGAAACACCCGCGCCTAACTCAAGGCGGTTACCGGACAAATCGTTATTGAACTTGTTGTCGTTAACGCTGACTTCGTTATTTTTAGCGAACTCACGCACTACAGCGGCGGTGAGATGAGGTCGAAGTTTGCTGCCATTGGCGAGGGTCATACTGCGCCCCACATTCATGCCTGCCTTCCCGAGCAACGACCGCGTCGTATTGGCATCCGCATTCAGGCCATTGCCGAGTTCATAGTCCTTGCCTTGCACAGCGGCTGCCTGCCATTGGGTGAATGGCTCAATGTAGTAATCGGAATTGAGCTCAATGTGTTTACCAAACTCCACCGAGGCACTGGTGCCCAGGTTGTTGTAGTTACCCTTGGTTTGGGTGCCGTCACTCATCGTGATCTTCGCCTCGTTGCGGAAGCGGTTGAGCTTGGCCACGGTGTCCAGGTAGTAACCACTGTCTCCCAGCCAAGTGCCGTACAGACCCATAGATGTGCTGCCGATTTCCCCTGAGCTGCCCCGGCCCAGATCCAGATCCGATTTGCTATAGCCGACAAATGCGCCAAGCAATACCCGCTCGCCGGCGATCTGCACCGGCGTATCAACCCCCATGGAAATGCCAGCCTGGTTTTGGCTATAACCGGCGCCATAGGCGCTGCCACTGATGCTGTAACGACTGCCAAAACTGCGAATCCAGCCACCGGTTGGCCCACCGTTCACCCGCAGATCACCCATACGATTGTTCAACGTGGCCATTTCGCCGTAGATCACGGTCGGGGAGGTACCAAATATCGACATAACCGCGCGCGTCGGGGTGCTGACAACTTCTTTATTGGGTTGCAAAAACCAATCTTCACCCTCCTTGACCAGGCCATAGGTGAACGCGCCGACATCGACCGGGCCGTTGACCAGTCCAAACTGAGCGCTGCCACCTGCGGTTTGTACGACTTTGATCGGCGCATCGCTGACCGGGTCGGCGCCACTGCTCGCTACCAGCAATTGATGATTGCCGGATGCGCTGCCCGTGACGTTCAACAGATCCGTGATGCGTTGATTGAAGTCAGTGTTCATCTCGAACGTGCCGTTGCCGGACAGGTTGGCGACGTTCAATTGAAAATATTCCTGATCGGTGCCAAGCCGTACTCGGCCACCATTGAGCGAGAGGTTGTTGACCGACTGACTATCGGTCATTTGCCACAAAGCCTGATTGCTGATGGAAAAGTCGGCAACATTATTGACCTGGCCGGTCAGCCTCGCGCCAGTGTCCAGCGTCAGGCTGGAGGCCGAGCCCGCAGCCGCTGTGACGTTCCCGGTCATGCTGCTCTGGCTGTTGAGCGTGGCGGTGTTGACGTTTTGCAAGTTACCGTTAAGTGACGCGTTATTTTGCAAGGTCACAATCCCGGTACTGCCCTGATCAACGACGACATTGCCCGTCAAGGCACTGTTGTCGACCAGCAGTGTCGCAGACGCGCCGTTGCTGACTTGCAACGCGGTGTTGTTGCCACTGACCAGCGTCGAACCGTTGCGCACCTGGATGTTGGCCACCGCGGGAGTTGTCTGGGCGACGAAGCCAACGACGATGCTCGAACCCGTCGAACCTTCCACTCGAGTGCCGTCCAGGATAAGGCTGTTGGTTAATGGGGTGACGGCCCCGGTGTCATTGCCAACGACAATGCCGTTCTGCCCACCGATGATGCTGCTTCCACTGGAAGTCAGAGAGCCTTCAAGCAAACGCACGCCAAAACTCGTCGCGCCTGTGCCCTGTACGGTGGAGTCCTGAATGGCGATATCACTGAAACGGTTGCCTGCAATGCCGCCGAGCAAGCCGCGCACCGTACTGTTATTGCTCAAGTTGATTTTCGAACCGGTAGTGCCTTGGACAAAGCGCGCACCCACTATGCCGACGCCAGCGTCACTGATCACGGTGGTGTTTTCCAGCAATGCGGTGGCACTGGCCAAGGAGATACCTGTTCCGGAAGCTGCATTAACCGTTGAGTTGGTCAGGTTGACGTTACTGCCAACCGAAGCAGAGATATTTAATGTGCTGGCATTGGCGCCCGTCAGCGAGGCATTGTTTTGCAGTTGCCAGGTCTCCACTGGAGTGGAGCCATCGATCGTTTGCGAGGTATTGGGCGGCAAATTAGCCGCTTGGACAAGGGATGTGCCAAGAAGGACGGTGATGGACACAGCAAGCACATCGCCTCTGCGCTTCGGAACTGCAATTAAATTCGACGACATAGTAACTTCCTGCGCAAATACGTTTCGGATGGACGAACCTCCAAAACGACTAGTGAGTGAGTCGGGCTTAGAAATGGCCGCCAGACTAAGGCCTGCCTCCTTCATACGCTGTAGGACATATCCTTTTTTGCGTATGACTTTTCCGGAAGTTGGTGAAGAAAAACTAATTTGTATACGTAAGTAAAATTCCCAACCAACGGGAACAACACACAGGCGTTGTTCCCGTCGGCAGGAAGTTGAGTTGCCAGTTGAATCAAGGCGCTGGCGGAGGTTCCGGACGCTCCACGTCACAAAGCACCAAGCTGGTGTTCAACAGCGAGACAATCACCGTGGTCACCGCCTGGACGCCATTCGCGGTATACGAGATGCGTGCGTATCGAATAGGGGGGCGTACGCCAGGAGTCGTGACAGGCAGTTGGATCAGTTTGATCGCGGCATAATCCGTCAGCCAGAACTCGAGATCACCCGTCGGCGGCATCGGTAGTGCCGTAGGAGTGATCACCGTCCCTGCAATATCCGTAGCGGTGTCATCATTTGTCGTGCGCCCTACAAACCTCATCGACACCATGGTCCCTGTCGGGATATTGACGTCGCGACGGACCCTGACCCGCAGCCGGCGCGTCAGATACGGTGGTACTGGCCCACCAGCCACAGGCGGATGATCCAGAGCCGGGCAGTTGAGCAGCGTCGTACTGTTACGCTCAGGTATGAGGATCGGCTGCTGGCCAGGAACAGTTAAAACATGCGCCGAAAGTATAATTTGCGGCTGCGGCAAGTTGATGACAATCGCCGTGACATTCACAGGGGTTACCGGTGACTGCCGCATAATATTGGCGCTACCCGGCAGCTCGATGGTGACGTAGGCCTCTCTAGGATTACCACCCGCGACCGTGCCATTGCCTGCATCGCGGATTCTCTGCCATGGCAACGGACAGGTCAGAGGAGTGGTCTGCCCGGCGGTTGGGCTGCGAGTGTCCACCAGTGCACCTTGATAATAGAACGAATAGATTTCGCGCCCGGTAACCACCCGAGGTGGGATGACCTCAAGAGGGGCCTGCATCTCTGCATCCAGGCCTGCTTGAGCTGGCGCCAGCGTATTGACGGGAGGTGTTGGAGTGCCTCCCCCCTGTACGATGACCGCAGGGATATTGAAGTTCTCGAGGTCCGGCAAGTTTGGCTGCTCGGGCCCGCCGTAGGAGAAGTCAACCAGCGCGAACGCTGATCTTGAAACGGGATTGATCGGGATGGTGGCGCGCGCCAGCTCATACCAGTATTCGAACTGAATTTCGTCCTGGCCATTTTCGTCGCCGAAAACCTCGTTCATTTTGACGTAGTCCAACACGAACCTCAGCACCGAATTGCCGGTTCCAACCGGTAGCTCACGCACCGCTACTAAAGGGGCACCGGCAGAGCCCACGGCCTGCATGTAGGGAATGATGCGATCGGTTGCCAACCAACTGGCATGAACATCAATTTCCATAACTGCAAGTGAGGAACCGGCTACGGTCGCGAGTGTGATGGGGGTACGACCATCTGTCCCAGTGATAGGTATCCTTGGCACGTCGAGTTGAGGGGCCGGCGCTCTCCTCACCTGAAACGTCGGGTAGATTTGTGAGTTTCTGCTGATGTTGCCAGGAGCATCCTCGAGTTCGTAGGCATAAAAGTAACGGCCTTCAGGCAATCCCTGCAGGAAGGTCAACGGTACATTGAAATTACCTCCCGCAGGTATAGGCCCGGAAAAGGCCTCTGTCTCGTCCTGCATCGCCGGAAAATTTGTACGTGTAGAAAGATAGAACCTGGCTTGGTCCAGACCTGCTTCAAACTTTGGATAGCTAACGTTGAAAGCCAGGTTCAAGCCGCCAGCGTTTGTCGGATCAGCGAGCCAGGCATCATCAATGACAGTTGGCGTTGGCGGTGTAGCCAGAATGGGTGGTTGAATTCCTCTATGGTTGCCAGGCCCCGGCTGGGTCTGCCAAGGCGCTGTCAGATCGATAAAAATCGGGGTGTTCTGAGTTGAGGTGTCGGCGTTGTCGTACTGGTCATAAGCGACAAAGGCCAGTTGCCATTCCTTATAGTTTCCCGCTGGATCGAACTGATCGACGAGTCCGCGGACATTGACCGTAAATCTCAGCGGAAAGGTCCAAACGCCTCCAGGTTCGGTTGTTTTTTCCTTGGTGGCAACGACGAAAATAGGATTGTATGGGACAGGGAATGCTCCCGGCGGAAACATTTGAACTTCTACCCTTAGCGAATCCGGGTCCGCGAGGGTAGACAGTTCTACCTCTATAGTCCCGTCTTCCCTTAGTTGTTTGTACGTCAGACGGCCGTCCGCCAAGTTATCAATAACGATCACCGGTACCGCGAGTACGCCACTGTCGTTTACTTTCTGATTCATTTGAGTCGCTCCATCAATGAGTTTATTGCCGATCTGCACATGCACTTGTTTCATGGAGAACTACGCGACTTCACACTGCATACTCCGGAGCTGAATAGTGATTCAGCACCTTGTACGACATTCGGCATGCATGTCGTGCAAGGTTTGCAAGGTACAAAACATTCACAGCTATTAACTTGCGTTGTCCAGTTATTCAGGGATAGGGATCGTTGTTCGCATCACACATATCACTCCCCGATATCTTGCGATCGATTTTCACGATATCTGTTCGTGAACGGCCCAACGGGACGTTGTTTCGGTACAAGGTGTAAAAGGCTTTTGCCGAGCCGAAAGCAATGGGTTTGATATGTTTGTCATACTTGTCGTTGCCCACCACAAAAATGAAGCCAGTAGGAGAGTTCGCCTCTGCTTGGGTCAATATTTTGGTGAACTGCCCCTCAGTACCCACAATAGGATCTTCGCCGTTCAATTTGTTAAAGCCCTGCCAATCCATGATTAATTCATCATTGCCATTAAAGCGTCCGGCTTGAGCGGGTATCTGTAACAACACCCTCTCCCACACACGGGGTCTGACTCTGCAGTTGAGATATCCCTTGTATTTAAATTCGTCGTTATAGGACGACTCCACGGTAAATTCCGGTGGCAGCAGGTTGATCGCAACGGGAGGGCTGACGGTGAATGTTTGTGGTAAGGACGTGTCCGGATTCTGGTTATCGCCCAACGTCACGCGATATCTCAAGCGAAGTGCACCGGGGCGCTGCAAGTATTGGGCGGGCAATGTAATCGACGGGGGAAACACGACGGGCACAGGAAACAAGTTGCTGTAGAACAGGATTTCCGTCGTGGCCCCAGGCTCAAGGACCCATACCTCCAAAAGATCGCTACTGCCTGGAAAGATTGAGGGAAACCATGGCGGAATTCTCAGCGTCGCACCCGTGGTGGACGCTCCTGGAGGAATCAACTGCTGCGGATCGCCAGGATTGACGCCATCAATTGTCAGTGGCAGCGCTAAAACACCCATGGCGGATGGTTTTTTCTTCTTGCCGTGATGTTTGTCAGAAGTCATTTGCATCACCCCCCCGTGTCAAAGAACTTCGATTGCATCTCGAAGGTCTCTGTTTCGTGTTTCCTTTGTAGGAAATTAGACGTTCAAACACAGACATTGCCTACTGTCATATCTGACAGGTTCTTCGACCGTTTGTCGGGTATAGCGCCGTTTTTGAGTGAATCCGCGCCAATGCAAGCTTGACGTGGCCCGCCTTGTGAGGTTTCCTGAAACCGGTTTCAGGTCAATACGCATTGGAACTCATATAAAGCCAATAACAAGGTCCACCGCATGAACGATTTCTCCGCCGCCCAGCGCAGCCGCGTCACCATGCTCGACGTCGCCAAACACGCCGGCGTGTCCAAGGCCAGCGTCTCGCGCTTCATCGGCGATGACCGCGCCCTGCTCTCCGATGCCATTGCCCAACGCATCGAACTCGCCATCAGCGAATTGGGCTACCGCCCGAACCAGATGGCCCGTGGCCTGAAACGCGGGCGCACGCGCCTGATCGGCATGCTGGTGGCCGATATCCGTAACCCTTATTCGATTGCCGTGATGCATGGCGTGGAAACCGCCTGCCGTCAGCATGGCTACAGCCTGGTGGTGTGCAACACCGACCGCGATGACGAGCAGGAACGTCAGCACCTGGCGCTGCTGCGTTCGTACAACATCGAAGGCTTGATCGTGAACACCCTGGGCCATCACCGCGATGAACTGCGCGAGCTGCACCGGGAGATGCCACTGGTGCTGGTGGATCGCAAGGTCGAGCAGCTCGAAAGCGACTTGGTCGGGCTGGATAATCCCGCCGCCGTCGCGATGGCCCTCGCCCACCTTGAAGAACGCGGTTATCGCGATGTGCTGTTGGTGACTGAACCGTTTGACGGCACCAGCTCGCGGATTGAACGGGTGGGCAGTTTCAAGGCGCAGATTGAGCAGCGTTCGACGCTGCAAGGGGCTGTGGTCGAAACCGGCAGCGACCTGACCTCACGCTTGCAAACCTTCCTTGATACACCCGGCCCCGGGCCAAAAGCGCTGTTCTGTGCCAACGGGATTGCGGCGTTGGCCGGCACCCATGCGTTGCGTGAGCTTGGCTGTGACCTGTTTGGGGATGTCGGGCTGATTGCGTTGGATGATCTGGATTGGTATCCGTTGGTGGGCAGCGGCATTACCGCCCTCGCCCAGCCGACGGCGGAGATTGGCGCGAGTGCGTTTGAGTGTTTGCTCAAGCGTTTGCGCGGGGATGTCGGGCCAGTGCGGACGATGGATTTTGCGGCGCGGTTGGAGGTGCGTGGGTCGACCCGTGGGGATTTGCGTTGAATCACACGTTATTCAAACGCAGCGAAACCTGTAGGAGCGAGCGGTGCGGCGATCCGACTTGCCCGCGAAGACGCCTGAAAGAACAACGCAAATTCCAAACCTTTTTTTTGAACAAAAATGAAACCGGTTTCAGAGGTAAATAACAATGAATAAACCACCCGTTTCCATCAGCTTGTCGAGCTACGGCGCCGACCTTGTCCGCCAGCTCGGCCAAGGCAGTTTCATCGAGGTACTGGCCGCCGCCGGCGCCACGCGCATCGAATGGCGCGAAGAACTGTTGACCCACGAAGACCCCGCGCAACTGGCGGATGACACCCAGGCTCGCGGCCTCGAAAGCGTCTATTCCTCGCCGATGGAGCTGTGGCTGGCCGGTCAATCGAAGCCCAATCCTGAATTGTTCAAGACCCTGCAACGCGCTGAGCTGTTTGGCGCCAAGTGGCTGAAAGTGTCCCTCGGCTATTTCACCGACAACAACGACTTGCAGGCGTTGGCTCGACAGTTGAGCCAAAGCCCCGTGCACCTTTTGGTAGAAAACGACCAGACCTTGCACGGCGGGCGCATTGAGCCATTCCAGCGCTTTTTCACTGAGGTCGAGCAGCACAACCTGCCGATCAAGATGACCTTCGACATCGGCAACTGGCAATGGCAGGACCAGTCCGCCGCCAGCGCCGCGCGGTTGCTCGGGCGGCATGTCGGCTACGTGCATTGCAAGGCTGTGGCGCGCCGGGCCGACGGCAAACTGGTGGCGATACCACCGAGCGCCGCCGACCTGCATCTGTGGGAACAACTGCTGCGGCACATGGCCCAAGGCATCATGCGAGCGGCGGAGTATCCGTTGCAGGGCGACGACCTGGTGCAACTGACCACCGAACACGTCGCCACCCTCGCCCGCCTCGGTCAATCACGGTTGGAGAGCGCCCATGTCTGAGATCGATATCCTGTCGTTCGGCGAAACCATGGCGATGTTCGTCGCCGAGCAGAGCGGTGACCTGGCGGCGGTCGGCCAGTTTCATAAGCGCATTGCCGGGGCGGACAGTAACGTCGCCATCGGATTGTCGCGGCTGGGGTTCAACGTCACGTGGCTAAGCCGGGTGGGTGCTGATTCGCTGGGTCGTTTCGTGATCGATACGTTGGCCAAAGAAGGCCTGGATTGCAGTCACGTCGATATCGACCCGGCGCAGCCGACCGGTTTTCAACTCAAGTCCCGCGCTGATGACGGCAGCGATCCGGTGGTCGAGTATTTCCGCCGTGGTTCGGCGGCCAGTCACTTGTCGGTGCAGTCGATCCAGCCTGAGCTGTTGAGCGCCCGGCACTTGCACGCCACCGGGATTCCTCCGGCGCTTTCCGTCAGCGCTCGGGAAATGTCCTTCGAATTGATGACCCGCATGCGCGAGGCCGGGCGCAGTGTGTCTTTCGACCCGAACCTGCGCCCGAGCCTGTGGGCCAGCGAGCAACAGATGATCACCGAGATCAATCGCCTCGCCGCCCTCGCCCATTGGGTACTGCCGGGGTTGAGCGAAGGTCGTTTGCTCACCGGGTTTGAGGATCCGGCGGACATCGCGGCGTTTTACCTCGACCAAGGGGTTGAAGCGGTGGCGATCAAACTGGGGCCACACGGTGCGTATTACCGCACGCACCTGGACCAGGGCTTCGTCGCCGGTGTGCCGGTGCAAAACGTGGTCGACACCGTGGGCGCCGGCGATGGCTTTGCTGTCGGCATGATCAGCGCCCTGCTGGAAAACCACAGCTTCGCCGACGCCGTGCAGCGCGCCAACTGGATTGGCAGCCGTGCGGTGCAGAGTCGGGGGGATATGGAGGGGTTGCCGACCCGCGCCGAATTGCCAAGCCACATACCTGATCGTTCCCACGCTCCTGCGTGGGAATGCAGCCCGTGACGCTCTGCGTCACCGTGGACGCGGAGCGTCCGTAGAGGCATTCCCACGCAGAGCGTGGGAACGATCACCGAACACCGTTACCTGCTGCGACAAAAACAACAAGCTCAGGAGCACCATCATGAAAACCGCAACACTCGCCACCCGCCGCTGGTGGTACATCATGCCCATCGTCTTCATCACCTACAGCCTGGCGTATCTGGACCGCGCCAATTACGGGTTCGCCGCCGCCTCCGGGATGGCCGAAGACCTGATGATCACCCCGGGCCTGTCCTCGATGCTCGGCGCACTGTTCTTCCTCGGCTACTTTTTCTTCCAGGTGCCGGGCGCGATCTACGCGCAGAAACACAGCGTGAAGAAGCTGATTTTCGTCAGCCTGATCCTCTGGGGCGGCCTCGCGACCCTGACCGGGATCGTATCCAGTGCCTATTGGCTGATCGTCATTCGCTTCATGCTCGGCGTGGTCGAAGCCGCGGTGATGCCGGCGATGCTGGTGTACCTGTGCCACTGGTTCACCCGTGCCGAACGTTCGCGCGCCAACACCTTCCTGATCCTCGGCAACCCGGTGACCATGCTGTGGATGTCGGTGGTATCGGGGTATCTGGTGCAGCATTTCAGCTGGCGCTGGATGTTCATCATCGAAGGCTTGCCCGCGGTGATCTGGGCCTTTATCTGGTGGCGCCTGGCGGACGAGCGTCCAGCCCAGGCCAAGTGGCTCAGCGACCAGGAAAAACAGGACCTGGAAAGCGCCCTGGCGGCCGAACAAGTCGGGATCAAAGCGGTGAAAAACTACGCCGAAGCCTTCCGCTCGCCGAAAGTCATCGTGCTGGCCCTGCAGTTTTTCTGCTGGAGCATCGGCGTCTACGGCTTCGTGCTGTGGCTGCCGTCGATCCTCAAGGCCGGTTTGCAGATGGACATGGTCGAGGCCGGCTGGCTCTCGGCGCTGCCGTACCTGGCGGCGGTGATTGGGATGCTCGCGGTGTCCTGGGGCTCGGACAAGTTGCAGAAGCGCAAACGCTTTGTGTGGCCGCCGTTGCTGATCGCCTCGATTGCGTTCTACGGTTCATACGCTTTGGGTGCGGAACACTTCTGGTGGTCCTACACCTTGCTGGTGATCGCAGGGGCCTGCATGTATGCGCCTTATGGGCCGTTCTTTGCGATCGTCCCGGAAATCCTTCCCGCCAACGTCGCCGGTGGCGCCATGGCGCTGATCAACAGCATGGGTGCCCTCGGTTCGTTTGGCGGTTCCTATCTGGTCGGTTACCTGAACAGCAGCACCGGTTCGCCGGGTGCTTCGTATCTGTTGATGAGCGGCGCGTTGATGCTCTCGGTAGTACTGACAATTTTCCTCAAGCCCGGCGCCAGTGACCGGGTCGTGGCCAAGGCCGTTGCGAAACGGCCGGTGCCTGCTCACCCTTGAATTGAAGTTGAGACGATGACGATGAAAAAGCAGGTCGTGCTGTACAAGAAACTCTCGCCGTTGCTGATGGCCCGCTTGCATGAGCAGACTGAAGTGACCCTGATCGACAGCCTCGACGCCGAGGGCCTGGCCAAAATGCGCGAGGCCCTGCCCAAGGCCCAGGGCTTGCTCGGCGCCAGTCTGAAGCTGGACGCTGCATTACTCGATCTGGCCCCCGATCTCGAAGCCATCGCCAGCGTTTCGGTGGGTGTCGACAACTACGACATCGATTATTTGACCGAGCGCCGGATCCTGCTCAGCAACACCCCGGACGTGCTCACCGAAACCACGGCTGACACCGGTTTTGCGTTGATCCTGGCCAGTGCCCGCCGCGTGGTGGAACTGGCGAACATGGTTCGTGCCGGCCACTGGAAGCGCAACGTTGGCCCGGCACAGTTCGGCACCGATGTGCATGGCAAGACCTTGGGCATCATCGGCATGGGCCGCATCGGCGAGGCGTTGGCCCAGCGTGGGCATTTCGGCTTCGGCATGCCGGTCATTTATCACAGCCACACGCCGAAACCGGCGGTGGAACAGCGTTTCAACGCGCAATACCGCAGTCTGCCGCAACTGTTGCAAGAGGCGGATTTCGTGTGCGTGACCTTGCCGCTGACTGCTGAAACCGAAGGGTTGATCGGGGCTGAGCAGTTTGCCTTGATGGGCCCGGAGACGATCTTCATCAATATTTCCCGGGGCAAAGTGGTGGACGAAGCTGCGCTGATTGACGCCCTGCGCAAGGGGCAGATTCGTGCGGCGGGGCTGGATGTGTTTGAGCGCGAGCCGCTGGATTCGGCGTCGCCGTTGTTGCGGCTGGATAACGTGGTGGCCACGCCGCACATTGGCTCGGCGACCCATGAGACGCGCGAGGCGATGGCCAAGTGCGCGGTGGACAATCTGCTGATGGCGTTGGCCGGAGAACGGCCGGTGAATCTTGTGAATGGGTTGGCCTGGAAAGGCTGAAGATGATCGTTCCCACGCTCCGCGTCACATCTAAAAGCGGAACGCGGAGCGTCCCAGGCGGTATTCCCACGCAGAGCGTGGGAACGATCAATTACGCAGATCCTGTAGGAGCGAGGCTTGCCCGCGAAGAGGCCGTCAAGCCCGCCGCGCTTCCAGAAGATCCGCCGCACACCGCGCAATCCGCCGACACGCGTCCGCCAGTTTCACCTGGTCCACCACCAGCCCCAGGCGAATATGCCCCGCCGCACTCGGCCCGAAGGCTTCGCCCGCCAGCACCGACACGCCATACCCCTCCAGCAGCCGCTCGGCAAACCCCTGGGCGCAGAGCCCGGTCGGGCGTATATCGACCATCACGAACATCCCGCCATCGGGCACGATCGGCCGGATACCCGGGCACGCGCTCAACCGCGCGCACACCAGGTCCCGGCGCTGGCGATACTCTTCGCGCATCTGCGCCACCTCCGGCAGGTCCCCATCCAGCGCCACTTGCGCGGCTTTCTGCACGAAATCCGGAATGCCAAACAGCATGCACAACGACAGGTGCATCAAGTGTTCGGCCAAGGGTTTGGGGCCGATCACCCAACCGACGCGCCAACCGCTCATGGCGTGGGATTTGGACAGGCTGTTAATGATCGCCGTGCGCTCGGCCATGCCGGGCAGACTGGCGGGGCTGACGTGCTCGCCTTCGTACAGCAAGTCGCTGTAGACCTCGTCGCTGATCAGCCACAAGTCGTGGCGAACGCAGAGCAGCGCCAGTTCCTGCCAGAGCTTCAATGAAAGGCTGGCGCCGGAAGGATTGTTTGGACTGTTCAGCAAAATGACCCGGGTCTTGGCCGTGATCAGCGCCGCGACATCTGCCGGGTCCACGCGAAAACCGTTCTGCGGCCGTACCGCCACCGGCACCACTTTCGCCCCGCAAGCGCCGAAGACACCTTCGTAGGTGACGTACATCGGTTCGGCGACGATCACTTCATCGCCCGGATCGAGCAAACATTGCGCCACCGAGTACACCGCACATTGCGCCCCCGGCAACACGATCACATGCCCGGCATCCACCGCCTGACCGCTGCGGCGTCGATGCCGACTGGCGATGCTGTTGCGCAACGCCCGGGTGCCACGCACATCCGAGTAATGGGTATCGCCGGCCAAGAGGCTGTCGATGGCGGCCTGGACGATGGGCCTGGGCGTGTCGAAATCCGGATCGCCCACCGTCAGCAGCAACACATCAATGCCCTGCTCGCGCATCTCCAGCGCTCGATCATGAATGTTCCAGGCTGCCGCTCCGTCACCGGCAATACGTTGAGTCAGGGCTGAATAGCGCATGTACGTCTCCTGTCGCGCGTGCTCCAGACTCAACCCTATCTCAAATTACAAAACGCGCCACCATCGCATTCAAATCCACGGCCAGACGCGACAGTTCGTGGGTGGCAGCGCTGGTCTGGTTGGCACCGGCGGCGGACTGAGTGGCGAGGTCGCGGATGTTGACCAGGTTGCGGTCGACTTCGCGGGACACCTGGGCCTGTTCTTCCGAGGCGCTGGCGATCACCAGGTTGCGTTCGTTGATCAGGTGGATCGATTGTGTGATCTGCTCCAGGGCCACACCGGCGGCGCGGGCCATTTCCAGGGTGCTTTGGGTGCGCTGGTTGCTTTGCTGCATCGAGGACACCGCTTCACCGGTGCCGTTCTGGATGCCGGCGACCATTTTTTCGATTTCCTGGGTCGATTGCGCGGTGCGATGGGCCAAGGCCCGGACCTCGTCTGCCACCACCGCAAAACCACGCCCGGCTTCACCGGCACGGGCGGCTTCGATGGCGGCGTTGAGCGCCAGCAGGTTGGTTTGCTCGGCGATGGCGCGGATCACGTCCAGCACCTTGCCGATGTCGCGACCTTGTGCGGCCAGGCCTTCGATCATGGTCGCGGTGTTTTGCACGTCGTGGGTCATGGTCTGGATCGCGTCGACGGTTTCCACCACGCGGTTGCGGCCTTCGCGAGCGGCCTGGGTCGACTGGTTCGACGCTTCGGAAGTCGACACCGCATTGCGCGCCACTTCTTCCACGGCGGCGGTCATCTCATTGACGGCGGTGGCCGCTTGTTCGATTTCGTTGTTCTGCTGTTGCAGGCCGCGCGAGGCTTCTTCGGTGACGGTGCTGAGCTCTTCGGCGGCGGCGCCCAATTGAGTGGCGGAACCGGCGATCTGCTCGATGGTTTGGCGCAGGTTGGTCTGCATGACGGACAAGGCACCGAGCAGGCGGGCCGGTTCGTCCTTGCCATCGACTTCGATGGCTTTGGTCAAGTTACCGCCGGCGATGGTTTCGGCAGCCTGCACCGCGCGGTTCAACGGTGTAACGATGCTGCGGGTTAACAACCAGGCCAGCAGCACAGTCATCAGCGCCGCCACCACTGACACGACAATGATGCCGTTCACGGCGGTGTTGTAGTTGTCTTCGGCAACCGTCCCCGCCGCTTTGGCGCCGTCGATGTTGTAAGCCACCAGTTTATTGAGCTGTTCGCCCATCAGGTCGGTGCCTTCCTTGATCCGCGTATTGATCAGGCTGCGCATCTCATCGACTTTGTTCTGACGCGACAGGTCGAGCATTTCCCGCTGGGCTTGCATGTAATTGTCGAGGGTGGTGCTGAACACTTTATACAGTGCCGCTTCGTCAGGACCCATCGGCAGTGCGGCATAAGCGACCTGCGCCTTGCGGGCCTTGTCGGTCAGTACGCCAATGCGCGTTTCGGCTTCCTGCAGACTGGCCGGCTCGCGGTTAACCAGAATGCGGAACGAGAGAATGCGCATGCGCAGGATGTTTTCGGTGACATTGCCCAGGAAGGTGACGCTGGGCAGTTGGGTGCTGCCCATGTCGACCGAGGACTGGCGGATGATCGACATGCGATTGACCGCAAACACACCCAGCACGATCACCAGCAAGGCGATGAAGGCAAAACCGAGGAACGCTCGAGGCGCGATATTCAGATTACGCAGGGACATAGGATGATTCTCGGGGGGTGAGCGTCGAAGCATCCGTGCCGTGGTCGCTGTCGGGCGGGCGTGGGGCCGGCGGGATCAGCTTGGCGCCACTGTTATGGTTGGTTTGTGCGCGCCTATGAGGGTTATCGGCCGGGCTTGAGGATTTTTACGGGGGAAGTGGAAAAATATTTCAAGGGGGTTAGGGGTGTTTCAGCGGCGAAACACCTGTGCTGCAGAGGCGAGTCCATTGTGGCGAGGGGGGCTCTACCCCGTTCGCCTGCGAAGCAGGCGCTAAACCTGCTTGCACGGAATGACTGAAAGAATGCCAGGGGCCGCTACGCGCCCCAACGGGGGCAAGCCCCCTCGCCACAAAAACGCTCTACCCTGAGGATCGCGTTCAGGTCTTTTGGGAAGCGATCTGCCAAACCCGCGCAATATCGCTCGCCCGCTCCCGCAACAACCGAGGCGCCTCGGCACACGCCTGCTCCAGCGTCATCGGCCCGCTCGCCAGGGCAAACGCGGCGTCGATGCCGTGCTCGTAGAGTTCCTGATAACCCTCACCCAAGGTCCCTGCGATCACGATGACCGGCACGCCTTGCCGGCAGGCAATCCGCGCCACGCCAAACGGCGTCTTGCCGCGCAAGGTCTGGGCATCGAATCGGCCTTCACCGGTAATCACCAGGTCCGCGCCCTCCACCGCCTCGGCCAGGCCAACCAGTTCCGCGACCACTTCCACACCAGCCTGAAATTGCGCGCCCAGGAACGCCTTGGCCGCGAACCCCAGGCCACCCGCCGCGCCGCTGCCCGGTTCATCGCGCACGTCTTTGTCCAAGACTTGCGCGCACACATCAGCAAACAGCCCAAGGGCCTGATCCAGTTGCTGGACCTGCGCCGGCGATGCACCTTTCTGCGGGCCAAAAATCACCGAGGCACCGTGGGGTCCGCACAGGGGATTGTTGACGTCGGCAGCGATGTCAAAGCGCACCGCGTTCAAGCGCGGATCGATGTCGCTCAGGTCAATGCGGGCCAGTTGCGCCAGCGCCAGGCCACCGGGCGCGAGGATTTGGCCCTGGGCATCGAACAGTTTGACGCCCAGGGCCTGCATCGCCCCGGCGCCAGCGTCGTTGGTGGCGCTACCGCCAATCGCCAGGATCACCCGCTGCGCCCCGGCATCCAGCGCGGCGCGGATCAGTTCGCCGGTGCCGAAAGTGCTGCTGACGCAGGCATCGCGCTGCGCCGTCGGCACCAATTGCAAACCGCTGGCCTCGGCCATTTCGATGATCGCGATGTGGTTGTGCGGCAGCCAGCCCCACGCGGCGTCAACCGTTGCCCCCAACGGGCCGCGCACGGCTGTGCGGCGCAATTCACCCGCACACGCCGCCAGAATCGATTCGACCGTCCCTTCCCCGCCGTCGGCCATCGGGCACTTGACCAACTGCGCCTGCGGCCAGACCTCGGCCAATCCCAGCGCGATAGCATCGGCGACGCCTTGGGCACTCAGGCTGTCCTTGAACGAATCGGGGGCGATGACGATTTTCATGAGAATTCTCCGTTTTCAATGCATCCATGCTGCCAGTTGCCCGGAGGGATGACGCCGGTCCGCTGCACAAGCGCGGGGGGCGTTTATTGTTCATTTCTACAAACCCGAGATTGTGGTGGCTGGGAGGGCCTCTTCGCGGGCAAGCCTCGCTCCTACAAGAGCGAGCGCCGCGATCCCTGTAGGAGCGAGGCTTGCCCGCGAAGGCGTCCATATAGTCGCCACATCTTTCACTCCGTTTGCGGCAGCAACTGCACCCCAAGGTACAACGCCAGCATCCCGTCCAGCCGCAACGGATCAACCCCACTCAACTCGGCAATCCTTTCCATGCGATAACGCAGACTGTTGCGATGAATCCCCAACGCATCCGCACACGCCTGGCTTTGCCCATCGTGGTCGCACCAGCAACGCAGGGTCGCCAGCAATTGACCGTTATTGTCCTTGGCGATGACTTTGCGCAACGGCTTGAGCAACTCGTCCAGCGCGTCGTCGTTGCGATGCCGCCAGAGCATCACTGGCAGCCGATAACGGTTCAGCCTCAGCAACCGCGAGCGCGGCAACACATCGCGTCCATAGGCCAGCAGATCACCGACCCGGCGATAGCAGCGGCGCAACCCCGGCAACCCATCGGCCTGCCCGCCCACGGCGATGCGCAAAATGTTCCAGCCCAGGCCATCGAGTTTTTCCAGCAACCGTTCATGCTCGATCGCCTGGCTCGCCGGCCGGCACCACAGCAGCGAGGACTTGGCGGAGCTGACACACCAACTGTCGGGATAACGGCTGATCAGCCAGGCGCTGAGGGCTTCGACGGTCTGCCCCGGCCCGTGTTCCAGGCCCAACTCGAACAGATACGGCACCCGCGATAGCTGCGGCTTGAGGCCCAATTGTTGCGCCTCATCCACCAGACGCGGCGAATCCCCCGCGTCGGTCAACAACAAGGCGAGCAAATCATCGCAACGCTGGCGTCGCCATTGCTGTTCCGCCTGCTGATTGCGCTGGCCCACCAGCATCTCGGCGGTCATGCGCACCAGCTCGGCGTAGGTGCGCAACTGCTCGGGTTCGCCGGTGATGCCGAGCACGCCGATCAGCCGCTGATCGAGCAACAACGGCAGGTTGATCCCCGGCTGCACGCCTTTGAGGTGAATCGCGGTTTGCGCGTCGATCTCCACCACGCGCCCGTTGGCCAGCACCAGTTGCGCGCCTTCGTGGCGGGTGTTGATCCGCTCGGGCTCGCCGCTGCCGAGGATCAGCCCCTGGCTGTCCATGACGTTGACGTTGTACGGCAGGATGGCCATGGCCCGGTCGACGATGTCCTGGGCCAGGTCGTGATCGAGTTCAAACATTGGGCAGATCCTTGAAAGCGTGGAGGGACGGGTTGTTCACCCGCACAGGCCTTGTGGGCAAACCCTGTGCTCAGGCACAAAGACAACCACCCAAGCGGTGGCCGAGACTCACAGGGCGATCAACGTTACCCTTTGCATCGCAAAAAATCATAATAAAGAGAGAGCCCGCCATGTCACAGAGCGCAGCCGTTACCCAGACCATTGCTGACGAAAAAAACGCCGTCTACAAACGTATTACCCTTCGATTGATCCCCTTCATCTTCATCTGCTACTTGTTCAACTACCTCGACCGGGTCAACGTTGGATTCGCCAAGCTGCAGATGCTCGACGCCCTGAAATTCAGTGAAACCGTGTACGGCCTCGGCGCCGGGATCTTCTTTATCGGCTACGTATTGTGTGGCGTACCGAGCAACCTGGCCCTGACCAAATTCGGCCCACGGCGCTGGATTGCGCTGATGATGATTGTCTGGGGTTCGCTCTCGACCTGCCTGCTGTTCGTCACCACGCCCACCGAGTTCTACACCTTGCGTCTGTTCACCGGCGCGGCCGAAGCCGGGTTCTTCCCGGGCGTGGTGCTCTATCTCTCGCAGTGGTTCCCGACCTTCCGCCGTGGCCGCATCATGGCGCTGTTCATGTCGGCGATCCCGGTGTCCGGTCTGCTTGGCAGCCCGTTTTCCGGCTGGATCCTCAATCACTTCGGCGCGGGCCAGGCGGGTTTGGCCGGCTGGCAGTGGATGTTTTTACTGCAAGGGATCCCAACCGTAATCCTCGGCGCCCTCGCCTACTTCCTGCTCAGCGACAGTTACGCCAATGCCAAGTGGTTGACGCCGTTCGAGCGTTCGGTACTGGAAGCGGACCACGCGCAAGACCTGGCCAACAAGCCGAAAACCACCACCGATTCGCTGCTGGCGGTGTTCAAGAACCCGGCGATCTGGGCGTTCGGCTTGATCTATTTCTGCATCCAGAGCGGTGTTTATGCGATCAACTTCTGGCTGCCGTCGATCATCAAGAACCTGGGATTCAGCGATAACCTGGTGATTGGCTGGTTGAGTGCGATTCCCTACCTGCTGGCGGCGATGTTCATGTTGCTGGTCGGTCGTTCGGCGGACTTGCGCAAAGAGCGGCGCTGGCATTTGGTGGTGCCGATGTTGATGGGCGCGGTCGGTCTGCTGATCGCGGTGAACTTCGCCACGACGCCGGCGATTGCGATTCTTGGTTTAACCATCGCGACCATGGGCGCCCTCACCGGCCTGCCGATGTTCTGGCCAGTGCCGACCGCGCTGCTGAGTGCCGGTGCGGCGGCGGGCGGTTTGGCGTTGATCAACTCCATGGGCCAAATGGCCGGTTTCCTCAGCCCGTATCTGGTGGGTTGGGTCAAGGACAGCACCGGGTCGACCGATGCGGCGTTGTATCTGCTGGCGGGCGTGATTGTCTGCGGCAGTGTGCTGGCGTTGCGGATGACGCGTACGTTGAAGGTTTAACGAGCAAGCAAGGTGCTTTTGTGGCGAGGGAGCTTGCTCCCGCTCGAGTGCGCAGCACTCGCAAAATCGTGAATATTTGCAGAATTTGGGGCTGCTACGCAGCCCAGCGGGAGCGAGCTCCCTCGCCACAATGGCCGATTATTGCCCCTGGCCAAAATGGAGTTGTGTCGATAAATCCGGTTGCTCCCGGCCACCGTTCTGGTATTTGATTGACGCCTTTCCATCGGCAAAAGGATTTCGTCATGAGTTACCGCACGTTGGGTCATTCGGGTCTGCAAGTCTCTACATTGACCCTGGGCACCATGATGTTCGGCGAACAGACCAGCACCGAAGATTCCCTGCGGATCATCGACAAGGCCTGGGACCAGGGCATCAACTTCATCGACACCGCGGACGTCTATACCGGCGGCCGCTCCGAAGAGATCGTCGGTGAGGCGATTGCCGGCAACCGTCACGAATGGGTGCTCGCCACCAAGGTCGGTTTCGGCCCGGTGGACGGCGTGCCGAACCGCAGCGGCCTCAGCCGCAAGCACATTTTCAACGGCATCGATGCCAGCCTGACCCGCCTGGGCACCGACTATGTCGACATCTATTACCTGCACCGCGAAGACCACAACACGCCGCTCGAAGTGACGATCTCGGCCATCGGCGACCTGATCCGCCAAGGCAAGATCCGCTATTGGGGCCTGTCCAACTACCGTGGCTGGCGCATCGCCGAAGTCATTCGCGTGGCCGACAAGCTTGGCGTCGACCGGCCGGTGATCAGCCAGCCGTTGTACAACATCGTCAATCGCCAGGCTGAAACCGAACAGATCACCGCCGCCCACGCCTATGGCCTCGGCGTGGTGCCTTACAGCCCATTGGCGCGCGGCGTGCTCAGCGGCAAATACGCACCGGACGTCACGCCGGACGCCAACAGCCGCGCCGGGCGCCAAGACAAACGCATCCTCGAAACCGAATGGCGCGTCGAGTCGCTGCGCATCGCCCAGCAGATCCAGCAATACACCCAGGGCCGTGGCGTGGGCATCGTCGAATTCGCCATTGCCTGGGTGATCAATAACAGCGCCGTCACCTCAGCCATCGTCGGGCCGCGCACCGAGGAACAGTGGGACGCCTACACCAAGGCGCAGACGGTGAAGATCACGGCGGAAGATGAGGCGTTCATTGACTCGCTGGTGACACCGGGCCACTCCTCGACACCGGGCTTCAATGACGTGAGCCATTTCGTCTCGGGCCGTAAACCCCGCAACAGCTGACACACACCCTGTGGGAGCGAAGCTTGCTCGCGAAGACGTCTTCATATCCAACATCGATGTTGGCTGGAAGTCCGCTTTCGCGAGCAAGCTTCGCTCCTACAAGGGAACTGTGGCGTTCGCCAAATCCCGGTTTGATCGTTCCTACGCAGAGCGTGGGAACGATCATCTGTGAACGATCTTGATCAATCAGACAATGTTCTAAGCTAAAACCACGTATCCTCCGCCCCCCGTTTCACGTTCAACCCCGCGAGGACAGTTTGTCTAAAGGTATCGCTTTATCGGTCACAGCCTCGGTGCTGTTTGCCGTCATGTATTACTACACCTCGCTGCTCACGCCCTTGAGCGGCGTAGAAATCTTCGGCTGGCGGATGCTGCTGACCGTGCCCTGCATGACAGTGTTCATGCTGGTGTCCGGTGAATGGCGGCGCTCGCTCGACATCCTCAAGCGCCTGGGCGGTAAACCCAAGTTGTTCGCCGGTCTGGTCGTCTCGGCGACGCTACTTGGCCTGCAACTCTGGCTGTTCATGTGGGCACCGCTTAACGGCTACAGCCTCGACGTGTCGCTGGGCTATTTCCTGTTGCCGCTGGCGATGGTGCTGACCGGGCGCATCGCTTATGGCGAGCGTTTGTCCTACTTGCAAAAAGTCGCCGTGTTTTTCGCCTCCCTCGGCGTGCTCAACGAGTTGTATCAGGTCGGCGGTTTCTCCTGGGCGACGCTGCTGGTGGTCGTCGGTTATCCCCTGTACTTCGTGTTGCGCAAATGGCTGACCACCGACAACCTCGGCGGTTTGTGGCTGGACATGACCTTGATGCTGCCGGTGGCATTCTGGTTCGTCTGGGGCGGTGAGCAGGGTTTCGTCGTGTTCGATCAATACCCATGGCTATCGCTGCTGATCCCTGTACTCGGGTTGATCAGTGCTTCGGCGCTGGTGGTGTACATCATCGCCAGCCGCTTGTTGCCGTTCAGTCTTTTCGGCTTGCTGAGCTATGTCGAACCGGTGCTGTTGCTGGGGGTGGCGTTGCTGTTGGGGGAAAGTATCAAGCCTGGGGAATGGCTGACCTACATTCCGATCTGGCTGGCGGTGGTGGTGTTGGTGTTTGAAGGGTTCAAGCATCTGGTCCGGCAGCGCCGCAAGCCTATGTAAATAATGTAGGAGCGAGGCTTGCCCGCGAAGGCGTCCTTGAAGGCGCCAAAAAGCTTCGCGGGCAAGCCTCGCTCCTACAGGGGGATGTATCAGCCAAAGAAAAGCCCGGCCAGCATTGCTGCTGACCGGGCTTTTTTACATCTGCGGTGGCTTACTCGGTGGACAGTACGCCACGACGAACCTGATCGCGCTCGATCGATTCGAACAACGCCTTGAAGTTACCCTCGCCGAAACCATCGTCGCCTTTACGCTGGATGAATTCGAAGAACACCGGGCCCATCAGGGTTTCCGAGAAGATCTGCAGCAGCAGGCGGCGGTCGCCCGACTCGGACGAGCCGTCCAGCAAAATCCCGCGCGATTGCAGTTGATCAACCGGCTCGCCATGGTTCGGCAAACGGCCTTCGAGCATTTCGTAATAGGTTTCCGGTGGCGCGGTCATGAAGCGCATGCCGATTTTCTTCAGGCGATCCCAGGTGTCGATCAGGTTATCGCTGAGGAACGCGACGTGCTGGATGCCTTCGCCATTGAACTGCATCAGGAACTCTTCGATCTGCCCGGCGCCCTTGGACGATTCTTCGTTCAACGGGATGCGGATCATGCCATCCGGCGCGGTCATGGCCTTGGAAGTCAGGCCGGTGTATTCGCCCTTGATGTCGAAGTAACGGATTTCGCGGAAGTTGAACAGCTTCTCGTAGAAGTTGGCCCAGTAGGCCATACGCCCGCGATACACGTTGTGGGTCAGGTGATCGATAATCTTCAGGCCCGCCCCTTCCGGATTGCGGTCCACGCCGTCGATGAACACGAAGTCGATGTCGTAGATCGAGCTGCCTTCGCCGAAACGGTCGATCAGGTACAGCGGTGCACCGCCGATGCCTTTGATCGCCGGCAGGTTCAGTTCCATCGGGCCGGTTTCGATATGAATCGGCTGGGCGCCGAGTTCCAGGGCACGGGCAAACGCTTGTTGGGCGTTCTTGACGCGGAACGCCATGCCGCACACCGACGGACCATGCTCGGCCGCGAAGTACGAAGCGACGCTGTGGGGTTCGTTGTTGAGGATCAGGTTGATCTGGCCCTGGCGATACAGATGCACGTCTTTGGAACGGTGGGTCGCGACCTTGGTGAAGCCCATGATCTCGAAGATCGGCTCCAGGGTGTTCGGGGTCGGCGATGCGAACTCAATGAATTCAAAGCCCATCAGGCCCATTGGGTTTTCGTATAAATCTGCCATGGTTGGCGCCTCATCATCATTTTTAGAATTAACGGATCGTTAGTTGCTAGCAATGCTGAGACTGGCGGGCGGCGCGCAGGAGATGCCGCGCACGCTGCGGGCGAGGAAGTCACCGTAGATCAGTTGAAACCCAAAACTCTTCATTGTCGACCCAAGGCTCTTGCGGGCGAGGCTTCTGGTGTCAGAAGTCGTTTATTATTGTATGCGTAACCCGATTCTACACAGCGTAAAACGGTTTGTCCGCCTTCTGTATCAAATCCCCTTTTTCACAGGCTGCGCAAGCGGTTTGTTGCACAGGTAAATCCCCGCCAGGATCAGCCCGCCGCCCAGGCCCATCGGCAAGGTCAGTTGTTCGCCCAACAGCAATGCGCCCAGGATGACGGCGGTCAACGGATTCAAGGCAATGAACACGCCGGAACGGGTCGCGCCGATTTTGCGAATGCCGTCGTAATAGCCGATGTAGGCCAGCGCCGAGCCGAGTACGCCCTGGTACATCAGGCTCAGCCATTGTTGCGGCCCCAGGCGGATGAGCGCCTCGACACTCAACTCGCCGCGCACCGCACTGGTGAGCCAAAGCATCGCCGTGCCCAACAGGATCGAATAGGTCACCGTTTGCACCGGCCCCAGCGTTTGATTCAGGCCCTTGGAAAACAACGAGTAGACCCCCCAACTCAGCACGCAGCCGAAGATCAGCAGATCGCCAATCCACGCGTCGGCATTAGCCGCCAGCAGTTGCGGGTTGCGGCTGACAATCACCAGCCCTGCCCCGGCGATGCAGATCGCAATCCCTGCCACTTTCGCCCGCTTCAGGCGTTCCTTGAATAACAGCCAGGATGCCAGGCCAATCACCGCCGGGTTCAACGCCACGATCAACGACGCCCGTGAGGCGTTGATGTAATGCAGCCCGTAAAAGAAGCACAGGTTGTAGAAGAAGATCCCGAAGAACCCCAGCATCGCCAATTGCAGCCACTGCCTGGCGCTGGGCCGCACCAGCGGCATCCGGGCCAGTAGCACAAACAGCAACAACGCCACGCTGGCCAGCAAAAACCGCAGGCTCGCGGCAAACAACGGGCTGAGGCTGTCGGCGAGGAAACGCCCGGCCACGAAAGTCCCGCCCCAGATCATCGTCACTGCCGCCAGCTTCAGATACACCGGCACGTCCGACGGTTTCGTCCAGTTTTGCTCATAGCTACTCATAGGTCACCCGAAGCACAGATGCCGTATGATCCGGCTAATACCTGATCATCGTAAAATGAGTAAACACTCATGACCCTGACCCAACTGGAAATCTTCTCCCTGGTGGCCGAACTGCACGGCTTCACCGCCGCCGCCAATCGCCTGGGCATCTCGCAATCGGCGGTGTCCCATGCGCTCAAGGCGCTGGAACAGGAACTGGGCGTCGAGTTGCTGCGCCGGCATCAGTCCCAGGTCGAACTCAGCGACATCGGCCAGCAACTGTTGCTGCGCGCCCGGGCCATGCTCGGGTTGGCCAACACCCTGCGCCAGGAAGCCGCCGATGCTCGTGGTATGAAACGCGGCACGTTGCGCATCGGTTCGTTCGGCCCGACGTCATCGATCAAGTTACTGCCGCTGATCTTGCAGCAGTACCGCGCAGCGCATCCCGGCATCGAAGTGCACGTCGATGAAGGCCCGGATCGCCAGGTGATTCAGTGGCTTGAAGAGCGGCGCATCGACATTGGTTTCGTGGTATTGCCCGAGGACCGTTTCGACACGTTTGCGCTGATGGAAGATCAGATGGTCGCGCTGCTGCCCGCCGATCATCCGCTGACGGCGCGCAAAAGCTTGAGTTTGCGCGACTTGTGCCATGACCCCTTCGTGTTGACCGAGGCCGGTTCTTCGGAGCTGGTTTCCCGGCTGTTCAACGCCGCCAGGCTGACGCCGAACATCCGTTACCGCTGCTCACAGTTGCTCAGCACCCTCGACACCGTGGGCCGTGGCGATGCACTGACTGTCGTCGCCGAAAGCTCATTGCCGCAGGACGCCGATCGCCGCTATGTGAAACGTCCGCTGTCGCCACCGGTCAGGCGCCAGGTCGGATTGGCGGTGCTGGACCAGCGTCAGTCTTCGCCGGCGACTCTGGCTTTTATTTCGCTGGCATCCGGCCTGAGCCAAAGCGCGAACGGCCATCTATCCTCCTAGTTTCATCGCCACAGGTTTCGCAGATGCCACTAACCGTCAAATCCCGCCGCAAGCGCAGCACCCGGATTGCTGTGACCGTGTTGAGCGGGGTGCTCCCGGTTCTGCTGGGCTTCGCCATCCTTTATATGCAAGCCGGGCGCGCGTTGCAGCAAAGCACCGAACAAACCGCCGATGAAGCCTTGCGCCAATTCAATCTGATGCTCGACAACACTGCCGAGGCCGCGCGGGTGTTGCTGCCCCTGGCTGGCAGTAGTTGCAACGACGCCACACTGGCGCTGCGCGAACAGGTGACCCGCCGCCCCTTCGTGCGCTCCACGAATCTGGTGTACGACAACAACCTTTATTGCAGTTCGTTGTTCGGCGAACATCAGGAGAAGGTCAACCCCGGCGACTACACCCAAGGCCAGTTGTGGTTGATGAATGGCAACCCGGTCACGCCCAACACCGCGCTGCTGGTCTATCGCCTCAGTGATGAAAAAAAGGGCGCGCTGACCACCCTCGACGGTTATCACCTGAGTAACGTGCTGCGGTTGATCGGCCGCCAGACGTCGCTGTTGCTGCAAGTGGGCAATCACTGGTTGGCCGCCGACGGCAAAGTCCGGGACGGCGCCCTGCCCGTCTTGCCGGTGGCGCAAAGCGTGCGGGTTTCCAAGCAGTATGCGTTTACCGTGGCCGCCGGTTTTCCCGAGGGTGAGACCTGGCGTTATATGCGCAGCGAGTACCCGCCGCTGTTCAGCCTGCTGATTTTTTTTGGCGTGGTGTCGGGCTCGATCGGGCACATCCTGCAAAAGCGTGCTTCGTCGCCGAGCGTTGAGTTGCAGCGCGCACTGGAGGCCGGTGAGTTCATTCCGTATTTTCAACCGGTGGTGCATGGCGACACTAAAAAATGGAGCGGCGCCGAGGTGCTGATGCGTTGGAGTCATCCCAAGGAAGGTTTGGTGCGGCCGGATCTGTTTATCCCGTTTGCCGAACACTCGGGGTTGATCGTACCCATGACCCGTTCATTGATGCAGCAGACCGCCGCACTGTTGGCACCGATATCGGCCTCCTTCGACAGCCCGTTTCATATTGGCATCAACATTACCGCCAGCCATTGCCAAGACCTGGAACTGGTGGAGGATTGCCGAACGTTTCTCGGTGCTTTTGCGCCGGATAGCATCAGCCTGGTGCTGGAGCTGACCGAGCGCGAACTGATCGAACCGACGGCCCTGACTCATCAGTTGTTCGAGCAACTTCACGGGTTGGGCGTGATGATCGCGATCGATGATTTCGGCACCGGCCATTCAAGTCTGGGGTACTTGCGCCAATTCAACGTGGACTTCCTGAAAATCGATCAGAGCTTCGTCGCCATGATCGGTGCCGATGCGCTTTCCCGGCATATTCTGGACAGCATCATCGAACTCTCGGCCAAGCTGGACCTGGGAATTGTTGCCGAAGGTGTGGAAACCCAAGAGCAAAGCGATTACCTGACAGCGCACAACGTGAACTTCCTGCAAGGCTACCTGTTCGGTCGGCCAATGCCCGGCGCGGACTTCATTAATGCATTAAGTCACCATTAACTGGCTGGGCAAATAACAAAATGTTGCACCAAATTGAATCAAAAGACTGCTGTTGTTACATGAAGAAAAAGACAGGATTTACTCTTGGACGATTAACTACTACAATTTTTCTTGCCTGCGCAAGATTGGCAGGTGAGCCATTATCACCGAGTCGCTTCAAGGCTCTTGGCTTATAGCTTTGTTTGCGGTTGGTATCAGCCAAACACACTATTGGAGTAAAGATATTGTCCAGACTCGCTGAATTTCGTGCAGCTGAAAAGGCCCTTCAAGAACAGCTCAAGCAGCTCGAATCCTTGAAGAACGATGCCGGGCTCAAGAAAGAAATCGAATTCGAAGAAAAGCTCCAGGGGCTGATGAAAACTTACGGCAAAAGCCTGCGCGACATCATCGCCATTCTCGATCCGAACCCTGCTAAATCGGGCCTGCAACAGGCCGCAGCGCCTAAAACCCGTCGCGCCCGCGTCGTCAAGGTCTATCACAACCCGCACACCGGTGAACTGATTGAAACCAAGGGCGGTAACCACCGCGGCCTGAAAGCCTGGAAAGAACAGTACGGCGCTGCTACCGTCGATTCCTGGTTGCGCGGCTAACCCTTCGCGGCAACAAAAAAAGCCCTGCTAATGCAGGGTTTTTTTATGGACAATATCTAACAAATACAACGATTGACCGCCGATCAAGTTGGAAACTCCTTGTAAAGGAGGCTGCCACCTGAACCGACGCTCGGTACTTGGCGGGCAACTTTGTGTTTAATCCCTTTGGGTAAGTAAAACCCGAGGTTGCCGAAACCCATCGCCGCTCAATTCTTCATCTAAAGTTTCAAGCTGTTGCGGGCAGCCGCTATTTCGTCCTGACTTGCCTTATAAACCTCGGCCTGTCCCGCGTAGGAAAGAACATAGGCCCTGTCCGCCTCCACAGCCGCGACCAATGTTTGAGACAGCACGTGTCGACCGTTCTGAGTGACCGTACAAGTGGTTTCAAGGGCTGACAGCCGGCTTAATGTCGTCGGGTGAATCCGGTTGCAGACACTTTGATATCCCCCCTGAAAAAAGTCTTTTTGCACCGACTTGCGCATTTCCAGCAACACACCCTGCAAGTTCACCTGATGGTCGCTTTCCACTGGCGTCATCGTCAGCTCCATCACCAGCACCTGGTTGCCATCGGCGTCGTTTTTCACTGCGCGCTGGCGGGACACCTGCGGCGCGGCCTCATTTGCAGCAATGACTTCCACCTCCCAGCCACTGGGCCAGGTAATGCTCGGGGTATCGGCCTGCGCCGCCGTGGCCAGCGCCAACAAACCCATGAAAACGAATAGCGATGCAAACGGTCGGATCATTACGAGAGGCACTCATAGATTGAACCACAAAGTCTGAGCCTCACCCGGCCGCCAGGCAATAGCCGGGCGTTTTGGTTTGGCGATGCCGGGTCGCTTGCGTATCATTGCGACCATCGCCAGCCCCACATATTTTCCGGAGGGCCCATGAGCCTGCACGAATTGAACAACTTTCCCGGCGTCACTGCCCAGCCTGACAGCAGCACCCAGAAGTTCGTCTTCAACCACACCATGCTGCGAGTCAAGGACATCACCAAGTCCCTGGATTTCTACACGCGCATCCTCGGTTTCTCGCTGGTTGAAAAGCGCGATTTCCCGGAAGCCGAATTCAGCCTGTACTTCCTGGCGCTGGTCGACAAAAACCAGATCCCGGCCGATGCCGCGGCGCG
Organism: Pseudomonas sp. TE3899; assembly: GCF_056279105.1. Classification (NCBI taxonomy): domain Bacteria; kingdom Pseudomonadati; phylum Pseudomonadota; class Gammaproteobacteria; order Pseudomonadales; family Pseudomonadaceae; genus Pseudomonas; species Pseudomonas sp. TE3899. Next base: position 1,650,996 of record NZ_JBWBQR010000001.1, read on the forward strand.
TACCGAGTGGATGAAGTCGATCCCCGGTATTCTGGAACTGACCCACAACCACGGCACCGAAAACGATCCGGCGTTTGCCTACCACAACGGCAACACCGACCCGCGGGGCTTTGGTCATATCTGTATTTCCGTGCCGGACATCCGCGCCGCGTGCGAGCGATTCGAAGCGCTGGGCTGTGATTTCCAGAAGCGTTTGAACGATGGCCGCATGAAGAGCCTGGCGTTTATCAAGGACCCGGATGCTTACTGGGTCGAGATCATTCAGCCGGCACCGATGTAAAAATACACCACCGCCGATCGTTCCCACGCTGCGCAGTAACGATCAGCATCAAGCACAAAAACCCCATGATCGCTCATGGGGTTTTGTGTTTTCAGCGTTGGCGTTGGCGTTTAAGCCGGAGCCGAGGTCCGGATCAGGTGGTCGAATGCGCTCAGGGATGCCTTGGCACCCTCGCCCACCGCAATCACGATCTGCTTGTACGGCACGGTGGTGACGTCGCCAGCGGCGAACACACCCGGCAATGAAGTTTCACCGCGCGCATCGACAATGATCTCGCCACGAGGCGTCAGCTCGACGGTGCCTTTGAGCCAATCGGTGTTAGGCAACAGACCGATTTGCACGAAGATCCCTTCCAGCTCGACCGTGTTGAACTCACCCGAATCACGATCCTTGTAGACCAGACCGGTCACCTTCTGCTCATCGCCTTTCACTTCGCTGGTCAACGCGCTGGTGATGACAGTGACATTCGACAGGCTGTACAACTTGCGCTGCAATACGGCATCGGCGCGCAACTTGCTGTCGAATTCCAGCAACGTAACGTGGCTGACGATACCGGCCAGGTCGATGGCCGCTTCAACGCCGGAGTTACCGCCGCCGATCACCGCCACGCGCTTGCCCTTGAACAGCGGGCCGTCGCAGTGCGGGCAGAAGCACACGCCCTTGGCTTTATATTCCTGCTCGCCCGGCACACCCATTTCGCGCCAGCGGGCGCCGGTAGCAAGGATCAGTGCCTTGGTTTTCAGGCTGGCACCGCTTTCAAAGCGAACTTCGTGCAACTCGCCGACATTCTTCGCAGGGATCAGCGCGGTGGCGCGTTGCAGGTTCATGATGTCAACGTCGTACTGCTTGACGTGTTCTTCCAAGGCGCTGGCCAGTTTCGGCCCTTCGGTTTCCTGCACGGAAATGAAGTTTTCGATGGCCATGGTGTCCAGCACCTGCCCACCAAAACGCTCAGCGGCCACACCGGTGCGGATGCCTTTACGAGCCGCGTAGATCGCCGCCGAAGCACCGGCCGGGCCACCGCCGACGATCAACACATCAAAGGCTTCTTTGGCGCTGATCTTCTCGGCCTGGCGTTCGGCACCGCTGGTGTCGATCTTGGCGAGGATTTCTTCCAGGCCCATGCGGCCTTGGCCGAAGAGTTCGCCGTTCAGGTAGATGCTCGGCACGGCCATGATCTTGCGGTCATCGACTTCAGCCTGGAACAACGCGCCGTCAATGGCGACGTGGCGAATGTTAGGGTTCAGGACCGCCATCAGGTTCAGCGCCTGAACCACGTCCGGGCAGTTCTGGCAGGACAGCGAGAAGTACGTCTCGAAGCTGAACTGGCCTTTGAGCGAGCGGATCTGCTCGATCACTTCAACGCTGGCTTTCGAAGGGTGGCCGCCGACTTGCAGCAAGGCCAGCACCAACGAAGTGAATTCGTGGCCCATGGGAATGCCGGCGAAACGCAGGCTGATGTCGGCACCCGGGCGGTTGATCGAGAACGATGGCTTGCGTGCATCATCACCGTTGTCGAGCAAGGTAATTTGGTTGGAAAGACTGGTAACGTCTTTCAGCAGTTCAAGCATTTCCTGGGATTTCGCACCGTCGTCGAGGGAGGCAACGATCTCGATCGGTTGGGTGACCCGTTCCAGGTACGATTTCAACTGGGCTTTAAGATTGGCGTCCAACATACGGGCGATTTCCTTTACTTTATTTGAGGCGAAAAAAAACGCCCGAGCGAATCTCGCCCGGGCGTTTTTATTGGGCGGTTGCAGCTTACTGAGGTGCGGAAACCCGCCCTGATATTGCTGGTGTCACAGACTTAGATCTTGCCGACTAGGTCCAAGGACGGAGCCAGGGTGGCTTCGCCTTCTTTCCACTTGGCTGGGCATACTTCGCCCGGGTGAGCAGCGACGTACTGAGCAGCCTTGATTTTGCGCAGCAGCTCGGAAGCGTCACGGCCAACACCGCCGTCGTTCAGCTCAACAATTTTGATCTGGCCTTCAGGGTTGATCACGAAGGTGCCACGGTCAGCCAGGCCAACTTCTTCGATCAGCACGTCGAAGTTGCGGGAGATGGCGTGGGTCGGGTCGCCGATCATGGTGTATTCGATTTTGCCGATGGCTGGCGAAGTGTTGTGCCAGGCAGCGTGTGCAAAGTGGGTATCGGTGGAAACGCTGTAGATCTCGACGCCCAGTTTCTGGAATGCGCTGTAGTTGTCAGCCAGGTCTTCCAGTTCGGTTGGGCAAACGAAGGTGAAGTCGGCTGGGTAGAAGAACACGACCGACCATTTGCCTTTCAGGTCAGCGTCAGACACTTGTACGAAGTCGCCATTTTTGTAAGCGGTAGCTTTGAACGGTTTTACTTGGCTGTTGATGATAGGCATCGGTGACTCTCCGTCAGGGTTGAAAAGTTTGGTTAAGAAGTTGATGGGGTGAATCCTACCCACTCGATGGACGGATGGCTCATTGGCAAAGCTCATGCTGCTCATTGGTTTTCGCTATTAGCGCAACGTATTAATAGAAGAAAACCTACTGAGCAGCGCCAATGGCCTTTTCCTCGAGGGGCGTCATCCCGAGAAACGGGCTCGCTTCAACATAGCGCATGGCGGATTTCATATCCTTCCAGCCCACGTAACTCATCAACGACTTCAAGTCCCAACCACTCTGATGGGCCCATGTTGCAAAACCGCGACGCAAGGAGTGACTGGTGTACTGCTCGGCCGGGATACCGGCACGCTCCAGCGCCTGGCGCAGCAAGGGAATTACGCTGTTGGCGTGCAAGCCCTCCTCGCTCAGATGCCCCCAACGGTCGATGCCGCGGAACACCGGCCCGCGAACCAATGCCGCTTCGGTAATCCAGGCGATGTAGGCCTGCACCGGGCATAAGCGCTGCAATGCGGGCGTCTGATAGGTCTTGCCGAGGTTTTCGCGGTCACTTTTGCTACGGGGCAAATAGAGCGTTATCCCCGATTGAGCGATGGCCTTCACGTGCTCGATCTGCAAGCGGCACAACTCATCGCTACGAAAGCCGCGCCAGAATCCCAGCAGGATCAGCGCCGTGTCACGTCGCGCCCTCAATAATCCCGGCTGATCACCCGCAGCCCGGGCGGTTTGCGCTTCCTGCTCAAGCCAGGCCACCACTTGCTCCAAATGCTGAAGTTGCAACGGCTCAGCCTGCTTCTCCTGCGCCGGGTGCAACGCGCGAATCCCCTTGAACACCTGGCGCACCACCGGCGCTTTGGTCGGATCGGCAAAGCCCTGGCTGTTGTGCCATTGCGCCAATGCCGACAGGCGCAGCTTCAAGGTGTTGATCGACAGCACGCCCGCATGCGCGACCAGATAGCGCGCAACGCTGTCGCTGGTCGCCGGCAAAAACCCTCCCCAACTGACTTCGAAGTGCTCGATGGCCGCCCGGTAGCTGCGACGGGTGTTGTCGCGGGTGGCGGCTTGCAGGTAGCGATCCAGATCGGTCATGGGCTCAGCTCTCGAAAACGTACCGCTTTGGCGGGTGTAAACCGCGTTTATGACGTATCACACGGGGTAATACCAGTATATCCCGTGTTAAAAACGTAAATTATTTAACTTTTATTTGGCAGTGGTACACTGTCTAATTGATAATATGTACCACAGTACGAAATCGTAGGAGAACTCATGGCTCGTGGCGGCGTAAATAAAGCGGTCGTACAAGCGGCACGGTTGGCGATCCTCGCCCGTGGCGAAAACCCCAGCATCGATGCGGTACGGATCGAGATGGGCAATACCGGCTCGAAAACCACGATTCATCGCTATTTGAAGGAGCTGGATGGCGGCCCGGCACGCGTCGAAGAAACGGCCGAACCGATTGATGATGAGCTGGCAGGCTTGGTGGCGCGCCTGGCACAACGCCTCAAGGAGCAGGCGCAAGAGCCCATTGATCAGGCGCGTGAGCAGTTCGATCGCCAGCGCAAGGAACTGGAATCTCAGCTCGAAGAAGCCCATGAGGCCAACACCGAACTGCATCAGCAATACGAGATTCAAAGCCTGGCACTGACACAGGAGTCCGACACACTGCTGGAAACCCGCTCGATGCTGCAGACCGAGCAAACCCGCAACGCCGGGCTGAACCAGGCACTGTCAGATTTCGAATTGCGCTTGAAAGACAAGGATGAGCAGATCCGCTCCCTTGAAGAAAAGCACCTGCACGCCCGGGATGCCCTTGAGCACTACCGCAACTCGGTCAAGGAACAGCGCGATCAGGATCAGCGCCGCCACGAAGGCCAGGTACAACAGATTCAGATGGAATTGCGCCAAGCCCAGCAAAGCGCCCTCGTCCGCCAGGATGAAATCACCCAATTGCACCGCGACAATGAACGTCTGCTGACTGAAAACCGTGGGACGCTGCGGGAATTGAGCCTGTTACAGGAGCAGCTCAAGCAGGCCAACACTCGCCAGGATCAGTTGCTGGAGCAAGCCAATCGCGTCGACAGCGAACGCACCCTCCTCCAGGAACGCCTGCGTATTGCGTTACTGGAAAGCCAGGCGCTCAAACAGAACGTTGACGAACAGTCGCAGATCAATCAGTCGCTGGAAATCGAATTGGCGAAGACCCAGGCCAGCCTGGATGAAAGCGTGCGCCTGGCGGCGGTCGTTGCAACCGCGCCAGACGCCGCGCAGGACGATTAACCCGCGACAGGTGTGCGCATGGTGACGAACTCTTCAGCGGCCGTCGGGTGCACGCCGATGGTGTCGTCGAAATCGCGCTTGGTGGCGCCAGCCTTCAAGGCAATCGCCAAGCCTTGGACGATTTCCCCGGCGTCCGGGCCGACCATGTGGCAACCCAGGACCTTGTCGGTCTTGGCATCCACCACCAGCTTCATCAGCGTGCGTTCCTGGCATTCAGTCAGGGTCAGCTTCATCGGCCGGAAACGGCTTTCGTAGATCACCACTTCGTGCCCGGCTTCCCGGGCCTCTTCTTCGCTCAGGCCGACGGTGCCGATATTTGGCAGGCTGAACACGGCGGTCGGGATCATCTTGTAATCCACCGGACGGTATTGCTCGGGCTTGAACAGGCGCCGGGCAACAGCCATGCCTTCAGCCAATGCAACCGGCGTGAGCTGGACCCGACCGATTACATCACCCAGCGCCAGAATCGACGGCTCGGCAGTCTGGTACTGCTCATCCACCTCGACGAAACCTTTCTTGTCGAGTTTGACGCTGGTGTTTTCCAACCCCAGGTTGTCCAGCATAGGACGCCGTCCGGTGGCGTAGAACACGCAATCGGCTTCCAGCTCGCGGCCATCCTTGAGGGTGGCTTTCAGACTGCCATCGGCCAGTTTCTCGATACGCTCGATGTCCGCGTTGAATTGCAGATCCATGCCGCGCTTGGTCAGCTCTTCCTGCAAGTGTTTGCGCACCGCGCCATCGAAGCCGCGCAGGAACAGATCGCCGCGATACAGCAACGTGGTCTCGGCGCCCAGGCCGTGGAAGATCCCGGCGAATTCCACCGCGATGTAACCGCCACCAACCACCAGAACGCGTTTCGGCAATTCTTTGAGGAAGAACGCCTGGTTGGAGCTGATCGCGTGTTCGTGCCCCGGAATTTCCGGGATCTGCGGCCAGCCGCCGGTAGCAATCAGAATATTTTTGGCGCTGTGGCGTTGGCCATTGATCTCGACCGTGTGCGGGTCGACGATCTTGGCGTGGCCTTCATGCAGGGTCACGCCGCTGTTGACCAGCAGGTTGCGATAAATGCCGTTCAGGCGATTGATCTCGCGGTCCTTGTTGGCGATCAGCGTCGCCCAATCGAACTTCGCCTCACCCAGAGTCCAGCCGAAACCGGAAGACTGTTCGAAGTCTTCGGCGAAGTGGGCCCCGTAGACCAGCAGTTTTTTCGGCACGCAACCGACGTTCACGCACGTACCGCCCAGGTAGCGGCTTTCGGCCACGGCCACTTTCGCGCCAAAACCGGCCGCGAATCGCGCAGCCCGCACACCGCCGGAACCGGCGCCAATCACATAAAGGTCAAAATCGTAGGCCATTTCTATCTCCTCGGCAGGCCATCAGCATACCCGCAGACGCCCATTGGGCAAGCGCTGCGAACAATATGGGGCTGGAAAACGAAAAAACCACCCGAAGGTGGTTTTCTCAGTACAAGTGGGTCAAGCGCTATTAGTAAGCCTTGCCAGTCTTGTAGAAGTTCTCGAAGCAGAAGTTGGTCGCTTCGATGTAGCCTTCAGCGCCACCGCAGTCGAAACGCTTGCCTTTGAACTTGTAGGCAATCACGCAACCGTTTTGCGCCTGCTTCATCAAGGCGTCGGTGATCTGGATCTCGCCGCCCTTGCCTGGCTCGGTTTGCTTGATCAGGTCGAAGATGTCCGGCGTCAGGATGTAACGGCCGATGATCGCCAGGTTCGACGGTGCATCTTCCGGCGCTGGTTTCTCAACCATGTTGCGCACGCGGTACAGGTCGTCACCGATCAAGTCACCGGCGATCACGCCGTACTTGTTGGTTTCCAGCGGATCGACTTCCTGGATCGCGATGATCGAGCAGCGGTACTGTTTGTACAGCTTGACCATCTGGGTCAGCACGCCGTCGCCGTCGAGGTTGACGCACAAGTCATCCGCCAGCACCACGGCGAAAGGTTCGTCGCCGATCAGCGGACGGCCAGTCAGGATTGCATGGCCCAGGCCTTTCATTTCGGTCTGGCGAGTGTAGGAGAACGAGCACTCGTCGAGCAGTTTACGGATGCCGACGAGGTATTTTTCCTTGTCGGTGCCCTTGATCTGGTTTTCCAGCTCGTAGCTGATGTCGAAGTGGTCTTCCAGAGCGCGTTTGCCGCGACCGGTCACGATGGAGATTTCGGTCAACCCAGCGTCCAGTGCTTCTTCGACGCCGTACTGGATCAGTGGCTTGTTTACCACCGGCAGCATTTCTTTGGGCATGGCTTTAGTCGCTGGCAGGAAGCGAGTACCGTAACCGGCTGCTGGGAACAAGCATTTCTTGATCATATAAGTCCTTGAAAGGGCTGTGTGTACGAGTTTCGGCGCAGTCTAATCAGGCGGCGTGCACCTTACAATGCCCCGCACTGGCTAACCGATGCCATCATAGAGAAATATTCTGGCGGATAGTTCCCATAAGCTTTTATTGATAGCACAGACCACCGGCTTTGCGCCGACCGGCAATCGCACCACCATACGCCCATCAGCACCCGTTGAGTGCATTTGGCGGTATCATGGCGCGATTGAACCAAGCCAACGAGGCAGATAGATGTCGGTAGCAAAAAGCGTCAACGGGTACCTGATCAATCAGGCGAAAGACGGCCAATGGTGGGTAGACAGCGTCGCGGGCGAGAATATCGCCGGACCTTTCCCGACCGAAGCGTTGGCGATCGAGGTGGCATCGGTGTTGCAAGATCAACCCGCAGGCCCGAAACGGCGCGGCAAGGACAAGTCCTGACACGCAGCTGATTCGACCAGCCCTGCCATTGCGCAGGGCTTTTTTATGTTTGCCCGCAACAAAGTGGCCAATCGCTATAACCTTTTGACACCGCTGCTGTCACAGGCTTAGCCCCATCATCTGACGACGACAACGACATGAACAAACTTCTGGCACTGATTGCGGTACTGGCGCTCACTGGCTGCGCCACCTCTGAAAAAATCTATCTGAATAACGGCGAGCAAGGCTTGACCATCGACTGCTCCGGGGAAGCCAACTCCTGGGCCACCTGCTACGAAAAGGCTGATGACTCGTGTGCCGGCACCGGCTACCGGATCGTTGGCACCGACGGCACACCGTCGACCAAGGAAAGCGACAAGACCCTGGGCGTCGACGTAGGCAACTTCAAGAACCGCAGCGTGGTGGTGGTCTGCAAGTAAGGTGCCCTGCCCTACATGTGGATTTCGGCAAACTTGATCCCGAGACCGCGCACGGTCTCGATCAAATCGTCCAGGCGACTGAAGGATTCGACTTCATCGTTGTCATCCACCAGGAAATAACTGCGCCCGGCGCTTTTCTTGAAAAATACGATCCACTCCCCCGGATTCGCCGGGTTCTGAATCACGTGGGTGGCAGAGATATGGCCCTCTGCATGGCGCTCCCGAACTTGCTCTCGCTTCATGCGCGGCTCCAGAAATGACGATGCCGCCAAAGCATCGCTTTGGCGGCATCAGGCGGACGGTCGACAGTCTATCAGCCGGATATGCACACCGTGGCGGCACGCTGCACATCCTTTGGACGTACCGGCACGTTGGACATGCGCTCATGCAATTTGATACTGCTGCCGCCGGAGCGATCTTCGATATCAAATACGGCAGCCGGCCCCGAGGACAGTTTCCCTGGAACAATCACCCGCACGCCTTCCTTATGCGGTTCAAGCTGCAAGGCACCGCGGCTGGAGGCCAGTTTCTCGACCAGGCATTGCGCGTACTCATGAGGTTTTTTACCTGAGATCACGTTCATGGTCGGCAGTGTCTCGTTGATTTCTGCGACATTGGCACAACCACTCACCGCCAGCGCTAGCGGCAGGACCAGGACACCCCATTTCATACAAAACCTCCGATAAAGACCCTCCGACAGCGTAAATACTGTTTTTCTCCGAGGCTCGTTGCATTTATCGCTCATAGAATTCCGAATAACTGTTTTTAATTGTCAAACACGACGCTGACAGCCAGATAATAACCCGTTCGGGCTGATAAACTCTGCCAATTGCCCTGCTATCGTTTTGATTTTGTAGAAAAAGCCCTTCTGGAGGCGCCTCATGAAATTTATCCACCAGCGCGAGCACCTCAATGAGGACGACATTGTCGTCATCCAGTGCTCCCAAATGTGCAACATCCGCTTGATGAACGACGCCAACTTCCGCAGCTTCAAGAATGGCGGCCGTCACACTTACCACGGCGGCGCATTCGACACCTTCCCGGCGCGCATCACCGCACCGAGCACCGGTTTCTGGAACATCACCATCGACATGGTCAACAGCCGCAAGGCTATCAGCGTTACGCGCAAGCCGACCCTGACCCATTCGATCAAGATCGTCCGCCGCTCCAGCACAAAACTGAGCTGAGCAACGCCCTACACGTAAAGAGGCAATCATGACCGTGGCCCAAACGACCAAGTACGTCATCAAATACAAACTCAACGGCGAACGTCGTTTCGAGTTCGCCCAGCTTGAAAACGGCACCGAAGCCGAAGCCAAGGCCGCCCTGGACGCCATTCATGGCCAGAGCGACGACGTGATCAGCGACATCGCCGTCAGCAAAGCGCTGTAACGCGATCGGGAGCGACAACAGGGACGTCAGCTCCCCCGCCTGTAAAAGTTTGACCGCAAGCGCCGGAGTGTTCGCTCGATCAACGCGCCCTAGTCTGGCCACCTCAACCTTAGGTTCAGGAGTCAGAACATGTCTACTTCCTCGATTCGCTATATCAATGGCACGTGTGCGCTGGGCGAGTTGTTGCTGGCGTTCAGCGACAAGGGCCTGTGTGCGTTGCTGCTGGGTGATGACCTGGCCAGCCTGGAGCAGGATCTGGCGCGGCGCTTTTGCGGCACGTTGCGGCGCGATGAGGGCTTGGCCCCTTGGCTGGAGCAAACCCTGCGTCACCTCGATAATCCGCGCATGGCCTTTGATCTGCCGCTTGATCTGGCCGGTAGTACCTTTCAACGGCAGGTCTGGGAAGCCCTGCGGCAAATCCCGGTCGGCCAAACCGCCAGCTATCGCGATATCGCGCGACGTCACGATCAGCCCCATGCATTTCGTGCGGTGGCCAATGCGTGTGGCGCCAACCCGGTGGCGGTGATCGTGCCGTGCCATCGGGTGCTGCGTCAGGATGGCGGTCTGGGTGGTTATCGCTGGGGGCTGGAACGCAAACGGCAGTTGCTCGATCGCGAGGCGCAACCATGAGCTCGTTGGACTGGGCGTTGTTGGAACAACAGCTCGATCAGGACGGTTGCGCCATTATCCGGTCGTTGTTGAGCCACGAGACGTGCGACCAAGTCAGCGCGTTGTACGCCCAGCCCGAGCCCTTCCGCTCACAAGTCATGATGGCCCGTCATGGTTTCGGGCGCGGCGAGTACAAGTACTTCAAGTACCCGTTGCCAGAGGTGGTGGGCCGGTTGCGAACCAGGCTCTATCCGCGATTGGTGCCCATCGCCAATCGCTGGTATGAGCACATGGACCTGCCGATCCGTTTCCCCGACACTCACGACGCCTTCCTTGAACGTTGCCATGCCGCCGGTCAGGAGCGACCGACACCGTTGTTGCTGCAATACGGCCCGCAGGATTACAACTGCCTGCATCAGGATTTGTACGGCGAACACGTTTTCCCACTGCAAGTGGCGATTTTGCTATCAGAACCGAACGAAGACTTCACTGGCGGCGAGTTCGTGCTCACCGAACAGCGTCCGCGAATGCAGTCGCGGCCCCAGGTGATCGGACTGAAGAAAGGCGATGGGCTGATTTTTGCCGTCAACCAGCGCCCGGTCAAAGGCGTTCGCGGCTATTACCGCGTGACCCTGCGCCACGGCGTCAGTCGCCTGCACAGCGGAAAACGGCATACCCTTGGAATCATCTTTCACGATGCGTTATGAAACCATGACCCCGACCACCCTCGATCTGTTCGCCGACGTCGAACCCGAGCAACCGCCCCGGCGCGAGCAGCTCGGCGAACAGTCCTACGTCCTCCGGGGCTTTGCCCTGCCCCTGCTCGACCGGTTGTTGCCGGCATTAGAGGCTGTTCTCCTGACCGCACCGTTTCGGCAAATGGTCACACCCGGCGGTTTCACCATGTCGGTGGCGCTGAGCAGTTGCGGCACGCTGGGCTGGACCACCGACCGCAGCGGTTACCGCTACACCCGCAACGATCCGCAAACCGGGCAACCCTGGCCGGCGATGCCCGAGGTGTTTTTCGAGCTGGCGCAAACGGCGGCGCGGGAAGCAGGATTTGCCGACTTCGTGCCGGATTCCTGCCTGATCAACCGCTATGTCCCAGGGGCCAAGATGTCTTTGCATCAGGATAAAGACGAAGGTTCCTACGCGGCACCTATCGTTTCGGTGTCCTTGGGGTTGCCGGCAATGTTTCTGTTTGGTGGTTTCGAACGCAGCGACAAGAGCCAGCGAGTGCCGTTGTTTCATGGTGACATCGTGGTCTGGGGCGGTGTTGATCGCTTGCGTTATCACGGCGTATTGCCGATCAAGGAGGGGCAGCATCCACGACTGGGCGAACAGCGGATCAATTTTACGTTTCGTAAGGCTGGCTTAGTTTGACCGCAAGACCCGGAGTGCCACAGCCCGGCCAGTTGCTTAATCTGCATGAAACCCGTCAACGGACCTGAAGCCATGACCCTCTCTTCGACCAAGACCGCCACCGAGAACGACCCTCGCTGGGCCGCCGTCGTCGCCCGCGACCCCAAGGCTGACGGGCAGTTCGTCTATGCAGTGAAAACCACTGGCATCTATTGCCGCCCCAGCAGCCTGGCGCGCCTGCCGAAACCGCAGAACGTCGAATTCTTCGACACCGCGGAACAAGCTCAGGCCGCCGGTTACCGCCCCAGCAAACGGGCAGCGAAGGATCAAAGCGACGTCGCCGCCCAACATGCCGCGACCGTAGCGGCCGCCTGCCGTCAAATTGAATCCGCCGAGACTCTGCCGGCGTTGAACGAACTGGCCGACGCCGCGGGTTTGAGCAGTTTCCATTTCCACCGCGTGTTCAAAGCCGTGACCGGCCTGACGCCCAAGGGTTACGCCAGCGCCCACCGCTCACGTCGGGTTCGCGAGCGTTTGAGCGATGGCGGCTCGGTGACCGACGCGCTGTATGACGCGGGCTTCAATTCCAACAGTCGGTTTTATGAAGCGGCTGATCAGTTGTTGGGCATGAAACCCGGCGATTACCGCGCCGAAGGCCAGAACAACGACATTCGCTTTGCCGTTGGCCAGTGCTCATTGGGCGCAATTCTGGTGGCGCAGAGTGAACGGGGTATTTGCGCAATTCTGTTGGGGGACGATCCGCACCAACTGGTGTGTGATCTGCAGGATAAATTCCGGCGCGCCAACCTGATTGGCGCCGATCATGGCTTCGAGCAGTTGATCGCCCAGGTCGTCGGCTTTATCGAAGCGCCGGCCATCGGCCTGGACTTGCCCCTGGACGTGCGCGGCACGGCGTTTCAAGAGCGCGTCTGGCAAGCCCTGCGGGAGATTCCGGCAGGCTGCACGGCCAGCTACGCCGATATCGCCCTGCGCATCGGTTCGCCGAAAGCGGTGCGCGCCGTGGCCCAGGCCTGCGGCGCAAACAGCCTCGCCGTCGCGATTCCCTGTCACCGGGTGGTGCGCAGCGACGGCAACCTGTCGGGTTATCGCTGGGGCGTGGAGCGCAAGCGGCAGTTGCTGGAGCGCGAAACCCAGCCTTAGACGATGCCGATGTGCACCGAGACTGACTCGGGGCCGGTATAGGCTTCAAAGTCAGTCGCAAACCGGCGCTCGATTTGCGGGTTGGACTCGAAATAATTCCAGATGAATTGCCAGGCACTGATCACGGCATCCGGCATGGGTCCGCTGCCCTCAAAGACCAGATAGCGGCCGTCTTCGATAGAGATGCTTTCGTAACCTGGCGCAGACTCTTGTGCCCCCATCCCGGCGGTGACGTCGAACGCCCCCGAGGCATCGGACTCATACCCGGAATACACACCATAGACCGGCGAGCCGGCAGGCTGCGGCGCGATCCGTTCCATCAACCCTTCGCTGTAAAAAACGCCCCCACATCGGACCAATCTTCGCCGTTTCAGCGGTTTGTTCCGCGCTGTTGCGAGTGCGCACTTGCAGCCCGGACACAATGAACGGGGCTACGTAGACTTGTTTGACTTCCATTGCGGCGCCATTCCCTTGATTGAGATCTGCGGCCCTGACGAGCCGCAACGGCGCCTACCTTGTCAGCGATTGACGTCGACGACAACCCTTCCCCGCAGTTGCCCGGCAAGCAAACGCGGAGCCGCCTCGATCGCTTCGCTCAAGCCGATTTCGTGGCTGATCAGCGGCAACAGGGCGAAGTCCAGATCCTCGGCCAGGCGATTCCAGGCCAGCACACGCTTGGCTTTGGGCTGGGTCACGCTGTTAATCCCGGCGAGGGTCACACCGCGCAAAATGAACGGTGCGACGGAGGCCGGGAAGTCCATGCCTTGGGCCAAACCACAGGCAGCGACCGTACCGTTGGCCTTGGTGCTGGCACAGGCGTTGGCCAGGGTGTGGCTGCCGACCGAGTCGATCACCGCGGCCCAACGTTCCTTGGCCAATGGTTTGCCCGGCTCGGACAGAGTCGCGCGGTCGATGATTTCACTGGCACCCAACTGTTTAAGGTAGTCGTGTTCCGAGGTGCGTCCGGTCGACGCCACCACGCGATAGCCGAGCTTGCTTAACAGTGCGATGGCAAAACTGCCAACCCCGCCATTAGCGCCAGTGACCAACACTTCGCCTTGTTCCGGGGTGACACCGTTGTGCTCCAGCGCCAGGATGCACAGCATCGCCGTGTAACCGGCGGTGCCGATGGCCATGGCCTGAGCTGTCGTGAACGCCTTGGGCAGTGGAATCAGCCAGTCGCCATTGAGCCGCGTTTTCTGCGCCAATCCGCCCCAATGCCCTTCCCCCACGCCCCAGCCATTCAGTACGACAAGGTCACCGACCTTGTAGTCCGGATGCCCGCTGACTTCGACAGTGCCTGCCAGATCGATCCCCGGCACCATGGGGAATTTTCGCACCACCGGGCTGCTGCCGGTGATCGCCAGGCCATCCTTGAAATTCAGCGTGCTGTACGCCACGCGCACCGTCACGTCGCCCTCGGGCAGTTGTTCGTCATTGATCTCTTGCAGTGTGGCCCGGTAACCGCTGTCGTCTTTGTCGATCAAAATACCTTTGAACATTGCTGTCTCCCATTGGGTTCGCTGAGGGGGGGTGTCATTGAAATAACACAAAGCAACACATTGCCCTACCCGACTTTCATCCAATCCCGATTTCCAGCGAGCGTTTCCACGACCGGAGGCTATGCTTTTTTTCACGGCCCTGAAATGCCTGAAAAACCGCCCTGTCGATGGAGCTGACAATGCCCGAGCTTCGCTCATTTACCGTTTTGCTGATGCTGTGCCTGATGGCGCTCAGCAACGTCCAGGCCGCGCAGCCGACAGCCCCCGCCGTTCAAACCGCAACGGCCCCGACGTGGCCCCAAGTGCTGACCGCCGGTGACACCAAACTGACGATCTATCAGCCGCAACTCGACAGTTGGGACGGCTACACCCTGCAAGCCCGGGCCGCGGTCGAGGCCACTGGAGCGGACGGAAAATCCACTTACGGCATCGTGCAATTCAGCGCCCATACCCTCGTGGACAAGGCCACGCGCTGGGTAGCTCTGGATCAATACACCCTGACCAAAGCGGATTTCCCCTCCAGTGCGGCTCAGGCCGATACCTGGGTCGCCGCGCTGAAAAAAGACGCAGCGAGCCGCAAGAAAACCATTTCCCTGGACCAGCTCGAAGCCGCCGTTGGTGTGCTCGCGGCCGAGCAGAAATCCAGCAGCGACCCGATCGAAAACACCCCGCCGATCATCATCACCTCCGACGTACCGGCGCTGCTGGTGTACATCGACGGCGAGCCGGCTTATCGGCCGGTGGATGGCACGGCATTGCAACGGGTCATCAACACCCGGCCGTTGCTGCTCAAGGATGCCCAGGGCAAACACTATCTGCATGTGTTCGATGGCTGGATGATCGCCGATCAACTGGGCGGCCAGTACGCCCCGCTGCCCTCGCCTTCAGCCGATCTGGAAAAAGCCAGGAAGGCCGCGATCCAGAGCCGCCAAGTCGACTTGCTGACCGGCCAGAACGACCCGAAGGATAAAATCCCGACGCTGGCCAAGCCACCGGTTCCACAGATCCACATCGCCACGACGCCCACCGAGCTGATCGTGACCGATGGTGCGCCCCAGTGGCAGCCGATCCAGGGCACGCAGCTGCTGTATGTGACCAACACCACCGGGCATATCTTCAAGGAAATCGGCGACCAGGACAGCTACGTGCTGATCTCCGGGCGCTGGTTCAAAGCGACTGACATGAAGGGCCCCTGGACATTCGTACCGGCAGATAAATTGCCCGCAGACTTTGCCAACATTCCCGATGACAGTGCCAAAGAAAACGTCAAGGCCTCGGTGGCCGGCACACCCCAAGCCCGTGAAGCGGCGATTGCGGCAACCATCCCACAGACTTCGGCGATCAAGAAAAGCCAGGTGAAAATGACTGCGCCGCAGTTCGACGGCCAGCCGCAGCTCAAGGCCATCAGCGGGACGCCGCTGCAATACGTGGTGAACACGCCGACGCCGATCATCATGGTTGATGCCAAGAGTTGGTACGCGGTGGAGAACGGTATCTGGTTCAGCGCCACGTCGGTCCGGGGACCGTGGACGGTTGCCACTTCGGTGCCGGCGGTGATTTATTCGATACCGCCCAGCTCGCCGATGCACTACATCACCTACGTGAAAGTCTATGAAGCCAACGGCGATACGGTGGTGGTGGGTTATACGCCGGGCTATCAAGGCTCGACGGTGGACCCGGCCAGCGGTGTGGTGGTGTATGGCACCGGTTATCCGTATACGCCGTGGGTCGGCAATGTCTGGTACGGGCCGCCGGTCACCTATGGGTTTGGCGTCGCCATTCGCTACACACCGTGGACCGGTTGGACCTTCGGCTTCGGTTTCGGCTGGAGTTGGGGCGGCAGCACCGTGGCCATGGGCTGGGGCTGGGGCGCCTACCCTTGGTGGGGCAATTACGGCTGGGGTTACGCCTGGGGTCCTCACCTTTACCCGGCGCCGATGCCGTGGGGCGGCGCGGCCTATGGTTATCACGGCGGCGCGGTGGCCTGGGGGCCCGGCGGTTGGGCTGGCAGTACCGGCAACATCTACCGGCAATGGGGTGATCGCGCTTCGGTCAGTCGTTACGGTGCCGGCTATAACGCCTGGACCGGCAATCGCTGGGCCGGCCAGGTGGGTAATTCCTACAACTCGCGTACCGGCATCGCTACGGCCGGCCAGCGTGGCGCGGTGCATAACGTCTACACCGGCAACTACGCCGCCGGGCGCAGCGGCGAGATTGTCGGCCCCAATGGCGGCGCGATTGCAGGCGGGAAAGTGACGGCAGGCAACGTGCGCAACGGCACTCAGGTCACCGCCAATCGTGGCGCCGTCTACAACCCCAACACCGGTAACACCACTCAGTACGGCGGCGTACGCGGACGCAACAGCGGCGCCGCTCGTGTGGGTGACAACGTTTACGCCGGGCATGACGGCAATGTCTACAAGAAGACCGACGATGGCTGGCAGTCGATGGTCAAGGGCGGCGGGACACGGGTCAACCCGGCGAACACCGCCCAACTGCAGAACCTCAATCGTGAATCGGCGGCGCGTTCGTTCGGCAATGAACGCTTCAACAATTTTCACGATTCGTCCCGGGTCATGAATCGCTCATTTGGCGGAGGTGGCGGCGGACTGCATCGCCGTTGAGTTGACTGCTGAATCATCGTTGAAGGGGCTGCCATGTTTCGTTTTATCAAAACCACAGTGGCTGGGGGGCTGCTGTTCATCCTGCCGTTGTTGTTGGTCTTCATGTTGCTGGAAAAAGGAGTTCATCTGCTCCGCGAACCGATCCACACACTGCTGCCCATGTTTGCCGAGTACAGCGTCGCCGGAGTGACGCTGTTCACCCTGGTGGCGCTGGTGGTGTTGGTGCTGATCTGCTTTTTCGCCGGGTTGCTCGCCAAAACCCGGTTCGGGACCGCTGTATTTAATACGCTGGAAGACAATGTGCTCGGCAAAGTACCCGGCTATGCCCTGCTCAAGGATGCGACGGCGCGTCTGACCGGCCTGGAAAATGTCCAGGGCGCCAAGGTCGGGTTGATCAACGAGGACGATGGCTGGTTGTTTTGTCTGGTGCTTGAACAGCAGGATGCCTGGTTTTCGGTGTTTATCCTGGACGCCGGCCCGGCGAGCGGCACGTCGGGGGAAGTTCGCGTGGTGCCTGCCTCCCAGGTTCGCCTGACCGAACTGACCTGGCTGCAGGTTCTGGCCTGCGTGCGCCGAGGTGGCCACGGTGCCTTGGCACTCGCGGCCCCCTGGCTGCCGCAGGCATAAACACCTTTCAGTAAAACCGACGCTGGTCATTCAGAAAAACAAACTGGTCCGCCACCTGTCATTGCTGTTACAAAACGGGCATTACCGTCGACGTCGGAGAAGCATTCAAATGAGCCAATGGCCAGACACCCGCATTCTTGACCTGCTCGGCATCGAGTTGCCGATCATCCAGGCGCCCATGGCCGGCGCTCACGATTCGGCCATGGTGATTGCGACGAGCAACGCCGGCGGCCTGGGCTCGTTGCCTGCGGCGTTGCTGAGCCTCGATCAACTGCGCGAAGAACTGAAAACCATCCGCCAACACAGCCAACGTCCGTTCAACGTCAATTTCTTCTGCCACCAGCCACCGCTGCCGGATGAGCAAAAGGCGCGGGACTGGAAGGATTTGCTGGAGCCTTACTACCGTGAACTGGGTGCCGATTTTGATGCGCCAACGCCCGTGTCCAATCGTGCGCCGTTCGATGACGCAACCTGCGCACTGGTCGAAGCATTTCGCCCCGAGGTCGTGAGTTTTCACTTCGGGCTGCCGGAGAAATCGCTGCTGGATCGGGTGAAAGCCACCGGGGCAAGAATCCTGTCTTCGGCCACCACCGTAGAAGAAGCGGTCTGGCTGGAACAACATGGCTGCGACGCAATCATCGCCATGGGCTACGAGGCCGGTGGTCATCGCGGGATGTTTCTCAGCGATGACTTGAACAGTCAGGTGGGGACTTTCGCGCTGGTGCCGCAGATCGTCGATGCGGTGAAACTACCGGTGATTGCCGCGGGCGGGATCGCTGACGCACGAGGGATTGCCGCCGCGTTTCACTTGGGCGCCTCGGCGGTACAGGTGGGCACGGCGTATTTGTTTACAGCGGAAGCCAAGATCAGCGCGGCGCACCACAAGGCGTTGCGCACGGCCAAGGACAGCGAAACCGCGCTCACCAACCTGTTCACCGGGCGCCCGGCGCGGGGGATTCTGAATCGGGTGATGCGTGAAATCGGCCCCATGAGCGACAAAGCCCCGGCCTTTCCACTGGCCGGTGGTGCACTGATGCCGTTGCGGGACAAAGACCCGGCGGATTTCGCCAATCTTTGGGCCGGACAGGCGTTCAGGCTGGGCATCGAGATGCCAGCCGCTGAATTGACCCGGCGATTGGCTGAAGAAGCGTTGGCGAAGCTGACTCACCGCTAATCCCAGAACACTACAAAACCCCTGTGGCGAGGGGGCTTGCTCCCGCTGGACTGCGCAGCAGTCCCCTGTAAAGCGGGGCCGCTTCGCGACCCAGCGGGAGCAAGCTCCCTCGCCACAAATAGCTCCCTCACCACAGAGGAAAGCCCAACAAGTTCCGTTTACAGGCATTTCGCTATATATTCCGATATATAGCGTTTCACCCCTCGCATCGGCGCAGTTCCCCCTATAAAAACTGCCCACTGCACTTGCCTACCACGGAGCCGTTCCATGACCATTCGTGCCTCACGTTTTGCCCCTACTTGCCTGGCGAGTGTGCTCGCTGTCTTCGCTTTCGGCTCGGCCCAGGCCGATGAAGTCCAGGTGGCGGTCGCCGCCAACTTCACCGCACCGATCCAGGCGATCGCCGCCGATTTCGAAAAAGACACCGGGCATAAACTAGTAGCGGCTTATGGCGCGACCGGTCAGTTCTACACCCAGATCAAAAACGGCGCACCGTTCGAAGTGTTCCTCTCGGCCGACGACACTACCCCGCAAAAACTTGAAACCGAAGGCGATACCGTCAAAGGCTCGCGCTTCACCTACGCCATCGGCACCCTCGCGCTGTGGTCGGCCAAGGAAGGTTATGTCGACGCCAAGGGCGAAGTGCTGAAAAAGAACGAATACCAGCACCTGTCCATTGCCAACCCGAAAGCCGCGCCGTATGGCCTGGCGGCCACGCAGGTATTGGCCAAAGAAGGCCTGACCGACAAGGTCAAGGACAAGATCGTTGAAGGCCAGAACATCACCCAGGCCTACCAGTTTGTCTCCACCGGCAACGCGGAATTGGGCTTCGTGGCCTTGTCGCAGATCTACAAAGACGGCAAAGTCACCAGCGGTTCGGCCTGGATCGTTCCTGCCAGCCTGCACGACCACGATCAAACAAGACGCGGTGATCCTCAACAAAGGCAAAGACAACCCGGCCGCCAAGGCACTGGTTGAATACCTCAAAGGGCCGAAAGCCGCTGCTGTCATCAAGTCCTACGGTTATCAACTCTAAATGACGCTGACGAGTGCCGATTTTTCCGCCATCTGGCTGACCCTGAAACTGGCGTCCCTGACGACTGTCATCCTGTTGATTATCGGCACTCCGATTGCGTTATGGCTGTCGCGCACCCGTTCCTGGTTGCGCGGCCCGGTCGGGGCGATCGTCGCCCTGCCCCTGGTGCTGCCACCCACGGTGATTGGCTTCTATTTGCTACTGGCGCTCGGGCCTCACGGCTTCATCGGGCAGTTCACTCAATCACTGGGGCTGGGCACCCTCACATTCAGTTTTGCAGGGTTGGTGATCGGTTCGGTGCTCTATTCGATGCCGTTCGTGGTACAGCCGCTGCAAAACGCCTTTTCCGCCATCGGCACTCGCCCATTGGAAGTGGCCGCCACGTTGCGCGCCAATCCCTGGGACACGTTTTTCAGCGTGATTCTGCCCCTGGCCCGCCCCGGTTTCATCACCGCCGCGATACTCGGTTTCGCCCACACGGTCGGCGAATTTGGCGTGGTGCTGATGATCGGCGGCAATATTCCGGACAAGACCCGGGTGGTCTCGGTGCAGATCTACGATCACGTCGAAGCCATGGAATACGCCCAGGCCCATTGGCTGGCCGGGGCGATGCTGGTGTTTTCTTTCCTGGTGTTGCTGGCGCTGTACTCCAGCCGTAAAACCAAAGCGGGCTGGAGCTGATTGATGATTCAAACCCGTCTGAAACTGCATTACTCGGGGTTCGCCCTGGATGTCGACCTGCAATTGCCCGGTAGCGGCGTCACCGCGCTATTTGGCCATTCCGGCTCGGGCAAGACCACCTGCCTGCGCTGCATTGCCGGGCTGGAGCAAGCCGAAGAAGGTTTCATCCAGGTCAACGATGAAGTCTGGCAGGACAGCAGCAAGAAAATCTTCGTCCCGCCGCACAAACGCGCCATCGGTTACGTCTTTCAAGAGGCGAGCCTGTTTCCACACCTGTCGGTGCTGGCCAACCTTGAGTTCGGCCTCAAGCGCATCCCGAAACAACAGCGCCGGGTCGACATGGCCCATGCCACCGAGCTGCTGGGCATCGGCCATCTGCTGGACCGGCATCCGCAGCACTTGTCCGGCGGTGAGCGCCAGCGCATCGGCATCGCTCGCGCCCTGCTCACCAGCCCGAAACTGTTGCTGATGGACGAACCGCTGGCGGCACTCGACAGCCAACGCAAAAACGAAATCCTGCCGTACCTGCAACGGCTGCACGATGAACTGGATATTCCGGTGTTGTACGTCAGTCACTCCCAGGATGAAGTGGCGCGACTGGCCGACCATATTGTCCTGCTCAGCGACGGCAAAGCCCTGGCGAGCGGCCCGATCGGCGAAACTCTGGCCCGTCTCGACCTTCCTTTGGCGCTGGGTGACGATGCCGGCGTGGTGATTGAAGGACATGTCAGCGCCTACGACTCCGACTATCAACTGCTCACCTTGCAACTGCCAAACACCGGCCTGAGCATCCGCGTGACCCATTCGCCGATGACCGAAGGTCAGGCCTTACGCTGCAAGGTGCAGGCGCGGGATGTCAGCTTGAGCCTGCACAGCATCGAGCAAAGCAGCATACTCAATCGCCTTCCGGTCACGGTCATCCATGAATTGGGTGCCGACAATGCCGCCCACGTTCTGGTCCGGCTGGACGCCGGCGGCACGCCGCTGCTGGCGCGGATCACCCGCTACTCCCGGGATCAACTGGGCATTCATCCCGGCCAGTCGCTGTGGGCGCAGATCAAAGCGGTGGCCGTACTGGCCTGAATCTCTTGGCACCACGGCGAAGTCGCGCGGTCAATGGCTGTACAAGCCCTCGATTTCATTGCCAAGGACTACCGCCATGCCCGATACCGCGCTGACCGATGTGTTGCCGCCCGACCTGCATTACGTCGATGACACCCAGCCCGGTATCACCCGCAGGAAACTGCGCGGCAAGTTCTGTTATTTCGATCCGGCGGGCCAGCGCATCACCGATCCCGACGAAATCAAGCGCATCAACGCCCTGGCGGTGCCACCGGCCTACGTCGACGTGTGGATCAGCGCCGACCCGCGCGGCCATCTGCAAGCCACCGGCCGCGATGCCCGGGGCCGCAAGCAATACCGTTATCACACGCGCTGGCGCGAAGTGCGCGACGCCGACAAGTATTCACGTCTCAGGGATTTCGGCCTGGCCCTGCCAAAACTGCGCAAACAACTGGAAGCCCTGTTGGCGGCGCCCGGATTCAGCCGCGACAAGGTTATGGCCACGGTCATCACCTTGCTCGATGCGACGCTGATCCGCGTCGGCAATACCCAATATGCCCGGGACAACCGCTCCTACGGCCTGACCACCCTGCGCAGCCGACACGTTGAGGTCAATGGCAGTGCGATCCTGTTTCCAGTTTCGTGGCAAAAGCGGCGTCGAGCACCAGATCACCGTGAAAGACCGGCGCCTGGCACGGATCATCAAGCGCTGCCTGGAAATTCCGGGGCAAAACCTGTTTCAGTACCTCGATGAAAACGGCGAGCGCCACACCGTCAGCTCCTCCGACGTCAACGCTTACCTGCAAACCCTTACCGGCGCCGACTTCACCGCCAAGGATTACCGCACCTGGGCCGGCAGCGCGTTGGCGTTGGCGGTGTTGCGCGAGCTGCAATGGGAACCGGAATCCGACGCCAAGCGGCATGTGGTGGATATGGTGAAGAACGTCGCCAAACAGTTGGGCAACACCCCGGCGGTATGCCGCAAGTGCTACATCCACCCGGCGGTGCTGGATGGATTCATGCTGGGGGCATTGGCTCAATTGCCGCGGCCGAGGGTGCGAAAAGGCCTCAGGGCCGAAGAAGTCGGGTTGGCGATTTTTCTCGAACAAATGGTCGCCGCCACTGAAAAACCCTGAGCGCCTACGCAGGCCTTGATCGAATCCGAATCCTCGTCTAGCCTGACCAATCTCATTTCCCCTGGACGACCGCTAACGTGAACAACTAAGCCTTCCAAAATGTTTGCGCGACAAGCCGCCCACGGCGCTTGTTGGTTTTTCGACATTTTTCGGAGGTGCCGATGACTCACGTCACGCGTCTGCCTGCACTCGTTTCCCTGAACCAACTGTGTTTTCACTTCGCCAATGGCGAGACGATTTTCGAGTCCCTGAACCTCAGTTTCGACCGCATCCCCACCGCTATCGTCGGCCGTAATGGCGTCGGCAAGAGCGTGCTTGGGCGATTGATTGCCGGGCAACTCAACCCCACCGCTGGCAGCCTGATCTGCCAGGGACATGTTGCGTATGTCCCGCAAACGTTTCCAATCATTGAAGGGCAAACCGTCGCCCACGCCACCGGTTGCGCACCGGCCTTGCAGGCCCTTGCCCGGCTGAATCTCGGCCATGGCTCAAGCGAAGATTTCGACACCTTGGCCGACCGTTGGGACCTGTCCGAACGCTTGCGCCTGCTGCTGGATGAGGCGGGGCTGGCAGACATCGGTCCCGAGGATCTGACGCAACACTTAAGCGGCGGCCAACAAGCGCGTATTGCCCTGATCGGCGCCCTACTCGGCCAGGCTCAGCTTTTGATGCTGGATGAACCCACCAACCACCTGGACGCCGACGGGCGTCGCTGGCTGCTGCACAAGCTTGACCAGTGGCGCGGCGGGTTGATCGTGATCAGTCATGACCGACAACTACTGAACCGTATGCAACGAATCGTCGAACTGACACCGCTCGAAGCGAAGGTCTTTGGCGGTCATTACCAGGCGTTCCAGGCACAACGGGACATCGATCGGGCCGCCGCGCACAGGGTCCTCAATCAGGCCCGGACCGAGCGCAATCGCGAACGCCACCGCTTGCAACGGGAGCACGATACGATCCAGCGCCATGTCGCCGGCACACTGAAAAAGGCTGACAGCGCCAATGTCTCCGGCTTCGAAAAAGCCAAGATGAAAGGCGCTGCCAGAGACGCCATGGGGCCGGTACGCCAGGCGCATCAAACTCGCAAAAGCGGACTCGACGCTCAACTGCGGGAAGCCAGCGCCAAGGTGTTGCCCGAGGATTGTGTGGTGGTGAGCCTGCCAGGCACCGCCGTGCCGGCAACTCGACAGGTGTTGACGCTGGTAGACGCGCAACCGCCCTGGTCTGCATCCCGACTGACGTTATCCATGGCAGGCCCGGTGCGCATCGCCGTCAGTGGGCCGAATGGCTGTGGAAAATCCACCTTGCTGCGTATGCTCGCCGGCGAGTTTCCACCGCATACGGGCCAGTGCATCACCCATGTACCCAGCGCCTTTCTCGATCAGCAGCTGGCCTTACTGGACGACCAGCGCTCCGTCGTCGAGCAATTGGGCTTGCTCGACACGCCGTTGACCGAAGGTACGCTGCGCAGTCATTTGGCTCACCTGCAACTGGACGTCAGCCGGGTTACTCGGCCGAGTGGCTTGCTCAGCGGAGGCGAACGCCTCAAAGCGGCCATCGCCATTGCGCTCTGGCGCAAAATACCGGCGCAGCTGTTGCTGCTCGACGAGCCCACCAACCACCTGGACCTTGAGTCCATCGAGGCATTCGAATACGCGCTGCGAGATTTCCCGGGAGCGATCATCGCGGTATCCCACGACCAGGCGTTTCTCAGGGCGCTGGCCCCGACCCACACCTTGAAATGGCGCCCGGCGGGCTGGCAGCTACAACCTTTCGGCGATTGATCAAGCAGACAACCGACGAACTGACCTGTCTATTTTTTGCACGATCGCAAAGGGCTTCTATAGTTGATCTGAACACGAATCAGCTACGGTGGTGCCATGGAAGACATTTTCGTTGTGAAACGTTGCAACAAGATCATCATTCATGGCCGCCGAGCCGGAGAAGTCGACCACGCACCACCTGACGCTGCCGTCTGGTACCGCATCGCCGATACCCGCACCCGCGGCTTCATCGGTGACGGCTTCGATCTTGAAGAAGACGCACGACGTGAGTGCCACCAGCTCAATGCCCGCTCACAAGTGACAGCCCGGCAAAGCTGAAAAGGTTCATGATTTCTAACCGGGTCTATACTGAAAAAAGCTGAAGGACCAGCGACCCCATCGGCAGAAAGCTCGCACCAGCGGGCTTTTTGCTGCCACTTGTCAGATTCCTTCAAGGAGGTGTTTGTCATGTCCGAAAAAGAGTCCATCACCACCCTGCTCACCCTACTCGACTCCCGTCAGGCTCGCCTCGCGGCCGCCTGCAAGGAAATCGCCGACTGGGTCGATCACCAAGGCGGTCACCCTACGGCCCTGAAAATCCGTGACCGGCTGAACGACATCGAGAAAGACGCACCGCTGATTCGCAGCACGCTGTCGTCGCTCCACCCCGTCGAACCACCACTGCCACGGTTCAGATAGATATCCGACTCAAGGACAGGCCTGAATCAGGAAGCATGAACGGCGACCACCGTGTCACCGAGACCCTGCCTGCCTGATAGCCTCCTGCAATACCCGCAACCCGGCCATGCGCTGGGCTTTTTTTTGCCCAAATCCTTTCACATCCTGTTCACAACCAACGCCCTACTGTGGAACCACTCCTTTGAAGAATCCCTTGGCCCGCCCGCATGCGGGCTTTTTTTTGCCTGTTGGTTCCAATGACGAACGCCGTCGCTGACGAGAGGTCCAACGAACACACGTCACGAAGGAGACGTTCCACATGGTCACTCACTTCAAAGTTGGCGGGCATCTAGCCTGCGGTCATACCGGTACCAATCTGGTTTCGAGCAAAATACTGAACCAGGTGAAATGCAGAAGCTGCCGCAACACCGATGCGTTCAAGGACGCGCGCAAAGAAGAACGCAACGCGACACGTCGCGCGGCGCGCAAGGCCAAGGTGACTCATACCGCTAGTGATTGGCGGGCAGAATGGGTTCAGCGGCTATCGGCCATGCCTGGGCGACAAAGACTGCCTCGCGGATTTCGCGGTCAGGCCTTCGTTTAGATATTCCCCTCGGGCCGATCTGATCGGCCCAACTTATTCCTGAGGCAAACTCCAAGAGCACGCCAAAGCTGAAAAGTACCGCCCGTCCCCGCATACTGGCGCGGCACTTTCAGAATGGACTCTTACTTGAAAACACTAAAAAATCGCTGGATAGCCTTCGTGGCGGCGCTGCTATGCTCCGCCAGTTTCTGGGGCAGCCTTATCTACATGGCCTGGTTTTGGTTCGATCACTCAGCCAAGCGTCATTTTGAAATCTTCGCTGTCCTGCAAATCATCGCCGTTTGTTTGTTCTTTCTGCTGTCCTGCTTTGTGCGTTGCCCAAAGTGCAGAAAGTGCATGGAATTCCTTTACCGGCCTGGCGACGAATCACTCAACAGCCGCCGCCTTCTGGCCTATCAGGTTTACACAGAGTGCGAAGCTCAATGCATCCGATGCAAGACCGTGATGAGGCTAGGCGATTAGCGCAGCGTCGCCTTACCAGGGCCAGAAACTAAAGCCCTTGGGCGGTTCGAAATTTCTGCAGATCAGGGCAATTGCGGCCCGGCCAGTAATGTCGCTCTCGGTTTTATCCCTGGCTAGCTGAATTTCCTGTTGGTAGTCGGGTGATGTGTCGGCGATGAGAATTTCTTCCTTCATCTCTTCCGTCAGCCCCGACTCTGGGTCGTCCATGACGTTGCGAAGGGAATATTTCCCGGCAGGGTTCAAGTGTGAGCACGTCCTCTTCATCGCTACGGTCATCACCGCGGCCTCGCGATTGGACGGCTCCTGGGCCACTGACGCCGCAATACTACCCAAGCCCGCCAGCCCAACGCTGAATACGATGGCTGTTTTTTTCATCAATGAAATCAAAACCCAAGCTCCATGCCTGTCAAAAATAATGCAGCAGAAACAACAAGGCCTGCATGAGAAACCTCATGCAGGCCTTTGATATATAACTTAAAAAACTATTAATTCGTAGCGATCATTTCTTTGCAGATGCTTTTCAGAAGGCCCAGGCCATCGGGGGTAGTGAAGAAGTCGTAGGATTCCTTCACTTCACTGGCGTACACGGGGTTTGTCGCCGCCTCTTTGATGATTTTCTCCATCTCGGGAGTCAGGCTAGCCTTCTCCTTCAGCATGTTTTTTTCCAGAGATATTCCCGCGTCGGGGTGTTGCTCCGCACACGCTTGGGTCATAGCGACCAGCGAAATGGCCACGTTGTGGTCCTTGGCAGCGTCACCGGCAGCCGCGGCTGAAACAACGTACCCACCGACAATCATCACAATGCCTAGACGTGCGAACATTTTATGCAAAACCATTTGAAACTCCGTTACTCACTTGATTGGCATCAATGCCTGGAGCAAAGCGTATCGGCCAAACAGGTTGGTTTCTTGAGTACTTTAGGCGGGAATGATCCAAATGAATGGACCAGAAACAAACAAGGGTTTGCATCAGCTTTCGCCCGCAAACCCTTGATTTTAAATGGTGCCCGAAGCCGGAATCGAACCGGCACGCCCTTACGAGCGGGGGATTTTAAGTCCCATGCGTCTACCAGTTTCGCCATTCGGGCGGTAGCGCGGTGAAGCGGTCTGAATACTGCCATGTAACAACCTGGCCGTTCTGACGCTTATGCAGCAGAGGTGGAAATATATACATCCCTCCCCCGTGAAGCAAGTTCGCATATGGCCTTTTCAAGACTAAATCTTGCAGGGCTGCGAAAATAAAAAAGCTCCGTAGATCAAGGATCTACGGAGCTCGTTTAAAGTGGAGGCCGAGGTCGGAATCGAACCGGCGTAGGTGGATTTGCAATCCACTGCATAACCATTTTGCTACTCGGCCTCAAACATCTGATGTCAGTAGCACGACACCAAACGCATACAAACGCTGAGCTTCGAGAGTTAATTGAATCATTCTCTAACTCATTGAAAACATTGAGCTTTTTCAGCCGTCAGTGCTTTCGATGGCGTGAATTATGTACTGATTTCCCGAGGCTGGCAACCCCTTGATTTCAAAAAAAATTCTGCCCGGTTGATCGCGCCCGGTTTCACGCTACGTCACGTTCGCGATTCAGAATTTCCCACCCAATGGATATTCCACCGCCAGGCGAATCTGGTTGGCATCCAGTTCCGCCTGGGCCGCGTTCCCCCGGTGCACGGCATGGCGCAAGGTGAACGCGAGGTTTTTCGCCGCGCCGGATTGCACCACGTATTTGGCCTGTAGATCGCGCTCCCAGTGTTTGCCGCCCTGGCCGTAACCCAGCCATTTGTAACCGCCGTTCGGGTCCATGTGGCTGCCGTCGATGCCGCTGCCGCGAACATACAGAGCGCCGAAGGTTAGACCGGGGATGCCGTAGCCAGCCAGGTTCAGGTCGTAGCGCGCCTGCCAGGACGCCTCTTGCGGCGCGTTGAAGTCGGACAGAGCCACGGCGTTACTCAAGTAGATCGCGCCGCGGGTGACGTAGTCGTAGGGCGTGTCGCCGTCGACTTTCTGATAGCCCAGGCCGAAGCTGTGGGAACCGGCCTTGTAGGTCGTCAGAAAACTCCAGGTGGTGTTGTCGATCCGGCCGGACAAGGCTTTGCCAGTGTCCTGGGTGCGATACAGATTGAGGTCGAAGGTCAGGTCCTGGCCGTCCGCTATCGGCTGGGTGTAGACCGCACCCAGGTAATGCTGACGCCAAGTGTCGGCATAGACCGCGCTGAACAGGCTGGCATTGAGCCCTTTGACAGCGGTGTTGCGCACCCCCACCAGATCGAAGCTGTCTCCCTGCTTGCCGTTGGAATAATTGACCACGAATCCTTGGTCATGACTGGTAGCGTTGCGGTCGGTGCTTTCGTTGAAATGTCCGCCGTACAGGGTGGTGGCGGGCAGTTCGCGGCTGGTCAGCAGCCAACCGGTGGCGGTTTCCGGCAGCAGGCGGCTGTCGGATGAGCCGAACACCGGGGTTTTCACCCGTTGCTCGCCGTAACGCAGTTCGGTGGAAGAAAAGCGCAGCTTGGCCACGGCGCCCCCACGACTGAATTCATCCTTGGGGTGACCGTCGTTGTCCACGCCGAGCAACCGCGCCTTGCCGGCCCGCCCGCCTCCGCTGTCCAGTTTCCAGCCGGAATACACATGGGCGTCGAGGCCAAAACCCACGGTACCAGGGGTGTAGCCGGAGGTGAAATCGGCCATCAGGCCGTAGGCCCATTCCTCGGCGAGGTCGCTACGTTGGGCGCGGGGTTTGTAGGCATTGCGTGCGCCGTTGCTCAGCGCGCCGTGTTCATAGTCGCGGCGGTCGTAGACGCTACGGTTGAGCAGGCTCCACTGGCTGTCTTCGACAAAGCCTTTGGCGTTGTCTTGTTCCGAAGCCAGGGCGAGCAAGGACTGCCCACCCAATGCCAATAGCAGGGTGTGTGTCGATAGGGTTTTCACAGGGCAACTCCACAGCATTCGGGGTCTGCAAGGTGTCCCGCCAAACGGGGGACACCATTGGGCAACTCAGAGGTATTTGAGGATCGCGATGTCGCGACGGCGCTGTTTGAGGCTGGCGAACCAGCGCGTCGGGAAGAACAGCAACACGCCGAGGATCACGCTCCACAGCCACACCGTGGGCAGGTTGTCGAAACCGTAATACGCGCCCTGATTGGCACCCCAAATCGCGACAGCCACCAGGTACATGGCTTTGAGCACGTATAGGTGCAGCAAATAGAAAAACATCGGCGCCCCACCGTAGATCGCCAGTGTCGCGGTGGACCAGCGATCCTGCAGCTTCTCGAACAACGCCAGCAACAGCAGCCCGAGACCAAGGGTCGGCATCAGGAACATCAACGACGGCGGATACTTTTTCGCGCTCATGAAGCTCATGAAGGTGCGCAACGAATCACCGGTCTGCACCCACGGCTTCTCGCCGTAGACGTTCAGGTAACGGATGAACACGAACGCCACCAGCAGACCGGCGCCGAGTTTGACCAGGCGGGAAATCCGCTCCGCCGGTTCCATGTCCTTGCCGAACCACGGCCCGATCCCCCAGCCCAGCAGAATCACACCAATCCACGGCAGTACCGGATAGGTCGTGCGCGCCCGGGTGAACTCGGTGATGTCGATAAACACCTTCTGATGCAGGATCGACCACGGCACATAGAACGGCGACTCCGGCCCGACGACGACGTTATCGAACAGGTTGTGCCCGGCGACGATGACCAGCCCCAACACAATCAACCAGCCGCGTTTGAAGTGCAGCAACCCGGCGAGCACGATCATGCAGATGCCGATGCACCAGATCACTTGCAGCCACAGGGTCTTGGGCGGGAACTCGGCGTTCCAGGCGAAGCAGACGAAGGTGATCTCCAGAAACACCAGGAAGAATCCACGCTTGAGCAGGAACACCGAGGTTTCGCTGGCGGTGTGTTTCTGGCTGTAGAGCCAGGCCGACAGGCCGGTGAGGAAGATGAACACCGGGGCACAGATTTCGCTGAGCATGCGGGTGAAGTACAGGTCCGGCGTGACGCTCAAGGCGTCGATGGGGTCGGTGACCTGACGGTGCAGCAGAAAGGTTTCGCGCACGTGGTCGATCAGCATCAACAGCATGACGAAACCGCGCAGGGCATCGATCGCCAGCATCCGGGTGTTGGCTTTTACAGCGGGGGCGGCCAGCGCAGCGGAAACACTTCCCGCCTGCCCGGCCAATCCTGAAGATTGGGACATAGTGGTGACTCCTGTGGGGGCGGTGGATCAGGCCTGTTTCTTCAACCGGGCGACTTCGGAGGCCGGCAGCTGCGACGGTGCCCGCGGCAATGGCGGCGTGCCCTGGGCTCGATAGAACGACAGCGTCGAGCTGAAGCTCTTCAGGTCGTAGGGCTCGGTCTTGCCTTGCGGACTGACCCGTTCACCCGGCGTGCGGTCCTTGTATTCGACGGCCACCACATACGTGCCCTGCCAGGGCAACTCGAAGCTGACTCTGCCCGCCGCATCGGTGCGCTGGGTGAAGACTTCACCGGAACCGGTTTCCAGCATAACGTCCTGACCCGCCAGCGGTTTTTGCGAATAGTACACTTGGAATTGCGCCTTGTTGCCATCGACGAGGCCGGTCGGCACGATGTCCAGGGTCAGTTCCGGGGTTCGGGCACGCAAATCGCCGACCCAACGGGTCGCTGGCGTCCAATACGTTTTCAGGGATTTGTCGGCTTCATGCAGGTCGAAGATCGGATAATGCGGATCTTGGGCGAGAAGCGAGTCATCGCCCGCCGCATGATGGGCTACCGAAAAAGCCTGGCGCTGCAAGGTCAGATTCAATGGTTTCGAATTGTTGCCAATCGACCAAGCCTTGAGTTGCTGGAACCGGTCCATCCCGCCCGGCGTGACTTCCAGTATGTTCTTGTCATATTCCCCGTAGTACAACGCCAAGGGTTGCCCCGGTGGCTGTTCGTACCAGATCTGATGCGCCTCGCTGCTGCCAGCCAGCAGGAAGGCGCCGTAACCCAACAGTGCTTTTGCGTTGCTCATTCGCATTTTTTTGGCTCCGATTGGTGTTTTTCAGCGATTCGCAAAAGCTGCCTGGAAACCAGCGACTTCACAAACCGCGCCCCTCTCTCTGTACGCATTACAGCGCAGAGACTTTTGCGCTTTTCTCTGAAATCAGCGCATGCAGGGCCATCGGTGACTGTTTTTGTGGGGGGAAACAGCGGTTTATGCGGCTTGCGCCAGGATGAGGCGGGTTGCGGGGATCCAGCGGGGGAATGTCCAAACGCGGTGCATCAATACCCTGTGGCGAGGGGGTTTGCCCCCTCGCCACAGGTTTGTATTGGGGGAGGTTTCAGTGCCGCAACAGCTTGCGCAGCGGCACGCCGTCCTTGAGCACGGGAGATTTGATCACGATATAGCTGAAGTACTTGGAGATGCCGATGTTCTTGTCCAGCAGACTTTCGATCACTTCCTGATAGTGCTGGATGCTGCGGGTCATGAAGCGCACCAGGTAGTCGTAGCCACCGCTGATCAAGTGGCATTCGAGCACTTCATCCACCAGGCGAATGTTGGACTCGAACTTGGCGAAGTCTTCGCGCTTGTGGTCGCTCAGGGTGATTTCGGTGAAGACGGTCACCGAATCGGTGATTTTCGCCAGGTTCAGGTGCGCCTTGTAGCTGGAAATATACCCGGCCGATTCCAGCCGCTTGACCCGTTGCAGGCAAGGGCTGGCCGACAATCCCACGGCATCGGCGAGGCTGACGTTGGTCATGCGCCCGTCCTTTTGCAGCTCGACCAAAATACTGATGTCGATCCGGTCCAGTTTGACTAAACCTTCCATTGCGTACCTCGTGACTGCCGTTTGTAAGACAATCTTCTAGCAAAATCAGCGCCGTAAAGACAGCTGATGCTGTGCCACCAGATCCGCCATGCTGTTGATGCAGTAATCCGCTGCGCACGGTGTCGGGTGTTTGGCCCGACCACGGCAGATCAAGCACACATCGCTGCTCGTCTGAGGACTGGCTGAAGGTCGGGTCACTTGCAGGATTTCGCCGGGTTTAAGCGCGTTCGCCAGCAGCCAATCCGGGTCCTGCAACGGGTCGCTGGCCAGCGAGACGAAATCGTCGGCCATGATCCCCAACCGCTCGCAGAGTAACCCGCGATCCTCAGCATCCCGATCCCCCTGCACCAACAAGCGATAGAACTTGCGCAGGTACAACATCGCCCCCGGCGCGTCCTCGAACAGCGACCAGCTCGCCACCGAACGGGCGAAGCTCATGCCCTCCTCCCAACTGGCTTTCAAGCCCCAGCGTTCGGCCAACTGCCGATGGGCGAAACACAGCAGTCCACTGAAGCCTAGCTCACCGAAGCGCGGATACAGTGCGCGCACCACCTCGCTGTATTCGCCCAGCACCTGTTCCTTATCCGGGTGCCCGCCCCGGCTGTCGAGCAGCGGTTGCAACGCAGCCCAGACCCCCGAGTCGCGGTCGACCAGGACTTCATCGCAATCGATGAGCAGCGCTCGATAATCAGTCAGCCCCATGGTGTGCAAAGCCTCCGATGATGCATTTCATCCATCCATGCTCCATAAACGCTCACGGACGATGCCTTGCAGCATAGCCACGAGCTGACTGGAGCTCAGTTCAAGACGCGTGCCAAAGCGGCTTCGAGAATCTGCAGCGCTTCGTCGACCTGTGCTTCGGTGGCCACGAGCGGTGCGAGGAAGCGCAACACGTTGCGGTACACACCGCACTTGATCACCAGCAAACCGCCCTTGCGCGCCTCGTCGATCAGCCGCTGATTCAGGTCTGCGTCCGGGGTGCGGGCTTCGTCGTGCTTGATCAGCTCGATGGCGAGCATGAACCCGGTGCCGCGCACGTCGCCGATTTGTGGGTGACGGGCTTGCAAGCGCAACAGTCCCTGGCGCAGTCGCTCGCCCAAGGCTTCGCCCCGCGCCAGCAGCTGTTCTTCCTCGAAGGCATCGATGACCGCCAGTGCTGCCGCGCAAGACAACGCATTGCCGCCATAGGTGCCGCCGAGGCCACCGGGCAACGGTGCATCCATGATCCCGGCCTTGCCGACCACACCCGACAGCGGCAGGCCACCGGCCAGGCTCTTGGCGACCGTCACCAGGTCAGGCTGGATGCCGGCGTGCTGGAAACCGAACCACTTGCCGGTGCGGCCGAAGCCGGTCTGGATTTCATCCAGAATCAGCACAATGCCGTGCTTCTCAGTCAGTACGCGCAGGCCCTTGAGGAACTCGACAGGTGCCGAAAGGAAACCGCCGTCGCCTTGCACGGGTTCGATAATGATCGCGGCGACCCGCTCTGGCGCAACTTGGGTTGCGAGCAATTCGTCCAGCGCCTTGAGCGCCATGTCGCTGGTAACCCCGCGATAAGCATTCGGATACGGCGTGTGAAACACCTCCGGCGCGAACGGCCCGAAGTTCTGCTTGTACGGTTGGCTCATGCCGGTCAGCGTAGTGCCAAGCAAGGTACGACCGTGGAAGCCACCGCGAAAGGCAATCACTGCCGAACGATTGGTGTGCGCCCGGGCGATCTTCACCGCGTTCTCCACGGCCTCGGCGCCGGAGGTGAAGAACGCCGCTTTATAGGCTTCTTTACCGCCGATCATTTCGCACAGGCGCTGGGCCAGATCCAGATAAGGTTGGTAGGCCACCACCTGGAAACAGGCGTGGGAAACCTTCTGCAATTGCGCCTGCACCGCCGCAACCACTTTCGGATGGTTGTGACCGATGTTCAACACACCGATGCCGCCGACAAAATCCAGGTAACGCTTGCCGTCCACGTCCCACAACTCGGCACCTTGGGCGCGATCGATCACCAACGGGTGAGCGGTAACCAGGCCACGCGGCACGAATTGATCGCGCTGACGGAGCAAATGAGGGGTGTCGTCGACTTTGCTATTCATGGCATTTCCCATCGTGAGTCCGGCAACCGGGAGGTGGTTGCGATGCTGTCCAGATTAAGGCTTGGGCGAAACGAACTACGCCGAACTTGGCCCCTGAGAAATTCGGATCGACTGTTTTCACCCTGCCAAACGGCAGATTCCTTCAGCCCGCCGAATCTGCCGCCACTTCACCGATACAACATGACGCAAGCCGTTTAACCCGGCCCTTTCGACAGATCCTGCGCTGGCGTTGGGCGATGATGAAAGTACCTTTACCCATTCAGGAATTGCCCATGGCCCTGCTTTATAAAGCTGACCCTGTGCGCGGCGAACAGTGGCAAGCGCTGTTCGCCGAACACGCCCCGGATATCGAATGGCGCGCCTGGCCGGACATAGGCGATCCGTCCGAGATTGAATACCTGGCTGCATGGCAGGCGCCGGATGATTTGGAGGCTTTGCTCCCGAATCTGAAGGTGCTGTTTGCGCTGTCTGCCGGGGTTGATCAACTGGATCACAGCCGTTTGCCTGAAAGTTTGCCGGTGGTGCGTTTGCTCGATCCGGGCATCACCCGTGGCATGTGTGAGTACGCCAGTTTTGCCGTGCTGAGCCTGCATCGCGACATGCTGCGTTATCGGCAGCAGCAGATGGCGCGGTGTTGGCAGGCGCATCTGCTGCAACCGGCGAGCAAACGTCGGGTGGGTGTGATGGGACTGGGTGCGCAAGCGCAGCAGATTCTGGCGACATTGCAGCCGTTGGGGTTTGCGCTGAAGGGTTGGGCGCGCAGTGCGCATCAGGTGGCGGGCGTGGATTGCTTTGCCGGCCGCGAGCAACTGCCGGCGTTTCTCAGCCAGTGCGATATTTTGTTGTGCGTGTTGCCGCTGACTGAACAGACTCAGGGGATTCTTGATCGTGAGCTGTTTCGGCAACTGCCCCATGGCGCGGCATTGATCAATATGGGTCGTGGCGGGCATCTGGTGGAAGGTGATCTGCTGCAAGCGTTGGACAGTGGGCAACTTAGTGGCGCGGTGCTGGATGTGCTGCAGGAAGAACCGGCGCCGGCGGATCATCCGTTCTGGGTGCATCCGCAGATTTTGCTGACGCCGCATATTGCCGCGATGACTCAGCCGGAGAGTGCGTTTGGGGTGTTGTTGGAGAATATTCGGCGGTTTGAGCGGGGGGCGCCGATGGTGGGCCAGATCGACCGCACCCAGGGTTATTAGAGGTAGATAGATCGTTCCCACGCTCCGCGTGGGAACGATCATTCAAAGGCGCTCGGCGATGGCTTTGCCGACGTCTTGGGTCGAGCCCTTCCCGCCCAGATCCGGTGTGATCGGCCCATCGGCAATCACACGTTCGATGGCTTGCAGAATTCCATCGTGGGCCGCGCGATAGCGCTCGTCGCCATTGCCGAGGAAGTCGAGCATCAACGCCCCGGACCAGATCATCGCAATCGGGTTGGCGATGTTCTGCCCATAGATATCCGGCGCCGAGCCATGCACCGGCTCAAACAGCGACGGAAAGCGCCGCTCCGGATCAAGGTTGGCCGAAGGCGCAATCCCGATAGTCCCGGCACACGCTGGCCCCAGGTCGGAAAGAATGTCGCCAAACAGATTCGACGCCACCACCACATCAAACCGATCCGGTTGCAGCACAAACCGCGCGCACAGAATGTCGATGTGCTGCTTGTCCCAAGTGATCTGCGGGTAGTTCGCCGCCATCAACGCCGTGCGCTCGTCCCAGTACGGCATGCTGATGGAAATTCCGTTGGATTTGGTCGCTGCCGTGAGCCGTTTGCGCGGCCGGGTCTGGGCCAGTTCGAAGGCGAATTTTAGAATCCGGTCGACGCCACGGCGGGTGAACACCGACTCTTGCAGCACGAACTCATGTTCGGTGCCTTCGAACATTTTGCCGCCGACCGAGGAATACTCGCCCTCGGTGTTCTCGCGAATCACCACGAAATCGATGTCTCCCGGCTTGCGTCCGGCCAACGGGCACGGCACACCCGGAAACAGCCGCACCGGGCGGATGTTCACGTACTGGTCGAAGTCGCGGCGGAATTTCAGCAGCGAGCCCCACAGGGAAATGTGGTCCGGCACCTTGTCCGGCCAGCCCACGGCGCCGAAGTAGATCGCATCAAAACCCTTGAGCTGTTCGAACCAGTCGTCGGGCATCATCTGCCCGTGTTCCAGGTAGTAATCGCAGTGCGCCCAGTCGAGCACTTCGATGTGCAAATCGAGCTGCCATTTCTTCGCCGCCTGCTCCAGCACCCGCAGGCCTTCCGGCAGCACTTCCTTGCCAATACCATCGCCGGCAATCGCGGCGATTCTGAATGTCTTGCTCATCAATCGTGCCTCCCCAATGTCTGTGAATTACAGCCCGCCGATGTGGAAGGCTTTGACTTCAAGGTATTCATCCAGACCGTATTTGCTGCCTTCGCGGCCCAGGCCCGATTGCTTGATACCGCCGAACGGCGCGACTTCCATGGAAATGATCCCGGTGTTGAGGCCGACCATGCCGAACTCCAGCGCCTCGCCAAAACGCCATGAGCGGCGCAGGTCCTGGGTGAAATAGTAGGCGCCCAGACCGTAAGGCGTGGCATTGGCCAGCGCGAGGGCTTCGGCCTCAGAGGTAAAACGCATCAATGGCGCGACCGGGCCGAAGGTTTCTTCGTTGGCCAGCAGCATGCCGGCGTGGGTATCGCCGAGCACCGTGGGCTGCACGAACTGGTTGTCGCCCTCGGGAATACCGCCACAGAGCAGTGTCGCGCCCTGGCTCAGGGCATCGTCGATGTGTCGGGCGACTTTGTTGACCGCTGCCGGATTGATCAGCGGGCCAATGGTGACGTCAGCGTCGAGGCCGTTGCCGACCTTGAGCTTGCCGACCTCCTCCACCAAACGTTGGGCAAAGCGTTCATAGATGCCGTCCTGCACCAGAATCCGGTTGGCGCAGACGCAGGTTTGCCCGGCGTTACGGAATTTGCTGAGCATGATCCCGGCTACGGCCTGCTCCAGGTCTGCATCGTCGAAGACAATGAATGGCGCGTTGCCACCCAGCTCCAGGCTCAAGCGCTTGATGTGCTCGGCGCTCTGGCGCATCAGCAAGCGGCCGACAGCGGTTGATCCGGTGAAGGAAATCTTGCGCACGGTCGGGTTGCTGGTCAGCTCTTCACCGATGCCGGCGGGCATACCGGTCAGCACGTTGAAGACACCGGGCGGAATACCCACTCGCTCCGCCAGTACCGCCAGAGCGAGGGCCGAGAGCGGCGTCAGGTCCGAGGGCTTGACGATGATCGGGCAACCCGCCGCCAATGCCGGCGCGCATTTTCGGGTGATCATCGCGTTGGGGAAGTTCCACGGGGTGATCGCGGCGCAGACGCCCACCGGTTGTTTGAGCGTCAGCAATCGGCGGTCGCCACTGGGGGCCGGCATGGTTTCGCCGTAGACCCGCCGGGCTTCTTCAGCGAACCATTTGACGAAACCGGCACCGTAGCGGATTTCACCTTTGGCCTCGTTCAGCGGCTTGCCCTGTTCACAAGTCATGATCAGCGCCAGGTCGTCGAGGTTGTCGATCATGGCCTGATACCAACGTTCCAGCAGCGCCGCACGTTCCGCCGCCGGACGTGCGCGCCAGGCTGGCCAGGCTTTGTCGGCGGCCTCGATGGCGCGCCGGGTTTGCGCCCCTTGCATGGCCGGGACGCGGGCGAGCAATTGGCCGCTGGCGGGGTCGATGACGTCCAGGGTTGCGGCGTTGTCGGCGCCGATCCACTGCCCGTCCACATAAGCGAGTTCTGCCAACAGGCTGGGGTCTTTCAAACGATTCTTGAGCATGGTCGAGTCCTGATCCGAGACATGCTCAAGTCTATGGCGGTGTGGCGGCGGAGGATGCTGAAAGCGATTTGAGGACAGTGTCGGATGCTGAAATTGGCGGTGGAACGGCAGATGATCGTTCCCACGCGCAGCGTGGGAATGATGATCACAACTTCAGGGAACCGAGCAAACCTTCAAGAAACCGCTCCCCGGCCTCCATCTGGCTGATCTCGATAAATTCGTCCGGCTTGTGCGCCTGTTCAATCGAGCCGGGTCCGCAGACCACCACCGGCACATCCAGACGTTGCTTGAACAAACCGCCCTCAGTGCCGAACGACACCTTGGCGGTGCCGGTATCCGGTGCAGCGAAGTTTTTAAGAAAACGCACCGCTTCAACACTCGGATGGGTATCGAGGCCGGGATAGACGTTGAGGGTTTCAATCTCGATCGCCGCCACGCTCGACAACAACCGCGCCTCGCGCACGATCAGTTCGGCGCGTTCCTGCATCTGCTCCAGGAACTGATCCAGATTGTCCGCCGGCAGATTGCGCACTTCGAAGTCCAGGGTGCAGAGGTTCGGCACGATGTTCAGCGCCCGGCCGCCGCCGATCTGCCCGACATGCACGGTGCTGTAAGGCACGTCGTAGTCGGCATCCTGGGCGCCCTGCTCTTGCAGTTGCTGCTGGCTCTGCCGCAGCGCCGCGATGAAGTCGCAGGCCACGTGAATTGCATTGACCGAACGTGGCGCCAACGAAGAATGCGCCTCCAGGCCCCGGCAATAGGTGCGATACGAGCCCTTGCCCTTGTGCCCGAGCACGAACTGCATGTTGGTCGGTTCGCCGATCAGGCACAAAAACGGCCGCACCGGCGTCAAGTGCAGCACGTCGAGCAAGCGGCGCACGCCGACACAACCGGTCTCTTCGTCATGGGATAGCGCCAGTTGCAGCGGTCGGCTCAGGGAATGGTCGGCGGCGTCGAGCATCGCGTCGATGGCCAGGGCGATGAAGCCTTTCATGTCGCAACTGCCGCGCCCGTAGATCTTGCCGTCCTGCACCGTCGCCTGGAACGGTGGCACAGTCCAGGCCTGCCCCGCCGCCGGCACCACGTCGGTATGCCCGGATAGCAGAATCCCCGGCAGCTCTTTCGGGCCGGTGCTGGCGAACAGGTTGGCTTTCTTGCCGGTTTCATCCTTGACGATCAGCG
This sequence comes from Pseudomonas sp. TE3899, assembly GCF_056279105.1. Lineage (NCBI taxonomy): Bacteria > Pseudomonadati > Pseudomonadota > Gammaproteobacteria > Pseudomonadales > Pseudomonadaceae > Pseudomonas > Pseudomonas sp. TE3899. The sequence continues at coordinate 1,689,868 of NZ_JBWBQR010000001.1, forward strand.
ACTCAATGCCCTTGCTCAGCAGCAGGTCGCGCACGTATTCAATGAGGGCCATGTTCGACTCCGAAGAGACGGTGTCGAAGGCCATCAGGCGTTTGAGAATGTCCAGTACACGGGGTTTCATGAGGCCTTGCTCCGTTGCTCGGCTAAATGGGCGAACCGGCGAATGGAGAACGGCTCAATCGAAGTGCTGGTGCTGCCGGTGCTGATCAGTTCTGCCATGACATCGCCGACGCCGGGGCCGAGTTGGAAGCCATGGCCGCAGAAGCCGAACGCGTAGAACAAGCCATCGACCGTACCGCTCGGGCCCATGATCGGCAAGGAATCCGGCAGATAACCTTCGATGCCACTCCAGACGCGGATGATGTTGAGGTTACCGACACCCGGCAGCAGACGGCGCATCTGATCCATCTGGTTAAGGATGCTGCGCGGCTCGACATAGGCCCGGCGATTGAGCATGTCCGGTTTGCTGCGATAGCCGCCGCCGATAACGATGTTGCCTCGGGGGATCTGGCGGAAGTAGATCACTTCTTCTGGGATCTTGGTGTAGACGCCGATCACCGTCGGCAAGGCGTAGGGCACCGGTTCGGTCACGGCCATTTGCGGGCCGTGGGTGTCCAGCGGCACCGGTTCGCCGAATTGTCGGGACAGCTTCTGCCCCCAGGCTCCAGCGGTAATCAATAGTTGTGCGGCGCTGAACTGGCGACCGTCAGTGGTGGTGACGCTGAACTCGCCCCCCACCTTCTGCACCTCGGCCACTTCAGTCTGTTCCTCGATCTGCGCGCCGAGTCGCCGTGCCGCGCGGGCAAATGCCGGGGCCGCCAGACGCGGATTCGCGTGGCCATCGTGAGGCGCGTAGGAGCCGCCCTTCACATCCGGCCCCAGAAACGGGAAACGCTGGCGCAACTCGGCGCCGCGATAAATTTTCAGGTCCAATTGCGCGGCTTCGGGAGCAGCGGCGTAAGCCTCAAGCTCGGCAATTTCATCTTCGCGATAACACACACGCATGTGCCCGCTGGCGATGAATTCCAGGTCATCGTCGATCAATTCCGGCAAGCGCTTCCACAACGCCCAGGAGCGATTCGCCAATTCCAGTTGCCCGAGATAACGCCCCTGACGCCGGACGTTGCCGAAGTTCACGCCGCTGGCGTACTGACCAATCTGGTCGCGCTCCAGCAGGATCACTGACTGCCCGCGCTTGCGCAGGAAAAACGCCGCCGCCGAGCCCATCAGGCCGCCACCGACAATCACCACATCGGCTTTCTGTACGGTCATGGCGACACCTCCTCGGTGAGCATCGAAAGCGGTTTGACCGGTGCTTGTCCGCGTTGACGGCCGACCTGTTGCACGCTGACACCTGCCGCTGCCGCGATCACTTCAGCCCCGGCCTGGGAGCAATAACGACCCTGGCAGCGACCCATGCCGACCCGGCTGAAGGCCTTGGCCCGATTGACTTCGCAGGCGCCCTTCTCGCTGACGACCGCACGTAACTCACCGGCGCTGATCATCTCGCAACGACAAACGATGGCGGTGTCGGGCAAGGCTTTGGCTTGTTCGGCAGGCCAGGGAAAGGCCTGGGCCAGGCCGAGGCGGAACTGGTCCATCACCGCCAACGCCTGGCGTGTTTCGTCGCGTAATCCGGCGTTCACTGGCTGGTGCAGGTCTTCCAGCAGCGCCATGGCCACCAGGCGACCGGCGTGTTCAGCGGCATCCGCGCCGCGAATCTTCGAACCGTCACCGGCGGCGTAGACACCGCTGACCGAGGTCCGGCCTTCCTCATCCACCGCCAGCCACCATTGGCCGGACGCTTCGTCGAAGCGCATGCGGCAACCGGCCAGGTCCGCCAGTTGGGTTTCCGGGCGCAGGTGATACCCCAGCGCCACGGCATCGCATTCCACATTCAACGTTTCACCTTTTGCGGTTCGTACGCGCACGCCGCTTACGCCGCTGCTCGCGTCGCCAAGTACTTGCAAAGGCTGAATACCCAAGTGCACTGGAATCTTCGCCCGATACAACTGCGCCAACAGTTTCATTCCAGTGAACAACAATCCGGGACGTGCCAACAGTTTCGGCAAGGCACCGATGCGCTTGCTCAGCGGCGACGTATCGAGCACCCCCGCCACGTTCGCACCGGCCTTCACATACTGGCTGGCGACCAGATACAGCAACGGCCCGCTGCCCATAAACACCACGCGATGACCAATGGAAACCGCCTGGGACTTGAGCGCAATCTGCGCCCCACCGAGGCTGTAGGTGCCTGCCAACTGCCAGCCTTCAATCGGCATCAAGCGGTCAGTGGCGCCGGTGCAGAGGATCAGCGCGTCGTAATCCACCGTCGTGTGCTTGCCCTGCTTGACGCAGCACAACTGCCCCGGCGTCAGGTTCCACACCAGCGTGTCCGGGCGGTAATCAATAGCACCGCGCAGTCGATCAAAACTGTCGTGCAGGTCCCGGGCCTTATGCGCTTCGGTGCCATACAGCGTGGCGTAATTACGGGTAAACCCTTGCGGCTGTCGACGATAAATCTGCCCGCCATCCCGGCGATTTTCATCGATCAAAATCGGTTTGAAACCCGCCGCCAGCAACGTCTCGGCACAGCGAATACCCGCCGGCCCGGCGCCAACGATGACTATCCGTGCAGTGGCCATATCGCCTCCGGTTGTGTGGTGACGATGTCCAGGCCTTCGCGGACTTCATTCGAACAGGCGCGCAAACGCTCGCCGCTGCGAGTCCAGACCCAGCAATCCTGGCACGCGCCCATCAGGCAAAACCCGGCGCGCCGGCCGGAATCGAACTCCGATTGGCGCAACGCGTTGCCCTGGGTCAGCAACGCCACCATCAAGGTGTCGCCCTGCAACGCCTCGATGGCGGCGCCGTCCACCTTTAAGCTGACGGTCGGCCGGCCCTGCTCGGCCAGCCTCACAAAACGCCCCTTCATGCATAGGCTCCCTGGCTCATGGTGATCAAGTCCTGCTGGGTTTTCAGCAGTTCGGCGCTGTCGTGGTGGCAGAGGATTTCACTGCCACCGTCGATGATCCGGCGGTTTGGCGCGGTGCGATTGCACAGGCCATCGACCCGCACCGGGCAACGGCTGAGGAAGGTGCAGAGTTCCGGCACGTTCGCTTTGGGACCAATCGGCGGCAGCTCACCGCAGGTGGTGCCGCAGTTTTCCAGCCAGCCTTGACGCAACTCCGGTACCGAGTGAATCAACAAATCGGTGTACGGATGGAACGGTGCCTGGGCAAACGATTGCCGAGTGCCGGCCTGGATCTTGTGGCCGCTGTACATCACCACAATGTCGTCGCACAGCGCCCGCACCGTGGAGATGTCGTGGCTGATAAACAGATAGGAAACCCCCAGCTCCTGGCGCAGGTCACGTAGCAGTTCGAGAATCGCCGCCCCCACCACCGTGTCCAGCGCCGAGGTCACTTCATCGCAGAGGATCAGATCCGGTTTGGCCGCCAAGGCACGGGCCAGGTTGACTCGTTGCTTTTGCCCGCCGGACAGTTCATTCGGCCGACGTTCGGCCATGGTTCGGGGTAAGCGCACCAGGTCCAGCAACTCGCCGATACGCTCGCGCAACGCAGCGCCCTTGAGGCCGAAATACATCTTCAACGGCCGGCTGAGAATGGTGCTGACGCTGTGCATCGGGTTGAGCGCGGTGTCGGCGTTCTGGAACACCATCTGGATGCGGCGGAATTGTTCGTCGGTGCGCTCGGAAAGGCTGCCGCCCAGCGGCTGACCATCGAAGGTCAGTCCGCCCAACGCCGGGGTCAGCAATCCCGCCACCACCCGCGCCAGAGTCGATTTGCCAGAACCCGACTCACCAATCACGCCGATGGCCTGGCCCCGGCGCACGGTCAGGTCGATGTCTTCCAGCACGCGGATCGCCGGCATGCCTTGCATGTTCTTGTTGCCATAACCGGCGGTCAGGCCCTGGATGTTCAGCAACGGCGTATCTTCCGCCACGCCGCAGGGTGGGCGAATCGTCGTGTCGGGCCGCGCGGCGGCCAGCAGGCTGCGGGTGTATTCGTGGGCCGGGCCTTTGAGCAGCGGCGCGGTGGCGCTTTGCTCGAAGATCTGGCCGCCGTTGAGCACGACGATTTGATCGGCCATCTGCGCCACTACGGCGAGGTCATGGGACACGTAGACCGCCGTCGCCCCACGCTCCCGGACCACGCGTTTAAAGGCGCGAAGCACGTCGATCTGGGTGGTGACATCAAGGGCGGTGGTCGGTTCGTCGAGCACCACCAGCAATGGATCGCTGATCAGCGCCATGGCCGCCATCACCCGTTGCAGTTGCCCGCCGGAAACTTGGTGCGGGTATCGCTGGCCAATGCGGTCCGGGTCCGGCAAGGCCAGGTCGCGAAACAGTTCAATGGCTTTGGCTTCGAGCACCGCACGGCTGCCGAGGCCGTGGATCAACGCGCCCTCCACCACTTGATCGATCAACTTCTTCGCCGGGTTGAACGCCGCCGCCGCGCTTTGCGCGATGTACGACACCCGGTTGCCGCGCAGGCCCTGCAATTCCTTTTCGCTGAGTGCCAGCATGTCGTGCTCGCCCACCTGCACCACGCCGCCAGACAACCGGCAACCGCGCCGCGCATAGCCCAGCAGTGCCAGGGCGATGGTGGTCTTGCCGGAACCGGACTCGCCGATCAACGCCAGCACTTCACCTTTTTCCAGGGCGAAGCTCACGCCCTTGACGATTTCCACCTCGCCACGCTCGCCACAGGCGACTACGCGCAGGTCTTCGACTCGAATCAATTCACTCATCTCAATGACCTCCCGTACGGCGACTACGTCGGGACGACAGTCTGTCGATAAACAGATTCACACCAATGGTGAGCGTGCCGATGGCCAGCGCCGGAATCACGATGGCCGGCGCGCCCTGGTTGAGGCCGCCGATGTTTTCCCGCACCAGCGAACCGAGGTCGGCGTCCGGCGGTTGCACGCCCAGGCCCAGGAAGCTCATGCCGCTGAGCAGCAACACGATAAAACCGAAGCGCAGGCCGAGGTCGGTCAGCACCGGGTTGAGCATGTTCGGCAGGATTTCCACGCAGGCGATGTACAAGCGGCGTTCACCACGAGTACGGGCGACTTGCACGTATTCCAGGGCTTCGATGTTCACCGCCATGCTGCGGGCGATGCGGAAGGCGCCGGGGGTGAAACTCAGCACGGCGGTGCAGATCAGCAAGGTCACCGAAGAGCCGAAGGCCGAGACCATGATCAGCGCCAGCATCTTGCTCGGGATCGAGATAAACGCGTCCATCAAGCGACTGATCACTTCGTCCAGCCACTTCGGCGACACCACTGAAAGCAGCGCACAACTGGTGCCCAAACCACTGGCCAACACGGCGGCGATCAACGCCAGGCCGACAGTAAACTTCGCGCCGACCAGAACGCGGCTGAGCATGTCGCGCCCAAGGTAATCGGTGCCAAACGGGTAAAGGGCACTGATGCTGTCGAAAACATTGTCGGAGACCACTTCACCGACCGGGTGCGGTGCCAGCCACGGGCCGAAGATCGCCACCAGCAACCAGATCACGCACATCGCGGCCCCGATCAGACCCAGCCAGGCCGGGCCATGGGACACCTTGCCAACCGACAGGTCGGGGGTCGCAGGCGTCGATTTCACAATGAGATTGTTCATTGGTTTCTCAGCCTCGGATTGGACAGAATCGCGCACAGGTCGGCAATCAGCACCAACCCCAGGTACGCGGTACAAAACAACATGGTGCAGGCCTGGACCAGCGCCATGTCGCGGTTAGTCACGGCATCGACCATCAGGCTGGCGATGCCGGGGTAGTTGAAGATCGTCTCGACAATCACCACCCCGCCCAGCAAGTACGACAGGCTCAGGGCGATGGCGTTGGCAATCGGCCCGATCGCGTTGGGCAAGGCGTGGCGCAGCACGATGCGCATCGGGCTGACGCCTTTGAGCCGGGCCATTTCCACGTAGGGGCTGTCGAGTTGATCGATGACGGCGGCGCGGGTCATGCGCGCCATTTGCGCGACGATCACGCAGCACAGGGTCATCACCGGCAAGGCGTAAGTGCGCATGAATTGCCACGGCGAGGTGATGTCGCTGGCGTAGGACAGCGCCGACAACCAGCCCAGGTTCACCGCGAAAATCAGCACCGCCAGGGTCGCCACCAGAAACTCCGGCACGGCGACCATGGCCAGGGTGAAGAAGCTCAGGAAGCTGTCGATGCGCCCGCCCCGGCCCATCGCCGAACCGATGCCCAGAATCAACGCCACCGGCACCGACACCAGCGCCGTGGCGGCCGCCAGCATCAGGGTGTTCGGCACCCGGCCCGCCATCAAGTCGGTGACCGGCATCGCGTTGGACACCGACAACCCCATGTCGCCGCTGAGCAGGCTCATCAACCAGTGCAGGTAACGCAGCACACCGGGCTGGTCGAGCCCCAGTTTCAGGCGCAGTGCCGCCACCTGTTCCGGCGTGGCGAACTGCCCGAGGGATTGTTGCGCCGCGTCCCCCGGCAAGACCGCCGTGATCGCAAACACGACCATGGACACGATCAACAAAGTCACGATCGCGGCGCCCAGGCGCCGGCCGATCAACCACAGTGTGTTGCTATTCATCGCCTACCCTCCTGCACTGTCCCTGACGTACCACTCGACCATCCATCAAGCGTCCAGCCAGACCTGTTCGGCGAACATGTAGCCCATGAAACCGCCCAGCGGGTTGCTGCCGTAGCCTTTGATGCGCTGGTCGACGCCGTCGATGTTGCTGATGAACACCGGCACGCCGATGCCGCAGTGGTCATGCACCAGGGTTTGCATGTCCGCGTACATCTTGCTGCGCTTGGCGTCGTCGGTTTCACCGCGAGCGAGCATCAGCAGCTGGTCGAACTGGTCGTTCTGCCAACCGGACTCGTTCCATGGCGCCTTCGACTGGAAGAACTGCGAGAACATCACGTCGGCGTTCGGTCGCGGGTTGATGTTACCGAAGCTCAGCGGGTGCTTCATCCAGTGGTTGGACCAGTAGCCGTCGCTCGGCAAGCGATTGACGTCGAGCTTGAGCCCGGCCTGTTTCGCCGATTGCTGCAACAGCACGGCGATGTCCACCGATCCGGTGGCTGCCGGGGAAGCCACCAGCGGCATGCTGATGCTTTCCATACCGGCCTTCTTCAGCAGGAACTTGGCTTTTTCCGGGTCGTAGACGGTTTGCGGCAGGTCGGCGTTGTAATAACGCGAACCGGGGGCAATCGGATGGTCGTTACCGACCACGGCAAAGCCACGGAATACGGCGGATTTGATCTGTTCGCGGTCCATCAGGTGCTTCATGGCCTGGGTGAATTCCGCGCTTTTGCCCGGCATCTGATCCTGGCGAATGATCAAGTCAGTGTAGTTGCCCGACGGTGCATCGACGACCCGGTGCTTGGCGCTGGCCTTGATCCGGGTGGTGGAACGCGGGTTGACCTCGTTGATCATGTGCACGTCGCCGGACAGCAGCGCGTTGACTCGCGACGCTTCGTCACCAATGGCGATGAACTCGATCTCGTCGAGGTACGGCAGGCCCGGTTTCCAGTAGCCGGTGTTGCGCGCGGCAATCGAGCGCACGCCCGGTTTGAATTCCTTGACCTTGAACGGCCCGGTGCCGATACCGGCGTTGAAGTCGGTGGTGCCTTCGGGAACGATCAGCAGGTGCGACACAGCGAGGATCGACGGCAGCTCGGCGTTCGGCGCACTGAGGCGGATCTGCACTTCGTTGGTGCCGGTGGCCTTGATCTCGGCGAACTGTTCCATCAATGGCATGACTTTGGAGCCGGTCAACGGATCCTTGTGCCGCGACAGTGAGAACACTACATCCGCAGCGCTCAGGGTCTTGCCGTTGTGGAAGGTCACGTCCTTGCGCAGGGTGATGGTCCACAGCGTCGCGTCGGTGTTGTCGATGCGTTCAGCCAGTTCCAGTTGCGGCACCAGGTGCGTGTCGAAACGGGTCAGGCCGTTGTAGAACATGAAGTGGCGCACGTAGTCGGTGGACAGCGCGCCTTTGGCCGGGTCGAGGGTGTCGGCGGTGGAACTGGACATGCCGGCGACGCGAATTCGTCCGCCCGGTTTGCCTTTGCCCGGTGCCGCAGCCTCTTCGGCAAACAGCTTGCCCGCCGCGCCGAACAGGCTGCCGGCGCCCGCAGCGGCCACACCCGCCACGCCGAGCATTTGCAGGGCGTGACGGCGCGACATGCCACGATTGAGGCCTTCGAACACGCGCAGGCTGTCCTGGCCGGAAATCAGGGGTGAGTCGATCTTGTTGTCAGTCATATCAGTTGTACCTGTCGAGAAGGAGAAGGCTCCGGTTGTCCGGGGCGTTGAAACGCAAACGACGGTGACGCCACAACATCAACTCAATGCAAATAGTCCTGGAAGCGGTAATAAGCGCCCACGAACGGCAGGAACCACGGCTTGCCGAAATGCCCGGGGATCGCCGGCCAGTCGAGTTCGCGCCAGGGGTTGGCCTCGACCTTGCCAGCCATCACCTGGGCCATGACCTGGCCCATGTGTACCGACATCTGCACCCCATGGCCGCTATAGCCCATGGAGTGATAAATGCCGCCGTGCTGGCCGGCCCGGGGGAGTCGGTCGGAGGTCATGTCCACCAGTCCGCCCCAGCAGTAATCGATCTTCACGTTGGCCAACTGCGGGAACATCTGCACCATCGCCGCTTGCAGCACCTTGCCGCTTTTGGCGTCATTGACGCTGTCGGACATGGCAAACCGGGCACGGCCGCCGAACAGCAGGCGGTTGTCCGGGGTCAAGCGGAAGTAGTTGCCGATCATGCGGCTGGTGACATAGGCGCGGCGGCCTGGCAGCAGTTGATCGATCAACTCTTTTGAGAGCACTTCGGTAGCGATGACGAAACTGCCCACCGGCACGATCCGCCGCCGATACCAGCCCAAACCGCCGTGCTGACAGGCGCCGGTCGCCAGCAACACCTGCCCCGCGTGCAGCGAACCCTTGCTGGTGTTGACCTGATAGCCGCCCGCCCGGGCTTTCCAGTCCAGCACCGACGTGCCTTGGTGGATCAGCGCGCCATGCCTCGCCGCAGCCTCGGCCAGCCCGACACCGAAGCGCCCGACGTGCATCTGCACGCCGTTGCGTTGCAGCAAGCCACCGTGGAACTGCGCCGAATTCACTTCAGCACGAGTCTGCTCGGCGGACAGCAACTCGACCTCGGCATCGACTTCCTTGCGAATCAATTCGCAGGTGCGCGCCAGGCCTTCGTAGTGCAGCGGCTTGGCGGCCAATTTGAGCTTGCCGTTGCGGATCAGGTCGCAGGCGATCTGCTCCTGTTCCACCAGCGACACCACGCTCTGCACCGCGCTTTCGTAGGCCTGGTAATAAGCTCGCGCCTTGTCGGCACCGAGGCTGGCGCTGAGCCCGGCGTAATCCTGGGCCACCCCGGTGTTGCACTGGCCACCGTTGCGCCCCGAGGCTTCGCCGATCACCCGCCCGGCTTCGAGCACCACCACACTGGCGCCCTTCAAGGCCAACGCCCGAGCCGCCGCCAAACCGGTGAAACCGCCACCGACGATGGCCACGTCGACCTGCCCGGGCAACCCGCCGAGCTGGGCACCAGTGAAGGCCGGTGCGGTGTCGAGCCAGTAGGATTCACTGCCCATTGTCTAACCCCTTGTGCCTTAAGAGACTCAGAGACCAACCAACGCAGCCAGCCCACCGATATCGGTGATCTGCTGGTAGCCGTAGAACGCGTTGCCCGGCACTTCATGGCCACGGGCGACGAAGGCCTTGTTCTTGATCTTCATGTCATGGGCCGGCATCAGGTCGTAACGGAAGCTGGAAGACACATGCAAGATGTCTTCCGGGCCGCAGTTGAGGTTGTCGAGCATGTACTCAAACGCGGCCAGACGCGGCTTGTAGGCCTGGGCCTGCTCGGCGGTGAAGACCTTGTGGAACGGCGCGCCGAGTTTGTCGACGTTGGACATGATCTGGCTGTCGCTGGCGTTGGAGAAAATCACCAGGGGGATTTTGTCGGCGATTTTCGACAGGCCGGCCGGGACGTCCGGGTGCGGACCCCAGGTCGGCACGGCGTCGTAATACAGCTGGCCTTCGTCGCGGTAGGCGATGCCCCAGCGCTTGCAGGTCCGGGCCAGGGCGGTCTTGAGAATTTCGTCGTACGGCATCCAGTCGCCCATGACCTGGTCCAGGCGATAGGCCGAGAAATCCTTGACGAACTGATCCATCTGCTCGGGTTTGACGCGATCGGCGAAAAGCTCGCGAGTCATCGTGCCCATGTGGAAATTGGTCAGCGTACCGTAGCAGTCGAACGTAATGAATTTGGGGCGAAGAAAGCTCATTGAGTGCGGTCCTGAAGTTCGTTGAGGTCATGGCGTGACTGGCATTCGCGTCGTGGGTAAGGCTCAGATGCAACGCTGCAGCACACCGTCATTACAACACCGTGAAATCAGCAGATGGCGTTAAAAGCGACCTCTGCTCGATACAAACCACCGTTTTAGCCACCCCCCTCAGCAGACTTTGCGGCCCGCTCCAGCCTTGGGCAAACCCCGTATTTGTGCGCTCTTATGGACCTTTATAGCCCTGTGCGGCCGGCCTGTGCCGCGATTGGCCGCAGAAACTGCGTCGGGCGGAATGAAAACGGGCGCTTCCCTGAGAAGGCGCCCGTTTAGATGCGGTTAGATGGCTGACCGATAACCTGTGGCGAGGGAGCTTGCTCCCGTTCGACTGCGAAGCGGTCGCAAAACCCGCGAATGCGTATTACCTGAAAAAATGTGGTGACTGGTTTTGGGGGCGCTTCGCACCCCAGCGGGAGCAAGCTCCCTCGCCACAGGGGATGTGGTGTTATTGGACGATATCGATCAGCACGCTCTTGAAGCGCAAATTGGCTTCAAACGCTTCACGCCCCAAATCCTTGCCGATGCCCGAGCGCTTGTAGCCGCCCGTCGGCAGGATATAGTCGTTACTGCGCCCGTAACGGTTGACCCACACCGTCCCCGCCTCCAGCTTGCGCACCAGTCGCAAGGCGCGATTGATGTCGGCGGTGTGCACACCCGCCGCCAGGCCATAGGTGGCGTGGGCGGCCAGGCTCAGCGCCTGCTCTTCGTCATCGAACGCCTGCACCGTCAGCACCGGGCCGAAGATTTCTTCGCAGACCGCCGGATTCTGGTTGTCGAGGCCGGCCAGCAACGTCGGTTGGTAGTAAGCACCGCCCAACCCATCGAACAATCCGCCGCCGGTCAGCACTTCGGCCCCGGCCTGGCGCGAGCGCTGGACAATGCCGTCGATGCGATTGGCCTGGAGCCGGGAAATGATCGGCGACAGCGTGCTCTCGGGCGACCAGGTCGGGCCGGGGCGCAGCGCTTCGAAGTACGCCTGCAACTGCGCAATAAACGGCTCCATGATCGAACGCTGGATCAACAGCCGCGAACCGGACACGCAAACCTGCCCGGCATTCCCGGTGATGGCCAGCGCCACGGTGCGCGCGGTTTTCGCGATGTCCGGTACATCAGCGAACACCAGTTGCGGACTCTTGCCGCCGAGTTCCAGCGTTACCGGTTTCGGCCCCACCAACGCACACGTGGACATGATGCTCGACCCGGTCGCGGTGGACCCGGTAAAGGTCACCTTGCCGACTCGCGGATGACGGCACAAGGCGTCACCCGTGACGCGACCATCGCCCTGCACCACGTTGAAAATCCCCGCCGGAACACCGGCCTGCAATGCCAGTTCGGCAAAGCGCAAACTGGAGAATGGTGTCAGTTCCGAAGGCTTGAGCACCACGGCATTGCCTGCGGCCAACGCCGGGGCGACTTTCCAGGAGGCCATGCTCAGCGGGAAATTCCACGGCGCAATGGCTGCGATCACGCCATAGGGTTCGGCGATCTGCATGCCCAATCGGTCGGTCTGGGTTGCCGCGACCTGGCCGCCGTGCTTGTCCGCCAGTTCAGCAAAAAAGCGAATGCCTTCGGCGACATAAGGAATGTCCCAGGCGATCACATCTTTATGCGGGCGGGTCGAACCGACGGCTTCCAGTGGCGCGAGGATTTCGGCATCCGCTTCGATCAGGTCAGCCCAACGGCGCATGACCCGCGCCCGCTCCCGGGGCGGCCGGCTGGCCCAATCGCTGCGGTTGAACGCCTGCCACGCGTTGTTGACGGCTTCATCCACCAGGTCGGTATCGGCAATCGGCAACTCGGCATACACCTGACCGTCTGACGGTCGCACGACCTCCAGTCCGGGTTGAGCGTCGCGGTATTGGCCGCCGATAAAGTGAGCGCTGCGCACAGCGATAAGACGAGGATCGAAGCTATCCATGGAGCACTCCAAAATAGGGCTGGCGAGTCGTTGATTCAGGCTTCCATCGTAGAAAAAAAGCCCAAGCATTTGCTGCCGACCTTGCCGTGCAATTAAGTAGTAAGTGTGGTCTTGTGGCCTCAGCCTCGCGGAATCTGCCGAATGTTCCGAGCCCTCTTGTCAGGCGTTTACGCAGATGGGATACAGGCACCATCACGCCGGGAAACCGGCCGCTAACGGAGACTCGCCATGCCCGCCCCTTATGTTTATCGCCCGATGACTGCTGCCGATCTCCCGGCGGCCCATGCCTTGTCCGTGCAACTGAAATGGCCCCATCGGCTGGACGATTGGGCCATGGTGCTGCGCATCAGCGACGGCTTTGTCGCGCTGGATGGCGAGCGTCTGATCGGCACGGCGTTCACCTGCCCTCAAGGGGATTTCGCCACCATTGGCCTGGTGATTGTCAGCGACGACTATCAAGGCAAAGGCATCGGTCGCCAGTTGATGGAGCAGGCACTGGATGCTTGCCAGAATCGCACGCCAGTATTGAACGCGACCCTCGCCGGTGCGCCGCTGTATGTCAGTCAGGGCTTTGTGGAATTCGGGCGGATTCAGCAACATCAAGGACTGGCGCAAGCACCCGCTCCTGCGCCGCTGGCTGACGGTGAAACCTGTCGCTCACTGCGTGACGCCGATAAGGCCCGAGTGCTGAAACTGGCCAACACCAGCACCGGAATGGATCGACACGCCGTGCTCAGCGACCTGTTCGATGTCATCGAGCACGCCGTGGTCATCGAGCGTGACAGCCAGGTGCGCGCCTTCGCCATGCTGCGTCCCTACGGCCGTGGTCGCGGCGTCGGCCCGGTGGTTGCCGAAAACCTGGAGCAGGCCCAACACCTGATCGCAACGTTGTTGGCCCAGGTCCCGGACACCTTCGTACGCATCGACATTCCGGCGGACAACGGCCTGAGCGACTGGCTGGAAACCGCCGGCCTCAAACAGATCGACACCGTCGCACAAATGGCCCGTGGCACCCCGCCGCAAGCAGCCGACGGCGTGCTCCAGTTTGCCGTGATCACCCAAGCCATCGGCTGATCGCTCGGCCTGATCGAACCCACGTCACCCCACACCTTTATTTGTATGGAGCGTCACTCGTATGTCCCAACCTACCGTTCTGCTGTTGGCGCGCGCCGACGGCAGCCGCGTTGTCACGCCGTTCAAAACGCTGCCGTTGAGTGCGACCGATCCGTTTATGGAGACTCGCCGGGTCGCCTGGTCCGGTAATGACGGCGTATCTGCGGGCCTTGTGGATACCGGCGAAGTACTGGATATCGAGGATTTTCCGCACACCGAAGTGCTCGTGGTCCACGCCGGCCATGTGCAGCTGAAAACCCCGGACCAGACGCTGGAACTGGGCGTGGGAGCCAGCGCGGTGATCGGTCGCGGGACCACGCTGCGGATCGAAGCGCACGCGGCTACGCAATGGGCCTTTTGTGCCATGACCACCGCCGTGCCGACGCCCGGCCTGACCCTGCTTGATCCACTGGCAATGCTCTCGCCTTCGGCAGCACCGCAAGCGCAAATCCTGATCGGCCCGACACCGCAATGCCGGTCACGCAATGCCTTTGAAGACGAGGCGACCGATCTGCGCGTCGGCGTCTGGGACTCCACGCCTTACGAACGCCATGGCCGTGCGCACAAGCTCAATGAACTGATGCACTTGCTCGAAGGCAGCGTGACTTTACTCGCGCCCGACGGCGCAAGCGTGACAGTCAACCCCGGCGACAGCGTGTTCGTGCCGCAAGGTGCGCCCTGCGCGTGGAAAAGCTCGCGCTATGTGCGCAAGGTATATGCGGTCAAATAGCGGTATGCGCCAGCAGACACTGGACCAAGGCGTCAAACACCACCTTGCAGCGCGGGCTGTTGCGCAGGTCTTCGTGCATGGTGACCCAGGCGTCCAGCTGGAAGGTCAGGTGTTCGGGTAATACCTGCACCAGATTCGCGTCGCGCCTGGCCACGGCCGACTGGCAAAAACCAATGCCAGCGCCCGCCCGAATCAGGGCCAGTTGCGCCAGGTCGCTGTCGCTGCGCAGGGCAAAGCCTTCACGGCTCCAGCCGGGCACTTGTTTGCTGGCGGCGCGCAGGAACGGTGTCTCCGTGTCGAAGCCGATCATGGTGTGCCCAACCAGATCGGCCGGCAGTGCCGGCGTGCCGAACTGCTGCAGATAGTCGACCCGGGCGTGGAGCCCGATCTTGACGTTGCCGACGCTGCGGGCGATGAGTTGCTCCTGTTTCGGCGCGGTCATGCGCACCGCGATGTCGGCCTCGCGTTGCAACAAATCCTGCACGCGGTTGGTGGCCACCAGTTCAATAGTGAGTTGCGGATGCGCCTGACGCAGTCGTGCCATCGCGGGCGGCAGCACTTCCACGGCAATCACTTCGCTGGCGGTAATGCGCACGGTGCCGCCAGTGGTTTGGCCCTGCCCGGCCATTGCTCGCTCCAGCGCCGCCGCGTTGCTGTGCATGGCCTCGGCGTAACTGCGCAAGGTCAACGCGGCTTCGGTCGGCATCAAGCCGGTCCTTGAGCGCGTGAATAACGTCTGTTTAAACGAGGCTTCCAGTTCGGCAACGTGGCGACCCACCGTGGGCTGGGTAATGCCCAGCGCCCGCGCAGCCGCCGACAGCGAGCCATGGCTCAGCACCGCCAGAAAGCTTCGATAGAGTTCCCAACCGATATTTTTAGTCATACATAAATGTATAGATAGTGGTTGATATTCCGCAATTTCTTTCATTCCGCGCCTGGCGCCAAAATGGATTTCAATTGTGGAGAACGTGATATGGCGCAGAAAGTTCTGGTACTGGGTGCAACGGGCGGCATCGGCGGTGAAGTGGCGCGTCAGTTGCGCGACGCGGGATGGCAGGTCCAGGCGCTGCAACGCGGCCTCGCGCAAAGCAGCGAAACCCGCGAGGGCATTCTCTATCTGCGTGGCGATGCGCTGAACCGCGAGGACGTGATGCGCGCCGCGCAGGGGTGCAGCGTGCTGATCCACGGGGTCAATCCACCCGGCTATCGTCGCTGGAATGAATGGGTGCTGCCGATGATCGACAACACCATCGCCGCCGCGCTGAAGGAAGGCGCCACGGTGGTGTTGCCCGGCACGGTCTACAACTTCGGCCCGGACGCCTTCCCGCTGTTGACCGAAGATTCACCGCAGCACCCACTGACCCGCAAAGGCCAGATCCGCGTCCAGCTCGAACAACGTTTGCTCGCCGCAACGCAAAAAGGCGCGCGGGCGATTGTGCTGCGCGCTGGCGATTTCTTTGGTCCGCAGGCCGGCAACAGTTGGTTTTCCCAAGGGATGATCAAGCCTGGGCAAGCGGTGAAACGCATCAATTTGCCGAGCGATCCCGGCGTTGGCCATCAGTGGTCGTATTTGCCGGATGTCGCGCAGACCGTCGTGCAATTGCTCAACCGTCGGGGGCAATTGGCGCCCTTCTCTACCTTCCATATGGACGGGCATTGGGACGCCGATGGCACGCAGATCGCCAGCGCCATCGCGCGCTGTGTCGAACGTAATGGCGGGCAGGCGAAACTGCGCCCCTTTCCGTGGTGGCTGGCGCGGCTGGTCTCGCCGTTCATGACCACCCTGCGTGAACTGTTGGAGATGCGCTACCTGTGGCAAACCCCGCTGCGCATGGACAACAGCCGTTTGCTGGCGGTGCTCGGAACCGAGCCGCACACACCGTTGGAGCAAGCGGTCGAAGCCACCCTGCAAGGTCTGGGCTGCCTTTCCCTCCCCAACCATTGAAATTTTCAGCGATACTCGGCGCACCTCTCATAGGATTTGAAAGTGAGCGCCGAACCGATGAACAACAAAAAAACCACGCTGATCCTCTGTGGACTGCTCGCCTTGCCATTGGGCGCGCAGGCACAGGAAACCCCTTCGCACCTGGACAGCGTCATGCAGCAAGGCGTGCTGACGGTCTGTACCACCGGGGACTACAAGCCCTACACCTACAAGGCTGAAAACGGCGAGTACGAAGGCATCGACATCGCGATGGCCCGCTCGCTGGCTGACAGCCTGGGCGCGAAGGTGAAATGGGAGCAAACCACCTGGAAGACCCTGATGCCCGACCTGCTCGCGGGCAAATGCGACATCGCGATGGGCGGGATTTCGGTCACGCTGGAGCGGCAGAAAAAAGCGTTCTTCAGCAGCACGTTGGATGTCGATGGCAAGGTCCCGTTGGTGCGCTGCGAAGATCAGGCGCGTTACCAGACCATCGAGCAGATCAACCAGCCGGCAGTGCGGCTGATTGAACCGGCCGGTGGCACCAATGAAGCGTTTGTCCATGCCTTCCTGCCCAAGGCGCAGTTGCTGCTGCACGACAATGTGACGCTGTTCCAGGCGCTGCTGGACAAGAAAGCCGACGTGATGATTACCGATGCGTCCGAGGCGCTGTATCAGCAGAAACTCAAGCCTGGGTTGTGTGCGGTGAACCCGAGCCAGTATTTCCAGTATGGCGAGAAGGCTTATCTGCTGCCGCGGGATGACGTAGCGTGGAAGCAGTATGTTGATCAGTGGTTGCATCTGAGCAAGGTGACTGGGAATTATCAGAAAGTGGTGAGTGAGTGGTTGGCAGCGCCGGGCCAATAAAACGAATGCGCATAAAAACGCCACTCATTGAGTGGCGTTTTTATGTGAATCATAGATGCCCTATTCGTAGGGGTGCTATCAGCCGGCGATAAAAAACTCAATTTGAGGGCTGGCATTCCAATCTTCTTATGGCGGGCTGACTTGCTGAAATGGCCACCCTCGTCTATAGAATTCAGGACGATGAATCACTGTCTTTTAAACCTCCAAGGTAGGAAGCTATATGAAGCGATCAGTGGCAGCTCTAACAATGGGTTTATGCGCTTTTCCGTCGATAGCATTTCCAGCTTTTTGGGATAAGCGCGAGGAAGTGGTGCTGACCCCGGAACTTAGCGTCAGGCAGACTATAAATAATGAGTCCTACCAAAAAATAACCGTTTTGACATCAGATTTACCAGGAGCTTGCGAAGACAGCTTTGCACATGCATTTGCGAGAAATGTTGTCGGAGTGAACGGCAAAACACTTGTCGTTTTAACATATGACTCCATACCCGTATTAAAAATGGAATATGACCAAAAAACCAGAACCTGCAAAAAAGACTATATTATAAAGAAAGACATTGCAGGCTACGAACTGACTGCCAGCGCAAGTAACGAACACAGACTTAATCTTGTATATGCCTCAGATAACGAGGTCGACGCCCTTGCTAATGCGCTAACGGTTGGAAAGTCACTCTTTGCTGCTACTGCTACAACTGGTGCGCTGCTGGTCTTGCCTGCTGCAAAACAGGCAAGCGATTATTTTGATAAAGTATTCGAATCTTCCATGAATACCCATGATGATCATACTTTGGCGTTTCAGATACCTGACAGCAATCAGGAAACCAAACTTACCCTAAAAGGGACCATTGGCGCCAAGCGGTTCGTTCTCATGGAGCTATACCTTGATGTAAAGGACTCTCTGCTCGACGGAAAGAGTTACAGCGCCATCATGAACACCAAGCTGGACAGTTTGGTGAGTGCGCAAGAAACCCTCTTGAATCGCCGCGCGAGAGAGGGTATCAACTTCAGCAGTGGGGATTTCAGCGTTATAAAAAATGAGTGTTCATATCTTAGAAGCTCTTACCAATCCAAGCTCAACGGCACGGATATGCAGCGCCTCCAGGAAGCCTATCTACTCAATAACCACCCTGGGAAAATCAGCCAAGGCACGCTGGAACAATGTTTCGGTTATGCCATGAAGAAGCCTGCAGAGCAGTTGACATTCAAGTCACTGGTTGACGAGATACAGCCTGCTATCGACCTGGACACGCATTTTTTGAGATACCTTACGACAGGCCAATCATCAAAAGTGCTTACATCCAATGCAACCTTTCACGATCAAGATGGGGATTTTCGCGTCTCGACGGTTTCGGGATATCTAAAGCTAAAAGACAGCTCTTCGGCCATATGCCATACCTACGTTGGTTACAAGCAAGTTGGATATATGCAAATAATTGATAAACGTCCGTATTTTATTACTGCCTCAGTAGACCGGGAATTTACCCTTAAAGAAGCCAGAACTGGAAAGCTATCAAAAATAGAAAATTTATCAATAAGTAAATCCATTGATCAAGACTATGAAAACAAACAAGGCGTCAAGCAGTGCTTGGACGAATGGAATCAAACCCATAGGGTGGCGAGCATCAACTGATACTTGAGAGTGCTTTTCCATATTTCTATCAGCTACCTGACAGGCTACGGGCGTGTCGCGGACTATTATTCGCGCCGCGATGCCATGGCCTGCTCCTCTGATTTTTAACACTGCTGGCCATAGCCAAAGCGCTGTAACACTCAAGTTACACATATTGTATTACCAATTTAACACTCAGCAGCCCAACAAATAAAACACTATATAAACAGATACGCTAATCGCATTAAATTATCAAAATTTTCATACTACCTGCTTCACAAAGCTATTATCAATCCAGAAATCTGTCGTGATGTGCAGCCCCGGCACAAAGGTAGCCACGTTAGCGCATGACGGCATCTGGAATAAAATGCAGGAGGCATATCATGAAAAACAACATAAAAGCCATCGCCATCATCCCCGCCGCGCTCGGCATATTATTCTTTCTTGAGAGCGCCTACGCAGAAGATGAAAACTTCAATGCCTACATCTTAAAAGCAGTCGAGAAAATCAGCAAAGAGCACCCAAGCCAGGGTTACGCCAACAAAGCCTATACGCATAACATTCCTTACGGGAATGGTTTTGCCAAAGCGTCTGCCGCCCCCATGACCATGTGTGTTGCCGCCGTAGCCGAGATAATGATCACTGCGCTCAACCTGTACGTTGACGATACGAAAGATAAAACGCCATATGATTATCTCCCTGTGGATGGTTGGAACAAAATGCGCCCAATGGATATTCGATCGCATATATGGGTAGATCCGAAGCTTGACTCCTATGGCACTGCTGATGCGTTTGAAACCTTCGGAATCGGAAAAAGGGTCCCGTTCAAAGATTTGCAACCAGGGTCATTCGTAAATATAAACAGACTTAATCGCAGTGGTCATGCAGTCGTGTTTTTAGGCTTTATTGATGAGCAAGGGAAGATACTGCCTCATTACACAGACGAAGTTCGCGGATTCAAATATTTTTCGTCACAAGGGAAAGGAACTACCGGCGACTCGGGATTTGCTTATAGATATGCTTTTTTTTCATACGGCGGAGTTAAAAACTGCCCCGTAATTTCCGCAGGAAAACGCGATTGTGGAATCATCTGGAGCACTGGTCAGAAAATGCTCAACACTGGCTATATGCTCCCTCCAGGCAAGTGGAAAAAAGACGTTCGAGACAAAAATATTGCATCGATAGAAAAAGGACTTTACAAACAAACGCGGGCTATTGGTGGCGCCTTTATCGGCTTTCCGAAAGATATAAGCAAAGAGGAGTTCCAGAAAAATATCGAGACTATTGACACTATGAAACTTGGCCCCGCCTATGAACTGCCCAACGTCACCACTGACTTCTAATTGGATTATAGAAATGGTCATCCATCCGCCTCATGCCATTCCAATTTCAATAGGTATTCTATTAAGCGTGGTGGCTTCACTTGCTCATGCCTGCCCCACACCCGATGAAGTCACAGCGCCACCGCCTAAACCATCTGAGCTATCCGTACTTGACAATAAAGATCGTGCAGTCGAGCTTTACAGCAACAGCTACGCCCTCATAATCGGCCAATCCGAGTATGAAAAGCTTCCCAAGCTAGACGGTGTTGCTCCTGAAATGCGCAATCTTCGGGCGGCCTTGGAAGTAAACGGATTCATGACACAGGTTTACTACAACCTGAATAGTTCCAATCTAAGGTCAACCATCGATTGTTTCGTCCACTCCGTCCAAAATATAGATCCTAACGCTAGAGTTATCATTTACTACGCGGGACATGGCGCAACAAGAAAAGTCAGGGGTGTCGACACAGGGTACATTCTGCCAACAGATGCGCCAGCTTCAATTGAAGACTCTTCTTTTTTCTCAAAAGCGCTGGGTTTCAATCAATTCATAACATGGGCCAAGGACCTGGAAGTCAAGCATGCATTATTCATCTTCGACAGTTGCTTCTCTGGCGCAATTTTGACGCTTCGTGGTACGGAATCTTCTGAGCCGCAACCCTATACATTTATCTTTTCAGACATCGCACAAAAGCCGCTCCGCGCATTTCTAACCGCGGGAACGGGGAATCAGGAAGTTCCTGCTCAAAGTCAATTTTCGGTACTTCTTACCCAAGCACTCTTAGGGCTTAGAAGTGAAGCCGACTCTAACCGAGACGGATTTTTAACCGGCACTGAGCTGGCTAATTTCCTACAAAACACAGTACCTTTAATGGTGCCAGAGCAAAACCCCTCAATGGGAAAAATCCAGGACGCTGAACTCAATCTCGGTGAAATTGTATTTAAACTTCCAGGTCGCCCTCAAGCGATTACCGTGGCATCGCCCGGTAGCCAACAAACTATCCTGCGCCCGATTTTTCGTGGAACACCAGGAAAGAACGGTATCACCGTCGGCCAGGAGTACATAATTGAACAAATCGTCTCATCATCACTTTCAAACTGTGACGATGGATGTGATCCAAAAAATAAAGCGTCCATCATTGACTTGATGATCGAAATCCCAACCAACCTTCCATCAGACGCAATACTTTCCGAGCCGACGTTAACCTGCCAAGGCTGCTCAACGGACTTCATGGTCAACTCCGGCCCTGAGCTAAACCAAAACGGTAAATCGGCCAAGGCGACTATTTCGTCTTGGGAAAAGTCGGCGGTGTGGCACTTTTCTGCAAGAATACTAGCCCCTGCATCCACCGAAAAAACCGCACTTGTTGTTAACAATGAAAACAATGAACTGCTCTCAGTTGACGTTAACCACTTATCAGTCATCGCCCCACCCAAAAACCAATCATCCGAAACCAACAAAAAGATTGACAACGTCGTTATCGGATTAACTTCAGAGAACACTCCTGTTCGGAGAGCCGCCAGAAAAAACCTTGCAAACCTGCTGGATGAAAACCCTGACGCCACAGCAGAATTGATACGTTCAATGCCTACCGGCTCCTATCGATACAACATAGGCATCGCAGAAAGTCTGGCTAACACAGACTCAGGCTGGCAGACCAACGAGTCGGTTTCTCGAGACATACTTAAATACGCACAGCTGAACACCGAAGACCCTACGCTCAAGTCGAGTCTGGATAAAGCTCTCAAAAATATGCGCGTTTCGGTGTACTACGAAGTCGGTAAGGATGGCTGGTTAACAAACGCTGGGCAGTTAAAACCGTTAGGGCAGAAAACCACTAAACTTCCGAGCTACGCTAATCTCAAGAAAGGCGATGTTCTGGTCGCGGCTTCTGAGGTCTATCTCAGAACGGATGCCAGCCGCACTTCTGGCGCTGTAGGGATACTGCCTCCCAATGAATGCGTCGAAGTAGTGGAGCAGGAATCGGATGCCAGTGCATCGGCGCAAAGCGGCGGCTGGTTGAGAGTCGTACGTGCATCCTGCAAGAAAAAATAAAGCGTTCCAAAAGTGCTGCATGGTTGTCATGCCGGGCTTTTAACCAACCACCACCGCCCTTTGCAACCGCTGCCGATACTCACTCGGCGTCTCCTGCATTTCATGGCGGAAGTGCCGATTGAAATTCGACAGGTTGGCATAACCCACTTCGAAGCAGATGTTGGCAACGCTGAGGCTGCTCTGCGCTAGCAAGCGACAGGCCCGCTGGACCCGCAGTTTGCGGGTCAGGTCGACGAAGGTGTGGCCGGTCGCCCGTTTGAAGAATTTGGAGAACGCCGGTTCGCTCATGTCCAGGCGCTGGGCGATGACGGACAGGCGCAGTTCGTCGGCGAGGTCGTTGAGGATGTAGTCGAACACGATGCTCATGCGCTGGGCCGTCAGGGCATCAAGCATCGGCGCATATTGCAGGCTGGCGAGGTTTTTTCGTTGGCTGTCGGGCGCCGAGGCCAGCAGTTGCAGTAGCGACAGGAACAGGCACAACCGTTCAAACCCCTGGCTCTGGCCGATCTGTTCCAGAAGCTCGGCGGCCTTCTTGCGGGTCCCGCCGCTGAACTCGATCCCCCGGGCTGCTTGCCGGAACAGGCCTTGCAGCTCATTGAGTTCAGGTACCAGGTTGCGCAGTTGCATCAGTGCCTGACCATCGAACTGCAACACCACGTCACGCCCCTCGATCACCTCGCCTTTGCCCAGATCGCTGATCCAGTCGTGGGGCAGGCCCGGTCCGATCAGCGCCACATGCCCGGCTTCGAACAGGCCGATGTAATCACCCGCCAACAGCCGACCACTGCCTTCGCGGATCAAGTGAATCTCGAACTCGGGATGATGGTTCCAGCGCGCCAGGTCGAACGGATAGTCATGCTGATACCAGCGAAAACTGTGCTGCGGCTCGTTGAGGATGACTTCGAGCGCGGGCTGTTTGTCCGCGGTGGCGTACTGGCTCATCACTATCGCGTCCTTCTTATTCTTGTCGGTCAAGCAAGATTCACACTAAGGCGTGTGGGTTGCCTAGCGCAATGATCGGCGACCACTGATACTTTTTTGCCGCCGGCGCGTGCGGTTAAAAAAGTATCAGTGGGGCGTGTGCCGTTGATTTGTGAGGGCCTTGGGGAGCTGGTGTAATCGCTGCGCCATCCCGGATTACAACAATAAAAGATTCTGCTGCCCACGCCGCAGAGCGGAGAACACCATGAAGCTATTGCCCCACGCGCTGTTGCTGTCCGCCGGTTTTTCCTGCGCCCTGCTCGCCCAGGCTGCCGATACCGTCACCATCGCCACCGTCAACAACAGCGACATGATCCGCATGCAAAAGCTGTCGAAAACCTTCGAGGCTGCGCATCCGCAGATCAAGCTCAATTGGGTGGTGCTGGAAGAAAATGTCCTGCGCCAGCGCCTGACCACCGACATCGCCACGCAAGGTGGGCAGTTCGACGTGCTGACCATCGGCACTTACGAAACGCCGTTATGGGCCGCGAAAAACTGGCTAGAGCCAATGAATGACCTGCCCGCCGGCTATGACGTCGAGGACATCTTCCCTTCGGTGCGCCAGGGCCTTTCGCTCAACGACACGCTCTACGCCCTGCCGTTCTATGGCGAAAGCACCGTCACTTATTACCGCAGCGACCTGTTCAAGGACGCCGGGCTGAGCATGCCCGAGCACCCGACCTGGACCCAGCTCGGTGAGTTCGCCGGCAAGCTGCACCATCCTGACAAAGAGCAATACGGCATGTGCCTGCGGGGCAAGGCCGGTTGGGGGGAGAACATCGCGCTGCTGTCGACCATGGCCAATGCCTTTGGCGCGCGTTGGTTCGACGAGAAGTGGCAACCGCAACTCACCGCTCCCGAGTGGTCTGCCGCCGCCAATTTCTACGTCGATACGCTCAAGCGCTACGGCCCGCCCGGCGTGTCGAGCAACGGCTTCAACGAAACCCTGGCGCTGTTCAACAGCGGCAAGTGCGCGATGTGGGTCGATGCCAGCGTCGCTGGCTCCTTTATCACGGACAAGACCCAGAGCAATGTCGCGGACAAGGTTGGCTTCGTTGCAGCACCGACGCAAGTCACGGACAAGGGCTCGTCCTGGCTGTATGCCTGGTCACTGGCGATTCCCACCAGTTCCAAACACAAAGACGCCGCCAAGGCCTTTGTGACCTGGGCCACTTCCAAGGAATACATCCAGCTGGTCGCGCAGAAGGACGGCATCAGCAACGTGCCGCCGGGTACGCGGATGTCCACCTACAGCGATGCCTATTTGCAGGCCGCCCCCTTCGCCAAAGTCACGTTGCAAATGATGCAGAACGCCGACCCCGCGCACCCGTCCATGCAGCCGGTGCCCTACGTCGGCATCCAGTACGTGACCATTCCCGAGTTCCAGGCCATCGGCACCTCGGTCGGCAAGCAATTGTCCGCGGCGCTGACCGGGCAGATGTCGGTGGAGCAAGCGTTGGCCAACGCCCAGCAGAGCACCGAGCGTGAAATGAAGCGCGCCGGGTATCCCAAATAACGCCACGACACTCAGCCTTAACGAACGGATGAAAAAAATGAAACGTCTGGAAGGAAAAAGCACCCTCATTACCGGTTCGGCCAGAGGCATCGGCCGGGCCTTCGCCCAAGCCTATATCCACGAAGGCGCGACCGTGGCAATTGCCGACATCAACCTGGAACGGGCGCAAGCCACGGCCGCCGAGCTGGGCCCGCAGGCCTATGCGGTCGAGATGGACGTTACCAATCAGGCCTCGATAGACGATGCCATCGCAGCGGTGGTCGCGAAAGTCGGCAAGCTCGATATCCTGATCAACAACGCGGCGCTGTTCGATCTCGCGCCGATCACCGAGATCTCCCGCGACAGCTACGAACGCCTGTTCTCGATCAATGTGGCCGGCACGCTGTTTACCCTGCAAGCCGCCGCGCGGCAAATGATCGCCCAGGGCCATGGCGGCAAGATCATCAACATGGCCAGCCAGGCGGGTCGTCGGGGTGAAGCGCTGGTCGCGATTTACTGCGCGACCAAAGCTGCGGTGATCAGCCTCACGCAATCGGCCGGCCTTGACCTGATCAAACACAAGATCAATGTGAATGCCATCGCCCCCGGCGTGGTTGACGGCGAGCATTGGGACGGCGTCGATGCGCTGTTTGCCAAGTATGAAAATCGACCGATCGGTGAAAAGAAAAGACGGGTGGGCGAGGCAGTGCCGCTTGGGCGCATGGCGACCGCGGAAGACTTGGTGGGAATGGCGATTTTTCTGGCATCGGCCGAGAGCGACTACATCGTGGCGCAGACCTATAACGTGGATGGCGGCAATTGGATGAGTTGAGGACTCACCGCGAGTGGCGCTAATTGAGCCTGGCATCGTCTTTTCGCGTATTGTGCAGCGCTGTGAAATACACCGTATGACTGTGAGGGAATGAACGTTGAGTACTGAAGAAAAAATGACCGGGGATCTGTTCGAAGTCGATAAACGCCTGGGGCTCAAGCCTGTCGTGGACTTCAACGCTTATCTGCTCGCAGCCTTCGGCGAGGGTCAATGCACCTGCATCCGCTGCGTCGACAGCAAAGGTGACGAGACCGGTTATGAGTACCAACACACCTTCAACCTGGAAGGACAAGTGCTCAACCGCCGCTTCGCCTCCACCGCCGGTAGCGATGTGCTGATGGCGCTGAAGAAGGCCTGGCTGTCGTATACCAAAGTGGAGCTGGAGGTTTACGGCAGCCTGGCGCTGGCGACCGTCAAGGAGTTTGTCGAGCCGCAACTGCACAAACGCTTGCAGCCGCTGTTCCTGGCCAGTGGGCTGGTCAAGGACGTGGACGGGAATCTGCAATTGCAGCAACAAGTTGCCGGCTGAACCTCATTGCACACAGGTTCCACGCCAATAAAAACGCCACTCCATTGAGTGGCGTTTTTGTAAGCAGTTTTCCAGCGTACGACTAGAATCCGGGTACGTTGATATTTGCATGATGTCTGTGTTTCAACTTTCAGGGAGCGGAAGAACATTATGCAAATTCGCAGTAGTTATAAATGGATCACTTTTTCGGCCATCGCCCTCACCACGTTTGCGGCGTTGATATTCCTGCTGTTCAAGTCGTACTCCTATGAAACGTCGACCTATTTCGAATCCCGCGACTTCGTTCGTCAATTAAAGCAGTTGGATGCCAATTGGGGGGTCAAGATCCTCAGGGCAAAAATCGGCATCAATAGCAGCTTGCTGCTGGGAGCGCCCGCCGAATCCGGCAGCCGGTGGGACCAACTGGACAAACTGAACAATTCCGGCCCGCTGGCGGCTTTATGGAAAGTACGCCGCCAGGGCTACCTGGACGCGGTGCAAAACAAGACGCTGCTGGTTGATCAATTTAAACAGCACAATACGGTACTGCGTGCGGCCCTTGACGCCTTGCCCGATGTCGAAAACACCATTCAAGGCTTGCTCAAAGATATCAATGCCCAACAACCGTTGGAATTCCTGACCCGCTCTTCAAATATATTGAATCTCTCATTAAGCACCCTCGAATACGCCCTGTATGCCTCCAGTGATAAAGCCAAGGAAATTGACGACCAATTGGGCGTACTCAACCAATACATGAGTCAGCTCCCTTCTGAACGCCTGCCGCCTTTCAACACCTTCGTCGCTCATGTGAACGCAATCATGCGCGAGCAACCCATCGTCAATGACTTGCTCGACCGAATTAATGTGATCCCCGTCGCCCAGCAGTTAGACAGCATCAATGAGTTGCTGAACGAAACCCAGCGAAGAACAGAAGCCCAGGACCGCCAATACCATATCTACCTGGCCATCTGCGCCAGCATCCTGGCTTTACTGTTGGTGTACCTGACCGCGCGCTTGATTCGCAGTTATACCGTGATCAATAAAATCAACGGCGAGCTGCAAACGGCAAACGAGCGACTTGAACAACGGGTCGAGGAACGGACACGAGAGCTGATCGAGGCCGAGCGCGAACTGGTGGATGCCGCCCGAATGGCCGGCATGGCGGAGATCGCCACCAACGTGCTGCACAACGTCGGCAACGTGTTGAACAGCGTCAACGTCTCCGCCGATGTGATCGCACGCCGGCTGTCGACCAGCAAGACACTGGGCTTGGGTAAAGCAGTGAAAATGATGAACGATCATCCCGAAGACCTGGGACAGTTCATCACTCACGATGAAAAAGGCAAACTGCTGCCCCTGTATTTCAACCAACTGGTCGATTCCATTGCGGTCGAACAATCGGACATCGTCGAAGAGCTGGAGCAACTGACCAAGAGCATCGATCACATCAAGGACATCGTGTCCACCCAGCAGGCCTACGCCGGCGCGGCCCGCGTGGTCGAGCCGCTGAACGTGATCAATCTGTTCGAAGATGCGCTGCGCATGAACTCCGGCGCCTTGAGCCGCCACCATGTCACGGTGATCAAGGACTACCAGGATGTCCCGACCATCATTGGCGACAAACACCGGCTGCTGTTGATCCTGATCAACCTGATCAGCAACGCCAAATACGCGATGTCCACGGTCACCGAGCAGCAGCGGGAAATGACCTTGAGCGTCAGTGTTACCGAGCATTCAACACTGCGCTTCAGCGTCAAGGATCAGGGCGAAGGCATCGTCGCCGAGAACCTGTCGCGCATCTTTAATCACGGTTTCACCACACGCAAGGAAGGCCATGGCTTTGGCCTGCACAGCTGCGCACTCGCGGCGGTTGAGATGAATGGACACCTGAATGTCCAGAGCGACGGGCCGGACCTGGGCGCCGTGTTCAGCCTGGAGATTCCACTGGAACTGGCCGACAACCCGGGCAGTGAACAACCGGCGACGGGAGAGAGAATAAGCGTGCCGGATTGAGCCATCGTCGTTTCAATGTGCGGCCTTCTGCCGATGAGGGGACAATGTTCGCCGAACGCTTGGCGTCTCCCGCCCCCCCAAAGACCACGATGACCATCGATACCAAAACGCCGACCCCGCCTCCTCATCTTGAAGAAGGCTCGTTCAGCTTGAGCCGCCGGCCAACCGACCATGCTGCTGGACATGGCCGTATGTAGGCTGACGCCTGCTCCCCAACTCTTCATTCCCTGAAGTTGCCCTACCACCGTCACGACCGAAGCGCGTCACCAATTTCCTCAATAGCGAAACCAACGTCATGACCCGCTCGAATCAGTTCCGCAAACCGAAGCATAACTGTGGACCCTACGTCATGCGCCAGCGCGATGGTCATCAGCTCTCGCACAGGCTCGTGAAGCTCTGCTTCGACCGTTGGTGAACATGCCTGTCCGGTGAACCAGGTCACAACGGAGGACACCAGATGGCCTGAGGTATTTTCATCAACACCCAAAATTTCTCCCAACACCATACCCAATGTACCTGCGGGATGCTGCTCCGGGCGGCTCCATGCCTTGAGCTCAATCGACTCGCGCTGCACCTTCTCAAGGTTCCGCCGAATCTTCCCAGGAATGGTCGCAGCCGCTTTGGGACGGTTGTAGTACTCGCGATTGGCTAAACTTGCGGCGTCTCTGACGACCTTCCAGACCACCGACCAGAGTTGTGAAACGCTGTAGGTTTCCAATGCAGAGCGCATCGTACTTTTAATTTCCTCCAGTTCTTGTTCCGACAAATCATGGTTGTAGAGCTCGCATTGGGTACCCAGATAGCGCATGACATCTGCGACTGAGTAATCAAGCCACAGGTTGAAAATCCCTTCAGCATCTGTGTACACCCTATCCAACAGGCTACGGATGATCTCGTCCGCACTCCTTGACGCGGCATCTGGAGCCAAACGATAGACCACCTGTTCCCTCAACATCCAGATCTCATCGCCCTCCCAATAGTAGGTGCCCGGCCTTGCTTTACCGGGATCCTCAAGAACCAATCCAGCCTCACGCAATTGCAGCACAAAATCACCGACGTACCGAGGCGCAAGTCCTCGGCAGTCACCTACTGTGAAGCCGCCATTGGTCAGTCTCGGCGTAATAGCCCTGTCTAACGCCAACAGAAGGAGCACCTGATTGTCCGGTATCTCTGAGTAGTCCACCGTTCGGGTTGACTGTTTACGGGCGTATTCGGCCAACTGCCGTTCAAGTTCTGCGGCTTTCGTCTTTTCAGCCTCAAGCGCAACTGCGTCCTGGTCTTTCTGACAGAGGGTACAAAGTTTAGGGGATCGCGGAGGGACCTTCTTTGCCTCGGAGCGATTTCTGATTTCGATCAGTTCTGCGCATTTGGGACAGACCTGATTTTCATCGAACGCGTTGCAACGTTGCCTTATAAAGCTGGCCAGTGAAACGCCCTGAGGCATTTCAATCAGGCCCCCAAGATCACTCACTTTTTCGAGGTATCGCCCTAACTCATCGACTGCCCAGTAACGCTCAATCAACTCAATTTCCTGTGGGTCTTCAGTCAACATTTGTAGCTTGATTGCCATTTAAACGCTCCTGTTTTGCTGGTGGTTACTTTGTGTCCGGCATTCGCTGAATTAGTTACGCTCTTCGCTGAACGCTGTTGCGGCAACACCCTCAACCTTATTTATGGTTTTCTTTGATCGACGTTCCTCTAACAACGTCCTGGGCAACACAAACCCTTCAAAACTGCGCTGGGTAATCGGGTTGTTAGCCTTCTCCGCCCCAATCCGATAACGCATCAACCCATCGGCGACGGCAAAGGTCAGGTCCACACTGGTGTCGGTCCTGCCATTGAGATGCCCGCGACTAAGTAGCCGGAACAACGACCACGGCCCGCGATAGCTCAGGCTGGCGGTGTTGCCGGTGCTGTGCACCAGCGTCAGTTGGCTGCCATTGGTGTTGCTCAGGCTGTTGGGCCACACCAGTCCCGTGCGTTGCGGCGCGCCGTGCTGGTAAGGGATCAATTGGCCGTCGACGCTGAGCATGCTGCTCAGGCGGGTCGCGCTCAGGGCCAAGGGTTCGATGGTGAGTTGTACGGCCAGGTGGCCGCGATGATTGAAGAAGGTGTCGCGGATACGCTCGACCTTCTTGAGTTGTTCCAGTACGTCGCTACGTACCAAGTAGCCGCCGAGGCTGTCGGAGTACAGCGCGTCGAGGTTGTCCTTGAGAAACACGTTCAGGTATTGATCGTGGAACTGCTGCAGACGCCCCTGCGGGCCGAAGAAGGCTTCGAAGTCTTCCAGCGAGGCGTCCTCGCCGCTGACCTTGAACGGGTAACGGCCTGCCAGGCGGTCGCGATAGAAGCTATAAATTTCACTGTCCCAGCGTTTTTCCAGCTCGCGCAAAGCGGCAATCACCAGTACCTGCGAGGTCTGGTCGGCGAGTTTTTTGACCTGCTGGCTCAGTGGTTCGGGCAGGCCCACGGCGACACGTTGCAGGTTGGCAATCGGGTCGGCACCGCCCAGGGAGAAGCGGTTAAGTACGGTTTTCAGCGCCGCCTTGCCGGGGTCGGGATTGTCGTGCACTGCTTTGGCGTAGTCGTAGACGGCACTCACCGAGCGCAGGGTTTCTTCGTAATAGGACGGCTGTTCGCCTCGCGCGGTGATCAGCTCGGCCAGGCTGGCGAACGCCCGCCGGATGCCAACTGCTTGTTGCTGACCGTCCGACACCTTGTCCAACGTCAGCGGTGCCTGCCCTTCGACCAAGGGCACCGACGGGTAGATCACGCTATTGTCGCGCAGAGTTTCCAGCAGACGCCGCAGAGGGGCGGCCGGGCCAGTGATTTGCTCCAGCACGGCCACGCCGTGGCTGAGGTCGTCGAAGTCGGTGATCGCGAACTGATTCAGCGCACGTCGCCAGCTGTCGACGTAGTCGGCGCTGTATAACGCGCGGACCCGCTGGGTCAGTACTTTGCGATCTTCGTCAGAGTAGTCCAGACGTTGTCGCTCGCCGAGCACCCACTGGTCGATCATCGCCAGTTCGATGATGCCCTTGGTGCCAGGCTCGAAATAGTCCCTGAAGCCCTTGGCGGTGAGCAGCGGTGCCACCCTCAAGCCGCTCCCCTCTTGATCGGTGCTCAACGAACTGTAGACGATGTCGAACGCCGGACCGACCTCGGTGCGCAGGTCCAGCGGGCGGGGCAAACGCTCTTGGGCATCCTGTTTCAGGCTCATGTAGACCCGTTCAGACATAGGCAACTGGCGTAATTGTTGTTGCATTTGGGCAATGCGCTCACGGTAGTGCGGCAAATCGGCGTCGGCGTATTTCAGCGCGTAGCCCAGGTGCCCCATCAGATCGGCCTGTAATTGGCCCTGCCCCGGATAGGCCCGCTGCCACTGTTTGGCAACCCACTCCTCGACGATGGCCGGGCGGCGGTTTTGCCGTTCTTCAAGCATGCGGTAAACGCGCAAGGCCGCCAGTTGCTGATTACTGCCGGCGGGCGCGGCGTTGATGACGTCCAGCACACCGCTGGCAATCGCCGGCAGAAAGCGTTTGGACAGTAGATTCAGATAGGCCTCATCCACCGTCGGGCCAATTGCCCTCCCCTGATACAGCCCCATATCCGACAGCAACGGCCACGCCTCGCGATAGTCACCGTACACCAGCACCGCATCGCGGATCTGGTCCAGCGGTACCAGCAGGTTACGGCCGGTGGTGTCGACCTTGGCATCGATGTCCCGCCCACTGAACTCCTGACTCTTGGCCAGGACGCTGGCTGCTTTGTCGCGGTTGATGTTGAAGTAAAACTGCCAAGTCCCGATGACCACCAAAACGCCCAAGGACGCGACACTGAACCCCGCGATCAGCAGCCGCCGCTTGTTGCGGGCCACCTTGATGTTGTCGCCGGCCAGGCCCGCTTCGGGGTAGATCACTCGCTGGAACAGTTGCTGGGCAAAGTAGATCGCCGAGCCACCGGTAGGCTTGACCTCCGGCGGCGGTGGCGGAAGTTGATACGCCTGCCCCGCTTCTTTGACGAAGGCATTACTCAGGGTGCCTTGCTGCAAGACCGAGGCGAAATACAGCCCGCGCACCAGCGCCGGGGTGGTGAAACAATCGCTGCCGAGCATTTCGCTCAGGAAGCCGAACAGTGCCGGGCGCAGGCCTGCCATCTGATGCACCAGCGCCTGCAAGCGATCGCGTTCGGTCAGACCAGATGACGTCCTGACACCGTCGAAAATCTGCTCGTTGAGGCAGACGACAAAGGTTTGGTATTGGCGCGTCAGTTCCGCCAACCAGGCATCAAAGTCATCCACCGCGTCCAGGCTGAAGGTGAAGCCCAGCAGGTCTTCGCGCCCACTGCGCGACAACCGGGCGAAGAACTCTTCGAAGCCTTCCAGCAGGTCTAACTTGCTCAGCGTCACGTACACCGGCAAGCGCGTGCCCAATTGCCGTGTCAACTCAAACAGCCGGGTGCGCAGCAGGTTGGCGTGGGCCTTGCGTTGTTCGGGACGTTGCGCCAACAAGGCCTGCACATCGACCACCAACACAACCCCGTTGAGTGCCCGACGGCTGCGGTTGCGCGCCAGCCAGTCGAGCAGGTGCTGCCATAGCCGTGGGTGAGTGCCTTCGGGCAATACCGGTTTGACCTTGCCTTGGGTCGCGCCCTGGTACTCGGTGTTATCTGCCGTTGGCTCCGGGTGACTGAGGAACTCACCCGGCGGGTCGATCAACACCGCCTCGTCACCAATCCACCAATCCACCGGGTAGGCCAGTTGCTCTTCCTGATGCGCCCTGACACCGGCCTTGGTCACATGGGACAAGGCAAAGCTCTGGTTGGAGCGGGTGATCAGGCTGGTTTTGCCGGCATTTTCCTCGCCCAACACCAGGTACCACGGCAGTTGGTAGAGAGAACGGCGGCGCTCCATGTTGTTCAGCAAATTGCCCAGGCTGCGGTCCAGCGCCCGTTCCTGCGCCTCGACATAGGGCAGACAAGGGTCGGCTTGCACCGCGGCCTCATGTTGGCGTTCAAGCTGCAGCCGCTGGTAACGATTACGCACCCGCCATGCCCAGATCAGCAACGGCACCACCAACACCACGACGCTGGCCGAGACGCGCATCGCCAACTCGCTCAGCGGCTGATGCTCACGCCAAACCCACTGCGGGCCCAGCCACCAGATGGCGATCAATAAAAACAACACGCCCAGCAGCACCAGTATCGGCAATGCCTGGTTGAACTGACGCAGTACCGGCAGGCCCCAGCGTTTGAGGTAACCCCAGACTGTCTTCATGAATCGCTCCTACTCCTTGACCGCTTTAATCAAATGACTTTCGTCGATGGGTTGCGCCACCTTCCGATACAACTCCGGCTCCCACCCCTGCGCCGTGGTATCGCGCATTAGCCGTGCAACGTTGGCGTACAGGTCGTCCGCCAGCCATGCCAACCCACGCGAGGCCAGCAGGTCGGCGGCAATCACCGTGGCGTAGCTGCGCTGGCGCGGTGCGTCATGGTTGGCGTGCAGATCCTGCAGGCGCAGCAGCACCACTTCGACGCCTTCGGTATTGAGTTGGGTGGTCAGCTCATCGCGCAGGGCTGCGTATTCCTGCACCGGGCTGCCGGTGGTTTGCGCCTGATCGGCACCGGTGATCCATGCCTGGGTTTGTGTATCAACGAACGGCGTGCCGTCGCTGAAACACAACTCCAACAGGGCCGGCAGGCGGCAGACGAAACGTTCGCAGGTCTGGCGGATGGCAGCGGCCACTTCCTCCATTGCCAGGCGCGAGGCGACCTGGGCGGCCAGGTAGCTGCCGCGCAACCAGTACGGTGAAGCGCAGACGCTTTTTTCGAGACGCAGCAGCAGGTTCGGGTCCAGCGCATTGTGGTTCAGCGCGTCCTGATAGCCGTCGACGATATCCTTGGGCACGGCGGTCAATTCAGTGCGACGGTCGCGGGTGATGGGAGGCGCTGTGCGCAAATGTGACCACAGGCCGAAGCGTCGCAATTGATAGCCGGTGGGGTCGTAGGGATCCTGCTGATTGATCTGCTCGGCCATGCTCAACACGGCGCGGCGTTGTTCACGCTCATTGCCCGGCGCCTGTGGTTTGGGGCTGGTGAAAAACGCTGAATCCAGAACGCTGCCAGAGGTGACTGCACGGGTGGTTTCGGTCGCAACAACCGGCTCGCTGTATTTACCCAACTGTCGTTGCAGTGCATCCAACGGGGCGGGATCGAACCTGGCGTTTTCCACGCATCGTTGCAGGGTAGCCACGGCCAATTCCGCAGCCGCTTGGCAAGCCGGGGTAAAGCTACTGCGATCCAGAGACGGCAACTCCTGCCCCAGGTTCTCCAACAGGCGCTGCACCTGCTGACGCTTGTTCAGATAGCCCGTCGGGCCGGGCTTGGGGTGGGCACTGTCCCAATACAGTTCGACCATACCGGCCACCAAACCCAACGCATCCGCCCAGCGTGCCCATTGCCGGGTGCGCAGCCACACCACTTGCAGATGACCGAGGATGCGCCAGTGCTTGCACTGAGTGGCCAGGTATTCGCGGGAGGCTTCGTCGATATACGGCCAATCGATATCGCTTTCACGCAGGCCGCCGAGCTTGACCATTTCCTGATCAATGGCCTGATAGGTTTCATCCTCCACATCGAAATGGCCGGCGAGTTGCTCTGGGTCAATAGGTGTCAGCAGCAGCTTGACACTGTCCGCCGGCACGTCGATCACCAGCGACATACTTGGCGCTCCTGCTCGATCAGTTCGCCCAGCCCTTCAGCGTCAAACACCAGGCCGTGCAGCCGTGGGTAATCGCTCTCCAGTCGCAGTCGCTGGCCGCCGCCCATGTTGCGCAACAAGGCAATGGCCTGTAGCCCACGTCCGGCATCCACTACCAGGCCTGCATCGTCCAGCACTTGCCACTGATAGGCCTCGGAAACCGGGCGCTCGTCCTTGAACAGCTGAATGCGAATCTTGTTGGGCTTGGCCGGCTCATCCAGCACCAGTTGCAGGCGAGAGATTTTCGATTCGCAACTGATGGCCAGATAGGGCCGAGGCGGCAACGCCCCCAAGGCCGGGGCTGAGATCACTAGCCGTTGTTGCTGGTCGTTGTCCGGTTCTGGAAACGACGACAGCAGGAAACGCTGATCCTCGGGTGGGCGCTTGAGTTCATTGCGTTGCACCAGATCGACAATTGGCAGGACACTGCCAAGGGCGCGTGGCGCCGCTGGTGCGTGATGGATGGGCGTACCCGCGGCCAAATCAAAACACTCCAGGCGCTTCAAGGGCGAGACGATGGAAGGGCAATCTTGTGTCGCCGCCTGCACATCCATTACGGCCAAGACCGCCACACAAAGGCCCCACTTCCATCCTCGCCATCCGTCGCGCATCAACGCCTCCTGATAGGCCACCTTAAACTTTCGAACTAACGCCATTCAGCTTTAAGCTCAACTAATTAACTTTCAGAGCTTCACCGCAGTTCAATGGACAGGCAAGTAAAAGACGAACGACATGACGTTAAACCAGAATAAAAAGAGACTTCCTTCAGACGCATCCACAACAAGCGTAGGAAAAATAACAGCATTTTTTTAAGCGCAATTTCCTACATCTAAAACTCACGAATCGCGTCGACATCGTCCTACATGACAAATGTTGCAACAGCTGTTTCTAATACGCCGACCTTACGAAAAGGATTCTTCCCATGTCGAAAACTCACGGCTCTGTCGCGCCCAAAGAACGCATCAACATCAAGTACGTCCCGGCAACGGGCGACCAACAAGCTGAAGTAGAGCTCCCCCTGAAACTGTTGGTTACGGGTGACTTCAAAGGCCACGGCGAAATTACCGCCCTGGAAGACCGACAGTCCATTCGCATCGACAAAGACACTTTCAACGAAGTACTGACCAAAGCCGAAGTTACCTTGGACATGGCAGTACCGTCCGTTCTGAACAACGACCACGACACCGATCTGAATGTGCAGCTTCAATTCAAAAGCATCAATGACTTCGGCCCCGACGCCGTTGCCCGGCAAGTACCTGAATTGAACAAGTTGCTGGAACTTCGGGAAGCCCTGGTTGCGCTCAAAGGCCCTATGGGCAACGTCCCGGCCTTTCGCAAACATCTGCAAAACCTGCTGACCGATGAAACCGCCCGCCAACGCCTGGCCAGCGAGCTGAATCTGGTGCTCGACGCGCCAAACAACTGACTTGAACGCCCTTCTCAACGGAGTACTCCCCATGCCTATGGAAAGCGCCGCCGCCCAAGTGTTGGTGGCTGACGAACAGCCGTCGCTACTTGATCAACTGCTGGCCAACACCACCATGCGCCCATCTCAGGAAGGCTACGCGGTAGCTCGCCAAGGCGTGGCTGCGTTCATCAGCGAGATCCTGCAAAGCGGCGATCACCAGCAGCCGGTCAACAAACATCGGGTCGACCAGATGATCGCCGAGATCGACCGCGCTCTTAGCAAACAGATGGACGTGATTCTGCATCAACCGCAGTTCCAGCAACTGGAGTCATCGTGGCGTGGGCTGAAGCTGCTGGTGGATCGCACGGATTTTCGCGAAAACATCAAGCTGGAAATGCTGCATGTCACCAAAGAAGAGCTGCTGGACGACTTCGACAACGCCGGCGACATTACCCGCAGCGGCTTGTACAAGCACGTCTACACCGCTGGCTACGGCCAGTTTGGTGGTGAGCCCGTTGGCGCCATCGTCGGCAACTACACCTTTGGCCCTAGTTCGCCAGACATCAAGTTACTCAGTTA
Organism: Pseudomonas sp. TE3899; assembly: GCF_056279105.1. Classification (NCBI taxonomy): domain Bacteria; kingdom Pseudomonadati; phylum Pseudomonadota; class Gammaproteobacteria; order Pseudomonadales; family Pseudomonadaceae; genus Pseudomonas; species Pseudomonas sp. TE3899. Next base: position 1,726,380 of record NZ_JBWBQR010000001.1, read on the forward strand.
TGTGGCCTCCATCGGCGCCATGTCCCACGCGCCGTTCGTCTCGGCGGCAGGCCCAGAGTTGTTCAACCTGGAAGGTTTCCAGGGCCTGCCCGATCTCAAGGAAATCAGCGATATTTTTGACGGCCCACGCCACACCAAATGGCGCAGCCTTCGTGAATCCGAAGATGCCCGCCATCTGGCCCTGACCCTGCCGCGCTTCCTGCTGCGCACGCCGTACAGCACCGACGACAACGCCACCCGCAGCTTCGGCTATGACGAAACCGTCGACGGCAACCACGACAACTTCCTTTGGGGCAACACTGCCTTTCTGATGGCATCGCGGATCACCGAAAGTTTCGCCCGCTACCGCTGGTGTCCGAACATTATCGGCCCACAATCCGGCGGCGCAGTGGACGATCTGCCCGTGCATCTGTACGAATCCCTCGGCCAGTTGCAGGCGAAGATCCCCACCGAAGTGCTGATTTCCGACCGCAAAGAGTTTGAGCTGGCCGAAGCCGGGTTCATCCCGCTGACCATGCGCAAGGACAGCGACAACGCGGCGTTCTTCTCCGCCAACTCGGTGCAGAAGCCGAAGAACTTCCCCAAGACTCGAGAAGGCCAGGAAGCCCAGACGAACTACAAGCTCGGCACCCAGTTGCCGTACCTGTTTATCGTCAATCGCCTGGCCCATTACATCAAGGTGCTGCAACGCGAACAGATCGGCAGCTGGAAGGAACGCCAGGACCTGGAGCGCGAGCTGAACATGTGGCTCAAGCAGTACATCGCCGATCAGGAGAACCCGTCGACCGACGTGCGCAGCCGTCGCCCTTTGCGTGCCGCGAAAATTGAAGTTCAGGACGTGGACGGCAATCCGGGTTGGTACCAGGTGTCCTTGGCGGTACGTCCGCACTTCAAGTACATGGGCGCCAACTTCGAGATCTCATTGGTTGGTCGGCTGGACACTCAATAAGTGGGCGGCAGCCTGTTCGAACGCCTCGAACCCGACGCACCGCGCTACCGCCCAAGCAGCGCGGATGAGCAGGCGCGCCAGCGTGTCGAGGCGATCAAACGCCACCTGGAACAGGTGCTCAACTCACGTCAGGGCTGCTCGCAAAGCAGCCCTGAACTGGGCCTGCGCGACTTCAACGGGGTCACCCAGGCCAGCAGTGATCTGGTGGTCGCCATCAGCACCGACATCCGGCGCTCGGTGGAGGCCTTTGAACCGCGCATCCAGGTGACGGGCGTGCGCTATCAACCCAACCCGGACTTGCCGCTGGAACTGAACTTTCGCCTGGATTGCCAGGTGCGGGTCAACCACAAGGAAGAACAGGTGCAGATCGAAGTGGCCATGCATGGCCGCGACGGCTACACCCGCGTGAAATGAGGATGCGATGGACTTGAAACAACGCTTTGCCGAGGAGTTGCGCTACCTGCGCGAACTCGGCCGCGAGTTTGCCGAGGACAACCCGCAGCTGGCGCTATTTCTCGGCGATCAGGCCGGCGACCCGGACGTGGAGCGGCTGCTGGAGGGCTTTGCCTTCCTCACCGCCAAGTTGGGGATGAAGATCGACGACGACTTGCCGGAGCTGACCCATCCGCTATTGCAGATGCTCTGGCCCAACTACCTGCGCTCCCTGCCCAGCGCGACCATCATCCGTTTTGCACCGCTGCCCGATGCAATCAGCCAACGGCAGGTGATTCCCAAGGGCACGCCACTGTTTGCCAAACCGGTGAACGGTATCTCCTGCCAGTTTCGCACCTGCACTGACGTCAACCTGTACCCGCTGGCCTTGCAGGAAGTCAGCGACGCCCACAGCCGTGAAGCGTCGGTGATGCGCATCGACCTCAAGGTGTTGACCGAGCAACCCCTCACCAGCATGGCCTGCGACCAGCTGGACTTTCACCTGGGCGGCGACAACGCCACCGCACTGACTTTGTACCTGTGGCTCGCCCATTACCTGGACAGCATCACCCTACAGATCAATGGACAAAGCCATCGTCTGTCGACCAAGGATATTGGCTTCCCTGGCTTCACCGCCGACGAGGCGTTGCTGCCCTACCCGCGCAATGTGTTCGATGGCTACCGCATCCTGCAGGAATACTTTGTATTTCCGCAGCGGTTCCATTTTTTCAGCCTGACCCGTCTGGCCCACAATTGGCCGGATATCAGTGCCACCACGCTGCGCTTCGAATTTCAGTTCACCCGGCCCATGCCGCCCGACATCCGCCTGCGCACCAGTGACCTCCACCTGTATTGCGCACCGGCAGTCAACCTGTTTCGACATGATGCCAACCCCATCGCGCTGGACGGGCGCAGCCTGGAACGGCGTATCAGCCCCAGTGGCAACTGCCCCGAAGCCTACGAAATTTTCAGTGTCGACCAGGTGGCCGGTTGGGACGCCGCGGACAAGGAGCGCAAGGGCGATCCGTTGCGGCGCTTTACCCCGTTCGAGTCGTTCCAGCATGAGATCGAGCACGCGCGAGGCCGTACAGCACTGTATTTCCGCACGCATATCGAGGAGTCACACGGGCGTGAGGGCTTGCGCCATCGCATCGCCTTTGTGCGCGGCGATGAAAGCCTGTACATCGGCGAACATGAAGCGGCGTCCATCGAATTGACTTGCAGCAACCGCGACCTGCCGCAGTTGCTGGGCGTGGGAGATGTATCGCTGTCCACCGAGGTTACGCCGTCGTTCGCCACCTACACCAACCTGATTGCCCCCACTCGTAGCTACAGGCCGGTGCTGGACAGCAGCCTGCACTGGACGCTGATTTCCAACCTGTCACTGAACTACCTGTCGCTGCTGTCGGCCGAGCCGCTCAAGGCGGTGATCCGTGCCTATGACTTCGCCGCCTTGCACGACCTGCAACAGGCACGCGCCACCCGCAAACGCCTCAATGGCATCCACGAGGCCGTGACCACCCCCATCGACTGGCTGATGAAAGGCCTGCCGGTGCGCGGCTTGCAGACCCGTTTGCAACTGGACCAGAACGCCTTCCTCTGCGAGGGCGATCTGTACCTGTTCGCCAGCGTGCTTTCGCACTTCTTCGCCCTGTACGCGAGCATCAATTCCTTCCATCGCCTGGAAGTGATCAATACCACCAACAACGAGCGTTACGAATGGCCACTGTTGACCGGCAGACAACCCGTGATCTAGCCGACGTGCTGCTGGCCGACGCGCGGAACTACTCGTTTCACCGTCTGCTGGAGCATCTGCACGCTTTGCATGGCGATGACCTGGAGGCGCAGCCCTTGAGTGCGGCGGCGCGCCGCCGTGTGCGCCTGCAAAGCCATGCGGGGCTGGGCTTTCCTGCCTCCGACGTGGTCCTGGCCGCACGTGTGGAAGAGGACCGCGAAGAAGTGCGCTATCGCTTGCAGACCAGCTTCTTTGGCCTGCACGGTACCGACTCGCCCCTGCCCGGCTACTACCTCGATCGCCTGGCCTACGAACAGGCCCAGGAGCGAGGGATTCGCCCGGCGTTCATGGACTTTTTCAATCATCGTTTGCTGACCCTGCTGCACCACAGTTGGCGCAAGTACCGCTACTACATCCGCTTTCAGGCAGAAGCCAGCGACCGCTTTTCGCGCCATGTGTTTTCCCTGATCGGGTTGAATGACAACGACCTGCGCGGCGCCACGCCGCTGCCCTGGGGGCGGCTGCTGAGCTTTGCCGGGTTGATCGCCAGTCGCAGCCGTTCGCCTTCGTTGGTGTCCGGCATTGTCGAACACTGCTTCGACCTGCACGGCGTTCACATCCGTGAATTCGAGGTGCGTTCGGTGAGTTTGCCGCAGCGTCATCGCATGGTGTTGGGCAAAGCCAACGGCACCTTGGGCAGCGATTTTGTGGTGGGTGACCGCAGCATGACCCGCGCCAGCAAGTTCACCTTGGTGATTCCCAACCTGAGCCAAGCGCGCTTTCGGCAGTTCTTGCCCAGTGGTGAGCAATTTGGACGACTGCGCCAGTTGATGGATTTTTTGCTGCGCGACGTCACCGCCTACGACCTGGAACTTGGGTTGCAAGAAGAGGATGTACCGCCGTTCAACTTGCAACGCGACAGCGGCACCCACTTGGGCTGGACCAGTTTTATCGAACATCAGGAACAACGTCATCCCGCCGTGGTGCGAATTCGGGGGCGCGCATGAAGTTGACTCTGGTTATCAGCAATCCTGCGCAGTTGTTGCATGGGTATCTGCCCAGTCATCGCTTTGGCCCACGGGGTGGCAGCATCGGCAGTGCTGCAGCGGACTGGTGCCTGGAAGATCGCCACAATAGTGTGCAGCCCAACCACTGCGAAATCCGGGTTGTCGAAGGGCGCTTCTGCGTGATCGACCGCAGTGGCAGCACCTACGCCAATGGCCATGATTTGCCGTTGGGGCACAACGTTGCGGTGAGCCTGAACGATGGCGACCTGTTGCAGATTGGTGCGTATCGGGTCGCGGTGCAGCTGGGTGAACACGCCCCAGGTCAGCGTTCGCTCGATGAGCTGTTCAGCGGTCACCCGGAAGGTATGCAATCCTGGCATTTGGAGGTTTTGCCGAGCCGGCCCCTGCCCGAACCACGACCTGCCACTTGCCCCGAGTTCGAACGCCTTTGCCAACCCGTGAATTTGACGGAGCAAGGCGACCCGCTGCGAGCGATGAATGAGGTGGAACCACCAAAACCTCTGGCCGACATTTGCACGGCTGCACCCAAGAACCCCGTCAGCCTGCTCAGCAACCTGCGCCTGGGCACCTTATTGCTGGCCTGCCTCACCCTCGGCGGCTGCACCATGCTCGGCAAAGTCGGCCAAGTGATCTGGGACCCATCGATCACGGTCGGCGGCCCCGACGATCAGCCCAGCCGCTACTCCCTGAGCCTGCACGCCAGCGACCACGTTAACCCGCGCCTGATCAGCACCGGCACAGCACCGGATGAAGACGCGAGCCGCTCGCCCTACAACCTCAACGTTCAGGCGAGCAACCCGCAAGCACTGACGGACAAAGTGCAAACCCTGCTCAACCACCTTTACGAAAACGTACCCGCCCAGTCGCCGCTGACATTGGAACCCGAGCCTGTGGTGCCGATGTCACCCCTCGAAGACACGCTGTTGGGCCAATACGACGCCCAAGGCGTCAGCCTGACCACGCCATGGGGCAACCCGGCGCTGCAGCACGTCGCCACGCCGATCGCCTTCAAGGTCTTGCAACTGACCGACGACTCGCTGCTGGTCAACGCCAGCCCCCAGGCCATGGCTGAAGACATGAAAAAGACCTTGGGCAGTACCTATATCCGCGCCGACGACTACCTGCTCCTGCCCGGCCAATTCAAGTTCGTCGACCTGCGCCCTCTGGACGAGGACACCCGATTTATCGCGGTGATCGCCAACTACCACAGCACCGACGTCGGCCAGTGGAAACAGCGTCTGCGCGTCGAGCCCAAGGGCCGGCAGTACGCCGTGCTGGTCCAGTTGGACGCCGAGCAGGTCAGCCTCAAAGGGGAAACCCGATGACGTCATTTTCAGCCGCTTTTGCGCAGAGTAATTACTGATGAGTTCACGCAACCCCGTCATCTGGCATGAAGGTTTGTTTGTCAAACCCCAACACTTCCAGCAACAGACCCGCGCCGCCGAAGCCGCTGTGCACCAGCGCCTGCACAGCCTGAACGACGCCCTCTATGGCTTCAGCGAGCTGGAGTTGAACAGCGAATATTTGAGCTTCGGCAAGGTCGCCCTTACCAAGGCGTGTGGAATCATGCCCGACGGCAGTGTCTTTGATATTCCCCGTGACCTGGCGCCGCCCGCCCCACTGGAGATCGCCGACAGCAGCGCGGTCAACCAGATCGTCTACCTGGCCCTGCCGTTGCGGTCCAACGGCGCCCTCGAAGTGCGTTGGCCCGACCGCTACGGCAACAGCCGCTACATCGTCCGGCGCGAAGAAATCCGTGATACCCACAGTGATGACGGCGACCAAGTGGGCATGGACTTGGCCGTGCCCAACCTGCAACTGATGCTCGAACGCAGTGACCGCAGCGCCTTCACCGGCATCGCCATCGGCAGGATCAAAGACAAGCGCCCGGATGGCAGCCTGGTGATGGACGAGCATTTCTACCCCACCAGCCTGTCCTTGCAAGCCGTGCCGGCATTGCACCGCTACCTGGGTGAAGTGGCCGGGCTGATGCGCGAGCGGGCCAAGAACCTGGCTCAGCGTATTGGCTCACCAGGGCAGTCGGGCGTGGCCGATGTCACCGACTTCAACCTGCTGCAAACCCTCAATCGTTTGTTCCCGTTGTTCCAGCACCTGGCCCGCCAACGCCAAGTCCACCCGGAACGGCTTTACATCGCACTGGCCCAGGCCTGCGGCGAACTGGTGACCTTTACCGACGAAGGTCACCTGCCCCAGGAATACCCGGCCTACCAGCACGACAACCTGCGCGAGTCCTTCCAACTTTTGGAGCACACCCTGCGCCGCGCCCTGGGCACCGTGCTGCAACCGCGTGCGGTGTCGCTGCCGATCGTCGAGCAGCTGTACGGCGTACGCACCGCTGCGTTGAACGACAGACGCCTGCTGGACAACGCCGAATTCATCCTCGCCGTGCGGGCCGAACTGCCAGCGGAGAGCCTGCGTCAGCAACTGCCAAAGCAGATCAAGATCAGCTCCACCGAAGGCTTGGAGCAACTGGTCAGCCTGCAATTGCCGGGCATTCCACTGATGCCGCTGCCGGTGGCGCCACGGCATCTGCCGTTCCATGCCGGCTTCAGCTACTTCGAACTCGACCGCCATCACCCCACCTGGGAGAGCCTGAGCAGCGGCAGCGGGTTTGGCTTCCATATCGCGGGTGAATTCCCCGAGCTGGAGTTGCAGTTCTGGGCGATCAGGAGTGAGAAAGATGAGTGACCCCCTGAACACCCAAACCACAGCGGACGACAGCAGCCGGATCTTCAGCTATTTGCAACAGACCACAAGTAGCAAGGGAGCAGATGGGGTTGAGGAACAGACCGCGCCCAAACCCGAAACACTACTCGCAGACCCCGAATTCGACATGCGCGGCCTCGCCTGGAACCCTCTGTGCGATGCCGCCACCCCGCTGATTGGTCTGGTCATCCGCCTGCGTCGTTTGGACCGACACAACGACGTGCCCGCGCTGTACCAAAGCGTCAGCAACCAGATCACCACGATCATGGAAGAAGTCAGTCAGCTCGACTACGACCCCGGCACGCTCAAGGCCTACTCCTACAGCCTGTGCCTGTTGTTGGATGAGGTGGTCATGAGCACCTCCTGGGGCAAATCCTCAACCTGGAGTGCGCGCTCATTACTTAGCCAATTTCATGAAGAAACCTGGGGTGGCGAAAAATTCTTCACGGTGCTGACCCGCATGAGCACTGAAGCCGCCAAATACCAGCACGCGTTGGAGTTCATGTACCAATGCCTGATCTCCGGCCTCAGGGGCAAGTACGGTAACCAGGCCAAGGGCGATGACGAAATACAAAAGATCATCAACCAACTGCACAGCGTGCTTCGCCCGCTACGCGGTGAAACGCCCAAACGCCTGACCGACCCGCTGAGCAACGTCGCGCCGCGCAACTACCGGATCAAACGCGCCTGGCCGTTATGGACGCCTTGGGCATTGGCCGCCGCTGTGCTGGCCTGCGCCTACACGATCTACTCGATCCGCCTGAACGCCATCACTCAGGAAGTGCTGGTGTCCCTGGAGCGGATTCTCAACCTGTAACCGATTTTCAGCGTGCTCATCCCGAGCACCTGCAAAGCCATGGCTATGTCGGCCATAACCCGCGCCCCCACGGGTCGCTCAAACACTCACGACAAGGAGCATGTCATGCCAACACCTGCGTACATCAGCATCCACGGCCAAAACCAGGGCCATATCACCAAGGGTGCATTCACCTCTGATTCGGTGGGCAACGTCTATGTGGAAGGCCACGAGGACGAAATCCTTGCACAGGAAATCGATCATCAGATCACCACGCCCACTGACCCGCAAAGTGGCCAGCCGGCCGGTCAGCGCGTGCATAAACCGCTGACCTTCACCAGCGCCCTGAGCAAAGCCTCGCCCATGCTCTACCAGGCCCTGGCCACCGGCGAGATGCTGCCGACCGTCGAGGTCAAGTGGTTCCGTACCTCGGGCGACGGCAAGCAGGAGCACTTCTTCACCACCAAGCTTGAGGACGCCACCGTCGTCGATATCCACACCGTGCTGCCCCACTCTCAGGACAGCGACAACGCCAACTACACCCAGTTGATCAAGACCAGCCTGGCTTATCGCAAGGTCAGCTGGAGCCATGTAGTGGCCGGCACCGAAGCTTCGGATGACTGGCGTAAACCGGCTTAACCAGCAACCGGGACGTTCCGCCGTGCAGGTCGCTGCGCGGCGGAATGTTTACTCATTTGAATTGAATCAGGAGGCGCTATGCCCGCCGTCGTTCTGGTCGGACACGACCATGATTGCCCCTTGTGTGGACCGACCACCGTGGACAGTGGATCGCCGAGTTTCAACGTCAACGGCAGCGCCGTCGCCCGTGTCGGCGACACCCTCGGCTGCGGTGCTGTGATCACCAGCGGCGCGCCCTCCATGACCATCAACGGACAACCTGTAGCCCGCGTCGGCGACACCACCGACCACGATGGCGAACTGGAAAACGGTGATAGCAGTTGGTTGATCGACTGACACCCACACACTCGACTGGGAGGCTCCATGCCCCGCCAAAGCGACCTGCGTTTCACCTTTGAGCCCTTGAAGGGCGATCCCTTCGAAGTGGTCTCGTTCACCCTCGAAGAAGGTCTCTCTCAACCCTTCAAGCTTGAGCTGGAGCTGGTCAGCCACAACGCCGCCATCGACTTCAATCGCCTGCTCGACCTGGCTGCGCTGTTCACCCTCTGGCGCGGCGAGACTCCGGTGCGTTATGTCCACGGTCTGGTAAGTCTGTTCCAGCAGGGCGACACCGGCTTTCGCCGCACCCGCTACACCGCCGTGGTCGAGCCGACCCTGGCGCGTTTCGATCTGCGCTCCAACTGGCGCATCTTCCAGGGCCAGACTGTGCCCGACATCATCACTAGCGTCCTCACCGAGCAAAAGCTGACCGACCTGCGCAGCGAAATCTGCTTCGAACACCAACCCCGCGAATACTGCGTACAGGCCGGCGAAACCGACCTCGATTTCATCGCCCGCCTCGCCGCCGAGGAAGGCCTGCTCTACACCTTCGAACACCGCGCCGACGGCCACACCCTCGTCCTCACCGACCGCGTCGGCGGCCTGGGCACCATCGGCACCCACAGCGATTGCCCGGTGATTTACCAGCCCATGGGTGGCGGTGATTCCAAAGAGCCGGCCTTGAACCGCTTCCACTACACCGAGCAAGTGCGCACCGCCGTACAGGTGCAGCGCGACTACACCTTCACCCACCCGCGCTACAACCAGCAGCACACCGCCACTGGCGATCAGGACCTGAACAATCAACATAAAGATTACGAACGCTACGACTACCCTGGCCGCTACAAACGTGACATCGCCGGCAAGCCCTTCACCAAAACCCGCCTGGCCGCCCTGCGCAACGACGCCAAGCTGGCGCATCTGGAGGGGGACGATGCACGCCTGCAACCGGGGTTGGCGTTCGACCTCAACGACCACCCGCGCGAGGACTTCAATGACCGCTGGCGCACCATCGCCCTCACCCACGAAGGCAAACAGCACACCAGTCTTCAGGAAGAATCGTTTGGTAGCGGCCTCGGCACCTCTTACACGTTGAAGGCCAGCGCCATCCGCTGGACCTCCGACTGGAAAGCCCCGCTGCGCGACAAACCCTGCATCGACGGCCCGCAGATCGCCACGGTGGTCGGCCCGCCCGGTGAGGAGATCTATTGCGATGAATGGGGCCGGGTCAAGATGCAGTTCCCGTGGGATCGCGCTGATAAAAACAACGATCAGAGTTCGTGCTGGATTCGTGTGGCGCAGGGCTGGGCCGGCGCGACCTGGGGTTCGATGGCCGTACCGCGAGTCGGCCAGGAGCTGATCATCAGCTATCTGGACGGCGACCCTGACCAACCCATCGCCACGGGCCGCACTTACCGCGAGACCAACCTGCCGCCGTATGAGCTGCCCAAGCACAAAACGCGCATGACCATCAAAAGCCGAACCCATAAGGGCTCGGGCTTCAATGAACTGCGCTTTGAGGATGAACGGGGCCAGGAGGAAGTATTCATCCATGCCCAGAAAGACCAGAACACCGTGGTCAAAAACAACCAGACCCAATCGATTGGCGCGGACCGAAGCAGCCAGGTCGGCCAGGACGAAACCATCACCGTCGGCCGCACCCGCATGCGGGTGGTGAAGGCCAATGACACCTTGAAGGTGGGGGGCAGAAAGAGTGATTCAGTAGCCAACGAGTACACCGTCGAAGTGGGCAATACCTTACGCCTGAAATGCGGCAAGACGGCAATCGAGTTGCATGCCAACGGCACGCTGAACATCACTTGCGAAAACTTCAATATCACCGGGCTGAAGTCCGGCCAAATCAACACCCCCGATGGCATGCTCGACCTCAATGTGGAGGGTGGTACTGCCGCCGTTACCGCTGACGGGCGAGATGCCAGCGCGCTTCAAAACGACGCCAACGGTCATTTTCAGCAGGACTGAGACTGTTGATGAAGGACCTGTATTTCCCTAAATAAGGAACACCTGATGGCCAGATACCTGACTCAGGAACTCAATGCCGATCTCGGCGATGAGATGCCCGAAGACACAACACTGAACATGCTCCAGTTTCGCGGGCGCCAAACCACCTTGGTCATAGCTCGTAGCGTGCTACCAGACCACCAGACCTTGGATGACGCTTACACAATGCAACTGGACTTGCTGCACAAGCGGCTCACCGCGTTGACCTGCACTGACCCCGTAACCGTTTTCATTGGGAAAGACGAGCAAGTCGAAGGTCGTGAAGCTGCACTCCAGTTCACGCATGGAAATCAGCCGATGTACCAGATCCAGTTGGCCTGCCAGCTGCCTGGCCAACAACGCTTGCTGGTCCTGAACTACAGCAAACACGGCGCACTTACCGAAGCAGATATCAGCCATTGGCGCGCGATCAAAGACAGCCTGCACTTTGCCTGACCAGGCACTCAACCATTTGCATACACGCCCGTTCAGCAAGGAGCACATACAGATGGCGCAGAACGTACATGCTGCCAGGGAAGGAGACGCAATCCTTCACCCACCACTGGCTGCCGAACTGATGAGCGCAGTGGCGGAAGCAGTTGTCTACGCCGCCGCTACCGCTCTCGTTGCGGCAGCTATCGCCGGCACCGTTGTCGCGGTTGTGGGCACGGGTGGTGCGGCGGCAGTGCTTGTCCCTGTGATTGCTGGCGCACTGGTAGGCGGTGCCAGCATGATTCCCATAGGTGATAAGAGCATCGGTGAAGCCATCACCGACGGGTGTGATTCCCTCGCCAATAGTGTGTTCCCGGCTGAGCCTTTTGGGAAAATTGAAAGCGGCTCGAAAAATACCCACGTCAACGGAAAGGCCGCTGCTCGGGCCGCAGGGCGTAGCTCAGGAGGTGGCAGCGCGGACGCTGCCGAAGAAGAGGCAGAGCCGTCATTTCTGGACAATGTCGGCGCAATGGCGATGTCCGCCGCGCCCATGCTCTTACCTGTGCTCGGGCTGGGCATGGCGATCTACGATATTTTCAACCCACCGGTCACAACACCAGCAGCCCCGGGAACGGAACCAGCAGACCAGGATAAAGTCACCTGCGAACGCCATCCTCCCCTGCCTGAAGCCTATGTCGCGCAAGGGTCCGGGAAGGTGTTCATCAACGGGCAGCCCGCAGCACGAGCCGGTGACAAGACCACCTGCGATGCCACTATCGACAGCGATGCCAATGTGTCTCCGAACGTTCGCATTGGTGGTGAACCGCTGACCGTGCGGGAAATCCGCAATGGCAAAAGCAAGATCGCGCAATTCACCGGCATGGTGGCCGGCATGTTGATTTCGCGCAAAATCAAGCTTCGGCCGCGACCGAAGGGCAGTCCAAAACCGCTGCCGCGCATACGCCCGTGCAAAGGTAATCCGGTTATTGTTTCAACCGGAAGTAAAGTCCTGGGGGGTCCAGAGGATCAAGATTTCACATTGCCTGGCTTGCTTCCCATTGAATGGGCCAGAGGCTACGACAGTAACGATCTACGCAATGACGGCCTGTTCGGCATGGGCTGGAGCGTGCCCTATGAAGTGGAGATCCTGCGCGTGCCTCATCCCGAGGGCGGCGAGTTGTGGATCTATGTCGACGAAGAAGGTACCCGCCTGGAACTAGGTCGGCTAAAGGCAGGTGATGCCTTCGTCAGCGTGCTGGACGGGCTGGCGTTCTTTCAGTTGGAAGACGGGCAGACCGTGGTCGAGGACATCTACACCGGTCTTTACCAGGTCTTCCAGACCGACCCGCACAATGCGAAACGTTCACGCCTGACCAGGCTCGGTGATCGCAACCTGAATACGTTGGGGCTTCTCTACGATCAAATAGGGCGGCTGCACTACGTGTGCGACGATTTGAGCAAAACCACCGTTCGGCTGAGCTATGACACCCAGCACCCGAAACGGGTCAGCCAAGTGGCCCGACTCTACATCAAGCTTGGCGATAATCCGCAGATCGAACACACCGAAGTCCTTGCCAGCTATCGCTACACCCTAAGCGGCCAGCTGCAGGACGTGCTCGATACCACCGGCCAGGTCTTGCGTAGCTTCACCTACACGGCGCAAGGCTACCTCGACAGCCACACCCTACCCAGCGGGGCGACTCGGCAGTATCAATGGCAACGCTTCGTAGTTCCCGCACAACGTCCGCAATCAGTGCGTGCGGACGGCAGCGCCTGCAAACTTCCGCCCCTGCTCGAGCCTCAGCCTGACCACGAATGGCGAGTCATCCGCCATTGGGGCAGCGATGGCGAGGACTACCGTTTCGACTACGACCTGGAAAAAGGCGAGACGCGGGTCACCGACAGCCTCGGTCGCCAGGATCACTACTACTGGGGGCCCTTCTATGAGATCTACAAACACATCGACCCCATGGGTCACTGTTGGCAGGATGATGTGCTCAGTGGCCAACTGCTCAAGAGCATCGACCCGCAAGGCGGCGAATGGCAGTACGGCTACGACGAATTCGGCCGACTGATCGAGACCCGCGACCCACTGGGCCGCTGCGAACGGATCCGCTACACCCGCCACTGGGCGTTGCCACTGAGCGTCACCGATGGTGCTGGACGCACCCAACGCTTCGGTTACGACCGCCAGGGCAATCTACTTTGGGAACAAGACCCCCTCGGCCGAAAGACCCACTACCGGTATAACGCCCAGGGCCAGGTCGAATGCATCACCGACCCGCTGGACAAGCACAAATACCTGCGCTGGAACGCCCACGGGCAATTGCTCAGCTACCGCGACTGCTCCAACACCGAGACCCACTACCGCTATGACCGGCGTGGCCTGCTCAGCGAAACCGTCAACGCCCGCGGCGAACACACTCATTACCGCTACGACGCCCGTGGTTATCTGATCGAAAGCCTGCGCCCCGATGGACGCATCGACCGCTACGACATCGACGCCGCCGGCCAGTTGACCGCCTACACCGACCCGGCCCAGCGCATCACCCGCTTGCATTATGACCGCAGTGGCCGGCTGACCCAGCGGGTTGACGCCCTCGGCCACAGCGTCGAGTTTGGCTACGACGCCTATGGTCGCTTACAGCACCTGAGCAATGAAAACCACGAACGCTACCGCTTAGAGTGGGACACACTGGACCGCTTGTTGGCCCAGCAGGATCTGGATGGCAGCGGGCGTATTTACCAGTACAACCCGCAGGGCGAAGTCACCGGCATCTGCCATGTGCCTGCGCCGCTCGCAGAGCCCGATCTGGACGGCAAGGACAGCGCCGAACCGCACACCCCGCTGGAGTATCATTTCGAGCGTGATGCCCTTGGCCGCTTGATCTGCAAACGTACCGACGATGGCGTCACCGAGTATGCCTACGACAATGCCGACAACCTGCTGTCGATCAGTTTTATCGACAATCAGGGTGGCCAGCAGCGGCTCGACTACAGTTACGACGCCCTCGGCCAACTGCTCTGCGAGACCAATAGCGCCGGAGAACTGAAATACGCTTACGACGAACTGGGCAACCTGCAAACCCTGACCCTGCCCGACCAGCAACAACTCAAACACCTGTACTACGGCAGCGGCCACCTGCACCAGCTCAACCTCAATGGTCGGGTGATCAGCGACTTCGAGCGCGACGCATTGCACGAGGAAGTGCTGCGCACCCAAGGCGCTCTGCACACCCGCACCCGCTACGACCGCAACGGTCGCCTTAGCCAGAAGGCGCTGCATTACCAGCAGGTCGCCCGCGAGGTGCTGCCGCTGTTGCAGAAGGACTATCAGTACGACGCCAGCGATAATCTGGTGGCCGAGATACTCACTCAGACCCAACGCCCGAGCGCTAGCCGCCCGACCACGGCAGCCAATGACGACAGCCTGATTGGGCGCTTTCACGACCAGACAACAACCGGCAAGTCCTACCAAGGCAGCGCCCGCTACGGCTACAACCCGGTCGAGCAAGTCCAGAGCGTGCATCGGGGCCCGTCTATCGAGAGCCTCAATTACGACGCGGCCGGCAACCTGTTCGATGGCTATCGGGTCAACGGCCTGATCAAGCACAACCGGGTGCATGTGTACCAGGACAAGCGTTATCGCTATGACCGCTTTGGGCGACTGAGCGAGAAGCGCAGTGGCAGCAACCACGTCCAGCGTTTCGAGTATGACGCCGAGCACCGGCTGATTGGCGTGCATCAACAGAACGGCGCGCTACGCCAACACGTGGTGTTCGGCTACGACCCGCTGGGCCGGCGCATCAGCAAGCAGGTGTATCACGACAGCGCCAGCGAACCGAGTCATCGCACCCTGTTCCATTGGCAAGGCTTGCGACTGCTTGAAGAGGTACAGGATGGCCGGCCCAGCCTTTATGTCTACGCGGCCCCGAACAGCTATGAACCGCTGGCGCGCATTGACGGCAAACCCGGCAGCGAGGCGATCTTCTACTTCCACACCAACCTGGCAGGGATACCGGAACAGTTGACTGACACCGCCGGCAACACGGTGTGGCACAGCGAGTACCAGGCATGGGGCAGGACGCGGGATGAGTGGCATGATCAACAGCCGGGGCGTGAGCAAAACCTTCGCTTTCAGGGGCAGTACCTTGACCGCGAAACCGGGCTGCACTACAACACTTTCAGGTTTTTTGATCCGGATGTGGGGCGGTTCACCCAGCCGGATCCGATTGGGTTGGCGGGTGGGTTGAACCTTTATCAGTATGCGCCGAACCCGATTGGGTGGATTGATCCGTGGGGCTTAGCAAACCTGAACTCAAACACCTCAACAGGAAATTTCGGCGTCTATAAAATTGAAATAAATGGAGAACTTTACAAATACGGCAAAGCAGACTTGAATCGAGTCACACAGTCTTCTGGTCTTCCAACTCGCCTTCACCAGCAAGTCCGAGCGCACCAAAAATTACACGGAATTGAAAACGTGGCAGGCAGAGTTATTGAGATAGACCACCCCACTACAGCTGCAGCAAAAAAAGCGGAAACCGCCCGACTGGATGATCACTACAAAAAAACCAATGAGATTCCAGAAGGAAATAAAAAAAGCTACAAACCAAAATCAAATACAGGGTGCCCAATATGAATATTAGCTTTGGACAGATATATCCTGAAATCGACACTGATTTCAATCTCACAAACACCATACTCATAGAATTAAAAACCAAAATAAACAAGATCAACCAAAGCTTCCGAACTTACGAAAGCGCATTCAAGACAAGGGATTTCTCCACAATTTTTATAGTTTCAGCAACTAAAAAAAATGACACTCTTACAATTGATGGCCCCACAATTTTCAGAAAAGACAAATCCATAGAATTCGTGCTGCACATTCCATACAAAAAATTCAGTAATTTTACTGAGGAAATGGATTATGCACTTGATTTTATCGGAGAAGGGCTTCATCTAACCTTCAAAAATAATCACGCAGACACAGATGCAATTACCACCACAATCAATAATATAAAGGACCTAATCCATGCAAACCCTGATAAATATAAAAAATGGACGAAATAAATACGTATTAATCTTGAATAGTTAAACCGTAGAACGGCGTCCGCCACACTTTATTGACAGCTACGACGTCGATGCCGCCGGCCAGTTGACCGCCTACACCGATCCGGCCCAGCGCATCACCCGCTTGCGCTATGACCGCAGTGGCCGGCTGATCAAGCGGGTTGACGCCCTCGGCCATACCGTCGAATTTGGCTACGACGCCTATGGCCGCCTGCTGCACCTGAGCAATGAAAACCACTAACGCTA
This sequence comes from Pseudomonas sp. TE3899, assembly GCF_056279105.1. Classification (NCBI taxonomy): domain Bacteria; kingdom Pseudomonadati; phylum Pseudomonadota; class Gammaproteobacteria; order Pseudomonadales; family Pseudomonadaceae; genus Pseudomonas; species Pseudomonas sp. TE3899. The sequence goes on from NZ_JBWBQR010000001.1 coordinate 1,742,756, forward strand.
CCGCTTCGAATGGGATGCGCTGGACCGCCTGCTGGCCCAGCAGGATCTCGACGGCAGCGGGCGTATCTACCAGTACGACCCATTGGGGAATGTCACCGGCATTCACCATATTCCTGCGCCGCTGGCCGAGCCTGAGCTGGACGGTAAGGGCAGCGCCGAACCACTTACGCCGCTGCAACATCATCCCCACGTGCGCATCGGGGGTGAACCACTGACCATGCGGGATATCCGCAATGGCAAAAGCAAGATCGCGCAATTCACCGGCATGTTGGCCGGCATGTTGATTTCGCGCAAAATCAAGCTTCGGCCGCGACCGAAAGGTAGCCCCAAACCGTGGTGGCGCATTGGGGGATGCAAGGGCAACCCTGTGTTTGTCTCAACCGGCGGCAAAATTCTTGGAGGCCCCGAAGACCTCGACTTCACCTTGCCGGGCCTGCTTCCCATCGAATGGGCCAGAGGTTACGACAGCAACGACCTGCGCCGCGACGGCCTGTTCGGCATGGGCTGGAGCGTGCCCTATGAAGTGGAAATCCTGCGCGTGCCTCATCCCGAGGGTGGCGAATTGTGGATCTATGTCGACGAAGAAGGCACCCGCCTGGAACTGGGTCGGCTAAAGGCAGGTGATGCCTTCGTCAGCGTGCTGGACGGACTGGCGTTCTTTCAACTGGAAGACGGGCAGACCGTGGTCGAGGACATCTACACCGGCCTCTACCAAGTCTTCCAGACCGACCCGCACAACCCGAAACGCTCTCGCTTGATCAAGCTGGGTGACCGTAATCTCAACACCTTGGGCTTGCTCTACGATCAAGCGGGCCGACTGCACTACATGTGCGACGATTTAAGCAAAACCACCGTTCGGCTGAGCTATGACACGCAGCACCCGAAACGGGTCAGCCAAGTGGCCCGACTCTACATCAAGCTTGGCGATAATCCGCATATCGAACACACCGAAGTCCTTGCCAGCTATCGCTACACCCTAAGCGGCCAGCTGCAGGACGTGCTCGATACCACCGGCCAGGTCTTGCGTAGCTTCACCTACACGGCGAATGGCTACCTCGACAGCCACACGCTGCCCAGTGGCGCGACTCGGCAGTATCAATGGCAACGCTTCGAAGTTCCCGCACAACGCCCTCAATCGGTGCGCGCAGACGGCGCCAACCCCCTTCTCAACCATGGCATAGCGAAACAACTGGTTGAGCCAGGTGCGGCACTTTTCTGCGGTGGTCATGGCTTTGCGCCGTTCAATCTTGCGCAGCACTTCCAGCACATGCTGGCGCGTAATCTGGACGATCGGCAGATCACCCAACCAAGGCAGGATGTCTTTGTTGAAGTGACGATCTATCTGCGACAAGGTGCTCTGACGCCCGACCTTCAGGCTCAAGCCCCTGAACGCGCGCCAGTCTGTATAAACGCTACGAAAAGAGTTTTCCGTCGAGGCACTGGCTGCCAGTCGGGCTTCGCGTCGATTTGAACGTGGATCGACGCCCTGAGCGACCAGCGCACTCGCCTCGTCCCGCGCCGTGCGCGCTTCTTTAAGGCTGACTGCCGGGTAAACACCCAGTGAAATGCGCGATTGCTTACCCAGCCAGTAGAAGCGGAAGTGCCATTGCTTGGCACCCTTGGGGCCCACGAACAGCGCAAGCCCGCCCGAGTCTTTGAGGGTGTAATTTTTACCGGAAGGTTTCGCCTGGCGAACGGCGGTATCGGTCAAGGCCATGAGTACATCTCCCGTCTCGTAGGGTCGAGGAGATGTATATCGATGCCGGACCGGGACGTTCCACCCAAAAACCACTATGCCTGCTACCCGGATTCTATGTACTCAACAATGTACTTAAAAAACGTGGCTGGGGCCGGGTTTCGGCGGATCGCACTGGAACGAAAAAAGACGCCGAAGCGTCTATTTCGCTAACCCCCAGCGTCCAGTGGACATCTGTGGATCAATATTTGGAGCGGGAAACGAGACTCGAACTCGCGACCCCGACCTTGGCAAGGTCGTGCTCTACCAACTGAGCTATTCCCGCGTCTTGGTGTGGCGCATTCTATAGAATCCAGAAGCCCCGTCAACCCTTTGATTCAAAAAAGTTTTATTTCTTTTCAACGTCGGTCTTCAGATGCGGCCAGGCAGCCCGTAGATACTGGACCATGGACCACAATGTCAGGCCTGCAGATACCAGCAACAAAGCGTAGCCGAACAGCACCCAGAACGAGAAGTCCGACGGATTGGCCAGCAGGATGACCAACGCGAGCATTTGCGCGGCGGTTTTCCATTTGCCCAGGTTCGACACTGCGACGTGAGCGCGGGCGCCGAGTTCGGCCATCCACTCTCGCAGCGCCGAGACGACAATCTCGCGACCGATAATGACCGCAGCCGGCAGCGTAAGCCACAGGTTGCCGTGTTCTTGCACCAGCAACACCAGCGCGACGGCTACCATCAATTTGTCGGCCACCGGATCGAGGAAAGCCCCGAATGGTGTGCTTTGTTCCAGGCGGCGGGCCAGGTATCCGTCGAGCCAGTCAGTGGCGGCGGCGAACGCGAAGACCGAACTGGAGGCCAGGTAGCTCCATTGGTAAGGCAGGTAAAACAGCAAAATGAAGATAGGGATGAGCAGGACGCGTAGAACGGTAATCAGATTAGGGATATTCATCGGCACAACTGGCTACGAGGTGAGTTGGCATTCTACTCGCTGTGCAGATTTGCATAAATCGACTCTGCGAGCTTTTTACTGATCCCGGGTGCTTTGGCGATCTCTTCGATGCTGGCACGAGACAGCTCCTGCAATCCACCAAAATGTTTCAACAAATCGCGCCGACGTGTCGGCCCGACACCTGCAACGCCTTCAAGCGTGGAGGTGCGGCGGGTTTTGCCCCGCCGTGCCCGGTGCCCGGTGATGGCAAAACGGTGGGCTTCGTCGCGAATCTGCTGGATCAAATGCAGCGCGGGGGAATCACCGCGCAATGTGAATTCGTGTGCAGCGTCATTCAGGTACAAGGTTTCAAAACCGGCCTTGCGCGTCGCGCCTTTGGCCACGCCCAACAGAATCAGGTCGGGCACTGCCAGTTCATTGAGCACGTCGCGGGCCATGGACAGCTGACCTTTACCGCCGTCCACCAGCAGGATGTCCGGAAGCTTGCCCTCGCCGTCCTTCAGCTTGCTGAAGCGCCGGGTCAGGGCCTGGTGCATCGCAGCATAGTCATCGCCCGGCGTCACGCCTTCGATGTTGTAACGACGGTAGTCGGACTTGATCGGGCCTTCCGGACCGAACACCACGCAGGATGCCACGGTGGCTTCACCGCTGGAGTGACTGATGTCATAGCACTCCAGGCGCTGCGGTGGTTCATCCAGGTTCAGGACCTCGGCCAGTGCGTCGAAACGGGCCGCGACGTGCTGACGATTGGCCAGTCGCGCACTCAACGCCTGCTCGGCATTAGTGACGGCCAACTGTTGCCAGCGCGCACGCGTACCGCGGACCCGGTGACTGATGGACAATTCGCGACCGCGCAACTCGTCGATGGCCGAGATCAGGACCGGGAAATCATCGTGAACCACGTTGACGATCAACTCGCTCGGTAAATCCCGTTCGGGACTGCTGATGTAGTACTGGCCCAGAAACGCCGCCATGACTTCGGAAACGTCCTCTTCAATCCCCACTTGCGGGAAGAAGTTCTTGCTGCCCAGCACCCGACCGCCACGCACGCTGATCAAATGAACACAGGCACCGCCCGGATTGATGAACGCGGCGATCACATCGATGTCGCCCGTCCCGCCTTCCATGCTTTGCTGGTCCTGGACCCGACGCAGCAATGAAATTTGATCGCGCAATTCGGCTGCGCGCTCAAATTCGAGGTTGATTGCCGCCTCCTCCATTCCAGCAGACAGCTCGTCCGTCAGTGCATTGCTGCGCCCTTCAAGGAACATCACCGAGTGACGAACGTCCTCGGCATACACTTGCGGCTCCACGAGCCCGACACACGGCGCCTTGCAGCGTTTGATCTGGTATTGCAGGCAAGGTCGCGTGCGGTTCTTGTAGTAGCTGTCTTCGCACTGACGAACGAAGAAGGTTTTTTGCAGCAGGCTCAAGCTTTCACGGATGGCGCCGGCACTGGGATAGGGACCGAAATACTTGCCCTTGGCCTTTTTCGCGCCACGGTGGATGCTCAGCCGAGGGAACTGGCCATCGGAGAGGAAGACATACGGGTAGGATTTGTCGTCGCGCAGCAGGATGTTGTAGGGCGGACGCCATTCCTTGATCAGCGTCTGCTCAAGCAACAGGGCTTCGGTTTCGTTGGACGTGATCGTGGTTTCGACCTGAGCGATACGACCCACCAGCGCAGCCGTCTTGGGTGCCAGGCCGGTTTTGCGGAAATAGCTCGCCAGGCGTTTCTTGAGATTCTTGGCCTTGCCGACGTAAAGCAGGCGCGCGTCGCTGTCGAACATGCGATAGACGCCAGGGCGCCCACTCACCGTCGACAGAAATGCACTCGGATCGAAGACTTCATTCATTTTCAGAGATTGGCATCGACCATGCCGTGACGAACCGCCAACAGCGTCAGTTCAACGTCGCTGCTGATCGAAAGCTTTTCGAAAATGCGGTAACGGTAGGTATTCACGGTTTTCGGCGACAGGCAGAGTTTGTCGGAAATGATCTGGACCTTCTGGCAGCCGACAATCATCAAGGCGATCTGGATTTCCCGCTCCGACAACGCGTCGAAAGGCGAATCGTTGGTCGGCTGGAACGACTTGATTGCCAATTGCTGGGCGATCTGCGGGCTGATGTAGCGTTGCCCGGCAAATACCAGGCGGATGGCCTGGACCATTTCCGGCAAGCCTGCGCCCTTGGTCAGATAACCCGCCGCCCCGGCCTGCAACAGCCGTGTAGGAAACGGATCCTCCTCGCACACAGTGACCGCGACGACTTTGATGTCCGGATGACTGCGCAGCAGTTTTCGCGTGGCCTCAAGACCGCCGATCCCGGGCATCTTGACGTCCATCAGTACCACATCAGGTTTCAACTCACGCGCCTTGAGCAGGGATTCCTCCCCTGACTCGGCCTGGCCGACTACTTGCAGGCCATCGATGTCAGCCAGCATTCGTGTAATGCCTGTACGAACGAGATCATGGTCATCGACTACTAGCACCCTAATCAAGCAGACACCTCGCGATATGGTCGTATTGGGTTGCCGACACCTTAGCAAAAAGCGACTGGCAGACCTAGCGGCAAGCATCATATAAAAAGTTTCAATTCATCTTTCGAGGCTTGCCCTCTGTGTGTTTCAGCGACGAGGGGCATCGACTTCACGCTGCATTCTCAGGAAACACTCATCCTCGCCGACCACCTCCAGCCCCATTCGCCGATACAGCGCCTGCGCCGGATTATTTTTAAAGACCGTCAGGCGCAAGGCCGGCCGTCGTTCCGTCCGGACCATTGCCAATACCTGATCGATCGCCCAGGAACCGGCTCCCTGCCCCCGGAAGGCGTCGGATATGTGCAGTTCGCGAATGTACAAGGCCCTGGCATCACGGCTCAGGCTGACATAACCCAGCGAAACGTCGCCCCGCACAATCAACCAGTTTTCTCTTCCCGCCCACGCCACATCAAAGGCCTCATCCAGCCAGGGCAGTTCGTACTGGATGTAGTAAGGCAACATGTTTTGACAGGTCAGGCCCCGAGCGAAATCCAGATCCCGGGATGTCGCCGGACGTAATTGGTAAATCATTCAAGCCCCGCGATGATGACTGCATGTAGCGAAGCATCGAGTGTGTCACAACCCTCCCGGCACTCAAGCGATAGAAAACGCCGCCGGTGCCCGATAGCATTTTCTGATTGAATCCGCCTACCGCCCTCTAGTAAGCTCGGCGCATTCATCGGAGACAGACCATGTTCAACACCCCTTCTCAGCTTCTTACCGTCAGCGCCCTGCGCTCGGTGGCGGCTGCCCGGGTGAATGACGTTTGTGCTCCGGTCAGCTTTTATTTTGGGTATTGGTTTAGCCACTGGCGCGCCTGATACCCACACGGCGCCCACTTTAAACGGGTCGCCACCAGAGAATTCTCAACCCCCGGTCGGCTCCCCGACCGGGGGTTTTGTTTTTTCAGCGTCCTGCCATCAGCTACCTACATTTTTAGCAACACCCCAGACAACTTGAGGATTCACGACATGAACTACGCCACTTATTACCGTCACGACAGCTTTACCGCCTGGCGATTTACCAGCCTCCGCTCGGGACAGCCTGCCGCCTCCGATCGGTCACCCACAGGTGGCAAGCACACACACGCAGCCAATCCGGCCAATTGTCGAACACCCCAGTAGGGCCGAGTACGCGGGAACGAACCCGCTGCCAGCCCAGGAAGCCCGAATATGAACTCGTCCGTCTCTGCCTTGCCACTGTCCACCTTGAGCCCGGCCAATGAAGCGCTGAGCCTGCGCCTGCCCAGCTCGTTGCAACTCAAACAGCAACTGCCGCTCAACAATGCCCTGACCCAGCAAGTCGCCGCCCACCGCCACGCGGTCCGATCGATCCTCAACGGTGAAGACTCCCGCCTGTTGGTTATCGTCGGTCCCTGCTCCCTCCATGATCCGAAGTCAGCACTCGAATATGCCGGCAACCTTGCTCGCCTGGCCGCTGAAGTCAGCGATGAAATGCTCCTGGTGATGCGCGCCTACGTCGAAAAACCCCGCACCACCATCGGCTGGAAAGGCCTGGCCTACGACCCGCAACTGGATGGCAGCGATGACATGGCCGGTGGCCTGACCCTGTCCCGGGAGCTGATGCGTGAAATGCTCCGCCTCGGCTTGCCGATTGCTACCGAACTGCTGCAACCGATGGCGGCCGGATACTTCGACGACTTGCTCAGTTGGGTCGCCATCGGTGCGCGCACCACCGAATCGCAGATCCACCGGGAAATGGCCAGTGGCCTGAGCATGCCAGTAGGTTTCAAGAACGGCACCGATGGCGGCGTCACGGTCGCCAGTGACGCCATGCGCTCGGCAGCTCATCCCCACCGACATTTCGGTGTCGATAGCCAAGGGCATCCCGCAATCATTCAAACCCCCGGCAATCCGGATACCCACCTGGTATTGCGCGGAGGACATCACGGGCCCAACTACGACCGCGATAGCGTTTCCCGGATCAACCACGACTTGAGCAGGCTTAAGATCCCCGCGCGGATCATGGTCGATTGCAGTCACGCCAACAGCGGTAAAGACCCGTTGCGCCAACCCGCCGTATTCAACGATGTGCTCGAACAACGCCTGCAAGGTGATCGCTCGCTAATTGGCATGATGATTGAGAGTCATCTCTTCGAAGGCTGCCAAGCGCTGGGTTCATCCTTGCAATACGGGGTCTCGATAACAGACGGCTGCCTCGGCTGGACTGGCACGGAACACTTGCTGCGCCAGGCTGCCGACCGTCTGCGGACACAGCACCACGCACGTCAACCGGCATGACTCATGGCTTCCTTCCAGTCTTCAAGCGAAGACTGGAAAGTCGCGAACGACTTACTCCTGCACCTGAACCAGTACCACTTCTGATTGCTGGCTCACATCATCGAGCCGTTCGACCGAATAACCGACCCGAACCGTCGAGCCTTGATGCTCTCTCCAGAACCGGTAAGGAACAATGAACACCAGTGGTTCACCGGCCATCTCCTGGGAGATTTCACGCTCGTCCCGATGACTGAATTCAGTGCCGTCACACTTCAGGTACACCAGTTCGCCTTCCTCGGTTCGTGCACCATCAATCACGACAGTGACGCCATCGATCGAGTCCTGCAGATCCAGCCAGCCTTCATCGGCCTCCAGGACGATGGGGGCCAACAGCGGCGCTCGTTCCAGAGGCCCGATGGACAACGGCATCGGGTCCGAATAAAGCGGCGCCTGCCCATGCTGTTCAATGCAGTAACGCAGGATCACCGACGATCCGAGGCCTGAGACGATGAACTCCGGATTTACCCAGAACGATACTTCGTGCCCTACCGCGAAGGATTCGATACTCAACCTGTCGTTGAAGCTCGTTTCCGCTGTAGCACCTTCCCAGAACAGCACAACCCGATCGCCGGCCGCCATCCGGGCGTAAGGTCGAATCGTGATGCGTGCGCCCTCACCCACCCGGGCCGGATCAAGCTTGCCGCCCACGGCATCATTCACGAACAACGGCAACACTCCGGAAGATGTATCACCAACATTCAATTGCAAACGTCGGGACTGCACGGGCTCGGGCAAACAACGGCTGGTGAGCGTGTAGTAGATCTCCAGGTAACCGCCATCCAGCGCAACGATATGAGGACTGGCGACGACAAACACAACGTCCTTGCCAACCTGCCTCTGGCTGACAAAGTGCGTGACCTCGTGCCGATAGACCAACCCCTCGGCGTCAATCCCGGACCAGTGCAACACCAGCCTGTCTCCGCTCGCCATGCCTGAATAAGGCAAGACATTGACGACCGCTTTTTTGCTCGAAGGGTCGAGAACGGCATTGTCGGCCTGCACCAACTGCGGGGCGGACAACGCCAGCTTCGCTGCTTCTACTTCAAATAGGCTCATTCATTTACTCCAGTCCTTGGACATATGAACCGACCCGCAGGCCGGCGTCGAACGAAGCCTATTGAAACCCATCGCTGCGTTCGGCGATGTCAGGCGATCACGTCAGAGGACCGGGGCAAATGCTGATTACCTAGTAGGCCGTTGATGAGAATTTCTCTTGGCTGCTTAAAAAGATGTCGAAATGTTCCGACGTAGGCTTCGTCCTGTTCCGAATTTTCATACCTTTCCTATACCGCTTTCCTTCGAGCACAGCGGATTTTTCATACATCGCCCGGCTACGGGAGTGTTTTAGAGTGGAGCCCCTGCCACATCTACGAACTTCCGCGAAAAAGGTACGAACATGCAACGGAATGCAACAACTCAGCATCCAATCCTGCTGGTACATGGGCTCTTCGGTTTCGATCGCATCGGTCAGTTCGAACTGTTCCATGACGTCAAGCAGGCACTGAGAAGCTATGGCGCCAGAGTCTTCGTTCCCCACCTGTCGGCTACCCATAGCAACGAACTGCGCGGCGACCAGCTTTTGGCACAGATCGAACGGGTACTGGAAGGGACCGGCGCAAGCCAGGTCAACCTGATCGGTCACAGCCAGGGCGCACTGGCCGCACGTTACGCCGCCGCCATCGCTCCGGAGCGGGTAGCCTCGGTGACGTCCGTCAGCGGCCCGAATCACGGCTCGGAACTGGCTGACTTTCTGCGCAAGGCCCTTACGCCAGGACGCTTGCCGGAGCATGTGGCGAGAAAAGTCGCCACCGCGTTTGCAGACTTCCTGTCGTTGCTGAGCGGTAACCAGCAGTTGCCTCAAAACGCAATCGCCGCGCTTAACGCACTGACCACCGAAGGCGTGGGTGCCTTCAATGACAAGTACCCACAGGGGCTGCCGAAAACCTGGGGCGGCAAGGGTCGAGAGTTGGTCAACGGCGTGCGGTATTACTCCTGGAGCGGCACCCTGCAAGGCAGCATCCTTGATGAAGGGCTCAGTGGTTTCGATCCGGCACACGCTTTTTGCCGGGCGTTTTCCGAGTACTTCATCACCGAGGCCGGACAAAACGACGGACTGGTCGGACGCTACAGCTCTCACTTGGGCAAAGTGATCCGCTCCGACTATCCAATGGATCACATGGACAGCCTAGGTCAGACAGCCGGACGAGGTCGCAAAGGTGTCAACCCGATCGAGCTGTACGTGCAGCACGCCGAGCGCTTGAGAAATGCCGGCCTGTAAACCCTTCCTTATATTAATGCCCCAATGCCCGACCGGCTTCAGATGGAACTTTGAGAAGAAATAGGCCACTGAATCCGGTAGGCTCAGCACTTTACTGAACATTGAAAGGAGAATTTTCCCATGGCTAAAGCCACTGCCCGTCACATCCTTGTTGCCAGCGAAGCCAAGTGCAACGAACTCAAGGCCCAGATTGAAGGCGGCGCTGATTTCGCCGAAGTTGCCAAGGCTAACTCCACTTGCCCGTCCAGCCGCCAGGGCGGTGACCTGGGTTCGTTCGGTCCAGGCCAGATGGTCAAGGAATTCGACACCGTGGTCTTCAGCGCACCGATCAACGTGGTGCAAGGCCCGGTCAAAACCCAGTTCGGTTATCACCTGCTGGAAGTGACCAGCCGCCAGGATTGATCTGACGCCTGTGTTTTCTGCGCAACGGCCCGCCTTTTGGTGGGCCGTTGTGTTTTGGTTACGTGTTTCGACTGGCGAGTGACGCGCTGCTAGCGTACAAATTGTGGTTATCGATCACCCGGCTCTAAGGCTGACAATGCGACTGGCTTTCCCCACTTTGATATTCACTGCCGTGGCCCTGCTGCTGAGTGCCGCTGGTGTGAATGCAGCACCGCAACACGCGTTGACCGTGTATGGCGAACCGGCGAAATATCCCCCGGGCTTCAGTCATTTCGCCTACACCAACCCGCAAGCACCCAAGGGCGGCACGATGCGCCGTTCGGCCATTGAGATCGGTCACTTCGACCATGTGCTGCCCTACATCGACAAGGGCATCGGCGTGAACCAGATCGATGGCCTGCTCTACTCACCCCTGGCCCAGCGTTCGCAGGATGAGCCCTATACGGTGTACGGTCTGGTGGCGCAGAAGATGGAGCGTTCCGAGGACGGTCTGTCCCTGCGTTTCTACCTGAACCCCAAGGCACGCTTCACCGATGGCCAGCCCATCACTGCCGAAGATGTGCGCTACACCTTCGATCTGCTGATGACCCAGGGCAGCCTGCGCTACCGCACCCAGTTCGCCGACGTCAAAGGCGTTGAAGTCGAGTCACCGCTGACCGTCCGGTTCGACTTCAAAAGCAACGAAAACCGCACCCTGCCCCTGGACATCGCAACCTTGCCGGTATTCCCCGAGCATTGGTGGAAGACCCGCGATTTCGCCAGCGGCGGCGGTTACGAACCCCCGCTGGGCAGTGGCCCGTATCGGGTCAGCAAGGTCGACTCCGGGCGCAGCATTACCTTCGAGCGCAACGCCGACTGGTGGGGCAAGGACCTGCCAGTCAGCCGCGGCCTCTATAACTTCGACCATTTCAGCATCGAGTACTTCGGCGACACCGACGTCGCCCGCCAGGTGCTGCGCGGCGGCGCCTACGACTACAACCGCGAGTTCTCCGCCACCGGTTACTCCATCGGCTACGAAGGTCCGGCCCTGAGCGACGGTCGCCTGCGCAAGGCCCACCTGGCCACCGACGCACCGCAAACAGCCCAGGGATTCGTCTTCAACCTGCAAAACCCGATATTCCAGGACCGCCGTGTGCGCCAGGCCCTGGCCATGCTCTGGGATTTCGAATGGAGCAACCGGCAGATGATGCGCGGCCTTTACATCCGCCAGCAGAGCTTCTTTTCCAACACCGACCTGGCGGCGCGCAAGCTCCCGGATGCCGCTGAGCTGGCGATTCTCGAGCCCTTGCGCGGGCAGATTCCCGATGAAGTGTTCACCCAGGTCTTCGAAGCGCCCAAGACCGATGGCAGCGGCGTGATCCGCGACAAGCAATTGCAGGCCCTGGAGCTGCTCGAACAGGCCGGCTGGAAACCCGATGGCGATCAGCTGGTGAATGCCCAGGGCGAGCCGCTGAGCTTTACCTTCCTCACCAGCCAGAACGGTATCGACCGGTTGCTGCTGCCTTACAAGCGCACGCTGAAACAGATCGGTATCGACCTCAACATCCGTCGCATCGACTCGTCCCAATACGTCAACCGCCTGATGTCCAGGGACTACGACATGATCATCACCGGCTACCCGGTGACCACCTCCCCCGGCGGCGAACTGGTCAACTACTTCGGCTCGGCCTCCGCCAACGATCCCGGCGCCAACAATTACATGGTGCTGAAGAACCCGGCGGTGGATACGTTGATCAGCGGCCTGATCCGCGCCAACACCCAGGCCGACATGTTGCACTATGCCCACGCCCTGGATCGGGTGCTGCAATGGAATTACTACTGGATTCCCAACTATTACCCGCCCGGCAGTTCGACGGTGTGGTGGAATCGCTTCGGCATTCCCAGCGTGCAAGCGAGCAATGACGAAGCCATCGAGAGCTGGTGGGAAGTGAGTTCCACCCCGCTGACCAACGAACAGATGACCGCCGAACTGATCAAGCGCGGCAAATCCGGAGGGCCGCGCTGATGTGGGCGTACATAGTACGGCGTTTGCTGCTGATCATCCCGACGCTGGTGATCATTCTTCTGGTTAACTTCGTGATCGTCCAGGCCGCGCCCGGTGGTCCGGTGGAACAGGCCATCGCGCACCTGCAAGGCATCGGCGGCGCCCAGGTCGGCGGCGGTTCCAGCGAGACGATGCACAACAGCTCCCGAGCCAGCCGAGGCCTCGACCCGCAACTGATCAAAGAGATCGAAAAACAATACGGTTTCGACAAGCCGGCCCCGGAACGCCTGTGGCTGATGCTCAAAAGCTACGCGCGGCTGGATTTTGGCAAGAGTTTCTTCCGCGGCGCCACGGTGACCGACCTGATCCTCGAAAAAATGCCAGTGACCATTTCCCTCGGGCTCTGGGCGACGCTGATCACTTACCTGGTGTCGATCCCCTTGGGCATCCGCAAAGCGGTGCATCACGGCAGCCACTTCGATATCTGGAGCAGCACCGCCATCATCATCGGCTACGCCATGCCGGCGTTCCTGTTCGCTATGTTCCTGATCGTGGTGTTTGCCGGCGGCACATCGTTGAACTGGTTCCCGGTGCGCGGCCTGGTCTCGGACAACTTCGAGTCGCTGTCCACCGTGGGCAAGATCGCCGATTACTTCTGGCACCTGGTGTTGCCGGTTACCGCGCTGGTGATCGGCGGCTTCGCCACGCTGACGATCCTGACCAAGAACTCCTTCCTCAATGAAATCACGCGCCAATACGTGGTGACTGCCCGCGCCAAAGGCTTGAGCGAGCGCCGGGTGCTGTACGGCCACGTGTTTCGCAACGCCATGCTGCTGGTGGTATCGGGGATCCCCCAGGCCTTCATCAGCGTGTTTTTTGCCGGTTCGTTGCTGATCGAGGTGATTTTCTCCCTCGATGGCCTGGGCCGCATGAGCTACGAAGCTGCCGTATCACGGGACTATCCGGTGGTCTTCGGTTCGCTGTTCATCTTCACCCTGTTCGGCCTCTTGATAAAACTGGTCGGCGACCTGTGCTACACCCTGGTCGACCCGCGTATCGACTTCGCCGCGAGGAACGCCTGATGTTCAAGCTCTCGCCCTTGGGCCGTCGTCGTTTCGAACGCTTCAAGAAAAATCGCCGGGGCTGGTGGTCGCTGTGGCTGTTTATCGGCTTGTTTTTGCTGACCCTCGGTGGCGAACTGATCGCCAACGACAAGCCGCTGATCGTCAGTTACCAGGGCTCGTTGTATTTCCCGGCGTTCAAGCGCCACACCGAGCAGGAATTCGGCGGGCAACTGCCGTTCCAGGCCGACTACCGCAGCGACTATGTGCAGAAGCTGATCAAGCAGGATGGCGGCTGGCTGTTGTTCCCGCCGATCCCGTTCAGCGATGACACGCCCAATTACGACCTGAACAAACCGGCGCCGAGCCCACCGTCGAAGGTCAACTGGCTGGGCACTGACGACCAGGCGCGGGATGTGCTGGCCCGGGTGATTTTCGGCGCCCGGGTGTCGATTCTGTTTGCCCTGATGCTGACCTTTGTCAGTGCGCTGATCGGCATTGCCGCCGGTGCGCTGCAAGGCTATTACGGCGGCTGGGTCGATTTGTTGGGGCAACGTTTGCTGGAAGTCTGGTCGGGGCTGCCGGTGCTGTACCTGCTGATCATCCTGTCGGGGTTCGTCGAGCCCAATTTCTGGTGGCTACTGGGGATCATGGCGCTGTTTTCCTGGCTGGCCCTGGTGGACGTGGTGCGCGCCGAATTCCTGCGCGGGCGCAACCTGGAATACGTCAAGGCTGCCCGGGCGCTGGGCCTGACCGACCGCAAAGTGATCGTGCGGCACATCCTGCCCAATGCGATGAACGCGACCTTGAGTTACTTGCCGTTCATTCTGACCGGCGCGATCTCGACCCTCACGGCCCTGGACTTTCTCGGCTTCGGCATGCCGGCCGGCAGCGCCTCACTGGGCGAGCTGATCGGCCAGGGCAAGCAGAATCTGCAAGCACCGTGGCTGGGGTTGACGGCGTTTTTCACCCTGGCGCTGATTCTTTCTTTGCTGGTGTTCATTGGCGAGGCGTTGCGTGATGCCTTTGACCCCAGATCATGAAGCGGACCGATGACATGAGCGACAACCTGATCGAAATCCGTGACCTGAGCGTGACCTTCAGTGGCCAGACCGTGGTGCGCAACCTGTGCCTGGATATCCGCCCCGGCGAATGCCTGGCACTGGTGGGCGAGTCGGGTTCGGGCAAATCGGTGACGGCCCATTCGATCCTGCAATTGCTGCCGGAAATCGGCACTGAAACGACCGGCAGTATTCGCTATCGCGGCCAGGAACTGGTCGGCGCCGATACCAAGGCCCTGCGCAAGCTGCGCGGCGACCGGATCGCGATGATTTTCCAGGAGCCGATGACCTCGCTGAACCCGCTGCACAGCATCGAAAAGCAGATCGGCGAAACCCTGCTGGTGCACAAAGGCCTGGCCGGCAAAGCGGCGCAGGCGCGGATTCTCGAATTGCTGGAACTGGTCGGCATCAAGCACCCCAAGGAACGCCTCAAAGCGTATCCACATCAACTGTCCGGTGGCCAGCGGCAACGGGTGATGATCGCGATGGCCCTGGCCTGCGAGCCCGAGTTGCTGATCGCCGACGAGCCGACCACCGCCCTGGATGTGACGGTGCAACGCAAAATCCTGCTGCTGCTCAAATCCCTGCAACAACGGCTCGGCATGTCGCTGTTGCTGATCAGCCATGACCTGAATCTGGTGCGCAGCATCGCCCAGCGCGTGTGCGTGATGAAGGCCGGGGAAATCGTCGAGCAAGCCCCTTGCGAGACGTTGTTTAACGAACCGAAGCACCCTTACAGCTGCGTGTTGCTGAACGCCGAACCGGAAGGCGAAGCCCTGCCCCGGGACGAACGCGAGAACGTGCTGGAGGTCGACAACCTGCGGGTCAAATTCGCTCTCGGCGGCGGTCTGTTCCAGCGCAAGACCTGGTTGCACGCAGTGGATGGCATCAGCCTCAACATCCAGCGTGGCAAGACCCTGGGCATTGTGGGCGAGTCCGGCTCGGGCAAGTCCACCCTCGGCCAGGCGATCCTGCGTTTGCTCGACTCCGAAGGCAGCATTCGCTTTCAGGGCGAGGCACTGGACGGCTTGACGCAAAAGCAGCTGCGACCGTGGCGCAAGAAAATGCAGGTGGTGTTCCAGGACCCGTTTGGCAGTTTGAGCCCGCGGATGTCGGTGGCGCAGATCATCAGCGAAGGCCTGGAAGTGCATAGCCAGTTGACCGCCGAGCAATGTAAGGCCGAAGTGATTCGGACCCTGGAAGAAGTTGGCCTCGACCCGCAAAGCCGTGATCGATATCCCCACGAGTTTTCCGGTGGTCAGCGGCAACGCATTGCCATCGCCCGGGCGCTGGTGCTCAAGCCAGCGCTGATCCTGCTGGACGAACCGACCTCGGCCCTGGACCGCACCGTGCAAAAGCAGGTGGTCGCCCTGCTGCGCGACCTGCAGAAAAAGCATGGCCTGACCTATCTGTTTATCAGCCATGACCTGGCGGTGGTGCGCGCTTTGGCCCATGACATGATCGTGATCAAGGACGGCAAGGTTGTGGAAAGCGGTGCCAGCCATGACGTGTTCGATTCACCGCAGCATCCGTATACCAAAGAGCTGTTGGCGGCGGCGCATCCGGGCTGAATCTCGAAACTGCGGCGCGGCCTTCGCGGGCAAGCCTCGCTCCTACAGGTACGAGGTAAACGCGCCACCCGTGAACGCCACCTCCCCTGTAGGAGCGAGGCTTGCCCGCGAAGAGGCCCTGACAAACAACACACATTCCGGACATGACAAACATGAACACCACCGAAAGCCTCAAGGACTACCAGCGCGTGCGCCTGCTGGCGATCCGCTCGCTGTTCGAGATCATCGAGCAATCGAGCGAAGGCACGGTGATTGTCGATCGCGACGCCAATATCGTCTGGATGAACGAACGCTACGCCCGGCGCTTCGGCCTGGAATCAGCGGAGGTCGCGATCGGCAAAGCCTGTGAAAGCGTGATCCCCGGCAGTTTGCTGCGTGACGTGGTGCGCACCGGCCGCCCGATCCTGCTGGACATGCAGGACACGCCCAAGGAACCGCTGGTGGTGATGCGCCTGCCAATTCACGACGATGCCGGCGCGGTCATCGGCGCCATCGGCTTTGCGCTGTTCGACGAATTGCGCAGCCTGTCGCCGATGCTCAAGCGCTACCTGAGCATGCAGGAAGAACTGGCTTCCACCCGCTCGCTGCTACGGGCGCGGCAAACCAAGTACAACTTCGCCCATTTCATCGGCACCAGCGCCGCCAGCCTGGAAGTCAAACGCCGTGCCCGGCGCAGTGCCAGCGCCGAGTCGCCGGTGTTGCTGCTCGGCGAAACCGGCACCGGCAAGGAGTTGCTGGCCCAAGCCATCCACGGGGCATCGCCCCGGGCGCACAAGGCGTTTGTCAGCATCAACAGCGCGGCAATTCCCGAGGCATTGCTGGAAGCCGAGTTCTTCGGCACCGCCCCCGGCGCGTTTACCGGCGCGGACCGCAAGGGCCGGGTCGGCAAGTTACAGATCGCCCAGGGCGGCACCCTGTTCCTCGATGAGATCGGCGACATGCCCTTGCCTCTGCAAAGCAAATTGCTGCGGGTGTTGCAGGAAAAAGAATTCGAGCCTGTAGGCTCCAACGAAGTGATCCAGAGCGATGTGCGGGTGATTGCGGCGACCTCCACGGATCTGGAAGCGGCGATCAAGCGCGGCGAGTTTCGTGCCGATCTGTATTACCGCCTCAACGTGCTGCCCATCCAGGTCCCGCCATTGCGTGACCGCCTCGACGACATCCCGGCCCTGAGCGAAGCGATTCTCGAAGAGCTGCGCAGTCAGCACGAGTTGAACCGCGAGGCACTGGACCTGCTGGGCCAACACGCCTGGCCGGGGAACATCCGCGAACTGCGCAATGTGTTGGAACGCGCGGCGTTGCTTAGCGATGACTTGATGTTGACTGCGACGGATATTCGGGCGGCGATCGGCACATTGACCCCGGTGACGCGGGTGTCGGCGCAGGCGATTGAATCCGTCGGCCATGAGACGTTCAGTGAGGCTCGGGAGCGGTTTGATCGGCAGTTGATTGAATCGGCGCTCGCGCACTGTGGCGGCAAGGTGATTGAAGCGGCGGCGCGGTTGGGGCTTGGGCGGTCGACGTTGTACAAGAAGATGGTGGCGTTGGGGATTGCAGAGTCTCAATAACGAGACATTGATCTCTGTTGGTAGAAAGTACGCCATCGCGGGCAAGCCTTGCTCCTACAGGGCTTTGTGGCGTTCGCGGATTATGCCTACACCTCGCACTTGTAGGAGCGAGGCTTGCCCGCGAAAGCGCCCGCCAGATCACCATCCATCTCAAAACAGAGACAAAAGTCTGAAAAAATCACCAGGTAAAACCAATATCCCCTTATATTTCAACACCTTAACCACCTGGCACGATTCCCGCTAAAGCCCTCCTCTACAAAAGATCCACCTTACAAAAATAACAATTCAGGAGAGACACACCCATGAGTGTGATCATTGCCTTGGCAGCCCTCGCGCTGTTGATGCTGGCTGCTTACCGTGGCTACAGCGTTATCCTCTTTGCCCCGATTGCCGCCCTCGGCGCCGTCCTGCTCACCGACCCTTCCGCCGTCGCCCCTGCGTTTACCGGGGTGTTCATGGAGAAAATGGTCGGCTTCATCAAACTGTATTTCCCGGTGTTCCTGCTTGGTGCGGTGTTCGGCAAGCTGATTGAGTTGTCGGGCTTTTCGCGCTCCATTGTGGCGGCCGCGATCAAACTGCTCGGCACCCGCCAGGCGATGCTGGTGATCGTGCTGGTCTGCGCGTTGCTGACCTACGGCGGCGTGTCGCTGTTTGTGGTGGTGTTCGCGGTGTATCCGTTTGCCGCCGAGATGTTCCGCCAGAGCAATATCCCAAAACGCCTGATCCCGGCGACCATCGCCCTCGGCGCGTTTTCCTTCACCATGGACGCCCTGCCCGGCACCCCGCAAATCCAGAACATCATCCCCAGCACCTTCTTCAACACCACCGCCTGGGCGGCGCCGTGGCTGGGTTTGATCGGGACGATTTTCGTATTCTGCACCGGCATGCTGTTCCTCCAGCGCCAACGCAACAAGGCTCAGCGCGCCGGTGAAGGTTACGGCACCGAACTGCGCAACGAGCCGGAAACCGCCGAAGACATCAAGCTGCCGAACCCGTGGATCGCCCTGTCGCCACTGCTGGCGGTGGGCATCATGAACCTGCTGTTCACCCAGTGGATCCCGCAGTGGTACGGCAAGACCCACAGCCTCGCGCTGCCAGGCATGGCCACGCCGGTGACCACCGAAATCGCCAAGCTCACCGCCATCTGGGCGGTTCAAGCGGCACTGCTGATCGGCATCCTCATGGTGCTGGCGTTCGGTTTCCGCGCGATCAAAAGCAAACTGGCCGAAGGCAGCAAAAGTGCGGTCAGCGGCGCACTGCTGGCGGCGATGAACACCGCATCGGAATACGGTTTCGGCGCGGTGATTGCCTCGTTGCCGGGCTTCCTGGTGCTGGCCGACTGGCTGAAAAGCATTCCCAACCCGCTGGTCAACGAAGCGATTACCGTGACGCTGCTGGCCGGTATCACCGGTTCCGCCTCGGGCGGCATGAGCATCGCTCTCGCGGCGATGGCCAATGACTTCATCGCCGCCGCCCACGCCGCAAACATTCCGCTGGAAGTGCTGCACCGGGTGGCGGCGATGGCCAGCGGCGGCATGGACACCCTGCCGCACAACGGCGCGGTGATTACCCTGCTCGCGGTCACCGGCCTGACCCACCGCGAAGCCTACAAAGACATTTTCTGTATTACGCTGATCAAGACCCTGGCGGTTTTTGTGGTGATCGGCACTTTCTACGCCACTGGCATTGTGTGAGGTATTCATGACGAATCTGACTGGCAAGACCGCATTGGTCACCGGCTCCACCAGCGGCATCGGCCTGGGCATCGCCCTGAGCCTGGCCAAGTCCGGCGCCAACGTGGTGCTCAACGGCTTCGGCGATGCCGCGAAGGTGATTGCCGAAGTCCAGCAATTTGGCGGCAAGGTCGGGCATCACCCGGCGGACGTCAGCAAACCCGAGGACATCGCCGAGATGATCGCCTACGCCGAGCGCGAGTTCGGCGGCGTCGACATTCTAGTGAACAACGCCGGGATCCAGCATGTGGCGGCGGTGGAAGACTTTCCGCTGGAGCGCTGGGATTCGATTATCGCGATCAATTTGTCCTCGGTGTTTCACAGCACCCGGCTGTGCCTGCCGCGTATGCGTGCAAAGAATTGGGGGCGGATCATCAACATCGCCTCGGTTCATGGCCAGGTGGGGTCGGTAGGCAAAGCCGCTTATGTGGCGGCCAAGCATGGAGTGATCGGCTTGACCAAGGTAGTCGGTCTGGAAACTGCGACCACCCAGGTGACCTGCAACGCCATTTGCCCGGGCTGGGTGTTGACGCCGCTGGTGCAGAAGCAGATTGACGATCGCGCCGCCACCGGGATTGACCCGCAACAGGCGCAGCATGATTTGTTGGCCGAGAAGCAGCCGTCCCTGGAATTCGTGACCCCGCCGCAACTGGGTGAGCTGGTGCTGTTCTTGTGCAGCGAGGCCGGCAGTCAGGTGCGGGGCGCGGCGTGGAATATTGATGGTGGGTGGTTGGCGCAGTAATCCGCCACCCGGATCGTTCCCACGCTCTGCGTGGGAATGCCTCAATGGACGCCCTGCGTCCGATTTTGGGACGCGGAGCGTCCCGGGCTGCATTCCCACGCAGAGCGTGGGAACGATCTGACTAAAAGAGAGGCAAGCCATGTCCGACATCCTCTGGCAACCCAGCGCCCAGCGCATCGGCAAGACCCGCATGGAGGCCTTTCGGCGCTTCGTCAATCAGCGCCATCACCTCAAGATCGACGACTACCCTGCCCTGCACCAATGGTCCATCGATCAGCGGGAAGCCTTCTGGCAGGCGATCGTCGATTGCTTCGATGTCCGCTTCCACGACCAGCCCGACGCCGTGCTGCGCGAAGGCCCGCACATGTCCAGTGCCGAGTGGTTCCCCGGCGCGACCCTGAACTTTGCCGAGCACCTGCTGCGCCGTCGCGACGATGCCGTGGCAGTGGTCGCCGTGGCTGAAAACGGTCAGCGTGAACAACTGACCTGGGCCGAACTGGCCAGCCATGTCGCCGGCCTCCAGAACAGCTTGAAAGCCGCCGGAGTCGGCGTGGGTGACCGGGTGGCGGCGTGCATGCCCAACACCTGGCAAACCCTGGTGGCGATGCTCGCGACCACCAGCCTCGGGGCGATCTGGTCCTGTTCCTCGCCGGACTTCGGCACCCAAGGGGTGATCGACCGTTTCGGCCAGATCGAACCCAAAGTGCTGATTACCTGCGCCGGTTATCGCTACGCCGGCAAGGAGATCGACCAGCGCGCCAAGGTCAACGAGATCCTTGCACGGTTGCCCACCCTGGAGCAGTTGATCGTCGTGCCTTACGCCCGACCCCATACGCACATCGACGAATTCCACACCCAGGCCAACATCTCGCTCTGGGACGATTTCTACGACATCGGCGGCGAACCGGATTTTGTCCCCGTGCCGTTCGCCCATCCGCTGTACATCCTCTACTCCAGCGGCACCACCGGCGTGCCCAAATGCATCATCCACAGCACCGGCGGCGTGTTGTTGCAACACGCCAAGGAGCATGGGCTGCATGGCGATCTCGGCCCCGGCAGCCGTTTGTTCTACTACACCACCTGCGGCTGGATGATGTGGAACTGGCTGGTCTCGGCCCTGGCGGTCGGCAGTGCCGTGGTGTTGTACGACGGCTCACCGTTCCACCCCGGCCCGGAGCGCTTGATCGACCTGATCGACGACGAGCGCATCAACGTCTTCGGCACCAGCCCCAAGTTCCTCGCGACCCTGGAAAGCAGTGGATTGAAACCGCGGCAGAGTCACGATCTGAGCAGCCTGCAAACCCTGCTCTGCACCGGCTCGGCGCTGTCACCGCAGAGCTACGATTTTGTCTATCGCGACCTCAAGGCGGACGTGTGCCTGGCCTCGATGTCCGGCGGCACTGATATCGTTTCGTGCTTCGTCAATGGCAATCCGCTGTCGCCGGTCCGCCGTGGCGAGATCATGGGCAAAAGCCTGGGCATGGCGGTCGAGGTCTGGAATGACGCCGGCCAACCGGTGATCGGCGAGAAAGGTGAGCTGGTCTGCACTCGCCACTTCCCGGCGATGCCCGTCGGCCTGTGGCATGACCCGGACGGCGAACAGCTGCGCAAATCCTATTTCAGCCTTTTTCCCGGGGTCTGGGCCCAGGGCGACTACGCCGAACAGCTGCACCACGGCGCGATGATGATTCACGGTCGCTCCGACGCGGTGCTCAACCCCGGCGGCGTGCGCATTGGCACGGCGGAGATTTATCGCCAGGTGGAGAAAGTGCCGCAGGTGCTGGACAGCGTCGCCATCGGCCAGCAATGGCAGGATGACGTGCGGGTGGTGCTGTTTGTGCGCCTCCAGGACGGCGTCACGCTCGATGAGACCCTGCAACAGCAGATCCGCCAGGTCATCCGCGCCAACACCACGCCCCGGCATGTGCCGGCGAAGATCGTCGCGGTCAGCGATATTCCTCGGACGATCAGCGGCAAGATTGTGGAGTTGGCGGTGAGGAATGTGGTGCACGGACAACCCGTGAAAAACACTGATGCACTGGCCAATCCCGAGGCGTTGGAGCAATTTCGCAATCGCCCCGAACTCAATGACTGAACCCAAGCCCCCGTAGGGGCTGGTGTTAATCCATGAGGCCCCATTCACCGGGCGGTGGCTGGGTTTTGGGCGATGTATCGGCGTGCAGCTTCAGCCGCAACCGCAAATTATTCACCGAGTCGGCATGCTTCAACGCCTCATCCTCGCTGATCGCCCCCTCCACGACCAACCCATACAGCGCACCGTCGAACGTCTGCATCCCAAGTTCCGCCGACTTCTCCATGATCCCTTTCGCCTCATCAAACTCATTGCGCCGGATCAGGTCGCCAATGGTCGGCGTCCCCAGCATCACCTCCACCGCCGCCCGCCGCTGCCCATCCAGGGTGCGCACCAGCCGTTGGGACACGAACGCCTTGAGGTTGTTGCCCAGGTCATGCAGCAGTTGTTCCCGGCGCTCTTGCGGGAAGAAGTTGATGATGCGGTCCAGCGCCTGGTTGGCGTTGTGGGCATGCAAGGTGGAGATGACCAGATGGCCGGTATCGGCAAAGGCCAGGGCGTGCTCCATGGTCTCGCGGTCACGAATTTCGCCGATCAGCACCACATCCGGCGCCTGGCGCAGGGTGTTTTTCAACGCGGCATGAAAACTTCGGGTATCAACGCCGACCTCCCGCTGGTTGATGATCGACTTTTTGTGCCGATGGATATACTCCACCGGGTCTTCGATGGTGATGATATGGCCACTGCTGTGGCGGTTGCGGTAATCGATGAGGGCCGCCAGGGACGTGGACTTGCCCGAGCCGGTGGCACCGACAAACAGCATCAGGCCCTGCTTGAGCATCACCGTTTCCAGCAGCACCGCCGGCAAGTTGAGGTCTTCGAAACGCGGGATGTCGAGCTTGATGTTGCGCGCCACGATCGACACGTCGTTGCGCTGTTTGAAGATATTGATCCGAAAACGCCCGACCCCGGCCAGGGAGATGGCCAGGTTCATTTCCAAATCCCGATCGAACTCCAGCCGCTGTTCGGCGTCCATGATGGATTCGGCGATGGCGGCGATTTCCCCCGGTTTGAACCGCTGATCGGACAGGGCTTTGAGCACACCGTCGAACCGCGCGCTGGGTGGCGCACCGGTGGAAAGGTACAGATCGGAGCCCTCCTGGCTGGCCAGTTGCCGCAACAATAAATCGATTTCCATGGCAAAAAGCACCCGCGAAGCATTCAATGAGCAAATATGACCCGACAGCATGACGCCTCGGGTCATCCAGCGACTACCGCCCTGCAAGGATAGTAGACGTAGCCACACCGACTGACGTGCAGGACATCTTGATGAACGCATCACCGACCGGCAGCGATGCCCAGGCCCTGATCGCCCGACTGGACTGGAGCCGCAGCCCCCTGGGCGCCGCCAGTACCTGGCCGCAAAGCCTGCGCACCGCGGTGGACATCGTGATTCATTCGCCGATGCCCATGCTCCTGCTGTGGGGGCCACAGCTCACGCAGATCTACAACGACGGCTTCGCTTTGCTGTCCGGCCACAAGCATCCGCACGCTTTCGGACAGCCCACGCACCAGATATGGCCTGAATTAAAAGACTTTACCGACCCGATCTACAGCGCCGTCCTACAAGGCCAGGTGCGGACCTACAGCGAACAGCGCTTTACCCTACAACGCGACGGACGCGATTCCGACTTCTGGCTGGATTTGACCTACAGCCCGATCCGCGATGAAAACGCCGAGGTCGCCGGGATCCTGGTCACCGCCATCGAAACCAACGAACGGCGACGCATCGCCCTCGAACTCGAACAGCGCTCCGCCGCCAGCCTCAAGGCCCAGCACGAAACCGAACAACGCCTGCAACTGGCCCTGGCCGCCACCGACGCGGTCGGCACTTGGGACTGGGACATCGGCGAAGACCGCTTCATCGCCGACGCGCACTTTGCGCAACTGCACGGGGTTGACCCGACGATGGCCAGCCAATTACCTATCAGCGAGTACCTGCACGGCGTACACCCGGAAGACCGGGGCATGGTGGCGCGCAGCATTAAGCACTGCATCACCCACGGCACCGAGTACGCTGAAGAATACCGCCTGCTGCAACCCGACGGCGAACTGCGCTGGGTGTTTGCCCGGGGCCGCTGCTACAAGGATCACCATGGCCGGCCGATGCGTTTTCTCGGCGCCGCCCTGGACCTGACCGAACGCAAACACACCGAACAAGCCCTGCGTCAGAGTCAGACCGAGCTGCAACTGATCATCAACGCGATGCCGATCCTGATCAGCTACGTCGACCGCGAAGAACGCTTTCGCCTGAACAACGCCGCGTACCTCGACTGGTACGGCCTGACGCCCCAGGAACTGTTCGGCCGGACCATCCAGGAAGTGCTCGGCGACGAAGCCTACGCCTTGCGCGCCCACTACATCGCCGAGGCGCTGACCGGCAAGCCCTGTTCGTTCAGCATCGACGCCGCGCACCGTGACGGCAGCATCCGCAGTGCCCTGATGAATTACCTGCCGCGCCACGGTGCGGACGGCGCGGTCAACGGTTTCTACATCTTTGTGATCGATGAAACCGAGCGCAAACAGACTGAGGAAGCCCTGCGCAACCTCAATGAAACCCTCGAAGAGCGGGTGATCGCCCGCACCCAGCAACTGGCCGAAGCCAACCAGCGCCTGCAAAACGAGATGTTTGAGCGCGAGCGTGCCGAAGATGCGTTGCGCCATGCGCAGAAAATGGAAGCGGTGGGTCAACTCACCGGCGGCATCGCCCATGACTTCAACAACATGCTCACCGGGATCATCGGCAGCCTCGACCTGATGCAACGCTACATCGCCGATGGCCGTGCCGCCGAGATCGGGCGTTTCACTGAAGCGGCGGTGTCCTCGGCCAAACGCGCGGCGGCCCTGACTCACCGGCTGCTGGCGTTCTCCCGGCGTCAGTCCCTGGACCGCAAACCGCTGAACGCCAATGAGCTGATCCATTCCCTGGAAGACCTGCTCAGCCGCACCAAGGGCGACCATATCGAACTGGTGCTGCAACTGGCCGACGAGGTGTGGCCGGTGAGCACCGACCTCAGCCAACTGGAAAACGCCCTGCTTAACCTGGTGATCAACGCCCGGGACGCGATGCCCGATGGCGGCCGGTTGCTGATAGAAACCGCCAACGTCTACCTCGACGGTAACGACCTTACGCCGCTGGAGTCGGTCAAGGCCGGGGACTATCTGATGATCGCCGTCAGCGACAACGGCACCGGCATGACCCCGTCGGTGCTGGCCAAGGCGTTCGATCCGTTCTTCACCACCAAACCCATCGGCCAGGGCACCGGTTTGGGGCTGTCGATGATCTACGGTTTTGCCCAGCAATCCGGCGGGCATGTCAGCCTCGACAGTGTGCCGGACCAGGGCACGTGCGTGCGCCTGTACTTGCCACGATTGCACCTTGGCGCACCGCAAGACACCTCGCTGCCGGTTACGGGCGAAGCGCCCTCGGCGATTGCCGGGGAAACCGTGGTACTGGTGGAAGACGACCCGGCGGTGCGCATGCTGGTGCTCGATTTGCTCAATGAGCTCGGTTATCACGCCCATGAAGCGGAAGATGCCCGGGCCGCACTGCCGTTGCTTGAATCCGATTTGCGCGTGGATCTGTTGGTGACCGATGTCGGGTTACCGGGAATGAACGGTCGGCAATTGGCGGAAATCGCCCGTCAGCATCGCCCGGACCTCAAAGTGCTGTTCATGACCGGTTATGCGGAGAAAGCCGCCGAACGCCAGGGCTTCCTCGAAGAAGGCATGGACATGGTGGCCAAACCGTTTTCCATCGACCTGCTGGCCAACAAGATTCGCACGATGATCGGCCAACCGGAGTGAGTTAAGGCATAATCCCGCGCCCGTTTGTCATCACCGTTACAAGGTCTGCCTCAATGAAAGCTCAAGCCCGCCATATTCTGGTGAAAACCTCGGAAGAAGCCGAGCAGCTCAAACAACGCATCGCCAAGGGCGAAGCCTTCGATGTGCTGGCCAAAAAGTACTCCACCTGCCCGTCCGGCAAGCGTGGCGGCGACTTGGGTGAAGTGCGGCCGGGGCAGATGGTCGGGGTGATTGATGCGGTGATTTTCAAGAAACCGCTGCGGGTGGTGCATGGGCCGATCAAGAGCAAGTTCGGGTATCACCTGGTGCAGGTGTTTTATCGGGATTGATGGGGTGGCTTGAGGGCCCCTGTGGCGAGGGGGCTTGCCCCCGTTCGGCTGCGAAGCAGTCGTAAACCTGTGGATGCGGTTGTTAGAAGAATCGCAAGGGGCGGCTTCGCCACCCAACGGGGGCAAGCCCCCTCGCCACAAAAGCCCCCTCGCCACAGGGTCGCATTTCAATCTTTGGGGATTAACGCTCCGGGGACTTGGATCACTCTGCTCGCCAACCGATGCCCCGCCTGCGCCGCTTCAACCGGACTTCCGCCCTTGAGCCGACTGGCCAGGTACGCCGCGCTGAACGAATCCCCCGCCGCCGTGGTGTCCACCACGCGCTCGACCTTTTGCGCCGGCACTTCGAATGACTCCCCGCCGCAACGAATCAGGCAAGCCTCGGCGCCACGCTTGAGCACCACTTCCGGCGTGCCGATCTGCGCATACGCCTCAAACACGGCATCGCAATCGGAAAAATGAAACAGCGCCTGTTCGTCATCCACGGTTAGCAGTGCCAGATCCACGTACGGCAATACGCTGTGATACGCCACCCTCGCCTCTTCCACCGATGCCCACAAACGCGGTCGATAGTTGTTGTCGAAGACGATCCGCGCGTCCCGCTGCCGGGCTTCAATCAGGGTTTCCAGCAGCTTTTCCCGACCTTGCTCACCGAGTACCGCCAGGGTGATGCCGCTGAAATACAGCACGTCGTAATCCGGCAACGCCGCCAGGATCGGCGCGGCCGCCGGGGTGGTGAAGCAGCTGCGCACGGCCGCTTCGTTGCGCCAGTACAGGAAGCGACGCTCGCCGGCGGCGTCGGTCTGGATGCAGTACAAACCTGGTAAACGACCGGGCAAGCGCTGGACCAGGTCCAGGCCGATGTTTTCGGCGGCCCAACTCTGGCACATGGCATCGCTGAAGCTGTCATCGCCCAGCGCCGTGACGTAATCCACCGTGCCACCGCCCCCCAGTTCCCGGGACAAGTAGACGGCGGTGTTCAGGGTGTCGCCACCGAAGCTTTGTTGCAGGCTGCCGTCGGCGCGCTGCTGGAGCTCGATCATGCACTCGCCGATCAGGGCGATGCGCGGGGTGTTGGGCCCCAGGGGGTTGATGGTGTTCATGGATTTAGGGTTCTCTGGTGTTGATCGTTCCCACGCTCTGCGTGGGAATGCAGCCCGTGACGCTCCGCATCACATGCCGAAGCGGACGCGGAGCGTCCAGTGAGGCATTCCCACGCAGAGCGTGGGAACGATCAATTAGGGGTTAGAAACAGGTTTCCATGGTTTCAATCACCTGCAACTGCTCGTCCACCAGACACCCGGTGCGCCATTTATCAAAGGTCAGGCACGGGTGGGAAGTGCCAAACGAAATGATGTCCCCGACCCGCAATTCAACGCCCGGGGCCACGGTCATGAACGCATGCTGGTCCATCACCGCCGTCACTTTGCAGGCGCTCACATCGTCGCCAATCGCCGGAATTACGCCCGCCTTGTAACGCAACAATGGCACCGGCAAACCGGCGTCATACGCCACGTCACGTTTACCGAGGGCGATCACTGCAAACCCCGGTTCCGGCATCGACTGCACATGCGCCCAGACTTCCAGCGCCGGGCGCAGGCCTTCGTGCAGGTCGCTGCGACGGTCGAGCACGCAGCATTGCGCTTCTTTGTAGATGCCGTGGTCGTGGGCCACGTAACTGCCGGGGCGCAGCACGCTGAGGAAGCGTCCACCGGCGTTCTGGGCTTCGAAGGATTCGGCGATCAGGTCGTACCAGGCCGAGCCCGACGCGGTGATGATCGGTTTTGGAATCGCGAACGCGCCACTGTCCTGCAACTGCACCGCCAGGCGCACCAGGGACGCGGCGAATTCGCGGATGCCGGTCTCGGCGTGATCGCCGTGAATCACACCTTCGTAACCTTCGATGCCGGTCAACGCCAGTGCGGGTTGCGCGGCGAT
Organism: Pseudomonas sp. TE3899; assembly: GCF_056279105.1. Classification (NCBI taxonomy): domain Bacteria; kingdom Pseudomonadati; phylum Pseudomonadota; class Gammaproteobacteria; order Pseudomonadales; family Pseudomonadaceae; genus Pseudomonas; species Pseudomonas sp. TE3899. Next base: position 1,770,806 of record NZ_JBWBQR010000001.1, read on the forward strand.
GGCCTTGGCCAGTTCGATGACTTCCTGCTCGGTGCGGCAGCCGCAACGGCCACCGACCACGCCGTATTCGATCATCACGTTCAAACGCACGCCGCGAGAAGCGAAGTAGGCGCCGAGGTCGGCGACGTTGTCCGGGTGATCGACCATGCAATGGAAATCGAAGGTCGAGTCGGCCAGCAAATCAGCGATCAGCGCCATGTTCGGCGTGCCCACCAGTTGGTTGGCCATCAGCACCCGACGCACGCCATGGGCGTAACCCGCGCGGGTCTGGGTGGCGCTGGCCAGGGTGATGCCCCAGGCGCCGGCGTCCAGTTGCCGGCGAAACAGCGCCGGGGTCATGCTGGTCTTGCCGTGGGGCGCCAGTTCTGCGCCGCTGTTGCTGACGAACGCCTGCATCCAGCGGATGTTGTGTTCCAGCGCTTCACGGTGCAGCACCAGCGCCGGCAGGCTGACGTCACGCACCAGGTGCGCGCCGGTTTGCGCAAAGCCTTTTTCTACGGCAGCAGAAGACATGATCCAACTCCTTACATTCGCGGCCGCCAGCAGCCGCGGTTATTCGTTGATACGCCGGGCCAGGTTGTTGGCGCTGTCGATCAGCACCCGGCGATACTCGTTGTAGTTGTTCTTGGCATCGGCCCGTGGAGCGACGATGCACAGGGTCGCAATGGCCACGCCGTTGGGGTCTTTGACCGGCGCGGCGAAGCAATGGGTGAAGGTGTCGGCGACGCTATCAAACGAGAAAAAGCCGTCGATACCGGCCTGACGGATTTCCTGGAGAAACTGCTCCAGCGGCAGGCGTTCGCCGTTGGGCAGGATGAAGTCGTCGTGGTCGATCAGGTCGATGATGGACTGATCGCTCAAATGCGACAGCAACAGGCGCCCGGACGCGGTCCAGGGAATCGGTGCGTTTTCGCCGATGTCCGAGGAAATGCGGAAATGCCGCTCGCCCTCTTTCATCAGTGCCACGGTGTACTTGCGCCCGTTGAGCAGGCACATCTGCGCGGTTTCGTGGGTCTGGCTGACGATTTCCTGCAAGGCGTGATCGGCCTCGCGGGTCAGGTCGAAATGGCGCAAGTGCGCCTGACCGAGGAAATACAGCTGACGGCCCAGGTAGACGTGACCGTCCTTGCCCACGGGTTCGAGAATGCGCCGCTCCAGCAGCGAGGCCACCAGTTCGTAGACCGTGGATTTCGGGCTGCCGATGCCGCTGGCAATTTCGTTCGGGCGCAGCGGTTGGCCGATTTCCTTGAGGAAATCGAGAATATCGAACGCCCGGTCCAGACCGCGAGCCCGGCGCTTGATGGTGTCTTCGGTCATGTTTCAGGTTCCCATTCAAAGTGCCGGGAGTTTAACGCTAATGATCGTTCCCACGCTCTGCGTCACATCCGAAGCGGAACGCTGAGCGTCCCTGGCGGCATTCCCACGCGGAGCGTAGGAACGATCACATACCCTGTAGGAGCGAGGCTTGCCCGCGAAGCAGTCACCGCCAATCTCAGGCCTTTTTCTTGTAAGCAATGCAGTCAATCTCAACCTTGCAATCAACCATCATGTTCGCCTGCACACAGGCCCGAGCCGGGGCGTGTTCGCTTTTGAAGTACTCGGAGAACACCTTGTTGAAGCTCCAGAAGTCCCGCGGGTCTTCCAGCCACACGCCGGCGCGCACCACGTCTTCGAGGCCATAACCGGCTTCTTCGAGGATCGCGATCAGGTTCTTCATGGTCTGGTGGGTCTGCTCGACGATGCCGCCCACGATGATTTCGCCATTCAGCGCCGGCACCTGGCCGGACACGTGCAGCCAGCCATCGGCTTCAACGGCGCGGGCGAAAGGACGAGGCTGGCCGCCACCGGCGGTGCTGCCGGTGCCGTAACGAGTAATGCTCATGAGTGTTTCTCCTGCTTAAAAAATTCTTCTGAAAAATCAGAAACGGGTGTTCTTGAGAAATTCCGCCAGGCGTGGCGATTTCGGGTGTTCAAACAATTCCTTGGGCGGCCCCTGCTCTTCGATCCGCCCCTGGTTCATGAAGACAATCTTGTCCGAGACTTCGAAGGCAAAGCGCATTTCGTGGGTCACTAGCAACATGGTCATGCCTTCGTCGGCCAGGCCCTTGATCACGTTCAGCACTTCGCCGACCAGTTCCGGGTCGAGGGCCGAGGTGACTTCGTCGAACAGCATCAGGCTCGGGTTCATCGCAATCGCCCGGGCAATCGCCACCCGCTGTTGCTGACCACCGGACAACTGACCGGGATAGTGATCCCGCCGTTCATACAGGCCCACGCGCTCCAGCCATTTCTCGGCCAGCGCCACGGCTTCATCCTTGTGCAGCTTCTTGACCTTGAGCAAACCCAGGGTGACGTTCTGCAACGCGGTGAGGTGCGGGAACAGGTTGAATTGCTGGAACGCCATGCCGGTCATCGCACGATGCCGGGCAATGACCTTTTCGGCATGGCGCACGCGTTTGCCGTTGACCTCGTCATAGCCAATGGATTCGCCGTCGAGCAGGATCTGCCCGCCCTGGAATTCTTCGAGCATGTTCACGCAACGCAGCAGCGTGGTCTTGCCCGAGCCGCTGGAGCCGATCAGCGTGACCACGTTGCCGCGCTGCATGGTCAAGTCGACGCCCTTGAGCACTTCAAGCTTGCCGTATTGTTTGTGCAGGCCGCGAATGTCCAGCAAGGCCTGGCCGTTAGGTGCAACAGAAGTCTGAGTCATGGCAAAGCCACCCGCTTTTCAATGTGCCGGCCGAGTAATTCGATGGCGTAGTTGATGACGAAAAAGAGGAAACCGGCGAACAGGTAGAACTCCAGGGTCATGAAGGTCCGGGCGATGATCTGTTGCGTGCTGAGCAGCAACTCGGCGACGCCGATCACCGAGAGCAAGGTCGAGGCCTTGACGATTTCAGTGGACGAGTTGACCCAGGTCGGCAGGATCTGCCGCAGCGCCTGGGGCAACAACACGTAACCCAGGGACTGATAAAACGTCAGGCCAATCGCCTTGCTCGCTTCCATCTGCCCGCGTGGCAAGGCTTGCAGTGCCCCGCGCACGATTTCAGCGACGTGGGAGCCGCAGAACAGCGTCAGCCCCAAGGCCCCGGCCTGAAACGCGCTGATCTGCCAGCCCAGCGCCGGCGCCATATAAAAGCAGGCCAGCACCAGCACAAACACCGGCGTGCCACGGATCAGGTCGACGTAGAAACGAAACGGTGCGCGCATCCAGACATTGCCGTAGGTCAGCACCAGTCCGGAGACGATGCCGATCAACGTACCGAGCAAAATCGCCAGGGCCGAGCACTGCACCGTGACCAGAAAGCCCTGCCAGAGCACTTCCCGCGCCACCCACAACTCATGCAACCAACTAGGGGATTCGTACATGGAAGGCTCCTATCGGCGGATCGCCAGACGCTGCTCGAGATAACGCAGGATCATGGCAATGAGGTAACAAGCCGCAACATAGAGCGCTGTGGTCACCATCCAGGTTTCAATCACCCGGTAGCTCTCGACATTGATCTTGCGCGCGTAATAGGTCAGCTCCGGCACCGCGATCGCGGCCGCCAGGGAGGTGTCCTTGAACAGCGAAATGAAGTTGTTCGACAGCGCCGGCAGCACATTGCGCAGCATCACCGGCACGGTGACGTAGGCCTTGACCTGCCACTCGCCGAGGCCAATCGCCAGCCCGGCTTCGCGTTGCCCTTTGGGAATGCTCAACAGCCCGCCACGGAACACTTCGGTCAGGTACGCCCCGGCATACAGCGACAGGGTGATGATGAACGAGGGGATCTTGTCCAGGCGAATCCCCAGGCTCGGCAAGGCGAAGTAGATCAACAGAATCAACACCAGAATCGGCGTGTTACGGATCACCGTCACGTACACCGACGCCAGCACCCGCAACGCGCGATGCTTGGACAACAAAGCAAACGCCATCATCAGGCCGATCACGCAACCGATGGCGATCGACACCAGCGCCAGCTCCAGGCCCAGACCGAGCCCCGCCAGCAAACTGGGAAAATCGCGCCACACGGCGGCAAAGTTCAACTGATAGTTCATGGTCAGCAGTACCTTGAACGGGGCGCCTTCATAGCCGCCCCGCTCATCCTCAAGAAATGGAAACGTCGCGAGCGAAGGAAAGACAAGGCGAAAACAGGCGAGAAAGCGGAGTTGGCTTTAGCCAATGAGCATTTCGAGTCTGTTTTCAACGCAGTATTTCCGAGCGCAGCAGTTTTCATTTGAATTCGACGGGGAAACCGATAGCTGGGGTCGGCAGATCGACGCCGAACCACTGCTTGAACGACGCCGCGTAGGTCGGAAACTCGACGCCGGTCATGGCTTCATGCAGCACGGTGTTGACGAAGTTCAGCCAATCCTGATCGCCGCGCTTGACCGCGCACGCGTAGGTTTGCGGGCTCCAGGCGTAGGTCGGGCTGCGATAGCGGCCAGGGTTTTGCACCATCAGGTATTTGACCGAGGACTGGTCGGTGGCAGCGGTGTCGGCACGGCCGGAGTTCACGGCTTGGTACATCAGGTCGACGCTGTCGTACTGATCGACCTTGGCTTTAGGCAGCGCCTGATGCACCAACTCTTCGGCATACACGTTCTGCAGCACGGCCACGGTCACACTGTCGCCGGCGGCTTTCAGGTCTTCGATTTCCTTGTACTTGCTGTTGGCCGGCAGCAGCAAGCCGACACCTTCTCGGTAGTACGGCAGGGTGAACGCAACCTGCTGCGCACGGCTGGCGGTGACGGTGATGAACTGGCAACTGATGTCGACCTTGTCCGTCAGCAGGTTCGGAATCCGCGCATCGGAGGACTGCACCACGTACTCGACCTTGCTCGGGTCGTTGAACAAACCCTTGGCGATCATGTGCCCGATATCGATATCAAACCCCTGCAACTTGCCGTCCGCTCCCTGGAAATGCCACGGCGCGTTGGTACTGCCTGTACCCACGACCAACTTGCCACGGGCCAGCACGCTGTCGAGCTTACTGTCCGCCGCCTGGGCAACGCCCATGGCAGCAGCCGTAGCCGCAAAGAGAAAAACACACGCTTTGAACAAAGAAGGTCGGCGATGCATGGCAAGCACTCCAGAGTGTTGTGTATTCCGTTATACCGGATATAGGTGTGTAACAACGGAATAGACAGCAGAAAGTGTGCCATAGGATGGAGTGGTGATGTTGGAGAGATTGAAATGTGTTTTGAATCAAAGGGATGTACGAAAGAGGAGAAAAGGCGTTACCAAACGCACGGATGAGGGAGCGCTACCGAGGGCCACACGTGGGCGGGTAGTCGCACCACATTAGGCAAGCGGCGATTCAAAATGTGGCACCGCATTACTTTCGTAGGAGCTGCCGAAGGCTGCGATCTTTTCTTCAAATCGCATGAATCTGAGGAAGATCAAAAGATCGCAGCCTTCGGCAGCTCCTACATCCAGTGGGTCTGCGGGGATAAAGGTGAGGCCCACCTGTAATTTCTGACAGTAGACCCGCCCGCCCCCCTCCTTTACCGTCAACAAGCCTTCACTGATCGTTGTGAAAAGGAGACTTCAATGACTTCAACCACCCCTCAAACGGCCTTGGCCCCGACCTACCGCAAAGCCCTGAAGACCTGGCGGCCGGTGATTCTGTACTTCGGTAATGAGCACTGCCCTGCGTGTGAATACGCCGGGCCAGTGTTTCGGGCGATTGCCGAGTCGTTTCGGCATCGGGCAGATATTTACATGTTGAATACCAGCGAATCGCCCCGGCATCCGAACGTGACCGGCACCCCGACCGTATTGTTTTACAAAGACCGGAAGCTGCTGAAAAAGCTCAAGGGGATTGGGACCGAGGAAACGCTGGCCGCCGATTTCGCGGCGCACATTGGCAAGGTGAAACCCAAAGTCGTGGCCCGAAAACCGAGCCACGACTTGGCGTGGTTGCGTCGAACCTTGCGGCGCTTGTGCACGGTGGCGCGGGCACGGACGTTGATCGGGGCTTGAGTGGCGCGCCCTGCGCAGCGTTACCCGCCGCTGCGCACCAACAACACCCGCACTACCCGCCGCTCCTCGACCGCCACCACCGTCATGGTCCAGCCGTCCCACTCATGCCGGTCACCCATGATCGGCAGGCGATCCAGCACGCTCATCACCCACCCGGCCAGGGTCTGGTAATCCTCGGTGGGTTCGGCACTGAAACCGGTCAACTGACGCACCCGCGTCAGGCTCAACGCGCCGCTGACCATGAACCCGCCCTGCTCTTGCACCACGTCCGGGCCTTCGATTTCGCTGGCGTCCGGCAATTCGCCGGCGATGGATTCGAGGATGTCGGTCATGGTCAACACACCGACGAAGTCGCCGAATTCATTGACCACAAAAGCGATGTGGGTCGAGGCTTTGCGCATCTGCTCCAGGGCATTGAGGATCGAGTAGCTGTCGAGCAAGTTGATGGTCGTGCGCGCCAGGTCTTGGAGGTCGGGCTCATTGCCGGCCAGATAGTCCTTGAGCAGTTCCTTTTTGTGCACGAAGCCCAATGGCTCATCCACCGCGCCATTGCGAATCAGCGGCAGGCGTGAGTAGGACGAATGCATCAAGCGTGTTCGAATGGTCTCGGCATCGTCGGCCAGATCGATATGGTCGACGTCAGCCCGCACCGTCATCAGGGTACGAATCGGCCGCTCGGCCAGTTGCAGCACACCGCTGATCATCACCCGCTCACGGCGGTCGAACAGCACTTCATTCGGCGCTGCACCGTTGTCCAGCAGGTCGGCAATCTCTTCGCCGACTTCTTCCACCGCCAACGTGCGACCGCCCAGCAAACGCATCACCGCATGGGCCGTGCGCTCACGCATTGGCTTCAGACCTTGCATGGAGCGCTTGCGCCGGGCGCGGGCGATCTGGTTGAACACTTCGATCAGGATCGAGAAGCCGATGGCCGCGTACAGGTACCCCTTGGGAATGTGGAAGCCCAGGCCCTCGGCAGTCAGGGCGAAACCGATCATCATCAGGAAGCCCAGGCACAGCATGATCACCGTCGGGTGTTCGTTGACGAAACGGGTCAGCGGCTTGCTGGCGACGATCATCAGGCCGATGGAGATGATCACCGCGATCATCATCACCGCCAGCTCGTCGACCATGCCCACGGCGGTAATCACCGCATCCAGGGAGAACACCGCGTCGAGCACCACGATCTGCGCCACGATTGGCCAGAACATCGCATAAGCCGCATTGCCGGTGCGCTGGCCGACATGGCCTTCGAGTCGTTCGTGCAACTCCATGGTGGCCTTGAACAACAGGAACACACCGCCGAACAGCATGATCAGGTCACGCCCCGAGAAGCTCTTGTCGAACACCTCGAACAGCGGCTGGGTCAGGGTCACCAGCCAGGAAATACTGGCCAGCAGGCCCAGGCGCATCAGCAGCGCCAGGGACAAACCGATGATCCGCGCCCGGTCGCGCTGATGCGGCGGCAGCTTGTCCGCCAGGATCGCGATAAACACCAGGTTGTCGATGCCCAGCACCAGTTCCAGCACGATCAACGTCAACAAGCCCAGCCAGGCGGTGGGGTCAGCTATCCATTCCATAAAAATGTCTCGATCTCTTCAGCGAATTCAGAATGCCGGGCACGGCAAGGTGCGGCGCGAGGGCCGTGGGAGCGTAGATGCAGAAAGAGATAGAGGTCGGAAAACCGGGTGTTTGACGTGCGTCAGGGTTGCGCGAAGGCGCGAGATGGAGGGCTGACTGGGGGGCTCCGGGAGGGTGTTCATGCAGGTCCTGAGTGGAAAAAAGGACTTGGAGCGTACAGGTGAAAGTCACAATCCCCACAGCGGGAAATCATTACAAGATCTGTAGAGAGATCAAAAGAGCGCAGCCTTCGGCGGCGCCCACAGGCACGTAGGAACTGCCGAAGGCTGCGATCTTTTCGCTTTTAACGCCCTCTCTTCATGTGCTCGATATACCTGACCACCGCCGCCGACCGCTCAAACCGCCGATAAATCAGAGACAACCACGAACTCGCCTCGCACCCTTCAATTTCCCGATACACCACCCCCGGCAATCCCACATGCCCGACCACCGATTCCGGTACCACCGCCACGCCCTGCCCCAGTGACACCAGCGCAATCACCGCCACCAACCCACCGGGTTGGGGCCCTAAAACAGGCGCGAATCCGCCCTCAGCAGCGACCTGCAACGTACCGTTGATTTGCTCCGGCAGGATAAACGTTTCGTTTTGCAGATGCGCCGGGCTGATTTGCGGCAAGCGGCACAGCCAGGACTCACTCGACAGCGCCAGCACAAAGCCTTCCGCATCGAGCCGCACCGCTTCCAGCCCTTCGGGCAAGGTCATCGGCGAGCGCACGTAACCGATGTCGAACCGGCCCTCGATCACCATGCCCGGCAACGCTGCCATTGGGCTTTCCCGCACATTCAGGCTGACGTCCGGGCACTCGCGAATAAAGGCCTGCACCTGTTTTTGCAGCAACCCCGAATACACCGCCGAGGCCACGTAACCCAGTTCGATATGGCCGATATCACCGCGTCCGGCGCGCTGGGCGTTGCGTTGGGCGTACTCGAATTGGCGCACCGTGGCTTCGGCCTCGATCACCAGCGCCGCGCCGGCTTCGGTCAGGCTGACTTCCCGTTGCTGGCGCAGGAACAGCCGCGTGCCGAGTTCGGTTTCCATGTCCTGAATCTGTCGGCTCAAGGTCGGCGGGGCAATGCCCAGTTGCTCAGCCGCACGGGTGAAATTGCGCTGCCGGGCAACGGCCAGGAAGTAGCGGAAATGACGTATATCCATGGTGCATTAGCTCAAAGGTAATGAAGTCCCGACTGACAGCTAACAAAGCAACGCAGCCAACGGGATAAGCTTTCGATGCAGCCACAGTAGAGAGCCAAAACCATGCACGTCAAACCCCTTACTCAAAAGGCAATCCGATCATGAGCAAGGTCAGCCCACGCTTGACGCTGCTGACCGCCTCCGGGGTGTGCTCGCTGATCGTCCTCGACACCAACATCGTCGCCGTCACGTTGCCGACCATCGCCCGGGACCTGGGCGCCAATTTTGCCGACATCGAATGGGTGGTCAGCGCCTACATGCTGGCCTTCGCCGCGCTGTTGCTGCCGGCGGGGAGCATCGCCGACCGCTTCGGCCGACAGAAAACCCTGCTCTGGGGCCTGGGCCTTTTCATCCTGGCTTCCCTCGGTTGCGGCGCGGCGCCGAGCGCGTTGTTCCTGGACATCGCCCGCGCGATCAAAGGCGTTGGCGCCGCGTTGTTGCTGACATCGGCGCTGGCCTCGATTGGCCACACCTTTCACGACGAAGTCGAACGGGCCAAGGCCTGGGCATTCTGGGGCGCGTGCATGGGTGTGGCGATGACCGCCGCGCCAACGTTGGGTGGTTTGATCACCGAATACATCGGCTGGCGCTGGATTTTCTACCTCAACCTGCCGGTGGGTGCGTTGCTGATGGCGTTGGTCTGGCGCAACGTGCCGGAATCCCGGGACACCCAGTCCGCGCGTCTCGACCCGTGGGGCAGCCTGGCCTTCAGTGCGAGTTTGCTGTGCCTGATCTGGGGCCTGATCGAAGCCAATCGCATCGGCTGGAACACTCCCATGACCTATGCCCGGCTAATCGGCGGCGCCTTGTTGCTCGGGCTGTTTGTGCTGATCGAGCGCCTGCAGCAGCGGCCCATGGTCGACCTGCAATTGTTCAAGCACCCGCGCTTTATCGGCGCGCTGCTGGGGATGTTCGCCTACGCCGGTTGTGCCCAAGTGATGATGACGCTGCTGCCGTTCTACCTGCAAAACGGTTTGGGGTTCTCGGCCATCGCCTCGGGACTGGGGATGCTGCCATTCGCGTTGACGATGCTGATCTGCCCGCGCATCGGCGCACGGCTGGCGAGCCGTTTTGCCCCCGCGACTTTGATGGCTGCGGGCCTGACGCTGGTCGGCGGCGGCAACCTGCTCAGCGCCTGGGCGGTCAACAGCGGCGGCTATTTGCCGTTCGCCCTGGCCATTGCGGTGACCGGCGCCGGGGCCGGGTTGCTCAATGGTGATACCCAGAAAAACATCATGGCCTGCGTGCCCCGCGACCGCGCCGGCATGGCCTCGGGCATGAGCACCACCATGCGCTTCAGCGCGATCATGCTCGCCATCGGCGTGTACGGCGCGTTGCTGGCCGGTCATACCGAGCTGTTGCTGCGCGACAGCCTGTCGGGACAATGGGCAGAGCAGGCCCGTGGAATCGCCTCGCGGGTGGTGGCCGGGGACATGACCGCGGCGTTGGGCCTGCTGCCGGACACCGCGCGTGGCGTTGTCGAACCGCTGGCCCGGCAAGCGTTTGTTGGTGGTTTCAGTTTGTTGCTGCTGGTCGCGGGGTTGTTGGCGCTGCTGGGGGCGCTGGTGGTGGGCACGTTGATGCGTAATCCGATTCCAGTCCCCTCAAACCATGTATCGGGGACCGTTGCTCACCAGTGATGACATTGCGTTGACTATCAGGGCCTCTTCGCGGGCAAGCCTCGCTCCTACAGGGGGGGCGGTGGTGAACACAGATATTGTGTACGACGATCCCCTTGTAGGAGCAAAGCTTGCTCGCGAAGGCGGTTTCACATTCAACAGGGATGTTGGCTGGCCCACCGCGTTCGCGAGCAAGCCCGCTCCCACAGGGGATCTGGGGCGATCAACGCGGCTGCTTGAAGGACGCCAGCACCCGCTCGGCATTCGCGTCGCAGCCCATGCCTTCGGGTTTCGCCTGGATGTCGTCGATCACCGCCAGCAGCTTCGCCTTGCTCTGCGCCAGGTGTTGCTGCATTTCTTCGATCTGCTCGACTTTGCGCGTCAGCCCCGCCAGCAGTTCGTCGTGCTTGAATTCACCGGTGGCGGTGTCTGGCATCAACTGCTTCAACTCTTCCAGGCTGAACCCGGCCTGTTGGGCGCACTGGATCAGGTACAGCGTCTGCAACACCTGTTCGGGGTAATGCCGGTAGCCGTTGGCCCGGCGCTCGACTTTCTGGATCAACCCTTGAGCCTCGTAGAACCGAATACGCGACGGGTTGAAGCCACTTAACTCCGCCAATTCACCAATCTTCATCCCGACCTCATTTGCCTGCTTGACATTAAAGTTAACTTTAAGCTTAGCCTCCACCCATCACTGATGAGGAGTCAAGCATGTCGCCCTTTCAAACACTGAATTTGCCCAACGGCCAGACCATCGGCAATCGCATCGCCAAAGCCGCGATGGAAGAAAATCTCGCGGATACCCGACAGGCGCCGTCCGATGCCCTGTTGCGTCTGTATCAAGCCTGGGCCGGAGGTGAAGCCGGGTTGTTGCTGACCGGCAACGTGATGATCGACCGTCGCGCCATGACCGGCCCCGGCGGCGTGGCGCTGGAAGACGAGCAACACCTTGAGCGTTTTCGCCAGTGGGCAACGATTGGCCGGGCCGGTGGCGCGCAGTTCTGGGTGCAGCTCAATCATCCGGGGCGCCAGACCATGGCCAATCTGGGTCAGCAGGCCTGGGCGCCGTCAGCGGTGGCGCTGGACCTGGGCTCGTTCTCGAAAATGTTCGCCGAACCCAAGCCGATGACCGAAAGCGACATCCATGAAGTGATCCAACGCTTCGCCACCAGCGCGGCCCTCGCGGAGAAGGCCGGATTCACTGGCGTGCAGATTCACGCGGCCCACGGTTACCTGCTCAGCCAGTTCTTGTCGCCACTGACCAATCGCCGCACCGATCAATGGGGCGGCTCTCTGGAAAATCGCGCGCGGCTGCTGCTTGAGGTGGTCAGTGCCGTACGTAAAACCGTGTCGCCAAAATTCTGCGTCTCAGTGAAGCTCAACTCAGCGGACTTCCAACGCGGCGGCTTCGATGCGGACGACGCCAGGCAAGTGATCCAGTGGCTCAACGAACAGCAGATCGACTTGCTCGAATTGTCCGGCGGCAGCTACGAAGCCCCGGCCATGCAAGGCGAAGCCCGGGACGGCCGCACTCTGGCCCGCGAAGCCTACTTCCTGGAGATGGCCGGCGAACTGGCCAGCGTGGCGCGCATGCCGGTGATGGTGACCGGCGGCATTCGTCGCTTGGCCATCGTCGAACAGGTACTCGACAGCGGCATCGCCATGGCCGGGATCGGCACCGCGATGGCGGTTGAGCCGCACCTGGTCAAGCACTGGCGCGAAGGCAAGAACAGCCATCCGCAACTGCCGCCGATCCACTGGAAGCGCAAACCCCTGGCGGCGCTGGCGACCATGGCGGTGGTCAAGTTCCAGATGCATCGCCTGAGCCGTGGCCACCAGCCCCGACCGCAAGTCTCGGCGCTGTGGGCGTTGATCCGCGATCAGTTGTACATCGCCAAACGCACCCGCCAATACAAACAGGCCATGGCCAAGTAAACGAGTCTTCACAAATCCCCGGGAGTCATGCCAGCCGTTGAGTTGTCCCTTTTTCTATCCCAAGGACAACTCATCGATCACTGGAGCACCCCATGGCGAAAATCACCCTTGCCCAGCAACTGGCAACCACCCTTGAGCAGGCCGGCGTCAAGCGCATCTGGGGCCTGACCGGCGACAGCCTCAACGGTTTGACCGAAGCGCTGCGCACCATGGACAGCATCGAGTGGATGCACGTGCGCCACGAAGAGGTCGCGGCGTTTGCCGCCGGGGCCGAGGCAGCTGTCACCGGAGAGCTGGCGGTGTGCGCCGGCAGTTGCGGGCCGGGCAATCTGCACTTGATCAACGGGCTGTTCGACTGCCACCGCAACCATGTGCCGGTGCTGGCGATTGCGGCGCAGATTCCGTCGTCGGAAGTCGGCCTCAACTACTTTCAGGAAACCCACCCGCAAGAGCTGTTCAAGGAGTGCAGCCACTTCGTCGAACTGGTCAGCAACCCGGCGCAGATGCCGCAGGTGCTGCACCGGGCGATGCGCAGCGCGATCCTCAATCGCGGCGTCGCGGTGGTGGTGATTCCCGGTGACGTGGCGTTGCAGGAAGTCGAAGACAACCTCAAGCCGTGGCCGGCCCTGTCCAAGCCGCGCACCCTGCCCGCGCCGCAGGATCTGGATCGACTCGTTGAACTGCTGAGCCAAAGCAAAGCCGTGACCCTGATGTGCGGCGCCGGATGTGCCGGGGCTCATGATCAAGTGGTGGCCCTGGCCGATGCCCTTGGCGCGCCGGTGGTGCATGCCTTGCGCGGCAAGGAACACGTGGAGTGGGACAACCCGTTCGACGTTGGCATGACCGGGTTGATCGGCTTCAGCTCCGGGTATCACGCGATGCTCAACTGCGACACCTTGGTGCTGCTCGGCACCGACTTCCCGTACCGGCAGTTCTACCCCACCGACGCCACCATCATTCAGATCGACCACAACCCCGAGGCCCTCGGCCGCCGGACCACCCTGGACCTGGGCATTGCCGCCGACGTCGGCGAAACCCTCGCCGCACTGCTGCCGCGCCTGCCCTATCGCGGTGATCGCAGCTTTCTGGAATCGTCCCTCGAACACTACAAGAAAGCGCGCCAAGGCCTTGATGACCTGGCCCAGCCCTCCGCGCCAGGCCGGCCGATTCACCCGCAATACCTCACCCGCCTGCTCAGCGAACTGGCGGATGACGATGCGATCTTCACCGCCGACGTCGGCACGCCAACCGTGTGGGCTGCCCGTTATCTGAAAATGAACGGCAAGCGCCGGTTGCTCGGTTCGTTCAACCACGGCTCGATGGCCAACGCCATGCCCCAGGCCATTGGCGCCCAAGCGACGTTCCCGGATCGGCAGGTGATTTCGTTGTCGGGAGATGGCGGTTTCAGCATGTTGATGGGGGATTTCATTTCCCTGGCGCAGTTGAAATTGCCGGTGAAAATCATCGTCTACGACAACGCTTCACTGGGCTTCGTCGCGATGGAAATGAAGTCCGCCGGGATGCTCGATACCGGCACCGACCTGCACAACCCGGACTTTGCGGCGATGGCCAACGCCATGGGCATCCTCGGGATTCGCGTTGAAGAGTCGGAAGACCTGGAGCCGGCGTTGCGCCGGGCGCTGGCGCATGACGGGCCGGTGTTGGTGGATGTGATTACCGCGACCCAGGAACTGGCCATGCCACCGACTATCAAACTGGAGCAGGCCAAGGGGTTCAGCCTGTACATGCTTAAAGCCGTGATGAGTGGGCGTGGGGATGAGGTGATTGAATTGGCGCGGACGAACTGGTTTCGTTGATTGCCAAGCCGTGCGCGTAAACCCGTGGCGAGGGGGCTTGCCCCCTCGCCACAAGGGTTTGTGTTGAATGGGGGATTGGTGTTTATCGGCCGGAGAATCGCAGTCGTGACAACTGCCGCAAATCCCCCTCCACAAAATAATCATTGGTCCAACTGTCATCCGCCGCCAATGGCGAAACCTCTTTCAGCGCCAGTTTCTTCGCAAAATAGCGAAACCGGTAATGCTCATAAAACCGCAATAACTCCAAGCCATAGCGGTCTGCCAGATCGGTATCGCCACGAATGATCAGGTAGTTCTCATCATTACCATTACTGGCCGCCGCGCTGAGGTTGTGGCTGCCGCTGATGATCGTCGGCGTGTCGGTGGTGAAGTCGGTGACGATGGCTTTGGTGTGCACCAACAAGTTGCCCTTCTGGCCTTTCATGTTTTCCCGCAGCCAGCCTTCCAGCCCGGTATTGAGCAGCGCGGTGGCGGCGAATTCGGCGGTGCGATCGGCGTGGAAGCCGGTGATGCGGCTGACGGTGTTTTGCAGGCCGTAGCGCAGGATGTCGTCGTGGGGCTCGCCGAGCAAGGCATTGAGGACGTCGTCGGGCAAGGCGAACGCGGTGACGAACAGTACGTCCTTTTTCGCGGCGTTGATGATCTCGACAAACGCTTTCAGATCCCCCTGCCCGGTACGCGGTGAGAACCCGGCGAACAGTGGCTGCGTCGGGTCCACGGGGTTGTTTTGGGTCAGCCAGGTGCGCGTCGCGCCGACGTCCGCCGGGTTCGCCCAGACTTCTTCGAAGGTTTGCAGGTAACTGGCGCCGATCCGCGCGTCGTCGAGCACATGCACCACGTTGGCCTGGCGGTAGACGCCGTTGGGGGTGAAATTGGTGCTGCCGCAGAGCACGGCTTGCGGCCGATGCTCGCCGCCATCGAGTTTGCTCAGGACGATGAATTTGTCGTGGAAGATGTTGTGCGTGACCCGCCCGCGCTTGTTCGCCGCCGGGAGTTTTTCCAGGCTGGCTTCGTTCATCGTCGTGTCTTCATCGTCCGGCTGCGCGTGATACAGCACCCGCACCTTGACCCCTCGGGCGAACGCGGCGTTGACCTCATCGACGATCGACTGCAGCTGGTATTCATAGATGGCAATGTCCAGCGCCCATTGGTCATCCACGGCACGCTGGATAAACCCCAGCAAGCGCCCGAGCAAACCGTTCTCCAGCCACTGCTGCGCCGCCAGCGGCCAGGCTTCGATGGGCATGTGCTTATTGGCGCTGATCTGCGCGTCGAGGTCGGGGAATTTGCGCTGGAATGCCTGACTCGCTGCCACGGCACGGTTGAAGATCACGCGTTGATGGGTGGGGTGGCCGTCGTCGGAGGTGATCGTCAGTTCCAGAAATTCGCCCAGTTGCGGCGCATCCGGCGTGCCATAGGCCAGGTGCACGCGGTAGTGCAGGGTCGTGCCCGGATTGACCGCGTAATCGGCCCAGCGAAATTTCTGCAGCGGTGCGATATCGCTGGGGGTGGCGTGGTATTGGGGGAAGGTGTGGGCCTTGCCGGGGAAGGTCAGGCTGTTGAACAGAAACAGCCACGGTTTGTTGCCGACCTGTTTTTCGATGGCGAAGCCGAGCAGACCTTTGCGGCGCGGTTCGGCCAGGTCCATGGCCAGTAGCACGCCGTTGGTGCCGGCGTAGGCTTTAACGCGGAAATCATCCTGATGGTTGGCGGCTAGCACGCGCATGGTTCACTCCTGTGAAGATGAAAAGATCGCAGCCCGCTACACGTCATCGATATGCCGATACTCCGCCTGCAACTGCGTAGCCAACACCTTAGCCCGTCCCAGCCGAATCGGCCCGCGTTCGATATCAATCAGCAACCCCGGACACGCCAATACCGGCAAGCCTGACCACTCTTTCAGTCGCCCATCGGTCACCAGCAACAGGCGTTGTTGTTCCGCCGGGAAGCGTTTCTGCCGCGCGCTCAGCCAACGTCCCGCCTCGCCCAGCGCCGCCAGCAACGGTGTGCCGCCGCCCGCCCCCAAGCCGTCGAGCCAGTCACGCAAACTGCTGGAAGCCTTCAAACCCTGCACCTGCCATTTCGGCGTGTGGCCGCTGGCCGTCAGCAACGCCAGCCGCGCGCGCTGGCGGTAGGCATCGTCGAACAGCTGCGCCAACAAACCCTTGGCATCGCTCAACGCTTGATGACGACGGGTTGATGCCGAGGCGTCGACGATGACCAGCCACAATTCATGGGGCGAACGGGTGCGCAAATGAAACAGCAGGTCGTCACGTTGACGCGGGCGGCCGTTGAGCAATGTGCCGGGCCAGTTGATCGAGCCTTGCGGTGCCGCACGGCGCTTGCCTTGCCGGCCATGGTCCAGCCGTCCGGCCCGGGGTCTGGCATTCGCCCCCGCGTCAGATCGAGGGCGAATGCCTAGGGCTTTTTTGGCCAGCTCGGCACTTCACGTCGAGCACCGACCGGCAGCGCCTCGGCGGGCATTTCGCCCCACTGGCCCTGGCCTTCGCTCGGGTTGGCGTTTTGGGTCGCGGGGGGCTGGGATTGTTGCGGCGCCGGGTGGGCATGCTCGCGGCGGCGATGACGCAAGGCAAACTCGGCGACCGCGTCGATATCTTCTGCAGTGATCGCCTTGGCCCCGCGCCAGGCAGCGTGGGCTCGGGCGGCGCGCAGCCAGACCAGGTCGGCGCGCAGGCCATCGACACCGGCGGCAAAGCAGCGCTCGGTGATCTGTTCCAGCGCGATGTCATCCAGAGGAATGCTCGCCAATGCGACCCGCGCCTGCTGGCAGCGTTCGCGCAGCGCGTGTTGCAGGCTTTCCCATTCGGCGCAGAAGCCTTGGGGATCGCTGTCGAAAGCCAGGCGACGACGGATGATCTGACCGCGTTCCGTCGGCGCGGTGTGGCCGCTGAGGGCGACGTTCAGGCCAAAGCGGTCGAGCAGTTGCGGGCGCAATTCGCCCTCTTCCGGGTTCATGGTGCCGATCAGCACGAACCTGGCCGAATGCCGATGGGAAATGCCATCGCGCTCGATCAGGTTGGTGCCACTGGCGGCCACGTCGAGCAGCAGGTCGACGAGATGATCGGGCAGCAGATTGACCTCATCGACGTAGAGCACGCCGCCGTCAGCCTTGGCCAGCACACCGGGGGAAAACTGCGCACGCCCGTCGCTCAGGGCGGCGTCGAGGTCGAGGGTGCCGACCAGGCGTTCTTCGGTGGCGCCCAGGGGTAAGGTGACGAACTGGCCGCTGGCGAGCAGGTCCGCGAGGCCACGGGCCAGGGTCGACTTGGCCATGCCCCGCGGGCCTTCGATCAGCACGCCGCCGATTTTCGGGTCGATGGCGGTCAGGTACAGCGCGAGCTTCAAGTCATCGGCGCCGACCACGGCGGAGAGCGGGAAATGGGGGGTATCGGTCATCTTAAATACTCAGTCATGGTCGGTGATTACTCTGTGGCGAGGGAGCTTGCTCCCGCTGGGCTGCGCAGCAGCCCCAACACCTGAAAGCACATTCTGCCTGGCACACCGCATCGTCTGGGTCTACGACTGCTTCGCACCCGGACGGGAGCAAGCTCCCTCGCCACAGGTAGGTGGCGCTTTCAAATGTCGGGTCAGCTGTCCTCTTCTATATCGAGCAACAAATTCTCCAGCGCCTCGCGGTACTCGCCTGGCTCCTGCCACATCCCGCGCTGCTGCGCCTCCAGCATCCGCTCCGCCATATCCCGCAAGGCATGGGGATTGTGCTCGCGCACAAAATCCCGGGTCGCTGGATCGAGCAAATACGCATCCGCCAGCAACGCGTACTGGTGATCGTCGATCAACTGCGTCGTCGCATCAAAGGCAAACAGGTTATCGACCGTCGCCGCGAGTTCGAAAGCGCCCTTGTAGCCATGGCGCTTGACCCCTTCAATCCACTTCGGATTCGCCGCCCGGGAGCGTATCACCCGGTTCAACTCTTCCTTCAAGGTGCGAATCTTCGGCAAGTCCGGCTGACTGTGATCGCCGTGATAACTGGCCGCCGCCTCGCCGCTCAGGGTTTCCACGGCGGCAAGCATACCGCCCTGGAATTGGTAGTAATCGTTGGAATCGAGCAAGTCATGCTCGCGGTTGTCCTGATTCTGCAGCACCGCTTGCACCTGACTCAGGCGCTGGGCGAATTGTTCGCGAGCAGCGGTGCCTTCGTCGGAGCCGCCGTACGCGTAACCGCCCCAGTTCAGGTAGACCTCGGCCAGATCCTCACGGCTTTGCCACAAGCGACCGTCGATGGCGCCCTGCACGCCCGCGCCGTAGGCACCGGGTTTGGCCCCGAAAATCCGCCAGCCCGCCTGACGCCGGGCGGCGTCTTCATCCAGACCGCTGGCCAGCAAGGCCTCACGTTCGGCGCGCACCTTGGCCGCCAGTGGGTTGAGATCGTCCGGTTCGTCCAAGTCGGCGACCGCTTGTACGGCGGCGTCAAACAGGCGAATCAGGTTGGCAAACGCATCGCGGAAGAACCCGGACACGCGCAAGGTCACGTCCACGCGCGGTCGGTCGAGCAAACTGACCGGCAGGATCTCGAAATCATCGACCCGCTGACTGCCCGTGGCCCACACCGGGCGCACGCCCATCAGTGCCATGGCCTGGGCGATGTCGTCGCCGCCGGTGCGCATGGTCGCCGTGCCCCACACCGACAGGCCCAATTGACGCAGGTGGTCGCCGTGGTCCTGCAAGTGCCGTTCGAGTATCAGGTTGGCCGACTGGAAGCCAATGCGCCATGCCGTGGTGGTCGGCAGGTTGCGCACATCCACCGAATAGAAATTGCGCCCGGTGGGCAGCACGTCGAGGCGCCCGCGACTCGGTGCACCGCTGGGGCCGGCGGGGACGAAACGGCCGCTGAGGGCGTCGAGCAAGCCGCGCATTTCGGCGGGGCCGCAGGCGTCCAGGCGTGGGGCGACGACTTCGTGCAGGTTGTCGAGAATGGCATTTACTTCCGACCAGTTCGCATCCTGTGGGTGCGGGCTTTTGTGGTGAGGGGGCTTGCCCCCGTTGGACTGCGCAGCAGTCCCCTGCTTTTCAGGGATAAGCGGGCCCGCTTCGCGACCCAACGGGGGCAAGCCCCCTCGCCACAGTTGCTCACCCTCTGCATTCAAGGTCTGTTCGATCAGCTGGGCGGCGAACAATTCAAGACGCTCGCGGGTATCCCCCGCCGTACGCCACACTTCATCACTGACCGCTTGCAGCTCATCAGGACGCGCACCCGTCCACGGCTCGGCCAACTCACAATCCAGCGGATCAAACCCCAGCGCAAACGCCTTGGCCAACGCCCGCAACACACTCGACTGCGCTCCCCGCCCGTCACCCCGGGGAATCCGCAGCAACGCCAGCAAGGTATCAATGCGCAACCGCCCGGTCGGCGATTCGCCAAAGATGTGCAGGCCATCGCGAATCTGCGATTCCTTCAAATCACACAAATAGGTGTCCAGGCGCGGCAACCAGATTGCCGCATCCGCATCGCTGTCGAGTTTCGCGTCCAGTTGCAGTTCGCGGTCGATATGCGTGTCGCGTACCAGTTGCAGGATGTCGCGCTGCAACTCCCGGGCGCGGCGTGGATCGAGCAGTTGCGCTTCGTAATACTCGTCTGCCAGCAATTCCAGGTTACGCAGCGGGCCGTAGGTTTCGGCACGGGTCAGGGGCGGCATCAGGTGATCGATGATCACGGCCTGGGTGCGGCGCTTGGCCTGGGCGCCCTCGCCCGGGTCGTTGACGATAAACGGATAGATGTTCGGCAGCGGCCCGAGCAATGCGTCCGGCCAGCAATTTTCCGACAGCCCCACACCCTTGCCCGGCAGCCATTCAAGGTTGCCGTGCTTGCCGACGTGGATCACGCCATGGGCGCCGTAGGTATTGCGCAGCCAGAAGTAGAACGCCAGGTAGCCGTGGGGCGGCACCAGGTCCGGGTCGTGATAGACCGCGCTCGGATCAACCTGATACCCCCGGGCCGGCTGGATGCCGACAAACGTCAGGCCGAAGCGCAGACCGGCGATCATCATCCGCCCGCCACGGAACATCGGATCGTTTTGCGGCGGGCCCCAACGCTCCAGCACCGCTTGGCGGTTGGCTTCGGGCAGTGCGTTGAACATCAGGTCGTAATCGACCAGCGCCAGGCTTTGCATGCACGGGCGCTGGTCGAGGGTGTCGAGGTCGTTGCTGACGCCGCCAAGCAACTGCTGGATCAACGCGGTGCCGCTGTCCGGCAACTCGGCGGGCAGCGGATAACCTTCGTTATGCAACGCACGCAGGATATTCAGCGCCGCCGCCGGGGTGTCGAGGCCCACGCCGTTACCGATGCGACCATCGCGGGTCGGGTAGTTGGCGAGGATCAGCGCGATGCGTTTTTCGCCGTTGGGCACCCGCGCCAGATCGATCCAGCGCCGCGCCAGTTCGGCGACGAAGTCCATGCGCTCCGGTTGCGGCCGGTAGCAGACCACATCGGACTGACTGCGCTCGCTGCGCCAGGCCAGGTCCTTGAAGCTGATCGGTCGGCTGATGATCCGCCCGTCGAGTTCCGGCAGCGCGATGTGCATCGCCAGGTCCCGTGGGCCGAGGCCCTGTTCGCTGGCGCGCCAGCCGGGTTCGTTGTCCTGGGCGCAAATCGCCTGAATGACGGGAATGTTGCGGCGAAACGGTCGCAAATGCGGCGCTTCGGGGCTGGATTGGGCGAAACCGGTGGTGTTCAAAATCACCGCCGCCTGCACTTCATCCAACAGGTCCTCGACCACCGTCAGGCAGCCGGGTTCTTTCAAACTGGCCACCGCAATCGGCAACGGGTTCAAACCCGCTGCTTGCAGACGCTGGCAGAAAATATCGATGAAACCGGTGTTCGCCGCCTGCAAATGCGAGCGGTAGAACAGCACCGCCGCCACCGGTTGATCGGCCTGCCAGTCGGCTTGCCAATCGCTCAGTTCTGCGGGGCTTTTTTTCGGGTGGTAGATCGCGGTGCGCGGCAGGGTTTGTGGCTCGGCCCAGGCGTAGTCCCGGTCCAGCCAGCGACTGGCCAGGCAACGGAAAAAATCCAGGGCATTGCCCATGCCGCCCTGACGCAGAAACTGCCAGAGGCGATCACGGTCTTCAGCGCCCACGGTGCTCAAGTCGCTGAGTTCCGGGTCCGGGCGGTCATCGCCGGGCACCAGGATCAGTTGCACGCCGCGTTCGGACAGCTCGACCAGCCGCTCGACACCGTAACGCCAATAGGCGATGCCGCCGTGCAGCGAGATCAGAATCACCTTGGCGTGGCGCAGCACTTCATCGACGTACAAATCCACCGACGCGTGATTCTGCACCTGCATCGGATTGGCCAGGCGCACGCTCGGGTAGTCGTCGGGCAACTGCTGCGCGGCTTCGGCGAGCAGCGCGAGGCTGGAGTCGCCGCTGCACAGGATCACCAGCTCGGCGGGGGTTTGTCCAAGGTCGGCGATGTTGTCATCCGACACGAAACCGCCGGGCTGGGTCCTGAGCAGGTGCATGGCTTAAACGCTGAGCGCGGCGCGCAGTTGCGCTTCGAGTTGCGCGGCGTCCAATTCCTGGCCGATCAGCACCAGACGGGTGGTGCGCGCTTCATCGGCGCCCCACTGACGGTCGAAGTGCTTGTCGAAACGCGTGCCCACGCCCTGGATCAGCAGGCGCATCGGTTTGTTCGGGATCGCGGCGAAACCTTTAACGCGCAGGATGCCGTGCTTGACCACCAGTTGCGTCAGCGCGTCCATCAGCAGGCTTTCGTCGGCTTGGGGCAGTTCGATGGAGATAGAATCGAAGGCGTCATGATCGTGGTCGTCATCGCCGTCACCGTGGTGGTGATCGTGGTGGCTGTGACGGCTGTCGATGTGTTCTTCGGAGCCGGCACCGAGGCCGATCAGCACGTCCAGTGGTACGCGGCCGCT
Organism: Pseudomonas sp. TE3899; assembly: GCF_056279105.1. NCBI lineage: Bacteria > Pseudomonadati > Pseudomonadota > Gammaproteobacteria > Pseudomonadales > Pseudomonadaceae > Pseudomonas > Pseudomonas sp. TE3899. The sequence goes on from NZ_JBWBQR010000001.1 coordinate 1,792,891, forward strand.
GCTGGCTTCGATGACTTTGACCGCTGGCGGCAGTTCTTCGGCGACTTCCAGGCGTACGCGGGCCAGGTCTTCCGGGCTGATCAGGTCGGCCTTGTTGAGGATCACGAGGTCGGCGCTGGCCAGTTGGTCGGCGAACAGTTCGTGCAGGGGCGATTCGTGGTCCAGGTTCGGGTCGAGTTTGCGCTGGGCGTCGACTTGATCCGGGAACGCGGCGAAGGTGCCGGCGGCGACGGCCGGGCTGTCGACCACGGTGATCACCGCGTCAACCGTGCAGGCGCTGCGGATTTCCGGCCACTGGAAGGCTTGGACCAGGGGTTTTGGCAGGGCCAGGCCCGAGGTTTCGATCAGGATGTGGTCGAGGTCGCCGCGACGGGCTACCAATTCGCGCATCACCGGGAAGAATTCTTCCTGGACGGTGCAGCACAGGCAGCCGTTGGCCAGTTCGTAGACGCGGCCGTTGGCTTCTTCTTCGGTGCAGCCGATGGAGCACTGCTTGAGGATTTCACCGTCGATGCCCAGCTCGCCAAACTCGTTGACGATCACCGCGATGCGGCGACCCTGGGCGTTGTCCAGCATGTGGCGCAGCAAGGTGGTTTTGCCCGAGCCGAGGAAGCCGGTAACGATGGTGACGGGGAGTTTGGCCAGTGTTTTCATCGGATGCCCTTTGGCAAGGTGGCGGGCATACGGGACGACAACCGCGGCGATGAATGCGCGGAAGATTTCGCCACCGGATCACCCCGCCCGGTTGTAGTGAGAATTCGTTTCGAGGCAGGTCTCCTGGCTTCCAGTGCGCCGGCCTTGGTGGCCTGGCATTCGCTGCGCCTTCCCGCGAACCCTTTGGACAGGGCTTGCAGTGGCGTGGCAGCGAACATCACCGTTCACAGTTGCGGGGGCAGCCGCGGCATCGACCGCGTTCCCTTCTTAGCTTCGGCAGACGCCGAAGAACCTCGAAAGCGCAAGGCTACGCATCGGTTGGGGGCGGGTCAACGTCTGCGGGGTGATGATCGTTCCCACGCCCTGCGTGGGAATGCCTCAACGGACGCTCCGCGTTCGGCTTTCGATGGGACGGCGGCGCTCTTGTAGGAGCGAGGCTTGCCCGCGAAGGCAGCGACTCGGTCTTTAACTGAGAACCCCTGCCAATTGACTCCCCGCCCCCGCCCATGCTCTCCTGTGCGCCTTGTTACGGGTGCCCTTCACAGGGTGAAACGGGAAACCGGTGAATCATGTGCTTTACTCTAAAGTCATGTCAGTCCGGTGCTGCCCCCGCAACGGTAAGCGAGCGAAGAATCAGATCCACTGTGCCGGCAGTTCGGCATGGGAAGGCGATTCTTGCAGGTTTCGGCGCAAGCCCAAGCCCCTCGTGAGCCCGGAGACCGGCCCGCAACACAAAGTGACCACTACGATCACTGAATAACAAACCCGCGGTGGGCGGGCGCTGTTTAAACCTCTGCACGCTCGTTTGCAGGGTTTTCATGCGCTCGAATCACCCGCTGACAGACCAGAGGGAAGCGCCATGTCGATCATCAGCAGCACCGACCACAGCAGCACCGCCAGCAGCACCACAACCCTGAGCCAACGCCTGACCGCCGCCGTTTGTGCGTCGATCCTGGGTGCGTGCCTGGTGTATTTCGCCGGTTTCTCGCACATCGAAGCGGTGCACAACGCCGCCCACGATACCCGTCACAGCTCCGCGTTCCCGTGCCATTGAGACCTGCCGACATGTTCAAGCGTATTGCGCAAACCGCAGGTTTTACCGGGTTGCTGGCCGCCCTGTTGTTGACCCTGCTGCAAAGTTTCTGGGTTGCTCCGCTGATTCTTCAGGCGGAAACCTATGAAAAATCCGAGCCTGCGGCCGTGGTTGCTCACGAGCACACCGACGGCGCCATGGCCGCTCACACTCACGACGCCGAAGCCTGGGAGCCGGAAGACGGCTGGCAGCGCGTGCTGTCCACCACGGGCGGTAACCTGGTGGTCGCCGTCGGATTCGCGTTGATGCTCGCTGGTCTCTACACCCTGCGCGCGCCGACCAAAACCGCTCAGGGCCTGCTTTGGGGCTTGGCGGGCTACGCGACCTTCGTACTGGCGCCGACCCTCGGCCTGCCACCGGAATTGCCGGGCACGGCCGCCGCCGACCTGGCACAACGGCAGATCTGGTGGGTTGGCACCGCCGCCTCCACCGCGGTCGGCATCGCGCTGATCGTGTTCAGCCGCCACTGGCTGATGAAGATCCTCGGCGTGGCGATCCTCTCGGTTCCGCATGTGATTGGCGCACCGCAACCGGAAGTGCACTCGATGCTGGCGCCGGAAGCCCTGGAATCGCAGTTCAAAATCGCTTCGCAGTTGACCAACGTGGTGTTCTGGCTGGCCTTGGGCCTGATCAGCGCCTGGTTGTTCCGCCGCAAAAGCGATGGCCAATCCCACGCATGACTGACACCCGCACAGCGCCGACGCTAGTGGTCGGCCTGGGCTGCCAGCGCGGCTGTCCCGCCAGCACGCTGCGGGCGCTGCTCGATCAGGCACTGCAGGCGCATCAAATCGAACTTCGGCAGATCAAGGCGTTGGCCAGCATCGACCTGAAGCGTGATGAGCCTGGCCTGATCGAACTGGCCGCGCAGTTGGGGCTGGAATTGATGTATTTCAGCAGTGAGCAATTGGCCGGTTATCAGCCGCAACTCAGCCATCAATCGCAGATCGCGTTCGAACGCACCGGCTGTTACGGCGTCGCGGAAAGCGCCGCCCTGGCCCTGGCTGAACACCTGGCCCAGGCCCCGGCGAAGCTGCTGATTTCACGACAGAAATACGCCCAGGCCACGCTCGCATTGGCCTGCGCTGCCTGAAATCCCCGATAATCCCCGCCTCGATCATGAGCAATCTTCATCTGAAGCCTTGCCCAAGCCCTTTTTCTGACAGCTCTTTATTTTAGGAACGGATGATGACCGTCTACTTCATTGGCGCAGGTCCCGGCGACCCGGAACTGATCACCGTCAAAGGCCAGCGGCTGATTCGCAGCTGCCCGGTAATCATCTACGCCGGTTCGCTGGTGCCGGCGGCCGTGCTGGAAGGCCACCAGGCGGAAACGGTGGTCAACAGCGCCGAGTTGCACCTGGAACAGATCATTGAATTGATCAAGACCGCTCACGCCAAGGGGCAGGATGTGGCGCGGGTGCATTCTGGCGATCCGAGTTTGTATGGCGCGATTGGTGAGCAGATTCGCTACCTGCGTGAACTCGATATTGCGTTTGAAATCATTCCCGGCGTCACAGCGACAGCGGCTTGCGCGGCGCTATTGGGTGCCGAACTGACGTTGCCGGATATCTCGCAAAGCGTAATCCTCACCCGTTACGCCGACAAGACGTCGATGCCACCCGGTGAAGAACTGGGCAGCCTGGCGCAGCATGGGGCGACCATGGCGATTCATCTGGGGGTCAATCATCTGCAGAAGATCCTCGCAGAATTGCTGCCGCATTACGGCGCGGACTGCCCGATCGCGGTGATTCACCGGGCGACCTGGCCGGATCAGGATTGGGTGGCGGGGACGCTTGAGGACATTGCCGCGAAGGTTGAAGCCAAGGGGTTTCGGCGTACGGCGTTGATTCTGGTGGGGCGTGTGTTGGGGAGTGATGCGTTTAGTGAGTCGTCGCTTTATCGCGCTGGGCATGCGCATTTGTACCGCCCGTAAGATAATCGTCCCCACGCTCTGCGTGGGAACGATCATAAAAAAAACGGCGCTCACGGGGCGCCGTTTTTTTATGTCGCAGCGAGCACCTTAGTAGTAGGCGTTTTCTTTCTGCGTGTGGTCAGTCACGTCGCGAACACCCTTGAGCTCGGGAATGCGTTCGAGCAAGGTGCGCTCGATGCCTTCGCGCAAGGTGACGTCTGCCTGGCCGCAGCCCTGGCAACCACCACCGAACTTGAGGACGGCGATGCCGTCTTCGACCACATCGATCAGGCTGACCTGACCGCCGTGGCTCGCGAGCCCCGGGTTGATCTCGGTTTGCAGGTAGTAGTTGATGCGCTCGTTGACCGGGCTGTCGGCGTTGACCATCGGTACTTTGGCGTTTGGTGCCTTGATGGTCAGCTGGCCGCCCATGCGGTCGGTGGCGTAGTCGACCACCGCGTCGTCCAGGAAAGCTTCGCTGAACGAATCGATGTACGCGGTGAAGCTTTTGAGCCCCAACGCGGTGTCTTCAGGTTTTTCTTCGCCCGGCTTGCAGTAGGCAATGCAGGTTTCGGCGTACTGGGTGCCAGGCTGGGTGATGAAGACGCGGATGCCGATGCCTGGGGTGTTCTGCTTGGAGAGCAGATCTGCCAGATAATCGTGGGCGGCGTCAGTGATGGTAATAGCGGTCATGGAAACTCCTCGCAGGCTTGGGCGCAGTTTACGCCAATCATCGCGCGGCACAAAGTCCTAGTATTTTTGTCGGGAAAGCGCCGGCACGGGTTGATCAACCGTTTCGCCGTCAATCCGGGCTTTAAGCCACCGATAGCTGCGTTTTTCCACCCATTCGTAACTTGCCCAGGAACCCAGGCCGATGGTCGCCGCGCAAACGGTGAACATCGCGTAGGGATTCACGCCATAACGCTGTGCGACAAATCCACCGGCGGACAGCACCAGCACATGCATCAGGTACACCGAGTAGGAACAATTACCGAGCAGTTCGAACACCCGGTTGTGCTCGACATAGCGTTCCAGCGAGATGCACGCCATCACCAGCACGGCACTTGGCAAGCCCCAGGCCAGGAATCGAGGCTCCGGGGCCAGGTGATAAATGGTCAACAACGCGCCCACAATCCCCAGCAACGGCAGGTATAACCCCGGTTTGATCCAGCCCCGGCGATAAACCATGCCAAGGGCAATCCCCAGCAAAAACTCATAAACGATGTCCGAACGGTAGAACTCGCTGACCCAGCCATAACCGGTCCAGGCCTGGCACACCGCGAACAGCAGCGCCGCGACGATCCATAACCGCCAGTGCAGACGGAACAGCAACGCCCAGCCGAACAACAGGTAAAACAGCATTTCGTAGTTCAACGTCCAGCCGACGTTGAGGGTCGGATAAATCCCATAGCCGCCGGGATTCTCCGTAGGAATAAACAACAGCGACAGCAGGAAATGCGACCAATCGACCGTCTGATCCGGCAACACCGGTCTGGCGAATACGACCACCAACGCCATCAGCGCGGTATACAGCCAATACGCCGGGACGATGCGAAACAGCCGATACAACAGGAATCGCGCCGGCGGCAGGGATTTGCCCTCGGTGGACAGGAAAATCACCAGCCCACTGATGACAAAGAACACATCGACCCCCACCGCGCCCTTGTCGATAAACGCCTGCCCCACCGGCCCACGGGCGTGGAAGTCGAAGAAAATCTGCATGAAATGGTGGCCGACCACCGCCCAGGCCGCGATGAAGCGCAGGGCTTGTACCGACATCAACATCAACCGCCCTCCCGTCAAATCACCGCATAGTCCTTGTAGGAGCGAGCTTGCTCGCGAAAGCGGCGTGTCAGTCGACATCAATGTTGAATGTGACGGCCTCTTCGCGAGCAAGCTTTGCTCCTACAGGGGATTGGCGGCATTACAGGTGGGACACCGGACGCTGTTCAAAGGTCGATCAAAGATTCTCGTACCGGTTCATGTCCAGCACGCCCTCTTCCACCGGGTCGGTTCCGTGAACGTACTGGCTCAGATCATGGAAGTAGAACCAGAACTGCGGATGACTGCGCCGAATCCCCCAGCGCTCGACAATCTTCTCGAAGCGATGGGCATCCTTGGCGTTCTCCATCGCATCCACAAACGCCGGCACCTGATCCGCCGGGATGTTGAACATGAAGTTGGGATAGCTGCTGAGCACGCCCGGGTAAATGGTCAATGTGTCGAGCCCTGGCTGATAACGCAGGGACTCGCCGAGCAGGAACGCCACGTTGCTGTGGGCACGGTTGCGCAGCAGGCTGTAGATCTCGCGTTTACCGCTGGCCGATTCGATGCGCAACATGGTCGCTTCCGGCAACTGATCAATCACCTTCAACCCCGCCGCCGGCCGCGACGTCAGGCGACTCAGGGCCTGTTCGGCGTTCTGCAACGCCGGGTCGATGTTCGGCCGCGAGCAATAGGCACCGTCGCAACGGTTGATCGGATCAGGCTTGGCATTGAGTTCGCCGTAACGGCCCAGCAACTGCATCGCAAAGTCGCGCTTCGGGTCTTTTTCGTCGAGTTTCAGCGCGGTGGGCTTGTCGTTGTCGATGGACTCGTAATCCAGCCACATCTTGAATTTGCCGCCGCTCTGGTACCAATCGTCGAGGTAGTCGTCCCGGGAATCGGCCGGCATCAGGCGCAGGAAGTTTTGCTCGGCACCGTTGCGGATCAGGTCGAAATACAGGCGTGTCTGGGCCTGATGGGAGACGTTGCCGAACACATCGAAGTTGACCGCCAACTGGTAATAGGTGCGTTCCAGCAGCGGGAAGTCGAACAGCCAGATGGTTTGCGGCACGTCACCGATCAGGCCCTTGTTCACCGAGGCGCTGTCGAAGTGGCGGAAGATCGTCAGCAGCGCGTTGTCATTGCCCGCCCACAACGTCGACCAGCTCGGCACCGGCGCATCGGCGTAGCTGTCCCGGCGCAGGGCTTCGTATTCGTTGCGCTTGTCGCGGTAGTCGCGCCACAGGCTCAGGACGCTGCCGACATCGTCGTTCTGCCCCGGCATCGCCAGCAACGGCGTGGCCTGGCCGCGGTAGTTCGGGTCGATGATATAGAGGTCATGCTCCGGGGCCTGGAACAGCGCCCAGAAGTGATCGCGAATCACGTCGGTGGCGATCTGACCCCGGCACACCGGGCCACGAATAAAGGTGCGCACGAAGTATTCGGCGTTATCCAGCATGAACTGATAGCGCGCCTGAGCCGGGATCGCCTCGAACGTGGTGAACGGATTGGCCCGCCGCTCCGGGCCATAACCCGGCAAGGCGTTGACCTGCCAGTTGCCACTGAAGAACAGGCTTTTGACCCGCGACAGCTTCGCGGCGCTGAGCGGATAGGTGATGTGAGTCTTCTGCACGATCACCCCTTGCACCGGCCACAAGCGGTAATAAACCTGGGTGCCCGGATCGTCGTTCGGGCGGCGGGTGTTGATCAGATCGATCGGCTGGCCGGTCGGCGTGCGCGAACGCACCCACTGGAAGAAATGCCCCGGCTCGCCATCCTTGAAATAGATGTGCGCCAGGAACCAATGCTCGAACAACCAGCGCCCCACCAGACTGCCACGAGAGCCGGGCGCGTTAAGCAGGTTTTCCCATTGCACCACCTGCAAGGCTTCCTGCGCGGACGGCACCAGGCCTTGTTCATCAATCGGTGCCCCGGACGCGAGCCAGCGCTGCAACGTCTGGTATTGCTGATCGGTCAGGCCGGTCACCGCCAGCGGCATGCCTTCCTTCGGGTGCGCGCCGGCATAACCGTCGAACTCCGCCGGCATGGCGCACATGTTTTCCCGGTTCAGGCCCAGCACGATGTCTTCCGGCAACTTGGCGTTGGGGGTCAGCGGAGTTTTGTGGCCCAGTTCCAGCATCCGCGCCATCAACGCCGCCTGGCTGCCTTGGGCGTCGAGCACTGAATAGAAGTCCTTGTGCTGCCACGCCAGTTTGCCGAACGCGTCATAAAACAGCCGGGTCGGCGCGGCGGCCACGCTGCGTTCGCCGTCGTAGACCGGAATCTTGGTCGCGCCACGGGCCGCCCCTTCGCCACTGCCCAGATTGAGCTGACAGGCGGAGTCGTAGCAGGCGTGGCAGGCCACGCACTTTTCGGTGAAGATCGGTTGGATGTCACGGGTGTAAGAGATTTCGGGACTTTGCGCAGCGGCGCCCCAGCTTGATAGCAGCAACAAAATGCTGACAACGACGCGATACGACATATCCCTGGTCCCGATCATGAAAAAACGCCGCGATTCTACCGGGCTACCACCGCCACCAACATGAGCGATATTCATGCAAAACCTTGGCATGCTCTAAAAGCGCACAGGTTTGCTATTATCCCGGCCCTTCGTCATGGTCTTTCCGAGTAGTCCAAATGTCCGATCGCAGTGTTCGCCTTCAAGCTCTCAAGCACGCCCTCAAAGAGCGCATCCTGATTCTCGACGGTGGCATGGGCACGATGATCCAGAGCTACAAGCTCGAAGAGCAGGATTACCGTGGCAAACGCTTCGCCGACTGGCCGAGCGATGTGAAAGGCAACAACGACCTGTTGGTGTTGACGCGCCCGGACGTGATCGGCTCGATTGAGAAAGCCTACCTGGATGCCGGCGCCGACATCCTCGAAACCAACACCTTCAACGCCACTCAGGTGTCCCTCGCCGACTACGGCATGCAAGGCCTGGCGTATGAGTTAAACGTAGAAGGCGCGCGCCTGGCCCGCAAGGTCGCCGACGCCAAGACCCTGGAAACCCCGGAGAAGCCGCGTTTCGTCGCGGGCGTGATCGGGCCGACCAGCCGCACCTGCTCGCTGTCGCCGGACGTGAACAACCCCGGCTACCGCAACGTGACCTTCGATGAACTGGTGGAAAACTACACCGAGGCCACCAAAGGCCTGATCGAAGGTGGGGCCGACCTGATCCTGATCGAAACCATTTTCGACACCCTGAACGCCAAAGCCGCGATCTTCGCTGTGCAGGGGGTTTTCGAAGAGCTCGGCATCGAACTGCCGATCATGATTTCCGGCACCATCACTGACGCCTCCGGCCGTACCCTGTCGGGCCAGACCACCGAAGCGTTCTGGAACTCCGTGGCCCACGCCAAGCCGATTTCGGTGGGCCTGAACTGCGCCCTCGGCGCCAGCGAGTTGCGTCCGTACCTGGAAGAGCTGTCGAACAAGGCCGACACCCACGTCTCGGCACACCCGAACGCCGGCCTGCCGAACGAATTCGGCGAGTACGACGAACTGCCGGCGCAAACCGCCAAGGTCATCGAAGAATTCGCTCAAAGCGGCTTCCTCAACATCGTCGGCGGTTGCTGCGGCACCACGCCGGGCCACATCGAAGCCATCGCCAAAGCCGTGGCCGGTTATGCGCCGCGAGTGATTCCCGAGATTGCGAAGGCTTGTCGCCTGTCGGGCCTGGAGCCGTTCACCATTGATCGCAACTCGTTGTTCATCAACGTCGGCGAGCGCACCAACATCACCGGCTCGGCCAAATTCGCCCGCCTGATCCGTGAAGACAACTACACCGAAGCCCTGGAAGTCGCCCTGCAACAGGTCGAAGCCGGCGCCCAGGTGATCGACATCAACATGGACGAAGGGATGCTCGATTCGAAGAAGGCCATGGTGACCTTCCTCAATCTGATTGCCGGTGAGCCGGACATCTCCCGCGTGCCGATCATGATCGACTCCTCGAAGTGGGAAGTGATCGAAGCCGGCCTGAAATGCATCCAGGGCAAGGGCATCGTCAACTCGATCAGCATGAAAGAAGGCGTCGAGCAGTTCATTCATCACGCCAAACTGTGCAAGCGCTACGGCGCCGCAGTCGTGGTGATGGCGTTCGACGAAGCCGGCCAGGCCGACACCGAAAAGCGCAAGAAAGAAATCTGCAAACGCTCCTACGACATCCTGGTCAACGAAGTCGGCTTCCCGCCGGAAGACATCATCTTCGACCCGAACATCTTCGCCATTGCCACCGGCATCGAAGAACACAACAACTACGCCGTCGACTTCATCAATGCCTGCGCCTACATCCGCGATGAGCTGCCGTATGCGCTGACCTCCGGCGGTGTGTCCAACGTGTCGTTCTCGTTCCGCGGCAACAACCCGGTGCGTGAGGCGATCCACTCGGTGTTCCTGCTGTATGCGATCCGCAACGGCCTGACCATGGGCATCGTCAACGCCGGTCAGCTGGAGATCTACGACCAGATCCCGGCCGAGCTGCGTGACGCCGTGGAAGACGTGGTGCTCAACCGCACGCCGGAAGGCACCGACGCCCTGCTCGCCCTCGCCGACAAGTACAAGGGCGACGGCAGCGTCAAGGAAGCCGAGACCGAAGAATGGCGCGGTTGGCCGGTCAACAAGCGCCTGGAACATGCACTGGTCAAGGGCATTACCACGCACATTGTTGAAGACACCGAAGAGTCCCGGCAGTCGTTCACTCGCCCGATCGAAGTGATCGAAGGCCCGCTGATGTCGGGCATGAACATCGTCGGCGACCTGTTCGGCGCCGGCAAAATGTTCCTGCCGCAAGTGGTGAAATCCGCCCGCGTCATGAAGCAGGCCGTGGCCCACTTGATCCCGTTCATCGAACTGGAAAAAGGCGACAAGCCGGAAGCCAAGGGCAAGATCCTCATGGCCACCGTAAAAGGTGACGTGCACGACATCGGCAAAAACATCGTCGGCGTGGTGCTGGGCTGTAACGGCTACGACATCGTCGACCTCGGCGTGATGGTGCCGGCGGAGAAGATCCTGCAGGTGGCCAAGGAGCAGAAGTGCGACATCATCGGCCTGTCCGGTCTGATCACGCCGTCGCTGGATGAAATGGTCCACGTCGCCCGCGAGATGCAGCGCCAGGACTTCCACCTGCCGCTGATGATCGGTGGCGCCACCACCTCCAAAGCGCACACGGCGGTGAAGATCGAGCCCAAGTACAGCAATGACGCGGTGATCTACGTCACCGACGCCTCCCGCGCCGTGGGCGTGGCGACGCAGTTGCTGTCCAAGGAATTGAAGCCGGCCTTCATTGAGAAGACCCGCCTGGAATACATCGAAGTCCGCGAGCGCACCGCCAACCGCAGCGCACGCACCGAACGCCTGAGCTACCCGGCGTCCATCGCCAAGAAGCCGCAGTTTGACTGGAGCACGTATGAGCCGGTCAAGCCGACGTTCACCGGTTCGCGGGTGCTGGATAACATCGATTTGAAGGTGCTGGCCGAGTACATCGACTGGACGCCGTTTTTTATCTCCTGGGACCTGGCCGGCAAATTCCCGCGCATCCTCGAAGACGAAGTGGTCGGTGAAGCCGCCACCTCGCTGTACGCCGATGCCAAGGAAATGCTCGCCAAGCTGATCGACGAAAAACTGATCAGCGCCCGTGCGGTGTTCGGTTTCTGGCCGGCCAACCAGGTGCGTGAGGATGACATCGAGGTTTACGGCGATGACGGCAAGCCGATTGCCAAGCTGCATCACTTGCGCCAACAGATCATCAAGACCGACGGCAAGCCGAACTTCTCCCTGGCCGACTTCGTCGCGCCGAAGGACAGCGAAATCACCGACTACGTGGGTGGTTTCATCACCACCGCCGGGATCGGCGCCGAAGAAGTGGCCAAGGCGTATCAGGATGCGGGCGACGATTACAACTCGATCATGGTCAAGGCCCTGGCCGACCGTCTGGCCGAGGCCTGTGCCGAGTGGTTGCACCAGCAAGTGCGTAAAGAACACTGGGGTTATGCCAAGGACGAGACCCTGGACAACGACGCGCTGATCAAAGAGCAATACACCGGCATCCGCCCTGCCCCCGGCTACCCGGCCTGCCCGGATCACACCGAGAAAGGCACGCTGTTCGCCCTGCTGGATCCTGAAGCCAGTGAAATGCACGCCGGGCGCAGCGGCGTGTTCCTCACCGAACACTACGCGATGTTCCCGGCGGCAGCGGTCAGCGGCTGGTACTTCGCGCATCCGCAGGCGCAGTACTTCGCCGTGGGCAAGATCGACAAGGATCAGGTGCAGAGCTATACGTCGCGCAAAGGCCAGGAATTGAGCGTGACCGAGCGTTGGTTGGCGCCGAACCTGGGTTACGACAACTAAGCCTCACATGATCGTTCCCATGCTCCGCGTGGGAATGCCTCAATGGACGCTCCGCGTCCGCTTTTGGGACGCGGAGCGTCCCGGGCTGCATTCCCACGCAGAGCGTGGGAACGATCATAGATCCCCTGTAGGAGCGAGGCTTGCCCGCGAAGGCGGTGTGTCAGTCAGAGAAGATGTTGACTGACGCACCGCCTTCGCGGGCAAGCCTCGCTCCTACGGGATTCGCGTCAAACGTCTATGCTTGCCTGACACACAAACATGACGAGGGATTTATGGACGATCCAGTCGACAACAAGCCGCCGACCTTATGGCAGATGCTGCACAGCGTCGTGGCCGCCGCATTCGGGGTGCAGAGCGGGAAGAACCGTGCCCGGGACTTCAGCCACGGCAAGCCGAGTCATTTCGTGATTCTGGGGATTTTGTTCACTGCGGTGTTTGCGCTGTCGCTGTTTGGCATCGTGAAACTGGTGTTGCTGCTGGCGGGGGTTTAACGCCGCGTCAGCGCATCAATGTTTGCAGACTGAACGGATAGCGATAGGAGGTCGGCCGCCCCTTGGCCGATAACTGCCGGAAGCTCACCCCGAAATCCGGCGCATCGCCCATGGCCAGCAAACGCTTGGCCTGGGCCTTGTCGATCAGTTGCAACAACGGAATCTGCCGGTCACGGCCACCGTACTGGTCCAGCTCCACGCCCTGATCGATATCGTGCAACTCCACCATCGCCCAACCGCCCAGGGTGAAATGCCCGCCGAGCAACACGCTCAAGCGTCCATCAACAATGGCTTTCAATGCCTGCGGTGAGGTATTGAAGGCGCTGAACCATCCATCCTGGCCCGGTGTGCCGCCCGTCTCCGCAAAGGCCTGCATGGCGCCGAACGCCATCTCATCATTGGCCGACCACACCAGCGTCACGTTCGGGTAGCGCCGGAACAGCAGTCGTGCCTGCTCATACGCGCGTTCACGGGTCCAGCCGCTGTAGACCAGTTGCCGCAAGCGTACTTCCGGGTGTTCGGCCAGGGCGCGCAGCATGCCTTTTTCCCGCAGTTGCGCCGACGGGGTGATCTTCAGCCCGGAAAACGCCAGCAGCTCGATGGATTGCCCCGGTTGCACGGGCGGATGCTGGCGAATCAGCGCCTGAAGCATCAGGTAGCCGCCCTCCTCGTCGTTGGGCACCAGGCTGCCCACGCGGTCCGGGCGATTGCCCAGCAGGCTCAGTTGATTGTCGGTCAGGGACGCATTGACCATGAACAGCTTCACCCCGCTGCCTTGGGCCAGGCGCAGGATTTGCGGGGCGACGTATTGTTCGTTGGCGAAGACCAGGTAGTCCGGCCGTTCAGGCCCTTGCAACGCGCTGCGGGCCTGGGCAATCGTCAGTTCGGGCATGCGTTGGGAATAGAGAATCTGCAAGTCCATGCCCAGATCCTTGGCCGCCGCCTGCATGAATTGCGAATAGCTGATCCAGAACGCTTCCGTGGTGCTGCCAGGATTGAGAAACAGCACCGAGGCCGCCTGGGCACTGGATCCGAGGACCGAGCCAAGCGTCAGCAATACAGCAAACAGAAACTTCAACATTAATGGTCCGAGCCCCGGAAATTCGCCGCGCATTATAGCCAGCGAACGCCCGCAAAACGGGGGATTATTCCGGTTTTGTCCGACAATCCGTCGCAACCGGGCCCGGACGGTGCCGCTATTGGTGACTGACCCAGAACACTGCTGTTCCTACAACCAGAATGATCAGGAACAAAATCGCCCACGCATCGACGGTACTGTCGGTTTTCCTTGCTTTGGTCGGGTTGCTCATTGCATCGCCTCTTGTCGGTTTTATCGGTGATTGCATAAAGACTCGACCACAGTAAAGACGACGATTGCCCACACCACAAATACGGGTTTAGTAATAACGGTTCTCGTTAGTCTTTTTGGTTCTTTACATATACTCAAACATCACTTTTGCGCATAACTGCAAACTGGTATCTTGCCCCGGCTCCGTAGGGAGTGCGCGGCCGTGCGCGCAGAATTGCCGAGGCAGTATCGGAAACTTCAGCAAGCGAAAAACGCAACTGGAACCGACCGGCCCAAGCCTGAGAACAGGACTTATATGTACGTATACGACGAGTACGATCAGCGGATCATCGAGGACCGCGTCAAGCAGTTCCGTGATCAGACCCGACGCTATCTGGCAGGCGAGCTGAGCGAAGAAGAATTCCGCCCCCTGCGCCTGCAAAATGGCCTTTATATCCAGCGTTTCGCCCCGATGTTGCGGGTGGCGGTGCCTTACGGCCAACTGACTTCGCGCCAGACGCGAATGATGGCCAAGATTGCCCGCGACTTCGACAAGGGCTACGCCCACATCAGTACCCGGCAGAACGTGCAGTTCAACTGGCCGGCGCTGGAAGACATCCCGGACATCCTCGCTGAGCTGGCCACCGTGCAGATGCACGCGATCCAGACCAGCGGCAACTGCCTGCGCAACGTCACCACCGACCAGTTCGCCGGTGTCGCGGCCGACGAGTTGATCGACCCGCGTCCGTGGTGCGAAATCGTCCGTCAGTGGACGACGTTCCACCCGGAATTCGCCTACCTGCCGCGCAAGTTCAAGATCGCCATCAACGGTTCGACCTCTGACCGTGCGGCCATCGAAGTGCATGACATTGGCCTGGAGCCGGTGCACAACGCTGCGGGCGAACTGGGTTTCCGCGTGCTGGTCGGTGGCGGCCTCGGTCGTACCCCGGTGGTCGGCGCGTTCATCAACGAGTTCCTGCCATGGCAAGACCTGTTGAGCTACCTCGACGCCATCCTGCGGGTCTACAACCGCTACGGCCGTCGCGATAACAAGTACAAGGCGCGGATCAAGATCCTCGTCAAAGCGCTGACCCCTGAAGTCTTCGCACAAAAAGTCGACGCGGAAATGGAGCACCTTCGCGGTGGCCAGACCACGCTGACCGAAGCCGAAGTGCATCGCGTGGCCAAGCACTTCGTCGATCCGGACTACAAGGTGCTGGAGAACCAGACCGCCGAACTGGCCGCGCTCGACGAGGAACACCCGGGTTTCGCCCGCTGGCGCACCCGCAACACCCTGGCCCACAAGAAGCCGGGCTACGTGGCCGTGACCCTGTCCCTGAAGCCAACCGGCGTTGCGCCGGGCGACATCACCGACAAGCAGCTCGACGCTGTGGCCGATCTGGCTGAGCGTTACAGCTTCGGTCAACTGCGCACCTCCCACGAGCAGAACATCATTCTGGCCGACGTTGAACAGTCGCAACTGTTCGCGATGTGGGGCGAGTTGCGCGAGCAAGGTTTCGCCACGCCGAACATCGGCTTGCTGACCGACATCATCTGCTGCCCTGGCGGTGATTTCTGCTCCCTGGCCAACGCCAAGTCGATCCCGATTGCCGAATCGATCCAGCGTCGTTTCGACAACCTGGACTACCTGTTCGACATCGGCGAACTGGACCTGAACATCTCCGGTTGCATGAACGCCTGTGGTCACCACCACGTCGGCCACATCGGCATCCTCGGGGTGGACAAGAAAGGCGAAGAGTTCTACCAGGTGTCCCTCGGTGGCAGCGCCAGCCGCGATGCGAGCCTGGGCAAGATCCTCGGCCCGTCCTTCGCCCAGGAAGCCATGCCTGATGTGATCGAGAAGCTGATCAACGTGTACATCGAACAACGTCACGAAGATGAGCGCTTCATCGACACCTATCAGCGCATTGGCATCGACCTCTTCAAGGAGCGCGTCTATGCAGCGAATCATTAAGAACAACGAAGTCGTCGACGAAACCTGGCACTTGCTGCCCAAGGATTTCAACATCGACGAGATCAGCAACTGCGACGACCTGATCGTGCCGCTGGCGCTGTGGCGCGAACACGGGCGCATGCTCAAGGCCCGCGATGGCGGCCTGGGTGTGTGGCTGGACGCCGATGAAGAAGCCGAGGAAATCGGTGACGACGTGGACAACTTCCAGGTCATTGCCCTGAACTTCCCGGCCTTCACCGATGGTCGTAACTACTCCAACGCCCGTCTGCTGCGTGACCGTTATGGTTTCAAAGGCGAACTGCGGGCGATTGGCGATGTGCTGCGCGACCAGTTGTTCTACCTGCACCGCTGCGGTTTCGACGCGTTTGCCATTCGCGCTGATAAAGACCCGTACGAAGCCCTTGAAGGCCTCAAGGACTTCTCGGTGACGTACCAGGCGGCCACTGACGAACCGTTGCCGCTGTTCCGGCGCCGCTAAGTCGCCGTCACTGAAAACCTTGAGCCATGACCGTGGCTCAAGGTTTTTTTTCGCCTGCGTTAACGTTCGGGCAACGGCGTGTTGAAGGCAGCGACCCGAGCTTCCAGATGCTCGAAACTGGCGAATGGATTGTCGCCATCGGTGGCGGTCCACTGCACATCTTGCAGGACATGCTGACGCAGCGGCGGTGACGTATCGAGGGCATCGAGCAGATGCCAGATGCGCTGTTGCAGCGACGGGTAATTCACCCGGAAGTCTGCGCTGCGTCGGATCATGTCCAGCGTGCCAAACAACCGTTCACTGCCGGGCAGGGTCGCCAGGTGTTGCCAATGCTGGATCGCCCTCGCCTGCTGTTGGGCTGAAAACCCCGTCAGCCACGCGTCAGGCTGGGCGAAATCGGCGTTTGGCGCGGCCATCCACACATTGATCCCGGTCTGTTGCCGGTGCTGAACGATCCAGCGCAGGCTGTCTTCATCGGTGATCGGGTTGCCTGCCAGCAAGAGCCTGCTCCCCGCCACCGACTGCTGGCGCACGGCGGGCGGTATTCGCGCAATCTGGTTCTCGCGCAAGTCCAGAAGCTCCAGATAGGGGCGGTCCAGGACGCCCACCGGGCACACACGGATCCCCGTGGCCCGCAAGTTAAGACGACGCAGCGCGGTCAAGTGCACCACCACCGGCGGCCTGCCCAATGGATTGACGCGCATGTCGAGGGCCACCAGGCGCGACAACCCGCTCAGCGCCCCGGCGGTTGCCTCGGTCAACACCAGGCCGGTTTGACTGAGGTCCAGGTGCGTCAGCTCGGTCAATTCCCCGATGGCCTCGGGCCAATGGCCCACCCACTGCATTCCCGGGCCGGGCTGGTGCAGGTCGGTGCCGCCCAGGTCCAACACGCGCAAGCGTGGAAAGGCGCGCAGAAACGGCGACAGGCTCGCCGATTCGGTCAACGAGAAGCTGGTCATGCTCAGCTCCACCACCTCCGGCAGCGTGACGTTCAAGGCGGGCAGGCTGTGGAAATGCTCGAAGTCCATTTCCAGGCGAAACCCGACAAACTCACCGTTGTGGTAGACCCGACTGGCCGCCTCGCCCTGCCCCCGCCACAACCCCTCCAGCTCGGTGGCCAACTCCAGGCGGCTGCGGCGCTCGAACTGGATGGCATCGGCGATCCGCGCATCGTTTTCCGCGTCGATCTGCTCTTCGTCCATGCCTTCGGCCTCAGGCTCTTCGGGATCCAGCAGATCGACGTCCATGTTTTCCACATCAACGTCGACCTGGCCGATCCACGCCGCCAGGTCGACCCGCAATTGCCGCAATTGCTGATTGAGCCGGGCCAGTTGCGTCTGGGCGTGCTCGCCCCATTGGTCCAACAGCGTGCCCAGTTCTTCGTCGCTCAGGCTGGGGTAGATTTCGCGGATTTGCAGCTTGGTGATGGTTCTGGAAAAGGCTTCGCCCTGGGCCGTGGACGGAAATCCGCCGCCGCGCAGGCCATGACTGTCGAAGGTCAGGCCCGAGTCCATGCGCTGCAAACCCAGTTCCAGCTCGGCGCGCGGGCGCAGCTCAGCACGGATGCGCGTGCGCAGATCCTGCAATGCCTGATCGGCGCGCAGTCCCAACGCAGCACGCTGTTCCTGGGACAAGGCATTGAGCAATGCCTGGTGAAAATCCACCGACTGTCCCGCCGCCAGGCCCTGGTAGCGCGTGCCCTGCCTGATCAATTGACGGGAATATGGCGCGCCCTGCGGGCCGATGCTGTCCAGCACTCGCCCCACCGCGGACTCTTCACAGACCTCAAGCCGAATCCCGATCGGCCAACCCGCCAACCGTTCCAGGGAATGCAGGGCCAGCACATCGCTGTCGGGGTTTTCCACCGACGCCAGGTACAGGCCTTCATAGGCGCGGGCCACGCGGACATGAAATTCGTACTGCCGGGCCTTGCCGCTCAATTCGCCCAGCACCCGCTTGGCCTCGGCCAGGGTGTGCGGTGCGCGGATATCGATGCCGGCGCGCTCAAGCATCTGCTCGATCGCACACTTGGGCAAACCGGGGTATTGCGACTGGAACAGGCGCACCCATTCATCTGCGGACTGTTGCAGCGCGGCATAACACTCACTGAACTGCCCGACACGGGCGTTCCGGGCTTGCTCGGCCTCGACCGACCCGCCGGGCAAGCGTTCGAGGGCCTGTTGCAGGTCCTGATCGATGCGAAAACGATTCAGGGTATCCAGCAGGATCGGCGAAGGTGGCTGCCCCGCCTGCAACAGCCCCAGCGCATCCGGATCCAGCCCGCAGACCCGACCAATCTGTTGCAGCACCTCATTGCTGAAGGCCGAGGCTTCGGGAATAAACGCCCGCAGACGGGCCGGCACAGCGCTGACGTGGGCTTCGACCGGGTTGGCGACGTGCTCAACTGTCAGCAGCCGCTCCTCGTCCTTGAGCACCGCGCCGGCCTTGATCACCGGTAAAGCGTTGAGCAACCCGAACACCGTGCGCCCGACACCCGCCCAGCGCTCGTCCGTGGTCTTGCCGTGCACCGCCTCGTCGAGGCCATAACCGGCATCGATCAGGCCCGCCAGCGCCAGCAAACCCCCGCCTCCCGGAACAAACAAAGCCAGGGGGGCGAAGCGTTCGATCCACTGCACCACGGGCTCGACCACCGCGCTCAGGTTGTCGCGATTGACCTGGGCGTCGTCGCGGATGGTGTCGACGCTGGCCTGGGCAGCGGCCTTCATGACCTTCACCCACTGGGCAAACGGGTCCTCGGTGGTGGGTCGCACATCAACGCCGATATAGTCCTCGGGTGGCCAAAATCCATCGTTGTTGAAAAAGCCGTGGCCTTTCTTCAAGCGATATTGCCGGGGCCAGGTGACCATGCCGGCCAGCGCTGTGCGCACGCCGGCATGGAAGGTGCCGTCCTGTTGATCGTCCTCGGCAAAATGGGCCACGAACGCCGTTTTGCGCTTGGCATCGCGGCCGATCTCGATCACCCATTGGCACAGCGTCCGGTGATCGGCGAATTCATGGAATGGCGAGGCATTCCCCGGAATGTAGAGCAGCCGTCGGCCACTGTTCTTGTCGCGGAAACAACCTATATCGCTGGCGCTGTACCGGTAGATCGACAGGCGCCCGGCCTCCACCGATGACGGCATCGGCGTTTGCGCTTGCACCTGCGCGAGCGTCAGTTGGCCCCAGGTCTGTCCGGGATCGAGTCCGGCAACGCGTAACGCCAGGCCGAGACCCTCGCGGCTCAGGCTGCGTTCCTGATATTGCAGCCACGCCGCCATGATGAACGCCAGTTTCACCGAGGTCCGCAATGGATAAGGTGCGGCCGCCAACAGGGTCCGGTCATCTGGCCAGGCATTGGCCACGTACGCGGCATATTGGGCCTTGAATGCCAGGGTCCAGACCCACTGTTTGAACGCCGCCGGTTGCAGCGCCAGTTGGGTGTCGGGCCCATAGACCTGCGGTTCGGTGATGCGGTAGATCCCTTCGTAATCGTCATAGCTGCCGTCGGGGTTGATCGACGCGTCGATCTCGACAATGCGCACCTGCGGCCCCACGGTTGGCGGCGTGTACAGGCCGAACGCGGTTTCACCGAAACGCCCGGCCCCCACTGTCTGGTAATTGTTCAACAAGGCCTGGACCAGGCTTTGCGACAGACGCACCCGGCCCTGATGCACAGAACCTTGCGCCGGATAGCCTGGAAAATCGTAGTTGAGGTCCACCAGCACCGCGTCCAGGGCTTCGTCACCCCAGCGTTGCTTGATCAGGTTGGCCGCGTATTGCGCCGCCGTCAGCGGCAGGACCTGGTCCGGCGCCAGGCCAGCCCATAAGGGCTGGCCGGCACTATTGATGTGTTGTTCGATCGTATTCATCAGCATTCCTTGCTCGATCAAATCTCAGGGGTGCCGGCCAGCTCCGGCACGGCCGCCACCAGGGACAATCCCGGGCTGTGCACCAGGGCCTCGGCGGTCAGGCGACGGATCAGCGCGGTACGCTCATTACTGAAGTTACTGACGATGGCGTCCATGCTTTGGTTGAACTCGACACGGGTGTAGTGCAATCGACTGTCCAAATGCTGGAACGCCAGCGAAGCGCGAATAACCGTGTCGTCGAACTCGGCCCGATGAGCCATTTCCAGGTACTCGACCCAGAAATCCTGCTCCGCCATCCAGCCCAGCAACTGTGGGGTGTGCTCCAGTTTCACCACTTCGGCGTACACCCAGTCGAGGGTTTGCGGAATCACCTCCACCCCCAGGCTGAAGTTCACCCCTTGCGGCTGCCCCGGCAGACTCAAGCGCTCGGCCAGCCCCACCCGGAAGGCCAGGCTGACCTCCATGGCTTGTTCGAAGGTCACCGGCCCGGTACGGTTGCGCGCAATGATATTGCTCAGGGCCAGGCGCTCGACCTCCTGCAAGCGGAACAAACCGCGGACCAGTTGCGTCATCTCAATCTCCTGGGTGGGCCCGTAGAGCCTGGCGACCTCTAACGCGCGGTAACACAGCACACGAGTGTGCAGGTTGCTGAACAACAGGGAATAACCATCGGCACTGACCCGCCCGATATTGGCCAGGCGGAACAGCGTCCGGCGCAGCGCGCTGTCTTCCGCGGCCGCCTCCACCACCTCCCACACCCGCTGGCTCAATGAGCCGTAGACCATGCGGAAATCAGCGGTGTAGCGCAATCGGGCCAGCAACAGGAAAAACGGCTGGGAGTCCGGGTAAGCGTAAACCGCACTCCACAACGCTTGCTTGAGCACCCTGTCGACTTCCGTCGCCCCGGTCAGCCAGGTCGAACTCATGGAGACGTCCATGAGGATGTGTTGCAGTTGCTCCAGATGCCCCTGGGCGATGAGTCCCAGGCTGATGTCAGTGATCTGTTGAAATTCGGTCAGCCGCTTCACCGTATCGGGCGTCAACGGATTGCCGGCGATATCGGTGCCCATATTCAAGGTGCCCGGCGCAGAGTAGACATCCTCCGGGATCACGCTGATGCGGTTATCGCGCAGGTCCAAGCCCCGCAGTTTCGGCAGGCCGCTGGCGCCCTTGGGCCATTGACTGATGCCGGTGCCGCGCAGTTCCAGGCGTTCCAGCAGTTGCATGCGCGAGACATCGGGCGTGCGGGTCAACGTAGGGTTGGCGCACAGGTTCAAATGCTTGAGGCGCGTCAGGCTGGCCAGTTCGGTGACCGAGGCTTCGGTCAGCTGGATGCGGTTTTCACTCAGGTTCAGGATTTCCAGGTGCGCCATGCCGCCAATGGCCTGCTGCAGCCGGGTCAGGCCGTTACCGACCATGGACAGGCGTCGCACGGATTTGAAGTTATGCAGGAAGCTGTTCAACCCGGCGCTGGCGCCCACGCGATCCATCACCAGCGTGCCTACATGGGCGAAATCACCAGTGATCAGTGGCAGCTCGCCGATTTGCAGGGGTGGCAACGACAATTCATAGAGCCGGCCGTCCAGGGTCAGCATGCTGGGGGTTTCCCGACGCCAGCAGCGAATGATTTCTTCCGCCGCCCGGGTCTTGGCCAGGGTCGTGACTTTCAACCTCGGACCGTCGGCGCCCTGGTACCAGGTGTCGCGACTGATCCAGTTCTGCAGGACCTGTCGGATGGAGGCGAACTCCAGCCTCAGGCCTTCGAGTTTTCTCAAGGCCAGCACGTTGATCGGGTCCAGGCCGGCGAGGAACAGATCAATCTGCTCGAGGGAATGGGTGGGATACAGCTCCTGCGCACGACGGACCAGCGCGGCGGGTCGACTCATCGGTGCCGAGGGTTGCGACGGCATGCTGCTCGACGCGGTGCTCTGCAAGGTATCGGCCAGGCGCATCGGCGAGCGGTAGCCCAAACGCATGGCCTCAATGCCCAGGACATGCGCCGCGCCCCCTCGACGTGCCAGCGCTTGTTCGGTGATCTTGTGCCGCAGCGCCACGCCACGGTCCGCCGCCTGCACGCCCAACGCCGTGCGGCGCGTCATCGACATCCCCTCCCAGAGCGCCTGGAAATAATGCTCGCGGGTTCGCCCCGGCAGGTAGCCGAGCAAATTCGACTCCCCGTCCCGGACCTCATAGCGGTCAGCGTGGGCATTCATCCGTATCTGTTGCACGGCGGTGTCCAAGCCGAGGGTGGCCATGTCTTCGGTGTAGAACGACCACTCCAGCACTTGCAGGTAAATATCCGCATCCCAGCCCGGCAGGTGCTTGAGCGCGTCAAACACCAGCCGATCAGTGTCGATGCCCCCCACGGCATCCAGATACAACCCCTCATACGCGCGGTTGACACGCACCACGTCCCGGAAACGCCGGGCCTCTTCCGCCAGGCGCAGCGGGACCTTGTCGGCGTCAAGTTGATTCAATTCACTGGTATCGGCATAGCGCACCAGTTCATCCAGCACGCTGAGTGGCAGATCGGGATAGCGCTTGCGCAAGGGCATGACCCGCGCATCCGGCGCCGCCACGCCCCGTTGGTAGACCCAGTCAAACAGCGACGCACGCCGCAGATCCGCCTGCTCGGCCAGTTTGCCAAGCAGTGCCGCGACTTGGTCACTGGCCACGGTCGAGGCCGAACCCAGCAGGCGCTCCCGCTCGGCAGCGCTCAGGCCCGACAACAGCTCTGGATAGAATTGCCCCGCGCGCACTTTGTCCAGGCTCAGTTTGAGCGGCTTGAGCACGCCGTCGGCATCGGCGGATGCATAACGATTGACCGTCTGTCCCAGGTCGTCGAGAACATGGATCTCGGTCTGCGCCGGCCAGTTCCTGAGGCGGGTCAGTAGCTGCAATTGCAGTTGCGGGTCTGCCTTGGCGCCCAATGACGCGTCGTTCAATTGCTCGATGAACTGGATCACCACCTGGTCCGCCGCAAAGCGTCGAACGGTGTCGATCAACAAGGCCGGAGGTGGTGTGCGATCAATCAGCACCCGGCTCAACACCCGGTTTTCGATGGCGCAGACCGACAGGATTTGCAACGCCCTGGCGTCGGGAATGTCCTGCTCCGAATACCCCAGGCGGCGGAACAGGGTTAACCGATCCCACTGCGCGGGCAGCTCGGAATCATGTCGCCAGGCCCCTGCGTCATTGGTCTCCAGTCGAGGGGAGTAGCGTTCGCTCACCCCCGTCCCTTCGATTTTCCACAGCCCCGAATCCGCCTCGGGACGGACGGCATAAAGGTCCTCGCCCAATGCCAGGTAAGCCTTGTCTTCGAACCAGCGCAGGCCTCGTTCATCGGGCTTGAGCCAGGCTGGCAGCTGCATGTTGAGCCGATACGGGGCCAGGTCCGGTTTCCACAGGCGCATCTGGCCTTTGGGGGTTTTCACCTGCCACAGGTTTTCGACAAACTCGGCACTGCGGACCTTCTTGAACGTCATCCGGGTCGCCCCGGCGCCAGTGGAAAACGCCGCCATCACCACCAGGTTTTCCACGGTGTCGAAGAAGTAGTCGCTGGCCTGCTCCTGCTCCCCCGCCGCCCAGCTTTCCAGGCCGTGGTACACGCCGTTCAGCAATTCAAGCGCGGAAACCGCCATCAATACCTCGCCCAACACCGGGATAAACAAGGCGCCAAACATCACGATATCCAGGCCAATGGTCTTGTAGGTGTCCAGCCGCGCGAGGCGGGTTTTCTCGTCTTCATCGTCGGTGGGCACCACCAGCAATCGCGCATCGGCCATCACATGCTCGGCGCGCTGGCGGTAGAGGTCGGCAAACAGGTCTGCGGAGCCGGCAAGGGTGGTGACCGGCACAGACTCGCGCTGGTAAGGTTGCATCCATTGGCTGGCGGGTCGCAGCGTTCGACTCGACAGTGCCGCTTGCAGGCCGGCCCGGTCGCCCAGCGCGACGAACCGCAGCAGGAAGGGTTCGAACGTCTGTTTTTTGAGGCGCTCGCCGAGTTCGACCTCCAGCGCCCGGACATTCGGGTACTCCTTGAGCGGTTGCTCGGTATCACCGGGCATAAACAGCACGCATGGATTGTCGATATACGTGCCATCCCCCACCGCAACGATCAACATCACGCCCTGAAGCTTGTAGCCGAGCAATTCCAGGCCCTTATAGGCAATGGAATAGTCGTCAAGCTTGATCGACGGTTGGTTAGTCACCACCTCGCCGAGCACCTTGAACATCTTGGCACTGATGTGTTTTTTCATCAGGGCAATGTGCCGGTCCACATCGAAGCAGCGCCGGGAATGCGCCATGCACGCGGTACGCACAGGGCCGGTTGCAACCGTGGGTTCAAATACACGGTTGAGGTGCGCCTGGTATTGCTTGCCCAGGTCCAGGTTACGACACAGTTGAGCGAACTCATGGGGCTCGATCCCCAGTACTTTATTGGCGGTACCGTTAATACGTTCCGGCTGATAGATCAGTGACTTCACATTGTAATTATCGGCCAGGGTTTCACTGACCTCGAAGTTCTCGCACGCAGCCGTCAACAAGTCCCGATCGATGGGCAAAATCAGTTTCTTGCGCAGCCCGAAGAAACTGGTAGTTGAACGAATATGCTGAAACACCACGCCCCTGATATCCACGGCCTCACCGATTTTATCGGCCATGGCCTTGGCCAGTAACGGCGTGCAGAACTGTTGCGGATTCTTCAGGACGGCCATCGCCTTGACGGCGTTGGCCCGGGAACGCTGGCTGGCAACGATGCTGGCATGCAGCCCCGTGCGCGCCTCGCTGCTGGCCTGAGCCAGCCAGACAGGAATGGGACTGCCTTTGAACAGTTCGTAAAAGACACCTTGTTGTTCAGGTGTCATTTCTATTGGAGCGTGAGTCGTTGTGGTGGACGACGATGATGTTAAATCCGAAGACATGAACTTATTACTCTTTTCACGATAAGAGCATTCAGTCTAAAGACGTCACTTTCAATTAATAGCTTCAATATCCGATCAGAACTAACACCAACGAATCAACAATATGAACGCAAACAATATCTATATACCGCCCTGCACTTTTTTGATTATGCAGTGACTGAAAAAACGGCAATAAAAAACCCGATCACACAAGATGACCGGGTTTTCGACAAGGCGTTACCAGAAGCGCTGTTGGGTCAAACGACTCCACCAACTCAACAACACGCGGTCCACCGAACCGCTGGCCGCCATGCCGATACGCTCTTGCAGGCTTTTGCGTTCGGCGTAGTGCAGGTGATACAGCTCGGCACTCTTGGCGCGCTCGGACAGGTATTCGTCGCTGGTCTTGAGTTCGTCCACCAGTTGCTTGTCCAGCGCAGCGATACCGAGCCAGATTTCACCGGTGGCCACTTCATCGATGGCCAGTTGCGGGCGATAGCGGGCGACAAAGTTCTTGAACAGCTCGTGGGTGATATCCAGGTCTTCCTGGAACTTCTCCCGACCCTTCTCGGTGTTTTCGCCAAACACGGTGAGGGTGCGCTTGTATTCGCCGGCGGTCAGCACTTCAAAGTCGATGTCGTGCTTCTTCAGCAGGCGATTGACGTTGGGCAACTGCGCGACCACGCCGATGGAGCCGAGGATGGCGAACGGGGCGCTGATAATTTTCTCGCCAATGCACGCCATCATGTAGCCACCGCTGGCAGCGACCTTGTCGATGCACACGGTCAGCGGCACGCCGGCCTGGCGGATCCGCGCCAGTTGCGACGAGGCCAGGCCATAGCTGTGGACCATGCCGCCGCCGCTTTCCAGGCGCAGCACCACTTCGTCTTTCGGCGTGGCCAGGGTCAGCAGCGCGGTGATCTCGTGGCGCAGGCTCTCAGTGGCCGAGGCCTTGATGTCGCCGTCAAAATCCAGCACGAAGACCCGGCCCTTGGCTTCGGGTTTCTTCTTCTGTTTTTTCTCGGTTTTGCTCTGGGATTTGCGCAGGGCCTTGAGCTGATCCTTGTCGAGCAGGCTTTGCTCCAGGCGTTCACGCAGGCCTTTGTAGAAATCATTGAGTTTGCTGACCTGCAACTGACCGGCCGACTTGCGCCGACCTTTGCTGCGCAATGCCGCGAAACTGGCCAGGACCACCAGAATGGCGATCACCAGGGTCACGGTCTTGGCCAGGAAACTGGCGTACTCGGCAAAAAACTCCACACAGGACTCCTTCAATACAATGCGCCGCTCAAAAACGCGCGCGGAATGCCGCCAGCATACCCATGCCCCGGCTTTGGGGCCAGCCATGAAACCTTTGGCAACAGGCCTGTAACGGGCATTTCAAACAAGCGTATGTTTTTTCATTGACAGCCCGCGGCCATCCTCATAACCTCGCCGAACCTTCAACGTACCGGGATGACGCGGACGTGGGCAGCATCTACTTGATTCGACATGGCCAGGCCTCCTTTGGTGCAGACGACTATGACGTCCTCTCGCCGACCGGTGTGCGCCAGGCAGAAATCCTCGGCCAGCACCTCGCTGAGCTGGGTATCAGCTTCGATCGCTGCCTCGCCGGGGATTTGCGTCGCCAGCAACACACCGCCACCACCGCGCTGGAGCAATTCGCCGTCGTGGACCTGCCGGTGCCAACCCTTGAAACCGATTCCGCCTTCAACGAATTCGACGCCGACGCGGTGATCCGCGCCCTGCTCCCGGCCATGCTCAAAGACGAACCGCAAGCGCTGGACGTGCTGCGCAATGCCGCGCAAAACCGTGCCGAGTTCCAGCGCATCTTCGCCCTGATCATCGAGCGCTGGCTGGCCGGCACCTACGACACGCCGGGGCTGGAAAGCTGGCTGGGGTTTGTCGAACGGGTCCAGGCCGGGCTGAACCGCATCCTTGAACTGGCGGACAACACGCAGAAAATCGCCGTGTTCACCTCCGGCGGCACCATCACCGCCCTGCTCCACCTCATTACCCAAATGCCTGCTCGCCAGGCGTTTGAACTCAACTGGCAAATCGTCAACACCTCGCTCAACCAACTGAAGTTTCGTGGTCGCGAGGTGGCCCTGGCTTCCTTCAACAGTCATGCGCACCTGCAACTGCTGAAGGCCCCGGAACTCATCACGTTTCGCTGAGTCCGGATTACTGTGACCCTGGCTGTATTACCCAGCTGTAATTCTCAACAAAAGGATCAAACCATGACCTCCGTAGCTGATGCCGTACAAGCAATGAAAGCCAAGTTCAACCCAGCCGCCGCTGCCGGTCTGGACCTGGTCTTCGGTTTCCGCATCGACGAATCCAAGCACTTCTCTCTGATCGTCAAGGACAGCACCTGCGAACTGAAAGAAGGCGAAAACCCGGACGCCCAGGTCACGCTGGTGATGGACGCCGAGACCCTGGAAGGCATCGTCGACGGCTCGACCGACGGCATGCAGGCGTTCATGGGCGGCAAACTGCGCGCTGAAGGCGACATGATGCTGGCGATGAAACTGTCCGAGCTGTTCCCGTCGTAAGATGACGGCTCCCCGCCCCGGGGAGCCTCTCTGGCTGCACACGAATCCCGCTTATATGGCGGGATTCGTCGTTTCAGGGTTCAACGCGTACCGGCATCGTCCATTTCTTCGAAGACTTTGGTGTGTTCTTCTTCCAACGCGTCGACGCTGTTGACCTCGGTCACTTCACCGTCAAACTTGAGCTCACCCTCATCGCCTTCGAGCCTGAGGGGAATGACAAACCGGCGATAGCTCACTTGCAGATACAGGTTATAAAGATCTGCCGGCTTATCCGGGGCCAGGAAAAAGCTGGATTCGTAACGCACGCGCCGGGTCAGCACCGGCCATGTATCCCAGACGAGTTGGGTATTCACTTCGGGCTGAACGTCTTGCAGCGCCTCAAGGGCTTCCTGTACCAGGAATACGTTGTCCTTGGCTTTGAAAACAAACGGCTCGCTGCGGGTCATGATGTACGGATTGATCTTGCCGTCGAGCTCCTGCGGTACGTACATGCCGCTTCGAAACCATTTCGTCGCATCGAACCTCGGCCCAATAGGGCCTGCATCGCGAGACGTCATCATCACCGTGTCGGGAATGGGGATGGTGCTGCCCTGGCCGGCATACAGATAAGTCCCGACCAGCCCGACCGCGATCAGCGCCGCCATCAAGATACCTTTCGGGTTACCGAGTTTAATCATCGTCTACATCCTTGTTTAGGCGGGCGGGGAATCTAACCGATTGGCCCCGGAGTTAAAACAGGCTGCCCATGGATTTGCGGTCTATATTCCTTCTGGCCGCATGCGTCAGACATCGGCTGTTCAATCCCGGTTTTTTGATGAAGAACTGAGCGCAGAACACTGCCATGAGCCCACCTGACGAGCACAACGGATTCAACCGCCGCCATGTACTGCAAGGCCTTACAGCAGGCGCCGTCGGTGCATGGGTCAGCCCACTTTTCGCAGGGAGTAAAACCATGCCCGACGCCCCGGCCGATCTGATTCTGTACAACGGTCGCTTGCACACCGTCGACCGCAAGAAACCCCAGGCCAGTGCCGTGGCGATCAAGGACGGACGCTTCGTGGTGGTCGGCAGCGATGCCCAGGCCATGGCCCTGCAAGGCCCCGGCACGCAGATCATCGACCTGCACGGGCGCACGGTGATTCCCGGCCTCAACGACTCGCACCTGCACCTGATTCGCGGCGGCCTGAACTACAACCTGGAACTGCGCTGGGAAGGCGTGCCGTCGCTGGTCGATGCCTTGCGCCTGCTCAAGGACCAGGCCGAACGCACGCCGACGCCACAATGGGTGCGCGTGGTCGGTGGCTGGAACGAATTCCAGTTCGCCGAGAAACGCCTGCCCACCATTGAAGAACTGAACAAAGCCGCGCCGGACACCCCGGTGTTCGTCCTGCACCTCTACGACCGCGCCCTGCTCAACCGTGCCGCGTTGAAAGTGGTCGGCTACACCCGCGACACGCCGAACCCGCCGGGCGGCGAAATCGTCCGCGACGCCAATGGCGACCCCTCCGGCATGCTGATCGCCCGGCCCAACGCGATGATTCTCTACTCGACCCTGGCCAAGGGGCCGAAACTGCCGCTGGAACACCAGGTCAACTCGACCCGGCAGTTCATGCGCGAACTCAATCGCTTGGGCGTGACCAGCGCCATCGATGCCGGTGGCGGCTATCAGAATTACCCGGACGACTATCAGGTCATCCAGCAACTGGCGGACGACAAGCAACTCACGGTGCGCATCGCCTACAACCTGTTCACCCAGAAACCCAAGGAAGAACTGACCGACTTCAAGAACTGGACCAGCACCTCCCATTACGGCCAGGGCGACGACTTCCTGCGACACAACGGCGCCGGGGAAATGCTGGTGTTCTCGGCGGCGGATTTCGAGGACTTCCTGGAGCCGCGCCCGGACCTGCCGCAAACCATGGAGCAAGAGCTCGAACCGGTGGTGCGTCACCTCGTCGAGCAACGCTGGCCGTTCCGTTTGCACGCCACCTACAACGAATCCATCAGCCGCATGCTCGACGTGTTCGAGAAGGTCAATCGCGACATTCCGTTCGATGGTTTGCCATGGTTCTTTGATCACGCCGAAACCATCACCCCGCAGAACATCGAGCGGGTCAAAGCCCTGGGCGGTGGCATTGCGATTCAGGATCGCATGGCGTTCCAGGGCGAATACTTCGTTGACCGCTATGGCGCCAAAGCCGCCGAACACACGCCGCCGATTGCGCGGATGTTGGCCGAAGGCATTCCCGTCGGCGCCGGCACCGATGCGACGCGGGTGTCGAGCTACAACCCGTGGACCTCAATGTATTGGCTGGTCAGCGGCCGCACCGTCGGCGGTCTGGAGTTGTACCCCCAAGGCCTGAGCCGCGATACGGCGCTGGAGCTGTTCACCCATGGCAGCGCCTGGTTCTCGTCCGAGCAAGGGCAGAAAGGCCAGATCAAGGCCGGGCAATTGGCGGATTTGATTGCGCTGTCGGCGGACTACTTCCACATCGAGGACGAAGGGATCAAGTGGATCGAATCGGTGCTGACCATTGTCGACGGCAAGATTGTCTACGGCAGTGTCGAGTTTGAAAAACTCTCGCCACCGCCGATCCCGGTGGTGCCCGAGTGGTCGCCGGTCACCCAAGTGCCGGGCCACTGGAAGCCGTTGGCCGCGCAGGTTCATCAATGTGTCGGCGCGTGTGCGGTGCATGCCCACAGTCACCAGCGGGCGCGGTTGTCGTCGGCGCCGGTCAGTGACTTCCAGGGGTTCTGGGGGGCGTTTGGCTGTTCCTGTTTCGCCTTCTAACCACGACCCCTGTAGGAGCAAAGCTTGCTCGCGATGGCGTCGTTGAAATCGCCTTCGCGGGCAAGCCTTGCTCCTACAGATGCGTGCAAAACCTGTAGGAGCTTGCTCCTACAAGGGCTTTGCGTGAATGAAGAAAAAAGATTGATCCCGGTCAGGTGGGTGTGCCCGGGCACTCTCTACTATCGCCCTTCCATCGAAAGCCAAGGACGGCTCATTGCGAGCGCTGTGGCTGAACATTCTCAAGGAAGAGGCAATCATGCGTTCACTGAAGATCATCCTGCTGTCATCAGCCTTCAATGGCCTGACCCAACGGGCCTGGCTGGAATTGCGCCAGGCCGGGCATAGTCCCAGCGTCGTCCTGTTTACCGACGAAAACGCGGTGTGCGAACAGATCGAACAGTCCGGCGCCGACCTGGTGATCTGCCCGTTCCTCAAGGACCGGGTGCCGCAACAACTGTGGAGCAACCCCAAGCGTCCACTGGTAATCATCCATCCCGGCATCGTCGGTGACCGTGGCGCCAGCGCGCTGGACTGGGCCATCACCCATGAGCGGGATCGCTGGGGTGTCACCGCGTTGCAAGCGGTGGAAGAAATGGACGCCGGGCCGGTCTGGGCCACGAGTGAATTCAACCTGCCCCAGGGCCTGCGTAAATCCGAGCTGTACAACGGGCGGGTCAGTGACGCGGCGATCCGTTGCATCCGCGAAGTCGTAGAAAAATTCATCGCCGGGTTTGTCCCGGTGCCGGTGGATTACCGCCAGCATCAGGTGCTGGGCCGCTTGCAGCCGAACATGAAACAGGTCGATCGCACGTTCAGCTGGCACGACTGCTCGCAGTTCATCAAACGCAGCATCGACGCGGCCGATGGTCAGCCCGGTGTGCTGGCCAGTCTGGCCGGCGGTCAGTACTACCTGTATGACGCGCATCTGGACTCACGCACGGGCACGCCGGGGCAGATTCTGGCGGTGCATGACGATGCGGTGCTGGTGGCGACCGGTGATCACAGCCTGTGGATCGGCTCCTTGCGGCGCAAACCGCTGCCCGGCGAAGAAACCTTCAAGCGTCCGGCCCGGCATGTGCTCGGTCGGCAGTTGAGTGAAGTGCCGACCCTGGACTGGTCGATTGCGTCGAACCCTTTCAACCTTGAGGCCTATCAACCGATCAGTTATCGCGAGTCCGGGCAGGTCGGCGAATTGACGTTCGAGTTCTACAACGGCGCCATGAGCACCGAGCAGTGCCAACGGCTGGTCGAGGCGCTGCGCTGGGCCAAGGCCCGGGACACCCAGGTGTTGCTGATCAAGCGCGGGCGCGGCAGTTTTTCCAATGGCGTGCACTTGAACGTGATCCAGGCCGCCGAGGTGCCGGGGCTGGAAGCCTGGGCGAATATTCAGGCGATTGACGACGTCTGCGAGGAACTGCTGACGGCCCGGCAACTGGTGATCAGCGGCGTGACCGGCAGTGCCGGGGCTGGCGGCGTGATGCTGGCGCTGGCCGCCGACATCGTGTTCGCCCGTGCCGAGATCGTGCTCAATCCGCACTACAAAACCATGGGCCTGTACGGCTCCGAATACTGGACCTACAGCCTGCCCCGCGCGGTCGGCCAGGCCATGGCGGAACAACTGACCGAACAATGCCTGCCGGTGAGCGCCGCCCAGGCCCTGCAATTGGGCATGGTCCAGGAAATCGGCCCGCGTTGCCCCAACGAGTTTGGCTTGTGGTTGCTGCAACGGGCCAATGGCGCGCTGAACGATCCGGCGTACGCCGCCATCCGTGAGCGCAAGGGACGCAACGACACCCAACTGATGCAACATTGCCGAAATGCCGAGCTGGAAGAGATGCACCTGGACATGGTGCAGAACCGCAAACAGTTCGCCGAGAAGTGCAGCCACTTCGTGTTCAAGCGCAAGGCGTGTGGCACGCCGCAGCGGTTGGTCGCGGATTGGGCGCGGCAGGTCGAGTTAACCGACTGATCGTTAATGATCGTTCCCACGCTCTGCGTGGGAATGCCTCAAGGGACGCTCCGCGTTCCAAGGGGACGCAGAGCGTCCCGGGCTGCATTCCCACGCGGAGCGTGGGAACGATCATCTTCCAGGCTGTAAAAGAAGCGCCACCAACGCCGTCCACCCCGTCTGGTGGCTGGCCCCCAACCCGCGCCCGGTCTCGCCATGAAAATATTCATGGAACAACACCAGGTCGCGGCTGGCCGGGTCAGCCTGCAACTGCGCATAACCGGCCATCGACGGCCGATTACCCTCTTCATCGCGCAGAAACAGCTTGGTCAGCCGCTGGCTCAAGCTGTCCGCCACCTCCTCCAATGACGCCAGAAACCCCGACCCCGTCGGGTATTCCACCGAAAAATTCTGGTCGTAGTACCGGTGAAACTCGCGCAACGACTCAATCAGCATGTAGTTGATCGGCATCCACACCGGCCCGCGCCAGTTGGAGTTGCCGCCGTACAGCCGCGATTCGGATTCCGCCGGCTCATAGTGCGCGCACAAACTGTCGCCATTGATCCGAATGCCGAAGGGTTGTTCGGCAAAAGCCTTGGACAGGGAACGGATACCGAACGCCGATAAAAACTCACTTTCATCGAGCATGCGCTTGAGCAAGTCCTTGGTCCGTTCGCCCCGCAACAGCGCGAGCAACATGCGATTGCCTTCGCCGGGTTCGGTCCAGCGCGACACCAGGCTGGCCAGGTCCGGGCGATGGCGCATGAACCCGAGCAAGCGTTCGCGCAAACCGGGCAAACCTTCATGTTCGTGTTGCTCCAGGACCTGCACGGCGAACAGCGGCATCAGGCCGACAATCGAGCGCAAGCGCAGCGGCTCGTTCACCCCATCCGGGCGGTGCAGCACGTCGTAGAAAAACTGATCCTGCTCATCCCACAAGCCTTCGGCCTCGGAGTCGATCTTGTTGATTGCCCCGGCGATGTACAGAAAGTGCTCGAAGAACTTCACCGCGATATCGACGTACACACTGTTGCGCTTGGCCAGCTCCAGGGCGATGCGCATCAGGTCCAGCGCATAGGCCGCGACCCACGCCGTGCCGTCGGCCTGATCCAGTTGGTAACCGGGGGGCAGAATCGCCGAGCGGTCAAACAGTGCGATGTTGTCCAGCCCCAGGAATCCGCCCTGGAACAGGTTGCGGCCCTCGGCGTCCTTGCGGTTGACCCACCAGGAAAAATTCAGCAGCAGTTTGTGGAAGATCCGCTCGAGAAAATCCATGTCTCCGGTGCCGGTCAACGCCTTGTCCTGCTGATACACGCGCCAGCAGGCCCAGGCATGCACCGGCGGGTTGGCGTCGTCGAAACGCCACTCGTAGGCCGGCAACTGACCGTTGGGGTGCATGAAGCGATCTTTGACCAGCAGCAACAGTTGGTGCTTGGCGAACCCCGGATCGATCAACGCAAAGGCCACTGCTTGGAAGCCCAGGTCCCACGAGGCGTACCACGGGTATTCCCAGGTATCGGGCATCGAGACGATGTCGACATTCGACAGGTGTCGCCAATGGGTGTTGCGAATGTGCGTGCGCTCGGGGGGCGGCGCCGGTTGGGTCGGGTCGCCGTCGAGCCACTGGTTGACGTCGAAATAGTAGAGCTGTTTCGACCAGAGCAAACCGGCCAGTGCCTGGCGCTGCACATTGCGCGCATCGGCGTCCTTGATCTCGGCTTGCAGCGCGGCGTAGAAACCATCGGCCTCGGCGCGGCGCCGTTCGAACAGGGTCCGGGCGTTGATCTGCGGGGAACCGGCCGGGGCAAAGCGCAGGAACACGCTGCGAGTCTGGCCGGCGTCGAAGTTCAGGGTGAAATGCGCGGCGACCTTGGTGCCGCTGTCACGGCGCACTGCATCGGTGGTGCCATCGACAATGAAATCATTGATGCCGTCCTTGAACGGGCCTTGCGCCGACACGCCATCGAGCGCGGGGAAGTTGCTCTGGTTTTCGCAGAACAGCCACTCGCAATCGGCCTCGCCCCACGCGGTGGCTTGGCGGTCCGGCATGTGCGGATGTTGCGCCAGGACCCGATCACCACTGAGGCTCAGGTTGGGTTTCTGCCCATCGGCCACCCAGCTCCAGGTGTTGCGCGCCCACAGGTGCGGCAACACGCGCAGGCGCGCCGGCTGCTCGGCGCGGTTATGCACGGTGACGCGCATGAAGATGTCGTCGGCAGTGTGCTTGGCGTACTCCACCGTCACGTCGAAATAGCGGTTGTCGTCGAACACCCCGGTGTCGAGGATTTCATATTCGGTATCGGTCAGGCCCCGGCGGGCGTTTTCAGCCACCAAGTCAGCGTAAGGAAATTCGGCATGGGGGTATTTGTAGAGCATGCGCATGTAGGCATGGCTCGGCACGCCGTCGACGAAGAAATACAGTTCCTTGACGTCTTCACCGTGATTGCCTTCGCTGTTGTTCAGGCCAAACAGGCGTTCCTTGATGATCGGGTCGCGCTCGTTCCACAAGCCCAGGCCCAGGCACCAGTGCTGGGCCTTGTCGCTGAACCCGGCCAGGCCGTCCTCGCCCCAGCGATAGGCGCGGCTGCGCGCATGTTCGTGGGGAAAATAACGCCAGGCGTCACCGTCACGGCTGTAATCCTCACGCACCGTGCCCCACTGGCGTTCGCTCAAGTAAGGCCCCCACTCGCGCCAGTCCGGGGCCTCGCTGCCGGCCAGGCGTTGGCCTTCAGGGGTATCGAGGATCGTGGCGGTGGGTTTTGCCGGCATGAGGTCGTCCGTTGGGTCGGGAGATTGATGCAGTGTAGTGCGCGGGGGTTAGAGGGAATGTGAAAACTCTGACACCTTTGGTACTGAAACCTGCAGGCACCATGGAACCTGTGGCGAGGGAGCTTGCTCCCGCTGGGTCGCGCAGCGGCCCCAAAATCTTGTGAGCGCTGCGCACTCAAGCGGGAGCAAGCTCCCTCGCCACAGGCAAGCTCCCTCGCCACAGGGTATCGATGGCTCTTACAATGCGGACACCTTCAACACCGGCCACCCCATGGACATCGACCTCGCCCGCACCTTCCTGGAAATCGTCCGCCACGGCAGCCTCGCCGCCGCCGCGCAGAAGCTCCACGTGACCCAGACCGCCATCACCGCGCGGGTGCAGAAACTCGAAAGCCAGTTGGGCAGCACCCTGTTCGTGCGCAACCGTGCCGGCGCTCGCCTGACCCCGAATGGGGAAGCCTTTGTGGTGTACGCCAATCAACTGGTGCAAACCTGGGAAGCTGCGCGCCGGGACCTGCCGTTGCCCGAAGGCTATCGCGACGTGTTGCACATCGGCGGCGAAGTCAGCCTGTGCAATCCGCTGATGCTCAGTTGGGCCGCCGAGTTGCGGGAGAAGATCCCCAGCCACGCCCTGCGCATGGAAATCCGCGACGGTGAAAACCTGCTGCGCCAACTGGAACTGGGTGTGCTCGACGCGGCGCTGGTCTACCAGCCCGAATATTGGCCACGCCTGCAAGTGGAACAGGTGCTGGAAGAAAAACTGATCCTCGTGCGCCTGGCTGACCAACCCGACCCGTACGTGTACATCGACTGGGGCCCGGATTTCCGCCGCCAACACGACGCCGCCCTACCGGAAAAAGCCAAGGCCGCCCTGAGTTTCAACCTCGGCCCATTGGCCTTGCAGTACCTGCTGGAGCATGGCGGCAGTGGTTATTTCCGCACCCGGGTGGTGCAGAGTTATCTGGAAAGCGGCGTGCTGGAAGCGGTGGCCAAGGCCCCGGAATTCAGTTACCCGACGTACCTGGTTTACTCCCGGGACCGGGATTCGGCGACCCTGCAACAGGCGTTCGATCTGCTGCGCGATGTGATCAAGACCGACGATGACTGGTCCCAGCGCTGGAACCCGTTGGGCTGAGTCCATCAAGTGGCGTTTGTGCCCTCAACGTTCGCCAGGCCTGCGCGGCGGGATCGGCTAATCTGCTGTGATAACAACAATCACAGGTGAGCGCAGTGAGGCAGACCACCCAGGCTTTTCGCAGCCGTTACCGGGCCGACATTCATCGGCTCTACAACCCGTGGCTGCACGGCACCTTCGTGCTGCTGTTCGGCCTCCTCGCCATCGCCGGGTTCTGGCGCACGGTGCAACAGGTGCAGGCGCTGGAATGGCTGACGGTGCCGCTGACGCTGTTGTTCTTCAACTTTGGCGTGTACATGGTGCATCGCCACCTTGGGCACCACAAAAAGAGCTTCGCGCGGATGTTCTATGCCAGGCATGCCGGCGATCATCACAGCTTCTTTACCCCCGGCCACATGACCTACGACAGCGCCCGGGACTGGCGGGTGATTCTGTTCCCGGCGTGGCTGATCGTGCTGCACACGCTGGTCATCACCCTGCCCCTGTGGTGGCTGTTTTCCCGGGTCAACGCCAATGTAGCCGGGTTGTTTGGCGGCTGCATGGTCCTGGGTTACCTGACCTATGAAGTGTTCCATGCCTGCGAGCATTTGCCGCCGCGCAACCCGATCACACGGCTGCCGTGGATCCGCCAGATGCGCCGCCTGCATGAACTGCATCACCGCCGCGAAGTGATGCAGGAGCGCAATTTCAATATCGTGTTTCCGCTGATGGACTACCTGTTCGGCACCCTGTACTGGGAGCCGGAGCACACCCACCCGAACCCGACGAGAACGCCCATGACCCGCATGCAGCACCCGATCGACATCGCCGGCAACCCGATTGCCGTGCTCGCCTACGCCAGCACCGTGACCCGTTGGCCGGAGTGGCATCCCTCGTCGCTCAAGGTCGATGGCCAGGCCGGGCCGCTGCATGCGGGGTCGCGTTTTGAAGAGGACATCCGCGCCGGCGGGCGTGACGGGCACTTGAGCTGGGAGGTCGAGGAGTATTTGCCAGGGCGACGCTGGCGTGCCCGGGCCCAAGGCGATCATGGGTTGTCGCTGGTGGTGACCTACGAGTGCGAGGCGCTCGGCGACGGCACACGGTTTGTCCGGACCCTGGATTATCGGTTCAGCGGTTTGGGCATGCGCATCGCCAATCGGTTGCTGCTCAAGCGGCGCATCGAGCATGAGTCGGCGGCGTCGATGCTGGCGCTGCGCAACATGGCGCAAAAGCACCTGGCACCCGCAGGCGTGAGCGCATGAGGGCCCTCTTCAGGTGTGTGTTGTTGCTGATCGTCGTATTTGTCGCGTTTTTACTGCTGATGCCAAGCAAAGTCGAACCGGTGGCCTGGACACCGGCAGCGGCGCCGTCATTGGCCAGCGGGGTGTACGCCGACAATCAGCGACTCAAGGACGTGGAGCGTATTGGTTCTTCGGACATCGACGGTCCCGAGGCGTTATTGCTGGAAAACGACCTGCTGATCACCGGTTTGCACGACGGCCGGGTGATTCGCAGCAGCCTCGACGGCAACGTCAGGACCGTGCTGACCGACACGGGTGGCCGGCCGTTGGGACTGGCCCGGCATCCCAATGGTTTGCTGGTGATCGCTGACGGGGTCAAGGGCTTGCTGTCCCTTGATGCCCAGGGTCGGGTGATCCCATTGACCACAGAAGCGAATGGCGTGCCGTTCGGTTTTACCGATGACGTGGTGATCGACAAGCCCGGGCACTACGCCTACTTCAGTGATGCGTCGAGTCGCTGGGGCTATGGCAAGGATGGCGAGGCGATTATGGAGCACGGCGGCGACGGTCGTTTGCTGCGCTATGACTTCCAGAGCGGCAAGACCACCCTGCTGCTGGATAAGCTGGAATTCGCCAACGGCGTCACCCTCGGGCCCGACGATGCGTTTGTGCTGGTCAACGAAACCGGCGCCTACCGCATCACTCGCTATTGGCTGAGCGGGCCGAAAGCCGGGACCCATGATATGTTTATCGACAACCTGCCGGGGCTGCCGGACAACCTGGCGTTCAACGGGCGGGATCGCTTCTGGGTGGCGCTCTATGCCCCGCGCAACAAACTGCTGGACGCCACAGCGCCGCACCCGTTCGTGCGCAAGATGATCGTGCGGGCGATGATGGTGTTGCCCAAACCGGTGGAGAAACGGGCGTTCGCGTTGGGGCTGGACCTGGACGGCAAGGTGATTGCCAATTTGCAGGATGCGGGCAGCGGCAATTATTCGCCGATCACCACGGTGCGCGAGTATGGAGACTGGTTGTATTTTGGGTCGTTGACAGCGCGGCACATGGTGCGGTTGCCGCTCAGCAAAGCCTTGAACTGATCGTCAATCAAACACCAAACCTGTAGGAGCAAAGCTTGCTCGCGAACGCGGCGTGTCAGTCAACATGGATGTTGAATTTGATCACGCCTTCGCGAGCAAGCTTCGCTCCTACAGGGGGGCGGCATCTGAAGAGGGTCAGGCCAATCAACGCGGATCCCTCTCGCCATCGCGCTCGGCGTTGTCGGTTTCTTCGCGCACCCGTTCAGGATCGAGGTCGGTGCCGTCGCGCTGTTCCATCGGCTTGGCGCCTTCGTTGTTCGGCAGCTCGTCGATGCCCGGTTCGTCCTCGGGGTGGACGGTCGTGCGCCCTGGGCTCAGCGGTTCGGGATGGGTCGGGATCGGGTCGTACCCGCCCTGCTCTTCACTGGGGAATTTTGGCTCTGTCATAAGGGCACCTCTGAGAAGCGAGTCATGAATGGAGAGACTCTGTACTTTCGAGGTGCCGGGCTTTATCGCCGTTCCAACTATTCAGTCACCGGTCGTCGGTGGCTCAGGACGACGCCTGGAGTTGCTGGACGATCTTGTCCTTGACCTGCAATCGCTGTTCCTTGAGCTTTTTCAGTGCGTCGTCGCTGGGGGCATCGGACTGGGCCGTTTCGGCCTTGACCACCTCATTGTCCGCCTGCACATATTTATTGATCAGTGAATCCAGTAACGGATCCGTGGTGCGTTTTTGCTGGATAACTTCCTTGGGAATGTTCAGGTCCTGATAAAGGTTGTGTGGCACCGGCATGGAACACCTCCGTTTGTTGATCGGTAGCAAACGCGATCAATTGCGTTCACCAACCATCAGAATGGCCTCGGTTACCCGGTTCTGTCGACCTCCTGTCAGACCAGCGGTGGCCGTTCGTCGTCGTTTGGCGTTTGCGATCAAACCTTTCGTCGAGTCCCGACCTCCATTGAATAACGATCACCTCGATCGCTCATAAAACCCGTGTGGAGAAGAACCAATGGACGGATTTACCCTGCGCCACCTCGCCCTGGCCGTTGCCCTGAGCACCAGCATGGGCACCGCGTTCGCGGCCACTTCCAATGATTTCGTCGACAATGCCGCGGCCGGCGGCATCGCTGAAGTTGAAACCAGCAAACTGGCCCTGGAAAAAAGCGCATCGGCGGACATCAAATCGTTCGCCAACATGATGATCACCGACCACACCAAGGCCAACGATGAACTGGCGGCGCTGGCGAAAAAGCATGACATCGAGGTGCCGGACAGCACGACACTGGTCAATCAGGCCAAGGCGAAAATCCTCGACCTGCGCGATGAATCCTTCGATGCGGCCTACGCCAACAATCAGGTGAAGGCCCACGAAGAAACCATCGCACTGTTCAAGAAAGAAGCCGACACGGTGACCGACGACAAAAAACCGGGCGCCACCGACTTCAAAGGCTTCGCGCAGAAGATGTTACCGGCGCTGGAGAAGCATCTGGACGCGGCCAAAGCCTTGCAAGCGAAGCATCCAAGCAAATAACCCGGACAAAGAACCGCATCCAGAAGATTAGCGCCAGTCAGACAAGCGATGAGTAACCTGTGGCGAGGGAGCTTGCTCCCGTTGGACTGCGCAGCAGCCCCCTTCTTTAGTCAGGTAAAGAGAGGGGCCGCTGCGCAGCCCAGCGGGAGCAAGCTCCCTCGCCACAGATTCAGTGTCAGGTTTGACTGATTGGCATAAATCCGGTCGATGCGGTTTTTTTTCGTCTGCGGTTAGCCGCCATCAGTATCGATATCGGCATCGGTATCCTCACCGGGTTTTGGCCGGTCGGGATGCGGTTTGAAGCCGGGACTGAACTCGTTGTCGTTGTCGGTGTGGCGGTTCTTCTGGTCGACCGCGGGGTCGGCGCTGTCCGGCTTGGCGGTCTGTTCGCCCTGGCCGCGATTACCTTCACCCGGGACCTGCGGGTCAATCGCCGGGTCATTGCGATCAACCGGCGCCCCGGATTGATCCTGTTGCTGGGATTGCTCTTTCATAGCTACCTCGTTCGTCACTGCACTTGCGCGGCTGGAAACAGTCGGCCATGAAGATTCGAAGCCATCCCCGGCGCAGGGTTCAATCTCATGAAACCCGGTCTCTCTGTAGGAGCGAGGCTTGCCCGCGAAGGCGTCTTCGAAATCGTCATCGCGGGCAAGCCTTGCGCCTACAAACGGCGTCGGTTGGATTGTTGAAGATCAAGGGCAAGATCAAAAGATCGCAGCCTTCGGCAGCGCCTACTAGAGTGAAGGATGAAAAAAATCCTGCCGTGCGCGAACAACTATTTCGCACGGCAAATGTCACTGATTCGCGCCGATCATTTTTATGGGGTATCGGCCATCATTCCCAAGGAGTCAAGACACATGGCGGCACTGCACAGCAACACACTCGAAGCGATGAAGAAAACCCAGGCGCAATTGCTCGCCGAATGGACGAACAGCCTCGAGGCCAGTGGTGCCACGCGCAACATCAAGGAACAAGACCTCAAGCAACAGACCTCGGAGTTCCTGCACCTGGTCATTACCGGGCTGGAACGCGGCAACGGGCAGAACATCGCCGCTGCGGGCTGGGACGAGATCCGCCAATTCCTCGAAAAACTCTCCCATAGCCGCGCCATGCTCGGCCAGGACTCGCAGCAGACCGCCAGTTTCATCTTTTCCCTCAAGGGACCGATGTTTAGCCTGCTGCAAACCGAATACAAACAGGACCCGGCGCAATTGGCCGAACAACTCTGGGAAGTCTCCGAGCTGCTCGATGCCCTGGGCATGCACACCATCCGCACCTTCCAGAAGTCCCGCGAGGCGGTGATCAAGCGTCAGCAAGAAGAACTGCTGGAACTGTCGACCCCGGTGGTCAAGCTCTGGGACGGCGTGCTGGCACTGCCGATGATCGGCACCCTCGACTCGCAACGCACCCAGGTGGTGATGGAATCGCTGCTGCAACGGATCGTCGACACCGGCTCGGAAATCGCCATTATCGACATCACCGGCGTGCCCACCGTTGACACCCTGGTGGCGCAGCACCTGCTCAAGACCGTCACCGCGATTCGCCTGATGGGCGCCGATTGCATCATCAGCGGCGTGCGTCCGCAGATCGCGCAAACCATCGTGCACCTGGGCCTGGACCTGCAAGGCGTGGTGACCAAGGCCAACCTGGCCGACGCCCTGAAACTGGCCCTGACCCGACTGGGAATCACCGTCAGCAAGGCGGTATGAGCCGATGGAGCGCATCCCGATTCTGCAAATGGGCGACTTCCTGCTGGTGACCATCCAGGTCGACATGCATGACCAGCTCGCCCTCACTCTTCAGGACGATCTCTCCGAGCGCATCAGCCGCACCTCGGCCCGGGGCGTGCTGATCGATATCTCGGCGCTGGACATGGTCGACTCGTTCATCGGGCGGATGATCGGCACCATCTCCGGCCTGTCGAAAATCATGGATGCCCAGACCGTACTGGTGGGCATGCAACCGGCCGTGGCCATCACCCTCGTGGAGTTGGGCCTGACCCTGCCCGGCGTCAGCACCGCGCTGAACGTCGAGCGGGGGATGAAACTGCTGCAGGCTCGAGTACGCGAACAATGACCGTGCGCAGCAGCGGCAGCCAGCCCATCCAAATCGAGCAAGACGTGGTCCTGGCCCGCCAGACCGCGCGCAAA
This sequence comes from Pseudomonas sp. TE3899, assembly GCF_056279105.1. Taxonomy (NCBI): domain Bacteria; kingdom Pseudomonadati; phylum Pseudomonadota; class Gammaproteobacteria; order Pseudomonadales; family Pseudomonadaceae; genus Pseudomonas; species Pseudomonas sp. TE3899. The sequence goes on from NZ_JBWBQR010000001.1 coordinate 1,834,803, forward strand.
CTCGCCCAGGAATGCGGCATGCGCCTGATCGACCTGACCAAACTGGTGACCGCCGTCAGCGAGCTGGCGCGCAACACCATGGTGTATGGCGGTGGCGGCGACATGGACTGGCAGATCCTCGACGAAAACGCGCGCACCGGGTTGCGCCTGGTCTTTCGTGACGAAGGCCCGGGCATCCCCGACATCAAGTTGGCCATGACCGACGGCTGGACCTCCGGCAGTGGGCTTGGGCTTGGGCTGACCGGGGCCAAACGGCTGGTGGAAGAGTTCGAACTGGAAACCGAGCCTGGCAAAGGCACTCGCATAACGATTACCCGATGGACATGAACATTGGCGGTACCCTCACGCTCGTGTTGCCGATCGAAGACAGCAGTCAGATCGGTCATGCCCGGCGCACCGCGCAAAAACTCGCAGAATTAAACGGCTTCGACGCCACCGACGCCGGACGTGTGGCGCTGGTGGCCACGGAACTGGCGAGCAACATCCTCAAGCACGCCGCAAGAGGCGAATTGCATCTCAGGACCCTGCCCCGCCCGACCGGCGCCGGGATCGAAATCCTCGCCGTGGACCGGGCCGGCGGCTTTGATTTGCAAGCGTGCCTGACCGATGGATTTTCCACCGGCGGCACCCAGGGCATCGGGCTCGGGGCGGTGTCGCGCCAGACCGAAGTATTTGATGTCTATGCGGACTCACGGGGCGCAGTGCTGTTGGCGCGTCTGTACCCGCGAACTGACAAGGCGCCGGACCGACGCATCGGCGTCAGTCAGCATTCATTGCATAACGACCCGGCGTGTGGCGATGTCTGGCACCTGGCGTTCGACGGGCCGCGCATCAGTGTGCTGGTGATCGATGGCCTGGGCCACGGCGAAGACGCCGAACGCGCCGCCCGTGCCGGAGAGAAAGCTTTCGCCCTGGCACCGTTCGCCTCGCCGATGCTGTTGCTCGAAGACATGCATCACGCCATGATCGGCACCCGTGGCGGCGCGGCAGCCTTCGCCCAGTTCGATGGCGATGCCTTGAAATATGTCGGCATCGGCAATATCGGCGGCTGCCTGATTACCCCGGACAAATCCCGTGGCCTGGCCTCCCACCCCGGCATCGTCGGCGGCCAATACCGGAAGGCTCAACCCTTTGACTATGCTCAAGTGAACGGACACCTATTGATCATGTACAGCGACGGCCTGCAGTCCCGATGGAACCTGCAAGATTACCCCGGCCTGGTGCACCGCCACCCCGCCGTGATTGCCGCTGTCCTGCACCGCGATTTCTGTCGCAGCCGGGACGATGTAACGGTAGTGGTCGTTGCCCTGGAGGCCGCGCATGGCTGAGTCACCCAACCTGACGCCGGACGAACAAGCGTCGCTGATCGCCCAATTGCAAGGCGAAGCCACGGCGCTGCGCAACGAACTCGAAGAAACCAACCAGGGGGTGCTGGCGCTCTACGCCGAGCTGGATGAACAGGCCGAACAACTGCGCCAGGCCTCGGACCTGAAAAGCCGCTTCCTGTCGTACATGAGCCATGAATTCCGCACGCCGCTGGGCTCGATCCTGAGCATCACCGGCCTGCTGACCGATGAACTCGACGGCCCGTTGAGCCCCGAGCAGCACAAGCAGGTGGCGTTTGTCAGCGGTGCCGCGCGGGAGTTGAGCGACATGGTCGACGACCTGCTCGACCTGGCGAAGATCGAGGCCGGGCGCATCAGTATTTCCCCGGCCTGGTTCGACATGCTCGACCTGTTCGCCGCCCTGCGCGGCATGTTCCGGCCGATTGTCGATGGCAGCGCCGTGGACCTGATCTTCGAAGAGCCGGTGGGTCTGCCGCGGCTGTTCACCGACGACAAGAAACTCGCGCAGATCCTGCGCAACTTCATTTCCAACTCGCTGAAGTTCACCACCCGTGGTGAAGTCCGGGTCTCGGCGCGCCTGGAAAACAGCGATCACGTGCGCTTCGCCGTCAGCGATACCGGAATAGGTATCGCCCCGGAGCTGCATGGCGCATTGTTCGAGGACTTTTCTCAAGTTGACTCGCCATTGCAGAAACGCTTGCGCGGCACCGGACTGGGTCTGTCACTGTGCAAACGCTTTGCCGAGTTGCTGGGCGGCGAAGTCGGGGTACAAAGTACGCCGGGTGCCGGTTCGACCTTTTTCGTGATCATCCCGCTGGCCATCGCCGTGGAGCCTGCCGATGAAACGTGACATCTGCCTGTTGATCGTCGACGACAACGTCGCCACCCGCTACGCCTTGCGTCGGCGCCTGGAACGGCATGGCTACGCTATTCTCGAAGCCGGCACCGGTGGCGAGGGCCTGGCGCTGATCGACAGCGAGCGGATCGACGCGCTGATCCTCGACGTCAACCTGCCGGACATGAGCGGCTTCGACATCGTGCGCAAACTGCGCGCCGATGCGGCGACCGCGCTGCTGCCGGTGATTCACGTGTCGGCAGCCTCGATCCAGACCGGCGACATCATAACCGGCCTGGACGCCGGCGCCGATGCCTACCTGATTCACCCCGTGGACCCGGACGTGTTGCTGGCCACCCTGCGCACGCTGCTGCGGGTGCGCGACACCGAGAATGCCTTGCGCGAAAGCGAGGCGCGCTTTCGCGAGATTTTCACCAACGTCTCGGCGCCCATCGCGGTGATGGACGCGGCGCTGAAAGTCCACGAATGCAATCACGCCTTCGCCCAACTGATCCAGGACAACCTTGACCCGGACACCTTGCGCGAATGCTTTGCCGACGATCAAGGCGCGGTGATTGATGAATTGCGCCTGCGCCTGGCCTATGGCGAGCGCTGGAAAGGCACGCTGAACATGCGGGTCGAAGGTCAGGTGCGGGAAACCGAGTGGCAGATTTCACCCTATCGCACCCCGGAATTGAGCCTGGTGTTCGTCGAGGATGTCACCGAACACCGGCACCGCGAACGCTCGCACCTGGCCCGGCTCGACGACGCCACCACGCAACTGGCCAAGGAAGTCGCCGAACGGGTGCGCACCGAAGCACAACTGCTGCAAGTGCAGAAAATGGATGCCCTGGGCAAGCTCACTGGCGGCATCGCCCATGACTTCAACAATTTGCTCACCGGCATCATCACCAGCCTGGAACTGATCCAGAAACGCATGGCCGATGGGCGCACCGAAAAGGTTCAGTTCTACGCCGAGGCGGCGCTGAACTCGGCCATGAGCGCTGCGTCCCTGACCCATCGCCTGCTGGCCTTTGCTCGTCAGCAGCCGCTGGATACCCGGCCGGTGGACATCAACGAGAACATCCGTTCCCTGGAAGAACTGCTGATTCGCACCATCGGCGAGCGCATTACCCTGAGGCTGGAACTGACCTCCAAGGCGGCCATCGCGCTGGTCGATCCGATCCAGCTGGAAAGTGCCGTGCTCAACCTGGTAATCAACGCCCGGGATGCCCTGCCCCAGGGCGGCAATATCTGGGTCAGCACCTACGCCGCCTATTCCCACGGCGACCCGAATCTGGCGGACGGCGCCTATGTGGCACTGGCGGTTCGTGATGACGGCACCGGTATCGAGCACAGTGTGATCGACAAGGTGTTTGATCCGTTCTTCACCACCAAGCCGCTGGGCCAGGGCACCGGGTTGGGGTTGTCGACCATTTACGGTTTCGCCCGGCAGTCGGGGGGCGATGCGCATATTCGCAGCGTGGCCCGGCGCGGGACCGAAGTAACCATTATGTTGCCGGCCAGCGCTGATCCGACGGCGATCGAAATCCCGTCGGTGACCGTCGACTCCCAAGGCTCGGGCGAGCATGTGCTGATCGTCGAGGACATGCCCTCGGTGTGCATGTTCGTCGCCGAAGTGCTGGTGGACGCCGGCTATCGCTGCACGCAGGTGGGTGATATCGAATCGGCGCTGGAGCGTTTGCAGAGTGATCCGTCGATTGACCTGATGCTCACCGACGTCGGGTTGCCGCGCATGAGCGGGCGGGAACTGGCGGATGTCGCCCGGGGTTGGCGTGAAGGGTTGCCGATTCTGTTCATGACCGGTTATACGGAGAATGCGCTGAATCGCCAGGTGTTCCTGGGCGAAGGCATGGACATGCTGGTCAAGCCGTTTCAGATCAGTGAATTGCTGGACAAGGTTCGCCGCTCCCTCGACGGCGCCTGAAAACAAACCTTGCTCCTACAGGACCTGATCGTTCCCACGCTCTGCGTGGGAATGCCTCAAGGGACGCTCCGCGTTCCAATGGGACGCAGAGCTTCCCGGGCTGCATTCCTTTGCTGCGCGTGGGAACGATCATTACTGCAGCACTCGGGCCAAGAACGGCGCCGTGCGGCTTTTCTTGTTTTTGGCCACGGTCTGCGGCGTTCCCGCCACGACAATTTTGCCACCCTGATCCCCCGCCCCCGGCCCGATGTCGATCACCCAGTCGCTCTGGGCGACCACGCGCATTTCATGCTCGACCACGATCACCGTGTGCCCCGCCGTCACCAGCGTATCCAGCTGCTCCAGCAACCGATCGACATCCCGTGGGTGCAACCCGGTGGTGGGCTCGTCGAGCACGTACAGGGTCGCGCCGCGCTGGTTGCGTTGCAATTCGGTGGCCAGTTTGATCCGCTGGGCTTCACCGCCGGACAGTTCGGTCGCCGGCTGGCCCAGCCTCAAGTAGCCCAGGCCAATATCGCGCAGCACCTCCAGCGAGCGGTGGATCCCCGGTTGCCCGGCAAACACCGTGACCGCTTCGTCCACCGTCAGTTGTAACACCTGGGCGATGCTCAAGCCCTCCCAGGTGATGGCCAGGGTCTGAGGGTTGTAGCGGGCGCCGTGGCAGGTCGGGCACGGCGCGTAGACGCTGGGCATGAACAGCAATTCAACGCTGACAAACCCCTCGCCTTCGCAGGTCGGGCAGCGACCCTTGGCGACGTTGAAGGAAAACTGCCCGGCGTCGTAGCCCTCGGCCTGGGCCTCAGGAGTAGCAGCGAACAGCTTGCGCACGTTATCGAACAGCCCGGTGTAGGTCGCCAGGTTCGAGCGCGGGGTGCGGCCGATGGGTTTTTGATCGACTTGCACCAGGCGCTTGATCGATTCCAGCCCCGCCGTGACCTGGCCGCCACTGACTTGCGGCGCGTCGTCCTCCAGGCTCAGTTCTTCCGGTTCGCTGGCCGTTCGCCCCAGGTGAGCGCCGACCAGTTCCAGCAACGCCTGGCTGACCAGGCTCGACTTGCCGGAACCCGACACACCGGTCACAGAGGTAAAGCAGCCCAGTGGGAACTCGACGCTGAGGTTGTTCAGGTTGTTGCGGGTGATGCCTTCCAGTCGCAGCCAGTCCTTGGCCTTGCGAATCTTGCGCGTTGCCGTGACCTGCTCGGCGAACAGGTAGGCACGAGTCTGGGAAGCCGTGACGTGCTCCAGCCCCGAAGGATGACCGCTGTAGAGAATGTGGCCGCCATGCTCGCCCGCCGCCGGTCCCACGTCGATCAACCAATCCGCGCGGCGCATGGTTTCCAGGTCATGCTCGACCACAAACAACGTGTTGCCCGCCGCTTTCAGGCGTTGCAAGGCTTCGAACAACGCCTCGCCATCCGCCGGATGCAGACCGGCCGAAGGCTCATCCAGCACGTAGATCACGCCAAACAACTGCGAACCCAACTGCGTGGCCAACCGCAGGCGCTGCAACTCGCCGGACGACAGGGTCGGCGTGCTGCGTTCCAGGGCCAGGTAACCGAGGCCCAGATCGGTCAAGGTGCTGACCCGCTCCAGCAAGTCCTGGGCGATGCGTTGCGCCGCCAGGCGTTTCTCCACCGACAGGTTCGGCGTGTGGCGCACATCCGGCGCATTGGCGTGGCCACTGGCGCCGTGGGCGATGCGCTGCTCGCGGGCCTCGCGGGTCTGGTCGTGGGTCAGGACTTCGCCGGGCTCGTCGGCCTGTTCCAGATAACTGTGCGCCGCCACCGGTTTCAGCACCTCGGCCACTTGCAGCAACGGCATCTGCGACAACTCGCCGATGTCGTAACCGGCAAAGGTCACCGACAGCGCCTCGCGCTTGAGGCGCTTGCCGTCGCACAACGGGCACGGGCTGCCGAGCATGAATTGCGAGACACGCTTCTTCATCAACGCGCTTTGGGAATGGCTGAAGGTGTGGAGGATGTAGCGTCGGGCGCCGGTGAAAGTGCCCTGGTAACTCGGTTCCATCTTGCGCTGGAGCGCGACTCTGGTTTCTTCCGGGGTCAGCCCGGCGTACACCGGCACGGTGGGGGTTTCTTCGGTGAACAGAATCCAGTCGCGCTGCTTTTTCGGCAGCTTGCGCCAGGGAATGTCGACGTCGATGCCCATGGTCACGAGGATGTCCCGCAGGTTCTGGCCTTGCCAGGCCAGCGGCCAGGACGCAATCGCCCGTTGGCGGATGGTCAGGCCCGGGTCCGGGACCATCAGCGCTTCGGTGACTTCGTAGACGCGCCCCAGACCATGGCATTCAGGGCAGGCACCTTGGGGTGTGTTGGGCGAAAAGTCCTCGGCATAAAGCATCGTTTGCCCCGCCGGGTAACTGCCGGCGCGTGAATAGAGCATGCGGATCAGGCTCGACAACGTGGTCACGCTGCCCACCGAAGAGCGCGTGCTCGGCGTGCCCCGCTGCTGTTGCAGGGCCACGGCGGGCGGCAGGCCTTCGATGGAGTCGACATCCGGCACCCCGACCTGATCGATCAGGCGCCGGGCATAGGGCGCCACGGATTCGAAATAGCGCCGTTGCGCTTCAGCGTAGAGGGTCGAGAACGCCAGTGACGATTTGCCCGAACCGGACACGCCGGTGAACACCACCAGCGCGTCACGGGGAATATCCACGTCGACGTTCTTGAGGTTGTGTTCCCGGGCGCCGCGCACCCTGACCATGCCGGAAGGAGGGGTTGGGGTGCGCTTTGAAGTCATGAAATTACCTTGATTAGATCACTGAAAAAACGCAAATCCCTGTAGGAGCGAGGCTTGCCCGCGAAGGCGGTGTGTCAGTCAACATCATATCGACTGGACGGACGCCTTCGCGGGCAAGCCTCGCTCCTACAGGTTTGCGCGTGTTAGCCATTGAGGACGGTGCGCACCATTTGCGCCAGCGCCTGCGGCCCATACGGCTTGCTGAGCAGGTGTGTATCGGGGCTCAACTGGTGATTGCGCGAGATGATGTCGCGGGTGTGTCCCGAGGTAAACAGCACCGCCACCGGCGGCTCCTGGACTTTGGCCCACGCCGCCAGGTCCGAGCTTTTGATCAGGCCCGGCATGACCACGTCGGTGAAGATGATGTCCACGGCCACGCCCTCCAGCAACATCTGCATGGCCATGTCGCCATTGTTGGCGGTCAGCACCTCGTAGCCCTCCTCGCGCAGCAACTCCACCGCCGCAATGCGCACCGCGTCGTTGTCCTCGACCACCAGAATGGTTTCATGCCCACCACGCTGCGGCGCTGCCGGGGTCGCTGGTTCGTTGGGCAACGGTCGCAGGCTGCGCGGGAAGTACAGCTGCACCCGCGTGCCTTCGCCGATCACGCTGGAGATCTCGATATGCCCGCCGCTCTGCTTGACGAAGCCGAACACCATGCTCAAGCCCAGGCCGGTGCCCTGGCCATCAGCCTTGGTGGTGAAAAACGGTTCGAACGCCTGGGCCAGCACCTCGGGCGGCATGCCGGCACCGGCATCGGTCACGGTCACGCGCAGGTAGTCGCCGGCGACGATGCCCTTGCCCGCGCAGAACCGCCGGTCCAGGACGATGTTCTCGGCACTCAGGCCGATGATGCCCTCGCCCTTCATCGCATCGCGGGCGTTGATCGCCAGGTTGAGGACGGCGTTTTCCAGTTGATTGCGGTCGACGTGGACGCGCCAGGCATCGTCGGCCAGCGCCACATTGATCTGAATGGTTTCGCCCAGCGCCCGTTGCAGCAACTCGCCCAGGCCTTCGAAGATCTGCCGGGGGTCGCACACCGCCGGCGACAGCGGTTGACGGCGGGCAAACGCGAGCAGTTGCGACGACAGTTTGGCCCCGCGCTCCACCGCCGCAATCGAGGCACTGACCCGGCGCTGAACGTTGGCGTTGTCCGGTTCGTGGCGGGCCAGTAAATGCAGGTTGCCGGCAATCACTTGCAGCAGGTTGTTGAAGTCATGGGCCACGCCGCCGGTGAGGCCGCCGATGGCTTCCAGCTTCTGGGCCTGCCGCAATTGCTCCTCCGCCGCCAGCCGTGCACCGACTTCATCGGCCACCCGCTGTTCCAGGTTACGGGTGAACCTGAGCAAGGATTCTTCAGCGGTCTTGCGTTCGTGAATGTCGATCAACACCCCGGGAAAGCGAAACGCCTTGCCCTGTTGGTTGAACTCGCAACAGCCGCTGGCCAGCACCCACAGGTAGCTGCCGTCGGGGCGCAGCACGCGGTATTCGGCGTTGTAAGGCGCGCCGGTTCGCACGGCTTGATCGACCTGTTCCTGAACCCAGGCACGGTCGTCGGGATGAATGCGCGATTCGGCGATGCGCGAGGGCAAATCGGCGAGGTTGCAGTCCGGGGGATAGGAAAAGGTGCGGGCGAAACGCTCGTCCCCGGACAATACGTTGGCCTCGATGTCCCAGACGAACGAACCGATCAAGGCCCCGGCATTAAGCGCCAGGCGCACCCGTTCGTTGTCGGCGCGATAGGCGTCCTCCGCTTCCTGGCGCCGGCGCTCGGAAATCACATGGGCGGTGGTCTCGACCACCATCGCCATGACCCCGGCGGGACGCCCTGCATCATCGGCGACCGGGCTGTAATAGAGATCGAGCCAGACGTCCTCGGGAACGCCATTGCGCAACAGCACCAGAACTTTATTGTGATAGGTCAAGGTGCCGCCGGCCAGGCAGGTATCGACCACGTGGCGGTTGAACTCGGCGACTTCCGGCCACCCGAGTTCCACCGGCGCACCCAGCAGATAGGGATGGCGGCCACCGGCGAATGCCGAGTAGGCGTCGTTGTAAATCATGTAGCCCGCCCGTCCCCAGAGCATCACCATCGGCAAGGGCGACGCGAGCATCAGTTGCACGGCACTGCTCAGGCTGCGCGGCCAGCTATCGATCGTGCCCAGCTCGGTCAGGCTCCAGTCGAACGCGCGAATGCGTCCGGCCATTTCGCCATTCCAGCCGGCACATCCGTGACTATCCGATAGAAACTGCATTGACTGACTCTGCGTCCTGTAATGGCGACCGTTTGTTTCGAGCACGCTGGGCGCCAATGGTTTCATAGAGGTTAGCTGATTCACACATGCCAGGCTTTTGTGGCGAGGGGGCTTGCTCCCGCTCGGCTGCGAAGCAGTCGCAAACCAGCCAACTCGGTGGTGGCCGGTTTGGGAGTGCTGCGCACTCCAGCGGGAGCAAGCTCCCTCGCCACAGGTGAAGAGTCAGCCTCAAGCCCAGCGCTGTCGGCTACACCTCAATCAAATGCTTGAGCGGATGGTAGTCAGTTTTCAAGGTGGCGGCGACGTCGAGGATCGCCTTCTCGATGCCGTTCAGGTGCATGCAGGTCAGCTCGATCGCCGCGCTCTGGTTACCGGCCTCGATGTACTCGATCAAGCGCAAATGCTCGTCGTCGCGGCAGGCTTCGTGGCTGTCATCGTCCAGCGCGGCGGCGTACAGCGAGGCGCGGGAGATCAGTTTCTGGAACCAGTCCAGCAACACCGGATTATTCAGGCTGCGGGCGAGTTTGATGTGGAACTCGCCGAGCAGATGAATCAGCCGCTCATGGTCGCCGCTGCGGTGCGCTTCGTCTTCGAGCAGCAAATGATCGCGCAAATCCTGGGTCACCGCCGTGTCACGACGCCGGCACAATTCGCTGACGATACCGATCTCGATCAGGCGCCTCGTTTCGAACAGCGAACGAATCTCTTCGTCACTGGGCAATGACACCGACGCCCCTTTATTGGGCTCGGTCGTCACCAGTCCATCCGCTTCCAATTGCTTGAGCGCGGCACGAACCGACGTTCGGCTGACATTAAAAAGCTCGGCCAACGACGCCTCGCCCAGCTTCATCCCCGGACGCAACGAGCGCTTGCTGATCGCCTGGTAAACCCCTTGGTAGACGCGGTCGACCGTGGTCTCCAGTTTTTTCTCCGCCATTCCCACACTCCTTTGGCCCTGCGTAATCGACCCCTGGCGCTGATCAGCCTTTGAAAAAGGGGGTTGCACGGGCAGATTAATCCGGTTATTTCTAGATTGCATCCAAACATTGCATACAATAATTAGAGGATTGCACCATTATGGGTCAACCGATAGCCATTGCAGTGCGCAACGTGTCCAAGCGGTACTCCGACGATCCGGGCCTGGCGCCAGCCCTCGATAACGTGTCCGTGGACATCGCCGACAACGAATTCTTCACCCTGCTCGGCCCTTCCGGCTGCGGCAAAACCACCTTGCTGCGCACCATCGCCGGTTTCGAGCACGTCAGCGACGGCGAGATCCGCCTGGCGGGCGAACCGGTCAATGACTTGCCGCCGTTCAAGCGCCGGGTCAACACGGTGTTCCAGAGCTACGCGCTGTTTCCGCACATGAGTGTCGCGCAGAATATCGCCTTCGGCCTTGAGATGCAGGGTCTTGATCGCAAGTCGATCCCGAAACGGGTCGATGAAATGCTCGCGCTGGTGCAAATGCAACACCTGGCCAAGCGTAAACCGGCGGAGTTGTCCGGTGGTCAACAGCAGCGGGTCGCTCTGGCTCGGGCCTTGGCGCCGAAACCCAAGGTGCTGCTGCTCGACGAACCCCTGTCGGCCCTGGACCTGAAGTTGCGCAAGGAAATGCAGGTCGAACTCAAGCGCGTGCAGAAAGAAGCCGGGATAACGTTCATTTTCGTCACCCACGATCAGGAAGAAGCCCTGACCCTGTCCGATCGCATCGCCGTGATGTCCGCCGGCAAGATCCTGCAGATTGGTACACCAAACGATATCTACGAGCGCCCCAAGCATCAGTTCGTCGCCCAGTTCATCGGCGACATCAACTTCCTCCCCGGCCACCTCAAGCGTGGCCAGCAGAATGAAAAACTCTTCGTGCCCAGCGGCATGCCAGTGGAGATCCCCTGCCCGGCCCAGGGTTTCGACGGCGCCGCCGTGCAACTGGCGTTCCGTCCGGAGCGTTCGCAACTGGTCGATCCTTCGCAACCGCATCATCTGCGCGGCGTCATTGAAGCCGTGCTGTATGTCGGCACCGCCACGCTCTACCAGTGCCGCTTGAACAACGACATCAAGGTCATGCTGCGCGAGAACAACGAAGGCCTGAACCGTGGCCGGGTGGTCGGGGATCGCGTGGCGGTCAACCTGCCGCCCCACGCCTGCCTGTTGATGGAGGCCTGAGATGAGCGTCAGCAGCACTTCTCCCGCCCTCAACCGCGCGCTGTTGCTCAGCCCGGTGGTCCTGACGTTATTGGCCCTGATCGCGATTCCCTTAGGGATCATGGGCTACATCAGCCTGTTGCCGCGCAACCTGTATGGCGGCGTCGACTGGCAGGCCGACTGGCAATTGCAAAGCTACATCCAGCTGTTTTTCCAGGAAGGTTTTGACGGCGAACTGGAGCTGAACTGGGTCTACGCCCAGGCGCTGTTGCGCTCGGTGTTCCAGGCCGGCGGCACCACGGTGTTGTGTTTCCTGTTCGGCTTTCCGGTGGCGTTGTGGATGTCGAGCCTGAGCCCGCGCAGACGCAACCTCATGGTGTTGCTGATCACCATTCCGTTCTGGACCAACCTGCTGATCCGCAACTACGCCTGGCTGATCATCCTGCGCGAACAGGGCTGGGTCGCCCAGAGCCTCAACGCGCTATTCCCGAGCGCCGGTGGCATCACCCTGCTGTACAACGACTTCGCGGTCAGCGTCGGGCTGGTCTACAGCTTCCTGCCGTTCATGATTCTGCCGATCTACTCAACCCTGGAAAAACTCGACTGGCGCCTGGTGGAAGCCGCCTACGACCTGGGCGCCAACCGCTGGCATGCGTTGCGCCGGATCATCCTGCCGCTGTCGATGCCCGGGGTGATTGCCGGGGCGTTGCTGGTGTTTGTGCCGAGCCTCGGCGCGTTCATCACCCCGGCGATTCTCGGCGGCGGCAAGACGCTGATGATCGGCAACCTGATCCAGCAGCAATTCGGCACCGCGCGCAACTGGCCCCTGGGCAGTTCGCTGTCGTTCCTGTTGCTGGGGATTTTGCTGTTGTCGCTGGTGCTCTACGCCCTCTATAGCCGCAATGCCGCGAAAACCCTTCGTCGGGGAGCCACCGCATGATTGCCCTGCACCTGAAAAAACTGCCCATGACCCGGGAAATCAGCCTGCTGATCCTGGCCTATCTGTACGTGCCGATCTTTGTGCTGATCGCCTACAGCTTCAACGCCAACCGCTCGGCAACGGTGTGGACCGAGTTCTCCTTCGCCTGGTACGGGAGGATCCTGGCCAACCCGTCGATCCAGACGGCGGCGCTGAACTCGATCATCGTCGCCAGCATCGCCACGGTGTGCGCCACGGCCATTGCCTTGCTCGCGGCGCTGGCGACCTACCGGCCGTTCTATGGCCAGAAAATGGTCGAGGGCGGGATCAACCTGCCGTTGATCCTGCCGGAGATCGTCACCGCCGTGGCCACGTTGCTGCTGTTCATGGCGCTGGGGATCAAGCTCGGGTTGCTGACGGTGATCGTTGCGCACATCGGCTTCTGCATTCCCTTCGCTTATCTGCCGATCCGCGCGCGACTCAACGACCTGGACAAGAGTCTGCTGGAAGCGGCGAACGACCTGTACGCCAACCCGTGGCAGGTGTTTCGCCGGGTGACGTTGCCGCTGCTGTGGCCGGCGGTGTTGTCCGGTTCGGTGCTGGCGTTCGTGGTCAGCCTCGACGATTTCATCATGACCTTCTTCGTCGCCGGCCCCGGTTCCACGACCTTGCCGGTGTACATCTTCTCGGCGATCAAGGCCGGCGTAACGCCGGAGATCAACGCGATCTCGACCCTGATGCTGGTGATTTCCATCGTGCTGGTGGTGCTGGCCTTCTGGCTGGGGCAGCGCGGCAAAAACCAATAAAAATCTGGAGCTTTTCTGATGAAAGTGAAAACCCTGCGTTTGGCTATTTCTGGTCTGGCCCTGAGTTGCTTCACAGCCTTTAGCGTCCAGGCTGCAGAACCCAAAGAACTGTTCTTCTACAACTGGACCGACTATTACCCGGTGGACCTGCTGGCCAAATTCGAAAAGGAAACCGGGATCAAAGTCACCATGGACGGCTACGACAGCAACGAAACCCTGCTCGCCAAGTTGCAAGCCGGCGGCGCGGCGTATGACGTGATCGTGCCGTCGCAATCGATCATGCAAACCCTGATCAAGCAGGACCTGTTGCTGGAAATTGACACGCCGACCCTGGCCAACTTCCAGTACGTCAAAGGTCCGTTCCGCGATCCGAGTTTCGATCCGGGACGCAAATTTTCCGCACCGTACCTGTGGGGCACTACCGGGTTTTCCTATGACAGTGCCCGCGTGCCTGGCGGTAAGCTCGACGACTCGTGGAAAGAGTTCTTCGAGCCGCGCAAGGAACTGCAAGGTCAACTCGCCGCCCTCGACACCTCCAGCAGCGTGATCAATGCCGCCAGCCATTACCTGAACGTCGACGAGTGCACGGAAAATCCCCAGGACGCCAAGCGCATCCTGGAGCTGCTGCAAAAGCAGAAACCGTTCTTAAAGATGTACAGCTCGGACAACACCGTGGACCGCATGGCCTCCGGTGAAGTGATCATGATGCAGAACTGGAACGGCTCCACCGCCCGCGCGACGTTGCAGAAGAGCAGCATCAAGTACGTGTATCCCCGCGAAGGCCTGGCGATGTTCCAGGACAACTTCGCCGTACCGAAAAGTGCGCCGCACCCCGGCAACGCGAAGATGTTCATCGACTGGATGATGAAACCGGAAAACGCCGCCGCCGTGTCGAACGCCATCGCCTACGCCAACGGCATCCAGAGCGACCAGTTGCTCGACGCCAAATGGAAAGTCATGGACGCCATCAACATGCCCGACGAATACGCCTCGCGCCTGCGGCCGGAAAAGGAATGCAGCAACAAGGCGCGGGAGCTGCAGGATCGGATTTGGTCGAAGCTCAAGGGTTGATTGTCTCGTTTCAGACTGAGGCGCGGCCATCGCGAGCAAGCTTTGCTCCTACGGCGATGGCGCCCGCCCAAACACCATCAATTACGAGATAAACCATGACCTGGCTAAGAAACATACGTCCCTACGGCGCAACCGCTGAAGACCTGCAAATCGAAAACGGCCTGTTCAAGGCCCGCCGCCCCGCGTCCAACACCCCATTGGCCGCCACCGACATCGACGGCCAACACCAACTCCTTACCCCAGCCCTGGTGGAAAGCCACGTCCACCTCGACAAAACCCTCTGGGGCCAACCCTGGCGCCCGAACAGCGCCGGGCCGACGCTCAAGGACTACATCGCCAACGAGCGCGCCGTGCTGCGGGACGTCGAAACACCGATTGCCCAACGTGCCGGTGCGCTGCTGGAAAACTGCATCGCCCGGGGCTCGCTGACGATGCGCTGCCACGTCGACATCGACCCGGAATTCGGTCTGCGACATGTCACGGCCATGCAACAGCTGCGCGAACGCTACCGCGACCTGATTGACCTGCAACTGGTGGTGTTCCCGCAAACCGGCCTGATCAGCCGCCCCGGCACCGCCGAACTGATGCGCGAGGCCATGGTCCTGGGCGTGGAGAACGTCGGCGGGCTCGACCCCTGTGGCATCGACAACGATCCGATTGCCCAGCTCGATTTCGTGTTCACGCTGGCCAGTGAATTCGGGCGCGGCGTGGACATTCACCTGCATGACAAGGGTGAACTGGGGCTGTGGCAGATCAAGTTGATCGCCGATTACACCGAGCGTTTTGGGCTCGAGGGTCGGGTGATGATCAGCCACGCGTACTGCCTGGGGATGTTGCCGTGGAGTCAGGTCAAACCGCTGGCGCAGCGGCTGGCGGCGTTGCGAATTTCGCTGATGAGTTCGGCCCCGGCGGATTGCGCGGTACCGCCGTACCTCGCCTTGCGCGAGGCCGGGGTGAACGTGTGCCTGGGTTCGGACGGCATTCGCGATGCCTGGTCGCCCATGGGCAATGGCGACATGCTGGAACGGGCGATGTTGCTTGCGTTTCGATTTGATTTGAACAAGGACGAGGAACTGGCGGCGGCGTTTGACGCGGCGACGGTGAATGGCGCTCGGGCGTTGGGCCTTGAAGGTTATGGGGTGGAGATCGGCAGCCCGGCGGACTTTTTACTGATGCCGGTGCAGACCTTGGGTGAAGCGCTGGTGTCGCGGCCGCTGCGCCAGGTTTATCGCGGCGGGCGGTTGATCGCGGCCGAGGGTCGCTTGTTGGAAAGTCGCCTGTGATCGGTTTGAAAGCCAGTTGCGTGGTCGGGTTCGATGGCAAGCAGCATGTGCTGTGGCGCGACGGTGAAGTGGTATTCGACGGTTCGCGCATTGTGTTTGTCGGGCGCGGGTATCCGGGGCCGGTGGAGCAGTGGGTCGATTACGGCAATGCGTTGATCGGTCCCGGTTTTATCGATCTGGATGCCCTAGGCGACCTCGATTCCACGGTGCTGACCCTCGATAACGGCGATGAGCGGGCCATGGGGCGGATGTGGTCCGAGGACTATTTGAAGGCGGGTCCGCGGGAGAGCTATACGCCGGATGAAGAGGTGTTCAAGTATCGCTATGCCTTCACCCAGTTGATCCGCAACGGCATTACTACCGCGCTGCCGATCACTTCGATGTACTACCGCGAGTGGGCTGAAACCTACGATGAGTTCGCGGCGGTGGCCGGCGTGGCTGGCGAGTTGGGGCTGCGGACTTATCTTGGGCCGTGCTACATGAGTGGCATGAGTTACTGGCGGGCTGACGGGTCGTTGGGTCACCACTGGGATGAAACTCGGGGCATGGCCGGGCTGGAGGCGGCTGTCCGGTTTTTTGATGATTTCGATGGCGCGCATGACGGATTGATTCGTGGCGCCCTGCTCCCCGACCGGATCCAGACCTGCACCCCGGCGCTGCTGCAACGCACGGCGGCGTTGAGCCGGGAATTGAACGCGCCGATGCGGTTGCATTGCTGCCAGGGGCTTGGCGAAGTGGCGATGGTCGAGCAACTGCGTGGGGTTTCGCCGTTGGCGTGGCTGGAGCAACTTGACCTGCTGACCCCGCGCAGTCTGCTGCCCCATGGCATCTACGCCAGCGACGACGATTCGCAACGGCTGGTTGATGGCGGAACCAGCCTGGTGCATTGCCCCGTGGTGTTTGCCCGGGATGGTGAAGCGTTGAACTCGTTCGGTCGCTACCGGGCCAAGGGCATCAACTTCGCCCTGGGCACCGACACCTGGCCGGCGGACTTGCTGGAGAACATGCGCCAGGGCTTGAACATCGCCCGGTTGATGGAGGACGGCAACACGTTGACCAGCACGCTGGATATGTACAACGCCGCCACCCTCGGCGGCGCCAAGGCCTTGGGCCGCGATGACCTCGGGCGCCTGGCACCGGGGGCCAAGGCCGATATCACCGTGTTCAGCCTGCGCGGCCAGCATCTGGGGCCGCTGTTCGATCCCCTGAAAAACCTGGTACTGGCCGGGCGCGGCGACGATTGCATCGCCAGTTACATCGACGGCCGCTGCGTGATGCAGGACGGCCAGGTGCAGGGCGTCGATTACCCCGCACTGCAACGCCAGGCCCAACGCCAATTCGAAAAACTGATGCGCAGCCACAGCGACCGGGCCTTTGGCCAACCGGACTGGCGAGGCCTGTTCAAACCGGCCATTCCGTTCGCCGATGACTACAGCGCACACGCGCCGCTGAGCGCGATGGATCCCCTTCTTTAGAGATTTCTGCCATGCAAAGCTTCGATTTCAGCCAACTGAGCCCCCGGGACAAATACAAGATCCTGATCGGCAGCGTGGTGCCCCGGCCGATTGCCCTGGTCACCACCATCGACGGCGAAGGCCGGATCAATGCCGCGCCCTTCAGCTTCTTCAATGCCCTGTCGGCCGACCCGCCGATCCTCGCCCTGGGCGTGGAGAACTACGGCGATCAGAGCCCCAAAGACACCACGCGCAATATCCAGCTCAACCAGGAATTCACCGTCAACATCGTCAACGATGCGCTGGTGGAAGCCATGAACGTCTGCGCCGTGCCCTTCGCCCCCGGTTTCGACGAACTCACCGCCGCCGGCCTCACCGCCATCCCCGGCACCACCGTCAAATGCCCCCGGATCGGCGAAGCGCCGGTGGCGCTGGAGTGTCGGCGGATGATGGCGCTGTCCATCGGGCAATCCCGGGAGATTATCTTTGGCGAGGTACTGATGGCCCACGTCAGGGATGAACTGATCGACCCGAAAACCCTGTACATCGATCAACTGGGGCTGGACGCGATCGGGCGCATGGGCGGGCATGGCTATGCGCGCACGCGGGATTATTTCGATTTGCCGACCCGGTCGTTGCAGGCGTGGACGGAGGCGCCGGGGGGTGGGGAGCGGTTTTGGCCTGTTGGTAAATAATCGTCCCCACACGACCCGCGATGATCGTTCCCACGCTCCGCGGGGGAATGCCTCAAGGGACGCTCCGCGTTCCATTGGGACGCGGAGCGTCCCGGGCTGCATTCCCACGCAGAGCCTGGGAACGATCGGCGTCCCGGATCAGCGGAAATCCCGGCTGCGCACGTTGATGCCATCCAACAAGGGGCTCAGGTCACTCAGCCGTCCGGCAATCAAATGCCGCACCTCGCCTTCCCGTTCCCAACGCCCATCAACCTTGAGCAACTGCGAGCCGACCAACACCTGGCGCTGGCGTTCGGCCAAATCACGCCAGACCACCACGTTGACGTTGCCGAACTCGTCTTCAAGGGTGACGAAGGTCACGCCGCTGGCGGTGCCCGGTCGTTGGCGACCGGTGACCAGCCCCGCCACGCTGACCGGCCGGCCATGTTCGACGTCGAGCAATTCCTTCGAACTGCGGCAGCGTCGGGCCTTCAATTCCGGGCGTAACAATGCCAATGGGTGCGGGCCGAGGGTGGTGCCAACCGAGGCGTAATCGGCCTGCAAATCTTCGCCCACCGTGGGTTTTGGCAAACACACCTCAGGTTCTTCCTGACGCGGCAACCCGGCGAACAACCCGAGCTGCTTCTGCACCCCCGCCACTTCCCAGCGTGCCCGATGGCGGTCGCCGGCCAGCCCGCGCAAGGCTCCGGCATCGGCCAGTTGCTCCTGGGCGCGGGCATCGAGTTGCGCCCGTTCACCGAGGTCGGCGATGTCGACAAACGCGCCCCGGGACCGGGCGGCTTCGATGCGCCGGGCATCGTCCTCGCGAAAGCCCTTGATCATCCGCAACCCCATGCGGATCGCCGGTTGCGCGCCGCTGATCGGTTCCAGGCTGCAATCCCAGTCGCTGGCGCGCACGTCCACCGGGCGAATCTGTAAATGATGCCGGCGGGCGTCCTGCAGAATCTGGTCCGGGCTGTAGAAACCCATGGGCCAGCTGTTGATCAGCGCACAGGCGAACGCTGCCGGTTCGTGGCATTTGAGCCAGCAACTGGCGTAGGTCAGTAGGGCGAAACTGGCGGCGTGGGACTCGGGGAAACCGTAGCTGCCGAAGCCCTTGATCTGCTCGAAGATCTGCGCGGCGAACTCTGCCGTGTAGCCGTTTTTCTTCATTCCGGCGGCGAGGCGATCCTTGTGCGGCTCCAGCCCGCCGTGGCGTTTCCAGGCGGCCATGGAACGGCGCAGTTGATCGGCCTCGCCGGGGCTGTAATCCGCAGCGACAATCGCGATCTGCATCACCTGTTCCTGGAACAGCGGCACGCCCAGGGTGCGCTTGAGCACGGTTTCCAGTGCCGGGGACGGATAAACCTCAGGCTCTTGCTTGTTTCGCCGGCGCAGGTACGGATGCACCATGCCGCCCTGGATCGGCCCCGGTCGGACGATGGCCACCTCGATGACCAAGTCGTAGAAATTCACCGGTTTGAGCCGGGGCAGCATCGACATCTGCGCCCGGGACTCGATCTGGAACACGCCGATGGTGTCGGCACGACCGATCATTTCGTAGGTGGGTTTGTCTTCGGACGGAATGGTCGCCAGACTCAGGTCCAGATTTCGGTGACGGCGCAGCAGATCGAAACAGCGGCGAATCGCGCTGAGCATGCCCAAGGCCAGAATATCGACCTTGAGCAACCCGACCGCGTCGAGGTCGTCCTTGTCCCACTGGATGATGGTGCGCTCGGCCATGGCCGCGTTTTCCACCGGCACCAGGCTGTCCAGCGGCTGCTCGGAAATCACGAAACCGCCGGGGTGCTGAGACAGGTGCCGGGGAAAGCCGATCAGTTGCCCGGTCAGGCTCAAGACCCGGTGCAGCACCGGGCTCTCGGGGTCGAAGCCACCTTCCAGCAGGCGTTCGACGGGCGGGGTCTTGTCGCTCCAGTGACCACAACAATCAGCCAGGGCGTTGACCTGATCCGGCGGCAGGCCCAAGGCCTTGGCCACATCACGCACCGCGCCGGCCGCGTGATAGGTGCTGACCACCGCCGTCAGCGCGGCGCGGCTGCGGCCATAACGCTGGAACACGTACTGCAAGACTTCTTCACGGCGTTCATGCTCGAAATCCACGTCGATGTCCGGCGGCTCGTTGCGCTCCTTCGACAGAAACCGTTCGAACAGCAGCGTGGTGCGATCCGGGTCGATTTCGGTGATGCCCAAGGCAAAACACACCGCCGAGTTGGCCGCCGAGCCCCGGCCCTGGCAGAGGATTTTTTGCTCGCGGGCGAAGCGCACGATGTCGTGAACCGTGAGGAAATAGCTTTCGTAGCCCAGCTCGGCGATCAGCTCCAGTTCTTTGTCGATCTGCTTCAACACCTTGGCCTGCGGCGGCACCGGCCAGCGCCACTGGACGCCCTCTTCGGTCAAATGCCGCAACCAGGACGTGGCCGTATGACCTTCCGGCACCAGTTCCCGGGGATATTGATAGCGCAACTGGCCAAGGTCGAAGGTGCAACGCCGGGCGATGACCAGGGTTTCATCGAGCAAGGCTCGTGGATAGAGTTCACCCACGACGTCGAGGCCGCGCAAATGCCGCTCGCCATTGGGATGCAGGCGCAACCCGGCCGCCGCCACCGGCAGGTGATGGCGGATCGCGGTCATGGTGTCCTGCAAGGCACGCCGGCCACGGGCGTGCATGTGCACATCACCACTGGCCACCGCCGGAATGCGCAGTTCCCTGGCCAGCATCAACAGAACGTTCAGCCGTCGGCTATCGTCCTGCCCGCGATGCAACTGGACCGCCAGCCACAGGCGTTCGGCAAAGGCCTGTTTGAGCCAGTGACCTTGGGCAAAATCATCCACCGCGTCCGGCACCCACAACGCCAACAATCCCGGCAACGGTTCGCTGAAGTCCTCCCTTAGGACTTGATACTGACCTTTCTGTGTGCGGCGTCGGGCGCGGGTGATCAGCCGACACAGCGCCTGATAGCCCTCGAGGTTTTCCACCAGCAGCACCAGTTTCGGCCCGTCCTCGATACGGATTTCGCTGCCGATGATCAGCGGTAACTCAACCGACTTCGCCGCTTGCCACGCCCGGACAATGCCGGCCAGGGTGCATTCATCGGTGATCGCCAGGGCCCGGTAACCCTGCTGTCTGGCCCGTTGAAACAACTCCAGCGCGCTGGAGGCCCCGCGCTGGAAACTGAAATTCGACAGGCAATGCAGTTCGGCATATTCGACGTTCATGCAAACCAGCCTTGCAGCCACAACGGACCGCCCTCACCCACCACACGATAGGCCCAGCCTTGCTGGCCGGCGCGGGTCTGGATCAGGTAATAATCCCGGCGCACATCGGCGCCATCCCACCAACCGGACTCGATGCGTTCCGGCCCCATGAGAATCCGCGCCGAACCTTCGTGCACCGCCAGCGGTTCGGTCAGCAACCAGCCCGGCCGATGGACTCCCGGCAATCCGCCGCAGAACTGGTTATCGACGCGGGTCTGCCACGCACACTCGGGGCGGTGATCGGCCTGAAAACGCAAACCCTGCACCGCCTCATCCCCCAGCCGTGCCCGCAGGCGTTCGCGCAACTGCTCCCAGGGCAAGGACTGCTGCGGGCGGTCGTCGAACAGTTCCTGGCGCTGGGGCACGAAGCTCGGCAAGTCTTCGGCGCGCAGGCGAAAACCGCGCACCGGGGCCTCGACTTGCACTTGCTCCAAGCGGCCCCGGGCCAGTTCGAAGAGCATCGCCGGATCACGCTCGGCGCTGAGCAGCCCGACCTTGATCACGCTGTCCGGCAACCCGGCGTGTTCCAGGTGCAGGTCGAAACGCTGCACACCGCTGTCCCGGCCGCAGAGGAACGCCGACAGATCCCCGGTCAACCGGCGCAATGGAAACAGCAGCGCCTGATGGGATTGCACGTCGAAGTTGAGCTCGATGCGCACATCGAAGCGATCTGGCGGCAGGTAGAACGCCAGGGCCAGGTGCCGCAGACCGAGCAAGGCGTCCAGATGCTTGAGCACCGGGGCCTCGAAACGCCGGGCCAGGGTATGTCGCGGCAGCGCCTGCACCTGGCTCAAGGTACGCAGGCCCATGCGCGACAACGCCGTGGCCACTGTGGGTTCCAGGGCGATGCGGTCGACCGGCAGTTGTCCCAGGTGATAACGCAAGGCTTGATCGTCCGGCACCACCAGCCCGTCATACACGTTGGCCAGCACCCGCGCCGCCACCGGGTTGGGCGCGGCGACGATGCGGTGACGGAAACCCAGTTCGCTGAGTTCGCTGCGCAGCCGTGCCTCAAACGTAGCCCAGGGCCCGAACAGGCCCAGGCTCGACTCGATTTCAAACACCACCGCGCGCGGGTAATGCACGCTGACCTGGGAACTGAAGCGATAAGCCCAGGCCGCGAGGAACTGCTGCCAGTGTTCGATCTCGGCGGCGTCGTACTCGGCAGTGACAAAGCCTTTGCTCAAGGCCTGGGCCGCGGTCATCGACTGGCCCGGACGCAAGCCCAGCGCCCGCGCCGAACCGTTGACCGCTTGCAGCACCCGGCGCTGGGCCGGGCCGGTCAGCAGCGCCAACGGCTGATCGGGATCAGGGCGCTGGCGCAGTACCGCGTCCAGCGCCAATTGTGGGAACAGAATGCACACCCAGCGCATGGCAACCTCAATGTCCCATGGCGAAGGCAATCGGCGCCGTACGCGCCAACCCACCCCGGCACTTCAAGACCCGCAACTGCGCAGGTTTCGCGTCGATGGCTATGCGCAGGGCTGCCGGCGAAGGGTTGACCGCTTCGGCCAGCGAGCGATAGGCGAACGCCAGGGTCGAGCCGGTTTCCGCCGCCACCTGCAAGCGTCGCAAGGCGCGGTCATCGGCCTTGTGCGGCCAACACAGCACCGCGCCGCAACTGCCCGAGCGCAGGCATTGTTCCGCCGCCCACAAGGCCTCCCGTTCGCTGGCCTGGATGATCGACAACTGACGCAGATCGACCCCGGCGTTCTGCCAGGCCTGGGGATACGGCACGTACGGCGGCGCGATCAGCACGATGCGCTCGCCCGCCGCCGACAGCCGTGCCAGCGCCGGCCACACCAGTTGCAACTCGCCCACGCCCTGCCCGGCCAAGAGGATTTCGGTCAGCGCCGCTTCCGGCCAGCCGCCGGTAGGCAACGCCGCATCCAGCGCGGCATGCCCGGTGGGTTGCGGGCTGACGGCCGGGGGCGCAGGCCGGCCCTTCCAGACCTGGCCGCCATTGAACAGCGTATCCAACGCAACGACGGCGCCCATCACCCTTGCCTCACCAGACCGCAGAACACCCCTTCGATGGCCAGGTCCTGATCGGCTTCGACGATGATCGGTTGATAGGCCGGGTTGCGCGGCAGCAGTCGCACCGTATCGCCAACCCGTTCGAAACGCTTGATGGTGACTTCGCCGTCGAGCCGCGCCACCACGATCTGGCCGTTGAGCGCCTCGGGGTTGCGGTGCACGCCCACCAGGTCGCCGTCGAGAATACCGTCCTCGATCATCGAATCGCCCTGGACCCTCAGCAGGTAGTCCGGCACCCGGGAAAACATCGACGGGTCGAACAGCAAGCGGCTGTGCACCTCGGCATCGGCGCCAATCGGCGCACCCGCCGCCACCCGGCCGAGCACCGGGATGTCCAGCCACTCCGGGCGCGCCGGTTGCCCGAGCAAACGAATGCCCCGGGCCTGATTGGGGTTGACCTCGATAAAACCGGCTTCGGTCAGCGCCAGCACATGCTTGCGCGCCACGCTGCGGGAGGCGAAACCAAAGGCCTCGCTGATTTCAGCGAGGCTCGGGGACTGGCCGTGCTCCGCGATTCGATCACGGATAAAGGTCAGGATGGCGGTACGGCGGGGAGTGAGAGTCGTCATGGAGTACATTTGTACTCTTTTGGCGTTTTTCTGGCAACGACCACTAATCGGTAGACGCTGACTGTAGGAGCCAGGCTTGCCTGCGATGGCGTGCATGAGATCGCTATCGCGGGCAAGCCTTGCTCCTACAGGGGCCGGACTTGCCCGCGATGGCGTTCTTGAGATCGCATCGCGGGCAAGCCTGGCTCCTACAGTCGGTGTGTACAGGGCGCGAGGCCATCCAGGAAATCGGCGATGTAATCGATAAACGCCACCACCTTGGCCGTCGCCCGCCGATGGCTTGGGTACACCGCCAGGATGTGCGCGCCGAAGCTATCCGGGTCGATGGCGTAATCCGCCATCAGCCGCACCAGCCGCCCATCAGCGATGTACGGCGCGGCGCTCCACAACGGTGTGTGCAGCAAGCCGCGCCCGGCCAGGGCATTGGCCAGCAGCAAGTCGTAATTGTCGCTGCGCAGCCGGGGCGACTGGGGCTGCGGCAGGCTCAAACGCTGGCCGTCGCGTTCTGCCCACCAGAATTCGCGGCTGAGCAACGGATGGCGATACAGCAGCCATTCGTGCTGATCGAGGGTTTGCGGCGTCACCGGCACGCCCTTGCGCGCCAGATAGGCCGGGCTGGCGCACAACGCCAGGCGATTGCTGCCGACGACCCGGGCGATCAGCCCCGGCAAGTCGTCATGGCCCTCACGCAGGGCCAGGTCGTAGCCGTTTTCCAGCAGATTGACGAACTCGTCGCACAAATCCACTTGCAGGTTGATCTGCGGGTATTGCTCCAGAAAACCGCCACACACCTGATCCAGAAACCGCCTGCCCATACGCCAGCGGCGCGGTGATTTTCAGGCTGCCGCGCAGGCCATGCTGCATTTGCTCGACTTCCTCGCCGACCTCCTCCAGCCGCTGCAACACCTGGCGCGCGGTTTCCAGATACAGCCGCCCCACTTCCGTCAGCAGAATCCGCCGGGTGCTGCGCTCGAACAATCGCGCACCCAGCTCGGCTTCGAGGTGATTGACCGCTTTGGTCAGGGCCGACGGGGTCTTGCCCAGTTGCTCGGCGGCGCGGCTGAAACTGCCGAGCTGCGCGGTGACCACGAACATTTTCAATGCGCCCAACTTGTCCATGCTTTTTCCATTCAGGCAAAAACGTTTTTCGTGAGGCAGGCGTTCTGCTGAGCGCGGGCAGCCACTAATCTGGCCATCAGACGCAATAACAAGGAAACATTCAATGAAAAGATTCATCCCGAATCTGTTGATGGCCGCTGTTAGTTTTGCCTCGATGGAAGCCATGGCCGCCACTGATCTGGTGCTGCTCAATGGCAAGATTTTCACCGCCGACCGCACCCAACCGAAGGTGCAGGCCCTGGCGGTAGAGAACGGCAAGGTGCTGAAAGTCGGCACTGACGCACAGATCAAAGCCCTGATCGACGCCAATACCCAAGTCATCGACCTCGGTGGCAAGACCCTGATGCCCGGGCTGATCGACAGCCATTCCCACGCGGTGTTCGGCGGCCTGGAAATGGTCTCGGCGAATATGCAAGACGAGGTGGTCAGCCTCGACGAACTGGAAAAACGCCTGCGCGCCTGGCGTGACGACGGCAAGGCCAAACACGGCGATGTGCTGAGCGTGGCCGGCATGAGTTCGGCGTATTGGGCGCAGGCTGAAGCCTTTGGCAAGACATTCAACAGCGGCGAATGGGCCAACGTGCCCGTGGTCTTCACCGGCAGCGACCACCACACCGCGTGGGCCAACAACGTAATGCTGGAGCGCGCCGGTATCGATGCCGCGTTGCTGAAAAGCCTGCCGGACGCCGAGAAAGACACGATCGGCAAACACGCCGATGGCAGCCCCAACGGGTTCCTGGTGGATGCCGGTTGGGACCGGGTCGCCTCGAAAATGCCGGTGCCGAGCGCCGCCGACATGCTCAAGGCCGCGCAATCGGCGATGCGCTACAACAACAGCCTCGGCATTACCGCGTGGATGGACCCCGCCGCCAACGCCGCGCCGGGCGAGCCGGTGTTCGCGCTCAAGCCCACGGAGAAGACCGTCGGTGTGCTGCCGGCCTATAAAGCGCTGTCGGAAACCGGCGACATGAGCGTCCACGTCGCCGCGCTGCTGGTGGCCAATCCGAAAAGCGTGCCGGCCGATCTCGACGTGCTGGACAAGGTCCGCCAGCAGTTCCAGGGCATCCCCAACCTGACGCTGCCGGGGATCAAGATCTTCGCCGACGGCGTGATCGAATACCCGGCGCAGAGCGCGGCGATGATCGATCCGTACAGTAACTCGCACAAACAGGGCGAGTTGCTGATCGATCCCAAGCATTTCGGCGAACTGGTCAGCGCCATCGACCAGCGTGGCTGGCTGGTGCACATCCACGCCATCGGCGACCGCGCGGTGCGTGAATCCCTGAACGGTATCGCCCAGGCGCGCAAGGATCGCCAGAGCGGCGTGACCCACTCGATCACCCACCTGCAAATGGTCAACCCGAAGGAGTTTGCGCGGTTCAAGCCGCTGAACGTGATCGCCTCGATGCAACTGCTGTGGGCCACGGCCGACGATTACACCCTGGACATGATCAAACCCTACGTCAGCGCCCTGGCCTTCCGTTATCAATACCCGGCGCACTCGCTGCTCAAACAGGGCGCGACCATTGCCGGGGCCAGCGACTGGCCGGTGTCCACGCCCAATCCGTTTAATGCCATGGCCCAGGCGATCACCCGCAAAGGTCCGCTGGGTGTGCTGAATGCCGATGAACGCCTGGACCGCGAAACCCTGTTCTACGCCTACACCCTCAACGCGGCGCGGACCATCGGGTTGGAGAAGCAGATCGGTTCGCTGACCGCCGGCAAACAGGCCGATTTCATCGTGCTGGATCGCGATGTGTTCACGGTCGATAACAAAGCTCTGAACGACACCAAAGTCTTGCAAACCTGGTTTGCCGGACGCGAAGTCTACGCACCGACCCTATAAGAAACCCTCTTGCTGCCCTGCCCCTGCGACCGTCGCCGGGGTGTGGCGCAGCCTTGCCCGAAAACTGCCCAGAACAATCACAACAAAGGCACCGTCCCATGAAAGCTTTCACCCTGTTCGCCCTCCGCTCTTTAACTTTGTTGCCGTTAAGCCTGCTGCCCCTGAGCAGCCAGGCCATCCCCTTGAACGACGATTTCAACCTGCTGGTGGACCTGACCCTGGCCAGCGATTACCGCACCCGCGGCATCTCGCAAACCCAGAACGATCCCGCCGTGCAGGCCGGTGTCACCCTGGCTCACAGCAGTGGTTTGTATGCGGGTGTATGGAGTTCGAATGTCGATTTCGGCGGCGGCCTGAAAACCCGGCAAGAAATCGATTACTACGCCGGTTGGCTGTGGCAGGCGACCGATGCCGTGAGCCTGGACCTCGGCTATTTGAAGTACGCCTACCCCAAGGAAGGCCAGTTCAATCAGAGCGAAACCTACGGCATTCTCAGCGTGTATGGGGTGAAGCTCGCCGCCTATTATTCGGCGGATGCGCCGGGCATCGACAGCCAGCAGAGTTCGCTCTACAGCTACATCGGCTACGAAACCGAATTGCCCTACGACTTGGGTTTGAAACTGCGCTACGGCGAAATGGACTTCAAGGACCCGCACCTGTACGCCTCGAACGGCCACGCCGAAGACGCGTACCACGAATGGGAAGTGAAGCTGACCCATGAACTGGCCGGGGTGTTGCTGGGGGTCAGCTACATCGACACCGACCTGTCGCAAAGCCAATGCGCCAGCAATTGGGGGTTTGGTGATGTGTGCACGGCGACGGTGGTGGCGAGCGTCAGTAAATCGTTCTGAACCGCCGACACCTGCGGAACTGATCCGGTGAACCGTAGGAGCGAGGCTTGCCCGCGAAGGCGGTGTGTCAGGGACATCGCCTTCGCGGGCAAGCCTCGCTCCTACAGGGTTCCGGTCAGACAGCCGCGTTTCGGGCAGGGATCAGGTCAATTCTGCGAGGTAGGGCCACGGATAGATGCCGCGTTCGTGGCCGTCGCTGAACACCAGTTGCAGGCCGTAGCCCTGGCTATTCAACTCGACCACGCGAATCCGCGAATCGACCTTCACGGTCAGCCCTTGCAGCCGAAACGCCCGGCATTGCGAGCACGGGCACTGGCGGCGCAGGTCGGCGTGGTCGAGCAATTGCTCGCGCCCATCCGGCCAGTTCAGCCGCAATTGCTGTCTGCTCTGGGAATTACCCACCGCCAGCGGGTTCAATGCAGCTGACTCAAGGCGATGCGCACGGCTTTGCGCACTTCCGGGTCGCCGTCGTCCTGGGCGGCTTGCAGGGCGGAAACCGCGCCTCGATCGTTCAATTCACCGAGGGCCAGCGCTGCTTCCTTGCGCAAATTACTGATGCGATGGCCTAACGTTTCGATCAGCGCGTCGAGGGCCGGGGCGTAACGCAAGCGGCCGAGGCTGCGGGTGGCGCGCAGGCGTACTTGCCAGTAATCGTCACTCAAGGCTTCGACCAATGCCGGGCCTGCATCCACGTGCCCCACTTTGCCCAACGTGGTGGCAGCTTCTTCGCGCACTTGCCAGGCGTGGTCCTGCAAGGCCTGGCGCAGGGCCGGCAGGACTTGAATGTCGGAGGCCAATCCGAGGGCACCGGTGGCGGCGCGGCGGACTTCGGTGTCCGGGTCGTCACTGGCCAGTCGGGCCAGGGCTGGCAAGGCGTCCAGCTGCTTGAGCCAGCCGAGTACGCCAACGGCCTCGCGGCGCACGCTGGCGTCTTGATCGTTCAACGCGTTTAAAGCAGCGCCGGCAGCCTCGGGGAACCGCAATTCGCGCAAAGCCCTGAACGCCGCCACCCGCACGCTGATATCGGCATGCCCGGTCCACGGCAAAATCACCCGGCCCGCCGCTTCGCTCTTAAGCAGGCTTAAACTCTGCGCGGCGGCGGCTTGCACGGCCAATGACGGATCGGTCAGCGCCTGGCACAGCGCCTCAACGACCGGTTCGTCCTCCCAGGCTTCCAGCAATCGCGCGGCTTCCGCGCGAACCTCTTCAGTCGGGTCTTCGGCCAGGCGATCGACCAGCCACAGCAGCCCTTCCGGCTCTTCCAGATCAGCCAGTTCAATCAGCGCAATGCGGCGCACGCCGGGATCGGCATCAGTCAGGCGCGGTTGCAGGGCGAGGATGTCGTCGTTTTCGGTTGCATCAAATAATGAGGTCATAGGGCAAATCGCGGCAGTTTGTTTTCTGGGGGAAGTCCGAGGGGGTTCAGGCGTGGCAGCTGCCGACCGTCCTCGTGACGCAGGAGCTCAAGGCAGTGACGCTTCAAGCGGGAAAACTCGTGGCTGGTCACCAATTCGGTGGTGCGTGGCCGGGGGAAATCCAGGCGCAGGTCTTCGATGATTCGACCAGGACGCGAACTCATCACCAGCAAGCGATCGGCGAGGAACAGCGCCTCGTCGATGTCATGGGTGACGAACACCACGGTGGTGCGAATCCGTGTCCAGATGTCCAGCAGCAGTTCCTGCATGTTCAATCGGGTCAGCGCATCGAGGGCGCCGAACGGTTCATCCATCAGCAACAGCCGTGGGCGATTGATCAGCACCCGGGCGATTTCGACCCGCTGCTGCATGCCGCCGGAGAGCTGGTCCGGCCAGCGTTCGGCAAAGCCTTCCAGCCCCACTAGCGCGAGGATTTCATCGGCGGCTTGGTGGCGTTCGGTCTTGCCGATGCCGCGCATTTTCAGGCCGAAGGCGACGTTGTCGCGCACCGTGCGCCAAGGGAACAGCGTGTGATGCTGGAACACCATGCCGCGCTGCGGCGACGGGCCGCAGATCGGCGCGCCATCGACATTCAAGGTGCCGATGCGCGGTTGCAGATGCCCGGCCAATGCGCCGAGCAAGGTGGATTTGCCGCAACCGGACGGCCCGAGAATGCACACAAACTGGCCCGGTTCGATCTGGCAATCCAGGCCCTGGACCGCTTCGAACGCCGTGCTGCCCTCGCCCAGGCTGATCGACAAATCACGAATATCGATGCGCCCTTCGGGGTGTTGAAAAACGCTCATCAGGCTTTTCCTCGTGGTCGATGCCAAGGCGTGAACAGCCCGCCCAGGCGTTTGATCAGCAGGCTGCTGCCCATCCCGAGCACGCCGATCAGCAACATGCCGACGACGATGTCGGCGTAGTTCTGGATGGTGTAGGACTCCCAGGTGTAATAGCCGATGCCGAACTGACCGGAGATCATCTCGGCGGTCACCAGACAGAACCACGACGTGCCCATGCCGATGGCCAGGCCAGTGATGATGCTCGGCGCGGCGCCGGGCAGGATCACCTCCAGCAAAATCGCGCGGCGCCCTGCCCCGAGGCTGCGGGCCGAGGCGATCAGGCGTGGGTCGACGCCTTCGACGCCGTGGATGGTGTTGAGCAGGATCGGAAACAGTGCGCCGGTGAAGGTGATGAAGACCATCGACAGTTCCGAGGACGGGAACATCAGGATGGCCAACGGGATCCACGCGACGGCGGGGATTGGTCTTAAGACTTCAAGAGGCGGCAGCAGCAAGTCTTCGGCCCATTTCGAGCGGCCGATGGCCAGGCCCAGGGCGATGCCGATGACCAGCGCCGCGAGGTAACCGGCGAAGACTCGGCTGAGGCTGGCGCTCAGGTGTTGGCCGAGTTTGCCGGAGTCGCCCAGGCCCAACGCGGCGTGGATCACCGACAGGGGCGTCGGCACATTGGCGAAGGTCACCAGGCCGAGGTTCCAGTGACCGCTCGCAGCGAGTTGCCAGAACAGCAGGCACAGCAGCAGTGAGGCGGCTCGGGGGAGCCAGCGTGAATTCATATGTCACCTCTGATCGTTCCCACGCTCTGCGTGGGAATGCATCCCGTGACGCTCTGCGTCACATACAAGAGTGGAACGCGGAGCGTCCCTGGCGGCATTCCCACGCAGAGCGTGGGAACGATCTGACTCAGCGGCTAGCCAAGGCCTGGGTGGTGGCGTCGGCAAAATCGAACACCTTGCCACCCTGGGCCGTGGCGAATTGCTGGGCCTGGCCCTTGAGCAGGAACGCACTGAGCCGGCCCTTGGCATCGCTGGCAAACCACGCCTGATCCGCCAGTAACTTGATCCCGCTGTCACTCGCCTGGGCATACACCGCGCGGATGTTTTTGCCTTCTGCCTTCAATCCGGCCAACGCGCTGAACGCTGCTTCCGCCGAGGCGTACTGCCGGACTTTCGGCTCGCCGCGCACCCAGATTTCCGCCACGTGGCTGACATCGGTGATGGCTTTGCCGCTGAGCGCATCCACCGCGTTGAGCGGCGTTTGCGCGTAGTTGGCCAGTTGCGCGGTGTAGTCCAGGTTCGATGCCTTGAACGCGGCGCGGATGTACTGGTCATCGATGAAGGTATTCAGGTCGAGGCCCCGATCAGCCTTCTTCAACAACTTGAGGGTATCGATGGCGGTGCCGACCGCTTGGCGGTATTCCGGTTTCCAGCTCAGGTCGCGGGTCTGCACGCCCAGCGGGCCGTGGAACAGGTAGTTGACCTCGGCGTCCACGCCGGTGACCTTGGCGATCAGCTCGCTGTACTTCTCGGGTTCCGCCGCCAGCCGTTGATTGGCTTCGATGCTCGCCCGCAGGTAGGCGACGACGATTTCCGGGTACTTCTTCGCGTAAGCCTGATCCACCAACGCTCCGTGGAAGGTCGGCGCATTGGCTTGGGCGCCGTCATAAATCTTGCGCGCGAAACCACGGCTCGGGAACAGTTCGGCAAACGGCACGAAATCAGCGTGGGCGTCGATCTTCCCGGCCTGCAACGCCGAGCCGGCGACTTCCGGCGGCTGGGCGATGATGTTCACGTCTTTGAGCGGGTCCCAGCCCTGGGCGGCCACGGCGCGCAGCAACATGCCGTGGGCAGTGGAGGCGAACGGCACGGAAATGGTCTTGCCCTTGAGTTCGGCCAGGGACTGCACACCGGACGCGCTCGGCACCACGATGCCGTTGCCGCTGCCCTTGATGCTGCCCGACAGCACGCTGATAAACAGGCTGTGCTTGCCGGCCGTTTCGAACGCCACGCCGTTGAACGCGCCGGGGAAATCGGCCATGGCACCGAAGTCGAGTTTGCCGGCAACCATCTCATTGGTCAGGGGCGCGCCGCTGGTGAAGTTCTTCCACTCCACCTCGTATTTGGCGTCTTTGTATTGCCCGTCGTGGGGCAGGTATTTGTCGAGCAAACCGAGTTCACGGATCAGCAGGCCGCCAGCGGCGCAGTTGATGGTGGTGTCCTGGGTGCCGATGGCGATGCGGATGGTTTCAGCCGACGCGGACACGGTGAATGAAGCCAGTACCAGACCGGCTAATGCTGCACGCAATAACATACGTATTTCCCCTCGAATCATTAATTGGATGTTCGTCTCCGCCACGATCAGGGCGCGGTGGGAAACGAGGGGTGTTCGGATCAGGCGTCCGGTGTTGCCGGATGGCTTTGACGCAAGCGGGGTTCAACGCAACAGATATGGAATCTCGACCTTCACCGCCCCGGTCGGGCAATCCTTTTCACAGGGCATGCAGTACCAGCATTCGTCGAACGCCATGTAGGCCTTTTGCGTGGCCGGGTTGATCGCCAGCAGGTCCATCGGGCAGACGTCGACGCACACGGTGCAGCCTTTGTGGGCGATGCAAAGGTCCTCGTCGACCGTGACCGGCGCGTTGGAGCGGAAGAAGATTTCCTGGGGGTGATAGGCCATTTCTCGGTCTCTCTTATAGTCAGGCTCAGGCCGCAAACGCGCCGACCCGCAGCCGGTCGTAGGCCTGCATTTCTTCGGCATCGAGCGGGATGATGTAAGGCTCGACGGCTTTCTTGAAACTGGTCATCCGACCGTCGTCGCCCTTCTTCAGGTGGCAATGGCAGAACCAGTCGCTGTCGTTGCGTTGCGGGTGGTCAACCCGATAGTGGTAAAGCCCCCAGCGACTTTCGGCGCGGAACAACGAGGCGCGGGCGGCCATTTCGGCGCAGTCGCGGATCATGCTGACTTCCATGGCACGCATCAATTCGTGGGGGTTGTGGGCCTTGATCTGATCGAGGTCGCGCTGGATATCGCTGAAGCGTTGCAGGCCGATTTGCATCTTCTTGGTCACTTTCGGCGGTTGCAGGTAGTCGTTCACGAAACGGCGCAGCTTGTATTCGACTTGCGCGGGCGGCAGGCCGTGTTCGCGGTCCAGCGGTGCGTAGACCCTCTGCTTTTCCGTCTCGATCTGCTGGGCATCCACCGCTGAAAACTCGCGCCCGGCGACAAAATCTGCGGCGTTGGTGCCAGCAAACCAGCCATAGGTGAACGCGCCGAGCATGTAGTTATGCGGCACTGCCGCCATGTCGCCGGCCGAGTACAAACCCTTGACCGAGGTTTCAGCCCTCTCGTTGACCCACACCCCGGACGCCGAGTGACCGCTGCAAAAACCGATCTCGGAGATGTGCATTTCAACCATCTGCGTGCGGTAGTCCGTGCCGCGATTGGCGTGGAACTGGCCGCGACTCGGGCGTTCGTTGCTGTGCAGGATCTCCTCGATGTTCTGGATGGTTTCCTCGGCCAGGTGATCGAGTTTGAGGAACACCGGGCCGTTGCCGCTTTCGAGTTCCTGGTGGAACTCCCACATCATTTGGCCGCTCCAGTAGTCGCACTCGATAAAGCGCTCGCCCTTGTTATTCGCGGTGTAGCCACCCAACGGACCGGTGACGTAGGCGCAGGCCGGGCCGTTGTAATCCTTGATCAGCGGGTTGATCTGGAAGCATTCGAGGTTCGCCAGTTCGGCCCCGGCGTGATAGGCCATGGCGTAACCGTCGCCGGCGTTGGTCGGGTTTTCGTAGGTGCCCATCAGGTAGCCCGAGGACGGCAGGCCCAAACGCCCGGCGGCACCGCAGGCGAGAATCACAGCCTTGGCCTTGATCACATGGAAGTCGGCGGTGCGGCAATCGAAGCCCATCAGGCCGTTGACCGTGCCCTCTTCGTCCATCAGCAAACGGGTGCAGACCACACGATTGGTGATGCTCACTCGCGCGCGTTTCAACTGGCGATACAGGACTTTCTTGATGTCGTGGCCTTCCGGCATCGGCAGCACGTAGGCGCCCATGTGGTGGACTTTTTTCACCGCGTAATCGCCGGTTTCGTCCTTCTCGAACTTCACGCCCCAGCGGTCCAGTTGCTCGATGGTTTCGAAGCTGTGGGTCGCGTAGGCGTACACCGCCGCCTGATTGACGATGCCGTCGTTGGCGATGGTGATTTCCTTGGTGTACTGCTCCGGCGTCGAGTGGCCGGGGATGATCGCGTTGTTCAGGCCGTCCATGCCCATGCTGATCGCGCCGCTGCGCTTGACGTTGGCCTTGTCGATCAGCAACACGCGCAAGTCGCGGTTGCGTTCCTTGGCCTTGATCGCCGCCATCGGGCCGGCGGTGCCACCGCCGATCACGACGATGTCGTATTCCTGTTCCAGAGTCGTTCGGGTCATGCCTGATCCCCTTTTTGCCGGTCGATCCGTAAGCGGTACTGGAAGGCATCGCCACGGTAGTAAAGGTGTTCGAAGTCCACCGGAACGCCAGCGGCATCGTGGGTCAGGCGCTCGATGCGCATGATCGGCGAGCCGGGTTCGACGTTCAGGGCCTGGGTCAGGTCGCTGTCGGCCAGCACCGCGTCGATGGCCAGGTCGGCGTGGCCGAGAGCGAGGCCGCAGTCGTTTTCCAGGATCAGGAAGATGTCGCGGGTGACCAGGTCAGCCTTCTCCAACCGCTCGCCGATGGCTTTGGGCAGGTAGGTGATTTCCAGGGAGATCGGCTCGCGGTTGATCAGGCGAACCCGTTTGATCTGCGCCACGGTTTCGCCTTCAGCGACCTGTAAACGCTCGGCGACCAGTTTGTCGGCGGCGATGAATTTGAAACTGCGCAGGCGGTTGATCACCTCGTAGCCGCGACCGGTCATGGACTCGGCCAGACCTTGCAGGGTGCTGACGTTCTGGAAAGTCTTGGGCTTGGCGACGAAAGTGCCTTTGCCGTGGATCTTGAAGATCAGGCCTTCTTTCTGCAGATCACCAAGCGCCTGGCGCACGGTGATGCGGCTGACTTTGAACAGGGCGCCGAGTTCGCTTTCGGATGGCATCTGGCTGTCTTGCGGGTATTCGCCGTCGAGGATGCGGCTGCGCAGCACGTCGCGCAGTTGGGTGTGCAAAGGCACGCTGCTGAGGGATAGAACGTTATCGGTCATCTGAGATCACTTGTTATAACGAGTTATGACGTGATCTTAGAGAGGTCGTGCGGGGGTTGAGAAATATTGTTTATGCATAAGGTTAGAGCTGAGTGCCATCTGTCCTTGTGGCGAGGGAGCTTGCTCCCGCTCGGCTGCGCAGCAGTCGTAAAACCTGAGCACGCGGTATGTCTGATGGATTGGGGTTGTTGGGTTTGGGGCTGCTTCGCAGCCCAACGGGAGCAAGCTCCCTCGCCACAGGAA
This sequence comes from Pseudomonas sp. TE3899, assembly GCF_056279105.1. Lineage (NCBI taxonomy): Bacteria > Pseudomonadati > Pseudomonadota > Gammaproteobacteria > Pseudomonadales > Pseudomonadaceae > Pseudomonas > Pseudomonas sp. TE3899. The sequence goes on from NZ_JBWBQR010000001.1 coordinate 1,869,636, forward strand.
ATCAACTGCCACAAAAGCCTGCGATCTTTTGATCTTGATCAGCCGCGCTTGAGAATCCGGTCCATCACCCAATCAGTCTTCAGCGCCTCTTCAGCCACCGCCGGGTGCCGCGCCTCACCCCGGATATGCGCGTTCATGCCCAGCACGTGATGCCACTGGATATGCTCGTGATGGGCAATGTCCAGGCTCAGGGTTTCATCGGCTTCGAGCACCACCGGATGCTCATCGAACACCGCAAAACTGATCCGCCCCTTACTGCCAATCACCTCGACCCGATCCTCACGCCGGTCCGCGACAAAATTCCAGCAGCCCATGCCCAGTGCCCCGCTGGCAAAGCGCCAACTGGCGCTGACCGCATCTTCCGCCGCGTACAACCCGGCCTGTTGTGCGGTAAACCCGGCGACGTCGACGATGTCGCCGAGCAGGTACTGGAACAGATCAAAGCCATGGCTGGCCAGGTCGGCAAAGTAACCGCCGCCGGCAATCACCGGGTCGGTGCGCCAGTTGTTGGTGCCGCCAAGATCCGCCGGAGAAGGGGCCTTGGTCAGGGTCCAACTCAGGTGCCGGACCTCGCCGATCCGCCCCACCGCCAGCCATTGCCGCACTTGCTGGAAACGCGGCAACGAGCGACGGTAGTAGGAAACAAACAGGTGCAGCCCGGCATCGGCGAAGACCTTTTGCATCTCACGGCTTTGCCCGGCATTCAGCGACATCGGCTTTTCGACGCAGCAATGTTTGCCGGCGGCCGCCACCATCAGGGCGTAAGCGCGGTGACTGTCCGGTGGCGTGGCGATGTACACCGCGTCCACCTCGGGGTCGTTGATCAGCGACTGAGCATCGGTGTAGACCCGGGCGATGCCGTGGCGCGCGGCGTAGTCGGTCACCGCCTCCTGCCGTCGCCCCATCACCGCCACCAGCGCCGAACCGGGTGCCTTGTAGAAGGCCGGCCCGCTCTTGCGTTCGGTGACATCCCCACAACCAATCATGCCCCAGCTCACCACGTTCATAGTCACTCCTTGATGGTTTAGCCCATGCGCAATGCGCGCAGGTCCAGATGGCCGTCCTTGATCGGCGGACACCAATAATAGCCGCCCGTGATCGGCCGGCTGATGCGATACAAACCGTCGGTAATGCCGTCTTCCAGACCGCTCATGCGCCGCAGTTGCGCTTCGAAGGCATCGAGGGAAAAGCCGAACGCGAGGAACATCAGACCGGCGCGGTCGCCTTCGATCCACGGCATCGAGCGGCGCACCACGAAGGCTTCGGGGGCGAAGCTTTCCTGGGCGGTGCGTTTGACGTGGGCGGAGATCGGCGCGTCGTCGAGTTCTTCGTTGTCGCTCAGGCGACGGCCCATGATGTTGTCCGTCTCGTGGGACGGCAGCGCGCGGAAACCCTTGAGGTCGTGCTGCCACTGTTGGATCGCGGCGAAGCTGCCACCGACCGTGCCATCGGCGCCGTTGCTGACCAGCGCGGCGGCCACGGCGGCTTCGTCGTGGGGGTTTTCGGTGCCGTCTTCGTAACCGGTCAGGTCGTGGCCGGTGAGATGGCGGAAGGTTTCGTTCATCTGCACCAGGCGAAACGCCGGGGCCAGCGCGGCTTCGATGGCGGTGCTGCGGTTGAGCAATTCACCGCGGTCGACGCCGTGCAGCCAGCACCACAGCGCGTGCTGGGTCGATGGGTTATCGACGCCGACGCCGGTCATGGCCGGGAATGCGCGCAGGCCTTCGATCTGACCGTGCAGGGCTTTGACCAGGGATTCACCGAAACCGACCACCGCCGATTGGCCGTCCACCAGGTGCATCAACTTTTCGAGCGCGGCCGGCAGCGCGGCGGCGGATTCGAGGGCGAAGAACATATGACGGGCTTGAGGCGGAACAGGGGTGGCGAGAATGCCCGGCTGGTAGTAACTCATATGAACTCCTTGGGAAAGAAGCGCGGAGTTTAACCGGGGCAAAGGCTGTTGTGTGCTTTCAGGTCAAAAGTTCACCCGTAGGAGCAAAGCGTGCTCGCGATGGCGCCCTTGAAATCGCCTTCGCGGGCAAGCCTTGCTCCTACAGGGATTGGCGCCGAACACCGCATGCATATACACCACCGATCCCGTGTAGGAGCGAGGCTTGCCCGCGAAAGCGGTGGGTCAATCAACATCTTTGTTGGATGTGACGCCGCCTTCGCGGGCAAGCCTTGCTCCTACAGGGTTGGGCGGCGCCCGATTTATGAGCTGATCCGAAACGCCGTCGGACTCATCCCCGTCCAACGCTTGAACGCCCGGCGAAAGCTGCGCACGTCGCTATACCCGACTTCTTCGGTAATCCGCTCGATCGACATCTCCGGATTGGCCAACAGGCTCAAGGTTCGCGCCTGGCGCACCTGTTCCAGCAATGTCTCGAACGTCAGCGCATGTTCAGTCAGGCGCCGCCGCAACGTCCGGCTGCTCATGTTCAAGTCGCCGGCAATTTTTTCGATATGACTGCCCCGCGTCAGGTCCCGGGCAATCGCCCGTTCCACCGCCTGGATCAGGTCGATTTTCTGATGCACCTGCGCCGCTTCCAGCTCCAGCAACTTGACGGCCTGACGCAGCGCCAACGAATGGTGATTGGGCAGCCGCACATCCAGCCAATGCGCGGCAATCACCATGCGGTTTTGCAGGCAACCGAAACGCACATCCGGCCCGAGCAAGCGCTGGTATTCCGCGAGGTAATCCGGTGCGGCATGCACAAATTCCACCGCCATCGGTTTGAAATCCGCCCCGACCAAGGCCCGCCCGTACACCAACAGGCTGGCGAAGAACTCTTCCACCGCAAACAACTGCACATCGGTAAACGGCAGGCGGCATTCGATGTCGACAAACACCCGGTCGCCCGCCTCCTCCACGCTCGACACCACGATGCCGCCAGAGGTGTGCTGGTGGCGGATGCCCAGTTCAAAAGCGTCGCGCAAGGTCTTGCACAGCGACAGCACATGGCCCAGCAAACCGAGGGTGCCCAGCACGTTCTGCGCGCCAACCCACAAGCCGAGCCCGCGATTGGGCAGCACTTTGAGCGCGCGCTGGATCATCGCCACGGCTTGTCGGTAGGAAATGCGTTGGGCCGGGTCCTGGAGGTCTTCCAGGGTGAAGCCCAAACCTCGGCAGAGACTCTCGGGATTAACCTGGTTGAGCTCGGCCACTTCGGCCAGGGTTTGCAACAGGAATGGCGAAACCAGCGCCAGTTCGTAGGTAGGGTCGACGACTTTCATTTGCATGGCGCAAGACATCCCGGAGCAGGCTGAATTCTTATTTTTGTTACCGGTTATGTCGAAAGAACTTAGCACAGGGTTTTACGGCTGTCCGCAGAAGTCCCCCTACGTGGCCGCCAATACCCTGCCCGGCAAGGCCTGAAGCGCTTATTTCTATGCAACGGCCCGCGCGGCCGGCGGTGCGTCCCTAACAATAATAATGAGTACACCCATGAACCCGACCCGCACGACATTCTGCTTGCGCCTGGCCGTCAGCCTGGCCGGTGTGTTTGCCATCCAGTTGCCGGCGCTCGCCACCGAGGCGGGCGTGGACAACATCGGCCCCGGCACCGATGGCTTCTTCATGCTGCCGCTGGAGGTGGACAGCCTCCCGGACAACATGGTGGCCTTCAACGTTTACTACAACCATTACAAATCCACGAAGCTGAACATCAGCTCCCTCGGCGGCAAAGTGCCGAAGGTCGATATCGAATCCACCGCCGTGATCCCGCGCCTGGATTATTTGAGCCCCGTGCGCATTTTCGGCGGACGGTTGGCCGGTTACATCGCCCAGCCCTGGCTGAAGCAGGAAGTCTCGGTGTTCGGCTTGCAGGACACCCGCGAAGGCATGGGCGACACCACCATCGCGCCGATCATCCTGTGGGACATGGGCAAAAACCTGACCCTCGGCGCCGCCGTGGAAATCACCGTGCCGACCGGCGAATACAGCGCCGATCGCCTGGCCAACACCAGCAACAACTTCTACACCTACAAACCGCTGTTCTCCTTCACCTGGCTGCCGACGGAGCGCACCGAGCTGTCGATGAAGACCACGTACAGCTTCAACGAAAAGAACAAGGACACCGACTACAAGTCGGGGCAGATTTTCCACTTCGATTATTCCGCCAGCTACAAAATCACCGACAACCTGATGCTTGGCTTGAATGGCTACTACCTCAAGCAAACCACCGACGACAAACAGTTCGGCCGCACCGTGCAGTTCAACGGCGAAGACGTCAACGACGGCGTGCGCGGCCAGGTGTTCGCCATCGGCCCGGCGCTGCACCTGACCTTCCTCAAATACGCCAGCGCGGAGATTCGCTGGGCCAAGGAATTCGACGTGGAGAACCGGCCTGAAGGCGAAATGCTGTGGGCGAAGATCAGCATTCCGTATGCGTTTTGACGGGCAGCCACCTCATCCCCTGTAGGAGCAATGCTTGCTCACGATGGCGGTTCCACAATCAGCATTGATGCGGGCTGACACGACGCCTTCGCGGGCAAGCCTCGCTCCTACACGGGGTCGGCGGTTTATACGAATGCTGTGTTCGACGCGATCCCTGTAGGAGCGAGGCTTGCCCGCGAAGAGGCCCTCACAGCCACAGCGCCATCTACAAGGTCAATTGCCCCCGCTCCTCCTCCGTCAATTGCTGCCGCGCCTGTTCATCCAGCGCCCCGGCGCCCAGGACTTGCACCGGGCTGTCGGGGTTGTACCCCTTGGTCGGTGCCAGACTCGCGCCATCGCGCGAGGGGGCCAGTTGTTCCGAGCCAAAGCTCAAGACCTGCACGGTGAACACCGACGCCTGGTTCTGTCGCGCCGCTGCCTGCTGCTGACGCGCCACGTCTTCTGCCGCCTGGGTGGCCGATGACGCCGCCGAACTGGCCGACGTAATGGCCCCGGTATTGACCGAAGCACTGACCGGCACCCCGGATGACTTGCCCTGGGTCTGAATGTTGGCCGCGTTGACCACGGTCAGCGCGGCGATGTTGACGTTGCCCGACACCCGGATCCCCGCCTCGCCGGCATCGATGGTGCCCAGCGGCGCAATGAGGTCGATGTCCCCCGGCGCCACTTCCGGAATCGGATTCAACGTCGCGATCCCCGCGCCAGTGCTCGGCACCGACGGCGACAGGGTCACGTTGCCCCAGGTGTCGTAGACGCGTTTCGGTGGGGTGTACACCACGGTGGTTTTCGAGCCGCGCCCGGCGTTGATGTCGCCCTGGGCCGACCAGCCGAAAATCGAACCACCGAACGTGGTCATGATCCGGCTCTGGCCCAGCAGAATACTGTCCTGGGCATACAACTGAATGTCACCGGAACCCTGGGTGATCACCCCCGCCGTGGACGGCGGCGCCGCGCCTTCGATGCCGTAGATTTGCCGTCCGCCCGGCGTCAGCACCTGGATGTCGCCACCGAAATCGGTGTGAATGCCCGCACCGCCATAGAGCGTGACGTCGCCGTCGTAATTGATCGTATTGCCGGCCACGTCCTTGGTCGGGAACAGGGCGGCAATCGCCTCGCGACCTCGCGCATAACTGCCACTGCGAGTGGCGCCGACGGTGTTGTATTCGCGCCCGCCGGCCTTGAGTTCGGCGAAGTAGATCTGGCGAGCGAAGACCCGTTGCTGCTCGGCCGGCAGTGCCGCGAAATAAGCGGCCACCTGTTTGTCGTCCCCGATGAAACCAAAGCGTTCGGTCAACCACTGCGCCAATTCGGCGCTGTAGTTTTTGATCGCACCCTGCCCCAGGTACCGACTCAGCAAGCCTTGGTAGTTCGGCCCTTGAGCCCCGGCGCCGACGGTCAGCGAAATCGATGCACCCCCCTCGTTGACCGAGGAACGGGCATCAACATGGCCGATGCTGTTAAAGCCACCCTCCTGATACACCTGGCCCACACCCGAGCCGGCGCCATACAGATTGCGGCCGGCGGTCACTTCCAGCAAACCGGGGCCGGCGATGTTGAACGTGCTCAGGCGAATATCGCGCCCGGCTGAAACGATGGAAATATCATCGGCCCGGCTATGGACGATCAGGTTGCCGGTGGATCGGCCACCCGCGTGGCGGACGGTAGCCGGTACAAGCGTGTATTGATCCAGGGGCACACCGGAATTGACAATGTCCCGGCCGGCCATGATCCGGACCGGACCACTGCCCTCATAGCGGACTTGGTTATCTGTCTCCGTAAAACGCAGGATTTCCCCCGTACGCAAACCGATGATGTCGCCATTGATGGCATAGAAACGCACAGGCTTGCGGTCCGGCCAGGCCATGTTGGTGTAGGTGTTGGCGCCAAAGGTGAACAGCGGGAACCTGTTGAATTCGGAGTCGTAAACATCTGCACTGAAGTTGTTATAGCCGACACCCCCGAACGAATTGGTCCCTACGAACACCGGGTTGAACGGTGTGGGAATCCGCGCCGGATCGGCCCCTGATTGTGTCACCGCATAACCGCCGGCGTAGATCGAGTCGCTGGCAATCAATTGCAGTTCGGCATTGGCCGAAGGCGCCGTCATCAATGAATATGTCGATGAATCGCCATCGCCGCTGAGGCCGAATGCCGAAGATCCATAGTAAAGACTGCCATTGGCCGCCACCGCACGCAGGATCGATGGATAGAACATACGTCCGCCAGCGCCGGGTGTATTGAGGCTCGGGTTGATTTCAGTCTTCAGGAACGGCGTCAGGTTGCCGCCCGCGCTGAACAGATCGATCGCGGTGTTCGGCGTCCACAATGAGAAACCGCTGTAACCGCCTCCGTCATGAGGAGCACCGGATGCGTCGGTGTAACCCGTCGAGTTTTTCATCTCCAGGCGTCCGGCGTCACCCACGCCATCGAGTACCAGATCGCCACGGCTATTCAACTGGACGCCAGCATCTGCGGCCACCACCGTCAGACCGCCTTGTGCAGTGGCCAAGGTTGCGGTGTAGGCGTCATAGGCCCTGGATTCTTTTGAGTTTTGAACCGCACTGCCACTGCCATATTTCAGTTGCAGTGCCCCTACCGCGCCGGCCTGCAATTGCACTGCGCCCCGCAGGTTGACCAGCGTGCCCTTCAGGTCGGCGGTCGAACCGTTGGCGGCGGCAAGCGCCGACGCCGACGGATTAAGTCGACCGCCAATGCGCACCTGCATGTCACCACCGCCGGTCAAGACCAGGCTGCCATCATCGCTAACTCGGCCGGTGCTGCCCACGGCCAGCGTAATGCCCTGGCTGCGCTGCACTTCGGAAGCGATTGTCGTACCACTGTAGCCCAGTAGACCGGCGTCACCCGCGGCGCTGATGTCGAGGTTACCGCCGCCCAGCGTACCGATGCCGGTAAAGCCTGCCAGTGCCGGATCACCACTGGATTGCGCGACAAAGGTGCCAAAGTTGATCCACCAGGCCGTCGGGATGTCCGAACCATTGCCCATGCCCTGGCGCCACAACCAGTTGCCGACCGCCGCCGATGCCAGCTGTGGGCGCAGCGTGTCTCGACCTCCGTTCATGTGCCCCAGCGTATCGCCTTGCAATTGCCCCCCCGCGTTCAACCGCAGGTTACCGCCCTGCTCCGGATACCAGGCTTGATACGCCGCGCCTTGGGTCAAGGGTTCATAAACGTTGGCATCGACGCCCAGCACCGTGCCATCGGACCCGCGACCACGGGCCTGCTGATACGGGTCACTCGCGCCGCTGGCCAGCGTGGCCGATGGGGTGCCCGCCGTGTACACGCCGAACAGCGATTGCATGTTGAAGTCGCCGGCGCTCAGCAGGTCCAGATCACCGGTACCGGTGCGCAATACGCTGAATAGCTGCGTGCTCGGGGTGGCGACAGTGCGCGCAGGCTCCTCAGGCACCGGCACCTGGACGCACCAGTCTGGAATGTCGGTGCAGAAAGCGAGGTCCTGATCGCCGACCGGTGTGCCCGGCTCCGCATACGGATTGTCCGGTGCCCACACCCAGACCATTTTCGGAGGTGCGGGTACGCACCAGCCGGGAACGGCGTCGCACAGGTACAGGTCTTCCTCGGAAACGGGCGTGCCCGGGTCGGCATAGCCGTTGTCATCGCTCCAGACCATGCCGGTGCCGGTGTGGCCACCGGTGGTCACTCGCTTGGCCATGTAGTGTGCGTCGGCCAGGCGCAAATGCCCTTCGCTGCCGTTCACCTGTGTGATGCGAGTGTCCGCGGCGTCGGTATCGGCCCCGGCCACCAGGCGCATCGACCACGACAACGAACCGTCCGGCAGCATCGTCGCCACCGCCCAGTTGCGGCCCTGTTGCCCGTTGACGCCGGGGCGCAACTCGATCAGGTCGGTGCCCTCGGCCAACTTGACGTTGGTTTCGGCGGGAATCAAGCCACCGATGGGCAAGGTATTGGCGCCTGATTGCACCAAACCGGTGTCCGGCAACTTCACGCCTTTGGGCCAGACCCCGGACTTCACCGCAACGGCCACCGTGAAGCGGCTGCCGGCGTCCAGGCGCGTGTCGGCCGGCAAGGTCACGGCATCTTTGAGTAACGTCCCGGCGGCGTACAACACGTTGCCATTACTGTCGCGCACGGCGGCGCTGAGCAAGGTGCCGGCCGCCAGGTTCAGCGGAGCCTCCAACACCAAAGCGTTGGGCAACAGGGTGCCAGCCGTGAGGGTCATGGCCTTGAACGGCAGGTCATAGTTGAGCACGCTGCCTGCCGGGTACTGGGTGCCATCGGCCAGTTCGACGCCGCTGAGCGGTACCACCAGGTCACCACCGAAAGGCTGTTTGCCGGGAATTAACAGCCAGCCGTTACCGTCTGTGCGCTCGGCAGCAACCGTCGGATCAGGCGGCATGAAGCCATCGGTGACGCTGCCAAACACATCAAGATTGCCCCCGGCGCGAATCACCAGGCTGCCCGGTTCGCCGGAACCATAGACGCCAGTTTGCTGGCTGTGCGGATTGAGGCTGGCATAGCGGTAACCGGACAGGTCGACATCACCGGAAATCACCATGTCGCCATCCGCTGTCGCACTGACAATCTGCACACCGGGACGCAGGTGGAAGGCATCGGCGTAGGTGGCGTTGTTCAGCCCGGCGAGCTTGCCGTTGAGCAACGCCGGGTTGGCCAGCGCCGCGTCGATGAAGGTCGTGCTCTCAGTGTGCTTTGCATTGAGATAAGTCTGGTCGATCACCTGATACGGTTTGCCGTCAGCCCCCACACCCACGCCCAGCGGGGCATCGCTGTAACGTTGCACCGCATTGAGCACAATCGAACGCGCACCTTGAACGGTCAATGGACCTCGGGCGTCGATGTCGATGTCGCCCGCAGTCGCCGCCCCCAGGCGTCGAGCGTTGAGTTCGAGGGTGCCGCGCATCCGACCGTCATGTTGCCCCGGCCCATTGCCGAGGGCGGCATCGGTGCCGTGACGCAAGTCGATTCGTGCACCGCTGGCCAATACCAGCGGACCGTCCTGGGCGGTCAGCTCGACGATGGCGCGGTTCGGCGAGTCGATGATTTTGCCGTAGCTGTCGACCCGCAATTGCGTGCCATGGGCGTCCAGCACCGCGCTACCGGCCAGGGTCAACCCGGTTTTGCCCGCCAGACGGATGCTGCCCACCTGCCGGCCGCTGGCGTCGATCGAGCCGAGCACCGTCAGGCTACCGTTGTCCACCGACACGTTGATTTCGTTAGCCTTGAGTTCATTACCGATCACCAGATCGCCACGCTTGATCTGGAAGCTGCGTGAGCCGAATACCTGGTCGCGGTTCAAGCGCTGGTTGAGCGTGGCGAAATCACCAACGCTCTGCGCACGGATATCCACCCCGCCCGCCGCGTATGGCACCCGTGTGCCGCCGGCGTTGTAGTCACCGCTGGCGCTGCCGAGGATCTGCCCTTGCAAGTCCACCAGACCTGCCCCGTCATTCAGGGCATAGGCGCTCAAGGTGCCCGCGTAGTTGTTACGCGCGCTCAGGTCAATGACCGACCCAGCGGCCTGGCGGATATTACCGGCCTGGCTCTTGAGGAGGACGTCACCGCCCCAGCTGTAGCGCACGACATCATTAAAAGTCAGCTCGCGGCCAGCCAGATCAAGCCGCGCCGCATCACCCAGGGTCAAGTCGCCGCGGCTGTCCAGGGTCAGCTTGCCGCTGGGCAGTCGCAGGGTGCTGTCGATGTACAGATTCTGGCCTTCAAGCGCCAGTTCCGCCCCCAGTGCCGACGCGTCGACGACCCCGGCATTCAGGCCAGCAATGCCCGAAACGCTAATCGCGCCCCCGGCCTTGATGCGGTTGACCGAACCGGCTTCGCCCGTCCACAACGGCGTGCTGACCCGCAGGTCGCCGCCGCTGTAGGTGAAACCGCTGCCCGCGACGTAATCACCCTGTTTCTGATAGACGCGCAAGCCACCGGTATGGTTGGCGGTGATGCGCTGGGTCGCGGTGAGATTGACCTGATTGAAACCCAGGGTCAGACGCTGGCCGTCGTCGTTGTTAGCCTGGCTACTCGGCCCGTAACCGAACTCCAGGGTATCGACCAGGATATCCAGCAGACCGCTGCCGGTACCCGCGCCATTGGCAATCGGGGCTGCTGGCGACGTCGTGGTGCCGTTCCATACCAGGGTGCCGGTACGAATCGTCGCCCGGTCACCCGCCGCGCCATAACCGTAGATAGCCGGGGTGCCGAGCACCAGGCGCTGCAAGCGCGACTGGCCGTTCTGGTCGAGGGTACTGAGGTCGACGCTGTCGTAGAAATTCACCGAATCCCGGGCATTGAGCACCAGGTTTTCCAGGGCCGGCGCGCCTTTGCTGGTGTCACCCAGCAACAACCGGTCGAGCACTTGCTGATTCAGCGTCAGGCCCTGGGGCAAGGCGTTGCGTTGTTGCGCGGCGGCCAACGCCTGGGCCGAACCGATGTTGACCCCGCCCACCGCCAGGATCAGGTTGCGCGTGCCGAAGCGCACCGAGTCATCCAGGCTGAAGGTGTTGTCGGTGGCAACGGTGATCGAACCCTCGGAGTACAGCTGCGTGGTGCCGGTGCAGGCCAGTGACGTGCACAGGCCGATCCGGACCGGACTGGGGCCCGTAAAGGAACCCGGTGCCGCGGTGGGCGGGAGCATGTCAAGCCAGCCGTTCGACACCGCCAACAGGCCATTAGTACCTGGGTCATAAATGAAACCACTGCGTGAATCGTACGCAGCCTTGCCCTGCCCCAAGGTGTTAATGCCCGCGCCCTGCTCGATGACAATACCGTCACCGGTTTTAGCGTTCGCCACCAGGAACACTTCCCCTGCTTTTAAAGTCGCCCCTTGTCGCAGGTAAACATTCTGCAACTTGGCATCGAACGTCACCAGATTGCCACCCTGGCCGTATCTCACACCCGGCACCGCACCGACGGCCAGTCGCGGCGCCTTGAGCGCATTCAATTCACTGTCGTAGATCGAAACCCCGGTGAAGTCCTGCGTTGCCGCTTGCCCCGCAGCCAACACTTCAAGCGAACCGCTGCCACCGCTGATGATTGCGACGCTACCTCCCAACCCATCCTTGCCCGGCGTAAAGTCGGCGCGCCCCTTGAAACTCAAGGTCTGCGCAGGGCCAGCGTTGGCGGCGTCATAGCTGAGCAACAAGGTCTTGCCGTCAGCCTCGATCGTTGGCCGTGGCACCCCCTTGAGCGCGGCATCGGCCTTGGCAAACGCGGCGTAGCCCGTTTCGTTGTACTGCGAGTAACGACGCAGCACATCGCCCGAGGTGACAATCACCTGGCCGGATAATGGATCGGCAATCCCGGTATTGGCGATCGACAAGCGGCCCGAGGTGGCCCATGAACCGTTGCGCATGGCCAGGCTCTTGCTCAAGGTACCGGCGCTGGCCAGACCATTGAGTTCGACACGGAACGCGCCGGGTAACAGCGCATAACTGGCTGGCATCAAGGTGTAGGTACCGGCCGGCAACCCCGGCACCCCGGCATCGAGGGTGATGCGCTGGCCGATGACCGGGTCGCGCACCCCGCGCTCACCCGCCAGCGGCGCATAGACCGACGCATTACCCGGCACGATGGCGTACACCGGGTTGCTCGACAGCCCCGGCAACGTAAAGCGGCCATCAGCGCCGTTTTGCACCAACGGGTTGTAACGGGCATCCGTGGAACCGCCCCGGCCGGAAATGAACCCGGCGCCGGTCAATTCACCGCCACCGGACAGATCCAGCACCGCCCCCTCCTGCACATCGACCTGTGGGCTTTTCACTGAAATGCCCATGGTCAATATGCTGTTCCCAGCGCTGCCACCCACCCCGGTCAACTCGACGGTTTTGCCGTTGTATTGGTAGGTCAGGCCGTCGATCGTGCCGCCATACGGCATCAACAAGCCATTGCCGCTGACTGAAGTGAGGCTGCCGGGCAGGAACGACAAGGATTGCAGTACGTTGGTCTCGGCCCCCAGGGTCAACAGGCCGAACGGCGCCCTGACCACCCCGCCTTGTTGAATATCGCCGCCGTCGAAACTTAACTGGCCAAATGCCGAATACGGCACGGCGGGTGCCGTGTCGGTGGTCCGGCCGATGGTCAGGGTCGACCGGTTGGTGGTCTGGGCTTTTGCCCTGGCACCAGTGACCGGGTAAAGCTGCGCGGCCAGCAAGTTGAGGTCGGCGTTGCTTTGCAGCACGGTCACCCCCCCGGCGTTGAGTGCCGAGGCACCGAGGAAGCGCAAGTCCCCGGCGCTGCGCAAGGTGGTTTGCGCGAAGCCGCGACGATCCACCAGGACACTTGGCCCGGAGTTTTGCTTCAGCTCACCATGGGCGCCGAACGTCACCTCATCGCGCACATCCAGCAGGTCAGCACTTAACAGCAACTGCGCCTGACTCTCGCGGGTAGACAATCCATCTTTCACGGTCGGCCGAGTGGCGACGTCCGTACCGATGGCCGCTGCCCCCGCCAGGCGCAAGTACGGCGCGTCCAACGACACGCGACTGTTGCTGGCGGCGTTTTCTGCCAGCGCCAACGAGCCGGCATACAGACTCAAGCTTTGTTTGAGGTTGAGGTTCACATCGCCGTCAAACGAAAGGATGCCGTTACTCAACAGCGACAGGTTGTCGAAACCGCCATCGACAACGCGCTGCACGTCCAGACGCCCCTGCCCATAGGGTAACGGCGCCGATGGATCGGCGGCAGCACCAGGCCCTTGGGACAGGATCAGTTCCCGTGGAGCGCGTACGCCGTTGTCGATCGTTTTATTGAGGTACAACCCGGTTTCCAGCGCCACCGACAGACTGCCGCCCGCCACGCCGGCACCACCCGCCGCCGCGTTGAGTTGGCCGTCGATGATCAGGCCGTTGTTGGAGCTCAAGGCGATCTTGCCCCCGGCACCGGCGATTGACTGTGGTCCCTGGCCTCGAATATCCAGTTGCGCCTGCGCACCGTTGGCCAACAATCGTGAGCCCTGTTCCAGCACCACGAACAAATCCGGCGCCTTGGCGGTGCCCCCGTCGGCGTTGATTTCACTGCCGATGACAATGCTGCCGCCCGCCCCCACGCGGCCGTAACGTCGGCCCTGGGAATCGGTCGCCGTGACTGCCCGCGCCGACACGTCGATCAGGCCGCTGCTGCCCACGCGGATCGAACGCTGGTGCGCCGCCTCGTCCAGACCCGCATCAATGATGACCGGGTTAATCTGGCTCAGGCTTACCGAGCCGCCCCAAGCCTTGAGCTGACCGTTGACAGTCAACTGGCCGATACTGGCGAGGTTGATCGCCTGGCCCGGATCGACGCTCAGTACCGCGCCCTCTTCCACCATCAGACCGACGTTGGGCCGGTCTGCCAGGGGCGACAGCAGCGTACCGGCGTTCAAACTCAAGCCTGCACCACCGCGTTGAGTCAACACGCCCTTGACCGGATCTTCCTGATACAACGCCGGCGTCCAGACTTGCAGAAACTGCGCCACCGACGAACCGCCGGTGCCTTGCGCATCCGGGCGCAGGTGATACACCGGGCGACTCACATCGACCTCGGCACCCGCCAGCACCGTCATGCCCTGGCTGCCGGTCACCTTGTACTGGGCGAAACCCTTGTTGAAGAAATCCGCCGCCAGCACCAGGGTGCCATCCTCCACCGAACCGGCCGGGTGGCCGATTTGCACCTTGCTGGTCAGGATGTCCAGAAGGCCGGCACCGTCGACGCCATAGCCCGCCAGTTCCGCGCCGAGCCGCAATTGCCCAATGGCGTCGGCGTTGTCCAGCGCGCTCGCGGCGGTCGCATTCGCCGCCAGGGTAATGTCGCCGCCGCGACCACCGAGCAATGTGTTGTTGCTGAGCAAGGTCGCGCCCGACGACACATCAATCCGACTGCCCTGCTCCAGGGTCAAGTCATCACTGCTGCGCAATGACACCAGACCGCCCGAGCGCCAGGCCACCCCTTCGCTTTCCACAGCGCTCTGAGATTGATTACGCCACACGCCGCTGGCATCCAGCGTGACGCCCTTGGCCACCACCACGGACGCACGGCCGCCGGCGGGTGCAGCGAGCAAGGTGTCCTGGATCACACTGTCGCTCAGTTGCGTCAGCACGTTACCTACGCGAATGCTGCCACTGTGCGCGGTCAGGTCGGCATTGACGTCAATGCGCGGGCCGTACAGGGTAATGTCGCCACCGGGGGTCACTTGCACGGCGCCGTCGACCACAATCCGGTCCTTGGCGGCGACTTTTATCGCGCCCAGTTCGAAGTCATTGAGCACGTTGCTGTTCAGCGACAGGCTGCCTTTACGGCCCTCGGCTACCCCATCGTTGAGGCCGATGGCCTGACTGTCCGGGCCTTGTTCGTCGCCGAGGGTGACCTTGTCCAGCACCGCGCCCAATTGATAGTTCAGGGTGCCGGCGGTTTTCAGGTAACGCGGCACATAGCTGCCGATGACCAATTGTGCGCCACGGGCGGTACTGTTCTGGGATTGCTGATAACCGTCGAGCCCGGCCACCGGCGCCTGGGACTGGTGGTCGCCCTGAAAGGTCTTGCCCAGCAGTTCCCCGTCGAGCACGGCGTTTTTCGTCGCGACGATCAGTTGCCCGGCATCGCGGCCCACGGTGTAGCCGCTTTCGTAACGCTGGCGCGGAGCAATCAGCGGATTGTAGTAATAATCGGTCTGGCCCCAGCGTTCGCTATGGTCCTCAAACCCTTTGTAGACGCCGGTGTAGAGCAGATCTCCGGGAGCCTTGGACACCTCATGCAAACGCCCGTCGGCACCGCGTAGCCAGCTCTGCTTGATGTAACCGCTCTGCACATCGAAGGTGCCGCCCGACACGTTAATCAGCGAGCCTTTTTGCGTCACCAGGTCGTTGCCGGTAAACGCCAGGGTCCCGCCCTGGGCCATCCACTCACCGATGTCGTGACCCCGAGTGCCGAGGTAGCCGCCGACTTCCAGCAAACCGCCGGCGGTGTACCAGCGGTCGTTGGCGTAGCCATTGACCCCGGCCGCCACATGCACCAGGTCGCGCACGTCGACCCAGACATCGGTGCTATTGAGCGCCCCACCCTCGCGATTGCCTGACGCATCGCGCTGTTCGTTGCCCTGAATGTTGACCTTGATGCTGTTGGATTCCATCGCCACTTTGACGCCGATACCACCGGACACATCGATGATCGCGCCATCGCGGACCAGGCTGCGCTGACCGGCGCTGACCGCGACCTGACCGCCGTTGGCCAGCACCATCGAACCGCCCTGGAAGTCCACGGTGCCACCGCTGACGATCTCTACACGCGACTGGTCGGTGCGGTCGGCAATTTTGCTCAGGTTGTCGAAACGCCCGGTGGCGTTGTTCGGCAGTAGACCGTTGAGGTTGTCGAGCGCCGCTTGACGCTGGCTGTCCAGCGCCGAGGAACCTTGCTCCAGCAAAATGGTGCTGACACTGCCCTGACCCAGGGTCACGCTGCCGGTGATGTCGCTGGCAGCATTGAGCAAATGAACAGTGCCGCGAGTGTCCGCCGAGGTGCTGGCCAGCAGCACGCCGTTTTGCCGGATCTGATGCCCGGTGAGGGTGATGTCACCGGTCGCCGCCTGGATGATCCCGCTGTTGATCACCGTACCGGCCAGGCTACCGGTCTTGAGGCTGGTGGCCACTTCATTACCGCGCGTGGTTGATTGCTGGTTGCCTGCGGTGCCCGTGCCACGGCGAATGTAAAAACTGTCGCCCGCCGCCAGGGTCGTCTGGCCTTTTGCGGTAACGAGGGAGCCATCGTTGTGCACGTCGCTGCCGAGCAACAAGGCGTAACCACCGGAATCCGTCGACGAACCGGCCGGCAGGGTTTGCAGCACGGCGCCGCGCTGCACCTCGACCTTGCCGAACGCATCGCGAAAGGTTGGCTGGGTGCCGTTGGTGTCCACGTACAGGCCATTTTTGCTGAACTGGTCATCGCTGATGGTCGCGGCGGCGGCCACCAGATTGCGCACGTTGACCTGGCTGCTGCCGCTGAACACGATGCCGTTGCGGTTGACCAGCATCACCGTGCCCGGTGCATTGATCTGACCGGCTATCACACTGGCGCGGGCGTTCGGGTCGTTGACCCGATTGAGCACCGCCCAGTTCGCCTGCTGGCCGAACTCGACCGTGGTATCGCGCCCGACGTTGAAGGTTTCCCAGTTGAGGATCGCCTTGTCGGCGGTCTGCTCGATGCGCACGGTGGTCTTGCCGTCGGCCTGAGTCTGTCGCGGCCCGGTGGCGTTGGTCCAGCCACGGGTCAGCGGATTCTCGTCGACCTTCAGGCCACCCTCGCCCAGACCGTTGGGCACACTCTGCGGCTGACCCAGGGCAAATTGACGCCCGGCTGCCTGTGCCGCTTGTTGCGCGGCAATCGCGGCCACGGTGTTGTTCAAGTTATCGATCGAGCGCTTCAGCTGCTGATTGACCCGTTGCTGTTGCGCCAGCGGTGGCGGCCCGCCGGGCACCAGGCCACCGGGCCGTGCAGCACCACTGGCCTGGGCAGCGCCCTTGGCGGCGAACCAACTGGAACTGAACGCCGTGGCCGCGTCGGCACTGCCGGCGATCATCAGCAACGCAATGGCCTGGGCCAAGGGTTTCAAGCGCAACAGCGGGTGCTCCATCGAGCGCACAGGGACATTCAGATCAGGCGTGGTTTTACCGCGAGGCATCACTACTCTTCCTTTTGCAATTCTCGAAACAGGCTGCTGCAACGGCGGGCGTTGCTGATATGGGATAAGGCAGTTGGCGCGGCTCAGGACCGAACGCTTGTCATGCAAAGTTCACATAGGTGGGATAAGGCAGGGCCACACCACGCAAAAATCGGCAGCGCCGTACAGGCCGCTGCCGATTGTTATTGCCATCGCCGATCCTTGGCGACGTCACTTCAGGCGCTTGGGTTATGGACGACCAACACCGTTGCAGACGCTGACGTTGGCGATGTTCAGGCCTTCGGCGTAGGTGTCGTCCAGGAAGGTTTTCTTGACTTCGGCAGCGAACGCGGTTGGCAGGCTGACGAAGGAGTGCTGGGCAATCACAGAGGCCTTGGTGCCGGTGTACAGGTCATTGAGGAAATTGCGCACGGCGGTGGCATCGGCGGCAGTGGCGTAGCACTGGCCAACGAGCAAGTTGGTGTAGCCCACGATTGGGTAGCCCGTGGTTGGAACAGCGGTATCAGTGGCAGCGCTACCGAAAGTAGGTACCCACTTCAACGGGTTGGCGCGATCGGCCTTGGTGGACGGCGCGAGTGCCGTGCCCAAAGCGGTGCGGGTGTTGGTTGCGTTCGGCAGTGGTGCGGCAACGCCGGCAGCCAGTGGCAGCTTGCTGACGCGAGCGACCACGGCAGCGCTGTTGGCGTTGACATAGTCAGGGCTGACATAACCGATTGCGCCATCGTTGGCGTTTACAGCGGCTACGACGTCAGCACTGGTGGCCACGGCTTGCCAGTTGGCAGGCTCGGCACCGATGTTGGCGGTAGTGAACGTGCCGCTGACGCCGAACTTGAGTGGGCACGAATCGTTGAGGAAGCGCGACAACAGTTCAGTGGTACCGCTGGAACCGGAACGGTAGATCACCTTGATCACGGTGGTGTCAGCCGTGCCCAGCAACTGGCCCCAGGTCGTGGTGGTGCCGGAGAACACGTTGCACAACTGAGCGCCGGTCAATTGCAGGGACGTCACGCCGGTACGTTTGTATGGAATGGTCACCGAAGTGCCCACGGATGGCACCTGGATCAGCTTGCCGAACGCGGCGCCATTGGCGTTGTTGTAGTTGGTCAGTTCAGTGGCGCTGAGCACCGAGTCGCTACCGGCGAAATCCACCGGGGTGCCGGCAGGCTGGTTGATCGAAGCCGGGGCGTTGGTCAGGAAAGCGGTCTTGCCGGCGCCGCTGCCGACACCGGTGTAGCTGAAGTCAGTCGGCAGCAGGCGTGGCAGGGTCGAGGTGCCGTTGTAGAGGTTTTCCGGCAGGGTTGCACCGCCACCGACAACAGCGGCCATGGATTGGGCGGAAGCCAGTGCGGCAACAGCCAACGAGGCTGCGATCATAGTGCGCTTAAACATGAAGAAGCTCCTTTCGTCGTGTTCATACGTGGGTGTGATGTGCTCGTTAATAACGCCATGGCGCTCAAATCTTCGCCTTGCTCTGAAGGTCGTCCGGGGTGAGGCCATGGGTTAGAAGTTCGCAGCTTCCAGTGACAGATAGAGGAAAAAACCTCGGGTGCCGGGCGTGGGTTTTTTGCAGAATTTCTCGGGTGTTTGCGCAGGGTATGGCGGGCGTTTCAGCGATGGTTTTCGACCGGGTTCTGTCAGCTCGGCTGGAGCCCACGGTCAGTCGTTGATGGACGGTTTCGTATGACAGAACAGCGAACCCGAGGATGGCTCAGCCAGCGCTCGGGTGCTGATAAAAGTGTGGAAACAATTTTTGCCCGCGGGTTACGCCAATGCGGGATAGTCGATGTAGCCCTTGGCATCACCGCCAAAGAAGCTCGCACCGTCCGCCGGGTTGAGCTCGGTGCGGTCCCGCAGGCGCGCCGGCAGATCCGGGTTGGCAATGAACGGGCGACCGAACGCAATCAGGTCGGCGCGACCCTCGGCGATGGCCTGCTCGGCGGTGTCGCCGTTGTAACCGCCCGCCAGCATCAGCACGCCGCTGAACGTCCGGCGCAGTTGCTTGATGATCGCGTCCCAGCGTGGGTCAGTGTCTTCATCCAGCACGGTACCAACCATCATCGGTTCTACCAGGTGCAGGTACGCCAGGTTCCACTCATTGAGCCGGGACACGATGTAGCCAAAGGTCTGCTCCGGGGTGTCGTCGCCCATGCCCATGAAGCGGCCCATCGGCGTGAGGCGCACCGCCACGCGGTCGGCCCCGACTTCCTCGATCACCGCCGCCACGACTTCAAGCAACAGCCGCGCGCGGTTTTCGATACTGCCGCCATAGCTGTCACTGCGCTGGTTGCTGGCGCTGTTGATGAACTGATCGAGCAGGTAGCCATTGCCCGCATGGATTTCCACGCCGTCCATGCCCGCCAGCAAGGCATTGCGCGCAGCCTGGCGGTAATCGGCGATGATCGCTTCGATACCCGCAACATCCAGCTCCTGCGGCACCGGCACATCGCCCCAGACCCCTTCGCCCCGCTCATTGAGGATGAAGGTCTTGCCGGGGACCGGTTGCGCGGTCGGCGCCACAGGCAGGCCACCGTCAGGCTGAAACACCGGGTGCGACACTCGCCCCACATGCCACAGCTGCAGGAACATGCGCCCGCCTTCGCCGTGGACCGCATCGCTGACCGCTTTCCAGCCACGGATCTGCGCGTCGGTGTGGATACCCGGCGTCCAGGCATAGCCCTGGCCCTGCTGGGAAATTTGCGTCGCCTCGCTGATGATCAACGCGGCGCTGGCCCGTTGACGGTAATACTCGACGTTCATCGGCGTCGGTACATTGCCGGGCTGGCCGGCCCGGGAACGGGTCAGGGGCGCCATGGCGACGCGGTGGTCGAGGCTCAGTTGGCCGAGTTTGAGTGGGCTAAACAAGTGGGCACGCTGGGAGGTCTTGGGGTTCATGGCGGTCTCAAGGGTGGAAGGTCTGTGGCGCCCAAGGTAGTCACCCTGGGCTTTTCAGAGAATCCACCGCCCGCGCAATGTCCCGTTGCGCAAAACGCAACGCAGGGTCATTCACCCTCGCGCCGCAGCAACTCGATGAGGAAATCAATAAACGCGTTGATCCGTTTCGAGCCCCGGTGATTGGGCAGGTACAGCGCGCAAATGGCCGAACTGGCGCTATTGGGATTGACCACGAACTCATCGAACAGGGACGTCAGACGCCCGCAACGAATGTCCTCGTCAACCAGCCAGTCCGGCAACAGCGCCACCCCGCCGCCACCCAGCACCACTTCGCGCAAGACCTCGGCATTGTTGCTCTTGAACGGGCCTTCCACCGGGACGCGAACCTCCTGCCCCGCCTCCAAAAAGGTCCAGTACTGTGGTTGCAGGCCATAACTGAAGCACAGGCATTTATGGCGCAAGAGGTCCATGGGCTGGTCGGGAAAACCGGCGGCATCAAGGTAACCGACACTGGCCACCACCCGACGCCGAAAGGCCCCCACGGGACGGCTGATCAACGCGTCCATCGGTGCTGCCGAGCCCAGGCGGATCGACAGGTCGATGCGCTCCCCCAGCAGGTCGACGATTTCATCCGACAGGATCATCTCCAGCACCAGTTTCGGGTAGCGCTCCAGCAGCGTGGCGATGTGCGGCGCGATCAGGCATCGGCCGAAAGCCACCGGCACCGAGATGCGCAATTGTCCGGCGGGCTCCTCACCCCGGTCCGAGATCGCCGCGTCAGCATCGGCCACGGCGTTCAAGATATCCCGCGCGTTGCGATAGTAAGCGCTGCCCGCGTCGGTCAAGGTCACTTGGCGGGTGGAGCGGTTAAGCAACACCGTGCCCAATTCTGCCTCCAGCCCATCCACCATCCGCGTCACGGACGACGTCGCCAGGCCCAGTTGTCGGGCGGCGGACGAGAAGCCCCTGGCGTCTACGGCCTGGACGAACATCTTCATTGCGAGCAGCTTGTCCATGACATTCCTTAATGGGTTCACCGCAACCCTCTTGCAGGGGGGTTATGCGCGCAGTACTTCGTGCCAACCCTTGCGGGCCAAAGGCAAGTGCAGCAAACGCTGGCCCGTGGCGTCGGCCATGGCGTTGCCGAGCGCCGCCGCCATCGGTCCTTGCACAATTTCCGCCGCCCCGAGAAAGGCCTCACCCGGCTGATCGAGCAAATGCACATCGACCTGACGCGGCAGCGCCGGGAAACGGATGATCGGGTAACCGCTCCAGTCGTAGCTGCGCACACCTTGCGGATCGTATTCCACCTGCTCATACAGGGTCCAACTGGCCGACTGGATGATCCCGCCTTCGACCTGATTGCGCAGGCCATCCGGGCTGACGATTTGTCCCACATCCACCGCCGTCACCACCCGGTCGATCACCACTTCACCGGTCTGGCGCTGCACGTGCAACTGCACGGCAATGGCGCAGTAACCCATGATGTTCTTGTAGCGGGCGAAGGCGAAGCCGATGCCACTCCCCGGCCCGGGTGCCTTGTGGGGCCAGGCGAATGCCTGTGCCACTCGCTTGATCACAGCCTGGGCCCGGGGATCGGTCAAATGCTGCAAGCGAAATTGCAGCGGATCCTGCCCCGATCGCGCCGCCAGTTCATCCATCGCCGCTTCGATGGCAAACACATTGATGTGCGCGCCCAGGGAGCGCATGGCCGATGTTCTGAAGGGCATCTGCAGCAGGAAGTTCATGTTGATCTGGCTGTTGGGGATGTCGTAGAGCGGTACTGCGTTGCGATCGCCATCGCCTTCCGGTTGGGCGATGGGCACCGAGGGTGCCGGGGCAAAGGGTTTGGCCAACAGCCACGCCGGCAGTAGTCGCCCGGCGTTGACGATGCGTTCATTGTGGGGCGTGGTCCAGAGTTCGTAGCTCCAGTTCTGCAACTTGCCGCTGGCGTCCAGCCCGGCTTCAAGTTCGGTCAGCATCGCCGAGCTGTAGGGTTCCCAGAGGTTTTCCTGCTCGCGCATCCATTGCACCCGCACCGGTTTACCCGGCACGGCCATGGCGATCAACGCGGCGTCGGCAGCGGCATCGTCGGCGCCGTTATGCCCGTAGCAACCGGCGCCCTCGACATGGATGCAGCGAACCTTTTCCGGGGCCAGGCCCAGCAGTTGCGCAATACCGGCGCGCAACGGGTAAACGCCCTGAGTGTGAGTCCAGACCGTCAACCCGCCGGCCTCGAACAGCGCCACCGCACAGGACGGACCAATAGAGCCGTGCATCAGGTATTGCTTGGTCACCCGCGCCTTGTACACCGGCCCGGACGCCTGAGTGACCGCGCCTTTGTTGCTCACCGGATAACGCCGTGACGGCAACTGGGTCAGCAACTCGTGGATGTGTTGCGAGTCCGGCAGCGGATTGCCCTCGGTCCAGCGTGCACTGGCGTAGCCGGAACGCATGGCCTTGATCGCCTGCCATTCATCCTGGGCGACCACTGCGAGGTAGCTGCCATTGCGCAGCAGTTTCACCACTCCCGGCATCTGCTCGATGGCGCCCTGATCGATGTCCAGTAACTGGCTGCCCCGACGCGGCGGGCGAATCACCCGTGCGTGCAACATGCCGGGCAGGCGCATGTCCTGCACGTAACTGGCACCGCCGCTGACCTTGCCCGGAATATCGAGACGCGGCAGCGAATGGCCGATCTGGGTGAACTGATCCGCAGCCTTGAGCGGCGAACTGGCCACCGCGTAACGGTGTAATTGCACGCCCGCAACGGCCTGCACATAGCTCATCGACTGCCCGCCAGCACCGTGGA
This sequence comes from Pseudomonas sp. TE3899, assembly GCF_056279105.1. Taxonomy (NCBI): domain Bacteria; kingdom Pseudomonadati; phylum Pseudomonadota; class Gammaproteobacteria; order Pseudomonadales; family Pseudomonadaceae; genus Pseudomonas; species Pseudomonas sp. TE3899. The sequence continues at coordinate 1,892,406 of NZ_JBWBQR010000001.1, forward strand.
TCACGGCATCGCGGGTGCGCAGTGTGCTCACCTCCTGCTGCCACTGTCGCGCCGCCGACTCCAGCAGCAATTGACGCACTTGAGCCGCCGCGTTGAACAGCGCCGTGCCACTGTCGAAGATCGAGTGGCTGCCCGCCGTATACCCTTCGTTCGGCGTCAGCGCCGTGTCCGCGGTGAGAAAGCGAATCGACGCCGGCACAACCTCCAGCCGTTCGGCCGCAATCTGCAACAGCGCGGTCTTGACCCCGGTACCCAGTTCGACCTTGCCGGTGTAGACCGTGATGCCGTCCTGGGCATCGATACGAATCCAGGCATCCAGATACGGATTGGTCCTGAGGCTGCCCGGCAGATCCGGCGCCAGCACGGTGGTGCCCAGGGTATCGACCTCGGTGTCGGCAAAGGCGTGGCGAGCCCCCGGCACCAGGGCGAAACCCACCACCAGCGCCCCGTTGATGAGGAAGGAACGGCGACTCGGATCAAAAGCATCCGCCGGGTTTTTCATGGTTTCACCTCACTGGCGACGACGGCTTTGATCGCCGCGAGAATCCGCACATGGGTGCCGCAACGGCACAGGTTGGGCGCCATGTGCTCGCGAATCTGCTGCTCGTCCGGTGTGGGGTTTACTTCCAGCAAAGCCTGGGCGCGCATGATCATCCCGGCGATGCAGTAACCGCACTGTGCCGCTTGCTGATCGATAAAGGCTTTTTGCAGCGGGCCGGGTTCATCGGCACTGCCCAGGCTTTCGACCGTGCGCACCGGTTTCCCCGTCGCGACAATCGCTGGCACCAGACACGAGAACACCGGTTTGTCACCGAGCATCACCGTGCAGGCGCCGCACTGCCCGAGGCCGCAGCCATATTTGGCGCCATTGAGTTGCAGATGATTGCGCAGCGCGTAGAGCAGCGGCATGTCCGGGTCGATGTCCAGATGATGATCGGCACCGTTGACGTTCAGGGTAATCATTTCGGTTGGCCTTCGCTGCGAATGGTGGTGACGGTTTTGCCCAGATCGGCCCAAGGCCGGTTCGCACAGCTTTGCCCGCGCAAGTACTGCGCGAGGGCCACCAGATGAGCATCGTCCAGGCTGTCGGCGAATGCGGGCATGTAATGGCTGGTGGTGCCCGTGGACAAGGGAATGCCTTCGAGCACGGTCTTGATCAGGTTGCGCGGATCGTCCGCCTGCAACGCCGAGGTCATCGCCAGGCCGGGCCGGCTATCGACCGCGCGCATCGGTGCGCCGGCACCGTGGCAACTGGCACAGGCGCCGGCAAAGATTGCGGCGCCTGCACTGGCCTGTGGCGCTTCTGGCTTCAGGGTTTGGCACGGCTGCGGCGCCTCGGCAGTGCGTTGCACACTCAACAGGTAATCGGCGATGGCCTTGACGTCGTCGACCGGGACTTGCGCCAGGCTCAAACTCACCGGCAGCATCGGCCCCGCCGCACCACCATGTTCGCTGGCGACCTCGCCACGCAGGTAGGCGACCAGTTGTGTCTGGTTCCAGGGGTTCGCGGCCGTCGCCATGCCATTGAGGGGCGGTGCATGCCAGCCATCGACGAGGCCGCCGTTGAGCAGCTCGCTGCCCTTCTCGCCACCTATCAAATTGAGCGGCGAATGGCAGGAGGAGCAATGCCCGGCGCCGTCCACCAGGTAACGTCCACGGTTCCATGCAGGTGATTGCGCCGGATCATCCCGGGGCGGGTCGCCGTGCAGGAACAGCAGATTCCAGAACGACACCAAGGGCCGGAAATTCATCGGGAACATCATGTGATTGTCCGGCGCCACCGCGTGCACCGGATCGACGCTCATGAGAAAGGCATAGGCATCGGCGATGTCTTGATCGGTCATCTTACGGTAATGCACGTAGGGGAATGCCGGGTAGAGAAAATGCCCATCCCGGGCAATGCCTTTGCGCATCGCCCGGGTGAAAGCGGATTCGGACCACAGGCCAATGCCGGTGTCACGATCCGGGGTGATGTTGGTGGTGTACAACGTGCCGAACGGCGTTACCAGCGGCAACCCGCCAGCCATGTACGCGCCGCCGGGGCGCGTGTGGCAGACGGCACAATCGCCCTGCTCCACCACCCGAGCGCCTCGGCTGGCACTGAGCTTGTCGCTGACGGCGGGTTGCGTCAGCGGGGCAATGGCGGGCCGCCACATCATCACGCCACAAAACACCAGCCCGGCGACCACCACCAACAGTCCTGCGCCATAAAGCGTCTTGCGCTCCATCGTCTTCCCCTTGCGTCGTGTGCTTGTGCGATACGGCCTGGCGAGCACGTTACGCAACGCTCGCCCATGGCGAAATCGGGCCGCGGCGCAACACAGCATTGCGCCGTGCGCAACAGGCCTATTTCAAAGCAGGCAGGCAAAGGGTGAATCTAGGGAGTGAAGCGCGGGTTGTCTTGTACAGCCGTGCTCATCGAGCGCGTTACTGCACCAGTTGGTTGATCTCGATGATCGGCAACAACACCGCCATCACAATCACCAGCACCACCGCGCCCATGACCACGATCATCAAGGGTTCGAGCAACGCGGTCATGCCCATGGCCCGGCGCTCGATGTCCCGGGACAGGGTTTGCGCGGCGCGTTCGAGCATCGGTGGCAGCGAGCCGGTTTTCTCGCCGCTGGCGATCAGGTGGATCAGCACCGGCGGGAAGACTTTCTCGACGCGCAACGCCGCCGCCAGGTTGACCCCTTCGCGAACCTTGGCCGTGGCATCGTTGACACTCAGGCTCAGGCGGTCGTTGGACAGGGTCTGGCGCGCCGCTTCCAGCGCCCGCAACAATGGCACCCCGGCACCGCCGAGAATCGCCAGGGTCGAGGCGAACCGCGCGGTGTTCAACCCCAACACAAAACGCCCGAACAATGGCAAGCGCAGGATGCGGCTGTGCCAGTTCAATCGCGCCTGCGGGTTGCGCAAATACAAGCGCCAGCCCCAGAAGCTGCCGGCCATGACGCTGAAACACAACCAGCCCCAACCCCGAATAAAGTCACTGGCATTGAGCATCGCCAGGGTCAGCCCCGGCAGGTCCTGACGGGCCTGGGAAAACGCGCTGACCACCTGCGGCACCACGTAGCTGAGGAGAAAGATCACGATGGCGATCGACACCAGCCCGACCACCCCGGGATAGATGAATGCGGTGAGGATCTTGCCCCGCAGGTTGTTGCGTTCTTCGATGTAGTCGGCCAACCGTTCCATGACCTGGGCCAGGTCGCCGGACTCTTCCCCCGCCGCAATCAATGCGCGGTAGATTTCCGGAAAGTCCCGGGGCCGCGCGGCCAACGCCTCGGCCAGGCGCATGCCGCTGCGCACATCGGCACGCACCGCGCTCAGGGTCTGGGCGATGTGTGTTTTTTCCGCTTGCTCCACCGTGGCGCTCAACGCCGCCTCCAGCGGCAGGCTGGCGCCGAGCAGGCTTGCCAGTTGCCGGGTGGCCCAGGCCAGGTCGTTGTCCGAGAGCTTGGCGCTGAACATTCCACCGCCCGACCCGGCCGGCGTGTTGTTTTCGATTTGCACCAGCAACGCGGTCAGGCCGCGACTGCGCAACACACCGAACGCCGCGCTCTGGCTGTCGGCTTCCAGGTGCCCGACCTCGATCTTGCCCGTGGCGTCGGCGGCTTCAAAACGGTAGCGATTCATCAGGCGTCCCGTGTAACACGAAGGATTTCTTCCGGCGCGGTGGCGCCGCTGCTCACCCAGCGTTCGCCGTCCTCGCGCATGCTGAACATGCCCGCCTCACGGGCCGCCGCCCGCAGCGCCTGTTCGCCCGCGCCCTGGTGGATCAGCGTGCGGATGTCGTCGTCGATGCAGAACAACTCATGAATGCCGGTACGGCCGCTGTAGCCGGTGTGGTTGCAGGCTGCGCAACCGACCGGTCGCCAGGTGCCCGGGGTGGCCGGGTCTTCCTGTTTGCAGTGATTGCACAGGCGTCGGACCAAACGTTGCGCCAACACCCCAAGCATCGACGACGCCAGCAGAAACGGCTCGACGCCCATGTCGATCAAACGGTTGACCGCCGACACTGCATCGTTGGTGTGCAGCGTCGCCAGCACCAGGTGCCCGGTGAGCGAGGCCTGCACCGCGATTTGCGCGGTTTCGAGGTCGCGGATTTCACCGATCATGATGATGTCCGGGTCCTGGCGCAGGATGGCGCGCAAGGCCAGGGCAAAGGTCATGTCGATCTTGGCGTTGACCTGGATCTGGCTGATGCCCGGCAAGTCGTATTCCACCGGGTCTTCGACAGTGAGGATGTTGCTGGTGCTGGCGTCCAGCCGTGCCAGCGCCGCATAGAGGCTGGTGGTTTTGCCGCTGCCCGTGGGCCCGGTCACCAGCACGATGCCGTGGGGCTGGCGGATCAAGGTGTCGAGTTTGGCCAGTACCTTCGGGTCCATGCCGAGGGTTTCCAGTTGCAGGCGCCCGGCCTGTTTGTCGAGCAGGCGCATGACCACGCGCTCGCCGTGACCGGTGGGCACCGTGGACACGCGAATATCAATCGGCCGCCCGGCCACGCGCAAGGCGATACGGCCGTCCTGGGGCAGGCGTTTTTCGGCGATGTCGAGTTGCGCCATGATCTTGATCCGCGACACCAGCGCCCCGTGCAACGCCTTGCGCGGCGACACCACGTCGCGCAGGGTGCCGTCGACCCGGTAGCGCACCACCGAATGGCTTTCGTAGGGTTCGATGTGAATGTCGCTGGCCTCGTCCCGCGCCGCCTGGGTGAGCAAGGCGTTGATCATGCGGATCACCGGCGCGCCGTCCTGGGTGTCCAGCAGGTCGGTAATTTCCGGGATGTCCTGCATCAGCCGATCCAGATCGACCTCATTCTCCGCCGCCCCGACCACCGCCGCCGCGCTGCCGGTGTCGGCGTAGGCACTGGCGAGCAAGCCGTCGAGCTCTTCATCGCGCACCCGCTCCAACCGCGCCGGGCCGAACTGCCGATGCACTTCGCTGATCGACCAGCCTGGCGTCGAAGGGCACACCGTCAACACCGCGCCGTCGTCGGCATTGCGCAGCAGGATGCGTTGGGCCTTGGCCCAGGCGTAGGGCAAGGCACTCATGGTGAATGCCCCTCTATCCTTGTGGCGAGGGGGCTTGCCCCCGTTGGGCTGCGAAGCGGCCCCAAATCCCGCCCCCCCATTTCTCCTGATACACCGCAGGCATGGGTATTGCGGCTGCTGCGAAGCCGAACGGGGGCAAGCCCCCTCGCCACATAAAGTCCCTTCACCACGGGGATCATTGCACTGTCCCTGCGCCAGTCGGCACCGCCCGAATCGTCGCCCTTGGTTGTGTACTCACCGCCGGCACGCCTTGGGCCGCCGCTGGTAATTGCGGCGCTTGCATGTCCGGCATCGCCCAGCTGCGTTCCGGTTGCAGCCCGCCCTGGGCGCGGCGCATGAAGTCGTAGCGGTTGAGGGTGATGGCGCGCCCGGCGCCACTGTCGCGAATGATGTACGGGCGCAGGAACACCATCAGGTTGGTCTTGGTGGTCGCCCGGCGTTCGTTGCGAAACAGCGCGCCCAGCCCCGGGATGCTCGATAGCCACGGCACCGCGTCATTGCTCTGGCTGTAACCGTCTTGCAGCAAGCCGCCGAGGACCATGATCTGCCCGTCATCGAGCAGGATGCTGGTGTCGATCGCCCGTTTGTTAGTGACGATGCCCGCGGCGGTCACGCTGTTGGAGGCGCGCTCGTCGATGCTGCTGACTTCCTGATAGATATCGAGCTTGACCGTGCCGCCCTCGGAAATTTGCGGGCGCACGTTGAGCTTCAAGCCGACCTCTTCCCGGGTCACGGTCTGGAATGGGTTGTTGCTGGTGCCGCCACCACCGGTCACGTAACTGCCGCTGACAAACGGAATGGTCTGCCCGACGAAAATGCTCGCCGCTTCGTTGTCCAGGGTCAGCAGGTTCGGCGTCGACAGCACATTGGTGCCGCCCTTGCTCTTGAGCGCATGGGCCAGCACTTTCAAGTCCATGACCTTGCCGATGCCGGGGATGTCGACGGTGCCATTGAGGAAGCCGACGCTCAAGCCCGCGGGCAACACGTCGACGCTGGTCTTGCCGCCGGCCTTGAAGCCGCTGCCCCCCAGGTTCGCCCCGCCAATCACCCCGTTGCCGGCCAGGTTGCCGGTCTGCCACTGCACGCCAAATTCATTGGCATCGTCTTCGCCGACTTCGACGATCAGGCTTTCGATCACCACTTGGGCGCGACGCTGGTCGAGCATGTCGATGACTTCCCGCAGGTTGCGGTACAGCGGGTCCGGCGCGGAAATCAGCAAGGTGTTGGTGGTCGCGTCCGCCTGGATGGTCACGCCGCCAGCGCTGAAAGCGACGCTCTGGTCGGCCTGCTGAGCACCGCTTTGAGTGCCCGAACTGCTGGCGCCCTGGGCGTAACCGTTGCCCCCGCTGGTGCTGGTGCCGGAGGTCGAGGTCTGGCTGGTGTTGCCCTGGCTCTGGCCGTTCTGCCCACCACTGGCATTGTCGCCGCCCATGGCACTGAGCACCGAACGCGCGGAGTCGCTGCCGCCGCTGTCGCTTTCCCCGGTGAGCAAACCGCGCAGGGCCTGGGCCAGTTTCGCCGCCTGGGCATTGCGCAGGTACACCACGTGCAGGTTGCTCGGGTTGCTTTGGGCGTTGTCGAGTTTGTAGATCAGGTTGCGCGCCAGCTCCGTGCGCTCCGGGCTGCCGGCGCGAATGATGATCGCGTTGGAGCGCGGGTCGCCGATCACCGAGATCTTCTGGGTCGGGTCGTTGCCCGGTTGCTCCAACAGTTCCGAGACCATGCCGGCGATGTCCACCGCGATGCCGTTCTGGATCTGCACCACATCGGTGTCGATGGCGCTCGGGGTGTCGATGCCTTCGATGATCTGCGCCACCCGCGTCAGGTTCTCGGCGTAGTCGGTGATCACGATGGTGTTGTTGCCGGGGTAGGCGTTGATCGGGTTGTTCGGCGAGACGATCGGGCGCAGCACCGGGATCAGGTTCACCGCGTTTTCATATTGCAGGCGAAAGGTGCGGGTGAGCATGCCGTTGCCGGCCGGTTTGTCGGCTCTGTAGATCGGCCCGCCGAGTAATTTGGCATCGGCCTCCGGCACCACCTGGGCGACGCCGCCGACATCGACCACGCTGAAGCCCTGCATGCGCAAGGCCGCCAGCAGCATGTCATAGGCCTGACGGGCCGGGACCTGGCCTTCGGACACGAGGGTCAGGTTGCCCTTGACCCGAGGGTCGACCAGAAACTGCTGCCCGGTGGAACGGGACAATGCCCGCACCACGGCTTGAATGTCGGCCTCGACGAAGTTCAAGGTGACCGGCTGATCCCCCAGCGGATTGCCCGGCAGCGTACTCCCGCGACTGGCCGCGCCGCTGCGGCCAGGATTGGAGATTTTGTGCTGTGGGCGCGGTTGCTGTTCGATCTGCGTCTGGGCCCGTTGCCGATCCACCAGTGCATCACCGCTGCGCTGGGTGTTGGCCAGGGGTCGGCCGAGCTCACTGTCCACCAGCAAGGGCGGCGGATTCGGTCCGGTATTGCTGCACGCTCCCAACGCCAGCAACAGAAACGGCGCAGCGCTGCGGGCCGACTTGCGTACATAGTTGGAACCTGACCACTTCATGAAGCTTCCTTAGCGCCCAGCGCCTGATCCATGCGAACGGTTCCCGACAGAGTGCCTGCCGTGTCATCGGTCGTGGCCTCGCCTCCACGCTGCAAACGAGCCTCGACCACTTCAAGAGAAAACTGCCTCGGGTTGCCCACCAGCCAACCGATCACCGCATCGGCCGGGGCGTCTTCGAACGTCAACTGCCAGCCCGCGTCCAGTGCCTGCAACTGGTAGCGCCCGGCCAGGCCCCCGGCATCGAGCGCCTGGTGCAGAGACTGTTCCAGGCTCTGCCCGGCCGGCGCCGTGGCGACTTCGCGCAGCAACTGCTCCAGCGCTTCGTTCTGCGAGCGCAGCTTGGGGGTCTCGACCTGCCAGGCCTCGATTTTTTTCAGCGGCGGCTGGATCAGCAGCAGCCAGGTCAACAGGCCGCCGAGTACCAGCGCCGTGCCCGCGACCATGCGTTTTTCCCGCAGGGCCAGGGCTTGCCAAAACACCTGTGATCGAGCACGGAACAGCCTCAGCGATTGCTTATTCATCGTCGGCTCCAGTGCGGGTGTCATCTTCACTGGCGGTTGATTCGATGGCCGGACTCAACGTCCAACCCTGATCAGTCGCGTGGACCGCAATGCCAGCCTGGGTCAGTGCGGTTTGCCAGGTCTTGTCGGACGTGTTGCGCCGCGCATCCTCCAGCAGCGTCAGTTGCAGCTCACCGTTTTCGAACACCAGGCTTTGCACGCTGCCGGCCATGAACGGCATGCCGCTGCCCGCTTGCAGGACCAGGCTGGCGAAACGCTGGGTGGCGTCGGTCGCCGCATTGGCCTGGCGCGCGGTCAGTTGCTGGCGAGCCTGTTGCAGCGGGTTGAGAATCACCGGCAACTCGGGAAACGCCTGTTTCACCCGCTGCGTCATCTGCGCCTTCAGCTGTTGCCCCTGCGCCGCTTCACGGGCGGCGTACAGGTTCAGACCCAGAACCCAGACCGCCAGCGCCACCGCGCAAAACGCCGCCGCCCTGCCCCAACCCGCTTGACTGGTGCTGCGTTGCTGCACACCGCCGTGCAGGCCCCAACCGGGCAACGGGCCGGTCCAGCGTTGCGTCTCGGGCAAACGGTTGGCCATTCCTTCCGGTGCTGCGCCCCCAAGCCACTGCAAACCGCTGCCGGCTTCCAGCAACAGATCGCTCAGGGCGTCGTCGAAATGCGGATGCACCACGGCATGCTCCAGGCTATGGCGCACCAGCAAATGCTCCTCGTAGAGCCCCGCGCTGTTGACCGGCAACCCATAGGCGGCCGGGTACACCCCGCGCAGGGTCAAGCGCGCCAGGCGCAGCAACTGGCCGAATTCGCTCAACCATTGCCGCGACAACCAGGCGATATGCACCCGGCCCTGGGCATCACGCGGGCTGTGGGCGATGTGCATCTGCTCGCAGGCACCAAGGATCAGCGACTGCGCCGCGCACTGCACCGCCGCCGCGGTTTTCGCCGGAGGCAGCAGCGGCAGCTCGATACTCGCCAGCAGGCTGTCCCGGGGATGCAGGAAAAACGCGATGGCCGGGGTTTTACCGTTGCCGCCCAGTTGCAGCAACGTGCTCTGCCCCTCGGCCGTGACCTGACCCTGGCGATCCATCCGGGTGAAGGTCACGACGCTGTCGAGGGTCAATTGCGCCAAGGGCGGCAAGGCAACGCGCAACTGGCTCATACGCCCACCCGCGACCAGATCACCTGGGGCAAACGGTCTTCGGTTCGGCGCAACAACGCGTCGAGGCTGACCCGCTGACGGTCGTTGCGTGCCTGGCCACGCAGCCGGAACCAGTCGCTGGTGATGCCGACCTTGATCGTCGTCAACTCCAGTTCAGGCATGCGCAGGCGATTGACGAAGTCCCCGCGATTGATAAACCACTGCCCGCCATCGCGCTCGGCGACCAGGGCCTGGGCCCGTTCGATCGACAGCCCCGGCACATACGCCGCCAACACCTGGGCGCTGGCGGTGTTGCCGTTGAGCCAGGTATTGGCCGGCAGAATGGTGATAAAGGGGCTGATCTTGGCCAGCAGCGTCTCGGTAACGCCCTCGACACCGCGCAAATCCTCGACGCTGCGCAACATCGGGCGCTTGGCCGCTTCGGGTTTGCGCACGGCATTCGGTGAGGTGGCGCGACCGCTGTTGAGGCCGCTGCTGGCCGGGGCTTTGTCGGCCAATCCGGGATTGAGTAGTCGCGGATACGCCGCGATGACCCGTTGGCTGATGCGCTGGCTCAAGGTCGAGTTGACCCCGATCAGTTCGCACAAACGCTGGAAGTTGCGCAGTTGCTCGTCATCGATCCGTTCGTTGGCGATCAGGTTGCGCAGGTTGAACTTGCCCTGCTCGTCTTCCAGGTGGCCGTCGAAGGTGCGGGTCGCAATCTTCGTGACGATGGGTTGGGCCCAAGGCTGATCCCGTCGGGTCAGCGGATCACGCTGGCGCGCATCCCGCAGCAACTGGCGGCTGATTTCGATCCCGCCATCGAGCACCCAGGCGCCCTGGACCCGCGCCTGTTCGGCTTCCAGGCTGCGGGTGAACACGGTCTGGCGCGTCAGCATGCCCCCGGCGATCACCGCCACCACCGCCGCGATCAGCAAGGCGCTGATGATCGCCATGCCGCGCTGCTTCGCTGCTGTCAGCGAATAGGCTTTCATGCCGGCCTTACAGCTGCCAGGAGCCGATATCGGCATTCACGCCGTCGCCATCAGGCTGGCCGTCGGCGCCGAGGGAAAAGATGTCGACTTCACCGTTGGCGCCCGGATTCAAGTAGTTGTAAGGCCGGCCCCACGGGTCATTCGGCAGGCGTTCCAGGTACGAGCGCCAATTGCTGTTTTTCGCGTCCGCCGGGCGCTCCACCAGCACCTTCAGGCCCTGGGTCATGTTCGGGTAAGTGCCGTGATCGAGGCGATACAGCTTGAGCGCCTGCATCAAGCCGCCAATGTCCTGTTTGGCGGCGGTGGCCCGAGCCTGATCCGGACGGTCCAGAACCTTGGGCACCACCATGGCGGCGAGAATCCCGAGGATGACCACCACGACCATGATCTCGATCAAGGTGAAACCGCCCTGCCCATGATGTCGACGGCGGCTGGTTCTGGAGGCTTTGCAGTGCGCGATATCCATCTCGTCATTCCCTGGCTTGATTCGATTCGACGCGCAGTGTTGCAAGAAGATATGTCAGTGACGTTGAAAATCCTCGGGAGCTTTGGTCGTCAAGCGGTCAAGCCCGGGGGCTTAGCCTCGACGCTCTCCCATCTGCCCGAGTGCCCGATGCGCCGCCCTCCCCGACAAGCCGGTTTTACCCTGATCGAAGTGCTGGTGGCCCTGGCGATCATTGCCGTGGCGATGTCTGCCGCCGTGCGCGTGGCCGGGCTGATGACCCAGAGCAACGGCCTGCTGCGCGACCGCTCGATTGCCTTGCTGGCGGCGCAGAGTCGCCTCGCCGAGCTACGCCTTGAGGGGCGCTTGCCTTCGGGAATGCGGGCGGTTGAGTGTGATCAAGGGCGATTGTTGCTGCGCTGCGAACAGGTTATCGGCAGTGCGCAGAATGGGCGGTTGTTGCAGGTCGGGTTGCAGGTGTTCGATCGCAGCCGCGAAGCGCCGCCGTTGGCGCGGCTCGATACCTTGTTGAGCCGGCCAGGGGGGAAATGATCTATCGCTTCAGCAAATCCGGCAAAAACGGCGAATCGGGCAATTTGCTGAGTTCTATGCGGCTTTTCTCTGCGCCCCGCTCGATCACCACCGCATCCCCTTCGATGGCGACGACTTTGACCCCATGACTGAGGCTTTCCCCGACCAGAAAACTGCGCGGGGCCCCGCCATTGAGGCTCAGAATCGCCACCGCCCCGCGACGGCCGGCCATCACGCCGCTGACCTTGATTTCGACCGCTGCCGGCTGGTTGGAAAACCACTGCAACGCCGGGTTGTCGCTGCGGGCCGCGAGCTGTTGCGGGGCAATGTCCGGGGTCCGCGACTCGGCGGAGGTCAGCAGCAACGATGACCAGGTGACGACGCCAGCCAACGCAGCGAGCAAGGCGATCGATTGAACCAGTTGCGGCGCGCTGAACCGTTCGGTGAATGACATGGGCTGAATCTCCTTTTAGTCCCTGCCCCGAGCCTACAGCGCAATGTTCACGTTTTTATTTCACACACTCATCATCTTCACCGTGCACGATGAAAATCGACGCAAAGGAGCGCGCAGCGGATGAAAGGCTTCAAACAACACGGCTTTACCCTGATCGAGTTGATGGTGGTGCTGGTGATCATCGGCATCGCCAGCGCGGCGATCAGTCTGAGCATCAAGCCCGACCCGCTGCACCTGTTGCGCAAGGATGCCGCGCGCGTGGCGCAGTTGCTGCAAGTGGCCCAGGCCGAAGCCCGGGCCGATGGGCGGCCGATTACCTGGCGCGCGGATGCCAAGGGTTTTCGCTTCAGTCGGCGCAATGACAGCGGCCAGGGGGTTGATCACTTCAGCAATGATCCGCAGCTAAAGCCCCGGCCTTGGGAGACACCAGGAATGCAGGTGCGGCAAAAGATCGTGCTGAACGCGGAGTGGATCAACCCGCCGTTGCAACTGACCTTGTCTGATGGCCTCAACAGCATCGCCGTGCAACGCAGCGCCGCCGGCCAGGTGAGCGTGCAATGAAAGCCCAACAAGGTTTTACCCTGATCGAAGTGATGGTCGCGATCATGCTGATGGCGGTGGTCAGCCTGATTGCCTGGCGCGGGCTCGACAGCGTGACCCGCGCCGATGCGCACTTGCAGGCCAGCACCGAGCAGACGCAGGTGCTGCTGCGGGCGCTGAACCAGATGGAGCGGGACGTTGCATTGCGCGCCGGCATCGAGCTGGCGGAACCGGTGCGGCCGGGCAACGAAGATGAACCGGTCAACGCCCCGCCCGTGCTGACCGTGCGCAGCTCTGAAGGCAAAGGCTTTCGCCTGGATGTGATTCGCGCGTCAGCCGATGGCAACGGTGAGGTGCAACGGGTGCGCTGGTGGCTCAAGGGCGACGTGCTGTACCGGGCGATTGCCCCGGCGCGCAGCCAATACCCGTTGCCTGCACCGACGGATGGGGTGGCGGTGCTGAATGACGTCAGCGACGCCACGTTGCGCGTCTGGGAGGCGGACAAGGGCTGGCGCAAGTTGAGCGGCAATCGCAAGGAAAACCCCATGGGCCTGGAGATCAGCCTGACCCGCAAGACACCGCAAGGGGTGGAGAAATATCGGCAGGTGATGGGGCCGCTGGATTGACATGCCCCCTGTAGGAGCAAGGCTTGCCCGCGATAGCGATCTCACGGACGCCATCGCGGGCAAGCCTTGCTCCTACGGGTCGATGCGCGACAGGATGGATTTACGTCTCAAACCACTCCCGCCGCTCGGCGAAGGTGTTGCGGATCAGTTGCGCCAGCATCTGCACTTCGGTCACGTGCGCGGACTCGGCATTCACCGCCAGCCACACCTGATGTTGCATCGGCTCGCTGAACAACCCCGGCAACGCGACGAGGCTGCGATCGTAGCGGCTCATGTAACCGGGCAGCAGGCCGATGCAGGCGCTGCAGCGGATCATGTCCAGCATCAGCTCGTAGGATTGCAACTTCACCACCCCGGCCAGGCGTTGTTCCACCAACTCGTTCCAGGGCCGGAAACTGTCGATCTGCAGATCGTGCTGACGTTGCACCAACATGAAATCCGCCAGGTCATCGACGCTGGCCGGCCGGGCCGTGACCCGGGAATAACGCTTGGCGATGTGCGGCAGGTAGGTCAGTTGGGCGAGGTGCTGCGGCTCATGGGTCACGAACGTCGGCCCCGGTTCCGGCGACACCCCGGCGGCCAGCCACAGCACCACATCGGCGCTGATGGTTTGCAGGGCGAGTTCGCTGTCCAGGGAGATGATTTCCAGGCGGATGCTGGCGTTGCGACGCAGCAGCGACACCAGGTCGCGGCCGAGGATGTCATGCAGCAGCGACTCGGCTACGGCGAGGCGGATGGAGCGCTGTTCCACCACTGGTAACTTGCGTTCGTGCGCCAGCGCGGCCAATTGCGCGTGCAACTGCTGGCCTTCGCGGCTGAGGGTCAGGGCACTGCCCTGGAAGCTGAACAGTGACCGCTGCAAGCGCTCCTCCAGTTGCGCCAGTTGCTTGCGCAGCAGGGTCGCCCGCACATTGAGGCTGCGCGCCGCCTGCATGAAACAGCCGCACCGGGCACTGACCATGAAGTATTGCGCCACCTCATCCTCGATCCCGGCGGCCAGTGCCAGCCAGGATTCAGTTTGATGCGTCGGCGCGCGGTAATCGTTAGCGCCCTGGCGTGCTGCGGTTTCTGTGAATGACATCGATGACTCCCTGTCGATCTTTGTGTGATTGCGTTTCCACTGTAGGAGCGAGGCTTGCCCGCGAAGGCGTCGGTTCAGCCAACATCTCTACTGAATGTGATGGCCTCTTCGCGGGCAAGCCTCGCTCCTACATTGGATCGGTGTGTTCACCCTTTCTGTGTCCTTCCCCGATCCCTGTAGGAGCGAGGCTTGCCCGCGAAAGCGTCGGTTCAGCCAACATCTCCACCGAATGTGACGGCCTCTTCGCGGGCAAGCCTTGCTCCTACATTGGATCGGTGGTGTTCACCCTTTCTGTGTCCCTCCACGATCCCTGTAGGAGCGAGGCTTGCCCGCGAAAGCGTCGGTCCGGCCAGCATCTCTACTGAATGTGATGGCCTCTTCGCGGGCAAGCCTCGCTCCTACATTGGATCGGTGGTGTTCACCCTTTCTGTGACCCTCCACGATCCCTGTAGGAGCGAGGCTTGCCCGCGAAAGCGTCGGTTCAGCCAACATCTCTACTGAATGTGATGGCCTCTTCGCGGGCAAGCCTTGCTCCTACATTGGATCGGTGTGTTCACCCTTTCTGTGGCCCTTCACGAACCCTGTAGGAGCGAGGCTTGCCCGCGAAGGCGTCGGTTCAGCCAACATCTCCACCGAATGTGATGGCCTCTTCGCGGGCAAGCCTCGCTCCTACATTGGATTGGTATTGTTCACCCTTTCTATACGCGATTCCTGTAGGAGCGAGGCTTGCCCGCGAAGGCGTCCTGACCAGCACCGCGTATCTAAAGCTTCTCCTCCAGCACTGTGTTCAGCACCGCGCCGTCGATGCTCAGCGTCGCGGTGTTGAGCATGCCTTCCAGGTAGGCCTTGGCGATCTGTTCCTGACGCTGGGCGCGCAGGGCCTGGGTCAAACGCTCACGCAGTTCGTCCAGGGTCGCAACGCGGGCCGGTTGTTGTTCGGTGAGTTTGATCACATGGAAACCCGCCGCACTTTGCACCGGGTCGGACACGGCGCCGACCTTGAGTCGCGACACCGCGCCGCGCACCTCGGGCACCAATTGCTGCAAGGGTTGCAGCCCGGTATCACTGACGCCGCCCGGCCCCGCCAACGCCGCAAACTCCCCCGGTGCAGCCTGGGCTTTTTTGCTCAGGTCCAGCGCCTGTTTGCGCACGCTTTCAAGGTTCTGCGGATCATTCACCGCCAGGAAAATCTGGCTGACCCGATACATTACCGGCATCACCCACTCCGACTTGCCCGCCTCGTACGCCTGCTGCAACTCGGCGGCACTCGGGTAATCCGCCGGCACCTGGCTGACCGACTGCAAATAGTCACGAAAGACAATCTGCTCGGTGGCCGCGCGCGTCTGTTGTTCCACCTCCGGGCGCTGCCGCCAGCCTTGGGCGTCGGCCTGTTCGAGCACCGCTTTTTCCGCCAACCGCGAGCGAATCCAGCTTTCCAGTGCCCCGCGATTACCGCGCAGTTGCTCGCGAACCTCAGGCGCCACGGTGGCGAGCAATGCCTTCAACTCATCGGGGCTGACCCGTTGATTGCCCAGCCGCGCCACGGCGGCCCCCTCCCCACTCACCGATGGTGCCGGCTGAGGAGCCGCCACCGGGTCATTCCCCGGTCGCAGCCCCAACGCAACAGCCACCACCAGCACAGTCAGCGCACCGACGCCGACCACTGCCGTTCGTTTTTTCACAGGGCTGGAACCTCTTGCGCCGGGGTCTCGGTGGTTTCAGCCTGGGCCTGCAATTGCGCAGCGTTCTGGCTGTATTCACGCAGGTAAACGATAAATTCCTGCAACAGGCGATCCCACAATTCCAGGTTGCCCTTCAGGTGATCGGCGCTGACACCGGCGGCCACCACCACGTCCATTTCCATCACCAGGAACTCGCCCTGCACCGACAACCGGGCAAAGCGGCGCGACGCGTTCCACAATTCCGCCAACCCGGCTGGCAACTCACCCTGCACGCGCAAGGCGCAGCTGAAGGTGAAATCGACGTAGTTGCCCGCCTCCGGCGCCACGTTGCCGAACCGCACGGCGTAGCCGATGCCCTGGCTGGCGCTGAGCAGTTGCACGATGCCGTTCTGTTCGGTCTGGTTGACCCGGTAACCGGCGGCTTGCAGCACGTCAGTCAGGGATTGCGGCGAGACGTGGCTGATCAATTGAGTCATGTGGTTCATCCTTGGGTTTAGTGAGCGAGCGCCGCTTGGGGCGCGTCGTATTGCGTCTTGTAGAGTTCGTCGCCGAAGCCCTGGGCCAGTTCTTCGAACTTGACCCGGGCGCTGCCGGCGAACGGTTGGCGAATCTTCATCACCTCGGCGACGTCGATTTTTTCGTAGGCCGCAAGCATCTCCTTGGCCACGCCGTACATCTGCTGATTCTTGACTGAACATTGCTGCACTTGTGTGTCACGTTCAGCCAATTGCGTCTGGAGCTTGGACCGTTCTGCCTCTTTAGCCCGGGCCATCACCAGCAACTCCTCATACGCTTTCTTGAACTTGCCGGTCTGCTCGCTGCTGGCCGCCACTTGCGCCTGGGCCTGGCTTTGCAGGCTGCTTTGCTGGCCGGCCAGTTGTTCGGCGAGACCTTTGGCCTTGGCCAGTTCGGCGGTCAGTTGCTTGATCTGCGCCTGGGCCGCTTTCGCCTCGCCCTGGGCCGCCAGTTGCGCGGCGCTGGCCTGGGCCTGTTG
Source organism: Pseudomonas sp. TE3899 (assembly GCF_056279105.1). NCBI lineage: Bacteria > Pseudomonadati > Pseudomonadota > Gammaproteobacteria > Pseudomonadales > Pseudomonadaceae > Pseudomonas > Pseudomonas sp. TE3899. Next base: position 1,909,021 of record NZ_JBWBQR010000001.1, read on the forward strand.
GCTCTGCAGGGTTTGCAGTTGCTGGGTGGTGCTGCGCAACTGAGTGCGCAAGCGCTCTTCCATGCCTTCGGCGCTCGCGCCCTGGGCGATCAGCAACCCCAGGGTCAGCAGCGCAAATAGTGATTTCATGAAGCTCTCCCGGCGCCCTAGAAGCGCGTGTTGATTTCAAGCTGCAAGACATCGATATCGAACGGCGCGCCGTACACCGCTTCGGAACTCAACCAGCGACCGGTGGCGTAGACGTTCTTGGCCAGGCCATAGTTGCCACCGAGGAAGTAGCCCTTGGCATTGGTCCCACCCAGGTGAAACGAAGAATCGTTGAAGCCGTCGGGCAAGGCGTCCGGTTCGATGTATTTGTAGCCGGCAAAGAAATTCCAGTCGCCCTGCTTCTTCAACTCCAACGCGTTGCCGAGGGTGAATTGCACCAGCCACGCATCGGCGCCGCTTTCGATGTTGCCGCTGCTGTCGAGGTTGTTGACGATCTGCCCGGCCGAACGCTTGCGCATCTCGCCTTCGTCGTAGCCGAGGTTGTGGATGTAGTTGCCCTGGCTGCGCAACTTGAAGTCCTGTGGCAGGTCGGCGTCCCACACCAGGTTCAGGTCCAGCAGGTTGAATTCCGAGGCCAGGCCGACGAATTGCGGCTGTGGCGTGGCGACCGGGTTGAGCGGGTTCGGGGTGATGTCGCGCAGCAGGAACACGCTGTTGCCCTTCTGCATGAAGGCCGAGCGGCTGCCGTCGGTGTCGCAACCCGGCGCACCGGCCCAGGGTTCGCACGGGCTGGAGCGTTGGCCTTCGATGTCGTCGAAGCGGTAATAAGCCAGGGCGCCCTTGAGCCGGTTGTCGCTGTTGATCGCCCACTTGGCGCCGATCTGCGCGCCGTACAGCCACTTGTTGTCGCTGTCTTCCTTGTCCAGGCCATTACTGCTGCTGGTGTCGTTGGTGTACTCCACCGGGAACGCGCCGACGGTGCCGAACACGCCCCAGTCGCGGCTGAGCTTGTGGTCGAAAATCGCCGCAATGCCGTCGAAGTTCAGGTCGTTGGAATACAGCATGTCGGTGGAGAAAAACGGGTTGGCGATGCGTCCGCCGGTCAACGTCACGTCCTGCGTCGCCTGCCAGGTCAGGTAACCCTGATCGAGCCAGATGTCTTTCTTGCCGAAGCCGCCGCCCAGGGTTTGCGTGGTCGACACCGGGTTGTTGTCCGAGCCGGTGGCGATGCGGATGCCGGCGGTCCAGTCCGGCGCCAGCACCGCTTTCATGCCCAGCCGTGCGCGCAGGCGGAACAGGTTCTCGCGGTCTTCGCGGGTGTTGAGTAACGGCGGCAGGTTACTGCTGCTGTTGGGGTTCACGTCATACGGGCCGTTGTTGTTGAGTTTGGCGAAGTCGACGATTTCGTTGCTGTTGGTGCCGGAGTAGTAACGCGATTCGTCCCGCAGGCGAATGTCGCCGTCGAAGCTGATGCGCGAGACCCAGTCCGGGAAGGTGTTGGGCTGGGCCCAGTTTTCCTGCTTGGCGGTGGCCATGACCTCGGCCTTGACCTGGTCGCGGATCTGATCCCGCACGGCGGCCGGTACGTATTGCACCCGCACATCCCCCGGCGCCGCGACGGGACCGGCCGCCACCACCGCCGGCGTACTTGCCGCCTGCCGGGCCTGGGCCGCTTCATTCTGGGCCTGGGCGATCAGCGCGTCGGCCTTGTCCTGCTTCAAAATGCCCTGCTCCACCAGCAAGCGGATCAGATTGATCGTGGCGTTTTCCGAGGGCGCAGGGGCTGCCGCCGCGTGCCCGACCAGGGTCGCAATGACCATGCCGACCGCCAGGGACAATCGATTCACGTTGGAAATCATCTGCACACAACTCCTTTTGGCAAACTTTCAAGTAAGGGGGTTAACCCGGACGCCGCCCTTGCAGGGACAGGCGCACAGGTAAAGTCATGGAGGCCGGAGGCCGTTCGCTCAGGTGCGGCGCGTTGCGCAGGGCCGCGAGTACTTGGGTGTCGATCTCGGGTTTGCCGCTGGACTTGACCAGCTCGACCCGGGTGATTTCGCCGACGCTGCTCAGCCACACATCGGCCTGCAGCGAAAACGCGAGGTTTCGCAGGTCCGGGTTCTCCCGCAGCAAGCGCTGGAAGGTGAAGGCCAGAAACTGGCTGTAGGTGCCATTGCCCACGCGTCCGCCACCGGCCCCGGCCATGCCGCCGCCCTTGCCCGCGCCGATGTTGAAGCCGTCGTTGCCGGACTGCGCATCGCCGTCCATTTGCATCGGGTTGGCCAAATCATCCGCCGGGGATGGCGGCGCCTCTTCTTCCGGCTTGACCTCTTCGGGCTCGGGTGTCGGTTCGGGCTCGACCATTTTTTCTTCGACCGGCGTCTGCGGCTCTGGGGGTTTTTCCGGTGGCGGAGGTGGCGGTGGCGGCAACGGAATGATCGTCGGCACCTTCGGCGCTTCCCGGCGGATGCCGCTCATGTCGTTGGCCCACTGCCACAGGAACCACGCCGCGACGGCGCCGAGCAGCAGCCCGGCGCCCCACTTGACGAAACGCACGGGCGACGGCTTCACCGGCAACGGTTTGAAGGGTTGTTGTGCGGTCATGGTCAGCCCTGGCTCGGTTTGCCGGTGACGAGACCGACCTGGGACAGTTCCAGACGCCGCAACAGGTCCAGCACCTCGATGACTTTCTGGTACTGCACCTGGGCGTCGCCGCGCACGATCACCGGGAAGTCCGGGCTCTGAGCCTTCTCGATGCGCAGGCGATCTTCCAGCTCAGCCAAGGTCACCGGGTAGGCATCGAGGAACACCTGGCCGCCATCGTTGACCGATATCGCCTTGGTCTTGGCTTCGGACAACGACACCGAGGCGCTGGCCTTGGGCAGGTTGATCTGGATACCCGAGACCTGGGCGGTGGCGGTGAGGATGAACATCACTAGCACCACCATCAGCACGTCCACCAGCGGCGTGATGTTGATCGTGTCCACCGCTGCATCGTCTTCGTCGTCGTGGGAGGCATTTACGGAAGCCATTTTTTTGCTCCTCAGGCCGGGACGGACGCGTTGGTGTGGTTGCCACGGCGATGGGCCGCTTCACTGAACTGGCTCTCGCCGTGCATCTCCGCCAGGCGGGTGATGAACTCATCGACGAACACGCGCATGTCGGCGCTGACTTCCTTGTTGCGGGTGATCAGGCGGTTGTAGCCGAACAGCGCCGGGATCGCGACGAACAGGCCCATGGCCGTGGCGAGCAACGCGGCGGCCATGCCGGGGGCGATGGCGTTGATATTCACGTCACCGGCCATCGCCGTGCCGAGGAACACCACCATGATCCCCAGCACGGTGCCGAGCAGGCCGATGTAAGGGCCGCCGGCAATCGCATTGGACAGGGTCGAGAGTTTCGAGCTGAGGGCCTGGTTCTCGCGGGTGCGCACGCCGTCCATGGAGCAGCGGATCGCTTCGATGGTTGCGGCGGACACCGACGAGGTATCGGCGCCCTGCTCGCGGCGGGTGCGGATTTCTTTCACGGCGACCAGGTACAAACGCCACAGCGAGGAATGCTGCAAGCGCTGAGCGAGTTCCTGGTCGTCGGCGAACATTTCCAGGCGTGTGCCGACCTTGGCGAACTGCTCGCGAAAGCCTTCGTTGGCGGCGCTGACGCGGCTGACCATGCGGTTCTTGCGGATCATGATCACCCACGACTGGAACATCATCAGCACCAGCACGGCGATGATTACCCAAGCGTCCAGCGGCACGGCGTTAAGCAGGAAACCGAGGCTGCCGAAGCCGTACCCGGACTGTTCTTCATCGACGCCGTAGGCCACCAGTTTCGATTCGGCGCCTTGAGAGTTGGCGTCGGCCAGCAGCAGTGCGGCTGGACGGGCGACCTTGGACAAGCGCAGTTCATCCATCGCGCCAGCGAACGGCAAGTAGGCGCTGGCAGACAGGTCGGCGCCGATGGCCATGACCGAGTTGAACGCCGGCATCGCCACCGGGAGGCTCGCGGTTTCGCGACCGTTGACGTACAGCGCGATTTTGCTGCCTTCAGCGCTCAGTGCCAGGTGCTGCCATTGGCCGGGGTTCAGCGGTTGCGTTGATACCGCACGTTGACCGTCGACTTCTACAAACGGCATGCCCTGGTTCAACCCCAGCAGCAGGCTGTTGGCGCCTTCACGTCGGGCGAGAACCAGTTGCTCGCCATTGGCCTGATCCAGTCTCAACCAGGCACTGAAGGTGAACGCGCTGCCGGCGTTGTGTTGCAGCGATGGACTGCCCGGCAGCAGCAGCGGTTGGCCGCTGAACTGCAAGGCGCGGCCGATCACGCCGTCGATGCTCGCGCCGGTGGCGCTCTGCGCCGTGTTGCCGTAGGCCGTGGTGTCCTTGGCCGGCAAGCCGTTGGCGCCGTCGAAGTGGTAGAGCGCGGTGTAATTCGGGTCGAACGTCAGTTGGCCGTTGCCGGTGGCCGGGGCTTTCTGGTTGCCGTAGTACATCCAGATGTCCTGGCGCTGCCCGCCCTCGACTTTCGGCACATCGACCCAGATCAGCGCCATGCCCATCAGCGGGTCGAAGCTTTCGATCTGGTGGTTGAGCACGGTCTTGTCATCGGCGGCGACGAAGCGCAGGTCCGAGCCGTCCTCCTTGACCCCGTCAAAAGTGAAATTGCCGGTGTGCAGGCGCACCAGCAGCGCCGTGCGGCCCAGGGTTTCGTTGATCGCCGCGCCTTGCGGCGTGGTGTCCACGGCAATCTGCTTGCGGTAATGCCAGTCGTCCTGCCACCAGGCCTGGGCGGTGGCCGGGAGCACGAAGCCCAGGCAGATCAGGAAAGCGATGAATAAGCGCTGCATGAAAATGCTCCTTTTAGAATGTGGCCTGAAGGTTGAAATGCAGGCGCGAATCGTGTTTTTGCGTGTTCGGCCCTTCGAGCAGCGGATAGCCCCAATCCAGGCTGCCGGACAGCCATTTGCTCAAGCTCGCGCGGGTGCCCAGGCCGACGCTGGCCAGGGCGTAATCGGCGTCCTGATCGGGCAACTCGTCACGCAGGGATAACTGGGCGCCTTCGGCAAAGGCGTAGAAACGCCACTCCTGAACGTAAGAGCCCAGGTACTTGGCCAGTGACGGCGTGCGCAGCTCCTGACTGAGCAACACGCCGTCGTCAGCGGTGCGCTCGGCGGCCAGATAGCCACGCACAGAAGTCGCGCCGCCGGCGGAGAATTGCTCGTTGGACACCAACGGCCCGGACGCCAACTGGAACGCGGCTTTGCTCGCGGTCTGCCAGTCGCTGGCGAAGGTGTAGGTGAAATTCGTGTCGCCCTTGAGCACGGCGAAACTGGGGCTGGCGCGGTAGCGTTTGTAGTCGAAATCTTCGTCGGAACTGCCGTAGCCAAACAGGCTGCGAGTGCCGGCCACCAGGCTCAGGCCCAAGCCCAGCTGGCTGTTCTCGGTGTAGCGAAAGCCGTTGTAGGCGAAGGTGAACGGTGCGTACTTGAGCGGCACCTTGTCGCTTTCACCGCCGAGGGTCAGTTGCTCGTCGAAGTCCTTGAAATCGACACCGGCGGACAGCGAGTTGGACCAGTTGCCGCTGGACGGCAATGTGTAGATCGCCGACACGCCATAGGAATGCCCTTTGCCCAATACGTTGCTGCCGCCGATGGTGGCGACGTTGCTGTCGGACTGGTAACCGGAGAACTGCACGCTCCAGCGCTCGTTCAACGGCGCGGTGTAGGAACCGGACCAGACCTTGGCGTTGTCCGTGTCTTGCGGCGCGGTGAAGAAGGTCAGCGAAATGCTGTGCCCCAGTTGCCAGAGGTTGTTGTAGCCCAGGCTGGTGACGGTGCGCAGTTTTTCGGTGTCGGCGCTGTAGTCGTTGTTCAGGCCGATGCTGGCCTGCCACGGGTTCTGGTCCTCGACCTGCAAATCCACGTCCATGGTCCCCGGGCGCTGGCCTTCGCGCACCAGCGGCATCACCTGGCGACCCGGGGTCTTGTTCAGTTGCGCCAGTTCGCCCTGGACCTTGCTGAAGTCCGGCACCTCGCCTTCCTTCAGCGCCGGGACGTCTTCGCGGATATCCACTGGCGAATAGTGCTTGGCGCCGACCACGCGCACGCGGCCGACCTTGGTTTCGCTGACTTGCAGGTAGACGATGCCGTCCTCGACTTTCTGCTCCGGCAACTCGACGAACACCGACTGATAGCCGCGCGCCTGATAAGCCTTCTGCAACGCGTCGCGGGCACCTTCGATATCGGTCAGGGCTTTCTGCGGGCCGAGAAACGGGTACACCGCTTCTTCAATGGCCCGGGCATCGAGCACGGTGTTGCCGCGCACGAAGTACTCGTTCACATCGACCCATTTGGCCGGCACGGCGTCCTCGGCCATGGCCGATTGGGCGCCCGCCACCAACAGCCAGCCCCACAGCGCCAGCCGCGTCTTGAAAAGATGCTCCACACCACCCCCTGAATTCGAAATGACCGTCGCCGTTTGCCCGGCGTTTAGCCCACTCAATTGCTTGCTGTCGATGTCGCGGCGTGTTTGCCCAGCCAGGTGTGCAGCAGCGCGAAGTTCAAGGAGAACTCGGGCATTTGCAGCAAGGCACCGCAGAACACTTCGCCAATGATTTTCTGGATCAATTGCACCGCCCGCGGGTTGTTCAGCAGGGTGGCGATGTCGCGGCTCAGGACGTTGAAGCTCCAGACCTTTTGATTCAGGTCCAGGCCAACGAACCAGCGGAACAGCAGGTTGTAATTGAGCTGCTCGTAGAGTTGCTGCTCGCTGGGCACCGAATACAGCAGCTGCAACAGCAGGATGTGCATGACCGTTTGCGGGGCGATGAGCATGCCGGGCTCGGCGTTGAGGCCGGCCAGCACGTCGCGATGGTCATCGAGCAGGTCATCGATTTGTGGACGCAGCAGCACCAGGGAATGGCCCGGCGGAATGTAGCTCGACACCTCTTTCAGCGCGCCCTGCCAGTCATCCTGCGACACGATCCAGACCCACGGCGCGCCGTAGCGATACACCGAAACCGGCTTCTTGCGCGCGGCTTCGACGATCTTCGACAAGCGTTGATCGAGCTCTTGCATGCCCACTTTCGAGTAGCGTTCCATAGTCCCCATTGCCTCACTCCCGGCGTCCCGCCTCGGCTTAAAAAAGTGGCCCGAAGGCCCCCTCAAGCGCGTCACATAGGCATGACCGGACTGGCGATGTGCTACCGAACTTTTGTCATGAAAGCTTCATGTCGCCGTTGAACTGCGCACGTCCCTGTAGGAGCAAAGCTTGCTCGCGATGGCGGTTTCACGGGCAGCATGGATGTTGGCTGACACGACGCTTTCGCGAGCAAGCTTTGCTCCTACAGAGGTGGTGGTGGGTATTCGGCCGGGGGAGTTGATGCTGATTGGAACGCGGAGCGTCCCTTGAGGCATTCCCACGCGGAGCGTGGGAACGATCATCAACACAACAGCTGTATTCACCGCAAATCCCTGTAGGAGCAAAGCTTGCTCGCGAATACGGTTTCACATTCAACTTGGAGGGTGGCTGACACGACGCTTTCGCGAGCAAGCTTCGCTCCTACAGAGTTGGTGGTGGGTATTCGGTCGGGGAGTTGCTGCTGATCGGAACGCGGAGCGTCCCTTGAGGCATTCCCACGCGGAGCGTGGGAACGATCATCAACACAACAGCTGTATTCACCGCAGATCCCTGTAGGAGCAAAGCTTGCTCGCGAATACGGTTTCACATTCAACTTGGAGGTGGCTGACACGACGCTTTCGCGAGCAAGCTTTGCTCCTACAGAGTTGGTGGGTATTCAGCCGGGGAGTTGATGCTGATTGGAACGCGGAGCGTCCCTTGAGGCATTACCACGCGAAGCGTGGGAACGATCACAACACAACAGCTGTATTCACCGCAGATCTCTGTAGGAGCAAAGCTTGCTCGCGATGGCGGTTTCACGGTCAGCATGGGTGTTGGCTGACGCAACACTCAACTGAGGACGACAACCCCACCCGGCAACTCGGTACAGGTCGCGCCATAGGCATCGCGAATCAACAACGCCACCCCGGCCAACTGGTCCAGGCTGAACCGCGCCTGGACCTTGCGTTTGCCCAGTTCAGCGTTGAGCAGCAGCAACATCCCCGGTCGATAGCGATTGATCTCGTCAATCACCTGGCTCAGCGTCGCGTCGTTGAACACCAGTACTTGCTGACGCCAGGCGATCACTGCCGAGGTGTCGACGGTTTTCGGGGGGCTGACTTGTTGGGCGCTGTAGGTCAGTTGCTGGCCGGATTCAAGGTGAATGCGCTGGCCTTGCACGTCCACCAGCAAGGCGCCGTCGAGGCAGGTCACGCACACGCTCTGGTCGGTGTTGCGCAGGTTGAAACGCGCCTGGCTGGCGCTCAACCACCCTGCTCCGGCCTGGACTTTCAGGGGTGTGGTCTGGCGCGCCAGCACTTCGACTTCGCCGCTCAACAGCTCGATGCCTTGTGCGCCGTCGGCCATCGTCCGGCGGCTGACGCGGGTCTGGGTGTTGAGCTCCAAACTGACGCCGTCGCCCAGATCAAATCGCCGTTGCTCACCGACTTCCGTGATGTAGTCCGCGCCGATCCCCGAGAAGCCGCCCGGCACGCTGTAGCGCACCAGCAAAAACGCCGCCGACGCCGCTACCGCACCGCCAAGAAACGCCCGACGGCCGAAATGCCGCGGCGTCTGCAAGGCCTCGGCCGCCGGTTTCAAGCCATGCCACAACGCCTTGGTCCGTTCAAACGCCAGGGCATGTTCGGCGCTCTGCGCACACCACTGGCGCAAGGCCCGGGCGTCGGCGGCGGTGGCTTGGCCGGAGGTCAGCAGGATCAGCCAGTCCCGGGCTTCGCTGTGCAAGCGATCCTCGGGTGCAGGCTCGGGCGATGGGAAACGAAAGATGTTCAAGCGCGGGGATACTCACGGATTAGTTCGTTCTCTTCTTTCAAGACGGTTTTCCTGCCCCGGGACCGAACCGCTGAATCACTTTTCTTTCCAAACGGGCGGCGCAGTGTCCCAGGGCCGCCTTGATTTCCTTTTCGACCATGCGCGTGGAAATGCCGAAGCGTTGGGAGATTTCCAGGTGCGGCGCCTCTTCCAGGCGCGCGGCGATAAAGATTTGGCGACGCCGCGCGGGCAGTTCGTAGAGGGCCTTGAGCAAGATCTGGATCTCTTTCTGCCCGCCCACCACCCGCGCCGGGTCCTGGGCGTCGTCGGACATCTGCAACAGTTCTTCCACCTCAGTGCCCGTGAGCAAACGCGCGTCGGCCTGACGCCGGTCGGCGGCAATGTTCAGGGCCATGCGATAGAGGTAGGCATTGGGCTGGACGATGTTCGGCGGCGCTTCCATGCGGTCGACCCGCAGATAGGTTTCGTGCAGCACGTCGTTGGCCAGGTCCTCGGAGCCGAGACGGCGGCGCAGGCGCACCTTGAAATCGTCGTAGGACGTCAGGAACAGCCTGACCATCGAACTGTGTCCGCTGTCTTTCATGCCCCGAAGGCTCCTTCCTGCTGTATGCATTCCATGCGTTTTCCTGATGAGTCCGGTACGAGAAGCAGGGTCACCGGTTGGCGCAATGAGCTGGGCGGCGACCGTTCAATCCTGAGGTGTTGCACGCTGTCCACCAGCGCCGCATCGCGCTGGCTATCGCCGCTGGAAGTGACCAGGCGACTGTGTTGTACCGCGCCATCGCGGCCGATCCACACTTGCAGCAACGCCCGGTAACCACCGGGTCGCGTCAAGGGCGACGCGCACAAGCGGCGTTCGATGGCCGATTGAATCGCCAGCGCGTAACTGCTGCCCACCTGACTCCCGGTGCCCGTCGCGCCGGGTGGCAACGGCACGGGCGCCACTTGCGCGATCTGCAAGGTGAACGCGTCCGCGCGGGTGTAACGCGCCATCAATCCGGTGCCGACGAGCAAGGTGTTCAAAGCTTGAGTGGCGGTCAGCCGTCCCTGGACGCCAATCGAGCGCCGTCCGCGAGTCAGTTGGCGATCGACCAGCACCGCCATGCCGCTGCTGCGGCTGAACGCTTCGAGCGCGCGACTCAGTTCCTGGGCCGAAATATCGTAGGTGTTCCAGGCCTGAGGCTGTTCGCCATCGGCCCGCGCGGGCAGCAGCCAGATCAACAGCCACAGGCACACAACGCCGCGCAACAGGCCCCGAGCCCTCAATTCCGACCCCCGACGCCCTTCCTGGCGCTGCCTCGCTGCACGGCTGACGTACCCCTGAAAACCGTCATCCTGAGGGCTGTATATGACTCTGGTGTGACGGCCGGTGCAAAAAAACCATCACGCAGCGGCCAAGGGCTTTGCACTAGACTCAAACCCAGAGCGGCCCGGCCGGGTCGGCCAGGAGGCCAGTGATGAAACACCGATTGATGATCGCGGCGGGCATGCTGATGATGGGCGCCATGAGCGCGGCGCTGGCTGAAGAGCCGCTGGGCTGTGTCGAGGTCAGCGTCGGCGGCTACAAGGCGCCGGACTATGGCTGCCTGAGCCGGCAGATGGGTAACAACCCCGAGGGCGCGGCGGCGGCGCGCAAGAATCAGGAAGCGATAAATGACCCAGTGAGCAAGCGGCCGCCGAATCAGGTGGGGTTGGCGACGCCGGCGGCGACCGGTACGCGGATGGGCAATACGTTTGGGACGTCGGTGAAACCGCAGCGGCCGGCGGCGACTGGTGCGGGTTCGCCGCTGATGATTGGCAGGTAACACCACCCTGTGGCCAAGTGGCTTTATAGCGCTTTTGTGGCGAGGGGGCTTGCCCCGTTCGGCTGCGAAGCAGTCGCAAAACCTGCTTGCACCGTTTCACTGGAAAAATGCAGGGGGCCGCTTCGCGACCCAACGGGGGCAAGCCCCCTCGCCACAAAAGCTCCCTAGACCAGGTTTCGCTTGATCAATCGCTGGGGGTTTGGCGGAAGCTTACGGCCAGCCGATTCCAGCTATTGATGGTGGTCACGGCGAGAGTCAGATCCACCAGTTCGCCTTCGCTGAACTGCTCCCGCGCCAACGCATAGACATCGTCCGGCACGTGACTTTCAGCAAGCAGCGTCACCGCCTCCGTCCAGGCAAACGCCGCGCGTTCCCGAGGGTTGAAGAAGTTGCTGTCGCGCCAGACCACGATCGAATACAGGCGTCGATCCGTCTCGCCCAGACGCCGGGCATCCACCGAGTGCATGTCGGTACAGAACGCGCAGCCGTTGAGTTGCGAAGCGCGGATTTTGATCAGGTGCAGCAAGCCGGCTTCGATGCTCAGGTTGCCGGTCAGCGCCTCCATGGCAATCATCGCTTTCATCGCTTTGGGCGACGCGCTGTAGTAGTCCAGGCGGGGGGTCATGGCGGGACCTCTTGGCGCGAAATTGGGTACTCCCACGTTAGGCGCTGATGCAGCAGCGTTACAGCTCCAATTCAACGAAAAAGCCATGGACCACCCGGCAGCAGACCAATCCGGCGCTTTTCGCCTGCGCAACTTCTATCCGGCGGCGCAATAAGGGTAATCTGGCGCGACCCACAGTCGCCCCACCGCCCCAGGAGCCCCGCCGGTATGGAACTTCACGTTGTCATCAACGGCCGCAAGGACCTGGCAGGCCAGTTGTATCAACAACTGCGCAGTGCCATCGAAACCGGGCGCCTGGCCGCCGGCACGCAGTTGCCGCCCAGCCGTTTGCTGGCCGAGCAGTTGGGGATTTCGCGCAAGACCATTTCCGACACTTACTCGCAACTGACCTACGAAAACTTCCTCACCGGCGTGACCGGCAAAGGCACTTACGTCAACGCGCGGCCGGCAAAAATCCAGCGCAAGCAGAGCCATTCGGAACTGGCCAGCAGCGAGGTCATCGAGTCCTGGCGCAACTTGCCGGTGTTCCTGCGTCACCCGACGCTGGAGGGTTCGTTGCGTTACGACTTTATCGGCGGCGCCACCAGCAAGGGCCAGTTTCCCCAGGACGACTGGCGACGCTGCACCTCCCACGCGTTGCGGCAGATGGCCGGGGCCAAAGGCTTTTACAGCCTGCCCGAAGGCCTGCCGGCGCTGCGGAATGCGATTGCCCGGCACATCGCCTTTTCACGCGGGGTCAATTGCCAGGACGAAGACGTGGTGGTGTGCAACGGCGCCCAGCAAGCCCTGGACCTGATTGCCCGAGTGCTGATCCAGGCCGGCAGCCTGGTGGCGATGGAAGATCCGGGTTATCCGCCGGCGCGCCTGTTGTTCGGCAGCCACGGCGCCACGGTGGTCGGCGTGCCGGTGGACGCCGAAGGGATTCAGGTCGAGCTGATTCCCGATGGCACGCGGCTGATTTACGTCACGCCGTCCCATCAGTTCCCGCTGGGCATGCCCATGAGCCAGGCACGGCGGGAAGCTCTGCTGGAGCGGGCTTACGCGCTGGGCGCGATCATTATCGAGGACGATTACGACAGTGAATTCCGCTACGAAGGCCGGCCCACCGATTCGCTGCAAAGCATGGACGAGCGCGGGATCGTTGCTTACGTCGGCACCTTTTCCAAGACCCTGCTGCCGGAGCTGCGGCTGGGCTACACGATCCTGCCGCCAGCGATTCTCGAAGCGGTGATCCGCGCCAAGCAATTGACCGACCTGCACACCTCGACGTTGCCGCAATGGGCGCTGGCCAAGTTCATCGCCGAGGGTTGCCTGCTCAAGCACATCCGGCGCTGCCACACCATCTACGCCGGGCGCCGCGAGCGGATTCTGGCGCGCATGGCGGGCGATCTTTCACCGTGGTTCGAGGCCGTGCCGACCGTTGCCGGGTTTCACATGGTGGTGCTGTGCAAGGTGCCGATCGACCTTGCGCTGATCATCGAATTGGCCCGAAAGGTTGAAATCGGTCTGTATTCCATTGAGGGCTTTTTCTATCAGCGAGCACCGCAAGCCGGGCTGCTCATGGGCTTTGGTGCGATCGAAACCCTGGACATCGACACCGCGCTGGACCGTCTGCGCGACATTTTGCAGCAGGTGGCGTGAGGATTGGTCTGTGGGTTTATCCGGCGATTGGCTATTGGCGGTCCCACGGTGCAGGACTATTGTGCAGGGGCGTTATCCCTCAATGAGCAGGATTCGTCCGGCCTGATTCAGGAGTGTGAGCAATGTCCAACGAAGTGATCAATACCGTACAGGTGCAGGCGGCTGCGGGCCGCTCGGAAGAACTGGGCAAGCAACTGCAAAAGATTGTCGACACCCTGCGCGAACTTCCAGGTTGCGATTCCTATATGGTCGACCGCTGCCCTGAGGACGACAACCGCTGGACGGTCAGCGCACGCTGGCAATCGGAAGCGGCCATGCAATCGCATTTCAACTGCCCCGAAGTGCAGGGCTTTATCGGTTTGATCGATAGCCGATTGGCGAATGCCGTGGATTTCAATAGCTTCCCGATTGTTTAAAAACAACACCTCTGCCTGATGATGATCGTTCCCACGCTCTGCGTGGGAATGCATCCCGGGATGCTGCGCGTCCCATCCAGAGCCGAACGCGGAGCGCCCGATGCGGCATTCCCACGCGGAGCATGGGAACGATCAGTCAGGGGAGGATTGGCCCCCTCACCTTCCCGAAAATTGGCCGTTTTGTTACCCCGCCCCGCGGCTTACTGTGATCCCTGACGACTAACCACCCCCAGGTGATCAACCATGAAAGCTCTGCATGTACTGGCCGCCCTGGCCCTGACCGTTTCCGCCTCGGCCTTCGCCCACGCCCCGTCGGAAAAGGTCACGGTGCTGCAAGATGAACTGCTGCAAAACGTGCCCGGCAAAAAGGCCATGATGATCGAGGTCGACTACAAACCCGGCCAATCGTCCATCGCCCATAAACATGAAGGCACGGCCATGGCTTATGTGCTGCAAGGCCAGGTCATTTCCCAGGTCAAGGGCCAGAAAGCGATCACCTACAAGACGGGCCAGTTCTGGTACGAGCCGGCGGGTTCCGAGCATTTGATCTCGAAAAATGCCAGCGCGACCAAGCCGGCGAAGTTGCTGGTGTTCATGGTGTTGTCGCCGGATGAGAAAGTGTTGATCCCCTTGGAAAACTGATCGCTGTTGCATCAGCCATAAATAAACAGGCTCGAATCGTTGATTCGGGCCTTTTTATTACCCCGGGCAATTAGATCAAACCGTTTACAGCAAACAAAACTATGGATCAGTCAATAAGTGTATTCATGGACGGTTTCATTCAGTGAAGACAGGTTTAGTCTGAGTTCATCGCCGGTATTACCGGTCACTCAACTTCCGTTGTTTCACTGGAGATACACCATGAAACGTGTGCTTATCAGTACATTGACTGTTGCCGCACTGTTAGCCGGTTGCTCGGTGCCCACCGCGCCCAAAGCGGTTTCGTCGCTGGACACGCTGTTCAGCGCGCCGGTCGGTCGCTCCAGCGCCACCCATATCGCCAATGGCAGCAATGTGTCTCTGGGCATCCTCTACAGCCCAAGTACCCAGGCCAACCGCGACTATCTGCGCCACTACCAGGCCAACGCCGGCACCGGTTTTGGCCAGAGCCTGCTGGTGCAGTCGATCCACGACGCCTACGTGGCCACGTCCAACCCGGACTTTGCCGTGGAGGGGGTCAAAGCGTTGTTACAACGCCAGTTCGGTTCGGTGACGGTCTATCCGGACATGCAAAGCCTCAAGGCCGCCCGGCCGGATGTGGTGGCCATTGTCGATACCCACAGCCAACTGATGACCTCCCGCAGTTCGGATATCAAGGCCGAAGTCAGTGCGGATTTTTATGATGCGAAGTTCAACTACATTGGCACCGCACAAGGGCATGATGCCAAGTCATTGCGCCCTGTATGGGCGGACTTTAAACGCAGTGAAGAGATTGTCGCGGATATTAACCAGCAACAGGATGTGCAAGTTCGGGCGTTGCAGAAGTTTGACCAGTCGCTCAGTAATTTATTGACCAGGCCGACAACTAATGTGTCGATGATTGATAGTCAAACGGGTCAGAAGTTGTATTGAAGCTAATGGCCTCTTCGCGGGCAAGCCTCGCTCCTACAGGATTGGGTTGAACCCGTTATTTGCGAACAACACTAACCCCTGTAGGAGCGAGGCTTGCCCGCGAAGAGGCCCGCCCAATCACCCCAAAACCCTCCAGGCAAGCGCAAGGTTCATCAGCCACAAATAGCCGGGACTGTCCACTGTCAAGTCTGACAGTAGACACGCTCCGCGCCTCTCGCGCGTAATCGCAGCTCAGGGTATTGACCCGAGCAATGGCCAATACCTTCCGAAAAACCCGAGGGTTTGCCCATGAGCACTGCACATACAGATTCAACATCGGCTGCGCGCCTTGACCCCTCCTTCGGAGAGGCCGGGAGAGTCGTGATTCACATTCCGGACACCTCCACTTCAGTGTCGAGAATTTCGGGTTTAGTCACCGACCTCGACTCCAGGGTGCTGTTCACCAGCTCCTCCCCCCCGCGTTTCCTATTGGGCCGCCTGTTGGAGGACGGCACCGTAGATAGACAATTCGGCAATAACGGCGTGATTCACGATGTGTTCGCAGAGGGAGATGGATTGTCCCTAAGTACCGGTGTTTCGATTCTCAATAACGGGACAATACTGCTGACCGGCGTTTACGACCCACCCGGTCCCCAAAGACTGCCCGCCCTCGCCCTCTTCAATGCTTCAGGCCATTACGTCACAGAATTCGGTCAGTACGGAAAATCGGTCATCCCGGTTCCCAACGCCGCCGAGGGTTCCTCCGGCCTATCCGGGGCCGACCCGTTCGCCACTAATGGTTCATCCCAAACCCCCGTGATCCTGGCCGACGGGAAAATGCTGTTGGTCTTCCAAGGCTGGCTCATTCGATTACTGGAGAACGGTCGTCCTGACGACAGCTTCGACAACGGCAGACACTACCGACCTGCAAGGCACCCTAAGTACTCATCCACTACCACGCGCATCGTTCAAGCCAGCGCAAATACCGTTGTATTGGGGGGAACCGCCGAAGTGGATGGCGAAATATTCGCAATGTTTGCCCGCTACTTCATCGATGGGGAACTCGACAAGAGTTTCGGACGTGACGGTTTTTTTGTGCTGGACGACTTGCCATTGGAAACGAATGTCGTTGCCCTCGCCATGAAGGACGAGGATAAGGTGGTCGGGATTGGCCAGAAGCTTGCCACTCCAGCCAAGGGACTGATTGTCTGCCTCAATGCAAAAGGCCATGTCGATCCGGTTTTCAATCATGGCAACCCAGTGCTGGTGCCGACCGATGCAAACAGACAATTCAACTGGCATGCGGGGACGATTGATCACGCAGGACGGATCGTCGCTACCGGCGGCTCGCTTGAAGGCCCTGACAGCACACCCTACATCGCTACCGGACGATTCATGCCAGATGGTTCACCCGACCTCACGTTCAGCACGAATGAAGGATGGGTTAGCGCAGAGGGTCAATTAGCCCAGGCCCTCGCCATTGATCGTAAAGACCGAATCGTGATTTCCGGTCTGACGTCGCCACCCGAAAACGTGACCCCGGCCATACTTCGCTACCTGGCTTGAGTGACCGCGAAGCGTAAAAAAAAACCCCGTATCTCTCGATACGGGGTTTTTTATTCGGCGACTGACTGAATCAGGCCGCCGGTTCCAGCTCCAGTGCAGCAACGACAGGCACTACCGCCTGACCGCTCAACGCCAGGTCGAGCAACTCACGGTTGGCCACCGCGTACATGGCGTAGTCCGTGCCGCTGGCGGCACGGATTTCCACCAGCATGGCGCGCCAGCGTTCGATCATGCCTTCGTGCTCTTCCATCCACAGCGCCAGACGTGTTTCCACGTCCTGGGTGCCGTCGCCCTGTTGCAGGACGGAGATGGTGATCGCACGTTGCTGCCAGTCCACATCATCGCGGAACGCTTCACGGGCCAGGGCTTGCCAGTTGTTTTCAACCGGCAGCGCGCTGATCTGTTGCAGGTACCAGGTGATGTCCAGCGCGCTGCCGACGGCGAAGTAAGCCTTCGCGACGTCTGCTGCGTTCTGGCCGGTCACGTCGGCCGCTTCGATGATCGGCAGCAAGGTGTACAGGTGCGAAGTGCCAGCCACCATACGCGCGAGCAACTCCGGCACTCCAGCTTCGACATACGCTTCGTAACGGGTCTGCCAGTTTTCGTGGATTTCGCCACTCAGCAGCTCGTCGAGCTTGAGACCCAGCTCCTTCAGGTGCGGACCGAAGTGCGCAACGTCACGGGCAGCGTTCTGCTCGTTGCGGCGGGCACGCAGGAACCAGCGTGTAGCGCGGCGACCCAGACGCATCAGCTCGTCCATCAGCTCCAATTGCACGTCGGCGGAAACCTGGTAGTCCAGGGCTTCAATCTGACGGAACCAGTGCGGGAGATGGAAGATGTCACGCACGATCACGTAGGCACCGGCCACGTTCGCCGGGCTCATGCCGGTCGACTCTTTGAGTCGTTGAACGAAGGTGATGCCCATGTGGTTCACCAGATCGTTGGCGATCTGGGTGCTGACGATTTCGCGCTTCAGACGGTGACGGCGCATGGCTTCGGAGAACTTGCTCACCAGGCTCGGCGGGAAAGCGGTTTCCATGTCGCGGGTCAGGTAATCGTCGTCCGGCACTTGCGAGTTGAGCAGTGCTTCTTTGAGGTCGATCTTGCTGTAGGAAATCAGCACCGACAGCTCGGCACGGGTCAGGCCATGGCCTGCCGCAACGCGCTCGTTGATGGCTTCTTCCGTCGGCAGGAACTCGATGGCGCGATCCAGCTTGCCGCGGCCTTCCAGATCGTTCATCAGACGCTTGTATTCGGCAATCCGCACGTAGGCACGGCGGGCCGCCAGGGACAGGGCCTGGGTCTGCTTGTAGTTGTTGCCCAGCACCAGGTTGCCGACTTCGTCGGTCATGCTCGCCAGCAACTGATTGCGTTGCTTGTCGGTCATGTCACCGGCCTGAACCACTTCGTTCAGCAGGATCTTGATGTTCACTTCGTGGTCGGAGCAGTCCACGCCACCGGCGTTGTCGATGAAGTCGGTGTTGGAACCGCCGCCATTGAGGCCGAATTCGACACGACCCAGCTGGGTCATCCCGAGGTTACCGCCCTCGCCCACGACTTTGCAGCGCAGTTCGTTGCCGTTCACGCGCAGTGCATCGTTGGCCTTGTCGCCGACATCGGCGTGGCTTTCGCTGCTGGCCTTGACGTAGGTGCCGATACCGCCGTTCCACAACAGGTCTACCGGCGCCTTGAGCAAGGCATTCAGCAGTTCGGTTGGGGTCAGCTTGTCAGCCTGAATGTCAAAGCGCTCTTTCATCTGCGGGGAAATCGCGATGCTTTTCGCGCTACGGGAGAAGATCCCGCCGCCTTCGGACATGATGCTGGTGTCGTAATCGGTCCAGGCCGAACGCGGCAGGTCGAACAGGCGCTGACGCTCGACGAAGCTGTTGGCCGGTTGCGGATTAGGATCGATGAAGATGTGCAGGTGGTTGAAGGCGGCGACCAGTTGCAGCTTGTCGGACATCAACAAACCGTTACCGAACACGTCACCGGCCATGTCGCCGACGCCGACTACCGTGATGCTGTCTTCCTGGACATTGATGCCGCGCTCGCGGAAGTGGCGTTGTACGCCGACCCACGCGCCTTTGGCAGTGATGCCCATTTTCTTGTGGTCGTAACCGGCAGAACCACCGGAAGCGAACGCGTCACCCAGCCAGAAGCCGTAGTCGATGGCGATGCCGTTGGCGATGTCGGAGAAGGTTGCGGTGCCCTTGTCCGCTGCCACCACCAGGTACGGGTCATCGTCGTCATGACGCACCACGTTGGCCGGCGGCACCAGCGCGCCGTCTTTCAGGTTGTCGGTGATGTCCAACAGGCCCGAGATGAAGATGCGGTAGCAGGCGATGCCTTCGGCCGCGATCTCGTCCCGACCGCCGCCCAATGGCAGGCGACGCGGCAGGAAACCGCCCTTGGCGCCGACCGGCACGATGACCGAGTTCTTCACTTGCTGGGCTTTTACCAGGCCCAGGACCTCGGTGCGGTAGTCTTCTTCACGGTCGGACCAGCGCAGACCGCCACGAGCGACGTTGCCGAAGCGCAGGTGCACGCCTTCGACGCGCGGCGAGTAGACAAAGATTTCGAACTTCGGTACTGGCTTCGGCAGCTCTGGGATCTGGTGCGGGTTGAACTTGAAGCTGAAGTAGGACTTGTTATGGCCCTGCGCATCGGTCTGGTAGAAGTTGGTGCGCAGCGTGGCCTTGATCAGGTCCAGGTAGCGACGCAGGATGCGGTCTTCGTTCAGCACCTGGACGTCGTCCAGTGCGGTGACGATGGCCTGTTCCAGACGTTGCTGCTTGTCTTCCAGGTCGTCGCTGGTCAGCTTGCGCGCCAGGTAGAAACGGGTCTTGAACAACCGGGTCAACTCGCGAGCGATGTCGGTGTGGTTGTTCAGGGTGCTGGCGATGTAGCCCAGGTCGAAGCCCAGACGAATCTGCTTCATGTAGCGGGCGTAGGCACGCAGCAGTGCCACGTCGCGCCATGGCAGGCCGGCGGTCAGCACCAGGCGGTTGAACGCATCGTTCTCGGCATCGCCACGCACGATGTGGACGAAGGCGTCCTGCAGCGTGTCGTTGAGTTGCTGGATGTCGAGTTCCAGGCCGTCAGCGGCGGTGAAGGCGAAATCGTGAATCCAGAACTCGCGGCCGCTGTTGTGACGCAAGCGATACGGGAACTCGCCCAGCACGCGCAGGCCGAGGTTTTCCAGGATCGGCAACACGTCGGACAGCGCCAGCGGCGTATCGGCGTGGTACAGCTTGCAATGCAGCTCGCGTTGACCGGAGACCTGGCCCAGCGGCTGATAGAAGCTCATGACCAGCGGGTTTTTCTCGGTCAGGCTCAGCAGGTGCTGCATGTCGACCACGGCCGAATGCGCGGCGAAACGCTCGCGGTAACCGGCCGGGAAGCCTTTCGGGAAGTCGGCCAGCACGTTGGTGCCGTGGGCTTCGCCGAAGTTTTCCACGACCAGGCTGGCGTAGTCGTCCTGCCAGCTGCGGCAGGCCTGGACCACTTCTTTTTCCAGCAGGACCGGGTCGATATCCAGGCGATTCTTCGGATCAACCCGCAGAATCAGCTGTACGCGAGCCAGTACGGACTCGGAGAAGAAGGTCCAGAACTCGCAATCCGAGGCTTTCAGGCGATCCATCAGCACTTGCTGGATCTTCTGGCGCACCTCGGTGGAGTAGATGTCACGCGGCACGTAGGCCAGGCAGTAGCAGAAGCGGCCGTACGGGTCTTTGCGCAGGAACACGCGGATCTTGTTGCGCTCCTGAATCTGCACGATCGACATCACGGTGCTGAACAGTTCGTCCACCGGGGTCTGGAACAGATCGTCGCGGGGCAGCACTTCGACCACCTGCGCCAGTTCCTTGCCCAGGTGAGCCTTGGCCTGGAAGCCGGAGCGGCGTTCGATTTCTTCGACCTTGCGGCGGATGTACGGGATGACCCGCACGCTCTCGCCATACACCGAGGAGGTGTAGAGGCCCATGAAGCGGCATTCCTTGATGACTTTACCGTCGGCGTCGATTTCACGGATCGACACGTAGTCCGGGTATGCCGGACGGTGCACACGGCTTGGGTGTGCAGCCTTGGCGAACGACAGCAGGGTCGGTTCGCGCAGGTAGTTCACCGCGTAATCTTCGATGCGCAGGTCTTCGTAGGTCAGGCCGGTGCGCAGCAGTTTGGTCAGGCCGAGGAAGGACTGCTCGTCGTACTCGATGTGACCGCCGTCGGCCTGGTCGCTGACCACGAATTCTTCGTAGCCCAGGAAGGTGAAGTGGTTGCCCACCAGCCATTCCAGGAAGCTTTTGATTTCGGCTTTTTCTTCTGGATCAACCTTGAACTGGCTGTTGTCCAGGCCCGTGAGGATTTCCTGGACCTTGGCTTTCATCGGCTCGAAATCGGCGACCGCAACGCGGACTTCGCCGAGAACCTGTTCCAGTTCCTTGCTCAGGACATTCAGTTCGGCCGCGTTGGCGCAACGGTCGATTTCCAGGTACATCAGCGATTCTTGCAGGATGCCTTCGCCCTGGGTGCCCTTCGGCAGGATTTCCAGCAGCTCGCCCTTGCTGCCGCGACGCACGCTCAGCACAGTGGTTTGCAAGGTGTGGATGCTATAGCCGCGACGGTTCAGCTCGGTACGCACCGAGTCCACGAGGAATGGCAGGTCGTGGTGCAGCACTTCGACCGCGGTGTGGGTCGACTGCCAGCCGTGGCGTTCGTAATCGGGGTTGTAGACGCGAACCTGTGGTTGCGCGTGATCAAAGCGCTCAAGCAGGCGCCATGCAGAAAGGGTGCAGCCGGCGAGGTCGGACAACCGACGCTGGGTCAGCTCGTCGAGGGAAATGATGCCGAAAAATTGTTCAGCAAACAGCGCCACTTGTGGCAGTGCCTGTTCACTGATGTGCTGCGCCAGTGCCGCTTGCAGTTGGTGCTGGAAGTCGGCTTTGCTGGCTGCGGTGAAGAACGCCATCTGTGGTACTCCGCTTGGGCTTGTTATTGATGGAAGCGTCGCGTGCAAAACCCCTTTCGGGGCGATCCGTCACCCTGTTCCTGATTCTCGGGCAGAGGAAACAGGGTGACAGGTGGGTGAAGCTGGACGAGACACTCAGGTCACATTCACCTTCCAAGAATGGGTATCGGCAAAAGCGACTGTACGATGAATTGCACAATGCCTTTACGGGTATCCATTCGATGCGCAGCTTAACGAGTGCGACAACGTGCCTGCTTGCGGTGCTGCGACATATTCGGTCATCGGCACGCAGCTTGCGCCTTATGCATCGAACAACACTAGCAGCCGCACGGAAAAACGGGGGGTTAAAGCCCGGTTTTGCGGCATATCCGTACCCGAAATGACCAGCAACACCCCGGATGTTCACGACACATCTTCTGACACTCAGACGAGCAGAAATTCCCGGCGGCTGGCAGAATCGCGCTTTGTTCGTCTTCACCATGCTCCCCCGAGCCAGGAATTCCCCATGCAAATGACCACCGCCCTCTTGATCGTCAACCCGTGCGATGACGAAGAAGACAACATGGCCATGCTCTGCTGCCACAGCGACCAGGGCGACATGTTCCTGATGACCCGCTACCCGGACGAGGACGCGCTGGACATCAGCCTCGGCGACGAGCCATCGACCCTGGACGGGGTGAAAGTCACCCTCAGCCCTACCCGCCTGCTGATTGAAATCGCGGCCGGGGACGCGGATGCGCTCAATGGCGACGATTCGCTGGAAATCACCCACAGCACCGATGCCGGTGACCTGGCGGAAGTGGAAGAAACCTTGCAGAACATTCTCAAGGGGACGGGCACCTATATAAGCGAGCTGTGATTTTCGGCGCCTGTGCCGGCCCCTTCGCGGGCAAGCCTCGCTCCTACAGGTCCAGCACGGATGATCGTTCCTACGCTCTGCGTGGGAACGATCACCATTTCCCGTACTTTGCGCAAAATGCCGTTAGTCGCCCACCCCCCGCGATGCATTAAAGTAACGCCCCCAGCCCTGGCGTTATTCGAACGTCTTCGGTCACCCTTTCCAGGAACAGTCATCGATGGAACATCGTGAAGCGCTGCTTGCGCTGCGAACCTTTCTTTCAACGCAGATTCTCGGCCAGGAAAAACTCATCGAGCGCTTGCTCATCGCCTTGCTCGCCGACGGCCACATGCTGGTCGAGGGCGCTCCGGGGCTGGCCAAGACCAAGGCCATCAAAGAGCTCGCCGAAGGCATCGAAGCGCAGTTCCATCGCATCCAGTTCACCCCCGACCTGTTGCCCGCCGACATCACCGGCACCGAGATCTATCGCCCGGAAACCGGCAGTTTCGTGTTTCAGCAAGGCCCGATCTTCCACAACCTGGTGCTGGCGGACGAAATCAACCGCGCCCCGGCCAAGGTGCAATCGGCCCTGCTCGAAGCCATGGCCGAGCGTCAGGTCAGCGTCGGGCGCAGCACTTACGAGTTATCGCCGCTGTTCCTGGTGATGGCCACGCAAAACCCGATCGAGCAGGAAGGCACCTATCCGCTGCCCGAAGCCCAGCTCGACCGGTTCCTGATGCACGTGAAAATCGGTTTCCCGGACGCCGCCGTCGAACGGCGCATCCTGCAACAGGCTCGTGGCGAAGCGCTCAACGGCGAAACCAAGCCCGAGCGCCGGGTCAGCCAGCAGGCGATCTTCGCCGCGCGCAAGGAAATCCTCGGGTTGTACATGGCCGATGCCGTGGAGGAATACCTGGTGCAACTGGTCATGGCGACCCGCACCCCGGCCAAGTTCGACCCGGAGATGGCCGAGTGGATCGCCTATGGCGCCAGCCCGCGCGGTTCCATCGCCCTCGACCGTTGCGCCCGCGCTCACGCGTGGCTGGCCGGTCGCGACTTCGTCAGCCCGGAAGACATCCAGGCCGTGCTGTTCGATGTGTTGCGCCACCGCATCATCCTGTCCTTTGAAGCCGAGGCGGCTGGCATCGACCAGGACCGGGTGGTCCAGCGGATTCTCGACGTCGTAGCCGTCGCTTGACCCCGATGAACGCCATCCTGCCGCCCGAGCCGGGCATCCGTGTCAGCCTCGCCGAGCTGATCGAGATGCGCCATCGGGTGCGCGAAGTGCAGTTGTTCTCCACGCCGAGCCAGCGCAGCCCGCTGATCGGCTTGCACCATTCCAAGCTGCGCGGGCGGGGCGTCGACTTCGATCAGGTGCGGGTCTATCAGGCCGGCGACGACGTGCGCACCATCGACTGGCGCGTCACCGCCCGCACGCAAGAGCCGCACACCAAACTGTTCCACGAAGAACGCGAGCGCCCGATTTTCATCATGGTCGAGCAAAGCCGTCGGCTGTTCTTCGGCTCGGGGCTGATGTTCAAATCGGTGCTCGCCGCCCAAGCCGCGAGCCTGATCGGCTGGGCGGCGCTGGGGCATAACGACCGGGTCGGCGGGCTGGTGTTCGGCGATAACGAGCACTACGAAATCAAACCCCGGCGCAGCAAGCAAAGCCTGCTGCAATTGCTCAACCGCCTGGTGCGGGTCAACCAGTCGCTGCACACCGAAAGCGAGCAGAACCGCGACTCCCTGAACCTGGCCCTGCGCCGTGCCCGGGAAGTGCTGCGCCCCGGCAGCCTGGTGATCGTGATCTGCGACGAACGTGCGCTGACCGAAGGCTCCGAGCAACAACTGAGCCTGTTGTCGCGTCATTGCGACCTGTTGCTGCTGCCGCTGTCCGACCCCCTGGACCACGCCCTGCCCGCCGCCGGGCTTTTGCGCTTTGCCGAACGCGGCGCGCAACTGGAACTCGACACCCTGAATTTCGACCTGCGCCAGACCTACCGCGCCCAGGCCGAAGCGCGCATCGCCCACTGGGAATTGCTCGCGCAGAAGCTGCGGGTGTTGTTGATGCCGTTGAGCACCCAGAGCGAGATGGTCGAGCAACTGCGCGAATACCTGAACCCACAGAAACCGGGGAAAGGTCGATGAACAGTATTGAGCAACTGCAACCGCTGATGACCCCGCCGCCGATTGGTTTCTGGCCGCCGGCACCAGGCTGGTGGCTCTTGCTTTTATTGCTGCCGCTGCTCGGTTTCGGTCTGTGGCAGTTGCGGCGTTTCATTCCAAACAAGCGCCCTATCGTCCGTGCTGAACAACCCCTGGACCCGGTGCGGGTCGCCGCCCTCGCCGAACTGGCGCTGATGCCCAAGCCCTACGACGGCGCGCCGGCCGGTGCCTGGTTGCAGCAACTCAACGGTTTGCTCAAACGCCTGTGCCGCAACCACTACCCCTACAGCCAGAGCCACACCCTCAACGGCCGCAAATGGCTGGCGTTCCTCGACAACCGCTGCCCGGCCGCCGGCCTGACGCGCTGGATGGTGCTGGTCGAAGGCGCCTACAAACCCGAATGCAAACTCGACGACAAGGCCATCGCCGGCCTGACCCAAGCCGTCGACACCTGGATTCGCAAACATGTTTGAGTTCGCCTGGCCGTGGATTTTCGCCTTGCTACCGCTGCCGTGGCTGATGCGCGTGTTGCTGCCGGTGGCCGACAGCGGCGAGCCGGCGCTCAAGGTCAGTTTCTTGAGCGACCTCGAAGGCCTGACCCGCCGCCGTGCCCGGGCCAACCTGCCGGCGTGGCGTCAACAAGCACCGTTCATTCTGCTGTGGCTGTTGCTGCTGATCGCCGCCGCCCGCCCGCAATGGCTCGGCGAGCCGCTGCCGATTGCTGCCAGCGGTCGCGATTTGCTGGTGGCGGTGGACGTCTCCGGCTCCATGGACTTCCCCGACATGCAATGGCAGGACGAAGACGTCAGCCGCCTGTCGCTGGTCCAGCATTTGCTCGGTGATTTCCTGGAAAGCCGCGAAGGCGACCGGGTCGGCCTGATCCTGTTCGGCAGCCAGGCTTACCTGCAAGCGCCGCTGACCTTCGACCGCCGCACCGTTCGCGTGTGGCTGGATGAAGCGCGGATCGGCATCGCCGGCAAGAACACCGCCATCGGCGATGCGATCGGTCTGGCGCTGAAACGTTTGCGCCTGCGTCCGGCGCAAAGCCGCGTGCTGATTCTGGTGACTGACGGCGCCAATAATGGCGGCGAAATCGATCCGTTGACTGCCGCGCGCCTGGCCGCCAGCGAAGGGGTGAAAATCTACCCGATCGGCATCGGCGCCGACCCGGAGCAAAGCGGCACCTTGGGTTTTCTCGGCGTCAACCCGAGCCTGGACCTCGACGAACCGGCGCTCAAAGCCATCGCTCAAGCGACTGGCGGCCAATACTTCCGCGCCCGGGACGGCAAAGAGTTGGAGGCGATCAAGGCCACCCTCGACAAACTTGAACCGGTGACCCAACAACCGACTCAAGCCCGCCCCGCCCAGGCGTTGTATCACTGGCCCTTGGCCTTGGCGTTGCTGCTGAGCATGTTGCTGGTGATGCGCGAGCGCTGGCCGGACAACCCGCTGCAACGCTTGCTGACCAAGGACCTGTTTTTGCAAAGCCAACTGCCGGACTGGCGCCAACGGCTTAAACGCCTGCGTCTGCGGAGGCGTCGATGAGCGCGCTCTGGCCTTACTGGTTCCGGCCCTGGTGGCTGCTGCTGTTGCCGTTGCTGGGCTGGTTGCTCTGGCAACTGTGGCACCGGCAGAAACGCGCCGGGCGCTGGCAGATGATCCTGCCGCCAGCCTTCCACGCCGCGCTGCTCAGCGGTGGCAAAGGTCACGACAGCAAGTTGCCGTGGGTGGTGCTGGGCCTGGCCTGGGTGCTGACCATTGGCGCGCTGCTCGGGCCGAGTTGGCAGCGGGTCGAACAAACCAGCCAGAAGCCCGCCGATCCGCTGGTGGTGCTGCTGGAATTGACCCCGGAAATGCTCGCCACCGACAGCCCGCCGACCCGCCTGGAACAGGCCCGGCGCAAGCTGTTCGACCTGCTGCAAAGCCGCAGCGATGCGCAGACTGCGATCGTCGTCTACGCCGGCAGCGCCCACACGCTGGTGCCGCTGTCGGATGACCTGTCCACCAGCCGCAATCTGCTGGACGCACTCAAGCCGTCGTTGATGCCCGAGGCCGGTCATCGCGCCGATCTGGCGGTGATCAAAGCCTTGACCCTGCTGGATCAGGGCGCCCTCGGCCAGGGCCGGATCCTGCTGATCGGTTCGTCCCTGACCGAACAGGAACGCTTCGGTATTGAGCGGGCGCTGAACGGCAAGTCCACGGAGTTTCTGATGCTCGGCGTCGGCACGCCCGAAGGCGCGCCAGTCGCGCAAGAGGACGGCAGCTTCCTCAAGGATGAACAGGGCGCGATTCTGGTTCCGCACCTGGACAACCCGGGGCTGAAAGCCTTCACCAGTGATTTGGGCGGGCGCTACCACGCGGCGCGGCTGGACGATGCGGACCTCGGCGCCCTCGGCCTGCTCGATGGCCCGCGCAACCTGCGCAACGACGGCCAGACCCTGCGCCTGGACACGTGGGCCGATCAGGGTTATTGGTTGTTGCTGCCCCTGCTGCTGCTCGCCTCCTTTGCCGGGCGCCGGGGTTGGTTGTTCTGCCTGCCGCTGCTGTTTCTGCTGCCGCAACCGAGCTACGCCTTCGACTTTGAAGACTTGTGGCTGCGCCCCGATCAACGGGGTCTGCATTTGCTCAGTCAGGACCATCCGGCCGAAGCCGCGCAACATTTCGCAGACCCGCAGTGGCAAGGCGTGGCGCTGTATGAGGCCGGCGACTATGCCGGCGCCGCCCAGCGCTTCGCCCAAGGCAACGATGCGCGGGCGCACTACAATCGGGGGAACGCCCTGGCCAAGGGCGGTGAACTGGAAGCGGCGCTGGATGCCTACGAACAAGCCCTGGAACGCCAGCCGGATTTGCGTCCGGCGCTGACCAACAAGGCGCTGGTGGAAAGCCTGATCAAACAGAAAGCCACACCACCGGCGATTGAACCGGACAAGTCCGAAGGCGAAGAGCCTGGCAGCGCCAGCGACAGCCCGGCGCCCGGCGGCACCAACCAGCCGTCCAGCAGCGGCGAACCGCAAACCGAGGCCCAGCCCAACACGCCGGACACCGAGCAGCCGCCCAAGACGCCGCCGCAACCCGGGGCCAATGAGGTGCCGGGCAGCGAGCTGGAGGACGAGCAAAGCACCACGCCACCGCGCCGCCCGGCCAATGACAGCCTTGAAGGCGAACAGGCCCAGGCGCTGGAGCAATGGCTGCGCAAGATCCCGGATGACCCGGGCGAACTGCTACGGCGCAAATTCTGGTACGAACAGCAACAACATCAGGATCAGGGAAAAACTCGATGACCCGCTTCACCGCTTTCTTGCTCGCCCTGCTCTTCTGGACGTTTCAGGCCCAGGCTGAGGGGCTGGTCGCCAGTGTCGATCGCAGTCGCCTGAACTCCGGCGAGACGGTCGAACTGACCCTGGAATCCAATGACGTGACGCTGTTCGGCAAGCCCGACCTGACGCCGCTGGAGCCGGCCTTCGAAGTGCGCGGCACGCGCCAGGTCAACCAGTTGACCACGATCAACGGCGACAACCGCGCCACCACGCGCTGGATCATCACCCTGCTGCCCAAGCAGAACGGCAGCGTGGAAATCCCGTCGCTGCAACTCGGTGAGGTGCGCAGCCAGCCGATCTCTATCCAAGTGGTCGAGAGCGAAACCCAGGACACCGAGAACACCCTGGCGCCGGTCTTCATCGAAGCCAGCCTCGACCAGAGCAGCGTGTACGTACAGGCCCAGGCGATCCTGACCTTGCGCATCTACCATTCGGTGTCGCTGTACGACGACAGCAGCCTGACCCCGTTGCAGATTCCCGATGCGCGCATCGAGCAATTGGGGGATTCACGCACCTATGAGAAGGTCATCAATGGCCTGCGCCATGGCGTGATCGAAATGCGCTACGCGATCTTTCCCCAGCACAGCGGCGTGCTGAGCATTCCGACGCAAGTGTTCAGCGCCACCCTGGTGCAACCGGCTCAGGACGCTACGTCCCAAGGGCCGAAACCGGGCAAGCTGATGCGCGTCAGCTCCGCCGAGATTCCGCTGACGGTCAAGGCCAAACCCGCCACCTACCCGGCCGATGCACCGTGGCTACCCGCACGCAGCCTGAGCCTGAGCGAAAGCTGGAGCCCGGAACCGGATCACGCCCAGGTCGGCGATTCCCTGACCCGCAGCCTGACCTTGAAGGCCGAAGGCCTGGCCAGCTCGCAACTGCCACCGTTGCCCGCCACCGACATCAACGGCTTGCGCCGCTACCCGGACCAACCGGTGCTGGGCAATCAGCACAACGAACGTGGCCTGGTCGGCAGTCGTGAAGACCGCGAAGCGCTGGTGCCGTCCCACAGCGGCGCCATCGAGTTGCCGACGGTGGACGTGGTCTGGTGGAACACCTTCGAAGATCACCTCGAACACAGCAGCCTGCCGGCCCGGCCCCTGCAAGTGAGCAACAATCCAAACCTGATGGTCGACACCCCGGCGGGCACCGCCCCGGTGAATTACGCCGCCGACAGCGAAGCGCTGTGGTGGTGGAAACTCAGCACGCTGATCCTGGCCTGCACCACGCTGCTGGGCTTTGGCCTGTGGTGGCGCGCCCGCTGGCAACCGGCGATCCTGCGGGCCGCGCAATCGGGCCCGAGCCCACGCACCGTGCTCGACGAGCTCAAGCGCGCCTGCCAGGCCAACGACCCCCACGCCACCCGCCAGGCCCTCGACGCCTGGGCCCGGCAACAACCGGAGACTCTGGCGGACATGGCGGCGCGGTTTGTGCCGCTATCGGATGCCCTGGACGGCTTGAACGGCGCGCTGTACAGCGAAACCGGCCAGCACTGGCAAGGCGAAGACCTGTGGCGCGCGACCCGGGCGATCCCGCTGGCGGAGCGGGTTCAGGACCCGGTGGGTGATAGCGGGTTGCCGCCGCTTTATCCGAAATAGCTGTCAGAAAAGTTCACTCTACCCGCTCCGATTTCGATTCACGGACAAGTCCTACAGCAGATATCGAATCGACTGACTTCGCCAACACGTAGCTTCACGCAAAGTCCCGTGCCTTAAACAGACACAGGGATTTGCGGATGTTTAGTACGGCCAACGACGTCGAGTTCAGGCTCGACATTGCAGGTTTTTCCGACGACCTTCAGGTGCTCGAATTCCGGGCCAGGGAAGCGCTGAACCAGCCTTACGAGGTCAAGCTCGACCTGATCAGCGAGCGCCCCGCGCTGGACCTGGAGTCGCTGCTGCATCGCCCGGCGTTTCTGGCGTTTGGCCCCGACAATAGCGGCCTTCATGGCCAGGTCTATCGAGTCGCGCAAGGCGACTCGGGCAAACGCCTGACCCACTACCAGATCACCCTGGTTCCCCGCCTCGCCTATCTCGCGCACCGCCACAACCAACGGATTTTCCAGCACCTGAGCGTGCCGAAAATCATCGAACGCGTGCTGATTGACCATGGCCTGCACGCTGACACATGGCGCTTCCAGCTCGGCGCCACGTACCGGCCACGACTCTACTGTGTGCAATACAACGAGTCAGACCTGTATTTCATTCAACGACTGTGTGAGGAAGAAGGCCTGCACTTTCATTTCCAGCACAGCGCCACCGGGCATGTGCTGGTGTTTGGCGACGACCAGACGGTATTCCCGAAACCCTCGGGCCCGACCGCTTATGTCCCGGGCAGCGGCATGGTCGCCGACACCCCTGTCATCGATCGCTTGCAGATCAGCCTGGAAACCCGCACCACCCACGTCAGTCGGCGTGATTACAACTTCGAAAAGCCCCGCGCCCCCCTCGAAAGCGAGAGCAAGAGCCCACTGTTGCCGCACCTGGAGGACTACGCCTTCCCAGGGCAATTCACCGAGCGTGAACGGGGCAAGCAGTTGGCCAGGCGCGCACTGGAACGCCATCGCGCCGATTACCGGCAAGCCCGGGGGCGCAGTGATCAACACGCCCTGCGCAGCGGACATTTCGTTGACATGGCCGAACACTCACGCGATGACTGGAATGGTTTGTGGTTATTGACTGAGGTCCAGCACGCCGGGAAACAACCCCAGGTCCTGGAAGAATCAGTGACAGACGCTGATCCCGAGGATGGCTTCAGCCAGGGCTACCGCAATCAGTTCGTCGCAACGCCATGGGACGTGATCTTCCGCCCTCCCCTTGAACACCCAAAACCCCGGATAAACGGCAACCAACACGCCGTCGTCACCGGACCGCCCGGTGAAGAAATCTATTGCGATGAATACGGCCGGGTAAAAGTCCGACTGCTCTGGGACCGCGACGGCGAGAACAGCGAGCACTCAAGTTGCTGGCTGCGCGTCGCCACGGGCTGGGCCAATGATCGCCATGGCAGCGTGCTGATCCCGCGCGTCGGCATGGAAGTGCTGGTGGGCTTCAGCGACGGCGATCCCGATAAACCCTTCGTACTCGGCTGTTTGCCCAATGCGGCGACACCGGTGCCGCTGGACTTGCCCGCCGAGCAGACGAAAAGCATTTTGCGCAGCCACAGCAGCCCCGGCGGTGGAGGTTACAACGAGTTGCGCATCGAGGACCGGGCCGGCGCGGAGGAAATCGCCCTGCGTGCCCAGCGCGATTTCGTCCAGCTCGTGCTCAACGACGAGCGCATTCAAGTCGATCACCAGCGCACAGTCGTGGTCGGCGGCACCGCCAGCCACGACCTGCGCGGCGAAGAACACCACCTCACCCACGGCAATCGCCTCACCGAACTCAAGCAGGACGATCACTTGCTGGTGCTGGGTGAGCAACACATCCGCGTCACCAGTCAGCGACTCAATGCCTCGCAGCACATTCACCTCAGTGCCGGGCAGCAAGTCGTCGTTGAAGGTGGATTGCACCTCACGCTCAAGGCCGGCGGGCAATGGCTGACGCTGGGGCCGGACGGCATTTTCAGCAGCGTACCGATTGCGCAGGGTGGCGCCCCGGCCGCTGGCTTGCCGGCAGAGCCGTTGATGCCGGGCGCATTGCCGCTGCTGCAGGTCACTTTCGACGTCGCCCAGCAGCGACAGGCCCTGGTCTCCACGCGCAGCTCTCGCTGCCTGATTTGCGAGGCAGCCCAGGCATGAAGCTCTCGACCGCTTTACCTGCCGACCTGCCCTGGAATGAGCACCAGGCTTTTGTGTTGCTCGACGGCGCGACCCTGAGTGATTTGCCGCAGCGTCTGAAACAACTGAGTCCCGGCGCAAACGTCGTCGCGCTGTATGACTGTCCGTCCTTCATCGCGCTGCGGGATATTTCACCGCTGTTAGTGACCGTTCAACAGCCCGACGAGCCGCTTGTTCAGTTCTATCGGGAGCACGCACACGAGGAATGGGGTGTGCTGTTGTTCAGTCTGGCGTCTGCGCATGAGGTCGCTGAACACCTGCGCAAATTGCTGACGGTTGAATTGCCAGAGGGGCTGCCGGTCATCCTGCGTCTGGCCGATGCCGGCGTGGTACGCACACTGTTCGGCAGCGGCGATCAGCGATTGTATGGGCCTCTGTCGTGCGTGGTGACAGCCGACAGCGTCGAGGCGGATTGGCAGCGCCATCAACCACGGCAGGCCGAGCGCCCTGACCTGCCGACGCCCTATCGTCTGAGTCCGGACCAGAACACCGCGCTGGACCACGCCGATCAGCGCCGCGCACTGCTCGAACTCGATGCACACCTGCTCACGTACTTTCCCGAACAACATCGCGGCGACACCGTGGCCCTGCGTTGGCCAACGCTCGAGCAGCTATTCGAAGAGGCCCACGCCCTCGGCTTGAGCAGCCAGTCCGAATTGTTCTATTACGCCAACGTCATGACCTGGCTGGACGGCTCACCGCTCGATCAGCACCCGCACATCAACCGCTTGCTGCACACGCCGTCGCTGCAATCCCCTGGCGAGCGCGTTGCGCTGGCCGCTGACCTCGCCCATCAGTGGGCCATCCAACGGGGCCGCCCATGACTTCACCCGCCAACCTCGCCGCGGCTGCGGCGCCCAAGACCGCCATCGGCTCACCTGGGGCCTGCCCGTTGCGCCAAACCCACGTGCAGCTTCTGCCTGTACGTTATGGCCTGGTGGAAAAACCCCTCGATCCGGGCCCCGACTTGAAACGGCCCTACGCTCTGCAAACCCGGCCACTGGGCATCCGTCTGCTGCGCGATGGCTGGCTGTACGTGATCGACAGCATCACCGGCCACTTGCACGAGTACCGCGTACTCGATGGGATGATCAGCGCCTTGCTGCACAAGGGCGCCAAGGTCAATGCCGGTCAGCGCACAGCCATTGAGGAGCGGCCAGCGCTGGTGTTTTCACGGCGTAGCCTTTTGCACGTGTGCTTCGCCGAGGTGCAGTGGACCGCTGCCAAATGCGCGCAAGTGACTGACAGCCGCGAGGAGCGCGACCACTTCATGCAAGCCGTCGACCTCGGCCCGGTGAATTGCGAAACCGGTGGCGAGCACCTGTTGACGGTCGAGCAAACCCGTCAGTGGCTGGCAGAAATTGCGACGGTGCCGGCCCAGCAGGCGCAAGCCGAAAAAGACCGCGCCGAGCATGGGGAAGCATCGCCACCGGACGCCGTTCTACTGCCTACTGTGCAGGTCAGCGACGTTCCCGCCCACGAGCGCGAACCCTATTTGTGGGAACAACCCCGGCGCTTTCGCGAGGCGCACATCGGCGAGTTTCTCGGGCGGGTGCGCCCGGCTTATCAGGACGACACGCTGTTTCTCGTGGTGCAGGACGACCTCGGCGTACTGCGCGACCTCGCTGACTATCAAGACACCGTGGTCGGCTGGGTCGATGATTGGAGCAATGCCGGCCACAACGAGCGCAATTACCTGCTGGCCTGCTACATCGAGTCCTTGAGCCTGCTCAGTCCGGCGGATGTCGACACATTGGCCGAGGCCAGCAACGACCCCAGGGTCAAGGTCCTGCTGGACGATCTGGAACAGTTACCCGAACCGGATCGAGAGCAGACGCGCAAGGCCTTGCTCGACTACCTGAACAAGGGCGGCAACGTCGAACCGCCGGATGCCCCGGTGACACCGGAACTGGCGCAGTTGCGCAAGCAGGCCCACGCCGAAGCGTTCGAAATGGCCAAGTACCAGGGCGCCAGCCCCGATTTCACCGGGCACAGCCGCGCCAGTGATGATGCCGATCGCCGTTACTACGCCCGTCGGCACTTTGCGGTGGCCCCGGCGGACTTCGTCGAACGCCACCTCGACACACTGGTCATGCTCGGCAGGGAGCAGAACAAACGCATCCAGGAGGTGGTTGAAGGCTCCCGTTTCAGCGGCAAACGCGGGATCAACGACTTCATCGACCGCCCGGCCATGGACGACGAACTGTTTCAGCACCGGGTCGACCTCGGCCGCTGGAATCGCTTGCTTGAGCGCATCACTGCCGACCGCACGATGCTGGTGTGCGCCGGTCGCTACCACCGTTCGGCCTGGTACTACGACGCGCACGAACCGGCGCAACTGGGCCAAGTGTTCAGCGCCGAATACGCCTGCCTCAAAGACATCTGCCGCAGCGACCACGCCAGCGAAAAAATCCTCGGTTTTCTGGAAGAACATCCGGAACTGACGCGGCCCTTGTTCTACACCTTGCCGCTGCGCCTGCAGCCGGAACAGGCCGTGCAATACACCCTGTTCTTCAATGCCGGCATGGGCGTGTTCAACAACTTGCCACGTTGGCTCGGCGAGCTGAAGAACATCGAACAACCGCACCTGCCGGCCCTCGACGACTTGCCCGAGCACACCCGCGCCGTGGCCGACGCGGCCCAGCATAGTCTCAGCCCGGCGCTGAACCTGGGCCTGAGCCGGGCGCTGGAAGGCTTCGACCTGACGGCAGAAAAAATCCCCGACCTCGACGAACTGTTCCGGCGCCTGCCCAAAGCGCTGCACATGCGGCTACTCGATGCGGCGAAAACCACTGGCGTGACCTTCACCGTCGCCAGCCCGGCGGAACACGCGGCGCTGCAATCCAACCTCAAGGAAATAATCCGGGAGCGCGACTACCTCAAGACCTTGACCCGTGAACGCAACCAGATCACCCACAACAAAAACCGCCAGGGGCATAAAACACCACGGGCGGTGGAATTGCAGGGCGAAATCGCTCGCGTACGGGTGCAGTTGACGCAGCTTGAGGGGCGGTTGGCGGGAGCGCTGAGCCCGATTGCGGAGTTGCCGGATCAGTCGGCGCGGCTCTACGGTGCAACGCCGGCTCGAGCGGGGGTGACGGTGGTGTTTCCACCGGCGCAGCAGCAGGAGGTGCGAGGGCTGTTGAGGAATATCCGGTTGGGCGTGGCGGCGGTGCCGAATGCGGGGTTGATTAGAAGCGAGGGGATGGGGTTGTTGGTGTTTTTGGTGCAGGGGGTGAATTTGGTTTCGGTTTATCGAGAGATGCAGAGTCAGACTGGTAACAGGCGAGTTTGGATGCCATTTGCGAGTGCGGCGGCGGCAACAGGGGCTGCCGGATTCGCTGCGGCTCAGAGCCTCACTGATACGGCCCTGAAAGCACGAAGTGTCGAGCTTGTCGCTGGTCTTCAGCGACATGCGTTGCAGAGTGTTCATGTGCAGATGGGGAAAATGCATGTTGGCTTAGGTGGCTTCACCTACTTTTTTGGGTTTATTGCTTCGTTGCTCAGTTTGAATACCCAACACCAGAATTGGCAGCAGGCTACACGTAGCGGAAATATCGCAGCACAGAACAGTGCAGCGCTTGCCACATTGGGTGCTGGAGGCATGACAACCGTTAATGCCTATGGCCTGAGCCATACCGCCCACGCCACGGCTAAAGTCCTGACTGCTCGAAGCGCCGAAGCACGAACAGCGGCCTGGGCCGCCGCGGGTACACGTCTGTCGACCGTGTTCTTCCGGTTCAACCTGGCCGGGGCGTTATTCACCGTACTGGAGTTGGGTGGCACCTGGCTCTTCAACCGCTACAACATCAGCGCCCACGACAAATGGCTCAAAACCACACCATGGAGTCTGGATGCGGAGGCGCGCGGCGACCACACGCTGCATGAATACAAAAGTTATCTAGAATTTTTACTTCATGCGCCTTATGTCCAACTGGGTCCGAACGAGCATGACTCGTGGCTGAAGAACCTGCTCTTAAAGGCCAAACCCAAGGACATTCATCTGGTGCTGCCAGGCCTCAAGCTCAATGATTTTCAGCCGCCCTTGAACGGTCAACCGGCCCGTCGCCTGGGGATCGGTGCCCATCGTAATTCCCTCCCCCTTCACAGTCGCGGTACGCCGCGAGAACGCAAGGACGTCATCAGTACTGAAGTGGCGAACAGTCTGCGTATTGTAGAAACAGGCCCCGATCGATTGGTGCTGTGCCTGCAATACCCACTGGATATTGATGCGGAATTTACGCCAGCTTCCGAAACACTAGAATTGACGCTCTGCCTACAGACCTTAGCCAACAACGGCGAATGGGTTTCTCGCAATCGCGTCATTCGCCTTAACCCCCGCGGCGAAGGCCATTTCCCTGTATCACCCTCTCAAACTGTTACCGAGCGTCCACCAATGTTGCTGGTTGAAACCCATTTGCTGGAGATGGCAGACCATGCCAACCAAGATTGAAAACCTACTGCGGCCCCCGCACCTTGAGCAATCCCGCAACGCAGGTGATGTCGAATCGTTCCCCGGCGGAAGAATCACTTATCTGGCGCCATTGCCATTACCAACACCATTACCTCCATATGGCCCCCACATTGGGGAGCTAAATGAGGTGTGCATGGACTTCGGTTTGGGGTGGCCGCAGATATTTACATGGCAGGTAATACTAGGGCTGCCATTCAGCGGCACAGCTATGGTTGTATTTTTATTTCCGTTAATTGCGGGCTTCCTAGGACTCGTACTGGGATATAGCTGGGAAGATATTAGGGACTCTATTGAAGGGGTCTTTCATGCGTCCTATGGGATAGGCTTGCAAGCAGGCTTTTTCACGCTGTTCATCGGCCTCGTCACCTGGCACCACAACCACAAAAAACGCCTCCAAATCATCCCCACCCGCTTCAACCGCCAACGCCGCGAAGTCTGTTTCATGCCCGAAGACGCCACCGAACCGGTCTTCGTTCCCTGGGAGTCCCTCTCCGCCTGGGTCATCGAGTCCCAAAGCGCCACCCAGTACGGTATACAGCGCCAATACGGCATGGGCATTGGTTTCCAGCATGGCGAAACCCTGACCAGCGTCGAATTCCCCTGCTTCGGCCTGCCCATCGCCATCAGCCACTGGGAAGCGATTCGCGGGTACATGGAATACGAAATCCACGACCTCAAGGCCATTCAGGACCTTGAAGACCTGCAACTCCCCAACGACCCGCCCCACGAAGGCCTGCACACCTTCCACAACGCCCGGGCGCGTATGCACCAGGAAATCCACGATGGCTACCGCAACCGGCTCTCGGGGTTTTTCTGGTACCTGTACCACGTGATGACCCTGTGGACGATTCCCAACTACCTGACCGAATGGGAAGTCCGCCGCCTCCAAAGGTTGGGTCCGCAGGCGATGCCCGAGGTGATGCAGCAATGGTCAGAGCCGTTGCCGAAGGAACAATGGGCCAAGCCCAGCCCGGAGCTGCTGCGCCTGAGCGAACAAGTACGAGCGCTGCACAAGCGCCAGCCGAGGCGAGCCATTACCGAGATTTTCGCTGAGGTGCGGCGGTTGAATCCAAGTGGTAAGCGACGTGCATGATCGGCGTTTACGTGCAGGTCTTGGGGGCGGTTCCCCTGCGCTGCCTGCCCAGTCCATTACCGAGCGCCCACCGATGTTGCTGGTTGAAACCTATTTGTTGGAGCTGGCAGACCATGCCAACCAATATTGAAAACCTACTGCGGCCCCCGCACCTTGAGCAATCCCGCAACGCAGGCGATGTCGAACCGTTCCCCGGTGGAAGAATCACTTATCTGGCGCCATTGCCATTGCCGACACCATTACCTCCATATGGCCCCCACATTGGGGAGCTAAATGAGGTGTACATAGACTTCGGTTTGGGATGGCCGCAGGTATTTTCATGGCAGGTGATATTAGGCGGCCCATTCAGTGTTGCCTTCTCCGTTGCGTTTCTGTTTCCACTAATTGGCGGCCTCCTGTTTTTTCTGTTCGGAATGGGTTGGGACGACATCACTGACGCCATACAGGGCGTTTTTCTAGTGTCATACGGAAATGCAGCACTAACCGGTATTGCTTCCTTAGTCATCGCGCTCGTCACCTGGCACCACAACCACAAAAAACGCCTCCAAATCATTCCCACCCGCTTCAACCGCCAACGCCGCGAAGTCTGTTTCATGCCCGAAGACGCCACCGTACCGGTCTTCGTCCCCTGGGAGTCCCTCTCCGCCTGGGTCATCGAGTCCCAAAGCGCCACCCAGTACGGTATCCAGCGCCAATACGGCATGGGCATTGGTTTCCAGCATGGCGAAACCCTGACCAGCGTCGAATTCCCCTGCTTCGGCTTGCCCATCGCCATCAGCCACTGGGAAGCGATTCGCGGCTACATGGAATACGAAATCCACGATCTCAAGAGCATTCAGGACCTTGAAGACCTGCAACTCCCCAACGACCCGCCCCACGAAGGCCTGCACACTTTCCTCAACGCCCGGGCGCGCATGCATCAGGAGATTCGCGACGGCGAACGCAACCGGCTCTCGGGGTTTTTCTGGTACCTGTACCACGTGATGACCCTATGGACGATTCCCAACTACCTGACCGAATGGGAAGTCCGCCGCCTCCAAAGGTTGGGTCCGCAGGCGATGCCCGAGGTGATGCAGCAATGGTCAGAGCCGTTGCCGAAGGAGCAATGGGCCAAGCCCAGCCCGGAGCTGCTGCGCATGAGCGAACAAGTACGAGCGCTGCACAAGCGACAGCCGAGGCGAGCCATTACCGAGATTTTCGCTGAGGTGCGGCGGTTGAATTCCGGCTGCAAGCTAAGCGGATAGCGAGGTTTTTTGTGGCGAGGGCGCTTGCTCCCGCGCCATACCTCTGGTTTACCAGTAAACTCCCTCCCCTTTAGCCGCCATCATTTCCCACGCGGCCACTACCTTATTTCCTACGGAGTACGCCTTGCGTCTGTTCCACACCTCCGACTGGCACCTTGGGCAGAACCTGCACGGCCAGGACCGCGATTTCGAGCACGGTTGTTTTCTTGAGTGGCTGTTGCGCCAGTTGAAGCTGGACCAGCCCGACGTGCTGCTGATCGCCGGCGATATCTTTGACACGGTCAACCCGCCGGTCAAAGCCCAGGAACGCCTCTACGATTTCATCGTCAGCGCCCACGAGCAACAGCCGTTGCTGACCATCGTGATGATCGCCGGCAACCATGACTCCGGCTCGCGGATCGAATTGCCCGCGCCTTTGATGCGGCGCCTGCGCACTCACGCGTTGGGCCGGGTGCTGTGGCTCGATGACGGTCAACTCGACGCCGAACGCCTGCTGTTGCCGCTGCCCGACGCCAAAGGCGAGATTGCCGGGTGGTGCCTGGCGTTGCCGTTCCTGCGTCCTGCCGAAGTCACGGGTGCACATCTGGGCGACAACTACTTGCGCGGCATCGGTCAGGTCCACGAATGGCTGATCGAAGCCGCGAATGCCAAGCGCAAACCAGGCCAGGCGCTGATCGCCATCAGCCACGCGCACATGGCCGGCGGTTCGGTGTCGGAAGACTCCGAGCGCAGCCTGATCATCGGTAACGCCGAAGCCCTGCCCGCCAGTCTGTTCGGGCCGAGCATCAGTTACGTGGCCCTCGGTCACTTGCACAAGCCGCAGAAGGTCAACGGTGAAGAGCGCATCCGCTACAGCGGCTCGCCGATTCCGTTGTCGTTTTCCGAGATCAACTATCAGCATCAGATTCTCGACGTCACCCTCGATGGCGAAACCCTGGTCAGCGTCGAACCAAAACTGATCCCTCGCGCCGTCAACCTGCAACGCATCGGCCCGGCCCCGCTGGCCGAAATCCTGCTGCAGCTGGCAGATCTGCCCAATACCGACTTGCTCGAAGACCTGCAGCGCCAACCCTGGCTGGAAGTGCGGGTGCGCCTCGACGAGCCGCAACCGGACCTGCGTTTTCAAGTGGAAACCGCCCTGCAAGGCAAAGCCGTGCGACTGGTGCGAATCGCCGCCGAGTACGCTGGCAGCGGCGGCAAGGACGGGGCCGATGACGGCGCCACCCTGATCGAACTGGATCAACTCTCGCCCCAGGAACTGTTCAGCCGCGCCTGGCAGGACAACTACGGCAGCGAGGTCGATGAGCAAACCCTCAAGGACTTTGCCGAGCTGCTGCAAGATGTGCAGATGGAGAGCGAACAGCCATGAAGATCCTCGCGATCCGCCTGAAAAACCTCGCCTCCCTGGCCGGACCATTTGAGATCGACTTCACCGCCGAGCCCCTGGCCAGCGCGGGCCTGTTCGCCATCACCGGGCCGACCGGCGCCGGTAAAAGCACCCTGCTCGATGCGTTGTGCCTGGCCTTGTTCGGCGCCGTGCCGCGCCTGAACAACACCGGGCGCGACGCCAAAGTCCCGGACGCCGACGGCGAAATCGGCACTGGCGACCCGCGCACCTTGCTGCGTCGCGGCACCGGCGAAGGCTATGCCGAAGTGGATTTTGTCGGCATCGACGGCCGCCGCTACCGCGCGCGCTGGGAAGCCAATCGTGCCCGGGAAAAGGCTGGTGGCAAGCTGCAAGCCAGTCGCCAGAGCCTGCGCGATATCGATCAGGATCAATTGCTGGCCAGTCAGAAAGGCGAGTACAAGACGCAGCTCGAAGCCGCGCTGGGCCTGAACTTCGAACAGTTCACCCGCGCCGTGTTGCTGGCCCAGAGTGAGTTCAGTGCATTCCTCAAGGCCGACGACAACGACCGCAGCGAACTGCTGGAAAAACTCACCGACACCGCGCTCTACACGCGTTTGGGACGGCGGGCGTACGACAAGACCAAAGAGGCCCGCGAAGCCCACAAACTGCTGCAGGACCAGGCCACTGGCGTCACGCCGCTATCGCCCGAAGCGCGCGCCGAGCTGGATGAGCGCTTCAACGAAGCCCAGCAGCAACTCAAGCTTCAACAGGCACAACTCAAGCAGCTTGAAGAGCAACACACTTGGCTCAGACAACTGCGCCAATTGCAGGACGAGCAGCAGAGCGCCACAGAGCAATTGCAATCCGCCCAACAACATTGGGAAAGCCTGGCCGGTGAGCGGCTGAAGCTCACACGCCTGGAGCAACTGGCGCCGCAGCGGCATCAGTTTGCGCGCAAGACTGAACTCACCCACCAGCTCACGCCGCTGACCGCGCAGATTCAACAACACACGCAGCAGCAACTCGAACTGACCGAGCGCCAGACGCAACTGGAACAGAGCCTGACCAGCGCCCACACCGCGTTAACCGAGGCGCAAAACCAGCACAGCGTCAGCGCGCCGTTGCTGCGTCAGGCATTTGAAGAGCAAAGCACCCTCGCCCGTTTGGCCAAGGATGCCGGCCTCAGTGCCGAAGCCAAGCAGCACGCGGAACAGGCCTGCACCCAGGGCCAAAGCACGATCCAGGGTTTGCTTGATCAGCAGAAACAAGTCGCTGCACGTTTGGAGCGCATCGCCGCAGAGCTTGAGCAAAGCACCCATCTGGCGCCGTTGAGCGATGCCTGGAACGCCTACCGTGATCGCCTGCAACAACTGATGTTGATCGGCAATCGCCTGAACAAAGGCCAGGACGAACTGGCGGCTTTGGAACAAAGCGCCACCCGCGCCGCTGAAGAACTGGCCGCGCAAAAGCAGAACCTGGAAGTGCTCTATAAAGAGGCCGGCGCCGAACCCGAAGCGGTGGCCGAGCAGATCCAGTTGCTGAGCACGCTGTTGCAGGACAATCGCAAGCAACTGCGCGCGTTCGAAGAACTGTCGCGGCTGTGGGCCAGTCAGCAGGAACTGGACAAGCGCGGCGCCGAACTTCAGCAACGCCAGCTCGCGGCCCAACAGGAACGCGAGCGCCTGACGCAGGATGGGGTAAAAACCAAGGCTGAACTGACCGTCGCCGAGCAGGACCCTGACCGTTACCCGTGAGCTGCTGGAACGCCAGCGCCTGGCCCGTAGCGAAAGCGTCGAGGAACTGCGCGGGCAGTTGCAGGACGACCAGCCCTGCCCGGTGTGTGGCAGCCCGGAACATCCTTATCATCAGCCCGAAGCGCTGCTGCAAAGCCTCGGTCGCCATGATGAAAGCGAACTGACCAACGCGCAGAAAGCCGTGGATCTGCTGAAGGAAAAACTCACCGACCTGCGCACCGAAGTCGGTGGTTTGATTGCGCAGCAAAAGGAACTGCTGCAACAACAGGAACAGCTTGCCACTCAGCAACAAAGCCTGACCCCAAGCCTCGAAGCGCATCCGCTGTCCGCGACATTGCTGAATCAGGACGCCGCCAAACGTGACGCCTGGCTGACCCAACAAAACAGCCAGTTGAACCAGAGCATCACCCAGGACGAACAACGCCAGACCGCCCTGCTCACCCTGCAACAGGACGCCGCACAACTGGCGCAACAGCTGCGTAGCGCCGAAACCGCGAGCCAGCAAGCGACCCAGCACCTGAGCAATCAGCAACAGGCCTTGAGCAATGATCGCCAGCGTCTGGACGAAGAGCTGACGGCGTTCAGCAGCCTGCTCCCGGCCGATACCTTGCAAGCCTTGCGCAACGAACCGGCCGCGACCTTCTTGCAGCTCGACCGGCAGATCGCCCAGCGTCTGGAGCAACTCGAGCAGCAGCGCGATGAACTCGGTGAACAGCAACAACGCCAGCAGACGCTGGAGAAAGAACAGGATCGCCAGCTGACCCGCGCCCAGCAACTGGAAGCCGCGCAACAGCAGTTCACGGTACTGGCCGAGCAGCAACAGGCCTGTCAGCAAAAACTCGCGCAATTGCTTGGCCAACACAGCAGCGCCGAGCAATGGCAGCAGCAACTCGACCATGCCGTCGAGCAGGCGCGCCATGCCGAGGCCGTCGCCAATCAGGAACTGCAAACCGTGCGCACGCGGCTGGTGCAACTGGCCGCTGAACTCAAGGCGCAACAGGAACGTTCACAGGCGTTGGAAGCCGAAGATCGCGAGTTGAGCGCCAAGATTGCCGACTGGCGCGCGCAGCATCCGGAACTGGATGACGGCGGTCTGGAAGCGCTGTTGAGCGTCGATGATCAGCAGGTCAGCGAACTGCGCCAGCAATTGCAGCACAGCGAAAAAGCCATCGAACAAGCCAAGGTGTTGGTGCAGGAGCGAGACAAGCGCCTGCTCGCGCATCAAGCCCAACACAATGGCAACCTCGACGCCGAGCAACTGGCCAGCGCGCTGACCGAACTGCAAAACCTGTTTGCCGCCAGCGAACACCGCTGCGCTGAATTGCGCGCCGAACAGGCCGAAGATCAGCGGCGGCAGAACGCCAATC
The DNA here is from genome assembly GCF_056279105.1 of Pseudomonas sp. TE3899. Taxonomy (NCBI): domain Bacteria; kingdom Pseudomonadati; phylum Pseudomonadota; class Gammaproteobacteria; order Pseudomonadales; family Pseudomonadaceae; genus Pseudomonas; species Pseudomonas sp. TE3899. Next base: position 1,951,861 of record NZ_JBWBQR010000001.1, read on the forward strand.
AGGCCCTGGCCCAGCAGATCGCCGACGCCTACACCGAGTATCAGCGCTGGGCGCGCTTGAATGCCTTGATCGGCTCGGCCACCGGCGACACCTTCCGCAAGATCGCCCAGGCCTACAACCTCGACCTGTTGGTGCATCACGCCAACGTGCAGTTGCGCCAACTGGTGCGGCGCTATCGCCTGAAACGCGGCGGCAGCATGCTTGGCTTGCTGGTGATGGACACGGAGATGGGCGACGAACTGCGTTCGGTGCATTCGCTGTCCGGCGGCGAGACGTTCCTGGTATCGCTGGCGTTGGCACTTGGCCTGGCGTCGATGGCGTCGAGCACGTTGAAGATCGAATCGCTGTTTATCGACGAAGGTTTCGGCAGCCTCGACCCGGAATCCCTGCAACTGGCCATGGACGCCCTCGACGGCTTGCAGGCGCAGGGGCGCAAGGTCGCGGTGATTTCCCACGTGCAGGAAATGCATGAACGGATTCCGGTGCAGATCCAGGTCCGCCGCCAGGGCAATGGCCTGAGCACTCTGGAGGTGAAATGACCACGCTGTATTCCTTCCGCCGCTGCCCCTACGCCATGCGCGCACGGATGGCTCTGCGTTATTCAGGGATTGAGGTGCGGATTGTCGAAGTCAGCCTGAAAGCCAAACCCGCCGAAATGCTCGCGCTGTCGAGCAAAGGCACGGTGCCGGTGCTGGAGGTGGATGGTCGGGTGATTGATGAAAGCCTGGACATCATGCGCTGGGCGTTGGCGCAGAATGATCCTGAGGATTGGTTGCTCAAGGATGATTCATTCGGTTCGTTATGGATGGAAAAACTGATCGTGGGCTGTGATGGGTTTTTCAAGGCCTCACTCAATCGCTACAAGTACGCCGAGCGCTACCCCGAGCAACCCATGGAGGTTTACCGCGCCGAGGGCGAGAAATTCCTGGGCAAACTCGATGAGATGTTAGGGCGTAACGAGTATTTGCTGGCCGACCATCCGTGCCTGGCGGACGTGGCGTTGATGCCTTTCGTGCGGCAGTTTGCCCATGTGGATCGGGAATGGTTCGGGCAGACGCCGTATGTTCGGTTGCAGGCCTGGCTGCAGCGCTTCCTCGAGTCAGACCTGTTCACTGCGGTAATGCGCAAATAAGAACACCTAAACCTTGTGGCGAGGGGGCTTGCCCCCGTTCGGCTGCGCAGCAGTCGTAAACCAGACGATTCGGAGTATCTGCAGGAAAAAAGGGGCCGCTTCGCGCCCCAACGGGGGCAAGCCCCCTCGCCACATTGGATCTTCAGCGTGGCGCATTCTCAGGTCAGAACGGAACACATCCCCAACGCCGAGCAATCCACCTGGAACGGCCCAAGAAATCCGGCCCGTTCCTTCAACGGTGGATTCCCCACCAACAAGCCCAACGCCTTGGCCGTCTGAATGTTGTGCGCAATGCTGTGGTTGCATTCGATAGACCGCGCCACGGACCCTGCCGAGCCCTGCCCGATCCCCAACAAAGAAGAGCCATTGGTCATGACGGCCAGGAAGGCGATGACCCCGAGTCTGCTGCCTTTCATGCGCCGACAGCCTCCACGATAGCTTCATGATCAACCAGCGCATTTTGCGTGCGGTGTTCGAACTGGATACCGGGATAGGCGACCTCGATCGGTGCTTGCCGGCCATGTTGCGACTGAGCCGTAACGCTCACCACGAGCACGATGGCCACGTAAAGACCGATGGCCAGGTAGGCGCCGCGTTTGACAGAAGTGAGGATTGCGCTGGCCATGGTGTTCTCCGTGGGCATGTTTCAGTGCCCACAGGATCGATCAAAAAAACCGGTGCAACCACTCAGGGTTTTCCATAGTGACCATCAGCCTGGTTGATCATAAAAGCCGTCTATGTCAGCGCTGAATAAAACCTATGACCCGGAGAAACACACACGCGTAGGCGCTGCCGAAGGCGGCGATCTTTTGATTTTGAAAGTCAAAAGATCGCAGTCTTCGGCAGCGCCTACGGGGAGAGACGGTCTTCGCGGATTTCAGGCTTGGGTTTTGTGGTCCAGGGCGGCGTAGAAGTTGGCGCTTTGTTGCAGGTATTTCTGGGTGTAGCTCTGGGTGTGGGATTTTTTGCTGTTGATTTCAACGTTGGCACTGGCTGGCAGGGCAACGGTGGCGGAGATAGCGGATGCGGCGATGATGGAGAAGATATTGAAGTTCATGGCGGTGTTCCTCGAAGTCAGTTGGCTTGCTTGCCTGGTTAGGCCGTGAAGCAAACTTACTCTCCGAGGGTCCGCGCCTTGAAATGCTTTGTAGCATTAGCCGATATCAGTCTCATTAATAGAAGGTTGCAGGCCCCATCAACCGGGGCCTGCGGCCTATTGACGCACCAGGAACTTGAGGTCGCTCGGGGCATCCATCGGCAATTTCTGCACGGTTTTGCCCAGCAGGCCGGTCTTGGCGTCACGCTCGACGACGACAATCTCGTTGCTTTTCTGGTTGGCGATCAACAGGAACTTGCCACTCGGGTCGAGGCTGAATTCGCGCGGGTGATCGCCTTCGACGGAACGGCGTTGCAGTTCCTTGAGCTGACCGGTGGCCGGGTCGATGGCGAACACCAGCACCTGATTGGCCGTGCCACGGTTGCTGACGTAGAGGAACTTGCCATCCTGTGAGGCGTGCAGCGCCGCGCCGGCCTTGTCGGACGTCGGTTGCCCCGCCGCCAGATCGACCATCTGGGTTTGCTTGAGCGTGCCGTCCTGGTAATCGAACACCGCGACTTGCGCGCTCATTTCCATGCTCAGCCAGGCATGTTTGCCATCGGCGCTGAACAACAGATGACGCGGTCCGCTGCCCGGCGGCAACGACACAGACGCCGGGGTCGCGGGGGTCAATGGCAGTTCGGGATTGGCCTTGGGATTGAAGCGGTAGACAAAAATCTTGTCCGCCCCCAGGTCATTGGAGAACACGTACTTGCCGTCCGGCGAGGAGATCGTCGAATGCACATGCGCCGACGCCTGCCGCTCGGGATTGACCCGGCTCGACGGGTGGCTGCTCAGTTGCACCACTGACTTGAGCTTGCCGTCAGCGCCCACTGGCAACACCGCCAGGGTGCCGCCCGGGTCTTCGACGACCGAGTAATTGCTGACGAACAAGTGGCTGGCATCGCCGCTGAGGCTCGAATGGGTCGGCTCGTTGCCCAGGCTCTGGACCTGATTGATCAGCTTCAGCTCAAAGGTCTTGGGGTTGATCGCATAGCTGCTGACCTTGCCGACCGGATCAGCCTGGCCCGGACCGTTTTCGTTGACCACGAACAAGTGCTGCTGATCCTTGGAAATCGTCAGCCAGGACGGGTTTTCGCTCTTGACCACTTGCAACGGCTTGGCGGCAATCTGCCCGGTGGCGCTGTCGAAGTTCAGGCGATAAATGCCCTGGCTCTGGCCAGCCGTGTAGGAACCGACCAGCAGTTGATAATCATCGACGGTGGCCGCCTGCACGCCCATGGCGCCGACGCTGCCGGCCATCAACAGTGGCCAGAAATTACGCATCTTCATGCTCTTCTTCCTCGTCGTCATGCCCGCCAATCGCGGCCATGCACACCAGCCGGTGCTCGCCGGAATCCCCGGTGATGAGCCAGCTTTGCAGGGTTGGATCGAAAGTCGCTGCCTCGATTTGGGCCTTGCTGAACTCCCAATGTTTCAGTGCTCGACCGTCCATGCATTCGATGTTCAGACTGTCGTCTTCTTCAGCGAGGTAAAAATCGGAGGCGTGCAAGCCATCGATTTCCAGCATGTCGCTGGTTTCGAGGGCGTTGAGCAAGGTGTCGGTTACGGCAGTCATGGCAATCAATCATTCAAGTGGAAAGGCGCAATGATAGCTCATCACACCGCCCTCACCTTGTGATCGTTCCCACGCACAGTATCCGATCGTTCCCACGCTCTGCGTGGGAATGCCTCATCGGACGCTCTGCGTTCGGCTCTGGTGGGAACGCGGAGCGTCCCGGGCTGCATTCCCACGCGGAGCGTGGGAACGATCGGTTGCAGGGGGAGTTAGAGCGCGTCGCGGGACGGCTTGCCGTCCACCAGGCGCTGAATGCGCAGCGGGTTGCCGTTCTTCAAGGGCTCCGGCAGCAAGCTGTCGGGGTAGTTCTGGAAGCACACCGGGCGCAGGAAACGGTCGATGGCCAGGGTGCCCACCGAAGTGCCGCGGGCATCGGACGTTGCCGGATACGGGCCGCCATGAACCATCGAATCACAGACTTCCACGCCAGTCGGATAACCGTTGAGCAGGATCCGCCCGACTTTCTGCTCCAGCAACGCCGTCAGCTCGCCGAACTGTTCGAAGTCCGCCGACTCGCCAATGATCGTCGCCGTCAGTTGCCCATGCAGGCCACTCAACGCCGCGCTGAGCTGTGCCTGATCCGCCACTTCGACGAACACCGTGGTCGGGCCGAACACTTCCTCCTGCAACACTTCATCGCCCTCGATCAGCAGACTCACATCGGCCTTGAACAGCTGCGGCTGGGCTTGATTGCCTTGCTGCGCGCTGCCGGCCAAATGCTCGATGCCAGGATGCGCGAGCAGTTTTTGCAGGCCCTTGCCATAGCTGGCCAACGTTCCGGCATTGAGCATGGTTTGCGCTGGCTGATCAGCGATCAACGCGGCGACCTGCTGCACGAAAGCACTGAACTGCGGCGAACGAATACCGATCACCAACCCCGGATTGGTACAGAACTGACCACAGCCCTGCACCACCGACGCCGTCAGGTCACGGGCGACGGTTTCAGCACGAGCCGCCAGGGCCTGCGGCAAGACGATCACCGGGTTGATGCTCGACATCTCGGCGAACACCGGGATCGGCTGCGGCCGTGCAGCGGCCATGTCGCACAACGCGCGACCGCCCTTGAGCGAACCGGTAAAGCCCACGGCCTGAATCGCCGGGTGCTTGACCAGCGCTTCGCCGACCCCGCCGCCGTAGATCATGTTGAACACGCCGGCGGGCATGTTGGTTTTTTCCGCGGCGCGCAGGATTGCGTCGGCGACCAGTTCAGCGGTCGCCATATGGCCGCTGTGAGCCTTGAACACCACCGGACAACCGGCGGCCAATGCCGAAGCGGTATCGCCGCCCGCCGTGGAGAACGCCAGCGGAAAGTTGCTCGCGCCGAACACCGCCACCGGACCGAGGCCGATGCGGTATTGACGCAAATCGGGGCGTGGCAACGGTTGGCGTTCAGGCAAAGCCTGATCGATGCGCGCGCCATAGAAATCGCCGCGACGCAGGACCTTGGCGAACAAACGCATCTGGCCGCTGGTGCGACCGCGCTCGCCCTGGATGCGGCCGGCCGGTAAGGCGGTTTCGCGGCAGACCACGGCGACGAAGTCATCGCCGAGGGCATCGAGTTCATCAGCGATGGTGTCGAGAAACTGCGCACGGCGCTCGGCACTCAGGCTGCGATAAGCCGGGTAAGCGGACGCAGCAGCCTGGGCGGCGGCGTCGACTTCTTCTGGAGTGGCCTGATAAAAATCATGGGGCAACGCCTCGCCAGTGCTGGCGTCGACGCTCTGCAGTTTGACCGCGCCGGCCGCGCTGCGCTGGCCGCCGATGTAGTTGTGACCAAGAATCTGGGTCATGCAATTCTCCTTAAAGGGTGCCGACAGTGCCGGGTTCGAACGCCGATTCAGCCGGTGCAATGCCGTTGATCAACGGCGCGCCGAATTCAGCCTGGCTGATTTCAAACACGTCACCCGGTTGGGTGCGGATGCCGTCGGCGAAGGACAGGGTCGCGGTGCCGAAGAAGTGAATGTGCACATCCCCCGGGCGCAGGAACTGGCTGTACTTGAAATGGTGGTATTCGAGGTTCGCCAGGCTGTGGCACATGTTGGCCTCGCCGCTGAGGAACTCGTTTTGCCATAACACTTCGCCGTCACGCAGGATGCGACTGGTGCCTGCCAAGTGTTGGGGTAGCTCACCGACGCGAAGTTCCGGGCCATAACTGCAACTGCGCAATTTCGAGTGCGCGAGGTAGAGGTAATTCTTGCGCTCCATCACGTGGTCGGAGAACTCGTTACCCACCGCATAACCGAGGCGATAGGGCTTGCCGTCATTGCCTATGACGTAGAGGCCGCTGAGTTCCGGCTCTTCCCCGGCGTCTTCGGCGAACGGCGGCAGCGGGAACGGCTTGCCCGGGCGCACGACGATGCTGCCGTCACCCTTGTAGAACCATTCCGGCTGCACACCCGCCTGACCGACGGCGGGTTTACCGCCCTCCACGCCCCACTTGAAGATGCGCATGGTGTCGGTCATCGCCGCTTCGTCGCCGACCTGCTGGTGCATTTTGTCCCGGGCCGAGGCGCTGCCCAAGTGGGTCAGGCCGGTGCCGCTGACCAGCATGTGCGCCGGATCCGGGTGATCCAGGGGTGGCAGGATGCGCAGGTCGGTCAGCAGTTGCGCGTAATCGTGACTGATGCCCAGGCCGAGGGCCTCGACTTGCTGTTGCAGGCCGATACCCGCCTCGATCGCCGCCAGCGCCAGGTCACGCACCGTGCGCGCTTCCTGGACTTCCCGGACCACGTCGTCCTCGACCACGCCGATGCGGCGTTCGCCGTTAACCAATTCGAACTGAACTAAACGCATGATTTTCTCCTGTGACACAAAACGATCGTTGTAGGCGCAAAGCTTGCTCGCGATGGCGGTTGAACCTTCAGCCTCTCTGTTGGCTGACACGCCGCTAATCGCGAGCAAGCTTTGCTCCTACGGGTTTGCAGTCAGGTGCGGGCGCTGGCAGCGAACTGATCCGTGGGCAACACGTGTTTGCGCTCCAGCAAGCGATAGACCACACCGGTCAGCACCAACCCGAACACCATCACCCCGGACAGGAAGTACAGCCCCGACGCGAGGTTGCCGGTGTATTCCTTCAATGCACCAATCACGAACGGCCCGATATAGCCGCCGAGGTTGCCCACCGAGTTGATCAAGGCAATCCCCGCCGCCGCGCTGGCGCCGGCAAAGAACCGCCCCGGCAAGGTCCAGAACACCGCCGTGCAGGAAAACAGCGCGAATGCCACCAGGCACAACGCGGCCAGTTGCGCCACCGGCAACGTCAGCCAGGCGCTGAGGAACAGGCCGATGGCGCCCAACACGTAGAGCACCGCCAAGTGGCCGTAGCGATCATTCAAGCGGTCGGAACTGCGCGGGATGATCAGCAAACCGATGATCCCGAAGATGTACGGCACCGATGACACGAAACCGGTCACCAGATCGGTGCCGCCGAACTGTTTGATCAGCGTCGGCAACCACAGGCCCAGGCCATAGATGCTCAACGTCACTGGCAGATAGAACAGCGCCAACAGCAAGACCCGTTTGTCTTTCAGCGCATGCAATGGATTGCCGTGGCGGGTCTGGCCATATTCCTCAAGGTCTTTTTTCAGCTCGCCGGTCAGCCAGTCCTTCTCGGCCTGGTCCATCCATTTCACTTGTTGCGGACCGTCCGGCAACCAGCGCAGCACCGGCCAGGTCAGCAGGATCGCCGGGGTGCCGATGACGATGAACAACCATTGCCAGCCATGCAGGCCGAGGGTGCCGTCCATGCCGAGCAAACCGCCGGACACCGGGCCGGTGATCATCATCGCAATGGGCTGGGACAGGATGAACAACCCGAGGATCTTGCCGCGATGGCGCACCGGGAACCATTGGGTGATGTAGTACAGAACGCCCGGAAAGAACCCGGCTTCGGCAGCACCGAGCAGGAAGCGCATCACATAGAAGCTGTGCGGGCCCTGGACGAACGCCATACCGATGGTGATCGCGCCCCAGGTGATCATGATCCGCGCAAACCAGCGCCGGGCGCCGAAGCGTTCGAGCATCAGGTTGCTGGGGATTTCCAGCAGGAAGTAGCCGATGAAGAACAGCCCGGCGCCGAGGCCGTAGGCCGCATCACCAATGCCGATATCGGCGCCCATGTGCAGCTTGGCGAAGCCGACGGCGGAGCGATCCACATAGGCGATCAGGTACAGCAGGATCAGGAAGGGAATCAGTTTCAGCGTGATGCGACGAATAAGCCGCAGTTCCTGGCTCATGGAATCGGTCTCCGATTGTTGTTGTTATAGAACCTCGGGGGACGCCTCTCGCGGAAAACCGCCAGGGCCAATCCCTCCATCGAAAACGACTATATAGTAATACTAATTAACCAACAACGCTTCCAAAGCGTCGATTTTGCGCTTATGTTACTCATCAGATAGAACAATATAGTCATACAATAAGAGAATCGATCATGTCTGATAAGAAACCCACCCTGCGCTCCGCCCAATGGTTTGGCACCGCCGACAAGAACGGCTTCATGTACCGCAGCTGGATGAAGAATCAGGGCATCGCCGACCATCAGTTCCACGGCAAGCCGATCATCGGCATCTGCAACACCTGGTCGGAACTGACCCCGTGCAACGCGCACTTCCGGCAGATTGCCGAGCACGTCAAACGCGGAGTGATCGAGGCGGGCGGCTGGCCGGTGGAATTCCCGGTGTTCTCCAACGGCGAATCGAACCTGCGCCCCACCGCCATGTTCACCCGCAACCTGACGAGCATGGACGTTGAAGAAGCGATTCGCGGCAACCCGATCGATGGCGTGGTGCTGCTGACCGGTTGCGACAAAACCACCCCGGCGCTGCTGATGGGCGCGGCCAGTTGCGACGTGCCGGCCATCGTTGTCACCGGCGGGCCGATGCTCAATGGCAAGCACAAGGGCCAGGACATTGGTTCGGGCACCGTGGTCTGGCAGCTCAGCGAACAAGTGAAAGCCGGCACCATCACCCTCGACGATTTCCTCGCGGCCGAGGGCGGCATGTCCCGCTCGGCCGGCACCTGCAACACCATGGGCACCGCCTCGACCATGGCTTGCATGGCCGAAGCACTGGGCACTTCCCTGCCCCACAACGCGGCGATTCCGGCGGTGGATGCGCGGCGTTATGTGTTGGCGCACATGTCCGGCATGCGTGCGGTGGAGATGGTCCGCGAAGATCTGCGGCTGTCGAAAATCCTGACGAAAGAAGCCTTTGAAAATGCGATTCGGGTCAACGCCGCCATCGGTGGTTCGACCAACGCGGTGATCCACTTGAAAGCCATCGCCGGGCGCATCGGCGTTGAGCTGGAGCTCGACGACTGGACCCGCATGGGGCGCGGCATGCCGACCATCGTCGACCTGCAACCGTCCGGACGTTTCCTGATGGAAGAGTTCTACTACGCCGGGGGGTTGCCCGCCGTGCTGCGTCGTCTGGGCGAAGCCAACCTGATCCCGCACCCGAACGCCTTGACCGTCAATGGCAAGACCCTCGGCGAGAACACCAAGGACGCACCGATCTACGGCCAGGACGAAGTGATCCGCACCCTCGACAACCCGATCCGCGCCGACGGCGGCATCTGCGTCCTGCGCGGCAACCTCGCGCCACTCGGTGCGGTGCTCAAACCGTCCGCTGCCAGCGCCGAACTGATGCAGCATCGCGGCCGCGCCGTGGTGTTCGAGAACTTCGACATGTACAAGGCGCGGATCAACGATCCGGAACTGGACGTGGATGCGAACTCGATCCTGGTCATGAAAAACTGCGGACCGAAGGGTTATCCGGGCATGGCGGAAGTCGGCAACATGGGCTTGCCGGCCAAGCTGCTGGCCCAGGGTGTGACCGACATGGTGCGGATTTCCGATGCACGCATGAGCGGCACGGCGTATGGCACCGTCGTGTTGCACGTGGCGCCGGAAGCCGCGGCCGGCGGGCCGTTGGCGGTGGTGCAGGAAGGTGACTTCATTGAGCTGGATTGCGCCAGCGGGCGGTTGCACCTGGACATTCCGGATGCGGAACTGGCGGCGCGGATGGCGGATTTGCGGCCGCCGGAGAATTTGATCGTCGGCGGTTATCGTCAGCTGTACATCGACCACGTGCTGCAAGCGGACCAAGGCTGCGACTTCGACTTCCTCGTCGGTTGCCGCGGCTCCGAAGTCCCGCGTCACTCCCACTAATCCCCCACCCCCTGATCGTTCCCACGCTCCGCGTGGGAATGCAGCCCGGGATGCTCCGCGTCCCATTGGAACGCGGAGCGTCCCTTGAGGCATTCCCGCGCAGAGCGTGGGAACGATCTCTGCGCGCCTGCTATCATGCGCAACACCCCCACCCGCCCAGGATCGCGCCGTTCCCCATGGATTACCGCAAACCCTCCGACCGCAAAAGCATGCACTCGCGCATCGTCCAGGAACTGGGCATGCAGATCGTCTCCGGACGCTTCAAGCCCGACGACAAACTGCCCGCCGAAGCCCTGTTGTGCGAAGAGTACGCGGTCAGCCGGCCGGTATTGCGCGAAGCCACCCGGGTGCTGGTCGCCAAGGGCCTGGTGTATTCCCGCCCGCGAGTCGGCACGGTGGTCAAGGCGCGCAAGGAATGGCACATGCTCGACCCGGACGTGCTGCACTGGCTGATGCAAAGCAGCCCGCAGAATGAGTTCTTCGGCTTGTTGACCAGCGTGCGCAGCATTATCGAACCGGCCGCCGCCGCCCTCGCCGCGCAGTACGCCACCGACGCCGACATCGCCTCCATCGGCGAAGCCTATCAACGCATGGAAGCCGCACCGACCCCGGAAGCCCTGCTGCAACCGGACCTGGATTTCCACAGCCGCATCGCCGACGCCACCCACAATGACCTGCTGGCCAACCTGTGCAACATGCTCTCGGTGGCGATTGCCGAGGCGTTGAAGCATTCCAACCAGCGGCCAAACCTGCATGAACTGGCGCTGCCACGGCACAAGGCGATCCTCACCGCCATCGAGAATCGCGATGCCCTCGGCGCGCGGCACGCCACCCTCGTGCAGCTCGACGATGCGCGCAGTGCGTTGAATGTGGTGCTGGGCAGCGATTCAACCAACAACCACTAACCCCGCGCGAATCAAAAAATGTGCGGTAACGGGATACCGCACAGCCCACTCTCCCAGGCGTTATGGTCCAGGCATCCACTGTGCAAAGGACTGCATCATGCCAACCGCTTCATCCCCGACCGGGTACACCGACGTCATTGCGCACGCCATCAACGCCCGGTTCAACACCCGCCCCACCCTGCGTTCGGTCACCGCCAGCCGGCTCAAGGATGACGTGCTGGAACACTACCCGGCGCTGGACTTCGATCCGTACCGCACCCAGATAGCCCAAGCGTTGCCCGAAGGTGGCTGGCGCTTCACCTTGCTGCTTGATCAGGTGCTCGCCTACCTGGCCAGCGGCACGCCGCCGCAGCTGCGGGAACAGTTTGGGCGCCGGTGCTTCCTGACCAATAACGCCCCCGTCCCCCTGACATTCGACAACACGACGCCACGCGAGCCTGACCTGCAGGTCATCACCGACGTCATCCGTGGGTTACCGGGGAGTGTGTCCGTGGCGTTTCAGGAAGCGCTGGCCCGCTACTGGAATGAAGGGGCCGACGCAGGTGGCAGCCGCTGGCAGTGGCTGGGGGACTTGCTGGGCGGCGTGCTGAAAACCTCGGCCGTGCGTCAGTCCGCCAGCCACCCGCTGCACGCCGAGATTCTCAGTGAACTCGGGCGCCATCCCGATCACCAGCAGCGCCTTGAAGCACCGTGGGCAAAGGGCGTTATCCAGGCCTGCGTGCTGGAAACGACGCTGACCATCGGCGCGCAATCCTTCAGCGTGCAGAGTCCGGACATCCTGGTGATCTGCGGCGAAACGGTGCTGCTCTGTAGCGTCAGCGGCACCGTCGAATCCTTCCCTTCACTGGACACTTTTGGCCAGGCGTGGGGCGCGCGGTTTGAGCAGGCCTACATGGCCGACTCGATCACCTGGAAACGCTTCGAGCCGCACGGCAATATTTTCGACACCCAGGCCGCCCTGCTGCTGAACCAGCAACTGGACAACCTTGCCGCGCTCAAATTGCCTGCCGGCCAGCGCCTGGACGTACTGGAAAAACGCTACGAGGCAATCACCGATGTGGCGGCGTTGTTCATCGGCCATCAGCCTTCCAATCCGGCGACTCTACCGCGCCTCAAAGACACCCTTCCCGACTGGCTGCAACGCGCCGACGCGACCCATCGCATGGCTTACCGCAAACACGTGCTGGCGCTGGCGAGCATCAAGCAGCAAACCGCTGGCCGCACGTTCCTCGATGGCATCGACGACCTGCACGCCTTCGCCAAAAAGGCGCTGCGCAAGCAGATGCTCGCGGACCAGCCACTGGCCCCCGGTTATGACCCCGACCAACTGGAACTGACCTTCCACGTCCCCGTCGGCGACCTCGGCAGCGGCTACCTTGAACCGATCAAAATGACCCTGACCGAACTGGCGATCAAGAACCTGGCCAGCAAACCCAAAGGCCGGATGACCCTTCGCCACACCGCCGGTCAATTGATCCAGGACTGGACCACCGACGCCTATCTGCTGGACCTGGTTAGCCGGGTGAACGTCGGTCAACACTATCCGGAACTGATCCGTACAGAGCTGCTCGCCGACACCACCCAGGCGCGGGAGCGTGGGCGTCTGTTTGGCCTGGAATTGTCCGTGCAGTTGCCGCTGCTCGCGCTCGAACAGGCGATCAAGGCCGAGCACGGCTTCACCCGCCAAGGCTATCGTTGTGTCGCCGCGCTGATGCACTCGACACGCGCAGAACGCTTCGTCGATGAACAGGAGATGGTCATCCGCCCACTGGCGTTCCAGCGCAAAACCGGCGCTGATTGCGATGTGGCCAGCAATATGTTCATCATCGAGCCCCGGGATGTGCAGGCCGATGGCCCGCGCATTCTCTACCGCCCGATGTACGTACCCGCGCTGCAGCAATACCCCGACCGCCAGGCCCTGTTGAACGCCATTGCCCAGCCGGGGCCGTTGCAAAGCAGCGTGCTCACCTGGTTGCCGGATCGCGCGCAACCGATCTACGCCAACAACGGCTTCCACGAACCGCACATCGTTCATCTGCATCTGGGTGACGAGTACAGCCCGCCGAGCCAGCCCGCCCCCGCGCTCCTGGCAGGCGACGAAGCGGCGACCGGCTGGCTCGCGGCGCTGGAAAAAGGCCAGTTGCTGGCCCAGCTGTTCGACAGCAATGCCCGGACGCTGGTCGAACTGGCGGACCGCCAATCGGTGTCCAACCTCGAAAGTTGCTGGGCGATCATCCTCGAAGGCAGCTGGCTGGTGTTCAACAACCTGGTGCTGCCGCTGCTGCGCGGCCCCGCCATGCTGATGGGCTGGATGCTGCAATTGACCCACAGCCTGCTCCAGGACCTGCCCGCCCTGGACAGTCAGGACGTCACAGCCCGGGAACAGGCCTGGGTCGATGTGCTGCTCAACCTGGGCCTGGTCCTGCTGCATGTGGCGCAGATCCCGGGCGCCATTGACGGGCAACAGGTCAAGGCGCCGACGCTCAGCCTCGAACCGTTGCGCAGGCCCCGGCCGCACCTCCACACCCCGGCCGACATGGCCGTGACCCAGGCCCCGCCGGGGCTGCCTGCCGAACCACCGGGCAGTGGCCATACCCTGCTGGATTTCAACCTGTCGACGGCCCGCGACTCGACCTCGGCACGCCTGTTCGCGAAACTGCACGCGGTGCGAGTGCCCTGGCCAGCCTCACTGCCGCAACCGGCCGCCATCGGCCCTTTTCAGGGCCTGTACCGGATCGACGGCCACTGGCACGCCACCCTCGCCGGACTGCTGTTCCGGGTGCAGATCGTGCCCGGCCTCGGCGAAGTGTTTATCGTGCATCCCGAACACCCCGACCACCCGGGCATCAAGCTCAAGACCGACGGACACGGCAAATGGTCGCTGGATCAAGGCCTGAAGCTGGTGGGTGGCGGCCCGAAGAAGCGCATTGCCGCGATGCGGGAAGAGCGGCAACAACGCATCGCGGAACTGGACCTGCAAGATGATGAATTCCAGGAGCAGCAGGAGCGCATTCAAAAACGCGTCGACATTGCGGAAAACGTGATGGTTCTCAAAGACAAGGCCAGTTCCAGCACCGAACCGGATCGCGCACTGTTCCGGCAGCGTTTCGTGGTTGAACTGGACAAGCAGACCGAGACGTACGTGACGTTGATTGCCGGGATGAAGGAAAAGAGCGCATTGACCGATACCCCGGTGGATCACCAACGGCTCGCTGTCCTGCTGGAGAACATCATTAATAATGTTCGCAAACGGCTCGTCATCGCCGATGTGGAACGCTCCTCGCTCATGGTTCGTTACGCCGAATACCAAAGTGGCATGGAGCATCTCTTTGATGCGATGCAAATCGAAGGCGATGTGGCGGTGACCAATCGGTACATGGAGTTCCTGCGCCAGACCAGCGACGTCAACGAGGTCATGATCCAGTGTTTCGAGGAGATCGACGCACGCCTGCAACAACTCAGGGAAATCCCGTTGCTGGGCCCCCGGGCCATCAAACGCTTGACCAGCGACAGACCCGAGCGCGAACTGACGACCCTGCGGCTCAAGTCCTACCAATTGGTGATCTTGAAGATCCTCAGCGTCAAATCGCTGGGAACAGACGCCCTGCATACCCTGGAATCAGTCATCGATCCGTTATTGCTGTTGTCCCGAACCCATGCAGAGCTACAGACCGGCCACGTCTACGAAAGCAACGATCGCCTCGTGATGCTGGACAACCTGGCCACCCGGTACAACAAGGCCCAGGACGCGTTGGGCAGTATCGGGGTTTTCTTCGCCGATGAGCTGCAAATGCCCGTGTTCAATCGCCTGCGGGTAATCATTGATCAGTTGCAGACGGATGCCGAGCAGCGGCTGGCGCAAGAACTTCAGCGCAGCGAACAGGTGCAACCCTGGGCGCCTTTGCCTGGGGCCTCGAAGCAGGCTGGCACGAGCAAGAAACTACCCAAGTCCCCGCCCGCAACCGGAGCCCGGAAGAAGGTCATCAAGACCTCCAAAGGTACGTTTATCGGCGACATTCGCCCACGGATCGCCGAACAGGGCGGTGACATCGTCGACATCAACGGGCCGATGGAAGACAAGCCCCTGGCCTCGTTCCATGAACACGCACCCGATGTCTGGGTGGAAATCGTCGAAGCCAGGCCCCCCGCGCCCAAAGCCGCGACAACCCCTTACCCATTGCTCAAGGGCGAAGCGCGTAAAGCGTTGGCCAAGGTGGATGGGCAGGTGCAGAAGATCGAGGGCTATGTACAACGCGCCAGTTCGCCCAAGGAAATCGAGGAACAATTGCAGCGTGAAGCACGCAAGCTCACCCGCTACGCCGACGACCTGGAGCAACACCCCAGCCCCCCGCCGGCCAATGAACGGGACAACGCCCTGATCACCGGTTTGCGGGACAAGGCTGTGGCGCTGGAACACACCGCCACCCAGTTGCGCATCCGCATGACCCTGGAACAGGCGCCGACCAATGAGGGCGTGCAGTACCTGCTGCAACACAATCGACTGTCCGTCAGCCCCGTCGGCCGTCGGGTGCAATTGAAGACCGGGCGCCGGGACTTCATGCAGGACTACGTGCTGCTCAACGCTGACAATGAGCCCTGGTGGTACGCCCATTTCCACTATGCGCAAATGGCGGATGCAAAAGCCGACTACACAACGGCGCACCTCAAGACCCGAGAGCAACACTTCGAGACCTACGAGTCGGCCCAGGCCAAGGCGCAGGACTCGAAACAACAGATCGAGATCTACCGCGCCGCGATCAGCAAAGCGTTGGCCGAGCAGTATTTCCTGCCGTTGGAACCCCGCTGAGTGCCGAGCAAGCACCCATAAAAAAGCCGCAACCTGGGGTTGCGGCTTTTGTGGTATTGCCAAGTGTCAGTGAGCGAACAGCGAATTGCCCTTCTGCCCCGCCAGTTTCTCCGGTTTGATCAGGAACCGCGCCAGCGCTGGCAGCAGCCACAGTGCGCCGAACATGTTCCACAGCAGCATGAAGGTCAGCATCAGGCCCATGTCGGCCTGGAACTTGATCGCCGAGAAGATCCAGGTGCACACGCCGATGGCCAGGCACAGACCGGTGAACAGCACGGCTTTACCGGTGGACTTCAGCGTCTGGTAATACGCCTCTTGCAACGGCAAACCGGCACGCAGGAAGCTTTCCAGTCGGCTGTAGATGTAGATGCCGTAGTCCACGCCAATCCCCACGCCCAGCGCCACCACCGGCAGGGTCGCGACTTTCACGCCGATGCCCATGAATGCCATTAGCGCGTTGCCAAGCACCGAGGTCAGCACCAGTGGCAGCACGATGCACAGGGTCGCCGCCCAGGAACGGAAGGTGATCATGCACATGGTCGCGACGCAGATGTACACCAGGATCAGGATCGTCAGCTCCGATTCCTTGATCACTTCGTTAGTCGCCGCTTCAATCCCGGCGTTACCGGCGGCGAGGATGAATTCCAGGCCGTCCTTGTTGTTGTCCTTGGCAAAGTCCTGCACCGCATGCACCGCACGGTCGAGGGTCGCGGCCTTGTGATCGTTGAGGAACACCAGCACCGGCGCCAGGGAACAGCTGTTGTTGTACAGGCCATCAGCCCGGGCGATGGAGTTGTTCAGCACGTCCGGGTTGCGCGACAGGGTTTCCCATTTCAGGTTGCCCTCGTTCATGCCCTTGATCATTTGCTTGGACACGGTCACCAACGAGATCGCCGACTGCACGCCCTCGGTGTTCTGCATCTTCCACATCAGCTCATCGATCGGCGCCATGGCTTCATAGCGCGAGCAGCCTTCGGGCTTTGTCTTGACCATCACCACCAACACGTCGGAACTGGTTGAGTAGTTGCTGATGATGAAGTTGTTGTCCTTGTTGTAGCGCGAGTCCGGGCGCAATTCCGGCGCGCCCTGGTCGAGGTCGCCGATTTTCAGGTTCTGGCTGTACCAGAGGCCGCCGCCAAAGGCGATCAGGGCCAGGGCGATGGAGATCGGTGCAACTTTCGGGCTGGCGAAGTTCGACAGCAGGCGCCAGAACGGGTGTTCGCGGTGTGCGTCTTTCTTACTGCGCTCGACCGCACGCTTGCTGATGCCGACATAGGAAATCGCCACCGGCAGCAGGATCAGGTTGGTGAACACGATCACCGCCACGCCGATGGACGCGCCGATGGCCAGTTCGCGAATCACGCCGATGTCGATAATCAGCAGCGTGATGAAGCCCACCGCATCCGCGAGAATCGCGATCATCCCCGGCAGGAACAGTTGACGGAAGGTGCGTCGGGCGGCGGTCAGGGCGTTGTCCGCCTCGCTGGACTGCAAGGCGATGCCGTTGATTTTCTGCACGCCGTGGGAAATGCCGATGGCGAAGATCAGGAACGGC
Source organism: Pseudomonas sp. TE3899 (assembly GCF_056279105.1). Taxonomy (NCBI): domain Bacteria; kingdom Pseudomonadati; phylum Pseudomonadota; class Gammaproteobacteria; order Pseudomonadales; family Pseudomonadaceae; genus Pseudomonas; species Pseudomonas sp. TE3899. The sequence goes on from NZ_JBWBQR010000001.1 coordinate 1,969,101, forward strand.
ACCAGCATCGAATACGGATCGAGCCCGAAGCCGAAGAAGTGCATCAGACCCAGTTGCCAGACCACCGCCACCAGCGTCGTGCTCAACACCGCCACGGTGCTGCGCATGCAGTTGGTGAACCAGTACAGCAGGATCAGGGTGATGACGAAGGCGATGCCGAAGAACATCACCACCATCACCAGCCCATCGATCAGATCGCCGACTTTCTTGGCGAAACCGACGATGTGGATCTGCACGTTGGGGTTCTGTTTTTCAAACTTGTCGCGGATTTTTTCTTCAAGTTCGTGGGAAAACTTGCGGTAGTCCAGGGCCAGCAACTTGCCCTGGTCCTGCGGGTCCGGGTAGGACTCCAGCAGCGGGATGTCGACGATGCTCGACTTGAAATCGTTGGACACCAGGCGCCCGACCTGGCCGGACTTGAGCACGTTGTTGCGCAGCAGGTCGAGGCTTTGCTGGGAGCCGTTGTAGCTCTGTGGGATCACTTCACCACCGGCGAAGCCCTCCTCCGTCACCTCGGTCCAGCGCACGCTCGGGCTCCACAGCGACTTGAGACCGGAGCGGTCGACGCCAGAGATGTAAAACACCTCGTCGTTGATTTGGCGCAGGGTCTCCATGTAATCCTTGGAGAAGATGTCGCCGTCGGTGGCTTCCACCGAAATCCGCACGGTGTTGCCCAGGTTCGCCAGATCGTTGCGGTGCTCCATCATCTTTTGAATGAAGGGGTGTTCCAGCGGGATCATCTTTTCGAAACTGGTGGACGGCCGGATCAGCGTCGCTTGCCAGAACAGGAAAATGCTCACCAGCAGGCAGATGACGATCACTGCCGGGCGATTGTTGAAAATCAGGCGTTCGAGAAACGTCGCCTTGTCTTGGTGATGACTTGTCATGGATGTCATAGCTCCGCCCTTCTTATTATGTGGCCCGGCTTATTTGCCCAGCTCGGCGCCGGTTGGCGAAGTGGCGCGAACGCCGCCCTGTCCTGCCAGAATCAGATTGCCGTTACCTGCCGCCGTCACCGCTGACACGGAAATCCGGTCCGGGCGGTTGAACACGGTGAAGGTTTCGCCGTTGTCGCTGCTGCTGATCACCGAACCGCCGTTGCCGACAATGACGATGGAGCCGTCATCCAGCAGCGTAGCGCCGGACAGGCCGAACTCCAGGCTGCCGCGCGCGGCTTGGAGCTCAACCTGCTCCCAGGTGCTGCCGAAATCCGTGGAGCGGTAGAGATTGCCGCGCAGCCCGTAGGCCAGCAGCGTGTTGGGTTGGGCGGTGCCGATCACGCCGAACAGCGAACCTTCATACGGGCCTTCGAGCTTTTCCCAGGTCTGGCCCCAATCGGCGGAGCGGAACATGCTGCCCTGCTCGCCGACGATGAACAGCCCGGCATCCTTGACCGCCGCGATGGCGTTGAGGTGGAACTGGTCTTCGTTGTCGAGGCGGTCGCTGGCGTCTTCCCAGTTTTTGCCGCCGTCGGTGGTTTCCAGCAAGGCGCCATACGCACCCACGGCAAAGCCGCTGTTGACGTCCTTGAACCAGACGTCGAGCAGCGGCGATTCGCGTTTGAGGTCTTCGAATTGTTTGGTCCAGGTGACGCCGCCGTCTTCGCTGGCGAGGATCTGCGCGTCATGCCCGACGGCCCAGCCGTGTTTGTCGTCGACAAAGAATACGGCGGTGAGCAGTTGCCGGGTCGGCACCTTGGCTTGGGTCCAGGTCGAACCCTGGTCATCGGAATACAGAATGTGCCCACGATCCCCGACCGCCACCAGGCGCTTGCCGGCGTGGACCACATCGAGCATCAGGCTTTTCGCGGCTTTGGCGGATTCAACGGAATACGCCGTATCGGCGGCCGGCGCGTCGGCGGCCAGCACCGGTGCCGATAGCGCGGCACAGCCCAACAGCGAGAGCGCTGTAGCCAGCAACGCGAATTTGCGTAATGCCGGCGGGCGGCAGATACCCACACCCATGACAGGCTCACTCATAGACCTTCCCCCATTATTATTGTTAGGTCGTTCAACCTTTCAGGGCGCCGTAAGGGTGCTCTGGGTGATTGGCTGGTTGGAGCATAGTCCTGAAACCTGCAATCTAGAGCCCCTTCGGAAGCTGGCTTATCCTATCGGGCTTTGGAAAGGTCTGACAATCGACGCCACGTTATGTTTTGTTAACCTGAGGGGGTATGGGGTGTCGGTGAATGGTTGGGTATTAGGTGGGGTGATTTGGGTTTGCTGCTTTGGGGTTTCGGGTTTCGGGTTTCGGGTTTCGGGTTTGGTGTACATATCCGTTTCTTCGGTTGCGGCGGATTTTGGTTCCGCTCTTACAGCGGGTCACTTTCGAAAAGCGCGAAAGTAACCAAAGCGCTTTTGCCCCTTTCGTTCGGTGCCTCGCCCAGGCTCGGCATGCCCTCGCTCCGGTCCTGCTCCGTGGGCCCGCCGCCATCGGCCATCCATGGCCGGGGGCGGCTAACCCGGCATCCATGCCGGGTTGCCCACTGCGCAGAACCTCCACTCGGCCTCTCGAGGGGGCGTGCATCGCTCGGCGAGGCGGCCTACCGGCCGGCCTGGCTCGGGGATTGTGCGCGAACGCCAGTTACTGATCGTTCCCACGCTCCGCGTGGGAATGCATCCCGTGACGCTCCGCGTCACCACTGCGCAGGACTCAAGCCATGCGTCGACAGCGGAACGCAGAGCGTCCCCGGCGGCATTCCCACGCGGAGCATGGGAACGATCACAGGCGGCCTACCGGCCGGTCTGGCTCGGGGATTGTGCGCGTACGCCAGTTACTGATCGTTCCCACGCTCCGCGTGGGAATGCATCCCGTGACGCTCCGCGTCACCACTGAGCAGGACTCAAGCCTTGTGTCGACAGCAGAACGCAGAGCGTCCCCGGCGGCATTCCCACGCGGAGCATGGGAACGATCACAGGCGGCCTACCGGCCGGCCTGGCTCGGGGATTGTGCGCGTACACCAGTTACTGATCGTTCCCACGCTCCGCGTGGGAATGCATCCCGTGACGCTCCGCGTCACCACTGCGCAGGACCCAAGTCTTGCGTCGACAGCGGGACGCAGAGCGTCCCCGGCGGCATTCCCACGCGGAGCGTGGGAACGATCACAGGCGGCCTACCGGCCGGCCTGGTTCGGGGATTGTGCGCGTACACCAGTTACTGATCGTTCCCACGCTCCGCGTGGGAATGCATCCCGTGACGCTCCGCGTCACCACTGCGCAGGACTCAAGCCTCGCGTCGACAGCGGAACGCAGAGCGTCCCCGGCGGCATTCCCACGCAGAGCGTGGGAGAGATCACAGGCGGCCTACCGGCCGGTCTGGCTCGGGGATTGTGCGCGTACGCCAGTTACTGATCGTTCCCACGCTCCGCGTGGGAATGCATCCCGTGACGCTCCGCGTCACCACTGCGCAGGACTCAAGCCATGCGTCGACAGCGGAACGCAGAGCGTCCCCGGCGGCATTCCCACGCGGAGCATGGGAACGATCACACAAACAAATCCCTGTAGGAGCGAGGCTTGCCCGCGAAGCTTTTGATCTTGTTTTGGCTTTTGATCTTGATCTGCCCCGTCGGAAGGCCGAACGCAGGTTCTGCGCAGCGGGCACCGCGGCAGGGATGCCGCGGTAGCCGCCCCCGGCCATGGATGGCCGATGGCGGCGGGCCCACGGAGCAGGACCGGAGTGAGGGCGTGCCGAGCCACAGCGAGGCACCGTACGTCAGGGGTGAAAGCGTTTGGTTACTTTGCGCTTTTCAAAGTAACCCGCTGTAAGAGCGGAACCATAAGCGGCCGTTACCGCAGCAATGGATATGTACACCATAAAAAAATCCCGGTAGGGAATGAGGCCGCCTTCACGGGCAAGCCTCGCACCTACAGGGATTCGGGTGGACCGCCAGTCTCAAGCCAGGCTTTTGCTAACCACCTCAAACACATCGCTGGACAGCTGCCCCGAAGCGCGAATCCGCTCCAGTTCCCCTTTCATCAACGCCTGACGAGCATCGTCATATTTGCGCCACCGAGTCAGAGGCGCCAACTGCCGGGAAGCGATCTGTGGGTTGAACCCGTTCAACTCGATCACCAGATCCGCCAGGAAGCGATACCCGCTGCCATCCGCCGCATGGAAGTTGATCAGGTTTTGCCCGGCAAATGCGCCGACCAACGCCCGCACCTTGTTCGGGTTCTTCATATTGAACGCCGGATGCTCCATCAACGCCTTCACCCGCGCCAGACCGCCCGGCAAGGTGCTGCCGGCCTGGACGCTGAACCACTGATCCATGACCAGCGGATTGTCCTTGAAGTGCTCGGCAAAACTGGCCAGGGCCGTGGCTTTCTCGTCTTCGAACGACGAATTGACCAAAACCGCCAACGCGGTCAAGCGCTCGGTCATGTTGTCGGCGGTTTCGAACTGTTCCAGCGTCGCCGCCAACACTTCCGGCTTGCCGCTGAGCATCAGGTACGACAGCGCGATGTTCTGCAAGGCGCGACGAGCGAAGTGCTCGGCCTCGGCCACGTACGGGGTTTTCTTCGACAGGTCGCGGTTGGCCTGGTAACGCAGCCACAGCGCTTCGAACAAACCCTGCGCCAATTGATTGCGGGCAAATTCCCGGGCGATGTGAATGGCGTCAACGTCAGCCACTTCAGTGATTTCAGTCAGGTACGCTTCACCCGGCAGCGACAGCATTTCCGCGACCATCGCCTGATCCAGCGCCTCGTCGGACAGCACGGTACGCAGGGCCGAGATCAAACGCTGATCCAGCACCAGCGCTTCACCCTTCTGCTGCTGGGCAATCAACTCTTGCAGCACCTGCACCGACAATTGCTGACCGGCATCCCAGCGGTTGAAGCCGTCGCTGTCGTGCTGCATCAGGAACATCAGTTGATCGCGGTTGTACGGGAAGCTCAATTTCACGGGTGCCGAGAAACCACGCAGCAGCGAAGGCAACGGTTGTTCAGCGATGTCGAGGAAGGTGAAGGTCTGCTCAGCCTCAGTCACCGAGATGACCCGCGAAGTCCCCTGCGCCGACGCTTCGCCCGACAAACGCAGCGCAATTGCCGCGCCCTTGGAATCCAGCAGGCCCAGTTCCACAGGGATCACGAACGGCAGTTTTTCAACCTTGTCCGGGGTGGCCGGGCAGCTCTGGCGGAAGGTCAGGCTGTAGGTTTTCGCCGCGGCATCGTAAGACTCGCTCACCGCCAAGCGCGGGGTGCCGGCCTGGCTGTACCAGCGTTTGAACTGGGTCAGGTCAACGCCGTTGGCGTCTTCCATGGCCTTGATGAAGTCGTCACAGGTCACGGCCTGGCCGTCGTGGCGGTCGAAGTACAGGTCGCTGCCCTTACGGAAGCCTTTGGCGCCGAGCAAGGTGTGGATCATGCCGACCACTTCCGAGCCCTTTTCGTACACAGTCAGGGTGTAGAAGTTGGAAATCTCGATAAAGCTGTCCGGGCGCACGGCGTGAGCCATCGGGCCCGCGTCTTCGGCGAACTGGTGGGTGCGCAGGTAGGCGACGTCCTGGATGCGCTTGACCGTGGCCGAGTTCATGTCGGCGGAGAAGCCGGAATCGCGGAATACGGTGAAGCCTTCCTTGAGCGACAACTGGAACCAGTCGCGGCAGGTCACGCGGTTGCCCGACCAGTTGTGGAAGTATTCGTGGGCGACAATCGCTTCAACGCGCTGGTGCGCGGCGTCGGTGGCGGTTTCGGCCCGGGCCAGCACGGCGCTGGAGTTGAAGATGTTGAGGCCCTTGTTCTCCATGGCGCCCATGTTGAAGTCGTTGACCGCCACGATCATGAAGATGTCCAGATCGTACTCGCGACCGTAGACCTCTTCGTCCCAGCGCATCGACTTCTTCAGGCTGTTCATGGCGTGCTGGCACTTGTCGATGTTTTCCGGTTCGACGTAGATGCGCAGCGCCACGGAGCGCTCGGTCATGGTGATGAACGTGTCTTCGACGCACCACAAGTCACCGGCCACCAGCGCAAACAGGTACGCCGGCTTCATGAACGGGTCTTCCCAGGTCGCCCAGTGCCGGCCGTCTTCGCCAGGGCCGCTGGCAACCGGGTTGCCGTTGGACAGCAGCACCGGATAGCTATGCTGCTCGGCGACCACGGTGGTGGTGAACTTGCTCATCACGTCCGGGCGGTCGAGGTAATAGGTGATCTTGCGAAAGCCTTCGGCCTCGCACTGGGTGCAGAACATGCCGCTGGATTTGTACAAGCCTTCCAGGGCGGTGTTGGTTTCCGGGTGGATGCGCACGCTGGTGTCGACCGTGAAGCGTTCGCTCTTGGGGTGCAGGGTCAGGTGGTTCTCGGTCAACACGTAGTCGGCAGCGGTCAGTTCGATGTCGGCCAGGTTCACCGACAACAACTCCAGTTGCTGGCCATCGAGCACCAGCGGCGGCAGGCCCGGGCCACGCTCGGGATTGCGGCGCACCACCAGTTGCGCATGGACCAGGCTGTGGTCCTCGAACAACTCGAAGGTCAGGTGCGTCTCGTCGATCAGGTATTCAGGCGCCTGATAGTCCTTCAGGTAGATCATCTTCGGTTGTTCGGTGCGCATGCTGGAGTCCTTAACTATGCACGGCGAGCTGATAAGCCGTGTATTTACGAATATTGATCACGCCGGTGTCGAAAATCAGGTATTGGCCCTTGATCCCCAGCAGCGTGCCTTCGGCAATCGGGTTCTTGTCCAGGTTGAAGCTGACGATTTTGTCCGGGTATTGCTCGATCGGATAGCGGATTTCGAGGACGTCGACATCGGCAATAGTCTGGATCGCCTGTAGGCCGAATCGTTCCTGCAAACCTTGCAAACCTTCCGCGCAGCTATCGAACAGTTGATCGCGAACCGCGGCCAGGTCCACCGACACCGCGTCGCCCTTGAGTAAAGCACGCCAATTGGTCTTGTCTGCCACTTGGCTGCGCAACAGGTCTTCGACGAAACCCGACTGCTGACGGGTTGAGACACGCATGATCGGCAGCGCCTGACGAGCGCCCTGGTCGATCCAGCGGGTCGGCATCTGGTTGGCGCGGGTAATCCCGACTTTCACCCCCGACGAGTTGGACAGGTAGACGATGTGATCGGTCATGCAGAACGTCTGGCCCCACTCCGGTTCACGGCAGGTGCCGGCGTCGAAGTGGCAGCGCTCCGGGCTCATGATGCAGATGTCGCACTGGGCCAATTTGGTCATGCACGGGTAGCAATAACCCTGACTGAAACTGGTTTTGGTCTTGCGTCCGCAATGGGAGCAGAAAATCGCCCCCAGGTATTCCAGGCGCACTGTGCTGCCGATCAAGGGATTGACCGGCACCTCGGTGTCGCCCAGACGAAAAGCGTACTGCACGTTCGGCCCGTCCAGGCGCGCCGACATTTTGCTGATTGCACCGCGGCCAATCTCGATCAATGGATGGCATCCGACTTGAACAGGATATTCGGCACGCTGATCGACTTGGAGCTGCACTCCTGCGGGCCCATGTAGCCGGTCCGCTGTTCTTCGGGCAGGTTCTGGATTTCCCAGGCGATCATCGCCTGCAGGGACAGCTCGCGCTGCTCGGCGGTGAGTTTGCCACCGTCGGACCATTTGCCGATTTCCACCGCCAGCTTCAGGCTCTGGTAGATGTCGGGGGTGATGTTTTTGATCATTTCGTTAAAAGAGGACATCAGGGTCTCCGTGCTCTTTATTCAGTAACTGTTTTAGACGGCGAGTTTACGGCGGTTGTACAAACCACCCAACAAACCGGTGAAGCATCCGATGAGCAACCCGCCGACGTGGGCCGCGTTGGCAATTTCGCCGAAACCGATCATCGAGATCAGCCCGGACATGCACAGCACCAGCCAGACCAGCATCATCACCAATACGCCGCGTGGCAGGCGATAGGCCGGGTTCGGCGACAGCAACTGGAAGATCCAGCAATGCCCGAGCAGGCCGTAGAGCACACCGGACAAGCCGCCAAACAAGGTCGCGCCGCTGAACCAATACTGGGCGTAGTTGGACACCAGGCTGAACAGCAAGGTCAGGCCAATCAGGTTGATGCTGCCCTGGCGTGCCTCGATGCGCCGCCCCAGTTCCCAGTACCACATGCCGTTCATGGCCAGGTGCAGGAAGCCGAAGTGGATCAGCATCGGCGTCACCAGACGCCACCACTGCCCCGCCGCCAGACCTTCGTCCAGGGGCGTGAATTCGATGTAGTCGCCGATCACGCGGAAATCGAGGAAGGTGAACCAGTGCATGGTGTTGAGGTTTTCCCCCAACACCGTCACCGCGCCGACGATCAGGCACAGCAACAAAATGCCGGCGGTGGCCTTGCTGTAGCGCAATTGTTCGACGAAACCGGGACGGCGCGGGGTCTGCGCCACCGGGATGTCCAGTTGCTGGTCGGGATCACCCGCCGGAAAACGCTCGTACAGCGAACGCACGTCCTCGCTGATATTGGCCGGCACCCACAGCACCTGCTCGCCCGCCTCTTCGCTGACGCGATGGGGCACCTGCATGCGTTGCAGCAATTTGACGAAACCACTCAAGTCCACCGCCAACGGCAGACGCAATACCGCAACCGCACTCATTGCAAGGCCTCCGGCCGTTCGACATCGACCCAGACAAATTTATGCGGGTCGAGACGGGTTTCCTGATCCAGGCGATAGGCCACCAGTTTGCCGTACAGCACCGCACTGTAGTCGAGGCAGGCCAGGTTCGGCCGGATCGGCGTCGGCTTGCCGCTGCGCCAGTAGTGGCCAACAAACAACAACGGTTCATCGACGCCATAGCGCAGCAAGGTATTTTTCTCGGTGGACGACAGCGGCGTGCGCGCCACTGGCTCGGGCAAAGCGTCGGGCTGGAACACGATGTCGCCGTAGGTTTGCGGGTCGTCTTCCCAGAATTTGGTGCGGAAAAACGAACGGGTCAGGCCGTCGCCGCTGGTCATGGTCTGGCCATCGGGCAGGCGCATGTCGGTGCCGCGCAGCAGGCGATCGAACACGGTGCAAGCAAAGCTGCCGGGCACGGCCGAGGCCTGGAGAAAGTGTTCATCGACGCAACCGTCGGGGAACAGCGCACGCAACGGCTCGATCAGGCCCGAATCCCAGCAGGCGTGCACCACGCGGAAACGTCCGGCATCGACGAACAATGGCAGCTCGTAGAACCATTGCTGGAAGTCATGCCAGTCGCCCGGATGATCTTCAAACTGGGTCAGGGTTTCCCCCAGCAGCCGGGCGTGACGCGGCGTGTGTTCGCGCACGAACTGCTTGCCGCTGCCGGGCGGTGCCGGGGTGCTCCAGCCGAGGGCGTTGAATTCGTGGTTGCCCATGATGCACAGGGCCTGGCCGGCCTCGACCATGTCGTGAACGATGTGCAGCGCCTCGCGAATCCGCGGGCCGCGGTCGATGATGTCACCGACGAACACCGCCATTCGCGACGGATGCCGCCAGACGCCAGCGTGTTTGTGGTAACCGAGCCGGTCGAGCAAGTGCTCAAGGGTCAGAGCGCAACCGTGCACGTCACCGATCAGGTCGTAGCTACGCGCGGGATCGAGCATCAGTCGCCTCCACCACCCAACCGACTGCCCCAGCCGAGCTTGGTCCGGCACACTTCGTAGTAGTTGTGGTCGAGGGGGTGGATCAGCCGCAACTTCTGGGCTTTTTTGCTGATGGTGATGGTGTCGCCGGGCGCGCAGGTGAAATGGTTCTGCCCATCACAGGAGACTTGCGGGTAGATCTGCATATCCTTGGACACGACGATTTTCAGCTCACTGTTGCCATCGACCACAATTGGCCGGCCTGACAAGGTATGGGGGTACATCGGCACAATCACAATAGCGTCGAGCTTGGGATGCATGATCGGGCCGCCGGCAGAGAGCGCATACGCAGTCGAACCGGTCGGCGTGGCGACGATCAGGCCGTCGGCCTTCTGGCTGCAGACGAACTGGCCGTCGATGTACAGCTCGAATTCGATCATTCGTGTGGATTTGCCGGGGTGCAGCACCACGTCGTTCAGCGCATCGCCCTGGCCGATGGCCTCGGCGTGGCGGCGGACTTCGGCTTGCAGCAGGAAGCGGTTTTCCACCAGGTAGTGGCCGTCGAGCACTTCGGCGACTTTGACTTCCAGCTCATCGGGGCGGATATCGGTCAGGAACCCCAGGCTGCCCCGGTTGATGCCGAGCACCGGGATATTGTGCCGGGCCAGCGCGCGGGCAGCGCCGAGCAGGCTGCCGTCACCGCCGACCACAATCACCATGTCACAGACTTCGCCGAGCATCTTGCGCGACGAGGTTTGCAGGCCATGCCCCGGCAGGACTTCGGCGATGGTGTCTTCGAGGATCACGTGCAGGTGACGATCGAGCAGAAACCGTTTCAGTCGGCGGACGGTATCCAGCACCTGCGAACTGCCCAGGCGACCGATGATGCCGATATTACGAAATTGCTCCATGGGGCTCCTGCGAGGTTCTGCGTCGGGCTAAAGCGACGATTATGGGCGAAAGCGCGGGATAGACAAAATCCTTTAAGCCATGACGTAAGAGGCTATGCTCGCAGAATGATCTTATTCCCGGATTTGCTCCAGCTACCCCACCAGTTGCGCCACCCGGAAGTGCGCGACCTGGCGTGGGTCATCCTTGCGCCGCCGATGCTCGGCGAGCCGCCGTGGCCGCAGCGTCATCCCCTGGCCGGGAGCGACTGGGTACAGGCGCCGGAAGGCCTGGAACGCTGGTTGCGGCAACTGGATCACGACAGTTATGACTTGCTGCACTGGCTGGCGCAGTCGCGGACCCGGCGCCTGGGCCTGTATTACGAACGCTTGTGGCAATACGCCGTGCGGCATGCACCGGGTATCGAGCTGATTGCCGCCAACCTGCCGATCCGCCGCGAAGGTCACACCCTCGGAGAGCTGGACATGCTGCTGCGCGATCGCGACGGCGTGCATCACCTGGAACTGGCAATCAAGCTCTACCTCGGCCCGCAAAACGGCGACGGGTACGACACAGCCCAGTGGCTGGGCCCCGGTTGTCACGATCGGCTGGACCGCAAACTGGCGCATTTGAGCCAGCATCAATTGCCGATTTCCGCCCGACCGGAAAGTCGCGAAGTGCTGGCAGCCCTGGATATCCAGCAGTTCAGTGCGCATTTGTGGCTGGGCGGCTATCTGCTGTACCCGTGGCCGGGGCAGTCGGCGTCGCCGAGCGGCGCGCATCCGCAGCATTTGCGCGGCAGCTGGCTGCATCAGAAGGACTGGGCGGATTTTGTCGTGCAGCGGCCGTTCGGGCGCTGGCAACCCCTGCCCCGCCATGCCTGGCTGGCGCCGGCGCATTATCCGGCAGAGCAGACCTGGACCACCGAACAACTGGATGCGTGGATCAGTGAGCTGGAGCCGTTGGCACCGGCGCAGTTGATGGTGCGGTTGACCGAGAATGCCAACGGGGATTGGGAAGAAGCCGAGCGGTTGTTTCTGGTGGCGGATCTTTGGCCGAATGTGCCGGGCAGTGGTTGAGATTTGTGGTGCCTGGGCGGGCCTCTTCGCGGGCAAGCCTCGCTCCTACAAGGACGCGCGGACAATCTGTAGGAGCAAGGCTTGCCCGCGATGAGGCCACCTCGGTTTAAAGGGACAACCGCAAAGCCAACGCCGCCAACGTCACCAACAACACCGGCACCGTCAGCACAATCCCGACCTTGAAGTAATAGCCCCAGCCAATCTTGATGCTCTTGCGCTCCAGCACATGCAGCCACAACAACGTCGCCAGGCTGCCGATCGGGGTGATTTTCGGCCCCAGATCGCTGCCGATGACGTTGGCGTAGATCATCGCTTCCTTGACCACGCCCGTGGCCTGGCTCGCGTCAATCGAGAGCAGGCCGATCAGCACCGTCGGCAAATTGTTCATGATTGATGACAACAGCGCCGTCAGCACCCCGGTGCCCATCGCCGCGCCCCAGACGCCGTAACCGGCAAAGCCGTTCAGCCAACCGGCCAGGTAATCGGTAAGCCCGGCGTTGCGCAGGCCGTAGACCACCAGGTACATGCCGAGGGAGAAAATCACGATCTGCCATGGCGCTTCTTTCATCACCTTGCGCGTGGAAATCTTGTGACCGCGGGCGGCGATGGCCAACAGCAAGGCCGCGCACACCGCTGAAATCGCGCTGATTGGAATGCCCAGCGGTTCCAGGGCAAAACAACCCACGAGCAGAATCACCAACACCGCCCAACCGGCGTAGAACGTGGCTTTGTCGTGAATCGCCGTGGTCGGGTCCTCCAGCTGTTCGGGGTCGTAGGCCTTGGGAATGTCCTTGCGAAAGAACCACATCAACATGCCCAACGTCGCCGCGACGCTGACGAAGTTGACCGGAATCATCACCGCCGCATAGCGGTTGAAGCCGATGTGGAAGAAGTCGGCGGAGACGATATTCACCAGGTTCGACACCACCAGCGGCAGGCTCGCGGTGTCGGCGATAAACCCGGCGCCCATCACGAACGCCAGGGTCGCGGCAGGTGAAAAGCGCAGGGCCAGCAACATCGAAATGACAATCGGCGTAAGAATCAGCGCCGCGCCGTCATTGGCAAACAACGCCGACACCAGCGCGCCGAGCAGCACCATAAAGGCAAACAACTTGCGCCCGCTGCCCTTGCCCCAACGCGCCACGTGCAACGCCGCCCAGGAAAAAAAACCGGCTTCGTCCAGCAGCAGGCTGATGATAATCAGTGCGACAAAGGTGCCAGTGGCGTTCCAGATGATCTGCCACACCAGCGGGATGTCACTGAGGTGCACCACCCCGAAAAGCAGCGCCAACACCGCGCCGAACACCGCACTCCAGCCGACGCCGAGGCCTTTGGGTTGCCAGATCACCAGGGTAATGGTCAGCAGGAAAATCAATGAAGCGATGAGCATGCGAAAGCAGCCTTGAACAGACAATCGGGATGGGGGGACGTGCAACAGAGTAAATGACCGGAGTGATAATTCCGTGAAGGAGCACAAAAATCCCCGACACATCAATACCCCTGTAGGAGCAAAGCTTGCTCGCGAAGGCGTCGTCACGTTCAACATCAATGTTGACTGACACACCGCTTTCGCGAGCAAGCTTCGCTCCTACAGGTCATTGGTCAGACTTTTTTGTGTTGTTCCACCCATTGCCCGTAGGCATTGATGAAGCTTTGTAAAAATGGCTTCACTGATTCGGACAACTTGCCCGCCTCATCAAACGCCGTCCCGGCCCCGCCAAGATAGGCTTCCGGCTGCTGCATGCAGGGCACATTGAGAAACACCATGGACTGGCGCAGGTGATGGTTGGCACCAAAACCGCCAATCGCACCCGGTGAAACGCTGATCACACCCCCCGGCTTGCCGCTCCAGGCACTCTTGCCATAAGGACGCGAACCGACGTCAATTGCGTTCTTCAACGGTGCTGGCACCGAGCGGTTGTATTCCGGGGTCACGAACAGCACTGCGTCGGATGAACTCACTTGTTGTCGGAAAGTGCTGTAGGCTGCCGGCGGTGAAGCGCCATCGATGTCTTCGTTGTAGAGTGGCAAGTCGCCAATTTCGACGATGTTCAATTTCAGATTGGCAGGCGCCAGATCAGCCAGGGCCAATGCGACCTTGCGGTTGATCGACTCTTTTCTCAAGCTGCCGACCACAACGGCGATCGTATAGACGTTGCTCATGGAAGATTCTCGACTGTCCGATGGAAAGAGCCTGTAGTTATAGATGACGATTCAATCAGCGGGCGAGCGAAAATCGCTGCCCCTGACTATTTTTTTCTTGTAGGAAAACTTACTTCGCCCAACCACGGTCTATTGAGCCGCAAATTGAGTGATTTATCTCCAGAGGTTCTAAGCAGATGGCAGCAGTACTCGTCGGTCAGTTCCATGCAAGAGACGCGGAAGGCCGTGTTTATTCCGTACATGAGTTTCAGGAATCCACCCCGTCGGCAGACGGCGTCGAAGGCTCGGAGCCTGTCACCAGCTACAAACTGGCCATCGGCGATCGCATGAAAAAGCTCAATGACAACCAGTTCCAGTTGATCCAGTCGGATATCACCCTGACGCGCGAACCGGACACTTACATCGGTAGCCTGCCGGAAACCACCGTCGCTTCATAACCCTGTGTTATGAGCAGAAGTCATATGCACGCACTTGAGTTAGGATTCAGCCACTGACTCCCTCACCTGCTGAACATGGACTTCACGCATGCGTTTACGTCATATCGAAGTGATCCAGGCGCTCTTGCAGACCGGTCACCTGGGCACCGCCGCCGAATGGCTGCAGTTGCCGGTGGCCGAGGTCGAAGGGATTTTGCGTGACGCCGAGGGTCAGTTGGGCTTCATGCTGTTTTCCAGCGTGCGCGGCCGCTTGCAGGCCACGCGCGAGGCGCGGGAGTTGCAGGTCGAGATGGCTCACGTCTATGAAGCCCTCGAACCGGTGCAGCGCCTGGCCAACAGTCTCAAGCAATACCTCGCGCCACCGTTGCGCGTCATCGGCACCCCGCCGCTCGCCCAACTATTATTGCCCCACAGCATCGCGGCCCTGCGCCGACGTTTCCCCGATGCGCCGTGCACCCTCCTCAGCCAACCCACCCGCGAGATCGTCCGCAGCCTGTTGCTGCGCGAAAGCGACCTGGGCCTGAGCCTGCATGATCCCGACCATGCCGACATCGATTGCCAGGTGATCGCCCAGGGCAAGCTCCAGCTACTCGCGCCCCACGGCTGGCTGCAACCCAAGCAGAAATATGTGTCGGTGCAGGATCTGGCGGGCCAGTCGATGGTCGGCCTCGAAGGTCACGACCCGCTGAGCCCGGCACTGGAAACCAAATTGCAGGCGCTGCGCCCTGCGCTGGTGATCCAGACCCGCGTCCAGACTCATCAAATGATGCGCAGCATGGTCGAGGCCGGTGAAGGCCTGGCCATCGTCGACCCCTTCACCGCCCTCGGCGCCAAGTCGTCCGGCCTCGACGCCTGCCCACTGGCACCGGCCGTGCCGATCAGCCTCTACGCCCTGACCTTGAAGAACGCCGAGCCCTCGCCCGCCGTCGACGCGTTGCTGGCGATCATTACGGAACAAGCCGTGGCGATGCTGGCGAGCTGACCGGGTTTTCCAGCGGATTATCGAACAAGCGATACCAGAACAATGCGACTTCGGCGGTGTTCGGGTCGATGCCGCGATAGCGCAGATGATCGATCCCGCCAATCACATAACCACAGCGCTCATAGAGCCGGCAGGCGCCGAGGTTGTTGTTCTGGGTTTCGAGCATGATGCCCGGCAGTTTCTTCTTGCGACTCCAGAACTGTGCGACGTCCAGCAACGACTTGGCCACACCATGGCGTCGCGCCGGGGCATGCACCGCCAGTTCGTCGATATGCGCGAAGCCGTTCCAGTTGGTGCTGATCACCAGATGGCCCACCGGTTCGTCATCCAGGTACGCCATGAAAATCGCACTGTCGGCGGCATCGCGGAAACTGCTGAACTCTTCCGGATCGATGCCATAGCACTTTCGATACGGCGTGATCGGCGTCACCGGCCACTGCGCCACCGGCTTGCCAATGTGTGCGGCACCGTAGGCGACGACTTCAAAACTGAAATCGCTGCCCCAGATGTAGGCCGCAAAACCATCGTCGGCAACGCGCACCGACAGCCCTGGGTATTTCGGATTCATGACCGGTTGCATACTGGGGAAGGTCCTCATTCCTTGATGCAATCGACGGTGTAATGCCGCCCATTGCCCTCGTCTTCGTGTTGCAATCCGTGCACATCGGCGACAAATCCCGGGAAGCTGCTGTCGAAGGTACGGGCGAATGCCAGGTAGTCGATGATCGATCGGGTCGACTCGGTGAAGCGCTCACCGGGCATGATCAAGGGAATCCCCGGCGGGTACGGCACCAGCATCACGGCGGCGATGCGCCCCTCCAGGGCATCGATCGATACCGCCTCCACCTCACCGCGCACCAGATGATCATAGGCGTCGGCAGGCTTCATGGCGATTTCCGGCAGTACGGTGTACATGCGTTTGAGGTGCTTGGCCGTGGCATTGCTGCGGTAGCAGGCGTGCAGCTGATCACACAAATCGCGCAGGCCCATGCCTTGATAACGCGCCGGATTTTCCTGGGCGACACACGGCAGGCAGGTGTTCAGGCTGACATTGGCGTCGTAACTGCGCTTGAACTCCAGCAACTCGGTGAGCAACGTGCTCCATTTACCCTTGGTGATGCCCATGGAGAACAGCACCAGGAACGAATACAGCCCGGTCTTCTCGACCACCAGCCCGCGCTCCCAGAGGAACTTGCTGACGACCGCGGCCGGAATCCCGCGCTCGCTCAAGGCGCCGCCAGCGGTCAGGCCCGGCATCACCAGGGTGACCTTGATCGGATCGAGCAGCACGTAGTCATCGGTCACGCCACCAAAGCCGTGCCAGTCGGCATCCGGTTGCAGCAACCAGTCTTCAGTGATGACTTGCGTAATGCCTTCCACCGACGGCGGTTGCCAGATGGAAAACCACCAGTCATCCGCCGCGATGTGCTGTCGCAGATTGGCCAGGGCCCGGCGGAAGCTCAGGGCTTCGTCGAACATCTCCTGCAACAGCGAACGCCCGGCCGGGCCTTCCATCATCGCCGAGGCCACGTCCAGCGAGGCGATGATGCTGTACTGCGGCGAGGTGGAGATGTGCATCATGAACGCTTCGTTGAAACGGTCGCGGTCCAGTTGCCGCGCCCCGCCGTCCTGTACGTGGATCATCGACGCCTGGCTGAACGCCGCGAGCAATTTGTGCGTGGAGTGGGTGGTGAACACCAGCGGGCTGTCTTCGCTGCGCGACGTGCCCATGCCGTAACGCCCGGCAAAGAACTCGTGAAACGCCGCGTAGGCGTACCAGGCCTCATCAAAGTGCAAGACCTCGACGCTGTTGCCCAGTTGCTGCTTGATCAGTTCG
Source organism: Pseudomonas sp. TE3899 (assembly GCF_056279105.1). Taxonomy (NCBI): domain Bacteria; kingdom Pseudomonadati; phylum Pseudomonadota; class Gammaproteobacteria; order Pseudomonadales; family Pseudomonadaceae; genus Pseudomonas; species Pseudomonas sp. TE3899. The sequence goes on from NZ_JBWBQR010000001.1 coordinate 1,985,984, forward strand.
GCGTTGTAGCAGAGGCCGTCGTAGGTCGAATTGGTCACCACCGCCAGCTTGACCTTCGGCGCGCGGCCCTTGGTCAACGGGCTCGCATCGATCTTGGCCTGGATCGACTCGCGGCTGAATTCGCTGAGCGGGATGGGGCCGATGATTCCCAATTCATTGCGCTCCGGGCACAGGTACAGCGGGATAGCGCCGGTCATGATGATCGAGTGCAACACCGACTTGTGGCAGTTGCGATCCACCAGCACCAGGTCATCCCGGGCGACCATGGAATGCCAGACAATCTTGTTCGCCGTGGAGGTGCCATTGATCACGAAAAAGGTGTGATCCGCGCCAAAATTGCGCGCAGCCCTGGCTTCGGCTGCGGCCAGAGGGCCGGTGTGATCAAGCAGCGAACCGAGTTCCGGCACCGATACCGATAAATCCGAACGCAGGGTGTTTTCCCCGAAAAACTGGTGGAACGCCTGCCCCACCGGGCTCTTGTGATAGGCCACGCCACCGCCATGACCGGGGGTGTGCCAGGAATAGTTGGAATCGGCGGTGTGCTGCACCAGGGCCTTGAAGAATGGCGGCAACAACCCATCCAGATACTTGCGCGCTGCCCGGGCCACCTGACGGGCGAGGAATGGCACGGTGTCTTCGAACAGGTACAGAATGCCGCGCAGTTGATTGAGCTCGGCCATGGCGTCGGCCGGGGCGTTTTCCAGGGTGACCTGCTCGCCCAGGGCGAAAATCGGCAAGTCCGGCGCGCGCACCCGGGCCAGGCCGATCAGTTCGGCCATATTGTGTAACAAATGAGCGTTCGTGTTGGCGTCTTCGGCGGCGATCAACATGCACGACAGGCCGTGATGAGTCGAGGCCACCAAGCGCCCTTCGGAGTAATCCACCGCACTGAGAATGCTGAAGCCTTCCTGCTCCAGCTCCCGGGCGATGCCACGCACGCGGTCACCGGCAACCGTGTCGGCCTTGATGTCGCGATGGACGATCAGGACCGGGAATTTCAAATCTTTATACATGGGGCTCAGTGTCCTGAGGCGGCAGACCGTGGCCTGCCAATTCCCTCAGGGTAGAGGGTTGAGGCGGATGTGGCGAGTGCCGATGCCCTGAAGCGGGTCAGTGGGCGCACCATCATGTGGCCAGCAATCTCAGTCTGAAATGATGAGTTGTGGCTTGATGATGACCTGTGGCGAGGGAGCTTGCTCCCGCTGGGGCGCGAAGCGGCCCCCTGTATCTCTTCCAGATACACCGCGTTCGCTGGTCTGACGACTGCTGCGCAGCCGAGCGGGAACAAGCTCCCTCGCCACAAAGGCCCCGCAAGCCTCAGGCTTGGGCTTTTGCTTCCATCAACTGCTGCCACAACGACGGCGCCCCGGCGGATTTGGCCACCGCTTCCAGGCGCGCGATGTGCTGCGCCAGGTCATCTTCACTGGCGCGGATGATCCGGGTCGGCTGGCGATCGGCCGGCAGGCGGCGAATCTCGGTGGCCGAGTTGTCCGCACCCTCACCCGAACCGTTGCCGTCAGACGCGTTACCCGCTAGGGACAGGCTGGTCTGCCCGCCAGTCATGGTCAGGTAAACGTCGGCGAGAATCTCGGAGTCGAGCAAGGCGCCGTGCAGTTCACGGCCGGAGTTGTCGACGCCATAGCGTTTGCACAAGGCATCGAGGCTGTTGCGCTGCCCCGGGTGACGCTCCCGGGCCATCATCAGGGTGTCGAGGATCGAGCAATGTTGCGTGATGTCAGCCCGATCGTGCTGGCCCATCAGCGCGAATTCGTTGTTGATGAAGCCAACGTCGAACGCCGCGTTATGGATGATCAGCTGCGCGCCCTTGATGAACTCGAAAAACTCATCGGCCACTTCGGTGAAGCGCGGCTTGCCCACCAGGAATTCGTTGGTGATGCCGTGGACGCCGATGGCGCCTTCATCACTCTCGCGGTCCGGTTGCAGGTAAACGTGGAAATGCCGGCCGGTGAGGCGCCGACCAATCAACTCGACACAACCGATTTCGATAATCCGGTGGCCGTCGGTCACCGGCATGCCGGTGGTTTCGGTATCGAGTACAACGGATCTGGTGGCCATCAGTGCTCAGCTCTCAACGGGTCAATCGTGCAAAAGCGGCGATCTTAACATGCTCGCACGTCGACTCGCCCACCCCGAAGTTGATCGTTCCCACGCTCTGCGTGGGAACGATCAGGGCCGCGCCGCCCATCAATCCTGTTTGTAGCCGCGCACTTCATCGACGCCACGATTGGCCAACTGGTCAGCCCGTTCGTTGCCATGATGGCCAATGTGCCCACGTACCCATTTCCAGGTCACGGTGTGGCGGTTGACCTGTTCGTCCAGCAACTTCCACAGGTCGGCATTTTTAACCGGTTCTTTCGCCGCGGTTTTCCAGCCGCGCTTCTTCCAGTTGGCCATCCACTCATTGATGCCTTTCATCACGTACTGGGAGTCAGTCACCAGCAGCACGTCGCAGGAACGCTTGAGTTCTTCCAGGCCCTTGATCGCGCCCATCAGCTCCATGCGGTTGTTGGTGGTGTTGGCTTCGCCGCCCCACAGTTCCTTCTCGACGCCCTTGCACACCAGCAGTGCGCCCCAGCCGCCGGGGCCGGGGTTGCCTTTGCAGGCGCCATCAGTGAACAGTTCTACGCTATCGCTCATGCCAATCTATCCAGAAAAATGCGGTGGCTCGCCGATCCGGGATCGACGATGCCCGAGGCCGGGGTGACCCGGCCGGGAAAATAAAGAGTGTTTACGGCTCGATATGGCGACGATTGACCTTGGCCATCGGCAGCGGAATCAGCTTGCCCATCGGCTCGCGTCGCTCCTGACGCACGGGACGCAGGCCCACCACGATCTTGCGCGCGACCAATAAATAGAAGCCACCGCCCGACAGTTGCCAGTCACCGGCCTTGCGCTCCCAACCGGCCAGACGGGCCTGCCATTTGGGCGACGCAAGCGGCGGACGATAGCACCCGAAGCGGCGTTTCTCCAGCGCGAAACCCAGCAAATTCAGCCAGTCACCGACCCGTGACGGCGAAATGCAGCGGGCCTTGCGCAAGGCGTCGTGGGCGAACACATGGCGCAGGCCCCACGTGCTCCAGGGGTTGATGCCGATGATCAGCAGATGCCCGCCGGGCCGCACGCTGCTCGCCGCTTCGCGCAGCAAACCGTGGGGCGACAGGCAGAAATCCAGCCCATGCTGCAACACCACCACGTCGGCAGCGTGCTCGCTCAGGGGCCAGGCCTGCTCTTCGCAGACGATCTCGACGCCGGGCAAGGGCGCGCCGAGCCGCACGTTGCGCTGCACTTGCGGCGCCGACGGCGGAGTTTCGGCCGATGGACCGTAGTGCACCAGGTAGCCGCCGAAGAACCGGCCCAACTCGTCTTCGAGCATGCGCCGTTCTTCGTCCAGCAGGAATTGCCCGATCGGGCCGGACAACCATTCTCGGGCGGCGCTGATCAATGTCAGCCACTCAGGATCGGCCTGAGCGAACGCTTTATCGGTCATTGCATTCTCCAAAGCGCCAGGAAGTTCTAAGATGCGCCATTGTTTTCCGCTTGGCGAATTCGACGATGATACAGATCAGTGCCCTGCCCGCCTTCACCGACAACTACATCTGGTTGTTACAGGATCACCGAACCCAGCGCTGCGCCGTGGTCGACCCGGGGGACGCCGCGCCCGTCCAGGCCTGGCTGGCGGCGCATCCGGGCTGGGTGCTCAGCGATATTCTGATCACTCACCATCATCATGACCACGTCGGCGGCGTCGAGCAGCTGAAAAATGCGACAGACGCGAAAGTCTATGGCCCGGCCAGTGAAACCATCCCCGCACGGGACGTCGCGCTCAAGGACAACGACCGCATCAGCGTGCTCGGCTGGGACTTCGAGGTGTACGCCGTGCCCGGTCACACCCTGGGCCATATCGCCTTTTATCACCACGGCCTGCTGTTTTGCGGCGACACCCTGTTCGCCGCCGGTTGCGGCCGCTTGTTCGAAGGCACCCCGGAGCAGATGCACACCTCGCTGTCGCGCCTGGCTTCGTTGCCTGAGGACACGCTGGTGTACTGCACCCACGAGTACACCTTGAGCAATCTGAAGTTCGCCATTGCGGTGGAACCGGGCAATCCGGACACGGCCGCGCGTCTGGAAAAAGTCACCGCGCAGCGGACAGCCGGAATCATGACGCTGCCCTCTACGCTGGCGCTTGAAAAGCTGACCAACCCGTTTTTGAGGGTTGACGAAACATCCGTTAAAGAAAAAGTGGACGAACGGAGCGGAACCCAAAACCGGGGTCCGAGTGCGGTCTTTGCTGCCTTGCGGGCTTGGAAAGATAAGTTCTAAGCTGGCTACCTGTTGGTACAAAAATTCTGAATGGTTGACCGCAAGGGGTACGCTTTCTAGAATCGCCCGACATTTTTGCCCGGAACTCACTTCCAGCCAATGTCGTCATCTATTCGTAAAGCCATCAATTCAGACGCATTGACCCGCCTGGCTCAAGCCATCGCGGTGGCTGTGTCCGCCACATTGGCGGGCTGTTCAAGCCATGTCCCGCAAACCGAAGCCACACATACTCCGAATATTGCCGCGCGAGCCAAGCAGAAACCGATCTGGCTCAGCGAGAAACCAACACCGCAAGTCCCACAGGATGTCTGGGAGCGCATGCGCCAGGGCTTCCAGTTGCAGGACGGCCTGGGCGTCAACCCGCGTATCGAGCAACAACGACTGTGGTTCGCCAGCAACCCGTCCTTCCTCGAAAACGCTGGCGAACGCGGCAGCCTGTACATCCACTACATCATCGAACGCCTCGAAGAACGCAACATGCCGCTGGAACTGGCGCTGCTGCCAGTGATTGAAAGCGCCTACAACCCGATGGCCTATTCCCGGGCCGACGCGGTGGGTCTCTGGCAATTCATCCCTTCCACCGGGCGTTACTACAACCTGCGCCAGACCCGTTTCTACGATGGCCGTCGCGACATCACTGCCTCGACCACCGCTGCCATGGACTACCTGACACGTCTACACGACATGTTCAACGGTGACTGGTTGCTGGCACTGGCGGCGTATAACGCCGGTGAAGGCACGGTCAGCCGGGCCATCGAGCGTAACGAGAAGCTCGGTCTGCCGACCGACTACTGGAACCTGCCGCTGCCGGCCGAAACCCAGGCCTACGTGCCGAAGTTGCTGGCCCTGTCGCAAGTGGTGCTGGCGCCGGAAGCCTACGGCGTGAACCTCAACCCGATCGCCAACGAACCGTATTTCCAGGTCGTCGAAATCAACCAGCGCATGGACCTGTCCAAGGTTGCCGCGGTGGCCAACATCGACGAAGACGAACTGTTCCAGCTCAATCCGGCCTTCAAGCAGCGCACCACCATCGACGGTCCTCAGCATTTGCTGGTGCCGACGTCCAAGGCGCAGTTGCTGACCGCCAGCCTGTCGACCATGCGCCCCGAGGAGTTGATCAGCACACGCCAGCTCAAGCCTGTGTTCGAAGGCGCCGACGACAACGAAATTGCCCGACTCAAGCGTGCCTATCGCGTCAAACGTGGCGATAACCTGGGCACCATCGCCAAGGCGAACAAGGTTGACGTGATAGACCTGCAACGCTGGAACAAACTGACCGGCAAGGACCTCAAGGTCGGCCAGACCCTGGTCATGCAGGACAACACCAAGCGCAGCGGTGGCCGGATCAACACGGTCGTGGCCGCCAGCGGCAAGTCGAAGGGCAAGGACACCGGCAAGACGCAACAGACCCAGTACAAGGTCAAGCAAGGCGACTCGCTGTATATGGTTGCCAAACGTTTCAACGTTGAAATGCAACACCTCAAGCGCTGGAACCCGCGGGTTGGCCAGGCGCTGAAGCCGGGTCAGATGCTGACGGTGTCTTCGCCACGCTAAGCAAAGAGCCCCTGAAATCCAGGGGCTTTTTTTTGCCTGCGGTTTGAGGGCTGTTGTGGTTGCTACAGCAATGCTGCTCTTGTGGCGAGGGGGCTTGCCCCCGTTGGGTCGCGAAGCGGCCACCTGGTTATTTTCAGATAAATCGCATCCGCGGTGTTTGCGACTGCTTCGCAGCCGAACGGGGGCAAGCCCCCTCGCCACGAGCAAGCTCCCTCGCCACAAGTCATGCATCTTTGCGTACCATCGTGCCAGCAATTAACGGCGCATTAACCCCCTGTCTTTTTCCTGTCGATACAAGCTGTTACTGTACGGCCCACAAAGCCCAAGCCGCCTGGATCGGATCCCTGACTTGAAGCGTACCCTCCTCCTTCTCCTGATCAGCCTGGCCTTGAGCTCCCCCGCAAGCGCGACGATCAGCGAAAGCCATGGTTATGCGCAGTTCGGCACGCTCAAGTACCCGGCCAGATTTACCCACTTCGACTGGGTCAACCCGCAAGCGCCCAAGGGCGGTACGTTGCGGGTGATGGCGTTTGGCACCTTCGATACGCTCAACCCCTACACCTTCAAGGGTTCAAGCCCGGTTTCCACGCCGAATTTCCTGCAATACGGCATCAACGAGCTGAACGAACCGCTGATGGTCGGCACCGGCCAGTACGCGCCGTCCGGCGACGAGCCGACCTCCAGCTATGGCCTGATCGCCCAATCGGTGGAATACAGCGAGGACCGCAGCTGGGTGGTGTTCAACCTGCGCCCCGAAGCACGGTTCCACGACGGCACACCGATCACCGCCTATGACGTGGCGTTTTCCTACCGCTTGCTGCTCAAGGAAGGCCATCCCCAGTACCGCACCAACCTCCAGGAAGTGCTGCGGGTCGACATCCTCAACCCACAACGCATTCGTTTCGTGTTCAAGCGCGCCGGCAATCCGTTGCTGATCCTGCGCCTCGGCGAATTGCCGGTGCTGCCCCAGCACTACTGGAAAGGTCGCGACTTCAAGGCCACCACGTTCGAACCGCCGCTGGGCAGCGGGCCGTATCGCATCACCTCGGTGCAACCGGGACGACAGATTGTGTTTGAGCGGGTCAAGGATTACTGGGGCAAGGACCTGGCGGTCAATCGCGGCAAGTACAACTTCGATCGCATGGAAGTCGAGTTCTACCGCGACAGCGACGTGGCCTTCGAAGCGTTCAAGGCCGGTGAGTTCGACATTTACATCGAGCACCAGGCCAAGAACTGGGACAACGGCTACAACTTCCCGGCCGTGCGGCGTGGTGATGTGATCAAGGCGCAGATCCCGCACCAGATCCCGACCCAGAGCCAGGGCCTGTTCATGAACACCCGACGCCCGACCTTCGCCGAGGTCAAGGTGCGTGAAGCGCTGGGGCTGATGTTCGATTTCGAGTGGACCAACCGCACGCTGTTCAGCGGTGCGTACAAACGCGCCGTGAGTTACTACCCCAACAGCGAGTTCTCCGCCACGGGGCTGCCGGTCGGTCACGAATGGCTGATGCTCAAGCCCTACCGCGATCAGTTGCCCGCCAAGCTCCTCACCGAGCCCTTCAGTCTGTCGCAGACCGAAGGGCGCGGCATTCCCCGGGAAACCCTGCGCAAGGCCCTGGGACTGCTGGGCGAGGCTGGCTGGAAGCTCAATGGCCAGCGCGTGCAGAACGCCGCCGGCCAGCCGCTCAGGTTCGAGATCCTGCTGGTCAACCCGAACCTGGAGCGCATCCTCCAGCCCTACGTCGAGAACCTCGCCAGCATCGGCATTGACGCGCGGCTGCGCACGGTGGATCGCGCCCAGTACAAACAACGCCTGGATCAGTTCGATTTCGACATGATCCTGATGACGCTCAACCAGACCCTCAGTCCGGGCCTGGAGCAATGGCAGTACTTCCATTCCAGCCAGGTCGGGGTCAAGGGCAGTAAAAACTACGCCGGCATCGCCAACCCGGTGGTCGATCATCTGCTGGAACAACTGCTCGGCGCCCAGACCCGCGACGAACAGGTCGCCGCCGGCAAGGCCCTCGACCGGGTGCTGCTGTGGCAGCACTACAGCATTCCCAACTGGTACCTCAATTATCATCGCCTGGCCTACCGCAACCGGTTGGCCTTCGTCACCACGCCGCCCTACACCCTGGGCTTGAGCGCGTGGTGGCTGAAGTCTTCGGAGAAAGATCAATGAAACCCGTACGCGCCCTGCTCCTGCAGGCCAGCGGTCTGTTGTTCGCCGGGCTGGCCTGCGCCGCCCCGCAACATGCCCTGACTTTGTACAACGAGCCGCCGAAATACCCGGCCGACTTCAAGCACTTCGATTACGTCAACCCGGACGCCCCCAAGGGCGGGATCTTCCGCCAGGCCGGTTTCGGCGGCTTCGACAGCCTCAACCCGTTCATCAGCAAAGGGGTGGCGGCGGACAACATCGACATGATCTACGACACCCTGGCCAAACAGGGCCTGGATGAACCGTTCAGCGAATACGGCCTGATCGCCGGCAAGATCGAGAAGGCCCCGGACAACAGCTGGGTGCGTTTCTACCTGCGCCCCGAAGCTCGCTTCCACGACGGCCACCCGGTGCGCGCCGAAGACGTGGTGTTCAGCTTCCAGACCCTGACCAAGGACGGCGCACCGATGTATCGCGGTTACTACAGCGATGTCGCGGACGTGGTCGCCGAAGACCCGCTGACGGTGCTGTTCAAGTTCAAGCACAGCAACAACCGCGAACTGCCGCTGATCCTCGGCCAGTTGCCGGTGCTGCCGAAACACTGGTGGGCCACCCGCGACTTCAACAAGGGCAACCTGGAAATGCCGCTCGGCAGCGGCCCCTACAAGGTCAGCGAAGTCAAAGCCGGGCGCTCGGTGCGTTATGAGCGGGTCAAGGATTACTGGGGCAAGGACCTGCCGGTGAACCGCGGGTTCTACAACTTCGACGTGATGACCACTGATTATTACCGCGACAACACCGTGGCCCTGGAAGCACTCAAGGCCGGGCAGTTCGATTACTGGCTGGAAATGACCGCGAAGAACTGGGCCAACGCCTACAACATCCCGGCAGTGACCGAGGGGCGGTTGATCAAGGAACAGATTCCCAACGGCAACCCGACCGGTATGCAGGGTTTCGTGTTCAACCTGCGACGCGCGGCGTTCCAGGACATCCGCGTGCGTCAGGCCTTGACGCTGCTGCTGGATTTCGAATGGACCAATAAGCAACTGTTCAACGGCGCCTACGCCCGTACTCGCAGTTACTTCGAAAACTCGGAAATGGCCGCCACCGGCCTGCCGGACGCCGATCAACTGGCGATCCTCGACCCGTTCCGCAGCCAGCTCCCGGCCCAGGTCTTCAGCGAAGCGTTCCAGAACCCGGTGACCGACGCCAGCGGCATGATCCGCACCCAGCAGCGCCAGGCCTATCAACTGCTGCAAGAGGCCGGCTGGAAGATCGTCGACGACAAAATGGTCGACGCCAACGGCAAACCGGTGACCATCGAGTTCCTGCTGGCCCAGACCGAATTCGAGCGGGTGCTGTTGCCGTTCAAGCGCAACCTCAGCGACCTGGGTATCGACCTGGTGATTCGCCGGGTCGACGTCTCGCAATACATCAACCGCGTGCGCTCCCGGGACTTCGACATGATTGTCGGCAGCTTCCCGCAGTCCAATTCGCCGGGCAACGAACAGCGCGAGTTCTGGATGTCCGCCGCCGCCGACAAGCCCGGCAGCCGCAATTCCATGGGCTTGAAAGATCCGGTGGTGGACCAATTGGTCGAAGGCCTGATCAACGCCGATTCGCGCAAAAGCCTGGTGGCCCACGCCCGTGCGCTGGACCGCGTGCTGCAATGGGGTTATTACGTGATCCCCAACTGGCACATCAAGACCTGGCGCGTGGCGTACTGGAACCACATCGGCCATCCGAAGGTTTCACCCAAGTACGACATCGGCATCAATACCTGGTGGGTCAAGCCCGATGCAAAACCGGCGATAGAAGTCGAAACCAAACTGCAAGCCGACCCTGCGGGCACGGAGTAATCAGATGCTGGCGTATATTTTTCGGCGACTGCTGCTGATCATCCCGACCTTGTTCGGCATTTTGCTGATCAACTTCGTGATCATCCAGGCCGCCCCCGGTGGCCCGGTGGAACAGATGATCGCCAAGCTCGAAGGCTTCGAAGGCGCCACCAGCCGCATCGCCGGTGGCGGTGCCGAGGTCTCGGTGGCCGGCTCGGCCTATCGCGGCGCCCAGGGCCTGGACCCGGCGCTGGTCAAGGAAATCGAGCACATGTACGGCTTCGACAAATCGGCGCCGGAACGCTTGTGGATCATGGTCAAGAACTACGCGACCCTGGATTTCGGCGACAGCTTCTTTCGCGACGCCAAGGTCATCGACCTGATCAAGGAAAAGATGCCGGTGTCGATCTCCCTCGGGCTGTGGAGCACGCTGATCATGTACCTGGTGTCGATCCCGCTGGGGATCGCCAAGGCCACGCGCCACGGCAGCCATTTCGACGTCTGGACCAGTTCGCTGATCATCGTCGGCTACGCGATCCCGGCGTTCCTGTTCGCTATTTTGCTGATCGTGCTGTTTGCCGGCGGTAGCTATTTCGACTGGTTCCCGCTACGGGGCCTGACCTCGAACAACTTCGCCGAGCTGAGCATGGGCGGCAAGGTTCTCGATTATTTCTGGCACCTGGCCTTGCCCGTCACGGCGCTGGTGATCGGCAACTTCGCGACCATGACCCTGCTGACCAAAAACAGCTTCCTCGACGAAATCAACAAGCAGTACGTGGTCACCGCCAAAGCCAAAGGCCTGACCAACCACAAAGTGCTCTACGGCCATGTGTTCCGTAACGCGATGCTGCTGGTGATTGCCGGGTTCCCCTCGGCATTTATCGGGATCTTCTTTACCGGCTCATTGCTGGTGGAAGTGATTTTCTCCCTCGATGGCCTGGGCCTGATGAGTTTCGAAGCGGCGATCAACCGCGATTATCCGGTGGTGTTCGGCACGCTGTTTATCTTCACGTTATTGGGGTTGGTGGTGAAACTGATCGGCGACCTCACCTACACCCTGGTCGATCCGCGCATCGACTTCGAACACCGGGAGCATTGAGATGAGCCTGTCCCCCCTCAATCTCCGACGATTCGAACTGTTCAAGGCCAACAAGCGTGGCTGGTGGTCGCTGTGGCTGTTTTTGATCCTGTTCGGCCTGAGCCTCGGCGCCGAGCTGATCGCCAACGACAAACCGCTGGCCGTGCATTACGACGATGGCTGGTATTTCCCGGCGCTCAAGCGCTACCCGGAAACCACCTTCGGCGGCGAATTCCCGCTGGAAGCCAACTACAAGAGCCCGTACATCCGCGAACTGCTCAAGGCCAAGGATGCGTGGATTCTGTGGGCGCCAATCCCCTACAGCTACCAGAGCATCAACTACGACCTGAAAGTCCCGGCCCCCGCCCCGCCCTCGGCGGACAACCTGCTGGGCACCGATGATCAGGGCCGCGACGTGTTGGCCCGGGTGATCTACGGTTTCCGGATTTCGGTATTGTTCGCCCTGACGTTGACCATTCTCAGCTCGATCATCGGCGTGATCGCCGGGGCGTTGCAGGGGTTCTATGGCGGCTGGGTCGACCTGGCCGGGCAGCGTTTCCTCGAAATCTGGTCCGGGCTGCCGGTGCTGTACCTGCTGATCATCCTCGCCAGTTTCGTGCAGCCGAACTTCTGGTGGCTGCTGGGGATCATGCTGCTGTTTTCGTGGATGAGTCTTGTGGACGTGGTACGCGCCGAGTTCCTGCGTGGGCGTAACCTTGAATATGTACGCGCGGCGCGGGCGCTGGGAATGCAGAATGGCGCGATCATGTTCCGCCACATTTTGCCCAACGCCATGGTCTCGACCATGACCTTTATGCCGTTCATCCTCACTGGCGCCATCGGTACGCTGACGGCGCTGGATTTCCTGGGGTTTGGCCTGCCGGCGGGCAGTCCGTCCCTGGGAGAGCTGGTGGCCCAGGGCAAGTCCAACTTGCAGGCACCGTGGCTGGGCATGAGCGCGTTTGCGGTGCTGGCGTTGATGTTGAGTTTGCTGGTGTTTATCGGCGAGTCCGCTCGCGATGCCTTCGACCCGAGGAAGTGAAATGAATCAGGACAATCTGATCGAAGTGCGCGACCTCGCCGTCGAATTTGTCGTCGGCGAGCGCGTGCAGCGGGTAGTCGAGGGCGTGAGCTTCGATATCAAGCGCGGCGAAACCCTGGCCCTGGTGGGTGAAAGTGGCTCCGGTAAATCGGTGACCGCCCACTCGATCCTGCGCCTGCTGCCCTACCCGCTGGCCCGACACCCGTCCGGCACCATCGAATATTCCGGGCAAGACCTGCTGAGCCTGAAAGAGAAAACCATCCGCCACATTCGGGGCAACCGGATCGCGATGATCTTCCAGGAGCCGATGACCTCGCTCAATCCGCTGCACTCGATCGAGAAGCAGATCAACGAGGTGCTGGGCATCCACAAGGGCCTGAGCGGCAAAGTGGCGACCAAGCGCACCCTGGAGCTGCTGGAGATGGTCGGCATTCCCGAGCCGCACAAGCGCCTGAAAGCGCTGCCTCATGAACTGTCCGGCGGCCAGCGCCAGCGGGTAATGATCGCCATGGCCCTGGCCAACGAGCCGGAGCTGTTGATTGCCGATGAACCGACCACTGCGCTGGACGTGACCGTTCAGCTGAAAATCCTCGAATTGCTCAAGGAATTACAGGCCCGACTGGGCATGGCGTTGTTACTGATCAGTCACGATTTGAACCTTGTTCGAAGAATTGCGCATCGCGTATGTGTCATGCAGCGCGGTTGCATCGTCGAACAGGCATCGTGCGAAGAGTTGTTCCGCGCGCCGCAGCATCCGTACACTCGGGAACTGCTGGCAGCGGAGCCCAGCGGGACGCCGGCGACCAACGTTATTGGCCCGCCATTGCTGCAAGTCGAGGACCTGAAAGTCTGGTTCCCGATCAAGAAAGGCTTTCTGAAAAAGACCGTTGACCACATCAAAGCGGTGGACGGCATCAATTTCAGCCTGCCCCAGGGACAGACTTTGGGGATTGTGGGAGAAAGCGGTTCCGGCAAGTCGACACTGGGCTTGGCGATTTTGCGGCTGATCGGCAGCAAAGGCGGCATCCGTTTTGAAGGCAAGCAGCTAGACTGCCTGACGCAGGGCGAGGTTCGACCGTTGCGCCGGGAGATGCAGGTGGTGTTCCAGGACCCGTTCGGCAGCCTGAGCCCGCGGATGTGCGTGAGCCAGATCGTCGGCGAAGGCCTGCGGATCCACAAGATGGGCACCGAAGCGGAACAGGAACAAGCGATTATTGCGGCATTGAAGGAGGTAGGCCTGGACCCGGAAACCCGGAACCGCTACCCCCACGAATTTTCCGGCGGGCAACGGCAGAGAATCGCCATTGCCCGGGCATTAGTGCTAAAACCGGCGCTGATCCTGCTGGACGAGCCGACTTCGGCCCTCGACCGGACAGTGCAGCGCCAAGTGGTGGAGCTTTTGCGGTCACTGCAAACCAAGTACAACCTGACGTATCTGTTTATCAGCCATGACCTGGCTGTCGTCAAAGCGCTGAGCCACCAGTTGATGGTGGTCAAGCATGGCCAAGTGGTCGAACAGGGAGACGCGCAAAGTATCTTTGCCGCCCCCCAACATCCGTATACACAGCAGTTGCTGGAAGCCGCTTTCCTGGCGCCAGCCACTGCGCAATAACCTGAAAGAGAGGAGCAACACATGGGTTTTCTCGCCGGTAAGCGCGTACTGATCGTCGGTGTCGCCAGCAAGCTGTCCATCGCATCCGGCATCGCTGCCGCCATGCATCGCGAGGGCGCTGAGCTTGCCTTCACTTATCAGAACGACAAACTGAAAGGTCGTGTTGAAGAATTCGCACAAGGCTGGGGCTCGAGCCCTGAGCTGTGCTTCCCATGCGACGTGGCCAGCGATGAAGAAATCGCCAAGGTCTTCGAAGCGCTGAGCAAGAAGTGGGATGGCCTGGACGTGATCGTTCACTCCGTCGGCTTCGCCCCGGGCGACCAACTGGACGGCGACTTCACCGAAGCCACCACCCGTGAAGGTTTCCGCATCGCTCACGACATCAGCGCCTACAGCTTCGTGGCCCTGGCCAAGGCTGGCCGCGAAATGATGAAAGGCCGCAATGGCAGCCTGCTGACCCTGTCGTACCTGGGCGCCGAGCGCACCATGCCGAACTACAACGTGATGGGCATGGCCAAGGCTTCCCTGGAAGCTGGCGTTCGTTACCTGGCCGGCTCCCTGGGCCCGGAAGGCACCCGCGTCAACGCCGTATCGGCTGGCCCGATCCGCACCCTCGCCGCTTCCGGCATCAAGAACTTCCGCAAAATGCTGGCCGCCAACGAAGCGCAAACCCCGCTGCGTCGTAACGTCACCATCGACGAAGTCGGCAACGCCGGCGCCTTCCTGTGCTCGGACCTGGCGTCCGGCATCAGCGGCGAAATCATGTACGTAGACGGTGGTTTCAACACTACCGCCATGGGCAATATCGAAGAGTGATTTTCGGTTAGCGCATAAAAAACCCGCCGGTTATGGCGGGTTTTTTATGGGTTTCTTCAAACCAAACACCGCGCAAACAACTGCTGAATCGGCTGCATCCGCTGGCTATAACGCTGTAGCAAGACGATCTCGCGATAAAACGTCAATTCACCCAACCGAATCACCCGCACCTTCGCCCCATGCTCCACCCACAACCCCGCCTCCGGCAGCAACGAAACCCCCAACCCGCACTCCACCATTTTCACAATGGCTTCCAGCTCATCCAGTTCCAACCCGACCTTGACCTCAATCTGCTGCTCCCGCAGGAACCGCGTCACCAAACGCCCACCGAACGAATTACGGTCGTAGCGCACATGGGGATGCTCGGCGAGCAACTGCAACGGATCATCCCCCTCAAGCTGCGCCGGCACGATCAGCACAAACGGCTCCTTGCGGATGACCTGCGCCGACAATTCCTTGGGCAGTTCGAAGGGCGGCTTGATCAGGATCGCCAAATCCACTTCGCCGGTGTCCACCTGACTCAGCAGGTTCAGCGACACACCCGGCACCAGTTTCGGCTCCAGCAAGGGCGCTTGTTGCCTGAGCCGCAACAACGCCTGGGGCAACAAACCGGTTTGCACCGTGGCCACGGCGCCGATCTTCAGCTCACCACGATACTCACTGACGTCATCACTGACCGCCATCCGCGCAAAGGTTTCGAGCATCTCCCGGGCCATCGGCAATGCCCGTTGCCCCGCCGCATTTAGCAGCGCCTGGCGTCCGGTGCGGTCGAACAGGCGAATGCCCAAGGCCTGTTCCAGATTACGCATCTGCGCACTGACTGCCGACTGCGTGAGGCCGATGTGCATGCCCGCTGCCGCGAAAGTGCCGTAGCGAGTCACCGCGATAAAGGTTTTCAGTTCCCGCAGCATCAGCGTCACCATTGATCGAAATAATTTGTGCTCGACGCAAAAATTATCGTCTTTTAATCAAAAAGCACAGGACTAAACTCAGCCTCAACTTCCAACCGTTGAGGATTAACCCCATGCAGCTCTCCCCTTTCCACCTGGCGATTCCGGTGTACGACCTGGCCGCTGCGCGCAGCTTTTATGGCGAAGTGTTTGGTCTGGAAGAAGGTCGCTCCAGCGAGCATTGGGTGGATTTCAATTTTTTTGGCCATCAATTGGTGATTCACCTGGCACCGAAAAATGCTTCCCAGGAAGCCGCCCACACCAACGCCGTGGACGGCCACAACGTGCCGGTGCCGCATTTCGGTGTGGTGCTGGGGATGACGGAATGGGAAGCCCTGGCCGAGCGTCTGCAAAGCCTTGGTACGCAATTCGTGATTGAACCGGGGATTCGTTTCCAGGGATTGGTGGGCGAGCAAGCGACGATGTTTCTCTTCGACCCGTGCGGCAATGCCCTGGAGTTCAAGGCATTCAAGGACATCAGCCAGTTGTTTGCCAAGTGAGCCGCGCTGTTCTGGACGCCACCGCCCTCAGCGAGGCGGTGCGCAACGGCGAGACAACGGTCGCGGAGATCGCCGAAGGTTTTCTTGAGCGCATTGAAGCGCTGGAACCGAAAGTCCACGCCTTTGCCTCGTTCAAACCGCTGCAAGTGCGCCTGCACGCCGCGCTGAACGAGGGTCGGGGCCTGTTGGCCGGCGTGCCGGTGGGCATCAAGGACATGTTCGATTCCGCCGACCATCCCACCGAATTCTTTTCGCCGATCTACGCCGACCATCAGCCATCCCGGGATGCCCACGTGGTAACCCTGCTGCGCCAGGCCGGCGCGCTGATCATGGGCAAGACCCACACCACCGAATTTGCCTACATGCGCACTGGTCCGACCCGCAACCCCCATGACCTGACACGCACGCCGGGCAGTTCCAGCGCCGGTTCAGCGGCGGGCATGGCGGCGGATTTCTTTGCGGTGGCGTTGGGCACACAAACCGCTGGCTCGCTGCTCAAACCCGCGGCTTACTGCGGCTTGTTGGCGTTCAAGCCATCGTTCGGACTGGTGTCGCTGGAAGGCGTGAAGCCGCTGGCGCCGAGTTTCGACACCGTGGGTTGGTATGGCCGCTCGGTACGGGATTTGACCCTCGTGGCGCGGGTGTTGATTCCGGGTTTCGAACTGCCTGAAGCACCACAACGCCCACTGCACCTGGGCTTCTGCCGTACGCCGCGCTGGGATCAGGTACAACCCGAGGTGGCCGAAGCGCTGGAGCAAGCCGTCCGGCACCTGCGCCGGGCCGGACATCAGGTCAGTGAACTCAAACTGCCGGATGAATTCGCCGGGGTGTTCGACGATCACCTGACCATCAACGATTGCGAAGGCGCCCGCTCGCTGGCGAAGGAGTTTGAGCAACACCGCAAGCTGTTGAGCCCTTCGATACTGGCGATGTTCGCCCGCGCCGCCGCCACCACCTGGGATCAGGAAACCGCCGCCAAGGCCCGATTGGCAGCACTCGCACCGCGCCTGAACGAGCTGTGCCAACCCTTCGACGCCCTCCTCTCACCCAACTGCGGCATGCTCGCGCCCCTGGCCGTAGACAGCGCCGAAAACACCGGGCCATCGGACTTCATCAAGTTCTGGGGTGCGTTTGGCTGGCCGCAGGTGAATATCCCGCTGCCTCGGGCCGAAGGATTGTTGCCGATTGGTTTGCAGTTGATCGGCCGGTTCCGCAATGACGGCTCGCTACTACGATTGGCCGAACGGGTGGCCGCCGAACTGCTCGCCGATCGCGGCCAATAAGCCCTCAGCGGTTTGGTGCTGCGCGGGGTGAAATTCGAGTTGGGTGACACTGAAACGAATGTCATACCCGCGATGCACCGTGGCGTTGCGCTCGTCGAGCATTTCTTCGAGCCGCGCCCGGATCGCCGGGATTTCCACGCCATTGGCGCCGGTCAGCAACGCGGCGAATTCATCGCTGCCCATGCGCCCGATCACGTCGCTTTCGCGAAAGGCGATCCGCAGCACATCGGCAAAGGTTTTCAAGGCATCGTCGCCTTCGGCGCGGCCGTACAGGTAGTTGATGTGTTTGAAGTTATCGAGGTCGAAAAACAGCAAGGTCGCTGGTTTGCCCATCTGCAAACAGGCATCCAGGCCCCTTTGGGCCAAGGCTTCAAAGCCATGGCGATTGGGCAGCAGCGTCAGTTCGTCCATGCTCGCCACCTGCACGGCCGTCAGCTCCTGCTCGGCCTGACGCGCCAGGTCGCGCAACAATTCGCGCTCCTGCAGTGCAGTGTCCGGGCCGTGCAAGGTGTCTGCGCAAGTGCCCGGTTTGATCGGTTTGCCTGGAACCAGCATGGTTCACTCCTGTGGGGGTATGTCCGTTAGAGCCGCACTTACCCGGTTTGACTCCTAATTAACTCGCCGTTGGTCAGATGCCCGCCACCGGGCACGGTCCTCCGGCATCGGCCCAGAGTTTGAATTGCGTGACAAAGATGTCGTGGGGCACCGGCACCGGCGCCCGATTGCCGCCCGGATTCCAGCCCCAGAGCACCAGTTTGTCGTCGCTGACGTGCTTGATCAGCGCGGCGAAATCCCGGTCGCCGTTGCTGGAGCGGTCCTTGATCAACGCGCAGAGTTTGTCCGGCGGCAGGCCGATCCAGGCCATTTTGTGCGCCGCCGGTGGCAGGCTCCAATGGGGCGCGCCCGGTGGTGCGTGGGGGCCGTAGCTGGCCGGCGGGTTGCTTTCCCCATGGCAGGTGGCGCAGGGCAAACCGGCGGCGCCCTTGCCGTCCATGCCGCGCACTACGTTCATCATGTGCGGCGTACCGGCGTCGAACTGCAACGGCGAATCGCCGGGGATATGGCAGTTCTGGCAGCGCGGGCTCTGGAACACCTTCTGCACGGTGCCGAAGGCTTCCAGTGCAGCCTGATTGTCCGCCGCGAACAGGTCCGAGGCGTAGCCGGTCAGACCGACCAACACCACTGCGCCCAATATCAAATGTCGTCTCATCTCACACCCCCGACAGTTGCAGCGGCAGTTCGCGCAGGCGTTGCCCAGTCAGGGCGTACACCGCGTTGGCCACCGCCGGCGCCACGGGCGGCACACCGGCCTCGCCGATCCCGCCGGGTTTGTCGGTGCTGGGCACGATGTGCACCTCCACCACCGGCATTTCGTTGAGCCGCAGCACCTGATAGTCGTGATAGTTGGACTGCACCACCTGGCCGTCCTTGAACGTCAGTTTGCTGCGCAGGGCAAAACCGAGGCCGAAGGTGACGCAAGACTCCATCTGCGCCGCGATGCTTTGCGGGTTGACCGCAATGCCGCAGTCCACCGCGCACACCACCCGGTGCACGCGAATCTTCAGGTTGTCTTGGGACACTTCGGCGACATGCGCGACGTAACTGCCAAACGACTCATGCACCGCCACACCCAAGGCGTGGCCATCCGGCAGCGGCGCGGTCCAGTTGGCTTTTTCCACCGCCAGGTTCAGCACACCCAAGTGTCGCGGATGCTCCTTGAGCAGGGTTCGTCGGTATTCCACCGGGTCCTTGCCCGCCGCCTCGGCCAGCTCGTCGATCAACGATTCCATGACAAACGCGTTGTGGCTGTGCCCCACCGAACGCAGCCACAGCACACTGATGCCAGTCTTCGGTGAATGCAGCTCGACCTGATGATTGGCGAGTTTCTCGATGTAGGGACTGTCGGCCACGCCTTCGACCGAGGTCTTGTCGATACCGTCCTTGACCATGGTCGCGGCGAACGCGGTGCCATCCATGATCGACTGGCCGACCATCACGTGCTTCCAGGCCAGGGGCATGCCGTCGGCGTCCAGGCCAATATTCGCCTGATGCAGGAACATCGAGCGGTAGTAACCGCCACGAATATCGTCCTCCCGGGACCACACGGTTTTCACCGGCATACCCGCCGCCTTGGCCACTTGCACCGCTTCGGCGACAAAGTCCGAAGTCGGGTTGGCCCGCCGACCGAAGCCGCCGCCGAGGAATTCGGTGTGGATTTCCACCTGTTCGGGTTTGAGCCCGGTGATCTTGCCCGCGACCATTTGATCGAGGGTCTGGAACTGGGTGCCGGTCCAGATTTCGCACTTGTCCGTGGTGATTTTCACCGTGCAATTGAGCGGTTCCATCGGCGCATGGGCCAGGTACGGCACGCTGTATTCGACGTCGATGGTTTTCGCGGCTTTCTTCAGCGTGGCGGCGGTGTCCCCGGCCTGGCTGGCCGGCATGCCCGGGGTGGCGGCGAGTTGGCGGAAGCTCTCCAGCAACTTGACGCTGTCGAGCCCGGTGTTCGGCCCCAGGTCCCAGTCGATTTTCAGCGCATCGCGCCCCAGCTTCGCCGCCCAGTAATGATCGGCAATCACCGCCACGCCCGTGGGCACTTGCACTACTTTGTGTACGCCCGGCACCGCCAGCGCCTCGGCGCCTTCGAAGGATTTGACGCTGCCGCCGAATACCGGCGGCCGGGCGACCATGGCGGTCATCAGGCCCTCGAACTGCACGTCCATGCCGAACTTGGCGCGGCCGGTGATTTTCTCCGGGGTGTCGAGGCGCGGGGTCGGTTTGCCGATGATTTTCCAGTCCTTGGCCTCCTTGAACTTGATCGACGCCGGATCCGGCACCGGCAGCTTGCCGGCGTCATCCGCCAGTTCGCCGTAGGTGGCGCGTTTGTCGCCGGCGATGACCACGCCCGGCTCAGTGCGAATCTCGGACGGCGCGACGTTGAAGCGCTTGGCCGCGGCGTCGATCAGCATCAGGCGCGCGGCGGCGCCGGCCTGGCGATAGCGGTCGAACTCCATCCAGGTCGAGGTCGAGCCGCCGGTGATCTGCATGCCGCCAAACCCGGCCAGGCCATAGTCCTTGGCGGACGCAGGGGAATGTTCGACGCGGATTTTCGACCAATCGGCGTCCAGCTCCTCGGCGATCAACATGGTCAGGCCGGTCCAGATGCCCTGGCCCATTTCCGAATGGCCAAGCAGCATGGTGACGCTGTTGTCGTTGCTGATGCGCAAGAAGGCGTTGGGCGCGAAGGCATTGCCCTGGTTCTCGGCGCCCAGGGCGAAGCGATGGCCGCCGGGGATGACGAATGCCACCACCAGCCCACCGCCGAGCACGGCGCTGCCCTTGAGAAAACCGCGACGTGACACAGGATTGAGGCTGTTCATTGAACTGACTCCCATCGATGGCGCATCAACCGATTTCGGCGGCGCGTTTGACCGCCGCGCGAATCCTTGGGTAGGTGCCGCAGCGGCAGATATTGCCGGACAGCGCCTGGTCGATATCGTCGTCGGTGGGTTTGGGGATCTTCGCCAACAGCGCGGCGGCGGACATGATCTGCCCCGACTGGCAATAACCGCATTGCACCACGTCCAGTTCAGCCCAGGCTTGTTGCACCGGGTGTGTGCCGTCGGTGGACAGGCCTTCGATGGTGAGGATTTTTTGCCCATGGGCCACGGCGGTGGCCGGGGTGATGCAGGCACGCAGCGGCGCGCCATCGACGTGCACGGTGCAAGCACCGCACTGCGCCATGCCGCAACCAAACTTGGTCCCGGTCAGGTGCGCGACATCGCGCAGGACCCACAGCAGCGGCATGTCCGCGGGGACATCCAGCGCCTGGTCCTTGCCATTGATATTCAGGGTCAGCATGGCGGATCTTCCTCAGACTCACGGTGTTCTGAAGGGGGCGCATTACTGAGACCACACACCCGTAGGAGCACAGCTTGCTCGCGATGGCGTCGTGTCAGGCAGTGATGTGCTGATTGACACGACGCCATCGCGAGCAAGCTGTGCTCCTACGGAGCGGCGGATCTACGCGCGCCTCGGGTTATCCATACAGCTAAGCGCAGATTGACCGGCGGGCCAGCTTCTGCGACCGCCGGTCACATATCCCTGGCCGCTGAAGCACCCTGTAGGAGCGAAGCTTGCCACAGGCAAGCTTTACCGGCTCGACCACCGTGACCTTGACGCCCAGTGAGGTCAGTTCGCCGTGCAAGGCTTCGCTCAGGGCTTCGACGGCAAATTTGGTCGAGCAATACACGCCATGGCCCGGCGCCGACTGAAAACCGCCCACCGACGAGAGATTGATCACCTGCCCGCTGCGGGCGGCACGCATGAGCCTTGGCGCTAAACCCTCGGTTTGAGCAGGATGCCGGTGTAGCGCGTCAAAAACAGCCCGAACGCCGTACACCAGAGTAGCGCCGACAGCCCGAGCCCTGCTCCCGAGAACGGGACGAGCAACACCCGACACAGACCGGCGAACACCATCAAGACAAAACCCAGCACCACCGCTTTCGAGGGCTGCAGCAATCGCCCGGTATGCCCCAGGCTGACCCGGGCAATCATCGCGAGGATCAGTCCGCCAATCCCGCCGACCGCCAGCGCATGGGTGGCCAGGCTCTGTTGCGGCATCCACCCGGCATGCCAAAGCGCCATGGCCAGCGTTGCAACCACCAGCCAGGCGTAAGCCAGGTACAGCGACCACAACAGCGGCACTCGCCAAATACCCCGGTCGTGCCAGCGCCACAACCGCAGCAGATGCACCGCGCCGAGCACCAGGTACAACAGCGCCAGCCACCGTTTGGGCGTGTCATTCAAACCGACAGTAAAAGACAACGCGGCGAGCAAGCCGCCCATCAGCAACACTTTGGTGGGCAGTGGGCTAGCCGGTGTAACAGCGGGGCGATTCAGACCGCGCTGAATGAAGAATGGAATCACCCGTCCGCCAATCATGCTCATCATCGCAGCCACCAGCCACAACGCCGCCAATACGCAATGTCGTTGCAATGCGGTGTCGTCGGTCGCGATGCCCCACAGCGTCATCATCTGGCAGCCCGCCAGCAGCGTGATCATCAGCAGGATCGGATAGTTGTCGCGTTTACCCGCTTCCACCAGATCCCGGCCCAGGCACCAGGCCAGCAAGGGCAGAAACGGGAGTTGCAGAGCGATCAGCAGCGTCGGATTAATCGGTAGCAACCACGCCAGTCGAGCCAGCAGCCACACCAGCACCAGGCCGATCAGCGGCCAGCCGCTGAGGCCAGGGCGTCCGGTCCAGTTTGGTACCGCCGTCAGCAGAAATCCGGCGATGATCGCCATGGCGAAACCGAAGGGCATTTCGTGCCGATGCCAGGCCAGCATCCCGCCAATTGGCTGCGCGCCGGGTAATCGGCCGTATAACCACAATGCCCAGATCGCCACGGCCAACACGGCAAACCCGGCGCCGGCGAGGAAGAACGCTCGAAAACCGAGGCTGAAAACCGGTGCCGCAGCGATAGCAAACTTTGTGAGAGCAGGCTTGCGCATCAGGCCACCGCGCAGAAGTGATGGGTCGCCAACCGATGCTGGGCCAGTAGACGCATCACATAGCCAATTTTGAGCAACGTCGGGCCAATGATAGTCATGGCGTGCATCGATACCAGCGCCACAATGGGCAGATGACCGTTGTAAAGGTAAGCGCCATAGATGCCGATCAAAAGCAGTGTCAGGCCCAGGCCCAACACTCTGCTCGATAGGTGCAGAACGTTGTGAGGATTACTGAAGAAATTGAACATTTTTCGTACTCCTGAAACAGACCAGTTGTACGTGGATTAATCCAAGATGCGCGCCATGTTTTAAAGGCTTGTAAATCAATATGTTGGCCACAACGCAGTCAATATGACTCAACTCTGAAATGGTCTTATTGACTCATAACCGAGTCTTAGTGACTACATCGTCCGCTCACCCGCCTAGAAGCAATCCAATATCAGTTGCGCAGCACGGGAATATCTAGCTTATTCGCGACCACTTCTTATTTGCACCGAAGGCGCACGTCGCCCATGGACATGCGCTTACGATGACGGTCACCGATTCCAACTGCCGACCAAATGGGATTTCTAACGCCGCGCCTCAGCGTTTTTTTACGTAGCTGCCGCCGTATTTCCGGAACTCGCCGTAACCCGTCACGACCGCTGCTCCATTGAGCAACTGCAGGCGCAAGACCGGCCCACCCTGGGCGTCCAGCACGATGGCCAGATTGCCCGCCAGCAACGCCGACTGGTAATGGATTTCGCTCGGTGGATCCTTGAGCTGGGCGTAGTCGATAGTGATATCGACAGTCTCCGGCCCATCATCGATGCCCGGCAGTATCTTCACCGACAGCTGGCTGATTATTCGCTCTACGAAATGGGTCAGCCGGTAGTCACCTTCACGCTGATTGCTGGCCACCCCTTCAAGTTTCTGAGGCGCAATCTTGAATTCGGCGAGACGCATGTTGGCGTTGAACGTGCGCTTGGGGCTGCGCCAGGTGCCGGTGTAGTTGCCCTGTTCGTCCGGTTCGTCTTTCAGGGACCAGTCGCCGGTGCTCTGCCCGTCATCGTCCAATTCATGCAGCAACACACCGTGCCCCTCGACGGATTCGCCAACCAGCCGGATCGGTTTGCCGCTGCCGGTTTTGCCGTAACGCACTTCACCGATGTATACCTCGCCCTGGATTTGCCACCAGAGTTCGAACGCGATCTTGTCGTTAAGGGTGCCGCGAAACTTCAGTGGCGGCTCGGCGTAAGGACCCTCGACTGAGCGGTGTTCGATCCACTGGCCATCCTTGAGTTCGCGTTCAGTCACGTCCAGGTAGCCCATAGGCATGTAGGGCTTTGCTGGCGTCGGCATCTGCATCGCTTCGATCTTTTCGCTGACCATCACCGGCTCATTGTTCTCGATCTTCCACGTCGCGCTTTGATGCCAGCAGCAGCCTTGTTTCGAACGGGTGTCCAAGCGCTTGGCCACCGGATCAACGCCGAACATGCCCAATTGCTCATCGCGGGTCAGGGAGGAGAACCCGGAGCTGAAGACCAGCGTCGGGCTCGCTGGATCAGACAGGTAGATGTCATAGGAAGGGCCGCCATAACCGCCCTCGCTACCGTTGCGTACGGCCAGATCCTGCTGCCCGTCGAAATTGAAATCATCGAAAAACAACAGGCTCTGATCGCCGTAGGCCGGGGCCTGGTTGATTTCCAACTCCTGGCTGCCGGGTTTGTAGACGGCAAACGCCGCCGGTGAGTCGATGCGCTGCAACACCTGGCCACTGGACTTGTCGCGCAAGGTGATCTGCGCCGGCGCGCCCTCGTAGCTCTGGGCGGGAGGCTGCGGGAACAGCACCTCGATGGCGTATTTCTGCGCCGGATCGGTGAGGTGGTAAGTCAGCGGCGCGGCACTCGCACCAGCGCTGGCGAGCAGGCAGGCGACGGCCACTAAACGAGGGGCAACCATGATGCTGAGCGTCCTTGCGGCAAATCGGGGCGGCCAGTCTAGCGACAAACGGTGCGGACAGACATCTGTTAAAAAGGTCGCCATCGCCGAACGGCAACGGGCCTTTAATGACGAGAGCTAATACACTCGAGCACTGACCTGCCGAGGACGCCGACGATGAAACGCACCGTTGCCAAAGATGCCGACAAGTCCCCGCGCTTCTGGCGTGACGACGCCCTGCCCTTCATCGAGGCCCGGGCCATCGCCGATGGCCGCGAGGTCTGCTACGCCCGGCATTCCCACGAACATTTTTCCATCGGCGCGATCACCGCCGGGCGCAGTACGTATGTGCATGAGCAATCGGCATTCGAGGTCAGTGCCGGCACCGTAGTGCTGATGAACCCCGGCGATGTCCACGCCTGCAACCCCATCGACGACCAGCCCTGGTCGTACCTGATGCTGTACGTCGAGACGCCGTGGCTCACCGACTTGCAGCATCAACTGGGGTTTGCTCAGGACCAGGCGTACCGGCGGTTTACCGTCACCCACCTGCACGACGCCAGCCTGTTTGCGGGGCTCAAGGGTTTGTATGAGGTGTTGGTCGATGATCAGCAGGACGTATTGCACAAACACAGCGCGGCCGTGGAGTTTTTCACCGACGTGCAACAACGCCTCAATCCGGCTGATCAACCGTTGCGCGAACCCAATTTCAAACTGGAACGGGCCGCCGACTACATCCGTGACAACTGCACACAGATGCTCAAGCTGGAAGATATCTGCGCAGCGGCGCAGTTGTCGCCTTCCTACCTGATCCGCGCGTTCAAGCAGCATTACGGTATGACGCCCCATGCATTTTTACTCAACCGACGCATCCAGTTTGCCCGTGATCGCTTGCGCAGTGGCCAGTTGATTGCCGATGTAGCGCTGGAGGCAGGATTTGCCGATCAGGCGCACTTTCAACGGGTGTTCAAACAACATCTGGCGGCGACGCCGGGGCAGTATCGCGGATAAATAAACAACGACATAAACCCAGCCAAACTAACTCTTCTTACTCTTAAAAATTACAACCTTCCAAGTAAGCGCCTCACAAGCGACCAAATACCGACACACTTTGAATCCACATCCATACTGACAAATCCCTTTCTGCCTCATATTCTTTCCGCTTCGCACACTGAGTGCCGAACGCTTTCAAACAGCATTACGCCGCCTGCTTGGCATTTAGTTATAAAAGAGGGATCTTTAACTATGCAGCAAGAAAACAGCCACATTGAAACCACCCCTGACAAACTTCAAAGAGAAGCCGTAGCGGCTGCACTCCTGAATTTTATTCGCAACACATTCGCCAGAGAGTCCATCAACTGGGACTGGAGCAAACTGGCAGTCAAGTATGAAAAAGGCACGCGCTTCGACACGGCACACCGCTCGGCGGCCACTTATCTTTCGCAACTTATCAACCGCCCCGAGTTCTTGAAGATGCTTTCCTCCCGAAACATCTCCAGGCACCAGGTGTTTCAAGTAGATGAAAACGCCCGAATCTATTACACCTACACCAACATTTCCAGTGTAGGCGACTCCATTAGCAATCAGTACTTCTCCCCCAAGGACATCACTTCTCATGTCACCGGCATTGCAGACATCAATAATGATCTGCGCCTGATAGCAAACATCGCCAAACTGACTGGCGGCCTTGTGACCTCCGGTGAAAATATAGCGGCTGGTCAATGGTTGCGGTTCCACGAATTGCCGACACCGACCAATGAAGAGGATACCAAAGCGCTGATTGACCTGATCAACGCTGCCTTCCTGCCCGTCCCCCTCCCGTTTGGAAACTTCTGGCAACTGCTGGACGCCCCTGAGGATTCCCCCTACAAACTCACCCCGCAACGCCGTGAAACCATCCGGGAGGTTACAAGGACCCGATTTACCGGCGATGAAATGCCGCTGGTCGAACTTTTTGGCAATGGCGTTCGTCTTTTAAGCGGCTCGGCGGACAAACTGCCCGCCAGCACGGGTTATCGGTTAGAGACACTGATCAGCAGCGCCACGATTGATACCAGCTTGTATCTTGAGGCGCTTGATTGGTTCAGCGCAGAAACAGACCCCGTGCCCACCAAGGCATTCCAGGCGCAGTTGATGATTGCGGCGATGCTGATCGACCTTGACGCGGATGTGGACATCGACGGTACGAAGTTTGCGGGCTTTGACCTCTATTCGGCAGATCATGTGCTGCGTCGACCTGCCGATGTACGCCAGGACTTTGAAAAACATCTTCAGAAAAACGCCAACGTCAGCGACATCATTGCCCCCTTGGTGGCAGAGATGGCACTGGGCGGCATGGCACCGGAGTATCTGGTTCGCGATCTGCCTGCCGATCTGAAGCTCGCCACGCCGGGCTGGGTGGTCTTCTGCCAGGCGGTGCAATTTGTAGAGACCCTCGCACCCGGTGCATCTCGAAACATGAGTTACCAACATGTACTCCGGTTTAGCCAAGTGGCCGAATTAACCCCCGATCTAAAGCGCCTGCGCGCGCAAAATGCATTCGATCCGGTGGTCACATGGGCACTCATGAATAAACTGATCAACAGGGATTCCGACGGCAGTTTGAGCCAGGATGTAATAACCCGAGGTATCGATGAATACCAACGCTACGTCGACCAGATAACCAACGCGGCCAACAAACTTGTAAAACCATTCCCCGATCGCCGGACGCTGGCGCTCAAGGAACTGAAAAAAGTAGCTCCGGATTGCAATCCGGAAGAATTGCTGGTCAATCGTTTTACCCCCTCGACTAAAGTCTCGATCATAGATCTTTATTTGGGCGACGAACTTCATACCGAGCACTGGGGCCGAACCCACCGCGCCAGCATTCACGAATCCATTCCGCAATTACGTCGCCTGTACCCGGTGCCAAACTTGTTCGACGAAGCGACCCACGATCATTACACCGGCATGGTCGAGGCGACGGCTTCCAATATCAATATTGCGCTGTCACAACTAACAATCAAGGATCGGGAATTTATCGAGAACGGTCACCTGGCCCTTTACGCTGTCCAGGTTTATAACCGCGAAACAACACGCCCATCCGGTTATCCAGGTGTTAATTCCACGATCGGCGTCCATGCGGGAGAGACCTATCGTTTCGGCATGGTGATAGGCGCAAGTCTTAACTCGACGGTTCGTTGCTACGAACTGTTTCCACTAAGAGCGCAGTGTCGTTTCAACGAAAGACTCACGACCATTCTTAGTCCCTTGGTACTGCCTGACGGCGTGAGATATGTCGAAACGGCTAGCACCCAGAATGCCCCTATCGATCTAAAAGCGTACTCGGCAAACGAAGCGCCTGAAGAGGGCAAGACGGGCCGTTTCTTCATCAAGAAAATCGGCGATTTCGAACCATCGTCGCTTCAGACAGACGACAGCGGCACACCGAACCGCTACTTCCGTTCCAGTCGCAAGGAAGCGATCAGCGCACTGATCGCAAAAGAAATTCCGGTGATCACCCAGGAAGAAATAATGGCGGTGGGTCGTCAACAAACAGAACGGGAAAAGGCCATTGAAAAATCCAGCGCCATTTTCAACACCATTCTCAATATCATCATTCCCTTCAAGGAATGCGTTGAAGCACTCGCTTCTGGAGATGCAGGCAGACAAGCCCGAGCGGTACCCGGTTGTCTCGTGGATGCGTTGGCGTTTGCCGGGGCGTTTGTCGCAGTACCTGGAAAAATTGCAGCCTCGGTAGCCAAGACGGCGACCCTCGGCACAAAACTGCTGTCCGCCTCCCGAATCGTCGGTCGCTCCGCCATTTCGTTTCTGAACCCGCTGGATGGTGTGCCGACCTTGCTCAAGGGCGGGGCGAAGCTGATTGGCAGAAGTGCAACGAAACTGGGTTCCCAAGCCGCCTCTGCAGCCCACGTCGCCAAATCTCAACTGTTGCACCTGACCGGCGCGAATTCCTATGACCTGCTTCGGGCCGTCGACCATACGGGTTCGGCTACCCGGATTCGCATGTCGCTGGATACCGTGTCTCACGCTCGCGCGCTGTTCAAGGATGACAGCATTACCAGCATCGAACAGGTAATGACCCGTCTGAATGACAGGAAAATCCCTAAGGGTGCATCCGCCGAAGAATTGCAGCACCTGTTCGATAACTCCATCAAGGACGCGGCACTCCAAAGCAAAGAAGCACAAATGCTAAGGGCACTGATCGGCGAGACAGCGGTACATGATGTACTCGCCTCGTACTCGGCCAATAAATCAATCAGGTTCACCGATGAACGTCAAACCGCACAACGGCTTGCAGAAACCCTGGCAATCGTCGCTGAGTTGGAAGCCAAAAAAGTCGTCTACCTGACGACCCATCAACAGAACCTGCTGAAACTGGACTTGGGCCAAGCGCCTTATCACGCGGTACTACCGGAGTCAGTCTTCAATCCCAACGGTTTCACCGACCCTGCTCAAAGAGCCGCGGCCTGGATGGCGAACGGGGCTTTTTTCCAAGTCAACGACGTCGACCAATTCACCGCGATACTGCGCGAGTATGCGGGCAACAACAAATTGCTGACCGACCCGACCGTTATCACGGAGTTGAACAGCCGTCTTGCCCCTTCCCCCGCTGGCCAAGTACGTCAAGCTGGCCAAGACGGGAAATATGGCGGCAGCATTACCGGGTTTGCCTTGTTGGAACAGCATTTGAAAACGCTGGATACCGCCCACCAGCATATTGACAAACACCTGCTTGCGTCCGTCATCGGTTTCCAGAGCTTTGCCGATGGTAACGGTCGAACCGCCAGTGCGTTGTACGCCATCACCCAATTGCGCTCTGGTCAATTTACGCCACTGACAAGACAGGCGGTCGACGCTCTGAGCGGTATACGTTGACACCCTGATTCAATCATCCGTGCCCCATTTACGGGGCACGGATGGGTTGTATGCCGCTAGGGGTACAACAAATACGCAGCACTCCCCGCCAGCAGCAACGCCATGCTCCGATTGAACAGACGCATCCCCGTCGGGTTATTCAGATAGCCGCGCATGAACGTCCCGGCATACACCCAGCAGCCGACGGACAGGTAACAGATCACCAGATACACCGCCGCAAACTGCCAGACCAGCCGCGCCTCGCCATCCGCGACAAACGCCCCCATCCCTGCGACACAGGCCAGCCAGGCTTTTGGATTGAGCCACTGCATCACCGCGCCATAGAGCATCGACGGCGCCTGCCCCGACTCGCCGATATGCAGCGACCCGTCGTCTATGGCCAGTTTCCAGGCCATGAACAACAGAAACCCGACCCCGGCCAGTTGCACGACCCGCGTCATCCACGGCCACTGCTGCAACAGTTCATGCAGCCCAAGGCCCATCAGCACCAGCAGCAACACAAACCCCAGGGTCGCTCCGGCCACATGCCGTTGACTGGCACGAAACCCGTACCGCGCCCCGGAACCCAACGCCACAATATTCACCGGCCCCGGCGTGATCGAAGCGACCAGCGCAAACGCCGCCATGGACATCATCAGACTCATCACAGACCTTCTTCAATTCAGTGGGAACAGCGCTCACGGTAAAGAGCGCCCTGCCCCACGTATTGAAGAAAACTGCCTAATCGTCCTCGTGCAATTTCATGCCACCAGCACCAGCAGGGTCATGACCAGGAACGCGGCCGAGATCGGCTGGGGCCGTCGGCAAACGTAGGTCATGGATCGGATTTTGACGTGTGGCCAAGTGTACGGCGACTTGCGTGCGCCACTGTATGGGCAAAACCATCGGTTATCCGTGATAAAAAAGCGGTTCCCGGATCAGGAGCCCCCACCATGGACCTCGCCACCCTCACCCTGTTTGTCCCGGCCTGTTTTGCCCTGAACATGGCCCCCGGCCCGAACAATCTGCTGTCGGTCAGCAACGCCACCCGCTATGGCTATCGTCGCGCCTGTATGGCGGGGATCGGGCGTTTGCTGGCGTTTGCCGGGATGATCGCCCTCGCCTCGGCCGGGCTGGCGGTGGTGCTGCAAACGTCGGAGCTGTTGTTCTACGGGATCAAGATTCTGGGCGCGGCGTATTTGTTCTACCTCGCCTGGCAATTGTGGCGGGCCGATCCCGGCGTGCAAAACGCGGTAGCCGGCGCGCCGGTGGGGATGCTGGCGTTGGCGCGCCAGGAGTTTCTGGTGGCGGCGGGTAATCCGAAGGCGATCCTGATCTTCACCGCGTTTCTCCCGCAATTCGTCGACCCGACCCGGGCGATCACACCGCAATTCGCGGTACTGGGCGTGCTGTTCCTGATGCTGGAATGGATCGCCATCAGCGCCTACGCCTACATGGGCCTGCACATGCGCCGCTGGTTCGCGGAACCCCGGGGCAAGCGGATCTTCAATCGTTGCTGCGCGGGGTTGTTGTCGGCGGCGGCTTCGGTGTTGTTGATGGCGCGCAGGGCCTGAACCCCCGCGATGCATGTGGGTCATGAATGGAATTGCGAATCAACGTGCACTACTTTGTAGGTGTAGCACCTTCGTATCGCCATCCTGTTCTGGTTCAGAGGTGACATTCATGAACAACATCATCTACATCGTCGGGGTCGTTGTGATTGTCGTGGTTGTCCTGTCGTTCCTCGGGTTTGCATAGCGTTCCGGTGCCCGCAAACGCAGCTCCAAAACTCGTTACCGGCAGGTCGCCCGAGGCGTGCTGCGATGCCCCTCGGGAGTGCGCGCCTGCGCCTGTTTAATTCCCTGTCGATTTTCCGGTGGAGGCCACTCACAGCCCGCCTTATGCTCACCCCATGAACCTACAAAACGCTGTGCTGCCCCCCCACGCCGAGATGGTTCGCGCCATGCTCGAACGAGACACCGCCTACGAGGGGGTGTTCTTTACTGCGGTCAAGACCACCGGGATTTTCTGCCGCCCCAGTTGCACGGCGCGCAAACCCAAACCCGAGAATGTCGAGTTCTTCGCCCACGCCGATGAATGCATGTCCGCCGGTTATCGCGCTTGCCTGCGCTGCAAACCGCTGGATGCGGCGGCCATTGCGCCGGATTGGGTGCAGCGGTTGCTCACATCGGTGGACGCCAACCCGGACCAGCGCTGGACCGACACGCAGCTGCAAGCCGAGGGCATCGAGCCGTTGAAACTGCGGCGCTGGTTCAAGCAGCATTTCGGCATGACCTTCCATGCGTGGCTGCGCACCCGGCGCCTGGGCATGGCGCTGGGCGGGATCAAGCAAGGCGAGTCCATCGACGATGTGGCACTCGATTCCGGCTACGAATCCCTGAGCGGTTTTCGCGATGCCTTTCAAAAATCCTTCCACATCACCCCGGGCCGCGCCGCCAACAGCGAGCCGCTGCTGTTCACCCGGCTGACCACGCCGCTGGGGCCGATGATTGCCATGGCCGAGCGCCGCGGCTTGGTGTTGCTGGAGTTCCTGGATCGCCCGGCACTGACCAGGGAAGTCGAAGCA
Organism: Pseudomonas sp. TE3899; assembly: GCF_056279105.1. Taxonomy (NCBI): domain Bacteria; kingdom Pseudomonadati; phylum Pseudomonadota; class Gammaproteobacteria; order Pseudomonadales; family Pseudomonadaceae; genus Pseudomonas; species Pseudomonas sp. TE3899. The sequence goes on from NZ_JBWBQR010000001.1 coordinate 2,018,037, forward strand.
TTGCAAAACCGTTACGGCTACGTCGTGGCCCCGGGGCACAACGGGCACCTGAAGCAAATCGAGAGCGAACTGGCGCAGTATTTCGCCGGGCAACTGACCGAGTTCACGGTGCCACTGCACCTGCCGGGCAGCGAGTTCGCCCGGCAAGTCTGGGCTGAACTGGCGCAGATTCCCTACGGCCACACCAGCACCTATGGCGCCATCGCCGCGCTGCTGGGCAAACCCGGGGCCAGCCGCGCCGTGGGCCTGGCCAATGGGCATAATCGCCTGGCGATTGTGCTGCCGTGTCATCGGGTGATCGGCGCGGACGGCTCGCTGACCGGCTATGGTGGCGGGCAACCGCGCAAGGCGTTTCTGCTGCGGCTGGAAAAGGCAGCGGTGCAGATCACTCAACAATTGGCATTCTGATCATTTCATAGGGAAGGAAATACGATGGAAACGCTCGACCAACAGTTCCACAGGCTGCATCAGGACGGCCTGCTGATCCTCACTAACGTCGCCGATGCCACCGGCGCGCGACTGGTGGAACAACTGGGCAGCCAAGCCGTGGCCACCAGCAGCGCGGCGGTGGCCTGGGCCCATGGTTACCCGGACGGCAACACCCTGCCCCTCGAACGTTTGGTGGCGACAGTCGAATCCATCATCCGGGTGATCAATGTGCCGCTGACCGTGGACATCGAGGCCGGTTATTCCGATGACCTGGCACGGGTCGCTGAAGTGATTGATGCAGTGATCGCCGCCGGTGCGGTCGGGATCAACATCGAGGACGGCGCATCGCCTCCGGAGCTGCTGGCGCGCAAGATCGAAGTCGCCCGGCAAGTCGCCGAGCGCCGGGGCGTAAAGCTGTTTATCAATGCCCGCACCGATGTGTACCTCAAGAGCCTGGTGCCTGCCGAAGATCGCGTCGCCGAAACCCTCAAACGCGCGGCGCTGTATCAGGCGGCCGGGGCCGATGGGTTGTTCGCCGCTGGCGTCACGGCGGAGTATGAAATTGCAGCGATCTGCCAAGGCACGCCCCTGCCGGTTAACGTGCTGGGCAATGCCAGCCTGCCGTCGCCCGAGGAGCTGAAAACCCTCGGGGTGCGGCGGTTGAGCGCCGGTTCCGGGATTGCCGAATTCCTCTATGGCGCCATGGGTTCGCTGGCGAAAAGTTTCCTGGAAACCGGCAAGCTCAACACCCACGATTTGAAGGCGCTCACCTACGGTGAAGTCAACGCATTGCTGAAAAAATCCTGACTTGCATGCCCGACCTCTACCAGCCTGCCAGTACCTTTCTAGCGTCCATCGACGAGGACTGGCAGCGCCATATCGCCGCTGTCGGCCCCTGCCTGCATCAACCGCATCCGGCGCGGGATCCCTATGAGTCGCTGGTGCGGGCGATTGCCTATCAGCAACTGCATGCCAAGGCCGGGGACGCGATTGTCGGGCGGCTATTGGGTTTGTTCGGTTCGGGGGCATTCCCCAGGCCGGAGCAGATTCTGGCGGCAAGCTTCGAGCAGATGCGCAGTTGCGGGTTTTCCGCGAGCAAGATCGCGACTATTCAAGGCATCGCCCAGGCAACGCTGGACGGTGTGGTGCCGGATTACGCCACGGCGCTGGCCATGGACGATGAAGCGTTGATCGAGCGCTTGATCACCTTGCGCGGGGTTGGCCGCTGGACCGTGGAAATGCTGCTGATCTACAGCCTGGAGCGGCCGGATATTTTGCCGGCGGATGACTTTGGTGTACGTGAAGGGTATCGGCGGATGAAGGGGCTGGAGGTGCAGCCCACTCGCAGGCAGATGATTGAGATTGGCCGTGCGTGGAGTCCGTTTCGGACGGTGGCGGCGTGGTATTTGTGGCGGGTGCCGGGCAGGTAGACCGCGTTATCGTTCTTCGCGGGCAGCCTTGCTCCTACAGGACGTGACGCCCGCCCATTCGATACACCTTCAAAAGCCCATCACAACCCCGACTTCAACCGACTGAACGCCCGAATCAACGCGCGGTTGAACGCCTTGCCATTGTCATTCTTGCTGTACAGCGAAGCCCGCACCTGTTCCGACGGATAGGTCCCCGGATCATTACGAATCGCCGGATCGATCAACCCATCCGCCGCCGTGATCGCATTGGCGTAGTGAATGGTGTCGGTGATCGGCGCAATTACCTGCGGCGTCATCAGGTAGTCCATCAACGCCAGCCCTGCTTGCGGATGCGGCGCGTCCTTGGGGATGACCATGGCGTCGAACCAGATCAACGTCCCCTCTTTGGGTATCCGGTAACTCAACTTGAACGGTTTGTTGGCCGCCTCGGCCTGGCCGGCGGCGATGGCGACGTTGCCGTTCCAGGACATCGCCACGCAGGTGTTGCCGTTGGCCAGATCGCTGATGTTCAGATCGTTGTCGAAGTAGCGGATGTAGGGCCGGATCTTCGCCAGTTGTTGTTCGGCGAGTTTCAGGTCATCGAGGTTCTGGCGGTTGATGTCCAGGCCCATGTACTTCATCACCGCCGCAAACACTTCGTTGGGATCGTTGAGCAGGCTGACCCCGCAATCGGCGAATTTTGCCACCACCGCCGGGTCGAACAGCATCGCCCAACTGTCCCGTGGCGCGTCGGGCAGACGCTGCTTGACTGCCTCCTCCTGATAGCCGACGCCGGTAGTGCCCCAGGCATAGATCCCGGCGTAGCGATTGCCCGGATCGAACACCGCCATGTGCTGGCGAAACTCCTCGCCGACGCCGGCAAAGTGCGGCAGTTGCTGCTTGTCCACGGTCTGGATCGCCCCGCTCTGGATCGCCCGGGACAAGTGCTGCCCCGCCGTCAGCACCAGGTCGTAGCCACTGCGGCCGGTAAGCAGTTTGGTCTCGACGGTTTCCAGGGAGTCGAAGTGATCGGCCACCACATGAATGCCGGTCTGTTTCTCGAAATTGCTCAGGGTGTCCGGCGCCAGGTACTCGCCCCAGATGTACAGGTTGACCACCGGTTGGGCGGTATCGGCGGCCTGCACACACAGGGGTGCAAGCACCAGCAATAACGCTTGAGTCAGTTTGTGCAGGCCCACGATTACACTCCTTTGCCGGCGTACTGCGGCATGGTGATGCAGGCGACGTTGCCGCCGCCGAGAAGGATTTCCCGAGAGTTTTCGATGCCGACAATCCTGTGCCGGGGGAACAGTTCGGCGAGGGTCGCCAACGCCACTTGATCCTGACGGTCGCCGAACAACGGCACCACGATCGAGGTGTTGCCGGCGTAATAGTTGATGTACGACGCACAGATCTTCGTCCCGGCCTGACGGGTATGGGTGCTGTCCTGCTGATCCAGTCCTTCGGCTTCTTCAGCGGTCCATTCCAGCACATCCGGTTGCGGCAACTTGTGCACGATCAACTCGCGGCCACGACTGTCGCGGGTGCTGCGCAGGATGTCGTAGGCCTCCTGGTAGATTTCCCATTGCGGGTCTTCGCGGTTGTCGGTCCATTGCAGCACCACTTCGCCGGGGCGCACGAAGCACGCGAGGTCATCGACGTGGCCATCGGTTTCGTCGAACTTGCAGCCCCGTGGCAGCCAGATGACTTGCTCGGCGCCGAGGTATTCGGTCAGTCGGCGGGTGACTTCATCTTTACCCAAATGCTGGTTGCGATTGCGGTTGAGCAGGCACTGCTCGGTGGTGAGAATGCTGCCCTGACCGTCGCTCTGGATGCCGCCCAGTTCGGCAATCAGCGGCGCGCGGTAGCGGTCGAAGCGTTCTATTTCGAGAATCTTGCTGGCGATCTGATCGTCCTTGTCCCACGGGTAGTACAAGCCGCCGTCGAGGCCGCCATAGGCGTTGAATTCGAAATCCACGCCGCGCACTTCGCCGCTGGCATCGTTGACCACAAAGCACGGGCCGCTGTCGCGAAACCAGGTGTCGTTGCAGGTCATCTCGACGACTCGCACCTGTGGCGGCAACTGACGGCGTGCGGTGGCGAACTGCGTGGCAGAGGCACACACGGTCACCGGTTCGCTCTGGGAGATCGCGGTGACGATTTGCACCCAGACTTTCTGCGCGGGCTTGGCGCCGTTGCGCCACACGTCGGTACGCTCCGGCCAGCCGAGCCAGCAGCCGGACTTGGTTTCAAACTCGCCGGGCAGGCGGAAGCCGTCTTGTTTTGGAGTCGAATCGAGCAAACGTGCCATGGGCAAACCTCATCAGCGGGGTTGGAATGACCCCAGACTAAGGTCGCCGGCAGACGCCTCGCCAACGATGATTATTTCGGAACAGTTGAATTCAACTCATCAATCAACCAGTTGATCGTTGAACCATTCGAGCATCTGCGCCACGGCCGGACGCTCCAGGCGCACCCGCTCGCACACCAGCGCGTATTGGCCCAACGCGGTGATGTTGGCCGCGAACGGCCGTACCAGCCGACCGCTCTGCAAATCTTCCTGCGCCGTCAGGTTATCGCCCATGGCCACGCCCTGCCCCTGGGCGGCGGCTTCCAGCGCCAACCCGGCGTGGGCGAAATACAGCTGTCGTTCCGGGCGCTGGTCGCCGGCATGGCTGGTGAGCCAGGCGGTCCAGGTCTTGCCGTCCTGATCGTCGTGCAACAGGCAATGGCGCGCCAGGTCCTTCGGGGTTTTCAGCAGGCCCTGGTTGAACAGCCCGGGGCTGCACACCGGGAAAAACTGCAACGCCGGCAATGGCCGCACGAAGAACGCACTGCTGTCCACCGGACCGGTGCCGTAGGTGATTGCCAGGTCGATGTCTTCCCCCGGCGCGGTGGCGTCGATCGGTTGTTCGTAGAGGTGCAAGGTGATGTGCGGGTAGCGCGCGTAAAAATCCGTGAGGCGACTCATCAACCACTTTTGCGCCAGCTCGGCGGTGACCGCCAAACGCAGCACGGCCAGCGACGACGGATCACGCAGTTCATCGCAGGCCTCGCCGATCAGTTCGAAGGCTTGCTGCAAACTCTGCATCAGGCGCCCGGCGGCCATGGTCGGGCGAATCTGCCGACCTTCGCGGATAAACAGCGACACACCCAGTTGCTCTTCGAGCTGGCGGATTTGATGGCTGACGGCGCTGTCGGTCACGCACAACTCCGCCGCCGCCCGGCCGAAATGCGCGTGGCGGGCGGCGCATTCGAAGGTTTTGAGTGCTGCCAGGGAAGGTAGACGTCGCATGAGGAGAGCCCCGATTTCGAGGGGCTCATGCTGCCCCGGTCGGTCGCGGGCGTCTAGTGGGGCCGAGTTCTGCCTGCCACACAACATCAGCAATACGCATTTCAACCTCGGACTTAATGACTGTTTTTTATAATTAACTTATAACTAATCGGACTTTTACAGCGCCGTATTATACAAATACTGTTACAACCATCACCGACCCCTGACCAGGTGGAGGCTCTCGGAACTGCATGTTTTTCCGGCCGACACCACTCCACGGTCAACTGCCACACCAAAACCTGAAACCGGCAAAAGCCCCCGCCGCCATGGCTTTCAAACCATGGCCCCGGCAACGCTTTGCCCAAAAAAAACAGACAACGCCAACGACACACCTGGGGCTCACCATGCACAACACCTTCGCTGCAAACCGACTGACGCTGGCCGTGTCGCTCGCCCTGTTCGGCTTGTCGGCCCACGCCGACGAAAACACCCAGTCGGGTGCCCTCCCCGTCGTCACCGTCACCGCCGAGCACCACAGCGAAGACCTGCAAAAAACCCCGCTGGCGATCTCGGCGTTCGACGAAAAAGCCCTCGAAGACAAGCAGATCAAAAGCATCCGCGACCTCTCCGGGCAAGTGCCGAACCTGACCCTCAGCCGTCAGTCGATCTCCTACAGTGCCCAGACCTACGGCATTCGCGGCATCGGCGAGACCGACCCGATCCAGGAATCCGCCGTGGCGGTGTACGCCGATGACCTGTACATCCCACGGGCCATTTCGTCGATGCTCGACTTCAACGACGTCGAGCGCGTCGAAGTGCTGCGCGGCCCGCAAGGCACGCTGTACGGACGCAACAGCAGCGCCGGTGCGATCCGCGTGATCACCCGCGATCCGACCCAGGAAACCCGAGGTTTCTTTGAGCTGGGCGCCGGTAATTACAACGCGCAGAACGGCCGTTTCCTGATCAGCGGCCCGCTCGTGGACAACGCGCTGTTCGGCAGTTTTTCGGCGATTCGCCTGACCCGCGACGGTACCGTTTCCGATCCGACGCGCGGCAAGGATGTGAACAACGTCGACATCCAGTCCTATCGCGGCAAGCTGCGCTTGAACCCCATCGATTCGCCGTGGGATGTGCAGTTGACCCTGGCCGGCACCTTCGACCGGGGCGACACCACCAGCTACACGCCATTCGATGCCAACGGCCACTTCGACAAATTCAAGAGCTACAGCAGCCTCGACCCGAAAAACCGCCTCGACCAGGGCAGCGCGGTGTTGCGCGCGATCTACACGATCAACGACAACCTGAACGTCAAGTCGGTGACCGCCTATTCCGGGTTCAACCAACCGGTGGACTACGACAACTCGGGGCAAGCAGCGCTGATCCAGCAAAACCTGATCACCTACAAGCAGGACTACGCCACCCAGGAATGGCAGCTCAACGGCGACTACGACAAATTCAGCTTCAGCACCGGCCTGTACCTGTACCGCGAGAAGTTCGAAGCCGACCGCGACAACCTGACCTATTCCGTGGCACGCAACCGGGTGATTGGCCAGGGCCAATACAGCACGACCAACACCGAAAGCTACGCGTTGTATGGCCAGGGCAGCTACAAGATCACCCCTCAACTGTCGCTCATCGCCGGGCTGCGCTTTACCCGCGAGCACAAGAATTTCGATTACACCAACTACGCGATCAACACCAACCGGCAGATTACCGGGACTAATTTCACGGCTGATTCGAGCAAATCGTGGCAGTCCACCAGCCCGAAAATCGGTTTCGAATACGCCTGGACCACGCATCTGAACCAGTACGCCTACGTCGCCAAAGGCTTCAAGGCCGGTGGCTACGATAACCGCGCGCCGACCCGCGCGGCGGCCGAACAAGCGTTCTCGCCGGAAGACGTGACCACCTGGGAAACCGGCTTCAAAGGTGATTTCTTCGACCAGCGCCTGCGGGCCAACGTCGCGGTGTTCTACAACGACTACAAGGACCTGCAAACCAACGCCTACGACCCGGCGCTGGGCGTGAGCCTGCGGACCAACGTCGGCCAGGCCCACACCTATGGCGTCGAGCTGGAAACCCTCACCGCCCTGACCCGCGACCTGCAACTGACCTCCAACGTCGGCTACCTGCAAAGCCAGTACGACGATTTCGAAAACGCCAGCGGCGCCGGGGTCGATGCCAACGGCAAACAACTGGTGTTCTCGCCCCGCTGGAACGCCAGCGTTGGCCTGAATTACACGATCCCGGCGGGCCTGCCCGGCACCTGGCTGGCGGGCACCGATGCGCAGTTCCAGACCAAGTCCTACGCCAACGCGTTGAACGACGACGTGCAGGAAATCCCCCAGCAGACCTTCTGGAACGCCAACACCCGCTACCTCTCCAGCGACGGCCACTGGACCACCACCCTGGCGGTGAAAAATCTGCTCGACCGCGCCTACCCGCAATCGGTCGGCTACGTGCCGTCCAGTGGCGCTCGCTACTACTCGATCAACGACCCGCGAACCCTGTTGTTGTCGCTGCGTTACGACCTTTAACCCTCACGTGATCCCCCTGTAGGCGCTGACGAAGGCTGCGCCTACGGGGGATCCAGCCGCTCTTCAATGCCAAGGAGCAACACGATGGCTTTTACCCGCAGAGAAATGATTACCCGCATCGCCGCCGTCGGCGGCTATGGTGCCGCCGTGAGCGCCCTCGGCGCTTTGGGGCTGACGCCACAAGCCGTGGCGGCGACGTTCACCCCGCTGCAACTGGGCAGCAGCGGCAAAGGCAAAAACGTGGTGGTGGTCGGTGCCGGGATCTCCGGGCTGGTCAGTGCCTATGAGCTGCGCAAGGCCGGTTTCACGGTGACGATTCTGGAGGCTCGGGAGCGCGTCGGCGGACGCAACTGGACCCTGCGTCGTGGCACCAAAGTCGATTTCGACGACGGCGTCAGCCAGACCGTCGACTTCGATGACGGGCAGTTTTTCAACGCCGGGCCGGCGCGAATTCCCAGCCATCACCAGACCATCCTCGGCTACTGCCGCGAGTTGGGCGTCGAGCTGCAAGTGCTGGTCAACAGCAGCCGCAACGCCCTGGCTCTGCCGGACCCGAGCAAACCGGCGTTCCAGTTGCGCCAGGCGGTCAACGACACCCGTGGCCAGCTCTCCGAACTGCTGGCGCGCACCGTCAGCCGCCAAGCCCTGGACCAGGATCTGAGCGTCGACGACCGCAAGGCCTTGCTGAATTTCCTCAAGGTCTATGGCGACCTGAATGCCGACTTCCAATACAAAGGCTCGGTGCGCTCCGGCTACACCCGCGTGCCCGGTGCCGGCGATCAAACCGGGGTGACCCGGGCCCCGCTGGAACTGCAAACCCTGCTCAATCCCAAGCTCTGGGGCGCGTTGGTGTTCGATGAAATCCCCGAGTTTTCTTCGACCATGTTCCAACCGGTGCGCGGCATGGACCGGATTCCCTACGCGTTCTACGACAAGCTCAAGGACGCCGTGCGTTTCAACGCCGAAGTCAGCGATATCCAGACGTCCGAAAGCGGCAGCCGCATCACCTATCGTGATCGCAAGACTGGCAAGACCCAGACCCTGAACGCCGATTACGCGGTGGTCACCGTGCCGCTGCCATTGCTGGCGAAGCTGCCGAGCAACTTCAGCCAGCCGTTCAAGCAAGCGATCCTCAGCGCGCAAAGCGATCAAGCGAACAAAGTGGCCTGGCAGTCGCCGCGTTTCTGGGAAACCGACTTCAACATCTATGGCGGCCTCTCTTACCTGGACCATGAAGTCAAAGGCCTGTGGTATCCAAGCGACCGGCTCAACAGCGCCCAGGGGATTCTGGTCGCCGCCTACAACACCAGCGAACCGGCCCAGGCCTTCAGCAAGAAATCCCTCGCCGAACAGTTCGCCTCCTCGCGGCAAGCCGTCGAACTGCTGCACCCCGGCCACAGCGCCAAGCTGCAAAAACCGGTGGCGATCAACTGGGCCAAGGTGCCCTTCAGCAAAGGCCCGTGGATCGTCAACGACGAGGTTGGCGAGAGCGCTTACGCGATTCTCAACCAACCCCAGGGCCGCACCTATCTGGCCAGCGACGCCCTCGCCCACGGCGGCGTCGGCATCTGGCAGAACAGCGCCGCCGACTCGGCCCGACGCATCGTCGCGCTGATTGGCCGACATGCCGAACGCACTCAATCGGGCGTTGCCGCCTGACTCTTTTCGCTTAAAGGACTGAACGATGAAAGCCATTACCTTGCTCACAGGATTGCTCATGACCGCCACCGCCCTCACCAGCCAGGCCGACGACATCAAACGCATCGCCCTGCCCAACTCGAATTTCCCGATCTCGTTGGCGGTGTCGGTGCCGGCGCAAACCGATCTGCTGTTTGTCAGCGGATTGCTCGCCGATCTGCATGATCCGAAAGCGCCCAAGGATTCCTTCGCCGCGTATGGCGATACCGCAACCCAGACCACCTCGATCCTGAACAAGCTCAAAGGCGTGCTGCAAAGCCAGGGCCTGGACCTCGGCGATGTGGTGCAGCTGCGGGTGTTCCTGGTGGGCGATCCGGCCAAGGGCAACACGCTTGATTTCGCCGGGTTGCAGGAAGGCTACACGCCGTTCTTTGGCAGCACCGCGCAGCCGAACAAACCGGCGCGCACGGCGATTCAGGTCGTCGCACTGCCGCTGCCCGGCGGCCTGGTGGAAATCGAAGCCGTCGCCGCGCGCAAGAAATGACACGCATAACACTAGAAATTCAGGAGCTTCACCCTTATGCGCAACTGCCCAGTCCCTGCTTATCGTCCTTTGTTATTGCCGCTGTCCTTCGCGTGCAGCCTGACCTCGTTCAGCCTTGAAGCCGCTGAAACCGGCGCGCCAACCCTCGACACCGTGGTGGTCACCGGCAACCGTGGTGCCGAGCAACGCACCGTCACTACCAGCCCGACGCCGATTGATGTGGTGACCGGCGAACAACTGCGCTCGGTCGGCAAACCGAGCCTGCTGGAAGCCCTGAGCAAATTCATTCCCTCGTTTAACCTGCCGGACCGCGCCGGGTGGGATGCCAGCGGCGTGGTGCGCTCGGCGACCCTGCGCGGGTTGACCGCGTCCCATGTGTTGGTGCTGGTCAACGGCAAACGCCGCCACACCAGCGCCACGCTGAACATCAATGGGATCAACAGCGGTGCGGCACCGAGCGATCTGGACCTGATCCCGGTGGCGTCCATCGACCATATCGAAGTGCTGCGCGACGGGGCGGCGGCGCAATATGGTTCGGATGCGATTTCCGGGGTGATCAACATCATCCTCAAGCAGACCACGGGCGGCAGTTCTGATACGACGCTGGGCCAGGGTTACGACGGCAAGCGCGGCACCGGGCAGGAAGCGCTCAATTATGGGTTTCAGGTCGGTGAGGCCGGAGTACTTAACGTGTCCCTCGACACCCGGTATCAGGAGCGCGACAACAAGGCCGGCAGCAACGGCTACAGCGCTCATTACTACCCGCAGGCCGATGGCTCGCCCGATCCGCGCGAAGCCGATGCCAGCCATCACACCTACAAAGGCTATGGCTTGCCCCGCAGTCAGTTGGCCGATGCCGGCTACAACCTCGATTTGCCACTCAATGATGCGCTGACGTTGTATTCGTTCTCGACCGTGGCCACCCGCGAGAACAACGACGGCCAGAACTTCCGCCTGCCCAGCGGGCGCAACACCATCACCACCGGACCCAATGGCTATCCCGATGGCTACAGCCCTTATTGGCTGGTCAACGAAACCGATTTCCAGTCGGCCTTCGGTGCCAAGGGCGACAACCTCAGCGGCTGGGCCTGGGACCTGAGCAGCACCTACGGGCGCAACTACGCCAAGCAGCGGACCTACGACAATCAGAACCCGTCCCTGGGCGAAAACACCCCGAACACATTCACCTCCGGCATTTACATCGCCGACCAGTTAACCAGCAACCTGGACCTGAAAAAAAGCTACGAAATCGGCCTGGCCAAGCCGATGGATGTGGCCTTTGGTTTCGAGCATCGGCGGGAAAGCTACGAGACGCGCGCCGGGTCCGAAGCTTCGTATATCGATGGCGGCTACGTGTTCCCGGTCGGCCATCCACGGGCCGGGCAACGTCCGGATCCGGGGGCGCAAGTCACCAATGGGATTACCCCGGAAGATGCGCAGAAAGTCAGCCGCAACAGCGTCGCCAGCTACATCGATCTGGGCTTCTACCCGGTCGAGCAGTGGTACGTCGGCGTCGCCGGCCGTTACGAGCATTACAACGAAGGCATCGGCGGCACCCGCAGCGGCAAGCTCAGCACCCGCTATGAGTTCAACCCGGTGTTCTCGGTGCGCGGCAGCGTCAGCAATGGCTTTCGCGCGCCTTCTTTGGCCAACCAGATTTTTACCGCGCGCTCGACCGGGTTCGACACCATCAATGGTGTCTACCAGTCTTACAACTACGTGATCCTGCCGGTGGACTCGGCAGGCGCCCAGGCCCTCGGCGCCGAGGCGTTGAAACCTGAACGCTCGACCAACTTCAGCCTCGGCTTCGCCCTGACTCCAAGCGAGGATTTGAGCCTGACGGTCGACGGTTACGTGATCAACCTGCGTGATCGCCTGGTGCTCAGCGAACGCTTCCAGGGCCCGGGCATCGCCGCCCTGCTCGACGGCATCGGCGTACCGGCCACGGCGGGCGCGCAGTACTTCACCAACGGCGCCAGCACCCGCACGTCCGGGGTCGATGTGGTGGGCAACTACCGGCAGAACCTCAATCGCTACGGCACGGTGAAATGGACCGCAGCGCTGAACTACAACCACACCCAGATCCTCAGCGTGAACGACACCCCGGAACAACTGACCGCACTGGGCGGCAATTTCCAGCTGATGGGTCGCCAGTCCCGGGCGCTGATCACCAAGACCTCGCCGAGCAGCAAGATGATTTTCGCCGCCGACTGGGGCATCAGCGACTTCGACGTCAACCTGCGGCTGACCCGTTATGGCACGTACACCGAGGTCAACAGTTCGAGCGATCCGAGCCTGGATCGCGAGTACTCGGCCAAATGGATTACCGACCTGGATGTGGCCTATGCGCTGAGCAAACAACTGACCGTGGCCGTGGGCGCGCAGAACCTGTTCGACAAATACCCCGACCATATCGGTGTGCCCAACTCGTCGTTCGGCGACAACTGGGGCAGCTATTCACCGTTCGGTTTCACCGGGGGTTACTACTACACCCGATTGCAGTACGCGTTCTGATGTCAAATCGCGGGCAAAAAAAATCCCAGGCAGCTGATGGACGCCTGGGACTTAAAAATGCATAAACCGTGGTGGTGAACGCGGGGCGATATTAACCTACTAAAACACTTTGAAACAATATAATTCTGCGCACTGTTCGGTTAATTAACGTCGTAAGCCCTTATATATCAACACTATTTGTGCGGACTTGCGTACTTCACGCAATTGGAATCAACGGATCGGCGGCAGCCCAAGCGGACTCGCGATTGGCGGCTGGCGGGTAAATCCACACGGTGTTGATCTGGGTTTTGAGTGCCTTGCCTTCCTGTTTCACCAGTTTGACCTGGCGATCCCAACCTTCGGTATAGACCGCGCCCCAGGCGCCCAGGTCCAGGCACGTCACGTACTTGGGCTGGCTGTAGGGCGTCGGGTCCACACCCAACATCTGCGCGGCCACGTTGTTACCGGCATGACGGCCGAGGACGATCGCGTGCTGGCAGGTCATCAGCGCGTGGTTGCCGATGTCGTCGCTTGCGGCGTAGGCCACGTCGCCCGTGGCGAAGATATCGTCCTGACCAATGACTTGCAGGTGGGCGTCCACGTGCAGGCGGCCAAGGTGATCGCGTTCAGCCGGGATTTGCTCGGTCAGGGAGCTGGCGCGCACGCCGGTGGTCCAGATCACGGTGTTGGCTTCGATGCGTTGACCGTCGGCCAGGGTCACACCGTTTTGATCGACTGATACCACCGACGACTTCAGCTGCCATTTAACGCCCAACTCAGTGCTCGCCTCGGCGATGGACTGGCTGATTTCAGCGCCCATGGACGCGCCGACCTTCTCACCGCGATCAACGATGATCACGTTGATGTTGGCGTTATCGCCCAGGATGGCTCTCAGGCGAGCGGGCATTTCGGTCGCAGTTTCAATTCCGGTGAAGCCGCCGCCGGCGACAACGACGGTGTTGCGGGCATTGTTTTCTGGCTGATTGGCCAGGGATTTGAGGTGGTTTTCCAGGCGTACGGCTTGTTCGATCTGGTCCACGTCGAACGCGTACTCGATCACACCGGGGGTGTTCGGCGAAGCGAGACGGCTGCCAGTGGCCAGAACGAGTTTGTCGTAGCTGATTACCTGTCTGGCACCCGACGCATCGAGATAACCGACACGTTTTTGCTCGACATCGATGGTGTCAGCAGCGCCCTGGACGAACTTCACACCCACCGCATCGAACAGCTCGCCAATCGGCGCGGCCAGTTGATGGGCATTCGGTTCGTAGAAGCGCGGACGCACCCGCAGCTCGGCCTGAGGCGCCAGGACAGTGACTTCAACGCGGTCGTGCCCATGGATATCGAACAATCGCGTGGCGCTCAATGCCGTCCACATCCCGCCAAAACCTGCGCCGATGACCAGAATCTGTTGTTTCATTTTTTAGCTCCGAGTGGAAAACCAGATGATGAATGTTTTCAGGGGTCATGACGGCTGCCCGACCGAATAACTACGACTCTATTGGTCGCCTTTAATCCAAACAAGTCAACATTACTGATCATTCCAATCGGTTTATCAGATTGGTTTTAAAAACCCGTCTGGGCCGAGCCTTACCGATCAGCCCATCCCTAACCCAATAAATAAAGAAGCCGCGACGCGCGTTGCCGCCCTCCTGAACCGCTGCTAATATTTGCGACAATATTAGTCGGAGATCACTATGTCTCTTTACAGCGCAGGCGTTGAGTACGGCATTCATTGCCTGCTTTTTCTGGTGGGTAATGGCGGCGACTCCCGCGAGGCGAGCGTGCGCGACCTCGCGGAGCTGCAAGGCGTGCCGCTGGATTATCTGGCGAAAATCTTCACCAAACTGGCCAAAGCCAAACTGGTGGTGGCCACTGAAGGCGTGCGCGGTGGTTTCAAACTGGCCCGGCCTTCCGATGAAATCACCCTGTTGGACATCGTCAACGCCATCGACGGCCAGAAGCTGATCTTCGATTGCCGTGAGATTCGTGGCCGTTGCGCTTTGTTCGAAGGCGCGCCGCCGGCCTGGGCGCTGGACGGCGGCTGTGCGGTGCATGGGGCGATGATGACCGCGCAGAAACGCATGGAAGACGCCCTCGCCCAGACCGCCCTGATTGATTTGGCGAGAAAGGTCGGACGCAAGGCCCCGCCGGAGTTTTCTGGTCAGGTGGATGAATGGCTGACAGATCGTCGCGAGAAGAAAAGCGGTGCAGGCTCAGAGCAAAGTATTGCGGTGACCGACATCACCGACTAGCCAGCACCACAAAAAAGCCGAAGCCGGAATAATCCGGCTTCGGCTTTCTTCAAAATCGATACCCAGTCTTACAGACAGTCACGCACCGCTTGGCGCATCGCCGCCGATTTCGCCCACGGCGGCCCTTGGTACAGCGACACCCGGCTGCCGTCCTTCGATTTCACGATATCCAGAATCTCGTCCGCCGTGATGATGCTTGGCGCGGTCAGGCGATAGCCGTTGGAAATGGCCATTTGTTTGGTCTTGGGAATCTGCACTTGCCACAACGGCAGCACGCACGCGACGTAGTCTTTCGGCGGCTTGGCGCTGTATTTGCTGACATTGGGCTCGCCCGGCACCAGGGATGCGGGTAATGAACAGCCCGCCAACATCGCCACCGCGACCCCCGCCATCAACATCCGCATACCGCTTCCTCATCCCGAAAAACGGCGAATGTAGCGCGTAGCCGCCCAGACTTCCAGCGAACGATTGGCGAAAGCGACAGAACCGACGTACGCCCTTACGAACGGAACGCCCCACCGGGTAAACGCGACTAATCTTTCGGAGTGGGATTTTGCAGGAGGTCATCATTTTGCTAAACGAACTCGAGAAAGCATTGCATCGCGACTTGCAAAGTGTGGAGTCGAATCTGCGCTGGTCGGCGGTCGAACTTTTGCGCCTGGCTGAACAGTTTCGCCAGGCTGGCAATGAAGTGGATGCCCAGGTAGCCCTGAGGCTGCGGGAGGTGCTCCAGGGGGATGAAGAACGGCTGAAGAGCTACGCCGAGGAAGTGAAGGCGCGGCATATCCGCCGACCGTAAGCTCACTCACCGGAGCACTGCCATGAACAAGCCCCTGTTCGCCTTGGTCGCCGTACTGGCGGCATCGGGCGGTTGCAGCACCGATTCACACGTCTATCGCAATCAGCCGCTGGTGGCCAAAGTCGAAAGCGGCATGAGCAAGGATCAAGTCGAGCAGATCGGCGGCAAGCCCCTGGCCGTCACCGATCGCACGGTGGAGCCCGGCAGCTGTTATGACTACAAGCTGGTTCAGGAAGGCCGCCAGCAACCCTACAATGTCAGTTTCAATGGCGCGGGCAAGGTGGATCACACCAGTTTCATGAGCTGCGCGGAATGGAGTAACGCCCAACGCAGAGCCCGGGAACCCTCTCACTCCTCAAGCGGAATGGGGGGCATGGGCGGCAGCGGCTACTAGCCGAGCGCCAATAAAAAGCCCCGGGGGCAGGCCGGGGCTACACACACGTCGACTACTGGTCAGGCGCCGGCCGTCTCGTCCGCGCCTTATAGGTTGGCAGAGACGCCGCGAAAGCCAGTGCCTCTTCACGGCTGGCGAAGGCGGCCAAACGGTCACCTTTGGTGCAGACCCGCCATGGGCCATGATTGACGCTGAGGACGTCGTAACCGTTCATGTGCATCTTGGTCAGCATCTCAATGCTCATAGTCACCTCCTTATTGGGCAGTGAACATCCACGATTGACGTGCCTACCCTACACCCGCTCCCTGCCCAGGTGCCGACCAGACGTCGCGACGTTTGGTGGCACTTTCCCCTTGCATGACCACTCCAACCCTTCAAGCCGCCGGAATACCGGCCCTCGGCTCGAATATTGCATTTTTGTGACTGTTTTATGACAAACGGGCAATCAGGTAACACATGAAAGTACGCGCCACCGTAATTTGCGAACAAGACCGACACGTCCTCCTGGTGCGCAAGCCCCGGTGTCGCTGGAGTTTGCCCGGCGGCAAGGTCGAGCCGGGCGAAACCAGAGTCGACGCGGCCATCCGCGAACTGGCGGAAGAAACCGGGCTGAGGGTCGACGGCATGCTGTACCTGATGGAGGTGGAAGATGGCGGCACCCGACACCACGTCTATGAAGCATCAGTGGTCAACCTCGACAACGCCCGGCCACAAAACGAGATCATCGATTGCATGTGGCATCCGCTGGACGCCATCCACAACCTGAAAATCAGCGACGCCACGCTGCGGATCGTCAAGGCGTTTCAGCGGCGCTTATAAGGCCGGCCTCAGCCCTGATCGCCACCGCCCACCGGCATGATCATGCCGGTGATATAGGAAGCCTCGTCGCTGGCCAGGAACAGGATAGCGCTGGCCTGCTCATCCAGCGTGCCGTAGCGTTTCATCCAACTGCTGTCGAGGGTTTGCTCGACAATCTGCTGATACCAGACCTTTTCCTGCGCGCTTTGCCCGACATTGTTACGCGGGATCACCCGTGGCGGTGCCTCAGTGCCGCCCGGTGCCGTGGCATTGACCCGGACCCCGCGACCGGCGGTTTCGAATGCCAGGCACGCAGTCAGCGCATTGACCCCGCCTTTCGCTGCGCCATACGGCACTCGATTGACGCTGCGGGTAGCAATGGACGAAACATTGACGATGGCCCCACTGCCTTGCTCCAGCATGAACGGCAGCGCGGCATGGCAACACCACAGCGTCGGGAACAGCGAGCGACGCACTTCAGCTTCGATCTGTTGCACTTCGTAATGCTCGAAGGGCTTGGTCCAGATCGTCCCGCCGACGTTATTGACCAGCACATCCAGACGGCCAAAGCGCTCGACGGCGGTTTTCATCACTCGGCTGCATTCGCTGTAATCCTCAAGGTCGGCGGTCAGCGCAAGTACCTGGCTGCCTTGCCCCAGTTGCAGTTGTAACTCGAAAACCAGCTCGGAGCGATCAACCAGAATCAACCGCGCGCCCTCCGCCGCCATACGCTCAGCGACACGCCGTCCAATGCCTTGGGCAGCCCCGGTAATCAACACGATTTTTTCGTGAAATCTGTTCATACACACCTCATGACAACCCCCTCTCCCGCAGGAGCTGCCGAAGGCTGCGATCTTTTGACGTTGCTTTTTAAGATCAGGATCAAAAGATCGCAGACTTCGGCGACTCCTACGGGGGGCGGCGCCGCAGAAAATTTTATGCCGCGCTGGCAGCAAACTTCTCGTAGTAGAAATTCGCCGGGGCGATCCCTCGTTCGCGAATGTAGTGGCTGACCGCCTCGACCATCGGCGGCGGGCCGCACAGGTAAACGTCGACATCGCCGTCGTTCAGATGCCGCGGCTCGATGTGCTGGGTCACATAGCCCTTGAGCGGATGTTGGCTGTCGGGGTTGGCCACGCAGGCGCTGAAGCTGAAATTCGGGATGCGCGCGGCGAAGGCTTCCAGCCGATCGAGCTCCACCAGGTCGAAGTCGTTGGTCACGCCGTAGATCAGATGCAGCGGTTGCTCGCTACCCTGCTCGGCGATTTTTTCCAGCATCGCGGTGAACGGTGCCAAACCGGTGCCACCGGCCAGCAACAACAGCGGACGGCGGATATCCCTTAGGTAGAAACTGCCCAACGGTCCAGCCAGGGTCATGCTGTCGCCGGCCTTGGCCATGCCGGTGAGGAAGCTGCTCATCAGGCCGCCGGGCACGTTGCGAATCAGGAAACTGACCTCGCCATCGCGCTGCAACGAGCTGAAGGAATACGCACGGGTCTGCTCGCTGCCGGGAACCCCAAGGTTCACGTATTGCCCTGGCAGGAAAGCGAGTTTGCTGAGGGCCTCACCTTTGATCGACAGCGCAATGGTGCTGTCGGACAACTGCCGAACAGCGCTGATGGTCGCTTCAAAACTGGCCTGGCGGGTACGGCAGACGTCCGAGGAAACCGGGACCCGCACCACGCAATCGCTCTGGGCGCGCATCTGGCAGGTCAGGACAAAACCTTGTGCGGCTTCGTCCGCGCTGAGGGCGTCTTCGATGTACTCCTCGCCCAGGTCGTAACGCCCGGCCTCGGCAAAACATTTGCAGGTGCCGCAGGCGCCGTCGCGGCAGTCCAGCGGAATATTGATGCCCTGGCGGTACGCGGCATCGGCCACGGTTTCACCGGGGTTGGCGTCGATGAAACGGGTGACGCCGTCTTCGAAATTGAATGCAATGGAATGCGTCATGACGGCCGCCTCACAAGTGATAGATATCAATGACCTGACGAACGTAGTCGTTCTTCAGGATCACTTTCTTGGCCTTGATCAGGGGGTTTTCACCGCGCACGTCCAAGGTGTAGAAACTGCTGCCGAAATAGCTGTCGACGGTCTTGTAGCGAAAGCTCAGGGTGTGCCAGTTGAAACGCACCTTGCACAGGCCGTCGGCGTGTTCCAGCAGCTCGATGTTGCTGAGGTTGTGGGAGGTGCGGGTGTCCGGAATGCTGGCGCTGGAGCGCTCGGTCTTGATGCGGAATATGCGGTCCTCCAGGCCGGTACGGCTGCCGTACCAGATCAGCGAGATCTCCCGCTGCGGGTCTTCGGTCAGTTCGTCGTTGTCATCCCAGGATGGCATCCAGAAGGAAGCGTCGGCGGCGTACAGTTCCAGCCAGTCGTCCCATTGCTTGTCATCGAGGTAACGGGCTTCGCGGTAGAGAAAATCGCGCACGGCTTCGTAGGTGATGGTCATTGCACGGACTCCACTGCAATCAATTCGGACTGTTCAGCGGCCAGGGCCTTGAGCATGGTTTGCTGCCAGTACTTGTGTTGCAGCACGAACAGGCCTTCGTCCTCGGTGCGCACGCCGCTGAGCAACGGGTGCAGATCGATTTCCCGAGCCGCGTCATCGGCGCCTTCGATCCAGTGTTCGGCGCCGCGGGACATGTCGTTCCAGGTGGTGACACTGCCCTGATAACCGGTCTGGCAGGAGCGAAACTCCTCCAGATCGTCCGGCGTCGCCATGCCGCTGACGTTGAAGAAATCCTCGTATTGGCGAATCCGGCTCGACCGCGCGCTATCGCTTTCACCTTTGGGGGCGATGCAGTAAATGGTGATTTCTGTGCGGTTGACCGAGATTGGCCGGGCGATGCGGATTTGCGAGCTGAACTGATCCATCAGGTACACGTTCGGGTACAGGCACAGGTTGCGCGAGTTCTCGATCATCCAGTCTGCACGGGCCTGGCCGAAGTCCTGGGCCAACTCGTCGCGGCGTTCGTACAGCGGACGGTCCTCGGGGTTGGACCAGCGGGTCCAGAGCAGCATGTGGCCCTTGTCGAACGAGTAAAAACCACCGCCCTGCTTGGCCCAGGTACCCGCGCTCATGGTCGGATTGCTGTCACCGGCCTCGCGCTGTTTGCGTTGGTTCTGGGTCGCCGCGTAGTTCCAGTGCACCGAACTGACGTGGTAGCCGTCGGCACCGTTTTCGGCGGTGAGTTTCCAGTTGCCTTCGTAGATGTAGCTGGAAGAACCACGCAGCACTTGCAGGCCATCAGCGGACTGGTCGACGATCATGTCGATGATCTTTGCCGACTCGCCCAGGTGTTCCACCAGTGGCACCACATCGGCCTTGAGGCTGCCGAACAGGAAGCCGCGATAGGACTCGAACCGCGCGACTTTGGTCAGGTCGTGGGAGCCGTCGCAGTTGAAACTCGCCGGATAACCCGCTTCGGCCGGGTCCTTGACCTTGAGCAGCTTGCCGGAGTTGTTGAAGGTCCAGCCGTGGAACGGACAGGTGTAAGAGCTTTTGTTGCCGGTCTTGTGCCGGCAGAGCATGGCGCCGCGATGGCTGCAGGCATTGATGAAGGCGTTGAGTTCACCGGCCTTGTTGCGCGCAATAAAGATCGACTGGCGGCCCATGGTGGTGGTGTAGAAATCGTTGAGGTTGGGGATCTGGCTTTCGTGGGCCAGATACAGCCAGTTGCCTTCGAAGATGTGTTTCATCTCCAGATCAAACAACCGCGGATCGGTGAACATCTCGCGCTTGCAGCGATAGATGCCCTGTTCTTTGTCGTCTTCCAGCAGGGAGTGAAGGTATTCGGGTCGCAGGGACATGGCCGCCGCCTCCATTGTTTTTATTCAGGCAGGGCCATGCTAGGACGGGGGGGTGAAGCGGACTATCCGATGGGTGCAGACCTTTGTCCGTTTAGCGCAGCCCCTGACCCTGATCGTTCCCACGCTCTGCGTGGGAATGCCTCAACGGACGCTCCGCGTTCGGCCTTTTGGGACGCGGAGCGTACCGGGCTGCATTCCCACGCAGAGCGTGGGAACGATCATTCGGCGCTCGGTTTAGTGCCGGCGCTTGAGGGTGTCGGACGGCAGTTCACCGAACTGTTTGCGGTAGCTGTCGGAGAACCGTCCCAAGTGCAGGAAGCCATAATCCATCGCCACTTCGGTGATGTTACGCACGTTGCAGGTCGGGTCGCTCAGGCAGGCGTTGATGCGCTCCAGGCGTTTCTGGCGGATGTAGTTTTTCGGCGTGGCCCCGGCGTTGCGTTCGAACAAACCATAGAGCGAACGCACACTCATCCGCGCCTGACGCGCCAGTTGTTCGCTGTCGATCTCCTGCTTGAGATTGCGCGCGATGTAATCGGCGATCACCTCGAACGTGGCCGACGGCGAACCAGGACTGACCCGACTGACGTTGGTGCTCATCAGGCTGAGCATCTTGCTGACGATGATCTGCGCATAGTGCTCCTGCACCTTGGGTATCTGCTCGGTGGCTTCGGCCTCCTGGCAAATCATCGCCAGCAGGTTGACGAAACCTTCCAGTTGATCGAGCTGATAGCGGTTCTCCAGAAACCGCACGCCCTGCCCCGGATAACGCCAGCGTTGCTCATCGCACACCGATTCCAGCAAACGGGTCGGGACTTTGAGGATGAATTTTTCGCAATCGGCGGAATAGGTCAGGTCCACCGGATCGTCCGGATTGATCAGCAGCAACTCGCCGGGTTCGAAGTAGTGTTCCTGGCCATGGCCGCGCCACAGGCAGTGGCCGCGCAGCAGCACTTGCAGGTGATAAATGCTTTCCAGCGCGCCGGAGGTGACCCGCACGCTGGCGCCGTAGCTGATGCGACACAGGTCGAGGCTGGCGAACTTGCGGTGATCGAGGCTGGCCAGCGGTCGGCCGACACGGGGCATCAAGATGCAATGGTTGCCAACGTGCTGATTGACGTAGCCCGACACCGCGTAAGGGTCGGCGTGGTCGAAAATTCTGCTGCGCTGACTCAACAGTTGCGCGTGCATCATCGGGTCACTCTCATTGTTGTTATCGGTTGCGTCGGGCGATTCTAAGGCACCGGTCGCAACGCAGAAGGCCACGAGATAAACGGTCGGTTATCTCGTGGCCCGGGCCGGCTAAGTGATGCACTCAGTCTTCAAGTGCGCGAACTCGCTCATGGCGCTGTTGCTCCTCGGGCTGGGCGGACGACTGCAAGGTGAAATCGAAGTCGATTTCGGCAAACCGGCCGCTGACACCGTGGGCCGCCGCCCTTTTTTGATCGTCGCTGAAGGTGATGTGGGCGATCAATTCATCGCGAGTGGCGTAGGCGAAGTCGTCGTGCAGGTATTGGTCGCCATCCAGGTTGATCTGGGTCGTCAGGTGACGATGATCCGGCGCCGAGATGAAGAAGTGGATATGCGCCGGGCGCTGGCCATGGCGGCCCAGTTGATCGAGCAGGTGCTGGGTCGGACCGTCCGGCGGGCAGCCATAACCCGACGGCACGATGCTGCGAAAACGATAACGACCCTCGGCGTCAGTGACGATGCGCCGACGCAGGTTGAACTCCGATTGCGCGGTATCGAAATACGAATACGTGCCGCCGGTATTGGCGTGCCAGACATCCACCACGGCCCCGGAGAGCGGTTCGCCAGCGGTATTGCGCACCTGGCCCTGCATGAACAGCACCACGCCCGGATCGACACCGTCATCAAGTCGCGCCTCGCCTTCAGACAGCGGCGCGCCGGCCACATACAGCGGCCCTTCGATGGTCCGTGGCGTGCCACCGGCCTTGCCGGCCTGCTCGTCTTCGGCATCCATCAACAGGTCGAGGTAATGCTCCAGACCGAGCCCGGCCACCAGCAAACCCGCCTCCTGACGCGCACCCAGCACGTTCAGATAATTGACCGCTTTCCAGAACTCTTCCGGGGTTACGGACAGGTCTTCAATGATGTTCACCGAATCGCGCAGGATGCGATACACCAGCGCCTTGACCCGCGGATCACCAGCCTCGCTGAGCAGACCGCTGGCCTCTTCGAGAAACTTCTGGGCGCTGGCCGTGTGGGAAATCTTGACGTTCATGGGGGTTCCTCATCTTGTAGTTATTAGCGTAGCGAACTGAGCTGGCGGGGCTCAGCGGTCATCCTCGCGAATCGAAGAAGGATGCCGGCACATCGGGTCTATCTCGATGGCCATGTAGGGAAACAGCGGCAGTTGCATCAGCAGGTCGTGCAGTTCCTGAACGCTGTCGACATCGAACACGCTGTAGTTGGCGTAGTGCCCGGCGATTCGCCACAGGTGGCGCCATTTGCCCTGCTCTTGCAGGCGCTGGGCCAGGGCTTTTTCGTCGGCCTTGAGTCGAGTGGCGAGTTCGGGGGTCATGTCGAGTGGCAGGTTCACGGTCATTTTTACGTGGAACAGCATGATGCGCTCCTCAGGCTTGATAAATGGCGGTGGACGTCTTGTCGCGACGGAAGAACGCCAGGCGTTCTTCATCCAGGCACAAGCCCAGGCCCGGTGTATTCGGCACGTGCAGTTCAAAATCGCGATAGACCAGCGGTTCGCTGAGAATGTCTTCGGTCAGCAGCAGCGGGCCGAACAACTCGGTGTCCCAGGCCAGTTTGTTCAGGGTGATAAAGGCATGGGCCGAAGCCAGCGTGCCAATGGCGCCTTCGAGCATGGTGCCGCCGTAGAGGCCGATGCCGGCCGCTTCGGCAATCGCGGCGGTTCTCAGCACGGCGCGGGGGCCGCCGTTCTTGGCGATCTTCAGGGCGAACACCGAAGCGGCGCCCTCCCGCGCCAGGTTGAAGGCGTCTTCCACGCATTCGATGGATTCGTCGGCCATGATCGGCGCCGGGCTTATCGCATTCAGACGTGCCATGCCGGCGCGGTTGTTGCGCGAGATCGGCTGTTCGATCAGGTCGATGCCGTTGCTGCCGAGAATCCGGCAAGCGCGCAGCGCAACCGCTTCATCCCAGGCCTGATTGACATCGACCCGCACACTGGCGCGATCGCCCAGGGCTTTCTTGATCGCGATGACATGGGCCAGGTCGCGGTTGACCTCACCGGCACCGATTTTCAGTTTGAAGATCCGGTGGCGGCGCAGGTCGAGCATTTTCTGCGCTTCGGCGATGTCTTGCTCGGTGTCACCACTGGCCAACGTCCAGGCCACCGGCAGCGCATCGCGAACCCGGCCGCCCAACAACTCGCTGACCGGCAGGCCGAGGCGTTTGCCCTGGGCGTCAAGCAACGCGGTTTCGATACCTGATTTGGCAAACGTATTGCCGCGAATACTGCGCTCCAGGCGCAACATCGCCGCATTCACGTTGGCGCCGTCCTGGCCCAGCAGCAACGGTGCGAAGTGTTGATCGATGTTGGTCTTGATGCTGTCGGGGCTTTCATTGCCATACGCCAGGCCACCGATGGTGGTGGATTCGCCGACACCTTCGATGCCATCGGCGCAGCGCACGCGGATGATCACCAGCGTCTGGTTCTGCATGGTGTGCATGGCGAGCTTGTGCGGGCGGATGGTCGGCAGATCGACGATGATCGTCTCGATCGATTCAATGGCTGTTGCACGCATGTCGATACCCGTCAGGTTCTTTAAATTCTGGGCTGAATTCTCATACGGCTTTAAAGTGACGGCCAATATAGAATTGGTCTGGCTTGATACCTTAAAGGTATTCAACCCATGCGCATCTGGAGGCTCCATGGAACTGCGTCACCTGCGTTACTTTCAGGTCGTGGCTCGCACGCTCAACTTCACCCGCGCCGCCGAGCAGTTGCACATCGCCCAGCCGCCCCTGAGCCGGCAGATCCAGCAACTGGAAGATGAGCTTGGGGTGCAACTGCTGGAACGCGGTCGGCCGCTGAAGCTCACCGACGCCGGACGGTTTTTCCATGAGCATTCGAGCGCGTTACTGGAGCAACTGGGCAAGGTCTGCGACAACACACGGCGGATCGGCCTCGGCGAAAAGACCTGGCTGGGCATCGGGTTTGCGCCGTCGACGCTCTATGGCGTGTTGCCGGAACTGATTCGTCGCTTGCGCAACCACGAGCGTCTGGAACTGGAACTGGGGCTGTCGGAGATGACCACCCTGCAACAGGTGCAGGCGCTCAAGGCCGGGCGCATTGACGTGGGCTTCGGCCGTATTCGCATCGACGACCCGGCGATCATCCAGACCGTGTTGACCGAAGATCGCCTGGTCGCCGCCCTGCCCGCCGGCCACCCGCTGCTGGCCGGTCCGATCAGCCTGCGCGATCTGGCGAAGGAACCGTTCGTGCTCTACCCCGGCAACCCGCGACCGAGCTACGCCGACCACGTGATCGCACTGTTCGAGTCCTATGGCGTGAGCATCCATGTGGCGCAATGGACCAACGAGTTGCAAACGGCAATTGGACTGGTCGGTGCTGGCATCGGCGTTACCCTGGTGCCGGCCTCGGTGCAGTTGCTGCACCGCGACGACATCGGCTTCACCCCACTGCTGGAAGACAACGCCACTTCGCCGATCATCTTGAGCCGACGGGTGGGCGATGTGTCACCGGGGTTGAATCATTGTTTGCAGATGATTGATGAATTGTTGCCGAGAGATTAGTGCCGCAACACAACTGTAGGGGTTGTGTACGTCTGCAAATGTCGTGTTGTACGCGTTTACAGGTTTCAGCCAGCAAACGCCCGCCGCCCCGCGAGCATTTCGGTGCGAAGTTCGCCAATCAAGTTGGAAATATCGCGAATCGAGGTCAGGCGCGATGGCGAGACATAGGGCAACAACAGGTCGATCCGACCGGTCGCGGGGTCGAAGACCTTGATCCGCAATGAGCCGTCGGGGTTCACCGTGCAGTTGCACGAGAGCGGATCAAAACCTGACTCGACAATGCGGCAAATATCAAGAATCGAAACCATGACGGGGGCCTCCATGGCGATTGATCGGATTCAACCCGATCAGCATAGATCTGCTTTCACCAATCTGCGCCCGCAAACCCCCACAATTAATGCGATCAGCTTCGCATTCTGGCGAGCATTCAGTGGGAATCTCCGTCCCAGAGCCAGTTCCAGATCCCCGGTAATTGCACCGGTTCCGCGCTTTCACTGACGGTGCGGGCCATGGCCGCGCGCTGCAATTGCCCTTGATCGTCGTAAAACGGCTTCGGCGCGGTGTTCACCCCGGTGGCCTGGGCGCTGTCGAGCAGGATTTGCAGGTATTCGCGGGCGTGCCGGGCGGAGTAGCGATTGAGGTCGTGGAAGGTCACCACCACCGGAATCACCCCATCGACCGTAGGCAATTCACCGTTGGCGATGCGCTCGCGCACTTCCGACAACTGGCGCAGCATGTTCGCGCGGCGTCGGGGGCTGGCGTTGAAGCCCCAGATCTTGCCGTCATTGGCGCTCAGGTCGGTCAGCAGCACGTGCATGCCGTGGCGCTGATAGGCGGCGAAGGTGCGTTTGTCGTAATTCCAGAACGGCGGACGCACCAGGGTCGGCGGCGCGCCGGTGATCGCGGCGATGTCGGCACTGCCTTTGCTCAGGGACTGCTCCAACTCTTCAGGGTCCAGCGAACGATGATTGGTGTGCGAGTGGGTGGCGGTGTGAAAGCCCAGGATCTGCCCTTCGGCGTGCTCGCGCTGCATGACCCGGCGCCCGATGTCGCTGTGGCCGGCCCGTGGCGCGCCGGTCTGGACGAAGAACACCGCTTTGATATTCGGCTGTATGTCGTTGTGCGCGAGGCTGTCGAGCACGGTGTCGGTCGGGTTCCAGAAGCTCGACGCGCTGGGGCCGTCATCGAAGGTCAGCAGGAAACGGATCGGTGCCTGGGTTTGCAGGCGTTGTTGCGTCTGCGGCGTCATCTCGATAGGCGCCGCAATGCAGCCCGCCAACCCGATAACCAGGGCCAGCGTCGAGAGAACCTTGAACAGTTGCGTCATGTTTTGCCTTGGGCCAGACCGTTGCGGTCATCACGTTAATGGCAAAAACCCCTCGCCAGGTGATCCTCCAATGGGCCCGCAGGTGGCCGCGGGCTCAGGTTGGATAAGGTTACACACTGTTTGGTTCACGCGCTTACGGATTAGTGCGTCAGTGCCTGCTGAAAGGAGTGATCGATGATCGGCGCCGTGGCCAAGGCTGTCGGCAATGCTTGACCTTGAACAGGAAGTCCACGGTGCTCTGCACATCCGCGGCAGCTTGCTGATCCCCCGGGCCGACCGTCATGTGCGTCTGGCGCAACCAATGGCGCGTGCCCGGTACAGCGCAGTGTTTGCCCAGCAACAGTGGCGCAACAGAGTGTTTCGTCGGGTACATCGATTGATCCCTCCAAGCCCCGCAAAGCCCCGGAAACCGTGGAAATCCGCCACATGGCACAGAGCCTGCAATATTCCTTTTATGCAGGAAGCATTCATAAAAACCATTAATCAGGACATAAGAATCCCGTTGCCTTGCCGGAGTTTCATCCATGAGTTCTCTCTTCCGTTTCCCCAACGCCAGGCACTTGATCAGCGCCGTCGCCATCGCCCTGAGTTTGCAACCCCTGGCCCAGGCCGCCGAAACCACCCCGGCCGAAGTGCATCTGGATTACGCCTATTACTCACCGGTCAGCCTGGTGCTCAAGCACTTCGGCTTCGTGGAAAAAGCCCTGCCCCAGACCAAGGTCGGCTGGGTGCTGAGTCAGGGCAGTAACCGCTCGCTGGAATACCTCAACAGCGGCGGCGTCGATTTCGCCTCCTCCGCCAGCCTCGCGGCGGTGTTGAGTCGCGCCAACGGCAGCCCGATCAAGTCGGTGTACGTTTACAGCCGCGCCGAATGGACCGCGCTGGTGGTGCGCAAGGATTCGCCCTACAAGACCGTGGCCGACCTGAGAGGCAAGAAAATCGCCGCCACCAAAGGCACTGACCCGTACCTGTTCACCCTGCGCAGTCTGCAACAGGCCGGGCTGAGCAAGGACGATGTGGAGCTGGTGCATTTGCAGCACCCGGACGGTCGCACCGCGTTGGAAAAAGGTGATGTCGACGCTTGGGCCGGGCTCGATCCGCACATGGCGGCGAGCCAGGTCCAGGCCGGTTCTCGGTTGCTCTATCGCAACACCAACTTCAACAGTTACGGGGTGGTCAGCGTCACCGACCGCTACGCCAAGGAACACCCGAAAACCATCGAAAGCGTGCTCAACGCCTATGAACAGGCACGGGAATGGGCGGTTAAAAACCCGGAAGAACTGGCGAAGTTGCTTGCCACTGAATCGGGCTTGCCGCTGGAAGTGGCGAAGCTGCAATTGTCGCGTACTGATTTGAGCAGTCCGCAATTGACGGCCAAGGATGTAATTGCGTCCAAGGCTGCGGCGCCGATTCTGGTGTCGGAAGAGTTGGTGCGCAAAGGGGTTAACGTCGATCAAGTCATTGATCAACTGATCGACACCGGTTTCAAAGAGACCGTGGCCCGTCAATAAAGAACGCTGCCCCCCTGTAGGAGCGAGGCTTGCCCGCGAAGCTTTTGGCGATTTCAAAGGCCCCTTCGCGGGCAAGCCTCGCTCCTACAAGGGGCTGTGATCTGTCTGGAGAACCCCATGACCAGCAAAAGCAAAGACCTCCCCGCGCACTTGGCGCTACCTGAACCACGACGCCTGAACAACGCCTGGAAACTGCGCCTCAAAGGTCTGGCCCTACCGATTGCGATCATCCTCATCCTGGAACTGGTCGTGCGCATCGGCTGGCTCCCCTCCTACCAAATGCCCGCCCCCAGCGAAGTCGCCCTGACCCTGCGCGACTTGGCTGAAGGCGCGCTGTGGAAACACATCAGCGCCAGTCTGTTGCGGGTGCTGCTGGGTTTCGCCATCGGCGCCAGCCTGGCCCTGGTGTTTGCCGCGTGGGTCGGTTTGAGCCGCGAAGCCGAAGCTTATCTGGAGCCGACCTTCGCCGGCCTGCGTTCAATTCCGAGCCTGGCCTGGGTGCCGTTGTTGCTGCTATGGCTGGGCATCGACGAGACCTCGAAGATTGTCCTGATCGCCATCGGCGCCTTCTTCCCGGTGTACCTCAACGGCGTCGCCGCGATCCGCGACATCGACCGCAAACTGGTGGAAGTCGGGCAAATGTACGGCTTCAGCCGGGCGCGGCTGGTACGGCGGATTTTGCTGCCCGCCGCCCTGCCCGGCCTGTTCACCGGGTTGCGCAGCGGCATGAGCCTGGCCTGGATGTTCCTGGTGGCCGCCGAACTGATCGCCGCGACCAAAGGCCTCGGTTATTTGCTCAGCGACGGCCGCGAAACCTCGCGCCCGGACATCGTGCTCGCCGCGATCATCGTGTTGGCGGTGCTGGGCAAACTCAGCGACGGCATCCTCGCCAGCCTGGAGACACGTTTCCTGGCCTGGCGCGACACCTTCAACGGCCAAAGCGCGGAGGATTGAGGCATGACCGAACACCTGCTGGACATCCGCGTGGAGCGTAAAACCTTCGCCAGCACCACCGTGCTGAAGAACATCCACCTGCAATTGAAAGCCCGGGAAACCGTCAGCCTGCTCGGCCCCAGCGGTTGCGGCAAAAGCACCTTGCTGCGGATCGTCGCCGGGCTGGAAAAGGACTTTCAGGGCGAGTTGAAAAACAACACCGGTGAAGTGGCGTTCGTGTTTCAGGAACCGCGCCTGATGCCGTGGCTGACGGTGGAGCAGAACATCGGTTTCAGCGCCGACAGCCATTACGACAAGGCCTGGGTCGCGCAACTGATCGAAGAAGTCGGCCTCGGCGGTTTCGCCCAGGCGCTGCCCAAGGCCTTGTCTGGTGGCATGGCGCAACGGGTGGCCATCGCGCGCGGGCTGTATTCGCGC
Organism: Pseudomonas sp. TE3899; assembly: GCF_056279105.1. Lineage (NCBI taxonomy): Bacteria > Pseudomonadati > Pseudomonadota > Gammaproteobacteria > Pseudomonadales > Pseudomonadaceae > Pseudomonas > Pseudomonas sp. TE3899. The sequence continues at coordinate 2,047,384 of NZ_JBWBQR010000001.1, forward strand.
CCGCACGTGTTGTTGCTGGACGAACCGTTCAGCGCGGTGGACGCCTTCACCCGGATGAAACTCCAGGACCTGCTGTTGCAACTGGCCGAGCGCCACGCCATCGCCCTGCTGCTGGTGACCCACGATGTCGACGAAGCGTTGTACCTGAGCGACCGGGTGTTGGTGATGGACAATCGGCCCAGCAGCATTCGTCAGGAATTGGCCGTGGACCTGGCCCATCCCCGCGATCGTCGCGATCCGCTGCTGGCGCAGCTCAAAGCCTTGTCGCTGACCGAGTTGCAGCGCGCCCATGTCATCTAAGCTGAAATCTCCACTGGGAGGTTCAGTCGATGTGCGGACGCCTGTCGCAGTACCGGGGCATTCACGATTTCGTGGCGGTGTTGAGCATCCCCGACGCGTTGATCAACCACGTCGGCGATGAACCGCTGGCCCGTTATAACGCCGCGCCGACCACCCAACTGGCGCTGTTTCACCTGCAAAACGACGGGTTGCATGCCGACAACGTGCGCTGGGGTTGGCGGCCGCACTGGGCGAAGGATCGCGCGGCGCCGATTAACGCCCGGGTCGAGAAAGTCGCCCACGGCCCGTTCTTCCGGGCGATCTGGCCGCACCGCTCCATTTGCCCGATCGACAACTGGTTTGAATGGGTCGATGCCGGGGATTCGACGCGCCAGCCGTGGCTGATTCGCCACCGCGACCACACGCCGATTTACTGCGCGGCGATCGGCCAGTTCCCGGCCGCCGGTGCCGAGCCTCGGGGCGACGACGGTTTTGTGATCATTACCGCCGACGCTGAGGGCGGCCTGCTTGACGTCCACGACCGGCGACCGGTCGTGTTGTCGGCGGAGCTGGCGCGGGAATGGCTCGACCCGGCGACGCCCAGGGAGCGCGCCGAACAGATGGTGTTGTGGCAAGGTGAAACCAGCGACCGTTTTCAGTGGCACAGGGTCGGCAAAGCGGTGGGTAATGTTCGAAACCAGGGCGCAACGTTGATTGACGAGGTGCCTTGAGGGTTATCCAGCGTCTTTTAATTCCCTTACTAAAAAGTTGCCTATATAACCCAGACGCTCAAACGTTACATTCAGTGTTTCAAGCGCGAGACACTTATATATTCGCGGCCAATTGACGCACAACCGCCGGTCTGACATTCCAACCGTCATACATACATTTAACAGGACTACAGATAGCATGCGCGCCGCATTTCCATAAGCATGCCCGGTTGACCGAAGAGTCAACAACCTCAGGAAATCCCTACAACTTTTACACACTTTGCAGAGAAATAAGTTGCGCGACGATTTTGCAATCAAACAAGTCGATGGGCTGGACTGTGTCTATCTGTCAATGACAGAACACTTGCAACTCAACTGCTTTATCGGCAATTACATAAAGACTCGAAACCTGCACGCGGTCGTCAATATCGAACGCATTCTGCGCGCCACGCTGCAAAGCTATCCGGGCAAGCCGCCGGTGATGGTCAATGAAGTCAACGCCTGGATCGACAAGACCCTCGGTTATCGCGCCGCCCACCCCGACTTCCCTCATTTGGAAGACGCCTGAAGCCTCGCTGGCGGGTCATACGGCAGAAGAACTGAACGAACCCGCCCTGCAAACACTCTGAACAATGAGGCCGACCTGGCCTCTTGTTTTTCAGGCGCCCCTATTTCTGCATGACGCTGGCACCGCAGATCTCTCTGAATTCCCGCTCAACGACTAAGCCGATGGCCTGGCTGGCTCCAAAAAGGAATACATGAGCGAACTTGTCCCTTATGCCGTGCATTACCTGCTTGACGGTGTGCGACAACACTTTTTCAAATTGGCGGTGGGGTTTTCCGATGTGGAAGCCATCCATTCGGCTTCTGCTCATGCTTATCCCGAATCAGAACGCAAGATTGCCTCCCACGCGAGCCTCGAAACGGCGCGCGATAAAGCTCAGCAATTAGGTATTACGCAGATTCGCTGGAATGAGGCGATTTAAAGCATCGGTGCAAAAAAGATCGCAGCCTTCGTCGGCCCCCACCATTGCGTAGGGGCTGCCGAAGGCTGCGATCTTTTGAGCTTTCTTAAGGTTTTAGCGGCCTCTCCACATCCCGATCAGACAATTCCTTGCCATCATCCGGATGCTTCCAGTCCGGCGTTGAACGCCGTTGCCGCTTGATCTCTTCTTCGCTCGGTTCGTCCGCGTCTTCATCCATGTCCGGCTGCTTGGGTTCGGTTGTCATGTCCACCTCTCTTCCTGAAGGGAAATCAACTTCAAGCGTAGAACAATTCCGCCCGCCCGGCTCACAGCCACCAGCGCAGCAAAAAGAAGAAGCCCATGCTCAACAGCATGCTGAGCAACGTACTGCGCGTGTAGATCACCAGCCCCACCGCCACTAGCGAGCTGAGCAGGTACGGGTTGTCCCATTGCAGGTTCAATTGTTTGTCGGGCATGAACACAATCGGCCCGCAGATCGCCGTGAGCATGCCCGGCACCGCGAACCCGAGAAATTGCCGCGCATTGCTGCTCAACCGCACCGGCAAGCGCGGTTCGAGGAACACATAGCGGTTCAAAAACACCAACACGCCCATGCCGATAATCACTGCCCAAACGATCATGTGTGCTCCCGATACAGCTTGTTGCAGATAAACCCGGCGGTCATGCCCGCCAGCCCCGACAGCACCAGGGCCGAGCCCCATTGCCAATAGCTGAACAGCACCGAACAGAACAGCGACACCGCCACGCACACCACCGTCGGCACATTGCGCACCACCGGGGTGATCAGGGCGATGAAGGTCGCGGCGATGGAGAAGTCCAGGCCCAGATGCTCCAGCCCCGGAATGCTGCTGCCCAGGACGATGCCGGCCAGGGTGAACAGGTTCCAGGCGATGTAGAACGTCAACCCCACGCCCAGGGCGTACCAGCGATTGAACTGTTGCTTGTCGTGCTGGCTGGTCAGGGCGAACAGCTCATCGGTGAGCAGAAAGCCCAAGCCCACCCGCCAGCGACCCGGCAACGGTGAAATCACCGAACGCATGCTCATCCCGTACAGCAAGTGCTGGGAGGTCAGCAGCAACGTGGTCAGCAGAATCGAAAAGACCCCGGCACCGCCCTTGAGCATGCCGATGGCCACCAGTTGCGCGGCACCGGCAAACACGATGCTCGACAAGCCCTGGCCTTGCAGCGGCGTGAGGTTGGCCTCGATGGCCATGGAGCCGGCCAACAGCCCCCACGGCGCGGTGGCCAGGGACAACGGCATGATCGCCGCCGCGCCACGCAAAAAGGCGCTGCGCGGCATGAGTGAGTTCGACATAACGCTCTACAACCTGGGGAAAGACCGCCGACTGTGCCAGCAGACGCGGCCGAAGGCTTGAACAATCTTGCGCACTTGTGGCGCCCACTCTGAATTGATGGAGCGCAGGCCACCGGCCCGAGTAACATGGCGCCATTCACTTGAAGAGTCAGGGAGTCGACATGCTTTACCGAATCGCCGCCGACGGGCTGGTGCTGTTTCACTTGTTGTTCATTCTGTTCGTGCTGTTCGGCGGGCTGCTGGTGCTCAAATGGCGCCCGCTGATCTGGTGGCACGTACCCGCCGCTACGTGGGGCGTGATCGTGGAAGTCTTTCACCTGACCTGCCCGCTGACCTATTGGGAAAACCTGATGCGCGAGGCGGCTGGGCAAACGGTTTATGGTGGCGGTTTCATCGAACATTACGTGTTGCCGGTCATCTATCCGGCCGGGCTGACCCCGACGATTCAACTGGCGCTGGGCAGCGTGGTTCTGGCGATTAACGTGGTGGTGTATGTGCGGTTGATACGCTTGTGGAGATTGCGTCGAACGACACCGTCCTTGTAGGAGCAAGGCTTGCCCGCGATGGCGCTGGCACGGTCAACATGGATCCCCAGGCAGACCGCAGTGGCCGCATCGCGAGCAAGCTTTGCTCCTACGGTTCTGCCGTCACTGCTTTGCCCGATCTCAGTTGGCAATCACGCTCATATTCCGACCACTGGCCTTGGCCACGTATAACGCCTTGTCCGCCGCACCGACCAGGTCGTCAGGCGTGGCTTGCGAGGCCGGGTCGTAGGCGCAGACACCCAGGCTGACCGTCACCATGCCTTCGGCACTTTCACTGTGCTCGATGCCCGCCAGCTGTACCGCACGGCGGATTTTCTCCGCCACCAGGAAGGCACCGACATAGTCAGTGCCGGGCAACACCACGGCAAACTCTTCGCCGCCATAACGCACCGCGAGGTCGCCGGGGCGGTTGATGTTTTCGGTGATGATCGCGCTGATCTTGCGCAAGCACACATCGCCCGCCACATGCCCGTAGTGATCATTGAACAGTTTGAAGTGATCGACATCGATCATCAGCAACGCCAACCCGTTCTGGCTGCGCCGGGCGCGGCCCATCTCCGCCACCATGAAAATATCGAACTGACGTCGATTGGCCAGCCCGGTCAGCGCATCTTCCAGGGCCAGCAGCTCCAGGCTGCGATTGACCTCCAGGAGTTTTTCCTGGGCGCCGAGCAACTCGCTTTGAATGTGATTCTGCTGGCGCATCACGCGAATCAGCCGGTAACCGAGCGCGCCGAGAAAGCTCAACAGCAACGTGACAATTGCCGCCGTGTTCAACGACTCCTGGCGCCAGGCGCCCAGCACCTCTTGCTTGTTCAGGGCGGCGGACACCACCATCGGATAGCCGCTGACCCGGCGGAAACCCAAGACCCGTTCGACACCATCGACCACCGACTTGATGGTCGCCGTGCCGAAACTGGCATGGGGCAGCAGTTGGGTAAACAACGGCCCATTGGCGACACTGGTGCCGATGTCGGTTTCCCGGAAGGGGCGACGCACGATGATCGTGCCGTTGTCGGCCATCAGGTTGATGGCACCGTTTTGGCCCATGTCGATGCTGTCGTACAGCGACAGGAAGTGCGTGAGATAAATCGTCGCCACCGCCACGCCGGCGAAACGGCCGTCGGGATGATTGAGCCTGCGCGACACGGTCATGATCCATTCATCGGTCGAGCGGCTCTTGATCGACGGGCCGATATGCGGGCCACGGTCGGGATGGTCGCGATGGAAGATGAAGTATTCGCGGTCAGAGTTATTGGCGTCCGGCACATTGGCGCCATTGGAGTTGGCCAGCCAGTGGCCGTTTTCATCGAAGATGAACAAGCCATGCAGTTGCGTCAATTCCTGGCGCTGGGCACTGAGCAAACGTTGCAGTCGCGGCAGTTGCGCCGGCCCCACACCGTCATTTTCGAGACGGTCCACCAGGGAAAAGAGCAACGTGTCGGCCTGCTTGACCGTCGACTGCGCCTCGGCCGCCAGGGTCTGCGCCAGGTTGGACATCGCCACTTCCTTGTCATGCAAGTGGTACTGCCGCGAGTTCCAGGCCTCCCAGATCGCAATCGCCGCCATGGACAGGCACACCGCCACCAGCAGCACCACGGCATAACGCACCTTGAGCTTCGCCTCGACCTGCTCGGCCGATATCGACGGCGTGGACTGAAGGGCTTCGATACGAACTTTTACGGACGGTTGTCCCATGACATTCCCTGCATTCTTATAAAAAGGCGATGCTTCCTGATCGCTGACGACACTATAGCCATTACCGCCGGGTCTGCTTCAGCGCCTCCAGCCAGGCCGGATCCAGTCGGGTCTGGTCAGTGTCGAGGCCCAGGGCTTCCATTCGCTCCTTGTGCCGGTCCATCTCGCGAACCAACTGGCTGTGGTCGCTGGAGTTGGCGTCCAGTTCATGCATCTGGTGCAGCCCCAGGTGATAGAAACGCAGCAGCTTCATGGCGTCCGGATCATCCTTCTCAACCGCCGCCGTCACCTGATGCATGACATTGGTCACGCTCATCAGGCTGCGCTTGAGCCGCCAGCCGTATACGGCCGGTGCCATCCACGCCTCGTGCCAGAACCGGCCACGCATCAGCGCCGCCATCAGCAGCACCGCGACAAACACGCCGCCGACGTTAAAGCGCAGGTTGTCGCCGCCCGGCTCACCGAACAGCGCCACCGCCGCCGTCGACAGCACCATCGCCAGCGCCAGGAAAATCAGGGCGATGATCACCGTGCTGCGCCGGGTCTGACGACGAAAGGTTTCGGCATTCATCGGCTGGATTTCGAACATAGTGGCTAGCGTCCTTGAATCAGTGAGCGAAAAGAGTGCGGGGCATTATCGCCTCTGCGGGGGATTTAGCTATGCTGGGGCTCCTTTTCATCTTTCCATCGTCAAACGGGGAACATGGCGAGACTGCGCAGTTCGTGCCATCTTCTTTCATGGATACATATTATTCGGATGCCAATCGCTCCTCCTGTATGAATGGCATCGTTTTAAGGATCATTGAATGTCCCAACGTCAAGTAATCAATGCCTCGGTCAGCCCTAAAGGCAGCCTGGAAACCCTGTCCCAACGTGAAGTTCAGCAATTGAGCGAAGCCGGTTCCGGCAGCACCTACACCCTGTTCCGCCAATGCGCCCTGGCCATCCTCAACACCGGCGCCCACGTTGATAACGCCAAGACCATCCTCGAAGCCTACAAGGACTTCGAAATCCGCATTCACCAACAGGACCGTGGCGTACGCCTGGAACTGCTGAACGCCCCGGCCGACGCCTTCGTCGACGGCGAAATGATCGCCAGCACCCGGGAAATGCTGTTCAGCGCCCTGCGCGACATCGTCTACACCGAAAACGAACTCGACGCCCAGCGCATCGACCTGAGCACCTCGCAAGGCATCAGCGACTACGTCTTCCACCTGCTGCGCAACGCCCGCACCCTGCGCCCTGGCGTGGAGCCGAAGATCGTGGTGTGCTGGGGTGGCCACTCGATCAACACCGAAGAATACAAATACACCAAGAAAGTCGGCCACGAACTGGGCCTGCGTAGCCTGGACATCTGCACCGGTTGCGGCCCCGGCGTGATGAAAGGCCCGATGAAAGGCGCGACCATTGCCCACGCCAAGCAGCGCATCCACGGCGGCCGTTACCTGGGCCTGACCGAGCCGGGGATCATCGCGGCCGAAGCGCCGAACCCGATCGTCAATGAATTGGTGATCCTGCCGGACATCGAAAAACGCCTGGAAGCCTTCGTCCGCGTCGGCCACGGCATCATCATCTTCCCGGGCGGCGCCGGTACCGCCGAAGAGTTCCTGTACCTGCTGGGCATTCTGATGCACCCGGACAACAAAGGCCTGCCGTTCCCGGTGGTCCTGACCGGGCCGAAACATGCGGCGCCGTACCTGGAACAACTGGACGCCTTCGTCGGCGCCACCCTGGGTGACGCCGCGAAACAGCACTACACCATCATCATCGACGACCCGGCGGAAGTGGCGCGGCACATGACGGCCGGGCTCAAAGAGGTCAAGCAGTTCCGCCGCGAGCGCAACGACGCGTTCCACTTCAACTGGCTGTTGAAGATCGACGAAGGCTTCCAGCGCCCATTCGACCCGACCCATGAAAACATGGCCAGCCTGCAACTGAGCCGCAGCCTGCCGGCCCACGAACTGGCGGCCAACCTGCGCCGCGCGTTCTCCGGCATCGTCGCCGGCAACGTCAAGGACAAGGGCATCCGCCTGATCGAAGAACACGGGCCATACCAGATCCGTGGCGACGCAGCGGTGATGCAACCGCTGGATCAACTGCTCAAGGCCTTCGTCGCCCAGCACCGGATGAAACTGCCGGGCGGCGCGGCCTATGTGCCGTGTTATCAAGTAGTTGCGTGATTAACCTGATGTAAACCGTAACGTTGATCGTTCCCACGCTCTGCGTGGGAATGCAGCCCGGGACGCTCCGCGTCCCAGAAGCAATGGGATGGACTCCTCCTCACTTCGGCATCTTGAGTGCCAGACTGAAAGTGCGAACCACAGTCAACGGTGAGAAGGAGTCCACACATGAAGCTTATGCGAATTGGGGTCGACCTGGCCAAGAACGTGTTTCAGATCCACGGCGTGGATTGTCATGAGCTACCCGTCTGGCGGCAGCGTTTATCGCGCGATCGCTGGCTGCAAACGGTGCTGGAAAAGATCGAACCCGGCTGTGAGATCGGCATGGAAAGTTGCGGTGGTGCGCACCATTGGGCGCGGCAACTACAAGCACGCGGATTTCGGGTGAAGCTGATCGCGCCGCAGTTCGTCAAACCGTACGTCAAGAGCAACAAGAACGACGCCAACGATGCCGAGGCGATCTGCGAAGCCATGAGCCGCCCCAGCATGCGCTTCGTCGCCGTCAAGACCATCGAACAACAGGATATTCAGGCGACGCATCGCATCCGGGCCGGCTTAATCGAACAGCGCACGGCCAAAGCCAATCAGATTCGTGGGCTGATCGCCGAGTACGGCCTCGTTGCGCCGAAGGAATTACTGATGCTGCGTCGCGCAATACCTTGCTGGCTGGAAGATGCAGATAACGGTTTGACGGCACGCTTTCGTCGTCTGCTGAATGGCTTGTGGGACGACCTACGCGCACTTGACGAGCGCGTGAGCGAACTCAATGGCGAGATATCTGCAATCGCGGCAAGTGAACCAACGGCCGTCCGCTTGCAGCAGTTACGCGGTGTAGGCCCAATGATCGCTACCGCGCTCATCGCCGCTATCGGTGATGCCCGCCAGTTTGCCAATGGCCGACAATTGGCGGCCTCACTAGGGCTGACACCCAGACAACACAGTTCTGGCGGAAAGGACCGATTACTTGGCATAAGCAAACGAGGAGATGCCTATTTGCGAACGTTGATGGTCCATGGTGCTCGATCAGCACTGCGCACGGCCAAATCCAAAGACGACCGGCTCAGCCAGTGGGCCGTCCGTTTGGCCGAGCGATCACATCCCAATGTGGCCGCTATCGCGCTGGCCAACAAAACTGCACGCATGGCTTGGGCAATGCTGCGCAATGACACTGATTACCAACCGGACAGGGCCGCAGCCTGACCCACAGACTTAAACGCCAACGAGTAAAAACTGCCTACCACGATTGCGAAGCAACCCTAACGATGGCAAACCGGTCGAACCGGCGTCGGCAAACCCCTCAAGCGTCCAAGTGCGCGAAGCACGTAGAAGCGATTGGGAGCCGGCGCGCGAATAGCCCATCATGGCCCTGCATCGAAACGATGCTGTATCCAGAGGCCGAATATACGTGTGCAGTCGGCACGGGCGCCAAAGCGAAGGAAGCTTCCCAACGAGGAGGAGTCCATATACGGACGCAGAGCGTCCGTCGAGGCATTCCCACGCAGAGCGTGGGAACGATTAATGCGTCACAGGTGATCCGCATCAATCACCGCTTTGGCAAAGGCCTGCGGATCTTCCTGCGGCAAATTGTGGCCGATACCGCCATTGATCAACCGGTACTCATACTTGCCGGTAAAACGCTTGGCGTAATCTTCGGCTGCCGGGTGCGGTGCGCCGTTGGCGTCGCCCTCCAGGGTGATGGTCGGCACGCTGATGTTGGGCGCCTTGGCCAGTCGCTGTTCCAGCGCTTCATATTGCGGTTCGCCCTGGACGATACCCAGGCGCCAGCGGTAATTGAATACCGTGATCGCCACATGATCCGGGTTGTCCAGCGCCGACGCGCTGCGGTCGAAGGTGGCGTCGTCGAAGGACCATTTTGGCGAGGCGGTTTGCCAGATCAGCTTGGCGAAGTCGTGGCGGTTCTTCGCGTAACCGGCCTCGCCGCGCTCGGTGGCGAAGTAGAACTGATACCACCATTGCAATTCGGCCTTGGGCGGCAATGGATTCTTGCCTGCGGCCTGGTTACCGATCAGGTAGCCACTCACCGCCACCAACGCCTCAACCCGCTCCGGCCACAGCGCCGCGACGATGTCCGCCGAGCGCGCACCCCAGTCGTAGCCACCCAGCACGGCTTTCTTGATCTTCAGCGCATCCATGAAGTCGATGACATCACTGGCCAACGCAGCGGGCTGGCCGTTGCGCGGGGTCTTGTCCGACAGGAAATGCGTATCGCCGTAGCCGCGCGCATAGGGGATCAACACCCGGTAACCCTTGGCCGCCAGCAACGGCGCCACGGCGCTGTAGCTGTGAATGTCGTAGGGCCAGCCGTGCAGCAGAATCACCACCGGACCGTCCGCCGGGCCAACCTCGGCGTACGCCACGTTCAGCAACCCGGCATTGACGTGCTTCAACGCGCCGAACGGGTCGGCTTTGAGGGTGCTGGCGCTGGCCGCCACGGGCTCAGTGGTTTTAACATCGGCATGGGCCGAAAAGGCTGCAACGTTCAGGACCGCGAAGAGACTGGCTGTAGCGAGTGTGTTCCAGGTCATGGTGATTTCCTCAGGGTTGCCAGTGAAGAGCGTTGCGAGGTCAGTCGCCTTGGCTCGATGGATCCCATTGAACCGCCCCGAGGTATCTGCCATGTGTCGTAAAAGCCCGTTTATTAAGGCGCAAGGTGTCAAACAGGGCTCTGGATACAGTGCGATACAAAGCCCATGGGCAAGCCGACCGTCGCTCCCTAGAATGCCAACGTGCGAATAACAAGAGGGTTGGGCAATGGAACATGTGAACCACATCCTGATTGTCGACGACGATCGCGAGATCCGTGAACTGGTCGGCAATTACCTGAAGAAAAACGGCCTGCGCACCACCGTGGTCGCCGACGGCCGGCAGATGCGGCATTTCCTGGAAACCAATCAGGTCGACCTGATCGTGCTCGACCTCATGATGCCCGGCGACGACGGCCTGGTGCTGTGCCGCGAATTGCGCTCGGGCAAGCACAAAGCCACGCCGATCCTGATGCTCACCGCCCGCAACGATGAAACCGACCGCATCCTCGGCCTGGAAATGGGCGCCGACGATTACCTGACCAAACCCTTCGCTGCCCGCGAACTGCTGGCGCGGATCAACGCCGTGCTGCGCCGCACCCGCATGTTGCCACCGAACCTGCTGATCACCGAAACCGGCCGCCTCCTGGGTTTTGGCCGCTGGCGCCTGGACACCAGCGCCCGCCACTTGCTCGACGAAGACGACACCATGGTCGCCCTCAGCGGCGCCGAATACCGCCTGCTGCGTGTGTTCCTCGACCACCCGCAACGGGTGCTCAGCCGTGACCAGTTGCTCAACCTGACCCAGGGCCGCGATGCCGACCTGTTCGACCGCTCCATCGATTTGCTGGTGAGCCGGCTGCGCCAGCGGCTGCTGGATGACTCCCGGGAACCGACCTACATCAAGACCGTGCGCAGCGAAGGCTACGTGTTCTCCTATCCGGTGGAATTGCTCGGCGAGCCGTCATGAAGGGCGTTTTGTATCCGTCTGTATAAGCACCCGCGCCAGATACGAATCCACCGATTTCGCGGCGTTGCAGCACACATCAGCGATACACCCTGGCGTTTAACTGTGACCACCCGATAGCACTGACCCACTCGGCGCTACTGACTCACTCAACTTAAACCCACGGAGAATCACCCATGCTCAATTTCTCGAAAGTCTCGTCCCTGGCACTCGGTCTGGCACTGGTTGGCGGCCTCGGTCTGTCGAACCTGGCTTCGGCCAACACCCCAACCGTGTCCCAAACCCCGACTCAGCCACTGCTGGCCCAAGGCGGTTCGGATCGGCTGCAACAGAATCGCGTGGCCGAAGGTGGTGCCGATCGTTTGCAGGAACTGCGCGAAAGGGTTGCGCTGATCAGCCCGAGCAACGCAGTGTGCGGCGGTTTGGTGGTGGCGGAAAACCGTCCGGAGTTCGGTTCGAAATATCAGCGCTATTGATCGGTGGGACCAGGCCTGCTCCCACGGGGGTGACACGCGGGATCAACGCTCTCGATATCGACTATGCCTAATGGTGTTTTTTCATCGCCACGCTCCAGCACTAGAGTGGCGACAACTTCTTCCCACTCTCTGGAGCAACATCATGAAAAGCCTCATCGGTCTTACCTTCGCCCTTACCGTCCTTGGCGCCACGTCGGCTTACGCAGCACCACAAGCCGTTGCCGCCGTGAAAGTCGGCCATCCAGCCAGCCAGAACGTCAACACCGTCGGCATCGACACTGAACGCAAAGGCAGCGTCAACCTGCAACAGAACGCCGAGCAAGCCAAACTCTACGTCGCGGAAAACCGTCCTGAGTTCGGTTCGAAGTATCAGCGGATTGATGCTTGAGTCTCGTATAACAGGGGGCTTTTGTGGCGAGGGGGCTTGCCCCCGTTGGGTCGCGCAGCGGCCCCCTGCTTTTTTTCATGTGACACCGAGTTGCGTGGTTCTGCGACTGCTTCGCAGCCGAACGGGGGTAAACCCCCTCGCCACAAGTACTCATTTATTTCAGAACTCTCTTATGAGAGTTTTTTTGTGTCTTCCGCCAGCCGCATTGCCAACGCCTTCGCCTGGCTCGCCACATCCGTCACCGCCGTGCTCTCCCACCACATGCCCCGCAACGGCGGGCCCATGGCGAACAGCCGTTGGGCGACCTGCCCGTCGGCGTCCAGCACCGCACCATCCACCGCCGCCGCAATCCCCAGCGCCAACGGTCCCGGTTTGATCAGCCCACGCGCCAGCAACTGCTGCGGTAACGGACGCGCGACTCGCCGCCAGTCGTATTCGATGCCACTGGAGTTGATCAGCGCCGCGCCGCTGACCACCACGGTTTCCGCTTCGCCACGGCGCCGAATGCGAATCCTCACTTCAGTGTTCAGCGAAGGTTCCAGCCCCTTGAACGAGGCCGCCTGAATCCGCAACCGCCCTTCCCCGTGCAGCCGTTCCACCAGTTCCGCGCTCAACGGCGGCGAGCGATGGTGATGACTTTCCCACCACGGCCGCACATGCCGCACAAACTGCCGACGTTGCGCGTCCGTCGCCTGATTCCATAACCGGCCGATATGCGCCCGCACCGTGTCGAGCGGCGATTGCCAGTCGATGCCTTGGGCGATAGCGTCCCGGCAATGCCGGCGCAACTCGCGCACCAACTGGCGCGGGGTTCGAATGCTGTGATCCTCGGCCAGAAAATCCACCCACGCCGGTGGCTGACGCCGGACATGCGGCAGCAGCCCATGCCGGGAAAACACTTCGATCGGCCCGCGATGCCCGGCCTGTTCCAGGGACACCACCGCGTCGACCATGGTCAGGCCCGAGCCGATGATCAGCACCGTGGATTGCGGATCGAGTTGCCGCATGGCCGCCACATCCCATGGGTCCAGCGCTGCCGCGTTCAAACCGCTGGACTCGGTCTGCGGCGTGCGTGCGGCAGGGAACATCCCCGTGGCCAGCACCGCAAACGCGCCCTGCAAGCGTTGACCGTCGCTCAAGGTCAGTCGCACGGAATCGTCGATGGTTTGCAGATCCACCACCTCCGCCCGTACATGCTCAACCGAAGAACCGTTCACCGCCCCCACCGCTTGTGCTTCCGCCAACCGCTGCTGCACGTACAAGCCGAAAATCCCCCGAGGCGGGAACAACTCGCTGATCGGCACATGCTGCTGGTCCGACTCCGGCCAGCCACCGGCCGCGATGTAATCCGTCAGCCATTGGGTCAGGTCATCGGCGTTGTCCGGGTCGACGCTCATCCGCGCCGCGTTGCCGTTCAGCGTGTGGCCCAACTCGACCGCGCTGTACGCCTCGCCCCGGCCCAGTTCCGCGCGGGGTTCGATCACCAGCAACGACCGCTGGCCGGGCAAACGCAATAACTGCGCCGCCAGCATCGCGCCGCTGAGCCCGCCGCCAATGATCAGGATGTCTGCATGGCGGATGGCGTCGGTCGCCTGTCCGCTGGGGGTTTGGTTCATCGCATTCTCACGGTCAGTGTTTGCCTAAATAGAAATCGTGCAAATCGCCCCGAGCCAGCAGCTCTTCAGCGCTGCCGGACAACACCACCCGCCCCGTGTCGAGCACATAAGCCTGGGACGCGTACTTGAGCGCCACATTAATGTTTTGCTCGGCAATCAGGAAGCTCACCTGCTCGTCGCGATTGAGCTGGGCGACGATCTCGAAAATCTCCTGGACGATAATAGGCGCCAAACCCATGGAAGGTTCATCAAGCAGTACCAAAGTAGGACGCGTCATCAGCGCCCGACCGATGGCGACCATCTGCTGCTCGCCACCGGAGGTCAACCCGGCCTGGGTCTTGCGCTTGGTTTTCAGCCTTGGGAACCAGGCGTAGATGCGCTCCAGGTCCCGGGCCATGTCCTGGCGGCTCAAACGCCGGACAAACCCTCCGCTGCGCAGGTTGTCCTCCACCGTCAGTTGCGGGAATACGTGCCGCCCCTCCAGCACATGCACCATGCCCAGGCTCACCCGCACGCTCGGATCAACCCCGTCCAGATCGCGCCCGAAAAACGCGATGCTGCCGCGACTGACCTCTGCCCGCTCGGCCCGCACCAGCCCGGAAATAGCCTTGAGCGTGGTGCTTTTACCGGCGCCGTTAGCCCCGAGCAACGCAACGATGCCACCCTTGGGCACTGACAGCGAGACCCCGGCCACCGCCAGGATCGCGCCGTCGTAGATCACTTCGATGTCCTTGACCTGCAACAGGTCATGGGCGGCGATGTCGCTGGCGGCGTGGCTCATGGCTTATTCATCCCCGGTGCAGGTGCGTGGCGTCAGGCCTTTTTCCTTGGCGAACGCTGCGGATTTTTCATCGATCAACGGCCGCAGCAAGGCGCGATCCGCCGGGGATCCAGTCGCTGATCAGCGTCCAGTTGGCGCCATCCCACTGCTGCACCCGCGCCGAACCGCCGCCCTCGTGATCCTTGCAGGACAACTTGAGGTTCTGCATCAGCCCGAAGTAGCCCATGTCCTTGAGCCGCGCATCGTCGATGTTCAAGTGCTCGAGGCCCCAGCGCCCTTCCTCGCCATTCAGCGGGCGCTTGCCGAATTTGCCTTGGGCGGTGCGGATCGCTTCGACCATCACCGCCGCGTTCACCAGCCCGGAGTTGTAGTAGACGCTGCCGAAATTCTTCAGATCCTTGAGGTCGCTCTTGCCCTTGTCGAGGATGTATTGCTTGAGCCGTTTGTGGATCTCGAAATCGGTGCCGGCCGGGTATGGCGTCAGCGCCAGATAACCTTTGGCGGCGGCGCCTGCGGGCAATACGTCTTCGCTGGAACTGGCCCAGATGTCGCCGACGATATGGTCCACCGGGAAGCCGAAACGGGCAGCGGTCTTGACCGCCACTGGCGTGGAAACGCCCCAGGTGCGCAGGAACACCCAATCCGGGTTGACCTGGCGAATCTGCCGCCATTGCGACGACTGTTCGTTGCCCGGGTCCGCGACCGGAATCTGGATGTTCTCGAAGCCGTACTTCTCAGCCAACAGTTTCAGCGGCCCCAGGGTTTCGCGCCCGTAAGCCGAGTCGTGGTAGACCGTGGCAATCTTCTTGCCCTTGAGTTTGTCGAAGCCGCCCTCGCGCTGGGCGATGTAGTTGATCAGGCTGGAGGCCTCGCTGTAGAAGGTCAGCATCACCGGGAAGTTGTAGGGGAACACCGTGCCGTCGGTGGCTTCGGTGCGACCGTAGCCGAGGGTGATCAGCGGGATCTTGTCGACCTCGGCCCGCTCGCTCAGGGCATACGCCGCCGGGGCGCCGTTGGGGGAATAGATCGCCACCGGCGCGCCGTCCAGGCCGTTCTTGAAGCGCTCGTAGCACTCGATGCCCTTCTCCGCCGTCCACTCGGTCTCGCATTCCTGCCAGACCAGTTTCACGCCATTGATCCCGCCTTCCACCTCGTTGATGTAGTTCAGGTAATCGAGCATCCCGGCCCACACCTGCACGCCGCTGGAGGCGTAGGCGCCGACGCGGTAGGTGGCCAAAGGGAAGAATTGCTGGTCCGGCGAGGCTTGGGCCAGCGGCACCGTACTGCTGAACACTGCCAGTGTCAGGGCCGCGCCGAGCAAGGAACGTTTCAAGGATGTACGCATGTTGTCTCTCTAATCAGTCAGGAATTCAGAAGCGCAGCGGCCAGTGGCGCAGCCGTTCACGAAGGTTACCCAGCAGGCGGATCAAGCCCTCCGGTTCCTTGATCAGGAACAGAATGATCAGCACGCCGAAGATGATTTTTTGCAGGTTTTGCAGTTGCCCGGCATCCACCGAACCACCGAACAACGCTTGCCCGGCGTGACTGAGCAGGATCGGCAGCAGGCTGATAAACGCCGCGCCGACGAAGTTGCCGGCGATGCTGCCCCCATGCCGCCGATAATGATGATGAACAGGATCTGGAACGAGCGATTGATATCGAAGCTGCTGGCGCTGGCGGTGCCCAGATACGCGAAGGCCCACAGCGCCCCGGCGATGCCGAGGTAGAACGAGCTGACGGCGAACGCCAGGTGTTTGTAGCGCACCACCGGGATGCCGATTACCGCAGCGGCGGTGTCCATGTCGCGGATCGCCATCCAGTTGCGGCCGATCTGGCTTTTCACCAGGTTCACCGCGACCCAGGTCAACAGCAGCACGGTGGTCAGGGTCAGCCAGTAACGGCCGACCGGCGTGTTCAGGTCATGGCCGAACAGCGCCAGTTTCGGCGCGGAAATCGTCCCGGATGAGCCGTAGTTGTAGAACCAGGGGAATTTGACGAACAGCCATTCGAGGAAGAACTGCGCGGCCAACGTGGTGACCATCAGGTAAAAACCTTTGATCCGCGAACTCGGCAAACCAAACACGAAACCCACCACAGCGCTGATCAAGCCGCCGCCGAGCAGCGCCACCGGCAAACCCAATTCAGGCAAGCGCAGCAGAAAACCATAAGTGGCAAACGCGCCGACCGCCATAAACCCGGCCGCGCCGACCGAGGTCTGGCCGGTATAACCGGTGAGCAAATTGAGGCCGAGCCCGGCCAGGGACAGCACCAGGAACGGGATCAGGATTGCGTTCAGCCAATAGTCGTTACCGGTCAGCGGCACGATGACAAACGCGATCAATAACAGGCCGAGCAAGCCGAATGGCACACGACGCTGGACCAGCACCGACGGCGCGGTTTCACGGGCAAGGGATATCGACATGGGTTCAGACTCGCTCGATGGCGCGCTCGCCGAACAGGCCGGCGGGACGGATGTAGAGGAAGGCCAGGGCCAGGACGTAAGCGAACCACGGGGTGATGCCGCCGCCGATCAAGGGGCCGATGTAGACCTCGGCGAGGTTCTCCGCCGCACCGACGATCAACCCGCCGACAATCGCCCCGCCAATCGAGGTGAAGCCGCCGATGATCAACACCGGCAAGGCCTTGAGCACCACCAGCGACAGGGAAAACTGCACCCCTTGCCGCGCGCCCCAGAGCAGCCCGGCGACGAGCCCGACCACCCCGGCCACGGCCCAGACGATCTGCCAGATACGGTTGAGGTTGATGCCGATCGACAACGCCGCAGTGGTGTCATCCGCCACGGCGCGCAGGGACACGCCGATCCGGGTCTTGTTGAACAGCAGCGCCAGCACCGTCACCAGCACGATGGCGGCTGCGGCGGCGATCAGGTCGAACTGGCTGACCATCATCCCGCCGATGAAAATCGGTACGTCGTCGATGCCCAGGTCCAGCGCCCGCACCTGCGAGCCCATCAAGCCCTGGGCCAGGCCTTCGATGATGAACGACAGCCCCAGCGTGGCCATGAACAAGGTGATTTGAGAACGGTTGACCAAGGGCCGCAGCACCAGCCGTTCGATCAACAGCGCGCCGATGATCATCACCAGCACCGTCAACAACAGCGCCAACGCAAATGGCACCCCTTGGTCATGCAGGCTGACAAAGGTCAGCGCGGCGAACAGCAGCATCGAGCCCTGGGCAAAATTGAACACGCCGCTGGCCTTGTAGATCAGCACAAAACCAATGGCGACCAGGGAATACATGGTGCCGGCGAGCAAGCCGCCGAGCAGGGTTTCGAAGAAGAACGTCATCAGTGCACCACTCCCAGATACGCCGCGATCACGTCGGGATCGGCCTGCACTTGCGCGGGCGTGCCGTCGCCGACCTTGCGTCCGTAATCCAGCACCACGACATGGTCGGACAGGCCCATGACCACACTCATGTCGTGCTCGATCAACACCACCGTGGTGCCGAGGTCGCGGTTGATGTCGGCGATGAAACGGGACATTTCCTGCTTCTCTTCGGCGTTCATACCGGCCATGGGTTCGTCGAGCAGCAACAGGCGCGGGCCGGCGATCAAGGCGCGGCCCAGTTCCACACGCTTTTGCAGGCCATAGGACAGATTGCCCACCGGCACATCGCGGTGGGCCTGCAGTTCCAGAAATTCGAGAATGCCCTGGGCTTGATGGCGGAAGTCCTGCGCCTCTCGCCGGGCGCGGGGCAAGTTCAGGGCTTGTTCGATGAAGCTGCTGCGCAGGTGCCGGGACAGGCCGGTGAGGATGTTGTCGATCACGCTCATTTTCTTGAACAGCGCGTTGTTCTGGAACGTGCGCCCGATGCCCCGGCGGGCGGCGGTCAGCGGGTCGATGCGTTTGAAGGACTGTTGCTCGAAAACAATCGAACCGGCATCGAACGGGTACACGCCGTTCAATACGTTCAGCAACGAGCTCTTGCCGGCGCCGTTGGGGCCGATCAGCGCGCAGATCTCGCCCCGGCGTACGTCGAAGGACAACTCGTTGATCGCCTTCACGCCTTTGAACGACAGGGAAATACCGCTGACTTGCAGGATGGAATCGGTCGAGCTCATGCGATATCCCGTTTGAATTCGGCGAGCCAGGTCGGCGCGGATGGGGCGTCGGGGCTGCGGGTGGCTTGCCAGATGAAATGCAGGTTGTGAAAGCCCAGCAGCCGGCGAACGCGGTTTTTGATCAGGTGTTGCAGCGGTTTTTCCGGGTGGGCGATGGCCCAGTCGCAGAGGCGTCGGCGCCAGGTGTTTGGTGGGGCCAGACGGCTTTCGATTTCATCGGCCAGGCGTTGCAGGCGTTCGGCGGACAGCAGCAACCCGGACGGCGCCACTTCCCTTCGATCGCGGCTGGCGCTGCCGGGGCTTTCCGGGAAGGCCAGGGCTTGGCCGCTGGCCAGCCATTGATCCAGCACCACCGTCAGGCCGTCTTGCCATTCGGTGCCCTCTTCACTCCAGAGCTGGGCGCCGGAGAGGCTGAGGCGCAGGCGTTGCGGCGGTTCCACCGGGCCGAGCAGTTCGGCGAAATTCAACAGGGATTGGCCGTGGTTGAGCCACAGTTGTCGGGTTTGTCGTCCTTGAATAAAGGCGTGGGTGGGACGGCTGCGCCACAGCGCTTTGTGCAGTGACTCGGGGTCGAGGGTGTCGGGCAGCGTCAGCACTTCGCCGCCGACATGCCGGGCAGCCAGCGCCAGCAGCAACAGATCCGGCTCGAAAGCACCGCTCAGGGCCAGTCGCGAGTCCTCGGTAAAGCCTTGCTGGCGCAAGCCATCGGCCAGGCGCTCGACATCGCGCAACGCATCGATCCAGCGCCAGACAAACCACTGGCCGTGGCGCTTGTGGCGCAACGCGGTTTGCAACGGACTGACCTGGCCCCAGTGGCGCAACTGCTCCAGGGCCTGGGGCGCCTTGACCTGCCATTCGGCGCTGTCCGCGGTGGGCGGACGCTTGAGTTCGTGCACGCTCATGGGGTGACCTCCTGTTCATGGGCAAAAGCGTGCGGTGATCCGCTGGGCTGGCTCTTCATTTGATCGTTCCCACGCTCTGCGTGGGAATGCCGCCATGGACGCTCTGCGTCCGTTGTTGGAGCTGGGGACGCGGAGCGTCCCGGGATGCATTCCCACGGGTCGCGTGGGAACGATCATCACGCCGACACCACTTTCTTCCCCTGCTGCCGCAACCCCGCCAAATCCCGATACCCCGCCCCCGGATGGATGTCCGGCAAGCGCGGCCCTTCGCCAAACAACTTCTCGCGCAAGGTCCCCGGCGCGTATTCGGTCTTGTACACCCCGCGCTTCTGCAACTCCGGCACCAGTAATTCCACGGCGTCGATGAAGGTTTCGTGGGTCAGCGCGTAAGCCAGGTTGAAGCCGTCCACGTCGGTTTCCTCGACCCACTCCTGCAACAGATCGGCGACCGTCTCGGGGCTGCCGACAAACAACGGGCCAAACCCGCCGATTCCCACCCAATCGGCCAACTCATTCGGGGTCCAGACCTTGTTCGGGTCCGCCGTGGAGAACGCTTCCACCGCCGACTGAATCGCATTGGTGTGCACGTGCTTGAGCGGTTCGTCCGGCTTGAACTGGCTGAAATCAATCCCGGTCCAGCCGGAAATCAGCGCCATCGCGCCTTCGTAGCTGACCCAGGTTTTGTATTCCTCGAACTTGGCTTTGGCCTTGGCATCGGTCTCGCCGAGGATCACCGTTTGCAGGTTGAAGATCAGGATCTTCTTCGGATCGCGCCCGGCCTGCGCCGCACGCCGACGGATATCGGCCACGGTTTTCTTCAGCAGTACTTTCGACGGTGCCGCAACAAACACGCACTCGGCATGCTCCGCCGCGAACTGCTTGCCACGACTCGACGCCCCGGCCTGATACAGCACCGGCGTGCGCTGGGGCGACGGCTCACACAGGTGAATCCCCGGCACCTGGAAGTGTTTGCCGACGTGCTGGATCTCATGAATCTTGCTCGGGTCACTGAAGATCCGCCGCTCACGATCGCGCAGGATCGCGCCCTCCTCCCAGCTGCCTTCCCAGAGCTTGTAGCAAACCTCCAGGTACTCCTCGGCGAAGTCGTAACGGGCGTCGTGCTCGGTCTGGTTTTTCTGCCCGAGGTTCTTTGCGCCACTCTCCAGATACGAGGTGACGATGTTCCAGCCGGCGCGGCCCTTGGTCAGGTGATCGAGGGTCGAGAGGCGGCGGGCGAATGGATACGGATGCTCGAAGGACAGCGACGCGGTGAGTCCGAAGCCCAAATGTTCGGTGACCAGCGCCATCGGCGGAATCAGTTGCAGCGGATCATTGACCGGCACCTGCGCCGCCTGGCGGATCGCCGCGTCGCCGTTGCCGTTATAGACGTCGTAGATGCCGAGCACGTCGGCGATGAACAAGCCGTCGAACTTGCCGCGCTCCAGGATCTTCGCCAGATCGGTCCAGTATTCGAGGTCCTTGTACTGCCAGGAACGATCCCGGGGATGCGCCCACAATCCCGGCGACTGATGGCCGACGCAGTTCATGTCAAAAGCGTTGAGACGAATTTCACGGGCCATCAAACGACGCTCCTGAAGCTTGGAGGATGGATGCCGTTAAGGCGGAAATTGCCGATGAGATGGAGTTTCCAGCGCAGCGGATCATGCAGCGAGCCATGCAGCGCGGTGCGTTGGCCGGTGAGTTCGAATTCGGCGTTGCTCACGGCATTCAGAGCATCGGCGCTGGCCAGGTGCGACTCGGCGATGGCGACGCTGATTTCCGTGTCGTCCTCGGCGCTGCTCAAAAAGTCTTCGGCGCGTTCCAGCAGCGCGGCGGCGACTTCGATGCGGATGTGCAAATCGCCGAAGCGGCTGATGACGTAGGGATCATCCGTGGCCTCGGTCTGCTGGCGCACGAAACGCAGGGTTGCATCAAGCAGGCTGCGGGCGTTGTGCAAGTCGTGCTGACTTTTGGCCAGGGGCTCGGTGGCAGCAATCGGTTGGGTCAAGGCATTCATGGGAGGCTCCTCAGTTCCAGGCGTGGCGCGCGGGCTTCACGCCGTTGAGCAGGTAGTTGCCGATCAGGTGGTATTTCCAGCGCGCCGGGTCGTGCAGGGTGTGAGTCCGGGCGTTGCGCCAGTGGCGGTCGAGGTTGTACTTGCCGAGCACTGAGCGGGTGCCGGCCAGTTCGAAGAGCTTGCTGCTGGCGAGCAAGGCGATTTCCGCCGACAGGACTTTGGCCTGGGCCACCACCACCGAGGCGTGGGCGACCGTGTCTTCGTTGGGGTTGAGCAATGCGGCGTCGATGGCTTGGCCGGCCTTTTTCAGGATCGCTTCGGTGCCGTGGACGCGCCATTCCAGATCGCCAATCGCGGCAATGCTGAACGGGTCTTGCCAGCCGTGATCGTGACCGCTGTCGATCCACGGGCGGGATTCGCGGGCGTAACGCTTGGTTTCTTCCAGCGCGCCGACAGCGATGCCGGTATCCACGGCAGCCTGGATGATTTGCGAGATCGGGCCGTCGGCAGTGGGTTCGTCGAAGGCTTTGTGCGCGGGGATGACCGCGCTGCGCGGGACTTTCACCGCGTTCAAGGTGACGCCACCACTGGCGGTGGTGCGCTGGCCGAAACCGTCCCAGCTGTCGATCACGGTCAGGCCCGGGTTGTCGCGCTCGATGAAGGCGATGAACGCCTTGTTGTCCTTATCCACCGCCACCGCCGGCACGATGTGCGCAAACAACGCGCCGGTGCAGTAGAACTTCTCGCCGTCGATCTGCGCAGTGTCCTCGTCAAAGCGAATGCGGGTCTCAAAGGCCCCGGCGTTTTTGCTTTTGGATTCGGAGAAGGCGTTGCCGAAACGGACGCCCTGCAGGACTTTGCCGAAGTAATAGCGTTTCTGCTCCTCGGTGGCGGTTTGCAGCAGGATGTCGAGCACGCCAAGGTGGTTTTGCGGGATCTGGCCGAGGGAAGAGTCGGCGGCGGAAATGATCTTGATCACTTCGGCGACAGTCACGTAGGACACACCGGCGCCACCGTATGCCTTGGGAACGGTGATGCCCCACAGGCCGCTGGCGGAGAATTCGTCCAGCTCAGCCACCGGCAGGCGTCGCTCGCGGTCACGGACGCTGGCCTCGACGGCAAAACGCGCCGCAAGTTTGTGCGCGACGGCGATGGCCTCGGCGTCCGAGCGGATGAGATGGGCGGTGCTGGGGGAAGTTGTCATGGGGCCGACTCCGTGGTTCCGGGTGAATACCCAAGACCTTTTGCAGGAGTCGTGCCTGAAACTAAAAACCTTTTATTTCAAAGGCTTGCTGAGTTTTCCAAGAAACAGTCGCAGCTTAAAAACAGCAAAGTGTTCATCCACTGTTGGCCTGTAAACAGTCAGATCACCACATTACGCACAAACCGCGCCGCCACTTCCCCATCATTGCGATAGGTATGGGGCTGGTTGCTGGCAAACATATAGAACTCGCCGGCAGCGATGGCATGGGGCATATCGCCGAGCATCAGGGTCAGGCAGCCTTCGAACACGTAGATCTGTTCGCTCCAGCCATCGGCATCCGGTTGCGAGGGGTAGATTTCCCCCGGTTGCAGGCACCATTCCCACTGTTCCACTTCGCGGGTGGCGGTGGCTTTGGACAGCAGGACGGCTTTACTGCCAGGGATCGTGCCGGCCCAGGCCAGTTCGTTGATGCGGCTCGGGTCCCGCGCATCCGGCGCCTGGATCAAGTCGCTGAACGCCACTTCCAGCGCTTCGGCCACACGGTCGAGGGTGGTCAGGCTGACGTTTTTCTCGCCGGCCTCGATGGCCACCAGCATGCGACGGCTGACCCCGGACTTTTCGGCCAGGGTGGTCTGGCTCATGTCGGCGGCGTGGCGCAGGCGTTTGACGTTCTGGCTGACGTGCTGGAGGACCGAAGCCCGTGGGGGAGAATCTTTGTGCACTATATTGCTCACTCGGTGGGGTTGGGCAGTATACTGCGCAACATTCGGGCGCATTGTGCGTCCGCCTCAGGTAGCGCGCAAGGTCATGACGTCGGCGAACACTCCCCACACCTCCTCCCGTTTCTCGCGATTCAGCAAGGCTGAGTGCGTGCTGGTGCTGATTACCATGGTCTGGGGCGGCACCTTTTTGCTGGTGCAGCATGCAATGACGGTCAGTGGACCGATGTTCTTCGTCGGCCTGCGTTTTGCCGCAGCGGCGTGCATTGTCTTGCTGTTTTCCTGGCGCAGCCTGCGGGCGCTGACCCTGCTGGAACTCAAGGCCGGGTCCTTTATCGGCGTGGCGATCATGCTCGGTTACGGCTTGCAGACCGTGGGTTTGCAGACGATTCCCAGCAGCCAGTCGGCGTTTATTACGGCGTTGTATGTTCCGTTTGTGCCGTTGCTGCAATGGATGGTCTTCGGCAAGCGGCCGGGGTTGATGCCGAGCATTGGCATCATGCTGGCCTTTACCGGGTTGATGATGTTGTCCGGGCCATCGGGAGCTTCGCTGGATTTCAGTCCTGGCGAAATTGCCACGCTGATCAGCACCGTTGCGATTGCGGCTGAAATCATCTTGATCAGCACCTATGCCGGCCAGGTCGATGTGCGCCGGGTCACGGTGGTGCAACTGGCGGTCACGTCGATGCTGGCGTTTTTGATGGTGGTGCCTACGCAGGAAGTGATCCCGCATTTCTCCTGGCTGCTGTTGGGCAGTGCCCTGGGCTTGGGCGCGGCCAGTGCGGCGATCCAGGTGGCGATGAACTGGGCGCAGAAAAGCGTTTCGCCGACCCGGGCGACGTTGATCTATGCCGGTGAGCCGGTATGGGCCGGGATTGTCGGGCGGATTGCCGGAGAGCGGTTGCCGGCGATTGCGTTGCTGGGGGCGGGGTTGATTGTGGCGGCGGTGATCGTCAGTGAATTGAAGACGCGGGGCAAACCGGACACCGAGGAGGTATTGCAACGGGAAAGCCAGGGCTGAAAACCTGCCCGTCGCTGGAACTTGTCAACTGTCAGGCGACAATGGTGTAGACGTGACTTTTCGACTGAGTTTTCGAGCCATCCGGATGTTTGACAACGAAGTAAAGCTCGACTCTTTCATTTGGGATTGGGGCCAGAAAACCGCCCCGTCTGAATTGCAGTGTAGCCTCCAGGTTTACCTCGGTAATGACTGCGCTTAAACCAAAAAAAGTACCATGCGTCACATAGTGGACATAAGGGCGCACTTCCTGCCCGACGGCGCGTTCTGAAGGCTTAATAGAATATACATAACCCTCTTTGACGTACTTGATCGGAAGATTGCCCTTCTCTAGATAACTATCATCAATAGACGGAGGGATAAGTTTTTCATCGATAGGTATCACCTCTAATGGTTCTACCGGTTCTACCGACGATTCTCTGAATTTTTCCTCATTCGACATGTTGATTCTCCTGTCATAAGCCCGTCTGGATACACAGGCAGTCAACCCATTCAACTAGCGCAAGCCACAGCCTGTCTACTGTCAGACTTGACAGGTCAGGGCTCATAAATTCGTAGCCAAAAGGTTTGCAGTGAACCTGAGCGGGGAATCGAACCTGGTTCCTGAATGCTGTAAAACCGGCCGTTCCGGCCTACCTTGTAGGATCCTGCCACAGGTTGCCGTTTGGTGATCCGGTTTCCGGCACGTATGATGCATCACAAACTTCCGCAGATTAGAAGCCTATGTCCCTGATAGTTCTACTGCTTCTGCCTTTTATCGGCAGCTGTGTCGCGGCTTTGCTGCCACATAACGCGCGTAACACCGAATCGCTGTTGGCTGGTTTGGTTGCCTTGGTCGGCACCATCCAGGTCGCCCTCCTTTACCCGCAAATCGCCCATGGCGGCGTGATCCGCGAGGAGTTTTTCTGGCTGCCGAGCCTGGGCTTGAACTTCGTCCTGCGCATGGACGGGTTTGCCTGGCTGTTCTCGCTGCTGGTGCTGGGCATCGGCACGCTGGTGTCGCTGTACGCCCGCTACTACATGTCGCCGGACGATCCGGTGCCGCGGTTCTTCGCGTTTTTCCTGGCGTTCATGGGCGCCATGCTCGGGCTGGTGATCTCCGGCAACCTGATCCAGATCGTATTTTTCTGGGAGCTGACCAGCCTCTTTTCGTTCCTGTTGATTGGCTATTGGCACCACCGCGCCGATGCCCGACGCGGCGCCTATATGGCGCTGATGGTCACCGGTGCCGGGGGGTTGTGCCTGCTGGCGGGGGTCATGCTGCTTGGCCATGTGGTCGGCAGCTATGACCTGGATAAGGTCCTGGCCGCCGGCGATCTGATTCGCGCACATGCCCTCTACCCTATCCTGCTGCCCCTGATCCTGATCGGCGCCTTGAGCAAAAGCGCGCAATTCCCCTTCCACTTCTGGCTGCCCCACGCGATGGCGGCGCCGACTCCGGTTTCGGCTTACTTGCACTCGGCGACCATGGTCAAGGCCGGGGTGTTTCTGCTGGCACGGCTGTGGCCGTCGCTGTCCGGCAGTGAAGAATGGTTCTACATCGTCGGCGGGGCTGGGGCTTGCACCTTGCTGCTCGGCGCGTATTGCGCGATGTTCCAGAACGACCTCAAGGGCCTGCTGGCCTACTCGACCATCAGCCATCTGGGCCTGATCACCTTGCTGCTGGGCCTGAACAGTCCGCTGGCCGCCGTGGCCGCGGTGTTCCACATTCTCAACCACGCCACCTTCAAGGCCTCGCTGTTCATGGCCGCCGGGATCATCGACCACGAAAGTGGCACCCGGGACATCCGCAAACTCAGCGGCCTGATCAAGCTGATCCCGTTCACCGCCACCCTGGCGATGGTCGCCAGCGCCTCGATGGCCGGTGTGCCGTTGCTCAACGGCTTCCTTTCCAAAGAGATGTTCTTCGCCGAAACTGTCTTCATCAACGCTACGGCCTGGGTCGAGATGGCCTTGCCGATCGTGGCGACCATCGCCGGTACGTTCAGCGTTGCCTACTCCCTGCGTTTCACCGTCGACGTGTTCTTCGGCCCGCCCGCCACCGACCTGCCGCACACCCCGCACGAACCGCCACGCTGGATGCGCGCGCCAGTGGAACTGCTGGTGTTCACCTGCCTGATCGTCGGGATTTTCCCGGCACAAGTGGTCGGTCCGCTGCTCGCGGCGGCGGCTCTGCCCGTGGTCGGCGGTACGCTGCCGGAATACAGCCTGGCGATCTGGCACGGCTGGAACGCACCGATGATCATGAGCCTGATCGCCATGTCCGGCGGCATCGTGCTCTACCTGCTGCTGCGCAATCAGCTCAAGCGCGGCCGCTTCAAATACCCGCCGCTGATTGGTCGCTTCAACGGCAAGCGCCTGTTCGAGCGCTGCCTGGTGGTGATGATGCGCCTGGCCCGACGCCTGGAACGGCGGATCAGCACCCAGCGCCTGCAAACCCAGTTGTTCCTGATGGTGCTCGCCGCCGTGCTGGCCGGGCTGATCCCGATGCTCCACAGCAGCCTGAGCTGGGGCGACCGGCCGAAGATTCCGGGGTCGATCGTGTTCGTGCTCCTCTGGCTGCTGGCGATCGCCTGTGCCCTCGGCGCCGCGTGGCAGGCCAAGTATCACCGTCTCGCCGCCCTGACCATGGTCAGCGTGTGCGGGCTGATGACCTGCGTGACCTTCGTCTGGTTCTCCGCGCCGGACCTGGCGCTGACGCAACTGGTGGTCGAAGTGGTGACCACGGTCCTGATCCTGCTGGGCCTGCGCTGGTTGCCACGGCGGATCGAAGAGGTCTCGCCGTTGCCGAGTACGCTACGCAAGGCACGCATCCGGCGTATCCGTGACTTGCTGCTGTCGAGCGTGGTCGGCGGCGGCATGGCGTTGCTGGCCTACGCGATGCTCACGCGCCAGACGCCGAACGACATTTCCTCGTTCTACCTCAGTCGGGCCCTGCCCGAGGGCGGCGGCAGCAACGTGGTCAATGTCATGCTCGTGGACTTCCGTGGCTTCGACACCCTCGGTGAAATCACCGTGCTGGTGGCGGTGGCGCTGACCGTGTTCGCCCTGCTCCGGCGTTTCCGTCCACCGAAAGAAAGCCTGCAATTGCCGGCCCAGCAGCGTTTGCTCGCGCCGGACGTGGTCACCGATCTGGTCAACCCGCGCCAGGCCAGCGACACCGCCCTCGGTTTCATGATGGTGCCGGCGGTGCTGGTGCGCCTGTTGCTGCCGATTGCCGTGGTGGTGTCGTTCTACCTGTTCATGCGCGGCCACAACCAGCCGGGCGGCGGGTTTGTCGCCGGGCTGGTGATGTCGGTGGCGTTCATCCTGCAATACATGGTCGCCGGCACGCAGTGGGTCGAGGCGCAAATGAGCCTGCGACCGCTGCGCTGGATGGGCACCGGGCTGCTGTTCGCCACGGTCACCGGGCTGGGAGCGATGGCAGCCGGGTATCCGTTCCTGACCACGCACACCTGGCATTTTGCACTGCCAGTGCTGGGCGACATTCACATCGCCAGTGCGCTGTTCTTCGACATCGGCGTCTACGCCGTGGTGGTCGGTTCGACCCTGTTGATGCTCACCGCCATCGCCCACCAATCGGTACGGGGCCACAAGACTGCAGCGCAGCCAAAAGCCGCTGGCCTGCCGAGATCCGTTGCCGCCAAAGGAGCCGTCTGATGGAAGAAGTCATCGCAATCGCCATCGGCGTCCTCGCGGCATCCGGCGTCTGGCTGATCCTGCGGCCACGGACGTTCCAGGTGGTCATGGGCCTGTGCCTGCTGTCCTACGGCGTCAACCTGTTCATCTTCAGCATGGGCAGCCTGTTTATCGGCAAGGAGCCGATCATCAAGGACGGCGTGCCCCAGGATTTGCTGCACTACACCGACCCGCTGCCCCAAGCCCTGGTGTTGACCGCCATCGTCATCAGCTTCGCCATGACCGCGTTGTTCCTGGTGGTGCTGCTGGCCTCCCGGGGCCTGACCGGCACCGACCATGTGGATGGCCGGGAGCCTAAAGAATGAATGCGATGACGCACCTGATCGCCGCGCCGATTCTGCTGCCGCTGCTGACCGCCGCGATCATGTTGATGCTTGGCGAGAAACACCGCCCGCTGAAAGCCAAGATCAACCTGTGCTCCAGCCTGATCGGGCTGGGCATTTCCGTGATGCTGCTGCAATGGACGCAAAGCACCGGCGTGCCCGGTTCCATTGGCGTGTACTTGCCGGGCAACTGGCAGGCGCCGTTCGGCATCGTGCTGGTGGTGGATCGCCTGTCGGCCATGATGCTGGTGCTGACCGGCATCATCGGTGTCAGCGCTCTGCTGTTTGCCATGGCCCGTTGGGACGGCGCCGGTTCAAGCTTCCACGCGTTGTTCCAGATTCAGATGATGGGCCTCTACGGCGCCTTCCTCACCGCAGACCTGTTCAACCTGTTCGTGTTCTTCGAAGTGCTGCTGGCCGCGTCTTACGGCCTGATGTTGCACGGCTCGGGTCGGGCGCGGGTGTCTTCGGGTTTGCATTACATCTCGATCAACCTGCTGGCCTCGTCGCTGTTCCTGATTGGCGCGGCGCTGATTTATGGCGTCACTGGCACCCTGAACATGGCCGACCTGGCGCTGAAAATCCCGCTGGTACCGGAAGCCGATCGCGGCCTGTTGCATGCCGGCGCGGCGATTCTGGCGGTGGCGTTCCTGGCGAAGGCCGGGATGTGGCCGCTGAACTTCTGGCTGGTACCGGCCTATTCCGCGGCCAGTGCGCCGGTGGCGGCGATGTTCGCGATCATGACCAAGGTCGGCGTCTACACCTTGCTGCGGCTATGGACGCTGCTGTTCTCCGGCCAGGCCGGGGCGTCCGCGTACTTTGGCGGTGACTGGCTGATCTACGGCGGCATGGCGACCATCGTCTGCGCAGCCGTGGCGATCCTGGCGGCGCAACGCCTGGAGCGCATGGCCAGCCTGAGCATTCTGGTGTCGGCGGGGATTCTGCTGTCGGCCATCGGTTTCGCCCAGCCGAACCTGATTGGCGCGGCGTTGTTCTATCTGGTCAGCTCGACGCTGGCGCTGAGTGCGCTGTTCCTGTTGGCCGAGTTGATCGAGCGATCCCGTTCGGTCAATGAGATGCCGCTGTACGACGACGGCGACCTGCTGCCACGGCCAATGGAATCCCTGCAACCACCCAAAGGCATCAACCTCGACGACGAACAGAAAGCCGTGGTCGGCCAGGTGATCCCCTGGACCATGGCCTTCCTCGGTTTGAGTTTCATCGCCTGCTCGCTGCTGATCATCGGCATGCCGCCGCTCTCCGGGTTTATCGGCAAGCTGGGCTTGCTCAGCGCGCTGCTCAATCCGTTGGGCATCGGCCACAGCGGCGACGTGCCGATCTCAAACGCGGCGTGGGGCTTGCTGGCGCTGCTGATCCTGTCCGGGCTGGCCTCGCTGATTGCCTTCTCGCGCCTGGGCATCCAGCGTTTCTGGACCCCGGAAGAACGGCCATCGCCGCTGCTGCGACATTTTGAATGCGTGCCGATCATCGCCCTGCTGGGGCTGAGCATTGCCCTGACCTTCAAGGCCGAACCGCTGCTGCGCTACACCCAGGCGGCGGCGGACGCCTTGAACAACCCGCAGCAGTACGTGATGGCGGTGCTCGCCACCCGCGCGGTCCCCAGCCCTGAAGCCAAGGCTGCGATGGCGGAGGTCCAACCATGAAGCGCCTGTTTCCGGCACCGTGGTTGTCCCTGGCACTGTGGCTGTTGTGGCTGCTGCTGAACCTGTCGCTGAGCCCCGGCAACCTGCTGTTGGGCGCGATGCTCGGGTTCTGTGCGCCGTTGATGATGCGCAAGCTTCGACCATTACCGATTCGTATTCGGCGGCCTGGGGTGATTGTGCGGCTGTTCTTCGTGGTCGGCCGCGATGTGGTGGTGTCCAATCTTGCGGTGGCCTGGGGTGTGCTCAACGCTGGTCGTCGGTCACCGCGCTCGGCGTTCATCAAGGTGCCGATGGACTTGCGTGACGCCAATGGCCTGGCCGCGCTGTCGATGATCTGCACGGTGGTGCCGGGCACGGTCTGGTCGGAACTGGCGTTGGACCGCAGCATTTTGTTGCTGCACGTGTTCGATCTGGACGACGAAGCGTCGTTTATCGAGCACTTCAAGACGACCTACGAGCGACCCTTGATGGAGATCTTCGAATGAGCGCCCTGCTGTCGAACGCGATCCTGCTGAGCCTGTTCATCTTTTCCCTGGCGATGGTGCTGACCCTGATCCGCCTGTTCAAAGGCCCATCGGCCCAGGATCGGGTGCTCGCGCTGGATTATCTGTACATCATCGCCATGCTGATGATGCTGACCCTGGGCATTCGCTATGCCAGTGACACTTACTTTGAGGCAGCGCTGCTGATCGCCCTGTTCGGCTTCGTCGGCTCGTTTGCCCTGGCCAAATTCCTGCTGCGTGGCGAGGTGATCGAATGACCGGCGAACTGTCATTGTGGATCGAGATTCCGGTGGCGATCCTGTTGCTGCTCAGCAGTCTGTTTGCGCTGATCGGTGCGGTCGGGTTGATGCGCATGAAGGATTACTTCCAGCGCATGCACCCGCCGGCCCTGGCCTCCACGCTGGGCGCGTGGTGCGTGGCGTTGGCGTCGATCATCTACTTTTCGGCGCTCAAGTCCGCGCCGGTGTTGCATGCCTGGCTGATACCGATTCTGTTGGCGATCACGGTGCCGGTGACCACGCTGCTGCTGGCGCGGGCGGCGTTGTTTCGCAAGCGCATGGCCGGGGATGATGTGCCGGCGGAGGTGAGTAGTCGGCGGACCGAAAGTCAGGGTTAGGTCAACTATTTTTGGTGGTTGGGCGGGCCTCTTCGCGGGCAAGCCTCGCTCCTACAGGTTGGGGTCGGTGATTCAACACATGACCCGTAGGAGCTCGGCTTGCCCGCGAAGCCTTTAAATCCAGGCCACGGCGAGCAACCCCGCCCCCAACACCACACACAACGGCGAATACGCCCAGGTATCGAGCCGGGCAAACGTGGAACCCTTGACCTGCTTGAAGAACCCCATCAGGTTCGAATCACCAATCGCCCGGGCAAACATCAGCATCGCAACCGCGCTGATCACCCATTGCAGCGACCAATGCTGCACCGTCGGCAAATACAGGCCGACCCGCAAACACACCAGCATCGCAATCAGCAGCAAACCTACCGCCACCAGCAACGTGGTAAAGCCCGAAGGCTTGAACGCGGGCGTTGATTCCCCTCCGCCCTCCCCGGGCACGCGCGGCACCGCCGCCTCGCTTCCCAACTTGCCACCTGCCGCCCAGTACAGATGAATCAGACTGATCAACAGGAAGATTGCAGCAATCCATTGCGCGACCATTAGGCTCATATTCAGACATCCAGCGTGAAATGTCGCAGCAGGATGAACTTCATCGAGCATTTTTGTAAGGGTAAATTTCATCGGTGGTGGTAAAGTGCCGCTCCATGAAATTCGCCCGAACCGATCGCACGTTGATAGCCTGGATGCTTTATTGCTGCGTCCTGTTCAACGTGTTCGCCTGCAGTATCGGTCACGGGCAGATGGTCGGGATGCAGCTCAATGGCCTCGGCGGCCAGTTCTGCGCCGTCGATCCGGCCACCCGGGCCCCGGTCTCATCGAACACCTCCGAAGACAAGCTGCCGACCCTGTCCAAGGCGTTTGGCTGCCCTCTGTGTTCCACCGGCGGCATGGGCCCGGCGCTCAATTCCAGCCTGACCCTGGCGATCCTGCCGCAACAGCACAGTCCGCCGCTGGCCGTGGTTGCCAGCCTTGACCTCCCCGCCCGCTACACCTGGCCTTCGGCCAATCCCCGCGCCCCGCCTTTCGCCTGAGTTTTTTGCCTTTACCGATCAGCCCACTGCGCTAACGCGTGGCGTTTGCCTGTGCGCTGTTTCCTAGTCAAGCATTCGGGATTCATCGATGAAACATCTTCCTCTTTTGGCGAGCCTGTTCGGCTGCCTGTCCGCTAACACCTGGGCGCAATCCACCATCGACCTGGCGCCGATCACCATTGACGGTGAAGCCGGCAACGAACCGGGCCTGAGCCTCGATCAATCCAGCGGCATGGCCTCACGCCTGGGCTTGAGTGTGCGGGACACGCCGGCCTCGGTGGCCATCGCCAACCGCAATGACATCGAGCGCCACGGCGCGCAGAACTTCCAGGACGCCGCCAACACCTTGCCCGGTGTCAACGCCAGCGCACCGCCGGGGTTCGGCGGTTTCGTGTCCTATCGCGGTTTCACCAGCAGCCAGATCACCCAGATGTTCAATGGCATCAACGTATCGGGCGGCCTGGCGCGCCCGGTGGACGCGTGGATTTATGATCGGGTCGAACTGATCGGCGGCCCATCGTCATTGATCAATGGCGCCGGCTCCGTGGGCGGTTCGCTGAACTACGTGACCAAACTGGCGACTCGCGAGGAGCAAGCCGTCGAAGGCCGGGTCAGCTACGGCAGTTACGACACCACCGAGACCGCATTCGGCCTCAACCACGCCCTCAGCGAGGCTGGGGCGGACGTGCAGCACTATGCGCGACTCGACGTCAGCCACAACACCAGCAACGGCTACATCGACCGTCAGGAGCGCGATGCCTGGAGCGTGGCGTTCTCGTTGCTCAGCGATTTGACGCCCAATCTGTCCCACACCTTGGCCCTGGAGTACCAGGACGAACACGAGGACAGTCCTTATTGGGGCACGCCTGTGCTCAACCCCAAGGCTGGCGAGTTGAAGATCGACAAACACAACCGCTTCAATAACTACAACGTCGAGGATGGCCGCTATGAGCAACGCACAATCTGGGTGCGCTCAATCATCGACTACCGGATCAACGACAGCACCACCCTGCGCAACACCCTGTACCACCTCGACAGCCAGCGCGACTACCGCAACCTGGAAACCTACCAGTACAACGCCGACAACAGCGCGGTGAACCGCTCCACGGCCTATCAGGTGCGGCATCAGGGCGAGCAGAACGGCAACCAGTTCGAGTTGCGCCACGACAACACATTGCTGGGGCTGGACACCACCTGGTCTGGCGGTTTCGAGTACAAGGTCAACCAGACCACCAACTCGCCGCTGAACGTCAAAGGCCCCAGCAGCGTCGATCCGAACAACTTCCAGCCGGGGCATTTCTACGACATCCCTGGCACCAATCCGAAGTTGATCAGCGATAAGACCAACGAGGTCACCACCAAGGCGCTGTTCGTCGAGAACCGTTTGGCGCTGACGGACAAACTGGCGCTGCTGACCGGCCTGCGTTACGACGACATCGACCTCGACGTGACCAACCACCGGGCGGTAACCGCCGCCAATCCTCGGCACCTCAAGCAAAGGTGGGAGCCGGTCACCGGGCGGGTTGGCCTGACCTACCAGTTCATACCTTCAGCCAACGTCTACGTGCAATACAGCACCGCCGCCGAACAACCCAATGGCACCCAGGACTTTGATGTGTCCACCGGCAAGCAATGGGAAGTCGGCAGCAAGTTCGATTACCTGGACGGTCGCGGCTCGGCGACGCTGGCGGCGTACACCATCGAGCGCAAGGATTTCGCGGTGACCGATCCGCTGGATCCGACGTTGAGCATTCCGGTGGGTCAACAGACGTCGAAAGGCATCGAACTGGCGACGTCTTTCAGGATCACCGACAAGTTACTGGCCGAAGGCAACTTCGCCTGGGTCGATGCACAATACGACGAGTTCACCGAGAAGAATGCGGCGGGCGTGGTGGTTTCGCGCAAGGGCAACACGCCGACCAACGTGCCGGACCGGGTCGGCAACCTGTGGCTGACCTATGACTTTGCGCCGCAATGGCAGGGAGGCGTCGATGCGCGGTATGTGGCGTCGGTGTTTGCCGACAACGCCAACACCATGACGGTGCCGTCATACACGTTGTTTGGCAGTTTCTTGAGCTACAAGGTTGACCAACACACCACCGTCACCGGCCGGGTGCGCAACCTGACCAACGAGGTGTATGCCGAGTTTGCGCATGTTTCGCCGGCGTATTACCTGGGCACGCCGCGTACTTTCGAATTGGCTGTACAAACAAGGTTCTAAACACATCTGCTGTAGGAGCAAGGCTTGCCCGCGATGACGTCCGTGAGATCGCCATCGCGGGCAAGCCATGCGCCTACAGGGTATGCGCTCAATTCAGCGAGGCGCTGACCTTATCCGCCACATCCTTCGGCACCCACGCCTGCCACACGTCCGGGTGCGCCTTCATGAAAGCCTCGGCCGCCTGGCGCGGCGCCGTGTGCTTCTCACTCATTTCCGCCAGGGCCTTGTTCAACGGCTCGATCGGCAAATCGACCTTGGTGAAGAACGCCGCGATCTGCGGATATTGCTTCTGGAACGGCGTGGACACGCCAATCGACAGCTTGGACGCCAGGGAGCGGGTCGGTTTCGGATTCGGGTTGTCGGCGTCGGTCAGGGTTTTCCAGGCCTCGGCGTCGAACGGCGGCTCTTCCAGCTGGATCAGCTTGAACTTCCCGAGCAACGGTGTCGGTGACCAGTAGTAGAACAGCACCGGTTTGCCACGGCGGATCGACGAAGCAATCTCCGCATCCAGCGCCGCGCCGGAGCCGCTACGGAAGTTCACATAACTGTCGCTCAAGCCATAGGCCGTGAGTTTCTGCTTGTTGACCACTTCCGAAGTCCAGCCGATGGGGCTGTTGAGGAAGCGGCCTTTACCCGGACTTTCCGGGTCTCTGAAGACGTCCTTGTAGCGCGGCAGGTCGCTGACACTGCGCAAGTCCGGCGCCAGGGGCTTGATGCCTTTGGCGGGGTCGCCCTTGATCACGTATTCCGGCACCCACCAGCCTTCGGTGGCGCCCTTGACCGTATCGCCCAGGCTCACGACCTTGCCTTCGGCCTCGGCCTTGACCCACACCGGACTGCGCCCGGCCCACTCTTCGCCAATGACCTGGATGTCATTGTTGGCCAGCGCGGTCTCCAGGGTGATGGTAGTCCCTGGCAACGTGTCGGTCGGCAGGCCATAGCCTTTCTCGACAATGATCCGCAGGATATCGGTGATCAGACTGCCGCTTTCCCAGTTCAGGTCGGCAAAGTGAATCGGCGCCTGGGCGGCGAATACCGGGGTCGGCCCGGCCAACAAGCCAAACGTGGCCAGGGTAGCGGCCAACAACCGTCGAAGTCCTTTCATGCTTTTGCACCTCGTGCTTTCACAGCAATAGCAGGATGGCCTGACAGACAAGACCGCAAGCCTCTGAATACTCAGTCCACTGACTGTAGTAGAGGTTCCTGCTTTTTAGAGGCTGCAAGGTACAGGGATTACTTTTCAGAAGGTTGCTGCAAGCGCGCAAGCTCCCTTCGCACCATGCTGGCGTACTCCGCCGGGCGCAAGGTGTAGATCTGTGACGCCACCCAGGTCAGCCAACCGCCTTGCAGAATCGCCTTCTGGTCGAACAGGCGCTGGGCCTCGACCTGTGCACTGGCGAGGTTCTGCACATGGAAATCGGCGCGGGTCAGGGGCATTACTCGCTGGCCTTGAAGGTGATCAGTTCACCTTTGCGCCACTTCGCGGCCTTGGCGGTGACTGCCTTGAGGGTTTTGGTCAGGCCTTCCTGCAACTGCTGGTGGGCGGCGAACACCATCACCACGCTATGCCCTTCCTTGAACACGATGCCGTGGCCGTCGGCGGTGGTGACAAACGCGTAATCGCCCAGGCCGTAGACCGTCAGTTTGATTTCGCGGAACTTGATGTCCAGCTTGCCGCCTTCGCGACTGGGCAATACTGACGCGCTGAAATGATCGCCGACCTTGAGTTTCAGGCCGGGCTTGTCGTCCACAACAAGCGAGGCTTCGGTATCGATTTCGGCAATGTAGATGCCTTCGGCATTCTGTTCGGTGACATAGACAAAACGGGACTGAAACTGCTTAACCAACTTTGCCCGCAAATCACCCAGAACGAACAATGCGTGCATATCAAGATTACTTACTGCCAAGGAAACATCCCCACATCTGAAAATGATGCTGTACGCAGGAAAAACGCACAGCAGAAAAAATGGCCATGGCGAAGGGTTGCCGAATGAGCCGGGTTGAAATCCTGAGCTGAGCTGAGCGCTCATCCATCGCGAGGTAAGTGAGATTACTGGATTGTCACCCGCGCCGTCCCCCCAGACGTTCGCCAAACGTTGAAGGAAAAAGCCCTTCTCGCGGCCAGAAAAAGCGGACTACTGACTTTAGGGAAAATTCTCACTAAGAAAAGCACTTTTCCGACATATCGCCGGTAAAAAATTGCTTTAGATGGATGCCAATCGCCAACCAGTGATGGCGATTCTAGAGCAGCGATGCTCGTCGAGACTACTCAAAACAACGGACACACGTCGGTTAACACACGAAAAGGACTTCTTATGTGCACGATGACCCACTTTACAAATCACTCCACACTTCACGCAAACAGCCCTGCCTCCCTGCATTCGACGGTGTTTCAAGCCTATGCCCTGCCCGATCAGGCGCTTGCCCTGCCGCGCTTTCAGGTTGTACCGGCCGGCAAGTCTTTCTTCCATATCAAGGAAACTTCCACCGGTCGTGTAAGAGGTTTCCGCACTGACCATAACGACGCCTGCGCCCTCGCCCGCGCACTGGCGGCGCACACCTGACGTCGATCATTGTATTTATCGCCAATGACGTTTCGTCACGCCGACGACTTAACTCAGCCGTCGGCCGACAACTACTGCCATACTGCACGCCCCATGAATTCCGGCCCCTCGGCGGACGGCGTTCAATACACCAGAACATTTCCAAGGGAAGGCAGCTACGTGACGGAATTTGATATCGGCGAATTTTTTATCCGGGGCGAAGCCAGAGAGGTCGAAGGCGAATTCCAGGCTGTCATTGTCATGCGCGCCAAACCACCCTTGACCACCGTGACCTACCACCAGGTCGAGAAGGATCGCTGGTTCAAAACCTCCGATGTCGCGGCCATCGCCGCCCAGGACGCCGCCAAGGCCCTGAAGCTGGCGGTCGATGACGGCGCCCTGAAAGCCTGATCCCGCATTGCCGTCTATGCTCTCCCCTGCTTTGAACCATCGCAATCGAACTCCTGACGCGCGGCCCCCTCAGATGCAGTGAAGCCGCCCCTCAGATCTCGCACTCGACGCGACCCGCAAGGAGATGAACATGGATTCACCGACCCACGACTTGAAAGGTTTGTTCGACCAGCTCGGCCTGGACTCCAGCGAAAAGGCCATCGACGACTTCATCGCCAGCCACTCACCGCTTCCCGACGACAAGAAACTGATTGACGCCGAGTTCTGGACCCCGCAACAAGCCGGGTTCCTGAAAGAACAACTGCGTGAAGACGCGGATTGGGCGCGGGTGGTGGATGACTTGAACTTGCGCATGCACCAGGTTCACTAGCCCGCAAGTCTCGAGTTCCTTTCCTGTGGCGAGGAGGCTTGCTTGTGGCAAGAGGGCTTGCCTGTGGCGAGGGGGCTCGCCCCCGTTGGGTCGCGAAGCGCCCCCCTGCAATCTGTCGGGTAAACCGAGTTGCCTGGATCAACGACTGCTTCGCAGCCGAACGGGGTAATGCGGCATTCCGACAAGCCCCCCTCGCCACAAAAGTCCTCCAGGCCACCACTATGAGTTAGCGCGGTTGTTCCGGTTTATAGCCCAACCGCAATCCACCCCAATGCCGGCCCTTGACCGTGATCGGCACCGACAAATCGTGCATCAACTCGCCGGTGTCGCGGGTGTAGGTCTGCAACAACACCGGTTGCTGATGGCTACCGCAACGAATACCCGTGCGATCGGCAAACTTGCGCTTGGTGCGGTTCTGCATGGCGTCAACCTGCGCATCCCCGGTCAATGGCTGACTGAACACGGTGTTATGAGTCGGCACATAGCCCTGCTGCGTACAAGCGATGGCAAACACCAAGCCCTCATGCCGCGGTAGCAATGGCTCCTGGATCGGCGGCAGCACCTGATCGGTGTAACGGTCGAAACGGGTCTGGAACTTGGCCGGGCTGGTGTTGGGAATCGCCTGGTAATTGCGATCGAACAGGTCGTCGAGGCTGACGCGGCCCTGATCGATATCCGCTTCGAAGCGCGCAGCAATCTGGCTCGCCCCTTCACGGGCCAGGTCATAAATCCGTTGGTGGTAGTCGTCCAGCCCGACTTCGGCCAGGCGTTCGCTGATGGTTTCGGCCTGGCCTTCCATCTGCACGGCAGCCTGGGCCAGACGTTGGGTTTGCTGGTCACTGATCGCCAGGTCGCTGCGCATCTGTTCGATGGCATGGAACAGACTGTCCAGTTGCTCGCGGTTGGTTTCCGCGCCCCGGGCGATTTCTCCGACCTGATTTTCCACGCCGGCCGCCAGGCGGGCGATGTTTTCCAGATGCTGGCCGGTGTGTTCCACCTGTGCGACGCCAATGTCCAGATCACTGGAAAGCTGGCGGATCTGTTCCACCACTTGCGCGGTGCGCTGGTGGATGTCGGCGACCATCTCCCCGACTTCACCCGTTGCCGTCGCCGTGCGCGCGGCCAGGCCACGAACTTCATCGGCCACCACCGCAAACCCGCGACCGTGTTCCCCGGCCCGGGCGGCTTCGATGGCGGCATTGAGTGCCAACAGGTTGGTCTGGCTGGCGATGGATTGAATCACCATCGTGACCCGCTGAATATCGTCACTGCGCAAGCTCAAGGCTTCGATCAGCTCACGGCTGTTACTGGCGCGCTGACTGAGCTGGTGCATGCGCGCAATCGACTCGATCAGTTCGGTGCGCCCGGCGGCACTGCTTTGATGGGCCTCGCTGGCCGCGCTCAAGGCTTCGCGGCTGAGGGTCGACGTTGCCTGCTCGGTGCTGATCATCACTTGGGCGTTGCTGACGATCCGCTTGGCCGCGTCGAGTTGCGATTGCACCTTCTCCGCCAGTTGCTTGACCGAAAAGGCCACGCCAGCGGCGGACAGCGCGTTGTGACTGGTGGTGTAGGAAAGGTCGCGGGTCAGCTCGGCGATGGCGCTGGCGTTGTCCGCAGGGGTTGAATCGGGAATCGCGCGCGAGCGCAAGCGCGGCAACCAGACAATCAGCACGGCCACGGGCAGGCCGATATAAAGCGAGGCGCCGCCCAGGGACATGCCGCAGAGCAACAGCACCAGGGCGATGCTTTGCAAGGTCGGCGTCAGCCAAAGGTTCTTCGCCGCTGGCACGGGCGCAGGTATTGCCCCAACCAGAGATCCGTCTCTCGTCATCTTCGTCACCCCATGCGTCTTCTATTTGTTGTGACTGCATTAAACGCCACTAATGAGCCATTATCTATGGTCCGTTAGTCGTGGATCTTGCAGCAGGTCAATAGAAGTGCAGGGGTTTTGCGGACGGCAAAAAGCATCGCGGGCAAGCCTTGCTCCTACAGGAGCGAGGCTTGCCCGCGATGGGGGCGCTACGGAATCAGGCCTGACGCTGGTGCTTGTCGATCTGTTCGTGACGCTCTTGAGCTTCGATGCAGTACTTGGTGGTCGGGCTGATCAGCAGGCGTTTGAGGCCGATGGCCTCGCCGCTGTCATCGCACCAGCCGAAGCTGTCTTCTTTGATGCGTTCCAGAGCTTGTTCCAACTGAGGCAGCATGCGCTGGTCGCGATCGATCGCATTGACCAGCCAGGTGCGCTCTTCTTCAACGGAAGCCGCGTCGGCCGGGTCAGCCGGGGTGTCCAGGCTTTCGATGGCGATGCGGTTCTGTTCGATGCGCTCGTGGGTTTCGACTTTCATGTTCTGCAACAGCTCGGAGAAAAAAGCATGTTGCTCGGCATTCATGTAGTCATCCGCCGGCATGGCCAGCAACTTGTCCTTTGTCATTGATATCTCTATAAAAAAACGTGCATTAAGGCGAATTAGGGAGCGTTGCGCCGAACCTCGTTCGTCCGTCGCAAAGGCGCCATTTATTCCAAGCGCCACCCGGCACTCAATTTACGAGGGGCGGCAGTCTAAGGCCGACTTGAGGCCTCAGCAACTGAAAAGACAGCGAATTTGTCCGACAACACCCGGAAAGTGCTCTATGGCAGTCGTTGTGGTGGTTATCGGAGTGCGTTTATAGCAAGAAATTCAGTCCAGCGGCTGTATATAGAAGACAAACGGCAGCGCCACGCGGGTCAGGCGTGGCGCATTTTGCGAGTTGTTTCGACTTCAGCGCTTGAGTTTGCGCTTGTTGCGGTACTGGTCGATGACCACCGCCACCACAATAATCAAGCCCTTGATGATGTCCTGGATATACGCATCGACCCCGACAAAGGTAAAGCCGCTGGCCATGACGCCGAGGATCAGCGCGCCGATCACAGTGCCGGTAATGCGCCCGACGCCACCCGCCAGGCTGGTGCCGCCGATCACGGCGGCGGCAATCGCATCCAGTTCATAGGACATGCCCATCCCGGCCTGCCCGGTCGCGGCACGGGCCGAGGCCACCACGCCGGCCAGGCCTGCGAGCAACCCGGCGATGCTGTAGACGATCACCAGATGCCGTTTGACGTTGATCCCGGAGGTGCGCGCCGCCTGCATGTTGCCGCCGATGGCGTAGGTGTATTTGCCGTACTTGGTGTAGCGCAGGGCGATGTGGAAGATCACCGCCACCACCAGGAAGATGATCACCGGCATCGCGCCGTGGCCGATGGCGGTGTAGGAATCGGACAGCATGCTCACCGGTTGGCCTTCGGTGTAGTAGCGCGCCAGACCACGGGCCGAGACCATCATGCCGAGGGTGGCAATGAACGGGGGGATCCCGGTAACCGCAATGATGCTGCCGTTGATCGCCCCCGCCAGCAGCCCGACCCCGAGCCCGGCAATCACCGGGATCCACACAGGCAAGTCAGTCAGGGATGGAAACACCGCCCGGGCGAAATCCGAGGTCTGGGCCAGGCTGGCGGCAATCATCGCCGACAGCGCCAGCACTGAACCCGAGGACAGGTCGATACCGGTGGTGATGATCACCTGGGTCACGCCGATGGCCAGCAGACCAATGATCGACACTTGCAGGATCATCAGCACCAGGCGCTGGGAGTTCATCAGGAAGCTCTGGTCGCGCACGATCCAGCCAAACACCTCAAACACCAGGCCGATCCCGATCAGCACCAGGAAGATGCTCAACTCGGTCGGAAAGCGCCGACGACTCTTGGTCGGTGCCGTTGCTGGCTTGTTTTCCAGTATCGCGTTCATAACCCATCACCCTTCTATCGCGTCGCCCGCGCTGACCGCAGCCAGCGCCGGCATCAATTAGTGAACCGCGGACATACCCGAGGCCAATTGCATCACCCGTTCCTGGGTCGCTTCGCTGCGGTCGAGGGTGCCCATCAGGTCGCCCTCGTGCATGACCATCACCCGGTCGCTCATGCCGAGCACTTCCGGCAGCTCCGAGGAAATCATGATCACCGCCATGCCTTCGCTGGCGAGGTAGGAGATCAGCCGATAGATTTCGGCCTTGGCGCCGACATCGATGCCACGGGTCGGCTCGTCGAGAATCAGGATCCGTGGATTGGTCATCAGCCAGCGCGCGAGCAGGGCTTTCTGCTGGTTGCCGCCGGACAAGGTGTCGATGCACTGCTCAAGCGACGGGGTCTTGACCCGCAGCTTCTTGCACATGTCTTCGCACAGCACCCGCAGGGCTTTTTGCTGGATGAAACCGTGGCCGGCGTAATGCGGCAGCACGGCCATTTCCATGTTTTCCAGCACCGACAGGCACGGGAACAGGCCGCTGAGCTTGCGATCCTCGGTCAATAGCGCAAAGCCCTTCTCGATGGCCATGTGCGGATCGGTGATGCGCACCACCTGGCCATCGAGGCGAATCTCGCCGCCGTCGCTGGGCGTGATGCCGAAAATCGCTTCGGCAACGTTGGTCCGCCCGGAGCCCATCAACCCGGCGAGCCCAAGGATCTCCCCGGCATGCAGGTCGAAGGACACGCCTTTGAAAATGCCGTCCAGTTTCAGGTCGCGCACCGACAGCAGCAGATCGCCAATCGGCTTC
The DNA here is from genome assembly GCF_056279105.1 of Pseudomonas sp. TE3899. Classification (NCBI taxonomy): domain Bacteria; kingdom Pseudomonadati; phylum Pseudomonadota; class Gammaproteobacteria; order Pseudomonadales; family Pseudomonadaceae; genus Pseudomonas; species Pseudomonas sp. TE3899. Next base: position 2,089,783 of record NZ_JBWBQR010000001.1, read on the forward strand.
TCGCGCACCGGGAACAACTGGCTCAACTCGCGCCCGACCATCATCGAAATCAGGCTGTCGCCGTCCATGCTGTCGGCCCGTTGCAGGCCGATGTAGGCGCCGTCGCGGAACACCGCCACTTCATCGGCGATGGCGAACACTTCGTTCATTTTATGGGTGATGTAGATGATGCCTTTGCCCTGGCTTTTCAGGTCGGCAATGATCGAGAACAGGTGCGCGACTTCCTTGTCGGTGATGGCCGAGGTCGGTTCGTCCATGATCAGGATGTCGGAGTCGTAGGACACGGCTTTGGCGATCTCGACCATCTGCCGTTCGGCGATGCTCAGGTTGCCGACCTGCTCTTCCGGATCGAGGTTGATGCGCAGACGTTCCAGCAGCGCGGCGGTGCAGCGGTGCATTTCCCGGTGATCGACCATGTGCAGGCCATTGAGCTGCTCGCGGCCGATCCAGATGTTCTCGGCGATGCTCATGTGCGGCATCAGGTTGAGTTCCTGGTGGATCATCGCGATCCCGGCCTGGAGTGCCGCCAGAGGTGTTTCGAACACCACTTTCTGCCCGCGAAGGCGCAGTTCGCCGGCGTCCGGCTGGTAGATGCCGGCGATGATTTTCATCAGGGTCGATTTGCCCGCGCCGTTCTCGCCCATCAGGGCCAGTACCGAGCCGGGGCGCACCCGCAGCTGCACATCGGACAAGGCAATCACACCGGGAAAACCCTTGCTGACGTTGATGATCTCCAGCAGGTACGGCTCATCGACAGGTGTTGCGGTTGGCTGGATCCCCGCCAACGGGGTGGCGCTCGAAGCAGTCGCTGAAGCGAACATGATCAGGTACTCCATCAGCAAGGTCGCGGTGGCCACCTTGCGTGCTTATTGTTGTTATTGAGCGGACGAGCTATTTGAAGGTGTCGACGTTTTGCGGGGTGATCAGGCGGTACGGCACCCAGACGTTCTGTTCCACGGGTTCGTTCTTGGCCATTTTCACGGCGGTGTCGATGGAACCGTCGGCCTGACCTTTCGCGTCCTGGAACACCGAGACCGTCATGTTGCCTTTCTTGATCGCGTTCAAGCCATCCGGCGTACCGTCGACCCCGGCGATCAGCACCGTGCCTTTGTCGACCCCGGCCTGATTCAGGGCCATCGCGGCGCCAATCGCCATTTCGTCGTTGTTGGCCACCACCGCGTCAAACTTGCGGCCCTGGGTCAGCCAGTCGTTGACCAGGGTCATGCCCTTGTCACGCAGCCAGATACCGGTTTGCTCTTGCTCGACCTTGATGTTCGGGTACTTGGCCAGCACCTCTTTGACGCCTTTGGTGCGGTTGGTGGTGGAATTGTTGGCCAGGTCGCCGAGCAGAATCACGATGTCACCCTTGCCGCCCATTTTGTCGGCCAGGTATTGCATCTGCATCTCGCCGGCCTCCATGTCATTGGACGCCACGGTGACCACGCCTTTAGGCAGTTTCAGGTCATCCGGGCGGCGGTTGACGTAGACCAGCGGAATGCCAGCCTTGACGGCGGCTTCGGTGATTTTTCGGGTGGCGGCGGTGTCCACCGGGTTGACCACGATGGCATCGACTTTCTGGCTGATGAAGCTTTCGACCTGGCTGAGCTGCTTGACCACGTCGCTGCGGGCATCTTCGAATTGCAGCTGCACGCCGTCGGGGTAGGACTTGGCTTTCTTGTCCATGGATTCGCGCAGGTAGGTCAGCCAGGTGTCGTCGAACTGGGACATGCTCACGCCGATCTTCATATCGGCCAAAGCAGCGCCGCTGGTGAACATCAGGGAGAGAGCAAGGGCGGTGAAACGGATCTGGGTCTTCATGAAAAGTCTTTCTCCACATTCTTGTTGGTTTTATGGATATGGCGTGACGATTTCAGTGAGCAGATAACAGTGAAACGTGGCGCGAGGCAGGTCGCTGGAAATGACTCTATTGGAATATAATTTCTATATCAACTCATTTTAGAATTTTATTCTGATTTTATTCCACGGTGGTCGAACAGGCCCAAATCCACCACTTGCCGGCGCTCGGCACTCAAGCGTGCAGCGTCCAGAACACGGGTGGTCGCCAGTGCATCACGGGCCTCGACCGGCAGTGGGCCACCGCTCTGTAACGCGGTTTGTAGCTGTAAATAGAACTGGTTCCAGCAGCCACGTTCGGAGGGAACGCGCTCGCGCACCTCGCCTTGTTCGAACCAGCCCCAGTTCCGGTGTTCCTCGACGCCCCAGCGTTCACCTTCGGATTTTGGTGAGAGCCCGGCAAGCGCCAGGGCCTCCTGCCCGTCCAGCCCATCGACGCTGTAGCAGCCCTGGGTGCCGGTGACTCGAAAGCGGGGGCCGGGGGTGTTTTGCAGGCAACTGCCGCCCAAGTGTGAAATCACACCGCTGGCGTGGGTCAGGGACATAAAGAAGCCGTTGTCGAAGGCCTGGCCTTTTTCCAGGTACTCCAATTCGGCGTAGACCTTGGTGACCGGGCCGAACAGCAACAACGCCTGATCCACCAAGTGGCTGCCGAGGTCGCGCAGGAAACCGCCGCCGCTGCCGTTGTTCACCGCGTGCGGCGAGTAGCGTTCGATCCGCGATTCGAAGCGAGTGACCTGCCCCAGCGCGCCGGACTCGATGAGTTTGCGCACCGTGAGGAAGTCCGAATCCCAACGCCGGTTCTGGTAGACGCTGAGCCGCACGCCCTGGCGCTCGGCCATGGTGATCAGGGTCTGCGCCTGTTGCGCATCGGCGGCGAACGGTTTGTCGCTGACCACCGCCACGCCGTGCTCGATGCCATCGAGCACCAGCGCCGGGCGACCCTTGAGCGGCGTGGACACCACCAGCACGTCGATCCCGGCTTCCACCAGTTGGCCGATGCTGTCGAAGGCCGGCACGTTGGGGTGTTCGGTGGCCAGCAACTGGCGGCGCTCCGGGGAACGGGTGACCACGCCCACGAACGTGGCGCCCGGCAGGCTGCTGAGCAGCGGAGCATGGAAAAACCGGCCGCCATGGCCGTAACCGACAAGTCCGATACGCATGATTCAACTCCTTCTTGATCGTTCCCACGCTCTGCGTGGGAATGCCGCCATGGACGCTCTGCGTCCGCTCTTGGGACGCGGAGCGTCCCGGGATTCATTCCCACGCAGAGCGTGGGAACGATCAGCGGTTAGCCGTAGAAGTGTGGGCGGTCTGGCAGGCTGACTTTGACGATCTGGCCGTTGTTCTGGGCTTCGATGCACGCGTCTGCCGCGACGGCGGCGGCGAAGCCGTCCCATGCTGATGGACCGCCCACCTGGCCTGCGCGAACACCATCAATGAAGGCCTGAAGTTCAACGTCATACGCGGCAATAAACCGATCCTTCCAGTCCATCAGAATCGCATTCGACAATTTCGCGCCACTGCGCAATTGCACCTGTTGCGGCTCCGGCAACTTGGCAATGCCGGTCTCCCCCACCACTTCGCACTGGATGTCGTAGCCGTACTGGCAATTGACGAAAACCTCCACGTCGATCCGCGTGCCCTTGGCCGTTTCCAGCAGGACGATTTGCGGGTCTTTCAAATGCGCGAGGGCTTTGCTGGATTTGCGTGGAAACACCACTTGCACCGAAACGTAGTCGTCGTCGAGCAACCAGCGCAGCACGTCCAGTTCATGGATCAGGGTGTCGGTGATGGCCATGTCGGTCTTGTAGTTTTCGCCCACGGTCGGGTTGCGGTGGGCGCAGTGCAGCATCAGCGGTTCGCCGATCTGGCCGCTGTCGATCACTGCTTTGAGGGCGCGATAACCTTCGTCGTACGGGCGCATGAAACCGACCTGCACCAGGCGTTTGCCGTGGGCCACTTCGGCCTCGACGATCTTGCGGCAGCCTTCAGCAGTGACCGCCAGGGGCTTTTCGCAGAACACCGGTTTGCCCGCGGCAATGGCCGCCAGCACAAACTCTTCGTGGCTCGGGCCCCAGGAGGTGACGAGGATCGCCTCGACTTCCGGCGCTTTGATCAGCGCGTGACCATCGGGGTAGACCTCGGCGGTCAGCTTCAGGTCGGACACGACTTTCGCCGCTTGCTGCAAGTTGATGTCGGTGACGGCAACCACCTGACTATTGAGCAAGGTCTGGCTACAACGACGGATATGGTCCTGGCCGATGGCCCCGGTGCCAATCACTCCAAGCTTCAAAGACATAAAAAACTCCTGCGAAAAATTGTTGTTGGTTTCAGGGGCAATCAGTACTGACGAGCCTTCGCCAGTCGTTCATTCAGGGTCTTGGCCACGGCATCGGTACGCGCACTGGTGGAAACCTGCGCCACGCCGACTCGCCACCACGACAGGTATTTGTGAATCATGGTCTTGGGCAAAACCTTGATATCGATCAGCGTCGAGACCGTCTGCAACCGCGCATCCGCCAACGCTGCTTGCAGCTCTGCAACGGTGTTCACTTTGTAAGTCTTGCAGCCATAAGCCGCCGCGCTCATGGCGAAATCCACCGGCACGAAGCCGCCATCGAGCTTGCCGGTTTCCGGATTACGGAAGCGGAACTCGGTGCCGAAGCTGTCCATGCCGTGTTCCATTTGCAGGTTGTTGATGCAGCCGAAGGTCATGTTGTCCAGCAGCACCACGTTGATCTTGCGCCGCTCCTGAATCGAGGTCGCCAGTTCCGAGTGCAGCATCATGTAGGAGCCATCGCCGACCAGCGCATAGACCTCGCGATCCGGCTCGGCGAGTTTCACACCCAGTGCAGCGTTCACTTCGTAGCCCATGCAGGAATAGCCGTACTCGACGTGGTAAGTGTTCACGCCCTTGCTGCGCCAACTGCGTTGCAAGTCGCCGGGCAGGCTGCCGGCGGCGGCGACGATCACCGCGTCGTCGGCCAGGGTTTCGTTGAGCACCCCGAGCACGCGGCTCTGGGTCAGGCAGGAACCGGTCAGTTCGATGAATTCGCGCAGCACGGCCGGGTCCATGTGGTCGTTGATTTCCGGGACGAAATCCTTGGCCTGGTAGTCGACCTGATAGATACGGTCGACTTCTTCGTCCAGTTGCGCCTTGGCCTGGCGCGGTTGATCGCCCCAGCTCGAGCGGTAGTCGCCCAATGCATCGGCCAGGGCCAGCAGACCGGTTTTTGCGTCGGCCAGCAGTTGCACGCCGTCGAGTTTCAGCGCATCGCAGGGGCTGATATTGAGGTTGAGAAATTGCACGTCCGGATGCTGGAACAAGGATTTCGACGCGGTGGTGAAGTCGCTGTAGCGGGTGCCGATGCCAATGATCAAATCAGCGTCCTTGGCCAGCAGATTCGCCGCCAGGCAACCGGTTTCGCCAATGCCGCCGACGTTCAGCGGATGGCTGGACACCACCGCACTCTTGCCGGCCTGGGTTTCCGCGAAGGGAATGTCGAAGCGTTCGGCAAACGCCTGCAACGCCGCATTGGCTCCGGAGTAACGCACCCCGCCGCCACAAATAATCAGCGGCTTGCGCTTGCCTTTGAACAGCGCCAGCGCATCGCCAATCATCGCTTCAGTAGCCGGACGCCGCTCGATGCGGTGCACGCGTTTTTGCAGGAAATAATCCGGGTAGTCGTAGGCCTCGGCTTGCACGTCTTGCGGCAAGGCCAGGGTCACCGCGCCGGTTTCGGCGGGGTCGGTGAGCACGCGCATGGCGTGGATCGCCGCGGTCATCAGTTGCTCGGGACGGTTGATGCGGTCCCAGTATTTGCTCACGGCCTTGAAGGCATCGTTGGTGCTGATGCTCAGGTCGTGGAACTGCTCGATCTGCTGCAGCACCGGGTCCGGTTGGCGGCAGGCGTAGACATCGCCGGGCAGCAGGAGCAATGGAATGCGGTTGGCGGTGGCGGTGGCCGCAGCGGTGATCATGTTCGCGGCGCCGGGGCCGACCGATGAGGAGCAGGCGTAGATCTTGCGCCGCAGGTGTTGCTTGGCGAACCCGATGGCGGCGTGGGCCATGCCTTGTTCGTTGCGGCCCTGATGCACGATCAGGTCGCCGCTGTCCTGCTCCAGGGCCTGGCCCAGACCGAGCACGTTGCCGTGGCCGAAAATGGTGAAGATCCCGGCGACGAATTTGCTCTGGACCCCATCGACCTCGATGTACTGGTTATCGAGGAATTTCACCAGGGCCTGGGCCATGGTCAGTCTTGTAGTGGTCATGTGCGCCCCTTTCAGGCCAAAGATTTTTGCAGGTGGCTCATGCTCGCGCCGATCGCCTGTTCGATATCCGCCAGGCCATGCACGCTGTCAGCAAAGGGTTCGAACGACAGGTAGCCCTCGTAACCGCTGGCGAGCAACGTCTCGATCTGCGCCGCATTGCCGAGAATGTCGCCCTCGCCCACCAGTACCCGATGGCCGTCGCGGATGCTGTTGAGCGGCGCTTCGGCATCCTCGACCCCGGAGATATGCACCAGCCCGGTCAGTTCAGGGAAAAACGCCTGCTCGCTGGCGAGGTGATGGTGAAAGGTGTCGTGCACCAGCCGGAACACATCCAGCCCACCGATGGCCTTGATCGCGTCCACCGCCGGACGTTTACGTCGCAGCGAGCACTCTTCAAACCCCAGCGGTTCAATGAACCCGAGAATGCCGTGATCGCGCAGGATCGGCGCCAGTTCAGTCAACGCCGTACGCAAACCCGAAACCCGTTCGGCTTCATTGCGCGGATCGGCGCGATCATTCAACGGGCACATCACCAGCCCTTGGGCACCGCAATCCCGGGCATACGCGGCAAGCTTCAAGGCCTGCACACGGCGCTCGTCATTCCACACATCAAACGGATACAACGCGTTGATCGACAGCACGGTGATGCCTTTGGCCGCGCACAACTCACGCACCGTTTCAGGCGCGGTGTCGTCTTCGATTTCGACGCCTTTGAGGTCGTTGCGGATCTCGATGGCGTCGGCCTTGAGGGTCACCGCCAGCTCAATGAACGCCGGCAGGGACAAACGGGGGGCGACCATACGGTTCAGGGCGAAACGCAGGGGCTTGCTCATTATTGTTGTTCTCCGCAGGTGAATTATTTGGCGGTTGGCATGCTGAATTCAGGACCCTTGGCGATGCTGTCGGGCCAGCGCTGCATCACGCTTTTGTAGCGGCTGTAGAAACGAATGCCTTCTTCGCCGTAGGCATGGTGGTCGCCAAACAGCGAGCGCTTCCAGCCGCCGAACGAGTGCCAGGCCATCGGCACCGGGATCGGCACGTTGATGCCGACCATGCCGACCTTGATGGTGCGGGCAAATGCGCGGGCGATGCCGCCGTCACTGGTGAAGCACGACACGCCGTTGCCGAACTCGTGGGCGTTGATCAAGGCCACGGCGCTGGCGAAATCCGGGACGCGAACGATGCCCAGCACCGGCCCGAAGATTTCTTGCTGGTAGATGCTCATCTCGGTCGTGACGTTATCGAACAGCGTCGCGCCGACGAAGAAACCGTTCTCGGCCCCCGGCACCTTGAAGTTGCGGCCATCAACGATCAGTTGCGCGCCCTGGGCCACGCCTTCGCCGATAAAGCCTTCGACCTTGGCCTTGTGCTCGGCAGTGACCAGCGGCCCCATGTCGCTGTCGCCCTGCAGGCCGTTACCGACTTTCAGTTGGTCGATACGCGGCAGCAACTTGGCAATCAACTGATCGCCGACATCCCCCACCGCCACGGCAATCGAAATCGCCATGCAGCGCTCGCCGGCCGAGCCGTAAGCGGCGCCGATCAGCGCGTCGGCGGCTTGATCCAGATCGGCATCAGGCATGACGATCATGTGGTTCTTCGCCCCGCCCAGCGCCTGCACTCGCTTGCCGCGAGCGGTGCCTTGCTGGTGGATGTACTCGGCAATCGGCGTCGAACCGACAAAAGAAATCGCCTCGATGTCCGGGTGTTGCAGCAACGCGTCCACCGCCACTTTGTCGCCCTGGACCACGTTGAACACACCGTCCGGCAACCCGGCTTCGGTGAGCAAACGGGCCATGAGCAAACTGGCCGATGGATCGCGCTCGGAGGGCTTGAGGATGAAGCAGTTACCGGTGACCAGTGCCAGCGGGATCATCCACAGCGGCACCATCACCGGGAAGTTGAACGGCGTGACCCCGGCACACACGCCCAGAGGCTGACGCAGGTTCCAGTTGTCGATGCCGCCGCCGATGTTGTCGCTGAATTCGGTTTTTAGCAGGTTCGGCGCACCGCAGGCGTACTCGACGATCTCGATGCCGCGAGTCACTTCACCCTTGGCGTCGGAGAACACTTTGCCGTGTTCGCGACTGATGATTTCGGCCAGCTCATCGTGGTGGCGGTCGAGCAGTTCCTTGAACTTGAACATCACCCGGGAGCGACGCAGGGAGGATTGCTCGGACCACGCCGGGAAGGCTTTCAGGGCCGAGGCCACGGCTTCGTCGACGGTCTTCTCGCTGGCCAATCCGACCCGCGCCTGCACCGCACCGGTGGCTGGGTTGAACACGTTGCTGAAGCGTTCGCTGCCGCTGTCCTGCACTTGGCCGCTGATGTAATGGCCGATGACCGGGGCGTTGCTCATTGTTCTTGTTCTCCGTGCAAGTGTTGGAATTAGAGATCCAGGAGCCAGCTATGCTGCGGATCGTTGTGGAACTGCCAGACGCGTTTCGGCCCGGCCATCACGTTCAGGTAATACGACTCGTAGCCGTACGGCACGCTGACCGGGTGGTACCCCTTGGGCACCACCACCAAGTCGCTGTTTTCCACGGCCATGGCCTGATCGATGCTGCGGTCATCGGTGTAGACCCGCTGGAACACGAAGCCCTGGGGCGGGTTGATCTGGTGGTAATAGGTTTCTTCGAGAAAGCTTTGGTGCGGCAGGTCGTCGGTGTCGTGCTTGTGCGGCGGGTAGCTCGACGAATGCCCGGACGGCGTGCGCACTTCCACCACCAATAGCGAATGGGCGGGCTCGGTGTCCGGCAGGATGTCGCAGACGTAGCGCGTGTTGGCGCCCTTGCCGCGCACACTGCGCTTCATTGACTCGGGTTTGATCAGGCGTGGGCCGAGGTTGTTGGCGGCCGAACCGGGCGCAGCGCACACGGCGATTTGCACGTCGCTGAGGGCGGTGACTTGGGCCTGGCTGCCGGGCGGCAGGTACGCGGCGAACGGAGATTTGTCTTCGAACACCGATTGGCGCTCGCCAATGTTGTCCCAATCGAACGCGCCCTGCCCCGGCGCTTCGCCCTTGAGGCTGACGCGACCGCTGAGCAGCACCAGGCACAGTTCCTTATCGCCCGCAGCCACCGGCAAGGTTTCGCCGAGGCTCAAGCGATACGCGGCGAAACCGACGTATTCCAACTCCCCTTTGCGCAGCTCGACCATGGTCCGGCCACGGGCATTGCTTTTGACCAGCAGGCTCATAATCCAATCCTCTCATCGAGCAACGTACGCAAGGTGTCGAAGCCTTTCTTGGCGTAGATGTAGCTCGGTGCGACCGCCGGGTCCTGCTCGGCTTCAACCACCAACCAGCCGTGGTAATCGGCGGCCAACAGCACGTCGAGCATGGCGCCAAAATCGATATCGCCATCCCCCGGCACGGTGAAGGTGCCGTTGATGATGCAGTCCGGGAAGCTCCACAGGTTGTTGCGCGCCAGTTGCACCACCGGTTTGCGCACGTCCTTGAAATGTACGTGGCAGATGCGCTCGATGTGTTTGCGCAGCACCTGCAACGGTTCGCCGCCACCCATGTAGCAGTGGCCCGAATCGAACAACAGGCCGACTTCGCTGCCGGTCAGCGCCATCAACTTGTCGATGTCCGCCGGGGATTCGACGTAGGCGCCCATGTGGTGGTGATACGCCAGGCGTACGCCTTGGGACAGGGTAAAACGCGCCAGTTCGGTGAGTTTGTCGGCGTATTCCTGCCACGCTTGCTCGGTGTGGAAACGCGGGCGTTCCACCAGTGGAATGCGCTGGCCTTGAATCGAGTCAGCGACTTCGCCGTACACCAGCACTTTGGCGCCGTTCTTCGCCAGCAGCTCGACATGGCTGCCGATGGCGTCGATTTCCTCGGCCACGGAGCGGCGGGCCAGACGGCTGGAGTACCAGCCGGAGACCAGCGCCAGGTCGTAAGGCCGCAGCACGTCACCGACGCCTTTGGCATCCTTGGGGAATTTACCGTTGAGTTCGAAACCTTCGTAGCCGATTTCCTTGCCTTCGCTCAACGCGGTGCTCAGCGGCGTCTCGCCACCGAGGGACGGCAGGTCATCGTTGCTCCAGGAGATCGGGTTGATGCCAATTCGAATAGCGGGCATGGCTGCACCTTTTATTGTTTTTTCTAAAATGTTCAACCGATTAATTGTGACTGGCTGAGCTTTTGTGGCGAGGGGGCTTGCCCCCGTTCGAGTGCGGAGCACTCGCTATTTTGGGACCGCTTCGCGCTCCAACGGGGGCAAGCCCCCTCGCCACAACGGGCCCGGTCGGCCTCATGATTGTGTTCAGGCCCGGGCCGTGCGCCAGGCGTCAATCAACTCGACAAACGTGCCCTGCACCTGGCGGATCAGCGTTTCATCGTCAATCTCCCCGGCCATCCACGCCCGGCTCGGTTCCTGGAAGATCGTCCGGCCTACGGCAAACCCGCGGCAGGTCTGGCTCTGGCTGGCCTGTTGAAAGCCTTCGGCCAACGCCGCCGCCGGGGCATTCAGGCCCAACAGAACGACGCCACGGCAGTACGGATCACGCGCCTGAATCAACTCATCCAGCTGCTTCCATTCCTCGGCACTCTGCGCTTCGATCTTCCACCACGCCGGGTAGATGCCCAGGTTGTAGAGGCGTTTCAGCGCCCGATACAGCACGTCCGGGTGCGCCGACGGGTGATCTTTGGGCGGGATGATTTCCAGCAGCAATTCGTGGCCGCTGACCTGAGATGCCTGGTACAAACCCTTGATCTGCGCTTCCTGCTCCAGACGCAGTAACGGCTCGTCGTCGGGGTGGAATTGCACCAGGCACTTGATGATTTGTTCTTGCGGCCAGGCAATCAGGTTGCTGCCGATGGAGCGTCCGTGTTCGAAGGCCAATGGCCGCGAACCCTGCACTTCCACTGGCCGCGCCACCCACCAGCCACGACCGGTGGCGGCGTTCAGCGAGTCCTGGCCGAAGCGTTGATCGGCCAGCAGCCCGACATCCGCCTCAATGCCTTGAGTGCGCAAATCCGCTTCGACCCGTTCCACTGCCTTTATAAAGAGTTGCTTGAGTTCGCAGATCGCGCTCAGGTCACGCGCGCCCTTGTGCGCCAGTTCCACCAGTTGCCCGCGATGGTCGAAGGCGAAGATGAACAGTTGCTTCCACTGTTTGCGCGGCACGCTGACTTGATGCAGGCGTTGCAGCGTGACGTCCTGATCCGGCCGGGTGATCGGCACCGGGCTGTTGAACAGATAGTCGAGTTCGGCGCGGGTCGGCATGGCCGGGGCGCAGGCGTGGCGCGACACCACCAGCCCGCCGCAGGCATTGGCCAACTGGCAGCAACGCTCGTCGCTGGCGTCCTCCAGCCAACCGGCGAGGAAACCCGACATAAAGGCATCGCCAGCGCCCAAGACGTTAAGTACTTCAACCCGCACGCCGGGGTAAATCGCGCCGTCTTCAAGACGTACCGGAATCACCCCGTGAATCACCGTGCAACCCTGCGGGCCGAGCTTGACCACCAACGTCGCGTCACTCAAACGTCGAACGTTACGCAGTGCAGTGAGCAAATCCTCAGAGCCGCCGGCAATCAAAAACTCTTCTTCAGTGCCGACGATCAGGTCAAAACGCGGGAGGATTTTCTGCACGTGCTGGCTGACGTTCTGGTCGGCGACGAAACGGGTTTCACCGTCCGCCTTACCCGCCAGGCCCCACAGTACCGGGCGGTAGTCGATGTCCAGAATGCGTTTGACGTTGTGCTTCTCGGCATAGTCCAGGGCCTGGATGCTCGCCTTGTACACGCCGTCGGTGGAGAAATGGGTGCCGGTGATCAGCAAGGCTTTGCTGGAGGCGATAAAGGCTTCGTTGATGTCTTCGGCCCGCAGCGCCATGTCGGCGCAGTTCTCGCGATAGAAGACCAAGGGAAAGGTTTCGCGGTCCTTGAGGCCCAGCAGGACCATGGCGGTCAGGCGTTCCGCATCGACCTTGATGCCGCTGACATCACAGCCTTCGCGGGCCAGGGATTCGAGCAGGAAACGGCCCATGTGGTCGTCCCCTACCCGGCTCAGCATCGCCGACTTGAGGCCCAGGCGTGCGGTGCCGAACGCGATGTTGGCGGAGGATCCACCGAGGTATTTGGCGAAGCTTGAAACATCTTCCAACCGCGCCCCGACTTGCTGCGCATAGAGGTCGACGCCAAGGCGCCCCAGGCAAATCAGATCCAATTGACGCCCACTGGCAAAACGAGTCTGGCCCATGCTGGCTCCTGTTATTTTTATCAGCCTGCGTTCGGGACGATGGCCGTGCCGAACACTCTTGGTGGATGCAGACTAAAACGACCGGGACCGAATAATCAATATTTATTCTATATATTTTTTACGTGGAATATTTTTTCCAATAAACTCCGGTACAAGCGTTCCAGAGCGCAGTGCATCGTTTCAGCAGCGTGTATGCCGACGGCATGCTCAAGATTTTATTCCGGCCTACCCTGTAGACTGCGCACAGCCAACCTATTGTCAGGGGATGACCGATTCGTCATTCCTATAAGAACAAGCCAGAAGGATCCTTTATGTCCCGCACCGATCAGCCGGCCACGACCGAGAGCCCGCCCGAGAGCGACCTTGAGAGCCCACCGATCAATGCCGAGCGTTTGCTGCAGCTGATCACCAACGAATACGAAAGCCTGCCGCGCCAGCTCAAACGCATCGCCAGCTACATGAGCCAGCAGAGCGACCGGATCATGGTCGACCGCATCAGCGACATCGCCCGGGAATGCGAAGTGCACCCGTCGGCCATCGTGCGGTTTTCCCAGCGCTTTGGTTTCAGCGGTTTCAGCGAAATGCAGGCGTTGTTCCGCGAGGCGTATACGCACAAAACCACGCCGGTGCAGAACTACCAGCAGCGCATCCGCAGCATGATCGCCAACAAGTCGCAGAAGGCCAGCGGCGGCGACCTCGCGCGGGAATGCATCGACGCCACGCTGTCGGGCATCGAACGCCTGGGCATGGAGCTCGACGATGTGGCCTTCGATAAGGCCGTGGATCTGGTGGTGAATGCCGACAACATCTACGTGGTCGGCGTGCGCCGCTCGTTCGCGGTGGCCGACTATCTGGTCTACAACCTGCAACACACCAACAAGCGTATTCACTTGGTGTCCGGGCTCGGTGGCAGCTACCGCGAGCAGATGCGCAGCGTGCGCGCCAATGATTTGGTGATTGCCATCAGCTTCACGCCGTATGGCAAGGAAACCCAGCATTGCCTGCGCATCGCACAGCATCATCAGGCGAAAACCTTGATCATCACTGACAGCAACCTTTCGCCGCTGGCCAAGCGGGCGAGCACGGTGTTGCTGGTCAATGAAGGGAGTTCGTTTGCATTCCGTTCGTTGAGTGCGACTTTGTGCTTGTGTCAGGCGTTGTTTATTGCGGTGGCGTATCGGTTGGAATTGAAGGTGGATGAGATTCATGAACAGGTGGGGTTTGAGGATTAGCGCGAGAGCGTTTGCAGGTCGCTGAACCTCTGACTAAGGTTGTCCGCATCGCGAGCAAGCTTTGCTCCTACAGGGGAACGCAGATGAAACTGATCGGCATGCTGGATTCGCCCTATGTGCGTCGGGCGGCTATTTCCGCCCGGTTGTTGGGCATCGACCTGGAACATGAATCGGTGTCGGTGTTCCGGCATTTCGAGCAATTCCAGCAGATCAACCCGGTGGTCAAGGCGCCGACGCTGGTGCTGGATGATGGCGAAGTGTTGATGGATTCGACGTTGATCATTGACTACCTCGAAGCACTGGCCGGGCCTTCGAAGAGTTTGATGCCGAGTGATCTGAAGCAGCGCTTGCGCTCATTGCGGGTGATTGGGCTGGCACTGGCGGCGTGCGAGAAGTCAGTACAGCTTTACTACGAACGTAATCTGCGGCCGGCGGATATTCAGTATCAGCCGTGGGTCGAGCGGGTTGAAGGGCAACTCGCTGCGGCCTATTCGGCGCTGGAGCGGGAGCTGTCGAAGCAACCGCTGCCGGGTGGTTCCGAGATTGCCCAGGACGGCATTACCGTCGCGGTCGCTTGGAGTTTCACCAACCTCGTAGTCCCGGATCAGGTCGATGCCACACGCTTCCCGCACATTGCTCAATTCACCGCGCAGGCGGAAAAGCTTGAGGCGTTCATCGCTACCCCGATAACCTGAGCCGCCCTTCTCCACGGATTCGCTCATGACCGCCGCTGAAACCCCTGCCCCGGCGCTGAAGGAAATCTTCAACGCCGAGCGCCTCAAGCACATCGCGACCGAAATGACGGCGGTCTACCCGGCATTCAACGCCAAAGCCTTCCTGAAAATGGCCAATGAAGGCCTGGCTGACCTGTCGATCATGCAGCGCATGGCACGGGTCAGCGAGTGCCTGCATGCGGTGTTGCCGCTTGGGTATGAAGAGTCTCTTGAAGTGCTGCGCGCCCTCGCCCCTCGGCTGAACAGTGGTTTTGTCAGCATCTCCCTGCCGCATTACGTCGCGATGTACGGCGCGCATGACTTTGAACAGTCGATGGAAGCGCTTAAGTTTTTCACCTCATTCGGCTCTTCTGAATTCGCGATCCGGCATTTTCTGCGCAGTGATCTTGAGCGCTCGCTGGCGCTGATGCAGGTGTGGTCGCGGGATGAAAACGAACACGTGCGGCGTCTGGCCAGTGAAGGCAGCCGGCCGCGATTGCCGTGGTCGTTTCGCCTGGAACCGATTCAGGCTGACCCTAGGTTGGCGGCGGCGATACTCGATAACCTCAAGGCGGATGAAAGCCTGTATGTGCGCAAATCCGTGGCCAACCACCTCAATGACATCACCAAGGACCACCCCGACTGGGTGCTGGACTTGATCGAGGGCTGGTCGCTGGAGAACAAGCACACGGCGTGGATTGCCAAGCATGCGTTGCGCAGTTTGATCAAACAGGGGAATCAGCGGGCGTTGGCGGTGATTGGGGCGGGTGGGAAGCCTGAGGTTGAGATGATCGATGTGAAGGTTGAGCCGGCGGTGATTCGATTGGGGGAGAAAATCACGCTTTCGTTTAGCGTGAAATCCACAGTGGCGGAGAGTCAGCGGTTGGTGATTGATTATGCGATTGATTACGTCAAAGCCAATGGCGGGACTTCGGCGAAGGTGTTCAAGCTCAAAGCACTGACCCTGCCCGGCCACGCCAGCGAATTGGTCAGTCGTGGGCAGCAAATCAAGGAACTCACCACGCGCCGGCACTACGCGGGCGCACACGCCGTGCACATCATGGTCAACGGCGAACGCCTGGCCAGCACCTCGTTCGAAATCCTCCCCTGAAACACGATCCCCGTAGGAGCGAGGCTTGCTCGCGAAGAACGATAACGCGGTGTGTCAGGTACGACGCCTTCGCGAGCAAGCTTCGCTCCTACAAGAGATCCAGATCTGGCAGGTGAAACCCTCGGAGCCGGACGATCAGCGCTGACGCTCTGTACCGCGCCCCGGCAACATGCGCACCAAGGTGTTATCCCGCACCCAATAGTGATGAAACAACCCCGCCGCCGCGTGCAAGCCGATCAACCAGTACCCGGTGCTGCCCAGCAGTTCATGCCAATACTTGATCTGCTTGGCCAGGTCCGGATCAATCACCACCGGCGAGAACAACGCAAAACCGAAATACGGCATCGGTTTGCCGGCGACGGCCAGGGTCAACCAGCCCAACACTGGCGTGACAATCATCAAGACATAGAGCGCCAGGTGCATCAGGTGCGAAACGCCGGCCTGCCAGATGGGCAACGCCGGGGTAATCGGTGGACGCGGGGTCAGGCGCCCGAGCAATCGAACCCAGACCAACACGAAAATGCTGGCGCCGAACAGCCCATGTAACCCCAGGAACAGGCTTTTCCCCAAGCTCCCACGGGGCAGCAGCCCTTTGATTTCGATGCAGGCGTAAACACCGACAAACAGCGCAAGCATCAGCCAATGCAGGGTGATCGACAGTTTTCCATAGCGATGAGCGATTGAATCGCGGGTCATAACGGGCCTCATGAATTCAGAATGGCCGGCGATTCATTCGCGCAGCCTGGTTCGACCGGCGTCACCCTGCCCGCCCAGCCTTAAGGCAATCTGAAGGTGCCCGGGTGACATCCTTTCGCCACCTTCAGACTTCGTTAAGAAATGCCTCTGATACTCCTCCCAAACTAATCCCGGGAGGCGCCATTCAATGCCTGACTTCGACTGGAACATCCCTTTGCCACTGCGTTTCGGCCAAGCCGAAACCCCGCCGATGAGTCTGGCCAGAGCGTTGCCGGATGAGCCTCAGCGCGCTGTTTTCGAGGCCTATATCCAGCAGCGTTTTCGCAAGGCCCACGGGGCCGATATCCGCCATTTCATGCCGGAGCTGTTCGGCATGAGTAAAGCGGACGGGGAGCTCTGCGCGGTGGCCGGAGTGCGACGGGCAGATGACGAGCCGCTGTTTCTGGAACGTTACCTGGACGAGTCCATCGATCCATTGATCAGCGCCGCTGCGGACCGCCCGGTGGACCGCGCCGGCATCGTCGAGGTGGGCAACCTGGCCGCCAGCGATACCGGCAGCGCACGCCTGAGCATCATCGCCATCACCTACCTGCTGGCCATGGGTGGCCTGGAATGGGTGGCCTTCACCGGCAATATCGGCCTGGTGAACAGCTTTCATCGCCTCGGGCTGAAACCGGTCACCCTCTGCGCCGCCGACCCAGCGCGGCTGGGTGACGACAGCAACAACTGGGGCAGCTACTACGAAAGCAAACCCTGGGTCCATGTCGGCAACATCCGCGCCGGGTTCATTCATTTGCGCAACATCGGGATGTTCAATCGCCTGGGTTTGCCGTCGTCCATCGAGGATTCCAGCCATGTCGCTTGAAGTCGAGCGCTTCAAACAAACCTTGCGCAGCCATGCCGAACGCAAGGGACACGCCATCGCCTTGTGGGGCGATCAACTGAAAGTGGACTACGCCACGCTCTACGCTGAAGTGGTCTACCGCCAGCAGCGCCTGCGTGACCAACACGTCAAGGTCGTCGCGCTGGCACTGGACAATGGCACCGAAGCGATGCTCTGGGACCTGGCCGCGCTGTTCGAAGGCTTGACCTGCCTGACGCTGCCGCCGTTTTTCAGCCCCGCGCAACGCAAGCATTGCCTGGAGCAAAGCCAGGCCGAACGGGTGATTGCCGAACCGGAACTGGAAGCCGAGCTGCAGGCCGCCGGGTATGAGCAAAACGGGGAGTTCTGGCGCCGGACCTTCAGCCGCCCAAGCCCGATGCACGCAGGCACCGCCAAGCTGACCTTCACATCAGGCACCACCGGCACCCCCAAAGGCGTGTGCCTCAGTGCCGAGAGCATCATTAAGGTCGCCCGCGAACTGGATCAGGCCAGTAAACCGACCGACCCGCAGCACCATCTGGCGCTCTTGCCCCTGGCGATCCTGCTGGAAAACATCGGCTGTTACGCCGCGTTGTATGCCGGTGCGACGCTGAGTGTGCCGAGCCAAAAGACCCTGGGCATCCAGGGCGCCAGCGGCGTTGATGTGCCGAAGCTGCTCGGTTGCCTGGCCAGCCGTGCGCCCGAAAGCGTGATTCTGGTGCCGCAACTGCTGCTGATGCTGGTCAGCGCCGCCGAGCAAAAAGCCTTCAACCCGCACACCCTGCGCTTTGCAGCGGTCGGCGGTGCGCGGGTGTCCGAAGAGCTGTTGCACCGCGCGCAACGCGCAGGCTTGCCGGTCTACGAAGGCTACGGGTTGTCGGAGTGTGCGTCGGTGGTGTGCCTCAATCGTCCCGGTGCACGCCGCCCCGGCAGTGTCGGCCGGCCCCTGCCCCATGTGGAAATACGCCTGGCGGACGACGGCGAAGTGCTGATTAAAGGCTCGCCCCTGCTCGGCTATCTGGGCGAGGCGCCACACGTTGATGAATGGTGGCCCAGCGGCGATCTCGGTGAGTTCGACCCCGAGGGTTTCCTCTACCTCAACGGGCGCAAGAAGCATCAGTTCGTCACCAGTTTCGGACGCAACGTCAATCCCGAATGGGTCGAGGCCGAACTCACGCAACGACGGCATATCGCCCAGGCCTTCGTCTACGGCGAAGCGATGCCAACCAATCACGCCCTGCTCTGGCCCCATCGCCCGGACGCTACCGACGCCGAACTGGCGGCTGCCGTGGCCGAAGCCAACGAAGCCTTGCCCGATTACGCCCAGGTCCATCACTGGACTCGCCTGGATCAACCCTTCACACCCACCAACGGCTTGCTCACCGCCAATGGCCGACCGCGCCGGGACGCCATCGTTGAGCGTTACCGGGCGCCACTGACTGAATCGGCACTTTCCAAGGAATCCGCGTCATGAACTTTTTCGACACGCTGCAAGAAGCCACCCAGCAGGAACGCCATGAACTGTTCAACCTGCCGATCATTCGTGATGCCCTTGAAGGCAAGGTCAGCCTGGAGAGCTACCGCGCCTTCCTCGCCCAGGCCTATTACCACGTGCGCCATACCGTGCCGTTGATGATGGCCTGTGGTGCCCGTCTGCCGTCGCGCCTGGAATGGCTGCGCAAAGCGGTCTGCGAATACATCGAAGACGAATACGGCCACGAACAGTGGGTGCTCGATGACATCGCGGCCTGCGGCGGTGACAAGGTGGCGGTGCGCGACGGGCGTCCGACATTGCCAATTGAACTGATGGTGAGTTTCCTCTACGACCTGATTGCCCGGGACAACCCCGTGGGCCTGTTCGGCATGGTCAACGTGCTGGAAGGCACCAGCATTGCCCTGGCCACGCACGCGGCGGGCAGCATTCGCCAGCGTCTGGACCTGCCGGAAAGCGCCTTCAGCTACCTCAGCTCACACGGTGCTCTGGATGTGGAGCACATGCAGACCTATCGCCGGCTGATGAACACCCTCGATGACCCGGCCGACCAGGCTGCCGTGATCCATGCCTCGAAAGTGGTCTACCGGCTTTACGCCGATATGTTCCGCGGCTTGCCGCGTGATGGGGAGAACCTGCATGCGCCTGTCTGAGGCTCGAGTGGTATTGACCGGTGCCAGTGGCGGCATCGGCATGGCCATCGCCGACGCCCTGTGCGCCAGCGGTGCACGGGTATTGGCAGTGTCCCGGCACCGGGAAGTGTTGGAGCCGTTGCTGGAACGTTATCCGCAGCATCTGGCCTGGGTCGCGGCCGACCTGACGTTCCTCGCCGACCGCCGCAAGGTTCTGACCGCCGCCGAGGCCATCGGTGGCATCAACCTGTTGATCAACGCCGCCGGGATCAATCACTTCGCCATGCTCGAACAGCTCGACGACAGTGAGATCAACGCGATGCTGGCGGTGAACGTCAGCGCGCCGATCTGCCTGACCAAACTGATGTTGCCGCTGCTCAAGCAAGCGGACAGCGCGATGGTGGTGAATGTCGGTTCGACCTATGGCTCCATCGGCTATGCCGGTTATGCCAGTTATTGCGCGACCAAGTTTGCCCTGCGCGGCTTTTCCGAAGCGCTGCGCCGGGAACTGGCCGACACCCGGGTCGGCGTGCTCTACGTCGCGCCCCGCGCTACCCGCACGACGATGAACAGCCCGGCGGCCCAGGCCCTCAACGATGCGCTGAAGGCTAACGTCGATGATCCGATAACCGTCGCATCGGCGGTGATCCACGCGATTGCCGGTGACCGTCGTGACCTGTACCTGGGCTGGCCGGAACGCTTTTTCGTACGCCTCAATAGCTTGCTGCCCAACCTGGTGGATAAAGGTTTGCGCAAGCAATTGCCGCTGATCCGTCGCCTGAGCCATAAGCCTGATAACGAGAACCTCAAACCATGAAAAAACTCATCGCGTGCCTTTTACTGGGGGCCTTGAGCCCCACCGTCTGGGCGCTGGACGCTGCCGATCAGCAACGCCTGGCCAGCATCCAGCAAAACTGGGGGCACATTCAGTACGAAGTGGCCGCCGAGCAACGCACGGCGGCCTTCGAGCAACTCGCGGCGCAAACGTCGGCGTTCACCCAGCAACGACCAACGGCGGCCGAAGCCTGGATCTGGTCCGGGATTGTCACCAGCAGTTGGGCCGGCGCCCAGGGTGGTCTCGGCGCGTTGAGCAAGGCAAAAGCGGCAAAGGCTGATCTGGAAAAAGCGTTGACCCTGGACCCCAAGGCCCTGCAAGGCTCGGCCTACACCAGCCTCGCGGCGCTGTATGACCGCGTGCCGGGCTGGCCCATCGGTTTCGGCGATTCGGACAAAGCCGAGCAACTCCTAAAACAAGCCTTGCAACTGAACCCGAACGGCATCGATAGTCTGTACTTCTGGGGCGATCACCTCTACCGTCAAAAGCGCTACAGCGAAGCTCGGGTCGCCCTGCAAAAAGCCCTGCAAGCCGATCCGAGGCCGGGCCGGGAAGTCGCTGACGCGGGACGGCGCAAAGAGATCGAAACGTTGCTGGTGGACGTGAACAAGAAACTCGACTGACAGGAGTCCGTGTGCGCTTATTACTGATCGAGGATGACGTGGCCCTTGGCGAAGGTATTCATCAGGCGTTGGGGCGCGAGGGCTACACCGTCGACTGGTTGCAGGACGGCAGCAGCGCCTTGCATGCGCTGCTGAGTGAAACCTTCGACCTGGCCGTGCTCGATCTCGGCCTGCCGCGCATGGACGGCCTGGAGGTGCTGCGCCGTCTGCGCGACAGTGGCTCCAACCTGCCGGTGCTGATCCTTACCGCCCGGGACGCCACCGAAGACCGCATCGCCGGGCTGGATGCCGGGGCCGACGATTACCTGATCAAGCCCTTCGACCTGGCCGAGTTGAAGGCCCGGCTGCGCGCCTTGCTGCGACGCAGCGCCGGGCGCGCGCAGATGCTGATCGAGCATGCCGGCATCAGTCTGAACCCCGGCACTCAGCAAGTCAGTTATCAGGGTGAGCCGGTGGCCCTGACGCCCAAGGAATATCAACTGCTCCATGAATTGCTCTCGCCGCCGGGCCGGGTCATGACCCGCGATCACCTGATGCAGTTGCTCTACGGCTGGAACGAAGAAGCCGAAAGCAACACCCTGGAAGTGCATATCCACCATCTGCGCAAGAAATTCTCCAGTGATCTGATCCGCACCATCCGCGGTATCGGCTACCTGGTGGAGGAGCGTCGATGACCTCGATCCGGCGTCGTACCCTGACGCTGATCATTGGCTTGCTGCTGACCGGTCTGGCGATCATCAGTGTGTTCAACCTGCATGACAGCAACCACGAAATCGCCGAGGTCTACGACGCCCAACTGGCCCAGAACGCCCGACTGCTGCAGGGTGTGATGCGCATGCCGCTGGCCAGCAAGGAACACGCCGAGCTGTATCAGGCGTTCAATCAGGCCCTGAGCGAAGCGATGCCACGGGTGGATGGCCATCCGTATGAAAGCAAGATTGCCTTTCAGGTCTGGAATCCCAAGGGCGAAGTACTGGTGCATACCGCGAGCGCGCCGACCTTCAGCACGCCACCGGGCACACCGGGGTTCAGTGATGTGGTGGATCTGAAAAACCGCCACTGGCGCGCGTTCATGCTCGAAGACAAACAGAACAACCTGCGCATCTGGGTGGGCGAACGGGACGACGTGCGTTCCGACCTGGTGGACCGGATCGTGCGCCATACCTTGTGGCCCAATATTCTGGGCAGTCTGATTCTGGCGGCGATGGTTTGGCTGGCGATTGGCTGGGGGCTCAAGCCGCTGGCGAATATGGCGGCGACTTTGCGGGCGCGGCACAGTGGCTCGCTGGAGCCCCTGCAACTGGCGCCCTTGCCCAGCGAGCTGGAACCGATGCAAGCGGCGCTCAACCGCATGCTCGCGCAGATTCAGGAGGTACTCGGTCGGGAACGCCGCTTTATCGCCGACGCGGCCCATGAAATGCGCACGCCCCTGGCGGTGCTGCGGGTGCATGCGCAAAACCTGCTGGAGGCCGGCACCGAACAGGAGCGCCGCGAGTCCCTGGAGTTCCTGATTTCGGGCGTGGACCGCACCACTCGGCTGGTCAATCAACTGCTGACCATGGCTCGCCTTGAACCCAAAGCCGTAGCGCCGGTGCTGCATCGTATCGACTTGGCCGAAACCGTACGCGACAGCCTGGTTCAACTGACGCCGTGGCTGCTGAGCAAGAATCTGGAGCTGGCGTTCGACGTCGACAACCAGCCTTTCAAAGTCGTCGCTGATGCCGCAGTGATCGACATTGCCCTGAACAACCTGATCAGCAACGCGGCCAACTTCTCCCCCGAACACGGCGTGATCACCGTGCAGTTAAGTCAGGCTGACGGGTTCTATTCGCTGAGTGTCGAAGACCAGGGACCGGGCATCGATGAAGCGGATCGCGGGCGCTTGTTCGAACGCTTCTACAGTCGCGGAAATGCGCAAGGCGCAGGGCTGGGGCTGACGATCGTCAACACCATTGCGACGCGCCTGGGTGGGCGGATTACCTTGGTCAACCGGCCGGAAGGCGGGCTGCGCGCGACACTGTCAATTCCCGACGGCCAGCCACATGACCCGTTACAGCGAACCACCCGTGCTCTCGAAGAACCATAACGCGGCGTACCAGACCTGACGCCATCACCGTAGGAGCAAAGCTTGCTCGCGAAGAACGATAACGCGGTGCACCAGACCTGACGCCATCACCGCAGGAGCAAAGCTTGCTCGCGAAGAACGATAACGCGGTGCACCAGACCTGACGCCATCACCGCAGGAGCAAAGCTTGCTCGCGAAGAACGATGACGCGGTGTACCAGACCTGACGCCATCACCGTAGGAGCAAAGCTTGCTCGCGAAGAACGATAACGCGGTGTGTCAGGTTTGACGCCTTCGCGAGCAAGCTTCGCTCCTACAGGGGGTAGTTCCTGGGTTGATTAATCCGTCCTCTTACTGACGCCCCGGTAATCCACTCTCACTGAGGTGCCAGTGTGTAATGGTAGTGAACGGCTCCCGTCTGCGGATCTACCAGCCAGTAGTCATCCTTGTCTTTCTTGAGTCGATAACATTCATGGGGAATTTTGACCGAGGTGAAACAAATCACCCCATCCTTGACCGACCAATGTTCAGTCTCGGGGTCATTGCCAGACATTTTGAATATTTCGGTCCCGTCGGCATTGAAACTTAAAGAATAGGGCAAACCTGAAGAGCCGATATTTTTGAGTTTATTCCCAATCAAGGTGCTACGGACTTGTTCATCATCAAGCGCGACGGCTGAAGCTGAAACTGGCTTCACCGTATGTCCACCAGACGGAGCGCACCCATATAAGACAAGTGCCAAGCCTAAGCAACTCCAGCGTTTAATATTCATATCGCACCTCTACTGATCGCCACGCCAATAGAACTTACTTAAGGGTAAATTTGTTATTGGTTTTATTACTCATACTGTCCACAAACCAGAGGGTAGTCCCGTCACTGAGTACCTTATTGCATTCCTTGCCATATTTCTGATAGGTCACGCAGATGACGTCCTCCACGATAACCCATCGACCGTTTTGCATCGACTCGCTGGAGATCTGGATCACCGCAGTCCCGTCAGGATTTAATGTTTCAGAGAAGGGATAACCGGTAGACGTCACACTCGAATGTTTGCGACCTATCACCGTCGAGTTAATCTCGCTCGCATTGAGTTGTTTTGCGTTGGCGGGCGCATCGGCGTGAGCATCAACCGCAGCTTGATGACCGGAAGATGAACAGCCCGCCATGAACAGCATAACTAACGAGTAGACAATTATCTTATTCATAACCAGACCCTTTGTTATGAGCGCAACGGATCCAACGCTTTAATAGTAGCCATACGAACACCCGTGAATATATTAATTCACGATAGATTTAATAGCGCGAAACCACCAAAGTTGAATCATTTCTGAAACAACGTTTACTCTACGAAACATTAGTGAGATCGCGCTTCGGCGCCTGCTCACTCACTTTTTAGCGCTCGCCAAATAATGCGCCACCAACGCATTCGCATGACCATGCCCCATGCCATGCTCGGTTTTCAGCCACGCCACCATTTCCATATGCTTCTTGTCGCTCACTGTTTCGAGCAGGCTCAGCCAGTGGTCGATGGGTTGGCCATACTTTTTTTCAATGGAGGGGAAGTACGACGCCGGGCCTTTGGTTTTTGTATCGTCGGTCATGGTGCAAACTCCTTTTTTGCTTAACTTCTCTTTTTATTCCCTGAAATTCAATCCCCCGCAGGAACGAGCGGTGCGGCGTTCCGACTTGCCCGCGAATAACAATAACGCGGTGAGCCAGACCTGACGCCATCGCGAGCAAGCTTCGCTCCTACAGAGGATCGGGGCCTAGCAGCAGGTTTTGTTCGCGCTCACACAACTCCACCACGTAATCCCACAACACCCGCAGCCTTACCGACTTGTGCAACTCCCGCCGGGTACTGATCCAGTAGCTGCGCTGAATGCTCTCATCCGGCAACAGCGGCACCAGTTCCGGATCGGCACTCGCCATATAACAAGGCAGCACCGCAATCCCGAGCCCTGAGCGTGCGGCCTGTTGCTGGGCGATGACGCTGGTGCTGTGGAACACGACTTGGGGGTTGCGGCAGAAGCTGTTGAGGAACATCAGTTCCTGGCTGAACAGCAGGTCGTCGACGTAGCCGATCCAGGCGTGGGCGGCCGAGGTCTTCGCGGCTGTTGAGCGGCGGGGCCCGGTCGAGGTAGGCCTGGCTGGCGTAGAGCGCCAGGCGATAGTCGGTGAGTTTGCGCGTGACGAGCATGTCGGCGGCCGGGCGTTCGAGATGGATGCTGATTTCGGCCTCGCGGTTGAGAATGCTGACGAAGCGCGGCACGGCGACCAGTTCCACTTCCAGGCCGGGGTAGCGTTCGAACAGGCCGTTCATGCGGCTGGCGAGGAACATGATGCCCAGGCCTTCGGTGACGCCGACGCGGATTTTGCCGAGGGGCGCGGTGGATTGGGTGATTTCTTCCTGGGCCAGCAACGCGACGTTTTCCATGGCTTCGGCGTGCTTGAGCAGCGCTTCGCCGGCCGGGGTCAACTGGTAGCCCTGGGCGTGCTGGACGAACAGCGCGGTGCCGAGGCTCTTTTCAATCGCCTCGATGTGCCGGGCCACGGTGGCGTGGGTGGTGTTCAAGCGGCGGGCGGCGGTGAGCAAGCGGCCGCTGCGCTGTAATTCGAGAAAAAACCGCAGGTCGTTCCAATCGAACATCAGGCTTCCTTAGGGCTACGCTGTCTGAAAACGCACAGCGGCTGCGCAAAAACTAACATTCTTTATACGAAAGCTAACAACTAGGATGAAGTCCAACAACAAAAACAATACGAGGTAAGGGATGCAGACCTCTCAGGATGAATTCGATTACATCGTGGTCGGCGCCGGGCCGGCCGGGTGTTTGCTGGCCAATCGATTGTCCGCCAACCCGCAACACCGGGTGCTGCTACTCGAAGCCGGTGGGCACGATAACTATCCGTGGATTCATATTCCCGTGGGTTACCTGTTCTGCATCGGTAATCCACGCACTGACTGGTGCTTCAAGACCGAAGCGCAGCCGGGTCTGCAAGGCCGGACGCTGAGCTATCCGCGGGGCAAAGTGCTCGGTGGCTGTTCCTCGATCAACGGCATGATCTACATGCGTGGCCAGGCCGGCGACTACGACGGTTGGGCGGCTGACGGCAATCCCGGTTGGGCGTGGAAAGACGTGCTGCCGCTGTTCAAGCAGAGCGAAAACCATTTTGCCGGCGACTCGGAATTTCACGGCGCCGCCGGGCAATGGCGGGTCGAGCGTCAGCGGCTGTCATGGCCGATTCTGGATGCTTTCCGCAGCGCCGCCGAGCAAAGCGGCATCGCCAGCATCGATGACTTCAACCAGGGTGATAACGAAGGTTGCGGTTACTTTCAGGTCAACCAGAAGGCCGGGATTCGCTGGAACGCGGCCAAGGCGTTTCTCAAACCCATTAGAAATCGCACCAATCTCACTGTGCTAACCGACGTTGAAGTCGATCGCGTGTTGCTGGAAAACGGTCGCGCCTCTGCCGTCCTCACTCGCTACCAAGGCCAGGCCAAAACCTTCAAGGCGCGCAAGGAAATCGTCCTGTGCGCCGGCTCCGTCGGTTCGCCGAGCATTCTGCAACGCTCCGGGATCGGCCCGCGTCCATTGCTGCAACGCTTGGGGATCGGCGTGGTGCATGAACTGCCGGGGGTGGGCGGCAATTTGCAGGATCACCTGCAATTGCGGCTGATCTACAAACTGGAAAACGCCCGCACCCTCAATCAAATCGCCGGCAGTTTGTGGGGCAAGATGGGGATGGGCCTGCGTTATCTGTATGACCGCAGCGGGCCGTTGTCCATGGCGCCGAGTCAGTTGGGTGCGTTTGCCCGCTCGGGGCCGGAGCAGGCTTCGGCGAATCTTGAATACCACGTGCAGCCGCTGTCGCTGGAGCGATTTGGTGAGCCGTTGCATGCGTTTCCTGCGTTTACGGCGTCGGTGTGTGATCTGCGACCGCAAAGCCGTGGGCGGATCGAGATTCGCAGTGCTGATCCGCAGGAGGCGCCGCTGATTCAGCCTAACTATTTGAGTCATCCCGAGGATCTGCGGGTGGCGGCGGATGCGATTCGACTGACCCGGCGCATCGTGGCGGCACCGGCGCTGGCGGCGTTCAAACCGGTCGAGTATTTGCCGGGCGATAGCTTGCAGAGTGAAGAAGAATTGCACGAAGCGGCGGCGCGGATTGGTACGACGATTTTCCATCCGGTGGGCACTTGCCGGATGGGTAACGATGCGGAGGCGGTGGTGGATGCGCAGTTGAATGTTCATGGCATCCCCGGTTTGCGCATTGCCGATGCCTCGATCATGCCGCGTATTACCTCAGGCAATACCTGTTCGCCTACGCTGATGATTGCCGAGAAGGCGGCGCAGTTGATCCTTGACCCTGACACCAGGAGCTTCGCCCCGGAGAAGGAACTGTTAAGTAACGCCTGAATCACACACCTGTAGGAGCATGGCTTGCCCGCGATGGCGATTTCTTGGACGCCTTCGCGGGCAAGCCTTGCTCCTACAAGGAATGGGTACACAGGAAGATTTGCGGTACGTACACCCCGCTTTATGGATAAACGCGGCGCCCGCCCACAAGGCCGGCGCCGACAGTGGAACAACAAAAACAATCACTGTGAGGGATACCGATATGTCAGAACACGTTCAGCCTCTGGAAGCCATGCGCAGCGCGGGCGTCAGCAGCGGCACCAAGAAAGTCATCTTCGCTTCGTCACTCGGCACGGTGTTCGAGTGGTATGACTTTTTCCTCTACGGCGCCCTCGCGGCGGTGATCAGCAAGCAGTTCTTTGCCGGGGTCAACGACACCACGGCGTTTATCTTTGCGCTGATGGCGTTCGCCGCGGGCTTCATCGTGCGGCCGTTCGGGGCGCTGGTGTTCGGTCGGTTGGGGGACATGATCGGGCGTAAATACACCTTCCTCGCCACCATCGTCCTCATGGGTCTGGCAACGTTCTGCGTCGGGCTGCTGCCGACCTACGCCAGCATCGGCATTGCCGCGCCGATCATCCTCGTGGTGTTGCGCATGCTCCAGGGCCTGGCCCTCGGTGGCGAATACGGCGGTGCCGCGACCTACGTGGCGGAACACGCACCGATGGGCAAACGCGGCTTCCACACCAGCTGGATTCAGTCCACCGCCACCCTCGGCCTGCTGCTGTCGTTGCTGGTGGTGCTCGGTTGCCGCTACTTCACCGGCGATCAGTTTGAAGTCTGGGGCTGGCGCATTCCGTTCCTGTTTTCCATCGTGCTGCTGGGCATCTCCACCTGGATTCGCTTGAGCCTGCACGAGTCGCCGGCCTTCGTGAAAATGAAAGAAGAAGGCAAGCTCTGCAAACAGCCGCTGCGGGATTCCTTCGGCAAATGGGAAAACCTCAAAGTCGTGTTGATCGCCCTGTTCAGCATCAACGCCGGGCAAGCGGTGACCTTCTACGCCGCGCAGTTCTACGTGCTGTTCTTCCTCACCCAGTTCCTGAAAATGGACCCGGCGCTGGCCAACAGTCTGCTGATTGTCAGCGTGATTATCGGCGCACCGTTCTTTATCTTTTTCGGCTGGCTGTCGGACAAGGTCGGGCGCAAACCGGTGCTGATGATCGGCTTGCTGCTGGCGACCGCGCTGTACTTTCCGATCTTCAAATCCATCGCCCACTACGCCAACCCGGCGGTCGACCAGGCTCGCCAACAGGCACCGATTACCGTGCTGGCCGACCCGGCTACTTGCACCTTCCAGTTCGACCCGGTGGGCAAGGCGAAATTTGACAGCCCGTGCGACAAGGTCAAGACCTTCCTGGTCAAACAAGGCCTGCCTTACTCCAGCATCGCCGCCCCGGCCGGCAGCGGCGTGCAAGTCAGCGTCGGTGACGTGAAAATCGATGGCTACGATGAAGCCGCCCTGCGTGGCGCGGTGACCCTGGCGGGCTATCCGTCGCAGGCCGACACCCAGCAGGTCAACAAAACCATGATCGTGGCGCTGATGGTCGCGCTGATCATCATCTCCGCCATGTGCTACGGCCCGCTGGCAGCGCTGATGGTCGAACTGTTCCCGACACGCATCCGCTACACCTCGATGTCCCTGCCCTACCACATCGGCAATGGCTGGTTTGGCGGATTCCTGCCGACGGTGTCGTTTGCGTTGGTGGTGTACACCGGGGACATCTTCTACGGGCTGTGGTACCCGGTGGTGATTACCGGAGTGAGTTTGATTGTGGGGCTGATTTGTTTGCGGGAGACGAAGAACGTGGACCTGGATACCAACTGACGGGCGCAGACGAAAAAAGGGCCTAGAAGAAACCGTGCAGACCAATAAACACCCCATTCGATGGGGTGTTTTTTTATTCAGAAAACTCCCTTCAGAAACCATCCTGTGTGTATAGGCAAAGGGTTAGGTATGATGCGCGCCCTTTCGAGATGAACGCAGCCTCATTTTCGCGGTCCCTTTCGTTCGCCAAAGAAACATTCTGAATAGCTGAAAATTCGGAAGGTTATTTAGGACGGTTCCCACATCAATTCCTTCGCCGCTTTGTTAGCCTGCGGTGAAATTCAAGCTTGTTCAGGCCAGGAATGGCTCGGGCTGCGCATTTTGACTCCCCTCTCCGCTTAAGGATAAGCGTATGTTCGCGCCAGCCAATGCTGCGCACTTCACGTTACTGATCCCCTCTGTTCGTAACGACTTCAAGGTACTGGCCTTTCACGGCACTGAAGCGATGAGCACCCTGTACGCGATCCAGGTGGAACTCGTCAGCGAGTCCCCTGATTTCGACCTGGAAAGCCTGCTCAGTCAGCCCGCCTTCCTTCAATTCGGCCTGGATGGCGAAGGTATTCATGGGCGTATCGAAGACGTTTTTGTGGGTGAGGCCGGTAAGCGCCTGACCCGTTATCAACTGACGTTGGTGCCCGCGCTGCACTATTTGCAGTTCAGCCATAACCAACGGATCTTCCAGCACCTGACGGTGCCGCAAATCGTCGCCCAGGTGCTCGATGGGCACGGCATTCAGGCCGATGCATATACCTTTCATGTCAGCACCAGCCCTGAGCGCGAATACTGCACCCAGTACGGTGAAAGCGACTTCGAGTTCATCCAGCGGTTATGCAGCGAGGATGGGATCTCGTGGCACCACCAACACAGCGAGGATGGCCACCAACTGGTGTTCACCGACGACCAGACCTACTTCCCCAAACTGGGAGACGTGCCGTATCAACAAGGCGCTGGCCTGGCGGCGGATCACCCGGTCGTCAGCCAGTTCTCCATGCGCTTCAGCACCCGCACCAGCACCGCCACGCGCCGAGACTACGACTTCCAACGCCCAAGCCTGTTGCTGGAAAGCCAACTGGCGGTCGAGGCCACGCCGGTGCTGGAGGATTATGGCTATCCGTTGCTGATCGAAAATGAAAGGCTCGGCAAACAGCTGGCCCGGCAAGCTTTGGAACGACACCGTAGCGACTATCAGTTGGCCGAGGGTAAAAGCGACCAGCCGTTCCTGCGTAGCGGCCACTTCTTTAACCTGATCGAACACCCGCGAGCGCAGTGCAACGAGTTGTGGCTGTTGCTCAGCGTAACGCACGAGGGCAAGCAACCTCAGTCACTGGAGGAATCAATCACCAGCGACGTTAAGCCCGAAGACGGGTTTACCCAGGGGTACCGCAACAGCTTCCGCGCGATTCCCTGGGACGTGTTCTACCGCCCACCACTGGTCACGCGTAAATCGGTACTGGTCAGCCAGACAGCCCGTGTCACCGGTCCAGCGGGGGAAGAAATATTTTGCGATGATTACGGTCGCGTCAAGGTCGAGTACCACTGGGATCGCGCCGAACTTGGCAGCGACAAGAGCAGTTGCTGGCTACGGGTATCCTCCAGTTGGGCGGGAGACAGTTTCGGCTCGGTAACCATCCCGCGGATCGGCATGGAAGTGGTAGTGACCTACCTGGAAGGCAATCCCGACAATCCGCTGATAACGGGTTGCGTGCCAAACAAAGTCACGCCGGTCCCCTACCCCTTGCCCGCGAACAAAACCAAAACGGTCCTGCGTAGCCACAGTTCGCCCGCCAGCGGTGGCTACAACGAACTGTCGATTGAAGACCGCAGCGGCCAGGAACTGATCTATCTGCGTGCTCAGCGTGATATGGAGCAGAAGGTCGAGCATGACAGCCGATTGGAAGTGGGAAATGAGCGCCGGGAAACCATTAAAGGCAACAGTATTTCGGTGCTGGAGGCGGAAGAGCAGCGTACTGTCACGGCTGATCGTAAGGTCGACCTCAAAGCCAATGACTACTTGCAGGTCGCTGGAAGCAGTCACACCCATGTAGGCCAAATACTGGTCGCCGAAGCTGGCCAGCAGGTGCACCTCAAGGCTGGGGCCAACCTGATTCTCGACGCTGGAGTCAGCATCACCTTGAAGGGGGGTGGCCAGCACATCGTGATTGGCCCCGGTGGCATCTTCAGCAGCACCGAAATTCAGATTGGTGGTGCCCCAATGACGGGTGCAACTGCGCTACAGGCGACACCAACGACGCTCGCGCCACTCAGCGCACCGCTGGCGAGCATTGCCAGCCCACTGTCTATCGTGACTACCGCCCAGCAACAGGCTGCAGACTATTGCCCGCTCTGCGAAGCATGTCGCAATGGCCTATGCAGCACGGGAGAGAACGCATGAACCCTCAAAAACAATGGCTGCAAGCGCAAGCCGAGCAAGGACGACATATCTACCTGGTGCTGGATTCTGATGGCCAACTCGAAGAGCGCAACTCACTGATCGCCGGGCTGGGCAACGACCAGTACCGCAATCTGTACGTCGGCACGCCGGCGGACTCATTGGTGGAAATAGCCCCGTACCTTTTGAGACTTGAGTCGGCAGGACATCCCACCTTCCAGGCACTACTGAATGCGCCAGAGGGCAACTGGGGCTGGCTGGCCAGCGCCGAAAACAACGACCTCGATGCGCTGGCTACCCATTGGCAGGATCGTTTGGTGGTAGGAGAGCGACCGAACCAGTCGCTCTATCGTTTCCACGATAATCGGGTGCTTGGGCGAGCGCTGGACTTCCTGCAACCCGAGCAGCGTCCGGATTACCTCGGGCCGTTAGCCAGCGTGTGTTACTGGCAAGCAGACCAATGGAAGATCGTCTACAACCTCGATCCAGGCGTGCATCCGCGACCTTCCGATCCGGCGTGGTTGAATACCCCCATATCTGAGGCAACTTTCGCGGGCCAGCAGTTCGATAACGCCCGACGCTACTTGGTGCGAGAGCATTCGGAGAGTTTGGTCAAACTGGTCGAACAGCAGGATCTGGACACGTGGCTGCGAGGCCAACTTGACCTTGCTCGCACTTGGAAATGGCGGGAGCCCGAACAGATCCATTTTTTACTCACGCAAAGTTTACAAGCGTCGGGTTACGCTCTTCCCAGGGACTGGTTACCCAAGCCCGATGAAGTGCCGTCGATGCACTTTGATCGGTTGTACCAGGAAAAACTGTATTGGCAGGGAGATGCCCCCGTATGAAACGCCTCATCCAAAGCCTGATCGCTGGCAGTTGTCTGGCCCTCACCTTAGGCTGCTCTGCCACGGGCAAGTCCAACACTTTTATCTTTACTGCTGACCTTCCGCCAAATTTTGCTTACGCGGCAAGGGCCAACTATGTACCCGCCAAGGGCGAGACATGCAGTGTGCCTGGAGGAAAAAACACTCAGATTGGTTTCAACGTCGAGGAATGGCGAACTGAATACAAACCTGACTCTGAAATCGAGCTCCGAAGGACGGTGAGCGGCTGTCCATTAGTGCTGTATAGCATTGAACTAAATATCTACGCGAAATATGGAACACACCCAGGTGATTTCGGAAGGGACTTCGGAAAAATATCAGTGCGCACCCAGTTGGATGAACGCGACAAGGACACCTTTAACAAGGCGGGTGAGAGCGAGTTTTACGGCCAGTGCCAATGGTTGTTTCGTACGATTGGCCCCAAACGCTACATCGCCAAAATCCTCGACTGCAAAGACACCGATGCCCAAGGAAAATTGACCCGAGGCCATCCGTTTGCAGCCTACACCTTGGATCAATTACCAGGTAAGACCGTGCGCTTGAAGATCAAGCAGGCAGCCGAGGAAGAGCCCTATATGGGGGATACCTGGGTCAAGGTGCCTAGTGGTTGGAAACGCTGTATGGGAAAAAGCTTCGAAGACCAGCATGCTTTCTGCAACGGCAACTACAAAGACTTCAGCACCTTCCGCATGCCAGATGGGCGTGACACTTGCACCATTTACCCCGGTTGCACAGAAGGCAAGGAGGTGACCCCATGAGCCTTTTACTGCCCCTGCGTGATAGGCCATCTATGGATGGCAAAAATCTCGCTTGTCCATTGCGCGAGCACTCGACCAGTTTTCAGTTAGTAGACGAGTTTGGCGATGGCCAGCCTTATGCAGGACTGGCCTATCAGATCATCGATTACGAAGACATCATCTACACCGGTACACTGGATGCGGCGGGCTTCGGCAAAGTGGAAAACCACTACTGCGGCCCCGTTGAGCTTCGACTGAATCAGGCATACCAGGGCAATGATGACGTCTACAAAGAACTGACATCTCGGAAACACTACCCACTTCCCATCACCGAACTACAGGTACGTGCCGAGAAAACCCGTTTCTTCAATAAATCGGGCCTGCGCACGCAGTCCAACCCAGCACACGGCAATGCAGATGCGGATGCGGAGGCTTTTCATCAAGTAGAAGTACGTGAACTGGTGGAGCATGAGGCGCACCTGCCACCGCTAGCCGCACGCCATTTCCCTCCCAACTTCCATATATTTAAGCTGTTTCGACCGCTACCCGTTAAAGGCAAGGCAGGCTACAAGCCTGAACTGGCCAGGCGTTTTGGCATTCCGCTGATGTCGGACAAGCACCATGTATTGGAAGTGCGCCCGTTGCGGGCATTGCGCCCGATACTCTCAACCGGCAACGAGTTCTGCGCGCTCAATCTGTACCAACTGGCACTGATGGCGACCTTGAGTTACACCCCGTTTGGTCAGAACCCCGACAAACAGCCTGTGATGGGTGACTCCGTGACTTTTCCGTTGCAGCCTAGCTACGGCAACTGGTTCGGCGACGCCTTGGCCAAGGCCGATGAGATCTGGAAGGTGGATGCTGGTCAGAAAGCGGAGAAACCGTACTACCCGCTCTATGAAGACGTACCGTACTCCAAACGTTTCGAAATTGTGCCGTTTGATCCCCGCTTGTACCCGGAGGTCAATGACCCCGAGTTAGGTGACAAACAGGAAAGCCCGGCCTCCACTCACTTTTTCGATGACGGCGCGCGGAAAAATAATACCGATAGCCAAGCCTTTATCACGCACAACGATGAAATGGTATTGATTGCGGTGCGGGGCACGAGTGAGCTCCCGTGGGATCTGTTAACGGACACTGACGCACAACAGGTGCCTATTGAAGAAGGCATGGGCGTTGGCCAAGCGCACCAGGGGTTTTATGGTGGCGCAAAAGCCGTATATGAGTTCGCCACAACCTACCTGGATAAGTTTTACAGCGGACAAAAAATCATTATCACTGGCCACAGTCTTGGCGGTGCCATTGCGCTGTTGTTGGCTGAAATGATACGGCGCACCGATAGGTATGCAGCCGACATATTACTCTACACTTACGGCTCTCCACGGGCCGCTGACCAGACCTTTGTAGACGGTGCCGCAGCACTGACACATCATCGCATGGTCAATCACAACGACCCGATCCCAAGTGTTCCCGGAACCGGCATGGACACTAAACCCAAGGTATATGGCACTGGTCTCGCGGTGAGCTTCGTCAATGCGCCATTGGGTATCTCGATATTTTTTACCGGAGTCGCCAATCTCAGTGGCGCACCTTATGCACACCACGGCAAGTTGCATCACTTTATGCCGATGACTCTTGAGGACGGTCGCAAGTCACAGATCCTCTGGGAGCCTGGCTGCGAAAGCATTACCAATAAAGCCTGCAATGAAATACTCCAGCAAAAAAATGGACTGCCTACGCATCGAGCTTTTGAGCCATTCCTTTACATACTCAACCACTTGATGGTTGGGGGCTACGTCCCTAATAGCTGGGCCACGCTACGCCGCTGGCAAGAGTCGCTGGAGTTACGCCGCGAGTTGGTGACCACACGTGAGTTTAAATGGGTTGACGACGCCCTCCAGAGCATGAAACGCCAGTTGGAAAAAGCCTCCCGTGAAACACATCCCGATGCCTATCTGCGCGCCAATGAACGTGAGTCCAACGCACTCATAGCTGAAATCGGCAAGATGCAAGTAACGCATGATCGTCTGGTCAAGTTGCATGGCAAAAAAGCCAGCGAGAGTGAGGTATACGGCCAAGCTGCAACCAAACCTGAATTTTTGACAGAAAATCTGCCGCGTTGGAAAGCCCACCCCGAAAACACCGTAAAAGAACAACTGGCAATGGCCCCGCCTCCGGTGTTTCGCGATGACGAGGCCATTGCCGCCATACTGGAAGGGCGCGAGCCGGGCACATCACCTGCGTTCGATATGGATTCATACTCATGATCCTCCCAGAAAGATAGGCGGCAACGCACGATCCTCTGGTTAATAGCCAACGCAGAGTAACCGGAGTGATCGTGCGATCCTTGCACCAATAATGGAACAATGAGAAATCATGACGTGTTGATGCTTGGAAGAGCCGTCGAGGGTTTCATACTGTTCGGCGGTGACAACGAAGGGAAGAATTGGCGAGTTTGAACTTGGCATTGAACGCCCAAGGTATCTGC
The DNA here is from genome assembly GCF_056279105.1 of Pseudomonas sp. TE3899. NCBI lineage: Bacteria > Pseudomonadati > Pseudomonadota > Gammaproteobacteria > Pseudomonadales > Pseudomonadaceae > Pseudomonas > Pseudomonas sp. TE3899. The sequence continues at coordinate 2,125,122 of NZ_JBWBQR010000001.1, forward strand.
CTACATCACGAATAAAAGCATCAGCACTTTTTTAAAAACATGTAACAACAATCAACTATTGAGAATTTTCAAAGCGATGGATATGCATAAATTTAAAATACTCACAAACATAATGTTTTCCACATTTATATCAGCCTCTCTAACAGGCTGCATTGGCGTCACTCTAATGACACCTGACCCAAACACCGGCACCAGAGATGAAACCACGTATGAGTGGTGCGGAATTACACTATGGGCTGTGTTTTTACCAATCCCATTAATGCTGCCTGTATGCAAGATGTACAAAAACCAGGAATTCAACTCTGATTTCTATGCCTGTGGTCCTCTGATGTTTCTAGGGCCTATATCTAACGGCTATCGAGGGAATGCATTGTGCGGAAAACTGCCCGGATAATCCAACACCCCCTTACCTTACCGTCACCCCTACAACTATAGTGAAACTGTCGACATTCAATGGTTTGATATAGGGCCTTCAGGAAGATTGCTGTATTTTAGCTGGAAAGAAATATCTGATTATCCTCCAGAGGGATTGGCAACTAGCTTCCACGATATGCAACTGACCATTGAGCCTGGGTGCCTAAAGCTGTCCGAAGAGGACAGCCATGTGTGCTTTCGTCGTAAGTGAAGGGTATTACGAGAACCCATACCAGTCCCTGAAAGCGCAACTGTTAACGTAAATTTAGCGGACTCAGTACTGAAATCTGACACCCTGAAGGCGAAGTTTGCAATGATCCCGCAACAGAACGATGGCGACCTAATGCTTGCCTCCCGCAGCGGTCTGCCTCATACGCTGGACATTGATTCTATTGTTTAATGAGCCTGCCTACTGGTTTGCGCATGGACATGCACAAGCCCGGGCATTCTTGATATGAGCGATTCGACGCCACCCACCGCCCCGCCACTCCCCAGACCGAGGCCCCATGATCATTTCATCCGCATCCGACTACCGCGAGGCAGCACGCCGTAAACTTCCCCGATTCCTGTTCGATTACATCGATGGCGGTGCTTACGCCGAGCATACGTTGCGGGCCAACAGTGCCGACCTGACGGGCATCAGCCTGCGTCAGCGCATTCTGAAGAACGTCGAAACCCTGAGCCTGGAAACCACCCTCTTCAACCAACCCCTGGCCATGCCGATCATCCTCGCGCCGGTGGGCCTGACGGGCATGTTTGCCCGGCGTGGTGAGGTGCAGGCGGTGCGTGCGGCGGAGAACAAAGGTATTCCGCTGTGTCTCTCGACGGTGTCGGTGTGTTCGATTGAGGAAGTCTCGGCGCAGAGTCAACAGTCCATCTGGTTCCAGCTGTATGTGTTGAAAGACCGCGGCTTCATGAAAAATGCCCTGGAGCGGGCGAAGGCGGCCGGGGTGAAGAACCTGGTGTTTACCGTGGATATGCCCACGCCCGGCGCGCGATATCGGGATGCGCACTCGGGGATGTCCGGTCCATTTGCTTCGTCGCGGCGGATGTTGCAGGCGATGACCCGCCCCGATTGGGCGTTCAATGTTGGCCTGATGGGGCGGCCGCATGACCTGGGCAATATTTCGGCCTATCTGGGCCAAGCCGTCACGCTCGAAGACTACATGGGCTGGCTGGCGAAGAATTTCGACCCGTCGATCAGTTGGGCCGATCTGCAATGGATTCGTGATTTCTGGGAAGGCCCGATGATCATCAAGGGCATTCTCGATCCGCAGGATGCCAAGGACGCGGTGAGCTTTGGTGCGGACGGCATCGTGGTGTCGAACCACGGTGGGCGGCAGCTGGATGGCGTGCTGTCCACCACCAAGGCCTTGCCGGCGATCATGCAAGCCGTCGGCGACGATTTGACGGTGCTGGTCGACTCGGGGATTCGCTCGGGGCTGGATGTGGTGCGGATGTTGGCGCTGGGGGCCAAAGGCGTGTTGCTCGGGCGTTCCATGGCTTATGCGCTGGCGGCGGATGGGCAACGCGGGGTGGAAAACATGCTGGATATTTTTGCCAAGGAAATGCGCGTGGCCATGACGTTGACCGGGGTGACGTCGATTGGGCAGATTGATGAATCGACGCTGGTGAGCGCCGTCCGGCAGTGAAGATCGTTCCCACGCTCCGCGTGGGAATGCAGCCCGGGACGCTCTGCGTCCCTTCCCGGAGCTGGAACGCGGAGCGTCCCTTGAGGCATTCCCACGCGGAGCGTGGGAACGATCAACGACCTCTGCCGCTCATTGCGCGGTGGCCTGCCGGTACTGACGCGGAGTGAAACCGGTCAAGGACTTGAACTGGCGGGTGAACGCGCTGTGGTCGGTATAGCCGCACTGCAGGGCGACTTCGGTGATGGGGATGTCGGTGTGCAACAGACGATGCGCATGTTCCAGGCGCACCTTTTGGATCATCTGCCGAGGCGTCAGGTGGAACACGCGCTTGCAGTACCGTTCCAGTTGCGCCACGGAAATACCGGCGATGCGCGTCAGTTCGCCCAAGGTGACCCGGCGATTGAAATGCGCGCGAATGTGTTCATCGACCGCCGCCAGACGCTGGTAAGCCGGATGCGTGTCGCTGGCTGATTGCAGATCAACCGAGATTCCGGCCAGGCCGATGATTTCACCGTTGCGGTTGTACAACGGGCGTTTGTGCGTCAGGCACCAACCGGGCTCCCGGCTGCCGTACAAGTGCAATTCCAGTTGATCTTCCAGCACCAAACCCTGTTCCAGGACCCGGCGATCCTGCTCGGTGTAGCCCGGCCCCAACTGCGCGGGAAACACCTCGGCACTGGTTTTGCCCAGCAGCGGTTTCATGCCACAGCGCTGGACCAGGGCGAGGTTAGCCATGACGTAGCGCGCCTGGACGTCCTTGATAAAGATCGCCGCATTCGGGATCACATCCAGCATCGGCAACAGCGGTGCCACGCCGGCCAATAATGCTTCGATGGTTTCCGGACGATCCGCGTCGTTCTCCCCGCACAACATCGCCAACGCGCTCTGCGCCATCACTCTCACCCTCTCACTCTTGAGGCATTTTTTGCTCACCTTGCCCGGTCGCGCGTGCGCTGTCGAGCACCGCTGCATTGTGCTGATTTCGTCATCCATACCCACGCAATACATCAATCGCCAACGCGCCGTCGCGTTCACTCTATGGCCATTGCATGCACCCCTGCCTATCCAATAACTCACAAAAAGGCGCGACGCTATGTCAGGCAAAGGCAAGTTCAAAAGGCAACTTTCGTTGATGGACCTTACGTTCATCGGGCTGGGCGCCATCTTCGGCTCCGGCTGGTTATTCGCCGCCAGTCACGTGTCGGCAATCGCAGGTCCAGCGGGGATTTTTTCCTGGCTGCTGGGCGGTTTTGCCGTGTTGCTACTGGGCATTGTTTACTGTGAATTGGGCGCGGCGCTGCCCCGGGCCGGCGGTGTGGTTCGCTACCCGGTGTACTCCCACGGCCCGCTGCTCGGTTACTTGATGGGCTTTATCACCTTGATCGCTTTCACCAGCCTGGTGGCGATCGAAGTGGTGGCCTCTCGGCAATATGCGGCGGCGTGGTTTCCCGAACTGACCAAGGCCGGCTCCAGCGATCCGACGATAATTGGCTGGCTGATGCAATTCGCCCTGCTCTGCCTGTTCTTCGTGCTCAACTACCGCAGCGTGAAGACGTTTGCCATGGCGAATAACCTGGTCAGCGTATTCAAGTTCATCGTGCCGCTGCTGGTCATCGGCGTGCTGTTCACCTTCTTCAAACCGGCCAACTTCCAGGCTCAGGGCTTTGCCCCATTCGGTCTATCCGGGGTTGAGATGGCGGTGTCCGCGGGCGGTGTGATCTTCGCTTACCTGGGGTTGACGCCGATCATTTCGGTGGCCAGCGAAGTGAAGAATCCGCAACGGACCATTCCGATTGCGCTGATCCTGTCCGTGCTGCTTTCCACCTTGATTTATGTGCTGTTGCAGGTCGCTTTCCTCGGCGGCGTGCCCACCGAGATGCTGGTCAACGGCTGGGCCGGCGTGGCCAAGGAACTGGCGCTGCCTTATCGCGATATCGCCCTGGCCCTCGGCGTGGGTTGGCTGGCTTATCTGGTGGTCGCCGACGCGGTGATCTCCCCCAGCGGTTGCGGCAACATCTACATGAACGCCACGCCGCGAGTGATCTACGGCTGGGCGCAAACCGGTACGTTCTTCAAGGTCTTCACCCGCATCGATGAAAAGTCCGGCATCCCGCGCCCGGCGCTGTGGCTGACCTTTGCCCTGTCGGTGTTCTGGACCCTGCCGTTTCCTTCCTGGGAAGCGCTGATCAACGTGGTCTCCGCCGCGCTGGTGTTGAGCTACGCCGTGGCGCCGGTCTCCGTCGCCGCCCTGCGCCGCAATGCGCCAGACATGCCGCGCCCGTTCCGGGTCAAGTGGATGGGCGTGCTCGGTCCGCTGTCGTTCATCATCGCCGCGCTGATCGTCTACTGGTCGGGTTGGGCCACCGTGTCCTGGCTGCTCGGCCTGCAAATCCTGATGTTCGTCGTGTACCTGTTGTGCGGTCGTTTTGTTCCGACCAATCACCTGAGCCTGGCCCAGCAAGTGCGCTCATCGGCGTGGCTGATCGGCTTCTACGCCGTGACCATCGTCCTGTCCAAGCTCGGCAGTTTTGGTGGCCTGGGCGTGCTCAGCCATCCCTTCGACACCGTGGTCGTGGCGGTCTGCGCCATGGGCATCTATTGCTGGGGCGCGGCGACTGGCGTACCGGCGCACTTGGTCCGTCTGGAATCCGAGGACGATGAAAGCGAAGCCGATTCGACCCTCGCCGGCACTGCGACAGGCCGCCCTGCGCCTGCACACTTCTAAAGGATAAGTTTATGAAACGGGTTCACGTGATTGACTCCCATACCGGCGGCGAACCGACGCGCCTGGTGATGAAAGGCTTCCCGCAATTGGCCGGCCAGACCATGGCCGAGCAGCGCGATACCCTGCGCGATCAACATGACCAGTGGCGCCGCGCCTGCCTGCTGGAGCCCCGGGGTAACGATGTGCTGGTCGGCGCCCTGTATTGCGAACCGGTGTCGCCGGATGCCACGTGCGGCGTGATCTTCTTCAACAACGCCGGCTACCTCGGCATGTGCGGCCACGGCACCATCGGCCTGGTCAATTCGCTGCATTACCTGGGGCACATCGCCCCCGGCGTGCACAAGATCGACACCCCCGTCGGCCCGGTCAGCGCCACGCTGCACGACGACGGCACGGTGACCCTGGGCAACGTGCCCGCCTACCGTTATCGCAAACAAGTGCCGGTCGAAGTGCCGGGGCATGGCACCGTGCATGGCGATATCGCCTGGGGCGGCAATTGGTTTTTCCTGGTGTCCGATCACGGCCATATCTTGCAAATGGACAACGTCGAAGCCCTCACCGATTACACCTGGGCGATACTCAAGGCCCTGGAAGATCAGGGCATCCACGGCGAAGACGGCGCGCTGATCGACCATGTCGAACTGTTTGCCGACGACGCTCACGCCGACAGCCGCAACTTCGTCATGTGCCCCGGCAAAGCCTACGACCGCTCGCCCTGCGGCACGGGCACCAGCGCCAAACTGGCGTGCCTGGCGGCCGATGGAAAACTGGCCGCCGGTGAGCCCTGGGTCCAGGCGAGCATCACCGGCAGCCAGTTCATCGGCAGCTTCGAATGGGAAGGCGAACGCGTGCGCCCGTTCATTACCGGCCAGGCCTTCATGACCGCCGACGCCACGCTACTGATCGACGAACAGGATCCCTTCGCGTGGGGCATTTGAGCTGCCCCGTGCCACTTCACCTTCAATTAAACGTTTCGAGGAGTTAGAACCATGAGCGAGAACATTTTCACTGGCTGCATCCCTGCGCTGATGACCCCGTGCACCCCTGAGCGCAAGCCGGACTTTGAGAAATTGGTGGCCAAGGGTCGCGAGCTGATCGATATCGGCATGAGCGCCGTCGTGTATTGCGGCTCCATGGGTGACTGGCCGTTGCTGACCGAAGCCGAACGCCAGGAAGGCGTGGCGCGTCTGGTCGCCGCCGGCGTTCCGACCATCGTCGGCACTGGCGCGGTGAACAGCCGCGAAGCGATCTCCCACGCGGCCCATGCAGCCAAAGTCGGCGCCCATGGCTTGATGGTGATCCCGCGCGTCCTGTCCCGTGGTGCCTCTCCCGCCGCGCAAAAAGCCCACTTCGCCGCCATTCTCAAAGCGGCGCCAAACCTGCCGTCGGTGATCTACAACAGCCCTTACTACGGCTTCGCCACCCGCGCCGACCTGTTCTTCGAACTGCGCCGTGAGCACCCGAACCTGATCGGTTTCAAGGAATTCGGCGGGGCTGCCGACCTGCGCTACGCCGCCGAAAACATCACGTCCAAGGACGATGACGTCACCCTGATGGTCGGGGTCGATACCCAAGTGGTGCATGGCTTCGTCAACTGCAACGCCACCGGCGCGATTACCGGCATCGGCAACGCACTGCCCCGGGAAGTGCTGCAACTGGTGGCCCTGAGCAAGCAAGCGGCCAAGGGCGATGCCAAGGCCCGACGCCTGGCCCGGGAGCTGGAATCGGCGCTGGCGGTGCTGTCGTCGTTCGATGAGGGCTGCGACCTGGTGCTCTATTACAAGCACTTGATGGTGCTCAACGGCGACACGGAATACACCCTGCATTTCAACGATACCGATGTGCTCAGCGATGCCCAACGGCATTACGCCGAGAACCAGTACACGTTGTTCCGCCAGTGGTACAAAAACTGGTCGGCCGAGCAGAACGTCGCCTGATCCCACCCCGTGTTCGTGCCCGTTGCGAGACAGCCGTGTTTCGCAGTCGGGCCCCCTCCTCTTTTCCAGGAAAGCGCCATGACTCTGACAGGCCAAATGCTGATCGGTCGGCACGCCATCACTCGGTAGCCGCGAAGCGATCCGGGCGATCGATCCGGCCACCGACAAACCCCTTGAACCGGCCTATCCCGGTGGCACCGAGGCACATGTCGAACAGGCGTGCGCGTTGGCGTCGGCAGCCTTCGACAGCTATCGCGAAACACCACTGGCGGCACGCGCCCAATTCCTCGAGGCCATAGCCGATGAGATCGAAGCCTTAGGCGATGAGTTGATCGAGCGCGCGATCGCCGAAACCGGTCTGCCGCGCCCGCGTATCCAGGGTGAACGTGGCCGCACCTGCCAGCAACTGCGCACCTTTGCCCGCACCGTGCGCGCTGGGGAATGGCTGGATGTACGGGTCGATAACGCACTGCCGGAACGTCAGCCCCTGCCACGTCCGGACTTGCGTCAGCGTCAGGTGCCGTTGGGGCCGGTGGCGGTGTTTGGTGCGAGCAATTTTCCGCTGGCCTTTTCGGTCGCTGGTGGCGATACCGCTTCGGCATTGGCCGCCGGCTGCCCGGTGATCGTCAAGGCCCATGGCGCGCATCCCGGCACCAGCGAACTGGTGGGCCGAGCGGTGGCTCGGGCGGTGAAATCATGCGGCCTGCCTGAAGGCGTGTTTTCGCTGTTGTTCGGCTCGGGCCGCGAAGTGGGCATCGCGCTAGTGAGCGATCCGCGGATCAAAGCCGTGGGTTTCACCGGTTCGCGCAGTGGCGGCATGGCGTTGTGCAAAGCGGCCCAGGCGCGGCCCGAGCCGATTCCGGTGTATGCGGAAATGAGTTCGATCAATCCGGTTCTGCTGTTCCCGGCAGCCCTGCAAGCGCGCGGTGAAACGCTGGCACAAGGTTTCGTCGCGTCACTCACTCAGGGGGCTGGCCAGTTCTGCACCAACCCTGGATTGGTGATTGCCCATCAAGGCGCTGCGTTGGACCGTTTCATCCGCGCAGCGGCTGATCTCGTTCAACGCAGCCCGGCGCAGACCATGCTCACGCCCGGCATCTCCACGGCCTATAAGACTGGCGTGGGTTTGATGCATGCAGAAACCGCCGCCACGGGCCTGAAGGGTGAAACACCGAACCAATGCCAGGCGCATTTGTTCGTGACCCGGGCGCAGGATTTTCTGCGCGACCCAACGTTGCAGGCCGAAATGTTCGGCGCCGCGTCGCTGGTCGTGCAATGTGCCGACGACAACGAAATTCGTCAGGTTATCGAGCACCTGGAAGGTCAACTGACCGCCACCCTGCACCTGGATGACGCCGATCTGGAGAGCGCCAGGGCGTTGCTGCCCCTGTTGGAACGTAAGGCCGGCCGCCTGCTGGTCAACGGCTGGCCCACTGGGGTCGAGGTGTGCGACGCCATGGTCCATGGCGGACCTTTCCCGGCCACGTCCGACCCGCGCTCGACCTCGGTCGGCACCGCCGCCATCCTGCGGTTCCTGCGCCCGGTCTGCTACCAGGACTTCCCGGACAGCTTGTTGCCGGCCGCGCTCAAGCACGGCAATCCGCTGCAACTGCGGCGTCTGCTCGATGGCCAGAGAGAAGCCCAGGCCCATGTCTAATCAGTCCGCTTCGAACGATATTGCCGTGGTCGGCGCCGGCATCATCGGCGTCGCTTGTGCCCTGCGCCTTGCCCGCCAGGGTTTGCGGGTGGTGGTGATCGACCAGCAGGAGCCCGGTCATGGCGCCTCGTTCGGCAATGCCGGGCACCTGGCCACCGAGCAAGTATTTCCGATTGCCGACCTGTCGATCCTCAAGCGCCTGCCCGCCATGCTCATGGACCCCATGGGCCCGCTGCGCCTGGACTGGAAATACCTGCCACGCGCCCTGCCCTGGTTTTTGCGCCTGTTGTTGAACCTGCGCCCGGCGCCGTTCCAACGCACCGTGGCCGGCATCCGCGCGCTCAATGAAAGCAGCCTGGGCGCGTGGCAGCGGCTGCTGGCGGACATTGCACGCCCGGATTTGCTCAGGGAAGACGGCTCGTTGCTGGTGTTTGAGCGGGCCGAGTCGCGTCAGGCGATTGAAGCGTTGCAGGCGCGGATGCGTCAGCAGCAGGTGCCGGTGCATTTCTGGCAGGCCAAGGCGATACGCGAGGTTGCTCCGCAGTTGAGTGAACAGATTCAGGGCGGCTTGTTCTTTCCGCGCACCGGGCACTTTCTTGATCCGTACCGGGTTGTCTGCGAACTGGTCGACGCGGCCAAGACCAGCGGCGTGCAGTTCCTGAGACAGCAGGTTCAGGGTGGGCACTTGCGGGAGGACGGTGTCGCGCTGATCACCGACCGGGGCCTTCTCAACGCCCGCCAAGTCCTGATCGCCTGCGGCGCCCACTCGGCGAAGCTCACCGCGGCGCTGACCGGCAAAAAGGTCCCGCTGGATACCGAACGCGGTTATCACCTGATGTTGCCCCACGAGCAGGATCGGTTGCCGTTCGCCGTCACCTCGCTGGAGCGCAAATTCATCATGACGCCCATGGCCGCCGGGCTGAGGCTGGCCGGCACTGTCGAGTTCGCCGGCCTCGACCGCCCGCCGAGCATGGAGCGTGCGTGGCAGTTGCACCGGCTGAGCAAAGGCCTGTTCCGCCGGGATTTGAACGCTGACGACGCCACGCCGTGGATGGGGTTTCGCCCGTCCTTGCCGGATTCGCTGCCGATCATCGACCGGGTGTGCGATGGCAAGGTATTACTCGCCTTTGGCCACCAGCATTTGGGGTTGACTCAGGCTGCCGTCACGGCCGAGCTGATCGCCCACATGGCGGCGGCCACTGCGTCTCATGGACTACCGGCCATCGAACCGTACCGGCTCGATCGCTTCTGATAAAAAAGTCATTCAACTTCATTGAGGATCTCGAATTTCACCTGATCAGGATAGAACGCCACGTAGTTGCGAATCTGCTCGACCGACACCTTGGGGTTCTCATAGGTCCACACAGCGTTGGCGCCTTCATGCCCCGGAATCTGCAAGCTGAAGTAACTGGCATCGCCTTTGTAGGGGCAATAGCTGGTGTGGTCAGTGCGGGCGTAATATTTTTCGTCGATGTCTTCGCGCGGGACGTAATACACCGGAGGGTAATTGGCCTCCAGCAGCACCAGCGCCCGGGCGGATGCGGCCACCTGAATACCGTGGAACTTCACCAACAGACAGCCGGGTTGCTCGGCGATGGTGATGACAGGACTGGGACCGGAGCTTTTCATGGAATACGTTCCTCATGACGGTGATGAACCTGTAGGAGCAAAGCTTGCTCGCGATGAACGAAAACGCGGTGTACCCGACGTAACGCCATCGCGAGCAAGCTTTGCTCCTACGGGCTGGGCGGGGAAGCAGACCCAAAACCTTGGACCACGACTGTCAGGTATAACCCATGTTTCGCCATCGCGACGGCTTCGCAGCCGAACGGGATCACAAAATCAAAAGATCGCAGCCTTCGGCAGCGCCCACAGGCGCGAGCTGCCGAAGGCTGCGATCTCTTGATCTTGCCTCACATCAAGCGACGATATCGTTCGCCACTGCCTGCCCCACCATCCCCACCGCGAAATCCACCGCGCCATGGCCGGTCAAATCGACCATCAAACTGGTCTGATTAGTCTCGGCAAACCAGGTCAGGATCGCGTCGCCCGCGTGCCCGGTGAAACCGCCGACGAAATTCAACGTCGCATTACCCGAAGCAAATTCGGCGATGCCCGACAGGTCGATCTTGTCCTGGCCGCTGGTGAAATCCATGATCCAGTCCGGCGCGGTCATGGTCGAATCGCTGGCGGCGCCGAACACAAAGGTGTCCGCCCCGGCGCCGCCCCACAACGAATCACCGCCACCGGCACCGTAAAGGATATCGTTGCCCGCCCCGCCTTCCAGACCGTTCGCTGCGGCGTTGCCGATCAGCAGGTCATTGCCCGAACCACCGATGGCATTTTCCAGGGTCACGCCATGCGCGATGGAAACGTTGCCGACCAGGCCGCCCACGTCAGAGAACGCGCCTTCGTTGAGGTTGATCTTCTGGTTCTGGCTGAAACCGGAGAAGTCCAGGGTGTCGTTACCGCCGCCATCCCACACCGAAAACACCACTTTCGAGGCGGCCGAGGTGGCGCTGTAGAAGTCGCGTTCGGCGTTGGAGTTGAAGCCGTAGACCGTGTCGCTGGCGCGGGTGTCCAGGTTGGCGCCGTAGAGTTTCTGCACTGCCACGATGTCGTCGAGCAACGGGGCCGAGGCATAGGCGCCGCTGCCGTCCTTGCTGAAGTTCTGGTGGGTGTTGCTTTCACTCCAGTAGCTCATGAGGCTGTAGCCACGGGTGTCCTGGGCGTAGGTCACGTCGTTGTAGGTCGGGTTGCCGTTGCCGGCGTTGTAGACGCCCGGGTGCGACAGGCCCAGGGTGTGGCCGATTTCGTGGGTCAGGGTCTGGCGCCCGTAGTTGTTGGTGTCCGGGGTTTTGTTGACCTGGTATTGGTCGTTGATCATGTACCAGGACTGGCCGTCGTACTGGCTGCCCTGGGGCAGATAGGCGAACGCCGCGCCGCCGGTGTTGTTGCTGTAGTTGCCGAAGGTCATGTGACCATCACCACCGGCGCCTTCGCGGAAAGTGACATTGGCCACGTCCGACCAGGATTGCATCGCCAGCACCGCCTGGGCCTTTTGCTGGGCGCTGAATTCGCCGAACGTGCCGAGGGCCGGGTTGTAGTTGCCCGGTTTCGAGGTCAGGAAGGTGTAGCTGAGGTCGATCTTGCCGTCGGCATTCTGATCGTGCCAGGACGCGCCTTTGCGCAGGATCTGGTCCGCCGCCTGGTCGGCAGTGAACGACGGCTTGCCGTTGATCAGTGCGCTGCCGCCACGGTCGTACAAGTGGCTGAACGTATCGACGGTCGAGTAGGCGTCACTGGTCCGGGCTTTTGCTTGAGACATGGTTTACGTCCTTGTTCAAAGTAGTCAGTTTCGACAGACCACGGCGATCCCTTGGCGAGATCGTCCTGTCACTCGCCCCATTGCAGGCGCGGTGAAACTGACACAGCTTGAAACGTGACGCTAATCAATTTCTCGATAGCCCTGGGGTTCAACCGTCCGTGGAGCGAGTCAACGCCTCCCACGCGTCAATCTCCCGGGTCATGCTTGCCAGGCGTTCGCGCACCCGTTGCAGCGCATCGCTGCCGAGCAACAAATGCGCTGGCGGTGCGTCGCTGGCAATCAAGGTCAACATGGCCTGGGCGGCTTTGACCGGGTCGCCCAATTGCTTGCCGCTCTTGGCCTGGCGCGCCGTGCGGATTGGGTCGAAGGTCGCGTCATAGTCGGCGATGCTGCGCTCGGAACGGCGCATCGAGCGTCCGGCCCAATCGGTGCGAAACGAGCCCGGCGCCACCGCCGTGACCGCGATGCCGAACGGTTTGAGTTCTTTGCTCAAGGTGTCGGATACCCCTTCCAGGGCAAACTTGCTGCCGCAGTAATAGGCGATACCGGGCATGGTGATAAAGCCGCCCATGGAAGTGATGTTGATGATGTGCCCGGCCCGACGCTGACGGAAGAACGGCACGAACGCCTTGGTCACGGCCACGGCGCCGAACACGTTCACATCGAACTGTTGGCGCATCTCTTCCAGCGCCGATTCCTCGAAAATCCCTTCATGGCCGTAACCGGCGTTGTTGACCAGCACGTCCACCGGACCGAGGGTGTTTTCGACTTCCGCGACGACCGCGTCGATGGCGCTGAAGTCGGTGACATCCAGGCAGCGGCCGAAAGCGTTTTTCGACGGGTGCTGTTCAAACTCGATGCGCGCCGTTTCGCTGCGCACGGTGCCGATCACCCGGTGGCCTGCGGCCAGAGCTTCGTTAGCCAGCGCCTGGCCGAAGCCACTGCTGACGCCGGTGATGAAGAGGGTTTTGGTGGTCGTCATGGTCGCGTTCTCCTGTGATGTGTTGGCCATGATAGGGCGGCCACGGCGACGGCTGAACGCCGATTACTGTGGGGCTTTTGCCTAATCCTATGAGGCGATTGATTTGCGGCTCGCAGCGGTTCACATTCGAGCCTTGTGTTATTGGGTGGAAAGGTCTTTTGAGCGAGTCAGGCGTAGATCAAAACAATTGCCAGACGCAGACGATTGCGCTGTTGGCCAAACTCGCCCCGGATGAGGGTTACAACCTCACGGCCCTGGCCGATGTGCGTTTGCTGCGCTCCAACCGGGCGCTGGAACGCACGCCGGTGCTCTATGATCCGGGTATCGTCATCGTCTGTCAGGGCCGCAAACGCGGGTACTGGGGCGACGCGACGTACCTCTACGACGCCCAACACTATCTGGCGGTTGCGGTGCCGGTGCCGTTCACCATGGAAACCGACGCCAGTGCCGAAGAGCCGCTGCTGGCGATCTATTTTCATCTGGATTTCAACCTCGCCGCCGACCTGATGCTGCAACTCGACGACCAACCCGTCGCCGCCCCCAAAGGCATGTATGCCTCGCCGATGGAACCGCGCCTGAGCCAATCGGTGCTGCGCCTTCTGGAAGCCCTCGACTCGCCACTGGACGGTCGCCTGCTTGGGCCGGCGCTGGTGCGGGAAATCTACTATCGAATCCTCACCGGCGCCCAAGGCGGGTCAATGCGCGCCGCCCTCGCCGCTCGCGGGCAATTCGGACGCATCTCCCGGGCCCTGCGCAAAATCCACGGCAGCCTCGGCGAGCGGCTCGACGTCGAACACCTGGCCGCGCAAGCGAACATGAGCGTGCCGACCTTCCACGCGCACTTCAAAGCCGTCACCCACACCTCGCCCATGCAGTACCTGAAATCCACACGCCTGCACCAGGCGCGGCTGTTGATGGTGCGCAACGGCTACAGCGTGGCGCGGGCGGCGGCGGACGTCGGGTATGAAAGCGGCTCGCAGTTCAGTCGCGAGTTCAAAAGGCTGTTTGGCCGCACGCCTACCGAGGAAGTGGCGCGGATGAAAGGTGCGTTTGCGCTGCCGCCGCCGGTAGAAAACTCGGTGTTTGTGTCTTCGCATTGAGCGGTTAAAGTGCCGGGCCATCACAGCGAAATACCCCAACCTCTGGAGCGCAAAATGGACATTGCAAACATCCCCTTCGGCACCACCGACTGGTCGCAGATCCCACCTACCGAACACCCGGGAGAAACCGGCAGTGCGTTATGGCGCACCCAGCAGTTCGGGGCGATTCGGGTGCGCATCGTCGAGTACACGCCGGGCTACCTGGCCGATCACTGGTGCTCCAAGGGTCATGTGCTGTTTTGTCTTGAAGGCGAACTGCATACCGAGCTGGAGGATGGTCGCCAATTCGTCCTTACACCTGGCATGAGTTATCAGGTGGCGGACAACGCCGAGGCCCATCGATCCTCGACGGCCGTTGGTGCGCGATTGTTTATCGTCGACTGACAGCCAGCGCAACGGTCATCGCGTCAACGGCATGTTCGCGACAAAAAACTCAATAAACACCCGCAACTTCGGCGGCACCTGCCGCCCGGACGGCCAGAGCAGATTGAACTGGCCCTTCTCCCAGGTGAAGTCCTCCAGCACCTCCACCAACCGGCCATCGGCCAGGGCCTCGCGCACCACAAAGTCGGCGGCATACGTCAGGCCGAGGCCTTGAATGGCGAGGTCCATGCGTCCTTCCACCGAATTGCAAATCATGGAGCGCGGCAGTTCCAGCTCAACGGGCTGATCGTCCCGATTGAACAGCCGCGCCTGCAACTTGCCGGATTTGGGAAAGCGGAAATGGATGCAGGCATGCTGGTGCAGATCTTCCGGCTGCTGCGGCACACCGTGGCGAGCCAGGTAGGCGGGCGATCCGACCGTGAGCATCCGATAAGTGCCCAACGGCCGCGCGGATAGCCCGGAGTCCCTGGGCACGCCGCTGCGGATGACCGCGTCGAAGCCTTCGGTGATGACATCGGTCAGGCGATCCGTGAATTCAAGGTCGAGCTGAATCTGCGGATAGTGCGATTGAAACTCGCCGACAATCGACACAAAGGGTTTGGCGATCATCGGCAGGCTGATGCGCAGCGGCGAGACGGTCGCTGGGCTTTCACCGAACGCCGATTCGAGTTGCACTTCCTGACACCATTGGCCGGTTGGAAAGCCGTCGCCGGCACTGAAGCTTCGGCCTAGGCTTCGTCATCGTCAGCAACCTTTTATCTGTATATCCATACAGATAAAGGTTGCCCCAATCAAAATCCCTGCGCATTCTGTACGCCTTCTTCAAACCGACTTGAACGATGGTGGTTATGCAGCTGTACCTCTGTGAAAAACCTTCCCAGGCCAAAGACATTGCGGCAGTGCTCGGCGCCAAGCGCCGGGGCGACGGTTGCTGGCTGGGAACGAACGTCACGGTGACCTGGTGCATCGGCCATCTGCTGGAAACCGCTCCGCCGGATGCCTACGACGCGCGCTACAAGCGCTGGGTGCTGGCGGACCTGCCAATCATCCCCGACAAGTGGAAGATGACCGTCAAACCGCGCACCGCCAGCCAGTACAAAGCGGTCAAACGCTTGCTCGGCGAAGCCACAGAGCTGGTAATCGCCACCGACGCCGACCGTGAGGGCGAGATGATCGCTCGGGAACTGGTGGAGCATTGCCGTTATCGCGGGCCGATCCAGCGGTTGTGGCTGTCGGCGTTGGACGATGCGTCGATCCGCAAGGCCTTGGCGGCGCTCAAGCCGGGGGCCGAAACCTTCAGTCTCTATCATTCGGCGCTGGGCCGTTCCCGGGCCGACTGGCTGATCGGCATGAACATGAGTCGGCTGTTCACCCTGCTGGGCCGGCAGTCCGGTTATCAAGGGGTGCTGCCGGTGGGTCGCGTGCAAACGCCGACCTTGCGCCTGGTGGTGGATCGGGATCGCAGCATTGCCGATTTCGTCCCCGTCGCCTATTGGGCCATCGACGTGCAACTGCTGCACGATGGCACCGCGTTCACCGCCCAGTGGCGTGCAGCTTCCGATGTGTGTGACGATCAGGATCGCTGTCTGAATCAGGCCCTGGCGCAGCAAGCGGCAGCGGCGATGAGCGGCGCGGCGAGCGCCCGGGTGATCAAGCTGCGCACCGAGCGCATGCGAGAAATCGCGCCGTTACCGTTCGATCTGGGCACCTTGCAGGAAGTCTGCTCGAAGAAACTTGGCCTCGGTGCCCAGGAAACCCTCGATATTGCCCAGGCGCTCTACGAAACCCACAAAGTCATCACTTACCCGCGCAGCGATTGCGGGTTCCTGCCCGTCAGCCAGCACAGCGAAGCTCCCGGTATTCTCGCGGCGCTGCGCCAGGCCGATCCGAGCCTGAACGCGTTGAACGAGCATCTGCAGCCTCAACGCCGCTCACGGGCCTGGAACGATGCCAAGGTCAGCGCGCACCACGGCATCATCCCCACCGCCGCCGCGAAAAACCTCGAACGGCTGGTTGGCAAGCAGCGGGCGGTCTACACCTTGATCCGCGCACGTTATCTGGCGCAGTTCCTGCCCAACCATGAATATGACCGCACCCAGGCCGACTTCGACTGTGCCGGTGAAGCCTTGCGCGCCGTGGGCAAGCAGATCGTCGAACCGGGCTGGAAACGTGCCCCTGCCCGAAGCCCTCGCCCCGGCCAAGGGCCGTGAGGCGCCAGCGCCGCAAACCCTGCCGGCCTTGGCCGAAGGACGGGATTGCGCGGTGGACGAGGTCAAACTCAAGGACCTCTGGACTCAACCACCCAAGCCATTCACCGAGGGCGACCTGATCAAGGCGATGAAGAACGTCGCCAAACTGGTGGAAGACCCGCTGCTCAAGCAGAAACTCAAGGACACCACCGGGATCGGCACCGAAGCGACCCGCGCCTCGATCATTCAGGGCCTGCTCGACCGGGGTTACCTGGTGAAGAACGGCAAGGCCCTGGCCGCAACGCCGGCAGCGTTCAGCCTGATCGACGCCGTACCGCGGGCCATCGCCGATCCGGGCACCACGGCGATCTGGGAACAGGCCCTGGACATGGTGCAAAGCGGTGAAATGAGCCTGGAGGAATTCGTCACCAAACAGGCCGCGTGGATGAGCAAGCAAGTCGCCCGTTGCGCAGGCCTGAGCATGACCATCAGCGGCCCGGCGAGCCCGGCCGGTCGCGGCGCCACGCCGTGGAAGAAAAAACGCAAGGCCACGGCGCGCAAACCGGCGACCGGCGCCAAGCGCGCCGCCAAACCAGCGAGCAAAGCGTAATGGGTGGGCAGCCAGGCAACAACGGGGCGTTTTAGATTGGCGCAAGCTTTTGATTCAACACTTGCCTTTAAGACTCAGCGCAAGGGGACCTTAACTGGGCGCCATTGAAGATGAGCATACCCTGCCCCGGCCAGCGCTCTTCGCTTCGTAGAGTTGCTTGTCTGCTGCTTCTATCAAGGCCTGGAAATCAAGATCACCCGAGGGTGTCAATGTGGCGACGCCTAGTGAAATAGTCACCACACGATCAACATCAGACGCAGAATGCTCGATATCCAATGCCCTGACACCCGCTTGCATTCGTGTCGCAATCTCGACCGCTCCAGAAAGATCAGTATTGGGCAAAACGCAGGCAAACTCTTCGCCGCCATATCGAGCCAGCAGATCGTAGGGGCGTCTAACCGTTTCAGCTAATGCCTGGGCAACGGCTCTCAGACAGCCGTCTCCAGCCTGGTGCCCATATCGATCGTTGTAGCGTTTAAAAAAATCGACATCCGCCAGGATCAGCGACAGCGGCTTTTGCTCTCGAAAGCACTGGCGCCAATCGGCGGAAAGGTCCTCATCGAATTTGCGCCGATTGGCCACCCCCGTAAGGCCATCCATCAGCGCCATGGTCCGTAGCAGATCGCTCTGTAACTTCAGGGTCAGATGTGTTCGCACCCGAGCTTTAACAATAACTGGATTGATGGGTTTGCTGATGAAATCCACCGCACCCAGCTCCAGGCCCAGCAGCTCCTCTGACTCCTGTTGCTGTGCGGTAATGAAGATGATGGGAATGCCTTGGGTGGCCGGGTCAGCCTTGAGTCGACGGCATACTTCATACCCGTCCATGCCCTCCATGACCACATCCAGCAGTATCAAATCAGGCTGTTGAGCCTGGCATACGGTGATCGCCTGTTCACCACTGGTGGCCATAAAGACATCAGAGTCCTCACGAAACAGCTCATGCAGTACCCGGATATTCGTCGGCTGATCATCGACAATGAGCAATTTTGGACGGCTGTGGGGATGCGGCAACCAGGTTTCCATCGATTGTTTCATCAGGCAGATCTCAGCAGGTCACGACCGATCGGCATCGCGGCCGAAAAGTCCAGCGACTGGACCCTGGTCACCAATTCGTCGAACCGGGGTCGCAGTGATGGCGGGGTTTTTGCCACCAATGCGTCGGTCAATTCCAGGGCTTGAAGATTACCCGCCTCCAGCAATAGCAAAATCTCTTCAAGGGATTGCTTCCACTGTGTCGGTTTCATGATTTCGTTGCCAGTACTGATGTTTGCTGGAGGGCTCTGACCAAAGTCGACAGTCATCTGCTCAAGACTGAGTTGCAGTAACCTGCTTAATTCGTCAAACCAGGCGACGTCAGCAAAGATGTTCGCCGCAGACGCTGGATCTTTTAATCTGTGCTCCAGATTACCAGCCAGCATTGACAGCGCCTTGGCCCCCATGGTGCCGCTGCTGCCTTTAATGGTATGGAGCACGAAAGCGGCCCCCGCTGCGTCTTGTTGCTGGATCTGTTCGTGCAACCGGATCAGCTGTTTTTCCAGCTCCGGGCCGAAGTTTTTCAGCACGATGCGGATCAAATCGAGGTCGCCACCAAAACGATCAACGATTGACGCCCGGGAATCCATAATGCCTTCGCCCATCATGGTTTGCCCCAGGCCTGAAACTGCCTGGATGCCCTCACGGCCCACCTGCAAGAGCAGCGTTGCGACAAGTTGTTCCAGGTCGATGGGCTTGCCAACATGCTCATTCATCCCGGCGGCAAAACACGCCTCACGGTCGCTATTGGAGGCATTGGCGGTCATCGCCACGATCGGAAGCGTTGCAAAACGCGGGTTTGATCGAATGCGACGGGTCGCCTCCAAGCCATCAATATCCGGCATCTGGATATCCATCAGTACAACGTCGAAGCGCTCACTCATCACCTTGCTGACACCCTCCAGTCCGCCTCCCGCCAGCCTCACCTCCGCGCCTTCCCTTGTCAGTAACTCATCGGCAACCTGGCGATTGAGCATATTGTCCTCCACCACCAACAGCCGCAGCCCGGCCAGACGCCGGGGCCGGTCAACCGTTGACCGGGAAAGGGGGGAATGCAGCAGGTCTTTGCCGTTGAGTGCAAGCTCAACAGCATCGGCCAGCTGCTTGGGAGTGACAGGTTTAGTGAGAAAACCCACAAAGGAAGCTTCTCCCGCCTGGTGGGCGTCGGCCAATACTTCGCGGCCGTAAGCAGTGATCATAATGACTACCGGCGGTGGCACACCGTTACCCTGCTGATGGATCAATTGCGCAGCGCTCAGCCCATCCATATCGGACATCCGCCAGTCCATCAGCACCACGTCGTAGGCATTACCTGACGCCTGGGCTTTCTTCACCCATTCCACCGCTTGCGTGCCACCACTCACGCGGTCAGCTTTCCATCCCAATGCATGAACAGTTCGCAACAGCAATTCACCCGCCATGGCGTTGTCGTCGACGACCAGAATCCGTATGGACACATCGGCTTCAGGGTGGGTGGATTTCGGCAGAGACGCTGGCGCTACATCCAGAGTGATATCGAACCAGAAACGACTCCCCACACCTTGCTGGCTTTGCACCTGAAGTTCACCGCCCATTAACGCGACCAACCGCTTGCAGATCACCAGGCCCAGGCCTGTACCACCAAAGCGCCGGGAAGTTGAAGCCTCGGCCTGAGTGAAGCCTTCAAAAATACGCTGAAGTTGTTCCGGGCTGATACCGATACCCGTATCAGAAACGGCGATGCGCAAGCTCACAGTGTTTTCCGTGCGCAGCCGTTGTTCAACGCTGACCACGATCTGGCCTTCCAAAGTGAACTTGAGGGCATTACCCGCCAGGTTGATCAGCACCTGTTGCAGTCGCAGGCTATCGCCGATCAGATCGTTGGGTAAATTGGAGTCCAGATCGAACATGACCTCGACTTCTTTCTGGCCCTGGTTGCCTGCCAGCACGACGGCGAGGTCACGCATGAGTGGTTCGAGCTCGAAGGGATGCACATCGAGTTGCAGTTTGCCCGCCTCAATCTTGGAGTAATCGAGGATGTCATTGAGCAAACCCAACAGTGATCTCGCTGCGGACTGCGCTTTGCTCACATAATCGAGTTGGCGACCATCCAGGTCGGTGTTCTGCACCAACTGCAACATACCCAGCACGGCGTTCATCGGTGTGCGTATCTCATGACTCATGTTGGCCAGGAAGGCAGACTTGGCCGCACTTCCTGCATCGGCCTGTTCCTTGGCGTGAAGCAGATGGGACTCGAGTTCGCGTTGGGCAGTGATGTCCCGATTGATACCGGTCACGCGCAAAGCTTCACCGCCCGGACCGCGTTCTATCTGCGCGCCGGCCTGTATGAAACGGGTCTGGCCGTCGGGGCGAACGACACGGAAAATGGTGTCATACACATCCGTGCCCTCGACAGCACCCTTCAACTTTGCAGCCGCGGCCACAACATCATCTGGGTGAACACGCGAGTACCAGTGCTCATAACCCAGGCCGGTATTGCGCAACGACAAAGGCTGCCCGTAGAACTCAAACATGCGGTCATTCCACTTCAAGGCATTGTCAGTCAAGGTCCAGGACCAGACGCCCAGTTCGGCCACTTCAGCCGCCATCAGCAGCTGATCGTGCACCGCCATCAGTTCGCTGCGTTGTTCCAGTGTTGTCTTCAGGCTCGCAGCCAGTTCCTTTTCTGCCGCTTTACGTTCGGTAATGTCTACGGCGATACCCAGGTAACCGCTCAACACCCCCTCGGCGTCGCGCATGGAAGTGACCACCAGCGTGACAGGAACCCGCAAACCATCCTTGCGTATGTAAGTCCACTCTCGGGTTTCTGCGCCTTCAAGCTCAGGTTTATGGGTAAGCACACGAAAACCGATGATGGGCTGAGCGTACTCCTCGCTCAGCTCTACACCACGGGCAGCCACATCTTCGGGTACATGGAAGAGCGCGGGGGTGTCTTTGCCTACTAACTCCTCGGCGTCATAACCCAACAAATGCTCGGCACCTTTGTTGAACACTCTGATAACGCCATCGAGATCCGTCGCAATGATCGAAACCTCGGTAGCCGAGCGTAGCACCGTGCCCAACAGCAGATTGAGATGCCGCAACTCGGACGTTCGCTGCGCAACCTGCTCCTCAAGGTTGGAATTGAGTTCCAGAATCCGGGCCTCAGCTGCTTTTTTCTCCGAGATATCCCTTAAGGTCTTGGAGGCCCCAACGACGCGACCACCCTCGCCATAAATGGGTGAAATGCTGGCGGAGACATCGATCAGTCGCTGGTCTTTGTGATGGCGTTGGGTGTCAAAGCTACCGATACGCTCTCCCGCCCTGATGCGCGCAAGGATATGAGCTTCCTCGGTGACAAGTGCTGCCGGAACAATCAAATCGGCGAGCGTCTGCCCCACCGCTTCCTCGGCGGTGTACCCAAATAGGTACTCGGCACCTTTGTTCCAGTTGGTGACGACGCCATCGAGTGTCTTTCCGATAATGCCATCTGCCGAACTTTCAACGATGGAAGCCAGCCTTGCCTGCTCGGCAAATATCTGCCGCCGACGTTGACGGCTGACGCTCACGACACTCGCCAGGGTCGCCAGAAGCAGCGTGAGAAAACCACCGAAAAACAGCACAACTTTTGGTGAGACCTGGTGTAGGCGCTGAATGAACAGCGCGTTTGCGTCGAGTTCGATTTTCCACCGTCTCCCGTAGACCTCGAACTCCATCTGATGGGTCATCAGTGTTTCACGGCGAGCCGAGTCGTCGGTGCTTTCATAAAACAGCGTCTCTTGTCCTGGGACGGTGATATCCCTTAATCGTAGATGTACCGTCTCATTTTCTATGCGCAGGCCTCTGAGTACCTCCTCCGTGCGCAACACGACATAGCTCCAGCCAAAAGCGGCGGCCTCGCGTTCAGCAGCAGTTGCCGGAGTCACTGCGCCACGAAAGATGGGTAACAACACCAGGAAGGACTGCTGCGGTTTCCCCTGGGCCTGTATAAGCGTTATGGGCCCAGTGATCCGTGCCGCACCGCTTTGTATCGAGGATTGTGCAGCCTCTCGCCGCGAAGTTTCCGAAGCGATGTCCAAGCCAATTGCAGCCTGGTTACCCTCAACAGGGTCGACATACTGGACAACGTAACGCTCGCCTGAATGGGGTGAGAATTGGCGAATGGAGAAATCAGCTTTTCCGTCGGCCCGGGCATGCTTGAGAAATTCGCTTTCATCCTGCTCCAGGACACGCCTGATAAAGCCCAAGGCACTTGCGCCGGGGAACTCGACAGCGAGGTCGCGCGTTTGATTATATTGATCAAAAATCTCACGACTGACGCCATGCTCACCCGCCGTCAGCACCGCTCCACGAGCGCCCCGCAATCCGTATTGGTAAAGATTAAGGCGAGTTAAAACCAAATCTGCGGCTTCGTCGGTGGCCGCTACGATCGCTTCTTGAGCCTGCTGTTGGTTAACGCGGTCAAGGATCCAGCCGCCTAGAATGCTTGCCCCCGCCCCCACCGCCAGAGTGATGACCACTCCCCAGCTCAATGCAAAAAACTTATGCTTTCTCACCCGCATTGCCCCGTTGCAGAAGACCTGAAAGCCTTCAATTTTTAAGGTTCTAACCCAGTTGGGGGGGCGTCAGCAGCTTAGTTCGTATGCGCAACATCAACGTTAAGCCCGGACGATAAAAATGAAGATATCTGAGTAAAAGGAATCGGACGGCAATACAAATAACCTTGCATGATCTGGCAGCCCTGCCTCAGAAGCGTATCGGCCTGTTCCTGGGTTTCTACACCTTCGGCCACCAATTCAAGTCCTAGCGCCTGGCCCAGCTTGATGATCGCTTCAATGATTGCCGAATCGCTTTTGTCGGTGAGCATATCTCGCACAAAGCTCTGGTCTATTTTCAGCACATCAATGGGAAATCGCTTGAGATAAGCCAGGCTCGAATAACCGGTGCCGAAATCGTCGATCGAAATGCGAACCCCGAGGTTCTTGAGAAGAAAGAGGGTCTCTCGAGCGTTATCAATTTCCCTGGCCAGCACCCCTTCGGTAATCTCCAGTTCCAGGAATCTTGCTTCCAGTCCGGATTCGACCAGGATGCTTTTCACCATGTCCAGAAAGGAGGCTTCGCGAAACTGCACGGCAGAGATGTTCACGCTAATAGAAATGTCATGACCCTGCTCACGAAGCACCCTCGTGTCCTTGCAGGCCTGGAGCAGAACGTATTTTCCAATGGGAATGATCAGCCCGGTTTCCTCTGCCAGAGGAATGAAATCGGCAGGTGAAATCAAGACACCGTCATGATTGCGCCAGCGGATCAGCGCCTCCATCCCGATGATCCGGTGATACCGGGCATCAATTTTCGCCTGGTAAAAAACCTCGAAAACACCTTCTTCCAGGGCGCTACGCATATGGCGCTCAAGCAGGTGCCTGGCACGCAGGCTGCTCTCGATATGTGAAGAGAAAAAACAATAGCGATTACGGCCTGAAAGCTTCGCCTGGTACATGGCGGCATCGGCGTGCCGGTAAAGCGATTCCACATCGCAGCTGTCTTCAGGGAACACACTGATGCCGATGCTCGCGCAAAGGTCGTATCGGTTTGCCTGGATTGAAAAAGGACTGGAGATTGTGGCGAGCACCCTTTCAGCGAAGTCGCCAACGGCATCGAAACTGACTACCTCCGGCAGGAGGAGGATGAACTCGTCCCCTCCTTGTCTGCTGACGGTATCCTCCAAACGCAGGGATCTCGACAATCGCGATGCAACCTCTTGCAACACCAAATCGCCAACCGAGTGGCCCATCGAATCGTTGATGACTTTGAAGTTATCCAGATCCAGCAGCAGCATCGCCACACGGCCATGGTTGCGACGAGCCTTTTGTAGCGCCTGCTCGGTACGATCCTGCAACAGTATTCTGTTGGGCAGCCCGGTCAATGCATCGTGATTGGCAAGCCTCTTCGCCTCCTTGCGCAAGGCGATATGAGCTTTGATGCGGGCTCTGGCAACCGGGACATTCAGCGGCTTTTGAATGAAGTCCACGCCGCCGCACTCCAGAGCGAGCAGCTCATCGGCTGTCTGCGTATGAGCGCTGACAAAAATGACCGCTGCATCCAACAGTTCGGGATCAGACTTTAGCGCCCGACACACCTCGAAGCCGCTCATGCCTGGCATTTCTATGTCGAGCAAAACCACATCGGGCCTGAATTGGCGCGCAATCTCAAGCGCCTGCTGACCATTTTGGGCGATATAGACTTCAGCTAAATCTTTCACTGCCGTGCTCAGGACTCTTAGATCGGTGACTTGGTCATCGACGATCAGGAGGATGGGTTTGAGACTGAACGTCTTGTCGTGCATTCCGTTACTCCTGCCAAATCCCTTTCATTGAGTGACAAGCCATCCTGAACAGCTTCTATCTGCACCGGAACATCCAGCCGGCCTGGCTCAGGCCAGGCCGGCCAATCGTTGCAGTCTTTCGACGTCAGCTTCGGATTCACCGTTGTTCATGGCGGCGGCAAGGCGCATCACCACTTGTTCGCGCCGAACTTGCATGGGAGGCAGCGCATAAATAGCGCCTATCAACTCACGTAGAACCATAGGCAGTCCCCAGCGTGCTTTCAAGCGAACGGCAAAAGGCGCTGCAAAATCGCGGACAGCGTGCGAGAGCGTTTCTTCGTCCACGCTATTGCCCTGGTTCTCCCATTTCCGGGTCTGGTAAAGCACACAGAGCTCGCCCATGCGGTGCAACAGGGCTGCACACTGCAAGGGCGCAGGGTCCAAACCGCATTGTTGAGCCAATAGAACAACCTTCTCAGCCAACTGCTCAGCATCATCCAAATGAGCCTGGACGAGCGTCATCAACATGCCGTCAAGTTGAGTATTAGTCTGTCGCAGGGCCTGGCTAATCGCCAGGTTCACGCTGGTAAGCCCTCCTAACCGTGTCAGGGCACCGTTCAAATTCGTGCAGCGCTGGCCGAGCCCGAGATACGCGGCACCGTTGGCTGCCGCGATCAAATGGGCGCACAGCGCCGGGTCGTGCTGCCAGTCATTGGCGAGTTCGCGCAAATCCATCGACGCCCCGCCATAGCCTAGTTGAAGCTTGTCCTTTACCGAGGCCAGCAAAGGCAAGTCCAACTCATCGGCAGACAAACCACTGAGATAGCTGATCAGGTCTTCAGTATTGAGCGTGACGGTCTGGGGGGGCTCATCAAGCGGAAGGAGTGCGTCGAGAAACTGTACGACGCGCGAAACCTGGAATGGCTTGGTGAAAAAAGCGCTGATCCGCAGCGATTTCACCGCCAGCACGCTGTCTCGATCAGCGCGACCGGTGATCATGATCAGCGGCGTATCCTGGTCTTTTTCGCGAATTTTCTGCAGCAGGTTGACGCCGGGAGCATCCGGCAGATTCCAGTCGGCCATAACCAACTGGTAAGTGTTCGGCTGCCAGGCGTCTAACGCACTGGCGACATCGATAAAGCAATCGATTTGCGCAACCGGGCGGATGCTCAACACGAGCTGTTTTAAAAGATCTGATATCCAGGGGTCATCATCCAGAATCATCACTCGCATTCGGTAATCCTCACTGGATTGACACTCAACTTCACAACGCCTTAGGAACCAGGATTATCGGCCACCTGCAAAAAATTGATGTCGTTGAGATCAATGGATGAGGTTGTAACCAAGCGAATTTGAGTCAGTCACGGCAATTTCCCTTTGGCTGATGGCAAGATGGCATCCTTGAGGCTCGAATCTATTCCTCACCAGCAAACTATACAAGCGCTCAACAAGGCACAGGCTCGCGAGGCATTTGGCGGAAGTTGAAGATGACCGCAACGCCTGAGGGCACTTCGGCAAGCCCTGAATGGTCTAGTGTTGCTCAAGCCAGGCGTTAGCCCCACTTTCTGAAAAGGCACCGACCATGATCATCGTTCACCACCTGAACAACTCCCGTTCCCAGCGCATTCTCTGGCTGCTCGAAGAACTGGCCATCCCCTACGAACTGAAGCTCTATCAGCGCGATCCGAAGACCAACCTCGCGCCACCGGAGCTGAAAGCCATCGATGCCCTGGGCAAGTCCCCGGTAATCGAGGATGGCGCGCAGAAGCTGATCGAGTCCGCCGCGATCATCGACTACCTGATCCGCCGTCATGGCCAGGGTCGTTTGCAACCTGATCCGTCCACCGCCGCCTACGATCAATACGTGCAATGGCTGCACTTCGCCGAAGGCTCGGCCATGCTGCCACTGATGCTCAATCTGTATGTCGGCAAGTTGGGTGAAGCCGGTGCGCCGCTGCATCCACGGATCAATTCGGAAGTGGCCAACTACCTGAGCTACCTCGACACCGCACTGAGCGGTTCCGATTACCTGCTCGGCGATGAGCTCAGCGCTGCGGATATCCAGATGAGCTTTATCGGCGAGATCGCCCGGGCCCAGGGCAAGTTGCGTGACTATCCGCACATCGCTGCGTGGGTTGAACGTTTCCAGGCCCGCCCGGCCTATGCCGCGGCGTTGAAAACAGGCGGAAAATATGACTTCGCGCCCAACTGAGCCTTAAAGATTCGCCATGTCTCGAATAGAACTTCACGCCGCCCAGCGCGATGAGCTGCAGACGATTGAAAACCTGATGCAGTTCTACGTGTATGACTTCAGCGAGTGGCTGCCGCTGAAGCTTGGCGAGCATGGTTTATTCAATATACAGCCCAAGCCGGGTTACTGGCGCAATCCGGCGACGCAGCCATTCCTGATCAGGGTTGACGGCGAACTGGCCGGGTTCGTGACCGTCGATGACGACACACACGTGGCCGGGGCCGAATTCAACATCGGCTACTTTTTTGTCTGTCGACGCTTTCGTGGCCAAGGCGTCGCGAAGTTTGTCGTCTCTGCCCTCTTGAGCCGATTGCCCGGTCAATGGCAAATTTTCCACATCGACGCGAACCCGCCTGCACGGCGGTTTTGGGCCCGAGAGATGCCTGCGCTCACCTCGGGAGAATTCACAACGCATCAACTGGCAGTGGACGGTTATCCCTGCACGCTCTACCGCTTTGAAACCGCGCCCCACAGCCCTTCAGCCGCCCTTTCCTAATTCCAAAACCACTTTGTCCGACAATATGTAGTGACTAAAAATAATCACTACATAATCGTTGACGCCGTCGATTTGCCCTTGCATGATGCAGGCAACTCCCCGATCGGGAGTAAAGGCAACACGTTTGAGCAAGCTCGTCTGACCGCCGAGCTGTTTTTCCCGGATACACGCTGCCCACAAGGCAGATTGAAGAAGCTGACCTGGCCCGAACGTCCAGTACAAGGACGAGAAGCGCTGGCGAAACGTACTCATGAAGCTTGTGGCCGACCCTCAAAACGTCGGCAGTGGCCTTAAGGTTTTCGCCGCTTCTCTTCGTTGTGACGCTATTGCGTAGCAGTTATTCAACACGACTACATGCAACAGACGCGAGACCCCGTCAATTTGGCGGCTGATCGCTGACGTCCTGGTTTCGGTGCCAGGGATCAACTAACCGATGGGCTACCGGTATTAGCGAATCAACTTTGAAAGATCACCAAATGGTCAAGGGGCTTAATGATGAATCTGAACAATCAACCGACTATCGATGAACTGGCTCGTATGTTCGCTGCGCAAAAAGACAGCCACGACA
The DNA here is from genome assembly GCF_056279105.1 of Pseudomonas sp. TE3899. Lineage (NCBI taxonomy): Bacteria > Pseudomonadati > Pseudomonadota > Gammaproteobacteria > Pseudomonadales > Pseudomonadaceae > Pseudomonas > Pseudomonas sp. TE3899. Next base: position 2,152,751 of record NZ_JBWBQR010000001.1, read on the forward strand.
GCCATATCCTGTGGATCAGCAAGTCGGGCCAGGTGCACATGGACTGCCTGTCGCCCCATGCTCACGAAGCAGAGTTCGACCAGAACAACCAGAACTTGCTGGCCCGATTGAAGATGTACCGTCGCGGCCAGGGTTATGTCGGCAAGAAAGCCGCGGCCGATAAGGACTTCATCGGTAATGTTCTGCAAACTCTGAAACAGGCGTGGGCATCGATGCAGAACCAGAACGAAGTTCGGGTGATTGATCGGTTCTATTAATCAAGATTGAAAAAGGGCCTGCTCCCCTCAAGGAGCAGGCCCTTTTTTATGCGCGACGTTTACCGCCCCTAAACAGGCTTCATTTCCAACACCAACTCCACAAACGCCAACGCTGCTGCGCTGTGGTAATTGTTCTTCCTGCGCAACAACGCCGCGCCCCGCTGCGGCGCTTCACCCTGCAACGCAATCTTGCGCAACGCCCGATCCTCGGTCGCAATCGCCTCCGGCAAAATGGTCGCGACCGCCGTATGCCGAATCACCTCCAGCAACGTACTCACCGAATTCACCTCGATCACCACTTTGGGGGTGATGGCCTGTTGGCGAAAGTAGTCATCGATGGATGATCGAGTGATGAACTCCGGCGCCAGCAACGCAAACTCCAGCTGCGCCACCTCGCTCGGCGCCAGCGTCCCTTGGCTTTCAAACAACGGATGATCACGCCCGACCATCAGTCCCAGCGTCTCGACAAACGCCGGGATGCATTCGATCTCGGGATTACGCACCGGCGTAAAGGCAATGGCGATGTCCAGTGAGTCGTCCGCCAGCCCGGCCTCGATGTCGTCCATGGACAGTTCGAAAATCTCCAGATGGATGTTCGGGAAGCGTGCCGAGTAATCGCGCACCAGCGGCCCCATCAAATACGCCATGAAGGTCGGCGTCATCGCCAGGCGCAAGGTGCCACGGGACAAATCCTTCACGTCATGCAACGCGCGCTTGCCCGCCTCCAGCTCCACCAGCACCCGCCGGGCGCATTCGATGTAGGCCACGCCGGCGTCGGTGGGTTTGACCGTGCGCGAAGTGCGGTCGAACAGGCTGACGCCCAGGGTTTCTTCCAATTGCCGGATCTGTTGCGACAGGGTCGGCTGAGAGACGTGCAGCGCTTCGGCGGCGCGGGTGAAGCCGCCGTGGTCGGCGACGGCGATCAGGTAACGCAGATGTCGGAGCAGCATGGGCAAATCCATCTATAGGCTGTGCTTATGCCGCGCATTGTATATCGGTCTTGGACGCTATGGATCAATCGGCAGAAGATTGCTCCACACACAGCAACAACCCCATCCGATAAAGGAGTCACACCATGCAACAGTCCCACGCTTACAACGACCAGAGTCTGGCCCTGACCACTTCGATCCTCGACGCCAAGGCGCGCAAAAACCTGTCCTGGCAGGACCTGACCGACGGCACCGGCCTGGGCCTGGCCTACGTCACCGCCGCCCTGCTCGGCCAGCACCCACTGCCGGAAGCCGCCGCCAAAGTGGTCGGTGAGAAGCTGGACCTGGACGCTGACAGCATTGCCCGTCTGCAGATCATCCCGCTGCGCGGCAGCCTTTCGGGTGTGCCGACCGACCCGACCATCTACCGCTTCCACGAAATGATCCAGATCTACGGCACCACCTTGAAAGCCCTGGTGCATGAGCAATTCGGCGACGGCATCATCAGCGCCATCAACTTCAAGCTCGACATGAAGAAAGTCGAAGACCCGGAAGGTGGCTCCCGCGCTGTGATCACCCTGGACGGCAAGTTCCTGCCACTGCGTCCTTTCTAACTCAGTACCGGCCCGCGCTTAACGTGCGGGCCAACCACCCCGACCTCTTCCACTCACCACGTTCATCTGGAGGCTGCCCCATGCACAAATTTCTGCTCGCACTCTCGCTGATCGCCGGCCTGGCAACCCAGGCTCAGGCCCAGGACAGCGCCGTCGCCTACCAGTACGGCATGGACCTGGATATCGCCCAAGTCGTCAGCATCACCCCGGTCGCCGATGTCTGCGGCCCGACCCCGGTGGAGATGACGTATCTCGATTCCAAAGGCGTGACCCACATTCTGCAATACAGCGAATTCGGCACCGGCTGCTCGAACTGAGCCGCCCCCGTTCAGCACTTATGAGGAAGCACACATGAAAGCGCTCATCGACGGTTTTTTGAAGTTCCAGAACGAAGCCTTTCCACAACGCACCGACCTGTTCAAACACCTGGCCACCACCCAGCACCCCGGCACGTTGTTCATCACCTGTTCCGACAGTCGCGTGGTCCCGGAACTGCTGACCCAGCAAGAACCCGGTGAGCTGTTTGTGATCCGCAACGCCGGCAACATCGTGCCGTCCTACAGCCCCCACCCCGGTGGTGTCTCGGCCACGGTCGAATACGCGGTCGCCGTGCTCGGCGTGACGGACATCGTGATCTGCGGCCATTCCGACTGCGGCGCCATGACCGCCGTGGCCAAGTGCAAATGCAAATGCATGGATCACCTGCCCGCCGTCAGCGGCTGGTTGCAACACGCCGAGTCGGCTAAGGTCATCAATGAATCCCGCACCCACGCCAATGAAGCGGCCAAGGTCAGTTCGATGGTGCGCGAGAACGTCATCGCGCAACTGGCAAATATCCAGACCCACCCGAGCGTGCGCCTGGCCCAGGAAAAAGGTCTGTTGAACCTGCACGGTTGGGTGTACGACATCGAGACCGGTTCGATTGACGCGCTGGACGCTGACAGCCGCCGCTTTGTGTCCTTGGCCGAGCATCCGGTGACGTGCGCGATTCAAGCGCGCTCCGTAGACGCCGCCGCTTGAGAGATGAACATCGATACCCGACGCAGCGCCCCCGGTTAACGGGAGCGCTGCGTTCTGGCTTTACCTGTCGTCACGCCGACGCTCAGTGGTTTCTTCCGCATTGGGCGGTGTTGACGTGCTGCCTGGCTTGAACACATGCGTGCGCAAACCGCTGGCCTCGACATCGACCACGCCATTGATCGTGCGGGCCAGGTCCATCGCCTGTTCGCACTGTCTATGGGTGTCGACGAGGCCGCTCAACGCCACCGTACCGGCGTGAGTCTTGACGTGGATATGCAGGCCAAGACCGGAATCGGCCTTGGTCAGGGCCGATTTGACCCTGGCGGTAATCCACGCATCGCGAGCGACCGTCGCCAGGCCATGGGAATACTGATCAAAGGAATGAAGTTTCATGGTGAAAACCTCCATGACGCAAACACAGACACCCTTTGAGTATAGTTCGGCCGTTACAGGGCTCAGCGTTTGACCGACAAATCGGTCTGGGTCATGCGGCTGCGAATGGTGAACACCCCATCGCCGGACAGAATCGCGCTACGAGCGAACAGGCGACCGCTTTCCCAGTTCGAAAGGCCCAGTTCCGGCTTGTTCAGCGCGTATTGGCCGTCGACCCAGCGAGTGATGCCGTTGCCGACAAACGGGGCATTCACGGCGTTGTAGAAACGCTCGTGGGCCTCGGCGGTTTCACTGATCAGCGACACGGTGAATTGCGGGCTGTAGCGGTTGAACAAGGCGATGGCCTGATCGAGGTCGTCGACGATTTTCAGGCTGACTTCCGGGGTTTCTTCCCACTCCCACTCGCGACCCAATTGATCTTCCGCCAGCGGCTCGGCCATCGCTTCGGTGACATAGCCTTCGGCGCGGTAGACCTCGACGCTAGCGGTTTGCCAATCGCTCGGCAGGAATGATTCGCTGCCCTCGACGATGTGCAATTTGCAGCCCTGGCCGCGAGCCGTGCCGGCCTGTTGCAAGGCGTCGAGAAACAGCGGCACCAGTTCAGCGGCGCGGTCGCGCTGGATCAGGCAGACGTTGAGGGTGTTGCAGACTTTGCGGTCCAGGGAGTTGCGCACCACGGCGGCAAATCGCGTGGCATCCGCGCCTTGATCGGCGATCAGCCAGGCACCGCCAGTGCCATGCAGGCTGACGGCGGTGCCGGCCTGTTGGGCGATGCTGCCCAGTTGACTGACCGCTCGACCCGACCCACGGGCAACGGCCAGCGACAGACGCCGATCTGCAAACATCGCCCAACCGGCCGCGTGATTGACGCTCTCCACCAGCGACACCGCGCCGGCCGGCAACCCGGCATCGGCCAGCGCCGGATTCAACGCGTGCGCGACGATGGCTTGCGCGGTGCCCAGCGCGTCGCTGCCAATGCGCAGCACGGCGGTGTTGCCGGTGCGCAGTACGCCAGCGGCGTCGGCAAACACATTCGGCCGCCCTTCGAAGACGAAGGCGACGATGCCCAGCGGCGACACCACTTGCTCGACTTTCCAGCCGTCATGCTCAACACAACTGATGACTTTGCCGCGCGTGGCCGACGCATCGCGCCAGGCCCGCAGGCCGGCGATCATGTCGCGACGCATGCGCTCATCGGCCAGCAACCGCGTGGTGGAACGCCCGCGAGCCTTGGCGCGCTCGATGTCAGCCAGGTTCGCGGCTTCGATCAAGGCCCAGGTTTCGGCGGTTTCCAGGCGTTGGGCGAACAGGTCAAAGAACTTGCTGATGGCCGCGTCCGACACCGCCGACATCGCCGTGAACGCCGCTTGCGCGCGCTCGATCGCCACTGTCGCTGCTTGCTGGTCCACTACCGGGATCAACAACAATTCGCCGCTGACCTGTTCCACCAGCAAATGGTCACCGGGCTGAAAACGTGCCGCGAGTTCGGGGCTGACCACGGAGACACGATTACCGGCAAAAGGGATTGGCGTGCCAGCGACGAGACGTTCGAGCATCAGGGACATGAAGCGGTTTCACCATGCAGGGGGCGGCCGGAAAATGTATAGGAAATTCGCCGAAGCGTCATTACCGGCGCCGGACCTTAGAACACCGACCAGCCAATCCGCTGGCTCAACAACTCCAGCGCAGCCATCCCCGCCAGCGAATTGCCCGCCGCGTTCAGCTCCGGCGACCACACGCACACGGTGAATTGCCCCGGCACCACCGCGACAATCCCGCCACCGACGCCGCTCTTGCCGGGCAGGCCGACGCGGTAGGCAAAGTTGCCCGCTTCGTCGTAAAGGCCGCTGGTGGCCATGATCGAGTTGACTTGCTGGGTCTGCCGGGCGGTAAGGATCTGTTCGCCACTGTGTTTGCAGAAGCCGTCATTGGCCAGGAAGCAGAACGCTCGCGCCAAATCGACGCAACTCATGCGCAGCGCGCAGTGGCTGAAGTAGCTGCGCAGTACGGCTTCGACGTCGTTGTGGAAATTGCCGAAGGATTGCATCAGGTAAGCCATCGCCGCGTTGCGCGCGCGGTGCTGGTATTCGGATTCGGCGACCTTGCCATCTACCATCACTTGCGGGTTGCCGGACAAGCGCCGCACGAAATCACGCATCGACAGGGCCGGTGCGGCGAAGCGCGACTGGTTGATGTCGCAGATCACCAGCGCCCCGGCGTTGATGAACGGATTGCGCGGGCGGCCGCGCTCGAATTCCAGCTGCACCAGGGAGTTGAACGGCTGGCCAGACGGCTCGTGGCCCAGGCGTTCCCAGATCGCTTCGCCGGAATGATCGATGGCCTGCACCAGGCTGAACACCTTGGAAATACTCTGCACCGAGAACAGCGTCTCGGCGTCCCCGGCGCAGTACAGTTCGCCGTCGTTACCGTACACGGCAATGCCCAATTGGTTGGCCGGCACCGTGCCGAGGGCGGGAATGTAGTCAGCCACCTTGCCCTGGCCGATCAGGGGACGAACTGCGTCAAGGATCTCGTTCAACAGCGCTTGCATGCCGGGTTCCGAAGTCTCGCCCCATGGGTTTGCGGGGACACAGTCGCTAGACGCCACTGGCGCGGGACGGATCACAGTTTTGTAGGGGAATGTATCTGGCGCACGTGCTGATACATGAAGAGGCTTTCAGGACATATCGCCCACACACCGCACTGGAACACTCCGGTTGTCTGCTGACCTCGGTCGGCCCTTGCTCCGGAGTAGCTGTCATGAATACCTCAATCCCGCGTTATCACGGCTGGTCGCTGTTCGGCCTGCTGTCCTTGTTGGTACTGCTGATGACCGGCCTGATCCTGGTCCTCAACCCGGATCTGGTGGAAGCCACCCGCAGCGCGATTCGCGCCACGGCCCGGACCTCGTTTGCGTTGTTTCTGGCGGCGTTCCTGGCGTCCGCTTTTGCCGTGCTGGTGCCCTCGCCCTTTACTAAATCCCTGGTGCGCGAGCGGCGCTTTATCGGTTTGGCGTTTGCCTTTTCGCACCTGGTACATGCGGTGTTGATCTATAGCTATGGGCAGTTGAATCCGGAGTTCTGGCCGGGGCGTACCACGGTGGGCAATATCCCCGGCTCGGTCGGCTATCTGTTCATTGTGTTGATGGCGATCACTTCATTCAAAACCACCACAAAAATGATCGGTCCCAAAGCCTGGAAAGCCCTGCATGTGACGGGGATGTGGGTGATTGCGGCGGTGTTTACCTATTCCAATTTCAAACGGATTCCGATGAGCGTCTGGTATGTATTGCCGTTCGGCATCATGTGCGCCGCGATTGCCGTGCGGTGGGTGGGCAAACTCGCGTTGAAAAACAAGCGCAGCCAGCGCCACGCCTACCCCTGACTGAAATACGCCGCTCCCGCGGGGGGATTTCGTTGTTATTGGATGCTGCATCCGGCCGTGTATCTGAGTGTGTACAGCTGCCCTTTCGATACACCCCTCGCCTAAAACCCCATCCCGACGACATACCGCAGATACACCCGCTTGATGAAATGTGCGGGTCGATTGGCCAAGCCGATCAAAGCCCTCAACGGAGATCAAGCCCATGAACACTTCACTGTCTTCGGCCGTCAAAGGCCTGCACCTGAACCTCGACCGCGCCGGCAGCTGGATTGCGCCGCTGACCCTGCGCATTTTCCTTGCCTGGGAGTTTTTCGAGTCGGGCCTGGAGAAATGGAACGGCGAGAACTGGTTCGCCGACATCCAGGACGCCTTCCCCTTTCCGTTCAACCACGTACCCGCCACGCTGAACTGGGAACTGTCGATGTGGGCCGAGCTGATCTGCGCCCTCGCCCTGCTGGTGGGCCTGGGTACGCGGGTGTCGGCGATGATCCTGATCGTGGTCACGGTGGTGGCGACCGCAGCCGTTCACTGGCCGGCCGATTGGTCTACATTGAGTGAACTTGCCCAGGGCTACGCCATCACTAATAAGGGTCACGGTAACTTCAAGCTGCCGCTGATCTACCTCGTCGCCCTGATGCCGCTGTTGCTGTCCGGCGCCGGCAAGCTCAGCCTCGATGCATTGCTGGCTCGATTCTTCTGGCGTCGCGCTACCGCTGAAACGTCAGTGTCTCGATAACGTCCCATACTCAAAAAAAATGGAGCCATGGTCATGAGCCTCACACTTTACGGTTTCGACGGCAGCACCTACGTGCGCACGGTGAAGATGTTGCTGGTCGAGAAAGGCGCGGATTTCACTCAGGTGCAGGTCAACGTCTTAAAAGGCGAACCGCACCTGCCGGAACACCTGGCGCGCCACCCTTTCGGCAAGGTGCCAGTGATTGATCACGACGGTTTCCGGGTACTCGAAACCGCGGCGATCATGGCCTATCTGGATGAAGTGCTGCCCGGCCCGTCGCTGACCCCGGACAACGCCCATGACCGCGCGCGTAATCACATGGCCATGGGGCTCTACGATTCTTACGGCTACGGCGCGCTGGTCTCGGTGTTCGGTTTTCACTTGTTTCCGGATTTCATCGGTGGGCAGAATGAAGCGTCGCGGCGCAAAGGCATCGAAAATTCCAAGCGTGTGATCCGCGAATTAATGAAGATCAAGGGTGATGATCCGTTCATCGCCGGGCTTGACCCCAGTTTCAGCGACTTCTACCTGGCCCCGGCCTGCGCCTACATCGCGATGACACCCGATGCAGCGCAAGTGTTTGCCGTGGACGGTTTCGCCGAGTGGTGGAAACGTCTGCAGGCCTTGCCGAGTTTCCAGGCGACCCTACCGCAATAAATCCAACTTTCACTGACGAAGACAGGAGCCACCATGAGCGTGACCACCCAATGGATCGAAATCGACAGCCCCGAAGGCAGATTCGGTGCTTACCTGGCGATTCCCCACACCCAGAAAGGGCCAGGGATTGTGTTGATTCAGGAGATCTTCGGCGTCAACGAACACATCCGCTCGGTTGCCGAGCAGTACGCCGCCGACGGCTATCTGGTGATTGCACCGGACCTGTTCTGGCGCAGCGGCCCGCGCATCGAGCTGGGCTACGACGAGGCCGGCTGGAAACGCGCGGTCGAGCTGATGAATGCCACCGATGTGAACGCGGCACAGGCTGACATCAAACTGGCCATCGATGCCCTGCAAGCCCAACCGGGCCTGGATGGCGGTATCGCCTCCATCGGTTACTGCTTCGGCGGCTTGCTGTCGTACCACACTGCCGCCAACGGCTTCGTCGACGTGGCCATCGCCTATTACGGCGGCGGCATCCAGAACCAATTGGACCGTGCCGATGAAATCCAGGTGCCGATCCTGATGCACTTCGGCGAAGCGGACAGCCACATTCCACTGGAAGCCGTGGAGAAAATCGCTGAGCGTTTCGACACCAACGACAACGTGGAGATTGTGGTGTACCCGGAGGCCGAGCATGGTTTCAACTGCTCACACCGCGACAGCTACAACCAGCGTGCAGCGGTCGAGGCCCATGGCAATACCCTGATCTTCCTGGGTATGGAACTCTAAGACTCAACCCGCCCCCAGCAGGAGCGAGGCTTGCCCGCGAAAGCGTCATTCCAGAAAACCATTTCTATCGCCTGGAATGACGCCTCAAAACCCAACGCACCCCCCCTGTAGGAGCGAGGCTTGCCCGCGAAAGCGTCATTCCAGAAAACCATTTCTGTCGCCTGGAATGACGCCTCAAAACCCCAACGCAAAACCCTTGTAGGAGCGAGGCTTGCCCGCGAAGGCGTCATTTCAGACAACCATTGTTTGTCGCCTGGAATGACGCCTTCGCGGGCAAGCCTCGCTCCTACAGATTGGTGGCGAGGGCGCTGGCTCGCCACAGGTGCGTGCTGGCCCTGCCCGCCCACGTGACAAAAATTTCATTTTCTGCGCACCCAATCTTTTGCCGATTCGACGTCCAATTCATCAGCAACATCCACTTTCGGATGCAAGCCCTGAGGAGTTGTCATGAAAGCTGTGCACCCCTTGATCAAGTTGCGGCATGTCTTGCTCGTTCCCCTGGCGCTCGCGGCGCTGGCGAGCACGCCGGTATTTGCCCAGCCCGAGATCATCATTCGCCAGGCGCCACCGCCACCGCGCATGGAGCAGGCGCCCATGGCCCGCCCCGGTTATGCCTGGGACAACGGCCACTGGCGCTGGGACGGTCGGGGTTATGTGTGGGCGCCGGGGCATTGGCAACGGATGCACCACGCAGGGCGCTGGATGCCCGGTCATTGGGAGGCGCGCGGACCGAACTGGTACTGGATCGAAGGGCGCTGGGTCCGTTGAGTCCTGAACGCAAGACCTGCCGGTTCGCCATCCGGGCGCCGGTTCGACTGAATCAAGGAATCTGGCTATGTCCCGACTATTCAAGACCACCGTTATCGCCGGCCTCATGGCGATCACCCTGTCCGGCTGCGTCATCGAACCGGCCCGCCCGCACCGACCGCCGCCACGGGTGGAAATGGTCCCGGTGATGCCCGCGCCGGGGTATCACTGGGTGGCTGGGCACTATCGATGGGCTCACAACGAGTGGGTGTGGGTGCCGGGGCATTGGAAGGGGTATTGAAGCGGGCCTAGTCTGCTGACACTGAACCTGTGGCGAGGGAGCTTGCTCCCGCCGGGTCGCGAAGCGGCCCTCTCTACCTAAAAAGAAGGGACTGCTTCGCAGTCCAGCGGGAGTAAGCTCCCTCGCCACAAGGTGTTCGTCAGCCATATAAAGCTGTGACTTTTGATCCCATCATTTCTTTCGATCATTCACATCACGAAAGCGAATTTTTCATTTCCCCCCGACCTGTTCACGATGGCACCACCTAAAACAGCTCGGATGAACCTCTCATGAATATCAACACAGCGCTTGCCTGCCTGATCGTGGTGTCCTTTGCCATTGCGCTGGGCCACGCCTGACTACGCTATTTCGCGTCGCCGTCACGGGGTTTGTAAAACGTGAACAACCCGATCTGGGCCGTCTTGATGTACTCATGCGCCCAATCCGGCTTCACGGTCCGGTCATGAAAATACATCGCGCCATGGGTGCGATCCGGTAGTTGCTTGTTCAGCGCCTTGCGCGCGATTTCCTTGGCCATCGCATAGGGCACGTCTTCCTGGGCCGTGTCCGGTTTGCCGTCGCACCACCAGGAAAACTGGCAGGCGTGCTTTTCCGAGCCTTGCTTGACGATCCCGCACACCGTGTCCGGAAAGCCCGCATGACCGAGCCGGTTCATCACCACGTTAGCGACCGCTTCCATGTCGGCGGAGTCCTTGCCCTTGGCTTCCCAGTAAATACTGCGGGCCATGCAGGTGATGGCTTCGTCCAGCGGCGCAGTGCCTGCCGGGTCGACAGCCTGGACTTCGGATTGGGTGATGGTCTCGGCCTTTTTCGGCGCCGGTGCCGTGCTGCCTTTGTCGGCGGCTTTCTCTTCCAGTACCTGGGCCTTGTCCACGGCCACTTCTTTTTTTTGCTCCTGGTCGTCAGCGAAAACCTGGCCTGCAAGCAGGGTGGCGGCAAGGCAGGTGGCTATCCACGGGAGGCGCATGATGGGCTGGCTCTTCAGGGCGTCGGCGGGCGACTTCGCTTCATTGTAGTCGGCAAATCATTGGAAAAGGCAGTGCCCTGAACGGGGCGAAATCGCGCATCATGGGCGCAGTCCGTTCAAGGGGGATTTTCATGCGCGTCCTATCATCTGTTTTGTGTGTTGCGGCGTTGTCGTCAGGCCTGGTGTTCGCTACCAGTGCCTTGGCCACTGACGAGACGCAACTGGTTCAGTCGATCAATACCTATCGCAGCCAAGTGCAGCGCTGTGGCGGTCAGGCATCGCCGGAGTTGCCACCGCTGGCGGCCGATCCACGGCTGGTGCTGTCCGCCACGCAGAACATCGACCTGCAACAGGCGATGGCGCAAGCGAAGTATCCGATGGTCAACGTGCAGGCGATCACCCTGTCCGGCCCGCGCGATGCGACGTCGGCCATGAAGGCCGTGCAGGAAAGCTTCTGTCAGGTGGTGTTGAACCCGCAATTTATCGATGTCGGCGTCAGCCGCGAAGGCAGCCAGTGGCGCATCGTCCTTGCGCGTCCGCTGTTGAGCGGGCGCCTGGGCGATGCTTCCGCTGAAGGTCAGAAGCTGCTGGAATTGCTTAACGCCGCGCGCGCCCAGCCGCGTCAGTGCGGCGGCCAGCCGTTCGCCGCCACCACGCCGCTGGCCTGGAACGCCACCTTGGGGGCGGTCGCCGAAGTCCACAGCCGTGACATGGCCAACAATAACTACTTCGATCACAAGGGTCGCGACGGCAGTACCCCAGGTGACCGCGCGGAACTGGGCGGCTACATCGCGCAGCAGATCGGCGAAAACATCGCCGCCGGCCAAGACACTACCCGCAAAGTCGTCGATGGCTGGCTCGGCAGCCCGGGGCACTGCGCCAACCTGATGAACCCGCAGTTCCACGAACTCGGTGCGGCGTATGCGGTGGACCCGAAAAGTGATGGCGGGATCTACTGGACGGCGATGTTCGGGACGCAGTAAGTCTCAAGCACACCCGTCCCCGTAGGAGCAAAGCTTGCTCGCGAAAGCGGTCTGTCAGTCACATCATTGCCGGATGTGATGCCGTCTTCGCGAGCAAGCTTTGCTCCTACGGAAGCGGTGCTTGATCGTTCCCACGCAGAGGGTGGGAACGATCAAACGCGCGCACCTATTCCCCGCTACTGTAAGCAAACCGCCGGTCTATGAAAAAGGCTCACCTCTTGAGCGATACATTCGCAAAACCCCAAGCCGTACCCCTACGCGAAGCCTTCCTCTTCTGGCTCAAGCTCGGCTTCATCAGTTTCGGTGGCCCGGCCGGGCAGATTTCGATCATGCATCAGGAATTGGTCGAGCGTCGGCGCTGGATGTCGGAGCGGCGTTTTCTACATGCGCTCAACTACTGCATGTTGTTGCCCGGCCCGGAGGCGCAACAGTTGGCGACGTACATCGGCTGGCTGATGCACCGGACCCTGGGCGGCGTGATGGCCGGTGTGCTGTTTGTGTTGCCGTCGCTGTTTATCCTGATTGGCTTGTCCTGGGTGTACATCGCCTTCGGGGATGTGCCGGTGGTGGCCGGATTGTTTTATGGGATCAAGCCGGCGGTGACCGCGATTGTGCTGCAGGCGGCCCATCGAATCGGCTCGCGGGCATTGAAGAACGGGTGGTTATGGGGGATCGCAGCAGCCTCATTCGTGGCCATTTTTGCGTTCAATGTGCCGTTTCCGCTGATTGTGCTGGGGGCGGCCGTGATCGGTTATTTCGGCGGACGGTGGGTCCCTGAGAAATTCAGCAACGGCGGCCACCGCGCAGCGAACGCCTCCTACGGCCCGGCACTGATCGATGACGACACCCCGACACCTGAACATGCCCGTTTCAGTGCGATGAAACTGCTGCGCCTGGCACTGATCGGCGCCGTCCTGTGGGCATTGCCGATGGGCGTGCTCACCGCGTTGTTCGGGTGGGACGGCACCTTGACCCAGATGGGCTGGTTCTTCACCAAAGCTGCGTTGCTGACCTTCGGTGGTGCCTACGCGGTGTTGCCGTATGTGTATCAGGGCGCGGTCGGTCACTATGGCTGGTTGACGCCGACGCAGATGATCGATGGTCTGGCGCTGGGCGAAACCACGCCCGGGCCGCTGATCATGGTGGTGGCCTTCGTCGCTTTTGTCGGCGGCTATGTGCAGCAGGTGTTCGGCGCCGAGCACCTGTTCCTCGCTGGCGCCCTCGCCGCCACACTGGTCACCTGGTTCACCTTCCTGCCGTCATTCCTGTTCATCCTCGCCGGCGGGCCGCTGGTGGAGTCGACGCACAACGAACTGAAATTCACCGCGCCGCTGACGGCCATTACCGCCGCCGTGGTCGGGGTAATTCTCAACCTGGCAGGTTTCTTCGGCTACCACGTGCTCTGGCCCAACGGCTTCAGCGGCCACCTCGACTGGCCTTCGGCGCTGATCGCGATGGCTGCGGCGGTCGCGTTGTTTCGCTTCAAGCGCGGAGTGATCGAGGTGTTGATCGGCTGTGGGTTGATCGGCCTGGCCGTGCATTTGTTGCACTAGCGCTTAAACCGCCATATCGGCTTGCACCACTTCGATGCCCAGCCGCTGATAGTCCTCGACATTGCCCGACGCCAGATGACGCTCGGTGATCAGCGTCTGGATACGTCGGCAAGGCGCAACCACAAAGGGCTCCACCGCGCCCAGTTTGTCCGCCGTGGTCACCGCCACCACATGGGCCGCGCTGTCGAGCATCGCCTGCTTCACCGGTACTTCATCGAAGTGCAGCGAGCTGATGCCGACCTCGGGATGAATCGCGCACACCCCGGTGAACAGCAAATCCGCCTTGATCCCTTGAAACAGCCGCAACGTGTCATGCCCGCTCGCCGACATCGTCGCCGGATTGAGCTGACCGCCGGCCAGGATCACCTTGATGCCTTTGAATTCCGCCAGGGTGATCGCGATCATCGGCGAGGCCGTAACGGCAGTAATGGTGATATCCGCCGGCAACGACCGGGCAATCTGCAGCGTGGTCGAGCCGGAATCGAAAATCACGATCTGGCCAGCCTGCACGTACCGCGCGGCCAGTTGCGCCAGGTGGGTTTTCACTTCATCGGTTTCGCTGACACGGGTGAAGTAGTCCTTGCCGCTGTCCTTGGGCCGCGGCAATGCCCCGCCGTGCACCCGCTGCACCAGGCCCGCGCTGTCCAGTTCCGCCAGATCACGGCGGATGGTGTCTTCGGACACGGCGAAATGCTGGCTGAGTTCGGAGGCCATGACCTTGCCGTCACGTTCCAGAATCAAGAGGATTTTTTGTCGGCGCAGGGAAGGAAGTTCGATGACCGGATGCATGTTTATGCCTGATCTTGCGGGTTTGTGCAAGGTTAGCCAAAGCGCGGCATAAAAACAATCGAAGCGGTGGTGAATTTGTTTTCTGGCAACCTGCGGGACGCCGTAGCGTCGTGACCCTTTCCCCTGAGCCATCAGCCATGCTTTTTCCCCTCGTGTCGAACGGATCCCCAGTCGCGCCCAAACCGCCCGACAGCACCGCGAACGGGCACACGGCGCCCTGCGCGGTGTTCTGCGCTGATGGCGACGAAGGCACTTTTGAAGCGCAGGTCGTGGATCACTTATCAGCGGTCTTGAGAAACAGGCGGAAAGACTGAGGCAACAATCGCCTCAGTTAGTCGCCACCCGCGCCACATTGCCCGAGGTCACCAACGCCTTCAGCGACGCATCGAACTGTTTCAACGCATTCACCTGCAACTCGGTCTGCTGGTCGATTTGCGCGGCAATCTCGGGTGCCGCTTTGCCGTGGACCCAGACCGAAGGCATTTGCTGTTCGCGGGAGCCTTCGGCCTTGCCGATGTATTGCAGGTTCGCGTCGTAGAACTTGGCGAGGAATCGCGCTTCGACCTGGTTGTTGCGCTTCGAAACCAAGCGACTGTAAGTGTCCAGCATCACCACCACATCCGGGTGCGCAGCCACCAGCGCATCAAGGTTGTCGTAGACGGTGACCGAGGCGAATTGTTTCTGCAGCGAACCCATCAGCCAGTTGATCGCCAGCGTCGGATCGGAGCTTTTGATGAAGGCATTGCTGATGCGCGAATCGAGGGCGGCGTTCTTACTGCCGTTGACCGCGACCGAATGGTAGTTCTCAAGGTATTGGAGGGTGTTGACGGTGTTTTCGCTGTAGAGCACGCCCACCGATTGAGAATGTTGCAGGTTGGCGCTGCTATCCCCCATCGGCACGAAATGACAAGCCTGCGGGTCAGCGGCGTAGGCCGGGGCGGTGGCGGCGAAAGCGCCGGTCAGTACGGCGACAAGGGCGAAAGCAGTTGAGAGTCTCATCGCGCAGGTTCCTTCAGAAGCGAGATCGGTATGACGCTATCCTCCTCCGATGCTGAAAAAACAGAACTCGCATTTTCTGATGATGACTATCGATTGAACGAATGGTCAGGAAAGCCCGGCGTTCAGGCCTGCCAGAGATCTCCACCGCCTCCGCCATCCTCGTAGGAGCGAGGCTTGCCCGCGAAGGCGTCCGCGAGCGCAACGCCTAAACATGTTTAACGACGACCGTTTAAAGACACTCAGTGTTACGTCATAAACGGCTACAACGCCTTGCGCCGTTACCTACGCGTACGCCAGAATCCGCCGGCTTGTGCGTCTAGTGCCTGAGCTTTATCGTTTCCCCGTCGCTGAAAAACAGCGATCGGGTTTGGTAGCCCGGTGTACTGGCGCATAGCCGAATGCAGACGCTTTCTTAGGTCGATGCTTTTTGGTGGCCATGCGCAGGGTCCCTTCGGGGCGCCGGTTCCAGTACTCCGGTCTACCAACCTGTGTATGGCCACCACCTCCTCGTTTGGTAGCGAAAGTGATGGCTCCTATTAGCTAGTACTGGAGTTTCATCTATGTTCAAAGTTACACCCAATCCCCCGAATGCCGGTCCAGTCCCCTGAGACGCCTCTTTCGAGATTGCCCCCAAGAAAATGAAAGAGGCCGCCGACCGCGCGCTCAGCCATTACCTCAACCCCGGGGCGACGAAAACGCAGATACCGCCCCGCAGTTCCGGCACCTTCTTCACCATCGACGCAGCGGTGGATGACGAAACGTTGCTGGTCGAGGTCTACGAATCGTTATCAACGGCCCGCAAGATGGTCAACGATCTCGTCGAGCTGACGGAGGGCCCGCGACGCCACACGATGCTGGTGTTGCATCGGTCGCTCCTGATGGGTGAGATGGCGGCCGATCGGATGCTGGATAACCACAAGCCCGGCTAATCGCCCGGCCCTGTAGGAGCAAAGCTTGCTCGCGATGGCGTCCATAAGATCGCTATCGCGGGCAAGCCATGCTCCTACATTCGTTTGAGGGTGTTCACAGAATTCGTGGCCGACACCGCTCGCTCCTACACAGATGTGCAGAGGACGCAGCAGTTGCCTATCGGGCTAAAAAGCAGCTTGCCCGATACATATGGACATCCGTATATTCGGACTTCCACACCTCTAAGACGCCCCCCATGCTCAGCCCTCCCGCCCTCTACAAATGCCTGTCCGACGAAACCCGCGCCCGGGCCACTCTGCTGATCACCCGTGAGGGCGAGTTGTGCGTCTGCGAGTTGGTCTGTGCGCTGGACGACAGCCAACCAAAGATCTCGCGCCATCTGGCGCAGCTGCGGGCATGCGGCCTGCTGCTTGATCGACGCCAGGGGCAATGGGTGTATTACCGGCTCAATCCCGAACTGCCCGCCTGGGTTCGCGCGGTGCTTGAAACCACATTGCACGCCAACGCCGACTGGCTTGAGGAAAACACCGCCCGCCTCAATCAGATGAGCGACCGCCCACTCAATACCGCAGCGTGCTGCTGACCTGACCCATCGGAGTTTCCATGCGCGTTCTATTCATGTGCACCGCCAATAGCTGCCGCAGCATCCTTAGCGAAGCGATGTTCAATCATCTGGCGCCGCAGGGCTTCGAAGCGGTCAGCGCCGGCAGCTTTCCCAAGGGCCAGGTCCTGCCGCGCAGCCTGATCACCTTGCAAGAAGCCGGGATTGCCATCGAAGGCTTGAGCAGCAAAGGCAACGACGCCTTCGAAGCCAACCCGCCGGACGTCGTCATCACGGTCTGCGACAAGGCGGCCGGTGAGGCTTGCCCCGTCTACTTCGGCCCGGCGCTGAAAGCCCATTGGGGACTGGAAGATCCATCGGAGGTGTCGGGCGACGAAGCCGCGGTATCCGCCGCCTTCCAATCAACCCTGGCACGTATCGAAACCCGCTGCAGAGCCTTCCTCGCCCTGCCCTTCGCCGAACTTGATCGCGATGCCTTGAAGCGGGAACTCGACCGCATCAGCACCTTGTAACTGGAGCCTTTCATGACTCACCCGCTGCCCAATCTCGACACCTCACTGATTCAAACTCCTGATCAAACCGGTCCGCACAAACCACGGATTTTGCTGCTGTACGGCTCGACCCGCGCCCGCTCCTTCAGTCGCCTGATGGTCGAAGAAGCCGCGCGTTTGCTCGAACACTTCGGCGCCGAGACGCGGATCTTCAACCCCTCCGGTTTGCCACTGCCGGACGATGCGCCGAACGATCACCCGAAAGTCCAGGAACTGCTTGAGCTGATGCAATGGTCCGAAGGCCAGGTCTGGTGTTCGCCGGAGCGTCACGGCTCGATGTCGGCGGTGTTCAAGGCCCAAATAGACTGGGTGCCGCTGGCCATCGGCGCGATTCGCCCGACCCAGGGCAAGACCCTGGCGGTGATGCAGGTGTGTGGCGGCTCGCAATCCTTCAACGTGGTCAATCAACTTCGCGTGCTTGGGCGCTGGATGCGCATGTTCACCATCCCCAATCAATCCTCGGTGCCCAAAGCCTATCTGGAGTTTGACGAGGGCAACCGCATGAAACCCTCGGCGCTCTACGACCGGGTAGTGGATGTAATGGAGGAACTGGTCAAGTTCACGTTGCTGCTGCGCGATCGCCCCGACCTGGTTGATCGCTATTCGGAGCGCAAGGAGTGCGCCGAGGAACTGACCCGGCGGGTGAATCAGCGCTCGATTTGAACCAGGCGTCGTAAACCCTCGCCCCCATCAATGACCGACCACCGCCGCACCGCCCTGCCGTTGCCCCTGCGGAAAACCATGCACCCGCGCGCCAACGGCAATCCATAACCCCGCCAGCAATAACACCAGCAATACCCACGGAAACGACACGACACCGACCTGATCGAGCAGCACACCACCGAACAGACCGGCGATGGCGATCGCGCCGTTCCAGGCCACGACGTTCATGGACAAGGCAACGTCCGCGCCCTCGCCCGCCGTATCAGCCAGTGCGGTCTGCAGCAGTGTCGCGGCGCCGCCGAAGGTCAGGCCCCAGACAAAGGTGCCGACATAGATGACGATCACGGATTGGGAAAAGAACCCGAAAACGCAGGCTGTCGCGGCGAACGTGGCGAGGCTGAGCAACACGGCGTTGCGCAGATACCGGTCCACCAACCGCCCGGTGATCCAGATACTCAGCAACGCGGCGATGCCGAACACCAGCAGCACCAGATCGATATCGCTGGCCAGCCCGGCCGGGGTCACGAACGGCGCGACATAGGTATAAAGAATGTTGTGCGCCAGCATCCAGGTCATCACCACCCCGAGGACCGGGCGCACGCCTGGGGTGAAAAACACCTGCTCGGCACAGCCCACCGCCGTTTCTGCGCCACTGGCCGAGGCCCGGGCTCGCAACCGGGCGGGCATTATCGTCTGCATCGAACGCGCGATTGCTCAGGGCGAACTGCCGGTCACTACCGACACCAAAGCCCTGGCCGCCATGTTTGACAGTTTTCTGTTGGGCTTGACGGCGCTGGCCAGAGACGAGATTCCCCATGCGGTGATGGATGCGTCGGTGACTCAGGTCATGGCGGTGTGGGATGCCTTGAGTGCGACCACGGCGCGGTGATAAACCCTCTCTGCACACATTGATCTGGCGTGTTACGACCGCAACACGCCAATCGCCCGCCGATACTTCTCAACCCGCTCCAGATCGTCCCATGACGGCTGCGCAATCCGCGACAAGTCGCTGTTTTCTTCCAGGTCCGCGAGTTTGACCACTCGGCCTATCGGGTTCAGCGCTGCGCGTTCGACGAACGCCTCATAGGATTCACCCTCAACTTTGGTGACCGATGCAATCGCCTCTAACACCGCTTCGCTGAAACCTTCCTGGCGCAGCGCTTCGAGGCTGATGCCGGTGTCTTCGACCACGTCGTGCAGCACGGCGACGATCCGCTCTTCCAGGGTCGTCACCCGCAACATGACTTTCAGTGGATGCAGGATGTAAGGCGATCCACCCTTGTCGACCTGCCCTTCGTGGGCGGCCGCGGCGATTGCAATGGCCCGTTCCAGGGTCTGGCTCATCGGGTTGCTCCTCAATTAAACGCCGTAGCGGCCGGTGATGGAAAAGTTGCGTTTGAACCAGCCGGCGGTTGAACCCCACAGGCTCGGTGGCTTGGCGTGCTGTTTGAGGATCATGGCGACGATAGTCGACTGATCAGCAGCGTGATGGGCATCCACCAGTGCGGCCACCCAGCCACAGCCGGATTTTTCCAGGTGCTGGCGCCAGTCACCGGGCCAGGCCTCAAGCTCCGCAACCGCTAGCCATATCGCCCCGCCCTGCTCGCAATGCCCGCCGCCAATCGACTGTTCGAAACACAACGGTTTGTCGGGCCTGGACGGGTCGATGTGAAAAACATAAACATCGTGATGCTGATGTTGCGGCGTCGGGGCGTTGTTCTGACTACCGATTGTGATCATGGCCACTTTCCATCCTTGGTCATCGGGGAAAGCCGCCAGCTTAAAGGCCTAAAGCTTATAAGTCACATACCGCCCACGCCCGGTTTTCTTCGCTTGGTACATCACGCGGTCGGCAGCCAGCAGCAGCGTGTCGGCGGAACTTTGCCCGTCGCCCAAGGCGATGCCGATCGACACACCGACAATGCATACCGTGCCGGAAATAAAAAACGGTGCGCTCAAGGCCTCGATGCATTGGGTCGCCACGCGGCTGAGGGTCTGTTCGGCGTCGACGCCCAGGTCGCTCAGCAGCACGACAAACTCATCGCCGCCAATGCGCGCGAGGGTATCGCTCTCGCGCACCACGGACGAAAAGCGCCGCGCCACCTGGCGCAACACCTCATCGCCCGCCTCGTGGCCCAACGTGTCGTTGATGTGTTTGAAACCATCGAGGTCCATGAACAACAGGCCAACCTGGGTACCGGTGCGTCGCGCCAGGGACAACACCTGCCGAAGGCGACCGGAGAGGTGATGGCGGTTGCACAGGCCCGTCAGGGTGTCGTGATGGGCGATTTTCTTTAGTTCATCCTGTTTGTCATTCAACTTGAGCAACAGCCGATTGAACGCCGAAATCAAGTGCCCGACTTCATCATCACGCACCACCGCCAGGGGCGCGTGGGGCAGTTCATCGCGGGTCATGCGATCGGCCTGCTCGGCAGCACGGAACAGGTGGCGGAACACAAAATACAGACCAATGGAGGCGAACGTGGCGAAAAACAGAATCGAGAACACCGCGCCCTTCATCAGGAAATGCTGGGTGCGCGTCACGGTGGCAAACGCCTCGCTGGCGGGCAAACGGGCGACGATGAACCAATTGGCGCTCGGAACGGCGGCGATGGCGGCGACTTCCTCGACCCCTTTTGAATTGAGGGTCAGCCCAGTGCCGCGAAACCCCGCCATCGCCCGGTCATGCAAGGCATTGACGCCGGGGGCCGACGTTGGATTGAGTCGCACATCACGGCTGGAAGACTCGATATACAAGCGGCTATCGGGGAACACCAGCAGAAAATCCCCGGTGGCATCGCCGACGCGACTCTGCAGCAACGAATCCAGCAGCCCCGTGGCGCCCAGTACGCTGACGCCGACCAAAACCGCCTGGACTTCACCGGCGGCATTCTTGATGGGCGCGGACATGGGCAGGATCGGCGTCTGGGTCGCCTTGTCGAGCGCCGGTTGACCGATCAACGAGCGCCCCGCCAGCCCTGCCCGGATGTAATCACGCTCGGCGAAGTCGGTATCCACCGGTTCCGGGAAATTCGCCAGTAAACGCCCTTTGCCGCTGACGATGAACAAATCTGCGGTGAACAGCGTTTGGAACTCGTAATGCGCTTTCAGCCACGTTTGCAGCTGCTGCGGCTGCGTCAGGAGATCGGTCGGAACCGAATCGGCCAGGCGATCCAGCATCAATTGACGCTGGACGAGTTTGTAGTCGATGTCCTTGGCAACATAGGTGGCGAGGGTCAATTGCTGGCCTTCAACCACACTGCTCAGGTCTTCACGCAGGAAATTGGTCAAGACGTAATAACGCACCACGGCACCAAAAATGACCATGCACAGCGCTAGCAACAGCAATCGGGTGACGATGCTGTGAGCGATACGGGTGAAACGCAACGGCGCGTGATGATGTTTTGGCATCATCGAAGTGTATCTGAATATGATTGCGCTTTTTGCAATACTCCAACCCCGGTGCAAGATGGCGAAAATCGTCGAGGACTACGTGTGACCCAACACCGAATCAGCCTGATCATGCCCGCCAGCGCAGCCGACGCCTTCGAAGCCTTCCACAATCACACGGTGCGCATGCAGTGGGACACCCTGTTGGCCCGCGCCGGGGTCGAAGGTGGCGGCATCCGCCCGTATATCGGCGCAATCACGTTCAATGAAGGACGAGGCTGGAAACGCTACTTTTCCATGCGCACCCGTTTCGTCAACTTCCAGCCGGGACAGGTCGCCGCAGCCTTGTTGGTCGAGCCTGAGGGCGTGTTTGCGTGGTGGGCCGCGTCGATGCGTCATCGTGATCTGGGTGACAACCGGTCGGAGTTGATCTACACCTTCAGCGTCCGCCTACGACCGCGTTGGCTCGGCGGGTTGCTGGACCCGCTGGCCAATCGTATTTTCGAGCATGAAACACGTCAGCGCTTCGCCGCGATGGCCGCGTTTCTACAGACCAAAAAACAACAATAAGGAGTTGAAAATGCCTGAACTGAACCTGCACCCCAAAGCCGCCGAGTCCTTGAAGCAATGGCACGCGATGATCCGCCAGGGCGACTTGCAGGCCTTGCCCGAGTTGCTGGACCCAAAAGCCGTGTTCCGCTCGCCCATGGCGCACACGCCATACCCGGGAGCAGCCGTGGTGGCGATGATTCTGAACACCGTGGTCGACGTTTTTGAAAACTTTGAATATCACCGCGAATTGGCGACAGCGGACGGGTTGAATGTCGTACTCGAGTTCAGCGCGCAGGTCGGCGGCAAGGAGCTAAAAGGGATCGACATGATCCGGTTCAATGGGGAAGGCAAAATCGTTGAATTTGAAGTGATGGTCCGGCCATTGAGTGGCTTGCAAGCCTTGGGCGCCGAAATGGGCAGCCGACTGGGCGCTTACCTGGCGGCCAGCAAAGCCTGATCGGTGCTTTTGACTGAACATCGTCCCTGTGGCGAGGGGGCTTGCCCCCGTTGGGGTGCGAAGCGCCCCCAGTTTTCAGGGCTGCTGCGCAGCCCAACAAGGGCTTGCCCCCTCACCACAGGTATTGGTCCCCTTTTAAAGGATCTGCGCCGCGACCGCGGCCTTGTCGATGACCGACCAGACGTTCCAGATCTTCCCGTGTTTGAACTCATAAAACACATTCTCGCTAAACACCACCCGCCGCCCGTTCACCGGCAAACCGAACAGTTCTCCCACTGGCGTGCAGTCGAAACACAGCCTGGCGGCGATGTGTGGCGGGTCGGCGATGAGGCGTTCGATGACGAAGCGCAGATCCGGGATCGAACGGAAATCGCGCTCCAGCATCACCCGATAGCCGGATAACCCGATGCGCTGGCCGTTGTAATGCGCGTCTTCATCCACCAATTGGCCCAGGGCGGGCCAGTCCTGGCGGTTGAGGCAGTCGATGTAGGCGCGGTAGGTGTCGCTGAGTGTTTGTCTGTTCATGGCTCAATCTCTCCCTTTTAACCTGTGCAAGCCAGGGCTCAACGCTCTGCATCCGTTATTTATGCTCAGTTCCCAACTTAATAATATTTTACCGATACCGGGGTGAACCCTAGTCTTGAGCCCAAGAGATGGCAGGCCATAACCGACCTGACTCCCACTTCGAAGGGTAAAGAGATGACCACTGAAACAATAAAAATAGACACGCTGATCGTTGGCGCCGGTCAAGCTGGCGTGGCCATGAGTGAACACTTGAGCAAACTCGGTGTGCCGCACCTGGTGCTGGAGCGCAATCGTATTGCCGAACGCTGGCGCACCGGGCGCTGGGATTCGTTGGTGGCCAATGGTCCGGCCTGGCACGATCGCTTTCCGGGTATGGAGTTCGACGATCTGAGCCCCGACGGCTTTGCCCCGAAAGAGCGGGTGGCCGATTATTTCGAAGCCTACGCCAAGAAATTCAACGCACCAGTCCGCACTGGCGTGGACGTGTTGAAGGTCGAGCGCAATGTCGGTCGCCCGGGTTTCACGGTTGAAACCTCCGAAGGCGTGATCGAAGCCAACCGTGTGGTGGCCGCCACCGGGCCTTTCCAGCGCCCGGTGATCCCGCCGATTGCACCGAAAGACGCGCCGTTCACCCAAATCCATTCCGCTGAATACCGCAACCCGCAGCAACTGCCCGAAGGCGCGGTGCTGGTGGTGGGTGCAGGGTCGTCGGGGGTGCAGATCGCCGATGAATTGCAGGCTGCCGGCAAGAAGGTGTACCTCTCGGTCGGCGCTCACGACCGCCCGCCTCGCGCCTACCGCAACCGTGATTTCTGCTGGTGGCTGGGTGTGCTCGGTGAGTGGGATCAAGCGGCGATGAAGCCGGGGCGCGAGCACGTGACCATCGCCGTCAGCGGCGCCCATGGCGGTCGCACCGTGGACTTCCGAGGCCTGGCCCATAGCGGCATGACCCTGGTCGGCCTGACCCAATCGTTCAATGGCGCCGTGGCGACCTTCCAGCGCAACCTGGCGGAAAACCTGGCCCGTGGCGATGAGAACTACAAGGCACTGCTCGATGCCGCCGACGCCTACATCGAGCGTAATGGCCTGGACCTGCCGGAAGAACCGGAAGCCCGGCACACCTTCCCGGACCCGGACTGCGTGACGAACCCGATTCTTGAGCTCGACCTGGTCAAGGCCGGCGTCACGTCGATCATCTGGGCCACCGGTTTTGCCACGGATTACAGCTGGCTGAAGGTCAACGCGTTCGACGACAACGGCAAGCCGCAGCATCAGCGTGGCGTGTCGAGCGAGCCTGGCGTGTATTTCCTCGGCCTGCCGTGGCAGTCACGGCGTGGTTCGTCGTTTATCTGGGGCGTCTGGCATGACGCCAAGTACGTGGCCGACCACATCGCCATCCAGCGTTCATACCTCGACTACCGCGATGCCGACCAGCGTGCCGCCGACACCGCCCCGCTCGCCCACAAAACCATCGTCAGCGCTTAATTCTTTTGCAGGAGCTTCACATGGCCACGCCAACCCACACTCGCATCCGCATGTTCAACACCAAGGAAACCTACCCGAACCAGAGCCTGGACAATGACCTGTGCCAAGCCGTCCGCGCTGGCAACACCGTGTATGTTCGCGGCCAGGTCGGGACCGATTTCGAGGGCAACCTGGTGGGCCTCGGCGACCCGCGTGCGCAGGCCGAGCAAGCCATGCGCAACGTCAAACAGCTGCTGGAAGAAGCCGGCAGCGACCTGAGCCACATTGTGAAAACCACCACTTATCTGATCGACCCGCGCTACCGCGAGCCGGTGTATCAGGAAGTCGGCAAGTGGCTCAAAGGTGTGTTTCCGATTTCGACCGGGTTGGTGGTGTCGGCGCTGGGGCAACCGCAGTGGTTGATGGAGATTGATGTGATTGCGGTGATTCCGGAGTAAGTACCGGTAGACCGAGGCGCGGCGTTCGCGGGCAAGCCTCGCTCCTACAGGGGAACGCATTCCAAATGTAGGAGCGAGGCTTGCCCGCGAAGGCGCCCGCCCAGACAACACTTTCTCCAAGGCCAGACAAGGAGCAAAACCCATGACCTTCTCCATCACCGCCCGCTGCCCCGACACCGGCCAGCTCGGTATCGCCATCAGTTCTTCCAGCATCGCCGTCGGCGCCCGCTGCCCGTGGCTGCTGCCCGGCGTCGGCGCGGTTTCGACGCAAAACATCACGTTGCCGTCCCTCGGCCCGGAAACCCTCGCCCTCATGGAGCAAGGCCTCGCGCCCGCAGATGCGCTGGACAAAGTCCTGACCCGCAACGGCTACAGCCAATATCGCCAGGTCACCGCGATTGACCACCTCGGTCGCACCGCGCATTTCAGCGGCTCGGAAACCCTCGGCACCCACAACGCCGTATCCGGCGAGCATTGCGTGGCGGCCGGCAACATGCTGGCGGACCGGTCGGTGATCGAGGCCATGGTCCGCGCCTTTGAGCAAGGCGAAGGTCAGTTGGCCGATCGCTTGCTGGCGGCGATGCAAGCGGCCATCGCGGCCGGTGGTGAAGCCGGGCCGGTGCATTCGGCGGCGATGGTCGTGGTCGGCGAACTGACCTGGCCGATCATCAACCTGCGGGTGGATTGGGCGGATGAAGACCCGATTGGCCAGTTGGGACAATTGTGGGACGCCTATCGCCCGCAGCTTCAGGACTACATCGACCGCGCCCTGGCGCCCGACAGGTCCCCAGGCTACGGCGTCGCCGGAGACGACCGATGAGCGCCAGCCGCGATTTGCTGGAAACGCTGGTGGCGTTCGACACCACCAGCCGCGAATCCAACCTGCACCTGATCGAGTTTGTCCGCGACTACCTCGCCCGCTTCGAAGTGCCGTGCGAACTGGTCTACAACGACGAGCGCAGCAAGGCCAACCTCTTCGCGACCATCGGCCCGGCGGATGTGCCGGGCATCGTGCTGTCGGGGCACACCGATGTGGTGCCCGTCGACGGCCAGCCGTGGACCGTGACGCCTTTCGCACTCAGCGAGCGCGACGGCAAGCTGTACGGGCGCGGCACGGCGGACATGAAAGGCTATATCGCTTGCGTACTCGCCCTGGTGCCGGCGCTGGTGAAGGCCACGCTGCGGCGGCCGGTGCACATCGCGCTGTCCTACGATGAAGAAGTCGGCTGCCTGGGCGTGCGCTCGCTGCTCAAAGTGCTGGAACAGCGCCCGGTCAAACCGATGCTGTGCATCATTGGCGAGCCGACCGAGCTCAAACCGGTGTTGGGTCATAAGGGCAAACTGGCGATGCGCTGCGACATTCATGGCCAAGCCTGCCATTCGGCGTACGCGCCGCTGGGGGTCAATGCGATTGAATACGCCGCCGAACTGATCGTTGAACTGGGGCGAATTGGCCAGCGGCTCAAGGCGCCGGAGCATCACGACGGGCGTTTTGATCCGCCGTTCAGCACGGTGCAAACCGGGGTGATCTCCGGTGGCAAGGCGTTGAACATCGTGCCCGCTGATTGCCGTTTTGATTTTGAAGTCCGCGCCCTGCCCTCGTTTGATCCAAACGATGTGGCGCAGGAGCTGAAGACTTACGCCGAGCAGCAGGTCCTGCCACGCATGCGCGCCGTGAGTGAGCAGAGCGATATCCGCTTCAGCGAGTTGTCGGCGTATCCCGGTTTGGTGACTGATGAGCGCAGCGAAGCGGCTGAATGGATCGCAGCCTTCTCGGGTTCCCGGGAGTTCGGGACAGTGGCGTTCGGCACTGAAGGCGGACTGTTTGATGCGGTAGGCATTCCAACGGTAGTGTGTGGTCCAGGCAGCATGGATCAGGGCCACAAGCCGGACGAGTTCGTCAGCGTCGAGCAGTTGAACGGCTGCGATGCCCTGCTGCAACGGATGTTGGCATCGATCAGTTAAGGATCAGGCCCGACGCTCAGGTATAGAGTCGGGCCAATTCTTCCTGGCAGTAATCCACGAACAACTGCACCGGTTTGGTCAGTTGCGACCGTCTGAGCCACGCCGCCGACAATCCCGAACCGGTCACCGTTTCGGCGAGCGGGATGCACACCAGTTGTTGCCCGTCATAGGTGTACGGCGAGAACGGTTTGGTCACCAGAATCGAAAAGCCAAAACCGCGCCCGACCATGCCGCGCACCATCTCGATCGACGGCGAGCTGAAGACGATGTGCGGGGTCAGCCCGCGCTCTTCGAAAATGCTCACGAAGTAGGTTCGGCTCGGCACCACGTCGAGCAAAATCATCGGCTCCAGCACCAGGTCGTCCAGCGACACTTTTGCTTGTTGCGCGAAGCGATGGTCCGCTGGCAGCAGAGCATAGGGCTGCTGCGGCGGCATCAGGGGAACGGTCTCGATCGTGCTGTCCAGGTCGTGTTCGAACAGCATCGCCAGGTCGATGCTGCCGGCGGTCAGGGCCTGCACCAGTTCCTGCTGTTCGCCGTCGCGAATGCGGATTTCCACCCCCGGCCAGCGCTCCTTGAACCCGGCGATCAAGCGTGGCAGGTACAGCGGCGCGACGGTCTCAAAGCAGCCGATATCGATCTGCCCGGCCACCACGTCGTTGTCCGCCAGGGCGTTCTGCTCAAACTCGTGGGCGACCCGCAACAGCTCCAGCGCCTTGCGGTAAAACCGCGAGCCGCTGGGCGTCAGCGAAACACCCTGGGCGTGATGGCGGATAAACAGCTGCACGCCGAAGCTTTCTTCCAGATGTTTGATCGCTGTCGACACCGACGGCTGGGCGATATACAGCTTGCGCGAAGCTTCCGCCACGCTGCCGCACTCGGCGGTGGTGACGAAATAGCGCAGCTGTCGCAGGTTGTAAGCGGCCATGCGGACCCTCCAGAAAACACACACCACACGCATATCCTGTAGGAGCAAGGCTTGCCCGCGATAGCGATCTCGCAGACGCCATCGCGGGCAAGCCTTGCTCCTACAGAGGGCGGTGTTGGCTGGTTAACCGCGCGAACACCGCACCCAGAACATACCGGACCCACCCAAACCACGGGCATATATTTTTTAAGGTTTAAGGCAACAAACTTACTAATTTATCTATCCCAGTGCATTGCACATCATCACTCCAACAAGAAAAGCGTCGCCCATGCGGCGCTCACCGAAGTACGTCCACGTACTCACTTTGCCTTGGAGTTCGTCATGGTCACCTCTGCAACAACCTCCGCCCCGCTGATCGAGAAACACACGATCGGCTACGTTCCCCCGGAAGATCGCCATGGAAAGGTCCGGGACCTGTTCACTCTCTGGTTTGGCGGCAACATCGCGCCGCTGCCCATCGTCACCGGCGCCCTCGGTGTGCAACTGTTCCACCTGAACCTGGTGTGGGGCATCGTCGCCATTCTGGTCGGGCATCTGGTCGGCGGCGTGCTGATGGCGCTGCACTCGGCGCAAGGCCCGCAGATGGGCATCCCGCAGATGATCCAGAGCCGCGCCCAGTTCGGCTCCCTCGGTGCGCTACTGGTGGTGCTGATCGCCGGAGTCATGTACATCGGCTTCTTCGCCTCCAACATCGTCCTCGCCGGCAAGTCCTTGCATGGCGTGGTCGACAGCGTGCCGGTGCCGGTGGGCATCGTTATCGGCGCCCTCGGTTCGGGCATCATCGGCATCATCGGCTACCGCTTCATCCACGTGCTCAACCGCATCGGCACCTGGGTGCTCGGCGCCGGCATCGTGCTCGGCTTCGGCTACATCTTCACCCACGTGCAGACCGCTGACTTTCTCACCCGTGGCAGCTTCAACATCTCCGGCTGGCTCGCCACCGTGTCGTTGGCGGCGCTGTGGCAGATCGCGTTCGCGCCGTACGTCTCCGACTACTCGCGCTACCTGCCGGCCGACATACCCGTGGCCTCGACCTTCTGGACCACCTACCTGGGCACCGTGCTCGGCTCCAGCCTCTCGTTCATCTTCGGCGCCGTCGCCGTCCTCGCCACACCGGTCGGCATGGACACCATGGACGCGGTCAAACTCGCCACCGGTTCCATCGGCCCCTTGATGCTGGTGCTGTTCCTGCTCAGCGTCATCAGCCACAACGCCCTCAACCTCTACGGCGCCGTGCTGTCGCTGATCACCCTGATCCAAACCTTCGCCTACCGCTGGATCCCCACCGCCAAGAGCCGCGCCGTGCTCTCGATCATCGTCCTCGGTGCCTGCTGCTTCGCCGCTGTCGGCGCCTCGGCCGACTTCATCGGCCACTTCGTCGACATGGTGCTGGTACTGCTGGTCGTGCTGGTGCCGTGGACCGCGATCAACCTGATCGACTTCTACGCGATCCACAAAGGTCAGTACGACATCGACTCGATCTTCCACGTCGATGGCGGGATCTATGGCCGCTACAACCCACAGGCGCTGTTGGCCTATGCGATCGGGATCATCGTGCAGATTCCATTCATGAACACGCCGCTGTACGTCGGGCCGATTTCCGAGCACATCAACGGCGCGGATCTTTCCTGGGTGGTGGGGCTACTGATTACGTCGCCGCTGTATTTCTGGTTGGCGAGTCGGGACAGTGCTTATAAGCGTCGGTTGTCCACCGGGAAACTGGCGAGCGCCGGGTAAGCGCTAATGCAGATTTTTCAAGCGTAAAAAAAACCCGCACTGAGTTGCGGGTTTTTTCTATTCTTGCCTTCAGCCCCCCAAACCGGACATCCATATGCCCAGCCCCGAATCCACCCTGCTCCAGAGCTGGCACCACAACGCCCAATCCTGGATCGAAGCCATCCGCAGCGGCACGCTCGAAAGCCGTGTCCAGGTCACCGACCAGGCCATCCTGCTGGCGATACTCGGCCGGCAGCCCGAGCGCGTGCTCGATCTGGGCTGCGGCGAAGGCTGGCTGTTGCGGGCGCTGGCTAAACGGGGCATTGAGGCGGTCGGGGTGGATGGCGACGGGACGCTGGTCGAGGCGGCGCGGGCGGCGGGGTCAGCGCCGGTGCATGTGGCGAGCTATGAACAGTTGGTCGAGGCACAGGTGGATATTGGCAGTGGCTTTGATTTGATCTGCGCCAACTTCGCTTTATTGCATCAGGACATCATTCCGCTGCTCGCCGCCATGAACGCCCTGCTCGCCCCCGGCGGTGCGCTGGTGATCCAGACGTTGCACCCCTGGACCGTGGCGGCGGGCGATTATCAGGATGGCTGGCGGGAAGAGACCTTTGCCGGGTTCAAGGGCCAATGGCAACCCATGCCGTGGTACTTTCGCACCTTGTCCAGTTGGCTCAATGCGCTGGACATGGCCGGGTTTCGGCTGGCCGGCCTGCAGGAGCCGCAGCACCCGCAAAGCCCTGTGCCGCAGTCGTTGCTGTTGGTGGCCGAACAACGGGGGTGATCTGTCCCTACGAACTGTCCATCCGCGGTCCATGTGATCACGGCAAGCACACTAGATAAGGTCCGTCTCATGAGCAAAGCGTCCTACGTTCCGCCCAAGGTCTGGAAAAATAACGCACCGTCCGGGGGCCAATTCGCCAGCATCAATCGGCCGATTGCCGGGCCGACCCATGACAAGGCGTTACCCCTGGGCAAGCATCCGTTGCAGCTGTATTCGCTGGCCACGCCCAATGGCGTGAAGGTGACCATCCTGTTCGAGGAACTGCTGGCGCTGGGGCACACCGGCGCCGAGTACGACGCCTGGCTGATCCGCATCGGCGAAGGTGATCAGTTCTCCAGCGGCTTTGTCGAGATCAACCCGAACTCGAAGATCCCGGCATTGCTGGACCGCAGCGTTGAACCTGCGATTCGCGTGTTCGAGTCCGGTTCGATCCTGCTGTACCTGGCGGAAAAGTTCGGCGCCTTCCTGCCGACTGATCCGGCTGGACGCACCGAAACCCTGAACTGGCTGTTCTGGCAAATGGGCGCGGCACCGTACCTGGGTGGCGGTTTCGGGCATTTCTACGCCTACGCGCCGGAGAAGCTTGAGTACCCGATCAATCGCTTCACCATGGAAGCCAAGCGTCAGCTGGATGTCCTCGATCGTCGTCTTGGTGAAAGCCCTTACCTGGCCGGTGACAGCTATACCATCGCCGATATTGCGGTCTGGCCCTGGTACGGCCAACTGGTGCGCAATAACGTGTACTCGGCGGCCGAGTTTCTCTCGGCCCAGGAATACACCCATGTGCAGCGCTGGGCCGAGGAGATTGCCAAGCGGCCGGCGGTCATCCGTGGGCAACGCGTCAACCGCACATGGGGCGACGAGGCGAGCCAGGTGCCTGAACGGCACCAGGCCGATGATCTGGCTTAGCTGATCACGTCGACGGCTGGATCGGGCTCACTCGATCCGGCCGCCGGCGCCATGATTTCGCGCAACGACATGGATTTGAAGGCCTCGACCAGGCCGCGCCCCTCCTCCGGGGCACAGGAAACGGCCAAGCGCATGGTCGCCTCTCCGAGATGCCAGATCAGAAACGCCGACTCCCGAACCTGTCGCGCATCACTGCCCGGAAACACCCGCAGCATCGCATCACTCAATATCCCGCCTGCCACACGACTCTCCTGCAACTCCAGCGCCATCAGCTGTTTGTCCGCCTGCATCCCGGACCAGATATCCCGCATGGCCGGTGTCGCCAGAACGATTTCGTAATACAGATCGAGCAACTCGGAATACGCCGTTCTCAGTCCTTGCGCGTCCTCAACGGCGCCCAGCGCCTCTTCGATACAACGACGGCTTTCAGCGTTATAGCGCTCGGCCAGCGTGCGAATCACCGAGCTTTTGTCCGGAAAGTACTGATACAGCGAGCCGATCGAGATCTCTGAACGCTCGGCAATCTCACTCATCTTGACCTGGTCACTGCCCTTGCTCGCGATCAAATCAGTGGCGACGGCGAGAATCCGCTCCTGGCGGTCGCGGCTGCGTTGCTGCGTGGGATTGCGCCGCGTCGGCTCTGCAACAGACGGTTCGACGGTATCGAGGGTTTTCTTGGGCACTGGCGTATATCTCCCGGACGAGAACATGACATAGGCTCACTTTAGCATCGGACCGATACCGGGCCACCACGGGGTTTTTGCCGTACGTCGGGCTCGGCAATTCTGCCCGTTGACAGTAAAACATGAGGGACTATCATCTTTTAAACGTGAGCATCACTCACATTAACCCGAAGGAGATGAAACGATGAAAACCGAACAAGAAACCATCCTGATTCTCGGCGCCACCGGCAAAACCGGACGGCGAATTGCCCAACGCCTGCAAGCTGCCGGCCGGCCCGTTCGCCTGGGTTCTCGCGCGGCGAGCCCCGCTTTCGACTGGGAAGATAGAAGCACCTGGGCGGCTGCGCTGGAGGGCATTTACGCGGTGTACCTTTCCTTTCAACCCGACCTCGCCGTCCCGGGCGCGCTCGAAACGGTCCGGGCCTTCACCGATCAAGCGGTCAACAGCGGCGTCCGCAAACTGGTGTTGCTGTCCGGGCGCGGTGAGGTCGAAGCCGAACAGGCCGAACAGGTCGTACAGGCCGGCGGCGTCGACTGGACGATCCTGCGCGCCAGTTGGTTTTTCCAGAATTTCAGCGAAGCGCACTTCCTCGAGCCCATCCAGCAAGGGGAACTTGTCCTGCCCGTGGGCACTATCGCCGAGCCTTTCATCGATGCCGAAGACATTGCCGAAATCGCCGTCGCGGCGCTGACCCAACCCGGACACTCACGCCAACTCTATGAACTGACCGGCCCACGCGCGCTGACCTTTGCCGAAGCGGTCAAGGAAATCGCCCGTGAGACCCAGCGCGATATCCAGTTCGCCTCAGTCCCGGCGGACGATTATCGCCAAGCATTGGAACAGGCAGAACTCCCAGCCGAAGTGATCGACCTGGTGCTGTACCTGTTCACCACCGTGCTCGATGGCCGCAATACGTCGGTAGCCGATGGCGTCCAGCGTGCGTTAGGGCGGCCGGCGCGGGACTTTAGCGATTATGTCCGGCGCACGGCGGCGACCGGGGTGTGGGCCAGCGAAGGATAACGTCCCATTATTCAGTCCGACTTCAATAGCTGAGGGAATGAAGTGCTGAGCAATCATCGTTTGTCCCCCTACGCGATGATGCTCAGAATCGGGCGCAGACGTTACCCGCTGTTTTTCCCTCTGAACGCGTCAGAACCGCCAGAAAGTGAGCCCTTTTCCTTCTTCACCATTCGCCTCAGGAGATCACAATGAATAAAACCATTTCTCGTCGTAGCGGAGGTCAGATATTGGTGGATGCCTTGCGCATCCATGGCGTCAAAAGGGCTTTTTGTGTGCCGGGAGAAAGCTACCTGGCGGTTCTCGACGCATTGCATGACGTGCAAGAAGACATCGATCTGATTGTTTGCCGTCAGGAAGGCGGTGCCGCCTATATGGCAGAAGCCTACGGCAAGCTCACTGGAGCGCCGGGCATCTGCTTCGTGACTCGCGGCCCAGGTGCAACCAACGCCGCGGTTGGCGTCCACACCGCCTTCCAGGACTCGACGCCGATGATCCTCTTCATTGGCCAGGTCGCTCGCGATCAGCAGTATCGCGAAGCATTCCAAGAGGTCGACTTCCGCCAGATGTTTGGCCCCTTGGCGAAGTGGGTCGTACAAATCGACGACACCCGAAGAATTCCCGAACTGGTGAGCCAGGCGTTTCACCGAGCAGTCAATGGCAGGCCGGGGCCGGTCGTGGTCGCCCTGCCAGAAGACGTGCTGACCGAAATGGCCGAGGTCAGTGATGCCGGCGCGTTCAAACGGGTGTTGATGACGCCGGCAGTCGAGCAAATGGCGGCCATGCAGCAACTGCTTGAGCAATCGGAACGGCCATTGATGGTGTTGGGCGGCAGCGGCTGGGATCCCGAGTCCGTGCAGGACATTCGCCTTTTTGCAGAACAACAGCATCTCCCGGTGGCCGCCTCCTTTCGTTGTCAGGACCTGTTCGACAATCGGCACCCCAACTATGTCGGCGATCTTGGATTCGCGGCCTCCGCACAGTTGTCGTTAGCCGTGAAAGAGGCTGACCTGCTGCTGGTCGTCGGCTCGCGAATGGGGGAAGTGTCGACAGGCGGATACGTGGCCCTGGATATTCCCGTCCCCAAGCAAACCCTGATTCACATTCACCAAGGTATTGAAGAGCTGGGACGGGTCTATCAACCGGCGTTGGCGATCAACAGCAGTATGTCGAGCTTTGCAAAAGCAGCCGCAGGACTGTCACCCACAAACCCGCAAAAAACCAGTGAGTGGACGCGCACGCTGAATCAGCATTACCTGCAAAACCTGGAACGCACATCCTCCCCCGGCCCAGTGCAAATGGCCGACATCATTGAGTGGTTGAATCGCAGGCTTCCAGATGACGCGATCCTGACCAATGGCGCCGGCAACTACGCCGTCTGGCTTCAACGCTTCTATCAGTTCCGCCATTACCGCACCCAGTTAGGTCCCACCAACGGCTCCATGGGTTACGGCGTGCCGGCTGCCGTGGCCGCCAAACTGACCTGTCCGGATCGCGTGGTGGTTTCGTTCTCCGGGGATGGCTGCTTCTTGATGAATGGTCAGGAGCTCGCCACCGCCGCGCAATACGGGGCCAATGTGATTTTCGTGGTGGTCAACAACGGCATGTACGGAACCATCAGAATGCACCAGGAGCGCAATTACCCTGGGCGCGTGTCCGGCACGCAATTGCACAACCCGGATTTCGCCGCACTGGCCCAAGCCTATGGACTGCATGGCGAGGTGGTCGCCGAGACCTGCGACTTTGCGCCCGCCTTCGAGCGCTGCCTGACCATGTCCCGGCCATCGTTGATTGAGGTCAGAGTCGACCCGGAAGCCTTGACCCCTCGTCTCAGCCTGACGCAGATCAGAGAGCAATCAAGCAAACAGTGAGCGGCCATTTTCAGGGTCGGTCGTCAAACAGTCGATTGCACCACCGCTTGCCGCCCCTTGAAGGCCAGTGAACGGCGGTGGTTAATAAACGCTAAGACAACGCACATAATGCCTGCCATCGGCTCAGTGGCTGCTGACGTTTGCTGGGCCTAACCAACATCCAGCACGGAACGCACATGAATTTTTTCAAGAAGCTTCTCGGTTCACTGAAAGGTCCAGCAACCCCGGACGCCCAGCCACCTCACGCATTTTCCGAGCCGGTAGCTGCCGACAACCCGACAGCATTCGAAGTGGCCAATGAGGCCGCTCGACATGCCAGCGAGGCGTGCCTGGATCGTCATTGGCGCGCGGTCGGCACCGTCGAGCAGGATGTCCTTGCCTACTTCATCAGTCCGAGCCTGTCAGGTGGACCTTACTGGCCCTCGACCCGCCAGGCCTACCGGGTGGTCCGCCGTGGCGATTCGATCATCCTCGCCACCGAAGGCCTGTCCGACCCGTTCGATGATACTGAAGGGATGGGCAATGGTTTCGAAATGGAGTTATTCATCGAAACCGCCGATATCCCCGTGCACGCCCGCGGCCCTGTGGGTGAGGTCAATCCTTTCCAGCGCAGTTGGGCCTTCGAGCTGCTGGAACACGTGGCCAAGACCGTGGCCGACGCGGGAGGAATCACCCATCAGCTTGAACAATACGGCGCGCTCTCCCTCGAATGTCCCGGGGTCAGCCAGTCGCACCACATGAAAGATCAACTTCCCCAACATTTCATCACCGCTGACGACTCGACCGGCGTCTTGCTGGGTGCCCCGGAAGCGGATTTCCCGACCCGCCTGGACGACATGCCCTTATCGCCGGTCAGCCTGGTTCCGGTGGTATTGATCACGGCGTCGGAGCTTGAATACGTCCGTGCCGGTGGGCGCGCGGCGCGAGAGGATCTGGTGATCCGCCTGAAAGCTGCGGGCGTCGGGCATATGAGCAGCCTGCAGCGTGCCAGCGTTGTGTGACCGGGCGGTTCAAATGAAAATTTACCGTCCAAGGTTCTGGTCACTGGATTCGGGCATTGATTACAGCGCTCCGGTCATCCACCTCAACGATATCGTGCCGGCCGTGGGTAAAAAGACATTCGCGTTCTTTGATCGCGACGACCGCCCGGAAGCCGGTGCAACCATTCTGCTGATCTGGTGCCCGCCCGTGTCCGACTTGAATGGCTGGAGTGAACAACCTTCCGAAATTTCGCAAAGCCATCTCTTGAAAGCACACGTCATCGGCGTGGCCCAAGCGTGCGCGCATCCAGCTCCCCAGGGCGAGCGCAAGTACGAACTTGAGATCCTCGCTTGCGAACGATTACTGCCAGCCCTGCAAGCACTTCCAGAGGAGTCGACATCCTGGAATCTGCAAGGCATTGGCAGCGAGCAAGGGAATTTTCTGGCATGGGATGAGCTGCACTGGTGTGGTCGCGCGCTCGTTGAAGGATTTACCTATTTAACGGCGAATACCTCAAACGAGGCGCACCTGGAATTGATCCTCGAGGAATCCGGCGACGATCTGATCGGGCTTTTTTCAGTGCACATCGATCCCGGTGGCACCTTTCATGAGATGGGCAGGAAGCAGCTTACGGGCGAGGAACGACGAGTCGTCGAACGGGCCATTAAGCTGGCGCACCCGCTGCAAGATTCACAGGCGCTCTACTTGGTGCAGTGACGCGTCGGCATCCGTCACTCTTCAAACCGCCCCGTGCCTTCACGATCACCCGCGTACCGTCGCGTCAGCGGAAACGCCGGCAGCCAGGACTCGCGACGCACGGTCCAGCTTTCATAGGTGGGCGTCAGTTGGTCGGGTGCGTCCAGGCAGCCGAGGTTGACTTCGATTTCGTCGGCGCTGCGGTTGAACACCGACGAGCCGCAGCGGGGACAGAAACACCGCCCGGCGTAGTCGCGGGTTTCGCCTTCGATCGTCACCGCCTCCTGGGGGAAAATCGCCGAAGCGTGAAATAACGCTCCGTGATGTTTGCGGCAGTCGAGGCAGTGACACAGGCCGACGCGATAGGGTCGGCCCGAGGCCTCGATCCGGACATTGCCGCACAGGCAGCCGCCAGTGAATCGGTCCATGCTGTGTCTCCTCTGAAATCATGCGATGGGCCTGTTAAAAATAGTCCAAGCAACCCCCGTAACAAACCTGTCACGCCCCGCCTGCTATCTTCCCCGCCCTGCCCC
The DNA here is from genome assembly GCF_056279105.1 of Pseudomonas sp. TE3899. Lineage (NCBI taxonomy): Bacteria > Pseudomonadati > Pseudomonadota > Gammaproteobacteria > Pseudomonadales > Pseudomonadaceae > Pseudomonas > Pseudomonas sp. TE3899. Next base: position 2,189,451 of record NZ_JBWBQR010000001.1, read on the forward strand.
CATTGCCCTGCCCAAGGTGCCCCTCAAGGTGTTCTCAACCTCGACACGCCAGTCAATCATCCTCAGGTCCAACGACATGCGCTGCGACGGCTTCGGCGCGCTGTTCTCGAAGCTGTTCGGCAACCGCTACGCCGACACGCCGCCCCCGCCGGGGCACATCATCATCGGCGGGGTCTACGGCCGGCACGAAGGCGTGAGTTTTCGCCGCATGCACTATCGAGGCGACTTCACGGTGGCCTTTCCCGATCCCGTGGATGAAATCACTTTCGTCATTCCCACCGCTGGCACGATTGTCTTCAACCACGGCACCGAGTCGGTAGGCGTTGCCCACGTTGGGCTGGCGATCGACAAGGCGGATATTCGCTCGATGCGGTTTATCGACAACCATGCGCAGCACGGGATTTCGATCCGGCGCGGGGTGATCACCGAACGTCTGTCGATGCTGCTGGGCAAGCCGATCTTGAACCCGCTGATTTTCGAGCCACAGGTGGATCTGGATTCCCCGGCGTTCCAGGGCATCAAGGCTTTGATCGATCTGGCCACGGGCACCGAGTTCGACCTGCTGATCAACGCCGGTACGCTGATGCCCTCGCGCCTTCGGGAAATGCTGGTGGACGCGGTGCTGGAGGCCTGGCCGCACAACTTCAGCCAAGCCCTTCGCCGCCCTGAGCCGCTGATTGCGCCACGGCATGTGAAGCGGGCGGTCGAGTACATTCAGGCACATCCCGACAACCTGGTCAGCGGCACGGAGCTGGCGCGGCTGAGCAACGTCAGCCAGCGTGCTTTGCAGGAGGGGTTTCGGCGGTTTGTGGGCATGTCGATCGTGGCCTATCAGCGGCAGGTGCGTCTGGAGCGCGCCTACGCTGCACTGGCGGACGGTGCGTTCACGTCCGTGACCGAGGTGGCCGTGCGATACGGGTTCAGCAATGTCGGCAGGTTTTGCCAGTACTTCCAGAACGCCTACGGTATCAGCCCGGCGGAGGCGAAAAACGGCTTGAAAAACCGGCGTTGAACACGACGAGCAACCTGTGGCGAGGGAGCTTGCTCCCGCTGGGTCGCGAAGCGGCCCCCTGCTCTATCTGAAAAGCAGGGGACTGCTGCGCAGTCCAGCGGGAGCAAGCTCCCTCGCCACAGTTTGGGTGTTGATCAGAACAGATAGCTGGCCTTGAGACCGCCGCTGAAGCCGTGGCTGTCACCTCCACCGCTGGCGCCGACTTCGGCACCCAGGCTCAATGCGCCAAGGTTGGCCATGAGATTGACGCCGCCGCTGAACTGATCGCGGTTGTCGAAGGCGGCACGCTGTTCGATGTCCAGGCCCAGCAAGTGGCCTTCGCTGTCGACGGTGTGATCGCCCAGCACATGCTCGTAACCCACTTCAACACCCGGCACCAGGTTCCACGCGCCCATGCCCATCGGTGCGAACGAGGCCTTGAGGTTGGCCACGGCACTGCGGCGGGTGGCCTGGAGGCCATCGACATCGAGGGCCAGTTCGCTGCCCTTCTCCTGAAAGCCCGACACGTCCAGATGACTGACGCGCACACCGAGACTCGGTTCGAGGATCATGCCGCTCACCGGCAAACGGTAGCCCAGCGCTAGGCTCGCCCCGCTGAGGTTGCCATGGCTGTCGCCCTTGGCCGAACCGAGCCCACCGCCGAGGTCGCGCTTGCTGTCGTAGTCGAGCCAACCGGCATTGACGTCGGCGTCGACAAATAGTCCGCGTTCCAGACCGCCCGGCGCATAACGCGCACCCACGCTGAAAAAGGTCAGGTCGGTATCCGCCTCGCCGCCCGCCCCGCCGACATTGCCGCGACTGTAGCCGAAGCCGGCATGGGCGCTAAGTTGTTCGGATAAGCGTTGCGTCAGGCCGACCATCAACCCTTGGCTGTGCTCGTTGCTGCTGGCGGTGTGGGCCGAGCCGTCAGTGCCCAGATAGCCCGTCAGCGCGGTGCTCCATAACCGGTATTGGCCGACCTTGAGGTCCGTGCCGCTGCTGAACGGCGCCGACGCCTGTTCGATCATCGCGCCTTGACGCAGCAGATAACTGGCAGCGTCCGCATGCACCTGGCCGCCGACGGTGGATTCGACCCCACCGAGGCTGCCGGCATCGATGGCCGATTGCAGGTAGTTGTTGTAGACGCTGTAGGTGCCGGAGAGGTGGCTGTTCTGCAACTGTTGCAACAACTGCGCGCCGGCAGCGGCGTTGCCGATCAGGCCGGCCTGGCCCGGCAGGCTGTTGTATTCGACCATTTTGCCGCGCAACACATAGAGGGTTTCCTGGGACAGACCCAGGCCTTGCTTGAGGTAATTGTCCATGCTGCCGTATTGCGCGATCACCTGATCCAGACCTGCCTGCAAGTAGCTGGCCTCGACCCCGAGCAGCGGCGCATAGACCGCTGCCATGCTCGCCGGCATCGCCTTCAGGGTCGCGGCCACCCGCGCGGCGGTGTAGTCGTTGGTCGCCAGGTAGTTGCTCATGATCGTGGCGCTGTCGACGCCTGCGATGCTCTGCAACACAGCCGCGGTCCAACCGGTGCGGTCCTTGCCGGCGGTGCAGTGGAACAGCGCGGCGCCGTCGACACTCGCCAGTTCATTGAACAACCGGGTGAACTGGCTGCGCATCCCCGCATCACTGACGAACGCGCGGTTGGTCTGCTGCATCATGGCGATGGCATCGGCGGCGCTTTTGAACGAGACCGTGGTGATGTTCGCGCCGGACGTGGTGCTGCCGATGATGTCGATGTTCTCGTAGGTCGCCCCGGTGAGTAGTGTGTCGGGCGTGGCGGCGATCTCACTCGGCGTGCGCAGGTCGTAGATCGCCTTGATGCCGAGGCCATTCAACGTGGCCAGATCCGCCGCCGACGGCGTCAGCGCGTTGGAGCGATAGAACACGCCGCTGCGCATCGTGCCATCGTGGGCCGTGGAGTAGGCGGTGGTAATGCCGGCGATATCGCGGAAATTGTCGATGCTGCGCAGGTGCGGAGTATCGAGGGCAGCGCTCTCGGCAGCCTGGGCGGCGGCGATGGACAGGCTCAAAACGGACAGCGAACACAGAAGACGTTGAAACACGGGGCAGCCTCATTGGAAACGCGTTGGGCTGGCCACTATCTGCAATGAAATGAGACTGAATGTGACAAATGGCCGAGGGTTGAAAATGCCGGCGCGATGGGGCCGTGGTGTGCGTTTTCTGTCCATGTTCGTGCGACTTGTGCCGCTCGTCAGTGGCTTAGCACCTTTTCCCGTCCTGTTCTTCCAACGTTTTGTACCCCTCGCTGGAGGATAAAACGATGAACAGAACAATCGCCGCGCTCACCTTCGCGAGCCTGCTGATGCCCTGCAGCCTTGTCGCGTTGGCCGCCGAGAAGACCGCCGCAGAATCCGCCACCCCGGCCACCGCTGAATCCAACGACGAGAAGGCCAACAAAAAGGGCGAGGAAGCGTCAGGTTCAAGCTCCGGCGCCGACTCCCAATCCATGGAAAAAGAAGCCGACTCCTCGACCGAAACGACGGACAAGCCACAACCGCCGAAACAGTGACGGTGTTGCCCCAAGTTGTGCGCGACATCCGTAATGCGTACCGCCACATGCGTGATTCCCGGCACCGGGTTTGCGTTGAGCGTCAGGGCACAAAATAAAACCCTCTATTACAGTCGCTGCCCCCCTTATCTTTTATTCATATGAGATTTCAAACGGCAAGCTCGAATTCGCCACCCCGGCCTTGATCGCTTGGCCATTGAGCACATACGCCGCGCCGACTTCGACCGTTCCATAACCCGCACCGCCGCCGACGGATTTCAAGTTACCGACGATGGTGTTATCGAAGGTGCTCCCCAGGTTGATAATCCGATTGCCTTCATTCACCGCAACGATCGCAATGGCGCCACCCTTGGCTGCGTTGCCGCCCCCGGTACCGGTCACCTTGAGTAACCGACGATCATTGGGATCGACGCCCGTGCCGCCCGTCGTCGCTTTAAAGGTCATCACAATGGTCCGGAAGGAACCTCTTGAGGCGCAAAAGACTTCCAGTGTGATTTTCCTGACGCCTTGGGTCACGAAAGACGCACCGCTGACACTCGGCATATTGGTAAAGGCCACATCCCCCATGTTGATCTTCTGTTTGAGGTCACCGGTCTCGACACTGCAGCTTTTATCCACATAAGTACCGGTAAAACGGACGGTGCCTGTCGCTGCAAACGTCATGCTCGGGAGCAGGACGGAGACTACAAAAGCGCTTATTGAACTTGAAACGTTCTTCATTGACTTGATCACCCCGCAATTGGCACTGCTCAATCTGTTTCTTTAATCACCGAACGATTGTGAACAATGCCCGAAGCTGTCCAGACTAGAGACTGGCGTGGAAGATCGTTGTAGGAGCACTCCGATGAAAATGTAGGACCACAACGATCGATCATGAATGATGGGGACTACAAAAAAGGTGTCTCGATTCTGCTGGCGTGGCACGTAAACTGATCCACACTCAATCCCAATCGAAAAAATCATGAGGCCCGCAGTGCGAACATTTGATCTGATCCGCGATGCCGTTTTGCCTGAGTTCCGCGACCGGGTGTCCGAATACCTGGTCGAGTACGAAATCGTGCTGCGCGAGCAGGCGCCCGATTCGGAGTCGGTGCGCGCGGTCGCCAACCAGTTGCGCGGGTATTTGCGCGGCCTCAACACCACGCGAGTGCTGGGCATGGCCGACTGGGAAGAGCTGGATCGGCGGATTGTGGAGTCGTGGCTTTAGCGCCGGCCTCTGCGAAAAACAGGGCCAAACGCATACAATCGCCGTCTCTCTCCAACAACCAGCCAGGCCCGTCAGGAAATGCCGCTCGACCCGCTCACGATGTTGACACTCTCGGTCGCGCTTGCCGCGGCCGCCGCGCTGTACCTGGCGATCGAATGGCGCAGTATTCGTGAGCCTTCGCTGCTGTTCTGGAGCGCCGGGTTTGCCACGATCAGCGTGGGCTCCACCCTCGCCCTGCTACGCAGCAGCGGTTTTCTGCTGATCGGCATCTGGTTCGCCAACGGCCTGCTGGTGACCGCCCACTTCCTGTTCCTGCTCGGCGTTGCGCGCTTCACGCAAACGCGCCTGTCCCGCGGCTGGTGGCTGATCTTCCTCGTTTGGCTGGCCATGCTGTTGTTACCGGACGGGCCCATCTGGTCGAAAGTCATGCTGCTGGCCAACTCGCTGCTGGTCGCGCTATCGACGTTGCGGGCCAGTTTACTCTTGCGCCCGCACGGCAAGTCGTTGAGCGTGGGCGCGGTGCAGTTGCGTTATGTGCTGCTGATCCACGGCAGCTTCTATGTGGCCAAGGCACTGACCGCCGTGATTCCGGGCACGCTGATCGATCTGGCCGCGTTGCGGGGCGAGATCATCCAGATTTCCCTGGTCGAAGGCGCGATGGCCATCATGCTGATCGCGTTGTCGATGACCGGTACTGAACGCTACCGGCGGGAGAAACAGATCGCCCGGCTGGCGGCACGCGATCCGTTGACCGCCCTGTACAACCGCCGCGCCCTCGAAGTCCGGGCACCGCGCCTGTTCGAGGACGTCTGCGCAACTCGCCCTGGCGCCTTGCTGCTGATCGATATCGACCACTTCAAACCGGTCAACGACCTGCACGGCCACACCGCCGGCGACCGCTTGCTCGTGGCCCTGAGCGAGCTGATTCGCGCGCACCTGCCCGAAGCGGCGCTGGCGGCGAGGCTCGGCGGTGACGAGTTCATCATCTTGCTCAATAACACCTCGACCGAGCGGGTCATCAGCCTGGGCAACGCTCTGCGCGAACAATTTCAGCAAACCGCCGCACAAACATTCACCACGCCCGAAACGGTGACGCTGAGCATCGGCGCCACCCTCTTCGATCAACCGCCCGTCAGCCTGGCAGCATTGATCGAGCAAGGTGACGCCGCGCTCTACGCGTCCAAGCGTGGCGGACGCGACAGCATTCGTCTGGTTGATCGGACAGGCGCCGGTAGCGAATACATGCCCGACCGCGTTCAGCGTTAAACTCCGCCAACGTCTGGCTCTAATCGTTCAGAAGGACCGCGCCATGCCTCATTTCGAAACGTCCCTGCAAGACATCGCCGCGCCCGAAGGCGTCTGCTACGGTTGCGGCGGCAGCAACCCGCATGGGCTGCACATCAAGAGCGTCTGGCATGAAGACGGCGTGCACGTGATCGCCGAGCACATTCCCGATGCCAAATACTGCGGCTGGCCGGATCTGGTCTACGGCGGTTTGATCGCGATGCTGGTCGACTGCCACTCCAACTGGACGGCGATGGCCTATCACTACCGCGTGGAGCAGCGTGAACCGGGAAGCCTGCCGCGCATCGATTGCGTCACCGGCAACCTTGGGATCAAGTTCATCAAACCGACGCCCATGGGCGTGCCGCTGACCCTGCGAGCGAAAGTCGAGGGCGATGTCGGGCGCAAAACCCGCGTCATCTGCGAGGTCTACGCCGGCGATGTGCTTACCGCGATCGGCGACTCGATCTTCGTGCGGGTGGACACCGGGCAATTGGCGAACGCGGCGCACGGCCGATGAAAACCGGGGTCATTTCCGACACCCACGGCCTGCTCCGCCCCGAAGCCATCGCCGCCCTGCAAGGCTGTGAGCACATCATTCACGCAGGGGATATCGGCAGCCCGGAGGTCCTCGCGCAGTTGGCAGCGATTGCGCCGGTGCAGGTGGTGCGCGGCAACAATGACCTGGACGCGCCCTGGGCGCGCGAATTGGCCGATTGTCTGCGGTTCGATCTCAACGGCTGGCAGGTGCTGCTGGTGCATGACATCGCCGACGTGGCGGCCAATCTGGATGACAGTATCCAATTGGTGATCACCGGCCATTCGCACAAACCGAGCATCGAATGGCGCGGCCAGGTGCTTTACCTGAACCCGGGCAGCGCCGGGCGTCGGCGCTTCAAACTGCCGGTCACGCTGGCGCTGCTTGAGGTGCTCGCCGATTCCATCGAACCGCGCCTGGTGCCGCTGCTTGAATGATGGGGCGCCCTGCGCCGTGCTTAAATAGCGCCCATTGAAAGCCCAGACACTGCGCGCACTGCCGTACAACGAGAACAACCATGAACAGCCATTTTGAGAGAACAGCATGATCGAGGTCACCGAGGTTTCCATTGCCGAGCTGCGTGCGGCGCTCGAATCGGGCCAGACCACGTCAGTTGAGTTGGTCCAGGCTTATCTCGCCCGCATCGACGCCTATGACGGCCCCGACACCGCCACCGCCCTCAACGCCGTGGTGGTGCGCAACCCCGAGGCGCTGAACGAAGCCCAAGCCTCCGATGCCCGCCGGGCCAAAGGCCAGACGCTGGGCCCGCTCGATGGCATCACCTACACGGCCAAGGACAGTTACCTAGTGAAGGGGTTGACCGCTGCGTCCGGCAGTCCGGCCTTCGCCAACCTTGTCGCGCATCGCGATGCGTTCACCATCGAACGGCTGCGCGGCGCCGGAGCGATTTGCCTGGGCAAGACCAACATGCCGCCGATGGCCAACGGCGGGATGCAGCGCGGGGTCTATGGCCGGGCTGAGAGTCCGTACAACGCGAACTACCTCACGGCGCCTTTTGCTTCCGGCTCATCGAACGGTGCAGGCACGGCCACCGCCGCCAGTTTCGCGGCATTCGGTTTGGCGGAAGAAACCTGGTCGAGCGGTCGCGGCCCGGCATCGAACAATGGTTTGTGCGCCTACACGCCGTCGCGCGGGATCATCTCGGTGCGCGGCAACTGGCCGCTGACCCCGACCATGGACGTGGTCGTGCCGTTCGCCCGGACCATGGCTGACTTGCTTGAAGTGCTCGACGTCGTGGTCGCGGAAGATCCCGATACACGCGGCGACCTGTGGCGGCTGCAACCGTGGGTGCCGATTCCGAGCGTTGCTTCGGTGCGCCCTGCGTCCTATGCCGAGCTGGCCGCCAACCCCGAGGCACTTGCTGGTAAGCGTCTTGGTATTCCTCGCATGTACATCAATGCCGATCCTGAAGCGGGTACGTCAGAAGCGCCGGGGATTGGTGGCCCAACCGGGCAACGCATCAACACCCGCGACTCGGTGATCGAGCTTTGGAAACAGGCGCGCCAGGCACTTGAAGCGGCGGGCGCTGAAGTGATCGAAGTTGATTTCCCGCTGGTGTCCAATTGCGAAGGCGATCGCCCCGGCGCGCCGACGGTGTTCAATCGCGGCATCGTGTCCAAGGAGTTCCTGCACCATGAGTTGTGGGACCTGACGGCGTGGGCGTTTGATGATTTCCTGCGGGCCAATGGCGATCCGAAATTGAATCGCCTGGCGGATGTGGATGGGCCGCTGATCTTCCCCCATGACCCGGGGACGTTGCCTAATCGCGAGGGCGATCTGGCGGCGGGCATGGATGAATATGTGCGCATGGCTGAGCGCGGGATTACGCCGTGGGACCAGATCAGCACCGTGCCCGACGGACTTCGAGGGCTGGAACAAACCCGCCGACTTGATCTTGAACACTGGATGGATCGGCTTGGGCTGGATGCGGTGCTGTTCCCGACCGTTGCTGATGTCGGGCCGGCGGATGCGGATGTGAATCCTGCGTCGGCGGACATTGCCTGGAGTAATGGGGTTTGGGTAGCCAATGGCAACCTCGCCATCCGCCATTTGGGCGTTCCCACCGTCACCGTGCCGATGGGTGTGATGGCGGACATTGGGATGCCGGTCGGGCTGACGTTTTCCGGGCGTGCCTATGATGATTCGACGTTGCTGCGGTTGGCGGCGGCGTTTGAAGCAACGGGCAGCAAGCGGATGATTCCGCCGCGCACCCCGGCGCTGTCTGACTGACATAGATCTGAAGCAACACAAACACCTTGTGGCGAGGGGGCTTGCCCCCGTTCGGCTGCGAAGCAGTCGCAAAACCATTGCACGCTGTGTGCCTGATGCACCGTGGTGATAGGTTTTGGGGCCGCTGCGCGACCCAACGGGGGCAAGCCCCCTCGCCACAGATTAGTGTTCTGCCCAACTACACATTTAATGAACCCTGCCCGCCACCACCCACCTAAAGAAATGACTTTCAGGAGGTGGCTAATGCAAATCGAATACGTCTGGATCGCACTCGCGGCAATACTGGTGGTGATTGAACTGTGGGCGATCAACAAAGTGATCAAAAGCGGCAGCAAGGTCGACAACAAAGGCGTGTGGATCGTCGTCATCGTCTTCGTGCCCCTGATCGGCCTCATCGCCTGGGCACTGGCTGGCCCGAAACACAGCACCCATAGCGCGCAATAGCCAAGCCGCCGCACACTCGCTTTTTTTGTGGCGAGGGGGCTTGCCCCCGTTGGGCTGCGAAGCAGCCCCCCAGCACTTCAAAAAGCCCCGAAGACTCGGGGCTTTATCATTTCTGAGCATCCCGCAACCCACGTAGGGGCTACCGAAGGCTGCGATCTTTTGATCTTCACGTCCGAAAACCATGTAGGAAAACACCCTTTGTGGTGAGGGAGCTTGCTCGCGTTGGACTGCGAAGCAACCGCAATCCCCTGCCTCCAATTTCCTCAGACATTTCCGAATGCCCGGCTCACAAGGGTTTCATCACCAAACCCAGCAAATCCCCTTCACCACGATGGCCGTAATGGCGTCCTACACCCCGGTTGCGAGCACCAAAGTGCGCACCTATATTCGAGCCGTCGCTAACAGAAATTGGCGATAGGGTTTCGCAGCCCTACCGAATAGAATCAATCCTGCTCAGTCATGAGAAACCCAGGCGTGCTACGCCTGAGCCTCACTTTATGGCGACTGTGCGTGGGAGACCTACGGGTCTGCCGGGTTTGATTCTGCCTTGGTCTGCGAACCCACGCACAGTTGCCACCCATTTTGTTTCGCAGCAAAAGGGTGGCAGTTCATACACTCAATAAAGAATCGAAACTTATGACTACGAATAATCCGCCACGCCGCTTCACCCCCATGTCCCAATTCGCCACCGACTACCCCGTCCTCCTCATCGACAACGACGCCCCAATCCGCGAACTCCACAACTGCGTCAGCGAACGCCTCAACGCCGTCCTCAAATACCTCAACCTCATGGGCTGCACCACCCTCCCCGACTACGCCGAAAACGACATCAACACCGTCACCCACATCGCCTGGATCCTGATCCGGGATGTGCATGATGTGTTTCGGGTGATTGAGCGGCGTGGGTTTGATACGCCACCGAATCAGTAACCCGAATCAAGTCGCAAAAAAAACCGCATGTCTGCGGTTTTTTTACGTCGTCCTGAAGCTGGTCCAACAACCCACCCTGCCAATCCAGCCATGCAACCCGCGCCCCTTCCACCAATATCAACTTAGTGGCACTCTGCCGCCTATTTGGCCTATCTCTGCGGGATTCATTTTGCTCGAACCAGTAATCCCGCCCATTTCTCAAACCGTCACGGACACAAACGCCCATGAAACCGCTGTACTTAGGCTCACTCCTGCTGCTAATCGCAGGCTGCTCACCGATCCCGCAATACGAAGCCCCCGCCAACGCCCCACAAGCGCAGATCCGCAGCGAAATGGACGCAATGATCAATCGTCGCAACTACCTGACCCTTAGCGCAGCGCCGACCATGGCCTGCAAATACGGCCGATCGGTGCCCGTGACACCCGCTCGGCAACTGTTCTCGGTCTGGGGTGGCTACCCATCGACACCCTCGAGACCCGAAGGTTTTCGAGCCATCGAAGCGGGCAAGCCGATCCATCTTTTGCTGGAAGGCGGGGCCAGCGGCAACCGCAGATGCACGGTCGATTTTGTCACCGAGTTCATGCCGGGCGCTCGCTATGTGATCAAGGGCGGTATTACCGACGGCCCTACTGTCTTGAGCGGCTGTCAGATCCACATTGTCGATCTGGATTCCGGAGTTCGACTGTTTCAGGCCGAGCAGTCACCGGCCAACGGCTGTGCTCTGGATCGGCTGTCGTTGCCGATGCGTTGAGCGCGCGGGCTGATTGAGCACGGGGTCGTTAAATGTGTAATTGGGTGAAATGACGCTGGAAATAAGGTGATAGATCTTTGTTTAAATAGAACTGTCACCATTTTTGGGATCAAGCAGCGCCAGGCTGATTCCTGGTAAATCAGGGAAGTGCGTAATGAGAGTAATCATTGCTGTGTTGTTGATGCTTAGCGGGTACGCCCATGCCAGTTGTGGGCAGATATCCAACAGTGATCAGCGCAACTATTGTTACGCCAAGGAGAGTGGCGGCAGCTGTGGGCAGATCAATGATTCGAATTTGCGCAATGCGTGCAACGCAGAGAAAGGAGGCTCCGGCTGCGGACAGATCAGCGACAGCGATATGCGCAACTATTGCTATGCAAAACAGAGCGGCAGTGGCTGCGGGCAGATCAACAACTCGGATATGCGCAATGCCTGCTATGCGGAAACCAATAATGGCAGCTGTGGCCAGATCTCGGACAGTGACCAGCGCAATCTTTGCTATGCCAAGAAAGGCAATGGCAGTTGCGGGCAGATTTCCAATAGCGATCTGCGGAACCAGTGCGAAGCCATGAAACGCTGACAACTGAAAAGCCCCCGTACATTGTTGGCGAGGCTTTGAGTCGCTACGGTTACTGCAATGCTGAAAAAGGTGGCTGATCTTATTCAAATAGATCTGCCACCTCTTTAAACTGCGACAACTACTATCTATTAAACTCAACCAATGTTATCGCTCTACCCATTCTCTTCAAGTCACCAAAAATTAAATATGCCCCCATGGACTCCAAAATTGCGAGAGCAATAAATATTTGGCCTGCATACGGACCAGAATTTAACAACCCCGGATTATAAAGCTCCAGCGCACCTAAGAGCAAACAAAGAGCAATATGAACCGGAAACAACATCCAAATTAAAAATCCGATGTTATAGCGAATCTTGAACCATTTATCGCGCAGACGAAACCAAGGCGCTTGATAGATAACATTCATATAACCAAACTGAAAAAGAGCGATAGCGCCATTGACGTTGGTTGGATGTCCAAGAATCGTTCGAATGGCTTGCGCGTCAGCGTTTTTTATTCCGTACAGCCTCTCACATTCGTCTTGCAGTTGCGGAACACTCATTTGCAAATAAGTTTGCTTGAAAAGCAACCTATCTGCTTGTAGGTTTTTCCTAGAATAATAAGCCAATGATAAAGCGGTATTAAAAGACCAATAGCAAATACCAACAACCCTAAACCTTCCATCCAACCGATGCTGTTTCCGGGCGGCTGGGCATCATTTTTTTTGAGTATTACCGTCTGAATAGCATAAACCAAAACATCTTTTAAATTGTAGGACATGAGCCCTATTCCGACTAGCATCAAACGGCTAGACACAGTCCCGAATATAAAATTCAGGACACGATCCAGCACTTTCCCCAAATCTATATTCCACGAAACACTACCTGCCATAACTACTCCGACGAACGAACAAGCCAATGAATGATTAATCGACGACAACAGATTTTTTAGCGGTGACTTGTCAGAAACAGCCTGACGCTAATTGCTACACAGTCATTGAGTCGCGAGCGTCAACCTATCAATTCGACTTTTCCAAGCAAATCGTAAAGCCCATCAGGCACCAACGGCGAATCGTCAGTAAAGCTTGCGCATGAATGCCACTTCGCTGTGAACGCAGCCCCATCGCTCTCTTGGGCGTTCAAGTACGGCAATTCGTAAACAGCTGAATCCACAAACTTCGCATCGTAAACCTGCACGATTTCGTGTCCTGGCTTACCGGCATACGTAAAGAGGCTTTCAAGCGTACCGATCAATCGGACATCGGTGATCGGCAAACCGAGTTCTTCCTGGATCTCTCGTTCAATGGCTTCGGCGCTGGTTTCGCCAAAGTCGATACCTCCGCCGAGCGGGCGGAAGAAGGTCTGTTTGGTGATGGGATCGCAAAATTCATTAACCAGTATCTTTCCATCGTGATGGAAGACACACAGTGCAAGTGCACGGATGCGTTGGGTAGTCATGCAGGTAAGTCCATTTACTTTGAAGAATGCCTGTAGCAACGGACGAAGGTTGCTACAGGTCAGTGTCCATTTGCGATATCAGAAGTTAGCCGGGGTGTTGGCACTTATGATTTCTGCCTCATCCGCCCCAATATTGCGAAACCGATGCGGCAACGTCGTCGGAAAGTAATACCCATCCCCGGCATTCAGCACACTAATCTGCCCATCAACGGTGAGTTCAACCGTCCCCCGCGTCACCAGCCCACACTCCTCGCCTTCCGAGTGGACGATAGGCTCTTCCCCCGAACTAGCCCCAGGCGCGTACTGCTCGCGCAACAAGCGCATCTGCCGACTCGGCACCGAAGCGCCAATCAACAGCAACCGCAGCCCGTGCCGCCCAAGATCCGGCTGTTCGTTGGCGCGGAATACGTATTGATGCTCACGCGGTGGCTGGTCGAAGGTGAAGAAGTCCGCCAGGGACATGGGGATGCCTTCGAGCAGTTTCTTGAGGGAGCTGACGGAGGGGCTGACGCGATTTTGTTCGATCAGGGAGATGGTGGCATTGGTGACGCCGCTACGGCGGGCCAGCTCGCGCTGGGACAGTTTGTAGCTTTCGCGTACTAATTTGAGTCGTGAGCCCGTGTCCATGACAGCCTTATGTGTGTGCACTACTTAAGGGGGTTATGGGGGTGGATGGCGGGCGACTTTTGGCCGCGAGGAGCACCGCTTCCCTGTCCCAGAAACGTGAAAGGCGGGTATTAAATCACGTTTGTTCGTGTTGCTCAGCAGGTTCGATGGGTGGTGGGTGAAAAGCCCAAAACGGGGACGCTTCGCGACCCAGCGGGAGCAAGCTCCCTCGCCACAAAGATGGTGTTGGTTTGGACGTTGTGGCGAGGGGGCTTGCCCCCGTTGGGCTGCGAAGCGGTCGTAAAACCATTGCGCCCGGTGTAACCGTTACACCGCGGTGGCCGGGTTTGGGGTCGCTTCGCGGCCCAACGGGGGCAAGCCCCCTCGCCACAGGGGCCCGTTCACACAGGGACTTTAGATGCCGAACCGGTCGCGCAGTGCGTAGTACGCGGCGCCCATGGCGGGTGAGGGGCGCCTGGAAGGTGCGGCCACCAAGCATCGGCATGTGCGGCAAGGAGGCAAAGGCATCGAAACGTTCGGCGTCGCCGCGGATCATTTCGCTGATCAGTTTGCCGGCCAGGTGTGAGCAGGTAACGCCGTGGCCGCTGTAGCCTTGCATGTAGTAGGCGTTTTTCTCAATGCGACCGAATTGCGGCATGCGGGACATGGTCAGCAGGAAGTTGCCGGTCCAGCGGTAGTCGATTTTCACGTCCTTCAACTGCGGGAAGGTCTTGAGGATTTTTGGCTTGATCAGTTGTTCGATGTCGTCCGGTTCCCGGGCGCCGTAGACCACGCCGCCGCCGTACAGCAGGCGGTTGTCGGCGGTGAGGCGGTAGTAGTCGAGCAGGTAGTTGCAGTCTTCGACGCAGTAGTTGTTTTTGATCAGGCTGCGTGCGACCTGTTCGGACAACGGTTCGGTGACGACGATTTGCGAGCCGCAGGGCATGCTTTTGCTGGTCACGCGATTGTCGAGGCCTTGCGGCAGGTAGGCGTTGCCGGCGATCAGCAGGTACTTGGCGCGGACCACGCCTTTGGCGGTGCGCACGGTGATCGGTTCGCCGTAGGTGATTTCCACCGCCGCCGATTGTTCGTAGATTTTGCCGCCCAGGCCGATGATCGCCGAGGCTTCGCCGAGGGCCAGGTTCAGCGGATGGATATGGCCGCCCTGCATGTCCAGCAGGCCGCCGACGTAGTTGTCGCAACCGACTTCGCGCTTGATGTCGGCGGCGTCGAGCATTTTCAGGTTCTTGTTGCCGTAGCGTTCCCAGCTGCTCTTTTGCTCGGCCAGGCCTTTGAGTTGCTTTTTGTTCAGCGCGGCGAAGATGCCGCCGGGCTTGTAGTCGCACTGGATGTCGTAGTGCTGGATGCGCTGACGGATGATGTCGGCGCCTTCGAAGATCATGCTGCCGAGGATTTCGGCGGTTTTGTCGCCATAGCGTTCTTCGATGACATCGACGTCGCGGCTGTAGGAGTTGACCAGTTGGCCGCCGTTGCGACCGCTGGCGCCGAAGCCGACTTTGGCTGCTTCGAGCACGGTCACGCTGTAGCCCGCTTCGGCGAGGAACAGCGCCGAGGACAAACCGGTGTAGCCGGCGCCGATCACGCAGACGTCGCACTCCACCAGTTCTTCAAGCACCGGGAATTCGCCGGTGAAGTTACGGGTGGCGGCGTAGTAGCTGTTGACATGTGTTGTTGGTTTCATACGTTTCTCCGATGGCCGCCAGCACGCGCTGGCGACCGCCGCTGTAAGGTGTTAGAGCTTGATCCAGGTCGCTTTGAGTTCGGTGTATTTGTCGAACGCGTGCAGCGATTTGTCCCGACCGTTACCCGACTGCTTGAACCCGCCGAACGGTGCGGTCATGTCGCCGCCGTCGTACTGGTTGACCCAGACGCTGCCGGCGCGCAAACCACGGGCGAAGGTGTGGGCCTTGCTCAGGTTGCTGGTCCAGACGCCGGCGGCCAGGCCGAAGATGCTGTCGTTGGCGATGGCCAGCGCTTCATCGAAGGTGTCGAAGGTGATCAGCGACAGTACCGGGCCGAAAATTTCTTCCTGGGCGATGGTCATGGCGTTGGTCACGCCATCGAAAATCGCCGGTTCCACGTACAGGCCACCGGTGCTTTCGAGGGTGCGGCTGCCGCCCGCGATCAACTGCGCACCCTGGTCTTTGCCGACCTGGATGTAGCGCAGCACGTTGTCCAGTTGACGCTGATCGACGACTGCGCCAACGGTGGTTTCCGGATCGAGGGCGTGCCCCGGTTTCCAGGCTTGCAGCGCTTCCACCAGCAACGGAATGAACTGCTCGCGAATCGAGCGCTCCACCAGCAACCGCGAACCGGCGGTGCAAACTTCGCCCTGGTTGAAGGCAATCGCCCCCGCCGCCGCTTGTGCTGCCGCGCGCAAATCCGGCGCGTCGGCGAACACCACGTTCGGGCTCTTCCCCCCTGCTTCGAGCCAAACGCGTTTCATGTTGCTTTGCCCGGCGTAGATCAGCAGTTGCTTGGCAATCGCGGTGGAGCCGGTGAACGCCAGCACGTCGACGTCCATGTGCAACGCCAGCGCCTTGCCGACGGTGTGACCGTAGCCTGGCAGGACGTTGAACACGCCTTTCGGGATCCCGGCATCCAGCGCTAATTGCGCAATGCGGATCGCGGTCAGTGGCGATTTTTCCGAAGGCTTGAGGATGAACGAGTTACCCGCTGCAAGCGCCGGGGCGAACTTCCAGCTGGCCATGATCAACGGGAAGTTCCACGGCACGATGGCGGCGACCACACCGGTGGGCTCACGGGTGATGAGGCCCAACTGGTCGTGCGGTGTGGCGGCGACTTCGTCGTAGATCTTGTCGATGGCTTCGGCGCTCCAGCGGATCGCGTTGGCGGTCGCTGGAATGTCGATGTTCATCGAATCGCTGATTGGTTTGCCCATGTCGAGGGTTTCGAGCAGGGCCAGTTCTTCCTGGTTCGCCAGGATCAGATCGGCGAAGCGGATCAGGATTTTTTTACGTTCGGCAGGTGCAAGACGCGCCCAGATGCCGGACTCGAACGTCTGCCGTGCGACGGCGACGGCTGCGTTGGCATCGGCTTCGTCGGTGCTGGCGACGTTGGCCAGGAAACGGCCGTCGACCGGGCTGATGCATTCGAAGGTGTCACCGCTCAGTGCTGCGCGGTATTGACCGTCGATAAAGGCCCGGCCTTCGATGGATAAGGACTGGAAGCGTTGTTCCCAGTCGCTGCGAGTGTTTGTCATTGTTGTGACTCGACGCAGAGGAATAAGTGATTGTTGTGGCGGTGTATCAGGGGATTGCAGGGGTGATTGGGCGGCCGTCTTCGCGGGCAAGCCTCGCTCCTGCAGGTCTGCGGCGTGCACATTTTTTGTGCCCGACACATATCCTGTGTAGGAGCGAGGCTTGCCCGCGAAGAGGCCCTCACATTCAACATCAACCCCAACAGCCCAAACCCATCAGACCGTGTGCAGATACCAGTTGTACTCAAGGTCCGAGATGGAGTTTTCGAACTCGGCCAACTCGCTTTCCTTGCACGCCACGAACACGTCGATGTAGAGCGGGTCGATGTATTTGGCCATGACTTCGCTGTCGTCCAGCTCACGCAATGCATCGCGCAGGTTGTTCGGCAGGCTCTGTTCGTTCTGCTCGTAGCTGTTGCCTTCCACGGGCGCGCCCGGCTCGATTTTGTTGGTCAAACCGTGGTGAATACCGGCCAGGACCGAGGCCATCAGCAGGTACGGGTTGGCGTCGGCACCGGCTACGCGGTGTTCGATGCGCACCGAATCGGCAGAACCGGTCGGCACACGTACCGCAACGGTACGGTTGTCGATGCCCCAGCTCGGCGAGTTCGGTACGTAGAATTGCGCGCCGAAGCGGCGGTACGAGTTGACGTTCGGGCACAGGAAGGCCATCTGCGCCGGCAGGGTCTCGAGCACACCGCCGATCGCGTGACGCAGTGCGGCGTTCTGCTCGGGATCCTCGCTGGCAAAGATGTTGTTGCCTTCTTTGTCGAGAATCGAAATGTGTACGTGCAGACCATTGCCTGCCTGGCCCGGATACGGCTTGGCCATGAAGGTGGTGTCCATCTCGTGGTCATAGGCGATGTTCTTCA
This sequence comes from Pseudomonas sp. TE3899, assembly GCF_056279105.1. NCBI lineage: Bacteria > Pseudomonadati > Pseudomonadota > Gammaproteobacteria > Pseudomonadales > Pseudomonadaceae > Pseudomonas > Pseudomonas sp. TE3899. The sequence continues at coordinate 2,207,124 of NZ_JBWBQR010000001.1, forward strand.
CCAGACGCTTGAGCAACACCGCGTAGTCGCAGGCTTTGATCGGGTCGTTGACGTGATGCAGGTTGACTTCGAACTGCGCCGGGGCGCTTTCCTTGACGATGGCGTCGGCCGGGATGCCCTGCTCTTTCGCGCCTTCAAGGATGTCTTGCAGGCAATCGACGTATTCGTCGAGGTCGTCGATCAAATAGACCTGGGTCGACACCGGACGCTTGCCCGATACCGGCGAACGCGGCGATTGCGGACGACCGTTCACGTTGTCCTGATCGATCAGGTAGAACTCGAGTTCAAACGCCGCGCAGATGGTCAGGCCCATGTCGTCGAATTTACGCACCACATTCGCCAGCACTTCCCGTGGGTCAGCGAAGAACGGCTGGCCTTCGAGTTCGTGCATGGTCATCAGCAATTGCGCGGTTGGGCGTTTCTGCCACGGCTCAATGCTCAGGGTGCCCGGGATGGGGTAGCAGATTCGGTCGGAGTCGCCGATGTCCAGACCCAGGCCGGTGCTTTCCACCGTAGAGCCGTTGATGTCCAGGGCAAAGAGTGACGCCGGGAGGTTGATGCCTTTTTCGTAAACCTTATGAAGACTGGTGCGTTCGATGCGCTTGCCGCGCACCACACCGTTCATATCCGCAATCAGAAGGTCGACGTACAAAACCTCAGGATATTTCTTAAGGAATGCGTTTGCTTCGTTGAGTTGAACGGTACGCAGAGGGACCGACATGATGCACCTATTAGCTGTTAATTATTATGTTCACTACGGTGTTGCGAGCCCAGTCAACCCGAACGGCAAAGTGAAGTCAATAGCGAACACTTAGCCTTTCAACCTTTATTTTCGGGCCTTTTATGGGGACGAGAGTGCCAGATAAGCCGCCAGAGCCGCGCAGATCCTCAGCATCGGACGGCCGGCGTTTAGAATTTTTTACATGAGAGTTGTTAATTAAAATCAACAAGGCTAAGCTCCGGAAAAGCTCGTTCAAGTGTGAAACTTCGAGGTGATAAAAATGGCATTCAAGCCATTGATCGGCGTTACAGCGTGCGTCAAACAGATTGGCCTGCACCCCTACCACGTCAGCGGCGACAAGTACTTGCGTGCTGTCAGCGTCGCGGCTCTGGGGTTGCCTGTGGTCATTCCTTCCCTGGGTGAACTGACTGATATCGAGGACCTGCTCGCGCAGCTCGACGGTCTGTTGCTCACCGGCTCGCCCTCAAACGTGGAACCCTTCCACTATCAAGGCCCCGCCAGCGCTCCCGGCACGGATCACGATCCGGCCCGGGACGCCACGACCCTTCCTTTATTACGTGCAGCGATTGCCGCCGGTGTTCCGGTGCTGGGCATCTGTCGCGGTTTTCAGGAAATGAACGTCGCGTTCGGCGGCAGCCTGCATCAGAAGGTGCATGAACTGCCGGGCATGCTCGATCACCGTGAAGCGGACAGTCCCGAGTTGGCGGTGCAATACGCGCCGGCTCATGCCGTGACGGTGCAGCCGGGTGGCGTGTTCGAAGCGTTGGAGTTGCCGACCGAGTTCAGGGTCAATTCGATTCACAGCCAGGGCGTTGATCGACTGGCACCGGGCCTGCGCGCAGAAGCGATTGCGCCGGACGGTTTGATCGAGGCGATCTCGGTGGAACACAGCCCGACCTTCGCCGTCGGCGTGCAATGGCACCCGGAATGGCAGGTGCTTTCCAATCCTCAGTATTTAAGTATTTTCCAGGCGTTTGGCGACGCGTGCCGGCAACGGGCGGCGCTACGTAAAAAACGCTGACGACTTAAACCCTCACCCAACGATTTAGCTGCCCTCGTGAACGGGCGGGTGCGCCGACGCGCGCTGCCTCTTCACGCGTAAAAAACGAAACAAGACAACAACAAGCACCACCAGGCAGCCAGGACGGCGGCGCCGAATAAGCCCGAGCGGTATGGGCCAGCGAACCAAACGCAATACCCCTGTAGGAGCGAGGCTTGCCCGCGAAAGCGGTGTATCAGGCAACGATGATGGCGACTGACACGCCGTCTTCGCGGGCAAGCCTCGCTCCTACAAGGGACCGCGTTTGAATGGATTGGCACCGTACGACAAGGGCTTGCAATCAACTATTAAGTCAGGCCGCGTTGGCCCGACGACTGAAACCTGTTGGGAGTTTCACATGGCAAATGCCTCCAGCACTTACAGGAAGGCTCTTGAAGGTCACCAGGCACCGAAAAAGGTGTTGGTGAAAATCGACCGGGTCACCAAGAAGTTCGACGAAACCACCGCCGTGGACGATGTGTCCCTGGAGATCCATCAAGGCGAAATCTTCGCCCTGCTCGGTGGTTCCGGCTCGGGCAAATCGACCCTGCTGCGCATGCTCGCCGGTTTCGAGCGCCCGACCGAAGGGCGGATCTTGCTCGACGGTGTCGACATCACCGACATGCCGCCCTACGAGCGGCCGATCAACATGATGTTCCAGTCCTACGCGCTGTTCCCGCACATGACGGTGGCGCAGAACATCGCCTTCGGCTTGAAGCAGGATCGGTTGTCCGCCAGCGAAATCGACGCCCGTGTGGAAGAGATGCTGCGCCTGGTGCACATGACCCAATACGCCAAACGCAAACCCCATCAGTTGTCCGGCGGCCAGCGTCAGCGCGTCGCCCTCGCCCGCTCCCTGGCCAAACGTCCGAAGCTGTTGCTGCTCGACGAACCCATGGGCGCGCTGGATAAAAAGCTGCGCTCGCAGATGCAACTGGAACTGGTGCAGATCATCGAACGGGTCGGCGTGACCTGCGTGATGGTGACCCATGACCAGGAAGAAGCCATGACCATGGCCGAACGTATCGCGATCATGCACCTGGGCTGGATCGCCCAGATCGGCAGCCCGGTGGACATCTACGAAGCACCGGTCAGCCGCATGGTCTGCGAGTTCATCGGCAACGTGAACGCCTTCGACGGCACCGTTGTGGAAGACCTTGAAGGTCACGCGATCATCCACAGCCCGGACCTGGAGCAGAAGATTTACGTCGGTCACGGCGTCAGCACCTCGGTGCAGGACAAGACGATCACTTACGCCATCCGCCCGGAAAAAATGCTCGTCAGCACCCTCAAGCCGGAGCAGCGCTACAACTGGTCCAAAGGCAAGGTGCATGACATCGCCTACCTCGGCGGCCACTCGGTGTTCTACGTCGAACTGCCGGGCGGCAAAGTCGTGCAGTCGTTCATGGCCAACGCCGAACGCCGGGGCGCGCGTCCGACCTGGGACGATCAGGTCTACGTGTGGTGGGAAGACGACAGCGGCGTGGTACTGCGCTCATGAAAACCTTCAATCAGCAATTCCTGAGACTGGTCCCCAGCGGGCGCAAAGTGGTGATCGGCATTCCGTTCATCTGGCTGTTCCTGTTCTTCATGCTGCCGTTCTTTCTGGTGATGAAGATCAGCTTCTCCGAAGCGGCGCTGGCGATTCCGCCCTACTCGGAGATTTACACCTTCGCCGAGCAGAAATTCCAGCTGCTGCTCAACCTCGGCAACTACAGCCTGCTGACCCAGGATGAGTTGTACATCTCGGCGTACCTCGGCTCGCTGAAAGTGGCGTTGCTCAGTACGGTGATGTGCCTGGTGATCGGTTTCCCGATGGCCTACGCGATCACCAAGGCGAAAAAGGAAACGCAAAACGTCCTGATGCTGCTGATCATGATGCCGACCTGGACCGCGATCCTGATCCGCGTCTATGCGTGGATGGGCATCCTCAGCAACAACGGTTTGCTCAACGCGTTCCTGATGTGGACCGGGCTGACCTCGGCGCCGATCGAGATCCTCAACACCAACACGGCGGTCTACATCGGGGTGGTTTACGCCTACCTGCCGTTCATGGTGTTGCCGCTGTACGCCAACCTGGTCAAGCACGATGAAAGCCTGTTGGAAGCCGCGTCGGACCTGGGTTCGAGCAACTTCAACAACTTCTGGAAAATCACCGTGCCGCTGGCCAAGAACGGCATCATTGCCGGTTGCATGCTGGTGTTCATTCCGGTGGTCGGTGAGTTCGTGATTCCGGAGCTGTTGGGTGGCCCGGAGACCCTGATGATCGGGCGTGTGCTGTGGCAAGAGTTCTTCAATAACCGCGACTGGCCGGTGGCGTCTGCCCTGGCGGTGGTGATGCTGTTGATCCTGATTGTGCCGATTCTGCTGTTCAACCGCAGCCAGGCCAAAGAGATGGAGGCACGGGGATGAAACGCTTCGGATTTTCAAAGTTCATGCTGATTTTCGGCCTGTCGTTCATCTACCTGCCGATGCTGATCCTGGTGATCTACTCGTTCAACGCCTCGAAACTGGTGACGGTGTGGGGCGGCTGGTCGGTGAAGTGGTACGTCGGCTTGCTCGACAACACGCAACTGATGGGCTCGGTGGTGCGTTCGCTGGAGATTGCCTGCTACACGGCGATTGCAGCGGTGGCGCTGGGGACCTTGGCGGCGTTTGTGCTGACGCGCGTGACTCGCTTCAAAGGTCGCACGCTGTTTGGTGGGCTGGTGACGGCGCCGTTGGTGATGCCGGAAGTGATCACCGGTCTGTCGCTGTTGCTGCTGTTCGTGGCCATGGCGCAGTTGCTCGGCTGGCCTAAGGAACGCGGTCTGGTGACGATCTGGATTGCGCACACGACGTTCTGCGCCGCGTATGTGGCGGTGGTAGTTTCGGCACGTTTACGTGAGCTGGATCTGTCGATTGAAGAAGCGGCGATGGACCTGGGTGCGCGGCCGTTGAAGGTGTTCTTCCTGATCACCATTCCGATGATCGCGCCCTCGTTGGCGGCGGGCGGGATGATGTCGTTTGCCTTGTCGCTGGATGACTTGGTGTTGGCGAGTTTCGTGTCGGGTCCGGGGTCGACGACCTTGCCGATGGAAGTGTTCTCGGCGGTGCGTCTGGGGGTTAAACCTGAGATCAACGCGGTGGCCAGTTTGATTCTGTTGGCGGTTTCGATTGTGACATTCATGGTCTGGTACTTCAGCCGCCGCGCCGAAGCCACCCGTAAACGAGCGATCCAGGAAGCGATGGACCAGACGGCCAGCGAGTCGTGGCAGCCGCAGAACAATCAACGAGTCGAAGCGACGGCTCTCAGTTAAGTGAACACATGCCCTGTCAGGTGAACACTTTCCCTGTGGCGAGGGGGCTTGCCCCCGTTCGGCTGCGAAGCAGTCGTAAAACCAGTGAACGCGGTGTACCTGATACACCTCGGTTGCAGGTTTTGGGGCCGCTTCGCGACCCAACGGGGGCAAGCCCCCTCGCCACAAAAGCTCACTCGCCACACGTTTTGTGTTTTTGAATAAGAAGAATGGAGTTGTACCGATGAAAATGTTTGGCAGGACTCTGCTGACACTGTCCTTAGTGGGCGCGATCACCACCGGCGCCCAGGCCAACGACAAGGTGCTGCGCGTCTATAACTGGTCGGATTACATCGCCGCGGACACGGTCAAGAAGTTCGAAGACGAGACCGGCATCCGCGTGACCTACGATGTGTTCGACAGCAACGAAACCCTTGAGGCACGCCTGCTCGCGGGTAAATCCGGCTACGACATCGTGGTGCCGTCCAACAGTTTCCTGGCCAAGCAGATCAAGGCCGGCGTCTATCAGACGCTGGACAAATCGAAGCTGCCGAACTGGAAAAACCTCAACCCGGTGCTGCTGAAAAACGCCTCGGCCAGCGACCCGGACAACGGTCACGCCTTCCCGTACATGTGGGGCTCGATCGGCATCGGTTTCAACCCGGCCAAGGTCAAGGAAGTGCTCGGGGCCAATGCGCCGACCAACTCCTGGGACCTGCTGTTCAAACCGGAAAACGCGGAAAAACTCAAAGCCTGCGGCATCAGTTTCCTCGATTCGCCGACCGAAATGCTCCCCGCCGCCCTGCACTACCTGGGCTACCCGGTGAACTCCCAGGACAAGAACCAAATCGCCGAAGCCGAAGCACTGTTCATGAAGATTCGGCCGTCGGTGGCGTACTTCCATTCCTCGAAGTACATCTCCGACCTGGCCAACGGCAACATCTGCGTGGCCGTCGGTTATTCCGGCGACGTGTTGCAAGCCAAGGCCCGGGCCAAAGAGGCCGGCGACCTGGTGAAGATCGACTACAGCATCCCGAAAGAAGGCGCCGGCAGTTTCTACGACATGGTCGCCATCCCCCGAGACGCGGCCAACGTCGAGAATGCCTACCTGTTCATGAACTTCCTGATGCGCCCGGACATCATCGCCGAGATCACCAATAACATCGGCTACAGCAATGCCAACGCGGCGGCGACGCCGTTGGTGGATGAAGCGATTCGCAATGATCCGGGGTCGTATCCGTCCCTGGCCGTTATGGCGACGTTGTATGCGATTCCGGACATGCCGATTGGCGTTCAACGCGTGATGACCCGGGGCTGGACCCGCGTGAAACTCGGTAAATAACTGACACCCCGATCGTTCCCACGCTCTGCGTGGGAATGCAGCCCGGGACGCTCCGCGTCCCATCCAGAGCCGAACGCGGAGCGTCCGTGGAGGCATTCCCACGCGGAGCGTGGGAACGATCATGTGATAGCTGTTTTCCCTTCTTCCGTTCACGCAGCGCCTTACCACCGCTGCACCTCCTGCGAACGGCCTCACCTGGCTCCTCGGTTAAGGTGAATTTCAGGCGCCCTCGGGCGCCTTTTTTTGGTCCTGAGACACCAGTGGCCATTCGGCCAGCGCTCGGTAATGACCCTTGTGGGATTCGAACAGTGTGAAATGCTCGGCCCGCAACACAAATTCTGGTGGCGTCGAGGACTCAGGCACTGGCAATCGATAGTCGCGCATCAAGGTCAGATGCGGCCTGAATTCCTTCGGCGAATCCTCAAACCCGAACGGCAACATCGCCTGTTCCAACGCGTAAACCAGCCGCAACAACTCCGCTGGCGCCTGCTGCGGCACAAGCACCAGAACCCCATGCTTGCGCCAGACATCCACTCGATCCAGCACCACTCGCAACGGCGCGCCCGGCACCCGCACATTCGCCGCCGCCGTGCAGAGCTCGGCAATCTGCGCCACGCCCACCGCGCCCAGAAACATCAAGGTCAGGTGAAAGTTTTCCGCCGGCACCGGCCGTCCGCTGCGCAGTTGCAGGGCGCTGCGCCACTGGGCAATCTTCCGGCGCGGCTCGGGGGCGCAGCTCAAGGCGAAGAACAGCCGCTTGAGCGGTTCATGGGATTCGTCGCTCACGCCTGGCACCTCCTGACATGCACGTTATAGTTGAACCAACCGAATCAACCGGAGGGCGCCATGCGAGAGATCATCAGCAAAGAGCCATGGTGGGCGATGCCGCCGCAACCCGGTCAGGACGAGGCCGAGCTGGAATGGGGCTGGCTGGTTCACTATAGCGAAGGTGAGCCGCGTTTCGAGTTCGTGCGGGAGCGACCGACGGACAACGAGATCCGCAACCGCAAGAGTTGCAGGATCACCCCGGCGCACGAGTGATCCCGCAGTGGTGGTTACGCTTGCAGCACAACGTTGAAGCCGCCAAAGACCATGCGCTGGCCGTCGAACGGCATCGGGTTGACGTCTTGTTGCATGCGCGGATCAACCATGACTTTCTGCATCCCGGCATCGCGGGTGGCCTTGTCGGGCCAGACGATCCAGGAAAAGATCACGGTTTCGTCTTCCTTGAGTTTCACCGCCATCGGAAACGAGGTCACCTTGCCGTCGGGCACGTCATCGCCCCAGCATTCAGTGATGCTCAGGGCGCCGGCCTCTTTGAAGATCTTGGCGGCGACCTCGGCGTGCTTGATGAATTTTTCGCGGTTGGCGGTGGGGACTGCGGCGATCAGGCCGTCGATGTAGGACATGGTCGTTCTCCTGCTGGGTTAGGGCGTTGTGAACACTGCCTCTGTGGCGAGGGCGCTCGCCCCCGTTCGGCTGCGAAGCAGTCGTAAAACCAGCCAACGCGGTGTACCTGAAGAACTGCGACGACTGATTTTTGGGACGCTTCGCGACCCAACGGGGGCAAGCCCCCTCGCCACAGGTTATTTGGCCACCTCAGGGACTGTGTTCAGCCCTTGCGGCACTGGTCAGGGGTTGACCTGCTGAGTAGTCGATTCTGTCGGGCTCCAATCGACAGCACCACCGCTCGAGCTGACCGACGGTACTTCAGCGCTCCCCGCCAGGTTGCCCTCGATCTGCGCGGCCAGGTACAGCGTGCCCGCCATGACGCCGGTCGTCGGGTTCTGCACCAGCTTGGTCCAGGCCTTGTCGAAGGTGTTGCCCAAACTGCTGCGAATCAGCGCCTCGCTGTCCGGCCGGTCATTGGCCCGGATAATCGCGCGAATCCCGGCGACCCCAATGGTGATCAACCCGCCGGCCAGTTTGCCCGCCGCCGCAGCCACCGCACTGGCGGCCCCGCGCGAGGGCAGCTCGGCCTCCATCCGCTGGCTGGCGCGCTTGGCCACCGGCGCCATGGCGGTGTCGGTCGAATCCACGCCCTTGTCCCCGCCCGCCTTGTGGATCTTGTCGATCAGCGCCGCATAGGCTGGCAACGTGTTCAGCGGCTGGGTGTGCACGACCTGATAGAGCGAGGCGTCCCGGGCCGAAGGGGGGCCGAGGGCGATGGCGGGGATTTTCTGCAGGCGGCCGTTGAGCTGCGCCATCGGTATGCCGTGACGTTGGGAAATCTTCTGCAATTCTTCCTGGAGTATGTCGACGTAGAAGGCCGTGGCCAGGCCGAGAATCGCGTCGGGATCAATCTCCACCGCGACCGGCGCCAGCACGCGCTGCTGGTATTGCTCCAGCAGGTAGTCCGCCAAACGCTTGGCTGAGGCGTCCTGCTCGCCCGCGGCGCTGAGCGTGTACCAACTGACCTTCATCGACAGCCATTCCTGGGTCCAGTAACTGCTGAACCAGGGAATGAAGTTTTCTTCGGTCAGTTGATAGACCCGCGTGCGCCAGTAATCCATGGCACCGCGCGCGTAGATCTTGGTCTGCTCGGTGGCCGATTGCGACGCCGCGACGATCTCCCGGTCCACCTGCTGCCAGGTGCTGGGCGACACCACCACGACCGGCGCCACCACCGGGGCACGCGTCGACGTGGCGCACCCCGCCAACACCAGCATCACGGCGACGATCAGCGAACGCAGGTTCAAGATCGCGGTGTCCTAAAAGGCGCTCCCGAACGAAATGTCCGGTGCTTATAAGACTATTGAGTTGAGTATAGGTTGAGGGTTTTGGCCGTTCGTCTGGAGATCGTTGGTGTTGTTGCGGGCCTCTTCGCGGGCAAGCCTCGCTCCTACAGATTTGGCACCGTCGTCTATGAAAAAACCTTCACCATCATTACCGTCGATATCCACCATCGTAACGAACGCCTTCCGCAAAAAAACCGTCCGGCGCAGGATCAGCCCATACCCAACGCAAACCCCGCATCGGAGGGGCACATCATGTTGATCCATCTCCTGACCTGCCTGGCCCTGACCGCCGTCACGCTGACCCTGTTTTCGCGCTTTTTCCTGGACATCGGCACCACTGAGGAGCACCCGTCATGATCCGCATCGTTACCCTGGCCGTGAGTTTCCCGGTGTTCGGCAGCAACTACTATTCTCAACAGGTGGTGTCTCGCAAAGAGATCGCGCTGGTGTTCGACCCACAGTTCGAAGACTTGCTGATGCCGGCCGCCGCCAACCACTTCAGTAACGAAGTGGTCGGGCTGAATGATCAGTTCCGCTTCTTGAATGATGTGCTGGTCGAGCATCTGCTTGACGTCGAGTTGGCGCAGCACGCACCCCGCTCGTCTCGCAGCTTCACGTTTTAGTGCACATTCCATTTCCAGCACGACATTGAACGCAGGCAAACACCGTATTGGTCGTCCAGCTCCGCCATGGGCGTAACCAAACGACGGAACGCCTGATGCGCCAGCCGGGTGTCAGTGCTGAGGTAAAACTCGCGCATCGCCTGGGTCAGTTGCTCAGCGACTGGCCCCTGCCACGTGTCGAGCGTCTGATCATCGTACTGTCGCAAGCGCAACCCAAACTCCTCCCGATAACGCGTCAATGCCTGCGCGTTGACCTGGCTCATCTCATGATCGAAGGTCCTGAAGTTGCGTCGGTATTGAGCCCAGTATTCCTCCGGAAAAGTGAACCATAGCTGCGACTTGCGCGCGCTGATCTGCTGCTCCAGTTTATCGGGCGGCCTACGCAGACGCGTCACCTCGGCGGAGTCGACTTTCATGTCCGCCGTCACGCTGGCATTGATGATGCGATCAATCATCTCCACGCGCTTTGGCGTATCGGGTAATGGCACCACCGGGAAGATCGGCGATGTCCCCGTGCAAGCGGCCAGGCCCTTGTGCTCCAGCGGCAGCGAGGTGCGCAGCGTCTTGCCGTCCACCCGCTCGACCTGCTGCAAGGACGCCACGCATCGGGATTTCACGGAATCGACCTTCAACTCATATTCAGCGCCGGGCGCAGGCGTGAGGTTGAACGCCGGCGAACCGCACACCATCAGAAAGGCCGGTTGTTCGGGCTTGAGCTTGATTTCCAGGTAGCCCCGAGCATCGGCCGGCGGCGCAAAGCTCATGCCCACCCGCCGAGAAGTGTCGCGGGCAAACACATTATTGAGCACACCCGTGGTGTAGCCCTGGCAGCGTTCAGCGGTGAACAGCATGAGGCTGGCATTGTCGACGTTGGCGACAAAACGCAGTTTGGCGGGATTGGGGTCAACGACCTCGGGGTAGGAACCGTTGAGGCTGCAACCGCTGAGCAATGCGCATAGGGCGGTGATTGGCCACATGCGCGGTGGGAAAGCTGACATGGATCATCCTTGATGCGCCTGAACGCTGAGAATGGCCGATGCTACTAAAGGGCTACTAATGCGTCCATCCACAGCGCCATGTGCGTTACAGCGTCCGCTGGCTGTTCCCGATCCCCCGCGCCTGCTCAATTCCCCAGTCGAACGCAGCTTCCATATCCAACAGATGCGGCTTCGGAGCATGGTCTTCCACAATCACCGCGCCGTTCGGCTGGTAGACGCCGATAAACATCTCCAGCGAACCATCCCTCAATATCCTGGCCTTGACCTCGATCTTGCAGCTATTGGACAGGGTTTCCGTGTGGACCATATGGCGCTCGGTCATTACTGCATTCCTCTTCTTATGGATGAACGAATCACGCTTGAGTGATGTTAGCTCAGCGAAAACGGTCGCCAAGACAGCGGCCAAATGCCACCTATACTCCACGCAACCTACCCGCAAAGGATCTGCGCCTCCAACAATAAAAAGCAGAGGTGGAACATGGTCTGGCAGCAAATCTACGACCCGTTCGGCAACCCGGTGTTATCAACCATCATGGCCGCAGTGCCGGTGGTGGTGATGCTGGCCTCCCTGGCGTTTTTCCATGTCAAGGCGCACCTGGCGGCGCTGCTGGCCCTGGCCTCAGCCTTGCTGATCGCGATCTTCGCCTTCGGCATGCCGGCGAACATGGCCGGTACGGCGGCGCTGTTCGGCGCGGCCAACGGGCTGCTGCCGATTGGCTGGATCGTGCTCAACATCATCTTCCTGCACCGACTGACCACCGAGAACGGCTCGTTCAAAGTGCTGCAGGATTCCCTCGCACGCATCACCGACGACCGGCGTCTGCAATTGCTGCTGATCGCCTTCTGCTTCGGCGCATTCTTCGAAGGCGCGGCCGGGTTCGGCACGCCGGTGGCGGTGACCGGGGCGATTCTGATCGGCCTGGGTTTCTCGCCGCTGGCCGCCTCTGGCCTGGCGCTGATCGCGAACACTGCGCCGGTAGCCTTCGGCGCCCTCGGCACCCCGATCATCACCCTGGCCAAAGTCACCGGGCTGGATGAAATGGAGCTGTCGATGATGGTCGGGCGGCAGTTGCCGTTCTTCTCGGTGCTGGTGCCGTTCTGGTTGATCTGGGCCTTCGCCGGTTGGCGCAAGATGCTGGAAATCTGGCCGCCGATTCTGGTGGCAGGGGTCAGTTTTGCCGTGCCGCAGTTCCTCGTCTCCAATTACCACGGGCCGATGCTGGTGGACGTGATCGCCGCGTTGATATCCATGGCGTGCCTGACCGGATTCCTCAAGGTGTGGAAACCGGCCACCGTGCACACTTCGGCGGCGCTGTCGGGGCGCGTCGACAACTCGAAAATCGACCCGGAGCATGAGCAAAAACCCGAAGCCAGTGCGACGTTTTCCGGGGATGCCAAACCGGCGGTCATGCGCGCGTGGATGCCGTGGATCATCCTCACAGTGTTCGTGTTCGCCTGGGGCACCCAGGGCTTCAAAAACATGTTCGACACCCGCGCCGTGATCGACCCACAAACCCACTCCGCCACCCTCGATCCGCAGGGTAAACCGTTGCGTGAGGCCAATCCGATCTTCTCCCCGGCCCTGACCTTCACCACCCTGCACCAGCAAGTCGAGAAAGTACCGCCGGTCGTACCGACGCCGAAAACCGAAGACGCGATCTACAAATTCACCTGGTTCACCGCCACCGGCAGCGGCATTTTCTTCGCGGCGATCCTCGGTGGGTTGCTGATGGGTTATTCGATTCCGCAATTGGCGCGCCAGTACCTGCGCACCCTGTGGGTGGTGCGGTATTCGTTGATCACCATTGCGGCGATGCTTGCCCTCGGCTACCTCACGCGCTACTCGGGACTGGACGCCACCATGGGCCTGGCCTTCGCCGCCACGGGGATTTTCTACCCGATGTTCGGCACCCTGCTCGGCTGGCTCGGCGTGGCGCTGACCGGTTCCGATACGGCTTCCAACGTGCTGTTTGGCGGCTTGCAACGGGTGACTTCCGAGCAACTGGGGATCAGTCCGGTGTTGATGGCCGCGGCGAACAGTTCCGGTGGGGTCATGGGCAAGATGGTCGATGCCCAGTCCATCGTGGTCGCCTCCACGGCAACCCGCTGGTATGGGCATGAAGGGGAGATTCTGCGTTACGTGTTCTTCCACTCCATCGTGCTGGCGATCCTGGTCGGCGGGCTGGTGACGTTGCAGGCGTATGTGGCGCCGTTCAGCCATATGGTGGTGGGCGGACACTGAGACAACCCGATCCCCTGTGGTGAGGGAGCTTGCGGTGGATCTTTGTTGTGGCGAGGGAGCTTGCTCCCGCTCGGCTGCGAAGCAGTCGTAAAACCGGTGAACGCGGTGTACCTGATACACCGCGGCGACTGCTTTTGGGGCCGCTTCGCGACCCAGCGGGAGCAAGCTCCCTCGCCACAGGTTGTGTGTACGGCTTGCCATTGAGCACCTTGGTTCCAAGCGACAGGGAACCTTCTCACTCGCAGCTTATCCCTTGATAATCGGCTAAGCTTAAAAGGCTGAGCTCGCGCGCCCGGAGGGTATTGATTGGCCGACTCAGTCCTCCACAAAACGTCCACCCCAATTGCGAATAGAATGCTAAATTTCCCGGCCGCCCGATTTGCGTTATTGGCCTGCATGTCACTAATCCCGACTGCTGAATATAAATAGCCCTGCCGATGATTCCCAAGGCAGGAGCCGCCTCACCATTTTGCCGCGGCGCCTGGACGTCGCCTTTTCAAGGCACCTATCCATGACGAATTCACCCGACTCGACAACCCAAGTTGCCCAGTCCGAGCAACACCCGCTGCACCCACTCGATTTTGGTGTCGTCGGCATTGGTGCGTCCGCCGGGGGCCTGCAAGCGATCAAACTGTTTTTCGAAAACATGCCCCAGGACAACGGCATGGCGTTCGTGATCATCCTGCACCTGTCGCCGGATCACGAAAGCAGTGCCGACAAGATCATCCAGGAATCGACCCAGATGCCGGTCCTGCAGGTCACCGAAAAGGTGGCTATCGAACGTAACCACGTGTACGTGATTTCTCCCGCCCATCGACTGTCGATGAACGACGGTTACCTTGAAGTCAGCCCGTCCGACCCGCGCCTGGGGCGGACTTGCGCCATCGATCTGTTTTTCCGCGACCTCGCCGATGTGCACCGTGAACGGGCGTTTTGCCTGGTGTTGTCCGGCACCGGTTCGGATGGCGCGGTCGGTTTGTCGCGGATCAAGGAACAAGGCGGAGTGACCCTGGCCCAGGCGCCGGAAGACGCCGAGTTCGACGGCATGCCCCAGGCGGCCATCGACACCCAGATGGTCGACCTGGTACTGCCCGTGGTGGAGATGCCGCAAAAGTTGCTGGAGTTGTGGCGCAACGCCAAGGCGATTTCCCTGCCCACGGCCAACGACCCCGATCTGCAAACCATCGCCTCGGTCGCCGAGCGCGACGCGGTGGCGGCCGAACAGTTGTTGCGTGACGTGCTGATCCAGTTGCGCGCCGGCACCGGTCACGATTTCAAGCACTACAAGCGCGCCACCGTGTTACGGCGCATCGAGCGGCGGATGCAGGTCACCGCGCAACCGGACCTGGCCGCCTACTATCGCTACCTGGTGAGCAGCCCCGAAGAAACCAAGGCGTTGCTGGCCGACATGCTGATCGGCGTGACCAATTTCTTCCGCGACCGCGAGGCCTTCGAAGCGCTGGAACGCGACGTGGTGCCGCAACTGGTCAGCGCGGCCATCTCGGCCCACCCGGAAAAAGAAGAAATCCGCATCTGGTCGGCGGGCTGCTCCACCGGCGAAGAGGTTTACAGCCTGGCGATGCTGGTCAACGATCAGATGCAACTGGACACCAGCCAGGCGTCGTTGCAGTTGTTTGCCACTGATATCGACGAGCGTGCCATCAGCATCGGGCGCAGCGGGCTGTACCCGCAAGCGATCATCACCGATGTGCCGCCCACGCGATTGCGTCACTATTTCGCCAAAGAAAACCAGCACTACCGGATTCGTAAAGAGCTGCGCGAAAAGGTCCTGTTTGCCAAGCACAGCCTGTTGTCCGATCCACCGTTTTCGCACATGGACCTGATCGTCTGTCGCAATCTGCTGATCTACCTGGACCGCGAGGTCCAACGGGAAATCCTGCAGATGTTCCACTTTGCCCTGCGCCCGGGTGGCTTCCTGTTCCTGGGCACGTCCGAGAGCGCGGATGCCTGCCACGACCTGTTTGCCCCGGTCGACAAACGCAACCGGATCTTCCGGGCCAAGACCGGCACCGGCAGCAGCCGACGCGCCCCGACCATGCCCCGTGGAGGCTATGTGCGAACCGACATTACCCGCCAGCCCCCAACCAGCCAGAAGCCGCGCAAACTGTCGTTTGCCGACATTCACCAACGCGCCCTGGAAAACTCGGCGCCGCCGAGCATGATCGTCGACGCCAATGCCGACATCCTGCACATGAGCGATAGCGCGGGGCGTTTCCTGCGGCATGTCGGCGGCGAGCTGTCGCGCAATCTGTTGACGCTGATCCTTCCGGAATTGCGCCTGGAAGTTCGTACCACACTGTTCCAGGCGCAGCAAGGCAGCCAGATGGTCAAGTCGCGCACGGTGGCGATCAAGCGTGAGGATCGCAGCTACCGCGTCGACCTCGCGGCCCACCCCTACCGTGACGAAGAGTCGGAGAGCGAGTGCGTGCTGCTGATGTTCGAAGAGGTCGAAGTCGACCCGTCGGAAGTCTCGAATTCCACGGTGCTGCAAACCGAAAACCAGGTGCTGTCCAACCTTGAACGGGAACTGCAACGCACCAAGTTGCAGTTGCAGGACACCATCGAACAATCGGAAGTCTCCAGCGAAGAGCTCAAGGCCTCCAACGAAGAAATGCAGGCGATCAACGAAGAACTGCGCTCGGCCACCGAAGAGCTGGAAACCAGCAAGGAAGAGTTGCAGTCGATCAACGAAGAGCTGCTGACGGTCAACTTCGAGCTGAAAACCAAAGTCGAAGAAACCGACAAGATCAATGACTACCTGACCAACCTGATCGCCTCCACCGACATTGCCACGGTGTTTGTCGACAGCAGCATGCGCATCAAATGGTTCACGCCACGGGCCACCGATATCTTCAGCATGTTGCCCGTGGACACCGGGCGCTCGCTGCTCGACATCACCCATCGCCTGGATTACGAAGACCTGGCAGGCGACGCGGCGCTGGTGTTCGAATCCTTGAACATGATCGAGCGCGAAGTCAGCAGCACCGACAATCGCTGGTACATCGCCCGCCTCCTGCCTTACCGCTCCAGCGCCGACCACATCGACGGCACCGTGCTGACGTTCATCGACATCACCAAGCGCCATGCCGCCGAAGAAGAGCTGCGCCTGGGTGAAGAACGCATGCGCCTGGTCGCCGAAAGCACCCGCGACTACGCGATCATCACCCTCGATGAACTGGGCATCATCACCACTTGGAACAAAGGCGCGGAATTGATCTTCGGCTACAAAAAATTCGAGGCCGAAGGCGCCTATTACGACTTCATTTTCTCCGAAGAAGATCGTGCTGCCGGCGTACCTGAAACCGAGCTGTCGACGGTGCGCATCAATGGCCGCAACGAAGACGAACGCTGGCACCTGCGCAAGGACGGCAGCCGCTTCTTCTGCAGCGGCGAAGTCACCCTGCTGCGCGGTGACAACCTCCAGGGCTACGTAAAAATTGCCCGGGACCTGACGGGTCACAAGCGCCTGCATGAAGAGCAAAACCAGCAACTGGCGGAAACCCAGAGCAGCAGCCATTTGAAGGATGAGTTCTTTGCGGTGATGTCCCACGAACTCAAGCACCCGCTGAACCTGATTCAGCTCAACGCCGAACTGCTGCGGCGCCTGCCGCTGATCAAGTCGACGGCGCCGGCGGAAAAAGCGGTCAACACCATTTGCGACGCGGTGAGCAGCCAGGCCCGGATCATCGATGATCTGCTCGATGTGGCCCGGGTGCGCACCGGCAAGCTGCGGCTCAAGCGCAGCGCCGTGGATTTGAACCGGATGCTGCGCGATGTGTATCAGGTGGTGACCAATGCCCATCCTGGCGTCGACGTGACGCTGCAACTGCCTGAAGCGTTGGTCATCGATGCTGACCCGACCCGGGTCGAACAAATCATCTGGAACCTGGTGAACAACGCCCTGAAATTCACCCCGGGGAGTGGCCAGATCCGCTTGATCGCCACCCGCGAAGCGGGCATGGCCCGGCTCGATGTGCAGGACAGCGGAGTAGGTTTGAGCACCGAAAGTCTGGATGAAGTATTCGACCTGTTCGGTCAAGCGGCCAATCAGCACGCGACCCATCACCGTAACGGGTTGGGGATCGGACTGTCGCTGGTGAGGCAATTGACCGAGGCCCATGGTGGCAGTGTCGAGGTCTCCTCTCCAGGGCTGGGCCTGGGTTGCACCTTTACCGTCCGTCTGCCCTTGAGCCAGCCCCATGACAAAGTGACGCCATCGACCAAGCCCGGCGAACAGTCCGGACGTCTGGCCGGCCTCACCGTGTTGCTGGTGGACGACTCGCGGGACGTGCTGGACACGATGAAGATGCTGCTGGAAATGGAAGATGCCCAAGTCATCGCCTTCGCTGAACCACACCGGGCACTGGAAGCCGCCCAGACCGGGCAATATGACCTGGTGGTCTCCGACGTGGGCATGCCTGGCATGAACGGCTATGAGCTGATGCGCGCCCTGCGTGAACTGCCGCATATCAAGCCGGTGCCAGCGATTGCCTTGACCGGTTATGGCGCGCAAAGCGACGTCGAAAAAACTCGCAAATCCGGTTTCGACCGGCACTTGGGCAAACCGGTGTCCTATGACGCGCTGATCGAGACGATTGAAGAGCTGAGGCAGACGCGATTGGATTGATTTAAATAGATCAGTCCCCTTTTTGAAGATGCCCCCCAAACCTGTGGCGAGGGAGCTTGCTCCCGCTGGGTCGCGAAGCGGCCCCAAAACCAGTCACCGCTATGTACCAGGTACACCGCGTTCACCGGTTTTACGACTGCTTCGCAGCCGAGCGGGAGCAAGCTCCCTCGCCACAGGAATCGCTTAGGCCTCTAGACGGCGCGGCTCAAGCACATGAACCATCCAGCACGCATACACCGTCACCCCGATAAACAACCCCATGCGCACCGCAAACGCGGTGTAGACGTCCTTGCCGGCCGCGCTGTCCTGCACCGACTGGCCCAGCAAAATGATCAGCGTGATCAGCGTATTGAGCCAGAACCCCGGGCTGAACCGGGTCGGGCTCAGGGCGTAGAGTTTGCGCGCCAGCACCAGGCCGAACAGCAGCATCCACAGGAAGAACATCCACAGGTGCACGAACAGGCTCAGGGCGCACCAGAACAGGATCGCCAGCACACCGCCCAGTAGCGTCGAACCAAGCAACTCACGCCCGGCGTTGCGCGCGGTGGTGGTGGAGCTTTGCTGACCGAGGCTGACCGCTTTGAGGATGATCGGCAGGTAGCTGGCCGGGTCGATCAGCGCCAGCAGGAACGCCGGCAATACGATCAGCGTGGCGCGCAACGCCACCCGGTCGATGTCTTCGGTGGCGAGCATCGGCGCGGCGGGCGACGGCGGCGCATTGGCTGGCTCGGGAAACAGACCATGACTCAACGTCACCACCAGCACCGCTAGTAGCAAGCCCTTGACCAACGCGCCGATCACCATCGCCGCCAGTTCAAAACTGGCGGTGCCGGCCGCGGAAATCATGGTCAGGCCGATTACCAGAAAGGTCACGATCAGGTTATTGCCACCGCGCAGGCCAAAGCGAAACACCCCAAACAACCCGACACCAATCAGCAGCAATCCACTGGCCGGGTAATAGCGCAGCAACGGCAGCAACAACAAGCCGACGCCGGTGGTCAGCATCGCCACCAGTGCCAGCACCACCCCGGCCTTGAACGGCAGCGGCTGATTGAGCGTGGCCAGGAACAGCAGCGCCAGCACGGGCGCGAGAAACGGAATCGGCAAGGCCAAGCCGAAACTGGCTGCGAGGCACAGCGCCGTGCCCGTGGCCAGACGCAGAGCACGCTGATCGCGAACCGTGCGCTTAGTAGGCATACGACAGCCAACTCATCACACTCAAGAACACTCGGCCGAGCGGGTTCAACGGATTGCCCGATGCCGGGAACGCCATGACTTCGGCCTGCCCGCCCGCGCGGATCGAACGGCTGTCGCGCAGGGCGTTCAAGGCGTCCTCATCGAACTCGATCACCACCGGAAAGCGCTGGGCCGGACGCAGCCAGTCGCGGCTGTTCTGCACGCTCGGCAAAGTGCCGGGCGTGGTCCCCGGGCCGACACTGACACCGTACCCGACACTGCGCACCCGGCCGCCGAACACTTCGCCGGGCAAGGCATCCAGCACAATGGCCACCCGCGTATCGGGTTTGACCAGGCCGAGGTTGTTCTCGGTCATGTCGGCACTGATCCACACGTCGTGGATCGCGATCAGGGTCATCACCGGGCTGCCGGCGGCGGCGAACTGGCCGACATCGGTGCGCAGGTCGGTGATCAGCCCGGCCGATCGCGCGCCGATGCGGGTGTTGGCCAAATCCAGTTCTGCTTTCGACAACGCGGTCGCGGCGCTACGCAGCACGGCGTTATCCGCCTCGCTGCCGCCCTCCTGCTCTTTGGCCCGCTGCACTTCGGCTTCGGCGGCAGCGACCTGGCTGGAGGCCTGTTCGAGATTGGCCCGCGACACTTCCAGCAGGCGCACCGACACTGTGCCTTTATCGGCGCGGTACAAGCCTTCGAGCCGCTGATTATCCTGGCGTGTCTTGAGTTCATTGGCCTGGGCCGCGCGCAACGAGGCTTGCGCCGCAGCGATGCCGGCGGTGCTGGCGCCGATTTGGCGCCGGGTCGATTCGAGGTCGGCGCGGGCGCGGTCAACGGCGATCTGATAGGGCTGCGGATCGACCTCGAACAGAATGTCCCCGGCCCGCACGTCCTGGTTGTTGCGCACATTCACCCGGACCACCCGCCCCGCCACCTCCGAGGCCACCGGAATGACAAACGCCCCGACCCGCGCCTGCTGCGTGTAAGGCGTGAAGCGGTCCGCCAGCACGTACCAGGCGAGGCTGAGCAGGATCAGCAGCAACACCCACTTGATGCCTTTCCTGGCCGGATCGGCGGCCGGCGCTGGCGCCTTTGCAACAGGCGCTTCAGTAGAGGGCGGCGCGACTTCACTCATGGTTGTTCACCTTATCGGACGGGGTAAGACTGGATTCGTCGAGCAGGTCGCCCCAGTCCGTGCGTTTTTCCATTTGCTTTTGCGTGGCGCGATCGAGGATGGGCTGGGCGGCGTACCAGCCACCGCCGAGAGCCTTGTACAGGGCGATCAGATTACTGACGGCATTGCTGCGGCTGACCAGGTAATTGTCCTGTTGTTCGAGCAGCGCCCGTTGCGCATCCAGCACCCGCTGAAAGTCTGAAAAACCTTCGCTGTATTGCGCGCGGGCCAGCACCAGCGAGCGCTGGGCCGCCACCTCGGCCTGGCGCAGGATGCGTTCGCGCTCCAGGGATTGACTCAAGCCGCTGGCGGCATCGTCGGCTTCACGGGCGGCCTGGCGCACGGTGTCGCGGTAGGACTCGATCAACTGCTGCAAACGCGCGTCCTGGACCCGCACGTTGTTGCTGATCTGGCCGTGATCGAACAGGTTCCAACGCAGGCTCGGGCCGCCGACAACGTCCAGGTTGTTCGGCGTGCCGCCCACGGAACTGGCGGTCCAGACGATGCTGCCGAGCAAGGTCAGCGACGGATAAAAATCACTCACGGCCACGCCGATCAGCGCCGATTGCGCGGCGACGTTCAGCTCAGCGGCGCGCACATCCGGGCGACGCAGCAGCAAATTGGCCGGCACGTCCTGCAGCACGGCGCGGTCAAGCAGCGGGATCAGTTCTTCATTGGCCGTCACTTGCGGCAGCTCACCCGGCGCCTGCCCGGTCAGCACCGACAGGGCATTGCGGGTGCGATGCAGTTGGTCTTCGAGGCTGGGGATGCTGGCCAGGGTGCCAAGGTATTGGGTCTTGGCCTGTTGCAAGTCGAGTTCGGCGGTCTGGCCGCTGGCGAACAGCTTGCGCGTAATCTCCAGGCTGCGCTTTTGCTGGTGGGTGTTGTCCCGGGCGACCCGCAGTCGCGCTTCGGTGGTGCGCAGGGAAAAGTAGGTGTCGGCCACCTGGGCGCGCAGCAGCACCAGCACGTCTTCGTAGTTGGCCTGGGCGGCGAAGTAGCTGGCATCCGAGGACTCGATGGCCCGACTGAAACGTCCCCAGAAGTCCAGCTCCCAACCGACGTCGAAGCCTTCACTGAATTGCCAGAACCGGCTGTTCTTCGGGTTGCTGCCGCTGTACTGCCGGCGCTGCGCGTAAAGCAGATCGACACTGGCTTGCTGGAATTGCGGGTAACGCCCGGCCTGGGCGATGCCCAATTGTGCCCGGGCTTCCATGACCCGCAGGCCGGCGATTTTCAGGCTGGAATTGTGTGCATCCGCGTCGGTGATCAACTGGTCGAGCACCGGGTCATTGAACACTTGCCACCACTGGCGCAGGTCCGGGCTCGCGCCCCGCTCGCTGGATTGCTCCAGTGCCGGTGTGCTCCAGTGCTTGACCCATTCCTCGCCGGGCGGCTGAAAGTCGGGCCCCACGCGCGCGCAGCCGCCGAGGCCGAGCAGCAGCAGGAGCGGTCCCGACCGGATCAGCATGGCGGCACGTAAAGGCATGGATGGTTTCCCGGCCAAGGAAGATGACTGGAGCATAGTCGCCCGAAAGAAAATCGAGCGGCCGCAAACACGCTGCCGACTTGCTCACGTCTACGAGTCAGCTGCTACGCTTTCCAAGGGCCCCTAAAACCACGGCGATCTGTCAAAAAGGTGCAACGCTCATGACCACCCAACCCCACTCCGCCGGCTGGCGCTTCAAACTGGGCATCGTGATTTTGTGTTTGATGCTGGGGTCATGGCTGATGGTGCCGCTCGCGGCGGCCGTCGGACTGCCGGGCTCCAAGGTCGCGGCACTGACTGGCGTGCTGTTTATCAGTAACAAGGTCTTGCTGATCCTGGTCATCGCGGTCATGGGCAAGGCCGGGTTCCAGCAATTGAAGCGCAGCGTGTTCGGCTACGTGACGTCGCTGGCGCCCAGCGCGGAAACCGAAGTGGGCCCGGTTCGGCATCGTATCGGCCTGGTGATGTTCTGCCTGCCGCTGATTTCGGCGTTTCTCGAACCCTACGTCGACAGCATTTGGCCCGGGTTGCGGCCGAACCTGTGGCAACTTCAATTACTGGGCGACCTGATGTTGATCGGCAGTTTTTTTGTATTGGGGGGCAACTTCTGGGACAAGGTACGCGCGCTGTTCATCCGCACTGCCAAAGTGGCCAATGCCTAGCAAGCATCGACAGGAAGCACGCCAATGAGCCGTCTGACCGCCAAAGACTTCGCCCCCGAGTTGCTGGAACTCTACGACTACTACGTGCATGGTCAGATCAACCGCCGCGAGTTCCTCGACCGCGCGGCGTTGTTCGCCCTGGGCGGCTTGACCGCGTCCGCCCTGCTCGCCGCCCTGAGCCCAAATTACGCCCTGGCCGAGCAAGTGGAATTCACCGACCCGGACATCCTCGCCGAGTACATCACCTACCCGTCACCCAAGGGCCACGGCCAGGTTCGTGGTTACCTGGTGCGCCCGGCGAAAGCCACGGGCAAGGTGCCGGCGGTGGTGGTTGTGCACGAGAACCGTGGGCTCAACCCGTACATCGAGGACGTCGCCCGACGCGTGGCCAAGGCCGGGTTCATCGCCCTCGCCCCGGATGGCCTGACCTCGGTCGGTGGCTACCCCGGCAACGACGACAAGGGCCGGGAGCTGCAACAGACCGTCGACCCGGAAAAACTCATGAACGATTTCTTCGCCGCCATCGAGTGGCTGATGAATCACGCGGCGGGCACCGGCAAAGTCGGCATCACCGGGTTCTGTTACGGCGGCGGTGTCGTCAATGCGGCGGCCGTGGCCTATCCGGAGTTGGGCGCGGCGGTGTCATTTTATGGTCGTCAGCCCGAGTCCAAAGACGTGCCACGAATCAAGGCACCACTGATGCTGCACTACGGCGAACTGGATACCCGCATCAACGAAGGCTGGCCGGCGTTCGAGCAAGCGCTGAAAGCTGCGGGCAAGACCTATGAGGCTTACATTTACCCTGGGGTGAATCATGGATTTCATAACGACTCCACACCTCGCTACGATGAGGCCGCCGCCAAGCTTGCGTGGGGCCGGACGCTGGAGTGGTTCAAACGGTATTTACAGGGGACATAGACCCACGTAGGAGCCGCCGAAAGCTGCGATCTTTTGATCTGGCGTTGGACTAGACTGCGGTTGTCTCCCAGAAAAGTCAGCCTCATGTCACGAATCCTGGTGTACGTCCTCGTATCGATTGCAGCCCTCTACCTGCTGCTCTGCGTGGCGTTGTTCGTGTTTCAGCGCGCGCTCATCTATTTCCCGCAACCCAGCACCTATGCCCCACCCGACAGCGTGCTCACGTTGGCGGTGGCAGACGCAAACTTACAGGTGTCGGTCCGCCCCCACGACGGCCCCAAGGCGTTGCTCTACTTCGGCGGCAATGCCGAGGATGTCTCGCAAAACCTGCCTTCGTTTTCCGCAGCCTTCCCGGATCAGGCGATCTACCTGTTGCACTACCGGGGCTTCGGCGGCAGTTCCGGGTCGCCCTCCGAGGAGGCCATTGCCCGTGATGCCCTGGATTTGTTTGACCGGGTTTACGCCGAACACCCGCAGGTGGCCGTGGTCGGTCGCAGCCTCGGCACGGGCGTGGCGATCCGCCTGGCCAGCCAACGCCCGGCGGCGCGGCTGATCCTGGTTACGCCCTATAACAGCCTGCTGGAACTCGGCATCCGCCAGTACCCGATGTTTCCGGTGAAGTGGTTGTTGAAGGACACGTTTGATTCGGCGAAATACGCGGCGCACATCAGCGTGCCGACCCTGTTGATCGCGGCGGAACATGACGAAGTGATCCCCCGTTCAAGCACGGTGCGGCTCTATGGCCAGTTCATCCAGGGTGTGGCGTCGATGAAGGTGATTGCGGGGGTGGGGCACAATTCCATTTCTGAAAGCCCCGAGTACCTCAAGTTGATTGGCGCCGAGTTATGAACGGCGTCGCGCCAGGCGTTGCTGCCAATTTCCGCCGTTGACGCGCTGACATTGTTCTTCTGAGTCGAACTGCACATGAGCCGCTACAGGGCTGACGAGCACCTGCGCTTCATCGAGTGCGGTGGCCGTCAGCACGACCATGCGCTCGCCCTGCCCGCTGGCCAGCGCCAGGTCCTTCTGCGCCTCGGTATCGAACACCCAGATCACCCGCAAACTGGAAGGGAACACGCTGTAATCGACCTCATGGGTCAGCCAGCAGAAACCGACGATTTCTGCTTTGGCCGTCTCGCACGCGTCAGTCAAAGTGGCGACCAGGCGACGCTCGATGTGGGTTTGGTCGCGTTTGCTTAAAGCCATGGGTGGATCCTTGTGACTGGCGGGAGGAAGCGCCAATCATACGAAATTTCACCCACATGAAATCGTCAAAGATCGCAGCCTTCGGCTGGAATGCATTTCCCCTGTAGGCGCTGCCGAAGGCTGCGATCTTTTGATCTTAAAACAGCGCACGACTCATTTCGGCCGACGCACCGCCCGCACCTTGCCACTCCCACCACCGCCGCAAAAGAACTGGTCAGCGCCATCGGACTCAAGCCCGGAAACACCGACGCCCGCCGGCATCTTCACGCTTTCCAGCACATCCCCGGTGGCCGGGTCGACCCGGCGCAACTCGCTCTCGTCGCCCTCCCAGGTGCCATGCCACAGCGCGCCTTCGACCCAGGTCACCCCGGTGACAAACCGGTTGGATTCGAGGGTGCGCAGAATCTTGCCGGTCTCGGGGTCGATCTGGTGGATCTTGCGGTCGCGGTACTCCCCGACCCACAGCATGCCCTCCGCCCAGGTCAGGCCGGAGTCGCTGTTGCCGGGGGCGGGGATGGTATGGAGCACGCGGCCGGTCTTGGGGTCGATTTTCTGGATGCGGTCGGCGGCGATCTGGAACAGGTGCTCGCCATCGAACGCGGTCCCAGCATCGGCGGTGACATCGATCGAGCGTACGGTCTGGCCGCTGGCAGGGTCGAGGGCGTTGAGTTTTTCGCCGCTGGCGAACCACACATGCTGGCCGTCCCAGCTCACGCCATGCACGGCGTCGACACCGGCAAAGGGTCCATATTCACGGATGATTTCGGCTGCTGAGTGTTTCATGAGGTGTTCCTCGTCACGGGGTTGGTGAGGTGATCCTAAGCACTGGGCAACGGCGCCGTGAGTAACAAAGTCGTCGCGAAACCCGGCACTGGCGGTGTCATCCAGCGCCGCGCCCGTCCGCGCCCGAACGACTGCACCTTGCCGTCCGCCGCCAGGGTGTCGAGGGTCCGTTGCACCGTGCGTTGGCTGGTGCCGAGGGCCAGCGCCAGGGCCGAGCTGGACCAGGATTCACCGTCGGCGAGGAAGGCAAACACCGTGGCGTATTTTTCTTCGACCGGTGGTGCCAGCAGCACAACGTCACTCGCCACCAGCGCGTAGCCGCGCGGGGTCGCGGTCACGCTGGCCAACGGTTCAAGGGCCGCGCGTAATCGCCCGACTTCAACGCGCAACCGGGCGCGATGGGACTCGTCACTGAGTTTCAGGCGAAAGGCCCGGGCGATCAGGGCTTCTCTCGACACGTCGGCAGGCCAGGCTTCGGCCAGGGCCCGGGCGATGGCGAACAACACCGGGCGCGTGCCCAGCGCCACCGACATGCCGGCGCCGCGCACGCTGTAACGGCACGCGTCCACCACCAGCACGGTTGAAGCGAGCAAGGCTTCAACCTCGTCCAGTAACAAGGGGCGCTCCTGGCCATGGGCAATCAACCGGGCGACCGGGGTGTTCAACAGGTTGATCGCGTGTTCGACTTCGGCGGATAACGCGGGGATCGCAGCTTGCCGTGCGGCCTCTTGCGCCCGGGTCAGCGCCGCCCGCGCCGACTGTGATTGCACGCGGCGCATGGCGATCCCGGCCACCACCAGTTCATGTACCGCACGCAAGGCCGGCGGCAGTGGCGCGAGGTCGAGTGCGCTGAGTTGTTGCTGGGCGTCATCCAGTTGCCCGATCAGCAACAAGCGCCGGATTGCCAGATAGCGCGCATGGGCGGCGTTGACGCCATCGCCGTGTGCCTCAAGCGTGACCCGCGCCATGTCGAGTTGCTTGACCGGCCAACCGAGGTCCCGCGAGGCCAGCGCGATCTCGGCCTCGGCGACCACACAGCGCGCCCGTGCCAGGCTTTCCTTCGGCCCGAAGGCCCGCGCCGCCCGTTGCACCAGCGTCCTGGCCAACACCAGCTCACCGAGCTGCGCCATCGCAATGCCGCGCAGTGCCAGCGCTGCCGCATCGTCGCGCAAGGCCACCCGGTTCAGCGCACCGAGAGGATCACCCGCCGCCAGCGCCCGTGCCGCCGCCGTGATCAGCGCATCCATCTGAATCGCGCCACATTTGTCACTCCCACCGTCCGAATTCTCGAATTTAGTCTATCTCACGATGACTGACCCCGATGGGAGGCAAGCATGATGAACAAGCACACGATCGCTACACGAGAACAATGGCTGGCTGCGCGCCTGGAGTTGCTCAAAGCCGAGAAGGACCTGACCCGCCGCAGCGATGAACTCGCCCGACAACGTCAGGCGCTGCCCTGGGTGCGGGTCGACAAGGCGTACCGTTTCGACACCGAGCACGGTCCGGCGACGCTGGACACGCTGTTCGAGGGGCGCTCGCAACTATTGGTCTATCACTTCATGTTCGGCCCCGATTACACGGCGGGCTGCCCGTCCTGCTCGGCGATTGCCGATGGGTTTGACGGCATCGTCACGCACCTGGCGCACCACGACGTGACGCTGATGGCCGTGTCCCGCGCACCGTTGGCGAAACTGCTGGCGTACCGGCAGCGGATGGGCTGGACGTTTCCCTGGGCGTCGGCGCCTGACAGCGATTTCACGGCCGACTTCAATGTGTCGTTCACCGAGGCGCAGCAGCGTGAAGGAACGATCGAATACAACTATCAACGCGGTGGCCATGCGATGGATGAATCGCAGGTCCCCGAGCCAGTCGAGCAGTTCGCGGCGACCTGTGGCACCGACGCGCCCACCTATTCGCGGGACCGGCCGGGGTTGAGTGCGTTTGTGCGTGAGGACGGCGTGATTTATCACACCTATTCCACCTATGCCCGTGGGCTGGACGGGTTGTGGGGGATGTATCAGTGGCTGGATCGGGCGCCGTTGGGCAGGCATGAACAAGGGCCTTGGTGGCGGCGGCATGATGAGTACAGTTGATCAGGAATTTTGAGTGTCTGGGCTGACGTCTTCGCGGGCAAGCCTCGCTCCTACAGGGTTTCGCGGTGTTCGATAATCCCGCGGCCACCACAAAACCTGTAGGAGCGAGGCTTGCCCGCGAAGAGGCCCTCAAACACACACAAAAACCCACTGCTTATCACCGCCCATCCGCCCACCCCGGTTGGCGCCCAAACCCGTCGAACAATTCAAAAATGGTCGCCTTGACCTTCTGCACCGCGTTGCTCTGCACTGCCGTGTCATGCCAGCATAGCGACAACTCCCGGGTGAACAGTCGATGGTCGATCCTGGCCAGTTTCAACTTGTGCTGCTCCAGCTCGGCATGCGCCGCCGCCCACGGCAGGATGGTCACGCCGAGTCGGGCCTTGACCGCCGCGAACAGCAGGTCGGTGGAGTTGGCTTCAAACTCTACCTCACAGTGCAGGCCAGCCTCCTGAAACGCTGACTCGACCCGACTGCGAATCGTATTCGGCGCACAGGGCAGCACCAGCGGCATCTTCGCCAAGGCCTCAATCGATACCGGGCCATCAGGCAACGAAAATTCCGGCCACGCCACCAGGTACAACGTTTCAGTCAGCAGCCGCTGCGACACCACGCCCCGGCGCTCGACCACATCGACGTTCACCGCCAACGCCACGCGCCCTACGGTGATCAGGCCGCCAAGCTCGGCGCTTGGCGCATCGATCAACTCCAGTTTGATCCCCGGATAACGGCTGCGAATGGTGCGCGCCAGGGGGATCGCCAGCATCCGCGCAGTACTCGACGGCATGCCCACCGAGACTTTGCCTTGGGGAAACTCGGCGTCCTGGCGCAGCAGTTCCTGAGTGCCGTCGGCCTGGCGCAGCAATTCGATGGCATGCCGATATAACGTGCGCCCCGCCGCCGTCGGCACCACGCCGTGGACGCTGCGTTCGAGCAATTGCATGCCTATGTCCTGCTCCAGATTGCGCATCTGCTGGCTGATCGCCGGCTGGGCAATGTGCAGCGCTTCACTGGCGCGGGTGATGGTGCCGCACTCGACCACCTTGATGAAATAGCGCAATTGGCGCAGGTCCATGAGCCTCT
This sequence comes from Pseudomonas sp. TE3899, assembly GCF_056279105.1. Taxonomy (NCBI): domain Bacteria; kingdom Pseudomonadati; phylum Pseudomonadota; class Gammaproteobacteria; order Pseudomonadales; family Pseudomonadaceae; genus Pseudomonas; species Pseudomonas sp. TE3899. Next base: position 2,235,376 of record NZ_JBWBQR010000001.1, read on the forward strand.
CCAAAGCCATCGGATTTTCCGTTGGGACCAGAGGAATATCATATTTTTAGTTTATGAGATACGACGCCTAGACTCGTCTCATAACAAACGAAGCGCCACCGGCCGCCACTGCCGCGTCGCGTTTCCATAGGCCTGAACAAGGTCACTGGGAGATCGCCATGTCTAGAGCAATGACTGCATCTGCAACACGGGAAAAACCGATCAAGACGCCCCTGAGCCGCGAGCAGATTCGCGGCTTCTGGACGGTCTACCTGGGCTGGGTCCTGGATGGCGTCGACTCCGTGATCTTCGCCCTCGTGCTGATCCCGGCCATGACCGAGTTGCTGCCCAACTCCGGCATCACCGCCACCCCCGCCAATATCGCCATGTACGGTTCTTTGCTGTTCGGGTTGTTTCTGATCGGCTGGGGCTTGTCGTTTATCTGGGGGCCGCTGGCCGACCGCTTTGGCCGGGTGAAGATGCTGGCCGCGAGCATCCTGGTGTACTCGCTGTTTACCGGCGCGGCGGCGTTCTCCGAGAACATCTGGCAACTGGCGGCGTTTCGGCTGATTGCCGGGATCGGCGTTGGCGGCGAGTGGGCACTGGCGGGCACGTATGTGGCCGAGTGCTGGCCGGAAGACCGACGCAAGATGGGCGCGGGCTACCTGCAAACCGGCTACTACCTGGGCTTCTTTATTGCCGCGTTGCTCAACTACACGGTCGGCGCCACGTATGGCTGGCGGGTAATGTTCCTGTGCGGGCTGTTCCCGGCGTTCGTGGCGATTTATACCGCGCTCAAAGTCAAAGAGCCGCGCAAGGTGATCATCGAAGCCACAGAGCCGAAAGTGCATAGCTCCTGGCTGGAGATCTTCGCTCCGGCGTTTCGTCGTCGCACGCTCACCAGCTCAGCCTTGGTCGGTGTCGCCATCGTCGGGTTGTGGGCCGGTTCGGTGTACGAAGCCACCGCCGTAGTCACCCTGGCGACCCGCGCCGGCATCGACCACGTCGGCGCCGTGCACCTGGCCTCCATCGGGGCGGCGATCCTGTCCCTGAGCACCATCCTCGGCTGCCTGATCGCGCCATGGCTGGCGGAGCGCGTCGGACGGCGCAAGGCGCTGGGCATCTACTTTGCCGGCATGGCCGCCTCAATCGTCGTCGCGTTCGGCTGGGTGTTCTACATGGACGACGGCCTGCACCTGTTCATGGTGTCGCTGGTGTTCCTCGGTTTCTTCGGCGGCAACTTCGCGATTTTCTCACTGTGGCTGCCCGAGCAATACCCGACCCGCATCCGCGCCACGGCGTTCGCCTTCAATGCCTCGGTCGGGCGCTTTATCGGCGCCGGGGTCAACTTCCTGCTGGCGGCCGCGATCCACTGGCACGGCTCCCTCGGTGCGCCCATCGCCTGGACAGCCGCCGCGTTTGTCGCCGGCATACTGATCCTGCCGTTTGCCGTGGAAACCCGCGACCAGACCTTGCCGCAATAGACTTCATTCACTGGAGAATCCCATGCAAGCTTTGCAAGGCATCAAGATTGTCGACCTGAGCCGCGCACTCTCGGGGCCGTTTTGCACCATGGTGCTGGCCGACCTCGGCGCCGACGTGATCAAGATCGAGCCCGGCCCGAGCGGCGACATGAGCCGCACCTGGGGCCCGTTCGACCGTGGCGTCAGCACTTATTACCTCTCGTGCAACCGCAACAAACGCGGGATGTGCATCGACTTCCGCCACCCCGAAGGCCTGGCCACGATCCAGCGCCTGATCGACGACGCCGACGTGGTGATCGAGAACTTCAAACCCGGCACGCTGGAGAGCATGGGCCTCGGTTACGACGTGCTCAGTGCGCGCAATCCACGGCTGATTCTCGGCAGCATCAACGCGTTCGGTGCCGACGGGCCGATGAGCCGTTGGCCGGGTTTCGACCAGATCGCCCAAGGCTATTCGGGACTGATGAGCCTGACCGGTTTTGTCGACGGCGACCCGACCCGCACCGGCACCGCGATTGGCGATCTGACCTCGGGCATGTGGCTGGTGACGGCGGTGTTGGCCGCCCTGCTGGAGCGCTCGACGACCGGGCGCGGCCAGCATGTCAGCACCTCGTTGCTGGCCAGTCTGGTCGGGTTATTGAGTGTGCACGGCCAGCGTTATCTCAGCCTCGGCGACGTGCCGCGCCGCACCGGCAATGCGCATTCAGTGATCGCGCCGTATGGCGTGTTCCAGACGCTGGACGGCCCGCTGAATCTGGCACCCATCACCTCGGCCATGTGGGGCCGCTTGTGCGTGTTGCTCGACTTGCCGTCGCTGCCGGACGATCCGCGTTTCGCCAGCAATGAGGCGCGGGTCGAGCGTCGGGAAGAATTGAAAGCGATCCTCGAAAGCCGTCTGAAAACCCGCAGCAAACACGCGTGGACCGAGCTGTTTATTGAAGCCGGCCTGCCCGCTGGCCCGATCAACACCCTCGACGAAGTATTCGACGACCCGCAAGTGCTGCACAGCCAACTGACCGAAATCGTTACGCATCCGACCCTCGGCGCCGTGCGCCAAGTGGTGACGCCGGTGTTCAGCGCCACCGAAAGCGCCGCCAGCCGCCCACCGCCGCTGCTCGGCGAACACACCCTTGAAGTGCTGCGCGAGGCGGGTTTCGATAACGCTTCGATCAACGCACTGCTCGCCGCCAACGTGGTGTTCCAGGACACCAACGATTCACCCACACACGCCACAGGAACTGCCCAATGAATTCGACCGTCACCGTCCACCACGTCGATGAGCGCATCGCCCGACTGGTCTTTAGTAATCCCACCCACCGCAATGCCCTTAGCGCCCAATTGCTCAATGCCCTCAACGAAAGCCTCGTCGCCCTCGCCGCCCGCCGCATCCCCGTGGTGATTCTCGGCGGCGAAGTCGGGCAACCGGTGTGGAGCGCCGGCCACGATATTCGCGAACTGCAACATGACCGCGACCCCATTGCCTACGGCAAGCCCCTCGAACAAGTGCTGCGCCGAATTCGCGCCTACCCCGGCGTGGTCATCGCGCTGATCTCAGGTTCCGTGTGGGGCGGCGCGGTGGATCTGGCCATGAGTTGCGACCTGGTGGTGGCCGATCACAGCGCCAGTTTCGCCATGACCCCGGTGAACATCGGCTTGCCGTACACCACCAGCGGCTTGCTGCGGTTCTTCAATAATTTGCCGATTCATGTGCTCAAGGAAATGTTCTTCACCGCGCAGAAACTCGATGCCCAGCGGGCCGAACGCTTCGGCGTGATTAATCGACTGGTCGATAGCGCTGAACTGGAAGCGACGGCGCTGGACATGGCCCAAGGCATCGCCGCCAAGGCACCGCTGGCGGTGGCCGCGGTGAAGGAACAGCTGCGGATTCTGGAAGACCTGCAACCGCTGCCGGTGCAGGCGATGGAGCAGATTGCCGAGTTGCGACGACAGGCGTGTGAGAGTGCCGATTTTGGCGAAGGGCTGGCGGCGTTTGCCGAGCGCAGGGGGGCGGTGTTTAGCGGGCAATAAATCAGGCGTTGGGTTTCGCGGTGTTCAAAAATCCCGCGGCCACCACAAAACCTGTAGGAGCGAGGCTTGCCCGCGAAGAGGCCCTTAAAACCAGCGCATTTTTGACGCCCTCATCGAAACCGATTGAACATACAGATCGGCCGGAGGCAGCGCCTTCTGCTTGACGCTGCACGCGGTAAATGGGAGAACGTGCATGGTTTGAAACATTGGGTAACAACTAGACTCAAGGACGACTCATGAAAACCCTCCTGTGTTTGCTGATCGCCACGGGCGTCGGCGCGGCGCTGCAATCTGCCGGCGTTCCCCATGGCCTGTTGCTCGGCTCGATACTCGCGACAGCGCTGATCGTCAGCAACCTGAACGTTGCGCCCACCCTGCCCCTGGGCCTCGGTTACGTGCAAGTGGTGCTGGGGATCGCCACCGGCCTGATGTTCAAAGCCTGGGACAGCCACACCGCCGCCGCCCTGTTGCCGAGCCTGGGCTTTCTGTTTCTGTGCCTGGCCGTGCAAATCAGCGTGGCCGGTTTCTGGCTGTTCAAGGTGTCGGGCTGGAACCTCAAGGACTCACTGCTCGCCGTCTACCCCGGTGCCCTCGCTGCGGTGTTCGACTTGCTGGAGTCCGAGCGCGCGTCCAGCAAAGTGATCGTCGTGCACCTGGTGCGACTGCTGTCGATCACCGTGCTGGTCAGTTTCCTCATCCCTGCGCAAACCAGCCTGGTCCTCGCCGAAGACACCCCGCTGGTCGCGAGCACCCTGCTGACCGTGCTGTCGCTGATCGCCGTGTGCATCGGCGTCGGTCGCCTGCTGCTGCGCATTGGCGTCCCGGCACCGTTCATGCTGACCGCCATTGTCGCCACGGGCACCTACCTCAAGCTGGGCTGGCTGGCTGAGTTCCAGATGCCGTCATGGAGCGTCAATTTCGCCACGGTCATCCTCGGCGTGCTGATCGGCTCGAAATTCAAGGACATTTCCCTGCCGGACCTGGTACGCCATGGCCGCTCCGGGGTGATGTCCGTCGCCCTGATGATCCTCATCGCCGCCGCCTTCGCCGTGGCGGCCTCGCGGGTGCTGGGCAGCGATCCGCTGTCGCTGTGGATGGCCTACATGCCCGGCGCCATCGAAACCATCGCCATCGTCGCGTTCAGTGGCGGGCTGAATGTGGTGTTTATCCTGACCCATCATCTGGTGCGCATGGTAATGCTGCACTTTGCACCGGCGCTGATCGTCCAGGCGCGACGCTGGCGCGAGAGTGAACTGTAGAAATCTCGAACTCCGGCGATATCAGCGCCTCCAATGATTAGGCCCATGGAGGTATGCGAAATGAACAATGAATCGAAAGCAATGCCCACCGATACATCTGGCAAACCCGTCAATGTGGTTGAGCGGGATCTTGAGGACGAGGACAGCGATACCCGAGGCGTGGATGAAACCATCACGCCGTCCTCAACCCGGGTTAAAGAGCAGGATGCCGAAGAGCTGCAGCGCAAAATTGATGAGATTGAGCGCAACGTGGCGGACGGCAACTAGATAGAACGCCCGCCTGTGGCGGGGGAGCAAGCTCCCTTGCCACAGGTTTACTCAGCCGCCACAGCGGAAATTAGAAGGATCGAAGGTAAGCAGTGAGTCTTTTCAGTCGTTTCAAAGCCCTCGCAAGGCCCGCCCCAAAGGAACAGGTCGTCGGGTATTCCCGGGACGAATTGAAGGTTGTTTTTACCGAGCCTCTGGCACGCCTTCCGGCTGACTATCCGCCAGCGGTATCCCTGGAGAACATCGCTGTCCCGGCCTACTACTGTTCGTTTTTAATCGACAAGGAAGACGCCCATCATTTTTGGGCGCTCGTGGAATCAGCATTCCACTACGAGACGCAAAAACCGTTCAACGATGCGGTGGTCAAGCAATACGCAAACACCGAAAAAACCCATCGCCTGCTCTGTCTCCTATCCGACGAAGCCTTCAATGCCACCCACGTGCGGCTGGTGACAAATAGCGTCGACTTCCTCGACAGCATTCGTCGTGAACGTTTCGCCGTGCCTGCGCCATGGGTCGCGTTCGAGGGGTACAACCCTGCGTGGTGGGGCGGCGCGATGCAAGGGGCGAACGGGTACTACAACGACGGCTACTTCCTGCCGTTTTTCAGCGGTTTGAACGCAGCAGAAAAGAACGCCTATTTCGTGCGGTACGCGGCGACTGACGAGTGGATCAGCCAACTGGCGTTGATGTACGGCGACGAGTAACCCGAAATCCACCCACAAAAATGCCCGCTCACCGTCACCGGTTCAGCGGGCTTTTTTGTTCTCACACTGGAGAGATCGTGGCCAAGGCACCAATCAAGACAGTCAGCACCAGAAACCCACCCAGGAAAAACGCCATCTTAGCCATAAGGCCTCCTACTACTTGAGTTTGCGGCGCAACAGGCGCAGTGAGATGTGTTGATCCCAGGCGGCCGGGCCGGTGAGGCATTGTGGGACTGTGGCTGATCTCGTTACAGAGGCAGATGGCGCGAGAAAATACGGATCAGATCACTGCGCTCTGTGTAGGAGCGAAGCTTGCTCGCGAAGACGGCGGCACATCCAACATAGATTTCGACTGACACGCCGCTTTCGCGAGCAAGCTTTGCTCCTACAGGTGTGCGTGAACACGGAGCAAAGAAAACCCGCTGACCATCGCTGATTCAGCGGGCTCTCTCGCCGTTTACATCACTTCACGTCGAACCGATCCAGGTTCATCACCTTGACCCACGCGGCCACAAAGTCCTTCACAAACCGCTCCTTCGCATCACTGCTGGCATACACCTCCGCCAGCGCCCGCAGCTGCGCATTCGAGCCGAAGACCAGATCAACCCGGGTCGCGGTCCATTTCACTGCTCCGGTCTTGCGGTCGCGTCCTTCGAACTCTTCCTGAGCCTCCGACGTCGGCTTCCACTCCACGCCCATGTCCAGCAGGTTGGTGAAGAAGTCGTTGGTCAACGCTTCCGGCCGTTGGGTGAAGACGCCGTGTTTGGTCTGGCCGACGTTGGTGTTGAGCACCCGCAGGCCGCCGATCAGCGCGGTCATTTCGGGCGCGGTGAGGGTCAGCAGTTGCGCCTTGTCGATCAGCAACGCCTCGGCCGGTACGCGGTAGCGGGTTTTGAGGTAGTTGCGGAAGCCGTCGGCTATGGGTTCGAGGAAGCCGAACGATTCCACATCCGTCTGCTCTTGCGAGGCGTCCATCCGCCCCGGCGTGAATGGCACGGTCACGCTGTGGCCGGCATTTTTCGCGGCTTGTTCGACACCCACACTGCCGGCCAGCACGATCAGGTCGGCCAGGGAGATTTTCTTGCCGCCGCTGTTGAACTCGCGCTGGATGCTTTCGAGTTTCGCCAGCACGCTCGCCAACTGCCCAGGCTGGTTGGCTTGCCAGGACTTCTGTGGTTCCAGGCGCAGGCGTCCACCGTTGGCGCCGCCGCGTTTGTCGGAGCCACGGAAGGTCGAAGCCGCCGCCCAAGCCGTCGACACCAGTTGCGAGACGCTCAGCCCCGAGGCCTGGAGTTTGCCCTTGAGTGCCGCGATGTCGCTGTCGTTGACCACTTCATGGTCGAGCGCCGGGATCGGGTCTTGCCACAGCAATTCTTCGGCGGGCATTTCCGGGCCGAGGTAGCGCGAGAGCGGGCCCATGTCACGGTGGATCAATTTGTACCAGGCGCGGGCGAACGCGTCGGCGAGCTGGTCGGGATTGGCCAGGAAACGCCGGGAAATCGGTTCATAGATCGGGTCGAAACGCAGCGCCAGGTCCGAAGTCAGCATGGTTGGATTACGCCGTTTCGCCGGATCGAACGCGTCCGGAATAATCCCCGCGCCCGCCCCGTTTTTCGGCGTCCACTGATGCGCGCCAGCCGGGCTTTTGGTCAGCTCCCACTCGAAGCCGAACAGGTTTTCCAGGTAGTTGTTGCTCCACCGGGTCGGTGTGGTGGTCCAGGTCACTTCCAGGCCGCTGGTGATGGTGTCGGGGCCTTTACCGGTGCCGAAGCTGTTCTTCCAGCCCAGGCCTTGTTGTTCGAGGCCCGCCGCTTCCGGTTCGGCCCCGACGTTGTCGGCAGGCCCGGCGCCGTGGGTTTTACCGAAGGCGTGGCCCACCGGCGATCAGCGCCACGGTTTCTTCGTCATTCATGGCCATGCGGCCAAAGGTTTCGCGGATGTCGATGGCGGACCTGACCGGGTCTGGCTCGCCTTCCGGGCCTTCAGGGTTGACGTAGATGAGGCCCATTTGCACAGCGGCCAACGGGTTTTCCAGATTGCGTCCGTGATCGGTACGGCTGTCCTCATTTCTTCCGGGCTCGGCCACGAGTGGCACATCGCCGGGCGCTTGCACCGGTTTCTGCCCTTTGTCATAGCGGGTGTCGCCGCCCAGCCATTTGTTTTCCGAGCCCCAGTACACGTCTTCGTCCGGCTCCCAGACATCAGCGCGTCCACCGGAATAACCAAAGGTCTTGAAGCCCATGGATTCGAGTGCGACGTTGCCGGTGAGGACAATCAGGTCGGCCCAGGAAATGTTTTGCCCATATTTTTGCTTAATCGGCCACAGCAGCCGGCGCGCCTTGTCGAGGCTGACGTTGTCCGGCCAACTGTTGAGCGGCGCGAAACGTTGCTGCCCGGACCCGGCTCCGCCCCGCCCGTCACCGGTGCGATAGGTGCCGGCGGCATGCCAGGCCATGCGGATAAAAAACGGCCCGTAATGACCGAAATCCGCCGGCCACCAGTCTTGCGAGTCGGTCATCAGCGCATTCAGGTCCGCCTTCACTGCGGCAAAATCGAGTTTTTTAAAGGCATCGGCGTAATTGAAGCCCTCATCCAGGGGATCAGACAGGGTCGAGTGCTGGTGCAGGATCTTCAGGTTCAGTTGGTTCGGCCACCAGTCGCGGTTCGTCGTGCCACCGCCAGCGGCGTGATTGAACGGGCATTTCGATTCAGTTGCCATGTAATAGCTACCTTTGGTCGTGTTCATCCAGCTACCCGGCCCGGCTAGGCCTGCAATAGCAATGAGCGAAATCAAAGACATAGGCTGCTGGGCCTGGCAGTTCGATCAACTGCTCTGTGTGGCCACACGGGAACTCAGGGGTTTGGCGAACGATCCGCCAGCACACGGGCCCACGGCAAGCCTGTGACTCTTTCTTATCTCGTTATCAGGTATTAATCGGCCAGCGTACGCCAGCGCAACGGTAAGACTAGACCGTCTGGGGAGGACTGCTAATAGCGGCAGTGTTAGGGCGTGATAGGGAGAATCTTTTGCGGGGAGGCTGAAAGGCCCCTCGGGTCAAACCCGAGGGGCGATCCATCAAGCAGCGTTGGCTTCTTTCTTCAGGCTGTCCATATCAATCACAAAGCGATATTTCACATCGCCCTTGAGCATGCGCTCATAGGCTTGGTTGATGTCCTGGATGTTGATCATCTCGATGTCCGAGACAATCCCGTGTTTGGCACAGAAATCCAGCATGTCCTGGGTTTCCTGAATCCCGCCGATCAACGAACCGGCCAGGCTGCGGCGCTTGAAGATCAGGTTGAACACCGACGGCGACGGATGCGGACTGTCCGGCGCGCCGACCAGCGTCATCGTGCCATCGCGCTTGAGCAGATTGAGGAACGCGTCCAGATCATGGGGCGCCGCCACGGTGTTGAGGATGAAGTCCAGAGTGTTGGCGAACTTGGCCATTTCATCCGGGTTCTTCGACACCACCACTTCATCGGCGCCCAGGCGCAGACCGTCTTCACGCTTGTTCGGCGACGTGGTGAACAGCACCACATGCGCGCCCATGGCATGGGCGATCTTCACCGCCATGTGCCCGAGGCCACCGAGGCCGACCACGCCGACTTTCTTGCCTGGCCCGACCTTCCAGTGGTGCAGAGGCGAATAGGTGGTGATGCCGGCACACAGCAGCGGCGCGACGGCGGCCAGGTTAGTGTTGTCATGGGAAATGCGCAGGACGAACTTCTCCTTGACCACGATATTGTCCGAGTAGCCGCCGAAAGTGTTTTCGCCGCCAAACACCGGGCCGTTGTACGTGCCGGTGAAGCCGCTCTCGCAGTATTGCTCTTCGCCTTCGGCGCACGACGCACAGTGCTGGCAGCTGTCGACCATGCAGCCAACGCCCGCCAGATCGCCCACCTTGAACTTGCTGACATTCGCGCCAACGGCGGTCACCCGACCGACAATTTCATGGCCCGGTACGGAGGGATACAACGTGTTGTGCCACTCGTTCTTCACGGTGTGAAGGTCCGAATGGCACACGCCGCAATAGAGGATATCGATCTGCACATCATCGGCGCCCGGGGCGCGACGTTCGAAGGTGAAAGGTTTGAGCGAATCCTTGGGGTCTTTCGCGGCGTAGCTGTAAGTCTTGGTCATTGCGATCGCCTTTTGAGTCGGATGTTGAATATCAGAGGAGTAGCGTAGGTGCTGAATCGTTCAAGTGGATGACAGTGGCAATCCATTGATCACCGACCGTTCAGCAATCCTGGCGGTTGCGTTGCACCGCGTTGCCCACAGGATAAGACCGGGGCCGTCATGGCCGATGACCCCATCCTGCTGATTTATTGCCTAATCCCGCCGAACTCGACAAAAGTAATGGCGAATTAGTAGCATGCACGCCCAACGGAACAACACCCGGGTTGCTTCCCGATCACGGACGAACATCGATGAACAAAAGTGCTTACCTTTGCCTGGCCTTCATGATGGTGGTGGGCGGCCTGAGTTTTTTTCTCCCGCGTGAAGCCGCGTTGGGCTCCCTCGCGTTAATCGCGCTGTTCTCCTTCGGCTACTTCGTCTTCTACCTGATCAGGCACAACCTGCACCACGGCATCATCAAAAGCCTGCTGCTCTCAATACTCGTCATGGCCATCGGCATCATTCCCGTGCTGGGCTGGATCGTGATCATCGGCTTCGTGATCTACAACATCTCCAAAGCCCTGGAAGGTCTGAAAAGCCTGCTCCCGGATGTGCTTGCCAGCCTGGTGATCTACGGCCTGCTGTGCGCACGCCTGGCCTTCGACATCCGCGACCCCATGGCCATCGCGGCGCTGGCCGGCGCCTACCTGATCGCCTCGGTGCTCTACTGCCGCAGCCTCAACGGCTACTCCACCGAACATGCGCTGTTCAAGATGAGCGTCATGTGGCTGTCCATTCCCTTCGCCGCCCTCACCATCATCTCCATCGTATCGGCCCTGGGTAACCTGTTCCGCACCGTCAGCTCCACCATCACCCGCAGCGTCATCTCGCCGCAAATGGTCTCGGCGCATATGCGCGGGGGCGTGGCGATTGATGCGTATACGCGCAACATCACCACCAGCGTGACGAGCACCGTCACTCACCTGGCTCCGGGCGCCGGGGTGATCACGGCGGGGGTGACAGGGGATTTGGCGCAGAAAGTGAAGACGGAGAAGACGGAGAAGACGTGAACAGATTTATTCGCGGACTGCTTTTACTCGTCCTGTGCACGCTGTCGAGCTGGGCAAGCGCGGCAACCGGCTGCGAGGATTTTCTGGCGAAGATGAGTGACAAACCTGCCTTTGTAGAATTTCTGCAATGCACTCAAGCCACGGACCGACAGGGAAAACCCTTGGTTGCCGAGTACCGCGTAACCGGTGCTGACGCGCTCAAGGCCGAGCGCTACATGACCCAACGCTTTGCCCTGCCCCCACTCAAGTTTTACTGCTGCGTCTGGGACTCCATGCCCTATTTTTATCGCGATAAAAAAACAGATCTCGGGTATAGCTTCGTCATGGCTTCTGAGGAAACGCCCATCAACCAGCGCGAATTGTGGCCCGATATAAAGTTCTTCTACATCAACGTGTCGCTCGACACCGAAGAGATTTAATCGCCCGATGATTCGATGCGTCCAAGGCAGGCAAACGCAATCATGAAAAACCGTGTCACGCCCTCGGTGCTGTTTGCCTTAACGCTCTTAGTAATGTGCGACTCCGTACACGCCGCCGCATGGCAAATTTGCAGTCTGGAGTTGCTGGTTACCGATGTATTGAAACAACCCTCTCCCCAGCTACAGGCCCGAATCCTGAAAGTCAGCCCGGTATCAAACACCGTGGAATGCCCTGAAGTTGGGGCGACTGTCACGTTCATTCCGGAAAAACCTGATTATCAAAACCCGCTGCCACGGCGACAGTGGCCTAAAAAGGGACAGTCGGTGCGGGTTGACTATCGGTATCTGGATGGGGTGTGTAAGGGCGATGGCAATAGTTATGCGTGTCGGATTGAGCATTATCCGATAGGGGATCAATAAAGGAGTCGGCGAAAAGCGGACGTTCAATACTCGGCAAACTAATGTGAGCTGTTCACCTCCGCCGAAAGAACCACATCAAAAAATGATGTGATCAGTCGACTGGAGCGACGCTCAGCCAAGCAATAAAGAAAGGTTTCGGTGTAGAGCGGATCCCCTTCGATGCGGATCGTGCGAATACGCGGATCGGCGATGAACTCCGCTTCAGATACCACCCCCAGCCCGATCCCACGCACGACGGCTTCACGCAGTGCCTCGCGACTGCCGATTTCCATGGCGATGCGCGGCACAACTTGCGCCGCCATCAAGGCCTGTTCCAGGACCAGACGAGTTGTGGAACCGGGCTCTCGTTGCAACAGCCGCTGCCCCTCCAACTCCTCAAGTCGTACTGAATCGCGTTCTGCGAAAGGATGCTCATGGTGGGCAAACAGGATGATGGCGTGACGTGCGTAATGCACGGCGCAGAGTCCTGGATCATCGTGCCGTCCGGCAAGTACCGCGATATCCGTCACGTAATTCTCAAGATCAGCCAGCACCTGCGCCGAATTGCCAACCCGTATCGAAACATCGATGCGAGGATGCTGCTGAAGGTAGTTGTCGACCATCTCGATTACATGGAAAGGCCCCACCGCCCCTAGCTTGAGCTGACCACTGTCAAGCCGGCCGGAGTCTCGCAGCAGGTTGTGCGCGTCCAGATCCAGCGCAGCCATTGCCTGAGCAATTGGCAGTAATTGCCGGCCGACATCGGACAACTCAATGCGCCGCCCGCGACGGTGGAACAGCTCTAGATTGTATTGCCGCTCCATGCTCTGGACTTGTGTGGTGAGCGTAGGTTGGCTGAGCCCAAGTGCCCGCGCGCCGGCACTGAAACTACCGTGACGTGCCACGGCGAGGAAGGCACGCATCTTGGCGGTCGACATCCATAGACTCCATCAATACTTAGCTGCGAAAACCTATATTGAATTGATCGTATGACTGTCACGTGACATTTCTAGCCTGAGGCCACTCCCACCAACTGCCTGGAATGCCATGAATAATTTCTCCAGATTCTTGCGTATCGCCGCTATTGCCTGCCTCTCGATAAGCGCGGTCTGCCAAGCGGGAGCGAACGAAAAATTGAGAATTGGCCTGATCCCGTCGGAAGACTCCCAAGCGATGATCGAATCGAGCAAGCAAGTGCTCAGCAGCCTTGAGGCCAAACTGGGCATGCCAGTCGAACCCTTTGTCGCCACGGACTACAACGGCATCATCGAAGCACTGCGTGCAGGCAAACTGGACGTGGCCTACCTCGGCCCTTTCTCCTATGTTCTGGCAACGTCGGTCGCAGACGTTGAAGCGTTCGCGGTAGCCGTCACCAAAAAAACGGGGCAGAGCGCCTACAAGAGCTTGATCCTTGCTCGCAAGGACAGCGGCATTCACGAATTGTCAGATCTCAAGAATCACACCTTCGCGTTTGTCGACCCCAGCTCTGCTTCTGGTCATCTGTTCCCCAAAGCTGGACTGGAACAGGCTGGTTTTGATCCCGCAACATTGTTTTCGCGGGTAATTTTCTCCGGTTCCCATGACGCAAGCATCCTCGCGGTAGCCAACCGGAAGGTGGATGCAGCCGCAGTCGCCGACCGCATTCTGACCAACGCCGTCGCCAGAGGACTGGTCAAGCAGGATGAATTCCAAGTGGTGTGGAGTTCTCGTCCGATCCCGGAGTCTCCGATGGTCTGGCGGCAAAACCTCAACCCGGCACTCAAGCAAAAAGTCGCTGCTGCCCTGGCTTCGATCAAGGATGTGCCTTGGGGTGACCAGGGCCAACTGGATGGCTTTCAGCCCACTACCGATGCTGCTTACGACGTCGTGCGCGAAACCGCCAAGGTGCTCGATCTCGATTTGCGGAGGCTCAAATGATCAGCATCCGCCAACTGACCAAGCACTACGGATCAAACCCGGTTTTACGTGGGATCGACCTGGAGGTGGCAGCGGGAGAATTCGTGGTGGTGCTGGGCCAGTCCGGTGCGGGTAAATCTACTTTGCTGCGTTGTATCAACCGACTTGTCCAAGCCGATTCAGGGACGCTCTCAGTGGCAGGTATTGACGCACTGGCCTGCCGCGACACCAGCGTTCTGCGACGTCAGGCGGCGATGATCTTTCAGCACCACAACGTCGTGCCACGTCTCAGCGTACTGAAGAATGTACTCACCGGATGCTTGGGCGCTGTATCAACGCTCACCTCGATCATGCAGTTGTTTCGGCGCGAGGACGTGGCGTTGGCCATGCAGTGCCTGGAGCGCGTCGAGCTGGCGCATAAAGCCCGCGAACGGACCGATTCGCTCTCCGGGGGGCAGATGCAACGCGTGGGCATCGCACGTGCTCTGGCGCAACGCCCAAAAGTGATTCTGGCGGACGAACCGGTGGCCAGTCTCGACCCAAAGACTGCGCGCCTGGTGCTGCAATATTTGCGCGACGCCACGCGGGAGCTGGGTATCACGGTGTTGTGCAACCTGCATCAGGTTGATTACGCCCGAGAGTTTGGAGACCGGATCGTAGGCCTGGCCCACGGAAAACTTGTGTATGACGGTACCGCTTCCAGCATGACCGAAGACGACTTGCAGCGCATATACCCCGGCCAGACAACGGACGCCCAAGGTACCACTGCGAGCGCGGGCGAGCGGGTGACCCCTTGCGCGCAACTGAGGGTTTGAGCATGAAACAGCAACGTTATCTGTGGACGGTGGGCCTGCCTCGCGGACCGCGTGGTTGGCTGTCCACTGGCGCAATCGTGCTGGCGGTCATTCTGACTCTGCACTGGAGTGCCACGGGAGCGCAATTAAGCGTGGGCGAACTCGCGGCAGGGTTGCCACAAATTGGTGATTTCCTTGCACGCACCGTCCCACCCGACCTGAGCATTCTTCCTCGACTGCTGGCGCCCGCCGTGGAGACTCTGCAAATTGCCATTTGGGGCACATTGCTCGGCGTGTTGATGGCCATTCCGCTGTCATTTCTCGCGGCCCGCAACCTGAGCCAAAACCGGTTGGTCTTCCACGCGACCCGGCAATTTCTTAATTTCGCTCGCAGCATAAATGAACTGATTCTGGCCCTGATATTTGTCTCGGCGGTAGGCCTTGGGCCCTTCCCCGGCGTGCTGGCGCTGGCGTTGCATGGCCTGGGCATGCTTGGGAAATTCTTTGCCGAGAGTATCGAGGAGATCGACCAAGGCCCGATTGAAGCGCTCCAGGCTACCGGCGCACGGCCCTTGCAGGTCATCGTTTTTGGGGTACTGCCGCAGGTCATCACTGCCTGGATTGCAGTGGTCCTCTACCGCTTCGAAGTCAATTTACGCTCGGCGACCGTACTCGGCATGGTGGGTGCCGGTGGGCTTGGTTTTGAGCTGGTGAGCAGCCTGAAACTATTCAAGTATCAGGAGACTGCCACCTGCATCATCGTCATCACGCTCATGGTGATCGTCGCTGACGCGGTGTCGGGTCGATTGCGCAACGCGATCCAGCGTGGCGTTCACAACTAAACACGCCACTAGCAAGCACTCAGATTGAATCAAGTATCGGTTCAGCCGATTAATGCCTGCGAACTATCGATTTGAGCTGTTGTTGAAGCGCCCCGAGTATGGGGCCACTTCCAACAACAAAAACAAAGGACCCGCCATGATTGCCCGATTCCACAATCCCGTTGATACACGATTCGGCTGGGGCAGCCTGCTTGAGCTTGCCAACATCACTGAAAACCAAAAAGTCGCCCTTGTGACCTTTCCCGAGGCGCGTGGGCTGGGTTTGGTTGATCGCATTCAAGACCTGCTGGGCGACCGTCTGGTGTATGTGATTGAAGATGTCCAGCCTAATCCTGACGTGGCCCAGCTACGTGAGACCTATGAACGATTCTGGCAGCAAGCCGGCGAATGCCAGGCGGTCATCGCAGTGGGTGGCGGCAGTGCCATCGATACCGCCAAGGCGTTGATCGTGGGGACTGAATCGGGGCATTTTGATGAATTGCTCGCGTTGCTGGCAACCGGCAAACCCTTCGTCCCGGCGCGCAGCAAAATACTGATCGCGGCGCCCACCACGGCAGGTACCGGCAGCGAGGTGACGCCTTGGGCGACGATCTGGGATTCGGCCAACCACAAAAAATACTCGCTGCACCTTGAATGCACCTGGCCCAAAGTCGCCATTGTGGACCCGGAGCTGATGCTGACCGTTCCTGGCGGCGTCACCGTCTCTACAGGACTGGATGCCTTGTCTCATGCGCTGGAGTCGGTCTGGAACATCAACGCCAATCCGGTTTCGGACACCTTCGCCATCTCCGCCATTGCGGACATCCTGGAGTGCCTGCCGCTGCTGCATCGTGATCTCTCCAACAAGGAACTGCGTTCGCGCATGGCATTGGCCGCCCTCAAGGCCGGATTGGCGTTTTCCAACACCAAAACCGCCCTTGCCCATTCCATATCTTACGAGATGACACTGCACTACGGCCTGCCGCATGGCATCGCCTGCTCCTTTACATTGCCGCGGGTGCTGGGACTGGCCTGGGGTCACGACGCAGTGCGCGACCGTACCCTTCAACGAATTTTCGGCAACGACCTGGACAAAGCTCAGGATCAGTTGCGTGAATTCCTGCATAGCCTGGGCGTGAAAACGGAATTTTCCGACTATGGCGTAACGGCGGAGCAAGCCGAGCAAATGATTCTTTTCGCCATGCAGGGCGCAAGGGGCAAAAACTTTATCGGCTCTCAAGCCGCGTAGCCCTGCCAACACCCGACAAGCACTGTCAGCGGCATGACGAGCCGCGACGATTTCCTACTGCCCTCACAAAAGAGTGCATCCGCCGGCGCCAACTGGTGAGAGCGAACAATAATAAGGAAAAGATCATGAATCGTGCCCAAACCATGCCTGCTCTGGCCGTACACACCGCCTCATTCCGAGTCGCTCAATGGCGCATGTTGCTGGCAGCGATGTTCTGTTATTTGTTTTTCTACACCGGTCGGCAAACCTTCGGTTTCGCCATTCCGGGCATCCAGGCCGAATTCGGTTTTACCAAGGAACACCTCGGTTGGGCATCGGCCGCCATGCTTTGGGCTTATGCCATCGGCCAGGCCATCAACGGTAACCTTGCCGATAAATACGGCGGTCGCCGCATTATGACCGCCGGTGCGGTGTTGTCCTGCGCCGCCAACTGGGTGACCAGCTTCGCCGGCAATTTTGCCGCACTGATCCTGCCCTGGGGCATCAACGGTTATTTCCAGGCGTTGGGGTGGGCGCCGGGCAGTCGGCTGATCTCCAACTGGTGGAGTGCCGGCGAGCGCGGCAAGGTCTATGGCTTATACGTGTTCGCCGCCGGTTGCGCCTCGGTCCTCTCTTACGTGACTTCGATCGTGGTGCTTGAGGTGATGCATCTGGAGTGGCGCTGGATCTTTCGGTTGCCCGTGCTGCTGATGCTGGCGGGCGGGATAATCTTCTACCTGGTGGCGCGGGAACGCCCACAGGATATGGGCTTCGAGCCGCTCGCAGACACCGGTGTAGCGAATGCCGATGACAAAAATCACGAAGTGGCCCATGGCGAAGTCGAGACCTCTGCGCAACGCTATAAAGCCGTCCTGAAAAACTTTCGTTTGATCATTGCCGCCGTGTCCCTGGGTTTCCAGAACGCCGCTCGCTATGGCCTGATCGTCTGGGTACCTGTTCACTTTCTGGGTGCCAACTGGAAGAGCGGCGACAGCATGATCGATCCAAAGTGGATCACTGTTGCCCTGCCGGTAGGCATGGCTATCGGCGCGCTGAGTAATGGCTGGATTTCGGACAAACTGTTCGGTTCCAAACGCTACCTGGCAATCATGCTCTACATGGTGCTCGGTGCCGCCACCAGCCTGTGGATGTGGACGCTTGCGCCACACAGCGCCACTGGTCTTATCGCGTTATTCCTCTGCGGGTTCTTTGTTTACGGCCCTGCGTCAAGTTTCTGGGCGCTCTGCCCTGACCTGGTCGGAGCAAAACGTGCTGGCACGGCAACCGGCGTCATGAACTTTTCGTCCTATCTGTTTGCGGGCCTGGCGGAACCGCTGATCGGCAGTATGCTCGACAGTACCGGCAATACGTCGTTGATCTTCCTTGTGGTCACTACCGCGTGCCTTTGCAGCGCGGTGGTTGCGCTGTTCATCAGGCGCTGAGTACAAGGTTTAGAGGCTTGAATCATAGGTTGCGGCTCAGGAACAGGATCTTCTATGTACCAGTACCACAAGTGGCTTCGATCTTTTCATGCGGTAGCGAAGACCGGCAGTTTCACCCTCGCTGCCGAGTACCTGAGCGTCGGCCAACCGACGGTCAGTGAGCAGGTCAACGCGCTGGAAAAGAAGTTTTCCGTAGAACTGTTCCATCGTCGCGGCCGCTTTATCGAAATGAGTTCGGCAGGACACAAGCTTTATGCGATCACCCAGGGCCTGTTCGGCCAAGAGGATGAAGCCGTGCAACTTTTGAAAAGCTTCAAGCAGCGCAAGATAGGTATGTTGCGCTTGGGGGCGGTTTCCCCGCCCATTGCGATGAACCTGACGTACGAATTGATGCAGCGGCACCCGGACATCGAACTCGAGACCTCGTTTTCCCCTGAAAAGGAGACGCTGGACAGGCTCTTCAATTTCGACATTGATGTGGCGATTCTGGCGCTGTCCGAATTTGACCAGCGTTTTGATACGCAACTTTACCGGCGCTATCCGATCATTGCCGTTGTGCGCGAAGACCATCCCTGGGCAAGTCAAAAAGAGGTACACGTCGAGCAGATCAGCAACGAGAGGTGGGTGCTTCGGGAAAAAAGTTCACGCACTCGCCAGTTGGTGGAGGAAAGCTGCAAGCGCCTCGACGTCTCGCTGAACTGTGTGATGCAGTTGAACAGCCGGGAAGCCATTGTTCATGCCATCGCCAAGGGCATCGGCATAGGTTTTGTCGCTGCCGTCGAATACGCCGAAACCCCAGGTACAAAACCGATCACGTTTGTAAATCACCCGTTTTCCATCGACTACCACTTGTGCTGCCTCGGTATTCGCAGAAACCGGCCGATGATCGCGGAGTTGTTCGACGCTAGTTCAACACCTGTCATCTGATTCTGTAGCGCACTTTAACAATCGATAACCCTACTTCTCACTGGTGAGAGGGACGGTCTTCCCCTACCCAAAAGTGGAGATTCACCATGCATTACAAACAACCTGCTCAACTGCAAGCCGTGGTCCTGGACTGGGCAGGCACCGTCGTAGATTTCGGTTCATTCGCCCCTACGCAAATTTTTGTCGAGGCCTTTGCCGAGTTTGGCGTAGCGGTTTCTCTGGAGGAAGCGCGCGGCCCCATGGGTATGGGTAAGTGGGACCACATCCGCACGTTATGCAACCAGCCACAGATTGCCGAACGGTACCGTGCGGTGTTTGATCGCTTACCGACCGATGAAGACGTCACAGCGCTTTATGAGCGTTTCATGCCGCTGCAAATCGAGAAGATTGCCCTGCACTCGGCGCTGATTCCTGGCGCCTTGAACGCCATCGATGCGCTGCGCGACCAGGGTTTGAAAATCGGGTCCTGTTCGGGTTATCCGGCTGTCGTTATGGAAAAAGTGGTGGAACTGGCGCGCCACAATGGCTACGTCGCCGACCACGTGGTAGCAACCGACGAAGTGCCCAATGGCCGCCCACACCCGGCCCAGGCTCTGGCTAACGTGATCGCCTTGGGCATCAGCGACGTCGCCGCTTGCGTCAAGGTCGACGACACCTGGCCCGGCATCCTCGAAGGCCGCAGTGCCGGCATGTGGACAGTCGCGCTGACGTGCTCCGGCAACGCGCTGGGTTTGACCTACGAACAGTACCAGGCGCTGCCCTCCGACAAACTGGCCGAAGAGCGCGCCCGCATCATCAAGATGTTCGAAGGCTCTCGTCCGCACTACCTGATCGACACCATCGTCGAATTGCCGGCAGTCATCGAAGACATCAATGCCCGCCTGGCGCGCGGTGAAACCCCTCAAGGTTCCTGAACCCACTCGGCCACTGAAGTGACAGTGGCCGTCACCCGGACGGCCACCACCAAAAACAACAAGAGAGACTCGTCATGATCTACGCCCATCCTGGCGCCCCCGGCGCCCTCGTGACCTTCAAGCACCGCTACGGTAACTACATCGGCGGCGAGTTCGTCGCGCCTGTCAAAGGTCAGTACTTCACCAATACCTCGCCAGTGAATGGCCAACCGATTGCCGAATTCCCACGCTCCACGGCCGAAGACATCGACAAAGCCCTGGACGCCGCCCACGCCGCTGCCGATGCCTGGGGCGCCACGTCTGCCCAGGCGCGCTCGCTGGTGCTGCTGAAAATCGCCGACCGCATCGAGCAGAACCTGGAACTGCTGGCGATCACCGAATCCTGGGACAACGGCAAAGCCGTTCGCGAAACCCTCAACGCCGACATCCCGCTGGCGGCGGATCACTTCCGCTACTTCGCCGGTTGCATCCGCGCCCAGGAAGGCAGCGCCGCCGAGATCGACGGCAACACCGTGGCGTACCACATCCATGAACCCCTGGGCGTGGTCGGGCAGATCATCCCATGGAACTTCCCGATCCTGATGGCCGCCTGGAAACTCGCCCCGGCCCTGGCCGCCGGTAACTGCGTGGTGCTCAAGCCTGCCGAGCAAACCCCGCTGGGCATCACCGTGCTGATGGAACTGATCGGCGACCTGCTGCCACCCGGCGTGCTGAACGTGGTGCAAGGGTTCGGCAAAGAAGCCGGCGAAGCCCTGGCCACCAGCAAACGCATCGCCAAGATCGCCTTCACAGGCTCGACCCCGGTCGGCTCGCACATCATGCACGCCGCCGCCGAAAACATTATTCCGTCCACCGTGGAGCTGGGTGGCAAGTCGCCGAACATCTTCTTCGCCGACATCATGCAAGCCGAAGAAACCTTCATCGAGAAAGCCGCTGAAGGCCTGGTGCTCGCCTTCTTCAACCAGGGCGAAGTCTGCACCTGCCCGTCCCGGGCACTGGTGCAAGAATCGATCTACGACGACTTCATGAAAGTGGTGATGAAGAAAGTCCTGTCGATCAAACGTGGCGACCCGCTGGACACCGACACCATGGTCGGCGCCCAGGCGTCCGAGCAGCAATTCGACAAAATCCTTTCGTACCTGGAAATCGCCAAGGGCGAAGGCGCCGAGCTGCTGACCGGCGGCAAGGTGGAAAAACTCGAGGGCAACCTGGCGACCGGGTATTACATCCAGCCGACCCTGCTCAAGGGCACCAACAAAATGCGCGTGTTCCAGGAAGAAATCTTTGGCCCGGTGGTGAGCATCACCACGTTCAAGGACGAAGCCGAAGCCCTGGCCATCGCCAACGACACCGAGTTCGGCCTGGGTGCCGGCCTCTGGACCCGCGACATCAACCGCGCCTATCGCATGGGCCGCGCCATCAAGGCCGGTCGTGTGTGGACCAACTGCTACCACCTGTACCCGGCGCATGCCGCGTTCGGTGGTTACAAAAAGTCCGGCGTCGGGCGTGAAACCCACAAGATGATGCTCGATCACTATCAGCAGACCAAAAACCTGCTGGTGAGCTACGACATCAATCCGTTGGGCTTCTTCTAGAACAGAAGATGCGACAGGCTAGCTACGCATCTCTCAAATCCCGCCCACAAAAAAGCCCACTAACCGTCACCGGTCCAGTGGGCTTTTTACTACGTAACAGGTAATGCGATGCCCTCACCTACCCCTGCGGATCAACTTCATCCAGCACCCGATTCACCGACAACTCTGCCAACGCAATCATCTGCTGTATCCCCAACGCCAAATTGAACTTAGGCCCTTCGAGAATGAACGCCAACTCGCTGGCCATGACGCTTGCCGAGGCAAGGGTTTCACAGGCGTGAACCAGGAGGGTTTCGTTGTTTACGTTGGGGACGATGGCGAAGATAGGATTGGGACGGCGCTCGGCCATGGCTGGGTTGCGGGATTCGGATATGGGATCGGCTTCAGTTTGGCCGTCTGAACCAGGGGGATTTGGAGTGTCTTTTATCATTGTGAAGCTCCTATGAAATGAGCCTCTCCCTTTTGCTACCACGCAAACTGGGAGACGGCTGTACACAGGGTGGTAGACCGGTCATAGGAACCCGGCAGGCCGAAGCCTCCCATGCACAGCCGCCACAAAGCAGCCAGCACAAAAAAACGCCCTACGGCGTTCTGGGTCTATGAAGTATCCGGGCTACCACACCCGTTCGCTGAATTGGCAGCGACGGGGGGAAGGTTAGCGAGGCGCCCCCCAAAGCGCAAGTCCGGCGAATTATCAGAGAACGCCGAAGGTTCCGTAAGCCGACACGCCAAAAATTGAAGTCTTACCTCCTCATACAAGGCATCTTCGATTTTTCTTATCGTAGCTTTCCTGCTCATGACTTGTTTGTTTATAAAACTAGCGAGAATTCAAGTTGAGTCTATAGTCATTGCCACCACAAAGATTCTGAACCACTCACAAAAGGAAGACTAAAATGCCTGACTGCAGAATCACATGCATAACGTTGTCAAACTCATTGAGATCCCATGAGCGTATCATTCAAGTGGGGAATGCATCTGTACCTTGGTTTCTTTCAACCAGCGATGCCATCAGGCGGATCGAGGGAGGAACAGATACTTTTTTCGTCATGGACTCCAATGGAAAACGAGCGAATGTAGGTGTAGTCAAACCTACCAATGCTTCACCTTATCTAAGAACTTATGCGGATGGAGTGTGGACCGATAACTTGCTTAGCTTAGGAAGCTGCTGATAATCAGTTAATCATTAAAAAAAGCATGCAATCATGCTTGATTTGTCAGTAGCTTAGAAACAATCACACAGGACATCACCATTCCCATGACAATAACAGCCGCGTGGGTTAGAACATTAAAAAATTGCAAAGAACTAATTGTAGTCTCAGATAGCCGATTAAACGGCGCGAATAAAATGGATTGCGGCCAAAAAGTACATGTACTTCCGCGATCGGACGCATTCATATGCTTTGCCGGAGACACCAGCTGGGCATATCCTTTAATGCACCAAGTGATATCTGCTATATCCACATACGAAAAAGCCAAGTCTCGCGCCCAAGACATAGTCGAACTAAAAACGCATGTACTGAAAATTTTTGAAGGTTTGAGATCTCAGATACACGACGCAATTGAAGGGCAAGATATTCCCTCCGCTGAGTTCCTGTTCGGCGGTTACTCTTGGATTCGAAAAAAATTCATGATATGGCACATTCTATATAGTCCAGGGATGGATTTTTTTGAGGCTCATCCAGCAAAAGAGTGGAAAGGGCAGCCATGGATATTTGCCGGCGATGAAGATCATGTAAAAAAAGCAAGACTTATGTTTTCTGAGCGACTGAACTCAAAAAAATCTGGCCCGCACCAAGTCGACCTATTCAAGATTGATTGGGAACCATTCGAAGTGATTAGGGATATGCTTATAGATGTAAAGACAGATCGAAACCTATATGCAAATGCATCTATCGGCGGAGCGCCCCAGATCCTCAAAATATATGAGCACTTAACATCGCAAATTATTGGAGTAAAATGGAAAAACAGAGGTGACATAGCTGAGCATACGTATATCTCTGGCCGTAAAACCTTGGGATACGAAACACCAGATGCATGGATCTTAGACCCTAACACCTTAATTACAAGTCACCCTAGATATAGCGAAGCCACAAGCGATCTAGAAATCTCGGAAAATGAAAAAAGCAGTGAAGAAAGCACTGCCTTTTCACAAACGACAACGACATAACACAGCTTCATCTTCCTGACACTTACAAATTACTAATGCAAACAAGCCAGTTCGCTTTTGACTATATTGCTCATCTTTAATACCGCCACAGCTAAGATGCCATAGTGTTGATAAATCCCCTCGTCCGAGGAGTCGGGCGAAGGGGATAAACCAGATTGATATTAAACAGTAAAAAAGTATTGGACATCGGGATTCTGCAACCCTCTATACAACAACGTTTTAACTCCTCCAGAAACATCTCCACACTACGTAAAAGATAAAAAAGGGATATCTATTATTAACATAAAACCATTCCTTTCCATTACTACCCTATAAACCCATGTAAAATCAAAAACCATTCAGCCCCTCTGCATTCAGATTCTTCTGACAAGACTCCACTTTTTGAGCAATCGCATCGAAACACCAGCAAGTTACTTACACCTTCAACCACCTAGAAAACTCCCTTTCATATTGACCAATGTTAAATCCTTGTTTTAGAGGGGCCATTTTTGCCGTAGAAATAACATCAAAAACAATACTATTCAGCTGCTCACTATAAACAGCATCCTTAGTTTTCAGATACATTTTTTCATATGACGATGAAAGATAATTACAAATAATAAACCAACCCTTATCTCTACGATCACCCTGGATCAATTTGGCATCTTCCAAAAGCCGAATAGCCCTGCTGTGTTCCTTTAAATGCTGACACAGAAATATTCCGAACATCATCAACAAAGAACCGTGCGCCATACTATTAATTAGATACCTGTAATCATATTCGATCGACTCTACCGCCTCTTCATACAAGCGTTCAACTTGAGTCAACATCGCCGGATGGTTTTTATAAAACTTATACATACCTTCCTTTAACAAACGTGCCTTTTGCAAAGGGATGTAAGGATGGTTAGTAATAAACGAATGTTCTTCAAACTCCTTCAAAAACTGCTCGTATTTTTTCTTATTATTGAGTCTGACGCACTTAATGGCTTGACCATACAGCGAAAACAATTCAGCGATTACAATTTTATCTATGTAATCCCTAGGCTGCCATTCATTAACAATTCTGTGGAGCGCAGAATTAGCATTAAGCGTGCTATCCAGCTGCTCTAGCTTAAGCTTCATCCGTTCCTTATGACTTTTTATTTTTTCTTTTATTATATTTAGCTGAAATCGATCCGGGAGCAATTTAATAAAGACAAAGCGTTTAGCAAACTCATTTAGCTCGTAAAATTCTCCAACTTTTTTAAGAACTAGGCGCTCCAAAAGATAATTACATATTCTTTCTGCATCTGCTATTTCCAAGTTCAAGAGCTTACTTATTGAATACAACTCAATTCGCTCGTCATATAGTGAAATCAACTGCATCAATTCATTTACGGGATATCCATTAGATGACAAATATTTCAAAGCATCATCGAACGTATTTTTATACATAAAATTAGCAATCATTTCAGAATTTTTTGATCGCATACTTTCTAACGACGCAGTTATTGCGGCAAACGTAGACACCTGCCTATCAATTATATTCAGCGTCTGGACAATAATAAGAGCATTACCTTTAGACGATTTTAATATTTGCCCAGCCATACCTGTTTTGAGATTGATATCAAACCCTTCCGACTCAACAATCTCCTCTACAAAATTGATACCTACTTCATCATTCCTAAATTCCTCGACATGGATTTTTTCCTCACACGCTTCTTCGTTCCTTGATGTTACGATAAACTGAACACTTCGCGGCAAAGATTTTATAAAGTCAATAATTTTCTGTTTTTCGACATTCTCTATATTCTCTATATTGTCAATTGCAACAATGCCCCTACCGCTAATCTGAGAGATATCCTCTATCTTCAGGCAAGTACATATCAACGTCCTAAGCTCATCAAGACTTGAAAACTCAGGCTTCGCAGAATCAATATATAACTCCCCTGAAGTATTATTCGCCCTTAAGTACTCGTCTTTACTAGAAAAAAACAGTAGATATTCAAGATCTGGATATTTCTTGTCTTTTTTATCTCTTATAAGCCTATATAAAAACTCAGTAGTAATTGCTGTTTTTCCCACACCACCGTATCCATATAGAACAACAGACCCAGCCAATCGCTGACGCACATCATTGCCGAGTAACGCGTCGTACAACCCTTTTATCACTGAGTCACGGCATAGCAATCTTTTATGCGTTGACGGTGCAAGATTTAAATTATGATATTTAGGGAATCCATCAGCATCAATCTCGTTATATGCTTTTACATAACTGGATATTTTTTCTTTAGAAACATACCAAAAAAAAGTAGAACTTAATGCCAGTGTCCCGCTTTCTATGAAGTAAATTACTTTGTTTGCATCGGCAATGGTCGTGGGATGAGATGCCGGATGCGACAGACTATTTCGCAGTTTGTGATAAATAGTGCAACAGTAATGAAACTCCTCGATAGAACTAAACGCTTTAACTATTGCCTTATCTGAAAAGTGAGCATTAAAAAACATTAGCATTAAGTCAATCAATTCCGAAACATAAGGAACATCGTTATTATACTCCTTTGAATCCAGAGATACTTTACACTTACAAATTAAATCATATAGCTGAGCTGATTTCGAAACAAACCCTCTAAGTTTCGCATCAAACTTTTTTGAATATATAAGCTTATCTGAAATTGATATAGAATTTAGTGCTACTTCAAATGAATTTAGATCGGTATATTTTTTTGCCAGCACACTAGCTACAAAACTTCTAAGAGCCACCTCGTAACTTTTTACTATCTTATCCAGCTCTAAAGACTGCTCTATTGAAATATACATTATAAATCCATTTTATTTTCTAAGATTCCATCTTGAGCGGAAAGCCATCTAAATGCCACTACATTACCGATAATTTCTTACGCCTACTCAAAGCCTGTTCAATGATGCCGGCCAATCGCGAGATAATTACGATCTTTCAGCCCAACAAGCTTTCGCCCCTAGCCCCCCCCCCCTTTACCACTAATACGTCGATCAGACGAGCTAATAACCAAAAAATATATATTTCGGCCGGAAAAAAACCGCTGACCGTTACCGGTTCAGCGGTTTTTTACGGATATAAGTATCCAGACACCCAAATCGGGCAAGGCCTCTACTTACAAAGCCATATCACTTGCAGCATTAGCCTTCGGAGCCTTACCAGCATCTGCCGGCGCAGCAACCGGAGCCGCTACCTGAGGAATCACCGGCGGCGGAGTCAGTTGCAACACCTTCGCCGTGTAAGCCCACTCTTCAGCCACTTTCTCAGGGCTACCGTTCAACTGAGTGCCATAGCTCGGCACGATCTGGTGCAGCTTTTCTTGCCAGGCCGGGGATGCAACCTGATCCTTGAAGACCTTTTGCAGCACGGTCAGCATGATCGGTGCAGCGGTCGATGCGCCTGGCGATGCGCCCAGCAGGCCGGCGATGGTGCCGTCTTCGGAAGCCACGATTTCGGTACCCAGCTTCAGCACGCCACCGGCGGCTTCATCACGCTTGATGATTTGCACGCGTTGGCCGGCTTGCCACAGGCGCCAGTCTTCGGCTTTGGCGTTCGGGAAGTATTCTTTCAGGGCGTTCAGGCGGTCTTCGTCGGACAGCATGAGTTGGCCGGCAAGGTACTCGACCAGCGGGTATTCCTTGATGCCGACTTTGGTCATCGGCCAGATGTTGTGGGTGGTGGTGCTGGTCAGCAGGTCCAGGTACGAGCCTTCTTTCAGGAACTTGGTGCTGAAGGTCGCGAATGGGCCAAACAGGATCACGCGCTTGCCGTCCAGGACACGGGTGTCCAGGTGCGGAACGGACATCGGCGGTGCGCCGACGGAAGCTTTGCCGTAGGCCTTGGCCAGGTGTTGCTCGGCAATGGTCGGGTTTTCGGTCACGAGGAACGAGCCGCCTACCGGGAAGCCTGCGTATTCCTTGGCTTCAGGAATGCCGGACTTCTGCAGCAAGTGCAGTGCACCGCCGCCCGCGCCGATGAAGACGAACTTGGCGTCGGTTTCGGATTTGGTGCCGTCTTTCAGGTTTTTGTAGCTGACGCGCCAGGTGCCGTCTTCGTTCTTGGTGATGTCCTGCACTTCGCTGGACAGTTTCAAGTCGAACTTTGGTGTGGTTTGCAGGTGCGCAACGAACTGGCGGGTGATTTCGCCGAAGTTGACGTCGGTGCCGATCGGGGTCCAGGTGGCCGCGACTTTCTGGTTCGGGTCACGCCCTTCCATCATCAGCGGAACCCACTTCTTGATCACAGCCGGGTCTTCGGAGTACTGCATGCCGGCGAACAGCGGGCTCGCTTGCAGGGCTTCGTAGCGTTTTTTCAGGAACTTGATGTTGTCATCGCCCCACACGAAGCTCATGTGCGGTGTGGAGTTGATGAACGAACGCGGGTTCTTCAGCACGCCTTGCTGAACCTGCCACGACCAGAACTGGCGGGAGATCTGGAACGCTTCGTTGATTTCAACGGCTTTCGGGATCGACACTTTGCCGTTTTCGTCTTCCGGGGTGTAGTTCAGCTCAGCAAGTGCGGAGTGACCGGTACCGGCGTTGTTCCAGCCGTTGGAGCTTTCCAGGGCGACGCCGTCGAGGCGCTCGACCATTTCCATCGACAAGTCCGGTTGCAGCTCGTTGAGCCACACGCCCAGGGTCGCGCTCATGATGCCGCCGCCAATCAGCAGCACATCGACTTTCTTTGCCTCTTCCGCGTGAACGGACGTGATCCCCATCGACAAAGCCAGCCCCAGCAGGGCCGTGTTGAGTTTCTTAAGCATCTGTAGCACCTATGATAAAACGCCATCCGCCCTTCCATCCCAACCGCGAAGGCCCCTGGTTCACGCCATGCAGGCAGCATGTCGCGGGTTCCCGCACATCAGGATTGGAGGGTGGGCACACAAGGCCGACGTGTCCATCGACCTCAGTTTATATGTCCCTACTGAACTGACTTCTTATCATTATTGGCTTCAGCTACTTGAGCGACATTGATCCTGTTTGCGCGCCTCAGGGGCGCGCGAACGGAATGGGTCAAAGCAAGTTGGCGCGAAGAATATCACGACATAGCAAACCCGCGCGTCTGTTCGCGACTTGGCGGTCTGGGTCTGTGTCTGGATGTATCGGTGGTGGCGGGCAAAGTGAGATGGACGATGGCGCCAGTAGACGCTGCCCGAGCGCTAAATGCCCTCGGGATCGAGGATCGTCAACCAGGGCCAGCGCGCCTGATAACTGCGGGCCTTTTGCACAAACAGATCCGGTTGATGATTGACCGGGTTGATGCGCAACAGGCCCTGCTCGATATCCGTTAACCCGTAAGGCGCATAAACCTCCCCGGTGACGGGATCCATGGCGATGCACGTACCAGCAATCAAGTAGCGATCAACGCCATCCTTCGCCGATTGCAGTCGAGGATACGATTTGCCGAATCGTTGCGCGTACCACAAGTGAACCCGGGCCTGATTCTTGATCTCGATGTTCACATCCAAGTCGTGGAAGAGCCGCTGGGCGATCTGGATGACTTCATTCTCGGCCTCCCAGGACACATCCTCATCGAAGTAAAAGACGTCGTAATCCTTCACGCCCCAGGCGGGCGGAAGGTTTGACTCCCGATTCCAAACGGCCTGGAACAGACAACCGGCCGTCAACAGGCACTGGTTCAGGCCAAGTGCGGGCAAGCGCCGGGCTATCTCGGCGTTGGCCGGGTTGGTCATCGCGATATCGATCAGCGTTTCGGTAGTCAGTGTCATGTTTTTTCCTTGATGCGCAACCATCCCTGAGAGTGACAATACCGCGCGCACCAACGAATTCGCTACAAACAGCACCAGACCGTTAAAGTGACGCCCCCCACACACCTGAGAACGATGAACCATGGATGGCCTGCACACCGGCATTGAGCCGAAAACGATTCCCCGCCTCCGCTCATTGCTTGTCCCAGCCCTGCTTTTCGCGCTATGCCCCACCGCGCAAGCCAGCAACATCTGCCCTGCCGCCAACGATGAAGGCGAGATGTACGATTGCCTGCAGCAGAAACTCAAAGCATCCGATCAGGCGCTGAACGCGGCTTACAAAACCTTGATCGCGCGGTACAAAGACAATGGTATTTCCGGGAAGCCCCCCACTCAGGATCAGATGCTGAAAAAGGCTCAGTTGGCCTGGATTGCTTTGCGAGATGCCAGTTGCGACTTCGAGACTTACGAATCAAGGGAAGGCAGTGGTTTTGGCACTATCCATACCTTCTGCCTGCTGGAGCAGACGCAAAAGCGAGTTGAGTATTTGAATGGATTGGTGGGCGCGCCTTGAGTCAATCGCAGACTGGGCTCGTACCATCAAACTCACGGTTCCAGAAGCGCCCGCAAACTCAACGCATTCCCCAGCGCAAACCCGCTCGCCGTGTTATCAAAAACGCACCAGGTCTCAGTCCCCTCTTCCATCGAACTGCGCATCCGCTGGGCCAACACCTGCAATCGGCCCACGTCATAGTCGCTGTAGTAAATCCGTGGCGAACCATGCAGGCGCCAATAACGCACCCCGGACCAGCCACCCGGCGTGGTGCCGCCGGTGATCGGCGAGGGATCGGCGGCGACCCGCCCGATGCGGTGTTCGATCAGTAAACCGCTGGCCGCGCGCCAGGTTTCATGACGGGGTTCGAGCACCACGGTGCCTGCATAACGTTGCCGCAGGATGCGGAAAAATTCGCTGGCTACCGTGGCGTCATAGGCCAGCGACGGCGGCAACTGGATCAACAGACAACCCAGCTTTTCGCCCAGTTTCAGGCACTGGGCAAGAAACTCGTCGAGCAAGCCCTCGCAGTGTTGCAAGCGCTGCACATGGGTAATGAGCTTGGGCAGCTTGACCGAAAATCGAAAAGCCGAGGGCACCGATTGCGCCCAGCGCAAATAGGTTTGAGGTTGATGCGGGCGATAGAACGAGCTGTTGATTTCCACGGCCGGCAGTTGCGTCGCGTAGCGTTGCAGATGGGTGCCGGTGTCGGGAAACAGCGGCCAGTATTCCCGGGGCAGCGTCCAACCCGCGCAGCCGATGTAGAGCGGACTCAATAGAGCACCGCCGCCGCGTCACGCATAAAGATTTCGATGGTTTTCGGCCCTACCCCTTCGAAGGCGTCGAGGCGCTTTTCGAAGGTCTGGCGGTCTTCGCTGGCGCCCTGAATGGCGCCGATTTTACCGGCGTATTCATCGCTGAGTTTTTTGCCCAAGTGGCGCAGGCGCTCGGCGGTGGTTTCGTCGTAGCGCACGTAATGAGCTTCGCCGAGCATGGCCACCAGCTCCCGATGGGTACACGCGGCCAGTTTGCGGGCGGTGTCGCGGCTGTGTTTTTCAACAATCACGCGATACGCCTGGGCGGCGATGTCTGCCTGGATGCGTTTGCCCATCAGGAAGCTGGCGACAAACCATTTGAACAAGGCGCCTTCATCGCCTTTCTTCAGGTGGATGCCCAGGTCGCTGGCGCTGATCGCTTTGCTCATCAGGTTCCACCGCCGACGCCTTGAATCGAATTGGCAAAGGCGACGCCCGCCTCGCGCACCAGTACGCGCCACTCCGAGCCATTGATCAGCCCAATGCGCTCCATCTCATCGGCGGCTTTCAGCAGTTCGTCGTAGTGCTCTTCACTGTCCATGCGGATTTCGGGTTGCCTGAGCAGCTTGTACCAGGCGGCCAAGGCTTCTTGCTTAGGGTCATCGTTCATATGGCTGGGTTCCCAAGGGTCGTTTTCCCTTGGAAGGACCGCGCTGGGGGGCCGTTCCTCGCGCCCGACCAATGGCAGGTCGGCCAAAAGCGCTGTCTGTTTGCCCGGCAAAATTTCTGCTAAGTTGTACGACGACTGACAAATAGCTCAGTCTCGATCCCCTACAACAACAAGGAAATACCCATGCAAAAAGCCAAATTGCTGATCGGTTTTCTCTGCCTCTTCAGCGGCTACGTCGCCGCCGCCCCGGCCACCGCCGAGAAAGACGTGGCGCAAGCCGTCGACCATCTGACCCAAGCCATGCTGCACAAGGACATTCCCGAGCTGCAAAAGCTGACGGCGACCAACCTGAGCTACGGCCATTCCAGCGGCAAGGTTCAGGACAAGGCAGCGTTTATCGCTGATATCGAAACCGGCAAAAGTGCCTTCAAGACCCTGGAGATGCAGAAGCAGACCATTACCTTGTCGGGCGATACGGCGCTGGTGCGTAATCACTTCTCGGCGCAGGCGCTCAATGGCACGGAAGTGGTGCCGACCGAGATCGAGAACCTGCAGATATGGCAGAAGCAGCATGGGAAGTGGCTGTTGGTGGGGCGTCAGGCGTTTCGTATCTAAACGCCGAGTCACGTGTGGCGAGGGGAGCTGGCTTCCTCGCCACAGCATTATTTCCGCAGCTCAGGGCCTGGTATGCGCCACGTCCAGTTGGCTGAACGTCACCTGCCCCCCTTCATTTTTATAGCCGGTGTTATCCAACGCATAAACCCCGGCTTTGAAGTACAGCAGCTTGTTCTTCCAGCTAGAGCTGATTTGTTTGCCCCAGCTGTACCCTTGCGAACTGACATTCAAATAACCGGCAGAACTGAAGCGCACCTCATACGAAAATGGCTTGCCCAGGGCAATGTCCCTGGCAATCACGACGGTGATGTCTTCCCTGCCCGGCTTCAGCCGATAGTTGGCAATCACATTGCCCTTTTTGGTGGCTGCATCGTATTGATACTCCACTTTCAGCAGCGGGCCTTTGTCTTGGTAGATATGGATTTGCCCGATCACGATCCGACCGGTTGAAGGCACTTGATTGACCTTCAACACGGCCTTGAGGCGGTGATCGGCTTCGGGATAGGTCCAGTTGCGCAGGGTCCCGTCGCTCAGGGTTTCGCGCAATTCGCTGCGTGGGAATTCGGATTTCGACGTGCTGGACCCGGTGACCGGCGCCCAGAAAAAAAGCGAGTCGCCGGAGCGAAAATAGTTGTCGGTATAGCCATCCACCAGTCGCGGCGTATCGATGACTTTGGCGGGCGTCCCTACAGGGATCGTCAGATTCCAGGTGGCCAAATCAATCATTTCAACTCTCCTTGGGGGCGCCAGTACCCTACAGCACTCAGGTCTGTTGCCCAGCAAGGAAAGGTTTAAAGCCTGAAGCGATCCACCGACTGCGACAACTGCCCCGCCAGCGACGACAACTCATCCGTGGTCGACGCCGTACGACCAATGACCTTGCTGTTGTCTTCGGACATGCCGGCAATCATTTCCACCTGATGCGCGATTTCGTTACTGGCCAGACTTTGTTCGCCGATGGTGCGGCTGATGTCGTTGACCAGTTGCGTGGTGTTCAGCGTGGCTTCAAGGATTTCGCGGATGGCGCGTTCGACGTCGGCGGTCACGGCCATGCCTTTGTCGACCTGGGCCACGCCGGCCTCCATGCTGGTGACGGCTTCACGGGTGCTTTGCTGGATGCGCGCGACCATGGCGGCGATTTCCTGGGTGGACGCGCTGGTGCGGCCCGCCAGGCTGCGGACTTCATCGGCGACCACGGCGAAACCACGGCCCTGTTCACCGGCCCGCGCCGCCTCGATCGCGGCGTTCAGCGCCAACAGGTTGGTCTGGTCGGCGATGCCCTTGATCACCTGGATGATGCTGAAAATCCCCTCGGACTCCTTGTCCAGCGTGCGAATCACTTGGGCCGACTGCTGCGCCGAACGGGCGATGCCGTCCATGTCGCTGACCACCTGATGGATCACCTTGCCGCCGTCCTTGGCCAGTTCTTCGGCCTGGTTGGCCATGTCCAGCGCGCGGTTGGCGTGGCGGGTGATTTCTTCGATGCTGGCGGTCATTTCGCTGGCCGCTGCCGCCATGGTGCTGGCGGCGACGCTTTGCTGCTGGCTGCTGCCGGCGACTTCGTGGCAACCGTTGCTCAATTGCTGGCTCATGCCGCTGACGCCGTGGGCGTTGCTGCGCACCACTTCGATCATCCCGCGCAGGTCGCGCTGCATGGTTGCCAGGGTGCGGATCAGGCTGCTGGCTTCGTCGTTGCCGGTAGGTTCGATGATCGGTTCGCTGAGGTTGCCATGGGCGATGCTGTCGGCGATGCGAATGGCCGAGCGCAACGGCGCCATGATGCTCAGGATCACCCAACGACCCTGGGCCAACAGCAACAACAGGCTGGCCGCGAGGACACTGCCGAGGGCGATGTTGGCGTGGCTGATGGCTTGTTGAGTACCTTGGCTGGCCTGTTGGGTGTTGGTTTCAATCAGCTCGCTCAGCGCCGACATGTCACCTTCGAGCTGGGTGAACACTGCGTTGAATGAACCGATTTGCTGTTGCGCGGCCTCAGGATTTTCCAGTGCGACCGCGACAATGCGTTCGGCGGCACTGATGTAAGTATCGAGGCTCGGCTTGACCTTGTTCAGGCCGGCCATGATGGTGGCGTTGACCGGCAGCTTGAGGTTTTCACCCAGCACCTCCCGAAAACGCGTCGCGTGCTCCTCGATGGAACTGCGCACCTCGTCCTTGCTGCTGGCGCTTTTGCCCAAGCCCACCAGCATGGCCGAGAGTACGTCGGCACGCAGGGCGTCATGCATCATGTCGGCTTCGAGGTGATTGCGCAGCGCCGCCATGCTGACTTCGCTGTCGTTCACGGCCTGGGCCATCTGGGCGTTCCCCAAGTAACTGACCAGGCTCATGATCAATGCCGTGAGCAGGCCCGTCCCCATCAACAGAAGTAACCGGAGTTTTATGGACACTTTGTTGTTCCCCTGTTGGACGCTGCGAAAGACGACTCTGAAGAGGTTATCGACCCCATCCTGTGGTTATTTAAGCCTATTTCCGTGGGCCCGTCGGTTTAAGACCGGTGGCAGAGTCCGAAGCATGTGGCCATTTGCCGGGGGGCACGGAACTCCTGAGCCTCGCCGCACCTCCTAAGTAATGTGTTACTTCCTTTTCGCTTTACGCTGTTGGAGGACGACGCCATGCGCCGCATGTTACTCATTACTTCACTGATGTTGTGCCTGCCCATCGGGTCTGCCCTGGCCGTAAGCGGCAAGGATGTCGCGACTTCGGCAGGGGTTTCCGCTTCGCTGTATTCGACGTTCAAAGACCACAAAATGGTGATTCCGGCCCGGGATGACGTCTCTGCGTTTGTCGCCAGTAACGGCGCGATCCGCGGGGTCTACATGGAGGCGGTGTTGCAACAGATCCGCCAGGACAACCCAGGCCTCAACGCCACCGATGAAGACCTGGCCAACGCGATCCTCGTGCAGTACGAGGGGCCAGCCGCTCACTGATATCGATGTTCACCCGCGTGAGTAACAAGGGCAGGCTTGCATGAACGCCTGCCCTTGAACCTCGCTTGAACACGCTGGGCAAAACCGTTCGCGGGCCTCTATGATTGAGGCCATGACGACCCCGGCCCCGATCCGCTCACCCTGCCCTCCCGGCGCCTGCATCTGCGGGCGTGACCCGTTGCTGGAAACCCCCGGCGCGGATGTGCGCATCCTGTTCCTGACCCGCCAGGAAGAGAAACGCCTGCTCGAACGCCTGGAAAACCTCAAAGACCTCGCCGACCTTGCACACCTGCAACAGCTGATGCACGAGCGCTTGGGCATTCGCGTGGAATTGATCCCCAGCTTCAACGAGGTGCGGACCATGCGCGGGATCGGCATTCAGATCGAAGAACTGCCGGGCCTGTGCCGCAAGACCCGCGCCGCGATCCCCGCCGCCATTCGCCGCAGCCTGGAAAAACGCCCGGAGATTGCCTACGAGCTGCTCAACGCCAACGACTTGCTGCGTGACGCCTGAGTATCCGGCCTGATGCGGCCACCTGCCCCATGCTCCCGTGTTTTTTGAACTACCGTTATCGACACATAACGCGTTCCCCCCACGGAGCACCCACCACCATGAACCTGTCCCGAAACGTGTTTATCGGCGCCGCGCTGGCCAGCCTGTTGCTGGGCGGTTGTACCTCCAAAGTCACCGATAAGGAGCAGTACTCGGGCTTCCTGCCCAACTACAACAACCTCCAGGAAGTGACCACCACCAGCGGCGAGAAAGCCATGCGCTGGGTCAGCCCGTCATGGAATCCCAACGCCTATGACACCGTGGCGTTCATGAAGCTGGAACTCTATCCGAAGCCAAAACCCAACGAACGGGTCGACCAGCGCACCCTGGAAGAATTGCAGACCTACATGACCAATAGCGCCAAGGGTGTGCTGGGCCAGAAGTACCGCGTCGTATCCAGCGCCAAAAAAGCCCCGGCCGGTTCGAAAACCCTGGTCCTGCGGGCGGCGATCACGGGGGTCACGGCCTCCAATGAAGGCATGCAATGGTACGAAGTGGTCCCGGTCGCCGCCGTGGTGGGCGGAGTGAGTGCGGCTTCCGGCCATCGCAGCCAGGACACCACACTGTTTCTGGAAGCCGAGTTGGTAGACGCCAGCAACAACCAAATCATGGCCAAAGTGGTGCGCAAAGTGTTCGGTGAGCAGTTGAAGAACTCAAGCCAGAAGATCACCACCAATGACTTCAAAGCGGCGATCAACAAGCTGACGGCTGACTTGCAGGCGTTCATTCGTTGACACGCGGGTAAGCGTCACCGGCCTTTTTGCCACGCTTAGCTATAGTCATTTTCCAGGCCCTGTTTTCAGGGCCTGATTGCCTCGGTGCTACAGCTCATCAGCAACGGCACCGAACTTTCGATTAAGGAGATTTCCATGAAGCGTTCTGCACTTGCTGGATTGTTCGTCGCCGCTGCACTGCTGGCACCTTCGGTATTTGCTGCGGACGACCTGTGCACGGTCAATCTGCAGAAAATCAAGGATGCTCAAGTCAGCACCGAAGCACAGAGTGCCGATTTGCAAGACAACATCAAGGATGCCGTAGAACAGGCCAAGAAAGCACAGGCCAAAGGCACCGAGGAAGGCAAAAAAGACTGCATCTCGCTGACCACACAAGCCCTGCAGGATATCCAGAACAACACCAAGGGCGACCAATAAGACACGTTCCTGCAGGAGCTGCCGAAGGCGGCTCCTACGGGGGTTGGCGGTGTTCTTAACTCAACATTTCAAGCCACTGCCCCGGCGTCATGCGCGTCACCATGATCAGCACAATCACGAACATCCCGAGAAAGCCCAACACCCCCATCCAGAACCACTTGCGGTAGACCGCGTCGTACTCGACCGCCAACCCCTCCCCGGTCTCGACCGCGCTCATCGCCAGCACCTGCAAACGCTTTTGCAACACCAGCACCGGCAGCCACAGCGCGCCCGTGCACAGGAAGACCACCAGCGCCGTCAGGACCCACTCCGTGGTCAGGGGCAAGCCGCTGAGTTTCACCAGGCCATAGCCGGTGATGATTTGCAGGAAACCGGCCGGCGTGGTGATCCAGGTGTCGAACCACACCACCATCCGCGCCACATGAGCGATGACCAACGGGTTGGCCGTGCGGCTGGCGGCGATCAAATAGAGGTAGGAGCCCATGCCGAAGCCGAACAGGAAAATCGCGGCGATGATGTGGGCGTATTTGAGGCCGAGGTAGAGCATGTTCAGCCCTGCCCGTCGGAAAACACCACGGACATGTGCAGGTTGTCCGGGTCGTTGATGGCGGCCATGTACTCATCGACGCTGATTTCACCAACACACGGCCGCGCGCCGGGTGCGGGCACGTAGCCCTGGAGCATTTTCGCGGCCAGGGCGACGGCGGCGCAGCTGGGGATCTCCGGCCCCTTGTCGTTGAACGCCGTGAGTTGCACGGTCAGGGACAACGGCTTGTCGTCCATGCCGAGGCCCACGACGTCGATGTACATCGCGCTCTTGCCATCGCCAAACCGCTCGAACCCGCAGCCCCACCGATGCAGACGCGCGGCCCAGCGCTCGTGGTCGCGAACCAGCCCGGTACGCAGGGCCTGGGCCAGCAGGAAGGTCGCCACATTGCCGAGCTTGAGCCCCGCGCCGGCCTTGAACCGCAAGGTCTGCGCGCCGTAGCGGCTGGCGAAGATGTCCATGTCCGGCACGTCGACATTGGCCAATACCCGCGTGCCCATTTGCGGCATCTTGCGCAGGGTCAGGTCCTGCCAGCCGAACACTTCGTGCACCTGGCCGTTCTTGAGCTGTTTGATCGGTTTGCCGGCGTAGGCCAGTACCCCGGTGATCGTGGACAGTCCGGGCATCTTGGCCGAAGAGGAAATGCCGTGCTCGATCAGATCAATGCGCTTAAAACGCGAGCGGTGCTGATCGATGAGGGCTGACGACAGCGTCGGCACCGAGCTGCAGCCACTAAGGATCGCCACGCCGGCACTTTTTGCGCGGGCATCCAGCACGCCGATGGCGTTGACGAAGGTGCGGCAGTCCGAGAGATCGCAGTAATTGACCCCGGCGTCGATGCACGCTTCAGCCACGGCATAGGATTGGCCCTGGAACGGGCCGCCGGTGTGGATGACCAGTTGAATGCCCAGCGACGCCAGGGCGGATTTGAAACCGGCGCCCATGGCATCACCGCACCAGCCTTCGCAGGTTTTGCCGGACTGGGCTTGCAACGCGTCGACCTTGTCCGACAACTTGCACGGGTCACGCCCGGAAATCACCAGATCGATGCCCGGCATCACCGCCAAATGCCGGCACACGATGCTGCCAAAGTTTCCGTAACCACCGATCACCAATACCTTGAGTGTCATTTACTGCTTCCCTGAACCGTTTCTCGACCGAGGCGCGATTCTAAGGGATCGAATGACCCACGAGGAACGATTTGTTCATAACCTGTGGCGAGGGAGCTTGCTCCCGCTGGACTGCGCAGCAGTCCCCTGCTTTTTAGGGATAAGCGGGGTCGCTTCGCAACCCAGCGGGAGCAAGCTCCCTCGCCACAGAAAGCTCTCTCACCACAGGATTTACGAAAGACGCTACACCGCCCCGCCCTTGGCCTGCTGCTCCAGATGCACCTGCAACTCGGGCTCAATCTTCAGCGCCGCTGCCAGTTCATCCAGATAACTGCGCTCCGCGTCTTGCTGATCGTCCACCACCATCACGCTGGCCAGGTACATTTCCGCGGCGATGGCCGGGTCTGTGGCTGACCGCGCCACATCGGCGGCGTCCAAGGGGCGGGCGACTTCATCGTCGAGCCATTGCTGCAACTGCGGATCATCGGTGTGGCGCCCGATTTCGCTGCTGATCATCTGTTTCTCGTTGTCATCGATCCGGCCATCGGCCTTGGCGGCGGCGATCAAGGCGCGCAGCACCGCGTGGCTGTGGTCTTCGACTTC
Organism: Pseudomonas sp. TE3899; assembly: GCF_056279105.1. Classification (NCBI taxonomy): domain Bacteria; kingdom Pseudomonadati; phylum Pseudomonadota; class Gammaproteobacteria; order Pseudomonadales; family Pseudomonadaceae; genus Pseudomonas; species Pseudomonas sp. TE3899. Next base: position 2,274,083 of record NZ_JBWBQR010000001.1, read on the forward strand.
CGGGCCGGCGAGCAGGTCCACGGTGCGCGGCGCCTGTTGCGGCGCCGAGGCCTGGCTGCGCTGCCAGGCTTGATAGGCCTGGAACGCCATCATCCCGAGGGACGCCAGCGCCGCGTAGTTGGTGCCGCCCGAAGAACGGGGCCGGGTCGAGCCGCCCAAGGCCGAGCCACCGCCCAGCAAACCACCGAGCAAGCCACCCAACCCGCCACCGCCGGCACCTGAAGCGGCGCCACCGCCCAACAGGCCGCCGAGTAATCCGCCAAGACCGCCAAGACCGCCCAGGCCTGCCTGGGATGGCGCGGCACCGCCGCCCTGCTGCGACATCGAGCCTTGGCCGGCCCGCAAAAGTTGTTCGAGCAAATCGCTGGTGTTCATGACGACGACCTCTCTTATGGGTGTGGCTCAGTCAGGAAACGATAGCCCTCGCCGGCCATTGCGCCAACCCTGTCAGGCCGACGTGGACAGGCGCAACACCCCAGGGCTCACGCTCCTGACAGAAACTGACAGTGCTGCCTTTTATGCTGCGTGCCACGTCCTTTGGAGCAGTCCCATGATCACGCCGCGTTATTGGCTACTTTTCGTCGAAAACCCTGCCGTCAGTGCACGGTTCTATGAATTCCTGCTGGGCCGCAAACCCGTGGAAGAATCCCCGACCTTCGCCCTGTTTGTACTGGAAGACGGCTACAAACTGGGGCTCTGGTCGCGGCACACCGCCGAACCGGTGGCAGGAATGACCGGTGGTGGCATGGAGCTGGCCTTCCCGGTGGAGTCTGCTGAAGAGGTCGACGCGCTGTTCGGCCAATGGTCGAGCCTGGGCCTGAGCATCCTGCAACCACCGACCGAACTGGATTTCGGCCGCACCTTCGTCGCGCTTGACCCCGATGATCATCGGCTGCGAGTGTTCTACCCCCGTTAACCCGTCACCCAGAGGATTCTCCCCCGCATGGATCAGCATCACATTGTCGTCAGCGACGTGATCGACCCCGACGTCGAGCAACTGCTCAGCGCCGGACTCAGCGCCTTCAATGATCAGGCCACCGGGATCAGCGACTGGCAGGCCCTGACGGTGACCGTTCGCGACCCTGGCACCCAACAGGTGCTGGGCGGGATTACCGGGCGCACGTCGCTGGGCCTGCTGTTTCTCGATTTGTTCTACTTGCCCGAGGCGCTACGCGGCTCCGGGCTGGGCGCTCGACTGCTCAACGCCTATGAAGACGAAGGCCGCCGGCGCGGCTGTCGCTCGGCGGTGCTCTACACCTTGAGTTTTCAAGCCCCGGTGTTTTACGAGAAGCAGGGCTGGCAGCGATTTGGCGAGGTGCCATGCCTGCCGGAGGGCACCAGCCGGGTGTTCATGAGCAAAGTGTTGTAAACCTCTGTGGCGAGGGGGCTTGCCCCCGTATTCTTTCAGCGCCACCACATTGTCTGGATTCACGACGGCTTCGCCGCCGAACGGGGGCAAGCCCCCTCGCCACAGGTGTGAGGTGTCAGCCGCTTCTTCATCAAGTCTTCAGCCATGCAGATTTAACCGGGGTTTTTTTCCCACAGCACAGCTAAGATTCATAGGTGGTGAACCTTATCCCCGGATTCCCGGTCGATACCTGCAACCCGACCCGGTTTGCCGACGCCCCCAATAGAAGGGTGCTGACTGGCTTGCTTCACTTTTTGGAGAACGCCCCCGTGATATCGACCTTACACATTGCCAGGCTCAAAGCATGGGGCGCCCATGGCTTTACCGCGACTGGCGTGGTCACGGCCTTCCTGGCCACCCTCGCCCTGCTGGAAAACCAGGCCACCCATTGCCTGCTGTGGCTGGGCGTGGCGCTGATCGTCGACGGCCTCGACGGTGCACTGGCACGCAAGGTCAACGTGCAATCGGTGCTGCCGAGTTTCGACGGCTCGATCCTCGACCTGGTCATCGACTACCTGACCTACGTGTTCATCCCGGCACTGTTCATCTATCGCTACATTCCGTTGCCGGACTACACCCTGCTACTGACCGTGTCGCTGATCCTGGTCTCGTCGCTGTTCTGCTTCTGCAACGTCAACATGAAAAGCAAGGACAACTACTTCCAGGGCTTCCCCGCCGCGTGGAACGTGGTCGCGTTGTGCCTGTACATCATCGGCCCGTCGCCATGGGTGACGCTGCTCACCGTCATCGGCCTGGCGCTGCTGACCGTGACCCGCATGAAGTTCCTGCACCCGTTCCGCGTGCGCAAGTTCATGCCAATCAACATCGCCGTCACGGCCATCTGGCTGCTGTGCAGTCTGTCGCTGGTGGTCAATCACCCGGAGATCAATCCGATGGTGATGGGGCTTTGGCTGCTGATGTCGGCGTACTTCCTGGGCATCTGCATCTGGCGCACGGCAATGGAGTGGTTCGACAGCTCACGGCACAAGTAACCGTCCATGGCCATTAGCATCGTCAAGCTCGGCTCACCGCGCATGCCCGATGAAGGCCTGCGCATCGGCACGGTACGCCGCCCGCCTCGCGGCGTGCCGAAAGCCGAGTTTGCCAGTCGTGATTTTTATGATGTCTGGCAGCCCTTGCTGTCCCCCAGTCCGGAACTGGTTGCCCAAGCCCAGGCGGCGCAAGACGCCAAGGCCTGGGACACCTTCAAGCGCAAGTTCAAGACCGAAATGAACCAGCCCGCGCCCAGTCACCTGCTGGATTTGCTGGCGGCGCTGTCCCATCAAACGGCACTGGCGGTGGGGTGCTACTGCGAGGATGAGGCGCATTGCCACCGCTCGGTCCTGCGCGAGTTGCTGCAAGCCCGGGGCGCCCAAATCACCTGATTCACCACCATTCCCCCCGTAGGAGCAAAGCTTGCTCGCGATAGCGTCGGCACAGTTACATCAAAGTGACTGCGAGGACGCCATCGCGAGCAAGCTTTGCTCCTACAGGGGAGTGGACAGAACATCGCCCATGACGATAGCGTCTGCCCTCTCATTCAAAGGACTGACCATGACGCAGATTGTCGCTTACACCAACGAACACCACCGCACCTCGGTCATCGAACTCTGGGAAACCGCGTTCGGCTACGAAACCGCGCACAACACCCCAAGCCTGGTGATCGACAAGAAACTGGCCATCGCCGACGGGTTGTTTTTTGTGGCGCTGGCGAACGACAGGGTCGTCGGCACAGTGCTGGCGGGATACGACGGTCATCGGGGCTGGCTGTATTCGGTGGCGGTGCATCCGGCACAGCGCAGGCAAGGGCTGGGCGCCCGGTTGGTGCGTCACGCCGAACAGGCGCTGACGGCTCGCGGCTGCATGAAGATCAATCTGCAGATCGTCAGCGCCAATGAAAGCGTGAGGAGTTTCTATGAGTCGCTGGGCTACGCGGTGGAGCCGCGCATCAGCATGGGCAAGCAGGTGGAAGCGAACATCCCGGTGGCCACACCTCTCAGAAACTGACTGCCCCCGGAGCTGCCGAACGCTACGATCTTTTGCTCTTGATCTTCAACGCATCCAAAAAAGATCAAGAGATCGCAGCCTTCGCCAGCTCCTACGTTGACGTTAACGCCGGGTGATCACCACCTCCAGGTATTCACTCGGCACCACCAGCGTCCCCTCGCCCGCCCGATTCATCCGGTTCAGCAACTCGGTGAAGTCCCTTTCCAGCGCCATGGCGCCGTCGACCGGCAGCGCCGCGAACGCCTTGTGCACCGGTCCATACCAGCTGCGGAAGGTGTCGATGAAGTGCGCGGCCGAGCGGTAGCGGAAGTTGAAGGTGCGGCGCGTTACCTGGGTCAGGAAGTCGTGGTCATCGAAGTGGGTGTGCAACCAGGCTTCATTGCCCCAGTTTGACGGTGGTAGTGCGCCGGGCGGTGGTGGCAGGTGGCGGCCAAGGGTCTTGAACATCTGCCCGACAAAGCCTTCCGGCGTCCAGTTGGCCAGGCCGATGCGCCCACCGGGGCGAACGACCCGCGCCAGTTCAGCGGCGGCCTTGGCCTGGTCCGGCGCGAACATCACGCCGAAGGTCGAGAGTACGGCGTCGTAACTCGCATCCTCGAACGGCAGCGCTTCGGCGTCCGCCACCTGGAAAATCACCTCCAGCCTTTCGGCCCTGGCGCGGTCTTCACCGCGTTCGAGCAGCGCCGCGACATAGTCGGTGGAGGTGACGTTACAGCCGCGACGGGCCGCCGCCAGCGTGACATTGCCGTTGCCGGCGGCGACGTCCAGCACCTGTTCGTCGCACAGCAGGTCACAGGCTTCGGCCAGTTGCTCGCCGACAATCTGCAAAGTGGTGCCGATCACGGCGTAATCGCCACTGGCCCAGGCGGCCATCTGACGGTTTTTCAGGGCAGTAAGATCAATGGGTGTACTCATGAAGTGTGGCTCCCTCGCGGGTTGAAACACAGTCCAGGCGCTGACGGAAAACTACTCCGCCGTGGTGGGATCAATGATGTTCATGACCTGTGAAACGCTGTTGGCCGGAAAGCCGCCCTGCCTGGCATGTTCCCGGATGAGTTCTTCGTTCGGCGCGATGTACACGCAATAGATCTTGTCGCCGGTGACGTAACTCTGCAGCCATTGCACTTCAGGTATATCGCGCAAGACCCGGCAGGACTTTTGCGAGATGGCTTTCAGATCCCGATCCGACAGTGCTCCGGCACCCGGAATTTCCCGTTCGATGACGTACTTCGGCATGGCAACCTCTCTTTTCTTGTTATCGGTACAGGGCCGGCAGTGACCCCGTGCATCCAATATCGCGCTGACGCGGGCCGGCGTCCTGCCCGATCGTCGGCCAACCTTGCCCGATCGTCCGGAGGTTTCACGCCGCGCGGCGACGGGCTCACACTTAACGGCATCCGTCCCCACGAGAAATCACCATGGACGCCCTCTCGCAAACCCTGCGTGTGGTCCACCTGGTTGGCGCGATTTTCATCAATGCCCGGTTCACCGCGCCCTGGTGCTATCAGTCGCCGAGTGCCGATACCGCCGCCCCGTTTCTGGAGCCCGGCGCCGAGCGGGTGGTGATCTTCCATCTGATTACCGAAGGCGAGTGTTACGTCGAGTTGGGCAATGATCCGCCGCTGCTGCTGAACGCCGGCGACGTGGTGGTGTTCCCCCAGGGCGATGCCCATCGCATGTGCTCGACGCCGGGCATTCGACCGGCCAGCGGTGCGCGGCTGGACGTGGTGCTGGCGCGGCGTCCGCGGCAATTGAGCTATGGCGGTGGCGGCGCGGTCACGCGTCTGGTCTGCGGTTACCTGGCGTGCGATACGCGGTTGGCGGGCATGCTGCTGACGGGGTTGCCGGCGGTGATCCGGGTCAATGTGCGCGGTTCGAATGCCGGGATGTGGCTCGAATCATCGGTGCGCTACGCCCTGGCCGAAGCGCGATCGCCAAGGCCTGGCGGCGAAGGCGTGCTGGCGAAACTGGCCGAGGTGCTGTTTATCGAGGTGTTGCGCCTGTACATGAACGAACACGCCGAAGGTCGCACCGGTTGGCTGGCGGGCGTCGGCGATCGGATTGTCGGCGGCGCCCTCAACGCCCTGCACAAGAACCCCGGTCATTGCTGGACCCTGGAAGAACTGGCGCGCACCGCCTGCACCTCAAGATCGGTCCTCGCCGAGCGTTTCCAGCAATTGGTCGGCAGCTCGCCGATGCAGTACCTGACTCAATGGCGGATGTTGCTGGCCGCCAACCTGTTACGCCGCAGCAACACCTCATTGGCGCGGATTGCCGAGGAAGTGGGTTATCAGACCGACACCGCGTTCAGCCGCGCCTTTCGCCGCGAGTTCGGGGCACCGCCAGCGGCATGGCGACGCCATCAGGCCGAGGTGGATGCAAAACCCGGGATTGCCTGTCCGCCCTGAAATCGGCTCTTATGGCGCACCCTCTACGAAAGGATTCACTCATGCCCCGCCTGGACTGGCTCGCCCATCACCCGCACCACAGCGATACCTTCGCCGGGTGGATTCATCGCCAATTCCATTACGAATACGCCTCGCAGCCCCTGGCCGATTGGCAGCGGGAGTTTGCTGACGGTCAAGGCAATGGCAACTGGCAATGCCTGATTGCCCTGGAGGGGGATCAACTGTTGGGCGGTGCCGCGCTGGCCAGGGCCGATCTGGCCCATCGACCGGATCTGGGGCCGTGGCTGGCGTGTGTCTTCGTCGACCCGGACGCCCGGGGCCAAGGCCTGGCGGAACGCTTGATCGAAGGGATTTGCGCTGAGGCGAAAGCCAAGGGTGTGGCGCGAATGTACCTGCACACCCAGGACAAGCACGACTACTACGCCAAACGTGGCTGGACGCTGCTGGAGAATTTCCAGGCCTGGGACCAACAACAATGGCTCATGGTGCGAGACCTGTGAGCCATTGAGTTAACGCATCACGCCGCGGGCGCCTTGGCCTCTTGCAGCAACTGCTGGATCATCTGTTCCTGAGTGTCATAGCGACCCTCGCCAAAGTGGGTGTAACGCACCTGGCCCTTGGCGTCGATCAGGTAGTGGGCGGGCCAGTACTGGTTGTCGAAGTTGCGCCAGATCGCGTAGTTGTTGTCGATGGCCACCGGGTAGGTGATGCCGAGTTTCTTCACCTGATCCTTGACGTTATCGATGATGCGTTCAAAGCCGTATTCCGGGGTGTGCACGCCGATCACCACCAGGCCGTCCTTCTCGTATTTCTTCGCCCAGTCCTTCACGTACGGCAAGGTGTGCTGGCAGTTGATGCAGTCGTAGGTCCAGAAGTCGATCAGCACCACTTTGCCTTTCAGCGATTCGCTGGTCAGGGCCGGCGAGTTCAGCCACTCCACCGCGCCGTTGAGCGAGGGCATGGCGCCTTTGGCGTTGTCCATGGAGGTGTCGGCCTTGACCTTGCTCACGAAGTAGTCGACCACTTTTGGCACGGTTTCCAGCACGCCTTTCTCAAGGCTGCTGACGCCTTCGGACGAGGTGCCGGCCAGCAGGGTTTTGTCGGCGCCAGTGGAGATCACAGCGGCCGCCGCCAGCACGGCAACACCTGCGCCACGGCGCAACCAGCCGGTAACCGGGATCGACGCTTTCAAGCGATTGACCAAGCCGCGACCGGCGAAGATCAAGGTTCCCAGGGACAATGCGCTGCCCAGGCCGTAAGCCACCAGCAATAGACTGGTCTGCGCATTGGCACCTTGCAGCATGGCGCCAGTGAGGATCACGCCGAGGATCGGCCCGGCGCATGGCGCCCAGAGCAAACCGGTGGCCACGCCAATCATCAACGAGCTGAGCGGGCCGGACATTTTGCGGGTATTCGGGTCGAGGCGATTGCCCAGCAACACGAACGGCCGCGCCAGCCAGCCGCCGATGCGGGCGGAAATCAGCGACAGGGCAAACAGCACCATCACGAACAGCGCCACATGGCGACCGGTGTTGTTGGCCTGCACCACCCATTCGCTGCTGACCACGGCCAGGCTGGAGATCAGGGCGAAGGTCAGGACCATGCCGCCGAGGGTCAGCAGGATTGAAGAGCGGCTGCGCTCGACGCCGGCAAACAGGAACGGCACGACCGGCAGGATGCAGGGGCTGAGGACGGTCAAAATGCCGCCCAGGAATGCGATGAGAAACATGGGGGAATTCCTGAAAAGGTGATAAACGAAAACCACACGATCCCTGTAGGAGCGAAGCTTGCTCGCGAAAGCGGTGTGTCAGGCGACATTGATGCTGGATGTGCCGGCCTCTTCGCGAGCAAGCTTCGCTCCTACAGGGGGTTGGGGCGCACGGGGATCCGCAGTCAAACCGTCTGGCGCTCCAGCCACTGCCCCTGGGTGGTCCGGCTGGCGCCGTTCTCCGCCAGCACCGCAGCGCCGTTCTCCAGGGGAGTCAGTTGAAAACAAGTGGCACTGCCACAGGCGTTCTTCTCAACCGCCGCATTGGCATGGGCTGCGGCGCCGGCGACGGAGAAGGCAACAGCGGTCAAGTAACGAGTCACGTTGTTCATGAAGGTCTTCCTGTTTCAAAGTGGGATTGAGCGAGCGGCTCAGTTACCGTCGTGGCAGTCATCGGAAAACTTGCTGTAGTCCAGCGCCTGGGTCTTGCCCTGGGAATCGAGGTAGGTCAGACGGGCATTCACAATCCCGCAGGAAGGTGCGGCGTCCTGTGTCATCGACACGACTTTCTGGATGTCCAGATGGGTGCCGTAGGTGTAGGTTTTCGGGGTCACATCGGCTTCGGCGCGGGCCGACAAGGTGCAGATGTTCAGGGCGGCAAACAGGCAAGCGGCGTAAATGGCTTTGGTGTTCATGGCGGTGTCCTCAAGGCTTCAATGTTGGGTGGTTCGAGGCGGGTTGGTGTGCCTCGATGGAACCTATTAGAAGCCTGCGAGGTATCCCGTCTGTGTCGGGAAAACCCCTGAGTCACTCGTTACGTATCAAAGCCGCCGCCGGATACACAGCGATACAAAACCCCGAAAAAATCGGTTTTTTGCGTCTGCGTGTATCCGTCGACAGGCCAGATACACTGCAATACAAAGGGCAGCGGGCGAACGGGCCAAGGCTCGATAGACTGCGCGACATCCCCCACTGTTAGAGGTTTGGCCCCATGGAACATGTCGATCACATTCTCATCGTCGACGACGACCGCGAGATTCGGGAGCTGGTCGGCAATTACCTGAAGAAGAATGGCCTGCGCACCACCGTCGTCGCGGATGGCCGGCAGATGCTCTGCCGCGAGTTGCGCGCCGGCAAACACAAGGCCACGCCGGTGCTGATGCTCACCGCCCGCAACGACGAAACCGACCGCATCATCGGCCTGGAGATGGGCGCCGACGATTACCTGGTCAAGCCGTTCGCCGCCCGCGAATTGCTGGCGCGGATCAACGCCGTCCTGCGCCGCACGCGGATGCTGCCGCCGAATCTGGTGGTCACGGAAAGCGGGCGTCTGCTGGCCTTCGGGCGCTGGCGCCTGGACACTTCGGCCCGGCACCTGCTCGACAGCGACGGCACCATGGTCGCCCTCAGCGGTGCGGAATACCGCTTGCTACGGGTGTTTCTCGATCATCCGCAACGGGTGCTCAATCGCGATCAGTTGCTGAACCTGACCCAGGGCCGCGACGCCGATCTGTTCGACCGCTCCATTGATTTGCTGGTGAGCCGTTTGCGTCAGCGCCTGCTCGACGATGCCCGGGAGCCGGCCTATATCAAGACCGTGCGCAGCGAGGGTTATGTGTTTTCCCTTCCGGTCGAAGTCCAGGGAGCGCCCGCATGAATCTCGCCTTGCGCTGGCCGCGCACCCTCGCCTCACGGTTGTCGCTGATCTTTCTGATCGGCCTGATCCTCGCCCAGGCGCTGTCCTTCGGCGCGCAGTATTACGAGCGTTACGAAAGCGCGAAAAACACCATGCTCGGTAACTTGGAGACTGACGTCTCGACCTCCATCGCCATCCTCGACCGCTTGCCGGCCGAAGAACGGGCGGGCTGGTTGAAGCAACTGGAGCGGCGCAATTATCGCTATCTGCTGGACGACGGTTCACCCGGCACGGCCATGCGCGATACGCCCATCGCGGTGACCTCGATCAAAAACGCCATCGGCAAGGATTACCCGATGACCGTGACCGACATCCCCGGCCCGCAGAAACACTTCCAGGTGCACCTGAAACTGGCGGACGGCAGCCCGGTGACCATCGATGTGCGGCCGGCCATGGTGCCATTGTCGCCGTGGCTGCCGATCGTGCTGCTGGGGCAACTGGCGCTGATGCTCGCCTGCACCTGGCTGGCTGTGCGGATTGCGATCCGCCCCCTCACCCGCCTCGCCACGGCGGTGGAAACCCTGGACCCCAACACCCACGCCATGCACCTGGACGAAAAAGGCCCGACTGAAGTCGCCCACGCCGCCATGGCGTTCAATGCCATGCAGGCGCGGATTGCCGCTTATTTGAAAGAACGCATGCAGCTGCTGGCGGCGATTTCCCACGACCTGCAGACCCCGATCACTCGCATGAAACTGCGGGCCGAATTCATGGACGATTCCAGTGAGAAGGACAAACTCTGGAACGATTTGAGCGAGATGGAACACCTGGTGCGCGAAGGCGTGGCCTATGCCCGCAGCATCCACGGCGCCACCGAAGAGAGCCGACGCACCGACCTGGATTCGTTCCTCGACAGCCTGGTGTTCGACTACCAGGACATGGGCAAGGACGTGCAACTGAGCGGCAAAAGCGCCGCCGTGATCGACACCCGCCCCCACGCCCTGCGCCGGGTGCTGGTGAACCTGACCGACAACGCCCTGAAATTCGCCGGGGCTGCGGAGTTGCAGGTCGAAGCAAAAACCGATGGCGGTTTGTCGGTGAAGGTCATGGACCGTGGGCCGGGGATTGCCGAAGAGGAATTGGCCCAGGTGATGGAGCCGTTTTATCGCGTGGAAAACTCGCGTAACCGCAGTACCGGCGGCACCGGGTTAGGACTGGCGATTGCGCAGCAGCTGGCATTGGCGATCGGGGGATCGTTGACCTTGAGCAACCGTGAAGGCGGTGGCCTGTGCGCAGAGCTCAAGTTGCCAGCGTAACCCTCCCAGAATCTGCCACCGACACCGCCCCCTGTAGGAGCGAGGCTTGCCCGCGAAGGCGGCGTGTCAGGCAACATCTTCGTCGACTGACACACCGCCTTCGCGGGCAAGCCTCGCTCCTACAAGGGCTATTGATGATCGTTCCCACGCTCCGCGTGGGAATGCAGCCCGGGACGCTCCGCGTCCCTTCCAGAGCCAAACGCGGAGCGTCCGTTGAGGCATTCCTTTGCTGCGCGTGGGAACGATCAGGCTAATACACCCTCAACCTGCATCTGCCGCAACAACGCCAAACCGTTGTCCATGAACTCGCTCGACCCCGCAGCCCCCGCCTCCACCGCCAGTCCTTCCAGCTGCGCACGCCCGTCCAGCTCGGGAAACTCGCCGATCCGCTGCAACAACCGCCACGCCAGAGGACTCAACTCAGAGAACTTGATGCTCCAGTCTTCTGTCCGCCGAACCAGCAGCAACGTCGGCTGATCCGGCGCCGCACCAGGCTGATAATCCGGCCCCAGCAGCTGCACCGGCCAGGCATACACCAACGGCCAGGCCAGTGGCGAAACCTGCAATGGCCGCTCCAGCAACAACCCCGCGTCGCTCATCGGCAACGGCGCGTCGTCAGACTGTTGCAGCGCCATCTCGACCCACTCGTAATGCGCGAGTTCGACCATGAACGACGGCCAATCCCCGTCGCTCAACCCTGGCGGCTCAGACGCCAGAAACGCGACAAACTCCTGGGCGATCTCGCCAAATTTAGGCGTCTGTGCGCGGTAGTCCCGCAGGAAGATCCGCACCAGCGCCCGCCACTCTTCATTCCCCAGAATCTTTACCAGCACCGGGAAGGTCCCGCTGAGCAACAACGACAGATTGTTGAACACCAGATCCCGATAAACCTGCACTCGCGCAGCGTCCATCCCGGCCGGCAACGCGCAGTGCTCGGGATCGCGCAGGTATCGGGTCAAGGCATCCTGTTGCTGATGCAGCGAAGATTTATCCACGGTTCACCTCCACACCTTGCAAGCGGCGAATGGTCTGCAACTCGGCCACCAGTTCCGAAAACACCGGGAAGTTGAAGTCCCGTTCCAGCAGCGTCGGTCGCGCGCCGAAGCGGGCGTAAGCCTCGGCCAGCAACGACCAGACCACCGGTTTCACCGAGGCACCGTGGGTGTCGATTTTCAAGGTGTCGGACTCATCGAAATGCCCGGCGACGTGCATCGCCACCACGCGCCCGGCATCGATCCCGGCCAGAAACGCCTGCGGATCGAAACCGTGGTTGATCGAGTTCACATACACATTGTTGACGTCCAGCAACAGGTCGCAGTCGGCCTCGCGCAACACGGCGTTGGTGAAGGTCAGTTCGTCCATGTCCTGCCGGGGCGCGGCGTAATAGGAGACGTTTTCCACCGCCAGCCGCCGACCAAGAATGTCCTGGGACTGACGGATCCGCGTGGCGACGTGCTTCACCGCCTCGTCGGTAAACGGCAGTGGAAGCAGGTCATAAAGATGCCCGTCATCGCTGCAATAACTCAGGTGTTCGCTGTACAGCGGCACCTTGTAGTGATCGAGAAACACCCGCACTTCCTGCAAAAATCCGACATCCAGCGGCGCCGACCCACCCAACGACAGGGACAAACCGTGACAGGACAACGGATAACGCTCGGCCAATGCCCGCAACGCCGCGCCATGGGCACCGCCGATGCCGATCCAGTTTTCCGGAGCGACTTCCAGAAAGTCGAAATTGCCGGCCGGGGCAGCCTGGAGGTCTTTCATCAGGCCGCGACGCAGGCCGAGGCCGACGCTGGCCTTCGTTGGTAAATCAGAGGTCCGCATGATGTCGATCCCATTCTGTGTGGATAAATGAGAGTCGAGTTAATCGAAGCGGTGTATCGGGGCTGTGTTCGGTTTTTGCAGAAATCGACAGCGTCTGTATCAGCCGCCGCACCGTACACACTGCGATACACAACACCCACCCACACAAAACCCGTGTACGAGCGAGGCTTGCCCGCGAAGACGGTGTACCAGGCAATATCCTTGTCGGCTGACACACCGCCTTCGCGGGCAAGCCTCGCTCCTACATAGGTTGGCCATGTGGCTTTCGTCGCCCCAAACCTCAGTGCCCGGGGGCGGGACTAAACTTAACCCACGCAGGACGTGGTCAGCGTCCTGTTCATTCCCACGACCACCGCCCAGCGGCGCACGCCTCGACCCACATTGCCTCTGGACCGTGATCCTGCCACAGGAGCACACGTGATGGACGAGGCCAGACTTAACGAATTCATGGGCCAACTGGTCAACGACATGGGCGGCGCGGCGATGCTGGCCAATGTCATTCTCGGCGAAGAGCTTGGCTTGTACCGGGCCATGGCCGACAGCCAGCCGATCAGCCCCGACACCCTCGCCGAAAAGACCGGTTGCCACCCTCGCCTGCTGCGCGAATGGCTCAGCGCCCACGCCGCCTCCGGGTACATGGAGCACCAGGACGGCCAGTTCCGCCTGCCCGAAGAGCAAGCCCTGGCCTTGGCCATTGAAGAGTCGCCGGTGTACATCGCCGGCGGCATCGGCGTGGTCGCGTCGTTTTTCCATGACAAGGACAAGCTGATCAGCGCTTTTCGCGGCAATGGCGCCCTGCCTTGGGGCGATCACCACCCGTGCATGTTCAGCGGCACCGAACGCTTCTTTCGCCCCGGTTACAAGGCGCATCTGGTGGCCGAATGGTTGCCGGCGCTGGAAGGCGTGGTGGCCAAACTGGAGAGCGGTGCCAAAGTGGCGGACATCGGCTGTGGCCATGGCGCCTCCACGGTGATCATGGCCCAGGCGTTCCCGGATTCGCGCTTTGTCGGCTTCGACTACCACGCGCCCTCCGTCACCGTGGCCACCCAGCGCGCCGAGGCCGGCGGGGTGTCCGGGCGGGCGCGGTTCTTCCAGGGCACGGCGAAAAGCTACCCCGGCACCGACTATGACCTGGTGTGCTATTTCGACTGCCTGCACGACATGGGCGACCCGGTGGGGGCGGCACGGCATGCCTACGATTCGCTGAAACCGGACGGCACGGTGCTGCTGGTGGAGCCTTACGCCAACGATTCCCTCGACGACAATGTCACCCCGGTAGGACGCCTGTTCTATGCCGCTTCGACGTTCATCTGCACGCCCAACTCCCTTTCCCAGGAAGTCGGCCTCGGGCTCGGGGCCCAGGCCGGTGAAGCGCGGCTGCGCAAGGTGTTTACCGAGGCCGGGTTCAAGCATTTCCGCCGGGCGACGGAAACGCCGTTCAACCTGATTCTTGAAGCGCGTAAATAATTGTGGGAGCAAGGCTTGCCCGCGATGGCGTTCTTGATATCGCCATCGCGGGCAAGCCTTGCTCCTACAGGGTGATCGGCAAATGCTACCCTGCAAACACTCAAGGCCCTCCCGGAGTGTTGAACATGCTCGACAGCCCCATCCGCGAACAACTCGACCGTCTTCAGCAGTTAATGGCCGACCAGCCGTTCGCGGTCCTGACGGGCGCGGGCATCAGCACCCCGTCAGGCATTCCGGACTACCGCGACAACCAGGGCGTGCGCCGTGGCCGGCAACCGATGATGTATCAGGAATTCCTCGCTGCCCCCGAATCCCGCCGTCGCTACTGGGCCCGGGCGATGCTCGGTTGGCCGCGGGTGCGTCTGGCCAGTCCGAACGCGGCCCATGAAGCATTGGCCAGTTTGCAGAGCTCGCGGCAGATCGGCGGGCTGATCACGCAGAACGTCGACACCCTGCACGACCAGGCCGGCAGCCACGACGTGATCGAACTCCACGGCAGTCTGCACCGGGTGCTGTGCCTGGATTGCGGCCGGCGCAGTGAACGCGATGTCATTCAACAGCTGATGGAAGCACAAAACCCCTACCTCGCGGGCGTCGATGCGGTCCAGGCGCCGGATGGCGATACCCTGCTGGACCCGGCATTTGAAGCACGGTTTCAGGTGCCGTATTGCCCGCATTGTGGCGAGCAGCGGATGAAACCGGACGTGGTGTTTTTTGGCGAGAACGTCGCGCAGGTAACGGCGGCCAAGGCCATGGCGGCGGTTGAGCAAGCGGCGGGGTTGTTGGTGGTGGGGTCGTCGCTGATGGCGTATTCGGCGTTCAGGTTGTGTCGGGCGGTGGTGGATCAGGGGAAACCGTTGATTGCGATCAATCTGGGCAAGACCCGGGCGGATGACATTCTGGATATGAAGATTGAGGGGGCCTGCGAACAACTATTACCCCTGCTGACACAACGCCTAACCCAATGATCGTTCCCACGTTCCGCGTGGGAATGCCGCCGGGGACACTCCGCGTTCCGCTTCCGGATGTGACGCAGAGCGTCACGGGATGCATTCCCACGCGGAGCGTGGGAACGATCACGTGGAGGGCGTGTTCCGCGCTCAGGGCATGAGGCGCTGTGCGAGGTTGGCTTCTTTGAAAATATCAAACAACGCCTGTGCCGCCGCCGACAGTTCATGCCCCGGTTTGGTCAGCACACCAATCGCCCGTTCCACTATCGGGTCGCGCAAGGTGATGCAGTGCGCACCCGACTCCTGCATTTGCTGCTTGCACAACGCTGGCACCGCACTCACGCCCAAGCCACTGGCGACCATCCGCCCGACCGTCGCCAGTTGATGGCTTTCAAACTCTACCGGTAACTTCATGCCCCGGGCCTGCAAGTGTTCTTCGAGCATCACCCGCACCGTGGACGGTCGTTGCAAGGTGATAAACGGTTCCTGCAACAAGGTCTGCCAGTCGATCTCATCCCGTTTCGCCAGCGCCGAGTCATGGGGCACCACCGCGACAAAGCGGTCGATGTACAACGGCGTGAACTCCAGCGACGTGCTATGCGCCGGCTCAAACGAAACCCCAAGCTCGACTTGCCGATCCCGGACCATTTCCAGCACCTGCTCGTTGATCACGTCGTTCACCGTGACGTTGACTTTCGGGTAACGCGCGCGGAAGGTCTTGAGGATCGGCGGCAGCAGGTTGCCGGCAAACGATGGCATCGCCGCCACGGTCACGCGCCCGCGTTGCAGGGTGAAACGCTGGCGCAGTTCGTCTTCGGCGTTGTCCCAATCGGCGATCAACCGGCGGGCCAGCGGCACCAGGGATTCGCCCTCCGGGGTCAGCGCGACGTTGCGCGTGTTGCGGCTGAACAGGCGCCCGCCCAGGCCTTCTTCCAGGGCCTTGATGGTCAGGCTCAGCGCCGATTGCGACAGGTGCAACCGCTCGCAGGCCACGGCAAAGCTCAGGCTCTGGGCCACGGCCAGGAAGGCGCGGATTTGCTTGACGGTCATGCTCGCTTCGCTCCAGTTGTAAGCTGCAGGCTTTAAGCTGCAAGAAGGCTGTAGGAGCATGGCTTGCCCGCGATGGCGTCCTCAAGAATGTCATCGCGAGCACGCTTTGCTCCTACAAGTGTGATTGGTGAGTTTTATCTATCAATCAACCTTAAAAATCAACTTAACAAATGAATCGCCCGGCGCGACACTCATTCCCACTACGGCTAGCCAGCCGCCCATAAAGAATAAAAGAGGTGCATATGGCAGGTTTCGACAAGCGCGTGAGTTCCTACGAGGAAGCCCTTGCAGGTCTTGAAGACGGCATGACCGTGATCGCCGGCGGCTTCGGCCTGTGCGGCATCCCGGAAAACCTCATCGCCGAGATCAAGCGCAAAGGCACCCGCGACCTCACCGTGGTTTCCAACAAC
Source organism: Pseudomonas sp. TE3899 (assembly GCF_056279105.1). Classification (NCBI taxonomy): domain Bacteria; kingdom Pseudomonadati; phylum Pseudomonadota; class Gammaproteobacteria; order Pseudomonadales; family Pseudomonadaceae; genus Pseudomonas; species Pseudomonas sp. TE3899. The sequence goes on from NZ_JBWBQR010000001.1 coordinate 2,290,270, forward strand.
TGCGGCGTCGACGGTTTCGGCCTCGGCGTGCTGTTGGTAGACAGGCAGATTCGCAAAGTGGTGGCCTCCTACGTCGGCGAGAACAAACTGTTCGAAGAGCAACTGCTCAGCGGCGCCATCGAAGTCGACCTGACCCCTCAAGGCACCCTCGCCGAAAAAATGCGCGCAGGGGGTGCCGGCATCCCGGCCTTCTTCACCGCCACCGGCGTTGGCACCCCGGTCGCCGAAGGCAAGGAAGTGCGTGAATTCCACGGTCGCAAGTACCTGATGGAAGAGTCCATCACCGGTGACTTCGCCATCGTCAAAGGCTGGAAAGCCGACCACTTCGGCAACGTCATCTATCGCCACACCGCTCAGAACTTCAATCCGCTGGCCGCCACCGCCGGCAAGATCACCGTGGTCGAAGTCGAAGAAATCGTTGAACCCGGCGAGCTGGACCCGTCGCAGATCCACACCCCTGGCATCTACGTCGACCGGATCATTTGCGGCACGTTCGAGAAGCGCATCGAACAGCGCACCGTGCGTAAGTGATCCCCTGCCCCCGGACCGAATGAAGGAATAACAACAATGGCACTTTCCCGCGAACAAATGGCTCAACGCGTCGCCCGCGAAATGCAGGACGGCTACTACGTGAACCTGGGCATCGGCATCCCGACCCTGGTTGCCAACTACATCCCCGAAGGCATGGAAGTCATGCTGCAGTCGGAAAACGGCCTGCTGGGCATGGGACCGTTTCCTACGGAAGACACCATCGATGCCGACATGATCAACGCCGGCAAGCAAACCGTGACCGCGCGGATCGGCGCGTCGATTTTTTCCTCGGCCGAATCATTCGCGATGATCCGTGGCGGTCACGTCGACCTGACCGTGCTCGGCGCCTTTGAAGTGGACGTCGAGGGCAACATCGCCTCGTGGATGATCCCCGGAAAACTGGTCAAGGGCATGGGCGGCGCCATGGACCTCGTGGCGGGCGCAGACAACATCATCGTGATCATGACCCACGCGTCGAAGGACGGTGAGTCCAAGCTTCTGTCCAAATGCAGCCTGCCGCTGACCGGCGCCGGGTGCATCAAGCGTGTGCTGACCGACCTCGCCTACCTCGAAATCAAGGACGGCGCGTTCATTCTCAAAGAACGCGCGCCGGGAGTGAGCGTCGAAGAAATTGTCGCCAAGACCGCCGGCAAGCTGATCGTGCCGGACCATGTGCCGGAAATGCAGTTCGCTGCCCAGTGAGGAATCATTCCATGCAAGACGTCGTTATTGTTGCCGCCACCCGTACTGCCATTGGCAGTTTCCAGGGTGCGTTGGCCGGTGTGTCCGCCGTTGACCTGGGCGCTGCGGTGATCCGTCAGTTGCTGGCACAAACCGGGCTCGACCCGGCGCAGGTCGATGAAGTGATCATGGGCCAGGTGCTCACCGCCGGCGCCGGGCAGAACCCTGCGCGCCAGTCGGCGATCAAGGCTGGCCTGCCGTTCACCGTGCCGGCCATGACCCTGAACAAAGTCTGCGGTTCGGGCCTCAAGGCCCTGCACCTGGCGACCCAGGCGATTCGCTGCGGCGATGCCGACGTGATCATCGCCGGCGGCCAGGAAAACATGAGCCTGTCCAACTACGTGATGCCCGGCGCGCGCACCGGTTTGCGCATGGGTCACGCGCAAATCGTCGACACCATGATCAGCGATGGCCTGTGGGATGCGTTCAACGATTACCACATGGGCATCACTGCCGAGAACCTGGCCGAGAAGTACAGCCTGACGCGCGAGCAGCAAGATGCGTTCGCCGCCGCCTCGCAGCAGAAAGCCACCGCCGCCATCGAAGCCGGGCGTTTTGTCGATGAGATCACGCCGATCCTGATCCCGCAGCGCAAAGGCGATCCACTGTCCTTCGCCACCGACGAACAACCACGGGCCGGCACCACCGCCGAGTCCTTGGGCAAACTGAAACCGGCCTTCAAGAAGGACGGTTCGGTGACTGCCGGTAACGCCTCGTCGCTGAACGACGGCGCGGCTGCGGTGATCCTGATGAGCGCCGAAAAAGCCAAGGCCCTGGGCCTGCCGGTTTTGGCGACCATCGCTGCGTACGCCAACGCGGGCGTCGACCCGGCGATCATGGGCATCGGCCCGGTATCCGCCACTCGCCGCTGCCTGAACAAGGCCGGCTGGTCCATCGACCAACTGGACCTGATCGAAGCCAACGAAGCCTTCGCCGCGCAATCCCTGGCCGTGGCCAAGGACCTGGAATGGGACCTGGACAAGGTCAACGTCAACGGCGGCGCCATTGCCCTGGGCCATCCGATCGGTGCCTCGGGTTGCCGGGTGCTGGTGACCTTGCTGCATGAAATGATCAAGCGCGACGCCAAGAAAGGCCTCGCCACCCTGTGCATCGGTGGTGGTCAAGGCGTGGCACTGGCGATCGAACGGGCTTAACCCCACACGATCGTTCCCACGCTCTGCGTGGGAACGATCACAGACAGCGCGGGGCCCCACGATTGTGGCGAGGGGGCTTGCCCCCGTTGGAGTGCGCAGCGCTCCCAAAATTCTTCGACAACAGCTGATATTTTTGGGGTTGCTACGCATCCCAACGGGGGCAAGCCCCCTCGCCACAAGAGCCTAACTCCTACAACAACACCGTTAGCCAAACTTCACCAGATTCAACGTCGGCAGCGGCCCGCCCGGGAACTGCGCCAACCGCGCGCCAACACTCAACGCGCCAAGATCAACGGCAAAAAATCCCAATTGCTCGATCAGCGCGCTGACCTGCCCTTTCGCCTCGGCATCATCACCCGAAAGAAACAGCACGCGCTTGCCCCCCTCCGCCGCCGGATCACTCTCCAGCAACCGCGCCGCCAGGTGATTGAACGCCTTCACCACCCGCGCGCCCGGCACCCATTCGGCGAACACTTCGCTGGAGGTACGGCCCTGCAAATCCACCGCTTTGAACGCGGGCGCCTCAATCGAATTGTTGGCATCAAGGACGATCCGCCCGGCGAAATCCGGCAGCCCCGCCAACGCCGTGGGCAATTTCGACCAGTTGACCGCCACCAGCACAATGTCCTGCGCCGCGGCTTCTTCACGGGTGCCGGCACGGGCGGTCGGCCCGAGTTCGTCCACCAGCGCCGTCAGGGTTTGCGGCCCACGGCTGTTGGCGATGACCAATTCAATCCCTTGACGGGACAGGGCCCGGGCGAAGGCTGAGCCGATGGCGCCGGCGCCGATGATTCCGATAGTGCTCATGGTTATTCACTCCAAGTGGGTTGTGGTTGAAGTGAATACTGCGCTTGCCATTAGGTCCTGATTAGCCGGTAATGATTTGAATGATCTTCAAGCATTGCTATCAGGTGCCCGCCATGGAAACCCTCGCCAATCTCGAATCCTTTGTCCGCAGCGCCGAAACCGGCAGCTTTTCCGCCGCCGCGCGATTACTGGCGCTGACGCCGGCTGCGGTCAGTCGCAACGTGGCAATGCTGGAGCGCAACCTCGGTGTGCGGCTGTTCCAGCGCTCGACGCGCAAGCTGTCCCTGACCGAGGCAGGGGAAAGATTTCTGGCGAGTATCAGCAGCAATTTGCAGGGCTTGCAGGCGGCGATCAGTGCCGTGAGCAGTGATCGCGGCGAGCCGGCGGGTGTGCTCAAGGTCAGCCTGGCGCCGACGTTTGGCATCGGTCATGTGCTGCCGTTGCTGCCGGCGTTCCTGGCGCGTTATCCGTTGATCCGGCCGGAGTGGCACTTCGAAAATCGCCAGGTGGATTTGATTGCCGAAGGGTATGACGCGGCCATCGGTGGTGGTTTCGAATTGACGCCGGGGATCATCGCCCGGACGTTGGCGGCGGCCGATATCGTCGCCGTCGCGTCACCGGCCTATCTGGCCGGACGCGCCCTGCCCGCCAGCCCGGCGGACTTGCTGGAACACACCGGCATCGTGATGCGCGGCATGCGTACCGGGCGGGTTCGTCAGTGGGTCATGCGCGATAGTGCGGGCCATGAGGCGAGCGCCACGTTGCACGAAAACATCGTGCTCAATGACCCGGCGGCCATGCGCGAGGCGGCCCTGCTCGGCCTGGGCGTGACGCTGCTGGTGCTGCCCGATGTGATCACGCAGCTCCAGCGCGGTGAGCTGGTGCGCCTGCTGCCGGACTGGAAAGCGGATGCGGGGCCGATCTCGCTGTACTACCCGAGCCGCACGTTGATGCCGGCCAAGACCCGGGTGTTTATTGATTTTGTGATGGACGCGTTCGGTGGCTGACCGATCATTCCCACGCTCCGCGTGGGAATGATCTGGGTCAAACCACCAACTGCAAAATCAACCACGCATTCGCCGCACTGATTACCGTAAACAACCCCCACGCCAATACCCGCGTCGGTAACCGGTTCACAAACGGCCCCATCAACTTCCGGTCATTGGTCATGCTGATCAACGGGTACAGCGCAAACGGCAATTGCAGGCTCAGCACCACCTGACTCATCACCAACAACTTGCCAATCGCATTGTCGCCCATCAGCCATACGCCGATGAACGCCGGGATCAGCGCCAGCCCACGGGTGATCAAGCGCCGTTGATAGCAAGGAATCCGCAGGTTCAGGTAACCCTCCATGATCACCTGGCCGGCGATGGTGCCGGTAAAGGTCGAACTCTGCCCCGAGGCCAGCAGCGCGACACCAAACAGCACGCTGGCCAAGGCCCCGCCCACCAGCGGATCAAGCAGGTGATAGGCGTCCTGGATGTCCACCACGTCGCTGTGCCCGGTGCTGTGGAACGCGGCCGCCGCCAGGATCAGGATCGCCGCGTTGACCAGCAGCGCCAGGGCCAGGGAGCCAATGGTGTCGATGCGCGCCAGTTTGACCGCGTCCTGCTTGCTGGCCAGGTCCTTGCCGATCAGCCGGGTTTGTACAATCGAGGTGTGCAGGTACAAGTTATGCGGCATCACCGTGGCCCCGAGAATGCCGATGGCGATGTACAGCGGCGCGGCGTCACCAATGGCCGCCAGCGATGGGGTGAAACCACGGGCGACGTCCGGCCAGTAGGGTTTGATCAGCAGCAGTTCGACAAAAAAACACGCGCCGATGGTGCCGACCAGCACCAGCATGATCGCTTCCAGGCGGCGGAAGCCACGGTTCTGCAAGGCCAGCACCAGCAGCGTGTCGAAGGCAGTCAGGGCGATGCCGAAGGTCAGCGAGCAGCCCAGCAGCAAATGGAACGCCAGGGCGCAGCCGAGCACTTCGGCCAGATCGGTGGCGATGATCGAGATTTCCGCCAGCACCCATTGGGTGCGCGCGGTGCGGGTGCTGTAACGCTCCCGGGACAATTGCGCCAGGTCACGCCCGGTGGCGATGCCCAGCCGCGAACACAGACACTGCACCACCATCCCGGCCAGGCTCGCCAGCAGCACGACAAACAGCAAGCTGTAGCCAAACCGCGAACCGGCCTCGATGGCGGTGGCCCAGTTGCCGGGGTCCATGTAGCCGATCGACACCAGCAAACCGGGGCCGGCAAAACGCAGCAGGCGCTTGAAGAACGAAGCGCCCGGATCGACCGCAACACTGCCAGCCACTTCCGGCGGACAAAACGGCGCCGTGGCGAGTTTGGGCAAAAAACTGAAGTTCACGCAAACATCCCGAAACAATTGGAAAGGCGCAGCTTAGACGGTTCGCACCTTCACAGGCTATACACGCAGCGCCTACTCGGCGCCGTGGCGGCGGAAGAATAGGGGTCACCTGACCCAGTTCAAAGCCGAATTTGGTCATCGCCGAACGGTTAGCCATGGTGTTTTCGTCGAGCAGGTACATCCAGTCATCGAAGTGCACCTGATAGACCTTTTCGTCCACCGGCAGACTGAGTATGTAGCGCCAGTGCAGCGCGTTGCCGGCCACTTCACCGCTGGATTCGCCGACCACATCGCCCGCCGTACCGCGCCAATGGCCAGGACCGTCCGGGTGCAGGGACCAGACCCGCGTCTGTTTCGTACCGTCGCTGTAGGTGAAGGCCTCGTGCATGATCAGATTGGGCCCATCCATGCGGCTGTCGATCAGCACATGAAAACGCTTGACCACCTCCCCCGAACGCTTCTGGAACATCCCCCAACCGTCTACCCGACCGACAAAGAACCCCGGCAAATCGAGCTTGGGGTTTTGCTCGCTGTAGCGCTGCACATCGACGCCGCCGCAACCGGCCAGACACACGAACAACACCAGCAACAACTTCTTCAGCATGACGACGTCCTCAAGGCTTGGCGGTACCCAATAATTGCTCGCGCAACTCGGGATTACGGGTGCGCGGGTCGAGCCAGATGTCGAAGAAAGCGCGGGCGAATTGCGGGTCTTTCACTTCGTGCTGCAGGTGCTGGCCGACAAAAAACCGCGCGCCCTGCCCCGGCAAATACACCCCGGTGATGCGGGTGCCGGCCTGGACGTCGACGAACGACTGTTGCATCTGTGTCTGCCAGCCGGCCAGTTGCTCGGCGCTGACCGAGGCGCCGGACAAGCGCTTGATCTCATCGACGCTGGCCTTCACCAGATCGTCTCGGGAAATGCTGCGCTGGTAGATCAGCTCCAGGGCAAACGGCTGATCCGTCGCCATGGGCCGCACGGCACTCCAGAGTCGCGCGTTGTAGACATCAAAACCGAACACCCGAAACTCCCCGGCGCCCACGATCTGCGCGCCGGGCAGCGCATCTTGCCAATTGGCCACCGCGTGGCTGCCGAGCACAACGAGTAGCCAGAGGCAGTGACGAAAGCGTGATCGTGATCTGTTCATGGCGGCTCGGTAAGCGCTGAAGACTTCCTTAAAACTTATACGCAAAAGTCTTTTCTGTACAATTTTTAAAGGCGATGGTTTTGTATACAAAATCTGGACATCCCTAGAGCAATCCGTCGTCTGCAATGCTAACGTGGCCGCCTCACACAGGTCGGAGGTGCGTGCGTGCTGCTGCTCAAGTTGCTGGTGATTCCCGGGTTTCTGCTGCTGATTTCCCTGGCGGGCAAACGTTGGGGGCCGAGCGTGGCCGGGTGGTTGTCGGGGCTGCCGGTGGTGGTCGGGCCGATTCTGTTTTTCCTCGCCATCGAGCAGGGCCAGGTGTTCGCCGCTCAAGCCGCGACCGCTGCCTTGTCCGCGATGTTTGCCATGATCGCCTTCTGCGTGACCTATGCCCAAGTGGCGCAACGGGCCGCGTGGCCGTGGGCGCTGGCGATTTCCATGTTGGTGTGGGCAACGGTGGCTGTCGTGCTCTCGCTGATCCCGCCGTCCCTGATCTTCTCGGTGATCGCCGCCGCCACCGCGCTGCTGGCCGCGCCTTACCTGTTTCCGTCGGTGCAGCCGATTGTTTCAGGCCCCAAGCCCAAGTCCGACAAGCTGCTGCTGCGCATGGTGGCCGGCGCGCTGCTGACCCTGGCCGTCACGCTGCTGGCCAGTACGGTGGGCGAGCGCTGGAGCGGCTTGCTGGCGGTGTTCCCGGTATTGGGCAGCGTGATGGCGGTGTTCTCCCAGCAAACCCGTGGCTCGGCGTTTACCGCTGCCCTGTTGCGCGCCACCGCCACCGGGATGTACTCGTTCGCTGCGTTCTGCCTGGTGCTGGCGCTGACGTTGCCAAGCCTGGGCCTGCCGGCGTTTGCCCTGGGTGTGGGGGTATCCGTGGGTATGCTCGGGGTGACTCGGCGTTTGCTGGCGAAACCGGCAGTGACAACCCGTTCGCGGGTGGCGAACGAGTAGGCCAGAAACTGCCTACCCGTCAGCGCAGGACGTACACCGGGCTGGATGCGACCCGACCGCCATGGGATGATCGCCCCCTAGCGCGACCATCCCTGGAGAGTTTCTATGTCATTGTTCCGTAAAAAAGCCGTTGTCCTGTTGCTGACGGCGGCTGCCAGCCTGGGGGCCATGAATGTGTATGCCGCCAAGGCCACCGCCAGCGACGCCGCGCCCATCAAAGTCTCGTTGCTCAGCGGCAAATTCAAATTCACCCTGCCCAAGGGCTTCGTCGCCAACCCGCTGCCGCCCGGCGCGACCGGTGCAACCGGCACCATGTACGCCAACGAGACCACCAAGACCGTGGTGATCGCGGCTGAAAACAACCTGGCACCGGGCGTCAACGTTAAGGACAACGACAGCGAGTTCCTCGACAGCACCGCCGCCGATTTCGACGCCGCTGAACACAAGGCCCTGCCGGACTTCACCAAGCTCAGCGAAAAAAGCCTGACGATGAAAGGCACCGGGTTGGGCATGCGGCAGATCGACAGCACCGCCACCCAGGGCGGCGGCAAGACCCTCAACACCACGCTGATGGCCGGCTCCGGCAACCGGATGACGGTGATTCAGATCATCTCGCGCCCAACCGACAAGGCGGGTCACGACACGTTGGTCAAGCAGATCACCGGCAAGTAAATCCGCGGGATTCAGGGGTTGAGGCGCAGCAACCAGGCGTTCAAGTCCTGGATCTCGGCGGCGCTGATGCTGTGGCCCAGACCTGCGTAGGTATGAAATTCAGGCTTGAGTGACAGCTTCTGCAACAGGCTGTTGGCCGCCGTGCCGTCAACCAACGGCAAGCGTTTGTCCTCGGTGCCATGACCGATGAAAATCGCCAGTGACTGGCGTTTTTCATCCGGTTTCAGCTCAGCCTTGAGCACCGGCAATATCCGCCCGCTCAACGCCGCAATCCCGCCCACCGCCTCGGGATGACGCAACGCCACCTCATAGGACATGATCGCGCCCTGGCTGAACCCCACCAGGAACACCTTGTTGGCGTCGGTGTGATATTTCTTCGCTGCCTGGGCGATGAAATCCAGCAACACCTTGCTGCTGGTCTTCAGATCATCGGTCTCACCGTTGTAGGCGCCTTCGCCTTTCTTGCGAAACCACTGATAACTCTCGGCATCCAGAGCCACCGGCGCCTGCACCGACAGGTAGCTGTATTGCGCCGGCAATTCGTCCTTGATCCCGAACAGATCTCGCTCGTTACTGCCATAGCCGTGGAGAAAAATCACCAGCGGTTGATCGCGGGACTCAGGGTTGGCCTGTTCCAGATACTTGAGCGGCAGGTCGGTGTGCAGCGGGGTTTGAGCGTGGACCGTGGCGGATGCCAGGCACATGAGCAGAGCGAAAAACTTCAGCATATTTCTTCCTTTACAGGGCGCAGGATTCGGGGGGTACCCTAACATTGCCGAGGTTTTTGGTGTGGTTGAGGCCGCCTTCGCGGGCAAGCCTCGCTCCTACAGGTACGGTGGTGCTTTTGTAGGAGCGAGGCTTGCCCGCGAAGAGGCCGTCACAGGCAACAAATAATCCCGATCAATCGTTCGTCAACTTCCCAACCCGAAACGCCTCGCGCCCCGCGACTTTCGCCTGCCACGTCCCCGGCTGGGTGTAGCGTCCACGATCAATCGCAAATAACACGCCGCTGGTCCCGGCGCGCACGGTCGTGACACGGTCACTCAACGGATCGACCACTTCAAACAGCGCATCGCCCTGCTCCACCCATTCGCCCGCCTCGCGCAGAAAGCTGACCACGCCATGGTGCGGGGCGAACAGGTATTCGGTGCCGGCGAACGGCATGCCTTCGCAGCATTCGCTCGGTGCCGCTGGCCAGTCACCGTTGATGAAACCCTGTTCGGCGAGAAAGCCCAGAATCGCCTCGCAATTGGCCTGGGCCTGATCGACCCGGGTGTCGCCCATGCTGCCCAGCTCCACGGTGGTGGCCAGGTTCGCCAGTGGAATCGCCGCCTCGGGGAAGGCCTGCGCCAGACGCAACCACGGCGTCGAGCAAGACTCGTCGAACGAACTGCCGCCGGAGTCTTCACTCAACAATCCCACGCCCGCCTTCAAGCGTGCGGCCAGGGATTGCCACTGTGGCCACTGTTGCGGCAAGGCGTAAATGTGAATCGCCGCGTCGAAGTCGCAATGCAAATCCAGGGTGACATCGGCATCACAGGCATGGCGCAACAGCACGCGGTGCATGGCTTCCAGTTGCGATGCCGGCGCCGGCAGAGCGTCGAATACCTGGCCCATCGCCTGGCGAATCAGCGTGATGTTGGCCTCGGCATCGTCGCCCAATTGAGCACCGATCAACGCGGCGACCGGCGCGCTCAGTTCGACGAACGAGCGGTTGAAGTTCTTGCCGCTGCCGAGTTCGAAACGGCCCATGTGCGCGCCTTGCAGGTGCTGGTCGAGGCCGATCGGGTTGGCCACCGGCACCAATTCGATAACACCTTGCAACTGGCCTTGGGCTTCGAGTTCGGTCAGGCGTTTTTTCAGTTCCCAGGCGGTGCGCATGCCCGGCAGTTCATCGGCGTGCAGGCTGGCCTGGATGTACACCTTGCGCGCGCCGTCGCCAAAACGAAACACGCTGAGGCTGCGTTCGGTGCCCAAATGGCTCCACGGCAGAGGGTGGTCGATGCGTTGCATATAAGGGTCCTGTCGATGCCGATGCGTAGGGAAATGTGTTCGCAGAGTAGATCATGAGACACAAAAAAAATGGCCACCGCGTTAACGGTAGCCACTTTTTTGAACGGCTGGATTATTCGCCGTAAACGTCAAAGGCGAAGTACTTGTCCTGCACTTGCTTGTACTTGCCGTTGGCGCGGATCTCGGTGATGGCGGTGTTGAATTGGTCCGCCAGCGCTTTGTCACCCTTGCGCACGGCGATGCCGGCGCCGCCGCCGAAGTACTTGGCGTCTTCGTAGGTCGGGCCTACGAATTCGAAGCCTTTGCCGGCGTCGGTTTTCAGGAAACCGTCGCTCAGGTTGACCGAGTCGGCCAGCATTGCGTCGATACGACCGGAGACCATGTCCAGGTTGGCTTCCTGCTGCGAACCGTAACGCACCAGGTTGATGCCGGCCGGGACCAGCACTTCAGTGGCATAGCGGTCGTGGGTACTGGCACGCAGCACGCCGACTTTTTTGCCCTTGAGTTCGGTCAGCGGGTCTTTGACGCCGGAGCCTTCCTTCATCACGAAGCGCGCCGGGGTGTGGTAGTACTTGATGGTGAAATCGACGTTTTTCTTGCGGTCGTCGGTGATGGTCATGGACGACAGGATCGCGTCGATTTTCTTCACTTTCAGCGCCGGGATCAGGCCGTCGAACTCTTGCTCGACCCACGTGCACTTCACTTTCATCTGCTCGCACAGCGCGTCGCCGATGTCCACGTCGAAACCGGTGAGTTTGCCGTCAGGGGTTTTCATCGAGAATGGCGGGTAACCGGCTTCGATACCGATGCGGATCGGCTTGGCGTCATCGGCCACGGCGGTCAGGGACAACATCGACAGTGCCAGGGCACCGAACATCACTAGCTTCTTCATTTATAACTCCATGTGTGCGGAGGCTTTTATTGGCAGCTTTCGATTGGCAGTTTCGGCAGGTGAAAGCCGAAGTGGCCGGCAGTCTAGAGTGGCTTTCGGCCAGCCAATTGTGTGGATGCGACAAATACTTATAGAAAAGTGGCCGGGCCAATCGGCGGTTTAGAGGTGTGCGCCACGGTAGTGCAAAAACTGTAGGACACGTCCTGCTTTCAGATAAAACCTACGGGGTTCAGGTACTTATCCGACTGAATAGTCGCCATGGAAACAGGCGCAATACCTGACTGGCGACGAAGGCTTTTTTGCGGCACATTGGCGCCACCCGCCTCCCACCAGAGAAACCCGATGCCCGAGTTGAATTTGATCCAGCACCACCCCGCCGAAGGCCCCGGTGCCATTGCCGAATGGGCCCGGTTGCGCGGGATCACGCTGAACGTCTTTCGCGCCGACCTCGGGCAGTTGCCGCCGGTGGGTGCGGGGCCGGTAATCCTGTTGGGTGGGCCTTATGAGTCCAACGCCGGGCCGGCCTGGCTGGAAGATGAGCGTCAGTGGCTGGCGGCCAGTCTCGATCAAGGCGCGGCGGTGTTCGCCATTTGTTTGGGGGCGCAGTTATTGGCGTTGAACCTGGGCGGGAAGGTGCGGCGCATGACCCGGCCTGAAACGGGCTGGACGGCGTTGAGCTTTGCCGATGGCCAGACGTTGAGCGTGCTGGAATGGCACGAAGACGCGATCGATCTGCCGCCAGGTGCGCAATTGCTGGCGAGTAGCGAGGCCTGTGAGCAGCAGATGTATCGGGTCGGGGCGACGCGGGTGGGGCTGCAGTTTCATCCGGAGTGGGATGCTGAATCAGTGATGCTGCTGAACGAGCATTTTGGCGATGAGTCACCATTGCCACGGGGGCAGAATGACAGCGTGGCGCATGGGGCGGTGTTTGAGTGGTTGCAGCAGACGCTGGATCAGTGGTGGGCCGATTCGTTGAACTGATTGTGGCGAGGGGGCTTGCCCCCGTTGGAGTGCGCAGCGCTCCCAAAAAAATCGTCATAACGGCTGCGATTTTTGGGGCTGCTTCGCAACCCGACGGGGGCAAGCCCCCTCGCCACAGCAAGCCCCCTCGCCACAGGGATCAACAGTGTTTGATCGTCAGCATTCGCAACCGATGGGGCCGAGCACTGCTTTAACACTCAATTCAAACCCCTCATCCAGCCACCCCGTCACCCCGCCGATCATCTCCTTGACCGGGTAACCCAGCGCCGCCAGTTTCACCGCGGCCTTGTTGGCGCCGTTGCAGTGCGGCCCGGCGCAATAGACCACGAACACACTGGAGGTGGGATACGCCGACAAGGTCTCGGCGGTCATCAGTCGTCCAGGCATGTTGATCGCCCCCGGCACATGGCCACGCTCAAACGCCAACGGGCCGCGGGTATCGACCAGCACGAAATCCACTTCGCCGGCCTGTTGGCTGCCATACACGTCGGAACAATCGGTTTCGAACGTCAGGCGATTGCTGAAGTGCATCAGGGCAATGGCGGAGGGCGCTGCGGGAATTTGACGAACCAGGCTGGTCATGGGGTGTAGTCCTTAGTCTTGGTGGGTGTAGGCAGACTTTATCTGCCCGCCGCTTGCCGCTACAGTGGCGCACAAGACACCTACCGGGAACTTTCCGCCAAATGCAGCCCAACCCTGGATTAGTCGCGATTCTGGCCTACGACGGCCTCTGCACCTTCGAGTTCGGCATCGCCGTGGAGATCTTCGGCCTGGCCCGGCCGGAGTTCGATTTCCCGTGGTACACCCATCGGATTGTCGCCGTGGATGAAGGCCCGATGCGCGCCATGGGTGGCATTCAGGTACTGGCGGATGGCGGCATGGCGTTGCTGGAACAGGCCCGGACCATCGTCATCCCCGGTTGGCGCGATCGCCAGGCGCCGGTGCCCGAAGCCTTGCTCAGCGCGTTGCGCCAGGCCCATGCCCGGGGCGCGCGATTGCTGTCGATCTGTTCCGGGGTGTTTGTGCTGGCGGCTACCGGTTTGCTGGATGGTCATCGCGCCACCACCCATTGGCGCTATGCCACGGAGCTGGCCGAGCGTTTCCCGAATATCCAGGTGGACCCGGACGTGCTGTATGTCGATTCGGGTCAGTTGATCACCTCAGCCGGCAGCGCGGCCGGCATTGACGCCTGTCTGCACCTGGTGGCGCGGGACTTTGGCACGCAGGTGGCCAACTCGGTGGCGCGGCGGCTGGTGATGTCGCCGCAACGCACGGGCGGTCAGGCGCAGTTTATTCCTACGCCGGTCAGCCCAACGCCTCGCAGCGATTTGTCACGGGTCATGCAGTGGGCGCGGGAGCGTTTGCACGAACCGCTGGAAGTGCGTGACCTGGCCAGCGAGGCGGCGATGAGTGAACGCACCTTCCTGCGTCGCTTCACCGAGGCCAGTGGTCAGTCACCCAAGACCTGGCTGCAGCATCAACGCCTGGCCCGGGCCCGGGAGTTGCTGGAGAGCACGGTCGATAACACCGAGCAGATTGCCGAGCGCTGTGGCTATCGTTCGGTGGAGAGCTTCCGGGTGGCGTTTCGCAGCGTGGTCGGGGTGCCGCCGTCGGTGTATCGGGAGCGGTTTGGGCGGGAGGTGATTTTTTGAGGTGTCCTTGAGGACGCCTTCGCGGGCAAGCCTCGCTCCTACAGGATCACCGCCACCCCGTACGAATGCGTCAACCCAAACACCGCGAACCTGTAGGAGCGAGGCTTGCCCGCGAAGAGGCCCGCCCAGTCACTATTTATCTAAAGGCTTACGCAACAAATAGGTATCCATAATCCACCCATTCGCCAGCCGTGCCGCCTTGCGTACCCGCTCAATTTCATTCGCCACATCCCTGAGCTTGCCGCTGATCAGGATTTCATCCGGCGTGCCCAGGTAGGCGCCCCAGTAAATCTCTGTCTCCTGATCGGCCACCTGCTGGTAGGAATCTTCGGCGTCGAGCATCACCACCAGACTGTCGGCGTCACTCACCTGCCCCGCTGCCAACCGCCGGCCCGTGGTGATTTCTATCGAGCGGCCGATGCGGTTCAGCGGCACCTTGTGTTGTGCTGCCAAGGCCTGGACGCTGGTGATGCCGGGGATCACTTCGAATTCGAACACAACACGGCCCGAAGCCAGGATCGCCTGCAAGATGCGCACGGTGCTGTCGTACAGCGCCGGGTCGCCCCACACCAGGAATCCGCCGCACTGGCCGTCGGACATTTCCTCGTTGATCAAGCGTTCGAAGGTGCGCTGCTTGGCCAGGTTCAGCTCATCGACACTGGCCTTGTAGTCCACATCGCCACGTTCCCGTTCCGGGCTGTGGGCTTCGACGAACCGGTAAGGGTGATCGGTGATGTAGCGCTCGCAGATCTCGCGGCGCAGGTCGATCAACTTGTCTTTGCTCTGGCCCTTGTCCATGAGGAAAAACACGTCCGCCTGATTCAGCGCCTTCACCGCCTGCATCGTGATGTAGTCCGGGTTACCGGCACCGATACCGATGACCAACAACGTTTTCATCAAAAGCCTCCGTCAACATCAGTGCTCATCAAGCGTAACCGCCAGCGTCCGGTGAACCGCAGTTCGATGGCCGACAACGGTTCGACGTCGATCAGGTTGAACGCCGTGCTTTGCAGGACATGGGTCAGTACGGCGCGAACCACATAGGGATGGGTAATGGCGATGATGTCGCCGGGCGTTGTCTCCAGCGTCGCCAGCCAGGCGGCCGCGCGCTCACCGAGCTGCACCACGGACTCGCCGCCGTGGGGCGCGGAGTGCGGGTCGTCGAGCCAGGTCTGGAGCGCCTCGGGCTCGGTTTTTTGCAGCTCACTGATTCGCTGACCTTGCCAGCGACCAAAATCGCAATCCCTCAACGCTTCGACAATGTGTGCATCACTGCCGAACAGTTCGGCGGTTTCGCGTGTGCGAGCTTCGGGACCACACAGCAGGCGCGGCGCGACCTTGGAAGATCCACGGCGCGAACACTTCGCCGATTGCCAGACCATTTCCACCGACTCATCCGCAGGAAAACGCGCCAGTTTTTGTGCGACGGTTCGGGCGTGGCAAATCAGGGTCAAACGGGTCGCCTGCACGGGCATCACTCTTTTATTGGAAACGCGAAACGGCAACATGCCGCAAACAATTGCCTGATTGTGCCGCAAGACAGAGCTTTGGGGTAAAGCGATCAGTCAAAGGTGCCCGAACCTGTGGCGAGGGAGCTTGCTCGCGTCCGGTTGCACAGCAACCGCCGTCGGAGGCCGCTGCGCAGCCCAGCGGGAGCAAACTCCTCGCCACAAAAGCAGCCTTGCCGCCCGTTATTCCCAGCCTGTCGCGAACAACTTACCCATGGAAAACGGCGATTTCCGACACCGCCATGGACAATGTCCTACACCCTCAATCGACATCCACGTAGGCCTTATGACACGGGCGTTTCGCCCCATTTCAGCGCCTGGCACGCACGCTCAAAAATTCACTAGACATGTAGCGTGCGTTACATAAATACTGTTTTAGCGAAATGTGAAGCAAAACCGACACACCCATCCAGCAGGAGCCCGGATGCCCCCCCTTAGAGACCTGATCACCGATCCCGGCCTGGACCTCACGCCGTCGGAACGTAAAGTCATCCGCGCCTTGCTGGACCAGTACCCGCGTAACGGACTGGGCCCGATGTCGCGTTTGGCCGAGCATGCCGGTGTCAGCGATCCGACCATTGTGCGGCTGGTGAAAAAACTCGGCTTCGGCGGTTACGCCGAATTCCAGGACGCCCTGCTCAGTGACATGGACCACCGCCTGCGTTCCCCCAGTGCCCTGTTGCAACCCCGCGCCCACCTGCAAAAAGACGATCCGTGGAGTCATTACCTGGCTGAAACCCATCGCTCGCTGGTGGAAACCCAGGCCCTGACCCAACCCGAAGACATACGGATCCTGGTGGAATGGCTGCTCGACGTACGCCATCAAGTGCACTGCTTCGGCGGACGCTTCAGCAGTTTCCTCGCCAACTATTTGCTCAACCATTTGCGCTTGCTCCGCCCCGGCTGCTTTGCCCTGGAGGACAACGCCCAACTGCCGGACCGCTTGTTCGACGTGCAGCGCCAGGACGTGGTGCTGGTGTTCGATTATCGGCGTTACCAGTGCCAGGCCCGACGCGTGGCCAGTGCGGCGAAAAACCGCTATGCGCGGGTGGTGCTGTTCACCGACATCTATGCTTCGCCGCTGCGGGAAATGGCCGACTTGATCATCAGTGCGCCGGTGGAATCGGTGTCGGCATTCGACAGCATGGTCCCGGCACTGGCGCAGATTGAAGCACTGATCGCCTGCCTGACCCTGCGCAGCCCCGATCTGGCCGATCGCCTGGAAGGCATCGACAACCTGCGCTCCGACTTCGACACCCACCTGCTGGAGGAAAAATAAGGATGTTTACGCTCCCCCACCGCTCGCCCCGCGACCTGCCGTTTGTCACCGACCACACCGCGCTGTTGCTGGTCGACATGCAACGGGCCTGGCTCGAACCGCAGTTCGACCCGCACCTCAACGGGCCGGACGCCGAGTATTTCCTGACCCGCACCCACATGCAGGTGGTGCCTAACCAGCGGCGGTTGCTCAGCGCCTTTCGCAGCGCCCGGCAGAACGTGCTGCACACCCTGATCGAAAGCCTCACCGCCGATGGCCGTGACCGCTCCCTGGACCACAAACTCTCGGACATGCACCTGCCCAAGGGCAGCCCGCAGGCGCGGATCATCGACGACCTGACACCGACGGAAAACGAAGTCGTGCTGCCCAAGACCTCCTCCGGGGTCTTCAACTCCACCAACATCGACTATGTGCTGCGCAACCTTGGCACGCGGCATCTGATCATCGCCGGCATCGTCACCGACCAGTGCGTGGACATGGCCGTGCGCGACGCCGCCGACCGTGGCTATCTGGTGACGATGGTGGAAGACGCCTGCGCCACCTACACCCCGGAACGCCATCAGGCCTGCCTCAACGCGATCAAGGGTTACTGCTGGATTACCGATACCCAGACGGTGCTCGCCCGCTTGCAGGAGATGCAGCCATGAGCGCACGCCTGTTGCCGGTGCCGATGACCACGATCGTGACCACCGACCTGATCGGCGTGACCCGTGGCCGTTCCTTTCCGACGGATGAGCTGGAGCATTATCAGGCTGCCGGTTGTGGCTGGGTGCCGGCCAACAGCGCGCTGACGCCGCAAGACGTGATTGCCTCGACCAATCCGTGGGGCGCCTACGGTGACTTACGCTTGATTCCCGAGCTGAGCAGCCGGGTCACGGTCAACAACGGCCCGGACGCCAACGCCCCGGCGCTGGATTTCATCCACGGTGACATCCGCGAAACCGATGGCCGTCCCTGGAGCGCTTGCCCGCGCACATTGCTGCGCAACGAAGTGGAACGCTATCGGGCCGAGTTGGGTGTGCAGGTCAACGCGGCGTTCGAACATGAATTCAATCTGGATTGCGGGGCCGCCGAACACCTGGCGTTCACCCTTGAAGCCCAGCGCCAGGGTGCCGAGTTTGGCGGCTGGCTGCTCAGTGCCTTGCGTGCCGGTGGCGTCGAGCCGGAGATGTTTCTGCCGGAGTACGGCAAGCACCAATACGAAATCACCTGCCGTCCGGCCCTGGGTGTCGCGGCGGCGGATCGTGCGGTCAACGTGCGCGAGATCACCCGGGAAATCGCCCGGCAAATGGGCCTGGGCCTGGGCCTGAGCTTCGCACCAAAGACCGCCGAGCACGCGGTGTGCAACGGCGTGCATCTGCACGTCAGCCTGCAAGACCTAGCCGGGCAACCGCTGTTGTACGACGCCGGCACCACCAATGGCCTGTCGACCCTCGGCCAGCACTGGGCCGCCGGCGTGCTGCATTATTTGCCGGCCCTGTGCGCCTTTACCGCGCCGACGCCGGTGTCCTACGAGCGTTTGCAGCCCCATCACTGGAGCGCCTCCTACGCCTGCCTCGGCCAGCGCAACCGCGAAGCGGCGCTGCGGATTTGCCCGACGGTGAGCCTGGGCGGCAAATCCGTGGCGGCGCAATACAACCTCGAATTCCGCGCCATGGACGCCACTGCCTCACCGCATTTGGCCATGGCCGCACTGCTGATTGCCGGGCGCCTGGGCATCGAGCAACGCCTGGCCCTGAACGCCATCACCGATGAAATCCCCGATGCCTTGAACGAAGAACAACGCCAGGCCCGGGGCATCGTCGCCCTGCCCGCTTCGCTGGCCCAGGCCCTGGACTGCCTGCGCAACAGCGCGGCGCTGATCGAAGCTTTGCCCCAGGCCTTGCTCGACACCTATTTCGCCCTGAAAACCGAGGAATTGACGCTGACGGAACAGCTCTCGCCCGCCGACCTTTGTGAGCACTATTCCCGTCTGTACTGAATCCGTTGAAGCGGGGCTCTACACCGAGCCCCCGTACACCCTGAGCCGGGAAGCCAGCGAGCACCCGTTGATTCTGGTGTGCGAACACGCCAGCCGTTTTATCCCGTCGGCGTTGAATGACCTGGGCTTGAGCCATGAGGCCGCCCGCGAACACATTGCCTGGGACATCGGCGCCCTGGCCCTGGCCAAGCGCTTGTCCGACACCCTCGGCGTGACCTTGCTGGCGGCCAATTATTCGCGGCTGTTGATCGACCTCAACCGCCCACGCCATGCCCCGGACAGCATTCCGGGGCAGAGCGAGATCTATCAGGTGCCGGGCAACCAGCAACTGGATGAAGCGGCCCGGGACTATCGTCGGCAGGCGCTGTTCTCGCCGTTTCACACCCGGCTGCAAAGCCTGATCGACGAGCGCCTGGCGCAAGGGCGAGCGGTGCGTGTGGTGGGGATTCACAGTTTCACCCCGGTTTATTACGGTCAGCCCCGAGTGCTGGAGGCCGGCGTACTGTTCGGCGAAGCCCGGCAATACGCCCAACGGATTATTGACGGATTGAGCCGGCATCCGCTTAAAGTGGCCGGCAATCAGCCGTACAAGATCGACCCGCAGGGGGACATGACCGTGCCGGTGCACGGCGATGCCCGCGGGCTGGAATCGGTGCTGATCGAGGTGCGCAACGACCTGCTGCGGACCCCCGAGGCGATTGATCGTTGGGCCGGCTACCTCGGCCCGCTGCTGTAGGAACACGCTGAACGCTGTGTGGTACCGGTATAAAAACTAAAAAAATGCCTGAATGACTGACAAGGAGAAACGCTTCATGGAAATAGAAGAATTCGGCTACAAGCAGGAGTTGAAACGCAGCCTGACGCTGACGGATCTGGTGGTGTACGGGATGATTTTCATGATCCCCATCGCTCCGTTCGGCGTGTATGGCTACGTCAACGCCGAAGCGCCGGGCATGGTCCCCCTGGCGTACATCATCGGCATGGTGGCGATGCTGTTCACCGCCCTCAGCTACGGCAGCATGGCCCGGGCGTTTCCGATTGCCGGCTCGGTATATTCCTACGCCCAACGGGGCCTGAATCAACACGTCGGGTTTATCGCCGGTTGGTTGATGCTGCTTGATTACCTGCTGATTCCGCCGCTGCTGTACGTCTACGCGGCGATGGCGCTGAATCACCTGTACCCGGACATCCCGAAAGTCGGTTTCATCCTGGCGTTCCTGGTCAGCGCGACCTTCGTCAACCTGCGCGGCATCACCTTTACCGCGCGGATGAACATCGTCTTTCTGTTGGCGCAACTGGTGGTGCTGGGGATTTTCCTGTTCTACGCCTGGAATGCCCTGCACAGCGGCGGCGGTCACGGTGAGCTGACCCTGGCGCCGCTGTACAACCCCGAAACCTTCAACTTCGCCCTGCTGATGCAAGCAGTGTCAATTGCGGTGCTGTCGTTCCTGGGCTTCGACGCGATTTCCACCCTCGCCGAAGAGATCAAGGGCGACCCCGGCCGCAGCGTCGGCAAGGCGGCGCTGATCACGTTGGTGGTGATGGGCGTGATCTTCGTCGTGCAGACCTGGATTGCGACTGACCTGGCCGCCGGCATGGGCTTCAAGTCCGCCGATACCGCGTTTTATGAAATCGCTGAAATCGCGGCTGGCAGCTGGCTCGCGACCCTCACCGGCGTGGCCACGGCCCTGGCCTGGGGCGTGGCGGTGGCGATTACCTCGCAAGCGGCGGTATCGCGGCTGCTGTTCGGCATGGCGCGGGACGGCAAACTGCCGAAAGTGCTGGCCAAGGTCCACCCGAAACACAACACGCCCTACATCAGTATTTACCTGGTGGCGGTGCTGTCGCTGGTGATCTGCTACCTGTTCATCAACTCGGTGGACACCCTGACCTCCCTGGTCAACTTCGGCGCCTTGAGCGGGTTCATGCTGCTGCACCTGACCGTGATCAATTACTACTGGCGCCGGCAGAAATCCGGCCAGGTGATCCGTCACCTGCTGTGCCCGGTGATCGGCTTCATCATCGTCGCGGCCATCATGTACAACATGGGCGTCGATGCACAGAAACTCGGCCTGATCTGGATTGCCCTGGGTCTGGTCTATCTGTTCTTTCTAAACAAGCTGGGCGCCAGCACGACGCTGCCCGACCCGAGCAACGTCTGACAAGAAAAAGGGCGGCGTCTGACAACAGATCAGGCGACCGCCGATTTAACGCGTGGACACCGACAGTGATAGTCAGGTTCGACGGCACCACCGCCGAACCCTTTGATACAGGAGTACATCCATGCTGGTCTTTCGCCCAGTCGAGTTAACCGACCTGCCCCAGTTGCAACAACTGGCTCGTGACAGCCTGGTGGGCGTCACGTCCCTGCCGGATGACAGCGAGCGCCTGCGCGAGAAAATTCTCGACTCCTGCACCTCGTTCAACAAAGACGTTGAAGGCAATGGCCCGGAAAACTACTTTTTTGTCCTCGAGGACCTGGTCAACCAGCGTCTGGCAGGCTGCTCGGAAATCCTCGCCACCGCCGGCTTCAACGAGCCGTTCTACAGCTTGCGCAACCGCCACTTCACCAGCGTCTCCCGGGAGCTGAATATCGAGCATGGCGTGCCGGCGCTGTCGTTGTGTCACGACCTCAGCGGCCACACCTTGCTGCGCGGCTTTCACATCGATGCCGATCGGGTGTGCACGCCGTTTTCCGAACTGCTGTCACGGGCGCGGCTGTTGTTTATCGCAGCGCATGCCGGGCGCTTCGCCGACGCGGTGATCACCGAAATCGTCGGCTACAGCGATGAGCAAGGTCAGTCGCCGTTCTGGGATGCCCTGGGCAAACACTTTTTCGATTTGCCTTATGCCGAGGCAGAACGACTGTGTGGCCTGGAGAGCCGGACCTTTCTCGCCGAACTGATGCCGCAATACCCGATCTACGTGCCGATGCTGCCCCAGTCGGCCCAGGCGTGTATCGGCCGCATCCACCCCGACGGCCAGGAAGCGTTCGACATCCTGGAACGCGAAGGCTTCGAAACCAACAGCTACATCGACCTGTTCGACGGCGGCCCGACGCTGTACGCACGTACGCCGGGTATTCGCTCCATCGCCAATAGCCACGTGGCTACCGCGCAGCCAGTCGAGGTCATCGACGCCCGTGGCAGCTATTTGGTCAGTAACGATTCGCTCAAGAATTACCGGGCCATCGTTGCCGAACTGGATTACACCGCCGGACAACCGGTGGGCCTGAGCGCCGAGATGTGCGCGACCCTGAACGTGACCGACGGCAGCCCGATCCGGCTGATCGCCCTGTGAGCATCACCCGGCCCCGTGCCCAACGACAGCGCCCGAGCACGCGCGCAATAGGAGCTGCATCATGATTGTTCGTCCGGTTCAAGTCACCGACCTGCCCGCCCTGATGGCGCTGGTGCAACAGGCAGGCCCCGGGTTTACCACCCTGCCAGCCAGCGAGGAACGCCTGGGCCACCGTGTGCGCTGGGCGCAACGGACCTTCGCCGAACAGGTCGA
Source organism: Pseudomonas sp. TE3899 (assembly GCF_056279105.1). NCBI lineage: Bacteria > Pseudomonadati > Pseudomonadota > Gammaproteobacteria > Pseudomonadales > Pseudomonadaceae > Pseudomonas > Pseudomonas sp. TE3899. Next base: position 2,312,460 of record NZ_JBWBQR010000001.1, read on the forward strand.
GCGCGCCGACGCCGATTACCTGTTCGTGCTCGAAGACGACGATCAGCGCGTGGTCGGGGTCAGTGCCCTGACCGGTGCCGTCGGCATGCGCGAGCCCTGGTACAACTACCGGGTCGGGTTGACCGTCAGTTCATCGCCGGACCTGGGCATCCAGAAACAGATCCCGACCTTGTTCCTGAACAACGAAATGACCGGCCAATCGGAACTCTGTTCGCTGTTCCTGCATCCCGATCAACGCCAGGGCAACAACGGGCGGTTGTTGTCCCTGGGGCGGCTTTTGTTCGTGGCCGAGTTCCAGCAGTTGTTCGGCGACAAACTGATTGCCGAACTGCGCGGCACTGCCGATGAACAAGGCCGCTCGCCGTTTTGGGACAGCCTCGGCCGGCACTTTTTCAAAACCGATTTCCGCCACGCCGATCACTTGTCGGGGCTGGGCAACAAATCGTTCATCGCCGAACTGATGCCGCGCCAACCCCTGTACACCTGCCTGCTCACCGAGCAGGCCCAGGCCGTGATCGGCAAGGCGCACCCGAACACCGAGCCGGCGCTGAAAATCCTCAATGCCGAAGGCTTTGCCCACCGGGACTACATCGACATTTTCGATGGCGGGCCGGTGATCGAAGCCCAGGTCGCGAAAATACGTACGGTGCGCGACAGTCAGCCGCTGGTGCTGGGCATCGGCACCCCGGACGAACAGGCGCCAGTGTGGCTGATCCACAACCGGCGCATGGAAAACTGCCGCATCACCGCCGCCAAGGCGCGGCTGGTGGGCAACAGCCTGATCGTCGACCGCCTCACCGCCAAACGCCTGCAACTGCAACCGGGGAACTCGGTGCGGGCGGTGCGGTTGCTGGATCAGGCACAGCAGGCGGTGGCGGCTTGAGCGGATCTTGAGACCTCCCCACACCCTGTGGCGAGGGGGCTCGCCCCCGTTGGGCTGCGTAGCGGCCCCAAAACCTGACACCTCGTACTTCAGTCATATCGCATTCACCGCTTGGCGACTGCTTCGCAGCCGAACGGGGGCAAGCCCCCTCGCCACAAGCAAGTTCCCTCGCCACAGGTTATTCATTTATTTCTTGATTGACTGCATCAGCCCACTGCCATTGGCTGCGGTATCGTTTCACCCGCCTGTAAATTCGTCATCATCCTTACCCCGCCCGCGTGATAGCCTTTTGTTCCTTCGGCGTTGACACTTTTGCTCAAGCCCTTCCATTCCAATGCAGTGGTGGAACTATATGTCCAGGCTTTCCCATCAAGATTTACGCCGTAACTTTCGCCAATTGCTGGCTTCCGACACGTGCTATCACACCGCTTCCGTCTTTGACCCGATGTCGGCGCGGATCGCGGCGGACCTGGGTTTTGAAGTCGGGATTCTCGGTGGCTCCGTCGCCTCGTTGCAGGTATTGGGCGCCCCGGATTTCGCCTTGATCACCCTCAGCGAATTCGCCGAGCAGGCCACCCGTATTGGCCGTGTGGCCCAGCTGCCGGTCATCGCCGACGCCGACCACGGCTACGGCAACGCGCTGAACGTGATGCGCACCATCGTCGAACTGGAACGCGCCGGCATCGCCGCGCTGACCATCGAAGACACCCTGCTGCCGGCGCAATTCGGCCGTAAATCCACGGATTTGATCGGGGTTGCCGAAGGCGTCGGCAAGATTCGCGCGGCACTGGAAGCCCGGGTCGACAAGGAAATGGCGATCATCGCCCGCACCAATGCGGGGATCCTGCCGATCCAGGAAATCATCAGCCGCACCCAGCAATACCAGAACGCCGGGGCCGACGGCATCTGCATGGTCGGCGTGCAGGACTTCGACCAACTGGAAAAAATCGCCGAACACCTGAGCGTGCCGCTGATGCTCGTCACCTACGGCAACCCGGCCCTGCGCGACGACAAACGCCTGGCGGAACTGGGTGTGCGCGTCACCATCGACGGCCACGGCGCGTACTTTGCCGCGATCAAGGCGACCTACGACAGCCTGCGCGAACAACGGCAGATCTTTACCCAGGCCTCTGACTTGAGCGCGACCGAACTGACGCATACCTATACGCAGCCCGAGGACTACATTCGTTGGGCGGAAGAGTTTATGCGCGTTAAGGAGTGACCGTGTGAGCAGGCAGGATGCTATCGCGAGCCAGCTCGCGATAGCGCCAGCCGCAACTGCGCTAAACCGTGGCCTTATACCCCTCCTCCCGCTGCAACGCCCGCTTCTGGATCACATTCAGCACAGCGCAGCCTTTACGTGTCAGCAAATGCACCGCCCGGGTAATGCGGCTCAGGTCGCAATCGGTTCGCGGCCAAGGTCGTTCGCGGTGTTTTTCCGCGAGCCGAAACTATAGAGGTCGATGCCAAAACGCGGCAATAGGGTACGTTGTAGGAAACGTCTTGGTAAGTTGTGCGCCGCTGAATGATCGTTCCCACGCTCTGCGTGGGAATGCAGCCCGGGACGCTCTGCGTCCCATCCAAAGCCGAACGCGGAGCGTCCGTTGAGGCATTCCCACGCGGAGCGTGGGAACGATCAGTGGCGGCGTTGCTTACCGCTTGGCCAATTCCATAATCATCCGCGACAACAGGTAAATCCGCGGCGCCACGCTTTCCACTTCCGCGTATTCCTCCGGCGTATGGATGTTGCCGCCGACTATCCCGAACCCATCCAGCGTCGGCGTGCCGACACCGGCCGACAGACTCGCATCCGCCGCCCCGCCGCTGCCTTCTTCGGTCAACTTGCGGCCAATTTCGCCGTAAATGCCTTGGGCCATGGCCATCAGGCGATCCGATTCCGGTGTCTGCGGCATCGGCGGCAGGCCCCGTTGCAGAGTGGTGGTGACTTGGGTGTCCGGGATCAGTTTGTCCTGAGAGACCCGCGCCAGATCCTTCTCGATCCGGTCGAACTCTTCCGGCACCGCCGCGCGCACGTCGGCCTTGGCGGTGGCCTGGTCCGGGATCACGTTGGTGCGGTCGCCGGCCTTGAGCACGGTGAAGTTGATGGTGGTTTTTTTCGCGTCGTCGCCGAGTTTGCCCAGTTGCAGAATCTGGTGCGCCGCTTCCATCGCGGCGTTACGCCCCAACTCCGGCGCGACCCCAGCGTGGGCGGCTTTACCCTTCACCTCGACCACGGCGGTGGCGCTGCCTTTGCGCCACACCACCAGGCCATCGGCCGGGCGACCCGGTTCGAGGTTGAGGGTCACGTCGTGGGCCTTGGCGGTTTTCTTGATCAGGTCGGTGGCGACGTCCGAACCGGTTTCTTCGCTGGCATCGAGCAGGAAGGTGATCTGCGCATAGTCCTTGAAGTCGAGGTTTTTCAGGACTTTCAACGCATAGATCCCGGCAACGATGCCGCCCTTGTCGTCCATCACGCCCGGCCCGTAGGCGCGGCCGTCCTTGATGTGGAAGGGGCGCTCGGCAGCCGAGCCTTCCTTGAACACGGTGTCCATGTGCGCCATCAGCAGGATTTTCGCCTTGCCGGTGCCTTTGAGGGTGGCGATCACGTGGCTGCTGTTGTCCGGGGTGTTCGGCACCAGTTCGATGCTGAAGCCGAGTTTTTTCAGCTCATCGACGGCGATATCACGCACTTGGGTCAGGCCGGGTTCGTAGCCGGAACCGGTGTCGATATTGACCAGTTTTTCCAGCAGCTTCAGGGCTTCGGCCTTGTATTGCTCGGCGTCGGCGAGCACTTGTTTATGCGGTTCGGCGAGGACGGCGGGGGCAAAAGCGCCGAGGGCGAAGGTCAAGGCGAGGCTGGTGGCCAACGGGGAGCGAGGGAGTTTGAACGTCATGAATCGATCCTTGTTTCTTGTCGGGGGTAGTCGAACCCTACCGGACAACGGCGCAAGGCTCTATACCGGATGCGACACCTGCGAAACGGTTCACACCGAATCCAGCAACTCATGCCGAGGCTTGCCATCCCCGCAGCAGATCACCCGATTACGTCCGGTAGTCTTTGCCTCATACAGCGCCTGATCCGCATCGTTGAGCCACAACGTGGCATCGGTGTGCGCCGGGTTGAACGCAGCCAGACCGATGCTCAGGCTGACTTTCAGCGCCGGACTTTGCTCATAGCCGAGGGTGGCGAAGCGATCGCGCAAAGCGTCCATCGCGGCGGCCGCGCTGTTCAGGGGCAGGTCCGGGAGGATCACGCAGAACTCGTCCCCGCCGTAGCGCCCGGCGACGTCCGCCGCACGCAGGTTCTGCTTGAGCATTTTGCTCAGCTGGCGCAAGACGATGTCCCCGGCGACGTGGCCGTAGGTGTCGTTGATGGTTTTAAAGTGGTCGATGTCGATCAGCGCAATTGCCCCACCCTGGTTCTGTCGCCGGCAGCGCTGGAATTCGACTTCCAGTTGATCCTTCCAGGCGCCGTGGTTCAGCAGGCCGGTGAGGCTGTCGGTGCGGCTCAGGGCGAGTAACTCGCGTTTTTGCCGGCCGAGGGTAATGGCCTGGCGAAAGCAGATCCAGCCCAGCGCCAGCGGGTACAGGCACAACAACGGCAAGCAGGCGTACAGCTGCAACGGACTGGTTTGCGGGATAAACAACGGGGTGAAAAGCACGAGTCCGACGCCGACCCCGAGGATCTGCGCCACGGTCCCGGCCAACAGAAAACGCATGCCACCGATGGCGACGTTGTTCATCGCCATCATCGAGATGGTGGTAGCGCTGGGCAATGGATTGAACTGCATGGCCACGACCCAGAAGCCGCCGAGGAAGGCGTCCACCAGCAGGTTGCGGTGTTCGGCGTGGTAAGGGAGTGTGGCGCGGCGCGCCCATTGGTAAGCCAGGTGCGGCCAGACAATGCCGTTGAACAGCATCAGCCCCCAGACCCAGGGCGCGGGGTCGAGCGGGTACATCGCCGCACTCACGCACAACAAGCCCAAGGCCAAACCCAGGGTTCGCGACGTGTAGAGCCTCCTGGCCAGTGAAAGTCCCTTTCCTCCCGTTTTTGCCATAGAGGCCTCTACCACTGAACGGAATCTGATCACACCGGGGGTTGCGGGTGTGAACGGAGTCTATCAGGGCAACGGCGAATAGCCATCACCGGCTGGCGGTGAATACCCTGCTATCTGTAGGAGCGAGGCTTGCCCGCGAAGAACGATAACGCGGTGTATCAGGCGTACCGTGTCATCGTTCTTCGCGAGCAAGCTTTGCTCCTACAGGCGAATGCGGATGACGCGGTGTATCAGATGCACCGCGTTATCGTTCTTCGCGGGCAAGCCTCGCTCCTACAAAACGAAAGCATCGACCTACAGATTGGCTATACATGAAGGAAGGGTTTACTAAACAACGACAAAGAGGAGGCCCATGCCAACCTTTCAGGTATTGATCATCGGCAGCGGATTTGGCGGGCAGTGTGCGGCGATCAATTTGCTCAAGGCGGGAATCAGCGATTTTCGCTTGCTGGAACGGCGGGACTTTTTCGGCGGCACCTGGTGCCAGAACACCTACCCCGGCGCGGCCGTCGACGTGCCCTCGCCCTTGTATTCGCTGTCCTTCGCGCCTTATCAGTGGACGCAAATGTTCGCCGAACAGGCCGAATTGCATCGCTACACCCAGTACGTGGTGGAGCGTTTCGGCTTGCGCGAAAAAGTCGAGCTTGAGGCCAACGTCGAAGGCATCGAATGGGATGACGCCGGTAAACGCTGGGCGGTCCGCACCGGCAGCAAAGGCACGTTCTACGCGCAGTTCCTGATCAACGCCACCGGGCCGCTGAGCCAACCCGTGGTCCCACACTTCGAAGGCATGGAACGCTTCCAGGGCAAGACCTTTCACACCAACCATTGGGATCATTCCTACGATTACACGGGTAAACGCGTGGCTATTGTTGGCAGCGGCGCGAGTGCGGCCCAGGTCATTCCGGCGATTGCGCCGGACGTCGAACACCTGCACGTCTTCCAACGCACCGCCCACTGGGTGCTACCCCGCGCCGATCGCACCTTCGGCCGCTTCCAGCGCTGGCTGCTGGGGCTGAAACCGGCCTACAAACTGCTGCGCTGGACGATCTACTGGTTATTCGAAACCCGGGTGATCGCGTTCAAATACTCCAAACCGGCGATTCATCTGGTTCAGCGACAAGCCCTGCGTTTCCTCAAACGCCAGGTGCCCGACCCCGAGTTGCGGCGCAAATTGACCCCGGATTTCACCATCGGCTGCAAGCGGGTGCTGGTCTCCAGCACCTTGTACCCGGCGCTCGGACGGCCCAACGTCACGTTGCACACCCGCGAACAAGGCATCGCCTCCCTCGACGAAACCGGGATCAACACCCTGGACGGCCAGCACATCGACGTCGACCTGATCGTCTGGTCCACCGGCTACGACGCCACCGACGGGGTGATTTCCTACCCGGTCACCGGCAAGAACGGCAAGCGCCTGAAAGACGTCTGGGCGCGATATCCACGGGCGTATCTGGGCACCAGCCTGCCGGACTTCCCCAATCTGTTTATCGTCACCGGCCCCAACACCGGAATCGGTCACACCTCGGCGCTGTTCATCATCGAATCCCAGATGAATTACATCCTCGGCTGCATTCGCGCACTAAAAGAACAGGGCCTGCGCAGCATTGAAGTACGCCCCGAGGCGGAACGTACCTACACTGAAATGATCCACCGGGAAATGGAACGCACAGTGTGGAAGTCCGGTGGCTGCCACAGTTGGTATCAAAGCAAGAGCGGTCATGTGATCGCCATGTTTCCGGGGTTCAGTTTCAGCTATTACCGTTTGACCAAGGCCCTGAAACCCGCCGATCACATACTGTCCTGATCACGTAAAAAGGAAGACGCCTGATGCTTTTGTTGGTTGTCGCAATCGCGGTGTTCGTGGCCTGGAGCTGGTTGAGCTACCCGGCCATCGGCCATTGGCTGTATGACCTGAGCATGGCCCTGGAGGCCAAGCTGTATCGGCTGCACAAGATCGTGGTACCGATCAGCGAAATGACCGTCTCGACCTGGCAAGGCGGGCCGTATGAAGCCTCCAGCGCGGTGTTGATGCTGCACGGCTACAGCGCCGACAAGAACCTTTGGCTGCGCTTTGCCCGGCACTTTGTCGGCGACTACCGGGTGATCATCCCCGACCTCGCCGGCCATGGCGAAACCGGCTTCAAGGCCGGTGGCGGCTACGACATCGGGATTCAGGCCAAGCGCATGATCCAGCTGCTGGATGTGTGCGGCGTCGAGAAAGTGCATGTGATCGGCAACTCCATGGGCGGCTACATCGCGGCCTGGCTGGCGGCCACTTACCCCGAGCGGATTGCCTCGGTGGCGCTGATCGACCCGGCTGGCGTCACCGCTCCCGAAATCAGTGACCTGGAACGCCACCTGGCCAAGGGGCACAACCCGTTCCTGATCAATTCCAAGGAAGAATTCCAGTACTTCTACGCCATGACCATGGCCAACCCGCCGTGGGTCCCGGGTGTGGTGCTGGACGCCGTCGCCCAGCGCTACGAACAAAGCCGCGACGAACTGGCGGAAATCTTCCAGGACTTGCGCGCCAGCCCGCCGATGGAGCCAAAACTCCCCGACATCAAATGCCCGGCGCTGCTGCTCTGGGGGCGCAAGGACCGGTTGATCGACGTCAGCAGCGTCGCGGTGTGGAGCAAAGGCATTGATAACTTGCGGGTGGACATCTGGGAAGGGATTGGCCACATGCCGATGGTCGAGCAACCGATGAGGACGGCGCGGTTGTATCGGGAGTTTCTGGGACCGCAGCGATGAATATTTCTGTGGTGATAAAACCTAATGAAGTGAGCACCGCTTTTGTGGCGAGGGAGCTTGCTCCCGCTGGGCTGCGCAGCAGTCCTCAAACCAGGCACCGCAGTCCTTCAATCAGTATGCCTGTGCCGGGTTGCGACTGCTGCGCAGCCCAGCGGGAGCAAGCTCCCTCGCCACAGGGACCTGTGAAATGAATATTCTGTACGACGAACCCATCGACGGCGCGTTGCCCGATGTCGACAAAGCCGCCCTGCTCAACCGCCTGCACCAGCAAATCCCCGACCTGGACGTGCTCTGGCGCGAGGAAGAACTCAAGCCCTACGAATGCGACGGGCTCTCCGCCTATCGCACCACGCCGATGCTGGTGGCCTTGCCCCGGCGTCTGGAGCACGTGCAAAAACTCCTCGAAATCTGTCACGCCCAACAAGTGCCGGTAGTCGCTCGCGGCGCAGGCACCGGATTGTCTGGCGGCGCCTTGCCCCTGGAAAAAGGCGTGCTGCTGGTGATGGCGCGGTTCAACCAAATTCTGCACATCGACCCTGAAGCCCGCACCGCGCGGGTCCAGCCCGGGGTGCGCAACCTGGCGATTTCCCAGGCTGCGGCGCCGTTCGGCCTGTATTACGCGCCGGACCCTTCCTCGCAAATCGCCTGCTCCATCGGCGGCAACGTCGCGGAAAATGCCGGCGGCGTGCATTGCCTCAAATACGGCCTGACCGTGCACAACCTGCTGAAACTGGAAGTGCTCACCGTTGAAGGCGAACGCCTGACCCTGGGCTCGGACGCGCTGGATGCGCCGGGCTTTGACCTGTTGGCGCTGTTCACCGGTTCCGAAGGCTTGCTGGGGATCATCACCGAAGTCACGGTCAAGTTGCTGCCCAAACCCCAGGTCGCCAAGGTCTTGCTGGCCAGTTTCGATTCGGTGGAAAAGGCCGGTCGCGCCGTGGCCGATATCATCGGCGCCGGGATTATCCCCGGTGGCCTGGAAATGATGGACAACCTGGCGATTCGCGCCGCCGAGGATTTTATCCACGCCGGCTACCCGGTGGACGCCGAGGCAATCCTGCTCTGCGAGCTGGACGGCGTCGAAGCCGATGTCCACGACGATTGCCAGCGCGTGCGCGAGGTCATGCAACAGGCCGGCGCCAGCGAAGTGCGCCAAGCTAAAGATGAAGCCGAACGCGTACGCTTCTGGGCCGGACGCAAAAATGCCTTCCCGGCCATTGGCCGCCTGTCGCCGGACTACTACTGCATGGACGGCACCATCCCCCGCCGCGAATTGCCTGGCGTGCTCGAAGCCATCGCCCGCCTCGGCGCCGAACATGGCTTGCGCGTGGCCAACGTGTTCCATGCTGGCGACGGCAATATGCACCCGTTGATTCTGTTCGACGCCAATCAGCCCGGCGAACTGGCCCGGGCCGAAGCCTTGGGCGGGCAGATTCTGGAATTGTGCGTGAAGGTCGGCGGCAGCATCACCGGCGAACACGGCGTGGGTCGGGAGAAAATCAATCAGATGTGCGCGCAGTTCAACAGCGACGAATTGACCCTGTTTCACGCGGTAAAAGCCGCGTTCGACCCGCAAGGCCTGCTCAACCCCGGCAAGAACATCCCAACCCTGCACCGCTGCGCGGAATTCGGTGCGATGCACATTCACGCCGGGCAACTGCCGTTTCCTGAGCTGGAGCGTTTCTGATGGCGGATTTCGATGCCAGCGAGGCGCTGCTCGAACAGGTCAACCAGGCCCGGGCGAACGCCACGCCGCTGCGGATTCAGGGCAGCAACAGCAAGGCGTTTCTCGGCCGCGAGGTGGCCGGGGAAGTGCTCGACACCCGTGTCCATCGCGGCATTGTCAGCTATGACCCGACGGAACTGGTGGTCAGTGTTCGCGCGGGCACTCCATTGACCGAACTGCTGGCGGCGCTCGACGCCAAGGGGCAAATGCTGCCCTGCGAGCCTCCGTCATTCGGTGAAGGCGCCACCGTCGGCGGAATGATCGCGGCAGGATTGTCCGGGCCACGGCGGCCATGGTCGGGTTCGGTGCGCGACTTTGTCCTCGGCACCCGCGTCATCACCGGCCTCGGCAAACACCTGCGCTTTGGCGGCGAAGTGATGAAAAATGTCGCCGGCTATGACCTGTCGCGCCTACTGGTGGGCAGTTACGGTTGCCTCGGCGTGCTGACCGAAGTCTCACTCAAAGTGCTGCCCAAACCCCGGCAATGCCTGAGCATCAGCCTGGAACTCGACAGTGCTCGGGCATTGAGCAAGCTCGCCGAATGGGGCCAACAACCTTTGCCGATCAGCGCGGCGAGCCATGATGGTCAGCGCCTGTTTCTGCGGCTGGAGGGTGGCGAAGGCTCGGTGACGGCGGCGCATCAACGGCTGGGCGGTGAGCCGTTGGATTCGGTGCATTGGACTGAACTGAACGAGCAACGACTGGGTTTTTTCGATGAAGGCCTGCCGTTGTGGCGGCTGTCTTTGCCCAACAACCTCGGCCCGTTGTCGCTGCCCGGCGAGCAACTGATCGACTGGGCCGGCGCGCAACGCTGGCTAAAATCCGAGGCCGGCAACATCCAGTCACTGGCCCATGAACTGGGCGGCCATGCTACCTGTTTCAGTCACGGCGCCAGCGACACGCCCTTCCAGCCACTGGCCCCGGCGCTGTTGCGCTACCACCGGCAACTCAAGGCGCAACTGGACCCGCAAGGGCTGTTCAATCCTGGCCGGATGTACGCGGAGTTCTAGCATGCAAACCACCCTCAGCGAGCAGTCGCGCAAGCTGCCACGGGCCGCCGAAGCGGAAAAGATCCTGCGCACGTGCGTGCATTGCGGGTTCTGCAACGCCACCTGCCCGACCTATCAATTGCTGGGCGATGAACTGGACGGCCCGCGCGGGCGCATCTACCTGATCAAGCAAGTGCTCGAAGGCGCCCCCGCCACGGCGAAAACCCAATTGCACCTGGACCGTTGCCTGTCGTGCCGCAACTGCGAAACCACCTGCCCGTCCGGCGTGGATTATCACAACCTCTTCGACATTGGCCGGGCCGTGGTCGATAAAGCGGTGCCGCGCCCCGTGGGTCAGCGGTTGCTGCGCGAAGGGTTGCGGGCACTGGCGCCGAACCCGAACCTGTTCAAGTCATTGCTAAAGATCGGCGCGACGTTTCGGCCGTTATTGCCTCGGGGTTTTGCAGCCAAGTTGCCCCACGACCTGCCCGCCACCGGCGAGCGCCCTGCCCCGCGGCATGCCCGGCGGATGTTGATGCTCGAAGGCTGCGTGCAACCCGGTCTGTCGCCCAACACCAATGCCGCGGCGGCGCGGGTGCTCGATCGGTTGGGGATCAGCGTGATCCCGGCGCCGGAGGCCGGTTGTTGCGGTGCGCTGGACTATCACCTCGACGCCCAGGCCAAAGGGCTGGGCCGCGCCCGGCACAACATCGACACCTGGTGGCCGCACATCGAAAACGGCGCCGAAGCGATTGTGCAGACGGCAAGTGGTTGCGGTGCGTTCATCAAGGATTATGGCCATCTGCTGGAACGTGATCCGGCGTATGCCGCCAAGGCTTTGCGGGTCAGTGCGCTGGCACTGGATCTGGTGCAAGTGCTGGCTGATGAACCCTTGGAACGGGTCTGCGCCGCGACGGATCAGCGAATTGCCTTCCATTGCCCCTGCACCTTGCAGCACGCGCAGAAACTCGGCGGCGCGGTCGAGGCCGTGCTGAGCCGTTTGGGCTTCAACCTCACCGCCGTGCCGGACAGTCATTTATGTTGCGGCTCGGCCGGGACTTATTCCCTGACCCAACCGGAACTGGCCCGGCAACTGCGGGACAACAAGCTCAATGCCCTGGAAAGTGGCCATCCGGCACTGATTGTCACCGCTAACGTCGGCTGCCAAAGCCACCTCGCCAGCGCAAGACGCACGCCGGTCCGGCACTGGATCGAATTGGTGGACCAGTCGCTGGGAGAATGAAGTTCGTAGGAATCTTCGTTTGTCGGCGTGGCAGAAGGCTGCGATCTTTTCCCGCATCCTCTCTGTTACCGCGCCAGGAATTTTTTTCATGAACCACCCCAGCTTCGTCAGCCCCGACCTGATCCGCCAGCGCTTCTCCAAAGCGATGTCCGACATGTACCGCGAAGAAGTGCCGCTGTACGGCGCGCTGATGGAATTGGTGGAGCAAACCAACCGCCAGGTGCTCGATAGCGATCCGCAGATCGCCCGGCAGCTCGAAAGCACTGGCGAAATTCAGCGCCTGGACCTGGAACGCCACGGCGCCATCCGCGTCGGCACCGCCGCTGAACTGGCCACCCTCGCCCGGTTGTTCGCCGTGATGGGCATGCAACCGGTGGGCTATTACGATTTGACCCCGGCCGGGGTGCCGGTGCATTCCACGGCGTTCCGCGCGGTGCATGAAGCGGCGCTGCAGGTCAGCCCGTTCCGGGTGTTTACCTCATTGCTGCGCCTGGAGCTGATCGAAAACCTGGAACTGCGCGCCTTTGCCCAATCGGTGCTGGATAAACGCCAGATCTTCACCGCGAAGGCGTTGGCGCTGATCGAACAGGCCGAAACCCACGGCGGGCTCACCGAGAAGCAATCCTGGGATTTCGTCGAACAAACTCTGGAAACCTTCCGCTGGCACCACAGCGCCACCGTCACCGCCGCGCAATACCAGCAACTCAGCGCCCAGCATCGACTGATCGCCGACGTGGTGGCGTTCAAAGGCCCACACATCAATCACCTGACCCCGCGCACCCTGGACATCGACATCGTCCAGGCGCAAATGCCCGCCCACGGCATCACCCCCAAAGCCGTGATCGAAGGCCCGCCACGCCGGCAGTGCCCGATCCTGCTGCGCCAGACCAGCTTCAAAGCGCTGGACGAGCCGATTGCCTTTACCGATCAGGACCAGACACGTGGCAGCCACAGCGCGCGTTTTGGCGAAATCGAACAACGTGGCGCGGCGCTCACGCCTAAAGGCCGGGCGCTTTACGATCGTCTGCTTAACGCCGCGCGTGATGAGCTGAAGGACTTCCCGAATGAAGCCAACGCCGCCCGCTACAACGAATTGATGACTCAACACTTTGGCGAATTCCCTGACACGCTGGAGGGCATGCGCCGACAGGAACTGGCGTACTTTCGCTACTTCGTGACGGAAAAGGGGTTGGCGGCGGATGGGCTGGACGGTGTCTCGCTGGACGAGTTGCTCAGCGCCGGGTATGTGCGGGTTGAACCCATGGTGTATGAGGACTTTTTGCCGGTGAGTGCGGCGGGGATTTTCCAGTCGAACCTGGGGGAAGCCGCGCAGACCCGCTATGACGTGCAGTCAAATCAGAAGGCGTTTGAACACGCGCTGGGGCGGTCGACCATTGATGAGTTGGGGTTGTATGCGCAAACGCAGCGGCGCTCGATTGAGGCGTGTTACGCCGCGCTCAAGCGCTGAGAAACCTGTAGGAGCACGGCTTGCCGGCGATGGCGTCTTCAAAATCGCCATCGCGAGCAAGCTTTGCTCCTACCTTTGCAACGCTGCCAACAGGGCTTTGGCCGTCGCTTGCGAAGACGCCGGATTCTGCCCGCTCAACAACAACCCATCGGTGGTGATGTAGCTCGCCCAATCAGCGCCCTTCGAATAAATCCCGCCTTTGGCCTTCAACTCATCCTCGACCAAAAACGGCACCACATCGGTCAACTGCACGGCCTCTTCTTCTGTGTTGCTGAACCCGGTCACCCGCTTGCCTTTAACCAACGGCTGACCGTCCGCATCCTTCACATGGCGCAACACACCCGGTGCATGGCAGACCGTCGCGACCGGTTTACCAGCCTTGTAGATCGCCTCGATCAGTGCGATGGAATCCTTGTCCTCTGCCAAGTCCCACAGCGGGCCATGGCCGCCCGGATAGAACACGGCATCGAAATCCTCAGCCTTCACGCTGCTCAACACCACGGTAGATGCCAGCGCGGATTGCGCAGCCGAATCCTTGCGAAAACGATCGGTGGCGGCGGTTTGCGCGTCCGGCTCGTCGCTTTTCGGGTCCAGCGGTGGCTGGCCGCCCTTGGGCGAGGCCAGGGTCAACTGAGCGCCGGCGTCCTTGAACGTGTAATACGGCGCGGCGAATTCTTCCAGCCAGAAGCCGGTTTTCTTACCGGTGTTGCCCAACTGATCGTGGGACGTTAGAACCATCAGGATATTCATATCGTTCTCACTTGAGTGCAGGAATAGTCGGACGCTCATTGGCGTTTGGGTACTGAGTCATTGACCACCCGGTTGGGCGGTTCGTTTCACCGAGTGGCCGGATCATACGGAAGCTTTTCAAATTTAGATATTGATATATCGCAATATCGTGATACTCCTATAAAGGCGTTCACAGCGCACCCTGCTCAGCCTCGGCTGACGGCGTACGAACGCACTCATTCCGCTTTACAGGACTTATCGATGACCGGTTCCACCCTCTTCACGCCCATCCGCCTCGGCCCGTTCACCCTGCAAAACCGCGTGGTGCTGCCGCCACTGACCCGTTCGCGCAGCACTCAGCCGGGCAACATTCCCAACGCCCTGATGGCCGAGTATTACCGTCAGCGCAGCAGCGCCGGTTTGCTGATCACCGAGGGTATTCAGATTGAACCGCGCGGCCAGGGTTACGCCTGGACACCGGGGATTCACAGCCAGGCACAGATCGACGGCTGGAAACAGGTCACTGCAGCGGTGCACCTTGAAGGCAAGCCGATCTTTGCCCAGTTATGGCATGTCGGCCGGGTCTCACACACCTCACTGCAACCGGGTGGCGCCGCACCGATCGCACCTTCAGCCATCCCGGCGACGGCGGTCAGCGTGTTTATCGAAACCGGCCCGGGCACGGGTGCGTTGGCCGAACCATCGGTGCCGCAAGCGTTGAGCACCGAACAGGTCAAAGAACTCGTCCAGCTTTACGCTCAAGCGGCGCGCAATGCCGTGGAAGCCGGTTTCGATGGCGTCGAGTTGCACTGCGCCAATGGTTACCTGGTCAATCAGTTCATCTCTGAACACAGCAACCAGCGCACTGACGAATACGGCGGCTCGCTGAGCAATCGCCTGCGTTTCCTGCGGGAAATCACCGAAGCCGTGGCGGCGGTGGTGGGCAAGGATCGGGTCGGTGTGCGGTTTGCACCACTGTTCGCCAGCACTGATGAAGCACGGGTCTACCTCGGACTGGTAGAAGAGAACCCGCACGAAACTTACCTGGAAGCCGTCAGATTGATGGAACAGATCGGCATTGCCTACGTGTCCCTGGCCGAAGCCGATTGGGATAACGCCCCGGAACTGCCAATCACCTTCCGCCAAGCCGTCCGCGAGTCGTTCAGCGGGTTGCTGATGTACGCCGGCAAGTACTCGGGCGAACGCGCCGACAACGTGCTGAACGCCGATTGGGGGGATTTGATCGGCTTCGGCCGCTGGTTTATCGCCAACCCGGACCTGCCCGCGCGCCTGCTGAATCAATGGCCGCTCAATGAACTGGACGCCTCCAGCCTCTACGGTGGAACCGCCGTCGGGTACAGCGATTACCCGCGCTACCAGCCGAGCCTGTAAACTGCGCGGCCGATCGGTTCCTTGATACGCGGGACGATCTGCCGGCCTCAGGGTTTCGGCTTATTTCGACGCAGCACACAGGCTCCCAGGCTCGACCATGACCCTTGATCTGAACGACATCATCAAAGCCCTTTCCAACCCCACACGCTTGCAAATCATGCTGTGGCTGAAGGACCCGCGCGTGCACTTCCCGACCCAGGAACGCGACCCGGAGGCCTTCGGTGTGTGCGTCAGCATCATTCAGGAAAAGGTCGGTCTTTCGCAGTCCACGGTATCGCTGTACCTCACCGCCCTGCAACGAGCCAATCTGGTCACCTCGCAGCGGATCGGGCCGTGGACTTATTACCGGCGCAACGACACAACCATCGCTCAGTTTGTCGAGCAAATCGGTGTCAGCCTCTGAATGATGGCGCATGGCCTTGATGCGCAAGAAGTTGCGCACTTATTTTGCGAAAACGCCTTCCAATATCGCTAAGCGCCAACCCCGCCGTGGCCTGCAGCCGAGTGCGCAAGAAGTTGCGCAGTACTGCGCAACTTCTTGCGCACTTTATGAGGTGATTTCCCTCCAAACTCACCCAAGCGCTTGAAAAACCTCGATCATCCCCCCGGTTTATATAGCCCTCACCTTTTCTGGCACGGTCCTTGATAACAGTTAGGCACCCACCGGGCGATTTCGCCTCCGGGCACCTCTATTTATCAAGCAAGGAGAGCATCCCATGGCAACACCTGCCTACATGTCCGTCACTGGCGAAAAACAAGGCCTGATCACTGCTGGCGCATTCACCGCTGACTCCGTTGGCAACACCTACCAGGAAGGTCACGAAGACCAGGTCATGGTTCAGGCGTTCAGCCACGACGTGATCATCCCGCGTGACCCACAGTCCGGCCAACCAACCGGTCAGCGCGTGCACAAGCCAGTGGTGATCACCAAGGTCTACGACAAAGCTTCGCCACTGCTGCAAGCCGCACTGACTTCCGGCGAGCGCATGAGCGAAATCGTTATCCAGTGGTACCGCACTTCGGCCCAAGGGACCCAAGAGCACTACTACACCACCAAGCTGGAAGACGCGATCATCGTCGCCATCAACAACAAAATGCACAACTGCCAGGATCCGTCGAACTCCCACTTCACGCACCTGGAAGAAGTGCAGTTCACCTACCGTAAAATCACCTGGACCCACGAAGTATCCGGTACTTCGGGTTCCGATGACTGGCGTCAACCAGTCGCTTAATCGCGGCTGACCGCTTTACGCATCGGCCAGCTCTGCTGGTCGATGTTGTTTACGCCTTTCCAGAATTTCGCGTCTGCTGATCCTTTGATCGGGTATTGGTTTACGCCGCAGCACAGCACGAGGAACAAGGGATGTTCGCGCCGGCCAATCAGACTCACTTTGCCCTGACTATCGAAGGCCTTTCCAACGACTTACAGGTCCTTGCCCTGCAAGGCCGGGAAGCCATCAGCCAGCCCTTTGTGTTTGAGGTGGAGCTGGTCAGTGAACAGCCGTCCCTGGACCTCGAAACGCTGCTGCACAAACCGGCCTTTTTGCAGCTCTCGCCAGACGGCAGCGGCATCCATGGCCAGATCTATCGCGCCGCCCAGGGTGATTCCGGCAAACGCCTGACCCGCTACGCGGTGACCCTGCGCCCGCAACTGTCCTACCTGGCGCACCGCATCAACCAGCGCATCTTCCAGAACCTCAGCGTGCCGAAAATCGTCGGCATGGTCCTCGAAGAGCACGGTATCCAAAGCAACGCCTACGAATTCAAAGTCGGGGCGATTTATCCCGAGCGTATTTACTGCGTTCAGTACGATGAATCGGACCTGCACTTCATCCAGCGCCTGTGCGAGGAAGAAGGTATCCACTACCACTTCCAGCACAGCGCCACGGCCCACAAACTGGTGTTCGGCGATGACCAGACGGTGTTCCCGAAACTCGCGCCTGTGGCCTACCAGCAAGACTCCGGCATGGTCGCCAACGACCCGGTGATCAAGCGCTTCGACCTGCGCCTGGAAACCCGCACCAGCCGCACCACCCGCCGCGACTACGACTTCGAAAAACCACGCCTCACCCTCGAAAGCGAAAACCGTGGCGACGCCCTGCCCGACCTCGAAGACTACGACTACCCCGGTCGCTTCATCGACCGCGAACGCGGCAAGCACCTGGCCAAACGCGCCCTCGAACGCCACCGCAGCGACTTCCAGCTCGCCGAAGGCCGCAGCGATCAACCGCTGCTGGTCAGCGGCCACTTCCTGGCCCTGACCCAACACCCAAAAGCCAAATGGAACGACCTGTGGCTACTCACCGAAGTCCTCCACGAAGGCAAACAGCCGCAAGTGCTGGAAGAGTCGGTCACCAGCCACACCACGGCGCTGAAGGATGACTTCCATCAAGGCTATCGCAACCGCTTCCAGGCCACCCCGTGGGACGTGCCGAACCGTCCACCGCTGAACCACCCAAAACCGCGAATCCTCGGCAGCCAAAGCGCCGTGGTCACCGGCCCCAAAGGTGAAGAAATCCACTGCGACCCATACGGCCGCGTCAAAGTGCAATTCCACTGGGATCGCGAAGGCCAGGCCGACGACAAAACCAGCTGCTGGCTACGCGTCTCCTCCGCCTGGGCCGGCGCCCACTACGGCGGCATCGCCATCCCGCGCATCGGCATGGAAGTGCTCGTGACCTTCCTTGAAGGCGACCCCGACCAACCCCTGATCAGCGGCTGCCTGTACCACAAGGAAAACACCGTCCCGTACGACCTGCCGGCGAACAAAACCCGCAGCACCTTCAAAACCCTGAGCTCCCCCGGTGGCGGCGGCTACAACGAACTGCGCATCGAAGACAAAAAAGGCCAGGAACAAATCTTCCTCCACGCCCAGCGCGACTGGGATGAAAACGTCGAACACGACCAGAAGATCCGCGTCGGCAATGAACGCCACGATACGGTTGAGAAGAATAGCTATACAGAGTTCAAGGCTGAAGAACACCACACGGTTTATGCAGACCGGAAGGTGGAGACGCAGGCGAATGATCATTTGACGGTGGGGGTTAACCAGCATGTCAAGATTGGGACTGGGCAGTTTATTGAGGCCGGGCAAGAGATTCACCTGAGCAGCGGCATGAAAGTCGTGCTCGAAGCCGGCAGCGAGTTGACCCTGATTGGCGGGGGCAGCTTCATCAAGATTGACGCTGGCGGCGTGACGTTGAGTGGGCCGGTGATCAACATGAACTCGGGGGGCAGTCCGGGGAATGGGACGGGGGCCGCGCCGTTGTTGCCGGGGCCGTTGAAGCAGGCGGATGCGGATAAGGCAGGAGAGTTGTTGGTGCCGGCGCAGCGGCAGGCGTTGATGCAGAAGAAGCCGATTTGCGCGATCTGTGAAAAGGCCCGATTGGAGGCGTTAAATGCTAAAGCCTGAATCCTCTCTGGGAGCCCGACTACCTCATGACCTGCACTGGCGGGGAAGCGTTGCATTACTGCTGGATGGTGTCAGTGTCGAAAAGTTACCCCGACAGTTGTATACCTGGTCTGATGCTCCCGATTTCGAACCACTTTATCTAGGAACGCGCTGGTCTGCTTTGAACGATATCGCTCCGTGTCTGATACGCCTTAGTGGGCCAAGCGATCCGATCTTTCAGCAGTTTCTAGCGCACGCTAATGAGGAATGGGGTTATTTGGTGTTCAGTGATCAGCCTTGGCAAAACGTGCTTGATCACTTTCGCTGGTTGACCAGCGTTACTCACCCTCAAGATATAGAAGTACTACTTCGTGTAGCGGACCCGGCGGTAGCACATACCCTGCTTGCTCAGGCTGAGGAATTGAAAGACGCCACGTTGTTCGGACCTTGCGTGCAGGTACTTACAGCCGATTCCACACTGGGATGCTGGCATCAACACCATCGTCCGGGAGGCGTTCCTATGGCTTCTCACGCAAAACCTTACCGGTTGAGCGAATCACAAGTCACGTTGCTGGATGAAGTCAATTTCAGGTCCGTTGTCATGCGCTTGGACCAGCATATGAACGAATATTTTCCAGCGTTCCAGATGGATCTGAAGGCACCGGAACGCTGGGAATACCTGAACGAACTCGCTTCGCGCTCATATGATCGGGGCTTTAGCAGCGAACTTGAAATTACGCTTTATGCCAATATCCATGGCTTTCTCGGGATAATGGCATTGGCAGAGCATCCGGATCTTGACGCTTTGCTTGAAACAACCTCAGAGCAGACACCCACACAACGACTTGAATACGTCGCCAATATCGCCAAGGAAAGGGCTGAGAGCCTGCAAAGGAATCCAGGATGACCACCTCAACAACCTCAGGAAAAAACCCCAACAACGTCAGCGTGAGCCGCGAAGACGCCAAATGTTCAACGGGTACCTGCTGGCTGATGAAGGGCAAAATCCAACTGGTGCCTTTGCGCTATGGCTTGGTGAATGGCACTGCTCTTGATCCGTCGAGTGAAATTCCTGTCCCTTACAAACTCGGCACTCGTCCCCTCGGCATACGCCTTTTACGCGATGGCTGGCTCTATGTAATTGACAGTCAGAACGGTGAACTATCTGAGTATCGGATCAGCGATGGTCTAGTCAGTGCGATGCTCTGGCAAGGGACTGAAGTGCAAAGCGACACCCGGGACCAGCCCATCAAGAAACCTGTGTTGACGTTTTCAACACGCAGCACTCTCTATGTCACGTATTCAGAAGTTCAGTGGACCGCAAAGAAATGCCGTCAGGTGCTCAAGAGCAAATCTGAACGCAAGTTCTTTATGCAAGCCGTCGACCTGAGCAAGGCCAACTGTGAAACAGGAGGGCCAAGTTTGCTAACACCCGCTCTGGCCGAACGCTGGTTGGCGGAGGTAGCGACTGCTCGTGTGCAAAGCGAGCAAAAAGCCAAGGATGATGCTGAGCTGAAGGCAGTCGTTGATGCGGAAAACGCTGAACGGCGCAAACGAAATGAGCCGGAAATACAGGGCAACATGCTTCCACCAGTCACCGTTCATGCCACCCCTGAGAATGAACGCAAACCGTATTTGTGGGAAATGCCTGAGCGCTTTCGTGAATCTTCGATGAATTCGCTGAGTGGCTGCATAGAAGCGGAGTACCGACAAGACGTACTGTATCTGGTGGTGGAGGATCATATTGGTGTATTTCGGGATCTTGCAAATTATCAAGATCGCGTAGTCGATTGGATTGAAACATGGGCCAAAGGCGGAACGCAGGAAGGAGCCAACGAGCGCGACTATCTGCTGGCATGCTATATCGAATCGCTAACTCAGCTAACCAAACAAGATATGGGTGGTCTATCAGATGCCAGCGATGATCCCGCCATCAAATTGATGCTTGGCGATCTGGAAAAGATGCAGGCACCTGAGCAAGACACTACGCGTCAAGCCATGCTCGACTACCTCAACAAAGGGGGATTGATGACCCCGCCGAATGGAAGCCCAGTTCCACCAGAACTTGACAAATTGCAACAGCAGGCCTTGGATAACGCATCGCAAATAGCAATGTATGGTGGCTCTGCCGCAGGCCAAATCGTAGCGACTCAAAATATTGAAGACACCGATCGCCGCTACTACACGCGCGAACACTTCAAGGTTTCTCCCCAAGACTTCGTCGATAAACATTTCGAAGCGCTGCTTAAACTCGGTAAAGAGCAGGATCGCCGGATCAAGGATGTGCTGAATGGCGCCAAGATGGGCCAGCGCGGCGTCAATGACTTGATCGACCGTGAGGCGATGGACAACGCTCTGTTCGAGCACCGGACATCAATCAAGCGCTGGAACAAACTACTCGACCAAATTACTGCTGATCGGACAGCAATGCTTTGCGCCGGACGTTTTCATAAAACTGCCTGGTACTACGACCCCCAGAATGCCAAACAGGTTGGCCAGGCCTTCGCAACAGAGTACGCATCTCTGAAGGATATCTGCCGCAGCGATGAAGCGTGCGATGCGATTCTCAAGTACCTGGAGAAAGAGCCGCAATTCAGCCGTCCCATGTTTTATGCACTCCCTTACAGCGAACAGACAGCGGTTTGGGTTCAGTATGCTTTTGCGCAGGCCGCGGGCATTACGTTGTTCAACAACGTGCCCGAGTATCTAAAAACCCTTCAGGAGATCGAGGAACACCGTTTGCCAGCTCTTGATCGGCTACCGGAAGATACTCGCGCGGTAGCCGACGCTGCCCAGCAGACCATGAACCCGGCTCTGAATCGCGGCATGGACAAAGTTCTGGCTGACTTTGATCAGGTGCTCAAGGGGCAGACCATGCCTGATTTTGATCAACTGTTCCGTCGTTTGCCCAAGGTTTTGCCGACTCGAATTCTGGATGCGGCGAAGCGCGAGGGCGTGACCTTTACCGTGGCGTCGGACACCGAGAAGGCAGCTCTTAGAAGCGCGCTCAAGGATTTATTCGAAGAACAAGAACATTTGAAGACGCTAAACCACAAACGCGACATTATAAAACGTACTACGGGCCATAAGTCGCCGAAGGCTGTGCAACTCCAGGCTGACATAGAAATAGCTCGAAAACAGCTGGCAGGCACCGAGGCTCGACTGGCGGGTGGGCTCAGCCCTATTGGCGACTTACCGGACAACAGTGTCCGGCTGTATGGGGCAACACCTGTACGCGCGGGCATTACTGTTGTATTCCCTGCGGCGAATCAGCAAGAAATATCAGGCTTGATGAAAAACTTCCGCGACGGTGTCAAAGCAGCACCCAAGCAGAATTTAATGGGGGATGGCGCGGCGTTATTGTTGTTTGTTGTGCAGGCGTTAAACCTGAGGCAAGTGGCGAAAGAGACATTCGCCAAAAGTAAAGACCAACAAACCTGGTTACCTTTTATAAATGCTTTAGTGGCTACTGGTGCGGCAGGGTTTGCGGCTGCTCAAGGTGTATTCGATACAGCACTGACAGCTCGTAGCTCACTGCTTGCCAAGGGACTGCAGAATTATGCAATAGACCATTTACAAGTTCAGATGGGCAAGTTGCATATTGGTTTGGGATCGATGACCTATCTATTCGGGGCATACGCCGCCGGTGCCAGCCTCAAAAGTTATCAAAGTAGCTGGGAACAAGCCGTTCGCAGCGGAAACGACGGTGCACAGGCCGGGGCGATTATGTCGATGGCTGGTTCAGGAGGGTTGCTGGCAAGCAATACATATGGGCTGGGCAGTACGCTCCATGCAACCTATACCGTACTTGCGGCTGAGCAAGGGGCTGTCAGAACCGCAGCGTGGGCCGTATCAGGTGCCCGGCTATCAAGTGTATTTTTCCGTGCGAACCTGGCCGGCGCTCTGTTTACGGCGTTAGAGCTGGGTGGAAACTATGTTTACAACTACTACAACACCAGTTTGCATGATCAATGGCTACAAAGTACGCCGTGGGGACAGGATGCGAGCAAACGCAAATCTCTGAGTCTTGCTGAATACCAACGCTCTCTGATAGCGATAATGCAGGCACCTTCTGTGCAGGTAGGTCGTGTCGAATACGACTCCTGGTGGAAAAATCTGCTGCTGCGAGCCAAAATCGGCGATATCCATCTGCTGTTACCCGGGCTTGATACAGCAGCATTCCTGGCGCCGCTGGCAGGCAAGGCCAGTCACCAGTTGAACATCGGGGCGTACCGAATTAATACAATTCTCATAGATCGGGCGCAGACCACAGAACGTTGGGAGATTCTTAGCGAGCCTGTTGTGGCCAGACTACGTCGTGTGGAAGACAATCAAGTGGTTCTCTGCGTCGGGTACCCAGAGACCAACGAACGGATTGTGGGTAAATCTCGTGAGGAATTGATGCTCGTTGTGGCTGTTCAAAGCACCAGTTCCAGTGGGCAGCCTCAACAGAGAACACACTATATTCGTTTTGATCCAAGGGGAGTTGGCGCCTTCCCTTCAGTTGATCGAGTCCCACCTCCCCCTCAAGCGCCTCTGCTCCAGGTAGAACCCCTGATGATGGAATTTGCTTCGCATGTCTAAAAACCTTGATATCGATCCGATAGATCCAGCGGCAAGGCAATTGCACCGCGCAGGAGACATCGAGCGGTTCCCCTCTGGCAACACGACGTTTTTGGCACCATTGCCGCTGCCCACCGACGCATCCCCACACAGCCCTTATGTAAGCGATCTCAACGATACGTATCTGGATTTCGGCGGCGGCAAACCACAAGTGTTTTCATGGCAGATGACACTGGGTGGTCCTTTTACCGCTGCGCTCTTAATGGTCTTAGGTGGCCCGATTATCATCGCACTCTTTGGTGCAAGCTTCGGCTACGGTCGGGCTGACATTCGGGGTGCGATGCAAGGCGTCTTTTTAGCTACTCGCGAACCAGCTATCTGGATGTATTTGGGCGGCCTGGGCATCGGCCTCGCCGTGTGGCTCTACAATCATAAAAAATACACACAAGTCACCCCGACCCGCTTCAACCGTCAGCGCCGTGAAGTCTGCTTCATGCCCACGGGCGCAGAAGCTCCGGTTTTTGTGCCTTGGGAATCGCTCTCCGCCTGGGTGGTTCAGGCGCAAGGCGCAACCCAGTATGGTGTTCGGCGACAGTACGGCATGGGCATGGGGTTCCATCACGAGGGACAGTTGGTCAGCGTTGAATTCGTTTGTGGCGGTCTGCCACTTGCCATAGCCCATTGGGAGGCCGTGCGTGCCTACATGGAATACGAAGTCCACGACCTAAAAAGCATTCAGGACCCCATGGACCTGCAAGGTCCAGATGATCCACCCCATGAAGGGATGCATACTTTCCGCAATGCCCGGGCACGCCTGCACCGCCGGATTCGCGAAAAGGAAGTTGGGTGGGTCTATGCCTTTTTCTGGTACCTCTACCACCTCATGACATTCTGGACGTTACCCAATCGAATCGTCGAATGGGAGATTCGCCGCATAGCGAAAGTCGGACGTAAGGCACTGCCGCAAGCCATGCGTGATTGGTCCGAGCCACTACCTGAAGAGCAATGGACAAAGCCAAGTGAAGTATTGGTAAGACTGAGTAAACGGGTCAAAGAACTAAAAAAGCAAAAACCCCTGCGCTCAATCACTGAAATTTTTGCAGAGGTTTATCAGGCAGAAAACGGCGGAAAGAAAAAGGCGTGATGTTTTACACAAACAAAGGTGTTTTTTCAGACCTAATCTGCTTGCATTAAAACAAGGTGAACGGGAACCCCATTAGCCGGTCTCCATTCAAGGCAAAAAGCCAACTCTCCCTGCAGTTTTTAACTGCAGGGTTGCCCTCTCTCTCAACCTGCCCGGTTGAACCCGTCGTACCCGTTTTCTCGTCGATGGCTACGGTCGAGTCCTGCCTGACACCCATGTGGATCAAGCGGTAAAGGTGTTGCATGCACCGCCCTGGCAGTGAACTGCCCCAGAGAAACGTTGGTGCCGCCAGTGGTCCAAACCCCTGTCGCCCGAACAATGGTCCCAGCGCTCTCCAGAGCTGGAACAGACTATCCGCCAGCGACAGGCCGAGTTGAAAGCCGATAACCGCCAAGAATCAGCCACGACCTCAATCACGCCGGTAACCGCAAGGGATTGGCACACTAAAACACTGAGTTCCCTCTATGTCCGTACAAATGGATACCCCGTACGCTGCCAGTGCTTATCGCAGCAACAGTCATGAACCTTTGCCACCGCCAAAATGGGCGGAAGATGCCAATCGCTCAGGGAGCTTTGACACTCATCTCGCCTTTGGTCATTACGCCAATCTGGAACCGGCGATGGAGGTTACTACTCAGTTGCAAGGCGAAGAGCACACGATTTACAAGCGACAGCAGGGACAAGGAAAAAAGGAAGAGGTGTATTGCGATGCGCGGCGTTGGTACTTTCAAAACACGAGCAAAATCCCACATCTACTTTTCATACTAAAATTGATTAGCTTTCCTTTTGGCTGGATCGTCTGGACAGGGATATTGGGATCATTTATTCCAGGTCATGACGTAGCTAAATACTTGCAAGACTTGTCATTACTATTTTTTCTCGTTATTTCCACCGTTCTCATAGTTGGATCACTAACGCTTTACATGATGGGAAAAAAATAGTCCATCACATGCACATCGTAGGTTTTTTCATTTGTGCAGGTATTGTGTATTGGCAAAAAGGATCTTTTGGGGGGAATGATGGGATACAAATCTCCCTATGGATCGGAGCCTTCCTCTACTTCATGGGTGCCATCGGTTTTGATTGCCTACTCTGGCTCCACAGCAAAATCACCACCCACGACGGAAGCGAATTCAACCGCATCGACGGCATGCTCCGCTTCAAACGCCGTTTCCGCCGCCTCTTCGTTGCGCCGTTCGAAGAATTCGACCCAGTGCTACAACTGCTTCCCAGCGGTTATGGCTCCCACGACTATGCCCTATGGCTGCATCACCGCTACACCGACACCAAGATTTGTCTGGCTACCAAAGTCCACGCCTTGGGCCTCGACCAGGCGAATGCACTGGCCTTCTGGGATTGCCTGCAACGTTACATGGATGTCACGCAACCGCTGCCGGACCTGCCAGTGCTGGAGCAAAGTCGCCACCTCGACCGGATAACTGTTGCCTACGACGCTAAAACGGGCCGTAATCCGAGACGCTGGCGCGACCAGTCGGAAAAGGGTTGGTTGACGACAGGTCTCAAGCAGCTGACTCAACAGTTGCAGCAATACCCTTGGCAACAACAACCCTGCATCATCAAGGCTCGGATTGATCCGTCCCTGAGCATCGAAGCTTACTACCGCGCTCAAGAATCTAAAGGCATCCAGTCAACGCCGAAGGCCGATGACTTTGATGATGTTCATCGTGGTTGAGCGTAAAGCTTGAGAGAGGTTGCACAATGCGCACCCTTTCGACGTAAAACACACAAAGCAAAACCAGGAAGCTTCCCCTACAAGGACCAGTAAGCATGTTGAAACCCATAATCCCCTTGATCCTGGCAGCCACCGCCTTCAACGCCCAGGCAGATATCCAGGTCCAGATCTCCCCAATCCCCGAACAACTGAAAAACCTGAAGCCAGTTGCCATCGCGGAAAGCAGCTTGGAAGAACGGAAACGGCTCGACCAAATCGAAGCAATAGTCCAACGCTTCAATCTAAAAATTGAAGAGAAGTTCATCTACACGGGCAAAGAACCATCCACCCCATTCCTGGGAGTTCTGGATGTCGTCTACAAAGTTTATCCAGAAGAAGCCCAGTTGCAGGTGGTCAAACTCGACATCCCAAAAGGGTACGCACGTGTCTACCCAGTCAGCCCCGAAGATATCCAGCCTTATTCAAGTTTCGCGGCGAGCCCGCTCGATACCCGGATTGCCAGCAATATCCTGAGTCCAGGTGCATCCGCAGCCCGATCCAAAGCCTATTTCAAAGACTGGTACGAAACTTATCAGTCGTCTCGGGTCAAGCTCGCCCGAAAGGTTGTAGCGAGTGATGCCTGTGAAACCGTCACGAGTGTCGAGCTCTACAGTTTCAACGGGGATGTGTTCACTGCGTTCTGTGGCAATGGCATGAAGTTCAATCAAACGCCGGCGGAGGTTGAAGCGGACAAGCCTATTGATCCCGCGATAAAAAATTGGGTGGTCAAGCGGCCACTGTGAATTCGGGGCTTGTCGTCTTGAGCGTCAATTTCATTCAAATGGCAAAGCGCCTTCGCGCCGAGCTGTGCATTTTTATATGTCTGTGCGGTAAGCCCATTAGACATGTGTCAGGGAGACAACCATGAAGCATTCGATACGACGCCGACACTGCGCCCTCTTTACCGCGATCCTGCTGTCAACCAGCTCCGCCGTCTGGGCGGTGCCGGCGGATCAGGCAAAAGCTCGGCCACCCAGTCCTGCTCAGTTGATGCACGAGGCACAACGCCTGAGCAGCGAGAAATCACTGGCAGAAGCTACGGTCGCCGCCCGCGCGGCGATGGAGGCAGGCCGCAAGGGCAGCGCTATGGATTACACGGATCTCGAGGCGGGCGCCTTGCTCGTCGACCTGCTGCATCAGCAAGGGCGATACGACGAAGCCCGGAAAGCCGCCGAAGAGCAGATCGCGTATTGGGAGCGGCAAGCAGCCGCTGTCGGGTCGACAAGCAGGCACGACACCCGCATCACGAGCATGCTGGGCGTGGCGATCGAGGCAAGCATGATGGCGGGTGAACGAGCTGAGGTAGCACGCTTGCAGGAAAAGCTCTTCACGATCAACAGCCCCGAGCTCGGTCTATGGCGCTTGTCGCCGGACGAGCCGCGCTTGCATTACAAGTTGGCTGACTTCTCGATGCCACTCCTGCTGGAGCAGTGGAAGCTGGCGAAGTTCGAGCCCGCAGAAAAACGCGATGACGCCACCCTCCTCCTCTATACGCAGGCGTTGGCGAACGGCCGCCTGAGCGCGGAGATTTCGCTGGTTTACGACGAAGCACAACGCAAGTACACAGCATCGCAACGCCAGGATTGGCTCAAACCCTATCAGGAACAGACCAAGCCTCGGGCGCTTGCATCGGCGATGCCTGACCTCCCCTTCGACGACCTGACCGCCGTAAAACTGGGGAGACAAGAAGAGTGTGAAAGCGAGCAATGCACCAACATTCGCTGGACGGCGCTACGCGGTGACTGGCGCATGGACATTGACGTGATGTTCAAATCACGAGACGAGGCCCAAGCCATTGAACAAATGCATAAGTTGTTCGCGGCACTGAAATGGCAAAGCGCACCACCGCTGTTCCGCGAGCGCACGATGGCCGAACAGACCCAAGACATGGATTCAACCTGGGAGCTTCCGGGTGGCTGGTCGAAGGCTGCTGAGCTCGCGAAAAAGGCGCTGCCCGACGCCTTTTTCCCGGATGAAGTTGCGCGAGTGCAGACACTTATCGGCGTGTCGCAGTACCGGCACGGCGACCTCGACGCCGCTCGCCACTCGCTGGGTTTGGCCCTACCTGCCTGGGAGAATGGCTCTTCCTATCTCCCCCTCTATCGCACTGCGCTGGATTACGCAGCGGACATCGCCTACCGCCAGGGCAGAACTCAGGAGGCCATCGCCCTGAACCGGAAGCTCATCGAATGGCAGCAAAGCGATGCGACGCTCGGATGGGGAACACCGAAGGATGAAAATGCGCTGGTGAACAGCTGGAAAGGCATTCACCTGCCCTTGCGCGTGGGCGACTACCGTTTGAGAACGGACACGGAAAATCGTTTCTACTACGAAAACTTGCAAACAGGGGCACAGCTTGGCCTCACCGTGGATTCGGCTCAGACATCGGACGAACAACTTGAGTCGTTGCTGCGCGCCTTCATGGTGAAAAAGCTGGGGCTACAAGCCGCAGATATGCGCAAGACGAAGTTTTCACCCAAATCGGCCGAACCCGGGAAGTCGCAAGTAACCGGGCAGAGATGGGAGTTCGATGTGACGAAGCTGCCTGGCGAACAAGATGCTGTGCCTGAAGACTTCGTGGCTGGCATTGAGCGCAAGACGCCCACGAAGATGACGTTCTGGATTGTGGACCGTGAGGGGGTACGGTCGCTGCTACGGGCGCCAATCATGGAGGGTGGGCAATCCGGGAAAGAGGCGAATCAGATTGCGCAGGCGTTGTCCTGGTAGGGTTGGAGACCAACCTGCCCCAATGGCAGGCTGGCAAGCCCAGGTCTCAAGACGCTGCTGGTGCCACAACCGGGGATTCCTTGGGGTCTAGATTGACCATCAGCGACTTGGTCGCATTTCTAATCATCGGCCCCAACACCAGGTTGCTGCCGACCATCACCACCACGGCCACCAGCACCAGGCCATCGGACTGCAGAACACCGAGGAACGTACCGCCGAACACACACACCGCCAGCAAGCCGCTGATCATCAGGGCCAGCATCAGGGGTTTGGCCGGGTTGCCGAAACCCAGGAAGCGTTGTTTTTCCGAGGCCGAGATCATCAGTTCGGCCTTGCAGCCCTTGCACGCAATGGGCTGGTCTTCACGCAACAACTTCTGCTGTTTGTTGCCGATGGGGAATTCTTTTTCGCAGGCGTTGCAGTGGACTTTCATGCCAATGATGTTTGTGCGGGAGGCGCTCATCTTGATCCTTAAGATTGGGGGGAAACCATTGCCGCCGATACCTGTACGGTGCGCGGCGGCGGATTGTTGCATGTTTGAGCAAGACCAACAGGGCAATCTGCCGCCTGCATCGCGGTTCCTAGCCCGGCTGATCACCGATGCAATCAGGCAGATTGGGGCCGATCTCGATCATGGCCGCGGTCACCGTGGGGAAGTCGCGCCACCCCCAACTCAGAGGCCCGCCAGCATTGACCAGGTCATAGATCTCGCTTTGCCCAATCAGTTGGCCCGTACGATGATCATACAGGCGAAAAAAAACCGGAATTTCCCAGCGGACAAACCAATGGACATCTGCCTCCGGGTCCGGGAAGGCCTTCGGGTGAAATAACCCAGGTAGCAGCCAGAACGGTTGAAACTGCTGGACCCGATAGCAACCGTTGGGGCTTATTTCAGGAGTGCCAACGGGGTGCGCCAGGCCCTTTTCCCACCACTGCGACGCGGCCCACAACCCGGCACAGAGCACCGGCACAGTGAGCCAGAAACGCTGGCGTCGAGTCAGTATTTTCATTTAAAGATATCCCTATCAACCCGACTGCCGTGTCTTTTCAACGTGATTGGGCATCGGCAAAAAAGGCTGCGCAGTTTACCTTAGATGAGTTGCACCGAGGGGCTCCTCGATTCCACTGGACATAGTCTAAGCGACACCAAGCTTGATCAAAAAGTGGTCGCTAAAATTGTAAACATTGCAGATCAAATAGTTGCAATCGGGGACATACACATGGTGATTGATGACCCTCTACCAGGAGGATTTGAGATCGGAAGCATTATTGAGTTCGAGTGCACCAGGATAGATTTATGGTAATAGTGACAAAGACAAACCGCATCCTCTCAGGCACTTAATAGATGAAAATAACGATACTAAGAATAATCGAACCCACTGCCCTCGGTGCTTATGTGGAATTTTCGACGCCCCTTGGGATCGGGTCATCCTATTTTGTGGGCTCTGATCTGCAAGAAAACCAGCATCACGACGTTGAAATAAATATCGATGACGATTTTGTCTGGGGTGAAAATATCATGCCTTCAAACAAAACATCTCCCTCTATAGCGTTCCGCGAACGGAAGCTGTACATCACAGCTCAATTGATCAGTGGCGAGGACGAGGGTTGCACGGCACTCAAGATTGAAAACTCGATTATATTCATATCATCAGATAAAAGCGGCCCACCCTTTATGTTTGTTGATATCATTGCGCAGAAAACATCGCTGCATCCAACAAACATTTAACCGAATTTTTATTTAATTAGTGATTGTCGAGACCATTAGTATGACCATGATAGATAGAGGTATAACAATACCTATAGCGGCCCAAATCGCATGACGTTTGGAGAAGCAAAGGAACTATTTATGAAAGACACAAATGCCTTATCTTTAAATAAATAGGCCAAATCAGCCTGATGGAAAAATCACCTATCAATGGATGATTTCATGAATATACAACTCGACCTAACAGAAGCCTTTGGCACCATCGACTACGTAAACGCTGGGGGACTCATCACCTACATCGACATAGCCCTGACAGAACAGCTTCTACACCATTTCAATTTCAACCTGTCCAATTTCGTCTTGAACCTGATCGACCAACCCATTATCGACGCCATTCAAAAACAACTTCCCGTCGCGCTGACCGAACAATTCATAGATGAAGGTTTTCTCATCGTAAAACGTGCTGCGCTTTCCTTTGAGGACGTTAAAAGCTGCGAATCCATACTGTCCCTTCAACTGAATGACAAAGAGCACGACCTCGTACGCTCATGGGGACGAAAACTGATTTCCGGCGATCGAATCTACAACATAGGTGGACAATTAAGCACCTTCCCAGAATTACGGCTGAACCTGGCAATTGTGTCGCCAAAAGAAATCACCCTGAGTTTTTCAATTGAAGACTGTGTCTACATTGAAAACTATACGGACTTCATGAAAAACGTCGGACATCTCAACCAGTCAATCAGCCCTCCTCTCCCCATCCATAACCTGTTCAATCTCGAACTCAGGAACAAGCATCTAACCCCAAACTGGGATGCGGGTTTCTACACCTTCTCCGACGACGATTCTCAGTCATGACCAAGATAAGTATTGCTTCAGCAGTTCCAATCAGTGACCATTCCGCTGCTGATTCTGGAAATAGACAATGAAAAGGTTGGGGAGAATTAGACTTGGACAATCTGAGTCAGCATTCAATATCTGAAGCAGAACTGCTCAACGCTTTAAATTCAAAACAAGAGCGTAAAAAACGGTGAAACAAATGAAATCTGACTGGAGTTCTTTGGGGATTGTACAAGGATCATCGGTTGATACAGACACGATAGCCCAGGTTCAAACATTCCTACGCGTGGTTTTCCCCGATTTATATTTAGACTTGGTCAAATACGCTGACGAAGCCTCACCAGAAATATCCTCATTCCCATATGGCAACGCAGGCACCTGCATAAGCGAGTTTTTCTCGTTCTCCCCGTCATTAAAGGCTGGCACTATTGTTTGGCACACCAGAGTTGCCGGGCTTCCTACTGGGTGGATACCCATTGCCCGGGATGCGGGCGATTTTCTTATTTGTCTGAATTTCAATACACTCTCAACCACCGTCGAGATGTTCGATCCAGATACCGGCAGTACATGCTTTGTCGCTAACAGTTTTGATGATTTTGTTGGCTTATGGCGAGAGTAGGACAGGGATCAACATCAATGAAAACAACATTCGAAATAGCCATCGACAAACATGAACCCCCCGACTTCTTCAAAGGAAACGGCATTTACTAGAAATCCAACGATTAAAAATCTATGGCTGCAACCTCGACCTTGAAAGTCTTTAAACCATAAAAAACTTATAAACTCTGCTCTCGCACCTCAGTGAAGTGCATATATCAATTGAAAATCCCCACCGCATGGACGAATCCGATAACGCAACCCAAAGTTTAACCTGGCTTTTTGACGCCCACACAGGTTGAATACCCGCCATTTCGTCTGACGCATGCCGTCAGCCAGTAAAACCGGATCACCACCCAGCAAAGGAATGACCCTTGTTTACCATCGCACGCCCCCTCGCCCTGTTTTTGGCGTTGTCCGTTTCTCTTGATGCCGCGGCATTGTCAGTTCATTCAGAAAAGCGCGCCGACGGTGCCACCGTGCTCGTGCTGTCCAACGCGCCCGCTGCTGCGCGGCCGCCTCAGCTAAATGAAGATCCGGCCGTACGCGCGGCATTGGTTGATTTCATCGGTTACGCCACCGGCAGCTACACCCTCGACGGCAGTTTGATCGTGTCACAGATACTCGATGCCCTCGATTCGGAATTCACGATATTTGAGGAAGGCGTGCCGGCCGGGCGCACGATGCTGACCGCGATGGATGATGGTAACCACGGCGACGAGCGCGCCGCGTTGTTGTTGGACGAAAAGGGGCAGTTGATCGCTGTGGGGCTGGTCAATGGGCATTGCACCGTCAAATCCCGTACGGAGACGTTGTCCTGCAACCCGGGTCCCGAAACCGTATTGACGATTTTCCAGGCCAAAGGCGCGAAAAAGAGCGACGCGGACCCGATGATTGTCTGGAGCAAACAGTTGCCGCCGCTGGTCGCGTATTGGGCTGAAAGCGAAGATCCGGAAACACGCGCCAAGGCGCAGAAGATCGGCTCGGTCGAGTACATCACCACGGACCCGAAAAAACCGTCCTGGACGACCTCGCAATTGCCGTCCGACCTTCCGAAGGCGATGCTCCCACTGCTGCCGACGAACTCCTTTCTCTCGGGCGTCGGCGCCGATGGGTTTTACATTTCGCCCGGTATCAAAGGCTCCGCAATGGAGGGTGAGTTCGACCAGATTGACGGCCGTCCCATGCATGAGTTCGAGGTCATGTTGCACACCTATATGCCGTTCGCCGACGTGCTGAGGTTTTACAAACAGCACGCCAAGGGTGCCGAGTTACAGGCCAATGATGAAAAGGCACGGGTTGACGGCGTTGCGGGCGGCGGCACCTACAAAATCGACATCCGGGATAAAGAGGATGAAGGCACCGCCATCACTTTTACTGCCTGGAGAAAAGAGGTCTGATCTTTAACTGATAAAGATAAAAAAACGGGCGATCCTGAGATCGCCCGTTTTTTATATTACAACCGGTATATCAACTAACGCGTCATCCACCGCGTACTTGACCACCACCCTATTTCGATAAAGACATTCACTCTTCACCAACTGACTGTCTTGCCCTTTGGTGCGTACATCCCGCCATATTTCGTTCTCTCGAAACACCCGGCCACCGTCGCGCACAAACCGATGTTCCCGTTGATAAACGTGATACCGGTACTCCCGAATCTGGTCACACAACAACTCCCCTTCCAATTGTTGTTCGCCGACATTCAGTTTCAACTGAAAATGCCGATCCGTCGGGTTGTACAACACCAAATCAACATAGTTATAAAAAATCGCCGCCCCGGAGCCGAAGGGCAGTACCCGCCCTTCATCGGGAAAAGGATCAAAGCTGTGATTTGAGCGCTCAACCACCACCAGCGGCGAGTGAATCGCCATCCAGTGAATCAGGTTGCTCAATTGGCAGATCCCGCCACCGACGCCCGTGCGTGCCTCTCCGAAGGATAATTCCATGCCTTCGACATACCCGCGCTGGCGAGTCGGTCGACCCACCAACCGGCAAAAAGAAAAATACTCACCAGGGGCAATGACGACGCCATTGACCGAAGCCACGGCGAGTTTCAGGTTAATGACTTTGTTATGTTGCAGTGCAATATCGGAGTTGCCCAGTTTACGAATCAGTTTTGAGGTGTGTTTGAGGTAGCGATATGGCAAGCGGGTGCTGTCCAGCGACACGGTGTATGTCTTGCGGGAGAAGCGCCAGGCCAATTGGCGGAACAGTCGTTTTTGCCACACGCGCAGCCAATAGAGGGCCGGGTGGTAGAGGGAGAGTGGTTTCATCCGTGTCAGATCGGCGGCTGCCGTTTTCTTCCTTGAGTAAAAAGCCGCGCATCTTAACGTATTGCTGCAAGTGCGTGTCGCACTAAAAGAAGGTGTTCGCCCAGTGTAATGGCCTGGCAATCCATGCACCGGTAAAGAGCCCTGACACTGGGCGAACGAAAGGCATATTAATAGAAGTTGATGAAGATGTCCGCATACACATACATGAAATTTTATGTATACAACTTGGGTGGATATTTATCGGATATCAAACTTACAAACACCAAACTCACCAACTGGAACGTTAAGCTGATTATTCTTATACAAGAGTCATACAAGAATAATCAGTTTATGTAGAGCTAATACTCAACTCTCGTGCTGGCGGGTCACTTTCAGTGGTATCGATGTAAGTGACGACAACGACGACCATTGCTGCAGATCAGGGCGTGTTCGCCGTTTCTTGCGCAGTGGATTCGCCGCTGTCGGTGCCCTTGCTGTTTTCCTTGCGCTTGTTCGGGTCGGTGGGGCGCAGGGCGTCGTTGTCGCGCTCGGTTTCACCGGGTGGCCGGGGTTCGTCGGGGTGTTCGGATTCGGTAATGGGTTTCATGGGGGCTCCTCAGGCTTCAGGGTCGTCGACTTCCCGGGCGACGTTGACGGCAGGCGAATCCTTGTGGGATTGCTCGGCCTTGGCTTTCAGGGTTTGCCATTGTTCGAGGTCGATGGCGCCCTGCCCGAGCAAGTCGTCGGCCACCCGCAGCAGGTCGCTGTAGTGGGCGTCGGGGGATTGCTGCCAGTAGGCCTTGTCGTCGAACAGGCGTTGCCAAGTGGCAAGATCCGGGGGCTTGAGGTCGTCGCTCATGGCGGACTCCAGGGAACGGGCTTCATAACGTAGGAGGACGTCGTTGCGGCGAGAGTTCCGATTCAATAACCGGTCATTTCCAGATACCCCTGCCCCGCATGACTGCCGCTCAAGCGCACCGGCCCTTCCCAATACGGAATGCGCAAATCCATCCACGCATTCGGGTTCAATGCGCTGATGCTGATGTCGAGGTGTTTGCCGGGGATTTTTATCGACCAACGCACAGGCATGGATCGGCCGGCAACCTTGGCGGTGTCCCCGGGTGTGAGGCTGATGTCGTCGCCCTGCAACAACTGCATTTTCCCTTGGGCATCGATCCAGGTGCCCGTCAAAAAAGGCGCGCCGTCCTTTTGCCGCATGCGGTAGAGCATTACCTGTTCGCCGCTGTCCAGGTGCAGGGAAAACCAGTCCCAGCCAGTTTGATTGGCCGTGAGGGGTTGGCTGCTCCATTCGCGGTCGAGCCAGGCGGGGCCGCTGACGGTGTAGGTTTTGCCGTCGATCTCCAGTGAACCATTGGCCTGGAAAAACGGCTGGCTGTAGTAATACGAGGCCTGGCCTTGCTCGGACTTTTGACTGAAACCCTGATCCCCTTGAAGCACCAGCGGACCGGTTGACGTCAGCCGCAGTTGATAGCTGAACCCCTTGTCCCGTGCGCTGAGTTGCAGATCGGTCATAGGACCGCTGAACTGCCAATCATCGATCCAGGCCTTGAACGGCGCCGCGTTCACACCCGCCTGGTCGACGCCGCCCCGCGCATAGCGTTCGGCAGCGTGATGCACCGTCGCCGAAGTGACCGCCGCGTGCCCGAGCCAGATCGTCGGGTTGCTCCAGCCCGCCACTTCGGGCGTAGCGTTCAAGGCGCTGCGAAACAACGTCCATTGCACACCAAACTCGTTGCCTTGCGCGTCCTTGAGATTGGCGGTGACGTACCACCACTCGATACGAAACCCATCATGCGGCCCATGATCCGCTGGAAAACTGAACACTCGTCCGGGCACCACCGGCGTAAACGCGGACGCCTCGCCGCCCATCCCGGCGAAGCCTTTTTCATCGGGTGCCGAGTTATCGCAACCGCTCAATAGTGCCAAAACCAACCACAGCGCGGCCTTAATCCTCATGGGCAAACGTCCTCAGCAAGTCCGCCGGCCGGGTGCGGTACAAGGTGTACAACGGCCACGCCGACGCCAGCAGCGTGGCGAGCAACGCCAGCCCCATCAACTGCAACAGTTGCAGCGGGAATACCCGCAACGGCAGGCGCCAACCGAAGGCCTGGACGTTGATTACCGTGTCCAGGCACCAGGCCAGCGCAATGCCCAACGGCAGCGCCAGGACCAGCGTCAACAGCGCCAGCAGCCAGGTTTGCCCGAGGTTGAGCAGCATCAGTTGCCGTCGTGTGACGCCCAGCGCCCACAGCGGCGCG
This sequence comes from Pseudomonas sp. TE3899, assembly GCF_056279105.1. Classification (NCBI taxonomy): domain Bacteria; kingdom Pseudomonadati; phylum Pseudomonadota; class Gammaproteobacteria; order Pseudomonadales; family Pseudomonadaceae; genus Pseudomonas; species Pseudomonas sp. TE3899. The sequence goes on from NZ_JBWBQR010000001.1 coordinate 2,348,941, forward strand.
AGTTGGCCGAGGCGGCTCTGGCTCTGAGTCAGCAGGCTGATGAACAGTGCGACGCCGGCCACGCCGAGGGTCAAGCTGTTGAGCGCGGCGGTCGCGGCGAAGGTGCGTTCGAACACTTGGGTCGACCAACCCTTGAGCCGCGCCTGATCGACGATGCGATTGTCGTCCAACGCGAAGCGGTTTTGCAGTGCAACAAGGAACGCCGGAGTCGCCGCCGGGTCGATGCGCAGGTTAAAACGGTTCGGCGTGAGTTGCGGCCAGCCGCGCAGCAGGTGATTGACGTTGACCAGCACATGGCCCTTGGGATTGCCATAGTCGGCGTAGATCCCGACCACCCGCGGCGCCCACGAACCATTCGGCGTCGGGATCGTCAGGTGATCGCCCAGCTGCACCTTCAAGCGCCGTGCCAGTTGTTCGCTGAGCATCACCGTGTCGTCCTTGGCCAGGCGCTCCCACGGGTTGTCGCCCACCGCTTCCAGCAGCGGCCAGTGCTGGCGGTAGTTCGGGTGGTCGATCACGCCGTAGACGTCCGCCGGCCAACCTTGCAACTGGATCGACACTTGCCAGCTCGGCAACACGGCAGTGACTTGCGGTTGTTGTTTGAGCCAGGTGTGCAGCTCCCGGGCCTGGGCCGGGTTTTGCGGGTTGAGATAGAGCTCGGCGGTCAGGCGTTGTTCGAGCCAGTCACTGAAGGTCTGGCGGAAGCCGGCGGTCATGCTGCCGGCACCGATGTTCGCCGCCAGCGCCAACAGCAGCGCCATCAGCGCCAGGCTCAGGGCCGGCAGTTGCTGGCGGCAATCGGCGAGAAACCATTGGCCGAGCACCGTACGACTGCGATGCTGCACCAGGTTGAGCACGGCGTTGAGCAACACCGGCAATGCCAGTGCTGCGCCGAGTAATAACACGGCCATCAGCACAAAACCGCTGGCCAGGCTGTCGCCCCAGATCAACGCCAGCAGCGCGATCACCGCCGCCAATGCGGCGACCCAACCCTGGCGCCGCAACCACCGCGCATGAGCCTGATGCCAGGCTTGCGGATTGGCCAGCGCCAGCAACGGCAAACGCGCCGCGCGCAACAGGCTGTTGGCACCAGCCAGCAAAGCGCCGAGCAAACTCAGGCCGACGCCGCTGAGCCACCACCACGGACTCAAGCTCAACTGCCCCGCCACCTCGGCGCCGTACAACCCGCGCAGGCTGGCGGCGACGTCCGGTAACAGCACACTCGCCAGCAGATAACCGCTGGCGACGCCGGCGATGCCACCGATCAGCGCCAACCCACCCAACTCGACAGCGAGGCAGCCGATCAACATCCGCGCACTGACCCCGCAGGCGCGCAGGGTCCGGAGCAACCCCCGGCGTTGTTCCAGTGCCAGGCCGATCGCCGCATGCACGATAAACAGGCCGACCACGAAGGACAGAAAACCCAGGGCATCGAGGTTCAGGTGAAAGCTTTCGGTCAGGCGCGCGAGGTTGTTTTCTTCGCCGCTGGTCTTGAGCTGGAGCTGACCTTTGAATTGATCGGGTAGGGTCGCGGAAAAATCCTTGGGCAACAACAGGCGCGACAGTTGATCCGGCTGGCCGAGGATTCGCTGGGCGAAGCCGATGTCCACCAGCAACACACCCGGTGCCATGTCCGGCTGGGCATGCAGCGGCGGCAAGGTCTGCCCGCTTTCGGCAACCGGTGATTCACCTTCATGCAACCCCAAAGCCTGCAAGGTCTGCGGGGCAATCCAGGTACGGCCCGGCGGGCTGAAAAACTCGACAATGCGTTCCATCCCCAGCGCCTGCCCCGCCACCGCCGAACCGGCGGGCAACGACACCGGTTCGATGCCCATCAGTTGCAAGCGTTGATCATCGTGGCCCTTGAGCGTCAACCGCCCTTGCAGCACCGGCGATACCGGCCAGCCCGCCCGCCGCAAGTCGACAAACAGTTGCTGCGAGAACACGCCGCCACTGGGCGCACTGAGGCTGGCCTGGGGTTCGCCGCCGATCAACTGACTGGCCTTGGCATAACTTTCCCGCGCCTGACTGTTCAGCGCCTGCACCCCCGTCAGCAAACTGGTGGCCAGCCACAACCCGGTCAGCACACTGAAAAACTGCACCGGATGCTGACGCCAATGGCTCAACAGCGCGCGCAAGGTTTCGCGAAAGACCCGCACCTCAGCGCACGTCCGCTTCAGCCAGACGACCATGATGCAGCACCACTTTCTCCGCCAGCCGCGCCGCCACCCGTGGACTGTGAGTGACCATCAATAACGTCGTGGGCGTGTCGTCGAGCAGCTCCAGCAACAAGTTCAACACCTCATCGCTGGTGGCTTCGTCGAGGCTGCCGGTGGGTTCATCCGCCAGCAGCAGCTTCGGTTGCGAAGCCAGCGCCCGGCCGAGAGCAACCCGCTGCTGCTGGCCGCCGGACAACTGCTCCGGGTAACGCTTGAGCAAATCACTCAAGCCCAGGCGCCGCACCAGATGCGCCTGCCAACGCGCATCGTGGCGCCCGGCGAGGCGCGCCTGGAACGCCAGGTTGTCCTCCACCCGCAAGCTGCCGATCAGGTTGAACTGCTGGAACACCAGGCCGATTTCCGTGCGCCGCCAGTTTGCCAACTGCCCTTCGTTCATCTGCTCCAACCGGTGCTCGCCGCTGCGGATGCTGCCGCTGTCGACCTTGTCCAGCCCGGCGATCAGGTGCAGCAAGGTGCTTTTGCCACTGCCCGACTCGCCCATCAGCGCCAGGCTGCTGCCGGGTTTCAAGGTGAGGTCGATACCTTGCAGCACCGGCAATGGACCTTGCGGGGTGGCGTAGCTTTTGAAGACGCCCTGGACCTGAAGCATGGGAGAACCTGATTGATGAGCGTGAGGCAAGGATAGCGGACGCCCGATTCAACACGTAGCCGTTTGCTCGAGCCTGCATAAACCCTATCGCGAAAGGTTATTACAACTGTCATTTATGTCAGTTGTTCGGCGAATCCGGGGCACGTACCATCGAGCGGTCACCTCAAACGACTGCGAACATGGAAGGTCTGGTGCATGGCTCAAAACACCTATCGACGTGACATTGACGGGCTGCGCGCCGTGGCAGTCCTCGCGGTGTTCTTCCATCACCTCTATCCGAACCTGCTACCGGGAGGATTCATTGGTGTTGATATTTTCTTTGTCATCTCGGGTTTCCTGATTACCTCTCAGGTTTATTCCGAGATCACCCGCAAAACGTTCTCCCTGAAAAGCTTTTACCAGCGCCGCATCAACCGCATCGCGCCCGCGCTGATAACGGTGCTGCTGGCCTGCGTGATCGTCGCAGCGTTCATCCTGTCACCGACCGACCTGACCCGCCTCAACATCAGCGCACTGCTGTCCTTGACGGGCATGTCGAACATCTACATCTGGGTGAAGTACGGCAACTATTTCGCCGCCGACGCCACGGAAGCGCCTTTGCTGCATACCTGGTCGCTGGGCATCGAAGAACAGTTTTATGTGATCTGGCCGCTGTTTCTCGTCGCCCTCGTACGCTTTGCACCGCGTTTTGTCCTGCCGATCCTGGGCATAGGCGTGCTGGCCGCAGTGGGGGTTTCGGAGTACGGCACCCGTCTCTTCGCCACGGCCTCCTACTACCTGCTGCCCACGCGTTTTTTCGAACTGATGCTGGGCGGGCTGCTGGCGATTTATCTGTATCAACCTCGAGCCATCGGCCGGCTCGCGGCCCGCGGCTATACGCTGGCCGGTTACGTGTTGATCGGTTTTTCGCTGATAACCTTGAATTCGGACTCCAACTTCCCCGGCTTTGACGCCCTGATTCCGTGCCTGGGCGCTGCCCTGCTGATTCTGGCCGGTAGCGGTGACGTCCGTTCCCCCTTTCTCACCAGCCGGCCGATGGTATTTATCGGCTTGATCTCTTATTCGCTTTACCTGTGGCATTGGCCGTTGATTGCCTATCTCAATTACCTCGGCTTTGAGCTCAACCTTCCCGTGGCGGCGTTGCTGGTCGCGGGCTCGATCCTGCTCTCATGGCTGTCCTGGCGCTACGTTGAAATCCCGTTTCGACGCAGTGGTGCAACGCTGCATTTTTCACAGGTCGTTGCCCGTCGATTTGCGCTTCCGGCCCTGGCGCTGGCGATATTGGCCGGGGTGAGTGTGCATTGGCATGGCTTTGCACAGCGTTTCAGCCCCGACGTGTCGGCATTGGAAGCCATGACGCTGAACAAGCCGAGCGAGATTCGCAGCGGCTGCCACGTACCCAACGCGCTGTACCGCACCGAACCCAACGCGCAATGCCGTCTGGGCGCTGACAAGCCCGGGCTCGACGGCATCATGGTCGGTGACTCGATCGCCAATCACTTCACCGGGATGGTCGACCTTCTGGCCCGCGCCGACGGTATTTCTCTGATGGACTACACCATGGACTCCTGTCCGCCGATTATCGGCTACGCCGGTGGCATGCCCGCGGTGTATGCCGCCCATTGCGCGCTACGCAACGAGCGGGTGTTCGGGTTGATCCAGCAAAACAAATACCCGTACGTCGTGCTGGCCGGGAGCTGGCCACGGGATCCCGCCGCAACAGACATGATCAAGGCGAGCATCCGTCGCGTGGTTGAAAGCAGCGGCCAGGTCATCGTCATCCTGAAAAACCAGCCGATTGATAAAGCCGCCAGCTGTCCCATCCGCCGTTTGATGTTCAGCATCGATCGCGACTGCTCGGTCAAGCAAAGTACTGAACCCGCCTATTGGGCCGAAGTGCGGCAGGCGTTTCCCCAGGTGCGCTTCATTGATCCCAATCAGGTGATTTGCCCGGCCGGGGTTTGCAGCCCGATCATCCAGGGTACTTTGCTGTACCTCGACGACGCGCACCTGAATGAAGGGGGCTCGCGTTTCGTTGGCCATGCGTTACTCAGCCGAGGTGAATCGCTCTTGAGTGATCACACCATCCCGTCCGCGACGCAGACTGCCGGTGGGCTCTCGACGCTGTTGCCCACCCCCCATCACGAATAACCGAGCCCGCCGCTGGAGCTTTTCAGAGTTGCTGGATGAATATCGCGGCTACCGGGCCGAGGATTTTTGACCACCCAGAACCTCACTGCCCCACCGCCACACTCGTCGCCGCCTGCGCCGGCGTGACAATCGTCTTCAGATCGATATGTTTCCATTCCGGCTTGGCCCCCAACCGCGCGTTGAACCGGTAGTTGAAGGTGAACTCGTCCGCCGTCGCCACGCTCAGCGGCTTGCCATACACCGCTTCAACCCCCGCCAGGTCATACCCCATCAACTGCAACAGCGTCGGGAAGATGTTGTAGTGACTCGACCGATCCTTGTTGCCGGCCAATTGCGCCGACCAGTCCAGGGTCTTCAACCCGCTGCCCTGAATCACCACCAACGGCACCAGCCCCTCCTCCTCTACCGGGTCGCCGCCGCAGTGGGTATTGAGCCCCGGGTTGCCGCGTTCATGCAGATCCTGGCCATGGTCCGAGGTGTAGATCAGCGTGGCATGGCTCAAATCCGCCTGGGCGAACAGCCGTGAGAAAAACTCCCCGACATTCCACAGCAGCGTGTTTTTGTAGGCGTTGCGGTACAGCACCCAGTCGTCCGGCTGGCCATTGAAGCCATCGCGCTTGCCGGTGTCCGCCACTTCGACAAACTGCCCGCGGGGCAAGGTCGGGCGGTAGGCCATGAAGGCGTCGGGGTATTTGTCGTGCACCGGGAAATGCGCGCCGACCTTGTTGATCACCACCAGTTGCGGCTGGTCGTCATTGAGCAGCTCGATCAGCTTCGCCGCCGCCGCCATGTCGCGGTCGCGCACGCTGGTCTGGTCGAATTGCACGAACGCGTCGATGTCTTTTTTCTCGGCGTCGTTCATCAGGTTCTGCAGGTTGCCGCCGGTGCGCTGGGCGTCAATGTAGACGGTGCGCAGCCCGGCCTTTTTCGCGTACTGCCAGATCGACGGCAGCGTGGTGTTGATACGCATGTAGTCGGCGCGGGTGCCGCCGTAGCGCAGGGTGACGTTGGTGTCGGCGCTGCAATTGGCAATGGAGGCGGCATAGCCATAGTTGAAGATGTCGACGCCGGGGCGGGTTTCCTTAAGGTTACTGTGCACGCCGAACGGCGCGTTGATGTCCAGGTAGTTGCCGGAAATGCTCTCGTCGATGATCAATACGATGTCGTGGCCTACCGGTTGATCGTTGCGCGCCAGTTTCACCGGTTCCCGTGGGCCGACGGTGTTGTGCAGGGCTTCATAGGTGAACAGGTTCAGGTAGGCCAGCGGCGTGTACATGACCGGCAGGCCCCGGGCGCCCTCGCCGGCCCGCACAAACAGCACCGCACTGAGCAGCAACACCCCCAGCACCGGCGCCGCCGCCAGCAAAGCCCCCGGCAGCGGCATCCGCCGACGGGGCTTGAGGCCGATGCCGAACAGCAGCAACAGGCCACTGAGCACGCCGCTGATCAGCGGATCGCGGTACTGGTACGCCGCTTCCTGAATGAAACCGCCGGAATACACCAACGACACAAAACTGCTGTAAGTCAGGTAATCGGCGGTCACTTTCGTATAAACGTCAAAGAACACGGCCGACACAAACAGCGTTAAAGCGAATAGATGCCTGATGAGCGTCTGGCGGATGTACGCGGTCATGAACAGCGCCACCGTCAGCGCCACAAACATTGCGCAAAATAACAACAACGCAATACCGATGCCCATGGCGTTCAGGCGTTCAAGGTAATAGTCATAACTCTTGAATAAATAGAGAACTAACAGCAGTTCTTTTAAATATCGAATCATAGTATTTACGCTGCTCGTCGTAGGCATCTGGCCAATAGATTGTCGGCCATTTTTTGACACTAGCACCGGGCCATCAAACCGCAAGAAATGCCCGACTTTTTCGAAAAGCGTCAAAAAAACGTTGACTCAAATCTGACACACTCAAGGCGCTACAGCCCTTGTAATTCAAGCCTTTCGACCGTTTATCGTTTTCTTCGACATGTGAAAAACCCGTCAAAACCGCGGCAAATCCAGATACAGCAAGCACTTGATGGCCAATCGCCCCCAAAAATGGGGCTGTTCTAGCAAAGCAACATGTCATTTTGCTGACACGTTTTGCCGCGGCTGGGCTATACCCCTTTTGACAGTCTAATTCCTGATCTTTCCACCGTCTTACGAGGCACGCCAATATGGACGTGAGCGTATTTGGTACGGGCTACGTTGGCCTGATTCAAGCAGCCGCACTGGCCGATGTCGGACATCGCGTGCTGTGTGTCGATATCGATCCGAACAAGATCAAACAGTTGCAACAGGCAGTTCCACCCATCAGTGAACCGGGACTTTCCGGCACGCTGGAAGAAAACATCAAGGCCGGTCGTTTGCTGTTCACGACCCAGGCCAGTGATGCGGTCGAACATGCCGAATTGATCTTCATCGCGGTCGGTACGCCAGCCGACGAAGACGGTTCCGCCGACCTCAGCCATGTGCTGAACGTGGCCCGGCAGATTGCCAGTTTCATGGAAGCGGATCGCACCCTGATCATCAAATCCACCGTGCCGGTGGGCACTGCGGACAAGGTGGCCGAAGCCGCCAATGAAGAACTGCACCGCCGGGGCAAAGATGCGCTGCTCGTAAGGGTCGTGTCCAACCCGGAGTTTCTCAAGGAAGGCAGTGCCCTCGCCGACTGCATGCGCCCGGACCGGATCATCGTCGGCACCAACGATGACACCGCTCGCGAGCAGTTGAGCGAACTCTACGCACCGTTCTGCCGCAACCATGAAAAGCTCATGTTCATGGACAACCGCAGCGCCGAGCTGACCAAGTACGCGGCCAACGCGATGCTCGCCACCCGCATCAGTTTCATGAACGAGCTGGCCAACCTCACCGAACTGCTGGGCGCCGACATCGAAGCGGTGCGCAAGGGCATCGGCTCGGACCCACGCATCGGTTATCACTTTATCTACCCCGGTTGCGGCTTTGGCGGCTCGTGCTTTCCCAAGGACCTGCGTGCGCTGCTGCATACCGCCGAACACAACGGTATGCCATTGCGTCTGCTGCGCAGCGTCACCGACGTCAACGACACGCAGCGGCACATCCTGTTCAGCAAACTCAAAGCGCAGTTCCCCCAGGGCCTGGCCGGCAAGTCCATCGCCATCTGGGGCCTGGCGTTCAAGCCCAACACCGATGACATGCGCGAAGCCCCCAGCCGTTACCTGATGGAGGCACTGTGGGCCGAAGGCGCGAGTGTGCAGGCCTATGACCCGGAAGCCATGTCCGAATGCCGGCGCCTCTACGGCTACCGCAATGACCTGCACCTGTGCGCCACCCGCGACGACACCCTGGAAGACGCCGATGCGTTGGTGATCTGCACCGAGTGGAAGAATTTCCGGGTGGTGGAGTTCGACCTGCTGGCGAGCAAGTTGCGCTCCAAAGTGATCGTCGACGGGCGCAACCTCTACAACCCGGAACAGGTCGCCGCCGCCGGCCTGCATTACAGCGGCATCGGCCTGCGGCACATCGCGCCGGAGGGTCCGCGCCCATGAAGATTCTGGTGACGGGAGCGGCCGGATTCATCGGGGCCCATTGTGTGTTGCGGTTGATGCGCGACGGGCATCGGGTCTGCGGGCTGGATAATTTCAACGACTACTACGACCCGCAACTCAAGCACGATCGCGTGCGCTGGGTGCAGGAGCACGTCGGCGATTTCCCCCTGGCGCAGATTGACCTGGCCGACGCCCCGGCCATCGAAGCCTTGTTTGCGCAAGAGCAACCGGAAGTGGTGCTTCACCTGGCTGCCCAGGCCGGGGTGCGCTACTCGCTGGATAATCCCAAGGCTTATCTGGACAGCAACCTCAGCGGGTTCCTGAACATTCTCGAAAGCTGCCGGCACCATCCGGTGAAACACCTGATCTACGCCTCGTCCAGTTCGGTGTACGGCGCCAATCAACACACGCCGTACTCGACCCATGACGGGGTCAATCACCCGCTGTCGTTGTACGCGGCCACCAAGAAAGCCAATGAGCTGATGGCCCACAGCTACAGCCACCTGTTCGGCATTCCCAGCACCGGGCTGCGCTTCTTCACCGTTTACGGCCCCTGGGGTCGGCCAGACATGTCGCCGATCCGTTTCGCCCAGGCGATTGTCAAGGGCAGCCCGTTGAAGCTGTTCAATTACGGCCAGCATCAACGGGACTTCACCTACATCGACGACATCGTCGAAAGCATCGCCCGCCTGGTCGATCAACCACCGAGCACCGCGCCGGATTGGGACCGTGAACAACCGGACGCCGCCAGCAGCATGGCGCCGTGGCGGATCTACAACATCGGTGGCGAACGCCCGGTGGAACTCAAGGATTACCTGGCCCTGATGGAAAAGCACCTGGGCCGTAAAGCCAATGTCGAGCTGTTGCCGCTGCAACCGGGCGATGTGCTCAACACCTGTGCCGATGTTCACGATCTGGAACGGGACACCGGTTTTCAACCGCGCATCGAGCTCGACGAGGGTCTTCGCCGCTTCGTCGCCTGGTTCCGCGATTACTACCCATTGCACGCCCACGCGCCGCTTGCGGCTGAGCTACAGGGCTGAGAACTCCAAGCGGAGGAGTCTATGACTGGACATGAAAAAGGTGTGCCACTTCAGAATATGCGCCGTGACAAGCGCCTGGACCCCGAGCACCGAATGCGCCTCGACACCGCGATCCACATGCAGGGTCGCGGCTGGATGACCGGTCGCGACGGTGGCCGGCCCTGGACCTTGTCGCGCACCAACCGGGTTGTCGCCTGCTTCGGTGCCCTGCTGATCCTGATCCTGATTTCGCCGCTGTTGCTGGGCCTGGCCCTGGCGATCAAGTTCAGCAGCCCGGGCCCGATCATGTTCGTGCAAAAACGCACCGGCTATCGCGGTCGCGTGTTCGGCATGTACAAGTTTCGCACCATGGTGGCCAACGCCGAGGAGCTTAAAGAGTCCCTTCGCCACCTGAACAAGCACGGGGCCGACGCCATCGATTTCAAGATCGACAAGGACCCGCGCATCACCCGCATCGGTGGGTTCCTGCGGCGCAGCAGCCTCGACGAGCTGCCCAACCTGATCAATGTCTTTACCGGCGACATGCGCCTGGTGGGCCCTCGGCCGACCTCGTTCAACGCCTACCGCTACAAGGATAACCACCTTGCACGCCTGAGCATCTACCCCGGCATGACCGGCCTGTGGCAGATCTCCGGACGCAGCAATATCGACTTCGACCAGCGCGTTGAGTTGGACCTCAGCTATATCGCCGAGCAGAGCCTCTTGCTTGATCTGAAGATCCTGTTGAAAACCCCCTTCAAAGTATTCAGCGGCCACGGAGCGAGTTAAATGGACGGTTCATCGAATAAAGCCCTAAGCATCGCCAACCCGAGCGAGTCCAACCTGACTTCGACCGTGCTCGATCAAGATCTGCGGATCCTATTCCTGACCGCCGCCAACCCCGGCGCAGGCACCACCACCAGCGCCCTGGTGCTGGCCAGCCAACTGGCGCAGATGAGCAGCGGTCAAGTGCTGCTGGTCGACGCCAGCCAGTCGGCGACCAACCTCACGGCCCAGCTCAGTCTGCAAAAGGAGCGCGGCTTCCGCGACCTGCTGTTCAGCACCGGCGCCCCGCCGCTGCTGCAGGATTGCCTGTTGCAGGTCTCCAGCCTGCCGTTCGATGTGCTGCCCAACGGCCGGCACCTTCGCGGCAACGAACACCTGACCGCCGAACGCCTGAGCCCGTTGCTCGACCAGCTCGGCAGCCGCTACCGCTTTGTGGTGATCGACGGCGACGCGGTGTATTCGGCCGCCGACACCCTGGTCATCAGCACCCAGGTGGACGGCGTGATCATGGTCGTACGTTCCGAGGACACCCGTTGGGAAGTGGCCCAGGCTGCGGTCCAGCGCCTGACGCAGGCCGGGGCGAAACTGGTCGGCAGCGTGTTCAACCGACGCAAGTACTACATGCCCAAATGGCTTTACAAAAACCTGTAAGCAATCAGAAAAGGATGACGCCATGAACGCCAGAATGCTTGTCCTGCTGTTGCTGCCGCTTGCAGGTTGCTCCAGCCAGCCCGAAACCAACATACCGGTGCAGATCCTCACGGCCTCGCCGGCCAACGCCCAGGCCACCGACATGCCCAAGGTCGAACAGACCCTGCGGCCCCAGGATGTGCTGGACGTGATCTTCCACATCAGCACCAGCGGCTCGGACGCCTATCGCGTGCAGTCCGGTGACACGATTGGCCTGAACTTCACCGCCGCCAGCCAGCTCAACGGCAATCAACTGGTGCTGCCTGATGGCACCATCGAACTGCCGGGGGCCAACACCGCGGTGAAAATCGAAGGGCTCACGGCCGAGGAAGCCAAGACCGAAATCCAGCGCGCCTACCAGCGTAAACAGCTGTTCCAGCCCAACCGCAATCAGTTGACCGTACAAATCGTCAGCCCGCTGAGCAATGAGTCCAACCTCAAGAGCTCGCTGAACCACCCCGGCACCGGCATGAGCCGGGAGATCACTGTGGGCACGGACGGTTATGCGAGTTTCCCGGAAATCGGCTCGGTGCCGCTGCAAGGCATGACCGTCAACCAACTGGAAACCTTCCTCAACAAACGTTACGCCACCCTGCCGGGGCGGATGACCGTCGACGTGCTGCTCAAATCCACGGCGGGCAACGAAATCTACGTACTGGGTGAAGTCGGCCAACCGGGTTCCTACCCCATTCGCCGGCCGGTCTCGGTGCTCGAAGCACTGACCCTCGCCCGTGGCGCCAACGTCAAGGCGCGGCTCGATTCGGTGGTGATCATGCGCCGCAACGGCAATCAGGTTAAGGCCGTGCGCTATGACGTGGAAAAAGCCTTGTCCGGTGATGCGTCGCAGATTGCCTACCTGCAACCGGACGACATGCTTTACGTGCCCAAGACCAAACTGGCCAGCGCCGGTGAGCTCGCGCGGCAATTGGCGGATGTGGTGCTGTTCCAGGGCGTGGGCTTCAGCTTCGGCTACCGCGTCGACAACAAAGACAGCAATAACAACAACTGACTCCCAGGTGACCTGACATGAATCCAAAGGAAAACTACCTGCACGAGTTCTTCAGGATCTTCTTCGCCAATAAGCAGTTGGTGAAGCGCGTCTTCCTGGTCTTTGCAGTCATCGCGTTGATCTTGCCCCTGGTGCTCAAGCAAAGCTTCGACATCACCGCGCAAGTGATCGTCCAGTCGAAAAAACTCTCCCAGGGCGACGCGACCACGTCGCTGAATCAGGAAAACGCCAGTTTCATTCCGCCGTCACTGGCGGACATGGAAACCGAGAGCAACATCCTGCGTTCGCCGGCCCTGATTCGTCAGACCATCAGCGAACTGCGGGACAAGGGCGAGTACAACCCCGCCCCCGGCATGCTCAGCAAACTGGTGTCCGAGCCGCTCAAACGCTATGTCACCACACCTCTGCGCGAGTACGTGATCAACCCGGCGAAAGCCGCCCTCGGGATGGAGACCGATCCGGTGCGCGACACGGTACTGGACGGGCTGACCCAGGAGGCCATCGACAAGCTCAAGGTCGAGACCCTGCCAGGCTCCAACGTGATCTCCATCACCTACAGCTTTGGCGATCCGCACCAGGGCACCCAGTTTGTCGCGGCGTTGCTGCAAAACTACCTGATCAGCCGTCAGGAATTGCAATCCATCGACCTGCCGCAAAGCTTCTATGAAACCAAGAAGCAGCAATACGAAGTGCGTCTCGACGGCCTGGAAGGCAATCGCCTGAAGTTGCTCGAAGCCATCGGCTCGTCTGATCCCAGGGAAGAAATCACGTTCCGCCTCAACGCCATCAACACTGAGGAGCAAGCGCTCAACCTGTACCAGGACCGTCGCCTGCAAAGCCAACGCTGGCTCGAATACCTGAAAACCAGCCTGGCCGCGGCCAGTGCGTCGAAGCTCAACGACTACACGTTCCCCTACACCTTCACCACCACCGTGGACAACGTCGCCTTTGAAGATCGCGAGATCAAACAGATGGGCGAGGCACTGACCACGCAAGTCAGCCGCTATATGAACGACCTGGCGATTTTCCAGCCGAGCAGCGAACCGATGTTGCTGACCCGCGAGCAAATTGCCCGCACCCGCCAGCAGTTCCTGAAAGTGGTGAGCAACCGGATTCAGGAGCGCACCAGTGACTTGGCGATTGTCGGCTCGGTGATCGACCAGAAAACCGCGCGCATCGCCGAGTTCAAGAACCGCATCCATCAGTTGCAGGAAACCCAGAGCAAGCTGCGGCAGCTGGACACCGAGATCAACGCCCTGCATGCGGCGTTCGGCACCTACGCCCAACGCTTTGCCGAAAGCAGCTCGGTCCGTTCGCTGGACAACGACCTGTCCAACGCCCGGGTGCTCAGCCCTCCGTATGAACCGACGACAGCTGCGTTTCCCAAGCCGTTCCTGATCATTCCGTTCGGCTTGTTTACCGGTCTGTTGCTGGCGATTGCCCTGGTCTACGTGCGTGAGTTCTTCGATCACCGCTTCAAGCATCCGGCGCAAATCACCCACGAACTGGGTCTGCCGGTACTGCTGGTGATCAACGACCAGAACACGCTGCCAAACAATCCGCACAAGAACTGGACCGTGCCGAGCTTCGTGCATTGGGTGCGCAATTGAACGCGCCGCTCACTCCCTCCAGCGCCCTGCCGATCATTCATTTGCTCAGCAGCGGCGGCTTCTATGGAGCTGAGCGGATGCTGTTGGATCACTGCCTGGCGACGCCGGGACAGCACCAGGTGCTGTTTCTCGATGCGCCGCCAGACCTGATCGAACGCTTCCGTGAAGCCGGGGTGGATTGCCAGGACTGCACGGGGCTGGGGGCGTTGCTTGGGCATTTGCGTCAGCGTCGGGCGGAACAGCCGCTGATCAATACGCACAACTTCAAGGGTCTGCTGTTCGGCTGGGTCGGCGCGACGCTATTGCGTTTGCCGCTGGTGATTACCCAGCACGGCTTCACGCCGCGCAGTCGCAAGCAGAAGTTCTACACCTGGCTGAGCCTGCAACTGTGCCGCACTGCCTCGGTCAATCGCGTGGTCTGCGTCGCCGAAAGCATCGCGACCCTGTGCCGTCAGGCCAGTGTCCGGGCGGAGAAATTGCAAGTGATCCCCAATGGCTTGCCGGCCACCAAGGGCTTGTTGCCGCACCGCGTCAATCGCCAGCGCTGGCTGGCCGGTTACGTCGGGCGGCTGAGCAGTGAAAAAGGCCCGGACCTGTTTCTCGATGCGCTGATTCCGCTGTGTCAGCAGCACCCGCGACTGGACGCCGTGATGCTCGGCGACGGCCCGGAACGGGACACCCTGCTGGCACGGATCAGCGATGCGGGTTTGCAGGACCGCATCACCCTGCCGGGTTATCAGACCGACATGACGGTGTGGTGGCGCCGCCTCGATGCGCTGGTGATCAGCTCGCGCACCGAAGGCACGCCGATGATTTTGCTCGAAGCCATGCAGGCAGGTGTGCCGGTGGCGGCCTTTGGCGTCGGCGGTATTCCCGATGTCCTGGAAGACCGGCACAACGGCTTGCTCGCCACGCCGACCGACAGCGCCGCCCTCGCCCGGCAGATCGGCACCTTGCTGGCGGAACCGAAACTGGCCGGCGAATTGAGTAGCAACGCAAAACGTACACAACTGGATCGCTACGACCTCAAGGCCCTCGCCGAACGCTGGTCGCAGCTTTATATCCGTACTGCACGGGAGGCACGCGCGTGATCTTTCCGCTCTCGATCATCAGTCTGCTCGGCCTGGTCTGCCTCGGTTTGCTGGCCAGCCCTTATCCGTTCCTGGCCCCCGGCGCCGTGCTCGGCCTGGTGGGTGTGGCGGTGCTCTATCGCAAGCCCGGCTGGGGTTTGCTGGGCATCGTCGCGCTGGTGCCGTTCGAGGGCTTCTTCAAGGACAGCGCGCTGTCGGGGACCAAATTCGTCGGCGCCTCGCTGGCGTTGATCCTGATGTTGCAACTGGCCCTGCACCAGATTCCGTCCGAACGCCTGCGCAGCAACATCTGGCGTTTCCTGATCTGGTTCATGGTGTTGTACCTGCTGAGCACGCTCAATACCGATGACATGGGCATGTCGATGGGTCACCTGCGGGAACTGAGCGTCGGCCTGATTCTGTTTGTGATCACCTTGCTGGTCGGTCGCGAACTGAATCTGGACATGTTCACCAAACTGATCACCCTCAGCGTCACGATCACGTGTCTGTTGACGATGTTTTCCACCAAGTATCAAGACCAGGGCCGCGCCTCCGGCCTGCTGGAAGACGCGAACGCCTTTGCCATGTTGATCGCCTTCGCGGTCCCCATGGGCCTGTTGCTG
The DNA here is from genome assembly GCF_056279105.1 of Pseudomonas sp. TE3899. Lineage (NCBI taxonomy): Bacteria > Pseudomonadati > Pseudomonadota > Gammaproteobacteria > Pseudomonadales > Pseudomonadaceae > Pseudomonas > Pseudomonas sp. TE3899. Next base: position 2,364,253 of record NZ_JBWBQR010000001.1, read on the forward strand.
GTGATCCGCAGCCCGAACCTGTTGCACCGGTTGTTCTGGGGCCTGTGCTGCCTGGCGCTGCTGGGCGGCATGACCAAGACCGAATCCCGTTCCGGGCTGGTGGTGTTGTTCCTCAGCCTGATGATCGGGGCCTGGCATTACCGCGCAGAACTGGCACGCATCCGTCCGCGGCACCTGGGGTTTGCCATGCTCGGCCTGGCGATCGCGATTCCGCTGGCGCTCTACGCGATGCCCCCTGGTTATGTCGCCCGGATTCAGTCCTTGAGCATTCTGAGCGCGGGCGCCAAGAGCCAGGACGAATCCCTCGGCCGTCGCGCCTCCTACATCGTCGTCGGCGGCCAGATGATCCGCGAGAACCCGCTGCTGGGCAGCGGCCCCGGGACCTTTCCGCTGCACTACGCCACCACCGGTTACGCCAAGGCCTTTTCGGCCAACCGTAAAATCGGCGACCTCTATCGCCGCGCCCACAACACCTACCTGGAAATCTTCAGCGAACTGGGGATTCCCGCCGGCCTGTTGTTCGTCGGCATGATGGCGCTGGGCGTATACAACCTGATTCGCGCCCGCCGCGCCTGGATGCTGCGGCGCAACTGGCCGGAGGCCGATTTCATGACCCACCTGGGCATGAGTTTCCTGTCGCTGACGCTGTTCCTGATGTTCCTCAGCGCACCCAACCAAAAGTACGTGTGGATCATGCTCGCGCTGACCAGCGTGCTACGCCTCAAAGCCGAACAAGCGCCATTGACGGAGGCCAAGGCATGAACCGAATCAGCATTGTGATCCCGATGTTCAACGAGGCCCGGCATATCGGCCGAACGCTGCTCAGCGTGCAAAAAGCGGCGGATGCCGCCGGTGTGGAATGCGAGTTGATCGTGGTCGATAACGGCTCTGAAGATCACGGCCCGCAGATAGCCCGACAGTTCGGCGCCCAGGTGCTGGTCCTTCCTGGCTTGCTGATCGGAGCCCTGCGCAATCGCGGTGCGGCGGTGGCTACCGGGAAATGGCTGGCCTTTATCGATGCTGACATCGAGATGCCCGAGGACTGGTTGAATCTGCTGTTCGAACTCGAATCCGGCGCCCAGGCCGATGTCTTCGGCCTGGACTTGCACACCCCGGCCCAAGCGCCGTGGTACGCCGATGCCTGGCAGCGTCGCACCCTGCGCCCCACCAGCCAGACCCTGCACTCGATGCAGTGGCTGCCCACGGCCAATCTGCTGATGCGGCGCACCTGGTTCGATCAGGTCGGCGGCTTCGACGAAAACCTGCGCACCGGCGAAGACAAAGACCTGACCATGCGCCTCAAGGAGGCCGGCGCGCGTTTGCTGGCGGTCAATCAAAGTGTCGCGTTGCATTGGGGCTACGAGACCCGTTGGCGCGAGTGGATGGGCAAGGAAATGTGGCGCCAGGGCAGTCATTTGCAACTGCTGCGCACCCACGGGTTCAGCCTGCGTCTGCTGCGCTTTCCGCTGCTGTCGCTGGCGGTGTGGCTGCTGGATTTCATGGCGATCTCCGCACTGTTCAATGGCTTCCCGCACCATGCGGCGATCATGGTGGCAATCACCTCGCTGCCCGGTCTGGTCCTGAGCCTGCGCCAAAGCTTCAAGCACCGTGACATCCGCCTCACCCTGCAACTCTGGGGCCTGCATTGGGTGCGCCTGCACCTGGCCGGCGCCGCGTTCATCCTCAGCCTGTGTCATTGGAATGCCAGGAGACCCGCCCGTGGCTGAATTCATTTTCTGGTTGTGCCTGTTGCTGCCGGTTTACGCCTACGTTGGCTATCCGCTGTTGCTGACGCTGCTGGCGCCGTTGTTTGCGGCGCGGCGTCACGACCTCGCGCCGCCGCTGAACATCAGCATCGTAATCGCCGCGCACAACGAGGCGCGACACATCGAACACAAGTTGCGCACCTTGCTCGCCCAGGATTATCAGCCGGCGATGCTGGAAATCATCCTGGTCAGCGACGGTTCGACTGATGACACCGTGGCCTGTGCACACAAGGTCATCGATCCGCGCATTACCGTGCTCGACCTGCCTCGCCAGGGCAAGGCTGCAACCTTGAATGCCGGCGTGGCGCTGAGCACCGGCGACATTCTGGTGTTCACCGATGCCGACAACCAATGGTCCCGCGACACCCTCGGCCACTTGCTCGCGCCACTGGCCGATCCTAAGGTCGGCGCCTGCGCCGGGCACATGGTGATCCCGGTCACCGGTGGTGGCCTGAGCGTTGGCGACAGCCTCTATCGACACTACGAAGGCTGGTTGCGCCGAGTGGAAAATCGCACCGGGTGTATGGTTTCCGCCGATGGCGCCCTGCTCGCCCTGCGCCGCGAGTTGTTCGAGAACGTGCCGGCGGAGGTCAACGATGATTTCTTTATCAGCACCTGCGCGCCGGTGGCGTTCAAACGCATCGTCTATGTGCCCGAGGCCCAGGTGATCGACCACGGCGTCGATGAAGCCGACAAACAGTTCCGTCGTCGCCAGCGCGTCACCGTCGGTGGCCTGCAAAGCCTGGCCCAGCGCAGCGTGCTGCTCAATCCGCTGAAGTATGGGTTGTATTCGCTGGCGCTGATCAGTCACAAGCTGATCCGGCGTCTGGCACCGATCCTGTTGGTGCCGTTATTCCTGAGCAATTTCTGGCTGTGGAACGACCACGGCTTCTATCAAATGTGCCTGGTGGCGCAACTGCTCGGTTACGCGGTGGCCATAGCCGGTCTGCTGGATGTGCAACACCGCTTGCCCAAACCCTTTCGCCTCGCCGCGTTCCTTCTGGTGACCCTTGCCGGGATGAGTATCGGTCTGTGGCAGTTCCTGCGTGGCCAGCGGTACAGCCAGTGGAACCCCGAGCAAAATCGATGAGAGGCGCGTGCCATGGCGATCAAACAATTATTAAAACGCACCAGTGGCTGGCTCTACCTCAACTCCCCCGTGGGGCGCAATCAGCTGCACGGCGCCGGGGTGATCCTGATGTTGCACCGGGTGCTGGCCAATGACCGCGCCGCCGAGCTGCCCCATCGCAATGAACTGTGCGTCGGACCCAAGGCGTTCGAGCACTTGCTGGTCTGGCTGAAAAAACACTTCGACTGCGTGCCGCTGATGGACATCCTGCACCCCGGCACTCAGCGCTCGGAACGGCCGAAAGTCACCCTCACCTTCGACGACGGCTGGCGAGACAACGCAGTGAATGCCTTCCCGCTGCTGCAAAAGTACCAAGTGCCGGCGAGCATTTTTCTCTCCACCGATTTCATCGGCAGCCGCCAGCGCTTCTGGTGGGAAAGCCTCGGCGAAACCCTGTGGGGCAGCCACGGCGAGCAACCACGGATGCACTTGATCGAATGCCTGCAACAAGTCGGTCGCCCGCTGCCGGTGCTGATGGACGACGTGGACGTGCAGCGCCGCAGCCTGAGTTTGCTGCACTACCTGCAAAGCCTGAAAACCCTGGCGCCGGATGACTTGAGCCGGCTGACCGATGAATGCCCCGAAGAGTCGCAACCCCAGGCCCTGGACTGGCAGCAAGTGCGCTCGCTGGAAGCCTGCGGGCTGGTGCGCTTCGGCCCCCATGGCGCCAGCCACGCGATCCTCACCAGCCTCGACGATCAACGCTTGCACGAAGAACTCAGCCGTAGCCGCGATGCGCTGTTGAACGGCTGCAACCGACCGCTACCGGTCTACTGCTACCCCAACGGCGACCACGATGCACGGGTTCGGCAACAGGTGGCCGAGCACGACTTCCCGTTCGCCCTCGGCACCGGCACCGGGATTTATCGCGGCGGTGGTGAGCCCTTGGCCTTGCCACGCTTCGGCGTCAGCCAGCGCACCGCGCGTAATCCGGAGTTGCTGTCCTGGCGCATCTACCGCGGAGCACGGCCATGAGCCGCAGCCATTACCTCAAGCACCTGGCCCTGAGCATGGGCACCAAACTGGCGATGATCGGCCTGCGCCTGCTGCGCAACGTGTTACTGGCGCGGATTCTCGGGCCGAGCGAGCGCGGCTTGTTTGCCCTGCTCAGCACCCTCCCCGACTTGATCAGTGCCGCCACCAGCGGCGGCTTGAATTCGGCGGTGGGTTATCAGGCGGCCAAGCAACGGCCGATGGGTTTGCTGCTCAGTCAGGTGTTGGTGTTCGGCTGTTTGCTGGCGCTGCTACTGACCTTGGTGGTGGTGACGCTGACCCGGGAATTCGGCAGCGAACTGGACATCACCACGCAACTCGGTTTGCTCGCCTGGCTGCTGTTGCTGGCGGTGCCGCTGACCGTGCTCAAAAGTGGCTTGCTGACCTTGCACAACGCCTCGGGCGGCGTGGTGGCGTTCAATGCCTTGCGGCTGGTGGAATCCCTGGCGCCGCTGTTGCTGTTTCTCGCGCTGTTCTGGATGTGGAAAACCGCCGCCCTCGAAGCGGCGCTGATCAGTTGGCTGGCGGGCATCAGCCTGGTGGTATTGGCGGGTTGGGTCTGGCTCAAGCGCAATCAGCCGCTGACCCTGCAATGGGACCGCGCCAGTCAAAATGAACTGCTGCGCTACAGCGCCCGCAGCCATCCTGATTTGTTGTTCCAGCAAGTGATCCTGCGTTCCGATTACCTGTTTATCGGCGCCCTGCTCGGCAGCACCGCGCTGGGACATTACGCCATGGCCAGTGCGGCCGCCGAGTTGTTGCTGATCGTCCCGGAGGCGGTGACCACGCCCCTGATGAAACGCCTGCTGCAACAGGAAGAAGGCATCGAAAAACTCACGCCGCTGGCCCTGCGCCTGACCGCCACGGTGATGCTCGGCGCGTGCCTGACCATGGCGGTGATCGGCGAATGGCTGATCGTTACGCTGTTTGGCGCAGCCTATCAGCCGGCTTATCCAGCCTTGCTCGCGTTGCTGCCCGGGCTGTTTGGCCTGTGCTACGCAAGCATCCTGCGTCTGGACCTGCTGGGCAAAAATCGCCCCGGCACGATTTCACTGCTGATGGGCATGAGTGCCTTGCTCAACCTGGCGCTGAACCTGTTGCTGATCCCGACTTACGGCATCGTCGGCGCGGCGGCGGCCTCGTCCATCGCCTACCTCGCGGTGACCCTCGCGCTGCTGGTGTTGTATTGCCGGTTGAGCGGCGTACCGGTGTGGCAAACCCTGATCATCCTGCCCAGCGACATCGCGCCGATGCTACTGATGCTGCAGAGGAAGTCGGCATGAAACGCCTGGCGCTGCTGTTGGGATTGGGCCTTGTGCTCGAAGCTCAGGCGCGCGCCGATGCGTTGGGCCGACATTCGCGACGGCAGCCTGTACCTGCAAACGGATCGTCCCGACACCGTGACCGTGCGCTGGACCCCGGCGTGGCAGGCGGATGCCAATGAAGAACAGATCTATCTGGTGGACGGCCAAGGCAAGTTGTCGGGCGAACGCCTGATTGCCGCCAGTGAAACCCGGGGCACCCAGAGCTGGCCATTGGCGCCGGGCGCCGCCAGTTATCGACTGGAAATTCCGGGCTACAGCTTCCGCCGCTACAAGATCGAACACGACGAACGCACCGTGGCACTGTTCTCCCCGGCCAAGGTGCATTTCAGTGCCGAAACCCGTGACGACGACGAACTGTTTTTCAAGGTGGCAGCGGGCGAACACGCGGTGCTGGCCGGCAAGTTCCAGGGCGGCGTCAGTGCCCTGCAAGCCACGCGGGTGGGCGACAATCAACAACGGGTATTGGCCCTCAAACCCTATCGCGCCTATTGGCAGTTCGATCAAGTCGCACTGCCGGTCAGCGACCGCGAACAAGTCTGGCGCCTGCGCTTGCGGGGCGGCGGCAAAGCGGCGTTCTGGCTCGACGGCACTGCCAACCTGTTCGCGCAGACGCCGCAGCAACTCAAACCGCTGCGTGAAGACGATGGCCAGACGCGCCTGACGCTGCACAAAGAAGTGCTCGGCCCGACCCCGAACCTGGGCATCGCCCTGCCCTACGTGCTGCCGCCGCCTTCGAGTTTTGCGGTGCTCGATGCGCTCAAACCGCAGGCGGCCAGTTACTACAGTTTGGTCGACATCCTGGCAAAAAAGCCGCACTACGAAGACGCGTTCCGTCAGCTGTATCAGGACCGTTTCGGCATCACCCAGGACATCACCTTGCTGGCCGGCAGCCAACGTCAGGCCGATCTGCGCGCCGACACCACGAGCAATGGCGGCCTCGACGCCTGGCTCGCCAGCACTCGCGCCCTGGGCAGCAAAGGCACGCACTACATCGGGTTCGCCGACGAGCCGAACCTCAACTACCCCGATTACGCCAACTACCAAAGCATCTTCAACAGCATGGCCCGGCAAGTGCGCAGCAACCCGGACAACGCCAAGGCCGGCATCCGCATCGCCATGCCTGCCAGTTCACGGCTGGTCAACGGCCCCTTCGCCGACAACGCGGCGGACAAGCGCGGCATCGATTGGGCACGGCGTCTACTGGCCGAATCCGGCGATCAGATCGATGCACTGGCGTGGCACGAATGGATGATTCGCGATCTGCTGGCGACTCGGGTCTACCGCGACAGCGTACGGCGCGCCGCCGACCTTGTCGGGCTGGACGCCCAGGGTCGGCCGCGTAAAGCGCTGCTGCTCGACCAGACCAACATGTCCAGCGGTTCGAGCCTGAGCCCTTACGATCAGGAAACCCACTTCGCCTCGCTGTGGTGGGCCTCGGTGGTGATCAACTCGTCCCAGGACGGTTTGCTGGAAATGCTCAACTGGTTCCAGGCCAACGATGAACCGAACTACCCCAAGGGCATGTTCAAAGTCCTGGATGACGATCATTTCGAGCTGAAACCGGTGGGCATGGCCCAGCAGTTCATCCAGCAGCATTGGCTTCGCGATGTGATGCTCCTGGAGAACGATGCGTTCGAGGTCGACGTGCTGGCCATGGCCAGCGACGAGCAACGCGGCCTGCTGGGGGTCAACAAAGGCACGCGCCTGCAACGGATGGATTTGACCGGGGCGACTTGCCCCTTGGGTAACGGCGCTTTGCGCTACTTCGGCGCTGACAACCGCGCCCGCGACGCGCCCTTCCACTGCCAGGACGGTCGCGTCAGCTTCGATCTGCCAGGGGAAACCCTGTTCGCTCTAAGCTGGATCGCCCCATGACCGCCCCACGAATGCATGACCGCGCAGGCATGTCGCCGCGCGTAGCAGTTCTCCAACTACGGCCCATCCCGTCAGGAGTTCATGTCATGAGTATTTTCAATAAAGTCAGCGAGCACATTAAGCAAAAAGGCCTGCGGGCCACGCTCGGCAAAATATGGAAGCACTACTTTTTTTCGCACCAGGAACTGCTATGGATGGAGCGCGACCTGGTCACCCCGATCCCACCGCACAAGCTGCGGCCATACAAGCCGCTGCGCCTGGAAACCATCACCGCGCAGAACGCCGTGGCTTTCGGCAAACACTTCGGCGATCGCGTCGGCACCATGGCCGAACTGGCGAACGAAGGGCATACCGGGCACATGTACCTCAATGACGACGGCGATGCCGTGGCTTTCATCTGGGGCAGCAAGGGCAATTACCACGACCGTCACTATTACGGCTGCTGGTTTCCGGTCAAGCCCGGCGAGTTCTTTGAATTCGGCGGCGAGCAGATTCGCGCCTACTGGGGCACCACGCTGTCAGTCGATTTTCAACTGAACCTGTGGAAAGCCATGGCCGCGCAAGGCTGCAACAAAGTGGTGGATGTCTGTGAATTCCACAATATTCCGGCGCTCAAGCTGCACATTCGCATGGGGTACAAGGAGCAAGGACGAATCATGAACGTCTACGAGCTGTTTGGTCGCTGGCGTTTCTACCGTGAAACCCGCTACAGCGGCTCGCGTCTGGATGCCTTGCGCAAACCGACGCCGACCCCTGTTGCAGCAGAGGCGACCTGACCCGATGGCGACGCGATTCGAATGGCGCACTTCGCTGTGCGCCCCGGACTTTCCGGCAGTGGCTTATGAAGCACTGCGCCTGCGAGTGACGGACCACACACCTTTCAACACCCTGGCCTGGCTGGTCGCTGCGGAACTGGCGCTCAAGGACGGCGAGCGCCTGCACGTGCTGCTCGGCTGGCGGGGTGATGAACTGGCGCTGTGCCTGCCGTTGGTGGCGACTCGCGAACGGTTTGGCAGATTACCGTTCCGGGTGTTGCATCACCTCGGCTACCCGCTGACCGATCGTCTGGCGCTACTGGCCTGCCTCGATGCCGAGAGCATTGGCATGGCGCTGATGGTGATCCGTCGTCGCTTGCCCCATGCCTTGCTGCAACTCAACGAGCTGTCCGAACCCACGGGCGAAGAAAGTGCCCTGACGGTGTGGATGGCTCACTGTTCTACCGGTGAACGGCGCCTCAGTTGCAAGGTGCCGGTGCACCTGATCAGCGAAGCGGATCGCCAGGAAGTCTCGGGCGATCCGCGCTACAAACTGCGCCGCGCGCGCAAACGCATCGCCGCGTGTGGTGCCCAGGTGCGACGCATCACCCCGGACGCCGCGACCATGGGCCCGCTGCTGCAAGCCATCAGCGAAGTCGAAGCGGTGAGCTGGAAAGGCGATGAAGGCGTCGGCATTTTCGCCGACGAACGCCATCGACAATGGATGGATCGCGCCTTCACCGCCCTCGCCGCTCGTGGCCTGGTGCGAGTGGTGGTGCTGGAACTGGACGGGCGCTGCATCAGCTATCGCCTCGGCTTGCTGGAACAGGGCCGGCTGTACGACTACAACCTGGCGTTCCTGCCGCAATACGCCGACCTGGGCAGCGGTCGAGTGCTGCTCGAAGAGTGGATTCGCTGGGGCCTGGACGACAACTGGCGCTGGATCGATGCCTCGCGGGTCAGCCTGGAGAACTCCAGTCATCAACTCCACGAGCGCATGACCGGGCAACTGGAGCACTGGCGCTGGAGCTTCTATTCCTGGCGTCCCAGCGGCCTCGTGTTGGGGCTGGCGTTGCGTGTGTGGCAACGGCTCAAACCGGCGTTGCAAACTTGGCGGGCGAAACGGGCGGCGGCAGTTATATCGGCGCCCGCACCGGAGCCCAAAAGCCCGGCGACCATTGAAAAAACCACGGAGGGCGAACATGCCGCACCAAGTCATAGTCAACGCTGACGATTTCGGCCTCAGCCCATGCGAAAACGCGGTGATCCTCGGCGCCTTCCAGGCCGGGGTCATCAGCTCCGCCACGGCCATGGCCAACATGCCGGCATTCGAAGCCGCGTGCCTGATGGCCCAGCATCCGCTGCTCAAGGGACGCATCGGCCTGCACTTCAACCTCACCTATGGCCGGCCGCTGAGCCAGGGCATTCTCGAACGCCCAACCTTCTGCGACAGCCAGGGCGAGTTTGACCTCAACCTGCCCCGCCACACCCTTTGGCTCAATCGCCTGGACCGGGAAGCGGTGATGGACGAGCTCCAGGCGCAATGGCAACACTGCGTGGATCACGACGTACGGCCCAGTCATATCGACTCCCACCAGCACGTGCACAACATCTGGCCCATCGGCGAGATCGTCGCGCGCTTTGCCGCACGACAAGGGGTGGCGGTGCGCCTGGCACGGAATCTGGGGCAAAACCTGAGCCTGCCCAAGCGCGTGTTCAAGGGGTTGCTCAATCGGCGCTTGCAGAACCTGGCCGGCGCGACGGCGGACTATGTCTGCACGCCCGTGGACCTTCGAAACGCCCCCGTGCCGACCGACGGCTTGCTGGAAATCGTCGCTCATCCCAACCAGCTCGGGGCGGATTTTGGCGATGCATACCTGAACCCCGGCGAGTCACTAACCCAAGTGCTAGAGCGGCGCCTTACGGGTGTCGAGCGGGTGTCCTACGCCGTTGTGAGCAGGGATTTGCCGGGCGGCACAGCTGCACTCGAATGAGTTACACAAGTTGCAACATATTCAAAGCTGGCGCTTTGACATGAAGTTACAGCGTTGATCTATACCCATCGAAAGCATCCCCCACATCACCTTGGCCTTGGCCACGGAGGGCTTTATGAACGTCATCGACAAGCTGCGCGAACGCATCAGGCAAAAAGGTCTGGGCAACCTGTTCAAAGCCTTCTGGAAGCGCTACGTGTACTTTCACTGGGAGCTGTTGTGGATGGAGCGTGACCTGGTCAGTCCGGTGCCGCCGCACAAGTTGCGGCCCTATGTCGGCTTGCGCCAAGTGACCATCACCCCGGACAACGCCATCGCGTTCACCAAGCACTTTGGTGACCGCGTCGGCACCATGGCCGAACTCGCCGCCGAAGGTCACACCGGGCACATGTACCTGGACGAGCAAGGCCACGCGGTCGCGTTCATCTGGGGCAGCACCCGCGACTACCACGACCGGCACTATTACGGTTGCTGGTTCCCGGTCAAGCCGGGTGAGTTCTTCGAATTCGGCGGTGAAATGACCCGGGCCTATTTCGGCACCAGCCTGTCGGTAGATGTTCAAGTCGCCCTCTGGGAAGCCATGGCCGCCCAGGGTTGCAACAAAGTGGTGGACGTCTGCGAAACCCACAACATCCCGGCGCTGAAACTGCACATCCGCATGGGCTACCACGAACAGGGCCGCGTGACCCACGTGTATGGCCTGTTCGGCGGCCGCTGGCGCCTCTACCGCGAAACCCGCTACACCGGCTCGCGCCTCGACCCACTACGCAAACCGGGCCGGCCAGTGGTGGCAGGGGCGCCGGCTGGGGCCTGAACACCATCAGCCAGTTTTAACACTCAACCTGTGCCTGGCCCCTTGCAGGAGCAAGGCTTGCCCGCGAAGGCGTCCTCAGGATTGCCTTCGCGAGCAAGCTTTGCTCCTACAGGGGTTAGCGGCGCGTATTGGCTGATCGTTCCCACGCTCCGCGTGGGAATGCAGCCCGGGACGCTCCGCGTCCCTTTCCAGAGCTGGAACGCGGAGCGTCCCTTGAGACGTTCCCACGCAGAGCGTGGGAACGATCGTGAGCAATGTAGGAGCGAAGCTTGCTCGCGAAAGCGTCGTGTTAGTCGACATCTGAATTGACTGATACTCCGCGTTCGCGAGCAAGCTTTGCTCCTACAGGGGTTAGCGGCGCGTATTAGCTGATCGTTCCCACGCTCCGCGTGGGAATGCAGCCCGGGACGCTCCGCGTCCCTTTCCAGAGCTGGAACTCGGAGCGTCCCTTGAGGCGTTCCCACGCAGAGCGTGGGAACGATCGTGAGCAATGTAGGAGCAAGGCTTGCCCGCGATGGCGTCCTCGGGATTGCCTTCGCGGGCAAGCCTTGCTCCTACGGGGGATTGGGTACGCTGCAAACTCGGTTTAGGCAATCAGCGCTTCACCGCCACCCACGTAAAACACAGCGGCAACTGCGCCACCTGCCCTTCATACCGGTCATACGCCTCTTCGCGGTTGGAATGCGGGTATTCCTTGAAGTGGCTGATCTGCAACCCGGCGTCGAGGGCGGCGGTGAAGATGGCGCTCAGGGTGTGGACGAACCAGTAGGACGCGGCCGCCGGTTGTTCGACTTTGCCTTCATAGACGATCGGCTGGTGCTGCACGAACGGCTCGCTGCGAAAGTACGAGCTGTCCAGGTGATACGGGTCGGCGGCTTCGGGGTCGAGCATTTCCAGGAACGGGTGGGTTTCGTAGATCACCAGTGCCCCACCCGGTTTGAGGACTTGCGCGGCGTGGCGGAAGAACTCGGCGATGTCCGGCATCCAGTTCAAGACACCGATGGTGATCAACGCCACATCGAAACGCCCCTCAAGCGCTGTCGGTAGATGATGGATGTCGGCTTCGATGAACTCGGCCTCATGGGGCGACCGGGCCCCCAGTTCCCGGGCCTGCTCAAGAAACGCGGCGGACTGATCCACCCCCACTACCCGCCGCGCGCCCAGGGCAAACAGTGAAAGACTTTCGCGACCGTTATTGCAGCCCAGTTGCACCACGTCCTGGCCCTCGACGCCCACCTGTTCCAGCACACCGCGCAGGGTGTCATCGATGCAGCAAAAATCAGCCTGGCTCACGGCATTGAGCACGCCCTGCCATTCGGGGCCGTCCTTGTGATGGCTGGCGGAATCATTCCAGGCCTCGCGGTTACTGGCGACGGCTTGTTGTTTGGTCGGCATGTCCATTGCGCACTCCAGATCTCGTTTTTATTGACCGGCACGAGTCTAGATCAGCGTCCGGAAAAACCACATCGGGGCTTTGTTGCGATGTTGTAATCGGACCGTCGCGAACGCGTGGCCCTACGGCAGCTATAGTTAAAGGCCTTGGGGAAATGCGGGATAACCGATTGCACAGGTGCCGCCATGAAACACACGCTGTTCTTCTTAGCTGTCCTGACTGCCGCCAGCGCTGCATTCGCCGACGACAGCCCCCTGCAAACCGACAGTTCCAGCAGTGAAATGATCTACTACGGGCCCAATCAGCCCTTCGCGCATCCAGCGCCGCCGACGTTGAACACGGTGCCGCCACGCGCGTACATCCCGACCGCGCCCCAGGACTTCATCCCCATCGCCAGCGAGCATGTGTTCTACGATTCCCGATTGCCCACTGTGGCGGATGCCAATGTGCGGGTGTTTATCCGTTCCTACGACCCGGAGCGCGGCATCTACGTGAATGACGAAGTGCTCGACCCGTCGTGCCTGCTGGCCTGCCTCACCCGCCAGGTCCAGGCGATGCCGTGAGCGTCAGTCACAGGGCCAGGTGTGGCGCAGCGCCGCTCGGCGATCGATGGCCTCGCGCAGGCGGCGTTTCTGGCTTTCCCAGACTTCGCTGTCAACCTTGTCGGCGCGCATCATGTCCAGCACCGCTTGCTTGGCTTTGAGGTACTCGTCCCAGGCATCCTGACGCTTGAGCCGCAGGGCTTCATCGTCAGACATCTCCATGTGGCGCAGGGCCAGGGCGCAAGGATCGTCCAGCACCACCCCCAGCGTCAGTTGAATGCGATGGGGCGCACGGAATGCCGTCACCGTGTTGAGAATCGTCTGGGCGCAGGCGCAGCCCCATTCCAGCGCTTTCACCAGCGTTGGATGGCCCTCGCGGTCGTAAAACTCCTCAGCAATCGGCGCGCCATCGGCGGCATACACCCCGACGAACACCTGGGTCACCTGCTCACGATTGAACCGGGCCTGTACGTCAATCTGCGTACCGTCCGGCAAGACCTCTTCGTGAATGCGGCCGTGTAATTGCCTGTTGCTCCAGAGCCAGTATTGCGTCCCTCTACGCCGCATAGCCCGCCTCTCCATCAAAGGGGAAAAATCAGTTAGGCACAGCCTCCGTGGATTTTCCACCGAGCGTCCCCACCTCTCGTCGTCCTCTGACAAACAACCGACCATCAGTCCATTTGCGCGCTTACCATTGGCGCTTGTCCGGGCGTGCCAGGCCCAGTTTTTCAATGCGGTAACGCAGCATGTCGCGGCTCAAACCCAGCAAGCGCGCCGACTTGGTGACGTTCCAGTCAGTCTTGTCGAGCATCTTGCGCACCATGTCGCGCTCGACCTCCGGCAGGTTCATCGATTCGACGGGGTGGTGTGGCCGGGGTTCGATGAAGTGCGTTTCCGGCAAGACAAACGGTTCATCCACCAGGCTCTGGCACACATTCAATTGATGGGCGCCAATGGCGTCGCTCTGGGCCAGCAACACGGTTTGCTCCAGCATGTTGCGCAACTCGCGCACGTTGCCCGGCCAGGTGTAGCTGAGCAGCAACTCTTCGGCCTGGTCACTGAAATACAAGTGCGGCTTGCCATAGCGTTTGCCGTGGATCGCCAGGAAGTGCCGGGCCAACAGCAGCACGTCGGCACCCCGGGCATGCAGGCGTGGGACCTTGATCGAGATGATGCGCAGGCGGAAGAACAGGTCGCGGCGGAACTTGCCCTGCTGGACCATTTGTTCGAGGTTGCAATTGGTGGCGCTGATCACCCGCAAATCGACTTTGCGCTCCTTCACCGAACCCACCCGGCGAATGGTCCGGTCTTCCAGCAGCTTCAGCAGTTTGGCCTGGAGCAACAGGTCCATCTCGCCGACTTCATCGAGAAACAGCGTCCCGCCGTCGGCGGCTTCCACCAGCCCGACCCGGCGGTCCTTGGCGTCGGTGAAGGCGCCCTTCTCGTGACCGAACAGTTCCGATTCCACCAGGTTGGACGGGATCGACGCGCAGTTGAATTCAATAAACGGTCCCTTGGCCCGCAGGCCGTCGAAGTGCAGCGCCCGGGCCACCAATTCTTTGCCGGTACCGGTTTCGCCTTCCACCAGCACCGGCGGCAGGTCGGTGTTGGCCATGCGGCGCTCGGCGTCGAGCAATTGACCGATGGTGTCTTTGAGGTAGTGCATGGGTGCCGATTCGCCAATCAACGCCTGCACCCCGGACTTCTGCGCCTCGCGTTCCTGATAGAACGACAGCGTGCGTTCCATGCGGTCGGTGGCCAGGGCCTTGTCCAGCAGCAACTTGAGCTCCGGCAGCGCCACCGGTTTGGTCACGTAGTGAAACGCGCCCTCCTTCATCGCCACCACGGCGTCTTCGACGTTGCCGTAACCGGTCATCATGATCACTTTCAGATCCGGCGCGCTGATGCGCAGCTTCTGGATCAGATCGTGACCACTCATGCCCGGCAGCGAATTGTCGGTCAGCACCACGTCCGGGACAAACGTGCCCAGCTGTTCCAGTGCGTCCTCGGCCGAGTGGCAAACCGTCACCTCGAAGTCTTTGCGCTCCAGGTAGGTCTGGATGTTCTCGGCGAGGAGTTCATCATCCTCGACCAGCAGTATGCTGTGCTCCATATTCCCCTCCCGTTGCCACTTTAAAGTTGAGACAAACACGGGTTCCTTCCTGCTCCTGACTGGTCAGTTCGACCGAGCCCTGGAAGCGTTCCATTATTCGTTTGACCAAGGCCAGGCCGACGCCCAAACCGCCCTGCTTGGTGGTGAAAAACGGCTTGAACACCATCTGTTGCTGCTGTTTGGTCATGCCCTTGCCGGTATCGGTCAGGGTCATGCACAACTGCCCTGGCTGCGTCGACTCGATATCAACGCTCAGCACACCGCCCTTGGGCATGGCTTCCAGGGCATTGGCGAACAGGCTGTTGAGAATCTGTGTGAGCAGCACTGGCTGGCTGACCACCGGCGGAAAACTTTGCGGGGTAAAACGCACCTCGACGTTCGAACGCCTGATCAGCGGGTCGAAGGCGCTCAGAGCGTCGTCGATGGCCAGCACCAGGTCCACCGATTCACTGTCGTCGCTCATCGGCCGCAACGACACCAGCAACTCCCGGACCCAGCGGGACATGCGATCGACCTGGTTGATGATGTCGCCGATGTTCTTCTGGGCGCCCTGGCTCGCGACTTCCTGAGCCAGTTCGGCGCTGGAGCGGATGGTGGCCAGCGGGTTGCGCAAGCTGTGCGCGACCGCCGAGGACATCTCCCCGAGGGCCACGAAGGTTTCGTTGCTGATCAGTTGCTTCTGCTGGCTCTGCAGCAGGGTCGAGGCCCGGCGCACGATCCAGAATAGCGCCAGGTAAATCGCCGCGCCGCCAAGCAGGGTCGCGATCCAGATCGACTTGAAGCCGCGCTCAATGCGCTCCACCAGGTCAGCGGGCTCTTTGTAGATCTCCACCATGGCGATCACTTTGCTTTTGTCGGCGTTGAACATCGGAATGTAGTTCTCGATAAACAATAGCTGCGGCTCGCGCAACAGCATCTGCTCGGGGCGTTCGTCGTCGATCTTGTGGTAGCTGGAAGACACCGGCACCTTCATTTCGAAGGACTCGTCCAACTCCTCGTCGTCTTCGAAACGCATGCCAATCATCGCCGGGTTGGTCGACCAGATCACCGAGCGGTCGAGGGCAAAAACCGTGGCCAGCAAAATATCCGGCAGGTGCTCCACATGATCGAGGAATTCGATACGGGCGGCGGCGCGGGCGCCCGGATCCACATCGGGATAAGCGTTGTCATGGCGCGGATCGAGCATTTCGCCCATGGTTCTGTTCGGATTAATCGAGGCATGGCGAATTTCGGCATCGCCGATGGCCTGAATAAACTGCGCCGTCAGCAAGGCGTCACGCTCAATACTTTCGGTGACCACAAAGCGCGTGGAGACATAGCCCAGGCCCAACGCCACGGCGGCGATGATGAAAAAACTGGCCAGGGAAAACCAGCGCAGTAGATTGAACTGACCGCCCCAGCCCTTGCGCTCTGCTGCCGCCATCGGCGGCGCAGGTACTTTTTGTTGTTCTGATAGCTGCATGGGAATGTCCCTGGATGCTTGCCTCAAGCCTTTTTTAGCCGTGTCACGAACAGTGTAGGTGGCATTGATCGTGGTCGACGGGCCAATGATGTTATTTAGCCGCTAGTTCATCTGCGACACCTCTGGCGCCTGCTCTGCCAGGGGTTGCTGGCGGTCGGTTTCTTCTTGCAAAAAGTCGATGATCGACTGCGCGGAGTGTTCATCCAGGCGCAGGTTGGGCATCGAAATCTTGTCGAAACGCTGGTACAGCTCCAATGCAACCGGGTCTTTCTCCGCGAGCATGCGGTCCGGCTCACGAATCCAGCGGTTGAGCCAGGCCGGTTCGCGCAGGCGGGTCACGCCGATCAGGTCCGGGCCGATGCTGCGCATGCCGATGCCCTGCCCGTCTTGCGGCCCCAGGCTGTGGCACGAGGCGCAACGGGTGCGAAACAGCTCTTCGCCGTTGCTCGGCGGGCGAATCTCGGGCGCATTGGCGTAGCTTTCTTCAATGCTGGGCTGTTTCCAGTTCTGCAAAGTGTTGGCCAGTTGATCGGCGAGGATCCACGGGTTCTCGAAGGGTGAGGCCTTCATCCAGCGGCCCGTTTGCTGATTGCCGACGATCAGGCTCAGGTTGTGGTCCTTGCTGCGACCGTTGTCGACGCCTTCGATAAACAGCCCGAGCTTCTTGCGCAGGTCGGTGACGTCGGCGAATTCGCCGGTGAGGAACTTCCAGCCCGGCCCGACCTTGAAACGTTGCGCATACGCCTTCAGCACCTCGGGCGTGTCGCTGAGCGGGTCGATGCTGATGGAGTAGAAGAAAATGTCCTGACCGACCCGGTCGCCGAGCAATTTCTGTACTTGGCGCAGGCGTGCGGTTTCCAGCGGACAGGAATCGCTGCACGACGTGAAGATGAAATTGATCACCACCACTTTGCCTTTGATCAGGTCATCGAAAAAATGCACTTGCTGGCCGTCCTGGTCGGTCAGCAACGTGTTGGGGAAGTAGTCGCCACCCCACGGGGTGGCGGAGTCCTGCGGTGCCAGTTCATGGGCGAGCAGCACCTGACTGGCCAGCAAACAAGTGACCAGAACCAGTATCAGGTGCATGCCCAGAGCGCGGGAGCGCGGCGTGTATAACGGTTTTTCGGCTCCCCGGCGGTTCATTTTTTCACCGCCACTTGTGGGCCAAAGCCATCGCCGGTGCGGAAGGTTGGCAGCGCGGCGGAGTTGACGTAGCGCACCCCATCCCAGCTCGGCAGCGGGGTCGGCATCAACTGGAATTGCCCGGGCTTCTCAATGTCCCAACGCAGCAGCATCGAGTTGTCTTCGTGCTGGGTGTTGTGGCAGTGCTCCATGTAGGTCCCGGCGAATTCGCGGAAGTTGATCGCCATCTCGACGTTGTCCAGGCCATCGGCTTCCGAACCGATGCGGTACACGTCCTTGCGCGCCCATTTTTCCCATTCCGGTGGCGCCTTGCCGCCGCGACTGAGGATGATCCCCTCCTCGAAGTGCACGTGTACCGGATGGCTCCAGCCCTTGCCGCCGAGCTTGATGTTCCACACTTCGAGGGTGCCGAAGCCCGTGGTGCCGGCATCGGTCGGGCCGGTTTTCAACTGGGTGGCTGTGTTCAAGCGCCGAGGGTCCATGTGGAAGCCGAAGCCGCCATCGGTCTTGACCGTCCACGGGGCTTCATCGGTGCCGTCGGAACGGCCGAAGGTGAAGGTGCGGTGACGGGCGTTGGCCAGCAGTACTTTGTCAGCAGCGTTGTCGCGATGGATTTTCAGCGGGATCATCACCATGCCTTCGGCTTTGCCCGGTTTGGCCGGTTCATAGGCGGCGGGGTCCATGGCCAGGTCCTGACCGGTGTAGGCCTTGACGTTGAGCTGCAAGACTTTGCCCACGCCCGGGTCGCCCTTGTCCCACTGCGGGCCTTTGCTCGATTGCTTGATCACCGCCAGGTATTTCTCCGACAGCACATCCCCCAGGGCGATCGGCTCTTTCGGGCCTTTGCCATCGTCGTGGGCCATCAGGTTGACCACGAACAGTTTGTCGCCAGGCTTGATGCCGTTTTTCGCGAAGTTGACGATGATGTCGAAGCGCTCGGCGATGCCTTGGGTCGGCAGGATCGCGTTGTGGTTCTGTTTATCGCCGTCGGCGTCCAGGTCCATGGTGCCGTCGAACGGCACGCTGTGTTCCATGATGTTGCCGTCGTTGGCAATCATGTGAAACGGTACGCGGGCATAGGAAACACCCGAGTTTTTCGGCCCCTGGAACTCGCCGCTGGTGCCTTTGATCTCACGCACCACCGCGAATTTGAAGTAGCGCGACACCGAACCATTGAGGATGCGGAACCGATAGCTGCGGGCGCGCACGTCCAGGGTCGGTTTCCACTGCCAGTTGACCAGCACCTGGTCGCCGAGAAAGCCGTCGGTGTTGAACGGGTTGAACCACAACTGACCGTTTGCGTCCCACGCCTTGTCGGCGAACACCAGGTTCACGTCGTAGTCGCGGTTACCCCATGGCAAGGCGCTGCCGCTGGGGAAACGCAGGTTGACGCCATCGTTGACCGACTCGTTGCCACGGTCCAGGGCGCTGTAGTAGTTCATCATCGCCGCGTTGCCCTTGTAGACGTTCTGCGCGGTGAAATCGAGCATGTGGTCGTGGAACCAGTGGGTGCTCATGGTTTCGCGCCAGTCGCCGCGGATCTTGATCGTGCCGTGGTCGCAGGTTTTGCGGCTGGGGCTGAGGTCGTTGGTCCACAGGGTTTCGCCGGGCGAGCACGGGAATGCCGCGCGGGGGTCATGGGCGTCGGTGTTAATGCTGTCGTAGCCGGCCAACTGGATCGGCCAGCGATAGT
Organism: Pseudomonas sp. TE3899; assembly: GCF_056279105.1. Lineage (NCBI taxonomy): Bacteria > Pseudomonadati > Pseudomonadota > Gammaproteobacteria > Pseudomonadales > Pseudomonadaceae > Pseudomonas > Pseudomonas sp. TE3899. Next base: position 2,383,250 of record NZ_JBWBQR010000001.1, read on the forward strand.
CGTAATACTGCCCCGGAAAGAAAAACGCGTTGGCATAGCCGTCGCTTTCCGCTGGCGCGTGGCCGTTGTGTTCGTGAGTGCTGATGGTGTGCAGGCCAAAACCCATGTTGGCCGACGGGTCGATCGGCAAACCGTTGTAATGACGCATCATCACCGGTTGGCCATAACGCACCATCAACAGCTTGGGCGGCAAGGTACCGTCGAAGGTCCACACTGAGTTGTGGTTCTGCACCGGCATGTTCGGGTGGAAACGCGGATCGACGCCTTTGGAGGTGCCATCGGTGGCCGGCACGCCCGCCACGTTGTGATACAGGCCGCCGGGGCCGAATTCGCCCAGGGCATAGCCGTGCATCTGATGGCTGTCACGCCAGCCGCTGTTGAGCCGCGCCCCGGTTTGCACGGTTTTGTAGGCCACTTGCGGGTAGAACTCGTTCCAGCGCTGATGCGACCAACCCTTTCCAGGCGGACGACCTTCAGCGGAAGAACCGATATGCCGATTGAGGAACACCTCGATCTGCGCCTGCCACGGGTTGCGGTCCACCACGTTGGAGAACTGGCTGGGGAATGGCGTCAGCCCCGGTTGGCGCAAGAAGGCATCCAGCGCGGCACTCGGTGGCGCACTGCGAGCGGCATTGGTCGGGTCTTGTTGGGGCAACGGGCCAACGGCGGCCGGCGGAAAGCCCAATGGAGCCGCCGGGGTGGTGGGGTCGAGTTTTTCCGGGCCGAACTCTTCGAACAATATCAGTTGCTGGGTGAACGGCTGGGCGCCGAACAACGGGCTCGGCTTGCCATTAGTGGGGTAGTTGAAACTGGTCTGTACCGTCGGCGGCAGGACGTTTTCCTTACGCGTGTCGTCGCGGCTGCCTTTGACCCCATCGGGCAGGTCGAAGGAATCTTCGTTGGCCTCGGGCATGGTCAGGATGGCATTCAGGGCGGCGGGTTCATCAGCCGGTTCGTCGTAGTAAGCCGAGGGATCGGAAGGCTCGGGCTGGCGCTCATCGTCGATCGGGCTGGCGCGCAACGGGCTGGCGCCCAGCGTCATCGTCAGGAGAATACTCAGTGGGGTCAACAGGCCAAACCACTTGCAGGGGTGCCGCGCTTTTGTGTCCATCACCAGCCGCCTCGAAGTCGTGAAGGGGGTGATAGGTGTTTTGCAATTACCTCGCCACACTTTGAAACAATTTACACAAAAGCATTAATACCTGAGTGAACAATGGCTTATGAACATCACCCGGCCACTATCGGCGCAATGACTGGGCCATGACACCCGCTAACGGGGAAAGTTCATCCCCGATTTCAGGGGATTAACTTGAACGACAGACGGACGCAAGTGCCCTCGCCTTCCCGGCTGCCGAGTGTCACCCCGCCACCGAAACGCTCCATGATGCGCTTGACCAGCACCAGCCCGACGCCAAGCCCGCCGGCCTTGGTGGTGAAGAACGGGCGGAAGGCCATGGTGCGCTGTTCTTCGTTCATGCCTTTGCCGGTATCGCTCAGCACCACGCACACGCCCTGGGCATCGGTCGGTTCCAGGGTGACGGTCAGCGTACCGCCCTTGTCCATGGCTTCCAGCGCATTGGCCACCAGACTGTTGAGGATCTGCGTCAGTTGTACTGGCTGGCTCAGCACCATGGGTGTCTGTCGTGGATTGAACACTACGCTGACTTTCGCCCGGGCAATCTGCTGCTCGAACGCCGCGAGGCTGTCGTGAATCGCCGCCACCAGGTTCACCGGTTCGGGGTCGTCGTTAAGCGGGCGCAAGGATTGCAGCAATTCGCGGACCCACTTCGACATGCGATCGACCTGGCCGATGATGTCGTGGATGTTCTTGTGCGCCGAGCCGCTGTCGAACTCCAGGGCCAGCTCGGCGCTGGAACGGATGGTCGCCAAGGGGTTGCGCAGACTGTGGGCGACCGCCGAGGACATCTCGCCGAGGGCGACAAAGGTTTCGTTGGTGATCAGTTGTTTTTGCTGTTGCGCCAGCAGGATCGCGGCGCGCCGCACGATCCAGTACAAGCCCAGGTAAATCAGACCGCCGCCCAGCGCCGTGGCCAGCCAGATCAGCGCCAGGCCGCGCTCGATGCGGCTGATCAGGTCCTTGGGTTCCTTGTAGATCTCGACCATCGCCGTGACGTTCTTGCCGTCGGCGTCGAACAGCGGAATGTAGTTTTCAATAAAGATGAAGTCCGGCGGTACGACGAACTTCTGCTCCATCCGCGCCTCATCGACGTCGTGATAACTGGCCGACACCGGGATCTGAAACTCGAAGGCGTGATCCAGGTCTTCGTCGGCGTGAATCCTGGTGCCCATGAGTGCCGGGTTGGTGGACCAGATCACCGTGCGGTCAGGGGCATAGACGTTGGCCAGAATCACATCCGGCAAGTTGGCGATATGGTCGAGGAATTCGTCCCGGGCATTGGCACGGGCCGCCGGATCGACGTCGGGAAAGTCCTTGTCCTGGCGCGGGTCGACCAGTTCGCCCATGGTCCGAATATGGGGGATCGCTACATGGCGCACCTCGGCCGAGGCAATCGCCTGAATGAATTGCGCGGTCAACAAGGCGTCGCGCTGCACGCTTTCGGTAATCACAAACTGCGTGGACACCGCCCCCAGCGCCACCGCCACGGTGCCGATCACCGCCATGCTGATCAGCGAAAACCAGCGCAGCAGATTGAACGGCTGCTTGCGTGAGCTCAAGCGAATGTCGCCTTCCTCAGGCCGGTGCGTTGGTGCGTGCATGTTCATGGGCGATGATCCAGGCGATTCCCCTATAGAGGGGGTATAGCCCAGTGTTTGGGGTTTGACCCAATGCAAGCAAGCTAAGCAAATGCTCGGTGCTCGCGGAGCACCAGCCCGACGCGATCCCCGTAGGAGCGAGGCTTGCCCGCGAAGAACGATAACGCGGTGCACCAGACCCGACGCCATTCCCTGTAGGAGCGAGGCTTGCCCGCGAAGGGGCCGTGTCAGCCGACACGTGTATTGACTGACACACCGCTTTCGCGAGCAAGCTTCGCTCCTACAGGGTCCAGCGATTAGCCGGGCTTGTGGTTATCCAGCATCCGATTGGCCGCCATCTCACCCATCAGGAGCGACCGATGCAACACCAGCATCGTATGGCGTCGCGGGCCGTCCGTCAGCTCGACGAGATCGTTGACCATCTTGCGGGCCGTTGATAACGATTCGTAGACCTCGACCAGCAACGTTTCGTCATCCACCGCTGCGTCGATGGTGAAGAAGGTGCCGCAACTGCGGGGCGGTATCTGCGTTTTCGTCGCCCCGGGGTTGAGGTAGTGGTTGAGCGCGCGGTCGGCCGACGCTTTCAGTTTCTCGGGATCAAGATCGAAAGAGGCGTCGTAGGGTACTGGATTGGTATTTGGGGGGTTGGGTGTAACTTTGAACATAGATGGAACTCCTGGACAAGATATTAGGAGCCATCACCCTTCGCTACCAAACGTTGGGTGGCGGCCATACGCGGGTTGGTAGACCGGTCCAGGAACCCGGCGCGCCCGAAGGCGCCCTGCGCATGGCCACCATAAAAACCGAGAGAAAACCGGCCTTTGCAGAGGTGGCGCTATGCGTCTGGAATACCGGGCTACCAAACCCGATCACTGTTTTGCAGTGACCCGGAAACGATATAGCCCACCCCTCAGCCGCACAAGCCGGCGGATTCTGGCGTACGCGTAGGCAACGGCGCAAGGCGTTGTAGCCGTTTATGACGTAACACCGGGTGTCTTTAAACACATAGCCTGGACTGTGTTTAAAACCAAAAAAACACAAGAAGCGCTCTGACCGTTTCCCGGGATAAAAAACCTCTTGCCCAAGTCGCGACATCTGACGCTATCATTACGCCAAATGTCGCATTGGAGGACGCCAGCATGTCCGCAGTGAATCAAGTAGACGAGCCAACAACCCAATCCAGAGGCAAAGCAGCCTCAAAGACACTTAGCCGAAAGCCTACAGAAGTGCTGTTGCATGGTCGCAAGGGCGATACGCCGTTGCTGATCATCCGCTATACGCAGGAAGGCTTCAGCCTGAGCGATGTCCGGGACATGCTGTCCACTTCGGCGTTGTACATGGAGCACGACCTTGTCCAGCGCATCACCGGTAAGTCGGTCCGCACGGTCCAGCGTCTGGTGAAAGAAACCAAATCGGTGCGCCTGAACCAGCAGCAGAGTACGGTTGCCTTTCAGTATGCGCAGACGCTGGAGCACGCCACCAACGTGTTCGGCAGTCAGCAACTGGCGGAGGACTGGCTGAAGAAACCCTGCAAATACCTGGACGGCCATGTCCCGCTGGAACTGATCGACAACTCGCTGGGCTTCCAGGTGGTAAAGGACTACCTGACCCGGATTGAACACGGGGTCTATCAATGAACCCATTACCCTGGGACGGGACGTGGCACGCTTGGCGCTTAGACCGCGAGATGTACAAGGACACGTGGGACAGTGGCATTGGCGCGCAACAATCCGGCGGCCGATGGAACTCACCCGGCCGCCGGGTGATTTACGCGTCCGCCGACCCGTCAACCGCCATTCTGGAAGTCGCGGCCCATGTCGGCTTCGATACCCTGGACAGGGTGCCGCACGTGCTGACGTGTTTTGAGGTGCTGGACCCGAGCACCATTAAGGTGGTGCAGCCCGAAGATGTGCCGAACCCGAACTGGCTGATCCCTTCGCTCCCTTCCCCCAACCAGAAGCAGTTTGCCGATGAGTTACTGGCCGAGCATCCGTTTGTGCTGATCCCCTCTGCGGTGACCCGCCATTCGTGGAATTTGCTGGTGAGCTGCGACTTGGCGGCGGATCAGTTCAAGCTGATTTCTCAGGAGCGGTTCGGATTGGACACGCGGTTGATCAAGCTGGAGTGAGCTTACCTGCGGCGTGATTCCCCGCGCCTGAACCTGTGTCCCCACTTGCCCCATCCACCCCCAAACCTGGGGACACTCGCCCGCCCCAACCTCCCTTCCTCAATCCCCCTCCAACACCCCGCAGCCCCTAACCCCGGCCCTCTCCCGCCCATTCCCGCCGATTGGTATGCAATTTGCGCTAGCCCTCGCAACTGGCCCGTCTCCAAGGGACAGGCACTCCGATAGAGGGATTAACTCATGCACCCTTTACTGTCCAAAACCGCGGCCGCGCTGGTCGTTTCCGCTCTGGCCCAAGGCGTTGCGCAGGCGGCGTTGTATGCGGTCGATCCAGGTCCTTACCTGCCCGCCAACGGCTCGTTCGCCGGCTGGTATCAAGACACCCACGGCCGAACCCTCGACCTGTGCCTGTCCAAAGCCGTCAGCTCTCGGGTGCCCAGTGCGCCGGGCGCGCCCACTTACATGTGCAACTTGCTGCCGGCACCGGGGATCTTCGACGACGCGCAACCGGTGGTCTTCCCGACCAACTTCCCTGACGAAGCCTTCTGGTTCACAGCCGACGGTGCAATCGTCGATGCGGCCAGGGGCATCGACCTGACCTATGTCAGCGCCGTCGAAGCCGCCTTCAGCGGCGGCGACCCGGTAGAGGGCGATCAGATCAGTTTCGCCCGCATCCGCATTCGCGTGGATGTGCCCACTGCCGGCACCTACATCATCACCCACCCCTATGGCGTCGAGGCGTTCACCGTCGATACCCCCGGCCGCAAAGCAATCAACATGACCCGGGACATCGGTATCGGCACCCCGAAAACCTACGACGGTGCGCTCAAGGGTGACATCGGACCGTTCCTGCGCAGCGTCAACGGCCCCTACACCGAAACCAACCCGGTGACCGGCCAGGCTGAGAAATTCATCGGCGACCCGAACCTCTCCGAAGCCGTGACCGGCAGCCCGTTCAATACCAACTTCATCCGCATCGAAGGCCCTAACGGTATCGACCTGCGCACCACGGTGTTTGCCATCTCCGGCAAGTTATCGACCGTGGTCCGGCCGACCCCGATGATCACCCAGCGCGGCACTTACTCGCGCAAATCCGGCGCCAGTGCGCCGGTGGCCCAGCAAGATGTGTTCGTCATGGCCCCGCCACCACCGGCCACCGTGACGCTGGACAGCAACAACCCGGCGCTGCACCTGACCGAAGCCGACACCACCGGCAACTGGTACGCGCAATCGTCGACCAATCCGAGCTTGCCCAGCACTTTGCAAGTGACCGCCGACAATCACCTGGCCATTCCCACTAGTACACCGACCACGCTGTCGATGCCGTTGACAGATCTGGTGGTGATTTCCCGCGCCGAATACAGCCTGAGCACCGGGCAACTGACCCTCGTGGCCTCGACCAGCGATGAAACTTCGCCGCCGGTACTCACCGCCACCTCCGGCACGGGTGCCGCCATCGGCGCGCTAAGCGGTGACGGTGCGGTGAAAACCCTGGCCACCGGCATCTCGCCGATTCCGCCGGCCAAGGTGCGGGTGACGTCATCCAATGGCGGCAGCGATACCGAAGAAGTGGTCATCGTGCAATGAACGCTCTCATGCCCAGATCCGTATCAGGAGGCATCATGAACAATTGGCCACGCCTGGCGCTCAACGCCCTGGGACTGACTCTATCGCTGTCGGGAAGTGCTTTCGCGCAACTGGCGGCGGTCGATCCCGGCCCCTACACCTTCGCCACCGGGAAATTCCCGATGTGGTATCAGGACAACAATCTGCTGTCGATGGAACTGTGCCAGTCCCGGGCCGCTAGCTCACGGGTACCGGCCAGTGTGCCACCGGCCTACATGTGCACCCTGCTGCCGACGCGCGGGCATTTTCGACGACACCCTGCCGATGGTGTTCCCGGATAACTGGCCGGACGAATCCTTCTGGTTTCTAGCCGAGACCACCATCCCCAACAATGCCGCCGGTTACGGAATGGACGCCTACGTGGCCGGGATCGAAGCAGCCTTTGCCTCGGGCACCCCAGCAGATGGTGACCAGCAAAGTTTCGCGCGGATTCGCCTGCGGGTGAACATTCCCGTCGCGGGGACTTACACCATCACCCACCCGTATGGCGTGGAAACGGTCAACGTCACGGCCCCTGGCCGGCGGGCGATCAACATCACCAAGGATGTCGGCATTGGTGCCCCCGGTGATTTCAGCGGCGCATTGAATGGTGCTATCGGGCCATTCCTGCGCAGCCTCAACGGTCCCTACACCGAAGTGAACCCGGACACCGGCGCTGTGGAAACCTACGTCGGCGACCCGAACCTCACCGAAGCGGTGACCGGCAGCCCGTTCAACACCAACTTCGTGCGCATCCAGGGCCCGGCCGGGACCATCCAGACCAACCTGTTCACCGTCGCCGGCAAGGTTCTCGATAACCGTGCGCAAACCCCCGTGGAGATTGATCGCGCGACCTACCGCCGCACCACCTCCGGCACCGGTAACAGCGCCCGGGTGGAAGTCTTCGCCAAGTCCAATAACGGCTCGACCCTGTGCTTCCGCGACACCCTGGCCCTGGTGGTCGGCCCTCCGGCTTCGCCCTGCCAGACCAGCCTGATCGGCGACAACAACGGCTTGTTCTTCGGTCAACATCTGGCCACCGGCACCTTGCCGAAAACCGTGGTGGTCACCGCGACCAACCCGGCCGGCACCACACGGCCGACGGCAGTCTCAAGCAAACTCACGGACCTGGTGAAAATCCAGACCGCGCGCTACAGCTGGAGCAACCACAGCCTGCTGATCGAAGCCACCTCCACTGACGAAGTGGCCGTGCCTGACATGGTTGCCCAAGGCTACGGACGCCTGTCCAAATCCGGGACCTTGCAACGCCTGACCGTGGCCGACCTGACCCAGCCACCGGCCAGCGTCACGGTCAAATCCGCCGCGGGCGGCAGCGACACCGAGGCCGTGGAAGTGGTCGGCACCGCACCGGACACCGGCGAAAACCAGGCGCCGCTCTCGGTGGCCGACACCGGCAGCACCAGCTTCGGCGTGCCGATCACCCTTAACCTGTTGGCCAACGACAGTGACCCGGACGGCAACGTGCCGCTGAGCATCACCGCCCTGACCCAACCCGCCGCCGGCCAAGGCACCGTCGCGTTGAGCGGCACCACGGCGGTGGTCTACACCCCGCCCGCCGTCGTCACCACGCCGCTGACCACGACCTTCACCTACAAGGCGCAGGACGTCAAAGGCCTGGCTTCGGCCACCGCCGCGACCGTGACCATTACCGTGGCGCCGAACCGGCCACCGGTAGCGGTTAACGACAGTGTCGCGACCCTGGGCGTGGCAATCCCGATCAGCGTGTTGGCCAACGACACCGATCCGGAAGGCAACGTGCCGCTCGGCGTCGCCAGCCTGACTCAACCAGCGGCCGGTCGCGGCACCGTCAGCACGGACGGCACGGTGATTACCTACACCCCACCGGCCACGGTCACTACGGCGTTCACCACGACCTTCACCTACTTTGCCAAGGACAGCTTCGGCGCAGTGTCGACGGCACCGGCGACGGTCACCGTGCAAGTCTCGCCAAGACCTGCCGCGGAAACCTTCACCGTGACCACCGCCACGGTCCAGGCCCGCTCCAACAACCGCTTCAACTGGGACTTCGCCGGGACTTCATCGGTGACCACCGGCAACACCATCACCATCCAGGTGTCCACCCCGACCGGGCTGGTAACCCTGGGCACCACCACGGTGCCGGTGACCGGACGCTGGCGGTTGACGATCAACAACAGCACCACCGTGGCGCCATCGGCTAACCCGACGGCAACCATCCGCTCGTCCCAAGGCACCGTGCGTTCGGTGTCGGTGACCACGCTCTGAGCCTTCGCCCCGCCGACCTTTAACGTCGGCGGGGCCAGCCTCTTGACCAAGGACAACGCCATGCAAACGCCGACCGCCGCCCTGCTCTGCCTGCTTCTGCTCTGCAGCGGCGCAGGCGTGCGCGCCGACGATTTGATGGACAACGACGACCTGGCCCCCAGCGCTGATCTGGGCGAGTTGCCAGCGCCGATTGGCCAGCAAGCGCTGATCAATCAGCTCGGCCAGGCCAACGTCGCGTTGTTGCAACAGAACGGTCAGGGGTTGCTCGGACGGATCGTCCAGTCGGGCAGCAATCAGGAAGCCTGGATCCTGCAACAGGGCAGCGACCTGATGGCCCAGATCACCCAGCAAGGTTATGGCAACGACGCCTCGATCACGCAGACCGGCAGCCACAACCGCGCGCAGATTTCCCAGAACGGCAATAACAACGACGCCAGCATCGACCAGGCCGGCACGGGGCTTTCCAGCGCCGTGACCCAGTCCGGGAACGGCATGAGCGTTTCGGTCAAACAATATCGCTAAGCACTGCAATAACCTTGGAGGTTTCATCATGTTTAAATTGACGCCCCTCACCGCTGCCATCCTGGTCATTGTCAGTGCCCAGGCTTTGGCCGACGACAGCGTGTCCACGCAGAATCAGGTCGGCACTGCGAACATTGCCGACGTGAAACAGACTGCGGCGCCGTTCAGCACCGCCACCCAACAGCAACTCGGCCAGGGCAACGACGCGGCCGCCGTGCAAGACACCGCCACCAGCACCATCGACCAGAACCAGGTCGGTGATTACAACGCCGGTTACGCCGAGCAATTGTTTGAAGACACCAGCACCATCCAGCAGCAACAGGTCGGCAGTTTCAACACCAGCCACGCCAGCCAGTCGATCGGCAGCGGCGAAAACCAGGTACTGCAACAACAGCAAGGCAGCGGCAACTTCTCGTTCGTCTACCAGGATTCCCAGGAAGCCACCTCGGGCCAAACCTTCCAGTTCGGCGACAACAACGAAGCCAACATCGAACAGATCCAACCGGGCGTCGCCAACAACGCGGTGATCATCCAGTACGGCACCACCAACTACGCGACCGCCGAACAAGTCAGCCACATGGGCGGCCAGATCGGCATCAACCAGGCCGGTGGCGACAACTACGCCTACGGCGACCAGCGCAACGGCATCGGCGGCAACCTGAACATCAACCAGTTCGGCGACTTCAACGCCACGGAAGTCTGGCAAGACACTCAAACCGCCAGCCAGGCCACGGTCAACCAATACGGGCAGACCAACGAAACCGTGGTCGACCAGAGCTTCGGCGAAAACAACGTGGCGCAGGTGCTGCAAGTCGGCGACCTCAACGCGATCTACGCCGACCAGTTCGAGTCCATGGGCTCGACGCTCGCGCTGTATCAGCAAGGCAGCGGCAACGTGCACTTCACCTACCAGAGCGGCGACAGCCACGTGCTCAACGCCACCTCACTGGGTAACGGCAACAAGGTCTACGCCAGCAACTGGAAAGGCCCGCAACCGGGCGGCCAGTTCGGCAGCAACCAACGCGCGACCATCACCCAGAACGGCACCAACAACGTGGCCAACTTCACCCAGGACGGCGTCGGCCACATCATGACCACGAACCAGACCGGCACCGGCAACAAAACCACGGTCAGCCAGGCCGATTCCTACAACGAGCTGTACTTCGACCAGAACGGCAGCGACAACATCCTCATCGCCGACCAGCGCGGCACCACCAACCTGGCCCAGGGCTCGTCCAACGGCTCGGGCAACAGCACCGAGTTCGACCAGTCCGGCACCGGCAACCAGGCGTACACCGCGCAGTTGTACGGCAGTGACAACCAGATCACCGTCAAACAGGCCGACAGCATGAACGTGGCGTATGTCACCCAGGGCGGGACCGGGAACATTGCCAATGTCGATCAGAGCGGGATGACGCAGATGGCGACGGTGCAGCAGTTTGGTTCGGCCAACCAGGCGACTGTGCTCCAGCAATAATCCCAAGGCATAAAAAAACCGCGACCCTTTATCGGGTCGCGGTTTTTTATGGCATGAACACAATCCCATAGGAACGAGGCTTGCCCGCGAAGGCGTCATCTGCCACACCATCAACACCGCGTCGCGCCCTTCGCGGGCAAGCCTTGCTCCTACAACGGATCGGCGGTGAACACAGATTTTATGGACAACGCCCCACCCCGTAGGAGCGAGGCTTGCCCGCGAAGAACGATGACGCGGTCCCTCTGACTGCACGCTTATTGTGGCGAGGGAGCTTGCTCCCATTGGCCTGCGCACCACCGCATTCTGATCGTTCCCACGCTCTGCGTGGGAACGCCGCCAGGGACGCTCCGCGTTCCGCCTCCAGAGGTGACGCGGAGCGTCACGGGATGCATTCCCACGCAGAGCGTGGGAACGATCGATCACCTACTCTCACGCCCCACCACTTTTAGAACCGGTCAACACGATGGCTCATCATCTGGAGCTCGAAAAAAGCGCCTACGAAGATTTCCAGGCCCTGTACAGCGCAGGACATTTCAGCGGGCAGCGATTGGGGCAGGCGTTCTACAACCATTTCAAACTGCACCGACTCGCTGATCAGCAGCCGTTGAAGGGGTTGTATGAAGCGGATGGACATTCAGCGATCAAGATTATTGAGCGAGTTTGTGTCTTCGGTTATTGCTGGCGTACATCCGCAAGAGACTGATCGGCTGTCAGGCCGCCATCGCGGGCAAGCCTTGCTCCTACAGGGATTGGTGGTGTACGCAGATTTTGCGTACAACGCCCCACCCCGTAGGAGCGAGGCTTGCCCGCGAAGAACGATGACGCGGTCCCTCTGACTGCACGCTTATTGTGGCGAGGGAGCTTGCTCCCATTGGCCTGCGCACCACCGCATTCTGATCGTTCCCACGCTCTGCGTGGGAACGCCGCCAGGGACGCTCCGCGTTCCGCCTCCAGAGGTGACGCGGAGCGTCACGGGATGCATTCCCACGCAGAGCGTGGGAATGATCGAATAAGAGCCGGTTTATTCGCTCTCCGGATCTACCTTGTTCTGACTCAAATACCGCCCCAGCGTCTCATCCTGCACGGGCGTGGAGTTGTCTCCCGCCACTTGCCACAAATGCCGCTCGATCCCTTGGGCCAGGAGGTGCCCCACCGCCGATTCAATCGCCGACAACACACACAACTGCGCCGGTTCGTTGGTGGTGTAACCCACTTCCGCCTCAAGCAATTTCTTGAATTCAATAAACTTGAACACCCCGGCACTGCGGCCCACCGAGTAGATGGTCTTGCTGGTCATGACGTTGGCCAGCACCTGCCCGCTGCGCACGTCCACCGCCCGCAGGTTGACCGAGACCTGGTCCACCCGATATTCCCGGGAGAGGTCGATCCCCAAATACCGCGCCCCTTCCCCGCCGCTACGCACGTTGGTGTCGTAAGCAATGATCCCGCCCTCCAGCATCAAGTTCGCCGCCTGCAACGGCGGCAATTCGCCCTGGATGTTCACCGGCGTATTCGGCTTCTTCTGCGAGGCGCGAATGATTTTGCGTTCGGTCAGCAGGTTCTGCAGCCCTTCACGTTCCAGCACCACGAACCAGCCGCTGGCCTGCAGCGCGTCCATCAACATGCTTGCCGCGCCCTGGGTCACGCTGGTGGAAAACGAGCTAGCCGGGGTCGGTTTGTATTGCCCGGTCTGGTCGCGAAAGCCGTACACCACCGCCATCAACCGGCCTTTGGGCCGTGGCATTTTCAGCAAGTCGTAGTAGGTCGACGCCCGTGGTGTGAGGGTCGGTGATTCGGTGTCCTGCTCGGCCGGCATGGTGTCGCGCAAGCTGCAACCTTGTAATGCCGCCAACATCAGCCCTAGCACAATTATATTTTTCATGTCCTTCTCTCCCCGGCAGCCGAATCCCTTCAAGGGTTGAGGCCGTTCACCTGGATTTCCGAAACTTCACCGGTCGCTCGGTCGGTCACTTCAATGCTCAGTGCGCCGGAGTCGTCGATGACGTTGACGATAAAACTGTCGGTGGACAGGCTCCCGGTGTTGCCCGTGGAGATGTTGTCCAGCAACTGGCCCAGCAACCGCGATTGCAATTGACTGGTGAAGCGTTCAAGGGCCGATGTGCCGGCCACCGCCGTGCGGTTTTTCAGGTCGGGGTCGTCGAAGTCGTTTTGCGCCTGGGCATTGTTGAGCAGCCAGGTGCCGTTCAACGGGTTGCCGCCGAACGAGGGATTGATTGGCGTGTAGACCAGCTCGGTGGCGTGGACCAGGCCGCAACTGCCCAACCCGAGGAGCCAAATGCCGGTGCGCTGTGAGAACGTTTTCTTGTTCATAATTCGTCCTTCTCCAGGTCGGTGGTGTCCTGCAATAACGTTTCCAGCTTGCGCTGGACGATTTGCCGGCGAACCCAGTCGGCGGCGTCGTACGCCTCGTCCTTGAGCTCCACGGTGTTCGGCGGCAGGAAGCGCCGGTAAACCAGGCGTTGCTGATATTCCACGGTCACCAGGCTGCCCCAGCGGGCCGAGGGTCGTTCGCGCACCACCAGGTTGAAATCCATCGGGCTGGTGGCGCGCAGGCGTTCACTGAACGAGTAATAAAAGTCGTGGCCGATGTGCGAGATCGTGTCGTCGACGATGAAACCCATCATTTCGTCCTCTTCGCCGGCCGAGGCCAAAGGGGTCATCAAGATCAGCAGTAGCGCCAGGCAATATCGGTTCATGGCGCCAACGCCTGGGGGGTCGACGACTGGGGTTTGGGCCCGGACGCACCATCGAGGAAGGCTTTCTCGGCGACGAACTGCCAATCCTTGTAGCTGGCCATGCCGACGAAGTCCGACCATTGGCTGGGGAAATCGGTCTGTTTCAGCGGCGTGTCGGTCGATGGGCTGTAGAGACCGGTGATGCGCCCGTCGAAGCCGCGCATCAGTGTCCATTCACCGCCGCCGATCGGGTCCGGGTAGAGCTGGCGCAGATGATGTTTGGGCGAAGGAAAGCGCTCGTCCTGCAGCAGGTCGGCCAGGTCTTTGGGGTACTGCGCCAGCCCCGGCGAACTGCGGTAATAGCTGCGCAGCGCCTGGGCGTATTGGGTGCCGACCCACAGCAACTGGCGTTCGCGATCACGCCGCGAGGCGGTGGACCACAACTCCCCGGCGCTGGCCAGGCCCATGCCCATCAGCACAATCAGAAACAGCACGCCCAGGTAGGTGAAACCACCCTCTTTGCCGCAACGCCGTTCACCTGTGGCGAGGGGGCTTGCCCCCGTTCGGCTGCGCAGCAGTCGTAAAACCTGTGGACGCGGTTCGTTTGAAAGAGCGCAGGGGGTGGCTTCGCCACCCAACGGGGGCAAGCCCCCTCGCCACAGCAAGTCTCTCAGCCACAGCAAGCGCGATAGACGCAGGTTCTCGCCGATGCGGCTACCACTCGGAATAAAGGCTGCCATCACGCGCCCTCCCGGTCGCACCGCTTTTGATATCGGCCACCGCGCCCGGCACGCCGTCCGGCGGCGCGACCAGGACCCAAAGGTCTTTGCGCTCGGCAATCGGGTCCATCGGCGGGTTGCGCAAGTAACGCTGTTCCACCAATTGTTCGATGGAATCGGGGTAGCGCCCGGTGTCGCCGTAGTAGTGATCCAGCGCCTCGCGCATTGCCGACAGGCTCTGGCGCAACGTGGTCTCCTTCGAGACTTCCAGGCTGGTGAAATAGCGGGGCAAGGCAATGGTCATCAGGGTCGCGATGATTGCCATGACCACCATCAATTCCAGCAGGGTAAAACCTTTTTCCCGGCGCATAGGTTCACCACTCGCGGTAGGCAATGCCGTTGAGGCCTTTGCCCCGGGCCTTGGAGTAGACGTCAAACACGTCTTCGCCTTCCCGGGGGTTTTGAGCCGTGCTGTCGTAGGAGCGCAGGCCCCAACCACCTTCGTCGTTACGCTTGACCGGCAGCAACGGGTCATGGGGCACCCGGCGCAGGAAGTAGAACTTGGCACCCTTGGCGCTGCGCACATCGCGCACGCCGTCCACCAGCACTTGCAGGTTCGGCGGGTAGCCGCTGCTGTTCAGCGACTTCTCGATATAGCCGGCGTCGAAGGCGCGCTTGTAGGCGTCGATGGCGTCGCGAATCTGGTACAGCGCCGCGCGCATGTCCTGCTCCTTGCCCCGGCGCACCACGGTTTCGGTCAGGGGCGCGGCCATGCCGGCCAACAGGCCGATCAGGGCCAGCGTCACCACGACTTCAATCAAGGTAAAACCGCGTTGGGAGGCGTTCATGATCAAGGCTTCTCGACGACAACGTGGGCGGATGAGGCCACAGGGGTGGTCATGACGTCGGTGTGAATCGCCGTGTCCATGCCACGATCGGGTGCCTGGATGTGCATGCTGGTTTCGGTGCCGGTAGGGAATTCCATGTCCGACGGGCTCTGGTACGGCAGGTTGCGCACGATGCGCGGGGTGATCGACAGCACCAGTTCCGACTTGCCGACCGTGTCCTTGTTGCTGCCGAACAAGCGGCCCAATCCGGGGATGTCGCCCAGGCCCGGAATCTTGTTGCCGGTGGCGCCATGGTCGTTGCGCACCAGCCCGGCCAGGATCTGGGTTTCGCCATCGTGCAGGCGCAACGTGGTCTGGGCGTTGCGGGTGTCGACCTGCACCGGAATCGTGCCCTGGCGGGTCGGTTCCAGCGGCGTGGCGTTACTCACTTCCAGGGCAATCTTGATCGCCACTTCGTTGTTCAAATGCACGATCGGCTGCACTTCCAGCTTCAGACCGACATCCAGGTATGTGACGCTTTCAGTGATCACCGGCCCCTGAGTGGACGGCACCGACGTGGCGCTGATGATCGGCACACGCTGCCCGATATGGATCCGCGCCTGTTCGCGGTTGCTGACGCGAATCACCGGGCTGGCCAGGGTGTTGATGTCGTTGTCCTGGGCGTTGATCTTGGCTTGCGGCGACGGCGAGATTGAGATCCGGCTGGAGTTGATGCCCCGCAGTTGATCAAGAATTGTCACCCCCGAACCGTCGCTGTTGACCACGCCGAAGGTGTTCGGCCATTGCAGGCCCAGGTCAAGAATCCGCTGGGTGGCGACTTCCATCACTTCCACTTCGAGGATCACTTCCGGGTCGGACTGATCCTGGGATTGCAGGAGTTTCTCGGCCATGCGCACCGCGTCTTCGGTGTCGCGCATGGTCAAGGTGTTGAGGCGTTCATCGACGAACACGTCGCGGGTCTTGAGCATGGTTTTGATCATGTTCAGCGCGGTGTTGGCATCGACGCTGGTCAGGTAGAAGGTGCGCATCACCAGCTCCTGGTAATCCTTGACCTTCTGCGGCGAGTCCGGGTAGATCAGCAAGGTGTTTTCGTTCACCACCTTCTGGTGCAACTGGTTCTGTTGCAGCAGCAGTTCCACGGCATCTTCGATGCGCACGTCACGCACGAAGATCGTGGCTTTCATGTCCGGGCGCAGGTCCTTGTCGAAGATGAAGTTCAGCCCGGCGACCTGGGACAGCACTTCGAAAATGGTCTTCAGGTTGGCGTCGCGAAACTCCAGGGTCACCGGCCGATCCAGCCGCGTGCGCAGTTGTGGATAGGGAATTACGTTGCGGCTCTGGACCAGGCGGATATTGCCTTGCAGCTCCAGGGCGCCTTCATTTTTCGGGTCGAGTTCGAGGATCTGTTTGACCTGGCGGTCGGCGCCGTAGATATCGCCCCGGCGCAGGTCGCCCCGGGCCAGTTCGAGTTTGTCGTCCTGGCTGCGCAGGTAGTCGAGTTGCTTCAGGGAATCCTGGGCCCGGCGGTTGCTCGGTTCGATGGTCAGCACCCGACCGTAGGCCAGGCGTGCCGCTGGAAAGTCCCGGCGCGCGCGGTCGGTATCGCCCGCGGTCAGCAGCGCGGTAATCGCCTTGGCCCGACCGGTGTTCAGCAGCAGGTGCAATTCGGTATCCCGAGGGTCTTCCCGCAAGCCTTCCTGGATGCGTGCCAATCCGGCTTCGTACTGACCTTGTTCGATCAGGTCGGACGCTTCTTTGTTAGCCACCTGCGCGGAACTGCACGCGGCCAGCGCTGTGGTCAGACACAGGCTCATCAGCAAACGGGATCTGTTCATTGCGTGCTCCCCACAGACAAAGTCTGGGCCAAATGCAGAGGCAGGTAGACCAGGCTCAATTCCACATCGGAAATGCCCTCGATCCGCCAGGTGTCGTCGATCACATCCCCTTTGCGTACGACGTATATTTTTTCGCCGTTCTGCAAAAACACTTGCAGATCGGAACGGTCATGGAGCTTGCCAACGAACTGGAACGGCATCGGCGGTGCGCTGGGGATTTGCACCACCGGGGTCAGGTTGACGGGTTGTTCGGTGACGCTGGCCAGTTGCGGCGCAGCCTTCCAGCTGCGGGCGGCGAACAGGTCGCCGGACGGGCTCAGGTCTTTGATGGGTGCGGCCTTGACGCTATCCGGCGCCGCCGATGGTTTGCTTTTGGCAGGCTTGGCCACGGTCGCCACGGCGGTCTCGCCCTCCTCCGGCTGCCGCAGATAATCCGGCAACCAGGCCAGCGCCGCCGCCACGCCGAAGAACGCCACCCAACCCATTACGCGTTTGCTGTTCATCATGACCTCGACAAGTAAAGGGTCATGCGGATCCGCCCGGTGAGGTCGGTGTCGGCGATCTTCTTGCGCTGGAACTCCACGTCCTCCACCACCACCGCCGGCAACTGCCCGAGCAAGGCATGCAGGAAACGCCGCAGTTGCGGATAGCTGCCCCGCACCGGCAGCAGAATCTGATAGCGGGCCAGATGGGTCTTGGGGTCGATGCCCAGCGAGTATTCACCCCGGGCCAACGTGATGTGTTCCAAAGCGGCCAGGGCGTAGATCTTGTCGATGGCCACCGTGGCCTGGGGCTGGGACGGCAACTTGCTGCGGAAGTCATCGAGCTGGCGTTGCGGCACCACCGGTGGCGCAACGCTGCCGTCCTCGACCCTGGCCAGGTACTCGCCGGCTTCGCGGGTTTGCTGGCTGAGGCTTTGCAGTGACTGCCAGTCCGGCAGCAACCCGCCGAGGGCAAACACCAGCGCCAGCGCCACCAGCGCTATCCCGGCCAGGCCAGGAATGCCCAGGCCTTGCAGGTATTCATGAACGATCAGTCTAGGGATTTGCATCGCCAATCTCCCAGGTCGCCGACAGGTTGAATTGCACCGGGTGTTCCGGCACGTTGGCGACGATTTCGTGGCTGAGCAGGGACACGTCCGACAGCTCGTCGCTGGCTTCCAGACGTTGGTGAAATTCGAGCATCGCTTCCAGGTCCCGCGCCTCGGCGCTGATCCGCACCTGGCCCTTGCGTGCATCCGGGGTCAGGGTCAGCAAGGCAATGTCATCGCGGGGCATGGCTTCAAGCATGGCGAACAGGCGTTCCCAGGGCCGACGCAGTTGCTGGGAGACCTTGCGCATTTCGGCGAGGTTTTGCGCTTGCTCGCGGGTCTCGGCCGGGGTCAGGCCGACTTTGCCGCCCGTGTCGCCGGTGAGTTCCCGTTGCGCGTGTTGCAAGTGACCTTGTTGTTGCGAGGACTGTTGGTCGAGGTGCTGCTGGGCAAAGAAGCAGGCCAGGGTCAGCGCCACGCCAGCGGTCAACAGGCTCCAGCCCAAGGGACCGGAGCGGCGGCGTGGCTGGAAGTCGAGGGTCAGGGCGCGCATGTCAGGCCACCGCCCGGGACATCACGTACAGGCAATCCCGTACCGATGTCCGGTCCTCTTCGAGGGTTCTGAGGTGCACACCCGGTACATCGGGCGGCGACTCGATGCGTGCCGGGGCGTGCAGATACACGTTCAATGGCCGTTCGCTGGCGGAGGCCTGCAACTGGTTTTCCCGGCCAATCAGCGCGGTGAGCGCGACATCACTGTCACTGCTGCCCACCGAACGCACCGAGGTCCAGCGCCCTTCCCTTGCCAGCAGCAACACGCTGCGCACCGGTTCGGCGACCACGAACAGGAAGTCCCCGGCGTCGAAGCTTTTATCGAAGTGGTTGAACGCCGCCATCAGGTACGGTTGCACCGAACGCAGGCGCAAACCGCGACCGCTAACCAGTGTGCGCAGGCGTTCCAGCAAGTCCTGGGGCAAGGCCGCCGCGATGCGGTCGTAGCCCGCCGGTTCCGCCGACAGCACCAGGTTCCAGGGTTGGCTCGGCGCGCCATAAAGGTCTTCGAAACACAGTTGGGCGAAGCCGAGCAATTCGTCGGGGCTGCTGATTTGGTCGCTCCAGGGCACCAGGCAAAAGCGGCTGAAGTGCCCGGAAATCACCACGTTCAATTCGGCACCGGCGCGAGCAT
This sequence comes from Pseudomonas sp. TE3899, assembly GCF_056279105.1. NCBI lineage: Bacteria > Pseudomonadati > Pseudomonadota > Gammaproteobacteria > Pseudomonadales > Pseudomonadaceae > Pseudomonas > Pseudomonas sp. TE3899. The sequence goes on from NZ_JBWBQR010000001.1 coordinate 2,402,294, forward strand.
GTTCGCCGAGCAAACGGTCGAGGGTTTCCAGGGCGACGGTCCAGGCGTGGAAGCCTTCGTCGATAAACCCGACGCTGCCCAACCAGCGGGTGTCGCTGCCCTGACGCTGACCGAGGCCGACGCCACTGGCGCCGAGCACGGCCACATAACGATCACGAGACAAAAGTGACACGATTGATCTCCTCGAGCGTGGTCCGCCCCGCTTGCACCAGTTCCAGCGCCGACTCGCGCAACAAGCGCAAGCCACGTTTGCAGGCGTGGGCCTTGATTTTCGATATGGGTTGGCGCTCGACGATCATTTGCCGCAGTTCATCGTCGAGGTGCAGCAGTTCGGCAATCGCCGTACGCCCGCGATACCCGGTGCCCCGGCAATGGCCGCAGCCCTTGCCATGGACGAAGTGGTAATGCGCGACGTGTTGCGGGTCGAGCCCGGACAGTTGCAGTTCTTCTTCGGTCGGCTGGTGCGGCGCGCTGCAACTGGCGCACACCAGGCGAATCAGGCGCTGGGCGAGCACAGCGTTGAGCGCCGAGACCAGGCTGTAGGGGTCGATTTCCATCTGGGTGAAACGGCCGATCACGTCGAACACGTTGTTGGCGTGGATGGTGGTGAACACCAGGTGCCCGGTGAGGGCCGATTGCACGGCGATTTGCGCGGTGTCGGGGTCACGGATTTCACCGACCATGATCTTGTCCGGGTCATGACGCAGGATCGAGCGCAGGCCTCGGGCGAAGGTCAGGCCTTTTTTCTCGTTGACGGGGATTTGCAGCACACCAGGCAGTTGATATTCCACCGGGTCTTCGATGGTGATGATCTTGTCCACGCCGTGGTTGATCTCGGTGATCATCGCGTAGAGGGTGGTGGTCTTGCCGCTGCCGGTGGGGCCGGTCACCAGCACCATGCCGTAGGGTTCGGCGGCCAGGCGGCGCAGTTGCTTGAGGGTTTCTTCTTCAAAGCCCAGGGCCTGCAATTGCACGCCGCTGACCTTGTCCGCCAGGTCCTGTTTGTCCAGCACCCGCAGCACCGCGTCTTCGCCAAAAATGCTCGGCATGATCGACACCCGGAAGTCGATCTGCCGGCCGCTGATGCCGATTTTGAAGCGACCGTCCTGGGGCACGCGTTTTTCGCCGATGTCCAGTTCGGCCATGACCTTGACCCGGGAAATCACCTGTTCGGCGAACTCGTTGCCCTGGATCTTGCTGATGTTGTTCAACACGCCATCGATGCGGTACTTGATCACCAGCCCGCTGCCGGTGGTGCCCAAATGGATGTCGCTGGCGTGCATTTTCAGCGCGTCGTAGAGGGTGGAGTTGACCAGTTTGACCACCACGCTGGCGTCTTCGCTGATGCTGGTCAGGGACAGACTTTGCAGGTTGTCGATCTCGACGCCGGCCTCGGCCTGGGCGTTGAGCGATTCCACCGCGTGGAAACTTTCTTCGTGACGGGCCAGGTAGGCTTTCAGGTCGTCGGCGTGCACCAGATACAGCGGCGCGCCGTGCAGGCAGTCGTCGATCCAGGCCAGGCGCGCGGTGTCGAACGGGTCGGCAAACACGCCGATGACCGCGTCGTCGTGGCGCAGCAGGATGAATTCGCGCTTGAGGCATTGGGCCAGGGTGACCCGGTCGAACACCGGGGTGGCGCGGAACAGCGTGTCGGTGTCGAGCACCGGGTAATGCAGGGTGGCGCCGAGGCACTGAATGAAGGGCATGGGGGCCAGTTCGCACAACACCCCGAGGGCGTCCAGCACCCGTTCGCCGGAACTCGCGGCCCGCAGCCGCGCCTGGGTCAATTGCTCACTGGAAAAGCGTGAAGGTGCAGGGTCCAACGGTGCCGGTTCTACGGCCAGTGATAGACGTTCCATGGCTTGCTCTCCAACGCCGGGGGCTTAAAGCCCTGTCGGCGCGGCAGGCCATTGCGGCGGGAGCCGGAACGTCGTGTCGCGCCACTACTCCCCGGTGAGCAATTGTTCGTCGTCCGGTGCCAGCGAGGCCGATGTTCGTCGGCGGTCCGCCAGCACCCAACTGCCGTCGTACAACTGCAGCGGGAAACTCTCGGTCCTGCTCTGGCGTCGTTCGACGAAACCTTCGGAAGTGCTCGCGCCCGCTTTGCTTTCGCGTTCCATCCCCAGAAGGTCGCAGACTGCACGGGCCAATTCCGCCAATGGAAAGGGTTTGAACAGGATATGGCTGACACCTAACTGTCGGGCCCGCTCACAGACTTCAGCGGTGGGGTGCCCGGTGATCAGCACAAAATGACACTTCCTGTTCTGGCGGACGGCATCGAGCACCTCAAAGCCTTCCATATCCGGCAAGCGGTAATCGAACACCATCACATCGGGTGCAAAACGTTCGGCTTCGCCGATTGCCATGGCACCGTCGTGAGCTATCCGGACTTCCAACGCTTGCGCCTGAAGGTAATTCTTGAGGTTTTCGGCAAGCAGTTGTTCGTCTTCGACAACCAGTACTTTGTTTAACAAGGTCGACTCCTTGAAACCGCAGGTCCGAGTACCGAGCCTGGTGGAGTGTGTGCCTTACAAGGGCTAACGCACACTTCATGCCAGGCCAAGCGCCGGGATTAGTATCTCTTCATGTCCTTGAATTTGAAGACAATGCCATATCGTCCAGAATCCCCTCCCCCCAAAGCCGGGGAAGCGCATGGATTGGCATTGAAGCTTTTCCCCAGTATTGGGGGGAAGGTTCAATCATCGTCAATCCGCTCGATTCGATTGCTGGATCGCAGTTGCGCCAGAACGTCTCGACGAGCCTGGGCCTTTTGCTGTCGGGCAAGGTACACCCGGACTGTTGCAAGCCCCTGCTCCTCTGTGACATCGGTCGCCTCCTGGTGGTTCTGTAAATAGATCAAATGCCAGCCGACCGGTGTTCGCACCGGCTCACTGACCTGCCCCGGCTTCAGGGCGAACGCCGCCGCTTCGAATGCCGGCATCATGCGCCCACGTGCGAAATAGCCCAAGTCCCCGCCAGCGCTGGCCGAAGCGTCTTCGGAACCGCTGCGGGCGACGCTGGCGAAGTCTGCGCCTTGGGCGATTTGCACACGCATCTCCTCTAAGCGTAGTCGCGCGGCTTCGACTGTGGCGGCATCTGCATCCTGGGGCACCTTGATCAGGATGTGCCGGGCCTGGATCTGCTCGGGGCTGCTCATCTCGGCGCGGTGCTGTTCAAAAAAGGCCCTGACTTGCTGTTCGTCCGGCTCCGCCACGCGGGTGAGGTCGGCGAATACCTCTTGGGCGGCCAGTTCGCGGCGGGTGTATTCGGCAAAACCGGCCTCGTCGAAACCGGCGTCTTGCAGTTTGCGGGCGAACACCTCGGCGCCACCGATGGCCTGACGGGTCAGCGCCACTTGGCTTTGCACCGTGACATCGCTGATCATCACCCCGCGCTTGACCGCTTCCTGCCACAGCAATTCCTTGTCGATCAGCGCATCGAGGGCGGCCTGGCGCAATTGCTTGTAGGCCTTGGGATTGCGAATGCTGGCCACGGCCCGGCCCTGGTCCTCCAGGAATTCGGCGAAATAGCGCTCCAGGCGAAACTCGGAAATCTCCGCGCCATTGACCCGCGCGGCGGCCGGCTCGTTATTGCTCAAGGCCACGGGCACCCAAAGCATCAGCAGCAACAGTAGCGTCTTCATGATCGAAGCCTCCCATCAGGGTGTGACGGCAATGGGTTTATAGGGCGCGACCAGATAAAAGCGTTGGTCGGTCAGGTCCACGGTGACGATATGCGCGCCGCTCAGGCCCAGTCGGCGGCCGGGGCCGAAGCTGATCCGCGGGGTCAGCCCGGTGTCGAAGTCGTGCAGGCCTTCGAGGGCGCTGATGAGTTTTTCGCGGCTGGCATCGCGCCCGGCCTGCTTCATGCCTTCGCTGAACAGCAGCATCGAACTGAACGCGCCCACTTGCAGCACCGCATGTTGAGCGCCGAGGCCCTGATGCTCGCGCAACATCGTCAGGGCCGTGCGCCCGGACTGAGTCCAGTCGCTGGGCACGAAGGGATAGGCGAGGAACACCCGCCGGGAAAATCCGCCGGGCACCTGCAGCAAATCCCCCGCCACCTGATTCGAGGCGGCGAACAGGTAAGGCACCTGCCCCGCCGTCTGCAAGCGCTCGGCCAGGTGCGTGAAGCCGCCGCTGCTGCCCAGGTAAAACACCGAGCGCGAGCCCAGCGGCAATTCGTCCTGGGCCGAGTCGTAGGCTTGCAGCCGCACCTCTTGCCAGTTGTGAGCCTGCAAATACTGGCCGAGGCTTTGCGCCGCCAGGCGTTGGCCCGGGTCCTGCGGGTAGACAATCAGCGTCGGCCCCGGCAGCACTCGCAGGCTGTCGGTGGCGTAGTCGGCCAGGGCGATCAGTTGCTCGCGCAAGCCTGGCAGCGGTTCGAAAATCTGCCGACTGGCCTGGGCCGTGCCCAGCAGCGACTGCGGGCCGATCAGCGGCACACCGGCGCGTTCCAGACGAGCGGCCAGTTCCGCGTCCAGCGCCGGGACCAACGGCGCAATCAGGGCGAACACCTGCTCTTGCTCGATCAACCGATCCAGGGCCTGCTCGGCGCTGGCACGGTCCGGACCGGGATCAAGGATGGTCAGGCGCAACGTCCGGCCATGAATCCCCCCCGCCTCGTTGATCCGCGCCACGCTGCCCTGGAGCACCGCCGCCACCGTCGCGCCCTCCTCACTCAAGGGGCCCTGGCTCGGCAACAAGGTGCCCAGGTGCAGGCTGTCGGGGCTCAGGCCCGGATCGCGGTCTTCGCCCAGGCGCTTGAGGTAAGCGCTGAGATCCCGTTGATCCTTCATCGACAGCACGAACCGCGGCATGGCCGGGTCGAGCTGATTGTTGCCGGGGTCGCGCCCTTCCTGAATCGCCCGGGCCAGCGTGCCTTCGGTGTAGGCCGGATAATCGCGGCCGTTAATCTGCTGCTGACCATAGCGGCTGCTGAGCCGCGACCAGTTCAGGTCCGGCGGCCGCACTCCGCCCTCCGCTCGCCCCTGGCCGTCGGCGCCGTGGCAATTGGCGCACGGCAGGCTGCTGGCCGGCAGCACAATGTCCGCCGCGCCGACCCGCGCCATCACCGGTTCACCACTGCCCGATAACCCCTCGCGGTACAGGCGCTTGCCCGCACTTTCACTGGGGTTCAGCGGCAAGGCGCTGGAACTCAGGCTGAGGCTGGCGAGAACGATCAGGAGGGCAATGTTCATGGCCCGGACTCAGCGACCGACCACGGGCATTGTCAGCAACTGCAAGCGCTGGGCAATGGCGGCGGCCGGGGCATCGGGACGGATCTTGCTCCAGCGTTTGTTGGCCACGTCACCGACGATCAGTTGCGTGGAATGCTGCTCGGGGGTCGGCACGATCTGGCCGATGCGCCCCAATACCAGATCCATTTGCGCCTTGTCGCCGGTTAAAAAAAGCCAGTGCGGGTCATCGACGCCCTGCTTCAAGGTGTAAGCCTTGAGGACCGCCGGGGTGTCCCGCAGCGGATCACTGGTAAGGGAAATGAAGGTGATGCCGTCGGCCTTGTCGCCCAGTACCTCGCGCACTTCCTTGAGCTTGCGGGTGATCAGCGGGCAGGCATCGTTGCAACGGGTGAAAATCACGTTGAGCAGCACCACGCGGTTTTGCAGGGCATCGCTGTAGAAGCGCAGGGTGTTGCCGTTCTGGTCCTGCAATGGCGTGTCGGTGAACCAGGTTCTGGCATCGCGGGTGCCGGTGGCCGGTGCGGCGGCGGCCACGGTCGGCGTCGGTGCTTCGTGCTGTTCGTGGGAAAACGCCAGAAAGCTGATCACGCAAAAGCACATGGTCAGGAAGATCAGGATCAGGGCTTTCATGGCTGAGTCTCCATGGCGATCGCGGTGTGTTTGGCGTGGGCATTGCGTTGGCCGCTGAGTTTTTCCACTTCACGGGTCAACACCGTCGGGTCGGTGAAGCCGTAATAGCGGGTCCAGTGGCGGCTGTTGCCGTCGCCGACCATGATCAGCGGCGCGTGATTCTTGAAGTCACCGCTGAAGGTGCCGAGGCCCTTGAGGGTTTCGGTCACCGATTGCGGGGTGCCGGTGAGCCAGCTCCAGCCCGGGCCGTTCTGGAAACTGCGGGCGTATTCGTTCAAGCGTTTGGGGTCATCGCGCTGGGGATCGATGCTGATCGACACCAACTGCACCTCTTTGCCGACCCGGGCACCCAGTTGCTTTTGCACCTTGCCCATGATCGACGACACCACCGGGCACACCGTGGTGCAACTGGTGTAGATGAAGCCCATCACCACGATCTTGTTGGTCACCAGGTCTTTTTCCAGGCGTACCGGTTTGCCGTTCTGGTCCACTAGCGCGACGTCGGCGAATTTCACCTGGGCGCTTTCCTGGGTCTTGGCCGGCGGCGCATTGTGCCCGGCGTGTTCATCCGCCGAGTGCGCCAGGGCCTGGCCGATGCCGGTGGCCAACAGGCAGAACGTTAACCAGCCACGGTGTGCGAATCGGTTCATGTCAGTTTCCTCTTTGGTGAGCATCGCCGGGCAGGACCCGGACGCTGGCAAAGGTCTTGTCATCGAAACTCGCGCCCAGGGACGCCGCGCGGACATGCAGGTACCAGGCGCCGCTCTGGTCGAGGGTCACCGGCGCTTCATACACGCCGTCGCCGACATCCAGCGCCGCGACTTCCTGGGCCCGGGATGTCGGGGCGCGGAAGTAGCGCACCTGCACGTCCTTGACCCCGCCGCGTTGGGTTTTCCCGGGGCCTTCAACGATGCGAAACCGCACGACATACGGGTCGCCCACTTTCGCGGTGTACTTATCGAGCAGGAATTCCACCTTCGGCACGCCCGGGTGTTGGGCCAGGTTTTTGTCCGGTTCTACCAATGCGGTGAAGCAATGAATGATGTTCGGTTGGTTGAGCAGGAACGCCACGTCGAAACGCCCCGCCGCTGGCAGCTTGATCCGTGCGCTGTACAGCCCCGGTTCGACCTCGCGCAAACTGCGGTCGATGACCATCGCCGCCCGCGCCACTTGCCCGCGATTGGGGTAGCCGGACATCGGTGCGTTCATGCCTTCGGCGTAGAAGTAGGTGGTGTTGTCCACCGGGTTGACCACGAACACCGCGTTGTCGTCCCGAGACACCGCCAGGCTCGACGCCAGGGGTAAATCACCGGCCAGGCGTGGCGCCTGGGGCCCGGCTTCGAATCCCTGGCTGATCGGCGTGCGACCTTCGCCCAGAGACGCGAGGTTGATCATCGTCACCTTGGCCGAGGCCAGTCCGCGCACGTAGGCATAGGCCTTGGTGAACACCACTTGGTAGGGTTCGGCGGAGACGTCGATGTTGTGGATCAGCGAATTGGTGGCGGCGTCGATGATTTCTGCACGGTTCTCCAAGGTGTTGAGCACCACGCCGAAACGGCCGTCGGCGCTGAAACCCATCGGGCCCAGGCCCTGGCTCAACTTGATCACCCGCCGCACCGCCAGGCTGCTGGTATCGACCACGGTCACGGTGCCGTCCTGGCCATCGGCGACGTACACCGCTTGAGACAGCGGCGAGTACGCCACCGACAACGGGTGCGCGCCGGTCTTGAGTTGTTGGACGATGGTCAGGCTGGCGATGTCGATGAGGCTCAGGGTGCCGTCGTCGCGGTTGGTGACGAAGGCATGGCGGCTGTCCTTGCTGAAAGCGATTTCGTGGTGGCCACGGCCGGTGGCGAGGTGTTTGAGGGTTTTGAGGCTGCGGCTGTCGATCACCGTGACCCCGGACTGTTCGGCCGTTTGGGCATTGTTGCCGACCCACAGCAAACGCTCGTCCGGTTGCAGCGCGACGCGCACCGGGTTGCTGCCAGCGGCGACCGAGTCGATCTGTTTGAATTGCTCACTGTCGAGCACGGCCACTTCCCCGGCGGTAGGCATCGAGATGAACACGCGTTTGTTGTCTTTGGTGGTGACCCAGTCCATCGGCGGTTGCTTGAGATCGATCCGGGCCATGGTGCTGGTGATGCCGCCGACCGACACGGAAGGATCGACCACTGAAACGCTGGCATCGCGGCTCATCACCAACAGGAAGTAGCTGTTCAGGTCCAGCAGGGGCCGCGCGTTGATACTGGATTTAAGGAACACCCCGACCCGGGATTTGCAGCTCTGTTCACGGCCCTGGGCCTGGTCGGCAGCAACGGTTTCCGGGTCGAGCCAGGCGCCGGGGTTCACCCCCGACAGCGGCTGCCCCGAGCTGCTGTCGCTGACCCGGAACTGCACGTCGGCAAAACCGCCTTCGCGCAAGACGCCGTCCTCGGCCAGTGGTCGCACCTTGAAGTCCACCGCCACCCCGTCACGGGCCAGTGTCTGGCCGCTCCAGGTGTCGGGTAACGCGACCTCGCTGAGCAGCGTCGGCGGCGCCGTGCGCCAGATACCCAGCCACAGCAGCACCGCCGCGACAACCAGCGCACACCCGGCGACTCTTATTGTTCTGTTCATACCGCCTCTCCCTTACCCATCCACCACACCACACCCCTGTAGGAGCGAGGCTTGCCCGCGAAAGCGTCATCCGCCACACCGCCAAAACCACGTCGATCCCTTACCTGTAGGAGCGAGGCTTGCCCGCGAAGGCGCCATCCGCCACACCGCCAAACCCACGTCGATCCCTTACCTGTAGGAGCGAGGCTTGCCCGCGAAGGCGTCATCCGCCACACCGCCAAACCCACGTCGATCCCTTACCTGTAGGAGCGAGGCTTGCCCGCGAAGGCGTCATCCGCCACACCGCCAAAACCGAGTCGATCCCTTACCTGTAGGAGCGAGGCTCGCCCGCGAAGGCGCCATCCGCCACACCACCAAACCCACGTCCATCCCTTACCTGTAGGAGCGAAGCTTGCCCGCGAAGGCGTCATCCGCCACACCGCCAAAACCGAGTCGTCCCCATCGCGGGCAAGCCTTGCTCCTACAGCGATGGCTTCATCCGCCACACCTACGGAGCCGGCGCCGGTTCAGGTTCATTGGTCACCCGCAACAACCCCCACAACCCGGCGGTGTTGCCGTAGGCGGCGTAGTCGCGGAACAGGTAGTCGCCCGGTATCGCATTGCTGCCCCCGGCGCTCGGGTGCATGAAGCTGAAGTGCGCCGCCGGCAGGATGCTTTCGTGGGCGCCGATGTACATCGACATCGGGTTGTAGCCGAACCGCACCGAACCCACCCCGGGTGTGCTCATCGGATAGCCTCCGGTGTCGCTCTTCTCCGACTGGAACGGGTTGACCGACCACACATGCCCATCGAGCTGGAAGGTCGAGCCACGGCTGCCACCGGTCGGCATCAGGATGTGCGTGCGGAACGGTTGCCCCGGTTTGGCATACAGCACCGGTGTCTGTGGATCGCCCCCCACCAGCGCATTGCTATAGGCCATGTGCGCGTTGGGCACGTCGCCGTAGCCATTGCCATCGGCATGCCCGAACGGTGCGTCAGGCGCCAGGCCGAAGCGGAACCACATCGGCTCGGTCTTGTAGTTGATCGCCATGCTCGAGTTGTCCTGAGGATCGGTCGGCACACCGTTGCCTTCTGCGGCGATGCCTTCCACCGGACGCCCATTGGCCCAGCGCATGTTGAGTGCCTTCTGCCAGACCATCGCAAAGTCGCGGTAGGTGGTTTGCCCTGGCGCAGTGACTGTCGCATTCACCTTGCGCGCGTCCTCAACCCAGGTCGCACCGATCGGCAGGATGCTCATCGCGCCACCGAGGCCTTTTTGTGGCTGCTTGATCACGTCCGCCGGGGTGAAATTCAAGCCGCCGAACTCCACCGCCGTGGCGTTGATGTTGTCGACGCTGCGCCCCAGTTGCGAGATCGGCTTGCCTTCGCGCTCCAGGTGCCCGGCGTAGTACTGATAGGTACGGGTCGGGTACGGACCGGTATTGCCAACGCGTGGCGGCACGGTCTGGATCGGGTTGGCGCCCACGTTGGTGCCGTCGGATTTGGTGATGTCATACGCCAGTAATTGCGCATGCAGACCCACCGTGCTGGATGGCCGCATCAGGTTGTTGCTGAAGGTCGTCGAGCCCTCGCCACCGTTGCGATCACGCTTGACCATCCCCATCATCGAGGCCGTCTGTGCCAGGTCCGGCATCACGCTGGGCAGACGGTTTTCCAGGGTGATGTTGATGCAGTCTCCGGCCGCCGCGCGCAGCACCAGCGGTTCGACAGGCACACCGGGTTTCAACTTACCGGTGACCGGATCGAGGTCAGCCTTGCGCACGTAGAGAATCGCCGTCGGATCATGCAACGGACCGCTTTGCCCGCCGATGGTGAAGGTCGTCCCGTCCTCAGGGTCGTTCACCGTGACTTGCGGAATGCTCACGGCCCGCGAGTTGTACACCAAGGTGCCACCCGCCGGATTCAACGGCCCGCCGACGTGTTGGCCGAGCCCCGCCGGGTCGGCCATGGACAGGTTCAGCGGGTTGCCGAGGATGTCGTTGGCCAGCGCCGCGACCACTTCATAGTTGCGCTGCACGGTGGGCCGGGTGCCGATGCCATTGGGGTTGGCGCCAATCCGTGGGCAAGTCCCATCGAAGGCCACGGTGTTGCGCATGCCCGCCGGTTTCGGGTTGTTCGGCAGCGCGAACAGGTCGTTGCGCTGGGCCGTGTAGTTGCGCATCACGCCCCAGATTCCGCTCCAGTAACCTTCCAGGGACGCGTCCATCGAGTACAGATAATCCCCGGTGGTAGCCGCCGAACTGGAGAGCATCGACACCGGTGCAATAAAGCCCATCTGCTCGGAAATCCCGATCATCTGCGACGAGCGCCAGCCGGAGTTGGAGCTGTTGCCGAAACCCGAGCCGCTTTGCAGCCATTTCACGCCATGCAGGGTCACGTTGTGCTCTTCTTCGTGACCGCCGGCATGCACCCGCAGCCGCACGTTGTCACCGGTGTAGGTGCGCAGCATCGGGGTGAACGGGTCGCCTGGTTCGGCGCCGCCCTTGTTGATGTGCGGCGGGAACAGCGTGGTGCCGCCGGTAGGTCCGGTGGCTGCAGTGACCAGGTTCGGCGCCAGGTTCATCGCCGGGATCGCCCGATCAGTGCGGCTTTGCATGGCATACGCCAGGTCGCCGCCGAGGCCGTCGGCCTGCATGCCGCGCTTGCCATCCGGGCCGACCTTGTTCGGGTCGTACACCCGCAGGGCCAGCGGTTCGTTGCGGTAATTGACCACGAACATCCCAGGATCATCCACCGAGATGGCTTGCGGGCAAGGTCGGCTTGGGCAGCCGGGCGTCAGTCCACCGCGGGCTTCGACCACCTGCTCAAGCAGGGACTCGGCTTCCTTGCGCACCGGAGGGTTGATCGCGTAGCGGAAGCTGTCCGCAGTGGCCGGGAACGCTTGTGGATTCGGCACACCATTGGGCCCGGCGCCCACGTACACGCCAGCTTCATAGGCGTGCTGGAAGTCGCTGTATTCGAGGAAGAACTCACGGAAGCTGTCGTTCTTGCCGTCGCCGTCCAGATCGCCCGTGGACACCACCGCTTGCCATGAAGTCGGCCCGCCATCCTGGCGCGCGCCGCTGTACAACGGCTCGCCGGTTTCGGCGTGGAACCAGGTGGAACCGGCCGGTTCCGCCAACACGGTGGCGTACAAGCCAATCTGCTGGTGAGTCGATGGGCCGAGGTGGTCGTGGGTGAAAATCGTGCCCAGGCCACGGTCGACACCTTTGGCATTCACCACCGGGTCGACAAACCAGCGCTGCATCGCCGTGCGCGCGCCCATCCAGTCCGAGCGTCCATATTGGCCGAAGAACGGGTGCGCCTTGGCTTTCGGACACGCAGGCGTGCCGTCCCGTGGGTCGGTGCCTTCGCACTGGTTGAACTCGCGAATGGCGTGGATACGTTCTTGCACGGCGCCGGGGGAAAGCACGCCGTCTTCGTAGTTCCAGCCGTTGGCCGAACCGTCGGCGGCGGTCAGGTCCCATTTGGGCAGGTGGATGTGCTGGCCGATCACGTCGGTCGGCGTGCGCACCTGATAGTCGTCCATCTCATAGGTGGCCGGTACCAGGTTGGTTTGCTGGTATTGCACGCAGTCGAAGGTGTTCATGCGCATCACCAAAGGCTCTGGCGGACGCTGCTTGGTGATTACCGGCCAGGCGTCTTCCCACAGGGCGAGGATGCGCGCTTGCGGGAAGTGGTAGCCGACCTTGTTGTACACCGCGTCGAACTGGATATTCGCGGCTTTGTAGATGCGCGGACGGTCAGCGGTGAAGGTCGAGGAACCGGTGAAGGACAGGCCGTCGACCCGCTCGCCGCTGTTGAATTCGCCGGTACCGGCGCTGGCGGTCAGGCGTTTTTGCCGGTCGTCCATGCACGGTTCGTAGTACGGCGCACCGGCGATCGGCAACGCACCATTGGTGCGGAAAGCCTTCGCTACGACTTGATTACCGGGCAGCAGCGCGAAGCTTGGGTGATCCTTTTTCGCGTGGAAGGCCATGGCCGCCTGCTCGACTTCGGTGCCCTCCTCCGGCATGTAGATCGGTTTGGCCCGGGTCACTTCCTTGGAGAAATCCAGGGACGTGGTCACGGTGTGCGCAGTGCCGCCAGAGGAAAAGCCATCCAGGGAATGCCGGCCCAAACCACCGTCCCAACCGCCGGACTGCGCCGGGTCGAGGTTGGCCCACAGGGCATTGCCACTGGTTTTCAAGGTTTGCGCCTTGGCGGCGTCGAGCATGTCCAGCGGTGGTGTTGGCGGACGTTGGCCGACCGAACTTTCCATGCCGCCGATCCAGAACGGATAGCCGGGGTTTTTCAGGCTGCCGTCGGCATTGCGATTGGCTTCGCTGCGATCCACCAGGGCCAGGGAGCCGATGGCTTGCGTGCCACCGCCCTGATGTTCGCCGTCATCATCGTCATCATCAGCCACCAGGGTTTCGCCGATTTTCGGCACCACGGCGACCTTGCCCGGCATCGGCGCCATGGCCTTGCCTGGCAACGGCACAACCGCAGGAATCGGCGTGCCGGCGACAATCTCGCCATCGGGCAAGGCCCGCGCGCCCGCCGCCGGTTTACCGCTGCGCAAGGCATAGGGTTCGCTGTGATAACCGTCGGCGCCCTGCTGCGACACTTCGAGTTTGGTGCCTTCTTCGAACACATCGTGGACCCGCCACATGCTCCACATGCCCTGGGCGAAGTGCGGGTAGAAGTGGCAATGATAGATCGCATCGCCCGCCACGCGGTTGCGGTTGCCCGAGCCGCCGTTAGCGATTTCGTAGGTGTAGCCGGCGCCCGGGCCGATGCCCTGGGCGTCGACATAATCGGAGTTGTCGTCGTTGGGGTTGAACAGCCACTGGTGCCCGTGCAGGTGGAAGATGTGCTGCTCGTGACCGTTGTGGGTGTTGCGGAATTTGACGAAGTCGCCAATGTAGCTGTGGTTGACGTTGGCCGGTTCGGACGGGTACAGCGCCATGGTCGCCTTGACCCCGACCTGATCGGCGCGGGGTGTTTCGCCGGGGCGAATGTTTTCCAGGCCGGCGTTGGCCGGCACATCCACCAGCATCGCCACGTCGCCGACGGTGTGGGAACTGAGGAAGAATTCTTCGTAGGCGCAGGACAAGCAATCGTGCATCGGCCCGACGCCCAAGCGGTTGGCCACCACCTCGGCGCCCATGCCGCCGGAGCCGTAATTGATCATGAACGAGTCGCGGGTCGGCTCCAGCACGTGGGCCATCACCGGGTCCGCCCAATACGCCGGGAACGCTTGGGTGGCGGCGGTTTCGTCCTGGAACTGCGAGGCGAAATCGCGGAACGGCTCCAGCCGATTCGGAATCGCCGGGTTGCGTTTGCCGATGGCTTCCAGCGGATAGGTCGAGGGCGGGAAGCTGCCGTCGGCGTTGCTGCCCATCACGATCGCGTCGCTCTCGCTGGAAATGATTTCATTGCCATCGACCATGCTGATGATCGGCGTGCCGGCCTTGCCTTCACGGATCCACGGTTCGCGCTGCGGATAGCGCGCCTGGTAATCGACAATCGGCTGACCGGCGGGCGTGCGGCCGGTGCTGGCCAGGCGCATTTCTTCTTCGGTGACGGTATTGCGATAAGTGCGGCCGCCCTTGGGCACCACCACTACTTCGCCGAACAATCCGTTGGCGACGTTACCCGCATCGCCTTCGCCGCCGAAAGTCGCACCGCGACTGCTGGCGGCAAACGCGCCTTCGCGCTCGGCGTACAAGGTGTAGGAACGGCTGGCGCCAGGGGCGATCAAGGTGTTGGCGTTGCGCCCGGTGTAGGACGCGATGTCGTCGATGCTGTTGACCGCTTGCAGGCCGTTGACCTGGAAGCCGACGTGGCGGTCAGTGACTTGCTCATCGACTTTGAAGTTGCCTTCGTTGCCAATGGCTACTTCACCCTCGATTTCACCCACCTCCCCGCTTTCGTGACTGCCAGGGTTGGCCTGATAGGCCAGCAGGTTTTGCAGGTTGACGGTCAGGCAGTCACCGGCAGCAACCCGCAACACCAGCGGCCGTGGACGCTTGTCGGGGCGCAGCGAGACTTTGCCCGGCACCGCCGAACCACCCAGCGCCAGGGAGCGGTCATGGTCATCGACCACATCGCGGCGCAAGGCGAACATCATGCCGTTGGCATTCTGTGCGCCGAGGCGGTTGAACATCAGCGGCTGGTCGAGCGCCACGACGTTGGCCACCAGATTGCGCTCGCAACGGACGGCCGCTTCGGCCATCTCGATGCCCAGCACCGACGCTGCCAGCAGCAGCCAACTTAACAAGGACGGAATGTGGTGTATGCCGGTCATGATCACGGGCCTCGCTGTGGGTGCTCACAGGAATAATTCTCGACAAGTCCGGTTGAGCAATCTGCATGCCATAAATTATTTGCTTGTATATCAATCTGTTAGAGAAACGAGTTGATAAGCCGGGGGATATTCCCCACCCATTCCCCACATTCCGGGCGTACCCGGGTTGCCCCACATTTGGGGCAATCTGCCCCATCACCGTCGATCACAACGGCGCATCCACGGCCAGGCCCTGCAAACGCCGGTACTGGCGCAACACGCTGGGCACATAACGCTGGGTTTCGGCGAACGGCGGGATCACCCCGCCTCGGCTGAGCACCGCTTGAGGTCCTGCGTTGTAGGCCGCGACGGCGAGGCTGATGTCGTTGTCGAACAGGGTCATCAGGCGCTTGAGGTAACGGGCGCCGCCCTGGATGTTGGCCTTGGGGTCGTAGACGTCGGTCACCCCCAGCTCGCGGGCGGTGTCGGGCATCAATTGCATCAGCCCGCCGGCGCCTTTGGCCGATGTCGCGTCGGCGTTATAGCGCGACTCTTCCCGGATCACTGCGTGCAGCAGCGCCGCCGGTAATTGATTGGCCGTGGCCGCCGCCGACACCAGCGCGGCGTAGGGCTGATTGGCGATCATCTGCGGTTGCTGATCCATGCTCAGTTGTGCGGATTCGGGCTCGTGAATCACCCGTTCATAGTGCCGTCCGGGGCGGTGGACATTGGACAAAACGTAGCTGCCCTTGGCATCCATGGAAACGAAGACATCGGCCTGGGCGACGCCGCTCAGCAGCAGCGCGCCGAGCAGTCCTGCGGTGAGAGTTTTCATGTTTCATACCTCCCCTGGCCGGCCCCGAAAAACGGGGCTTATGCCCCAATGGCCGGTAGTCAACCAGCCATACGCAAGCACTGTGCCGTCGGCGCCAAGGCCCGGATCACAAGGGGTTCAGCGGTATCTCCAAGCGTGAGCATGGCAATTGCATACGCCTTAATAGCGACCCTGCTGCCCACTGGATTGAGGTCATCATGAATCAGCGTCCGTGTTCCGCCCCGCGCCTTCAACGCGGGTTCACCTTGCTCGAATTGTTGGTGGTGTTGGTGGTGCTGGGGTTGTTGGCCGGCATCGTCGCGCCGAAGTATTTCGCCCAACTCGGGCGCTCGGAAGTGAAGGTCGCCAAGGCGCAGATCGAAGGCCTGAGCAAGGCACTGGATCTGTACCGGTTGGAGGTCGGTCACTACCCGTCCACCGAGCAGGGTTTGCAGGCGCTGGTGACCGCGCCGAGCGATGAAACCCGCTGGACCGGCCCTTACTTGCAGAAAAAACTGCCGATGGACCCATGGGGTCGCGCCTACACCTACCGCTACCCCGGTGAAAACAGCGAGTACGACTTGCTGTCCATGGGCAAGGACGGGCAACCCGGCGGCGAAGGCGAAAACGCTGAAGTCACTAACTGGCAATAAGCGGAGCAACGCCCATGCGCTTTCATCTCAAGGCCGTCGGCAAGGCAGGGGTGGTGTCGATGACCGTCGAGGCCCCCGGCCACAGCGAGGCCCGACGCATCGTCGAAGACCAGGGCTTGCGCGTGGTCAGTCTGCAAGCCGAACGACACTGGCGGGCCCTGCGCCTGAGCCAGCGCGAGACGTTCAACCTGGTGCTGTTCAGCCAGGAACTGACCACGTTGCTCAACGCCGGCCTGCCGCTGATCGATGCGCTGGAAAGCCTGGCGGAAAAAGAAACCGCGCCCCAGGCCCGCAAAACCCTGAGCGAACTGGTGCGCCTGCTGTACGAAGGCAAATCGTTTTCCCAGGCGCTGGGCCAGTTGTCGGCGGTGTTCCCGCCGCTGTACGTGGCGCTGGTGCAATCCAGCGAGAAGACCGGCGCGGTGGGCGAGGCGCTGGGCCGTTACGTCAGCTACCGCCAGCGCATGGACGAGGTGCGGCAGAAGATCGTCAGCGCCTCGATCTACCCGCTGCTGTTGTTGATCGTTGGTGGTGGCGTGGTGCTGTTTCTGATGGGCTACGTGGTGCCGCGCTTCAGCCTGGTGTTCGAAGGCCTGGGCTCGAACCTGCCGTGGATGTCGCAGATCCTGATGAGCAGCGGCATGTTCCTCCATGCCCATCAGCTGGAATTTTTCGGCACGCTCACGGCGATCATCGTCGCCATCGCCTTCCTGCAGCGCCAACCGGCCTTTCGTCGGGGCGTGGACCGGCTGATCGAAAAACTTCCGGCCGTTCATCAGCGAATCTTCATGTACGAACTGGCGCGCTTCTACCGTTCCCTGGGGATTCTGCTGCAAGGCGGCATCCCGCTCGTCACGGCAATGGGCATGGTCCGCGGCCTGCTCACCGTGGCCTCGCGCTCGCGCCTGGACCAGGCCTGCGAGCGGGTGCGCGAAGGCCAATCGTTGTCCACCGCGCTGGAACTCAACCACCTGGTGACCCCGGTGTCCCTGCGCCTGCTGCGCGCGGGCGAGCAGTCCGGCAACCTCGGGCAAATGATGGAACGCAGCGCCGACTTCTACGACGAAGAAATCAGCCGCTGGCTTGAGTGGTTCGTACGCTTGTTCGAACCGCTGCTGATGACCTTCATCGGCCTGCTGATCGGCGTCATCGTGATCCTGATGTACATGCCGATCTTCGAACTGGCTTCAAGCATTCACTAACCCCACTGAATAAATCCGCGCGTTGCAGTGTTCACCGATTGAATGAAGCAGCACGTTGCATTGTTCATCCACGTTCCAATCTGAAATAAGAAGACGGAGAACGACATGCACATCAACAAGCTTTTATTGGCAGTAGCGATAGGCGCGGTGTTGTCGGCGTCGACCATTTTGATTCCGGACAGCCTGTCCGGTGTATCGAGTGCACAGGCCAAGGAAGGCGGTAGCGGTGGTGGTGGTCATGGAGGCAGTGGCGGTGGTGGCGGCGGAAGTGGGGGCGGCGGCGGTAATGGCGGCGGCCACGGAGGAAGTGGTGGTGGCGGTAATGGTGGTGGCGGCGGCGGTGGGAATGGTGGCGGTGGCAGCGGCAATGGTGGCGGTCACGGCGGCAGTGGCAGTGGCGGCAACGGTGGTGGCGGCAGTGGTGGCAGCAGTGGCAGCGGTCACAGCGGCAGCGACCACGGGTCAGGACACACCGGGGACGCGGCGTCCTCCGGGCGCAATGGCACACATGCCGAGCCGGGGGATGATCATGGGGTACACCGGGCGGGCGAAGTGGGCGATGACCATGGCGTGCATCGTGCCGGTGAAGTCGGCGATGACCATGGCGTCCATCGCGCGGGTGAAGTCGGCGATGACCACGGTGTCCATCGCGCGGGTGAAGTCGGCGACGACCACGGCGTACACCGCGCCGGTCAAGTGGGTGACGACAACGGTGTCCATCGCGCCGGTCAAGTAGCCGATGACCGTGGCGTCCACGTCGGCGGCGAGCCGGGGGACGACAAACGGATCAACTGATCCCCCCGAATCCCTGTAGGAGCGAAGCTTGCTCGCGAAGGCGATTTCACATTCAACAGGGATGTTGGCTGACACACCGCTTTCGCGGGCAAGCCTCGCTCCTACAAGGTGGGGTAATGAGACAGATCTATTTGGTTTTTTGGGCCGCTGCGCCGCCCTACGGGGTGGTGCGGCATTCCGACAAGCCCCCTCGCCACAAAAATGAGTGAAGTCACGTCAGGAAGAGGCCTACAGACATGGCAGATGTTTCGGGCTTTTTGGCGGTTGACTGCCCTGACCTCTCTCCCTATCCTCGCGCCCGTCACGACTCATTCGTGATCGGGTTTGACGGCTCGGCTTTTATCCAGGACCTTGCGCGGCTTTATGGCAGCTGTGCGTGGGGCACTTTCGAGTGCGCCGGGTTCCTGGACCGGTCCGTCAACCTGCGTACAGTTGCCACCTATTCGTTTGACGGCGATGACGTGGCAACTCCATTTTTCAGGAGATGCACATGACCCACGCAACCACAAAATCCACCCCGTTCGCCCCCTGCGATCACACCGACCACCACCTCTTCGCCGTACAACCCGACATCCCCCTGCTCGATGCCCTGGAACACGCCTCAATCTTCCTCAGCGGCGCCGAAGCCCTCGCCCATCAAGCCCCCAACGCCACCCGCCCGGAACATATCGCGACCCTGCGCTGGGCCAGCAAGCACCTGCTCGATACTGCCCGTTCGCTGGTACAAGCCTCAATCGATGGTTTGCACGCCGCGCAAGCGGGAGGTGAGGCATGAATCCGCATATGCCGATGACCAGCAATGAATCCGACACCCCGGTGTTGCTGGTGGCCACGCAGGCGCCGTTGGACGTTTTGCACTGCCAGGCCTCCGCGCGGTTTCTGGCGGGGACGCAGATGATGGAGAGCCTGGCCAGCCTCGATATCAGTCAGGCCAAGGGTGCCGATGTGCAGCAATTGGCGCTGGCGGCGGCGCTGTTGTTGCGCGATGGGTGTGATGTGATGGATGTGTTGGGGCGGCGGATTCGGGCTCGGGGTTAAACGCCGGGTTTGAGGCCAGCCGTTAGGGCCTCTTCGCGGGCAAGCCTCGCTCCTACACGGGGGATCGTCGTACACAACATCTGTGTTCACCGCCGATCCCTGTAGGAGCGAGGCTTGCCCGCGAAGGCGGCGTGTCAGCCAACATCCTTGTTGAATGTGAAACCGCTTTCGCGAGCAAGCTTCGCTCCTACAGGGGCATGGGCCCGGCGTTATAACGCGCCCTCGCGCTGATCCAGCCGCTCGCGCAAAAACTCGATAAACGCCTGCACCGGCCGCGAGCCTTGGCGATGCTGCGGGTACACCGCCGACAACGTCAGCGGCTCCGGCCGGAAATCCTCCAGCACCGGCACCAACCGCCCGTCCTTCAGCGCCGCGCCGACGATGAATGTTGGCAGGTAGGTAATGCCCATCCCCGCAATCGCCGCGTCCTTGAGCAATTCCCCGTTGTTGACCCGCATCCGCCCGGTGACGTTGACGGTCAGCGGTTTGCCCGCCCCGTCAAACCGCCACTGCACCTGACGCCCGTGCCCATACGGCAGGCAGTCATGGTTGTGCAGGTCTTCCGGTTTAACCGGGGTGCCGCGTTCGGCGAGGTAGGCCGGGCTGGCGCAGTACACCCGCTGGATCGAGGCGATGCGGCGGGCGATGAGGGTCGAGTCTTCCAGCACGCCGATGCGCAGCGCCAGGTCGTAGCCTTCGCCGAGCAGGTCCACCGGGCGGTCGCTGAGGTCGACTTCCACGGTGACGTCGCGGTAGCGCTGCAAAAATACCGGCAGCAAACAACCCAGGTGCGCCAATGCAAACGACAGCGGCGCGCTCAAGCGAATGGTGCCGCGAGGCTCGGTGGTCTGGCCGGCGATGCCCTGCTCCACTTGCTCGACTTCGCTGAGCAGGCGCAGGGCGGATTCGTAGTAGCTCTGGCCCAGGGGCGTGACGTCCAGGCGTCGGGTCGAGCGATTGAGCAGGCGCACGCCGAGGCGTTCCTCCAATTGCATCAAGCGGCGGCTGACGAATTGCTTGGACAGGCCCAGTTGATCGGCGGCGGCGGTGAAGCTGCCGGAGTCCATCACCTGGCAAAAAATACGCATATCTTCGAACGGGTTCATTGTCACGCTCTGATTGACAGTCAAACACTTTATAGCCGCTTTTTCCGATTCTGGCACCCCATTAATCTGTGTCCACGGTGCAACGACAGCCGCTGCTCCGGAACCCGAACCCGCATTCGAATACACAAATTAAAAAGGATTTACGCCATGAACCTCGTCAAAAAGACCCTGACCGCTTCCCTCCTCGCCCTCGCCGTTGGCAACGCTTTCGCCGCAGGCAGCCCTGGCGTTGAACACACCACCCAGGCCTTCCTCGAAGCCCTCGCCGCTGGCGGTGGCAAACCCCTCGAACAACTGAGCCCCAAAGACGCCCGGGCGGTGCTGACCGGTGCGCAGAACTCGGTAAAAGTGGACTTGTCGGGTGTGGACGTCAGCGAGCGCGCGATCAAGGTCGGCGAGCAAACCATCAACCTGAAGATCGTCCGCCCGGCCAAGGTCAAGGGTGAGTTGCCGGTGTTCATGTTCTTCCACGGTGGCGGCTGGGTGTTGGGCGACTACCCGACGCACCAACGCTTGATCCATGACCTGGTGGTGGGCTCTGGCGCGGTGGCGGTGTATGTCGATTACACGCCATCCCCGGAAGCGCAATACCCGACCGCGATCAACCAGGCTTACGCCGCGACCCGTTGGGTGGCTGAGCATGGCAAGGACATCGGTGTCGACGGCAAGCGCCTGGCGGTGGCCGGCAACAGCGTCGGCGGCAACATGGCGGCGGTGGTGGCGATGATGGCCAAGGAACAGAAAACCCCGGCGCTGCGCTTCCAGCTGTTGATGTGGCCGGTAACGAACGCGCAGTTCGATAGCGGTTCGTACCAGCAATTTGCCGAAGGGCACTTCCTGACCAAGGACATGATGAATTGGTTCTGGGACAACTACACCCAGGACGCCGGCCAGCGCGCACAGATCCACGCCTCGCCGTTGCAGGCCAGCGCCGAACAGCTCAAAGGCTTGCCTGCTGCGCTGGTGCAAACCGCCGAGTTCGACGTGTTGCGTGATGAAGGCGAGGCCTATGCCCGTCACCTGGATGCGGCCGGTGTGCCAGTGACGGCGGTGCGTTACAACGGGATGATTCATGACTTCGGGCTGTTGAATCCGCTGAGCCAGATTCCTGAGGTGAAAGCAGCGGTGCGGCAGGCGGCGTTGGAATTGAAGACGCATCTGAACTGAGTTGTCCTGACTCGCCACACTGCAATGTGTGGCGAGTCTGCTTTTGTGGCGAGGGAGCTTGCTCCCGCTGGAGGGCGAAGCACTCCCAAAAATGGGTGCTGACCGTGAAGATTTGGGGTCTGCTGCGCAGCCCAGCGGGAGCAAGCTCCCTCGCCACAAGCAAGCCCCCTCGCCACAGTTATCACTCGGCACAAAACCGCGCCAACCCGTCGTCCGGAGTTCTCCCATGTCCCTCATCTACGACCACCCCCTGTCCTGGAGCGCCCTGTTGCTGGTGATCGACGCCCTGCTCTGGCACCTCTCGCCACTGCAGCACCGTGTCACCCGCATCGGCCTGCGCCTTGCGCTGTTCCTGATCTTCAGCGCGGTGATCATCAACGCCGGCGTCAGCCCGTTGCAGGCGCCGATCTTTGCCGATGACCGCGTGGCGCAACTCGGGGCCACGGCGTTGGGGATCGTCTGGTGGCTGTACGCCGCGCGGGTGCTGACCGAGGTGATCGGCCTGGTGCTGATGCGCCGCATCGGTCACAGCGGGCGGTTGTTGCAGGATGTTATTGGCGCACTGGTGTTTCTGGTGGCCATCGTCGCGGCGGCGGGTTATGTGCTGGAACTGCCGGTCAAAGGCCTGCTGGCGACCTCCGGGGTGGTGGCGATCGTGGTCGGCCTGGCGCTGCAAAGCACCTTGAGCGATGTGTTTTCCGGGATCGTGTTGAACACCACCAAGCCGTATCAGGTGGACGATTTTGTGGTGATCGACGGGGTGGAAGGCAAGGTGCTGGACATCGACTGGCGCGCCACGCATCTGCTTACCAGCGCCGGGACCACGGCGGTGGTGCCCAACTCGGTGGCGGCCAAGGCGAAGATCGTCAACCTGAGCCGGCCGAACAACATGCACGGGGTGTCGATCAGCATCCAGGTGCCCAACCATATTCGCCCGCGTCGGGTGCTGGATGCGCTGGATCGCACGCTTCAGGGCAGCAGCACGCTGTTGCTGAATCCGGCGCCGAAAGCGGTGTTGAAAGAGGCTGGCGAAACCATGTCCGAGTACGTGGCCAGCGGTTTTATCGCCGAGTTGGGCAAGAAGGCTGAGGTGCGCAATCAACTGTTCGACCTGGCCCATCGGCACCTGGAAGCGGCGGGTATTTCCCGGCAGCTCGATGGCGTGATCGAACCTTCAACCCGGGCCAGGGCGTTGCTGGATGAAGTGAAAATCTTCCGCTCACTGAGCGAGGATGAACGTGATCGACTGGCCCAGGCGATGGTGCCGCAGCAGTACGCGGCGGGTCAGGTGGTGCTTGAACTCAATGAAGTGCCGGACAGCCTGTTCGTCATTGCCACCGGTGTGGTCAGCGCCACCGTACCCGATGGAACCGGGCACACCGAAGCCGGGCGCATGGGGCCGAGCGAAGTCATGGGTGAACAGAGCATCCTCACGGACACACCGTCCCAGGCCAGCTTCACGGCGTTGACGTCGTGCATCATTTACCGGATCGACAAATCCCTGACTCGCGATTGCATGGCGCAACGGGGCGAGGTTGGACGGGCGTTGAATAAATTGCAGGCGGTGCGCCAGCAGAACAGTCGGTTGGCGTTGATGGCCGTGCCGGTGCCGGTCAAGAAGGGAGGGTTTCTGGGGTGGCTGCAAAACCGCTGATCCACCCCGCTTTTGTGGGTGGAGTGGCTTTTGTGGCGAGGGGGCTTGCCCCCGTTGGAGCGCGAAGCGGTCCCCGCAATGGAGAGTGCTGCGCACGCTAACGGGGGCCAGCCCCCTCGCCACAGAGACCGCGCTCGCCTTAAACCGTAAGCAAGAAAATGCCCGCGCAATGGCGGGCATTTTTACGGTGTGGCTTATTTGGCAGTCAACGCCGAATAGCTGTTCATCAAGTTGCGATAGTTCGGGATACGCGGCGACAGCAGGTTGGCCAGGCCTTCCATGTCGTTGCGCCAGTCGCCTTGCAGCTCGCAAGCCACGGAGAACCAGTTGACCAGTTGTGCACCGGCCGCCGTCATGCGCGCCCAGGCGGCTTGTTGCACGGTTTCGTTGAAGGTACCGGACGCATCGGTGACCACAAACACTTCAAAGCCTTCAGCCAGGGCCGACAAGGTTGGGAACGTCACGCAGACGTCCGTCACCACACCGGCAATGATCAACTGCTTGCGGCCAGTCGCTTTGACGGCTTTGACGAAGTCTTCGTTGTCCCAGGCGTTGATCTGGCCGGGGCGCGGAATGTACGGCGCGTCCGGGAACAGTTCTTTCAACTCCGGCACCATCGGGCCGTTCGGGCCGCTTTCGAAGCTGGTGGTGAGGATGGTCGGCAGTTTGAAGAACTTGGCCAGGTCCGCGAGGGCCAGCACGTTGTTCTTGAATTCGTTGGGCGAGAAATCCTGCACCAGCGAGATCAGGCCGGTCTGGTGGTCAACCAACAGTACAACGGCGTCGTCTTTGTTCAGGCGTTTGTACGGAACGTTGCTCATGTGAAACTCCTCGGTAGTGGGATGGTGCTGTGGGCGCCGGCACGTTGGGCCGGCGCTTTTTTATGTGCGTCTAGAAAGCAAAACACGAGCAGCCAAAGGCGCCCCAGAAGCCGGCGAAATCGCTGACTGGCGCATTCGACAGACGCGCCTTTTCGTGGCTGTGGGCGTGCACGCCACACGGCCCGCTGCAATGGTGAACCTGGGCCTGCATCGGCGAGGTCGGCCGCCAGTGGCCCGGGACTTTCACCACCGGCGACCAGTCCGGCAACACCGGTACGCTGGCCGGCCCGAGTTTTTCGAAGTCACCGGCGGCGTACACCACTTTGCCGCCGACCACGGTCAACACGGACTCGATCCACTTGATCGCTTCCTCGTCCACGCTGAAGAAGTCAGCGCTCAGGGCCGCGACATCCGCCAGTTGCCCGACCTTGATCTGGCCTTTCTTGCCCTGTTCGGAGGAGAACCAGGCGCTGCCATGGGTGAACAGTTCCAGCGCGGTCAGCCGCGACAAGCCTTCGGCGTGCAACTCCAGACCGCCCACGGTGCGGCCGCTGACCATCCAGTACAGCGAGGTCCAAGGATTGTAGCTGGACACCCGCGTGGCATCGGTGCCGGCGCCGACCGGTACGCCCTCGGCCAACATGCGTTTGATCGGCGGCGTGGCTTCGGCGGCTTTGGCGCCGTAGCGCTCGACGAAATACTCGCCCTGGAACGCCATGCGGTCCTGAATCGCAATGCCACCGCCCAGCGCCCTCACCCGCTCGATGTTCTGCGGGGTGATGGTTTCGGCGTGGTCGAAAAACCACGGCAAACCGTTGAACGGAATGTCGCGATTGACCTTCTCGAACACGTCGAGCATGCGGCTGATGGATTCGTTGTACGTGGCGTGCAGACGGAACGGCCAGCGCTGTTCCACCAAGTGGCGAACCACCGGCTCCAACTCGGCTTCCATGGTTTGCGGCAAGTCCGGGCGTGGTTCGAGGAAGTCCTCGAAATCCGCCGCCGAGAACACCAGCATCTCACCGGCGCCGTTGTGCCGCAGGTAGTCGTCGCCCTGGTGCAGGGTCACGCTCGACGTCCAGTTCTTGAAGTCGCTGAGTTCTTCTTTCGGCTTCTGGGTGAACAGGTTGTAGGCGATGCGGATGGTCAGTTGCTGATCCTTGGCCAACTGCTCGATCACTTGGTAATCGTCCGGGTAATTCTGGAAACCGCCGCCCGGCATCGATGGCGCTGGTCAGGCCCAGGCGATTGAGTTCGCGCATGAACTGACGGGTCGAATTGACCTGATATTCCAGTGGCAGCTTCGGTCCCTTGGCCAGGGTCGAGTAGAGAATCATCGCGTTGGGACGCGCGACCAGCATGCCGGTCGGGTTGCCGTTCGAATCGCGGACGATTTCGCCACCCGGTGGGTTCGGGGTATCGCGGGTGTAACCGGCAACACGCAGTGCGGCGCGGTTGAGCAAGGCGCGGTCGTACAGGTGCAGCACGAACACCGGGGTGTCCGGCGCGGCCTGGTTGAGTTCTTCCAGGGTCGGCATGCGTTTTTCGGCGAACTGGAATTCGTTCCAGCCACCGACGACGCGGACCCATTGCGGGGTGGGTGTGCGGTCGGCCTGGTCCTTGAGCATGCGCAGGGCATCGACCAGCGACGGCACGCCTTCCCAACGCAGTTCGAGGTTGTAGTTCAGACCGCCACGGATCAGGTGCAAGTGCGAGTCGTTGAGGCCGGGGATGACGCAGCGGCCCTTGAGGTCGATGACTTGGGTGCCCGAGCCGCGCAAGGCCATGGCCTCGGCGTCGGTGCCGACCGCGACAAAACGCCCGTCCTTGATCGCCACGGCGCTGGCCAGCGGGTTTTCGCGGTCAACGGTATGGAATTGGCCATTGAATAGAATCAGATCGGCGTTCATCACGTTTCCTTAGGCTGTGTGGAATGGGACAACCAAGGCGCGAACAATCGGGTCGCCCTGGGCATGAACAGGTACACCACCGACACCACGATGGTCACGGTGATCAGGAACGTGGCGACCACGTAATTGGACAGCATCGGGTGCAGCTTGAGCAGCGGCCCCCAGAGCATCGGCACCAGCAAGGTGTGCGGCAGAATCACCAGCAACGTGACCACCGCCTGCTTCCAGCGCGGCGGCGGTGGCGACGCGGCATCGACCGTGGGCGCGAACCAGAATTCGTTGACCGGGTTGACTTCGGTCTGGTCGCCGTCGGCCAGCATTGGCGTGGCCTGGTTGACCAGCTCAAGACGTTGCGGCGAATCGAGCCAGTGCTGCATCGCCTCGGTGGAGCAAAAACGCAGCACGCAGGTGTACATGTCGAGGCCCGCGTTTTTGCCGCGCATCACGTCTACGCCGAGGTGCCCTTCCTGCTGCCCGGCAATCGTCACGATATTGCGCAACCAGGCTTCGTAGGGCACCTCGAAACCGGCCTTGACCCGGTGTTTGATGATCAGGGTCACGATCTCATCGAAACCCGGTTTTGCGGCGGCGGCGTGGTTGGCGTCAGGCATAACGTAGAACTCCGGCGAATCGATCATTGAGCGCCAGCCGTCCCGGCCCGGCGATAAGGATGCTGGTGAACACAATCATCAGCAGCCAGCCGAACTGCCCTTCAAACAGGCTCCATTGCGGATGCACGACCA
The DNA here is from genome assembly GCF_056279105.1 of Pseudomonas sp. TE3899. Lineage (NCBI taxonomy): Bacteria > Pseudomonadati > Pseudomonadota > Gammaproteobacteria > Pseudomonadales > Pseudomonadaceae > Pseudomonas > Pseudomonas sp. TE3899. The sequence goes on from NZ_JBWBQR010000001.1 coordinate 2,428,914, forward strand.
CCAACGCCACCAGCAGCAGAAACAGAATAGGCAAACACGCCAACCGCACCAGCACCCCGGCGACGATCAGCAGCGGGCACAGCACCTCGGCGAAAATCGCCAGGATCAGGGTGAGATTGGCGCCGAGGTGAAACGGGTCTTCGATCTGTTGGAGTTGCGCGCTGTAGTCCAGCAACTTGGGCAGACCATGCACCCACAACAGAAACAAGCCGCCGCTGACCCGCAGAAACAGCAACCCCCAGTCCCGAGCCCGTTCATCCCATGCCGATGCGTTCATGGCCTGTGCACCCCTTTGAGAAATCACCGGCATGGCTTCGCCGGCACTTGGTCTGATAGTGCCGGGGTCAGGTTTTTGAAAATTGGATGTACGTGCTCTTTTTGCGCGCAGGCTCAAACACCGATCCCCTGTAGGAGCGAAGCTTGCTCGCGAAAGCGGTGGGTCAATCAATATTGATGGCGACTGACACTCCGTCTTCGCGAGCAAGCTTCGCTCCTACAGGGGATCTCGTTTGATCGTTCCCACGCTCCGCGTGGGAATGCAGCCCGGGACGCTCCGCGTTCCATCCAGCGCCGAACGCGGAGCGTCCGTGGAGGCATTCCCACGCGGGAGCGTGGGAACGATCAGATCTGCGGGGGTTACGGAGCCGGGATGTTGAGCGGTTTGAAGATCGTTCCCACGCTCCGCGTGGGAATGCAGCCCGGGACGCTCCGCGTTCCATCCAGCGCCGAACGCAGAGCGTCCGTGGAGGCATTCCCACGCGGGAGCGTGGGAACGATCAGATCTGCGGGGGTTACGGAGCCGGGATGTTGAGCGGTTTGAAGATCGTTCCCACGCTCCGCGTGGGAATGCAGCCCGGGACGCTCCGCGTTCCATCCAGCGCCGAACGCAGAGCGTCCGTGGAGGCATTCCCACGCAGGAGCGTGGGAATGATCGAGTCTGCAGGGTGCCGGGGCCGGGATGTTGAGCGGTTTGAAGATCGTTCCCTCGCTCCGCGTGGGAATGCAGCCCGGACGCTCCGCGTCCCATCCAGCGCCGAACGCAGAGCGTCCGTGGAGGCATTCCCACGCGGGAGCGTGGGAACGATCAGGTCTGCGGGGGTGCCGGGGCCGGGATGTTGAGCGGTTTGAAGATCGTTCCCACGCTCCGCGTGGGAAAGCAGCCCGGGACGCTCCGCGTCCCATCCAGCGCCGAACGCAGAGCGTCCGTGGAGGCATTCCCACGCGGGAGCGTGGGAACGATCAGATCTGCGGGGGTTACGGAGCCGGGATGTTGAGCGGTTTGAAGATCGTTCCCACGCTCTGCGTGGGAATGCAGCCCGGGACGCTCCGCGTTCCATCCAGCGCCGAACGCAGAGCGTCCGTGGAGGCATTCCCACGCGGGAGCGTGGGAATGATCAGGTCTGCGGGGGTACGGTTACGGGGTCGGGATGTTGAGGGGTTCGGACATGAACTGGCTGATGCGTGAGCGCAGCCATTTCTCGGCCGGGTCGTTGTCGTGCACGCCGCTCCAGGCCATCGATAACTGTGCCGCCTCGATTTCAAACGGTGGGTCTTCGGCGCGCAGTGCGCAGCCTTCGACCAGGGCACACGCGGCGTAGTCCGGGACGGTGGCGATCATTTCGGTGCCGGCGAGCAGTGCGCGCAAGCCGCTGAATTGCGGCACCCCCAGGACCACGCGGCGACTGCGGCCGATTTTGGCCAGATCGAGATCGATGTTGCCGCTCAGGTCACCAGAGAACGACACCATCGCATGGGGGCGTTCGCAGTATTCGTCCAGCGTCAGCGGGCCGGGCCGTTTGTCGCCGCGCAGGACTTTGCAGGGAATGTCCCGCAGTTTCTTGCGCTTGGCATTGGCCGGAAGATCAGTGGTGTAGCTCACGCCCACGGAGATTTCCCCCGACGCCAGCAACGCCGGCATCAGCAGGTAATTGGCTCGGCGCACCACGACGATGATGCCCGGCGCCTCTTCTCGCAACTGGCTCAACAACGGTGGAAACAGACCGAATTCGGCGTCGTCCGACAGCCCGATGCGAAACACGTCGCAGCTGCTGGCCGGTTCGAATTCCTTGGCCCGGCTGACCGCGCCGGAGATGACGTCCATCGCCGGTTGCAGCTCCTTGAGAATCGCCAGCGCCCGCGCCGTGGGCTCCATGCCGCGGCCGTTGCGCAGCAGCAACGGGTCGTCGAACAGATCGCGCAAACGCCCCAGCGCCGCACTCACCGCCGGTTGGCCCATGAACAGTTTTTCAGCGACCCGGGTCAGGTTCTTTTCGAACATCAGGGCTTCGAAAATCACCAGCAGGTTCATGTCGACGCGGCGCAGATCGTTACGGTTCATCAGCATGTTTTCCTTGTGGTTACACCGAAGCTAAGTGGCCAATGCAAACCCCTGTGGCGAGGGGGCTTGCCCCCGTTCCAGTGCGCAGCACTGGCAGGATTTCAGCAACGCTGAAGATTTTGGGGCCGCTTCGCAGCCCAACGGGGGCAAGCCCCCTCGCCACAAGCAAGCCCCCTCGCCACGGGTACTGTGTTCGCCTTGATTGCGCAGTGCTCGGAACTCTACTCGATCAACGGCACTTTCGCCGCTCGTTTATACGGACCGTATTCCACCGGCACCCATTCAAAATGCTTGCCCTCGGCGGCGATATGACCGATGCCCGGGAACGGCAAGTGTGCGGCCGTGACCCAGGTCTTGCTGGTGGCGGCGTCGGTAAAGACCTGGTTGCGGCTCTTGATCGCCTGCTGGCTGTTGACGTCAAAACCGATCGACACTTCAGGATGCAGGAATTGCACCGCCAGGTTATGCACCAGATCGCCCATGAACAGAATGCTCTGGCCCTGGGAGGTGAAGCGATACGTGGTGCTGCCCGGTGTGTGCCCGGCTTCCAGCGTGGCTTCGACACCCGGCACTGGTGACTGGCCGGCGTCGAAGGTCTTGAAGCGGCCCGCCGCGACGTATGGAGCGGTCGAATCCTGGGCGATTTTGAAGTACGGCTTGGCGCCTTCAGGGGCCTTGGCGAGGGCTTGCGGGTCGAGCCAGTACGCGGCTTCGGCCTTGGCGGCATAAACGGTGGCGTTGGCGAAGACCGGTTTTTGCTGGGCGTCGACCAGACCGCACACATGGTCCAGGTGCAGGTGGGTCAGCAGGATGGCGTCGACCTGATCCGGCTGATAACCGGCGGCTTTCATGTTGTCCGAGAGCATGCCGGCGGTGGCGCCGATGCACTGCCCTGCCCCGGTGTCCACCAGGATCAGTTGCTTGCCGGTGTTGACCAGAAACGCATTGAACGCGGTTTGCACCCCCGGCGTTTCAATCGAGCGACGGGCCAACAGTGCGCGGATCTGACTCTGGGTCAGGCCCTTGAGCAGTTTCGGCGACAGGTCGTTGTAGCCGTCGAACAACGCCGTCACTTCGTAATCCCCCACCGCCAGGCGAAAGTAGCCGGGCGCCTGGGTGCCGACCTGCGCCGGAGCCGCCGCCATCGAAATCCCGGACGCCAGCGCAACCGCCAGGCCCAGTGTGCCAACCACAGAATGCTTCATGCCTTCACCTTTGATGTCGCCAAAGAAAGCGGCCCGCCGAGGCCCGCCATACGTCACCCATCTTGCACCGCCCCACCCCCCGCGCACTTGCAGCGATGTGCTGAGTTAGCGCGGTTCTCGCAAAAAACCAGGCAAGGAATTAACAACGTTTAACTCGCCTGCCAACGCCCCGCGGCCAAGAATGAAGCCCACTGCACACACCTGTTTTCTGCAAAAGGGAAGGTGCTGATCCACCGTGCAGTGCGCCCGCGCATTCCCACCGACACGGAACTTTGTCATGGCCCATGTTCAGCATTACGCCGTCAGGGCGTCCGCCACGTCGCCGCAAAAAACCAGCACCGGCGGCCTCGCTCCCTGGCGCGAAAACCTGGTCAAGCAACTGATCCTCGAACGCCTGAGCGACAGCCTGGAAGTGACCGAACTGGCGAATGCCTGCGCGTTGTCGCGCAGTCATTTTTCCCGCGCGTTCAAGTGCAGCACGGGGTTGTCACCACAGGACTGGATTCGTTGCCAGCGCATCGCCAAAGCCAAGCAATTGATTCGCGACACCGACCTGACCCTGACGCAGATTAGTCTGGAATGCGGATTTTGCGATCAAGCGCATTTTTGCCACATCTTCACCCGCAGCGAAGGGATCAACCCGTTTGCATGGCGGTGCAAGGTGCTGCGCAGCCCTGCCTTCAACGCTTTTTTGTAGGAGCAAAGCTTGCTCGCGATGGCGACCTCAGGAACGCCATCGCGGGCAAGCTTTGCTCCTATAAGAGCCCGAAATCAGGCTTTGAGGAACGCCAACAAATCTTCGTTGAGCTGATCCTTATGGGTATCGGTCAGACCATGGGGCGCGCCCGGGTACACCTTCAGCGTCGAGCCCTTCACCAACCGCGCCGAAGCAATCCCCGCCGCTTCAATCGGCACCACCTGATCCGCATCCCCATGCACCACCAGGGTCGGCACGTCGAACTTCTTCAAATCCTCGGTGAAGTCGGTTTCCGAGAACGCCTTGATGCAGTCGTAGGCGTTCTTGTGGCCGGAACTCATGCCCTGCAGCCAGAACCAGTCGATCATGCCCTGGGAAGGCTTGGCGTCCGGTTTGTTGAAGCCGAAGAACGGGCCGGCGGCGAGGTCTTTGTACAGCTGCGAACGGTCGACCAATGAGGCCTGGCGAATCCCGTCAAACACCTCGAGCGGCAGGCCGCCAGGGTTGGCTTCGGTCTTGAGCATCAGCGGTGGCACCGAGGAAATCAGCCCCGCTTTTGCGACCCGGCCCGTGCCGTGGCGGCCGATGTAACGCGCCACTTCGCCACTGCCGGTGGAGAAGCCGAACAGCACCGCATCCTTCAGGTCCAGCAACTCGATCAGTTGCGCCAGGTCGTCCGCGTAGTGGTCCATGTCATTGCCGTCCCACGGCTGGCTCGAACGGCCATGACCCCGGCGATCATGGGCGATGACCCGATAACCCTTGGACGCCAGGAAGATCATCTGCGCTTCCCAACTGTCGGCGTTCAGTGGCCAGCCGTGGCTGAAGACGACGGGCTGACCGGTGCCCCAGTCCTTGTAGTAGATCTCGGTGCCGTCGCGGGTGGTGAATGTGCTCATGTGGCGTGCTCCTTTTTTGGGTAGATGGATCAAAGCGGTGAATGATGCAGGCGCTCAGCCAGGCGTGCGACTCGCTCGCCCAGGTGCGCGGCGGTGCGGCGATCTTCGGGCGGTGGCGCGTCGTCGGGGGATTGCTCGACATTCGACTGGGCCATGGCGCCGAGGGAGCTGCCGAGGCGATTGAGTTGCCCGTCGAACAGGCCGGTGCTGCTGCGTGCGGGCAACAAGTCGAGGCCGACCCAGATCATCGAATGCTGGGCGGCGAACACCGCCATCTGCAGCAAGGTGTTGAGCTTGTCGCCGCACAGGCACCCGGAATTGGTGAACCCGGCGGCGAGCTTGTCGCGCCACGGCTGGGCCAGGTAAAACGCCGAGGTGGCTTCCATGAAGTGCTTGAAGGACGCCGAGGCGCTACCCATGTAGGTCGGGGCGCCGAAGATGATCGCGTCGGCCCGGTGCAGACGCTCCCATTGGGTGTCCACGTCCTCCACCGAAATCAGCCGGCAGGTGCTGCCCACGTGCCGTTCCACGCCCAGGGCCACGGCTTCGGCCATGACCCGGGTGTGCCCGTAGCCACTGTGATAGACCACCACCACATCGCTCATGCCGGCATCCTCCAGAAGTGTCCATTCCTTTTACAACGCGAAGACGAAGGTCTTCGTTGGACTTGAAGCGCTAGAGTTTTGGGCGTAGACGTGACTTGCGACGAGTTAAACGTTGTTAATTTTCACCGCCGTACCCGGCGCGGCGCCGCCCTGTTTGTCACACTCGCGCCCAATAAATACGCAGCGCGCACCGACAGCGGCAACGCGTCAGTCACAGCGAACACCTGACAGTCAGTAGAACCCTCATTGCACTGCCGGACTATCCTGAGGAATATGCTCGGAAAACCGCGTACTAGACGGATGCAAGCAGGAGTGACCCGTTGACCCTTTCCCCCGAACAGGCCGTGCAGTTCGGCCCTTACCGGATCTATCCCGGACAGCGTCTGATCCTGGAAGGCGACCAGCCCCTGCGCCTGGGTCGGCGCGCCATGGACATTCTGTTGATCCTGCTGGAACACGCCGGGAACGTGGTCAGCAAGCAACAATTGATCGCCCGGGTCTGGCCCAAAAGCGTGGTCGAAGACATCAATTTGCGCGTGCACATGGCGGCGCTGCGCAAGGCGCTGGGGGACGGCCAGGCCGGCCAGCGCTACATCGTCACCGTGGCCCAGCGTGGGTACAGTTTTGTCGCGCCGTTTTCCCTGGAGTCCATCGCACGACATCCCAATGCGCTCGAGCCACAACGGCATAACCTGCCGGTGCGCCGCACCCGCCTGATCGGCCGTCAGCCGCTGGTGGACAGTGTGGTCACGCACCTGGCTCGCCAGCGTTTCATTACCCTGGTCGGCCCCGGCGGTATCGGCAAGACCACCGTGGCCCTGCGGGTGGCCGAGCAACTGATCGGACACTACCGCGACGGCATTCGCCTGCTGGACCTCGCCCCGCTGACTGACCCGGCGATGATCACCGCGCACCTGGCCACGCTGCTGAACCTGGTCCTGCACGACGGCGAGCCGATGCGCGATCTGGCGACCTGCCTGCGCGAGCGGCAGATGCTGCTGGTGATCGATAACTGTGAACACCTGATCGATGCGATTGCGCTGCTCTGTGAAAGCATTCTGCGCAGTGCGCCGCAGGTGCATATCCTGGCCACCAGTCGCGAGAGCCTGCGGGCCGAAGGTGAGTACGTGCAGCGCCTGGAATCCCTCGACTGCCCGCCGCCGATCGCGGTGCTGGATCGCGCCCAGGCCCTGAGTTTTTCTGCGCTGCAATTGTTCGTCGAGCGCGCGATGGCCAGCCACGACAGTTTCGAATTGAGCGATGCGGAACTGCCCCTGGCGATTGAGATTTGCCAGCGTCTGGACGGCATTCCGCTGGCCATCGAACTGGCGGCGGCGCAAGTCGCCCACCTCGGCATCAGTGGTTTGCACACGCAACTGCAAGGCAGTTTTCGCCTGCTGACCCAAGGCAGTCAGGCCACGTTGGGCCGTCACCAGACCTTGCGCGCAACGCTGGACTGGAGCTTCGAACTGCTCAGTGCCTGCGAGCAAACCTGCCTGCGCCGCCTGGGGATTTTCAGGGACAGTTTCACCCTGGAGTCTGCGGCGGCGGTGATCATCGGTGAGCACATCGAGCCTGACGTAGTGTTTGCCTCGATCACCCAACTGGTGGCCAAGTCCTTGCTGAACGTGGAGGTCGGCGACGAAGAGGTGTTCTATCGCCTGCTCGACACCACCCGCAGCTACGCCCTGGAAAAACTGCACCTGGCCGGCGAACTGCCGGACACTCGGCAACGGCATGCCAAGCGCTGCCTGGCTTTGATGGACCAGGCCCAGGAGGACTGGGAGAAAACCCCAACGCACCTGTGGATCGAGCGTTACGCCCGAAGCCTGGAAGACATTCGCGTCACCCTCGAATGGGGCTTGCACGCGAACGGGCCGCAGGCGCTGGCGATCCGTCTGACCGCCACGTCGATGCCGCTGTGGCAGGAACTGTCGCTGCTCAAGGAACACGGCGTGTACGTGCGCCGGGCCCTGGCCTTGCTCGAAGCCGCCGCCGAGCCCTGCCCTCACCTGACCATCGCCCTCAAGCTTGCCCTGGGCAGTTCCTGCTACCACGCCCAGGGCGGCACCGCCGAAACCGTCGACGCCTTCGTCAGCGCCCGGACCCTGGCCGAACGCTGCAACGATGTCGCCGGTCAGTTGCGGGCGGTGTCCGGGCACATGGCGGTCAATCTGTGTTGCGGCAACTACCAGATGGCCCTGGAGCAAAGCCGCCAGTTCGATCAATTGGGTGTACAGGGCGACCCACTGTTGTCGCTCAGCACCCACCGTTTGCAGGTGCTGGCCCAGCACTTTTCCGGGGATCAGCCACGGGCGCGGGACAACGCCGAGCAGGTCATCCAGCGCATGACCCAGAGCGGTCACCTCAACCGCTTCACCCACGGTTTTGGCGTGCAGTACGACCAGAGCGTCGCCGCCCTGACCATTCTGGCGCGCATCCTCTGGCTGCAAGGCCACCCGGAACAAGCCTGGCGTACCGCGCGCCAGGCGCTGGACATTGCGCTGCAGATCAACCACGGCACGTCGATCTGCTACACCCTGGCGCTGGCCGGGTGCGTGATCGCCCAGTACAACGGCGACAGCGTTACCGCCCGCGACCTCCTGCGTCTGTTGCTGGAGCAGGCGCAGAAGCATTCGGTGCTGCTGTTTTACAACTGGGCGCGGCAATACGCGCAGGTGATCGAAGGTGTCGAGGGGCCGCTGCCCGCGCAGCCGAATGCCGGGTTGGTCAAAGAGATCATGCTGACGCTCAACGCAGGCGTTGCGGATGAGGCCCTGCTGGCGCGGGCGGAAAGTGGCGCGGCGGGTTGGAGCACGGCAGAGATTTTTCGGGCCCGAGGCGATGCGCTGCTCAGCGAAAAGCGCCCGGACGAGGCCGAAGCCGTGCTGCTCAAAGCCTTGGCGGTGGCGAAGGATCAAGGCGCACTGGCCTGGGAGCTGCGCAGCGCGACGTCGCTGGCGCAGCTTTGGCAGCGTCAGGGACATTGCCGGCGAGCCTATGAGCTGCTGGCGCCGATCTATGGGCGGTTCACTGAGGGTTTTGCCACGCCAGACCTGACGAAAGTCCGGCGCCTACTCGATGAGCTCGACGGGCAATTGCGCCCCTGAGATCCAGCGCGCCCGGCTGTTGTAGTGCGCATGACTGAGTTCCAGCGCGTGCAGGTGGCCACTGTTTTCGAGTTTCTCCAGGGCATAGGTGCGTGTGGTGTTGAGGAAGCGATAACGCGGTGTGCCGTTGACCTCTTCGACCGCCAGCAGCGATTTGTGCGCCAGTTGTTCGACCATGGCCAACAGGTGCATGGGCGGCAACACCGCACAACTGATCACGCCAATCGCCGCGTCGAGGGTGAAGGCCATTTTGAACACCGCCAGATGCTGCAACACCCTTTGCTCCAGCGGGCTCAGGCGCTCGTAGCTCCAGTCCAGCGCAGCCTTGAGAGTCTGGTGGCGCGGCACGGCGGTGCGCCGGCCCTGGGTCAGCAACTGGAAGCAGTTGTCCAGTTGCGCTTGCAGGCCCACCAGCGCCAAGGCGTCGATTTGTGCAGCGGCCAGTTCGATGGCCAGCGGCAACCCGTCGAGTCGGCGGCAGATGTCGCGCACGGCTTTGAGGTCTTGTTCGCGCAAGGTGAAACCCTGCTGCCGGGCGCGGGCGCGGCTGACAAACAGTTGCACCGCCGAATAGCCCATTGCCTCAGCCACGCTGTACAACGCCGACGCCGGCGGCACGGTCAGGGGTGGCAGGCGCAACACGGTTTCGTCCAGGGCTTGCAGGGGTTCGCGGCTGGTGACGAGGATCGACAGCCGTGGCGCCGTGGCCAGCAAGTCCTCGACCAGCGTGCGACAACGTTCGAGCAGGTGCTCGCAGTTATCGAGCACCAGCAAGGCATGCCGGGAGCTCAAACCTGTGTCGAAGGCCAGGGTATGCGTCAGGTGATCGACCACCTGCGCCGGGTCGTCAATGCGCGTCAGGTCAATCAACCAGACCCCATCGCGATAGTGCTGCAACAGCAACTCGCCGACGCGCAACGCCACGGTGGTCTTGCCGACACCGGCCGGGCCGACCAGCGTCATGAAGCGGCGCACCGGCAACTGGCGCACGACGCTGCCGACGATCGAGTCTCGACCGGTAACCGGCGTCAGCCGCGCCGGCAGGTTGTGCAGGGGTGGGTGCACGCTGTCGCTGAACACCAGCGTACCTTCCTGCGCCCGCAGCACCGGGGCGATGAAACTGTAGCCGCGCTGGGGAATGTTGACGATGTAGCGCTGGCCGTTCTGGCCATCGCCCAGCGCCCGACGCAAAGCCGCAATGTGCACCCGCAGGTTGATCTCTTCGACCACCGACGTCGGCCAGACCCGGGCGATCAATTCGTCCTTGCTGACCACCTGCCCGGCACGCTCGACCAGCACCTGCAAAATGTCCAGCGCCCGCCCGCCCATGCGCAGCGGCCGATCCCCCTCCAGGATCAGCCGTTGGCTCAAGTGGAACGCGTAGGGGCCGAATCGCAGCACCGCATCGCTGTTTAGATCTGTAAGGCTGTTCATGCACGTTTACGTGCTGAAGACCGGGTTGGGCTCAAGGTACTGAAAGGTCCATCGCACACGTCCAACCAGGCTCCTGCATCTCCATCGCAAAGAGTTCACCGGTATCTTGGCAGGCCTCGATGAACGTACAACGACTGCACGGGGAGCGTTACGGACATCGCGGTGCGCAGAACGGACACAACAGCTCTAGCTGAACTGTTCGCGGTACTGCGCGGGGGTCAATCCGAGTTTCTCGCTGAATAGAAAGCGCATATGACGCACGCTGCCGAAGCCGCTTTTATAGGCCACGGTCTTGAGCGGCGCGTCGCTGGTTTCCAGCAATTGCCGGGCGTGGTCGATGCGCGCGCTTTGCAGGAATTCCATGGGTGTCATGTTCACTTCCCGGGCAAACAGCCGGGCGAAGTGGCGTGAACTCATGTTCGCCAGGCTCGCCATGCGTTCGATGCTGAAGGCTTCATCGAGGTGTTCAAGCACGTAGTTCTGCACGCGGGTGATCGGCGTTTCGTGAGGTGCGACGGTGGCCATCAACGGACTGAACTGCGCCTGCCCGCCCTGGCGTTTCATCACCACCAGCAACACCTTGGCCACGTCCTGGGCAACTTTTTTGCCATGGTCCTGAGCGACGACCGCTAATGCCAGGTCGATGCCGGCGGTGACGCCGCCGGAGGTGATCAGGTTGCGGTCCTCGACGTAGATCTGATCGGTCTCGACCTTCGCCTTCGGAAAGCCCTTGATCAGGCGTTCGGTGTAGTGCCAGTGGGTGGTCACACGGAAACCGTCGAGCAACCCGGCATGCCCGAGCATGAAGGCCCCGGTGCAGATCGAGCCATAACGTCCGGCGCGGGCCACGGCCCCCGGCAACCAGGCCAGCAAGGGTTGGGGTTTTTCGTTGTAGGCGCCGGGGCCGCCGGGGATCAGCAACAGGTCATAGCGTTCGCTGGCCTGATCGATGTGTACGTCGGCCTGGACGTTGACGCCGTTGGATGCGCGCAACGGACCGTGCTCGGTGCCGATGGTCGACAGCACGTAGTGATCGTCCGGTGGCAGATAACGGTTGGCGATGGAAAACACCTCCATCGGCCCGGCCATGTCGAGCAGCAGAAAGTTGGGGAACAGCACCATTGCCACGGTTTTCATGGGTTCAACATCATCGAAGTCATAAAAAGAGAATATTCCCGCTACCTGTTAACACCGCCATCCCCTGTAGGAGCGAAGCTTGCTCGCGAAGGCGGTCTGACAGTCAACATCATCGGTGAATGTCAGGCCGCCTTCGCGAGCAAGCTTCGCTCCTACGCGGTTGTGTGGTTGGCATTATGGCCAAGTGTGGCGGTTGTGTCGGGGGAGATTACGTGAACGGCCCCACAAAACTGTCAACCTGAGAGGGACAGTATTTCAATTTTCATCTACTTATTGCGTCAGCCAGTAACTATTAACCTTCTCCTCACTCGGACGAATTCACGTCCTGACAGGAGATTTCATCATGCTGACCCTTCGCAAAGCCTCGGATCGCGGCGCGGCCAATCACGGTTGGTTGAAGTCCTTCCACACCTTTTCCTTCGCCAATTATCGCAACCCGAAAGAGCAGGGTTTTTCCGACCTGTTGGTGATCAACGATGACCGCGTGGCGGCGGGCAAAGGCTTTGGCCAGCACCCACACCGGGACATGGAGATCTTCTCCTATGTGCTCGAAGGCGCGCTGGAACACAAGGACACCCTGGGCACCGGTTCGGTGATCCGCCCTGGCGATGTGCAATTGATGAGCGCCGGCAGCGGCGTGGCGCACAGCGAGTACAACCACTCGGCCACCCGTGGCGTGCACTTCCTGCAAATCTGGATCGTGCCTGAGGTCAGCGGCGCCAAACCGCGTTATCAGCAAGAGCACTTCAGCACCCAGAAAAAACGTGGGCGCCTGCAACTGATCATCTCCCCGGACGGGGCCAAGGGTTCGCTGACGGTGCGTCAGGATGCGCGGGTGTATGCCGGGCTGTTCGACGGCAAGGAAAGCGCGACGCTGGAACTGGCGGCCAATCGTTACGCTTATGTGCATGTGGCGCGCGGCAGCGTTGAACTCAATGGCATGCAACTGCAGGAAGGCGATGGCGTGCGGGTTCGGGATGAGCAGCTGTTGAGCTTGAGCAATGGCGTGGATGCCGAAGTGTTGGTGTTTGACTTGCGGCCGCAGGAACTGCCGCAAATACCATGATCCTCAGCTGAGATAAAGTCGCGGCGACTACTCACCTGTGGCGAGGGGGCTTGCCCCCGTTGGACTGCGCAGCAGTCCCCTTCTTGGGGCCGCTTCGCGACCCAACGGGGGCAAGCCCTCTCGCCACAGGTTTTGTGTCTGCCAACGATTAATCACCCGTGCCGGAAAACCCGGCGACGATTTCATCAATCACCGCCCTCACCCGCGCCGTATGCCGCAGATCCGCATGGGTCACCAGCCACACGTCATAGGGCACCGGCCGCGTACGCTCCGGCCATAACCGCACCAGCCCATCCCGCTCGCCCATGTACACCGGAATCTCGCCCACCCCGATCCCCGCTGCGATGGATCGACGCACCAGCAACCCAGACCCCAGACTTGAAACAATCCGCCCACGGGTCAGCGGCTCCGACACCAGGGTCATCTCCTTGTTGCCCGCCAGATACGGCTGGTACACCACCAGATCATGCCCTTCAAACGCCGAACCCGGCTCGGGCACGCCATGGGCGTCCACATAGCCTTGGGAAGCAAACAGCCCCACCGGCCAACGGGCGATGCGTCGGGCGATCAGGTCCGGGTTGTCCGGCCGGGCGTTGCGCACCGCGATGTCGGCTTCGCGCTTGGCCAGGCTGATCATTTGCGTGGACGCGTCCAGTTGCACCCGTACATCCGGGTGTTTGTCGTGCAACCGGGCAATCGCCGGGATCAGGAAATCGATGGCCAGCGAATCGGTGGTACTGACGCGGACGGTCCCGGTCAGCCGGTCATCCAAACCCTGGATTTGCCGCTGCAACTCCAACGCCGACACCTCCATTTTTTCCACGGCCTGCAACGCCGCTTCGCCCACCGCCGTCAGCGCATAACCTTCGGAGGTACGCAGGAACAACGTCGCGCTCAGGGACTTCTCCAGCGCCGTGACCCGCCGCCCGACCGTGGCCTGATCGACCCCCAGCACCCGCGCCGCGCCGCGCAATGTCGATTCACGGCACACCGCCAGAAACACCCGCGCATCATCCCAATTCATAGCGTTCTCCTGCCGCTGCATATACGCATCACTGTAGCGCGAAATCGCTGCATTACTGCATCAATAAACCTCGATAGGCTGAAGGCCAGAGATAACCTCACAGGACCGTTCTCATGCACAGCACATCAACCACCCGCCCCAGCGCGATCTGGCTGCCGATCTTCGCCGGACTCTGCGCCAGCCTGGTCAGCATTGGCCTGGCGCGTTTTGCCTACACGCCGCTGATTCCAGCGTTGATCCAGGCGCAATGGTTTTCCGCCAATGACGTGGTGTACCTCGGTGCCGCCAACCTCGTCGGTTACCTGATCGGCGCGCTGATCGGTCATCCACTGGCGCGCCGCGTGGGCAACAGCAGCGCCCTGCGCCTGATGATGCTCGCGGTGACGCTGTCGTTTTTTGCCTGTGGCTTTGCGTTGTCGGTGAGCTGGTTCTTCGGTTGGCGCTTGCTGTCTGGGGTGGCCGGTGGCGCGATCATGGTGTTGGTGGCGGCGACCGTGTTGCCTCATGTGCCGGTGTCCCGTCGGGGCTTGGCCAGCGGTGCGATTTTTCTCGGCATCGGTCTGGGCATTGCCGGTTCGGGGACGATTGTGCCGCCGCTGTTGAGCCTGGGTTTGCAGAACACCTGGTTCGGCCTGGGTTTGCTGGCCCTGGTGCTGACCGCCGCGAGCTGGTTTGGCTGGCCGACCACCGCGCCGCAACACGCGGCACCGGTGAACAGCGACAGCCTGAAGTCACCAACCCCGCCAGCCCTTTACCTGTTGTTCGCCCAGTACGCTTTCATGGCGGCCGGGCTGGTGCCGGCGATGGTGTTCCTGGTGGACTTCGTCGCTCGCGGCCTCGGCGCCGGGGCGCATGTGGGCGCGCTGATCTGGGTCATGTATGGCCTGGGGGCGATTGTCGGGCCGGTGAGCTATGGTTTTCTCGCCGACAAACTCGGCGCACGGTTGAGCATTCGGATTGTGCTGGTGGTGCAGGCGATTGCCCTTGCTTTGCTGGCAGCTTGCAGCTCATTCCTGGCCTTGGCGCTTCTGGCGGTGATCCTCGGTTCATTCCCGCCGGGCATCGTGCCGCTGGCGCTGGCTCGGGTGCATGAACTGGTGCCCAACCATCATCAACAGCAAATCGCCTGGAGCCGCGCCACGGTATCGTTTGCCACGTTCCAGGCCCTGACCGGGTTTGCCTATTCGGCGATTTTCAACGCCAGTGGCGGGCATCATGCGTTGTTGTTTGTCATTGCCTGCGGGGCCATTGTGGTGGCATTGGTTTTGGAATTGGCGATGCGGTTAATCGCCAGGATCAAAGATCGCAACCCTCCCCCTGTAGGCGCTGTCGAGAGCAACGAGGCTGCGATCTTTTGATCTTCGACCACAACTCACGGTCCCACCTGATAACCACCTTCCCCAACAGGAACCCAAAAATGACCCTGCCCCAAACCATGACCCTCATCGAAATCACCCAACCCGGTGGCCCTGAGGTCCTGCAACCGAAAGACGTGCCGATGCCCACGGTCGCCGCCGGTGAAGTGCTGATCCGCGTCCACGCCGCCGGGGTCAATCGCCCCGACGTGATCCAGCGCGCCGGCAAGTACCCGATGAAACCCGGCATGAGCCCGATCCCCGGCCTGGAAGTGGCGGGTGAAGTGGTCGCCATCGGCAAAGGGGTCAGTGAGTTTGTGTTGGGCGACAAGGTCTGCGCCCTGACCAACGGCGGCGGCTATGCGCAGTATTGCGTGGCCCCGGCCAGCCAGACCCTGCCGATTCCCGATGACATGGACTGGATTCAAGCCGCCGCCATCCCGGAAACCTTCTTCACGGTCTGGGCCAACCTGTTTGAAATGGGCGGCGCCAGCAAAGGCCAACGCGCGTTGATCCACGGCGGCACCAGCGGCATCGGCACCACGGCGTTGATGCTCTGCCGCGAGTTCGGTGTCGAGGCATTCGCCACCGCCGGCAGCGAGGAAAAGTGCGACGTGATCCGTAAGCTGGGGGCCAAGGCGATCAACTACCGCGATCAGGATTTCGCCCAGGTCATCGCCGAAAAAACCGCCGGCAAAGGGGTGAATGTAATCCTCGACATCATGGGCGGCTCGTACTTCAACAGCAACGTGGCCGCCCTGGCCATGGAAGGTCGGCTGGTGATGCTCGGCTTCCTCGGCGGCGCCCATGCCGACGGTGTCGACCTGCTGGCGATCATGGCCAAGCGCGCGATCATCACCGGCTCCCTGCTGCGCTCACGCACCCAGGAAGAAAAAGCCGCCATCGCCCAGGGCCTGTATGAATACGTTTGGCCGGTGCTGTCGGCCGGGCGTTGCTTGCCGATGATCGACAAGGTCTACCCGTTCACCGACGCCTCGCAAGCCCATGCGCGGATGGAGGCCGGCGATCACATCGGCAAGATCGTTTTGAAAATGGATCAGTAACCCTCGCCCGCCGACTGCGCGCCACCGATGATCGCGATGCCGGAGCTGCTGCCCAGGCGGGTGGCGCCGGCCTCGATCATCGCCAGTGCAGTCGGGTAGTCGCGTACACCACCCGAAGCCTTGACGCCGATGTCCGCACCCACAGTGCGGCGCATCAGCGCGACATCTTCGACGGTGGCGCCGCTGCGGCTGAAACCGGTGGAGGTCTTGACGAACGCGACGTTCAGCTCGCGACAGATTTCGCAGGCCTTCACTTTCTCGGCGTCGGTGAGCAGGCAAGTTTCCAGGATCACTTTCAACGGCACACTGCCGCAGGCCTGTTTGACCTGGGCAATGTCGTCCTGCACCTCGGCGAACAAGCCGTCCTTCAGCCAGCCGATGTTCAACACCATGTCGATCTCGCCAGCGCCGGCGGCAATCGCCCGCTCGGCTTCGAAGGCCTTGGTGTCACTCAAACCGGCGCCCAGCGGGAAGCCGATCACCGCGCAGACCTTGACGTTGTGGCCTGTCAGGCTCTGCGCGGCAAGAGGCACTTGCCCGGAATTCACGCACACCGAATAGAAACCATGCTCTACGGCCTCTCGGCACAGGGTAGTGATTTGTTCGCGGCTGGCGTCCGGCGCCAGAAAGGTGTGATCGATGTACTGCGCCAGTGCCTGGGGTGGGAGATGGGCCATCGCAAAAAACTCCTGTTTGTATATTCAAATGCCCCTGCGCCACAATCGAGGATCATTTGCGCAAAAACGTTACAAAAATCACAATTAATGTTACTTAAATAACATCAACAATCAACCCCGGAATGCCTGTGGACAGTAAAAAAGCCGAGCGTCTCAAGCTGATTCAACAAGCCCTGCAAGACCAGAGCGCCATTCACCTGCGCGAAATGGCCGCGTTGCTGGACGTGTCGGAGATGACCCTGCGCCGCGACCTGACCAAGTACACCGACCACTTGCGCCTGCTCGGCGGCTACATCACCAAGATCCACGACGGCAACGAACCGGGCGATTACCGCGTGGCAGAACAGGACACCCGCCACGTCGAGGAAAAACGCCGCATCGGCAAACTCGCCGCACGCTTTATCCAGCCCGGCGACACGGTGTTTTTCGATTGCGGCACCACCACGCCATTCGTGGTGGACTTCATCCCTGATGAGCTCGAATTCACCGCCGTGTGCAACTCCCTGAACGTGCTGCTCAAACTCTCGCAAAAGCCCAACTGCCACATCGTGGTGTGCGGTGGCACGTTCCACCGCAAGAACCAGGTGTTCGAGAACCAGACCGAATTTGGCATCCTCGACAGCGTGCGCCTGACCTGGGCCTTCGTCTCCGCCGCCGGGGTCAGCCAGGACTTCGGCGTGACCTGCTTCAATTTCAATGAAGTGGAGGTCAAGCAGAAGGTCCTGCGCCAGGCGCAACAACGCTTGTTGCTGGCCGACCACAGCAAGTTCGACACCGTGCGCACCGCGCATTTCGCCGCCCTTGAGGATTTCCAGTACGTGGTCAGCGACAAGAAAATCCCCAAGGCTTACCGCGATGCCATCGAGGCCAGCGGCGCACAGTTGATTATCTGATCAAGGCTTGTTGCTCGGCCTGATTCAGATAACCGGTGGTGACCTTGAACGCCGCCGTCTCCCCCGCCGCCAAGGCGCGCACATGGCCCTTGGCGGATTCGGCGCGATAGCCTTCCGGTTCGCAAGTGGCGGGCAAGATAAACGCCGCCACTTGCTGATCGGCGTTGTGCAGGATCCAGCGTGCAGCGTGGTCGAACTGGTCGGGGCGATAACGGGTGTAGAACGCGGCGCCGTCCGGGTGGCTCAGCAGGAAATGTGCATCACCGTTGGCATCGGCCTTTACGCCGTCGAAGAAAAACACGATCTCCGGGTCGTAAAGCTCCGGCTGATCCAGGCAGCGGAACTGCTCCGGCTCCAGCGCCAACTGCTCCATGTAGCGGCTCCAGGCCGGCGTCGGTTTGACGTGGGCCGGCACGCTGCTGCGCAGGCGCACCTTGTCAAATCCCAACGGCTCGATAAACCGTGCGCCTTCGACGTAGGCGTAATTCATGTGGGCCATGTACATCAGGTCCATGGGTTTGCCGGCCAGGTTGGTCACGGTCATGGCGATATCGAACAGCCCCGAATCGGCACGCAAAGTGACCCTCGGGCTGGCGAGGTAGCGGTCGCCAAACCCCTGCGCATATTCGTATTCGCCGCCCAATCGCAGGAAGGGGCCGGCGCTGTCTTCACCGACTTCCAACCAGGCGCGATCCATTGCCGCACAGGGCATTTCGCCGTGCAGCGGATGGTCGTCCTCAGGCGTCGGACAACCGTTGCGCAGCAGGCCGCTGTGGAACATGAAACAGCCGTAGGTGCCAATTACCGTCGGGCTCGGTTTGGGCTGGCTGAACAGGTTGCTCATGGTCAGGTCGCAGCCGTCGAACACCGCATCCCAGATCATCTGGCCCTGATACGGCAGCACCACCAGTTTTCCACGGCTGTTGGTCAGTTCCAGCGCCAATACGCCGCTGGGATAAATGCTGGCGCTGACGGTGAAACGCTCTGATTTCAACAGTACCTTTGGCGCCTCGCCAAACAGCGCCGGATAGAGATTGATCCGCGTGCTCATGAGGTCACCGCCGCACCCACCGGTGCCCGTTCGCTGGCGGAATGACGCAGGCAGCGCACCGCGTAGGCGACGATCACGATGAAGCACAGCAACGGCACGCTGTAGGCCAGTTGCATGTTGCCGCCGCTGTAATCCGAGAGCAGGCCCTGGAAGATCGGAATCACCCCGCCACCGACAATGCTCATCACCAGCAGCGAACCGCCGACGCCGGTATCTTCACCGAGGCCATCGATGGTCAGGCCATAAATGGTCGGCCAGCACGGGCCGAGGAACACGCTCACGCCGACCGCTGCATACACCGCGGTGATGTTCGGCACCAGAATCGTGTAAGCCAGCAACACAATACACAGCACGCCATACACCGCCAGCACCTTGGCCGGGTGCAGTTTGCGCATCAGCACGTTGGCGATCAGTTTGCCGATGAAGTACGCGGCGAAGGTCGTCAGCAAAAACCACGAGGCGCTGCGCTCGTTCATCCCGCCCAATTGCATGGCCAGGCGAATGGTGAAGCTCCACACCCCGACTTGCGCGCCGACGTAGAGAAACTGCGCCAATACACCGAAGGTGAAACGCTTGTTGCCCCACAGCCGCGACAGGCTCTGGCCGAGGCTGGCGGTTTTCTTGCTGGCGGTCTGCACGCCTTTACACGCCGGAAACCGGGTGATGGCGATCAGGATGAACATCAGCACCAGCACCGCGATCATCCATTTGTACGGTAGCAAGGTGGACTGGATCATTTGCAGCTGCTGCACCGCCGCGTCCGAGGCGCTCATTTGCGTGAGCTGCTCGCGGGTGGCGTCGGTGTCCTTGAACATCACGAAACTGCCGACATACACCCCAGCCATGGCGCCGAACGGGTGGAAGGTCTGGGAAATGTTCAGGCGCCGGGTGCCGGTTTCCCGTGGGCCCATCAGCGTTGAATAGGTGTTGCACGCGGTTTCGAGGAACGACAGCCCCGCCGCGATCACGAACAGCGCCAGCAGGAACATGCCGTACTTGGCCGTCGATGCTGCCGGGAAGAACAACAGGCAACCCAACATGTACAGCATCAGGCCGATGAGGATGGTGGTCTTGTAGCTGAAACGCCGAACCACTAGCGCCGCCGGGATCGCCACGAAGAAGTAGCCCAGGTAGAACGCCGACTGCACGAACGCGGTCTGGAAATCGCTGAGCAGGAAAGCTTTCTTGAAATGCGCGATCAGCACGTCGTTCATGCTCGCGGCCGCCGCCCACAGCGCGAAGATGCTGCACAGCAGGATGAAGGCGAACCACGGCGTGCGGTTCAGGTAGAAACCATCGGGCGTCTGTTGGAGCGGAGGCTTTGTCATTGTTGTTCTCCGGGTGGGGTTTTAAAGGGTGCCGAATGGGCGCTGGAATGCTGCGAACGCGCTGGCGTCCGGGTAGGAAGTCTGGGTGCCGAGACCGGTGACCGAGCACGCGGAATAGGCCACGGCCTGGGTCATGGCGGCGCGGATATCGCGGTCGCGGCTCCAGTGCTGGATGAAGCAACCGATGAAGGCATCGCCGGCGCCAGTGGTATCGCGGGCGTTGACGCGCAGGCCGGGAATCTGGAACTCGCCCTCCTCGCCGACGTACAGCGCGCCTTGTTGGCCGAGGGTCACGATCACGTGGCGAATGCCGCTGGCGACCAGGGTCTTGGCGGCTTTAAGTGCGGACTCAGGCGAGTCGACGGTTTGGCCGCTGATCAGCGCCAGTTCGGACTCGTTGGGCACCAGGAAATCCAGTTGCGCCAGGTGTTCACGGCTCAGGCCCGCCAAGGCCGGTGCCGGGTTGAGCAGCACCGGGATGCTGTGTTCGCGACCGAATTCGATGGCGTGGTAGACGGTTTCCACATTGATTTCGAGTTGCAGCACGATCAGCGAACACTCGCGCAGGGCGGGCGCGGCGGCGTCGATATCCGCCGGGGCGAGATGGGCGTTGGCGCCTTTGACGATAAGGATGCTGTTGTGGGAATCGGCCTGAACGAAAATCGGCGCCACGCCGCTGGACACACCGGGCACACGCTGCACGTAACGGGTGTCGATGCCAAAGCGCTGGAAATTGGCCAGGGTGTTGTCGGCAAACATGTCGTCGCCGACCTTGGTCAGCATCAACACATCCGCCCCCAGCTTGGCCGCCGCCACCGCCTGATTGGCGCCCTTGCCACCGCAACCGAGGGCAAAACCCGGCGCTTCCAGCGTCTCGCCCTGGGCCGGCATGCGGTCGATGTAGGTGATCAGATCCACCATATTGCTGCCGATGACTGCGATCTTACTCATTGCTATCCCACCTTGATACGGCTTGCCTGACTGACGTCGGCGCTGTTGTTTTGTTATTTAAATAACATTTGGTGTGATTATTCAATCTTTTTTATTGAGCGAGTAGACAAGCTAAGACGAATGGCTTTGCGCCAATTCACTTGTAGGAGCGAGGCTTGCCCGCGAAGGCGGTGTGTCAGGCGACATCGATGCTGACTGTCCCGACGCCTTCGCGGGCAAGCCTCGCTCCTACAGGGGACTTGCGGCGAATGATCCTGCAACACACACGACCATCGAAATAATTCCCCTCCCCCACGCGCATCTGTTAAAACCCGTGCTTTCCCCTGATCGACTGGACTGCTGGATGCTTACTCCCCTCATGAGCCACTTGCGTCGGCGCTGGTTTTCATCGTTGTGCATGGCGCTGCTAATTGTCGGTTTGCCGGCGAGTTGCGGCGTGCTCAAGTACAAAGAGCGCGAGTTGCTGTTTCGGATCGAGCCGGGCACGGCCGGGTGGTATCGCGGCTTGCCGCAGGACGTTCAGGAATTCGACATCAAGCCTGCCAGCTTCAAGGGCAATCAAAACCTGCATGCCTGGTGGTGGCCGGCCGCGCGCCGTGATGCGCCGTCGATCCTCTATTTGCACGGTGTGCGCTGGAACCTCACCGGCCAGGCGTTTCGCATCGAGCAATTGCGGGCCATGGGCTATTCGGTGCTGGCCATCGACTACCGCGGGTTTGGCCAGAGCAAGGGCGATCTGCCGTCGGAAGCCAGCGTCTACGAAGACGCCCGGGTCGCCTGGGAACGCTTCAAGGCGATGCAACCGGACCCGAACAAACGCCTGATCTACGGTCACTCGTTAGGTGGTGCGGTGGCCATCGACCTCGCGGCAGACCTGGCCACGCAGGCGAAAAAGGATCACGTCGCGGTGCCGGTGCGCGGGCTGGTGATCGAATCCACCTTCACCACGCTGGGGGATGCCGTCGCGCAAGTGGCCGACGAAAACCTGCCAGTGAAATCCCTGCCGGTGCGCTGGCTGCTGTCGCAGAAATTCGATTCCATCGACAAGATCACCGACATCGACATGCCCTTGCTGGTGGTCCACGGTCTGGCCGATGCATTCATGCCGTCGCGCTTCAGCCAGCAGTTGTTCAACGCCGCCAACGAGCCGAAGCGCCTGTTGTTGATACCCGGCGGCACGCACAACAACAGCATGAGCCTGGGTGGCAGTCAGTATCGCCAGGCCATCGACAACCTGATGAAAGCCAAGCCGGCACAGGTCGCCGGGCCAACAGTTACTCAAGGTGCCCGCAAGGCCTAGCGATAACCCCGCGCCTGCAAATCGAACAGCTGCGCATAACGCCCGCCCGCCGCCACCAGGCTGTCGTGATCGCCACGCTCCAGGATCGCGCCCTGATCCAGCACGATGATGTGATCGGCGTTGCGCACACTGGAAAAACGGTGGGAGATCAGCAGCGTCATGCGGCCCTGGGTGTGCTCGCTGAAATGCGCAAACACCGCCGCTTCCGCCGCCGGGTCGAGGGCCGAGGTCGGCTCGTCGAGGATCAGGATGTCGGCATCACGACGCATGTAGGCACGGGACAAGGCAATCTTCTGCCACTGCCCGCCAGACAGCTCCTGGCCCCCGGCAAACCAGCGTCCCAGTTGCGTGGCATAACTGCGATCCAACCCTTCGATAAACGGCGCGGCCATGCCTTCGGCCGCCGCTTCTTTCCAGCGTTGTTCATCGTCGAAGGCCAGGGTGTCGCCAACGCCGATGTTCTCCCCCACGGAGAACTGATAGCGAATGTAGTCCTGGAAAATCACCCCGATACGCCGCCGCAACGCATCCTCTTCCCAGTCTTGCAGGTCGCTGCCGTCCAGCAGGATACGGCCCTGATCCGGGCGATACAGCCGGGTCAGCAGTTTGATCAGCGTGGTCTTGCCCGAACCATTCTCACCCACCAGTGCCACGCTTCGGCCCGGCACCAGGTGCAAGTCGATGCCCTCCAGCGCCGCACGACTGGCCTCTGGATAACGAAAACCCACGTTCTCGAAACGCAGCCCATCGCCGGGCACGGCGCCCACGGTCAAATGGCCGGTATCGCTGACCACCGGTTCGGCCAGGTATTCGTAGAGGGCCGACAGGTAAAGGCCATCCTCGTACAGACCACTGATCGCACTGAGGCTACTGCTGACGGCGGTTTGCCCCTGTTTGAACAGCACCAGGTACATGGTCATCTGCCCGAGAGTGATCTGGCCATGCACGGTGTCGACCACGACCCAGGCATACGCCAGGTAAAACGCCCCGGTGCCCAGCAGCCCAAGGACAAAACCCCAGCCATCGCGGCGCAAGGTCAGGCGTCTGTCTTCGGCGTAAAGCCGCTTGAACGTGTCGCGATAACGCTTCAACAGCAAGGGCGCAAAGCCGAACAGCTTGACCTCTTTGATGTAACTCTCATGGGACAGCAGCGTTTCGATGTAGCTCTGTTGCCGACTCTCCGGCGCGCGCCGGGTGAACAGCCGAAACGCATCCCCGGAAAAATGCGCCTCGGCAAAAAACACCGGCAACGCACCGACCACCAGCAACACCAGCGCCCACGGCGAAAAATGCACCAGCAGCACGCCGAAACTGATCAGCACAATCAGGTTCTGGATCAGCCCCAACGACTTCATCACCAACGCCAGCGGCCGGGTCGAAGCTTCGCGCCGCACCCGCACCAACTTGTCGTAGAACTCGGAGTTCTCGAACTGCACCAGCGATAACGTCTGGGCCTTCTCCAGAATCAACGTGTTGACCTTCTGCCCCAACTGCACCCGCAACAGCGACTGCTGCACCGACAACGCCCGTTGCGTCCCGGACAACAACGCCAGCACACCCGCCTCAAACAACACATAACGCACCACCGGCCACAACGGCGCACTGCCCTGCTGCGCGTGTAACTGCATGGCGAACACCACCGCGTCGACGATGCGTTGGCCGAGCCAGGCGGCCAGTGCGGGGAGCACGCCAGCGATCAGGGTAGCCAGGACCAGGCCGAGGAATAATCCGCGGGAGGTGCCCCAGACCAATTGCAAGGCGCGTTTTGCCTGGTCGAGCAGAGCGGCGAAACGGGTGAGGGTTGGCATGGGGGAGAGGCTCGGCAGGGACGGACGGCGATGCGCCATGGTACTTCAGCTCGGAGATGGGGAAAGAGCGAAAGAACTGTAACGTTTGTTCGCTTGACGCATACACGCAGCCGGATGAGGATCGGTCGCCAATCACACCGCTATGCAAGGAGGCCGGGATTGATACCTGAGTGGAATCCAGAGGGACTTATTCCCCCAATCAATGAGCATAATCCTGCCGGGATGGACAGATCTCCCTACGAGGTTGATCTATTGGCGTTCGTAGACCGCTTCGCGAGCAATCTGGACCGATGTGCTATTTTGGAAGGCTATCTCTTACACCGTTCTGAGCTGCACAGAATGGGCATGGCTGAAGGCTTCCAATGGCTGGATGGAAGTTTCACGGAGAACATCGAGCTGTCTGATCAACGTGCCCCCAGAGACATCGATGTCGTTACGTTCACTTTTGAGGGGGACGAGTTCTACGATGGCCTGCAGCCGGATCAACTAAGATTATTGGGAGCAACACGGGAGGATCAGTCCTTCATAAAAAGTCAGTTCAAGGTTGATTTTTATGTTCAATCCCTCACTGATGCGCCAGAGCGCTTGGTAGAAATGGCATCGTACTGGTACAGCATGTGGTCCCACCGAAGATCAAAGCAATGGAAGGGATTTCTACGGGTCGACCTGGCTCCTCGGCAGGATCAAGAAGCACTCGCCATGTTGAAGGCTCGCAAACAGGAGCTCGCTCATGAATAGGAATGAATACCTGCATAAATCGGCAGAACTTCTTTTCCTCGAGAAGCAGCTGGAAAAGCCTGGACTGAGCAAGCTTTCTGCCATGTCCATGCGCTCTCGGATAGATGAAGCAAAATCGTATCTGGAGGCGAATAGCCAAGACACCTATCAACCAGCAAAAGTCATCCTTACCTATCGTGGAGCGCCTGTTTGGGGGACGCATGGCGTTTTAGCCGAGTTTGGTGCTGCGGCGACTCAGGCATTCAGCGAGGCTATTGCCACCATTGCCGCTTCGATCTCCGGCACGCTTGCCGACAAAGGCCCCATTCCAAACCGATCGAATAATCAATTACTTATAACGGGAACCGCTTTGGGTTCATTTGGGTTCGAGCTGGAGGAAGTACCCGCGCAAGCGCAGCTTGAGATTGAGGGCACGACATCAGTGTCACTCGCTATTGATCTGATGGCTGAATTGTTGGAGGCCACAACCAAAAGTGATGAAGAACTCTCCGAGCCTGTTTCACGGCTTGCCGATAGAGCGATATCCAGCGTTTCGGACTTTTTGGGAAAGCTTTCCAGCTACGACGCTTCTTGCTCGCTGACCACCCGCACCAAACAGTTTCAATTCACTGATAGCGAGCAGGTTCGACGCAGCAAGGCTCGGCTGAACCTGGATAACATTCAGGAAACGGTAGAGACGTTCACGGGTGAGTTTATTGGAGCGCTTCCAGACAAGCGGTCATTTGAATTTAAGACTGCCGATGGACTGGTCATTTACGGAGGGATTGCGAGAGATCTCCCAAACCCCAATGCTGTGAATCTACATCTCTATAAAACTTACGATGTGACATTGAGTGCCAAGCGAATTGGCTCAAGTAAACCTCGCTATATTCTGCAGCAGTTTCCGTGGACTGACTGATTCAGAGGTTCGACCAAGGAGTACAGACAGCCCTCTCTGCTATTAGAGGGGATGGGCTGTTTCCAGAAATTGCAGAAAAATCCTCAATCGAGGCAAATATAAGATTCACGCCGAATCAGACCCATTCCCCTCCTGCGTCCTTTCCTGAAACCGCGCCCGATACCGCCCCGGACTCTCCCCCGTCCACTTCTTGAACGCCCGGTGAAACGCACTCGCCTCCTGAAAACCCAGCTGCTCGGCAATATCCCCAATGCTCGCCCTGCTTTCACGCAACCGCTCAAACGCCACGCCGCGCCGTACTTCGTCCTTGATCTCCTGATACGAACAGCCCTCGCGCTCCAGTTTGCGGCGGAAGGTGCTGGGGCTCAGGTGTTGTTCCAAAGCGAAGGCTTGCAGGGTCGGCCATTGGCTGTAATGGCTGTTGCGCAGGCGCTGATGAACTTGGGACGCGAGGCCGTGCTGGTTGCGGAAGCGGATCACCAGCCACTGCGGCGCGGTGCGTAGAAACACTTTCAAGGAGGCCAGGTCTTGAACCACAGGCAGACGCAGGTAGTGGCTGGCGAATTCGATTTCGGTGCGTTCGGCACCGAAGGTCAGGTTGGGGCCCCAGAGCAAACGGTCGTCACTGAGGGAGACGCGGGCATGGCGAAAGTCGGCGCGGTCGATGGGGATGCGCCGTCCGCCGAGCCAGCACAGCAGGCTGATCATCAAGACCAGGAAGGTTTCTTCGCCCAGGCGGCTGACATCGCTGTCGGTCGAGCCGGTTTGCAGGCTGATCACCGCACGTTTGCCGCGCACGGTCAGCGTGCCGCGAAAGTCGCTGAGGAACAGGGCGAAGTTGGCCAGGCATTGGCGCAGGGCTTTGTGCAGGTCGGGTTCCTGAATCAACGCTCGGCAGATCAGGGCGAAACTGCCCGGCGGCATGCCGTGGCGGTCGAGGCCGAAGAATTCGTCGTCGAGTTCGCGAATCTGGATCAGCCACAACGCGGCAAAGGCGCTGGCCGGCACCCGGGCGCTGGGCTGGTCGAGCAGCGCCGGGGCGATATTGGCCTGTTGCAACACCGCCGTCAGGCGCTGGGGGTTGTCCGCCAGCCGATGGATCATCGCCCGCACGAAGTAGGCCGCCACTGAATCCGTTTCCCGCATGTGAACGCTTTGCTCCCCATTGCCTGACTGGCAAAAAACACCAGTGCCGTTGAACAGTTGTGGCATAGGACAAGCGCCCTGCCCGCTCTAGACTCGCGGCCATAGTACGCCTTCGGCCGTTGTGGCGGCCAAGGTATCGACGGGTTTGATCGCAAGGACTTCCAGCATGAATCTGCAACACATCGGCGTGATTGGCGCGGGCACCATGGGCAACGGGATTGCGCAGGTCTGCGCGGTGGCGGGCTTCAGCGTGACCCTGATCGATATCAGCGAGAGCGCCCTGCAAAAGGCAGTGGCGACCGTCGGCAAGAACCTTGATCGACAGATCGCCAAGGCGACGTTGAGCGAAGAACAGAAACGCGCCGCCCTCGACAAGATCCGCACCAGCACCGATTACGCCAGCCTGAAGGACGTGCAACTGGTGATCGAAGCCGCCACTGAAAACCTCGACCTGAAACTGCGCGTCCTGCAACAGATTGCCGCGCAGGTCAGCGCCGAGTGCGTGATCGCGTCCAACACGTCCTCGTTATCGATTACCCAACTCGCCGCCAGCGTCAGCCAGCCCGAACGCTTCATCGGCCTGCACTTCTTCAACCCAGTGCCGGTGATGGGGTTGATCGAAGTGATTCGCGGCCTGCAAACCAGCGACGCGACCCACGCCCTGGCGCTGGACATGGCCACGACGCTGGGCAAGACCGCGATCACCGCCGGCAACCGTCCGGGCTTCGTGGTGAACCGGATCCTGGTGCCAATGATCAACGAAGCGATCCTGGTGTTTCAGGAAGGCCTGGCCAGCGTCGACGACATCGATGCCGGCATGCGCCTGGGTTGCAACCAGCCAATCGGCCCGTTGGCCCTGGCGGATTTGATTGGCCTGGACACGGTGCTGGCGATTCTCGAAGCGTTCTACGACGGCTTCAATGACAGCAAATACCGCCCGGCGCCGCTGCTCAAGGAGATGGTCGCCGCCGGTTACCTGGGACGCAAAACGGGGCGCGGCTTCCATGCCTATGCCTGAGCGTTGTGAACGCTTTGCCGAATACCGGGACAAGGTGCTGGAGCTGTTCGCCAGCAAGGGTTTCGGCCAGGTCGGCATGCGTGAACTCGCCACCTGCCTGGGGCTCGCCCCGGGCTCGCTGTATCACCATTACCCGAGCAAGCAGCACTTGCTGGCGGACTTGATCGAAGAGTTCTACGAAGAGTTGTTGGCCACGCTTGGGCGCCTGGATAAAAAAGCCAAACGCGGCATGCTGCCCAACCTGATTCAGGCGCACCTGAATCTGCATCGGGAAATGCCCTGGCACTTCCGGCTGGCGGAGCGGGACAGCGGTTGTCTGAATGAAGATCAGCAGCAACGGGTTCGGCAACTGCGCGAGCAATATGAACGTCGGTTGTTGCAGATGCTGGGCCCCAAGTTGCGGCTCAGCGAACAGGGCCAATTGGCGGCCGGGCACGCGATTGCGAATTTGCTCAACAGCGCGCCCGGTTGGCTGACGCAGCATGCGCTGGGTGACGCGGAGCGAGATGAGCTGCTGGAAAACCTGGTGAGTGGCGCTGTCGAGCGTTTGCTGCGGCCTTCGGTGCCACGCGCAGTGGCTTGAGGCGATACAAAGTGCCAGTACCCACGGCATACTGGCGCCCCCTCAAAACACAAAAAGGATTTCGTGTGTTCTCGCGCCGCAATACCCTCGTCTCAGGACTCTTTCACGCTGTTTGCTGGCTCGTTGTACTCGTTTTGATTCTGCATGTGGCTTTCTTCAACTGGCAGTTGATGAAGCCTCTCAATGTCGGCGGCACCTTCATGGGCGGAGGCATGGCCACCGAGCTGTATTTAATGGGCTGGGGCGTGGCCACGCTGGGACTGATCGTCGCGATTTTGTTACGCCTGCCCGGCGCGATCTACGGCTGGATCGGCTCCGGCCTGGTGATGATAGGCATCGGCGCCTGGTGGCAACTGAACTACCCGGACAACGACACAGGTAATGCGATCTACAGCATCAGCGAACATGAGATTGGCTCCTTTATGATCATCGGCGTGATTGTGCTCAGCACCGGTTTCTACGCGCGTGAAAAACTCAAAAACCGCGTACCGGATCCAGAGCAAATGCCAGTGCAATTCATCGCCGCTGTCCTGCTGGGCGCCTTTTTTATCGGCGTGCCTCTCGCCAAGTACACAGAGAAGCCGCTCCCCTATTGCGCGTTCAACAAGGCCGGCCAGCAATTGTCCATCTGCATTGGCAAAGAACGCGTCATCGTCGATTGATCGAGCAATAAGCGGCGCCCGATCTATAGAAAAAACGTCTGAACAAACCCGGCAGAACCCGGCCTCTAACGCTTTGCTGTTTGAGGTCGAACCCTATTGAAGCTGGAGGCCGTCCTGGCCTCCAGCGCCACTCGGTTACCGGGAGCACACAATGAAAATCAATCCCTACCTGATCTTCAACGGCGACTGCAAAGCCGCCTTCACTTTCTACGCCAAAGCCCTGCCCGGCACCCTCGACGCCATGATGACTTTCGGCGAAACCCCGGCGAAGGAACACGTCCAGGCGGACTACCACAACCTGATCATTCATACCCGCCTGTCAGTGGGTGACCAGGCGATCATGGGCTCCGACACCACCCCCGACCGCCCCACTGACGACATGGCCGGTTTCTCGATCTCGCTGAACGTCGACAGCATCGCCGAAGCCGAGCGCGTCTTCGCCGCACTGGCGGAAGATGGCACGGTGCAAATGCCGCTGGAGGCGACCTTCTGGGCGGCCCGCTTCGGGATGCTGGTGGACCGGTTTGGCGTGGCGTGGATGGTCAATTGCGAGAAGGATCAGTAAATCGCTTATAGAAAAGCCCAACCTGAAAAGGTTGGGCTCGTTGAACCAGGCTCTGTGGCAAGTCCAAGACCATCTGCTACCGTCAACTCGCCGTCCCGCGTTGCGTCAACGGAGGTCGAATGAATCATTTGCTGATCGCACTGATCGTGTTCACCTGCCTGTTCGGCAGTGCCTTGGTGGGCTCGTACGTGCGGCAGCGATTGCCTTCGCATCATCTGAGCGACGATTCGGTCGCCGTCCTGAAACTCGCCACCGGCCTGATCGCCACCATGTCGGCGCTGGTGCTGGGCCTGCTCGTGTCTTCGGCCAAAGGCACGTTCGAAACCACCAATGCACAGCTGGAAGGCGCGGCGGCCAAAGTGGTCGAGTTCGACCGTTTGCTGGCACGTTATGGCCCGCAAACCCAACCCATCCGCACACAGCTCAAGCACAACTACGCGCAAATCGTGCAAGTCCTGCAATCCCGGGATTCCTCCCGACTGGCCATGCTCGACAGCCCCGAAGCGATCAGCCGTTCCGAAGCCCTGCAACAGCAAGTCGCCGCGCTCGCCCCCGACACCGACAGTCAACGCACCCTCAAGGCTTCGGCCTTGCAGATGATGGACGCCGTGTTCGCCGCCCGCTGGCTGACGATGCTACAAGCCAACCAGTCGATCCCGCCGGTCATGCTGGTGATTCTCATCACCTGGCTGTCGATCATCTTTGGCTCGTTCGGTTTGTTCGCCCCGCGCAATGGCACGATTGTGGTGGTGCTGATGATGTGCTCCGCATCCGCGGCGGCGACGATCCTGCTGGTTGAAGAGCTGAACCGGCCGCTGGACGGGTTGATCAGTGTGTCGCTGGAGCCGATGCTGCATACGATGGAGCGGTTGGGGCAGTAGCCTGTGGCGAGCGGTGGCGCTGACCCGCGCTTTTGCATTCCACCAACAGCCGGCTTTCCCCTTCCACCGTGCAAGCGATAGTGACCGGCAGAAAACGCTCGATCACCGCGATATTGCTTTGCAGATGCTCGGTCATGCGCGGCGTGGTGAAGCTGCCGCCGCCCGCCATGGCCATGGGCAGCAGCAACTGATCGGCAAGGTGCTCGGCCACGGCGGTGGCGCTGTTCAGCCAATCCGCAGCCTGGTCGATGGCGCCATCGGCGACCTTCTCGGCACGCAGGGCCGCTTGGCCAAAACCACTGAACACTTCGGTGACGTGCTCAAACACGCATTCCACCAGCAGGACATTGCCCGGCCCCCGATCCTGATCGAGCGCGACGCAATGCAACACCTGCGGCGCCATTCCCAGTCGTTTGCCGACCCGCTCCAGTTCACGCTCAGCCACTTGCGGCGCAAGGCCCGCCACCAGGGCCGAAGCGCTCTGCGCCAGTAACGCGCCGCGCTCCAACAGATGCAGCGGTCGCAGCTGCGAAGGCTGGATGAAGACTTCGATCTCGCCACCACCGGCCGGCACAAACCCGTGGCGAATCAGTTGCAACTCAACCTTGGCCCCCATGCGCCGCAGCAGCGGCAGCCAGGCGCGCTCAAGGAAATCGCTGGGCGGCGCCAATGGATTATGCGTACCGCCCGAGATCCGTACACGACTGGCTTGCGGCGTCAGCAACAAGGCCGGCAACAGTGTCTGCAACACCAGGGTGCAACTGCCCGCCGTGCCAATGGCGAAGCTGAATTCGCCGCCACGAATCGGCCCCGGTTCAAAGGACAACACCTGCGAACCCAACTCCGCGCCCTGCACGGTGGCGCCACAGACCTCGGCCGCCGCCAGTACCGCCGTCAGGTGCTGGCGCAGCAAACCGGGACGGCTGCGCCGGGCCCGAATGTTCTTAATCTGCAGCGCCCGACCGGTCACCATCGACAGGCTTAAGCCACTGCGCAGTACCTGACCGCCGCCCATCGCGCCGTCCAGTTCAATCACTTCCTGTTTCATGTTCATCCTTAGGCGTAACGCTTTACCGTGTCTCTCAAATACTGATCCAACCGCCGGGAGTCTTCCTGGGTGCGCGGCAGTTTAGGCACTGCGCGCTCCAGTTCCGTAGCGATGAACTGGTGCAACGCGTGTCGACGTGGGCCGTAGGCACTTTCATCGGCGTTGCGCTTGAGCACCAGCAATTCGGCGACTTCATCCAGCAGAGCCGGGTCGTCGACGGTGCTGAGCAAGTCGGCGAAGGTCATCGGCGGGCGACCCCGGCCCTGGTCGATCCAGCGCACCGCCAGCAACGGACGCAGCACGTAGAAATACTTCTTGAACCGCACGCTCTCGCCTTGCAGGTAGCCGCGAAAGTTTTTCCGGGCCATCGACAGGTAATGATTGCGCGCGGCCGGCGGGCTGTAGAACGCCTCGGCCAGCTCACGCAGTTGCAGGGTCGCGGCCGTTTCGCTTCGATACACCAGGGGCGAATCGAGCCATTCCAGCAGCGTCGGATTGGACTTGCGCAACAGCCCGAGGGTCTTGCGCAGCTCCCAACCACTGACATCCAGTTCATCGTCCAGCGGCCGCTCGATCACATCCCGCGGCGTATCGACCTGGAGGAACCACTCCGGTTTTTCCACGTAGACGAAGCGCACGTCATAGTCGCTGTCGGTCGAGGCAAAGCCCCAGGCGCGACTGCCGGACTCACAGGCGTAAAGCACGCTGACGTTACGCTCGCGCTCTATCCTTTCAAGCTCCTGTAACACCCGGGCGCGCATCTCGGGCGCCAGCGGGTGAGTTTCATAGTTGTCCATGTTCCCTATCCTTTTACGCACACCACCTGACGCAGGGTGTGCAGTACTTCAACCAGCTCGCGCTGGGCGTGCATGACTTTGTCGATGTCCTTGTAGGCCATCGGTATTTCATCGATGACGGCAGCGTCCTTGCGGCACTCCACGTGCGCGGTGGCGCGAATCTGATCTTCAAGGGTGAAGGTGTTCTTGGCCTTGGTCCGGCTCATGGTGCGACCGGCGCCGTGGCTGCAGGAGCAGAACGATTGCTCGTTACCCAGGCCGCGAACGATGAAGCTTTTCGCCCCCATCGACCCCGGAATGATCCCCAACTCGCCCTTCTTCGCCGACACCGCGCCTTTGCGGGTCACCAGAATCTCTTCACCAAAATGCCGCTCTTTCTGCACGTAGTTGTGATGGCAGTTCACCGCCTCCAACGCCACCTCGAACGGCTTGCTGATCACCTGCCGTGTCGCCTGAATCACCGCTTGCATCATCAACACACGGTTCTGCTTGGCGAAATCCTGGGCCCAACCCACCGCTTCGACGTAGTCATCGAAGTGCTGGCTGCCCTCTTCGAAGTACGCCAGGTCGCGGTCCGGCAAGTCGGCGATGTGCTGGCGCATATCCGCCTGGGCCAGTTGAATGAACAGGTTGCCAATGGCGTTGCCGACCCCACGGGAACCGCTGTGCAACATGAACCAGACACGGTTGGCTTCATCCAGGCAGACCTCGATGAAATGGTTACCGCTGCCCAACGTGCCCAAATGCCCACGGTTGTTGGTGTTAGCCAGCTTCGGATACTTGTCGGTGATCAACTTGAACCGTGGATCGAGCGCCGCCCAGGCGTGATCGGCCTGTCGGGGGATCTCGTCCCAGGCGCCTTTGTCCCGGCGCGAACGGGTCGAGCTGCGGCCGTGGGGCACCGCTTGCTCAATGGCGCTACGCAGGCCGTGCAGGTTGTCCGGCAAATCGGCGGCCATCAGCGAGGTACGCGCGGCGATCATGCCGCAACCGATGTCGACGCCGACCGCTGCCGGAATGATCGCACCCACCGTCGGAATCACACTGCCGATGGTCGAGCCCTTGCCCAGGTGCACGTCCGGCATCACGGCCAGGTGTTTGAAAATGAACGGCATCTTCGCCGTGTTCATCAACTGCTCGCGGGCTTCGCGTTCCACCGGGACGCCTTCGGTCCAGAGCTTGATCGGTTTGCCGTTGGCGACTTCCAGCAGTTGGTAGGTATGTTCTTGCATGATCTCTATTCTTTTCTTTTGGCCGATTATCCGGCGTTGTTCCAATACCCGGCAGCGACCAGGGGATACAGGCACATATGCTCTACCAACTGAGCTACCCGTTACCGGGGCGGGAGTCGAACCCGCGACACGATGTAGTACCTGTGGCATTCGCTGCCAAAATTTCAACTAGGTGGCACGACAAAAGTGAATGACTGTTGCGCGTTGCCGCGCACCGGACTGAACCGGTCGTTAGATGTACAGCCATTCGGCATTCGTGCCTTTCACCGCCTCTGACAAGAGTTTGATGGGACGCCTTCGATGTAGTCCCATGGGCATTCAGTGCCGGTGAAAAAATCAATTCGTGTGGCGTGCGCCGTGTGACCGGCGCACGCGTTTGCTTACTCCATGGCCTCGATCACCTTCACCCAGTGCTGCGTACCGTAGTTGCCAGTGGCGAACTGCTCGATCACGTCGAACACCGCGTCGCTGAAACCGCCGACATTCAAGATGTCCTCACGGTCCGGCGCCTGGGTCGCCCAGCCCGGTTGCATGTCGATGCACACCAGCCGCGCGTGCGGGTTGATCTGCTTGATCCGCTCCCATTGCTGCATCGTTTCACTGCTGCCCCGGCGACGCGCGTCGAGCCAGGATTCATTGTCCGAGACCATGATCAGCGTATCGACCTTGGCCTTCTCGTCAGCCAGTTTCGCCAGTGGCGCCGAGCAGCTAGTCCCGCCACCACCGATGCCGGCGAGCTTCTCGGCGTTGCTCATCACGCTGTCACGCGGGTTGAGCTGGATATCCACCACCTTCATTTCAAACGGCATCACCCGGGCTTGCGGTTGTTTGCGCAAAACCGCCGCAGCAATCAGTGCAGCCACATCAATGCAGCGTACTGCGCTGGTCGCGCCCTGGCGATAACCGGTGACCGGGCTGTGCATCGAGCCAGACACGTCCGGGCACACCACGACATGCCCTTGCAGCGCCGGCACGTTGGCCAAGGACAGTTCCAATGCGTCCTGCAATGCCTCGCGCACTATGAGCGGCACGTCCTCCCCGGTCATGCGATACGCCGCCAATAACTGGTACGGATACACCCGCGCCTTCGCCACCGCCTCGGCGTCCGCCAAACGTGCGGCCACATATTCAGCGCAACCCGGCACTAGAAACGCACCGTGGCGCGCCAGGGTGTTGAGGTTCATGCGCAGGGCTTGCCAGCCCATGTTCTGCGCCTGAGCCGCCCATTGTTCCTTGCTCAGGGCCTCGTTACCCAGCAGTTGGAACGGTACCGGCGGCACCTCCTGGCTCGCGCCGCTACGGAAGGCCAGCAACGAGCGGGTCAGTTCAGGCAAGGCCTGCACATCCACCGGTTTACCGATCAGCCAGGCGAAGAACGCTGCACGCCAGGCCTCGTTGGGCTTGGGGTGAACCATCTTCACCACATCCGCCAGCGACGGCTGGTTGCCGATCGAGGCCTGGAGCAATTGGCGTTCGCTGGCGTTGTTCAACCAGTTCTGCACCAGGCGCTTGGGCTGCGAACCGAGGGACTTGCGCCCCGTGGCACCGCTGCGCAGGATCTGTACGAAGTTGCGCAACATCTTGCCGCTGTCCACCACCTGCTCGAACACCTCTGGCACCAGCGCCGAACGCTGTGCCGTGAGGGCGGCGAGCATCAAGGCCGGCATGTCTTTCATGTGACCCTTTTTACGAGCATACAAAGCGGCCTTCGCCACGTAGCGGCTGTCCAGCTCGGCGACCAATTGCAACACCTGATCCAGTTGGCTTTCGGCCGAAGCGTAGAACGTCGAGTTCAGGCACCCGGTCACGGCCAGTTGGGCCAACTTGTGTTTGGCGCTGTAGGCATAAGCCGGAGCTTGAGCGGCGTTCAGCGTGTCGCATGCCGGCAGGTTTGCCTGTTGGGTGTTGAACAGTTTGAAGTTGGCCATCGTGGCGTCTCGCTTGTTGTCTCGTTCGTTGCCAGAGATATTGCAGCCGACGTGCCAGGTTTGTTTTTTTGTTCTGATTATTTTTTATCTTATTGATTTATATCGTTATTTTTAATTTTTGTGATTTTTGAGAATTCTGAAGGCGACAAACGGCTCGCTATTTATCTATCCTTTGATATCGCTTTTTATCTTCAGGTATAAACATGTCAGCCAAGCGCACCGTCGCCATCGGTTTTATCGGCGCCACCCTCGATCGCGTCGGCAAGGGCGCCAATCGTTGGAGTCACTGGCGGCCGAGCGTAGGCCTGTGCCAGCAACCGGACGTGCTGATCCATCGGCTGGAACTGATTCACGGTGTCGACGCCCGGGACGTCAGCCTCGCCCAGCGGGTTCGCGAGGACATCCGCCAAGTCTCGCCGGACACCGAGGTGCGCCTGCATCCCATGTCACTGCGCAACCCCTGGGATTTCGAAGAGGTGTACGGCGCGCTGCACGACTTCACCACCGACTACACCTTCGACACCGAGCACGAGGATTACCTCGTACACATCACCACCGGGACCCACGTGGCGCAGATCTGCTGGTTCCTGCTGACCGAGGCGCGATTTTTACCGGCGCGGCTGATCCAGACCTCCCCGGCCCGGCGCCAGAGCGAAGCAGATAAAGCCATCGGCACCCACGCCCTGATCGACCTCGACCTGTCGCGCTACGACCGCATCGCCTCGCGCTTCGCCCATAAACGCCTCGAAGGCCTGGCGTTTCTGAAGTCCGGGATCGCCACCCGTAACGTCGCGTTCAACCGCTCCATCGAGCAGATCGAACGCGTAGCGGTGCGCTCCCAGGCACCGATGCTGCTGATCGGGCCGACCGGTGCGGGCAAGTCCTTCCTGGCCCGACGCATCTATGAACTCAAGCGCAGCCGGCACCAGATGCAGGGGCGCTTCGTGGAAGTGAATTGCGCGACCTTGCGCGGCGACGGCGCCATGTCTACGTTGTTCGGCCACATCAAAGGCGCATTCACCGGCGCACAGAATGCCCGCGACGGCCTGCTGCGCGCAGCCGATGGCGGCATGCTGTTTCTCGATGAGATCGGCGAGCTGGGCGCCGATGAACAAGCCATGCTGCTCAAAGCCGTGGAAGAGAAACGCTTCTTTCCCATGGGCTCGGACAAGGAAGTGGAAAGCGACTTCCTAATCATCGCCGGCACCCACCGCGACCTGCGCAGTCGCGTCGCCGAAGGCCTGTTTCGCGAAGACCTGTATGCACGGATCAACCTGTGGACGTTCGACCTGCCCGGCCTGGCGGGTCGGCGCGAAGACATCGAACCCAACATCGATTTCGAACTGGAACGTCATGCCCGCGACCAAGGCCATTTGGTGCGGTTCAACCTGGAGGCTCGACGCCGCTACCTGGCATTCGCCAGCTCCAGCGAAGCCGCTTGGCTGGGTAACTTCCGCGAGTTGTCGGCGTCCATCACGCGCATGGCAACGTTGGCCGACAGCGGGCGCATCGACGAGGCTCAGGTCGAGGAAGAAATTGATCGCCTGCGTTATGCCTGGGGCCTGACGCAACCCAGTGATGATTTGGATGGATTGCTCGGTGAGAACGTCGACATCGACCTGTTTGATCGCCTGCAACTGAAAGCTGTGCTCGACGTTTGCCGGCAGGCGGACAGCTTGTCTGATGCGGGACGACGTCTGTTTGGCGTGTCGCGCCAGGCCAAGGCGCAGCCGAACGATGCGGATCGCTTGCGTAAATACCTGGCGCGCTTCGGGATTGAGTGGAAGCAAATGGCTGATTTGCAGCGCAGGGCTTCAATTGAATGATGTGCAACTGGCTCAGGGGCGCATCGCAAAAAAGATTCGCCCCCGCTTACAACACGACAGCCTCTATCCTCCCCCGCGACATCCTGTCCATCTGCTGCCTGTGGTAGACGGCGACCCTCGACTGGTAACCTGCGCCCTGCTCTTTCAATGACGACGGTGACGCATTTGATCAGCAGTACCCCCACACTGGCCCGGGATATCGACGGTAAAGCCATTTCCGCCCAGGTGCTCGACGAGGTCCGCGAAGAAGTTCTGGCCCTGGCCGCGCAGCAGATTCATCCCGCCCTCGCGGTCGTGCTGGTCGGCGACGACCCGGCCAGCCACGTCTACGTGCGCAATAAACTGCTGCGAGCCAAGGAAGTCGGGATTCGCTCCCTCGAACATCGCTTGCCGGACGACGCCAGCCAGGCTCAAGTGCTGGAGCTGATCGCGCAACTCAACGCCGACGTCACGGTGAACGGCGTTCTGGTGCAGTTGCCGTTACCGGGGCATATCGATGAAGCCGCGGTGATTCATGCCATCGACCCGATCAAGGACGTGGATGGGTTTCATCGCGAAAACGTCGGCGGTCTGGTGCAAGGCATGGACGTCTTGACCCCGTGCACGCCCAGCGGTTGCATGCGCCTGTTGCAGGAGACGTGCGGGGATATCAGCGGGCTGCACGCGGTGGTCATCGGCCGGTCGAACATTGTCGGCAAGCCGATGGCGACCTTGTTGTTGCAGGCTCACTGCTCGGTCAGTGTGGTGCACTCGCGCAGCGTCGATGCGCCGGCGCTGTGCCGGTTGGCGGATATTGTTGTGGCGGCGGTGGGTCGCCCTGGATTGATCGATGCCAGTTGGCTCAAGCCTGGGGCCGTGGTGATTGATGTCGGGATCAATCGTATTACCGACGCATCCGGCAGCCGTTTGGTGGGCGACGTCGATTACGCCAGTGCGCGTACCGTGGCCAGTGCGATTACGCCGGTGCCGGGTGGTGTCGGGCCGATGACGATTGCTTATCTGCTGAAGAACACGTTGATTGCGGCGCGATTGCAGCGTGCGGTAAAGGCGCGGGAGCCGGATCCGGATGGGTGTGATTCGGATATCAACTGATCGACGCCAAACCTGTGGCGGGCGGTGAACCTGTGGCGAGGGGGCTTGCCCCCGTTCGGCTGCGAAGCAGTCGCCAAGCTGTGTGCACTGGGTGCAGGGGCCGCTACGCGACCCAACGGGGGCAAGCCCCCTCACCACAGCAAGCCCCCTCGCCACAAGGTTCAGTGTTAGCCACAGCGTTTCGCTTAGGGATCAAAACCGTGGCTTAACCGTCTTCCACTCCGGCTGATACTTCTGCATCTGTCTCACATCATCGCGCTGACGAATACCGCACGTCAGGTACTGATCATGCAGCTTGCCCAGCTGATCATGATCGAGCTCCAACCCCAGACCCGGCGCGCGGGTGATCTTCACGCAGCCATCGACAATCGGCAGCTTGCCGCCCTTGATCACCTCTTCATCCGGCTCCTGCCACGGGTAATGGGTGTCGCAGGCGTAATCCAGATTCGGCACCGACGCCGCCACATGCGCCATGGCCATCAAGCTAATGCCCAAGTGCGAGTTGGAATGCATGGACACGCCCAGGCCAAAGGTCTGGCACATCTTCGCCAGCGCCTGGGTGTCGCGCAGGCCGCCCCAGTAGTGGTGATCGGCGAGCACGATCTGCACGCTGTTCAGCGCCACGCTGCGGCGGAATTCATCGAAATCGGTGACCACCATGTTGGTCGCCAGCGGCAGGCCGGTGCGCTTATGCAGTTCGGACATGCCTTCCAGGCCCGGCGTCGGGTCTTCGTAATATTGCAGGTCATCGCCCAACAGTTCGGCCATGCGAATCGAGGTGTCCAGCGACCAGTTGGCGTTCGGATCGATGCGCAGCGGGACGCCGGGAAACGCCTTCTTCAAGGCCTTGATGCACGCCACTTCATGCTCCGGCTCCAGCGCGCCGGCCTTGAGCTTGATGCTCTTGAAACCATAGGTTTCGATCATGCGCCGGGCCTGGGCGACAATCTGTTCTTCGTTCAGCGCCTCGCCCCAACTGTCCGGCTTGTAGGGTGAGTCGATGTGCTGCGCGTACTTGAAAAACAGGTAGGCGCTGAACGGGATTTCATCACGAATCGCCCCACCCAGCAGATCCACCAGCGGCACGTTCAGCGAGTGCGCCTGCAGGTCGAGAAACGCCACTTCGAACGCCGAATAGGCGTTGCTGACGGCTTTGCTCGCATGGGAGCCCGGCGCCAGCTCCGCACCGGCGACGCTGGTGGTCTTGTTGGCCGCCACGGTGGCCTGGACGATGGCGCGCAACTGGTTGAGGTTGAACGGGTCGAGACCGATCAATTGATCCTTGAGTTGCATCTGGATCGCCAGCGCCGGGGCATCGCCGTAGCTCTCGCCGAGGCCGATGTAGCCGTTGTCGCTCTCGATTTCGATGATCGAGCGCAGCGCAAAGGGTTCGTGAATGCCGCTGGCATTGAGCAAAGGCGGATCGCGAAAGGCGATGGGGGTCACGGTTACGCGTTTGATTTTCAAAGGTCAGGCTCCGATTGATCTCTATCCAGGTCTTAACGTGTAGCGGCGTGGTTCGGCACCACCGCTTTGGTCGCGGTTTGCGTGCTTGATTTCGGGGTAGTGCGAGCAAAGAAAATCACCACGGCGGCCACCAGCGACGTCGCCGCCAGGCCATACAGGCCGCCCTCGATGGAACCGGTGGATTGCTCGAGGAAACCGAACGCAGTCGGCGCAACGAAGCCGCCTAGATTGCCGATGGAATTGATCAGCGCGATGACTGCCGCCGCGATGCGCGCATCCAGATAACTTTGCGGAATCGGCCAGAACAGCGCAGAAGCTGCCTTGAAGCCGATGGCGGCAAAACAGATCGCGACAAACGCAAAGATTGGGCCGCCCGTGGTGGACATGAACATGCCGAACGCAGCGATTACCAGAGTCAGCGCGACCCAGGCCTGCTGGAATTTCCATTTGCTGGCCAGGGCCGCGAAGCCGTACATCGCGACGATGGAAATGATCCAGGGAATCGAGTTGAACAGGCCGACCTGGAAGTCGCCGAGGTTGCCCATCTTCTTGATCATGCTCGGCAGCCAGAACGTGGCGCCATAAATGGTCAGGGCGATGGAGAAGTAGATGAAGCAGAACAACGCGATCTGCCGGTCGGCCAGCAGTTTAAACATCGACGGTTTGGGCCCTTTCGCCGCTTCGCGAGCCTGCTGTTCTTCGGCGATGGCCATGATCAATGCGCCCCGCTCCTCTTCAGTCAGCCATTTCGCCTCGCGCGGATGGGATTGCAGCCAGAACCAGACGAATCCGCAGAGCACAATGGAGGCAAAGCCTTCGATCAGGAACATCCACTGCCAGCCATGCAGGTTCAAGCCGTTGACGTTCAGCAGTGCCCCGGACACCGGGCCGGAAATCACCGAGGCAATCGCTGAACCGCTGAGGAACACCGCCATGGTCTTGCCGCGCTCAGACGCCGGCAGCCATTGGGTGAAGTAATAAATGATGCCCGGAAAAAAACCGGCCTCTGCCGCGCCGAGGATAAAGCGCAGCACGTAGAAACTGGTTTCGCCTTTGACGAAGGCCATCGCCATGGCGGCCGCGCCCCAGGTGAACATGATCCGCGTCAGCCAGACCCGGGCGCCGTAACGCTGCAGCAGCATGTTGGACGGTACTTCAAACAGCGCATAACCAACGAAAAACAAGCCGGCGCCCAGTCCATAAGCCGCGGCGCCAATGCCGAGGTCGGTTTCCATGTGGCTGCGCACGAAGCCGATATTGACCCGGTCGATGTAGTTGACGATGAACATGACCACGAACAGCGGCAGCACATGGCGCTTCACTTTGGCGGCGGCGCGGGCCAGCACCGTGGGCTCCGGCGAACTCTGGAGGGTTTTCAAGGGCGACTCCCGATCTTGTTTTTTTGGGGACGAGCCGATCATGGACGCGGTAATTGATCCCGTCTAATCTAACTTGGCATTCGATTGATACCTGGATTAGATCAATGTTCGAACTCACCCAACTGCGCTGCTTTACCACGGTCGCCACCGAGCTCAACTTCCGTCGAGCGGCCGAACGCCTGAACATGACGCAACCTCCACTCAGTCGCCAGATTCAGCTGCTGGAGCACCACTTGGGCGTCGAGCTGTTCACCCGCACCACCCGCAGCGTCGCCCTGACGGCCGCCGGTCGCGCCTTTTTCATCGAAGCGCAGAACCTGCTGGAGCGCGCCCAGCAAGCGGCGGTCACTGCCCGGCGTTTTGCCGAAGGCGACATTGGCTCAGTCAATATCAGCTTCGTCGGCAGTGCGGTGTATGAATTCCTGCCCAAGGTGATTGCCGAAGCACGGCTGAAACAGCCTCACGTGAAAATCGATCTGTCGGAGATGAACACCTACCAGCAGCACGAAGCCCTGCGCGCCCGGCGGATCGACCTCGGCATCGTCCGTGCGCCATTGCTGGAACCGGGCTACGCCACCGAATGCCTGGTGCGTGAGCCGTTTGTCCTGGCCGTGCCGAGTAATCATCGACTGGCCAGCGCCGAAACGGTGTCCGTGCAAGACCTCGATGCACAGCCTTTTCTAATGTACTCCCACGCCGCCTACCCGCCGTTCAACGAACTGCTGACCGGCATGCTGCGCTCGGCTCGCGTGGCCCCGGAATACGTGCAATGGCTCGGCTCATCCCTGACCATCCTGGCGCTGGTCAACGCCGGCATGGGCCTGGCCCTGGTGCCGCGCTGCGCGACGAGTGTGGTGTTCAAGAATGTGGTATTCCGCGATATCGATCTGGGCGAAGGGGTGCAAAGCGAACTGCATCTGATCTGGCGCGAGAACAACGACAACCCGGCGTTTGCGATGCTGCTGGAGGGCATTCGACGGGCAGTTCGCGAGGGCTGGGGGGTATGAAAAAGCCCAACCTTTTCGGGTTGGGCCAAAGCACTAGTAGCGGTGGTATTCCTGACCTCCGTAGTAACGACCATGATCACGTCCATGCCCATGTCCATCATGCCAATACGGCCAGCAGCCACCGAGTAGCAGGGTGGCTGCAATTACCAACAGTAACGGGGTTGTACGTTTCATCTGATCATCTCCCGACAGGCGATGCCTGACGCTGTAAACATTTGAACGGCCTGGAAATGAGATGGTTCAACGTACCGGACATTGGGGAGATGAATTTTTTGGCATGAAAAAGCCCAGCCTCCTCTACGCTGGCTGCGCCGTTGAAAAACAACGGCGGGAAGGCGTGCCGGAAAGGTTAACATTCACCAGAGCCCGCCGCTTTTTCGATGCAAGGACAGCGATCAAACAACATGGAACGTAAGTGATGTCGATCTATTCAAGTATTAAATCCGTAGTCACCAAAACTATAAAAGTGCTGGGCTTGATCCTGCTTGAAATCATTAGAGCTGCGCTTAAATTGGTGCTTTTCGTGGCAGCCGTATTGGTTTTGATTGTTTTCTGTATGTGGGTAACCGCTGACTCTACCAGCCCCAAATTGAGCCCCTTGCTAACCGAACTGGTTAACACGGTAAATGAACATCGAATATCCCGTTACCACAATCAGGATTGGTGCAAAAGTATTGAATCCGAGACTGGCAACTACGCCGACAAGCCAAGCTCCACCTGTGGCAGCGATGATGAGAACAAACCTTTCGATGCGCACGGAGCGCAACTGTTCGCTCTGGTCAGTTACGCGGCTACAAAGGCGCACATAGCGCCTACCAGAATCGACATTCAATCAGAGCACGGCCGCGTAACGTTCGCGAGAATCGACCTTTCCTGCCTCTTCGGCTACGCGGCTTATGTCTATTCGCCGCAAAAAACCTATGTCACTCAAGAGAGAAAACCGACAGACGTCAGGGATATGACCGGGGGTTGGTATTACGAAAACAGGGGTATTTGAACGACCCCCTCCAGTTTCCTTGGCCGCCTAGCAGCCAGGCTGACAGAAACAAAAAAGCCCAGCGGGTGGGCCGGGCCTTATCGTTTCGGGAACAGATTCAATGGGGCTGGCGCTGTCTCTGTAACTCGGTCTTCAGCCACGTGCTCGTCGGCTGGACGCCTGCTGAACAATTCACTTCATAGGCTTTGCCATTCATGCTGCTTTTGGTGGCGGCCAGATCAATAAAGTCTTCGGCGCTGCTCACCCTGTTTTTGCCTTCAAGATAATCCAGCTTCTTTTCGAGATGCGCTCGAGCCTGGGGTCCCGGGTATTCAGTGCCATTGCGCACAAACTTGCATTCACTGCGCGCCACAAAATCCAGCAAGCCCTTTATCTCCTGATCAGCCTTCGGCGTGGTTTGGGCCTGCGCACCGCCCGCCACTGCCAATAGACCGATAGAAAGCGTGATCAACCATTGGCGAAAAATGGTTCGGGTGGCCTCTGCTTTGATAATCCGCATGGTACTTCCTTGTTCTGAAAGTGGGCGACTTTAGCACCAGGGCGTCAGAAACGAAAAAGGGGATCAAGCCGCCAAACTTGATCCCCTTACGAAATAGGGTCGGGACGGAGTGATTCGAACACTCGCCCCTAGCCCCCCCCATCTCATTTTCCATACTAGTTCTTTGATGAGACCGGCAAGAAGACAGGCGTAACCCCTCAAATCATCATCTCGGATCACGCAGACAGACTGACCCAAAGCGAAGGATGCAAATTTCCAGACTACGTCCGGGACAACAGTCCGTGCCTGGATACCGCTAACAGTCCAATTTGGCGCCGGGCCTCGTTATCGCACATCACGACAAATCAGGTTACAACCCCGAGGGCCTGACTTCTCGGATGAACTCTATCTAATGGCGAAGGAAAAAAAAGGCTGCAGGAGCAGCCTCAAGGATGAGGGGGCAGAGATGACTAAGCATCACTCATGTTTTCTTATAGAGCGTAGCTTTGTCGGCCTGGCAACAAGATCAATCGTCTACATGGAACCTGGGTAGCATCCATTTCCAACGAATGGCGGCAATACGGCTGACAAAAACGAACGCAATGGCGATTGCAGACGCCACTTCAAGAGAAATCTGCAAATCCAACAGCGTGATATAGGCGACGGCACCCAAAATACTGATGGATGCATAAACCTCACGTTTAAACACCAACGGTATTTCGTTACACAACACATCACGCATCACACCCCCGGCGACTGCGGTAGCTACACCCATGATCACTGCGATGCTGGGAGGGAGGTTTTGCTGAAGAGCCATATCTGTTCCTCTGACCGTAAATACAGCCAATCCAAATGCATCGGCTACCAACAACACCCTCTCGTTGAAGGTTTTCAAGGTCCTCGCCCAAATCATGGTTCCTAGCGAAGCACTAACCCCTACCAAAAAGCCATTCTCATTGGAAACCCACTCGATCGGATAATGCGCCATCAGTACGTCACGCAAGGCACCGCCGCCTAAAGCGGTGACTAAACTGATGGTGATCACACCGAACCAGTCCAACGATTTTCGCCCTGCCATCAGGGTGCCAGTTACTGCGAAGGC
Organism: Pseudomonas sp. TE3899; assembly: GCF_056279105.1. Taxonomy (NCBI): domain Bacteria; kingdom Pseudomonadati; phylum Pseudomonadota; class Gammaproteobacteria; order Pseudomonadales; family Pseudomonadaceae; genus Pseudomonas; species Pseudomonas sp. TE3899. The sequence continues at coordinate 2,473,700 of NZ_JBWBQR010000001.1, forward strand.
TGCAACGCCTGACAACTCACAGTAATAAATCACCCAGCCAGCGTGGTAAGCCTTCATTTACGGAACCAGCCTGTACTGCAAATGGGAGAAGTTCTTGAAATGAAGCACCCTCAAAGACTCACATTGAGGTCTAATTACATTATCATAGTATGATAATAAAATCACAGCTGAGGCGAGCGATGAATACGGGGCAAAAAACACAGCCGCGTATCGTCATGAGGGTTATCCACTCGGAAAAACCACTGTTGAATCAAGTGTGCGGGTCGAAACGATAGGTGACCTGACAATGGCGTACAGCCCAGGGGGGGGGCGCGGCCCTGCTTGGCAATAGCCAAAAATCCGGACGATGTTTACCGCTTTACAGGTAATCAGCCGCAACGAGCGTGCGGCGACCGAGTGTATGAGGCTGCTGCTGAACGTGGGTGCACACTCATCTCGTATGGACCCACGCAGTACTCGCCTGCAGCGGTGCTGGGGAGGGATTACATTATTCCCAAGCCGTTGGATGGGCGCCTGCATTCGGGGGGAGCTGGAGCAGTGGCTAGAGCGGCAATTGATTCGGGCGAGGCCATCTATCTCATTTACCCATTTCTGGTAGACGTACCGTCGCCATTTTCTGATCAAGGTCAATCTCGTTAACTGTAACAAACCTAATCGGTGACAAAAAAATCCCCGACCATTACAATTTGATTAACATCGACCGTTTTAGGGTATTGGCAACTCCATGGAAAACAAGACTGCACGACTAACTGTGCTCATTGATCCCGTCAAGAAAAAAGCGCTTGAAGAGCTGTGCGCGTCTCAGGATCTGACGCCCTCTCAGGTCGTTCGTCAGCTTATTCGGGACTATCTGGAGACGCATGGCGTGTCCTACGCCACAAAAAGCAAAACTGCGGCCAATGGCAAGTGATTCATCTGCGCATGAGCGGGCACGACGAATGCCTGCTCATCGCTCCTTCTACTCTCTTGCACCTGTCTCTAGCCCTGTGGCTTGTCGATCTCGGCGTAGCTGCCCAGTGCACCACTGAAGTCAGCATGATAATGCTGTGAGCCGAGTGCTTGAAGAACCCCTGCCTTGTCGAGCTTGCCAAGGACTTTTTCGTTGGCTTCACACAACTTCACGACAATGCTGCGTTTACGCAACTGCTCAATAACTTCGAGTAGCGTTTGTAAGCCCGTGATATCCATGAACGGCACCCGCTTCAGACGAATTATCAACTTCCGGGGATCGGTGTGCGTCTGAGCCAAAACGCGCTCAAAGGTTTCTACTGCGCCAAAGAAGAGAGGCCCCTCAATGGTGTAAACCAAAACACCAGGTGGAAGATGTACATGCCCATTCAAGCGCAACTCTGCCTCCAGCTCTTTTTCGACCATTAACTGCACCTCTACAGATGCAGCCATCCGACGCATAAACTGCAGCATGGCGAGAATGACCCCGATATTCACTGCAATCGCTAGATCGCTGAAAACGGTCAGGCTGAAAGTGATTAAAAGGATCGCAACGTCCGCTTTTGGGGCGCGTTTGACCATGCGTTTGAAGTGCTTCAGTTCGCTCATGTTGTAAGCGACCACGAATAAGATCGCAGCCAACGCACACAGCGGGATATCCGAAGCCAGAGGTGCCAGGAAGAAGATCAATAAAATCAACGTGACGGCGTGCGTAAAACCCGCAATGGGGCTGTTGCCGCCGTTGCGGATGTTGGTCGCAGTTCGAGCGATCGCGCCTGTCGCAGCAAAACCACCAAACAGAGGTGTGACCAGGTTGGCAATGCCTTGTCCGATTAACTCCTGATTGGAGTCATGTTTTGTGCCGGCCATCCCGTCGGCGACAACAGCAGACAACAGCGACTCGATCGCCCCCAGCATCGCGATCGCGAACGCAGGACCAATCAATTCAATGATCTGCGGCAGCGTTATTTCAGGAAGGCCAATTTTGGGCAGTCCTTGAGGAATCCCCCCGAATGCACTCCCTATCGTTGCCACGCCATCGAATTTAAAACAGGAATGCAACGCCGTCACAACGACCATGGCAATCAGAGGACCAGGAACACGCCTGACGCCTGGAATTTTAGGCGCGAGAATCACCAGCAGCAGGCTCAAGATGGCTAACAGGGTCGTGGGCACATGGAGGCCAGGCAGCGCTTGAATGAGGTGCCAAAGCCGCTCATGAAAATGCTCGCCACTGATGTTCGGCAAGCCCAAAAAATCTTTCCACTGCCCGACCCAAATGATCACACCAATACCGGCGGTGAACCCAACGATCACGGGATCGGGAATGAACTTGATAAGTGCGCCAAGCTTGGTGATGCCGAGCAGCAATAATATTGCGCCCGCCATCATTGTCGCGATCTGCAAGCCATCAACGCCGTACTTGGCCGTTACGCTGGCCAAAATGACGATGAACGCCCCGGTCGGGCCGGCGATCTGTAGTCGACTCCCGCCGAAAAGCGAAACCAATAAGCCACCCACAATTGCCGTGTAGATTCCTTGCTCCGGCTTGACGCCCGAGGCGATGGCAAATGCCATGGCCAAGGGTAACGCCACGACGCCGACGATGACCCCCGAGACGATATTGCGAAGCCAGTGCTTGCGCCCTAACAAGCCCGCTTTCCAAGCTTCTCGTATGGCAATCATGACTAGCCTCGCGCTGGTGGCATGTGCATACTATTCACACGTAGTGATAATAGTAAAGCAATTGGCCTAGCCTCGTACGACACCACCGACCCTGTAGTTACAGTGTCGAGAGCGCAGAAACATATGCCCGGAGCCCCCGAATGAAACGCGAAGACGTCAAAACCAAACACGGTGAAGGCATGCACTTCGACACGCATGTGATCGCCAACCCGGCCAATACACACGAGTGGATCATTCTTTTTAAAAAGGAAGCCGGGAGAAGCTATTTTCTGGTCAATGACAATGAGGAAATTGAGTCATTTGGACACCTTGATGAACTGATCCGCGAGCTTCGAGATCTGGGTATCAAGTCCGCCGAAGTACATTTCTGATTGTTCCACCCAAGGCGTTCGATCATGTCAGTAAAGGTTGATCATGGCCTCCTCCCCTTTCGCTCCCCGCTATTTTGATCCGCTACACCGCGCTCATCCGCGCCACTCGTTCACCCCATGACTTGAGTGTCTGACGCGCAGGACATTCGAGCGCGCAAAAAAATGGCCACACAAGGTGGCCTAAGACGGGTTCAAGCATAGGAGGATCTCTATTGGCCAACAGACACAGGCGCACCCTGAAGTCTTAGGGCCAATAGAGTAGGTCCGCTGGCTGATAAACCCCTTCATCAGCAGCGCGCAACTGGCAATTTGATCCTGGTCTGTGGGTCAGGACCTCGTTGCCTATCATTATAATAGTGTTAGCATGTGATTGTAATCAACATCTAATAAGGTGATCGCATGACTACCGACTTCAAGAAGGCTGCACTGGATTACCACGAATTCCCAACCCCAGGAAAAATCTGCATCGCGCTGACCAAGCCTGCCGACACAGCCGCCCAGCTCGCACTGGCCTACAGCCCAGGCGTAGCGGAGCCCGTACGCGAAATTGCGAAGAATCCAGAGAATGCTTACCGCTTCACCGGTAAAGGCAATCTGGTGGCCGTGATCACCAACGGCACGGCCATTCTGGGGCTCGGCAATCTAGGCCCCTTGGCCAGCAAGCCGGTTATGGAAGGCAAAGCATTGCTGTTCAAGCGGTTCGCCGGAATCGATTCGATCGATATCGAAGTCAATGCCGAGAGCTCCCAGGCCTTTATCGAGACCGTCGTGCGTATTGCCGACACCTTTGGTGGCATCAACCTGGAAGACATCAAAGCGCCTGAGTGTTTTGAAATCGAAGAAGCACTGATCGAACAGTGCAGCATCCCAGTCTTTCATGACGACCAACACGGTACGGCCATCGTCACTGCCGCCGGCATGCTCAATGCACTTGAGATTCAGGGCAAAACCCTGGGTAATGCGAGAATTGTCTGCCTCGGCGCCGGTGCAGCTGCCACTGCTTGCATGCGCCTGCTGCTTAGTCTCGGCGCTCAAAAAAGCAACCTATACATGGTCGATCGTGTCGGTGTTATCCACTCCGCTCGGGGAGGCCTCAATCAATACAAAGCACAGTTCGTTAACGACGGTGGCCCTCGTACGCTGATGGAAGCCATGACCGGTGCTGACGTGTTTGTCGGCCTGTCTGGAGCCAATCTGCTCCCCGCAGAAGCATTGGCAGCGATGGCACCTAACCCGATCGTGTTTGCCTGCTCGAACCCGGACCCTGAAATCAGCTACGAGCTGGCCATGGCCACACGTGATGACCTGATCATGGCGACCGGTCGCTCTGATTACCCTAACCAGGTCAATAACGTTCTGGGCTTTCCGTTCATTTTCCGCGGGACGCTGGATGTTCGCGCAACCCGGATCAACGAAGCGATGAAAATTGCGGCGGTGGAAGCACTGCGCCAATTGGCCAAAGAGCCGACGCCCGTGGAAGTGCTGAAAGCGTTCAACGTCGATAAGCTTGAGTTTGGGCGCGATTACATCCTCCCCAAAGCGCTCGATGCTCGCCTGCTCGGAGCAATAGCCGGTGCAGTGGCCAAGGCCGCTATCGACACCGGCGTTGCGAAGCTGCATTACCCGGCGCACTACCCGCTTTAAGCTGCTGCGCCAGCAGGCGATCCTCTGTTCACAGATCAGAAGAAACGGCAGCCATCGGCTTCAACACTCAACGAGCAGCCCCGTCTAAACCGCGGGTACCTGGTGATATCAGATATGCATAATCGGCTGGCTTCTTTGCTCTTCATACCCTTGAAACAAGGGTGAATAAATGCCGATCAAATATGTCAGGAGCCTCACCGGGCGAAGGCGCACCACCGCCGCAAACCGACATCTTGGGTTTGCCCTGGCTTTCGTCGCGGGAGCAATCAATGCTGGCGGTTTCCTGGCTGTGCATCAGTACACCTCACACATGACGGGCATCGTCTCTTCGATGGCAGACAACAGTGTGCTGGGAGCCTACGACCTGGTACTTAGTGGCGCCGGCGCATTGTTGTCTTTTCTGATGGGGGCTGCGTGCTCTGCGGTCATGGTCAATTACTCCCGACGCAGACGGATGCACAGTGAGTTTGCAGTGCCACTTTTGGTCGAGGCCTTTCTGCTTATCTGCTTTGGCTTTCTGGGCGCCCAACTATCCACCGTGGATGGTTTGTTCGTGTCAGTCACCGTGATGCTCCTGTGCTTCATCATGGGGCTACAAAACGCGGTGATCACCAAAATTTCAAAAGCCGAAATCCGAACGACGCACATCACCGGCATCATCACGGACATCGGAATTGAGCTGGGAAAACTCTTTTACTGGAATGCCACCAGCACATCGACACACCCAAAAGTTCTCGCCAATCGGACCCGGCTCAAAATACTGATACTGCTGGCGCTGAATTTTTTCTTTGGCGGCGTGATGGGGGCATTTGGGTTCAAGCACATTGGTTACATCTCAACGGTACCGCTCGCGATGGTTCTGGTGACACTGGCGATCGTGCCTGCCTTTGATGACGCCAGGCTTTTTGTGCGCCGCACCATGCGAAAGTGAGCCAATGACTTTTGCTGAGCGCGCCTACCGCAAACATTACCATTGTATGTTAATGTTATGCACATATTCGGTGGAGCAGTGACAGCACGCTTGATCCGGTTGCTCGCCCCGTAACAGCAGCGTCCTCGAGTAGTTCTGTGCGGCGCGAGAGCTGACATCCGTCTCAGGACACCCGTCATTTGATCCGCGATGACCTGCGCAGTCACGGCGCGGAGGATGAAACACAGCACACTGGCGCGGCGAAAGCCGTCAGACAGTCAATGCCTATCAGCAGACTCGTGACACCAGTCTCAATGACCCAATCAATACAGCAGGCTGACAAAGCTCTGTTAAGGAAGAGACCATGAGCAGAACAATCGCAATCATCAAGGGCGACGGCATCGGCCCCGAGATCATGCAAGCGACGCTACGCGTACTCGACGCCCTTGACTGCAATCTTCGCTACGACTTCGTTGAGGCCGGCCTGGAGGCGTTGCAGCAACATGGACAGCTGATGCCACCCGTCTCTATCGATACGATCGCCAAACATGGCATCGCACTTAAGGGCCCTCTGACGACACCGATTGGCCGTGGATTCTCATCGATCAACGTTCACCTTCGCCGCCATTTCGACCTCTACGCCAATGTCCGACCAGCGATCAGTTTCCCGGGAACCCGTTCACGCTTCGAAGATATCGACATCATCACAGTGCGCGAAAATACCGAGGGGGCTTACTTACCCGAAGGACAGAGTATTTCAGAAGACGGCGAAGTCGCTTTGGCGAGCATCCGCGTAACACGCACCGCCTCCGAACGCATCGTGCGATACGCGTTCGAGCTGGCTCGTAGCAAAGGCCGCAAGAAAGTGACCGCGGTGCACAAGGCCAACATAATAAAGTCTTGCTCCGGTTTGTTTCTTGAGGTTGCGCGCGAGGTCGCTGCGGATTATCCGGAAATCGAATTCCACGAAATGATCGTCGATAACGCCTGCATGCAGTTGGTAATGAACCCCCATCAATTCGATGTCATTGTCACCACCAACCTGTTTGGTGACATCCTTTCAGACTTGTGCGCAGGCCTGGTGGGTGGATTGGGCTTGGCGCCCGGGTCTAACATCGGCGCCGATGCGGCCATCTTCGAAGCGGTCCACGGTTCGGCACCGGACATCGCGGGCAAGAACATCGCGAACCCTTGTGCATTATTGTTGGCTGCCGCGGACATGCTTGATTATCTGGGCATGGTGGACAAGGGGACACGCATTCGTACCGCTATCCGCGTTGTTTTGAAAACCGCCTGCGATCAGGTGACACCGGATATGGGGGGAACCGGAACGACTGAGTCCTTCGCTGACGCTTTGGTGGCCTACTTGCGTGACTAGATAGATGTAATCGCCAGCTCAGTCAGAGCTGGCGTTTTTATATCCTGCGCCACGCCTACCACCCCTCCTTGATTTAAGAGAAATCAAAAATGCCTAAGGTGGTTAGATCGTTACTCATCAGCACCGACTACAGGCAAAATCGCCCAGGAATCAATGGCACCCCCTCGCAACAGGAAGACAGGCCACCCGATTAAAAAATTTCCTGGTGCTCCTTTGATTGGGACTTATAACTCATCGAGTCTTGCATCACCCTCAAGCAGGGAATCTTGTTATTTTTGTTATGTTTCAATTTTTATAATAAAACAAGGGCAACATGTTTAATTACTTACTGCAGTTTCTGTTGCCGGTTGCCGGCACTGCATACGGGTATATATGTGGAGCTTCTATACGCTCTTTCAGCTTTGCCGCATAGTCCTTCGCTCCCTGCTCATTGCGGAACTGAATTCGCCGGGCACCTACACACACGGACCATAGATCTTCACTCTGACTAGACAGATGTTCGACCCTGACAGACATGACGACACTCCAGGAAAAAAGAATTCAAAAATGAATTTCAGCCACCTTGATACCGATTTCACGCAGCTCATGAATCAAATCATCAAGGTGTCGGAAGGGTTCAATTTCTTCATTGTCATTGACCAGGAAAAAGCTTCTTCCTGCTTCCTTTTTAAAGAAGGCGATCCACTCCTGGGTGTTGGCCGGATTGGCAATTAAATGGGTGTCAAACTGAATGCCTTCAGCGTGTTTGATTTTTACGTCCTCACGTTTCATGCAGCTCTCCAAGCGCTCACATCTTTCTGTTCTCATGCGTGATTTTGCCTCCCGGCAGTTGAGCAAAAAACGTCGGTCCTGCCTGAGGCAAGGTCGAGCAGATTGCCTTTCTATTATCACTGCATGATAATAGTATGCACATATGCCCCCTCGAAGGCTAGTCGTGAACAGAACCACCGTACTCTACGAGGTGCCCCGGTCTGAGCGCTCCCACCCAATGCTTTGACTCTGAAAGCCCACAACCTTGCGGGTAAGCGTCAAGTGATAACGCTCTGACGGCCAGATCGAGAACAAAACCGAACCCAAAAAGCACTCACGATCAGCAATGAGCTATCAGCTCCACACCCTGGAAGTAATTGCCTGTACGGGTTCAAAGTGACTTACTTCACCGTGATGATTGCACCTCGAAGTGCACATAGGACGTCATGTTCAAAGACATGAGATGAGTCCCACGCCGCAACGGATCGCCTTTACTTTTGATTTACCGCGTACGGTTTCTGAATTTTAAGGACGAAAGTCATCATGCGAAAAACAGAAATTAAGATGTGTGTCCCGCTCAATGTGCCGACACTCGAGCCTGGGCAGCGATTGTTGGTTTGCCTTGAGCAATGCGTCGTCGTCCAGCAGCGAGAAACAAAAATCTATCAGGTTGTTTTTGACTGCAAAGCACCTAAAACAACACGAATTCTTTGGACAGAGGACGAGTGGATTTTCATCGGCAGGCACAAGCAAAATGCTGAAAAAGATCCTTTGCTGGCTACCTTTGTATCAACACTAAAAACTGAATAGAGGGTTTCCTGTGAACGAGCCCCATGAAAGACAGGACACCGTTTCCCCCTTACGATAAGGGATAGGCAAACGGTTATGTTTATGACTAACAGCAACGATAAGAGTGGGGAGCTTTTGGGCCAGGAGCGGCGGCGCCGCTGGAGCTCAGAGCAAAAGCTGGCCATGGTTCGCGAGAGCCTTGAGCCAGGACAAAGTGTGTCGGTGGTCGCTCGACGCAACGACATCAATGCCAACCAGTTATTCCTGTGGCGCAAGCTGTATCAGGACGGCGCCTGTCGGCGGTCAGTGCAGGCGAAGCCGTGGTGCCGGCCTCCGAGCTGAGCGATGCGCTCAAGCAGATCCGTGAACTGCAACGGATGCTGGGCAAGAAAACGATGGCAGCCGAAATCCTCAAAGAGGCCGTGGAGATCGCCCGATCGCGAAAATGGATTGCGCACTCACCCTTGTTGCCGGGGGACGACCAGTGAAGCTGGTCAGCGAATGTCTCGGTGTGGCGCGCTCGCAATTAACGGTTCAAATCAAGCAATCGGTATCACCCAAAGTACGGCGAAGCAGGCCTGTGGACGATACTGCGCTGGTGGTCGAAATCCAGCAACAGGTCAGCGAGCTGCCCAGCTATGGCTACCGTCGGGTCTGGGGATTGCTGCGTCGTGCACGTGAAAAGCGGTCGCTGCCCGCGATCAACGTGAAGCGGGTTTACCGGGTCATGCGTGATCACAATTTGCTGCTTGAACGCCGGATCAAACAGCCCGGCGTGCCGCGTCGGCACGAAGGCCGTATTGCCGTGGAAACCAGCGATACGCGTTGGTGCTCGGACGGCTTTGAGTTCCGTTGCGAGGACGGCGCCAAACTGAGCGTGACCTTCGCCCTAGACTGCTGTGATCGCGAAGCGATCGGCTGGGTCGCGAGCCCGACCGGGTACAGCGGCGATGACATCCGCGACTTGATGCTGGAAAGTGTGGAGAAGTGCTTCGGTGATCAACGGCCTGCAACGCCGGTGCAGTGGCTCAGCGATAACGGTTCGGCCTACACCGCCGAACAGACGCGCCTGTTTGCTCGACAGATCGGCTTGCAGCCGGTGACCACCCCGGTGCGTAGCCCACAGAGTAATGGCATGGCCGAGAGTTTCGTGAAGACGATCAAGCGTGATTACGTGGCGCACATGCCCAAGCCGGATCGAGAAACGGCGCTGCGTAACTTGGCAATTGCCTTCGAGCACTACAACGAGCAGCATCCACACAGCGCCTTGAACTATCGCTCTCCGAGGGAGTTCAGGCGCTTAGCGGCAGCATCAATTTAACGGGGAGTTGGTGTCCGGTTTTGTAGGGGCAAGTCCAGTAGTGCAGCCCCGTCTCATCGTCGAAATACTGCCCCTGAAACCGCAAATTCTGTTCGACCTCGTTCACTTCAAGCTTTTCTACCGAGCCCCACGCCTTGTACGTCGCTTGCCAGACGATCTGCCCTTCCCGGTCCGTCATCTCCAGCGGCGTACCAATCTGGTCGGTATGGAAGTAATAAAGCGTCTGCTCCCCACCCTCTTCCTGATCCACCCGCGCTAACGGCGCATAACTCCCCGGCTCGTAAATGTAGAGGCTACTCTGCCCCGGCGTTTCCTCGCGCAACATCCGCAAGCCTTGCCACAGAAAATGCTTCTGTTCGGTAACCCCGTTGACCGCTGACACCTTGGCCACACGCCGTCCCAGGCTGTCATAGCGATAGGCGCCGCTGCTTCCCAGCTTCCCGCCCACCAACGTCTCAGCCTTAACCAGCCGATTCTCACAGTCATAACTGAACGTCTGCAGCCTGCTCATCCCACTGCGTTTTTCAATCAGATTGCCCCACGCATCGTAGGTATATTCCTGATCCCGCCACTGCTTGATCCGGTTGTCCTTCACGTGATCAAACTGACTGGTGTTGAAGTTCAGCCGGTTCGCCGCCGCGTCGTAGCGGAACTCTTCACTGTCCACCAACTTGCCGGTGTCACGGCTGTGCAACTGGCCGTTGGCTTCGTACTCGTACTTGATCTCGCCGCACAGTTTGTCGAGGGTGCGGGTCAGTTCACCGGCGGGGTCGTATTGATGACGGCGGTGGATCGGGTTGTAGGCGTGCTCCACCAGCAGTTCGGGCTGGATGCCGGGGTTGTGCAGTTGCGAGAGTTTTTCCGCCGGCAAGGTCGAGGCGAACTGCCAGGCCTTGCGGCCCATGGCGTCGTAGCCAAAACAACTGGTGAGCGTGCCCTGGGTGCGTAACACCTCGCGGTGCAGGTCATCGCGCTCCATGTCGCTGATCAGTTGGCCGTCGAGGTTGAGCTGGTGCAGGTGGCCGCTGCCGTAATACAGGTGGTTCAGGTGTTGGCCGGTCGGCAGGGTCAGCGTGGTCAGGTTGCTCAGCGGATCGTAGTCGTAGGACAAGGCGCCTTGCGGCGTGGTCTCTTTGATCAGACGGCCCAGCAGGTCGTAGGCGAAATCGAGTTTCTCTTCACTGACGCCGAGTTTTTTGCCGTGGGCGGTGGGTAGGCGTTCGATGGACAGCAAGCGGTCTGCGTCGTCGTAGGTGTAGTCCTGGCGGGCATCGGCGTTGAGTTTGGCCAACAGTCGGCCGATGGGGTCGCGCTCAAATTCCGAGGTGCGCTGTGGGCGTTCGGCGCGCTCGCCGTAGCCGATTTCGTCAACCCGCGTCAGGTGCCCGCCCAGGTTGTAGCTGAACCGGCGGGTCAAGTTGTCGATGCGTTTTTCTTCGATCAGGCGATCGGACGCGTCGTAGGCAAACTGGTAAGCCGCGTTGTTCTCGTTGACCAGCGCGGTCAGGCGGATGGCCTGGTCGTATTCGTAGCGGATGCGCTGGCCTTTGGCGTCCTGGCGGCTGCTCGGCAGACCTCGAGCGGTGCGCAGCAGGCGCGTGGTCTGGCCTTTGCCGTCGGTGTGCGTCAGCACCTGGCCGAGGGCGTTGTAGGTAAACGACTCGGCGCTGCCGTCCGGGTGCTGGATGCGCAGCACTTCGCCATCGGGTTTTCGTTGCAGGGTGGTGGTCTGGTTCATCACGTTGGTGACGTCGACTGGGGGCTGGCAGTCGTTGTAAACATAATAATTTCGTCGTACGAAGTCTAAAATTTTGTCAGCACCATACTTGGTTAAAAACCACAGTCCACGTCACCACCAACTAGCCCATCGATATAAGCAGCGCAGTGAACAAACTAAACGTACATAATCTCGTTAGAGTCAGAGTTCTCTAGAAAAATAGACATCCAAGCATCCATAACATCCCACATATTTATATTTTTATCTGGGAACTCTGGTTTTTCATGCCACCAAATATAAGCTTCATCAACCGAGGATTTCAGTTCAATAGCTAAATAGTCACCAGCACCGCTTGAGAAAAAGCCTACTAAGCTCGGTAAGCTAGGTATGGCTTCATCGCACAGATCCTCTATCCACACAAAGTCTTCTGCGCGCGACGGCCCCATAGTACAACCGATGTAAAAACCGAAGCCATCATGTAATGTACGATAAAACTGCTTCAAGTCGCCATTCAAATAGGCAAGCTTCCCACTCCAAACGCCATCACCTTCAATCGGAACACCTCCGATATAAAAATTAAGCTCATTATCTTCAAGATAAACATACAACAAATAAGGCTTATCACTAACAGCCAAAAAAGTTCCTAAAACACACTTATCCAACCAAAAGGTTACCCACGGCAAGCGCTCTGCAAAGAGATCCCACGTATCGGGAATACGAGAGCTTTTACCATCCACAAAACCAAAATTTCTCCACGCAAATGGAAACTCAATACTTTTTGGAACGCTCTCAGGGGAAAAATAAATGTTGTAGCCTTGAAGTTCTTCAGCGATTCTTTTCTTAAGGTCATCAATATTTCTCATATAACGCACCCCACTAATACCCTGACAACAAATTGGCAATATGCTGCTGGATCTCAGGTTCCAGTGTGGCAGCTTTGTCGATCATACTAGATCTAACGCCGGATCAACATCAATTCCACCTTTTTTGTAACTCACCCACTCACCGAAGGACCTGGCCCCTTTTGATGTGTTTTCTACCTCACTTAACCCTTGGAAGTTCTTTTCATAATTTAGAACATTAATCTGATCAGCAAAGGTTAGCTTAGAGAAGCCATTCATCTCCGTTATAGTCTTCATTGGAACGATATGATCTGCGTGCAAAGATTTAGTCACTTGCAAACCTGGAAGGGCTGGATCCTTCATTGGAAGAACTACATCTTTGTTTGCAGCTTTCCGTATTGCTGCGCTGGGAGTCTTAGCTCTTAGATCTTTATAAAGCTCAGGAGATACTTTATCAGTCTTCGCAGGTAAGATAGGTTTTTTAACAATCTTCACATTCCCAAGATTCGACCCCAACCCCTGAACCTTAACTTCATACCGCGCATCAAACCACTTCCCGCCTTTCGCCCCCAGCCCACCCCCAAGCAACGCACCACCAAACGCCATGAGCTTCTGGCCATTTGAACCTTGACCAAAAAGTTCACCGCCAGCCCAGTTCCCCGCCAACCCACCCGCGATCCCACCGACAAGGCCTGCGATTACGATTACCGGGCTTGCCAACACAAAAGCACTGGCCAAACCGACGATAAGAACTGCTCGTTCTAACCACTCAGGAACTTCTGGATCAATTGCATCCGTAGTCTCAGTCCCGCCGCCAATAAAAACGTTCCCAGAACCAGCACTGATCTTGCCGTCACAGACAGTTTTATCTCCAGCGCGCGCAGCAGGCTGGCCGTTGATATAAACAGAGTCGCTACCCTGCGCCAGAGTTTGAGGAGCGGGGCCATGCTGGTCACACACGACGGTATCTACGTGAGCTCTAGCGGCGGCTTTACTATTGATAAAGACATTTCCAGAGCCCGTCTTGATTTGTCCTGCACCATGCCTGGCAAATGAGAGGCTACCGAACAATTGCCCTATTCCCGCACCGGTCGCGGCCCCGGCGCCGACCATCGCACACAGTGCGACTGCACCCAGGCCGCCTGTGCCGACAATGGCAATACCTACCAACACTGCACCAGCGCCAATCGCAAGCCCGGCTAACAGCCCACCTAACGCGCTCGAATGCTCAATCGGGTCGTCCAGGCGCGCCGCGGCTTCGCTCATGAAGGCAGAACCTCGTCGACGATCTCCTCCATGTCGACTTCAGGTAGGGAGCGCAACTCAAGCGTCTCAACCAATGCTTCAAACTGACGGCGCTCTTCGGAAGTCATGCCTTTCGGGTTGTTGCTGGTCCCCGTTATTTGCATGAGCAATGGCTTGTTGATGCTCATCTTGATGCAGAAAAATCAATTGCAGCTGATGAACTGGTTGCCCCTGTTGCCGCCAGCGAAATTCGACACGCCGCGCATCTACGCCCGCGACCTTTACAGGTGTGACCGGTTCGATCCTTTTGCCCGAGCAATCCTGGAAGCGTTCGACCTGCGCCTGGGTGTTCCACCACAGGTATTTGGACTCTTGGGTGGCGTCGATGAGGGTGTGCGGCAGGCCGTCATCGCTGTTGAGGTATTCGGTTTTGTTGCCCAACGCATCGACTTCGGCGATGAGGTTGCCCTTGGCGTCGTAGCGGGCATTCCAGGTGCTGCCGTGGGGCTAATCGGCAAGGATGTTGAGAGTGGCAGAAAAATACTCACCGCCACTCCCGAACTCGATTTATTAAAGAACAAAATGGCGTAGCACGCACTTATGGAAAAAACAGTCCAGTACACAATACTTTAGGCTATAAATTCACACTCCTCATACTGCAATCAACTTATAAAATCATCAATTCGCACTCACTATGAGTCAAACCGAATTAGATGGCTGTACGCCATCACTATCGCTTCATATTTAACAATCTTAACATCCGATAGAATTATCTCATTTCTCTTCTCAAGCTTCTCCTTCAGATCTGTTATTGAAAAACTTAATCCCAGCCCTTTCTTGATAGCCAGCATTTCTTGTGGAGTTGGTTTGCCGCTCGCACTAGCCACTATATTAAACGTAGCCGACAGATCAGTTTCCTCGTCAGAAATATTATCAATCAGCTCGTCAATCGAATGAAATATCACGGCACCCTCTAAGAGTGGATCACCAGAATCGATTAGATAGAAAACATCTGAAATAGCTTTATCAATTAAAATAAGTCTGCCTCCAGAGTCATCGCCTATCAAAACCTGCTCTGGAAAATTGACGCCTATTTCATACGTTTGATTGCGTTCAACCATGTCATTTGTTGGGTACAACAAAACTTGATCATTAAGCAATGCACCGTCGTAGCGTGACCAAAATTTTACAATCCAGGCGCCTCTATCTACTCCGAGCGCTTGTATAATGTAAGCTAAGGATTTCGCTGATGCGGCGTGTTTTGTTTCTGTATATTTTATAGTCATTCAAACGCCCCCTAGCAAATCAAAATATTTGTATGACTTGCTTGCGACTTTTTAGCTGCACCAGAATTAACACCTGCATCAAGTAGTTCTTTGCATGCTGTTCCAAACTCCTCCTTGATAGTCCCATCAAATCCAGAAAGCCAACGCCTAGTTCGCTGAAGGGATGAGACAACAGCATGAGACTTACCCGAGGAATTTATCAGAAGAACAGCAGGTGCATCATTTCTCTTGTATCCAGTAACGTTTCTTTTTGCCCACTCATCTTGGATAAAGTGCTGCGACTGCACGAGTTTATCTTCCGAAATATTCTTTTGACCCGACGCTCTGTTAACGCCGGGTGACAAGTTACCGTGAGTATCAACATCACCAGCCTTATCGCCGCCCGGACGGTTGCAACTCCAGCCCCAAGGGTCAGTCCAGCCGATAGAGTTTGGAGCATATTGGTATAGGTTATCCCCACCCACCAGTCCAATCGGATCCTGCGTAATAAACCGCCCCAGGTCCGGATCGTAATGCCGAAAAAGTATTGTAGCGCAGCCCCGTTTTGTCGTCGAAGTACTGCCCCTGAAACCTCAGATTCTGCTCAACCTCGTTCACCGCCAGCGTCTCGATGGAACCCACGCCTTGTACGTCGCTTGCCAGACAATGCTTCCGTCAGCGTCAGTCATTTCCAGCGGCGTGCCGATCTGCTCGGTGTGGAAGTAGTAAAGCTTCAGCTCTTCCCTTTCGCTTTGATCAACACGGCCAGCGGCGCGTAACCGCCAGCTCATAGACATACAGAATGCTCTGCCCAGGCGCCTCTTCACGCAGCATGCGCAGGCCTTGCCACAGGAATTCTTATGGGAGGGTTTCCGATCAGACAATCCATAGCATCGCAGGCGAAATAGATGAGCCGGCCGTTGGCACTCTGGCTCACACCATCGGAAGTCAGCAAACTACTTGGCAGGCACTTGATCTAATCAATTGTGAAATAACTTAAAAGATCAGAAAACACTGTAACTCAAAAGTCTTTTAGCAAATTTTTTGGATATTTAATCGAAGACCTTTTATCTTCGCAGCACTCAAAAGCGCCTCAGAAATCAAAGGATCAATCCATATAACTTTATCAACAAAGAAAAAATCCAACTCCGCAACTTGCTGTTCTTCGACGCAAAGTTTTTTTATACCCCTAACCTTATAATCATCTGAGAGCTCGCCATTGGCAAGCCTACCTAAAACCATAGACTTTCCGGAGTATTCAGAATTGAGATAATCAAAGCATGCCACTTTGCTATTAGCATGGATTAAAAAATATCTTTTCTCCGTAGTTTTTCCGCTGAAATACGTAGCATCCACGGGGAAAAACTCCGAGTCAAATTTACTCTCCGCTATCACGCTTTTCATTTGCTCTGAAACAAAAAATGCGCCACAAGTTGTAATAAAAAAATCGGATTTGATTTTTTTTACACGTTTATCCAAAACAAGGCTAACCTTAGTCTCAGGCACAAATATTTTTTTACCTACCTGATAGTAATCTGGAAGCGCGGGAAAGAACTGCACGTCACCGTCAATAAATCCACCAGATAATTCCTCATGTCGAAGAATATAGTATTGCATGTCACATCCCCTAACAAGTCGAGCGAGTACCTTTAGGTCTCGGGTTCGTATTTTGTAAGCGCAAATTATCAGCGCCTAAGCTCATTTTCATACTGCGTTCTACGGCACCAATTTTCTTAAGAATTTGGCTATCAGATGCTTGTGCCAGACTACCGATTTTTTGTTCAGCCATTAAAATCCGGTTACGCGCCGCGTCATAGTAAGATCCTAAATGCCCGCCACTGTGAAGAGGTTTACCACTCGAAAGAGATTCCGCTGAGGTAGTTGGCAGTGCCGATCCGTTACTAGCGCCATTCGGATTATATATTCCCCTCTTAATCGCTTCTTGAATCAAATTGGATTTATTGATCACATTAGTAGGAATCAAATGGTGCGCTGCGTATCCACTAGGAACCGTGTTCCCAGCTCTAGCCATAGCACTTGCAAGTTGCTGGCTAGGCGACAAGCCATATGGGTCAATCCAACCAGTTGAATTAGACACGTAAGCGTAAAGGTTGTACCCACCCAACAACCCAATCGGATCCTGCGTAACAAACCGCCCCACCTCCGGATCGTAATACCGGAACGTGTTGTAGTGCAGCCCGTCTCGTCGTCGAAATACTGCCCCTGAAAGCGCAGATTCTGTTCGACTTCGTTGACGTCCAACCGCTCCAGCGAGCCCCACGCCTCGTACGTCGCCTGCCAGACGATCTGCCCTTCCCGGTCAGTCATCTCCAACGGCGTACCAATCTGGTCGGTATGAAAGTAGTAGAGCTTCTGTTCTTCCCCTTCGCTCTGATCGACTCTGGCTAAAGGTGCATAGCTCCCTGGCTCGTAAATGTACAGGCTGCTCTGCCCCGGCGTTTCCTCGCGCAGCATGCGCAAGCCTTGCCACAGAAAATGCTTCTGTTCGGTAACCCCGTTGACCGCTGACACCTTGGCCACACGCCGTCCCAGGCTGTCATAGCGATAGGCGCCCCTACTTTCCAGCTTGCCGTTGACCAACGTTTCAGCCTTGACCAGTCGATTCTCAGCGTCATAACTGGACGTCTGCAGCCGGTTCATTCCACTGCGCTTCTCAATCAGGTTGCCCCACGCATCGTAGGTATATTCCTGATCCCGCCACTGCTTGATCCGGTTGTCTTTGACGTGATCAAACTGACTGGTGTTGAAGTTCAGGCGATTCGCCGCCGCGTCGTACCTGAACTCTTCACTGTCCACCAGCTTGCCGGTATCACGGCTGTGCAGTTGACCGTTGGCTTCGTAGTCGTACTTGATCTCGCCGCGCAACTTATCGAGGGTGCGGGTCAGTTCGCCGGCCGGGTCATATTGGTGACGGCGGTGGATCGGGTTGTAGGCGTGCTCCACCAGCAGGTCGGGCTGGATCCCGGGGTTGTGCAGTTGCGAGAGTTTTTCCGCCGGCAGGCTCGAGGCGAATTGCCAGGCTTTGCGGCCCATGGCGTCGTAGCCGTAGCAGCTGGTGAGCTGGCCCTGGGTGCGCAGGACTTCGCGGTGCAGGTCGTCGCGTTCCATATCGCTGATGAGCTGGCCGTCGAGGTTGAGCTGGTGCAGGTGGCCGCTGCCGTAATACAGGTGGTTCAGGTGCTGACCAGTCGGCAGGGTCAGCGTGGTCAGGTTGCTCAGCGGATCGTAGTCGTAAGACAAGGCGCCTTGAGGCGTGATCTCTTTGATCAAGCGGCCCTGCAAGTCGTAGGAGAATTCAAGTGTCTCGTCGTCGCCCCCTAGCTTCTTGCCGCTGTCAGCATCGATATGCGTTAGAATCCGGCTAAGCCAATTACTCAAGGCGCGAACACTTCACCGTTACGACGTATCCCCCAACCGATAGATTAAGGTTCTTGGAGCCTGAAATGCAAATCAACCAACAACTCCCTGAACGAATCAAATATTATTTAAATATCAACGTCCGACTCATCTTTCAATCCTTCTATAAAATCCTGGAAAGAACTCGCGAGCCATCGATAAGCCTTGGCATGATTCGTGGAAAAACTACTGTTTGGATCAAATATATCATTGGCATAAAAGCAAATATTTCCATCAGTTAAATCTAAGCAAAAAAAGTTTCCTCCATCGTCAATAGCAAAAGGAAGCAGGGTTTGCGGAATAACATTTTTTAAGGTCATAGCCGCATAGCAACCACCCAGAAATTTTGTGTCTGCAGCGTCATCCGCACCGAATTTTGCGACTGATTTGAATTTCTTTACTCTTACAGGCTCGTATTCATCACCGCTGTCCCACCAATCTTTATCTGCGACCCCACCATTTTGTCCCAGATAAAATTTTCTAACGGGCTCCGGCAACGAATACCCGATACTACTCTCTAGAAACTCCAAGTCAGATATATCAATAGCCGGCTCAGATTTAGACAGTTGAATTAAAACCATTTAAAACTCCTATTTAACAAGTCGATGAAGCAAGCTTAGGTGCGCGCCCTTTAAGCCATCCTTTAGATTGAGAAACGCCCACAGCATCAGTAGTACCGTACGCTCCGGAAGGTAAACCGAAGTGTTTTTCAAATTGCGCAACAGATCCACCATGTGGGAAGGTTGCTTCGTGTGCCGTTGTTTTCACCAATTGCATAGTGGTTTTACCAGTTTTCGGATCAAAATCATCAACATGGTGCCAAGTATAATCATCTGCCGCAGACGCTTTTATGCCTGCCTCTTTGTAGGCTTGGGTGAAATCTCGCCCCCTTGCACCTTGCATCGTGATGCTCACAATATTCTTCTGACTGCCCGAAACGGGGAACAAATCAGGTGACCCAGTAAAATCAACCCCTTTATATGCCCATCCCCAAGGGTCAATCCATGTATTAGCGTTTGGTGCGTACTGATAGAGGTTAATACCCCCGTCTAACCCAATCGGATCCTGCGTAACAAACCGCCCCACCTCCGGATCGTAATACCGAAACGTGTTGTAGTGCAGCCCCGTCTCATCATCAAAATACTGCCCTTGGAACCTCAGGTTCTGCTCTACCTCATTCACCGCCAGCGTTTCGAGGGCGCCCCAGGCTTTGTACGTCGCCTGCCAGACGATCTGCCCTTCCCGGTCCGTCATCTCCAACGGCGTACCAATCTGGTCGGTATGGAAGTAATAAAGCGTCTGCTCCCCACCCTCGGCCTGATCCACCCGCGCCAACGGCGCATAACTACCCGGCTCGTAAATGTAGAGGCTACTCTGCCCCGGCGTTTCCTCACGCAACATGCGCAAGCCCTGCCACAGAAAATGCTTCTGCTCGGTGACCCCGTTGACCTCCGACACCTTGGCAACACGTCGTCCGAGACTGTCGTAGCGATAAGCCCCGGTACTTTCCAGCTTGCCGCCCACCAAGGTCTCAGCTTTAACCAACCGATTTTCACAGTCGTAACTGAACGTCTGCAGCCGGCTCATCCCACTACGCTTTTCAATCAGGTTGCCCCACGCATCGTAGGTATATTCCTGATCCCGCCATTGCTTGATCCGGTTGTCTTTCACGTGATCAAACTGGCTGGTGTTGAAGTTCAACCGGTTCGCCGCCGCGTCGTAGCGGAACTCTTCACTGTCCACCAACTTGCCGGTATCACGGCTGTGCAACTGGCCGTTGGCTTCGTACTCGTACTTGATCTCGCCGCACAATTTGTCGAGGGTGCGGGTGAGTTCGCCGGCCGGGTCGTACTGGTGGCGGCGGTGGATCGGGTTGTAGGCGTGCTCCACCAGCAGTTCGGGCTGGATGCCGGGGTTGTGCAGTTGCGAGAGTTTTTCCGCCGGCAGGCTCGAGGCGAACTGCCAGGCTTTGCGGCCCATGGCGTCGTAGCCGAAGCAACTGGTGAGCTGGCCTTGGGTGCGCAGGACTTCGCGGTGCAGGTCGTCGCGTTCCATGTCGCTGATGAGTTGGCCGTCGAGGTTGAGCTGGTGCAGGTGGCCGCTGCCGTAATACAGGTGGTTCAGGTGTTGGCCGGTGGGCAGGGTCAGCGTGGTCAGGTTGCTCAGCGGATCGTAGTCGTAGGACAGAGCGCCTTGCGGCGTGGTTTCCTTGATCAGGCGGCCCAGCAGGTCGTAGGAGAAATCGAGTGTCTCTTCGCTGACGCCGAGTTTTTTGCCGTGGGCGGTGGGCAGGCGTTCGATGGTCAGCAAACGGTCTGCGTCGTCGTAGGTGTAGTCCTGGCGCGCGTCCGCGTTGAGTTTGGCCAGTAGGCGGCCGATGGAATCGCGTTCGAATTCGGTCTGTCGTTGTTGTCGTTCGGCGCGTTCGCCGTAGCCGATTTCGTTGACCCGTGTCAGGTGCCCGCCGAGGTTGTAGCTGAACTGGCGGGTCAGATTGTCGATGCGTTTTTCTTCGACCAAGCGGTCGGACGCGTCGTAGGCAAACTGGTACGCCGCGTTGTTTTCGTTGACCAGCGCGGTCAGGCGGATGGCCTGGTCGTATTCATAGCGGATGCGCTGGCCTTTGGCGTCCTGGCGGCTGCTCGGCAGGCCGCGAGCGGTGCGCAGTAGGCGCGTGGTCTGGCCTTTGCCGTCGGTGTGCGTCAGCACCTGGCCGAGGGCGTTGTAGGTAAACGACTCGGCGCTGCCCTCCGGGTGCTGGATGCGCAGCACTTCGCCGTCGGGTTTGCGTTCCAGGGTGGTGGTCTGGTTCAGGGCATCGGTGACGGCGATCAGGTGATGGCGTTCGTCGAAGCGGTACCGGGTGTTTTTGCCCGAGCAATCCTGGAAACGTTCGACCTGGGCCAGGGTGTTCCACCACAGGTATTTTGACTTGTGCGTGGCGTCGATGATGGTGTGCGGCAGACCGTCATCGCTGTTGAGGTATTCGGTCTTATTGCCCAACGCATCGACTTCGGCGATGAGGTTGCCCTTGGCGTCGTAGCGGGCTTTCCAGGTGCTGCCGTCAGGGTAATCACCTGCGTGACCAGGGTGGTCAGGTGGTGGTGCTGGTATTTGATCTTGCGCCCGAGCGGATCAGTTTCTTCGACCAGCCGAGCGTACTCGTCGTACTTGAGCTTGACGGTATTGCCATCGGGCAATGTGAGCCACCTCGGCCGGTGTGACCGGTTCGATCCACTCGATATGCGACAAGGGCTTTTTCAGCTCACCCAGTATTTGTTAAGCCATGCTTTCGAGATCGGCTCCGGCTCGACTCGGGAGCGCCCCACCACCAGTGAAAACGGGCTTGGTCCGATGTCCTTCAGGGGTGAAAACATGGAAGGTTTTGTCTTTAACAATCCGAACCAAAAAAAATCAACTTCCATCTAACACTTCAAGGGCCAATAAAGCTGCCTCCTTAATGTCTTCATTCGCTGAAGCCAGCGACAATGAAATCCCTCTGCGTAAAATATTATCCGAAAATGCTGCAGCAGCTTGAGTGGTCCAGTAGCGAACACTATCTGGAATAGTTTCATCTTCCAAAACTGTTTTGATAGCCAATACAACCTCATCGTGCGGACATCTATAAAAAAAATCTTCGACAACTTGATAAACCCCCCAGCCATTACCATCACCGAACGACCTTAAGAAAAACGGGATCGCTTTAATATCAGGGTGTTGAATGAAATACTTTCTAACATTGTCGTATTGATCGATTATTTCTTGAGTCAAAGCAGAGTCTGCTGGCATTGGCTGATGCTTAGACAAAAAATTTATAGCTTCGTTAGTGTTCATATTATTGCCCTAAAGTCTTCCAAAGTTCTTTGTTTTGCTTTATTAATTCGCCAACCTGCCTATTAACTACTTGCCTGCTATAGCCAGCGTTTTTTTAGGATGCCTCTAACGTCAGCTGCATCTCGTGCCAAATACTGCCTTTCCGTGAGCCCTTTCACTAAAGGTTTTTTATATGTCCAAGTCAGCTCGTGCAAATCTTTTCGAAGGTTGATTGTAAGATCCGCCTTGGAATCATGGTTCAACGTAGCCAAAGCATTCCTGGCTTTTGCATAAGGGTCACTATCATTATTGAGCGGCTTACTCAACGACTCCACATACTGCTCAAGATTCTTGCCAAACAACTCATTAAAAATGGCGGTTACAGATTTTTGATCCAAGCTCATAAAAATCCTCACCAACGCATTTCTGACCCCATTAGAACATCACGCAGATTAGTAAAAGACAATCCTTTTTTTCCGTTGCAAAAAAGAACGAGACAATGTTTCCAGCCGCTTAATATTTTTGAAAATTTTATAAGAGCGGTTGTCGATTAGCAAAACCAACCATTGCGGAATTTGCCCTCCCCAAAACAGGCCGAAAATAGGCGACTCAATCGCTGATCTCTACCCAGCGGCTAAGTATTGAACTCTTTGAAATCATCATTAATAATGATAATACAAAACTGCTTCCAAATATGTTTCTAAGTCGGCCGTACTTTCTCGCTTATCTACGACTCTTTTTATATCCAGCATCGTTGGACATTCAACAAATACGCGCTTAGAATTTACAAAAAAACCTCTTCCGCATCATCTTCCGCAGTATGAAATACAGCAGACTTTACAGAGTCCTTTGACGCTCTATCCATCGTAGAATCAACGAACAGCCAGCCAACATCGGGTAGGCGATCGATGTTATCCAACAGACTAGCAAAACCTTTATACTCCTTCATAACACGCTCCTATTATAGACAGACATTACCACCACTTTCTTCGCCCATCAGCTTTGGCCACTCGCGATAGTGCCTGTTAGCTGTCCAACTCATAGTCATATGAGACGATTGTGCCTTCGATAGCGTGCTTAATCAGAACAACCGCCGATATCACTCCGTTCAACCTCTCTAAAATTAAGTCCTTTAAGACCACTTGACTCAACAGCATCCTTGAACACTTGGCTTACATATAATAATTGCGGGCTTTCAGAAATACGAAATATTTCGCCCCTGTAACTTTCTGGAATTTTTAAAACAGCCTTATAAACCACATATCCGCCCTCCCCTTTATCATAATCGGATTTTTCAAAATCAAATACATCTGGAAGCAATTCCGTAATATATAATGCCACGTCCTCAACACGCGGGCCGGATATCTTAATGCGAGGGAGAACGCGCAAAAAGCCAAGCTCTGCATATGCTTTTTCCGAGACCACCAGGACAGGTCTGAAAAAGGTATGAAAGTCCGAAAGTGCTGCCTTTTTTTTATCATCGCTGTTATATACGATGCGATACTCTCGACCATCAGACTCCAAGCTGGTCTCACCGTACGCTAGCTTTGTAGCAAAGTCCTGCAGACCTCCCACTTGATCCGCATCAATCAGAGTTTTGTATTTGTCATTTTGCGTTATCGAATAAAACTTCATAAATCACCCAAATAATCCGGACCACTGCGCATCGCGCGGACTTGCAAGTAATGTATTACGAATTCTATCAATGGTTTTCAACACCATTGGCTTACCACCGGCCTTATCTGCACTAATAATGAGCTGATTAACACTCTCGAAGTAAGAATTTGGATGCTTACCATTATGCAAAATCCCTGAAACGCCGGAGTCTACATTATTACGGTTAGGCAGAAACGCTCCATTAACCGCATCATCTACATGAATATCATGCTTTGCCAATACCGCTCTCGCAGGAGCTGCTAGCTTAGCGGTATCGCCAACAATATGATGAGCGGCGGAGTTTAAAGGTCGCGGAGTTCCACCCTTAGTCATATTGTTACTTAACGCTTTGGAACAAAGCCCTAATGGATCGACCCATCCGACTGCGCTCGGTGCATATTTAGAGGTTGTTACCGCCAGCCAACCCAATCGGATCCTGCGTAACAAACCGCCCCACCTCCGGATCGTAATACCGAAACGTGTTGTAGTGCAGTCCTGTCTCGTCGTCGAAATACTGCCCCTGAAACCGCAGATTCTGCTCGACTTCGTTCACTTCAAGCTTTTCTACCGAACCCCACGCCTCGTACGTCGCCTGCCAGAAGATCTGCCCTTCCCGGTCCGTCATCTCCAGCGGCGTACCAATCTGGTCGGTATGGAAGTAATAAAGCGTCTGCTCCCCACCCTCTTCCTGATCCACCCGCGCTAACGGCGCATAACTCCCCGGCTCGTAAATGTAGAGGCTACTCTGCCCCGGCGTTTCCTCGCGCAACACGCGCAATCCCTGCCACAGAAAATTCTTCTGTTCGGTAACGCCGTTGACCGCTGACACCTTGTCCACACGCCGTCCCAGGCTGTCATAACGATAAGCGCCACTACTTTCCAGCTTCCCGCCCACCAACGTCTCAGCCTTAACCAGCCGATTCTCACCGTCATAACTGGACGTCTGCAGCCTGCTCATCCCACTGCGTTTTTCAATCAGATTGCCCCACGCATCGTAGGTGTACTCCTGATCCCGCCACTGCTTGATAAGGTTGTCTTTGACGTGATCAAACTGACTGGTGTTGAAGTTCAACCGGTTCGCCGCCGCGTCGTACCTGAACTCTTCACTGTCCACCAACTTGCCGGTGTCACGGCTGTGCAACTGGCCGTTGGCTTCGTACTCGTACTTGATCTCGCCGCGCAGTTTGTCGAGGGTGCGGGTCAGTTCGCCGGCGGGATCGTATTTACGCTAGATCATCAAAACCAGAGGCCACTTCCCGACCGACGATGCCGCAACGAAACTGATTCGGCTGGCACTGCAAAACATCACTGCCAACTGGGTAGCGCAGCGCACGACAGGAAGATAGCAATGAATCAATTTGCAATTCTTTATGGAGATCGATTTACAAGGTCGAACTAGCTAAAGCGCTTGAACACCTACCCAGTGGGTCCACCCAACTCGTCGAGTTTTTTGCATAGCCATAGAGATTAAACCCACCTAGCAACCCAATCGGATCCTGTCGCAGGCAGCACCTGGAAAGCCCCAAGGCAGCCCACAAAATTAAAATTAGTAGGCAGCTGAGACAAGGTTGGCAGCCGCTCTGCAGTATGAGTTATTAAAGAATATAAAGCATGCATAGAAGTCGCAGAAATTTATGTGATAGCGCTAACAACCCCGCAAAACCTTATAAAACCACCAATCCGAGACAAGGCACTTATTACTTCACCATGACCACTTTCGGTTAACATATAAAATTATTTTGCACAGTTTTAAAAACTCACTACCCCCCCAAAAATAACGTTAGCGTCGCGACTGTCACAGAACTACAGACCAGACTCATACTCCAGCCCCTCAATAAAACCTTCGAAAGATATCGCGATTATTTTTTGTGCAGCAACTTGATTCGCAGCCATGCTTACATCGGAACGAAAAGTATCAACCGCGTAAAACATGACGGCACCACTCAACAAATCCAAACAAAAAAAGTTACCTCCATCATCGACCGCAAACGGAAGTAGCGTATGAGGAATTATTTGGCGCTCACACATAAGCTTGTAGCATCCACCAATGAACTGTGTGTCATCCGGATTTCCCGCCCCATCCGCATATACATTTTTAAAGTCAGCAACCTGCATCGGATCGTAACCATCGTCCGTGATAACCCAACTGCAATTAGGAACACCACCATTACTTACAAAGTAAAGCGCTTTAAATGAACTCGGCAAACTAAAGCCAATATCTTTTTCAAGCCGAGAAATATCTGCAGACTTCAACTGCAAACCAGGATGCATCAGAGAAAAATTTTTCATAGAACCACCAGTTTTAACAAGTTGAACTTGATGTGCTTGGGGCACGTCCCTTTAGCCAGCCTTTAGATTGTGAAATCCCTACTGCGTCTTTGCCCCCATAAGCGTGCCGTCGACTTTGCGGGTGAAATGCAGGAAGTGACCGAGGGCATTCTCGATGCATTGTAGCGGGACAGGGTTGTTGTCGTCTTTAGCCCTAGCGGGACGCCCAACTCACGCAGCCTAATCAAATCAAGATGTGTCTTAATGAGCTTCAAAGAGCTGCGCTGCCACTATCGAGCAAGCGCATTGCTCTTGCTTCTAAAAACTGAAAAATTTATAAAACAATGAACGCATCATTTTCAAAGTAAAACTTAAACGCTTCAAAATACTCGTCAATTGTTGGGCTAGGCAACTGCTGTTCAAGATTTGAAATCACATCTTCAATTGATGCTTTATCAAGTGATGCCTTCCATCCCTCGCTAGCTACCTGTGGAGGAAGGTAATCCGTTGAGTCGGGCGGAAAATCCAAACTATCTAAAGAAAATGCTCCTTTCGTATCCAACGTCCATGTCGTAGCTGGCAAATAAAACCATGTCTCTGGCATCTGCCCGACACCCTCTAAAACTTCTCTAATACTATAGGTTTTCATACTCACCTCAACACGCAGAGTTTTGCAATTTTTTGAAGCCACCCACTGATTAGGATGGAGGCTTTGCTGTACCAGTCCGGCCGCCTGATGCTGAGCTCTAGGTATCAACTCGATATCCTTAGGAGTCTGAGCATTATGGTGCCAAGAATGATTTGGCGGACTGGTTTGCTTAAATCCTCCTCTATGCCCAGGCTGAATATGCGTCACTACTTCAGGTGGAAGAGAGGATTTTAGCTCTGGATATTTTAACGTCCGATTGTATAACTCTTCGTTTGCATACCGGAAGTGCACCGGCCGGTCAGACGCATGAATTTCTAATGGCATTTCCACACTGGTCCACACACTATACTGACTGCTCGATAGCGGCCTGCCGCTTCCATCTATTCCAGTCCATCCAAGAGGATCGATCCAACCAGTAGGACTTGTAACGTATCGATAAAGGTTGAGTCCACCATCCAGCCCAATCGGATCCTGCGTGATAAAGCGCCCAACCTGCTGATCGTAATACCTAAACGTATTGTAATGCAGCCCCGTCTCACCATCGAAATACTGCCCCTGGAACCGCAGATTCTGCTCGACTGCACTGACGTCCAGACGCTCCACCACCCCCAAGCCTCATACGTCGCCGCCGCGTCGTGCCTGAACTCCTCACTGTCCACCAGCTTGCCGGTATTCCACCTAAAATTATGGCGAACATACCAGCTCGCCCTTTTTTCTTATACCGACTGTTAAAAATTTGCTTAGCGCACCAAAAAAATAGCGAAATTCGCGATACCGCTAAAAACCAGCTCTATTGACTAAGAAGCTAGCTTTTTCAAGCCCTGCGATAGTCGATTGGTGTTATTTATATCCCCTTCTTTATCTAAATACGATAACCAACCAGGAATTACTTTCTTGAAAAGTTCAACACATTCAGGCGCAGCATCGTTTTTTTTCAAAATATACTCAAGATCCAAACTTCCATCTAATTTAAAAGGATTATTAAATATTAAATTATTGCCTTTTAAAAAACCCAGCAACACTGCGAGCTTTAAGACCATTCGCTCTTGGTATTCTTTGCTTTTGTTTCGGCTAAGCAGCATAGGAACACTACATAACGTAAAATTTAAATCCACCACAATAATACCTCTATTTCGCTCGTATAACAGTAGACACATCAGAAACTGCAATAAGCTTTTTCGTCCATGGCTCCCTTACAAAAATACCACCTGCCTCTCTAATCCGGTCTTCCTTGAGTAGTTGCCCAGTTTTATCTGCCGTAAGACTAGTGATCTCCTTGGCAGTAGCGATGCTGCACCAGGGGTTCAACGGCCCGGTTGTCGACGACGCGTTTGACATCGGTAAGGCGACCCAGCGGGTTGTCATAATGCAGGTGCACCCGCACACTGCCAGTTGCGCTGATGTCGGTGAGCTTGCCTTCAACGGTATGGTGAAATGCAGGAAGTGACCGAGGGCGTTTCCGATGCGTTGCAGCGGGACGTTGATGTTGTCGTCAGTACTTCGGCGAAGTTGAACGAAATATTGTTGTATGTTGCGGAAGGTGATTGCTATAAAGCCATGCCAATTAACTCTACCAACGCATGCAAAGGCCGCAATGAAAGCAGGGGTAACAGGTGGCTGAGACAAGGTCGGCAACCACCTGCTTTACACATTTTAGAAGAGCTTAGAAAAAGTTCGGAAAAAAGTACAAACATGAAGCAAGCTATCTAATCGAAAATGCACAACCCACCCTACTACCAATCACCGCGCCATGCCTCAGCAAACTCACTAGCTCTAGTTAAACCTACCAATTCTCCCAATCGATAAATAACATCCAGCAATGACTCCCGCTCCACTGTTTCAATGTCTTCCTCGAAAGAATTTAGCCTGACTATGCAGCGTTTAAACATGGGAAGCGCGCCTTTACCGAAGCTTGAGTATGGCAAAGCTTCTAGATTTAGCACCAACTCAAACATTACCGGTCTGACTTTATCCAAAAACTCCTCATCCCCATCCAGAAAATCGAGCTGCTGATATAAAACTGCTATCTCTGTAGCATCCATGGGGAAACTCCTTGAGAATGGTCAACGGGATGGTTGCGGTGGTTTAATATCAGGAAATAGAAAAACCTTAGACTCATCCCAGTTCACACCAGTTTCATGGTAGACCTTTAGCCTTTTTAATATTTTTTCAGGATTTCCGACCATACCACACAATTCGTGGTTATAAATTATGTCTAAATCGTCCTCAAGCGTCAGTGCCGCCTTAATGAGGTAAGCGCCAATATTAGAATACCCCTCAGAAAGATCAATAAGGTTTGCTCCCATACTCCCTGGTGCACCAAAAATGGCAGATAACATACGCTTCTTAACTGGACGGCTATTTGGCACAACGGCGTCACCAACTCGACTTGAAAATATCTCTTTGATATTCTTCGTAGACACAAATATACAAAATAATATCTCAGATGAATTTAAATCAACACCAGTCCAATCCTCATCTGACCTAAACACATCGAAGACTTCAAGGAGGTGATTAACTCTCATTTGTGCCAGAGTAAATAACCCCTCTTCAACCTGAATACTTAGCACTGCCCCTTCTTCCCACTTCAAGTTTCTCAACATGCCACCCCTTTTGCTCCGCTAGTTCTGGTAGCGCCCGCCTGATGATTATCAGCAGCCGCGAGATATCGATTTCTGTTTGGGTTATTTTTACCTACAGGATTTTGCTTGTTCGATGTACCGTCCAGACCACCTCGCTCCTCAAATATCCGCTGCTCGAGGCCTCGTGCGGTGTCTTTACCGGCTTGCCCATCACCAACAAATATAGCCTCCGGAGCAACATCGAAATGAGCAGTACTAGAATATCTATATTCCAATACATCTTGAGCCGCGTGTCCTAAACCTGGTTTGCTCGCATATCCGATGTAAGGCTTACCATTTTTTATCCCCTCGTAGGTAATGTGGGTAGCATTGGCAGGATTACCAGCCCACCCTAGCGGATCGAGCCACCCCAAAGGATTTACGGCATATTGGTACAGGTTGGCGCCACCGAGAATACTTATCGGATCCTGCGTAATAAACCGCCCCACACCCGGATCGTAATACCGAAACGTGTTGTAGTGTAGTCCCGTCTCATCATCGAAATACTGCCCCTGAAACCTCAGGTTTTGCTCAACCTTGTTCACCGTCAGCGTTTCGATGGAGCCCCACGCCTTATACGTTGCCTGCCAAACAATCTGCCCTTCCCGGTCAGTCATCTCCAACGGCGTACCAATCTGGTCGGTATGGAAGTAATAAAGCGTCTGCTCCCCACCCTCTTCCTGATCCACCCGCGCTAACGGCGCATAGCTCCCCGGCTCGTAAATGTACAGGCTGCTCTGCCCCGGACTTTCCTCGCGCAACAGGCGCAGACCTTGCCACAGGAAATGCTTCTGTTCGGTAACCCCGTTGACCGCTGACACCTTGGCCACCCGTCGTCCCAGGCTGTCGTAACGATAAGTGCCGCTGCTTTCCAGCTTGCCGCCCACCAACGTCTCGGCTTTGACCAGCCGATTCTCACCGTCATAACTGAACGTCTGCAGCCGGTTCATGCCGCTACGCTTTTCAATCAGGTTGCCCCAGGCATCGTAGGCATATTCCTGATCCCGCCACTGCTTGAGCCGGTTGTCCTTCACATGATCAAACTGACTGGTGTTGAAGTTCAACCGGTTCGCCGCCGCGTCGTACCTGAACTCTTCACTGTCCACCAACTTGCCGGTGTCACGGCTGTGCAATTGGCCGTTGGCTTCGTAGTCGTACTTGATCTCGCCGCGCAACTTGTCGAGGGTGCGGGTCAGTTCGCCGGCCGGGTCGTATTGGTGACGGCGGTGGATCGGGTTGTAGGCGTGCTCCACCAGGAGCTCGGGTTGAATGCCGGGGTTGTGCAGTTGCGAGAGTTTTTCCGCCGGCAAGGTCGAGGCGAACTGCCAGGCCTTGCGGCCCATGGCGTCGTAGCTAAAACAACTGGTGAGCGTGCCCTGGGTGCGTAACACCTCGCGGTGCAGGTCATCGCGCTCCATGTCGCTGATCAGTTGGCCGTCGAGGTTGAGCTGGTGCAGGTGGCCGCTGCCGTAATACAGGTGGTTCAGGTGTTGGCCGGTCGGCAGGGTCAGCGTGGTCAGGTTGCTCAGCGGATCGTAGTCGTAGGACAAGGCGCCTTGCGGTGTGGTTTCCTTGATCAGGCGGCCCAACAGGTCGTAGGAAAAATCGAGTGTCTCTTCGCTGACGCCGAGTTTTTTGCCGTGGGCGGTGGGCAGGCGTTCGATGGTCAGCAAGCGATCGCCGTCGTCGTAGGTGTAAGCATGACGGGCATCGGCGTTGAGCTTGGCCAACAGTCGGCCGATGGCATCGCGCTCAAATTCCGTGGTGCGCTGTGGGCGTTCGGCCCGTTCGCCGTAGCCGGTTTCCTCAACCTGAGTCAGATGCCCGCCCACGTTGTACGCGAAACGTCGAGTCAGGTTGTCGATGCGTTTTTCTTCAACCAACCGGTCGGACGCGTCATAGGCAAACTGGTAAGCCGCGTTGTTTTCGTTGACCAGCGCGGTCAGGCGGATGGCCCGGTCATATTCACAGCGGATGCGCTGGCCTTTGGCGTCCTGACGGCTGCTCGGCAGGCCGCGAGCGGTGCGCAGCAAGCGCGTGGTCTGGCCTTTGCCGTCGGTGTGCGTCAGCACTTGGCCGAGGGCGTTGTAGGTGAAGGATTCGGCGCTGCCGTCCGGGTGCTGGATGCGCAGCACTTCGCCGTCGGGTTTGCGTTCCAGGGTGGTGGTCTGGTTCAGGGCATCGGTGACGGCGACGAGGTGATGGCGTTCATCGAAACGGTACCAGGTGGATCAACATGGCGGCGCGGCGGGAGCCTTTGCCTTCGGGGTCTGTGCCGCGCCTGGAGCTGCCGCTGGTGCGGGCATCGGCCGGCAAGTCGGCAACCTGATCCTGATGGGGCCGCATTTGTCGGCCATCGCTGAATATTTCTACCAGGGCTTGCCGGTCTGCCTCTCCATTTTGCAGGAAGACATCACTACCGCGTGGCAGGCCGATGACGGCGTCAAGCCTGCGGACCTGTATTGGCTCGACATTCCGAATCACGGAAATCACCCGAATGCTGAACCACTAGCCTATTTACGTATGTAAATGTTTACCTCTTTACCATTCGCCACAAAAAACAGTCTAGAAACCTGATTTAGACTATTAAATTCAGTTTGAATCACCGTACCCGCCACACTGTTACTCGCAAATGAAACAATCGTATCAATTAAATTATCCTTCCATTCATAACGGTACGCCCAGTATTCAAAATCACTATCCACTCTACAGCCTCGAACAACTTTTCCACAGTCAAGATCTACAACCTTCAAAGATAGGACTTCATCGTGCTTATTTTTCCTTATAGATATAAACCTATCATCTACTTTTTTTACTATTTCAGACTCGTCAAGAAAGCCGCGCGAGTCGCAACTTTCAATCTTGACTACAGCACCATCACTTACGTAGTGTTTGAATAGATTTTTTTTGTTTGCTGGCTCTTTGTCGATAATTTTAGACGGCGTTACACCCGACATTTCCAACTCGAGAGGCAAGATTGTAAAGTACGGCCCTTTAGAGAAAAAAATTCGATCATGGACAGGATCACTTTCAAAATAGTTGCACACACTAATATCATTTAGCATTGCCACAACTTCGTCTTTCAAAGACTCCAGCTCAGAAATACTCATAACTTAAACCCCTTGAAATTTACTCCATCAGCAAGCGATTTTTTAATATCCGCAAGCCCACTAAAAACTCGCCTTTGGTTGTTGCCCCGGACAAAGAGTCAAAAACTCTCTGTTTGTGGGCGTTACTGTGAACTCCGGCACCTTTATGCGGTGTGGCAGCTGTACCTGGAACTCTGGCTGACTCGGTATTGGGCAACCATATGCCATTTCTCTTATCGTTTATATTTATGTCTAGATCATTCATTTTATCTCGCAGGGCGATCATTCTAAGATCTTTAGAATTTGACATAATAATATGGTGCGCGTCGTATTGCCCTCCACCGACAGGACTAGGGCCGAGGTTTTTTCTCAAAACCTTCGCATCGGTACCGCATGAAAGACCTTCGGGGTCGACCCACCCAATAGGACTTGGTGCATACCTGTATAGATTGCTCCCCCCCTCCAACCCAATCGGATCCTGCGTTATAAACCGCCCGACCTCCGAATCATAATACCGAAAGGTATTGTAGTGCAGCCCCGTCTCATCATCGAAATACTGCCCCTGAAACCGCAGATTCTGTTCGACTACATTGACGTCCAGACGCTCCACCGCACCCCACGCCTTATACGTCGCCTGCCAGACGATCTGCCCTTCCCGGTCCGTCATCTCCAGCGGCGTACCAATCTGGTCGGTATGGAAGTAGTAAAGCGTTTGCTCCCCACCCTCCTCCTGGTCCACTCGCGCCAACGGCGCATAACTTCCTGGCTCGTAAACGTACAGGCTACTCTGCCCCGGCGTCTCCTCACGCAACAGGCGCAAGCCCTGCCACAGAAAATGCTTTTGTTGGGTTATCCCGTTAATCTGCGACACCTTGGCCACACGCCGGCCCAGGCTGTCATAACGATAGGCCCCGGTACTTTCCAGCTTGCCGCCCACCAAGGTCTCAGCTTTAACCAACCGATTTTCACAGTCGTAACTGAACGTCTGCAGTCTGCTCATTCCGCTACGCTTTTCAATCAGATTGCCCCACGCATCGTAGGTATATTCCTGATCCCGCCACTGCTTGATCCGGTTGTCTTTGACGTGATCAAACTGACTGGTGTTGAAGTTCAGGCGATTCGCCGCCGCGTCGTAGCGGAACTCTTCACTGTCCACCAGCTTGCCCGTGTCACGGCTGTGCAACTGGCCGTTGGCTTCGTAGTCGTACTTGATTTCGCCGCGCAGTTTGTCGAGGGTGCGGATGAGTTCGCCGGCGGGGTCGTATTGATGACGGCGGTGGATCGGGTTGTAGGCGTGTTCTACAAGCAGTTCGGGGTGGATGCCGGGGTTGTGCAGTTGCGAGAGTTTTTTCCGCCGGCAGGCACGAGGCGAACTGCCAGCTCTTGCGGCCCATCGCGTCGTAGCCGAAGCAGCTGGTGAGCGTGCCTTGGGCGCGTAGGACTTCGCGGTGCAGGTCGTCACGCTCGATGTCGCTGATGAGCTGGCCGTCGAGGTTGAGTTGGCTGCGACTTTACTCTAACGAATCTATTCAGTAGCAAAATTCACCTCACGTCCCGCCCCTGTATCTGGTGGCCTATCAGGTCGTGGGTGAATTAGATTTTTTCTTAGACATTGCCAGATTGTTGTTAACCGGTTGATTTTCAGCAGCCAATCCGTATCGCCAAAAGCTAACAGGGAAATTCACCTTTGCGGTACGAATCAAGTAACTTCGCTACCCATTCACTCACATGTCCTTTTGCTATGGCCTCCCCAATCATTCCGATATCATCAGACACATAGCTTGCGGCTTCGGAATTTTGCGTTAGACGGAACACTTTCTTGAAAGAAAACTCTCTTAACGCTGAAATTTCCATTTCATCAGTAGGGATTTTATAGTCTAGTTTCTTCAAATACTCATTACTTTTAACCCACAACGCATCAAACTCCCCCCTATCTCTTTGGTCTAACGCCTCGTCCCAGTCTTTAACAGCCAAAGCAACCACTTCAAAAAAATTTTCTTCATGGATTAAAATCGATAGTTCTTTTATAGATTCAGTAGTCATCTCAAGCCACTCTCCCTCAGCCAGTTCTCAATAAGGTCTACTGCCGTACGCGGTGTCACGTTTTCGCCTAATACATGCGTTCCATTAGGTGAAACCACATCAACCTTTATATGATCCATATTTTCATATGCTTTTCTGTAAGCCGCAAACAATTCATCATCTGTTCCTGAAAAATCACCTTGGCGGGGTCCGATATGAGGTCGCTCAGCTTCATGCAAAAGCCAATGTGAATGCTCTGGATTTTTTCCACGAGGAAATATGGTGGGTCTAGTCTTATCAGATCTTGCAATCTCAAATGGTCGACCTACTGACTTTCTCACAGGGGGGACATGGTGCCCCGATTTACTGACTCCCATACCCTTTGTTTCACACCACCCCCACGGGTCGATCCTAGAAAAAGGATTCGACAAATAACCATAAAGATTGTGCCCACCCAACAACTCAATCGGATCCTGCGTAACAAACCGCCCCACCTCCGGATCGTAATACCGAAACGTGTTGTAGTGCAGCCCCGTCTCGTCGTCGAAATACTGCCCCTGGAACCGCAGATTCTGCTCGACCTCGTTCACTTCAAGCTTTTCTACCGATCCCCACGCCTTGTACGTCGCCTGCCAGACGATCTGCCCTTTCCGGTCAGTCATCTCCAGCGGCGTACCGATCTGGTCGGTGTGGAAGTAATAAAGCTTCTGTTCCTCACCCTCGGCCTGATCCACCCGCGCCAACGGCGCATAGCTCCCCGGCTCGTAAATGTACAGGCTGCTCTGCCCCGGACTTTCCTCGCGCAGCATGCGCAGACCTTGCCACAGGAAATTCTTGTGCTGGGTTTTTCCGGAAACTATTGAGGTCTTGCCAACTCGTCGACCGAGGCTGTCATAACGATAAGCGCCACTACTTTCCAGCTTGCCGTTGACCAACGTCTCAGCCTTAACCAGCCGATTCTCACCGGCATAGCTGAATGTCTGCAGCCGGTTCATGCCGCTACGCTTTTCAATCAGGTTGCCCCACGCATCGTAGGTGTACTCCTGATCCCGCCACTGCTTGAGCCGGTTGTCTTTGACGTGATCGAACTGGCTGGTGTTGAAGTTCAGCCGGTTCGCCGCCGCGTCGTAGCGGAACTCTTCACTGTCCACCAACTTGCCGGTATCACGGCTGTGCAACTGGCCGTTGGCTTCGTACTCGTACTTGATCTCGCCGCGCAGCTTGTCGAGGGTGCGGATGAGTTCGCCGGCAGGATCGTATTGGTGACGGCGGTGAATCGGGTTGTAGGCGTGTTCTACCAACAGCTCAGTCTGGATGCCGGGATTGAGAATCTGCGAGAGTTTCTCTGCCGGCAACGTCGAGGCGAATTGCCAGGCTTTGCGGCCCATCGCGTCATAGCCAAAACAACTGGTGAGCGTGCCTTGGGTGCGCAGCACCTCGCGGTGCAGTTCATCGCGTTCCATATCGCTGATGAGCTGGCCGTCGAGGTTGAGTTGGTGCAGGTGGCCGCTGCCGTAGTACAGGTGGTTCAGGTGTTGACCGGTGGGCAGGGTCAGCGTGGTGAGGTTACTCAGCGGATCGTAGTCGTAGGACAGAGCGCCTTGTGGGGTGGTCTCTTTGATCAGGCGACCCAGCAAGTCGTAGGAGAATTCGAGCTTTTCTTCAGAAATTCCGAGTTTCTTGCCGTTGGCGGTAGGCAGGCGTTCGATGGACAGCAAGCGATCGCCGTCGTCGTAGGTGTAATCCTGACGGGCATCGGCGTTGAGTTTGGCAACAGTCGGCCGATGGGGTCGCGCTCAAATTCCGTGGTGCGCTGTGAGCGTTCGGCCCGTTCGCCGTAGCCGGTTTCCTCAACCTGAGTCAGATGCCCACCCAGGTTGTAGCTGAACCGTCGGGTCAGGTTGTCGATGCGTTTTTCTTCAACCAAGCGGTCGGACGCGTCATAGGCAAACTGGTAGGCCGCGTTGTTTTCGTTGACCAGCGCGGTCAGGCGGAAGGCCGGCTCGTTGCTTAAAAACTTTAAAATTTACTTGCCTACAACATATACCCATTACAAATGATTGCGACAACACTAGTATCTCTTGCGCCCTCAACTCTCTTGGCAAGCTCATCAATCATATTAATTAAAACAGCGACCTCTTCTTGCGTGACTGCCTCTTCGTCATATGATTCGTCTTTTTCATAATTAACAAGATCTATGTTATCTATCGCCAAGGAAGCAGATTTCTCAAAATCCTCAAACTGTTCACTAGCAGAAAATTTTAGCAAATAAAGCAAAGCTATCAACAAATTTTGGGCATAGGCACCTTCTTGCTCACCAAACTCTTCGGTATCAGGAATATTATCTTCCACTTCTTTCAAGTGCGCTAATGCTTTGACCCTACCTTCCAAGCAGGCCCCAATACCAGCCTCAAATAGTGACGACAGGTGCTCACCGTAGACTTTATCAAAATCCTCTATAAGTCTTTGTTGCCGATACAGATAAGCGGCCCCCAAAAGAACCTTATCTTTACCATTTAACGAAGCTATTTTATTAGCCACAACCGCAGATTCAAATATCAAATCATATTGCACGTGGACCCCCCGATGCGTTTTCTACTTTTTTTACCAGTAGCATGAGTGTCAGTCTTAACGTTATATTCTTTCATTAAAGCCTCACAATCCAAGCACACACCTCTTGAAGCATCAATATTAGTAGCACCTTTCCCGGCCTTGATGATCGTTTCCTCAGCATGGCCGACACCGTTTACTACGCCGATCCCCTTGGACTGAGCCCACTCCCTCTGTATCTTAGGCACAGTTTTATCACTAGATGCCACAAACAATCCCCCATCTTTGGCTATTCCGATCGCCGTAGTTTTAAACTTTTGAGCAGTTTTATCCAACAGTCCGTGTGCTTCGTTTACTAATGCTAATAGTTCTGATAGTCCCCAAGGGTCAACCCGACCGATCGGGTTCGAGACATATCCATAGAGATTGCTGCCACCTAACAACCCTATCGGATCCTGCGTTAAAAACCGACCCACCTCCGGATCGTAATACCGAAACGTGTTGTAGTGCAGCCCCGTCTCATCATCAAAATACTGCCCTTGGAACCTCAGGTTCTGTTCGACTTTGTTGACGTCCAACCGCTCCATCGAGCCCCACGCCTTGTACGTCGCCTGCCAGACGATCTGCCCTTCCCGGTCAGTCATCTCCAGCGGCGTACCAATCTGGTCGGTATGGAAGTAATAAAGCGTCTGCTCCCCACCCTCCTCCTGGTCCACTCGCGCCAACGGCGCATAACTTCCTGGCTCGTAAACGTAGAGGTTACTCTGCCCCGGCGTTTCCTCACGCAACATGCGCAAGCCTTGCCACAGAAAATTCTTCTGCTCGGTGACCCCGTTGACCTCCGACACCTTGGCAACACGTCGTCCGAGACTGTCGTAGCGATAAGCCCCGGTACTTTCCAGCTTGCCGCCCACCAAGGTCTCAGCTTTAACCAACCGATTTTCACAGTCGTAACTGAACGTCTGCAGCCGGCTCATCCCAATACGCTTTTCAATCAGGTTGCCCCACGCATCGTAGGTATATTCCTGATCCCGCCATTGCTTGATCCGGTTGTCTTTCACGTGATCAAACTGGCTGGTGTTGAAGTTCAACCGGTTCGCCGCCGCGTCGTAGCGGAACTCTTCACTGTCCACCAACTTGCCGGTATCACGGCTGTGCAACTGGCCGTTGGCTTCGTACTCGTACTTGATCTCGCCGCGCAGTTTGTCGAGGGTGCGGGTCAGTTCGCCGGCGGGGTCGTATTGATGACGCCGATGGATCGGGTTGTAGGCGTGCTCCACCAGCAGCTCGGGCTGGATGCCGGGATTGAGAATCTGCGAGAGTTTCTCTGCCGGCAGGGTCGAGGCGAATTGCCAGGCCTTGCGGCCCATGGCGTCATAGCCAAAACAACTGGTGAGTTTGCCTTGGGTACGCAACACCTCGCGGTGCAGGTCATCGCGTTCCATGTCGCTGATGAGTTGGCCGTCGAGGTTGAGCTGGTGCAGGTGGCCGCTGCCGTAGTACAGGTGGTTCAGGTGTTGACCGGTGGGCAGGGTCAGCGTGGTGAGGTTACTCAGCGGATCGTAGTCGTAGGACAGAGCGCCTTGGGGGGTGGTCTCTTTGATCAGGCGACCCAGCAGGTCGTAGGCAAATTCGAGTTTTTCTTCAGAAATGCCGAGCTTCTTGCCGTTAGCGGTAGGCAG
The DNA here is from genome assembly GCF_056279105.1 of Pseudomonas sp. TE3899. Classification (NCBI taxonomy): domain Bacteria; kingdom Pseudomonadati; phylum Pseudomonadota; class Gammaproteobacteria; order Pseudomonadales; family Pseudomonadaceae; genus Pseudomonas; species Pseudomonas sp. TE3899. The sequence continues at coordinate 2,512,333 of NZ_JBWBQR010000001.1, forward strand.
GCGCTCGATGGACAGCAAGCGATCGGCGTCGTCGTAGGTGTAATCCTGACGCGCATCGGCGTTGAGCTTGGCCAGTAGGCGGCCGATGGTGTCGCGCTCGAATTCGGTGTGGCGCTGTGGCCGTTCGGCGCGTTCGCCGTAGCCGATTTCGTCGACACGCGTCAGATGCCCGCCGAGATTGTAGCTGAACTGGCGGGTCAAGTTGTCGATGCGTTTTTCTTCGATCAGACGATCGGACGCGTCGTAGGCAAACTGGTAAGCCGCGTTGTTTTCGTTGACCAGCGCGGTCAGGCGAATGGCCTGGTCGTACTCGTAACGGATGCGCTGGCCTTTGGCGTCCTGGCGGCTGCTTGGCAGACCTCGGGCGGTGCGCAGCAGGCGCCTGGTCTGGCCTTTGCCGTCGGTGTGCGTCAAGACCTGGCCGAGGGCGTTGTAGGTAAACGACTCGGCGCTGCCGTCCGGGTGCTGGATGCGCAGCACTTCGCCGTCGGGTTTGCGTTCCAGGGTGGTGGTCTGATTCAGGGCATCGGTGACGGCGATCAGGTGATGGCGTTCGTCGAAACGGTAGTGGGTGTTTTTACCCGAGCAATCCTGGAAACGTTCGACCTGGGCCAGGGTGTTCCACCACAGGTATTTGGATTTTTGGGTGGCGTCGATGAGGGTGTGCGGCAGACCGTCGTCGCTGTTGAGGTATTCGGTCTTGTTGCCCAGCGCGTCGACTTCGGCGATGAGGTTGCCCTTGGCGTCGTAGCGGGCTTTCCAGGTGCTGCCGTCGGGATAATCGACCTGCGTGACCAGCGTGGTCAGGTGGTGATACTGGTACTTGATCTTGCGCCCGAGCGGATCGGTTTCTTCGACCAATCGCGCGTAGTCGTCGTACTTGAGCTTGATGGTATTGCCATCGGGCAGCGTCAGACCGGTCATGTTGCCGCTGTCGTCGATGTCGATGACGTAGTGCTCGCCACCGAAATCGCGACTGGCGATGACGCGATGATCGCCGTTGTAGTGAATTTCAGCTTCGCGCCCGAGCACATCGGCAACCCATGTGGTGCGGGCCGTCACGTCGTAGCGGAAATGGTAATGCTCGCCGTCGCTGGTCCAGTGTTCCACCACACGGGGCTGCTCACCGATGGTTTCCCAGCGGTAATTACACGTCAGACCCAGAGCGTTGCTGTGGCTGGCCATGACGCCGTCGGCGTAGCTGAAGCGTCGGACCGAATCGCTGTTGCGATTGATCACCTCGATGAGCTGGCCATTGTCGTCGTAGCGATATTGCACCAGGGTTTCGACGGCCTGGTTGTCGACGATGCGTTTGACGTCGGTCAGGCGACCCAGCGGGTTGTCGTAGTGCAGGTGAACACGTACGCCGCCGGTGGCGCTGATGTCGGTGAGCGTGCCTTCGACCGTATGGGTGAAATGCAGGAAATGGCCGAGGGCGTTTTCGATGCGTTGCAGCGGTACGGGGGCGTTGTCGTCCGGTACTTCGCCGAAGTAGAAGAAGATGTTGTCGAGGGTTTGCAGCAGGTAGTGACCGCCTTCGGTGCAAACCAGATAGACCTGCTCGTGAGGATTGTAGATGCGGCCCCCCGGCGGCACGTCCACAAACGGCACACTGCGCCCCTGGTTGTCGGTCAGGTAAACGAAGTTGCCACTGCGACGCAGGCTTTGTTCCCAGGGCAATACCCAGCCCCGGCCGAGCACGCTGTCGACGGTCAGGTCGCTGGCATAGAAGCGTGACCATTCGATGGGCATCAGGCCCGGGAGGCTGAAGTCGGTTTCGTCAGGAATGACCTTGCGCCCAGTGGTGGCGTCAACAGGGTTGCCCATCAGACCACCGACCGCACGCTCGATGGCCGGCCCGATCACGTAACGGCTGGCCACCTCACCGGCGACGAAGCCGGCGGTGAATTTCAACACGCAGGGCATGATGGCTTTCATGCCGGCCTGCGTCCCTGCCTTGATCAATTGAGCGATACCGCCCGCCGCACCGGCGACTGCCATGAGGATATCGACTGTGGTTCGTAGCCAGCCGGGAATTTCGTCGTCTACCGGCAGATAGCGGTGTGTGCCACCGCCAATGTAAACATCGCCCGAGCCGCTGGAAATCTTTGCACCGCAGGTGATCTTGTCGCCCTTGCGAGCCGCCGCTGTGCCATTGATGAAGACGTTGGTCGAGCCCTCCGCGACTTGCACCGGACCGGGATGCTTGTCGCAGGCGCCAATGCTTTTTTCGACATGCGCGGCCTTGCGGCTATTGATGAATACGTTGTCCGATGTGGTGACGATGGTCCCGGAGGGCGATGAAAACATACTGCCGATCGCCTCCCCTGCGGCAGTCAGCAAGCTACCTCCGACGCCTGCCGCAAGACCCGCCAACAAAGCCACACCAAACCCACAGGTGAACGTCGCGATAGCAACCGTGGCGATCAGCGCAATACCGAGCGCGGCACCGATCAGAAACCCGCCCAGGGCACTGGTGTGAGCGATTTCATCGCCAAACCTTGCGGCTTCAAACATGGCCGTTACTCCTGTTCGCTGGAGTCGGTCTTGGTTGCGCCGGGCAGGCGAGGCTGGAAGCTGGCCAGCAGGTCCATCCAGTTCTGGTTTTGCTCGCTACTGAAATCGGCCTGGGCTGTGGTGGAGAAAATAATTGCGCGGCCGGGCTCAATCAGAAATGCCGCTTGGCGCTGATAGAACGGTCGACCATCGGTCATGTAATACGCATCGATCTGGATGCCGTCGATCGGCGCAGAGGTCGACAGCGCAACCGCCTTTTTGCCTAGCAGGGTGTAGCCGCGCAGCTTGGAGGCAAGCATTTTCACCTGACGATCAACGTAGGCTTTGAGCACCTCGGCGGGCAGCAGCATGTCCCGGGAGATGGTGATGCTCAACGGCGCAGGAACGCTCGCCCCCAGTACAAACATATTCACCGTGCGGTCCTGAAAACCTTGCGGCAACGCGATGCTGCCTTCCTGCAACTCGTAATCCATGTGATGTAAATTCCTGAAAATCGAAAAAAGTATGCGTTCAGCGCGCTGCGAGGCCTTCGAGCATGCTGTCAAAATCAACAAGCCAAAGACTGAGGACAGGCTTGGTCGGATCAATCACGCAAGAAATATTCAGCCACTGCACTTCGTCACTGCCGGCGACAGGAACAATGGCGCCTACGAGGCGTCCGTGGCGTTCGGCGTGACCGATCTTGAAATGGAAATCCAGAGACTTCGCGGCACTGCCCGCCACGCTGTACTCGCGCTGTCGGATGACGCGTAACTCCGGATAAATCGTGCGAAACATCTGCACGGAGGCGTCGAACAGCTTTTCCAGGTTCTGACCTTGCGCCACATCACGACGCTTGATCGTCAGGATGATCGGCTCGCCTTCGTGTTCGATGGTCGTCTGGATATCGCGGAAGTTGAAACCCGCTGGGAATTCCAGATTGAAACCGCCGAAATTGAAGCTGCTGGGCGTGCTTTTCAGGGCAACGACAGGCATGGGTTCCGGCTCGGGCTCTCGCTCAACGACCGGCGCATTTTGCTGCTCAAGGCGCGCGGCTTCCTCCAGGGCAATACGCTTGGCGGAAATGCGATCGTAAATGCTGGTTCTGGTCATAGACACGATTCTCTAGTCATTGACCCGAACCTCGGAGCCCGTGATTTGGGTGGTGCCAGTGCTGGTCGTGACAATCGTCTTGCCTTTGATCTCGATGCCATCCGGCGTGAGGGTGATGCTGCTGTCCCCCACCTGAAGAATGATGTGCTGCTTGGCATTGACCTGAATGAACTGGTTGTCGACCTGAATCGTCAACGAGCCTTCCTGAACATTCATCACCGTGTCTTTCTTGATCGTTTCGGTGTGCGTGCCGCCGACCGTGATCGTTCGATTGCTGCCGACGCTGTGGATCTCGTCGACCTCGATCTCGGTGTCCATGTTGCGCTCGGCATGCACGATGACCTGCTCGGCCCCCGCCTTGTCTTCAAAGCGGAAAAAGTTCGCCGTACCGCCATCGCCCTTCATCGAACGCGTCAAAAACCCGCTCTGCGTCTTGTTCGCCGGCAGCGACCACGGCGGTGTGTTCTGGCTGTTGTAGAGGCTGCCCATGATCAACGGACGATCAGGGTTGCCGTCCAGAAAGACCACGACGACTTCATCGCCGACCCGGGGAATGAGGATGCTGCCGAAGCCGCCGCTGGCTCCGGATTGGGCTACGCGGACCCAGCACGAACTCTTGTCGTTGTGCTCGCCTTTGCGGTCCCAGTGGAATTGCACTTTCACGCGGCCGAGTTCGTCGGTGAAGATTTCCTCGCCCGGCGGGCCGACAACGATGGCGGTCTGCGGGCCGGAAATGGTCGGGCGTGGTGTGGTCAGTTGGGGGCGGAACACGATCTTTTTGCGCACGCAGGAGAAGGTGTTGTAGTAACTCGCCGGGTACCCGTTGAGGTAGTTGTTGTGGCCTTCGCTTTCGACGCTCATCAGCAGAAACTGGCGATCGTCGGCCGAGCCTTGATCGTGGTCGTAATGCTGCAGCAGTTCGAAGGTGTAGCCGGGTTTCATCGCGCGGCAGTTACTCGCGCCTTGAAAGCTTTTGCCTTTCAGCTCCAGCGCTTCAACGCGCAACCGGACCAGCGCCTCACCTTCGTCGTACGTGCCGTGGGTGTACTGGCCGGGGAAATCGTAGATCTCGAAATCTTCGACATCGCCCTGCTTGTTCAGGCTCTTCATGGTGACCGGCAGGCGATTGGTTGGCTGGCGGTAATCGAAGGTCTGGACAGCGATCTTTCCGGACTGCAATTGGCGATTACCGCTCCATTGGGTAATGGAGTCCGCGGTCTCGGTGACCGAAGCGGTGTGATAGCGAATCTGTGGCTGCTCAGGCAACGGCACCAGCGTGGTGGAGTCGTCGCAGATGATCATGACGTGGCCTTCGGCAGTGTGCTCGAAGTAGTAGAACATCCCCTCTTCTTCCAGCAGGCGCTGGACGAAGTTGAAGTCGGTTTCGCGGTATTGGGTGATGTAGGTGTACTTTTTGAGCGGCTTGCTCAGGCGGAATTCATGCCGGGAAAACGCAGTGCATAAGGCGAACACCTGAGTCACTACGTCTTCGACGGTGCAGCCCTGAAAGATGCGGGTGTCGAATCGGTTTTTCAGCATCGAGAACCAGGGGTTCAGCGTCGCGGTGTAGCGGGCCATGCCGCCGTCACTGCCGATACTGGCGAAGCGTGTCAGGTAACCCGACAGATACCGTGGGCCCGCCTCGGCCAGCTCGATCTCCAGCACCACGTGCTGGCCCATCATCGACTTGAGCTCAACCTCCGAATCCTGGCACACCAGCAGCAATTCGAAGTTATAGGCACGTGACAGACCTTCAGTTCCCTTGAAGGACTCAAGCAATAATTGCTGGTCGGGATTGGCAAGGTTCGTGAATTTGAACAGGCGCCGATTCTGCGGCGAAAGCATCGCGGCAAGGTCCATCAACATGTGTATCTCCTTGAAAGCAGTGGAGAACGCTACCGTCCTCGCCAGCCACTGCGCATAACGAATCTGACAAGAGGGTCAAAACCCGATTGCAACATCATGGATCAGGGAAACAACCCGCCGCCTTGTGAGATGGCAGACCTAAATACCCGAAACTTTGTATGAAACTGCCTACAAGCTTTTACCCGTCATACTTTTGAGACCGTAGAAGATTTCTGAAAACGGGATTCAAAGTCTGGTACTGCGACCGTGGCGCAGTGCGAAAGTGCCACTAACCACGCAAAATTGAGAGAACGGTCACAGTCTGAGCAGCATAACGGCGCTTCGAAAGCAGCAAAGGAAACACCTTCGCCCTGCACCGTGTCAACCCGGAACCGGCCTTGCACAGCGATCTCCAGACGCGAACTCGTCCATCAGGAAAGTTTGAAAAATATTTATGAGCCCATTCAGCACCGTAGAAACGCCGATATATCAACGAGGAACGAGAATTAGGTGCTATTAAAAAGCGACTAGTGCCTCATTGACATCATTGCCGGGTGTAACGTGAATAATAAAAATGGGATCCACATTGAATTTTATTACCCGTAGTGCGGTCTAGACTGCGGCTAATGGCCAGTATCGCGGCTCACGCATAAGAGTCGAATATCCGACACTTAAAACGTAGCGACAGGGAAGCTTCTTCCACCCAAGGGCAGTGATGTGTAAATGGATCTTTTAGCGAATGTGCCCAGCTGGGCCGACGTCGAACGAAATCTCGATCAGAAATTCAGCGAACTGAACCAGGGCGTCAATGAGGGCTTGCAAAGCGCTCACGACAACTGGAACGGTTTCACCCGACGCGTCGGCAACGGCGCGAGCCAAGCCTATGGCTACATGGGCGGGCACCGGATCGATGCGGTGACTCGCGCCATGACGCTCTCCTACCCGATCATCCAGATGGACCTCAAGCGCAAGTGGGCCTCGATCGAAATCGAGCAGATCCTCCCTGTGCTGCTGCAGCTGGTCAAAGAAGTCTCAATGATTCTGGGCGGTAGCGTTGCGGTCGGCACCATCGCCGGGGGCGCAGCGGGTGCTTTCGCATTTGGTATCGGTGCCGCACCCGGAGCTGCCGCCGGGGCCGGTATCGGCTTGCAAGTGGGCAACCTGATTCTCATGGGCCTGGGTTTGTCGGCCATTGCCGAATATTTTTACCAGGGTCTACCCGCCTGCCTATCAACATTGCAAGAAGGCATCGCCACAGCCTGGCATTCGGAAGAAGGCGTCAAACCTGCTGGCCTGGACCCTACTGGTGGTTCTGCCGCATTGGTGCAGGAACGTATCGAACGAGCGGCGCGACAACTGGCTCGCGGGCAAGAGCAATTGGTATTGCTGCTGCTCACTGCCATCGTCACCTACCTGACACGCGGCCAGGTGAAAGCCGGTGTCGTGGGCAGCATGGAAAGCATCGCGACGCGCAGCGCGAAGCTTCAGGCCGAGATAACGAACAAGCAATTGGCTGGGTGGCTCGCCAGGAATGAGCAGAAGTTGCTGGCGGAGCCGGCGTTAAGGGTGAATGAGCCGGTGCGGTTGACGAGACAGGAGCCCCCTCCGGCGCGCGAACGTTCTGACAGGCGGCCGGTAGACATTAATCCTCCTATGTTCAAACCTGGCTTCACTGCGGGTGATATTCTCGCAATACCAAAAGGCTCGAGGCCGGATCCGACGACATATCTAAATCCCGATTATATCGCTCAGCACCTTGCACAATTTCAGAAAGGCGCTTCACGTCTGATGCCAAAATCTAACTTTGAAAAATATGGAATAGCTCAAAAAGATGGTACTTCATTCATCATGGCCAACCATGAAGTAGACGAGATTTTGGCTAAGGCCGCTGGCGACAAAGGAGCCATGGAAAAGGCACTCGGTCTTCCAGAAGGCTTTTTGGAGAGAGAGACACTTGTGCGTATTGATATTCCTTCTCCTGACAAACTAGGGCTGCGCATCCCATCTGGCAATGAAGCGGGCGCCAACCAGTTTTGGCTTCCGGGCGGAAAATTGCCAGATGGTAACCTTGAAGCAGTAATTGACGCCGGGAAGATCTCCTCGGAGCTATTTAAGACAACTCCTTTAAAGTAGAGAACACGATGAAATTTCAAGACATTTATGTAAATCGCGAGGAACTTTTTTCGATAGGAATCGAGGAAACCTCCGGGAGGTTCTACGTTTCATTTCCAGTTAGCAACGGCATGGTTGACTATGAGGAATATTACGAAATAGATCGCGCAAGCTTCGAACTTTTTCAAAAAGACATTGATGCCGCAGTGGAATTCGTTATGAAATGCCGTCGTAGAGAACTGGACGAGTTGCTAATTGAGAAGCCTGGAACTAACAGAGGCTCGGCTATCTAAGACAACCCGGAGTTGTCCCCGGGGCCGGTATCGGCTGCAAGTCGGAAATCTGATTCTCATGGACCTGGGCTTGTCCGCCATTGCCAATTACCAAGGGCTACTCGCCTGCCTGTCTACATTTCAGGAAGACATGGCCACAGCCTGGCACTCGGAGGAAGGAATCAAAATTTCTGGCCTGAAGGGCCAGGGTAAAAGGAAGGCTTTAAGCTAATCAGTTCAGGTGAATGATGAAACCTTCGACCCCACTCGAATACGTCGACAAAGCCCTTGCGATCACCATCGATCGACGTGATGGCTGCCCACAGCTTCCTGTATATACGTCGCTGATAAACCAGCTTATGTACGTTAGGTCGGTATTTGATGGAACCGAACAGGACAAGTCCAGACTGCACGATCTGACACTGGGATTTATCGGTGCAAAAGAGTTCGAAGACACCGATGCCGAACTGGCAAGGGCGCTGATGGATGTCTACTACATAGCTGAGCAATCGGCAAATGGGCTAAAAATAGTATTACCGAAATGACTGGAGGCGAATCGCCAACCCTGTGCTGGCTCAAGGCACAGTTGGGCGATTGGTTCAGCAAGCAGATAAAATGAAAACTAATATTAATGAACTGAAAATAGCCGCACGCCTATTACGTGAAAAGCTCGAATCCTTTAAAGACAAAGATCAAACAGTGGCAATGCTATACAGTCAACTAGATTCACTACTATCAGCAGCTGAACGAGGCGCCTTATCGGAGAATATTGAACCCAGAGAAATCCCTGGCCACCGACTGTTCGATGAAACCAATATCAGGGACTATAGCGACCTCAAAAGCGCTTACACCAACTTCTATATTGAATTAATAGGTGGCCGAGATTGGGGCGCCTATAAACTCATCAAAGAAAAAATCAGTAAACCATGAAGCGAAGTCGAGTACTCTTTGGGCGAATAGAAAAATCATGACAAACTCACATTGCATAACACTGCTGATTGAGCTCAAAGAAATTTTTCACAAAGAACGCTGTAGAAATTTTGATGCTGGTATAAATGCAATAATGCGAATTCTTTCTGAAGATCCTTTGTCGGACAGTAACGAGTGGCGCGAAGCAACATCCATGTATAGAACAATGGCAGGAACCAAATCAGGATTCTCTGACGTCTATATTGATAGGGATACCGTTGAGCAACGAGTCGTAGATAACGCACGGCTGGACGCAATTCGAAAGGTGTTATGGGATACGTTTGATCGAAGCTAAATTCCTCATGACCACGCCCAAGTTGCCCAGAATGAAAGTATCTTCGAGAGCACACCAAACGGAAGAGAGCCCATGATCGATTTAAGAAGCTCAAACGAAGTGCTCTCCAAATACACTGAGCGTTACGACCATCTCCTCCCACCTCCATCCCCTCAACTGCGTCAACGCATGGATTTCATGTTGCAGCCGGACGCCCCCAAGTTGGCAAACGAGAAGCCTGGCTGGCTGTCTTCCAGACCTTGCACCCTCACTGAAGAACAGGCGCTGGACCGAGCAAAGGGTTGCCTGCTTGGGTTGGCGATCGGCGACGCAGTGGGTACAACGCTGGAGTTTCTGTCTCGTGATCGAGAGCATGTTAATGACATGGTCGGAGGTGGTCCCTTCAAGCTAAAACCGGGAGAGTGGACTGACGATACGAGCATGGCGCTGGCCCTCGCAGACACTTACGTAGCAAACAATAATTTCGATTTCCTCGATTACACACAACGGCTTTGTCGCTGGTATAAAAATGGCGAAAACAGCCATAACGGAAAATGTTTTGACATTGGCAATGCCACTCACACCGCACTGGAAGGACTACTGGTCCATGGTGTTGACTGGTACGGCAACGATCACCCTTCCACAGCTGGCAATGGAACAATCATCAGACTGGCACCCACCGCCATCTCCGCCGCCACTCTTTGTCCGGCACTTGGCGAGAAAGCTCGGCGCAAAGCCGTTGCACTCACCGGGCTGTAGAGGCGGTAAATAGCTGCGAACTGCTGGGCGCTCAACTGCACCTGGCCCTCAATGGGGCGGACAAAGAAGAAACCTTGTCGCCAATGGTTCGTGCTTTGTATCCCCGCCCCTTGATCATCAACGCTGGCGAATACAAACAAAAAAACCGCGATCAAATACGTTCCTCTGGTTACGTCATCGATACGCTGGAAGCAGCTCTGTGGGCAGTCTGGAACACGGACAACTTCAAGGATGCGATCCTGCTGGCTGCCAATCTGGCGGATGATGCCAACAGCGTGGCAGCTACGGCCGGCCAGATAGCCGGGGCGCTGTACGGAGTGACGGGCATCCCTGAAGAATGGGTCAAAACGATTGCTTGGTCAGAACATATACAACACCTGGCGCAACAGTTATTCGAAAACGCCCCACCCCATGACGACATGGACGAAGTGATTTATGGGAATTAAAGAAATGACCGAAACGTGGCATCGTGTTGAAAACGGAACCCTATGGATAGCAGGTCAACCCATTTACCTGCCTCACCCCGTCAAAGAGGCCTTTCAACACAACAACAGGCTGTTGATTCTGGTCGAGCCTCCGCCCCATTTAATTTTCAATAGAAACGTCTTCGCACTGTCGATGCACGGTGAACTGCTCTGGCAAATCGAAGAAAGCCCCCATGGCACGGAAGTCGACAAGCCCTACATGAGCCTCTACTGCGACAAAGATGCGGCGGTGATTGCCGGCAACTGGAATGGCCTCAGCTACTTGGTCGACTTGCACAATGGCACCGTCAGCGTTGCTGCTTCTGAAAAATAGGACACCGCTCACTCAATGGCTGACAACCTCAGCGGCTGCCAGCGTCCCCTCCGTTACGCCTGCTCAAAGCGCTGCTGCAACAAATGCCGCGCCGTTCCTGCGTTCAGGTACGTACCAATCAGTTCCGCCAACTCCTTCTCCTTGAGTTTCTTGTCGTCGCGACAAAACTGCATCAGCTGCAACTGGACCCAGCGTTTTTTCTTGTCGAGCCTCACATCAGGCGCATAGAACGAGCGCAGGCCAGTTCTGGCATGGGCGCGTCCCTTGCGCATTTGCACAGCCCGTCGCGAAAGCTCCCTGGGACGTAATGGCACTGAACGCGCTATACAGCGATGCCAACCCTATGCAGCCCCGCAATGCCGTCCTACAAACAGAGCAACGAAATAAACTTTTTCCTTATTCCAAATACTCTGTATTGCCATCACTTCCAGGCGCAATAAATCCTCCCTTTTTCTCCGTTCACATTTTAGCTGGCACTCACCGAACCTGAATTTGGTGAACCGGTTCACCTTTTTTCAAATTAATTTCACTTGGAAATTGGATCCATAATCCTTCTCAAACCATTGAACTTGCTAGGTTTCAGAGTCTTCTGTCAGACAGATCCGTCAACTAATGGCAAGCGGACATCATTGCGGCATGTATCAAAAACGAGAAAAAATCCTTTTCTGTATGAACTTTTCTATTCGAGATGTTGCCATATACGACGTTGCTGGCCACTCGACATCCATATGCCAGCACCGTGTTCCTACAAATTCCTGCCAATGTGCATTTCCGATGTAGAAACGTCGGCCATCGCACTTTGTGAACAGGTGCTCAATTGAGAAATTCGTAGCTCTTCACGTTTTCCCTGAAGAATCGGGAAGCGGTCGTAAAGAGTTCAAGGAAGATACACCGATGACTCAGACGTTTGACGTTGAAGCACTGATCAAATTGCGAAGCCAGACCCGGGCCATTTCCGATGCGCTCAAGGCGCAGGCTTCGGATTATCTGTCGACCCTCGCATTGCTGATCCGTCCGCAGACGTTTTTCGGTGAATACCTGCAAGGCGCGCAGCGCAGCAGCGGCCGCGAAACCCAGCACCACTTCAAGGAGTTCAAGGAACTCTACGACCGCATCGGGTCGGCAACGCCCTTTCAGTTGGTCAATGAACTGGAAGTGCCTCTCAACCTGATCGGCACGACGCCGGAACTGTTTCCGCTGGAGTACGACAAGGTGCTCTCGCAAAGCGGCCAGACCATCCGCATCACCAGCCCTGTGCGCTGGGTCGTGGGCTTCAACTCGTTCGACCTGGCGCGCTTTCGCACCGTCATCAAAGACCCCAATCGCAGCAGCGCCGAGTTGTACCGCTTCGTCGTGCACTACCTGGTGTTGTTCTACTGCCTGAGCCAGTCACCTGGCCTGGGCCGTTTGTTTGGCGGCCTGCGCTTCCCCCTCAGTTTCGAGCGCCTCAAAGACTTTGGCGACCTGCCCTTCTGCGTCATCGGTTCACCGGTGCGCTCCCAATTGCCGGACGAATCGGTTATCCGCAGCAGCACGCAGATCGCCGGCAATACCAGCTTCGAAGAGTTGGTGGGGCACGAAAACATTATTGAAATGAACGATGAAATCCGTCAGCGCCTTCTGCTGACGATCGAAGGAATGTAACGCGCCCGGCCACCCGCTGGCCGGAACGCAAACGACTTGCAGCGAATTGGTTCGCACAGGAGATCACGATGGCGAAGAAGGAAAGTACCCAGCACAAACTCGACCGCGTTCGCGCGCCTCGGGTCCATATCACCTATGACGTGGATATCGGTGACGCTCAGGAAAAGAAAGAGCTGCCCTTTGTCGTCGGTGTGCTGGGCGATTTCTCCGGCAACCCGCTGGAGCCGCTGCCGAAGCTCAAAGAGCGCAAGTTCATTTTCATCGACCGCGACAACTTCAACGGCGTGCTCAAGGGCATCAAGCCGCGCCTGAGTTATCGGGTCGACAACACGCTGGTCAGGAACGGCACGCAGTTGGGCGTCGAGCTCAACTTCAACGCCCTCGAAGACTTCGAGCCGCAGAACGTGGTGAAGCAGGTCGAGCCGCTGCGCAAGCTGCTGGAAGTGCGCAACAAGCTGGCTGATCTGCGCAACAAAATGGGCGGCAACGACAAGCTCGAAGAGCTGCTCATGGACGTGTTGCAGAACACCGAAAAGTTGAAAACGCTGGGCAAGGAATTCGGCCGCGAAGCCGCTGTTCCAGCCACCGATGGCAAAGAGTAGGAGCCTGAAGATGAACGATAAGCAAACCGTGACTCAACAGGACGGCGATCTGGTTGAAGTGGAAAACTTCGCCCCGCAATCCTCGCTGCTCGACAGCATCATTTCGCAAAGCCGTGTGGCGCGCTCCGAGACTGAGCGCACCCGCACACGTGATTTGATCGGCGAACTGGTCAGCCAGGTACTCGAAGGCGAAATGACGCCGAGCAAGGACCTGATTGCCGTGCTCGATGCGCGCATCGCCGAAATCGACGCGATGCTCTCCGAGCAGATGAACGAAATCATGCATGCTCGCGAATTCCAGCAACTGGAAGCGTCGTGGCGTGGCCTGAAGTATCAGGTGGACCAGACCGAAACCAGCACCACGCTGAAGATTCACCTGCTCAATGCGTCGAAGAAAGACCTGGTGCGCGACCTCAAGTCCGCCTCCGAATTCGACCAGAGCGCGCTGTTCAAAAAGATCTACGAAGAAGAGTACGGCACCTTCGGTGGTGCACCGTTCGGCATGTTGCTGGGTGATTACGAGTTCAATCGCAGCCCCGAAGACATGTACCTGCTCGAAGAGATCTCCCATGTCGCCGCCGCGGCCCATGCACCGTTTATCTCGGCGGCTTCGCCAGAGCTGTTCGGCTGGGATTCGTTTACCGACATGTCCGGCCCACGGGACCTGGCGAAGATTTTCGATACCGTCGAATACGCCAAGTGGAAGTCGTTCCGCGCCTCCGAAGACTCGCGTTATGTCGGTCTGACGTTGCCGCACGTGCTGGGTCGCCTGCCTTATGGCCCGGATACCACGCCAGTTGAAGAATTCAACTTCGTGGAAAGCGTCGATGGCCGCGACCACAACAAGTACCTGTGGATGAACGCCGCCTACGCGCTGGGCACTCGGGTCACCGACGCGTTCTCGCGATACGGCTGGTGCGTGGCGATTCGCGGTGTCGAGGGTGGCGGTCTGGTGGAAGGCCTGCCGACGCACACGTTCAAAACCGATGACGGCGAAATTGCCCTCAAGTGCCCGACCGAAATCGCCATCACCGACCGTCGTGAAAAAGAACTGTCGGACCTTGGCTTCATTCCGCTGGTGCACTGCAAAGGCACCGACTACGCCGCGTTCTTCGGTACTCAGTCGGCGCAGAAACAGAAGCACTACAACACCGACATCGCCAACGCCAACGCCCGGCTTTCCGCGCAGCTGCAATACATCTTCGCTACGTCGCGCATCGCGCACTACATGAAGGCGATCATGCGCGACAAGATCGGCAGCTTCGCGTCCCGCAAGGACGTTGAGATGTTCCTCAACAAATGGCTGTCAAGCTATGTACTGCTGGATGACACCGCCAGCCAGGAAGCCAAGGCCAAATTCCCGTTGCGCGAAGCGCGGGCTGAAGTGTTCGAGGTTCCCGGCAAACCAGGTGTGTACAAGGCCGTGACGTACCTGCGTCCGCATTACCAACTGGACGAACTGACCGCTTCGTTGCGCCTGGTCGCCGAATTGCCGCAATCGACTCGCGGCTGATCCACACCATTGCCAGGGAGGCTATATGAGTAGTCAACACAAGCTGTTGCCATCGTTGCTGGATCGATTGCTGGACGATCATCCGCATCAATCCATGGAAGCTTCATCGCAACGCTTGTGTTCGCTGGCCGATTACAAGGCCAGCATCGTTCGCGACCTGGAGGTGCTGGTCAACACGCGCCAGTCCCTGGTCGCCAACGAGCTGGAGGGTTTCGTCAATTTGAGCGGAACCATCCTCGACTACGGCATGCCGGATTTCACCAGTCGCAGCGTGCTTGATCCACAAGACCGCCTGTTGATTCAACGACAACTGGAGAAAGCGATCACCGTCGGCGATCGACGGTTTCGCAGCGTAAAAGTCCAACTGCTCGCCCAACAAACCGGCCAACGCATGCTGACCTTCCGCGTGGACGCAGTACTGCGCCTGCAGGACATCACCCGTCAGGTTTCCTTCGACGCGGTGCTGCAGGTCAACACCCAGGAATACAAAGTGCAGAACCTCAACTGATGCTCGACGATCTGCTGCCCTATTACGAAAAGGAACTGTCGCACCTGCGCTTTTTAGGGCAGGAGTTCGCGAGCCAGTACCCGAAGATTGCTTCGCGGTTGCTCATCGAGGGCGATAACTGCGAAGACCCGCATACCGAGCGCTTGATCGAAGCGTTCTCGTTCCTGTCGGCCCGCGTGCACAAAAAACTCGACGATGAGCTGCCGGAAATCGTCGAGTCGTTTCTCGAAGTGTTGTACCCGCATTACCTGCGCCCTACCCCGTCGATGTCGATCGTCGAGTTCAACATGGGCAAGCAGGAAAAGGTCACCGAAGCCTTCCGCGTCGCCCGCCACACCGAACTCAGCGCCAACCCGATTGATGGCGTGGTGTGCAAATTCCGCACTTGCTACCCGGTTGAACTGTGGCCGGTGGCAGTGCATCAAGCGTCGTTCATTGAAATGGAACGCTCAGCGTTCAACGGTCATCGCGCTGACTTGGTCGCGCGCCTGCGCATCGGCCTGACGGCGACCTCTGATGTGTTGTTCGGCAAGATGGAACTGGACAGCCTGCGTTTTTTCCTCGATGGCGAAAGCACCCTGATGCTGCAGCTCTATGAGCTGCTGTTCAACAACCTGGCCAAGGCTACGTTGTCGTTCGAGGATGAGGGGCGAACCCGCGAGATCTCGCTGCCAGCGAACGCGCTGAAAGCCGTCGGTTATGGTCGCGATGAAGGCCTGGTGGATTATTCGGAGCGCTCGTTCCTGGGTTATCGCTTGCTGCACGAGTACTTCACCTTCCCGGACAAGTTCATGTTCTTCGACCTGTCGGGTTTTGCGCGGCTGTTAGCGGGCCAGAACCTCGAGAAAATCGAGATCAACTTCTACTTTTCGGACTACGACCTGAGCGATCGCCTGGCGCGCCTGACGCAGAACATCGGGCGCAATAACTTCAAGCTCAACTGCACGCCGATCATCAATCTGTTCCGCCAACAGGCAGAGCCGATCAAGTTGACCCACGCCCAGCACGAGTATGCCGTGACGCCGGATGTGCGCCTGCAAGGCTCGGCGGAAGTGGTGTCGATCGATCGTGTGCGTCGGGTGCGCAAAGTCGGCGGTGTCGATCAGGTCAGCACCTGTCATCCGTTCTTCGAACCGCGTGGCGATCAAGGTCCCGGCCAGAGCTTCTGGATCGCACGACGTCGGCCGGTGCAGTCGCGCCAGCGTGATGGGTCGGATGTGTTTATCCGGGTGGTGGATCGCGAACTGGAGTTGATCAACTCCAGCAACGACACCTTGAGCTTGCGCCTGACCTGCAGCAATCGTGACCTGCCGTTGATGCTGCCGTTCGGCGGTGAGCGCGGAGACTTCAACATCCCCGGCAACTCGGTGATCCAGGACATCCGCTGCTTGCGCAAACCCACCGCAACCGCGCGCGTGCCGCTGGGTAACGGGGTGATCTGGCGGCTGATTTCGCACCTCTCGCTCAACCACATGTCGCTGGTGTCCCAGGGGCGCGAAGTGCTGCTGGAGCTGCTGTCGCTCTACAACTACCGCAATGTGTCGGCGCTGCGCAAACAGATCAACGGGATTGTCTCGGTCAGCAGCGAGCCGGTGGTGGCACGCATCGGCCATCCACGTCCGAACTTTGTCCGAGGCGTCGGTATCACCCTCAATTTCGATGAAAGCCAATACACCGGCAGCGGTGTGTTTTTGTTCGGCATGGTGCTCGACCACTTCTTTGGCCAGTACTGCACCATGAACAGTTTTACCCAATTAACCCTTCGCACCTTGCAGCGCGAAAAGAGAGTCGTCCAATGGCCACCGCGAACCGGCGATCAACCCCTGGTCTGATCGATCAGGCACGGGCTGAGCCGCACCGATTCGAGTTTTTCCAATTGGTGCGTTTGCTCCGTCTGCATTACAGCAGAACCGGGCGCATGGACCTGGACACTCGACCGCACGAAGACCCTTTGCGTTTTCGCTCGCAGCTGTCGCTGAACTTCCCTGCGAGTGAAGTCAGCGACTTGCAGTTTGAGCGTGAAGGCAAGGTGTCCGCGGCAGGTTTGCCCCTGTCTGAAGTGCAAGTCACGTTCATGGGACTGGTCGGGCCGTCCGGCGTGTTACCGCGTCCCTACACCGAGTTGTTGATCGAGCGGCATATCCAGCACCGCGATGATGCGGCCCACGCCTTCCTCGATATGTTCTCGCATCGAATGACCACGCTGTTCTACGAGGCCTGGCAGAAATACAAGTTCTACATCGAATACGAACGCAACGGCACCTCGGATTTCGATCGCTACCTGCTCAACCTGGTGGGCTTCGGGCCTGAGGCGCAGAAGCAGAAATTCGACAAGCAAGGCTCACCGCTGCGGCGCGAATTGTTCAGCTATTTCTCCGGCCTGTTTGCCCAGAAGCCGCGCAACTCACTGAACCTTGAAGTGATGCTGTCCTTCTATTTTTCGCTGCCATTCAAGGTCAAGCCATTTGCCGGACGCTGGCTGAAACTCGACGCCAGCCAATGCACGCAATTGGGCCGCAAAAACGCCGCGCTCGGGCAAAGCGCAGTCGCCGGTAACCGGGTCTGGGATTACCAATCGTGCGTGCGCATCGAGCTGGGTCCGCTGGACCTGGTCGACTATCAGCGCTTCCAGCCAGGCACCGTCGACTACCAGAAACTGGTGGAGCTGGTGCGGTTCTACGTCGGCGCCGAACTGGACTTCCAGTTGTCGCCCCGGCTCAAACCCGAAGCAGTCCCCGTGGCCCGCCTCGGTCGCCAGGGCAACGTTGCACTGGGCTGGCAAGGCTGGCTCAAACGTCCTGGTGTCGACGTGGAACCTTCCCGTTGTGCCCTCTTCCACATTCCTTTTGATGGGGTCTCCCTGTGAACCTGAAGTCCCTGTTTGCCAAACTGAACGACACCAGCCGCACCGCCACCGAAAGTGCCGCGGCCTTGTGCTTGTCGGAACAGCATTACGACGTCGAGATCGAGCACCTGTTATTGCAGTTGCTCGACAGCAACGACAACGACCTGCCGGCCATTCTGCGTCACTACGATGTGGTGCCGGATCGCCTGCAGGCTCAGTTGGTGACCGCGCTGGGGACCTTCAAAAAAGGCAACACTCGCACGCCTGCGCTGTCGCCGCACATTACGCGAATGATCGAGCAAGCCTGGGTGCTGGCCTCTATCGAGTTCGGGCAAGGGCAGATTCGCACCGGTTATCTGTTGCAAGCATTGCTGGATGACAACGAGCTGCGCCGGGTAGTGATCGCGTCCGCCCCCGAGCTGGAAAAAATCAATGCCGACGACCTGCGGGTCAACCTCGGCGCGCTGGTCGAAGGCAGCGCCGAATCGCAGCAAGCCAAGCCGTTGGCGGGGGCGGACGTCGCTGCGCGCAGTACGGTTAAAGGCAACGGCAAGACCCCGGCTCTCGATCAATACACCATCAACCTGACGCAAAGTGCGCGCGAAGGCCGGATTGATCCCGTGCTGGGACGTGAGTTCGAGGTTCGGCAGATGGTCGACATCCTCACCCGTCGGCGCCAGAACAACCCGATCCTGACCGGTGAAGCCGGCGTCGGTAAAACCGCCGTGGTTGAAGGCCTGGCGCTGCGCATCATCCAGGGAGATGTGCCGTCGGTGCTTAAAGACGTGGCTATCCACACCCTGGACCTGGGCTTGCTCCAGGCCGGTGCCGGGGTGAAAGGCGAGTTTGAAAGCCGCCTCAAGTCGGTCATCGAAGAAACCAAGCGTAGCCTGCACCCGATCATCCTGTTCATCGACGAAGCCCACACCCTGATCGGCTCCGGTGGCCAGGCCGGGCAAAACGACGCAGCCAACCTGCTCAAGCCAGCCTTGGCCCGAGGCGAATTGCGCACCATCGCGGCGACCACGTGGGCCGAGTACAAGAAGTACTTCGAGAAAGATGCCGCCCTGGCACGTCGCTTCCAGGTGGTGAAGGTCGAGGAGCCGGACGAAGACAAGGCGATCCACATGCTTCGCGGCCTGCTGGCCAAGATGCAGGATCACCACAAAGTTACGGTGATGGACGAAGCGCTGGTGCAAGCCGTGCGCTTGTCCAATCGCTACATCACCGGGCGCCAGTTGCCGGACAAGGCCGTCAGCGTATTGGACACTGCCTGTGCGCGGGTGGCCCTCGGTCAATCGTCGCAGCCGGGGCCGCTGGAAGACTGCAAAAGAACCATCGATAACCTTCAGGCTGAAATCTCGGTGCTGCAGCAAGAAGCCGCCAAGGGCAGCGACCATGCCCGGCGCCTGGCGATCCTCGACACCGAGTTACTGGCGCAACAGCAAACCCGCGATGCATTGGAGCAACAGTGGCAACGCGAACTGGAACTGGTGGAAAAACTCGGCGCGCTCAGCCATCCGGACAACCAGACACCCGATGCCCGCGAGATTGCAGCGGTACGCGCCGAGCTGACCAGCGTCCAGGGTGAACAACCGCTGGTGCATGCGTTGGTCGACGGCGGGACCATTGGCGAAGTGATCTCCGGTTGGACCGGCATCCCGTTGGGCAAAATGCTCCGTGATGAAATCGACACCGTCCAGCGCCTGCCCGCGCTGCTGGGCGAACGGGTACTGGGACAAGATCACGCCCTGCAGGAAATCGGCAAGCGCATCAAGGTATCCCGCGCACGCATGGAAGACCCGAACAAG
Organism: Pseudomonas sp. TE3899; assembly: GCF_056279105.1. Lineage (NCBI taxonomy): Bacteria > Pseudomonadati > Pseudomonadota > Gammaproteobacteria > Pseudomonadales > Pseudomonadaceae > Pseudomonas > Pseudomonas sp. TE3899. The sequence goes on from NZ_JBWBQR010000001.1 coordinate 2,531,894, forward strand.
CCGATCGGGGTGTTCCTGCTGCTCGGCCCGAGCGGTGTCGGCAAGACCGAAACCGCGCTGGCCCTGGCCGACACCCTGTACGGTGGCGAACGTAACCTGATCACCATCAACATGTCCGAGTACCAGGAAGCCCACACGGTATCGAGCCTTAAGGGTTCGCCACCGGGTTACGTCGGTTATGGCGAAGGCGGCGTGCTGACCGAAGCCGTGCGGCGCAAGCCTTACAGCGTGGTGCTGCTGGATGAAGTGGAAAAAGCCCATCCGGACGTGCTCGAACTGTTTTTCCAGGTGTTCGATAAAGGTGTGCTGGATGACGGTGAAGGCCGGGAGATCAACTTCCGCAACACCGTGATCATCCTCACCTCCAACACCGGCACCGATCGCATCATGCAGTGGTGCCTGAATGCCGAGCAGCAACCGACGCCGGAAGACATCGTCGAAGGCCTGCGCGAGGAGTTGAACCAGGTGTTCAAACCGGCGTTCCTCGGCCGCCTGACCATCGTCCCGTACTACCCGGTCAAGGACGCCATTCTGGAGCGCATTGTCGCGCTCAAACTCGAACGCATCCGCAAGCGTTTCGAGCGCAACCATCAAGCCGTCCTGAACTACGACGAAGCACTGGTCAAAGCCATTGCCTCGCGTTGCACAGAAGTCGACAGCGGCGCCCGCAACATCGACAACATCCTGTCGAAAACCCTGATGCCGGAACTGGCGCAACGGGTCCTGGAGCGGATGGCGCAGGACAAGCCGATCCAGAGTTTGAACATCGCGTTGGGCAGCGACGGCGATTTCGCCTACAGCCTGTGCTGAATGAGTATTTAAAGGTAGCCATCATGGATAACAGACATTCAAGGAAGCGCCCTGCGCAGCCGGCATTGGCAAAATGCCTGACCGCAGTGGCATTGATGATGGCGTTGACGGCCTGTGGCGTCACCGACCGTGTCAGCAAGCGGGTCGACGATACATGGGCCGGCGACATGCTGTTCGACGATAACGAGAAGGTCATCCTGACGTCGGATGGCGGTAATCAGCTCAATCCCGACGAGTCCGGCAAACCGCTGTCCGTAGTGATTCGCGTGTATCAGCTGACATCGCTGGAGCGCTTTTCGTCGATCGACGCCGACACGCTGTGGGACGACCCGCAAAAAGCCCTCGGCAATACGCTGCTCGAAAACCGTGAAATCACCTTGCTGCCGGGCATGGGCCAGGTCGACAAGTGGCCGTTGAACAAGGCCGCAGGCTACGTCGGCGTTGCCGCGTTTTTCCGCTCGGATGAAAACAGCCGCTGGAAGGTTGCGTTTGACGCCAACTCGCTGCGCAAGGATGGCATCTGGTTTTCCGCCGATGGCCTGCGGGTGTTGGTGGACAACAACACCGTTTCCGCCGTGAACGGTGTCGATGTCTTGAACAAACCCAAGACTCAGGAGCAGCTCGCCCAAGCCTCTGCCCTGCCCGACCCGTCAGCGAAGCCAACCCTCACCCAGCGTGTGCAGGACGCGGCCGTGCAACAGGCTGAAGACACGGCGACCAGCTCCGCGCAAAAAGCCACCGAGTCAAAATTAACCTCTCTATTGGAAGGCGTTCATGAGTAAGCAAAGCCGGGTGATGTGGTCGGAAGGCATGTTCCTTTTGCCACAACACTTCCAATATCAGGATGAGTTCCACCAGCATCAGTTGGCAGAGTCGACACTGCGCAACACGCCTTTCCATTGGGGTGTGCAAATGCTGCAGGTCGATGAAGAGGCGCTCGCAACCGGCTCTTTGCAGCTGAAACGGTTGAAACTGGTGTTTCCCGACGGCAGCCTGTACGACGCGCCGCAGCATGACCCGCTGCCGGCAGCGCGTGACTTGAAGGACTTGCTCAAGGGCAACGACCTGAAGGTCTACGCCGCGCTGAAACTGCCTGAGCCGTTCGGCATGAATTACGTCGAAGACGGCCAGGAACAAAAAAGCGCACGGCGGTTTCGCAAGCAGTTCGACACCTTGCCGGACCTCAACGAAGGCGACCTCGAGAACGAAATCACCAGCCTGCGCCTGAACGTGGTGATGCTGATCGACGGCGATAACCTGGATGGCTACAGCCACTGCCCGATCGCCCGGCTGTCGCGCAACAACATCGGCGGCTTCAACCTCGATGCACACTTCGTGCACCCGACCTTGCATGTCGGCACTCACGAAACCCTGACCGGTCTGGGCAAACGATTGCTCGGCGCGCTGCAATCCAAAAGCAAGGCGCTGTCGGGTCGTCGTCGCGAACGCGCGGACCAGATTGCCGAGTTCGGCTCCAGCGACGTGACCTTGTTCTGGCTGTTGAACACGGTGAACCGTGCGCACCCGGGCCTGGCGCACTTGCTCGCCCACCCGCGCCTGCACCCCGAGCGCTTGTATCTGTTTCTGGCGGAACTCGCGGGCGGCTTGCTGACGTTTTCGCTGGACACGCAACTCAACGACATCCCCGAGTATGACCATCACGACCCGGCGGCCTCACTGGTCAAGCTCGATGAAATGATTCGTGTACTGCTCGACAACGTCGTGCCTAACCAGTGCGTGATGATCAACCTGACCCAGACCAAGCCTTCGTACTGGCAGGGACAGCTGCTCGATCCGCGCCTGGCCGAGGCGGATTTCTATATTTCGGTGCACGCCGATATGCCCGGTTCCAGCCTGCTGGAACTGGTGCCGCGCGCGTTCAAGGTCGGCTCGCCGGAAGACATTGAAGTCGTGGTCAACAGCGCCATGCCCGGCGTCACGCTCAATCACTCGACCCGCTTACCGAACGCGATTCCAGTGCGACTGGACAATCACTACTTCTCCATCGAGCCCCATGGCCGGGTGTATGAACGCATGATGAGTGCCCAGGCCATCTCTTTTTACGCACCCAGCGCCTTTACCAATCTCAAGCTTGAACTGATGGCGGTACTCAAATGAACGAAGCCGTAATGCAAGGCGCCGTGGCGGCCGCAACTGAAAAACCGGTGTTGAAAGACCTGGTGCAAGACTTCATCAGCATGGCGCTGATCGTGCGAAAAGGCCGTCAAGTGACCTCGGTCATCGCTTTTGAGGCGAGCATCGATGCCTTCTTCTCGACACTGGAACGCGAAGCCCGTAACGCCAACTACAGCGTTGAACAGGTGAAGGATACGCAATACGCCCTGTGTGCGTTCCTCGACGAAAGCGTGTTGCGCTCCGGGGAAAACGACCTGCGTCGTCACTTCGAACTGCAGCCGTTGCAGTTCCGCTACTTCGGCGTGCACCTGGCGGGCGAAGGCTTTTTCGAGAAAATCGATTCGTTGCGCAGTGACGTCAAGCAAAACCTGGATGTGCTTGAGGTCTATCACCTGTGTCTGGCGCTGGGTTTCGAAGGCAAATTCAGCCTCGGCCAAAAAGACCAATTGCGTTATCTGGCCAACACCCTGGGCCAGGACATCGCGCGATACCGCAAGACGCCCAAGGCGCTCTCGCCGGATTGGGCATTGCCCGACCAGGTCTCGCAGATGCTGCGCCATGAAGTTCCCGTTTGGCTCTATCTGGCGCTCATTGCGCTGGTCTGCGTGGGTGTTTACCTGACGCTGGACTGGCTGTTGGCCAAGGACGTAGCCGCATTGTCCGAACAAATCAGCCAGCTGTTCAGTGCCTGAGCACACCTCAGGTAATCGAGTCAGGAAGACATGAAGACATTATTGCGTTTGTTGAAAAGCTTTTGGTTTGTCATCCCCGTGCTGTGGCTGGCGAGCCTGGTGGTTGGCTGGTTCGCGGCACCGCACGTGAGCTGGTTGCGTGGTTACACGCTGGAGGCGATGGCGATCATCAGCGCCTTCTATTTGCTGATCATTGTGCTGCGTCAGTACAAGCGGATCCGCGCTGAGCACAACCTTGAGAACCTGGTGCAGATCGAGGTCGATCGATCGCTTAAATCCACCGGTGAATTCCGCGACCAGCAAGTGCTGCGCGAACGGCTCAAGCACGCCATCGCGATGCTGCGCACCGACCGCTCGGCCGGTGGCGGCGGCTCGTCGGCGCTGTATGACTTGCCGTGGTACCTGGTCATCGGCATGTCCGGTGCCGGTAAAACCTCTTTGCTGACACGTTCCGGCCTGTCCGCGAGCATCGCCAACAGCGCCAATGACACACAAAGCGGTACGCAACATTGCGACTGGTACTTCAGCCCTGAGGCCGTGATGATCGACACGGCCGGTCGCTACCTGCGGGACGACCAGTCGGCCAGCGAATTCGCCGCGTTCCTGCGGATGCTGAAAAAGCAACGCAACAAAGCCGCCGTCAACGGCCTGGTGCTGGTGGTGAGCCTGCCTGAACTGCTGGCCGCCAGCGCCACCGAGCGCAACGAGCTCGCCGCGCAACTGGTGTCACGCATCGAGGAATACACCGACTGCCTGGACGCCAACCCGCCGATCTACCTGATGTTGAGCAAGACCGATCAACTGCCGGGTTTCAGCCAGGCTTTTGAAGGCCTGGACCTGAACGAACGTCAGCAACCGCTGGGCATGACCTTCGGTTTGTCGGAAATCCGCAACCAGGGTTTGCGCCCGGTGCTGGATGCCAAGCTGGCCAACCTGCACAGTCATATTCGCCGTCACGTCGACGCGCAGATGATTGCGTTGGGCGCCGATGCCAACAGCGCGCTGCTGAACTTCCCGAACTATTTTTCCGAACTGTCGGTGGTGCTCGAACAGTTTCTCCAGCACTTCGCCCAGACCGGTCATTCGGGTACGCAACTGTTGCTGCGTGGCCTGTATTTCACCAGTGCCCTGCAGACCGATCAGCAACTGAGCCAAGTCTATGAAGATGATCTCGCCGAGTCGTTTTCGCTGCTGCCGGAAGTCGAGCACGAAAAGCACACGCCAAGCAGCGGCAAAAAAATCAGTGACCGCAGCTATTTCATTACCGATACGTTCCGCCGTGTGATTTTCCCGGACCGCGACCTGACGCTTTACCAGTCGCGTTCCGGACACAATAAATCCTTCAGCCCGGCCTTGTTGGGCGTGGCCGTGCTCGCCGCACTGGTGTTCATTGGCTGGCAAACCCTGTCCTTCCAGAACAACCGTCAGTGGCTGGCCGCATTGCGCGAGCAACTCAACGAGCTGCAGCAATCACCGGAGCGCGCCGAGTTGCTGGCCTCGGGCCAAGGCCTGGAACTGCTCCGCGATCAACTCGCCGCCATCGAGAAGTACCGTGCCAAAGGTGTACCGCTGCAACTCAGCGCTGGCCTCTATCGGGGTGACGACATCTACCGCGTCGCACAGACTGCTTATTTGCAGCAGTTGCGTACTCAGGCGCTCGAACCGATCACCCTGCAACTTCAATTGCAGATGCGCGCCTTCAATGAGTTCGCAAAAACCATGGACCCGCAGAACAGCTTCGCGGCGGCACCCGCCAAGGCCGGCAGTCCGTCAGCCAAGGCGCGCGCTCAAGGGCTGAAACTGCCGACCCGCTTGAGCAGCGTTCCGCGCAGCGCCGGTGATGTCACCAGTCGTTTGAGCGCTGCGGCCAAGGGTTCCGCGAAAAAGATGCGCGGGGATGCGTTGACCGCACTGCGTAATCCGGCCACGGCGAGCGACGCCGCAGAACTGTCGGCGACCACCGGTGGGCTCTCGTTGTCGGAGGAAATGCTCGGTCGACTGGATGAGCGCCAGGTCGCCTCCATCATCGAGTCCTATAACGCGCTGAAGCTCTACTTGATGCTGACGCAACCTGAAACCCATCCTGAGCCAGAGTTCGTCGGCGCGGCGTTGCCGGTTGCCTGGGCCAACACCGCCAATACCGACAACCCGGTCAGCACAGCGGTTATTCAGGACAACTCGCCGGTCTACGTGCAACTGCTGAAAAATGGCCAGGCGCCGTCCCTGCCACGTAACGAGCAATTGATCAGCGAAACCCGCAATAGCTTGAAGTCGTTCATGATTTCCAGCTCGCTGGTGGACCGTGAATATCTGCGCCTGCAATTGGAGTCCAGCCGCCAGTTCCCGGCCGTGGGCCTGAGCGATCTGGTGCCGCTGCCAGGGCGTCAACTTTTGTACGGCAGCGAAGCGGTGCCGGCGATTTTCACTCGTCAGGGTTGGGAACAGTTTGTGAAGCCTGAGCTGATCAAACTGCTGTCGGGCAACCTGCAAAACGAATCGGACTGGGTGCTCGATGGCGAAGGCGGCGACAGCCTTGTGCAGAAAGCCAACTTCATCCGTGAGTTCATGACGCGTTACAAACGCGACTACACCCAAGCCTGGTACACCCTGATCGACAGCGTCGGTGTTCGCCATTTCACTGACATGGCCAACGCGACCCAACAACTGTCGCTGCTAAGCGACGTGCAGAACTCGCCGGTGAAAAACCTGCTGGCAGCGGTCAACGACAACACCCAATGGGATGTGCCTGCACTGCGTGAAACGCAGCAACCGGGGATCAAGCACGATGACGGTTTCTGGGGCAAAGTCACGGGGATTTTCGATGGGCAGGACACCTCGCCCAATGCACTGATTTCGCCGTTGCCTGCGGTAGACGACGGCAGCCTGGCCAAGCGCTTCGAGCCGGTGTCGCGGGTCTTCGCCGTGCAAAACGCCGAGGGCGCCGACAGCACGATAATGGATCGCTACCTGGCGGCGTTGCGCAAACTCAAAGTGCGGATGAACAACATCCAGCGCTCTCAAGACGTCGGCAAAAGCAGCAAGCAACTGATCAGCGAAACGCTGGAAGGTCAGCCGAGCGAAGTCACCAGCGTGCGCAACTACGTGGAGACCACCGTCGACACCAGTCAGGGCGGCCTGTCGACTTCGCTACAAGGCCTGTTCAGTTTGCCGATTCAGTTCGCCTGGGAAACCCTGCGCGATCCGGCCGGCGAGCAGATCGCCAAGGCCTGGGCACAACAGATCGCCAAGCCTTGGGAACAAGTCATGGCGCACCGTTACCCGATCGCGGCAGGAAGTCGCAATGAAGCCTCGGTCAAGGACCTGCAGCGTTTCGTCGACCCGGAATCCGGCTTGCTGCCGAACTTCAAGCGCAACGAAATCGGCAATCTGTCCGGGGGCGAAGGCCTCGGCATGAGCAGCGCCAGCAAAGCAACGCCGTTGGTCAATCCGAACATGGTCAACAGCATCGACAAGGCCAGCTCACTGGGCCAGGTCATTGCCAGCCTGTCGGACCGGGAAAACGGTTTTGAGATCATGCTGGAGCCAGCGGCCTGGTTCACCGACATCATCTTCACCCTGGACGGGCAGGTGCAGCACTATCGCAACGGTAAGGCCAGCTGGAGCCGCTTCTCCTGGCCGGGCACCACCACCGCACCGGGTGCGCGCATGGACGTGATCACGCTGAGCGGCGAACGCATCACTGTGTTCGATTACCCCGGTCGCTGGGGCCTGTTGCGCATGAATGACAGCGCCCGCGTCAGCGATCTGGATGGTATCCAGCAACGTTTCAGCTGGAACACCGCCAGTGGCCAGGTCAGCCTCGCCGTGCGCAACTACGGTGGCGTCAAGCTGACCGACCTGGCGAACGTCAAGGCACTGAGTGCACTCAACGCCAGCGGCGGACGGGTCCAGTGAGCACGCTCGCCTTGAATCAGGGACACGGCCAATGATTGGCTGTTTCGGAAAAGTGCCCGCGAGCCCGGACTTCGTCAGCCTGCACGGTGCAGCCGACGACGTCTGCGAGTTCGATGCCTGGCTGCAAGGCGCATTGGCCGCCCTGCAGCCTCTTGAGGACTGGCGAGCGTTGTTCGACGCGTTACCGGTGTGCTTTTTCAGCTACCGCGCACGCAGTGGCAACTGGTTGGTCGGCGGCTTGATCAGCTCGAGGGATTCCAGCCAGCGGCGTTATCCGTTTTTCATTTTTCAAACGGTCAAAGCCAGCGACTCCGGGACGTTGGTCAATCCTTTCACCCTGAGCGAACTGTTCAGCGGGCAGATCAGGCCGTTGCTGCACATGGCCACCCAGGGCGAAAGTACGTCCGTGCTGTTCGACCGCATCAAGGCCTTGCGCCCGTTGCAAGGTCAGGATTTCGAGTTGTTCCGGCGCGTGCATGACAAGTTCCTGGTGAACTTCAACCTGCGCGACATCGCCACCGCGCTGGAAGGCGCTTACCCGGAATTCGTCACCAATGCCGTACTGACCCGGCTGCTGGCGTTCAAAAGCCATCTGCATCAGCCAACGCCGATGGGGATTTCCCTGCCCTTGCCGGCGGAAAGAGGTTTGAAAAATCCGACCGCCGATTTGTGGATCACCTGGTTGGCGCGAATGACCGCAGGCAATGGCGTGCCGCAGGTCAGTCTGTTGGCAGACGACTTTATGCGCCCCCGGCTGATCTGCTTCCCGTCACGAAACAACAGCGATGCCTATCGTGTGCTGACCAGTAGCGCAAACCGCTTGCAGAGCCATGACGTGCTGGCGTCATTCGATGCATTTGATGAGCACCACCCAAAACACGCCTTTCCGGAAATCGACCGCCCTCTTGATGACGTTATCGACCGTTTTGTCGACGCGCTGGATTTGAAGTCCGTATGAACAAGATCAAGTATTACTTCTTGCGCTTCCAACCCTACATTCTGGGGGTTTGTTTTTTCCTCACCATTTTCGTGGTGTGGAGCATTGGTCGTGCGTTTGACTTCAGCTCGCTGAACAGCCTGCTGACCGGCATCGGCGTGTTCCTGCTGCTCTCGGCTGGTTACGTGCTGCTGCTTTATCGGGGCGTGTCGCGTCACCACAACCTTGAAGGGCTGCTGCGCGACGACGCCGATCAAGCGGTGCTCAACGCCAGCCCGGCGGACCGCGAAGAAGTCAGCCTGTTGCGCGAGCGCCTGTTGCAGAGCATCGAGCGGCTGCACAGCAACAAGCCGCGGGGCAGCAATCCCAAGGATGCGCTGTATGCCCTGCCCTGGTACCTGGTGATCGGCCAGCCGGCAGCCGGCAAAAGTACGATGCTCTATCAATCGGGCCTCAACTTCCCGTATGCGGAGCGTGAAGGTGCGCGTGTCGCCGGCCTGGGCGGCACCCGCAACTGCGACTGGTTTTTCAGTTCCGAAGCCGTCCTGCTGGATACCGCCGGTCGCTACATGAACAACCAGGAAGAGGCCGGCAAATGGCGGGCCTTTTTGCAACTGTTGCGTCAGCACCGCCAGCGTCGGCCGCTCAACGGCTTGATCGTTACCGTCAGCATTCACGACATTCTGCAAACGTCGCTCGAAGACCAGGAGCGTATTGCCAAGCGCCTGCGCGAACGCATCCAGGAAACCCATGCGCTGCTGGAAGTGCGCCTGCCGGTCTACCTGGTGTTCACCAAGTGTGACCTGGTGCCGGGTTTTGCCCCGTTCTATCGCCAACTGGATGACATTGCCCGCGGCGAAGTCATGGGCAAGACGTTTTCCCATAAAGGGTACGAACAGGCCGACTGGGGCCGTCAATTCGGCGTGGCGATGGACGAGTTGGTCAGCTATTGGCAGCAGGTGGCGAGTCAACAACTGGTCATGCAGGACATTCAGATCACCCGCCAGGATTCAGCGGTGTATCGCTTTCCGCTGGAACTGGCGGCGCTGAAGCCGAGGCTGCAGTTGTTCGTCGATGCGCTGTTGCGCGCCAACCCGTACCAAAAGGCTGAACTGCTGCGCGGCTTCTATTTCACCAGTGCACTCGACGCCGACCAGCCGGAAATGGGTGGGCACACGCGCCAGGTCACCGAGCGTTTCTCGCTGGACAGTGATCAAGAGATCGCCGGCGGCGATGCGCAACCGCGTCCGCTATTCATCAACAGCCTGTTCCGCAAAGTCATCATTCCCGACCAGCATCTGGTGGCGCTGTACACCACCAACCATCGCGAACGCCGGCGCAAGGCGGCGTGGATTGGTGGTGCCGGGCTGGTCGCGGTGCTGCTGTGCAGCTTGCTGGGCTGGTCCTATGTGAACAACAAAAACACCGTGCAGACTATGTCCACGGAACTGGCCCAGGCGGCCAAAGCCGACGCTTCGGCGACAGGGCAATACACCGACTGGCAAACGCTGGATCGCATGCGCTTCTGGACCGCCCATTACTACGCGCAACACCACGATGAAGGTGTGCCGTTGCGAATGCGCCTGGGGCTTTACCAAGGCTACAAAGTCGAGCCGCTGGTGCGCAGTCAGTATTTCAGGCGGCTGGAAAGCGTGATGCTCAAGCCGACCGCCGACAACCTGACCCGCTCGCTGTACCTGTTGACCACCCTCAAGGTGTATCAGCGTAACAGCAAGGAACTGCTGCCCGTGACCGGCGTGGACAGTGTCGAACCCAAGGCGCTGCCTGACGACAACCGGGCACAGTCCATCGCGGCGTTCGGCAAGACCACGCTGGACACCTACGTCATGCTCTCGCGTGCCCAACGCGAAAAGGCTGATCCGGCGCTCCTGAAAGCGAAAATGCCAGATTACTGGTACCCGGCGATTGCCCGCCAGACCGGTAAAACCATCGGTGCTTCGAATGACGGTTCGGCCTCGAATCAGGATTACGAGTTTGCCAGCCGGCAGATCAATTTCTACAGCGACCAGATCCACGAGGAAGACGTGCCTCGGATCCTCGATAACGCGTTCCTGACCTCCAGTTCGCGTAACTACATCAACAGTTTGCTCACGCAATCGTTGCGCTCGATCGAGACCATCACCCTGGAATCGGACACCTTGTTCGCCTTTGGCCGTGCCGACTTCCAGAGCCTGAAAACCGAAGGTCAGGGCCAGTTGAGCGCCATCGCCGGCAAGCTGTTGAGCACGCCTGACATCGGCAAAATCATCATCTCCGGGCACGCCGATCAACTGGGCGAGCCACAGGGCAACCTGCAGGTTTCCCGGCAGCGCGCACAAACCATCAAGACCTACCTGGTGGGCAAAGGCGTGCCGGGTGAACTGGTAGAAGCCGTCGGCGAAGGCAGCACCAAGCCCTTGGTCAAATGCAACATGCAGCAACCAAGAGCCCAACTTATTCAGTGCCTGGAACCTAACCGGCGCGTGGAAATCGAAGTACGGGCGCTCAACTGAGACGGCCGCGCTTCTGAAAGGAAGCCGCTGCCTGGGCCCGCTTGAAGTTCGGCCCAGGCCGGTAAGACACCTCTCTTGATCGTTCAAAGGGGTTAAAAACGAAGGGTTCGTGATCTGTCCGCAGGTTGTTACAGCCCTTTAAATGAAGGTAAGGAGAAATTAGAAATGGCATTTGACGCATACATTCAGATCGAAGGCATTCCAGGTGAAGTGCTCGACGACAAGCACAAGGACTGGATCGAAGTGCTGGGCTACGAGTACGGTGCAACTCAGGCGACTTCCGCAACTGCAAGCTCTTCGGGCGGTGCTTCGTCGGAGCGTGTGTCGTTGAGCGATTTCAGCATCCGCAAAGCCGTTGACAAGGCTTCTGCCAAGCTGTTCGAAGCCTGCTGCAAAGGCACTCACATCGCCAAGATCCAGCTGAACGTCAACCGCGCGGGCGGTGACAAGGTTACTTACCTGACCATCAACCTGGAAGAAGTCGTGGTCTCCTCCGTCAAGGCTGTCGCTGGCGGCAGTCAGGGCGGTGAAGACAAAGCGGTCAGCGATCTGCCGATTGAAGAAATCAGCTTCAACTTCGCGCGCATCAAGACTACCTACACCCAACAAAGCCGTGCCGATGGCCAGGGCGGCGGTAACGTCACCGGTGGTTGGGATCGCACGGCGAACAAAGTTTTCGCTTAAGCCCGTAGCGATAGCGGACCGCGCACGCAGTCCGCATTCAGCACCGTGCCTGCCAAACAGGCGCGGTGTTCTTTTATTTTGATCAGAGTTGCCTATGTCTGAATTTCTCAACGACCTTTCGCTGGCCGAACTGACAGCGCCCATCAATGAGGGGAGCGGTGAAGACTTGAGCTTTTCCACCTTGTTCGATCAGGTGAAGGAAGCTCGTCGAGCAGACCCCGATTACCTTACCCAAGGTGACTGGCAAACCGATCTCAAGGCTTCCGATTGGGATCTGACCATTGCCTTGGCGGCACAAGGTCTGGCTCGACAGAGCAAAGACTTGATGCTGGTCGCCTGGCTCAGTGAAGGCCTGGCGCACAAGTACCATTTTGTTGGTATTACGTTCGGCCTGACGCTGGCCGAGCGCATTCTGCAAACCTTTTGGGCGGATCTCTTTCCCTCCTTGGAGGACGGCGTCGATGAACGCGCCGCACGCCTCGCGTGGATGAAAACCTCGCTGGCGGACATCGTCGGCTCATTGCCGATCACCCAGGGGCAATATTACGGTCTGCTTCGCTATGACGAATCCAGGCACATCGAAAACCTGGCGCTGCAAAACCCTCAGGCGATGCGGGCCGCCCTCGACGAAGGCAAGATCAACGCGGAAGTCTTCCAGCGTTCGGTGGTGCTGACCGACTCAGATCATCTGCGCCTCAAGGCCGGCGAGATAGCCGCCTGCCTGAAAGCCTGCCAGCAGCTTCAGAGCACCGCAGACAGGCACTTTGGCCCTGAAGCACCGAGCTTTGCTGGGCTCAATGACATTCTGTTCCGCGCAGGACAACTGGCGGAAAAACTGCTCAAGGACCGGGGCATCGAACTGACCCCGGCCCCTGTCGCGCCGGCTCCGGCCATCCCTGAAAGCACTGGCGAACAACCCGCAGGTTCCGCAATGACCCAGCCTGAACAAAGTCTTTCAAGCACACCGCTTCGAACCACCCCGCAGACCCGCGATGAAGCGTTCACCCTGCTGGCGGGCATCGCCCAGTTCTTCAAACAGACCGAGCCCCAAAGCCCCGTCCCTTATCTGATCGAACGAGCGATCAAATGGGGCAACATGCCGCTCGAGGGTTGGCTGAACGATGTGATCAAAGACAGCAATGTGGTGGACAGCATCCGCGATGTGCTGGGGACCAAGGAAGCGAAGTCCTGACATACCGCCTTCAAGCCCTGAGGCCTTTCGTCAACACAATGGAAGGCGCTCAAGCTTCCCGACTCAAGCACCAGTTCTACCGCTACCAGCGAAGACCACGATCCGGGATGGTAAAGACGGCTGCTGACCCACTGGCCGACTCGCTCACAAGGCACGTGACCTTGGCTAGGGTACGCAACCAACCAGAATGCGCGACTGGCGCAAAGCTTCATGTGGGAGACCTGGATGCGTCGAAACAGGCCTCCGATCAGCAGCCCTCCTTCGCTCCAGTCAAATTGAAAAGCTTCACCGAGCGCCAACGTCAGCGGCACAAAAGCCCGTAAGACTTGCCTTGCTCACCTCGCCACGAGCGTACAAACGCCGTGAGCTAGCTATAGCCGCCGTCATAACCCTCGGCCTTGATCTGCTCACAAAGTGCTGTGGTGCTTCTGCGATTGTGCTTTGCCTGGAACGCATCGGCTTTCAGCGCCTGTTCAAGCGTGTCGTGGAAAGGGCTGAGTTTGTTGAAGGCCGCGCACCGCTGGTACGCCGGCTGAGTGGCTTCCGGGGCTCTGACCCAGTTTCGGATGGTGTTTCTCGACAGCCCGGTACGCTCGGCTATCTGGTGCAGCGAGAGCTTGTCGCGGATGTACATCCGCCGGATTTCCCCCAACATTTCCATGCTGATCACCCTGTGTTCTCCTGCTCGGAACGTGAGCAGGATTCCACCGAGAGCCAGGAGTTTTGTAGGGGTAAAAACGATAAAAAACAAAAAGGGGCCGCGAGATAAAATCTCGCAACCCCTTGAATTATATGGTCGGGACGGAGTGATTCGAACACTCGACCCCTAGCACCCCATGCTAGTGCGCTACCGGACTGCGCTACGCCCCGACTAGGCGTGGAACCTGTTCCTCATCTCGAGGAACGCTCAAGAATATATCGCAAGCTTTTGAAAACTGGAAGTATTCAAACGCAGGAAATTATTTCTTGAGGACGATCAGCACGTCTTCCAATTCAGCAATCATCTGCCGAATCATCTGCTTGTACTGAGTGGTGTCGTCTTTGGCTTCATCTCCGGACAAGCGCAGGCGCGCGCCGCCGATGGTGAAACCCTGATCGTAAAGGAGCGCGCGGATCTGCCGGATCATCAGCACGTCTTGTCGCTGATAATACCGGCGGTTTCCGCGGCGTTTGACAGGGTTGAGTTGAGGAAACTCCTGCTCCCAGTAGCGCAGCACGTGTGGTTTTACCGCACACAGCTCGCTGACTTCACCAATGGTGAAGTAGCGTTTGCCTGGGATGACGGGTAGCTCGTCGTTATGACTTGGTTCCAGCATAAGCCTCAACTCGGGCCTTCAACTTCTGCCCTGGACGAAAGGTGACCACACGGCGAGCCGTGATCGGGATTTCTTCACCCGTTTTCGGATTGCGGCCAGGCCGCTGGCGTTTGTCCCGAAGGTCGAAATTGCCGAAACCGGACAATTTGACTTGTTCGTTGTCTTCTAGAGCGTGCCTGATTTCTTCAAAGAACAGTTCGACCAATTCCTTGGCCTCCCGTTTATTCAGGCCCAACTCCTCATACAGACGTTCCGCCATCTCAGCTTTCGTCAGAGCCCCCATACGTCACTTCCTTAACGTGGCGTTCAACCTTTGTTCGAGCGAGGTGAGGATATTTTGCGTCGTGTTATTCACCTCATCGTCATTAAGAGTGCGCGATGGATGCTGCCAGGTCAAGCCAACTGCAAGGCTTTTTCTATCAGGATCAATGCCTTTACCCTGATACACGTCAAATAGCCTGAGGTCCGTCAGCCATTCCCCTGCATTTTCACGGATTACGTCCAGTACGGCGCTGGCGGCGACGTCTTTTTCGGCGATCAGTGCAAGGTCACGACGCACTTCAGGAAAGCGCGACAACTCCTGGAATTTAGGCATTTTACCCAACGCCACTTCGGCCAGAACCAGCTCGAAGACGAAGACCGGACGGTCGAGACCGAGGGTTTTCGACAATTCAGGGTGGATCGCACCGACGTAACCCACCAGACGACCTTCACGCTCGATGCGTGCGGTCTGACCCGGATGCAGCGCCGGGTGCTTGCCTGGCACGAACGTGAACGAATCCAGCGCACCAGCGAAGCCCAACACCGCTTCCACATCAGCCTTGACGTCGAAGAAGTCCACGACATCGCGACCTTGCGCCCAGCCTTCCGGCAGACGACTACCGCAAACCACACCGGCCAGCATCGACTCTTGCTTCAAGCCTTCCAGCTGACCCACGAAACGCAGGCCGCTTTCGAACAGGCGGACGCGATCCTGTTGACGGTTCAGGTTGTGCTGAAGCGCCTTGACCAGACCCGGCCACAGGGACGAACGCATGGCCGCCATGTCGTTGGAGATCGGGTTGGCCAGCAACAGCGGTTCAACACCCGGATTAAACAGTTCGAACTGTTTCGGATCGATGAAGCTGTAGGTGATCGCTTCCTGATAACCACGAGCCACCAGCAGGCGGCGCAGTTCAGGCAGGTCGCTACGGGCTTCAGCCTTGGCTTGCGGTGCCAGGCGGGCTTGCGGGTAACGAACCGGCAGACGGTTGTAACCGTACAAACGGGCCAGCTCTTCGATCAGATCGACTTCCAGGCTGATATCGAAGCGATGGCTTGGCACTTCTACGCGCCACTGCCCTGCCCCATCAGCAGAAACGGCCAGGCCCAAGCCATTGAGCAGACGCTCGACTTCGACCGGATCCATTTCCATGCCCAGCATCTGGGTGATGCGTTGCGCGCGCAGGGTCACCGGCGCGATTTTCGGCAGGTGCTGCTCGCTCACGGTTTCGGTGATCGGGCCGGCTTCGCCGCCAGTGATTTCCAGCAGCAGGCCTGTGGCGCGCTCCATGGCTTCACGGGCTAACTGCCAATCCACGCCACGCTCGTAGCGATGCGAGGCGTCGGTGTGCAGGCCATAGGAACGGGCCTTGCCAGCGACAGCAATCTGATCGAAGAACGCGCTTTCGAGGAACACGTCGCGAGTGGTCGCGGTGTTGACGCCGCTGTGCTCGCCACCCATCACGCCAGCAATAGCCAGGGCGCGGGTGTGGTCGGCAATGACCAGCGTATCGCTACGCAAGCTGACTTCCTGACCGTCGAGCAGCACCAGCTTCTCGCCTTCTTCGGCCATGCGCACGCGGATGCCGCCATTGATTTCGGCGAGGTCGAACGCGTGCAGCGGTTGACCCAGTTCCAGCATCACGTAGTTAGTGATGTCGACGGCAGCGTCGATGCTGCGCACGTCGCCACGACGCAAGCGCTCGACCATCCACAGCGGTGTCGGCTTGGACAGGTCGACGTTACGGATCACACGACCCAGGTAACGCGGACAAGCGGCTGGCGCCAGCACTTCAATCGAACGCACTTCATCGTGTACGGCTGGCACTACAGGCACCACTGGACGGGTGACTTCAGCGTTATACAGCGCGCCGACTTCACGAGCCAGACCGGCCAGGGACAGGCAATCGCCACGGTTCGGGGTCAGGTCGACCTCGATGCTGGCGTCGTCCAGGCCCAGGTATTCACGAATGTCCTGACCGACCGGCGCATCGGCCGGCAATTCCATCAAGCCATCGTTGCCTTCACCGACTTGCAGCTCGGCTTGCGAGCACAGCATGCCGTTGGATTCAACGCCACGCAGCTTGGCTTTCTTGATTTTGAAATCGCCAGGCAGTTCGGCACCGATCATGGCGAACGGGATCTTCAGGCCCGGGCGCACGTTAGGCGCTCCGCAAACGACCTGAAAAGTCTCCGAGCCATTGCTGACTTGGCAAACTCGCAACTTGTCGGCATCTGGGTGCTGCTCGGTGCTCAGCACCTCGCCCACCACCACACCGGTGAATTCACCGGCGGCCGGCGTAACGCTATCGACCTCAAGACCGGCCATCGACAGACGAGCAACCAGCTCGTCGCGACTTACCTGCGGGCTTACCCAGCCACGCAGCCATTGTTCACTGAATTTCATCCTGCTCTCCTAAGAATTCGTTACGACTAGCGAAATTGCGCGAGGAACCGCAAGTCGTTGTCGAAGAACAGACGCAAGTCGTTCACGCCGTAACGCAGCATGGCCAGACGCTCAACGCCCATGCCGAAGGCAAAGCCCGAGAACTCTTCCGGGTCGATCCCGGACATGCGCAGCACGTTCGGGTGAACCATGCCGCAGCCCATGACTTCCAGCCAGCCCGTCTGTTTGCAGACGCGGCAGCCTTTACCGCTGCACATCACGCATTCCATGTCGACTTCAGCGGATGGCTCGGTGAACGGGAAGTACGAAGGACGGAAACGCACGGCCAGTTCTTTCTCGAAGAACACCCGCAGGAATTCCTCGATGGTGCCTTTCAGGTCGGCGAAATTGATGTCGCGGTCAACCAGCAGGCCTTCGACCTGGTGGAACATCGGCGAGTGGGTGATATCCGAATCGCTGCGATACACACGGCCTGGGCAGACGATGCGGATCGGCGGTTGTTTCGATTCCATGGTGCGGACCTGTACCGGCGAGGTATGGGTGCGCAGCAACATGTTGGCATTGAAATAGAAGGTGTCATGCATCGACCGGGCCGGGTGATGGCCTGGGATGTTGAGCGCTTCGAAGTTGTGGTAGTCGTCTTCGACCTCAGGGCCTTCGGCGATGCCGTAGCCGATGTGGGTGAAGAACTGCTCGATACGTTCCAGAGTGCGAGTAACCGGGTGCAGACCACCGGAGGTCTGGCCACGGCCAGGCAGGGTCACGTCAATCGACTCGGCGGACAATTTGGCGGCTAGATCAGCCTCGTCAAACAGTGCCTTTCGCGCATTGAGAACCTCTGTGACACGCTCCTTGGCAACGTTGATCAGGGCGCCGACTTGCGGACGCTCTTCTGCCGGCAAATTCCCCAGGGTCTTCATCACCTGAGTCAATTCGCCCTTTTTGCCAAGGTAGTGAACCCGGATTTGCTCCAGGGCATTGATATCTTCAGCGCTTTGCACAGCCTCTAGAGCTTGAGCGACCAGCGCGTCCAGGTTTTCCATGTACAGACTCCAGATACAAAATAGGGGAAGAGCTTGAAGGCTCTTCCCCTATTTATGACGTTTAACACCTGACCCCACAGAGGTGAGGCCGGGTGACTGTCGGGGGTACTTAAGCCAAGGTGGCTTTAGCTTTCTCGACAATCGCAGCAAACGCCGCTTTTTCGTTCACTGCCAGATCAGCCAGAACCTTACGGTCGATCTCGATGGACGCTTTTTTCAGGCCGGCGATGAAACGGCTGTAGGACAGACCGTTGATACGTGCACCAGCGTTGATACGAGCGATCCACAGAGCGCGGAACTGACGTTTTTTCTGACGACGGTCACGGTAGGCGTATTGGCCTGCCTTGATTACCGCTTGTTTGGCAACACGGAATACGCGCGAGCGAGCGCCGTAGTAGCCTTTAGCAAGTTTCAGAATTTTTTTGTGACGTTTACGGGCAATGACGCCACGCTTTACACGAGCCATGAGTTACTTCCTCTATTCTTGACTAAATTAACGAAGGCGCAGCATGCGCTCGACTTTTGCCACGTCACACGGTGCCAGCAAGCTGCTACCGCGCAGTTGACGCTTACGCTTGGTCGACATTTTAGTCAGGATGTGGCTCTTGAAAGCGTGCTTGTGCTTGATACCGTTAGCAGTTTTCAGAAACCGCTTAGCAGCACCACTTTTAGTTTTCATTTTTGGCATGTTCGGATACTCCGCATTCAGTTGATAAACATAATCAGAAGGCCTGCCGTGCCCTATTGATTACTTCTTCTTTTTCGGGGCGATGACCATGATCAGCTGGCGTCCTTCCATCTTAGGATGCTGTTCGACCGAACCGTACTCGAGCAAGTCACCTTCAACTCGCTTGAGGAGTTCCATCCCCAGCTCCTGGTGGGCCATCTCACGGCCGCGGAATCGCAAGGATACCTTGGCCCTGTCCCCATCACTCAGGAAACGTACCAGGTTGCGCAGTTTTACCTGGTAATCCCCTTCCTCCGTCCCTGGACGAAACTTGATTTCTTTAACCTGGATCTGCTTCTGGTTTTTCTTGGCAGCGGCAACCTGCTTCTTCTTTTCGAAGATCGATTTGCCGTAGTCCATCAGTTTGCAAACAGGGGGCACTGCATCGGCGGAAATTTCCACCAAATCCAGTTTGGCCTCTTCAGCCTTAAGAAGCGCGTCTTCAATTGACACAATCCCAAGCTGCTCACCCTCAGCCCCAATTAACCGAACCTCGCGTGCCGAGATATTCTCGTTGATCGGGGCTTTCGGTGCAGCTCGTTTATCTTGTCTCATTTCACGCTTAATAGTAATTACTCCGAATCTGGGCGACCACGCCGGGAAACCGCTTGAGCGAGGAACTCAGCGAATTGGGCGACGGGCATCGAGCCCAGGTCAGCACCTTCACGAGTACGCACAGCGACAGTCTGCATCTCGACTTCCCGATCTCCGATAACCAAGAGATAAGGAACCTTGAGCAAAGTATGCTCGCGGATTTTAAAGCCGATCTTTTCATTTCTCAAGTCAGACTTGGCACGAAATCCGCTTTCGTTGAGAGTTTTTTCAACCTCGGCGGCGAAATCAGCCTGTTTATCAGTGATGTTCATGATCACTGCCTGGGTCGGAGCCAGCCACGCAGGGAACGCGCCCTCGTAGTGCTCGATCAGGATTCCGACAAAACGTTCGAAGGATCCGAGGATCGCCCGGTGCAACATAACCGGGTGCTTGCGACTGTTGTCTTCGGAGACGTATTCGGCTCCCAGACGAACAGGCAGATTAAAATCGAGCTGAAGGGTACCACACTGCCAGACTCGGCCAAGGCAATCTTTCAGCGAGAATTCGATCTTCGGACCATAAAAAGCACCTTCGCCCGGCTGCAAATCGTACGGCAAGCCAGCGCTATCAAGGGCTGCAGCCAATGCAGCTTCGGCGCGATCCCACAATTCGTCGGAGCCGACGCGCTTTTCCGGACGAGTGGACAGCTTCATCTCGACGTCTTTAAAGCCGAAGTCGGCATAAACGTCCATGGTCAGCTTGATGAACGCAGCGGATTCGGCCTGCATCTGCTCTTCGGTGCAGAAGATGTGGGCGTCATCCTGGGTGAACGCACGTACACGCATGATGCCGTGCAATGCACCTGATGGCTCGTTACGGTGGCAAGCACCGAATTCGGCCAGGCGCATCGGCAGCTCGCGGTAGCTTTTCAGGCCCTGATTGAACACCTGCACGTGGCACGGGCAGTTCATCGGCTTGATGGCGTAGTCGCGGTTTTCCGACTGAGTGGTGAACATGTTGTCGGCGTAGTTGGCCCAGTGCCCGGATTTCTCCCACAGGCTGCGGTCAACGACCTGCGGAGTCTTGATCTCCAGGTAGCCGTTATCGCGCTGCACCTTGCGCATGTACTGCTCAAGCACCTGGTACAGGGTCCAGCCGTTCGGGTGCCAGAACACCATGCCCGGCGACTCTTCCTGGGTGTGGAACAGGCCCAGGCGTTTGCCGATCTTGCGGTGATCGCGCTTTTCAGCTTCTTCGATGCGCTGGATGTAAGCTGCCAGCTGCTTCTTGTCCGCCCAAGCTGTGCCGTAGACGCGCTGCAATTGCTCGTTCTTGGCATCGCCACGCCAGTAGGCGCCGGACAACTTGGTCAGCTTGAATGATTTCAGGAAGCGCGTGTTCGGCACGTGCGGACCGCGGCACATGTCGACGTATTCTTCGTGATAGTACAGGCCCATGGCCTGCTCGTTCGGCATGTCCTCGACCAGGCGCAACTTGTAGTCTTCGCCACGAGCCTTGAACACTTCGATCACTTCGGCGCGCGGAGTGACTTTCTTGATCACGTCGTAATCTTTTTCGATCAGCTGCTGCATGCGCTGTTCGATCGCGGCCAGGTCGTCCGGCGTAAAAGGACGCTCGAAGGCGATGTCGTAATAGAAGCCTTCGTCGATGACCGGGCCGATGACCATTTTGGCCGTCGGGTACAACTGCTTGACCGCATGGCCAACCAGGTGGGCGCAAGAGTGGCGAATGATCTCCAGCCCCTCTTCATCCTTTGGCGTAATGATTTGCAGCGTGGAATCGCTGTCGATGATGTCGCTGGCGTCGACCAGCTTGCCATTGACCTTGCCGGCCACGGTGGCTTTGGCCAGGCCAGCACCAATGGATGCGGCGACCTCGGCTACGGAAACCGGGTGGTCGAATGAACGTTGACTGCCGTCGGGAAGAGTAATAGTTGGCATGGCGCCTCCTCTCCTAGTGGTGACCCCTACCAAAGGTCACGTGGGTTGGGATGAGCCAGTACAAGATCCGATCCAGGCCATTCAATGACGAACGCCTGCCTTACAGCGGCAGGAGCCTTGCGGCCAACCGGAAAACCGAACCAGAGTGACTGGGATTCAAATCAGGGGTTATTCGTGCCTTTGCCGCTGCCGGGACTGAACGTCATCCGCAGCCCGCAAAAGCCCGAGCGAGGCATGCTAGCACAGATGAACGGTCGTCGCGGTAGCGCGGTTTTCTGCTGCGGCAAATCAGGCGCTTTTATGCCAGAGTGCTGAACTTGAACGCCGTTTCACCCCTCTGATATCAAGACATTGACCCACAAGGAGCATCCCAGCATGCGTCTGAATCGTTTGTTCGCTGTAGTCGCACCCATCGTCCTGTTGTTGCCGCTGGCCGCCCATGCCGATTGGCCGAAGGGTGAACGCGAGAAATACATGGATCAGTGCACTCAGGCCGCCACTCCTCAGATTGGTGCGGCCGCGGCTAAGGCTCACTGTGCCTGTGGCGCTGACGCGATTAAATCGTACCCAGCCAAGGACCTTCAGGCCTTGATGGATAACAAGGCTGATGAAGCGCTGCAACGTAAGGCATTGACCCAGATCGGAGCGTGCAAAGCCGATAACAAGGCAAAAAAATAAGCCTAAAAGGACGCTTTGAAGGCCCCAATAGCCGATGAAAAGCCTCCAAAAAGCGCCTTTTCGTACAATTTATGCAGGTTTTACAGCTTTTTTTATCGTCTTTACTTTTGGCTGAAAGCCTTTTAAAACGGGGCTTTCAGACCGACGAAGCAACAAACAAGGCACGGTTACAGGGCAAACAATCCCTCCGGGGGGCTCCCAAACCGTACATTTCGACTATGATAGTCCCGTGTGCCCAGTTGGCCTGAGCAGCACAGTACTACTGAAAATATATGTTTCTTGGAGATACACCATGTCTAATCGCCAAACCGGCACCGTTAAATGGTTCAACGATGAAAAAGGCTTCGGCTTCATCACTCCTCAAGGTGGCGGTGACGACCTGTTCGTACACTTCAAAGCTATCGAAAGCGACGGTTTCAAAAGCCTGAAAGAAGGCCAGACCGTTTCCTTCGTGGCTGAGAAAGGCCAAAAGGGTATGCAAGCTGCACAAGTTCGCCCAGAGTAAGTTTCTGGCGCACTAAAAAAACCCCGTCCATGTGACGGGGTTTTTTATGGGCGAAACAAAAGCGGTACAGCGATCAGCCGCAGTTGACGCGCGTGATCACCAGGTTGTCATCGGTGTTCAGGTTCAGGCGATCGGAACGGTATTCCATGGTCACCATATCGTCGGGCTTGAGGATCCGGGCATTCTGCGCACCTGCGCGAGTACGCGCCTGTTCCAGCAGTTCCGGCGAGGCCTTTTTACCGATGATGAATTGCGCCGCTTCTGAATCACAACGGCTATGGCCGGTGTCGGTCACCACAGGGTCCTTTGCCGACTCGGTGGAGGGAGTGCTGCAACCGGCCAGCATGGCAACGGCCAGCAAAGTACCCAATGACGCGAGCTTCCAAGGCATGAAGCCTCCTTTATTCAATAGTTAAGCTGAGTTCGTGCGACCGCCATTCCGGCGTTTGGTTTCACAGGCAGCGCTATCGCCCTGCCCTCGACCTGGACAATCGCCGAGTTTGCCTGAGCATCGCCGTGTCGTTCACCACTGAATCGTGACTGAATATGAACAATGCTCAATAAACATCGATGTAGTCGTAAAGCGGATGCGGCCAGTTCTCTTTCAACGCGTTGAAGATCTGCATGACCCAGACCTCGTCACTGGCCGCGACATTTCCCACATACCCCGAGCCCTTGGCCCACGTCTCCAGACGAAACAGCAGCCCACCGATGTCGGTGCCGCCGACGACGCCTGACGAAATGTAAGCGATGCCGCCCTTTGTTACCCGCAGCTGGGTGTGCTCATCATCGCTGGCAGAGGCCAGCAGTTGGCGCACGGCTTCAAGGGTCAAGCCGTCAGGGGTGTTCAAATCGATCTGCACAGCGCGGTCCTTGAAATCCATCAAAGACCAAGTGTCGCATAGCCCTCCCCTCATGCCTAAGTCGGAGTGCCAAATGCCGCGCAAAATGGTTAACTCGACGCTCAGACTTTTCCGACTTCACGAGCGCCATCATGACCACCGTAAGTATCGACGCCGACATCAAAGCCAAGTGGGCACAGGGCCACAGCTCTTACAGCCCCGGCAGCCCGGAGGAGCTGGCAATCATTGGGATCGATCTTTTGGTCAAGGAATTGGGGACACAAGCCGCCCAGTTGTTCATCACCCAGGTATTCGAAAAATACCCGGCGGATTACCTCGGCGTTGTGGAGTCAGGCAGGGAATAAAACCCGCAGGCTGGCACCTGCGGGTGTAACGCTTACTTCAGACGGGCCAGACGCTGGGTCAGCAGGTCGAAGAAGCCCTGAGCATCGCCATTCTCGACCCAGAAGGCATTCTTCGGAGCTTTCAGGCCGTCATACCAGTCAACGACGGTCTGGCCAAAGGTAATGCCTTCGCGGCTGTCGATCGCTACGTTGACCGAACGACCGGTGAACAGCTCCGGCTTCAGCAGGTAGGCAATGACGGTGGCGTCATGCACCGGGCCACCCGGGATGCCGTAGTGCTCCATATCGCCTTTGACATATTCATTGAGAATATCGCCCACGATCTTGCCGGCATTGTTGTTGAGCGCAGCGATCTGCTTCAGGCGCGCGTCGCTGGTGAGGATCTTGTGGGTCACGTCCAGCGGCAGGTAGGTCAGCTTCACGCCACTCTTGAGCACCACTTCCGCAGCCTGAGGGTCGGCGAACAGGTTGAACTCGGCCACCGGGGTGATGTTGCCGCCATTGAAGTGCGCACCGCCCATGATCACCACTTCCTTGATGCCCTGAACAATTTCAGGTTCCTGGATCAGCGCCAGGGCCAGGTTGGTCTGTGGACCAAGCATGGCGATGGTGATGCTGTGGGGCTTGGCGGCTTTCAGGGTATCGATCAGGTAGTTGACCGCATTGCCCTCGGCCAGGCCTTTCTTCGGTTCGTGCACGGTGACACCCGACAGGCCTTCCTTGCCATGGATGTTCTCGGCGTAGATCGGCGTGCGCATCAGCGGTTTCGGCGCGCCCGCGTAGACCGGCACTTCTTCGCGCCCTGCCCACTCGCGAGCCAATCGCGCGTTACGCGAGGTCTTGTCCAGACGCACGTTGCCGGCCACGGTGGTCAGCGCGCGGATGTTCAGTTCTTCCGGCGACGCCAGGGCAAACAGCAAGGCGACCACGTCGTCGGCACCCGGGTCGGTGTCGATGATCAAGTCGATTTTTTCCGCCGCCTGGGCGCTTGTTGCGGTAATCAGGGACAAAAGCAGCAGACTCCGGAGCAGATGATGCAGTTTCTGAGCATAGCGGTGCATAGCGC
Organism: Pseudomonas sp. TE3899; assembly: GCF_056279105.1. NCBI lineage: Bacteria > Pseudomonadati > Pseudomonadota > Gammaproteobacteria > Pseudomonadales > Pseudomonadaceae > Pseudomonas > Pseudomonas sp. TE3899. The sequence continues at coordinate 2,556,478 of NZ_JBWBQR010000001.1, forward strand.
ACTCCTTGTGCGTGGGACAGCAGAAAGGGATACAGCGGGTTAGAACGTCACCCCGGACACCAGCACGATGTTGCAGTACGGCGAGCATTCGCCGGTACGAACAATCGCCCGCGCCTGTCGGCTCAGGACTTTGAATTGGTCATGGCTGAGCAGCTCGCGCGTGCCCAATGCGCCTTCGGTATTCAGTTGATCCAGGGTCGCCAGGGCCACCGGTTGCTTGCCGAGGATCTCCTGGGCGAGCACATGGCTCTCGACCTGCATTTCGCTGAGCACCACTTTCAAGGTGCTGACGAAATCCGGAATCCCGTGGGTCAGGGCCAGGTCGATCAGTTCGACGCCCGGCGGTACCGGCAGGCCGGCGTCGCCAATCACCACCATGTCGCCATGGCCCAGGGAGGCGATCAGCCGCGACAGCGCGACATTTAGCAAAGGTGTCTTTTTCATGGTGTCTTGAAGGCCTGTACGTCGGACAAGGTTGGAATGGAGGGCTGGGCACCGGCACGGGTCACGGACAGCGCCGCCGCGACCTGGCCGAAACGGATCGCCTCGGCCTCGGTTTTGCCTGACGCCAGCGCCGCGGCGAAACCGCCGACAAAGGTGTCACCCGCCGCCGTCGTATCCACCGCTTGCACCTTTGGCGCAGGGAAATGCGTGAAGCCTGTGCCGTCGGCAAACAACGAGCCTTGGGCACCGAGGGTGATGATCACCTTGCCTGCGCCCATGCCGATCAGCCGGGTGGCGGCGGTTTCGGCGGTTTCGAGGGAATCCACCGGCAACCCGCTCAGGGCCGACGCTTCGCTTTCGTTGGGGATCAGGTAGTCGATGGACGCATACCAATCCGCCGGCAGCGGACGACTGGCCGGCGCCGGGTTGAGAATCACGGTCTTGCCCAGTTCACGACCGCGCTTGAGCGCATGCCCGACCGTGGCATCCGGCACTTCCAGCTGACAGACGATCACGTCCGCCGCTTGCAATACCGCGTCGAAACGATCGATCACTTCAGGCGTCAGCGCGCCGTTGGCGCCGGCGACAATCACGATCGCGTTCTGGCTGTTGTCATCGACCACGATCAGGGCCACGCCGCTGGCGCCGTCGACGAGGCTGACGGCCTGACAATCGATCTGCTCGGCCAACAGCGCCCCGCGCAGTTCCTGGCCATAGGCATCAGTCCCGACACAGCCGACCATTGCCACTTGGGCACCCAGTCGCGCGGCGGCCACGGCCTGGTTCGCACCCTTGCCGCCGGAGACGGTAGAGAACGACTGGCCGATCAGCGTTTCACCGCCACGGGGCAGCCGTGGCGCCCGGGTCACCAGGTCCATGTTCAGGCTGCCTATTACCACTACTTTTGCTGGCATACGTCACTACTCATTAATTCGGTTTCTGCGGTGCTTTCAGCGGAATTCGGAGAACACACCGGCCAGCGGCGCAGTCGATTCCCGCAAGACAATGCTCGGGGTCACGATCCGTTGATCGGTGGCCAGGTCCGGCGTGGCAATCCGGCGCAACAACACTTCGGCGGCCATCTCACCCAGTTGCAGGATCGACTGGCCGACGGTGGTCAGCGCCGGGTAGACATAACGACTCATTTGAATGTCATCGAAGCCGATCACCGACAACTCGCTGGGCACTCGAATATTGCGCTCGGCGGCCGCTCGCAGCACACCGATACCGATCATGTCGTTACCGGCAAAAATCGCGCTGGGCGGATTCTTTTCCAGCAGGATCGCCGCAGCACTGTAGCCGCCGGTACTGGTGAAGTCGCTTTCCAGCATGCGCTCGCAAGGTACTTCGACGCCCGCCTCTTTCAACGCCCGGCAGTAACCGGCCAGACGCATCTGCGCCACGCTGGTATCCGCCGGCCCGCCGATGGTGGCGATGTCCCGGTGGCCCAGTTCCAGCAAGTGCCGGGTGGCCAGGTAGGCGCCGTATTCGTGGTCGATGCGCACCAGGTCGGCGTTCACCCCATCCAGCCCACGGTCGACAATCACCATTGGCGTGCGCACGCCGGCCAGGCCTTCGGCGAGCCCGGCATCGCCACCGGCCGAGGCCACGATCAAGCCGTCGATGCGTTTTTCCAGCAGCACCCTTAAATAGCTGCGCTGCTTGTCCGGGTTGTCGTCGGAGTTGCAGAGGATCACGCAGTAGCCATTACGCTCGCAATAATCCTCGATGCCCCGGGCCAGTTCGGCGAAGTACGGGTTGAGGCTGTTGGGCACCAGCAAACCGATGGTCGCCGTGGTTTTGGCTTTCAACGACCGCGCGACGGCGCTAGGCACGTAGTCGAGACTCTTGATCGCCGCCTCGACTTTCACCCGCACTTCTTCGCTGACTGGCCGCGTCTTGTTCACCACATGGGACACCGTGGTGTAGGAAATCCCGGCAAGTGCCGCCACATCCTTGATCGTTGCCATGAATCAGGTCCGCCGGCTTGCGCGCTGACTGCGATAAGTATCCAGGACCACCGCCACCACGATAACCGCACCGGTGATGATGCGTTTGGTCGGCTCGGTCGCGCCGATCTGCGCCAGGCCGGCTGCCAGTACGGAAATGATCAATACGCCGAAGAACGTGCTGATCACCGAGCCACGGCCGCCCATCAGGCTGGTGCCGCCGATCACCACGGCGGCGATCACTTGCAGCTCCAGGCCGGAACCGGCATTCGGGTCCGCGGCTTCCAGACGGGAAATCTGGAACAGCGCGGCGATACCGGCCAGCAGGCCCATCAGGCTGAATACCAGAATCTTGTAAGGCTTTGGATTGATCCCGGCCAGGCGCACCGCTTCTTCGTTAGTGCCGATGCCGATCAGGTAACGACCGAACACGGTCCGGGTCAACACGGCCTGGGCGACGATGATGATCACAAAGGCAATGATGAACGAGGGCGAAATACCGAAGGCAATCGGGTTGGACAGCCAGGCGAAAGCATCACCGATGTAAGCCGTGCGCGAGCCGGTCATCTGGTACGCCAGGCCGCGGGCCATTTCCAGCACGCCGAGGGACACGATGAACGACGGGATCCGCCAGGCCACGGTGATCGAACCGGTAATAGTCCCGGCCAACGCCGCCACCGCCATGCCGAGCAAAGCCGCCGGCAACACGCTCCAGCCCCAGCCGAGAATCGCCACGCTGACCGCCGACGCAGCAAGTGCCAGCACCGAACCGACCGACAGGTCGATGCCGCCGATGATCAGCACGAAGGTCATGCCAACCGCCAGCACCATCAAGTCGGGAATCTGGTTGGCCAGGGTACTGAAGGTGTCGTACGACAGAAAATGGCTGCTCAACACCGAGAACAGCGCGACCATCGCCAGCAAGGCACCGGCCAGGCCCAGGTAGGTGCCGAGGCCGTAAAAATTGCCACTACGTTTACCGGCAGACGTTGCAGTTTTCATGGAAGATCCCTAGGCGCTGCTTCGTTGAGCAACGCATTACGTTTTTGGTAGCCGGCAAAAGCGGCGGCAAGCAAATCATCCTGGGTCCAGCTGTCGCGCTCGAACGTGTCGATCAGACGCCCCGCCGACAACACGCCGATCCGGTCGCAAATCAGCATCAGTTCCCGCAGGTCACTGGACACCACCACCAGCGCTTTGCCCTGGCGCGTCAATTCGCCGAGCAAGGCATAGATGTCGAACTTGGCGCCGACGTCGATGCCCCGGGTCGGCTCGTCGAACAACATCACCGAACAATCGCGCTCCAGCCAACGGCCGATTACGACTTTCTGCTGGTTGCCGCCGGACAGCTCGGACACCAGTTGCGTCGGGCTGGAACTGCGGATGCGCATGGCGTCGATCTGCCGCTGGGCCAGCGCCATTTCATCACCATTGTTGACGACGCCCGCACTGGAAATCACCGGCATGTTGCCCAGGGCGATGTTGGCGCTGATCGATTGGGTCAGCAGCAGGCCTTCGCCTTTGCGGTCTTCCGTGATCAGCGCGATGCCGTGAGCGACCGCGTCAGCCGGGGAGCGAATGCTCACGACCTTGGCCGGCGACCCCAGCGCAACCGTGCCGCTGTCCGCCGTGTCGGCGCCGAAGATCAGGCGCAGCAACTCGGTACGCCCTGCCCCGATCAACCCGGAAATGCCGTAGATCTCGCCGGCACGGACTTCGAAAGACACGTCACGCACCTTGTCGGAACGGGTCAGCCCCTTGACCGTCAAGGCGGGCGCGCCGATCTTGCGCACGCCCATGTCCATGTGTTCGCCCAGTTCGCGACCGACCATCAGCGTGACCAGTTGCTCGCTGTTGTAGTTGGCCATCGGTTCGACGCAGACCAGGTTGCCGTCGCGCAGCACCGCAATGCGCTGGGCGACGCGCGCCAGTTCTTCGAGGCGGTGGGAAATGTAGATGATCGACACGCCACGGGCTTGCAGGCGCGTGATCTGTTCGAAAAGCATCTCGACCTCACGGGCCGTCAGCATCGCGGTCGGTTCGTCGAGGATCAGAACATGGCAGTCGCCGATCAGGTTGCGGGCGATCTCGACCATTTGCTGGTGCCCGATGCCCAGTTCGCCGACCAGGGTGTCCGGGTCAATCGCGTCGAGGCCGACCTGGGCCATCGCTTCGATCGCGGCTTTACGCAATTGCTTGCGGCTGATCCAGCCACCGTTGCTCGGCAGGTTATCGAGAAACAGGTTTTCCGCCACCGACAGGGTCGGCAACAGATTGAGCTCTTGCATGACCATGCGGATGCCCAGGTCTTCGGCCTGGGTGCGGCTGCCGGGGCGGTATTCCTGACCCTGGAATTGCATCTGGCCGGTGGTCGGCGTGACCAGCCCGCCAATGATCTTCGACAGGGTGCTTTTACCGGCGCCGTTCTCACCGGTCAGCGCCAGCACTTCGCCGCGCATCAGCGTCAGGTCGATGCCGGTCAGGACCGGTTGGGCATAGGTCTTACCGATACCGCTGACCGAGAGGACAGCGTTCGGGGCGGAAACTGACATAAAAACTCTCCATGCGCTCGCCCGGACGGGCGAGCGCCGTTGTGTCGCCAGAAGGACTACTTGGTGACCAGCTCTACCGGAGTTTCGATCACGCCGTTGGTGCCGCTGTCGACTTTCTCGCCCTTGATGATTTTCAGCGCTGTCTCGATACCGAACACGGCTTGCTTGGCGGCAAACTGGTCAGCGGTGGCCAGGACACGGCCATCCTTGAGCATCGGCTTGATGGCATTGATGTTGTCGTAGCCGACCACTTGCACTTTGCCCGCCTTGCCCGCTGCGCGAACGGCGGAAACGGCGCCGACGGCCATGCTGTCGTTACCGGCCAGCAGGGCTTTGACTTCCGGGTATTCGCTGAGGATCGAGGCGGCAACCTTGTTGCCTTTATCGATCTCCCAGTCCCCGGACTGCAGGGATACGACCTTGATATTCGCCGCTTCCATCGCGTCTTTAAAGCCCGCGGTACGCTGCTGGGCATTAGTGGTGGTGGACACGCCTTCGATGATGCCGACTTCGTCACCGGCCTTCAGTTGCTTGGCCAGGTATTCGCCCACCAGACGCGCGCCTTTGCGGTTGTCCGGGCCTACGAAGGGAACGGTGATGTTCTTGCTCTTGACCACGTCCGGGTCGAGTTGGTTGTCGATGTTGATCACGGTGATACCGGCGTCGACGGCTTTCTTGATCACCGGCACCATGGCCTTGGAGTCAGCCGGCGCGATGACCAGCGCATTGACCTTGGCCAGGATCATTTGCTCGACGATGCGCGTTTGGCCGGCGGTATCGGTTTCGTCCTTGATCCCGTTGGAGATCAGGTCGAAATCAGCAGTATGGTCTTTCTGATAGGCCTTGGCGCCGTCTTCCATGGTCAGGAAGAATTCGTTGGCCAGGGATTTCATGACCAGCGCGACTTTAGGTTTTTCAGTGTCGGCGAAAGCCGAAGAGAGGGGCAACGCGGCGGATGCGGCAGCCAGCATAGCGACAGCGAGAAGACGTCCAGCGAATGGCAGCTTCATGGGTTCACTCCGATCTTATGATTATTGTGAGCAACGCTTGCGCTGGCGCAGGCGACAGGGCAGTCAGAGTGGATCGAGCCATCATGACTGCCGCGCAAACGTTTGCGTAGACCGAACTATGCGAACCCTGCCAGGATTTGTCAACGATCAGAAACGACCATTTTGTGCCCTGGCCGGCAAAAACGAACTATAGCTTAAGCGGTGGTATTGACTACCGATCCGGTGCTGGCACCCTTGGCCAGTTCCTTGACCAGACTGGCGGCCACTTCCAGCAAGGCGCCGTTGGTGTCGGCAATCTGCCCTTGAATCGACATGAGCACGGTGGCCTTGGCTTCCGGTGTCGGATAGGACGCCGCCTGGGCCGCAGCCAATTGCTGCTGTTGCTCGCGCAGTTGCTGTTGCAGCTCTTGCATGCGCTTGAGCAGCATTTTCACCGCCAGACTCTGGTTGCTTTTTTCTTCGGCCGCCGCCTCGGTGCCGGAGCTTTTATCCAACCCCACCGGGCCGGTCTTGACGACCTTGCTGTCTTCTTCTTTTTTAGTGCCGAGCGCTTTGTCTGCCTCGGCCTGCGCGGCCTCGTTCAGCGCACGGATCGTCGCAGCGGATTTGCCACCAATGGTGACGCCTGCGGGGTTGGGAAGACCAACTGATAACGACATGTCCACTCCTGAAAGAAAGATCCCTTTAGAGAACCATCGACCAGCGCGGCATTTTCTTTAGCACGGATTCGACATTCAGCAAGGTAATCAAATCAGCAAAGATCGTAGGCCCTTTCGGAGAACCGAACGTAAATACTCAACGTATTCGGAAACCCGGACAGCAGCTTGTTGGACTTCACTGCCGTCCGCGTAAATACTGATATAAATCATCAACTTAAAGTTTTATCTCATTCACAGTAGCGCTGGTACAGATCCTGCTCCTTCTCGTGCACCCCAGGCGTTCAGATCCGCCGGGGGCGTATCTAGATGAACCTGCATCAGCACCGTCTCACTACTAGAGAGAAAATAATGAAATCTGCTTTCAACACCTTTATTCCGGGCGCTTTGGCCCTCCTGCTGCTCCTGCCCACCGCCCTTCAGGCAAAAGAAGCCGAAACCCAACAGAAACTGGCTAACGTCGTCGTCCTGGCCACCGGTGGCACCATTGCCGGCGCTGGCGCCAGCGCGGCCAACAGCGCCACCTACCAGGCGGCCAAGGTCGGTATCGAGCAACTGATCGCCGGCGTACCGGAACTCAGCCAACTGGCTAACGTGCGTGGCGAACAAGTCATGCAGATCGCCTCCGAAAGCATCACCAACGACAACCTGCTGCAACTGGGCCGCCGCGTGGCGGAACTGGCCGACAGCAAAGACGTCGATGGCATCGTCATCACCCACGGCACCGACACCCTGGAAGAAACCGCCTACTTCCTGAACCTGGTGGAAAAAACCGACAAGCCGATCATCGTGGTCGGCTCCATGCGTCCAGGCACCGCGATGTCGGCCGACGGCATGCTGAACCTGTACAACGCCGTGGCCGTGGCCAGCAGCAAAGAAGCACGCGGCAAAGGCGTACTGGTGACCATGAACGATGAAATCCAGTCCGGACGCGATGTCAGCAAAATGATCAACATCAAGACCGAGGCCTTCAAAAGTGCCTGGGGCCCGCTGGGCATGGTGGTCGAAGGCAAATCCTACTGGTTCCGCCTGCCGGCCAAGCGCCACACCATGGACTCGGAATTCGACATCAAGAACATCAAGAGCCTGCCTGACGTAGAAATCGCCTATTCCTACGGCAACGTCAGCGATACCGCCTACAAAGCCCTGGCCCAATCGGGCGCCAAAGCGATCATCCATGCCGGCACCGGCAACGGTTCGGTGTCTTCGCGCGTCGTTCCCACCTTGCAAGCCCTGCGCAAGGATGGCGTGCAAATCATCCGTTCGTCCCACGTCAACGCCGGCGGCTTCGTGCTGCGTAACGCTGAACAGCCTGACGACAAGTACGACTGGGTGGTGGCGCATGACTTGAACCCACAGAAAGCACGCATCCTGGCCATGGTCGCGCTGACCAAGACCAACGACAGCAAAGAGCTGCAACGGATGTTCTGGGAATACTGATCCACCCTCGCCCGACCGGTTCCGGTCGGGCACCGCTTGCGCCACTCGCCCAAATGGGTGAGTGGCTAGCGTCCAACAAAATAATCTCCAGCGTCCTACATCAAACGGAAAAAACCACTGTCAGAGGATTTTCTTGAAATTTAAGCAGTTGCGAAAATGCCTACAGTTAAATACTGTATGCACGTACAGCTTAATAAGGATAATTCCGTGGCCTCTCCCCCTGCCTCTCCTGACTCCTTTGAACGCATGGGTCTGCGCGTTCAAAAAATCATCAATTCCCAAAGTGCCCAGAAGGCCAAAGCGGCCTTGATCTTTCGCCTGCCCGACGAACCGGTGGACGAATGGGAACGCCTGCTCGAGGAAATCGACGAAAACGATAACGTCACCCTCGCCTATCGCGACGATGGCGGCGTGCAGATTTTCTGGGTTGTGCCGAAGGAAGATTGAGTCAATGAGCGTCCGTTGTTTAGCTTTGCTGCTTCTGTTCATCGCCACGGGCGCCCAGGCTGCCGCGCCCCGTACCTTCAACGAAGCCAAGAAGGTCGCCTGGAAACTTTACGCACCGCAATCCACCGAGTTTTATTGCGGCTGCAAATACACCGGCAACAAGGTGGACCTCGCCGCCTGCGGTTATGTGCCGCGCAAAAGTGCCAAGCGGGCCGCTCGCATTGAGTGGGAACACATTGTTCCGGCGTGGCAGATCGGCCATCAGCGTCAGTGCTGGCAGTCGGGCGGACGCAAGAACTGCACGCGTTACGATCCGGTTTATCAAAAGGCCGAGGCCGATTTGCACAACCTGGTGCCGAGCATCGGTGAGGTGAATGGCGACCGCAGCAACTTCAGTTTTGGCTGGCTGCCGGTGCAATCGGGTCAATACGGTTCGTGCCTGACCCAGGTCGACTTCAAGGCGAAGAAGGTCATGCCCCGCCCTTCGATTCGCGGGATGATCGCCCGGACGTATTTCTACATGAGCAAGCAGTACGGTTTGCGCTTGTCCAAACAGGATCGCCAATTGTATGAAGCCTGGAACAAGACCTACCCGGTGCAAACCTGGGAGCGTCAGCGCAATCAAAGCGTGGCGTGCGTGATGGGACGCGGCAACGAGTTTGTCGGCCCGGTGGACATGAAAGCCTGCAGTTGAACACATGCTGGAAACGCAAAGGCCTCGGGTTTTAAAACCCGAGGCCTTTGTTCGTTCTAACCGCCGACTTTGTTGTAGCGCCAGTAGCCCATCAGGTTGAGCGACTCACGGGGAATGCCGCGTTCCTTGATCAAGTACTTGCGCAGGCTCATCACCGCGACCGTCTCCCCGGCGATCCAGCCGTAGAAACCCTCACTGGCCGAGTCGGAGGTTTCCCAGAGGATGTCCCCGTCGACATCGACTGGCGCCAATTCCACTGTTTCGGATGCTTTGGAGGTCAATGTCGGCAGGTTTGCCCGCTGGACGGCCTCGACCATCAGCGACCCCGCGCCCGCGTGCCCCCGAATCAGCCATTCAACAGACAGCCCGGGCCAGTCCGGCACCGGCAAGGCATCTTCCCGGCTGTCGACTTCAAAGAAAGCCTGGGTCACCGGCGGCTCGGCCATGGCCGCCAGCTCATCGAGTATCCCGAGTGCTGCCGGCAACGCAGTTCCATCAGCGATCAGCAACACTTGCTTGAGTGCCTGAGGCGGCTTCCATTCGAAACCGCCCGCATCCTGCGCCGAAAAATGCCGATCCGGCGCGGTGATCTGGATCGAGGCGCCCGGCAGCGCACGGATGGCCCAACGGGACGCCGGGCCGGTTTCACCGTGCAACACGAAATCGATATCGACTTCGCCCTGCTCGGCACGTAAATGACGGATGGTGTAGGTGCGCATCGCCGGACGCTGGGCCACCGGCATTAAGCGGTAGCGGGCGTACCAGCCGTCGTCATGCGCCAGACTGGCGGGCGATCCGTCTTCTGCCGGAAAGAACAGCTTCACCCGTTGATCCGGTGCCCAGGTGGCCATTTCGGTGACCATCGGCCCGGCCAAGGTGACGCGCATCATGTGCGGGCTCAGAGTCTGCTTGCTCCGCAAGACCGCGTCGAACATTTTGTAAGGATGGGTGGAGGCCATAGGGGGAGCTCCTTCTGGGAATCGACAATGACTACGTATAGATACGAGTCACCGTGGACACCCTTTAGGATTCCCCGCTGAACGGCGCCTGAACAAATGCGCGGTTATTGCGCCGCCGGACGCTCGATGATCAGCGATTCGATGTTCATCTTTTTCGCCCGGGTCAGGGCCGCGTTCAAGTCGGCCTGGCGGGCCTCGGCCTCGGCTTTGGTAGCGAACGGACCGAGCAGGATCCGGTCCTTGCCGTTTTCCCGGACCACATTGGACACGAAGCTGTGCTCGATCAGCCAGCCGCTCAGGTCGCTGACCGCCTGGGTTGTTTCGCCGCGCACTTCGAGATCCCATTGCGGACCCGCTGCAACGGCCGGTGCCGTTACCGGTGCGGAAACAGTCGCGGATGGCGTCTTTTGAGCGCTCGCATCCTTGCCTTCACCACATCCTGCCAACGCCAATACTGCGATTACCAAGGCCATTTTGCGCACAACGCTTCCCTCTGAATGCCAAAAGCGCGGATTTTAGCATTCATGAATACTTCCCGAGTGCCGCAAAATGGGCATAAAACAACGAGAATCATGGTTGCGGCCTCTGTATAGTTACGCCTTGGGAATTAATGCAGCATCTGCGCGTCAGAAAGAGGCACCCAAACCGTGAGACTTCGCACTAATCTATAACTACACCGACCTCTGCACTGTCTGAATCAGGTGCCCTACAAAGCAATCAAGGAGAAGACCATGCTGATACTCACCCGCAAAGTCGGTGAAAGCATAAACATCGGTGATGACATCACTATCACCATTCTGGGCGTTAGCGGCCAGCAAGTCAGGATCGGCATCAACGCTCCGAAAGACGTTGCCGTGCATCGCGAAGAGATCTATCAACGCATTCAGGCTGGCCTGACCGCTCCAGACAAGCCGCAAACACCCTGAATCCTGTTGCAGTCAGCAGCCAGCCCGTTCGCTTCAGCGCAATGGCTGGCTAAAGATTCATGCTCGGTATTTTGTTGAACGCTCGTCCCTCAATCCTTCCCGCATTTCGTGAGGCCGATACTAACGGCTTCGGCTACGCCATGGCTGTCAGACTTTTCGCTTTAACCCCGACGAATCCGGCACTGCTACCCGAAGGTCACCGCCCGAGCCATGCCGGTGGCCGCAATCACCATCAGCATCAACAACAACGCTTCGACATGGCTGATGCGGGCGAACAGTTTCGCCCGCCCCAAATCAATTGCCGTGCCCCGCCCCAAGGCGATCCGCCACTTGATCAAGGTGATCATCGGCGCCAGCTCGAGCAGCAGGATAATCACGAACAGCGTCATCTTGAGGTGAAACAGCGGCTGATGCAGGTAATAGTCGGTGCCTTTTTCATACCCGCCAAACGCCCGCATCAAACCTGTGACCAGCAATATCCCCGCCGAAATCCCCCACACGTTATCGGCCACCAGCACGTTGCGGACCGGCGCCGTGCCTGCGGCCAGGCGGCTTAAAGCCGTGCCTCGGGTCAGCACGCCCCAGAGGCCCATGGCAAATGCCAAGAGGTGGATCGCCGCGAGAAACCAGTGAAACAACATAAGGAAGCTCCTGACAGGGAAATGGAAAAGGGCTTGTCAGTAGTAGCCCAAAACCTGGAGATCTGCCTGCCAGCGTCCCACAGAAAAAGAGGCCAATTCTGACCAGCATGCGCTGAGTCAAATGGGCCAGAATGGCGACTCGCCAAGGAAGGAACACATGGACCGATCAAACCTGCCGACGCTTGTCCTGCTGCCGGGAATGGATGGCACAGGTGAACTGTTCGAACCGTTCGTGTCAGCCCTCGGGCACGCCTGCGACGTCATTGTCGTGACCTACCCCAGCGACATCCCGCTGAGTTACGAGGAACTGCAAGCCCTTGCCAGGCAGTCGCTGCCCACCGACCGCCCGTTCGTGCTGCTCGGGGAATCCTTCTCGGGACCGATCGCCCTCGCCCTCACGGCTTTACGCCTGCCGCAGCAAGTCGGGCTGGTGCTCTGCTGCACGTTTGCCCGAAACCCGCGACCGCTGTTCAATCGTTTGAGCTGGCTGGTCAACCTCCTGCCGATTGGCGCCGTGCCTGCCGGGTGGTTCAGCCCACTGCTGCTCGGTCGATTCTCCACCCCGGCCTTGCGCATGGCCCTGAGCCGAGCGATCAATCAGGTCAGCCCCTCGGTAATGCGCGCACGACTGCGGTCGGTGCTCGGCGTCGATGTGTCGGCGCAGCTTGCCCACATCGAGGTGCCCACGGTGTATCTACGTGCCACCCGGGACCGCGTGGTGCCCGAGGCTGCCGCGCGGTGCATCGTGGAACAGAAGCCGCACGTGCAAGTGCTCGACGTCAACGCGCCGCACTGCCTGCTTCAGGCAGCACCCGATGAAGCGGCGAGCCTCGTCCTCGGGTTTCTGCAAGCGCGGCAAATCGGTTGAAGTCCCCGGTGCTTGCACATCCGGGCGTTGCTTCAGGCCGGGTTACCATTGGGAGGATCCTGGCGTCGGCGCAACCCCGAACGCTCGGCCAGCTCGCCCACCCTGTCGGCCCCGGAACGCGCCACATTGCCAAGCGCTGTCGTGCCGGAGTCGTAGGCTTCCCCGATGGCCGTCGTGCCAGAGGTGTAGGCATCACCAATCGCTGTGCCGGCCTCGGCCAAGCCTGCCTTGGCCGAGTCATAGGTGTCGCCGGCAAACTTGCCGGTGGCCTTCGCCCCGGTCTCAATGCCTTTCTGGGCACCGTCCGCCAGTTTCTGCGCCTTGGGTGGAATGTCTTCCTGAATCACCTTGACGCCTTTGTCCGTCGCTTTTCCGGCCAGCACACCCGCGGCACCGTAGGCGGCGAAGGTCAATGCCGAACCCGCGACGTTGACCGCATGGTCCGCTGCGGCAACGGCCCCCGCCGGCAACCCGTGACTGAGCGCCGCGGTCTTGGCCGCGTTTCGCGCCATGCTCGTCAACGCGAAACCGCCTGCCAACGCACCGCCATTAGTCAGGAGGTTGCCGCCTTCAAAAACCTTGCGCACAGAACTCAAGGTATCGGTCGCAACGTCCAGGGGAAATTTGGCGGCGCGTTTGGCGCCGTTGATGTATTGCCGGGAGGGACTGCAATCTCTCAGTTCAATGATTTGCTTTTCCCAGTCTTTACGCCCGAACAACTGCGCCCCACCGACCAGACCTGCGGCTTTTTGATGTTTATGCATGAGCATGGCATAGCCAGAGCCGGCAGCCATGCCGCCCAACGAACCAATGGCCGTATCTGCCGCCGCAGCAGCCTTGGGCCCGACCGTGGCATTGAGCGATGCCGCGACAGCCAGGCGCGCGACGTTACGCACGGTAAAGGTCTGCAGTGCCGTGGCGCTTTGCCCGGCCTGCTTGAGCGGATTGGCCTCGGTCTTGGTCTTCTGCGAGGCGGCCATGATGTCCTCAAGCTTGTCGGCCGGCGCCTTGAGCCACATCGAATCTTCGGTCGCCTTGGTCAGCAGCCCCGCGCCCACCACATCGGCCGCCCCCGACATGGCCCCGGCAATGAAACCGGTATAGCCCGGATTCCCGACAGCATCGGCCGTCACCCCGGGCACTTTGTCGAGCACCACGGTCACCACGCCGAACGGCAAGCCGCCCACGGCGCCCTGGGTCGGAACCGTCACCCGGTCCATGCGTTCGGCCTTGTCCAGCAACAGATCGACCGCGTTCGAGTCAATCCCCATTTCATGCAGCTTGTTGGCCCGCCCCTGCACCAATTCATCCATCTGAGCACCGTTTTCTTCGGTGCGGTCACCCCTGAACAGCTCGGTCATTTTTGCTTTCAGGTCTGTCAGGGCCTGTGGCTCGCCGTTGGTTATCGCCGTGGCAGCGCTGGCGGAAGTGGAGGCGCCGAGCGGCTGCATTTCGTGTTGAAGCAAAGGCTGCGTGCGGCTGGGAGATATCGAGTCCATGGTCAATCCTCGTGTGTGTTTTCAATAATCGGGCATCAGAAAAGAAGTCGATCAGTGCGCCTTGGGAATACCAAACTGCTCCAGGGTGGGATCGACGTTGTGGTCGAAATGCTTTTGCGCGGTGTGTTTCTTCACCGCCTCGATGATCGCAGCGATGCCGAAACCAATGCTCATGGCCGCGTCGATCACCCAACCGACGGGCCCGGCCGCCGCGCCGATGGCCGACGCCGCCGCCAGCCCCGCCGCCTCGCCCGCCACGGCCCCGGCGATCCGTCCACCGATGGAGCCAGCCATGCGACCGAGTCCGGCCGACGCTTCACGGCCGGCCAGCTTGCGCACCGCATCGACGCCATCCTTGGCCGACGAGAGGCCCTGCTTGGTGTTGTCGTAGGCATCCTTGACTTGTTGGGCCTTGTTTTTCGGGGCCACGGCATCGGAAACCGAACCGGACCGCCCTGCGCCGTCACCGGCGTTTTCCAGCAGCTCGCGACCTTTTTTCGATTGCTGCAACTGGCCGACGGTGGCGTCGACATAACTGGCCTGCTGCCCCTGGACGAAGCTCTGCGACAGCACCGCGTCATACGCGGCTTTTTGTGCATCACTGGTTTGCAGGGACTGGCCGGCGTCGGCCTTTTTCTGCCCCAACAATTGCTTGAGCGAGCCGCCTTCACTGAAGTTGTTGACGTAGGACTGTTGCAACTTGCCTTGGACGTCCGGCTGGTTGCCGATCACTTGCGCGGCCGTCGGCAGGTTGGCCCCGGGGCCGAGCAGGTCCTGCTGCATTTGCAGTTGCGCCGATAGCCCGCCAAGGGCGGTGCTGTAATCGGGATTGGCGTCTTTCTTTGCGCGCTTGTCGGCACTGTTCATGTCGTTGCGCAGGGCCTGGCCACTGACCACGTTTTGCAATTGGCTCTTCACCGCTTTTTCCAGGGACGGGTCGCTGGCCACCAGCGCGCGTTCCTGACTGGGAATGGCCTGGTTCATGTAGGCCTGCACGTCGGGATCGTCCTGCAACTGGCCGATCTTTTGCGCCAGGGCCTCTTCAGTCTTGCCGGTCTTGCGCAGATCAGAACCGGCCACCACGCTCTGCTGGGTCTGTTGCAACTTGACCATCACCGCGGCTTTCTGGGCGCCGGTGTAGTTCTCCGGTTGCTCGAACACCTCTTTCCCCAGTTTGCTGATGTCCGTGCCCGCGACGGCGTTCAGGGTCGCCGCGTCGCTGAGCATTCCGGCGAACTCGCCGCCATTGGTCGGGGCCTGGTTCTTGATCCAGTTGCTGATGTTCGCCGCGTCGAATTTCTGGTCCGGGCCATGGGTGGCCAGGTCCCGACCTTTGAGGCCGCCCTGATCGAGCATGTTCAGCAGGCCCGGTTGCGACCAGGTTTTCGACGCTTGCTTGAGCGGCCCGGCGAGCCCGGGGTTGTTGTCCTGCAAGGCTTTCAAACCCTCGGCGTCCATGTACTGATCGACTTTGGTCTCGCCCTCCGCGCCCGCCGCATGCTTGGGGCTGGCGGCGTTGGCCAGCGGGCCGTTGGCTTGCAGCAATGAGGCCGAGCGCACCATCTGCAACGACTGGGGATCCGCATTGGGGTGGTCTTTCTGATAATTCGCCAGGCCTTTGTCGGCGTTATCCGCCGCGCCTTGCATCTTCTTGGCAAACGCCTTGAGGTCACCGTCGGTGATTTTGCCGTCGGCCTTGCCACCGTGCTTGCCGGTATCTACGGCGGTTTTCAGCGCCGGATTGTCATTGATGAACTTCATCGCCTTGGCCGCGTCCGGGCCTTTTTCCGTGGCCATCATTGCGGCGGCGATGGGTCGATTGAGTTCCTTGGCCGCCTGTTCCCGTTGCTCCGGCGGCAGGTCCGCCACCAGCGGAGCCCAGCGTTCGAGTTCCTTGGGTGAGGAGTATTTCGAGTCGTCGAGCAACTGCGCTTCGGGACTGGTCGTCGCCGCCGGGTCGGAAGCTGTGGCATCGCTTGTTGCCGTGGCGCTGGCCGTGCGGGTCGCGGGCGTGACATCAGTGAGCGGCCGTGCGGGCGTGGTGCGTTCATCGCCGCCGAGCAAACGCTTCATCACCAGCCCCAACAGGTTCGGCGATGGGGCGTCTTGGGCCGGGCTGGCCAGAGTCTGGGACCCGGCCTGTTGACCGAACTGCACACCGCCACCCGGCGCGGAAAAGGCACTGGGTCTGGCATTCTCCGCCGCGGGCCGCAACGGCCTGTCGCCGCCCAACGAGGGAGAGCCAGTGCCAGGTAACGGTGTGTTGGAAATGCGCATGAGAGGTCGCCATTTTCAGTCGGACAGTGCCGATGTGTGGCATGACCGGCGCAAACGGTTCCAATCTGCGCGCAATGAAATCCCCCGACGCTCAAAAAACACAGGGCACGCTGCGCTTGAGTTGCTCCCGCGCCCGGGACAGCCGCGAGCGCACGGTGCCGATGGGCACGCCCAGGCTCGACGCGGTGTCTTGATAGTTGCCGTCCATTTCCAGGCTGACCCGCAGCACTTGTTGCATGGTCATCGGCAAGGTGCCAATCGCGCGGACCACCCGCGCCAGTTGCCGGTGATCATGCACCTGGGCGCCGATGTCGCTGCCATCGCTGACTTCCTGCTCCTCGCGGTCCTCCCAGCTTTCCTGGAACGGCTGTTTGTACAGTTTGCGAAAGTGGCTGCGGATCAGGTTCAAGGCGATGCCGCACAACCAGGTTTGCGGCTGGGAGTCGTAACGAAACTTATGCTCGTTGCGCAGTGCTTCGAGGAACGTGCCCTGGAGGATGTCCTCCACATCGTCGAGGTTCATCACCCGTTTCTTGATGAAGATTCTTAGCTTGTGCACCTGCTCGGTACTGAGCTGGCGGAGGCCGGAAACAGGTGCTGGACAGGTCATCGAATTGCTGGAAAGCATCGCTATAAACCATTTCAGGATATGTCCCAGAGCTATAGCGATATGTATGCCAATTGATACATCTTCATAACCACATGATTTTTAACGATTTTAAAAACTGTTGCGGATGATGTCTGTGCAAGTTCTTGCACAAGCCGATTGGATCCAATACCGCAACTGGCACACCGGCCCTGTTTGCCATCGCAATGGAACCGGATGGCCAGGACCGGCCACTCACTGCGCATATCCCTGACAGACATGCGCCATGAAGATCGCGGCTCCGAACATTCCACATGTCCAGCAACCGACCCCGGCGACGCCTGTCCGGTCGGCGGCGCTGCTTGCCCAGAGCACGCCGCCGACCAATCAAGGCACCGCCACGCAGCAGGTCACGCGATTCGCCTCGGCGCTGATTCAGCAAAGCCGCACGCTGAGCCAACGCGACCTGATGGCCAGTACCAACGCACTGCAATCCAAGGCCGTGAAGCTGGGCGAGCTGTATCAGTTGTTGATGGGCAGCCAGGACAAGGGCCTCGACAGCGCCGCGCGGGAACTGCGCAAGCAGCTCAAAAACCAGACCCCGAGCCTTGCGCAAGTTTTGGCATTGAGTGGCGACGACGCGGCCAAGGCCCATGTGATGCTCCAGGCGGCCTCGCGCCAGGCCTATAACGAAGGGGCCAGCGGTGAACATGTCAGCCTCAATCAGCAACTCAAATTGCTGCGGCGCGAACACGGCAATAAGGCCCAGGCCGGGATCAACACCGCCCGGGCGTTTGCCAAGTCCAGCCTCAACCCGCGACGCCGGCAAACCCTGCGCGATTTGTACTATTCAGGGGTGGTCGGCCAGCAAAGCATCTCCGGGCTGATCGACACCCTGCTCGGCCAGGACGAAGGCGAACGCCAATTCGCCCCGACCCTGCGCGACCTGCGCGGCGCCATCGCCGATGACCTGGCGGCCCTCAGCCCGTCGAGCACCCAGCAGCAGTTGCGCAATCTTATGCACGGCCTGAACACGGCCCGGCATGTCGCGACCCTGTTGCAAACCAGCGAACACTTGCTGGGCCGCATGCGCGGCAAGAACCCCGCGCTGCAATTGAATGCGCCGACGTTCCTCAAGCACCTGCTGACGCTCTCGGGCAAAGGCATGAACCTGCACGAAACCCTGCAACTGACGCAATTTGTCGGCGGCAAACACCTCAAGCACCAACTGGCCTTTCTCAACGGTCTGCGCCCGATGCTGCAGCAGTTGCCCATTCTGTTATGGCGCGACCTCAAGGCCCGCCAGACCGCCCTGGGCAACTTGCTGACGCTGATGGCGGAGCTCACCCGTCAAGAGCAAAACCCGACCCAGGGGAACACTGCCTGATGCAATGGATTATCAACGCGCTCAATCAGATCGCCCTGGCGGCCATGCGGCGCTCGGAGATCGTGGGCGCGTTTGTCGTGCTCGCCATCGTGTTCATGATGATTACCCCGCTGCCCACCTGGCTGGTGGACATCCTGATCGCCATCAACATCTGCATTTCCTGCCTGCTGATCATGCTGGCCATGCACTTGCCGCGTCCGCTGGCGTTCTCGACCTTCCCCTCGGTGTTGCTGATCACCACGATGTTTCGCCTGGCGCTGTCGATTTCCACCACGCGCCTGATCCTGCTGGACCAGGACGCCGGGCACATCGTCGAGGCGTTCGGGCAGTTCGTGGTCGGCGGCAACCTGGCGGTGGGCATGGTGATTTTCATGATCCTCACCGTGGTCAATTTCCTGGTGATCACCAAGGGCTCGGAACGGGTGGCGGAAGTCGGCGCGCGGTTCACCCTCGACGCCATGCCCGGCAAGCAGATGTCCATCGACAGCGACTTGCGCGCCAACCTGATCAGCGTCCACGAAGCCCGGCGCCGACGCTCGGAACTGGGCAAGGAAAGCCAGTTGTTCGGGGCCATGGACGGGGCGATGAAATTCGTCAACGGCGATGCCATCGCCAGCCTGATCATCGTCGCGATCAACATGATCGGCGGGATCGCCATCGGCGTGATCCAGCACGGCATGACCGCAGGTGACGCGGTGCAGCTGTACACCGTGCTGACCATTGGCGACGGCTTGATCGCGCAGATTCCGGCGCTGCTGATTTCCGTGACCTCGGGGATGATCATCACCCGGGTGTCCAACGACAACCCAGGGGTGGAAGCCAACATCGGCCGCGAGATCGCCGAGCAGATCACCAGCCAGCCCAAAGCCTGGATCATTGCCTCGGTGGCGATGCTCGGTTTCGCGGCGATGCCGGGGATGCCGACGGCGGTGTTTATCGTCATCGCGATCATTTGCAGCCTGGGCGGTGTGTTGCAAATGCAACGGGCCAAACCCAAGTCGAGCCAGGACCAACCGGTCGCCGTGGCGCCGGAGGACAACGGCAACGAAGACCTGCGCACCTTTACCCCGAGCCGGCAGTTCTTGTTGCAATTCCACCCCCAGCAGAACCGGGCGCAGATTGAAGCGCTGGTCAGCGAAATCCGCCAGCGGCGCAATCGCCTGGTGGTGCATTACGGCCTGACCCTGCCCTCGTTCATCATCGAAACCGCCGAGCACCTGGCGCCGGACGAATTCCGTTTTTCGGTGTATGAAGTGCCGATGCTCAAGGCCACGTTCAACCAGACCCACGTCGCCATCGACGTCGATACCCTGGACGCCGGGCAGTACGAGCAAGCGGTGGCCGGCAGTCTCGACCGCCAGGAAAGCCAATGGCTATGGTTGCCAGCCGACGCCGCGCAGTTGCAGGACAACCCGGTGGAAACCATCAGCGCCGGCACCCTGATTGTCGAGCGTATGGAGCGCGCCTTGCAGGCCTGCGGGCCGCAGTTCATCGGGTTGCAGGAAACCAAGGCGATCCTCGGCTGGCTCGAATCCGAGCAACCGGAACTCGCCCAGGAAATGCAACGGGTGCTGCCGCTGGCGCGCTTCTCCTCGGTGCTGCAACGCCTGGCGTCCGAATGCGTGCCGTTGCGGGCGATCCGGGTGATTGCCGAAACCCTGATCGAACACGGTCAGCACGAACGCGACATCACCGCCCTCACCGACTACGTGCGTATCGCCCTCAAATCGTTGATCTACAACCAGTACTGCGGCGCCAACGGTTTGCTGGTGTGGCTGCTGACCCCGGAAAGCGAAGGCATCCTGCGCGACAGCCTGCGCCAGACCCAGACCGAAACCTTCTTTGCCTTGAGCAACGGCTCGAGCCTGCAACTGGTGCAGCAATTGCGCATCGCCTTCCCCCTGCGCACCGCCGAACGCGCCGTGCTGCTGGTCGCCCAGGACTTGCGCAGCCCGTTGCGCACCTTGTTGCAGGATGAATTCCACCACGTGCCGGTGCTGTCCTTCGCCGAGATCAGCAACGTCGCCGAAGTGAAAGTGATGGGCCGTTTCGATCTCGACGATGAGCAGCAAGCTTTGGAGGACGACTATGCGGCCTGATGCCTGGAGACTGTCGTGATGTTTGAGCTGCGGGTATTGAGTGGCCTGCACCAGGGCGCCGCGTTGCCGTTGATTGGCGAGCAGTGGCTGATCGGTGCCGATGCCGAGCACGATCTGGCGCTGTACGACCCGGGCGTCGCCGCCCTGCATTGTCGGCTGACACGCACCGAGGACGGCTGGCAGTTGAAGGCCGAAGACAGCCTGATCAACGACGAAGAAGGCCATGCGCGCACAGTGACCGAACTGGCTCCGAACCAGACCTTCGCCCTGGGCAATGTCTGGTTGTGCCTGTCGGCGGCCGAACAGGATTGGCCGTTGGTGCCCGTGGTCGCACCGAGCGAAAACCCTCAGGACAGCGCCGAACAATCGCCGCCGCTGGTGAACGTTTCGGGACGCTCGACACGCTTCGACCGCATCGGCGCGGTGATCGTCGGCGTGCTGGTGGGCATCATGGGCAGCGCCTGGGGCTTGAGCCGCAGCACCAGCCCACCGAGCGAGGCCATCGCCGCGCCCGTGGCCGCCATCGCCGCGCCCGCCCCGGCGAAAACCACCGCAGCGGCGTCGCCGTCGAAGGTGAAACTGGCCAGCCGCGACGCCGTCCGGCGCCAGCTCAACGCACTGCTCAGCGACCGCCTGTTGACCGACGTCAGCGTCGAAGACAGCGGCGAAGGCCTGGCCCTCAAGGGTGGCCTCAAAGACGATGCGCTGCTGGTTTATCAACGCATGCTGCAACGCTTCAACGAACGCTACGAACTGCCGGTACCGCTGCTCGACGAGGTCGCCACGGCGGGTGTCGGCCTGCCGTTCGTGATCGTGCAGATCATCAGCGGCACCAACGCCCACCTGGTCACCAGCGAGGGCCAGCGCCTGTACATCGGCGATGTGCTGAACGGTTTGCGCCTGAGCCGGATCGACGAGCAACGCATCGAATTCGATGGCGAGCGGCACGTCGAGGTGCGCTGGTGAGCACCGCCCTGGCGCAATGGACCCGCGAGCAAACCACGCGGCTGTCGAACTGTTCGGCGGTGCGCATCAGTGGCCGGGTGTCGGCGGTCAACGGCATCTTGCTCGAATGCCAGGTGCCCGCCGCAAAGATTGGTGACTTGTGCGAAGTGAGCAAGGCCGATGGCAACAGCATGCTCGCCGAGATTGTCGGCTTCACCCCGCAATGCACCTTGCTCAGCGCCCTCGGCACGCCGGACGGGATCCAGGTCGGCGCACGCATTCGGCCGCTGGGCATGGCCCACCGCATTGGCGTCGATGACAGTTTGCTCGGCCGCGTGCTCGACGGTTTCGGCCGGCCACTGCTGGGGGATGGCGACGGCGCGTTTGCCGGGCCGTATGACCGGCGCACCACCACCCCGGTGATCGCTGACGCCTTGCCACCGATGCAAAAACCGCGGATCAGCACGGCGCTGCCCACCGGTATCCGCGCCATCGATAGCGCCATCCTGCTCGGTGAAGGGCAACGGGTCGGGTTGTTCGCCGGGGCCGGCTGCGGCAAGACCACGTTGCTGGCGGAGATGGCGCGCAACATGGATTGCGATGTGATCGTGTTCGGTTTGATCGGTGAGCGCGGGCGCGAGCTGCGCGAATTCCTCGACCATGAACTGGACGACACCCTGCGCCAGCGCTCGGTGCTGATCTGCGCCACGTCCGACCGCTCCAGCATGGAACGCGCCCGCGCGGCGTTCACCGCCACCGCCATCGCCGAGGCGTTTCGCAAACGCGGCATGAAAGTCTTGCTGCTGATCGACTCCCTGACCCGGTTTGCCCGGGCCCAGCGCGAAATCGGCCTCGCCGCTGGCGAACCGTTGGGCCGTGGGGGTTTGCCACCGTCGGTGTACACCTTGCTGCCGCAACTGGTGGAGCGCGCCGGCATGAGCGAAAACGGCTCGATCACGGCGATCTACACGGTGCTGATCGAACAGGATTCGATGAACGATCCGGTGGCCGACGAAGTGCGCTCGTTGCTCGACGGCCATATCGTACTCTCGCGCAAACTTGCCGAGCGCGGGCATTACCCGGCCATCGATGTGCCGGCCAGCATCAGCCGGATCCTCAGCAACGTCACCGGCCGCGAACACCAGCAAGCCAACAATCGCCTGCGCCGGTTGATGGCGTCCTATCGGCAAGTGGAGATGCTGCTGCGCCTGGGGGAATACCAGCCCGGGTCCGACCCGGTGACCGATTGCGCGGTGCAACTCAACGACGCCATCAACGACTTTCTACGCCAGGACCTGCGTGAACCGGTGCCGCTGGAAACCACCCTTGAGCAGCTCATGCACATCACCTCGCAGTTGCCGGGTTGAGCATGGACGACGAACTCGAAGTGGACCCGGACCGCGCCGCCCTGGAGCACGTGATCGGTGTGCTGACGCCCTTGCGCCAACACCGCCAGGCCCGTGCCGAGCGCGCCCAGCGTCTGTTGCAGGACGAGTTGCAGGCGATGCACGAACAGTTGCGGCTCACCGAACAGTCGTGGGTGCAGGAACGGGACAACCAGAAAGTCCGGCGTCAGCAGTTGTCCGCCGCGCACCTGGAAAAAACCATGGCGCTGGATGCCGTCGACCGCTGGCATGACAAAGAACGCCGCATGCTCGATCGCCTCGCCTACATCCGCCAGAACGCCAACCAATTGCGCTACGGCATCGAGCAGCAACACCTGCGCATCGAACAAGCGCGACTGGAAGCCAAGGCCCGCCAGCGCGCCGTGGAAAAACTCGCTTGCATGAGCGAGGCCCTGAATGAGGAATGAGCCGTTGAATGCACCGATCCAGCACCCGGCGCCGCGTCCGCCACAGAAACCGGCACCGGCGGCGATCCAGCCCCGTACCGACACTCCAGCGGCGGCCAATTCGCAGCCTCGGCGCAATGAACCGGAGCGCAGTCGTTTGGCGGACAGTCGACTGATTTCGGGCCGCGACAGCACCCGTCACCTGGATGCCGATGGTTTGTTCTTCGAGCAACTGTTGCTGCCGTCGGGCAGCGGCAAGGGCGATCAGTCCGGCGCCGGTGGCGGTAGCCATTTCAACATGTTCGCCCCCGCCGACGGAGTGCCGACGCAGTTGATCGATGAACTGGCGCTGCAACTGCCGGCCTACGGCAGCCGCCCGTTCAGCGCCACGTTACTGATGCCCAACCTGGGCAAAGTCCAGGTGCGGGCGAACAAGCGTGACAGCCGTTGGGCGATCGAACTGGGCTTTGAGCGCAGCGACGTGCTGACGCGTTTGAGCGCCCGCCATCAAGCCTGCGAAGACGCGTTTGCCGACGCGCTGGGGCAGGACGTCGACCTGTCGATGGGGGCCGCATGAAGTCGCTGACCCTGCGCCAGGTGACGTCGAGCGTCGCTGCGGCGGGTCGCTTGTTGGGCCGTGGTTGCTGGCTGGATTTTTCCAGCGCGGAGGATGACGGGCGTCTGACCCTGAGCCCGCTGCCGTCCTTCGATAACGCGGCCAGCGTGCCGTTCGGCAGCGCCCGTGGCCTGTTGCGCCTGGGCAATGCCGATGCGCTGCTGAGCCTGTTCGGCACCGCGCCGGTGGTGTGCGCCGGGCCGATGCAGCCCTGGTATTGGCAATACGTGAATCAACAACTGAGCCCGACTTTGGCCGGGCTGTTCGCGCCGCTTGAACCCCTCGACGGCGTGGATGAACCGCTGCCCGAACGCTTCGATTGCCGCCTCACCGTGCAACGGGCCGGCGAAACCGTCCACGGCGTGTTGAGCTGCGGCGCCGACACCCTGCTGCGGCTGTTAGACGCCGCCCCGTGGCAGGCCATCGAACACCCGCTGCCGGTGGATTGGCCGCTGCACTACCCGGTGGTGCTCGGCCGCATCAGCCTGACAATTCAGCAATTGGGCTCGCTGCGGGTGGGCGATGTGGTGCTGCCCAACGCGCTGGGTTTCGACAGCGAAGGACACGGCCACCTGCGCCTCGGCGCCCGTGATTGGGTGGTCGATGCCCAGGCGCTCGACAGCAATTTGCAACTGCGGCTGATCCGCGAAAAGGACCTCCACGATGGACAATGACCCGCTGTACGAAGACGAGTTGCCGGAGATTGACGGCGACATCGCCGAAGCCGAGATCGACGTGGCCGAGCCCGTCGACGCGCCAGCGCCGGACGAACCGATGGCGCCGGACCCGGTCCTGCCCTCCTCGCCCCTGGCCGGTCTCAGCCTCGAGCTGACGGTGCGCAGTGGCGGCGTCAATCTGAGCCTGGAAGCCTTGCAACGCCTGGCGCCGGGTTCGGTGCTGGACGTGGCCGGCGTGGCGCCCGGCGAAGCCACCCTGTGCCATGGCGAGCGCGTGGTCGCCCACGGCGAACTGGTGGACATCGACGGGCGCCTTGGCCTGCAAATTACCCGGGTGGTATTCGACCGATGATCATGGAGGGGATGAACCCGATCATGCTCGCGCTGCTGCTGGGCGCGTTGTCATTGGTCCCGCTGTTTTTGATCGTCTGCACGGCGTTCCTGAAAATCTCCATGGTGCTGCTGATCACCCGCAACGCCATCGGTGTGCAACAAGTGCCGCCGAACATGGCGATGTACGGCATCGCCCTGGCCGCGACGCTGTTTGTCATGGCCCCGGTGGCGCACGAAATCCAGCAGCGGGTGCAGGACAACCCACTGGAAATGGGCACCACGGCAAAACTCCAGGTCAGCGCCAACACGGTGATGGAGCCGATCCAGCGCTTCATGAGCCGCAACACCGACCCGGATGTGCAGGCGCATTTGCTGGAAAACACCCACCGCATGTGGCCGGCGGAAATGGCGGAAAAAGCCAGCAGCAACGACCTGCTGCTGGCGATCCCGGCGTTCGTGCTCTCGGAGTTGCAGGCCGGGTTCCAGATCGGCTTTCTGATCTACATCCCGTTCATCGTCATCGACCTGATCGTCTCCAACCTGCTGCTGGCGCTGGGCATGCAAATGGTCTCGCCCATGACCATTTCGCTGCCGCTCAAGCTGTTGCTGTTCGTATTGGTGCAGGGTTGGTCGCGGCTGCTCGACAGTCTGTTTTATTCCTATATGTGAGGCCCACCGTGGAAGCATTGGCACTGTTCAAGCAAGGCATGTTCCTGGTGGTGATCCTCACCGCACCGACCCTCGGCGTCGCGGTGCTGGTCGGCGTACTGACGTCGCTGTTGCAGGCGCTGATGCAGATCCAGGACCAGACCCTGCCCTTCGGGATCAAACTGGCCGCCGTGGGCCTGACACTCGCCGCGACCGGGCGCTGGATTGGCGTGGAGCTGATCCAGTTCATCAACCTCTCGTTCGACCTGATTGCCCGCTCCGGCGGCGCCCATTGATGCCGTTCAACGCCGAACACCTGTTCGAGTTGATGCTCGGCATGGGCCTGGCCATCGCGCGGATTCTGCCGTGCCTGATCCTGGTCCCGGCGTTCTGTTTCAAGCACATCAAAGGGCCGTTGCGCTACGGCGTGACCTGCGCAATTTCCCTGGTGCCGGCGCCGAGCATCGGCCGGGTCCTGGCCCTGGAAAACGACAACTGGTACACCATCGTCGGCCTGCTGCTCAAGGAGTCGGTGCTGGGGGTGTTGCTGGGATTATTGCTGTACGCGCCGTTCTGGATGTTCGCCACGGTCGGCGCGCTGCTCGACAGCCAGCGCGGCGCCCTGAGCGGTGGGCAGATGAACCCCTCGCTTGGGCCGGACGCCACGCCGTTGGGCGAATTGTTCCAGGAAACGCTGATCATGCTGGTGATTCTGTCCGGCGGTCTGTCGCTGATCACCCAGGTGATTTGGGACAGCTATGAAGTGTGGCCGCCCACCGTGTGGTTGCCGGGGATGAACGCCCAGGGCCTGGATATTTTCCTCGGTCAATTGAACCTGACCCTGCAACACGCGCTGCTCTACGCCGCGCCGTTCATTGGCTTGCTGCTGTTGATCGAGGCCGCGTTCGCCATCGTCGGCTTGTACGCCCAGCAGCTGAATGTCTCGGTGCTGGCGATGCCGGCTAAAAGCATGGCCGGGCTGGCGTTCCTGCTGGTGTACATGCCAACCCTGTTGGAACTGGGTAACGGCCAACTGCAAAAACTGCTGGATATCAAGTTTCTGCTCGGGCACCTGGTGCTGGTGCCATGAGCGAAAAAACCGAAAAGGCCACGCCCAAAAAACTGCGCGATGCCCGGGAGAAAGGCCAGGTCGGGCAAAGCCAGGACCTGAGCAAATTGCTGGTGCTGATGGTAGTCAGCGAGGTCTGCCTAGGCATGGCCGATCAAAGCGTGGAGAAGCTGGAATACCTGCTGACCCTGTCGTTGAAGCGCATGAACGAACCGTTCCTCAGCACCCTGACCGAGCTGATCGGCGAAGCCACCTGGGTGCTGATCACCTTCATCCTGCTGAGTGTCGGCATGGCCATGCTGATGCGCATGGCCGGCAGTTGGTTGCAGATCGGTTTCCTGTTCGCGCCCAAGGCGTTGAAAATCGACCTGGGCAAACTCAACCCTATCGGTCACCTCAAGCAGATGTTTTCCGGGCAGAACCTGACGACCCTGCTGCTGAGCATCCTCAAGGCCATCGCCATCGGCGCGACGCTGTACGTGTCGATCAAACCGGTGCTGGGCAAATTGATCCTGCTGGCGGACTCGGACCTGACCACCTACTGGCATGCGCTGCTGACGCTGTTTCGCAGCATCTTGCGCACCACCCTCGGTCTGCTGCTGGTCCTGGCCCTGGTCGACTACGCGCTGCAAAAGTACTTCCACGCCAAGAAAATGCGCATGAGCCACGAGGACATCAAGAAGGAATACAAGGAGTCCGAGGGCGATCCCCACGTCAAGGGTCATCGTCGGCAACTGGCCCACGAACTGCTCAACGAAGAACCGACCACGCCGGCCAAACCGCTGGAAGACGCCGACCTGCTGCTGGTCAACCCGACGCACTTCGCGGTGGCGTTGTACTACCGGCCGGGCCAGACGCCGTTGCCGCTGATCCACTGCAAGGGCGAAGACGAAGACGCCCTGGCGCTGATCGAACGGGCGAAACGGGCGAAGATTCCGATCGTGCAAAGCGTGTGGCTGGCGCGCACCTTGTACAAGGTCCGGACCGGCCGCCATATCCCCCGCCCGACCCTGCTGGACGTGGCGCACATCTACCAGGTGATCCGCCAGCTCGACGAGATCACCGACGAAATCATTCAGCTCGAAGACCACTGATACAGAGCGGCGCGTTCACGAAACTGCAACGTTAAAAGGCTTCAATGGCCTTCAAAACTTTCGGCAGTGCAGCTCATGAATTCGTCGCCGCTTACGCCCATTCCCGACGCCGCTACACCCTGGTTATTGAACGCCGCCAAACACCTTGGCGTGGCGCCGCCACTGGCCCGGGATTTCGCCCGCAGCGGCGAGATGCAACTGCCGGGACTGACGCTGCAACTGATCCTTTGGCAAACCGAACCTTTCGCGCAGTGGATCGTGTTGGCGCAGCTGCCACGTCCCGAAACCCTGACCCCGTTGCAATGGAACGAATTGCTGCTGCGGGCCAACTGCGCGATCAGCGCCATGAGCGCTTGCACCGCCGCGCTGGACGAACGCGGGCATGGCTTGCTGGTCAAGCGCCTGGGGTATCAGGCGTACGCGGATCACGCGGGCCTGGCCGCCGAACTCGACCAGATGATCGCCGTGGCGGAAAGCCTGGTCGCGGGGGCCACCGCGCTGACTTCAGGGCCGGCCCGCGCCGAAACAACGCCAGGTCCGGCCCCCGCGTCGAACCCGACCACGGCGCCAGCGGCCAGGGCAGCCATGGACCAGCATTGGCATCGCCCCCTGCTGATTCAGGCAATGCAACAACTGGGCATCGCCGCCCCGCCCGAGGCCCAGATTCAGACCGTCGGGGTGCTCCAGCTCGGCGCCCGGTCGTTCGAAGTGATCGCCGATGGCGACCAGCGCCACCTGCTGGTCAGCACGATCATCGACGCCCCACTGCGCAATGCCGCTCAACGTGAACTAGCCTTACGCGCCAACCTGCAATTATTGCTGCTAAGCGGTTGCGCCGTGGCCCTCGCGCCCCAGGGCAGTTGCCTGCAAGCCCGCTGGGATTGCCAAGGGCTGGACGGCGAGGCCTTCGCCGACTGGCTGCTGGATGTTGCCCGACTGGCCGATAGTTTCGTCGCGCCTTCGCCCGCCGCGCTACCCAAGAGGAATCCGGCATGGACATGAGACCCGCAGCACCCGGCATCGCCCCGACTCCGCCCTCGCGCCTCGAACTGCAACCCCTGGGCCGCGACCGTACCCCGGCGGATCTGGAGCGCGGGCAGACACCGCCGCCCCCACCCGGCTTCACCGCCCGGGCGGCCCAAGCGGCGATGAGCCTGGGCCAGACGTTCCACCGCAGTTACCTGTCGCCGGCCTATGCCAGCGTCAGCAGCGCCGGGGGCGCGGCGCGCGATCAGCTCAAAAGCGGCGCAATCCAGGCCTGGAGTGACAGCGCGGCGAATTTGCCGTCCGGTCGCACCACGCTGGCGGCGGCCGGCCAAACCCTGCAACAGATGGCCACGTGCGGCTTGCCGACTTACGTGCGCGAAGTCGCGTTCATGCACGCCTACAGCGCGTTGGCCGATGGCCTGGCGGAAAAAAGCCCTGGCGGTGCCCTGGTGCTGCAAGCGGCGATTTCCCTGGCCTCGATTGCCACTCAGGTCTATGTGCGCCAACCGCGCCTGGAGCGTCTGGGCGCGGAATCGAACGTGGCCGTGCGCGGCCACTTCGCCCTGAGCGAAGCCAAATGGAATGGCCTGACACCCGACAAACAAGGCGCCCTGCGCACGCAGATGCAGCGCGATTCGCGCAACGTCACCCGCAATCAGGTGGCCGCCGAAGCGATCTACCTGGGCCTCGGCGCACTCGGTGCCGCGCGCGGTGACGGCGCCTTGAGCGCACGGATTCTCTCGACCCAGCTGCGCAACGTGATCTACGCCGTGTCGCGCGAAGCCATGCAGGCCAGCCTGAGCATGACCGGCAAGCACGACGACACCAAGACCCACGGGGTCAATCAGGACAACATGGCCCTGCTCGGCTGGGCCTATGGCGCGATGACCCTGACCATGGGCTTCGTCCAGGATTCGGTCAGCCCGCAGACCTTGCCGCCGGGGCAAACCCTGTCGAGCCCGGCATTGACCGGCGCGGATCAGTTGCCGCTGCGGGGTGAAGCGCTGGCCCAATCGATCCAGACCCTGGCCGGCACCCGCGCGGCGTTCAACACCGTGATCGCAATCATGGACAACCACCTGCAAAAGCATTTCGACACGCGCCAGGCCGGCACCACGCAACAGTTCGAAGCGAGCCTGCCGCTCAAGGATTACGGGCGGATACTCGATCAGTCCCCGGCGCGCGTGGCCTGGACCAGCCTGGCCAGCGCGATCAACATGGTCATGGGTGAAGTCACCCGCGGCAATACCTCGACGGCCCTCGGCAGTTTCCTCGGCAACGCCGGCACCGCTGCGGCCATGGGCCTGGCTTATCGCACCATGAACCAGACGTTCCAGGCCCACGGCAGCGTGCGCAAGGCTATCGACAACCCGCCAGCGCAGACACCGGCCGTCGTCGCCCAACCGGGCCTCGAACCTCAGGGCAGTGTCGTGATCAATCGCCGGGCCAATGCCGTGCGCGCGCGCATAGAGAACGCGCAGGACGCTCAGTGAGGGCCATCGCCCAAGTGATCGAGCCCCGCCAGCAGTAATTGATGCTGGCGGATATCGTCCAGGGACACGTGGCTGCCCGGCCCCATCGGCGTGGCGTGCCACACCACGAAGTCGCGCTGGGAATCGAGGAACAGAAAGTAGTCGGGAAACAGGTGCGACTGGGTGAAGCGCCGCTCCAGTGCCGTGCGCAGTTGCTGGGGTTTCAACGAACGGCTTTCGATGTGCAAGGCGATACCCCAGTCCTGGTGTTCGCGGCGACTGACGAACGAAATACCCGCCGCGACCGGCCAGACTGCGGCCCTTTCGGCGGCGACTTGGGCGTAGAACGCCGACTTCTCTGAAACTCGGATCATAGCCTTCAATCCCTTAATGGCACGACGGTGAAGTCGAGCGTGCGCTCACGCGCTTCGAGGCCCTGGCGCATGTCCGACGGCCACCAGATCACCAGTTCACGATCGTTGGAGTCGGGCCGGTCGCACGCCTCGGCCACACACCCGGAACCCGAGCCCGCGCAGCCGGCCAACAGCGCGCACAACACCAGCAACGCCCCACATAAAACCTGGTTCATGGTGTCGTTCCCTTGAGTAGCGAGGCGCGCGCCTGGGCGTTGGCCGTGAGTGATTTGGGTTGGCGCACGGCAATGAACACCTCGCTTTCCTCCCCCGGTTGCAACCAGGCCTTGGGCCAGGCGCTGACGCCCAATACCCAGCGCCCGCCGCAGGTGCTTTCGTCGATGCGCTGGGGTTTGTCGCTGGTGTTGCGCGCCACCACCACCGCCACGCCCCATTGCTTCTGCGTGTACCACTGGGCGCGTTCGCCATCGATGGCCACGCCCGAATTCGAGTCGCACAAAGTGTTGGGAATGAACGGCAATTGATCGCTGCTGGTGAACCCGGCCGGGGCGATGCCATCGAGCAATTGGGTGAAGGCTTTCTGCACGTCGATGCGCGTCGGTTGCGCGCCGTCACGTCGACTATTGATGCGTTTGGACGCCGCATCCACGTCGTCCGGGTTGCCGTTTTCAACGTAGCGCGACGGGTCGACCTGATCACCGATCAGCCGTGGTGTGAGGATAAACAGCCGCTCGCGTTTGCTGGTGCGGTGGCTGCTGGAGGTGAACAACAATTTGCCGATCAGCGGAATGGCGCTGAGGTAAGGAATCTTGCGCACCTTGTCGTCGGACTCCAGCACATGGAAACCGCCGACCACCAGCGAACCATGCTCGGCGATCACGGCTTGGGTGCTGACATTGCCTTTGCGCACGCTCGGTTGCGAGGGGTTGAGTTCCGAGGCGTCGATCTGCCCGTCTTCGATGTCGAGGATCAACTGCACCTGGGATTTGCCTTCGTGGGTCAGCGAGCGCGGAATCACCTGCAAACTGGTGCCGGCGGTGATCGGCTGGATATCAGCGACCCGTTCGCCGGTGGCGGTCAGGTATTCGGTGCGACTGAAGTCGATCACCGCCGGTTGGTTTTCCAGGGTCAGGATCGACGGGTTGCCCACCACCGTCGCCGAGCCCTTGCCTTCCAGCGCATGAATGGCCAGGGCAAATCGACCGGAGTTCTCCACCGACAAGGTCGAGCTGGAACCGGAATCGAGCAGCGAGGCACTGACGTTGGTGCCGCCGGCCCAGATGTTCCAGCTGCTGGACAGTTCAGCCAGGTCTTCGCGGTTGATGTCGAGAATCACCGCATCGATTTCGATCAGGTTGCGCGGTTGATCAAGCTGTTTGACCAACTTCTGATACAACGCCTTGCGCTTGGGCAAGTCATAGATCAGCACCGCGTTGTTGCGCACATCGGCGCTGACACGGATCCGCGACTTGCTGCCCCCGGCGCCTTTGCCTTTCTTCGAACCGGTGTTGGCCAGCACCTGGTCCAGGCCTTTTTGCAGGTTGTCGGTGTCGAGCCCGCCGAGCAGCGTCGAACCGCCGCCGTAGGGACTGCCACCGGCGCCCAACCCGGCGCCCTGGAGCAGGTTGACGCCGTTGATCGAATCCCCCCGGGAGCGGGTTTCGAGCAAGTCTTGCAGAATGCTCGCGACCCCGGCCACCGTCAGTTGCTGGTCGCGATAGCGAATGGTGCGGTCGGCGGCGTTGGCGTACTTCAACGGCAGCACGACGATGTCTTGCTTCTCGTCCGGGGTGTCGACTTTCTTGCTGTAGTCGCGGACAAAATTGACGTACTTCGCCGGCCCGCGCACCAGCACCACGCCTTCGTCGGGCAAGGCGCCCCAGCCGAATCGCGAATCCAGCAGACCGACGTCGGTCAGGGCGCTCTTGAGGTCATCCACGGCATCCGGGGACACCTCGATGCGCGCCGAGGTCTGCTCGCTGGTCGGGCTGATGTAGAGCGTCTCGTTGTAGACGAACCACTGGAAGTGATGTTCCTGGCTCAATCGTTCCAGAAACGCCTGGGGGTTTGGCGCCTTGATGCGGCCGTCGACGATGCCGTCCACCGGCTCCATTTCAAAGCCCAGGCCAAACTCCTTGGCGAAGTCGGCCAGCGCCGTCGCCAGGTCCGCCTGACTCGCATCATAGGCGTACGCCGTGTGTTTCCAGGCCGGCGGCACGGCGGCGAAGGCCGAGGCACTCATCCAGATCAATAGCCAAGGCAACCACTTAAAGGCCTTCATTTCACGCTCCGGGTTGCCAGGTGTTGAGGGTCGAACGGGGCAACGCGGCATTCGCCAGGCTGCCCAATGAATGCTGTAACAGGCTGAGCATCGCGGCGCGCTGATTGGCCAGGTGTTCCAGGCGTTGCAGCAACACCGGGGCGGCACAGGGCGGCGCCTGCCAACAGACCAGCACCAGGCAGTGACTGTCGGGGTCCATCGCCAGCGCGCCTTCGCAGTGGCAAGCCACACCGGCGCTGCTCTGGATCAGCAGCGCGGTCAGGCGATCGGGGTCGGCGGCGTCGTACGGGTCCAGCACGTCGATGCTGCAACGCACGCCGTCTTCGCAGCGGGCGAGTCGGGCGTTGGCCTCGTCGATCCAACAGTCCAGCGGTGCGCCAGAACCTTGCTCGCACCACTGGCTGATCACCGCAACGAAGTCATTGAATTCCATCGATGATCGCTTTCGTCAAACCGTGCTGGGCGCGCAGGCCTTCGCTCAACACCGAGGTCGCGGTGGCCATTTTCTGCGACGCGTCGCTGAACGCCATCATGTCTTCGGGTGAGCCACTGTCCGCGGCGTCGAGGGCCGCTTCGTCAGTGTTGGTCTGGCTGTTGCTGAACGAATGGTCGAGGCGATGCTGCAAGGCTTTGAAACTGATCATGAAGAGTGCTCCACGGAAAGGGTCGCCAGTGAGTGGAGCAAAACCGCCAGCCGGTTCCACTTTTTGCAGCAGAGGGAGAAATGAGGCTGGCGCCGGGTCAGTCGCCTTGCCCCAACAGGCAGCGGACCAACCACGGCCCAATCGAGGTCGAATTCCCCGACGTCGCTGCTCAGGCGCAGGGTCAGGGACGGCATCGCGGCGTCTTCGCGCAACTGCCACAGCGCGGCGAAACGACCTCCCGCGAGCCAGGTCTGTACGTCGGCGAATAACTCAGGGGGACAACTGAGGGTCGCGGTGCGGGCCTCGCTCTGGCTGGTCGCCAGATGCTTGAGCAGCGCGTGTCCGCGCTCGATGACACTGGCGTCATCGAACAACCGGGTCAGCGTCAGCGTGAGCAGGGCCTCGGCCGATTCCACCGCCGAACGTTGCAAGGCCTGGCGTTGGTCTTCCACGGTTTGCAGAAAGGCATTGGCCTGTTCCCAGAACTGCCCCGTCGCCTGATCGAGAGAACGCTGGCACTGGCCTTGCGCCTCGGCGATCAACGCCTCGGCCTCGGCCTGTGCGCCGAGCAGCAAGTCACTGGCCCGTTGCGCATCCGCGAGGTCTTCGCGGCGCAGGATCGGTTCGCGCAGCAAGGCCTCGGTGCCCAGGGACAAGCGTCGTCGAACCAGCATCAGCGCGGTACTCGGTGGAGGTTCATGGCGTCGAGACGCGCCACAACACGGCGCGCCACAAGGTATCGAGTTTGTTCGGCGGCAGGTCCGTGGCGAGTTCCCCGACCTCCCCCGGGGCCCATCCCAGGCGCAAGCGCGGCCAGATCGCCGGGCCCAGCCAGGCGCCGAGCAGCGGGCGCATGTCGGTTTGTTGCGGGTCGGCCCAAAGCCCCGGGCGCAGGGCCTTGGCCAGGCTGCGACACCACGCATCGTGCCGCGCGGCCACGGTGATTTCGGCAGGCAACGGCGCGCAACAGATCGATCGGGCGAGGGCCAGCGCTTGTTGGCGTTGCTCCGGGCTCAGCGCCAGCCACGACAGCACATCGACGTCCGGTTCGGGCGGTTGGCTGAGGCGCACGCCAAGGCTGGCGAGTAAATCCGCCTGCCGACTGCGCGTCACGGCGGCGCACGCCTCGGGTTCCAGGCCCTGCCCCGCGAGCATCTGCGCGTGCCAGCCCGGATGCGCCCAACGCCAGGTGCAACACCACCAGTTCACCCAGTCGCTCGCGGTCATAGGTTTGCCGGTAACGTCGAATCGCTGCGCCGGCCGGGCCACACCCGGGCGAACAAGGCCACGCGCCAGTCACGACGCAACGCCAGGGTCAGCGCGGCCAGTAGCAACAACAAGCTGATCGGGATCGCCATGGCCATGACGTGCCAGAAACCGACGTCCGGGCTGTCGATCAGGAACGGGCCGAAACGCACGAGGTTTTCCTTGTCCTGAAACTCCACGGAGGGCACGAAGACAATCGCGAATTTTTTCGAGTTGGCCGCTTCCTGGGACATCCCCGGAATGCTGCTCGCGACCATTTGCTGGATGCGCCCACGCACGCTGTCCGGATCCAGCGCCGCCGTGTGCTTGATAAACACCGCCGCCGACGCCGGTTGCACCGGTTCGCCCGGCGCAATGCGTTCCGGCAACACCACGTGGACCCGCGCGACAATCACGCCGTCGATCTGCGACAGGGTCGATTCCAGCTCCTGGGACAAGGCGTAGATGTAGCGCGCCCGTTCCTCCAGCGGTGTGGAAATCACCCCTTCCTTCTTGAAGATTTCACCGAGGCTGGTGCGCGACCGTCGAGGCAGGCCGGCGGCTTCAAGCACGCGCACGGCGCGATTGATGTCGCGGGCGGCGACGATGATGGTCACGCCGGTTTTCTGCATCTGCTTGCGGGCGTCGATGTGCTGGTCGGCAAGCTTGGCGATGACATCGTTGGAGTCCGGCTCCGAGAGGCCGCCGAACAGTTCCGTGTCATCGCTGCAACCGCTGAGCAACAGCAGGCACAGCAACACAATCGGGGCAAAGAATTTCACGCGGGGCCTACTGCATGTTGGTCAATTTATCGAGCGCCTGGGCGCTCTTGCTCACCACTTTGGTGGTGATCGCCATTTGCAGCGAGTACTGGGACAGCGAGCGGCTCATCTTGACCATGTCCATCGGATCGGCCGAGCCGGCGGCGGTTTTCATCGAGCGCAACGCCTGCTGCGACAGCTGTTCCTGGGACTGGAGGCGCTCGGACAACGCGCCCATCACACCGTCGGCCATATGCCCCGCCGGGGCGGCCTCGTTGCGCATGGCGCCATTGAATAAGTCGACATCCGCCTGCGCAGGTCCGGAAACCAGGCCTGGGTCATGCTCGACCGGGACGCCCTTGGGTGCATTGATGGGGGAAAGACTCATGGGCGTTCTCCGGCAGACGGTGTCGAGGGGTGCGATGGATCACGGCAATCCTGGGATCAGGAAACGCCCGCGCTCATCACGTCGAGGATGTTTTGCGCCGCTTCAGCGGCCGAACTTTTCAGGCTGTGTTGTTGCAACTGCGGGCTCAAGCCGTTCTGCGCGAGGCTATCAGCGCCGCCCTCCGCGCCTTTGCCACCCGCAATCCCCAGGCCCATTTCCAGGCCTTGCTTGAAGATGTCCATCGGGTTGCTGCTGCCCAACAGTTGCGACAGATCGTTGGATTGGCCGCCCGAGGACGCATCGTTGGCCGACGGTTCCTGTTGCGGGCTGCCCAAGCCGCCATTGCCCTGGGACGCTTGCGAGCCCTGGGCACCACCGGCACCCATCTGCTGGGAAATCTGCTCCAGCGCCGCGCGGAATTTCGAGGTTTCACCCTTGTCGAGGAAGTTGTCCTTGCCGCCGCCCTCGTCGAGTTCCTTGCTCCAGGACCCGGAATCCGGCGCACCGAACTCGGCCTTGTTCTGGTCCATGAAATTGGCGACCTGTTGCAGGATCGGCTTGTCGGCCTGGGAAAAAGTCGAGCCTTCACCCTTGTCGGTCAGCGCATTGTCCAGCGATGACTTGCCCAGACCTTGCAGGGTCTTGGACATCAAATCCTGCCCGCCCTGGCCCTGGCCCTTGCCACCAATGCCGGCATCCGCCGAGGCGCCGAAATTGCTGCCCAGTTTGTCCTTGATCAGATCGCCCAACGCTTTCTTGACGGCGTTCTCTTCACCGCCCTTCCCCCCGGCCAAGGCCATGAACGGGTTCTCTTTTTTAAGTTGTTGTTCAACCATCTTGCCCAAGGGCGAATCGGTATTGAGGTGGCCGCCAGACATCAGCGAACTGCTTAACTTGTCGACCACCCCTTTCATGGAATTAAGTGATTCGGAGGCCACGGAAGTTAGGGTCGCCGGAAGAGCGCCGCCCATTTTCAGAAGCGAACTGGCACCTGCTGCTAGAGGATTTAACATGGAAGATTCTCGCTAACGATCAAAAGCCCTCTGCGCAAACAGAGGGCATAGGGATGATTAATAGCTGATGCCTTTCGCACTTTGTGCGACGTTGGAAATTTGCTTGTTGGACGCGTCCGTCTGAGCGGAACTGATGGCCTGAAGTGTGTTGCGCTGTTCGGTTTGCATGGCCGCCTGGCCTTGCATGGTGATATTGCGGGCCGATTGCTCGTCCTGCATCTGCATCATTTTCATTTGTGCGTCGGCTGCTTTACCGCCGCCGGACATGTCGGCGGCTGCCGATTGGTTTTGTGCGTTGCCTTTAACCGAGTTCGCGGTCTCTTTAACTGAGTTGAAACCATTTACTGCAGTATTCGCAACGCCACCTACTCCACCCATACCAGCCATAGTCTTAACTCCACAATGAACACCCGCATCAGTGCGAGATATCCATGAGTGGAGTGTTGGCGGATTTGGGTTCCACTTTTTTTTCCAGGGCATCGTGTTTGAGGAAGATATCCAGCGACTTGATGCGGTGATAAAGCGTGCGCCGGGGCACGCCCAATTCCATGCTCACCGCGTCGACGGACTGACCGTGGCGCTTGAGCGCCTCCTGGATCAGGATGCGTTCGATGACCCGCATCTGGGCCTTGAGGGTCTGGCTCTCCGGGTCTTCACCGGGACCGCCGCCGAGCAATGGAAAACCCAGCACGAAACGCTTGGCCGCCGACTTCAATTCACGAATGTTGCCGGGCCAGGAGTGGCTGAGCAGCACTTGGGTCAGCGCCGCGCCCAGCGCCTTGTGACCTCGCCCCAGGTCGCGGGCGGCGGCGTTGGAAAATTGGGAAAACAGCGGAATGATCTGGTCGCGACGTTCGCGCAATGCCGGCAACTGGATGGTCAGCACGTTGAGGCGAAAATACAGGTCGCGGCGAAACAGGCCCTGCTCGACCATTTCGTCCAGCGGCCGTTGGGCCGAGGCGATCACGCATAACTCCAGGGGAATGACCGTGGTCGAACCCAGTCGTTCGATGGCCCGGACCTCCAGCACCCGCAGCAGTTTGGCCTGGAGATTGAGCGGCATGCTGTCGATCTCGTCGAGGTACAGCGTGCCGCCTTGCGCCGCTTCGATGTAGCCCATCCGCGAACGACTGGCCCCGGTGAACGCGCCGCTGACTACCCCGAACAACTCGCTTTCGGCCAGCGACTCCGGAATCGCCGCGCAATTCATCGCCACAAACCCGCCCTTGCGCTCCGACAACACGTGAATGCGTTGCGCCAGGGTGTCCTTGCCAGTGCCGGTTTCCCCCGACAGCAGCAGATCGATGCCCAGCGGCGAGGTGCTTTGCGCAATGATTTTTATGTCGGGGAGGTCGTTATCGCAGTCAAGCTCACAATCAAAGTAATCGTACACACTCATCTACGATCTCCAGATCGGTTTCCTTCAAGTTATGCCCCCCGTCCATAGGCTCTGATCGTTGCCTTTGTACCGCTTGGTGACTTTAAGGGTTTATGACCCCTGCTATCGACCACGCAGCCAATTGCTTCCACGGGCGACACTTCATCCCCGGCACAACTTGCCGAGCAAATAAATAAAGCAATTATTCTAATTATTGGAAGAGTGCAAACAATTCAGCAAGTTACTGCAGGGCCGTCGTCAGAAGTTGACGACACCATTGAATAAGGCGCGATTATCCAACAACCGTTAATACAGTACTGACGCGTAGAGTAATGCGGGTGAAACCGGTTACAGCTGCACTATTGTGGTGTTAAAGCACCCTAATGAAGCACAGCCAGATATCACCGACGCAGCAATACCAAACGAGCTTACTTAAACTTGATTTCAATGATCTGACGGATCATCAGCGTTGTTTGCCAATGAACAAAACCGCCGGTCTAATTTTCGGAAGTGAACATGAGCATACATTCGAAGTTATACATGTCAACTGTATTCTCAAAGTCTTGCTCCTCTGTACGAGTTCTTTTCTTCCTTGAGGAATTTCCGGCTCGAGGCCGATGTAAATCCCTCGGAAGAGAGACAAGCATTTCCCGGAAAGTTCCCGGTGAATGTTGATTCGATCAAAGTATCGATTTGCCACTGCGCCAATGTGTGACGCAACGCACGGTGATCGGCCCCCGGCCTGCTTAC
Source organism: Pseudomonas sp. TE3899 (assembly GCF_056279105.1). Taxonomy (NCBI): domain Bacteria; kingdom Pseudomonadati; phylum Pseudomonadota; class Gammaproteobacteria; order Pseudomonadales; family Pseudomonadaceae; genus Pseudomonas; species Pseudomonas sp. TE3899. The sequence goes on from NZ_JBWBQR010000001.1 coordinate 2,595,379, forward strand.
GTTGCCGAGTGATCGCGAGGCACAGGGAAAACTTTTTGAGTCTTACGCAAATTTTCGATGGAACCGAATGGCCTCGGTTGACCACTCAGCGCCGCCCGCGCCCCGAGTGCTGGCGAAGATTTCGGGTGCGACCACCATCGAGCTGCCCTCGAGCCATTTGTCGCGGATGTCCCACTCGAAAGAAATCGCCGACCTGATCCTCGAAGCCTCCGGCCGCCAGCCGTAATGCCGGGCCGATTTGCATTACAACTTTGTCATTCAACTGTTGGTCGGCTGTCCGGATCGCCTCGTTAACCTGAGCTCACTGCCCAGCCAACTGACGGCAGCCACCTTCACCCGGATTCAGAGAGAGACTCATCATGAAAATGTTAATCCTCGGTTTTGCCGCCCTCCTCGCCACCGGTTCGGCGTTTGCCGACACCCAGCCACAGGCCGCGGTGATTCATGACAAGACCGGTTTCTTCGTGCATATGGACGTCGCTAAAGTCCTGTCCACCACCGACATCTCACAACAGTGCGGCATTATTCCTGCCCGACTGGACTACCTGGACCACAAAGGCCAGGAGCATGTGCTGGATTACCAGGTGGAAGGGTCCGGTTGCACCAATGACAATTGAGTGTGCGCGCCGACGATGTGTGGCCCGCGTCACGTGCAGATGATCGGGCTACACTGGCTCACGCCCTCCACGGCGCACTGACTCTTGATGGAAATCGACCATGAATATCCTTGTCGTTGAAGACGAGCCCAAGGCCGGCAACTACCTGCTCAACGGTCTACAGGAACTCGGTTACTCGGTCAGCCTGGCGCGCAATGGCGTGGATGGCCTGCACCTGGCCCTGGAAACCTCGTTTGACGTCATCGTGCTGGACGTGATGATGCCGAAAATGGACGGCTGGGAAGTGCTGCGGCGCTTGCGCAAGGAAGCCGATACGCCGGTGCTGTTCCTCAGCGCCCGCGACGACATCGCCGACCGCATCAAGGGCCTGGAACTGGGTGCCGACGATTACCTGATCAAACCGTTCTCCTTCGCCGAACTGGTGGCGCGCCTGCGCACCCTGACCCGTCGTGGCCCATCCCGGGAAGAAGAACAACTGCAAGTCGCCGACCTGCACATCGACGTGCTCAAGCGCCGCATCACCCGCGACGGCGTGCGGATCACCCTGACCAATAAAGAATTCGCCTTGCTGCACCTGTTCGCCACGCATCAGGGCCAAGTGCTGTCGCGCTCGCTGATTGCCTCGCGGGTGTGGGACATGAATTTCGACAGCGACACCAATGTGGTGGACGTCGCCGTGCGCCGGCTGCGCTTGAAAGTCGACGACCCGTTCCAGCTCAAGCTGATCCACAGCGTGCGCGGCATCGGCTATCGCTTCGATACGCAGCCATGAACCGCCGAGCGCACTCCCTGACCCTGCGCCTGGCCTTGCTGTTTGCCTTGCTGGCGTTTGCCTCGGTCATCACGTTAGGCGTGTGTTTGTATCGCGAGCTGGAGCGCGAGTTGGTCCGGCGCGACGATGCGGCGCTGATCACTCGGGTGGATCAACTGCGCACGTTTCTGAATGACAGCAACACCCTCGACCTGATCAAGAGCAAACCCGCGTTGTTCCAGAACATGCTCGGCAACCGCGAGTCAGTGCTGGTGATCGGTGCGGCCGGACAAAAACCGTTGCTGGTGGTCAATCCCGGCAACCTCGACTTGCCGAACCTGTCGCCCGTGACCATGGACCATCCGCTGGTCCTGGCCGACGTGCAGCATTTTTCCGGCGTGGACGGCGTGCCCTTCGCGGCGCTGGCGGCGACCATCGACTCGGGCGATTTGGGCAGCCTGCAAGTCGTGGCCGGTCGACTGATGACCGAGCGCACCAGCGTGCTGGCCAACTACCGGTTGCGCGTTTACTTCCTCGCCGGCGTCGCCGCCCTATTGCTCGCGCTCTGCGGCTATTTGCTGCTGTATCGCGGGCTGCTGCCCCTGCGCCGCCTGGCCAGACACGCCCATGGCATCGGCGTCGGCAACCTCACCGAACGCCTCGACAGCCACGGCGCGCCGCTGGAAGTGTTGCCGATGATCGACGCCTTCAACGGCGTGCTCGACCGCCTCGCCAAAGGCTTTATCCAGCTCGGCCAGGTCTCCACCGACATGGCCCACGAACTGCGCACCCCGATCAACAACCTGCTCGGCGAAACCCAGGTCGCCCTCCAGCAAAACCGCAGCGTCGAAGCCTACCAACAACTGCTCGCCTCCAACGTCGAAGAACTCGAACGCCTGGCGCGCATGCTCGACAACATGCTGTTCCTGGCCCGCACCGACCCGGCCAGCGCCCTGCGCCAACGCCAGGAACTGGACGCGGCAGATGAGATGGAGCGCATGGCGGATTACTTTGAAGGACTGGCGGCGGACGCCGGGATCAGCATCAACGCCCACGGCAGCGGCGTGATCTGGGCCGAGCCGATGCTACTGCGCCGGGCACTGGCCAACCTGTGTTCCAACGCCATCAAATATGGCGCGCCGGATTCGGAATTGGTGGTGAGTGCGACGCCTTCTGCTGATGGGATCAGCCTGCGGGTGAGCAACCACGGCACGACCATCGCGGCGGAGCATCTGCCGAAATTGTTTGATCGGTTTTATCGGGTGGATGAGTCGCGGGAACGGTCGGCGCAATCGAATGGGTTGGGGTTGTCGATTGTGGCGACGATCATGCAGTTGCATAACGGGCGGTATGGCGTCACCAGTGAGGGTGGGGTGACGTGTTTTGAGTTGTTTTTTCCGGGGCGGGTGTTGGAGGGATGATCCTTGCCGCGCTGATGAAGTAACGAGGGGGCAATCCCCTCGTTACGGTGCCTGGTGGCTATCCAGGCTTGTGGTTGTCCAGTACGCGGTTGACCGCTAACTCACCCATCAGAATCACACGGGCCAGCACCAGCATCGTATGACGTCGCGGGTTGTCCGCCAGGTCGGCGAGATCGTTGACCATCTCGCGGGCTTGTGCGAACGATTCGCTGGCCTCGAGGAGCAACGTTTCGTCATCCACCGCTGCGTCGATGGTGAAGATGGTGCTGCGCTTGCGGGGCGGTATCGGCTCTTTCGTCGCCCCGGGGTTGAGGTAGAAGTTGAGTGCGCGGTCGGCCGCCAGTTTCATTTTTGTGGGATCAAGATCGAAAGAGGCGTCGTAGGGTACTGGATCGTTGTGCGGGGGATTCGGCGTTACTTTGAACATAAACCAGGTCCTCAAATGAGGCCGCAACGCTTTAGCTACTAAACAGAAGGGTGGCGGCTGTTTGCAGGTTAGTAGACCGGGGACCTAGCAATCCGGCGCGCCCGAGAGCGCCCTGCGCACAGCCACCATCAAGTACAGGCATTGAACGCCTGATTGATAGATGCTTATGCACCTGCCAGGAAACCGAGCTACTAAACCCGACCACTGATGAGCAGTGGCAGGTAAACGATAGAGGCCGGGGGCAAAGCGCACAAGCCGGCGGATTCTGGCGCACGCGTAGGTAAAGGCGCAAGGTTTTGTAGCCTTTAGGGCGTAACACAGAGTGTCATTAAACAATCCGTTTTCAACGGCTAAACACACCTCAAGAATCCGACAACTACCTGACGATTTTTGGCTGCTAATCACTGTGGAGGTGGCGGTAACCCTACAACCCGCAAGAGGCCAAAGTCTGGCCACCAATCATTCGTCAACATGTAACATTTCTTGACCAAAACTTCTGCTTAGTAGGACTATGCGCACGCACACTTACAAGGACTGTAAATTTAATGCGTTCCTCCCCATGGACGGGCCTTCCCCCTTGCGAAAGCACGCTCGATACCGCGCCCCATCCAAGCGGCCTGATGACCTCATTAAATTTAATAGACCGATTCGCGTCGTCGGCTCCAGTGGCACGCCCGCATGTCGAGTATTCAACGTTTTTGGCGAGTTACAAATCGGCTGGGGGGACTGTCAAATGACAGCTTCGATCCTCGCGCTCGTAGCACTTTATTGCGTTGGAACCAGCGCCGTTTTTGCGGATGGTTCGCAAGCCGTGAACGACATACGCGGGCCGGCCGGCATAGCCGTCGACGAGCCATTGGTCGAGGCTAGGACCAAGCTCGTCAAACAAGGGTGGAAGCCTACACGGATGCATGCCAATGGCTATGAATATAGCGGCACGGAGCGGGAGCTCGCTGCACGCAAGTTCTTTGAGGTAGATGTCTGTTCTTTTGATAGCTCGCGCTGCATCTTGTTCTACTCAAAGAGCGGCGCCTGCTTGCGCGTCGACACCATTGGGGAGCAGTTCAATAACATGATAGTTACGCGATGGGCCAATGAGTGTCCTGACGCGCCTCCAAGACCAAGCAGGGGCGGCATGGAATAGCGACCGACGATCATGAGCGAGAAATTTGGTGGAACCACGAAATGAAACTAAAAAATATTGCGTCCATCATTCTTTGTGGCGTTAGCGTTTTTGCAAACGCAACGGACGTACCCCCAGGAGCAACCGTTCAACTGCGAAACAGCCAACATCAAAATAAGCTTCCATAGCACGTAATGTCCTTATTACTGTTCCATGTCTGTGGCATAGACGCCTCAGAGATTGCAGGTGTATTGATATTCAAAAGGGAAAAATACCGTATCGACCACCAACGAAAATGGCGCGTCGAGCAGCAAAAAGGGAATGAGTTTTCCGTGGGATTCGCCGACCAACCACCAGTCAAAACGAACACCCAGGTAGGGACAACGATGGTTGTAATCCATCCGCGTAGCGACCGCCGCGCAGCCACTTAAACCGGTGAGCATGGCCAGTAAGATCACTTTCCAAAACACGTAATGTCCTTATTACTTCCATGTGCTCAACTGCGCAGACGCTATCGCAAGCCGTTCGTCACCGATGCCGAGTTCATCAGCGACTGAATGCCCCACGCACTGCACAGCTCGGAGCGCGGGATCGGCTTATGGCTTGCTCGCCTGCCCCTGGAACAGCTTGGTATAGGCGAAATAACCGCCCGCAATCTCAGCAACCGCCAACACCCCATACATCGCGCCAAACATGAACGATGAAGCGATAAAACCAATCGCCACGATGCCAACAAAAATCTGGATGATTTTCAGCGTCTTTTCTTCCAGAGAAAACTTCCCATGCAGAAACAGACCTGCCGCCAGACCAATCAAAACGCCCACAATGATTCGTGCAAACATCACCCAACCCCTTTTGCTGAAAGGTGGGAAGCTTACTCCAGAAAAGATAATTGCACCCCTCCCTGAGGCTCCGCACGACGCCACGCATCCTGGCCGCGGATGACCTATGATCCTCGGCAGTTATTCTTTCGAGCGCTCCCTCAATGATCAAACGCTGCACGTTGCTCGACCATCAGGGTTGGTTGCCCCTGCGTATTGCCCTGTGGCCAGATTCCGCCGCGGACAATGACCATGACAAACAAACCATGCTGAACGCACCAGAGCGCTATCTGGTACTGATCTTTGTTAATGAGGAAGGCGACGCGCTAGGGTTTGCCGAAGCGTCGATCCGAACGGACTACGTCAACGGCACCCACTCCTCGCCCGTGGCCTTTCTCGAAGGTTTGTACGTCCAGCCTGCCAGTCGAGGCCAAGGCATCGCGCGACGACTCGTGATGGGCGTCCAACAGTGGGCCGAAGAAATGGGCTGCACTGAACTGGCTTCGGATGCGCTGCTGGAAAACCAGGGTAGCCACGCCATGCATAAGGCTTTGGGCTTTGCAGAGACTGAACGGGTGGTTTACTTTTTGAAGCCGTTGGGAGATATCAAAGCGTAATGCCAGAGGCCTTGATCAAAAATATAACGATTACTTCAAGGCTGCTGATGTTAAGCCTGAGCCTTCAACTCGCATATCCGAGAACAGACGAAAATGAAAAACGATAAGAGCCTCGAACAAGAAATAACTGATCTGATTGACGCACTGGTTAATGGCAACTTCGATAAAATCTCCGCCGAAAACTGGTATGGCAAGCTAAACAAATCGGATATCGAGGCAAGCATTTCTGAGTACGGCGATACATTGGTACTGCCTCCCGCATCTTTCGTAGAGAAGATAGATACTTATGAGTACAACGATGGCTCTGGCTTAGCTTTCGATGTACCGCTGTGGACAAAAGCAGGAGGAATGAGCGATCTGACTCTTTCCCTTGAGGTGATATATGACAAAACCAAAGCAAGGCTACAAATGACCGACCTTCGTGTTCTATGAAGCCTATATGGGATTTTCGAGAGCTTCAGTATCATCGGGGCAAAAAGGTGACGGGGCAAAAAGGTGACCAAAAAGGTGACAGATTTATTTACTGGTCGAATCTACGAAAATAAATCCGTCTCCTTTTCCCTATCGATCTGTTGTTGCAAATCACTTTTTAGGCGTTGATAACTTTATAAGCTGTTTCGCAATCCAAGCAGCAGGTTGAACCACAAATGCATAACAAAGCTCTCTGAGTAGAGGCTTATCCCGAATGACGTTTGCAGCGATAGGTCCATACACGTAATACCATGATATGAATGCTTTGCCACCGCGCCTCTCCACCAGCCACGTATCACGAAATTGACGCATGAACACAACCGTCGGGTGGCCTTCATCTCCCATGGTCGCGGTAACGACAAAGCATGCATCGGCCTTTTTGGCCTGAGCCACAGGAGGTACGTAATCAGGATCCAGCGCTTTTAACGCAGTTGCGGCAGCTTCGAGCCTCTGTCGGATAAGGCGCTCGTACTCCGGTGAAAGGTACCAAACCTTAGGAAGGTTGTTGTCGAATTCATCTCGATAATTTATCCCTTCGATATTGTCCTTGCAGAGGTGAACAATATTTTCCAGCGTAATCTTATCCGTCGGAGCCCAAGCCAAACCCTGCTCCAGCGTTGCCAGCATTTCGGCTACCTGCACGAGGTAATCCGACCAGATGTTAGGCAACGCTACAAATTCGATCAGATGCTTGCGAGCCATTCCATACAACGTCACCACAAGCAGGTTTACTTCGTTTAAACACTCTTTTGATTCATATTCTTTTTGAGCGGCTGGGGCTGTAGCAATCGCGTGGCCAAACGCGATAAGCATCTCACTGAAACGCATATGGGCAATAGTGGACAGCCAGCCAGCAGCCTTTCCTTTACCTACCCACGCTTCGGAAATTGTCGGATCTATCTCTAAGACACGATTGAAGTAAATTTCTGCCTCCGATTGGTTACCAGCGGAAGATGCCGTCCGTGCCATACCTAGCAAATTGACGACGCTTGGCGCTGTGCGAGATGGAGAAACCTGCGCTATGGAGATTTTCTCGCCGCAGTACATACAAATTGCGAACCTTGCGTCATCAGGCACCTGGATGTCTTTCAGGCACGAAGGGCATTGCGCTGGATGGAAACCCATTTACTTCAAACCTTCTCTAAGAAAAAAGGGACGTATTTATTTAACGGCGGATTCGGGAAAATAGATCTGTCGCTTTTTTACGAGTCTTGAAAAGCAGCGGAGCGTGCCCGATTCAGGCTAATACAACACATCTGGCACCTCCACCGCATTCAACAGGTCTCAGCGTTCTACTTGGAAGGTTTGTGTATCGGGAGCGTTGGATGCTTCGGTTTGTTTGGTGGGTTAACGTGACGCCTTCTGTCATCTTGGCCGTCTTCACGTTCTGGCTTTGGTCCGGGCTTGATATCAGCAAACATAATCTGTCCTTATCCTTGGTAGCGGTGATTCTTCAATCGGAGGATGAAGAGTTGTCGCATTAAGTCCAGGGGCCGAAACTTCCAGCTCCGTAAGAATAGATAGCGTCAATCCGCTATAAGTCAAGGCAAGCAACGCCTCAGAGTTTTAGAGGTATCGCCAAACGATTGTGAACAAACTCGATATTTTCTGAACGCTCTGAAGAAATCCCAGACAACAAAAAAGGGCCCACCTTTCGGTGAGCCCTTCTAGACCGCCCAGCAGAGCGGATTTTGTTTGGTAGGCGCGATTGGACTCGAACCAACGACCCCCACCATGTCAAGGTGGTGCTCTAACCAACTGAGCTACGTGCCTGCTGTGAGGCGGCATTCTACGGAATTCCGAAGGGGTGTCAACACCTTTTTTCGAGCTAACCCTATGAATATGCAAAATATTTAATTTCGCTGCTGCGACGGAGATTTTCCGGTGGCTGGCGGCGGTTTTTTAACTCGGGTAGGATCGGCGGACTCGTAAAATATATTAAACAGAGGCTGCAGGATGGCGAACACCCCCTACCCAGAGTCCTATTACGCTGCATCGGCGAATGCGGTGCCGCCGCGCCCGGCGTTGCAGGGTGACGTAGAGACTGATGTCTGTGTGATTGGCGCCGGTTACACCGGTTTGTCCTCTGCCCTGTTTTTGCTGGAGAACGGTTTTAAGGTCACGGTGCTTGAGGCGGCCAAGGTCGGGTTTGGGGCGTCGGGGCGCAACGGTGGGCAGATCGTTAACAGTTATAGCCGTGACATTGATGTGATCGAGCGCAGTGTCGGGCCCAAGCAGGCGCAGTTGTTGGGGCAGATGGCGTTTGAGGGCGGGCGGATCATTCGTGAGCGGGTCGCCAAATATAATATCCAGTGCGATTTGAAGGACGGTGGTGTGTTCGCTGCCATCACGGCCAAGCAGATGGGGCATCTGGAATCGCAGAAGCGGTTGTGGGAGCGCTTCGGGCATACGCAGCTTGAGTTGCTGGATCAGACGCGCATCCGTGATGTGGTGGCGTGTGATCAGTATGTCGGCGGCATGCTCGATATGAGCGGCGGGCATATTCACCCGTTGAACCTGGCGCTGGGTGAAGCGGCGGCCGTGGAGTCGTTGGGCGGCACTATTTATGAGCAGTCGCCGGCGGTGCGCATTGAGCGCGGGGCGAATCCGGTGGTGCATACGCCGCAGGGTAAGGTTCGGGCCAAGTTCATTATCGTGGCGGGCAATGCTTACCTCGGCAATCTGGTGCCGGAGTTGGCGGCGAAGTCGATGCCGTGCGGGACTCAGGTGATTACCACCGAACCGTTGGGCGATGCGTTGGCCAAGAGTCTTTTGCCGCAGGATTATTGCGTCGAGGACTGCAATTACTTGCTCGATTACTACCGTTTGACCGGGGACAAGCGTTTGGTCTTCGGCGGTGGCGTGGTGTATGGCGCCCGGGATCCGGCGAATATCGAGGCGATTATTCGGCCGAAGATGCTCAAGGCGTTTCCGCAGTTGAAGGACGTGAAGATTGACTACGCCTGGACCGGCAACTTCCTGCTGACGTTGTCGCGTCTTCCGCAGGTTGGGCGGCTGGGGGACAACATTTATTACTCCCAGGGTTGCAGCGGCCATGGTGTGACGTACACGCATTTGGCGGGCAAAGTGCTGGCCGAGGCGTTGCGGGGTCAGGCTGAACGGTTTGATGCGTTTGCGGATTTGCCGCATTACCCGTTTCCGGGTGGGCAATTGCTGCGCACGCCGTTTGCGGCGTTGGGGGCTTGGTATTACGGGTTGCGGGACAAGTTCGGGTACTGACCAACACCACGGTTCCGTGTCGGAGCGAGGCTTGCTCGCGAAGGCGGACCATCAGTCAACATGGATATTGAATGTGACGGCCTCTTCGCGGGCAAGCCTCGCTCCTACAGGGATTAGAGGCGTTCCTGCGGGATGGCGCTCCTACAAGGGGTCACAGCTGATTCCGTGGAATACCGCTGCGGATTCGCAGGATGTCGGCCAAGACTGCCAAGGCGATTTCCGCCGGGGTCTTGCTGCCCAGGTTCAAGCCAATCGGCGCATGAATCCGCGCCAACTCGGCATCGCCCAACCCACCAATCCGGCGCAACCGCTCGAAGCGCTTTTGCGATGTCTGCATCGACCCCATCACACCGATGTAGAACGCGTCAGTACGCACCGCTTCCATCATCGCCAGGTCATCGATGCGTGGATCGTGGGTCAGCGCCACCACCGCCGTGTCGCTGTGGCAGCCACCATCGGCGATAAACACCGATGGCAATTGGCGACGAATTTCGACGCCGTCCAGCACCACGCCGTCCAGCACTTCATCCCGGGGATCGCACAGAATCACCTCGAACCCCAGGCCCACGGCAAACTCCGCACACGCTTGGGCAACGCTGGAATATCCGGCCAGCAACAACCGCTGCGCCGCACCGATCCGCACGCGCACTCGGTCGATTTCGCGTTCGATACGCACCCCCTGCTCGCTGTCCGCAAACACACTGCGCGCACCGCTGGCCAGATCGACCTCGCGGATCAACCGACGCTGCCCCAACAACGCCGACTCCAGCTCGCGCAGATGCGCCTGAACCGCGCAATCCGGTTCCAGCTTCTCCACCATCACATCGAGCACGCCGCCACAGGGCAGACTCACCCCGTCGCCTGCCCCGTAACGCACCACGCTGATGGACTGATCGAACAAACCCTCGGCAACGCGCTCAAGGAAATCCTCCTCAACACACCCGCCGGACAGCGAACCGATCCACTGCCCCTCAACGTTCACCGCCAACAACGACCCCGGCGCGCGCGGCGCCGAGCCGTAAGTGGCCAACACCGTGCACAGCCAAACCCGCTGACCGGCGCAAGACCACTCCAGCGCCCGGCGCACCACTTGCAGATCGAGATGCTGCATGTCAGTGCGCCTTGTGCTCGGTCGGTGGTGCGTCCGCTTGCAGCTTCTGCACATCGCTCACCGCCAATTCAGCAGACTGACCGCCCCAACCCTGACGCAGGTAATTCAGCAGATCGGTCAGTTGCTCATGGCTGAGTTTGTCGGCAAACCCCGGCATCGGTTGCATGCGTTCGAACCCGGCGAATTTCTGCTCGCCGATGCCGCCCTCGATCACCCGCAGCAGGTTGCGCGGATCTTCCAGGCGCAACGTGGTGTTGCCGCGCATGGCCACGGCGATGTGCGGTTTGCCCTCGCCGTTCGGCGCGTGGCAACCGGCGCAGACGTTCAGGTAGTCCTGGCGACCGCGTTGGGCGCTGGGGCTCATCTGTTCCAGCGGCACTTCAGTCAGCACCTTCGCCACCGGGGCAGGATCGCCCAGCAGGTACGTGGCCATGGCTGCCAGGTCCGGGTCGCTGAGGCCTTGGGTGCTGTTGTGGAACACCGGGAACATCTCGTTGAACATCGTGCCCTGGGCGCTCATGCCGTGCTTGAGGAAGGTGCTCAGGTCCTGCTGATTCCAGCCACGAGCGGCCAGGTCCGTGGCCAACAGGCTTGGCGCCAGGTAGCCGTTGAGCAGGCCGCCGGTCAGGCGTTTGTCCTGCTGCATCGCGCCGGGCAAGCCGCGAGGGGTGTGGCATTCGCCGCAGTGGCCGAGCACTTCGACCATGTACTCACCGCGCTTGAACGCCTCGCTTTTGCCGTCGGTGGGCGCCAGTTTCACGTCCTTGCCGTAGAGCATGTTCCAACCCATCAAACCCAGGCGCACGTTGAACGGGAAGCTCAGGCTAGTGACCGGGGCGGCGCGTTCGATGGGCTCGACGGTTTTCAGGTAGGCGTGGATCGCGTCGGAATCTGCGCGCGGCATCAAGTGATACGAGGTGTAGGGCATCGCCGGGTACAGGTTCGCGCCATCCCGGCGCTTGCCTTCGGTGAGCGCGGCGAAGAATTCGTCATCGTTGTACAAACCGATGCCGTGCTCTTTGCTCGGGGTGATGTTGGTGCCGTAGATCGTCCCAAACGGCGAAACGATCGGCAGCCCACCGGCAAACGGCGCGCCGCCCGGTGCGGTGTGGCAGGCCATGCAGTCAGCGGCGCGGGCGAGGTATTCGCCGCGCTTCACCTGATCATCCGCGTGAGCCAGCAACACCGGCGCAGCCAGGCCAACTGCCAATGCCAGGCGGGAAAGTAAACGGTTCATGGCTTAACCCTCCTTGACCAGGCCGAGATCGGTCAGCACGTTGCGAGTGGCGCTGTAATAGCGCACGTAGCCGGTGCAGCGGCAGATGTGGTGGCCGAGGCTGTCCTCGATGACTTTTTCCAGCTGACTTTTGACGATCGGCTGACGCTGCAGTTTTTCCACTAACACCGTCGCCGCGTTGACGAAACCCGGCGCGCAGTAGCTGCACTGGAAGGCAAACTCATCGACGAAACGCTGCTGGATCGGGTTCAGCTCAGTGACCTTGCCCTGCTCGTCGCGGGTCGCGTGACCTTCGATGGTCCGCACTTTCTTGCCTTCGAAATAGTGCGCACCGGTGATGCAGGTGCGCACTTCTTCACTGGTGCCGTCGGGGTTATCGACGATCACCACACAGGCATGGCAGATGCCCTGGCCGCAGCCGAGGCGCGAGCCGGTGAGGTTTTTGTATTCGTGCAGGTAATCGATCATCGGCAGGTCATCAGGGATGTCCACCGGGCCGACGGATTGACCGTTGAGGGTCAGTTGAAACGGACGGTTAGCCATTGAGGGCCTCCTTGATGCGTGCGGAAGTGATGGGCAGGTCGCGGACCCGTTTGCCGATGGCGTGGGCCACGGCATTACCGATGGCGCCGACCACCGGGATCATCACCACTTCGGCAATGCCCTTCGATGGATCGCTCGGCGACAGCGGCGGCAGGATCTCGGCGGTCTGGTTCCACACCGCGACGTGGCGCGCCATTGGCAAGCGGTAACGGTTGAAGTTCCAGTCACCCTCCCCCGGCCCGCCTTCGTACAGCGGCATCTCTTCGAGCAGCGCATGGCCGATGCCCATGGCAATGCCGCCTTCGAGCTGGCCCCTGACCAGTTCTTCCACCAGCACCCGACCGCACTCGACCCACGAGTGATGGTTGAGCACTTGCACTTCGGCCGAGCCCTTGTTCACTTTCAATTCCACCAGCGTTGCGACCGGGCTGTAGTAAGTCACGGCGGCGTTGTTCAACTGGGTGTCCGGGTAGTGCACGTTCTGGCGATCCAGCAGGTGGAAACCGTTGCTGGTCATCTGTGCTTTCTTCGCGTTTGGCGCGCCGTCGCCGTACTTCACGGCCAAGCCATCCAGCGGTAGGCGTTCGCGCACACCGTCGATGCTGAACTCGGCCTCGGCCCAGCTCCAGCGGTTGAAACCGTGCACGGTCGCGCCCGTCACCAGGCCTTTTTCGTGGGCGTGTTTCGCCAACTGTTCAAAGCTCAGCGGCTGCATGCCGTTGGCGGTGAGTTTGCCGTCGACCCAATGCGCGTCTTCGCGGCGCACCACGTACGGGTTGGCCTGGCCGCCGTAAGGGCCCTGGCCCCAGATCTGCAACGCTGCCGGCCACAAGCCGTGGTTGAACAGCACCCGGGACGCTTCGCGGGTGGCGTGGCTGAAGTAGTACGCGGAGTTGGTCGCCGACGAGGCCGAGGCGAGTTTGCCAACCCAGCGCGGGTTGCGCAGGAAACCGTCCTGCTCGGCCTGGCTCATGATGTACGGGTTGCCGCCGGTGATCAGCTGCAACTCTTTCCATTCGGTTTCGCCGGTCTTCACTTCCGTGGCCGGGATGCCAATGAAATCCGCCACCACCAAGGCTTGGGAGGTGGACATGCCGGTGCCGATTTCGATGCCGATATGGCGCAGGGTCACGTGGCCTTCGGCGGTGAATTCGATGCTGGCCATCGGCGCTTCGGAACCGGTGCCGAAGTCTTTCTGGCAGATGGCGAAACCCACGCCATACCAGTGATCCGGGTCGGCGGCTTCGCGCTGCAGCTTGATCAGATCACGATTTTTCCAGACTTCGTGGACCGCGGCTTTGTCGAGGATTTCGTGCAGGCGCAAGGCACCGGCCGGGACCGCGCCCTGGGTGTTTTTCATGCCCGAGAGCATGGCGTTTTTCTTGCGCAGGTCGATGGCGTCGATGCCGAGGCGACCGGCGATTTCATCGACCATCATCTCGGTGGAGGCCATGCTTTGCAGGGTGCCGTAGCCGCGCATCGAACCCGCTTCAACGGCGCGGGAATGGTAAGCCGTGACCTGCAAATCGTTCTGCGGCATGTAGTAGATCGACTGCGCCGCCGTGGCGCCAACCGCCGCCACCGAAGGGCTGTAGTTGATCCGTCCGCCGCCGTCGACGCTCATCTCGGCGCGGAAAATCTTGAAGCTGTGATCGGTCTTGTCCACGGCCAGTTGGTAGCGGATGTCGAACGGGTGACGCTTGATGCCGCTCTGGAACTGCTCGTAGCGGTCGTTGGCCAGACGCACCGGCACACCAGCGCCGTACAACGCGGCCAGGGCGGCGTAGTAGACGAAGATGTTGTGGTCTTTGGAACCGTAGCCGACGGTGTAACCCGGGTGCATGTTCAGGTTGGCCAGGCCGAAACGCGACGGCGCGATCATCTTCGCGGTTTCGGTGGCGGCTTCCAGTGGGCACTGGGTGGCGACCACAAAGTGCAGGGTCTTGGTCGCCGGGTCGTACCAGCCGTTGCCGTTGTCCGGCTCCATCGCGGCCGGCTCGATCGACGGGGTTTTGTAGCGTTCGTCGAACACCAGCCAGTTGTCCGGCGGGCTGTCGATTTGCTGCTTCATGCGGTCGGCGTAAAACAATCCGCGCTCGGTCAGGTTGCCGTGCAGGTCCGGCTGGGAATTCCACACCGGGCGACGGTTTTTCAGCATCGGGAACAGGATCGAATCCTTGAGGCTGGCGAATTCGTCTTCGTCCGCCGAGGTCGCGCCGCCGACACGCACATAGCGGAAGCTGCCGTAGGGATCGCCTTCGTAGAACGGCACTTGGGCACCGTAGCGGATGGCTTTGTCATTGAATTTGAGCTTCGCCTTGGCCTGGCGGAACCGCTCGAAATCGTTCCAGATCAGAATCGCCACCGGGTGACCGATGAACATCGGCACTTTGCCTTCCGGCAGCAGCGGATCGGGGGCGTGCTCTTCCGGGAAGACGATGCCGTCCTTGTCCAGATCGGCGGCGGTGACGATGCGGTCGGGCTGCAAATCGGCGCCGAGCCACGCCAGGTCATAGCCGGCGTAGATGCGGTCGGCCTTGGTGATTTTCAGCAACATGGCGTGGCCCTGCTGCTGGGGCCAGCCCGGCATGTCCTTGGCGCGGATGTCGCGAGCAAAGACTTTGCTGCCGCAGACCTTGGACAAGGCATCGTTACGTTGGCGCGCCTTGCCGTTGTTGCCGAGCCATTGCTCGGACGGCACGGTCACGCTGTTTTCCATCAAGGCCGCCAGCGCCTGGGAGCTGAGCGGTGTAAGCGTCACGCTCACACCCGCCACCAGCCCGCCCTGAAGGAACGAGCGCCGGGATATTTCACGGTTGGACATGGATCATCCTCTGGGCGGTTATGGGTCCGCCCTTCTGGTTATGTTCTGGGGATCTCGCGTCTTGCAGGAGCGCTTTTGGACGAAGCAAAAGGCTGAATAGACAGTGCAAAGCTGACCGAAAGGTTAACTTTAAAGGTTTCTGCGCTTGCGGCAAACAACCTGTTACAAAAAAACTGACCAAGGAATCAAAGTATTGCGGCGTTGCGCTGCAATAGATCTATGGGAAATGCTGCTCTCTATCGATAAAAAACGCTGTTCCCTACCGTGAAAAAACGCAGAACCCTGTAGGAGCGAGGCTTGCCCGCGAAGCTTTTAGCGCCAGTGAGGACGCCTTCGCGGGCAAGCCTTGCTCCTACAGGTTTTGCGTACGTCGGGTTGCGAGTCTCTGCTGGAATTCTGCGCGGCGGCGTTGGTCGGTTTCTTCTTTGGCTAATAATTCGGGCAGTAGCTCGGCGGCTCGCCCGGCGTCGAGGATGAAGACGCCGTCATCGTCGCCGATGGCCAGATCGCCCGGATGAACTTGAATTTCGCCAATCTGAATCGGCTGATTCACCTCCCCTTGGGCACCAATGCCCCGGGTGGTGAACGCACTGACATCGCGACAAAACACCGGCAATCCATGTTGGCGTAGCGCGCTGACATCCGTGACCGCCCCGGACACCACCACCCCGGCCAACCCCTTAATCAACCCGGCCAACGTCCGCAACTCACCCCAACAACCGCACTCTTGATCGCCCACACATTCAATCACCAGCACATCCCCCGGCTCACTCAGCAACAGCGCTTCACGCAAGACGCTGCCATCCGGCGGGAAGACTTTGACCGTGACCACGTTGCCGACCATGCGGATGTTGTTGAACAACGGTTTGATCCCGCGCAGGAAGCCTTGGTCGGAAAAGTGACCGAGGGTGGAGGCCGGGATCGACCGGTATTTTTCGAGCAACAGCGCATCGAAATGTTGCTGGCGAGGGTTGATCTGATAACTCATCGGCACTTTTTCCCCGGGCGCAACAGTGGGCAGGTCGAGCAATATTCCGCAGGCTCGGTGGCCAGGTAATAAAAACAACAGGTGCGGCGAAAACGAATGCTGCGTTGCCCATCGTCCACCAACGTCGGCGGTCGGCGGAAATGGCTCAACGGGTTGTAATCGAGACCGAACAACGCTGGCTCGGCCTGGGTCAGCAGCCACTGAAAGTCCGCTTCACAACGTTCGCGGATCACTGGATCGTCGATTTTCGCCATGCGTTTTTCATACAGCGAATACACGCGCACCGCCGTGTTTTCCCAGAGGATGCGCCGGGACACACCCGTGACTTTGTTGAAGGTCTGCCACAACGGTTTCAGCAATCCGGCGAACAGTCCTTGCACCAAAGCTTCCCGCCAGGCCTCGCGCTCGTTGGCGCCATAGGTCAGCGGCTGACCGTGAAGCAAAGGAAACGACGACGTCCACAACCCATCATCGTGGCCGTATTCGACTACCGTGTTGTCGAGGGTCAGCAGCAGCCCTTTGTCGTACACCGACATCGCATACAAACACGCGCCGGTCGCCAGGAACGACAAACGCTTGCCCAACAGCGAGGCAGTAATCGCCCGGGTTGGCGAGCCGATCACCGGGCCTAACGCATCCAGCAATTGCACGCAGACGTCCTCTTGCAACAACTCCCGAGCCATCAGCGCCCGCAACGGGTCGCGCTCGTTGCTGTCCTTGAGCCGCAACCCGCCGGACAGCACCGCCCATTCCGTCTCGGTGAAATGCCCCGCCAGATTCATTGCGGCAGTTCCCGGCCAAATGGAATGCACAACGGCGTGCCGAAAAACGGATCGGGGATGATCCGGCAATTGAGGTCGAACACGGTTTTGACCAACGCTTCGGTCAACACCTCATCGGGCCGGCCCTGGGCGAACGCGGTCTGGTTGTGCACGGCGACCATGTGGTCGGCGTAACGGCAGGCCAGATTGAGGTCGTGGAGCACCATGATGATGGTTTTGTTTTCGAGGCGGTTGAGGTCGCGCAGCAGGTCTAGCACTTCGATCTGGTGCGCCAGATCGAGGAACGTGGTCGGCTCATCGAGCAGCACGATGCCGGTGTCCTGGGCCAGGGTCATGGCGATCCACGCCCGTTGGCGCTGGCCACCGGACAATGCGTCCACCGGGCGATCCGCCAGGGTCAGCAGGCTGGTTTGCGCCAGGGCGCGGTTGACCATGGCTTCGTCTTCCGCCGACCACTGTTGCATCCAGCTCTGGTACGGATATCGACCCAGCGCCACTAACTGGCGAACAGTGATGCCCTCCGGCGCACTCGGGGTCTGGGGCAGGATCGCCAGTTCCCGGGCCACCGCCGCCGTGGACTTTTGCTGGATATCCACCCCGTTGAGAATCACCGAACCCTGCTGCGGTTTCAGCAGCCGGGCGAAGGATTTGAGCAGCGTGCTTTTGCCGCAGCCATTGCTGCCGATCAATACCGAAATCTTGCCCTGGGGCAGTTGCATGTCCAGCGCGTCAATAATCACCTGGCGCTGATAACTCAGGGTCAGGCCGCGACTTGCAATCGACGTCATACGTGAAATTCCTTAATGACGTTGTTTAATCAACAGGTAGAGAAAAAAGGGTGTGCCGAGCACGGCGACGAAAATGCCGGCAGGCAGGTCCAGCGGCAAAAACAGCGTGCGCCCGGCGAGGTCGGCGAGCACCACAAGATTGGCCCCAACCAGCGCCGCCATCACCGCTTGACCGCCAAACCCCGACGCCACCAGGCGCTTGGCAATGTGCGGCGCTATCAGCCCGACAAACGCAATCGCCCCGCCCCAGGCAATCGCCGCCCCGGCCAACGCCACGCTGACCAGCAACAAACCGGCGCGCAGCCATTGCACGCGTACACCGATGCCCTGGGCGAGGCTGTCATCCAGTTGTTGCACCATCACCTGCCGCGCCAGGAACACCAGCAGCGGACAAATGCCCAGCAACCACGAACCCAATGCCAACGGTTCCGGCCAACTGGCCCCGTACACGCTACCGGTCAGCCAGACATAGGCGGACAGGGTCGTGGTCAAGGGACTGAACACCAGAATGAAGGTGGTGGCGGCGGTCAACATCGCGGAGATGCCGACGCCGATCAACACCAGCCGCAGCGGTGAAGTCCCTTGTTTCCAGGCCAACAGATAGATCGCCAATGCCGCCAGCCCGGCGCCGAGCATCGCCGCCAGCGGCAGATACTGCTGACCCAGCGCCACCGAGAAGAACGACAGGTACAACACCGCCGCCGCACTGGCGCCGCTGGTGATACCGAGCAAATCCGGCGAGGCCAACGGGTTGCGAATAATGCTTTGCAGGATCAGCCCGGACACCGACAACGCCGCCCCCACCAATGCCGCCAGCAGCAGGCGCGGAAAGCGCAGTTGCTCGACGATAAACGTCAGGCTCGCGTCCTGGCTCGACAGCAAGATCCGCAGTACTTCCAGCGGCGAGAGCATGACTTTGCCCAAGGACAGCGAGCCAAGCATGATCAGCGCCGTCACCATCACGGCGGCCAACAGCCGCCACAACGTCGCGACATTGATCCGCCGGGAAAACCCGCTGCGCCGCCAGGTCAGGACCTTATCCATAACGACCTCCACGCCGCGCCAACAGAATGAAAAACGGCGCGCCGAACAGCGCGGTCATGACGCCCACCGGCACCTCTTGCGGCAGGATCAACACCCGCGACAACGTATCCGCCAGCAACAGCACAATCGCACCCAACAGCGCACACCCCGGCAACATCCAGCGATGGTCGATGGACAAGCCCTTGCGCACCATGTGCGGCACCAGCAAACCGATAAACCCGATACTGCCGGCCAACGCCACGGCACTGCCCGCCAGACACACCACCAGCACCGCCATCATCAAGCGGATCAAACCCGTGCGCTGTCCGAGGCCAGTGGCAATCTCTTCGCCCGCGTTCAGCACATTGACCTGCCCCGCCAGCAACATCGACCCGAACAAGCCGAGCACACCACACAGCAGCAACGGTGCAGCGACCGACAAGCTGCGTTCGGTCAGCGACCCCGCGAGCCAAAACAGCACCGTGTCCAGCCCATCCTGATTCACCACCAGCAACGCCTGGCTGAACGCGGAAAACAGCGCCGCCATCGCCGCGCCCGCGAGCACGATGCGCAATGGGCTGAGGCTGCCCTGCCCCATGTTGCCGATCAGCCACACCAGAGTGCCCGCCACCGCCGCACCGAGAAACGCGCACCACAGCCACGCATCCGGGGACGCCAGGGCGAACAGCGAGGAACCGAGGATGATAAAAAACGTCGCCCCGGCGTTGATCCCGAACAGGCCGGGGGACGCCAGGGGATTGCGCGTCAAGGCCTGCATCAAGGCGCCGGCCACCGCCAGGCTCGCGCCCACCGCCATGGCCATCAAGGTCCGCGACAGGCGCGTGGTGGTCACCAGCACATGGCTGACGCTCAACGGATCGGGATGCACAAACGCGGCGAAAACCTGCGACAACGGAATCCACGTCGCGCCGACCGCCAAGCTCAGTACGCAACTCAACAGCAACACCACGCCCGCGCTCCACATCTTTAACCCGTTGCTCATGAGGCAGCGACCAGACGCGCCACGTCATCGAGCATCAGGTTCGCGCCGAGCATGCCGCCGGACAGGCTCCAGGCCACGCCGTCGACCCGCCACACCTGCCCTTGCTGCGGAGCGCGCATTTGCTGCCACAGCGGGTGCTGCACCAGGCTTTCGTAGTTTCGCTGCACTGCCGCTTTCTCCGCGCGCAAGAAGATGAAGAAAATATCGGCATTCACCACCGCCAGGCTTTCCTTGCTGGTGAGTTTGATCGACACCCCTGTCGCCGCCCTGCTCGCTTCGCTCCAATCAAAGCCCAACTCGGTGATGACCGAGCCCGGAAAACTCGCCGGCAAATAGCTGCGGATGTGGTCTTCGCGCACATCCAGAATCGACACCGTCGGCGGCCAGCGCCCGGCGAACGTCTGCTGCAATTGCAGGCGCAGTTGCGCCACACGCTGTTGCCATTGGCCGAGCAACTCATCGGCTTGCTGCTGGCGGTACAGGGCGATGCCCATCAGCGCCAAGGTCTTCTTGAACTCGAAGACCTCGTCCAGCATCACCACCGGGGCGATCTGCTTGAGCAACGGGGCGATGCGTTCATGGCGAAAGCGCGAGGCGACGATCACGTCCGGCTTCAGCAGCGCGATGTCTTCAAGGCTCGGCTGGGTTTCCAGCCCGACATGGGGCACCTGCTCCAACGCCCAACGCAAATAGTGGTAGGTCGGTTTTTCGCTCCAGGAATCAACAATGCCGCACGGCGTAACGCCCAACGCCACGGCGCTGTCGGTGGCCCCTTGAAACAAGGTGATCACCCGCAGCGGCGCGGCGTCGGTTTGCGCCCATGCCGGTAGCGAATACCGGAGTGCAAGCACGCCCAAGGACAGGCGCAACAGCGTGCGCCTGGTGGGCTGACATCGTGGTTCAGGCTTCATTATTCAACCGGTGGAAGGGGTTCACCACATGGCCTTTGCCGAACGGCATGCTGCCGGGGCCGCCCGCGCGCTCGATCATTGGCGTGAGCAGCAGTTTTTGCGGCCAGTGGGGTGCTTCGAACAATTGCTGTTTAATCATCGCGCGAGCTTCGGGGTCGAAGTCGATGGTGTCAATCAACTCGTTCAACACTTCGCCCATCGCGGTCCACAAACCGCGTTCCGGCAAGGCGTATACCAGCGCCAGGGTTTCGATGATGGAGCGGAAGTTGACCTGGATGCCCAGGGTCTGCAACCAGAACAACAGGTCTTCCGCACGCTCGTGATACAGCGTGTTGGCGTGGCCCTTCTTCAGTCGATACGCCGGGTCGGCGAGACCGTTGCGTTCCAGCCACGGCACGAAGATGCGCAGCGAATCGTGATCGCGCAGCAGCAAGCCTTGGGCATGACCGGCCTTCCACACCAGCACCGCGTTTTGCCCGTGGATCTCGCCGAGCATGCCGATGCGGAACATCCGCAGGTTGATGTCGAAGAAGCTGTGAGCCAGCTCGCGGAACAGGGTCATCACCGACGCGGCATTGTCCGGCAGTTGGCGGTAGCTCATCCAGTCATCGAAGAAGTGCTGGTTGCTGCCCGGCAGCGGCGTACCAAGGGCGGCCATGGGGATCAGGCGGGTGTCTTTATCTTCCAACAGCGCCGGCGGATAGCCACGGACCATCGCCGCCAGATGACGCGGCGCTTCGTCGAACAGGGTCGCGTCCGGCGGCATGAACGCCCACCACTTGGTTTCATCGCACAGGTGCAGTTTCTGTTGCAGAGTTTCGTCTTTGTCCAAGCCTTGACGCAGCAGCTTTTCACTCAAGCCGCCGTTGATCATTTTTACTGCCGGCAGGTAACGCGAAGCACCGAGGGAATAGATCGCCATCGGCAACTTCAGGTAGTCGGCGCTGTTGAAGCACGGGGTCATCGAGCGCAAGGACGAGGTGGCGAAGAAGTCACCGTCGGTGAAGTCCAGGCGCTGGCAGTCACCTTTGGCGAAAGCGTCGCCGAGTTGCGCTTCCAGCACATGATCGAACTGCCACGGATGCACCGGCAGCGCGATATGGCTCTCGTAAATGCCCCGTTGCTGCATCTCGTGTTGCAGGCCGGCGTGCAGCGCGAATGGCAACAAGTAGTCGGCGGGACTTTGTTGCGCCAGGTCGGTCACGCCGTCGCCGCATTGCAGCAAGGTGCGGTCGATGGCGACCCAATTGAGCGCCACTGGCCGGGCAAATTCGGCTTGGTAGTGCTGATATTCCGCGTCGTTCAACCCCTGTTTGGCTTTGGCCAGCGGATGGTAAGGACGATCACGCAGCGACGCCCATTGCTCCATGGTCAGGAAAAAGTCGGCGTTGCTCTTTTCCAGCAAGTGCTCGCTGTTGACCCGATGGGCCAGGGATAACTCGGTCTGGCGCACGCTGGTGCGTAGCACGTCGAGGAACAGCGCAAAGCCCTTTTCATTGTCCTGATAGCGGTCGGTCATCCCGGCCAGCACTTGGGTCATGAACGCTTCGGGCGACAGTTCGGTCAGTTGACCATTTTCACGACCCAACACCGGCGTGCCCGGTACTTTCTCCCAGACCTGAGTGATGCCGGGGCGCAGGGCGACGAGGATTGAACCGCGCCATTCCCAGATGCGCTGTTCGGCACTCAACCCGGTAAACGGCTGATCGGCAGCGGGCGCCGTCAGGTTCAGCGGTTCGGTCCCGAAAAAGTGTTCGGCCAGCAAACAATCGACCAGATCCTGCATCACCCTGTCGGCGGCCATTGTGGTGAAGTTCATCGGGTTATTTTCCTTCTGCTGAAGTGGCGGCCAACTTGGCCTGGAGGGCACGAAAAGCGATGCCACGCTCGTCACCCAAAACAAAACTGTTAACGCCGCGAGCCAACCAGCGTTCGTGGTCACCCGGCTGGCGTGGAATCGCGCAGTACGGCACGCCCGCAGCGTTAGCGGCTTGCCAGGCACTGAGCAGCGCCGCTTGTACTTCGGGGCGGTCGATCTGCCACGGCAGGCCCATCGATTGCGACAAATCCGCCGCCCCTTCAAGGATCATGTCCAGCCCCGGCACGGCGGCAATTTCCGCCGCGCGCCGCACACCTTCGGCGCTCTCGATCATCGCCACGATCATGATTTGCTCATTGGCCAGGCCGATGTATTCCGCGAGGCTGTGCTT
This sequence comes from Pseudomonas sp. TE3899, assembly GCF_056279105.1. Classification (NCBI taxonomy): domain Bacteria; kingdom Pseudomonadati; phylum Pseudomonadota; class Gammaproteobacteria; order Pseudomonadales; family Pseudomonadaceae; genus Pseudomonas; species Pseudomonas sp. TE3899. The sequence goes on from NZ_JBWBQR010000001.1 coordinate 2,618,287, forward strand.
GCCAAACGCACCGGGACGCCCGGCATTCAGACTGCGGCCGCCCAGCGGGTGGTATTTGCAGGCGCGGATGCTTTCGGCCAGGGACTCGGGACTTTCGATCATCGGCAACACGATGCCCTGGGCGCCGCCATCGAGCAGGCGCAGCAGGGTCTTCGGGTTGAGGTCCGCGACCCGCACCAGCGGCGTGAGCGCGTAGCTCTCGGCGGTGCGGATCATGTGCTCCACGGTTTCCGGGTTGATCAGCACGTGCTCCATGTCGATGATCACGAAATCGAACCCGGCTTCGGCAATCAGTTCGATGGATGCCGGCGACGGAATCGAGCTGATCAGCCCGTAGGCCGACTCACCGTTCTGGAGTTTCTGCTTGAGCAGATTGGTCCTCAGCATGATTGCGGCCGGAAGGCGTGCAGCGGGTTCGGCACCTTTTTGAACCGACGTTCGCCATCGCCCAACAGACGACGCTTGGTCAGTTCCTCGACCTCATAGAACGGCGCGAACACATCAAATGCTTCATAACGCGCGCGGTGTTGCGGGTGTGCTTCCTGGTAACCGGTGACGACCTCAGCCGTCATCTGCCAGAACTCGCTTTCCGCCAGTTGATAGTGTTGGAGCAGGAAGATCGCCATCTCGGCCATGGCGATGAAGAAGAACGAATCACAGGAGAAGTCGCGCACCGCATCCACGTCGTCGGTAAGGATGAACGAGTTGCGGTTGAGCTTGGCGTGGCTGGCGGGCAGCGGCACCAGGCTCGGGGCCAGGTCGGGACGGCCGAGGTGCTGCGGCGAATAACGCACGCCGTCGTGGAAGTCTTTCAGGGCGATGCGTTGCGGCCACCCCTGCTTGACGATGAGGACGATGTTCTGGCCGTGGGATTCCATGCCGATGCCTTCGGCGTAGAGCATGTGAATGATCGGCGATGCCGCGACCTGCACCAGTTGACGGGTCCAGGCGTGCAGGCCGTATTGCTGGATCCAGGCATCGATAAACGGCGTCTGTTCACCGTCGCCGTAGCGATTGTCCACCGAGCTCAAACCGTTGAACGGTACCGCTTGCTCGTCGGCTTCCAGGTATTGATGAATGCTTTCGCGCCACAGGGTGCCCAGGGTGCCGTAGGCTTGGGACATGCGCGTGGCGGGCAAATGGTCGTAATCGAAACTGACGCCGACCACTTCGCCGAGAATCACAAAACCGAGGTCGCGGGCGGTGCTGTCGCTGCGTATCAACTGGTGCAGCCAGTCGGTGATGATCGGGCCGTTCATCACCGTGTGCCGCGCCAGAATGCGCGTGCTGGAGGTGTTGGTCATGCTCAGCGCGAGCTTGACGTAGGGCCGCTGTTTGTCCGTGACGTTGGCCAGGGTGCGGATCGATTGCTGCGCTTTGTAGCGATCATCCGTAGTGCCCAGGTGGATGATTTCACCGCTGACCAGTTCCGGGTAGAACACCGGGACGACGACGTTTTCCCACTGCCATGGATGCACCGGCATCAGCCAGTAATCGCCCATGGACTTGCCTTGGTCGGTGAGGCTTTCAGCCAGTGCTTGCCAGCGTTGAAGGCCGAATTCCTGCTGGATGAAGTCGTTGTAATTTAGGTGCTGGGAGATGTTCATCGCCCCGCAGGTTTTCGCCACGGCGAGCCAGACGATGGCCACCGGCGTGGCGAACTCTGGCCCGTAATTGGCGTTGTCTTTCAGCGAAAAACCGATGCGCGATTTGTAGCAAGGGTGATAGCTGTGGGCGTCCATGAAGTGCTGTTCCAGCGCATCGACGTCCAGTTGGTGGCTTGGTATGGCCGCTTGATAACCCTGGCTGCGCGATTGCAGGTCCTTGAGCAGGGTCTGTTCCAGTTCATGGGTGAAGCGCGGCAGGTGTGGGCTGTCCTGAAGCTCACTCAGCAATTCGGCCAAGGCTTGATGCAAGTGCGGTTGGCTGTGTTTGCCGTTGGCATCCACGCGCTCAAGACTCGGGTAATCGAGGCGGATCAGTTCGAAACTGGCGCTGAGCAAACCGGTGCAGTGGTACTCCACGGGCTGTTGCTGCGCATCGATGCCGCTGACGACAAACCGGTATTGACTGCCACTCAGCAGTGAGTGGCGATATGGCAGCACGTTTTCATACAGCAGGGTTTGCAGCAGTTGCCCGACCACCCGCTGTTCCACTTGTTGGTAGCGCTGGGTGTCGGTGGTCGCCAGCCAGACGCCTGGAGCCTGAGGTGTTGCCTGAGAGGAGGTCGCCATGGTCATACCTATCGATTAAAGAATTAACGGTGTTCGAGGGCCGAGGGCAATGCCTCGGCCGGCTCGTCGGGTTCATGTACGGGAAAACGCCAGGCGCAGGGCAGCGCCAGCAAAACCAGGAGGCCGGTGGCCATGAACACTTCGCTGATCGCTCCTGGCGTGGCGGCGGAATCAAGCCCCTCCCCCAGGCGAAACTCGAGCCACAGCGAAGCAATGACGATGGCCAGCGATGACACAAGGCGTCGGGAAATGTTGTTCATCGCCGCGCCTTGCGTGACCATCGGTTCGGGCAAGGCGTTGAGCCCGGCGGTGGTGATCGGGATGTACGACAGCCCGAGTCCGGCGCCGCGCACCATCATCAGGAAGAACACCGAGGCGATGGAGGACCCAGCGCCGAGCAGGCCCAGGCCGAGCGTCGCGGCGCCGGTCATCAGCAAGCCCCAAAGCACCACACCCCGTGGCCCGTATCGATCCAGCCAGCGACCGCCAAGGTTGCCGAACAGGCTGGCAAACGCCGCCGTGCACAGCAGCGACAAACCGGTCCAGATCGCGCTGTAGCCCATCACCACTTGCACCAGCAGCGGCAACAACACCAGGCACTCGAACATGCCGACCGACTGCACCACGGCGATGATCACGCTCAGGCGATAACCCCGCAGGGCGAAGATGCGCAGGTTGAGCAGCGGCGAGGTGCGGTTCAGTTCCAGCTTCACGAAAGCGACCAGACAGACGATGGCCGCCAGCAACATGCCGAGGTTGAGCGGATCCGTCAGAGCATCAGCGTGGCGCAAACGACCGACCGCAATCATCAATAGGCCAATGCCCGCCGCAATCAGCAGGTAACCCGCCAGGTCGAACGGTTTGCGCTCGGACGCTTCCGACGCCGGCAGCACCGCCACGCCAAGCATCAGCGCGACAATGCCGATCGGCACATTCATCAGGAACAACGAACGCCAGCTGAACCACTCCAGCATCAGGCTGCCGCACAACGGCCCCAATGCCGGCGCCAGCATCACCGCTGCACCCCACAAACCGGTGACCCGGCCGCGCTCGCCCTTGGCATACACCGAAAAGATGATCGCCAGCGACAACGGAATCATCAGCCCGCTGGCAATCCCTTGCACCACGCGAGCGGTGATCACCAATGCGATGGAGTTGGCGAAAGCGCCCATCAGCGAGCCGCAGACAAACAACGCCACGCCCCACAGGTACAGGCGCTTGCGCCCTACCCGCTGGCTGAGAAAACTGGTGAGCGGCATGGTCATGCCCATGCTCACCATGAACGCGGCGACGATCCACGTCGCCAGCACCGGGCCGATGTCGAAAGCGGTCATGAACGCCGGCAACGCCGGGTTGAGCGAGCTGTTGTTGAGGCTGACGGTCAAGGTGCCCAACAGCACATTGACCACCACCAGCCAGCGCGGAGCGGCCACCGTCAAACCCAAGAGGCGCCTCCTGCAAACAGCTGCGGCGGTCGTGGATGGCAGAGGAAATCAGCGTGGGAGATGTTGTAGCCGTAGGCGCCGGCCAGCGGCAGCACCAGCATGTCGCCGACCTCGACGCCAGTCAGCGGGCAATCGCGACTCAGCACATCCTTGGGCGTGCAGAGTTGCCCGACCACGGTCCATTTCTGCGCCACCGCGCCCGGCGTTACAGGGTTTCGGGGCAGATGAATGACCGGGTGATCGTGCCCCTGAGCCACCGGCAGACGGAAGTGATGGGTGCCGCCGCGACAGACCAGGAAGTGCTTGCCATGACTGGTTTTGCTGTCCAGCACTTCAATGGCGTAGTAGCCGCAATAAGCGCTGATGAAGCGACCGGGCTCGAAACGCACAATCGGCGCATCGGCACACGCCGCCAGGGACTGCCCCAGGTGCGCGCACAAGCGCTGCCAATCAAACTGCTGCGGACCGAGGTAATTCACACCGATGCCGCCGCCGACATTGAGGTGAGTAATCGTCGCCGGACTGGCCGACAACGCCTTCCATTGCGGCCAGCGTTCCAGGTACAGGTCGAGCAGTTGTTCGTGGCGTTCCACCAGCGACTGATGGGACATCGCATGCACATGAAAGCCCTTGAGCCGCAGATGACTGGCGTTATCCACCCAGCTAACGGCCTGGGCCAGTTCTGACTCATCAATGCCGAACGGCGTCGCAGTGCCGGCCATCGCCAGTTTGCTCGACAGCGGCGCCGGCAGTTCCGGGTTAATCCGCAGCAACACGTCCTGCACCCGCCCCGCTTCCAGCGCCAGTCGTTGCAGGCGGACGATTTCATTCAGGCTTTCGATGTGGATCGCTTCGACCTGATGCTGCAAGGCCGAGCGCAGATCGGAATCCAGTTTGCCGGGGCCGGAGAAGATGAAGGGCTTGGGCGTTGGGCAGGCCTGGACGCGATCGATCTCGCCGCCAGAGGAGATCTCAAGCCCGTCCACCAACGGCGCGACGGTGGCGAGGATCTGCGGTTCGCTGTTGGCCTTGATCGCGTAGTACAGCTCGACGCCTTTGGGCAGCGCCGCCATCACCTGAGTCACGTGTTGTTTCAAGGCGTCCAGGTCATAGATGAACAGCGCCAACGGATCTTCCTGTTGTGTGCGGGCTTCGTCGATGGCGGCCAATACCGTGGCGGGCAGCTTATCCATGCTGAGCCTCCTTGCCCCATGGGGACACCAGCGTGACGTAGCCGGCCTGACGATCCGCCTTGGCCGCCAGCCGCACTTTGAGGTTGGTTTTGCAGGCAATCGGTTGGCCGGCGATCAGCGCATCCAGCTCCGGTGCCGCGCGGCTCAATTCGGCGCGGATGCTGATCAGTTGCTGCTCGACCCGTTGCCACATCAGCGGTGCCAGGTGCGGGCGCTCCCAGCTCAGGGCCAGCACGGCCTCGGACAGGTTGTTGACGAACAGGCAATAGACGATGCGGTTCCAGCCCTGCTGGCGGGAATAGAGCAGCGACTCGCGGACCCGCGGATGAACGTCGCTGTCGATCTTCGACGCACCCAGTTCCTCGGTCAGTTTCACCCCTTCGAAATCCCGCAGCAGCAGGCGTTGCGGGCGACCGTTGTCGTGCACCAGCACGCTGTTTTGCAGGTGCGGTTCCATGACGATGCCATGGTTGAAGAACAGCGCCAGCACCGGGCGCAGCAACAGCGCTTGATAGTCGTCGAACCAGCTCAACAACTGCTGATCGTCGATGTCGTTGCCGTTGAAGCGGGTGAGGAATTCGTGGACCAACGGCCGCAAATGCAGGCCCCGGGCGAACAGCGTACCGGCCATGATGCTGCAGTCGGTGCCGGTGTCGAGGCAGAAGTTCTCGCGCAGGATCGCCCCGGTCTGTTCGCGGAACCAATGGTTATCGGCTTCGCTGGCGCTGTGCGGCGCCCAGCTCAGCAGGCCCGGTTCGGCCACTACCGACAACCCGCCGAGGGTCTCGGGCTGGGTCAGTTGCAGGTTGCGGAAAATACGGTCGATCATCAGCGCGCTTTCCAACTCGTACCAGGCGTTTTTCCTGACGCAATTGGTGATGCGCACGTTCAGCGAGCCCTTGATAAAGAACTCATGACCTTCGATGTACCAGGTGCGGATCGACGCCGTGGGGTTGGCCATCAGACCCGTGGCGCCCAGGTCGACGATGTCTTTGTCTTTCAACAGACGTTGCACCCGACCGTCCTGCATAAACAGTTGCGCCTGCACCGGGTGCATGCAGATCACCGCGTGCCCCGGCCGGGCCTGGGACTGATCGGCAAAACCGGCCAGCACCTGGGCTTTGCTCAAGCCATTGGCACCCACGTTCAACCCTTCCATCGGCACCTCGAACAAGTGCATCGCGGTGCGCGCCTGGAATTCCGGGGCGTAGGTTTCCTGGGCCAGATGCGCCGGCCACAGCCGCGCCTTGGGCGCCGGGTGGTTCGGATGACCAAACCACAAGCCCTGCTCGCTGGCCAGGTAACAGCTGAGCGGGTCGGCGTCCATCGGCGTGTTGTGGCCGACGATAGCGGCGGTCAGCAACTGGCTCTGCAACACCTGATCCAGCAACTCGTCGTTGCTGGCGCGGGTCATGTGTTCGCACGCGGCGAGCAACTGCTCGACGAACTCGGCAAACCGCAGGCTCGACCAGTCGCCTTCACCGCGCCGGGCGTAGACGTCCGACAGGTAACGGTGACTGCCCAGCCCATCACGACGGTCCACCATCACAAAGAACTGCTGCTGGTTGGGCAGGTTGATGGTCAGGGGAATGCCCTTCCATTCCAGGCCTTCGAGGTAACTGCCCGGGGCGATGCCTTGCATCTGTGTCGGCCAACTGTAACTGAGGCAGTTTTCCGGCAAGGCGAACTCTTTAATTAAACAATTAAGCAACGCGCACGTTGTCGCCAGCTCGCTGACCATATTCGGTAAAACACTGCGATTTGGATGATTCATGGGTGCTCCACCGTAGCCCGCGAGGCCACTGGACACGTTATATGGCGAAAAAATTAGTTGTTGATCGACCGTTTTAATGGCCGACGAAACCCCACGTAACGACTTCACTTCACTGAACCTTTTAAACAATCAGACGACGACCAAAGTGATGCGCGCCAGCGTCATCAAACTGCAACTTGGCGATGTGTTAAACACTTCGATTAAATACTCAAGGACGCAATTGCAATAAAGCGGCGGCCATGGCGTTATCAAAACGCTGGATCACTTGCTGGCATTGTTCATCATCGATAATCAAGGGCGGCAACAAGCGGATGATATTGCCCTTGCGTCCGCCGCGTTCCAGCAGCAGACCTTGTTTAAAGCACTGTTGCTGAATGGCCACGGCCAGTGCCGGGTCCATCGGGAAATGCCCGTGGCGATCCGCCGGCTCACGTTCATCGACGATCTCGATGCCCAGCATCAGGCCGCGACCGCGCACCTGGCCAAGCGCCGGGTAATGCGCTTGCAACTCCACCAGTCGGTCCTTGAGCCACTGGCCACGGCGTTCGGCCTGGCCAGCGAGGTTTTGCTGTTGCAGCACCTGCAATGTCGCGAGCCCGGCGGCCATGGCCATCTGGTTGCCGCGGAAAGTGCCGGCGTGGTTGCCGGGCTCCCAGGCGTCGAACTCGCGACGGATGCCCAGCACTGCCATCGGCAAACCGCCACCGACGGCTTTGGACATGACGATCAGGTCGGGTTCGATTTCAGCGTGTTCGAAGGCAAACATCTTGCCGGTGCGACCGAAACCGGTCTGCACTTCGTCGAGAATCAGCAGGATGCCGTGCTTGTGCGTTACCTCGCGAATCGCCCGCAGCCAGCTCGCCGGGGCACAGTTGACGCCGCCCTCGCCTTGCACGGCCTCAAGAATGACCGCTGCCGGCAGTGACACGCCGCTTTCGACGTCTTCAATGAACTGGGTGAAATAGTGGGTCAGCGCCTCGACCCCGGCCTCACCGCCAATCCCCAGCGGGCAACGGTATTCGTGGGGGAATGGCATGAACTGCACCCCGGGCATCAGGCTGGCGATAGCATTTTTCGGCGCAGTATTGCCGGTCAGGGCCAGGGCGCCGTGGGTCATGCCATGGTAGGCGCCGGAGAAACTGATGATGTTGTTGCGCCCGGTATAGGTCTTGGCCAGTTTCAGCGCCGCCTCCACCGCATCCGCCCCGGACGGCCCGCAGAATTGCAGGCAGTAATCGCGGCCCCGGTTCGGCAACAGGCTGAGCAGGGTTTCGCTGAAGGCGTCCTTGACCACGGTGGTCAGGTCCAGCGTGTGCATCGGCAGGCCCGAGGCGAGGAAACTGTCGAGGCTGGCCATGATGGCCGGGTGATTGTGGCCCAAGGCTAAGGTGCCAGCGCCGGCGAGGCAGTCGAGGTAACTATTGCCTTCGACGTCGGTGACCCATACTCCGTGGGCCTTGGCGATTGCCAGTGGTAACTTGCGTGGATAACTGCGTACATTGGATTCGAACTTGCTTTGTCGAGCCAGATAGTCGGCATTGGTTTTTTGCAATGGATTAGAGTGCAATACGCCATCATTCAACATCGGTTTATCCTCGATAAGTTTCGATATGAAAACTATTCCCATTTACAAAATGACGCAACTGTTTGATCGCTCTTTCTGGGAATATTTACACAACTCGATAATCGGTTATTAAAACCGTTCACGCACACAAAACCACAAGTTATGGGAACTTGTTCAAGCGATCACCAGTGCCATTATCCGGCCATGTTCTTGTTATAAATCTGACAACTTTGTTATTACCTTCGAACAGGCACTAACTTATAGAAAAGTATCGCGATAGATCATCAAGTGAAGATGGACATAGGATGTTTCCTCTGCAGGAATAAACGGATGAAACAACCGACGGCGCCCTTCCTTGTGGCGCAGCGCACGGTTGCATCGATTTAGAAGTCGACAGTCGCCGACAGCAGATAGGTTCGTGGTGTCGACAGCGTCAAGCCTGGCTCGCTGTCATCCGAAGCCCCGGCGGAACTCCAGTAGCGCTTGTTCGCCACGTTCTCGATATTGCCGCGCAGGGTGATGTTCTTGTCGTCGACCTTGAACGCATAGCGAGCGCCGACGTCCATGCGCGTCCAGGCGTCGATTTCCTTGACGTTGGACTGGTCCAGGTACTGCGAGCTGGAATAGATGGCGCGGCTGGTCAGGGTCAGGCCTTGCACACTGCGCACGTCATATTCGGCGCCGAGGTTGACGTTGTATTTCGGCGTGGCTGGTGCGCGGTTGCCGTCGAAGAGGCCATCGGTGGTCTTTTTCAACTCACTGTCGATGTACATGACGCCACCGAGCAGGCGGAAGCCATCGAGCGGTTCGCCGAACATGCTCACTTCCACACCGGTGTTTTCGCGTTTGCCGTTCGGGCCGAACACCCGCGTGTTGGCGTTGGTCTCGTAGGCCGGTTGCTTGATGCGGAACACGGCGGCGGTCACGGCGAACGGACCCGCATCGTACTTGGCGCCAACCTCGACCGAACGGCTGATGAACGGCGGGAAGATTTCGTCTTCGTTGACCGAGGTCGACGGTGCGATCTTGCCCTGGCTCAGGCCTTCCATGTAGTTGGCATACAGCGACAGCTTGTCGGTGGCCTTGAACAGAATGCCGCCCGACGGCGAAACCTTTTCTTCATCGTAGGCGGTGTCGCCTCTGACGTTATCGGTCCAGTCGTCAACCTTCACGCGCTGCCAGCGGGCGCCGAGGGTCAGCAGCACGCGGTCATCGAAGAAGCCCAGGGTGTCGGACAGCGCCACGCCGGTGGAACGGTTCTCGGTGTAGACCTTCGGATCCTGTCGCGTAGGTCTGTTGGGCGTCGGGGTTTCTACCGGGTTGTAGAGGTTGCTGGGGGCGGAGGCATAACGGGCGCCGCCGTTTTCGAAGTCCATGTAGTAGTAGCTGGCCGCCAGGTTGATTTCATGGCTTACCGGACCGGTATGGAACCAGTTGCGTACGCCAAAATTGCCTGTGCGGACATTCTCGTCACGGGTGAAGTCACGGGGCTGGACGCTGAAATCGCCGGCGTCGTTGGTGACGGAAACGGCGTGACGCAGAAAGTCATGATTACTTTTACGTGCGCCCACGCCGCCGTACAGCATGACCGAATCGCTGACATCGAACTCACCACTGAACGTGCCGAAGGTGTCCTTGGTCCGCGCCTTGCTCCAGGGCTGCGCATAGTTGTTGCGCACTTCGCTGGCATGGGGAACCTGGGCGTTGGCACCGACGATCACACGCTCCTGCGGCGCATCGGTATCACGCTCGGTGTGGCCGACGTCCGTCGAGAGGCGCAAGCGTTCACCGCGAAAATCCAGGCCCAGCACGGCCATGTCGCGGTCGACACTCTGGTGATCCCATTCGGTGTCGCCGGACTGCTTCACGCCGTTGAAACGAATGCCGAACTTGTCGTCTTCACCAAAGCGCCGGCCGATATCCACCGCGCCACCGAGTTGGTTATTGGAGGCGTAGCTGCCGGTGAACGAGGTGATCGGCTTGTCGGTGGCGCGCTTGGGCACCACGTTGATCCCGCCACCGACGCTGCCACGCGGCGAGATGCCGTTGATGAGCTGGCTCGGGCCTTTGATGATGTCGACGCGGTCGGCCATTTCCATATCGATCGTATAGGTCGGCAGGACGCCGTAGAGGCCGTTGTAGGAAACGTCACTGTTGAACAGGCTGAGCCCGCGAATGGTGAATTGCTCATAACGCCCACCCGCCGGGTTGGTCGCGCGAACCGATGGATCGCTGGCCACCAGGTCGCCCAAGGTCCTCGCCTGCTGGTTCTTCACCGCTTCGGCGGTGTAGGTGGTCATGCTGAACGGCGTTTCCATGAAGTCTTTGGAGCCGAGCAAGCCTTGTGAGCCTTTACGCGCGACCTGGCCACCGGCATAGACCTCGGCGTCCGACCCGCCTGTGGCACCCAGAATCGAAGTCGGCGCCAGTTGCAGGCTGCCGGCGTCTGGTGCCGGGGTCAGGATGTAGGCCTGATCCCCCACCGGCTGCAATTGCAGACCGGAACCCTGCAACAACCGGGCAAAGCCCTCCTCGACCGCGAAGTCACCGGACAGCCCCGGGCTGTTGCGCCCGCTGACCAGCGCCGGGTCCACCGACAGATTGACCCCGGCCAACCCGGCGAAGCGGGTCAGTGCGGCGCTGAGGCTGCCTGCGGGCACTTGGTAGCTGCGTTTGGACGCATCTGCGGCCCAACCGGCAGTGATGAACAACGGACAGGCACTCAGGCTCAACAACAGACTCAAGTGCAACAACGGGCGCAGCCTGGAGGGAGTCAGACGCGTACTGCAAGGCATCACTGCGGGCATTGAGAATCTCTCTGATTTCGTTTCACTTGCCTTGAATGACAAGCGACGCAAAAAAAGGGGACACGCCCTAAGCAATATTTTTGCGCGGCAGCAGCGTTACCCAATAACGCGTACGCGAATGCACCTCCAGCGGCAGGCTGGCCGCTAACAATGCAAGGATGCGATCAGTGTCTTCCAAGCGGAAACTGCCGGTGACGCGCAGGGATTCCAGTTCCGGCTCCCAACGCAATATGCCCGGACGATAAGTGCTGAGTTCGCGCAGGAAATCCCCCAGTGGCTGGTTCTGCGCCATCAATACACCGTCGCGCCAGCCTGGGGCGAGCACGTCGAAAGGCTCCACGTTGCCGGCGCCCGTCGCTTGAAGACTGACTTGCTGGCCACCGCGCAATGAAAACACCGGCCCGCGCAACGGCTGCAACTGCACAGAACCTTTGAGTACCGACACCTTGCAGCCCGTCTGGCCCTGATGCACGCACACTTCGCTCTGACTGACGAGCACTTGCCCGAAGCGCGTCTGGATCCTCAGCGGGGAGGTCCCAGGCACCTTCAGCGCGATTTCACCCTCTACGAGTTTCAGCAGGCGGTTTTTCAGGTCGATGTCGACGGCGGTGGCCGTGTTCAGCTGCAACGAGCTGCCATCGGCCAATTGGACTTTCTTGCCCTCCCCGGTCGCGGTGCGCAGGTCGGCGCGCCAGACGTCCAGGGGCAACTGCCGACTGATCAGCCACGCGGTCGGCACCAGCGCCACGGCGCCGACGGCGCGCTTGAGCACCGTGCGCCGACTGGCTTGTGGGCGATCCAGACTGGCCATGGCCAGTGCCGGCGGCAAATCGGCAAAGCGTTGGCGCAGCATTTGCGCTTTCTGCCAGGCCTGCTCGTGGCTGGAATGGCTATCGCGCCAGCTCTGCAGGTTGGCGCGATCCCTCTCGTTGGCGCTACCGGACTCCATCAGCGCCAGCCACTGCGCGGCGGCCCGCACAACCTGGCGGGCTTCGGCTGACGGTGGCGAACCGATCACAGCTCCACCAGCAGGCAATGTTCGTAGGCCTGAGCCATGTAGCGCTTGATCGTGCGCTCGGAGACTTGCAGGCGTTCGGCGATTTCCGAGTAGCCCAGGCCTTCCAGCTGGCTCCAGAGAAACGCTCGTCGCACCGGGCTTGGCAAGCCATCGAGCAATTCGTCCAGGGCTTGCAGGGTTTCGAGGAGGATCCAGCGCTGTTCCGGGGACGGCACGCAGTCCTCCGGCAGCAACGCCAAGGCATTGAGGTAGGCTTGTTCGAGGCTTCGGCGCTTGTAGAAGTTGGTCAGCAGTCGCTTGCCGACGGTGGCCAGGTAGGCGCGGGGTTCTTGCAGGTCTGCGATGCGCTGGGAGCTGGCGAGCAAGCGCACGAACGTATCCTGACTGAGGTCCGCCGCATCACAGCCATTGCCCATGCGTCGACTCAACCAGCTTTCCAGCCAGCCACGGTGGTCGCGGTACAGGTCGTGGAAGGTTTGCCCCGTCGGCATCGCTGCATCACTCATCTAAAGGAACCCTGCGCGAAGAAATATTTTAAATGCGACTCATTCTAATTAGTGATGGGACTTCAAATAAAGCGCTTTGTGCGGTTTGCACCCAGTAAATACTTGAATAAGTGACTGACAGAGGGGGATTACGGCGCGTAAGCACCGGTTGGTCAGGGCTGCGGGCCATTGAGGGGAATTATCACGAAACGTCAGAATTCATTGCTGATCCGCGCTGGGTCGGCGGATGCGAATCCCTGAAGGCCAGGGCGAAGGAAGGAAAAGCCAAATCGCAGACACAAAAAACCCCGGTCTTTCGACCAGGGTCTTTGCTATCGACTCGAAGTCAGCCAGCGGCTTTTCTTCGTAGCTCCAAGGCGTTCAGTGGGCCTTGAGGCAGATATGGCGCAGCGGACGGGACTCGAACCCGCGACCCCCGGCGTGACAGGCCGGTATTCTAACCGACTGAACTACCGCTGCGTATCGCTTTGGACTTGCGTCCAAGTAACTCGTCTGACTGAAAGCTTCGAGGCTTTCAATCTCGAACCAGGTAAAACCTGCTTCGCAAATATGGCGCAGCGGACGGGACTCGAACCCGCGACCCCCGGCGTGACAGGCCGGTATTCTAACCGACTGAACTACCGCTGCGCGTCGGTGGAGGCTTTTAAAAGCTTCCATCTTGCTTTCGCAAGACTCTCGGAAGTGGTGGGTGATGACGGGATCGAACCGCCGACATTCTGCTTGTAAGGCAGACGCTCTCCCAGCTGAGCTAATCACCCGGTTTGCATCTCCGAGGCCGCGAAATTTACGCAGGTAGCGAACCTAAGTCAATAGCAGGATTGAAGTTTTTTCAAAATAGCTGCAAGAAGGCAGCTTCAAGTCGCAAGCTACAAGCGACAAGTAAAAGCAGGATTGCGTATTCAAGCCTGCACGTGGTCGCCTTTACTTGCAGCTTGCCGCTAGAAACTTACAGCTCTCTACGCGTAGACCATCTTCTTGGTCATGCCGCCATCGACCACGAACTCCTGGCCCGTGACGAAACCGGCGTTGCGCGATAACAGCCACGCCACCATCGCCGCCACGTCCTCGACCGTCCCTACCCTGCCCGCCGGATGCTGGGCATGGTCGGCATCGGTCAGGGGATCTGCACGCCGTGCAGCCGGGTCCCGGGCATCGATCCAGCCTGGGCTGACCGCATTGACGCGGATCTCCGGCCCCAGGCTGATCGCCAACGCGTGAGTGAGGGCCAACAGTCCGCCCTTGCTCGCCGCGTAAGCCTCGGTGTCCGGTTCCGACTGCCCGGCGCGGGTCGAGGCCAGGTTGACGATCGCACCGTTGTGGGCGCGCAGGTACGGCGCACAGTGCTTGGCCAGCAACATCGGCCCACTGAGGTTGACCGCCAATACACGGTTCCAGTACGCCAGGTCGAGGCTTTCAAGAGTGATGTTGTGCGGGTCGGCGACCGCCGCATTGCACACCAGCGCATCCAGGCGCCCGAACTGCCCCAAGACCTCTGCGACGCCCAATGCCACCTGCCCTTCGTTCGACACGTCCATGGCGATGAACCAGGCGTTGTCGCCCAGCACCTTCGCCACTTTCGAACCGCGCACGCGATCCAGGTCCGTCAGCACCACCTGCCAGCCTTCGCTGATCAGCCAGGCCGCGATGCCCAGGCCAATGCCCCGCGCGGCACCGGTGACCAGCGCAACGCGGCCATGGGTGCCTGTACTCGGCGTCGACAACTCGATCACAAGGCAGCCAAACCGCGCGCCAGATCGGCTTGCAGGTCGGCCACGTCTTCCAGGCCGACCGCAATGCGGATCAGGCTGTCACGGATCCCCGCGGCTTCACGCTCTTGCGGCGCCAGACGGCCGTGGGAGGTGGTGCTCGGGTGGGTGATGGTGGTCTTGGTGTCACCGAGGTTGGCGGTGATGGAAATCAAACGGGTCGCATCGATAAAGCGCCAGGCGCCCTCTTTGCCGCCCTTGACTTCAAAACTCACGACCGCGCCGAAGCCTTTCTGCTGACGCAAGGCCAGTTCGTGCTGCGGATGGCTCTTGAGACCGGCGTAATGGACTTTCTCGATGCCGTCCTGCTGCTCCAGCCACTCGGCCAGTTGCTGGGCGTTGGCGCAGTGCGCCTTCATCCGCAGGTTCAGGGTTTCGAGGCCCTTGAGGAAGATCCAGGCATTGAACGGGCTGAGGGTCGGCCCGGCGGTGCGCAGGAAACCGACGATTTCTTTCATCTGTTCGCTACGACCCGCGACCACGCCGCCCATGCAACGGCCCTGGCCGTCGATGAACTTGGTCGCCGAGTGCACGACGATGTCCGCGCCCAACTTCAACGGTTGTTGCAGGGCCGGGGTGCAGAAGCAGTTGTCGACCACCAGCATCGCGCCCTTGGCGTGAGCGATGTTCGACAGTTCGGCGATGTCCACCAACTCGGCCAGCGGGTTGGATGGCGATTCGACGAACAGCAATTTAGTGTTGGCCTTGATCGCCGCATCCCAGCCGGACAAGTCCGCCAGAGGCACGTAATCGACTTCAATGCCAAAGCGCTTGAAGTACTTCTCGAACAGGCTGATGGTCGAACCGAACACACTGCGCGAAACGAGCACGTGGTCACCGGCGCTGCACAGGCTCATCACCACCGCCATGATCGCGGCCATGCCGGTGGCCGTGGCCACCGCTTGCTCAGCGCTTTCCAGCGCGGCGATACGCTCTTCGAACGCACGCACGGTCGGGTTGGTATAGCGCGAGTAAACGTTGCCCGGCACTTCACCGGAAAAACGCGCCGCCGCGTCGGCTGCGGTACGGAAAACATAGCTGGAAGTGAAGAACATCGGATCACCGTGTTCGCCTTCCGGCGTACGGTGCTGACCGGCGCGTACGGCCAGGGTATCGAACGCTACGCCATCGAGGTCGCTGTCCAGCCGACCGGCATCCCAATCCTGACTCATGCTGTCACTCCTTGCCTTGCTCGGTAGTAGATACAAAACCGGCCTGGAGGGGGACACCCGTTATTGTAAGAGCGAGGCTTGCCCGCGAAGGGGTCGCCACATTCAACATCACTGTTGCCTGTGACACCGCCTTCGCGGGCAAGCCTCGCTCCTACAGATACAGGCCGGTAGTTACTCAGTTGTTATACAGATCAATGATCGCACTGACTGCCTGGGTCTTGACCTTGGAGGCATCGTTACGTGCCTGCTCGATCTTGTTCAGGTAAGCCTCGTCGACGTCGCCGGTCACGTACTGGCCGTCGAACACCGCGCAATCGAACTTCTCGATCTTGATCTTGCCGCCGCCGACCGCTTCGATCAAGTCAGGCAAGTCCTGATAGATCAGCCAGTCGGCGCCGATCAGGTCAGCCACGTCCTGGGTCGAACGGTTGTGGGCGATCAGCTCGTGGGCGCTCGGCATGTCGATGCCATAGACGTTCGGGTAGCGAACGGCTGGCGCGGCGGAGCAGAAGTAGACGTTTTTCGCGCCGGCTTCACGGGCCATCTGGATGATCTGCTTGCAGGTGGTGCCGCGAACGATGGAATCGTCCACCAGCATCACGTTCTTGCCGCGGAATTCCAGTTCGATGGCGTTGAGCTTCTGGCGTACGGATTTTTTCCGTGCGGCCTGGCCCGGCATGATGAAGGTCCGGCCGATGTAGCGGTTCTTCACGAAGCCTTCGCGGAACTTGACGCCCAAGTGGTTCGCCAGCTCCAGGGCCGCGGTACGACTGGTGTCCGGGATCGGGATGACCACGTCGATGTCGTGCTCAGGACGCTCACGCAGGATCTTGTCGGCGAGCTTCTCGCCCATGCGCAGGCGGGCCTTGTAGACCGAGACGCCGTCGATGATCGAGTCCGGACGCGCCAGGTAGACGTGTTCGAAGATGCACGGGGTCAGGGACGGGTTGGTCGCGCACTGACGGGTGTGCAGCTTGCCGTCTTCAGTGATGTAGACCGCTTCGCCCGGCGCCAGGTCGCGAATCAGGGTGAAACCGAGCACGTCCAGGGACACGCTTTCGGAGGCGATCATGTACTCGACGCCTTCGTCGGTGTGACGCTGGCCGAAGACGATCGGGCGGATGCCGTGCGGATCGCGGAAACCGACGATGCCGTAACCGGTGACCATCGCCACGACCGCGTAGCCACCGACGCAACGGTTGTGCACGTCAGTCACGGCGGCGAATACATCTTCTTCGGTTGGCTGCAACTTGCCGCGCTGGGCCAGTTCGTGTGCGAACACGTTGAGCAGCACTTCCGAATCGGAGTTGGTGTTGACGTGGCGCAAGTCAGATTCGTAAATCTCCTTGGCCAGCTGTTCAACGTTGGTCAGGTTACCGTTGTGCGCCAGGGTGATGCCGTAAGGCGAGTTGACGTAAAACGGTTGAGCTTCGGCCGAGGTCGAGCTGCCTGCGGTCGGGTAACGCACATGGCCAATGCCCATGTGACCGACCAGGCGCTGCATGTGACGCTGATGGAACACGTCACGCACCAGGCCATTGTCCTTGCGCAGGAATAACCGGCCATCATGGCTGGTCACGATACCGGCAGCGTCCTGGCCGCGGTGCTGGAGCACGGTTAGCGCGTCATACAGCGCCTGATTGACGTTCGACTTACCGACGATACCGACGATGCCACACATGCGACGCAACCCCTACTTAATGGATCTGAACTGAGCACCACTCACTGAGGCGTTTTGGCCGTCGGCAAGAGGTGCTCCTTGAACGGTAATTCAGCGGGTACGCTGATACCGCTGGCAAGCCACTGACTGCTCCACCCGAGAATCAGGTTTTTGGACCAATCTGCGACCAATAAAAATTTTGGCACGAGCTGTGATTCTTTCCACCAGCTGTCCTGCTGTACCGGCCCCAGGCTCAACAGCCCGACCGCCACGACCACCAGCAACACGCCACGCGCGGCGCCGAAGGCCATGCCGAGGAATCGATCGGTTCCGGACAACCCGGTCACACGAACCAATTCGCCGATAAGATAATTGATCATTGCGCCGACGATTAACGTGGCGATAAACATGATGGCGCAGCCCGTGATCACACGGGCCGATGGCGTTTCGATGTATCCGGCGAGGTACTCGGACAATGAACCACCGAACATCCAGGCAACAGCTCCTGCAATGATCCAGGTCACCAGCGATAACGCTTCTTTGACGAAGCCGCGGCTCAGACTGATCAATGCGGAGATGGCGACGATTGCAACGATCGCCCAGTCAACCCAGGTAAATGGCACAGTGCAGCCTACAGACGGATAAGGCGGCGCATTTTAGCAGAGCCCATGCTTATCGGTAAGCTGCGATTGTCAGTGCATTTCAAATCGGGGCGATAGTGTTAGCCACGCTCAGGCTGGAAACGTACGACAAAACCTTTCAGGTTCTGCTGGCGGCCCAACAAGTCACGCAGGCGATCGGCTTCTGCGCGCTCGATCAGCGGCCCGACAAACACCCGGTTCTTGCCATCGGCGGTACGGATGTAAGCGTTGTAGCCCTGGCTGCGCAGGGATTTCTGCAGGCTTTCGGCACTGGCGCGGCTCGACAGGCTGGCCAGTTGCACCGACCAACTGACCGACAGGCCATTGGCATCGACGCGGCTCTGGGTGGTGTCCGGTTTCGCCGGTGCGGCGGCAATTGGCTGGGACGGTGCCGGCTTGGCGACCGGAGCAGGCGGCGGCGTCACCGGTTTGGCAGCAGGAGCCGGAGCCGAAGCGACTGGAGCAGCCGGTGCAATCGGCATCGTCGGTGCTTGCTGATCGGCGATTTCGTCGTCGCTCGGTACTGGTTCCTGAGGCAAGGCTTGCGGCTCAGGCACCACCACCGGCTCGACCTGCACTTGCGGTACCGCAGGGGCTTGCGGCGCAGACGGCGCCTGCACCGTGACCTGACGCTGTTCGTCCTGACGGGAAAACAGCATCGGCAAGAAAATCACCGCCAGCGCCACCAATACCAGGGCACCGACCATGCGCTGTTTGTACGCCTTATCCAGCAAAGCCATTTGCCGCTTCCTCCGTGGAGCGCCGGGCCAGCCATTCAAGGGCCTCGGCAACACAATAAAATGATCCGAACAACAGAATCTCGTCGTCGCTCGTCGCCAGTGCGCACTGCCCTTCCAGGGCGGCCGTCACACTGCCATAGGACGTTACCGACGCGCCAAGGTTCTGCAACGCCGCGTGTAATTCCTCGACCGGACGCGACCGCGGCGAATCCAGCGGCGCCACAGCCCATGACTGGACACTAGCATTCAATTCGCCAACGACACCATCCAGATCCTTGTCCGCCAGCAAACCGAACACCGCCAGGCGCTTGCCGACCGGCGGACGACTGGCCAGGCGCCGGGCCAGATACTCCGCTGCATGGGGATTGTGCCCCACATCCAGTAACAAATTCAGGCGCTTGCCTTCCCAGTCGAACTGTCGGCGATCAAGTCGACCAACGATCCGCGTAGCTTTCAACGCTTCAACAATCTGTGCATCGACCCACGGCAAACCGGTCAGCAAATAAGCCTGCAACGCCAGCGCTGCGTTTTCCATCGGCAGATCGAGCAACGGCAGGTCATGCAGTTCGACCACATGCCCTTGAGCATCGAGGCCGCGCCATTGCCAGTTGTGATCGGTAATGCCCAGATCGAAATCGCGCCCACGCAGGAAAAACGGGCAAGCCAGCTCGCGCGCCTTGTCCAGCAGGGGTTGGGGAGGATTCAGATCACCACAGAGCGCAGGCGCGCCCTGACGGAAGATGCCGGCCTTCTCGAAGGCCACGGATTCACGGGTATCGCCCAGGTAATCGGCGTGGTCTACGCCAATACTGGTGACGAGTGCGATGTCCGCATCGACCACGTTGACCGTGTCCAGACGCCCGCCGAGGCCGACTTCCAGCACCACCGCATCAAGACTGGCCTGTTGAAACAGCCAGAACGCCGCCAGGGTGCCCATTTCGAAGTACGTCAGGGACGTTTCGCCACGCCCGGCCTCGACCGCCGCAAACGCTTCGCACAGCTCGGCGTCAGTGGCTTCGACGCCATTGACCTGCACCCGCTCGTTGTAACGCAGCAGGTGCGGAGAATTATAGACACCCACATTCAGGCCCTGAGCCCGCAGCAATGAAGCCACGAACGCACAGGTAGAACCCTTGCCGTTGGTGCCGGTGACCGTGATCACCCGAGGCGCCGGCTTGCCCAGTCCCATGCGGGACGCTACCTGTTGCGAGCGCTCCAGGCCCATGTCGATGGCCGAAGGGTGCAACTGCTCAAGGTAGGCGAGCCATTCGCCAAGGGTACGTTGGGTCATATGTTCGCAGGTACCGGTGGAACCACGATCGGCTCGATAGGGGCGGCGACGAATTTCGGCGTCGGCAGGCCCATCATTTGTGCCAGCAGGTTGCCCAGACGCGGACGCAGTTCCTGGCGGTGGATGATCATGTCGATCGCGCCGTGTTCCAGCAGGAACTCGCTGCGCTGGAAACCTTCCGGCAGTTTTTCACGCACGGTTTGCTCGATTACGCGCGGACCGGCGAAGCCGATCAGGGCTTTTGGCTCGCCGACGATCACGTCGCCCAGCATGGCCAGACTGGCGGAAACGCCGCCGTAGACCGGATCGGTCAGCACCGAGATGAACGGGATGCCTTCTTCACGCAGACGCGCCAGGACCGCCGAGGTCTTGGCCATTTGCATCAGGGAGATCAGGGCTTCCTGCATCCGCGCGCCACCGGAGGCGGCGAAGCAGATCATCGGGCATTTGTTTTCCAGTGCGTAGTTGGCGGCGCGCACGAAGCGCTCACCGACGATGGCGCCCATCGAGCCGCCCATGAAGGAGAACTCAAACGCGGAAACCACCACTGGCATACCCAGCAGGGTGCCGCTCATGGAGATCAGGGCATCTTTCTCGCCGGTGGCTTTTTGCGCGGCGGTCAGGCGGTCCTTGTACTTCTTGCCGTCGCGGAATTTCAGACGGTCAACCGGCTCCAGGTCCGCGCCCAGTTCGGCACGGCCTTCGGCGTCGAGGAAAATGTCGATGCGGGCGCGGGCGCCGATACGCATGTGGTGGTTGCACTTGGGGCAAACGTCCAGGGTCTTTTCCAGCTCCGGACGATACAGCACAGCCTCGCAAGACGGGCATTTGTGCCACAGACCTTCAGGCACCGAGCTCTTCTTGACCTCGGAACGCATGATCGAAGGGATCAGTTTGTCTACTAACCAGTTGCTCATGCTTTCTTTCTCCAGTACCGGCGGCCCGAACGCTTTGGTTCGCAGCCCCGCGTATGCCCTTGAGCTAAATTCATGTGTGTGGCGATGATCGCCGGATGGCCGGGTCAGAAAAACTGACCTGCGTACAACCCGAAAACCCTCAGCCTCTTTTCTACAGAGCTGTGGACGGCGGCAGTTAGCCAGCCGTCACATCACGTACCGCTTTGATGAATGCCTGGATCTTCGCGTGATCCTTGATGCCCTTGCTCGCCTCTACCCCGCCGCTGACGTCCACCGCGTAAGGCCGGACCCGCGCAATCGCCTCGGCGACGTTGTCCGGGGTCAAACCGCCGGCAAGGATAATCGGTTTGCTCAAGCCTTGCGGTATCAGTGACCAGTCGAACGCTTCACCGGTTCCGCCGGGTACGCCTTCGACGTAAGCGTCAAGCAGGATACCGCTGGCACCTGCAAACGCATCGCATGCCGCACCAATGTCATCCCCGGCCTTGACCCGCAGGGCCTTGATGTAAGGACGATTCCAGCTTTCGCATTCGCCAGCGTCTTCGTCGCCGTGAAACTGCAACAGATCCAGCGGCACGGCGTCGAGGATTTCTCCCAACTCGCAGCGACTGGCGTTGACGAACAAACCCACGGTGGTCACGAACGGCGGCAAGGCCTTGATAATCGCCCTCGCCTGCGCAAACGTCACCGCCCGTGGGCTTTTGG
This sequence comes from Pseudomonas sp. TE3899, assembly GCF_056279105.1. Classification (NCBI taxonomy): domain Bacteria; kingdom Pseudomonadati; phylum Pseudomonadota; class Gammaproteobacteria; order Pseudomonadales; family Pseudomonadaceae; genus Pseudomonas; species Pseudomonas sp. TE3899. The sequence continues at coordinate 2,639,720 of NZ_JBWBQR010000001.1, forward strand.
CGTAAAACACAAAGCCGATGGCATCGGCCCCGGCCTCGACTGCCGCCAACGCATCTTCTATGCGGGTAATCCCGCAAATCTTGCTGCGAACGGCTGACATGTCGATAGAACCCCAAGGCAAATCCGAGAAAGTCCCGGATGGTAACAAATGCGTTCGAGGGCGTCAGCCGTCAAGTTCGGTGAAACCGGTGAGGAAGTGCGGCCCGATGTAACGCTCAGGCAACTGGAACTCGTCGTGGTACTCCACCTGCACCAGATACAGGCCGAAGGGGTGCGCCGTGACACCGCCGGAACGGCGAACGCGGCTCTCCAGCACTTCCTTCATCCACTCCACCGGACGCTCGCCCGTACCGATGGTCATCAGCACCCCGGCGATGTTGCGCACCATGTGATGCAGGAAGGAGCCGGCACGAATATCGATCACGATCATCTTGCCGTGACGGGTGACCCGCAGATGATGCAGTTTCTTGACCGGCGACTTGGCCTGGCATTGCCCGGCCCGAAACGCGCTGAAGTCATGGGTGCCGACCAGATACTGGGCAGCCTCGGCCATGCGCTCGACGTCCAGCGGACGATGGTTCCAGGTGATTTCTTCGTTCAGGTGCGCCGGGCGGATCTGATCGTTGTAGATCACATAGCGATAGCGCCGGGCGATGGCCTTGAACCGCGCATGAAAATCCGGCGGCATGACCTGGGCCCAGCTGACGCTGACATCGTGGGGCAAATTGATGTTGGCGCCCATGACCCAGGCCTTGAGCGAACGCTCAACCTGGGTATCGAAATGCACCACCTGGCCGCAGGCATGCACGCCCGCATCGGTACGCCCGGCGCAATGCAGCGACACCGGTGAATCGGCGACTTTGGACAAGGCGTTTTCCAGGGTTTCCTGCACGGTCAGCACGCCAGAGGCCTGGCGCTGCCAGCCGCGATAGCGCGAGCCTTTGTATTCCACGCCCAGCGCGATGCGGAAAAAGCCGTCGGCCGCCATTTCGGCGGCCGGATTATCTATATTTGCCAAGGGGTGACAGCCTGCTGATGTACGCAAAGGCGGGCATTATAAGGCCGCAGGTCCGGGACGCCAGAGCTGTGTGCCATTGCATCACGCCCGCCGACTTCGCTATATAGATAACTACACAACGAAAACACAAAAACCGAGACCTGATGATGACCGCCACATTGAACAAGGAAGCTGTCGGCCAGGCGTATAGCCTGGAAGGCATGCTGCACGCCAAACGCAAAACCTGGGAAGCCATCGACGCAATGGCCCGCCGCATCAAACCCGGCATGCTCGAGTCAGAAGCCCAGACAATGAGCCTCGAAGTGTTGAACGAACTGGGCATGGACCGCATCTGGCATCCGTCGAAAATTCGCTTCGGCGAAAACACCCTGAAGACCTTCAAGCAGCGTTCCGACGGCGATCCGGTGCTGGCTGAAAACGATATTTTCTTTATCGACCTCGGCGTGGTCTGGGATCGCCATGAAGGCGACTCGGGCGCGACGTTCACCGTCGGCAACGATCCCGAGATGCAGGCGTGCGCCGTGGCGGCGAAAACCCTGTTCGATCTGGTCCACGATTACTGGCGCACCCAGCAGGTGGCCGGTCCGGAGCTATATCGCTACGCCGACGAACAGGCGACAGCGATGGGCTGGAAGTTGAACCTGGAGATCAAGGGGCACCGGGTCAGTGATTTCCCGCATGCGATCTATCGCGCCGGAGACCTGGGCAATTTCGAGGACTGCCCGAATATAGGGCTGTGGATTCTGGAAATCCAGATTGCCCACCCTACCCGGCCGTTCGGGGCGTTTTATGAGGATTTGTTGAGTTAAGAGCGAAGGCTGCGATCTTTTGCTTCACCAAACAAAAAACGGCAGCCTCAATGGGCTGCCGCTTTGTTTACTACCGATTCCGGATCAAGCCAGACGCGAAAGCATTTCCTTGGCTTCGCTCTTCTGCCCTGCATCACCCTCGGTCACGACTTCATTGAGGATGTCCCGGGCGCCATCGTTGTCGCCCATGTCGATGTAGGCCTGGGCCAGGTCGAGTTTGGTGGCGACTTCGTCAGTGCCGGAGAGGAAGTCGAAATCCGGCTCGTCGGCCACGGAAGCGGCCGCGTCTTCGGCGGTGAAGGTTGGCTCACCCATGCTCTGGGACAAACGATCCAGCTCGGCGTTGACGTCATCCAGTTCAGCCGCAAATGCATCCTTCGGCTCAGGCACGTCCATTTCGTCCGCCAGGGACAGATCGAAATCCGCCGGCAGTTCCAGGTCGTCCAGCGCCGCTTCGGTCACGGCCGGCGGTTCGACAGGCGGCAAGTCCTTGACGCCTTCGTCCAGGTCCAGCAGGAAATCGTCTTCGGCCAGGGTCGCAGGCGAAGCGTCGCCACCGAGGTCCAGGTCCAGATCGAAGTCCGACAGGTCGTCGAGGTTTTCCTTGATGTCGGTCTGCTGTTGCAGCACCGATTCAAAGCTCAGATCGTCGTCCAGCGGGAATTCGTCCAGTTCCGCCAAGGCTTCCGGCTCCGCTGCCGGAGCAACAACTGCCGGAGAAACGTTTTCCAGGTCATCCAGGCTCAAGTCGAATGCGCTGTCGAGATCATCGGCGGCCGGATCCGCTGCCGGAACTTCAGGCTCATCCAGCAACAGGTCCTTGACGTATTGCGCGTCCAGCTCGGCGGCAATAGCCGCGGCAGCGATACCGCCGGCTGCGGCGAGCGCCATGGCCGGGAAACGGCTTTTCAGCTGTTCGACCTGGGCGAAGTTTTCGCCATTGGCCACCAACTGACGCTCCTGGGCCACGAACGCATCACGATCGCCTTGCTGACCGTAGACTTCCATCAGCTTCAGGCGCAGGTCGCTGCGTTGCGGCTCTTGCTTGATGCCGTCTTCGAGCAAGGCTGCCGCCTGATTCAGGCGACCGGCAGTGATGTGCGACTGAGCGTGAGTCAGGACGTCGTCATTGCGTTCGGCGGCCGGGGAAACCAGCGGCGCGGCAATCACGGGAGCGACCACGACGGGCTCAATGATCGGAGCCGGCGCGGGTGCAGGCGTCGGCGCAGGTGCAGGCGTCTTGGCCAGCTTCACGGCTGGCGGCGGCACTTCAAGGCCTTCGAAGCTGCTTTCCGGCAAGTCTTGCTCGGGGGAAAACTCCTGCTCTTCAGCCAGGGCACGCGCCATGCGCAGGTGCTTTTCGGCTTCTTGCTGGGCTTTGCGGCGACGGGCCAGCAGCAACAGCAACAGCAGCAGGACGATGGCGCCGCCACCCACCAGACCCAACAGGACCGGGTTGGTCAGCAGGTCGTTGAACTTCTGGTCGTCGGCAGCCGCAGGGGTCGGCTCGACGGGCGTTTCGGCCGGGGCCGGTGTGGCCTCAGGCGCGGTTACCACCGGCGCAGGGGTTGCCGGTGCCGCTTCCGTCGGGGTTGCCGCCGGTGCCGGCGTCAGCTCGGCCGATATTGCCGGAGCAGCCGCCACTGCTGGCGCGGCCGGAGCAGCCGGAGCAGCCGGAGCAGCCGGAGCAGCCGGAGCAGCGCCCTCAGCTTGCAGCTTGGCCAGTTGATTGTTTTTCAGCTCGATCAGGCGTTGCAGCTTGTCCAGCTGACTTTGCAGGTCGGTCATGCGGCTTTTCAGTTCCGCGTTGTCACGACGGGTCGTGTCCAGGCTTTCCTGGGTCACCGCCAGTTTGTTGCTCAGATTCTTCGCGTCGCCAGCGGCACCTTTACGACCCTTGCCAGATTCGGCTGACACCAGGCTCAACTTGTCTTTCGCCGCCTGGGCGGAACCGGCATCAGCACTGCCACGCTTGGTCGCATCGAGTTGCTGCTGGCCAGTGCCAGGCTTGGCCACATAACGGCGGCCCTGGCGCCACGCGGTGTTCTGCGCGGCGACTTCAGCGATGGCTTTAGGCTGCGGCAAGCTGGTGCTTTGCACCTGATCAGGCATGCGCAGGACCTGGCCGGTTTTTAGCAGGTTGATGTTGCCGTTGATGAAGGCATCCGGGTTCAACGCCTGGATGGCCAGCATGGTTTGTTGCACCGAACCGCCATTACGCGCCTTGGCCGCGATTTCCCACAGGGTATCGCGCGGCGTAGTGGTGTAGGTCGACGGCTTGGTGGCGCCGGTAGCGGGTGCGGAGACCGCTTGGGACGGCGCAGGTTGCGCGGCCGCATCGGCGGTTTGCGGCGAGAATTTGGACGGATCGAGCAGCACGCTGTAATCGCGCAGCAAGCGACCGTTAGGCCACATCACCTGCACGAGGAATTTCACCATCGGCTCGGAGAGCGGTTTGCTGGACGTCACGCGCAGGATGCTTTTGCCGCTGGCGTTGAGCACCGGGGTAAAGGTCAGGTCATTGAGGAATGCCTGGCGATCAACCCCGGCCTTGGCGAAATCGTCCGGCGAGGCCAGGCTCGGCACCACTTCGGCAGCGGTGAGGTCCTTGACGTCGAGCAGCTCGATTTCGGCCACCAGTGGCTGGTTCAGCGTGGACTTCAGGGTCAGTTCCCCGAGCCCGAGGGCATGCGCCATACCGGAGGACAGCGCCGAGGCGGCCGCTATTGCTAACACCAGTTTGCGAACTTGAACCATAGCCTCATCCTTTGTTTGAACATTCCTCGGCCAGCGAGAAGGTGTTGAAAGTCGCTGCCGTAAGGCATTGCGCGCGGCGGCGAAGGGTCGTCGCGCGCGATCATTTCTTTGCTGCCCGGGAAGCCCCACAGGGTGACTCGCCGTCAAGCACTCCGGCCAAGCATAGCGCTCGGTTAGAATCATTCGACAAATTGTTGCCAAGTATCTTTTACAGCAGGTCTTTTATCAACAATTCAGCCACCTGCACAGCATTGAGCGCGGCGCCTTTGCGTACGTTATCTGACGTCAGCCACAGATTTAGTTCCGACAGGTCGTCGACACCGCTGCGAACCCGACCAACGTAGACCACATCCTGCCCTACCGCGTCACCTACTGCCGTCGGGTAATCGCCGGCTTCCACCAGCTCGATGCCCGGCGCGTCTTCCAGGGCAGCGTTCACTTTGGCCAGGTCGACAGCGCTTGATGACTGCAAGGTCACGCTAAAGCTATCGCCAAAAAACACCGGGGCTTGAATGCAAGTTGCGGAAATCTTTAATAAAGGCAGCGACATGACCTGGCGCAGCTCGCGCACCAGGCGTTTTTCCAGCAGCGTATGGCCTTGTTCATCCGGCTTGCCGACCTGGGCCAGCAGGTTAAAAGCCATCTGCCGATCAAAGAAAGTCGGTTCCAGCGGACGCACGTTGAGCAATTCGGCCGTCTGGCGCGCCAGCTCGGTGACGGCTTCGCGGCCCTGGGCAGACACGGCGAGGCTGGCGGTGACGTTGATGCGCTGCAGGTCGATGACGTCGAGCAACGGCGCAAGGACCACGGCCAACGTGGTGGCCGACGGGCTCGGGCTGCTGACCTGGAACGGCTTTTTCAGACCGGCCAGCACCTGGGCGTTGGCTTCCGGCACCACTTGCGGCGCTTCATCCGCTGGCAAGGCACCGGAAAGGTCGATCAGCGAGCAACCGGCGGCGCGGGCGCGGGATGCAAAACTCAGGGTCACGGCCGGGCCGGCGGCGAAGAACACCAGTTGCACCTTGCTGAAATCAAACTCATCGACTTCCCGCACCCGCACGTTCTTGCCGCGGAACGGCACCGAATGCCCGGCGGACTCGCTGCTGGCCAGCAGGTGCAGGTTGCCGACCGGAAAGTCGCGCTCTTCGAGAATCTGCACCAGCGTTTCGCCGACAGTTCCGGTGGCGCCGATCACGGCAATATCAAAGGACTGGCTCATGGTTCTACCTCTGGCGAAACGGGGGGAGCGGCACTTTACCGGGTGGGTGGCTCACAGGCAATTCGGCCCACCCCGATCATTCCCACGCGGAGCGTGGGAATGATCGGTGGGCATAAAAAACCCGCACCTCTTTCGAGGCGCGGGTGCTTTCACAACTTCAAGCGATCAACGCTCAAGCAGGATCCGCAGCATGCGACGCAGCGGTTCAGCCGCGCCCCACAGCAGTTGGTCGCCAACGGTGAACGCGCCCAGATACTGCGTGCCCATGTTCAGCTTGCGCAGACGGCCCACCGGTACGTTCAGGGTGCCGGTGACTTTCGTCGGGCTCAGTTCCTGAATGCTGGCTTCGCGGCTGTTCGGCACCAGTTTGACCCAAGGGTTGTGCTGGCTGATCAGCCCTTCGATGTCGGCGATCGGCACGTCTTTGTTCAGCTTGATGGTCAGCGCCTGGCTGTGGCAGCGCATGGCGCCGATGCGCACGCAGATGCCGTCGACTGGAATCGGGCTCTTGAAGCGACCGAGGATCTTGTTGGTCTCGGCCTGGGCCTTCCACTCTTCGCGGCTCTGACCGTTCGGCAGCTCCTTGTCGATCCACGGGATCAGGCTGCCGGCCAGCGGTACGCCGAAGTTTTCGGTCGGGTACGCGTCGCTGCGCATGGCTTCGGCGACACGGCGGTCGATGTCGAGGATCGCGCTGGCCGGGTCGGCCAGTTGATCGGCGACAGCGGCGTGGGTCGCGCCCATTTGCTTGATCAGTTCACGCATATTCTGCGCGCCGGCACCGGAGGCCGCCTGATAGGTCATGGCGCTCATCCACTCCACCAGACCGGCTTCGAACAAGCCGCCCAGGCCCATCAGCATCAGGCTGACGGTGCAGTTGCCGCCGATGTAGTTCTTGGTGCCCGCGTCGAGCTGCTGGTCGATGACCTTGCGGTTCACCGGGTCCAGCACGATCACCGCGTCGTCCTGCATGCGCAGGCTCGAAGCGGCGTCGATCCAGTAACCCTGCCAGCCGGCTTCGCGCAGTTTCGGGAAGACTTCGCTGGTGTAGTCGCCACCCTGGCAGGTCAGAATCACGTCGAGGGTTTTCAGCTCTTCAATGCTGTAAGCGTCCTTGAGCGGAGCAATGTCCTTGCCCACGGACGGGCCTTGGCCACCGACATTGGAAGTGGTGAAAAACACCGGCTCGATAAGATCGAAATCCTGCTCTTCCAGCATCCGCTGCATGAGCACGGAACCGACCATACCGCGCCAACCGATCAGACCTACACGTTTCATCGCAACTACACCTTCTTTAAAAAGTGGGCCGCTGCTTTCGAAGTTGAAAGTGGCAGCGGGCCCGAGAGATTACAGATTCCGCAGCGCGGCGACTACTGCGTCGCCCATTTCCTGCGTACCGACTTTGGTGCAACCGTTCGACCAGATGTCGCCGGTGCGCAGGCCTTGATCCAATACCAGGCTCACGGCCTTCTCGATGGCATTGGCCGCCTCCTGCTGATTGAAGCTGTAACGCAGCATCATCGACACGGACAGGATAGTCGCCAACGGGTTGGCTATGCCTTTGCCGGCGATGTCCGGCGCCGAACCGTGGCACGGCTCGTACATGCCCTTGTTGTTGGTATCCAGCGACGCCGACGGCAGCATGCCGATGGAACCGGTGAGCATCGACGCCTGGTCGGACAGAATGTCGCCGAACAGGTTGTCGGTAACGATCACGTCGAACTGCTTCGGTGCCCGCACCAGTTGCATGGCGGCGTTGTCGACGTACATGTGGCTCAGTTCGACTTCCGGGTAATCCTTGGCCACTTGCTCGACGATTTCACGCCACAGTTGGCTCGACGCCAGCACGTTGGCCTTGTCCACGGAGCAGAGCTTTTTGCTGCGCACCATTGCCATGTCGAAACCGACCCGGGCGATACGGCGAATCTCGCTTTCGCTGTAAGGCAGGGTGTCGTAGGCCTGGCGCTCGCCGTTTTCCAGGACGCGGGTGCCACGTGGCGCGCCGAAGTAGATGCCGCCGGTCAGCTCACGGACGATCAGGATGTCCAGACCCGCGACGATTTCCGGCTTCAGGCTGGAAGCCTCGGCCAGTTGCGGATACAGGATCGCCGGGCGCAGGTTGCCGAACAGGCCCAGTTGCGCGCGAATCTTCAGCAGACCGCGCTCAGGGCGGATGTCACGCTCGATGGTGTCCCATTTCGGGCCGCCCACGGCGCCCAGCAGTACGGCGTCGGCCGCGCGGGCGCGATCCAGGGTTTCGTCGGCCAGTGGCACGCCGTGCTTGTCGATGGCAGCGCCGCCGATCACGTCGTGGCTCAGCTCGAAGCCCAGGTTGTACTGGGTGTTGGCCAGTTCCAGCACCTTGACTGCTTCGGCCATGATTTCCGGGCCAATACCGTCACCTGGGAGAATCAGAATCTGCTTGCTCATGCTTTCCTCATGTCATCAGTCGGTGCGCCTTGGGCGCGCCCGGAAAAATTCTATCGTTCTGCCATCAGCACCAGTACATCGGTACTAAACGAACCATCGGCTTCAATCTCAAAATATTCGCGCACTTCATTGCCCATCGACTGCTGCAACACGCGGATCGCCCCGCGCATCACGTCGGGCGTGCGCATGCGTTCCACCCACGAGGTGTACTCCAGACGCAGTCGCTGACGGGTGGTGCTGCGAGTATGCAACCCCGCTTCGCTGACCTGACGCAACCACTCGCCGGCGGAATAATCACGCACATGGCTGGTGTCGCGCAGCACTTCGACGCTTTGCAGGTAGGTGTCGAACAACGGACTGCCCGGCGACAACACATCGACAAACGCCGCTACCCCGCCCGGCTTCAGCACCCGGCGCACTTCCCGCAGGGCCAAACCAAGATCGCTCCAATGGTGCGCCGAATAACGGCTGAACACGAAGTCGAACTCGCCATCGGCGAACGGCAGGCGCTCGGCGGCACCGTTGACCGTGGTGATATTACTGAAACCACGATCAGTCGCCGCGGCGGCCACCACGTCGAGCATCTGCTGGGACAGGTCGTAAGCCACCACTTCCTTGACCAGCGAAGCCACGTGAAAACTCACGTGACCGGCGCCGCAACCCAGGTCCAGCACGCGGGCGTCGCCCTGCCCGGCCAGTTCAGCCTGTAGCAGTGCGAATTCGGTGCCTTGAGCGTGAACGGCGCTGCTCAGGTAGGCCGAGGCCTGTTCACCGAATTGCTTTTGTACGACTTGGCTGTGCTGGGTCATGGGAAACTTCCTTTTTTTGGGGTGAAGTCTTGTGGCGTCTGGGCGGGCCTCTTCGCGGGCAAGCCTCGCTCCTACAGTTGAAATGCGATCCCTTGTAGGAGCGAGGCTTGCCCGCGAAGGCGTCATCCGGCCTTACACAAAATCAAACATCGCGAAACAACCAAGGCTGACTCGCCCGGTGCTTGCTTTCAAACGACGCAATCGCCTCGTGATCCATCAAGGTCAGGCCGATATCGTCCAGACCATTCACCAGGCAATGCTTGCGGAATTCATCCAGCTCAAAGTGATAGACCTTGCCATCCGGCCGGGTCACGGTCTGGGCTTGCAGGTCGACCGTCAACTGGTAGCCAGGATTCGCTTCAACCTGCTGGAACAGCTCATCCACTTCAGCGTCGCTCAAGATGATCGGCAGCAAGCCGTTCTTGAAGCTGTTGTTGTAGAAAATGTCGGCGTAGCTCGGCGCGATGATGCTGCGGAAACCGTACTCTTCCAGGGCCCACGGCGCGTGCTCACGGCTGGAACCGCAACCGAAGTTCTCCCGGGCCAGCAACACGCTGGCGCCTTGGTAACGTTCGGCGTTGAGCACGAAATCCTTGTTCAGCGGCCGCTTGGAGTTGTCCTGGTAGGCATAGCCCACGTCCAGGTAACGCCACTCGTCAAACAGGTTCGGGCCAAAACCGGTGCGCTTGATCGACTTCAAGAACTGCTTCGGAATGATCTGGTCGGTGTCGACGTTGGCCCGGTCCAATGGCGCGACCAAACCGGTGTGTTGGGTAAAAGCTCTCATGTGCGGTTCCTCAGATCAGTTCGCGAACGTCGATGAAACGACCGTTGACGGCAGCGGCAGCGGCCATCGCCGGGCTGACCAGGTGCGTACGGCCACCGGCGCCCTGACGCCCTTCGAAGTTGCGGTTGGAGGTCGAGGCGCAGTGCTCGCCCGACTCCAGGCGGTCCGGGTTCATCGCCAGGCACATCGAGCAGCCCGGTTCACGCCACTCGAAACCGGCTTCGAGGAAAATCTTGTCCAGGCCTTCGGCCTCGGCTTGCGCCTTGACCAGGCCCGAGCCCGGCACCACGATGGCTTGCTTGATGGTCGAGGCGACTTTGCGGCCCTTGGCAATCACAGCCGCGGCGCGCAGGTCTTCGATCCGCGAGTTGGTGCAGGAGCCGATGAACACGCGATCCAGCTGAATATCGGTGATCGCCTGATTGGCGCTCAAACCCATGTATTTCAGGGCGCGTTCGATGGAGCCGCGTTTGACCAGGTCCATTTCCTTCGCCGGGTCCGGCACGTTCTGATCAACCGCCAACACCATCTCGGGCGAAGTGCCCCAGCTGACTTGCGGCTTGATCTGGGTCGCGTCAAGTTCAACCACGGTGTCGAACACCGCATCAGCATCGGAAACCAGGTCTTTCCAGGCTTCGACGGCCATATCCCATTCCGCGCCTTTCGGGGCGAATGGACGGCCCTTGACGTATTCCACGGTTTTTTCGTCGGCGGCTACCAAGCCAACACGCGCACCGGCTTCGATGGACATGTTGCAAATGGTCATGCGGCCTTCGATGGACAAGTCGCGAATCGCGCTGCCAGCGAACTCGATGGCGTGGCCGTTACCGCCGGCGGTGCCGATCTTGCCGATCACCGCGAGGACGATGTCCTTGGCAGTCACGCCGAACGGCAACTTGCCTTCGACCGAGACGAGCATGTTTTTCATTTTCTTGGCGACCAGGCACTGGGTGGCGAACACATGCTCCACCTCGGAAGTGCCGATGCCGTGAGCCAAGGCGCCAAACGCGCCGTGGGTCGAAGTGTGCGAGTCGCCGCAGACCACGGTCATGCCCGGCAAGGTCGCGCCCTGCTCCGGGCCGATCACGTGAACGATGCCCTGGCGCACGTCGTTCATTTTGAACTCGGTGATGCCGTATTCGTCGCAATAGTCATCGAGGGTCTGAACCTGCAAACGCGAGACCTGGTCGGTGATCGCTTCGATCCCGCCCTTGCGATCCGGGGTGGTCGGCACGTTGTGGTCCGGGGTAGCGATGATCGAGTCGACACGCCAAGGCTTGCGCCCGGCCAGGCGCAGGCCTTCGAAAGCTTGGGGCGAGGTCACTTCATGGATGATGTGGCGATCGATGTAGATCAGCGACGACCCATCGTCGCGCCGTTTCACTTCATGGGAATCCCAGAGCTTGTCGTAAAGCGTTTTGCCGGCCATCAGACGGTCCTCATCAGCTTGCTTCTATTTTCTATGCCTTGGGTTGTGCAGCGGTTCAATAACCCCTTGGCTTGTGAGGTCGATCCTAGGGGGTTACATTAAATAACTCAAATTCATATTTTTTATGCTTTGGATAACCAACTGGAATACCACAATGGATCTGGCCAACCTCAACGCTTTTATCGCGATTGCCGAGACCGGCAGCTTCTCCGGCGCTGGCGAGCGGCTGCACCTGACCCAACCGGCGATCAGCAAGCGGATTGCCGGGCTGGAACAGCAACTGAAGGTGCGATTGTTTGATCGCCTGGGTCGTGAAGTCGGCCTGACCGAGGCCGGTCGCGCCCTGCTGCCCCGGGCCTATCAGATTCTCAACGTGCTGGACGACACCCGTCGCGCCCTGACTAACCTCACCGGCGAAGTCAGCGGCCGCCTGACCCTGGCCACCAGTCACCACATCGGCCTGCACCGCTTGCCGCCCTTATTAAGGGAATTCACCCGGCGTTACCCACAAGTGGCGCTGGATATTCAGTTCCTCGATTCGGAAGTGGCCTACGAAGAAATCCTGCATGGCCGTGCGGAACTGGCAGTCATCACGCTTGCCCCCGAGCCCCACGCGTTGGTCAAGGCGACGCCGGTGTGGGACGACCCGCTGGATTTCGTGGTGGCCCCGGAGCATTCGTTGATCAGCAACGGCCCGGTCACCCTCGCGGACATCGCCCTGCACCCGGCGGTGTTCCCCGGCGGCAACACGTTTACTCATCACATCGTCCAGCGCCTGTTCGAGGCCCAGGGCCTGACGCCGAACATCGCCATGAGCACAAATTATCTGGAAACGATCAAGATGATGGTCTCGATCGGCCTGGCCTGGAGCGTTTTGCCACGCACCATGCTTGATGAACAGGTGGCGCGCATACCTTTGCCGGGCATACAACTCACTCGCGAGCTAGGCTATATCCTGCACACGGAAAGGACGCTTTCGAATGCGGCACGCGCCTTTATGGCCCTGCTGGATGCACAAATTGATCTGCCAGGGACCCACGGCTAACTTGTGCTACTCCTATAGAGCTGCAAACCCCCGTGCCTAACGCCCCATTCAGCCCAAGGCCTGCTGCCAATGCCCAAATCTGTTGACCGTATTCCGCCGATGCCGCGTATTCAGGCCATTGACCCGCAGCGGTCCGAGCAGAGCTGGGAAAGCGCGCCGCAGTTACTGGCCGCGCTCAACGGTGCGCGCCTGGGCGCCTGGTATTGGGACATCGAACGCGGGCAGATCAGTTGGTCCCGGGGCACCCAGGCGCTGTTCGGCTTCGATCCCAAGCAACCTTTGCCGGCGGATCTGGAATACCTCGACCTGCTGCCCCCGGAAGACCGGGCGAAAACCATCCGCGCATTTCATCAGGTGATTGCCGGCGCGCCGCTGGAACAGGCGATGCACCACCGCATCCGCTGGCCCGACGGCAGCCTGCACTGGCTGGAGATCAACGGCAGCCTGTTGCCGGACAAACACGGTCGGCCGCGAATGATCGGGGTGATCCGGGAAATCACCCACCAGCGCCAACGCGAACAAGCCCTGAGCAGCTCCGAAAAGCGTTTCGCCACGCTGTTCCACCTGTGCCCGAACATGGTGTTGCTGACCCGCCAGGAAGATGGCCTGATCAGCGAGGCCAATCAATATTTCGAAAGCCTGTTCGGCTGGCCGGTGCAAAGCGTGATTGGCCGTACCACCCTGGAACTGGGCCTGTGGGTACATCCCGAGCAACGGGCGGTGCTGGTCAAGGCGACCAAGGCCAAGGGCGAACTGATCAGCATGGAAGTGCAGTTTCGCGCCAGCAATGGCCAGGTTCACGACGGTATCCTCAGCGCGCAAAAGGTCGAGCTCGAAGGCCAACCGTACTTGCTGAGCACCTTCCTCGACACCACCGAACGCAAAGCCGCCGAACATGCGCTCAAGGACAGCCAGGAACGCCTCGACCTGGCCCTGGATTCGGCACAACTCGGCACCTGGGACTGGCACATTCCCAGCGGCATGCTCTACGGCTCGGCGCGGGCGGCGCAGTTGCACGGCATGGAGCCCAAGCCGTTTCACGAAGCCTTCGATGAATTTTTCGAAGGCGTGCCCGGCGAGGAACGGGACAGCATGCGCAACGCCTACCGCAGCCTGCGCGAAGGCCCGGCCGGCAATTATCAGTTGACGTATCGCGTGCAATTGCCCGACGGCAGTTCGCGCTTCCTGGAAAGCCGCGCCCGGCTCTATCGCGATGAAAACGGCGTGCCGCTGCGGATGGCCGGCACCTTGCTGGACATCACCGATCAGGTCGAGCGCGAGCAGCTATTGGTGGCCTCGGAGGAGAAATTCGCCACGCTGTTCCAGGTCAGCCCGGACCCGATCTGCGTCACGCGCCAGGATAGCGGCCAGTTCATCGAAATCAACTCCAGCTTCACCCAGATTTTCGGCTGGACCGCCGCCGACGTGATTGGCCGCAGCGCCGATGAAATAGGCCTGTGGGACGCGTCGGCAAAGAGCTTGCAACGCATTGAACAGGTGATCCGCGAACAGGGCCTGAACAACGTGGCGATCATCGTCCAGCACAAGGACGGGCAATCCCTGACCTGCGTGATTTCCAGCCGGCAGATCAGCGTCGGCGAGCAGCCCTGCATCGTCACCACCTTACGCGATATCACCCAGCAACAGCGTTCGGAAGCGGCGCTCAAGGCCAGCGAAGAGAAATTCGCCAAGGCGTTCCACTCCAGCCCCGACGCCATCACCATCACCGAGCGCGACACCGGGCGTTATCTGGAGGTCAACGACGGTTTCTGCCGCCTGACCGGTTACCGCGCCGATGAAGTGGTGGGCAAGACCGTGTATCAGGTCGGCATCTGGGCTGAAGAGAAACAGCGCTCATCGCTGCTGGCGGAGCTGCAAATCAAGGGCCGTGTGCACCACCAGGAAATGCTCGGGCGCAACAAACGCGGGGATCTGCTCACCGTCGAAGTCTCGGTGGAACCGATCACCCTCAACGAGACCGCATGCCTGCTGCTGACTGCCCGGGATGTCAGCCTGTTGAAGAACGCCGAGGCGCAAATCCGGCATCTGGCCTACCACGACCCGCTGACCAACCTGCCCAACCGCGCACTGCTGATGGATCGCCTGAGCCAGCAGATCGCCCTGCTCAAACGCCACAACCTGCGTGGCGCCTTGATGTTCCTCGACCTCGACCACTTCAAGCACATCAACGACTCCCTCGGGCACCCGGTGGGCGACACGGTGCTGAAGATCATCACTGCGCGACTCGAAGCCAGTGTGCGCATGGAAGACACCGTGGCGCGGCTCGGCGGTGACGAGTTCGTGGTGCTGCTCAGCGGCCTGGAAGGTTCGCGCAGCGAGGTCAGCGAGCAGGTGCGGGACCTGGCAGACACCCTGCGCGAATTGCTCTCGGAACCGATGTTCCTCGACGGCCAGCGCCTGCAAGTCACGCCGAGCATTGGCATCGCGCTGATTCCCGATCACGGCTCGACCCCGACCGATTTGCTCAAGCGTGCAGACATCGCCCTGTACCGGGCCAAGGATTCGGGGCGCAACACCACGCAGATGTACCACAACACCATGCAGAAGGCCGCCAGCGAGCGGTTGCGCATGGAAACCGACCTGCGCCTGGCCCTGTCCCGGGGCGAATTCAGTGTGCATTACCAACCGCAAGTCGATGCCCAGGACAACCGCATCATCGGCGCCGAAGCCCTGGTGCGCTGGAACCACCCGGAACTCGGTGCGCAATCGCCCACCGAGTTCATCAAGGTGCTGGAAGACAGCGGGCTGATTCTGGAGGTCGGGACCTGGATTCTCGACGAAGCCTGCGCGGCCTTCAAACACCTGATCGCCAAACAACTGATCGACCCGCTCAACTTCAGCTTGTGCGTGAACATCAGCCCGCGACAATTCCGGCAGAACGACTTTGTCGAACGCATCGAGCGCAGCCTCAGCAGCCATGGCCTGCCCTGCTCGCTGTTGAAACTGGAAATCACCGAAGGCATCGTCATCCAGAACCTGGAAGACACCATCAATAAAATGCGCCGCCTGAAAAAACTCGGTGTGAGCTTTGCCATGGACGACTTCGGCACCGGTTATTCATCGCTGACCTACCTCAAGCGCCTGCCGGTGGACACGCTGAAAATCGACCAGTCCTTCATCCGCGACGCGACCACCGACCCCAACGACGCGGAAATCATCCGCGCCATCGTCGCCATGGCCCGCAGCCTGGCACTGGAAGTGATTGCCGAAGGGGTGGAGACGCCGGATCAACTGGAATTTCTGCAGGGATTGGGTTGCCATTTGTATCAAGGCTACCTGCACAGCCAGCCATTACCGGTGGAGGCGTTTCAGACGTTGCTCAAATAAATCCCGGGAATTGCCAGTTTTTCTCTCAGCCTGTAGGGTCGCGTTTTTTGCGCCGCCTCAAAGAGATCAACCATGCAGGATGCAACCCTCCCCCGCCCGGCCTTGCTGGGTATCGACCTTGGGACCACCAACAGCCTGATCGCCGTCTGGCAGGACGGTCGGGCGCAGTTGATTCCCAACGCCCTCGGCGATGTCCTCACCCCGTCCGTGGTCAGCCTCGATGAAGACGACAGCATTCTGGTGGGCAAGGCTGCCCGCGCGCGCCTGACCACCCACCCGGAACGTACGGTGGCGGCGTTCAAGCGTTTCATGGGCAGCGACAAGCAATTTGAACTGGGCGGGCGCCCGTTCAGCCCGGAAGAACTCTCGGCACTGGTGATCGGTTCGCTCAAGCAAGACGCCGAAGCCTGGCTCGGCCACCCGGTGCACGAGGCGGTGATTTCGGTACCGGCGTATTTCAGCGACGAGCAACGCAAGCGCACGCTGTTTGCCGCCGAATTGGCCGGCCTGACAGTGTCGCGGCTGATCAACGAACCGACTGCCGCCGCCATGGCGTACGGGCTGCATGAGCAGAAGTTCGAGCGCACGCTGATTTTCGACCTGGGCGGAGGCACCTTCGACGTCACGGTGCTGGAATACGCCCTGCCGTTGATCGAGGTACATGCCTCCACCGGCGACAACTTCCTCGGTGGCGAAGACTTCACGGCGGCGTTGTTGCAGGCCTGCCTGAAAGACTGGCAACTCACCCCGCCCATGCTCGATGGCCAAGGCCTGGCCAGCCTCGGCGATGCCCTGGAACAACTCAAATGCAATCTCAACGAAGGCACTCAGCACCTGAGCTGGAACGGCGCTGGCGCATTGCGCGAATGGTCGCTGGATGAAGCCGAGGCGTTGAAAATCTGGGAGCCACTGCTGGCCCGGTTACGCGCGCCCATCGAGCAAGCGCTGCGCGATGCGCGGCTCAAGCCCCGGGACCTCGACAGCCTGGTGATGGTCGGCGGCGCCACGCGGATGCCGGCCGTGCAGCAAATGGTCGCCACGCTGTTCGGGCGCCTGCCCTATCGTCATCTCGACCCGGACACGATTGTCGCGCTGGGCGCAGCCACCCAGGCCGCGTGCAAGGCTCGCGACAGCGCCATCGAAGAACTGATCCTGACCGACGTCTGCCCCTACACCCTGGGCATCTCGACCAATCGCGGTGAAGACGTCAGCGGCGCTTTCTCGCCGATCATCGAGCGCAATACGGTGATCCCGACGTCCAGGGTCAAGCGTTTCTACACGACTCATCCCCAGCAAACCCAGATCCGCATTGAGGTCTATCAGGGCGAGCGGCCGTGGGTGCGGGACAATATTTACATCGATGCCTTCGACGTCGCGCTGACACCCAGTGAGCAGACCCAGGCCCTGGATGTGCGCTTCAGCTACGACATCAACGGCTTGCTCGAAGTCGACGTCACGCTGCTGGCCAGCGGCGAACGCCACAGCCACAGCATCGACCGCAGCCCCACCGGCCTCGACCCGCAGTCGCGGCAAAACAGCCATGAACGGCTCAGCGCCCTGAAAATCCACCCGCGCGACGCCCTGCCCAACCGCACCTTGCTGGCACGCCTGGAGCGGGCCTGGGCGCAAAGCCTGGGGGAAGAGCGCGAGCAAATTGCCGATTGGCTGGATACCTTTACCGCCGTGCTCGGTGGCCAGCAATCGGTGCAGATTGCCAGCCATCGTTCACAGCTCAATAAGGCCCTTGATGAACTGCGCCTTTAGTTGTTAAGTCGCCGCAAAGCCATCTGCAAACCGCCGGACAAGGTGTCTGCACCGCCGCTGTCCGGCGGCACGCCGTAGCGGTTGGGCAGTTTGTCGCCGGGAAAGCCGAACAACAGCAACGGCATAAACGGCAGCACCGGTGACAGGCAGCCAAAAATCAGCAGTGTGGGAATCCCGCGCCCCATGTCATGCAGGCGACGCAGGATCGCGCCGAGCAACAACGCGGCACCCAGCAGCAACACGCCAAAACCAGAGAGCGCCGTACCGCTCATCAACGCCAGGTACGGGGTGATCAGCACACACCCCAGCACTTGCCAGAAAAACGCCTTGCGCCCCAGTCGGGAACCGAGGCGCCAGAACGCCGTGGCCGGCACAGGGCGAGTGTCGCTGTGGGCCAGCAGCAGGCGTTCGGTCCAGGACAACAGGGCCGTGAGCGCCAGGCGCAGGCCCACGCTGTTCTCGGTGTTGTCCTTGCCGTACTGCAGGATTGTCAGCACCTTGGTCCGCGGCACGCCCGCCGCGCCATAACGGACCAGGCTTTTCAGCGTATCGAGGAGTGAATAAACCACCAGTTTCTCGACACCGAAATCTTCCAACACTTTCTCAGGCGGCCACACCGGCTCGCCCTTGATCAAGCCATTGCGGAACCCTTCGAACCAGTCATCTTCGCAACTGACGGCGGCGATGGATTGCAACAGCGCGCGGTGCTGCTCGGCGTTCAGGCTCGGATCCTGGTACAGCACGCCCCAGAGCAGCATCAGGCCCAACACCTCTTCGCCGCAGGCATCAGGATCACTTTCGATGCAGGTGTAGAGTTGCGCATTACCCGGCAGCGTCGCGCTGTCGAGGGCCTGTTGCACATTGAACAGCTTCTGCACGAGCAAGCCATGCACCGGATCGCTGGCTTGCAACCAGCCCAGCAAACCGCTGCAACTGCCTTGCTCGCGTTGCAAACGCCGCAGCAGCGGTTGGAGCCGACTCAGGGGATGCGCCGGGTTGACGTCGAGCCGCTCCAGGCAGCTTGAATCGATCAACGCCAGCCAACGTTCCGGCTGATCGAGCAACGCCAGCAGGAACATGGTTTGCGCGTGCCATTGCCACACCGCCTCGCCTTGGCCAATCGGCGGCAATAGCATTTCGCGCTGCTCCAACTGGGCCAGCAGGCTCACACCGCGCAGGTCCACGTCCGCTTGCGCGTCTTGCAGATCAAATGCCTGATCGATCCGCACCAGAGCGGACGTATCGTAAGGCCGCAGCCTGCGCAGCCAGAGGCGGCAAATGTCGTGCGGTTTGTCCTTTTTCAATTCTTCGGCCAATTGCGGCTGAACCGAACGGCTGCCGAGGAAGGCCTTCATCGCCAACGGGATGGGCGCCTGATTCAGCCAGCACAGTTGCTGTTCGGCCTGATACTTGAACCCGCTCAACACCAGGCTTTCGAGGGCATCGAGCGGCTGCGGTTCATCGAGTATCTGTTGCAGCAACCCCACATCGCCACGGTGCAACGCCCAGGCATGCCGGTACAGCTCTTGCAGACGGGAATCCGCAGCATCGCCCAGCAGCAAGGCCAGCAGCGGCAGTTCATCCCCGGTCATCCGCCAATCGACAAAAGCGGCCGTAAAGCCTTGCAGGTCGAGTTGCCCGACCCCAAGCCAGCGCGCCAGCGTCTCGGGACGTTGTGAAGGGCTGCCATAGGTTTGGCTGACATCGGCGAGGTCAGCAGGCCAGTCGCTGAAATGCTCCAGACGGTCAAAAGCCTGGATCAGCAGTGCCACAAAGTCCGGCTGACGCTTGGCGCACAGCTCCAGCAAACGGCTTTCGGCCTTGGGGTGGCGATGTTCCTGCCAGAGCCGGATCCAGCCAGGCAACGCCTGATCTTCCAGGCCCGCCAAGCTGTTCTGGCACGCCAATAAATACAGCCAGTCGGCATCGTCCGGGGCTTGTGCCTGCTGTTCGACGCACCATTGCCGCAGACCGGGACCGCCGATACCCGCCTGAGTGAACTGCACCAGCAGGCGCTGGATAAATGCGTCATCGGCCGGCAGCGGCAAACAGGTGTGGTGGCTGGCAAAGTCTACGAACTCACGCAGAGGACGATGCTGGAAGATGTAGTCGAGGCTGCGGGCATACCAGAGGGTTTCCAACTGCGCAGGCTCGGGCCAATCGTCCATCAGCGTCGTGTCGAACGGGTCCGGGCCCTTGATGCGTTGCAGGAACGCTTCGACTTCTTTCGCCTGGTCGAACTCCAGTTCCATCAACTGCTGCTCCCAGGCCAGCCGTTGCGCCAACAGATTCGCGCAGCGGTAGGACAGCGGACCGGCGTTGGCCAATGGATGGAACAGACCCCAACTGAGGTCATCGAGGGCGTCCAGCGGCAATAGATCCAAAGCTTTGACGAAGGCTTGCCAGGCCTGCGGATTGAAACGTCGCGCCGGGTCTTCGAGCAGCGCGTAGAAATCCACGATGGTCTGCGGCATCTCAGGGGCGCCAGCCTCCTCTTCCGTTTCGTCCTCTTCCTGCCGGGCGAAACGGTTGGCGCTTTCATAGGCTTCACGCAATGCCTGGAAGCCTTCGGGATCACTTTCCGGGTGATGCTGCGGCAGACGCGCGCGGTAGGCATCCCGGATCAGTGCCTGGTCTTTGGTGGGCTCTATGCCCAGACGAATCCAGCAACTCATGACCAGTCGAACTCCCCTAAGGATGCCGGGCGCTGCGGCGGATCAAGCTCCAGATGCCAAGGCAAGTCGGCCAGGAAAGCGGGCATGTTCCGGCCCAGGCCGCGAGCGATACGCAGACTGCTCGAAAACTCACCTTGTCGGTCCAGTTCGTAAGCCAGGGTATCGTCGCTGCTGCTCAGGCAGCCCCAGAAGGCGCGACCGGTGAGAAATCCGTTGAAATAGGAATACCAGTCGTCGTAGTGATATTGCGCCCTGACGGCCAGGCGCCAATGCAGCCAGAGACTTTCGGCGAGATCGATCCACTGATTGCGCACGCCACACCGCAACAGAAACCCCATGCGCCCCAGATCCCACGCCTGGATACCCCCCGAGCCGCAGCCCTCGAAGGTACGGCTGGCAAACTCATGCAAGATGCGCTCGCGGGGTTCCAGCGTCTGGAGCAACGCCTGCCACTCACTGGGCAAACAGCGTTGCCATGAGCGATACGCCTCTTTGAGGCGTGTGGCGTGACCGTCATCGGTCATTCTTTCGAGCATGCCCAACAATTGCGGCCGGTCATCAATGCCCCAGCTGCATTGCAGGTCGATATATTCCGGGCCGGAATAGAACGCGGGCTCGTCGTATCCGGCACGCGGATTGAGGGCGACCATTGGCGCGGAAAGACCGCACAGCCAGCGCTGTTGTAGCTCGTCCATGAAAAAAAGCTCCGGGCCGACCAGGCAGAATGGGAGTCGGCAAACTGCCGCGGATTGTAGAGAAACCGTCGCAAGGCGGCAAAGCCTACAGGGCTGTTTTTTCCCCGGACACAAAAAGGCCCCGACAGGTCGGGGCCTTCATTCAGCGGGTTACAGCCTGTTCAGACGAATGTGTGTCTTCGAATGACTCAGTGCTGCAGCGCTGGTTTTTGCGTCCCGTTGATCGGGATGCGTTTGGCTTTCGCCTCTTCCGGAATGACCCGCAACAGGTCGATGCTCAACAAACCGTTGCTCAGGCCGGCAGCCTTGATTTCGATATGGTCCGCCAGACGGAAAGACAGTTTGAAGGCACGCTGTGCGATGCCTTGGTACAGATAGGTGACGTCTTCGGTCGCGTCACGTTTACCGCCACTGATGGTGAGCACACCTTTTTCCACTTGCAGTTCCAGGTCTTCTTCCTGGAACCCAGCGGCCGCTACAACAATGCGGTATTGGTCATCGCCGTGTTTTTCCACGTTGTAAGGTGGATAGGTGCTGCCTGGCTCGTTGCGCAAGGCGGTTTCGAACAGGTCGTTGAAACGATCGAAACCTACCGAGGAACGGAACAGTGGTGCCATGGAAAATGCAGTCGTCATGATTCAAATCTCCTGAAAACATATCAGCAAGTTTTTTTGTCTCCGCGACCCGGATTCGGCATCGCGTAACCCTTAGATAGGGACCGCTGATTGCATTTCAAGAGACTTTTTGCAGATTTTTTTCAGGCGGCTTCGGCGACCCGCAGACCCAATAAACGGGAGACCTGATCCAGCTCAGTTTCACGCCGCAGCACGGTAAACAGCTCGACCGCTTCCGGATAATTGCGAGTCAGCATTGCCAGCCATTGCTTCAGGCGACCCGGCGATTGGCGCGGCGTCATCTGCGCCTTGGCTTGCAGCCAGAAGTCCTGAATCAACGGCAGCAGCTCGGCCCAGGTCATCTCGACCACTTCTTCACCGGCGCGCGCGGCGGCGATTTGCCGGGCCAGGTCCGGGCGCGACACCAGGCCACGACCAAGCATGATGTCTTCGACACCGCTGATCTCGCGGCAGCGGCGCCAGTCTTCGACGCTCCAGATGTCGCCGTTGGCGAATACCGGGACCTTGACCACGTCCTGCACCCGCGGAATCCATTCCCAGTGGGCGGGCGGTTTGTAGCCGTCGGTTTTGGTCCGCGCGTGCACCACGATGTGCGCCGCGCCGCCTTCGGCCAGGGCCGTGGCGCAGACCAGCGCGCCGTCCGGGCTGTCGAAACCCAGGCGCATCTTGGCGGTGACCGGGATATGCGCAGGCACCGCGCGACGCACGGTTTCGACGATCTGGTTGAGCAGCTCAGGTTCTTTGAGCAACACCGCGCCGCCACGGGACTTGTTGACGGTCTTGGCCGGGCAGCCGAAGTTCAGGTCGATGACTTCGGAACCCAACTCGCAAGCCAGCGCCGCGTTTTCCGCCAGGCACACCGGATCGGAACCGAGCAACTGCACGCGCAGCGGTACGCCGGACGCAGTGCGGGCACCGGTCAGCAGCTCAGGGCCAAACTTGTGGTAATAGGCCGGCGTGAGCAGTTGATCGTTGATCCGAATGAATTCGGTCACGCACCAATCGATACCGCCGACGCGGGTCAGCACGTCCCGCAGGATGTTGTCGACCAACCCCTCCATGGGCGCCAAAGCAATTTGCATGGAAAACACACTCAACGAAAAACGTGCGGCAGTTTACTGGTTTCGGCGCGTAGAAGGTATTTCGTCAGACGGGGCGGTGGCGATTGTGATGACGCCTTCGCGGGCAAGCCTCGCTCCTACAGGTTTTGCGGCGTATGCAAATTGGGCGTACGACACACATCTGTAGGAGCGAGGCTTGCCCGCGAAGAGGCCCGCCCAGACAACCTACGACGGAATTGGCAACGCCGGGCCATAACCTTCGATAAATTCCGCCGGCATGCGTTTGGGCTTGCCGGTGGACAGTTCGATGCAGACGAAGGTGGTCTGGGCGCGCAGCAGCGTGGTGTTGTCACTGGGGCGCTTGAGCTGGAAGTGGCGGGTCATTTTCAGGCGCTGGTCCCAATCGACGATCCAGGTCGCCAATTGCAACTCATCGCCTTCATAGGCAGCGGCGAGGTAATCGATCTCGTGGCGCACCACGGCCATCGCCCGATCCAGCCGACGGTACTCGACCAGGTCCAGGCCGAGCCGTTGCGAGTGGCGCCAGGCGCAGCGTTCGAGCCAGGTCACGTACACCGCGTTGTTCGCGTGGCCCAGCCCGTCGATGTCCTCGGCGCCGACTTCCAGATCAATGATAAATGGCGTTGCCCGATCCCAGCCCATGCCCGACTCCCGGTCAGATAAATTCGACCGGCGCAGTGTAACGGATGCTCAGGCCGATTGCCGTGCTTGAAGGCTGCGCCCTGACAGCAGTGATAGCACCCCATCAATCACCCGAGGGTCTGCCAGCACACGCTGATGGCCGCCCTCTTCCAGGCGCAGCAGTCGGCTGTCGAACCAGGCTTCGTGGATCATCTGGGACTCTTTGGCTTGCACATAGCAATCGTCTTCGGCGTGGACGATCAGCCCCGGCATATCGAGTTGATAGTGCGCAACATCCAGGGTGGCCGCGCGCATGCCGACGTCTTTCTCGACCTGACGGATGAACGCCGAACGGGCTTTGGGCGGCAGTCGCACATAACGGGCGAACCCACGCAGCACGCCGAGAATCCGCGCCGGCGCAGCAATCGTGACCAGGGTTTCAGTGCGCAATCCCAACTGTACGGCGAGCATGGCACTGGCGCCGCCCATGGAGTGGCCAATGACCGCTTGCAGTGGCGGCAATTCGGCTGCCGCTTCGAGCATGGCCCGGGCGAACAGCACCACATTGGCCTCGCGACCCGGTGAGCGACCGTGGGCCGGGCCATCCAGCGCCACGACGGTGTAACCGGCGTCCACCAGCGCGGTGATCAGGCTGGCGAACTGGGTCGGCCGACCTTCCCAACCGTGCATCAGCAAGACCGTCGGGCCCTGCCCCCAGCGCAACGCCGAGAGGCCGAAGCGCAAGGTGATGCGCTCGGATTTTGCCAGCAGCGGCAACTCCCAGTCACGGGGTGCGAACGTGCGCGGCGTCATGAATGCCAGGCGCATTTTGCTCGCGACCATGTGCGGTGCGACCCAACCCAAGGTGCCATTAACGCCACGAACCCACTTTAACGTGCTCATCGCTCCACTCCTCAGGCCATTTTGCCTTCAGGTCATAGCACCGCTGATTTGGCGGCGCGCAGCAATCGATCGGACAACTCGCCTGGCCCCAACGCCCGGGCCAGGGCCAAACCACCGACCATCAAGGCCATGTCGGCCAAGGCTTTGTCGGTGTCTTCCGGGCTGGCCGCCAACTGCGCGACCATCAGTTCCACATGCTCATTCAACGCCACACGGAATTCTTCCGGCAGACGCCCCAGCTCACCGATCGAAGCCGGGATCGGGCACGCCGAGCCTGAGGAATCACGGTGTTTGCGCGACAGGTAAAACGCCGCCACCAAGGCGCGGCGCTCTTCACCGGTCAACTCGGCATCCATGTCGGCAATCAGCTCACGGCGGTGGCCGAGCAGCTGCTTGAACGCTTCCAGCATCATCGCGTCCTTGCTTTCAAAGTGTGCGTAGAAGCCGCCGACCGTCAGACCGGCCGCGCCCATCACTTCGCCCACACTCGGCTCGGCCGGGCCGCGCTGGATCAGCGCTGCACTGGCAGCCTTGAGGATGCGTTCGCGGGTTTGAGCTTTTTTATCGTTCATCGTTGCCTCCGAATATTACGACTAGAATATTATTCGCATAATAAATTTGCGCAAGTCATGGCTGTGACCGCTGGTCTGAAGAACAGTTTTGAAGAAAAAGGAGAATTGGCCAAACGCCAGACAAACAAAAGGGCCATTCAATAATTGAATGACCCTTATAAATCCCGCAGAGCGGGTAATCGTGGCGTCCCCTAGGGGACTCGAACCCCTGTTACCGCCGTGAAAGGGCGGTGTCCTAGGCCACTAGACGAAGGGGACACAAACCCTTCTATACACTGACCAGCGCTGAGCGCTGATCGATTCAAGGCCGGTGTGGCCAGACCTTGAACTGTAAAATTGGTGGAGCTAAACGGGATCGAACCGTTGACCTCTTGCATGCCATGCAAGCGCTCTCCCAGCTGAGCTATAGCCCCGATTTATCGCCTGGCGGCGGAGCAGCATCTTGCGACACTGCTTCTGTAAAACTGGCGTCCCCTAGGGGACTCGAACCCCTGTTACCGCCGTGAAAGGGCGGTGTCCTAGGCCACTAGACGAAGGGGACGCAAACCCTTCTATACAACTGATCAACGCTGAGTGTTGATCGCTTCAAGGCCGGTGTGGCCAGACCTTGAAGTGTAAATTGGTGGAGCTAGACGGGATCGAACCGTCGACCTCTTGCATGCCATGCAAGCGCTCTCCCAGCTGAGCTATAGCCCCTCATCGCTGAGGACGGGGCGAATCTTAATGGCGCATCGGAAGGCTGTCAAACTTATTTTTAAAATATTTCAAAATTTTTTGCCGACATAACAATCACTTACCGCCCTCCCCCCGAAAAACCGGGGGCTTGGGAAAGAACGCAGGCCCGTAGGAGCTGGCGAAGCCTGCGATCTTTTGGGGAACGCCGAAGTGCGAGATCAAAAGATCGCAGCCTTCGGCAGCTCCTACACGGCATCAAACGCTGTTCAGGCGATATTGCCCAACAGTTTTTCCCACTCCTTGTTTTCCTTCTTCGACACGCCACCGAGCAGGTCGAGGGCCTGGCGCAGACGGAAACGGGTCAGGTCCGGGCCGAGGATTTCCATCGCATCGAGCACCGACACCGAACTGGCCTGGCCAGTGATCGCGGCAAACATCAGCGGCATGGCATCACGCAGCTTCAACTCCAGGGATTCGACTACCGCTTGAATCGTTGCGGTGATGCTGTCCTTCTCCCACTGACGCAGGCTTTCCAGCTTCCACAGGATCAACTGCATCAACTGACGAACCTGATCACCCGAGAGCTTCTTGGATTCGAACAGTTTCGCGTCCGGGTTCACGCCACCGGCGAAGAAGAACCCGGCCAGCGGCGCAACCTGGCTGAAGGTTTCAACCCGGCCCTGCACGTGCGGGGCGATTTTCATCATGTATTCAGGGTTCAGCGCCCAAGTCTGCAAGCGCGAAGCGAACTCTTCCACCGGCAAGTCACGCAGCCACTGGCCGTTGAGCCACGACAGTTTCTCGATGTCGAAAATCGGCCCACCCAGGGACACGCGGCTCAGGTCGAAGTTGTCGACCATTTCCTGCAACGAGAACTTCTCGCGCTCGTCCGGCATCGACCAGCCCATGCGGCCCAGGTAGTTGAGCATCGCTTCCGGCATAAAGCCCATGCGCTCGTAGAACGTCACCGAGGTCGGGTTCTTGCGCTTGGACAGCTTGCTCTTGTCCGGGTTACGCAGCAGCGGCATGTAGCACAGCTGCGGTTGTTCCCAGCCGAAGTACTCGTACAGCAGGATCAGTTTCGGCGCCGATGGCAGCCATTCTTCACCGCGCAGGACGTGGGTGATGCCCATCAAATGGTCGTCGACCACGTTGGCCAGGAAGTACGTCGGCAGGCCGTCGGTCTTCATCAACACTTGCATGTCCATGCGATCCCACGGGATCTCGACATCGCCACGCAGCATGTCCGGCACCACGCACACGCCTTCGCTCGGCACTTTCATGCGGATCACGTGGGGTTCGCCAGCGGCCAGGCGACGGGCCACTTCTTCCTTGGACAGCAACAGCGCACGGCCGTCGTAGCGCGGGGTTTCGCCGCGAGCCATTTGCTCGGCGCGCATCTGGTCCAGCTCTTCGGCGGTGCAGAAGCACGGGAAGGCATGGCCCATTTCAACCAGTTGCTGGCAGTACTTCTGATAGATGTCGCCGCGCTCGCTCTGACGGTAAGGACCGTGCGGGCCGCCGACGTCCGGGCCTTCGCTCCAGTCGATGCCCAACCAGCGCAGGGCGTCGAAAATCTGCTGTTCGGACTCGCGGGTCGAACGCAATTGATCGGTGTCTTCGATCCGCAGGATGAACTCACCGCCGTGCTGCTTGGCAAAGCAGTAGTTGAACAATGCGATGTAAGCGGTACCTACGTGGGGGTCCCCGGTAGGCGATGGCGCGATGCGCGTGCGGACGGTGGTCATGGCAAGTCTCGAATGAAGATAAAACAAAGGGCGAATGGTAACAGGCGACACCCGCCCGGCTCCAGTCAGCAGGGCATTTAAGCCAAGGTTGCGTCTACAACGCCCGTATTCCGTGGTGAATGGCCGAATATCAGCGGATGGCATTTACCGTTTATCGGCTGTATGCCAGATTCGCCTGCTGATAACTTTCCTTACAATTCTCGACTACAGTCTGCCCCATGCCTGCCCAACTCAAGCGTCGCCTGTTCATTTTTCTGCTGATCGTCCTGCTGATTGCCGGGGGCTTCTTTGCCCATTGGTTTTTCAAGGGACGCTTTTATGAAAGCACCGACAACGCGTATGTCCAGGGCGAGATCACCCGCGTCTCCAGCCAATTGGGCGCGCGCATCGACGAAGTCCTGGTGCAGGACAACCAGCACGTCGAAAAAGGCCAGTTGCTGGTCAAGCTCGAAGGCGATGACTTCCACCTCGCCGTCGACCGCGCCAACGCCGCCCTCGCCACCCGCGAAGCCGAGCGCCTGCAAGCCCAGAGCAAACTGACCCAGCAAGCCAGCCTGATCGCCGCCAGCGATGCGCAAGTGGTGTCCAGCCAGGCCAGCCTCGGCCGCTCGCAAATCGACCTGTCCCGGGCTGAAGCCCTGCGCAAACCCGGCTACGTCTCGGAGGAACGGGTGACCACCCTCTCTGCCGACAACCACATCGCCCGCTCGCAAGTGACCAAGGCACAGGCCGATGCGCAAAGTCAGCGCCAGCAAGTCAACGCGTTGAGCGCCGAGATCAAGCGCCTCGACGCGATGATCGCCAACGCCAGGACCGATCTGGCCCAGGCGCAACTGAACCTGACCCGCAGCGAAATCCACGCGCCCATCAGCGGCTTGATCGGCCAGCGCGCCGCGCGCAACGGCCAGTACGTGCAGGCCGGCGCCTACCTGCTGTCGATCGTCCCGGACCAGGACATCTGGATTCAGGCCAATTTCAAGGAAACCCAGATCGGCCACATGCAGCCCGGGCAGAAAGCCGAACTGACGTTTGACGCCTACAGCGACACGCCGATTGAGGCGCGGGTCGACAGCCTGTTCGCCGCCTCCGGGGCGCAGTTCAGCCTGCTGCCGCCGGACAATGCCACGGGCAACTTCACCAAAGTCGTACAACGGATTCCGGTCAAACTGACCTTCGCCGCGGACAATCCGCTGCACGGCAAGATCCGCCCGGGGATGTCGGTCACCGTCAAAGTGAACATCAAAGACGCCCCTGACGATGGCCGGTGATCAACTGCTCCGCCCGGCCGGCGAGCCGACCCGGCGGGACTGGATTGCGGTGATGAGCGTGATGCTCGGCGCCTTCATGGCGGTGCTCGACATCCAGATCACCAACTCTTCGCTCAAGGATATTCAGGGCGCACTGTCGGCGACCCTGGAAGAAGGCTCGTGGATTTCCACCTCGTACCTGGTGGCGGAAATCATCATGATCCCGCTGACCGCATGGCTGGTGCAGCTGCTGTCGGCGCGACGCCTGGCGGTGTGGGTGTCGCTGGGTTTTCTCGGTGCCTCGCTGCTGTGCTCGATGGCCTGGAGCCTGGAGAGCATGATCATCTTCCGCGCCCTGCAGGGCTTCACCGGCGGCGCGCTGATCCCGCTGGCGTTCACCCTCACGCTGATCAAACTCCCGGAACACCACCGCGCCAAAGGCATGGCCATGTTCGCCATGACCGCCACGTTCGCGCCCTCGATCGGCCCGACCATCGGCGGCTGGCTCACGGAGAACTGGGGCTGGGAGTACATTTTCTACATCAACATTCCGCCCGGCCTGATCATGATCGCCGGCCTGATGTATGGCCTGGAGAAGAAAGAAGCCCATTGGGAGCTGCTTAAAAGCACCGACTACACCGGCATCCTCACCCTCGGTGTCGGCCTCGGTTGCTTGCAGGTGTTTCTTGAAGAAGGCCATCGCAAGGACTGGCTGGAATCGAACCTGATCGTAAGCCTGGGCAGCATCGCGCTGTTGAGCCTGATCACCTTTGTGATCGTGCAATTCTCCAAGCCCAACCCGCTGATCAACCTGCGCATCCTCGGCAACCGCAACTTTGGGCTGTCGAGTATTTCCAGCCTGGGCATGGGCGTCGGGTTGTACGGCTCGATCTATCTGTTGCCGCTGTACCTTGCACAAATCCAGAACTACAACGCCCTGCAGATCGGCGAAGTGATCATGTGGATGGGCGTGCCACAGCTGTTCCTGATTCCGCTGGTGCCGAAGCTGATGAAGTTCATCCCGCCGAAATGGCTGTGCACCATTGGTTTCGGGCTGTTTGGCCTGGCGAGTTTTTCCTCGGGGGTGCTGAACCCGGACTTCGCCGGACCGCAATTCAATCAGATCCAGATCATCCGCGCCCTGGGCCAGCCGCTGATCATGGTGACCATCTCGCTGATCGCCACCGCGTACATCCTGCCCCAGGACGCGGGGTCAGCATCGAGCCTGTTCAACATCCTGCGCAACCTCGGCGGCGCGATTGGCATCGCCCTCCTCGCCACGTTACTGGATGCGCGGACCAAGACTTACTTTGATTATTTGCGTGAGTCGATTGTGCCGAGCAATCCGCAGGTCGCCGAGCGCATGGCGTCGATGGCGGACCGGTTTGGCAGTGATACGGCGGCGCTGGGCAAGATGAGTGAAATCGTGCATCAGCAGGCCTCGATCATGGCCTACAACGATGCGTTTCACTTTGTCGGGATTGCGCTGGGGATCAGCATGTTGGCGGTGTTGTTGACCAAGGCGTTGCCGGCGGGGTTGAAGGCTGGGGAGGCGCACTAGCTGAATTTCGCGGCGCTCATACGGACGCCTTCGCGGGCAAGCCTCGCTCCTACGGGTTTGCGGTGAACGACACAAATCCTGTAGGAGCGAGGCTTGCCCGCGAAGAGGCCCTGACTGGCGCCGCAAATATCAAACGGTGATCAACCGATCCCGCAATTTGCCAATCTCATCGCGCATCTGCGCCGCGGCTTCAAACTCCAGATCGCGAGCCAACGCGTACATCTTCTCTTCCAGCGCCTTGATGCGCTTGGCGATTTCACCCGGCGAGCGCAATTCGGCTTCGTACTTGGCGCTTTCCTCGGCGGCCTTGGCCATGCCTTTGCGCTTCTTGCTGCGCGAGCCCGGCACGGTGGCGCCTTCCATGATGTCGGCGACGTCCTTGAACACACCTTTGGGCGTGATGCCATTGGCCAGGTTGAAAGCGATTTGCTTGTCGCGACGACGCTCGGTCTCGCCGATCGCCCGCTCCATGGAGCCGGTGATGCGGTCGGCGTACAAAATCGCCCGACCATTGAGGTTCCGCGCTGCTCGGCCGATGGTCTGGATCAGCGAGCGCTCCGAACGCAGGAAGCCTTCCTTGTCCGCATCGAGAATCGCCACCAGCGACACTTCCGGCATGTCCAGGCCTTCACGCAGCAGGTTGATCCCCACCAGCACATCGAAGGTACCGAGGCGCAGGTCGCGGATGATTTCCACCCGTTCCACGGTGTCGATGTCCGAGTGCAGATAACGCACGCGCACGCCGTGGTCGGCCAGGTAATCGGTCAAGTCTTCGGACATGCGCTTGGTCAGCGTGGTCACCAGCACCCGCTCTTCCAGCGCCACACGTTTGCCGATTTCCGAAAGCAAATCGTCGACCTGGGTCAGCGCCGGACGGATTTCGATTTGCGGGTCCACCAGACCGGTCGGGCGCACCAGTTGCTCGACCACGCGACCGGCGTGTTCGGCCTCGTAGTTACCCGGCGTGGCCGAGACAAAAATCGTTTGCGGGCTGATGTTTTCGAACTCGTCGAAACGCATCGGCCGGTTATCCAGCGCCGACGGCAGGCGGAAACCGTATTCCACCAGGGTTTCTTTACGCGAGCGGTCGCCCTTATACATCGCGCCGACCTGCGGCACGCTGACGTGGGATTCGTCGATCACCAGCAAGGCGTCGGCCGGCAGGTAGTCGAACAAGGTCGGTGGCGCCTGGCCGGATTCACGACCCGACAGGTAGCGCGAGTAGTTTTCGATGCCGTTGCAGTAACCCAGCTCGAGGATCATCTCCAGGTCAAACCGGGTGCGCTGCTCCAGACGCTGGGCTTCCACCAGTTTGTTGTTGGTGCGCAGGTAGTCCAGGCGCTCCTGAAGCTCGACCTTGATCCCTTCGATGGCGCCGAGCAGGGTTTCCCGTGGCGTCACGTAGTGGCTTTTAGGATAGAAGGTGAAGCGCGGCAATTGCCGGGTGACTTCGCCGGTCAACGGGTCGAAGGCGGAAATCTTCTCCACTTCATCGTCGAACAGCTCAATGCGGATCGCTTCGAAATCGGATTCCGCCGGGTGGATATCGATCACATCGCCGCGCACCCGAAAGGTCGCCCGGGCGAAATCCATGTCGTTGCGGGTGTATTGCAGATCGGCGAGTCGGCGCAGTAATGCACGCTGATCGAGCTTGTCGCCGCGATCCACGTGCAAGACCATTTTCAGGTAGGTTTCCGGGCTGCCCAGACCGTAGATGCAGGACACCGTGGTGACGATGATGGCGTCCTTGCGCTCCAGCAGCGCTTTGGTCGCCGAGAGTCGCATCTGTTCGATGTGGTCGTTGATCGACGCATCCTTCTCGATGAAGGTGTCCGACGACGGTACATAGGCTTCGGGCTGGTAGTAATCGTAGTAGGAAACGAAGTATTCGACGGCGTTGTTGGGGAAGAACGCCTTGAACTCGCCGTACAACTGCGCGGCCAGGGTCTTGTTCGGCGCCAGCACCAGGGTCGGGCGCTGCACCTGGGCGATCACGTTGGCGATGCTGAAGGTCTTGCCCGAGCCGGTCACACCGAGCAACGTCTGGTGCGCCAGCCCGGCTTCGATGCCCTCGACCATCAGGCGGATGGCTTCCGGCTGATCGCCGGCGGGCTCGAAGCGGGTGACTAGCTGGAATTCAGACATGAAAAAACCTCTGGGTTCGCGCCTGTACGGTTAAACCGCGCAGCAACGAGAAAGACCGCAAACGACGTACGTCGCCCGAGGAAAAAACTGGATTGTGCTCAATGTGGAGCCGATTGCCCGCGCTTTCAAGGCAAACGTCCTACATCCCTCGAAGTCTTTGACGATGCCAATCGACTAACGGTCGAAAAATAATCGGAAAAACTTACGGTAAAAGCCGAATCGTCTGTCGCCAGCCATCGCAGATGGCCTCTATACTAGCTCCCCGTTTGTGCACCGCTCTAGTGCATTCGGCTGGAGCGCGACACGTCCCTCCACACTCCATTCAGAGCCGCCGCAAAAATGAGCCTGTTCTCCGCTGTCGAAATGGCACCACGCGATCCAATCCTGGGCCTCAACGAAGCATTCAACGCCGATACCCGTACCAACAAGGTCAACCTGGGGGTCGGTGTTTACTGCAACGAGGAGGGGCGAATTCCACTCCTGCGCGCCGTTGTCGAAGCCGAGACGATTCGCGTCGCTCAACACGCTTCCCGTGGCTACTTGCCCATCGACGGTATTGCCGCCTACGACCAGGCCGTGCAAAAACTGCTGTTCGGCAATGACTCGCCGCTGATCGCTTCCGGCCGTGTGCTCACCACTCAAGCCGTTGGCGGTACTGGCGCACTGAAAATCGGTGCCGACTTCCTCAAGCAACTGCTGCCGAACGCCGTCGTGGCGATCAGCGACCCGAGCTGGGAAAACCACCGCGCATTGTTCGAAACCGCCGGTTTCCCGGTGCAGAACTATCGCTACTACGACGCCGCGACCCACGACGTTAACCGCGCCGGCCTGCTCGAAGACCTGAACGCCCTGCCGAACGGCTCGATCGTTGTGCTGCACGCCTGCTGCCACAACCCGACCGGCGTCGACCTGAGCCCGGCGGACTGGAACAACGTGCTGGACGTGGTGAAAGCCAAGGGTCACGTGCCGTTCCTCGACATGGCCTACCAGGGCTTTGGCGACGGTATCGACGAAGACGCGGCGGCTGTGCGTCTGTTCGCGGAGTCGGGCCTGACCTTCTTCGTCTCCAGCTCGTTCTCCAAATCGTTCTCGCTGTACGGCGAGCGCGTGGGCGCCCTGTCGATCGTCAGCGAATCGAAAGAAGAAAGCGCGCGCGTGCTGTCGCAAGTCAAACGCGTGATCCGCACCAACTACTCCAACCCGCCGACCCACGGTGCAAGCATCGTCGCCGCCGTGCTGAACAGTCCGGTTCTGCGCGCCCAGTGGGAAGAGGAATTGGCCGAAATGCGCCTGCGGATTCGCGGCATGCGCGTGCAGATGGTCGAAGCATTGGCCAAGCAAGCGCCACAACGCGACTTCAGCTTTGTCGGCCGCCAGCGCGGCATGTTCTCCTACTCCGGCCTGACGGTTGAGCAAGTCACCCGTCTGCGTAGCGAGTTCGGTATCTACGCCCTGGACACCGGCCGCATCTGTGTAGCTGCACTGAACCAGAGCAACATCGATGCGGTGACCAAGGCCATCGTCGCGGTGATCTGAGTCTCGCGCGGTACGAAAAACGGGAAGCCGATGGGCTTCCCGTTTTTTATTTGTCGCAGATAAGTGTCAAAGCGCTATCTGCGCCCTTTAAACTGCACACAATTATGCACTTGTAGGAGCGAGGCTTGCCCGCGAAGGCGTCATCACTGGCGCTAAAAGCTTCGCGGGCAAGCCTCGCTCCTACAGGGTTTAGGCACACCCTGGAATTCTGACGAGAACCCACATGAAAAACGATGACCTACGCGCTGACCGGGACGAGCTGGACCATTTCGTGCCCCGCACCCCGGCCAAACGCGGTAACAACCTGGTGCTGCAAGTGGCGGCCGGTGTGTTTCTCGGCGGCCTGGCCCTGTGGCTGGTGCAACTGGGCGCTACAGTGCTGTATGCCAAGCTGATGCTCGGCACCTTTACCTTCGGCGGTTAAGCCAGTTCGGTCGCGCGCTGGCTGGCGGCGTCGTCATAGGCGACGTAAAGCGACTCGGCGACCTGGCTCTTGATCGCCTTGGCGCTTTCCAGCCCCAGGACGAAACCTTCAGCCTTGCCACCGGCACGGTTCAATTCGTCAGCGGTGCTGGCCTGAGTGATCGCGTCGAACAGTTTCTCGGCGTGAGGGCCGACACCCTTGGGCAAGCTGATCTGGGCGATGCTCATGCGAACACCCCGTTGTTTGGCGATGTGAGTACTGGATGATTCATGGCGCTTACCTTTTCGGCGAATGGCCGGTAGCGCGTGTCACCACTTCCGGGCGGCTATGGTAGACCTCTGCTACGGTTCTGGTAACCGCCAATGAGCGTTAAAACACCGTTGGCGCCATAGAATCCGTCAAGTTAGCAATGGATGCTTGACTTCTCTTTTTGAATCAGTAACATACACGCCATTCCGCGATAGCTCAGTTGGTAGAGCAAGTGACTGTTAATCACTGGGTCCCTGGTTCGAGTCCAGGTCGTGGAGCCAGACAGAAGTACCGAAAAGCCCCTGAATCGAAAGGTTCAGGGGCTTTTTTGTGGGTGGCCATAAAGTCAAAAGATCGCAGCCTTCGGCAGCGCCCACAGGCGCGAGCTGCCGAAGGCTGCGATCTTTTGATCTACAGCCCTTTTAGCGAACGACTAACGTCAAACATGTTCCCCACTTTTCGCATGTGCCGCCCGCGGCTCTGCATGCCCATGCTCCGCCTCGACCACCGGGATCTCCTTGCCGTCGCAGTCATGCAGTTTGCCTTCGCTGAAGTAATCGCCTTCGCGCAATGCCGCCAGGTCCTGGTAGCGCAGGACGCGTTCGGTGCCGGCCGCGAACACCGACTGTTGATCCGAGTTGCCGGTGGTGAAGTGGTTGAAGGTCAGGTTCAGCACGATGGCCATGATCGCCGAGGAGCTGATGCCGGAGTGGAAGATCGTCGCGAACCAGCTCGGGAAGTGGTCGTAGAAGTTCGGTGCGGCGATGGGGATCATGCCGAAGCCGATGGAGGTGGCGACGATGATCAGGTTGACGTTGTTGCGGTAGTCGACCTTGGACAGCGTACGAATGCCGCTGGCCGCCACGGTGCCGAACAGCACGATGCCGGCGCCGCCAAGGACTGACGTCGGCACCGCCGCAATCACCCGGCCCATGAACGGCAGCAGGCCGAGGATCACCAGGAAGATGCCGCCGGTGGCGACCACGAAGCGGCTCTTGATCCCGGTCACCGCCACCAGCCCGACGTTCTGGGCAAAGGCGCTTTGGGTGAAGGAACCGAAGATCGGCGCGATCATGCTCGACAGCATGTCAGCCCGCAGGCCATTGCCCAGGCGTTTGGAATCGACCTTGGTGCCAATGATTTCGCCCACCGCCAGGATGTCCGCCGAGGTCTCCACCAGGGTCACCATGATCACGATGCACATGGACAGGATCGCAGCGAAGTGGAAGGTCGGCATGCCGAAGTGAAACGGGGTCGGGAAGCCGAACATCGGGCCTTGGGTCACGGAGGAGAAGTCCGCCATGCCGAGGAACACCGCGATCACTGTGCCGATGACCATGGCCAGCAGGATCGACAGGCGGGAAATGGTCGCGCTGCCAATCTTGCTCAGCAGTAGCACCAGCACCAGGGTCACGGCCGCCAGACCGATATTGGCCATGCTGCCGAAGTCCGGGGCATGGCTGTTGCCGCCCATGGCCCAGCGCGCAGCCACTGGCATCAGCGTCAGGCCGATGGTGGTGATGACGATGCCGGTGACCAGCGGCGGGAAGAATTTGGTGATTCGCGAAAACACCGGGGTGATCAGCAACCCGATCAACGACGCGGCAATCACCGCCCCCAGGATCGACTGGAAGCCACCCTCCCCGCCGCTGCTGACAATCGCCACCATGGTCGCGACGCCGGAAAACGACACGCCCTGCACCAGCGGCAACTGACAACCGAAAAACGGTAACCCGAGGGTCTGCAGCAATGTCGCCAAGCCCCCCGCAAACAATGAAGCAGCAATCAACAAACCGATGTCCGCCGGCGAGAGCCCGGCCGCCTGGCCGATGATCAAGGGCACCGCGACGATGCCGCCGTACATGGTCAGAACGTGTTGCAGGCCGTAAGCCATATTCGCGCCGATCCCGAGATTTTCGTCTTCAGGCCGTTGGTGTGAAACATGGGGCGTTTTCATGGTTGGGGGGTTCCCTGGTTTTTGTTATGCGCACACTGTATGCAAGACTCAGGACAAATGTCTATAGAGTTGTATACAACTGATCGGTCAGATTATGGACATCTGTTCATCCAGACCGTCGCACTGCGCATCCCATCCCTCTAAAACCTTGCAATACATCCATCCCGGCCCTCCTCCTTTCTCCCGCTAATCTTTTTCGTTCATGGCGACCGCCGGCACGGAGGCCCTCTTTTTTATACATATAAAGTATGCATAATGAAGCCATTCGAAATTCAGTACGACAAAGCAAAAAATGCAGCCAACAAACTCAAGCACCGAGGCATCAGCCTTGCAGAAACCGAGCCAGTGTTCGACGACGAGCGCGCCTTGACCCTACAAGACCGCGATCACGACGAGCAGCGCTGGATTATCGTGGGGCAGGACGCCAAGGGTCGTGTTCTGGTGGTGGCCTACACCTGGCGCGATCCGAATGTCGTTCGAATCATTTCGGCGCGCGCCGCGACCAAAAACGAGCGTCGCCAATACAAGGAGGCATGACCATGAAAGACGAGTACGACTTCAGTAAGGCCAAGCGCGGGGCGGTTGCCTCCAGCAAAGGCAAGACCCGCATTACCATCATGCTGGACGACGCCGTGATCGAGGCGGCTCGCGCGCTCGCGGAGAACGAGGGGTTTGGCTATCAGACGGTGATCAACAACACGTTGCGTCAGGCGTTGCTCAGCGACATTGGGCAAGTCGCGAAGTCCGCTCAACACGGTAGCGCCACGACAGGCCACCTCAAAACAGGCGTGACCGCCACCGACCTGAAAAGCCTCGAGAAGAAACTCGCAGACGCGCTCAGCGAAATCCGTCGGGTGATGGAACCGGATGTCCGCCCCTAGGCAACAACGCTGTCGTTCTTCGGAGCAACGGAACCACGGCGCTAGCGTCGAACCCCATGCAGAACCATAGCCATGAATGTGATTGAGCGATTCGCCCTGGTGCAGCATCACGGCCCCTATGAAGACTGGCCGAAGAAAACCCTCGTCATCATCGATGGCAGTGTCTCGTCGTTGGCGATCTCGGGCTTCAATCTATTGCGCCAATACGAAACGGCAGCCGGTTATCTGCTGGTAACCGACTTCGACTGTCCCTTCGAAGAGGCTGTTTGTTTTGTACTGATCAGCAAAGACCTTAAAACAGTGCTGAGCGAACGCACCGTCGGCCAGATGTACAACTCGTTTTTACTCAACGAGGTCTTCTGGCTGGATGATGCGCATTTCTACGCGACCTTCCACGACTACCCCGATTACCGGTTCTATTTCACCATTCGTCCCTACGGCGTGCCCTGGATCTATCCACGACTGGGGCTCGCGTGCAGGCGCTTTAATGCCAAGCGCGGGCAATGGCGGCGCGATATTCGTTAGGACGAGCGTGGATCAGCCCTGTTCGGCGGGCTCAATCAAGCGCTCAAGCACCTGCCTCAACCGCGCATTCACCGGCACCCGAAGCCCGAATTCGCTTTCCAGCAGCCCCAGCAATTCATCGACATCCGTCACCTGGCGCCGTTCGCTCTCGCTGCCGATCCGATGGATTGCAAAACTGCCGTTGTTCAGCGTCCGCCGCCAGCCTTCCCCGGTCCGCGCCACCATCAATTGCTTGGCGAAAGACGAGTCCGGATAGGTCGAGACATACCAGTTGCCGACGGCGTAATCGATGTCCTCCTGACGCTGCAGATCGAAGATGTACATCGCCCGCCACTCATCCGCGACCTTCGCGCGAAGGGTGTAGCCATCTTCATGGTGTTCAATGCGATAAGCCTCGTGAGGCGTGGGCTGTTCGGCGCAGGAATCGAGCATCAGCGGTGCGGTGGGCACCATGCCGCCGAAGCCGACATCACTGATGTAGCGCAAGCCGTCCAGGGTCACCAGGCTCAAGCGGTGAGTGCGAGCGGTCCAGGCGCCTTCCGGCTGCCCCATCACCACCCGACCGCTGATGCCGCGAGCCTCAAAACCCAGCGCCTGAAGCAGGGCCAGGAAGCTGTTGTTCAGTTCATAACAGTAGCCACCGCGCCCTTGATGGAGGATTTTCTGCTCCACGGACGGCAAGTCGATCAGGACCGGTTCGCCCGATAACGTGGTGAGGTTTTCGAACGGGAACGCGCCGGTATGCCGCAGCTGAAGTTGCCGCAGGGCGTCCAGGGTGGGCGCCGGGGCAGCGCTGTAACCCAGGCGTTGCAGATACAGATCCAGATTCGTCAGGCGGGGCTCGCTCATTGCTCAATCCTTATGCACGGGGCCGCAGGTCACTGCGCCGATGGGCGCCATTTATAAGGGATAACCCGGTTTGACCGACAATAGATTTCGCCAATCGCCACCCGCGCAGAATCACCGCCGCTTGCGCGCCCCCAGCCGAATCCACGTTGGCGCATGGTCGCTGGCATGGGGCTCGTTGCGCACCCAGGCATCGACGCCGGCCTCTTGCAGATAGGGACTCAGCGCCGGGTTCAGCAGCAGATGATCGATACGCAACCCGGAGTTTTTCTGCCAGTGCTGTCGGAAATAATCCCAGAACGTGTACAGGCGATCTTCCGGGTAAAGGTGCCGCAGGGAATCGGTCCAGCCCTGGTCCAGCAGCCGCTGATAACACTCGCGACTCTCGGGTTGCAGCAGCGCATCCTTGAGCCAGGAGCGCGGGTTGTAGATGTCCAGGTCGGTGGGCACCACGTTGTAGTCGCCGGCCAGCACCACCGGGTGGTCACTGGCTTGAAGGGCTTGTGCGTAGTTGATCAGCCGCTCGAACCAGGCCAGTTTGTAATCGAACTTCGGCCCCGGTTGCGGGTTGCCGTTGGGCAAGTACAGACACCCCACCAGAACCCCGTGAACCGCCGCTTCCAGGTAGCGGCTCTGGGTGTCGGCGTCATCACCGGGCAAACCGCGACGACTCTCCAATGGCTGTGCATCCCGGGCCAGGATCGCGACGCCGTTCCACGAGGACTGACCCTGCCAGATCGCGCCATAGCCGACCGCCTCCAGCTCCGCGGCCGGGAACGCGCTGTCGAGGGACTTGAGCTCTTGCAGGCAGACGATGTCCGGTTGCTCTCGTGCCAGCCAGGCCAGCAGATTCGGCAAACGGGCCCGCAGGCCGTTGACATTGAACGTCGCGATTCGCAAAGGCTTCATCGGCCACGGCTCCTGGTGAAGAGGTGTCTAGGGTGTGACAGCAGTCGGTTCTGGTGGTTGCGCCGGCAAAGCAATGTGCGGCGTAATAGGCGCCCTATGCCCCGCCTGATCTGCCGAGAATATCGACGTCATGGACACCCCCCTCGAAGGCAACAGAATCATCCTGCGCCCCCTGCAATATGCCGATGCCGAGGCGCTGGTGCGCGCGGCCGAAGACGGCGAACTGTGGAACCTGAGCGTCACCGTGGTGCCCTCCTCGACCACCGTCGACAGCTACCTGAAAAGAGCCCTCGATGGCCGCGATGCCGGTAGCGTCCTGCCGTTCGTCATCGTGCTCAAAGACACGGGCAACGTCATTGGCTCGACCCGGTTCTGGAAAGTCGACCGGCTCAACCGCAAGCTGGAAATCGGCAGCAGCTGGATCAGCGCCAGTTGGCAGAAAACCTTCGTCAACACCGAAGCCAAATTCCTGATGCTGCGCCATGCCTTCGAAACGCTCGATTGCGTGCGGGTGCAATTCACCACTGACGAAAATAACCAGGCATCACGCAACGCGATCCTCAGGCTGGGCGCGCAGCAGGAAGGCATCGTGCGCCACGAGCGAATCATGCCGGACGGACGCAAGCGCAATTCGGTGCGGTTCAGCATCATTGATGATGAGTGGCCGCAGGTTCGGCAAAACCTGGAAAAACAACTTTCTCGCTAACGCCACATTGGATCTTCACAAACGAAAAGGAAGTCGTCCCCATGCCTCTCCACTACCGCCTCGGCCAACCCGCTGACGCCCTGTGCATCAGCGGCCTCGCCACTCAGGTGTTCCTCGACACCTACGCCACCGACGGCATGCGCGCCGACCTCGCGCAAGAAGCCCTCACGGTCTACGCACCGGCACGTTTCGAAACGCGCCTGAATGATCCGGCGACTCGATTCGTGCTGGCCGAACGCGATGGCCATCTCCAGGGTTTCGCCGAGATCGTCGCCCACGCGAAGGGGCCAATGCCCGGGCTATCGGCGGGAACGGAACTGGTTCGCTTGTACGTGCAACGCCATGCGCATCGACAAGGGATCGGGCAAGCGTTGCTCCAGCACGCCGAAGCGCTGACCCGTGAGGCCGGCCCCCCCTTCCTGTGGTTGTCTGCCTGGGTTGAAAACCATCGCGCCCGAGGGTTTTACCAGGCTCAAGGCTATGAAGAAGTGGGCATCACTCATTACGAATTCGGCGGCAATGCCTATGAAAACCGGCTGTTGCAGAAACAACTCGTGCAGGGCTGAAGAGGTAACGCCAACGCGAGTTCTGCTCCACTGAAAACCAACCATTCGTCATCCAACCGGCACCAACCGTGCCGCCCTGGGACCCATATCAGGTAACGACTCAATTCTGGAGACGTACCATGATCACGACAAAAATCACCTCGCTGCTGCTGGCCGGTTTGCTGTGCACCGCCTCTGTGGCCTATGCCGCCAACGATGCCGCTGATGGCACGGGCACCCAGTCCGGCGGCGTCAGTGGTTCGACGCTGCCGCCCAACAGCACCCCCGGTGCGCCATCAGGCGCCAACGGTTCGGGCAGCAGTGGTTCCGGTTCATCGAGCACGGGCTCGGGCGTCAATGGCAGCAATGGCGGCACCAGTGGCTCTGGCGCGGGCGGTGGCACCGGTGCGGCTGGCGGCGGCACGGGCGGTGCCGGTGGTGGGACAGGCAGCTGAACGCGTAAAGGCAGCTTCTGATTTCGACGTCTGGGGTCAGGGCCTGCCTGTTCACCTCATCAACGATCCGAACGCAGCAAGGCTTCCACGCCCCCCTCCATGGACAGCACTGCCGAACGGTTCCGCCCTGAGTGTTTGGCTTGGTACAACGCCGCGTCAGCCCGCTGGATAAACACTTCGATGCTGTCCCGTCCGGTGGGCACGAACGAATAGCAGCCCAGGCTGACCGTTACGTAACCGGTGGGCGAATCGCTGTGGGTGATGTTTTTGTCCATGACGCTGCGGCGAATTTGCTCGGCAATCACCATCGCGCCGTGAATGTCAGTGTCCGGCAGTAAGACCGCAAACTCTTCGCCGCCGTAGCGCACCGCCAGATCGGCCTTGCGATGGCAACAGGTCTTTAGCGCTCGCGCCACTTCGGCCAGGCAATGATCCCCCGCCACATGGCCATAAGTGTCGTTGTAGCGCTTGAAGAAATCGATATCGAGCATCACCAGACTCAGCGGGCTCGCCTGCCGGGCGCCGCGCCCGAACTCGATGTCCAGCGCCCGCTCGAACAGGCGCCGGTTGGCCAGGCCGGTCAGGCTGTCGTGGGTCGCGATCAGCTCCAGCGCTTCCTGGGCCGCGCGCAGATCGGCCTCGATCCGCCCCCCATCACGCACCTGATGAATGAACACCCAGCCGAACAGCCCCACGCCCAGCACCACCAAAGCCACAATGACGCTGGATTGAAACGCCGTGGCGTACCAGTCCTTGAGAATCGCGTCTTTCGAGGACGCCGCCGACACCACCAGCGGATACGCCTCCAACTGCCGGTAGCCATACAAGCGAACCGTGCTGTCGACCACCGAGTTGATCATCGCGTTGCCCGCGTTGGCGTTGGGCAAGTGCTTCTGGAAAATCGCGCCCTGGGCCACCGACGTGCCGATCTGCGATTCGATGAATGGCCGCCGCGCCAATAGCGTGCCGTCCGTGAGCGCCAGAAACATCGCGCCCTGGTCATCGATGCTGAAGCTTTTGAAGAACTGATCGAAGTACGCCATTTTGATGCCGGCCAGCAGCACGCCCTGGAAGTTACCGTTCTTGTCATTGACCCGCTTGGACACCGGAATGATCCACTCGCCGTTCTCGCGACTGCGGATCGCCGGGCCAATGTGCGCCAGGGACGAGACGTTCTGCTGGTGGAACTTGAAGTACTCGCGATCCGACACCCCGGAGCCGCGAGGCAGGTCAGAGAACGAGGTAATGACCCACTGCCCCTGCTGGTCGAACAGGAAAATCCCGTGCAATTGATGCAGCGCCTGAACCCGACTGGCGAAAGTTTTCTGCAGATGCGGCAGCTGGGAGGCGTCATAGCCGTCCATCTGTATCCAGTCCGCCAGGCTGGTCAGCACCAGATCGGCCTTCATGAACGTATCTTCGGCCTGCTGCGCCATGGCCCGCGTGAGGTTCGACGACGCGACTTCGGCCAGTGCCAGGTCGTGGCGCCGTGATTGCTCCAATTGCAGGTACAGCAAACCACACAGGCACAGGCACACCGCCGCGATGAAAAACGCCGAAGCCTTGAGCAGAGGCAAACGTTTCAGTGCGCCGGGAGCGTGATGCGAGTCGTGAATGGGGATAGGCAAAGGGGCTTCCTGGAGGGCACGGCGTGGGCAAAGGCCCAAAACCCTTATTTTTTGTGAGCTTAGTCGATGGGGTTGTCCGGGGCCAATGGGAAAACCCTATCTGCTAGGATGAAAGGCTTCAGCACCTGCCCTGCAGGTCTATCCACGGAGGAAAACATGAGCACTCAGTCTCACCCGGTCGCCTTCAATACCGCCGTGTTCGATCTCGGCAATGTACTTATCCGCTGGAACCCCAGAAACCTTTACAAAAAGTTGTTCGGTGACGACGTAGAGGCCATGGAAACCTTCCTGGCCGAGGTCTGCCACACCGCCTGGAACGAACAACAGGACCGGGGCCGGACCTGGCAGGCAGCAATCGAGGAAGCCATCACCCGGCATCCGACCCAGGAAGCATTGATCCGCGCCTACCACGAACGCTGGGAAGAAACCCTCGACGGTGCCATCGAAGACACCGTCGCCATCCTCGATGAACTGCATGCCAACGGCATCCGCCTGCTGGCGCTGACCAACTGGTCCGCTGAAACCTTCCCGATTGCCCTTGAGCGTTTTGAATTCTTGCAGCGCTTCGAAGGAATTCTGGTGTCGGGCGTCGAGGGCGTGATCAAACCGTCACCGGAAATCTTCCAGCTACTCGCATCACGCTATGACGTTGATATGAGTCGTGCGGTGTTCATTGATGATCACCAGCCGAATATTGAAGGGGCACAGCGGGTGGGGCTTCACGGGGTTCAGTTCGTTAACCCGGCGCAGTTGCGTGAGGATCTGCTGGCGTTGGGGCTGCCGGTTCGAGCAGGCTGAATGGCGGAAACCTCATCGCGAGTTCGCCCGCGATGAGGGCCTGTCGACCGCCACAAAAAAACTCACCCGGCCAACCGCCGCATCGCACTGTGCAAATGCGCACGGGCACTTTCGGCATCCCCCAAACGCATCTGCTCATACGCCCGCTGGGCAATGTCATGGGGCACAGGCTTTAACTCGCGCCGTGTCGCCATCGCCAGCAACTGCACCTGGGCGGCCCGTTCCAGGTAATACAGATCGTCCCAGGCCTCGGCGATGGTCGGCCCACAAACGATTACCCCGTGATTCTTCAAAAACAGGACATCGGCAGCGCCCAGAACACTGGCAATCCGATCGCCTTCGGACTTGTCCAAGGCCAGGCCGTTGTAGTCCTCATCCACCGCCGTGCGCCCGTAAAACTTCAATGCCGTCTGCCCCAGCCACAGCAGCGGCGGGCCTTGCAGCAAGCACAAGGCGGTGGCGTTGGGCATGTGCGTGTGGAACGCCACTTTGACCCGTGGCAGCTGTTTATGCAGCCGGGCATGGATGTAGAACGCGGTCGCCTCTGGCTGCCCGTCACCCGCCACGACATTGCCGTGGAAGTCACAGACCAGCAGGTTTTCCGCGTTGACCTCGGCGAACGCATAACCGTAAGGGTTCACGAAAAACAGATCATCGCGCCCCGGCACCATGGCCGAAAAGTGGTTGCAGATGCCCTCCTCCAAACCGTGCAGCGCCGCCAGTTGAAAGCACGCCGCCAATTCCGTGCGGGCAATGATGGCGGCCTCCGAATCCAGGTTCAGATCGGCATAGCGCGCGAGGCGAGAACTGCCTGCAAGGGTGTGTGCCATAGCGAAGACTCCATGTGTTACCAGCCAAGGGAGGTGAACAAGGGAACGACCTGGTCCAGGGTGTTGAGGATGGCGTCCGGCCGATAGTCCGGCAGTAATTGCCGACCGGTGCCGCGATCGATCCACACGCAACGAAACTGCATGTCCCGGGCGGCGGTGTGGTCGAGCATCGGGCTGGCGCAGATATGCACCACTTGGTCACGTCGCACGCCCAACTGTTGATGAGCGTAGTCAAACAACCGTGGATTGGGCTTGTAGGCACCGGCCTGTTGCGCGGTGATGACCCGATCGATGTGCCCGCCGAGTTGCGCGACGTTACCGGCGATGATGTCGTCATCGGTGTTGGACACGATGCACAGCTTGAAGCCCATGGCCTTGAGCCGTGCCAGGGTCTGGACCACCTCGGGAAACGGCGACATCCGTGGAATCGCCCCGGCCAGGCGCTGACTGTCTTCGGGCAGGCTCGCCAGCCCCAACTCCTCCAGGGCCCGCTGCAAGCCGAGGGTGCTCAATTGGCGAAACGAACGGTGCGGCGGGGTTTGCTCCAATTGATGTTCATGCCGGTCGTAGACCGCGATCAGGCGATCGACGTCGATCGAGTGCTCGCCCTTGTCCTGCAAGATGTCGGCGGCCACAGCTTTCAGGCCTTCATCCCACTGAATCAGCGTGC
Organism: Pseudomonas sp. TE3899; assembly: GCF_056279105.1. Lineage (NCBI taxonomy): Bacteria > Pseudomonadati > Pseudomonadota > Gammaproteobacteria > Pseudomonadales > Pseudomonadaceae > Pseudomonas > Pseudomonas sp. TE3899. The sequence continues at coordinate 2,684,653 of NZ_JBWBQR010000001.1, forward strand.
CGTAGCAATCGAAGGTCAGCCATTTGGGGCGCGGGGTGTGCTGCAGCGTCATGAGCGTTTCCTCTGAGATGAGAGCTTCAGCTTATGAGCGCATGGTGATAGTGTGAAATTAAATCTATACCGCCATCTCAGTTGATAATCGAATAACCAGGAGGCCGCCATGCTCGATCTTGAATTGCTCAAAAGCTTCGTCTGCGTGGTCGACGAAGGCAGCTTCACCCGCGCCGCCGAACGCGTGCACCGGACCCAGTCCACGGTCAGCCAGCAGTTGCGCAAACTCGAAGAGCTGATCGGGCATCCGCTGCTGATTCGCGACCGCACCGGGCAAAACGTCACAGTCACCGAACATGGCGAACGCCTGATCGGCTATGCCCGGCGCTTGCTCGCACTGTCTTCGGAGGCGGTACAGGCCCTGGCCAGCGACGTCGATCTGCAGATCCTGCGCCTCGGCGTGCCGGAAGACTTCGACGCCCGGCGCATGGCCATACTCCTCGCCGGTTTCAGCCAGGCCAGGCCCCACGCACGGCTGGAAACCATCAGCGGCATGAGCCTGGACCTCAAGCAGAAACTCGACGCCGGTGACATCGACATCGCCCTGATCAAACGCGAACCCGACAGCGGGCCGTGCTGGGCGTCCTGGCCGGAAGTGCTGGTGTGGGTCAAAGGTGCGGGGGTCGACTCGGCTAACGGAGTGTTGCCGTTGGCGCTGTTTCCCCAGGGTTGTATTTACCGGCAGCGGGCGACCCGATTGCTGGATGTGGCCCAACGGCCCTGGCGTGTGGCTTTTGGCAGTCATAGCTTGACCGGGATTCAAGCGGCGGTGGCTTCGGGGTTGGGGATTTCTGTGTTGCCGGAGTCGGCGGTGTTGCCGGAGCACACGGTGTGTACCGATTTGCCTGAATTGCCGGCATCGGAATTGGCGTTGGTCAGTCGCGAGGGCACGTTGACCGGGATGCAGCGGGCCTTGGTTGAATTTTTGAAGGGGGCGTTGAGTGAGGAGGCGCGGGGTTGAAGATCACGCCTCCGTTTTTTTCAGTTGGATTTGGGTTTGTTGATTTCGCGTAGGAGGTCGGTGGTGGGGATGTGCAGGGTATTGGTGTAGTAAGGCTTGTAACCGTAGGCCGTAATGACGACCTTGCATGGAATATCTGCCTTATTTGCCAACATCGAGTTCAGTTCGCTGACTGAAAGATTTCTTCGGGAAGTACCTTTATTACGTGTCTCGCTCAAAAAGGCGCGAGTGACATAATTGAACGCCCCTGGGGAATGAGCGATAGCACTTTTTTCAATCAAACCATAAGCGGAGCGTTCGATAATGTTACCGACAGAGAAATCACTGTCATTTTCCAACGCGCAGATAAGCTTAGTTGAAGCCTGCCCCAATCCCTCGCCTTGCCCATAAAGGTCCTGCAGATTAACGCTGGCGCTGAAACTGACATCATAAAGAGGCAAGTCTCCTTCCCGCTCAATGGATACAAACGCCAAATCTGCTGAAGGCTTATTATGATCTTTGGCACATGATGCGCAGGCCAAAATCAAAAGAACCAGCACTATCCTTTTCATATCATGGAAACTCTTTCATGATGGATTCGTACATGATGTCACCTGCAGACTTCGCACCTGCAATGGGTCTAGTTAGCATTGCGACTGCATTGTAATGATTGGTATCCATCGTGACGTTAATAGCGGGACCACCCGAAACCCGCCATTTCTCACCAAATTCTGCAACCGAGTCAGACTGATCCTTCTTCGTAGGCATTGCTTTTACATTTATCCATTGCTCAGCTACCGGGGTGGGCGTCTCCCGGTAGATATCCGAACCTAGCCAGACCAATGCGCCTTCACCCACTGGGTCGAGGGTGATCAACATTTTTATCTTGTACCCCCAATCAGACATTATTTTGGATAAATGCGCACCATTCCACCCGCCCAAACTATGCCCCACGATATATACAGGGCACGACTTATAGGGAATAACATCCAGTACGAATTTCTGAATGTCCTTTTTACCCCTGACTTCGTTATACCCTAACCATTCGGAACGATACTGACCTAGTTCTTTCAAGCATAGCGTTCGTGGATCGAATGCAGTCTGGGCATCTTGGGCGTTTCCAAACGTTCCGGAAAAATAGTATTTCTCCTTATCTCCCGCCCCACCCACAAAAAAGACAATTACCTTGGTACTCTCAATCGGCACCCTCTTCTCACTGACGTCCTTCTTATCCGTCAGCGTAAATTCGCCTTGTTGCTTATAAGTAACACCTTTCGCACAAGTAACCGTTCCACCACTCATGCCTCACTCCTCCAAAAACAACTTGATGCTTTCAGGCAGATGCGAGCTGATCGCGTGGGTGAACCCCGCCGCATCAGACACCCCGTGCTCCTGCCGGCCATCCGCACGCAAAATCATGTACGGGTGGTTCGGCATCGGTTCGCCGGTCGTCGCGTTCACCAGCTTCAACTTATCGGTGAAGTTGACCGGCATCGGCAATAGCCCAGTAAATGGCGCCGTGACGACGGTGTCGCCAATGATCACCGTGCCCGATCCGCCAATGACCACATTGCCGTGAGCCCCCACGCTGTCGAGGGTTGCGGCGTTCAAGCCGTTGATGAATACGGTGGCTGAGACGCCCCCGGTGATCGGGCTGCCACAGGCCGATTTGTCGGTCATGCGCGCCGCAGCGAGGCCATCGAAATTGACGTTGGGCGAACCGCTGGCGATGGGGTTCGTGCCGTGTCCCGGCAGCGGGCAGGCGGTGGGGTCGGTGAGGCGGGCGGCGGGTTTTCCGCTCATGCTAAAGCTCCTTGCAGGCTTTTCTGGCAATCCATTGAAGCGCGCAAGGATGAGGGATGTGGCGGATTTGATCAAATGCCGGGTTCTGGAACCCTCAAAAACTCGAACCGCTGCAAGCCCTGTGGGAGCGGGCTTGCCCGCGCCCACAGTTTCAGCGTTTTAACCGAGCGATTCAGCGCGACGGCGGCACCCGAATATCCCCATCACGACACGAGGTCTTCACGCCTTTCCCACATGCGCCGAACCCCAGGTCCTTGCCCATGCACACCCGCACTTCCGACAACTCGGGGCCATTGCAGATCACCGCGATGCCATCCGCTGCAATCCCGGGATTGCTCTGGCGGAACAGGTTCGCGATTTCCTGGGCCTGGAAGTAATGAGTGCTGCTGAAGGGTTGCAATTGCTCCGGGATCTTCACCGCGCCGACGGCTTTGTCCGCCGCGTCCAGATAACCCTTGGCGCCCAGGCCACTGCAGGTGCCATGCTTGGCCCACTCGTGTTCGAGCAATTTGGGGGTCGGGAACAACGTCAGTCCTTGCGTCCGCTCGGCCGGTGACAGCGCCACCACGGGTGGGCACGACTCCGGCCAGCCGCCCTTGGCATATTGCGGCCAGAGGCCGTGGAGCACGAAGCCATAGCCTTTGCCGGAACATTGCGCGTCGTCTTTGTGAGTCAGGCAGAACGTTGGCGACCAGGACAGCGTCAGCAAGTAGTAATCGAACACCCTCGCCACTGACTCGACCGGGGCCTTGCCTTGCTGCGATTGCCGAGCGCTGCTCAGGCCGATGTTGCCGAACGTTATCGCCAGGATAGCGATGACTGCGTAAAGCTTCTTCATATACCCACTCCTTGGGGATCGTGCCTGGCCGGATATCGGCCAAGGGATGGTTTTGTCACGATTGTGTTGCAAGCGCATGACGCAGGGCAAAACGTGCATTACCTTGAAGGGGCTACGATCACACTTACATCACGACAGGGAATCGAAATGAGTAAGGCAGACGAGCTCGCCGCAAAACTGAAAGAAACCCGACACGCCGCTGATGCGACCACCGGCACCGATCAGGCAATCGACAGTTGGCCGGGCGAGGTTTACGCAATGTATCACCAGATCGAAACGTGGCTGAAGCCATTGCTTGAGGCTGGCCTGAGCATCCGCCGCAACCCGACCCATGTGTTCGAACGCCACCCTGAGGGTGCGACTTACGCCTACGCCATCGACCAATTGCTGATCGACGGCAACCACCACAACATCACCTTCGTGCCGATCGTGCGCTTCACCGCTGACGGTGCAGGCCGGGTCGAGATCCACCTCAAGGGCAAAGAGATTCCGCTGCTGCGCACCGTCAGCGAACACGGCGAAACGCAGTGGTGGCTGCAATCGATCGAGCAGTCCGGGCAACAGCCGGATGCCGTGGCACTGACAGAGGTCAATCTGCTGTCGGTGGTGCAGGAAGGCCTGGAGCTATAAATCCTTGGTGCGAGCGAGCTTGCTCGCTCACACCGGTTCCCGCGCCTGGCTTTTTATTGGCTGACCACAATCTTGCCGATCATCTGCGGATGCAGTGCGCAGAAATACTCGAACTCCCCCGGCGTGTTGAACACCCAGGAAAAGCTGTCATTGGTATCCAGCGCGCCCGAGCGAAACGCCTTGTGGGTTTCCGCCACGGTGTGCGGGATCTGGTCGTCGTTCACCCACGTCACTTTGGTGCCGACGGCCACGGTCAAATCCTTGGGGCCGAACATGAATTCCTTGATATCGATTTTCACGTCCTGTGCCCACACCGGCATCGACAGCAGCAGGCAGACCACGGCCAACAGTCGCGTTTTCATCTGAGCACCCTCCCCTAAACCAAAGTTGAATCAATCAGCGCCAGCGGATGCTCGCCCTGTGTCGCACGCACATCGGTAAGGCCCAGGTAATTGCGCAGTTGATCCGCCGCCACCGTCATCGGCCCCGGTGATGGCGCCGCACCCGGCGCGGGTTGTGGATAAGCCGTACCGCGAGCGGTGTGGAAGGTGATGTTGCCTTCGACCTTCTGGATCACCTGATGGATATGCCCGTTCAGCACCGTCACCGAACCGTACTTGCGCAACATCGCAATCGCCTGGTCGCCATCTTCGGTGCCCCAGCCCCACGGCTGATAAATCGTCCACAACGGAATATGGGTAAACACCACGATCGGCGTGCTGGTGCTCACGGCGCGCAAGTCATCGGCCAGCCAGGCCAGTTGATCGGCGCCGAGGTTCGCTTCTCGCCCGGCCTGGAAATTGAAGACGTTGACCAACCCGATGAAATGCACGCCGTGGTCGTCGAAGCTGTACCAGCCATTGCCTTTGGTGCCCTTGCCGTAGCGCTCCAGGTAGAGCTTGCCGCCGCCCTCGTCGAGGGTGTCGTGCTCGCCCGGTACGTAATGAATCGTCGACGGCAGGCCCTTGAGCAGTTGTGCGGCGGTGTCGAATTCTTCGGCCTTGGACAGGTGGGTGATGTCGCCGGTGTGCAGGATCAGCGACGGCCGTTTTGGCAGCGCGATGACCTTGTCGATGGCCACCTGCAAGGTCTTCACCGGTTCCGGGTTGGCCTCCTTGTTGAAGCCGATGTGCGAGTCGCTGATCTGCACAAAGTGGAAGGTACTGGCCAACGCCTTGGGGTCGCTGACATTGCCGGAGCTGTCCAGTGCAAAGGCTCGCGGAATGCCGCCGCTCAAGGCCCAGAGCACACCGGCCCCGGCCCACGCCGAGCACTTGAGCAGCGTTCGACGGTCGACGCTCAGTGGACCGTCGGTGCGGCGTTGATGTTTTGCTTGAATGTCCATCGGTATGCCCTCGCTGGCGGACTACAGTGATGTAGCTGACACGAGGTACAACCTTGTGGGACCGATCTTTATTCCACGTCGAAAAATATGTTTTTTTTCGGGAATAAAACCCGGCGCCTCACAGTTACAGGGGTGGGAAAGTGCGGAAACCACTATGAAGCGATTTGAGGAACTGTTTGCGCCCCACATGGACGCGGCGTACAACCTCGCGCGCTGGCTCACCGGCAACGACAGCGCCGCGCGCGATGTGGTGCAGGAAAGTGCGCTGCGGGCTTTTCGGTTCCTGCACCGCTTCGCCGATGGCAACGCCAAGGCCTGGTTCCTGACCATCGTGCGCAACGAAAGCTACACCTGGCTCAAGGCTTCGGCTGGCCACCACTGGGTCGCCATCGGCGATGAACTCCCCGAAGACGACACCGCGTTGAGTCACGGCCAAACCCCGGAACTGCTGGCCATCCACACGGAAAACTCGGCGCTGATCCAGCAAGCCCTGAGTGCCCTGCCCCCGGCGTTTCGCGAGGTCATCATTCTGAAGGAACTCGAAGACATGCCCTACAAGGACATCGCCCTGGTAGCCGACATCCCCATCGGCACTGTCATGTCGAGGCTGGCCCGCGCTCGCGCCATGCTCAAACTCGAACTATTAAAGTTGCACGATCATGAATGAACTCGACTGCACGGCTTGCCAGACGCTGATACAGGGTTATCTGGACAAGGAACTTGATTCGGCAATGACGGCGAAAGTGGCCGGGCATCTGGCCTCGTGCGCCGAGTGTGTGCGGTTGCTGGATGAGGCGCGATTGCTGATGGTCAGCGTGAAGCGGCATGCACCGTATTACTCGGCGCCGGCGTCGTTGACGGCCAGTGTGTTTGCCCCTGTTGCGCCCAGGATCAGCATGATCGAACGCTGGCGAAACTGGTTCGCGCCTGCGTTTTCAGCAGCGGCACTGGCCTTGGCGGTGACGCTTTATGTGGCGACGCCTGGCAGCGAACAACCGTTGATGGACGAAGCAGTTTCCAGCCATGTCCGCTCGCTGATGGGCGAACATTTAAACGATGTAGTTTCGTCCGACCGGCACACCGTGAAGCCCTGGTTCACCGGCAAACTCGACTTCTCGCCACCGGTATTCGATTACGCGGCGCAGGGGTTTCCGTTGTTGGGTGGGCGGCTGGATTATCTGCAACACCAGACCACTGCGGCGCTGAGCTATGGGCGGGCTAAACACATTATCAACGTGTTTATCCTGCCGACGACGGAGGCGGATAAACCGCCGCAGACGCGGTCGATTCGAGGTTTTAACGTGGTGTCGTGGGAAGAGAATCACATGCGGTTTGTGATGGTTTCGGATGTGGAGAAAGGAGAGTTGGAGGCGTTGGGGCAGTTGCTCAGGAATGGCGCCTGAGCGGGCTCAACGAAAATTGCTGAATGATCTCGGCTACCGCTTCATCGACCGGCATTCGCGCGGTATCAATACCGAACGGCGCGCAGCTCCACGGCTCATAGTCATGATCCAACACCGATTGCCAATCGGGTGCTTTCAGACCAGGAACATCGATCTGGCGCGTCTCTACCCGCCGCCGATGTTCCTCCCGGTCAGAGCAAATAACTTCGATATCGATCAACGATGCTTGCGCCCGACGGGCCGTTTCACGCCAGGCATCGCGACTTTCCTGCACGGGGTTAACACAATCGACAACGACACGGCTGCCGATGTCGAGGTTGGTCAGCGCCAGCGCATTGGCAACCAGATAGCCGCTGCAACCGACATCACTCGCGAGCACATCAGCGTCTCGAATCGCCTGTTCTATCGAATCGATCCGCAAGTACAGCGCACCCAACCGGCTTGCCAGGCTTTTAGCAATGGTCGTTTTGCCAGTGCCCGGGAGCCCGCTGAAAACGATGAGCATGGGTTGTCCTTGAATATCCAATGGAGTTTATAGCCGGCCCAGCCCCGCCGCCGCCTGCAAATCCAGCGCCGGCAACTTCCCGGGTGAATTGAGTGCCTTCAACACCGGACTGTCGTAGCCATACACATCCGGTTTAAACGCCACCCGGCCATTGCTGCCCATGTCCACCGTCCAGTACGCCAGCAGCACCGGCACTTTTACCGGCAAGCGGATGTTTTCGGTCTTGCCATTGGCCAGTTGCTTTTGAATCCCGGCGCTGTTCCAGCGCACTGGGTCGTTGAACAGCAACTCCACCAACTGCAGCGGGTTTTCCACGCGGATACAGCCCGAACTGGTGGCCCGGACGTTCTTCGCAAACAGCTCGCGGTGGGGCGTGTCGTGCAGGTAAATCGCGTAGTCATTGGGGAAGCGGATGACCACCTGGCCCAGGGAGTTTTCCGGCCCCGCGTCCTGGCGCAAGGTGATACCCCGTGGATTACTCCAGTCGATCGTCGACGGATCGAGCATGTTGCCTTCCCGATCCAGCGGACGGATGCGGTTGGCGCTGAGGTAGTTCGGGTTACTGAGAATTTTCGGCAACATGTCTTCTTTCAGAATCGTCGGCGGTACGGTCCAGGTGGGGTTGAACGTGACGTAAGTAATCTCGGCCTGAAAGATCGGCGTACTGCGAAACGGTTTACCGACCTGCACCCGGGAGCGCCAGATCGGCTGGCCGTCGCGGTACAGCGCCACTTTATAACCGGCAATATCGACAATAACGAACGTGCCTTGCAGCTTATAAAGCAGCCAGCGCGCCCGCTCCATATTGACCCGCACCTGATCGATACGCGCCTGCACCGGCACGTTCAACGCAGCAAGGGTCGCCGCCCCGGCCACGCCATCCGCGCCCAGGTATTGCTCGGTCTGGTACTTCTTCACGGCGGCCATCACGGCATCGTCGTAGTCATTATTTTTACTGTGTCGGGAGTCCAGATAACCGCCTGCCGCCAACCGCGCGCGCAACTGCGCAACAGCGGGGCCGTCCATCCCCGGCTTGAGCGATTGCCCTTCGGACACTTTAGGCCAACCGCCTCTGTCACGAATCGTGCGCAACTGCGCCAAGGCTTGCCGCAAACCGACATATACCGCCTCTTGCGGTGGCGCTTGCGCGAAGGCACTGGCCACATCATGCGTATCCAGTGCGATGAAGAACTTATTCACGTCGTCCCGGGGATCAGCGCCGGAAATATCGAAGTTCCAATGCATGTCCAGACGCGCCGGATCAACCTTGCCCCGACGCAACTGCAGCAATGCCGTGAGGTAAGTGCGGGTGGCCGCGAGATCGAAGGCTGCTTGCTGTTCCGGTGTGGGCGTCGTGTTCTGCATCGATGCCTGAGCCATGGCCAAATCATCGCCACGAAAATCTGTTGGCTCCAAGCCATCGACTTGCGTGTCGTTGAGGTTTTTCAACAGCTGCGTGACATCGTCGGGATTTGTCCAGGCCGCACGGAATTGCCGATGGGTATAAAAATCCAGGACCACCCGATTGACGTCGATGCGCTGGTGACGCGGCCGGGTCTGCAGCGGTGGGAACGCCGATATCATCGGCTCCAGCGTCGCGTGTATCACTTGGGCGACGTTATCGTCGGGTATCGCCTCGATCATGCTGATCGGCGAAGTTTGCTCCACAATCGGCGAAGTTTCACCGAAGGCCGTGCCGCTGATCAGAAAGCCCATAAAAAAGATGCGGCTTATGACGAATAACCTTGATAGTTGCCTCATGGATAATCCTTAATCTCGTGCGTTCAGCACTTGTCGTTTGCCCTGCTAAACTCGAAATAACTTGATGAGACATCTCTATGGCGCTAAACCGCTTTGGCTTTCTATGCTCGGCCCTGCTGCTGACGTTAACGTCCATACCAGCAGCGTACGCCGATTCTCTCGCGGCCGCCCTCGCCAAAGCGGCCCCTGGCGCTAACGCCAAAGTCATCGGGCTGGCCGTACGCGCCTCCCAGTGCAGCATCGCCCGCGGCGCGGCCCCGGTTCAGAGGCTCGCCGTCATCGATTACTCGCTGCCTTCGACCGAACAACGCCTGTGGGTCTTCGATTTAAAGAAGCGCAAACTGCTGTTCCATGAACTCGTCGCCCATGGTCGCAACAGCGGCGAAAACATGGCCGTCAACTTCTCCAACCAGAACGAAAGCTTCGCCACCAGCCTTGGCTTATACCGCACCCAGGCCAGTTATGTCGGGCAAAACGGCTATTCGCTGCGCATGGAAGGCTTGGAACCCGGGTTTAACGACAACGCCTTCGAACGGGCGATCGTGATTCACGGCGCGCCGTACGTCAGCCCCGTCCTCGCCCGGGCCAACGGCCGGATCGGTCGCAGCCTCGGATGCCCCGCAGTGCGACCGGCGATTGCCCATCGGTTGATTGATTCGATGAAGAACGGGCAGTTGTTGTTTTCTTATTACCCGGATCAGCGCTGGCTGAAGACGTCTTCGTTTGTGAATTGCGGGAGTGGAACGATGGCGGATGCCTCCGGGCCGAAAACAACTCGCTGAGTTGGGTTGCTCGTTTCAAGTCGATTCTCGCGGTCTTCGAACCAAGAAAAGGTGCCCACACGGAGCACCTTTTTTCACGCTGTGTTAAAAGCCCCCCCATTGAAATCCCACGACTCACCTGAAGGAACAGGCATGTCTATCACCGATGCCCGCGTCATTGATTTCTGGGGAATACCTAAAGAGAAGCCACAGGTTGTGCTGGCCATCACCGACCACCTGGAATGGGGCAACAAAGCCGAGGAAGGCGAGCATCTGTTGCTGCTGCAAGAGAAGATCAATACGTACGTCGCCTTCATCGAAAGCGGCGAAATCTACACCGAAATCCCCGGTGCCCTCGGCAAGTCCCCCACCATTCGCCTGATCGCCAAATACGAACTCCCAGAACAAGCGGAATACTTCATCGCCCGCGTGACAGAGGTGCTGGAAGGCGTCGGCATCGGAATGGAAGTTGAGCATCACTACGAATGACGGCATCGGTCTGGATGTCACATCAAAAAAACATATTCACAAGGATTCAAGGATGAAAAAACTGATCGCTGTCGCCCTGCTGATTTTGTTGGGTGTGCTGAACATCGGGTACTACAACGCCCTCGAAGACGCCGACGTAGAAACCATTCCCTTCATCAAGAAACACCCTACTTTGCAAATCAAGTTCCATAACATTCATGCCAATGACGGTGACACTCGAAAAGTGGAACGGCTGACGGATGAGCAGCGGGGGTTGATTATTGATTATTGTAAATATCGGTTGGGGATTGAGACGGAGTTGAAGACGCAGGGGGATGTTGAGAGGTGTAGTAAGAAATAGGTGTTCGGAGGAGCACAGGGTTAACAGCAAAAATGGGCGACCTTTGACGGTTGCCCATTTTTTGTTACGGCGCCGAAACCAGCGCCCCCAACACCTTCAGCAAACCGCATCGCGACATGCAACCAGACGGTTCAACACTGATTTATTTCTCCACCGAACGAAAATCCTTCGAAAGAGCAATGTCCTACACGAGACTCGGAACTGTCCGTACACTTGAGCATTGCTGTGCTTTTGTCACGAGGCTTATAGTCCTTCCGACGCCCAAATGGCGTGTCGGGTTTGGCGACTCGATGGCAATTGAACTGAAACCTTCGACTCTTTTCGAAGCGCTTCGGAACGCAGTTGGCTGCCTGTTTTATGGTGGCTGTGCGCGGGAGACCTCAAGGTCTGCCGGTTTCTCCATTGCCCGGTTCGCCAACCCGCGTACGGCTACCACCCATTCGTTTGGCGACGATTGAGTAGTAGCTCTTCAAAATTAATGGAGCTTCACATGAACGAATATATGGCTTTAACCAGCAACGCAGACGACCTTCCCAGCCTTTTTGTAAACACCACGCAACCTTTGCATTCACTGCTCAGCACCGCCAGCTACCGAATCCGAGCTGTAACTCAACTTTTGGAAAACCTCGCGATGCGCGGTGATCTCACCAGCGACACCGTAATTCTGAGCGACTTCGCGCTGCTGTGTTGTGTGCCATTGCGCGATGGTTGCGACGTACTGGATGTGATTGCGCGACGGATGGATGCAGAACCGTCCTGATGTCGCAATGGGGCGCCCTTCGCGGACGCCCCATCAGCCTCATGAAACCCCAGGCACCTCTATCGCGGTTTGCCCGGACACCATTGATCACATAAGCTGACCAGCATGAATACACACTCTTCGGAGGCTCTGATGGCCACCACTAAAAAAACCGACAAGCCACGCAGAAAAGTCATCCATAAGGAACTGACGTTCCTGGATGTTCGAGAAGCAGCGCGTGAAGGGCAAAAAGTGTTCGATACGTTTGTGATCACTGGCAAGCTTCCTATTACAAAGTAGATCTGGATGCCGGTAGTCAAAATTGCTGCAGTCTTTCAAAAAGTAAAACACTGGGAAACACTTGCCGCACAGTTTTACAACTATAAGTTGTTCGGTGATCTGCCTTCTATTTTCGGTAGGGACGAGAGGCTCGACCTGACCGACATGCATCACATCCACCTTGCAGGCACGCAAGAGACACAGAAGCGTTGGGCAAAAATCAGTCGGCAGTATTACCGCACCGCGATGGTGGATGACCCTGACAACGATTTTTGGCTCATTTATGCCTACGACGACTTTCGAGATGAATACTTGCTGCTCACGGTGACTGGGCCGGATGCTCACAATCGTGAAGAGTGGGGTTCGTTTCTGCGCACGGTGCGCAGTGAGATCGTAGAGCCATGGGTTGTGGGCAAGATCAGCTTTCCTGATCTGGACGATCTTTGATTAAAACCGGATCAAAACCGGGGCAGATTTATTTACGCCCCGGCTTCGCGAGTCCGACCGAGGCCTTGGCTGCCTCTTTTCCGGCGAAGGTCTGATTCTCTTGTTAAACTCGCGCACCATCGCAAACAGGCATATCTGTGCCGTGTTACTGGTGCTGCCGACGGTGCGTTAACGTGCTCTGATCGTGGCATAGTCAACTGGTACACTTCGAAAAGTGGTAGGTACGTTGTACCAATCGATCTCAGAAAACGCCGTTTTACCCCCGAAAATCAGCCTCAAACACGTAGAGCAAAATGATACAGAATCTTGCTACAGCCCCAGTAAACACAAGCTCTGCGCTGTCGCGGCGGTTTAGCGTTGCACCTATGATGGATCGGACGCACCCTCTCTTATCCCCCTGCAAATAAAGACCCAAACGCCTCCTCCCCACCCCTCGTACCACCTACGTACCACCAACATCTGCTCTCCTCCCAGCGCCCCATCTCCTGCCAGCCGCTCTAGCAAAATTTAAGCATCCGTTTTCAGCTCCAATCACGACCACTATCGCAACTCTGCTTTCAGATTTCATCGGAGGCTTCCCAAACTGATAACGAGGTTTCAATCCCCTCCACGCGCGCCACCATTTCAAGACATCCAGCAGTATCAGGTAGCGTCCGGGCAAAGCAGGTGAGAGTTACAGGATTTGTGTGTGAGCGTCGGTCTGGCACCATTCCCTCTGCAATTTCTGGTTTTCAGGTTGACCCCTGGGAAAAAGGTAATTTTGGTAATTTGTTTTTGTATTTGACTAAAAAATCAATAAAATCAGGTATTTGAGTAGACTCTATAAAGGTAATAATAAGGTAAGGAACTGGTTAGAAAATTACCTTTGAGCTTGGTAATTCAAGCCAACCATTAATCCCTTTAAAATCAATATCTTGTAAATATATTACCTCTAACCTTACCCAATATTACCTTCTGAGGTAATACGTCAAAGCCACGGTTTACAAGGGCTACAAGCTCTTTCTCGCACCGACTTACCAAAATTACCCTTTTCCCGCCCCTCGATCTGAAATTGCCCCTTCTGTTCGCTGCTATGCTTGCGACTTTCCGAACGGAGTCGAAGCCATGGCCAGCGAATATTCCCTACCAATCGTTCTTGAAAAAATCTACGAAAATCAGTTAGCCCTGGAAGCGGCGATCATGGAACTGACACTAGTAGCAGAACAGCAAGGCTTCGCTGTCGCCGGCGATAACGCTCGAACGGCCCTGGACCGAATTGGCGAGAATGCTGGCTTTATTAAGCAGGGTTTAGCGCGCCTGAGAACGATGGAGAAGGACTAGCTGGTGACACTGTCGATGACGGGGCTTGGCTCTCAGCGGTTGCCAAAGGGATAAGGGGATTCAGCTAGATCCGCTTTCGACCAGATGTCGCCATTCGGCAGCTTCACGCTCAGGCGACCTATCTCGCTTAGGTTTTTGCTTACAAGTGCTGCGCTCCTGCAAGCGCTTTCCCACCAGTGCTTTCTTCAAAAACCAGCGTTACGTGCACAAGGCCTCTAGCCTTGAAAACGTGTCTTTTAGGTTAACATTCAAAGAGTTAGAAACATTATTCACTTCACCTTTCTCTTCTACCTTTACCAGCTATGCTCCACATGGAGCAGCACTATCGGCTCCTATCTCAGTGCCTATTGGAACGCAGCCCATCGGGATGGATACCATTGGAAGCAGCTGTCCATTGATAGACACCGGCGAGTGCTGTATAAGGCCAAGCGGATTATTGTATTGCGAAATTTGGAGTGGTAATGGTGAACGGCGAATTAAACATGAAGTTTCAAGTTTCCCTATTTGGAGACTTTTCCCTGCTCACACCGACAGAAGACAATATCAAAAAATGCATTGAAGGTTTTTTTGCCAGTGGACTACTACCAGGCAACCTTCAAGAATTTGATCCTCAGTCTAATAAGATGGAAGCTAGGCTATCATTACAGTCCATGCGCAATGGCATAACTGTGAATATTTTAAGAAGCCGCATTGACTTAATAGCTACCCCGTTACCAGGCACTCCTGCCGCGTCATTGACGCTGGAAAATTTTTTTCAAGAAGTAATTAAAATTTCAGGCCTCCTGAAGAAAACGTTTGACGTGACATTCAAACGACCAGGAGTAATTATCGAGAAGTTCCTGAAGGAATTGAGTGAAGAAAGACTAGACGAGCTTAGAAGATTATTCATTCAAGATTCGTTTAGCGTCATACCTGAAGCAAGCGTGATAGAATGGAACATTCGAAATGTTTCGACATTCCCACTTCCGGAGCCTGTCAATCAAGAAGCAAACATAATCTACAGTATTGGCAAAGTAAAGGTACAAATGGGCGACGCAACCGGACATAGGGAGTTCGATACTCTGCACCTAAGCATTGATATTAATATTCCGACTGAAAAGAGAAACGCCGACCTTACCCACGACCAAATAGAAAGCTTTTTAGATACATCTCACAAAATGCACACCAAAGTATACAAAGGACTGACGGCGGTGATTTATGGCACAAATTGAAACCTCTCTATCAACATCAGAACTTATTGAAGCTTGGGCACAAGTTGCTCGGAATAACTCCGCACATTCACCATTCTTCAAGACGGCTATCAGAAAAGCCACCAAAACTGCATTAAATGGTGACCTTCCCGATATTAAAGAGGTCTGGATTGAGGAAGCCGCCACCACACAAACATTTGCACCCATTGTTGGCAAAGATGAGCAAAATGCTCGAGATTTTCGTGCAGGTCTTGAGGCATGCCTAGACGCAGATGTCTTTGAACCGGGCTTGAAATCTGCCACTGAACATTATATTGAAAAATGGCTACAGGAAGACCCGATGCTTGTTCAGGTCAACATGGGTAAAATCTTTCTGGAATGTTCTGAAAACGAAAGACGACTAGTCGGAATACTTAATGCCATTGCACACCTTGGCAGGGACACCTTTCACCCAGTGAATGAACTGATTACACGCGCGTCATTTGCTAATGCTTCTGTAGAAGTCAAAGAATGTGCTATTCGTGTATATGAATACTGGGAAGATCCTAAGCTCATAGAGCAACTGAAGCATCATGAACTAACCCCAAAGTGGCTGGATGATTACCGAAAACAGGTAATTATTGATTTCTGCGGAGCTGCGTGAATGTCTTATCTTGTACGCAAGATAACGATGGCAAAATGGAGCATCACAGATGAACCAGGCCCTGTGAATGCAGATGCAATTACACAGTGCCTAAAAACATCCGGAAACACTCTTTCATTTTGGAAGGTAAACACCCCAGCTGATATAGCACAAGGGGTTCTAGCCATCGCGGCCGCTAATGATAGGCTTGATACTATTGATATAGTATTAATCGATGAAAATCACTTCTTAGAAAAAGGGATTGAAATCCGCGAAACTCCTGGTCAGACGGTGTGCGCTGATCTTGTAGATACACATCGAGATTTGGCCGGACTGAACATAATGCACCTCGGATTTGTGTCAGAGGCGATTGCTGATCAGATACGCCAAGGCAACACAAAAAGATACACACTTACGAAGCTTCGCGAGTTAATTCAAGAGGCTATGGCAACAGGTCAACTTAGCTACGACTTGTTGAGTGAAGGGATTCGCAAGAAAGTTCCGCCTCCCCAGTAAGAAGCGTGATACTTATAGGGTTGCCATTTGAGATGGTGACCTTTTTTGCCGAATCAGAAATCGCAGAAAAAATGCAAATCCGCTCCTGAATACCCTCGACTTCTCTGGCGTTACCCTTTTCTTCGACTTTCTGATTCAAGCGCTGCTAGGTAACCCAGTGCAGGCCATCTATTACCGCCCGACTCGAATAGCTACCTGATAGCAGCCGAAGAGACCAGTTCCTGGTCGGAAGTAGCCTGGACCGCATATCCGCGGCTGTCCGAAAGCAGTTTTGGTGAATGCCCGCTTTGTGTCCGTTGCGGTCGCCCGATGAGCCCTATCTGCACTGCCAAACTGTGAAAAGCACTAGACGCCTTGAAACCCGAGATTCCGTGGAGTTCAGGCAGTTTCCATCCGTAATGAACCACTCCAGAAACTCCTATGGTGCAAGCTTTCAAGAAATCTAAAACCCGATAATTGGTCGTTTTCAAACGACGCTCTTCTGAAAATTGGGGCCTTTAGAGATTGGTCACTCAACTGGCTTGATTTCAGAGAAGCGCAAAGCATCTGCACTTCTTTGCAAAACCTTGCACTACGTGTAATTGACAAATACCTCACCTCACCCGCACGGGCTTGGGCGCGGCGTTGATTTTCACCACCGTCCACTTTTGCACGAAAGAAGGACGCAAGGCCCGTCGGCGGGAGGGGGATAAGTGCTTTTTCGTGAGGTTTTTTCTTGGCGACGGGATTTTTGGAATCGCTTGTGTCCTTGCCATCAGTCGGCCTTCCGGTGCGAACCAGAAACCGACGCGATACACTGTTCATGCATACAGTTAATTTGATTGTGCAGGGGGGACGCATGAACGGCGGTTACGGCGGAATGGAAGCGGCGAAGTCTTCGGCGTTGATGCATTGGCAAACAATGCTGCGCGATGAAGATGCATTGCTGGCTATGCCTGGAGCGCACCACAAGGCGCTGCTAAGGCAAGCCAGAGCCTTGCACCAGGAACAGTTGATCGATGCCGATGATCTCAGCGACTTGTTGGAATTCGCGGATGCGGCGCTTTCCTACGCCGTGGAATCACTGCTCGACATCAAGACCGACGAATAAGGGGCCATGTATGCATGTACTTGTTACACCTATGCGGGCGCGCGGTGTTGCGCTCGATGCCAAAGAGCGGCGCCGTTACCCGGCGATTCGAGGCAATGTCATGGTGAATTCAACCGTGTGCGCCCAGTTGGGCTAGGCCACCAATATGGCCCGCGTTGATGTGGGTATGCCGCTCGATCCTGACCCCTTGCCGCCGCTGCTCGATGCCACCCTCGCAGGGATGGCAGTGACAGGATTTGTTCTGAGCGGCATTGAATACATTGATGGTTGCGCTTATGCGCAATCCTGGTGGTGTAGGCTTTAATTAGAATTGCCGCAACCAAGATTTTCCAGGCGTTTTCACAAACGCAATTAAGTACATTGCAAGACATTACTTTACCGGGGCAAAATTTAGTATGGACGCGCAAGAAGAAAAATTATTAAGCAACCAGGACCTGAATGAAAACTCGTCAAAAATTGACAAGCTAGCAAATAGTGGAAATATAGAAGAGCTTAAAGAGTTTTTAGGACTAATTTGCGAATGTAAATATCGAGACCCAAAAGATCAAGCATATCATTACTACACTATCGGAACTGGATATGCTGAATCAATAAAAACCAACTTAGAGCTATGGAGCAAAGACGCTATAGGAAGAGCGGTCAGCTACTTCAAAAAATCGATTTATTCTGATGGATTTAAGCTTCTCAGCAATGAACTTGCAAGCAGAATCCATATTAATCTAGGTAATGCTTATTCGAAACAGGGCCGAGCGCTGGAAGCGCTTCATGAATTCGATAATGCGACTAAACTTTATCAGAACCCGTTAGCCAAGTTAAATAAAGGGATAGATATTCTACGAAACTCTTACATTCTGCCGTATGACGATCACGCGCTTAGCTTTCAGAAAGAAGCATATATAACTCTGTCCTTTCTTTACGCAAACAAACAACATTTGTTTGAGAGCAGTCATGTAAAAATCATGGAGGCCGACCAAAATACTATAGCGTTCCTTGACTGGTTTAAAACTGCATATGGAGCAAATGCGGAGCATTATCAAGAATTTGACTATAGAGACTCTAAGGGACGTCGCGGTAAAGAGCAGCGTTATAGGAAGTGGTGCTTAGATCAAAGACTTTACATAAACGAAGTCAACGACATTTCCACAGAACCGCAAGCAGGGCAAGATTTCCTATGTTTTCCCAGCATAGTCCAAACTATAAATCCATTGATTTCCACCTCGGAAAGCTTGGCGTTAAGTTCATGCTTTTCCGAAATAAAATACCAATACGCTTTCGCGAGATACAATTATTTTGATGCGATAACAAGTGAGCACTCCCGTCTCGAAAAAGAACATTTCGCCGACAAGAACTTGAGATTGACAAACTCTCTCGATTACTGCCTCTACCGTCGCGACATTGAAATGCTAAAAAATTCTTTTCGTCTATTGTATTCTTGCTTTGATAAAATCGCGATACTTCTAAAGAAATACTTAACAATCGAACTAACTGACCACAAAGTGAACTTTTCCACAGTATGGTTTAAAGAGCCTAAACATAAGACAAACAAGGCAAATGGCGCACCTCCGGAATTAAGAGATTTCTTTCCATCAGAAAACAATCCATATTTTCTTGCTTTGTATTGGCTATCTCGCGAAATAAACGACAACGAAGAAGTCGGGCATAATTACTGGATGGACCCCAACGCCCAAAAACTCGCCGATATAAGAAATAAAATGGAACACCAAGGCTTTCGAGTTGTGATTGATAGCTTGCATAAAGCCAGCTCGAAATTTGAAAGTGAGCGAGCAGAAACAAAGGCAGTCGAGCATGCACAGCAGCTGAAAAACTTAGAATTATTATTAGAAAATACGATAGACGCTGATGCAAAACACTCGATACAAAAAAGAATTGATGATCTCAAAGGTTTTTTCAAAGAGCGCGAAAACCTTATAGGGTATCCACTTATAATTACTGACTCTGAGCTTAGAGAGCAGACAATGCGCCTCATGAAAAAACTACGATACGCGATAATATATCTAGCCCTTGGTATAAATCTGGAGGAGAAAAAAAGCCATCCTGGTGATGAGCTGATACAGTTTGAAGTCCCTCTCTTATGACTTTAACAATTGAGCACTTTAAATACCCGCTGATTGATCACATTTTTGCTATAGCGTGATCGGTTTCAGCTTCGCAGATAGCGCCAACGCTTGCGCTGCTTTCGCCGCGAATGCCGCCGCATCTTTCGGACTTGGCGTTGGTCCCGGTACATGCGTGTGCGCAGCCAGTTGTGTGTTCATTTGCTGCAGCAGATCGAGCATGTCGCACACCACCTGAAACAGGTTCACACCACTGGACCCGATCCAGTTTTTCGGCGCCTGCAACTGCTGGCTGATTCCGACCACGCTCTTGCGCAGCCCCTGAATCCTCTCCTGCATATCGCCACCCACCGTGGCGTTGTGCTTCTGTCCCACCACTAGGTTCAAATCCCGCCCGGTCGCCTGATGCAGATCATCCACCGCCGCCAGGCTAGCGGACCCGCCCGACATCAGCTTGAGCGCGCCCAGCGCCTCGATCGTTTTCACCCCACCCACCGTCTCGGTCGAATGATCGTCAATCGCCTGGGTGTGGTTCTGGAACAGCTCGCGGTTCTCCAGGGCTTCCACTTCGCGCTCGATCGCCTTGTCCTGGATCTTGCCATCGGTCTGGCGCAGCCAGTTGCCGTCAGCGTCCACGCGCTGCTGGGCGGCTTCGCTGTGCTGCCACACCTGGTCACCTTTCGGCACCCGGGGCATGCTCAGCCCGTGCGGCAGAATCGTCTGGATGTAGGGCTTGTTCGGCAGGCCATAGGCAAAGCAGACCACCACCTGGGTGCCCTCCTCCGGAAAGGCATAGATGCCCATTTCTTCGCCACCCGTGGGCAGAGGCAGCGGCACGCCGGCGAGCAGCGGCAACAGAGGATCGACTTCACCGTCCGGCCCCAGGACCTCGATGTCCACGGCGTAGCGCGGCCGGAAGTCGTCACAGATCCCGGCGCCGGCCGGGGCATCGGCCACAGCGACCACCCGGGCAAAGCGCGGCAGGTGATAGCCACCGGTCAGTTCAGGGAATTGCCGTTCTACGCTGCGGCGGATTGCGTCTTCCATCGGATAGCCATCTGGTCATTGGCGAGGGCCACACTGGTGATGCGCTCGCCGTGGTTGATCGTTGCACCTGGTCGTAACCCGGGAAGGGCTGCGATCATCGCGCTTTGGTTGCCCTGGTAGCCGTCGAACAGCTCCGTGGGGATTTGCAGTGGTGGTCGCTCACCAAAAAAGCTGTCGGCCCAGCTGCCGGCAAACACTTCGCCGTTGCCCAACTGGTGCCAGGTGAAGTCGGGAATGTTGAACACCCGGGCCAGGCTGTCCATCGCCTGATAACCGGCGGCCAGGCTGTAGAAGAACGGCGCCTTAACACCGGCGTAGGGCCGATCGGGGACCCGGAAACGCAGGCCGGTCTGCTCGCTGACCTCGGCCAGTACGGCGCGTAGATCGACGTGACGCAGGTTCAGCGGCAACGGGTTGGCCAGCACGGCGGCCAGCTCGCGACAGAACAACACCTGCTCGATGGCATTGGCGGCGGTGCAGCGCTCGACGTAACCGATGAAGTGGCGTTGCAGCGTGCGGTCGTTGTAGCCGATATCCAGCGTCACCAGGCCTTTGACCGGTTCAGCGGACTTGATCGTAAACGTCGCCCGCCCCGGGCTGGTGGCGTCCAGTCGGACGTCCTCTTTCACCAGGGCAAACGGCGCGCCATTGATCGCCAGGACTTTGTGCAGCTTCACGTCGGCTCACTCCCGCCCAGCCACTTGTCGACACGGCCAAGCACTTTTTCGAAGCCGCTCAACGCCGGGTTGTCGGTGGTTTCGTCCTTGGCCTCGCCACCGGTACCGACCGCGCTACCTGGTGCGCCCTGGGCGTTGACCGCGTTACCGGCGCGTCGGCCCTCGACCTTTTCAGGGTTGGACTGGCGTTCGCTCAGCGTGAACTGAACCAGCCAGGCGCGCAGTAAGTCGTCTTCGCGGGCACTGATCCCTTCTGAAAACTCCACCTGGCGCACGCCGAAGGCGGCCGCCGTGTCGTTGACGACGCGGTACAGGTGCAACTGGCCACCGTCCGACGTGGATTCGGCCAGGCTCATCAAATCGGTCATTTGGGTACGATCGACAAAGGGAATCATCAGCGAAACCGTCAGCGTCTTGGGCTTGAACCCCTTGTGAGCCTTGTCGGTGTTGCTGGTCTGGCCGGACATGTCGCCGCTTTCGATCCGCAGGTTGGCGGTCACCTTGAGGTTCTTGCCCTGGACCTTGTGGCCATCGAGTAGCAGCGTCATAGACCCACCAGCTCGCGAACAAAACTCAGCCCCTGCTCAGATCCGACCAGCAACGCGCCGGCACACAACACCCATTCATGCCCGGGGGCCTCCCCTGCCAGCAACGCACGACGCAACTCGGTGGCATTACCCGGGCCGATCAGGCGCGCACGCATACTGCTGTCAGGGCTTCCCCCCGCCAGTAACGCTTTCAGGTCGTCCATCTGCTGGTCGCGGCCCTGCTGCTGGGCAGCTTTGCGCGAGGCCAGGGCAGCCAGGTCACCCAACGGCGAGCTGTCGGCCGCGTAGCTCTCCAGCACGGCCAGTTGGCCGGCCATGGATTGCTTGGCGGCTTTGAGCACGGTGCAGCGCTCCAGGGGCAGCGCCTGCCAGCGCGGCAAGGTGCCGGCGGTGGGAATCTCCCACTTTTCCGTTTCCAGCTTCGACAGGTGCCGTGCTCGACGCTCGGTGCGCACCAGGTCCGGCATCGGCAATAAGGCATTGAAGCGCGCCAGGCTCTCGGCCAACTGATCGAGGCGCGTCGCCAGGAACAACAGGCACAGCGCGTGCTGGGGACCTTCGGGCCGGCCGCTGTCACTGACATCCACCAGCTTGCCCGCCAGTTGCTGCAGCAAGTTCGGTGCAGACAGAAAGCGCTGATAGCCACGGCCCTGGCCGATCCCACTTTGAAACGGCGTGACCACCAGGCACGCCGGCGCCGCGCCCATCTGATTCGCGAGTGCGGCGCGGCCGGCAGCGATTGCGCCCTGGGCCGCACCACCCACTGGCCCGGGATTGGTGCTCGCCTTGCCGTTGAGGTCAGCCAGGCGTCGGGCCGTATTGATCAGTTCGCCGCTGGCCAGGTCCTTGGCCGCTGACAACTGCCCCATCCATTGCGTGGCCTGCTCGGGCCAGCGCATCGTGACCGGTGACCAGGTGTCTTTATTCATGCGGCAAAACCAGCGGCGGCAATTCAGCGATCAGCTCGGCACTGGTTGGCACTGCGCGTTGCTCGGCCTCCGCTACCGCCAGTTGCTCATAGCAATACGCCCAGCACAGTGATCGCCAGGTACGGAACGCTATTCCGTCCGCCTGGAAGCGCGGCACCGCAGGTTCATCTGCGTAGGAAATCGCGCTCTTGAGGTCTTCGTAGCCTGACGCCTTGGCCGTTTTGTCCAAAAATGCCTGGACAGCCGCAACGAGTGCGCCGGTTCGCTGAGCCCACGTCGGCGGCGGCGGATCCACCGCCACCGGAGCCTTGCCATCAGCCTGGATAATCTGACCCCGCGACTGCGCTTCAAACAAATGCAGGTATTGGCTGGTAGTGATTTCCCACAGCTCCCGGGCCGGCGGTAGATGGCAGTTGGGATTGCTCACTTCGACCAGCGGCTGTTTGGCCTGCGGATCGTCTACCAGGACGGATGGCGCGCTGGCGTCGGGATCATCCTTGGGTGCAACCCAATTCGGGTCCGGCGCGCTCACTTGTGGGCAAACCCACTCCGGATCGGGTACCCATAGCGTTCGTTCGCCATGGGCGCGAGTGTCGTAAAAGCCAGTGGTTTTCGCGTGAAAAAAAATCGTCATGGTCAGTACCCTTCCGCTATCCAGTAAATTTCATCGGGTGAATCCAGTGCTCCGGAAATCACGGAAAAGCGCTGCCGGCTAACGATCAGCGTATTGGTACCGGACGACACGTCGGCATAAAAAAGGCTGGTGCGAGATGCGACCAGAGATGTACAGGCATTCGGGAAGGCGGTCGGAAAACTGCGGTGCGTGACCGAATCCGACGCCCCCAGGGTGAGGCCCCACTGTGTGATCCTTCCGGTCTCGGCACACTTCCACCAGCCATTCGGACCGAGTAAGGCGGCATTCTTCAATACAGCCCCGGGTACGTCTGGTGTAGCTCGTGGCAGATTGGTTAATCCTGATGCGTTGCCGCTGTAGGTTCCGGAAATGCTGAGGTGGCCACCCTCCGCCAAGGTCATGGCGTTGTCAGTGCTCCCCACGTGGGTGACGATCTGCGCCGGCATGCCGGTGCCGCCATTGGAAAACGCTTCCTGGGCGCCGATGTGCCGGTCATTCCAATCGGTCGCTTTCCACACCAGGTAGGTCAGCGCGCGGCTCGGACAATCGACCTGGATTGCCGGGGTTCGGCTGCGCCAGTGCACAAAGGCACCGCCCATCTGGGTGAATTCAAAACGTGCGGATCCGGTCAACATCCCGCCCGTCAGCGGCAGTTTTGAGCTGTCGGCGATACCGATGTCTTGCGTACCGTCAAACGGCACGCCATTGATGGTCCTGGCCGTGGTGAGCTTGGTTGAGGTCGCCGCGTTACCGGACACATTGATGTTGTAGGTGCCGCTTAAACGCCCAACGGGCACTACCCCTTTTGTTATCGAGCTGGCATCCAGACCGGTGAGTTTGCCGCCGTCGCCAAAGTAGGATCCTTTGATCGATAGATGCCCGGCGCCGTCGAAGGTAAACGCGCTGCTCAAGGCCCCGACATGCATCACGACCATGGGAATCGAACTGCTGCTGCCGCCGGAATAGACGTCCATGGCCGCCAGGTGGCGTTCGCTCCAATTGCTACTTTTCCAAATCGAATAGGCCAAGTTGTTCATCGGGCTATCGATGTGCAAAGCCGACTGGCGCTCCTGCCAACTGACCAGCCCGCCACCGATTTGCGGCACGCTAAAACGCAAACCTCCTGTGAGCGTCCCGCCACTGAGCGGCAGCTTGGTGCTGTCCTCCACCGAGATATCGGCGCTGCCATCGAACGGCACACCGTTGATCTTGCGCGGCTCGGACAGCTTGTCCGCCGCCCCGGCGCGCAACGCGGGATAGTGGCCGACGCGGGCGGCAAAGTGCTCGATCAGCGGCCCATCGATGGGTTCGATCGTGCGCAGATCCGTCACGGCTCCGCCGCCTGCGATACTGGCCAACGGGATGCAGTGGACGTGGCCATCACCGTCTTTGTAATCAGCCGGACATGGCGAGTAATTGACCGTCCAACTGGCGACCACATCGCTGAGCTCGCGGCGCAGACTGACCCCTATCCAGACCTGAGTCGGTAACGACGGTGGTCCGATCGGCAAGGCGTTGGCCAGCTCGACGCGAATGCCCTCGACGTACACCACGCCGGGTTTGAGCTGATACCCGGTCGCGACTTTTTCAACTTGCAGGGCAGTATCAAAAAAACAGGCGCGCCCGAAAATATCCCGATTGCTCAGGCGTTCGCGCTCATCGATGCCTTTGAGGCGAACGGTGAAGTCATGCTGCCAGGTGCTGGCATCGATCGTGATACCGGTCAGCGCCTGGGCCCCGTCAAACACCACCAGGAAGTTGCGGGTGACGTTGTTGCCCAGTTGCAGCGGCGGAATGTTTTTACGCTTTTGCTGGAGCGGCACATAAGCCACGGCAAACAACACGCCCTCGGCGCTTTCCAGGCCCAGCCAGTTCCAATCAAAGTCGCCGATGTCGCTGTCCATCATCAGGCTGTACACCACCTGGTTGGGGTTCACGTAGCCCTTTTGCGTGACGCCGTAACTGCCAACGACCTGCGCGGCCGGTGGCTTACCGGCGGCGCGGTCCACCGCTGCATTGGGGTTAAGCCCGGGCACGTTGGCCAGGACAAAACGGCTGATGTTCAGCGGCTGCCCACCACCCTGTTTTTGGGCGATCAGGCTTTCGCCGGCGAGGGTAATACTGGCTCCCATGGCGGGCTCTCCTACAGGGTGGCAACCAGCGTTTGCTGGTCGTCGTTAAAGTCCACGGCGACGATGCGCAGTGACAAAGGGGTGATGGTGACGAAGTCGTAGCGCCGGCAAGTGCGGCCGTATTGCTGGATCAGCACCCGCAACAGCTCGGGGTTCTGCGACAGTTGCGAATCGGAAAGGCGCAGCAGCACCACGTCCCAATCCCGG
The DNA here is from genome assembly GCF_056279105.1 of Pseudomonas sp. TE3899. Lineage (NCBI taxonomy): Bacteria > Pseudomonadati > Pseudomonadota > Gammaproteobacteria > Pseudomonadales > Pseudomonadaceae > Pseudomonas > Pseudomonas sp. TE3899. The sequence continues at coordinate 2,709,971 of NZ_JBWBQR010000001.1, forward strand.
TCGGGCATGCGTTCGTCGATCTCGACGTAACCCACGCCCAGGCGCACCAGGATCCGTTTGAGGCCGGCGGTGCTGCCGGCGTCTACCGCGTTGACGAAGGCAAATTTCACCCGCAAGCGGTACAGACTTTCGGGTTCGTCCTTGAAGCGCGTGATGTCGCGCTGCCAGGCCAACAGTTCAAGGATCGTCAGGTGGCAGGTATCGGCGTCCATCTGTAGCAACGGCCACTGCATCCAACCCTCGACCTTGTCCCACCAGGTTTCACAGGCGGCCTTAAGTTTTGCCAGCTGCGGGCCGTCCAGCCAGAACGGCAATTTGAGTTTGATCACGACAGCGCGACCTCGAGGCTGGCAATTCGTGGAATGCTCAGCTCCGACACGATGTCCGCGTTTTCAAAGTGCAACGACTCGATGCCGGCAAACTGCTGGTGCAGCTCCTCCACCAGGCGACTGAATGAAAACCGCGACTGTGGATAAGTCAGTGTCGGCTGGAAGTCGCCCGGGGTGCTCTCGCGAAACGCGGCGCGGATGAACAGCGCGACGTCAGCTTGCATGGCTGTCCGTTTCTCAGCCGTCAGAAACGGTCGCGGCCAGACCGTCACCTGTAGCGCATGCTGGGTTTCTGGCATCACCATCACCAGCAGGTCATCACCATGGCCATGGTTGCCCTGGTCACGGATATGCGCGTTGATTTGCTCCAGGTAGGTCGCCGCCGGCACATCAGCATCGAACAGCACATAGGCGTTCGCACTGCCTGGCCCACGGGGCGCGCCATGCAGGAAATACACGCCATCCGGGCGCACGCCCTGGAAGCTGGAAATCATGGCCCGATACACCGCGTCGGTGTGCCACTGGTTCACCGCCGAGAACTGATTGCGCACCCGCAAACGCAACTGATCGTCGGGCTCAGGATCTGCACCAGGTGCAATCAACCAACCATCGGTGTTCACCACCTGGACCACGCCCGGGATCGGCACCGGCAGGATGGCGTAGTACCCCGGGGCGAGGTTGTAGCCGCTGCCGGCGTCCAGTGCTTGCACCGGCACTTCCAGTTGCAGCACGCCATCGGCGAAGGTGGCGGCCGTGGTGGTGACCAACTGATAGACGTGTCCATTGATCGCGGCCGATTGCACCTGGATGCCCGCCGGCAGTTCCAGCACACCGGCATTGGTGTCACGGGTGAACAGCACGACGCCCTTGGCCTTGGTGGCGCCTTTGCGCTCGATATTGACCGCCCAGGCGAGCATATCCAGCCACTTGTCGCGGGCCGTCTTCACAAAGAAGTTCGGCAGGACCGTGTCGCTGACAAAGCCGATCAACCACAGCACTGGCTTGGTCACCAGAGCGGTGATCACGCGCCAGAACGGCGAATAGGCACCGGTGTTGCTCAGCTTGCTGCCTTGCGCGGCCACCTCCGTTTCCCAGGCCTTGCGCAACCCTTCCTCGGTGGTCGGAATGCCGGCGTCAGCAAGCGCCTGTTTAAAGTTCACATCGCTCACAGGGTCACCATGATGTCGCCGAATTTCAGGGTTTTCGCCGTCACCAGGTACTGGCCAGGTTGCACCTGGTTAATCCGTGCAGTTCCCGGCACCAGGCGTTCATCGGCCTCCACCAGCAGCTCCATTTGCTGGATGCAGTCGCGTTGTCGCAGGCTGCTGCGCTCGGCCACCAGTGTGACCAGCAGGCCGCTCTCACGGATCATGTGCGCGATGTCCTGGGCGATGCTCGCCCGGTCATCTATCAGCAACGGTTGCCGCGACGGATCCAGCACCAGGTCGTTGCCGGCGATCAGCAGATCGATGTACTCGCTCATCCCGCCACCGCCATGCTCACCATTTGTTCCATTTCCAGCGGCGTCATTGGCTTGCTGGTGTGAATGTTCACGTTTTCCACATGCGTGCCCTTGTTCTGGGTCTGGCTGTTGTTTTGAATGCTGCTGAGCAACCCACCACGCGGCACGGCGTCGGGCCGAGTCGGTGACAAGTTGCCGAGGGAGCTATTGAGGCGTTGCCGCGCTTGCTCGGCTTGTTCGCCCGGGACACTGGCCATGACCAAGGGCGGCGCCGGTGCTGGCGGCTGATAAGCCGTTGGCAGGGTGTTCATCATCAAGGGGCTGGGTTGGGAGCCCGGAACCGTGGGCCCTGCGGTATCCGGGATTTGCAGCGCGGGCAGCTCCGAAAATGCTGCATCGATCGTGACGCCCGGGATTTTGTTCAGCAGCTCGACCAAGCCATTGATGGCCTGCTTGAAGATGTTGACGACGCTATCCCACGCGGCGCGGGCCATGCTGGACCAACCGCCCATGGAGCTGAACCACTTCGAAAACGCATCGAATTTTTCCGCGACCCACTGGAAGGCCGCAGTGTTCATCAGGGCCGAGGTCCACTCGTCCCAGTAGTAAGCGGCGGCAATCACCAGGGCGACCAGTACCGCGATGCCCATCACGACGACGCCGATCGGGTTGGCAGTCAGGGCAAAGTTGACCAGCCAGATCGCGCCCTGCCACAGCAGCATGGCGCCGCGAATGATCGCCAGGCCTGCGCTCAGTATTGCGATCACAGCGACATAGGCCAGGATGGCCAGCTTCTGCAAAATGAAGGTCGCGGCGGTGCGCAGGTTCAGCATCTGCACCACTTTCCAGACCGTCACCAGGGCAAGCCAGGTGGTCCGGGCAATCCCCACCACCAGCGTGAGCAAGGACATGGCGCCGATGATCACCAGGATGGTCAGCGCGGTGATGCCGATCACGCGGGTGATGTTGGGGAACAGTTGCGACCAACGCACGAGGGTTTTGCCGATGTCGACCATCTTGTTCATGAACGGCGTCAGCACGGGAATCAGCACCTGGCCGAACACCACGCGCATGACCTCGACCAGGGACGCCCATTGCTGCCACGGATCGACCATCGCCTGGGCCATCTGCTCGGCCTTCTCCAGCCCGCGCACTCTGCCCAACTGCTCAAGGCCATTGCGCAAGCGCCCGGTGTCCTTGGCCAGCGCCCCAATGACCTGGGCGCCTTCACCGCCGAACGCTTCCACCAGCTTGGCGCTGGCCGCTGCGCTGGTCAGGTCGCCGAACTTGTCCTGGAGCTTGTCCAGAATCGACGTCATCGGCATCAGCTTGCCCTGCGAGTCGGTGAACTGCATGCCGAGCTTTTCCGAGGCGGCGCCGACGTTTTCGAAAAACGCCTTGTAGCGTCCGCCGGCATCGCCACCTTCCATGGTGCTGCTCAGGGTGCCGATCACCGCCATCTGTTCGGCCAGGTCGACCCCGGCCGTGGTGGCGATCGCACCGGCTTCCTTAAACGCGTCTTTCATCGCGGCGCCGCTGGTGCGGAACAGCTGCACCGCCAGTGCCGTCTGACCGCCGAGTTTTTCGACCCATGCGCCCTTGCCCATGGCGTCGGCCTGGGATTTCTGCAAGTTGTAGAGCGTGCCGACGTATTCACCCATCGTTTCAGCGTCAGACTTGGTAGCCTTGGCCAACAGGTTGCTGGTGTTGGTAAAGACAGCCAGCTGGTTGCCGGCCAGGCCCTTGATAGCGCCCTCGATCAGATACGCCGAGGCCACAAAATCCTTGGCGTTCTCCCCGTAGTTCACCGCGAATTCCAGCGACTTGCTGTTGAGGGCGGTCAACGCATCTTCGGCCACGCCCAACGATCGGACGTCGCCCAGGGCACGATTGACCTCCAGCGCCGGTTCCAGGGATTGCTGAATCCCGACCACGGCCGCCGTCACGCCAGCCAGGCCAAGGCCCATCGTCTTGATGTTCTCCTCGCTCTGCTCGGCAAGGTCGGAAAAGCCCATTTTCACCTTCCCCAGGGGGCCGGTGACCTTGTCGGTCAGGCTCAAGATGAAAGCCAGGCTGGCGCTTTGGTCTGCCACTTTTCGTTACCCGTTCATCGCGAGGGAGATGCCGTTAGCGACGGCGATTTCCGTACGTCTCCAGAATTCGTCCTCCAGCCACTTGGCCGTGCCCATCGCTTCAACGGTGGGCTCGGCGCCAGGTAGCCAGCGGTTCGTCAGGGCCACCAGCTGGCCCAGTCCGTTTTCGGTCAGGCGCTCAGCGTGGCCGAGCGCTTTTTTACGATCACTTCGACCTTCGGGCCGTACTCTTCAAGCAATGCGCCGGCGAGCTGCATCACCATCACCGGGTTGGCCAGCAGCGGTTTCAAGGTGGCTTTTTCTTCATGCTTGATGGTGGTCATCAGCAGGTTGTTGCCCGGGGCGACCTTGTTGGTCGTGGTGATGGCGTTGAAGTACTTGGTGACGTCCGCCGGGGTCAGGGTGAAGGTGAATTCGTGTTCGCCGACTTCCAGGGTGATTTCTGCGTTTTGCTCGTTCATGCGATGTCTCTCTTGAGGTTGGGAAAAGGGTTGTCCTGGTGCACCGGTTAACGCCGGCACACCCTGAGGACGTGTTGCTGCAAGCCCAGGATCATTTGCTTGCTCAGGGCAAGCTGATCTCTGAGGGTGAAATAATCCGATCGAGCGTCTGTTGCGAGTTCGGCGGTGCCTGCATCAGCCAGGCCGCCGGCGCCGGCGTTGGTGGGCACAGCGGCGGGACAGGTGGCTTTGATCCACAACCGCTGATTGCCATCGTCAACAGCGCGGCGCAGGCCTTGGTTTTCAGAAAGTGCATGGTTCAGTTCCGCAGTTCGTTCAAGATCGATAGCGTCCCGATCGGCCAGCATCTCGCCGCTGATTCGGGCCGCTTCACGCAGGCCGTTCACTTCGAACAACGCGCTGTCGCGTTCGCGGCGGGCGGTGTCGCGCTGACCTTCCAACAGGTCAAAACCGAACCAGGCCACCCCACTCAACACCAGGACGAACAAGACATCACGCGGCATCACAAGCCCGCCTTGCACAGATCCGCTTCTGCCAAACGCCGCGCATGCAGGCCCCGGACAAACTCCTTTTTGCCCTGCGCATTGGTGACGAAGGCCCACACGGGCGTTTTGCCGTCTGGCGCCCAGGCCAAGGCCTTGCAGCCTTCGGCGATGCGCCCAGCGTTGATCAGGCCCACCGCTCGACTGGCGCAGGTGCTCGGCACACCGACGTTGTGGGAATGGCTGCTCAAGGCGTCGAACGTGTTCTGGCCCACTTGCTGATTGGTGATGCAGTCAGCGAGCTGCAACTGCCCTTTCTGGATAACCAACTGCTCGACCTGGTCGCATCGAGCGGCAGACCAGAAATCACCGACCACAACGGGAAACGGGCTGGTGTGGCGGGTAATGCCCAGGCACACCGTCGGCAATCCACCGGCCAGCTTGTCCGCGTAAACGACGTTTTGGCCCTGGCCTTCCCAGGTGCCGAGGAACGTCACCAGCGAAGCGCTGGCCAGCGCGATCGCACCGGCTTGGATCTTGCCGCGCAGGCTCATGGGAACCACACACGCAGCAGTGCCGGCACGACCATTTGCAGTGCGGCGCCGGCCAGCGTCAGGATGGTCAGCAACCGGCCAACCTTCGCCCCGATGTCGTTCACCGCCACGGTCAGCGTCTGCTGGCCGGCGTTGAGTTCCGACAACTGGCGTGTCATGTGTTCGAAACCCTGCTCCAGCTTGGTGACACGGGTTGGCACCGTTTCGTGCCGGTCTTCCAGCTCACTCAATCGGTGGTTGAAGACGGCAAATTTCTGTTCCAGCGATCCGAGGCGTGCGGCTTCAGTGGTCATCAGCGCTTACTCTTTTCATGGTCGGTCTGGCACGGGACGCATCGCGTGATGCCGCCCAGTGCCTGGCGCGCTGGCGGGATCTCTTTGTCGCAGCCCTGGCAATGGGTCAGGCTTGGCCCGACCGGCCGGCGCTGCTGCAACTGAGCCTTGATCGCCTGGTCACGCTGGCGTTGTTCCAGTTCCTGGGCGCGGTCGAACCAATCCACCATCAGCGCAGCCCCTCGATTTCGGTAGTGGCGAGGTACGGCACGCCGTTGATGCGGACGAAATCCGGGCTGGTGACCTCATACGGCACCTTGTGCTTGGTCTTTTCGCCGCCCTTGGGATCGATGCCCAACAAGCTGGATACCTTCACCTTGCAACCGAACGCTTCCACACGCAGCTCGTCGTCGCCGGCCTTGGCGAAGAACACCACGTCAAACGGTTTCAACTCGCGGAAGCTGCCGGCGGATCGAGCCGCCTCGATCAGCAATTTGAAGTTGCTGGTGTCCAGTTCGAATTCGCCGGCAGCAGCGACATCGCCCTCGACGTAGCCATCCGGCACGCCCCGGGTTTGCGCCACGGCCGAGTTGTCGGTGATGTCCAGGGTGCAGCTCTCGACGTGCAGCGACAGGTCGCCCAGGCTCACGTCAAAGTTCTTGCCGCCAATCTTTGCCATGGGGCGTTACTCCGTTTTGTCGGTGGAAAGATCCAGGGCGATGTTGGCCTGGAGGTCTTTCGGGCAGTTGAGGGGTTTGAGCTTGATGTAGGCCACCACCTTGGTTTTGCTGAGCCAGTTCAGCACCAGGTCACCGTCTTTCGGCGACTCGATGTCGCCGGGGAACACTTCACCGTTAAAGGCGGTGGACTTGGCCATGGCCCGCAGCGGTGCCATCAGTTGGTTGGTGTTGACCGCCATGCTATTAGGCGTGCTATTCAGGCGGCGATCGGCCACGCGGCGGATCAGCAGTACGCGGATCTGGCGCGCGGCCTTGTCGGTGATGCGCAGGTATTCAACGACCTGGAAGTCACTGCCCGGGGTGTCCAACAGGTTGGCGTCGCCCCAGTACACGCCTGGGTAATCGGGGTAGGTCTGCGAAACGGATAGGCGCGCCCGGTCCAACTCGGCGCGCACAGCCGACGGCAACGGGACTTTGTCGGCATCGACAGGCACCTGCCCAAGGCCCAGCACTGGGCCGGTGGCTACGCGCATCGGGCTGTCGGCGATGCTCACGGATGCATTCGCCAAGCGCCCCGCCAGCACGCCCAGGTCGTTGCCATGCAGTTGCGGTACCGGAAGGACACGCGCCGCCGCCAGTCCGGCGACCAGCGCTTTCTGCTCAGAGACGTATTGCGCCCAGGTCTGTTGCACGCTGATACCCGTAACAGCCGCCATGATGAAAACGCGGCGCCCGTGGGTGTTGTTCAACGCGATAGCCGCGTCATGCATCGCCGACAGTTCGGCAGCAGCAGCGACAGGCTTGGTAATCACCACCGCTTCGACGGAAAACCCCGACTGCTGGGCTTTTTCCAACGCATCGGACCAGTTGCCGTCGGCCCCGATCGGCGCCGCCACACACGCCCAGCGCTGGCCACCGTTGAGGCGGGCGGCGGTAATTTGGGTTTTCAGATCGCTTGCAGGAACGCCCAGGGCGGCGTCCAGGTCGCTGTCGGTATTCAGCGGGATGAACTGGCCGACGTTCTTGGTCGCCGGACCGATGAAAAGGAAATAACGCTCAATCTCTGTCACGGCACCCTGGCCCAGATTGAGATTGTCGACGGTGACTTGACCGAGTGCCATGCAGTGCCTCGTTAGCGGGGTGAAGTTAGGATTTGTTGAAAGACCTGGTTAATCAGTTCGCGGGTTTCGTTGCCGCTCCCTACCCCGAGGAACTGACGCGCAGGCAAGGTGATGTCCCAGCTTTGCGCGCCGGATGTCTCGGATTTCTCATCATTCAAAATGCGGATCAGCAGACCGGCCTTGGCGTAGTTCACATGCTGTTGAATCCACGCAACCGACGGCCTGGTCAGCGTCTTTTTGCCCTTCTGCCGGATACGGAATCCCAGCAGACGCAGGCGTTTGGCTTGCTTGTCGGTGCAGGCGATACCGGGCGCCACGGTGTTCCAGCGCTTCATCTGCGCCGCCGTACGCCGCTCGGTGGCGCCGTTGTGTTGCTGTGTCGCGACCCATCGGGTCAGCGCGTTTTTCCAGCCCAGCTCCGCTTCGTCCGCACTGACCCGTGTGACTTGCAGCAGCTTGGCCAGGCCGGCTTCCATCTTCTTTTTGCCCTTGGCGGATCCCTTGCGCTCGGCGAAGTCCGAACCGTCCAGGTTCTTCTGCTCACGTACCCGCTTGCGGCTCATCGAGCGCACGCGCTTGGTCACGTTGTTCAGCAGACGGCGACGCAGCTTGGGCGTCAGCTCAAGCAACGCCAGCTGGGCGTCAACGGTGAGCAAGCCCCTGACATCGAGGTCGCACGGATTAGCGATCACCGCTGCCGACCTCGCCGTGTTCGGCAACCCATAGATCGAACGGGACAAAGGCCCAGGTCTTGCCGAAGGCTTCGATCTCGCCGTCCGGGTCTTCGGCCAGGTATTGCGGCTCGACGAACTCCAGCGTGATGTCCACGTCGGCCAGGTCGTTGTCCAGCATCTCGACGGCGAACAGCGGCGCCGGCAGTTCGTACCGATCGCGCTCCGGGTCGTGGTTTTCCAGCCAGCTGCCGACCAGGGCCATCAGCCGCCCCGGGTGGTCGGCGAAGCGCTCCAGCACGATGGCGGCGCGATAACGCATGTCAGCCATGTGCATGCCGTCCACGTCGGGCTTCCAGATCAGTTCGAGCGTGACCTGTTCAGTCCAGCTATCGAACTGCTCAGGTGGCACCAGATTGCGGGCCATCAGGTAGGCGGTCAGCGCCTGCAGTTGGATCACAGCAGCGCCGCCGTGATGCGGCCACGGCCCTGCAGGGCGCGCACGGCTGATTGGCTGAATGCCAGGAAGGTGTCCTCGCGCTCCGGCGCTTCCTTGCCGGTGTTTTCGGCACTCTCGCGGCGGGTCACGGTGGCGAACTGCTGCAGGGCACTGGCCTTGGCGCGGCAATAGACGGCGCGCTTGTACAGTTTTGACTTCCACGCACGTTCAGGCAGCAGCTGCGAATCCGCCGTTTCAACATTGGCGATGCCCACGGCTTCCCAACGTTGTTTTAGCTTGGCCAGGTCATCGTTGACCTCGGCCATGGCGATGCTTAGGGCGTCGGTCAACAGGTCGCCCAGGAACTCCGCCGGCAGGCGGTAACCCTTCTGGAATTCGGACACGGAGAGGTTCGGCCAAAAGCCGTCGTTCTCGATCGTCTGGTCCACAAAGGTGGTGGGTTTCCCGGAAAAGCTCATTGCTGGCCGCTCAAATAGGGCGGGGAGCCTGTTTTCAGTGGGACGGTCCATGAATGGGCGGCTCACTTCCACAGGTCCCCGCTGGGGGGGGTAGTCAGTTATTCGGGGCCGCTGGTGGCGGCTACTTGTTTGGCCAGAGCCTTGCGGCACTTCTCGATGCGAGTGTCATTGCCGGCTTTTGGGTACAACTCGGTGGAGCGCTCAAGATGCTTGAGCGCGGTTTCCCACTGCTCGGCTTCCATTGCGCGCATGCCGACCAACTTGTGGTACTTGCTGGGGATCTGTTCCGTCAGATTCCATTCACCGTCCACGCGGGGCAGCAAGTCAGACAGGTACGGCTCCGGGCTGCGGTTGGCGCTGTATTCGGCGTAGGCCCACTCGATCACGGCATCCGCGACAAAGGTCTGGACGTCGCGGCGCTTGAAGCGCTCCGGCATTTGCTGGCCTTGGGCGATGGCAAATTCCGCCAGTTCCAGCCCGTCTTCGAACTGATCGGTGTCAAACAGCCAGACCATCACCTGCACCAAGACGCGGTTCGGGAAATTCAGCCCGGACTCGATGTAGCGCTGGATGTAGTCCTGGTACTTGGGCAGCAATTCGTCGCGCTTTAGCAACTGGCGACCCGCCAACGCTCCTTTCATGGCACTCAGGCGTTCCAGATCCTGATCCAGCGCCGCTTCCTGCAGCAGCAGGTGCTTGCGCGCATTGGCCGGACTGCTCAGCGCATCGCCAGGGGTGTAGGCCACCGGCGCCGCTGCAGCAGCGGCTAAGGCAGCGCCCCCCGAGGCGAGAATGCGGCGCTTATGCGCAAGGGCCAGGCTCACTTCACCAGCTCCACGTTCTCGGTCATCGCGAATTTCTCCAGCTGCTCGATCACGTAGCCCTCGTTTCGGCTGTTGTAATCCTCGACGCGGGAGCGTTTCGGGTTGTCCACGGTTTGCTTGCGCCAGCTCGAATCCTGGAAGTAGATCGACAGGTTGTCCCAGCTGGTAACCACCACGCCGTTGACCGGAAAAAACGGCACGCTGAAGCTCGGCAGACCGCCGTAGGTGGCGATCACCTGGGCATCTTCAATGCGCTCTTTTTCGGTCGGCACGTCGCCCTGTTTGGCGTACAGCTTCGCCTTGTCGGCGGCCAGCAGGTCGGTGCCGATGATCGCGATCAGGTCGCCGGCATCACGCACACGCTCGTCCACCATCTGCTTGGTGTCATGCACCAGGGCGTCCAGGTTGGCGTAGTCGCCGCCCTCGCCCATCAGCACCTTGCCGGCGGTCTTGCCTTCTTTCAGCACTTGGGCCGGGATCTGCTCACGCGCCTGCTGCAGCCAGCCTTTGTTCACGTCCTGCAGCATTGGATAAGCGGCAATATCGGTCTGTGCAGCAGCGTGCGTGCCGTGGAAGCCGACCATGATGCGGTCCAGGGCGATCTGTTTTTGCACGGCAGCGGAATAGCGCTGGTGGAAGTCCGGGAACTTGGCCCAGGCGTCGATTTTCGCGTACGGCAAACCGACGTCGGATTCGGTCGAGGACAGTTCGTAATGGGTGTCATCGAGCGCCGAAGCGTCCTTGGCTTCGCGGTCGGTGGTCTTGGTGTTAGTGCGACCCGTGACCGGGCCGGAAACGCCAATGAAGACCTTCTGACCTTTGATCTCGGTCACCGGAATGACGTTGATGCGCTGCAGGAAATCCGACTTGGCGGTAATCGCGTCGTTCAGCTCCTGGGCAACGGTCGGCTCAACGCTGAACTGCTTGCTGGACAGCTCGACGCCGTAGGTTTCGGCGATAGCGAACTGTAGCTCTGCGTACATTTTGGCGCCGTAGGCGCTCAGAGACTGGGCCATGTCAGAGCACCCGCGCTTTGGTTTTGTCGGCGGCGCCGGTGGTGCGCGGCAATTGACGACCCGTGGTGGTGTTCTGCAGCGAGCTGAACTGTTTGGACAGGTTCGACAGGGCCGCCAGCACGGCTTTGTTCGAACCACCGCCCTGACGGCGGAATTCGCGCTCTTCTTCGGCGGTGGTGACGATCTCGTCCACCGCGGCACTCACATCATCGATCGGGGCTTGCTCGGGTTCGGGTGCTTCTGCAGCAGCAGGCTCAATCACGGCCTGGATGCCGGCAGCGACGACCAGCAGTTGCGCCAGCAGGGCTTTCAAAGCCGTTGCGGTAGCTTCATCCATTGGGGGTTTGCTCTCGGTAGGGGTTTGCGGGGTGGTATCGGTAGGGCTGTCTTCCGCGCCGAAGCGCTTGAAGAAGCCAGTGAGCAATGCGGTCAGCTTGCCCAGCTCGCCTTTGGGCTCGTTTTCGCAAAAGGTGCCCAGCTCAACAGAGGACGCAAAGTAAGCGTCCCGGCTGGTACGGCTGGAAAAGTAGAGTTCCTGAGTGCCGGTGCTCGCGGGCTCGTCGGTGACGGCAATACCGGTCATGTAGGCTCTGCCACGGCCACGGAAATTCGGGCGAATCTCAATACTGGTGAAGACTTTTTCCCCGGCATCGTTCAGGCGCAGCAGCTTGTCGTTGGGCTTCAACTGCGCTTCGAGGGCGACTTGGCCAGGCTCCAAATCCTCGCCTTCCTCGATCAGGCGGACAGCGAAAACCGTCCCGTGAGATCCGAACCAGCGGTCGTGTTCACACCAGATAACGGCTGTGTACAACGTCGGATTGTAGGTTTCCGCGATGTCGCGCAGTTCCTGGGGCAGAATCTCGCGGCCATCAACGGTCGGACCGCTGGTGGCAACACGCTTCCAGTAGGAGACAAGGGAACGGGGCATGAGTGATAACTGCGCTCAATCGTTGAATGAGCCGCCACGATAGGGAGCCGTTTGCCCCCAAACAAACGCTTTACTACGGTGCCATTCGTAGAACTTTCTTTCACTAACAACGCCGCTTTTAACCCCGCGTTTCCTGCGTTTTCGCCGCATAGACTGCGGCCCATGAACTACCCGACCGAAGTCAAAGAAGCTGCAAAACGCCTGTACTTACGCCGCTGCTCGGTGAAGGAAATCCAGGCGCATTTGAAGCTGCCCAATATCCGCATCGTCTATTACTGGATCCGCCAAGGGTGCTGGGACGAGATGCTGACGGACGAAGAGCCGCTATCCGCCATCAGCCGACGGATCACCCTGATCCTGGAGAAAGTCGACACGCTCACAAAGGGCGAACTCGACGAGCTGGAGCGCCTGACCACCCTGCGCGAACGCCTGATTAAACAGTCGTCGAAGCCCGCGCCGGCGGTGCCGTCCGAAAGTCCGGACGATCCCCGGGAACGCCCGTCAGGCCAGCGCCGCTATCGAAGTGAAGGCGGCGGTAAAAAGCGCGAAAAGAAGGTGAAGAACGACATCAGCGGCCTGACCGAAGTCGACTTCCTGGATAAGTTCATATCCAAGATGTACGGCTATCAAAAGGAGTTGTTCGAGGCGAAACAGAACCCGCTGACGCGACGGGTCCGCAACATCCTAAAAAGCCGTCAGGTCGGCCTGACCTACTATTTCGCCGGCGAAGCGTTCATGGACGCCGTGCTAAGCGGTGATAACCAGGTGTTCCTGTCCGCCAGCCGCTCACAGTCGGAAATCTTCCGTAGCTACATCATCCAGTTCGCGCAGCAGTGGTTCGGCATCGATCTAACCGGTAATCCGATCACGCTTAGCAACGGCGCCGAACTGCGTTTCCTCAGTACCAACAGCAGCACGGCCCAGGGCTACCACGGCCACGTCTACGTGGATGAATACTTTTGGATCCGCGACTTCGAAAAACTCAGCACCGTGGCCAGCGCCATGGGCACCCACAAAAAATGGCGCAAGACCTATTTTTCTACGCCCAGCGCGGTGTCGCACCAGGCCTACCCGTTCTGGTCCGGCGAGGAATTTCGCAACAGCAAACGCGGCAAAAAGGCCGGCGGTGTTTGGCCTACCGAAGCGTCCTACACGCAGGGCGCGTTGTGTCCGGACGGCCAGTGGCGCAAGACCATCACCCTGGACGATGCCATTGCCGGCGGCTGCAATCTGTTCGACCTGGAGCAACTGCAGCTGGAGTACGACGAGGACAAGTTTCAGCAGTTGTTCTACTGCAAGTTCATCGATAGCACCCAAAGCGCATTCAGCCTCAAGGATCTTGAGCGCTGCTACTCCGACCTGTCGTTGTGGGAGGACTACAACCCGGAACTGGATCGCCCGTTCGGCAACAGTCCGGTCTGGCTCGGTTACGACCCGAGCCGCACCCGCGACGACTCCACCTGCGTGGTTATTGCACCGCCGCTCGAACCCGGGGCGAAATTCCGCATCTTGGAAAAACACAGCTGGCGTGGGCACTCGTTCACCCACCAAGCCGCCCAGGTCAAAAAGCTAACCGAACGTTTCAACGTGCAACACATCGGCATCGACGTCACCGGCGTGGGCCACGGCGTGTTCGACCTGGTACGCGATTTCTACGCCAAGGCAACGCCGATTCACTACAGCCTTGAGGCCAAAAACACGTTGGTGTTGAAAGCCCAAGACACGATTCAGGGCAGCCGCATCGAGTGGGACGCGGGCTGGACAGACATCGCCCAGGCGTTCCTGACGATCAAGCGTGGTGCCACGACCAGCGGCCAGATCACCTACAGCGCATCGCGCACCGATGCCACCGGCCACGCCGACATCGCCTGGGCGATCATGCATGCCCTGGCCAACGAACCCCTAAACACCAACAAGCGGCGCCGCAGCCGCTACGTGACGAGCACCCACAGCAGCCATGGCCAACAAACGCAAAAAACCACCGCAAGTTCCAAGACCACAGCAGCCCATGCGGTCCTTTACGTTCGGGGAGCCCGAGCAAGTACTGTCCGGCAACATTGGCGAGTACGTGGGGGTGTTTCCCAGCGACGACGGCAAGATCTACAAGCCACCGGTGTCGCGTGTCGGCCTTGCCAAGCTGCTACGCGCCAACGCGCACCACGGCGCTATTCCGAAGTTCAAACGCAATCTGCTGCTGCGTGAATTCATCGCCTCGGCCGGCTGCACCACAGAGACGATGGGCCGCGCCGCGCTGGACTACATGGTGTTCGGCGAAGCGTACCTCTACAACGAAACCAACGCCTTCGGCCAAGTGCTGCAGTTGCAACACCTGCCGGCCATCAACATGCGGGTAAAGGTCGACGGCGGCTTCGTGATGCTGCTGCCCGACAACAAAGAAATGGAGTTTGATCAGGACGAGATTTCGCATGTCCTGGACTACGACGTGGAACAGAATATCTACGGTGTTCCGGATTACCTGGGCGGCCTGCAGGCGCTGCTGCTCAACGAAGCCGCGACCTTGTTCCGCCGTCGGTACTACAGCAACGGCGCGCACGCGGGTTACATCTTCTACACCAACGACCCGGACCTGACCGAGGACGACGAAGAGGAACTGCGCGCACAGATCAGTGCCAGCAAGGGTGTGGGCAACTTCCGCTCAATGTTCGTCAACATCCCCAACGGCAAGGAAAACGCGATTCAGATCATCCCCGTCGGGGACTTCCAGGCCAAAGACGAGCTGGAGAAAGTGAAAAACATCACGCGCAACGACGTTATCGCGGCGTGGCGAATGAACCCTGCACTGGCCGGCATCATCCCGGAAAACAACGGTGGATTTGGTGACATCGAGAAGATTGATCGCGTGTACACCAGTAACGAAATTCGGCCGATCTGCCAGCTGTTCAGCCAACTGAATGACAAGCTTCGCGATGACAGGCGATTCACCTGGAAAAAACCACAAATACCAGTCGATACCACTGCCTGATCTTTCTCAACAAGAGATAACCACTAAATCTTGTGGCAACATGGTGGCGATTAGCTTCCCTGGGGAGGGACATATGCGAGTGACATGTAAGTGCGGGAACAAGGGATTAATCCGGGATAGCAAGCCACAGTCGCCGGACTTTGTGACGCTTTACTGCCAGTGCCTGGATGTCCTGTGCGGGCACACATGGGTGGCCCATTTGACGTTCTCTCACACGCTGAGTCCGTCGGCGCAGACGTTCGACCGATTGTTGTTCGACCGACTCCGGGACATGCCCAGGGCGAAGCAGAGGGAGTTGTTCGATCAGCTCGGCGCGCAGGCGGTTGCGTGAATCACAAACCGCCGACTCTGATGCGTCGGCGATTGGTTAGACAAATTTAGGGGTTAAGCGATCGGGGCATCAGCTATTGGCTGACTCTTTAGGATTGACTGCAAGAACCTCGGACATCCGCCGGAGTTGAAGTTGCTCACGCTCATCCAACAGCCGGTAAAGATGGATAAGGCGACGTTCAATTTTGGACAGACCAAGCCATTCGAATTCGGTGATTCCAACGCAAGCGCGTTCATTTTTCGTGCGATCCAACATGCGTACTACTCCATAAAGTGCATTGTGGAATCGACGATATCGGGGCGGGAAATGGCTACAGAGCGGAGACACAAAGATTGCCCCAACGTACTTCGTTACAAGCTAGGTCCTGTTACGAGCAGCGTCGTCCGCCATGGCTTGAAGGAAACGACGTATCGCCTCTTGATCAAATGGAGTGATGCTTCTGAACTGCTTTACGAGACGATCCTCGACGTCGCTCAGGGCATGTTCGGCCAGAGTCGTGCGCAAGCCATTGAGGATGTAAGGCACGTCAAAACCGAACTGGCTTGCGACTCTGCTCAGATAAGACGCTGTCGCATCACTAGTCCCGGCCTCGTAGTTCGCTTGAGTACGCTTGGCAATCCCAAGCGCCTCTGCAATCTCGTTCTGCGTCAACGCGCAGCGCTTCCTCTCTTCCTGCAGTCGAGAGCCTATCTCTTCGGAAAGGTGCAAAATAATTCATCTCTCATATTTACAAATGCATCTAAGTGCATCATTGTGCATCTCACACCACATGAAATTGCACGGATCTGCACTATGCACAACACAAGCATCAGCGAGCAAGCCCGACAACAAGCGCGTGAAGCCCTAGAGAAGCGCGGTCAGACCGCAAAGAAGTTTGCTGAATTGAACAACCTGAATCCCAGCACCGTTTACGCGGTGCTGAGTGGTCAGAGCCATTGTCGCCGTGGGGAGGCACATCGCGCCGCCGTACTACTCGGCATCAAAGACGGCGTGATTGAACAGTAACGGCACTGACCAACAGGGAACAGTAGAAGATGAAAAACCCGGTTCTAACGACGCGCAAGGAAGTTATGCGCGAGATCATTCGAAGCTACCCAAATGGTCGTGAAGGTGCTGCGGCTCGCTTGGGAATGAAAGTCAAAAAGTTCGACAATCACGCCTACGAAAGTGCCAGTTGTAGTCCGCTGAGTGACGTTCATGTTCACATGCTGGAACAAGAGCGCGGCACCTATCATTTCGCGAACTATGTTGCGCAGATGTACGGCGGATTGTTTGTGCCTGTCGCTGATCCCGACACGCTGGATAACGTCGAGTTGTACGCCCGATCGGTTCAGGTTTCCGCAAAACGCGGTTGTGTTGACCAGGCCATCGCCAAGGCATTGGAGGATGGTTCGATCAGCGCTGAAGAGGCTGAAATCATCCTCAACGCTCACAACCACCATATGGCCGCACGACATGCCGAAGTGTTGGCAGCCATCGATCTGTACCGCGCCAAGCCGGGGAAAGGCCAATGAACAATCTGCACGCAGTACAGGAATATCAGGACATGCTCAAAGCCGCGGCGCTCGTGTTCCTTGAGCGGCACCGATGCGAACACCTGGGCGACGATCAGCAATTGTTCGACCGCACAGTGCAGCACCTGGTTACGGATTACGACGCTTTGACTCAGACCGCCGAAAAGTTGGTGCACCTGGCTAGCAGTGAAATGTCAGCGGTTAGCGATCGGCAGCGCTTGGACATTTTCAACTGCACGTCCACCCACACGTTCATTATCGACACCGCCACCGGCAACGCCTGGGCAATACCGGTCAGCCGTATCTACGAACGCATCCTGATCGCACCGAATAACGGCCGCTTCCGCGTCACCACTTCGTAATACCTACCCAATAAATCCCTTGCCCCACCGCCGTGGGTTTGGGTGAGCTGCGCCCGAAATTGAGGTTTGACGATGGAAAACGCCATGAACATCAACGCAAAACTGACGCCTGTAGAGGCTCAAGCGCTCTTGGCCAACCTGCGCGAGCAGTACCGTCTCAGCCTCAACGAACTCTGGTACGCAGACCAATACCGCTTGATTCCCGATGGACTACGCCACGGCTCAATCCTCGCCAATTGCCCTGTGATGGCCGCTCAGAAACACCTGATCGGCGCCCTCACCCTCTGCCTCAAGAAAGCGAAGTAACCCATGAAAGAAGACCTGCGCGGCGACGTAATCGAGCGCCTAAAACGAGATTACGGGCTTAAGCATCGGGCAAACACCGACTACATGCGCGGGGGCACCTGTCCGAAGTGCCGTCAAAAAACCCTTTACACGCGTCACTCGGCGCCGTGGTTGGTGATCTGCGGCAGACCGGAAAAGTGCGCTCATTCTCTGCATGTGAAGGAGCTGTATGACGACCTGTTCGAAGACTGGAGCAAGCGTGCGCCGGCAACCGATCAAAACCCAAACGCAACCGCCCGCGCCTATCTTGAGTTTGCCCGGGGCTTTCGCATCGAGCTGATTCAAGGCTGGTTCACTCAGGAGAGCTTCTACTCCGGCGAACACAACGCCGGCAGCGCCACCGTGCGCTTTGCCCTGGAGAAAGGCGGCTGGTGGGAACGCCTGATCGATAAGCCGCATCGCTTCGGAAAGATGAAGGCCCGATTCAAATCGAAAGACAGCTATCGCGGCGTCTGGTGGTGTCCGCCCTGTGTAGATCTGCTGGAAGCCAAAGAGATCTGGATTGTCGAGGGCATTTTTGACGCCATCGCCCTGGTCCACAACGACATCGTCGCCGTATCGGCCATGTCCTCCAATGCCTTCCCCGAGGAGTCGCTGCGAGCGCTCGCCCGTAACCGAGACGGGAAGCTGCCCAAGCTGGTTTGGGCGCTCGATAACGAATCTGGCGCCCACGCCTACACCAAGCGTTGGGCGAAGCAGGCGCGAGCCTTGGGGTTCGTCTGCGAGGCCGCACAGATCCCACTCCGTGACGGCCGGAAGACTGATTGGAACGACCTGCATCAGCGCTGGGGTTTCATCGAAGACGAAAGCGAACGAGCCGACCAGGTCGCTGCTGACCTCAAACAAGCGCGCCACCAAGGCGCCCTGCTACTGGCCGAGAGCGCGGCCGAGAAAGCGTTGCTGATGTACGACTGGAACAAGCGCGGGGAATTCCACCTGGGCTTCGGCAGCCGCCTGTATTGGTTCAAGTTGGACATGGAGAAATTCAACCGGGCGATGCAGGACATCGAGGACAGCGAAAACCACGACGACCAGTTGCTCAATCAATCACAGCAGCGCGAGAAAGCGCTGCAGCAGTCAGGCAGCGTCGTCGAGATCGCCAACTGCTACCCACAAGCTTTGTATTTCCAGCGCAACGAGGTCACGGACGAGTCCTGGTACTACCTGCGCGTCGACTTCCCGCACGACTCCGAAAGCGTGAAAAACACCTTCACCAGCGGCCAGCTTTCTGCCGCCAGCGAATTTAAAAAGCGACTGCTCGGTATGGCTGCTGGCGCCATGTACACCGGGAGCGGTCAACAACTGGACAAACTTATGAAGGATCAACTATTCGGCATCAAAACCGTCTCGACGATCGATTACGTGGGCTACAGCAAGGAATACGGCTGCTACGTCTACGGCGATATCGCGATCAAGGATGGCGTCTCCTACAAGGTCAACAGCGAGGACTATTTCGAGTTCGGGAAACTTCGCCTGAAGACGCTACAGAAAGGCGTGCCTATCAAGCTGCAGCGTGATGGAAAGGACTTCAACGAAGAATGGCTGCAGCTGCTGTGGACGTGCTTCGGCGCACAGGGCCTGGTGGCGCTGGTGTTCTTTTTTGGTTCGCTGTTCTGTGAGCAGATCCGCGGGCGCTTCCAGTCGTTTCCATTTCTGGAAGCCACCGGCGAGGCCGGCGCCGGCAAGACCACCCTGCTCAACCTACTGTGGAAGCTGCTCGGTCGGGAAGGCTATGAAGGCTTTGACCCAATGAAGTCCACGAAAGCGGGCCGGTCGCGACTGATGGGCCAGGTGTCCGGCATGCCGGTCGTGTTCCTTGAGGCCGACCGTCATGGTGACGACCGATCCCACGCCAAAACCTTCGAGTGGGACGAGCTGAAGGACTACTACGGCGGGGGCACACTGGCTACTAAAGGCGTGAAGACTGCCGGCAATGAAACCTATGAACCGCCGTTTCGCGGGACGATCGCTATCAGCCAGAATGCTGCTGTTGTCGCCCATGAGGCGATCATGACCCGGATCGTGAAACTGCACTTCATCCGGCCGACTGTCACTCTGCAAAGCCGTGTAGCGGCGGACAAGCTGAACGCCTTGGACGGCGGCACGCTGAGCCACTTCCTGATTCGAGCGGTCGGCAAAGAATCCGCCATCCTCGAGCTTTTCGGTCAGCGCATGCCCGAACACGAGGCCAAGCTGCGCCGACTGCACACCCATTGCTTTGCTTGCGGCACCGAGTATCCCAACGAACAAGGCAACTGCAGCAACTGCGGCTATGACCTGCGCGGGTACATTCGCGTCGAGCGGATCAGCAAGAACCACGCACAGCTCCTTTCCCTGCTCGATGCCTTACGTTTGATCCTGAAACTGGACGAACCGCAAGTGGCGGCGACCCAACGTCAGATCGTCCGCATGGCGATCGAGCGCCAAGCCTCAATCAGCTCTGACCACCCGGCCGTTGCCGAGTTTTGGGAGGTCTACGACTACCTCGAATCGCTCAGTGAAGACCCTGTGGTCGACCACAGCAGTGACCCAAGCGTCATCGCGATCAACCTCAACGAATTCAGCGAGCGCGCCGCAGAGCACAAACAGAAGCTGGCCGACGTGGCCACCCTGCGCGACCTGCTGAAGGAATCTCGATCCCACAAATTTCTTGAAGCAAACAAAGCGGTGCACAGCGCAGTCCGCGCGGCAATGAACAGCAAAACACCACTCGCACCAGGTCGTCCCACGACGGTCAAGTGCTGGATTTTCAAAGCGTAAGGGAGGCTACACCGATGCAAATCCAAGTCTTTATGGGTAATGCCGGCGACGGTAAGACGAGCAAGCTGCAGGGGATCCAGGACCGGGTGGAATTGATGGGCGAAAGCCATCCAATCATTCAGGCCGGAGCATACGGCGAGAATGGTTTGCTGCAGATTCTGGAAGTTCGTGCCGCAGCTGGCCAACGCGAAATTCTGGTCGAGGAGTGCAACCCGCAACAGATTTTAAGCGTGTTGGAGTGGCAAGCCTGCACTGAGGAAGATCCCGATTACGCCGACCTGGTTATCCACCTGGCCCGCCAGGACTGACCGGAAAATAAGCGATGTCGAGGAGTTGGCGCTCCCCGACATCAACCACCACTGAGGGCAACACCATGCAAGCACAGCACCAAAGCAGCAGTGATTCGAAGGCTAACACATTGGCAAACTTTGACGCCCAGTACGCCCGGCATCTGATGGCCGTTCGGATCGTCGGCACGGCGTTGTTCGATTACCAGATGCGGAAAACCGACGATGCGCGGATCCGGCTTGAATGCCTTACCGGCTTTGCCAAGGAGCTTGGCGACATTGATGCGGCCGAATGCGCAGTTGTAGCACAGCTGTTGGCAAGCCATTCATCGACTAAGCACAACACGACTGTTCAGACCTTCCCACCTGTAGGAGCAACACTATGAAAACGTTATTTGTCCTTATGGCCCAATACAACGGTCAAGTGGTTATTCCCTTAGAGCGAGTCTGTCAGGACTATTTCACTCATCTCACCACGGACATGTTTCAGCGCAAGGTGGGGTCCGGACAAATCAAAATTCCCATTACGCGTATGGAATCAAGTCAAAAGAGCGCAAAGGGCATTCACATCACGGATCTTTCCGAATACCTGGATGCCCAGCGCGCTGCCGCCGTCAAAGAAAACAATCAGCTAAACAGCGCACCACGCAGTAGCTAATTTACCTCAGCATCCTGGCGCCCAACTTTACGGGCGCCTGTAGGATTTTCTCGAGCCATTTCCATTTCTCGTAGGCGTCACCGCGTCCGCGTAGGTGGGTGTAACGCCGCATCGAGTTCCAATCGCGATGCCCCGATACACTCGCTACCCGAGGAATGTCCCAGTCCATCTCGAACAATCGGCTCACGCCGTCGTGGCGCAGATCATGGAAGTGCAGATTCTCGATACCCAGTATCTGACAAGCCCTGGTCCATGACGTGGATACCGACTCGGCACTGTACGGAAATATCTCCGGCAGCACTTTCGGCATGGTTTGAAGAATGGCCCAAGCTTCTGGCGGCAAATGGCACCACACGTCGTTACCGATCTTCTGGCCGGGGTTTTTCATGTCGCGCACCAGTACCCGCTGGCCCACCTCATCGAGATCCGTCCACTGGATCCGCGTAACTTCCTCCTGGCGGCGTGTTGAGAACAATGCGAATCCAGTCATTTTGAGCATGTTGATCGAAGTCGGGCGACGGGATTGGATGCCCTGGAAGTGCGTGAGTAGCTTGTCGAGTTCATCCAAAGTCGGCCGCCGGTCGCGCTCGCGACTTTTCATGTTGTACCCCAGCTTTTTCAAGACCCGCCGGGCATCCGTCATCGCGTGCGGATCGACTGCATAGCCCCAGGCGGGCCGAGCGATCGACAGCACCGCCCCCAGGTGCGCAAGATCATTGCCCGCCGTCTGAGGCTGGACGTTCCCGCCCTCGTCACCCATGCGCCACAGCGCGTACTCCACCAGCACCTGGCTATTGATGTCCTGGTCATTCAATTTGCCCAGGTACGATTCGCTGATCGCTTTGAGCGTGGCAAGCTTGGTCTTACCCAAAGCCCGAACCTTCTCCATCTCAGCCAAATAACGCTCGATCATCTCCTTGACCGTCGCGCCTATGCGGTTTGCCCGCTCGATCGCGCCGGGCTCAGCGAGCTCCGTTTCGCGTTTTCGAGCCCACGCCACGGCAGCCTGTTTCCGGGCGAAGGTCTGGCACTCTTGGTAGACTATCGCCCCTTTGTTTTTAAGGCGGATCTGGACCGTATAACTGACCGATCCGTCGGCCTTCTTTCTTGCTCTAATGGTTGCCATGGTTCCAGTGGTACAAATGAGAAAGTGAGTGGTACATTTTACCACCGGCCTTTAAAAAACGTCTGAAAACGCCTAAAAACGGCCCAGAATGCGCAGAGAAAAATGCTAGCTAAAACAGTCACTAATCCACAAAACACAAGCTCTGTACTGTCTCGGCGGTTTAGTGTTGCGCCCATGATGGATTGGACCGATCGTCACTGCCGCTTTTTCCTACGCCTCCTTTCCAAACACGCCCTCCTCTACACCGAGATGGTCACCACCGGCGCGCTCCTAAACGGGGACCACGACCGTTTCCTCCGTCACAACGAAGCCGAACACCCACTCGCCCTGCAACTCGGAGGCAGCGTCCCTCTAGACCTCGCAGCCTGCGCCCGCATGGCCCAGGACCATGGTTACGATGAGGTCAACCTTAACGTCGGCTGCCCAAGCGATCGTGTTCAGAACAATATGATCGGCGCGGTGTTGATGGGGCATCCGCAGTTGGTGGCCGATTGTGTGAAGGCGATGCGGGATGCGGTGTCGATTCCGGTGACGGTGAAGCATCGGATCGGGATTAATGGGCGGGACAGTTACGCGCAGTTGTGTGATTTCGTCGGTACGGTTCGGGATGCGGGGTGTACGAGTTTTACGGTGCATGCGCGGATTGCGATTCTGGAGGGGTTGTCGCCGAAGGAGAATCGGGACATTCCGCCGTTGCGTTATGACGTGGCGGCGCAGTTGAAGCAGGATTTTCCGGAGTTGGAGATTATTCTCAATGGCGGGATCAAGACGCTGGAAGCCTGCCACGAGCATTTGCAGACTTTTGACGGTGTGATGCTGGGTCGTGAGGCCTATCACAATCCTTATGTGATGGCTGAGGTGGATCAGCAGTTGTTTGGCAGTACGGCGCCGGTGATTACTCGGGCTGAGGCGCTGGCGCAGTTGCGGCCTTATATTGCGGCGCACATTGAGGCCGGCGGCTCGATGCACCATATCACTCGGCATGTGCTGGGGCTGGGTACCGGGTTTCCGGGGGCGAGGAAGTTTCGGCAGTTGTTGTCGGTGGATATTCATAAGGCCAAAGAGCCTTTGGTGTTGCTGGACCAGGCGGCGGAGTTGCTTGAGGGGCGCTAGCCCCTCACGGTCAGGCCGCTGTGGCCGCCGTCCAGTTCACCCATCCGAACCCCCACGTGGCCAAAATCAGCAAACCGAAGGCAATCCGGTACCAGGCGAATGCCGCGTAGCTGTGGCTGGCGATGAACTTGAGCAAGCCACGCACGGCGATCATCGCAAAGATGAAGGCCGTGACAAAACCCAAGGCAAATACGGGCAAGTCGTTGGGTTGGAACAGGTCGCGGTACTTGTAGCCTGAATAGACAGCGGCGCCGACCATCGTTGGCATCGCCAGAAAAAACGAGAACTCGGTCGCTGTCTTGCGCGACAGTCCAAACAGCAATCCGCCGATAATGGTCGAGCCTGAGCGGGAAGTACCCGGGATCATCGCCAGGCATTGTGCAAACCCCACTTTCAAAGCATCTGACCAGCGCATGTCGTCAACATGTTCGACGTGCACCACATGTTCCCTTCGCTCGGCCCACAACATGATGACTCCGCCCACTACCAGCGCCACGGCGACGGTGATCGGATTAAACAGGTACTCATGAATTTTATCGGCGAATAACACACCGAGGACAACGGCTGGGAGAAAACCAATCAACAAGTTCAACGTAAAACGTTGGGCGTTGCGTTGGGTCGGTAAGCCTTTGATGATCTCGAATATTTTCGGCCGGAACTCCCAGACGACAGCCAGAATGGCACCCAGCTGAATAATGATATTAAACGCCATGGCGCGCTCGCCACCAAAGTCCAACAAGTCGGCGACAATAATCTGATGCCCAGTACTGGAAATAGGCAAGAACTCTGTCAACCCTTCTACCGCGCCCAAAACAAGTACTTGTACCAATGTCCAAAAATCCATCAATCCTCCGTCAAGCCATTCTTAATGAACAGCGTATAAGTATTTAATAACTGAACAGCATTAAGTGGGCAGATACCTATTTATCGCCTATAAAACACTTGGCACACCAGGATCATGTAGCGGAGGGCTCCAGCGGATAATAAGTCTTATCAAACCACGCACTCAAGACTTGTTATTAATCGTCCGGCTAACGAATCACCAGAACTCCGAATTATGGTGGTTAGTTCCCGACCGATAAAAAATGTGACGGAGTGCACACATTCGCATTCTTAGAGGGACAATAGCCCGGAATCACCCGTCAAGACCGTGATGGCCTTCTGGCTATAAATACCACTCGCTGCTGAATCAAAATAGTGGCACAATTCCATATTGCCATCATCTAAGGGCGCCATTTCATTAGTTCAACTGCCTGCAAGAAGCAACTAAACGGTTGAAAACCTTTTGTTTATGTTAGAAAACTCGGAAATCCCGCCCTGAAATCCGTTTTGAATGTTACCAATTGTCAGTCACAGATGAGAACCGGTGCTTTAACATCCTGATGTCAGCACCCATTCGAGTCAAAAAGCATGATGCTTACAGGGAAAATAGCGACTA
The DNA here is from genome assembly GCF_056279105.1 of Pseudomonas sp. TE3899. Taxonomy (NCBI): domain Bacteria; kingdom Pseudomonadati; phylum Pseudomonadota; class Gammaproteobacteria; order Pseudomonadales; family Pseudomonadaceae; genus Pseudomonas; species Pseudomonas sp. TE3899. Next base: position 2,734,699 of record NZ_JBWBQR010000001.1, read on the forward strand.
GAAGCCAGCGCCCGACAAATGAGGAGCCAGGGGTTCTCACCTTGGGCCGTACTCGCAGCGTGGCCGAGAACTTTAGAGCATTAGTCGCAAGGCATGTGCACTCCGATATAACGCTTGATGCCAGTTCATATACTATTTCGCATAAGAAGAATGAACACCCGGATGGGTATCGTGCCATTTTCATCATTATCGACAGTGCTCAAGCATTCGATGAGAGCCTGGCGCTTGTGGAAAACCTTCGCGCGATTAATTTAAATCCAATCATCTGCGCTGTTATTACCGGCCGGGGCACTTACAACAAGATGAAGTACTATCTTGCGGGTGCCGACTGCTGCATAAAACTCAATACCCTGTCCGATGAAAGTTCCGCATTCCTGTCTGAGTTTTTCAGCAGTGATGAATGGCAAAGGGAAATAAACCTGGTATTGGATTCCACGCGTATATGCCTGTTAGGCACCCGCAACAAGCTGGATATTTCGTTTGCAGAAATGAAAATTCTGGAAGCCTTTGCACAAACCAGCAACCATATATTAAGTCACGATGAAATCGCCAGGATCATGGGGCTCAACACCAATTTTTATGACCCCAGGGCACTGGAGAAATCAATTAGTCGTCTTCGCGGAAAAATCAAAGACATGTATGGCACCAATGCCATTCAGAGCATTCGCGGGTATGGATACCGTTTGATGAGGGGTCTGATCTCGACCGCCTGATTCACCATGGAAGGAGTTGTTGAATGAATGCGACTGGAGGCATCTCGCCCGCAAACGCCCCGTATCGCTATTTGACCCGGCAACTGATCCTGTCACGTGACGATCGCCCGTTTGCCAGTGAGGTAAGAACCACGCCCGCCCTTTGCCGGACGTCGCTGGCGGCCCAACCGTGTGCGCCCAGCGACGCCCGGGGGCAGTTGCACCGCGGGGCCGTCTCCCTGCAAGACCCTCGCTCGCACACCCCAAAAAAATATTTGAACCGAACACTTCTATGCCTGTCTGAACCGAGCCTTGCCAGCTTTACGCTGGCCGACGAACTGATCCGGTCTGGCGACAACTTGCGTGATCTGGGCCATACACTGGTCGTGTCACTCGAAGAGCAACCATTCTGGGAAGTGGATTCCAAATATAAAAAAAACATTACTCATAATATGTATCGCCTGAAAGATCATGGTATAGAAATCGCGTTGGGTAGCGACACTCTCCAACGAGACGCCCTTACACGCTTTAGCACTTTGAATCTGTTCAATTACATCAAGGTATCGGTTTCATCCCTGGACCAGTGTTTAAAACTCAATGGCAATCCTGAGTTTTTCAATCGACTCCATGACCGCATGGTGACACTGAGCCACAACAACAAGATTTCTTTTATTGCCGATCGTGTAGAGCATATCGAGAGCCATACATTGGCCAGGGCGCAGCCCTTTGATTACTTCCAAGGGAGTTATTACTCCCCTGCCGATCATCTTTTAACCGAACATTGGTGACTACTTTAGGAGAGAGACGTGGAAATCAGTACAACCCTCCCCAGAAAATATTTTGTCGTCGTGACTCACAGCACAACATCCCAGCGTGAGCTCGAGACCATACTGTCCAGCGAGCGTTTCAACTCGTTTGGTACTTCCCAGGCGCAAATGTTTATCGAAGGTGTTAACCCGGCCTCCTCCGCCCCCGTGCTGATGGAGTTCACTTACCCAAGTGGGTCAAGGAAACATGTCGCCCACGCGATCGAACATGAAACGCAAAAGATACTTGCCACGCTCGAAGCAGAATGGTTGGCAGCGCGCTCCAGCCTGACACCTGACCCGGTAGAGTTCAGCGATATTCCCCGAGAACACGAGGTTGACAGCCCTTACAGCGAAGCCTGGCAACTCGACGACGATCAAAGTGTATTGATCAAGGAAAACGTCGAGATCAACCTCACTGGATTGGAAGCCGCCCTCGTCAAGAAGATGCTGCATCATGAAGATCGCGTCGTCAGTCGAGATGATCTGATTCTGAGCATCGGTAGAGAACCGGAGCAGTATCGCGGCCTGGAAATGTGTTTGAGCCGATTGCAGGACAAGTTCAAAAACGCGAGCAAAGGTGAACGACTCTTTCGCGCGGTGAGAAATCGCGGCTATTGCCTTATCCAGGAAGTGGTAACAGAGGCTCAACCGGCCTGACCCACCTCAACAAACATATGACAGTGCTATTACAAAAATAAAAAGTGCACTTTGTTTGTTACCCCCTTCTATAACACCCCCTCAATATCGACCTTTTCTAACATCGAACACTTCCTCGATAAAAGTTGGCACTTTGCCACCTTGTTAGAACTCGTCAGACAGCATCCCCTATCAACAACTTAATCTATTGACTGACGACAGCTCGGCCTATTGGCGTTGTTAGTCCCAGGGCATTAGTTAAAACAATAACAATCCTGCTTAAACAACTCACGGTTCGACTGTCGATACCTGAATGGACGTCTTTTGGGGATATCGCATGGATCTTACTCTTCGTATCAATCGAAATACCGGCCTCAAGGGACTTACCTTTTGGGGTCAATGGGCGCTGGCGCAGGGCTTTGCTGTTTCATTGTTGTTCATACTCGCTGAACAGCATACCGGCGCAGTCGAGTTCTATTACCGGGTATGCGCGACGCTGGCCGTATTGGCCTCGGTGCCGGCCTATACCTTCAGTGGCGTCTACCGCAAACGAGATAACTATCTGACAGGGCTGGGACGCCTGTTCATGGGTTGGTCGATGACCATGGCGGCGCTGGCCTTCATGGCCTTTATCTGCAAGGCCGATGCCCTGTTTTCCCGGCAGGTGATTCTCAGTTGGGCGGTGTACGGGTTCCTCGGGCAGGCGCTGCTGTACGCGCCGTTGCACGGGTTCTCCAAGTACTACCAGCGGTCACGAAAAAGCGAGCATAGAACGCTGATCGTCGGTACCGGCGAGCTGGCGCTGGGCCTGGCCAAGAAGTTGAGCAGCGTCGAAAACCTGCCGTTGGTGGGTCTGGTCAGCACGGGCCCCGTTGCCGCGCTGGACCCGGATGCCCCACAGATCGTCGGTGCGCAGGAAGACCTTCTGGAACTGATCAGAATCCATGACATTCGACGCTTGTACATCACGCTGCCCCTGAGCGAAGCGGCAAAAATCGAAGCCATGTACGTCGATTTGCTGGGTGCCAACGTCGACGTGGTCTGGGTCCCGGACTTGAACTGCCTGACGCTGCTCAATCACTCGGTGCGGGTCGTGGACGGTCTGCCGGCGATCTACTTGAATGAAAGCCCACTGACCAGCCAGCCCACTGCCGCGCTAAGCAAGAGTCTGGTGGAAAAAGCCGTGGCATTGCTGGCCATCATCCTGCTGAGCCCGGTGCTGGCGGTGATTGCGCTGGCCGTGAAACTCACCTCCCCCGGCCCGATCTTCTTCAAACAGGATCGCCACGGCTGGAATGGCAAGGTGATTCAGGTCTGGAAGTTTCGCTCGATGCGTGTCCACGACGACCATGAAGTCAAGCAGGCCAGCCGCAACGATTCGCGCATTACGGCCGTCGGCCGCTTCATCCGCCGCACTTCGCTGGATGAACTGCCGCAACTGTTCAACGTGCTGCAAGGGCACATGGCCCTGGTTGGTCCGCGTCCTCACGCCGTCGCGCATAACCACTACTACTCGGGCAAGATTCTGGCCTACATGGCGCGCCACCGAATCAAGCCGGGCATTACCGGGCTTGCGCAAATCAACGGTTGCCGCGGCGAGACGGACACCATCGACAAGATGCAGAAACGTGTCGAGATCGACCTCAAGTACATCAACAACTGGTCGCTGTGGCTGGACCTGAAGATCCTGGTGAAGACGCCCTTCACGCTGCTCTCGAAGGACATCTACTGATGGCCTGAGCGCAAAAAAAGCAGCACCACAAGGGGACGCAAGTCCCCTTTTTCGTGGCTGTGATTTGGGTTGGGCGGATGTTTGAAGGGAGGCCAATCAAGCGGCGATCTACAGGACATGCAGCCTGTAGATCGCCAACGTTACTCGGTGATCTTCTCGAAGTTGCGGTAGAACATGTCGTTGTCGCGGCTGTCGGTCATCGAGTGCAACTGGAAGCTGCGATTGAGCCGTGCGCCACCGTCCCGGGTCAGCGGCGACCAGACGAGGTTGGCGCGGCGCATGGTCGACATGCTCATCAATTCATCGAACGGGATGGACAGGTACAGGCCCTTGTCGAAACTACCTTCGCCATATTCGGGGCCGGTGGCGGTGGTGATCGTCGCCCAGGCGCCGAACCGCACGCCGTTGGAGAACTCCCGCGACAGATCGATCGTGGTGCCCCAATCCCCGGCCAGGTAGCGTCCGACGCTGACCGCCGCCAGTGTGTCGTAGGGCAAGTCGGTATAGCCGGTGATATGGCCGGTGACGACCGAGTAGTCCCGCAGGCCGAAGCCCTGGTCGAATTCGCGCTGACGCACGTAGTTCAAATCCGCACCGACCGACCAGCGCTGGCCTTGCGGACGAAACAACACTTCACCGCCCACACCGGCAAACATCGATTCCAGATAACCGCCGTAGACCATGCCGTACAGGTCCTTGTCCAGCTGCTCGGCGTGGCTGACCTGGAACAGCGGCATGGTGACTTCAGAGGTGGTCAGGTATTGGCGCAAGTCCGTGCGCACCCGAGGCAAACCGCTGGGTGCGTCGTATTTGAAGCCGTCGAAGTTGTTCAGCAGATTGGCGCTGATCAGGCCGCTCCACCAGGTGTTGCGGTTGAAGCGATACTCGGCGTCGGCGTCGGCACTGAACTGATAGAAAAAGCCGTCAGGACCGCCGACGTTCTGTTTGAAGCCCAGCCCGGCGCCGTAGCTGAACGGGTCGCGGGCTTCGGTGTAGAGGGTCTTCTCGTTGTGCGGCATCGCCGGGTTGGTCTCGGTGGTGCGGTGCAGCGCTTGCAGCGGTTCCTCGTTGTTGAGCACCTCGCGAAAGGTTTGCCGAGGCACGCTGGTTTCTTCCAGTGGCAGGTCGTAGCGCTTGTTCACCAGGGTGAACCAGTCGATGTCGGCATTGACGCTGTTGTCGAGAATCCGGCTGGCCCGACCGACCGCTTTGGCCGAATGAAAATAACGGCCCTGCTCGCCGTAGACGATCAGTTCGGGGCCACGCTGGCTGATGCGCTCGACCTTGTAGCCGGCATTTTGCTGCAGGCGTCGGGACACCTCCGGCCAGTCGACCTGATCCATCGCGACGGTCGGAGTCTTGGCCGGCAACGGCTCGGCGGGCGGGTCGAAGCGCTTGGTCGGGGCCTTGCGGCTGACGAAGTTGGTGTGGAAGGTCAGGCCGAACATCGCCGTGTTGCCGCGCTCCCAGGCTGCGCTGAGGTCCAGCGAATCGGTGACTTTGAACACGGCGCCCAGGTTGATCGGCGAGTCCTGCTGGATCACGTTGTCCTTGGGCTCGTGTTTATAGTCGTTGCCTTCGTACTCGAGTTTCAGGCTGAGCCGGTCCCATGGCGTCTGGTAGGTCACGCCGCCGAACAACGAAGGCTTGCCGCGAAAGTAGGCGCCGGCGTTGACGTCACCGGTGCCTTCCATGTTTGGCCGGGTCTTGAAGCGATCATCGAGATAGCCCGCCGGGTTGTCGAAGTCGCCGCGATTGCCCAGGTAACCCCAGGCAATGCCGGCGCTGAAATCAAAATCGTCGTAGCGCTTGTTGGCCACCAGGAATTCACTGGAGAACAGGCCAGTACCGCCGATGTCTCGGAAGCCCAGCGCAACGTCGGGCGCCCAGTGGGTTTCCTGCCACAACCGGACCTTGAGATCGACCGCCTTATCCTTATAGCTCTGGTTGCCGCTCAACGATTCGGGGCCGTAAGGACGGTTGGTGATGGCGGTGTAGCGAAACGCGCCTTCCAGCCAATCGAACGGCTGTAGCGCCACGCTGTAGCGACTGTAGGGCTCGGTGCGGTTGGCGTTCACGCTCAACTCGCCGGCCGGGGACATCCGGGCGGTGGGTGTCTGCCACAAGCCGACGCCGCCGAAATCATTCTGGGTAAGACGTGGCTCGGCATGCGCCAGTCCACAGGGCAATAACAACACAGCTGCAAAACGTAAATTCAATGAACCACCTCAGCCAATTGCGTGGCAAGAAATTCGGCCAACTGCTGATTCAGTTCAGGGATAGGCGGATCGAGATCATCATTTTTCACCGGCACCAGGATCTTGCTGCCGGCCGCAGGCACGTGCCCGCTCTCGCGATTCCAGGGCGCGATACCGACCTGGCGGGTAACGCCATTGGGCTGGATCAGCCACAGGTAATCGGCCTCGGCATCGGCCAGCATTGCGCAGCCTTGCAGGTAATCCCGGGCCTCTTGCCGGACGACATGGGGCAAGCGGCACGGCTCGGCGACGGCGCCGAGCACTTCAACTTCATCGACGCGCGATGGATAGATCAGGCGATCACCGTCACTCAGCTGGACGTTGGGGGCGAACCCGACTTCGATGGCCACCGGGTCGAGCACCGTGACCTGGCGCCCGGTGACCGGCATGGCGCTGACCTGCTCAGACAGACGCGTCGCCAGCTCTGCCCGGCCCGGCCGGTCGAAGATCAAGGCTTCACGGCGCAACACCTGCAAATCGAACAGCACCCCGGTCTTGAGCCGGGCCTGCTCTTCCAGCAACGACTGACGCAGCAACGCCGCCGCCAGCCAATAGCTTTCGGCATTGGGCACGGCGACGCTGATCACATCCGTCAACCGCCCGCCCGGCGGCAACTCCACCGGCCCGGGGACTTGCACATCACCTGTGACAGTGACCGCCGCTTGGCTGACGCTGGTGATCAACAGCAGGCATGCCGACAGCTTCCGTACCCGCTTCAACGGGCAGCCCTGCGTTCAGGGGTCAATTGCACAATCTTGACCCGCAGGCGCGAGGTCAGTTGTTGCTCGCTCTGCACAATAAAACCGTCAACGGGATCGACCCAGTAACGATTGGTCGCCCGCAGGCCAATGGCCGGGGCGTCAATCTGCTCATCGACACGTAGCACGGCGTATTCCTTGTTGAGGATTTCCAGGGTTTCCATGGATTTTCGCGAGAAGCGACTGTTCAAGGTCACACCGGTTTCACTGCCTTGATACAGATCGATCCAGCGCTGGCTGGTGTAGCCATCCGGCAGGGTGTGCAGGCCTTGTTTGAAGGGCGAAGACGCCGCCAGTCGCGTGCCGTCCAGATCACCTTCGACGCCCAGGCCAATGGTGCGCACCGCGAGTCCATCGCGCAGCAGCAACACCTGTTTACCGGACGCGACCCAGAACTGCAGGTCGCCCCGCTCACGCACCATCGCCAACACCCCGGAGCCGGATGGCGTGGTCAAGGTCAGCTGGGGAAACTCGACCCGGGCCACTTGCGCGGGGGTGACTTGCACCTCATCGGGACCGATTACCGCGGCCTTGAAGTTACCCAAGGACGCGGTCATCAGCGGGTTACAGCCACACAACAACACGGCCGCCATTACGCAGACGCCAACATTCAACGTTCTCACAGACCTGACCTTATTTGCCGTTGTCTCTGACTTCACTCAGGTTCTTCGCTGAGGAAGCCCCCACACCGAGGATGGCGGCCGAAGGCACCAACTGACTGATGAAACGGTTCCAGCGCGTCACGTTGGCGGGGCCCACGTAGACGATGTCCTGGGGCCTTACATTGAAATGCGTGGCGAGTGCCATGGCGGTCGGCGACTCGGCTTTCAACTGGTAGATTTTCGCCGGTTCCACATCGAGGTTTTCCACCCCGCGGATCACATACACGGCATTGCCGTTGGAGGTGGTCTGGCTCAAGCCGCCGACCGAGCCGAGGACATCGGACAGGTTCATGGTGCCGGTCTTGAAGGTCAGCGCCCGGGGCTGATTGACTTCGCCCATGACGTAGATGCGCTTGTTGTCGTTGTACGGCAGGTACAGCTGATCGCCACCCTTGAGGTAGACGTTCTGCAACTCGGAATCCTGCTGATTGAGCGCATCAAGATCCAGCGGATACACCCGCCCCTTGCGCGTCAGCAGCAGGCCGGACAAGTCGGCATTGACCGGGTCGATACCAGCCGCACCGAGGGCTTCGACCACGTTGAGCGGGTTGGTGGAAATCGGTTGCGCACCGGCCTTTGTTACCGCCCCCGACACCACGACTTTCTGGCTGGCGAAGCGCAACACGGCGACGTCCACTTGCGGGTCGGCAATGAAAGCCGACAGGCGTTCGGAAATGTCCGAGCGCAGTTGCTGGATGGTTTTGCCGGCCGCCTGCACTTCCTTGATATAGGGGTAATACAACGTGCCATCGGAACGCACCAGGCGACCGTTGGCATCGATCTGCTGTTGCGCGCCCGAGGGTGCCGTCAGCTCCGGGTGGTCCCAGACCGTGATGTACAACACATCGTTGCTGCCGATGCGGTACTCCGCCGGGGTCGCCAACAATTCCGCCGGCAGCGACGTGCGTTTCTGCGTCGCCCGATCCATCGCAATTAGCTTGGGCGTGATCGGTATCAGCTCGACGCGACTGCTTTCACTGCCCCCTTGGCGCGTGATATCGCTGGTGCTCAGGTATTGCCCCGGGGAAAACATACAACCTTGCAAAGCGAGACTGGCCAACATCAAAAAAGGAAAACTACGATTCATAATGGCACTACGCTATTCAAGGGCAAATCCAACAAGGGCACCCGACTTTCATCGGGCGACCTTGTATTACACCTACAGGGTTTTTCAGTTACTGGTGCCGGTGGTACCGGTAGTTCCTGTGGTCCCGGTAGTACCGCCGTTGGCGTTGCCGCCACTGTTGGAGGCAGCCACTGCACCTGCAACCATCGCCGTACTGGCCGCAGGCGCTTGGGAAGCGGCTACGTTACCGGCGACATTAGTTGCCTGTGTCAGCGGTGCTTCCGCTGCGGACGCCCAGTTGCCAAACATCGACAACAGGGCAATTGCCATCACTTTTTTCATATCAACTCCTTTCTAACGTTCGGCCTTGTCAACAAACAAAGCGTGCCGTTAGAGGTGGAAAGATCAAGCCGCAAAAACTGCGAACAAGAGCCGTTGTTCAGTCACAGTCAAACGCAACTGATAAATGTCGAACGGCAGGGCTTATATCTACGGATTTGCCGGAGGTAACTCCAGCCTAATTTCCCGACCTTACTTAACATGGCTGTCGGTTTATAACATTCGGCGCAATCACTACTTATTCGAGGTAGCCCTTAGGATGATTCGATTGCCAGCGCCAGGTGTCGGTCATCATTTGCTGCAAACTGCGTGTGGCCTTCCAGCCCAGTTCACGCTCAGCCTTGGACGGGTCGGCCAGGCTCTCGGCGACGTCACCCGAGCGGCGCGGCAATATCCGATACGGCACAGGCCGGCCCGACGCCTGCTCAAACGCGTGCAGCACTTGCATCACGCTGTAGCCGTCGCCCGTGCCCAGGTTCCAGATGTTGATGCCGGTGGTTTGGGAAATCGATTGCAAGGCCTTGATATGCCCGTCCGCCAAGTCGACGACGTGGATGTAGTCGCGCACACCGGTGCCATCCGACGTGGGGTAATCGTCGCCGAAGATCGACAACTCTTTCAGGCTGCCGACCGCCACCTGGCTGATGTAGGGCACCAGGTTATTCGGAATGCCATTGGGGTCTTCACCCAAGTGGCCACTGGCATGGGCGCCGATCGGATTGAAATAACGCAACAGCGCGACGCTCCAGCGCGGCTCTGCCGAGCACAGGTCGCGCAACACGTTTTCGACGATCAGCTTGGATTGGCCGTAGGGATTGGTCGGGCTGCCGGTAGGCACCTCCTCGCTGATCGGCATCTGCTCCGGCGCGCCGTACACCGTGGCCGATGAACTGAACACCAGGCGAAACACCCCGGCGGCGGCCATCGCCTGGCACAGCGTGATGCTGCCGCCGACGTTGGCTTCGTAATACTCCAGCGGCTTGCGCACGCTTTCGCCGACGGCTTTAAGCCCGGCGAAATGCAGGACCGCATCAATGGCGTGCTGCTGGAAAATCCGGTCCAGCAAGGGTCGATCACACACATCCCCGTGAATCATCAGCGCACGTTTGCCGCAGATGGCTTCAACGGCGTGCAGCGCAGCGTCGGAACTGTTGGAAAGGTTGTCCAGCACCACCACTTCAAAACCCGCTTCAAGCAAAGCAAGTGTGGTGTGCGAACCGATATACCCGGTGCCACCCGTTACCAGAATTTTCATAGCGCGGTCCATAGTGGGATCGTAAAGTGCGCAATAACATGTACCGATCAATATGTAATTCGACCAGACAGTCATACCGGGTACTTATTTAGCACTATGAAACGCTCACCACTATCAACGGACACCGACGAAAAATAACTAACACGCAACAGACGGACAACTCATAACATTCCGTTGTTATACACCTGACACTAATTGCCATTAACAACCTATCTCAGGTATTAAAGTAGTCGCTTATTCAAGACACTGACAACCACTCATTATTTCCGTAGTGGGTTGCGATTAATGACTTCCAGGGTATTTTTATGATTCGTAAATGTTTGTTCCCCGCCGCGGGTTATGGCACGCGTTTCCTGCCGGCCACCAAAGCCATGCCCAAGGAGATGCTGCCCATCGTCAACAAGCCGCTGATCCAGTATGCGGTCGAGGAAGCACGGGACGCCGGCCTGCAACACATGGCCCTCGTCACCGGGCGGGGCAAGCGCGCACTGGAAGACCATTTCGATATCAGCTATGAGCTGGAACATCAGATTCGCGGCACCGAAAAAGAGAAGTTCCTGGCCGGCACCCGTGAGCTGATCGAAACCTGCACCTTCTCCTACACCCGCCAGGTGGAAATGAAGGGCCTGGGCCATGCGATTCTCAGCGGTCGCCCGTTGATTGGCGATGAGCCCTTCGCCGTGTCGCTGGCGGATGACCTGTGCCTGAATTTGAAAGGCGATGGCGTCCTGTCGCAAATGATCCAGCTCTACAAGCGCTACCGCTGCTCGATCGTGGCCATCCAGGAAGTGCCCCGGGACCAGACCCACAAGTACGGCGTGATTGCTGGCGAGTTGATCGCCGACAACGTTTACCGCGTCAGCAGCATGGTGGAAAAACCCGCACCCGAAGACGCCCCGTCCAACCTGGCAATCATCGGCCGCTACATCCTGACGCCGGATATCTTTGACCTGATCGCCGACACCCAGCCCGGCAAAGGTGGGGAGATCCAGATCACCGACGCCCTGATGAAGCAGGCGCAAAACGGCTGCGTCCTGGCCTACAAGTTCGACGGCCTGCGCTTCGATTGCGGCGGTGCAGAGGGCTATCTCGACGCGACCAATTTCTGCTACGAGCACCTGTACCTCAAGGGCCTCTGACCAGGTCCTCAACCGTCGTCCACTCTTCTTTCAGGCAGGCCACTATGAACAATGCAAAACACACGGCAGACATTGAACGGGAGATGGGCAACGTCGGGATGATGGCCTGGTTGTCACGGTATCCGTCGTTGCCCTCTCCGGTTGAAGCCTGGCTGGGCTCCACGCTGATGGTGGAGCGAATCGGCGTGTTCCCCTCCTCCGGGGAAATCCGTCGACCGATTCCCGACCCGGACGCCCTCCTCGCCCACCTGAAAGCGCTGTACGCCCAACAGGCGCTGGACGTCGATGAGCGCGACGGGCTGAAAGTGATTTTCAGCGACTGGCGATTCCTCGCGCGCAGTTGCGGCAACGACCCGGCCATCGTCATCACCGTGCAAACCCGCTGTGATCCGCAGTTGATGCCGCTCAAGACGGCTGAGTTGCTGAGTCAGTTGGAGCGCTTCGAGAAAGGCCTGCCAGATAAATAGACGAACACCGCCCCCCTGTAGGAGCGAGGCTTGCCCGCGAAGACGGTGTGTCAGTCGACATCATCGTTACTGACACACCGTCTTCGCGGGCAAGCCTCGCTCCTACAGGGGGTGTGTTTTGCTCACTGGCAGGTGTTCTGCGGCGCGACGAGCAAACTATAGAGATAATCCGCAATCACCCGCCCTCCCGCCCCCGGGATCGGGTGAATCTTGTCCGGCCCGATCATCGGTGCAGCGCCGCCCAAGGCATAACGTTTGACGTCGGTACCAAACGCACACTGCATATTCGCGTAACCCAGATGTTCCTCGCGCGCCCAGGGTTCCAGCACCTGGGCATACGCCGACATCGGATAGGCACTTGCGCGTGTGGTGTCCTGGCGCAGGATCAGGTTGATGCTCGCCGCCGGGTGAACCTCGCGCACCATCCGCACCAGGCCTTGGATGTTCTGCAGATACTGTTCGGGTTTCACACCAAACCCCTGGTCGTTACCGCCGAGCATGATCAGGTAGATATCCGCCGGAATCTTCGCCACCACCGCTTTCCACTGCGCCTGCCACTGGGCATCGCTGTGATAGAAATCAGCGGAAGCCGCGCCGGACGCCGCGAGTTTGGACACCCGGACGCCACCCTGGCGATTGCTCATCCACAGGCCAAACAGCGTCGGCGCACCGTTGACCACTTCCAGTCGAAACGCCCACTCGGGCTGATCAGAAAAGCCAGGCAACTGAACCTCCTGAGCACCTGAGCCGTCGAGTTTCAACGAATGCCAGGCGCCGGATGCCGTCCACCGATAGCGCACTTCACTGGATTTCCCGTCCCCCAGGTACAGCAATTTCGCCTGGGCAATGGACGTGTCCACGGCGGGCGTCGGTTTGGCATCGATCTCCAGAAAAGCACCGGGCCGGCCCATGACGGTGCGACTGTCGGGGCTGGCCTGGCCGAGTCCGGACACCTCCCAATCACCGCCAAAATACTTTTCACTGCTGCGGGTGTATTTGTAGTGAGTCCCACCGAGGGCCGCGCCGTGGTTGAAGCCCACATAACCCGGCCCGGCGAAACCTGCTTTGTGGGTGAGCCGCTGGACGAGTTTGTTCAGGTAAAAATCCTGCCCGGCGCTGTAGCTGTCGCCGATCACCGAGATGGCCAGCACCTTCCCCGCCTTGCCTTCGCGCCATTGCGCAAAGCGTTCACGCGCGTCACCGACTTCGATCACCGAAGTTGCTGCGGGATGTACGTCATCAACTGCCACCACGGGGCACTTCCTTCATCAAAACGACCATCAGGTTTGTGTCGCCGGCACCACAACGGCCGGCGGTTTTTTACGTGCAGCCCGCTCGCCCAGAAACAGCATGGAGGTGACGCTGAAGCGGCTGAAAATATTCGATAACACCACCGGCCCGAGCAGACCACAGGTCACGCCGCTGAGCACCACAACGCCGTCATCGTGTATCCCAAGGCGCCCCAGCACGGATCGCGAAGTGGCGGCGAACAGCACGTGAAACAGGAAAATCGCATAGGAATAACCACCGAGCCAGATCAGCCAACGCACCTGCAGGTTGCTCGACAACAGCGCCACGCACGACACACACCCTACCAGCAAGCCGACCAGGCTGCGGCGATCAACGATCAACCCGCGATCCACCGTCGCCACATACAGCAGCACTACCGAGATCAACACAAACACCAGCGGCCCGATCACCCGGAACGCTTGCCTGATCTCACCGACCTTTTCATGGCCAATCATCCCCAGTACAAAAAATGGCAGCAGGTACACCGCGCCATTGATGCCGAACGCGTCCACCGTAAACGGCGGCAGCAGAAACACCGCCGCCGCAAACGCCAGCAACAGGAACTGGCGCGTCATGGTCTGCAACCACCCACGCCATTCAAGCAGGCCGACGAACATGAAGATGATGAACACCGCCTGCAAAAACCAGAAGTGGTTGATCGGAATGTAAAACGACAACAGCGCATCGATCACGCCAACGTCCTTGTTCACCCCAGGGCCGACCGCTTGCAGCACCGAGAACGGCACCCCCACGCAAAACAGCGGCACGATCAGCCGCCGGACCTTGCCGACAAAATAGGCGGACAAGTCATTGCCGCGAATTTTGTAGATGGAATAGATGTAACCCGAGATAAAGGTGAACAGCGGCATGCGCACGTACACCATGGAGTCGGCGATCACCCGGAACGGCGAGCCCACGTCGATTTTCAAGCCACCACCCAGCGGCCCGATCACGTGATACAGCACCAGCAACAGGCAGGCCAGGCCGCGCAGGGTTTCGATCTCCAGCGACTTCTTCTTGCTCGACATAAAACACAAACCTCAGCTCAGGATTCTTGTTTCAACCAACGCAGGTTTCTTGGTGCGCAACTGCAAACCCAGGCCCATAAACAGCACCGGCACCACCATGGAAAAGTGCCGGGCGAAGGAACCGAAGTCCGGTTCGAACAAGCCCTGCACCAGCAGAAAGGACAGCGGAATCGCGATCAGCTCCTTGACCTTGGTGTCGATGCGCACGCCCTTGTAGTCGCGGGACGTGATCATTTTGAACATCAGCAACGACGTCATCATCATCAACACCACGAAGATGATCTGGCCCAGACCGGAGAGCAGGATCAGTTCCACGGGGAACGACAAACGGAAAAAGATGCTCATCGAGTCCAGCGCTTGGGACACGAAGTCACCGCCGCTGATCCAGGACACGATCAGCGACTTCGAACCCTCCTCGCCCGCCGTGCGCAGCTCATTGTTGCTGGCGCGAATCGACGACACCGAATAGCCGACCACCAGTTGAATCGCGGTGGCGATGGCCAGGTAGAACAGGAACAGCATCAGGAAGAAGGTCATGCGCGAGACGTACTTCTTCATCACGCACACGCCGAACCAGGCCAGGGAAAACAGGATCCAGTAGGGCCGGATCAGCACACCGTAAATCACTGCGGAACAGAAAAATCCGCCGCGATAACGCCGGGAAAACGAGAACAGCAAAATCGAAATCATCGCCACCGAAACGATGATTTCCTTGGTCAGGTTTTCCAGGAAAAACGAGCGGACCACACCCCACAAACACAGGGTGAAAAAAATCGTCAGCGGCATGCGCCGGAACATCAATACCGGGACCGCCGTGAGGAACAGGTTGCACGCCATGCCATAGGCCCAGGCATTGGTCAGGTTGATGCCGGTGGGTCGCAGCAGGTACGCCGAGCACTCGTAGGATGAGCGGTCCGGCGAGAACGGGTTCCAGAAGTTGCAGTTGTCGGCGCGGGCGTAGGACGACCATAGCGTCATGGCATCGGGGCCGGGATCGCGGTGCATCAGCAGCGGCATGGCCACCGACAGGAACAGGCCGGTGAACAGAATCAGGAACGAAATCGAGGCGTCGAGCCGTCGGCCGCGAAACTCGATGGAAGGTAATTTCAACGCCATTACGCCGTCACCTTCACGCGGGCAAACCGGGTCAGCACGGCAATGACGCCGAGCTGCACGGTGATCGAAAACACATTCCCCCAGGCCGCACCGTAAATCGAATAGTGCTTGATCAACAGGTAACTCACCGGCAGGGAAACCGCCAGGCAGATGGCCGCGCTGGCGAGTGACACCCGGCTGTTTTTCGACGCGATCAGACCACCCCAGACGATGTCGCCGACGGCGCGCAGGGCAAAGGAAAAAATCAGCACGCCAAGGATGGCGTTATCGGGGCGCGGCACCGACGTGGCGACGTAATCGAGCACGATGTTGAAGAACAGAAAAATCATCAGCGCCACACCGCCAGACACCACCAGCGCGCGCATCACCCATTTATTCACGAACAACTGCCCCACGGTCAGCGCCTGCTGATCACGCTGATAACGCTTGGCGAGCACGGGAATGCCGACCACCGCGACCACCGCATAGGACAGCGCTTGCAAGGTGTTGGCCGCCGACCAGGCGTAAACATACTTGCCCAGACTCGCGTAGGGCTCGAGGTCGATAATCAGGAAGCGCTCGGCGTACTGACTCAACGCGATCAGGCCCGTACCCAGGTAAAACGGCAATCCAGCCTTCCATACCGAAGCCGTGGTCAAGGCCGCAGTCACTCGCCCACGGTGAACGTTCACCACAATCAGGTAACCGGCAACGATCACCAACACGTTGGCCGCCACCCACAACCACAGCACGCCGGCGATGTCGGACACCCAGCCGAGCATCATCCCGCCCAGGGCCAACAACGCCCAGAGGCCGGTTTTGATAAAGAACAGCAGCGCGCCCCACGTGGCTTTCTGCGCAGAGAACACGAAGGAATTGATTTCGAACGACAGGTGCTCGGTGAGCAGCAACAACGCCACACACAGGATCAGCGTGGCACTCGCTTCGATGCCCTGGAACAGCGAATACACCATGACCGTCGCCACCGACAACACCACGCCCACGGCCAGGTACAGCAGCAAGACTCTGTCCACAACCAGCCGCGAGCTGCGACCGACGCTGATCAGCCGATTGATTTCGGAACTGAACCCGACGCTGTAGAACTTCGACGCAATCAACGACGCGGCCACTACCACGCCGTAAAAGCCCAGCGCGTCATAGCCCAGGTAATGGGTGATGGCCAACACCAGCAAGAACTTCGCACCTAATGCCCCGCCTCGGAGCAGTAGCCGAAATATCATCGAACGATACCCTTGATGATCCCGTCCATGACCTGGGTCTTGGCTTCGATTTCCCGGCAGGTGTCGGTCAAGCGCTGGCCAAACCGGGACAAGGCGTTCGGCGCGTAAACCGTGTCGATAATGGTGTCGACATTGATGTCGCCGCCATTGATCACCCAGTCTTCCACACCCATGTCCTGATAGGCGCCAAAGCCCTTGCGCTCATAGCTGATATGGAACGCCGGGACGCCCGCCAGCAGCGATTCGATCGCGCCATGCAGGCGCACGGAAATCACCAGGTCCGGCTGATGTTTGGCCAGGGTCGCCTTCAACGGCAGCAAATCCTCGGAGATGCCCAACTCGCGATAGAACGCGCCGTCATCGTTGCCACGCACCGCGCTTTGCACCGCGCACACCACTTTGCTTTTGTTCTTCAAGCGCTGCAGCAGCCGTTTCAGGTTAGCCACGTAAGCGACTTTCTTTTCCTTGCTCCACGCCGGCGGTTTGCGCAACACCACGCAGACCGTCGCCGGCGTCGGCGCACAACGGGTGAACTTGGGTTGCAGCAGAATCTTGCTGGCCAGGGCCTGCACCGCCAGGTCGGGTGCGCGGTAGACATTGGCATGGGTGCCGAACATCTCCGAGGACCGATTGTCCCGGACAAACACCGCGTCAGCCTGGGCGTAATCCCCGACGATCTTGCTGCCCTCACCGTGGAACGGACCGATGCTTTGCGGCAGGTACACCGACGGCACTTTGCTCTGGATCGCGGTTTCCAGTTGCTTGGCGTGCCCCAGTTTCAACTTGATGTGTTCGAAGGCACTTTTGGAGCGCATGTAGCCGCCGCCGACGCCGACGATCAAGTCCGTGGTTTTCAACAGGTCCGCCAGGCCGGCGTAGGACTGATCCAGGAACAGCGCTTGCTTGACCCGCCCCAATCCCTTGGCCGCCATGACCGGCGCGTCATAGCGCTTGTAAGGCAAGTAGCTGAATGATTTCGGGTCCGAGGCCACGACGTTGATCGAGGTGTCGGCACCGAAGTTGCGCAGTACCAGGGCGATGGCCAGGTCCACGAGCAGGCCATCACCGGAGTTGGAGGCGCTGTAGCCATGCAAAATAGTTACGTTCATAAGCTGATATCTACTTAAAAAGAGGGGGCGGAATACGCGGCATAGGTCTGCTTGATCATCAACGTGGCACTGAACCGCTCACGAACCATTTCGCGACCTTGAACGCCGAGCGCCAGCAAGCCGGGCTTCTGGATTTTCACCAACAGCTGGGTCAATGCCTGGTGATCCCCGGCGGGAAAGACGTAGCCGGTCACGCCGTGGGTGACCAACTCGGGCAAGGACGTGCAATCGCTGGCAATCACTGGCAAGCCCATGGCCATCCCTTCGAGAGGCACCATGGCAAAGCCTTCCCAGCGACTGGGAACGATCAGCGCATCCGCCGACTGATACAGCGCGTTCACTTCCGCCGGCGTGACCCACGGGATGTACTCGACCCCCTGCATCACCGGGCAATCGACGGTGTCCTCGTTGACCGCACTGCCCACCACCGTCAGTTTCAGGTCGGTGCGCTGGACGCCGGCAAAGCCTTTGAGCAAGACGTCGAACCCTTTCTGATAGTCGAGCCGCCCGACAAACAGCAGATGGATCGGCGCCTGACTCTGGCTTTTCGGCTCATCGCTTTTGTGATGGATACCGTTGTAGATCAACGTCATGCGGCTGCGATCGATACCAAAGCGCGCGGCTTTGTCCAGTTCGTACTGGCTGACGCAAATGATCGTGTCCGTGACCTTCTGCAAGAGCCGTTCAATCAGCGAATAGATTTTCTGCTTGGCCGGCGAACTCTCCATCAGAAACGAAAAGGCATGGGGGCAGTAGATAATCCTCGGCGAGCGCCACGGCCGCAGGAGCAGGCACACGCAACGGCCAATGACCCCGGAAAAGGTGCTGTGCAAATGCACCACATCGGGTTTTTCCTTGAAAATCACCCGGGCCAGCTGCCAGGCGAAACGCAGCAGAGAGCGCACATCGCGCTTGGTCCGGTCGAAGGTCCTGATCTGTTGCTCATCAATGCCGACCAGCTCTTTTTTCTGATCGAGGGGGATCAGATAGACCAGTTCATAGTTCGCCGCCTCGCCCTCAGGCGGCACCGAAATCGTGCGGATCACGGTGGCCACGCCACCTTTAATCGTTTCGGCCACGTGCAGTATTTTTTTCACAATCCACCCATTTCCATGCAGGTAATGACCATCGCCGAATCAAGCCTTGTCGGACGCATACTCGTAGTTGTAATTGCCGTAGCCACCGTTGCCGTAGTAGCTCGCCGCGCGCTTCTCGACGCCGTTGAACACAGCGCCCTTCAACTGGATACCGTTCTGCGCGAATCGACGGATCGTCAGTTCGATCTCTTTGGCGGGGTTCACCCCGAAGCGGGTGACGATCAGGCTGATCGCCGCTTCACGCCCGACGATCGCGGCGTCGGTCACGGCCAGTAGCGGTGGGGTATCGATGATCACCACGTCATACAGGTCGCTGAGTTGTGCCAGCAGCTCACGGAAGTTCGCATGCATCAGCAACTCCGACGGATTGGGCGGGACCTGTCCGCGACTGATGAAGTGCAGGTTGTCGACCTCGGTGTGATGGATGCCCTGCTCCAGGCTGCAGCGCTTGACCAGCAGGTCCGACAAGCCATTGGTGATCGGCGTGTTGAGCGTCTTGTGCAGATGCCCTTTGCGCATGTCGGCATCGATCAGCACGACCCTTTGCCCGCTTTGCGCCATCACGGCGGCGAGGTTGGAGGAGACGAAGGTTTTACCAACCTGCGGGCTCGGGCCGGAAATCATGATGCGGTTGTTGGTCGAGTCCAGCCCGGCAAAGTGCAGGCAGGTGCGCAGGCTGCGGATCGACTCGATCGACAGGTCGGTGGGGTTACGCAGCGCCAACAGGAACGCCTGGCGGCCCGACGCGTCACTCAAGCGCGGTTTTTTACTGTCCTCTTCCTGTTGCAGCGCGCTGTAGGGAATCGACGCATACACCGGCAAGCCGAGTTGCTCAATGGCTTCGGGCCCCTCCAGGCCACGACTCAGGGATTTACGCACCAGCACCAGGGCAACGCCGACAAACCCGCCGAGGAAGGTCGCAATCAGCACGATCAGGGCCTTGCGCGGTTTGACCGGGGTGGTCTTATCGACATCCGCCGCGTCGATCAGCCGCGCATTGCCCACCGCTCCGGCCCGGACGATGTCCAGCTCCTGGGATTTGTTCAGCAACTGCGTGTAGATCTGCGACGCCACTTCCACGTCGCGGGTCAGGTTCAGCAATTCCTGTTGCGTAGCGGGCAGGTCCTGGACCTTGCTCTCCAGGCTTTTCTGTTGCCGGGTCAATTCGCCGATCTGCGTCATCAAGGCGCGATAGACCGGATGCTGCTTGGTGAACTTGCGATCAAGGTCCGCCTGTTGCAGCTTCAACTCGGAAATCCGCGTGTCGAGGCCGACAATCTGTTCCAGCACCGATTGGGTTTCGAGGGAAATGTTGACGGTCTTGCCACGGGTTTGATAACCGTTGAGCGCGTCGCTGGCCTTGATCAGGTCATGCTTGACCTGCGGCAGTTGGCCTTGCAGGAAATCCAGGCTTTGCGCGGCTTCGGCCGAGGTGCGCTCGACGTTTTGCTGCACGTATAACGTGGCGACTTTATTGAGAATATTCACCGCCTGGGCGTGGTCAGGGCTGGCCAGGGCCAGGCGGATAATGCCCGACTCCTTGCCTTGCTCGGACACATCCAGCGCGTCCTGGTAATCCAGGATGGTGACGATCCTTGGATCGCGCACCACGTCGAAACGGGTGCCGGGATTGGCCTTTAATTCCGCGATCCGACCTTCGACGCCATTCTGCGCAAATGCTTCGCCGGCGACGCCCTCCACCAGCAGATTGTCGTTGTCGTCGAACAGCTGGAAGCGCTGCTGCTCACCGGCAATCGCCGTTAGTTTCTTGCCCAGCAGTTCTTCCGGCAGATTGAGCCGGGCGATCTCCAGGCGTTCACCGCCCCATGCATAGCTGCTCAGGCCAAAACGTGGCGCGGCTACGCCCTCGCCCTTGTAGCGCCGGGCCAGAAAATTGCCAATGAACGGGAAGGTGTTGGGCGTGACGTCGATGTCCAGTTGCAGATCGTCGACGGCTTTGCCGATCACTGCGCGAGATTTGATGATGCCGATCTCGGTCACCGACGGCGATTGCCCGGTGAGCATGCTGTTGAGATCGGAGAAACCGAGCATGTCGTTCTTTTTCGGTTCGACCTGTACCACGGCGTTTGCCAGATACACGGGCGTCGCCAGAATGGCATAGGCCACGCCGGTCAGCATAAATGCACCGGTGAGCGCGCCGATCAACCATTTCTGATCAATTAAACTGCCGAATATACCGAGAAGATCAATATCATCTCGCTCGTTGTCCCGGGTGCCGACTACTGACGGTAACTGCATAAGTGTGTTCTTACCATTTACTGATCTGAAAATTATTCATCAATGCCCCAGGCGCTGCGCCCATGAGCAAACAGCATCTTCAATCAATGCATGGGCATGAATAAAAGCTGCTTTTCCTTGACGATACGGGTCTTGTATTTCTCGCTCGCCTTGCCACTTCCCGAGAAGAAACACTTTGCCCCTGGCGTGCGATGCCATCTTCAGCACTTGCGTTACATGCTGTTTTTCCATGACCAGAATCAGGTCTGATTCATTAACGATGTCCGGGGTGATTTGCCGCGCTTTAAACGCCTTGGCGCAATGCCCGCGGTCTTCCAGAACCTGGCGCGCCGAAGGCTCCATGGCCTCGCCAACCCTGGCGGACAAGCCCGCAGAAGTCACGGCGATGGTTGAAGTGGCCAGCGCATTGCGCAACAGCAGTTCTGCTGTGGGACTTCGGCAGATATTGCCGACGCAGACGACAAGAATATTTCTGAACAAGGCAATGCTTCCCGTGTAATGTCGAACCAACCAATGCGCAGTGGGGATTTGAATGAACCCAGGGTTCATTCCGCACTCAGAAACGGATCAGCCTTGTAAATACAAGCGTATTAAGTACCACGACACCTAAAACCCACCCAACCAGAATAACCGGACCAAAAATAACGAACGTTTTCTAACAATGCTTATCCGACAAAACATAACAGTGGTGCACTGGGCAACTTCAGCGGCGTCCAACTAGTTACCGGATAAAACCAATAAAAAACGTTATTTCCAGTTCGACGAGAGGGCATTCGCCATGCATTTCAAACGCCTTGCCGCTTCAACGCTGTTGATGTTCAGCAGTGCCAGTCAGGTTCACGCCGATGAACTGTTCCCCGCCCTCAGCGCCGACAAGACCTTCGGTGTGCAGGTCAAGATCCAGAATTTCACCGCCGCCGATGCCGGGCAGATCAAAGCCGCGGGTTTCGGCTTCGTGCGTTTTGGCGCCTGGACCGACAACCTCGGTAACGCGGCTTATCAAAAACAGGTCAGCGACGCGTTCGCGGCGGCCAGGTCCGCCGGGTTGCCGGTACTGCTGACCATTCGCGCCACCGAGGCGCTGACCACCACCGGCGACGCCGGTGAGCTTGCGAGGGCGGGAGAATCCCTCGCCCAGTCGGTACTCGCCCTGGAACAGGCCTACCGCACACAATTGGTGGCGATTGAAATCTGGAACGAGCCCGACCTGGAAAAGTACTGGCCGACCGGTCACTTCGAGACAACTTTCGTGCCGTTCATGAGCGCCATGTGCCGCACCCTGGTGCCAAAAGCGCCCACCACGCCGCTGATCGGCTTCGGCTTCGCGAAAGCCCCGAGCGCGGGCTCCGAGTCCACCGTGGCGTTAAACCGGATCGTCAGTGAATACCCTAAATGCCTGAGCGCCGTGTCCTATCACCCTTATGGTTTGTCCGGTGCGCAGATCAGCGCGGCCCAGGCGTTCATTCAGCAGAACTTCCATCTGCCGGGGGTCATCAGCGAATGGGGAGTGTCGGCGCTCAGTTCCAATGGCGGCACTGAAGGGCAAGCCAGCAAGGTCAGCACCTTCATTTCCGACGTGAAAAAACTCAACATCCCGCTGACCTCTGTTTATGAATGGAAGAACAGCGAGTCGGGAGGAAATGACCGGGAAAAGAATTTCGGTCTACTAACGGCAGATGGCCAACCGAAGCCGGCGGAAACAGCAGTACGGACCCTGCTCAATGCAAAATAGGCGGGTTACGCCAACGTCAGCGATCAGTTGCTTTGAACCTGTGCCCCGATTTGGCATCGTATTTACCGATACCACGCCCCTGCATTCAAACACCCGTTTTCAGGATGTTGCCCTTGGGGCCATCGATACGCACACCCGCCCTTGAGTGGCTGTCAGCGCTCGGGTAATGTCAACAGACCCATAGGACAGAGCACGCCCATGACTTCCAAGCTGGAACAACTTAAACAAATCACTACCGTCGTTGCCGACACCGGCGACTTCGAAGCAATCGCTCGCGTTAAACCCGTGGACGCCACCACCAACCCTTCCCTGCTGCTCAAAGCCGCGGCCATTCCCGGTTATGCCGAGTTGCTGAACGCCTGCGTTCACGACTGCAAGGGCGATGTGGGCCTGGCCAGCGACCGTTTTGGCGTCGCGGTTGGGCAAGAAATCCTCAAAGTGGTCCCGGGCCGTATTTCCACCGAAGTGGATGCACGTCTTTCGTTCGACACTGACGCCGTATTGAAGCGCGCGCACCGTCTGATCGAGCTCTACGACAAGGCCGGCATTGGCCGTGACCGCGTACTGATCAAGATCGCTTCTACCTGGGAAGGCATTCGCGCCGCCGAGATCCTGGAAAAGGAAGGCATCCAGACCAACCTGACCCTGCTGTTCTCCTTCGCACAGGCCGCGGCTTGCGCCGACGCCGGCGTGTTCCTGATTTCGCCGTTCGTGGGCCGCATCTACGACTGGTACAAGAAGGCCAACGGCAACGACTACACCGGCGCGGATGATCCGGGTGTGCAGTCGGTGACGCGCATCTACAACTACTACAAGGCCAATGACTACAAAACCGTAGTGATGGGCGCAAGCTTCCGTAACCTGAACCAGATCGAGCAACTGGCCGGCTGTGATCGGCTGACCATCAGCCCGGACCTGCTGGAGAAACTGGCGGCGGACAACGGGAAGCTGGAACGCAAACTGGCGCCTGGGCATGCCGGTGAAGCACGTCTGAGCCTGAACGAAGCGCAATTCCGTTGGTTGTCCAACGAAGATGCGATGGCGACCGAGAAGCTGGCGGAAGGTATTCGTCAGTTTGCCCGCGATCAGGAAAAGCTTGAGGCGTTGCTGCAAGCCAAGCTGTGATCTAGTTCGACGCAATGCAAAAAGGGCGAACCCGGTGGGTTCGCCCTTTTTTGTGTTTGGCTGGTTATGCGGCGATGAGGGCCTGGGATCAATGACGCTCGAGCGCATTCACCAGATCATGAAACGCTTCACGATTGGAATCGTTCAGGCCCATGAGGATCTTGTGCGCTTCAAGCACCTTGATCCGCACGATTTCTTCGGACTGATCCTGGTCTGGCAGGTCGGTCAGGCATTCAGGGCACGGGATCGGGCGGTCAACGATGTTGAACACTTGCTCGAAGCCCATGGACTGCAACAGACGGGTGATGTCTTCGTGGGTGGTGACGACGGTCGGCAGCAAGCCGACCTTCTGCCGCGACAGGATCGACAGTTTGGCCAGCAGGCCCAACGTGGTGCTGTCGATGCTGCGGGTTTCGGTCAGGTCGATCACGATCGCGTTGAAGTTCAACGCCGTGAAGATCCGCTCAATAGTCGCATCCAACGCCGAACACAGGGTCAGGCGAACTTCACCGACGAACTTGAGGACGAAGGTGCCGTCCTGCTCGGCGAACTGGATTCTACCGGTACTCATTAAAGATTCCTGCTCAACACCAACAGGGCGATATCATCCGGCATCTCCCCTAGCGTGGCCAATCCAAAAACCTGCCGCAGCCCATCCAGGGTGCCGCCCGCAGCCTTGACCCGTTGGGGCAACGCCGCTTCTTTCTCTTTGAGTGTCGGTTCTGGCAAGAGGTCCAGAATGCCGTCGGACATCAGCGTCAGGCTGAACGTCGGAGGCAACTCCATCACGTGGTCTTCGTAGGTGGCTTCATTGAAGAGGCCCACCGGCAGACCACGCCCTTCCAGGTAACGAACACTGTCTGGCGTGTACAACACAGGCAACGGCAGATGACCGCCGATGCTATAGGTCAACAAACCTGTCTCCTCGTCGATGACACCACCGACCATTGTGACGTGTTTACCCAGCTTACAACTGATCAGGCCTCGGTTGATATGACCAAGTACCTCTGAAGGCTTGAATTCCGGCAACGTGCCATTGCGCTTGGATTCGAACAGCAGGCGCGTGGTCATGAACTTCAGCAGCACGGTGACGAACGCTGAAGAGGCGCCATGCCCGGAAACGTCCGCCAGGTAGAAGGCTACCCGACGCTCGTCGACCCGAAAGTAGTCGACGAAATCACCCGACAGGTACAGCGACGGGATGATCTGGTGCGCAAACTGGAACTCGTCGATGGTCCAGGGGCTGACCGGCAGCATGTTCATCTGCACTTGGCGACCGGCGTTCTGGTCTTCCTGGAGCAGGTTCAGGCTGGCTTCGAGTTCGCGGTTGGCCTTTTCGAGCTTGTCGCGGTAGCGCTGGTTTTCCAGCAACAGGCGCGCACGATCCAGAGCCCGGCGCACGGAGTGCTCAAGCACGGCCAGATCTTCGAGAGGCTTGATCAGGTAATCCGCCGCGCCCAGGCGCAGGGCCTCGACCGCGTCGTTCATCACGCCGGCACCCGACACCACGATAACCGGGGTTTGCGGCGACAGCTCGGTGACCTGGCGAATGAGTTCGAGTCCGCCCATCTGCGGCATGCGCAGATCGCAGATGACCAAGTCGGGCTTGTCTTGCTCGAATACCTGAAGACCCTGTTGGCCATTGCTGGCCTGCAGGACACTGAAACCACTGTCTTCCAAATAGGCGGCGAGGCTCGCGCGCACTACTTCGTCATCATCGATTATCAGCAGCGTGGCACTGGTTTTTGGCATGTGGGCAAACGGCGCCAGAATTAGGTTGGCGTAGCAGGCAGGGGTTTTATCCCGGCTCTCACTACTGGATTCGCTTTCTAGCCTCTCTGCTGCACTGTTTTCGAGCGTTTGCCCTACACACAGGTCCACCAGAGGTGCCCTTCTAAGGCGCAGACGGTACTCCCATCCGCGGGGCGTTTCAAGCTCACGCCGATGGTCGCTTGACGTCTTTACTTCTCAAATCACCGGGAGTTATAAGAACAGGCAAAACCGTAACCCAATGGAAGGATCGAGCCCATGAGTCAAACCGATCGGGACTACAGCGAAAAGCGCGATTTCATCCGCATGCGAGTCGATGCCGATGTCTCGCTGATTCACGAGGGCGATGAGGTGCCAGCCGTCTGCATCGACCTTTCCAGCAGTGGCATGCAGGTGGAGGCGCCGCGTTTGTTCAAGGTCGGGGACCGGCTCAGCGTGCGGATCGACTCCGATCACGCAGCGCTCAAAGGGCTGGAAGCAGACACTGAAGTGGTGTGGGTCAAGGAACAGGACGGTGGCAGCCAGAAACTCGGGCTTACAATCTTGAAGATGAAATAAACAGGATCCAGAAACAAGGAAGGCGGCCAAATGGCCGCCTTCTTCGTTTTTACCGCGCTAAATCAGAAATCGTCTTCGACGTGGCCGTCTTTGACCTTGAATTCGCGGTTTTGCAGGTACGCGTTACGGATGAAGATGTACTTGTCGCCATTGATCAGCTTCTCGGCCGACAACAGGCTGGCCCGGGTATCGACGATGTTCAGGCCGAAGATCGAGTTACGCACAGGCACGTCGTTGATGTAACGGTACGGGCCGGTGTAGCTGTCGACGAACTTGGACGGCGCATCACGCAGGGTGCTTGGGCCGAGCAACGGCAGCATCACGTACGGACCACTGCCGACGCCCCAATAGCCAAGCGTCTGGCCGAAATCTTCGTCGCTGCGTTGCAGGCCCATTTTGGTCCCGACATCGAAGAAGCCCAGCAGACCGAAAGTGGTGTTGAAAATGAGGCGAGCAGTGTCGACACCAGCGGCGGCCGGCTTGGCCTGCAAGACGTTGTTGGCCAGGTTGGTGACATCCCCGACGTTACGGAACATGTTGTGAATGCCGTCTTCCAGAAACTGCGGCGTCACGAACTCATAGCCTTGGGCAATGGGCTTCAGTGCGTAGGTATCGACAAAGTCGTTGAACTGATAAATCGGGCGGTTGACGCTTTCCCAAGGGTCATCTTCCGAAGCTGCCTGGGCAACAAACGGAACCAGCAATACGCTGGCACACATACATAGCTGAGCGAATTGATTGCTCCAGCGCATAGAAAACTCCTTGGATTGTACTGGCGCGGGCGCGCGGCCCAAGCGTAAAGGCGGCTAGTATAAGACGGAAAGGTTGGTTTAGGCAGCTCCCTAACCGTCAGTCTGCCGATGATGCGAAATGACTGTGAGCGATTCACATCAATGTCACTCAACTGTCACTGTCCTCCCCTAGCCTTGGCGCTATTTCAGGGACGTTGATATGCCGCATGCCGAAGCCTTGCCCGACGCCGCGCCAAACCTGACCGCAATATTGTTCGGCCTCAGTGGTTGCCTGGTGGATTTCGGTGCCCGTACGGGTCAGCCCGGCCCGCCCACTGCCGAGCACGCTGAAGCCACCCCCGGCGCCCTCGACAGCCTGCGCAGTCTGCAGCGCCAGCAAATTCCCTGCGCCTGGCTCGACGAGCTCCCCCCTGCCCTCAGCCAGACCCTGGCCGCCGGCCTGCCGACGTGGATCAAACCTTCGCAACATCCAGCAACAATCAATCCTTGGCCGGCGCCGAACGCCTGCTGGCAAGCCTTGATGGCGTTGAATGTCGAGCGTCTGGACGGCTGCGTGCTGGTCAGCGGCGAACCGCGATTGTTGCAGGCCGGGCTGAATGCCGGTTTATGGACCATTGGCCTGGCGTCATGCGGTTCGCTGTGCGGGCTGGCGCCGAGCGAATGGCAAGCCTTGAGCCAAAAGGAGCGCGAACACCTGCGTGGCAAAGCGACCGTGCAGCTGTTTGGCCTGGGGGTGCATTCGGTGATCGATCACCTCGGCGAGCTCGACACCTGCCTGGCGGACATCAGCCTGCGCCGGCTCAAGGGCGAAAAGCCCTGATCGAGATCATGCAGCCTGCCCGAGAGTGGATTAATCTAAGGGTCAGCCATAGACCTTTGGCACGCTGCTGCGGTCTATGCCAGTGCCTATCGATAAAAGGAAGAACGCCATGCCTGCCCGCGAACTGCAAGAACAGCTCAATACTCTGCGCGAGCAATTGGAACAGAATCCGCCGCTTTCCGAAGCCGAGCGCGCCGATCTGCACGCGCTGATGCAACAGATCGAACTTGAGCTTGAGCTCGAAACCAAGACCCAGGACTCCAGCCTCGCCGACGGTGTGAACCTGGCCGTCGAACGCTTCGAACTCGAACACCCCGCCATTGCCGGTACGTTGCGCAACATCGTGCAAACACTGGGCAATATCGGGATCTGAAGCCGCCAGATAAAAAAAAGCCCTGCTAGCGATAGCGGGGCTTTTTCGTTTTTGAAGCAGAAGATCTATTGGCGGACCAGACGATGGTTCGGCAACTGCACATCTTCAGTACTGCGATACGGATTGATATCCAACCCGCCACGACGCACATACCGCGCATACACCGTCAATTTCTCCGGTTTCAACAACCGTTGCAGGTCAAGGAAGATGCGCTCCACGCACTGCTCATGGAAGTCCGAGTGCTGGCGGAAGCTGACGATGTACTCCAGCAAACTCGCGTGATCCAGCGCAGAACCCCGGTACTCCACCGCGACGCTGCCCCAATCCGGCTGACTGGTGACCGGGCAATTGGACTTGAGCAAATGGCTATGCACCGCCTCTTCGACAATGCGCGAGTCATCGCAACGCAGCAGTTCCGGACGCGGGTGCTCGTAGTTGCTAACGCTGATATCGAGGTCATCGATGCACACGCCTGGCAACGCGACGACGCCTTCGGCTTCCACATCGCGCAGGCTGCGAATGCGCACGCCAACCGGTTTACCGGCAGCCGCCGACAGGTCTTTGACCAGCGTGGCTTCAAGGCTTGCGGTGTCGGCGAACGGCGTCTGGTTCAGTGAATTGAGGTACAGCTTGAACGACTTGGATTCGATGATGTTCGGCGAATCCGCCGGAATGCTGAATTCACCGATCGCCACCACCGGCTTGCCGGACGGCAACAGCCATGACAGTTCGAAGCAGTTCCAGAAATCCACGCCTTTATATGGCAGGGTGTCCGCCGTCAGGCCCAGTTCGGCCCATTTCGCGGTGCGCGGGATCGGGAACAGCAACGACGGCGTGTAGGTGGCGATGTATTCGCTGGATTTGCCCAGCGGCGAATGTTCGGCTGCGGGATGCATGGCGGAAACCTGACTGAAGAATCAGCGGATTCTATCAGCCTTTGCGCCCGCCTTTGAGTGCTTACTGACTGACTGTCAGTTTGCCGACCATGCCCGCCTGATAGTGACCCGGGATGTTGCAGGCAAATTCCAGGCTGGTGGCCTTGGTGAACGTCCAGGTCAGCTCGGCGGTTTTGCCCGGCGGCACCAGCACGCTATTCGGGTCGTCATGCTTCATGCCGTGATCCATACCGGCCATTGAGCCGTGGTCCATTTCCTTCATGGCTGTAGGCGTCAGCATGCCGCTTTGCTGCATCTTCAGCATTTCCTGCTGGTGCGCGGCATGCATCGCCGCGTCGCCAAGGTTGAATTCGTGCAACAACTGGCCCTTATTCACCAGCACAAAGCGAATCGTCTCACCGGCCTTGATATCGATGGCCTTTGGATCGAAGGACATATCGCCCATCACCACTTCCACGCTGCGGCTGGCCTTGGCCGCCGGCGCCGGCTGACCGAAGTCGTAAGTCTGCGCAAGCGACGCCCATACCGGCGCACTCAACGTCAGCAAACACGCGGCCAGCATCAAGGGTTTGCGCAAAAACATAGTCGTACTCCAACAAGATAAGGTTCAGCCTGTGGAAAACTCTAAACTGACACGCCTGCCCGCAACCTGACAGGCAGATTACAACTTTGTCAGGTTGGCCTGCATCGCTGCCACCCACGGTATAAAGCGCTCGTTCCACTTAAACAGAGCTATCCATGAAACTGCTGATCGTCGAAGACCAGGCCAAAACCGGCCACTACCTGCGCCAGGGCCTGACCGAGGCCGGTTTCACCACCGAACTGGTGGCCGACGGCAGCACCGGCCAGCAATTGGCGCTGACCGGCGATTACGCCTTGCTGATCCTCGATGTCATGTTGCCCGGCCGCGATGGCTGGCAGATTCTGCAAGCGGTGCGCGGCGCTGGCCTCGACACCCCGGTACTTTTTCTGACCGCCCGAGACGCGGTGGAGGACAGGGTTCACGGCCTGGAACTGGGTGCCGACGACTACCTGGTCAAGCCCTTCGCGTTTTCCGAACTGCTGGCCCGGGTCCGCAGCCTGTTACGTCGCGGCAGCGCCACGCCTCAGGAAACAACCCTGCAATTGGCCGACCTGCGCCTGGACCTGATCCGCCGCCGGGTCGAACGCAACGGTCAGCGCATCGACTTGACCGCCAAGGAATTCGCCCTGCTGGAAATGCTCCTGCGCCGCCAGGGTGAAGTGCTGCCCAAGTCGCTGATCGCCTCCCAGGTGTGGGACATGAATTTCGACAGCGACACCAATGTCATCGAAGTGGCGATCCGCCGTCTGCGCCTGAAGATCGACGACGACTTCCCCAACAAGCTGATCCACACCGTGCGCGGCATGGGTTATGTGCTTGAAGAGCGCGACGCCTGATGCGCCGACTGTCCCTGAGTAATCGCCTGGCTCTGCTGTTTGCCGCCTGCACCGCCGTGGTTTCGTTGTTCGCCGGGGTGTTGTTCAGCCGCGCCAGCGAAGCGCACTTTATCGAGCTCGATCAGCAGTTGCTGGACGGGAAGTTGATTGGCCTGCGCCGGGCGCTGCACGACATTCAGTCCAGTGAAAGCGAAGTCAAACTGCAGGATGAGCTGAGCCGACAGGCTGATTTGTCGCTGCGCATTACTGGCAGCGATGGCCAGCGCTGGTATGACAGTTCGGCGCGCCTGCCCGAAAAGCTGCCGCAAAAACCGGGCTTGTCGACCGTAAACGATGACGGCACCGACTATCGCGTCCTGAACGCCCCGCTGTTTCTCGACAAACCCGACTCGCCACAACTGACGTTGCTGCTGGACATCACCCATCACCAACACTTCCTGCAACGCATGCAACGCTTGATCTGGCTGACCGTCGGCCTGTCGGCCCTGGCCACGGCCCTGCTCGGGGCCTGGGCGGCGCGTAGCGGTTTACGTCCCTTGCGACGCATGAGTGCGGTGGCCAGCGGGGTGTCGGCGCATTCGCTCAATGCACGGCTACCGGAGGAGAACATGCCGCCGGAACTGGCGGAAATGGCCCACAACTTTAACGCCATGTTCGGACGGCTCGACGACTCTTTTCAACGGCTCTCGGCCTTCTCTGCCGACATCGCCCATGAACTGCGCACGCCGCTGTCGAACCTGCTGACCCACACCCAAGTCACCCTCACCCGCCCACGCCCCATCGAGGATTACCGCGAAGCGCTGCACAGCAACCTCGAAGAACTGCAATGGATGGCCCAACTGGTCAACGACATGCTGTACCTGGCCAAAGCTGACCATGGGTTGCTGATGCCCAAGCGCGAACCGCTGGAACTGGCGGAGGAAGTGGATCTGTTGCTGGAGTTTTTCGCGCCGCTGGCCGAGGACGCGCAAGTGACGCTGACCCGCGATGGCCATGCAGGCATGGAAGGCGACCGCAGCATGTTGCGGCGGGCGCTGTCCAATCTGCTGGACAATGCGTTGCGGTTTACCCCGGCCGACGGTGAAGTTCGGGTGCGGATTGTTGATCAGCCCAAAGGGTTGAGCCTGACGGTTGAGAACAGCGGCGACGGGATTGCTGAGGCGTTGCTGCCGCGCCTGTTTGACCGTTTCTATCGAGCGGATCCGGCGCGTCAGGAAGGCAGTAGTGAACATGCAGGATTGGGTTTGGCGATTACCCAGTCGATCATCCGTGCCCATGGCGGGCAGATTCGTTGCGAATCAGCTAATGGGTGGACGAGGTTTGTGATTGAGTTGCCAAGGGGCGATTGAGGTCGGCAGGTCCGGCCTCTTCGCGGGCAAGCCTCGCTCCTACAGGTTTGATGTCGATCCATTATTTGTGTTCGACGCAATCCCTGTAGGAGCGAGGCTTGCCCGCGAAAGCGATTTCAGCGCTTACGAATACCGCAACGCATGAGCCGGCTCAATCTTCGCCGCCCGCCAGGCAGGGTAAACAGTGGCGAGAAAGCTCAAGATGAACCCCGCCGAGCAGATCAACAACACATCCCCGCCCTGCAATTCCGAAGGCAGGTTGCTGACGAAGTACACGTCCGAGCTGAAGATGTGCTGCCCGCTGACGCGCTCCAGCCAACCCACCAGTTCACTGACGTTCAACGCCGCAATCACCCCCAGCACACCGCCGATCAAGGTGCCGACGATGCCGATCACCGTGCCCTGGACCATGAAGATCGCCATGATCTGCCGTGGCGTGGCGCCGATGGTGCGCAGGATCGCAATGTCCGCGCCCTTGTCGTTCACCACCATGATCAGGGTTGCAATGATGTTGAACGCCGCCACCGCGACGATCATCAGCAACAGCAGGCCGATCATGGTTTTTTCCATTTTCATCGCGCTGAACAGACTGCCCTGGGTGTGGGTCCAGTCGTCAGCCTTGTACGCCGTGCCCAGGCCATTGGCGATGTCGTTCGACACCTTGGGCGCCGCGTACAGATCCTTGACCGCCAGGCGCACGCTCTGCACCTGATTCGGCTGCCAATGCTGCATTTGCGCGGCATCGGCCATGTGAATCAGTGCCATCGAACCGTCGAGTTCGGCGCCAACCTTGAACACACCGACCACGTTCAGCCGCTGCATGCGCGGGGTGATGCCCCCCGGTGCGGTGCTGACTTCCGGCACGATCAAGGTGAGTTTGTCGCCGACGTTCAAGCGAAACCGCCGCGCCGTGATCTCGCCGACCACCACGCCGAACTCGCCCGGTTTCAAGGCATCAAGACGCCCCTGGACGATGTGCTGGGCGACGATGGAGACCTTGCCTTCCTGCGCCGGGTCGATACCGCTGATCTGGATCGGCTGCATCGCGCCCTTATAAGAGAGCATGCCTTCCATCTCGGTGAATGGCACGGCGGCGGTCACTTCGGGATTTTTCATCGCGGCGGCGGCCACCGGCTGCCAATCGTCGATCGGGTTCACGCCGACGATGGTCGCGTGGGGCACCATGCCGAGGATGCGCGAGCTCATTTCGCGCTGGAAACCGTTCATCACCGAGAGCACCACGATCATCGCCAGCACGCCCAGGGCGAGGCCGATCATCGAGGTCATCGAGATGAAGGAAACAAAGCGATTGCGGCGCTTGGCGCGGGTATAGCGCGCGCCGATAAAGATCGATAACGGTCTGAACATTCGCTGGGCACCGTATAAAAATAAAAGACCCGACGGGCTTTTCAGCCGCGCCGGGTTTCGGTCAATCAGATGGGCGTCAGGCAACCTTCCTGCAAATGCAGGACGCGATCCATCTGGCGAGCCAGGTTCATATCGTGGGTCACCACCAGGAACGCGGTGCGCATCGAGGTGCTGAGTTCCAGCATCAAGTCCTGAATGCCTTGCGCTGTGTGGGAGTCCAGGTTGCCGGTCGGCTCATCGAGCATCACCAGCCCCGGGTTGTTCACCAGGGCGCGGGCGATGGCCACACGCTGACGCTCACCACCGGACAGTTCCGATGGCTTGTGTTGCAGGCGATGCCCCAGCCCTACCCGCTCCAGCAACGCGGTGGCACGCTGACGCGCCTCCGGGATCGCGGTCTTGCCGATCAGCAGCGGCATGCAGACGTTTTCCAGGGCGGTGAATTCCGGCAGCAAATGGTGGAACTGGTACACGAACCCGAGGGAACGGTTACGCAGCAACCCGCGATTCTTCTCGCTCAGTGCCGAGAGCTCTTCGCCGTCGAGCCAGACGCTGCCCTTGGTCGGCGTATCGAGACCGCCCAACAGGTTGAGCAAGGTACTTTTGCCCGAACCCGAAGTGCCGACAATCGCCACGCGCTCACCCGGATGCAGTTCCAGTTGCAGACCGGCCAGCACCTCTACCGACTCCGGGCCTTCCTCGTAGGATTTGCCCAGGTTGCGACAGCTCAAGATTGCTTTTTCACTCATGCCCGACTCACTCATAACGTAGCGCCTCCGCAGGCTGGGTGCGCGCGGCACGCCAGGCTGGATACAGGGTGGCGAGGAAACTCAGTACCAACGCAGCGGCGCAGACCATCAACACATCCTGGCTCTGCACTTGCGACGGCAGGTAATCAATGAAATACACGTCGGCATTGAGGAATTTATGCCCGATCAGGCCTTCCAGCGCCGAGATCGCGGCGCTGACGTTCAGCGCGGCGAAGATCCCGACCACGGCGCCGATCAGCGTTCCGATCACACCGATGACCGTGCCCTGGACCATGAAGATCGCCATGATCTGCCCCGGCGTGGAGCCCAGGGTGCGCAGGATAGCGATGTCGCCTTTCTTGTCATTCACCACCATCACCAGCGTGGAGATGATGTTGAAAGCCGCGACGGCAACGATCAGCAGCAACAGCAAACCGATCATGGCTTTTTCCATGCGGATCGCCTGATACAGGTTGCCGTGGGTGCGGGTCCAGTCGCGGGCGTAGTAATGGTCTTCGCCGAGTTGCTGGGCCAGGGTCCACGCCACGCGCGGTGCCTGGAACAGGTCATCAAACTTCAGGCGGATGCCCTGGACCTGATCCGGCTTCCAGCGATGCAGCCTGGCCAGGTCCTGCAGGTTGGTCACGCCCAGGTAGCCATCCAGCTCACCGGCGCCGACATGGAAGATGCCGACCACGGTAAAGCGTTTCATGCGCGGGAACATCCCGGCCGGGGTCACGGTGACTTCCGGTGCGACGAAGGTCAGCTTGTCGCCGATGGCCGCGCCGAGCTTGGCCGCCGCCTTGTCGCCAATGACGATGCCGAAGCTGCCGGGGGCCAGGTCGTCGAGCTTGCCCTGCTGCATGAAGTTATCAATGATCGAGACCTGACGCTCCAGCGCCGGGTCAATGCCATTGAGCAGCACCTTGGACACCTTGCCATTGTTGGTCAGCAGCCCCTGCATCTGGGTGAACGGCGCAACGGCCGTCACCTGCGGGTTCTGCTTGACCTTGGTGGCCAGGCTTTGCCAGTCGCTGATCGCTTCACCGGACTCGATGGTCGCGTGGGGCACCATGCCCAGCACGCGGGTGCGCATCTCATGATCGAAACCGTTCATGACCGACAGCACGACGATCATCACGACCACGCCAAGGGCGAGCCCGATCATCGAAGTCAGGGAAATGAACGACACAAAATGATTGCGACGCTTTGCACGGGTATAACGCGTGCCAATAAATACGAAGAGAGGTCTGAACATGTCGGGGCTTGTTCGGAGGGAAAAGGAACGTCCTTGTGGCGGGGGTCGATAACCAGCTTTACACTCAGACCACCGCCGCTACCATGGGTTCGCCATGTCGACATTAGATGAAGAAGATCGCCGCGAATACTACCGTATCGAGGACACGATCGCACTGGAAATTCGGACCCTGTCTGCTCCCGAAGCCGCAGGCCAGGAAGTGTTGCAGGATGCTTCCCCCCTCTTCAACTTGCTCAGTGAACTGCACCTGAGCGAATTCGAGTCGCAGCACCTGTTGCGCCAGATCAGTGAGCGCGACCGGGCGATTGCTGCCTTCTTGAAATCCCAGAACAAACGCATCGACCTGCTCAGCCAGGTGGTCGCCCTGACCGTGCTCGGGCACATCGGCGACCCGCAACCGGTGATCATCTCCGAAGGCGGCATCGACTTTCAGCATCCGACCCCCATTGCCGTCGGCGCGCACCTGTCGGTCAAACTGGTGCTGATGCCGCAAGCGCTGGGCCTGTTGCTGCGGGCCAGGGTCACCCATTGCGACCGCAAGGGCGACGGCTACGACGTCGGCACCGAGTTCGAGTACCCGACCGATGCCCAGCGCCAATTGCTCGCCCGCTACATCTTGCAAAAGCAGGCCCAGGAACGACGTCTGGCCCGCGAACAAAACGAATCAGGCATTTAATTAAGGAAGAACCGTGACCCTCATCTACGGCCATCGCGGCGCCAAAGGCGAAGCACCGGAAAACACCCTGACCAGTTTTCAGGAATGTCTCAAGCACGGCGTGCGCCGTTGCGAACTGGATCTGCACCTGTCCATGGACGGCGAGTTGATGGTCATCCATGACCCGACACTCAAGCGCACCACCGACCGCCGCGGCAAAGTGGTCGAGCATACCGCTAAGGATCTGGTGACTTACGACGCGCGCAAGGGCGGCCCGGGCTGGATCAAGCCGTGCCCGATTCCAACGCTGGAAGAGCTGTTCGAGAAATGCGATTTCGAGCACTGGCAACTGGAAGTCAAAAGCGCTTCACGCACCCGCGCCGCGACTACGGTGCTGGCGATTCGGGAAATGGCGGTGCGTCACGGCCTGCTGGACAAGGTGACCATCACCTCGAGTTCCCGCGAAGTATTGAAGGCCGCGCTGGACCTGGTGCCGGATGTGTCTCGCGGATTGGTCGCCGAGTACGCCTGGCTCGACCCGTTGAAAGTCGCGCAAAGCTATGGCTGTGAGATTCTGGCGCTGAACTGGACCCTGTGTACGCCGGAACGCCTGCAGAAGGCGCAGCGTCAGGGGCTGCATGTGTCGGTATGGACAGTCAACGAGCCCGCGCTGATGCGCAGACTCGCCGACTTCGGCGTTGACAGCCTGATTACAGACTTTCCCGGTTTGGCCACTGCCACCCTCGAGAATTGCTGAAATCGGTCTCCCCGGCCGGCTCAGGCCACCGGCCGGAGCCGCTCAAAAAAGCCGGTTGAGGCCATCGTACGCCGCTACCCGATAGGCTTCGGCCATGGTCGGGTAGTTGAACGTGGTGTTGACGAAGTACTTGAGGGTGTTCAGTTCGCCCGGCTGGCTCATGATCGCCTGGCCGATGTGAACAATCTCCGACGCCTGATAGCCGAAGCAGTGCACGCCCAGCACTTCCAGGGTTTCGCGGTGGAACAGGATCTTCAGCATGCCCTGGGGCTCGCCGGCGATCTGTGCCCGCGCCATGCTCTTGAAGAACGCCTTGCCCACTTCGTACGGCACTTTCGCCTGGGTCAGCTCTTGCTCGTTCTTGCCGATCGAGCTGATCTCCGGAATGGTGTAGATGCCGGTCGGCACGTCATTCACGAAACGCCAGCTGTTGTTATCGACGATGCTGCCAGCGGCCGAGCGACCCTGGTCGTGAGCGGCACTGGCCAGGCTCGGCCAGCCGATCACGTCACCGGCACCGTAGATGTTCGGCACGCAGGTGCGGTAGGCCTCGTCCACTTCGATCTGACCACGGCTGTTGACCTTCACGCCGATGTTTTCCAGACCCAACTGGTCGGTATTACCGGTACGGCCGTTGCACCAGAGCAAGGCGTCGGCCTTGATCTTCTTGCCGGACTTGAGGTGCAGGATCACACCGTTGTCCACGCCTTCGACGCGGTCGTAGTCTTCGTTGTGGCGAACCGTGATGTTGTTGTTACTGAAGTGATAGCTCAGGGCCTGGGAAATTTCCGAGTCCAGGAAGCTCAGCAACTGACCACGGTTGTCCACCAGTTCAACCAGCACACCCAGGCCACTAAAGATCGAGGCGTACTCGCAACCGATCACGCCCGCGCCGTAAACGATGAGTTTGCGCGGAGTGTGGCCGAGGCTGAGGATGGTGTCGCTATCGTAGATACGCGGGTGATGGAAATCGATGTCCGCCGGGCGATACGGA
This sequence comes from Pseudomonas sp. TE3899, assembly GCF_056279105.1. NCBI lineage: Bacteria > Pseudomonadati > Pseudomonadota > Gammaproteobacteria > Pseudomonadales > Pseudomonadaceae > Pseudomonas > Pseudomonas sp. TE3899. Next base: position 2,772,206 of record NZ_JBWBQR010000001.1, read on the forward strand.
CGCGAACCGGTGGCGATGATGATGTGCTTGGCGACAAGCTTTTCAACTACACCATTGGCGCACACCACTTCGATGGTTTGCTCGTCGGCGAAGCTGCCGGTGCCGAAGAACACGTCGACGCGGTTACGGGCGTAGTAGCCGGTACGCGAAGTGACTTGTTTGGAAATGACTTTTTCTGCGCTTTTCAGCACGTCCGGAAACGAGAACCAACGCGGCTCACCAATGGCCCGGAACATCGGGTTGGTGTTGAACTGCATGATCTGCCGGACCGAGTGACGCAATGCCTTGGACGGGATGGTACCCAAGTGGGTGCAGTTGCCGCCGACCTGGCGACGGCTGTCGACCATGGCCACCTTGCGCCCTGCTTTGGCGGCGTTCATTGCCGCACCTTCTCCTGCCGGGCCGGAACCCAGCACCACCACGTCGTAGTTGTAGACAGCCATGCGTACTCCTCAGAACAGGCCGCGGCGCCATCGGCACCTGCGGCTAAATCACGCCGATCTGCGGCGTGAAGGAACAATTTGGGGCCAGTGCAGAACCCGGACACAGTCTATAGAAGCGTCAACGCCGCGCACATTAACCCTTGGTCGCGTCGTAGGCTACTTTTGCCGGCGCTACAACGCCAGTCTTCAATGCTCGGATCGCCGCAATCATTCGGTTTTGCCGCCACTCTGGCGCTCAAAAGCCTGATTGGCCCGTGTGACGAAACCTGTATCGGCACGAATCACAAAGAATGCACCAATGTTGTGTTTTTGCGCGTAGTCCCATCCACGTTCGGGGCCGAGAATCAGCAACAGCGTCGATAAGCCATCGGCCATCAGCGTTGAAGGATTAATGACCGTGACCGACGCCAGGTTGTGGGTAATCGGTGCACCCGTGCGGGCGTCGAAGGTGTGGGAATAGCGGTGGCCGTCTTGCTCGAAATAGTTGCGATAGTCACCGGAAGTGGACACGCCGTAGCCGTCGACATTGATGATGCGCTCGGCCACTTGCTGATTGGCCCGGGGCTCTTCCAGGGCAATTTTCCACGGTGAGCCATCGAGCTTTTTGCCGGCTGCCTTGAGTTCGCCGGTGACTTCGGCGAGGTAGTTATGGATGCCCATGCTTTCAAGTTTTGCGGCAATGGTGTCCACGGTGTAGCCGGCGGCGATGCTGTTGAAATCGACCTCGACGGCGGTGTCCTTGCAGAGTTGGTCACCGTCGATGCGCAGGTGTGTGTGACCGACTCGTTGCATTGCGTGGGTGAGTGCTTCGGTACTCGGGACTTTTTCTTCACGAGCCTGTGGGCCGAAACCCCAGAGGTTCATCAGTGGTTCGACGGTCAGGTCGTAGGAGCCTTCGCTTTGCAGCGACAGTTGTTCGCCGACACGGACCAATTCGAGGATCGGCACGGGCATTGTCTGACAGCGATTGGCGGGCAGATCGTTGAAGCGCTCAATGTCCGAGTCACTGCGGTAGGTGGACATTTGCCGGTCGACGTCGGCGAGGATCTTTTCGACTTCGACTTGTACGTCTTTCGGTGCGGGCAGGCCTTGGGTACGCACGTATTTGATGGAATAGGTGCTGCCCATGGTCGGGCCACCGAAGCTTTCCATGGAATCGCCGTTGCCGCAGCCGGACAGGGCAACGAACAGCGCCAGGACAAAACCCTTCCTTCTCAACAATCTCACTCCCCCTGACTCCCCTGGCACAACACCGAGGGTCGCCATTATGCACTCTCCCTGGAGGAGCGAGGCTTGCCCGCGAAGGCGGTGTGCCAGGTTTATCGCCTTCGCGGGCAAGCCTCGCTCCTACAAAGGCTAATTCGCTCCACCTCTAATTTCATGCCGCTTAATGGCTATAACGTTTAAGCAGCAGGCTAACTAGTGGTTGCCTATCCATCTTCATACACATATCGTTACAAAACTGTTCGGTGCGTGCCTGCGTGCTTGAGGCCGACAGCCAGGAAGCGTCAAGACCAGGGATTTCCAATAAGACAGCCAAAGTGAGAGCGTTCAAATGTCCTCGAATACGGGCAAAGGCAAAGCGATCTTTCGCGTTGTCAGCGGTAATTTTCTTGAGATGTTCGATTTTATGGTCTACGGCTTCTACGCCACGGCCATTGCCAAGACCTTCTTCCCTGCCGACAGCGCTTTCGCTTCCTTGATGCTGTCCCTGGCAACCTTCGGCGCCGGATTCCTGATGCGTCCGCTGGGTGCGATTTTCCTCGGTGCCTACATCGACCGTCACGGCCGTCGCAAAGGGCTGATCATCACCCTGGCCCTGATGGCCGCCGGTACGATACTGATTGCCTGCGTGCCGGGTTACGCCACCCTGGGCGTGGCTGCGCCGCTGATCGTGCTGTTCGGCCGCCTGTTACAAGGCTTCTCGGCGGGCGTGGAACTGGGCGGTGTGTCGGTTTACCTGGCCGAAATCTCCACCCCGGGGCGCAAGGGCTTCTTCGTCAGCTGGCAGTCCGCCAGCCAACAAGCCGCCGTGGTGTTCGCCGGTTTGCTGGGTGTGGGCCTCAACCATTGGCTCAGCCCGGAACAAATGGGTGACTGGGGCTGGCGTGTGCCGTTCCTGATCGGTTGCATGATCGTGCCGGTGATTTTCGTGATTCGACGCTCGCTGGAAGAAACTCCGGAATTCCAGGCGCGTAAACATCGCCCTACCCTGCAGGAAATCATCCGTTCGATCGGTCAGAACTTTGGCATCGTTATCGCCGGCATGGCGCTGGTGGTCATGACCACCGTGTCGTTCTACCTGATCACTGCGTACACCCCGACATTCGGTAAAGCCGAACTGCATTTGTCGGACCTGGATGCGTTACTGGTCACGGTGTGCATCGGCCTGTCGAACTTCTTCTGGCTGCCGGTGATGGGAGCTTTTTCCGACAAGATCGGCCGCAAACCCCTGCTGTTGGCGGCGACGATTCTGGCGATCCTCACGGCTTACCCGGCCCTGTCATGGCTGGTGGCCAACCCGAGTTTCAGCCATCTGCTGATCGTCGAGTTGTGGTTGTCGTTCTTGTATGGCTCATACAACGGCGCCATGGTGGTGGCGCTGACCGAGATCATGCCGGTAGAAGTTCGTACAACCGGTTTCTCCCTGGCCTACAGCCTGGCGACCGCGACCTTCGGTGGATTTACTCCGGCGGCGTGCACTTATCTGATCCACGTGCTGGATAACAAGGCCGCGCCGGGGATCTGGCTCAGTGGTGCGGCGGTGCTGGGGTTGATTGCGACGCTGGTGTTGTTCCGTGGCAACAAGCATGAGTTGCGGACTGCGCAAGCCGCAGTGGCTGGCGGCGCCAGGTAGATCGCATTCGTCAGCACGATCGTTCCCACGCTCTGCGTGGGAACGATCACCGCACAAACAAAAACGCCCCGACAATGTCGGGGCGTTTTCATTTGCGGCTGAAGCTTAGCGCGGGAACGCTGGCGGGTTGACCCCGGCCATGTCTTCCATCACGCGCACCACCTGGCAGCTGTAACCGAATTCGTTGTCGTACCAAACGTACAGAACAACGCGGTTGTCTTGGGTGATGGTCGCTTCAGCGTCCACAACACCGGCGTGGCGCGAGCCAACGAAGTCGGTGGACACCACTTCCTGCGAGTTGACGTAGTCGATTTGCTTATGCAGATCGGAGTGCAACGCCATGTAACGCAGGTAATCGTTCATCTCTTCGCGGGTCGCGGCTTTCTCAAGGTTCAGGTTGAGAATGGCCATCGACACGTTCGGCGTCGGAACACGGATCGCGTTACCGGTCAGCTTGCCGGCCAGCTCAGGCAGAGCCTTGGCAGCAGCGGTGGCAGCACCGGTCTCGGTGATCACCATGTTCAGCGCGGCGCTACGGCCACGGCGATCGCCCTTGTGGAAGTTGTCGATCAGGTTCTGGTCGTTGGTGTACGAGTGAACCGTTTCAACGTGACCGTTGATGATGCCGAACTTGTCGTTGACGGCCTTCAGCACCGGCACGATGGCGTTGGTGGTGCAGGAAGCCGCGGAAACGATCTTGTCATCAGCGGTGATTTCGCCGTGGTTGATGCCGTGAACGATGTTCTTCAGCTTGCCTTTGCCAGGTGCGGTCAGCACAACGCGGTCGATACCCGGGCAAGCCAGGTGTTGGCCCAGGCCCTCGGCGTCACGCCATACACCGGTGTTGTCCACCAGCAACGCGTCTTTGATGCCGTACTGGGTGTAATCCACTTCAGTCGGGTTTTTTGCGTAGATAACCTGAATCAGGTTGCCGTTGGCGGTGATGGTGTTGTTGGCTTCATCAATGGTGATGGTGCCATCGAACGGACCATGGACCGAGTCGCGACGCAGCAGGCTGGCGCGTTTGACCAGGTCGTTCTCGGCGCCCTTGCGGACCACGATGGCGCGCAGACGCAGGCCGTCGCCACCACCGGTTTTTTCGATCAGGATGCGCGCCAGCAGACGGCCGATACGACCGAAGCCGTAGAGGACAACGTCGGTGCCTTTGCGCGCGGCAACGTTTTGCTGACCAACCACGTCGGCCAGTTCTTCACGGACGAACTGCTCGGCAGTGCGGCCATTGCCTTCGGCCTTGAATTTGACCGCCAGCTTGCCCAGGTCGACCGAAGCGGCGCCGAGCTTGAGCTCGCTCATGGCTTTGAGCAGCGGGAATGTTTCGTGGACGGACAGTTCGCTGTCATCGGACTGGCGATGGCGAGCGAAGCGGTGAGCTTTGAGAATCGCAATGACTGAACGATTGATCAGGCTGCGGCCATAGATCGAGCTCACCACGTTGTTATTGCGGTAGAGCTGACCGATAAGCGGAATCATCGCTTCTGCGAGTGCTTCACGGTCGATCCATTCACCAAGACACTGGTCGGGCTTCTGAGTCACGGGAACCTTCCACATATGTAGGGGCAGAAAAAAGGGGCTACATTATGCCGCCGAGTGCCTCTCGTAGCAATGCGCGCCTGTCGTGCGAGCCGTAACAAATTTCCGTTCAAAAAAATTACGCCGCGCTGGAGCCCAGTAAATACGGGCCTTCCAGCGCAGTCAATTTTTTGGAGGTAGCGCTGCCTTGTCCGTAACCATCCGTAACACCTGTTCGTTTTGCCACTACATAATCGCTAAATTTCAGCAAAAAACCGCCGGATTTTGTCTTTACCACTACATTTCGCCCAACCCGCGTAATAGACATATCTGCAACTGACAGCCGGCACCTGAGGCCGCTACAATTACCGACTTTGTCGCAACGCTTGGAGCTCAACCTTCCGTGCCCGTTCTGCGTCTACCGCTTCTCCCTGCCGCGGCAGGTAAACAGCACTGGGGCAACTTGCCCGGTGCCGCCCTGAGCCTGGCCATCGCCGAGGCCGCCAGCGCTGCCAAGCGCTTTACCCTGCTGCTGACCGCTGACAGCCAAAGCGCTGAACGGCTGGAACAGGAGCTGAGCTTCTTCGCCCCGGATTTGCCCGTGCTGCATTTTCCCGACTGGGAAACCCTGCCTTACGACCTGTTCTCGCCGCACCAGGACATCATCTCCCAGCGCATTGCCAGCTTATATAGGCTGCCGGAGCTGACCCACGGTGTGCTGGTGGTGCCAATCACCACGGCCCTGCATCGCCTGGCGCCGACCAAGTTCCTGCTCGGCAGCAGCCTGGTGCTGGATGTCGGCCAGAAACTCGACGTCGAGCAAATGCGCACCCGGCTCGAAGCCAGCGGCTATCGCTACGTCGATACGGTGTACGAGCACGGTGAATTCACGGTGCGCGGTTCACTGATCGACCTGTTCCCGATGGGCAGCAAACTGCCGTTCCGCATCGATCTGTTCGACGACGAAATCGAGACCCTGCGCACATTCGATCCGGACAACCAGCGCTCCATCGACAAGGTCGACACCGTGCGCCTGCTGCCGGCCCGGGAATTCCCGCTGCAAAAGGACGCGGTCACTCGCTTCAAGGCGCGCTTTCGCGAGCGTTTCGATGTCGACTTCCGCCGCTGCCCGATCTTCCAGGACCTGAGCAGCGGGATTACCCCGGCCGGTATCGAGTACTACCTGCCGCTGTTCTTCGATGAAACCTCGACCCTGTTCGATTACCTGCCACAAGACACCCAGGTGTTTTCCCTGCCGGGCATCGAGCAAGCGGCGGAGAATTTCTGGAACGACGTGCGCAATCGTTTTGAAGAGCGCCGCGTCGACCCGTCCCGTCCTTTATTGCCGCCGGCCGAGCTGTTCCTGCCGGTGGAAGACTGCTTCGCACGCCTGAAAAACTGGCCGCGCGTGGTCGCCAGCCAGCAAGACGTGGAAACCGGCGTAGGCCGCGAACGCTTCCCGGCGCAAGCGCTGCCGAACCTGGCCATCGAAGCCAAGGCCACCCAGCCGTTGGCGGCGCTGGCCGGTTTCCTCGACGGGTTCCCCGGTCGCGTGCTGTTTACCGCCGAGTCTGCGGGCCGTCGTGAAGTGCTGCTGGAATTGCTTGAACGCCTGAAGCTGCGACCGAAAACCGTCGATAGCTGGCCGGACTTTGTCGCAAGCAAGGATCGCCTGGCGATCACCATCGCGCCGCTGGATGAAGGCCTGCTGCTGGACGATCCGGCATTGGCGCTGATCGCCGAAAGCCCATTGTTCGGTCAGCGGGTGATGCAGCGTCGGCGTCGGGAAAAACGCGCCGATGGCAACAATGACGCAGTGATCAAGAACCTCACCGAGCTGCGCGAAGGCGCGCCGGTGGTGCACATCGATCACGGTGTCGGCCGTTACCTCGGCCTGGCAACCCTGGAAATCGACGACCAGGCCGCCGAGTTCCTGACCCTTCAATACGCCGAAGGCGCCAAGCTCTACGTGCCGGTAGCCAACCTGCATTTGATCGCGCGCTACACCGGCAGCGACGATGCCTTGGCCCCGCTGCACCGCCTCGGTTCCGAGACCTGGCAGAAAGCCAAGCGCAAAGCCGCCGAACAGGTGCGCGACGTGGCCGCCGAGTTGCTCGACATCTATGCCCGCCGCGCCGCCCGCGAGGGCTATGCCTTCGCCGATCCCAAAGCCGATTACGCGACCTTCAGCGCCGGATTCCCGTTCGAAGAAACCCCGGACCAGCAAACCACCATCGATGCGGTGCGCGCCGACATGCTCGCGCCCAAACCGATGGACCGACTGGTCTGCGGCGACGTCGGTTTCGGCAAGACCGAAGTGGCGATGCGTGCCGCGTTCATCGCGGTACACGGCGGTCGCCAAGTGGCGATCCTGGTGCCGACCACCCTGCTCGCCCAGCAACACTACAACAGCTTCCGCGACCGCTTCGCCGACTGGCCGGTGAGCGTGGAAGTGATGAGCCGCTTCAAGTCCACCAAGGAAGTGAATGCCGCGATTGCGGACTTGGCGGAAGGCAAGATCGACATCGTCATCGGCACCCACAAGCTGTTGTCCGACGATGTAAAAATCAAAAACCTCGGGCTGGTGATCATCGACGAAGAGCACCGTTTCGGTGTGCGTCAGAAAGAACAGCTCAAGGCCCTGCGCAGTGAAGTCGACATCCTCACGCTGACCGCCACGCCGATTCCACGCACGCTGAACATGGCGGTGTCGGGCATGCGCGACCTGTCGATCATCGCCACGCCGCCGGCCCGTCGCCTGTCGGTGCGGACCTTCGTCATGGAGCAGAACAAAAGCACGATCAAGGAAGCCTTGCTCCGCGAGCTGCTGCGCGGCGGTCAGGTCTATTACCTGCACAACGATGTCAAAACCATCGAGAAATGCGCCGCCGACCTCGCCGAACTGGTGCCGGAAGCACGCATCGGTATCGGCCACGGGCAGATGCGCGAGCGCGAACTCGAACAGGTGATGAGCGACTTCTACCACAAGCGCTTCAACGTGCTGATCGCCTCGACCATCATCGAGACCGGCATCGACGTGCCGAGCGCAAACACCATCATCATCGAGCGTGCCGACAAGTTCGGCCTGGCGCAGTTGCACCAATTGCGCGGCCGGGTCGGTCGCAGTCACCACCAGGCTTACGCGTACCTGCTGACGCCGCCGCGCCAGCAAATCACCGGCGACGCCGAAAAGCGTCTGGAAGCGATTGCCAACACCCAGGACCTCGGCGCGGGCTTTGTGCTTGCGACCAACGACCTGGAAATCCGTGGCGCCGGCGAATTGCTGGGCGACGGCCAGAGCGGGCAGATCCAGGCGGTGGGCTTCACGCTGTACATGGAAATGCTCGAGCGCGCGGTGAAGTCGATCCGCAAGGGCGAACAACCAAACCTTGATCAGCCGTTGGGCGGCGGTCCGGAAGTCAACTTGCGCGTACCGGCGTTGATTCCCGAGGACTACTTGCCGGATGTTCACGCCCGCTTGATTCTCTACAAACGCATCGCCTCGGCGACCGACGAGGAAGGTCTCAAGGACCTGCAAGTGGAGATGATCGACCGTTTCGGCCTGTTGCCCGAGCCGACCAAGAACCTGGTACGGATCACGCTTCTGAAATTGCAGGCCGAGCAACTGGGCATCAAGAAAGTCGACGGCGGTCCGCAAGGCGGTCGTATCGAGTTCGCGGCGCAGACCCCGGTCGATCCGTTGACCCTGATCAAACTGATCCAGAGCCAACCCAAACGCTACAAATTCGAAGGTGCCACGATGTTCAAATTCATGGTGCCGATGGAGCGCCCGGAAGAGCGCTTTAATACTGTAGAGGCGCTGTTTGAGCGCCTTCTCCCGACAACTGCTTGAAGGACGCCGCATGCGCCTGTTTCGCTCGCTAACTTTGCTGATGACGTTGTTTGCTTCAACGGCGTTTGCCGATGACAAGTATCAGGTTGAAATGATCCTGTTCCGGCAAAACGCAGTGCCGGCAATCGTCAGTCGTGCAGCACCGGAAGACTGGGCGGCCGGCGCACAACACATCGCCCCCGACAGCCTGCGCACGCCAAGCCTCAATGGCACAGTGGAAAAACTCACCAACAGCGCCGACTACACGGTGCTGCTGCACAAGGCCTGGCAACAGAACCTGGGTGAAGAAGCCAGCAAGATTGCGATCAGCGACGGCAACGAACAGTTCGGTCAATTCCCGATCGAAGGCACGCTTGACCTGAAGGTGGGGCGCCTCACCGACATTGACGCGGACTTCTGGGTCAATCAGTTCGACGCCAACGGCATGGTCACTGCCAGCGAACGTCTGAAGCAGGAAAGCCACACCAGGAGCGGCCAGCTGAACTACCTCGATAACGGCCATCTGGGCCTGATGATCAAGATCACCTCGCTGACTGCGCCAGCCCCTCGGCCAGCCCCCGAAGAAATTCCGGACTGATTGAAGTCCCTATGTCGACCCTGAGCAAACCCCTGGCACCTTCCTGGGTCAGCCGATTCAAGGAACAGAGCCTGGAGCGTGGCCGTCGCTACGCGCTGGAGAACCGCGTCAGGATCGTCGAGGTCGGCGATGCCACGATCATCGCTGCGTGCGAAGGTTCGGGCGGTAACGTTTACCGTCAGACCATTCGCCTGCGCGAGTCAGCCAAAGGCACCTTGCTGATGGTCGACGCCAACTGCACCTGCCCGGTCCATAGCAACTGCAAACATTGCGCGGCGGTGCTGCTCAAAGTCCAGGAAACCCTGGCCTATCCGGCGGCTGCGCAAGACGCCGAACTGCTGGAAAAACTCCAGGCAGTCCTGGAAAACCGCAGCCCGAAGGCACCGCCACAGGTGCTGGTGGATAACGTGCAACCGGTGCCGCGCCTGTGGCTGGCGAGTGTCGAATTCAGCGCCTTCGAACCGCGCAACGGCAAGATGCAGCGCTACATCCAGCATCGTGCGGCGCTGTCCTTCAACTATCTGGATGAATACGTGTCCGGGCAGAAGAATGCCGACGTCCTGATTCGTCAGGAGACACAGACCTTACGGATAAAACGTCACCCGGAAGTCGAACAGGCCTACAGGGAACAGCTACGAATCCTCGGTTTCAAGATCGCCACCCGGCAAAGCAAGGCCTTGCCCGAAAGCGCTGGCGAACTGTTCGAAATGGTCAACGACAGCGCCTGGCTGACCTTCACCCTCAATGATTTGCCGAAGCTGCGCACCCAGGGCTGGGAGTTGCAGATCGACGAGGATTTCGGTTTCGACCTGACGGCCGTGGACGATTGGTACGCCACTGTCGAACAAGTGCCGGAGCGCGACTGGTTTGATCTGGAGCTGGGGATCATCGTCAATGGTGAACGGCTTAGCCTGCTGCCGATCCTGTTGAACCTGATGCGCTCGCACACCGAAATCCTCAACCCGGAACGCCTGGCCCGCCGTCGCGATGACGAGTTGATCCTGGTGAACATCCCCAATCGCCCGAACTCCGAATACGGCCCGCTGCAAGTCGCCCTGCCCTTCGGCCGCCTGAAACCGGTACTGGCGACCCTTGGCGAGTTTTACCTGCAAGGGCCCGGCGAAACCACGCTGCGCTTGAGCAAGGCTGACGCCATCCGGCTGAATCCGCTGGAAGACATGCCGTTGCTGTGGGAAGGCGGCGATCAGATTCGTACCTTTGCCCAGCGCCTGCGCGATATCAAGGATTTCACCACAGAGGCACCGCAGGGCTTGAACGCTACGTTGCGGCCATATCAGCTCGAAGGCCTGAGCTGGATGCAGTCGTTACGCCAGCTGGAAGTCGGCGGGATTCTCGCGGATGACATGGGCCTGGGCAAAACCCTACAGACCCTGGCGCATATTCTCAGCGAGAAAATCGCCGGGCGCCTTGATCGGCCGTGCATGGTGGTGATGCCCACCAGCCTGATCCCCAACTGGCTCGACGAAGCGGCGCACTTCACGCCACAGCTCAACGTGCTGGCGCTGTACGGCGCCAGCCGCAAAAAACACTTCGAGAACCTGACCGATTACGACCTGATCCTGACCACCTATGCATTGCTGCCCAAGGACGTGGAAACCCTGGCGGCGGTGCCACTGCACGTGTTGGTGCTGGATGAAGCGCAATACATCAAGAACCCCAACAGCAAGGCGGCCCAGGCGGCCCGTGAGTTAAATGCCCGGCAGCGTCTGTGCCTGAGTGGCACGCCGCTGGAAAACCACTTGGGCGAGCTGTGGTCACTGTTCCACTTCCTGCTGCCCGGTTGGCTCGGCGATGTGAAAAGCTTCAATCGCGATTACCGCGTGCCCATCGAAAAGCGCGGCAGTGAGGTCCGACTTCAGCACCTCAACGGTCGGATCAAACCGTTTCTGCTGCGCAGGACCAAGGAACAGGTGGCGACCGAATTGCCGCCGAAAACCGAGATCATCCATTGGGTCGATCTCAACGAAGCCCAGCGCGACGTGTACGAAACCATGCGCCTGGCCATGGACAAGAAAGTTCGCGATGAGATCACCCGCAAAGGCGTGGCCCGCAGCCAGATCATCATCCTGGAAGCACTGCTGAAGCTGCGCCAGGTCTGCTGCGACTTGCGCCTGGTCAACGACGCCGTCCTGCCTACTCGCGGTAGCACGTCCGGCAAGCTCGACAGCTTGATGGAGATGCTTGACGAGTTGTTTGAAGAAGGCCGGCGGATTTTGCTGTTCTCGCAGTTCACCTCAATGCTGGCGCTGATCGAGGTCGAACTGAAGAAGCGCGGTGTTGAATACGCCCTATTGACCGGACAAACCCGTGACCGACGCGCACCGGTGAAGGACTTCCAGAGCGGCAAGCGTCAGATCTTTCTGATCAGCTTGAAGGCTGGTGGCGTGGGTTTGAACCTGACCGAAGCCGACACGGTGATTCACTACGACCCGTGGTGGAACCCGGCAACGGAAAACCAGGCGACTGACCGGGCTTATCGCATCGGCCAGGAGAAGCCCGTGTTCGTCTACAAGATGATTGCCCGGGGTACGGTCGAAGAGAAGATTCAGCACCTGCAAAAGGAAAAGTCCGACCTGGCGGCGGGCGTACTGGATGGCCGCTCGGCCGGGGACTGGAAGTTGCAGAGTGATGACATTGAAGCGCTGTTTGCGCCGTTGCCGGATAAGCTGGAGAAGCGTTGAGGTCTGTGGCGCCAGGTAGATCGCCATCGCGGGCAAGCCTTGCTCCTACAGGTTCTATGCCGCGAACGACACAAAACCCGTAGGAGCGAGGCTTGCCCGCGAAGAGGCCAGTACTGAAGAAACCCGCTATCAGGCCTTGAGAGTGGGCAACGGCGCAAACAACGCCTCGATATCACTCGGCTCAAGCTTCAACCCACCCGACGCCCCACCTTCAAGCACCGCTTCGGCCAGAACGGCTTTCTCCTGCTGCAACGCCTGGATTTTTTCTTCCACCGTACCCCGGGCAATCAGCTTGTAGACGAACACCGGTTTGTTTTGCCCGATCCTATAGGCACGGTCGGTCGCCTGATTTTCTACTGCCGGGTTCCACCAGGGATCGAAATGGATCACCGTGTCCGCCGCCGTCAGGTTCAGGCCGGTGCCGCCAGCTTTCAGACTGATCAAAAACAACGGCACGTTACCGCTCTGGAAGTTCTTGACCGGCGTGCGCCGATCCGTGGTTTCGCCGGTCAGTATCGAATAGCCGAGGCCACGCTGCTGCAACTCCTCCTCAATCAGGGCCAGCATCGAGGTGAACTGTGAAAACAGCAGAATCTTGCGCCCTTCACTGAGCAGTTCTTCCAGCATCTCCATCAGACTGACCAGTTTGCCACTGCCCGAACGCAAGGCTTTGGCGGTGAGCGGCGTCTTGATCAGACGCAGATCGCAGCAGACCTGACGCAGCTTGAGCAACGCGTCGAGGATGATGATTTGACTGCGCCCCACGCCACTGCGGGCGATTTCGTCGCGGACCTTCTTGTCCATCGCCACGCGCACGGTTTCATACACATCCCGTTGCCCGTCGCTGAGATCAACCCAATGCACAATCTCGGTTTTCGGCGGCAGTTCAGTCGCCACCTGGTCTTTCTTGCGCCGGAGCAAGAAAGGTTTTATCCGGGCGGTCAGGTGCTGCATACGCTCGCTGTTGCCGTGCTTCTCGATCGGCGTACGGTAATCGCGGTTGAAGGTTTTGCTGTCCCCAAGCCAGCCGGGCAACAGAAAGTGGAACTGCGACCACAACTCGCCGAGGTGGTTTTCCAGCGGCGTACCGGACAGACACAATCGCTGGCGAGCCTGTAGATCACGGGCGGCTTGAGCGGCTTTGCTGAGCGGGTTCTTGATGTTCTGCGCTTCGTCGAGAATCAGCACGCTCCAGGCCTGCGGCTGCAAAATCTCCAGGTCCCGAGGCAGCAGCGCATAGGTAGTCAACACCAGGTCGTATTCAGCAAGGTTGGTAAAGTCTTTTTGCCGGGCGGCGCCATGCAGTGCCAGCACTTTTAATTGCGGGGTAAAGCGCAGGGACTCGTCGAGCCAGTTGGGAATCAGGCTGGTGGGCATCACGGCCAGGGCTGGACGATCAAGGCGCCCGGCCAGTTTTTCCGTCAGCAGGTGAGCCAGGGTTTGCAGGGTTTTCCCCAGCCCCATGTCGTCGCCGAGGATGCCGCCCACTTCCAGTTCGCGAAGGGTTTGCATCCAGTTCAGGCCTTCAAGCTGATACGGTCGCAGCGTCGCCTTCAGGCCCTCGGGCGCTTCGACCTGAACGTGCGTCGACTCACGCAAGCGTTTGGCAAAACTGCGCAGTCGCTCGCCGCCCTGCCAGACCAGTGGAACGCCTTCCAGCGCACTGAGGCGCGCGGCGTCCGGCGCAGTCAAACGCAACGAGTCGCCCTCGTGGCCCCCCAGGTACAACTCGCCAAGGGTGGCCATCAACGGCTTGATACGACCATAAGGCAGCGCGACTTTCGTGGTGTCACGGGAAAGAACACGCCCTGCCCCCAACTCGATCAACACTTGTTCGTCATCATGACGTTTTGCCAGGCTTGCAGGGTCCATCAGTTGCGGCTGACTGCGCAGTAAATGCAGCAAAATCGGTAACAGGCTATGCCGCTCGCCGTTAACGACGATCCCCAGTTGCAGGTCAAACCACTGGTGCCCCGCCTCTTCCTCAACCTCCGCATACCACTCTTCCACAGGCTGCACGTTGAAGTGGAAGTTGTCGCTGATATCGATCAGCCAATTCCTCTCCCTCAGCGCCGGAACCCCGTCCTGCGCAAAGGCAAGCCAGGCGGTGTCATCCGGCAGCGTGAACATTTCACCCGGACGGTCGAGGCTGCTTTTGCGCGTGGCTTTTTTGAAACCGTGTTTTTGCAAGGCTTGGCGCAAGGCTTTTTCAGCGACGGGATTGCGTTGGATACGCTGGGTTTCAGTCCCGGAAAGGATCAACACCTCCGGGTTCCGGTCCGACGTCGGATGGCCGTTGTAGGTAAAGACCAATGCCGCACGGTGCTCTGCCTCATGCTGCCAGCGCACGTAACGCCTGGCACTGGCGAGCGTCAGGTGAGCCTGAGGAAGAATGCCGTCGATGACCCGCTCCGTCAGCGCATGGGGTGCCGGCGCGACGCGCGTCGCGGCGCTCATCCGATGGCTGAACTGCATTGCCTGACGCGCCGGAATATCGGGCGCCAACGACAAATGACACGCCAGCTTCTCATCCATCTCGCTGAACAAAGGCCCGACCTGCAGCCGCTCGCGATCCACATAGTACAAAGGCTCCAGGGCCAGGATCGTTTCCACCGGGGCTTCATCACTGCTCCATTGTGGGCGGAAACTGCCGTTTGCTTGCTCGGCCCAGGCGAATTGGCCCGTCCTCCTCATTCCTGGTGTCAGGGGCTGAGGCTGGTCGAGATCGAGGAAAAGGCGCGAGGTGCGCAACAGCATCTCGATCAGTTCTGCACCACTGCTGCCTTCCAGGGGATAACCGGAGTAATAGGCGTGGTGGGAGTGAACCGCCACCAAAAGCCTGGCGATTCGAAGGTCGAGTTCGGTCAGATAACCGGGTTGGCGAATCAGCGTATCCGAGAGTGAATACACTGACTTGATGTCTTGCAAATGGCCGTCCTTGAGCTGACGGGCCTTGAAGATTTCCAGCGTCCATTTCCCGGCGACAGGCGTCGCCCTGAGTTTGTAGAACAGGCGCGCGCCAGTGACCTGCGTCGACTCGTCAGAGGGATTAGTTGCAGAAGGGATACCGTCGAGCCAGCGCTCCAGCTCGCGATTCAAGTGAACGGAAACCGCACCGTCAGTCGCGGCGACAGGCAGTTCCTGCAGGTGATAGATAACGGTTGCGCAGTGTTTGCAATCAGTCAGTACGGGGCATGAGCAGGTGCAATCCAGCTCAAAATCACCATCTGCATCTTCGACCAGTTCGATGTGCTGTTCGTAGACGTAACCTCGGGAGCCCCGGCAGTTCGCACGAACGAGCACATCATCAAGTTCGAGAATTTTTACCCGATCCTCCTGTGCGTATTTGCGCGCCTTATCCAGAGCACGATGACTGAACTCTTCCGCCCATGACAGCTGTTGAATTTGCTCAATGATTGCAGACATACACTCAATGCTTTTTAAATTGAATTAGTGACGGTAGCGCACAATTTAACCTTCAAGCACCCGCGCCAACGTCGACTTCACTTTGCCCATCCCGTCATGCAACGCCTGTTCGATCTCGGCCATGGTGATCACCGCCGTGGACTTGCCCGCCGCCGGGTTGACCACCAGCGCGAGGCAGGCGTAATCCAGTTCCAGCTCACGGGCCAGCGCCGCTTCGGGCATGCCGGTCATGCCGACGATGTCGCAGCCGTCACGTTCCAGCCGGGCGATTTCAGCGACGGTTTCCAGGCGTGGGCCTTGGGTGCAGGCGTATACGCCATGACTGCTGTAGCCCACACCTTCCGCTGCCAATGCAGCAATCAACTGCTGACGCAGCGGCTCGCTGTACGGATAGCTGAAATCGATGTGAGTGACCTGTTCCAGGTCTCCGGCGAAATAGGTGTGTTCGCGACCGCTGGTGTAGTCGATCAACTGGTGGGGCACGCAGAAATGTCCAGTGCCCATGGCGGCATGAATCCCACCCACGGCATTGACCGCAAGAATCGCTTCGGCCCCGGCCTGTTTCAGCGCCCAGAGGTTGGCGCGGTAATTCACCTGATGCGGCGGCAAACGATGCGGGTGACCGTGGCGCGCGAGAAACAGCACTTCCTTGCCCGCATATTCACCGATATGCACCTCGGACGATGGCGGACCGTAAGGCGTGTCTACCGCCAGTGACTGACGAATGCTCAGGCCTTCGAGTTGAGTCAGGCCGGTGCCGCCGATAATCGCGTAGATCGTCATAACGAAAAGTCCTTATCCAATCAGTTGAGCGTCTTTGAGCGCGCCGACAGCAACGAGCCAGCGCGGGTCTTGACGATATTCGGTACCGGCAAACGACTGGCCGCGCATCCGCGCGATACGTGGCGATGGCTTGACCTTCATGCGCTGGGCAGCGGTCAGGGCCAGCTCGGCAGCCGCACGATCGTTGCACACCAGACCCATATCGCAACCGGCGGTCAGCGCGGCTTCGATGCGACTGGCGGCATCGCCGACCACATGGGCGCCGGCCATGGACAGATCATCGCTGAAGATCACGCCGTCGAACTGCAACTCACCACGCAGGATGTCCTGCAACCAGCGCCGGGAGAAACCGGCCGGTTGCGAGTCGACCTGTGGATAAATAACGTGGGCTGGCATGACGGCGGCCAGTTGCTTGCTCAGTCGAGCGAACGGCACCAAATCATTGGCGCGGATCTCGTCGAGACTGCGTTCATCGTTGGGAATGGCGACGTGGGAATCCGCCTCGGCCCAACCGTGGCCCGGGAAATGCTTGCCGGTGGCGGCCATGCCGGCGCTGTTCATGCCGCGGATGAAGGCTCCGGCGAGCAACGCTGCGCGCTCGGGGTCGCCTTCGAAGGAGCGGGTACCGACCACAGCGCTGCGCTGGTAATCCAGATCCAATACCGGGGCGAAGCTCAGGTCGAGACCAACAGCGAGGACTTCGGTGGCCATGATCCAGCCGCATTGTTCGGCCAGGTATTCGGCATTCGGGTTGTCGGCAATAGCCCGCATGGCCGGCAGTCGCACGAAGCCCTGACGCAAGCGCTGGACCCGACCGCCCTCCTGGTCTACCGCCAACAGCAGATCAGGACGAATGGCACGGATCGCGGCGCTCAGTTCGCGCACCTGGCGTGGGTGCTCGATATTGCGGGCGAAAATGATCAGGCCGCCCACTTCAGGCTGGCGCAACAATTGGCGATCTTCGGCCGTCAGCCAGGTACCGGCGACGTCCACCATCAACGAGCCTTGCAGGCCAGCAGTCATAAGGATTCCTTGAATACGAAAAACCCGGCTCGCACGATGTCGCCGCCGAGGGCTGTGCCCGGCAGGTCGGCGATATCAATGGGAAACGGGTTCAAAACGAGAGTCGGCATGGGCGGCTAGCTTAGCGGATGTCAGCTGCCGCGCCCACCCGTGTGCGGTTAAACCTTGGCGGCAACCGGGGCCGACTTGCTGCGCGGACGCAACTGTGCGGTGGCCATGGCCGTGTCAGTGACGCCCGTTTCGGCACGCATGCCAGCAGCGAGGAACGGCACCATCAGGCGCATCACCTGCTCGATGGACGTGTTGACGCCGAAATCGGTCTCGGCAATCGCCCGCAGGGCCTTGATCCCCGACATGCTGAACGCTGCAGCGCCGAGCATGAAGTGCACGCGCCAGAACAGTTCGATCGGCGGAATACGCGGTGCGGCCTCGTTGACCAGCATCATGTAGCGACGGAAAACCTTGCCGTACATGTCTTCCAGATAACGACGCAAGTGGCCCTGGCTCTGACTGAAGGCCAGGCCCAGCAACCGCATGAATATGGAGAGATCGTTGCCGCTACGTGGCTGTACCACCAGGGCCTGCTCGACGAGGATTTCCAGCAGGTCTTCCAGCGTCGGCTTGTTTTCCGGCTTGGCCTGTCGCCGCTCCAGCTCCTTATCGAGGCTGGTGCAGAACGGACCGAGGAAGCGCGAGAACACCGCCTGGATCAATGCCTTCTTGGAGCCGAAATGATAATTCACCGCCGCCAGGTTGACCCCTGCCTTGCTGGTGATCAGACGCAACGAGGTTTCGGCGAAACCTTTTTCCGCGAACAACTGCTCGGCAGCATCGAGAATGCGTTCAACGGTTTCCGACTGGGCCATGGCTACTCCGCCTGACAAACACTTGTTTGAAACATACGTTTCAGCCTGTGCATTGTCAAGCCTGCCGGTTCGTTTTGGGAATGGTCGGTCAGCTATTTAACCATACAACCCGGCGTCGTTAATCAGCGAGCTGACTGACCGTCCAGCGGCGCGCTAAAAAAGGGGCATTGCCAAGAAGCTTTCACTGTATATAATCCCAGTCACTGTATAAAAAGACAGAGCGATCAATATGCTAAAGCTGACGCCACGCCAAGCAGAGATTCTGGCCTTCATCAAACGTTGCCTCGACGACAACGGCTACCCGCCGACCCGCGCGGAAATCGCTCAGGAACTGGGTTTCAAATCGCCAAACGCGGCGGAAGAACACCTCAAGGCATTAGCCCGCAAAGGTGCGATCGAGATGACGCCTGGCGCCTCTCGCGGTATCCGTATTCCCGGTTTCGAAGCCAAGGCCGACGAGTCCACCCTGCCGATCATCGGTCGCGTAGCGGCTGGTGCACCCATCCTCGCCCAGCAACACATCGAAGAGTCCTGCAACATCAATCCGACGTTCTTCCATCCGCGTGCCGACTATCTGTTGCGGGTGCATGGCATGAGCATGAAGGACGTGGGCATTTTCGACGGTGACCTGCTCGCCGTCCACACCACCCGTGAAGCCCGCAACGGCCAGATCGTGGTGGCACGGATTGGCGATGAAGTGACCGTCAAGCGCTTCAAGCGCGATGGCAGCAAAGTCTGGCTGATTGCCGAAAACCCTGAGTTCGCCCCCATTGAAGTCAACCTGAAAGATCAGGAACTGGTGATCGAAGGCTTGAGTGTCGGCGTGATTCGCCGCTAAAGGAGGGTTTATGCAGTTCCCACATACACCACAGCAAGCCCAACTGCCGTTGTTCGAGGCGTTCATGGTGCAACCGCTGGCGCCGATCCTGAAAGATGTGGTCGAGTCGCCCTGGAGCGCCGAGCCCGAAGTCTTCAGCGAGCTATCACTGCGTGGTGCAGCAGGGAGCTGCCTGAACCTTCTGGCGCCGATTCTCCGGGAATTGAGCCAGGACCAGGACGCACGCTGGCTGACGCTGATCGCCCCGCCCGCCAGCCTGACCCAGACCTGGTTGCGAGACGCCGGCCTTAACCGCGAACGCATCCTGCTGCTGCAACCGCGCGGCACCCAGAGCGCTCAACAGCTGACCTGCGAAGCCTTGCGACTGGGCCGCAGTCACACGGTCGTCAGCTGGCTCAACCCGCTGACCGCCACTTCGCGGCAACAGCTGATCAGCGCCGCCCGCACCGGGGACGCTCAAAGCCTGAATATTAGATTGGGATAACTGATAAACAATTCGCACCCTGAAAAGGGCTTGGCTTCTCCAGGGATAGAGAAGCCGATCTATAGCGGAATCAGCAGAAACCGACGGACGGGATCAATGCAGGATCCGCGGTTCCTCATCTTTATTGAATTCGCCTTCTACCAAGCGTCCCGCCATCTGCACACCAACGCTCAACATCGCCTTGGCGACTTCCACGTGATTGCCTTGCAGGAACGCCTTGGCATCCTCGGAGAAATCCAAAGTAACCAGAGAACCCTCGTCCTCAGCCCTGCGCAGCTCGATTCGGCCGTCTGGTAACTCGACAATTTCTAGAAAGGACGTTGGCATAAAGGTCTGTTCTCCACGAAAGGCGGGGATTATATAGGCATCGGCCAGGCTTCGCTCGGGATCTTGACCAGAAGTCATCGCGAAGAAATATCTATTAGTACTTAATGCTGAACGGCCAACCCAATGGGTCATCCGTCAAAATCGATCAATTCCTTAGCACTCGTTCAACCCTTCACGAAAGCGAAGCGCCAGCCCTTTGAGGTTCTGCCGCCAACTCTCCAGCTCTTCGCGGCTCAGCTCTTGAGGCGCTTCCTCTTCATCCAGGTTCACCGCCATGATCAACGGCTGCGTCACGTCGCCTTTCGGCTTGTGCGGCACCCGTGGCGGCTGAAACAGGGCTGCGTGAGCGGCCAGCAGTTTGGCCAGCCAGGTTTCGGAATTACCCGCCAACTCCACCAGCTCGGCCATTTCCGGAATCGCGATGGCTTCCAGCACCTCGCGGGTCAGCAACATCTCTGCCCGCGGCGCATTGGCCTGGGGCAAGCGATAGAAACCGGCTATTTCATGGCACAACCCCAGCAGCGCACCGTAAAGGTGAAACAGCGCCGATTCGCGCCCGGCCTGAATCAGTGCCAGGGAATTCATCGCCCGCCCCTCTTCGGCCCTGGCAAGCGCTTCGAGCGACAGGCCGGCAAAATAAATCTTCTGATTGGTACGGGTATAGAGTTCGTGGGCCATGACGGCAGCCTCCACAGCGAAATAATTGCGTCACACAGACTCGACAGTGTCGTGGATCAGCCGATCCGACCGCAAGCCCAAAACAAAAAGGCCGCCTGAAAATCCGAGGATTGTCAGGCGGCCTTTTCAGTGCAGCGACGTTTTAAGCCTTCGCGGGGGTCCGCTTGTCTTCAACCGTCCATTTGCCACCGTCGTAGAAAGCTTTCCAGCCTGTTGGCTTGCCTTCGACTTCGGTCTGCACGTATTGCTCCTTGGTCTTGCGGCTGTAGCGAATCACGGCTGGACGACCATCCGGATCTTTCTTCGGCGCTTCACAGAGGAAGTGGTACTTCGGATCGATCTCGTCTTTGTGCGGCACAATCTCGATCACCAACGGAGCACGAGTCTCGCGGTTTTTCGGGAACTGGCTCGCCGCCAGGAACAGACCGGAAGCCCCATCGCGCAGTATGTAGGTGTCGTTGACCTTTTCGCATTTCAGCTCAGGCATCTTCACCGGATCCATCTTCGGCGGCGCCGCGTCACCGCTTTTCAGCAGTTTGCGGGTGTTTTTACATGTCGCGTTGGTGCAGCCGAAGAACTTGCCGAAACGGCCGGTCTTGAGCTGCATCTCGCTGCCGCACTTGTCGCATTCCAGGCTCGGACCTTCGTAGCCTTTGATGCGATAGCTGCCTTCTTCGATTTCGTAGCCGTCGCAGTCCGGGTTGTTACCGCAGATGTGCAGCTTGCGCTTCTCATCCAGCAGGTAAGCGTCCATCGCCGTGCTGCAGATCGGGCAACGGTGCTTGCCACGCAGCACCAGGGATTCCGATTCACCCTCGTCGTCCGCGGCGATTTCGTCGCCCGGCACCAGATTGACAGTGGCCTTGCAGCGTTCTTTCGGCGGCAGGCTGTAGCCCGAGCAACCGAGGAACACGCCAGTGGATGCGGTACGAATCTGCATCGGACGACCGCACACCACGCACGGAATATCCGTCATCACCGGCTGGTTGGCACGCATGCCGCCTTCCGCGCTTTCAGCTACTTCGAGTTTCTTCTTGAAGTCGCCGTAGAACTCGTCGAGCACGTTTTTCCAGTCGCGTTCGCCCTGGGCCACGTCATCGAGGTTCTCTTCCATGCCGGCGGTAAAGCCGTAGTCCATGAGATTGGAGAAGCTCTCGGCCAGACGCTCGGTAACGATATCGCCCATCTTTTCCGAGTAGAAACGACGGTTGTGCAGCGCTACGTAGCCACGATCCTGGATGGTCGAAATGATCGCTGCGTAGGTCGAAGGACGACCGATGCCGCGTTTTTCCATTTCCTTGACCAGGCTCGCTTCCGAGTAACGGGCCGGCGGCTTGGTGAAGTGCTGGGTCGGATCAAGCTTGATCAGCTTCATCGCGTCGCCCTGGGCCATGTCCGGCAGCACATCGTCATCGCCAGGCTTGGCAATTTGCGGCATAACGCGGGTGTAGCCGTCGAACTTCAGGATGCGGCCTTTGGCACGCAACTCGAAATCGCCGGCACCGACGGTCACGGTAGTCGACAGGTATTGCGCAGGCAACATCTGGCAAGCGAGGAACTGGCGCCAGATCAGCTCGTACAGACGCTCAGCATCACGCTCCATGCCCGACAGTTTGCTTGGCTCGGTATTGGCGTCGGAGGGACGAATCGCTTCGTGAGCCTCTTGTGCGCCTTCCTTGCTGCTGTAGACGTTCGGGTTTTCCGGCAGGTACTTCTTACCGAACTCGCCTTCAATATAAGTACGCGCCATCGCCACCGCATCCACCGAGAGGTTGGTGGAGTCGGTACGCATATACGTGATGTAGCCCGCTTCGTACAAACGCTGGGCCATCATCATGGTTTTCTTCACCCCGAAGCCCAGGCGGTTACTCGCGGCCTGCTGCAGGGTGGAGGTGATGAACGGTGCCGACGGCTTGCTGCTGGTCGGTTTGTCTTCACGCTTGACGATGCTGTAGCTGGAAGACTTGAGCTTCTCCAGCGCGGCCATGGCCTGGGTTTCATTAAGCGGCTTGAAGGCTTCGCCTTTCTCGCGGGCCACGTCGAAGCGCACGGTAGCGCCCTTGGCGGTGCCGAGGTCAGCGTGGACTTCCCAGTACTCTTCCGGGTTGAACGCGCGGATCTCACGCTCACGCTCGACCACCAGTTTTACCGCAACCGACTGCACGCGACCGGCGGACAGGCCGCGAGCGACCTTGGCCCACAGCAGCGGCGAAACCATGTAACCCACCACGCGATCGAGGAAACGACGCGCCTGCTGGGCGTTGACACGGTCTATGTCCAGTTCGCCCGGCTTGGAGAAGGCTTCCTGAATCGCCTTCTTGGTGATTTCGTTGAACACCACGCGCTTGTAGCGGCTGTCGTCACCACCGATGGCTTCGCGCAGGTGCCAGGCAATGGCTTCCCCCTCGCGATCCAAGTCGGTTGCGAGATAGATGGTGTCAGCATCTTTGGCGAGCCGGCGCAGCTCTTCGATGACCTTCTCTTTGCCCGGGAGGATCTCGTACTTGGCTTTCCAGCCATGATCGGGATCGACACCCATGCGCGAGACGAGCTGCTTGCGCGCCTTCTCTTTCGGCGTGAGCACCGGACCTTCACCCGCGGCGGCCTTGCTGCGCTTGGCGGCTGGCTCTTTGCTGGCGCTAGCCGAACCGCTGGTGGGCAGGTCTCGGATATGGCCGATACTCGACTTCACCACGTATTGGTTACCCAGATACTTGTTGATGGTCTTGGCCTTAGCCGGGGATTCCACAATGACCAGCGATTTGCCCATGGATCAGAAAATTCCTGAATTCTAGAAGTGAAAGGCGGTTGGCGCCTGACGCGGCACCGCTATATATAGTGGCTACAAGGTGAGGTCAAGCGCAGGGTTCAGCGCGCACTCAGCTTATGGCTTGGAAAAAAGGCTCGGTTCGGCTTGCACCAAAGCAAAGCGTGGGACCTGTTCGCCGTCAACCTCGACCGACTCCAGGAACATGCTCAAGGGACGTACCCAAAAGCCGTAATCGCCATACAGGGCTTGGTAGAAGACCACTTCTTCTTCGGTCTCGGAATGCCGCGCAACATTAAATACACGGTACTGCGGACCTTTGTAATGTTGGTAGAGCCCAGGTTGTATCGGCATGGTTTGGCCCTCTCTCAAATCTTTTCAAAATAAAAACAAAAATAAATTCAGAAAAACAAAAACCGGGGCACTTGGCCCCGGCTTCCATCAACGAGACGCTTAAACGCGTTCGAAGACGGTGGAGATGCCTTGGCCGAGACCAATGCACATGGTGGCTACCCCGAAGGTGCCGCCATTTTGCTTCATCACGTTGAGCAAAGTGCCGGAGATACGTGCACCGGAGCAACCGAATGGGTGACCCAAGGCGATTGCGCCGCCGTGCAGGTTAACCTTCTCGTTCATCTTGTCGAGCACTTTCAGATCTTTCAGCACAGGCAGGGCCTGTGCGGCGAAAGCTTCGTTGAGCTCGAAGAAGTCGATATCGTTGATCCCCAGACCCGCGCGCTTCAGTGCTTTCTGTGTTGCCGGAACTGGACCATAGCCCATGATTGCCGGATCCACACCTGCCACTGCCATCGAACGAATCACGGCCAGAGGCTGGATACCCAGGTCCTGGGCACGCTGCGCCGACATCACGATCATGCACGAAGCACCATCGGTAATCTGCGACGAAGTACCGGCAGTCACGGTGCCGCCCTTTGGATTGAAAGCAGGCTTGAGAGCCGCCAGGCTTTCCAGAGTGGTTTCCGGACGAATGGTTTCGTCGTAGTCGAACAGTTTCAGGAAACCGTTCTCGTCATAGCCCTGCATCGGGATGATTTCGTCTTTGAACTTGCCTTCCAGGGTCGCCTTGTGGGCGAGCTGGTGGGAGCGCACGCCGAAAGCGTCCTGTTGTTCGCGAGTGATGCCGTGCATTTTGCCCAGCATTTCAGCGGTCAGGCCCATCATGCCCGAGGCTTTCGCCGCGTACAGGGACATGTGCGGGTTCGGATCGACACCGTGCATCATGCTCACGTGGCCCATGTGCTCGACGCCGCCGACGACGAACACGTCACCGTTGCCGGTCATGATCGCTTGCGCAGCGGTGTGCAGCGCGCTCATCGACGAACCACACAGACGACTGACGGTCTGGCCGGCGGCAGTGTGCGGGATCTGCGTCATCAGGGACGCCATGCGGGCGATGTTCCAGCCCTGCTCCAGGGTCTGGTTCACGCAGCCCCAGATCACGTCTTCGACTTCGTTCGGGTCAACCTTGACGTTGCGTTCCAGCAATTTGCTGATCAGGTGCGCCGACATGTCTTCGGCGCGGGTGTTGCGGTGCATGCCGCCCTTGGAGCGGCCCATCGGAGTACGACCGAAGTCGACAATCACGACGTCTCTTGGATTCAAGCTCATAAAATTTCACTCTCGCTCAAAAGTTGGGACGCTTAACCGAAGAACCGTTGGCCAGTCTTGGCCATTTCACGCAGCTTCGCGGTCGGGTGGTACAGCGCGCCCAAATCGGCGTACTGGTCAGCCAGGGCAACGAACTCTGCAACACCGAGCGAATCGATGTAGCGCAGCGCACCGCCACGGAATGGAGGGAAACCAATACCGTAGACCAGACCCATGTCGGCTTCGGCGGCGGTTTCGACAATGCCGTCTTCCAGGCAACGCACGGTTTCCAGGCACAGCGGGATCATCATCCAGTTGATGATGTCTTCGTCAGTGACTTCGCGCTGCTCGTAGACGATCGGCTTGAGCACTTCCAATACCGACGGGTCGGCGACTTTCTTCTGCTTGCCCTTCTTGTCGGTTTCGTAAGCGTAGAAACCCTTGCCGTTCTTCTGGCCCAGGCGCTTGGCTTCGTAGAGCACGTCGATGGCCGAGCGGCGATCGTCCTTTCATGCGATCCGGGAAACCTTCAGCCATCACGTCACGACCGTGGTGCCCGGTGTCGATGCCGACCACGTCCATCAGGTATGCCGGGCCCATAGGCCAGCCGAATTTTTCCATGACCTTGTCGATACGGACGAAGTCCACACCGGCGCTGACCAACTTGGCGAAACCGCCGAAGTACGGGAACAGCACGCGGTTGACCAGGAAGCCCGGGCAGTCGTTGACGACAATCGGGTTCTTGCCCATTTTCTTGGCGTAGGCAACGGTGGTGGCAACAGCCAGCTCGCTGGACTTCTCGCCACGGATCACTTCAACCAGCGGCATCATGTGCACCGGGTTGAAGAAGTGCATGCCGACGAAGTTTTCCGGGCGCTTGAGGGCTTTGGCCAGCAAGGTGATGGAAATGGTCGAGGTGTTGGACGCGAGGATGGTGTCCTCTTTGACCTTGTCTTCGACTTCGGCCAATACGGCTTGCTTGACCTTCGGGTTCTCGACGACAGCTTCGACCACCAGATCCACGTGACCGAAGTCACCGTAGGACAGGGTCGGACGAATGCCATTGAGCACTTCAGCCATTTTCGCCGCGGTCATGCGACCTTTATCAACGCGACCGACCAGCAGCTTGGCGGCTTCAGCCAGGCCCTGCTCGATACCGTGCTCGTTGATGTCTTTCATCAGGATCGGCGTGCCTTTGGAGGCCGACTGATAAGCGATACCGCCGCCCATGATGCCGGCGCCCAATACGGCAGCCTGCTTCACGTCTTTGGCGATTTCGTCGTAGGCCTTGGCCTTTTTCTTCAGTTCCTGATCGTTCAGGAACAGACCGATCAAGCTCTGCGCGGCAGAGGTCTTGGCCAGTTTGACGAAACCGTTGGCTTCGACTTCCAGCGCTTTATCGCGACCGAAGTTCGCCGCTTTCTGGATGGTCTTGATCGCTTCAACCGGCGCGGGGTAGTTCGGGCCAGCCTGACCGGCCACGAAACCCTTGGCGGTTTCGAAAGCCATCATTTGTTCAATGGCGTTCAACTTCAGCTTTTCAAGCTTCGGCTGGCGCTTGGCCTTGTAGTCAAACTCGCCAGAGATGGCGCGCTTGATCAGTTCCAGAGCGGCTTCCTGCAGCTTCTCAGGAGCAACTACCGCATCGACGGCGCCGACTTTCAGCGCGTCTTCAGGACGGTTTTCCTTGCCGGAGGCAATCCACTCGATGGCGTTGTCGGCACCGATCAGGCGCGGCAGGCGCACGGTGCCGCCGAAGCCCGGGTAGATGCCCAGTTTGACTTCTGGCAGACCGATCTTGGCCTTGGTGGACATGACGCGGTAGTCCGCCGCCAGGCACATTTCCAGACCGCCGCCCAGGGCGATGCCGTTGATCGCGGCGACAGTCGGGACGTTGAGGTCTTCGAAATCGCTGAAAATCTTGTTGGCTTCGAGGTTGCCAGCGACAAGCTCTGCATCAGGCAGCTTGAAGTTCTCGACAAATTCGGTGATGTCGGCGCCGACGATGAACACGTCCTTGCCACTGCTGACGATCACACCCTTGATCGAAGCATCTGCCTTGATGGTGTCTACGGCCTGACGCAATTCGTTCAGGGTTAGACGGTTGAACTTGTTGACGGACTCACCCTTGAGATCGAACTTCAGTTCGACGATGCCACTTTCAAGAGCCTTAACCGTGATGGCTTTACCTTCGTAAATCATCAACTGATCTCCACGATATGGAAGCTGAACAGTACACGTCGGACGCAGGCGAATGGCTCGGCAGGACGCTTTTCGTCGATGCTAACGCCAATCCACCCGGCACACCCGCCAACGCGATAGTCGGGATTCTGTAGGAGCGTCCTGTAAGACAAACGCTCAATTCATACGCCCGTTTGATTTGGGTACGCCACCTTCACGGAATTTCCGGCAATTGTCAATCGCCCAAAATGCTGGTTGAAACGCGACTTTGCAGTCATTTCCGTAAGACGAAGGCTCACAACACGCAGGTGCATGTGAGGCCATTCATAGAATCAATAGTTAGAAAAGTCGCCCTAATTCACAGCAACCTCTGTTTAAGCAGCTACGCTGGCGAGGGCATGAAGAAAAAATTTGAACGCTTTTGGCGAATGCCCAGCGTAAGATCTGCGCCACAAAGAATTTCCGGCCTGCCTGGCCAACTCCAGCCCGATGATGATGTCGGGCTTTTTATTGCCTGTCTGTCGGGCGTTTCGCGCCATTGCAGCACGAAACTTCCGCAAGTCATGCGAGTGCTTTCAGCACCCCGTCAATTTGCTGCAAAACCGTCGCTTCGCCCTTCTCGCCCCAGTACAACGTGATCATCTGCTTGTCCGCTTCGATCTTGTAGACGTTGTCCGGCAATTTTTCGAAATGAATCAGCAACGCCGGATCCTCACAGACCTCCTGCCACTGATTGACCCACACGCCCGGCGACTTTTGCCAATAGCTCCAGCACTTCGGCTGATTACCCCGGCGCGGTCGATGGTACTGCGCGCACGGGCTCGGCGGCTCCTGGCTCAGCCAGTGCGGCCACTCCTGGGGCGCCAGCTGCATGGCCAGCCCGATACGCCGTGCCTCCATGCGCAAGGCCATGCGGCCGCTCTGGTGGCGGGACGGTCGCAACCATGCCAGCGGACTCAAGACCACCAGCAGGATTGACACCACTATCCAGACCGTCATATCTGTACTCCCGATTCTTGATGAGCGCTTTGGGTCACTTTGGAACCATTGCGCTTGAAACCAGCCATACTTACCAATATTGCAATCCTCAGGAGGAGCACCTCATGCCCTACAACCATATTCTGGTCGCTGTAGATCTAACCGAAGAGTGCGATCCTGTTATCCACCGCGCCCGCGAACTGTCGGTGAGCAATGGCGCGAAGCTGTCCCTGGTGCACATTGTCGAGCCGATGGCCATGGCCTTTGGCGGCGACGTGCCGATGGACCTGTCACAACTGCAACAACAGCAGTTCGACCAGGCCAAGGAGCGACTTGACCGGTTGATCGTGAAATACCCGGAACTCACGAAGGAATACAGCCACCTGACTTACGGCCAGCCGCGCCAGGAAATTCATCACCTGGCCAAGGAACAGACCTGCGACCTGATCGTGGTCGGCAGCCACGGCCGACATGGCCTGGCGCTGCTACTGGGCTCCACCGCTAACGACGTGCTGCACGGTGCGCCGTGTGATGTACTCGCCGTACGCCTGATCAAAAGCTGAAACCCGTTGCCCCTGTTGGAGCTGTCGAAGGCAGCTCCTACAAAAAGCCCGACACTCGAGTAACCGAGGTCGGGCTTTTTTATTGCCGCAGGATCAATCAGGCATCCAGCTCGGCCCAACGCTCGACCATCACCTCGAGTTCAGCCTGCAATTGCTCAAGCTGAGCAATCACTGCCGCGCTCTCGGCAGCCGGACGCAGGTAGAAACCGGCGTCGGCCATCTGCGCTTCAACCGTCGCAATCTGCTGTTCCATGGCTTCGATCTGGCCCGGCAACATTTCCAGCTCACGCTGCAACTTGTAGCTGAGTTTCTTCTTCGCCACCGGCGCTTCCATCGCAGCAACAGGTGCAGCTTCGGCGGTCACGACCGCGGAGGTCAGGTCGGCCTTGCCGGACTTGCTCTCGGTCACGCCCAGCAGGCGCGGCGAGCCGCCCTGACGTAGCCAGTCCTGATAACCACCGACGTATTCGCGAACCTTGCCTTCACCTTCGAAGACCAGGGTGCTGGTGACCACGTTGTCGAGGAATGCCCGGTCGTGGCTGACCATCAGCACGGTGCCGTTGAAGGTCAGCAAGACCTCTTCCAGCAGTTCGAGTGTTTCCACATCGAGGTCGTTGGTCGGTTCGTCGAGGACCAGCAGGTTCGCTGGCTTGCTGAACAATTTGGCCAACAGCAAGCGGGCACGCTCACCACCGGACAGCGCCTTGACCGGCGTGCGGGCACGCTGCGGGCTGAACAGGAAGTCGCCGAGGTAGCTCAGCACGTGACGGCTCTGACCATCGATATCGATGAAGTCGCGACCTTCGGCCACGTTGTCGATCACGGTCTTTTCCAGGTCCAGCTGATGGCGCAACTGGTCGAAGTAGGCCACGTCGATGCGCGTGCCCTCTTCCACGGTGCCGCTGGTGGGCTGCAGACCGTTGAGCATCAGTTTCAGCAAAGTGGTCTTGCCGGTACCGTTGGCGCCCAGCAGACCGATACGGTCGCCGCGCTGCAGGACCATCGAGAAGTCCTTAATCAGGAACGGGCCGCCCGGGTGAGCGAAACTCACGTTCTCGAGGACCATCACCTGCTTGCCGGACTTGTCAGCGGTATCGAGCTGAATGTTGGCCTTGCCGGTGCGCTCACGACGCTCGCTGCGCTCATTGCGCAGGGCTTTCAGGGCGCGGACGCGGCCTTCGTTACGGGTGCGGCGCGCCTTGATGCCCTGGCGGATCCAGACTTCTTCCTGGGCCAGTTTCTTGTCGAACAGCGCGTTGGCGGTGTCTTCAGCGGCCAGCGAGGCTTCTTTGTGCACGAGGAAACTGGCGTAGTCGCCGTTCCAGTCGATCAGGCCGCCGCGATCCAGTTCGAGGATGCGGGTGGCGAGGTTCTGCAGGAAGGAACGGTCGTGCGTGATGAACAGCACGGCGCCCTGGAAATCCTTCAGCGCTTCTTCGAGCCACGCGATCGCACCGATGTCCAGGTGGTTGGTCGGTTCGTCGAGCAGCAGCAGGTCCGGCTCGGAAACCAGGGCCTGGGCCAGCAGGACGCGGCGACGCCAGCCGCCGGACAATTCGGCGAGGGTTTTGTCGGCGGGCAATTGCAGACGGCTCAAGGTGCTGTCGACCAATTGCTGCAAACGCCAGCCGTCGCGGGCTTCGAGGTCGTGCTGGACGTGCATCAGTTTGTCCAGGTCGGCGTCGGTGACGATGTTCTGGCTCAGGTGGTGATACTGCGCAAGCAGCTCGCCGACACCGTCCAGGCCTTCAGCCACCACGTCGAACACGGTCCGCTCGTCGGCTACCGGCAGTTCTTGCGGCAATTCGCCAATCTTGAGGCCAGGTGAACGCCAAACAGAGCCGTCATCGGGCTTCTGGTCGCCCTTGACGAGCTTCATCATGCTGGACTTGCCAGTGCCGTTGCGGCCGATGATGCACACCCGCTCACCACGGGCGATCTGCCAGGACACCTTGTCCAACAACGGCGTAGAGCCGAAAGCAAGGGACACATCGCTGAATTTGAGCAGGGTCATGAGCTTCTCCAAAAACCGGGCGCGCATTCTACCTGACTTGAGGCTTCAGAAGGCCGGCAATTTCACCTGTGTAGCACTCTGCATGACAATTGTTGCGATCTTGCACCGACAGGCCGGCAAAGCTTTCGCCCATTGCTGGCAAAAGGCTAAGCTACAGATTATTCAGTGCCGGCCCTGTCAGCACTTGTCATGATTTTTCTGCCCGGATGTCTCATGCGCAGTCGCCTTTTCAGTCTTTTATCGTGTTTTCTTCTTTCTGCCACTGCCGCTCAATCAGTCCAGGCGGTCGACCTGTCCACCCAACGCCAGTATTACGATGAAGCCAAGCGTGCCTTGGCCAAAGGCGATTCCGAGCCTTATTTTCGCTATAGCCAGGCACTCAGCGATTATCCGCTGGAACCATACCTCGCCTATGACGAACTGACCGCGCGCCTGAAAACCGCGAGCAATGCCGAAATCGAGAAATTCCTCGCCGAACACGGGGACCTGCCCCAGGCCAACTGGATGAAACTACGCTGGTTGCGCTGGCTGGCGGATCGCGGTGACTGGGCGACCTTCGTCAAGTATTACGACCCCAAGCTCAACTTCACCGAACTGGACTGCCTGAATGCGCAGTATCAGATCGGGCATAACCAGAAAGCTGTCGGTTACGCCAATGCCGACAAACTCTGGCTGACCGGCAAATCCCAACCCGCGGCCTGTGATGGCTTGTTCGGGATCTGGGCCGCCGAAGGTCAATTGACCGAACAGAAACGCTGGGAACGCACCAAACTGGCAGCTCAGGCACGCAATTACCCGCTGGCCAACAGCCTGGTAAGCGGCCTGACCACCCTCGCCCCGCGCGGTCGCTTGTTGGTGGATGTGGCGCAGAAACCCGAACTGCTCAATCAGCCGTCGCGATTCAGCCCGGCCGATGAACCGATGTCCGACATTGTCAGCCTCGGCTTGCGCCGCCTGGCCAAGCAGGACCCGGACAAGGCCATGGACCTGCTCGACGGTTACGCCAGTAGCATGCACTTCTCCCGCGATGAAAAAGTCGCCATTGCCCGGGAAATCGGCCTGACCCTCGCCCGGCGTTTCGACCCCCGCGCGCTGGACGTGATGACCAAGTACGACCCGGAACTGCGCGACAACACCGTGTCGGAATGGCGCCTGCGCCTGCTCTTGCGTCTGGCCCGTTGGGACGACGCCTATCAGTTGACCCGTCGTTTGCCGCAGGACCTGGCCATCACCAACCGCTGGCGCTACTGGCAGGCCCGCAGCCTGGAACTGGCGCAACCGCAGAACCCGGAAGCGCAGACGCTTTACAAAGGCCTCGCCCGCGAACGTGATTTCTACGGCTTCCTCGCCGCCGACCGTTCGCAATTGCCCTACTCGCTGATGAACAAGCCGTTGGTGCTCAGCCAGGCGATCATCAACAAGGTGCGCAACACCCCCGGCATACGTCGCGCCCTGGAATTCCACGCCCGTGGGCAGATCGTCGACGGTCGTCGCGAGTGGTACCACGTCAGCCGTCATTTCAACCGTGACGAGATGGTCGCCCAGGCCAAGCTGGCCTATGACCTGAAATGGTACTTCCCGGCGATCCGCACCATCAGCCAGGCGCAGTACTGGGACGACCTGGACATCCGCTTCCCGATGGCCCACCGCGAAACCCTGGTGCGTGAAGCCAAGGTCCGTGGCCTGCATTCGAGCTGGGTGTTCGCCATCACTCGCCAGGAAAGTGCCTTCATGGACGACGCCCGTTCCGGCGTCGGCGCCAGCGGCCTGATGCAGCTGATGCCCGGCACCGCCAAGGAAACCGCGCGCAAGTTCAGCATCCCCCTGGCTTCGCCGCAGCAAGTGCTCGACCCGGACAAGAACATCCAGCTCGGCGCCGCCTACCTGAGTCAGGTCCACAGCCAGTTCAACGGCAACCGCGTCCTCGCCTCCGCCGCCTACAACGCCGGCCCCGGCCGCGTGCGCCAGTGGCTGCGTGGCGCTGATCACCTGAGCTTCGACGTGTGGGTGGAAAGCATCCCGTTCGACGAAACCCGCCAGTACGTGCAAAACGTGCTGTCGTACTCGGTGATCTACGGCCAGAAGCTGAACTCGCCGCAACCGCTGGTGGATTGGCATGAGCGGTATTTTGATGATCAGTGACCGGTAATGCCGGTCACGCAGGAGCTGCCGAAGGCTGCGATCTTTTGATCTGCTCCTAAAAAAATGCCCGCATCGATTGATGCGGGCTTTTTTATAGCGCGTTAGAAGCGAAGATCAAAAGATCGCAGCCTCGTTTCACTCGACAGCTCCTACACCGCGCCTACGCCGATCCTGCTCGTACGAACGTCTTGCCGGTTTTGGTCAGGCGGTACCGTTGAGCTGGACTCTTAGGTGAGTCGGGATCAGTCATTTCGATCAAACCGGCGGCTAATGCGGGCTTGAGGTAGTTAGCTCGAAAGGTCGCCTTGTGAGCCAGTCCGACCTCTGCCATCAACTCATTGACCTTGAGTGAGCTGCCGTCATGGAGCACCCGAAGCAATTTTGCTACATGGTCGGTTACTTGGTCGGTTACTTGGTCGGTCATCGGTTCGCTCCGCGCTGCTTCGGCGAGCGCGAGACTCAATGCCTGGAGCATGAATTCAACAAAAGGCGTCGACTCGGCCATCTGGTCGGCCGCCGACAGCGCAGCGTAATAGGCATCCTGCTGCTCACGAATCACCGCTTCAACCGGCAAATACGCCAACACGGGTCGCCACTGACTGAGGATCAAAGTCTGCCAGAGCCGCCCCATCCGTCCATTGCCATCGGCAAAGGGATGGATAAATTCGAATTCGTAATGAAACACACAGCTGATGATCAGCGGATGCCAGTCAGAGCCACCCAACCAAGCGAGCAAGTCATCCATCAAGTGCCCGACGCGACTCGGTGGCGGGGCCATATGAACCAGTTGGTCGCCCCGGTAAATGCCGACACCCGCTTGGCGAAACTGGCCGCTATCATCTATCAGCCCGTGCATCAACAGCTTATGGGCACGAAGCAAATCGGACCGATTGCCCGGCCGCCAGCCCGGCATGGCTTCGTAGGTCGCAAAGGCATTGCGTACTTCCTGGATTTCCCGTGGCAAACCCAGTACTCGTTGCCCGGCTAAAACAGCCGTTACCTGCTCAATGCTGAGGGTATTGTTCTCGATCGCCAGGGACGCCTGAATCGTGCGAATACGATTACCCCGGCGCAGTTGAGGTGTCTGCCGACTATCCCCGACAGCCGAAAGCTGACCGATCTGCTCACTGATCTCGGCGATCAGCGCCAGTATTCTTGTAGTCAGGGTCAGCGGTGGTTGGTAGCGACTCATATCCTCATCCAGGCATCTCGATCAAGGCGACATGATGCCCGAACAAACGGGTCCCGGCAGCTTCCATTCAAGATCAAAAGATCGCAGCCTCGTTTCACTCGACAGCTCCTACGCGCCTACACAGCGCCTACGCGTGAAGATCGAATTCGGCCTTGCCGTCGTTGAACTGCAACGCCGCCAGCCGCGCATACAACGCGTTACTCGCCACCAGTTCCTGGTGCGTGCCCACTGCCACCAGTTTCCCTTGGTCCATCACCGCAATCCGATCCGCGTTTTTCACCGTGGCCAGGCGGTGGGCGATGACCAGGGTGGTGCGGTTTTTCATCAAGCTAGGCAGGGCTTGTTGGATCAGGTGTTCGCTTTGGGCGTCGAGGGCACTGGTGGCCTCGTCCAGCAGCAGGATCGGCGCGTCCACCAGCAACGCCCGGGCGATGGCCAGGCGTTGGCGCTGGCCGCCGGACAGACCGAGGCCGCCGTCGCCGAGGTGGGTCTGGTAGCCGTTGGGCATTTGTTCGATAAAGTCGTGGGCGTAGGCGATTTTGGCGGCTTCCTGGACCTGGGCCAAGGTCGCGGTGGGATTGCCGTAGCGGATGTTTTCTTCGATGCTGCCGAAGAACAGCGCCGGGGTTTGCGAGACCAGGGCGAAGCAGCGGCGCAAGTCCAGCGGATCGAGCTGAGTCAGCGGCACACCGTCGAGCAGGATGCGCCCGTCGGCAGGATCATAAAACCGCAGCAGCAAGTCATACACGGTGGACTTGCCCGCGCCGGATGGCCCGACCAGCGCCAGGGTTTCCCCCGCGTTGATCGTCAGACTCAAGCCATCGACAGCAAAGCTTTCGGGACGCGACGGGTAGGAAAAGCGCACACCCTGCAATTCCAGATTGCCCTTGACCCGCTCGGGCAAGGTCACCAACCCCGTGGTCGGCGGCTGGATGATGTTTTCCGAGCGCAACAATTCGGCTATCCGCTCCGCCGCACCGGCCGCGCGCTGCAACTCGCCGATCACTTCGCTCAAGGTGCCGAAAGCGCTACCGACGATCAGGCTGTAGAAGACAAATGCCGCCAGTTCACCCGCAGAAATCCGCCCGGCAATTACGTCCATGCCGCCTACCCACAACATCACCCCGACCGCCCCGAGCACCAG
The DNA here is from genome assembly GCF_056279105.1 of Pseudomonas sp. TE3899. NCBI lineage: Bacteria > Pseudomonadati > Pseudomonadota > Gammaproteobacteria > Pseudomonadales > Pseudomonadaceae > Pseudomonas > Pseudomonas sp. TE3899. Next base: position 2,807,182 of record NZ_JBWBQR010000001.1, read on the forward strand.
CACGATCACCAGGGTTATCAGCCAGGCCCGCTGGAAGATGCGCTTGCGCGCGGTGTTGAACGCCTCTTCCACGGTCACCGCGAAACGTCGCTCGTCCTGGACTTGATGGTTATAGGCCTGCACGGTTTTGATCTGGCCGAGAGTTTCGGCGACGTAGCTGCCGATGTCGGCAATCCGGTCCTGGCTCAGGCGTGACAGGCTGCGTACCCGGCGACCGAAGATCAGGATCGGTGCGACCACCAAGGGCAAGGCAATCACCACAATGCTGGTGAGCTTGGGATTGGTGATAAACAGCAGCACGATCCCGCCGATCACCATCAGCAGATTGCGCAAAAACAGCGACAGCGACGAGCCAATCACCGATTGCAACAGCGTGGTGTCGGCCGTCAGGCGCGACTGGATCTCGGAGCTGCGATTGTCTTCATAGAACCCCGGATGCAGGTAAACCAGATGATTGAACACCTGCCGGCGAATATCCGCGACAACCCGCTCGCCGATCCACGACACCAGATAAAAACGCGCGAAAGTGCCGACGGCCAGACCGAGCACCAGCAACATGAACAAGCCAATCGTCTGGTTAAGCAGGTGTGCCGACTGCGTCATGAAGCCCTGATCCACCAACAGGCGAATACCCTGCCCCATGGACAAGGTAATGCCTGCCGTGACGATCAACGCGAGCAAGGCACCCAGCGCCGGCCAGCGATACGGCGCAAGAAAATGACGGGTCAGGCGCAGGGCACGGCGGTGACGGGAAGAGAGCATCGGGTTCATCCAGGTTCGCAGCCCAAGCGATGGATAGGGCCAGCCTACACACTCAATGGGGTGGAACTCTGTAAATCACAATGAGTCAGGTTAATTATGCTCGCCAAGACTAGCGGCTAGACGCTATTGGTCTAATGTCCGGGTGGCAAGGTTCAAGCATTTCTGATGGACTGGTATTGCCGTCCGGAAGATCGCAGGGAGTTGTCACAGCCCGGTCACATGGCGGATTCAGAGTAAGCACACAACCTGATGAGGAGACAGGCCATGTCCTTGCAAAACAGCAGCGAAGACAAGATTCAAGTGATCCGCACACAGCCCGACCAGTCTCTGGGTTGCTCGATTATCGATAAGGATGGGCGCGAAGTTCCGATCACTGAAGACATGATCCAGGACGCGTGCCGTGAACTGGAACAGCGATTGGTCAAGCCTGCCGAACAAAAGTGATATAGCCACCGTCTTCTTGACCCGGCCCAGGTTGGCCGGGTTTTTTATGGGTGTTCGTCAGGAGATTGCGGCGCGGCTCGCTGTAGGAGCGAGGCTTGCCCGCGAAAGGGCCAACGCGGTCCCTAGATTGATGTGGCGCCCAACGCCGCCACGATCTGGCGCAACACCGGCGAATCCCCTTCAATCCGCACCTGCAACCCATCAATCTCCCGGCGCGCCGGATAATGCTTGCGCAACGCATCGAACGCCGCGCGCTGCTCGTTCACATTACCGACAAGGCTGCGGCGAAAATCGGCATCGTCGCGGCGCGGGTCGTACACGCCGCGGCACACCATTGCCAGCGCCCAGGCCGGGTCACTGTCCGCGTGCAAGGTCACGTGGGACAACCACGGCGCCGGCAGCAAATCGCTGAGGCTGACCTGGGCCGGTTGACCGAGGAAATCGCAATACGCCTGATAGATCTGCGCCGTGCCGCGCTGTTTGCCGTCGAGGCTGTAACCGGCGATGTGCGGGGTCGCCAGCACGCAGAGGTCAGCCAGCGCCACGTCGACCTCGGGTTCGCCCTCCCAAACGTCCAGCACCGCTTGCAGGTCTTCACGTTGCAGCAACACCTGACGCAGGGCGGCGTTATCCACCACCGGCCCACGGCTGGCGTTGATCAGCCAGGTGCCGGGTTTGAGTCGGTTCAACCGGGGTTTGTCGAACAGATGCCAGGTCGATTGCGCGCCATGCTTCTTCAACGGGGTGTGCAGGCTGATGACGTCGCACTGCTCGATGATCTGTTCGAGGCTGACAAATTCGCCGCCCTCCGCCGCTTGCCGTGGCGGATCGCAGACCAGCACGTTCCAGCCCAGACCTTGCAAGACCTTGACCAACCGCCCGCCCACTTCACCGGCACCGACGACACCGTAGGTGCGCTGATTCAGGTCGGCGCCTTCGATTTCGGCGAGGGTCAGCAGGCTGCCGAGCACATAGTCGACCACGCCCCGGGCATTGCAGCCGGGGGCGCTGGACCAGGTGATGCCGGCCTGCTGGAAGTAATCCAGGTCCAGGTGATCGGTGCCGATGGTGCACGTGCCGACAAACTTCACGTTGCTGCCTTCGAGCAAGGCGCGGTTGACGTTGGTCACCGAACGCACCAGCAGCACATCGGCCTGTTCAACCGTCGCACGGTCAATGGAACGCCCCGGCACCCGGCGAATTTCGCCGAAACCTTCGAAGAAGGCATCAAGCAGCGGGATATTTTCATCGGCAACAATCAGCATGGCGAGGCTCCTTTGGCGGATCGGCAGTTTAGGCGCAGAAGGTGGGATCGGCCAGCGAGTATTCAGGATCGCCGCATGCCTGTGTGGCGAGGGATGGCGAAACGTCGACACGGATTACAAATCCCTAACACAGCTCTTTTCCTGACTGGCGCGTCAGCAGGTAGAATGCGCCGCCCTCGCGCATCAAATACCCCTGGACGCTTCGCCCTTGAATTCCGTGACTGATCGCCCCGCTGCAACCGCCCTCACCCGCCCTGCCCGGATTCGTCTGGAGCTGAAAACCCTGTTCGCCCTGGCGCTGCCGATCATGATCGCGCAACTGGCGACCACCGCCATGGGCTTCGTCGATGCGGTGATGGCTGGTCGGGTCGGGCCGCGAGACCTGGCGGCCGTGGCGCTGGGCAACTCGATCTGGGTGCCGGTGTTTCTGTTGATGACCGGCACGCTGCTGGCGACCACACCGAAAGTCGCCCAGCGCTTCGGCGCCGGCACCCACAGCGAAATCGGCCCGATTGTGCGCCAGGCTCTGTGGCTGGCGCTGGTGGTGGGTTTGATGGCGACTGTCATGCTCATCGCTGCCGAACCGATCCTGCACCTGATGAAAGTCGATCCGGAACTGATCGGCCCGTGCATGCAATACCTGCACGGCATTGCCGCCGGTTTGCCTGCGGTCGCGTTCTATCACGTGTTGCGCTGCTTCAGCGACGGCATGGGCCGCACGCGCCCGGCGATGATCCTCGGTCTGTGTGCCCTGGCGCTGAACATCCCGCTCAATTACGTGTTCATTTATGGTCACTTCGGGGTGCCCGCCATGGGCGGCGCCGGGTGTGGCTGGGCGACGGGGATTGTCATGTGGTTCATGGCCCTCGGCATGGTGGCCTATACCCACTGGGCCCCCGCCTACCAGAAAAGTGAACTGTTCAGCCGCTTCGACTGGCCACAGTGGTCGGTGATCAAACGCCTGCTGGGCATCGGCCTGCCGATCGGTATCGCGGTGTTCGCCGAATCGAGCATCTTCGCGGTGATCGCCCTGCTGATCGGCAGCCTTGGCGCGACCGTCGTCGCCGGGCACCAGATCGCGCTGAACGTCAGCTCCCTGGTGTTCATGATTCCTTACTCACTGGGCATGGCCGTCACCGTGCGCGTCGGCCAGGCACTCGGTCGCAATGAACCACGGGAGGCACGCTTCGCCGCCGGTGTCGGCATGGGCAGCGCGTTGGCCTATGCCTGCCTGTCGGCGAGCATGATGTTTTTGCTGCGCGAACACATTGCAACCATCTACACGACAGACCCGACGGTGATTCATGTCGCGGCGATGTTGATTGTGTATTCGGCGCTGTTTCAGTTTTCCGATGCGATCCAGGTCACGGCAGCGGGTGCGTTGCGCGGCTATCAGGACACGCGGGTGACGATGATCCTGACCTTGTTCGCCTATTGGGGGATTGGTTTGCCGGTGGGCTACGCCCTGGGCCTGACTGACTGGCTCGGCGCGCCGAGTGGCCCGAGCGGGCTGTGGCAGGGTTTGATCGTGGGCTTGAGTTGCGCGGCGCTGATGCTGTCGATCCGCCTGGCGCGCAGTGCGCGCAAGCGGATCCGCATCAGCAAGTCGATGGGTTAAGCGAGTTTCTTGCGGATCCAGTAGAGGTAGGTGCCTGCCTCTTCGTGTTGGCCGACCAGTTCATGGTCGAGGAACACGCAAAACTTGGGGATATCGCGACGGGTCGACGGGTCGGTGGCGATCACCTTCAGCAAGCCACCGGGCGCCAGGTCACGGATGTGCTGGTGCAGCATCATCACCGGCTCCGGGCAGTTGAGGCCGGTGGCGTCGAGGGTGCCGTCTACCGGCGTATCAATCATTTCACTCATGATTCACTCCTGAAACTGGCCGGCATTGTCGCGCATTGCCGGGTGTTCGGTCATCTACGGCTGATCGCCTGATCGTTCCCACGCTCCGCGTGGGAATGCCGCCGGGGACGCTCCGCGTTCCGCTTTCGGATGTGACGCAGAGCGTCACGGGATGCATTCCCACGCAGAGCGTAGGAACGATCGGCGTACGAATCAGCGGGACTTGGGTTTCTTTACATCAATCCGGCGCAAATGGCAGGTCACTTCTTCACGGTCGTGGTACAGCTGCTTACAGCCGATCTCAACCTTGATCCCGCGCTCCTTGAACCCCTCGGCGATGCGCTCGAGCAAACGCTTCACTTCCGCGTAACGCTGTTTCATCGGCAGCTTGAGGTTGACCACCGCTTCGCGGCAATGCCCTTCGCCGATCCACTCTTCGAGCATCGCGGCGTTGCGCGCCGGTTTCTCAACGATGTCGCACACCATCCAGTCCACCGGTTGGCGCGGCTTGAAGGTGAAACCGTCGGCCATCAAGTGCTGCACCAGGCCGGTGTCCATCAGGCTTTCGGCCATCGGGCCGTTGTCGATGGCGGTCACCAGCATGCCACGGTTGACCAGCTGCCAGGTCCAGCCGCCCGGCGCGGCGCCGAGGTCGACGCCGGTCATGTCGCTGTGCAGGCGCTCGTCCCACTGGTCGCGAGGGATGAAATGGTGCCAGGCCTCTTCCAGCTTCAGGGTCGAACGGCTTGGCGCGTCACGCGGGAACTTGAGGCGCGGAATGCCCATCGGCCACATCGCCGAGTTGTTCGACTCGGCCAGGCCGACAAACACTTCGCGGCCACTCTTGAAGGTCAGCAACAGACGCGGCTTGCTGGCGTCTTCCACCAGTTTGCCGGCGGCCATCAGCGCCTTGCGCAGGTGGCCTTCGAACTTCTTGCAGAAGTTCGACAGTTCCTTGCCATCGTTGGTGTCGACCATTTCCAGCCACAGGCTGCCACATACCGGGAAGTCGACGATGTGCGCGAGGATCACGCTGATGCGGTCGGTTTCCGGCAGGTCAATGAACATCCCGCGCGCCCATTGGCGCGGGAAGATCAGCTCGGCGAAACGCTGGCCACGCATCAGGCGCGCGGCACCGTCTTCTTCGGTGCAGATGAATTCGGCGCAGGCGCTGGCGGTCTTGGCCTTGGCATAACCGGCCACGTTCAGCCGTGCGGCGTGTTCGGAAATCTCGGAACAGACTTCGCCTTCGAAGCCCGGCCGGCAGTGCATAAAGAGGGTGTTCATTGAATCTCCTGGGCAATCGGCAATGATCGATGCGCAAACTTGCCCTGTAGCAAAGCCTGTCACGAAAACCGGCGCATGATAGCTGAGTTCGGAACCTTGGACTTGTCGATAGAGTCCAGTTATTAGCCAGCTACTTAAAACAGGGCTAGGTTAAAGGCTCTGTTTGTCCCGTCAGTCCGTAGCCGTGCGGACCCAAAGGAGTCATTTCAAATGCCGTCCCTCGATAGCCTGAAAACCCTTAAAACCCTGCAAGTCGACGACAAGACCTACCACTATTTCAGTCTGCCCGACGCTGCCAAGAGCCTCGGTGATCTCGACAAGCTGCCAATGTCGTTGAAAGTGCTGCTGGAAAACCTGCTGCGCTGGGAGGACGAAAAAACCGTCACCGGCGCCGACCTCAAGGCAATTGCCGCGTGGCTCAAGGAGCGCCGCTCCGACCGCGAAATCCAATACCGCCCGGCCCGGGTATTAATGCAGGACTTCACCGGCGTGCCCGCCGTGGTCGATCTGGCCGCCATGCGCGCCGCCATGGCCAAGGCTGGCGGCGATCCACAGCGGATCAACCCGCTGTCCCCGGTGGATCTGGTGATCGACCACTCCGTAATGGTCGACAAATTCGCCAGTTCCAGCGCCTTCGAACAGAACGTCGACATCGAAATGCAGCGCAACGGCGAGCGTTACGCCTTCCTGCGCTGGGGCCAGAGTGCCTTCGACAACTTCAGCGTGGTGCCGCCGGGCACCGGGATCTGTCACCAGGTCAACCTGGAATACCTCGGGCGCACGGTCTGGACCAAGGACGAGGACGGCCGCACTTACGCGTTCCCCGACACCCTGGTCGGCACCGACTCCCACACCACCATGATCAACGGCCTCGGCGTGCTCGGCTGGGGCGTGGGCGGGATCGAAGCGGAAGCAGCGATGCTCGGCCAACCGGTGTCGATGCTGATCCCGGAAGTGATTGGCTTCAAACTCACCGGCAAGCTCAAGGAAGGCATCACCGCCACCGACCTGGTGCTGACGGTTACGCAGATGCTGCGCAAGAAAGGCGTGGTCGGCAAATTCGTCGAGTTCTACGGTGACGGCCTCGCCGATCTGCCGTTGGCCGACCGCGCGACCATCGCCAACATGGCCCCGGAATACGGCGCCACCTGCGGCTTCTTCCCGGTGGACGACGTGACACTGGACTACCTGCGCCTGTCCGGCCGCCCACCCGAAGTGGTCAAACTGGTTGAGGCCTACACCAAGGCCCAGGGCCTGTGGCGCCTGCCGGGCAAGGAACCGATCTTTACCGACAGCCTGGAACTGGACATGGCCAGCGTCGAAGCCAGCCTCGCCGGGCCCAAACGCCCGCAGGATCGCGTCTCGCTGCCGAACGTCGCCCAGGCCTTCAGCGATTTCCTCGGCCTGCAGATCAAACCCACCAGCAAAGAAGAAGGTCGCCTGGAAAGTGAAGGCGGCGGTGGCGTCGCGGTGGGCAACGCCGACCTGATCGGCGAGGCGGACTACGAGTCTGAAGGCCACACCTATCGCCTGAAGAACGGTGCGGTGGTGATCGCCGCGATCACCTCCTGCACCAACACCTCCAACCCGAGTGTGATGATGGCGGCCGGACTGGTGGCGAAGAAAGCCATCGAGAAAGGCCTGAAACGCAAACCGTGGGTCAAGAGCTCCCTGGCGCCGGGCTCGAAAGTGGTCACCGACTATTACAAAGCGGCAGGCCTGACCCAATACCTCGATGAACTGGGTTTTGCCCTGGTTGGCTACGGCTGCACCACTTGTATCGGCAACTCCGGGCCGTTGCCGGAGCCGATCGAGAAAGCGATTCAGAAAGCCGATCTGGCCGTGGCCTCGGTGCTGTCCGGTAACCGCAACTTTGAAGGCCGGGTGCATCCGCTGGTGAAAACCAACTGGCTGGCCTCCCCGCCCCTGGTTGTCGCTTATGCGCTGGCCGGCACGGTGCGCATCGATATCAGCAGCGAACCCCTGGGCAATGACCAGAACGGCAACCCGGTGTATCTGCGCGACATCTGGCCGAGCACCAAAGAGATTGCCGACGCGGTGAATCAGGTCAACACCGCGATGTTCCACAAGGAATACGCCGAGGTGTTTGCCGGAGACGAACAGTGGCAGGCGATTGAAGTGCCGCAGGCGGCGACTTATGTGTGGCAGGAGGATTCGACCTACATCCAGCATCCGCCGTTCTTTGATGACATCGGCGGGCCGTTGCCGGTGATCCAGGACGTGAAGAAAGCCAACGTGCTGGCGCTGCTCGGCGATTCGGTGACCACCGACCACATCTCCCCCGCCGGCAACATCAAGGCCGACAGCCCGGCCGGGCATTACCTGCGCGAGAAAGGCGTGGAACCAAGGGACTTCAACTCTTATGGCTCGCGTCGCGGCAACCATGAAGTGATGATGCGCGGCACCTTCGCCAACATCCGCATCCGTAACGAAATGCTTGGCGGCGAAGAAGGTGGCAACACCATTTACATTCCGACGGGCGAGCGCCTGCCGATCTACGACGCCGCCATGCGTTATCAAGCGTCGGGCACGCCGTTGGTGGTGATCGCCGGGCAAGAATACGGTACCGGGTCGAGCCGCGACTGGGCCGCCAAGGGCACCAATCTGCTGGGGGTGAAGGCGGTGATCGCCGAGAGCTTCGAACGGATTCACCGTTCCAACCTGGTGGGCATGGGCGTGTTGCCGTTGCAGTTCAAGCTGGATCAGAACCGCAAGAGCCTGAACCTGACCGGCAAGGAGACTGTGGATATTCTGGGTCTGACCGGCGTTGAAGTAACACCGCGCATGAACCTGACGCTGGTCATCACCCGTGAAGACGGCAGCAGCGAGAAGATCGAGGTGTTGTGCCGGATCGATACGCTCAATGAAGTGGAGTACTTCAAGGCCGGGGGGATTTTGCATTACGTGTTGCGGCAGTTGATTGCCTCATAGGCATCGTTGCTGACAGAGACACCGCCTTCGGGCGGTGTTTTTGTTTGTGCGGTTTACATCCTTATAATCGCGCCCTTCAAAGCACCTGCAACCCTGTGCCGAGGGGGCTTGCCCCCGTTCGGCTGCGCAGCAGTCGTAATTCGGACGAGGGTGTATTGAGGAAAAGCGGGGGGCCGCTGCGCGGCCCAACGGGGGCAAGCCCCCTCGCCACAGGCAAGCCCCCTAGCCACAGGCAAGCCCCCTCGCCACAGAAGCTTTCAGCCTTAAGGACTCTTTATGCTCGCTCTGCCATGGCTCCACCTGGCACTCCTCTCCATCGGCTATGCAATCGCGCTGACCTACGGCCATCTCGGCTGGCTCGCCGCGATTTCCGTCGCATTGCTGTTGTTAGCCGGTTTCGCCGTACGCCAGCAAAAGATCCAGGCCGGCCGCTACATCGGCCATGGTTTGTTCATCATCCTGGCCCTGGCGCTGGCGATGCATTGGCTGCCGGGTTTCTACAACGGTCGCGGCATCGACCCGCAACGGTTCACCGACAATGCCGTGCCGTTTTCCATGTATTTGAACCAGGACAAGCCGCTAATAGGTTTCTGGTTGTTGCTGGTCTGCCCGTGGATTGTCGGTCGGCGCTCACTGCGGCTGTCGATTTACGCCACCGCCCTCGCCATGACCTTGAGTGTCGTGCTCGCCCTCGGCGGCGCCTTTTTGTTGGGTGTGATCAGTTGGGCGCCAAAATGGCCGGACCAAGCCTGGCTGTGGGTCTTGAACAACCTGCTGTTGGTCACCCTGGTGGAAGAAGCGCTGTTCCGCGGCTACATCCAGGGCGGTTTGAGCCGGCATTTCAAACACCTGCCCTACGGCGAAAACCTCGCGCTGCTGCTCGCCTCGCTGCTATTTGGCCTCGCTCACTTGGGCGCGGGCTGGCAATGGGTGTTACTGGCGGGGCTGGCAGGGGTCGGCTATGGTCTGGCCTACCGTTTTGGTGGCTTGGGTGCGGCCATCGCCACCCATTTCGGCCTGAACCTGCTGCACTTTGGGCTGTTTACCTATCCGATGCTGGCTGGGTAACAACACATATCCTCGTGAAGGGCTGGCTCGCCAACCCTTGGCCAAGCTGTTGCGCGTGGATGCGAAGCTCCGGGACTGCTATTGCCTCCCAATACTTTGCTTTGAGCATCGGGCCGATGTAGTGCAGCCCGCGCAACGAATCACTGCCCGCCGTAATGAGCTGGTAATGCTCATCCACCTCAAGTCCGATTTTCTGTCGATCCTGTTTGATCAAGCCATCACGTAGCAATTGATTGAGAATAGGCTGATCCACAGCTGCGATATCGTAGCTGGGGCCGGTTCCATTAATCAGAGCGCCGACCTCGATGCTACTTACGCCTTGATGACCTCTGAGCGCTACATCGATCCGAAGGCCCGAACAGAATTTCTCTACCCCCCTTACCCTGCCAGCCAGTTGAACAACCTGCCCCGATTCGATCAGCTGCTTAATGCGGCGCTCGGAGGCTGGTGCCAGGCGGTGGCGGTGGATATCCCAGTACGGCACGACCCTCTGCAGGAATTTGCCCCTCTCTGTGTCTGAAAGGTTTTTCCATAGGGTAGCTGTGTGAGGGCGAAGCTCATTAAACATATCCCGCCAGTCGCCGCCGTCCGCTTCACGAGCCTTTGCTTCTTTCCGCGCAGCACGGGTATAGGCGCGTATGGTCATGGGGAGGGAAGCAAGCCAGGACGGGAATCCGCTGGTGCGTGGCGGCTGGGGATTGAAGCGGTGACCAAAAGGCAAAAGACCACGGCGGGAAATCATGTAGACCTTGCGGCCCGGGTTACAGCTGGTCAGCCTGAACACCGCATCGATAGCGGTATGACCCATCCCGAGGACAGCCACTGGTGCATCTCGGTCAAGGACGTCGATGGCGGCGAAGTCCAGGGCACTGACCACCTGGCTGCTCATTGCGACTGGAATTCCAGCGGGCAGTTTCGGGGAAAAATGACCTAGCGCCAGCACAACCTTATCAGCCATCACGTCTTCAGCGTTTTCCAGTTGCAGCCGGTAAGGTTTGCAGTCAGTAGAAAGATGTACGGCATTCACTTGCGCATTCACGATTGAAATGACACCGGGGTACTGATCCATGGCGTCCTTTAACTTCTGCTCCAGATACTCGCCATACAGCCGGCGCGAAATGAATGACTTGGCGTTGAAGGCTGGATCCAGCTCTTCGCAAAACGCGACGAAATCGTTGGGTTCATCAGCAATGGCGCTCATGTTGCCTGCCGGAACATTGAGCAGGAGATTATCGTCATCGTAGCGATAGGCAAGACCACGAGAGATCTGACTGGTTTTCTCGATTAACAGAATGCGCAGCCCCATTGCCGGGTTGGCTCTAAGCGTGTTGATGGCCGTGAGGGTTCCACTGAAACCTGCGCCGACGATGGCGATGCAGCATGCAGGAGAGGTAAAGGCGGTCATAGGTATTGGACATCCGTGTGGGCAAAACCAGTTAAGGCACTTGCCAGTGTGAAGGCACCGTTAATCATCCTGACGTAGAGCTGTCATGTGGAAGCATTCCAAAGAAAATCTGTCGCAGATTGTGATTTAATACAAAAAACAATCAAGCCAAATGATTTAAATAGTGTTTTTACATATTCACCCACATAAATTGCGTATTGCGACAAGGGAAACTGTCCATGTTAAGCCCTGATCTTCTTGGATTGGACGCGCCCGTGGTGTGGGATACGCAGCTCTTCAACCCCACAACCAGTTAATGCGGCTAGAACTGCAACCGAAAACAATAGCGCAACTTTTTCAACCTGAATAAATCTAAAAAAAACCAATTAAAAATCACGCCAATTTATGTCAACGAACCACTTTCATCTTAAAACCAATCCGAAAACTCCAGCCCAGCCAACTCCATATTTTTTTCAATATCTGCTCTAAATAAGTCCTTAAGAGCAATCAAGTCAGGCACGTTTCAAAGTGATCTGCCATGTCTGACCGAAGTTGGTTTGCGGCTGCTGCGAGCGCATCGCCCAAGTGCCAGCACCGAGTCGCCCGATAGCCCGAGGCCTCGCTGGCCCGGGGTTACTGGCCCATGTACTGGTCTCCAAATTTGTCAATCATCTTCCCTTGTATCGCCAGTCCGAGATCTACGCCCGCGAGGGCGTGGATCTGGAGCGCTCAAACCTCGCCGACTGGGTCGGCCAGAGCAGTCAGTTACTGCGACCACTGATCAACGCCCTTGAGCGTCACGTCATGAGCAGCCATAAAGTCCATGCCGACGGCACGCCGATTGGCGTACTCGCGCCGGGCAACGGCAAAACCAAAACGGCTCGCTTGTGGACATACGTGCGTGACGACCGACCTGCCGGTTACACGACGCCGGCGGCGGTATGGTTTGCCTACTCGACGGATCGCAAGGGGCAACATCCCTGTGCTCATCTCAAGAGCTTCAGCGGGATCTTGTAGACTGACGGCTACGCCGGTTTTGCTCAGCTGTGTGCCAGGGGCTCCATTCAGGAAGCCGCATGCTGGGCTCACGCCCGCGGCTAGTTTTACGATGTCTATAAAGACCAGGCTTCACGACTTGCCGCCGAGGCGGCGCAACGGATAGCGGCCCTGTATGCCATCGAAAGCGGGATTCGCGGGCACCCACCCGATCAACGAAGAACCGTTCGACAAAGCCGGACAAGCCCACTGCTTGACCAATTAAACGCGTGGCTCAGCCAGACGCTGACTCAACTGTCGAAAAATCGGCGTAGGCGTGCAATTTGCCCAACGTGATGTTCTCGGATACCGCCACGCGGCGCCAAATGGCAGGGTCGATCCATTTCAATTCAATGTATTAGCCCTCAATCAGGAGGGAGGACATATGCACGAGTTTGAAATAGCCGGTGAAAACTACGGCATCCCCGACCCCGATGGATGGGGGCCACCCGTCAACTCGGAAACCCGCAAGACCCTGATCAAAGCGTTGTACGGGATAAAGAAGTTTAGCTATCTCTACGACTTTGGCGACGGCTGGGATCATCGGATCAAAGTCGAAAAGAAACTGCCCGCTGGGGCGTGTCCTCAAGTGCCGTACTGCATCGACGGTGCCAATACTTGCCCGCCGGAAGATATCGGCGGTGCGCCAGGTTATGCGTAATTCGGACGCTTACAAATCATCGCACTTTGCAAATGAATTTTATCTCTATCAAACAAAGACAAAAAATGAGCAATCAACTGAGAGTACAGCCCATTCCTTACGTATTCCTCAACCGCCTGATAAGGTTGTATTTCATCATGGCCAATAGAGTCGCCAACCACTTGACTAAAGGTACGATTTTCGACTACCGATTCAGTAGCCAGCTTTATTTCACAACAAGTGGCGTAATGCCACTGATACGATGGTACCCTTTGCAGATCTTACAGATCCAAGACCTGTCGGCCTCCAGTCAGTCGCCATTTACCTGAAAGTACTTGCAACCCAATATGCATCCAAGCCTGACCAATGGAGTGATGAAGTTGAAAGCAGTGGAACTGCCCACCATTGATGAACTGGTCAAGTCGCCTCTACATGGCGAGTGTGATGTGATCATCGTCAATTACAACGCAGGTGAACTATTGGTTGCTTGTGTAGGGTCAGCATTTGCCGCCGGTGCTTCCAGGATCATTGTGGTGGATAACAGCTCCCACGATGATAGTTTGAGGACGCTGGAGCGAACCCATACTACCGACGACTCGCTTCAAATCGTACGCAATGCAACCAACCTCGGCTTCGCCGTGGCGTGCAACCAAGGCGCCCTCCGGTCAGCGGCCCCCAATGTATTGTTTTTGAATCCGGACAGCGTACTCGCCGTAAATGCCATAGACCGTATGCTACTGGCTCTGCACAAGTCGCCAGAGATCGGTATGGTCGGAGGATTTCTGTGCAACCCAGACGGCAGTGAACAAGCCGGCGGGCGCCGAGTGTTTCCGACACCCAGACGCGCTTTCATGCGGGCTTTCGGGCTTTCGCGACTCGCCACGTTTTTCCCATCTGCGTTTTCCGACTTTTTACTGCATAAGGAGCCTCTACCTGCCGCCCCCATTGTCGTTGAAGCCATTTCCGGGGCTTGCATGCTGGTCAAGCGCGAAGCTATCGAAAGCGTCGGACTGTGGGATGAACACTATTTTCTCCACTGCGAGGACCTCGATTGGTGCATGCGTTTCCGTCAGGCAGGCTGGAGCGTTCTATTCGTGCCGGATGCTCAGATAACTCATGTATTCGGTGGCTGCAGTCGTAATCGCCCCTATTTCGTCGAGTGGCACAAGCACCATGGGATCCTGCGTTTCTACAGCAAATTTTTCCGCCGCAAATACTCTGTCCTCTTGTGGATCAGCGTGGTTATCGGGGTCTGGTTTCGATTCAGCCTGATGGTCATTCGCCATGCTGTTATCCAGCTTTTCAATGTATTGAACCTACAGAAAGAGACCTGAGTTGCGGATAGGAATATTAGGTGGTTCCAGCCTCTTGGGTGAACGCGCACTGCCATTGCTGGCACAAGCTGGCATTCAGGTAACCGCCTTTACTCGGGGGCTACCCAAAGCTTCCTGCCCCGGCGCTACCTGGAAAAATGCTGACCACTGGCACGGGCTGGAACTGGACACCTTCCTGTCATTTGCTCCCCTCTGGGTTTTACCGGACTACCTTGGGCGCCTCGCCAGCACAAACGTCAAGCGCGTTATCGTCTTGTCATCCACGAGTCGCTTTACCAAAGAAGCATCGCCTGACGCCCAAGAAAGGGTCTTGGCGCAGCGCTTGATAAGTGCAGAAGAGCATCTCGAGAAATGGGCGATCGAACGACAAATCGAATGGGTGATCCTGCGACCGACAATGATCTACGGACATGGGCGCGACAAAAACATTACTGAAGTAGCACGCTTCATTCAACGTTTCGGATTCTTCCCGCTGATCGGTGGCAGTACCGGATTGCGCCAGCCGGTACATAGTGATGACGTGGTTCAGGCGTGTCTGTCAGCCATTGGAATTCCTGACCTGCAAAGTGGCGGTTACAACCTTTCAGGGGGAGAAATCTTGCCTTATCACGCAATGGTGAGACGAATATTCCAGGCTCAGGGACGTCCGGAGCGAACACTGGCCCTCTCCGCGAAGACATTGAGCATGGTTGTTTCGATCATGCGGTGCCTGCCACGCTACCGGCATCTTTCAAGCGCGCTGGTGGAGCGCATGAACCAGAATTTGGTATTTGACCATCATACGGACGCCAGTGATCGGCTTGGCTTTTCTCCCAGACCGTTTCATTTGACACTCGAAGACTTGCCAGGACATTGAAATCACATTTAGCAACGGGCCTTCCGGTCTCTGCCTGACTCAGCCCCTGGAACATCTGATCAAGGTGTGGTTTACCCCCTCCCAGTCTTTTCCGGAACAAGCTCGTCGCGATGAACGTGGGCTTGCCAGGCTCCCCATTTGCTTTCGAAGTACGCCTGGTTTTTGTCCCAGAGTGCTTGATATTCGCCACTGGCGATCAGCTTCCTGAACGATGCCTGCCCGTAATGATGGATAAACGCATCTTCGGCACAGACCGTTCGGTAGCCACTAGCCTGCACGCGACGACTGTAGTCGTCATCCTCGAACATACCGATACCGAATGCCTCATCCAGAAAACCGACCTCATCCAGGACATCCCTGCGAAAGGCAACACAAAACATGGCGAGCATCGAAATATCGAACAGCCGTCCCTTGTGAGCTTCGGTGTAACCATCTGCAAAGTCTTGCATCTGTTGAATATCGGTGTAGGAAACTTTGATTTTCGCTTCGTTTCCTACAGCGTTTGTGACCGGTCCGACCAAGCCAATACTTGAGTCTCTTAAATGATGGACTAACGGGTCCAGCCATCCTTTAGGAACCACAGTGTCATTATTGAGCAGCAGCAGAATGTCGCCATTGGCTTCTCGCAAGCCTTGATTGTTGGCGGCAGCAAACCCCCGGTTTTCCGGGTTCAGGATGATCTTAACCGACGGCACTTCTTGACGCAGGCGCTCAAGATAGTCACACGTGCCATCGTCAGAGCCATTGTCGACAACAATGAGCTGGTAGTTGGGCCACGTCGTATTACGCAGAATACTGTTTACACATTGAACCGTCAGATTGAAATTGTTGTACGTAATGACCACGACGGAGACTTTTTCGTACAGATCGACGATGGCAAGTTGCATGCTATTGAATCGATCCTTCCAGTCATTGGCACGGGCGAGCTCAACTCGCCTTTTGTACATGGCAAGATCGCACTCAGCCAAAGCGCACTCTATCTGTTCGATGAACTCATCGACCCCGGTTGCGAAGTACAGCAGATCCTTATAGACGCTAATTTCTTTGAGCGGAGTGGATACCACCGGCTTGCCCGCACTGATGTACTCATAAAACTTCACCGGATCGACCGCGTGCGTCACGTTGTAGAGCCGGAAGGGGATCAGGCAGGCATCGAAATGGTCCAGATAAAGTGGCATTTGCGAGTAAGGCTTCCTGCCCAGCAACTGCACATTGGGCTTGTGCTCAAGGCCCGCCAGATCTTCGACGAAAATATCCCCCACCAGAATGAAATTCCACTCTGGTCGCCTGTCCGCCAACGCCGCCAACAATGGATAATCCAGCCATTGCGCCAAGGCACCATAGTAGCCAATCACAGGCCCGGTAAGTCCACTCAGCACTTCATTGGCAAAACAGTGTTGCTGGAAAAAAGCGAAATCTACTGCATTTCTGACCAGCAAGCATCGCGCGTTACAGGCGCACCACTTCTGATAAAGCGAGGCGGCAGAAACGGTCACCAGATCAGCCTGGGCAACCAGGATCTTCTCCTCACTCAGTAGCTGTTCGCCGATGTTCGGAAAGCCGTCCCAGTCATCCATACAGTCATAGTGGATCCGCCAGCCATGCGCGGATCGCAGACTGAGTGCCAACGGGCTCCAGTAAGCAATGTGAATCATCAAGAGAGCGCTTTTTATCTGCATGTCGGCTACTAGCGCAGCAACGGCTCGCAGGTAAATCCGGTTATTCTCAGGCGTCACTATTTTTTCGTAATACTCCTCTTGGACATCGCGCTGCAGTGCCACCTCAAAAATATTCGGTGCTACGGACCTCAACCTATAGAGCTGTCCTTGTTCAGGCACACTGGATGGGACGACATAAAACACCCGATAACCATTGTGCGCAAATTGACTCATCAACTGCTGTGGTCGCTGGAATCGTGCGGCCCAATCGATATTGGCGAAGCAGAGAATATCCAGGCGCCCTGCCGTTATGAAATCCGGGGCCACCTCAGGCATCAGTAACGGCTCTGGTGCTGCGGGGTACACGATTGCGCCCACCGTCTCGGGCAGATTTTGCCTAGTTGTAAAACCATAACGCATCAGCCGGACAAGAGAGCGCAGTGGTCGGGTGATGCGCCACGAGCGAGTATTTTGCAGAAAGTCGATCTTTGCCAGCGCGGTATCGCGTTCATTGATGGCTGAATCTCGCTGGGCCAAGGCCGCGTCGCGGTCGATCAAGATGCTATCGAGCTCAGCCATGTGGGTACCCATGCAACAGAGTAGTGTCGCCCTGCGACCACATGGAGCTGACGGAGCCAGGGCGATAGAACGTTGCAGTCAAGCTGCGGCGTGAGGAACTGCAGCCGCCCACCACCTGCGAGACGGCATGCCAGGAGTTATCCGAGCGCACCAGGATCGCCGAGTTGCCAACCAGGGGTTCAATCTCGGCAGCGACAGAGGCGGGATCATTGCTGTGTAAAATATTCAGGCAACCGCCGTCGTTGCGGTTCCATGACTCATTGAAATACAGGATATGGGTGACCAATTTGTCTGGCAGATCCGGATGGGCTCCCAGGCTGGCGCCAGGTCCGTAATGAAACACGTTGACCTCCATCGGCACATTGCGCAGATCGATCCCCGTCAGTCGCGACATGGCGTCCCGATAGTCAGCCGAACCAAGATCTTGCGCCAGACTCAGCCACGCTTCGCTCAGCTCTTCGGGAAAAGCAATGGTATTAGTCCCCATGCCCACCAAGGCACGAGCCTCATAGTCATAATTTTTTTCGCCCCCGTAACCACTCACTGTCTTGAAGTGATCATGGGGAAAAGACTGTGCCAACGCTGCGGCATCCTTGACTGAATACAGACTACCGATTTCAGCCCATGAGAAAGGGTGAGCCTTTAGAGCGGCGGGCTTGAGACGAGAGAGATCTAACATTATTTTTTCTTATTCGCTGCCAGGTTTCTGATGCCACGCGCGATGGAGCGCAGTGGTGCGGTCATTCGGAATGAACTGGAATTTTGCAATTCAAGAACCCTAGCATCACTTAGTACTAGCTGCTGACTGAGCTGAAAAATCCGTTGTTGCTGAGCCAGCTCTTGTATTGGCAGGTTTTGCGCTGGATTGATGATCTCAGGTACGACGGGGTGTACCGGACATTCAGCTTGCGATGCATCACTGCCCTCGACTGCTGCTTCGAGCAGATTCGGCAGATTTTGCAAAAATGCGCCCAACACTGGCTGGGACGAGGTTTTGCCCTGGCGAATGATCGCAGCGACCCGATCCCAGTGCTCAACCAACTTATCCGCCGCTGCGCGAGCCGCGGGCGATGGACTGGTTTTCCCCACACGCGAAATAAACCATTGAGGGTCGACGGTCACCACGTCCGGCAACGCATGGAGTGAGTCGAATTCAGCCAGCGCCGTGTATTTGCCCGTTGTCAGATCCGCCGAGCAAAACACCGGGACGCCAAACGCCAGTGCGGTTATCGCCAGATGGTAGCTATGTCCGATCACGGCTTGCGCCTGACTGAGAATTTCAGCCATCAGCAAAGGCTGCGGCCAAAACGACAAGGTGATGGCATGGGGTAGGCGCTTGGCAATGATTGATGGATCGTCACCCAGAACGGGGCCAATCGGAATAACCAGAAACCGATAGTGCTGGAACGCCTCAGGGTAGTCTTCGAACAGCTGTACAAAAGATTCCACCACGTGAATGGCGTGAATCACGATATATGGCCCGGTCAGCCCTGTTTGCTCACGCAGGCGAGTGAATTCACTGGAGGGTTGCTGCTCATCGATCAAGCGGGGCAAGCCAAACGCGGTATCAGGCAATACTTCGATCTCGGCCTGGTGAGTGAGCGCGCCAAGGGCATCACGTGACAAAGCGTCGCGTACTCGCACGTACTGGCTTTGCTCAAGGGCCATCGTCAATAGCGGCCTGGCCCAGGTGGGAATACTGTTGCAATGCATCCCGGGGGAATTCCACATTACCGGGACCGCATGCTGTAAGGCGATTAGCGCAGGTGTAAGCCAATAGCCCGTAGGGTGATGGATGTCGCGGGTTGTCGGGCCATAGCCATGGGCAACGACTTTATCGAAGCGGATGAGAAAACCACCGCCGATCAGAACGCCATCCAGGCTACCGGCAATACTCGGCAGTTCCGTCAGTGACGTCACCGTATACGGCCATTCAGGTTGGGTTTTCGCATTGTAGGAAAAACGATGCAGGTTAACTGAGCCCAGACGCTGAGCCAGCTCCGCTTCGGCAATGATCGGAAACAACAGATCGCCGTAGTTTTCTACGTCAAAGGTACCGAATATAGCAACCTGCCACGCGGGCTCGTTTATGTGCTCTGCCAAAACCTCACTCTCCTTGAGTCCGCCCTCGGGAAGTCGATCGACATTGAGTAGCTTTTCACTCGGCCGAGGGCTGACACTCTGCAGGCCCAGATTAACCATGCCCAGAAAGTCTCTTTGGTTCGGCAACATATCGAACGCCAACGGCGCTACCTGCTTCTCGATCAATTGCGAGGTGTCTTCAGTCACTCCGTGCAGGAGCTTCAGGGTGACGTGGTAGCGACCCGCCGCGAGGTTGGCCGGGAAGCGCACGGTGATCGCTGTACGCCGCCAACCATTTTCGACGGGGCCAGCCTGCAGCGCAAAATTCGCCCCACCAATCACCAGCAGCCTTGCCTCCTGGATGGTGAAACTGATGTTGGGTTGACTGATCGACTGATGAAGCAACGCCTCAACACGAATCTCAATGTCGTCGCCATACATGTAACTTGATGAAAGCTCCTGAGTGTTGGTGAAACAGGCAGAGCTGATGTGTCCCTCTTCGGTACCGAAAGCAATGCCGTCCTGGCCACCCATGAATGATTTGCGCGTAACCGGTATGACACCACCACTTGCCCATCGGCGTTGCTCGTCGCGCATATCGAGCAAGTACAACTCCGCCATTTCATCGGGCGCGCCGCTGGCTACTACCCGGCCTTCGCGCAAATAAATGACCCGATGGCAGAAACGTTTAACCATGCTCATGTCATGAGAGACGAACAACAGCGTCGTGCCTTTCGTGGTCAGCTCTTCCAGTCGATTCAGGCATTTGAACTGGAAGGATGCATCGCCGACAGAGAGGGCCTCATCGACGATCAGGATATCGGGCTCTACACAGACCGAAACAGCGAAGGCCAACCGTACCAGCATTCCACTGGAGTAGATTTTAATGGGCTGATCGATAAAGTCGCCGATATTGGCGAAGGCGATGATTTCATCAAAGCGAGCGTCGATTTCCGAGCGTTTCAAGCCCAGCACCGCCGCATTCATATAGACGTTTTCCCTGCCGGTGAACTCTGGATTGAAACCAGCCCCCAACTCAAGCAACGCAGCAATCCGGCCATGCCCCCGGACACTGCCACGGGTTGGCATCAACGTCCCGCAAATCAGTTGCAACAACGTAGATTTGCCACTGCCATTACGACCGATGATACCGACTGTCTCACCCTTTCCGACCGTCAGGGAAACATCGTCCAGGGCCCAAAACTCGCGATAAAAACGCTTCCTGCCACGCACCAACATCTGCAGCAGGCGGTCCTTGGGCGCATCATAAATTTGATAGCACTTGCTCAGGTTTTCGGCGCTGATGGCCATTTCAAACGACATCGGCTAAACCCTTCTGTGCGTCACTACCGTTATTTCGACGGACCCTGAAAATAGTACTGAGCAGGGCGCTGCGAACTAGTTGAGCACAGACGCGATGAAAACACGATCTTCGCCCAGCCTCCTCTTCAGTTTGCCACTTACACCTAAAGAACGATCCCAAAATGATCCGGCACAATGAACTAGCGCACCTATCGCTGGCGTCAGTTAACTGACTAATACTCGGCACACCTGATCGCCCAACCCTCAAAAAAGGCTCTGCAGAAAAACGAGTTTTGATTGTAGGAAAAGTTCAGCACGCGTAATATCTCGCCCCCTCTACTAACGGAATCAGTAGTATCGAAAAAGGAAGTCGACAGCATCGGCAGGGGACCAGCCTGATAGCACAGCAAGTCAGCATGCAGTGCTACAAACGAACAGGTACACGGAGGTTGATTCGTTTTGAGTGGCTCGACAGTTAACATTGAATAATATTAGTTCGTCGCTTCACGTCGAATTCGCCACTACACCGAATAGATTTACATCTGGCCTACCACTCCATGAGGACGTCGCTCAGGGAGCATGTGATCGACATCGCCTTAAGGATCAAGCAACCGATGCAGCCGTTCAGCACTTCCCCCGCCGCCATGATCAAGAGTGTTCTGATCAATCGAAACTTGATCCATGTCTTGATCCGCAGAGAAGTGATCGGTCGCTATAAAGGCTCGATGCTCGGCATTTTCTGGTCGTTCTTCACGCCCGCGTTCATGCTGGTGGTCTACACGTTTGTATTCAGTGTTGTATTCAAGGCCCGCTGGGCTGGTGGCGGTGACTCCAAGAGTGAATTCGCCCTGGTACTGTTCGCTGGCCTGCTGGTATTCAACCTGTTTTCCGAATGCGTGAATCGTGCGCCGGGATTGGTATTGGCGAATACCAATTACGTCAAGAAAATTGTGTTCCCACTTGAAATACTGCCCCTCGTGTCGCTCGGTGCAGCCCTGTTCCACACGACTGTCAGCCTCCTGGCCTGGCTGGTTTTCTATGTCGTACTGTTCGGAATCCCACCGGTAACCATTCTTCTACTACCGCTGGTGCTTTTTCCCTTGGTATTGCTAACGCTGGGTATCTCCTGGTTTCTCGCCTCGATCAGCGTTTACCTGCGTGACATTGGCCAACTCATCGGCATTCTCACCACGGCGATGCTATTTCTTTCACCGATTTTCTATCCGCTTTCGACGCTTCCGGAAAGCTATCAAACCGTCTTGCAGGCAAACCCTCTAACCCTTCCAGTAGAAATGGCTCGCGATGTACTTTTCTGGGGCAAGACGCCGCAATGGGGCAGCCTGGCCGCTTATTCGGCAGTGTCTGTATTCATTGCCTGGTCAGGCTTTACCTGGTTCCAGAAAACACGCAAAGGCTTTGCCGATGTCATCTGAAATTGTTATCCGTGTTGAACAGCTCAGCAAACGCTATCACGTCTATGAAAAACCCGTTCACCGCCTGCTGCAGATGTTTTCAAGGCAGCGCAAGCAGTACTTCAAGGTTTTCCCTGTACTGAACGACGTGAGCTTCGAGATAAAAAAAGGCGAAACGGTGGGCATCATCGGCCGCAATGGCAGCGGCAAGTCAACGTTGCTGCAGATGATCTGCGGCACGCTGAACCCAAGCAGCGGCCAGGTCACCACCCACGGTCGTATCGCTGCATTGCTGGAGCTTGGGTCTGGATTCAATCCTGAGTTCACGGGGCGTGAGAACATCTATCTCAACGGTGCGATGCTGGGCCTCAGCACTGCAGAGATCAACGAGCGCTATGCCGCCATCGAAACCTTCGCTGAAATTGGCGAATACATTGAACAACCGGTCAAGAGCTATTCCAGCGGCATGTACGTCCGCCTGGCGTTTGCAATTCAAGCCAACATCGACCCTGAAATCCTGATTGTCGACGAAGCGCTCGCGGTCGGTGATGCCCATTTCGTCCATCGCTGCATGGACCGCCTGCATCAACTCCAGGAACGAGGAACTTCCATCCTGCTCGTGACCCACGACAGCATGCTGGTCAAACGCTTCTGTGATCGCGCGATATGGCTGCATCAAGGCAAAGTGCAAAGCATCGGCGCAGCCAACGGCGTGGTTGATGACTACCTGGCGTGGCTCTTTCAAATGCCCGTCGCCAGTGAAACAAAGAGCCTTGAGCCAGCGACCCGCTTGCAGGCGGGCAACGACGAAGAACACATTGCAAATATCGACAGGCGCCTGGGCGATCAGCGCTGCCAGATAATTGGTGCACGTCTGTACGATAAAGACAGAAACCCGACCGACGAGGTACAAGGTGGTTCTGATGTCATCCTCAGATTCACCGCGACAAACGTTAGCTTGCCCCATGAACATTCACTGGTATTCGGCTACATCGTCAGGAACTTCAGAGGCGAGGAAATCGCGGCGACCAACACGCGGCTCGAAGGCATGGCCGCGGAACGATTCACGACCCTCGGCGAGCGCATTACGGTCGAAGCGCGAATCCACATTCCTCTGCTACATCCAGGGCACTACTCGATCAGCGTCGGCACCTCCTATGAACAGGACGGCGAGCTGCAACTGATAGTAGCCGACCGAATTATCAACGCGATCGTCTTCAGCGTAAGTTGCCACAAGAAAATCAGCACCATGACCTGTTTCGATACCGAGTTCAGCCTTCAGCGAGCGCCGCAATGTTCATAATCTTTGGTAGCCCACGTTCGGGTACGACGTTCCTCAGAGAATCGCTGAACCAGAACCCGGCAATCGTCATTCCTCACGAAACCGACTTCATCGTTCCTCTCGCGTTTTTGATCGACCGCATACGCGATGAACAAATCGGTCGCAGACTCGCTGCTGAAATGATTGTTTCGACCAAAGACTTTGCCGCCAGTATTGGCTGCTACCTTGCCCCGAGCGAAGTCGAAAATTGCGTCTATAGCGCTGATTACAACGTGCCTGCCATACTCGAAAGCCTGTACGCACTGGTCGCCGAGAAAACAGGAGCTTCCATTGCCGGGGATAAATCCCCCAATGATTTGGGCTCATTCGGAATCCTGCGCAATACCCAGGTATTCAACTCGAACATCAAGGTGATCCATATCGTGCGGGATGTACGTGACGTCGTACTGTCCCTGCAAAGTACCGCTTGGGCACCTCAAAACATTGAGAAGACATTCCCGGGCATCTGGAACAACACCAACCTCAACCTCCGACGGTTCGCCACTCAAAAACCGGAGAATTACTTTTTCGTCCGTTATGAGGACCTCGTGGCGGGCCCTGAGTCGGTACTCCAGCCCTTGTGCGATTTCCTTGACGTGGCGTTCGATGATCGAATGCTGGATTGGCAGAGCCTCGGCAAGGATTTGCGGCATTTGCCCCATCACAAAAATCTCGGCCAACCACCACTGAACAACCGTTGCTACGCCTGGAAAAATCTCGGCGACGCGGCCAGCTTCCCGTGGGTTGCAAGAGCCAGTGAGGCACTGCTGGAGTTCGACTATGAGCTTGCGTCGAATAGTCAGCAGTAACCGAGCGAGACAACACCTCGCGGCTCAAAATTTGTTTTAAAACGTGCGACTCGCGAACGGTAGATGCCGCGCCTGAGTTGACCGCATTTACCATAGGACCAGAAAATCGCATGGAACAGATCAATCGTCTTGTTGATTGCATCGACCAACTGACTCGTTCAGCAGAATCCAGATCCGTCGAAGCCTTGCAGCTCGTCAAGGAAATCGAGAATCGAGATAGGCTTATCGATCAACTACGCCTTGATTCAAAAGAACTTCGGACTCGCGTATCGCTTCAGGAACGCGAGATCGAACTGCTGCACGAGCAGTTGCAGGCGACTGAACAGTATCTGAAAGATGCCGGTGTGTTACTCCAGGCAAAAGAACGCGAGGCTGTCGCCATTTCCGATTGGGCGGTGGATTTGCGCACTCGACTGGCTGCAAAGCAAGCAGAGCTGCTCAAACTCTCTGACTGGAGCAGCGCCATCGAGCGCGCACCGCTGCATTATTCGATACGCAAACTACTGTTTAAATTATCGCGCAGCATCTACGCGCACCTGCCGCTCACCGCAAACCAAAAAAGCAGGCTGGCGCGTCGTGTTCGCAGCTGGCTAAAACCACGCAAGGCAACGTCGGGCAAATCACTGACATCGTCAGGCGTTACATCGTTGCCGCTCCCGCCACCTCAAGCAAACATTGAAGTACAGTCCTCCACTGCGCATCCCACGGTCCTGATGTTCGGAGTCATTGACTGGCACTTCCGCATTCAGCGCCCGCAAAACCTGGCCAAAGAGTTGGCCAGAGCAGGACAGACGACATTTTATATCTCGAATCATTTTATCGACGACGAGGCACCCGGCTTCGAAGTAGAACCACTGGATGAGTCCAGTGGACTATTCCAGATCCGCCTTAAGGTCCTCGGCGCACCGGCTATTTATCATGCTCCGCCCTCAACTGCCGCGATCAGCCAGCTGTGCCAGAGTATCGCCATGCTCCTGCAATGGGCGAAAGTCGATACTGTGGATTGCATCGTCCAGCATGCCTACTGGTTCCCGCTGGCAAGACGTATCCCAAATTCCACGCTGATCTATGACTGCATGGATCATCATGAAGGCTTTGGCAACGTTGCGCAGGAATTGCTCGACCTTGAAATCGCCTTGATGCGCAGAGCGGACCTGCTGGTAGCGACGTCCGACTGGATTGAACAGCACGCCAAGCGAGAAAACCGCAACGTAGAAGTGATCCGCAATGCCGCTGAGTACAACTTCTTCAGCCAACGTCCCGACAACGTCTACCGGGATCCTGAAAATAGAAAAATCATCGGTTATTACGGCGCCATTGCCGAATGGTTCGATCTGGACCTCGTCAAGCAAGTAGCCCAATCCTTCCCGCAGCACCTGATACTGCTGATTGGCAATGATACGGTGCAGGCGAAAAAACACCTCAAGACCTGTCCGAATGTGGTCATGGAAGGCGAAGTTCCGTATGCCTCACTACCGCACTATCTCCATGCCATAGACGTTTGCCTGCTTCCGTTCAAAGTCATTCCGTTGACCCTGGCCACCAATCCGGTAAAGGTCTATGAATACTTGAGCGCGGGGAAACCCGTGGTGTCGGTGAAACTACCGGAGCTGAGCCAGTTCGGGGAACTGGTCTGGACGGCTAAAAACCCGACTGACTTCATCTCGGCAATACACAATATTCTGGAAACACTGCCAGAGGCCGACTCCACGCTGCAAGCGCGCCAATCATTCGCACAGGGTCAGACCTGGCAGCATCGGGCCGCAAGCTTGCGTCAGGCCATCGACACCTTGCCCCTGCCTAAAGTCAGCGTCGTGGTGTTGACCTATAACAATCTGGAGCTCACCAAGGCCTGCCTCGACAGCCTGTTGACCCAGAGTCACTACGCGAACCTTGAGATTATAGTCGTCGATAACAACTCCAGCGACCACACCCCTGCATTCCTCACCGCCTGGGCAGATGGACATCCAGACCGGATCGTCATCCTCAACCCTGACAACAAGGGATTCGCAGCGGGCAATAACGTGGGTCTCGCAGCGGCCAGCGGCGATTATATGGTTGTCCTGAACAATGACACAGTGGTCACCGCCGGCTGGATCAAAGGCTTGATCCGTCACCTACAGGACAACAAAGACATCGGGATCATCGGCCCGATCACTAACAACATCGGCAATGAAGCAAAAGTCAGCACCCGTTATTGCCGGATAGAAGACATGCACACCGAGTCTTCAGAAATGACCCGCGCCCATATGGGTGAGTGGTTCGAAATCAATACCCTGGCCTTTTTCTGCGTAATGTTCCCGCGCTCGACCTATGAGCAAATAGGTAGACTGTGCGAAGAGTATGGTCTGGGGTTCTTCGAAGATGACGATTACTGTCGCCGCGTGCAGCACAGCGGCATGCGTGCTGCCTGTGCCGAAGATGTCTTCGTTCACCACCACTTGTCCGCCTCGTTCAACAAATTAGGCGCAGAGAAAAAACAGGCACTTTTCGAAAAAAACAAAGCGATTTACGAGCGCAAGTGGGGACCTTGGGTCCCGCACACGTATCGAGACGTATAAGCAGCCCGTTATGCGCCCCTTTGCACGACACTGATGTGTTGAACACCAGAGACGATATTTTGCATAGAGATAGCCTGAAATACGCAGTGGTACTGTCCGTTTTATTAGCAAGTACGGCTATCAGCCTGTACGGTTTTTCGACGCTTGAACTTCCGAGTATGAACAGCGACATCCGGACGATATTGCTGTCGGTGGCAGGTCTGACCTCCCTCACTGTCATCACCCGCCAGTCACCGATAGTTCTGGGCTTCGGTTTGATTGCATGCCTGTCCATTGCCTTCGGACAGGCTTGGCCAATGATTGTCCTCGCTGTGTTCGCGCTGTCTTCAACCGTATTCGGCAGATGGATGCTGGGGCAAAGAATATCCGCCGACTGGACCGTCCACTTCCTGATCGGAGCGGGTACGTTTGGCACGCTTACAGGCCTGGCGGCGTACTTCCCGATCAACTACCCTTGGCTGTATTCAGCGCTGCTGTTATTGCCGCTTTTATTGGGGCACAAACACACCACGTCGATATGTCGTGAACTTCTGACGCGAATTCGAGCCGTCCACCGCCCGAAAACAACAACCCAGACTGTACTTGACGTACTGATTTGTAGCTTCGCATGCCTTTACGTATTGGTAGCCTTCATGCCGGAGGTAGGGCACGACGCGCTGGCTATGCACCTCTTCGTTCCTTCACATCTGGCACAGCTACATCAGTGGAAGTTCGACGCAAACACTTATGTGTGGGCTGTCATGCCCATGCTGGTCGACTGGATCTACAGTATTACCTATATGCTGGCCGGTGAGACAGCATCGCGCCTGACCAACTCCGCATTTACTTTGTTGCTGGCGTGGCAAGTTCGGAACATGACAATTTGGGCCGGAGGAACTGCCACAAGCTCCCGGTGGGCAGCCCTTATCTTCCTGTCGACTCCCCTCGCATTCGCTGAAAGCAGCAGCCTGCATATAGAGTCGGCGTGGACCGCTTTCATAATGGGCGGATCACTCGCGATATTAAAAGTCTCAAGTTTCACACCTGATGCCAAAGAGCGTATGTCGCACCTGCTCCTGGCAGGGACAATGCTGGGCTTCGCCATGGCGGCCAAGGCCGTGACACTGAATATCCTACCGGTCCTCCTGGTTTTTCTCTTATTGCAATACAAAGCCTGGGCCCTCCAAGGGATAGTCAGGACGCTCATCCTGGGCTGCATCTGCTTGATACTAGCGGGGGTTACACCTTACGTCTCTGCCTGGTATCTGACGGGCAATCCCGTATTCCCGTTTTTCAATGCCATTTTCCAATCGCCGCTATGGCCGAACAAAAACTTCGAACCACCGGCAATCTTCGGCACAGGGGTTACCTGGGATACCCTCTATCGAATGGTCTTCAAGTCGAATCAGTTCATTGAAGGACAAGTTGGCGCGGCAGGTTTCCAATGGCTACTGCTGCCCACGACTGCCGCCGCCCTGGTATTGAGCGGAAACAAAAAAGCGTTGTGCATCCTCTTTTTCGCCGTCGGCGCGATGATCATGACGTTCCACTCAACGGCGTATTTGCGTTATATATTCCCCTCTTTCGCTCTGTTTTCAGTGATTCTCGCCCTGCCCTTCTCCGACAGTAAGGTCTTCCCGCGGACCCTCGCAATCATTGCCGGTGTCCTGTTGGTCCTGACCAATACCCGATTCATTCAGACGGCGACTTACTACGGTCAAATAAATCCATCTTCGCTGTTCAGTGCGGCCGGTCGAGATGCCTATCTATCAGAGCGTTTGCCTATCAGAAAAATGGTCGACGCAGTCAACGCTTTAAATACCGAACATCATCCCGTGGCGGTCTTTGCGTCCCCCTTGATGGCGGGCTTGAGCAGCGATGCCCTTTACACGTCGTGGTACAACGTGAAATGGAAAGCCGAATTCGACGCGGCGACCTCGCAACCAAAACTTACGCAGCTATTACGCCGCCGTCAGGTGGACTGGCTGATTATCGACCTCAAGAACACTCCCAAGGCTCAACTCGAGCTACTGCTCAATGTGTCCACTTCGTATGCAAAAAACGGTGATCTGGACCTGCGCAAACTTAATAACACTTACTCCGAACGGTTGCTCAACCCCGAGCTATCCAACCTCGAAGGCTGGAGTCTGAGTTCGCCATCGACCTATGACGCGTCTCGAAAAATCCTGACCGTCAATGTAAAGACACCGGCAACACAGCGTGTCGAAGTGACGCCGGGACAACCTTACATAAACAGCGTCTTTGCACGCTGCGCAACGACGCCCACTCCCGGAAGAATCCAGGCCAACTGGATGGATGCCCAAGACGCCTTCATTACTACCGACATCGAGACGTTTGACTGCACGACGGAATGGGAGACACACGAGATGAACGTAGTCGCACCTCTGAATGCCTCGTCCGTAATCATCTATGCGTCCGGCCATACCGATACTCCTCTGGAGTTCAAGTCACTTTCATTCAGACAATAGTCAGCGATATCGATGAACTCAAAAACAGAGCTTTTCACGGAAGAACAACGAGTTGCGGTAGTCATCCCAAGCTACCGGGTAACTGCGCACATCGCAGGTGTCATTGAAGCCATAGGGCCGGAAGTGTGGCGTATCTATGTCATTGACGATGCCTGCCCAGATGGTTCAGGTGGGCATGTGCTGACTTCCTGTACCGACCCGAGAGTCAAGGTGCTGCCCCACGACGTCAACAAAGGGGTGGGCGGTGCAGTAATGACCGGCTATCGAGCAGCCATTGAGGATGGTGCGAGCATCATCGTTAAAGTCGATGGCGATGGTCAGATGGATCCGGGTCTGATCCCGCTTTTTATTGAGCCGATCCTTGCGGGAGAAGCCGACTATACAAAAGGCAATCGCTTTTTCGATCTGGAAGAAGTTCAATCGATGCCGCGGGTTCGCCTCTTCGGCAATGCCATATTGTCGCTGATGGCCAAACTGTCGACGGGGTATTGGGATCTGTTTGACCCCACTAACGGGTATACCGCGATTCATCGTGACGTCGCCAAGCTATTGCCCCTCGACAAGGTCAGTCAACGCTACTTTTTCGAGACCGACATTCTGTTCCGCTTGAACACCGTGCGCGCCGTGGTTGTCGATATCCCAATGGAAGCCAGATACGGCGACGAAGTCAGCAATCTTAAAATCTCGAAAATCATTGGCGAGTTTCTATTCAAACACCTGCGAAACTTTACCAAACGAGTGTTCTACAACTACTACCTGCGAGACATGTCTTTGGCCTCGATCGAATTACCGATCGGGATTCTCATGTTCTTGTTCGGGACCCTCTTCGGCAGCTATCACTGGCTTGAATCCGCTCAGAATGCCGTCGCGACGCCAGCCGGGACCGTGATGCTCAGCGCTCTGCCTATGCTCTTTGGG
This sequence comes from Pseudomonas sp. TE3899, assembly GCF_056279105.1. Lineage (NCBI taxonomy): Bacteria > Pseudomonadati > Pseudomonadota > Gammaproteobacteria > Pseudomonadales > Pseudomonadaceae > Pseudomonas > Pseudomonas sp. TE3899. The sequence continues at coordinate 2,837,164 of NZ_JBWBQR010000001.1, forward strand.
TTGCAGTTGATCATGGCATTCCTCGGCCATGACATCGCCTCCGTACCAAGCAGGCCAAGGCATTCCAGGCGCCGTAAGGCAATGCCATTGCGAGAAAAAAACCTATGAAGGCACTGAGAGATTTTCTGTCCGATCCATCGCTCAAGGCATTGGACGTCGATGGCGTCGAGCGCCTTGAACTTCATGAGAGAGTTCTTGAGCGCAAGCGAATGCTCCGGGAAGTATTCATCGAATTCCATCATTCGTTTCATCGCCTGGCCGACCGGTATTTCAAGGTCAAAGGTCTTGAGGTGGAGCTGGGTGCGGGCATCGCGCCCATGCGCAATTCGTACCCTGAAGTATTGGCCACGGACATTGTCTCCACCGAGCAACTGGACATGGCACTGAATGCTGAATCAATGAGCCTGGACGACCACTCGGTCAAAGCATTTTATGGCCAAAACTGCTTTCACCATTTTCCTCATCCCGATCGGTTTTTCACAGAGCTGGAGAGGACGCTCAAACCAGGTGGCGGGGCCATTTTAATAGAACCCTTTCACGGACCATTTGCCGCTTTTCTCTATAAGCGTCTGTTCAAGTCCGAGGGATTCGACATGCACTTCGAGTCGTGGGAAACACCGTCGACCGGCCCCATGAACGGCGCCAATCAGGCCCTCAGCTATATCGTCTTCGTTCGGGACAGGAACGCATTCGAGCTCAAGCACCCTGGTCTGGAGATCGTCCATCAGGAAATTTGCTGTAATTATCCCCGCTACCTGATTTCGGGCGGATTAAACTTTCGCCAGTTGCTCCCTGATTCGCTGATCCCCTTGATTAAAGTCGTTGAAAAACTGCTTTACCCCTTGCGGCGTGTGCTCGCACTCCATCACATCGTGGTCATCAGGAGGAAGTCTTGACCTTTATCAGGTATGGCGCTATCCAGCTCCTAGCCTATGCGTTGGACATGGGAACCTTTTTGCTTTTGATCTCTTTATTCAAGGATCAACCGGTCCTGGCCAATATCGCCGGCAAAGGGGTCGCCGGTGTGTTCGCTTTCTTTTTGCATCGGTACTTTACGTTCCAGTCGACCCGTGGCAGCGGCAAAGCTCAAGCACTCAGCTACTTCTCATTGCTCGCCATTAATATCCCGGTTGCTTCGGCCTTGTTCAGCGCGGGTCTGTATTTCGTCAATAGCCCTACCCCGGTGAAGTTTGTCTCCGACGTGGCCTGTGTAGTCGTGACTTACTGGATCAGCAAACTGTTCGTGTTTAGTTCCGATGCGCACACGTCTGCCGCGTCCGACCGCACTAAAGGTGTATGACGATGAAGCTGCTCATTACCGGTGCGACGGGCTACATCGGACAACGGCTGACATCTCTCGCGGCAGCGGGCGGACACGAGGTCATTTGCGCCACGCGCCAACCGTGTCCCGCAGCCTATACCTGGCTCGCTTACGACCTGCAGGGGCCGCCCCCTGATTGCCCGACAGGAATTCAGGCGCTTATCCATTTGGCTGCCGATACATCGACAGGCACTCACACTGGCGCGGACAACGAAGTAAGGGCAGCTCAAGCGCTAATCCGTTGCGCCCATCAAGGCTCGGCCAGGTTCATCTTCATCTCCAGCCAGACTGCCGAGGCCACGGCTCCTAGTGCTTACGGCCGGACAAAATGGCGTATCGAGCAGGAGGTGCTTGCCGCCGGAGGAGTCGTGATCCGCCCCGGACAAGTGTATGGCGGCCCCGAACGCGGGCTGTTTGGTGTGTTATCAAGACTGGTTCGCCGACTGCCCATCATTCCGATATTAATGCCTGCGCCTTGCGTGCAGCCCATCCATGTCGACGACCTTGCAGCCTCAATATTGGCCGTGGTCGAGCAGGAAGACATTCGCGCCGAGATTTTGAATCTGGGCGCGGTGCAGCCGATTTCGTTTGGCCGCTTTCTCATGTCGATCGCAGTACACCGAGTCCATGCCGTTCGCCTGCCAGTCCCCCTGCCGGTGGCACTGCTCAAATTGCTCAGCCTGTCACTCGGGCAATCGCTGAGCACGAAACTGGGCCTGGAGCGGATTTTTTCACTCATCAATCTCCCGCACATGGACAGCGAGCGCTCCCTGCAAAAGCTGGGTGTCAAGTTGCGCCCCCTCGCTCATGGCATGCACCGCTCTGGCCGTGGCCAACGCCGGCAACTCCTTCAAGAGGCCGCCGCACTCTTGAACTACCTGCTCAAAAACCCGCCGCAAAGAAGCCTGATCAGTCGGTACGCAAGAGCGCTGGAGCGCGCAGGCAAAACCCGACCGGTCATCAGCTCACGCCTGTTGATGCGCTGGCCGATACTCCTGACACTCCTCGACAATCACCGCGTCCTGAAGGAGCCCTGCGCTCAGGATCTCTCCTGGCGGCTTCAGGTTGCACTCAGTATTGCCGAAGCCAGCCCCCAGGGAGCGAAGACGTTTCTCGGCACCCTGCAGCAGCGCAACCTTGTCACCACGCTGATAGCGCTGGGATTGACCTCGGTCAAAGAGCTTGTGTGGCGGATATCAACCCTGTTGTGCCGACCCTTTGCCCGCCAGCTGTTTCTTGGAAGGGAAGCCCAGCGTGAAGACTGAATTTGATGTAATCATTGTCGGTAGCGGCCCTGCCGGGACTTCGGCCGCCTATCCACTGGTTAAAGCCGGCCTGAAAGTACTCATGGTGGATGCCCAGGTCGATGCTGGCTCAGCGGCGGCGCCGACCCGTCCGTTCCTCACCAGCAGGACAAACGACGAGCTTCAGTGGAAATGGATGATCGGCGAAAACTTCCACGCGTTGAATCAACTGGATGCGGTATCACCCAAACTGAAGACGCCGACCCATGCCCATGTCTTTCAGGGGTTCAGCGCAAGCAATCGCATCGAAGCCAACAACTTTATCGGCATAGGATCATTGGCAACCGGTGGCCTGTCGAATGCCTGGGGCTGCGGCGTTGCGCGTCTCCCCGCCAGCGATTTTTCCGATCTGCCCATCGACTACTCCGAGCTGGAGAAGTCCTACGAAACGGTCTCTCGCCGGATCGGTATCAGTGGTCAGATCGACGACGATCTTTCAAGCTACTTCGGCCTCGATGAGTGGTCGCAACCGCCTTTGCCACTGGACAAATTGCATCAACGACTACTTGATAACTACACTCGACGCCGACAGTCGTTACCCGATTCGGGGTTTCGTCTTGGCCGCTCCAGGGTGGCAGTCTTGAGCCAGCCTCTGGAAGAACGCAAAGCCTGCGATCTGTCTGGAAACTGCTTGTGGGGATGTCAGAATCAGGCGCTGTATTGCGCATCGCAAGAGCTTCCGAAACTCAAGCAATACCCGGGATTCCAGCACGTTCAAGACTTCCTGGTGGATGACCTCTTGAAACAGGACGGTTCGTGGGCAATCACCGACCATCGCTCCTCCCGACGGTTCTCTGGTACGCGCCTACTGCTGGCGGCAGGAACTCTCGCGTCGACCAGACTCGCCCTTAAGCACCTGAATTATTCAGCTCCATTACCACTGTTATCGTCGCCAACTGCAGCCTTCCTGCTATGGCTGCCGAAAATGCTCGGCACCCCAAGAGTTTCGGCGTTTGGTCTGGGCCAGCTATCGTTCGCCCTGGAGCTGACTTCTGATGCTACGGCTTTCGGCTCGACGTTCAGCACCACAGGATTGCCGATGAGCGAGTTTGTCAGCCGGGTTCCGATGAGCAAACGCTATAGCATCGAACTGCTGAAAAACCTGCTCAGCTCTTGCCTTGTCGGAAATATCTTCCTTCCTGGCCACCTGTCCAACAATACGGCAGCGTTGCGCCCCGATGGTTCGTTGAGCATCAACGGCGATCTGCAACCAGAGATACCGGCGCTCATGAAAACTGCCGAGGCAAAGCTGCGTCGAATCTATTGGAAAATGGGCGCGCTGTTGATGCCCATGAGTTTCACCGTCGGAAAGCCAGGGGCGGATATCCACTATGCGGGAACACTCCCCATGCACTCGATGCCCAAGATCGGGCAGACCGATATCTTTGGCGAAGTGGCGGGACTTCCCGGCATACATATTGTCGACGGGGCTTGCTTGCCCAGCCTTACCGAGAAATCGCACACCCTGACTATCATGGCCAACGCGGACCGGATAGGGCGTTCACTTGCAACACAACGATAGGAAATCAAAAGGAATGATCCGTAAGGTACTCTGCATCGTCGGCACACGTCCGGAAGCCATCAAAATGGCACCTGTGATCAAGGCTCTGCAGGCAGAAAAAAATATCGATTGTCGGGTTCTGGCCACCGCCCAGCACCGAGGCATGCTTGACCAAGTGCTTGAGTTCTTCGGAATTACTCCCGATCTGGACCTGGACATCATGCGCCCCAATCAGTCATTGACGACGCTGACCGCACGTTTGCTACTGGATCTGGATGGCGTCCTGCAGTCCGAGAAACCGGATGTAGTGCTGGCTCAAGGTGACACGACCACCGTGATGAGCGCTGCGCTGGCGTGCTTCTATTTGCGGATTCCTTTCGGTCATATCGAAGCAGGCCTGCGCACCGGGGATATCTACAACCCATTCCCCGAAGAAGCCAACCGAGTGATCGCCGGTAAACTGGCCCGCTGGCATTTCGCACCGACTCAGGGTTCCATGGACAATCTACTGCGCGAAGGCGTAGCCCCAGCGAATATCACCATGACCGGCAATACCGTCATTGATGCGTTGCTGATGACTGCTGCGCGGACGCTGCCACTCGATATCGAGCTGGATCCGAGCAAACGTCTGGTGCTGGTGACTTCCCACCGTAGAGAAAACTTCGGTGAACCGTTCCAGAATATCTGCCAGGCTCTCAAGAGCCTGGCAGAACGGAACCCGGACATCCAGATTCTTTACCCCGTACACCCCAATCCGAACGTCAAGGATGTCGCATATCAGTTGCTCGGCCATACACCGAACATCATTCTGTGTGCGCCACTGGATTACGCACCGTTCATTGCCGCGATGAAACGCTCGTACCTTATCATCAGCGACTCCGGCGGCGTGCAGGAAGAAGCACCAGCCCTCGGTAAACCCGTTCTGGTACTCCGGGAGGAAACCGAACGCCCGGAAGCGGTCGACCTTGGCGTGGTCAAGCTGGTAGGTGCCAACCGAGACACCATTATCGAACAAGCACAACGTTTGCTTGATGACCCTCTGGCTTATCGGAGCATGGCACGTGGGGTTTCCCCCTATGGCGACGGCAAGGCCGCAGCGCGCATAGTCGGCGTTTTAAGGCAGCACTTCCAACAATGCGAATGATCTACTTATCCCCGGTGCCGTGGGCCAGCTTCAGCCAGCGCTCGCATCATTTCGTCAACTGGTATCACAACCAGACCGGGGAGTCCGTGTTCTGGATCGATCCGTACCCGACACGCTTGCCATCGCTGAATGATTTCAGACGCAAGCTGCCTGTTGCCGATCAGCAAAGCGTCAGCGTTCCGCCCTGGCTGCAGGTCTGCAAACTCCAGACCTTACCGATCGAGCCCATTCCGGGCTCGACGATGGTACTAAAGCAACTCTGGCGCAACATTTTCAAAAAAACCGCGGCGTTTTCTGCGGGAGGACCGTGCATGATTTGTGTCGGAAAACCCTCCGAACTGGCTCTGCAGTTGCTGTCGCGCATGCCTGAAAGCTATGCCGTCTACGATGCCATGGATGACTTTCCGGCCTTTTATCAGGGCCTGTCACGGTGGTCCATGGAACGTCGCCAGGAACACCTCATTCGTCGGGTATCTAACGTGCTGGTGTCCTCCACGGCCCTTCGCGACAAGCACTTGAGCGTGACGGACAAGGTAGAACTGGCCCTCAATGCATGTGACGTGCAGGAACTGGTGCCGATCGAGAGTCTTGACCTGGGCGCAAAACAACAGGTACTCGGCTACGTCGGCACGGTGGGCCGGTGGTTCGATTGGGATCTGGTCATTGCGCTAGCACGAGCCAATCCTGAAAATAAAATTCGGCTGATCGGCCCCATATTCTCTCCGGCGCCTTGCGTATTGCCTGCCAATATCGAACTGCTCCCCGAGCGCTCCCACGCCAGTGCAATAGCAGCCATGGCAACGTTTTCGGTAGGATTGATTCCTTTCAGACTCAGCCGGCTGACCGCTTCGGTTGACCCGATCAAATACTATGAATACCGCGCCCTCGGCTTGCCCGTTATATCCACCCGTTTCGGTGAAATGGCGCAACGTGGCCAAGAGCCTGGCGTTTGGATAGTGGATGAAGGAACTGATTTGCGTAAAACCACCCTTGAGGCGCTCGCCAGTCACAGCGATCATTCAACTATTCATCAATTTCGCCAGAACAATCTATGGGCGAACCGTTTCGCTGCGACGCACATGCAAACACAGGTATACGCCGCTCGAACCGAGTTCGACCTACGCACACAGCAAAACCCGGCGTAGCGCTGTTTTGACGTCATCGCGCTCCCCTAAACCCGCCTCAACATTACGATTGGATTGAGTCATTTCATGGCACATAAACAACCTAACCTTCTGGTATGGCATGGCAGCCAGGTCACCGCAGAGGAACGACGTCAACTGTTGGGCCAGAAGCCTGTAACGCTTTGGCTCACGGGACTTAGCGCTTCGGGCAAGTCTACCCTCGCCTACGCTCTCGAACGGTCCTTGATGGACATGGGACGCATGTGCTTCGTGCTTGATGGCGACAACGTCCGTCATGGACTCAACAACAATATTGGATTCAGCCCGGAGGATCGGGCGGAAAACATCCGCAGAGTCGCGGAAGTAGCGAAACTGATGAACTCCGCCGGCATGATCGTCATCGCGGCCTTCATCTCTCCCTTTAATTATGACCGCCAACAGGCACACGAAATCATAGGCGCTGCCAACTTTCGGGAAGTACACGTCAGCACTTCTCTGGCCGTTTGCGAGTCTCGCGATCCAAAAGGGTTGTATAGCAAGGCGAGAGCGGGAACCCTGGCGGAATTCACTGGCATCTCCTCGCCTTATGAAGCACCTGAGCAGCCTGACCTGAGAATCGACACTAATATTTCGACGCTGGACGAGTCGGTCAATCAACTGCTCGCCATCATTGATCCCAACTACCCCCTCAGGATTCAAAAACCCTCATAGCTGCTGATAACGTACAGCTGATAGTTCGCATCAACGAAGCGACTACTTCTATCATGGCCTCGTTTACAGCCGCATCTTTTTACCCTTCCCTGCCTGCCTCAGGAACACGCCAAGCATGCCCAATGCATTCGAAAATCTGCTGGTTTCCTCGCCCAATGGAGGGGGGCTGCTCCTTATCCACAATGGCCTGGTATTTCGTCTGGACGACATCAACACCACCGGCATCAGCCTGAGTGGTGACAAATTTTTGAGGGGTTTTCAGCCTGAGGGGCTGGTTTTTTACCAGGAAAACCAAACTTCAGAGGACTCAGGGACGTCGATTCCCGACATCCATGATGTGCTCATCGTGGACTCTTCTCTCTACGCTGTAGGGACGAACGCTAATGAAGTCCTGCAGTTGGATATGAATGCAATCCCGCTGCGCCGATGGACCTTTCCCGGTGAAAACGACGCAAAACATATCAACTGCCTGGCGCTCTGGAATCAGCGCATAGTCTTTAGCGCCTTTGGTGACTTCACGGACCACCGTGAGTACAAAGGCAATACAACCCAAGCCGGTTTCGTCCAGGATTTGCACACTGGAGAACGCTTGATCGAGGCGTTGTCGCAACCCCATAGCCTGGTCCCGTTTGGCGACAAGCTGTTACTCGCCAACTCCGAAACCAGGGAGTTACGGGAATACGACAGCAGCGCAAAACTGTTGCGAAGCAAAACGCTGGACGGTTACACCCGAGGTATCTGCGTTCAGGACAACATTCTGTACATCGGCTTGAGTCGCTCACGCAATATCGATAGCAGTGCCATCGTGAATGCAAACCTGGTGGCACTGGACCTTCAAAGCTGGGAGGAACTGGGGCGCATAGAACTCCCGATATCGGAAATTTACTCGGTCCTGCCCATTGAGGATATCGACGCACTCCCCTCTGTACTTGCTGGCATCAGCCAGCGTGCAGCCGTTGATTATCGACACGCCATAAACACGCGTGACGAACAAATCCAGGAGCTGAAGAACAATAACGAGCGGCTCAAGCTGATGGAAAAGTCCCTGACTGAGCACCTCGATACGCGAAACAAGCAATACACCGAACACGTCGTCGCCTTGACTGAACGAGATACCCGTATTGTCGATCTGGCTCAAGGAAGCGCAGCGCTGATGCACGAGCTAGAGCAGTCTACGGCGCTCCGTGCCGACGATAGCCTCAAGCTTGTGCAAAGCCAGTCATACATCCAGACGCTCGAAGCTGACCTTCAAGAGTATGCTCAGCAGTCCTTGATCCTGCAGCAGCACTCCAAAGATATCGCAGAACAACTACAGGAAACCCTTCCTCGCATCCATATCCAGGAACAACAGATCCAGGACTTGACAGCCACCCGGGCAAAAAACAATGAACACATCGCCGAGCTCATCGCCCAGGACCAGCAGACCAAACTGCAGTTGGATCAGACCACACAGGAACTCCTGATCGAGAAACAACAGCTCCTGCTATTGACGGATGTGATTCAGGAAAAAGAGCAACAGCTAGAGGCCGCACAAATGTTGTTGGCCGATGTCACGAGGAAGAACAACGCGGAACTGGAAGCGGCCCGCGTGGCGTTGGCTGATGTAACGAGGGAGAAGAACGCACAACTGGAAGCGGCTCGCGTCGCGTTGGCTGATGTAACGAGGGAGAAGAACACACAACTGGAAGCGGCTCGCGTCGCGTTGGCTGATGTAACGCAGGCGAAAGACGATCAACTGGAAGCGGCTCGCGTCGCGTTGGCTGATGTAACGCAGGCGAAAGACGATCAACTGGAAGCGGCTCGCGTCGCGTTGGCTGATGTAACGCAGGCGAAAGACGATCAACTCGATGCACTGGGGGCTTCACTGGCAGAGCGCGATTCGCAAATGAGCGTCATAAGCCAACAGCTCGAAGCAAGTACGCAAATCAACCGCGTCCTGCTCGAGAGCCACTCATGGCGCTGGACGCGCCCGCTGAGAGACCTTCGACGCCTGCTCAGGCTTTAAATTCAGCACGCCTCCGATACCGCAGATCAGAGGCGCCAAGCCTTTGACCCCATCAAACAGGTCAGCGAATTGGGAGGACAGAAAAGCGCCTCGTACAACCATTTTGTCAGGCGCTTGTTGCCCTTCGGGCCGGCATGATCACCAAACTCACGACCAAGCGTACGTTCGCAAAAATGTCTTGAGTAACAAAATCGGCGAATCGTAAAGCACTTAAAACTGAGCTCCGAATGTTACCAAGAACGAATTTTTGAGACACAGCACCCACAATTGAAAAATATTTTCAATAAATCCCCCCCATTGCCGACAACCTGACAAAGCCTTGCAAAGTCTTGCGGATTAAAAAACACCATGCGTAATAACCAGCCCAACACACAACGCGAACGGACCTTTCCGGCTCAGCAACGGTTGATCTCCACTACCGACGCCAAAGGCGTGATCACTTACTGCAACGACGCCTTTGTCGAAATCAGTGGGTTTTCCCGTGAAGAGCTGATCCGTGCGCCGCACAACCTGGTCCGTCACCCCGACGTGCCGGCAGCGGTGTTCGCGCATATGTGGGGCACACTGAAACAAGGCTTGCCATGGATGGGCATTGTCAAGAATCGCTGCAAGACCGGTGATCACTACTGGGTTAACGCCTATGTCACGCCGGTGTTCGAAGGCAATCAGGTGGTCGGTTACGAGTCGGTGCGGATCAAACCCACCGCCGAACAGATCCGCCGTGCCGAAGCGCTCTACCAACGCATCAATCAGGGAAAGTCGGCGATTCCTTCGACCGATAAATGGCTGCCGATCCTGCAGGATTGGGTGCCGTTTATTCTGATCAGCCAGATCAGCTTCATGATCGGCGCCTCACTCAACTCCCAATGGGGTTTTGCCTTGGCCGCCGGTTTATCGGTGCCGCTGGGCCTGATGGGTTTGAGCTGGCAACAGCGCGGCCTCAAGCGCCTGCTGGTCCTGGCCGGGCAAACCACGTCCGACCCGCTGATCGCCCAGATGTACACCGACAGCCGTGGCGCCCAGGCGCGCCTGGAGATGTCGATCCTCAGCCAGGAAGCGCGTCTGAAGACTTGCCTGACCCGTCTGCAGGACACCGCCGAGCACCTGACCGAGCAAGCCAAGCAGTCCGACACCCTGGCGCACAACAGCTCCAATGGCCTGGAACGCCAGCGCGTCGAAACCGAGCAAGTGGCCACCGCCGTCAACCAGATGGCCGCCACCACCCAGGAAGTCGCCAGCCATGTGCAACGCACGGCGGATGCCACCCAGGAAGCCAATCGCCTGACCAGTCGCGGCCGTGACATCGCCGGGGAAACCCGCGAAGCCATTCAACGTCTGTCGGTAGTGGTGGGTGAAACCGGCCTGACCGTGACCCAACTGGCCAAGGACAGCGACGAAATCGGTGGCGTGGTCGATGTGATCAAAGGCATCGCCGACCAGACCAACCTGCTGGCACTCAACGCCGCCATCGAAGCGGCTCGCGCCGGTGAGATGGGCCGTGGTTTCGCAGTGGTCGCGGACGAAGTGCGCCAACTGGCGCAACGCACCAGCGAGTCCACCGGGCAGATCCACGCCCTGATCGCCAAGCTGCAACAGACCGCCAACACCGCCGTACAAACCATGGACGCCGGGCACCGACAGGCCGAAGAAGGCGTGGCGCGGGTCTTGGAAGCGGACCAGGCACTGATCGGCATCAGCGAAGCGGTGGCGCACATCACCGACATGACCACGCAGATTGCAGCGGCGACTGAAGAACAAAGCTCGGTGGCCGAAGAAATCAGCCGCAACATCAGCAACATCTCGCAACTGGCGGACCAGACATCGGAACAGGCGCAACACTCGGCGCTACTGAGTGAAGAACTGACCAAGACGGCCAGTACCCAGTATTCGTTGGTGGAGCGGTTTAACCGCTGATTGATGTTTGAAAGACAAAAACCCGGACAGCGAAAGCCTCCGGGTTTTTTATTGCCCGCAGCAATGCCCTACCCCAAACAACTCTCCCCCACAAGCTGTCAGGTCTGACAGTAGACGAGCATAAACAAAATTCGCAATATTCCTGGGCAGTTTGCTCACACCTGTCAAGAGGAATGCAACATGAATATTGACAAGTATTGGCTTCAGCCCATACCTAAAAACGATGATCCGACCAACATGTTTGCGTGGGTCATTAACGGCGGCCAGGAAATAATCGCTAAAAATATATTTTTTTTCAGGGAATATGATCCGACTTCTGGCGGAGACCTTTACATATGGATGGCAGAAGAGGACGACCATAAATTCCTAATAGCGACCACCTACAACATAATTGATCCACCACTGGTTACCGGCGTTGAACTCATCAACGAAGAATTCATCTTGGTATACGGTAACGGAAACGAATCGACTTCAATCAATAACGGAAGCCTGGCGGTATATCTGGATGCTGGAACAAAGACCGTTGCGGGAGGCTTCAGCATTGAAATCCCCCTCCATTCCCAGCACGTAAGCGCCAAAGGACGCTTCAATGTGAAGATGTAGGCCTGGCAATATGATTCCGAATGGCGGAAAACCTCATTAACCAAGAAGAGGACATCAAGATGAGACACTTCGATATCATCCTCCCCAGGAAGAGCAATAACAAAAAACTCCGCCATTCATTCCATTGGACGCTCGATGGTCATCTGACAAAGGCTCATGACTGCTTTTTGCATCTCACCGAACCGCCTCACGATGAATACTGGCACTTCATTGGCACTACCGGAACTCTTGAAGAGCACGGTAATTACTTCAGTTTCAACCTGACGGTGCCTAACATGGGAGAGGAACTTCTGGAGCGTACTTATACGCTTGAAGATGGACTGGAGTTTTATCATGTCTATTCGGTGACCTACCCTGACTATATCGAGCTCAGATCATTCCCTGCCATCTATGCAGAACTCGCTATCCGGCTTAAACCCAAGGGCAAGGTCAAAGGCGACTTCAAGGGCAGGTTCAACTTCGACAATAAAGTCCTGGCTCCGGAAGGTGCATTTGAATTGTTTAGACATTAACCACTAAAAAGCACTGCACCATAGCGGGAGAAATCAGGCGCAACACTCGGCGCTACTGAGTGAAGAACTGACGAAGACGGCCAGTACCCAGTATTCGTTGGTGGAGCGGTTTAACCGCTGATCTTCGTTGTCAGGGCGTGATGATCGTTCCCACGCTCCGCGTGGGAATGCAGCCCGGGACGCTCCGCGTCCCAACAGCGGACGCAGAGCGTCCATTGAGGCATTCCCACGCGGAGCGTGGGAACGATCAAGACCTCACTGAAGAAACCCGGCCACCTTCTGCGCCGCAGCCGCCAAATGCTGCTCATGACTAAACCCCGAAGCTTTCAGCGGCTTCAAATCATGATCCCCGGCCACCAGCCAGAACACCTCGATACTCGGCGACAACGCATACGCCTCGACCGCCTCCCGATTGCCCAGCGCATCCCGCTCGCCCTGCACAATCAAAGTCCGGGTCTTGAGCCCGGCCAGGTGCTCGACCCTGGGCTTCTCCGGTTTGCCCACGGCATAAAACGGATAGCCCAGGCACACCAGCGCATCCGCGCCCAATTCATCCGCCAGCAAACTGGCCATGCGGCCACCCATGGACTTGCCGCCAATGGCCAGCGTCCCAGTGACATGGCGTCGCACCTGGGCATACACCTCACGCCAGCATTCCAGCAGTTTCGGTGCCGGGTTTGGTGGGCGTTTGCCGCCGTCGAGGCGTCGTTGCGCCATGTAGGGAAACTCGAAGCGCACCACGTTGACGCCTTGTGCGGCAAGGCGCGCGGCCATGTCGCTCATCCAGGCGCTGTCCATCGGTGCACCGGCGCCGTGGGCGAGGATCAGCGTGGTCGATGACGGCATCGAGGCGGCATTCCACAGCCATCCATGATCCTCCAGGCACCGCGCCCATTGATCCCCGTCAATACTGGCTTTGTGCTCTTTGTCCATGCTTGCCTCGCTTTTAGTCTGCCTATAACTCCAGGCGAAGGAAGCGCTTGCCTCGTGCGCGCGCATTCACTTCGGCTGAACCGTGGATGGGGAACCATGAACACTTCTATCAGTACCGCCTACAACTACAAGGTGGTCCGCCAATTCGCCATTATGACGGTGGTATGGGGCATCGTCGGCATGGGGCTCGGGGTTTTTCTCGCCGCTCAATTGGTCTGGCCCGAACTCAACTTCAATTTGCCGTGGACCAGCTTCGGCCGTTTGCGCCCGCTGCACACCAACGCGGTGATCTTCGCTTTCGGCGGTTGCGCCCTGTTCGCCAGTTCGTTCTATTCGGTGCAACGCACCTGCCAGACCCAACTGTTTGCACCGAAAGTCGCCCAGTTCTGCTTCTGGGGCTGGCAACTGGTAATCGTGCTGGCGGCCGTCAGCCTGCCGCTGGGCTACACCAGTTCCAAGGAATACGCCGAGCTGGAATGGCCGATCGACATCCTGATCACCATCGTCTGGGTCGCCTACGCCATCGTGTTCTTCGGCACGCTGGCCAAGCGCAAGACCAAGCACATCTACGTCGGTAACTGGTTCTTCGGCGCGTTCATCGTCACCGTGGCGATCCTGCACATCGTCAACAACATGGAAATCCCGGTCAGCTGGACCAAGTCCTACTCGCTGTACGGCGGCGCGACCGACGCCATGGTGCAGTGGTGGTACGGCCACAACGCGGTAGGCTTTTTCCTCACCGCAGGCTTCCTCGGGATGATGTACTACTTCGTGCCGAAACAGGCCGAGCGTCCGGTTTACTCCTATCGCCTGTCCATCGTGCACTTCTGGGCGCTGATCACCCTGTACATCTGGGCCGGTCCGCACCACTTGCACTACACCGCGTTGCCGGATTGGGCACAGTCCCTGGGCATGGTGATGTCGCTGATCCTGCTGGCGCCAAGCTGGGGCGGGATGATCAACGGGATGATGACGCTTTCTGGCGCCTGGCATAAGTTGCGCAGCGACCCGATCCTGCGCTTCCTCGTGGTTTCCCTGGCGTTCTACGGCATGTCGACCTTCGAAGGGCCAATGATGGCGATCAAGACTGTGAACGCCCTCTCCCACTACACCGACTGGACCATCGGCCACGTTCACGCCGGCGCGCTCGGCTGGGTGGCGATGATTTCCATCGGCGCGCTGTACCACATGATCCCGAAAATCTTCGGCCGGCCACAGATGCACAGCATCGGCCTGATCAACGCGCACTTCTGGCTCGCGACTATCGGCACCGTGCTCTACATCGCCTCGATGTGGGTCAACGGCATCGCCCAGGGCCTTATGTGGCGCGCTGTCAACGAAGACGGCACGCTGACCTACTCCTTCGTCGAAACCCTGGTGGCCAGCCACCCAGGCTTCGTCGTGCGATTGGTGGGCGGTGCGATCTTCTTCAGCGGCATGTTGCTGATGGCCTACAACACCTGGCGCACCGTGCGGGCCTCACAGCCTGCCGAAGCCGCCGCTGCCGCGCAGATGGCCTGAGGAGTCCGCCATGAAACACGAAACCATCGAGAAAAACGTCGGCCTGCTGCTGTTGCTGATGATCCTGGCCGTGAGCATCGGCGGTCTGACCCAGATCGTCCCGCTGTTCTTCCAGGACGTGACCAATAAACCGGTGGAAGGCATGAAGCCCTACACCGCGCTGCAACTGGAAGGTCGCGACATTTACATCCGCGAAGGCTGCGTCGGTTGCCACTCGCAGATGATCCGGCCATTTCGCGCCGAAACCGAACGCTACGGCCACTACTCGGTCGCCGGGGAAAGCGTCTGGGATCACCCGTTCCTGTGGGGCTCCAAGCGCACCGGTCCGGACCTGGCACGGGTCGGCGGCCGCTACTCCGAAGACTGGCACCGCGCGCATTTGTACAACCCGCGCAACGTCGTCCCGGAATCGAAGATGCCTGGCTACCCATGGCTGGTGGCCAATCAGCTCGACAGCAGCCACACCGAAACCAAGATCAAGGCCATGCGCACCCTCGGCGTGCCATACAGCGACGACGACATCAGCGGTGCCGTCGCCTCGCTCAAGGGCAAGACCGAAATGGACGCACTTGTCGCCTACCTGCAAGTGCTCGGCACTGCCATCAAGAGCAAGAGGTGAGCCATGGCCATTCCCTTTGAAATAGCCAGTGTGATGAGCAGTGGAATGATCCGCGGCCTGGGCACGGTCGTGGTGTTTGTGGCCTTCGTCGGCCTGGCGTTGTGGGTGTTCAACGGCAAGCGCAGCCCGGAATTCGCCGAAGCGCGAATGCTGCCGTTTGCCGACGAGTTGACCCCCGATGACGCCACCCAAGAACCTGAACCAAGGAGTACCCGGCCATGACCACCTTCTGGAGTACGTGGATCTGCGTACTGACCATCGGCAGCCTGATCGGCCTGACCTGGCTGCTGATCGGCACCCGCAAGGGCGAAACCAAGGGCAGCGTCGACCAGACCATGGGCCACAGCTTCGACGGCATCGAGGAGTACGACAACCCGCTGCCGCAGTGGTGGTTCATGCTGTTCGCCGCCACGCTGGTGTTTGCCGTGGGTTATCTGGTCCTGTATCCGGGCCTGGGCAACTGGAAAGGCGTGCTGCCGGGTTACGAGGACGGCTGGACCGGCGTCCACGAGTGGGAAAAGGAAATGGACAAGGCAGATGCCAAGTTCGGACCGATCTTCGCCAAATTCGCCGCCATGCCGGTGGCAGAAGTGGCGAAAGACCCGCAAGCGCTGAAAATGGGCGGTCGCCTGTTTGCCTCCAACTGCGCGGTGTGCCACGGCTCGGACGCCAAGGGCGCCTTCGGCTTCCCCAACCTGGTGGACCGTGATTGGCGCTGGGGCGGCGATCCCGACATGATCAAGACCACGATCATGGGTGGCCGGATGGCGGCGATGCCGGCCTGGGGTGAAATCCTCGGTGAGGCTGGCGTGAAAAACGTCGCCGCGTATGTGCGTCACGACCTGGCCGGCCTGCCGTTGCCCGCCGACAGCAACGCCGATGTGCAAGCCGGACAGCAGTTGTTCAGCACGACGTGCGTAGCCTGTCATGGGGCAAATGGCCACGGCACTGAAGCCATGGGCGCGCCGAACCTGACGCACCCGGCCGGTTTCATTTATGGTTCAAGCTTGGCGCAACTGCAACAAACCATTCGCCATGGTCGCCAGGGCCATATGCCGGCGCAGAACGAGTTGCTCGGCAACGATAAGGTGCAACTGCTCGCCGCCTACGTTTTCAGCCTTTCGAAGGGTGAGGAGCAGTTGAGCGGCAAGTTGCAAGCTACAAGCGGCAAGTAAAGGCATAAAAATCAGCGACAAGTTTCAAGCTACAAGCGGCAAGTACAGGCAAAAGCAAAAGCTGCAAGCAACGAGATCCCTCTTGAAGCTTGCAGCTTGACGCTTATGGCTGCTTCTTTTTGTCACACCCCCTCCCCGCCTCCCTTTCGGTTCCCCTGATTCGGGTCTACGCTTGCTCGATGCGGACTGGCAAAGTACCGGTTCCAGGTCGAAATTAGCCGATGTGTTCGACAAATCTGCTCGATGACAGGCCGCAAAGGCTGGTAAATACCGGCTGTCGTGCAAATTGCCTTCTGTCACCCGAACCTTGCGTTTGAACACACCTCGTTACAACTGACCTGAACCCCTCGCCTTTTTCGTCCGCTGCGACATTTTGTCCGGGGCCGATTTTGTCCTTACGCGGCGCATGGAAAGGCCGCAGAATCAGCTTCTGAAAGCATTGACCCAGGTCATGGTGCGTTGCAATGCCCCCCTGCTTTCTACATACTTGCGGCCGATTTTTATCCTAATAAAACACCCAAACCGTGGAACCTTAGAATGAGCACAGCAATCAGTCCGACTGCTTATAACTATAAGGTAGTCCGCCAGTTCGCCATCATGACGGTGGTCTGGGGGATCCTTGGCATGGGGCTTGGTGTCTTCATCGCCTCACAGCTCGTATGGCCGGAATTGAACTTCGGTCTGCCGTGGACGACTTTTGGACGCTTACGCCCGTTGCACACCAACCTGGTGATTTTCGCCTTCGGTGGTTGTGCACTGTTTGCCACTTCTTATTACGTCGTGCAGCGAACCTGCCAAACGCGACTGATTTCCGACAGCCTCGCGGCCTTCCACTTCTGGGGTTGGCAAGCGGTGATCATCGGCGCCATCGTCACCTTGCCGCTGGGTTACACCACCACCAAGGAATACGCCGAACTGGAATGGCCACTGGCTATTCTGCTGGCCATCGTCTGGGTGGTTTACGGTCTGGTGTTCTTTGGCACCATCGTCAAGCGCAAGACCAAGCACATCTATGTCGGTAACTGGTTCTACGGCGCCTTCATCGTCGTGACCGCGATGCTGCACATCGTCAACCACATGTCGCTGCCGGTCAGCCTGTTCAAGTCCTACTCGGCCTACTCGGGTGCGACGGATGCGATGATCCAGTGGTGGTACGGCCACAACGCGGTGGGCTTCTTCCTGACCACCGGTTTCCTGGGGATGATGTACTACTTCGTGCCGAAACAGGCCGAACGTCCGATCTACTCCTATCGCCTGTCCATCGTGCACTTCTGGGCACTGATCACCCTGTACATCTGGGCCGGTCCGCACCACTTGCACTACACCGCGCTGCCGGATTGGGCGCAGTCCCTGGGCATGGCGATGTCGATCATCCTGCTCGCGCCAAGCTGGGGCGGCATGATCAACGGCATGATGACCCTGTCGGGCGCCTGGCATAAGCTGCGCACCGACCCGATCCTGCGCTTCCTCGTGGTCTCGCTGGCGTTCTACGGCATGTCGACCTTCGAAGGCCCGATGATGGCGATCAAGACCGTCAACTCGCTCTCGCACTACACCGACTGGACCATCGGCCACGTACACGCCGGCGCGCTCGGCTGGGTAGCGATGATTTCGATCGGCGCGATCTACCACATGATCCCGAAACTGTTCGGTCGCGTGCAGATGCACAGCATCGGACTGATCAACACGCACTTCTGGCTCGCGACCATCGGTACCGTGCTGTACATCGCTTCGATGTGGGTCAACGGCATCACCCAGGGCCTGATGTGGCGTGCAATCAACGACGACGGCACCCTCACCTACTCGTTCGTTGAAGCACTGCAAGCCAGCCACCCTGGCTACATCGTTCGCGCCCTGGGCGGTGCGTTCTTTGCCAGCGGCATGCTGTTCATGGCCTACAACGTATTCCGTACCGTACGCGCCTCGAACCCGGTTGAAGCCGAAGCCGCCGCTCAGATTGCTGTAGTTGGAGCTCACTGATGAAGCATGAAGCAGTCGAGAAGAACATTGGCCTGCTGGCCTTCTTCATGGTTATCGCCGTCAGCATCGGCGGCCTGACCCAGATCGTTCCGCTGTTTTTCCAGGACGTCACCAACAAGCCGGTCGAAGGCATGAAGCCTCGCCCTGCGCTTGAAGTCGAAGGACGCGACGTCTTCATCGCCAACGGTTGTGTCGGCTGCCACTCGCAGATGATCCGCCCGTTCCGTGCTGAAACCGAACGTTACGGCCACTACTCGGTCGCCGGTGAAAGCGTGTGGGACCACCCGTTCCTGTGGGGTTCCAAGCGTACCGGTCCGGACCTGGCCCGTGTCGGCGGTCGTTACTCTGATGACTGGCAGCGTGCGCACTTGTACAACCCGCGCAACGTGGTGCCTGAGTCGAAAATGCCGGCCTACCCGTTCCTCGTGGAAAACAAGCTCGACGGCAAGGACACCGCCAAGAAACTGGAAGTCCTGCGCACGCTCGGCGTCCCTTACACCGACGAAGACATCGCCGGTGCCAAGGATGCGGTGAAGGGCAAGACCGAAATGGACGCGCTGGTGGCCTATCTGCAAGGCCTGGGCACCATCATCAAAAGCAAACGGTGATCTAGATGGATATCGGGATGATTCGTGGCCTGGGCACCGTTGTCGTTATGGTGGCCTTTATCGGTCTGGCGTTGTGGGTGTTCAGCCCCAAGCGCAAGTCGGAGTTTGAAGACGCGACCTTGCTGCCTTTCGCGGATGATCCCGAAGCCATCAAGCACGTCGAGCAAGCTTCTAGGAGTAACAAAGAATGACTACGTTCTGGAGTCTGTACGTCACAGTCCTGAGCCTGGGTACCATCTTCGCCCTGACCTGGCTGCTGCTGTCCACCCGCAAGGGCCAGCGCAGCGAAGCCACCGAAGAAACAGTTGGCCACTCCTTCGACGGGATCGAGGAGTACGACAACCCACTGCCGAAATGGTGGTTCATGCTGTTCGTGGGCACCATCATCTTCGCCCTGGGCTACCTGGTGCTGTACCCGGGCCTGGGCAACTGGAAAGGCTTGCTGCCGGGTTATAACTACCTCGATACCGACAAGCAGACTGCGTTCGCCAACGGCCAGACCGGCTGGACCGGCGTTCACGAGTGGGAAAAGGAAATGGCCAAGTCGGACGCCAAGTTCGGTCCGATCTTCGCCAAGTTCGCTTCCATGCCGATCGAAGAAGTGGCCAAGGACCCGCAAGCCCTGAAGATGGGTGGCCGCCTGTTCGCCTCCAACTGCTCGGTCTGCCACGGTTCCGACGCCAAGGGCGCCTATGGCTTCCCGAACCTGACCGACGCCGACTGGCGCTGGGGCGGCGAACCGGAAACCATCAAGACCACCATCATGGGCGGCCGTCACGCGGTGATGCCTGCGTGGGCTGAAGTGATCGGCGAACAAGGCGTTGCCGATGTTGCCGGCTTCGTACTGACCAACCTCGACGGTCGCAAGCTGCCGGAAGGCACCAAGTCCGACCCGGTTGCCGGGCAGAAACTGTTCGCGGCCAACTGCGCGGTGTGCCACGGTCCGGAAGGCAAAGGCACCCCGGCCATGGGCGCACCGAACCTGACCCACCCTGCCGCATTCATCTACGGTTCGAGCTTCGCTCAACTGCAGCAGACCATCCGTTACGGCCGTCAGGGCCAGATGCCTGCGCAAGAGCAGCTGCAAGGCAACGACAAGGTTCACCTGCTGGCCGCTTACGTCTACAGCCTGTCTCATGGTGAGAAGGCTCCAGCGGCGGACGCTCAGTAAGGCTTAAGCTTGATGCAATAAAAAACGGCCCCGCCAATGTGAATTGGCGGGGCCTTTTTCATGGTCGACTGGCGAAAATCGATTTCACCTTTACCGTGCGCACCAGTTTCCGTGTTTGCCACTGGTTTTTTTCCACCAGATTGACGTGCAACTGCTTGCGATCCTCGGAAAAACTGGCAATCAAATAGGTTTCTTGGGAAGCGCTGCCACTGAGGAACGTTGGCACGCCGCCTATGTACTGCGTCGAGCCGCCCTCGTCATGGTAATGACCGGCAAAAATGGCCGTTACTTCGTACTTTGCAACCATCGCCGCGAAACGCCGTTGCTGCTCCCAAGTGCCCTTCCACTGATCATGCGCATGCAGGTTGATGATGATGGCGTAACCCTGAGTCCGGGCCACTCTAAGATCATTCTCAAGCCAATCCAGCGCATGGGTGATGTTGAATGTCGTTGGATTCAGGGGGTGCGAAATATTGACTTCATACGTTGGCTCATAGTTGAGTTGAACCAAATGAACCTCTCCAATGTTCTTCGAATATGCCAAACTGCCGGAGTACCGCTTATTTAAAAATCCACCATCCACTTTCAAGTCAAAGTTGTCGACTTGACCCTCATGATGTTCCTTATATTCAACGATACTGCCCGCCGCGCAACTATTACTGAAGCAATCATCTACGTTGTTCGCATAATCGTGATTACCCAAACCGTACAAAAAATCTTTCTTGAAGTACTTTTCCAGCGTCGAATTAATGTACGAACGTTGCCAACCATGACCAAACGCCGTCATATCACCATTGATCATCAACGGCACATTCGCCTGACCACCGGTTTGATGACGAAAGTCGGCAATACTGGCGAACTGGGTTTCCACCAGCCATTTCGCACGCACCTTAAACTCTGCATCCGTTTCTGGTTCACGACTGTCGGTCTTGTCAGTCCAGGGGTATTGCGGGTCAGACGCAAACACCATATGACGAGGCATGTTTTCAATCGAATGCACAACAGGCGCCAGTGACAACAACCACAGGCACGCTAATACGCTTGCGCCTTTTTTGATATTCATAGAAATCCGTTTCCGTTATTAGTTAATAGGTGCACTGCTGTTATTAATGCACTCAACATAACTTACCGCAAGAAAAAACCAACGACAAACAACAAAATCAAAGCAATTAAATAAATATATTTCATTCGCTTTTCAATTATTTAAAAAAATAAACATTTAAGACTTTTCACTCTCTCCCAGCAGCGCTTTGATCAAGCCATGGCATAAATGAAATTCGCCGTGCCGAAACATCAGCGTGGCCGACATAATTTGAGACGGACTTTTAATCGACCGACTGCCTTGCGACCCTGTAGCTTTTCCACCACTTGAACGCCCACCTCCCAACGTGAAACGGTCGAGAACAGAAAGTTGCATTCACAGGTCATCACCAAGGAAGAAATGACATGTCCCATTCTGCAAACAATCTTCATTCCGCTGAAATCATCTCGGCGCTGGAGCCTGGAAACGGCTCGGGCGGGCTGGACGGCCTGGGGGGCGGTCGCCTTCCCAGACCCTGAAGGCGCCACCTGACACAGGGCAGCGCCAACGCGCTGCTCTCAAGGCAAATCGCGGATCGTCTATAGTCAATTGATCTGGATCATGCTTTGTTACATCCGCTACACCATCTGCGCTTTTCTCCCAACGCGACCAAAGGTCGCACCCTTGAGCTAGAGCGACAGGCGTATCATTGCGCCACTGCAACACCTCTTTGACCGCGGTCGGCATGTACTGACCGAGGCATTTTTCCACTGCCGTGGGATGCAATGATGAGCAATCAGATTCCGGTACACGACGTTACCCCGCCTGCCAAGAACGCGAACAACAGCGTCGACCTCTACGCCTCTCGAGAAAAGATCTACACCCGCGCCTTCACCGGCCTGTTCCGCAACCTGCGAATGATGGGCGGCGCTGCGTTGTTCCTGCTGTATTTCGGTACGGTGTGGCTGAACTGGGGCGGCCACCAGGCGGTCTGGTGGAACCTGCCGGAACGCAAGTTCTTCATCTTCGGCGCAACCTTCTGGCCCCAGGATTTCATCCTGCTCTCGGGCCTGCTGATCATCAGCGCCTTCGGCCTGTTCTTCATCACCGTGTACGCCGGGCGCGTCTGGTGCGGCTATACCTGCCCGCAGAGCGTCTGGACCTGGATCTTCATGTGGTGCGAGAAGGTCACCGAAGGCGACCGTAACCAGCGCATCAAACTCGACAAGACGCCGATGAGCGCCCACAAATTCCTGCGCAAGTTCAGCAAACACAGCCTGTGGCTGTTGATCGGCTTCGTCACCGGCATGACTTTTGTCGGTTACTTCTCGCCTATCCGCGAGCTGACCATCGACTTCTTCACCGGCGAGGCCGATGGCTGGTCGTACTTCTGGGTCGGCTTTTTCACCCTCGCCACTTACGGCAACGCCGGCTGGTTGCGCGAGCAGGTGTGCATCTACATGTGCCCGTATGCACGCTTCCAGAGCGTGATGTTCGACAAGGACACCCTGATCGTTTCCTACGACCCGCGTCGTGGCGAGTCCCGTGGCCCGCGCAAGAAAGGCGTGGATTACAAGGCCCAGGGCCTGGGCGACTGCATCGACTGCACCATGTGCGTGCAGGTCTGCCCGACCGGCATCGACATCCGCGACGGCCTGCAAATCGAGTGCATCGGTTGCGCCGCGTGCATCGATGCCTGCGACAGCATCATGGACAAGATGGATTACCCCCGCGGCTTGATCAGCTACACCACCGAGCACAACCTGTCCGGGCAGAAAACCCATAAACTGCGCCCGCGCCTGATCGGCTACGCGCTGGTGCTGTTGACCATGATCGGCTTGCTGGTGACCGCGTTCTTCATGCGTTCGCTGGTGGGCTTTGATGTCAGCAAGGACCGCGTGCTGTACCGCGAGAACGCCGAAGGCCGGATCGAAAACGTCTACAGCCTGAAGATCATGAACAAGGACCAGCGCGACCACACCTACCTGCTGGAAGCCAGCGGCCTGCCGGACCTCAAGCTGCAAGGCAAGCGCGAGATAAAAGTCGCCGCCGGGGAAATTTTCAGCCAGCCGGTGGAGCTGTCCAGCGCGCCGGAGCAATTGCCATCGAGCACCAACGAGGTGAAATTCACCCTCAAGGATGCCGATGATGACAGCGTCCATGTTGAAGCCAAGAGCCGATTCATCGGCCCACAAATTCGTTGAGAGAAGTGATCATGCCCGCAGCAACTGCCGCAAGCCCTTGGTACAAGCATCTTTGGCCGTGGATCATCATCGGGATTCTCGCCTGCTCGGTGACCCTGACCCTGTCCATGGTGACCATCGCCGTGAACAACCCGGACAACCTGGTCAACGACAACTACTACGAGGCCGGCAAAGGCATCAACCGCTCCCTGGACCGTGAACTGCTGGCCCAGACCCTGCAACTGCGCGCCAACGTTCATCTGGACGAGTTGACCGGTGAAGTCGACCTGCGCCTGAGCGGCAACAGCCAGCCCAAGACCGTCGAGCTGAACCTGATCTCGCCGACCCAGCCGGAGAAGGATCGCAAAATCACCCTGACCCGCAGCGAAACCGAACAGGGCCGCTATATCGGCCAGATGAGCGACAAGGTCGAAGGCCGCCGTTTTGTCGAATTGCTGGGGGTGCAGGACGACAAGACCTGGCGCATGTTCGAGGAAGAACAGGTCAGCCACGACAAGGACCTGCTACTGGGCGATGAGCCGTTGCAAGGTGCGGAAGACCTGAAGAAGTAATTACTGCGATCCCTTGTGGCGAGCGGGCTTGCCCGCGTTTGGCTGCGCAGCAGCCATAAGACCTGTGCACTCGATCGACCGGAAGATCGCGGTCTCAGGGTTTGGGACCGCTTCGCGGTCCAACGGGGGCAAGCCCCCTCGCCACAGGGTCTGAGTTGAATCAGCCACAATTGTTTCCATGGCGACAGACATGACCACCCCAACCCCCTGCTACCACTGCGCCCTGCCTGTCCCGGCCGGCAGCCGCTTCACCGCCGTTGTCCTCGGTGAAACCCGCGAGCTTTGCTGCCCGGGTTGCCAGGCGGTAGCCGAAGCCATCGTGGCCGGCGGGCTGGAGAGTTATTACCAGCATCGCAGCGAATCCTCGGCCAACCCCGAAACCTTGCCCGTGCAATTGGTCGATGAACTGGCGCTGTACGACCGCGCCGACGTCCAGCAGCCCTTCGTCCGTCACGAAGGCGAGCTCGCCGAAACCACCCTGCTGATGGAGGGCATCAGTTGCGCCGCCTGCGGCTGGCTGATCGAGAAACACCTGCGCGGCTTGCCGGCGGTAGCCGAGGCACGGCTGAACCTGTCCAACCATCGCCTGCACGTACGCTGGGCCGACGCGCAACTGCCGCTGAGTCAGATACTCAGTGAGCTGCGCCACATCGGTTACGCCGCCCACCCCTATCAAGCCGACCGCGCCAGCGAACAACTGGCCAGCGAAAATCGTCTGGCCCTGCGCCAACTCGGCGTCGCCGGATTGCTGTGGTTCCAGGCGATGATGGCGACCATGGCCACCTGGCCGGAATTCAACATCGACTTAAGCCCGGAGCTGCACACGATCCTGCGCTGGGTCGCGCTGTTCCTGACCACGCCGATTGTGTTCTACAGCTGCGCGCCGTTCTTCAAGGGCGCCATGCGCGACTTGCGCAC
Organism: Pseudomonas sp. TE3899; assembly: GCF_056279105.1. Taxonomy (NCBI): domain Bacteria; kingdom Pseudomonadati; phylum Pseudomonadota; class Gammaproteobacteria; order Pseudomonadales; family Pseudomonadaceae; genus Pseudomonas; species Pseudomonas sp. TE3899. The sequence continues at coordinate 2,862,004 of NZ_JBWBQR010000001.1, forward strand.
CCGGCACCTGACCATGGACGTGTCGGTTTCGCTGGCGATCGGCAGTGCTTATCTGGCCGGGATCTGGACGTCGATCACCGGCGTTGGCGAGTTGTATTTCGATGCCGTCGGCATGTTCGCGCTGTTCCTGCTGGCCGGGCGCTACCTGGAACGCCGCGCCCGGGAACGCACCGCCGCCGCCACCGCACAGCTGGTGAATCTATTGCCTGCCTCATGTTTGCGCCTGGGTCCCGATGGCCAGAGCGAGCGCATCCTGCTCAGCGAATTGCGCGTCGGTGATCAGGTGCTGGTGCACCCCGGCGCGATCCTGCCGGCTGACGGCAAAATCCTCGACGGCCAGTCGAGCATCGACGAATCCCTGCTCACCGGCGAGTACCTGCCACAACCGCGCACACTCGGCGATGCGGTCACCGCCGGCACGTTGAATGTTGAAGGCGCATTGACCGTTGAAGTGCTGGCGCTGGGGCACGACACGCGGCTGTCCGCCATCGTCCGCCTGCTCGACCGCGCCCAGGCCGAGAAACCGCGCCTGGCGGAAATCGCCGACCGCGCCGCCCAGTGGTTCCTGTTGCTGTCGCTGATTGCCGTCGCCGCTATTGGCTTGCTGTGGTGGGAACTGGATTCGTCGCGGGCGTTCTGGATCGTGCTCGCCATGCTCGTGGCGACCTGCCCATGCGCCCTGTCCCTCGCGACGCCGACCGCGCTGACCGCCGCCACCGGTACGCTGCATAAACTCGGCTTGCTGCTGACCCGAGGCCATGTACTGGAAGGCCTGAACCAGATCGACACGGTGATTTTCGACAAGACCGGTACGCTGACCGAAGGTCGCCTGGCCCTGCGCTCGATTCGCCCCCTCGGCTCACTCGGCAGCGATGAGTGCCTGGGGCTCGCAGCCGCCCTTGAAAACCGCTCCGAACACCCGATTGCCCGCGCCTTTGGCCGTGCGCCACTGGCCGCCGAAGAAGTCCTCAGTACACCAGGGCTGGGGCTTGAAGGATTGGTCGGCGAACAGCGCCTGCGCATTGGCCAAGCGAGGTTTGTCTGCGAACTCAGTGGCGCCAGCGTGCCGCTGATGCCGGAAGAAGCGGGCCAATGGCTGCTGCTGGGCGACAGCTTCGGGCCGCTGGCGTGGTTTGTCCTCGACGACCGTTTGCGCACCGATGCGCCCGCCCTGCTCGCGGCCTGCAAGGCTCGCGGCTGGCGCACACTGTTGCTGTCCGGCGACAGTTCGCCGATGGTCGCCAGCGTCGCAGCCGAATTGGGTATCGACGAGGCCCGTGGCGGCCTGCGTCCCGATGACAAGTTGCAAGTGCTGCAACAGCTGCACAAGGAAGGGCGCAAGGTATTGATGCTCGGCGACGGGGTCAATGATGTGCCGGTGCTGGCCGCCGCCGATATCAGCGTGGCCATGGGCTCGGCCACCGACCTGGCGAAAACCAGCGCCGACGCGGTGCTGCTGTCCAACCGCCTCGACGCCCTGGTGCAAGCCTTCAGCCTGGCGCGGCGCACCCGCCGGATAATCATCGAAAACCTGCTGTGGGCCGGGCTGTACAATGGCCTCATGTTGCCGTTCGCCGCCCTCGGCTGGATCACTCCAGTGTGGGCCGCGGTCGGCATGTCGATCAGTTCGTTGACCGTGGTGCTCAACGCCCTGCGCCTGACTCGGATGCCGAGCACGCCCAAGGCCAGCGCCACGCCAGAAACCCGCCCGCTGCCGGCCTGAGCCGCGCGGGCATGGAGTGACCCATGCCAGCTCTTTACGTGATGATCCCGGCCGCGCTGCTGATCGTGGCCATCGCCGTCTATATCTTCTTCTGGGCGGTGGACAGCGGTCAGTACGATGACCTCGACGGCCCGGCCCACAGCATTCTGTTCGACGACCAGGACCCGAACCACACCGCTGCGGTCGATGAGGCCAGCGGTCATCCGGCCAAACCCCACGACAAGGCGCCACCCCATGCTTGAGTTGGCACCCCTGCTGGTGTCTGCGGTGATCCTCGGCCTGCTCGGCGGCGGTCATTGCCTGGGCATGTGCGGCGGCTTGATGGGCGCGCTGACCCTGGCGATTCCCAAGGAACAACGCAGCCGCCGCTTCAGATTGTTGCTGGCCTACAACCTGGGCCGAATTCTCAGCTACGCCACGGCGGGCCTGTTGATCGGGCTCGCCGGCTGGGCAGTGGCCAACAGCCCGGCGGCGATGTTCATGCGCATCATCGCCGGCCTGCTGCTGATTGCCATGGGCCTGTACCTGGCTGGCTGGTGGAGCGGCCTGACCCGCATCGAAAGCCTCGGTCGCGGCCTGTGGCGGCATATCCAGCCGGTTGCCAACAAATTGCTGCCGGTGTCGAGCCTGCCCCGCGCCCTGCTGCTGGGCGCGCTCTGGGGCTGGCTGCCGTGCGGGCTGGTTTACAGCACGTTGTTGTGGGCGGCGAGTCAGGGCAATGCGCTGGATAGTGCTTTGTTGATGTTGGCGTTCGGGCTGGGGACATGGCCGGTTTTATTGGCTACAGGCCTGGCAGCCGAGCGCGTGACGGCGTTGCTGCGCAAACGCAGTGTGCGGATGAGTGGCGGGGTGCTGGTGATGTTGTTCGGGATCTGGACATTACCGGGGCCGCATCAGCATTGGTTGATGGGCCACTGACCCTGTGGCGAGGGGGCTTGCCCCCTCGCCACAAAAGCCGACCATGGCCACCCATCGCCGTTGACGCAAATCAAGATGCCCCAACGCCGCCCCCCATAGACTCGCTGACACTGCAAGCCTATCCGGGGGAACGCCCGCATGCTCGACGCCATTCGTTGGGACACCGATCTGATTCGCCGTTACGACCTGTCGGGGCCGCGCTACACCTCGTACCCGACCGCCGTCCAATTCAACAGCCAGGTTGGCACGTTCGACCTGTTCCATGCCCTGCGCGACAGCCGCAAAGCGCTGCGCCCGCTGTCGTTGTATGTGCATGTGCCATTCTGCGCGAACATTTGCTACTACTGCGCCTGCAACAAAGTCATCACCAAGGACCGCGGCCGCGCACTGCCCTATTTGCAGCGTCTGGAGCAGGAGATCCAGCTGATCGCCTGTCACCTGGACCCGGCCCAGAAAGTCGAGCAACTGCATTTCGGCGGCGGCACCCCGACCTTTCTCAGCCACGACGAACTGCGCCAGTTGATGGCGCAGCTGCGCAAGTCTTTCAATTTGCTGGACGATGACTCCGGCGACTACGGCATCGAGATCGATCCCCGGGAAGCCGACTGGTCAACCATGGGCCTGCTGCGGGAGCTAGGCTTCAACCGCGTAAGCATCGGCTTGCAGGACCTTGATCCGGCGGTGCAACGCGCGGTCAATCGCCTGCAAAGCCTGGAAGAAACCCGCGCCGTGATCGATGCCGCGCGGACCTTGCAGTTTCGCTCGATCAACATTGACCTGATCTACGGCCTGCCGCGCCAGACTCCCGAAAATTTCGCCCGCACGGTCGATGAAGTCATCGCCCTGCAACCGGACCGGCTCTCGGTGTTCAACTACGCCCACCTGCCGGAACGCTTCATGCCGCAACGGCGGATCAACAGCAACGAACTGCCGACGCCGGCGCAAAAACTGGAAATGCTCCAGGGCACCATCGAACAGCTGACCAAGGCCGGCTACCGCTACATCGGCATGGACCACTTCGCCTTGCCCGACGATGAGCTGGCGATTGCCCAGGAAGAATCAACCCTGCAACGCAACTTCCAGGGCTACACCACCCACGGACATTGCGACTTGATCGGCCTCGGCGTCTCGGCCATCAGCCAGATCGGCGACCTGTACTGCCAGAACACCAGCGACCTGAATCTGTACCAAAACACCCTGGCCTCGGCGCAATTGGCTACCAATCGCGGCCTGCTGTGCAACGCCGACGACCGTGTGCGACGAGCGGTGATTCAGCAATTGATCTGCAGTTTCAGCCTGGAATTCGCCGCTATCGAGAAGACTTTCAACATCGACTTTCGTGGTTACTTCAGCGAACTTTGGCCGCAGTTGGAAGAGATGGCCAGGGACGGCTTGATCGAGCTGGACAGCGAACGAATCAGCGTACTGCCCGCCGGGCGACTGCTGGTGCGCTCGGTGTGCATGGTCTTCGATGCGTATCTGGAGCAGCAGAATCGGCAGCGTTTTTCCCGAGTGATTTAGGACTTCATGAGCAGCGACGCCGCCTTGAGGATTTGCTCCGGCGTCAGGCCCGCCTGCTTCATGGCTTTTCCGAGCGCGGTGTTGGCGGTGATCAGGCCACCGTTGAGGTTGTTGATAAACGCTTGCAAGGCACCGAGCTTGGCTTTGATTTCTTCCGGACTCAGACGTTTATCCCTCATGACCGCCTGCATTTCGGCCAGTTTTTCGGCGATCTGCTGCTGCAATTTGCGAATCATCTTCAGGATCTGCTGAATGTTTTCCGGCAAGCCGCTTTCTTCGATGTCGCTGTCATCACCCTGGGCCCCGGCGGCTTTTTCAATTCCGGCACCGGACAGCGAGACTTTGATGCCTTCGACTTTGGCGGGGGTTTCGACGGGCGTCACGGTGACGTCCGATTCATTGACCGACGGGATTTTCGAGGTATCGAGCAACGACGAGACACCGCCGTTACCGGGATTCAACGTGCCAATGGCGGACATGAATGCAGTTCCTCGAAAGCGATCAGTAGACAGGTTATCGGCCGTCCGTCCGCAGGCTTTACGCGCCTGCGGCAAATTCGCCGTGCGCTGGCCTGAATGTCCTCCCGTGAGTTACCCTTACGGCTTATGTGTGTTTTCCCACAAGGATTAAAGAAATGTCTGAGCCAGTTAAACTGCGCGCTCACAGCCAGGCCCATTGCAAGGATTGCAGCCTGGCTCCCCTCTGCTTGCCACTTTCTTTGAATCTGGAAGACATGGATGCGCTGGACGAAATCGTTAAACGTGGTCGCCCGCTGAAGAAAGGCGAGTTCCTGTTCCGCCAGGGCGACACGTTCGATTCCGTTTATGCAGTTCGCTCCGGCGCCCTGAAGACCTTCAGCCTCAGCGATGGCGGCGAAGAACAGCTCACCGGTTTCCACTTGCCGAGCGAACTGGTCGGCCTGTCGGGCATGGACACGGAAAAACACCCGGTGTCGGCCCAGGCACTGGAAACCACCTCAGTCTGCGAAATCCCTTTCGAACGCCTCGACGAACTGTCCATTCAACTGCCGCAACTGCGTCGTCAGTTGATGCGGGTAATGAGCCGGGAGATTCGCGACGACCAGCAAATGATGTTGCTGCTGTCGAAGAAAACCGCCGACGAGCGCATCGCCACGTTCCTGGTCAACCTCTCCGCGCGCTTCCGCGCTCGCGGCTTCTCGGCCAACCAGTTCCGCCTGAGCATGTCGCGCAACGAAATCGGCAACTACCTGGGCCTGGCGGTGGAAACCGTGTCCCGGGTATTCACCCGCTTCCAGCAAAACGAACTGATCGCCGCCGAGGGCAAGGAAATCCATATCCTCGACCCGATCCAGCTCTGCGCCCTGGCCGGCGGCTCGCTCGACTGACTAGTGCAATTGCGGCTGAGCGAAACGGTTCAGCCGCCGTTATACTGCGTCGTTTGCAGCCTGCCAGGACAACTCGACGATGGTCTTCGACTCCTTCGACATCAAATCCCTGATCCGCCCCGTGATCGACTTTCCCAAGCCGGGCGTGATCTTTCGCGACATCACCCCGCTGTTCCAATCGCCCACGGCCCTGCGCCTGGTGATGGACACTTTCGCCCACCGTTACGTCGAGGCCGACTTCACCCATATCGGCGCGATGGATGCGCGTGGCTTCCTGATCGGCTCGGTGCTGGCGTATCAGTTGAACAAGCCGCTGGTGCTGTTCCGCAAGCAAGGCAAATTGCCGGCGGACGTGCTGGCCGAGGGTTACGCGACCGAATACGGCGAAGCCTTCCTCGAAGTGCACGCCGACAGCCTGTGCGAGGGTGATTCGGTGGTGATGTTCGATGACCTGATTGCGACCGGCGGCACCTTGATCGCGGCGGCGAACCTGATTCGGCGCATGGGTGCGCGGGTGCATGAAGCGGCGGCGATTATTGATTTGCCAGAGTTGGGTGGGTCGCAGCGCCTGGAAGACATGGGTATTCCTACGTTTTGCCTGACGCAGTTTGCGTTGAGCGAACAGTAAGCGGCCACCGCTCGATCGTTCCCACGCTTCGCGTGGGAATGCAGCCGGGACGCTCCGCGTCCCTCCAAAGCCGAACGCGGAGCGTCCGTTGAGGCATTCCCACGCAGAGCGTGGGAACGATCGGACGTTAAAGCCCCATCTGCTTACTGATGATCTCGTTCATCACTTCCCGCGTCCCACCGCCAATCGACAGAATCCGATTGTCGCGATACAGCCGCTCCACCAGACTGTCCCGCATATACCCCAGCCCTCCCAGAATCTGCACGGCATCCGTGGTGATGCGATCCGCCGTGTCGGTGGCGAAATTCTTGGCCATGGAAATTTCCTTGATCACGCTCTGCCCCGCCGCCATTTTCGCCGCCTGGCGGTAGGTGAATTCCCGTGACACTTCCAGGGCCGTGGCCATTTCGGCGAGGCGGTGCTTGAGCACCTGGAACTTGCCGATCGGCTTACCAAAGGCCTCACGCTGACGCGCCCATTTCAGGCTCTCCTCCAGCGCCAGTTGCGCGGTCATGTTGGCCATCAGCGCCAGGGCCAGGCGTTCGCTCTGGAAATTACCCATGATGCAGGCGAAGCCCATGTTTTCGGCACCGATCAGGTTTCCTACAGGCACCTGGCAATTGTCGAAGAACAATTCGGCCGTGTCCGACGCCCACCAACCCATTTTCTTCAACTGCCGACCGACGGTGAACCCGGGCGTGCCCTTCTCGATCAACAACAGGCTGATCCCGCCGAAACCCGGCGCGCCGGTGCGCACCGCCACCGTGTAGAAATCGGCACGCACACCGCTCGTGATAAAGGTCTTGCTGCCGCTGACCCGGTAGCAGTCGCCGTCTCGCACGGCACGGGTTTGCAGGTTGGCCACATCGGAGCCGCCACTGGGTTCGGTGATGGCCAAGGCGCTGATTTTCTCGCCGGACAACACTTGCGGCACCACTCGATCACGAACCTCGGGGCGGGCCCACTTGAGGATCGGCGGCAGACCGATGTCCAGCGAACCGAGGCCGGCGACCAAACCGCCGGAGCCGCAACGCATCAGCTCTTCGCTGGCGGCGACCTTGGCGAACAGATCACCTTCATGGCTGCCACCCAGGGATTCGGGGTATCCGATGCCGAGAATCCCCGCGGCACCGGCCTTGAGGTACAGCTCCCGGGGAAAGCTTTCGGCTTCCTCCCACTGATCGATGTCCGGCAGGATCTCGCGCTCGACGAAACGCCTGACGCTGTCGCGGACCAATTGGTGGCTGGGGTCGAAGTATTCCTGAAAGGCAGGCATCGGCGAGCTCCGCTGAAGGGTTCAGAGAAGTTAACCGAGCGCTTGCTTGGTTTTCAACAGGATTGTGTGAATCAGAGGGACCGAGGTGCGTCCTTCGCGGGCAAGCCTTGCTCCTACAAAAGCAAAGGCGCCGCACTACCTGTAGGAGCGAGGCTTGCCCGCGATGAGGCCCGCCCAGGCACTACAACGCGATCGGCTTGCGCCCCGCAAACGAATGCGCCAACGTCCCGCCATCCACCAATTCCAGCTCGCCACCCAACGGCACCCCATGGGCGATGCGCGAGGCGATCAAGCCCTTGTTGCTGAGCAACTGGGCGATGTAATGCGCCGTGGCTTCGCCTTCTACCGTCGGGTTGGTGGCGAGGATGACTTCGGTAAAGGTGCCCGCCTCTTCAATCCGCGCCAGCAATTGCGGAATGCCGATGGCTTCCGGCCCGAGACCGTCGAGTGGCGACAAATGGCCCTTGAGCACGAAGTAACGACCACGGAAACCGGTCTGCTCCACGGCGTAGACATCCATCGGCCCTTCCACCACGCACAGCAAGGTGTCGTCGCGGCGGTTGTCGGCGCATTGCGGGCACAAGTCGTCTTCGGTCAGCGTGCGGCACAAGCGGCAGTGACCGACCCCTTCCATGGCCTGGCTCAACGCCAGCGCCAGGCGCGAGCCGCCGCTGCGATCACGTTCGAGCAGTTGCAACGCCATGCGCTGGGCGGTTTTCTGGCCCACGCCCGGCAACGTTCGCAGGGCATCGATCAGTTGGCGAATCAGAGGGCTGAAGCTCATGGGGAAAAGTCCGACAAAACAACGAGACGCGGTTTATACCCGCGCCTCTGGCCAGCGTCAAATACTCAGTCCTGGGCGACCCGCACGACCAGTTTGCCGAAGTTGCGTCCCTCCAGCAGACCGATGAACGCCTCGGGCGCTTGCTCCAGGCCATCGACGATGTCCTCGCGGAACTTGACCTTGCCGTCGCGCACCCACGGCGCCATGGCACTGACGAATTCCGGCTGGCGATCACCGTAGTCATCAAAGACGATAAAGCCCTGGATGCGCACGCGCTTGGTCAGCAAGGTGCGTTGCAATTGCGGCAGGCGATCCGGCCCGCTCGGCGCCTCATGGGCGTTGTAACCGGCGATCAGGCCACACAGCGGAATCCGCGCTTTGGCGTTGAGCAACGGCACGATCGCATCGAAGACTTTGCCGCCAACGTTCTCGTAATAGATATCGACGCCTTTGGGACATGCCAGCGCCAGCTCCTGGGCAAAGTCCGGGCTTTTGTGGTCGATGCAGGCGTCGAAGCCCAGTTCCTCGACCACGTAGCGGCACTTGTCCGCACCACCGGCCACGCCGACCACGCGCAGGCCTTTGATCTTCGCCACCTGGCCAACCACCGAACCCACCGCGCCAGACGCCGCAGCGACCACCAGGGTTTCGCCGGCCTTGGGCTGGCCGATGTCCATCAGGCCCATATAGGCCGTCATGCCCGGCATGCCCAGCACGCCCAGTGCCATCGACGGGCTCGGCAGCCCGGACGGGATCGGAATGATGTTGCGCCCATCACTGATGCTGTGGCTCTGCCAGCCGGTAGAGCCGACTACCAGGTCACCTTCGTGGAATTTGGGATTGAGCGAACGCTCGACACGGCTGACAGCGCCACCGGTCATCACTTCGTCGATTTCTACCGGCGCGGCGTAGGACGGCGCGTCACTCATGCGTCCGCGCATGTAGGGATCGAGGGACAGGTAAAGGGTCTTGAGCAACACCTGACCGTCGGCCAGGTCCGGCAGCGCGACGCGCTCCAGGCGAAAATTCTCCGGGGTCGGCGCGCCTACCGGGCGGGACACCAGGACGATACGTTGGTTGAGGGTCAATGCTTGTGGCATGTGAGCGTCTCCTTTGATCGATGAATTTTGCGGTATAGGGTGCAGACCGTTATGGCCGTGTGGCGTTCGATGTTTTGCCTCTGTGGCGAGGGGGCTTGCCCCCGTTGGAGTGCGAAGCGCTCCCAAAAACTGCCAACGCGTTGTATCAGGTAAATCCTAGTTGTCAGTTAAGCGACTGCTTCGCAGTCCAACGGGGGCAAGCCCCCTCGCCACAAAAGCGTGGGAACGATCTATGTGCGCCGGAAACAAAAATGCCAGGCGCAATGCCTGGCATTTTTTAGCTCATCCGAGGCGCGTTGGCGAATCAGAATGGCAGTTTCATACCCGGTGGCAGTTGCATGCCAGCGGTCACGCCGGACATTTTATCCTGGCTGTTGGCTTCGATCTTGCGCACGGCATCGTTGACGGCGGCGGCGAACACGGCCTCCAGCATCTCTTTGTCGTCTTCGCTCAGGCCTTCCACCAGGCTTGGGTCGATGGTCACGCGCTTGACGTCGTGACGACCGGTCATCACCACGGTGACCATATCGCCGCCGGCCTTACCGGTGACTTCGGCGTTGGCCAGTTCTTCCTGCATCTTGGCCATTTTTTCCTGCATCTGCTGTGCCTGCTTCATCAGGCCGGCCATGCCACCTTTCATCATGGTAATCACCTCAAAGTACTTGGATAAAAACAGCGCCCGGCCCATGCGGCCAAACGCCTTCAGTTATTAGCCCTGACTGACCAGGGCTTCGACAGGTTCAATAGTATCGTTACGGATCACCGCACCGAACTGCTGCATCATTTGCTGGATGAACGGATCGCCGTGAATCGACTCCTCGGCCTCGCGCTGACGGTTCACCCGCCGGCGGGACGCGGCCTGGGCCGGGGTTTCCTGCTCGGGCTTGATCAGTTCCATGCTCAGGCTCAGCGTACGCCCGTGGAACTGGTTCAGCGCATCGTTGAGACGACGTTGCTGGGTCGCATTGAACAAGGCGCTGTGGGCCGGGTCCAGGTGCAACAGCCAGTTGTCGCCATCAACGGCGATCAGCGTGCAGTTGGCGGCGATGCTGCCAGTCATGCCGGAGATCGGCAGTTTCGGGAACAGCTCCAGCCATTGCAGCGCCAGGCCGGTGGCCGGTGCCGCGGCGGGCTCTGGCTCGGGTTCCGGCGCCGGCTCGGCGGTGTGCTCGCTGGCCAGTTCATCGAGATAGCTGTAAGCCGAATCGATGTCCGGCTCAATGTAATCCTCGTCCAGCGGCGGCTCGTCATCCTGATCGGCGCCCGGAGTAGCGGCATCGACCTCAGCCACGGACGGTTCCGGGATCGGCGCAGCGGCCCATTCCGGTGCGTCCGGCACCACGCTGTCCGGCGTGGGCATGGGCATCGGCGGCAATTCGGGTTGCTCGCTGGCGGTTTCCAGTACCGGCTCGATGTCGGGTTGCTGGACCACTTCGGGCTCGACCGGGTCGTTCCATGGCAGATCGACTACGGGGGCGACCGCCTCAACCACAGGATCGGGCACGATAACTGGCGCAACCGGTTCAGGTTCAGGTTCCGGAGCCGGTGCAACCACCGGCGCCGGCACAACCGGGGCCACTGCCGCAGGGACTACCGGCGCAGCTTTAGGCGCGGCAGCCACTGAATTGGCGGAATCAACTGTGGCCTGGCTGATCCCCACTGGCTTTAGCGGTTGCCTCGGGGCGTCCGCCGTATCCGCCGGCCTGAACGCCAACATGCGCAGCAGGACCATTTCGAAGCCACCGCGCGGGTCGGGCGCCAGCGGCAAGTCGCGACGGCCGATCAGGCCCATCTGGTAGTAAAACTGTACGTCTTCGGCCGGCAACGCCTGGGCCAGCGCCAGCACCCGATCACGATCGCCGTGGCCGTTGTCGACGCCTTCGGGCAAGGCCTGGGCGATGGCGACACGGTGCAGCACGTTGAGAATTTCCGAGAGCACGCCGTTCCAGTCCGGGCCTTGTTCGGCCAGGTGACGAACGGCTTCGAGCAACGCCTTGGCGTCGCCTTCGATCAACGAATGCAGGACATCGAATACCTGACCGTGATCCAGCGTGCCCAGCATCGCCCGCACGTCAGCGGCCATGACCTTGCCTTCACCGAAGGCGATGGCCTGGTCGGTCAGGCTCATGGCGTCACGCATCGATCCGTCGGCGGCGCGGCCCAGCAGCCACAGCGCGTCGTCTTCGAACGGCACCTGCTCGACGCCCAGCACGTGGGTCAAATGCTCGACCACCCGTTCCGGGGTCATGTTCTTCAGCGAAAATTGCAGGCACCGCGAAAGTATCGTTGCCGGAAGTTTCTGCGGATCGGTGGTCGCCAGGATGAACTTGACGTAGGGCGGCGGCTCTTCGAGGGTTTTGAGCAGCGCATTGAAGGAATGGCTGGAGAGCATGTGCACTTCGTCGATCAGGTAGACCTTGAAGCGCCCGCGGCTCGGAGCGTACTGCACGTTGTCGAGCAGCTCGCGAGTGTCCTCGACCTTGGTCCGGCTCGCGGCGTCGATCTCGATCAGGTCGACAAAGCGCCCTTCATCGATCTCGCGGCACACCGAGCACTCGCCACAGGGCGTTGAAGTGATACCTGTTTCACAGTTCAGGCATTTGGCAATGATTCGTGCGATGGTGGTCTTGCCCACACCGCGCGTCCCGGTAAACAGGTAGGCGTGGTGCAGTCGCTGGCTGTCCAAGGCATTGATCAGAGCCTTGAGCACATGGGTCTGGCCGACCATTTCGCGGAACGAGCGCGGACGCCATTTACGTGCAAGAACCTGATAACTCATCGAAAACCATCGCCACTGGGAAGCAGAAGCGGCTAATGCTAGCGGAGCAGGCCCGAAATTGCATCCGGTGTGCTCGTCTAATCTGGCTAAGCTGCATTTTGGGGGGCTATTTATCGGTTCAGGATTGATCAGTACCGGAGCGTTTATGCGGTTGGCCTTGGGGGCATTGTTGGTAATCAGCCTGAACGTCACGGCCGCTGACGCGCCTGTGCGCTACGTGATGGCCGACAGTTGGGCGATGCCGATGGTGCAACTGGAACGGGGTCGACCAACTCAGGGCATCCTTTATGACGTCATGCTCAGCCTCTCGACCCAGGTCGGTGTGCCGGCGGAGTTTCATGTGTTGCCGCGGGCTCGGGTGCAGAACGCCATGGAGCACGGCGAGGTCGATGTGCGCTGTTATGCCGCGCAAACGTGGCTGCCGAACCAGTCCGGGGACTATATCTGGAGCATTCCGCTGTTTCTGCAACGGGACCTGCTGGTCAGTCGCAATGGCTCGCCCACGTTGATCAACCCCGCGGATCTGCGGCACGAAACCATCGGCACCGTGCTGGGCTACATTTACCCGACGCTGCAACCGCTGTTCGACTCCGGCCAGTTGCAACGCGAAGACGCGCGTAATCAGGAACAAGTGCTGGATAAACTCCTGGCCGGACGCTCGCGCTACGCCGTCAGCAACCAATGGACCCTGGACTGGTTCAACCAGCGCCTGATGCCCGGTCGGCAACTGCAAGCCGTGGCGGTGCTGCAGGAACAGAATGTCGGCTGCTATGTGCGTAACGACCCGAAAGTGCCGGTGCAGCGGATTTTGCGCACGCTGCTGCGAATGAAAATGTCCGGGGAAATCGATGACATTATCGGGCTCTACATCGGCAACGAGCCCGCAACGCCTTGAGCGTCAGCCCACCTGATCCAGCGTCTGCCACTGCGTCGGCGCAACAAACCCGGCGACCCAACCCGGCACCTCGGCAGGCGGCATTGGCCGGGCAATGAAATAGCCTTGGGCCACTTCACAGCCGAGCTGCAATAACAGTAGGCCATGCTCGATACTCTCCAGGCCCTCGGCAATCACCTGTCGGCCAAATGCCCGGGCCAGGCCGATCACTGCGGTGGTCAGGGCCAGGTCGTCACGGTCGTGAAGAATGTCGCGGACAAAGGATTTATCAATCTTGATGGTTTGCGTACGCAAGCGCTTGAGGTAGCTCAGGGACGAATAACCGGTGCCGAAATCCCCCAGCGAAAACTGCACCCCGAGCGCTTGGCAAGCCTGCAAACAGGCGCTGACATGCTGGATATTCTCGACGGCCACCGACTCGACGATTTCCAGATCCAGCAATTGCGGGGCGACCTGGGCATGCCGGGCGAGCACCTGCCTGAGCCGCTCGACGAAATCCGCCCGCTGGAAATGCCTTGCCGCAATATTAATGCTGATCGGCCAGCCCTGCCCCGCTTGCTGCCAACGGTGCAGTTGCGCCAGGACCTGATCCATCACCCATTCACCAATGTCGATGATCAGGTCCGTCTCCTCCACCAGCGGCAGGAAATCCCGCGGCAGCACCAGGCCGTTTTGCGGATGCTCCCAGCGCAACAGCGCCTCGAAACCGACGACCTCGCCACGACGCATGTTCACCTTGGGCTGAAAATGCAGGCGCAACTCGCCGGCGGCCAGGGCCTGCCGAACCCGCTCGACCGTCTGGTGCGTGGCTTTGACTTCCTGATCGCGGGAGACATCGAACAGATGAAAACGGTTGCGCCCGCGCTGCTTGGCCACGTACATCGCCTGATCGGCATGGCGCAACAGGGTTTCGGCATCTTCGTTGTCGTAAGGAAACAGGGTGACGCCGATGCTGGCGAACACGTTGATGTCCTTGCCATGCAACGAGTACGGCGCGGAAATCGCACCCAGCACCCGATTCAACGCCGCGCGTAACTCCGGCAAATCGCGCACGTAACGTAACACCAGCACGAACTCATCACCGGCCAGCCGCGCCACCACGTCCTCGCCGCGCACGATCGTGCGCAATCGCTTGGCCACTTCCACCAACAGCAGATCGCCGCTGGCGTGACCGTAGCCATCGTTGACCGCCTTGAAGCCATCAAGGTCGAGCATGCAAACCGCCAGCGGGATGTTTTCCTGGCGCGAGAACTCCAGCGCCTGATCCAGCAGGTCCGAGAGGAATGCGCGATTGGGCAGGCCCGTGAGCACGTCATGCCCGACTCGCCATTGCAGGGAATGCAGCAGTTGGCGTTTTTCGCTGATGTCGAAGCGGATCGACAAGTAGCGGTCAACTCGCCCGGTATCGTCATTGAGCACCGGCACCATGGTGCTCTCGACCCAGTACAGGCTGCCATTCTTGGCCCGATTGCAGATCTCCCCTTTCCAGACGCTGCCCAGGGCGATGGTGCGCCACAGGCCGGCGAAGAACTCGGCGGAGTGCAGGCCGGAATTCAGCAGCCGATGGTTCTGCCCGATCAGCTCCTCGCGGCTATAGCCGGAGATGGTGCAGAACTGGTCATTGACGTACGTGATACGGCCGCTCAGATCCGTCTCGGAAAAGATGGCGGCGGCATCCACGGCCCTGCGGTATTTCTCGTCCATGAGGGGTGCTCGTTGTCGCTAGCGGTGGTACCGCTCGACCAGCGCACAATGCCCGGAAGAGATGTTTTGAGACGGACTGCGCAGAGACACGTAATCACTCCATGGACAGCAGTTGATGGCCCCGGGACAGCAGAAGATCAACTAGGCTAAAAGACCTCGGACAAGCTGGAAACAGCGACCCAGGTAACGTTTTGCAGGGCATCCGAGCCACGCTTGGCTTCTGCGCACAGCCGACATTGGAACGCAATGCAGGCTGTTCCCTATCGCCTCAACTTCTGAAAGCAGGTCACCAAATGCCCCCTTTGAGCGGCGATTCTACGAAATACATCACATTTTGCAAAGCAAGGTGATGGATCATGCAGTTGTCTAATGCAAAAATCTATCGTTAAGTTCTTGATTCTAAATGGGAATTGAGCGATGCAAATTTCAAGTTTGGGTCCAGCCATCCGACGCTATCGCAAGGTCGCGGGGCTTACTCAGGCTGAACTCGGCGAAAAAACCGGTTTTGACCCCAAAACCATCAGCCGCTTCGAAACCGGCACCTATACCCCCAGCGTGGAAGCATTGTTCCTGCTTGCCGATGTGCTGGGCGTGAAGCTGAAAGCGTTTTTCGCAGATTTAGGCGATGAAGACGAACAGCGGGCGTACCTGTTCAGCGTCATACATAAAGCCACCCCGAAGGATCTGGGAAAGCTGATCGCAGCGGTTGACCAGGCCTTGTCCAAGCCTTAGTGCCAGTAATAGAAAAGGCAGGTATGTCGATAACGACAGACCTGCCTTTTGCTTATCCAGACATCAGGATTCGTCTCGAATAGCGTGCGCCAATAATGGCCATCCGATATCCTTGCGCGAAATTAATTCAAAATGTAAGGGACTACGATGAAACACCTCCGCCCATTCCTGATGGCTGCACTGCTGTGCGCACTGCATAACCCCGCACAAGCGGCCAAAGCTGCCCAGCCAGCCCCCGTCGAAGCGGCACAGGTCGAGCAAACCCCCGCACAGTTTCTCGCCACCCTGAAGCAGCAGCACGGCACCATCACCCTGCCCTCCGGCATCGCCACGATGAAACTCAACGACGAGTTTTACTACCTCGATCCGAAAGACACCGAGCGCTTGCTGACCGAAGGCTGGGGCAACCCGCCCGGCCACAAGACGTTGGGCATGATCATTCCAAAAGCCGTTAACCCACTGACCGCCAGCGGCTGGGGCGTGATCGTCAGCTACAAGGACGACGGGCATATTTCCGACGAAGACGCGGCCAAAATCGACTACGCCGACCTGCTCAAGCAAATGCAGGAAGAAGACGAGGAAGACAACAAGGAGCGCCAGAAACAAGGCTATGCCGGTCTGCACCTGTTGGGCTGGGCCGAGCAACCGCATTACGACGAAGCCAGCCACAAAATGTACTGGGCCCGGGAACTGAAAGCTGACGACGCCGAGGACAGCACGCTGAACTACAGCATTCGGGTGCTGGGCCGCAAAGGCGTCCTGGAATTGAACGCGGTCGCTGCCATGGCGGACCTGCCGATGATCAAGCAGGAATTGCCGAAAGTCATCGCTTTCACCAACTTCACCGATGGCAACCTCTACACCGACTACAGCCCTGGCACCGACAAACTGGCCTCTTATGGCCTGGCGGCACTGGTGGGTGGCGGCCTGGCGGCCAAGGCCGGGTTGTTTGCCAAGATCGGCATCTTCCTGCTGGCGGCGAAAAAGTTTGTGATCGTAGGTTTGGTGGTGATCGCTGGCTTTGTGCGCAAGCTGTTCAGCCGCAACAAAGCTTAAAGCGATTGTCCTTCTGGGCTGCCGGGTGACGCCGGCAGCGCGGGATGCACAAACGGCAGGCGTGACAAAACCGCTACAGGACAGCGCAGCAGACGATCAGCAATAAAAGGATTTGAACAAGAGGTGTATCGAAGGGTATTGCGCGCGCCAGCCTCGAATCGGAGGACTTGGCGTTATGGAGGCAACCCCACCAGCCACACCCCGGCACACAATGTTCCCGCTGTGGCTGCTTCCTTCCGGATCTGACCAGGTTCACGGGTAATCGTTGCGGGGGGACCGATGGAGTCACCATAACGACATTCACCTTGACGGCGAACGGCGCCATTGTACCTATCTGAGACGAAGTTACAACCGTTCACATGGATTAAAAAATATGAGCCGGTTCAAGGACATGCGGTGCGCCCGAAAAGATCGCAGCCTGCGGACCTACACGGATCCATGCAGGAGCTGCCGCAGGCTGCGATCTTTTGATCTTATTGCACCAACACCTCATCCGCCTTGCCGCCCTCCTCCTGGATCACCAGGTGGATAAAGTGCAGTTTGGCGATCACCGCTGGCGGCAGGACGAACGGATAAAAATCCGGCTGCCCCATGCTGCGCGATAACTCGTTAAGCATGCCGGCCAGTTCGATCCACGCATTGACGAACGACAGGAACGCCGCGCCACCGGGATGCTGCGGGTCGTAGAGGGTGCTGGAGGGGAATGGCTGGTAATCGAAGTCCATCTCCCGGGCGCTCATGCCAAAGCCCAGGGCGGTGTCCACGGCGTCCATCATGTGCAGGTAGTGCGCCCAGGTTTCAGCCCAGTCTTCCCAGGGGTGCATGGTCGCGTAGGCGCTGACGGCATGTTGCTGCCAGTCCAGCGGCGCACCTTGTTGGTAGTGGCGCTCAAGCGCATCGGCGTAGCTGGCGCGTTCATCGCCGAACAAACCACGAAACGGCTCCAGCCAATGACTGTTGGCGATCAACCGATCCCAATAGTAGTGCCCGACTTCGTGACGAAAGTGCCCGAGCAGCGTGCGATACGGTTCGTGCATCTGCACCCGCACCTGCTCGCGGTGAGCATCGTCGGCTTCCTTGATATCCAGAGTGATTAGGCCATTGGCGTGGCCGGTGGTTGGCGGTTTGCCGTCGAGGTCGACGCCGATGAAATCGAAGGCCAGGCCGGTTTCTTCGTCCACGGTTTTCGGGATCACCTGCAAACCGAGGCTGACCAGTTGCGCGACCAAGCGGCGCTTGGCCGTCTCGACCATTCGCCAGCGTTCAGGGTTTTCGGGGATCGATAGATCGGGGATGGTGTGGTTCAGGCTGCACGCGATGCACAACGCATCGTGATCGTTGGCCGACAGCAGCCAGTTGCAGGCGGCCGGGGAATCCAGATTGGCGCAGCGGCGAAACACACCCGCCTCGGGATCGGCGTCCAGCAGCCAGGTATCCGCTTGCGGGCCGGGTTGCAGCGACGACAAGCGACTCTGCTCCGGCTGATAGCCCAGCGCCGCCGAGCAGGCCAGGCACTGGCTGTTGCGAAAGAACAGCGACTGCCCGCAGCGACACTGCCAGACCTTGCTGTTGCGCGAACTCTCGCCGATGAAGGGCGCGGCGATGCGGGAACTGAGCTGTTCGAAGAAACGGTACATGGCGAACTCTCCCTGAGGGGTGCCAAGACTAGATCATTTCAGCTAGCCGATCGTTCCCATAATTGTGGGGGCAGAGGCTTACCTGTGGCGAAGGAGCTTTCCCCCGTTCGACTGCGCAGCAGGCGCCAGCATCGAGGGGACCGCTTCGCGCTCCAGCGGAAGCAAGCTCCCTCGCCACAGGTCCGGTGTCAGATTGGAATACCGTGCTTCTTCAAGAACCCGACAAACGCCTCTTCATCCAGCACCTTCAACCCCAACTCATTGGCCTTGGCCAACTTGGAACCCGCCCCCGGCCCCGCGACCACGCAATGGGTCTTGGCCGATACCGAACCCGCCACCTTGGCCCCCAGGCTTTCGAGCTTGTCCTTGGCCACATCGCGGCTCATCAGTTCGAGCGATCCGGTCAGCACCCAGGTTTGCCCGGCCAGCGGCAGGCCTTCGACGTCTTTCTTCTCGCTCAGCCAGTGCATGCCGAAATCACGCAACTGCTTCTCGGCGGCTTGAGCAATCTGGCGATTTTCTGCGACCGCGAAAAACTCGCGAACCGAATTCGCCTGCTTCTCCGGTAATGCCTGACGCATGTCCAGCCAATCCGCTTCGAACACGCCTTCCAGCGAACCAAACTTGTCCGCCAGCTTCTGCGCCCCGCCCGGCCCGACCGATGGAATGTGTAACTTATCGAGGAACCCGCCGAGGGTGGTGCTCGCGGAGAACTCCGCGCCCAACTCGCCCTGATCCTGAATCTGCAGACCGTGCTTGAGCAGTTCGGCGATCACCTGCTGGTTATGCGCATCTTCAAAGAAGGTATGAATCTCATAAGCCACTTCCAGCCCGACATCCGGCAAGTACGTCAGCACTTGCGGCAACGCCTGCTGAACCCGCTCCAGCGAGCCCAGAGAGCGCGCCAGCACCTTGGCCGTCTCTTCGCCGACATCAGGGATGCCGAGGGCGTAGATGAAGCGGGCCAGGCTCGGCTGCTTGCTGTCTTCGATGGCGCCGAGCAGTTTCTTGCTCGACAGCTCGGCGAAGCCTTCCAGGTCGACGATGTCTTCGAACTTCAGGGCATACAGATCGGCCGGTGAACTTACCAGGCCTTCGTCGACCAGTTGCTCGACGCTCTTGTCGCCCAGGCCTTCGATGTCCATGGCGCGACGGGACACGAAGTGGATGATCGCTTGCTTGAGTTGCGCGCCGCAGGCCAGGCGACCGACGCAGCGATATACCGCGCCTTCGCTGACGGTCTCGCGGCCCTTGCTGCGCTTGACCAGTTGCGTGCGCTCGACATGGGAGCCGCACACCGGGCACTTTTCAGGAATCTGTACCGGCCGCGCATTCTCCGGACGGCGCTCAAGCACCACTTGCACCACTTGCGGGATCACATCGCCGGCCCGGCGGATGATCACCGTATCGCCGATCATCAAGCCCAGACGCGCGACTTCATCCATGTTGTGCAACGTGGCATTGGCCACGGTCACGCCCGCGACCTTCACCGGTTTCAAGCGCGCCACTGGCGTAACGGCACCGGTGCGGCCGACCTGGAACTCCACGTCGAGCAACTCGGTGAGTTCTTCCATTGCCGGGAATTTGTGAGCAATCGCCCAACGCGGCTCGCGCGCGCGGAAACCCAGCTCACGTTGCGAGGCAATGCTGTTGACCTTGAACACCACGCCATCGATTTCATAGCCCAGCGCATTACGGCGCTCGCCGATATCGCGGTAGTAATCCAGGCATTCATCGATGCCATGGGCCAGTTTCATTTCATGGCTGATCGGCATGCCCCAGACCTGCAGCTGCTTGAGATTGCCGATGTGGGTGTCGGCAATGTCAGCGGAAATCTGGCCGATGCCGTAGCAGCAGAATTCCAGCGGGCGGTTGGCGGTTATCTTCGAATCCAGCTGACGCAAGCTGCCGGCGGCGGCGTTGCGCGGGTTGGCGAAGGTCTTGCCGCCGACCTCCAGTTGCGTGGCGTTAAGCCGTTCGAAACCGGCCTTGGACATGAACACTTCGCCGCGCACTTCAAGGGTCGCCGGCCAGCCAGTGCCGTGCAGCTTGAGCGGGATGTTACGCACAGTGCGCACGTTGACGCTGATGTCTTCGCCGGTAGTACCGTCGCCGCGGGTTGCGCCGCGCACCAGCACGCCGTCCTGATACAACAGGCTGACCGCCAGGCCATCGAGCTTGGGTTCGCAGCTGTATTCCACCGCCGCGCCGCCACCGAACAGGTCACCGGCCGGCAGGTCCAGGCCTTCGGTCACCCGGCGATCGAACTCGCGCATGTCGGTTTCTTCGAAGGCATTGCCGAGGCTGAGCATCGGCACCTCGTGGCGCACCTGGGTAAACGCCGACAGCGCTGCGCTGCCGACACGCTGGGTCGGCGAGTCGCTGGTGATCAGCTCGGGATTGGCGGCTTCGAGGGCTTTGAGCTCGTGGAACAATCGGTCGTATTCGGCGTCCGGAATGCTCGGCTCGTCCATCACGTGATAACGATAGTTGTGCTGATCCAGCTCAGCGCGCAGCTCTAGAATGCGGTTTTTGGCGGCGGTCATGGGTGTTCTCTCATAAAGCAAAAGAGCAGCCGAGGCTGCTCAATCTTCTAAATACAGTAGCTTAAAGCTATGGACACTGTGGCGAGGGAGCTTGCTCCCGCTCGGCTGCGAAGCAGCCGTAAATCCTGCACCGCTGCAACGCGTCGGATGGTTTTGGGGCTGCTTCGCAGCCCAGCGGGAGCAAGCTCCCTCGCCACAAAATGTGTTCCACCCTTCCGGTTTAGCGTTTTTGGGTCAATGCGCGACGCTCGAACTCGACGATGCGCTGACGGTAATGCTCGATGGTCTGCGCGGTCAAAACGCTGCGCTGGTCATCTTTCAGTTCGCCGTTTAGTTCCTGGGATAGCTTGCGTGCCGCGGCCACCATCACGTCGAAGGCTTGCTTCGGATGGCGCGGGCCTGGCAGTCCGAGGAAGAAGCTCACCGCCGGGGTGCTGAAATGGTCGATGTCGTCCAGATCAAAAATGCCCGGCTTGACCGCATTGGCCATGGAGAACAGCACTTCGCCGTTGCCGGCCATGCTTTCGTGGCGATGGAAAATATCCATCTCGCCGAAACGCAGGCCGCTTTCCAGGATGTTCTGCAACAGCGCCGGGCCCTTGAAGCCGGCAGCGTCGCGGCAGATCACGCTGATCACCAGCACTTCTTCGGCTTGCGGTTGTTCCTTGTCACTGACCGAAGGCGAGGACTTGGTGTCATCCGGGAAGTCGTCGTCACGGCTGCTGAAGCTCGGGCCGCCGTCCAGGTCCAGGCTCAGGTTCATGTCACCCTGGGACGGTTCGTTATGGCCACGCTTGCCGCGCTTGGAACCCGACTCACGGGGCTCCCGGGCCGGCATGCTCACCGACGGCAGATCGTGCTCGTCCAGTTGCGGCTCTTTATGGGTATCCAGCACCCGAGGCGGGCCCAACAGCTCGGCGCTGGTGTCCTCGTCCGGCAGGTTGGACAGACTTCGGTCAAGACGGAATTTAAGTTTTCCCTTGCCGCCGCGCATGCGACGCCAGCCATCGAAAAGAATACCGGCAATGACAATAATGCCGATGACGATCAGCCACTCGCGCAGACCGATTTCCATGTAATCCCGTGCCTCTATAAAAAATGCTGAAAAATAAGGGGTTTACACTGTGCAAACCGCTTTAAAACGTGGCGCCAACTCTATGTTCTGACAGGCGTTTTGCCCACGTATACGAAAAATTGACATTAAACTAGCACGACCAAAGCCTTCGCAGCTACAAGCTTTAAGCTCCAAGGGGCAAGCCGTGTCAACTTGCAGCTTAAAGCTTGCAACTTGCGGCTGGCCGCTAGGCCTCCACCATCGCCATCGCCTCCTCGACATCCACTGCCACC
Organism: Pseudomonas sp. TE3899; assembly: GCF_056279105.1. NCBI lineage: Bacteria > Pseudomonadati > Pseudomonadota > Gammaproteobacteria > Pseudomonadales > Pseudomonadaceae > Pseudomonas > Pseudomonas sp. TE3899. Next base: position 2,884,016 of record NZ_JBWBQR010000001.1, read on the forward strand.
AAGCGTGAGCAACCCGGTTCGTGCATCGTCACCCCCATCAGTTGATCGGCCATTTCCATGGCGATCTTGTTGTGGGTGATGTAGATGAACTGCACCGTCTGCGACATCTCTTTGACCAGCCGTGCGTAGCGTCCAACGTTAGCGTCATCCAGTGGCGCGTCAACTTCATCAAGCATGCAGAACGGCGCCGGGTTCAACTTGAAGATCGCAAAAACCAGGGCCAATGCGGTCAGGGCTTTTTCGCCACCGGAGAGCAAATGGATGGTGCTGTTCTTCTTTCCTGGCGGCCGCGCCATGATCGTTACCCCTGTATCGAGTAGATCTTCGCCCGTCAGTTCCAAATACGCGCTGCCCCCACCGAAAACTTTTGGGAAAAGTGCCTGAATTCCGGCATTGATCTGATCAAAGGTATCTTTGAAGCGGTTGCGGGTTTCCTTGTCGATCTTGCGAATCACGTTTTCCAACGTGTCCAGCGCCTCCACCAAATCGTCGTTCTGCGCATCCAGATAGCGTTTACGCTCGGATTGTTGCGTGTATTCGTCGATGGCCGCCAAGTTGATCGCGCCCAGACGCGCAATGCGCGCGGCGATGCGCTCCAACTCTTCCTCGGCCTCTTTCTCGTTGGCCTCGGCCACCAGGGTCGCGATCACGCCGTGGAGGTCGTAGCCGTCTTCCAGCAACTGATCTTCCAGGGTCTTGCGGCGCACGGTCAGGGCTTGCCACTCCATGCGCTGGTGTTCGAGTTGGCCGCGGATCAATTGCGATTGCTGCTCGGCCTGATTACGACGCTTCTCGGCGTCACGCAATTCACGGTCGGCATCTTCCATGGCCATTTGCGCGGTCTTGAGTTCTTCGTCGACGGTCATGCGCTTGTCGAGCAACTCTTCGAGTTTCAGGCGCAGTTCTTCCAGCGGTGCCTCGCCCTCCTCCAGATTCAGACTGAGTTGCTCGCGCTTCTCGGTCAGGCGTTCGGACTGCATCTCCAACCGCTCCAACGCCTGACGCGTGGAATCGTGCTGCGCCTTGAGCGAACCCAGGCGCACCGCCAATTGATGGGCGTGATCCTTATGCTGCCGGGCTTCCTGGCGCACCCGATCAAGACGTTCGCGCAGGCTGTCACGCTGGGCCAGCAGCAACTCCCGTTGCTCGGTATCCAGCGCCATGGCATCGAGGGCTTCCTGCAATTGCAGGCGCGCTTCGCCGATGTTTTCGTGTTCCAGCGCGCGCTGCTCGCCCAGCTCGGTGAGTTCTTCATCGAGACGGGTACGGCGCAGGGTCAGTTGTTCGGCCTTGGCTTTACCGGCGGACAACTGGGCTTTCAATTCGCCTTGCTGACGGGCTTCGTCTTGCAGCAAACGGCGCAAATGTTCGCGACCGTTCTCCTGCTGACGCTGCTGCGCCCGCAGGTTTTGCAGTTCGGTTTCCAGTGTTTCGACCGTGGCTTCGCGCTCTTCGCGCTCGATGCCCAGATTCTGGATTTCCTGACCTCGGGCGAGCACACCACTTTCCGCTTCGCTGGCGCGACGCACCCGTAGAAAGTGCCGGCCGACCCAGTAACCGTCGCGGCTGATCAGGCTTTCGCCGGGCGCCAATTGACCGCGTAAAGCCAAGGCCTGTTCGAGACTTTCGACCGGTTTGACCTGCCCCAGCCATGGCGACAGATCAATCTGCGCCTCGACTTTATCGAGCAAGCTGCCCGCCACGCGCACGCCATCACTGGCGGGGCTGAGCAAACGCAAATCGCCCTGGGCAAACCCGGCCAGATCGAAATCGCCGAAGTCATCCACCAGCACCGCTTGCAGGTCGGCGCCCAGCACGGTTTCCACCGCCAGCTCCCAACCCGCTTCAACCTTCAGGCCTTCGGCCAGGCGCGGACGATCCGCCAGATTCTGTTCACGTAGCCATTCGGCGGTGCCGGTGCCCGGATCGAGCGCGGCTTGCTGCAAGGCTTCAAGGGACGCCAAACGACCGTTGAGCCGCTGCAAATCACCCTGGGCCTGTTGCTGCGCCGTCAGCGCGTGCTGCAATTCTTGACGCAGTTGTTCAAGCCGTTCGACCTGAGCCTGTTCACTGGTCTGCAAATCCTCAAGCGTCGCTTCGGATTCAGCGAGCTGCTCGCTAAGTTCCATGATCGCCGCATCTTCCGGGTCCGCCGAGAGCAACGCGCGCTCCTCGCACAGACGCTTCTGCCGATCGGCCAGACGCTCCATGCTGGTTTCCAGCTGCTGGATCCGCGACTGCTGCACTTCGGATTGACGACGGGGCTCGGCGGCCGTGAGGTTGAAGGTGTCCCACTGCTCCTGCCAGCCGTGCATAGTGGTTTCGGATTCTTCCAGCGCGGCGGCGGCTTCTTCGGCGGCGGCGCTGGTGACTTCCTGTTCCGGCGTGAGCTGGTCCAGCTCTTCGCCGAGGGTCAGCAGCAAGGTGCGGTCGTGGCCCAGGTGCGACTCGGTTTCCAGCGCGCGCGCGCTCGGCCTCTTTCAGATCATCCTGCAACTGGCGCAAACGCTGCTGGCCGTGCTGAATGCTCTGCTCGACCCGGGCGATGTCGCCGCCGACCGAATAGAAGCGCCCCTGCACCAGATTGAAGCGCTCGGAGAGGTCATGGTGACCATCGCGCAGGCGTTCAATCGCCGCATCGGCGTTGCGCTGTTCGGCGACCAAGGCTTCGAAAGTAATTTCCTGGGTGCCGATGATCGCTTCGCGCTGACCCACCTGCTCGTTCAACGCCTGCCAGCGCAGAGCCGACAGTTGCGCCTTGAGCTGACGTTCTTCGCCTTTATATTCCTGATACTTCTTCGCCGACTCGGCCTGGCGATGCAGGCGCTCAAGTTGACGCTCAAGCTCGTCGCGCAGGTCGGTCAGGCGGGCGAGGTTTTCGTGGGTACGGCGGATGCGGTTTTCAGTCTCGCGCCGGCGCTCCTTGTACTTGGAGATCCCGGCCGCTTCTTCAATAAAGTTACGCAGGTCTTCGGGCTTGGCTTCGATCAGCTTGGAGATCATGCCCTGCTCGATGATCGAGTAGCTGCGCGGGCCCAGGCCGGTGCCGAGGAAGATGTCGGTGATGTCACGACGACGGCATTTGGTGCCGTTGAGGAAGTAACTGTTCTGGCTGTCGCGGGTCACTTTGCGGCGAATCGAGATTTCCGCGTAGGCGGCGTATTCGCCGACCAGGGTGCCGTCGGAGTTGTCGAAGACCAGTTCGATGCTCGCCTGGCTCACCGGTTTGCGACTGGTGGAGCCGTTGAAGATGACGTCGGTCATCGACTCGCCGCGCAGGTTCTTGGCCGAGCTCTCGCCCATCACCCAACGCACGGCATCGATGATGTTCGACTTGCCGCAACCATTGGGCCCGACCACCGCTGCCATGTTGCTGGGGAAGTTCACCGTGGTCGGGTCGACGAAGGATTTGAACCCCGCCAGTTTGATGCACTTGAGCCGCACGCTTAAGCGACCGTCAGGGCGGAAACCACCAGATCGCAGCTGCGCTGGGCATAGGCCGTCAGCACTTCGCGAATCTGCGGATAGTCACGGGCGATCACGGCGGCGAGCAGGCGCTCGAACAGCTCCAGGAATTCGCTCATCTCGGCCTTGCGCTGTTCCAGGGCGAGGAAATACGCGCGGCTCATGGCCGGCTGCAGATTCTCGACGGTTTCCTGCAAGTACGGGTTGTTGGCGAACGGGTATGCAGCGCGCATCACGCTGAAGCTGTCGTCGACGAAGGTGCGGATGTCCTGGCGCTCGTAACTGGCGGCCAGGCGCTGCTGGATCTGCACGAACGGCGCGAGGTCGGCCTGGACTTGCCAGCCGTTGGCCACGGCGTTGCCGAGCAAGATATAGAGTTCGCTCATCAGCGTGCACAGGCTCTGGACCTTGTGCGCGGTGAGTTCGGTGACATGGGCGCCCCGTCGCGGCAGGATCGCGATCAGGTGGCGACGCTCGAGGATCAGCAAGGCCTCACGGACTGAACCGCGGCTGACATTGAGGGCCAGCGTGACCTTCTGTTCCTGGATGCGCTCTCCCGGCTTCATTTCGCCGCGAATGATGCGTTCGGCGAGGTGGTGAGCAATTTGCTCGGCGAGGCTGTCCGGCGCCTTGAACGTCATGGTTGTCCTTCAAACTCTTCGATCTGCACAAGCGGCGCAGTGTAGCGCAATTGGTACGTCATGGCGGAGTGCCCACCCGGCGGTTTTTGGCACGAATTAAGCAAAAAGCAGGCTGGCGCGTGAGGGTCAATACTGTTGAAACGCGCTGTTGATCGACAAAACGGTTTTTCCTGACCTTTAAGTCAGAAAATCATTGACCGAAAAGTCAGACCTGATAAATTCGGTTCAAATCGGTTAACAACAATAATGAGTCTGCGAGGCCTTCCGTGATCCAGTTTTTACTAAACCAGGAACTCCGTAGCGAGCACGCCCTGGACCCGAACCTGACCGTGCTCAATTACTTGCGCGACCATGTGGGCAAACCCGGCACCAAAGAAGGCTGCGCCAGCGGTGACTGCGGCGCGTGCACCGTGGTGGTCGGCGAATTGCAGACGGATGACGACGGCCGCGAACACATTCGCTATCGCAGTCTCAACTCATGCCTGACGTTTGTTTCGTCACTGCACGGCAAACAACTGATCAGCGTCGAAGACCTCAAGCACCAGGGCGAACTGCACAGCGTGCAAAAAGCCATGGTCGAGTGCCACGGCTCGCAATGCGGCTTCTGCACCCCCGGCTTCGTGATGTCGTTGTTCGCCCTGCAAAAGAACAGCGACGAACCGAACGCCCATAAAGCCCACGAAGCGCTGGCCGGCAACCTTTGCCGTTGCACCGGCTATCGGCCAATCCTGCAAGCCGCCGAACAATCCTGCTGCGGCAAGCAACCGGACCAGTTCGACGCGCGCGAGGCCGACACCATCGCCCGCCTCAAAGCCATCGCCCCCACCGACATCGGCGAACTCAACAGTGGCGACAAACGCTGTCTGGTGCCGCTGACCGTCGCCGATCTGGCCGACCTCTACGACGCTTATCCACAGGCCCGGCTGCTGGCCGGCGGTACGGATCTGGCGCTGGAAGTCACGCAGTTCCACCGCACCCTGCCGGTGATGATCTACGTCGGCAACGTCGCGGAGATGAAGCGCATCGAACGCTTCGACGATCGCCTGGAAATCGGCGCCGCGACTGCCCTCTCCGATTGCTACGACGCGCTGAAAAGCGAATACCCGGACTTCGGCGAATTGCTGCAACGCTTCGCCTCGTTGCAGATCCGCAACCAGGGCACCCTGGGCGGCAACATCGGCAACGCCTCGCCGATCGGTGACTCGCCACCGCTGCTGATTGCTCTGGGCGCGCAGATCGTTTTGTGCAAAGGCGAGACCCGCCGCACGATGGCGCTGGAAGATTACTTCATTGATTACCGGGTCACTGCGCGCCAGGAAAGCGAGTTCATCGAAAAGATCATTGTGCCCCGGGCCAGTGCCGAACAACTGTTCCGCGCCTACAAGGTCTCCAAGCGCCTGGACGATGACATTTCCGCTGTCTGCGCCGCGTTCAATCTGCGCATCGACAACGGTGTTATCGCCGATGCCCGCGTCGCGTTCGGCGGCATGGCGGCCATCCCGAAACGCGCAAAAAACTGCGAAACCGTCCTGCTCGGTGCGCCGTTCAACCCTGCCACGGTCGAACGTGCCTGCGCCGCCCTGGCCGAAGATTTCACGCCGCTCTCGGACTTCCGCGCCAGCAAGGAATACCGCCTGCTCAGCGCGCAAAACCTGCTGCGCAAATACTTCATCGAACTGCAAACACCGCACATCGAGACTCGGGTGACCGCTTATGTCTAATCATCACGCTGTAGAGAAGACCCAAGCCGAACTGGCTGAACTGTTCGCCAAGGACCTGACCACCGGTGTCGGCCGCAGCGTCAAGCACGACAGCGCCGCCAAGCATGTGTCCGGTGAAGCGCAGTACATCGATGACCGCCTGGAATTTCCGAATCAGCTGCACGTGTATGCACGCCTGTCGGACCGCGCCCACGCGAAAATCATCAGCATTGATACGAAGCCCTGCTACGCCTTTGAAGGCGTGCGCATCGCCATCACCCACGAAGATGTGCCGGGCCTGAAAGACATCGGGCCGTTGCTGCCGGGTGATCCATTGCTGGCCATCGACACGGTGGAATTCGTTGGCCAACCGGTGATTGCCGTCGCGGCGAAAGATCTGGAAACCGCACGCAAAGCCGCGATGGCCGCGATCATCGAATACGAAGATCTGGAACCGGTTCTGGACGTGGTTGAAGCGTTAAGAAAGCGCCACTTCGTGCTCGACAGCCACACCCACCAACGCGGCGATTCGGCCGGCGCGTTGGCCACTGCTGAACATCGCATCCAGGGCACGCTGCACATCGGCGGCCAGGAACACTTCTACCTCGAAACCCAGATCTCGTCGGTGATGCCGACTGAAGACGGCGGGATGATCGTCTACTGCTCGACCCAGAACCCGACCGAAGTGCAGAAACTGGTCGCCGAAGTACTGGACGTGTCAATGAACAAAATCGTCGTCGACATGCGCCGCATGGGCGGTGGTTTTGGCGGCAAGGAAACCCAGGCCGCGAGCCCGGCGTGCCTGTGCGCAGTGATCGCGCACCTCACCGGCCAGCCGACCAAGATGCGCCTGCCGCGGGTCGAAGACATGTTGATGACCGGCAAGCGTCACCCGTTCTACGTCGAGTACGACGTCGGCTTCGACAGCACCGGTCGCCTGCACGGCATCGCCCTGGAACTGGCCGGCAACTGCGGCTGCTCGCCGGACTTGTCGGCGTCGATTGTCGACCGTGCGATGTTCCACGCAGACAACTCTTATTACCTGGGCGATGCGACCATCAACGGTCATCGCTGCAAGACCAACACCGCGTCGAACACCGCTTACCGTGGCTTCGGCGGCCCGCAAGGCATGGTTGCCATCGAAGAAGTGATGGACGCGATTGCCCGGCATCTGGGCCTCGATCCGCTGTCGGTACGCAAGGCCAACTACTACGGCAAGACCGAGCGCAACGTCACCCATTACTACCAGACCGTCGAGCACAACATGCTCGAAGAGATGACCGCCGAACTGGAAGAAAGCAGCCAGTACGCCGAGCGCCGCGAAGCGATCCGTCGCTACAACGCCAACAGCCCGATCCTGAAAAAAGGCCTGGCGCTGACCCCGGTGAAATTCGGTATTTCCTTCACTGCGAGTTTCCTCAATCAGGCCGGTGCGCTGGTGCACGTCTACACCGACGGCAGCATCCATTTGAACCACGGCGGCACCGAAATGGGCCAGGGCCTGAACACCAAAGTCGCGCAGGTCGTGGCCGAAGTGTTCCAGGTGGAAATGGACCGCGTGCAGATCACCGCGACCAACACCGACAAGGTGCCGAACACCTCGCCGACCGCCGCCTCCAGCGGTGCCGACCTCAACGGTAAAGCCGCACAGAACGCCGCTGAAATCATCAAGAAACGCCTGGTCGAATTCGCTGCCCGCCAGTACAAGGTCAGCGAAGAAGACGTGGAATTCCACAACGGCCATGTACGCGTTCGCGATCACATCCTGACCTTCGAAGCGCTGATCCAGCAGGCGTATTTCGCCCAGGTGTCGTTGTCGAGTACCGGGTTCTACAAGACCCCGAAAATCTTCTACGACCGCAGCCAGGCCCGGGGTCGCCCGTTCTACTACTACGCCTTCGGCGCGGCGTGCTGCGAGGTGATCGTCGACACCCTGACCGGCGAATACAAAATGCTGCGCACCGACATCCTGCACGACGTCGGCGCCTCGCTGAACCCGGCCATCGACATCGGCCAGGTCGAGGGCGGTTTCATCCAGGGCATGGGGTGGCTGACCATGGAAGAACTGGTGTGGAACAACAAAGGCAAACTGATGACCAACGGCCCGGCGAGCTACAAGATCCCGGCCGTGGCTGACATGCCGCTGGACCTGCGAGTGAAGCTGGTGGAGAACCGCAAGAACCCTGAAGACACGGTGTTCCATTCCAAGGCTGTGGGCGAGCCGCCGTTCATGCTCGGCATCGCCTCGTGGTGTGCGATCAAGGACGCCGTCGCCAGTCTGGGCGACTACAAGCATCAACCGAAGATCGATGCGCCGGCGACCCCGGAGCGGGTGTTGTGGGGGTGTGAGCAGATGCGGCAGTTGAAAGCGGCGAAGGCTGTCGAGGCTGAGCCGGCGGAGTTGGCTTCGCTTTAGACCGAGGTGTGGCCTTCGCGGGCAAGCCTTGCTCCTACAGGTTTACGGTGATCTTGCGAACATCACCATTCCCGTAGGAGCGAGGCTTGCCCGCGAAGAGGCCCGAACAGACAACACAGATGTCGAGGTGAATATGTACAACTGGATCGACGCCCTCGCCGACCTGCAATCCCAGGGTGAACCCTGCGTGTTGGTGACCATCATCGAAGAGCTCGGCTCGACACCGCGCAATGCCGGTTCGAAGATGGTCATCAGCGCCACCCAGACCTTCGACACCATCGGTGGCGGGCATCTGGAATACAAGGCCATGCAGATCGGCCGCGAGATGCTCGCCAGCGGCAAGCAGGACACGCACCTGGAGCGCTTCAGCCTCGGCGCCAGCCTCGGCCAGTGCTGTGGCGGCGCGACGGTGTTGCTGTTCGAACCGATGGGCCAGGTCCAGGCGCAGATCGCCGTGTTCGGCGCCGGTCATGTCGGCCGCGCGCTGGTGCCGCTGCTCGCCAGCCTGCCCTGCCGGGTGCGCTGGATCGACTCCCGGGAAGCGGAGTTCCCGGAACAGATCCCCCACGGCGTGCGTAAAATCGTCGCCGAAGAGCCTGTGGATGAAATCGATGACCTGCCCGTCGGCAGCTACTGCATCGTCATGACCCACAACCACCAGCTCGACCTCGAACTCACCGCCGCGATCCTCAAGCGCAACGACTTCGCCTACTTCGGCCTGATCGGCTCGAAGACCAAACGGGTGAAGTTCGAACACCGCCTGCGCGACCGCGGTTTTGACAGCAGCGTGCTGCAACGCATGCGCTGCCCGATGGGCATCGGCGAAGTCAAAGGCAAGTTGCCTGTGGAAATCGCCATCTCCATCGCCGGCGAAATCATCGCCACCTATAACGCGAATTTCGGCCAGCAAACCGCCAGCGCCGGATCATCGATTGCCAAACTGCTGCCGGCTTCACGGCGCAGCCAAGCCACAAACTGAGAACGAACATGCCTTTGACTCGCAAAGCCTACCGCGCCGCCATCCTGCACAGCATCGCCGACCCTGCCGAAGTGGGGATCGAAGCGTCGTATGAGTATTTCGAAGACGGTTTGCTGGTGGTCGAAAACGGCAAGATCAGCGCCATTGGCCATGCCACCGAATTGTTGTCGACCCTGCCGGCGGACATCGAGATCACCCATTACCAGGACGCGCTGATCACCCCGGGCCTGATCGACACCCACATCCATTTGCCGCAAACCGGGATGGTCGGCGCTTATGGCGAGCAACTGCTGGACTGGCTCAACACCTACACCTTCCCGTGCGAAAGCCAGTTCGCCGACAAGGCCCACGCCGATGAAGTGGCGGACATTTTCATCAAGGAACTGCTGCGCAACGGCACCACCACCGCGCTGGTGTTCGGCAGTGTGCATCCGCAATCGGTGAACTCGTTCTTCGAAGCCGCCGAGCAACTTGACCTGCGGATGATCGCCGGCAAGGTGATGATGGACCGCAACGCGCCGGACTACCTGACCGACACCGCCGAATCCAGCTATGTCGAAAGCAAGGCGTTGATCGAGCGCTGGCACGGCAAGGGCCGCTTGCACTACGCGGTCACCCCACGTTTCGCCCCGACCAGCACTCCGGAACAACTGACCCTCGCCGGCCAGCTGCTCGGCGAATATCCAGACCTGTATATGCAGACCCACATCAGTGAAAACCTGAAAGAAGTCGAATGGGTCAAGGAACTGTTCCCGGAGCGCAAGGGCTACCTGGATGTCTATGACCACTACCAACTGCTGGGCGAGCGCTCGGTGTTTGCCCACGGCGTGCACCTGTGCGACGACGAGTGTGCGCGGTTGGCGGAAACCGGCTCGGCGATCGCCTTCTGCCCGACGTCGAACTTTTTCCTCGGCAGCGGTTTGTTCAATTTACCGATGGCTGAGAAGCACAAGTTGAATGTCGGTTTGGGTACGGATGTGGGCGGCGGTACCAGTTTCTCGCTGCTGCAAACCTTGAACGAAGCGTACAAGATCATGCAGTTGCAGGGCGCGCGGTTGAGCCCGTTCAAGTCGTTGTACCTGGCGACCCTGGGCGGTGCGCGGGCGCTGCGGCTGGAAGACAAGATCGGCACGTTGCATGCCGGCACCGATGCGGACTTCCTGGTGCTGGACTACAACGCCACGCCGTTGCTCAGCTATCGCTTGAAGCAGGCCAATAACATTGCCGAGACGTTGTTTGTGTTGATGACGCTGGGGGATGACCGGACGGTGTTGCAGACGTATGCGGCGGGGAAATTGGTGCATCAGCGGTAAGGTTTGTTCGTACCGATCGTTCCCACGCTCTGCGTGGGAATGCAGCCCGTGACGCTCCGCATCACTGGACGCGGAGCGTCCCTAGAGGCATTCCCACGCGGAGCATGGGAACGATCAATCCCCCGCAATCGATGGTTGCGGGGGATTTTTTGTGTCTTTGAGGACGCCTTCGCGGGCAAGCCTCGCTCCTACACGGATCACGCTGAATCTGTAGGAGCGAGGCTTGCCCGCGAAGGCCGCGCCTCGGTCTATCAGAGCTTGGCGGTCGACCGCCCCGGCTTCTTGGTCTGCAACAAATGCGAGAACACCGCATGCAAATCATCCGACGCGCTTTCTTCGTCGAGGTTGAGTTTGCTGTCGATGTGATCCATGTGATGCATCATCAAATCCACCGCCAACTCACCGTTGCGCGCTTCGATCGCGTCGATCAACTGGGTGTGTTCATCGTAGGAACAGTGCGAGCGGTTGCCGCTTTCGTACTGGGCGATGATCAACGAAGTCTGGGACACCAGGCTGCGCTGGAAGCTGATCAGCGGCGCATTCTTCGCCGCTTCAGCCAGTTTCAGGTGGAATTCACCCGACAGACGGATACCGGCGCCGCGATCGCCACGGGAGAAGCTGTCGCGTTCGTCGTTGACCATCTGCCGCAACTCGGCGATTTGCTCGGTGGTGGCGTGCTGCACGGCCAGTTCAGTGATCGCTCGTTCGACCAGGCGACGGGCGAGGAACACCTGACGGGCCTCTTCGACGCTCGGGCTGGCGACGACCGCGCCACGGTTCGGTCGCAGTAAAACCACGCCTTCATGGGCCAGGCGCGACAGCGCGCGGCGAATGATGGTGCGGCTGACCCCGAAAATTTCCCCCAGCGCTTCTTCGCTCAACTTGGTGCCGGGCGCCAGGCGCTGTTCGAGGATGGCCTCGAAGATATGCGCGTAGACAATATCGTCCTGGGTACCACTGCGGCCGGCTTTGCCTGCTCGCGGTTGTTTCTTTAGGGGCTGCAACTGTTCGTTCATGGGCACTCGAGTCGGGAGAACTGCGGCGAATAGACCGTGACTGTAATACGGCACAGTGGGTCGCTGGCAAGTATCGCGTAAAAAACACCGCGATTGTACACAATGGATGGTGGCAACACGACTGTATGGCTGTTTGCGGCCACGGCTGTATTGCAACGGTGCGTTACATTTGAGTTTAGGCTTGAACGCAGAATCCGCCTGAACGCCATCCTTTGTAGGAGCGAGGCTTGCCCGCGAAGGCGTCGTCTCATTCAACATTGATATCGACTGACACGACGCCTTCGCGGGCAAGCCTCGCTCCTACAGGGATCGCGTTGTTCCGGGCTTTTTTATCAGAACAAGGAACACCGCTGTCATGAACGACGCCACGCAAACGCAACTGCGCCCCCTGGCCGACACGTCACCCTCGGCCATCGTCGCCGGTTTCATCGCCATGATGACCGGCTACACCAGCTCCCTGGTCCTGATGTTCCAGGCCGGACAAGCAGCGGGCCTGAGCAGCGGGCAGATTTCCTCGTGGATCTGGGCGATCTCCATCGGCATGGCGGTGTGTTCGATCGGCCTGTCCCTGCGCTACCGCACGCCGATCACCATCGCCTGGTCGACCCCCGGCGCGGCGTTGCTGATCACCAGCCTGGGCGGTGTGACCTACGGCGAAGCCATCGGTGCCTACGTCACCTGCGCGGTACTGGTGATCATTTGCGGTTTGACCGGCAGTTTCGAACGGCTGGTGAAAAAGATCCCGGCCTCACTGGCGGCGGCGTTGTTGGCGGGGATTCTGTTCAAGATCGGCAGCGAGATTTTCGTCGCCGCCCAGCACCGCACCGCCCTCGTGCTGGGAATGTTCTTCACGTATCTGGTGGTCAAGCGCCTGTCGCCCCGCTACGCCGTGCTTGCCGCGCTGTTGATCGGCACCGCGCTGTCGGGGTTCATGGGGTTGCTGGATTTCAGCGGTTTCCATCTGGAATTGGCGACGCCGGTCTGGACCACGCCGCACTTCTCCCTGGCGGCGACCATCAGCATCGGCATCCCGCTGTTCGTGGTGGCCATGACCTCGCAGAACATGCCCGGCATCGCCGTGTTGCGTGCCGACGGCTACAACGTCCCGGCCTCACCGCTGATCACCACCACCGGCATCGCTTCGTTGCTGCTGGCACCGTTCGGCTCCCACGGCATCAACCTGGCGGCGATCAGCGCGGCAATCTGCACCGGCCCGCACGCCCATGAAGATCGCAACAAGCGCTACACCGCTGCGGTCTGGTGCGGGATTTTCTACGGGATTGCCGGGGTGTTCGGCGCGACGCTGGCGGCGTTGTTTGCCGCGTTGCCGAAAGAACTGGTGCTGTCGATTGCGGCGCTGGCGTTGTTCGGCTCGATCATCAATGGCTTGAGCATCGCCATGAGCGAAGTGAAGGAGCGGGAAGCGGCGTTGGTGACGTTTATGGTGACGGCGTCGGGGCTGACGCTGTTTTCCATCGGGTCAGCATTTTGGGGGATTGTGGCGGGGGTGTTGACGTTGGTGATTTTGAATTGGCGTAAGGCTTGAGGGCCTCTTCGCGGGCAAGCCTCGCTCCTACAGGTTCGGCGTGATCCCTTGTAGGAGCGAGGCTTGCCCGCGAAGGCATTCCCATGATCAACATCCCAGCCCAAGCCATACACCTACAAATCGCAGGCATAAAAAAACGGCGACCCATGGGTCGCCGTTTTTCATGACATCAAGCTACCGGATTGATCGGCTTTTCCGGGTACCAGACGTCCAGCAGCGGGCTGACGGTGACTTCAGTCAGTTCGCTGCGGCCTTTGAGCCAGGCTTCAACTGCAACGCGCTGCTCTTCGGACACCGAGCCGCGCTTCTGCAGGCAAACCAGACCGAAGTCGTCGCCGCCAACATAACCCAGACCGTTGGCTTCCATCGCTTCTTTCAGGAACGCGTTGAGGAAAGCATCAATGGCTTCATCAGCCAAATCTTCTTTGAAATCCAGGTTCAGTTCGAAACCCAGCTCTTGAAATTCATCGACGCACAGTTTTTTGCGCAGACGCTGGGAACGGTTAGTCGCCATTGGAACAATCCTCATAAGTAATAACGGGCGGCACTTTAGCAGTTTAAGGCGCCAATTGCCCGTTCCACGGTAGTGGCCAACCTACCGTCGGTAAAAAAATAGCGGATTAGAAGGTCCGAGCACGGCACAAGCCGTTACACCTTGGGGCATAATGCCGACACTTTCATGACCACCGGGGGATTTTATCTTCATGCCCTCACCTTTTTTCCCCTCGACTGCAGGGTTTTATTTCACATGATCAAATCTTTACGCCCACTGCTACTCGCCGGTCTTCTCCTGCCTCTGGCGCTCCCGATTTCTGCCGCTCCGATCAATACCGCGCTGTCACCCAACGTTGAAAAGGCCCTCAAGGCCAGCAAGTTGCAGGACAACGCCCTGTCCCTGGTGATGCTCCCGCTGAACGGCCCCGGCACCCCGACCATTTTCAACGCCGACGTCTCGGTCAACCCGGCTTCGACCATGAAACTGGTCACCACGTACGCGGCCCTGGAAATGCTCGGCCCCAACCACCAGTGGAAAACCGAGTTCTACACCGACGGCACCCTGAGCGGCGGCATCCTCAACGGCAACCTCTACCTCAAGGGTGGCGGTGATCCGAAGCTGAACATGGAAAAACTCTGGCTGCTGATGCGCGACCTGCGGGCCAATGGCGTAACCCAGGTCACCGGCAATCTGGTGCTCGATCGCGGCTTCTTCATGCAGCCGCAACTGCCCGAGTTCAATGACGATGGCAATGACGAGAACAAGCCGTTCCTGGTCAAGCCTGACTCGCTGATGGTCAACCTCAAGGCCCTGCGCTTTGTGGCGCGCAACGACAATGGCAAGGTGCTGGTGTCGGTGGAGCCGCCGATTGCGACGATTAACATCGACAATCAGGTCAAGGCGATCAACTCCAAACAATGCACCGGTGGCGTGCGCTACAACCCGGTGACCCAGCCCGATGGCAGCGTGACCGTGACCGTTGGCGGCCAGTTGGGCGAAGGTTGCAGCTCGCAGACTTACCTGTCGCTGCTCGACCATGCGACCTACACCGCCGGTGCGGTGCGGGCCATCTGGAAAGAACTGGGCGGCAGCATCCAGGGCAAGGATGTGCTGGGATCGACGCCAAAAGATGCCAAGGTGCTGGCCCGGGCCTTCTCGCCGGATCTCGCGGAAGTCATTCGCGACATCAACAAATACAGCAACAACACCATGGCCCAGCAACTGTTCCTGAGCCTGGGCCAGAGGTTTCGTAACGACGCCGACGGTGACGATGCCAAAGCCGCCCAACGGGTGGTGCGCCAGTGGCTGGCCCAGAAAGGCATCACCGCGCCGCACCTGGTGATGGAGAACGGCTCCGGCCTGTCCCGCGCCGAACGGGTGAGTGCCCGTGAGATGGCCGGTATGCTGCAAGCCGCGTGGCGCAGCCCGTACGCCGCCGAGTTCATCAGTTCGCTGCCGATTGCCGGCACCGACGGCACCATGCGCAAACGCCTGAAGACCACCGCGATGCGCGGCGAAGCCCACATCAAGACCGGCACGCTGAATACCGTACGGGCGATTTCCGGCTTCAGCCGCGACATCAATGGCAACACCTGGGCGGTGGTGGCGATTCTCAACGACAAGGCACCGTTTGGCGCGTCTTCGGTGCTGGATCAGGTGCTGCTGGATTTGTATCGCCAGCCTAAAGTCCCGGCGACCGCTTCGGTGTTGTAACTCTCTACCTGATCGTTCCCACGCTCTGCGTGGGAATGCAGCCAGGGACGCTCCGCGTCCCAAAGCAGACGCAGAGCGTCCATTGAGGCATTCCCACGCAGAGCGTGGGAACGATCATCAACAAGCCTTGCTCCTACAAGCGCTGGTTCTCAACCCGATCCCTGCCCGCCTGCTTCGCCGCATACACCCCCGAGTCCGCCCGCAGCAACAGCGCATCCGCGCCCTCGCCGACCTGCCAACTGGCAATCCCGAAACTGGCGGTCACCGTGCCGACGCCGTCGATCGGTGAGCTGCGCAACGCTTGCCACAACTGCAAGGCCAGGACATGGGCGTGTTCGCCATTGATGTCCGGGCACAACACCATGAACTCCTCGCCGCCCAGGCGACAGAACACGTCGGTGCGGCGCAGGCGATGGCCAATGCGCTCGCACACCGCCTGCAACACCCGATCCCCCACGGCGTGGCCATGCTGGTCGTTGATGCGTTTGAAATGGTCAATGTCGAGCATGATCACCGACAACTCGCCACCGCCGCGTTCGACCCGGGCCATTTCCATGGTCAGGCGTTCCTGGAAGTAGCGGCGGTTGTGAATGCCAGTCAACGAGTCGGTCACCGACAGCGCCCGCAGCTCTTCTTCCACCCGCTTGAGATCGGAGATATCCGAGATGTAGCCGTGCCACAGCACACCACCGCCGGGCAGTTCCTCCGGGGTCGCCTCGCCACGGACCCAGCGCAATCCGCCCACCGGCAGTTGCACGCGGTATTCCTCGCGCCACGGACTGAGGGTGTCCGCCGAGGCGCGGATGGAGGCGCGGACCCGGGTCGAATCCTGTGGATGAATCCGGGTGAAGATCGCTTCGGCGTTGAGCAGCAACACATCCGGTTCCAGCTCATAGATGTCGCGGATGCCATCACTGGCATAGATCACACTGAAGCGTCCGTCGAATTCCATCTTGAACTGGTAGATGCCGCCGGGCACATGGGCGCTGAGTTTTTTCAGCAACAAGTCCCGCGCCGCCAGGGCTTCGTGGACACGCTTGCGTTCGGTGATGTCGATGCAGATCGCCAGGTGCCCAACCCACAGCCCTTGCTCATCCAGCACCGGCGTCGCCAGCATGTTCACCGTCAGGTGGCTGCCATCCTTGCGCACCAGGGTCCATTCCCGGGCTTCGTGACCGCCCTCTTCACCGCCCTCGACCAGCATCGCCTGGCAGGTCGGGATCAACTTGCCGTAACGCGCGCTCAGCTCCGCCGAGCGCGCTACGAGCTCCCGGGGGAAGTGCAGGTTTTCCAGGGTCATGTGCCCCACCACCTCGGTTGCGGTGTAACCGAGCATGTGTTCGGCACCGGCGTTGAAGGTGCTGATGACTCCGCGCAGATCGGTAGCAATGATCGCCACCTGCGTCGCGGCATTCAGCACGCCGCGCAACTGACCGTGGGTGCCGCGCAATTCCTGCTCGCGGGCGCGCAGTTCCTCGGTGCGCTGCTCGACCATTTTCAATGCCCGTTGGCGCTGGCTGACCAATACGTAGAGCAAGGCGCTGAGCAACAGACTGAGCAAACCACCGAGCACCACCAGGCTGCTCGCCGAAGAGTGGTTGGCCTGCACAAAGGCTTCGCTGGGCTGGATGTCCACTTGATAGTCGTGGTCGGCCAGGCGCAGCAAGCGGCTCGCGGACAGGTCACTGACGGCTGGAGGCTTCGCCGATTCGTACAGCACTTCGTGTTGATCGTTGGTGGACAGGTCGAGAATGCGCACCGTCAGGTAATCGTGACCGGCCTCCGGTAATCCGTCGGCCAGCAACTGGCGCATGCTGATCACTGCCATGACGTAGCCGAACGGCTTGGTCGTCGGCGCTTGCAGGCCTTCACGTGGAACCACCGGCGCCACCAGCAGCACACCGCGGGCATAGGCCGGTTCAACATTCACTAAATGCATCGGTTGCGAAACCGCCATGCCACCGCTCGCATCCGCCCGTTCCAGGGTGGCACGGCGCAACGGCTGGGCGAGCAAGTCGTAGCCCAGCGGCGAGCCGAGTCGACTTTGCGTCTGGCTGTAAAGCACCACCACGTACTCATCGCGTTCTGCCGCCAGTTGCAGTTCGCCCGCCACATTGAGCTCACGGATGGAGAAGTCGCTCAGCCCCTGGGCGCGCACCTCCTGCTCGAACGCCGGACGTTCATCGCCGGACACCCGTTTTGCAAACGAGTACGCCTGGGTGCGATGCAATAAAGGTTGGGTGTAACCGTCAAATTCGGCGCGAGACACCGATTCGGAATTGGCAAAGAACCGGCGCAGGCCATCGAGGCGCTGCTCCTGATCTTCGAAACGTTCTTCGATACGGCTGTAGCGCTCACTGGCCAGCAGTTGGAAGCGTTGCCGTAATTGATGATGAAACAGATTCAACGTGGACCAGGCCAGCAACCCCGTGAGAATCCCGCCAGCGAGCAATACCAACATCGCGACCAACCAGGCCGAGACGTCTTCGCTGATAAAGCCCAGGATCTTGGGGCGCACGGCGTGCAACGACATAAAACGCAACTCAAAACGCCAGGTGCCGGAAAAGCCCATTGGCCATGAGTTGAGTTATAGCTATTAGCCACTAATTTGACCAGCCCTGAAAAGAATCCAAGAGCCTTTAAAAATCAAGGCTCTGTGGATCCAATCAGGTCAGGTGTCAGCGGGCCGTGATTTTCCAGGCGCGGTGGATCTTACCGTTGCGGGCAAAGTCCGGATCGATGGTCTTGTCGGTGATTTCCTCGACCGCATAACGGGTGGTGAGGTTCTCCTCCAGCACGAACTTGCGGAAGTTGTTGGAGAAGTACAACACCCCGCCCGGGGCCAGGCGCGCCATGGCCAGGTCGATCAATTGCACCTGGTCACGCTGCACGTCAAAGATGCCTTCCATGCGCTTGGAGTTGGAGAAGGTCGGCGGATCGATGAAGATCAGGTCGAACTCGTCACGGCAGGCATCGAGCCAGGCCATCACGTCGCCCTGCTCCAGACGGTTCTTGTCGGAGAAACCGTTCAGCGACAGGTTGCGACGCGCCCAGTCCAGATAGGTTTTCGACAGGTCGACGCTGGTGGTGCTGCGCGCGCCGCCCTTGGCTGCATGCACACTGGCGGTCGCGGTGTAGCTGTACAGATTGAGGAAACGCTTGCCGGCCGCCTCTTTCTGGATACGCATGCGCATTGGCCGGTGGTCGAGGAACAGCCCGGTGTCGAGGTAGTCGGTGAGGTTGACCAACAGCTTCACGCCACCTTCGTTGACCTCGACAAACTTGCCCTGTGCCGCTTGGCGTTCGTACTGCTTGGTGCCGCTCTGACGCTCGCGTCGCTTGACCACCACGCGGCTCTTGTCGATGTTCAGGGCCTGAGGAATGGCGGCCAGGGCATCGAACATCCGGGCCGAGGCTTTTTCCGGGTCGATGGACTTCGGCGCGGCGTATTCCTGGACGTGAACCCAATCCTGGTACAGGTCGATGGCCATCGAGTATTCCGGCATGTCGGCGTCATACACGCGATAGCAGTCGATGCCTTCACGCTTGACCCACTTGCCCAGGGCCTTGAGGTTCTTTTGCAGGCGGTTGGCAAACATCTGCCCGCCTTCGCTCAAGCGCGGTTGCTCGATCACCACCGGGGCCGGTTTGATCGGGTTGCCGTTCTTGTTGTACTTCTCGTACTTGCCCGGCGCTACGTCGTTGTCCGCGACTTCGACTTCCGCCTGCTCGCGCTCGACCTGACGCTGCTCCGGGGTGCGGCGTTCGCCAGTCACGAACTGATCCGGGGTGACCTTGATCAGCAGCAGCTTGCACGGCAACGCGCCGTTCCAGAACGAATACTGTTTGTGGCTGCGGATGCCCATGCGCTTGCCCAGATCCGGGGCGCCGGTGAACACGGCGGCTTCCCAGTTCAGGCAGGCCTGGCGCAGACGCTCGCCAAGGTTCTGGTAGAGGTAGAGCAGGCTCGCCTCGTCACCCAGACGCTCGCCGTACGGCGGGTTGCAGATGACCAGGCCTTTCTGGTTCTGATCCGGACGCGGCTCGAAGGTGCCGACTTCGCCCTGGTAGATCTTGATCCACTCGCTGAGGCCGGCGCGCTCGACGTTGTTGCGGCCCGGTTGAATCAGGCGTGGGTCGGCTTCATAGCCGCGAATCCACAGCGGTGGCTTGGCCAGGCCGGCGGCGCAACGCTCGGTGGCTTCTTCGTGGAGTTTTTTCCACAGCGCCGGAACGTGGCCGAGCCAGGCGGTGAAGCCCCACTGCTCGCGGCGCAGGTTCGGCGCCATATCGGCGGCGATCATCGCCGCTTCGACGAGGAACGTCCCCACACCGCACATCGGGTCAGCCAGCGCGCCGCCTTCGGCCGCAATGCGTGGCCAGCCGGAACGGATCAGGATCGCCGCCGCGAGGTTTTCCTTCAGCGGCGCCGCGCCCTGCTGCAAGCGATAGCCGCGCTGGTGCAGGCTGTGGCCGGACAGGTCGAGGGACAGGATCGCTTCGCCACGGTCCAGGCGCAGGTGAATGCGCAGGTCCGGGTTGAGCTTGTCGATGGACGGACGGTCGCCCTGCGGGGTGCGCAGTTTGTCGACGATGGCGTCTTTGACTTTCAAGGCGCCGAAGTGGGTGTTGTCGATGCCCGAGCCGTGACCGCTGAACTCGACGGCCAGGGTGCCGTCATTGAGCATGTGGTCTTGCCACTCGATGTCGAGCACGCCGTGGTACAGGTCTTCGGCGTCCTTCATCGGGAACCGCTTGAGCACCAGCAGCACCCGGTTCGCCAGACGCGACCACAGGCACAGGCGATAAGCGGTTTCCATGGTGGCCATGCCGCGCACGGCAGAGGTGTGCTCACGCGCTTCTTCAAGGCCAAGCCCGACGGCTTCCTCGATGAGCAGGCCTTCAAGGCCTTTGGGGCAAGTGAGGAAGATTTCGAATTGATCGGACATTGGAATTTCAGAGCCTTTGGCTGAGTGAACCGACAACGCATTGCCGGTCCGGTTTTCAATCAGGCGCTTTTCTAAAAGAGCGCCCGCGTGGCACGAAGGTGTGCCGTCCCACCCTGACTGCTCGGGTTAAAAGAGCTTAGATGTCAGGGCAGATAAAATAGTTGAAGCAACAAAATGTCATAAAGCGACCCTTCGTCGAATAGTACCCCAGCGCAAACGTGGGTCATTCTCACTAAAGGATTAACCCCGTCATACAGCGCGGGGCTGATCATACCGGGGTTTGACCAATAAACACGGGACAAACATCGTGTTACTTATGGCCATACCATCTTTATGGTTACGTTCTTATGACAAAACGATCATTCCCTCGATGTGACCTATTGGTTAGAACTCAACACAGGTTGACGTCGCAACGGCGTCAACACCTTGGCTCGCGACGCCGGCAGCGAGCCGCCAACGGCAGAGAATTTCTGCCAGACCTCGATTGAGGTCGACGCGATAAATACAGTCAACAAGTGAGGGCAACACCCTATGAGAAGACTTAAGCGTGATCCGTTGGAAAGAGCATTTTTGCGCGGATATCAATATGGCGTTGGTGGCAAATCCCGTGAGCTTTGCCCATTTACTCTACCGTCGGTACGCCAAGCCTGGATTAACGGCTGGCGCGAAGGACGCGGCGACAACTGGGACGGTATGACCGGCACTGCGGGAATCCATAGACTCAACGAACTTCACGCCGTTGGCTAACAAAGGGCCTGACACTGCAACACAATCACCTGATTACGTAACACCTTAACCACGCACGTCCCATCCGGACGGCGGGCTTCGGCCCAGGGGCACCTTCGAGGTGCCCTTTTTTATGCCAGCCTGATACACAAAATTGCTGCGAACTGCTTTTCAAAATTGCTGCGAACTGCTTTTGTGGCGAGGGAGCTTGCTCCCGCTCGGCTGCGCAGCAGTCGTAAACCCTGCCACCGCGTTTTGCCTGACATACCGCGTTGACCGGGTTGGGGCTGCTGCGCAGCCCAGCGGGAGCAAGCTCCCTCGCCACAAGCAAGCCCCCTCGCCACAAAAGCCCGCTCCCACCGGGGTTTAGCGCAGAGCGGCAATGGCGTCCACGGATTCACGAATCAGCGCCGGGCCTTTATAGATGAAGCCGGAATACAGCTGCACCAGGCTCGCACCCGCCGCGATTTTCTCAGCCGCGTGCTTGCCTTCGGTGATGCCGCCCACGGCGATGATCGGCAAACGGCCGGCCAACTCTGCCGCCAACACCTTCACGGTATGGGTGCTCTTGTCGCGAACCGGCGCGCCGGACAGGCCGCCCGCCTCGTCGCCATGCTCCAGGCCTTCGACGCCAACCCGGCTCAGGGTGGTGTTGGTGGCAATTACCGCGTCCATCCCGGTTTCGATCAGCGCTTGCGCCACCTGTGCGGTTTCTTCGTCGGTCATGTCCGGGGCGATTTTGATCGCCAGCGGCACATGTTTGCCGTGGCGCAACGCCAGTTCAGCCCGGCGCTGGGCCAGGTCGGCCAGCAGTTGCTTGAGCGAATCACCGAATTGCAGGCTGCGCAGCCCCGGGGTGTTCGGCGAGCTGACGTTGACCGTGACGTAGCTGGCGTGGGCATAAACCTTGTCCAGGCAGATCAGGTAGTCGTCCACCGCACGCTCAACCGGCGTATCGAAGTTCTTGCCGATGTTGATGCCCAGCACGCCCTTGTATTTGGGCGGCGGCAACGCGGCCCAGCAGGTGATCGACGCCGAGGTTGTTGAACCCCATGCGGTTGATGATCGCCTCGGCGTCCGGCAGGCGGAAAATCCGTGGTTTCGGGTTACCCGGCTGCGCACGCGGGGTGATGGTGCCGATTTCAACAAAGCCGAAACCCAACTGGGCAAAACCGTCGATGGCCGCGCCGTTCTTGTCCAGACCGGCCGCCAGACCCACCGGGTTCGGGAACTCCAGGCCCATGACCTTCACCGGCACTTTCGCCGGCGCCTTGCACAGCAAACCGTTGAGGCCCAAACGCCCGCCCGCGCCGATCAGGTCCAGGGACAGATCGTGGGAGGTTTCCGGGGAAAGTTTGAACAACAGCTGACGGGCCAGGGTGTACATGGGCGGGTTTGACTCGAATGGCGGCGAAATGAGGCGGCGATTATAGCCGGGCATCGGGGTCGCAAGCGAGGCGCACACGCAAATCAACGCTCGATGGCATATGCCTTGCACCGACAAAGGCATCAGCACTCATGCCAACGACGGGATGAGTCGACAGACGATGGCGTCGTCACCCGGCTCTGCTCACGCGGGGGCCTGGGGCGACGCTTTTTTTTGCAAGGTGTTTAGCGATGAATGAAACCACAGTCGGCCCGTTGGCCTGGGTCAACGGTAGCGATGCCCCGGAAAAATCCGCGATCAACGTAGGATTCATGGCCCTGAGCGACTGCGCCTCGGTGGTGGTCGCCGCCACCCAGGGTTTCGCCCAACCCTATGGCCTGACCCTCAACCTCAAGCGCCAGTCATCCTGGGCCAACCTGCGGGACAAACTGGTCAGCGGCGAACTCGACGCCGCCCACAGCCTCTACGGCCTGATCTACGCCGTGCACCTGGGCATCGGCGGCGTTGCCCCCACCGACATGGCCGTGCTGATGGGCCTGAACCAGAACGGCCAGAGCATCAACCTGTCCCACGGCTTGCAAGCGCTGGGCGTGACCGGTCCTGAAGCACTGCACCGGCACGTGCACCAAACTCGTCCAAAACTGACGTTCGCCCAGACCTTCCCGACCGGCACCCATGCCATGTGGCTGTATTACTGGCTGGCGAGCCAGGGCATTCATCCGTTGCAGGATGTCGACAGCGTGGTGGTGCCACCGCCGCAAATGGTCGCGCACCTGCAAGCCGGGCGGATTGACGGTTTCTGCGTCGGCGAGCCGTGGTGCGCCAGCGCGGTTAAACAGGATCTCGGGTTTACCATTTCGACGACCCAGACCATTTGGCCCGACCACCCGGAAAAAGTCCTCGGCTGCACCCGCGCCTTTGTCGAGCAATACCCCAACACCGCCCGGGCGCTGGTGATGGCGATCCTCGAAGCCAGCCGTTTCATTGAGGAAAGCCCCGAAAACCGCCGCAGTACCGCACAGTTGTTGAGCGCGCCCGAGTACCTCGATGCACCGCTGGATTGCATCGAACCGCGTCTGCTGGGGGATTACGCCGATGGCCTGGGCCATCGCTGGCAAGACCCGCACGCTCTGCGCTTCCATGGTGGCGGCGAGGTCAATTTGCCTTACCTGTCCGACGGCATGTGGTTCATGACCCAGTTCCGCCGTTGGGGTTTGCTGCGTGAAGATCCGGATTACCTCGGCGTCGCGCGCAAGGTCCAGCAATTGGATCTCTATCGCGAGGCGGCGACGGCAGTCGGCGTTGCGGCCTGGGGTCAGGAGATGCGCAGCAGTCAGTTGATCGACGGCAAAGTCTGGGACGGCTCAGACCCGGCCGGCTATGCCCGAGGCTTCACACTGCACGCCATGAGCGACAGCTCGCCATTGCTCGCCAGCCGCTGACGGGAGACTGCGAATATGTTGCGTATCCTGCTGATCAACGACACGGCCAAGAAAGTCGGACGACTGAAAGCCGCCCTGACCGAGGCCGGGTTCGAGGTGATCGACGAATCCGGCCTGACCATCGACCTGCCCACACGCGTCGAAACGGTGCGCCCGGACGTAATCCTGATCGATACCGAGTCACCGAGCCGCGATGTGATGGAGCAAGTGGTATTGGTCACGCGTGATCAACCCCGGCCCATCGTGATGTTCACCGATGAACACGACCCCGGTGTGATGCGCCAGGCGATCAAGTCCGGGGTCAGCGCCTACATCGTCGAAGGCATTCACGCACAACGCTTGCAGCCGATTCTCGACGTGGCCATGGCCCGTTTCGAAAGCGACCAGGCCCTGCGCGCCCAGCTTCATGCACGGGATCAGCAACTGGCCGAGCGTAAGCGCATTGAACTGGCGAAAGGCTTGTTGATGAAGATGAAGGACTGCGGCGAGGAAGAGGCCTACACCCTGATGCGGCGCCAGGCCATGAGCCGCCAGCAGAAGTTGATTCAGGTGGCGGAGCAGATTATTGCCATGAGTGAGTTGCTCGGCTGAAGGACGCCTTCGCGGGCAAGCCTCGCTCCTACAGGGTTTGTGTCGTTCACAGCATTTGAATTCGCCGAAGTCCTGTAGGAGCGAGGCTTGCCCGCGAATGGCCGCGACTCGGTCCCGGCTGTTGGCACAGATCTCGCTAAGTAATCTGTACAGGTAACCAACGGCGGTTGCCCCACCTACGACAAAGACGTCGCTCACCTCATTCGCCCATGGCGGATCCGGTGGCGGCGTTTTTTCGTTTTGGCCCCAGAGACCGGGGCCGGTGGTGCGGCCGTGGCGGCGCCCCACCTGCAAGCTCATGACTCCTTCTCGAGACGCTTAACAGCTGAGGTGCGCGATGAATTCAAGCTTCTGGAAATCCGGCCATACCCCGACATTGTTTGCGGCCTTCCTCTATTTCGACCTGAGCTTCATGGTCTGGTACCTGCTCGGCCCACTGGCGGTGCAGATCGCCGCCGACCTGCACCTGACCACCCAGCAGCGCGGGATGGTGGTGGCCACGCCAATTCTGGCCGGCGCGGTGTTGCGCTTTGTGATGGGCCTGCTGGCGGATCGCCTGTCACCGAAAACCGCCGGCATCATCGGCCAGGTCATCGTGATCTGTGCACTGTTCGGTGCCTGGAAACTCGGGATCCACAGCTACGAACAGGCGCTGGTGCTCGGCCTGTTCCTCGGCATGGCCGGGGCGTCCTTCGCCGTCGCCTTGCCGCTGGCGTCGCAATGGTATCCGCCGCAGCATCAAGGCAAGGCCATGGGCATCGCCGGGGCCGGTAACTCGGGCACGGTGCTCGCGGCGCTGATCGCCCCGGTGCTGGCGGCCGCGTTCGGCTGGAGCAACGTGTTCGGCTTCGCCCTGATCCCGTTGATCCTGACCCTGATCGTGTTCGCCTGGCTGGCGAAAAACGCTCCGGAACGGCCGAAAGCCAAGTCCATGGCCGACTACCTCAAGGCCCTCGGCGACCGTGACAGTTGGTGGTTCATGTTTTTCTACAGCGTGACCTTCGGTGGCTTCATTGGCCTGGCCAGCGCCCTGCCCGGCTATTTCAACGATCAATATGGCCTGAGCCCGGTCACCGCCGGTTACTACACCGCCGCCTGTGTGTTCGGCGGCAGTTTGATGCGGCCATTAGGCGGCGCCTTGGCGGATCGTTTTGGCGGCATTCGCACCTTGCTGGGCATGTACACGGTGGCGGCGATCTGCATTGCGGCCGTCGGGTTCAATTTGCCGAGTTCCTACGCGGCATTGGCACTTTTCGTCTGCACCATGCTCGGGTTGGGGGCCGGTAACGGCGCGGTGTTCCAACTGGTGCCACAGCGTTTTCGTCGGGAGATCGGCGTGATGACCGGGTTGATCGGCATGGCCGGTGGCATCGGCGGCTTCGCCCTCGCGGCGGGCATGGGCGCAATCAAGCAGAGCACCGGCAGCTATCAACTGGCCTTGTGGTTGTTCGCCAGCCTCGGCGTGCTGGCCTGGTTCGGTTTGTACGGTGTGAAACGCCGCTGGAGAACCACCTGGGGTTCGGCCGCCGTCACGGCGGCGCGGGTCTGAGGCTTCCATGAGCCTGCAACTGAGCTTCGCCGAAGCCAGCGCCATCGGCCCCCGCGCGGAAAATCAGGACGCCCTGCGCCTGGTCACGCCGGCCCCGGCGCTGGCGGCGAGCAAGGGTTATCTGTTTGCCATCGCCGACGGTGTCAGCCAATGCGCCGACGGCGGCCTCGCCGCCCGTTCGACCTTGCAGGCATTGGCGCTGGACTACTACGCCACCCCGGAAACCTGGGGCGTGGCCCAGGCACTGGATCGCCTGTTATCCGCACAGAATCGCTGGTTACAGGCTAACGGCGGTGGGCAGCCGCTGCTCACCACCGTCAGTGCTTTGGTCATGCGCGGTAGGCGCTTTACCTTGGCTCATGTGGGAGATTGTCGGGTGTATCGCTGGCACGCCGATCAGTTGCAGCGGATCAGCGAGGATCACGTCTGGGAGCAGCAAGGCATGCAGCATGTGCTCAAGCGCGCCCTCGGCCTGGATCAGCATCTGGTACTGGATTTTCTCGATGGCGAACTTCGTCTGGATGAGCGTTTCGTACTGCTCAGCGATGGGGTCTGGGCGGTGCTGGGTGAAACCGCCATTGCGGCGATTCTGCGCGACCAACCCGATCTTGATAGCGCCGCCAAGACCCTGGTCAACGCCGCGCACCTGGCCGGCAGCCAGGACAACGCCAGCGCCTTGCTGGTGCGGGTCGATGCCCTCGGTGAAACGAGCATTGGCGATGCGCTGATTCATTTGCAGCAATGGCCCCTGCCGCCCGCGCTGAAACCGGGGCAATCCTTTGAAGGCTGGCAGGTGGAATGCCTTCTTGGGCAGAGCCAGCAATCGCTGCTGTATCGGGTGCGGGACGGGCAACAACAACCCTGGCTGCTGAAAACCCTGCCCGGGCATTTGCACGACGATCACCTGGCCGGGCAGGCATTGCTGTCGGAGGAATGGTTTCTCAAACGGGTGGCCGGGCGGCATTTTCCTGAAGTCCATGCCGCCAGTCAGCGTCAGCATTTGTACTACGTGATGCGGGAATATTCCGGATCGACATTGGCGCAGTTGTACGCCGATGTCGGCCCCTTGCCGCTGCCCCAGTGGCTGGATGTGGCCGAGCGCCTATTGCGGGCGGTTGGGATGCTGCATCGACGACAGATCCTGCATCGCGACATCAAGCCGGAGAACTTGCTGCTGGGGGACGACGGTGAGCTGCGCTTGCTGGACTTCGGCCTCGCCTACTGCCCTGGCCTGTCCGAAGACCAGCCCTCCGCCCTGCCGGGCACGCCGAGCCATATCGCGCCGGAAGCGTTTCACGGGGTTGCGCCAACGCCGCAACAGGATTTGTATGCGGTCGGCGTGACCCTGTATTTCCTGCTGACCGGGCATTATCCCTATGGTGAAATCGAAGCCTTTCAGCGCCCGCGCTTTGGTGTGCCGGTCAGTGCCAGTCGCTATCGGCCGGACCTGCCGGAGTGGATCGCGTTGAGTCTGGAGCGGTCGGTCGCGGTTGATCCGCAGCAGCGTTTTGAAACGGCGGAAGAATGGTTGTTGTTGCTGGAACAGGGGGAGCGGCGGAGTTTGAGTGTGCGTCCCCGGCCATTGCTGGAGCGTGAGCCGTTGAAGGTTTGGCGGACATTGGCGCTGATGTCGTTGGGGATGAATGTGCTGTTGCTGGTTCTGGCATTGCACTGACTCGATCCCTCGCCACACGTTTCATTTGCCCCAGGACCGGGCGATTCGCCTCGAATCGGTGCACAAATATAGATTTTGATCCTGCCCCCCCATCATGAGCCCGGCCAAACTAAGCCTTGAACGACTTGGCACAACCACTGCATTACCTTTCCCACCATACATAAAGCCCAGCCTTCAACGACGAAGGTTGTGCTTCCCGAGAGAACGGGACCAGGACAAAGGCGTCCTCGCTAGGCAACTAGCGGGACGCCTTTTTTTGTTTGCGCGAAATTTGTCGAGCACGACCTGAAAGCCCTGATGAGGCGAGTCTGAGCTCCCGGAGAACCTGATGAAAAAACTAAAACTGGTGATGATCGGCAACGGCATGGCCGGGGTTCGTACCCTGGAGGAACTGCTCAAGCTGAGCAACGAGCTGTACGACATCACAGTCTTCGGCGCCGAACCCCACACCAACTACAACCGCATCCTGCTCTCGCCGGTGCTGGCTGGTGAACAGACCTTCGAAGAGATCGTGCTCAACGATCTCGACTGGTACCTGAGCAACAACATCAAATTGCTGCTCAACCGCAAAGTGGTGGAGATCGACCGGATCAAGCGCCGGGTGATCGCCGAAGACGGCACCGAAGCCGAGTACGATCGCCTGCTGATCGCCACCGGCTCGACCCCGTTCATCCTGCCGATCCCCGGCAACACCTTGCACGGCGTGATCGGCTACCGCGACATCGCCGACACCCAGGCGATGATCAACACCGCGAAAACCCACAAGCACGCCGTGGTGATCGGCGGCGGCCTGCTGGGCCTGGAAGCCGCCAATGGCCTGATGTTGCGCGGCATGCACGTCACCGTGGTGCACATCGGCGAATGGTTGATGGAACGGCAACTGGACAAAACCAGCGGCCAATTGCTGCAAACCGCTCTCGAAGCCCGTGGCCTGCATTTTCGCCTCTGCGAACAGACCCAGGCCCTGCACGATGCCGGCAATGGCCGGGTCGGCTCGGTGCAGTTCAAGAACGGCGACATCATTCCCGCCGACCTGGTGGTGATGGCCGCCGGGATTCGCCCCAACACCGAACTCGCGGAAAAATCCGGCATCCCGTGCAACCGCGGAATTCTGGTCAACGACACCCTGCAAACCTACGACCCGCGCATCTATGCGATCGGTGAATGCGCCAGCCACCGTGGCATCGCCTACGGCCTGGTCGCGCCGTTGTTCGAACAGGCCAAGGTCTGCGCCAACCACCTCGCACAGCTGGGCTTCGCCACCTACAAAGGCTCGGTAACCTCGACCAAATTGAAAGTCACCGGCATCGACCTGTTCTCCGCCGGCGACTTCATGGGCGGCGAAGGCACCGAGACCATCACCCTGTCCGACCCGATCGGTGGGGTCTACAAAAAACTGGTGATCAAGGATGACGTGCTGGTCGGCGCCTGTCTGTACGGCGATACGGCAGATGGCGGTTGGTATTTCCGACAAATCCGTGAGAATCACGCCATCGGCGAGATCCGCGATCACCTGATGTTTGGCGAAAACGCCCTCGGCGATGTAGGACATCAGGGCCAGGACAAAGCCATGAGCATGGCCGACACCGCCGAAGTCTGCGGCTGCAACGGCGTGTGCAAAGGCACCATCGTCAAGGCGATTCAGGAGCACGGGTTGTTCAGCGTCGACGACGTAAAAAAACACACCAAGGCTGCCAGTTCCTGCGGTTCCTGCGCTGGCCTGGTCGAGCAGATCCTGATCAACACCGTCGGCGGCGCAGCGGACGTCAAACCGAAAAGCGAAAAAGCCATCTGCGGCTGCAGCGACCTCAATCACGGGCAGATTCGCCAGGCCATCCGCGAACAACATCTGCTGACCATCGCCACCACCATGAGCTACCTGAACTGGCGCACACCCAACGGCTGCGCCACCTGCCGCCCGGCGCTCAACTATTACCTGATTTCCACCTGGCCCGGCGAAGCCAAGGACGACCCGCAATCGCGACTGATCAACGAACGGGCCCACGCCAACATTCAGAAAGACGGCACCTACTCGGTGGTCCCGCGGATGTGGGGCGGTGTGACCAATCCGTCGGAGTTACGGCGGATTGCCGACGTCGCCGACAAGTACAACGTGCCGATGGTCAAGGTCACGGGCGGCCAGCGCATCGACTTGCTGGGGATCAAGAAGCAGGACCTGCCGGGGGTCTGGAAAGACCTGGACATGCCTTCCGGCCACGCCTACGGCAAATCCATCCGCACCGTGAAAACCTGCGTCGGCAGTGAGTTTTGCCGCTTCGGTACGCAGAATTCGACGCAACTGGGCATCGAACTCGAGCACGACCTGTTCAACATGTGGTCGCCACACAAAGTGAAACTGGCCGTCTCCGGTTGCCCGCGCAACTGTTCGGAAGCGGGGATCAAGGACGTAGGAATTATCGGCGTGGACTCGGGCTGGGAGATGTACATCGGCGGTAACGGCGGGATCAAGACCGAAGTCGCCGAATTCTTCGTCAAGCTGAAAACCGCGGAAGAAGTGCGCGAATACAACGGCGCTTTTCTACAGCTGTATCGGGAGGAAGCTTTCTACCTCGAACGCACCGTGCACTACCTGCAACGGGTCGGCATGGAACACATCAAGAAAGCCGTGCTGGAAGACCCGGAACGGCGCAAGGCACTGAATGATCGCCTGCAATTCTCCCTGTCGTTCGAACAGGACCCGTGGAAAGGACGCCTGGAACAGCCGCTGCTGAAAAAGGAATTCGACGTCATCCCCGTAAAAAACCTGGAGGTGCTGGCATGAACTGGCTGGATATCTGCGCACTGGAAGAGATCAATACCCTCGGCTCGCGGATCATCGCCGGGCCGAAAGGTGACATCGCGATTTTTCGTACCAGCGACGATGAGGTTTTCGCACTCGATGACCGCTGCCCGCACAAGGGCGGTCCGTTGTCCCAGGGCTTGATCTACGGCAAACGCGTCGCCTGCCCGTTGCACAACTGGCAGATCGACCTGCAAAGCGGTGAAGCCCAGGCGCCGGATGTTGGCTGCGCCCATCACCATCCGGCGCGGGTGGAAAATGGCCGGGTGCTGCTGTCGCTGCGGGATGCAGGCTGATGAACCGCCAAATCACCGCCTCGACCTGCTGCTACTGCGGGGTCGGTTGCGGTGTGCTGATCGAGCATGACGGCGAGCGTATCCTTGGCGTCAGCGGCGATCCGGCGCACCCGGCCAACTTCGGCAAATTGTGCAGCAAAGGTTCCACCCTGCACCTGACCGGCGACCTCGCCGCCCGGGCGCTGTACCCGGAACTGCGCCTGGGCAAAGGCCTGGCCCGTGGCCGCACCGACTGGGACACCGCCCTCGATCACGCCGCCCATGTGTTTGCCCAAACCATCGCCGAACACGGCCCGGACAGCGTGGCGTTCTACATTTCCGGGCAGTTGCTGACCGAGGACTACTACGCCTTCAACAAACTGGCGCGGGCGCTGGTGGGCACTAACAACATCGATAGCAATTCACGGCTGTGCATGTCGTCGGCGGTGGTCGGCTACAAGCGCAGCCTGGGCGCCGATGCGCCGCCGTGCAGCTACGAAGACCTGGAGCTGAGCGATTGCGTGATGATCGTCGGCAGTAACATGGCCTACGCCCACCCGGTCCTGTTCCGACGCCTGGAAGAGGCCAAATCCCGCCGCCCCCGGATGAAAGTCATCGTCATCGACCCACGTCGTACCGACACTTGCGATCTGGCTGACCTGCACCTGGCGATTTTGCCGGGCACCGATGTCGCGTTGTTCCATGGGATTTTGCACCTGCTGTTGTGGGAAGACTGGGTTGATCGCGACTTCATCAAGGCCCACACCGAAGGCCTGGCCGAGCTGAAAAACCTGGTACGTGATTACACCCCGCAAATGGTTTCGCAACTGTGCGGGATTGGCATTGAGCAACTGCAGCAGTGCGCCGAATGGGTCGGCACTTCGCCGAGCTTTCTGTCGCTGTGGTGCATGGGGCTGAATCAATCCACCGCTGGCAGCGCGAAGAACAGCGCACTGATCAATCTGCACTTGGCCACCGGGCAAATCGGTCGTCCCGGCGCAGGACCTTTCTCCCTGACCGGTCAGCCGAATGCCATGGGCGGGCGGGAAACCGGCAGCTTGTCGAACCTGCTGCCCGGCCATCGTGAAGCCGCCAATGCCGAGCACCGTGCCGAAGTGGCGACGTACTGGGGGGTTGAACAATTGCCCGAGAACACCGGGCTTACGGCGATCGAGTTGTTCGAACAGGTGCGCAGTGGCCAGATCAAGGCGCTGTGGATCGCCTGCACCAACCCCGCGCAATCCTTGCCGGACCAGACGGGCGTACGCGCAGCGTTGGAGGCCTGCCCGTTCGTGGTGTTGCAGGAAGCCTTTCGCACCACCGAAACCGCGGCGTTCGCCGACCTGCTGCTGCCCGCCGCGAGCTGGGGGGAGAAGGACGGCACGGTGACCAATTCCGAGCGGCGAATTTCCCACGTCCGCCAGGCCATTCGCCCACCCGGTGAAGCGCGGTCGGATTGGGCAATCACAGTGGATTTCGCACAACGCCTGGAGAAACGTCTGCGCCCTGCACAACCGGGTCTGTTTGCCTTTGATACGGCGGCCCAGGTATTCGATGAGTACAAGCAACTGACCCAAGGCCGGGATCTGGACTTGTCCGGCATCAGCCACGCGCTGCTGGATCGGCTCGGTCCGCAGCAATGGCCCTTCCCCACCGGCGCCAGCGAAGGCACGGCGCGGCTGTACTTGGACGGGGTATTCCCGACCGCCAGCGGTCGTGCGCAGTTCATCGCCGACCCGTACCGTGCCGCCAAGGAGCAGCGCGATGCGCGTTTCCCGCTAACCTTGATCACCGGCCGCCTGCGCGATCAATGGCACGGCATGAGCCGCACCGGCACCGCCGCGCAATTGTTCGGTCATGTCAGCGAAGCCGTGTTGAGCCTGCACCCGGATGAACTGCGCCGGCATCGACTGCAACCCGGTGATCTGGTCAGCCTGAAAAGCCGTCGTGGCGCACTGATCGTGGCCGTCGGCAGTGACGACAGCGTGCGTCCGGGGCAGGCGTTTCTGCCCATGCATTGGGGCGACCGTTTTCTCAAGGGTGGCGTCAACGGGATCACTCAGCCGGCATTCGACCCCTTGTCGAAACAACCGGAACTCAAACACAGCGGCGTGCGCCTGGAACCGGTTCAACTGCCCTGGCACCTTTTCGCCTTGATCGAGGGCGATGTTCAACAACATTTCGAGACGCTACGCCCCCTCTGTGAGGCGTTTTCCTACGTCAGCCTCAGTCTGGCCGGCCGTGAGCGCCCGGCGCTGCTGATACGCGCTGCCAGCGCCACGCCGCCCGATGCGCAATTGCTGCGTGATATCGATCAGTGTCTTGGGCTTAATGACGGGCCTGTTTTGGCTTACGACGATCCTCGGCGCGCCATCGGCAAACGGGTGCGCATCGAGAACGGCCGGATCACCGCGATTCGCCTGGCGGGTGAAACCCTCGCCCAGCACTGGCTGCAAAGCTTGTGGCTCGAAGGTCGGGCCGACGAACAATTGCGGCGTTGGCTGCTGGCGCCATTGAGCGCGCCGCCGGGCAACGTCGACGCGCCGGCCGCCGGCCACAAAACCCTGTGCAACTGCAAAGCCGTCAGCCAAAGCGCGGTCTGCGCCGGCATCAGCCGTGGCCTGGATCTGCAGGGCCTGAAACAAGAACTGGGCTGTGGCACGCAATGCGGTTCCTGCGTCCCGGAAATCAAGCGTCTGCTGGCTGCCACTGCGCAGCCAGTCGCCGTTATCTCGTGAGGAAAATACGATGAGCGCAAAAGTCTGGCTGGTGGGTGCGGGTCCCGGCGACCCTGAATTACTGACCCTCAAAGCGGTTCGGGCCTTGAGGGAAGCGGATGTGGTGCTGATCGATGACCTGGTCAACGAAGCAGTGCTGGAGCACTGCCCGGGTGCGCGGATCATTGCGGTTGGCAAGCGCGGCGGCTGTCGCTCGACGCCTCAGGCCTTCATTCATCGGTTGATGCTGCGTTATGCCCGCCACGGCAAGTGCGTGGTGCGACTCAAGGGCGGTGATCCATGCATTTTTGGCCGCGGCGGCGAAGAAGCGCAGTGGCTGCGCGAGCGCGGGGTGGAGGTCGAGTTGGTCAATGGCATCACCGCCGGACTGGCGGGGGCGACGCAATGTGATATCCCCTTGACCCTGCGCGGCGTGGCACGCGGCGTGACACTGGTCACCGCCCACACTCAGGACGACAGCAGCCTGAACTGGCGAGCCTTGGCCCAGGGTGGCACGACACTGGTGATTTACATGGGCGTGGCGAAGCTGAGTGAGATCCGCGAGCAACTGCTGGCCGGTGGCATGGCAGCGGATACGCCGGTGGCGATGATTGAAAACGCTTCACTGCCACAGCAGCGCGAATGTCGGAGCGATCTGACAGCCATGGAAGAGGATGCCCACAGCTTCGAGCTCAAGAGCCCAGCGATACTGGTGATTGGTGCGGTGGCGGCCGGTGATCAGATCAAAAGATCGCAGCCTTCGGCAGCTCCCGCATATGTTCGGCATACCGCTCTGTAGGAGCTGGCGCAGGCTGCGATCTTTTAAAAGCGACGACGAACCCAAGCGGAAACTCAAATCGCAGGCAAAGAAAAGCCCGGCCTAAGCCGGGCTTTTCCTGAGCTGCGGGCTAATTACTTAGCTTTAGCTTCAACCTGCGCTTCTACGCGACGGTTTACAGCGCGACCAGCTTCAGTTTTGTTGTCAGCAACTGGGCGGGATTCGCCGTAGCCAACAGACTGAACGCGGGACGATTCAACACCGTACTGGTTGGTCAGAACTTGTTTCACGGCGTTTGCACGACGCTCGGACAGTTTCTGGTTGTAAGCGTCAGGACCGACGGAGTCAGTGTGACCTTCAACAGTAGTGGTGGTGGATGGGTACTGTTTCATGAAATCAGCGAGGTTTTTGATGTCGCCGTAGCTGTTAGGCTTGACTACCGACTTGTCGAAGTCGAATTTCACGTCCAGCTCAACACGAACAACTTCAGCAACTGCTGGGCAGCCGTCAGCGTCAACAGTTACGTTGGCTGGGGTGTCCGGGCACTTGTCAACGTTGTCGCAAACGCCATCGTTGTCGCTGTCGGAGCAGACTTCAGCTGGTGCTGGAACTGGAGCAGCAGCAGGCTTGGAGCCGCCACCGAAGTTCACACCGATACCGACGCTTGGAGCCCACTCGGTGTCGCCCTGGTCGATGTTGTACTGAGCTTCAACGCCGGCACGAGCGTAGAAGTTGTCAGTGAAGTACAGCTTGGCACCGCCGCCAACGTTGGCGAAGGTGGAACGGTTACGACCGCCGGAGCCGTTCTGACCGATGCTCTGATCGGAGAAGCCAGCCGATACGTACGGACGCAGCATGTCGCCCGGGTTGTTGAAGTGGTACAGAGCGTCCAGAGCGGTGTTGGCGCCCTTGATGTTACGGCCGTCGTCGGAACGCACGTTGTGCACTTCGTCGTAGCCCAGACGCAGTTCAACGTCGTCGGTCAGGAAGTAACCAACCGAACCGCCGAACAGGTTGCCGTTGTTCTTGAAGTTACGAGCGCTGTCGAATTGTTCTTTCTTAGCGAAGCCTTCGATTTCAACTGCGCCTTGGCCTTGTGCCAGCGCGCCGAACGAAGTAGCGGCAATAAGAGAACCAATGGCAAAGCCCAAGGTGTTTTTCAGTTTCATCCGTTAAATCCCCATCTGGTGATTGTGAAGCAGTCCCGCAAACCGGGGGACAACTCGGCGGCAAGTCTATCAGAACTTGCCTACACGTAAGAGATATTTGCGCTGAACTAAGTTTCAGCAACGCCCGCAAATTTCTCACGCAATTTATCTAGAGCACGTTTGTAACGCATTTTTGTCGCACTCAAGCCCATATGCATGATGTCTGCGATCTCCTGAAACTCCAGCTCTGCGACAAATCGTAGCACCAGAATTTCACGGTCAATCGGGTTCACATACACCAGCCAGCGATCAAGTCCACCCTTATCCTCGGGTTTCGGCGCCTTTTCTTCAGACGCTTCCTCGAGGGGGTCCAGACTCAACGCGTCCATCAAGCGACGCT
Source organism: Pseudomonas sp. TE3899 (assembly GCF_056279105.1). Taxonomy (NCBI): domain Bacteria; kingdom Pseudomonadati; phylum Pseudomonadota; class Gammaproteobacteria; order Pseudomonadales; family Pseudomonadaceae; genus Pseudomonas; species Pseudomonas sp. TE3899. The sequence goes on from NZ_JBWBQR010000001.1 coordinate 2,919,738, forward strand.
TTCGCCGTTCTTTCCGATACTGTGTGATGCATTCGTTGTACGTGATGCTGTAGAGCCACGTCTTGAACTTCGATTTCCCCTCGAAGTTCTTCAGGCCGTACAACACCTTCAACATCACTTCCTGACAGACATCGTCTGCGTCGCGATCGTTCCCAAGATACCGCGCACAGACGTTAAATAATGTTCGTTGGTAACGCCGCATCAGTTCTTCATAGGCGCGTGTTACGTGAAACAGCTCGGTATGCGAGCGCGCGACCAACTCCTCATCAGAGAGCTCGCGGGGGTCGTAGCGCGTGGAGAGCGATTGAGCTTTATTCAAAACAAGTCGGGCCGACAGTCAGGTCAATGTCCGCCGCAGCCCTTACAGGGCACTTTGCGGCGGCATACATTAGCAGGGTTTGCCGGGTTAGCGGCTACTCACATGCTGCTCCAGGAGGATCCGATTGGAGAGAGAGACTAGCTCACCCTCGTCGGTCAGCAATGTGGTTTTAACCGTGCCGATCTCTTCGATCTGACCTTCGACCTCGCCAACACGCACTTGTTGCCCAACCTGATACAACTCACGCACATAGATTCCCGCAAGAATCTGACCGGCAATTTCCCGGCTTCCCAAGCCCATGGCCAGCGCAACCGCCAGACCAACGGTAATCAAAACGATCACAATCACATGGTTGAGCAGGTCAGTTTTGACCTCCAACTGGCTGATCGCAACCGAGAGGCTGATGATAATCACCAGGCCTTGGGCAATCCGCCCCAGGCCCGACGCGTAATCCAGCCCTACCCCTTCTGCCGCCCCGCGCACCAGCCCATTGGCCAATTGCGCCAGCAACACACCTACCAACAACACCAGCGCGGCGCCAAATACTTTCGGCAAATACAGCGCAAGCATATCCAGCGTAGCTGAAACTCGCTCAAGTCCAAGGGATTCTGCGGCAGAAACCAGGAAAATAAGCAAAACAAACCAATAAACGATTTTGCCGATCAGGGTTGAAATAGGCACCTGAAGCCCGGCACGGGACAGCAACTTGGTCAAACCGGTGCCGCCCATCAGGCGATCAAGGCCCAGTTTGGCGAGCAATTTTGAGAGCAAGGTGTCCAGAAGCTTGGCGACGACAAAACCCAGCAGTAGGACAACCAGTGCCCCGAAGAGGTTCGGAATAAAATTCGCAATCTTGGTCCACAACGCAGTCATTGCTGTGACGAGGCTCTGAGTCCAGAGATCAAGTTCCATATTCAATCAGCCTTATCAGCAGTGCGAACGGTAGGTTTACGGTGGCGGGAGACCGGCGCGACGTGGGCCGATCCATTGTTCAAGGCAATCATCAGCGCGGGCAGCCAGCGGCCCAGCAGGCTGAACAGATCGCCGGCGCCGACCTGCCGGTTGGCGGTTTTCAGGACACGACCAAGGCACGCATCGTCGTCCCGAGTGGACGGAGATGCCTTGAGCATGTCACGCAAAGACTGTTCAAACGGATCGTGCATACGCACCTCTCGTGATGTCTGTGAAAGACGCGATCAATTTTGCCCGGGTCACATGGCTCATCATCACACCCAGCGCAAACGTCGGAATAACCACCACTGCCCGAGCGCCACCGACACCATCATCAGGCACGCAATCAGGAACCCATAAGGGCTGGCGGAGAACGGAATGCCACCGACGTTTATCCCCAAAAGACCGGTCAGAAAACTCATCGGCAAAAAGATCCCGGTGATGATCCCGAAGCGGTACATCGTGCGATTCATGCGCACGCTCAAACGCCGGTCTTCGGCCTCCAGGACCAGCCCCACCCGCTCCCGGGTCAATTCCAGCTCCTCGAGATAGCGGGTCAGACTGTTGTTCAATTCGTTCCAGTAATCGCCGTCATCTTCGACAAACCAGGGCAGTTTTATCCGCGTCAGTTGTCCGAAAATATCCCGCTGCGGGGCCAGGAAACGTTTCAGCCCGGCCGCCCTGCGACGGATCTGCAAAATGGAACCATGCTCGGGTGTATACCGTTCGTCGGCATCCAGTTTTTCTTCTTCCTCATCGACCACTTCCGAGAGGCAAGCGACCAGATCCTGCACCTTGTTGGTGAGGTTCTGAGCCATATAAAGGATGAGTTCGGAGGCGGTTTTCGGCCCCTTGCCTTCCGCAAGCTGCACCAGCAACTCATCGGTGGCGCGCAACGGACGCAAACGCAGAGAAATCACCCGCTGGGCCGAAGCGAAGATGCGCACCGAAACCATATCCTCAGGCTCGGCGCCAGGATTGAGGTTCACACCGCGCAAAAATAGCAGCAGCTCGCTGTCGGAAAGCTGTAGAAGACGCGGACGGGTGTTTTCTTCCAGCAGCAGATCGCAGGTGAATTCACTCAGACCGCTGGATTTACGCAGCCAGGTCTGGGTTTGCGGGTGACTGCGATCCCAATGCAGCCACAGGCTCTCATGGGCCTGCAGCTGCAATTCGTCGAGTTCAGTCCGGGCTATCGAACGCGCACCGCCTTTTCCATCCAGCACCAGGGCATGCACCAGCCCCCACTGCGCGTTTTCTTCCTCGAACATCCTCACTCCATGCTTGCCACGAAAATGGGCATCGACGCGTTATTCAGGCATCTTCAGCGGGCTTGGCGAGATGATCACGCCGTTGTTGTCCGCATAAATGTAATGGCCTGGATGGAAGGTCACGCCGGCGAAGGTCACCGGAACGTTAATGTCACCAAGCCCGCGCCTGTCGGATTTTCTCGGATGGCTCGCGAGGGCCTGCACACCCAGATCGGTCTGCGCGAGGATATCGACGTCGCGGATGCACCCGTAGATCACCAGCCCTGCCCAACCGTTTTTCGAGGCTTTCTCGGCCAGCATGTCACCCAGCAACGCATGACGCAGGGAACCGCCACCGTCGACCACCAACACCTTGCCATCACCCTGGAGTTCGACTTGCTCTTTAACCCGCGAGTTGTCTTCGAAGCACTTGATGGTCACGATTTCGCCGCCGAAGGAATCACGGCCGCCGAAATTGCTGAACATCGGTTCCAGCACCTGTACCAATTCTGGATAGGCGTCGCACAGGTCAGGCGTAACGTAATGGTTCATCGAGAAACTCCTGTAAAGAGGAAGACAATCGAGGATGTCGCAAAGTGACCAAAAAAGCTCAATGCGTCATATCTTAGCCGCAAGCCGACCGGAGCGAAATGCCCTTGTTAGAGCACTGGGCTCAGACCGCCGTGGCCAAATCCGGCTTTTCGCCCAACAACGGCGTCTGTTGATCGGCCAGCCAGCGCGCGACCAATGGCCAGACTTCGGCTTGGGCGGCTTTGCTGATCAGCATTTCAACGTGACCGAAATTGTCACTGAAACCCTGCTCGCGCCCCAGGTTGATGAACTGCTTGTGCTCGGAACCGAGCTGATCAAACAGCTTGCGGCAAGCCCAGGCCGGGTCCTGATGGTCACCGGCCGCGCTCACGGCCAATACCGGCAGCTCAACTTCGGCCAGACCCGCCCACCAATCCTTGTCAGCATCGCCAAAGCGTCCGAACAGGCCATACCAGCGCATGCTTTCCAGGGCCAGGCCAATCGGCTCGTCCTCCGGGCCGCGCTTGAGCCGTGAACCGGACAACTGGGCAAAGCGCTTGAGAATAAAGCGCCCGCTCCACTCCACCGGCGGAATTTTCAGCGGCCAATAAGTGCGGCTGACCTGCGTACCGAAAAACGCCGCCGAGGCCACCACCGGTTCGCCGATGTACTGACCGCCCAACGCGGCGGCCAGGGTAATGCCGCCGAGGGAATGACCGATCCAGTGCGGGACCTGGCCACTTTGCTCGCGCACGAATGCACCAATGGCCGGCAGATCGTAACGGGCGTAGTCCGAGACGCGGTTCTTGCGGTAGTTCTGGTTGCGCTGGGACAAGCCGTGACCGCGCATCTCCGGGATCCACACATCGAATCCCAGGCGCGTCAGATAGGCGCCCAGACCCAGGCCTTTGGGGGAAAACCAGAACCGGCGATTGGAAAAGCTGCCGTGCAGCAAAATCACCGGAACGCCGCGCGTGTCCGGGCCGTCCGCCATGCCCAGGCGTGTCACTGCCAGCTCGACGGTGCCGTCGGGGCTGTTGCCGGGTTTCAATCGATACACGTCTTCGCTCAGATCGCCGCGCCGCTCGGCGCTGATCAGGGCGACAGGAAATAGGTTGCTGCTGCTTTGCATAATGCTCTTGCACAAAAAAGGGCGGCATCCAGAGGAGCCCGCCCTACTTCAATCTCAAAAAACGGCTACCCCTTGTAGGCGCACAGCTTGCTGGCGATGGCGATTTTGAAGATGCCATCGCGGGCAAGCCACGCTCCTACAGGAAGCGGTCGTTCACACACCATCAGGCCGAAGCTTGACCTTCTGCCAGGAAGAACCAGGTTTCCAGTACGGAATCGGGGTTCAGCGAAACGCTTTCGATGCCCTGTTCCATCAGCCATTTGGCCAGGTCCGGGTGATCCGAAGGACCCTGACCGCAGATGCCGATGTACTTGCCCGCCTTGTTACAGGCCTGGATGGCATTGGCCAGCAGCTTCTTGACCGCCGGATTACGCTCGTCGAACAGGTGAGCGATGATCCCGGAGTCACGGTCCAGGCCCAAGGTCAGCTGGGTCAGGTCGTTGGAGCCGATGGAGAAGCCGTCGAAGAATTCGAGGAATTCTTCAGCCAGGATCGCGTTGGACGGCAGTTCGCACATCATGATGATGCGCAGACCGTTCTCACCGCGGGCCAGGCCGTTTTCCGCCAGCAGATCGATCACCTGGCTCGCTTCGCCCAGGGTACGGACGAACGGCACCATGATTTCAACGTTGGTCAGGCCCATCTCGTTGCGCACGCGTTTCAGCGCACGGCATTCGAGTTCGAAGCAATCGCGGAATGCTTCGCTGATGTAACGCGAAGCACCACGGAAGCCCAGCATCGGGTTTTCTTCTTCCGGCTCGTAGAGTTTGCCGCCAATCAGGTTCGCGTATTCGTTGGACTTGAAGTCCGACAGACGCACGATGACCTTTTTCGGGGTAAACGCCGCAGCCAGGGTGCTGATGCCTTCGACCAGTTTGTCGACGTAGAAGCCGACCGGATCGTCGTAACCGGCGATGCGCTTGTCGACGCTGTCCTTGATGTCCTGCGGCAGGCCGTCGTAGTTCAACAGCGCTTTGGGGTGAACACCGATCATGCGGTTGATGATGAACTCCAGGCGGGCCAGGCCCACACCGGCGTTCGGCAGTTGCGCGAAGTCGAATGCACGATCCGGGTTGCCGACGTTCATCATGATCTTGAACGGCAGATCAGGCATGGCGTCCACGGAGTTTTTCTTGATGTCGAAGCCCAGTTCGCCTTCGAAGATGTAACCGGTGTCGCCTTCGGCGCAGGAAACGGTCACGCCCTGGCCGTCTTTCAACAGCTGGGTGGCGTTGCCGCAACCGACCACGGCCGGAATGCCCAGCTCACGGGCGATGATCGCCGCGTGGCAGGTACGACCGCCACGGTTGGTGACGATGGCACTGGCGCGCTTCATGACCGGTTCCCAGTCCGGGTCGGTCATGTCGGATACAAGAACGTCGCCTGGCTGGACTTTGTCCATCTCGGACACGTCCTTGATGATGCGGACCTTGCCGGCGCCGATGCGCTGGCCAATGGCGCGACCTTCAACCAGCACGGTGCCGGTTTCTTTCAACAGGTAACGTTCCATGACGTTGGCCTGGGTACGGCTCTTCACGGTTTCAGGACGGGCCTGAACGATGTAGAGCTTGCCGTCGTCGCCGTCCTTGGCCCATTCGATGTCCATCGGGCACTTGTAGTGCTTCTCGATGATCATCGCCTGCTTGGCCAGTTCGCTGACTTCGGCATCGGTCAGGCAGAAACGTGCGCGATCAGCCTTGTCCACGTCGATGGTCTTGACCGACTTGCCGGCCGTGGCCACTTCGCCGTAGATCATCTTGATGGCTTTGCTGCCCAGGTTGCGGCGCAGGATCGCCGGACGACCGGCTTCAAGGGTTTGCTTGTGGACGTAGAATTCGTCCGGGTTCACCGCGCCTTGTACGACGGTTTCGCCCAGGCCGTAGGCGCCGGTGATGAACACCACGTCACGGAAGCCCGATTCGGTATCGAGGGTGAACATCACGCCGGCGGTGCCGGTTTCGGAGCGGACCATGCGCTGCACACCGGCCGACAGGGCCACCAGCTTGTGATCGAAGCCCTGGTGGACGCGGTAGGAAATGGCGCGGTCGTTGAAGAGGGAGGCAAACACCTCTTTGGCGGCGCGAATGACGTTTTCGACACCACGGATGTTCAGGAAGGTTTCCTGCTGACCGGCGAAGGAAGCGTCCGGCAGGTCTTCGGCGGTAGCGGAAGAACGCACGGCCACGGCCATGTCAGGGTTGCCGGCCGACAGCGTGGCGAACGCGGTGCGGATCTCGGCGTTGAGTTTCTCGGGGAATTCGGCTTCCATGATCCATTTGCGGATCTGGGCGCCGGTCTTGGCCAGGGCGTTGACATCGTCGACGTCCAGGGCGTCGAGCGCGGCATGGATCTGATCGTTCAGGCCGCTCAGTTCCAGAAAATCACGATAAGCCTGAGCTGTCGTGGCGAAGCCACCGGGCACCGATACACCGGCACCTGCAAGGTTACTGATCATCTCGCCCAGGGATGCGTTCTTGCCCCCTACGTGCTCTACATCATGGACGCCGAGCTTATCGAGGGAAACTACGTACTCTACCAAGGTGATCTCTCCACTAACTGTGTTGGAAAAGCTCAGAAGCCGGCGGCTCGGGGGAGCATTGACCGGCTATATGGCCTGGACCTGGAAAATAAGTGAGAATGCGGGCCACTGGCGGCCGACAAATCGCGCCTATCATATCCAAGATTCGTTATTAGCTTAAGGCCCAAGGTGCAAATGAAACGATCTGCTTTCTTCATCTCCGATGGCACCGGCATTACAGCCGAAACCCTGGGTCAAAGCCTCTTGGCGCAGTTCGAAAACATTACCTTCAGCAAATTCACGCGGCCGTACATCGACAACGTCGATAAAGCGCGGGCCATGGTACAACAAATCAACAAGGCCGCCGAAACCGACGGTTTTCGGCCGATCATCTTCGACACCATCGTCAATCAAGACATCCGTGAGATCCTCGCAACGTCCAATGGTTTCATGATCGACATTTTCTCGACCTTCCTGGCGCCCCTTGAACAGGAACTGACCGAGCATTCTTCCTACACCGTCGGCAAGTCCCACTCCATTGGCAGCAGCACCAATTACATGGAACGGATCGAGGCGGTGAACTTCGCCCTCGACAACGACGACGGTGCGCGCACGCATTATTACGACAAGGCCGACCTGATCCTGGTGGGCGTGTCGCGGTGTGGCAAGACGCCGACGTGCCTGTACATGGCGATGCAATTCGGCATCCGCGCGGCCAACTACCCGCTGACCGAAGACGATATGGAACGCCTGACCCTGCCCGCCGCCCTGCGCGCCCACCAGCACAAGCTGTTCGGCCTGACCATCGACCCTGACCGCCTCACCGCGATCCGCAACGAGCGCAAGCCCAACAGCCGCTATTCGAGCTATGCCCAGTGCGAGTTCGAAGTGCGTGAAGTGGAGAATCTGTTTCGCCGGGAGAACATTCCCCACATCAATTCCACGCATTTTTCGGTGGAAGAGATTTCGGCGAAGATCCTCGTGGAGAAAGGGGTTGAGCGGCGGTTCAAGTAGCCCTTCAGCGCCTGTGAGGGCGCCTTCGCGGGCAAGCATCGCTCCTACAGGAGCACGGCTTGCCCGCGATGAACGATTACACGGTTTCTGTTAATGCCCCCGCCAACGCTTCAAACCCTTGCAACAACAACCGATCATCCCCCACCGAATTACACACACTCGCCCGAATAAACTGCGGCACCGCGCCATGCCCCACCGCAAACGCCTCGGCAGTCGCCACCAGATAATTCTTCTCCCTGAGCTCCGCCGCAATCTGCGACGCCCGCCATGGCTCTGGCACTTCGAGCCAGAAGTGTGGGCTATCGGGGTGGGTCTTGTAACTGACCTCTTTTAACACCCCGCTGACCCAGCGCTTGCGCCGATTGATTTCGGCAATCTGCTGCCCCAGCAACTGTTCGGCGATACCGTTTTCAATCCACGCCGTCGCCACTTCCATCGACAGCGGATTGGCCATCCAGCACGTCCCGCGCAGCGCGGCACTCAATCTTCCGATCAACGGCAGCGGCGCGTGCAGATAACCGACCCGCAAACCCGCCGAAACCGCCTTGCTCAAACTGCCGATCAGCACCGAACGCTCCGGCGCGAAATGGCTCAGCGGCAACGGTCGTTGTTGCGCCAGAACCGCATGGGCTTCGTCTTCGATGATCAGCAGGTTGTGCTGGCGACAGATCTCGGCAATCGCCTCGCGCCGTGGCACCGACATGACCGCCGCCGTAGGATTCTGGATCGTCGGCGTGCAGTACAACGCCGATATCCGATGATGCTGGCAAACGTCCGACAGCGCCTCGGGCAACAGTCCTTCGTCATCCATGCCGACCCCGATCAGCTTGATGCCGAGCATGCGTGCGACGCTGATCAGTCCGGGGTAGGTCAAATGCTCGGTCACCAAGGTGTCGCCGGGCTTGAGCAGCGCCATCAACACACAGAGCAAGCCGTGCTGACCACCATTGACGCAAATGACCTGCTCGGCGTTCGGAACGAATTCCTGGTGCCGTAACCAGTGAGCACCCGCCGCACGGTGGCGAGGCAATCCGCAATCGGCCGTATAGCCGCTGAGCAACTGCAAGGTGTTCGGATCACTGGCCATGGCCTGCAGGCTCTGACTCATAAAGTCAGCTTCCTGCCCCGGAATCGGCTGATTCCGACTCATGTCGAAGAATGGCTGCGGCTCTTCGCTGACATTGCGAAAGCCAGCATCCCGCGGCCGTTCCATCCCCCTCTGACGCACATAAGTGCCATCTCCTACGCGGGCCACCACCAGCCCTACCCGTTCCAGCTCGCCATACGCGCGGCTGATGGTGCCGATGGTCACGCCCAGGCTGTCCGCCAACAAACGGTGGGGCGGGAGTTTGCTGCCGGGCTCGATCAAGCCTTCGCCAATGCTTTTTTCCAGGGCTTCGGCCAGGCGCTTGTACTTCACGCCGCGCCCTTCAGCCAAGCCGACCCGCAGGATTGACACCGTGGCAATACTTACTTTGACAGTCATTTCCATCCCGAATAGCGTGTTTAAAACAGGCTCAATCAGAGATAGACCTTTTCCGTTATCAGGTCAATTGCGACGACCAGAGGAGCACGACCATGTCGATTGCCATCAGCACGCCGTCCATCGCGGGAAAACCCTGGTTGGCGGGGTTAATCACCAGCACTTTGTTCCTGATCGTGTGCTTGAGTTGGGGCACCACGTGGCTGGGGATCAAGATCGCCGTCGAAAGCGTGCCGCCCCTGACCGCCGCCGGCCTGCGCTTTCTGATCGCGTTCCCGCTGTTTTTGAGTTTCGCCTTACTGCGTCGCGAGCCGCTGCTGTTTCCACGGCAGAGTCGCTGGTTTTTCGTGTTCGTCACGCTGTCGTATTTCAGCCTGCCGTATTACTTGCTCAACTACGGCGAACTGCATGTCTCGTCGGGGCTGACGGCGCTGCTGTTCAGTTGCATGCCGGTGTTCATCCTGATTTTTTCCGCGGTGTTCCTGCGGGAGAAAATCTACCCTTCGCAGGTGGTGGGCATCGCGATTGGCTTTGGCAGCTTGTTCATGATCATCCGCAGCCAAGGCCTGCACCTGGACCATGCCGAATTCTTCGGGATGCTGGCGATTCTGGCGGCAGCGGTGATGCATGCGCTGTGTTACGTGATTACCAAGAAACACGGCGCGGCGATCAGCGTGATCACTTACAACACGCTACCCATCGGCCTCGCGGGTCTGATGCTGTTTGTGGCGGGGCTGGGCGTTGAGGCGCCGGTGTTCGATGACATTACCGCACGCTCGTGGGGTGCCCTGCTCTACCTGGGGCTGGTGGCATCGGTGGGCGGGTTTATCGTTTACTTTTTGCTGCTCAAGCGCCTGAGCCCGATCATTTTGTCGTTCGTGTTTATTATTTTTCCGGTGTTCGCGGTGGTGATTGGCGCGTGGTACGAGGGGCAGAGCCTGTCGCGGGAATTGATGGGGTATTCGGCGGTGCTGCTGGCGGGGTTTGCCATTACCAAATTGCCGGTTGAGAAATGGCTCAAACGCTGAGCACATCACCCCCTCTTCTGTAGGAGCAAGGCTTGCCCGCGATGGCGATCTCAAGGACGCCATCGCGGGCAAGCCTTGCTCCTACAGAACGAGGGTGTGTCAGATCACGAACAGGTCGACGAAGCGATTGACCGGGGTGGCTTCCAGTGCAGCCTGATCCTTGCACAACGCAAAGATCTCATTACTGCGCTGCGCGGTGAACCGCGTCGCCAGGTTGGCCTTGAACTTGTCTTCCAACAACGGAATGCCATCGGCACGGCGACGGCGATGGCCGATCGGGTATTCGACCACCACGTTCTCAGTGCTGGAGCCATCCTTGAAAAACACCTGGATCGCGTTGGCGATGGAGCGCTTGTCGGCTTCCAGGTATTCACGGGTAAAACGCGGCTCTTCAACGATGATCATTTTCTCGCGCAGCACGTCGATGATCGGGTGCGCGGCGTGGAAGTTGTCTTCGTATTGCTCGGCCACCAGATTGCCGAACGCCAGCGGCACGGCGGTCATGTACTGAATGCAATGGTCGCGGTCGGCGGCATTGGCCAGCGGGCCGACCTTGGAAATGATGCGGATCGCCGATTCGTGGGTGGTGATGACGATCTTGTCGATTTCGTGCAGGCGATTGCGCACCTGCGGGTGCAGGGTGACAGCGGCCTCGCAAGCGGTCTGCGCGTGGAATTCAGCGGGGAAACTGATCTTGAACAGCACGTTTTCCATCACGTAGCTGCCGTATGTGCGCGAGAAACTGAACGCGCGTTTGTCGTCGGGTTTGAGCGCCAGATCGTTGTTGGTGTGGCTGAACAACACGTCGTAGAAGCCCCACTGCTTGGCCGTCAGCACACCGGGGATGCCCATCTCGCCACGCATCGCGATGTCCGCCAGACGCACGCCCCGGCTGGAGGCATCACCTGCCGCCCAGGATTTGCGCGAGCCGGCGTTCGGCGCATGCCGATAGGTACGCAGCGCCTGGCCATCGGCAAACGCGTGGGACAGCGCCGACAACAACTGCTCACGATTGGCGCCCATGAGTTTGGCGGTAACGGCGGTCGAGGCGACTTTCACCAGCAACACGTGATCGAGTCCTACGCGGTTGAAGGAGTTTTCCAGCGCGATGACGCCTTGAATCTCGTGGGCCATGATCATCGCTTCCAGCACCGCGCGAATGGTCAGCGGCGCGTCGCCATTGGCCAGGCGTTTTTGCGAGAGGTGGTCGGCCACCGCGAGAATCCCGCCGAGGTTATCCGACGGATGACCCCACTCGGCGGCGAGCCAGGTGTCGTTGTAGTCGAGCCAGCGCACGATGCAGCCGATGTCCCATGCGGCTTTGACCGGATCGAGACGAAAAGGCGTGCCGGGGACACGGGCACCGAACGGCACGACGGTGCCTTCGACGATCGGGCCCAAGTGTTTGGTGCATTCGGGAAAGCGCAGGGCCAGCAGGCCACAGCCGAGGGTGTCCATCAGGCAGTTGCGGGCGGTGTCGAGTGCTTCGGTGGCCTCGATTTTGAAGGTGAGGACGTAGTCGGCAATGTCCTGCAGGACCGTGTCGTAGTCGGGGCGGTTGTTCTGGTCGACGTTGGTGCTCATGTTCGATTCACTCTTGCAGTGGTTCGTTGATGGGACCTCGGTTCAGGGCAAATCTCAGTCGGTTACAAGATTCTTATTGTTGAAATGCCGTCCTGTAGGAGCCAGGCTTGCCGGCGAAGGCGTCCTCAAGATCGCCTTCGCCGGCAAGCCTGGCTCCTACAGGGGGTAGGTGTCAGTCAGAAGGAATCACCCGGCACGCGGACGAAGCCTTCCATCAACACCCGCGCACTGCGGCTCATGATGGCTTTTTTCACGACCCATTCGCCGTGTTCCAGGCTGGCTTCAGCGCCGACCCGCAACGTCCCGGACGGATGCCCGAAACGCACCGCGTTACGCTCGACACCACCCGCTGCGAGGTTCACCAGCGTCCCGGAAATCGCCGCCGCGGTGCCGATGGCTACGGCCGCCGTGCCCATCATCGCGTGGTGCAATTTGCCCATGGACAGCGCCCGCACCAGCAGGTCGACATCCCCCGCCGCAATCGCCTTGCCGCTCGATGCAACATAGTCCGCAGGCTTAGCCACGAACGCCACTTTCGGCGTGTGCTGGCGCTTGGCGGCTTCGTCCAGGTCCTTGATCAGGCCCATGCGCAACGCGCCGTAGGCACGGATGGTTTCGAACATCGCCAGGGCTTTCGGGTCGCCGTTGATCGCGCCTTGCAGCTCGGTGCCTTTGTAGCCGAGGTCTTCGGCGTTGATAAAAATCGTCGGGATGCCGGCGTTGATCATGGTCGCCTTGAAGGTGCCGATACCGGGCACTTCGAGGTCGTCCACCAGGTTGCCGGTGGGAAACATCGAACCACCACCGCCCTCTTCTTCCGCCGCCGGGTCCATGAATTCGACCTGTACTTCGGCGGCCGGAAAGGTCACGCCGTCGAGTTCGAAATCACCGGTTTCCTGCACTTCGCCGTTGGTGATCGGCACGTGGGCGATGATGGTCTTGCCGATGTTGGCCTGCCACACCCGAACGATGGCCACGCCGTTGTGCGGGATGCGGCTGGCGTCCACCAGACCGTTGCTGATGGCGAACGAACCGACCGCCGCCGACAGGTTGCCGCAGTTGCCGCTCCAGTCCACGAACGGCTTGTCGATGGAGACCTGGCCGAACAGGTAATCAACGTCGTGATCAGCCTTGATGCTTTTCGACAGGATCACGGTTTTGCTGGTGCTGGACGTGGCGCCGCCCATGCCGTCGATTTGCTTGTCGTAGGGGTCGGGGCTGCCGATTACCCGCAGCAACAAGGCGTCGCGAGCGGGGCCGGGAATCTGGGCCGCTTCGGGCAGGTCCTTGAGGCTGAAGAACACGCCTTTGCTGGTGCCGCCGCGCATGTAGGTGGCGGGGATTTTGATCTGAGGTACGTGAGCCATGTCATTCCTCTATTGGCCAACGGGGGACCTGAAGTCCCCCGTGACTTTGCATTTTTAAACGGCGACCGCCGATTCAAGGAAGTCCTGGGCAAAACGCTGCAACACGCCGCCCGCCTCATAAATCGAGACTTCTTCAGCGGTGTCGAGTCGGCAAGTCACCGGCACTTCAACGCGCTCGCCATTCAGACGATTGATCACCAACGTCAGCTGCGCACGCGGCGTGCGGTCGCCGATCACGTCATAGGTTTCGCTGCCGTCGATGCCCAAGGTGTGACGGTCAGTGCCCGGCAAGAATTCCAGCGGCAACACGCCCATGCCCACCAGGTTGGTGCGGTGAATGCGCTCGAAACCTTCAGCGGCAATCGCCTCCACACCGGCCAGGCGCACGCCCTTCGCCGCCCAGTCACGGGACGAACCCTGACCGTAGTCGGCGCCGGCAATGATGATCAACGGCTGCTTGCGTTCCATGTAGGTTTCGATGGCTTCCCACATGCGCATGACCTGGCCTTCCGGCTCGACCCGCGCCAAAGAGCCCTGCTTGACCTTGCCGTTTTCCGTAACCATTTCATTGAACAGTTTCGGGTTGGCGAAGGTCGCGCGCTGGGCGGTCAAGTGGTCGCCACGGTGGGTCGCGTAGGAGTTGAAGTCTTCTTCCGGCAAGCCCATTTTCGCCAGGTATTCACCGGCGGCGCTGTCGAGCATGATCGCGTTCGAGGGCGACAGGTGATCGGTGGTGATGTTGTCCGGCAGCACCGCCAGCGGGCGCATGCCCTTGAGCGGTCGTGCGCCGGCCAGCGCGCCTTCCCAGTACGGCGGACGGCGGATGTAGGTGCTCATCTCGCGCCAGTCGTACAGCGGCGTGACTTTCGGGCCGGTGTCTTCGTGGATGGCGAACATCGGGATGTAGACCTGGCGGAACTGCTCGGGCTTGACCGAGGCTTTCACCACGGCGTCGATTTCTTCGTCGCTCGGCCAGATGTCTTTGAGGCGAATTTCCTTGCCATCGACCACGCCCAGCACATCTTTTTCGATGTCGAAACGGATGGTGCCGGCGATGGCATAAGCCACCACCAAGGGCGGCGAAGCCAGGAACGCATTCTTGGCGTACGGGTGAATCCGCCCGTCGAAGTTGCGGTTGCCCGAGAGCACGGCAGTGGCGTACAGGTCGCGGTCGATGATCTCTTGCTGGATCACCGGATCGAGCGCGCCGGACATGCCGTTGCAGGTGGTGCAGGCAAACGCAACGATGCCAAAACCGAGTTGCTCCAGCTCAGTGGTCAGCCCGGCTTCGTCCAGGTACAGCGCCACGGTTTTCGAACCCGGCGCCAGGGACGATTTGACCCACGGCTTGCGGGTCAGCCCGAGCTTGTTGGCATTGCGCGCCAGCAGGCCGGCGGCGATGACGTTGCGCGGGTTGCTGGTGTTGGTGCAACTGGTGATGGCGGCGATGATCACTGCGCCGTCCGGCATCTGGCCAGGCACTTCGGTCCACTGGCCGGAGATGCCTTGGGCAGCCAAATCCGAGGTCGCAACGCGCGCGTGCGGATTGCTCGGGCCGGCCATGTTGCGCACTACCGTGGACAGGTCGAAGCTCAAGCCACGCTCGTATTGCGCATTTTTCAGGCTGTCAGCCCACAGGCCAGTGGTCTTGGCGTAGTTCTCGACCAACTGCACCTGCTCGTCTTCGCGACCGGTGAGTTTGAGGTAGTCGATGGTCTGCTGGTCGATGTAGAACATCGCTGCCGTGGCGCCGTATTCCGGGGCCATGTTGGAAATGGTCGCGCGGTCGCCGAGGGTCAGCGCCGAGGCACCTTCGCCGAAGAACTCCAGCCATGCGCCGACAACTTTCTGTTTACGCAGGAACTCGGTCAGCGCCAGCACCATGTCGGTGGCGGTGATGCCCGGTTGCAGCTTGCCGGTCAGTTCGACACCGACGCTTTCCGGCAGGCGCATCCACGAGGCGCGGCCGAGCATCACGCTCTCAGCTTCGAGACCGCCAACGCCGATGGCGATCACGCCCAGCGCATCAACGTGCGGGGTGTGGCTGTCGGTGCCGACGCAGGTATCCGGGAACGCTACGCCGTCACGCACCTGGATCACCGGAGACATTTTCTCCAGGTTGATCTGGTGCATGATCCCGTTGCCTGGCGGGATCACGTCGACGTTTTTGAACGCCTTCTTGGTCCAGTTGATGAAGTGAAAACGGTCTTCATTGCGACGGTCTTCGATGGCGCGGTTCTTCTCGAACGCCTCAGGATCGAAACCACCACGCTCGACGGCCAGGGAGTGGTCAACGATCAATTGCGTCGGCACCACCGGGTTGACTTGCGCCGGGTCGCCACCTTGCAGGGCGATGGCGTCGCGCAGACCGGCGAGGTCGACCAGGGCTGTCTGGCCGAGAATGTCATGGCACACGACACGGGCCGGGAACCACGGAAAGTCGAGGTCGCGCTTGCGTTCGATGAATTGCTTCAGGGAATCGGTGAGCGTGGCCGGGTCACAGCGACGCACCAGGTTTTCCGCCAGTACGCGGGAGGTGTACGGCAGGGTGTCATAGGCGCCAGGCTGGATCGCTTCGACCGCCGCACGGACGTCGAAGTAATCCAGATGGCTGCCGGGCAGCGGTTTGCGGAATTCTGTGTTCATCAGGTCGGGACTCGGTCACGGTAAGTGCAAAAGGGTGGGGCCGATCTGAATCCGTGCGCCCTGTAGGAGCGAAGCTTGCTCGCGAAAGCGGTCTATCTGCCGACATCAATGTTGAATGTCGGTCCGTCTTCGCGAGCAAGCTTCGCTCCTACAGGGGTATCGGCGTTCACGTCGGCCCTCCCCCCATCAGCGTTGTTCGATTGGCACGAACTTGCGCTGTTCGACGCCGACGTACTCGGCGCTCGGGCGGATGATGCGGTTGTTGGCACGTTGTTCAAACACATGCGCCGCCCAGCCGGTCAGGCGCGAGCAGACGAAAATCGGCGTGAACAATTTGGTCGGGATGCCCATGAAGTGGTACGTCGACGCGTGGTAGAAATCGGCGTTAGGGAACAGTTTCTTCTGCTCCCACATGGTCTTGTCGATGGCTTCGGAGACCGGGAACAACACGGTGTCGCCCACTTCGTCCGCAAGCTTTTTCGACCAGGCCTTGATCACCTCGTTGCGTGGATCGTTGTCCTTATAGATCGCGTGGCCGAAGCCCATGATCTTGTCCTTGCGCGCGAGCATGCCGAGGGTGCCTTCGATCGCCTCTTGCGGCGACTTGAAGCGCTCGATCATTTCCATCGCCGCTTCGTTGGCGCCGCCGTGCAGCGGGCCGCGCAGGGAGCCGATGGCGGCGGTGATGCAGGAGAACATGTCCGACAGGGTCGACGCGCAAACTCGGGCGGTGAAGGTCGAAGCATTGAACTCGTGTTCCGCATAGAGGATCAGCGACACGTTCATCACTTTGACGTGCAGCTCGCTCGGCTTCTTGTCGTGCAGCAAGTGCAGGAAGTGGCCGCCAATTGTCTGTTCGTCGCTCACGCAATTGATGCGTTTGCCGTCGTGGCTGAAGCGATACCAGTAGCACATGATCGCCGGGAACGCGGCGAGCAAACGGTCAGTCACGTCGTGTTGCTCGGAGAAGTCTTTCTCCGGCTCGATGTTGCCCAGGAACGAGCAACCGGTGCGCATCACGTCCATCGGGTGGGCGTCGGCGGGGATGCGTTCCAGCACTTCCTTCAGGGCTTGCGGCAGGTCGCGCAGCTTGCTCAGTTTGCTGATGTAAGCGGTGAGTTGGGTTTTGGTCGGCAGTTCGCCGTACAGCAGCAGGTAGGCGACTTCTTCGAATTGTGCGTCAGCCGCCAGTTCGCGAACGTCGTAGCCACGATAAGTCAGGCCGGCGCCCGACTGGCCCACGGTGGACAGTGCGGTTTGCCCGGCAACCTGGCCACGGAGCCCGGCGCCACTGAGTACTTTTGCTTCGGCCATTGCTGTCTCCAATCTTGAAATTTTTAGGGAAACTTGTAGGAGCGAAGCTTGCTCGCGAAAGCGGTGTGTCAGACGACATCAATGTTGAAGGTCAGTCAGTTTTCGCGAGCCAGCTTTGCTCCTACGGGGGTCATCGTTACTTTTTGGCGGCAAACAACGCATCGAGCTTCTGCTCGAAGGTGTGGTAGTCGATGCGATCGTAAAGCTCCATGCGGGTTTGCATGGTGTCGATCACGTTCTGTTGCGTGCCGTCGCGGCGGATCGCGGTGTAGACGTTTTCCGCTGCCTTGTTCATCGCGCGGAACGCCGACAATGGGTATAGCACCAGCGACACGTCGGCAGCGGCGAGTTGCTCGGTGGTGTACAGCGGCGTCGCGCCGAATTCGGTGATATTGGCCAGGATCGGCGCTTTCACGCGACTGGCGAACAGCTTGTACATGTCCAGTTCGGTGATGGCTTCCGGGAAGATCATGTCGGCGCCAGCCTCGATGCACGCGGCGGCGCGATCCAGCGCGGATTCCAGGCCTTCCACGGCCAGGGCGTCGGTGCGGGCCATGATCACGAAGCTGTCGTCGGTGCGGGCATCGACGGCGGCTTTGATGCGGTCGACCATTTCCTGCAACGACACGATTTCTTTATTCGGGCGGTGACCGCAGCGCTTGGCGCCGACCTGGTCTTCGATGTGAATCGCCGCCGCGCCGAACTTGATCATCGACTTGACGGTGCGCGCCACGTTGAACGCCGAGGAACCGAAACCGGTGTCCACGTCCACCAGCAGCGGCAGGTCGCAAACGTCAGTGATGCGGCGCACGTCGGTCAGCACGTCATCCAGACCGGTGATGCCCAGATCCGGCACACCGAGGGAGCCGGCAGCCACCCCGCCACCCGACAGGTAAATCGCCTTGAAACCGGCGCGCTTGGCCAGCAGCGCGTGGTTGGCGTTGATCGCGCCGACCACTTGCAGCGGATGTTCGCTGGCGACCGCATCGCGGAAACGCTGGCCTGGAGTGCTCTTGTTCGAACTCATGACTCACCTCGTTCAGTGGCTGTCTTATTGGCGCCGTCCTGGTAGTGACGGGCGATATTGCGTTTGGAGGCGCCGATGTGGCGGCGCATCAACAACTCGGCCAGCTCACCGTCACGGTCGGCAATGGCGTCGAGAATCCGGTGGTGCTCGGCAAAGGCCTGGCGCGGGCGATTGGGTGTGGTGGAAAACTGGATGCGGTACATGCGCACCAATTGATACAGCTCGCCGCAGAGCATCTGGGTCAGGGTGCGGTTGCCGCTGCCCTGGATGATCCGGTAATGAAAGTCGAAATCGCCTTCCTGCTGGTAGTAGCCGACACCGGCCTGGAACGCCGCGTCCCGTTCGTGGGTTTCGAGAACCCGGCGCAGTTCGTCGATTTCTTCGACGGTCATGCGCTCGGCGGCCAGGCGACAGGCCATGCCTTCCAGGGATTCGCGGATTTCGTAGAGTTCCAGCAACTCGGCGTGGCTCAGTGAAACCACCCGCGCACCGACGTGCGGTATGCGCACCAGCAGGCGCTGGCCTTCCAGGCGATGGATCGCTTCGCGCAACGGCCCGCGGCTGATGCCGTAGGTGCGTGCCAGCTCCGGCTCGGAAATCTTGCTGCCCGGGGCGATCTCGCCTTTGACGATGGCCGCCTGGATGCGCCGGAAGACATTCTCGGAAAGCGTTTCCGAATCGTCCTGCGTGATCACCGGGGGATCGAGTTGATCCAGCATATTGTCGACACCTTGTGAGCCAATGCGGCAAAAACTAGCGAATACAGGCCGTATAGTCAAAGGATAAATAGGTATTGTCGACAATCGTCTAATAACCGCTTGCACCATAACGAAGCAGGCCCACGGTTTATAGCCTCCTGCCAGCGGTGGCGCCATAAAACCACCGTGCTAGAATGCCGCCCGCATTTGCTTGTCATCTGCATCTGCACGGCTTGTCATAAATAGCTGATAGGCATACGAGGGAGCTTGCGCAGTGATGCCAGGGCCTTGAACCGAAGTACGGACCGCTGCGCACCCAGGATTTATGAGACTCAAGCCCTTTTCCACATTCCTTTATTTCCTGTTCCTGCCCGGCGTCGCCGCCGCGGGGGAAAAGACCGTGTACGGCCTCAACGAGTACGCCTCGCTGAATGGCATTGACCTGGAAGTCGCCGCCAAACTCGACACCGGGGCGAAAACCGCTTCCTTAAGTGCACGGGACATCAAGCGCTTCAAACGCAATGGCGAGTCCTGGGTGCGCTTCTACCTGGCGATCGACGCCGCGCATTCGCACCCGATCGAACGACCGCTGGCTCGGGTCAGCAAGATCAAGCGCCGAGCCGGTGACTACGACCCGGAAGAAGGCAAGAAATACACGGCCCGCCCGGTGATCGAGCTGGATATCTGCATGGGCACGGCGTTGCGCAGCATCGAAGTGAACCTCACCGACCGCAGCGCCTTCCAATACCCGCTCCTGATCGGCTCCGAGGCGCTCAAACGCTTCGATGCGCTGGTCGACCCCAGTCTTAAATACGCTGCTGGCAAACCCGCCTGCGCCACCGACGCTCATACCGCAGAGTAATTCCGAATGCGCTCCTCTTAACCTCCACCTGAAAATCCTCATCGCCATCCTGGTGGTGCTGGGCATTTCAGTTACGGCCTACCAGATCTTCGTGCTCGGCATCCCCGTGACCGAGGACGCCACGGACGACTTGTGGAACATCGACGCCAAGGTCGAGTTCGTCGCCAGTGCCAAGGACCCGGTCAAGATCCAGATGTTCGTGCCGCCCCTGAGCCGCGACTATGTGAGCCTGAACGAAAGCTTCATTTCCAATAACTACGGCGTGGCGGTGAACCGCGTCGACGGCAACCGCAAGGTCACCTGGTCGGCCCGTCGCGCCAAGGGCAACCAGACCCTGTATTACCGTCTGGTGCTGACCAAGCGCTACAGCGGCGAAAAATCCAAGATCAAAGGCCCGACCTTCCGCGACAGCATCGCCGTCGAAGGCGCGGAGAAAGTCGCCGCCGAAGCCCTGCTCGCCCCGATCCGCCAACACTCGGCCGACGTCGAAACCTTCGTCGGCGAAGCGATCAAGCGCGTCAACAATCTCAACGACGACAACGTGAAGCTGTTGCTCGGCGGCGATCCGTCGACTGCGAACAAAGCCCGGATCGTCGAACTGGTGCTGTCCATTGCCCACGTGCCGGTGGAGAAGGTCCACACCGTCCGTCTGGTGGCCGACCAACCGCAAGTCCCTGAACTCTGGCTGCGCAGTTTCAACGGCACCGACTGGCTGTACTTCAACCCGGAAACCGGTGAACAAGGCATGCCGACCGACCGCCTGCTGTGGTGGACCGGCGATGAAAACCTGATCACCGTCGATGGCGGCAAGAAAGCCAACGTGACGTTCAGCCTGAACAACAGCGAAATGAACGCCATTCGCCTGGCCAAGCTGACCGACGAAAACACCGACGCCAACTTCCTCGAATACTCGCTGTACGGCCTGCCGCTGCAAACCCAGCAGACCTTCATGATCATGGTGATGATCCCGATTGGCGTGCTGGTGATCCTGATCCTGCGCAACCTGATCGGCCTGCAGACCCTCGGCACCTTCACGCCAGTGCTGATCGCCCTGGCCTTCCGCGAGACGCAGCTGGGCTTCGGGATTGTGCTGTTTACGATCATCACGGCGCTGGGGCTGTCGCTGCGTTCTTACCTTGAGCACTTGAAGCTGCAAATGCTGCCGAGGCTGTCGGTGGTGCTGACCTTTGTCGTGGTGCTGATCGCGGCGATCAGCCTGTTCAGCCACAAACTCGGCCTGGAGCGCGGGTTGTCGGTGGCGCTGTTCCCGATGGTGATTCTGACCATGACCATCGAACGCCTGTCGATCACCTGGGAAGAACGCGGTGCCGGCCATGCCATGAAGGTGGCGATCGGTACGCTGTTCGCCGCGTCCCTGGCGCACCTGATCATGAGCGTGCCGGAGTTGGTGTACTTCGTGTTCACCTTCCCGGCGATCCTGTTGATCCTGGTGGGCTTCATGCTGGCCATGGGTCGCTATCGCGGCTACCGTTTGACCGAGCTGATCCGCTTCAAAGCGTTCCTCAAGGCTGACTCGTAATGTTCGGTTTCTGGAAGACCTGGAAGGCCCTGGAAGCCCGGGGCATCATGGGGATCAATCGGCGTAACGCGGACTACGTGCTCAAGTACAACAAGCGCAGCCTGTACCCGATTGTCGATGACAAGATCATCACCAAGGAGCGCGCGCTGGCCGCCGGCATCAACGTGCCGGAGCTGTACGGGATCATCTCCACCGAGAAAGAAATCGACAACCTCGACAAGATCATTGGCGGGCGCAGCGACTTCGTAATCAAGCCGGCCCAGGGCGCGGGCGGTGACGGCATTATTGTGGTGGCCGACCGTTTCGAGGGTCGCTATCGCACGGTGTCCGGCAAGATCCTCAGCCATGAGGAACTTGAGCACCATATCTCCAGCATCCTCACCGGCCTGTATTCCCTCGGCGGCCACCGCGACCGGGCGCTGATCGAATACCGCGTGACCCCGGACCAGATCTTCAAGAGCATCAGCTACGAAGGCGTGCCGGACATCCGCATCATCGTGTTGATGGGCTACCCGGTGATGGCCATGCTGCGCTTGCCGACCCGTCAGTCCGGCGGCAAGGCCAACCTGCACCAGGGCGCCATCGGCGTCGGTGTCGACCTGGCCACCGGCCTGACCCTGCGCGGCACCTGGCTGAACAACATCATCACCAAACACCCGGACACCACCAACGCCGTGGATGGCGTGCAACTGCCCTACTGGGACGGTTTCATGAAACTCGCCGCCGGCTGCTATGAGTTGTGCGGGCTGGGTTACATCGGCGTGGACATGGTGCTCGACCAGGAGAAAGGGCCGCTGATTCTTGAGCTCAACGCCCGGCCGGGGTTGAACATCCAGATTGCCAATGATTGTGGGCTGACGTTGCGCACCCATGCGGTCGAGGCGCGGCTGGAAGAATTGAAGGCCCGTGGGATTGTCGAAACCGTGCAGCAGCGGGTGGAGTTTGTGCAGCAGATGTTTGGGCATATTCCGCCGGTTGAGGGCTAGCCGCTGTGGCGAGGGGGCTTGCCCCCGTTGGGCTGCGAAGCGGCCCCAAAACCATTCATCTCGATAGTGTCAGGCAGACCGCATCAGCCGATTTTACGACTGCTGCGCAGCCGAACGGGGGCAAGCCCCCTCGCCACAGGTCTCTTGCCAGCGGCCACCCACCTGCCAATCCCCGACATCCCCTCTAGGAGCAAGTCCTGCAGAGGACTACAATCGCCACCCCGCCACGATGGCTGATCCGCACCGCCCATGTTGACCTGTTCCGTACACCCGCTCCCCTATCGCGCCAACCCCGCCGAGTACTTCGCGGCGATCCGTCATGCCCCCGGTGCCGTGCTGCTCGACAGTGGCCGACCGACGGCCGATCGCGGGCGCTTTGATGTGCTCAGCGCCTGGCCGCTGGAGCAACTGGCCGTGCTGCCACAGGAAAGCGGTGCCGATTTCCTGCAACGTCTGCGGGACAATCTGACACAACTGGGCGAAGCGTCCGTCCCGAATGAACTGCCCTTCGCCGGCGGTTTGATCGGTTACCTGAGCTACGACTTCGGCCGTCATCTGGAGCACCTGCCGCACCAGGCCCAAGACGATCTGCATTTGCCTGATGCGCGTTTCGGTGTGTATGACTGGGCGTTGATCAGCGATCACCAGCGCTTGACCAGTCAGCTGGTGTTTCACCCGACGCTGGCGGACAGTGAGCGGCAACGCTTGATCGCACTGTTTACTCAACCTGCGGCTGCACCCGTCGAGCCGTTCAAGCTGAAAGCGCCGATGAGCGCCGATCTCAGCGCCGACCAGTATCGCCAGGCCCTTGAGCGAATTCAGGAGTACATCCAGGCCGGCGACTGCTATCAGGTCAACTTCGCCCAGCGCTTTCGCGCGCAATGCGAAGGCGACCCATGGGCCGCCTATTGCGCCCTGCGAGCCGCCTGCCCGACGCCGTTTTCCGGGTTCCAGAGCCTGCCCGATGGCGGCGCAGTCCTGAGCCTGTCGCCGGAGCGCTTCGTCAAAGTCAGCGAGCGCCAGGTGGAAACCCGTCCGATCAAGGGCACCCGCCCCCGCGGCCTGACCTCAGCCGAAGACGCGGCGAACGCCGCCGAACTGCTGGCCAGCCCCAAGGACCGCGCGGAAAACCTGATGATCGTCGACCTGCTGCGCAACGACCTCGGTCGCACCTGCCGTATCGGCTCGGTGCGGGTGCCGGAGTTGTTCAGCCTGGAAAGCTATCCAAACGTGCATCACCTGGTGAGCAGCGTCACCGGCGAACTGGCGGACGACAAGGACGCCCTGGACCTGATCGCCGGCAGTTTCCCCGGCGGTTCGATTACCGGCGCGCCGAAAATTCGCGCGATGCAGATCATTGATGAACTGGAGCCGACCCGTCGTGGGTTGTACTGCGGATCGTTGGTGTACCTGGACGTGCGCGGTGAGATGGACAGTTCCATCGCCATTCGCAGTTTGTTGGTCAAGGATGGGCAGGTGTGTTGCTGGGGTGGGGGCGGGATTGTTGCGGATTCAGAGTGGCAGGCCGAGTATCAGGAATCGATCACCAAGGTGAAGGTGTTGCTCGATACCCTTCAGGGCCTTTGATCGTTCCCACGCTCCGCGTGGGAACGATCACTAACAGGATTGGGTTTACAAAGTCAGGGCCCGGTTCGAGGCTTTGATAAATTCCTGCTTCAAATCCGCAAAGCTGTGCACCGCCGGGAACTGCGGAAACTCGCGAATCACATTGTCCGGCGCATGGAACAGAATCCCGGCATCGGCCTCGCCCAGCATCGTCGTGTCGTTATACGAATCCCCCGCCGCAATCACCCGGTAATAAAGGCTCTTGAAGGCCAGTACCGACTGACGCTTGGGATCTTTCTGACGTAATTGATAGCTCGTCACCCGCCCGGCATCGTCGGTAATCAGGCGGTGGCAGAGCAAGGTCGGGAAGCCCAGTTGGCGCATCAGCGGCTGGGAAAACTCGTAGAACGTGTCGGACAGGATCACCACCTGGAAGCGCTCGCGCAGCCAGTTGACGAACTCAATGGCGCCGTCCAGCGGTTGCAGCGTGGCGATCACTTCCTGGATGTCCGAGAGCTTCAGTCCATGCTCGTCGAGAATGCGCAGGCGCTGCTTCATCAGCACGTCGTAGTCGGGAATGTCCCGGGTGGTGGCCCGAAGGGATTCGATCCCGGTTTTTTCGGCGAAGGCGATCCAGATTTCCGGGACCAGCACACCTTCAAGATCCAGACAGGCAATTTCCACAAGACACTCCCATTTGTATTGATTATTGAGTCGAGCGAGCAAAAGGACTGCCGAACTCTAGCGACTCGGGCCAGCCCGCGCAACGCAGAGGGCGCGCCAAGGGCTGTGGGATTTTGTTACCATCGACGCCATATAGAGCGCCCAGCGCCACCGACCTGTAGGAAGCCGCCCTGATGAGCCCATCGTTCGATGTCGTGGAACTCGCCACGACCTATGCCAACAAATCCGCCCAGGACATCCTGAAACTCGCGTTCGCCGAGTTTGGCGATGACCTGTGGATATCTTTCAGCGGTGCCGAGGATGTGGTGCTGGTGGACATGGCCTGGAAGCTGAACAAGAACGTCAAAGTGTTCAGCCTCGACACCGGCCGCTTGCACCCCGAGACCTACCGCTTCATCGATCAGGTGCGCGAGCACTACAAGATCGACATCGAACTGGTGTCGCCGGACTACACGAAACTGGAACCGTTCGTGAAGGAAAAAGGCCTGTTCAGTTTCTACAAGGACGGCCATGGCGAATGCTGCGGCATCCGCAAGATCGAGCCGCTGCGTCGCAAGTTGTCCGGGGTCACCGCCTGGGCCACCGGCCAGCGCCGGGACCAGAGCCCGGGCACGCGCAGCGCCGTTGCCGTACTGGAAATCGACACCGCGTTCTCCACTCCCGAGCGCACCCTGTACAAGTTCAACCCACTGGCACAGATGACCAGCGAAGAGATCTGGGGTTACATCCGCATGCTCGAGCTGCCGTACAACAGCCTGCATGAGCGCGGCTTCATCAGCATCGGCTGCGAACCGTGCACCCGACCTGTGCTGCCGAACCAGCATGAGCGTGAAGGTCGCTGGTGGTGGGAAGAAGCGACGCAGAAAGAATGCGGGCTGCACGCGGGCAATATCATCAGCAAATCCAAAGCCTGAACCAGGCCTCGCGCCATCCCCCGCAGGAGCAAATGTGTACACACGAATGTCACCATAGGTGCCATTTATGTGTGCACTTTTAATTTCTACGCCCCAAAAAGTTACACCCTCCTTTCCTGACGCCCCCAGTCGCCGATTTCCACAAACCTTGCTGAAAAATAAATACCTGTTCAATCGGTCAATTTATATCGCCTTGATTTCAGCCACTTAGCGCCAGCTAATAACAAAACGAAATTAACCCTTAAATTCATAGCTCCTGAACTGGCACAGATCTGGCTTAAGTGCATACATGTTTTGTATACAATCATAATCAAAACATACACACACTTTCGATCCGCAAGCCTGAAGCGCCCTATCCCGTACAGGCTGCAGATGCCCCGTAACCAATGATGCTTATTGCCCGCGACGAAGATTTGTCGAGCCCACGCTCATGCACAGTCACCGCGACGCCAAGCCTCAGGAGCCTGCCGGAATGCGTACTAGCCTCTCCAATAACAACATCGCGCTGGATCTGCCCTCCTCTCAACCTGCCCTCAACGATCACGATCAAACGCTGCAAGCCCCAGTGATCCTCAGCCCGCGCCTGCACAACAAGGACCTGGCGCCGACCAAGGCCGAAGGCCGGCGCTGGGGTCGCTACAGCATCTTCGCCCTGTGGACCAATGACGTTCACAACATCGCCAACTACTCGTTTGCCATCGGCCTGTATGCGCTGGGCCTGGGCGGCTGGCAGATCCTGTTGTCCCTGGGGATCGGCGCGGCACTGGTGTATTGCTTCATGAACCTGTCCGGCTACATGGGGCAGAAAACCGGGGTGCCGTTTCCGGTGATCAGCCGGATCAGTTTCGGCATTCACGGGGCGCAAATTCCTGCACTGATCCGCGCCGTTATCGCCATCGCCTGGTTCGGGATTCAGACGTACCTGGCCTCGGTGGTGTTTCGTGTCCTGCTGACGGCGGTTCACCCCGGTTTCGCCGACTACGACCACAACTCGATCCTCGGCCTCTCGACCTTGGGCTGGATCTGTTTCGTGGCGATCTGGTTCGTGCAACTGGCGATCCTGGCGTATGGCATGGAGATGGTGCGGCGATACGAAGCGTTTGCCGGGCCGGTGATCCTGCTGACCGTCGCCTCCCTCGCCGGGTGGATGTACTTCCAGGCCGACGCGACCATCGCCTGGTCGATCCGCGAACCCCTGAGCGGTGGCGAGATGTGGCGCAACATCTTTGCCGGCGGCGCGCTGTGGCTGTCGATCTACGGCACGCTGATCCTCAACTTCTGCGACTTCGCCCGCTCCTCGCCGTGCCGCAAGACCATCAAGGTGGGAAATTTCTGGGGCCTGCCGGTGAATATTCTGGTGTTCGCCAGCATCACCGTCCTGCTCTGTGGCGCGCAATTCCAGATCAACGGCCGGATCATCGAAAGTCCGACGGAAATCATCGCCTCGATCCCGAACACCTTCTTCCTGGTCCTCGGCTGTCTGGCGTTCCTGATCGTCACCGTGGCGGTGAACATCATGGCCAACTTCGTCGCCCCGGCCTTCGTGCTCAGCAACCTGGCGCCGAAATACCTGACCTTCCGCCGCGCCGGGTTGATCAGCGCGACCATCGCCGTGCTGATCCTGCCGTGGAACCTCTACAACAGCCCGCTGGTGATCGTGTATTTCCTGTCCGGCCTCGGCGCCCTGCTCGGCCCGCTGTACGGGGTGATCATGGTCGACTACTGGCTGGTACGAAAAGGTCAGGTCAACGTGCCGCAGTTGTACAGCGAAGACCCCGATGGCGCTTATTACTACAGCCGTGGGGTCAATCTCCGCGCGGTGGCGGCGTTTATTCCTGCAGCCTTGATCGCCATCGTCCTGGCGCTGATGCCGGGCTTTCACCTCGTGTCGCCGTTCTCCTGGCTGATTGGTGCCGGGATTGCCGGGATGCTCTACCTGATCATCGCCAAACGGCAGCCGCATTACGCCGATGTCAGCGGTGAGAGCATTGCTGTGGATAACGTCAGCCATTAATCCCCCTCGCGGCCCGGCGATGTCGGGCCGCCGAACTACCCCGCTATAAGGACTTCCCATGCGAATTCTCGTGGTCAACGTCAACACCACCGAATCCATCACCCAGGCGATCGCTCGCCAGGCCCAGTCCGTGGCCGCGCCCGGCACCGAAATCATCGGCCTGACGCCGTATTTCGGTGCCGATTCCATCGAAGGCAATTTCGAAAGCTACCTGGCGGCTATCGCGGTGATGGACCGGGTCATGTCCTACGACCAGCCGTTCGACGCGGTCATCCAGGCCGGCTACGGCGAACACGGGCGCGAAGGTTTGCAGGAACTGCTCAACGTGCCGGTGGTGGACATCACCGATGCCGGCGCCAGCACGGCAATGTTCCTTGGCCATGCGTATTCGGTGGTCACGACGCTGGATCGCACCGTGCCGCTGATCGAGGATCGCCTGAAGTTGTCCGGGCTGTGGGACCGTTGCGCCTCGGTGCGGGCCAGTGGCCTGGCGGTGTTGGAGCTGGAATCCGATCCGCAACGGGCGCTGGAAGCGATTGTTCGCCAGGCGGAATTGGCGGTGCTGGAGGACAAGGCCGAGGTGATTTGCCTGGGCTGCGGCGGCATGGCCGGGCTGGACGAGCAGATTCGCCAGCGCACGGGCGTGCCGGTGGTGGATGGCGTGACGGCGGCGGTGACCATTGCCGAATCGTTGGTGCGGCTGGGGTTGTCGACGTCCAAGGTGCGGACCTATGCGACGCCGCGGCCGAAGACGATTATTGGGTGGCCGGGGCGGTTCGGGCGGTAGACCGCGTTATCGTTGTTCGCGGGCAAGCCTCGCTCCTACACGGGATTGCGTGAACCCTGTAGGAGCGAGGCTTGCCCGCGAAGGCCACACCTCGGTCTGGAACCTGGCTCAAACCGCACTAAACCGCTCCCCCAACCCCCGCTGCGCAAACTGCTCAATAATGAAATCCACAAACGCCCGGGTCTTGCCCGGCAACAATTTGTGCTCCGCGTAATAGATCGAAATGTTGCCATCGTCGACATACCAGTCCGGCAATACCCGCTGCAACGTCCCCGCCTCCAGATAACCCACGGCAAACGGCAAGCTCACCAGCGCGATGCCCAGCCCCTGCACCGCAGTGGCGCAGGCCGCTTCCGAGTCGCTCATGGTCATCCGCGCCTCGAGCACCAGCGGGCTGTGTTGCTGGGTGCGACTGGTCAACTGCCAGGAGCGCACGCGGCCGGTTTGCGGGGAACGGATCAAGATGCCGTCACACTGCTTGAGGTCGTCAGGTTCGACGATGGCATCGCGCCCGGCCAGATACTCGGCTGACGCCACCAGCACCCGGTGAGCTGGCGTCAACTTGCGCGCCACCACGCCCTGGGGCAGCTCGAAGCCGCCACCAATCGCCGCATCGAAGCCTTGGGCAATCAAGTCGACCTGGCGATTATCGAAGTGCCAGTCCGGGCTGATCGCCGGAAAGCGCCGCAAAAACTCCCCCAGCAACGGCACCACATACAGACGCCCGAACACCGTGCCCATGCTGACCTTCAGCGTACCGGCCGGGCGCCCTTCGGCGCTGGCGAGGTTAGCCACGGCGTTTTGAATGGTGTGCAGGCTGGCGCTGACTTCGCCCAGAAACAATTGACCAGCCTCGGTCAAGGTCAGGCTGCGGGTACTGCGCTGGAACAGCCGAACACCCAGCCTGGCTTCCAGTTTCGCGACGCTTTTGCCCACGGCGGCCGGGGTCAGGCTCAGGCGCCGTGCGGCTTCGGCGAAGCTGCCGACCTCGGCGCTACGCACGAAGCATTCGATACTGCTGAAGGTTTCCATGATCGCCACTATAAACTTTTGGTTTACACAGACTATCGCAATTACCGTCTACACAGACCGTAATGCGCAATCGATACTAGCCTCCATCAACCGAGACAATCTCGCCTCGGGACTTTGGAGATCGTTATGACTACTCAGAACCTCAGCGGCAAAGTGGCTTTAATCCAAGGTGGATCCCGCGGTATCGGCGCTGCCATCGTCAAACGCCTGGCCGCTGAAGGCGCCGCGGTGGCCTTCACCTACGTCAGCTCCACCGCCAAGGCCGAAGAACTGCAAAACAGCATCACCGGCAACGGCGGCAAGGCCCTCGCGATCAAGGCTGACAGCGCCGACGCCGAAGCCATTCGCAACGCCGTAACCGCCACCGTCGAAGCCTTCGGACGCCTGGACATCCTGGTCAATAACGCCGGTGTACTGGCCGTCGCACCGCTGGAAGACTTCACCCTCGAAGACTTCGACCAGACCCTGGCCATTAACGTACGCAGCGTGTTCATCGCCAGCCAGGCCGCCGCCAAACACATGACCGACGGCGGTCGCATCATCAACATCGGCAGCACCAACGCCGACCGCATGCCCTTCGCCGGTGGCGGCCCGTACGCCATGAGCAAAGCAGCGCTGGTCGGCCTGACCAAAGGCCTTTCCCGCGACCTCGGCCCGCGCGGCATCACCATCAACAACGTGCAACCGGGCCCGGTCGACACCGACATGAACCCGGCCAGCGGTGACTTCGCCGAGAGCCTGATCCCGCTGATGGCCGTGGGCCGTTATGGCAAAGCGGAAGAGATCGCCAGTTTCGTCGCCTACCTGGTCGGTCCGGAAGCGGGCTACATCACCGGGGCCAGCCTGACCATCGATGGCGGTTTCGGTGCTTGATAGCCTGAAACGCTGAAACAAAAACGCCGGCAAATCATTGCCGGCGTTTTTTCATGCCTGGTTTTCAGGCCCATTCAAGCGCCGGCAAACCACAAGCACTCGGCGTGAACGCCTTCAACGTACGAAGAATGCCATCGGCGTGGGCGTACTTTTCGTCCGCCATGGCTGCATCCGGGATCGCAATCGCGGTCATCCCCGCCGCTTTTGCTGCGGTGACGCCAAACGGCGAATCCTCGAACACCAGGCAGTCCTCGGGCGCCACACCCAGGCGCCGCGCGGCCGTGAGGAAGATATCCGGCGCCGGTTTGGCCGCGCCGACCTCTGGATCATCGGCGGTGACAATGAAGTCGAACAGCGCGAACCAGTCGCGGTGCAACGTGGTTTTCTGGCCAAACGATTGACGGGAAGAACTGGTGCCCACCGCAATCGGAATGTTGTTGGCCTTCAAGTGCCGCACCAGCTCCTCGGCCCCCGGCATCGCCAGGGCCTTGGGGAAACGCTCGCGCATCAGGGGCTCACGGATCACCAGGAATTCTTCGGCGGTGATCGGCAAGTCCAGCGCCTCGACCACATAGCGCGCCAGGTCGCCCGCGCCACGGCCGATGATGTTCTGTTTGACGCTCCAGTCGAAGGTCCGGCCATAACGCTCGGCGATCATCGACGTGACCTCGGTGTAAATGCCCTCGGTGTCCAGCAGCAAGCCATCCATGTCGAAAATCACAGCCTTGATCGGGCCCAGCGCTTTCAGTGGTGCATTCATCGCATCTGATCCGTTTTTAATGACATCCCAGGCGGCTCAGGTACGGCCAGTACTCGGATCGATTAAAGGGTTCAGCAGCATAACGAGCCCGGCCGGCATAGGGCAACGGGCAATGCCCGAAGGATGAAAAAACCTGCACGCCCGGGGTTGCTGGTGATTTAGCGATTATCCCTACAGCAAACACCTCCTTTCCTGACTTCTTTCCTCGCTGATCCTGCGCAAAGTCTCCCGTTCCAAATTGAAGCGCGCGAGTGACTGCGAATGTTCGACCCCAATGGACTCCTGGCCCTGAACAACACCATTGGACTGCTGGTGGTCGCGGCCATGAACCCGGAACGACCCGACGTCGAAACGTTGCTTGGCGAGTTTCGCCTCTGTCTGAACGACTACGAACGCTGGGCGGAAAACTTCTGGACTGGCTGGGCGCTGGATGTCGAGCAGGTCTTCAAGGTCGGCAACGACGTTCAACTCCGCGCGCCACTTGATTCCAGCAAACCGGCCAGCGCCGTCGTAACCCAGTGCCCCGCCGAAGGCCCATTGACCCTGGTGCACATGTTCGAGGCGGCGCGTTTCGTGCCCATCGGCAATACGCCGGTGATGCTCGAACCGGTGATCGCGGACCGCAACGGTGAACTGACGTTTGGCGAGCCGGTGCGCAAGACCATCGGCCCGGGCGGCATTCTCGAAGTTTCCGATTGCTCCCGGGGCCAGCGTTATCGCATCACCTTCTTTCCCGATGTTTCAGCCGAGCACATCAAGGTGCTCTACGCCTCTTATCAAGGCTTGATCGACGAGCTCGAAGGCTGGCTGCGTGCCGAGTGGACCCGTGAGTTCGAACCTTTATGGATCGAGTTCGCCAGCGCTGGCTTCCTCGATCGTTACAGCCTGTTGCAAGAGGCGGACTGGCTGGGCGTCGGGAATTCGCTGCAGGGCGTCTGGGATGACGTGAAACAGGTTTACGCCCTGCTCGCCGATCTGCAAGCCAACAGCGAAAAGCTGCTGGAGTACCTGACCCAGGCCGAACTGGACGCATTGCTTGAAGCCTCCTCGGACGCCATCGCCAATGGCCTGCTGGTGCTGAGCGATGAACCGCTGCTGTTCATTCACCTTGCGGCATTGACCAGTTGGCTGAGGATGCTGCCGCCGCAATTTGTTGCTGAGGTGGTGGCGGAAATTCGCACAGACCTGCTGATCGCTTTCCTACTGGCCAGAGTGACCGGCACCTTAGGCGTGACACTGGGTTTGAGCACCAAAGTGCTGGATAAAATCAAATCGCCACGGGCGCGGCAATGGCTGGCGGGCGCCACCTTGCGCCTGGCGGAGCTGACCACCGAATCCAGGTTTGCCACCCATGCGGGCGTGTTCAAACCGTTGGCGGTCAATGCACGCCCGGCGCCGTTGAATCCGACGCCGACGTTGCCGCTGGAGATTCGCAACGGAGAGTCGCCGGTTCTGGTGGTGAAGAACCCGGCCCCGATCGCTCGCGACAAAACCGACGCACAAACCCGAATGGTCCGGCACGAACCCCATGACGATGCGCCGGACCAGGCGAAAAACCCCAACGGTGACAGCGCCGATTGCGGGCCATTGACCTGCACCAACGGTTGCCCGGTATCGATGGTCACCGGCGAAGAACTGCTGACCCTGACCGATGGTTCTCTCGATGGGTTGCTGGCATTTGATTTCACCCGGATGTACCGCACCAGTGCAGTGGAACTGGACTGCGGGCTGGGCTGGGGCTGGAGTCATTCCCTCGCCCATCGGCTGGAAATCGATGGCGATTGCGTCATCTGGATCGACCATGAAAACCGCCGTACGACCTTTCCGTTGCCGAGTGACGAGCGACCGACGATCCATAACAGCCTGTCGCGAGCGGCAATTTATCGGGGCGATGAGCCACAGGAACTGATCGTTGCGCTGGCGGCCGAAACACCCAGGTTTTACCACTTTCATAACGGGCGGCTGACCGCGATCAGCGATGCCTATGGCAACCGGCTGCACATCACCCGTGATCGCCAGGATCGCATCCAACGCCTTGAAAACGGTGCCGGGCGCTCACTGCTGTTGCGTTACGAGCGCCGGCACCTTGTTGCCGTCGAGTATCAGACGTTTCACCCTGCCGCAGCGCTGGGTGATGCCTGGCGTACAGAACAGACGCTGATTGCCTACCGCTACGACGCTCGTCATCACCTGATCGAAGCCACCAATGCCGCTGGCGAAAGCGAACGGTATGACTACGACGACGAGCACGTGATCCTGCAGCGGCAATTAGCCGGCGGGGCGAGTTTTTTCTGGGAGTGGGAACGGTCTGGCAAGGCGGCGCGATGTGTCCGGCACCGGGCAAGCTTTTCGCAGATGGACACCACTTACATCTGGGACGACCAGGGCGGCGTCGTGGTTAAAAACGCCGACGGCAGTGAAGAAGCTTACGTCCATGACGACAAGGCGCGGCTGGTGCGGCGGGTCGAACCGAGCGGCGGTGAACACCTCAAGTCTTACGACGATAAGGGTCGGCTGATTGCCGAACAGGATCCGTTGGGGGCGATTACCCACTATCGCTACGACGAAGTCGGCCGCCTTGTGGCGCTGATTCCTCCCGAAGGCGAGCCGACGTCCTACGAGTATCGCAACGGCTTCCTGCATGCGCGGTGTCGCGGCAAGGCGGTATGGACCTACCGGCGCAATGCCCAGGGCGATGTCACCGAGGCGGTCGACCCGGACGGACAGGTCACCCATTACCACCACGATGCTCAGGGGCGGTTGCTGTCGATCCGTTATCCAGACACCAGTCGGCATGTGTTTGTCTGGAACGGTCTGGGCCAATTGGTCGAAGAAACGTTGCCGCAGGGTGGCCGGCGACAGTTTTCCTACGATGCACTGGGCCGACAGATTACCCGCCAGGACGAACATGATGCCGTGACCCGCTACCAGTGGGACGCCGTCGGCCGGCTGATCCAGACGACACTTCCTACAGGTGCCACCCGCGCGTTCAGCTACAACGCCTACGGAAAAATCACCGCCGAACGGGACGAACTCGGCCGCATCACCCATTACGAATACGCCGACGACCTGCACCTGGTCAGCCGCCGGATCAATCCAGACGGCACCCAACTGAAGTATCGCTACGACAACGTGCGACTGCTGCTGACGGAAATCGAGAACGAGTCCGGCGAAAAATATCAGCTGGACTACACGCCCAGCGGATTGATCCGACAAGAAACCGGGTTTGATGGCCGCCGCACGGCTTATGCCTATGACCTCAATGGCCATCTGCTGGAGAAAACCGAGTTCGGCGATGACGGCTCACAGCTGTTCACCGGTTACCTAAGGGATGCGACAGGCCGGTTGCTGGTCAAGGCGCTGCCTGACGGGACGACGATCGAGTATCGCTACGACAGTCTCGGCCGACTGGTCAGCGTTGATGACAGCCATGACCATCCGCTGGAGTTCGAATACGACCGGCAAGACCGGCTGATCACCGAGCACCAGGGCTGGGGCACGTTGCGTTATGGCTATGACGCCTGCGGCCAGCTCAACTACCTGCGTCTGCCCGACAGCAGCAAACTCAAGTACCACCACGCCAAGAGCGGCGCGCTGACAGCCATCGACCTCAATGGCGCACGGCTGACGTCGCATACCTTCGCGGCCGGTCGCGAACAGCACCGCCAACAGGGTCTGCTGCTCAGCGATTACCAATATGACGAGCAGGGTCGCCTGAAGGCCCACGCTGTCAGCCAACAGCGGCAAACGCTGTATCGCCGCGAATTTGCCTACAGCGCCAACGGCACTCTCGACCACATCGCCGACACCCGTCATGGCCAACGCAGCTACCACTACGACCCGCTCGACCGTCTGATTCGCGTTCGCCACTCCCGCGACCATCTGCCAGAAAGCTTCGCCCACGACCCGGCGGGCAACCTGCTGATGCAGGACCGTCCCGGCGCGGCGACCGTCAAGGGCAATCGCCTGCTGATGCAGGGCGATCGGCATTACGACTATGACGCTTTCGGCAATCTGATCCGTGAACGGCGTGGCACCGCGCAAAAACTCGTCACCGACTATCGCTATGACTGCCAGCATCGGTTGGTGGGCGTAACGACCCCGGACGGACGTTGCTCGCGTTATCGCTACGACGCCTTCGGGCGCCGTATCAGCAAAACCGTCGACGGCAAAACCACCGAGTTCTTCTGGCAAGGCGACCGGGTCGTCGCCGAAAGCAGTCGCGAGCATTACCGCAGCTACGTTTACGAACCCGGCACCTTCCGCCCCTTGGCCATGCTCGACGGCAAAGGCCCGCGCCAGGCTTGCCCGTTCTACTACCAACTCGACCACCTCGGCACCCCACAAGAACTGACCGACTACAGCGGCGAAATCGTCTGGGCCGCGCAATACACCGCCTACGGCCGCCTGACTCGTTTGAATCGCGATACCCACCAGGTGCTGGACCAGCCGTTGCGGTTTCAAGGGCAGTATTTCGATGCGGAGACCGGGCTGCACTACAACCGGCATCGGTACTACAACCCGGATGTGGGGCGGTATCTGACGCCAGATCCGATCAAGCTGGCGGGCGGACTGAACCAGTATCAGTACACGCCGAATCCGACGGGGTGGGTTGATCCGTTGGGGTTGAATGAGTGTCCGGGTGGGGATGGGTGTGAAAGGCCGACGTTTGGGGAGGAGGATCCGGCTGGGAAGGTTGGGGTTGATGAGGGGGAACCGCATCTCCCTGATGTGATTCATGGCGTAGATCCAAGAACACTAAACAGAACGCATGCCCTTTCAGGCAAAGCCTCTACAAAAAAAGTAGAAAATCTGACTCGGAGTATGCGCGGTGATGGTTTTGACGCCGTATTTCCTATCGAGGTGGCCGAACACGACGGCAAGCTTTATATACTTGACGGCCATCATCGAGCCGCAGCCGCGAGACAGACATCGACGAGCGTGATAATAAAGCTTGTGAACGATATAAAGGGACACAAAGGGGACTTGAACAATATTGACGAGGTTTTAGAGTCCGCAAACAATGTCGGATTTGACAGATTGGAGCATCGGAGAAGATGAGCTGCAGAAATGAACTCCTGGAACAGCTAATCGTCGATTTTCTTTCAAAAGTAGATAAAGCGACCGCATTGTTTGAGAAAAAATTCGGCACGCGCTGCATCTTGAGGCTCTGGCACACCAAGAAAATAGAACGATGCGGGACGGTTGTGGACAACATAACCTATGAATTACACGGAGTAGGCTGTGCTGTTTATCTGCCAGAAGCATGCATAGATTTTGACTACGGCCCGGATGGAAGAACCGATGGCTTTGATGTTTGGCGACTGTACTTGCTCGCATGTGAACTTCCACATCAGTACAAAAAATACACCGACCAGAAAGTACTAAAGTACGATTTCGAAAAGTATATTGAGATCGGAAAAGTTGAAAAAATATCGCCGTTGGATGGGCTTTACGTAATCAAAGGGAAAAAATTTATTTGATAAAAAGCCCAGCAAAACAGCTGGGCTTTGAAAGCTAAAACTGTCATCGGCCTATCTTCCACCCTTCAACTCGGCTCCCCCGACCCATCCTCCCCCGCAATATCCGGATCATCAGGGCTCGCCTCGACATCCCCTCGCGTCACATCGTCAACAGGAACCTGCTCAACCCCCGCCTCATCCTCATCATCAGGCGGACGCTGATCGCGGCTCAGGGAATCAGTAGGAGAAGGCAGCGGATATTCCGGCGTTTCATCAACATCAGCGACTTTCGGATCAGTATTCATAAAACACCTCTCGAAGGGCCTGAAAAGCAGGCCCTCGTTCATTCGAGGCAGGGGCTATGCGAGCGTTCGACCCAAGGGACGATCGGTCAGTCTTCGTCTGAGTCTTCCTCTTCATACTCGGTGTTGCCCACATCCCCCGCATCATCGGAGTCGTTGAGCGGCACTGTCGCATCGTCCATCAAAGAACCCGGGTCTTCGTTACCAGGATCGTTGAGTTCGTCAGCATCATCTTCGGCTTCAAGCGTCATGGCGCGCCTCACAAAGTGTCGGGAGTGTATGAAGTTCGAGGCGTCCTGCAACCAAACGTTCCAGAGTCCTACCCACAGCAACGAAAAACCCGGCGCGGGGCCGGGTTTCTGCTGTCAGTCGAGACTGACTTAGCGATGTTTGTTTCTGTGTTTATTCTTGTGTTTATGCCCGCCACCGGAATGGGAGCTGCCGCTGTCGCTGCCCAGGTTGTTGCCGACCGCACCACCCGCCGCACCGCCGAGGCCTGCGCCGATGGTCGAGCCGGTGGAGCCGCCCAGGCTATGGCCGACCACCGAACCGCCCGCCGCGCCAACGCCGCCGCCAACCGCTGCTGCCGTGCGGCTGCCCTTGGGTGCGCCGACCGCGCTGCCTGCGGCGCCGCCGACACCGGCGCCAATGGCAGCTCCGGTGCTGCCGCCCATTTGCTGGCCGACGACGTTACCCAGCGCGCCACCGAGGCCACCACCCACTGCCGAGGTGCCATCACCGGCCGCCATGGCGCCCTGAGCGACAAGAAGACCCAAAACCAACGTGGACAATGTCAAACGCATGATATGAACCTCAGAATTTCCGTATTGGAGAGCACAATGGTCTCAACTTGCTCCCACAGTACCCTGTTAACGGATAGGGCTTGTAGGAGATTGGAGGCGTATCCAAAAAAAACGTTCAGAAACGAAAAAGCCCGGCATCACACCGGGCTTCGTTTACTGATCCTCGGGATCAGTGGCGCTTGTGGCCTTTCGATAGATTGGTACCTACCGCGCCACCCGCGGCGCCACCCAGCCCGGCGCCGATAGTTGCACCAGTCTTGCCGCCCAGGCTGTGGCCGATGACCGAACCACCTGCCGCGCCGACGCCACCGCCGATGGCCGCTTTGGTACGGCTACCCTTCGGAGCGGCAATGGCACTGCCTGCCGCGCCCGCTACGCCAGCACCAATCGCCGCGCCAGTGCTGCCGCCCATGTTTTGGCCGATCACATTACCCAGCGCGCCACCCAGACCACCGCCGAGCGCGGCAGTACCTTGACCGGCAGCCATCGCACCTTGAGCAACCAAAAGCCCCAGAACCAGAGCGGGCAGTGTTAAACGCATGACGAAAACCTCAAAAATAGGGGGAAACGAAAAGGCGGAAATTGAATGCTTTAGCGAAGGCAAAGTCCAGACACAATCCGGCGCAACCGCGCTATGGGCGACGGTTGGACAGCATTTATGGAAAAGGTTTTATGACGGGCAAAAAAAAGCCCGCTGGGGTAACGGGCTGGAATATTGCTTTCTAACGGATGAGTTGAGACTACGTAGGTTCTTGTGAAAACTTTGTGAAAGAAAAATCCACGACGTCTGTAGGAAATTTCGAAACTCCACCCGCGAGAAATGAAAAACCCCGCTCAATGGCGGGGTCTGCTCTGTGAGTCACGCTTACTTCCTGGAAGGCGCTGCCACCTTGGGCAGAAACTTCGACCTCGTCGCTCGAGGCGCCGTCGATTTGATCTTGCCTGTCTTGACCTGATCCTCGCCAAAACCAGCCACATACTCCGTCTGGCCACACTGCACACAGTTGTTGATTGGAAACTCAGCCCCGTCGTCTTCGATATACGGATCCGCCATCTCTTCACCCCTTTCAAAACAGGGTCGATACCGGCAAGCCCTATTTGCCTGAAAAATATCGACCACCAAGGCTTTTGAGACTAGCCGGTCATTACTGGACTTGTGATTCAGATTGCCCTATGCCCGACGAATGGACGGTGCCGACGTCCTACAAAACACGTCCAGCAATAAACAGAAATACCCACTTGTCCCGCCGCAGGCCGATGCCCTTGTTTCTACGTAAAAAGTTCTACGTGAAAAACCAAGCGACAGCAGAAACCGGCCCGTTCACCAAGCGCACGGGCCCGTCAAAACGCTTACCTCAGCTTCACCGCCGTGCCCGTCACAAACACCACCACCATCCCGCCCTTGCCGGTCGGCATGCTGATCTCGAAATCGAGCCCCACCACCGCATCCGCCTGCAACGCCTGCGCGCGCTCCTTGATCTCGTCAGTCGCTTGAATGCGCGCTTCCTTCAATGCCCGCTCCAACGTCTGCGAACGCCCACCGAAAAAATCGCGCATCCCGGCGAACATGTCGCGGATCACGTTGACGCCCTGCACCGACTCGGCGCTGACGATGTCCAGGTAGGCGGTGATTTGCCGGCCTTCGATGGTGTGGGTAGTGGTGGTGATCATGGGGTTTTCTTCTTCATCGAGACACACGTGGGCGTCAGGTAAATGGAGGGCTAAAAAAAGCCCATTCAGTCGCTGGGCGCGGGAATTACCGACGCGATGCGGGGGGGAAGCCCTGAACGTCGATTCCGTTCGAAGGTTCGGCTGTTATAACAGGCGAACCGCCATTCGCCTGCCCCGGTCATCTCGATTATTGATACACAAACAGATCTTCAGCGGAGTCCACCTCGCCCCACTCGCCTGTGTACGCAACGGCGTGGATCGCCACCCGTCCCGCCCCGATCACTTGCTGCAGCGTGTGGGTCATGTGCACTTTGTCGCACTGTTCGGGGGTCAACGCCGAGCGCAACCGAACGACGTCTGCCCAGCCTTCAGGCGTGAAGCGCAAGAGCCCCATGTATTGGCCCTGGATATCATCGACTGATGTGGGTTTATTGCCGATTTCCGCCAGGGTGCCGGCATCCGTCAGGCGAAAGGTTTCGGCATCGAGCAAAGGATCACCAAATCGCTCAGTCCACAGCGCCAGCCAGTTCGGGTCATAGGTCACCGCCAGGGAAGCCTTGCAGGTCATCAACGACTGCACCGCGACGGGACTATAGAAGATGTCGGAATAGCTGACGATGCACGGTTCCTGTTCCAACCATGCCTCAGCACAGGCCAGCGACGACACCATGTTGGTGTCCGCCCAGCGCGGGTTATGAAACTCGACCAATCCCTGATTGGCCAACAACTCGCGCTTGTAGCCCGTCACGATAGCGATCTCGCTGATGCCGGCACCGCGCAGCGCCTCAAGTTGCCACTCCAGGAGTGTCTTGCCCCGCAACTCGACCATGCATTTGGGACGCTCATCCGTGAGGCTTTTCATGCGGCTGCCACGTCCGGCAGCCAGGATAATGGCTTTCACAACCGTTCTACCTCAGATAAAGACGCTTCATTCACCGAACAGCTGCTTCAGCCGATCAACATCGTGCGCTGCAAAAACGCTTTCTCGCTCCGGATGCCACATCCAGCCTGCCCACGGCAGACTGAGGTGGCGAATGGCTTCGATTTCCCCATCTTCACTGCGCGCCTGGACCTCGAATCCATGGGGACACCCGGCAAGCGCCAAACCGTGATAACTGTTCACCTCGGCAACAATCTGCCCCGACAGTTGATGCCGGGTTCGCACATGACCGGTCACCGGTTTGAGCACACCACCCGACCAGTGCGCGATCATCTGCATGCCCCGGCAAATGCCGAGTACTGGCAGGCCGTGAGCCCGTGCATGGTCAAGCAATCGGCTTTCGGTCCGGTCCCGTGCCGGACACTGGCCGATGTCATTGCCACCCGAAAGCACAATGGCCTGGGGCGAAACCGCGCTCAACCAGCCTTCCAGGTCACCCTCCAAACCGTTAGGCACCGGCAACGGCAAATAACCGGCGGCCCGTAGAAAATCAATCAGCCGCTGGTCCAGCGCATCACGGCTTTCGCCACGCTCGGGCAACACGTCCACTCGCTGGCTGACGGCGATGACTTTCACGCCAATACCTCCACCCAGCGGCCGGGACAGTCCAGGTGCAGGCGCTGTGCCGTCGACCAGCGACGATAGAGCACTTCACCGGCACCGATGACGGCGGGCAGGCCAAGCTCGCCGGCGCGAATCGCCATGTGCGAGTTGGCGCCGCCGAAAGCCGTGATCAACCCGGCGATCGGGTAGGCGAACAACCAGTCAAACCCCGGGTCCGCATTGGGGATGCAGACAATCGCCCCGGTCAGCTTATCCCGGTCATCACTGCCCACCACGGGGGCGGTCACCTGTTTCTGGGTGATGAAGTTGGGCGCGGTTTCCGGCCATTCGAAGGACCAGACATCCTCAGGGCAGGTAATCACCGGTGGCAGCGATACCTTGAGGGTTTCTGCGTAGCGCGCCTTGCCCTGCTCGATGCTGCGCAACAACACATCCTTCGGATCGACAGCCGCTATGTGCAGCTCCTTAAAGGCGCTGATGTCGCAATAGGCGATGTCTTCACGACTGATGCCATGCTGGGCGCCCACTTCGGCAATCAATGCCAGGGCATCCGACAAATTGCGGGTGAAATGGAATTTGGCCAGTTCGCGCAGCTCGATGCCCGCTTGCATGAAGTCCAGCAAACCGACCGGATCGGGCTGCAAGCCGTGCTCTTCCAATTGCTTCACGATGGCACGCATCTGCGGGAGGGTCAGCGAAAAGGGTTTTAACGGTTCCGGAGCGGCGGGTCGCTGGGACCAATCGAAATACAGCTCCGGTGCTTCATCGTAACGGGGCGACAGGATGTCGTAGGTGCCCGGGCGCAAATGACCGTAACGCGCCAGGAACGTCGACTTGTCGAGGATTGCCCGGTCACGGGCCAACTGACCGCTGACGGTCGAGACACCCGCCATGAAGCAATCGTAGTCAGCCTGGGAGAAAACGCCCACGGTCACCAAGGATTTGAGCATCTGCACGGCGACGAAGCCAGCACGCGCCAGACCGGCAAATGGCAGGGTGCCGTAGCGCTTGGCATCCTCCAGCAACCAGTAGATCCGTTCCAGGGGATCGGCATTGGACGCCAGCAACGCTTCGCGTCGCTCATTGAGGATGTCGAGTTTATTGGCATCGGCGCGCCACAAGCCGTCCTTGGGATGGACGATACGGTTGGTCAGCTTGCGCAAACTGCTGCTGATGGCTTCCAGTTCGTGGTCCTGGAAACCGGCACTGGCCAGACGCTCCAGACGCTGGGACAAGTCCAGTGTGTAGCACGAGAACACAATCTCGAACTCGACCTTATCGTGCAGCGTCGGTTCGGCCAGCAGGCGATCGATGTAGTGATCAACCAGCCGCCCTGCCAGCCCCTCGTCGAGGTCTGCCGGAATAAACGAGTTGAACGACAAGCGCACATCAATGTACGGCAGCCCGAAAAAATGCGGCATCAGCGGAAAGCTGCGCAAGTTGCGGTAGCCATAGTTATGGCGCTGGTAAGCCCAGATCGAGTCAGTCACCAGGTCCCGGTACAGCGAGAGCGCAAGCGGCCGGGGTCGGATACCGATAATCTCGGCCGGGTTCCAGTCCGGCATCACGCCATAGACCGTGCGCTGCCCCATCAGGAATGGGTGCGGTTGCATGCCCCGCGCCACCTTGCGCTGAATGCTGTCCAGGCGAGCAGCCTGGTCAGCCTCGGATTCGGCAGGGTTGGGTAGAATCAATGGCCGCACTTGTAACAGCCACAGGACTTCGCCCTCGGCCTCGCGTGTGACCGCAAACTCGCAATCGATGGGTGCGTTATCGAACAACGCCAGCAGTTCGGCGAGCAAGAGCATAAGCGGGGCCAGGCTCGGCGGTGGCGGCACTTCGCTGCGCGCCGCCTGCTGCCACAACCGACCGCCCATGCCGCCAGTGACCGAAGCGGTGTCAGTGCCTTCAGACCAGTTCACCACCCGATACGGCGCACAGGTATTCGGGTCGTGGGAAAAGGCGACACCGGAGCGAAGTACATTTCCCAACATCGGCTGAATCAGCACCTCGTCCGACGGATGTGCATCGCCATAACTGGCAATCACCCGCTCAATCGCCGACTCCAGGTCCGCTTCAATGACATCGGGGATCGAAAGATAAGCCCCGGCGCCAGATGCCTGCGCGCCATCTTCGCGCAGACAGCTGGAACGCACGATCCACGGCCCGTCTCCCAACCCTCCCCGAACGTCACGAAAACAGGCGTGCCGCCCTTGTTGCCATTCCTTCACGGTGAATGACAACAAGGGCGCGATGCGAGCGGACCTGAGTCGCTCCTGAAGGCTGAGCAATGTGCCGGCCTTGGTCGAGAATTGCAGCGACATCGGCTTATCTCAGCTGAGCAACCCAGATATTGGTCGAGTACGGAATCTGGATCGAGGCCGTATCAAGGCTTCTCAGATAGTCATCAATGGCACTGATCACTTCGTGGAATTTCGCGCCAGCCTGGCGCTCCAGCGTCGCATGGGAACGCCAGGCTTCCAGGCACTCTTCGATGGTCTGTTCGTGAGTGACCCGCGCATCCAGGTGAACAACCGGGCCGAACAAGGCACTGGCGTCGATGACGGCGGTTTGATCTTCACGGCGAGTACCGTAGCCGTAACCCTGGACCCGATCCTTGATGATGGCTTCGATCCGGGCCTGGATAGGATCTTCAAGATACCGATGGTTCCACATGCAGGCGAACCAGCCCCGAGGCTTGAGGATGCGCGCGGTTTCCTTGAGTGCCTGCTGGCGGTCGCAAACATTGAAGGAACTGCCAAAGGTGACCATGTCGAATGCTTGGTCAGTTTGCCCGGTCGCTTCGCCGGTGCCTTCATGCCAACGGACGTTGGTCAAGTCAGCGGTACGCTTGATGCCATTGGCTCGCATCGCATCATTCGGCTCCACGGCCACAACGTCCAGACCACGCGCAGCAAGCATCAAGGTCAGGTGCGCAACGCCTGCGCCGACGTCGCAAAACGTGTCGCCTTGTTCGGCACCG
This sequence comes from Pseudomonas sp. TE3899, assembly GCF_056279105.1. NCBI lineage: Bacteria > Pseudomonadati > Pseudomonadota > Gammaproteobacteria > Pseudomonadales > Pseudomonadaceae > Pseudomonas > Pseudomonas sp. TE3899. Next base: position 2,963,343 of record NZ_JBWBQR010000001.1, read on the forward strand.
GCAATCGACAGCATCGCGTCAATGGCGGCATTGGCGTAGTCAGGACGCTTCAGATAAGCGTCGGCCAGGGTGGAGTAATCCCATTCGGTTTTCATACCAACTTCCTTTTCAAAAAATGGTGAAGCAAGTTATCGGTCAACGTTTGTATGGAGCGGTCAGGATCAAACTCCACCACCCAATCTGCCGCGTCCGGCTCATCAATCGGTAAATCGAGACCCGCGACATTGTCCAACTCGCCGGCATCGAACCGGCGATAGATTCCCTTGGGGTCCCGACGACGCAGTTCCGCCACGGGCACCTTCAAATACACTTCGAAATAACCCGGTAGATGGGTGCGGTTCCAGGCATGAACTTCGCTGAACAGCGAAATCGTTGCGATCACAACGGTGTGCCCTTGCGCCGCGATGACCCGGCACAGATGGGCGTATTGCAGGGCCAGGGCCAATCGCCCCTCCCGCCCGTGGTTTTTCGTATTGGCAGCAGTTGCCCCGAAAACATCGCGCAGTTCATCGCCGTCCAGCAGGACAACCGAGTGGCCATGACTTCGAAGCCCGTCTACAAACGCCTGGGCCAACGTCGACTTGCCCGCACCTGACAGGCCGGTAATCCAGACCACCTGCCCGCAAACGTCATCTTTCATATCCATCCGACTCTTTGGCCATTTAGAAACGTCAATTGCTTGGGATTCATGACAGTTGCAGCGAGCTCGTTTGAGCTTCGAATTCGCTGGCCTTTCCCCAGGCATCGATTACAAAGCAGCGGAAATCAGAGTCATGCTGTTGCTGAACCAGATCCAGGAACACCTCATCCGGATGTTCGCGCTCGCCGTACTCGGATTCATAAAATTTCTTATAAATAGCGTAACTTTGCTCAGGCGTAATCAGGTCTAAACCCAGTATCAGATCTTTCAGATCGTCACCACTTCTGGCGATTGGCAACAGACTCTGCATTTGCTCCAGCCACGCCGTAACAATGGGGTGGCTCTCGTGGGTTTCCGGAACATAATAAATCGGCAGTTTGCATGTATTCAGCATGAACGAAACACCACCACTTGAGGCGTCAGTGATGAGTTTGTCACATTGCTGATAGAAATCCTGACTGCTTCCTTTAGTCGTATCTATTGTGATCCATGGATACTGAGAAAGCTGCTCGCATACTTCGCTGACATACGGGCGTGTGAAGTCAGTCATATAAGGGCGCAAGATAAATTGCGCATGGGGGATCTGGGATTTTATGCTGTTAATCACTACCCCCATATTTTCATACAGGGAAGCGCCGCTCGGGCATATACCAACCTGGGTTGGCAGAAGGCCCACGACGCATTTATCGGGCACCCGCTGAATGTCAGGAGCCGCCTTGAACGATTTGGGGATCTTGACCGGTAATACAGAGATGATATTGGTTTTACGGAATTCCGAGCGCAACGTTTTCGTTGCATTGCCCGCTAGGCCCGCGTGCCTGTCAGGTCGGTAAAGTTGCAGACCCGTTTTGACCAGGTCGGAAATCGATCGGGATGAGGAAACAATCGCATCCCAATAACTCAGCAACTCAGAAAAATAGTATTGATCCTTGGCCGGCATACCGACATTGCCATGGGCAATGAAAATAGCAAAGTTTGAATCATCCAGTATTCGCGCGACCCAGCCATCATTAGAGATAACGACGTGCGACTTTATCTTCACGATAAAATCCAGGGTAACTTCTTCAACAGGATGATTCAGAAGCTGTTCCGCTTCGACTCTGCTGATACCCACATTGTTGGTTTGAAGTACCACACAGTCGTAATGACTGCGAAGGGCATTCAGCGCTGGCCGCAAGTACTCAAGATAGGTTTTTCCGCCTTGCTTGACGTTACTGATCAAGTAAACTTTTTTCATTGTAAAACGCGCACCTTCAAAGCTATCCCAGGCAAGCCAGGTTCAGGCCAGGTAAACGCACAGAAAAAAGAGAATTCGTTGATCCAGCCCAAGCGCATCTCCCTTTCGCACGTGTTACATCCTTGTTGTGGGGCAAATCAGAACAGTTGTGAAACCAAAAACAGGGCTTGGGCCCAGCTGCAAAAAGCGCGTCAATATAGCATGCGCTGGCAAATTGACAGCGTGCGGGGCGGGAAATATTTCCAGATGCTACAGCTATAGGATGGCGCCTCGATGGCCGCGGGGTCATCTCCTGGAAGCTCGCAGGCTGTCTCGTGGGAATGGCGACTTACTACCTGAGGGCGGCCCGTTTTCTTGAGTCTTCCCGCGCTCAGCAAAAAAACCGGCACATGGCCGGGGTTTTGTTAAGAAGCCGCCTGGTGTTTTTGAACGCCAGAAACCACAAAACCCCTGACTTCTTTCGAAATCAGGGGTTCTGGTTACATCGAATTTGGCGGTGAAGGAGAGATTCGAACTCTCGATACAATTTCTTGTATACACACTTTCCAGGCGTGCTCCTTAAGCCACTCGGACACTTCACCGTATCTCTTCAAACATGTTCTGTCTGTCGAGGCGCGCTAATGTAGTCGAAAGCTTTTCCGATGGCAAATATTTTTTTCAGAATTTTCATGCGGTTAGCGATTCGGGCGCTGCGGCGGGTTCCGGGGTATGGCAAACCTGCCAATCTCCGGCGTCGCGCCCTCTTCTATATAGAGGGGAATGCACGGCTGGTGCGGCCGGCTACGCTTGGCGGGCGGGGAAAGGGTGACCGGCGGGTCAGTCACGGCGCTTTACCTGGCTTGCCGCGGTGGGTAACGTCTGCCTCAACTTTCATACAAGGAATAGCGTCATGAGTGAGTTGATTTCCTACCACCTCGAAGACGGTATCGCGACCCTGACGTTGAGCAATGGCAAGGTAAACGCCATTTCCCCGGACGTAATTGCGGCGTTTAACGTTGCGCTGGATCAGGCGGTGACTGATCGCGCAGTGGTGATCATTACCGGTACGCCCGGGATTCTGTCGGGCGGTTACGATTTGAAGGTGATGACCGCCGGCCCTAAAGAAGCCGTGGCGTTGGTGACGGCCGGTTCGACCCTGGCGCGTCGCCTGTTGTCGCACCCGTTCCCGGTGATCGTGGCGTGCCCTGGGCATGCGGTGGCCAAGGGTGCGTTCCTGTTGTTGTCGGCGGATTACCGCATTGGGGTCGACGGCCCGTTCAGCATTGGCCTGAACGAAGTGCAGATCGGCATGACCATGCACCACGCCGGGATCGAGCTGGCCCGTGATCGCTTGAGCAACGCAGCGCTGCATCGTTCGGTGATCAATGGCGAGATGTTCAACCCGCAGAGCGCGATTGCTGCCGGTTTCCTCGATGCGGTGGTATCGGCCGAGGAACTGCAAGGTGCAGCGCTGGCAGCGGCGCGCCAGTTGAAGAAGATCAACATGACCGCGCACAAGAACACCAAGCTGAAAGTGCGCAAGGCACTGCTGGAGACGCTGGACAACGCGATCATCCAGGATCAGGAACATCTGGGTTAAGCCCATTCCTGCTGCAACGAAAAGCCCGACCGTCATGTCGGGCTTTTTCGTACGCGCTCTGTTGAAAAGTCTGCAACCGCTCTAGGCCGCGTCTGACCCACAAGTCTGAAACATGCGCTTAAACATCGCCTATCTCCCGCCTCTATAGTGGCAATTGCCGAAAACAGTGCACATCCGTACACTGCGCCACCTTTTGTCCCGGTGGGGCCTGTAAATGCTGTTTGTGTTTCGTATGTTATTGATGGGCCTGCACTTTATTCTGGCCGGTGTGCTGGGGGTGATTCTGGGTCTGTGCCGACCGTTCAACCCGGACAACAGCCGTTTATGCGCGCGCCTGTATGCCTGGCCAGCGATGTGTATTTTGCGCCTGCGGGTGAAGACTGACGTCGGTCCGTTGATGGACAAGCCCGACAGCTGCGTGATCATCGCCAACCATCAATCCAACTACGATCTGTTTGTGTTCGGCAACGTGGTGCCCCGCCGCACCGTGTGTATCGGCAAAAAGAGCCTGAAATGGGTGCCGCTGTTTGGCCAGTTGTTCTGGCTGGCAGGCAATGTGTTGATCGACCGAGGCAATGCGCACAAGGCGCGCCAGTCGATGCTCACCACCACCCATACCTTGCAGCATGAAGACACCTCGATCTGGGTGTTCCCGGAAGGCACGCGCAACCTCGGTGAGGACTTGCTGCCGTTCAAGAAAGGCGCGTTCCAGATGGCGATTGCCGCCGGAGTGCCGATCGTACCGGTGTGTGTCAGCAGTTACGTCAAGCACATGCGACTGAACCGCTGGCGCAGTGGGAAAATTCTGATCCGCTCGCTGCCGGCGATTCCTACCGCCGGATTGAGCATGGACGATATGCCGCTGCTGATCGCCCAGTGCCGCGAGCAGATGCGCGAGTGCATCGCCGCGATGGACCGGCAACTGCAAGCTGCCTGAACAGAAACCCGCCCTGTGCGGGTTTTCTTTTGCCTGCGAAACGCTTGCCCGTGAACTCCGCAGATTTCACTGAATCTCTACAAGCAGCAGGCTAAGCTGGACACTGCCTGTCACTGCCAATTCGTATTGATAAGAAGTGAACCACCATCATGGGTAGAGTTGTTGCTGCTGCGGTTTATAGCGCCGGTAAAAAAATCACCAATATCACGCTCGATGAAGGCGCAGCCTGGGCCGCCAAGACCGGGCACTTTGTGTGGATCGGTCTCGAAGAGCCCAACGCCCAGGAGCTGACCAACCTGCAACGCCAGTTCAACCTGCACGAACTGGCCATCGAAGACGCCCTGGAAAAACACAGTCGACCGAAGCTCGAAACCTTCGGCGATGCGCTGTTTATCGTCACGTACTCGCCGATCCGCCATGAAGGCAAACTGGAGTTCATCGAGACGCACATCTTTGCCGGCAAGGGTTACATCATCACCGCCCGCAACGGTCACTCGGCGTCCTACGCCCATGTCCGTCAGCGTTGTGAGGCGCGTCCGTTGTTGTTGGAGCACGGGGAAGATTTCGTCCTCTATGCCATCCTCGATTTCGTGATCGAAAACTACCAGCCGGTGGGCGAAGCGATCCATGCTGAAATCGATGAGCTGGAACGCAACGTCTTGTGCAGCGCGCTCAATGAGCACGACATCCAGAAGCTCCACAGCCTGCGCCGCGACGTGCTGCGTTTGCGCCGGTATGCGGCGCCGATGGTGGAGATTGGTGAAGAGTTGCAGAAGCTGAGCTTCCCGTTCATCGACAAGAACATGCGTCCGTATTTCCGCGATGTGCAGATCCACGTCACGCGGCAGATGGAAGACCTGACAACCCTGGCGGATATTGCCAGCCAGACCATTGAGGTCGGGGTGTTGCTGGAGGCGTCACGCCAGAGCGTGGTGCAGCGCAAGTTCGCAGCATGGGCGGCGATTCTGGCGTTCCCGACAGCGGTGGCCGGGATCTACGGGATGAACTTCCAGAACATGCCGGAGTTGAGCTGGCACTACGGGTATTTTGCGGTGATGGGATTTATTGCCGTGGGGTGTGTGAGTTTGTGGGCGAGTTTCAAGAAGTCTGGATGGCTGTAGCCAGTACCGAGTCGTCTGTGACATTCGCGGGCAAGCCTCGCTCCTACAGGTCAGCGTGATCTGTAGGAGCGAGGCTTGCCCGCGAAGCTTTTCGGCGTTTAAACCGCAGCAGGCTTATGCGCCACAAACCGCATCATCCACTCCGCAACGGTTGTGCCGTGATGCTCATGCTCAAGACTCGCCACGCCTTTGGAATACACCTGCTCACCCAACGCTTCCTGGCGAATCTCCAGCAGCGCCCGTGAGTAGTCGTGAATGAACTCCGGATGCCCCTGAAAGCACAGCACCTGGTCGTTGATGTGGTACGCGGCGAACGGGCAGAAATCGCTCGAGGCAATCACCGTGGCGTTTTCCGGCAGTGCGGTCACCTGATCCTGGTGACTGATCAGCAACGTCAACTCTTCCCGCACCGGGCTCATCCAAGGCGCCTTGGCGGCGAGTTTGTAGTTGTGGATGCCCACGCCCCAGCCCTGGGTTGCGCGCTCGCTCTTGCCGCCCAGCAGCAACGCCAACAACTGATGACCAAAGCACACGCCCAGCAGTTTGTCGCCGCGCTCGTAGCGCTTGAGCAGGTAGGTCCTGAGGGTTTCGATCCACGGGTCGGTGCCGAAGGAATCGGCCTTGCTGCCGGTGATCAGGTAAGCGTCGAAGGTCAGCTCATCGCCGGGATATTCGCCCTGCATCACGTTGTAGACGCAGAACTCGGCTTCGATGGGTTGTTGCGAAAACAGACGCTGGAACATCTGCCCGTAACCCTGATATTGATCGACCAGTTCCGGACGCAGGATGTCGGTTTCCAGAATGCAGATGCGTAACGACATAAAAAATACCTGACACGTGATGGGAATAATGCACACCTCAGAGCCTGCCTTGAAACGTGGTGGCAAGGCAAGCCCCGAAGTGCGTCATCGGCCCCTTAGAACGCCTCCCCTTTGGCGGCTTTTTCCAACAGTAGCGCCGGTGGAGCAAAGCGTTCGCCGTACTGCTCGGCCAGGTATTGGGCGCGGGCGACAAAGTCTTTCACGCCATATTGATTGATAAATTGCAGCGCGCCGCCGGTCCAGGCCGCGAAGCCAATCCCGAAGATCGAGCCGACGTTGGCATCCGCCGTCGAGGTCAGCACGCCCTCCTCCACGCAACGCACGGTTTCGATGGCTTGTACGAAAAGCAGGCGATCACGCACATCCTTCGGTGAAATCTGCCCGTCGGCTTTCTCGAAACGGGTTTTCAGCTCCGGCCACAGATGTTTCTGGCCACCGGCCGGGTAATCATAGAAACCGCCTCCTGCGGCCTTGCCCGGACGCTTGTATTCATTGAGCAGCAAGTCAATCACGGCGAACGCCGGGTGCTCAATCAGCGGCTTCCCTTCTGCTTGTAGGTCTTTGGCCGTTTGCTGACGGATGTGGCTCATCAGGCTGAGGGAAACTTCGTCAGAAATGGCCAACGGACCGATCGGCATCCCGGCCTTGCGCGCTTCGGTCTCGATCATCGGCGCGCTCACGCCTTCGCCGAGCATGGCGATGCTTTCGTTGGTGAAAGTGCCGAACACCCGCGAGGTGAAGAAGCCGCGACTGTCGTTGACCACAATCGGGGTTTTCTTGATTTGCAGGACGAAATCGAAACCACGGGCCAGGGTTTCGTTACTGGTGTTCGTGCCTTTGATGATTTCCACCAAGGCCATTTTCTCTACGGGACTGAAGAAATGCAGGCCAATGAACTTGCTCTGGTCCGGCACCGCGGTGGCGAGGCCGCTGATCGGCAAGGTCGAGGTGTTAGAGGCAATCACCGCGTCCGCACCAACGACTTTCTGTGCGGCAGCAGAGACTTTGGCTTTCAGGTCGCGATCTTCAAACACCGCTTCAATGATCAGGTCGCAGCCCGCCAGATCGGCATCGCTTTCGGTGGTGTGAATCCGCGCCAGCACCGCATCGCGCTGCTCAGCGCTCAACTGGCCACGGGCAACCTTCTTGTCCAGCAGTGCCGCCGAATGCGCCTTGCCCTTCTCCGCCGCCGCGAGGTTGATGTCCTTGAGCACCACGTCGATGCCCGCCGAGGCGCTGACGAAAGCGATCCCCGCGCCCATCATCCCCGCCCCCAGCACACCGACCCGGCGCGTGACATACGGCGCAAAACCCTGTGGCCGCGAGCCACCGGCATTGATCTCGTTCAGTTGAAACCAGAACGTGCCGATCAGGTTTTTCGACACCTGCCCGGTGGTCAACTCCGTGAAGTAACGGGTCTCGATCAAGTGTGCCGTGTCGAAATCCACCTGGGCGCCTTCCACCGCCGCGCAGAGGATTTTCTCCGGCGCGGGCAGGCAGCCCTGGGTTTTGGCGCGCAGGATCGACGGCGCGATGGCCAGCATTTGCGCGACTTTCGGATTCGACGGCGTACCGCCGGGGATCTGATAACCCTTCACATCCCAACGCTGCACCGCCGCCGGATTGGCAATGATCCACGCCCGTGCCTTGGCCAGCAGCTCATCAGGATCCGCCGCCAGCTCATCGATCAAACCGGCCTGCAACGCCTGTTGCGGCCGGACCTTCTTGCCTTCGAGCAAATACGGCAAGGCCTTTTCCAGGCCCAGCATACGCACCATGCGCACCACCCCGCCGCCCCCCGGCAACAGACCGAGGGTGACTTCCGGCAGGCCGAGTTGCACCGACGGATTGTCCAGCGCCACGCGGTGATGGCAAGCCAGGCAGATTTCCCAGCCGCCGCCCAATGCTGCACCGTTAATCGCGGCGACCACCGGCTTGCCGAGGGTTTCCAGGGTGCGCAGCTGCCCCTTCAACGTCAGCACCATGTCGTAGAACGCTTTGGCTTCGGGTTTGCCGACCTTGATCAGTTCATTGAGATCGCCGCCGGCAAAGAAAGTCTTCTTGGCCGAGGTGATGATGACGCCGGCGATGCTGTCCTTTTCCGCCACCAATTGGGCGACGCGGGCTGCCATGGCCTCGCGGTACACCGCGTTCATGGTGTTGGCGCTCTGGCCCGGCATGTCGATGGTCAGGACGACAATCCGGTCCTGGCCTTTTTCGTAACGAATGGCTTCAGTCATGAAGAAATTTCCTTGAAGTCGGGACTCAGAGGCGTTCGATGATGGTGGCAATGCCCATGCCGCCGCCGACACACAAGGTCGCGAGGCCATAGCGCAAGCGCCGGGTTTCCAGTTCATCGAGCAGGGTGCCGAGGATCGCGCAACCGGTGGCGCCCAACGGGTGACCCATGGCGATCGAGCCGCCGTTGACGTTGACCTTGTCCGGGTCGATGGCCATGTCCTTGATGAACTTGAGCACCACCGAAGCGAAGGCTTCGTTGACCTCGAACAAATCGATATCTTCGACCCGCAACCCGGCCTTGGCCAAGGCCTTGCGGGTGGCCGGCGCCGGGCCGGTGAGCATGATGGTCGGGTCGGTGCTGGTGACCGCTGTGGCGACGATCCGCGCCCGCGGCTGCAAGCCCAGCGCCCGACCGCGTGCTTCGGAACCGATCAGCATCAGCGCCGCGCCGTCGACGATCCCGGAACTGTTGCCCGGCGTGTGCACATGGTTGATCCGCTCCACGTGGCTGTAGACCCGCAGCGCGGTGGCGTCGAAGCCCATTTGCCCCATCATTTCGAAACTCGGCTTGAGCTTACCCAAGCCTTCCATCGTCGACTCGGCGCGGATGAACTCATCGTGATCGAGCAGGATGATGCCGTTCTGGTCCTGCACCGGCACCAGCGACTTATTGAACGAACCGTCCGCCCGGGCTCGCGCGGCTTTTTGCTGGGAATGCAGCGCGTAGGCATCGACGTCCTGACGGCTAAAGCCTTCAATCGTCGCGATCAGGTCGGCGCCGACGCCTTGCGGGGTGAAGTGGTTGTGCAGATTGGTTTCCGGGTCGAGCGCCCAGGCACCGCCATCGCTGCCCATCGGCACGCGGGACATGGACTCGACGCCGCCGACCACCACCAGGTCTTCGAAGCCGGAACGGACTTTCATCGCGCCGAGGTTCACCGCCTCCAGGCCCGAAGCGCAGAAGCGATTGATCTGCAGACCGGCGACGCTGACATCCCAATCGGCGACCTGCGTCGCGGTTTTGGCGATGTCGGAGCCTTGATCGCCGATCGGCGTGACGCAGCCGAGCACCACGTCATCGACCTGGCTGGTGTCCAGCGATGTGCGCTGCTGCAACGCCCTCAGCAAGCCGGCCACCAGGCTCACCGGTTTGACGCTGTGCAACGCGCCATCGGCCTTGCCCTTGCCACGGGGCGTGCGTAACGCGTCGAAAATCAAAGCTTCGGTCATGTGGTCCTCGAACCTGTGCGGTGAAATGCTGAGTTCTCACCTTATGCCGAGCAGCGCCGGATTCAATGACCGCAATGCTCACGGACGTTGACGGTCACGCTCAGACGGACGGTCATCGGCCATCGGATTAACCGTTTCAGGTGACGAAGCTGTCTAGCCAACGGGCGCCAAAGCAGCTGGCAATAGGCCTCATGCCTTTTTAATAGCTTTTAGCCTTTACACCATACGAAATGGATCTAAACCAAGCGTGACGCGGGCTCTAAGGTGAACATGTACGAAGTTGTCGTCGGGTTTTGCCGAGGCACTCGTCCTACAGGAAGTTCAGCGCTTTGCCGTCATGGAGATATGCAGGCAGGCATCAGGAAATAACAAAAAAAGGCGGTCAGCCATGTTCAAACATTCGAAAGTACGTCAAGCCGGACTCATCCTATTCGCCACTACGCTGTTGTTGATTTTGCCGAACCTGACCAAGGTCATTGGCTGAAACAGCGCCAGGGATTTACATCGTCTGATTAAAAAATGTGACTGGCTCGCTACCCGGGCCAGCGTGGGTGTGCCAACCTTTGCGGCACTTCCACGACATGGACGGCGATCACTTGAAAGCACTTATTCTGGTTGGGGCCTTGCTGTTCGGCACGCCCCTGTATGCCGCACAGCTGAACCTCGAGCTGGGCGCGAGCAGTCGCACCTGGCAGACCGAGGAGTTGCTCAAGCACCCTCAGGTTCAGACCATCAGCATCAGCAATGACGTTTCCTACAAACGCGACATGCGCTATCAAGCGGTGCCGTTGGCGGCGTTGTTGACTGGCATCCAGCCTGACGATCACCTGCAAGCCGTGGCCCTGGACGGTTTTGCCGCTGAACTGGCGGCAGGACCGTTGCTCAATGCCAAAGGGGCGCAAGCCTGGCTGGCCATTGAAGACCCGGCCAATCCATGGCCACCGCTGTTGGAAGGCAAGCACAGCGCCGGGCCGTTTTATCTGGTCTGGACCGATCCCCAGGCCGGCAATATCAGCCCCGAACAATGGCCGTTCGAAGTCGCCAGCATCAAGCGCATGGCGCCGGTGGCCCAGCGCTTCCCTGCCCTGCTGCCGGATCCGGCATTGAAGGCGGACGATCCGGTGAACCAGGGGTTTGCGCTGTTCCAGAAGAATTGCCTGGCCTGCCATCGACTCAATGGCGCGGGGGATGCGCAGTTCGGGCCGGACCTGAATATTCCGTACAACCCTACCGAGTATTTCGGGGCGGACTTCCTCAAGCGTTACATTCGCGATCCGCAGAGTTTGCGTCAGTGGCCACAGGCGAAGATGCCGGCGTTTTCCGAGCAGGTATTGCCGGCGGGGGATCTGGATTTGTTGGTGGGGTATTTGAAGCATATGGCGGGGCGTAAGGTTAAACCCTAGCTGCGTGTAGCCGATCGTTCCCACGCTCTGCGTGGGAATGCCTCAATGGACGCTCTGCGTCCGTATATGGACTCCTCCTCGTTGGGAAGCTTCCTTCGCTTTGGCGCCCGTGCCGACTGCACACGTATATTCGGCCTCTGGATACAGCATCGTTTCGATGCAGGGCCATGATGGGCTATTCGCGCGCCGGCTCCCAATCGCTTCTACGTGCTTCGCGCACTTGGACGCTTGAGGGGTTTGCCGACGCCGGTTCGACCGGTTTGCCATCGTTAGGGTTGCTTCGCAATCGTGGTAGGCAGTTTTTACTCGTTGGCGTTTAAGTCTGTGGGTCAGGCTGCGGCCCTGTCCGGTTGGTAATCAGTGTCATTGCGCAGCATTGCCCAAGCCATGCGTGCAGTTTTGTTGGCCAGCGCGATAGCGGCCACATTGGGATGTGATCGCTCGGCCAAACGGACGGCCCACTGGCTGAGCCGGTCGTCTTTGGATTTGGCCGTGCGCAGTGCTGATCGAGCACCATGGACCATCAACGTTCGCAAATAGGCATCTCCTCGTTTGCTTATGCCAAGTAATCGGTCCTTTCCGCCAGAACTGTGTTGTCTGGGTGTCAGCCCTAGTGAGGCCGCCAATTGTCGGCCATTGGCAAACTGGCGGGCATCACCGATAGCGGCGATGAGCGCGGTAGCGATCATTGGGCCTACACCGCGTAACTGCTGCAAGCGGACGGCCGTTGGTTCACTTGCCGCGATTGCAGATATCTCGCCATTGAGTTCGCTCACGCGCTCGTCAAGTGCGCGTAGGTCGTCCCACAAGCCATTCAGCAGACGACGAAAGCGTGCCGTCAAACCGTTATCTGCATCTTCCAGCCAGCAAGGTATTGCGCGACGCAGCATCAGTAATTCCTTCGGCGCAACGAGGCCGTACTCGGCGATCAGCCCACGAATCTGATTGGCTTTGGCCGTGCGCTGTTCGATTAAGCCGGCCCGGATGCGATGCGTCGCCTGAATATCCTGTTGTTCGATGGTCTTGACGGCGACGAAGCGCATGCTGGGGCGGCTCATGGCTTCGCAGATCGCCTCGGCATCGTTGGCGTCGTTCTTGTTGCTCTTGACGTACGGTTTGACGAACTGCGGCGCGATCAGCTTCACCCGAAATCCGCGTGCTTGTAGTTGCCGCGCCCAATGGTGCGCACCACCGCAACTTTCCATGCCGATCTCACAGCCGGGTTCGATCTTTTCCAGCACCGTTTGCAGCCAGCGATCGCGCGATAAACGCTGCCGCCAGACGGGTAGCTCATGACAATCCACGCCGTGGATCTGAAACACGTTCTTGGCCAGGTCGACCCCAATTCGCATAAGCTTCATGTGTGGACTCCTTCTCACCGTTGACTGTGGTTCGCACTTTCAGTCTGGCACTCAAGATGCCGAAGTGAGGAGGAGTCCATCCCATTGCTTCTGGGACGCGGAGCGTCCCGGGCTGCATTCCCACGCAGAGCGTGGGAACGATCAGCGTGAGGGTTACTGCTGCTGGACGGAGATCACTGGCGCCGGCATCGGCACCGGCGTCGGTGAGACAAACACCTTCGCATGCATCTGTTCGCACCCACCGCCCCGGCGCATGCCGCGTACCGGGCAGGCGTCCAGGTAATCCAGGCCCACCGCCAATTTCAGATGGCGCTCCGGCCGTGCCAACTGGTTGGTCACGTCAAAGCTGTACCACGCGTCATCCAGCCAGGCTTCGGCCCAGGCGTGGCTGGCCAGGTGTTCGCTGTTTTCGCTGTACAAATACCCCGACACATAGCGCGCCGGAATCCCCAGGCTGCGGGCGCAGGCGAGGAACGCGTGGGTGTGATCCTGGCAGACACCGGAGCGCCCGGCGAAGGCTTTGGCCGCCGTGGTGTCGACTTCGGTGGAACCGGGCGTGTAGGTCATGTACTGGTTAAGGCTTTGCATCAAGTCGATCAGCGCCGTACGGTCCCGGCGTTTTTTGCATTCCTTTTCCGCGAACCCGCGCAGGGCTTCATCGGCTTCGGTCAGCCGGGTGAAGCGCAGGAACGGCAGCGCCGACTGGCTCTCGTGCTCGGCTTCGCGCAGTTCGTCGATATCCACCTGGCCACGGGCGCCAATGATGATCGCCTCGTGGGGTTCGTCCATGGTCAGCACGTGCAGGATGTTGCCGAACGGATCGAGTTGCGCCCGCACCGGGCGCGGCAGGTCGAGCTGCCAACTGAGCACGTGCTGGCGCTCGCTGTCGTGAGGGGTCAGCCGCAAATACTGGATGCTCGCCCGCACCTGATCTTCGTAGTGATAGGTGGTCTCGTGGCTAATGGAAAGTCTCATGCAGCCTCCAGGTAGGAACTGTGAATGGCGTTACCCAACTGGCGCACCAGCGGGATGAACTCGGTCAACCAGGCGTGCAGGCCTTCGTCGAGAATTTCGGAGATGCCGGTGTAGCGCAGGCGCGCGTCCATTTCCGCCGCCAGGCGTTGTGCGGGACGGCCGTTGGCCCCCGGCAACTGGGCGAGGATCTGGTCGATTTCTTCGGTGCAGGCACGCAGTGAACGCGGCACGTCGGCGCGCAGCAGCAACAGCTCGGCGACATGTCGGGCACCTGGCGCATCGCGGTAGATCTCGGTATAGGCCTCGAACGAGGACAAGGCCCGCAGCAACGCACTCCACTGGTAATAGGCGTGAGCCGTACCGTCGCTGACCGCTTCGGCCTGATCGCCGGCCATTTCGTAGCGCGCGTCGAGCAGGCGCAGCGTGTTGTCGGCCCGCTCGATAAACGTTCCCAGACGAATGAAGCGAAACGCATCGTTACGCATGATCGTGCCGTAGGACGCGCCGCGAAACAGGTGGGAACGTTCCTTGATCCACTCGCAAAACCGGCTCATGCCATAGCGACTCAAGCCCTGTTCCGCGATCCCGCGAATTTCCAGCCAGGTGGCGTTGATGTTTTCCCACATGTCGGCGGTGATTCGCCCACGCACCGCGTGGGCACTGGCCCGCGCCGAACCGAGGCAGCTGTAGATGCTCGCCGGGTTGGCCGCGTCCAGGGCGAAGAAATGCAGCAGTCGTTCGGCGTGCAACTCGCCGTGGCGCTCCAGGTAATCGTCCAGGGTGCCGGTGATCAGCAGCGGCATGGCGAGTTCATGCAGGCCATCGCCACGGCCGTCCTGCGGCATCAGCGACAGCGAATAACTGATGTCGAGCATCCGTGCGAGGTTTTCCGCCCGCTCCAGGTAACGCGACATCCAATACAAATCCGAGGCAGTTCTACTTAACATGGCAGGCTTCCTTCAATCCTCGACCACCCAGGTGTCCTTGGTGCCGCCGCCCTGGGAGGAATTCACCACCAGGGAGCCTTCACGCAAAGCAACACGGGTCAAACCACCGGGCACAACCCGGGTTTCGCGGCCAGACAATACAAACGGACGCAGGTCGATGTGGCGTGGCGCGATGCCGTTTTCGACAAAGGTCGGACAGGTCGACAGCGACAAGGTCGGTTGCGCGATGTACGCGTGGGGCTTGGCTTTGATCCGTGCGCGGAACGACTCGATTTCCGCCGCCGTCGCCGCCGGCCCCACCAGCATTCCGTAACCACCGGAGCCCTGGGTTTCCTTGACCACCAGGTCGGGGAGATTGGCCAGGACGTGGGACAGCTCCGAGGGATTGCGACATTGGAAGGTCGGCACGTTTTTCAGGATTGGCTCTTCATCCAGATAGAAACGAATCATGTCGGTTACGAACGGGTACACCGACTTATCGTCCGCGACTCCGGTGCCGATGGCATTCGCCAGCACGACGTTGCCGGAGCGATAGGACGACAACAGCCCCGGCACACCGAGCATCGAATCCGGGTTGAACGCCAGCGGATCGAGGAACGCGTCGTCGAGGCGCCGGTAAATCACGTCGACCGCTTTCGGCCCGTCCGTGGTGCGCATGAACACCTTGTCATCGCGCACAAACAGGTCCGCGCCTTCCACCAGTTCCACGCCCATCTCTCGCGCCAGAAAGGCGTGCTCGAAAAACGCGCTGTTGAAACGGCCCGGCGTCAGCACCACCACGCTCGGGTTATCGATCGGGCTGGAGCTTTTCAGGGTGTCGAGCAACAGGTTCGGGTAGTGGTCGATAGGCGCGATGCGTTGCGCCGCGAACAACTCGGGGAACAGGCGCATCATCATCTTGCGGTCTTCGAGCATGTAGCTCACGCCGCTCGGGGTACGCAGGTTGTCTTCGAGCACGTAGTACGTGCCGTCGCCGTCGCGCACCAGATCGACGCCGGAAATGTGGGAATAGATATCCCGGTGCAAATCCAGGCCTTGCATCGCCAACTGATATTGCTCGTTGGCCAGCACCTGCTCGGCCGGGATGATGCCGGCCTTGATGATGCGCTGCTCGTGATAGAGGTCGGCGAGGAACATGTTCAACGCCTTGACCCGCTGGATGCAGCCCCGTTCGACGATCCGCCATTCGCTGGCGGGGATACTGCGGGGAATGGTGTCGAAGGGAATCAGGCGCTCTGTCCCCTGCTCATCCCCATAGAGCGTGAAGGTTATGCCGGCGCGATGAAACAACAGATCGGCCTCGCGTCGCCGTTGTGCCAAAAGCTCGTCAGGCGTTTCGGCCAGCCAACGGGCAAACTCCCGGTAATGCGGGCGGACCAGGCCGCCGGCATCGTACATCTCATCAAAATAGGTGCGGATCATGCCGTACTCCTTGTCACCCGGACATCTAGGCATCGCAAGGCCCGTGCCATCGGCATAAACGCTTAGATTTCAATCAGTTGGATAATCGCCCCAAAAGCACCGCACCAATGCTGTGCGGCAAACGCCCCAACCTGATTGCCCCCGCTTCATTGCGAAGCAATGTTGTCGCCTATCACCAGCATAGTCAGAGTTGATTTCACTGCCCGAGGGATGGTGCGGATAATCCGCGCAATCGTTGCAAAACCTCTCGAACTTCCCTTTGGCCGCCTGTTCAGGCGGTTTTTTTTGCCCAGGATTCTTGTTTCAGCGTTTTGCCAACAGGGTTTCAGGCAACCACAAACGAAAACGGCCAACCCGAAGGTCAGCCGTTAGTGAATGTTGTCGCTGTTCATAGTGTTATGCGAGTAGCCCTCGTACCTCCTGCTTGACGCCCCATCCTTCGATGATGCCGCCCAAAGGTTCAACCACCGCCTCGAAGTCCTGCTCAAAGTCGCCGATACCGTCATAGGTGGCGTACATCACTTTGCTCAGTTCCAGGTGCCATGCGCCGTCGTCGCGCACGCTGATCTGGGCATTCAAGGATTCACCACAGAAATGACCTGCCGCCCTGCGTGCCCGCTCCTCGTCCGGGAAAATCGCGTAGAACTCGATGGGATGGAATCGTGAAAAGTCGAAACCGCCTTCCTTCATGCGGCGCAGTACGCTGGTGCTGATGTCTTCTTGATAGGCTGTGCTCATGAAACGTCCTCCTAAAACCCTATGGATAGACTTTCCGTACACCCGACGCCCGCAACCGAATGGTGAAGGCGATACGGCAACCAGGTTGCCGCCGGGATTTAAGCATGTAGCTGACAAGACCAGACCTTAGCGATCCGTTCGCTGATCTCGCTTGCAGAGTAGCCCCAAGTCGGAGCCGCTGCCAAGGCCTGGTTGAGAATGAGACAGGTGAGGTTCAGACAGGAGTGATGCCGAGGATTTGAATGCTGTTCTGGGTCTTGAGACTTTTGACGCTGGCGTCGCTGGTTCGCCCTTCCAGATCGTTCAGATCCAGTTCGGCAGCCACAGGAAGGAGTCGGGCCTTGATGAGTTTGGCCGCGTGCTCGTTATCCGGGCACTCGTCACACTCAAAGACTTCGTCGAGCGTTTCGCCGTGATCATCCACGAAAGTGATTTTCCACTTTTGCATCAGTGCCTCCTCGATCAAACCCGCAAATGGGCTTACAACTATCTGGACTTTTGGGCGGGCTGATCGTTCAAACGGATTGGACGCTGACTCATGAAAAAACAAAAACCCCTGTAGGAGCGAAGCTTGCTCGCGAAAGCGGTGTATCAGTCAATACACATGTCGACTGATGCACCGCTTTCGCGAGCAAGCTTCGCTCCTACAGGGGTTACGCGTTATCCAGGGGTTACGCGTTGTTCAGAGATTGTGGATAACTTAGTCGTTGCTTGGCTTGTTGATCGCGTTCAGCACGTATTGCGGCATGGCGAACGCGCCGATGTGGATTTCCGGGTTGTAGTAGCGGGTGATGATGCCGCTGCCGGCGAAGCGCTGTTGCAGGGTTTCGCGGGACAACTTGCGATACGCGGTGTTGGTCGCGCCCCAGGCGAAGGTCATGGCGCCGCCGATGTAGGTCGGCACGGCTGCCTGGTAGAAGTGCCAATCCGGGAACAGGCTGCGCAGGCGCCCGGCAGTGGTTCGCACTTCGCCCAGTTGCATGAACGGCGTGCCGTTCTGGGTCACCAGGATGCCGCCTTCGTTCAGGCAGCGGTGGCAGGCCTGGTAGAAGTTTTCCGAGAACAGCACTTCGCCCGGCCCGATCGGGTCGGTGGAGTCGGAGATGATGACGTCGAATTTCTCGGTGGTGGTCGCAACGAAACGCATGCCGTCATCGATCACCAGGTTCAGCCGTGGGTCGTCGTACGCGCCCTTGGAGTGGTTTGGCAAGAACTCCTTGCACATGTCGACCACGGTGCCGTCGATCTCGACCATGGTGATGTGCTCGACGCTGCCGTGCTTGGCCACTTCACGCAGCATGCCGCCGTCGCCACCGCCGATGATCAGCACGCGCTTGGCGGAGCCATGGGCGAGGATCGGCACGTGGGTGAGCATTTCGTGGTAGATGAATTCGTCGGCTTCGGTGGTCTGGATCACACCGTCCAGCGCCATGACCCGGCCCATGCGCGGGTTTTCGAAGATCACCAGGTGTTGGTGTTCGGTGCGCACTTCGTGCAGCAGTTTTTCCATGCGAAAACGCTGGCCGTAGCCTTCGTAGAGGGTTTCCAGGTATTCGCTGGTTTTGGTGGTGGTCATGGGAAGTGCTCCGATGAATGCGGCGGCAACGGACGGTTACCCGCCCATGATGGCCAATCGAAAGGCTCGATTGCCCGGCAAAGGGGCGCATTCTACGTTGCGGAACATGACAGGTCGAACGTCACGTGATGACGAACCGCGATCCTGTAGGAGCGAGGCTTGCCCGCGAAGGCGTCGTGTCAGTCGATATCAATGTTGAATGACACGACGCCTTCGCGGGCAAGCCTCGCGCCTACAGAGGGTGGTGTCAGATACGGACATTCCCCCGTGGCCCGGCGATGGCCCAAATGATCAGGCCCAGTACCGGCAGCAGCAGGATCAGCAGCACCCAGATGATCTTCATCCCGGTTTCTGCACCGCTTTTCAGCACGTTGATGATGGCCCAGATGTCCAGGGCAAGAATGATCAGGCCAACCAGACCGTTAAAACTGGAACCCATAGTGTTGCTCCCAAGAAAGTGGCATGCAGTCTTAGGATAGTCGGCTCCTGCGAGGGTTCCGTTTTATTGCGTTAAACGTGGATTGCCACTTTCAAGGCTTCCAGAGAAGGCGCAGCGGCGATGCCGACCTGAGCGCACAGTTCGAGTACGCGGGGCACGTCGTTGCCGTAGACCAGCACCACTTGCAGTTCGTCGTCGAGCAACTGGCTGAAGTTCATCAGCGTGTAACCGCCGTTTTCCTTGTTCATGCTGCCCATCTGCACCTGGATGCGGTTGAGCGCGGTCAGGGCTTCGGTCTTGGCCAGTTGCTTGGGCTTGATGTTGAAGTCCACACCCGGGCCGAACGAAGAGACGATCTGGGCGAACAGGTCCATGTAGGTGTCAGCCTGGAACAGCACGGTCTCCGGCAGACTGCCCACCACGACCCATTCGCCTAACGGCATCGGGAAGGTGTCGTCGTAGTTGATGTCCGGGTTGGCGGCCAGGAAAACTTCGGGATCGGCGTAGGCCTGGGCCGCTTCGTCAGCGATCTTCAGGATTTCATCATCGCCCATGCACCCGGAGCTGATTTTGCTGATGAGTTCGACGAGTGCGGTTTTCATGGGGATGGATCCTGTAGCGAGGGAGATTTTGAGGGCGCGAAGGATAGCGCATTCGCAGGAATTTTGGCGGGATCTGGCATGGACCTGTGGCGAGGGAGCTTGCTCCCGCTCGGCTGCGAAGCAGTCGTAAATCCGGCGCATGCGATTTTCCTGAAGGATCGCATTGCCTGGTTTGAGGGCCGCTACGCGCCCCAGCGGGAGCAAGCTCCCTCGCCACAGGGGACTGCGCCAGGCATATCAGCCGAGCAATTTCTGCAGTTGAGCGGTGGTATCCACGGCACCCATGGTTTTGGCCGCATCCAGCGCCGAAACGCCATTGGCGTCCTTGGCCTTCGGATCTGCGCCTTTGCTGATCAGGTAATCAACGATTTCAACGCGGTTGAACATCGCCGCCATCATCAGCGCCGTGCGGCCGTCGAACGACGAGCCTTCGACTTGCGCCCCGCCTTCGACCAACGCCGTGACCACCGCCAGGTCGCCCTTGAACGCGGCGCCGGCAATCGGGCTCTGGCCGTTGTCGTTGCGGATTTCCGGGTCGGCCTTGTGTTCCAGCAGCACTTTTACCGTCTCGACGTGGCCGTGGTAGGCAGCGAGCATCAGCAAGGTGTCGCCCTTGTGGTTGCGCAGGTTCGGCGGCAGGCCTTTGGTCAGCAGCGCCGCCATCATGGCCGCATCGCCCTCGCGCGCTTTGTTGAACACCTGTTCGGCGAATTCGGCAGCTTCTTCGGGCGTCATCTGGCGGCTTTGGTCTGACATGGGGGACTCTCTATTCGGTCAATCGGAAAGCCGACAGTTTCCCGAGCGCCCCGGCGCCTGTCACTCCTTTTTTCTCAAGCGCGGCCATAGCCAGATTCAATAGCGGTACTTGCCACCACGAATGTCCGCCAGCACCTGCTCGGTGACTCGCACGTACGTCTGGGTACCCGGCAGCCAGGCGTAGATCGGGTCATCGCCGGTCTTGCCCGGGTCGAAGGCTTCATCCTTGAGTCGGGTCTTCTGGTATTTGAAGGTTCCGGTGGTTTCCATTTTCACTTTCAGGCGCAGGAACAAAGGCACCGCGTACGCCGGCATGTGCTGGCGCGTAAAGCTCAGCAGCTCGGTGAAATCCAGGGTGGCCAGGGACTCGGTGGGCGTAATCGCCGCCATCCCGGCGCGGCCGTTGGTGTTGCAGATTTCCACGCCGTAGGCCACCGCCTCGCAGATGTTCGGATGCTGCAACAGAATGTTCTCGACCTCGGTGGTGGAGACGTTCTCGCCCTTCCAGCGGTAGGTGTCGCCCAGGCGATCGACGAATTGCGCGTGGCCGAAACCGATGTTGCGCAGCAGGTCGCCGGTATTGAAGTAGCGGTCGCCTTTGGCGAACACATCGTGGAGCACGACTTTCTCGGTTTTCTGCGGATCGGTGTAGCCGTCCAGCGGCGCCTTGTCGTCGATTCTCGCCAGCAACAAGCCCTGCCCGCCCTTGGCGACTTTGCTCATCAAGCCCTTGGCGTTGCGAATCGGCGCGCCGCTGTCGTGGTCATACGCCACCAATTCCCAGGACATCAGGGAGAAACCGATGGTGTTGTCGAAGTTGAGGATGTTGGTGAAACCGATGTTGCCGTCGCTGGCCGCATAGAGCTCGCAGATGTGGTCCACCGCGAAGCGCGTCTTGAATTCGCGCCAGGCGCCGGGGCGCAGGCCATTGCCGATCATCTTGGTCACGCCGTGTTGGCTGTCGTCGGCGCTGGCCGGTTGATCAACCAGGTAGCGACACAATTCGCCGACATAACCGAGGGTGGTCGCGCGGTATTTGCGCACATCGTTCCAGAACTGGCTGGCGCTGAACTTGCGGCGGATGGCGAACCCCGCCGCGCCGCTGATGGCCGAGCCCCAGCACACGCACAGCCCGGTGGCGTGATAAAGCGGCAAGGTGCAATACACCACGTCTTCGGGCTGCATATCGAGGGCGATCAGGCCGAAGCTGGCGGAACTGCGCATCCAGCGCCCATGCTTGAACACGCCGGCCTTCGGCAACCCCGTCGTGCCGGAGGTATAGATGTAGAAGCAGGGATCGTCGAAAAACACCTGATGGCTGCTGGCCGGGTTGTCGCTGGAGGCGTCGGCGCTGGCCATCATCAGGTTGATGAAACGATCGGGCGAAATGCCCGGATAGCTGTAGGTATCGCGATCGGCGACGAACCAGGTGCGCGCCGCCGCGATCTCGACCCGCTCGCGAACCGCCGAATAGGCCGGCACCAGCTCCTCGCCGACAATGATCGCCACCGGCGCCACCAGGTTCAGGCTGTGGGCCAGGGTATCGCGGGTTTGCGAAGTATTGAGCAGCGCGCTGATCGCCCCGACCTTGGCCACCGCCAGGATCGTCACCAGCAGTTCCGGGCGGTTCTCGATGAAGATCGCCACCACATCACCCTTGCCGATCCCCTGGTCGATCAGGTGATGGGCAATGCGGTTGGCCCACTGATTGACTTGGGTGTACGTCAGCGCCACCGCGTCTTGCAGCAAGGCGACGCCGTCGGGATTGCGCAAGGTTGCTTGCTCGAAGGTCCAGCCGAGGCCACACGGTTGGGTCGGGTCCTTGACGTTGGCGACCTTCATGCCCTTCACCACGCGGGGGATGGCTTTGGCGATGGTCGGCAATTTGCGGAGCATCATGCCCCAGGTAATCGTGTCGCTCATGGTGGCTCCCGTTCGATCTTCTTATTGTCGGGCGGCGTTGATTGAGCCCGAAAATACGTCAGCGGTTCTGGAGCTGTACACGCGGTTTTTGCAATGTTTTGTATCCGCCCTGGATACCTGGGCAAACGTGATCCCTGGCCGTGCCATTCGTTCCATTCAATCGTGCGAAACCCCGCAAAATGCAGGATGCACGATGGCCATTCATGCAGATTGCACGAAAGCAAAAAATCGACATCTACATAACAAATTGATTTATAACGACTTTTAAAAATTTCAGTGCTGGCACAAACGCTGCAACTACCTCTCCATGCTTGCTAATCAAGTGCTAACGGAGCTGATAGACATGAGCCTGATCCAAGAAAAATTTACCTCGCTGTTCTCCAACTTCGACGTGACCACCCAGGCACGCCCTGACGGTGGCATCCTGCTGACGCTGCGCAGCACCGAAGGCAAAGTCTTTAAACGCTCGATTTCCTACCAGCAATTGCATGCCGGCGACCAACTGTCGTGGGTGATCAGCGCGATCCGCCGTGACCTGGCTGAACAGGCCAGCGAATTGCCGCAAATCTCGATGCTGCAGAGCCAGCAGCGGTTTGCTTTGCCGACTTATCATTCGGCGTAAATCGATTGGCGCTTTAAACAAACAGGCCGTGATAGCTTTCGCTTCACGGCCTGAATTGTTTCTGGCGTCACGCAATCCCCTGCAATCCCCCTGCATACCCTGTAGGAGCGAGGCTTGCCCGCGAAGGCGGCGTATCAGGCGATATAAATGTTGGCTGATCGGACGCCTTCGCGGGCAAGCCTCGCTCCTACAGGTTGTGTGGGTTACATGGCGGTGGGGTTGATCCGCGCAAAGCTGTCGACGGTCATGTGCCCTGCCAATTCGCCGCCCTCTCGCGCCAACCCGTACGTCGCCATTCCCGCCGCGCGGGCCGCGTCCAGTTCTTCGACGATGTCGGACAGGAACAGAATCTGCCCTGCTTCCAACCCAATGGCCTGAGTGATGCGCTCGTATGATTGCGCCTCACGCTTGGGTCCCGACGTGGTGTCGAAATAACCGCTGAACAGCGGCGACAAATCCCCCGCTTCCGAACAGCCGAAGATCAGCTTCTGCGCCTGGATCGAGCCCGAGGAATACACAAACAGTTGAAAACCTTGCTGATGCCAGCGCTTGAGCGCTTCAACGGCATCCGGGTACACGTGGCCTTTCAACTGCCCGGCCTGATAGCCCTGCTCCCAGACCATGCCTTGCAACGCCTTGAGCGGCGTGGCCTTGCGGTCTTCGGCGATCCAGCCCAGCAGGATTTTAATGACCCGCTCAACGTTTGCCTCGGGTTCGTTACTGTCCCGACGCACGGCGTCCAGTTGCTCAGCGACATCCGCCCGTGCGGCGTGTTGGCGAACAAAGTCCGGCAAGTGTTTAGCTGCGTAGGGAAACAACACGTCGAACACAAAACTCACCGCGCTGGTGGTGCCTTCGATGTCGGTGAGAATCGCTTTGATCGGCATTGAATCAGTCCTCCAGGCGCGGGAAGCGGTTGGCGATGTCTTCGCCGGTGAACTTGGCAACCCAGCCTTCGGGGTTGTTGAACAAACGGATCGCCACGAAATGCGGATGCTCGCCCATGTCAAACCAGTGCGGCGTACCGGCCGGGACCGAGATCAGGTCGTTTTTCTCGCAGAGCACGGCGTAGACATAATCGTCGATGTGCAGGGTAAACAGCCCACGGCCGGCGACGAAAAATCGTACTTCGTCCTCGCCATGGCGGTGTTCATCGAGGAACTTGGCCCGCAGTTCGGCTTTTTGCGGGTGGTCGCTGTTCAGGCTGATGACATCGACGGTGATGTAGCCTCGCTCGGTCATCAGCTTGTCGATCTGCTCCTGGTAGGCCGCGATCACTTCTTCCTGGCTGGCGCCGGGCTGGATTTTCGCGGTGGCTTGCCAGCGGTCGAAACGCACGCCCTGTTCGGCCAGGGTCGAAGCGATGTCTTCGAAATGTGTCAGCACCTTGTTCGGAATGTCAGGGCTTGAGACGTGGTAAACGGACAGGCTGCTCATCAGGGCAACTCCTTAACGGTTCATGCTTGACGGTTCAAGACCGAGCGCATCTTCAACTCGCACTCGAACAAAAATTCAAAGGCCTCGATCTGCCGCAGGGCGTCGCTCATGCGCGCGCCCCAGGTGTAGAGGCCGTGGCCGCGAATCAGGTAGCCGACGCAATCGGGATGGGCGTCGAGCCAAGGCTGCACCTTGGCGGCCAGGCGCGCAATGTCCTGGTCATTGTCGAAAATCGGCACCCGCACCAACGACTCGTGGGTCGAGACGCCGCTGAAGGCTTTTTGCAGTTCGTAGTCTTCAAATTCGATGAAGGCTTGCGGCGTCAGGCGCGACAGCACCGTGGCGTTCACCGAATGGGTGTGCAGCACCGCGCCGATGTCCGGGCGCCAGCTGTAGAGCTGGGTGTGCAGCAGGGTTTCGGCGGACGGTTTCTTGCCCGGCTCCAGGCTGTTGCCGGACAGGTCGGTGACCAGCACATCGTCGAGGCCGAGTTGGCCTTTGTGCTTGCCGGACACGGTCAGCAGCGCTTCGGTCGGTGACAGGCGCGTCGAATAATTGCTGCTGGTGGCCGGCGACCAGCCGCGACCGTACAAAAAACGCCCGGCGTCGATGATTTCCTGGGCGAGGTGTTCACGGGTAAGGCTCATGGCCGGTCCTCTTGCATACGTGTGGCAATGATAACGGCAGCGGCGAAGGCTGCGAGGCTGGCAATACTAAAGGTCAATGTGGCGCCGAGGGCATTCCAGCTGTAGCCGGAATACAACGCGCCGAGTGCGCCGCCGGTGCCGGCCAGTGCTGCGTACAACGCCTGGCCCTGGCCCTGCTGACGGGCGCCGAAACTACGTTGCACGAACTGGATGGCAGCCGCGTGAAAGCTGCCGAAGGTGGCTGCGTGCAGTACTTGGGCGAACAACAGCACCCACAAAAACTCAGCGAACGAACCTAGCAGCAACCAGCGCAGGGCCGCCAGCAGAAAACTCGCCATCAGCACCCGGCGCACCGAGAAGCGCGCGAGGATTTTGCTCATGGCCAGGAACATCAGGACTTCCGCGACGACACCGACGGCCCAGAGCATGCCGATCACGCCACGGCTGTAACCGAGACGTTCCAGGTGAAGAGTCAGAAAGGTGTAATACGGCCCGTGGCTCATCTGCATCAGCGCCACGCAACCGTAAAACGCCAATACGCCGGGGCTGCGCAGTTGCTTGAGGAAGCCCTCCCCGGTCACGCGTTCGCTCTGCACCGGTTGTGCGTTTGGCACCCACAAGCTGCTGACGACGATCCCGGCCATGATCAGCACCAGCGCCACGGGGTAGACATCCAGGCTCAGCCACTCGAACACCCGCCCGAGCGCGACCACGGTGATGATGAAACCGATGGAGCCCCACAAGCGGATCTGGCTGTAGCGAGAGGTCTGGCCCTTGAGGTGCGCCAGGGTGATGACTTCGAATTGCGGCAGCACCGCGTGCCAGAAGAACGCGTGCAGGGCCATGACCATCGCCAGCCAGGCGTAGGTTTTGCTGACGAAGATCAGCGAGAACGTCAGCAACGTGCAGACGGCGCCGAAGCGCACGATGGCCAGGCGTCGACCGGTGTAGTCGCCGAGCCAGCCCCAGATGTTCGGCGCCACGCAGCGCATCAGCATCGGGATCGCCACCAGTTCGCCGATGCGCGCACTGGAAAAGCCCAGGTGATCGAAGTACAGCGCCAGAAATGGCGCTGTCGAACCGAGCAAGGCGAAATAGAACAGATAGAAACTGGAGAGCCGCCAGTACGGGAGCGCCGCCAAGGTCTTCAGGCCCCGGCGACTGTGCGGTGAGCCATTAAAGCTGACCCAACACCGGCGTGCTCACTTGCACATCGGCGTTCTGCCCGCGATGACGCAGCAGGTGATCCATCAGCACGATGGCCATCATCGCTTCGGCAATCGGCGTGGCGCGGATGCCGACGCACGGGTCGTGACGGCCCTTGGTGATCACGTCCACCGGGTTGCCATGGATGTCGATGGAACGGCCCGGCGTGGTGATGCTCGACGTTGGCTTCAATGCCAAGTGCGCGACGATCGGCTGGCCCGAGGAGATGCCGCCGAGAATGCCGCCGGCGTTGTTGCTGAGAAAACCTTCCGGGGTCATTTCATCGCGGTGTTCGGTGCCGCGCTGGGCGACGCTGGCGAAACCGGCGCCGATTTCCACGCCTTTCACGGCGTTGATGCTCATCAGCGCGTGGGCCAGTTCGGCGTCGAGGCGGTCGAAGATCGGCTCGCCCAAGCCCGGCATCACGCCTTCAGCGACCACGGTGATCTTGGCGCCGACCGAATCCTGGTCGCGGCGCAACTGGTCCATATAGGCTTCCAGTTCCGGCACTTTGTCCGGGTCGGGGCTGAAGAAGGCGTTTTCTTCCACCGAATCCCAGGTCTTGAACGGGATTTCGATCGGGCCGAGCTGGCTCATGTAGCCACGAATAACGATGCCCTGAGTCGCCAGGTACTTCTTGGCAATCGCCCCGGCCGCCACGCGCATGGCGGTTTCCCGGGCCGAGCTGCGACCGCCGCCGCGGTAATCGCGCTCGCCGTACTTGTGGTGGTAGGTGTAGTCGGCGTGGGCCGGGCGGAACAGGTCCTTGATCGCCGAGTAGTCCTTGGACTTCTGGTCGGTGTTGCGGATCAACAGGCCGATGGCGCAACCGGTGGTGCGGCCTTCGAACACGCCGCTGAGGATTTCGACTTCGTCGGCTTCCTGGCGCTGGGTGGTGTGGCGGCTGGTGCCGGGCTTGCGGCGGTCAAGGTCACGCTGCAGATCCTCCAGGGAAATCTCCAGACCCGGCGGGCAGCCGTCGACAATGGCGACCAACGCCGGACCATGGCTTTCGCCTGCGGTGGTGACAGTGAACAGCTTGCCGTAGGTATTGCCGGACATGCGGGACGCTCCGTGAAATCGAACCTGAATACGTAATGCGCGCCAGTATACGCAGGCAACCCAAGTAGTTCATCCTCGAACCTTACCGGTGCCCGCGAGTCCAACCGGCACCTTATCCATGATGGCGTGATGATGCTGCGAGTTCTAGCCTTGAGTCTTACCCTGTTTACCGGCTTCGTTCAGGCCACTGTCCTACAACGACCGATCAATTTGGATACCGGCACCGGAGAGCTTTTCGGCTCATTGTTGTTGCCTAAATCCGACACGCCGGTGCCGGTTGTCCTGATCATTTCCGGCTCCGGTCCTACGGATCGCGACGGAAACAACCCCGACGGCGGGCGCAACGACAGCCTCAAGCGCCTGGCGTGGGTGCTGGCCAAGCACAACATCGCCAGCGTGCGCTACGACAAGCGCGGCGTGGCGGCGAGCCTGGCCGCGACCCCGGACGAACGCAATCTGTCGGTGGAAGCCTACGTAGCCGATGCCGAGGCCTGGAGCCGCAAGCTCAAGGCCGATCCGCGTTTCGGCAAATTGATTCTGCTCGGCCACAGCGAAGGTGCGTTGATCGCCACGCTGGCGGCGCCGAGCGTCGATGCGGCGGCGGTGATTTCCATGTCCGGCAGCGCCCGGCCGGTGGACCAGGTGCTGCGCCAGCAATTGAGCAATCGCCTGCCGCCACCGCTGATGCTGCGCAGCAATGAACTGCTCGACAGCCTCAAGGCCGGCCACACCGACGACAACGTCCCGCCGCAGTTGCAGGTGATTTTTCGCCCAAGCGTGCAGCCGTACCTGATTTCGCTGTTCCGCCAGGACCCGGCGGGCGCTTTCGCCCGGTTGAAAATGCCGGCGCTGATCATCCAGGGCACCAGCGACATCCAGGTCGGCGTCGGCGACGCCAAGCTGTTGAAAGAAGCCAAGCCCGACGCCGAACTGGCGGTGATCGAGGGCATGAACCACGTGATGCGCATCGTGCCCAACGATGTGAAACGGCAGTTGGCATCCTATAAGGATCCACAATTGCCCTTGGCCGCTGAACTTGGCTCACGAATCCTCGGCTTTATTGACGGACTTCGCTCCAGTTGAGCGCTGTTACCCTCTAGTCTTCAAAAAAACGGCCGATAAGCCTTTGTCGCCAGCGCTATGACTGGCGGCAAGCAGCGCTTGGACAGGATCTCGCCGTTATGACTGATACCCAGACTTCACCCGACACCACCGCTGAAAAAGACACACCGCCAGCGGTCGAGTTGCCGTGGGCGGACGTCCACGCCGAGCACCACAAGATGCTTCGCCTGGCGCCGTTGAAGACCGACCGCAACACCGGTAGCCGGCCGTTGCGCTTTGTCGAGTTCGGTTACGCCGAGCGCAACAGCAAGGAACGCAGCCTGATGCGCCTGACCATCAAGTTGCCGGGCCAGCGGGTGCGCAAAGAGCAGAATCACTTGGACGTTTGGGTCGATCACGAGACCAAACGCGTGCATTTCGGCCCGGACAGCGGCTTGCAGATCGAGCCGATGAACCGCGGCATCGGACGCTACCTGGCCGCTCAAGGCATTAGCTGGGCGAAAAAGCGTTGGCCCACCTACACCGTCGACGGCAGCGACCTGAACAACAAGGATGCGCTGAACGAAGACACGCGCCTGCGCCGCGATCACTTTTTGCGCATGCACGGTTTTGAAGTCGCGTACGCCGATGCCCAGCATTTGAAGGGCAGCGTCAAAGAGGTCCAGGTCGGCGACTTGCTGGCGGACTGGAACAGCGAAAAGCTGCAACAGGTGGAAATTCTCGAAGCCGCGCAGATGTTGCAGCAGGCGGAGCAGAACCTGGCCGAGCAGGAAGTGAAGCTCAAGAAGCACGAAGAAAAGGTCAGCAAGTACAAGCGTGAAGACGCCGGGCTACGTTTTACGATTACGTGCCTGGTGGCGTTTTCGGTGTTTCAGGCGGGGTTGTTGATCTGGATTGCGACGCACCGGTGATGGCTGATCGCTCCCACGCTCTGCGTGGGAACGATCTTTAGCGGTTAAACGCGGGACGCAAACACCGCCTGGTGATCGCGGCACTGCTCGGCGGTCAACATGAACACGCCATGCCCACCGCGCTCGAAATCGAGCCATGCGAAGTCGACTTCCGGGTACAGCGCTTCGACGTGCACCTGGCTGTTGCCTACTTCGACAATCAGCAAACCCTTCTCGGTCAGGTGATTCGCCGCTTCGGCGAGCATCCGGCGCACCAGGTTCAAACCGTCGTCGCCACAGGCCAGGCCCAGTTCCGGTTCGTGCTGGTATTCGTCCGGCATGTCGGCGAAATCTTCCGCATCGACGTAGGGCGGGTTCGACACGATCAGGTCGAAACGTTGCCCCGGCAGCCCATCAAAGCCATCGCCCTGAACCGTGTATACCCGCTCATCGACGCCATGGCGCTCGATGTTCTGGTTGGCCACTTCCAGTGCTTCGAACGACAGGTCGGCCAGCACCACTTCGGCGTTCTGGAACTCGTAGGCACAGGCGATACCGATGCAGCCGGAACCGGTGCACAGGTCGAGAATCCGCGCCGGATCCTTGCCCAGCCACGGAGCGAAGCGCTTTTCGATCAGTTCGCCAATCGGCGAGCGCGGGATCAGCACACGCTCATCGACAATGAACGACATTCCGCAGAACCAGGCCTCGCCCAACAGGTAAGCGGTAGGAATGCGCTCCTCGATGCGACGCTTGAGCAAGCGTTGCAGATTGACCAGTTCATCGTCTTCCAGATTGCAGTCCAGATAGCTGTCGGCAATTTCCCACGGCAGGTGCAATGCACCCAACACCAGTTGACGGGCTTCGTCCCAGGCGTTGTCGGTCCCATGGCCGAAAAACAGATCCTCCCCATGGAAGCGGCTGACGGCCCAACGGATATGGTCACGCAGGGTACGAAGTCGGGAAGTGATCACAGCGGCAACTCCAAATAAAACTGGCAAATAAAACGACGGGCGATTCTAACAGCCAAAACGCGCCACGACGACGCAGGAAAAACACCGGATCAGATGTAGGACTCTTCCATTTTTGCGCTTGGCTATTGAACAGAATGAGCCTCTTGACAAGGCTGCAAGCCAGCAACGACGGTGCCTACGATGGTAGCGATTCACAGAACCGCTCAGCCAGAGGACAATGTCGCAAAAGCCCCACTCCAAGGAGCCCCAGAATGTCCGTTCCACAAACGATGTTTCAACTCAGCGGTCGCGGTTACCCGGCGGCCAAACTGAGCCAGGCGACCCTCATCATCATCGATGCCCAGAAAGAATACCTCAGCGGCCCGCTGGCCCTGAGCGGCATGGAAGCTGCCGTCGCGAACATCAAGCAAATCGTGGCCGCTGCCCGTGCAGCCGGTCGGCCGATCGTGCACGTACGTCACCTCGGCACCGTCGGCGGGCTGTTCGATCCACAGGGCGAACGCGGCGAGTTCATTCCGGGCCTCGAACCAACGAGCGATGAAACCATTATCGGCAAACTGCTGCCGAGCGCGTTCCACGGCACCACGCTGTACGATCGCCTGCAAGAGCTGGGCTCCCTGGACCTGATCGTTTGCGGCTTCATGAGCCACTCCAGTGTCAGCACCACCGTGCGCGCGGCGAAGAACCTGGGCTTTCGTTGCACCCTGGTCGAGGATGCCTGTGCCACCCGCGACCTGCCTTACAAGGGGGGTGTACTCAGCGCCGAGCACGTTCAGCAGACCGAAATGGCAATCATGGCGGACAACTTCGCCACCCTTGCCCTGACCCACGATCTGATCTGACCGACTTTTGATGAGCGGCACATGCCGCCGCTCATCCGCAAAAGCCTCTCATTTGCTGCAATTGCCCTAGCCTCAGGAACATCCCGGTCAACTCCCGGTCGAAGGGCCGATACCCATTGAGGAAGGTCGGAATGAAGTTATCCGATGGTTTTGACGCACGCCGCTTGCGGCCCAAAGGCCAAAGCAACTGGCGTTTTCGAATCGGTGCAGCGATTGCCGCCCTGCTGGCGATGCTCGGCGTATTGATGACGCTGGCCGGTGTCGGCAGCCTGCTCGGCCACGCGCCCGCACTGGGCGAGCTGAATACCAACAAGGTCGGCGCGGCGGTGATCGCGGTGATCGGCCTGTTCGTGCTGTACATCGGCGTGTGGCTGTGGCGCCGCTGCCGTCGCCGCTCGCGCCAGTCGCAAGCGCTGAACATGTCCCCGCACCTGATGAAAAAACACGATTGAATCCTTGGGCTCGGCAACTTGCCAGGCCCAATTGTTATGGATCGCGTCCCGACTTGGGTAAACTGCCCTCCTTCGCGGAGGCTGACATGCAAGACGACGATTTTTCCCTGTTCAAAAGTGCGACTCAAGGCATCAAGCCGATCAAGCACGATCGCGCCGAAACCGGCAAACCCAAAAGCGACCGCGCCCAGATTGCCAAGCTGCGTCAGGCCGCCACCGTGCGCACCGATGCCACCACCGTTGATGGCTTGTCCGATCAGTTCGTGATTGATGTCGGCCCGGAAGATGAGTTGATGTGGGCCCGCGACGGTGTGCAGGAAAGCCAGATCCGCAAACTCAAGATTGGCCAGATCCCGTTCGAAGGCAGCCTTGACCTGCACGGCATGAACGTGGAAAAGGCCCGGGAAACCCTCTGGGCCTTTCTCGCCGAAGCAACCAAATTCGAAATCCGCTGCGTGCGCGTCACCCACGGCAAAGCCGTGCGCCTGGACGGCAAGCGGCCGATGATCAAAAGCCACGTCAACACCTGGCTGCGCCAGCATTCCCAAGTGCTCGGCTTCACCTCGTGCCAGGCCAAACACGGCGGCGCCGGCGCGGTTTATGTGCTGCTCAAACGCACCATGATGGAAGGTCGCGACGAGTAAAGCTGTCGCGCCACGCTTGCAGCGCCGTGTTTGCCACCGTACCCTTGCCCTTTGCGAAAAATCCCACAGGTAGTTTCATGTCCCTGGAACAGAATTACACCGCGATTCTCGGTCAATTGGGCGAGGACGTGTCCCGCGAGGGCCTGCTCGACACGCCAAAGCGTGCCGCCAAAGCCATGCAGTACCTTTGCCGCGGTTATGAACAGACACTGGAAGAAGTCACCAACGGTGCCTTGTTCAGCTCCGACAACAGCGAAATGGTGCTGGTCAAGGACATCGAGCTCTACTCGTTGTGCGAACACCACCTGCTGCCGTTCATCGGCAAGGCCCACGTCGCCTACATCCCGAGCGGCAAGGTCTTGGGGCTGTCGAAAGTCGCGCGGATCGTCGATATGTATGCGCGTCGCCTGCAAATCCAGGAAAACCTCAGCCGCCAGATCGCCGACGCGGTCCAGCAAGTCACCGGCGCCCTGGGCGTTGCGGTGGTGATCGAGGCCAAGCACATGTGCATGATGATGCGCGGTGTCGAGAAGCAGAATTCGTCGATGATCACCTCGGTGATGCTCGGTGAGTTCCGGGAAAACGCCGCCACCCGCAGCGAGTTTCTCAGCCTGATCAAGTAATCCGCAGCACTAAGAAAACCGGCATTCATCGCCGGTTTTTTTTCGCCTGTGAAAAATCAGGTAAGCTGCGCGCCTTTCTTGATTCCCACCGTGAGGCTTTCAACGTGTTCGTAAAAGCGCTTCGTGTCGGCCTTGGCCAACTGATCATCTTCATCGACTTCATCACCCGCCCGGGCAAAAAGCAGCGCCCGGCCGAGGTCCAGGCCCAGGTCAACAACGCCGCCAAGGGCCTGACCCTGTATCAGTTCCACGCCTGCCCGTTCTGCGTGAAGACCCGCCGCACCTTGCGCCGCTTGAACGTACCGGTGGCGCTGCGCGATGCGAAGAACAACGAGCAGGATCGCCAGGCGTTGCTGGATCACGGCGGCAAGATCAAGGTGCCGTGCCTGCGCATTGAAGAGAATGGGCAGACCACCTGGATGTATGAGTCCAAGGTGATTATTGATTATCTGGATAAGCGCTTCGCTGCGGCCTGATTTTTCAGTGGCGTTTTTGCGGACGCCATCGCGGGCAAGCCTTGCTCCTACGGATTGGTGGCGCTGCTCACATTTTGCGATCACTCCCAACCTGTAGGAGCAAGGCTTGCCCGCGATGAGGCCCGCCCTGCCACCGCAAATCCCAGATAAAAATAAACCGGCCCTCAAGCCGGTTTTTTATGACTTCAGGCTGCCTTTGCCGCTTGGGCCTGCCTCACCACCGCCGCCAACCGCTTGAGGCCTTCTTCCAGCCGCGCCGGGTCGATGTGACTAAAATTCAGCCGCAAATGGCCGGGATTGTTATCCGGATCAGGGAAGAACGGTTCGCCCGGCATAAACGCCACGTCCGCTGCCAAGGCCGTCTTGAGCAACGTGCGGGTATCCAGCGGTTGCTTGAGCGTCAGCCAGAAAAACAGCCCGCCTTGCGGCACGTTCCAATCCGCCAGATCGGAAAAATGTGTTTTCAGTGCCGACTGGAAGGCATCCCGACGCATCCGATAGAAAGCCCGCAGCTCACTCAGATGCTGCTGGAATTTCTCGGTGCCGATCCATTGCAGCGCCTGCCACTGCCCTACCCGATTGGTGTGCAGGTCCGCCGATTGCTTGAGCCGCAACAAGTGCGGAAACAGGTCCGGACTGGCGATCAGATAACCAACCCGCAGGCCCGGCAGCAGGGTTTTCGATACGGTGCCGGTGTAGATCCAACTGGCGGTTTTCAAGCGACTGACGATTGGCGTGGCGCTGGCGCCGTCGAAGGTCAGTTCGCGGTAGGGCTCGTCTTCGATCAGCGTCACGCCAAACTCATCGAGCAGCGCCGCCACCGCATCGCGCTTGGCTTCGCTGTAGCGCACGGCCGATGGGTTCTGGAAAGTCGGGATCAGGTAAATAAACGCCGGACGATGTTTTTCCAGGCGCGCGCGCATTTGTGCAAGGTCGGGCCCATCGGCCTCCAGCGGCACGGTGATGCAGTCGGCGCCGAACAGCTGGAAAATCTGCAACGCCGCGAGATAGGTCGGCGCTTCCAGCAGGATCTCGGTGCCTTTGTCGATATAGAGCTTGGCCGCCAGATCGAGGGTTTGCTGGGAGCCGCTGACCACCAACACCTGGCTCGCCTCACACGGTACGCCCAACGCCCGCGCTTCGGCCGCCAGGGCTTCACGCAGTGCCGGCTCGCCTTCGCTCATGCCGTATTGGCCCATGGACAACGGCATGTCGGCCCACTCGACCTTCGGCAGCATGGCTTCGGCCGGCAAGCCGCCAGCGAACGACATCACCTCTGGGCGCTGGGCGGCGGCGAGGATTTCTCGGATCAAAGAACTTTTAAGGCGCGAGACACGTTCGGAAAAAGCCATGGGGTCACCGGTAGCGAGGCTAGAAGAAAATGAGTCAAACTGATTGACCGAAATTACGACAGCTTGAGCGGATACGTCAATATGCTTGACCTTAAAAACCCCACAACTCAGCAACACGCCATGGAAGCGTTTTTCTTCGGCTACCAGGCGTTCACCGCCAAGGCCGACGAAATGCTTGAGCGTCGTGGCTTGAGCCGAGTGCATCAACGCATCGTGTTTTTCATCGCCCGTTATCCGAACCTGAGCGTGAAGGAATTGCTGGCGTTGCTCGGCGTGAGCAAGCAGGCGCTGAACATTCCGCTGCGGCAATTGGTGGAAATGCATCTGGTGGAGAGCGTGGCGTCCGAGGCCGACAAGCGTAAGCGGTTGCTGGAGCTGACCGAGGATGGCGCGCGGTTCGAGCAGTCATTGCGGCGTGAGCAGGTGAAGTTGCTGGAGCGGGTGTTTGCCGAGGCTGGGGAGGCGGCGGTGGATGGGTGGTTGGCGGTGAATCTGGCGTTGGGGAACAACCAGCAGACGATGTGACCTTGAGTCCGCCTTCGCGGGCAAGCCTCGCTCCTACAGGGTCATGCGTTTATCTGTAGGAGCGAGGCTTGCCCGCAAAGGCGTCACCGCAGGCGATATATCCCTATCGCCAAAACTTTCGTCTACAAAATCAAAAACATTATTTGCTTTATTTGTATACAAAAGCATAATCCACTTCGTGCGAGTTCCTGACCAAGCGGTCAACAAATTCGCAAGTGCCTCAAAGGGCCGCTGCCACCCTCATGGGTCCGGCCCTGGAAATAAAAATAAAACTCTTGAGGAGTATTCGCTGTGGAAAGCCGCAAATCCGAAGCCCCGACGCTGGACCTCTCGCCGCCATTACGCAATGGCTGGCTGGAACGCCTCTTCAAACTCAGCTTGCATGGCACCACGGTGAAGACCGAGCTGATTGCCGGTCTGACAACCTTCATCACGATGGCTTACATCATCTTCGTCAACCCGAACATCATGGCTGACGCTGGCATCGATCACGGTGCCGCGTTTGTCGCCACCTGCATCGCCGCCGCGCTCGGTTGCCTGTTGATGGGCCTGTACGCCAACTGGCCGGTCGGCCTGGCGCCGGGCATGGGCCTGAACGCGTTCTTCACCTACACCGTGGTCGGCACCATGGGCTACAACTGGGAAACCGCCCTCGGTGCGGTGTTTGTCTCCGGTGTGCTGTTCATGATCCTGACCTTTTCCAAGATTCGCGAATGGCTGCTCAACAGTATTCCCGTGAGCCTGCGCTACGCCATGGGCGCGGGTGTCGGGCTGTTCCTGGGGATCATAGGCCTGAAAACTGCCGGCATCATCGTTGCCAGCCCGGCCACCCTGATCAAGCTCGGTTCCCTGCGCGAACCCGGTCCGCTGCTGGCCGCCATCTGCTTTCTGATGATCGCCGTGCTCAGTTACCACAAGGTGTTCGGCGCGATCCTTATCAGCATCATCACCGTGACGGCCGCCGGCTGGGGCCTGGGCCTCGTCCATTACGAAGGCATCATGTCCGCCCCGCCGAGCCTGGCCCCGACCTGGATGGCCATGAACATCGCCGGCGTGTTCAACGTCAGCATGATCAGCGTGGTGCTGGCGTTCCTTTTCGTGCACATGTTCGACACCGCCGGCACCTTGATGGGTGTGGCCCAGCGCGCCAACCTGGTGAACGCAGACGGTCGTATCGAAAACCTCTCCCGCGCGATGAAAGCCGACAGTGCCTCCAGCGTTTTCGGGGCGATGGTCGGTGTTCCGCCGGTCACCAGCTATGTAGAAAGTGCCGCGGGTGTCGCTGCGGGTGGTCGGACTGGTCTTACCGCCGTGACCGTAGGTGTGCTATTTATTGCCGCGATGTTCTTCGCACCGCTGGCTGGCATGATTCCGGCTTATGCCACCGCCGGTGCACTGATTTATGTGGCGATGCTGATGATGAGCGGCATGGCTCACATCGAATGGGATGAAGCGACCGACAGCATCCCGGCGATCGTCACCGCGATCATGATGCCGCTGACCTTCTCGGTCGCCGACGGCATCGCGCTGGGCTTTATCACTTACGTGGTGCTGAAGGCCGGCACCGGTAAGTACAAGGAAATTTCCATCAGTCTGTGGGTGCTCTGCGCGATCTTCATCGCCAAGTTCATTTTCTTGTAACCCGTCATAGCTTCAAACAGCCTCACCCCGTCGGGTGGGGCTTTTGCACATTAGGAGGAAAGTGATGAGTCTGGAAACCTGGCTGCTGTTCAGCGGCGCTGCGCTGGTGGTGATCCTGATCCCGGGGCCATTGTCTTTGCTGATGATCAGCAACAGTTTGAACTACGGTTTGCGCCGGTCGTACCCGGCGTTTCTCGGTGGCGTGATTGCTTCGATTTGTCTGCTCAGTGCCTCGGCACTGGGCCTGGGCGCCCTGCTGCTGGCATCGGAACAGCTGTTCAGCGCGCTGAAGATCGTCGGCGCGCTGTACCTGTTCTACCTCGCCTGGCAGAGCTGGCAGCAATCGCGCCAGCCATCGGTGGGCGCTGAAGTGCCCCAGGCTGCGCCGGTACCGCGCTTTCGTGCCCTGTTCGGGCGCGCGTTTGTGTTGGGCGCGAGCAATCCGAAGGACATTCTGTTCTTCGCCGCTTTCCTGCCACAGTTCTTGAGTGCCGAGCAGCCGTTTTTGCCGCAGCTGCTGGTGATGATTGCGACCTGGACCGTGCTCGATCTGCTGTGCAAGTTGGCGTATGGGCTGGGCGCCCATGGCGCGGCTCGGTATCTGCGCACGGGTAAAGGACAGAGTTGGTTTAACCGGATCAGCGCGGGGTTGTTCAGTGGTGCGGGGGCGGCGTCGTTGTTGAGCCGTTAAGGGCAAAAGCTTCGCGGGCAAGCCTCGCTCCTACAGGGTTTGTGTCGTTCACCGGCATTGCGGACGGCACAACATCTGTAGAAGCGAGGCTTGCCCGCGAAGGCGTCATCCGCCACACCACATTCCTCAGGGCAAAAAAAAGCCCGCAGTGTGGGCGGGCAAAAGACCAAAGAAGCTTTATGCGCAGATTCTTGGGGGAGTCTAGCTTCCTCTGTAGGTCGAATAGCTGTACGGCGAAATCAGCAGCGGCACGTGGTAGTGATCCTGTTCCGCAGAGATGCCGAACCGCAGCACCACCACGTCGAGGAACGCCGGCTCCGGCAACTGAACGCCACGGGCGCGGTAGTAATCGCCCGCATGAAACTGAACCTGATAGACCCCGGAACGGTAGTCATCGCCTTGCAGCAACGGTGCATCGACACGGCCATCGCTGTTGGTGATCGCGCTGGCGACCAATTCCAGCTGCGAGCCTTCAACGCGGTACAACTCGACCTTCATCGAGCTGCCCGGGCAACCGTGTGCAGCGTCCAAAACGTGTGTAGTCAAACGTCCCATTGATTCTGCGCGCCTGCCTGCATACAGCAGTCAGGCCTCGCGCCTCCCGAAGTCAGTTGAAAAGGAGACCGCACCGTTTCGGAGCACGAAAAGCTGCGGCGAGCGACTGATTAAGACACTTTTCAAAAAAATTGTACACAATAAAAACGACATTTTTATCGCCACCACCGCCACACAAGGTTTCCCGGCGAATCTGACCACGAACCATGCGTGCAGCGGACCTCTTATCCATTAGCTGACCAGTCAGGCAGGTTTCTTGCAGTAACACCCATTCATGACAGTCAGTGAAAAATGCAAAAAATCAGGCTTACAAATTGAATATAAAGTTGTATACAATCAGCCCATCGCTGTGACGCCACACCAGGCTGCCACACAACTCTGACCTTGAATAAGTCGACACGAACAAGAAGGAAGACTGCAGTGAGCGCTGACTACCCACGCGACCTGGTTGGTTACGGCAGTAACCCTCCGCACCCACACTGGCCGGGCAATGCCCGCATCGCCCTGTCCTTCGTGCTCAATTACGAGGAAGGTGGCGAGCGCAATATCCTGCATGGCGATAAAGAATCCGAAGCCTTCCTTTCGGAAATGGTCTCGGCGCAGCCGCTGCAAGGCGCGCGCAACATGAGCATGGAATCCCTTTACGAGTATGGCAGCCGCGCCGGCGTGTGGCGGGTGCTTAAACTGTTCAAGGAATTCGACATCCCGCTGACCATCTTCGCCGTCGCCATGGCCGCCCAGCGCCACCCGGACGTGATCCGTGCCATGGTCGAGGCCGGCCACGAGATCTGCAGCCACGGCTATCGCTGGATCGACTACCAGTACATGGACGAAGCCCAGGAACGCGAGCACATGCTCGAAGCGATCCGCATCCTCACCGAACTCACCGGCGAAC
Source organism: Pseudomonas sp. TE3899 (assembly GCF_056279105.1). Taxonomy (NCBI): domain Bacteria; kingdom Pseudomonadati; phylum Pseudomonadota; class Gammaproteobacteria; order Pseudomonadales; family Pseudomonadaceae; genus Pseudomonas; species Pseudomonas sp. TE3899. The sequence continues at coordinate 3,001,887 of NZ_JBWBQR010000001.1, forward strand.
GCCCGTTGGGCTGGTACACCGGCCGCACCGGCCCGAACACCCGCCGGCTGGTGATGGAAGAAGGTGGTTTCCTCTACGACTGCGACACCTACGACGACGACCTGCCCTACTGGGAACCCAACAACCCGACCGGCAAGCCGCACCTGGTGATCCCGTACACCCTGGACACTAACGACATGCGTTTCACCCAGGTCCAGGGTTTCAACAAGGGCGACGATTTCTTCGAATACCTCAAGGATGCGTTCGACGTGCTGTACGCCGAAGGCGCCGAAGCGCCGAAGATGTTGTCGATCGGCCTGCACTGCCGCTTGATCGGCCGTCCGGCGCGTCTGGCCTCGCTCAAGCGCTTTATCGAATACGCTAAAAGTCATGAACAGGTGTGGTTCAGCCGTCGCGTCGACATCGCTCGCCACTGGCACGAAACCCACCCGTACCAAGGGGCTGCGAAATGAGCACCTTTCAAACCGTCAAACCATCGAGCCTGAGCCGCGACGCGTTTGTCGCCGCGTTCGCCGACATCTACGAACATTCGCCATGGGTGGCCGAGAAGGCCTTCGACCTGGGCCAGGACGCTTCGATCGACGAGATCGAAACCCTGCACCAGCGCATGAGCGACATTTTGTTGAGCGCCGATCACGCCAGCCAACTGGCCCTGATCAACGCTCACCCCGACCTGGCCGGCCGTGCGGCCGTCCAGGGCGAACTGACCGAAGCCAGCACCAATGAACAGGCTGGCGCCGGGATTCACCAATGCACGGCCGAAGAGTTCCAGCGCTTCACCGAGCTGAACGACGCCTACAAAGCCAAGTTCAAGTTTCCCTTCATCATGGCGGTAAAAGGCAGCAACCGGCATCAGATCCTCGCGGCGTTCGAAACGCGCATTCACAACACGGAAGACACCGAGTTCAAATGCGCGCTGGCGGAGATCAACAAGATCGCCCTGTTCCGATTACTGACCCTATAGCGATCCTGGCCCGAGAAACCTCATGAACGCTTGCGTTTCCCAGGGCCCCGAGAGCATCCCAAGCCAACTAATTAAAGGCAGACAAGAAGAATGAAAGCTTACGCCTTACCTTTCGAGAAGTTCGTCAACCTGGCCGACGCCCGCCTGGGCACCAAAATCATCTCGGTCACCGATGACTGGTTCGCTGATGCCAACCGCCTGTTCCAGCCGACCCCGGCCGTGTGGAAAGAAGGCGTGTTCGATGACAACGGCAAGTGGATGGACGGCTGGGAATCGCGCCGCAAGCGCTTCGAAGGCTATGACAGCGCAGTGATTCGCCTGGGTGTCGCGGGTTCGATCAAAGGCGTGGACATCGACACTTCATTCTTCACCGGCAACTACCCGCCGTCGGCGTCCCTGGAAGCCTGTTTCCTGGCTGAAGGCGAGCCGACCGAAAATACCCAGTGGGTTGAAGTGCTGTCCGCCGTCGAGCTGCAAGGCAACAGCCACCACTACCACGAAATCAACAACGACCAGGCCTTCAGCCACCTGCGCTTCAACATCTACCCGGATGGCGGCGTAGCGCGTCTGCGTGTGTACGGTGTGCCGCACCGCGACTGGTCGGCGGTGGGCGACAACGAGCAGATCGACCTGGCCGCCGCCCTGAACGGTGGCCGCGCCCTCGCCTGCTCCGACGAACATTTCGGTCGCATGAGCAACATCCTCAACCCGGGCCGTGGCATCAACATGGGCGATGGCTGGGAAACCGCACGTCGTCGCACACCGGGCAATGACTGGGTGATCGTGGCGCTGGGTCATGCCGGCGAAGTCGAGAAAGTTATCGTCGACACCCTGCACTTCAAGGGCAACTACCCGGACACCTGCTCCATTCAAGGTGCATTCGTGAAGGGCGGCACCGACAGCCAGATCGAAACCCAATCGCTGTTCTGGCGCGAACTGCTGCCCGCGCAGAAACTGGAAATGCACGCTGAACACACCTTCGCCGAGCAGATCAAGGCTCTGGGGCCGATCACCCACATCCGCCTCAATGTGTTCCCGGATGGGGGCGTGAGTCGCCTGCGCGTATTGGGCAAGGTCGCTAAATAACACCCGATCGTTCCCACGCTCTGCGTGGGAATGCATCACCGGACGCTCCGCGTCCGCTTTGGATGTGACGCAAAGCGTCACGGGCTGCATTCCCACGCAGAGCGTGGGAACGATCAACAGAACTCAACGAAAAGAAGACCAGCATGCGCACACTGACGATTGAACCGCTGACCAAAGAAGCTTTCGCCCCTTTCGGTGATGTGATCGAAACCGACGGCAGCGATCACTTCATGATCAACAACGGTTCGACCATGCGCTTTCATAAACTGGCGACGGTGCAAACCGCCACGCCAGAGGACAACGCGATCATCAGCATCTTCCGCGCCGACGCGCAGGACATGCCGCTGACCGTCAGCATGCTGGAGCGTCACCCGCTGGGCAGCCAGGCTTTCATTCCGCTGCTCGGCAACCCCTTTCTGATCGTGGTCGCGCCACTTGGCGATGAACCTGTATCAGGCTTGGTCCGCGCCTTCGTCACCAACGGCAGGCAGGGCATTAATTACCATCGCGGCGTTTGGCACCATCCGGTGCTGACGATCGAAAAGCGGGATGACTTCCTGGTGGTTGATCGCAGTGGCACAGGCAATAACTGCGATGAGCATTTTTTCAAAGAGGATGAGCGGTTGATCCTTGCCCCCCACCAATAAGAGAAGGTCTGATCACTCGACAACAGAGTGACAGGCGAGAGGTAAAGACTGTGGAAGCACATCTGTTGGAATGGCTGAACCTGAGCGTGCGCTGGGTTCACATGATTACTGGCGTGGCCTGGATCGGTGCGTCGTTCTATTTCGTCTGGCTGGAAAACAACCTCAATCGGGTCAACCCGAAAAGCGGTCTGGCGGGCGATCTGTGGGCGATCCATGGCGGCGGTATCTATCACCTGGAAAAATACAAACTGGCTCCACCGACCATGCCGGACAACCTGCACTGGTTCAAATGGGAAGCCTACTTCACCTGGATGTCGGGGATCGCGCTGCTGTGCGTGGTGTTCTACTCCAACCCGACACTCTATCTGCTGGCACCGGGCAGCACCCTGAGCGGTCCTGAAGGCGTGGCCATCGGTATCGGCTCGCTGTTCATCGGCTGGTTCATCTACTCCTTCCTCTGCGACTCGGCCCTGGGCAAACGCCCTGCCCTGCTCGGCGGCATCCTGTTCGTTTTGATCATTGCGGCGGCCTACGGCTTCAGCAAAGTGTTCAGCGGTCGCGGTGCCTACCTGCACGTCGGCGCGATCATCGGCACCATCATGGTCGGCAACGTGTTCCGCATCATCATGCCGGCGCAACGGGCACTGGTGGCGGCGATTGCCGAGAACCGCACGCCCGATCCGGCGCTGCCGGCCAAAGGTTTGCTGCGTTCGCGGCATAACAACTACTTCACCTTGCCGGTGCTGTTCATCATGATCAGCAACCACTTCCCGAGCACCTACGGCAGCCAATACAACTGGCTGATCCTGGCCGGGATCGCGGTGCTGGCGGTGTTGGTGCGTCACTACTTCAACACCCGCCACGACAGCCACAAGTTTGCCTGGACCCTGCCGGTCGCAGCCGTCGGCATGATCAGCCTGGCCTACGTGACGGGCCCGGCGCAAATGCCGAGCGCACCGGAAGTGGCCAAGGCCCCTGGCACCATCGAGTACCAACCGTTGCCGGAAACCGCCGTCGGTGGAGGCCTCAAACCTGAAGCGGCGAAACCTGCAGCTCCAGCCGCCGCACCGGCGCAAGCATCGAACCAGGGCCCGGCGTTCGACAAGGTGCACAGCGTGATTCAGGAACGCTGCGCCGTGTGTCATTCGGCCAAACCCACCAGCCCGCTGTTCAGTGCAGCCCCGGCCGGCGTGATGTTCGACACCCCGCAACAAATCCAGCAATTGGCCCCGCGGATCCAGGCGCAAGCCGTCGCCAGCCAGATCATGCCACTGGGCAACATCACACAGATGACCCAACAGGAACGTGACCTGATTGGTGCGTGGATCAACCAGGGAGCCCAGACCAATTAATCGCTGAAAAGCTTCGCGGGCAAGCCTCGCTCCTACAAGGTCCACGCTGACCTGTAGGAGCAAGGCTTGCCCGCGAACGGCCGCGCCGCGGTCACCTGATACAAAAATCACAAGAATAAAAAAGATCCGAGGTGTTGCATGTCCGAGCTATCCGAAGCGCGCATCCCCGACGCACCCGCCATTCAGCGTTTGCCCCTTTTGCAACTGATCCTGGTCGGTCTGCAACATGTTCTGCTGATGTACGGCGGTGCCATCGCGGTGCCGCTGATCATCGGACAGGCCGCTGGCCTGAGTCGTGAAGAAATCGCCTTCCTGATCAACGCCGACCTGCTGGTGGCCGGCATCGCCACCATCGTGCAATCCCTCGGCATCGGCCCGATGGGCATTCGCATGCCGGTGATGATGGGCGCCAGTTTTGCTGCGGTTGGCAGCATGGTGGCCATGGCCGGCATGCCTGGCATCGGCCTGCAAGGGATCTTCGGTGCGACCATCGCCGCCGGGTTCTTCGGCATGCTCATCGCGCCGTTCATGTCCAAAGTCGTGCGTTTCTTCCCGCCGCTGGTGACCGGCACGGTCATCACCTCGATCGGTTTGTCGCTGTTCCCCGTGGCCGTGAACTGGGCCGGTGGCGGCGCCAGCGCCGCTCAATTCGGCTCGCCTATTTACCTGGCCATCGCCGCACTGGTGCTGGCCACGATTCTGCTGGTCCACCGCTTTATGCGCGGGTTCTGGGTCAATATTTCCGTGCTGATCGGCATGTGCCTGGGCTACGTGCTCTGCGGGGTGATCGGCATGGTCGACCTCAGCGGCATGGCCCAGGCGCCGTGGGTGCAGATCGTCACGCCGCTGCATTTCGGCATGCCCAAATTTGAACTCGCACCGATCCTGTCCATGTGCCTGGTGGTGGTGATTATCTTCGTCGAGTCCACCGGGATGTTCCTCGCCCTGGGCAAGATCACCGACCGCGAAGTCTGCCCACGGATGCTGCGTCGCGGCCTGCTGTGTGACGCCGCGGCCTCGTTCTTCGCCGGATTCTTCAACACCTTCACCCACTCCTCCTTCGCGCAGAACATCGGCCTGGTGCAGATGACCGGCGTGCGCTGCCGCTCGGTGACCATCGTCGCCGGTGGCTTGCTGGTGATGCTCAGCCTGTTGCCGAAAGCGGCGTTCCTGGTGGCGTCGATTCCCCCGGCAGTCCTCGGCGGCGCGGCGATTGCAATGTTCGGCATGGTCGCGGCGACCGGGATCAAGATCCTGCAAGAAGCCGACATCGGCGACCGGCGCAATCAGTTGCTGGTGGCGGTGAGCATTGGCATGGGCCTGATCCCGGTGGTGCGTCCGGAGTTCTTCGCGCACCTGCCGATGTGGATGAGCCCGATCACCCACAGCGGCATCGCCATGGCGACCTTGAGTGCCCTGTCCCTGAACCTGCTGTTCAACATTCTCGGCGGTAAAGAGCGCGCAGCCATCAACGACTGCGCCGCCCACCCGCACTGATCGAAACCTGTGACCTGGCTGCCCTGTGGCAGCCAGCAACTGCCTGCGCCTCAACAATAAAAACAAGAGGAAGCACCAGATGGTTTTTACCCCCTCAAGTCTGTCGTTTTGCGACGCCAGGCCACCCGCCGCCAACCGTGCCCCAAACCTGTCGTCGGTGCGCTGTTGCGGGGCACTTGAGACCTGGCCAAGGAGTCAGTATTCTCCGCGGCCGCCCGAATCCGGTCTAAAAAAAAGCCCGGATTTAATTCCTGACCAGAAAGCCAACTTACCCCGGCACTGGACGGTAGCAAGGCATTCAAAAATCTCCCGTAATCGACTGTTTTCGAACAGCCGAACGGGAGTTTTTTGGCTTTTCGAAAGCCTTGGCTCAGCTCTTGCTAACAGCAACAAAGCTGACCGAATGGATGAATTTTCAAAGCTGCAAAGAAAGGCGCCACACCAGAGCGCCGACCTAAGAAAAAAAACGTGGAACCACCTACTTTTTGGGAGCAACCGAATGAAACGTACGTGCACCAGCCTGATGCTCGCGGGATCCTTGCTGGCCGGGGGCCAAGCGATGGCCGGCGACCTGCTGCAATGGCAGAACAACAGCCTGACCTACCTGTATGGCAAGGACTTCAAGGTCAACCCGCACATTCAGCAAACCGTCACTTTCGAGCACGCCGATGCCTGGAAATATGGGGATAACTTCCTGTTCATCGACAAGATCTTCTACAACGGTGACAAGGACTTCAACAACGGCCCGAACACCTATTACGGTGAGTTCCAGCCCCGCATTTCGTTGGGCAAAGTCCTGGACCAGAAGATCGAATTCGGCCCGATCAAAGACGTCTTGCTGGCGATGACTTACGAGTTCGGCGAAGGTGATTCCGAGTCTTACCTGATCGGCCCGGGTTTCGACCTGGCGATTCCCGGTTTCGACTACTTCCAGCTGAACTTCTACCAGCGCCATCCTGATGGCGATCGTCCAGGCAACAACGTCTGGCAGATCACCCCCGTCTGGTCCTACACCATCCCGGTCGGTGACTCGAACATCCTGATCGATGGCTACATGGACTGGGTGGTCGACAACGACAAAAACGCCCGTGGCGAATACCACGCCAACCTGCACTTCAACCCGCAGGTCAAATACGACCTGGGCAAGGCGCTGAATTTCGGCGAGAAGCAGTTGTACGTCGGTGTGGAATACGACTACTGGAAGAACAAGTACGGGATTGATGACACCAACGCGTTTACCACCAACCAGAACGTGACGAGCTTCCTGGTGAAGTTCCACTTCTGATGAGCTGAAGACAAGAGACCGCAGCTGCTATCCGCCACGTGCGCATCCGCGGTGGGTGGGGGTTGTGGTCTTTTGTTTGTGGTGTCCGGGAGGACGTCTTCGCGGGCAAGCCTCGCTCCTACAGGTTTTGTGTCGTTCTGGGATTATGTGAACGACATAAAACCCGTAGGAGCAAAGCTTGCTCGCGATAGCCACACCGCCAATCTCAAGCGGCGACCACTGGCTCCGCCAACCCCAAAAACCGGCACAACTCATCGCGCTTGGCCAACGCATCCCGCCGCCCGAGATCAATCAACTCGCTGCAATACCCCGCCTCGAACAGCAGATAACTCAACACCCCCGCCCCGCTGGTCTTGGTCGCACCCGGCCCGCGCAGGAACAGGCGTAACGCTGCCGGCAATTCCTGGCGATGCCGCGCGGCAATCTCGTCGATTGGCTGGCTCGGCGAAATCACCAGTACTTCCACCGGTGCCACGCCCAGGGCACGGGTCGGCGTGCCATCGGGCATCAAGTGGCTGAACTGATTCAGACGCTGCAACAGCTCGATATCGCTTTCCAGGCTGTCAATGAACGTGCTGTTGAGCATGTGCCCGCCAATCTGCGCCAGGGTCGGCTGCTGGCCGGTGTAGGCCCGTTGCAACGGTTGTTCCGGGTCGACCCCGCGCGGGTTGCCGCTGACACCCACCACCAGCACCCTGCTCGCTCCCAGGTGCAGGGCCGGGCTGATCGGTGCCGACTGGCGCACCGCGCCATCGCCGAAAAACTCTTCGCCGATCTTCACCGGGGCGAACAACAACGGAATCGCCGAGCTGGCCAGCAAGTGTTCAACGGTCAATTGGGTCGGCACGCCGATCCGGCGATGGCGCAACCAGGCGTCGATGGTGCCGCCGCCCTGATAGAAGGTGACCGCCTGGCCGGATTCGTAACCGAACGCGGTCACCGCCACCGCCTGCAACTGCTTCTGCGCGATGGCCTCGGCGATGCCGTTCATTTGCAGTTTGTCGTTGAGCAAGCCACGCAGCGGCGAACTGTTGAGCAATGCCACCGGCACCTGGGCGCCGATGCCGAGCAAACTGTGGCTGACAAAGCGGCTGGCCTGGTGGATCACGCCGGGCCAGTCGCTGCGCAACACCAGATGACTGCGGAAGCCTTGCCAGAACGCGGTCAGGCGCTCGATGGCGCCGCGAAAGTCCATCGCCCCGCTGGCCAGGCTGACGGCGTTGATCGCCCCGGCCGAGGTGCCGACGATCACCGGGAACGGATTGTCCGCGCCCGGCGGCAGCAATTCGGCAATCGCCGCCAGCACGCCCACCTGATACGCCGCTCGAGCCCCGCCGCCGGAAAGAATCAACCCTGTAACCGGTTCAGCTGGGCGCATCGCAACACTCCATGGTGCTTAAGGGGATCGGTGGTTCAACCGCGTTTTGCGTAGAGTTTCGGCTCGCCGGGCGGACGGCTCTTGAAGCGGCGATGGGCCCAGAGGTATTGCTCCGGGCAATCGCGCAAGGCGCCTTCGACCCATTGATTGATGCGCAGGCAATCGGCCTCTTCGGTCTCGCCGGGGAAACCTTCGAGCGGCGCATGGATCACCAAGCGATAACCACTGCCGTCCGCCAGTCGCTCCTGGGTGAACGGCACCACCAGCGCCTTGCCCAACCGCGCGAATTTGCTGGTGGCCGTGACGGTCGCCGCCTGAATCCCGAACAGCGGCACGAAGATACTTTGCTTGGCGCCATAGTCCTGATCCGGTGCGTACCAGATCGCCCGGCCCGCCCGCAGCAACTTGAGCATGCCGCGCACGTCGTCGCGCTCCACCGCCAGCGAATCGAGGTTGTGCCGCTCGCGGCCGCGACGCTGGATGTAGTCGAACAATGGGTTCTTGTGTTCGCGGTACATGCCATCAATGGTGTGCTGCTGACCGAGCAATGCCGCGCCGATTTCCAGCGTGGTGAAATGCACAGCCATCAGAATCACGCCCTTGCCGTCGCGTTGGGCTTTTTTCAGATGCTCCAGGCCTTCGACATGGGCCAGTTTGGCCAGACGCTGGCGCGACCACCACCAACTCATGGCCATTTCGAAGAAAGCGATGCCGGTGGAGGCGAAGTTTTCCTTGAGCAGGCGCTTGCGCTCCTCGGCGGACTTTTCCGGGAAACACAGCTCAAGATTGCGCTTGGCGATGCGCCGTCGGTCGCCGGCCGCCCGGTACATCAAGGCACCCAGGAGGCGGCCGACTCGCAGCAACGCCGGATACGGCAACTGGACAATCAGCCACAACAGCCCCAGCCCGCACCACAGCGGCCAGAAACGTGGAGAAAGAAAGGCGGGACGAAAACGCGGGCGATCCATTAAAGCTTCCGGAAAGACGATGGCCGCGCATTCTACATCGTTCGACCCGGCTTGCGGCCTGCGGGCGTTCTCGTTATAAGTCTCGGCACTTTTAGTGACAAGCCGTTGTATGCCGACCATGAGCCAAACCGAACCGCTAGACCAAGATCCTGTGTTCCAGTTGAAGGGCAGCATGCTCGCCATTACGGTGCTGGAGCTGGCCCGTAACGACCTCGAGAACCTCGATCGACAACTGGCCGCCAAGGTTGCCCAGGCGCCGAATTTCTTCAGCAATGCGCCGCTGGTGCTGGCCCTGGACAAACTCCCGGCCAGCGAAGGCGCCGTCGATTTGCCGGGCCTGATGCGCGTGTGCCGTTCCCATGGCCTGCGCACCCTGGCGATCCGCGCCAGCCGCATCGAGGACATCGCCGCCGCCATCGCCGTCGACCTGCCGGTGCTGCCGCCGTCCGGTGCCCGTGAGCGGCCGCTGGACCCGAACGAAGGCGTCGTGGTGAAAAAACCGGAAAAACCACCGGAACCGACGATTAAACCGACCAAGGTAATCACTTCGCCAGTACGTGGTGGCCAACAGATCTATGCCCAGGGTGGCGATCTGGTCATCGTTTCGTCGGTCAGCCCGGGGGCGGAACTTCTCGCCGATGGGAACATCCATGTATACGGCCCGATGCGCGGTCGTGCACTGGCCGGGGTCAAAGGCGACACGAAAGCGCGGATTTTCTGCCAGCAGATGAGCGCCGAACTGCTCTCCATCGCTGGTCATTACAAGGTTTCCGAGGACCTGCGGCGCGATCCGTTGTGGGGCTCGGGCGTACAAGTCAGCCTGTCGGGCGACGTGTTGAACATCATTCGGCTTTAACGGATACTGCCGCATTTTCCAAGCATCTCTAAAACGTAGCGAAAACGGCTCAAACGAAGTAGGAAAAAGGCCAAAAGCAGTGTTTACCGCCGGTAAATGCCGCCCAGGACCGGATTCCAGCCAAGGCTGTCCGACTGCAGTAGTTTTTCAAGAGATGTTTTTCAGGGGCTAAAAGTCCTTTTTCCTTAGGGGTGAAACACCTTGGCCAAGATTCTCGTGGTTACATCCGGCAAGGGTGGTGTGGGTAAGACCACCACCAGCGCCGCTATCGGTACCGGCCTCGCTCTGCGCGGCCACAAAACAGTGATCGTCGACTTCGACGTCGGTTTGCGTAACCTCGACCTGATCATGGGTTGCGAACGTCGCGTGGTGTATGACTTCGTCAACGTGGTCAACGGCGAAGCCAACCTGCAACAAGCCCTGATCAAAGACAAGCGCCTGGAAAACCTCTACGTACTGGCCGCCAGTCAGACCCGCGATAAAGACGCGCTGACAGTCGAAGGCGTGGAAAAGGTTCTGATGGCGCTGAAAGAAGACTTCGATTTCGTGGTCTGCGACTCCCCGGCCGGCATCGAGAAAGGTGCTCACCTGGCCATGTACTTCGCTGATGAAGCGATCATCGTGACCAACCCGGAAGTCTCCTCGGTACGTGACTCGGACCGCATGCTGGGCCTGCTGGCCAGCAAGTCCCGTCGCGCCGAACGGGGTGAAGACCCGATCAAGGAACACCTGCTGTTGACCCGCTACAACCCGCAACGCGTCAGCGACGGCGAAATGCTCGGTGTTGAAGACGTCAAAGAGATTCTGGCCGTGACCCTGCTGGGCGTCATCCCGGAATCCCAGGCCGTACTGAAAGCCTCCAACTCCGGTGTGCCCGTGATTCTCGACGACCAGAGCGATGCCGGTCAGGCATACGGCGATGCGGTCGACCGCCTCCTTGGCAAAGAAAAGGAACATCGTTTCCTCGATGTGACGAAGAAAGGCTTCTTCGAGCGCCTGTTTGGAGGTAAATAATGAATCTTTTTGACTTCTTTCGTGCCAGTAAAAAGGTTAGTACCCGCGTCGGTAGCGAAAGAGCGTCTACAGATCATCGTGGCGCATGAACGCGGCCAGCGCAGTACCCCGGACTACCTGCCAGCCTTGCAGAAGGAACTGGTGGAAGTGATCCGCAAGTACGTCAATATCGGGTCCGATGACGTGCACGTCGCCCTGGAAAACCAGGGTAGCTGCTCGATTCTGGAACTCAATATCACCCTGCCAGATCGCTAGTCGATCCGGCGGGAGCCACGGCGGCTCAGACCTGCGCCCCGCGTAGGAGCAAAGCTTGCTCGCGAAACCAGGCAACTCGGTGTATTTGCCACACCGAGTTGATGCGATTCGCAAGCAAGCTTTGCTCCTACGGGGTGCAGGGTTCTGAGCCGCCGTTGGCGTTTGTTACGAGGCTGTTTTAATGCCGTTGTCCAACGTCCACATCATCCATCAGGACGACGCTGTCCTGGTGGTGAACAAACCGACCCTGTTGCTCTCCGTCCCTGGCCGGGCCGACGACAACAAGGATTGCCTGATCACCCGCCTGCAGGAAAACGGCTACCCGGAAGCGCGTATCGTCCATCGCCTGGACTGGGAAACCTCCGGCATCATCCTGCTGGCCCGTGACCCGGATACCCATCGCGAACTGTCTCGGCAATTTCACGACCGCGAAACCGAAAAGGCCTACACCGCCCTGGCCTGGGGTCAGCCGGAACTGGACAGCGGCAGCATCGACCTGCCCCTGCGCTACGATCCACCGACCAAGCCACGGCATGTGGTGGACCACGAATTCGGCAAGAACGCCCTGACGTTCTGGCGCGTGCTTGAGCGTTGTGGCGACTGGTGCCGTGTCGAGCTGACGCCGATCACCGGCCGCTCCCATCAGCTGCGGGTGCACATGTTGTCCATCGGCCATCCGCTGCTGGGTGACGGGCTCTACGCCCACGAGCAAGCCCTGGCTGCCTGGCCGCGCCTGTGCCTGCACGCGAGCATGCTCAGCTTCACCCATCCTCAAACCGGCGAACGCTTGCGTTTCGAGTGTCCGGCACCGTTTTAAGCACTGCCTGACAAGCAGTCGCCCGCTTTAAGAAATAAGGATACCGATCCGGATGCGTTGTACCGATCCCCTGGCAACACCCGTCAAGAAAACCCGCAACCAACTGCTTTACCTGATCTACGGCAACCAGGACGTTTACCGTCGCGAAGCCAAGTTCAGCATCTTGACCGCACTGTCCCACGCCAAAAACGGCAAGTGTCCCAGCATCCGAATCCTCACGGACCGCCCCGAGGACTATGCTGGCTGGCCGGTCGATACCGTATTTCTGAGTCAGGAAACCCTGACCCAATGGCAGGGCGAAAACGGCTATCACCACCGCCGCAAGGCCTGCGCGATTGCCGCCGGCCTGAAGCTTGCGGAAAAAACCCTGTTCGTCGATACCGACACGCTGTTCACCAGCGACCCGAACCGGATTTTCAGCCAGATTCAGCCTGGCCAATTCCTGATGGATCGCTTCGAGTACGACTGGCAGTACGTCTGCGAGCGCCCCGAATACCAGAAACTCGGCGCGTGTCTGAACGCCCACGGCATCACCCCGACCAACGGTTTCAAGCTGTACAACAGTGGCCTGTGCGGCGTGACCGACCGTGACGGCGCCCTGTTCGACGAATCCATCCGGTTGATCGACGAATGGACCCGGGACGGCTTCGACATCCACACCATCGAGCAGATTGCGTTGTCGTTCGCGATGCGCGACAAGCCCGTGGCTGAGGCGAAAAAGTACATCTATCACTACTTCGCCGAAAAACGTTTCTTCCATGCGATGGTTGCCTATTTCTTCTCCCGGCATGGCGAACAGTTCAGCCAGGATCTGGTTGAGCTTTGCCGTGACGTGCCGCGGGTCAAACCGTTTCCGTCGGCCTGGCAGCGGCTGAAAATCAAATGGAAGTTGCGCCACCAGAACGGCGCGCTGCGCAAGGTCGGTCGCGACTTGCTGTATGGCAGCGCCGCACCGGAGGGGGCGTATTACGGGGCTTGCCGCCATGAATGGTGGGAATGCGCCTCGCGGGAAATCCTGCGTTGGGACAAGAACAGTCAGAAAAAGCTGTTGAACGCCCGTAATCGCTGGCCGGAGCAATTGCCCAAGCCGGACAAATCCGAAGATGAACGGGTGATCATGCAGTACCTGAAAAAACGCGTCGAGGCCGCCGGCTGACGTCGGCGACACACGTCATGCCCAAAGCCCCAGGCCAATACGTTAAACTCCCGCCCATTGCTGTCTGGAGTTTCTTATGCGCGAAGAGTTGAACCAAGGCCTGATCGACTTCCTCAAGGCCTCCCCTACCCCGTTTCATGCCACCGCCAGCCTGGTCCAGCGTCTGGAAGCGGCAGGTTTTGCGCGTCTTGACGAGCGTGAGCCGTGGACCGTCGAAACCAACGGTCGTTACTACGTCACCCGTAACGACTCCTCGATTGTCGCGTTCAAGATGGGCCGTCACTCGCCCCTGCACGGCGGCATCCGCCTGGTCGGCGCCCACACCGACAGCCCCTGCCTGCGGGTCAAGCCGCAGCCGGAACTGCAACGCCAGGGTTTCTGGCAATTGGGCGTCGAAGTCTATGGCGGCGCGCTGCTGGCACCGTGGTTCGACCGTGACCTGTCCCTGGCCGGGCGCGTGACCTTCCGCCGCGACGGCAAGGTCGAGAGCCAGTTGATCGATTTCAAGGCGCCGATCGCCACCATCCCCAACCTGGCCATTCACCTCAACCGTGAAGCCAACATGGGCTGGGCGATCAACGCGCAAACCGAGTTGCCGCCGATCCTCGCGCAATTCGCCGGTGACGAGCGCGTGGACTTCCGCGCCGTGCTCACCGACCAACTCGCCCGCGAACACGGGCTCAACGCCGACGTGGTGCTCGACTACGAGCTGAGCTTCTACGACACCCAGAGTGCTGCGGTGATTGGCCTGCATGGCGACTTCATTGCCGGTGCGCGTCTGGACAACCTGCTGTCGTGCTACGCCGGCCTGCAAGCGTTGCTGACCACCGAAACCGACGAAACCTGCGTGCTGGTGGCCAACGATCACGAAGAAGTCGGTTCCTGCTCGGCTTGCGGCGCCGATGGCCCGATGCTGGAGCAGACCCTGCGTCGCCTGCTGCCTGAGGGTGATGAATTCGTACGCACCATTCAGAAATCCCTGCTGGTCTCGGCGGACAACGCCCACGGCGTTCATCCCAACTACGCCGACAAGCACGACGCCAACCACGGCCCGAAACTCAACGCCGGCCCGGTGATCAAGGTCAACAGCAACCAGCGCTACGCCACCAACAGCGAAACCGCCGGGTTCTTCCGCCATCTGTGCATGGCCGAAGAAGTCCCGGTGCAAAGCTTCGTGGTGCGCAGCGACATGGGCTGCGGCTCGACCATCGGCCCGATCACCGCCAGCCACCTGGGCGTACGCACCGTGGACATCGGCCTGCCGACCTTCGCCATGCACTCGATCCGCGAACTGTGCGGCAGCCACGATCTGGCGCACCTGGTCAAAGTGCTGAGCGCGTTCTACGCCTGCCGCGAGCTTCCATAACCCGGGAATTGTGAAAAACCTATGTGGCGAGGGGGCTTGCCCCCGTTGGGATGCGCAGCATCCCCAAACCATCCAATGCGTTCCGCCTGACAGACCGCAGTGACTGGATTGACGACTGCTTCGCAGCCGAACGGGGGCAAGCCCCCTCGCCACAAGTGATTCAATTTTGATACACCGCTCCACCGGTCGCCGAAAAGCCACCTAGACTTAAGTTATCCCCTACGACAAGGCAGTCGCCATGATCTCGATGTCCTCGTTCCACGCGATGCTGATCCCGATTCTCGTCGGCATGATCATGCTGGCCATCGGCTTCAATTTCCGTGACAAGAACGCCGGCGTGTTCGCCATGTGGCTCGGCATGCTGATGATCCTGGCCACCGTGGTTTACAAGATCCTGGCCAAACTCAACGAATAAATCCGCGCGCCCGGCTCGCATTGATTTTGACGGGCTCGTACACTCGGCCGATCCGCTCTTCCCGAGGTTGACCGCCTAGTGTTCGCTCGTCTTTTTGCCCTGCCCTGTTTACTCCTTGTCTGCCTCATGACGCTGCTACCGATGACGCCTGCCCAGGCAGTCAGTTTGCCGGGGCTGCTCAACAATTCAGCGAAGGCCCAGCCCGAAGCCCAGGAACCCCTGGGCCAATCCCTCGACGAAGTGATCAAGTCCCTGGAGAACGACCAGCAGCGCAGCAAACTGCTGGCGGACCTGAAGAAGCTGCGCGATGTCACCAAAAAAGCCCAGCCCACCGCCGAGCAAGGCGTACTCGGCTTGATCGGCGGCACCCTGGCCAGTTTCGAAAAGCAGTTTTCCGGTGCCGATAGCCCGATAACCCGCTGGTCCGAAGAATTCGACCTGGCCAAGGAAGAACTCTCGGCGCTGATGCTGCCGGCCAACGAATGGCTGCCGATCATCTTTGCCTTCGCCATGATCCTGATGGTCTGGAGCCTGCTGGCCGCCGCGCTGATCTGGGTCAGTCACCGGGTGCGCATGCGTTTCGGCCTGACCGAAGAACTGCCGCAACACCCCAAGGCCCTCGACATGCTGCGCTTCGCGTTGCGCAAACTCGGGCCGTGGCTGATTGCCTTGGTGATGACGGTTTACATGACCTACGCGCTGCCCTCGTCTCTGGGTAAAAGCCTGGCGATGGTGCTGGCGTATGCGCTGGTGGTCGGCACCTGTTTCTCGGCGATCTGCGTGATCGCCTTTTCCGTGCTCGACGGTCCGCACCGCCATCGCGCCTTGTACATCCTGCGCCATCAGGCGTTCCGCCCACTGTGGCTGATCGGCAGTTTCGCCGCGTTCGGCGAAGCCCTGAGCGACCCGCGCCTGGTGGCCAGCCTCGGCAGCCATCTCGCGCACACTGCTGCGACGGTGGCCAATGTGTTGGCCGCATTGTCCACCGGGTTGTTCATCCTGCGCTTCCGTCGGCCGATCGCGCATTTGATCCGCAACCAGCCGCTGTCCCGGCGCCTGACCCGCCGCGCCCTCAGCGACACCATCGATATCCTCGGCACCTTCTGGTACGTGCCGGCGCTGGTGCTGGTGTGCATTTCGCTGTTCGCCACGTTCATTTCGGCGGGCGATACCAGCACCGCGTTGCGCCAGTCGCTGATTTGCACGGTGTTGCTGGTGTTGTGCATGGTCATCAACGGGCTGGTGCGCCGGCACTCGCTGAGGCCACAACGGGGCGTGAAGCGTCACGCGTTGTATTCCGAGCGTCTGAAAAGCTTCTGCTACACCCTGGCCCATCTGTTGGTGTGGCTGGTGTTTATCGAGCTGGGTTTACGGGTCTGGGGCATGTCACTGATTTCCTTCACCGAAGGTGAGGGCCATGAAGTCAGCGTCAAGTTGTTCAGCCTGGCCGGCACGCTGATTTTCGCCTGGCTGATCTGGATCCTCAGCGACACCGCCGTGCACCACGCCCTCACCCGCTCGCGCAAAGGCCTGGCCAATGCCCGGGCGCAGACGATGATGCCGCTGATCCGCAACGTGCTGTTCGTGGCGATCTTCATCATTGCGCTGATCGTCGCCCTGGCGAACATGGGCATGAACGTCACGCCACTGCTGGCCGGTGCCGGTGTGATCGGCCTGGCCATCGGTTTCGGTGCGCAGTCGCTGGTCGCAGACTTGATCACCGGGCTGTTCATCATTATCGAAGACTCCCTGGCCATCGACGATTACGTGGACGTCGGCGGTCACCTGGGCACCGTCGAAGGCCTGACCATCCGCACCGTGCGCCTGCGGGACATCGACGGCATCGTCCACACCATTCCGTTCAGCGAAATCAAAAGCATCAAGAACTACTCCCGGGAATTCGGCTACGCAATCTTCCGGGTGGCGGTGCCCTCCAACATGGACATCGACGAAGCAATCAAACTGATGCGCGAAGTCGGCCAGAAAATGCGCACCGATCCGCTGCAACGGCGCAACATCTGGTCGCCGCTGGAGATCCAGGGTGTCGAGAGCTTCGAGTCCGGCAACGCGATTCTTCGCGCCCGGTTCAAGACCGCGCCGATCAAACAGTGGGAAGTGTCCCGGGCGTTCAACCTGTCGCTTAAACGACATCTGGATGAGGCGGGGCTGGATTTGGCGACGCCGCGCATGAGCGTGCAGGTGATGACAGCCGGCGGCGGGCAGCAGAAGGAATAGCACTTAGGCGCGAGGTTCGGGTCACAGGCAAGGCAGCCAGAAAAACAATAACCAAGGAGAAACCCGATGCAGCTCACACGCATTGCCCAGACAGTTTTGCTGACCCTCCTCGCCGGCCATGCCGGCGCCGCAACGCTGGAGAGCGCCCGCGAGCAAATCGCCGTCCAGGCCAAGGCGCTTGAACCCGAATTGCTGGAAACCCGCCGTGACATCCACGCGCACCCGGAGCTGGGCAACACCGAAAAACGCACGGCGGAACTGGTGGCCAAACAACTGCGAGCCATGGGCCTGGAGGTCAAGACCGGCGTCGCCCGCACCGGCGTGGTCGCCATCCTCAAAGGTGCCCTGCCCGGCCCGACCGTGGCCCTGCGCGCCGACATGGATGCGCTGCCGGTCAAGGAAGTCTCGGACCTGCCCTTCGCCTCGAAAGCCAAAGGCACCTACCTCGATAAAGAAGTCGACGTAATGCACGCCTGCGGCCACGACGCCCACACCGCGATCCTGCTGAGCACGGCGAAAATCCTCACTGGCATGCGCGACACCTTGCCCGGCACCGTGGTGTTCTATTTCCAGCCGGCCGAAGAAGGCCCGAGCGATTTCATCCCGGATGGCAAAAACACCTGGGGCGCGAAGATGATGATCGAGGAAGGCGTGATGAAATCGCCCAAGCCAGACGCAGTCTTCGGCCTGCACGTCTGGGCCGGCGTCCCCGCCGGTCAGATCGCCTACCGCCCCGGCCCGACCCTGGCCAGCTCCGACGACTTGCGCATCAAGATCCTGGGCAAACAAACCCACGCCGGTCGCCCCTGGGATGGTATCGACCCGATCACTGTCGGCGCGCAAACTATCGTCGGCCTGCAAACTGTGGTCAGCCGCCGCACCGATATCTCCTCTTATCCGTCGGTGGTCAGCATCGGCACCATCAACGGCGGCACCCGCTACAACATCATTCCCGAGTCCGTGGACATGACCGGCACCATCCGCTCCTACGACTACGGCATCCGCCAGAAACTGCATGCCGACGTGCGCCAGACCGTGGAGAAAATCGCCGAGAGCGGCGGCGCGAAGGCTGAAGTGACCATCATCGAGAAGTACGACCCGACGATTAACAACCCGGCGCTGACCGAGAAGATGCTACCGACCCTGCGCTGGGCCGCGAAAGATGACGTGGTGCAAGGGCCGCTGGTGGGTGGCGCGGAGGATTTTTCGTTCTATGCCAAGGAAACGCCGGGGCTGTTTGTGTTTCTCGGGGTCACGCCGCGGGATCAGGACATGAGCAAAGCGGCGCCGAATCATAATCCGGGGTTCTTTGTCGATGAGTCGGCGTTGGTGGTTGGGGTGCGGACGTTGGCTTCGCTGGCGACTGATTACCTGTACGCCAACACCAAACCCTGACGCCTTTGTAGGAGCGGGGGCTTCACACGACGTCGACACCCACATGAATCGCATCGTGGCGCCAAAACTCCAGGTCACAATCGATCAACCGCTCATGCTGATCGTAATTGACCCGGGCAATCCGCAATCCGGGGCTGCCCACCGACACCCGTAAAGCCGCCGCCGCATCCACCGACAACGACGTCGGCACAATCTCGAACCTCACCCGCCCGTAGTGCAAATCGTAGTGCCGCGCATACAGCTCGGTAATCGACTGATTCAGATCGAAGTCGAGAATCCCCGGGAAATACTGCGGGTTCAGGTAGTGCTCCACGTACAACACCAGTCGCCCATCAATGCGCCGGGCCCGGCAAATCTGGATCACGCTGGACAACGCCGGCAGTTGCAACCAGGCGCAAACGGCCGCCGATGCTGGCTGCAAACGCGCGGAAATCACCTCGGTGGACGGCACCCGCCCTTGGGCGCTGACCATCGCGTGAAAGTGGCTGCGCTGCATCAGGTTGTAGGCCAGGCGCGGCGGCGAGACGAACCAGCCCCGGCGCTCCTCGCGATAAATCTGCCCTTGGGCTTCCAGTTGCAACAACGCTTCGCGCACGGTAATCCGCGTGGTGCCGAACAACTCACTGAGCTTGCGCTCGGCCGGCAGCTTGCTGCCCGCCGCCAACAGGCCGTGGTCGAGCTGTTCCTGCAGGACCTGGCCAATGGCTGTCACCGCTTTTGTTGCCTCATCGCGCATCAACGTTACCTATCTGGACTAGACCAGCACTGTTTCGGGGCAGAACCGCACGGCAAAACCGGCTCGTTTCAACATTCTGCAAGCCTAGGCAGTGCAGATGACTGAGAGATGACAGCTGCCCAACGGTCATCCCCAACGCCGGTCAAAACCTTGCAATACATCGGCCAAGTGCCTTGCCCTGCGGGGCTTCACCCATGGTCTACGCTTACCGGGCACCCGCCAATTGCGGGCAAATAAAAGTCCTGAAGGGCGACCAGCGACATGAAAGTGTCATGCAGTCCCCTTAAATTGGCTCAGGTATTGCTGACCTAGACCAACACAACCGCAATCGCAGCGTTGAAAACGCCCAAAGGAGCTTCGGATGAAACAGCTTTTCCTGGCATCACTGTTAGGCTCGACCATTGCCATGTGCACCGCCGCCATGGCTGCTGATACGGATTTGAAAACTCTGGAAGCCGCTGCGAAAGCGGAAGGCGCCGTCAACAGTGTCGGCATGCCCGATGACTGGGCCAACTGGAAAGGCACCTGGGAAGACCTGGCCAAGAACTACGGCCTGAAGCACATCGACACCGACATGAGCTCGGCCCAGGAAATCGCCAAGTTCGCCGCCGAGAAAGACAATGCCAGCGCCGACATCGGCGACGTCGGTGCCGCCTTCGGCCCGATCGCGGTCAAGCAAGGCGTGGTGCAACCTTACAAGCCTTCCACTTGGGATCAGGTTCCAGACTGGGCGAAAGACAAGGATGGCAACTGGGCACTGGCCTACACCGGCACCATCGCGTTCATCGTCAACAAGAAGCTGCTGCACGGTTCCGATGCCCCAACCAAATGGGCTGACCTCAAGACCGGCAAATACAAGGTGTCCATCGGTGACGTGAGCACCGCCGCCCAGGCCGCCAACGGCGTACTGGCTGCAGCATTGGCCAACGGTGGTGACGAGAAAAACATCCAGCCGGCCCTGCTGCTGTTCGCAGACATCGCCAAGCAAGGTCGCCTGTCGATGGCCAACCCGACCATCGCCACCATGGAAAAAGGCGAGATCGAAGTCGGCGTGGTCTGGGACTTCAACGGCTTGAGCTACAAAGCCAAGATGGCCAACCCGGATGATTACACCGTGCTGATCCCGTCCGATGGCTCGGTGATTTCCGGCTACACCACCATCATCAACAAATATGCGAAGAACCCGAACGCCGCCAAGCTGACCCGCGAATACATCTTCAGCGACGCCGGCCAGACCAACCTGGCACGAGGCAACGCCCGCCCGATCCGCGCCGAGCACCTGCAACTGCCGGAAGACGTGAAAGCCAAGCTGCTGCCGAACGAGCAGTACAAAAACGTGACGCCGATCAAAGATGCCGACGCGTGGGAAAAAACCTCCAAGGCCCTGCCGCAGAAGTGGAACGAAGAAGTCATCGTCGAAATGAAATGATGCTTTAGATCCTGTAGGAGCGAGGCTTGCCCGCGAAGACGGACTGACATTCAACATTGATGTTGGCTGAAAGTGCGCCTTCGCGGGCAAGTCGGATCGCCGCACCGCTCGCTCCTGCAGGTTTCGTTGATATCCAATGTTTTGCGGAGTTTTGCCCCTATGAAGCACAACGTCATCCTTGTCGTGCTCGACGGCCTCAATTACGAGGTCGCGCGCCACGCCATGGGGCATCTGCAGGCTTACGTCGGCGCAGGACGCGCAGCGCTCTACAAACTGGAGTGCGAACTGCCGGCCCTGTCCCGACCGCTGTATGAATGCATCCTGACCGGCGTTACGCCGATCGACAGTGGCATCGTCCACAACAACGTCTCGCGCCTGTCCAACCAGCGCAGCATCTATCACTACGCCCACGACGCCGGCCTGACCACCGCCGCGGCGGCTTATCACTGGGTCAGCGAGCTGTATAACCGCTCGCCGTTCGTGGCCGCCCGGGACCGTCACACCGACAACCCGGAACTGCCGATCCAGCACGGTCACTTCTACTGGAGCGATCACTACCCCGATTCGCACCTGTTCGCCGACGCGGAAAACCTGCGCCTGCGCCACGCGCCGAACTTTCTGTTGATCCACCCCATGAATATCGACGACGCCGGGCACAAGCACGGCCTCGACACCGCGCAATACCGCAACAGTGCGCGCTCCGCCGACATCATCCTCGCCGATTACCTGCAAGGCTGGCTCGACGCCGATTACCAAGTGCTGGTGACCGCCGACCACGGCATGAACAACGACCGTTCCCACAACGGCCTGCTGCCGGAAGAACGGGAAGTGCCGCTGTTCGTCCTCGGCGATGCCTTCAGCTTCAACGCCGGCGCCGCGCCGAAACAGACGGACATCTGCGGCACCGTCTGCGAACTGCTGGGCGTGGCCCACGACAAACCTGTGTGCCGGGAGCTGCTCAAGTGAATTCCATCCTCCGCGGCAAATGGCTGGCAGCGTTATGCCTGGTGCCCTTCGCACTGTTCTTTATCGTGTTCGAGATCGCCCCGCTGGTGTGGGTGATGATCAACAGTCTGCAATCGGAAGAGTTCGGCTGGGGCATCGAAAACTTCACCAAAATCTTCAGTTCGAAGTTCTACCTGCAGGCGATCCAGTACAGCCTTGAGATCAGTTTCTGGTCCAGCGTATTCGGGATCATCATCGCGGTGCTCGGCGCCTATTCTCTGCGCCGGGTCGACTCGAAACTGCGCAACTTCGTCAACGCCTTCGCCAACATGACCAGCAACTTCGCCGGCGTGCCACTGGCCTTCGCGTTCATCATTCTGCTGGGCTTCAACGGCAGCTTCACCATCATGCTGAAGCAGGCCGGGATCATTCAGGATTTCAACCTGTACTCGAAAACCGGGCTGATCATTCTCTACACCTACTTCCAGATCCCCCTCGGCGTGCTGCTGCTCTACCCGGCCTTCGACGCGTTGCGTGAAGACTGGCGCGAGTCCGCCGAACTGCTCGGCGCCAATGGCTGGCAATACTGGCGCCACATCGGCTTGCCGGTGCTGACCCCGGCGCTGCTCGGCACGTTCGTAATCCTGCTGGCCAACGCCCTCGGCGCCTACGCCACGGTGTACGCCCTGACCACCGGCAACTTCAACGTGCTGCCGATCCGCATCGCGGCGATGGTCTCCGGCGATATTTCCCTCGATCCGAACCTGGCCAGCGCCCTGGCCGTGGTGCTGGTGGCGTTGATGACCCTGGTGACCATCGTGCATCAGCTGCTGTTGAAGAGGAGCTACCATGTCTCGCGCTGAATTAGGGCCTGCGGGTGTCTACCACCGGGTCGTGGTGTACCTGTTGTTTGCCATTCTGTTGCTGCCACTCGCCGGGACGTTGATCTACTCGATCGCCAGCAGTTGGTCGGCGACCATCCTGCCCAGCGGCTTCACCTTCAAATGGTATGTGCAGCTGTGGAGCGATCCGCGCTTTCTGCATGCGTTCGGGCAGTCATTGCTGGTGTGCGTCGGTGCGCTGATTCTGTCGGTGGTGCTGATTCTGCCGCTGCTGTTCGTGGTGCATTACCACTTCCCCAAACTCGATGCGCTGATGAACATCCTGATCCTGCTGCCCTTCGCGGTGCCGCCGGTGGTGTCGTCGGTGGGGCTGTTGCAGCTGTATGGTTCCGGGCCCTTTGCCATGGTCGGCACGCCGTGGATCCTGATCGGTTGCTACTTCACCGTGGCGCTGCCGTTCATGTACCGGGCGATCACCAACAACCTGCAAGCGATCAACCTGCGCGACTTGATGGACGCCGCGCAGCTGCTCGGTGCCAGCACCTTTCAAGCGGCGTTCCTGGTGGTGCTGCCGAACCTGCGCAAGGGCTTGATGGTGGCGTTGCTGCTGTCGTTCTCGTTCCTGTTCGGCGAGTTCGTGTTCGCCAACATCCTCGTCGGTACCCGCTACGAAACCTTGCAGGTATACCTCAACAACATGCGTAACAGCAGCGGCCATTTCACCAGTGCGCTGGTGATTTCCTACTTCTTCTTTGTGCTGGTTCTGACCTGGGCGGCCAATATCTTGAACAAGGACAAAAGCGAATGAGCTATGTCAGCGTCCAACACCTTCAAAAGAATTACGCGGGCACCACGGTGTTCAGCGACATCAACTGCGAAATCCAGAAGGGCGAGTTCGTCACCCTCCTCGGCCCGTCCGGTTGCGGCAAATCCACGCTGCTGCGCTGCATCGCCGGCCTGACCTCGGTGGATGGCGGCCAGATCCTGCTCGATGGCGTCGACATCGTGCCGCTGAGCCCGCAGAAACGCGGAATCGGCATGGTGTTTCAGAGCTACGCTTTGTTCCCGAACATGACCGTGGAACAGAACGTCGCTTTCGGGTTGCGCATGCAAAAGGTCAACGCCGACGACAGCCGCAAACGTGTCGCCGAAGTGTTGAAACTGGTCGAGCTCAACGACTTTGCCGGCCGCTATCCGCACCAGATGTCCGGTGGCCAGTGCCAGCGCGTGGCCCTGGCCCGCTCGCTGGTCACCCGGCCACGGCTGTTGCTGCTGGATGAGCCGTTGTCGGCCCTGGATGCGCGGATTCGCAAGCACCTGCGCGAACAGATCCGTGCGATCCAGCGCGAACTGGGCCTGACCACGATCTTCGTCACACACGATCAGGAAGAAGCCCTGACCATGTCTGACCGGATTTTCCTGATGAATCAGGGAAAGATCGTACAAAGCGGCGATGCCGAAACCCTCTACACCGCGCCAGTGGATGTGTTCGCCGCCGGTTTCATCGGCAACTACAACTTGCTGGACGCCGACGCCGCTTCGAAGCTGCTGCAACGACCCATCAGCCATCGCATCGCGATTCGCCCGGAGGCCATTGAACTGAGCCTCAACGGCGAACTTGACGCGCAAATCCGCAGCCACAGCCTGTTGGGTAACGTGATTCGCTACCGGGTCGAAGCCCGGGGCGTGGAATTGGTGGTGGATGTGCTGAACCGCTCGGCGGCCGATCTGCATCCCGATGGTCAGCGCCTGGCACTTTCCATCGATCCGACGGCCCTGTGTGAGGTGGCTTGAATCCAGCGGCAAGCTTCAAGCTGCCAGCTTCAAGTTGTAGACTGCTGACCACCTAAATTCACGCTTGCAGCTTCAAGCTTGTCGCTTGAAGCTGTTCTCGAAGAGAACCGCCCCAATGGCTTTGGCAATTTTTGATCTGGACGAAACCTTGATCCACGGCGACTGCGCCACCCTCTGGAGCGAACAGATGGGCCGGCTGGGCTGGGTCGATCCCGAGTCGTTCATGCGGCAGAACAACGAACTGATGGACGCCTACAGCCACGGCAAACTGCGGATGGAGGACTACATGACCTTCAGCCTGGAGCCGATGATCGGGCGCACGCCGAAAGAGGTCGATCACCTGGTAGGTCCTTGGGTGGAAGATTTCATCGAGCCTATTATCTTCAGCGATGCCACCAAAGCCATCGCCGCCCACCGCAAGGCCGGCGACCGGATCCTGGTGATCTCGGCGTCGGGTACGCACCTGGTGCGGCCAATTGCCGATCGCCTGGGAATCGACGAGATTCTCGCGATCGAACTGGAAGTGGCCCACGGCGTTTACAGCGGCCACACGGTCGGCACGTTGACCTACCGCGAAGGCAAGATCACCCGGTTGCTGGAATGGCTGGATGCGGAAGAGGAAAACCTCGAAGGCGCGAGTTTCTACTCGGACTCACGCAATGACTTGCCGTTGTTGCTGAAGGTGGATTTCCCGCACGTGGTGAATCCGGACCCGGTGTTGCTGGAGCATGCCCAGAAGGCCGGCTGGCCGATCCACCTCTGGAAATAACCTCCGCCTGATCGTTCTCACGCTCTGCGTGGGAATGCCTCAATGGACGCTCTGCGTCCGCTGTTGGGACGCGGAGCGTCCCGGGCTGCATTCCCACGCGGAGCGTGGGAACGATCAGTGACGAGGGTTAGGTCAGGCTTTCATCAATCACCAAGACCAACTTCCCTGACACCTTGTTACTCGCCAACTCCGCAAATGCCGCTTCGGCATCCTTGATCGGGAACGCCCTGGCCAACTGCGGCTTCAACCGCCCTTCCGCAAACAACGGCCACACATGCTGGCTCAGGTCACTGAACAGATCCGCCTTGAACTGATCGTCACGGCTGCGCAGCGTCGAACCGAGAAACTGCACGCGCTTGCCCAGCACCTGCGCCAGATCCAGTTTCGCCTCGCGCCCGCCCATCAAACCGATCAACACCCAGCGACCATCCAGCGCCATCAGCTTGAGATTCAGCGCCGCGTAATTGCCGCCCACCGGATCCAGGATCACATTGAACGGCCCCAGGTCACTCAAGCTCTCCAGGTCCGCAGTGCGCACCACCCCACCCTGGGCGCCCAGCGCTTCGCAGTACGCCAAACGCTCGGCGGAGCCGACGCTGACCCAGCACGGGCTACCAAACGCCTTGCACAACTGAATGGCGGCTGAACCGATTCCACTGGCCCCTGCGTGCAGCAGAACTTTCTCACCGGGTTTGAGGCCAGCCAGATGAAATAAATTTAACCAAACAGTCGCATACACCTCGGGCAACGCCGCCGCCTCGGCCAACGACAAACCTTCGGGCACTGGCAGCACATGCCGTCCGTCGACTACCACCTCTTCGGCCATCCCGCCCCCGGCCAGCAAGGCGCAGACCCGGTCCCCCACCTGCCAGGACGAGCCCGCGCCGACCTCGCTGATCACCCCCGAACACTCAAGACCCAGCACCTGACTGGCTCCCGGCGGTGGCGGATAAAGCCCAGCTTTCTGTAACAAATCGGCGCGATTGAGGCCCGCTGCCGCCACTCGGATGCGAACTTGTCCTACATCGCATGTAGGACTCGGCTCTTCAACCCACTCCACTTGACCGTCAACGCCTTGCAATGCTTTCACAGTGCCTCCATAGTGAGTCTGGACTGAGCCCGTAGCTGTAGCGCCGGGCTTTCTTGCATTATGTGACCGGCCCTTTGTGGAACCGGCGACTTCAAAGACGGCCTAATATGCGTGATCAATTGTCCCCGCGTCGAATCAGCATGAAGCAACTGTTTCCCAGCACCGCCCTAGCCCTATTTATCGGTATCGGCTTATTGCCGTTGTCGAGCAATTCGTTTGCAGCCAATAGCTGGGACAACCTTCAGCCTGATCGTGACGAAGTAATCGCCAGTCTGAACGTCGTCGAGCTGCTCAAGCGCCATCACTACAGCAAGCCGCCGCTCGATGACGCGCGCTCCGCGATCATCTACGACAGCTATCTCAAGCTGCTGGATCCGTCGCGCAGCTACTTCATGGCCAGCGACATTGCCGAATTCGACAAGTGGAAAACCCAGTTTGACGACTTCCTCAAAAGCGGCGACCTGAATGCCGGGTTCACCATCTACAAGCGCTACCTGGACCGCGTCAAAGCGCGTCTGGACTTTGCCCTTGCCGAGCTGAACAAGGGCGTCGACAAAATCGACTTCACCACCAAGGAAACCTTGCTGATCGATCGCAAGGATGCCCCGTGGCTCAAGTCCACCGCCGAGCTGGACGACCTGTGGCGCAAACGCGTCAAGGACGAAGTGCTGCGCCAGAAGATCTCCGGCAAGGATTCCAAGCAGATCCAGGAAACCCTGACCAAGCGCTACAAGAACCAGTTGGCGCGCCTTGACCAGACCCGTCCGGAAGACATCTTCCAGGCGTACATCAACACCTTCGCCATGTCCTACGATCCGCACACCAACTATCTGTCACCGGATAACGCGGAAAACTTCGACATCAACATGAGCCTGTCCCTCGAGGGCATCGGCGCCGTGTTGCAGAGCGATAACGACCAGGTCAAAGTCGTGCGCCTGGTGCCTGCGGGCCCGGCCGACAAGACCAAAATGGTTGCCCCGGCCGACAAGATCATTGGCGTGGCCCAGGCCAACAAAGAGATGGTCGACGTGGTCGGCTGGCGCCTGGACGAAGTGGTCAAGCTGATCCGCGGCCCGAAAGGCACCGTGGTGCGCCTGGAAGTGATTCCGGCCAGCAACGCACCGAACGACCAGACCAGCAAAATCGTGCCGATCACCCGCGAAGCGGTGAAGCTTGAAGATCAGGCCGTTAAAAAGTCGATCCTCAACCTGAAACAGGACGGCAAGGACTACAAACTCGGCGTCATCGAGATCCCGGCCTTCTACCTGGACTTCAAGGCGTTCCGCGCTGGCGATCCGGACTACAAGAGCACCACTCGCGACGTCAAGAAGCTGCTGACCGAGTTGCAGAAAGACAAGGTCGACGGCGTGGTCATCGACCTGCGCAACAACGGCGGCGGTTCCTTGCAGGAAGCCACCGAGCTGACCAGTCTGTTCATCGACAAAGGTCCGACCGTACTCGTGCGTAACGCCGATGGCCGGGTCGACGTGCTGGAAGACGAAAATCCAGGTGCGTTCTACAAAGGCCCGATGGCGTTGCTGGTCAACCGCTTGTCAGCCTCGGCCTCGGAGATCTTCGCCGGCGCCATGCAGGACTACCACCGCGCATTGATCATCGGCGGCCAGACCTTCGGCAAAGGCACCGTGCAGACCATTCAGCCGCTGAACCATGGCGAACTGAAACTGACCCTGGCCAAGTTCTACCGGGTCTCCGGCCAGAGCACCCAGCATCAGGGCGTACTGCCGGACGTGGACTTCCCGTCGATCATCGACACCAAGGAAATCGGCGAAAGCGCACTGCCGGAAGCCATGCCGTGGGACACCATCAAGGCCTCGATCAAACCGGCGACCGACCCGTTCAAGCCTTACATCGCCGAGCTCAAATCCGAGCATGACGCGCGTTCGGCCAAAGATGCCGAGTTCGTGTTTATCCGTGACAAGTTGGCCCTGGCCCAGAAGCTGATGGAAGAAAAAACCGTCAGCCTCAACGAAGCCGATCGTCGCAAGCAACATGCCGACATCGAAGCCAAGCAACTGGTCATGGAAAACATCCGTCGCAAGGCAAAGGGCGAAGAACCGCTCAAAGAGCTGAAGAAAGAAGACGAAGATGCGATCGCGGCCGAGCCGGACAAGATCAAGCCAGAAGACGATGCTTACCTGAGCGAAACCGGGCGAGTGTTGTTGGATTACTTGAAACTGAGCAATCAGGTGGCCAAGCACTAAGATGATGGCAATTTAATGCTGACGCTCCCCGGAGCGTCATCAAACAGTCATCATTCTGTCGTGAAATGAAGGACTGGGAGCTAGCTGCTCCCAGTCCTTTTTTTATCGCCAGAGATCGCCATGACCACGACCGAACAGCTGAGTGCCTTGAGTTCAATACTGGCTCAAAGCGGTTTGCACAGCCTGTTCCAGCCGATCATCTCCCTCTCTGAACGACGAATCATCGGCTACGAAGCCCTGAGCCGTGGCCCCTCCAACAGCCCGCTGCACTCCCCCATCGCCCTGTTCGCCGTGGCCCGTCAGGCCGGGCGCCTCAGTGAGCTGGAAATCGCCTGCCGCCAGAGCGCATGCCGGCGGTTCAACGACCAGCAACTGCCGGGCAAGTTGTTCCTCAACGTGTCGCCGGAATCCCTGCTCGAAACCTCACACCAACCCGGTCGCACCCTGCAACTGCTGCAGGACTTCGGCATTCCACCGAGCCAGGTGGTGATCGAACTCACCGAGCAAACCCCGACCGATGATTTTCAGTTGCTGCAAAACGCCTTGCATCACTACCGGGCGATGGGGTTTTCCATTGCGCTGGACGATCTCGGCGCCGGCTATTCGAGTTTGCGACTGTGGTCCGAGCTGCGGCCGGATTACGTGAAGATTGATCGGCACTTCATCGACGGCATCCACCAGGACGCGCTCAAGCGTGAGTTCGTCGGTTCGATCCTGCAAATCGCCAAGGCTTCCCGTGCGCAAGTGATCGCCGAAGGTATCGAGTTGCCGGAAGAACTCGCGGTACTGACCGAAATGGGTGTCGATCTGGTGCAGGGCTATCTGCTTTGCCGCCCCCAGGAACATCCGCCCCGGGACGCTCGGGCTCTGATGCCCAAACAGGAAAGCACGGCGGTGGCGTTGAACGACGAAAGCAGCGACCTCAGCGCCCTGCTCAACGACCAACCGGCCGTGGACCGCGACACGCCGACAGCCGAGGTGCTGGAAGCTTTCCGCCGCCAAGCCAATCTCAACTCCCTGGCGGTGCTCGACGAGCAAGGCCAGCCCTGCGGCATCGTCCACCGCCATTCGCTCTCCGACGCACTGCTCAAGCCCTTTGCCACCGACCTGTTCGCCCGCAAACCCATCAGCCGTTTGATGAACGACGACTTCCTCGCCGTGGAAATGAGCCAGTCACTGCAACAAGTCAGCCGCCTGATCACCAGCCGCGCCCGGCAACGCATCGAAGAAGACTTCATCATCACCCTCAACGGCGGTTATCTGGGGCTGGGCCGGGTCATCGACGTGCTCAAGCTGATTACTGAACTCAAGATCCAACAAGCCCGCTACGCCAACCCGCTGACCCTGTTACCCGGCAACGTGCCGATCCAGCAATGCCTGACACGCCTGCTGCAACAAGCGCGGGAATCGGTGATCTGCTACGTCGACATCGACAGCTTCAAACCCTTCAACGATATCTACGGCTACGGCCGGGGGGATGAAGTCCTACTGTGTCTGGCGCAATGTCTGAATGACCGCGTTGATCCTTCCCGCGACTTCGTCGGACATATCGGCGGTGATGACTTTTTGCTGGTGCTTGGGCCGGAGGATTGGCGCAGACGGTTGAACCAGTTGCTGGATGATTTTCATAGCCAATGCCGGCGGTTCTATCGCGCTGAACATCTGGAGGCTGGGTGTTTTATTGCGCCGAATCGCCAAGGTGTGCGGCAGGAATTTCCTCTGCTGTCGTTGTCCATCGGCGTGGTGCATTTGCACCCGGAGGCCTGTGGACAACTCGATGCTAGCCAGTTGGCCGAGATGGCGTCACAGGCCAAGCATCACGCGAAGAATGTTCCGGGGTACAGCGTGCATGTGATTGATAGCCTCGCGGTGCCCGAAGCCAAAGACACACTAATCGCCGGCCATCGCTAACCTGATCGTTCCCACGCTCCGCGCGGGAATGCCTCCAGGGACGCTCCGCGTTCCAAGCCCACTGCTGATGTCGAGCCGTACACCAATGCGACGCAGAGCGTCACGGGCTGCAATCCCACGCAGAGCGTGGGAACGATCATCATCCTTTGATCATGACCATGTGGAATTGGCTTTAATGCAACTAAGCGATCAACTTCGCAAATTTTAACAAAGGTTTACATCAGCCAAAAACTTCATCCAGTATAGTTTTTCGCAACTCGCGAAGCCTGGATGAAACTTAATGCAGTCGAGCAACAATCTAGTAGACCCTGAACTTATAAACATCCGACGACTGTTCGCAACTCCCCTGGCAAGTATCCAGTACCCCGACGCAGAAAAACTCAATGCTGAGCTGAAAACTATCGTCATCAATCGTATGGCGCAAGATCGCAACGGCGCGCAACGTAGCAATGACGGTGGTTGGCAATCTACGCACGACTTCCCTGAATGGGGAGGAGAAGCCTGCGAGGTTTTAGTGAGGTTTGCCACAGCGTTCGCCAATCAACTGACTGCGGTTCATAGCGAGCAATACGGATTAACCGAGCCCAGTTTCGAATGGAAACTCAACGCTTGGGCAAACGTGAATGAGGCGGGCCACAGCAATTCACTGCATGGCCACCCTGGTGCGTTCTGGTCAGGGGTTTACTGGGTCGACGCCGGCGGCCGGGAGGACGATCCAGCTGTCGGAGGTGATCTGGAATTTATGGACCCGCGCGGCATGGTTGCATCGACATATAATCCTGCTCTGCGAATGAGAGTCGAAGATTGCCTTACTGCCGGTTTTAGTTGTACTTATCCCGCCAGAAGTGGAACGTTCATCATGTTTCCATCGTGGCTAATGCATTCAGTACAACGTTTTGAAGGCGCGAGACCGCGAATCTCTATTGCTTTTAACTTTGGTGCTTAACGAGATACCTATTTACTTGAACCACCGCCAACTTCGTAGACACATTTAAATATCCGCTATTGACCAATTAAAAAGATCGCAGCCTTCGGCAGCTCCTACAGAAAAATGGTATCCATCCCGTAGGAGCTGCCGAAGGCTGCGATCTTTTGATCTTGATCTTATCGAAGGAACCGCCCGCTAGCCTGCGAAGCTGCCAAATATCCTAGCCACTCTAAACCCTGCATTGAGGGAGCTTGCTCCAGATACTCTTTGCATCCGCTCATCCACCGTGTAAAAGGTGAGCAACCGATTATTGAACTCAATACAAATGAAAAGTGGCGATATCTCGCGAATACAGCTTCCCGAAGGTGAACTGCTGAATTTTCTCGCTGATCTGGCCACTCTCGAATGGCGGAAATACGGTTCGCGGATAGCCCAGACCTGGAATGGTCGCGAACATGTGGAGCTTCCTGGCAAGCTACCGTGGGTGGTGTTTCGTTTCGAGCAGGAAGACGAGGCAACGATGAAACGCTTGGAGGCGGCTGTTTCAAGTTATGAAGGCCGTGAGCGCTGGCTGCTGCTTGCCCACATCAGAGCCCCCCTGCCCGGCACGAACTGGATGATTTGCCTCGAACGCTCCGACCTGATCGAGCGCCTGGCAGCGAATGCGAACCTTCCAATCTGGCAATACCTCGAACGAGAGAAGCCTGGCTTTCGGGATCTGGCATTCGAGGATTTCAATGGACTGACCGCGCACGTGAAGAGGTGTATGGCCACCACCCACTCAGACTGATGTTCGGACCGTCTGCTCTTGGGTCACGCTGTAGCCATTTCCTCATACGAAGCATTGACGACCGTGATGTGCTCATCCCAAACGGTTTCAACGACAGCCTGAATGATGTTGACCAGCGCCTCAATATCCGCCCCAGGGGCGCTGATACAAGCCAAACGACCGGGCGACCAATCGATAACGGTGCACTGAGGGTACATCTCTAGAAGCGCAGACAACACTTCATCAGGCGGTTCTTTGTGGGTGTACATGAAGTCGAAGTACGGGTCGCTGCCGTCTTGAAACAAGTACACCATTGCCCAGGCATTGGATGGTCCGGGGAACCACAGAGTAACGTGACGACGCGCCCATTCTGGCCCACCGTATTTGATACGGCGAAGCACGTCGATGATCGACGGACAATCGGGTATTCGGGTCATACGATCAGGGTCAAACTTGCGGCAAGGCTCAGGCTGAACGGCCGCTTCACCGGTCAGAAGTGCAGTCATTCTTGCTTTTTTCTTCATCGTATTACCGTGGTTTCAAGCGCCCGCTGTTGTCCGGCGTTTGCGCTTGAAGTCTAAGAAGAAAGATAGGGTGTCACGGCATCTTCGAGTATCTCCACCAACTCAGGATCCATATAACGATAGTCG
The DNA here is from genome assembly GCF_056279105.1 of Pseudomonas sp. TE3899. Lineage (NCBI taxonomy): Bacteria > Pseudomonadati > Pseudomonadota > Gammaproteobacteria > Pseudomonadales > Pseudomonadaceae > Pseudomonas > Pseudomonas sp. TE3899. The sequence continues at coordinate 3,034,658 of NZ_JBWBQR010000001.1, forward strand.
TCAGGAATATCGAGCGAGTGAATCGGCTTGTGTTCAAGCAGGCGGGCGTATCCGGCCTGCAGACGATGCAGGTGTTTGCGCTCCATGACAAAGATGACATCGGCCCAGCGGATATCCGCTGGGCCGATGGGTTTACGTGCGTTTGGGCTAGTGCCCGCCGAGCGGGCATCGAAGCCAGGACGGCGGCGCCAGATCGCTTCCGCAGTAGGGCTGCGCCATTGGTTACGACTGCAGACAAACAGGAGGTTAGTCACTCTTGATCCAACAATTGGCGGGTACTGCGGATGGGATAGCTCATGCCGAGTTGGCGTGCCCTGATCAACTTGTCAGCACGGGTGTACATCAGCTTCCAGTTCTTTTCTGGCTTGAATTCCAGCGGACGAACCGCTTTATCCCTGCCACATTTACGGGCCTGAGAGCGTCTCCAGGCGCGGGTTCTTTGCATGATCATGTCCTCGTGAATACCGGGTTCAGCAGCCGCAGTAATACGAGTTGGGCGTATGGTAAGCGTGAAACGGGGCAGTGGCTAGGTTATAGGGAGGGGGACATAGGGAGGGGGACAGATTTATTTTCCGCCCCTTTCTGAAAAATAGATCAGTCCCCTTTTCTGAGATGGGACGACGGTTTCCCGTTACTTAATTTTGAACCCCTTTAATTTTTTCTAATCGCATAGCGTTACCCTGCCCCACTTGCGTAACACTCTCAGTTTCGATGGTCTGCACAACGCGACCCGTCTCATCCTTGGTGACCTGAACGGACTTGGTGTAAGTCCCTTGCACGCAGCCGCTCATTGGCAGCACCAGTGCACACAAAATCAGTCCGAAAATACGATTCATCAAAATTCCTTATTTAATCTTAAGTGGTTTGTCGCGCGGAAATCAGCATCGTCCAGCGCTATTGAACAGCGGTACGCCCTGCCCTAGGCCGAGAGCCAAGGGGACAGATTTTGCTCCTGAAATGGATAGGGTTCCTTCAACGAACGCTACCCACCAATACTCAGATAACGCTACGCAAATTACGTCAGCAAAAGCCCTTCCACTATTTTCTTTATTTCAGAAGGTGTTTCCTCGAAACCATATTTACCAGCGTTCGCTTTAGTCGTATTAAACCCTAGCGAATAGCCATTGAAATCAAAGTAGTAGTTATCAATCTTCCGCCTGCTGGGCTTATCTCTGGACAGCATTTCCAAAAGCACCTTGAGGTGAGTTCTGGTTAGCCAAAATCGTTGCGGTGGAGTGGGATTACAGTCGTATGTCAATTGCAGAATTAACCTAGCCAAATTGCCTCCCAAGACAAAAAATTATTGCATGCCGTTTGCGTGTAACGAGACGGAAGCTGCGTTTGGAAAACTTGGCCTAACGCCTATTAGCTGCCTCGAGGCTGACGTGCTGGATTGATCCACAGCGTGGGCAGGATTCCATGACGTTAAGACTCAGACCGCTTCAGAAACTCATCAATCTCCGAAGTAACCTGCTGCTGAATCCCCTCACGCGATCGCCCGCCATCGCCATCCCCACAAATAATCCCATCACCCTGCACCTCTTCCTCAAGCATCGCCACTGCCCCAGGCTTACACACCGCCATAAAGCTGAAGTGGCTGGCATCACTGATCTCCACATAGCGCTTCGACGCTTGGGGCAGCCGTTTGGCCAAGTCGGCGGATTCCAGCTGCGCAGGAAGCTCTTCGGACGGCACGCCTGCTGCGATGACCAGCGTCGGTACACGCAGCGCCGCAAGGCTTTCGTCGGTCATCCCCCGTGACAGGCCCAGGTCCAATGAAACAATGGCGGTGATGCGTTTATCGCTTAAGTCGGCGGCCAATTGGGCTTTGGATGCCGGGGTACTTGCGGGATTCATCTGCTGGTAAACGGTGCAACTGGCCAACTTTGGGTAAGCGTTGCAGTCTTGGGCAAAGTGATCGGGGTCGAAACGTGCGCCGGCGATTTCCAGGACGGTCCAGCCGCCGAGTGAATGGCCGACCGCCGCAATTTGGCGCTTGGCGACTGCGCCAAATTTTTCTGGCTGGGCCGTGACAGCGTCGATGGCTCGGCTCAGGTCGGCGGGTCGTTGCCATAGCTGTGCGGCGGCTTGAGGGCTTCGGTCCTGGCTGGTGCTGCCGGGATGGTTGACCGCCGCGACGATGTAACCCTTGTGGGCCAGTGCGCTGGCCAGCCATGTCTGGTTGATCCAGCTGCCGTTGTAACCGTGGGAGAGCACCACCAATGGATGCTCGCCGGCAGTCGGTGGCGCGTTGGGTACGGCAAGGGCGCCGATGAACACGGGGTTGTCGCCGAACAACTGCGGTGCGGCGGTGGTTGTGCTGGGGTACCAGACGACCATTTCCAGTGGGCGCTCGTTTTTCGGGTCTGGCAGCGTCGAGGACTGGAAGCCGATGGGGTTATCGTTGGCGAATGCGCTGGTGGTGAGGCAAGTTAGAACCAGGATGCCGAGAGCTTTTTTCATTGTTTTTATCTTCCTTGATTAGATTGATCCATCTGTCCTGAAATCTGTTTCATATGATCGTTCCCATGCTCTGCGTGGGAACGATCAATCAACTACTTCAATGGGTTAAACGATGCCCAACGCCTTAAGAATCAACAGCGAGTTGTCGGCAAAGGCGTGCGCCTGTTCGGTCAGTTCCGCGATGTTTTCTTCTGCGGTGGTCAGCGCCCTACCGTCCTTGACCAACCCCTCCCCCTGCTCACTGATGACACTCCAGGCCAGTTGCGCCCATTCCGCCGGATGCTTTCTGCCTTGTTTGATCGATATCAGGAACAGCTGCTGAAAGCGGCTGATCGGCACGCCGCCGCCCGTGACCGGGCTGGCCAAGACCTGGATTTTGTTGCTGAGCAGCGAGCGTTTGCATAGCTGCAGGTTGAGGGTGGTACAGCGTCCCTGTACCAGTTTCTCGGCCGCTTCGCTCTGGCACGGTGCCGCGGCGCTCATCCCTATCAATACGGTGATGGCCTGGACCAGGTCGTCATAAGGCATCGAGGGCACGGCCGCTGACAACTGGCGCAACGTTTTAGGGACATAGGCGTTGGCTGCCAACGCTTCGAGTACGGGGACGTATATCTCTGCCTGCAGCGACGCTTCGCCGGCCGGGCCTTTGACGGTGTCGGGGACGCTTTCTGCCGGTTGGAGCAGGACAAAACGTGTATTGAGCATCGCTTGGCGGCGTTCGGAGGCGGACAGTCGGTTGGCACCGCGCACGTACAAGTCCCGGCGGAAGCTCTGGTTGACGAAGTAGTCACGCGCTTGCTCGCGCATGATCGGGTGATCGATGCCCTCGAGAAAGTCCATGGCTTCTGCGCTCAAGTTGAGCGGATCCACCGTATCGAGCGGCACGGCTGTCGTGGCGAAGTCGAGTTTGGCAGATGCGAGGGCATCGACCACGTCGGTGAAGTACATGCAGTTCCAGTCGCGGTTGAAGTATTCATGGGCGACGTACTGGCGATCCTGGCCTTTGATGCTCTGCAGCTTGGCGTTCAGGCTCGGGACCGCGCTGGCGTAAGCAGGGTTGGCCGCCAGCAGCGTTTCAGAGAATTGCAATGCGGCGTCTATGCGCTGGTCCGGGCGTTCGGAGCGGTTTGTCGCAAAGCGGTCGTGCAGACTGAACAGGTGACGTAATGGCGCCTGAGGCGACCAGCCGGGGAAGCAGTTGTAGCTGATGTACAGCAGACCACCGGGCTTGAGGTGACGCCGGGCGAATTCGACGATCAATTTCTGGTTGTCGCGACTGACCCAGGTCCAGATGCCATGCAGGCTGATGCTGTCGAATTGCGGCAAATCATTTCGGGCCAGCAGTTGTTCGAAGCTGTCGTCATACAGCTGCGCATCGCTGTTCCAGGCAGTCGCCAGTGCACTCGCATGAGCCGCCTGGCCCGGATGGAAGTCAGTGCCTACCCAGGAACCTGGATTGGCGGCGGCATGGATGTTGATCGAGACGCCCTGGCCAAAGCCCAATTCGCAGTGATAGCCGTCGGTGGTCTCCAGACTGGCAATGCCGCGCAGCAACAAGCAATAGCGCAGGAAGACTGGATTGATTTCCCGGCTATAGCTGTAGGTGTAGCCTTCGTCGGTGAAATATCCTTCGTTCCAGGCAGCGCTCATGCTCGTATCCTTTTACTTCGAAAGTGAAGGTGGCTTTTATAAGGGGTAGGCATTGGGTGCCACAAGGGGAAAGACGCGGACGAGTGTTTTTTCGCAGACGATCGTCAGGCGCCACGTCTGCTTATTGAACAAGCATCGGATCACTGCGAAGCACTGTCGCTCGGCAACCCTTTCAACTTGATCTCCGCCAACGGGTGCCCAGCCTTCAGCGCAATCCGCCAGAATCGCGCGGCTTCCAACGGGTCCGGCGCTTTGCTCGACGTGCCCGCCAAACTGATCACCCCGACCTGATACGCCGCTTTGCCATCCCCCGCCAACGCCGCCAGGCGCAGCAATCGTACGCCTTCCTCACGTGCACCAAGGCCAACGCCACGAAAGGTCAGGATGTGGCCATAGAAGCTTTGCGCGCTGACGTCGCCGAGGTTGGCCATGCGGGCGAATTGGCCTTCGAGCCATTTCCAGCCCCGTGGCTGTTTCACAAACCACGACCAGTGAAACAGCCTGCGGGCCAACCAGTAGGAGGCCCGCGCCTTGAGTCGTAAGAACACTCAGGCCTCCGCAGATTCGGGGTACTCGTATTCGAACACCCGCACCACTTCCGAGGCATGCCAGGAAGCGGCCGCGACGCCGTCGGACGGCCCGGAGAACCGGCCAAGGCGTTCGACACATTCGAAGAAGCCGGTGCGCGGCAGGCGGCTGGCGCCTTGGCTGATCACCAGTGAGCTGCGCAAGGGCTGCTCGGCCTTGGCGTCCAGGGCGGCCAGGTGTTCAAGGGCCGCGGTCAGGGTTTGCATGGCCGGGGTGGGCAACTGCAAACGCTCCAGCAGCGCTCGATAAGTCAGAAGATGGCGCTGGCGGCGCGCCTGGTCCAGTTCACCCAACAACCCGTCCCAATGTTGACGACTGATGCGTACGCTCACGATTCATCCCTCCACCCTGGCACCGTCAATTCCCAGGCCAGGCTGCGGCGAATCGCAGCGTCGGGTTGACGCTCGCCACTTTCGATCAAGGCCAGATAAGACGGGCTGATGCCTACCGTGCGGGCCAGCGCCTCGATGGCGATGCCCTTCCCTTCGCGCAAACTGCGGAGTTGATCCAGACCCGGAAGGATCTGGTCTGCTGCGGCCGCCGGACGCTCTGGGGCGGCCCGTGGCGGTTGTTGCTCGATGCCTGCTGCTTTCAGTAGAGCCTGATACTGAGCCCATGGAACAACTGCATATTCGGGCTCGCCTTCGCGTGTGATTATCTGAATATCCATGACTTCCCCGTAGGACAACGACACTTAGCGAGTCGGCACTTTTCCCTTGAAGTGTAATCCTAACAGCGGCCAAGGTCGCGAGGGCATCAATCTAAGATGAAAGTGCCATCACTTAGTCATCTTTGGGGCCTTGAAGCTGAAGTTGCTCCGGGGTATCGGGCAGGCGTTCGACCACGGCCAGCTTCTCCGGCAACTGCCGATTGCGCCAGGCGCGGAAGGCGTTGAGTTCGTCGTCGAGGGTTTTCATTACCCAGGCCAGCACGGCGATGTCGTCGAGCATGCCGAATACCGGGATGAAGTCCGGGATGGCATCGAGGGGGCTGAGGAAATACATCAGGCCGGCCACGACAGTCAGGATCGATTTGCGGCTGATGGCCCGGTACTCGCCGCGCCAGTAGGCCAGGCACAAGGCCTGCAACAGCCGCAGGTCATCCTTGAGCTTACCCAGGCGGCCGCCTTCACTGGCACTTTTGCTGGCCACGGCGAATAGCAGGGTCGGCAATCGACCTTTAGCCAACAGACGCCCGGCCAGTGGCAGGAAGCGAGCGAAATTCCAGGGTGCTTTCATCTTTTCCTCCCACTGAAATGTTATCCACACAAATTGTGGATAACCTTGTGAACAGAGCTGCATTTCACGTCTGCAAGCCCCGTTTTATAAGGGCTCAACTCAGATCGGGCGTTTTTTACTCACATAAAAAAACCCAAGATTTCATTGACTTGGCGGTGAGGTGCGGCTAGCCCAACGCTCTCACTGCCTATGACTCCAGCCTACAGCATCCGTTCGCTTTCTTTGCAAGCGGCCAAACCCCGGATACAACAACGCCCCGCATAATGCGAGGCGTTGTTTTTGCAGCAGACGACGTTACTTGGCGGCGTCTTGTTTCGCTGGATCTTTGATTGCCAGCAGCTCCAGGTCGAATACCAGCACCGAGTTGGCCGGGATTGCCGGGCTTGGGCTTTGCGCGCCGTAAGCCAGGTCGCTAGGGATGTACAGCTTGTACTTCTCGCCGACGTGCATCAGTTGCAGGCCTTCGACCCAACCTGGAATCACACCGCTGACCGGCAGATCAATCGGGCTACCGCGATCAACCGAGCTGTCAAAGGTGGTGCCGTTGGTCAGCTTGCCGGTGTAGTGAACAGTCACTACGTCGGTCGGCTTAGGCTGAGGACCATCCGCTTTTTTCACAACTTCATATTGCAGACCGGACGCAGTGGTCACTACGCCGGCTTTCTTGGCGTTTTCTGCGAGGAATTTCTTGCCGTCGGCTGCCGACTCTTCGCTCATTTTCGCCATGCGTTCTTCTGCACGCTTTTGCAGTGCTGCGAAGGCCTCGACCAGTTCGTCGTCCTTCAGCTTCTGTTCTTTCTTGCCGACGGCATCTTCGATGCCTTGGGCTACGGCCTTGGAATCGAGATCATCCATGCCTTCCTGAGCCAGGCTCTTGCCCATGTTCAGGCCAATCCCGTAGGAAGCTTTTTGCGCCGGGGTTTTCAGCTCTACGCTGGTCTGCGAATCACAACCCGCAAGTACCAGGCTTACCAGGGCCACCGCCGCCGCCAACCGATGCTGTTTCATGCTATTTCCTTGTTCATGCGCCTAAAGGGCAATCGAATAAAGCCGCGAGCTTATCAGGCGGCCACGACCAATGGCTACCGGCATGAGAGCAGGAAACTTCTGATAAGTTCAGGTCTTTTAAAGCATTTCGGGAATGGGCTGGATGAAGTTTCTGTCATCTTGATCCCGCAAGCGCCGACGCCGGTTCCTACAACACTTGGCGTAATGGCCACTTGCCGCCACCTAAGCAGCTGAGGCATAAGAGAGCTACAAATCGACAAGGATGTTTATCTTGCACCTCTTATTCCGTTTGCCGGCTCTGATCGCTGTACTGCTGGGACTTGGCCTGACGGTAGTTCTGTACTACGTCGCCAATCCAAGATTGCCTCTCTATACCCCGGTGCAACAGGTGCATTACCTGGAGCAGTGGAGCGCGGCCGACCGCCTGACCTACTATTTCACGCCCCAGGGCACGCAGGTCAAAGGCCTGCATTACGACTGGTTCCAGGCGCTGGAGCTGCCATTCTCGCAACAGCGATTTGCCACCCCGGAATATCTCGCGCGCTTCGGCTTCCTGATCGATCCGGCGCAGAAAGCCACGCCCAACAACCCGGGAAACCTGCCCGTGGGGTTTGCCCGGCACCAGAATCCGGGCAGCCCGGACCAGTTTCTCGACATCACTTGCGCCGCTTGCCACACCGGCGAGTTGCGTTTCAATGGCCAGGCTGTGCGTATCGATGGCGGCTCGGCGCAGCATGTCTTGCCACCCAGCGTGCCGACCCTGCGCGGTGGCAGTTTTGGCCAGGCCTTGGTCGCCAGTCTGGTATCGACTTATTACAACCCTTGGAAATTCGAACGTTTCGCACGCAACGTGCTGGGCGCGGACTACGACGCTCGGCATCAAATCCTGCGGGAAGACTTCAAACGCTCTCTCGATACCTTCGTGAAAACCGCATGGAACGACACCCATCGCGGGCTCTATCCGACCGAAGAAGGCCCAGGCCGCACCGATGCGTTCGGACGCATCGCCAACGCCAGTTTCGGTGACGCGATCACCCCGGATAACTACCGTGTGGCCAACGCCCCAGTGGATTATCCACAGCTGTGGGACATCTGGACCTTCGATTGGGTGCAGTGGAATGGCTCGGCGCAGCAGCCGATGGCGCGCAATATCGGCGAGGCGCTGGGTGTGGGCGCGACTCTGAATTTCTTCGACGACAACGGCCAGCCGTTCACGGGTGATGCGCGCTACCCCTCCAGCGTTCGCGTTCGTGATCTGAACCTGATCGAAGAAACCCTGCAACGCCTGAAGCCGCCCGCTTGGCCGGAAGAGGTGTTGGGTCGCGTGGACAAACCTTTGGCGGCCCAAGGTCGCACGTTGTTCGCCGAGAACTGCGCCAGTTGTCATGTGCCCCGCGTGACGCCAATCAACGGACGTCCTGTGCAGCAGCTCAAGTTGCTGCCGGTCGCCGCGATCGGCACCGATCCCACCGCAGCCAACAACATTGCCGACCACCGCTTCGATCTCACGGCGTTGCAATGGGATCCGGCGGAACTCGGGCAACTCGACGTTCAACTGCATCCCAAGCCGACCGAGCCGCTGGACCTGAGCAAACTTTCGGTGGCCAAGGGACTGGCCTACGTCACGGCCTTCGTCGAAAACCGGGCGTACCGTGAGGCCAAGCTCACCCCGGCGGAACGCCCGGACCTGGATGGCTTCGGCCTGCCTATCGGTGTTCAGGAGCTGCGTGCCTACAAAGCCCGGCCACTGGCGGGTGTGTGGGCCACCGCGCCATTTCTGCACAACGGTTCGGTGCCGAGCATTTACCAATTGCTGTCGCCTCAGGATGAGCGCTCCACCACCTTCTATAAAGGCACCTTCGAGTACGACCCCAGACACCTGGGCTATCGCACCGAGGCCTTTACCAACGGCTTTGTGTTCGACACGCGCATCACCGGCAACCACAACAGTGGTCACGAGTTCCGCGCCGGTGAGCGTGGCAACGGCGTGATTGGCCGCTTGCTGCAACCCCAGGAACGCTGGGCGTTGCTGGAATACCTGAAAGTGCTGGGCGGCCCGCTGGAGGCGCAATTGCCATGAATCCTGAATTCATCAAAAGGACTTGCTGATGTTGATTACCCTTTGGCTGCGCCTCGGCGCCTTCCTCGGAAAACTCCTGCTGTGGGTGCTGGGTCTGGGGTTGTTGAGTTGGGCGCTGGCCACCGCGTGGCTTGCCTGGCAGCACAGCGGCGCGGTGTCGGCGGATGAACAGATTCCGGACGGTGAGTCGGCGATGACCCAGGACATCATCCAGACCGCCGTGCGTATCGTCGATCAGCACCGCGAAAGCACGCGCTACCTGCGCGATGCCCACGCAAAAGCCCATGGCTGCGTGAGGGCCGAGGTTCAGGTGTTGCCGGATCTGGCGGCGGAATTGCGTCAAGGCGTGTTCAGCGAGCCGGGGAAAACCTGGCAAGCGAGCGTGCGATTGTCCAACGGCAACGCCTACCCGCAATTTGACAGCATCCGCGACGCGCGGGGCATAGCCATCAAGTTGCTCGATGTGCCCGGCAAACAATTGCTGGCCGACCAGGCGGCTCGTCACGAACAGGATTTCGTGATGTTCAGCCATCCGAATTTCTTTGTCAGCGATGTCGCCGAGTACCGTCAGAATGTGGCCGCCCAGGCTGACGGCAAATCGGCGATGGCGTTTTTTCCGGGTTGGGACCCGCGCACGTGGCAGGTTCGCCACTTGTTTATCGCACTGGCGACGCTCTCCCCTGCTCCCGACAGTCCGACTCAGACTACGTATTTCTCGGTTTCGCCCTACAAATTCGGCGCAAACAATGCCAAGTTCCGCGTCATGCCCGATCCGGGAAGCTGCCCGGCCTACACCCTGCCCAAGCAAAATCAGGATCTGCCGAACTTCCTGCGCAGTGCGCTGAATCAACAGCTATCGACTGATCGGGTTCCGGCGTGTTTCGTCTTGCAGATCCAGCGCCAGGATGCGAACAAGTACATGCCGATCGAAGACACCAGCATTGAGTGGCGGGAAAGTGATGCGCCGTTCGAGACAGTCGCGAAGATCAACCTGCCGGCACAGGACTTCGACACGCCGGCGCTGAATCTGCAATGCGATAACCAGTCGTTCAACCCGTGGTTCGGGCTGGAGGCGCATCGGCCGATTGGCGGGATCAATCGGCTGCGTAAGGCGGTGTATGAGGCCGTGAGTGATTACCGACACAGCCGCAACGGCGAGCAGTAACAGCAGCATTTACCAAATCCCGGACAGCAAAAAGCCCGCATTAAGCGGGCTTTCTGTGTGGTGACCTGGCGTTCAGCGTTCCAGGTTACCGAATATGGCGCAGCGGACGGGACTCGAACCCGCGACCCCCGGCGTGACAGGCCGGTATTCTAACCGACTGAACTACCGCTGCGCGTAGCGTTGAAAGTGGTGGGTGATGACGGGATCGAACCGCCGACATTCTGCTTGTAAGGCAGACGCTCTCCCAGCTGAGCTAATCACCCTTTACCTTCGTTGCGGGGCGCATTATGCCACAGGTTTTCGTAAAGTGTTGATTTAATTGAATATTTTTTCAAATAAATCCGAAAACCGGTGAAACGATACATCCCGCGGGAACAACAGACAGAAAAAAACCCGCGTGAGCGGGCTTTTCCGTGGTGACCTGGCGTTCAGCATTCCAGGTTACCGAATATGGCGCAGCGGACGGGACTCGAACCCGCGACCCCCGGCGTGACAGGCCGGTATTCTAACCGACTGAACTACCGCTGCGCGTAACACTAAGAACGAATGGTGGGTGATGACGGGATCGAACCGCCGACATTCTGCTTGTAAGGCAGACGCTCTCCCAGCTGAGCTAATCACCCTTCGTTTCGGTGTGGCGCGCATTCTACGGAGCACCCCCACCTCTGGCAAGCACTTTTTTAATTAATTTATTCAGGCCTTCCAAAGGCTTAGAGAAGGGTTGGCCTATGGCGCCGCGAAGAGAATAATGCCCCCCTTTGTATAAAGGAGAGACTCGCCCCATGTGGTTCAAAAACCTGCTTATCTATCGCCTGACCCAAGATCTGCCTTTTGATGCCGAGGCGTTGGAAACTGCACTGGAGACCAAACTGGCCCGTCCATGTGCAAGCCAGGAGTTGACCACCTACGGTTTCGTCGCGCCGTTCGGCAAAGGCGAAGATGCTCCACTGGCGCACGTCAGCGGCGACTTCCTGCTGATCGCCGCCCGTAAAGAAGAACGCATTCTGCCGGGCAGCGTCGTGCGCGACGCGGTCAAGGAAAAGGTCGAAGAGATCGAAGCCACGCAAATGCGCAAGGTCTATAAGAAGGAACGCGACCAGATCAAGGATGAAATCATCCTGGCCTTCCTGCCGCGCGCCTTTATCCGTCGCTCGTCGACGTTCGCCGCCATCGCGCCGAAACAAGGCCTGATCCTGGTGAACTCGGCGAGCCCGAAACGCGCCGAAGACCTGCTGTCGACGTTGCGTGAAGTGATCGGCACCCTGCCGGTACGTCCGCTGACCGTAAAAATGGCCCCGACCGCCACCATGACTGACTGGGTCAAGACCCAGAAAGCCGCGGACGACTTCTTTGTGCTGGACGAGTGCGAACTGCGCGACACCCACGAAGACGGCGGCATCGTGCGCTGCAAGCGTCAGGACCTGACCAGCGAAGAAATCCAGCTGCACCTGAGCACCGGCAAAGTGGTGACTCAGTTGTCCCTGGCGTGGCAGGACAAGTTGTCGTTCATGCTCGACGACAAAATGACCGTCAAGCGCCTGAAGTTCGAAGACTTGCTGCAGGACCAGGCGGAACAGGACGGCGGCGACGAAGCCCTGGGCCAACTGGACGCGAGCTTCACTTTGATGATGCTGACCTTCGGCGACTTCCTGCCGGCGCTGGTTGAAGCCTTGGGTGGCGAAGAAACTCCGCAAGGCATCTGACAGCCTTGAAGGGCGCCTGCCTTGATGGGCAGGTGCCTGTACAAAAGATCGCAGCCTTCGGCAGTTCCTACTGAAATCGCATTCCAAAGTAGGTACTGCCGAAGGCTGCGATCTTTTTTTACAGGCCGCGTATGCTTAGCTCCCTAACGCTTTCACATAATAAGGAACAGGCCATGCGCGCACTGGCTGCATTGAGTCGCTTTGTCGGCAACACCTTCGCTTACTGGGTACTGATTTTCGCCGTCCTGGCGTTCCTCGAACCGACCTGGTTCATTGGCCTGAAAGGCGCCATCGTGCCGCTGCTGGGGCTGGTGATGTTCGGCATGGGCCTGACCCTCAAACTTGAAGACTTCGCCGAAGTCGCTCGCCATCCTTGGCGCGTCGCGTTGGGCGTGGTCGCGCATTTCGTGATCATGCCGGGGATGGCGTGGTTGCTCTGCCAGGTGTTTCACCTGCCAGCGGAAATCGCCGTCGGCGTGATCCTGGTCGGTTGCTGCCCGAGCGGCACGTCGTCCAACGTGATGACCTGGCTGGCGCGCGGCGACCTGGCGTTGTCGGTGGCCATCGCCGCCGTCACCACCCTCCTCGCCCCGCTGCTGACCCCGGCGCTGATCTGGCTGCTAGCCTCGGCGTGGCTGCCGGTGTCGTTCATGGCGTTGTTCTGGTCGATCCTGCAAGTGGTGCTGCTGCCGATCGTGCTTGGCGTGGTCGCGCAACGGCTGCTCGGCAACAAAGTGCGTCACGCGGTAGAAGTGCTGCCGCTGGTGTCGGTGGTGAGCATCGTGATCATCGTTGCAGCGGTGGTTGCGGCCAGTCAGGCCAAGATTGCCGAATCCGGCCTGCTGATCATGGCGGTGGTGATGCTGCACAACAGTTTCGGCTACTTGCTGGGTTACTTCACCGGGCGCCTGTTCAAGCTGCCGCTGCCCCAGCGCAAGTCCCTGGCACTGGAGGTCGGCATGCAGAACTCCGGATTGGGCGCCGCGCTGGCCAGTGCGCACTTCTCGCCTCTGGCGGCGGTGCCGAGCGCGTTGTTCAGCGTGTGGCACAACATTTCCGGGGCGCTGCTCTCGACGTATTTCCGCCGCATGAGCGAGAAAGAAGATCGGGAAATAGCGGCGCGGCAGGCGACTGAGTAAGCGGCAAACTTGATCCCCGGATTAATGATGGGCACTCTATGGCGCAACGCGAGGACGACCTCGCGGCTCGATCGAGTCATTAATCTGGGGACGACCCCGTCAATCGATGGAGGTCTCTCATGTCCTGGATCATTCTGTTTTTCGCCGGTTTGTTCGAAGTCGGCTGGGCCGTTGGCCTGAAATACACCGACGGCTTCAGCCGCCCTCTTCCCACTGCGTTAACCGTTGCCGCCATGGCCATCAGCTTGGGCTTGCTCGGCCTTGCCATGAAGGAATTGCCGCTGGGCACGGCCTATGCAATCTGGACCGGCGTGGGCGCGGTGGGCACGGTAATCGCCGGGATCATTCTGTTTGGTGAGTCCATGGCGCTGTTCCGGCTGGCGAGTGTGGCGTTGATTATTGCCGGGTTGGTGGGGCTTAAAGTCAGCGCTTAGCCTTTAGATCGCCTTCGCGGGCAAGCCACAAAACCTGTAGGAGCAAGGCTTGTCCGCGATGGCGCCCTCAACATCACCGACTATCTGACTGCCCCGCGCAAATCCCCGACCAACGCCTGCAACTTCGCCGGCTCCGCCACTTCAACCGCCACCGCTGGCCCCGCCACCAACGTCACCCGCGACCACAACCGGCGGAACAAGCCCTTGGCCGGATCACGACTGAAGAAACTCCCCCACAACCCTTGCAACGCCAGCGGAATCACCGGCACCGGCGTCTCTTCGAGAATCCGCGTCAGCCCACCCTTGAACTCGTTGATCTCACCGTCGGCGGTCAATTTGCCTTCCGGGAAGATGCACACCAGCTCGCCGTCCTTCAGATACTGGGCAATGCGCTTGAAGGCCTTTTCGTAGATCTGGATGTCTTCCTGGCGTCCGGCGATAGGAATCGTCCCGGCGGTGCGGAAGATAAAGTTCAGCACCGGCAGGTTGTAGATTTTGTAGTACATGACAAAGCGAATCGGCCTACGCACCGCGCCGCCAATCAGCAAGGCATCGACGAACGACACGTGGTTGCACACCAGCAATGCCGCACCTTCGTCTGGAATCAGGTCCAGGTTGCGATGCTCCACGCGGTACATGGAATGGCTGAGCAGCCAGATCATGAAGCGCATGCTGAACTCGGGAACGATGCTGAAGATGTAGGCGTTGACGCCGATGTTGAGCAGCGATACCACCAGAAACAGTTGCGGGATCGACAGTTTCACCATGCTCAGCAGCACGATCGAGACAATCGCCGAGACCACCATGAACAGCGCGTTGAGGATGTTGTTGGCGGCAATCACTCGCGCCCGCTCGTTCTCGGCGGTGCGTGACTGAATCAGTGCATACAGCGGCACGATGTAGAAACCACCGAAAACCCCGAGCCCGAGAATGTCGATCAACACCAGCCAGGTGTGGCCGAAACTCAGGACTTCGATCCAGCCATGGCCGGTCACGCTGTCCGGAATGCCGCCGGAATGCCACCACAGCAGCAAGCCAAACACCGTCAGGCCGAACGAGCCGAACGGCACCAGGCCGATCTCGACTTTGCGCCCGGACAGCTTCTCGCAAAGCATCGAACCGAGGGCAATACCGACCGAGAACACAGTGAGGATCAGCGTCACCACGGTTTCGTCGCCGTGCATCCATTCCTTGGCGTAGGCCGGGATCTGCGTCAGGTAAATCGCCCCGACAAACCAGAACCACGAGTTGCCGACAATCGACCGCGACACCGCCGGGGTCTGCCCCAGGCCCAGCTTCAAAGTGGCCCAGGACTGGGTAAAGATGTTCCAGTTCAGGCGCATTTCCGGTGATGCGGCGGCCGCGCGGGGAATGCTGCGGCTGGCCAGGTAACCGAGCACCGCGATACCGACAATCGCCGTGGAAACCAGAGGCGCGTAATGCCCGGACGACATCATGATCCCGGCGCCAATGGTCCCGGCCAGAATCGCCAGGAACGTGCCCATTTCCACCAAACCATTGCCACCCACCAGCTCTTCTTCACGCAAGGCCTGGGGCAGGATCGAATACTTCACCGGCCCGAACAGCGCCGAGTGAGTCCCCATGGCGAACAGCGCCACCAGCATCAGCGACAGGTGATCGAACAGGAAGCCGACCGCACCGACCGCCATGATGGCGATTTCCCCGAGCTTGATCAGACGAATCAGCGCGTCCTTGGCGAATTTTTCCCCGAACTGCCCGGCCAACGCCGAGAACAGGAAAAACGGCAGGATGAACAGCAGCGCGCACAGGTTGACCCAGATCGAACGGTCACCGTCGATGGTCAACTTGTACAAAATGGCGAGGATCAGCGACTGCTTGAAGATGTTGTCGTTGAACGCCCCAAGGGACTGGGTCACGAAAAACGGCAGGAAACGCCGGGTGCGAAGCAAGGTGAACTGTGAGGGGTGACTCATCTTCCGTGTTTCCCTGATGTTAGGTAGAGAGTGGCGTGGAGACGGTTATTGGAATGCCGAACGCCGATCCAGGCCACACATTACCTAATCTTTGCAGGTTATTTCTTTAATCCTGCGATACACGGCGAGACAAACAGCTCGCCACGCCACGCCCCCTGCACCGTTCGCTTGCCGACAATCAGCCACATCACCGCCAGCAGCGCCACCAACACGCAGCCAAACATGCTGAAGAAAGTCAGGTTCAAGGTGCTCGCCAGTTTCAGCGTCGCCAGGGAATACACGCCCAGCGGGAAGGTAAAGCCCCACCAACCGAGGTTGAACGGGATGCCGGCGCGCAGGTAACGCACGGTGATCAGCACCGCGATCAGCATCCACCACAACCCGAAGCCCCACAGCGTGATCCCGGCCACCAGCCCCAGCCCGGCAGCGATTTCACCGACGCCTGGCAAACCGTTGGCGGCAAAGATCGCCGGGGCATCGGCGCCCAGCAGCAACATGCCCAGCGCCCCGGTGCCGATCGGGCCGAGGGCCAGCCAGCTCGAAGCGGCCATGTTTTCGTGAGGCAATTTATGCAGGGCCATGCGCAGCAACAGGATGGTCAAAATGCTGAACGCCACCGGCAGGGAAAACGCCCACAACACGTAGCTGGTCACCAACACCACCAGTTGCGAATGGGCCTCGGCCAGGTGCGGCGCCAACAGGCCACCGCTGGCGGCGGCCACTTCCGCGGCCACGACGGGCAACAGCCAGACGGCGGTCATCTGGTCAATGCTGTGTTCCTGGCGGGTAAACATCATGTACGGAATCAGCACACCACAGGCCAGGGACATCGCCACATCCAGCCACCAGAGTATTTCGGCGACCTGAATCACCCCGTCGCCCCAACGCGGCAAACCGAACACCAGGAAGCCATTAATGATGGTCGCCAGGCCCATGGGGATGGTGCCGAAAAACATCGAGACCGTGGAATGCCCGAAAATCCGCCGCGCCTCATCGAAGAACAGCACCCAACGCGCGGCGTACAGCCCGGTGAACAACACGAACAGAAAGATATTGAACAGCCACAACCCCTCGGCTACCGCAGGCAGACCGGGGATGGCCATGGGCAATTGCGCCAGCGCCAAGGCCAGCACGCCGGTGCCCATGGTGGCGGCGAACCAGTTCGGGGTGAATTGGCGAATCGCTTCCAGCGGGCGCGGAAGAAGACTTAAAGGTTTGTAACCGGGCTTGGCAGCGTTGGGGCAGATCATGGCGAACTCCTGTCCTCTGATGAGGTAGAGCCCATGGTAGAACCGAATCGAATATCTATATAACGGGTAATATCTCTAACTGTTATCTGTTTTGCAGATATATGTCAGACGCTGCCTTCTGATTCGATCACCAGGATCCGCGCCGCGCCCAGCGGATGCGCCACATGTTCGGTGCCGACCGACGCATAAAAAATATCGCCGACGTCCAGCAAGACCGCCTGTTCGACACCGGCTTCGCGGTAATGCATCCGTACTTGCCCATCGAGCACCACGAACACTTCCTGACCATCGTTGACGTGCCATTTGTACGGCTGATCGGTCCAGTGCAAACGGGTAGTGATGCCGTTCATATTGGCGATGTCCAGCGCGCCCCAGGCACGCTCGGCGGTGAAGGATTTGCTGCGGATGATCTTCATGGGTCGGTCCGTCGAATGGGTGGCTGCGCCAAGGCTAACGGTCATCCGGCATCGGCGCTACAGGCTTTCACTGCACGCTGACGCATCAATCCCAGCAACGCACCCACAGCCAGGATGATCAGCACCGCGCCATAGCCATCGGTGGTCGCGATCAGCCCAAACGAGCGGGTCAGATTCCCCGCCAACAACGACGGCAGGCAGAACGCCAGGTAACTGAGCGCATAAAACGACGACATCAGTCCCGCCCGCTCATGGGACAACGCCAACGGCACGAGGCTGCGCACGGCCCCCAGGAAACCGGCACCGAAACCGCATCCGGCCACCAGCGTACCGATGAAAAACAGCGACAGGCTGGCGCTGTGGACGGCGATCAGGATCAGCACAACGCCGATGGGCAGCAGACTGGCGCCCAGGCGCAGCACTTTGTCCGCTGGCCGATTGCGCAAGGTGTAGATCATCAGCGCACCAGTCACCGTCAACGCCGCGACCGTCGCGCCGCCGATCAGGTTCGAGGTCGAGCCCGTGGCCGTGCGTACCAGCGATGGGGCCAGGGAAGCGAAGAAACCACCCAGCGCCCACACCGCGGTGTTGATCGGCAGCACCGACCACAAAGTCCGCCGCGCCTGGACCGGCACGTGCAAGGTCGGTCGCAGCGACGCCCAGGCGCCCGGTTGCGCGCTGACGCTTTCCGGCAAACGCCAGACGTACAGCGCCTGCATCACGAATAGCGCCAGCAATACCCAGAAGGTCAGTTGCAACGGCAGCGGCGCGAACTCGGCCAACAACCCGCAACCCATCGCCCCGATGGCCATGCCCAGCAACGGCGCCACGCTATTGATCAGCGGCCCTTGCTGGCGATCGGTATCCAGCAGCGCGGCACTTAATACGGCGGTGGCCATCCCGGTGGCGAAGCCCTGAAGCACCCGGGCACTGATCAGCCAAGTGACGCTGTCGGCGTTGATAAACAGCAACATCGCCAGCATGTTCAGCAGGATCGCGGTGAAGATCACCGGTTTGCGCCCGAGGAAATCCGAGAGCGAACCGACGGTCAGCAGCGCTACGAGCAAGCTGAGGGCGTACACGCCGAAGATCAGGGTCAGGGTCGCGGCCGAGAACTGCAACTGCTCCTGATACAGGTGATACAACGGCGTCGGCGCCGTGGAAGCGGCGAGAAAACTGAGTAAAGTGAACGCCAGAAACCACAGGCTTGCACGGTTTGACGTAGGACGAGACATGGGCACACTCCGCAAAAGCTAAGTTTTTGCTTTTGCGGAGTGTGCTACTCGTTAGCGCTTAAAGCAAATTCTTTGTGTTAAGGTCCGCCGCATGGCTATTAGGGACCTGTCATCACTTATTTCCTGCGTCGCGTTGCCACCTGAAAGCGGGCCGGGCAAGGCGCAGTCCGTAGGTAATGTCGTTTCCTTGCCAAGGGCTGCAACGCAGCATGGCCCGCTTTCAGGTGACAACCCGGAGGGCCGGGCCTGCTGTTGCGCAGGCCTGCGTTGCTCGTCGTTCATTTGAAAAAACCAAACCACACTCCTCGCGCCTTGGCCTGCGCAACAGCAGACCCGGCGCGACGCAGGAAATAAGTGATGACAGGTCCTAGTTTACGCCCGGGTGGCCGCAGTGCCCGGGTGCAGGAGTCGGTTCACTCGGCAGTCCGTGCTCTCCTCGAAGAGCAGGACCGCGCGAGCGTGACCGTGCCGCAAATTGCTGCGCGCGCAGGAGTGACGCCGTCGACGATTTATCGACGTTGGGGCGATTTGTCGGTGTTGCTGGCGGACGTCGCCCTCGCCCGCCTGCGCCCCGACAGCGAGCCGGCCAACACCGGCAGCCTGCGCGGTGATTTGCGCGCCTGGGGCGAGCAGTATCTGGATGAGATGAGTTCGGAGCTTGGGCGCAACCTGTTGCGCGATGTGCAATGCAGCTCTACGCCGGGCTTTTGCACGGCGATCATTGGCGGGCAGTTGCAGAGCATTCTGGATCGCTACCCTGACCAGCCGCTGCCGAGCGTTGATCGGCTGATCAACCTGATCGCGGCGCCGACGGTGTTTCGCGTCCTGTTTTCGGCGGCGCCACTGGAGGTTGAAGAGTTGCATCGGTTGATTGAGATGGCGTTGGGTCAGTGAGGCCGCCTTCGCGGGCAAGCCTCGCTCCTACGGATATCATCGTCTGTCGACGATTCGACTTGCGTGCGAAGAGGCCCGCCCAAACACCCAATATCTGCCTGACACAAAACCCTGCGACACCCCGCCACGCCACGACCTTGGTCGACACTGACTAACACGGACGGTCGTGCGAGACTGTCGGTCCGGGCCTTAACCCCGGATGTCTTTTGCCGGGAGTTTCCATGTCGCTGTCCAGCGGGCTGATCGCCGCCGTTGCCCTGGCCTATATGGCCATCATGTTCGCCATCGCCTTTTACGGCGACCGTCGCAGCACGCCGTTGCCGCCGCGGGTGCGTGCGTGGGTGTACAGCCTGTCGCTGGCCGTCTATTGCACAAGCTGGACGTTCTTTGGCGCCGTGGGCCAGGCCGCCGAACAGCTCTGGTCTTTCCTGCCGATCTACCTCGGGCCGATCCTGCTGCTGGTGTGCGCGCCGTGGGTCCTGCAAAAAATGGTGATGATCAGCAAACAGGAGAACATCACCTCCATCGCCGACTTTATCGCCGCGCGCTATGGCAAGTCACAATCGCTGGCGGTGGTGGTGGCGCTGATCTGCCTGGTCGGCGTGTTGCCCTACATTGCGTTGCAGCTCAAGGGCATCGTGCTCGGGGTGAACCTGCTGATCGGCGCCGGAGCCGACGCCATGGGCACGCGCGCCCAGGACACGGCGTTGATCGTGTCCCTGGTGCTGGCGCTGTTCACCATTGTCTTCGGTACCCGCAACCTCGACGCCACCGAACACCACCGCGGCATGGTGCTGGCGATTGCGTTCGAATCGCTGGTCAAGTTGTTCGCGTTTCTCGCGGTCGGTGCGTTCGTGACCTACGGCTTGTACGACGGATTCGACGACCTGTTCGACCAGGCCATGCTCGCCCCGCGCCTGGAAGAGTATTGGAAGGAAACCATCAACTGGCCGTCGATGGTGGTGCAGACCGGCGTCGCGATGATGGCGATCATCTGCCTGCCCCGGCAGTTCCACGTCACGGTGGTGGAGAACATCGAACCTCAAGATCTGCGCCTGGCCAAGTGGGTGTTCCCGGCCTATCTGGCATTGGCCGCTCTGTTTGTAGTCCCGATCGCCCTGGCCGGTCAGATGTTGCTACCGAGTTCCGTACTCCCGGACTCCTTCGTCATCAGCCTGCCGCTGGCCCAGGCCCACCCGGCGCTGGCGCTGCTGGCGTTTATCGGCGGCGCTTCGGCGGCCACGGGCATGGTGATCGTGGCCAGCGTGGCGCTGTCGACCATGGTCTCCAACGACATGTTGTTGCCGTGGCTGCTGCGCCGTAACAATGCAGAGCGTCCCTTCGAAGTGTTCCGCCAGTGGATGCTGTCGGTGCGTCGCGTCACCATCGTGGTGATTTTGCTGTTGGCCTACGTCAGTTATCGCCTGCTCGGCTCCACCGCCAGCCTGGCGACCATCGGCCAGATCGCCTTCGCCGCCGTGACTCAATTGGCCCCGGCGATGCTCGGCGCGCTGTACTGGAAACAGGCCAACCGTCGCGGTGTGTTTGCCGGCCTGGCTGCCGGGACATTCCTGTGGTTCTACACCTTGGTTCTGCCGATTGCCGCCCACAGCCTCGGCTTGTCCCTGAGCACGTTCCCGGGGCTGGCCTGGTTGCACAGCAACCCGCTGCACCTGCCGCTGACCCCGCTGACCCAAGGCGTGGTGTTGTCGCTGGCGGCCAACTTCACGTTGTTTGCCTGGGTCTCGGTGCTGTCGCGCACGCGGGTTTCGGAGCACTGGCAGGCCGGTCGTTTCATTGGCCAGGAAATCAGCGCCCGGCCCAGTGCACGCTCGATGCTGTCGGTGCAAATCGATGATCTGCTGCAACTGGCCGCGCGTTTTGTCGGTGAAGAGCGCGCCCGCCAAAGCTTTATCCGCTTCGCCTATCGCCAGGGCAAAGGCTTCAATCCGAACCAGAACGCCGACGGCGAATGGATCGCGCATACCGAACGTTTGCTCGCCGGTGTGCTCGGCGCTTCTTCGACGCGGGCTGTAGTAAAAGCCGCCATCGAAGGTCGGGAGATGCAGCTTGAAGATGTCGTGCGCATCGCCGATGAAGCGTCGGAAGTGTTGCAGTTCAACCGCGCGTTGCTGCAAGGGGCGATCGAAAACATCACCCAGGGCATCAGCGTGGTCGACCAGTCGTTGAAACTGGTGGCCTGGAACCGGCGCTATCTAGAGTTGTTCAACTACCCGGACGGTTTGATCAGCGTTGGCCGGCCGATTGCCGACATCATTCGCTACAACGCCGAGCGCGGCTTATGCGGCCCGGGCGAAGCGGAAGTCCACGTCGCCCGCCGCCTGCACTGGATGCGTCAGGGCCGTGCCCATACCTCGGAGCGGCTGTTCCCCAATGGTCGCGTGATTGAGCTGATCGGCAACCCGATGCCCGGCGGTGGTTTCGTCATGAGCTTCACTGACATCACCGCGTTCCGCGAAGCCGAGCAGGCGCTGACCGAGGCCAACGAAGGCCTGGAACAACGGGTGACCGAACGGACCCACGAACTCTCGCAACTCAACGTCGCCCTGACCGAAGCCAAAGGCACCGCCGAGTCGGCCAACCAGTCGAAAACTCGTTTTCTGGCGGCGGTCAGCCATGACTTGATGCAGCCGCTGAACGCCGCGCGGCTGTTCTCCGCCGCCCTGACCCATCAGGACGATGGCTTGTCCAGCGAAGCGCAAAAGCTGATTCATCACCTCGACACTTCGTTGCGTTCAGCCGAGGATTTGATCAGCGACCTGCTGGACATTTCCCGCCTGGAAAACGGCAAGATCAACCCCGATCCCAAGCCGTTCGTGCTCAATGAGCTGTTCGATATCCTCGGCGCCGAATTCAAGGCACTGGCGCAGGAACAAGGCCTGAAATTCCGCCTGCGCGGCAGCACGTTGCGGGTCGACAGCGACATCAAGTTGCTGCGACGCATCCTGCAAAACTTCCTGACCAACGCTTTTCGCTACGCCAAAGGCCCGGTGCTGCTGGGGGTTCGGCGGCGCAAGGGCGAACTGTGCCTGGAAGTCTGGGACCGTGGCCCGGGGATTGCGGAAGATAAACGGCAAGTGATTTTCGAAGAGTTCAAACGCCTCGACAGCCACCAGACCCGCGCCGAGAAGGGCCTGGGCCTGGGCCTGGCGATTGCCGACGGCTTGTGCCGGGTGCTCGGCCATACCTTGCAGGTGCGTTCCTGGCCGGGGCACGGCAGCGTATTCAGCGTCAGCGTGCCGCTGGCCCGGGCGCAGACCGTGGTGCCGAACACGGTGTTCGAACTCAACGGCAAATTGCCGACAGGTGCGCAGGTGCTGTGCATCGATAACGAAGACAGCATTTTGATTGGCATGAACAGCCTGCTGACGCGCTGGGGTTGCCAGGTCTGGACTGCGCGCAACCGTGAAGAATGCGCAACGTTGCTCGATGACGGGATGCGGCCGCAGTTGGCCCTGGTGGATTACCACCTGGACGATGGCGAAACCGGGACCGAGTTGATGGCGTGGCTGCGCACGCGATTGGGTGAGCCGGTGCCGGGGGTGGTGATCAGTGCCGACGGGCGCCCGGAAATGGTGGCGCAGGTGCATGCGGCGGGGCTGGATTATCTGGCCAAACCGGTGAAACCGGCGGCGTTGCGGGCGTTATTGAGTCGGCATTTGCCGTTGTGAATGAGGCCTAAAAAACAACCCAAAACCTGTGGCGAGGGAGCTTGCTCCCGCTGGGCTGCGAAGCAGCCCCAATTCCTGCCACTATGACTGCCAGGCACATCGCGCTGACTGCTTTACGACTGCTGCGCAGCCGAGCGGGAGCAAGCTCCCTCGCCACAAAAGCGGTTACTCGGGTAGCTCAGCCAACCCATCCACATCGGTCATCGCCCGTTCCAGCAGATCCGCCGGCAAACTCTTGCTCGCCCGCGCGCCCAGCAACTTCAATTGCTCGCTACGGCTGACCAGGTTGCCGCGCCCTTCCGTCAGCTTGTTGCGCGCCGAGCTGTAGGCTTTATCCAGTTGCTGCAAGCGATTGCCGACTTCGTCCAGGTCCTGGATGAACAACACGAACTTGTCGTACAGCCACCCCGCCCGCTCGGCGATTTCCCGGGCGTTCTGGGTCTGGCGTTCCTGTTTCCACAGGCTGTCGATGACGCGCAGCGTGGCGAGCAAGGTGGTCGGGCTGACGATCACGATGTTGCGGTCGAAGGCTTCCTGGAACAGCGTCGGCTCGGCCTGCAATGCCGCGGAAAATGCCGCTTCAATCGGTACGAACAACAAAACGAAATCCAGGCTGTGCAAGCCGTCCAGTCGCTTGTAATCCTTGCCGGACAAGCCTTTGACGTGATTGCGCAGGGACAGCACGTGCTGCTTGATCGCGATCTGGCCGATGGCATCGTCTTCGGCCGCAACGTATTGCTGATAGGCCGTGAGGCTGACTTTGGAGTCGACCACCACTTGTTTGTCGCCGGGCAGGTAAATGATCACGTCCGGCTGGAAACGCTCGCCGTCCGGGCCTTTGAGGGTGACTTGGGTCTGGTACTCGCGGCCCTTCTCCAGACCGGCGTGTTCAAGCACGCGTTCGAGAATCAACTCGCCCCAGTTGCCTTGAGTCTTCTGTCCTTTCAAGGCACGGGTCAGGTTGGTCGCTTCGTCGCTCAGGCGCAGGTTCAACTGCTGCAAGCGCTCCAGCTCCTTGGCCAGGGAAAAGCGCTCGCGGGCCTCGGCTTGATAGCTTTCTTCGACGCGTTTTTCGAAGGACTGAATGCGTTCTTTCAACGGATCGAGCAACTGCCCCAGGCGCTGCTGACTGGTTTCGGCAAATCGCTGCTCACGCTCGTCGAAGATCTTGCCCGCCAGTTCGGCGAACTGCGCCCGCAACTCATCGCGCGAGCCCTGGAGGTCGTTGAGGCGCTGCTGATGGCTTTCCTGCTGCTCGCGCAGCTCGGCGTTGAGGGAGGCGGCTTGCGCGTCCAGGCGACGCAACTCAGCCTCTTTGCCGGCGCGCTCGATATTCCAGGCGTGGGCAGCGTCGCGGGCATCGTCGCGTTCGATTTGCAGCAGTTCGACTTCACGGCGCAGCGCAGCAAGATCAGCTTGCTTGGTGGAGTTGGCCTGGCTCAGATCGCCGATTTCGTCACGGCACGCATCGAGCTGGGCGTTCAAGCCGTCCTGGGCCAATTGGGCCATGGCCAGCCGCTCTTCCAGCAACGCCACGTCCGCCTGCCCGACGCTGGCCCGGCGCTGGATTTGCCAGGCCAGTGCCAGCAATGGCAATGCTGCCCCTGCCAGACCGAGCAAGATGCTGGTCAAGTCGATAGCCATAGCCACTCCTGCCGTTGAGATAAAGCTTGAAGGTTAACCAAGGCGTCAGGTCTTGGACAGCTCAGTCTTCGGTCAGCCCCAATTCCCGCTGGGCGCGGCGGTCACCGGCGCGGGCGGCCTGGCGCAACATGTCGTGCCCGATGCGCCGATCCCGGGCGTTACCGCACTCGCGGCACATCAATTGACCCAGACGGCTTTGCGCAGCGACCACACCTTCGCGGGCCGGTTGCTTGAGCAATCGTCCGGCAAAGTGTTTGACGTTGGGGTTATCGCCCAGGCGCGGGCTGTCCAGAAGCCACTCGGCCACACGCAGGGAAAAGCGCTTGGTTGGGGTAACAACAGGGGGTGTTGCGGTAACAGCGGTTGATACTGAGCGAAACTTCATAAAGCACTGTGGGGCAGATCGGAAGGCGCGCCACTCTACTCTTTTTTTCGTACAGGTAAAGTCGAAAAAACCCGGCACGCCCGTCCTAGAGCAAGCGCTTGGGACAATCCACAGAAGCTGTGGATAACTCAGTGGACAACCCACCTTGAACTCTCGCAAAGCCCTGTGGAATGGGGCTCGCAGTCAAACTGACGATTTTTTCACCAGTAAAAAAAAGCGATGTTTTTCATTGACTTAAATTTTCATTACAGGCACCTACCGGGTTTGATGCCAAGGTGACAGCGGCGTGACAGTCTGCGCAACTAATGTGCACAAGTACCTTCGCGGTGGTTATATCGATGCACTTTTTCGGCGCATTTTGCAGCCAAGCCTGGGGATAAGCCTGACTGGCGCATGGCCCCGTAGCCGCTGCCGAGCGACGCGAGGCTGCGTTCGACTGCTTCGCTGCCGCTACAAGCCTGAAGAAAACTTTTTTTGCTGACACACTTCCTTTCTCAAATTCAATCCGTTAGTATCCGCAGCGTTAGTACCAAGCTGAAAGTCAATTCTGGTCGAACAAATCCCCCCGGTCAGCCTTCCCTTAGAGAAGCCTCCACCGACAAAGCGGGATCGACCACCTCGATGGTTTCCAGGTAAACCTTGTGTCAACACTGCCTTTGAAATGAATGCAAAGGGTGTTGCGAAGCTCACTTACTCTGACCGAACCAGCCTGCAAATTGATCAGGATCTTCACCCCGGGCCCAGAACCTTTGCCCTTGATGTGTTGCCTGCCCTCCTAAGTACCTACCTGCCAGCCCAAGCGCGCCAATTATCAGCGCTTCAAACTGTCTGCTTTGTTCCAGTCGGGTTCTTCGTTCGACCAACGGTGGTCGTCGTCACTGGAACGTTTAAATTTTGCACGGCTCTTACTCCGTGTCGCTTGTAGGAACACCTAATAATGTCTACTCAAATCCACACTCAGGATGCCATTCGCACCCTAACCAACGCTTTTGCACCAATGAATTGCCTGATCATGGCCGCTCGCAAAGGCTGCTTCAGCTTCACTCTGGTCAACGAACACGGCATCGCTCGTCACAGCGAACGCCTGTACCCCGATCAATACTCCAGCGCTGAACCGCTGCAGGCCGTGATCGATCGTACTCGCCAGGCACTGGTTGCCTGAGACGCCAGAAAGACTGAAAACCGCAAAAGCCCTGCTCAAAAAGCGGGGCTTTTTATTGCCTGATATTTCTCTTTTCTCCCCCTCGGCCTAAGTACTAACCGATATAACGGTTATAACTGGCTGCCGGAAATATTTTAAAAACAGGCCTTTACGGCGCGAATATGACACTACACTTCAACTCAAGCGGCTTGATCCGCTTCCGGCGAGCCTGAGTCGATTCACTGCTGCCAAAGCCCCCCCATTCAGGTATCGCCGCCCATTTCATGTTTCGAGGGCTTTATGGGTATCGCTGCCAGCGAACTGTGCCGTTATGTGATTCGCCCGACCTTGATCTACCTCGGGCGCCATAGCGCAACTGCCGAATCCCTGCTGCTGGGCATCGCCGCCAGCCAGTCAGCCCTTGGCTCCGCCCTGCATGACCGCCGTGGACATGGCCTGTATAGAATCGCCGAACCCCGCCACCGTGCCCTCTGGGATCACTACCTGGCCCTCGACCCTGAACGGGCGAGCCTGGTGCGTGGCCTGGCCAGCCAGCACGCCTTTTTAAGCAGTCCGCACCTGGAATTGACCGTCAACCTGCGTTACGCCACCGCCATCGCCTGGCTGTTGGTAGAAGAACAAAACACTCCCCTCCCCGATCCCGATGATGTGCTGGGCATGGCCCGAATCTGGCGCCAGACCTTCCAGCCCCAGGGACGCCTGCGCGACTTCACTTGTGCCTGGCAGACCTGTGTTTCATCGCTGAATCAGGTCGCTTGCTGACCACCCGGTTGCACAAGATCCCACAACCGGTAGCGATTCTGGTCTGATTGTCCTACAAAACCGCTCTAACTCAACCCATACAGGCTATAGCGCTGGGACGAAAATGTTGGTAATTTTCGCCCCGGTGATCACCAGGAGTTCTAATAATGAAAAAAGTAATGCTCAAAACCACCCTTAGCCTCGCCGTTACCTTGGCATCCACCCAGCTCTTCGCAAGTGGCTTCGCCATCAACGAACAAAGCATCAGCGGTATGGGTACAGGTTTTGCCGGGCGATCTTCATCTGCCGATGACGCAAGCACAATTTTTGGCAACCCTGCCGGCATGTCGCGCATCAAGCGCGAACAAGTGACCGGCGGCGCTGCAATGCTCGATGCACACACCGATATCAGCAAGTCCAGCTCCAGCCCTAACGGCGGCAGCCACGACGGCGACATGGTGCCGTTCATCGCCGTACCGATGGGCTACTACGTCAAGCCTATCGATGACAAATGGGCAGTCGGTGTTGGCGTGTACGCACCGTTCGGTCTGGTGACCGATTACGAGCACGGTTTTGCCGGCCGCTACTTCGGCAGCACCAGCGATGTAAAAGTCGTGACCCTGCAACCGACCGTGAGCTACGCCTTCAACGACAAGGTGTCGATCGGTTTCGGTCCGACCATCAACCGTATCGACGGCAAGCTGGAATCGAACCTGTCGATTACCCAAGCAGCTCCAGATGGTGAAGTGAAGATCAAAGGCGACGACACCGCGCTGGGCTACAACATCGGTGTACTGGTTCAAGCCACCGACAGCACTCGTGTCGGCCTGACTTACCACTCGAAAGTGAAGTACAAGCTGGAAGGCAACACCAAGGTCAACTACGGCGTCCTCGCTGCCGTGGGCCAGAACCCAAGCCAGAAGTACGACGCATCGCTGGACCTGACCACCCCTGAATCGGTGGACTTCTCGGTTACTCATCAGCTCGACGACAAGTGGACCCTGTACGCAGGCAGCACCTGGACGCGCTGGAGCCGCCTGAAAGAAATCACCGTCGAAAACAAAGGTGTTCCGGCCATCCTCAACGGTCAATTCGGTTCGATTACCGAAGAACAGAACTGGCACGACACCTGGGCTCACGCCATCGGCGCGTCCTACCAGCTGAACAAGGAATGGGTACTGCGTACCGGCCTGTCCTTCGACCAGGCACCGACCAACAACGTCGACCGTTCCCCACGTATCCCGACTGGCGATCGCAAGATTTTCAGCCTGGGCGCCGGCTGGAGCCCGACCGACGACCTGACCATCGACGTGGCGTACTCGTACCTGCGTGAAGAGTCGGTCAAGGTCGCCAACAGCAACGATCGTGGCCAGAGCTACGACGCCAAGTATCAAAACTATGCAAACGGTTTTGGTGTAGGCGCGACCTACCGCTTCTGATGATTCAAGGCGAGCCTGAATCGCTCGCTGCCTGAATCGAAAAAGCCCCGCTCTCTTGTCCAGAGGCGGGGCTTTTTAGTGGGCGTCGATCAGGGTTTCGAGGCCAGGGCTTTTTCGACGGCTTCGATGAACTCAGGGTCGTCGGGCTTGGTCAGGCTGGAGAAATTGGCAATCACCTTGCCCTGGCGATCAACCACATACTTGTAGAAATTCCACTTCGGCGCGCTGCTTTGCTCGGCGAGGATTTTGAACAAGTGAGTCGCGTCGGCACCGCGAACGTTCTGCGGCTCGGTCATGGTGAAGGTCACGCCGTAGTTGACGTAGCAGACCTTGGCGGTCTCAGCGCCGTCCTTGGCCTCTTGCTTGAAGTCATTGGACGGAACGCCGATCACCTCCAGCCCTTGGTCCTTGTAGCGCTGATACAGCGCCTCAAGGCCTTTGAACTGTGGGGCAAACCCGCAGAAGCTCGCGGTGTTGACCACCACCAGCGGCTTGCCGGCGAAACGCTGGCACAGATCGATGGATTCCTTGGCGCGCAACTTGGGCAACGAGCCCTGCAACAGCTCCGGACAATCGGCCGCTTGCGCCAGCCCGGTGAACGCCATCAGCAACGCGGGGACTGCAAGCCAGCGTTTGAGCATGTCGGTACATCCTTGAGAAGTCGTCAGAAGGTGACGTTACTCGCCCTCGCAACCCCCTAGCAAGCACCCATGCCCAGCTGCATCAACGCCAGCCCGCCCTGGTGCCAGCCCCACCACGCCAGGGCCAGCAACAAGGCGCCGCCGGCGGCGACAATGATCCGTGGCCAGAGACTGTTCATATCGCACTCATTTGGGTTTGCAACCGCGCCACCGGCCGCTCGCGCACTGGCCAGTTCAGGGCGGCTGCCAACAGGCTCAAGAGTATCGCCACTTGCCAGATCAAGTCGTAGCTCCCCATCCGGTCATACACCACACCGCCCAACCAGCCACCGAGGAACGAGCCGAGCTGGTGGAACAGGAACACAATCCCACCGAGCATGGACAGGTTTCGCACACCGAACAAGGTCGCCACGGTGCCGTTGGTCAATGGCACCGTGGACAGCCACAGGAAGCCCATGGCCATGCCGAACAAGTACGCCGTAGTCGTCGTGACCGGCGCCCACAGGAACAACCCGATCACCACCGCCCGCAGCAGGTACAAACCGGTAAGCAAACGCGGCTTGGACATCCGCCCGCCGAGCCAGCCTGCCGTATACGTCCCGAAGATATTGAACAACCCGATCAACGCCAGCACCGTGGTGCCGACGCTGGCCGGCAGGTGTTGGTCCACCAGATAGGCCGGCAGGTGCACGCCGATGAACACCACCTGGAAACCGCAGACAAAAAAGCCGAACGCCAGCAGCCAGAACCCGGAGTGGGAACAGGCTTCACGCAAGGCTTCGGACAGGGTTTGTTCATGCCCGAGGGTCGGCAATGGCGTGTCCTTGAGCATGCTCACCAGCGGCACGATAAGCGCCACCAACAGGCCCAGCACCAACAACGCGGCGGACCAGCCGAGCCAGCCGATCAACCCCAACGTACCGGGCAACATGGCGAACTGGCCGAAAGAACCGGCGGCGCTGGCAATGCCCATGCCCATGCTGCGTTTCTCCGGCGGCACCGCGCGACCGACCACGCCGAGGATCACCGAGAACGACGTACCGGACAAGCCGATGCCGATCAGCAGGCCGGCGCTCAGGGACAAGGTCACGCCCGAGTCGGCAAAGCCCATGCAGATCAAGCCCACGGCGTACAACACGCCACCGACCAGCACCACTTTGGCTGCGCCGAAGCGGTCAGCCAAAGCACCGGTAAACGGCTGCGCCAGGCCCCAGATCAGGTTCTGCAAGGCGATGGCAAAGGCAAACGTCTCACGGCCCCAGCCGAACTCGGCACTCATGGGCGCCAGGAACAGCCCGAAGCCGTGGCGCACGCCCAAGGACAACGCGAGTATCAGCGCACTCCCCACCAATACCCAACCGCAAGTACGCCACATCGATGTCATTCTTATTCTCCGGTAGCGGGTATATACCCGCTTAAGATCGAAAAAACCGGCCTCAAGCCAGTTCGTTCAGCAATTTGAGCAAGGTTTCACGTTTTTCGGCGCCCAGCCGATCGATCAACCGTTGCTGCGCCGCTTCCCACGCCGGCAAAGCGGCTGCCAGGCGTTCGGCGCCGGCCTCGGTGAGCCTCACGATGCGATTGCGCATGTCCTCGCCCTCGACCATCGCCACCAGCCCTTCGCCCTCCAGCACCCGCAGATTGCGCCCGAGGGTGCTGCGGTCCAGGCCCATGGCCTCGGCCAGGGTGGAAATACTCGGTTGATCCAGTCGCTGCAGGTTACACAGCAAAGAATACTGGGCGACGTTGATCCCGAAGCCGTCGAGAGCGCCGTCGTAATGCCTGCTGACGCCACGGGCGGCGCGACGCAGGTTGGTGCATAAACATTGAGAGTCGAGCATGGTGCGTGTATATACCCGCGGTTGAATGAAAGCAAATTTTTGATACATCTGGCCCCGTAGGAGCGAGGCTTGCCCGCGAAGAACGCACCGCGGTATCGCAGGCACACCGCGTTATCGTTCTTCGCGGGCAAGCCTCGCTCCTACGGGAGCAGCGCTAATCCAACGAGCAGCGTCATTTCCAGCAATTCCAACAACGCCCCCGCCGTATCGCCGGTGGTGCCGCCCAATCGCCGCATCATCACCTGCCGCAACCAGACAAACACCACCGTCGCCAGCGCGAGCGCCACCAGGCCGTTGAAAAGGCCGGCGATCAACACGCAAACCAGCGCACTGACCGCCAACACCTGCCAACCGGCCTGACGCGGCAGATGATCCGCCAACGCCTGCCCCAACCCGCCGGCGCGCACATAAGGCGTGGTCAGGAACAACCCCAACAACGCCGCCCGCCCGATCAACGGAACGATGACCAGTACAACGCCGTGCCCCTGCTCGATCAACGCCAGCAACGCGGCAAATTTCAGCAGCAACACCAACACCAGCGTCACCACCGCGATCGGACCGCTGCGTGGATCTTTCATGATGGTCAGGGTGCGTTCGCGATCACCAAATCCACCGAGCCAGGCATCGGCGCTGTCGGCCAGGCCATCCAGGTGCAACGCGCCGCTGAGCAAGACCCAAACCGTCAGCAGTAGCGCGGCGTGCAACAACAGCGGCGCGCCCGACAACAGCCCGTTCAACGCCCACAACAAACCGCCGAACAGCAGGCCGACCAGCGGATAAAACAGCAGCGAACGCCCCAACGCCTGAGGCGCCGGCATGCCCGGCAGACGAATCGGCAGGCTGCTCAAAAATTGCAGGGCGATCCAGAACGGCAACATGATCAGAGCGCTTCCCGTAACAACGGGCCGGCGCCGACCGTCAGCGAATGCAACGAAGCGTGGGCGACTTCAACGTTGAGCAACTGCTCGCGGGGCAAGCCACGGGCCTGGGCCAGCAGCAACTTCATGACGCCGCCATGGGTGATCAGCAATACCCGCTCGCCGGCATAGGCCGCGTGCAGCCGCTCGACCGCCGCCAATACTCGCGCAGAAAAGTCCGCCACTGGCTCGGCTTCGGGCGGGGTAAAGGAATACGGATCGGTCCAGAACCGCCCCAACGCTTCGGCACTGGTTTGCATCAGCACCGCCGTGCTCTGTCCTTCCCACGCGCCGAAATGCAGTTCTTGCAGGTCTTTTTCCAGCTGCACCGGCAGGCCGAGTTGCGCGCCAATTTCTTCGGCAAACCGCGCACAGCGCTGCAACGGCGAGCTGACCAGACGATCCCACGGCCCCTGCCCGATCACTGCCGCACGTAACTGCGCCCAGCCCTTGTCGGTCAGCGCGTCGTCGAGGCTGCCACGCAAGCCGCCACCGAGCTCGGTCTCGCCGTGGCGCAAAAGATCCAGGCGCAAAGTCATGCCGGACGGTCCGCCACGGCCGCTTCAGCGAAGGTCGCCATCTGCCCATGAAGATCGCAGGCCAGGCGCAACAACGGCACCGCCAACGCCGCCCCACTGCCCTCGCCCAGACGCAGACCCAGATCCAGCAACGGCTCGGCGTTCAGGGTTTCCAGCACGTGACGATGGCCCGGCTCGGCGCCGCGATGGCCGAACAGCAGCCACTCGCGGCACTCTGGATTCAAACGCACCGCCACCAACGCGGCGACGCTGCAAATAAAGCCGTCCACCAACACCGCCACACCTTCCTGGGCGCAGGCGAGATAGGCACCGACCAACGCCGCAATCTCAAACCCACCGAGGTTGAACAGGGTTTGCAGCGCATCGCCGCGTTGAGCGCCGTGCAACGCCAATGCGCGTTCAATCACTTGCGCCTTATGGCTGACACCCGCCGCGTTCAACCCGGTGCCCGGCCCGGTCAGGTGTACCACCGGGCAATCCAGCAACGCGCAAGCCAGGGCGCTGGCGGCGGTGGTGTTGCCGATGCCCATTTCGCCGCCGATGAACAATTGCGCACCGCTGGCAATGGCGCGTAATACGCTGTCGCGACCGGCCTGCATCGCCCGTTCGCCTTGAGCGACGGTCATGGCCGGGCCGTTCACAAAGTTGGCCGTGCCGGGGCCGACGTTCAGATGGCGCACGCCAGGCAGGTTCAACGACGGTGTGACAGTGCCGAGATCGACCACTTCCAGTTGCGCGCCCAACTGCCGCGCCAACACGCTGATCGCCGCGCCGCCGGTGACGAAGTTGTGCAGCATCTGCCCGGTGACTTCCTGGGGAAACGCCGACACCCCTTCCGCGACCACGCCATGGTCACCGGCAAAAATCGCGATCCACAGCTGATCGAGGCTCGGCTTGACCTGTCCCTGCAACCCGGCCAGTTGCACCGCTACCGCTTCCAGCCGACCGAGGGAGCCGGCCGGTTTGGTCAGTTGCTGTTGCCGGGCCTCGGCCTGTTCGACGACGGCCACATCGATCGGCTTGCACGGGTTCAGCCACCAGGATTGAGTCATAACGCAGTACCTTTCAGAGTCAAGGGCAGGCCGGCGACGGTCAGGACAACACGCTGACAGCGCTCAGCCAAGGCTTGATGCAGCCAACCGGCTTCATCGACATAGCGGCGAGTCAGTTCGCCCAGCGGCACGACACCCATTCCGGTCTCGTTGCTGACAAAAATGATTTCACCCGGCAGCGAGGCCAGGCAGTCCAGCAAGGCATCGCGCTCGGCCATCAGGCGCTCGGGGGTATCGAGCATCAGCAGATTGGTCAGCCACAGGGTCAGGCAATCCACCAGCAGGCAACGCTCGGCGCGGGCGCTTTCGCGCAGGACGCGGGCCAGTTCCAGGGGTTCTTCGATCAGCGCCCATTCGGCGGGGCGACGGGCGCGGTGATGGGCGACCCGTTCGTTCATCTCGCCGTCCAAAGGTTGGCTGGTGGCGATGTAGGTGACCTGGAGTCGACTGTCGGTGGCGAGTTTTTCAGCCAGGCGGCTTTTGCCGGAGCGGGCGCCGCCGAGGATTAGTTGGAGCATGGTTCATTCCTTAAAATCGTCGGTGTTGTTGCGGGCCTCTTCGCGGGCAAGCCTCGCGCCTGTAGGAGCGAGGCTTGCCCGCGAAGGCGCCCTCAAAATCACCTCAAAACCCACAGAGCTCACGCAACAGCGCGGTATCCAGATGCTTCTCCACCAAATCCGCCAACCGCTCGATATCGCGCTCGCGCAAGGCGTGATAATCCACGTCCTGCACGTCCTGCAATCCAGCCCAACGCAACAGCGCGCTGCTCGCCGCAGGTGATTCAAATAGGCCATGCAGGTAGGTGCCGAAAATCTGCCCGTCGAGGCTTTGCGCGCCATCACAGCGACCGTCATCCAACTGCACCGCCGCATGCTCCAGTGCCGGCCCGCTGGTCACGCCCGCGTGGATTTCATAACCACTGACTTCGGCATTCTCCAACGCCAGCCGCCCACGCACATTGCGCAACTGCTTCTCTTCTTCGAGCAAGGTTTCGAAGGCCAACAACCCCAGCCCGGCGCTGGAACCCGGCGCGCCTTCGAG
Organism: Pseudomonas sp. TE3899; assembly: GCF_056279105.1. NCBI lineage: Bacteria > Pseudomonadati > Pseudomonadota > Gammaproteobacteria > Pseudomonadales > Pseudomonadaceae > Pseudomonas > Pseudomonas sp. TE3899. The sequence continues at coordinate 3,068,970 of NZ_JBWBQR010000001.1, forward strand.
ACCCAATGGGTCATGAACCTGTTCGCCGAGCATTTGCAGGCCGCCGCAAATCCCCAGCACTTTGCCGCCGTAGCGCAAGTGTCGGGAGATCGCCGTGTCCCAACCGTTGGCCCGCAGGTACGCGAGGTCGCTGCGCACGCTTTTCGAGCCCGGAAGAATCATCAGGTCAGCGGCGGGAATCGCCTGGCCGGGGCCGATGAATTGCAGGTCCACTTGCGGGTGTAAACGCAGCGGATCGAAATCGGTGTGGTTGCTGATGCGCGGCAACACCGGCACCACCACTTTCAACACCTGATCAGCCTTGTCGGTCTGGCGCTGGTCGATGCCGTCCTCGGCTTCCAGGTGCAGGTCCATCACATACGGCAGCACGCCGATCACCGGTTTGCCGGTGCGTGCTTCGAGCCAGTCGAGGCCCGGTTGCAGCAACGCGATGTCACCGCGAAAACGGTTGATGATGAAACCTTTGACCCGCGCCTGTTCGCTGGGTGACAGCAGCTCCAACGTACCCACGAGATGAGCGAAAACCCCGCCGCGATTGATGTCGGCGATCAGCACCACCGGGCAATCCACCGCTTCGGCAAAGCCCATGTTGGCGATGTCGCCGGCCCGCAGATTGATCTCCGCCGGCGAGCCCGCACCTTCGACCATCACCACCGGATATGCCGCGCTCAGCCGTTCGTGGGAGGCCAGCACCGCTTGCATCGCGATGGCTTTGTAATCGTGATAGGCCACGGCGTTCATGGTGGTGACGGCGCGGCCATGGATGATCACTTGGGCGCCGGTATCGCTGTTGGGTTTGAGCAGTACCGGGTTCATGTCGGTGTGCGGCTCCAGATTGGCGGCCTGGGCCTGCACCGCTTGGGCGCGACCGATCTCGCCACCGTCGGCAGTCACGGCGCTGTTCAACGCCATGTTCTGCGGCTTGAACGGCACGACACTGACGCCATGGCGCGTAACCCAGCGACACAACGCCGTCACCAGCGTGCTTTTACCGGCGTCGGAGGTGGTGCCCTGCACCATCAACGTAGTCATTGGCTTTCCTTGGCGAAGGCTTGCAGCGCTTGTTCGAGACGGGCTTCTTCGGCGGTATCGGCGGGCAGGCCGAAACGCAGGCTGCTGTTATTCGTGAACAACCGCAGCAGGATGCCGCGCCGGGCCATGAATTCGTGCAGCTCTTCGGCGCGTTCGGTGATCAGCCATTGAAACAAGGCGCAACCGCCCTGGGGTTTGAGGTCGTAGCGCTCCAGCAACGCGGCCAAACGCTGACTGGCCTCATCACTGCGCAGCCGTTGCCGGGCATGGCCTTCGGTGTCTTGCAAACAGGCTTGGCCCAGCACTCGGGTCGGGCCGCTGACGGCCCAAGGTCCGACTTGCTCGGCCAGCAATTTAAGCAATTTGCGCTCGGCCAGGACAAAGCCCAGCCGCACCCCGGCGAGACCGAAAAACTTGCCGAAGGAGCGCAACACGATCAAACCGACCTGATTGGCAAACGGCGCGATGCTCAGCTGCGGCGTGTTATCCATGAACGCTTCGTCCACCACCAGCCAGCCGCCGCGCTGGGCCAGCCGCGAGTGCCAGTCGAGCAGGCGACTCGGGCTCAGGCTCAGGCCCGTCGGGTTATTCGGATTGACCACCACCAGCACATCGAGGCGGTCGAGAAAGAAATCGACTTCCTGCTCCAGCACTTCGCGCACGATGTAACCATTGCGCCGCCAGGCTTCGGCGTGTTCGGCGTAACACGGCGACAGCACGCCGACCTTGCCGGCCCGACGCAAACGCGGCAGCAACTGGATCGCCATCTGCGAACCGGCCACCGGCAGCACTTGCGCGGCGCCGTAATAATCGCAAGCGGCCTGCTCCAGACCGTCATCGGTTTCCGGCAGGCGCGCCCAGGCCCGCAACGGAATCTCCGGGATCGGAAACGGCCACGGCGCCAGACCGCTGGAGAGGTCGAGCCAATCGGCTTCGGCGATGCCGTATTCGAGCGCTGCCTTGCGTAAACGGCCACCGTGCTCAAGCATAGAATTCAGCTCCCACGCAGAGAATCAGCAGCCATAACCATACGCCGCGCTGGACCAATTGCCAGCCACGGTCGATGGAGTCGGCATCCGCCGCCGGGCCTTCGCCCAGTTGTGGACGCTGATGCAGTTCGCCGTGATAAATCGCCGCCCCGCCCAGCTCGACCCCCAGCGCCCCGGCACCGGCCGCCATCACGGGGCCGGCGTTCGGGCTGTCCCAGGTCGGGCCTTGAGTGCGCCAGCATTTCAGTGCGAGTCGGGTTTTACCCAGCAGCGCGTAGGTCAACGCCACCAGACGTGCAGGAATGTAGTTGAGGACGTCGTCGATCTTCGCCGCCGCCCAGCCGAAGCGTTCGAAACGTTCGTTGCGATAGCCCCACATCGCGTCGAGGGTGTTGCTCAGACGATAGAGCACCACGCCCGGCGCACCGGCCACGGCAAACCAGAACAGCGCGGCGAATACCGCGTCGCTGCCGTTCTCCAAAACGGATTCGGTGGCGGCGCGGGCGACTTCGGTTTTATCCAGTTCGCTGGTCTGGCGGCTGACCAGATACCCTACGCGTTTGCGCGCTTCTTCCAGATCATCGCTGCGCAGGGCCTTGGCCACCGGCTCGACGTGTTCGCCGAGGCTGCGCATGCCGAGGGCGCAATACAGCGCCAGGATTTCCACCAGCCAACCGACATAAGGCGCCCACGAAAGCGCCGTGGCCAACAGGGTCAGTGGCAATACCGCGATCACCCACGCGGTGACGCCATGACTGCGCCAGCCGCGGCCACCGGAGTTGAATCGTTGCTCGATGCGATCGGCAAAACCACCGAACGCCACCAGCGGATGCCAGCGTTTGGGTTCACCCAGCAGCGCATCCAGCGCCACGGCGGCGACACTCAAAAACGCCACACTCATTGACTCACTCCCCAATAATTTTCGTACAGCAGCTCACTGAGCGGACGCGCCTGCGCCCAGCCTTCGAGCACCAGCATCGGCGCCGGATAGAAGGCCTTGACCGGGCCCAGGCACAACACAGCCAACGGCTTGGCACCGGCGGGCAAACCCAGCAGGTCGGCCAGCGCTTGCGGCTCGAACAACGACACCCAGCCCATGCCTAATCCTTCGGCGCGGGACGCCAGCCACAGGTTCTGGATCGCGCAGGACAGCGAGGCCATGTCCATTTCCGGCAAGGTGCGACGGCCGAAGATGTGGCGCTCGCGGTCGTCCATCAGCGCGGCGACCAGCACTTCGGCGCAGTCGTTGATGCCTTCGACCTTGAGCTTCATGAATTCATCGGTGCGCTCGCCGAGGGCTTCGGCGGTGCGGATGCGTTCTTCTTCCACCAGTTGCTGGATCTGCCCGCGCAGGGCTTTATCGCTGATGCGGATAAAGCGCCACGGCTGCATAAGGCCGACGCTGGGCGCCTGGTGCGCGGCTTCGAGCAGGCGCCGCAGGAGTTCGGGTTCGACGGTGCCGCCGCTGAAGTGACGCATGTCGCGACGTTCGCCGATGGCGCGGTAGACCGCCGCGCGCTCAGCCGCGCTGAACGCAAGATCCTCTGGCTTCATGGCTTGAACAACGCCGCCATCGCTTGCGGGTTGGACGGGAAATAAAAGTGCACGTAGGAAGCGGTCATCCGCCCGTCCCGATAAACCGCTTCGGCCCCGCGCCCGCCGTTGGGGCTCAGGCCCCGGGCAATCGGTTCCAGCTCGGTGCTGGTCAATGAGTGGTGGTAGGTGTGTCCGCGCAACAAGCCTTCCGGCAGTTCCACGGCTTGCAACGCCAACGCGGCCAGACGCTTTTGCATCACGGCGTCCCCGGCCAGCAAGCCGACCAGTTCTGCGCGGGTGCCTTCGACATCGGTCAAGGAATCGAGCAGGTACAACATGCCGCCGCATTCGGCGAGCAAGGGTTTACCTGCTTGATGGTGCGCACGGATTGCGCTCAGCATCGAAGTGTTCTGCGCCAGCGCCACATGGTGCAGTTCCGGATAACCACCCGGCAGGTACAGGCTGTCGGCTTCGGGCAATTGGGTATCGCGGATCGGCGAGAAGAACACCAGCTCGGCACCCATCGCCCGCAGCAGATCCAGGCTGGCGCCGTAGGTGAAGGCAAACGCTTCGTCACGGGCCACGGCAATGCGCACGCCTTTGAGTAACGGTTCAGCGGTGATCACGTCCGGGGCGGCGAATTCGACAGCGGGTGGCAGCGCTACCTCGCAACTGCTGGCCAACGCATCGGCAGCGGCATCGAGGCGCAGATCGAGGTCGTTCAACTCGCTGGCCTGGACCAGACCGAGGTGACGGCTGGGCAATTCGATCCCGGTTTCCCGGGACAGCGCGCCGTACCAACGCAGGCCTTCGGTGAGGCTGCCTTCGAGCAATTGTGCGTGACGCAAGGTGCCCACGCGGTTGGCCAGGACGCCGGCAAACGGCAAGTCCGGTTGATACTTCGCCAGCCCCAACGCCAAGGCGCCAAAGGTCTGGGCCATGGCGGTGCCGTCGATCACGCCGAGCACCGGCACGCCGAAATGCCGCGCCAGGTCAGCGCTGGACGGCGTGCCGTCGAACAACCCCATCACGCCTTCGATCAGGATCAGGTCGGCTTCACCCGCCGCTTCCCACAACAGCCGACGACTGTCCTGCTCGCCGACCATCCACATGTCCAGTTGATACACCGGCGCACCGCTGGCACGCTCAAGGATCATCGGGTCGAGGAAGTCCGGGCCGCATTTGAACACGCGCACTTTACGCCCCTGATTGCGATGCAACCGGGCCAGCGCGGCGGTGACGGTGGTCTTGCCCTGGCCGGAGGCCGGCGCGGCAATCAGTACTGCCGGGCAGTGACGGGGTTGACTCACAGCTCGACGCCTTTTTGCGCTTTGATCCCGGCCTGGAACGCGTGCTTGATCACGCCCATGTCGGTGACGGTGTCGGCCAGCTCGATCATCTCCGGCTTGGCGCCGCGACCGGTGACCACCACGTGCTGCATCGGCGGGCGGGCCTGCAAGTCGCTGAGCACTTGATCGAGATCGAGGTAGCCGTGCTTGAGGGCGATGTTCAGTTCATCCAGCACCACCAGGCCGATCGACGGATCGCGCAGCAGCTCGCGGGACACTTCCCACGCGGCTTCGGCGGCGGCGATGTCACGCTGACGGTCCTGGGTTTCCCAGGTGAAGCCCTCGCCCATCACATGAAAGCGCACTTGCTCCGGGAAGCGGCGGAAGAACAGCTCTTCGCCGGTGCTGTTACGCCCCTTGATGAACTGCACCACGCCGCACTGCATGCCGTGGCCCATGGACCGGGCGAGCATGCCGAAGGCCGAGCTGCTTTTGCCTTTGCCGTTGCCGGTCAGCACCAGCAGCAGGCCGCATTCGTTCGGCGAGTTGGCGATGCGTTCGTCAATCACGGCTTTTTTGCGCTGCATGCGCGCCAAGTGGCGTTCGTCACGATCGGGGGTATCAGTCATGGGGGAGCTCTCCGTTGAGGCTGGATAACGGCGGGCAGGCACAAGAATAGACGGCGAGAAGCCTGGCATCGCCCACCGTGATGCCGCTGGATGGATCAGGCCGGTCTCCGGGCTCATGAGCGGTTTGCACCGGACTGCGCGCCTTCCCATGTTTTTCAACACAGTGGCTCTAGGCGCAGTTTTTCACTCATTTACCGTTGCGGGGGCAGCGCCGGGATCGTGATTGTGCACACGTGGGGCAAATCACTCACCGGCTTCCCTGTTTCACTCTGTCGACCGCAGCCACAGAGCACCTGAAACAAGCCGCGAAGGTTAGAGGGTTGGGGGTGGAGCGTCAATTAAAGCCGGGACGCCACTGGGCGAATAACTGCCGTCGATCAATTATCTGCCGCTATTCTTGTGCCACAGGCTCAGCGATGATATCAAAGAGCCACATCTCACAACACAATAACAAGGGTGAGCCACATGCAAGGCATGATCATCAGCAATCCGAAGCTGGAATTCCTGCGCCCGCTGCTGGAACGCTGGTTTGACTGTATCGACCGCTACAACGCCGTGCGCGGCGACAACGATACGCCGTACTGGTTTGACGAAAAGGCCAACCTCAGCCTGCTGTCGGCGGCGGCCTGGATGGCGGAAATGGTCACGCTGCAACAAACGCCGACCCGCAAGCAGGTCGAAGAAGGCGAACGCAATGCCCGCGCCGACCTGTTTATCGCCACCAGCGACGAACGCACTTACCTTCAGGCGACCCAGCGTTGGCCCAAGGTCAATAGCCTGAACCTGACACAAGCCCTGGTCGATATCACCAGCGACGCCAAGCGCATCAGCTACGCCAGCGACCTGAAACTCGGCTGCCTGTTCGTCGCCCCGCAAAAGGCCCAGCAAAGCGCGACCCCGGAAGAACTCCAGGACATGGTCGACGACCTGCAAAAGGAACACACCTGCGCCGTGGCCTGGTATTTCCCCTACGCCTACCGCAAATTGCGCAACGAAGCCGGCCACTATCACCCCGGTATCGCCGTGCTGTTCAAAGAGGCCCGTGGTTGACGGGTTGAACCATCGCGCTTTTTTACTTCTCTATGATTAAACAGTGCATTCATAGGGAAGATCAGCATGCGCAAGCCCCAGCTCGTTTTCGTCATTGTGCTCGCCGGAGGGCTTGTTGCCTGCGGCGAGCATTCCAGCCTGCAAGTCACGGACGGCACCGGCCCTTCGCCCAAGTTGCCAGAACCGAACAAAACCCTGATCCCGACGGTGAACATCGCCCCGGCGATCGGCTGGCCGGCCGGTGCCAAACCCACCGCTGCAGCCGGCACGCAGGTGGCAGCGTTTGCCGAAAATCTCGATCACCCGCGCTGGCTCTACGTGCTGCCCAACGGTGATGTACTGGTGGCCGAAACCAACGCGCCGCCCAAGCCCGATGACGGCACAGGCATTCGCGGCTGGGTGATGAAGAAAGTCATGGGTCGCGCCGGTGCCGCCGTGCCGAGCCCCAACCGCATCACGCTGCTGCGGGACAAGGACCACGATGGCGTGGCCGAAACCCGTACGGTGTTCCTGGAAAACCTCAACTCGCCGTTCGGCATGACCCTGGTCGGCAATGACCTGTACGTCGCCGACACCGATCGTTTGCTGCGTTTTCACTATGAAACCGGCGATACGGCGATCAAGTCAGAGCCCATGAAGGTCATCGACCTGCCGGGCGGCACGCTGAATCACCACTGGACCAAGAACGTCATCGCCAGCAAGGACGGGAGCAAGCTGTACGTGACCGTGGGCTCCAACAGTAACGTCGGCGAAAACGGCCTGGACAAGGAAGAAGGTCGCGCGGCGATCTGGGAAGTCGACCGCGCCACCGGCAACCACCGAATCTTCGCCTCCGGCCTGCGCAACCCCAACGGCATGGGCTGGGAACCGAATAGCGGTGCGCTGTGGACCTCGGTCAACGAGCGCGATGAAATCGGCAGCGACCTGGTGCCGGACTACATCACCTCGGTCAAGGACGGCGCCTTCTATGGCTGGCCGTTCAGCTATTACGGGCAGCACGTCGATGTGCGCGTCGAGCCGCAGAACCCGGACCTGGTGGCAAAAGCCATCGCCCCGGACTACGCCGTCGGCCCGCACACCGCCTCGCTGGGCTTTACCTTTGCCGAAGGCAGCAAGTTGCCGGCACCGTTTACCAACGGCGCTTTCGTCGGCCAGCACGGCTCGTGGAACCGCAAACCACACAGCGGCTATAAAGTGATTTTCGTACCGTTCACGGCGGGCAAACCGACCGGGGCACCGGTGGATGTGCTGACCGGGTTCCTCGACAAGGACGAAAACGCCTTGGGCCGGCCGGTGGGTGTGGTGATCGATCAGCAGGGGAACTTGCTGGTGGCGGACGATGTGGGGAACAAGGTGTGGCGGGTTTCGGCAGTTAAATAAACAGCAAAAAAAATCGCAGTCTTCGGCAATCCATTGTGGAAGCTGCCGAAGGCTGCGATTTTTCAACAGGCACTTACCGTTTGCGGCACAGCGTCAATCCATCGCCAATCGGCAATAACGACAAATCCACTCGTGCGTCACCCTTCAAGGCTCGATTCAGCGCTTGAATCGCCCGCGTGTCCGCACTGTCGGGATTGCTCTCCAGCACCCGCCCACTCCACAACGTGTTATCGAACACCGCCAAACCACCCACCCGCAATAAACGCAGGGCGTGTTCCAGATAACTCGGGTAGTTGGCCTTGTCGGCATCGATGAAGATCAGGTCAAACGGCCCTGACAGTTGCGCAAGGGTTTCCAGCGCTGGCGCCAGGCGCAGGTCGATGCGCTCGGCCAGGCCTGCCTCCTGCCAGTAACGCACGGCCGTGGCGTTGTAGTCGCCGGGGATATCGCAACAGATCAGCGAGCCGTCATCCGGCAGCGCCGCCGCCATGCACAAGGCGCTGTAACCGGTGAAGGTGCCCACTTCCAGCAAACGCCGGGCGCCGGTGAGCTTGACCAGCAAGGCGAGGAACTGCCCCTGCTCCGGCGCTACCTGCCAGCGCGCCGTGGGCAGCGCCTGGGTTTCATCGCGCAAACGCTTGAGCAGCGGCGTTTCCCTGAGGGAAACGTCGAGCAGGTAGCTATAAAGGGAATCGTCGAGATTGAGCGTGCGAGCGGTCATGACAACCTCTTGCCGGGAAAATTACTGATTACGCGCCAGGTGCTCAGGTTGCAAGACGCGTTTGGCGCTCAGGTAGGCTTTCTGCCAATAGGCTTTGGACAGGCTGTCGAGCTTCACCGTGCCGCCGGTGGCCGGGGCGTGGACGAAGCGGCCTTCACCGACATAAATTCCGGCGTGGCTGACTTGGGAGCCGCCGTTGGTGGCGAAGAAGATCAGGTCGCCGGTTTGCAGGCCTTCCTTGCCGACATTGGCCGCTTGCATGCTGATCATCTCGCGGGTGGTGCGCGGCAGGGAAATGCCGGTGACGTCACGGTAGACGTAACCGATCAGGCCGCTGCAATCGAACCCGGAATCCGGCGTGTTGCCGCCCCAGCGATACGGCGTGCCCACCAGGCCCAAGGCGCGGAACAACACGTCTTCGGCTTCAGGCGAGAATGGTTGGGCGGCACTGAAAACAATCGGCGCGCGAACCACGGGCGCAGATGGCGGTGGTGTGCGGCTGGCGCAGCCGCTGAGCAGCGCTGCGAAGAACATCAGGGTGAGGCGGGCTGACATTGTCATAAGCAAAACACCTGATCGGGCTGCGGCTTTTTCTGTCGGAAGGACAGAAAAGAAAACCGCCTGCGCTGGGCGCAGGCGGTTTGCCATCAATAATAGATCAGGATTCTAGCGCCTATGCGCCAAACTTCAAGTAAGACTTTAAGTTCGCCTTACATAAAGTGTGCTTACTTGCGAGCAGTGACCACGGTCGGAGCCATCGCGAGTGCGCGCTTGGCTTCGATGAAGGTCTTGCTCCAGTAGCTGTCGCCCAGGTTATCGACCCGCACGCCACCGCTTTTGCGGCTGCTGGAGTGGATGAACTGGTCATCACCGAGGTAGATACCGGCGTGACTGACGCGACCGCGACGACCGTTGGTGGCGAAGAACAGCAAGTCGCCAGGCTTCAGGTTGTTGCGCGACACCAGAGGGGCGTCCACGTTGATCATTTCGCGAGTGGAGCGCGGCAGGTTCATGCCGGCCTCTTCACGAAACAGATAGCCGATGAAACCGCTGCAGTCGAAACCGGCTTCAGAGGTACCGCCGAAACGGTAACGAGTACCGATCAGGGACATGCCACGTTCGAGGATGCTGTCGGCCAGAACCGGAAGCTGGTAGGACTTGCCATCGGCGAAGTCTGCCAGTTCCTTTTCGGTGGCCACCTCTTCCTGATAAAGAACGGAAGATTGGGCGGTAACAGAGTTTTTAACCTGCTGTTGAGGCGCCTGCTGGGACACTGGAGAGTGAGCAGCGCAACCGAACAACAGGGTGACGAGTGCGAGAGGCACGAGGGGTGCGAAGCGATTTAGCATGGGCACGACCGTGGCTGATAGTTGTAAAGAAGCCGAGACTATGCCCGCTATCAACCTCATTTGCAAATTCAATCGATCTTTTTGTGACTTCTCGGTTTCTCGTTTACATCTAAGCGCTTAAGCCCATTTTGAATGTTTGCGCAGCCTGCCCCCCTGCAGGAAAGCGGATTTTCTGGCGCCTGGAATATGCCAAAACCCGCTGCAGGCCCCGGATTTACCAGCCTAGGGTTTCTTTCAAGAAGGGGATGGTCAGCTTGCGCTGGGCTTGAAGCGAAGCCTGATCGAGACGTTCAAGCAGCTCGAAAAGCGCACTCATGCTGCGGGTGCCGCGAGTCAGGATGAAATGCCCGACTTCGTCAGTCAGGTGCAAACCGCGACGGGATGCGCGCAACTGCAGGGCACGCAATTTGTCTTCGTCGGAGAGTGGGCGCATCTGGAAGATCAGCGCCAGGGTCAGGCGCGATTTGAGATCCGCCAGCTTCACCGGCAGTTCACGGGGCGAGGTCGAAGCGGCAATCAACAGACGCCGACCGCTGTCACGCAGACGGTTGAACAGGTGAAACAACGCCTCTTCCCAATCCGCCCGGCCGGCGACGGCTTGCAGATCATCAAGGCAGACCAATTCGTATTGCTCGAGGTTGTCGAGGATTTCAATGCCGCGATCCAGCAACTCAGCCAGCGGCAGATACACCGCCGGTTCGCCCATCTGCTCGAAGCGCAGGCATGCCGCCTGCAACAAGTGCGTGCGCCCTACCCCGTCCTTGCCCCAGAGGTAAATCAGGCTTTCGGTCCAGCCGGCGTCGGCTTCGCATAGCCGCTCGACATAGCCGAGTGCAGCGGCATTGGCGCCTGGGTAGTAATTGATAAAGGTAGCGTCATCACGCAGACGCACACCTAGGGGCAGCTGAATCGGTTTCATGCTGACTGAACAGTTCCAAAGGAACCGTTAGTGGCCTCTGTGTAAAGTTTGCGAAGTTTATACCCGTGGGGCAGCCCGCACAATGCGGCAGACCACAAGCAAAATCAAAGGTTTGCGTTAATGCACTGGTTTTATGGCAGTTTCTTTGGCGGTGCATGTGACAGCCACCGGAGGGAATCGGGCCAGCCTGGCAGGAAACCAGGCCGCCCGTCATGCAAGATCAGACGACTTTACAGGTCGGGTTCGTCGACCCCGCTGTACACATCCGAATCTTTATACAAATCATGCAGATGGCGCACCAGCACCATGATCACCGCCGCCACCGGCAACGCCAGCAGCACGCCGGTAAAGCCGAACAGCTCGCCACCGGCCAGAATCGCGAAAATCACCGCCACCGGGTGCAGGCCGATCCGGTCGCCGACCAGCAATGGCGTGAGCACCATGCCTTCCAGCGCCTGCCCGACCATGAACACCGCGACAATGCCGAGCATCGGGTAGAGGTCGCCATGGAACTGGAACAGTCCAGCGATCAGCGCCGCGCCAATGCCGATGACAAAGCCCATGTACGGCACGATTGCCGCCAAACCGGCAATCAGGCCGATCAACAGCCCCAGCTCCAGCCCGAGCAGCATCAAACCGGCGGCATAGATCACGCCCAGCGCCAGCATCACCAGCAACTGCCCGCGCACAAACGCCCCGAGCACTTCATGGCATTCGCCGGCCAGGGTCACCACGCGTTCTTCGCGATCACGGGGTAGCAGGCTGCGGATCTTCGCCATCATCAGGTCCCAATCGCGCAGCAGGTAGAAACTCACCACCGGGATCAGCACCAGATTCGCCAGCCAGCCTATCAGCGCCAGCCCGGAAGCCGTCGCCTGGCTCAGCACCACGCCGACAATGTCGGTGGTCTGGCCCATGTGTTCGCTGATCGCAGCCTTGAGCTTGTCGAACTTCCAGAAGTTATCCGACAAGCCAAACTTCGATTGCGCCCACGGCAACGCAGTGTGCTGCAACCAATCAAGCATCTGCGGCGCGAGTTCGTACAAGCGGAACAACTGCTTGGCGAGCAATGGCACCAGCACCAACAGCAACGTGGTGAAGATCAAGGTAAACAGCGCAAACACCGCCACCACGCCCCAGGTCCGTGACAGACCGGCCCTCTCCAGGCGATCCACCAGGGGATCGAACAGATAGGCCAACAGCAGCGCCACCAGAAATGGCGTCAGGATCGGATGCAACAGCCAGACAAACGCGCAGAGCAGGACCACCCCACCCAACCAGAACCACCGCCGCGTATCGGCCATGTACAACTCCCTATGCATCTATATAAAGAAAGAAAACCTTACCAACGGAATCGCAACTGCGGCACAGGTGCCGGAGCCGGCGCTGCGACGGGCGCCGGACCGTCGGCCACTGGCGCCACCGGCGTGACCGGTGCAGGCGCCTCACCGGCCGGCACCTCTTGCAACTTCGCCAGTGACAACTGCGAGCGCAACTGCTCGGCACTGCCGTTGATGCGATAAACAACACGATCGCCGTCGATACTGAACAGGCGCCCGCCGAAAGGATCGAGTAAACGGCCCAACGCCGCATAGCGTTCCAGGTTCATACCCTGCACTTCAAGCAATTGTTCGCTCGACGCGCCGGCCTTGACCACAAAACGTGGCGCCAGGCGCTCAGCCACCGCCAGCATGACCGCATCGGTCACCGCCGCCTGGTCCGCGCCCTGCACACTGCCCGCTTCCTTCTGGTCGCCCAGCCACAAATGCCACTTGGCCTGCCACTGGCCGCCCTCTTCATGGGCATGCACCGCCAGCAAGGCGTCCGCGTTGTAGCGTTCCGATGCACCGCGCAAGGGGGCCGCATCGCTGCCTTCAAGATTGGGGGCCGTGGCCACCAGTTGCTCACTCAAATCCGCCAGCGGCAGGCGCAATGGCAAACCGCGGTGTTGCGCTGCACGCCGCAATGGCGCCGCGCTGGCCTGGCCGTCGCCCACCAGGCTCGAACCCTCGGTGGAGTCATTCAACCACCAGCCCAGGATCGACGGCCGATTCGCGCCCCACAACGACAGCCCGGCACGGCGCAGCGCCTGATCGGTGGTGGCCGGGTCGAAATCGACCTTGAGCACTTCCGGCGGCCCGGCGTCAAAGCCGTACTGGCTGATGATTTGCTGCGGGTCTTTGCGGATCGCCGCCAACCCCGGGTTTTGCACAGACTTGGGATCGCCGGTGAGGCGCAGCACCAATGTATCCAGCGCCGCCTGGGTCGCTTGATCGCGGATCTCCGGGCTCTGACCGCTGACCGGCTGGCGGACCTGATAAAGATTTTTCACGGGTTCGGCATGACTCGCCAGGGTGACAAGCGACAAACAACCGGCAAACATAAATTTAGAAAAAAAACGCATGGAAGATTCCTGACGACAAGAGCGGCTGGAACTGGCCGCGTGAACGTATGGAGCAAGGCTGTGACCATCACCCCGCGCAAAACATTCACCCGGCCTCGATAAGTTTTTCACACTGTCATAACGATAGACGGTTAATGGCGATACCTTATACAGGCATGAGCGACGCCACCCACACGGGCAATTGCGGTTTTTTTAACGGGATATGCCCCTGCCGTCGGCGCGAGGATGGCCGCTGCCTCTCAAGCCTGATAAAATCGCGCGCCTTCGCAGACCGGCAACAGCCGGGCAGTGTCGGAATAGCGCGCAAGGCTTTCGCCTACGTTGTTTCGGCGGCCCTAATGGACTCGGTCGTTACCCCTGAATCCCCCCTAAAGGCCTGGATCATGAGCAAGCAACCCTCCCTGAGCTACAAGGACGCCGGTGTAGACATCGACGCCGGTGAAGCATTGGTCGAACGCATCAAGAGCGTCGCCAAGCGCACTGCGCGCCCGGAAGTCATGGGCGGCCTGGGCGGTTTCGGCGCCCTCTGCGAAATCCCGGCCGGCTACAAGCAGCCTGTGCTGGTTTCCGGCACCGACGGCGTCGGCACCAAGCTGCGCCTGGCGCTGAACCTGAACAAGCACGACAGCATCGGCATCGACCTGGTCGCCATGTGCGTGAACGACCTGGTGGTGTGCGGCGCCGAGCCGCTGTTCTTCCTCGACTACTACGCCACCGGCAAACTCAACGTCGAAACCGCGACCCAGGTCGTGACCGGCATCGGCGCCGGCTGCGAACTGTCCGGCTGCTCCCTGGTCGGCGGCGAAACCGCTGAAATGCCTGGCATGTACGAAGGCGAAGACTACGACCTGGCCGGCTTCTGTGTCGGCGTCGTGGAAAAATCCGAGATCATCGACGGTTCCAAAGTCGCGGCCGGCGATGCCCTGCTCGCCCTGCCGTCTTCCGGCCCGCACTCCAACGGCTACTCGCTGATCCGCAAGATCATCGAAGTCTCCGGTGCCGACATCGAAAACATCCAGCTCGACGGCAAACCGCTGACCGACCTGCTGATGGCCCCGACCCGTATCTACGTGAAGCCGCTGCTCAAGCTGATCAAGGACACCGGCGCGGTCAAAGCCATGGCCCACATCACCGGTGGTGGCCTGCTGGACAACATCCCGCGCGTACTGCCAAAAGGCGCGCAAGCTGTCGTTGATGTCGCGAGCTGGACCCGCCCTGCGGTGTTCGACTGGCTGCAAGAGAAAGGCAACGTCGACGAAAACGAAATGCACCGCGTGCTGAACTGCGGCGTCGGCATGGTCATCTGCGTGGCTCAAGAGCACGTTGAAACCGCGCTGAACGTGCTGCGTGAAGCCGGCGAGCAGCCTTGGGTCATCGGTCAGATCTCCACCGCTGCCGAAGGCGCGGCCCAGGTCGAACTGAAGAACCTCAAGGCTCATTAATGTCTGTCACCTGTGATGTGGTGGTGCTGTTGTCCGGCACCGGCAGTAACTTGCAGGCCTTGATCGACAGCACGCGGACCGGCGACAGCCCGGTCCGCATCGCTGCGGTGATTTCCAACCGTGCCGACGCCTACGGCCTGCAACGCGCCAGGGACGCGGGTATCGACACCCGCGCCCTGGATCACAAGGCTTTCGAGGGCCGCGAGGCCTTCGACGCCGCGCTGATCGAACTGATCGACGCCTTCAATCCCAAACTCGTGGTACTCGCCGGTTTCATGCGCATTCTCAGCGCCGGTTTCGTGCGTCATTACCAGGGTCGCCTGCTCAATATCCATCCCTCGTTGCTGCCCAAATACAAAGGGTTACACACTCACCAGCGCGCGCTGGAGGCCGGAGACACCGAGCACGGCTGCTCCGTGCACTTCGTCACCGAGGAACTCGATGGCGGACCTCTGGTCGTACAGGCAGTAATACCGGTAGAGTTGCACGATTCGCCGCAGAGTCTGGCGCAGCGGGTCCACGTTCAGGAACACCTGATCTACCCGATGGCCGTACGCTGGTTTGCCGAAGGTCGTTTAGCCCTCGGCGAACACGGTGCTTTACTGGATGAAAAGTTACTCGCGGCCAGCGGCCACTTGATTCGAACCTAGGAGATATTATGCGTCGCGCCTTGCTCTTCGCTTGCGCTCTGCTCGCCCTGCCCTTCGCGCAGGCCGCAGACCTTCAACCCTTCTCCGCCAGCTACACCGCCGACTGGAAACAGCTGCCCATGAGCGGCACCGCCGAACGCAGCCTGGTCAAGGGCGCCAACGGTGTCTGGACGCTCAGCTTCAAGGCGTCGATGATGATCGCCAGCCTGTCCGAACAAAGCACCCTGACCCTGGACAAGGACACCTTGCTGCCTCAGTCCTACCACTTTGAACGTGGCGGCCTGGGCAAAGCCAAGAAGGCAGACCTGGACTTCGACTGGACCGCCAAAATGGTCACCGGCACCGATCGCGGTGACCCGGTCAAGATCCCGCTCAACCGTGGCATGGTCGACAAATCCACTTATCAGCTGGCCCTGCAACACGACGTGGCCGCTGGCAAGAAAAGCATGAGCTACCAGGTCGTCGATGACGGCGAAGTCGATACCTATGACTTCCGCGTGCTGGGCCCGGAAAAAGTCGACACCAAGGCTGGCCAGATCGATGCGATCAAGGTCGAGCGCGTACGCGACCCGACGCAAAGCAAACGCATCACCGTGATGTGGTTCGCCAAGGACTGGGATTACCTGCTGGTCCGCCTGCAACAGGTTGAAACCGACGGCAAGGAGTACAACATCATGCTCCTGGACGGTACGGTCAACGGCAAGGCTGTCAAAGGCAGCTGATCCGGATCAACACAAAAAGCCCCGCGATTGCGGGGCTTTTTTTTGCCGATTGTTCCCACGCGGAGCATGGGAACGATGGATCAGACCGAAAACCGCGCCACCATGCTGTTCAAATCCACCGCCAACCGCGACAACTCCTGGCTCGCGGCACTGGTCTGGTTCGCCCCCGCCGAGGTCTGCAACGCCAGATCACGAATGTTCATCAAATTGCGATCCACCTCCCGCGCCACCGCTGCCTGCTCCTCCGAAGCGCTGGCGATCACGATGTTGCGCTCGTTGATCAACGTAAACGCCGAGGCAATCTCCTCCAGCGCCACCCCCGCCGCCTTCGCCACTTCCAGGGTCGAGCGCGCCCGGCTATTACTCTGTTGCATCGAGCTGACGGCCGAATCGGTGCCTTGCTGGATGCCGCTGATCATCTGCTCGATTTCCTGGGTCGACTGTTGCGTGCGATGGGCCAGCGCCCGCACCTCGTCCGCCACCACGGCAAAACCGCGCCCGGCATCCCCCGCGCGGGCCGCTTCGATCGCCGCGTTCAGGGCCAGCAAATTGGTCTGCTCGGCGATCGAGCGAATCACATCCAGCACCTTGCTGATGCCATAGACCTTCTGCGCCAGGTCCTCGACCTGGGTCGCGTTGGCGGTGACATCGTCTGCCAGGGATTCGATGGACAGCACGGTCTGATGCACTTGCTCACGGCCGTGCTGGGCAATCCGGTCAGACTCTCGGGACGCTTCGGACGTGGCCACCGCGTTGCTCGCCACTTCTTCCACCGCCGCGGTCATCTGATTGACCGCCGTGGCGGCCTGTTCGATTTCCAGGCTCTGCTGGTGCAAGCCACGGGTGGCGTCTTCCGTAACGCAACTGAGTTCTTCCGAGGCCGAGGCCAATTGGCTGGACGAGTCGGAAATGCGCCGAATAGTCTCGCGCAGGCTCTGCTGCATGCTCTTGAGCGCATGGAGCAATCGCGCCGGCTCGTCCTTGCCGGTGATGCTGATATCGCCCGTCAGGTCGCCGCCCGCCACAATCTCGGCCACCCGCAACGACTGGGACAGCGGCAGGACGATGCTGCGGGTCAACAATAACGCCAAGCCAATGGTCATCAGTGCCGCAATGGCGACCATCACCCCGACCCACACCCGGGAATTGCTGAACACCAGACGCGCCGCTTCGGTCGCCAGGTTGGCGTTCTGTTTGTTCAGTTCCACCAGGGATTTGAGGGTGACGGCGATGTCATCGGCCAACGGGCTCATCTCGCCATTGACGATGACCGCTGCCTCCTCAACCCGCCCTTGGCTGGACAGGTTCATCACCTGCCCCTGGAATTGCAGATATTTTTGCTCCGCTGCTTTAAAGCGATCAAACAGCGAGCGCTCCTCGGGCAGCACGATCAACGCGTTATAGCGTTGCTGTGCATCGCCGAGCACGCCTTTGAGTTCATTGAGCTTGCCGACATTCTGGGCCAACGCCTGGGGATCGCGGTTGATCAGCAGGCGCATGGTCAAGGCACGCAGCCGCAGCATGTCCTGACTCATTTCCCCGACAGCCATCACGCTGGGTAGCCAGTTGTTATCGACCTGGTCGGATTGAGCCCGCATGTTCGACATTTGTTGCAGGGCGAACGCCCCCAAACCGAACACCATCAATGCCAACAGGCCAAAACCCAGGCTCGCGCGCGGCGCAATATTGAGATTTCGGATACTCATTGCTTTGGTTCCTTCCAATGAACACTGCATTTCCCTACAGCGGGTTGCCTTAGAAGGTATCGGCCCCGGGAAATTTTGCGTAAGACCGAAACGTGATATCAAAACGCTTTGCTACTTCGATCCTCGGGCGGGAACGATTCAGCGCGGTAGATAACAGCAAAAGATCGCAGCCTACGGCAGCTCCTTCGGAAGAAATACGATCTCCTGTAGAAGCCGCCGAAGGCTGCAATCTTTTCAGGGCAATAATCCCTTTCTCTCTTTGGGCAGAATCGAAAGGAAATTGTCCCGTGCGACTTTTCGCGCAACGTCCTCAGGCAAGGCATCAAGAAATGGGTCAAAGCTGCGCATTTCCTGACCGAGTTTGTTGAAACGTCCCACCACATCCGAACCCAGCATGAACCGCTCCGGGAAGCGCCCCACCAGTTTCAGCCACTCATCCCGAGGCTTGCCCTGCTCATCCAATAGATACGGGGTGAGCATGCTCCACGACAGGTCGATGAACAGATTCGGGTAGGCCTCAAGCATCCGGGTCAGGGTCGGCAACAGAAAATCCAGCTGGGTCTGATGCCGATGGATCTCCACGCTGGTGCCGGCGTGAGCCCAGATAAACCGGGTGTGCGGGTGATTACGCAGCGGTTCTTCGACTTCCGCGAGGTACAGCGGATTTTTCTCACGCTTGGAGGTGATGTTGGAATGCAGCATTACCGGCAGGTCGTTTTCGGCGGCCAGATGATAAATCCGCGTCATCGCCTCATTGTTGGCGCGGGGCGTATCTCCCGAGGTCAGGGCCGTCAGGTCATCGTGCCGGGTGAAGACTTCGCCGATGCCCTGCCACAGCCCCGGATTGAGATCGAGCATGCGCTGGATATGCGCCTCGGAGTTTTTATCGTTGGGGTTGAAGCCCGACAGGAACGGGTGAAAACGCTGACGTTGCTCGGGCGTAAGCTTGTTCACCGCAGCGGCAACGATCACGTCGGTCGCGCTGTACCAATAGGCGTCGGCATCATCACCGGCGTAATAGCGCGGGCGCTTGGGTTCGTCTTCATGCCATTTCTTGGCCACCGGGATGCCGGAAATCATCACGTGATCGATGGAGTTGTCAGCCATCGCCCTGAGCAATGTCGGCATTCCCGCCGTTTCCTGGAAGAAATCCACGTAATGCAGGTGCGCATCGCTGTAGGCGTATTCGCGGGCGTTGGCGGATGCGCTGCACAGCAGTAACAACCAGGCGAGGCGCAAGCGGGTCTGGGGCACGGGCAATCTCCGGGGGCATTAGCGACATAGACCCCACGGCGCCAACCAGGGTTCAGCCGGCAACAAAGTGGAACGCAGCACAGCACAGATGCTCTATACCTTCAGGGTCCGTTTTTGCTCGAATGACTTTTCCTACTGCCGAAGAGGTTTCCCATGACTGTTACCGTCAATACCATTTCCAGCGAAGGCTTTCGTCACACTGTCCAGATCGATGATCACGAACTGTTCGCCGATGTACCCACCTCAGCCGGTGGCGAAGGCTCGGCGCCGGAGCCCCACGATTACTTCGACGCCGCCCTCGGGGCCTGCAAGGCCCTGACCTTGAAAATGTACGCCAAGAAAAAAGACATCCCGCTGACCGGCGTGGGTGTCGAAGTCAAACGCGACAACAGCCAAGAACAGAAAGGCAAATACGCGCTGCACGTGACCCTCACGCTCAAAGGTGTGCTCAGCGATGCCCAGCGCGAGGAATTGCTGCGTGTCGCGGATCGCTGCCCGATTCATAAACTGATGACCACCACCGAGGTCACTATCGAAACCCACGCCCCACAGGGCTTCGACAGCCAGTAACCACGGCGATGTCAGCGGCGGGTTATGCTCTGTGCATCACCCGCCCAGCCTGGAAAGCCGCATGAACACGCCCCTCGTGATCCGCCCCCGCGCCGAAGATGTCGAAGGTCAGCCGATTCTTCGCCCATTGCCGTCAGCCAAATGCCGCAGCGTCGGGCCTTTCGTGTTTTTCGACCACATGCTCGAAACCCGTTATCCGCCGGGTAAAGGCATGAACATCCGACAACATCCGCACATCGGTCTGTCGACCCTCACCTATTTGTTCCAGGGGCAGATCCAGCACAAGGACAGCCTCGGTTCCGATCAGGTTGTAGGCAGTGGAGATGTCAGCTGGATGACTGCCGGCAGCGCGATAGCACACATTGAACGCACGCCTGAAGCGCTGAAAGACAGCGGCTTCACGATGCACGGTTTGCAGATCTGGCTGGCATCGCCCAAAGAGCATGAGCAGGGTCCGGGGCATTACAGCCATCACCCGGCGGCCACGCTGCCGGTCAGCGACAACCTCGGGGTGAAGATCCGGATGATTGCCGGGTCAGGCTTTTGCCTGGAATCGCCGGTGCCGGTGCTTTCTCCTACCTTGTATGCCGAACTGAACCTGCAAACGGCGACGACATTGCTGATTCCCACCGAACACGAAGAACGGGCACTGTATGTGCTGGACGGCGAGGTACAACTGGATGGCGAGTTGATAGAGCCGCATTCGCTGGTGGTGTTGCCGGTCGGGGAAGAGATGACGTTGTTTGCCGAGAGCGACTGTCACGCCGTGCTGTTCGGCGGTGCACCGCTGGATGGGCCGCGGCGGATCAACTGGAATTTTGTGGCGAGCGATCCGGCGGCGATTGATGAAGCGCGCCGACGCTGGGCGGCCGGGGATTGGCCGACGGTGCCGGGGGAAAGTGAAAGGATCGAACTGCCGCGCTGACATGATCGTTCCCACGCGCAGCAAAGGAATGCAGCCCGGGACGCTCTGCGTCCCATTGGAACGCGGAGCGTCCCTGGAGGCATTCCTTTGCTGCGCGTGGGAACGATCAAACGCTCCGTGCGGGAACGATCATCAGCCGCTGAACACTTCATCCAGCAAGTTATGCATCGACACAAACGCCCGCCCTGCGGTCTTCGCGTCATACATCATTTTGCCCGGCACATTCGCATGTGGATCGGTAAACGAGTGCACCGCGCCGCCATAGCTCAGCAGTTGCCAATCCACGCCCGCCGCGTTCATTTCAGCTTCGAACGCCGGCAGTTGCTCTTTCGGCACCAGCGGATCGGACGCCCCGTGCAACACCAGTACCGAGCCGTTGATGTTTTTCGCATCGTTGACGTTCGGCGTATCCAGCGAGCCATGGAACGACACCGCCGCTTTCACCGGCGCACCGCTGCGGGCCAGTTCCAGCGCGCAGCAACCACCAAAGCAGAAACCGAAGGTGGCCAGTTTCGAGGTATCGACCGCCGCATCGCCCTGAGCCTGCAACTGCTCGAACGCCGCCTGCATACGCTGGCGCAACAGGCCACGGTCACTCTTCAGCGGCATCATCGCCGCGCCCGCCTCGTCGCCGTTCTGCGGACGCACCGACTGGCCGTACAGGTCGGCGATCAGCACCACATAACCTTTGGCCGCCACTGACTTGGCAATCTCTTCGGCACCGGCGCTGATGCCCATCCAGTTCGGCGCCATCAACAGACCCGGGCGTGGCCCTTTGTGGTCGGCATCAAAGGCCAGGCGGCTTTCGTAAGACTGGCCATCAAGCTGATAGACCACGGAACGCACAGTGACTTGGCTCATTTCAGACTCCTGAGTCTCAAGAATAAAAAAACCCGCCGAAGCGGGTTTTTGTACAACGCAGTTAAACCGACAGTTCAACCAACAGCTTGTTGAGACGGCGCACGTAGGCTGCCGGATCTTTCAAGCTGTCGCCGGCCGCCAGGGCCGCCTGATCGAACAGGATGTGCGACAGGTCGCCGAAGCGCTCGTCGCTCTGCTCGGCGTCGAGTTTCTCGATCAGCGGGTGAGCCGGGTTGAATTCGAAGATCGGCTTCGAATCCGGAACCTTCTGCCCGCTGGCTTCGAGGATCTGACGCATTTGCATGCCAAGGTCCTGCTCGCCGATAGCGAGGATCGCCGGGGAGTCGGTCAGGCGATGGGAAACCCGGACTTCAGCGACGGAATCGCCCAGTGCGGTTTTCAGACGCTCAACCAGGCCTTCTTTGGACTTGGCGACTTCTTCCGCGGCTTTCTTGTCCTCTTCCGAGTCCAGGTTGCCCAGGTCCAGGTCACCGCGTGCCACGTCGACAAAGCTCTTGCCGTCGAAGTCGCTGAGGTAGCTCATCAGCCACTCGTCGATACGGTCGGTCAGCAGCAGCACTTCGATGCCTTTCTTGCGGAAGACTTCCAGGTGCGGGCTGTTTTTGACTTGCGCGTAGGTTTCGCCGGTCAGGTAGTAAATCTTGTCCTGACCTTCCTTGGCGCGGGCCAGGTAGTCAGCCAGACCGACCACTTGCTCGCCTTCTTCGCCCTGAGTAGAGGCGAAACGCAGCAGGCCAGCGATTTTCTCTTTGTTGGCGAAATCTTCAGCCGGGCCTTCTTTCATGACCTGGCCGAAGTTTTTCCAGAAGCCTTTGTATTGCTCAGGCTCGTTCTTCGCCAGTTTTTCCAGCATGTCCAGAACGCGCTTGGTCAGCGCCGACTTCATGGAATCGATGATCGGGTCTTTCTGCAGGATTTCCCGCGACACGTTCAGCGACAGGTCGTTGGAGTCGACCACGCCTTTGATGAAGCGCAGGTACAACGGCAGGAACGACTCGGCCTGATCCATCACAAACACGCGTTGCACGTACAGCTTCAGGCCTTTCGGCGCTTCACGCTGGTACAGGTCGAACGGAGCACGGGTCGGCACGTAGAGCAGCGAGCTGTATTCCAGCTTGCCTTCGACCTTGTTGTGGCTCCAGCTCAGCGGGTTCTCGAAGTCATGGGCGATGTGCTTGTAGAACTCCTGGTATTCCTCGTCCTTGATCTCGGTGCGAGGAC
This sequence comes from Pseudomonas sp. TE3899, assembly GCF_056279105.1. Classification (NCBI taxonomy): domain Bacteria; kingdom Pseudomonadati; phylum Pseudomonadota; class Gammaproteobacteria; order Pseudomonadales; family Pseudomonadaceae; genus Pseudomonas; species Pseudomonas sp. TE3899. The sequence goes on from NZ_JBWBQR010000001.1 coordinate 3,091,640, forward strand.
GGGTCCACAGGGCGCTGGCGCGGTTGACGGTTTCCCACTCAACGGCCGGTGCCTCTTCGCCTTCAACGGCTGCCACTTCTTTCGGCAACTCGATCGGCAAAGCGATGTGATCGGAGTACTTCTTGATGATGTTGCGCAGGCGCCAGCCATCAGCGAATTCGTCTTCACCGGATTTCAGGTGCAGGACGATACGGGTGCCGCGTTCGGCTTTCTCGACGGTGGCAACTTCAAAGTCGCCCTCGCCCTTGGACGACCAATGCACGCCTTCGGAAGCGGCAGCACCGGCGCGACGGCTGAACACGTCAACCTTATCGGCAACGATGAAAGCGGAGTAGAAACCCACACCGAACTGACCGATCAGGTGCGAATCTTTCTTCTGATCGCCGGACAGGTGTTTCATGAAATCAGCGGTGCCGGACTTGGCGATCGTCCCCAGGTGGGTGATCGCGTCTTCGCGGCTCATGCCGATACCGTTGTCTTCGAGGGTGACGGTTTTCGCGTCCTTGTCGAAGCTCACACGGATTTTCAGTTCGGCGCCACCTTCCAGCAACTCAGGCTTGGACAGGGCTTCGAAACGTAATTTGTCGACAGCGTCAGAGGCGTTCGAGATCAACTCGCGAAGGAAAATTTCCTTGTTGGAATACAGCGAATGGATCATGAGGTGCAGCAGTTGCTTCACCTCGGTCTGGAAGCCCAGGGTTTCCTTTTGAGTTTCCACACTCATGGTCATCAAACTCCAATCAGATGGCAGTGGCCGCGACCTGAAGGGTCGGCGGCGGGTTGTCATCAGAGTTTGGGGCTGAGTTCAGGATTTCAAGGGCTCTTCGATTTTGAAATGTCCACGGGCCGTGGCAATCGGCTCGGCTTCGGTGCTTTGCCAGGCCGTCACCGCCACGTTGGCCACCCGCCGCCCCTGGCGACACACCTGGCAGCGCGCCCAGGTATCGCGAAATTGCCCCGCGCGCAGGTAGTCGAGGGAGAAGTCGATGATCTTCGGCACACCGGGCGAGCCAGTGAAAATCAACAGGTGCAACGCGGCCGACAGCTCCATGAACCCGGCAATGACGCCGCCATGGATCGCCGGCAATAAAGGGTTACCAATGTTGTCCTTGTTCGCCGGCAGGCGAAACAGCAGCTCATCCCCCACCCGTGAACATTCGATGCCGATCAACTTGGCGTAGGGAATCAGGTGCAGCAGCGAGGCGTAGTCCCCTTGCGCATGGGCCTGTTGCAGTTGTTCCTTGAACGAGTCCGTCATTTCGCACCTCCGGCGATGGCGCCACCAAAGCCTTTAGTGCCCTTGATGCCTTTGCCCATGCGCATGAAGGTGCCGACCACGTGGGCGATGGGCTGCTCGGGATCGTCCTGGTAGGCAAAGCCCCGGGCGAAGATCACATCGGTGGTCACCCGGTAACATTGGGCGAAACCGTAGACATCCCTATGGGGTTCGGCGGCGTGCATGTAGTCGATGCGCAGGTCGAGGGTCGGGCAGACTTCGAATTCCGGCAGTACGCACAGAGTCGACATGCCTAAAGCGGTGTCCATCAGCGACGTCAAAGCGCCCCCGTGAATGACCCCGGTTTGTGGATTGCCAACGATTTGCGGGCTGTAGGGCAGGACGACCGTTAGTCCGTCCGTACTCGCGCTGTGAACTCGTAAACCGAGCACCTGACAATGTCGCAGTGCCGAGAGAAATCGTGTTGCGCGCTCAAAAACGGGGTTTTCGGCCATGGGATAGGAACTCTTCTTAGTATCGGATCAACGCATTGGGTTATCAGGTAAAAGTTCAATCAGGTTTAAAACTTATATATCTGTATGAAATGAGGAACTTATCGCTGACGGCTGTGCTCGAAAGGCCAGTAGATATTTTCCATAAGGAGAAACACCCCATGCGTAAGACTTTAGCTATTGCCTTGATGTTGACCGCTTCCCTCGGTCTCGCTGCGTGCGATAAAAAATCCGAGGACAAAGCTCAAGATGCTAACCAACATGCTGAGCAAGCTCAGCAAGACATGAACAAAGCACAGGATAAAGTGAACGACGCTGCGAAAGAAAACGCCGAAGCCGCCAAAGCTCAGGCTGAATCGAACAAAGCTGCAGCACAGGAGTCCGCTCCGGCCGCTCCAACCGAAGCACCTAAAAACTAAAACAGTTTTTAGCGTGATTAAAGAAAACCCGCCAAGTGCGGGTTTTCTTTTGCCTGGCATTTACCCTTACAGCAATTTCAACCGCCGCTAGTTGGTGGTGGTTGAAAGGCACATTCACCCGAATAGCCCGGTCGACCATCACACACGGTCAAACAGCTCGCCTGGTTTTTAAACTTGGCACTGACGGATAACGGATAACCGTAGTCCGGCGTTATCACCTTCAAAGTCGATGCGCAGGAGGCCTGCGTATTGAAACGAAAGGTAATGCTGTCCCACCGTTTCCGACGCTGAAATAACAATGAGAAGGTGTGGCCGCTGTTCCACATCGATTTGCTCGGTACCACGAAACGATAGTGCAGTTCGTCCAGCCGCTGACCAAACACCTTGTAGGTGCTACGCCCAGTCTCGATCTTGGGCACCGGATAGGGAATCGGCAGGACGTAGGGCAGCCCGGTCAGGCCGGTATCAACGTCCAGGCCTTTCTGGAAATAAGGCACCTCGATATAGGGGAAGCCGCTGTAAGTGATACGGTCGTCGCGATGAAACTGACTTTGGGACGGCTTGTAATCCGGCGCCAATGCGAAGGCGACATCAAATGTCAGCAACGCTTTATCGGCGTCCAGGTTTTCGGACAGGAACTCCCTGTCGGTGGAGCCATCCTGAGTGACGCAACCACCCAGCGACACGGCGATACCGATCAGCAGCAAGACGCCACGACCCGTTAGTGAATTGTTCATCAGGCTTAGCGCTCGGAAAGGGGTAATGCGGGGCCCAGGCCACGGCCGACCAGTTCCCACGAGCCGTTTTTGGCCTGCCAGTGGAAGCGCGTTGCGAACCAGGCAATCGTCATGTCCTCGGCCAGACGCTTGTCATCAATGCTTGGCTTGCCATCCTTGTGTGCCTGGACGGCCTGGGCATAAGCGGCCTTTGAAATATCGGCCAGTTCACCGACGTTGGCATCGGCTGGCAACTGATAGGCCGCACTCAGGCCGTCCTCACGTCCGCCGACCAATATTTGTTTGAAGTTCAGGAACGCCGCCAGCCGATTGTCCGGGGACACCGACATCAGTGTCCCCCCGGAGCTGTAGACCTTGGCCTTGAACCGGGTGTCAAACCACAGCACTTCGCCGGTGTGGGTATCCAGCGCACGGCCGGATTGCCTGAACAGCAAAACCTCCTCACGCCCTGGTTGCGGCACGCCCCAGTCGGGATGTTTCAGATCGTTGATTGGGCTTAACACCCGCGACAAGGGCACGCCATTTTGTACGCTGATGAGCAGCGTACCGACGCCGCTATAGCCCGAGGTGACCGCCAACAGCATGGGCTGCCCCTCGCTCAGCGCCTTGATCGGCCGCACACCACCGACTTCCCAGGAACCGAAGGGCCGGTACTTGCGGGAACGAAAACTGATAGACAACTGCGGTCCGTAGCCAGCAAGCGTTTTTGTGGGTGCTGGCGGGACAACCAGGAAATCGCCGAATCGTCTGGCCTCGGGCTTGGGAGGCTCGGCGGACGGGGAGGCATGCGCCAGCGCACTGCCGGCCATCAGGGCCCATACCCACCAGCCGCGTCGGCGGCGTGGTGGCTGACACGTTTGAAATCCGTTCAAGAACTGCCTTCCATGGGAAACCGAAGCCGGACGTTACAACGCCATCATGCGGCTGCGCAATGCCCCGGCCTGTCGTGCTAGAGCAATACGGTCCTGAACGTCGGGCTGATCATCAGCAACAACGAACACACCAGGCCGATCAACCACACCAGGCTGCGCTGCCAGGCAAGATCGCCCCAATAACACAGCAAATAAATGATGCGCGTGATCACAAAAATGATCGCCAGCGAATCTATCAGCCACCCCTGCGTTTGCGTGGTGTGCGCCATCAACACGCCCACCGCAAACAAGATGAACGCCTCAAAACAGTTCTGATGAGCCGCCACCGCGCGCGCACCGAAACCGGTCAATTGCGCCTGTTGCTGACGCGGCAGATGATTGTTGTAACCGCCCTGCTCTTTCATCGCCTTGGCCACCGGCATGCGGGCCACGTAGATCAGCAATGCGCTGATAAACACACACCAGAACGGAATACTCATCAAGCGGCCTCTTTGTTGGCTTCGGGCAATGGCGCCTCTGTAGGGGTATAGACCATCACATCGAGAACGTCGGAATGAAACTCCCGGCGATACAACACCAGCACCACGCCGGCGCTCATCAACATGAACAGCCACGGACTGACGAACCACGCCAGCATGGTCATGCCGAAATAGTACGAACGCAGGCCGAAGTTGAACTGGTTGGCCGCCATCGAAATCACCCGCGCCGCCCGTGCCGCGAAGGCTTTGCGCTCCTGTTCGGAGACATGCCGCTCGCCGATCATCGGTGCCGAGCCCACCAGGATCGCCGCGAAGTTGTACTGGCGCATGCACCAACTGAAGGTGAAGAACGCGTAGACGAACACCAGCGCCAGGCACAGCAACTTGATCTCCGACATGCCCTGGGACGCCTGCTGCACCATCGGGATATCCGCCAGCAACGACACCGCCCGTTCGGAGGCGCCGAGCACGGTGAGAATGCCCGCCAGGATAATCAGCGTGCTGGAGGCGAAGAACGAGGCGTTACGTTCCAGGTTGCCGATCACGCTGGCATCGGCGATGCGGTTGTCGCGCAGCAGCATGCGACGCATCCAGTCTTCGCGATACAGATGCAACACGCTGGCCAGGCACGCGGTATCGCGGCCCTTCCACGTCGCATAACGGGTGTAACCGCCCCAGCAGATGACAAACCAGAGCGCGGCGAGCAGGTGGATCAGGTTGGCGTGGATAAACGACATGCAATTCCCTGTGAGACGTTGGCAGAGCGTGTAGGAGCGAGGCTTGTGTGGCGAGGGGGCTTGCCCCCGTTGGACTGCGCAGCAGGCCCATTCTTTGGGGCCGCTTCGCGACCCAACGGGGGCAAGCCCCCTCGCCACACAAGCGTGGACCCACATCGGTTTTTAGTAGTGGTTCGACGTTGCTTCCCGGGAAAAGACACTGCATCGCGCCCAATAAAAATGCCCCGTATCGATGGATACGGGGCATTTGTGTTTCAACCCATTGCCCGCTTGTGACGGACGATCAGTTTACGCCAACGCTTCGGCGCGCTTGCCAAGCATGCGGTCGCACACGGCGGCCACGACCAGGGTCATGACCGACGGCACCAGCCACGCCAGACCTTGCTCGCTCAACGGCAGGTGCGACAGTTGCGTCGGCATCCAGTCCGCCAGGCCCGCGCCCTTGAGCGCGTCGATCAGGCCGAAGATGAACGACACCAGCATCACCGGGCCGACGATGCGGCGCTGGTCACGCCAGAAGTCCTTGCAGAAGCTCAGGGCGACCAGGGCGATGCATGGCGGGTAGATTGCGGTCAGCACCGGGATCGAGAACGCGATCAGCTTGGTCAGGCCCAGGTTGGACACAAACAGCGAGAACACCGCCAGGATAATGACCAACGTCTTGTAGGACAGTGGCAGCACCCGGCTGAAGTATTCGGCGCAGGCGCAGGTCAGGCCAACCGCGGTCACCAGGCAGGCCAGCGAGATCAGCACTGCAAGGAAACCGCTGCCCAGGGAACCGAAGGTTTGCTGCACGTAGGCATGCAGCACCGCCGCACCATTCGCGGCACCGGCGGCCACTTCATGGCTGCCCGAACCGAGGCGGAACAGGCTGACATACACCAGCGCCAGACCCACGCCAGCAATCAGCCCGGCAATGATCGCGTAACGAGTGATCAAGGCTGGCGACTCGACGCCTCGGGAACGAATGGCGTTAACGATGACGATGCCGAACACCAGCGCACCCAGGGTATCCATGGTCAGGTAACCATTGATGAAGCCTTGGGAGAACGGTGCCGCGACGTATTCAGGCGTAGCCACGCCAATGTCACCGGCCGGCAAGGCGAACGCGGCGATGCCGAGCACCGCCAGGGCGATGATCTTCAGCGGTGCGAGGAAGCGTCCTACGGTGTCCAGCAGACGACCCGGATAGAGCGAGATGAAGAACACCAGCAGGAAGTACACCGAACTGTAGAGGAACAGTGCCAGCGGGCTCTCGCCGGTCAGCGGCGCCAGGCCCACTTCGAAGGACACAGTGGCGGTGCGTGGCGTGGCGAACAACGGACCGACCGCCAGGTAGCACGCAGCAGCCAGAATGCCACCGGCGACTTTACCGATCGGGCTGCTCAAGGCATCCATGGCACCGCCGACTTTGGCCAGGGCGACCACGGTGATCACCGGCAGGCCGACCGCCGTGATCAGAAAGCCCAGCGCCGCCATCCAGACATTAGGCCCGGACTGCAAGCCGACAATAGGCGGGAAGATAATGTTGCCAGCCCCGACGAACAGGGCAAACGTCATAAAACCAAGTGCCAGGATGTCCTGGCCTTTCAACACTTTCATTAAGGAAATACCACACTACTGAATCGGAATTTAGAGAGGGATTTCCCTGTGGGTGAGGGAAATGCTGTCGATCCGTATAGGGCCAACCCGTTTAGCGCATAGCGGCCTTGTGGGCGGCGGGCGCAAAAATGGCTGCCAGCCTAACGAATTTGCCTGACAAACGCACTGTTAGAGGGCGAACTATCCGATACGCGACATTTCCGTGTCGCGTTTACATATCTAATTTTCCACCTCAGGTCAGATCGTTCCCACGCTCTGCGTGGGAATGCATCCCGCGACGCTCTGCGTCGCATTCGAAGGCGGAACGCGGAGCGTCCCCGGCGGCTTTCCTATGCGGTGCGTGGGAACGATCACCCGAAAACAACAAAGGCCACCCGAAGGTGGCCTTTGTCTGGTGAAGCGTCAGCTAAGCGCGAGGCTTATTTGATCGCCCAACCGGTCAGCTCGGACAAAGCCTTGCCGATGTCTGCCAGCGAACGCACGGTTTTAACGCCTGCGTCTTCCAGGGCAGCAAACTTCTCGTCTGCAGTGCCCTTGCCGCCAGAGATGATTGCGCCAGCATGGCCCATGCGCTTGCCTGCAGGGGCAGTCACACCAGCGATGTAGGAAACAACCGGCTTGGTCACGTGTGCCTTGATGTAGGCAGCTGCTTCTTCTTCAGCCGAACCGCCGATCTCACCGATCATTACGATCGCTTCGGTCTTCGGGTCTTCCTGGAACAGCTTCAGGATGTCGATGAAGTTCGAACCCGGGATCGGGTCACCACCGATGCCGACGCAAGTCGACTGACCGAAACCGGCGTCAGTTGTCTGCTTCACAGCTTCGTAGGTCAGGGTGCCGGAACGGGAAACGATACCGACCTTGCCTGGCAAGTGAATGTGACCTGGCATGATGCCGATCTTGCATTCGCCTGGAGTGATCACGCCTGGGCAGTTAGGACCGATCAGGACTACGCCCAGTTCGTCGCACTTGACCTTGGCATCCAGCATATCCAGGGTAGGAATGCCTTCAGTGATGCAAACGATCAGCTTGATGCCGCCAAAGGCTGCTTCCAGGATGGAGTCCTTGCAGAAAGCAGCTGGAACGTAGATCACGCTGGCGGTGGCGCCAGTAGCAGCTACAGCTTCTTTCACGGTGTTGAACACTGGCAGACCCAGGTGCTCGGTGCCGCCTTTGCCAGGCGTTACGCCGCCAACCATCTTGGTGCCGTATTCGATGGCTTGCTCGGTGTGGAAACTACCTTGCGAACCGGTAATACCCTGGCAGATAACTTTGGTGTCTTTATTGATCAGGACGCTCATTATTTGCCCTCCGCAGCTTTGACAACTTGTTGAGCAGCGTCGGTCAGGCTGGTAGCCGCGATGATGTTCAAACCGCTTTCTGCCAGTACTTTAGCGCCCAGCTCAGCGTTGTTGCCTTCAAGGCGAACAACAACCGGGATTTTCACGCCGACTTCTTTCACTGCACCGATGATGCCTTCGGCAATCATGTCGCAACGAACGATGCCGCCGAAGATGTTGACCAATACTGCAGCGACGTTAGTGTCGGACAGGATGATCTTGAACGCTTCGGTAACGCGTTCTTTGGTAGCACCGCCGCCCACGTCGAGGAAGTTGGCTGGTTTGCCGCCATGCAGATTGACGATGTCCATGGTACCCATGGCCAGGCCAGCACCGTTGACCATGCAACCGATGTTGCCTTCCAGTGCTACGTAGTTCAGTTCGAACTTGGCAGCGTGCGCTTCGCGCGGATCGTCTTGCGACGGATCGTGGAAAGTCTTCAGCTTAGGCTGACGGTACATGGCGTTGGCGTCGATGTTGATCTTGGCATCGAGGCAATGCAGATCGCCGTCAGCCTTGATCACCAGCGGGTTCACTTCCAGCAGAGCCAGGTCGTGATCCTTGAACAGCTTGGCCAGACCTACGAAGATCTTGGCGAACTGAGTAACTTGCTTACCTTCCAGACCCAGCTGGAATGCCAGCTCGCGACCCTGGAATGGCTGAGCGCCAACCAGTGGATCGATCGTGGCTTTCAGGATTTTTTCTGGCGTGTCGTGAGCGATTTTCTCGATGTCCACGCCACCTTCGGTGGAAGCCATGAACACGATACGACGGCTCGAACGGTCAACGACAGCGCCCAGGTACAGCTCTTTAGCGATATCAGTGCACGATTCAACCAGGATCTTGGTGACTGGCTGACCATTGGCATCAGTCTGGTAAGTCACCAGACGCTTGCCCAACCACTGTTGAGCGAATGCTTTGGCGTCTTCTCTGCTGCGAACCAGCTTAACGCCGCCCGCTTTACCGCGACCACCTGCGTGAACCTGGGCTTTGACAACCCATTCGGTCCCGCCGATTTTGTCGCACGCTTCTGCTGCTGCTTCCGGGGTGTCTACGGCGAAACCCTGGGATACTGGCAGGCCGTACTCAGCGAACAGCTGCTTACCCTGATACTCGTGAAGATTCATGCTTATTACCGTCTTCGTTAGGTACTGCGCATTCGGTGCTGCACTGTTGAAGTGCCGCACCACCTGTGACTGCTGCTTGCGTAGGTGTTCCGGATAACCGGTGAGACTACGCAAGGCTGCGTCCGGCGGACATTCCGCGGTGAGTCTTGCACGCAAGGCTCACGACGGGCCTTCCGCCGTGGTTTCTTATTGTCTTGTCTTAACGCTTCTTGCGGTTGGCGATGTGAATGGCGCCGCCATTCACTGCCAGAGCAGCTTCGTGCAAGGCTTCGGACAGGGTCGGATGGGAGAAAACCATCATGCCCAGGTCTTCGGCACTGGTGCCGAATTCCATACCGATCGCGCCCTGCTGAACCAGTTCCGCAGCGCTCGGGCCAATCACGTGGACGCCCAGTACGCGGTCAGTCTTGGCATCAGCAATGACTTTCACGAAACCGCCGGTGTCGTTGGCTGCCATGGCACGGCCACTGGCTGCGAACGGGAAAGTGCCGACGTTAACTTCAACGCCTTCAGCTTTCAAGGTTTGCTCGGTTTTACCGACCCACGCGATTTCCGGGTGGGTATAAATAACAGACGGGATCAGGTCATAGTTGATCTGGGCTTTGTGGCCCTTGATGCGCTCTACAACCATGATGCCTTCTTCGGACGCCTTGTGCGCCAGCATCATGCCGCGAACCACGTCACCGATTGCGAAAACGCCCGGAACGCTGGTAGCGCACTGGTCGTCAACGAAAACGAAGCCACGTTCGTCGATGTTCACACCGCTGTCAGCTGCCAGCAGCTCAGTGGTCACCGGACGGCGACCAACGGCAACGATCAGCTTGTCGAACGTGATGTTCTGTTCGCCGTTGGCATCGGTGTAGTTCACAACGACTTCGTCGCCATTCACTTTGGAACCGGTAACGCGAGCGCCCAGTTTGATGTCCAGACCTTGTTTGGTCAGGGTTTTGTAGGCTTCCTTGGAAACCGCTTCGTCAGCCGCTGGCAGGAACTTCTCCAGGGCTTCCAGAACAGTCACTTCAGCGCCCAGACGGGACCATACCGAACCCAGTTCCAGACCGATCACGCCAGCGCCGATCACGCCCAGACGCTTAGGTACGGCGGCGAATTCCAGAGCGCCGGTCGAATCGACGATCACGTTCTGGTCAACCGGAGCCGGTGGAATGTCGATCGGACGCGAACCGGAAGCCAGGATCACGTTCTCGGCTTCGATGATTTCAACGGTGCCGTCTGGCTTGGTCAGCTCGACTTTCTTGCCGGCCAGCAGTTTGCCGTGGCCTTGCAGAGAAGTAACGCCGTTGGCCTTGAACAGGGTGGCAACGCCAGAGGTCAGGCCTTTGACGATGTTGGCTTTACGGCCAACCATTGCCGCCACGTCCATGGTCACGCCAGCGTGATTGATACCGTGGATCGCGAAGCCTTCTTTGGCTTCCTTGTATTTCCAGGAGCTGTCCAGCAGCGCCTTGGAAGGAATGCAGCCGACGTTCAGGCAAGTACCGCCCAGAGCCAGTTTGCCTTCCTTGTCGGTGTATTTCTCGATGCAGGCAGTGCTGAGACCCAGTTGCGCTGCTTTGATGGCAGCCACGTAGCCGCCAGGGCCCGCACCGATCACTACTACGTCAAATTTCTGCGACATGTAAAAGAATCCTCTTTTAGCTTCAAGCTTCAAGCTTCAAGCGGCAAGCCAAGCTGCATGTACCTTGCAGCCTTTAGCTTGCAGCTCATAGCCGTATGCGATACGACAAACCTCAAGCCAAGCTGTTTTTTCTTTCAGCTTGTAGCTTGAAGCTTGCCGCTGCTTCTCTATCAGATATCCAGAAGGAGACGAGCCGGGTCTTCCAGCAGGTTCTTGATGGTAACCAGGAAGGTCACAGCTTCTTTGCCATCGATCAGACGGTGATCGTAGGACAGAGCCAGGTACATCATCGGACGGATAACGACCTGACCGTTGATCGCCATAGGGCGCTGCAGAATGTTGTGCATGCCCAGGATGGCCGCTTGCGGCGGGTTGACGATCGGGGTCGACATCATCGAACCGAAGGTACCACCGTTGGTGATGGTGAACGTACCACCGGTCATTTCGTCCATCGACAGCTTGCCGTCGCGAGCCTTCTTGCCGAAAGCGGCGATGCCGCCTTCGATTTCAGCCAGGCTCATCAGTTCGGCGTTACGCAGGACCGGTACAACCAGGCCACGGTCGCTGGAAACGGCAACACCAACGTCGGCGTAACCGTGGTAAACGATGTCAGCACCGTCGATCGACGCGTTGACAGCCGGGAAGCGTTTCAGCGCTTCGGTGGCTGCTTTAACGAAGAACGACATGAAGCCCAGGCGTACGCCGTTGTGGGACTTCTCGAACAGATCCTTGTACTTCGAACGCAGGGCCATGACTTCGGTCATGTCGACTTCGTTGAAAGTGGTCAGCATCGCCATGTTCGACTGAGCTTCTACCAGACGCTTGGCAACGGTGGCCCGCACGCGGGTCATCGGTACGCGCTTCTCGATGCGGTCGCCAGCGGCGAACACAGGCGCGGCGCCAGCCGGGGCTGCAGCCTTGGCAGGTGCGGCGGCCGGAGCGGCTTTCTTGGCAGCAACAGCAGCGACGACGTCTTCCTTGGTCACACGACCGCCTTTGCCAGTACCGGCAACGGAAGCGATGTTGATGCCGTTTTCTTCAGCCAGCTTGCGAGCAGCCGGTGCAGCAACAGGATCGTCTTCGCCTTCAGCGGCCGGGGCAGCAGCTTGTGCGGCGGCAGGAGCAGCGGCAGCAGCCGGAGCGGCGGCAGCAGCGCCGCCCTCTTCGATCGAGCCCAGGACTTCGTCGGACAGAACGGTGTCGCCTTCGTTCTTGACGATAGCGCCCAGCACGCCGTCAGCGGTGGCCAACACTTCCAGTACCACTTTGTCGGTTTCGATATCGACGATCAGGTCATCACGCTTGACGGCGTCGCCTGGTTTTTTGTGCCAGGTGGCAACGGTGCCATCGGCAACCGATTCCGGGAAAGTGGGGGCTTTGATTTCGATAGCCATTATCTGTGGGTCCTTAAATTCGGTTTCAGGTGCGCGAAGGCGTTAAACAGTAAAGGCGTCTTGCAACAGTTTTTCCTGCTGCTCAGCGTGCATCGATGCATAACCACAAGCCGGTGCAGCAGAAGCATCACGACCGGCGTACTCGAGAACGAGTGCCTTGTTGTGATTGCCCACGATGCGGCGCATGTGGTGTTGGCTGCAGTACCAGGCACCCTGGTTCATCGGCTCTTCCTGACACCAAACGATATGTTTGAGGTTGGTGTACGGAGCCAGGACTTCGTTCAAGTCGTCCTCAGGGAATGGGTACAGCTGCTCGATACGCACGATGGCGATGTCATCACGACCTTCGGCACGGCGTTTTTCCAGCAGGTCGTAGTAGACCTTGCCGCTACACAGAACAATGCGCTCGACCTTTTTCGGGTCCAGGGCATCGATTTCCGGGATAACGGTCTGGAACGAACCTTCGGCCAGATCTTCCAGGGTCGATATGGCGAGCTTGTGACGCAACAGCGACTTCGGAGTCAGCACGATCAATGGCTTGCGCAGCGGGCGGATCACCTGACGACGCAGCAAGTGGTAGATCTGGGCCGGCGTGGTCGGTACTGCTACCTGGATGTTGTGCTCGGCGCACAGTTGCAGGTAACGCTCCAGACGTGCCGAAGAGTGCTCCGGACCCTGACCTTCATAACCGTGCGGCAACAGCATGGTCAGACCGCAGAGACGGCCCCACTTGTGTTCGCCACTGGTGATGAACTGGTCGATAACCACCTGGGCACCGTTGGCGAAATCGCCGAACTGGGCTTCCCAGATCACCAGCGCCTCAGGCGTGGTGGTCGAGTAACCGTATTCGAACGCCAGTACGGCTTCTTCGGACAGGAACGAATCGTACAGGTCGAAACGTGGCTGGCCTTTGTACAGGTTCTGCAGCGGGATGTAGCTGCCGGCGTCTTTCTGGTTGTGCAACACAGCGTGGCGGTGCGAGAACGTACCGCGGCCGATGTCCTGGCCGGTCATGCGGATCGGGTGACCTTCGAACGCCAGGGTCGCGTACGCCATGGTTTCGGCGTAACCCCAGTTGATCGGCAGGCCGCCGACTTGCATCTTCTGACGGTCTTCGTAGATTTTCGAGACCTGGCGCTGAACCACGAAGCCTTCCGGGATTTCCAGCAGCTTGGCGGACAGTTCCTGCAAGGTTTTCAGGTCGAAACGCGTGTCGTGACGTGCAGTCCAGGCGTGGCCCAGGTACGGACGCCAGTCCACGAACAACTCTTTGTTCGGCTCTTTGACCAGGCTTTTCACAACATGCAGGCCGTTGTCCAGCGCGTTGCGGTATTCGTCGATCTTGGCCTGTACGCGCGCATCATCAACCACACCGGCCTGGGTCAGGCGTTCGGCGTACAGCTCACGGGTGGTGCGCTGCTTGGTGATCTGCTGGTACATCAGAGGCTGGGTGCCGCTCGGCTCGTCAGCTTCGTTGTGGCCGCGACGACGGTAGCAGACCAGGTCGATTACCACGTCACGCTTGAACTGCATGCGGTAGTCGATGGCCAGCTGGGTCACGAACAATACGGCTTCCGGATCATCACCATTCACATGGAGGATCGGCGCCTGGATCATTTTCGCAACGTCGGTGGCGTACTCGGTGGAACGCGAGTCCAGCGGGTTGCTGATGGTGAAACCAACCTGGTTGTTGATCACGATGTGCACGGTGCCGCCGGTTTTGAAACCGCGGGTCTGCGACATCTGGAAGGTTTCCATCACCACGCCCTGACCTGCGAATGCAGCGTCACCGTGGATGGAGATCGGCAGGACTTTTTCACCGGTAGGGTCGTTACGACGATCCTGACGGGCACGGACCGAACCCTCGACCACTGGAGAAACGATTTCCAGGTGGGATGGGTTGAAGGCCATGGCCAGGTGAACTTCACCGCCGGTGGTCATGACGTTGGACGAGAAGCCCTGGTGATATTTAACGTCACCGGAACCCAGCTCGACCTTCTTCTTGCCTTCGAACTCGTCGAACAGCTCGCGCGGGTTCTTGCCGAAGGTGTTGACCAGTACGTTGAGACGGCCACGGTGGGCCATGCCGATCACGATTTCCTTGGTGCCGTAGGAACCGGAACGCTGGATCAGCTCGTCGAGCATCGGAATCAGGCTCTCGCCGCCTTCCAGGCCGAAACGCTTGGTACCCGGGTATTTGGTGCCCAGGTATTTTTCCAGACCTTCGCCGGCAGTGACGCGTTCGAGCAGGTGGCTCTTGATGTCGGCGGAGTACGTCGGACGACCGCGCACGCTTTCCAGACGCTGCTGGAACCAGTGACGCTGCTCGGAATCGGTGATGTGCGTGAATTCAGCGCCGATGGTGCGGCAATATGTCTGCTGCAACGCTTCGTGAATTTCGCGTAGGCTCGCCTCCTCTTTGCCGATGAACAGGTCGCCGGCACGGAAGGTCGTATCAAGATCGGCATTGGTCAAGCCGTAATGATTGATTGACAGGTCTGCAGGTGCAGGACGCTGCCACAGCCCCAGCGGGTCAAGCTGGGCTGCCTGGTGGCCACGCATACGGTAGGCCTGGATCAATCGCAGCACTTCAACTTGCTTCTTCTCGTGCTCACTGCTCACGCTCCCGGCGGAAACCGGTTGGGCGCGGCGCTGGTTCTTTGCCAGCAAGACGAAATGATCGCGAATTGTGGAGTGCGAAACATCGGTGGCAGTGTTGCCGTCAGCAGGCAACTTCTGAAAGTAGGTGCGCCACTCTTCTGGCACAGCGTTAGGGTCGTGCAGGTAGAGCTCATAGAGCTCTTCCACATAGGCAGCGTTACTACCGGATAGGTAGGCGCTGTTCCACATGCGCTGCATCACGCTTTCTTGCATGCTTGGTCACCCTCGGTTAGGGGAACACCACCGGCGTCGACACCGAGCAAACTTGCAGAAGTCCGAATGCAGCGACCAAAACAAGCCACTTAGGATCACGCTGATAGTCCGGGTACCAGCCCGGATGCCCCTGCTTGTCTCATTTCTTCAAAATAAGAGCCGCAGCTTTATGGGCTGCTGCCCAGGTTAAAACTACGGCGCCGGTTGAAGCCTGCGCCGTAGCATCTACGGGTACAACGGTCCTGCAGTTACAGCCTGTATCACACGCCGCTTTGCAGCAGCATGTTACGTATGTGACCGATGGCCTTAGTCGGGTTCAGGCCTTTCGGACAGACGTTGACGCAGTTCATGATCCCGCGGCAGCGGAATACGCTGAACGGGTCATCCAGCGAAGACAGACGCTCGGCAGTCTGGGTGTCGCGGCTGTCTGCCAGGAAGCGGTACGCTTGCAGCAGGGCAGCTGGACCCAGGAACTTGTCCGGGTTCCACCAGAAGGACGGGCAAGAGGTCGAGCAGCAAGCGCACAGGATGCACTCGTACAGACCATCGAGCTTTTCACGCTCTTCCGGGGTCTGCAGACGTTCGATGGCCGGAGCCGGCGTGTCGTTCTGCAGGAATGGCTTCACCTTCTCGTATTGCTTGTAGAAGATGCTCATATCGACGACCAAGTCACGGATAACCGGCAAACCTGGCAGCGGACGAACGATCAGCTTGTTACCTTTTACGACAGCGGACAGCGGCGTGACGCATGCCAGGCCGTTTTTGCCGTTGATGTTCATGCCGTCGGAACCGCAAACACCTTCACGGCAAGAGCGACGATAGGAGAAACCCTCGTCCTGCTCTTTGATCAGGGCCAGCACGTCCAGCACCATCAGGTCTTTACCACCGGTATCGACCTGGAATTCCTGCATGAACGGCGCGGCGTCCTGATCAGGGTTGTAGCGATAAACACTGACTTTCAACATGGCAGCCACCCTTAATAAGTCCGAATCTTAGGTTCAAAAGTCGGAACAGTCTTCGGCGAGAAGTTCACGGCACGCTTGGTTACGCGCTTGTCACCCGGGAAGTACAGGGTGTGGCACAGCCAGTTTTCGTCGTCGCGGTCTTCGTAGTCTTCACGGGCGTGAGCGCCGCGGGACTCTTTGCGGATTTCTGCAGCGATGGCGGTGGCTTCGGCCACTTCCAGCAGGTTTTGCAGTTCCAGCGCTTCGATACGGGCGGTGTTGAACGCCTGGCTCTTGTCGTTGATCTTGACGTTGGCGATACGGCCACGCAGGTCAGCGAGCTGGGCAATACCCTTCTGCATGTATTCGCCGGTACGGAATACACCGAAGTAGTTCTGCATGCAGCTTTGCAGCTCTTTACGCAGGGTAGCGACGTCTTCGCCTTCGGTACGCGAGTTCAGGCCATCGAGACGCGCCAGGGCAGCGTCGATGTCGGACTGGCGTGGGCGAGCGTAGTCGACGCCTTCTTTCAGGGTCTGTTCCAGGAACAGGCCGGCAGCGCGACCGAATACCACCAGGTCGAGCAGCGAGTTGCCGCCCAGACGGTTGGCACCGTGAACCGATACGCAAGCCACTTCGCCTACAGCGAACAGGCCCGGGATGATCTGGTCTACGCCTTCAGCGTCCTGAGTGATCGCCTGGCCATGAATGTTGGTCGGCACGCCGCCCATCATATAGTGGCAGGTCGGAACGACCGGGATCGGCGACACGGCTGGATCGACGTGGGCGAAGGTCTTGGACAGTTCCATGATGCCTGGCAGACGGCTGTGCAGAACTTCTTCACCGAGGTGATCGAGTTTCAGCATTACGTGGTCGCCATCCGGACCGCAACCGTTGCCGGCGATGATTTCTTTAACCATCGAGCGAGCCACTACGTCACGACCAGCCAAGTCTTTGGCGTTCGGAGCATAACGCTCCATGAAACGCTCGCCGTGCTTGTTGATCAGGTAACCGCCTTCACCACGGCAGCCTTCTGTAACCAGTACACCGGCGCCGGCGATGCCGGTCGGGTGGAACTGCCACATTTCGATGTCTTGTACCGGCACGCCAGCACGCAGAGCCATGCCAACGCCGTCACCGGTGTTGATCAGGGCATTGGTGGTGGACGAGTAGATACGGCCTGCACCGCCGGTCGCCAATACGGTGGCGTTCGCGCGGACGTAGGAGGTTTCGCCAGTTTCGATGCAGATGACGATCATGCCGACAAAGGCACCATCTTCGTTCTTCACCAGGTCGACGCCATAGTATTCGTTGAGGAATACGGTGCCGGCCTTTAGGTTGGCCTGGTACAGGGTGTGCAGCAGTGCGTGACCGGTACGGTCGGCAGCAGCGCAGGTACGGGCAGCCTGGCCACCTTTACCGAAGTCTTTCGACTGACCGCCGAACGGACGCTGGTAGATGCGGCCTTGTTCGGTACGGGAGAACGGCAAGCCCATGTGCTCGAGCTCGAAAACCGCTTCCGGGCCTACGGAACACATGTATTCGATAGCGTCCTGGTCACCGATATAGTCGGAACCCTTGACGGTATCGTACATGTGCCAGCGCCAGTCATCGTTCGGATCGGCCGAGGCGATGGCGCAGGTGATGCCACCCTGGGCGGATACGGTGTGCGAGCG
This sequence comes from Pseudomonas sp. TE3899, assembly GCF_056279105.1. Classification (NCBI taxonomy): domain Bacteria; kingdom Pseudomonadati; phylum Pseudomonadota; class Gammaproteobacteria; order Pseudomonadales; family Pseudomonadaceae; genus Pseudomonas; species Pseudomonas sp. TE3899. The sequence continues at coordinate 3,109,205 of NZ_JBWBQR010000001.1, forward strand.
AGTCGGGAAAACCTTGGTTACCACGGCAGTCTTGTGACCACCTTGTGCCAGTTGCAGCGCAGCGCGCATGCCGGCACCGCCGCCGCCAATAATAATGGCGTCGAACGAAAGCGTATTAACTGTAGTAGACATGAATCAGATACCCCAAAGAATCTGCACACCCCAGACGAAGTAGGCGAACATCGCAACGCCGCATACTGCCTGGAAGAGGAAACGTACTGCAGTCGCGGACTTGCCCAGCGCCATCGGCGTCAGGTAGTCGGTCGCGATGGTCCACATGCCAACCCAGGCGTGTGCGCCCAGGGCCACCAGGGCCAGCAGACTGAAGATACGCATTCCGTTGCTTGCAAACAGCTCATGCCATTGGACGTAGCCAATGCCAGGGTGGGTTGCGAGGTATCCGATCAGGAAGATGAAATAAGCCGCGAGAACAACCGCAGACACACGCTGTGCCATCCAGTCATAGAGGCCTGAACGCGACAGGTTCGTAACGCTGGTTACCATATCCAAACTCCCGCCAGAACGATCAACACCGCAGACACGGCGATAATGATTTTCGAGCCCAGCTTGCCGCCTTCCAGCGTCTCACCGATGCCCATGTCCATGATCAAGTGGCGCACACCGGCTACCAGGTGATACAGCAGAGCGGACAGGAGGCCCCATGCTACGAACTTGGCCAGCGGGCTGGTCAAGGTTGCCTTCACGTCGGCAAAACCTTCCTCGGAACCCAAGGATTTGCTCAATGCGTACAGCATGAAGCCAATGCCCAGGAAGAGGATGATGCCGGAAACACGGTGAAGAAACGACGTAACGCCGGTGATGGGGAGTTTGATGGTCCTTAGGTCTAGGTTTACAGGTCGTTGGCTTTTCACGGCTTTTTTCACACTGAAGAGCCCCTAACAATCAGGGCAAAGTTGTTGGGGAGTGCACTGGTCAGGTAACCACCACCCAGGGATGCGACCCCCAGCGAAGCGGGCCCAAAAGCCCCTGGCGGTCGGTGGCCGAGTATAGACAGTTAGGCTACTAATGACAACGCAATCACCTTCCCCTAATAGCTCATTGCACAAGTCGGATAAAAGGCGTAAACGGCAGGTAATTTCGAGGAAAAAGTCCGGTTAAAGCCTTCTGGAGCAAGACTTTAGGCAAATTGACATTCGAATTTATCTCACTATAGTGGTGCGGGCCCTGCGTGGGGGGTCTGTCTGATGATTTCAAGCATAAATAGGAGGCCACATGGCTGACAAAAAAGCGCAGTTGATCATCGAGGGCGCAGCCCCCGTCGAGCTGCCCATTTTAACCGGCACCGTTGGTCCCGATGTAATTGATGTTCGGGGCCTGACGGCCACGGGCCGTTTCACCTTTGACCCTGGCTTCATGTCGACCGCCTCCTGCGAGTCGAAGATCACCTATATCGACGGCGACAACGGCATCCTGCTGCACCGCGGCTACCCGATCGAACAGCTGGCTGAAAAGTCGGACTACCTGGAAACCTGCTACCTGCTGCTCAACGGCGAACTGCCGACCGCAGAACAGAAGGCCCAGTTCGTCAGCACCGTGAAGAACCACACCATGGTCCACGAGCAGTTGAAGACCTTCTTCAACGGCTTCCGTCGCGACGCCCACCCAATGGCCGTCATGTGCGGTGTAGTCGGCGCCCTCTCGGCCTTCTACCACGACTCCCTGGACATCAATAACCCGCAGCATCGCGAAATTTCCGCGATCCGCCTGGTTGCCAAGATGCCGACCCTGGCAGCGATGGTTTACAAGTACTCCATGGGCCAACCCATGATGTACCCGCGCAACGACCTGACGTACGCGGAAAACTTCCTGCACATGATGTTCAACACCCCGTGCGAGATCAAACCGATCAGCCCGGTACTCGCCAAGGCCATGGACCGGATCTTCATCCTCCATGCCGACCACGAGCAGAACGCATCGACTTCGACCGTACGCCTGGCCGGTTCTTCGGGTGCCAACCCGTTCGCCTGTATTGCAGCCGGTATCGCTGCACTGTGGGGCCCTGCCCACGGCGGCGCGAACGAAGCTGTCCTGACCATGCTGGACGAAATTGGCGATGTGTCGAACATCGACAAGTTCATCGCCAAGGCCAAGGACAAGAACGATCCGTTCAAATTGATGGGCTTCGGTCACCGGGTTTACAAAAACCGCGACCCACGCGCTACCGTCATGAAGCAGACCTGCGACGAAGTACTGAAGGAACTGGGGATCAACAACGATCCGCAACTCGAACTGGCCATGCGCCTGGAAGAGATCGCCCTGACCGATCCGTACTTCATCGAGCGCTCGCTGTACCCGAACGTCGACTTCTACTCGGGGATTATCCTCAAGGCGATTGGCATTCCGACCAGCATGTTTACCGTGATCTTCGCTTTGGCGCGGACCGTGGGCTGGATCTCCCACTGGAAAGAAATGCTCTCCAGCCCGTACAAGATTGGCCGTCCGCGCCAGTTGTATACCGGCTACGAGTCGCGTGATATCACCAAGCTGGAAGACCGCAAATAAGAGTTGTCTTGCGATAACGTCTTTAAGTTGCACCGGGAACGGCCTCTATTTTTGAGGCCGTTTTTGTTTGTTTGGGTTGTGTGCATATCCATTCCTTCGGTAACGGCGACTATTGGTTTCGCTCTTACAGCGAGTCACTTTCGAGAAGCGCGAAAGTAACCAAAGCGCTTTTGCCCCTTTCGTTCGGTGCCTCGCCCAGGCTCGGCATGCCCTCGCTCCGGCCCTGCTCCGTGGGCCCGCCGCCATCGGCCATCCATGTCCGGGGGCGGCTAACCCGGCATCCATGCCGGGTTGCCCACTACGCAGAACCTCCACTCGGCCTCCCGAGGGGGCCTGCATCGCACCGCGAGGCGGCCTGCCGGCCGGCCTGGCTCGGGGGTTGTGCGCGTACGCCAGCTACTGATCGTTCCCACGCTCCGCGTGGGAATGCATCCCGTGACGCTCCGCGTCACCATTGCGCAGGACTCAAGACTCGCGTCGACAGCGGAACGCAGAGCGTCCCCGGCGGCATTCCCACGCGGAGCATGGGAACGATCACAGAAACAAATCCCTGTAGGAGCGAGGCTTGCCCGCGAAGCTTTTGATCTTGTTTTGGCTTTTGATCTTGATCTGCCCCGTCGGAAGGCCGAACGCAGGTTCTGCGCAGCGGGCACCGCGGCAGGGATGCCGCGGTAGCCGCCCCGGCCATGGATGGCCGATGGCGGCGGGCCCACGGAGCAGGACCGGAGTAAGGGCATGCCGAGCCCAGGCGAGGCACCGTACGTCAGGAGCGAAAGCGTTTTGGTTACTTTGCGCCGGGCCGCGCAGGCTCTTCCAAAGTGACTCGCCGTAAGGGCGAAACCATAAGTAGCCGTTACCGCAGGAATGGATATGTACTCCATCAAAAATCCCGGTCGGCAATGAGGCCGCCTTCGCGGGCAAGCCTCGCTCCTACAAAAGCACAAAACCAAAACCAAAAAAATGCCCCAATCTCTCGACCAGGGCATTTCCATTCAACGCAGCTTATATAAAAGCCTTAGTGCGAAACCGCCCCACTCGCCCCCAACCCAGTCTGCGAACGAACAAACTGAGGGAAGAACAACGCCCGCTCATTGTCAGCCGCAGTCGACTTGTCAGTGATCGAGAAGAACCAGATCCCGATAAACGCAATCGCCATCGAGAACAACGCCGGATACTCGTAAGGGAAGATCGCCTTCTCATGATGCAGAATCTGCACCCAAATGGTCGGCCCAAGCACCATCAAGCCCACGGCACTGATCAGGCCCAACCAGCCACCAATCATCGCACCGCGCGTGGTCAGTTTCTTCCAGTACATGGAAAGCAACAGCACCGGGAAGTTACAGCTCGCCGCGATGGAGAACGCCAGGCCTACCATGAACGCAATGTTCTGGCTTTCGAACAGAATGCCCAAGCCGATCGCCAACACACCCAGGCAGACGGTGGTGATTTTCGAAACGCGGATCTCATCCTTGTCGTTGGCTTTACCCTTCTTGATCACACTGGCGTACAGGTCATGAGACACCGCCGTAGCGCCGGCCAGCGTCAGACCAGCCACTACAGCCAGAATGGTCGCGAACGCGACTGCCGAAATGAAGCCCAGGAAGATACTGCCACCCACCGCGTTAGCCAGGTGCACCGCCGCCATGTTGTTGCCGCCCAACAGCGCGCCAGCCGCATCTTTAAACGCAGGGTTAGTGCTGACCAGCAAGATCGCGCCGAAGCCGATGATGAACGTCAGGATGTAGAAGTAGCCGATGAAGCCGGTTGCATACAACACGCTCTTGCGCGCTTCTTTTGCATCACTCACGGTGAAGAAGCGCATCAGGATGTGCGGCAGGCCCGCGGTACCGAACATCAGTGCCAGGCCAAGGGAGAACGCCGAGACCGGGTCTTTCACCAAGCCGCCCGGGCTCATGATCGCTTCACCTTTAGGGTGAACCTTGATCGCCTCGGAAAACAGCTGGCTGAAGTCGAAGTTGACGTGCTTCATCACCATCAGCGCCATGAACGTGGCACCGGACAGCAACAACACAGCCTTGATGATCTGCACCCAAGTCGTCGCCAGCATGCCGCCGAACAGCACGTACATGCACATCAGGATACCGACCAGGATCACCGCGACGTAGTAGTCGAGACCGAACAGCAGCTGGATCAGCTTGCCGGCACCGACCATTTGCGCGATCAGGTAGAACGCCACCACCACTAGCGAACCGCAGGCGGACAGTGTGCGGATCTGGGTTTGCCCGAGGCGGTAAGACGCCACGTCGGCAAAAGTGTATTTACCCAGGTTACGCAGGCGCTCGGCGATCAGGAACAGGATGATCGGCCAGCCCACCAGGAAGCCGATCGAGTAGATCAGACCGTCGTAGCCAGAGGTGAACACCAGCGCGGAAATCCCCAGGAAGGACGCCGCCGACATGTAGTCACCGGCAATCGCCAGGCCGTTCTGGAAACCGGTGATCTTGCCGCCGGCAGCATAGTAGTCGGCCGCCGAGTTGTTGCGCTTGGAGGCCCAGTAGGTGATGCACAGGGTCAAACCGACAAACGCCACGAACATCAGGATCGCGGACACGTTGAGCGGTTGTTTGTGCACTTCGCCGGTCAGGGCTTCAGACGCCCAGGCGCCTGGTGCGAAGGCTGCGATGCTCAATAGAGCCATTAGACGCCGGATCATTGCTGAGCCTCCTTGAGAATCGCATTGTTCAGGTCGTCGAATTCGCCATTGGCGCGTCGTACGTAGATTGCAGTCAGGATAAAGGCCGAGAGAATCAGCCCGACACCAATCGGTATCCCCCAGGTAATCGAAGATTCAGGGCTGATTTTCGCCCCCAGAATATGCGGCCCGTAAGCAATCAAAAGGATGAATCCGGAGTAAAGCCCAAGCATGATCGCCGATAGAATCCAGGCGAACTTTTCTCGTTTACTAACCAGCTCCTTGAAGCGCGGGCTGTTTTGAATCGAGAGGTAAATGCTGTCGTTCATTGTTTTTATCCTCGCAGCACAAATTATTGTTAGAACGTAGCCACTTTATGCGGCTGCGGGACGGCTTCCAGACGACCTTAGTATTAGAACGACATGACGGTTTCGCCAATTTCTAGAACAAAATAATTAGCCTGCTTTGCATCTGTAGGAGCAAGGCTTGCCCGCGACGGCGTGCTCGGGATCGCCATCGCGGGCAAGCCTTGCTCCTACAGGAATGCAAAAGGCCCCTTGGCAGTTATGCCAAGGGGCCTTGAGAGATGCTGATTAGACGCTTGCGCTCAAATCACTTGGTCCATTCGGCAACGCGTTCCGGGTGTTTGGCCACCCAATCCTTGGCCGCGGCTTCAGGTTTGGCACCATCCTGAATCGCCAACATGACTTCGCCAATTTCGTCTTTCGAGGCCCACTGGAAGTTTTTCAGGAACTTGGCCACTTCCGGCGCTTTGGTTGCCAATTCCTTGCTGCCGATGCTGTTCACGGTTTCAGCCGCGCCATACACGCCTTTCGGGTCGTCGAGGAAGCGCAGTTTCCACTTGGCGAACATCCAGTGCGGCACCCAACCGGTGACAGCGATGGATTCGTTCTTTTTCTCGGCACGGGTCAGCTCGGCAATCATGCCGGCGCCGGAACTGGCCTTGAGGGTGTAGTTGGTCAGACCGTAGTCCTTGATCGCCTGATCGGTCTTGAGCATCACGCCCGAACCGGCGTCAATGCCGACGATACGGCCTTTGAAGCTGTCATCGGTTTTCAGATCGTCGATGCTCTTGGCTTTCACGTACTCCGGCACGATCAGGCCGATTTTTGCATCCTTGAAGTTCGGGCCGTAGTCGACGACCTGATCCTTGTTCTTGGTCCAGTAGTCGCCGTGGGTCACCGGCAGCCAGGCGGACAGCATGGCGTCGAGTTTGCCGGTGGCCACGCCTTGCCACATGATCCCGGTCGCGACGGCTTGCAGCTTCACGTCATAGCCGAGTTTCTGCTTGATCACTTCGGCGGCCACGTGAGTGGTCGCAACGCTGTCGGACCAGCCGTCAACGTAACCGATGCTCAGGGTCTTGCTCTCGGCATTGGCGAATGTGGAGCCAATCGCAAGCACCAGAGCGGCACTCGCGCCTAAAAGTCGTCGCATCTTCATCGTTACTTCCCCGAAAGTGCTGCGCCCGACGGATGCCGAGCGGCGTCAACGTATTGTTATGGTGCACAGCGCCCCCATCACGCCTCACCGCAAAATCGTGAAAACGTCAGCGGAGTACTGACGCTTCGATAATCAACCTCACGACAACAGCGACCTGTGCTGCCAACGACCTCAAGGCATCGAGAAACGACATCAGAACGCCATTAATCGTGATCGCCGCAACCACCCCGCCCGATCCGCCCGAACTTTGCATGTCAAAATCATGCAGGGCACCAAGCCCGGGGCAAATGCAGGTAACATGCGCGGCTTTGCTCCCAGACGGCCTGACCATGCCCGCGACATCACGCTTTCCTTTTTTCGCTTATGTTTTCGCCTGCCTGCTCGGGCTGTTTGCCCTTGGCGGTTTCTGGTACGGCCTCGGCAAACCGGTGATTCTGCCGGACGTGGCCAGCGCCACGCACAAGTTGCAATGCGCCTCCTACACCCCGTTCGACAAGGACCAGTCGCCGTTCGACCAGCCGTTCAAATTGCGCCCCGAGCGCATGGACGCCGACCTCGCGCTGCTGTCCAAAAGCTTCGAATGCATCCGCACCTATTCCATGACCGGCCTCGAGGCCCTGCCCGACCTGGCGCGCAAGCACGGGTTGAAGCTGATGATCGGTGCCTGGGTCAACAGCAACCCCGTGGACACGGCCAAGGAAGTCGATCTGCTGATCGCTTCGGCCAACGCCAACCCGGACGTCGTGACCTCGGTGATCGTCGGCAACGAAGCGCTGCTGCGCAAGGAAGTCACTGGCGCGCAATTGGCGAAGCTGATTAATCAGGTGAAAAGCCAGATCAAGCAGCCGGTCACTTATGCCGACGTCTGGGAGTTCTGGCTCAAGCACCCGGAAATCGCCCCGGCGGTGGATTTCCTGACCATCCATTTGTTGCCGTACTGGGAAGATGATCCGTCGAACATCGACGCCGCCCTGCAACACGTGGCCGAAGTGCGCCAGGTGTTCGGCAACAAGTTCGCGCCCAAGGACGTGCTGATCGGCGAAACCGGCTGGCCGAGCGAAGGTCGCCAGCGTGAAACCGCGCTGCCGAGCCGAGTCAACGAAGCCAAGTTCATCCGTGGTTTTGTCGCCATGGCCGAGCAACAGGGCTGGCATTACAACCTGATCGAAGCCTTTGACCAGCCGTGGAAGCGCGCCAGCGAAGGCGCGGTCGGCGGTTACTGGGGCCTGTTTGATGCTGATCGCCAGGACAAGGGCGTGCTGGCCGGTCCGGTATCCAACGTGCCGTACTGGTCACAATGGCTGGCGGTGGGCGGTGTGATCTTCCTTGGCACCTTGCTGCTGGGCGGTCGGGTCCGCAGCACCCGCGCGGCGTTGGTGCTGCCACTGTTGGCGGCGCTGGCGGCTTGCTCGATCGGGGCCTGGGGCGACCTGGCGCGGGTCACCACCCGGTTTGCCAGTGAATGGCTGTGGGTCGGCTTGCTGACGGCATTGAATCTGTTGGTGCTGGCCCATGCCGCGCTGACCTTGAGTGCGCGCAACGGTTGGCGTGAATGCGCCTTTAATCTGCTGGAGCGCCGAGCAGGCTGGCTGGTAGCAGCCGCCGGGTTTGCGGCGGCAGTGATGATGCTGGAGCTGGTGTTCGACCCACGCTATCGCAGTTTCCCGAGTGTCGCGTTTATCCTGCCGGCGCTGGTGTACCTGTGCCGTCCGGTGAGCGTACCGCGTCGGGAGATTGCGCTGCTGACCTTCATCATCGGTGCCGGCATTGCGCCGCAGCTGTTTCGTGAAGGGTTGCAGAACCAGCAGGCCTGGGGTTGGGCGCTGGTGAGCGTATTGATGGCGGCGGCGTTGTGGCGGTGTTTGCGGGTTCGCAAGGGCTGATCTTCGGAGCCTTTGCGGGCCTCTTCGCGGGCAAGCCTCGCTCCTACAGGGGTGTGTCGTTCACAAATGATGTGAACGACAACAATCCGTAGGAGCAAGGCTTGCCCGCGAAGGCGATCTATCAGGCGCTACGAGAAGCCCGAACCAACCGCAACGCCGCAATCACCACCGCAAACACTGCCAGCGTCGTGTTGTACAACGCCAACGCCGGGAACCCCAGCACCAGCGCCAACACCGCCAGCCACCACCCTGCCCGCCCCGGTACGACAAAACCGATGACCGCCGCGGCGACTGCGCCCCAGCCCAAGACCTTGAAGTGAATCATCAGCCCCAGGTTCGAGCGGACCTGGCACTCCCAGCGGCTCGCCTCGTCCACGCACAGGCCGACCCATTGCGCGTCCTCCATGAAGCCATAACGCGCGCCATAACTGGCGGCCAGCCATAAAGGCAGCAAAACAAGCAGCAGAATCACGGGCAGACGGCGGGACATGAAGCACTCCAATAGACGAAAACGGCGGCCAGCTTAAGCGCCCGGCGGCTTTGTGCAAGCCTTAACAACACTTAACTGGGCAGGCAATCACTGCAAAGTGTATCGTCCAGCTACTATTACCCCGAATTTAGGCCTGATTGGTGCCGATCCATGGCACTTTGGCGCAAACCCCGTGGTCATAGCCTGCGAACCTCAATCGGCACCTTTCCTCTAAGGGATTTAGTCATGCTCCGTTCCTTGCGCTTCGCCGCCCTGTTTGGCGGCCTTATTTTGAGTGCGTCCGCACTGGCGGTCGACATCGACGCCGCCAGCTATGGCTACCCCTTGACGAACCCGTTCGAGGCGACCATTGCCACCACTCCACCGGAGTTGCGCCCGGAGTTGCCGGCCAACGAAGACATCAATCAGCAGGACCGTAGCGTCCGTTTGCGCCCGGAGCGTGAATTCAGCCTGCCGGACAACTTCTGGCCGGTGAAGAAACTCACCTATCGCATCGCCACCCAGGATCACGCCGCGCCGCTGATTTTCCTGATCGCCGGCACCGGCGCGCGTTATGACAGCAGCCTCAACGAATACCTGAAGAAGCTTTACTACAAGGCCGGCTACCACGTGGTGCAGCTGTCGTCGCCGACCAGCTTCGACTTCATGAGCGCCGCGTCACGCTTCGCCACGCCCGGTATCACCAAGGAAGACGCCGAAGACATGTACCGGGTGATGCAAGCCGTGCGGGCGCAAAACCCGAAGACGCCCGTCACCGAGTACTACCTGACCGGTTACAGCCTCGGCGCACTGGACGCAGCCTTCGTCGCGCACCTGGACGAAACCCGTCGCAGCTTCAACTTCAAGAAAGTCTTGCTGCTCAACCCGCCGGTCAACCTCTACACCTCGATCACCAACCTCGACAAGCTGGTGCAGACCGAGGTCAAGGGCATCAACAACAGCACCACCTTCTATGAACTGGTGCTGAACAAACTGACCCGCTACTTCCAGCAAAAAGGCTACATCGACCTCAACGATGCCCTGCTCTATGACTTCCAGCAGTCCAAGCAGCACCTGACCAACGAACAGATGGCGATGCTGATCGGCACCTCGTTCCGGTTCTCGGCGGCCGACATTGCCTTCACCTCCGACCTGATCAACCGCCGTGGCCTGATCACGCCGCCGAAGTACCCGATCACCGAAGGCACCAGCCTCACGCCGTTCCTCAAGCGTGCGCTGCAATGCGACTTCGACTGCTACATCACTGAGCAAGTCATCCCGATGTGGCGCGCCCGCACCGACGGCGGCAGCCTGCTGCAACTGATCGACCAGGTGAGTTTGTATGCCTTGAAGGATTACCTGCACGACAGCCCGAAAATCTCCGTCATGCATAACGCCGACGACGTGATCCTCGGCCCTGGCGACCTGGGTTTCCTGCGCCGCACCTTCGGCGATCGCTTGACCGTTTACCCATTGGGCGGCCATTGCGGCAACCTTAACTATCGCGTCAACAGCGACGCCATGCTGGAGTTCTTCCGTGGCTAAATATCTCCTGCTTATCGCAGCGTTACTCTGTGCAGGCGTCGCCAATGCCGACAACAGCAAAGCCAACGCGCCGGTCGTGATCGACAACGATGGCTTCAAGGAACCGCTGAGCAAACTCAAGTTCAACCCGGGCCTGGACCAGCGCGAGTTCGAGCGTTCGACGCTCAACGCGCTGAACGTCTACGACCCGCTGGAGGAGTGGAACCGTCGGGTCTACCACTTCAACTACCGCTTCGACCAATGGGTGTTCCTGCCCGTGGTCGACGGCTATCGCTACGTGACCCCGAGCTTTTTGCGCACCGGTGTGAGCAACTTCTTCAACAACCTCGGTGACGTGCCGAACCTGTTGAACAGCATGCTCCAGCTCAAGGGCCACCGCTCGCTGGAAACCACCGCGCGACTGCTGCTCAACACCACCATCGGCGTTGCCGGCCTGTGGGACCCGGCCACCGCCATGGGCCTGCCGCGCCAGAGCGAAGACTTCGGCCAGACCCTGGGCTTCTACGGCGTACCGGGCGGTGCCTACTTCGTGCTGCCGATCCTCGGCCCCTCCAACCTGCGCGACACCGCCGGGCTGGTGGTCGACTACACCGGCGAGTCGGCGGTCAACTTCCTGAACGTCTCCGAAGTCAGCTCCAACCACCCGGAAATCTGGGTCCTGCGCGGCGTCGACAAGCGCTACCAGACCAGCTTCCGCTACGGTCAGCTGAACTCGCCGTTCGAGTACGAGAAGGTGCGTTACGTGTACACCGAGTCGCGTAAGTTGCAGATCGCCGAGTAACGCTGGCGATACACAATCTGGCGGCAATAAAAAAGGCCATTCGATGCGAGTCGAATGGCCTTTTTGCTTCCTGATGATCGTTCCCACGCCCTGTGTGGGAATGCCTCAACGGACGCTCCGCGTTCAGCTTTGAATGGGACGCGGAGCGTCCCGGGCTGCATTCCCACCCCGAGCGTGGGAACGATCAATCAACACCACCACCGACCCACCGTAGGAACAACGCTTGCTCGCGATGGCGGCTCGGCAGTCAACCCAGATGTTGAATGTTATGGCCTCATCGCGAGCAAGCTTTGCTCCTACAGGTTCAGCCTTTGACTGAGCGCCAGATCTTGCTTGCGATCATGACGCCGGCCAACACCACCGCCCCCGCCACAATCCCCGCCACCGCATTCAACAACGTCGGCACGATAAACGCCGCACCGCCAGCACTCGCGCTGACGCTTTCAATCCAGTGATGCACCACCGGCACGCCATGGGTCAGGATCCCGCCGCCGACCAGGAACATCGCCGCCGTGCCGATTACCGACAGGCTTTTCATCATGTACGGTGCCGCCCGCAGGATCGCGCCGCCGATGCTTTTGGCCATTTGCCCCGGTTTCTGGGTCAGCCACAGGCCCAGGTCGTCGAGTTTGACGATGCCCGCCACCAGGCCATAGACGCCGATGGTCATGACGATGGCGATGCCCGACAGCACGATCACTTGCTGGGTCAGCGAAGCGCCGGCGACGGTGCCGAGGGTGATGGCGATGATTTCTGCCGAGAGGATGAAGTCGGTGCGGATCGCGCCTTTGATCTTGTCCTGTTCGAACGCCACCAGATCCGTGGCCGGATCGGCCACGGCCTCGACCAGTTGCGCGTGCTCGGCGTCGTCTTCAGCCTTGCTGTGCAGGAACTTGTGGGCCAGTTTCTCGAAACCCTCAAAGCACAGGTAAGCACCGCCGACCATCAACAACGGCGTGACCAGCCACGGAATGAACACGCTGATGGCCAATGCCGACGGCACCAGGATCAGTTTGTTGAGAAACGAGCCCTTGGCGACCGCCCAGACCACCGGGATTTCCCGTTCGGCGCGCACACCGCTGACTTGCTGGGCATTGAGCGCCAGGTCGTCGCCGAGTACGCCAGCCGTCTTCTTCGCGGCCATTTTGGTCATCAATGCCACGTCGTCGAGTACCGCGGCGATGTCGTCGATCAGCACCAGCAAACTGCTTCCTGCCATGAATCAGGTTTCCTTCGAGTAATGAATGCCGCGCAGCATAGCGCGGCCGAGCGCCGCACGGTGCATTCTTGAGCGCCGCGCGAGCCCGGTGCTACCATGCGCAACCGCCAGAACAGGCAAGGAACCCCCTGGTTTATGAGCACTATCCGCGAGCGCAACAAAGAACTGATCCTGCGTGCCGCCAGTGAAGAATTTGCCGACAAGGGCTTCGCTGCGACCAAAACCAGCGATATCGCGGCCAAGGCGGGATTGCCCAAGCCCAACGTCTACTACTACTTCAAATCCAAGGAAAACCTCTACCGCGAGGTCCTGGAAAGCATCATCGAGCCGATCCTGCAGGCCTCGACGCCGTTCAACGCCGACGGCGTGCCCAGTGAAGTGCTGAGCGGCTACATCCGCTCCAAGATCCGCATCTCCCGCGACCTGCCCTTCGCCTCCAAGGTGTTTGCCAGCGAAATCATGCACGGCGCGCCGCACCTGAGCGCCGACCTGGTCGAACGCCTCAATGGGCAGGCCAAGCACAACATCGACTGCATCCAGACCTGGATCGACCGCGGCCAGATCGCCCCCATCGACCCCAACCACCTGATGTTCAGCATCTGGGCCGCGACCCAGACGTACGCCGACTTCGACTGGCAGATTTCTGCGGTCACCGGCAAGTCGAAGCTGGATGAGGCGGATTATGAAGCGGCAGCGCAGACGATTATTCGCCTGGTGCTCAAGGGGTGTGAACCGGATCGTTAGATCCGGTCTTCAATCAAGCAAAGATCGCAGCCTTCAAACCTGCGATCTTTTGCTTTCAAGCTTCGCTGCCCATCAACCAGCGCAGCGCCTGCGGGAACGAAGTACGCCAGTCATCCGGGAACGTGTGCCCTTCTTCATGGGTACGGGATTTAACCTCGTTGCCATCACTGAACAGCTTGCGGAAATCGGTGGCCATCTGCTGGTTGCCCGGCCCTTCCATCTTGCCGTTGATCACGAACACCCGCTTGCCATGGGCCTTGCTCACGGTCGGCGTTGGCTGCATACCGCCGGGTGACACCAGCAGTGCGCCGGCGTAGTCATCCGGATGCTGCGCCAACAGCGCGCCGGCATGTTGCGAGCCTTGGGAGAAGCCCATCAAGTAAACATGCTTGCGGTCGATGCATTGCTGCGCCTCCAGTTCTTTCAAGCCGTTCTGCACCGCTTTATGGGTGCCTTCAAAGCCCGGACCGATCCAGCGGAAGCTGTCGACCGCATTGATCATCTCGGTGCCGTTGATGCCGAGAACGATCGCGCCGGTGTCCGCGAGCGACTGATAATCATCGACCTCGCCGTTGACCCCGTAGCCATGCATCCACACCAGCACCGGCCGGCACGCGGCGGGCACGGGAACACCGGCGGGAGGATTGAGCACCGAAATCGCGCCAACCTTGCCGGGGGCGATTTTCTGATAGCGCTGCTGGGCGTTGGCCAACACGGTTTTGTAAGTGGCGGTCTGGCGCAGTTCGGAAAAGTCTTCGTCGCTGGCCAGCATCGGGCCGAACCACATGCCGCGATCATCGGCTTCCCTCAGGAAGCGTTGCGCCAGTTTGTCATCGCCGCGCCGGGCGAACAGCGCCGCCACCTGATAAGGCGCGAGCAGTTGCTTGGGGTCTTCACGGCTGGCCGCCAGATACACCGCGATGGCCTGCAGGGTGTCGGTGTCTTCGAGCTTTTCGGCCCGGGCCATCAGCTCATCGACGTCGTCGGCATTGAGCAGCGCGGTGACCACCGGGCTGAGGGCCTGGAACGCAATGTCTTCGGCGTCCAGCGGTTCGGCGGCGTGCAGAAAGGGTGTGCAGAGGGTCATGGCCGTGGCCAGAGTGATGCCAAGTAGCGTCTTCACGCAGATCTTCCTTGATACAAAAACGAGAGGGGCGGCAGTCTATCGACCCCGCCCCGCTTCGTCATCACCGCGCTGCCGGCGGTGTCGATTTACTTCAGATCAAGCCGTCACCCCAGCATCCGCGCGCAAGCCCTGGGCCTCGATCGCGCTGATCGCACATTGTTCGTCCACATCCGACAGATCGCCGCTGATGCCTACCGCACCCAGCACGTTGCCGTCCTGATCCCGAATCAACACACCGCCCGGTGCCGGCACCACGCTGCCCTGCCCCATGCTATTGAGCGCGGCAATAAATGCCGGGCGTTGTTGGGCGTCCAGCGCCAGCAGGCGTGAGCCCTTGCCCAGCGCTATCGCACCCCACGCTTTGCCGATGGCGATTTGCGGGCGCAGCAGGCTGGCGCCGTCTTCCCGTTGCAAAGAAATCAAATGTCCGCCGGCATCCAATACCGCGATGGTCAGTGGAGCTGCGGAAACTGCACGCCCTGCGGCGATGGCCTGGTTCGTCAGGTTCACTGCGTCTTTCAAGGTTAAAGCGCTCATGGTGCCGTCCTCATTTTGTTATTGGAAAGCGGTTGGGCTGCGGTTTTGTGCCGCAGTCCGATTCAACAAATAGAACACAATAGATTATTTATTTGTATACAATAATTCTCGAAAAGCGCCACATGCGACGAAAAGCCACAGTAGAACGGGCTTCCGACGAATGAAACAGCCGCTTGAGAAAATGGATTGACCTGCGCCGTCCGCCGTGAATACACTCTGCGCAAAGCCACTTGTATACAATTACAAAACGTAAGAGGCACCAAAACCATGAGCAAAATGAGAGCAATCGAAGCCGCCGTTCTGGTGATGCGCCGTGAAGGGGTTGATACCGCTTTTGGCATCCCGGGCGCCGCGATCAACCCGCTGTACTCCGCCTTGCAGAAGGTCGGTGGCATCGATCACGTCCTCGCTCGCCACGTTGAAGGCGCTTCGCACATGGCTGAGGGCTACACCCGCACCAAGGCCGGCAACATCGGCGTGTGCATCGGCACTTCCGGCCCGGCGGGCACCGACATGGTCACCGGCTTGTACAGCGCCTCGGCCGACTCGATCCCGATCCTGTGCATCACCGGCCAGGCACCGCGGGCGCGCATGCATAAAGAAGACTTCCAGGCAGTCGACATCACCGCCATCGTCAAGCCAGTGACCAAGTGGGCCACCACCGTCATGGAACCGGGCCAGGTGCCGTACGCGTTTCAGAAAGCGTTCTACGAAATGCGCTCCGGTCGTCCGGGCCCCGTGCTGATCGACCTGCCGTTCGACGTGCAGATGGCTGAAATCGAATTCGACATCGACGCCTACCAGCCACTGCCGCTGGCCAAGCCCACCGCCAACCGCGTGCAAATCGAGAAGGCCCTGGCCATGCTCGACCAGGCTGAGCGTCCGTTGCTGGTGGCCGGTGGCGGCATCATCAATGCCGATGCCAGCGACTTGCTGGTGGAGTTCGCCGAGCTGACCGGCATTCCAGTGATCCCGACCCTGATGGGCTGGGGCACGATCCCGGACGATCACCCGTTGATGGTCGGCATGGTCGGCCTGCAAACCTCGCACCGCTACGGCAACGCGACGCTGTTGAAATCGGACGTGGTGCTGGGCGTCGGTAACCGTTGGGCCAACCGCCACACCGGTTCGATCGACGTCTACACCGAAGGCCGCAAATTCATTCACGTTGACATCGAGCCGACGCAAATCGGCCGCGTGTTCAACCCGGACCTGGGCATCGTCTCCGACGCCGCGGCCGCGCTGACCGTGTTCATCGAAGTCGCTCGCGAATGGCAGGCCGCCGGCAAGCTGAAAAACCGTAGCGCCTGGCTGCAAGACTGCCAGCAGCGCAAGGCCAGCCTGCAACGCAAGACCCACTTCGACAACGTGCCGGTCAAGCCGCAGCGCGTGTATGAAGAGATGAACCAAGTGTTCGGCAAAGACACTTGCTATGTAAGTACCATCGGTCTGTCGCAAATTGCCGGCGCGCAGTTCCTGCACGTCTACAAGCCGCGTCACTGGATCAACTGCGGTCAGGCCGGCCCGTTGGGCTGGACCATTCCGGCGGCGCTGGGCGTGGTCAAGGCCGATCCGACGCGCAAGGTCGTGGCACTGTCCGGCGACTATGATTTCCAGTTCATGATTGAAGAATTGGCGGTGGGCGCGCAGTTCAAACTGCCGTACATCCACGTGGTGGTGAACAACTCGTACCTGGGGCTGATCCGTCAGGCCCAGCGCGGTTTCGACATGGACTACTGCGTGCAGCTGTCCTTCGATAACCTCAACGCTCCGGAGCTCAACGGTTACGGTGTCGACCACGTCGCAGTCGCCGAAGGCCTCGGCTGCAAGGCACTGCGCGTGTTCGAACCGGGTCAGATCCAGCCTGCCCTGCGCAAGGCCCAGGAGCTGATCGAAGAGTTCAAGGTGCCGGTGATCGTCGAGATTATCCTGGAGCGCGTAACCAACATTTCCATGGGCACCGAGATCAACGCCGTCAACGAATTCGAAGACCTGGCGCTGGTCGGCAACGATGCGCCAACCGCGATTTCGTTGCTCGATTGACCACTATGATCGTTCCCACGCTCTGCGTGGGAATGCATCCGGTGACGCTCCGCGTCACATAACGGCTGGACGCAGAGCGTCCGGGACGGCATTCCCACGCAGAGCATGGGAACGATCGGCCCTCACACATTTACGGGAGACCACCATGCCGCGTTTCGCAGCCAACCTGTCCATGCTGTTCACCGAACAGGATTTTCTTGCCCGTTTTGAAGCGGCCGCCAAGGCCGGTTTCAGTGGTGTCGAGTACCTGTTCCCTTACGACTTCAGCTCCGCCGAGATCAAGGCCAAGCTCGACGCCAACGGTCTGACCCAGGTGCTGTTCAACCTGCCGGCCGGTGACTGGGCCAAGGGCGAACGCGGTATCGCGTGCCTGCCGGATCGGGTCGAGGAATTCCGCGCCGGGGTCGATCTGGCGATTGCCTACGCCCAGGTCCTGGGCAACACCCAGGTCAACTGCCTGGCCGGTATTCGTCCACAAAACGTCGATGACGCCACCGTGGAAAAGACGTTTGTCAGCAACCTCAAGTACGCCGCCGACAAGCTGCAAGCGGTGGGCATCAAACTGGTGATGGAAGCGATCAACACCCGCGACATCCCGGGTTTCTACCTGAACAACACGGCGCAAGCCCTGTCGATTCGCGAACAGGTCGGCAGCGCCAATCTGTTCCTGCAATACGACATCTACCACATGCAAATCATGGAAGGCGACCTGGCCCGCACCCTGCAATCGCACCTGGGCGAAATCAACCACGTGCAGTTGGCAGACAACCCAGGGCGCAACGAACCGGGCACCGGAGAGATCAACTACCGCTTCCTGTTCGAACACTTGGATCGCATTGGTTATCAGGGTTGGGTCGGTTGCGAATACAAGCCGCTGACCACCACAGAAGCGGGCCTGGGCTGGTTGAAAACCCATAACGCAATCTGAGCAGTTCCCCTTGTGGGAGCGGGCTTATGTGGCGAGGGGGCTTGCCCCCGTTCGGCTGCGAAGCAGTCGTAAAACCTGCATACGCGTTCTGTCTGATTCACCGTGAATACAGTTTTGGGGCCGCTTCGCGACCCAACGGGGGCAAGCCCCCTCGCCACAAAAGGCTCACCGGTCAAGCATCGGGAGCTACACAAAAACAAGAGGATTTTCTCATGGCTAAAATCGGATTTATCGGCACCGGCATCATGGGCCACCCAATGGCATTGAACCTGCAGAAAGCCGGTCACAGCCTGTTCCTGTCGGCGCACCACGACGCCGCCCCGGCGGATCTGATTGCCGGCGGCGCCGTCGCCCTGGCCAACCCGAAGGAAGTCGCCCAGGAAGCCGAATTCATCATCATCATGGTACCGGATACCCCGCAGGTCGATGACGTGTTGTTCCGCGCCGACGGCATTGCTGCCGGTGTCGGCAAAGGCAAAGTCGTGATCGACATGAGCTCGATCTCGCCGACCGCCACCAAAGCCTTCGCCGCCAAGATCAACGAAAAAGGCGCCCAGTACCTCGACGCGCCAGTGTCCGGTGGTGAAGTCGGCGCCAAGGCGGCGAGCCTGAGCATCATGATCGGCGGCGATGCCGACGCCTTCGAACGCGCCCTGCCGCTGTTCCAGGCGATGGGCAAGAACATCACCCTGGTTGGCGGCAACGGCGACGGTCAAACCGCGAAAGTGGCGAACCAGATCATCGTGGCGTTGAACATCCAGGCTGTGGCCGAAGCCCTGTTGTTCGCCTCGAAAAACGGTGCCGATCCAGCCAAGGTCCGTGAAGCGCTGATGGGCGGTTTCGCGTCGTCGAAGATCCTCGAAGTACACGGCGAGCGCATGATCAAGGGCACCTTCGATCCGGGCTTCCGCATCAGCCTGCACCAGAAGGACCTGAACCTGGCCCTGCAAGGCGCCAAGGAACTGAACATCAACCTGCCGAACACCGCCAACGCCCAGCAAGTGTTCAGCACCTGCGCGGCCATCGGCGGCAGCAACTGGGACCACTCGGCGCTGATCAAGGGCCTGGAACACATGGCGAATTTCTCGATTCGCGATAAGAAGTAAGCCCTTTGCGGCACTGATCGTTCCCACGCTCCGCGTGGGAATGCCTCAATGGACGCTCCGCGTCCGCTTCGCAAGGGACGCGGAGCGTCCCGGGCTGCATTCCCACGCGGAGCGTGGGAACGATCAGCGTGGGAACGATCATTAGCACCAAACCAAGAACAATAAGATTGGGAGCCCGCCATGTCGGTCGATCCGCAACACCTGCTGCGCGAGCTGTTTGCCACAGCCATCGACGCAGCCCATCCGCAGCAAGTCCTCGAAGCCTATCTGCCGAAAGATCGCAGCGGTCGCGTGATCGTGATCGGTGCCGGTAAAGCCGCAGCCGCCATGGCCCAAGTGGTCGAGCGCTGCTGGCAGGGCGAAGTCTCGGGCCTGGTGGTGACCCGCTACGGCCACGGCGCCCCGTGCGAAAAAATCGAAGTGGTCGAAGCCGCGCACCCGGTGCCGGATGCGGCCGGTCTTGCCGTCGCCAAACGGGTGTTGGACCTGGTCAGCAACCTGACCGAAGACGACCGTGTGATCTTCCTGCTCTCCGGCGGTGGCTCGGCACTGCTCGCCCTTCCGGCGGCAGGCATTACCCTCGCGGACAAGCAATCGATCAACAAAGCCCTGCTCAAATCCGGCGCGACCATCGGCGAGATGAACTGCGTGCGCAAGCACCTCTCGGCGATCAAGGGCGGGCGCCTGGGCAAGGCTTGCTGGCCGGCGACTGTTTATACCTACGCGATTTCCGATGTGCCGGGCGACCTCGCCACCGTCATCGCCTCCGGCCCGACCGTGGCCGACCCGAGCACCTCCGCCGAAGCCCTGGCGATTCTCAAGCGCTACGACATCGACGTCCCGGTGTCCGTGCGCACCTGGCTGCAAAGCCCCGAATCGGAAACCGTCAAACCCGGCGACCCGAGCCTGGCCCGCAGTCATTTCCAATTGATCGCCCGCCCCCAGCAATCCCTGGAAGCGGCGGCGGTGAAGTGCCGCCAGGCCGGTTTCAGCCCGCTGATCCTCGGTGACCTGGAAGGCGAATCCCGGGAAGTGGCCAAGGTCCACGCCGGCATCGCGCGGCAGATCGTTTTGCATGGCCAGCCATTGGCGGCGCCGTGCGTGATTCTGTCCGGCGGCGAAACCACGGTCACCGTGCGCGGCAATGGTCGCGGCGGGCGCAACGCCGAGTTCCTGTTGAGCCTGACCGACAGCCTCAAAGGCCTCCCTGGCGTGTACGCCCTGGCCGGTGACACCGATGGCATCGACGGCTCCGAAGACAACGCCGGCGCGATCATGACCCCGGACAGCTATGCCCGCGCGGTTGCCCTCGGTTTGAGTGCCAGCGACGAGCTGGACAACAACAATGGCTACGGCTATTTCGAGGCGCTGGACGCCCTGATCGTCACCGAGCCGACCCGCACCAACGTCAACGACTTCCGCGCGATCCTGATTCTCGAGAGCACAAAAAATGACGCCTGATAAAAAGGTCAAAATCCTCGCCACCCTCGGCCCGGCCACCGACGGCATCGATGACATTCGTGAACTGGTGCAGGCCGGGGTGAATATCTTCCGCCTGAATTTCAGCCACGGCGATCACGCCGACCATGCCCAGCGCTATCAGTGGATTCGTGAAGTCGAGCGTCAGTTGAATTACCCGTTGGGGATTCTGATGGACCTGCAAGGCCCGAAACTGCGGGTCGGCAAGTTTGCCGAGGGCAAGGTGCAACTGCATCGCGGCCAGGCCCTGCGCCTGGACCTCGATCCGACCCCGGGCGATCAACGCCGGGTCAACCTGCCGCACCCGGAAATCATCGCCGCCCTTGAGCCGGGGATGGACCTGCTGCTGGACGACGGCAAACTGCGCCTGCGGGTCGTCACCCAGTACTCCGACGCGATCGATACCACGGTGCTGAATGGCGGTGAATTGTCGGATCGCAAAGGCGTGAACGTGCCGCAAGCGGTGCTCGACTTGAGCCCGCTGACTGCCAAGGATCGTCGCGATTTGAGTTTCGGTCTGGAGCTGGGCGTGGACTGGGTGGCGCTGTCGTTTGTGCAGCGCCCGGAGGACATCCGCGAAGCCCGTGCGCTGATCGGCGACAAGGCGTTCTTGATGGCGAAGATCGAGAAACCGTCGGCGGTCACTCAACTGCGGGAAATCGCCGAATTGAGCGACGCGATCATGGTCGCTCGCGGGGATCTGGGCGTGGAAGTGCCGGCCGAAAGCGTGCCGCAGATTCAGAAAAACATCATCAGCATTTGCCGTCAGCTCGGTAAGCCGGTGGTGGTGGCGACGCAGATGCTGGAGTCGATGCGCTTCTCCCCGGCCCCGACCCGCGCCGAAGTCACCGACGTCGCCAACGCCGTGGCTGAAGGCGCGGATGCGGTGATGCTGTCGGCGGAAACCGCGTCCGGCGAGTACCCGCTGGAGGCGGTGCAGATGATGAGCAAGATCATCCGCCAGGTGGAAAACGGCCCGGACTATCAGACGCAACTGGACGTCAGCCGGCCGAAGGCTGAAGCCACGGTTTCCGATGCCATCAGCTGTGCGATTCGTCGCATCAGCAACGTGCTGCCGGTGGCGGTGCTGGTGAACTACAGCGAGTCCGGGACTTCGAGCCTGCGGGCGGCGCGGGAGCGGCCGACGGTGCCGATCCTCAACCTGACGCCCAACCTGCAAACCGCGCGCCGCTTGACCGTGGCCTGGGGCGTGCACTCGGTGGTCAATGATCGGCTGCGCCAGGTGGATGAGGTGTGTTCGACGGCGCTGGAGATTGCCCAGGCCCAAGGCATGGCGCAGCGCGGGGATACGTTGTTGATCACCGCGGGTGTGCCGTTTGGGCAGCCGGGGTCGACTAATTCGTTGCGTATCGAGACGTTGATTTAACCCACACGATGATCGTTCCCATGCTCTGCGTGGGAATGCAGCCCGGGACGCTCTGCGTCCCAAGAGCAGACGCAGAGCGTCCATTGAGGCATTCCCACGCAGAGCGTGGGAACGATCGGTACTAAGACCCTTATCATGCCTGCCAACCACTTCAACACCCACTGCCCCGACTGGGCCACGGCCCTGCTCAACGGCTTCAGTCAGATCTTCCTCCAGCGCCATCCGCTGTGCGGTCTGCTGTGTCTGTTGGCGATTCTTTTTACCGCACCCGCGCTGCTCGGCGGTGCGCTGCTGGGCGGGGTCGCCGGGTTGCTTACCGCGCAACGTCGCGGCTATGCCAAGGCTGATCGTCAGGCCGGGCTGTTCAGCTATAACGGCGTTCTGCTTGGCGTGCTGCTGAGCCTGTATTTCCCCTGGTCCGCGATGTTGCCCCTGCTAATCATTGCCTGCGGCGGTCTGAGCGCGATGATTACGCAGCAGTGGCTCAAACGCGCGCGGGTCAGCCAATATCTGCCGGCCTACACCACCCCCTTTGTGGGAATGAGCTGGTTGTTGCTGTGCTTCGCCACACCGTCGACCACGGCGCATTTGATCGAAATCAACACGCTGAACATGCTCGTGGCGCCCCTCAAAGGCCTCGGCCAGGTGATGTTCCTTGGTCATCCACTGGCCGGCGCGATGATTGCCATGGGTTTGCTGATCGCTGATCGCCGCGCCTTCTGCTGGGCGTTGCTGGCGTCCGTCGCCGGCATGGGCTGGAGCCTGCTGCACCACGACTTCTATAGCGCATTGCTCGGGCTCGGGAGCTATAACGCCGTACTCGCCGCCCTCGCCTTCAGTTCGCAGCGCCAGCGGTCGTGGCTGCCTGTGCTCGGTATTGCGTCAGCGCTGTGGCTGACGCCGGTGTTTGCCGCCATCGGTCTGCCCACGCTGACCGCGCCGTTCATCCTCGCCTGCTGGCTGGTCCGCGCCGCCACTCAAAAGCTCGGCAAAGCCACAGTCGCCCTTGAGCCTTGCGCTCCTGGGGAGAATCAACCTAGGCTTCGCTGATTCTCGGTTCAGGCGTTATCCATGGACATCAGCAAAAACTGGCGTGAAGAGCTTTACGTCATGGTTTTCCAGAGCGACACCAAGGCTGGGCGGCGCTTCGACGGCATCTTGCTGTTGATCATCCTCGCCAGCATCGTGATCGTGATGCTCGACAGTATCGACGCGATCCACCAGAACTACGCCGACGTGCTGGCGTACATCGAGTGGGGCTTCACGGTTATTTTCGCCATCGAATACGGCCTGCGCCTGTACTGCTCGCCCAAGCCGTTGCGCTATGCGTTCAGCTTCTATGGCTTGGTGGATTTGCTGGCGATTGTGCCCGGCATTCTCGCGCTGTATTACGCCGATGCGCAGTACCTGCTGATCATCCGGATCATTCGGATGTTGCGGATTTTCCGCGTACTCAAGCTCAGCCCCTACCTCAAGCAAGCCAACTATCTGATGTCGGCGCTGCGCGGCAGCAAGCAGAAGATCGTGGTGTTCCTGGTCAGCGTCTGCACCCTGGTGACGGTGTTCGGCACGTTGATGTATGTGATCGAAGGCCCGGAACACGGCTTCACCAGCATTCCCAAAGGCATCTATTGGGCTATCGTGACGCTGACCACCGTGGGCTTCGGCGACATCGTGCCCAAGACCCCGCTGGGCCAGGTGATTTCGTCGCTGGTGATGATCACCGGTTACTCGATCATCGCCGTACCGACGGGGATTTTCACCGCCGAACTGGCCAACGCCATGCGCGGTGAACAACTGCAACACGACTGCCCGGTGTGCAAGAAAAACAGCCACGAACATGGCGCGGCGTTTTGCTCGCGGTGTGGCAATCAGCTGTTTAAGAAAATGGAATAAGCAAAGTGCTTTTTAATCTTTAAAGGCCTATGCAAGCCCGGCTATAGTCGCTGGCAAATGGCCTCACTTTTAATAAGAACATCTATTTAGAACAAGGAATGCGCAGTGAAAAAACTCTTTGGCGCCTCACTTCTGGCCGCAGGCCTGGCCCTGACCAGCGTGGCTCAGGCCGCACCGACCCTGCTCAACGTTTCCTACGACGTGATGCGCGATTTCTATAAGGACTACAACACTGCGTTCCAGAAACACTGGCAAGCCGAGCACAACGAAAACATCACCCTGCAGATGTCCTTCGGCGGCTCCAGCAAACAGGCGCGTTCGGTGATCGACGGCCTGCCGGCTGACGTCATCACCATGAACATGGCCACCGACATCAACGCCCTGGCGGACAACGGCAAACTGATCCCGGACAACTGGGTCACGCGCCTGCCGAACAACAGCGCGCCGTTCACCTCGGCCACCGTCTTCATCGTGCGCAAAGGCAACCCGAAAGCCCTGAAAGACTGGCCCGACCTGCTCAAGGACGGCGTCCAGGTGATCGTGCCCAACCCGAAAACCTCGGGCAACGGCCGCTACACCTACCTCTCGGCCTGGGGCTATGTGCTGAAAAACGGCGGCGACGAAAACAAGGCCAAAGCCTTCGTCGGCAAACTGTTCAAACAAGCGCCGGTACTCGATACCGGTGGCCGCGCCGCCACCACCACCTTCATGACCAACCAGATCGGCGACGTGCTGGTGACCTTCGAGAACGAAGCGGAAATGATTGCCCGCGAGTTTGGTCGCGACCAGTTTGAAGTGATCTACCCGAGCGTTTCGGCTGAGGCGGAGCCGCCGGTGTCTGTCGTCGATAAAGTCGTCGACAAGAAAGGCTCTCGCGCCGCGGCTGAGGAATACCTGAAGTACCTGTGGTCGCCGGAAGGCCAGGAGATTGCGGCGGCTAACTACCTGCGTCCGCGGGACCCGGCGGTGTTGGCCAAGTACACCGATCGCTTCCCGAAGGTTGATTTCCTCTCGGTAGAGAAGACCTTTGGCGACTGGCGCACCGTGCAAAAGACCCACTTCAATGATGGCGGGATCTTTGATCAGATTTATACGCAGTAAGGCCTAGGCAACCATGAAAAAGGCGACCTGCAGAGGTCGCCTTTTTTGTGCTCGCTGTATCACCCAAACCCACGGCACGACGGCGATCCCCCGTTGATCGTTCCCACGCTCTGTGTGGGAATGCAGCCCGGGACGCTCCGCGTCCCAAGCGGACGCGGAGCGTCCATTGAGGCATTCCCACGCGGAACATGGGAACGAACGGTTGGGGTCATTACATCGGCGGGGCCACGCCATCCTTGCCGGCGGAGATGGATTGCGCCGTCAGCGTCCCGTCCGCGCTCTGGGTCACGAACGTCACGATCTTCACTCCGACCTTGAGCAGGCTGCGATCCCCCGGCATCAGGTTCACGATCGGCACGTCCTCCGGCACCAGAATCTTCTGCTGGCCGCCTTTGTAATTAACGGTCAGGGTCCTGCCGTTGCTGACCACCAGATCACCCACGCTGCCATTGGTCATGCTGCTGCCCTTGGCCAAGTCGAAGGGCCGATGGCCGTCGCCGCTGCCGGCCAGTTCCGGCGGAAAGACGTGGACTTCCAGAGCCTTGAGCGTGCCGTCATCCTGGGGAATCGCCGCCGAGCCGATGTAGCTGCCGGGTTTGATGTCTTCGATATTGGCCAGGGTGACCGCGCGGACTTTGGTGTCCTGGGTCAGTTTGATCACCACGTTTTCGCCGCTGTTGGCATGGACCTTCAAGCTGTCGGCGCTGACCCCGGTGATCTCGCCGCGCACGCCGATGCGCGTGCCCGGCGCTTCGGCCGCCATGGCGGTGGTTGCCGTGAACAAGCTGATCAAGGTAACCACCGATGCACCGCGAATCAGGTGACGAAACATCGCATTCATGGAAGTGCCTTCCTGTTATGAAACGTGAAGAGAGAACATAAGCACGCTATCGAACAAGATGTAAGTGAATGTATCATCAGACCTCAATGTTTTGACGACAGGTCCACCGCTGGACAGCACATGCGTCCATCACTCATTCCGCAATGGAATGATTACTATCACTCCAACCTCTCTTCCGCCGTATGGGTCAGCCCTTTAGCCTTCGCGCATTCCTCCTGTTTAGCGAGACACGTTATGAACCCAGCAACTCAGACGCCCCACGGCGCCGTGACAATGACCAAAGGCATGGTGATGTTGTTCGCCTTCTGCTGCGGCGCCATTGTCGCCAACATCTACTATGCCCAACCGATCATCGGCCTGATCGCACCGGACATCGGCCTGACCAGCACCATGGCCAGTTTCATCGTTTCGCTGACCCAGATCGGCTATGCGCTGGGCCTGTTTTTCCTGGTGCCGCTGGGTGATCTGCTGGAGAACCGCAAGCTGATGATCATCACCACTCTGGTGGCGATTGCCAGCCTGCTCGGCGCGGCGTTTACCGATCAGCCGAATGTGTTCCTGCTGATCTCGTTGCTGGTGGGTTTCAGTTCGGTGTCGGTGCAGATCCTTATTCCATTGGCCGCCCATCTGGCGCCGGAAGAATCCCGCGGCCGGGTGGTCGGCGGGATCATGGGCGGTTTGCTGCTGGGTATCCTGCTGGCGCGGCCAGTGTCCAGCGTGGTGGCGGACCACTTCGGCTGGCGGGCGATGTTCATGATTGCGGCGGCGTTGATGGCGGCGATCAGCATCGTGCTGGCGTTGACAATCCCCAAGCGTCAGCCTGATCACAGTGCCTCTTATGGCCAGTTGCTTGGCTCGTTGTGGACGTTGCTGCGTCAACAACCGGTGCTGCGCCAGCGTGCGTTCTACCAGGGTTGCATGTTCGCCACCTTCAGCCTGTTCTGGACCGCCGTACCGCTGGAACTGGCGCGCAATCATGGCCTGAGCCAGACCCAGATCGCGATCTTCGCCCTGGTCGGTGCCATCGGTGCCATCGCCGCGCCCATCGCCGGTCGCCTGGCCGATGCCGGCCACACACGCATCGCCTCGCTGCTGGCCCTGGTGTTCGCCAGCCTGAGCTTCCTGCCGGCGTTCATCCACCCGATCTACAGCGTGATCGGCCTGGCCGTCACCGGCGTGGTGCTCGATTTCTGCGTACAAATGAACATGGTCCTCGGCCAACGCGCGGTCTACGCCCTCGACGCCAAAAGCCGCAGCCGCTTGAATGCGCTGTACATGACCAGCATCTTCATCGGCGGCGCGTTTGGTTCGTCGGTGGCCAGTGCGGTGTATGAACACGGCGGCTGGTTGTGGATCGTGATTGTGGGCAGTGCGTTTCCGCTGTTGGCGTTGGTGCGGTTTTTGAGTGTTTCGCGCGTCGCAGAGCCCGTGACGGCCTGATCGAGACCGCTATCGACGCAGCGGGCGTGGGTGTTTATCCTCACGCCCACTCAGGTGCTTGCAATCATCGAGGCACACATGGAGCTGCCGCCGAACAGCGCAATCAAGGAAGATTTCCCCCTCATGTCTTCAAAAAACCCTGAGCGTCTGCGACGCCAGCGCAAGGCGTTGCGCGATAAAGAACGCAAAGCCAACCCTCCTCCCGTGGCTGAAACCGACTTCACGCAAGTTATCGCCGAACTGAAGGAAGAACAGCGAACCCGGCACGAGAGTCGTTTTGCCACCAACTTTGTGGTGTGGACGCTGGCAGTGGTGTTCTACGCCATCGTCATGCTGGTGATGATCTACAACCCGGGAATCTGGCTTGGTAACCAGAGCTGGGCCTGGAAGATTGGCAAATACTTTCTGCCGATGATGACCTGGCCTTATCTGCTGAACTTGTTGTTTTCCGGAGTTGGGGTGGTGCGCGCCTGGGGCCTGTCCGTTCTCGCCAGTTGCATATGGTGGTTCGGCTGCCTGTTTCTGCAGTTCGGCGAGAAGGCGGTGGTGATGTACAACGAAGCGTCGCCACCGCAGACCGTTACAGCGTGCATAGACTCCATCAGGAGAACCTATTCCTTCGACTTTATGAGCACCCGGCAAAGGAACAAGCCAACCCCGGGTATCCCCTACACAACCTTTCGCCTCAGCCCTCAGAACAGCAGCATCAGCCCGCTCACCAGTGCAGACACACGGGGACATGTTGACGAGTCCTACACCGGCGAAGTTGAAATAGCCCTGAGTCAAAGTGCACTGGGAACGTCAATCAGGGAGCTCATCAGCCACCATGGCATGACTGACCTTTGCAGACCTCCCGATCAAGCGCGATGACACGTTGATCGCTTACGGGCATGCCCTTCGCCGGCTTGCCCGTGAACATGTTGTTTCATTCAATGCCGAACCAATTTTTCCATCGCCGCATCCGCCAAAAAGGAGGAGCGGCTTTTGACGTTATGTTCCCGCACATAGCGGTCGATACGCTGGATGACATAGCCGGGCAATGTCACGTTGACCTTCTCGGTTTTGCCCATGTAAGGCGCAATGTCCAGTTCCAGCATTCCCCAGCCCATATCGGCAAACTCGGGATTGCCACGGTGTGCGGCCGCTGAAGTCGGCATAGGAATCGGCTCTCCGTCAGCCGCAATTTCCTGCAGCATTATGTGAGCAACCTCGATTGCAGCGTTATAGGCGTCTTCAAACGTATCCCCGGCAGTGACAGCGCCCGGAATATCGGGGATCTGAATACCGATGGCGGTGTTCTCGTCGCCCCACTCGATACAGATGGGATATTGCATTATGGATCTCCTGTGTAACTGGCAGGCGGGCAATACAGCCCGGCTCGCCTCCTGATGCTTTTAACCGTCCCGATCGGTAAATCCTTTTTCGGGTGCGGGACGGGGATCGTGTATGGGTTGTAACGGTGAATGAAGATGTGATGACTGCCGGTGACCCGGTCCAGTGTCCAGCCCGCCTCCTCCAGCTCCTTGATCAATAGCCTGCTTTGCACCACCAGCCTCCTTGCTCCGGCCAAACAAAAGTAACTCTAGAGTTATCTTTATTCAAGCATGAAAACTGGAAGCACGACGTTCGGTTGTTTTACAGCGTGTGATTCGAGACACGACATTCCCCCCAAGAATGAATCCTATGCCCCCCACCCACGTTCCCCGCGGCCCCGTCCAAGGTCACCATTGATCCCAGCCAACCGGCTTCCTCTTCAAGGATTACGATCATGACCCTGCAAGCAAAACTCGATGCGTTCAAAGCTGACTTCAAGGCCGGTAAACCGCCTTACAACGCCCCGGCTGAAATCCACCCGATCATGGAGCGCGCCACTGCGCAATTGATTGCGTCCGGCGCGGCCGGCAAAGCCCTGAAGGTCGGGGATAAGGCGCCGTTGTTTACGCTCAAGGACCCCGACGGCAACCCTGTGTCCTCCGCCGATCTGCTGGCCAAGGGTCCGTTGGTGCTGACGTTCTATCGCGGTGTCTGGTGCCCGTACTGCAACATGGAGCTGCAAGCCGTGCAGGCGTTCCTGCCGACGTTGCAGGAATTGGGGGCGAACCTGGTGGCGATCTCGCCGCAGATCGCCGCCAACAGCCGCAAATCGGTGCGCATCAACGGGTTGGAGTTCCCGATCCTGAGCGACACTCACAACGAGGTAGCGCAGGCTTTCGGTCTGCGTTTCGCGTTGCCGGATTACCTGGTCGAGTTGTACAAAAACCTGCGCAACGACCTGCCCACCTTCAACGATGACCCGTCCTGGACCCTGCCGATGCCGGCGCGTTATGTGATCGGTCAGGATGGCGTGATCCGTTACGCCGAGGTCAACCCGGATTACACTCAGCGGCCAGAGCCTGAAGCGATGCTGGATGCGCTTCGCGGCTGAACCGATCAAGTGCCGCGTTACCCGCGGCACATCCTGATAGGAGTTGTCATGACCCGACGTACATTTCTCATCACCGGCGCCAGCAAAGGCATTGGTCGTGCCGTGGCCGAGCACTTGGACCGAGCGGGTCATCGCGTGGTCGGGATTGCCCGGACACCCGACCTGTCGTTTCCCGGCACGCTGTTTCCACTCGACCTGAGCGACAGGACGCTGACCCGGGAAGTATTGGCTGATCTGGCCAGCCAGTACGAGTTCGATGGGCTGGTGAACAACGTCGGCCTGGTCCGACCGCAGGTGTTGGGCGAAATCGACCTCGACACCTTTGACGACGTGATGCGGGTCAATCTGCACTCAGCCCTGCAAACAACCCAGACGTTGCTGCCGAACATGCGCGCCAAAGGCTGGGGCCGAGTGGTGAATATTTCCAGCCTGACGGTGCTCGGGATCACCCAGCGCACGGCGTATGCGGCGGCGAAAGCGGCGCTGGTCAGCTTCACCCGATCCTGGGCGCTGGAACTGGCGCAAACCGGGATCACGGTCAACGCCGTGGCCCCCGGCCCGACGGAAACGGAACTGTTCCGAGAGAACAATCCGATTGGCAGCGAAGGTGAAGCGCGTTATCTGGCTAGCGTACCGATGGGCCGGTTGGGACAACCGGAAGAAATCGCTTCGGCGATTGCCTTTCTGTTGTCCGAGCAGAGCGGGTTCATTACCGGGCAGACACTGTTTGTCGATGGTGGTGCTTCGGTGGGTAAAGCGGCGTTTTGATGGGTTTTTTCAGACCACATAAATCCCCTATGGGAGCGGGCTTGCTCGCGAAGGCGGCGTGTCAGTCGATATCAATGTTGCTGATACATCGCTTTCGCGAGCAAGCCCGCTCCCACAGGGGGATCTCGGCAAGTCACCACATTTGCACAAGGACTCAAGATGGATCGCCTCGGCGCAATGGAAACCTTCGTCTATGTGGTGGAAACCGGTTCGTTTTCCGCAGCGGCCCGGCGTCTGAATATCGGCCAGCCCGCCGTGTCGAAAACCATCGCGCAACTGGAAACCCGGCTCGCCGTGCGCCTGTTATTGCGCTCGACCCGTGGCCTGACGCCCACCGAAGCCGGGCTGGCTTTCTTCGACCGGGCCAAACGCGCCATCGAAGAAGCCAACGAGGCTGACAACGCGGCCCGCGGTGCCGCCGGCGGCCTCACCGGCAACCTGCGGATCTGCGCCGCCGTGACCTTCGGCCGGTTGCACATCGTCCCGCATCTGGGGCAGTTTCTCGAACAGAACCCTGAATTGAACATCGACCTGATGCTCGATGACCGCAATATCAATCTGGTGGAAGAAGGCGTCGATGTCGCCCTGCGCATGGGCGCTCAGAGCGACTCCGGCCTCACCGCCCGCAAGATCGCCGAGTGCCGGCGCGTGGTGCTAGGCACGCCGCAGTATTTCCAAAAACACGGCAAACCGGCCTGCCCTGCCGATCTGACTAAACATCAAGCCGTTGTTTACAGTTTGGGCGGCGGCGCGAATTGGCCGTTCAAGCAAGGCGACGAAGAACACCCGGTGATCATCAGCGGCCGCATCCGCGTCAACGCCGCCGAAGGCCTGCGTGAGTCGGTGCTGGCTCATTTGGGGCTGACCATGGCGTCCGAGTGGATGTTCGCCCCGGAACTGGCCAGCGGCGCGGTGGTGGAAGTGATGAGCGATTGGACCTTGCCGAATCAGGACCTGTGGGCGGTGTTTCCGACGGGGAGAATGGCCAGTGCCAAGGCTCGGGCGTTTGCTGATTACGTTCAGGCGTTGATGGCAAAAGAGTCTTAAACAAGACTCCAGTTTCGTTTGTTGCGATTTTCGTTTGATTCGAATAGCCTCTCCAACATCGCTACTTTGAATGTTGGAAACCATCATGTCTTTAGTCATCCATCCCCCGATCAACCTGCCCATGGCGCGCGAAGTCCAGGCTGCTATCGAAGGCCAGCGCGCCCTCACCGCCTACCTCGCCACTCAATTCGAAACCCAGCGCATCCAGATTTTCGACGAGCAGAACGAGGCCCACAGCGTCGAACTTCCCACGTCGGCACTGCGCTTGCTGGTCGATATCCTGGCGGCATTGGCAGAAGGCAATGCCGTCAAAGTCGTCCCGGTGCACGCCGAACTGACCACCCAGGAAGCGGCGGACCTGCTCAATGTCTCACGCCCGCACCTCATTAAACTGCTGGAATCCGGCGAGTTGTCCTACCACAAAACAGGCAAGCACCGACGTGTGCGCTTTGCCGATTTGATGGAATATAAAAATCGGCGCGACACCGCCAGCGAGCAGGCAATGACGCTTCTCGCCGAGCAAGCACAAGCGTTAAGGACAGGATACGAGTGAGGCACTCCCCGTTTACCGCTGTATATGACGCATGTGTTTTGTACCCTGCCCCTTTGAGAGATTTCCTGATGTGGCTCGCGCTATCAGGACGTTTCCGGGCGCGGTGGTCATTGGAGATACACAACGAATGGAAACGAAATCTGCTGAAGAACCGTCCAGACCTGACAGCCGAACAACTGGATCGAACCTCCGAACTGATGGATCACGCCATCCCCGACGCCTGTGTCACGGGTTACGAAAACCTCGTTGAAGGGTTAATGCTGCCAGACATGAATGACCGCCATGTGCTGGCGGCGGCCATTCGCTGCAATGCCAGCGTTATCGTGACTTTTAACAAGAAAGACTTCCCATGCACATTGCTGGAGCCTTTTGGTCTGGAGGCACAGCATCCTGACGAGTTCGTCGATGACCTGTTTGATCTAGACCCGGCAGCGGTTGTCTGCGCGGCACAACGACAACGCAAGCAGCTCAAGATGCCGCCGATGGATGTCGGAACGTACCTTGACCTTCTGTTACGCCAAGGTTTGGTCCGCTCGGTTGAAGCGCTGACTGGTTACCGCGCCATTCTTTAAGCATGATCAAAAGATCGCAGCCTTCGCCAGCTCCTGCAAAAGCCGAGTACACCGGCAGATCATCGTCGTGCGCGGTCCCGTAGGAGCTGGCGAAGCCTGCGATCTTTTCAAACGCCAGACAGCAAAACGGCGATCCGAAGATCGCCGTTTTCTGATTACTGCCCGAATTGCCGTCCCAACCCACCCGGCACGCCATGGATGTCGGTGTCTTCCCACGGCCCGTTCGGGCTGATCGAGCGGCTCCAGCCGTTGTTCCAGCGGTAGTAGGTGCGCTGGCGGTAGAAGGTGTTGGGTTGGTCGTCGAGGACGTAGACGCCCATCTTCGCATCCCAATGGCTGTTGCCCCCCGGTGGCGGGGCGAAGCTGGCGGAGGTGCGGGGCAGCGGCTTGGCGGGTTTGGCAGGGATGCTCGGTTTGCTCGGCGTGGGTGTCGGTGACGGCGTCGGGCGGGGTTGCGACGGCGGGATCGGCGGCAACGTCTGCTCAGGTGGCCGATGGACCGCACAAGCGCTCAACCCCAGGACGAGACTGAGCAGGGTGATACGAGCGATGGCGGTCATGGCGGTGGTTCCTGTTATTTATCCGGGCTGTCGATGGTCACGTGCTGCTGCGCAGTGGTGCTGCTGGCCAGCGGCTGGCTGCGACCGATCCACTCGCCGGCGGTCGGTTGGCCGGCGCGGGAGATGCGTGCAACCAGTTGGACTTCAGGGAAGTTCGACAGTTTCAACTGCGGCATCATCGCGTCGGCATCACCCAGCTCAACGGTGGCCGGCAGGTCGGCCACAGTCAGGCGCTTGGCCGCCAGCGGTGCCGGTGGGCCGGAGGTGGCGCGGGCGAAGATGAATACGCTGTCACCCGGTTGCACCTTGGCTTTCAGGTCCGCCGCGAGATCGACACGCACCTTGAGCAACGCGCCTTTGGTGACCGGCACTTGGGCCACTTTGCCGCCGCTGGCCTCAAGTTTCTCGGTGGCCCGGGCGATCCCGCCTTGCAACGCGCCACGGGAGTTGTCGTCCGGCGGCAGTTGCGCCAGCAGGCGATTCCAGTAGTCGATGGCGTCCTGATAGCGCTGGGCCTCAAACGCGGCGATGCCGAGCAGGCCAAGGCTGGTGACTTCTTTCGGATCAGCTTTCAGCGCTTCATCGGTCAGGGCCTGGATCTTGTCTGACCATTTCTTGCCATCGGCGAAGTACTGGGCCTGGGCCCATTGGCCGAGCAGTTCCGGCTGACGACCGGCGAGGTTCACCGTGCGTTCGAAGATTTTCGCTGCGTCCGCCGGGCGATCCTGAGCCATGTAGGTGCGACCGAGGAAGTACAAGCCTTCCGCCGAATCCGGCTGAGCGGCCACCGCACGTTCCAGGCGACGGGTCATTTCTTCCATCGACTGCGGCGCCTGGGCGAATTCCCGGGTCAGCTCGACCTTGTCACTGGCCCCGAAGTGCAGGTACAGGCCAAGGCCCAACACAGGAACGAGGATCGCCGCCAACAACGGAAACGCTTTACCCAGACGAGACACGCGCGGCGCGGCAACACCTTCGGTGTCCGCCAGCAACTCACGGGCCGCTTCGGCACGGCCAGTGTCCATTTGCGCGACGTTGAGCACGCCCTCTTCCTGCTGAGTCTGCAACTCAGCCACGCGCTCTTGGTAAAGCGCGACGTTAAGGGCCGTACGATCCTCTTCAAGCTGGGCACGACGGCCCCGTAGAACCGGGATCAACAGAAAACTCAGGGCAACCAGAAGTAGCAGACCTGCAGCGAGCCAGAAATCAATCATTCTTGGTTTTTATCCAACAGGTGGTCGAGGCGCTGACGCTCCTCGGCGGAAAGCGTGTCCGGGGTGTCAGCGCGTTGCACGCGACGACGGCGGACGATCACGGCGATGACCACGAAACCGCCCAGCAGCAGGCCGGCGGGGCCGAACCAGAGCAGAGCGGTCTTGGCGTTCAGAGCGGGTTTGTAGCGCACGAAATCACCGTAGCGATCGACCATGAAGTCGATGATCTGCTGGTTGTCCTTGCCCTCGCCGAGCATGCGGAAAATCTCTTTGCGCAAGTCAGCGGCAATCGGAGCGTTGGAATCGGCGATGTCCTGATTCTGGCACTTGGGGCAACGCAGCTCTTTGGTCAGCTCACGGAAACGCTCACGGTCGCCTTCTTTGGCGAACTCGTAGGTGTCGATGGCCGCGTGCGCCACGCCAGCCATGCTCAAGCCCAGTACAGCGGCGGCGATCCAGCGCTTCATGGCTTGGCCTCGTCGACCAGCGCCTGATACTTGGCCGCCAGTTTTTCGCGCCAGACCTGTTCGTCGATCACGCCGACGTACTTGTCGCGGATGATGCCCTTGGCGTCGATAAAGAAAGTTTCCGGAGCACCGTACACGCCGAGGTTCAGGCCCAGGGTGCCTTCGTCGTCGCGGATGTCCAGTTGGTACGGGTTGTGGAATTCCGTCAGCCACTTCAAGGCGTCGGCGTTGACGTCCTTGTAGTTGATGCCGTAGATCACCACGCCCTTCTCCGCCAGCTTGTTCAACACCGGGTGCTCGACCCGGCAGGAAATGCACCAGGTGCCCCACACGTTGACCAGCGCCGGTTTGCCGAGGATATCGGCCTTGGTCAAGGTCTTGTCGCCCTGCACTGCCGGCAGGGAAAACTCCGGGAACGGCTTGTTGATCATCGCCGAGGGCAACTCGGCGGGGTCCAGGTACAGACCGCGATACAGGAAAACAGCCACCACCAGGAAAATCGCCAGGGGCAGCAGCATCAACCAACGTCTCATGCAGTGGCCCCCGTCATACCGAGTGCTTCACGCACGCGGCTTTTCACCTTGACCCGATAACGGCGATCCAGCGCCGCCAGCAACCCGCCGAAACCTGTGAGCA
Organism: Pseudomonas sp. TE3899; assembly: GCF_056279105.1. NCBI lineage: Bacteria > Pseudomonadati > Pseudomonadota > Gammaproteobacteria > Pseudomonadales > Pseudomonadaceae > Pseudomonas > Pseudomonas sp. TE3899. The sequence continues at coordinate 3,144,612 of NZ_JBWBQR010000001.1, forward strand.
GGCCGCCGAACCAGATCCAGCGCACGAACGGTTTGACGTGCACGCGCACGGCCCAGGCGCCATCGCCCAGGGGTTCACCGAGGGCGACGTAGAGGTCACGGGTGAAACCGGCGTCGATCCCGGCTTCGGTCATCACCGAGTTTTGCACGGTGTACAGGCGTTTTTCCGGGTGCAGCACGCTGACTTCCTTGCCATCGCGGATCACGCGGACGGTGCCCTTATCGGAGGTGAAGTTCGGCCCTTCGAAGTGCTTGGCGCCTTCGAAGATGAAGTGGTAACCGGCCAGGTCCATGGACTCGCCCGGCGCCAGGCGCAAGTCGCGCTCGGCACTGTTCTGGCTCGACAACACGACACCCAGCGCACACACGGCGATGCCGAGGTGAGCAACTTGCATGCCCCAGTAGCTGCGGGTCAGGGTCGGCAAGCCTTTGATCAGGCCTTTGTGACGCGTTTTGTCGAGAATGTCGCGTATGCCGGCCAGCAATACCCAGGCCGCGAGCATGAATGTGGCGATCACCGCCCAGTTGAAATCACCGTAGGCAACGCCAGCCACCACGGCCAGCGCGGCGCTGCCGAGCAGGACCGGGGTCAACATGCCCACCAGCCATTTGACCGGGGTGTCTTTCCAGCGCACCAGCATGCCGACCGCCATCACCACCATCAGCAACGCCATCAACGGAATGAACAACGCGTTGAAGTACGGCGGGCCGACCGACAGCTTGGCGCCGGTCATCGCATCAAGAATCAGCGGGTACAAGGTGCCGAGCAGGATCATCGACGCCGCCACCACCAGCACCAGGTTGTTGCCCAGCAGCAGGGTTTCCCGGGACCAGAGGTTGAAGCCGACATGGCTCTTGACCACTGGCGCGCGCAGGGCGAACAGCGTCAGCGAACCGCCGACCACAAACAACAGGAAGATCAGGATAAACACGCCGCGCTCAGGATCGGAGGCAAACGCGTGCACCGAGGTCAGCACGCCGGAACGCACGAGGAAGGTCCCGAGCAGGCTCAGCGAGAACGCGGCGATGGCCAGCAGCACGGTCCAGCTCTTGAACACGCCACGTTTTTCCGTGACCGCCAGGGAGTGAATCAGCGCCGTACCCACCAGCCAAGGCATGAAGGAGGCGTTTTCCACCGGGTCCCAGAACCACCAGCCGCCCCAGCCGAGTTCGTAATAGGCCCACCACGAACCCAACGTGATGCCGATACCGAGGAAGGCCCAGGCAACGATGGTCCACGGACGGGACCAGCGTGCCCACGCCGCATCAAGACGACCGCCCAGCAGAGCGGCGATAGCGAAGGCAAACGCCACGGAGAACCCGACATAACCCATGTACAGCATCGGCGGATGCACGATCAGGCCGATGTCTTGCAGCAACGGGTTAAGGTCGCGACCGTCCGCCGGAATCTGCGGCAGGATCCGCGCGAACGGGTTCGAGGTCAGGATCAGGAACAGCAGGAAACCGGTGCTGATCATGCCCATCACCGCCAGCACCCGGGCGAGCATGACTTGCGGTAACTGCCGGGAGAACACCGACACCGCGAAGGTCCAGCCACCGAGGATCAAGGCCCACAACAGCAGCGAGCCTTCGTGAGCGCCCCACACCGCGCTGAACTTGTAGTACCAGGGCAACGCGCTGTTGGAGTTGCTGGCCACATAGGCGACGGAGAAATCGTCAGTCATGAAGGCGTAGGTCAGGCAACCGAAGGCGAACACCAGGAACGCGAACTGCCCCCAGGCCGCCGGTTGAGCCAAGCTCATCCACAAGCGGTCGCCGCGCCAGGCGCCCATCAACGGCACGATGGCCTGAACCAGCGCGAAACACAGCGCCAGGATCATGGCCAGTTGGCCCAGTTCGGGGATAAAGATTGCAGAGGTCATCGATCAACCCTCCTTGGCTTGGGTAGGCGCCGACTGACCGCTGTCTTTCAGGGCCTTGGTCACTTCGGGCGGCATGTACTTTTCATCGTGCTTGGCCAGCACTTCGTCGACCACCACCACACCCTCGGCGTTGAGTTTGCCCAGGGCCACGATGCCCTGCCCTTCGCGGAACAGGTCCGGAAGGATGCCGCGATAGCTGATGGTTACGGATTTGTTGAAGTCGGTGACGATGAATTTCACGTCCAGAGAATCGCCGGAACGTTGCAACGAACCTTTCTCGACCATGCCGCCGGCGCGGATGCGCGTGTCTTGCGGGGCTTCGCCGTTGGCGATCTGGGTCGGGGTGTAAAACAGATTGATGTTCTGCTGCAGGGCGCTCAGGGCCAGGCCGACGGCGGCGCCGACTCCGACCAGGATCGCGAGAATGATGATAAGACGCTTTTTGCGCAGCGGATTCACTTGCCGTTCTCCCGGCGCAAACGACGCGCCTCTTGTTGCAGATACCGCTTGCGGGCCAGGATCGGCGCCGCCACGTTGAAGGCCAGCACCGCCAGGCAGATGCCATAGGCCGACCAGACATACAGGGCATGATGGCCCATGGCGAGGAAATCGCCGAATGAAGCAAAACTCATCGAGCGGCCTCCAGACTGTTCTGTACTTCGGCTTTCACCCAGCTCGCCCGGGCTTCGCGCTTGAGCACCTCAAGACGCATGCGCAGCAACAGCACCGCGCCGAAGAAACAGTAGAAACCCAGCACCGTCAGCAGCAGCGGCAGCCACATCTCGGCGGGCATCGCCGGTTTTTCGGTGAGGGTGAAGGTCGCGCCCTGGTGCAGGGTGTTCCACCACTCCACCGAGTATTTGATGATCGGGATATTGATCACGCCGACAATCGCCAGCACCGCGCAGGCCTTGGCCGCGCTGTCACGATTGCTGATGGCGTTGCCCAGCGCAATGAGACCGAAGTACAGAAACAGCAGGATCAGCATGGACGTTAGTCGCGCATCCCAGACCCACCACGAGCCCCAGGTCGGTTTGCCCCAGATCGCCCCGGTGACCAGCGCCACGGCGGTCATCCAGGCCCCGATGGGCGCCGCGCATTGCAGGGCGACATCGGCCAGTTTCATCTTCCACACCAGCCCGACCACGCCGCACACCGCCAGCATCACGTAGCAGGACTGCGCCAGCATGGCGGCGGGAACATGGATATAGATGATGCGAAAGCTGTTGCCTTGCTGGTAGTCCGGTGGCGCGAACGCCAGGCCCCAGACCACACCGACGCTGATCAGCAGCAACGCCGCGACGCTCAGCCACGGCAGCAGTTTGCCACTGATGCCGTAAAACCATTTGGGTGAGCCGAGCTTATGAAACCAGGTCCAGTTCATTACTGTTTCCATCACGGGTGCTCTTCTCTATTGAAGAGCCAAGGGTCTGCTTTTTTTAACAAAAAGCGGTTAAAAAACAACCAGACCTCATTATTATTCGCCGACGCTGATCTTCAGGCCAGCAGCTATTGCAAAAGGTGTAAGCGTTATCGCCAGGGCGGTCAGGCTACCAAGCCACAGCAGATAACCGGTCGCCGGCATGCCTTGGAGCGCAGCCTGCAAGGCGCCACTGCCAAGAATCAACACCGGGATGTACAGCGGCAGAATCAGCAACGCCAGCAACAGGCCACCGCGCTTCAATCCGACCGTCAGGGCCGCGCCCACCGCACCGAGCAGGCTCAGTACCGGTGTACCCAGCAATAAAGAAAGCAGCAACACCGGCAGACAAGCGGCAGGCAAACCGAGCATCAACGCCAGTAGTGGTGCGAGCAAAACCAGTGCCAGGCCGGAGAAGGCCCAGTGTGCCAGTACCTTGGCCAAAACCAGAAGAGCCAGGGGGTGCGGCGAAAGGACCCACTGTTCGAGGGATCCATCTTCGAAATCACTGCGGAAGAGCCCGTCCAGCGAGAGCAGGACCGATAAAAGGGCTGCTACCCAGACCAGTCCCGGAGACAAGGTTTGCAACAATTGAGACTCGGGTCCGACCGCCAACGGGAACAGCGACACCACGATGGCGAAGAATACCAGCGGATTGGCCAGCTCTGCCGGACGGCGGAACAGCAAGCGAGCCTCACGGGCGACCAACAGGCCGAAAACACTCATACGGCCCAGTTCCCCAGATCAATGTCGCGATAGCCGGCCGGTGTGCGACTCAGGGTGTGGTGGGTGGTCAGAATCACCATGCCGCCCCGCTCACAGTGGCCGGCCAGGTGTTCTTCGAGTTGCGCCACGCCCTGTTTATCGAGCGCAGTGAAGGGTTCGTCGAGGATCCACAGCGGCGGGCTGTCGAGGTAAAGGCGCGCCAAGGCCACACGGCGTTGCTGGCCGGCGGACAAGGTGTGACAGGGAACATCCTCGAAGCCGCGCAGCCCGACAGCGGCCAGCGCTTGCCAGATCGCCTCGTGGCTTGCCGGTTGGTGCAGGGCGCAGAGCCAGCTAAGGTTTTCTTCCGGGGTCAGCAAATCCTTGATCCCGGCGGCGTGGCCGATCCACAGCAGGTTGCGCGCCAGTTCGCTGCGTTGCTCGTTCAATGGCTGGCCGTTGAGCAGCACTTGACCGGCCGTCGGTTGCATCAATCCGGACAGCAGGCGCAGCAAACTGGTCTTGCCGCTGCCGTTGGGGCCGCTGATCTGCACCATTTCGCCACTGGACAGTCTCAATTCGAGATTTTCGAAGAGCAGCCGAAGGTCTCGCTCACAGGCGAGGTCGACGGTTTGAAGGACTGGACTGGTCAAGAGATCACGGGCCTTTACATTACAAGTCGGCGTTACAGTCGGCGGTTCAAGTCAGCAGTGGCGCGGCCGCTAAAGAGATGCAGCATAGATGCATTGGCGGCCGGTTTTAGAGAGCTGCGTCAAAACAATTGCAATGTTTTCACCGTTCCCTGAAAGACGGGCGGCATTATACATGCCATGCCTTACTCTAAAGAGCGCATTTTCCGAAGGTTGTGACCGCGTATGACAGGCGAAATGAACATCCTCCCAGCCCCTCCGACCACGCCGACGGTCGCACGTGCGCCGGTGGTCAGCGGCGACTTGCTCAAGCTGTTGACGCCGATGGAGGGCCTGATCAGTGCCGGCCAGACCGCCAACGCCGAGGTGCTGTCGCTGAAGCAGGCGGATCAGACCTTTCAACTGTTGCTCAAAGTCACCCTCGACAGCGGCCGCCAGACCACAGTCCAGGCCACCAGCCTGCAACCGCTGCCCACCGGCACCAATCTCGCGATCACCCAGCCGTCCGCCAGCAACCTGGCGATCACGGTGCAGCAGGCAATTGCTTCCAGCGTCGCCACCCTCACCCGCATCGACACCGCGCAACTGCCGGTCGGCACCTTGCTGCAAGGCAAAGTGCTGACGTCCCAGGTGTTGCCGCAGACGCCGGGCCAGCCCACGGTGTTTCGTTCGCTGGTGAGTTTGCTCAACACCGCCCTGAGCGGCAGCACCCTGACCATCGACAGTCCTCAGCCGCTGCGCATCGGCACGCTGTTGAGCGCGTTGGTCCAAGACACGCAGACCCTGAAGTTCCTGCCGCTGAGCAATCGCCAGGACCAGTTGGCGGTGTCACAGCAGTTGACCACCCAGCAGAGCCGCCAGGGTTCGCTGGACGGCTTGCTCAGCGCCTTGCAGAATCTGCCGCAGACCGACGATACCTCCGCCGACCTGCAAGCCGCCGTGAACAAACTGCTCGCCGGGCTGCCGGACGTGCAGCAGTTGAGCACGCCAAAAGGCCTGGCCCTGGCGCTGGCCAACAGCGGTATGTTCCTCGAAGCGAAACTGCTGACCGGCCAGACTCCGGCGCTGGCCCCGGACATGAAAGCCGATCTGCTGAAATTGATCGCGCAATTGGCCCCGGCCAACACCAACCTCACCGCGATCATCGCCGCCAATACCCTGGCCCAGGCGATGCCCAATTTCGTGCGCAGTGCGCTGGGCATGCTCGGCCAGGTCAGCGCCAAACCGCTGCCCACCCATTTCCCCCTGCCCGATCGGCTGTTGCAAAGCCAGGATGGCGAAGGCGATCTGGAGCATCTGTTGCGTCTGGCGGCCGCTGCCATTTCGCGCCTGCAAAGCCATCAACTGTCGAGCCTGGAACAAACCGGCGTCACCGACGATGGGCGGCTGATGAGCACTTGGCAGCTGGAAATTCCGATGCGCAACCTCCAGGACATCGTGCCGTTGCAGGTCAAGTTCCAGCGCGAAGAAGCACCGGAAAAACAAGCGCAAAACGAACGGCGCGAAGAACGGGAGCCGAAACAACAACTGTGGCGGGTCGAGCTGGCGTTCGACATGGAGCCCCTGGGCCCGTTGCAGGTTCAGGCGCAGTTGATCCAGGGCAGCCTGTCCAGCCAACTCTGGGCCGAACGGCCGTACACCGCGAGCCTGATCGAAAGCAACCTGGCGGCACTGCGCGAGCGCTTGCTGGCCTCCGGGCTCAACGTCGGCGAACTCGATTGCCACCTCGGCACTCCCCCCCAAGGCGCACAAACCCGCCTCGAACAACGCTGGGTCGACGAAACCGCATGAGAAACCCCAACACCCCGCGCCAGGCCATCGCCCTCAAATACGACGGCACCCACGCCCCGACCCTCACCGCCAAGGGCGACGAAGAACTGGCCGAAGCGATTCTGAAAATCGCCCGCGAATGCGAAGTGCCGATCTATGAAAACCCGGAGCTGGTAAGGCTGCTGGCGAAGATGGAGTTGGGGGACAGCATTCCGGAAGAGTTGTATCGCACGATTGCCGAGATCATTGCGTTCGCGTGGAACCTGAAGGGGAAATTCCCGCAGGGGCAGGATCCGAATGCGCCGCAGGTGGAGAAGGATGTTACCGAGCGTGGCGACGACTACTGATCATTCCCACGCTCTGCGTGGGCATGCAGCCCGTGACGCTCTGCGTCACCGTTCAAGAGCGGAACGCGGAGCGTCCCGAGAGGCATTCCCACGCGGAGCGTGGGAACGATCTCAAATGGGAGGGGAAATTCCCGCAGGGGCAGGATCCGAATGCGCCGCAGGTGGAGAAGGATGTTACCGAGCGTGGCGACGACTACTGATCGTTCCCACGCTCTGCGTGGGCATGCAGCCCGTGACGCTCTGCGTCACCGTTCAAGAGCGGAACGCGGAGCGTCCCAAGAGGCATTCCCACGCGGAGCGTGGGAACGATTTCAACAGTCAGTTCTTGTGAAGCTTACGCATCAACTCCGCCTCAGCCTGGGTCAAGCCGCAGGACTGAGTCAGTTCATCGACGGTGGCGCCCATCCCGACCAATCGCGCCGCCTGGGCGAACGACAGGCTTGAAGGGTCGCGCTGTTCCAGCTGGGCCAGTTTGTCCGGCAACGGGCTGACCACCGCGCGCAGCTCGTGCAGGTCTTCACCCATGCGCACGTTGCCGCTCTGGTAGTTGTCGACGCGCTTGGCCAGGTCCTTGATGCGCTGATCGCGCAGCAGCGCATCGCCCTCGGCCTGTTGCGCCGCGATCACGCGCTGGCTGCGGATGTACGACAGGAACATCGCCAGCGTGCCTGCCCAAAACAGGAACAGGACAATGACAGCAACCTCAAGAATCAATCAGATGTTCTCCAGATCCGACCATTCTTCTTCGCTCATCATCTTGTCGAGTTCGACCAGGATCAGCAGTTCGTTGTTCTTGTTGCACACGCCCTGGATGAACTTGGCGGACTCTTCGTTACCGACGTTCGGCGCGGTCTCGATTTCCGACTGACGCAGGTAAACCACTTCGGCCACGCTGTCGACCATGATCCCGACCACTTGCTTGTCGGCTTCGATGATGACGATGCGGGTGTTGTCGCTGATTTCGGCATTCATCAGGCCGAAGCGCTGACGGGTGTCGATCACGGTAACCACGTTACCGCGCAGGTTGATGATGCCCAGCACGTAGCTCGGGGCACCCGGGACCGGGGCGATTTCGGTGTAACGCAGGACTTCCTGAACGCGCATCACGTTGATGCCGTAGGTTTCATTGTCCAGTTTGAAGGTGACCCATTGCAGGATCGGATCTTCAGAACCTTTTGCATTCGTCGCGTGACTACTCATACCCTGACCCCTCGAAAAACCGCGCTTGGCGGTGTGTGTTCTGTGTGGCGGCATTCAACAATGCCGTCGCTTACTTGTTATGTCGGCTGCTATGTCGATTTGTGTAGCGGCTTGCTGCCGCTCATGTGTTTTGCCCCACCGCTGGCGATCAATTCGGCCAGGGCGGAAACGTCCAGCAACGCACACATGTGCTCAATCACCGTGCCAGCGAGCCATGGCCGCTGACCTCGGTGACTTCTCCATTTGATTTCGTTCGGGTCCAGGCGCAACGAACGGCTGACCTGATGCACCGCCAGCCCCCACTCGTAGCCCTGCACCGAAATAACGTATTGCAGGCCCTGGCGGAAGTCATCGCGATAGCGGTCCGGCATGACCCAGCGCGCGGTATCCAGCACTTTGAGGTTGCCGGCCTGGCTCGGCAGGATCCCGAGGAACCATTCCGGCTGACCGAACAGCGGCGTCAGTTCGTGGCCGGTCAAGGAATAAATCGAACCCAGGCACACCAACGGCACCGCCAGGGTCAGCCCCGCGACGTCGAACAACAGGCATTCGAACGGCTCGGCGGCCCAGGACGGACGGCCATCGGTTTCCACCGGTGGCGGCGTGTTGCTTGGCGGCAGGTGCACTTCAACGACAGGTGGTACCAAGGCTTGCAGCAGCGGCGCGATGGTCGAGACGGGCGCCAGGATCGGGGCCGGGGCTTCGATCACCTTGACGGGTGCTTGCTCAACAACTGGCGCAACCACTGGCGCGGCGACGGCAGCCGTTGGGCGCGCATCACGGGCCTGTTCTTCGAGCACCGCCAACTGGAACTCATCCAGCGCCGACTCAACCTCGACCGCTTCGACAACTTCAATGACTTCAGCCACCGCCTCGACTTCCGGCGGCAACTCTTCCGTCGCCTCCATCAGCAAGCTGTCCAGATAAGACTGGAGCGCCAGCTGCGGACGCGAAGTGACCTTCACCGGCCTATTCATGCGCGACACCGCCCTGTAGGAGCGAGGCTTGCCCGCGAAGAACGATAACGCGGTTTAACTGTGGAGACCGTGGTGCTGCCTTCGCGGGCAAGCCTCGCTCCTACAGAAATTGGGTTCATCAGGCCACCGCCGGGACGAGTTGTGCGGCCAGCAGGTGCTTGAGCAGCGCCCGATAGGCGAGCACGCCACGGCTCTTGCCGTCGAACTGCGAAGGCGTGACACCGGCCCGACTCGCGTCGCGCATGCGGGTGTCCACCGGGATGTAGCCTTGCCAGATTTCTTCCGGGTACTTGTCGCGCAACACCCGCAGGGTCCCGAGGGAGGCCTGGGTGCGGCGGTCGAACAAGGTCGGGACGATGCTGAACGGCAACGCCTGTTTGCGCGAGCGGTTGATCATCGCCAGGGTGTTGACCATGCGTTCCAGGCCTTTGACGGCCAGGTGTTCGGTCTGCACCGGGATCACCAACTGCTGGCTCGCGGCCAGGGCGTTGACCATCAACACACCGAGCAACGGCGGGCTGTCGATCACCGCGTAATCGAAGTCTTGCCACAATTGCGCCAGACTCTTGGCGATCACCAGGCCCAGGCCACTCTGGCCCGGCGACTGACGCTCAAGGGTCGCCAGCGCGGTGCTCGACGGCAACAGGGAAATATTCTCGTGACTGGTGGGCATCAACAGCTGACCGGGCAAGCCTTGGGGCACGCTGCCCTTGTGCAGGAACAGGTCGTAGCAGCTGTGCTCCAGGGTGTCGGGGTCATAGCCGAAATAGCTGGTCATCGAGCCATGCGGGTCAAGATCGACGATGACCACGCGCTTGCCCGCCTCGGCCAGCAACCCGGCTAAAGCGATAGAGGAAGTGGTTTTACCAACACCACCCTTTTGATTGGCAACTGCCCAGACTCTCATTCGGATTGTTCCTCCCGGTCGATCAGGTCGACCGAGAAATAGCTCAACGTATTAATGCGGGTGACGGAGAATTGACGGCGCTCTCTCGTACCGGCGACTTGACCGGGGTCGGTGCAGTTTGTGTGCCAGCCCGCTTCAATGCGGCGTCCGGTTTCGCATTAGCGGTTCCGGTGCCCGTGAGGCTGCGACGGACATCGAGATTGCGCGAAACCACCAGCACCACCCGACGGTTGCGTGCACGGCCTTCGGCGGTGGCGTTGTTGGCCACGGGCTGGAATTCACCGTAGCCCACCGACGCCAGGCGACCGGGGTTTACACCCTGCATCGCCAGCATGCGAACGATGCTCGCCGAACGGGCCGAGGACAGTTCCCAGTTGGTCGGGTACTGCGCGGTGCGGATCGGCTGATCGTCGGTAAAGCCTTCGACGTGGATCGGGTTGTCGAACGGTTTGAGGATCGCCGCGACCTTGTCGATGATGTTGAAGGCCATGTCGCTGGGCATGGCGTCGCCGCTGCCGAACAACAGGCTGGAATTGAGTTCAATCTCGACCCACAACTCGTTGCCGCGAATGGTCATCTGGTTGGAGCTGATCAGGTCGCCGAACGCGGCGCTGATGTCGTCGGCAATGCTTTTCAGCGGATCGCTGGCACCGGAGATGCCGGCGTCAACCTGCTCGGCATCCTTGACCAGCGGCTTGGCCGGGGTCACGGTCACCGGGCGTTCTTCGCCGATCGGGATCGGCTTGAGGGCACGGTCCGAGTCGGTGAACACGCCGATCAACGCTTCCGAGATGACCTTGTACTTGCCTTCGTTGATCGAAGAGATCGAGTACATGACCACGAAGAACGCAAACAGCAGGGTAATGAAGTCCGCATAGGACACCAACCAGCGTTCGTGATTGACGTGTTCTTCAGGTTGCCGGCGACGAGCCATAATCCATTACCCCCATCAATCCATGAAGCCCTGAAGCTTCAGCTCAATAGAGCGAGGGTTTTCACCTTCGGCGATCGACAGAATCCCTTCCAACAACATTTCGCGATAACGCGACTGACGCAACGCGATGGACTTGAGCTTGGCCGCTACCGGCAGCAACACCAGGTTGGCACTGGCCACGCCGTAGATGGTCGCGACGAACGCAACGGCAATCCCGCTGCCCAGTTGCGACGGATCGGCGAGGTTGCCCATGACGTGGATCAGGCCCATCACCGCACCGATGATGCCGATGGTCGGCGCGTAGCCGCCCATGCTTTCGAAGACTTTGGCGGCCTCGATGTCGCGGCTTTCCTGGGTGTAGAAATCCACTTCCAGGATGCTGCGAATCGCTTCCGGCTCGGCGCCATCGACCAGCAGTTGCAGGCCTTTGCGCGAGTAGTTGTCCGGCTCGGCGTCAGCCACCCCTTCCAGACCGAGCAAACCTTCCTTGCGCGCGGTGAGGCTCCAATTCACAACACGATCGATACCACCGGCCAGATCCACCCGAGGCGGGAACAGAATCCAGGCAAGGATCTGCATGGAGCGCTTGAACGCGCTCATCGGCGATTGCAACAGCGCCGCACCGACGGTCCCACCAATGACGATCAACGCCGCCGGGCCGTTGGCCAGAGCGCCGAGGTGACCGCCTTCAAGGTAGTTGCCGCCGATGATGGCGACGAACGCCATGATGATCCCGATAAGGCTCAGTACATCCATCAGATACAGGCCTCAACCAAATGTTTGCCAATGTCGTCGAGGCTGTAAATCGCATCGGCGAGATCGGCTTTGACGATGGCCATCGGCATGCCGTAGATCACGCAGCTGGCTTCATCCTGGGCCCAGATCGCACTGCCGCCCTGCTTGAGCAGACGCGCGCCTTCGCGACCGTCCGCGCCCATGCCGGTCAGCACGACCGCCAGAACTTTGTCACCGTAGGATTTGGCCGCCGACCCGAAGGTGATGTCCACGCACGGTTTGTAGTTCAGACGCTCGTCGCCCGGCAGGATTTTCACCGCGCCACGGCCATCGATCATCATTTGCTTGCCACCCGGTGCCAGCAGCGCCAGGCCCGGACGCAGGATGTCGCCATCCTCGGCTTCCTTGACGTTGATGCGGCACAGCTTGTCCAAACGCTCGGCGAAGGCCTTGGTGAAGGCCGCCGGCATGTGCTGGATCAACACAATCGGCGCCGGGAAGTTGGCCGGCAATTGGGTCAACACCCGCTGCAGCGCAACCGGCCCGCCGGTGGACGTACCGATGGCCACCAGTTTGTAGGCTTTGCGTTTTGGCGCGGGCGACGATGGGCCGGCAGACGCTGGCGCACGGGTCGGCAACGGTGCCGGTGCCGGACGCGCAGGCGCGCTGCTGCCATAGCTGCTGACGCTCGAAGGCGCAGGCGTCGGTGCAGGTGCTGCCACCGGAGCCGGCGCCGTGTAGGTATTGGCGCGACGGTTACTGCGCGAGATGCTCAGGATCTTTTCGCACAGCAGTTGCTTGACCTTCTCCGGGTTACGGGAGATGTCTTCGAAATTCTTCGGCAGGAAATCCACCGCACCGGCATCCAGCGCATCCAGAGTGACCCGGGCGCCTTCGTGCGTCAGTGAGGAGAACATCAAGACCGGGGTCGGGCAGCGCTGCATGATGTGCCGCACCGCCGTGATGCCATCCATCATCGGCATCTCGTAGTCCATGGTGATCACGTCTGGCTTGAGGGCCAGCGCCTGATCGATCGCCTCTTTTCCGTTGGTTGCCGTACCGACAACCTGGATGTTCGGATCCGCTGAAAGAATTTCCGAGACGCGGCGGCGGAAAAACCCCGAATCGTCCACCACCAGGACTTTGACTACCATAAACACTCCGTTAGACGCAGCGGGGCGTTGTCGCCCCGCTGCGGCAGAATCAAATACGCCGTGCGGCGTAACGCTTGAGCATGCTCGGGACATCGAGAATCAGCGCAATGCGGCCGTCACCAGTGATGGTGGCGCCGGACATGCCCGGGGTTCCCTGGAGCATTTTGCCCAATGGCTTGATGACCACTTCTTCCTGGCCCACCAGTTGATCGACGACAAAGCCGATCCGCTGGGTGCCCACCGAAAGGATCACCACATGGCCCTCGCGCTGCTCTTCATGAGCGGCGGAGCTGACCAGCCAGCGCTTGAGGTAGAACAAGGGCAGTGCCTTGTCCCGCACGATCACCACTTCCTGACCGTCGACGACGTTGGTGCGCGACAGGTCGAGGTGGAAGATCTCGTTGACGTTCACCAGCGGGAACGCAAACGCCTGGTTGCCGAGCATGACCATCAGCGTCGGCATGATCGCCAAGGTCAGTGGCACCTTGATGACGATCTTCGAGCCCTTGCCCTTGGTCGAGTAGATATTGATGGTGCCGTTGAGCTGCGCGATCTTGGTTTTCACCACGTCCATGCCCACGCCACGACCTGACACATCGGAGATCTCGGTTTTGGTCGAGAACCCCGGTGCGAAAATCAGGTTGAAGCAGTCCGACTCGCTGAGGCGGTCCGCCGCATCCTTGTCCATCAAGCCTTTCTTGACTGCGATACCGCGCAGGACATCAGCGTCCATGCCCTTGCCGTCATCGGAGATGGACAGCAGGATGTGGTCGCCTTCCTGTTCGGCGGACAGAATCACTTTGCCGCTGCGCGGCTTGCCCATCGCTTCGCGTTCGGCCGGCTCTTCGATACCGTGGTCGACCGAGTTGCGCACCAAGTGGACCAGCGGGTCGGCCAGGGCCTCGACGAGGTTCTTGTCGAGGTCGGTTTCTTCGCCGACCAGCTCCAGGTTGATCTCTTTCTTGAGCTGGCGAGCCAGGTCGCGAACCAGGCGCGGGAAGCGCCCGAAGACCTTCTTGATCGGTTGCATCCGGGTCTTCATGACCGCGGTTTGCAGGTCGGCCGTGACCACGTCGAGGTTCGACACAGCCTTGGACATGGCTTCGTCGCCGCTGTTGAGGCCCAGACGGACCAAGCGGTTACGCACCAGTACCAGTTCACCCACCATGTTCATGATTTCGTCGAGACGCGCGGTATCAACCCGCACGGTGGTCTCGGCTTCGCTGGCCGGTTTTTCCGGTGGCGGCGCGGACGGGGCACGGGCCGGAGCCGGTGCAGCCGCGGCGGTCGGTTTCGGCGCTTCGGCTTTAGGCTCGGGCGCTTTGGCGACAGGTTTCGGCGCCGGTGCCGGGGCTTTGGCGACGGGAGCCGTCACCACAGTGCCGGTACCGACTTCAGTGAACTTGCCTTTGCCGTGCAATTCGTCGAGCAGCGATTCGAACTCGTGATCGGAGATCAGATCGCCGCCGGCCGCTTTAGCGGTGGGCGCAGCCGGGGCTGGCGCCGAGGCAATGGCGGTTTCCAGCGCATCGACGGCAAAGTTGCCCTTGCCGTGCAGCTGATCGAGCAGTGCTTCGAATTCGTCGTCGGTGATGTCCGAGCTGTCGCCAGCCGCTTTCGGGGCCTTGGGTGCCGGTGCAGCCGGAGCGGCTACGGCATCCACCGCGAACTGACCTTTACCGTGCAACTGATCGAGCAACGACTCGAACTCGGCATCGGTGATTTCGTCGCTGGCCGATGCGGCCGGCGCAGGCACAGCCGCCGGAGCTTCGGCCTGGGCCTTGACGGCATTCAGCGAGTCCAGCAGTTGTTCGAATTCGTTATCGGTGATGTCGCCCGACTCGCTTTCAGCGGCCGGTTCTTCCACCGCGTCGGCAACCGGGGCTGCGACGTCGGCCGATTGTGGCTCGGCCAGACGGGCCAAGGCTTCCAGCAATTGCGGAGTGGCAGCCGTGATCGGGCTGCGTTCGCGGACTTCGGTGAACATGCCGTTCACCGCATCCAGCGCTTCAAGAACCACGTCCATCAGTTCCGAGTCGACGCGTCGTTCACCCTTGCGCAGGATGTCGAACACGTTCTCGGCGATGTGACAGCACTCCACCAGCTCATTGAGCTGGAGGAAGCCGGCGCCCCCTTTTACAGTGTGAAAACCGCGAAAAATTGCATTGAGCAAGTCCGCATCATCCGGTCGGCTTTCCAGCTCGACCAGTTGCTCGGACAGTTGCTCTAGAATCTCGCCGGCCTCAACCAGGAAATCCTGAAGGATCTCTTCATCGGCGCCGAAGCTCATTAAGGGGGTGCTCCTAAAGGTCTAAAAACCTAAAAAACCTAAAATCCAAGACTGGATAACAAATCGTCCACATCGTCCTGACCGGACACAACATCTTCTCTTTTATCGGCATGAATCTGCGGACCTTCACCCTGCGAGAGATGTTTTTGTGGATCTTTTTCAGCCAGCATCGCTTCACGGTCATGTTCGATACCCGCAAAGCGGTCTACCTGGCTGGCCATGAGCACGAGCTTGAGCAGGTTGCTTTCAACTTCGGTGACCAATTGGGTCACGCGCTTGATCACTTGACCGGTGAGGTCCTGGTAATCCTGGGCGAGCAGAATGTCGTTGAGGTTGCTCGACACCGTGCGATTGTCCGCGCTGCTGCGCGTCAGGAAACCGTCGACCCGCCGGGGCCAGCTCGCGGAACTCTTCAGCCCCGACTTCGCGACGCATGAAGCGTCCCCAGTCGGCGCTCAATGCCTGGGCTTCAGTGCTCAGGCCATTGACCAGCGGCGTGGCGTTTTCCACCAGGTCCATGGTGCGGTTGGCAGCGGCCTCGGTCAGCTTGACCACATACCCCAGACGCTCGGTGGCGTCCGTGATCTGCGAGACTTCCTCGGCTTGCGGCATGTTCGGGTCAATCTGGAAATTGACGATCGCGCTATGCAGCTCGCGAGTGAGCTTGCCAACTTCCTGGTACAGGCCGCGGTCACGGGTCTGGTTGAGCTCATGAATCAGTTGCACAGCGTCGCCAAACTTGCCTTTTTCAAGGCTGTCGACCAGTTCGCGGGCATGTTTTTTCAGGGTCGATTCAAAATCGCCCTGTGAAGATTCGTTGTGGTCCATAGCTACCCCGTGGCGCAGTGACTCAACCGATGCGTTCGAAAATCTTTTCGATTTTTTCTTTCAACGCCTGGGCCGTGAAGGGTTTGACCACATAGCCGTTAACACCGGCCTGGGCCGCTTCGATGATCTGTTCGCGCTTGGCTTCAGCGGTCACCATCAGCACTGGCAGGTGCTTGAGTTTTTCATCGGCGCGCACGTGGCGCAGCAGGTCGATACCGGTCATGCCCGGCATGTTCCAGTCTGTTACCAGAAAGTCGATGCTGCCGCTGTTGAGCACCGGAATGGCAGTGGTGCCATCGTCAGCCTCGACCGTGTTGGTGAACCCAAGGTCACGCAACAGGTTTTTAATGATCCGCCGCATCGTTGAGAAGTCATCAACGATGAGGATTTTCATGTTCTTGTCCAATTCGACCTCCAAGCAGTCTTAAACGCGCCCAGCACCTGGACGCGCCATTTCATTCAATCCGGCAAAGCACTCAAATGACTGTCTGGAGCACAACAGATCGAGACCGCTGCAGTTCACACCACACCAGCCTCGTTCGCAGTGTCCCCACACTGCCTTCAGCGCGCTCGCCACTCCCCCAAACGCCCCCGCAAACGGGCCGCGCACTGGCTGTGTAACTGGCTGACACGGGATTCGCTGACACCCAGGACCTCACCGATTTCCTTGAGGTTCAGCTCTTCGTCGTAGTACAGCGCCAACACCAGTCGCTCACGCTCCGGCAAATTGGCAATCGCGTCCGCCAAGGCGGCCTGGAAACGTTCATCTTCCAGATCGCGCGACGGCTCCAGATGAGCACTGGCGCCATCCTCGTGCAGCCCTTCGTGTTCGCCGTCCTGCAACAGGTCGTCGAAACTGAACAGACGGCTGCCCAAGGTATCGTTCAAAATCCCGTAATAATCGTCGAGACTCAATTGGAGTTCGGCCGCAACTTCGTGATCTTTAGCATCACGGCCGGTTTTAGCTTCAATCGAGCGAATTGCGTCGCTGACCATGCGGGTATTGCGGTGGACCGAACGTGGCGCCCAGTCCCCCTTGCGTACTTCATCGAGCATCGCGCCACGGATTCGAATGCCCGCGTACGTTTCGAAACTCGCGCCTTTGCTGGCGTCGTATTTGGTTGACACTTCAAGCAGGCCAATCATCCCGGCCTGGATCAGGTCTTCCACCTGGACACTGGCCGGCAGACGCGCCAGCAAGTGGTAAGCAATGCGTTTGACCAGTGGCGCGTAACGCTCGATCAGCTCGTATTGCGAATCACGTGCCGACTTCTTGTAGAGGTTGTAGCCACTGGCTGTCATAGGACGGGTCCTGCGGTCTGTTGCACGAGGCGCTCGACGAAAAATTCCAGGTGCCCGCGCGGGTTGGCCGGCAGCGGCCAGGTGTCGACTTTCTGTGCAATCGCCTTGAACGCCAGGGCGCACTTGGAGCGCGGGAAGGCTTCGTAGACGGCACGTTGCTTCTGCACGGCCTTGCGCACGCTTTCGTCGTAAGGCACGGCGCCGACGTATTGTAGGGCCACGTCGAGGAAGCGGTCCGTGACCTTGGTCAACTTGGCGAACAGGTTGCGCCCTTCCTGCGGGCTCTGGGCCATGTTGGCCAGGACGCGGAAGCGGTTCATGCCGTAATCGCGGTTGAGCAATTTGATCAGGGCGTAGGCGTCGGTGATGGAGGTCGGCTCGTCGCAGACCACCAGCAACACTTCTTGCGCGGCGCGGACAAAACTGACGACCGAGTCACCAATACCCGCAGCCGTGTCGATCACCAATACATCAAGGTTATCGCCGATATCGCTGAAGGCCTGGATCAGGCCGGCATGCTGGGCCGGGCTCAGATGAACCATGCTCTGGGTGCCGGACGCGGCCGGGACGATACGGATACCGCCCGGGCCCTGCAACAGAACGTCGCGCAGCTCGCAGCGGCCTTCGATCACGTCGGCCAGGGTACGTTTGGGCGTCAGTCCCAGCAGAACGTCGACGTTCGCCAGACCCAGATCGGCGTCCAGCAGCATGACGCGTCGGCCAAGCTCTGCTAGAGCCAGGGACAAGTTCACTGACACGTTAGTCTTCCCGACGCCACCTTTGCCGCCGGTCACCGCGATCACCTGTACGGGATGCATGCTGCCCATGTTATTTCTTTACCTTGTCTTGCATAGACGGAGGCCACATTACTGGCTGCGCGTTCATCAACTGAACAATGCATGGCAGACCATCGATGTAGGTACAAAAACTGTTCATTAGTACCTCAGCCAACCTGCTTGGTCGGGCTGTGGTAAATATCAGCGAACATGTCAGCCATGGCTTCCTCGCTGGGTTCTTCCTGCATTTGCACGCTCACCGCGCGACTGACCAACTGGTGACGCCGCGGCAGATGCAGATCATCTGGAATGCGCGGGCCATCGGTGAGGTACGCCACCGGCAATTCATGACTGATGGCCAGGCTCAACACCTCGCCCAGACTCGCCGTTTCATCCAGTTTAGTCAGGATGCAGCCAGCCAGCCCACACCGCTTGTAACTGTGATAAGCGGCGGTTAGAACCTGTTTCTGGCTGGTGGTTGCCAGGACCAGATAATTTTTCGATTTGATCCCGCGACCGGCCAGGCTTTCGAGTTGCATGCGCAAGGCCGGATCGCTGGCCTGAAGGCCGGCGGTATCGATCAGAATCACGCGTTTGCGCAGCAACGGATCCAGCGCCTGCACCAGGGACTGGCCCGGATCGACGTGTGTCACCGACACATTCAGAATGCGGCCCAGCGTCTTCAATTGTTCCTGGGCGCCGATGCGGTAGCTGTCCATGCTCACCAGCGCGATGTTCTGCGCGCCGTACTTGAGCACGTAACGGGCCGCGAGCTTGGCCAGGGTGGTGGTCTTGCCCATGCCGGCAGGGCCGACCATGGCAATCACGCCGCCCTCTTCCAGTGGCTCGACTTCCGGTGTGGCGATCATCCGCGCCAGGTGCGCCAGCAACATGCGCCAGGCCTGACGAGGCTCTTCAATATCGGTAATCAGCGCCAGCAGGTCGCGGGACAACGGGCCGGACAAGCCGATGCGTTGCAGGCGACGCCACAGGTTGGCCTGGGCCGGACGGCTGCCTTGCAGCTGATTCCAGGCCAGGGAGCCGAGTTGCACTTCCATCAATTCGCGCAGGCTGTTGAGCTCGAAGCGCATCGAATCGAAAGCCCGTGGGTCAACACCGCCGGACACGGGCGCCGGGGCTGGCGCGGCACGACGGGGCTGTTCGTAAGTCGGTTCGATCAGCGGCTCGGCAGCGGTCAACGGCAGGCCGGCGAACAACTGGCGATTGGTGGTCTTGTCACCGTCGGTCTCGCCTTCGCCGCGCAGGCTCAGTTCGGCCTGGGCGGTGACGATGCGCGACTGGGTCTTGCGCAGCTCATCCTCGAGTTCCATGTTTGGAACGCGTGGGGCCAGCGCCGACAATTTGTAATCCAGGGCAGCCGTCAGCTCGACACCACCGGCAATCCGGCGGTTACCGATAATGGCCGCATCAGCGCCCAGCTCATCACGTACCAGTTTCATGGCCTGACGCATATCGGCGGCGAAAAAACGCTTAACTTGCATAAACCACTACCTCAGCCGTTGGGCCCTACTGTCGCAACGATGGTCACTTGCTTGTTGTCAGGGATTTCCTGATACGCCAACACGTGCAAACCCGGGACTGCCAGCCTGCCGAAACGCGACAACATGGCGCGAACCGGACCGGCTACCAGCAGAATCACCGGCTGACCTTGCATCTCTTGACGCTGTGCCGCATCGATCAACGAACGTTGCAGCTTCTCTGCCATGCTTGGCTCCAGCAGAACGCCCTCTTCCGAGCCTTGTCCTGCCTTCTGAAGACTATTGAGCAATATCTGTTCCAACCTTGGCTCCAAGGTGATAACTGGCAGCTCCGACTCAGTCCCTACAATGCTTTGGACGATTGCGCGGCTTACGCCGACGCGCACCGCCGCCACCAGCGCGGCAGTATCTTGACTCTTGCTGGCATTGTTGGCGATGGCCTCGGCGATGCTGCGGATGTCGCGAACCGGCACTTGTTCGGCGAGCAACGCCTGCAAGACCTTGAGCAGTTGCGACAGCGACACCACCCCCGGCACCAGCTCTTCAGCCAGTTTCGGCGAGCTTTTGGCCAGCAATTGCATGAGTTGCTGCACTTCTTCGTGGCCGATCAGCTCACTGGAGTGCTTGTACAGAATCTGGTTCAAGTGGGTTGCCACTACCGTACTGGCATCGACCACGGTGTAACCGAGGGACTGCGCCTGGGCGCGCTGGCTGATTTCGATCCAGACCGCCTCCAGACCAAAAGCCGGATCTTTGGCGGTTATGCCGTTGAGCGCGCCGTAGACCTGCCCTGGGTTGATCGCCAGCTCGCGATCCGGGTAAATCTCGGCTTCGGCGAGGATCACGCCCATGAGGGTCAGGCGGTAGGCACTTGGGGCCAGGTCGAGGTTGTCACGAATGTGCACAGTCGGCATCAGGAAGCCCAGGTCCTGGGACAGCTTCTTGCGCACACCCTTGATCCGCGCGAGCAACTGGCCACCCTGGTTGCGGTCCACCAGCGGAATCAGGCGGTAGCCCACTTCCAGGCCGATCATGTCGATCGGGGTCACGTCGTCCCAGCCCAATTCCTTGGTTTCCTGGGCGCGGGCCGGGGATGGCAGCAGTTCTTGCTGACGCTGGACCTCTTGCAAGGCCTGGACCTTGACCACGTTCTGCTTCTTCCAGAACAGGTACGCGCCGCCGGCCGCCAGGGCCGCCATGCTGAGAAAGGAGAAGTGCGGCATGCCGGGCACCAGGCCCATCACCGCCATCAAACCGGCCGCGACGGCCAACGCTTTGGGCGAGGCGAACATCTGGCGACCGATCTGCTTGCCCATGTCTTCCGAGCCGGAAGCACGGGTCACCATGATCGCGGCCGCTGTCGATAACAACAGTGATGGCAATTGCGCCACCAAACCGTCACCGATGGTCAACAGCGCGTAAACCCGACCGGCGTCACCGAAGGACATGCCGTGCTGGAAGATACCGACCGCCATGCCGCCGATCAGGTTGATGAACAGAATCAGCAGGCCGGCGATGGCGTCACCACGCACGAACTTGCTGGCACCGTCCATGGAACCGTAGAACTCGGCTTCCTGGGCAACTTCCATGCGGCGCAGTTTGGCCTGGTTCTGATCGATCAGGCCGGCGTTCAAGTCGGCGTCGATGGCCATTTGTTTGCCGGGCATGGCGTCGAGGGTGAAACGTGCGCTCACCTCGGAAATCCGCCCGGCACCCTTGGTCACCACGACGAAGTTGATGATCATCAAAATCGCGAAGACCACGATACCGACCACGTAGTTACCGCCGATCACCACCTCACCGAAGGCCTGGATCACCTTACCGGCGGCGGCATGCCCTTCCTGACCGTGGAGCATCACCACCCGCGTGGAGGCCACGTTCAGCGCCAGGCGCATCAGCGTCGCCACCAGCAAAATCGTCGGGAACACCGCGAAATCCAGCGGCCGCAAGGCGTAGACGCAGACCAGCAACACCACAATCGACAAGGCAATGTTGAACGTGAAGAACACGTCCAGCAGGAACGGCGGCACCGGCAACATCATCATGGCCAGCATGACCAGCAGCAACAGCGGCACACCCAGATTGCCCCGACTCAAGTCGGCGACGTTTGTGCGAGCACTGTTGAATAACTGAGAGCGATCCACCGGTTTTCCCCGTTCCTTTAAAGCAAACTTTTGACGCCTGAAGCAGACGCAGAGCGGCTACTGCAAGAAGCCTTCCAACTTTTGCCGGGGTGGGGATGATCGTTCCTACGCTGCGCGTTGGAATGCAGCCCGGGACGCTCCGCGTCCCCTCCAGAGCCGAACGCGGAGCGTCCGTGGAGGCATTCCCACGCGGAGCGTGGGAACGATCTTAAACAACGGTGTTTAAACGACATCTCCAGACACTCACTCGCCCTACGCATTCTTGCGTCACGGACTACGACTACGCCAGAATCCGCCGGCTTGTGCGCATGAGGGCCAGGTTTTATCGTTTCCGGGTCGCTGAAAAACAGCGATCTGGGTTTGGTAGCCCGGCTTTTTGACTTGCGTGCATTGCACACCCGATGCAGACCTTTTCGGCCTGCGTTTATGGTGGCCATGCGCAGGGCGTCTTCGGGCGCGCCGGTTTCCAAGTCACCGGTCTACCAACCTTCGTATGGCCACCACCCCTTCGTTTGGTAGCGAGGGTGATGGCTCCACTTTCTGATTTGGAGTTTCATCCATGTTCAAACCAACACCGAACCCACCCCATACCGACGACAACTCAATCGACCCGCAAAAACTCCAGGAAGCCGCCGACCGCGCCCTTGAGGAGTACATCAATCTGACCGCCCGACTGAACGCCAGGGAGCGAAAACCCAGCACGATGTTCATGGTCGCCCCGGACACCAAAACCGAAAGTTTGCTCGCCCACGCCAGTGAGTCACTGGCCTCAGCCAGCGTCATGGCCAACGATTTCGCAACAGGACTGAAAGGCTCACAGCGCAGCACGGTGCTGGGAATCACCCAGAACATCATGCTCGGCGAACTGGCGGTGAATCGCGCGCTGGATAACCTCGACCCGCAAGACTAACGAAAATCCTCGCGCCGGGCTTTGGATGGGACGCAGAGCGTCCCGGGCTGCATTCCCACGCGGAGCGTGGGAACGATCTTACGGACCGGAAATAGTGAACAAATGATCGACTTGCAGGCCTGACACCCACCTTGTGGCGAGCTCCCTGACCACAAGATCAAAACATCGCAGCCTTCGGCAGCGCCTACAGAGATCGTGCACTGCCCGCGATGTTTGATCGTTCCCACGCTCTGCGTGGGAATGCCTCAGCGGACGCTCCGCGTTCGGCTTTGGAGGGAACGCGGAGCGTCCCGGGCTGCATTCCCACGCAGAGCGTGGGAACGATCCGTGTGGGGGTGAGTCCGCTTGCAGGGATTGAGGCGTTATCAGGAATCCCGGCGCAAATCCGGCGGAATCGGCAGGTCGTCCTTGAGCGGATCCGGGCGTTTGCCCTTGCCAGCGCGGTGCTGGCGGATCTGGTAGACGTAGGCCAAGACCTGGGCGACGGCGAGGTACAGGCCGCCGGGGATTTCCTGGTCGAGTTCGGTGGAGTAGTAGATCGAACGCGCCAGGGCTGGTGATTCGAGTAGCAGCACTTCGTTGGCCACGGCGATTTCGCGGATTTTCAAGGCCAGGAAGTCGCTGCCCTTGGCAATCAACATCGGCGCCCCACCCTTGTCCGGGTCGTATTTGAGGGCCACGGCGTAGTGGGTCGGGTTGGTGATGATCACGTCGGCATCGGGGATCGCCGCCATCATCCGGCGCTGGGACATCTCGCGTTGCAGTTGACGAATACGCTGCTTGACCTCCGGTCGCCCGTCCGAATCCTTGTGTTCATCGCGCACTTCCTGCTTGGTCATCAGCAGTTTCTTGTGGCTTTCCCACAACTGCACCGGCACGTCGACCGCGGCGATGATGATCAGCCCGCAGGCCATCCACAACGTACTCCACCCCACCACTTGAATGCTGTGGATGATCGCCGATTCCAACGGTTCATGAGCGATGCGCTGCAAGTCATCGATGTCCGATGACAACACCGCCAGCGCCACGAACAGGACGATGGTGAATTTGGCAAACGCCTTGAGCAGTTCCACCAGGGCCTTGGTGGAAAACATCCGCTTGAGGCCGCTCAGCGGGTTCATCCGGCTGAACTTCGGCGCCATGCTGCTGGCCGAGAACAGCCAGCCACCCAGGGAAATCGGGCCCAGAAGCGCCGCCAACACCAGGGAAATCATGATCGGCTGAATCGCCCACAAGGCAATCTGCCCCGAGTGCAGCAGGTAGTTGGTCATGGCTTTCTGATCGAGGATGACTTCGCGCGGCAACGAGAAATTCATGCGCATCAATTCCATCATGTCCTCGGCCAATGCACCGCCGAAAATCAGCAACGCACTGGCGCCGACCAACATGATCGCCAAGGTATTGAGTTCTTTGGAGCGCGCCGTCTCGCCCTTGTCCCGGGAGTCCTTTTTCTTTTTCTCCGTGGGGTCTTCTGTCTTGTCCTGACCGCTTTCGCTCTCAGCCATGACTCATCGCGCCTGTACCAGTGAACGTAACAACTGCAGGGCCTCGGTGGCCAACGGTTGATACTGATTGAGAATGTCGCCCAGGCTGACCCAGAGGATGAACATCCCCAGGACCAGGGTCAGCGGGAAACCAATGGAGAAGATGTTCAGTTGCGGCGCCGCCCGGGTCATCACACCAAACGCGATGTTGACCACCAGCAACGCGGTGACCGCCGGCAAGACCAGTACCAGCGCGGCCCCCAGCACCCAGCCGAGCTTGCCGGCCAGCTCCCAGAAATGATTGACCATAAACCCGCTGCCGACCGGCAGCGTGGTGAAGCTTTCGGTGAGGACTTCGAACACCACCAGGTGGCCGTTCATCGACAGGAACAGCAGCGTCACCAGCATGGTGAAGAACTGCCCGATCACCGCCACCGACACGCCGTTGGTAGGGTCGACCATGGACGCAAAGCCCATGCCCATCTGGATCGCGACAATCTGCCCGGCAACGACGAATGCCTGGAAGAACAGCTGCAAGGAGAACCCCATCACGGCGCCGATGACGATCTGCTCGCCGATCAGCAGCAGCCCACTCAGGTCAAGCGGATTGACCGGCGGCATGGGTGGCAACGCCGGAGTGATGACGACGGTGATGGCCAGGGCGAAATACGCCCGCACCCGCCGTGGCACCAGGGTCGTCCCGAAAATCGGCATGACCATCAGCAAGGTGCCGACGCGAAACAGCGGCAACATGAACGTCGCAACCCACGTGCTGATCTGGGTATCGGTCAGTTGCAGCAGCGACATGGTTTAGCCAATGACCATAGGAATATTGCCGTACAGCCGCAGGATGTATTCCATGAAGGTCTGTACCAGCCACGGGCCGGCCACAATCAGCGTTACCAGCATCACCAACAGACGCGGCAGGAAGCTCAAGGTCTGTTCGTTGATCTGCGTGGCCGCCTGGAACATCGCCACCAAAAGGCCCACCAGCAGACTCGGAATCACCAGCACCGCGACCATCATGGTGGTCAGCCAGAGCGCGTCCCGAAAGATGTCTACGGCGACTTCCGGGGTCATGGCGAAACACCTCCAAAGCTGCTGGCCAACGTGCCGATGATCAACGCCCAGCCATCCACCAGCACAAACAGCATGATCTTGAACGGCAGGGAAATGATCAGCGGCGACAGCATCATCATCCCCATCGCCATCAGCACACTGGCCACGACCAGGTCGATGATCAGGAACGGAATGAAGATCATGAAGCCGATCTGGAAGGCGGTTTTCAGCTCAGACGTCACGAACGCCGGCACCAGAATGGTCAACGGCGCCTGATCCGGCGTGGCGATGTCAGTGCGTTTGGACAGGCGCATGAACAGCTCCAGATCGCTGGTGCGGGTCTGGGCGAGCATGAAGTCCTTGATCGGCACTTGCGCCTTGAGCACGGCGTCCTGGGCGGTGAGTTTCTCCGCCAGGTACGGTTGCAGGGCATCGTTATTCACCCGGTCGAACACCGGCGCCATGATGAACATGGTCAGGAACAGCGCCATGCCAGTGAGGATCTGGTTCGACGGCGTCTGCTGCAGGCCCAGGGCCTGGCGCAGGATCGAAAAGACAATGATGATCCGGGTGAAGCTGGTCATCAGCATGACGAACGCTGGAATGAAGCTCAGCGCGGTCATGATCAGCAAGATCTGCAGGCTGACCGAGTATTCCTGCGCACCCTGGGCATTGGTGCCCAGCGTAATGGCCGGGATCGACAGCGGATCGGCGGCGAGCGCCAGCGGCGCCGCCAGCATCAGGGCCAGCGTCAAGACGATGCGTAGCGCACCCATTACTTCTTATCCTTCTGATCCTTGCCCAACAGTTCCATCAGGCGCTGGGCAAACTCCGGGGTCGTTTTTTCACTCGCGCTCGGCACGTGCACCGGCTCCTTGAGCACATGCAATGCCGTGATGGTGCCGGGGCTGAGGCCGAGCAGAATCTGTTCGTTGCCGACCTGTACCAGCATCAGGCGATCACGGGGACCCAGCGCGCGGGAACCGATGATATCGATCACCTGCGCCTTGCCCGCCGGCCCGGCCTGCTGGACCCGGCGCAACAGCCAGGCGAGGAAAAAGATCAACGCCAGCACGAACAACAGGCCGAACACCAATTGCGTCAATTGCCCGGCCACGCCGCTGTTGACCACCGGTGCAGCCGCCGCAGCCGCCGTGGCCACCGGTTCGGCAGCCAAAGCGCTGACCGGCAGCGCCAGCAACAACCCCAGGACCTTGTTCACTTAGCGCAGCTTCTTGATGCGTTCGCTTGGGCTGATCACGTCGGTCAGGCGAATGCCGAACTTCTCGTTGACCACGACCACTTCGCCGTGGGCGATGAGGGTGCCGTTGACCAGCACGTCCAGCGGCTCACCGGCCAGGCGATCGAGCTCGATCACCGAACCCTGGTTGAGTTGCAGCAGGTTGCGGATGTTGATGTCGGTGCTGCCGACTTCCATGGAAATCGACACCGGGATGTCGAGGATCACATCCAGGTTCGGGCCGTCCAGGGTCACCGGGTCGTTGTTCTTCGGCACGCTGCCGAATTCTTCCATCGGCAGACGGTTGGACGCCGAGCTACCGGTATCGGCAGCCAGCAGCGCATCGATATCGTCCTGGCCGGCATCACCGGTTTCTTCCAGGGCAGCGGCCCATTCATCAGCCAGTGCCTGGTCGTCCTGGGCGTTCATATCGTCGTTCATCATGTGTCCTCGGCGGGCAGCTCTTAGAAGCGGCCAGTGTTAAATGGGGGAGTTGAGCGCCGGTCAGCGGCGCTCGATCGGCTCGATCACTTGCAACGCGAGGTTGCCTTTGTGCGAACCCATCTTGACCTTGAAGGCAGGCACGCCGTTGGCGCGCATGATCATTTCTTCCGGCATCTCGACCGGGATGATGTCCCCCGGCTGCATGTGCAGGATGTCCCGCAGGCGCAGTTGACGACGGGCCACCGTAGCACCGATCGGCACATCCACGTCCAGCACGTCCTGGCGCAGGGCGTTGACCCAGCGCTCGTCCTGGTCATCGAGGTCCGACTGGAAGCCGGCATCGAGCATTTCGCGCACCGGCTCGATCATCGAGTACGGCATGGTCACGTGCAGGTCGCCGCCACCGCCGTCGAGTTCGATGTGGAAAGTCGACACCACGATGGCTTCGCTCGGGCCGACGATGTTGGCCATGGCCGGGTTCACTTCCGAGTTGATGTACTCGAAGTTCACTTCCATGATCGCCTGCCAGGCTTCCTTCAAATCGATGAAGGCCTGCTCCAGCACCATGCGCACCACTCGCAGCTCGGTCGGGGTGAACTCACGCCCTTCGATCTTCGCGTGACGGCCATCGCCGCCGAAGAAGTTGTCCACCAGCTTGAACACCAGTTTGGCGTCGAGGATGAACAGCGCGGTGCCGCGCAACGGCTTGATCTTGACCAGGTTGAGGCTGGTCGGCACGTACAGCGAGTGCACGTATTCGCCGAACTTCATCACCTGCACGCCACCGACGGCCACGTCCGCCGAACGGCGCAGCATGTTGAACATGCTGATGCGGGTGTAGCGGGCGAAACGTTCGTTGATCATTTCCAGGGTCGGCATGCGTCCGCGGACGATCCGATCCTGGCTGGTCAGGTCGTAACTTTTGACGCTGCCGGGTTCGGCGGCGGTATCGGTCTGTACCAGACCATCGTCGACGCCATGCAACAGCGCATCGATCTCATCCTGGGACAGCAGGTCTTGCACGGCCATGTCGTGTTCCTACTGCAGTACGAAATTAGTGAAAAGCAACTGTTCGATCACCACTTTGCCCAGCTCTTTCTGCGCCACTTCCTGGACGCTGGCGGTGGCCTTCTGGCGCAGCATTTCCTGGCCGACCGGGGTCGCGAGGGTGGCGAAGTCCTGACCGGAGAACAGCATGACGAGATTATTGCGAATGACCGGCATGTGCACTTTGAGCGCTTCCATATCCGCCTGGTTGCGGCCGAGCATGGTGATGCTCACCTGCATGTAGCGCTGGCGACCGTTCTGGTTGTAGTTGGCGACGAAGGCCGGCGCCATGGGTTCGAAGACTGCCGGTTGCTTGCCCAGCGGGGCCGTTTCAGCCGCCGCGACAGGTTTGCTTTGGGCGCTGTGCATGAAGTACCACGTGGCCCCCACGGACAAGCCGATGGCCAGCAGCACTGCCAGCACGATCGCAATGATCAGCTTGAGTTTGCCTTTGGTTGCAGGGTCTTTAACCACTGCTGCTGCTTCGCTCTTCGCCATGCCAATAATCCGTCACTATTCAAGTTTTCACAGTCGCACGGCAAGGCAAGAGCAAGTGTTATGCCAGAAGTGTCGGGGAGGGGATTTGAGGCAGGGGTGAATGATCGTTCCCACGCTTCGCGTGGGAATGCCTCAATGGACGCTCCGCGTCCGCTTCGACAGGGACGCGGAGCGTCCCAGGCTGCATTCCCCCGCGGAGCGCGGGAACGATCAGGCATGTAGGAGCGAGGCTTGCCCGCGAAGAACGATGACGGGGTTTAACTGATAAACCGCAGCGTCTTGTTCGCGGGCAAGCCTCGCTCCTGCAGGAGACTAGGCGTAATAGTCGACGGCACTGGAGCCAATGACGCTGGTGGTGCTGGCCGCGACTTCCGCGACGGTCGGCACGATCTCGTCATCCATGGCATCAACCCGGCCACCGCTGGCGCTGGTGCGCCCGCCCTGCCCTTGCTGAGCCTGTTGCTCCTGGCCCTGGCCCTGCCAGCCACGGGACTGGTCGGACACGTTGACATCGACCTGGCCCATGCCCTGCTGCGCGAACATGTCGCGCAAGCGATGCATTTGCCCGTCCAGCGCTTCGCGAACACTCGGGTGAGCGCTCATGAAGGTCACTTGGGTCTGCTGGTCCGGCACCATGTTCACCCGAATATCCAGGCGCCCCAGTTCGGCGGGCTGCAACTGAATGTCGGCCGCCTTGAGATTGGCGCTGGACAGGTACATGACCCGGTTGACCACTTCTTCGGTCCAGCCACTCTGATGCATGGCGATCGGTTGATTGACCGGCAGCGCATTGGCGGTTTTCGGTGTGGCAGCCTGGGTCAATGCCGCCAGACGACTGGCGAAATCATCGACGCGGGTATCGCTGCTGGCGGACGTCAGGTCCTTGAGCCCTTCATTGAGCAAGCCACTGAACGCCTTCTCGCCGCCTTGGCTGGTGCTGTCCTTGTCGGATTGCACAGTGAGCATGCTCGCCATGCCGGCGGCAAAGTTCTGCGCCGAAGTCAGCTCACCCTCGGCGGATGCCTGGGCCGGTGTCGCTTTGGCCTGGGATTGGCTGGAGGCGGAGACGTGACCGCTCTGTTCCATGGCCATGCGCAGGGCCGGCAGCGCGTCGAGCGGGTCGGCCTCTGGATCGAAATCGGTGTCGGTGGTCGCGGCGGCCTGTACCGGCGCGGCGGTGACGGCGGCAGCAACCGCTGCCTCGACTTGCGGTTGCACAGCGGCTACCGCTGGCGGGGTTTCGGGTGCGGGTGCGGGCGCCACTGGCTGCACCGCTTGCATCAAGGCCGGGTCCAGCGTCGGGTCGACCGGCGGAGCATCGACCGCCACCGGCGTAGAGGTCGTCTCCGGGTCGCTGTCGCTGGCGCTCTTGTCATCTGTCGAGGCGGACGCCGGTTTGTCGGCGGGCAAGGATTTGCCGCTATCGGCAACCGCTGGCTGCGGGGCGGCAGACTTGTCGTTGCTGACGTCTTTCTTCGCCGGGTTGTCCGGGGTTTTATCCCGGGACGGTTTGAGCGGCGCATCAGCCAATGCGGCAGGCTTGTTCTGGCCCTGTTTGGCGAAGACATTGGCGAAGCTGGAGGCCTTATCCCCAGGCTCAGCGGTCACCGCCGGGGTATTGGCGGAGGCGGCTTGAGGCTTGGCCTTGGCAGCGGCCTGAAGAAGCAAATTGGGGGTAACGGGC
Source organism: Pseudomonas sp. TE3899 (assembly GCF_056279105.1). NCBI lineage: Bacteria > Pseudomonadati > Pseudomonadota > Gammaproteobacteria > Pseudomonadales > Pseudomonadaceae > Pseudomonas > Pseudomonas sp. TE3899. Next base: position 3,174,498 of record NZ_JBWBQR010000001.1, read on the forward strand.
ATGACGCGGTCTCCGCTGCACTGGGATCGTAGGTACAGTTGAGTGAGATGATTGCAAAGGTCGAGCCAGGTTTGGAAAACCGGCGCCTGATGCGCCGGACGGTCATGCTACTGCGCTAAAGAACGCTGACGCTCGGCTTCATAGAGCGGACGGACGATGGCGAATTCGCCGTCAATTTCGCCGACCAGTTTCTCAATGCCGGCGAGGCGCTGGTGCTTGGCTCGCTGTTCCAGCTCATTGCACAGTTCCGCCAGGCGAACGGCGCCCATGTTGCTGCTGCTGCCTTTGAAACTATGGGCCGCATTCATGAGCTGCGCCGCATCCTCGGCCTTGCGCAGGACGAGTAGACGCTCCTCGGAGTCGGCGATGAAGGTATCCAGTAATGTCGGATATTCGTCCTCCATGACCTCCTGCAACGCGTTCAACACGTTGCGATCCAGATGTGTATCAGCCACTTGTTCACTCCTTGATCAAGAATTCGCGGGATTATGCCAGAGCCTCCCAATAAAACTCCACGTGCGCACTACGACCTTCGTCGGACCAGCTCGCCTTGCGGCTCAACTGGCGGATCAATCCGACACCGCGCCCCGACAGACCGACGCCATCCACCGGCCGCTCCATCACCCGCGCCACATCAAAACCCTTGCCACTGTCGTCGACCCGAATCGACAGGCAACCGCCCTCGCCCTTTGGCGTGACCTGCAAATGCAAGCGCACATAGCCGTCCTGCAATTGGTCGAGGCGGGAATTGCGCTCCTGATAATAGCGCGCAAAACCCGAGGCATCACGCTTGAGGCTGGAGTCCAGCCCCAGCACGCCGTGCTCCAGGGCATTGGAATACAGCTCGGCCAGCACGCTGTACAACGCGCCGCTTTGCGCCCGCAGGCCATGAACTTCAAGCAACAATTGCAACAGATAGGGCAGCGGATTGAAGCGCTTGAGGGTGGCGGCGCGAAACTCGAAACTCACGGACCAGTCCAGCGGGCACGACTGTCCACTATCGGAATACACCAGCGCCGGCGGGCTCAGTTGCGCCGATTCCAGCAGGCGGACCTCGACCATGCTCACATCGTCCCGGGCCTCGCCACGGAAATCGCGCAGGGCCTGCTCGATCTCCGCGAACAATGCATCCGGCCGACGGTTGGCGGCAAACACCTGCTCCAGCCGCTCCACGCCAAACAATTGCTCGTTCACATCGCAGGTGTCGATCACCCCGTCGGACAACAGGAACACCCGATCGTCGACCGCCATCGGAAACACTTCCGTGCGATCGTTAAACGTGGTCGGGCTCAACACCCCCAATGGCAGGTGCCGCGCCCGCAGCGGCGTGCGCTCGCCCGTGGCATTGCTGTGCAGATAACCGTCCGGCATCCCGCCGTTCCAGACTTCCACCGAACGGCGCTGAAAGCTCAGGCACAACAGGGTTGCGCAACAGAACATGTCCACCGGCAGGATGCGCTTGAGCTTGGCGTTCATCTCGCGCAGGGTTTCGGACAAGCCGTAGCCCTTTGCAGTCATGCCGTAGAACACTTCCGCCAGGGGCATGGCGCCGACGGCGGCCGGCAAGCCATGACCGGTGAAGTCGCCGAGCAACACATGCATGTCGCCGGCCGGGGTGAACGCGGCCAGCAGCAGATCACCGTTGAACAATGCGTAAGGCGATTGCAGGTAACGGATATTCGGCGCATTCAGGCAGCCGGAGTGGGCCACCTTGTCGAACACCGCCTTGGCCACCCGCTGCTCGTTAAGCAGGTATTCGTGGTGCCGGGCAATCTGGTCGCGCTGCTCAAGCACCGTGGCCTGCAAGCGCCGCAAGCGGTCCATCGCCTTGATTTTGGCGCTGAGGATCACCTGGTTATAAGGCTTCGCCAGAAAGTCGTCGCCCCCGGCCTCCAGACAACGGGCCAAGGCTTCGCTTTCAGTCAGTGACGTCAGGAAGATGATCGGCACCAGGGTTTCCCCGGCCAGGGCCTTGATCTGCTGCGCCGCCTCGAAACCGTCCATCACCGGCATCATGGCGTCCATCAGCACCAGTTGCGGCCGTTGCTCACGGAACGCGGCAACCGCTTCGGCACCATTGGCCGCCGTCAGCACCTGATGGCCCTGGCGCCGGACGATACTCGACAGCAGCATGCGATCGGCCGCGCTGTCTTCAGCGATCAGGATCGTCAGCGGCTCGAACACCGACTGCACGGCGTTCATGCCACGTCGAAGATCTGTTCGAAATTGGAGATAGCCAGGATCTTGCGCACATCGGCATTGGCGTGGGTCAGCTTGATCTCGGCGTTCTCGCCACCGGCGTGATCACGCAACAGCAACAACATGCCGAGCGCCGAACTGTCGAGGTAGGTGGCGTCCTTCAGGTCAACCTCAAAGGACTCGGGTTTTGGCTGAAGATTTTCGTAGGACTCGCGAAATTCCTGATGCTTGGCAAAATCGAATCGTCCCTTGATCGAAATCGTCAGCTTTTGCCCATCTTGGGAGACTTCTGTAACGACTGACATTTAACGGCTTCCTTGTCATTGGTGAACGTGCGTGTACAAGGTTTAGCACTTGGCGGGGGTGGGGGCAAGGCGGGAAGTTGTGTTGCGACAGATAGATCGCTATCGCTTGTAGGAGCAAGGCTTGCCCGCGATGAACGATAACGCGGTAGACCTGCCTTAATACGGATCCTGACGCGGCAACCGCTGGGACAACTCATCCAGCAGCTTCTGCTCGCGCCGGTCTTCGAGCTTGCGCGCCTCGTCCATGTAGCGCTGGACCAGTTTGCGCAAGCCTTCGACCCGGGCAAACGCCTGCTGCCAGGCATCACGCGCCTTGTTCAGGTTGTTCTGGTGCCAGACCAGGCTCTGTCGTTGCTGATCGATGGCCGTGCCCAGTTGCGCCAGAAAGCCCTGATAACCCAGTAACCATTGGCCGGACACGCCACTGCTGCCGCGCACGATCCATTGTTCCTGGTAATCGAGGCGGAAGGCTTCCAGGTCGTCGAGCTTGCTTTGGGCCAGGCGCACCTGGCCCTGAAAGTGGCCCAGGCGCTGCACCGCGGTCTTCTCGGCCTTTTCGGCCATTTCGACCACCGGTGCCAGGCGCCCTGCGCGACTCTGGGCCATGGTCGGTTAACCGCCGGCCGCAGGGGCGAAGAGCGTACCGAGGTAGGATTCGCTTTCGCCCAGGCCGATTTTGTCGTTCAGGCCCTGGCGCAGGTAGCGGACCAACTGCGGTTGCAGGGAAATCGCCAGGTCGGTTTCCCGATCGCCACCGGCCACATAGGCGCCGACGCTGATCAAGTCGCGACTCTGCTGATACCGCGACCACAGTTGCTTGAAATACTGGGCGCGCATCATGTGTTCCGGCGTGACCACCGACGGCATGACCCGGCTGATGGACGCTTCGATGTCGATGGCCGGGTAATGCCCTTCCTCGGCCAGGCGCCGGGACAGCACGATGTGGCCGTCGAGCACGCCTCGGGCGGCGTCGGCGATCGGGTCCTGCTGGTCATCGCCTTCGGACAATACGGTGTAGAACGCAGTGATCGAACCGCCGCCCTTCTCGGCGTTACCGGCCCGTTCCACCAGTTTCGGCAACTTGGCGAACACCGACGGCGGATACCCCTTGGTCGCCGGCGGCTCGCCAATGGCCAGGGCGATTTCCCGCTGGGCCTGGGCGAAACGGGTCAACGAATCCATGAGCAACAGGACATTCTTGCCCTTGTCGCGGAAATACTCGGCAATGCGCGTGCAATACATCGCCGCGCGTAGACGCATCAGCGGCGCGTCGTCCGCCGGGGACGCCACCACCACCGAGCGCTTGAGGCCTTCTTCACCGAGGATGTGCTCGATGAACTCTTTAACCTCACGACCCCGCTCACCGATCAGCCCGACCACGATAATGTCGGCCTCGGTGAACCGGGTCATCATGCCCAGCAGCACCGACTTACCGACGCCGGTACCGGCGAACAGGCCCAGACGCTGACCGCGACCGACCGTCAACAAACCGTTGATGCTGCGAATCCCCACGTCCAGCGGCTCGCTGATTGGGTGGCGCTTGAGCGGGTTGATGGTCGGGCCATCCATCGGCACCCAGTCTTCGGCTTTCATCCCGCCCTTGCCGTCGAGTGCGCGACCGGCGCCGTCAAGCACCCGACCGAGCATGCTCATGCCCATCGGCAAACGCCCGGTATCGGCCATCGGCACCACCCGCGCGCCAGGGGCAATGCCAGCGACGCTGCCCACCGGCATCAGAAACACTTTGCTGCCGGAGAAGCCCATGACTTCGGCTTCGACCTGCACCGGGTGATAGCTGTTGTCGTTGATGACCATGCAGCGGCTGCCCATGGCGGCTCGCAAGCCTTCGGCTTCGAGGGTCAGGCCGACCATGCGCAGCAAGCGACCTTCAAGGATCGGCGCGCCTTCCAGTTCCGTGGCCTCGACGTAGCTGCCCAGGCGCTTGGCGAAACTGGTGCGATCAAGGCGCATCGGGGGGTGTCCAGTTCTGGCGGCAGTTCCAGCTCCGCTTCCGGCGCGGGCTCAGGCTTGGCGTCGATTGGCAGTTCAAGGCTCATGTCCGGCTCGGCCGGGTGCAGCGCTTGTTCATGCAACTGATCGAACAACTTGTCCATGACCCGGGTGACGCGGGTTTCGACGGTGGCGTCGATGCGGCTGTGCTCGGTTTCGACCCGGCAACCGCCCGGCAACAAGGCTTCGTCTTCGACGATGCGCCAGGTTTCTTCATGGCGCTCGCGCAGGGCTTTGACCTGTTCGAAATCCTGGGGATTGATGTACAGCCGCACATTGCCCACGCCCAGCGGCAACAGTTTGAGGGCTTCGCGCATGACGCTTTCGATGTGCGTGGAATCGATGGCGAGCTCGCGCTGAATCACCTGTTTGGTGATGTGCTGCACGAGGTCGACCAGGGACTTTTCGATCTGGGTGTCCTGCTCGGCGATGGGCTCGAACAGGTTGGCCATCAGCTGTTCCAGGCCGCCAATCTTGGCGGTCAGGGCCACTTCGGCTTCCTGGCGAACCTTGAGCGTGGCGCTGTGGAAACCTTCTTTCTCACCCGTGGCGAAGCCTTCGTTGTAGGCCTCCTGACGGATGCTTTCGAGTTCTTCCAGGGTCAGTGGCTGGACTTCGTCCAGCGGCACTTCTTCCATTTCCGGCGGCTCGGGCTCGGGTTCCGGCTCGGGCTCGGGCACATGCGGGTCGAAGCTGGGCAGCGACCAGACGTCGAAACCACCGACCTCCTTGCCACGGATCAGGTCGGTGTTGGACTCATCATGTTTGGACGACATAGTGACCTTAGATCATCTCTTCGCCACCCTTCCCACCGAGAACGATTTCTCCGGCTTCGGCCATACGGCGGGCAATGGTGAGGATTTCTTTCTGCGCGGTTTCCACGTCGCTGACACGCACCGGGCCTTTGGCCTCGAGGTCGTCGCGCAACAGTTCGGCCGCTCGTTTGGACATGTTCTTGAAGATCTTTTCCTTGACGCCTTCGTCCGAACCCTTGAGGGCCAGCACCAGCACATCGGAAGACACTTCGCGCAGCAACGCCTGGATGCCGCGGTCGTCGACATCGGACAGGTTGTTGAACACGAACATGAGGTCTTCGATCTGACCGGACAGGTCTTCGTCGACTTCGCGGATCGAGTCCATCAACTGACCTTCGATCGAGCTGTCGAGGAAGTTCATGATGTCGGCCGCACGCTTGATGCCACCCAGGGTGGTGCGCGAGGCGTTCGAGTTGCCGGAGAACTGCTTCTCGAGAATCTGGTTCAGTTCTTTCAGGGCCGCAGGTTGCACGGTGTTCAACGACGAGACGCGCAGGATGATGTCCAGGCGCACCTTATGGTCGAAGTTGCCGAGCACTTCACCGGCCTGGTCCGGGTCGAGGTACGCCACAACGATCGCCTGGATCTGCGGGTGCTCGTATCGGATCACGTCAGCGACGGCGCGCGGTTCCATCCATTTCAGGCTGTCGAGGCCGCTGGTGTTGCCCCCCAGCAGAATGCGGTCGATCAGGCCGTTGGCCTTGTCTTCGCCCAAGGCCTGGGTGAGCATTTTGCGCACGTAGTCGTCGGAGCCGACGCCCAGGCTGGTCTGGTCGCCGACGATGTCGACGAACTCGCTCATCACCTGCTCGACCTGCTCGCGGTGCACGTTACCCATTTGCGCCATGGCCACGCCCACACGCTGGACCTCTTTAGGCCCCATGTGGCGCAGCACTTGGGCGGCGTCAGTCGAACCCAGGGACAGCAGCAGAATCGCGGCTTTATCGACCCGGGACAGTTTGGCGACAGCGGCTCGGTTATCACTCATCTGCGTTAATCCACTCTTTCACGACCTGGGCCACACGACCCGGATCTTCTGCCACCAAACTCTTGATTGCATTCAACTGTGCGTCATAGCCTTCGCTCGGGCTCGGCAACAGGATGCTTTGCGGACCGCCCAGGCTGACGCGGTCGTTGGCCAGTTCGCCGTCCAGGCCGCCCATGCCACCCAACTCGACGTCGCTGCCCAAGCCTGCAAGCTGTTTGCCTTTGCCGCCACCGGTGATGTTGTTGAGCACCGGACGCAGCACACCGAACACCAGCACCAGGATGAACAACACACCCAGCACTTGCTTGACGATGTCCCAGAACCAAGGCTGGGAGTAGAACGGAATATCGGCAATCGCTTCGGCGCGCTCGGCGGAGAACGGCATGTTGATCACGCTGACGCTGTCACCACGGCTGGCGTCGAAACCGACGGCGTCCTGCACCAGGCGAGTGAAGCGCGCCAATTCGTCGGCGCTCCACGGCGCGCGGGTGGTTTCCCCGTTGGCCGCGTTGATCTTGACCTGGTCATCCACCACCACCGACACCGACAGGCGATTCAAACGACCCTGTTGCTGCTTGGTGTGGCTGATGGAGCGATCAAGCTCGAAATTCTTGGTGGATTGTTGACGCTTGTCCGCCGGGTAAGGAGCAAGCATAGGCTGGCCGGTGGCCGGGTCCATGATTTGCTGACCATTGGCATCGAGCAACGGCTGGCCTGGCTGCACCATGCCGGCCGACGCAGTGGCGCCGCCGGTGGTTTGCGGCGCGGAGGCTGGCGACGGCGGCTGGTTGCTCAGGGCTCCCGGCACGCCTTGCGGGCCATTGCTGGCGGTGCGTTGTTCAGAGGTCGATTGCTCGCTGCGCAGCGCCGGTTGATCCGGGTTGAACTGCTCGGACGTCGATTCGACGGCACTGAAATCCACATCAGCCGAGACTTCGGCTTTATAGCGGTCATTGCCCAGCACCGGTTGCAGGATGTTGTGCACACGCTGGGTGAGCATGCTTTCCATACGGCGGCTGTAATCGAATTGCTTGCCGGCCATGGTCAGCTCGGAGTTCTCCGCCTGATCCGACAGCAGGTTGCCCTTCTGGTCGACGACGGTGATCTGCGACTTGCTCAGTTCGGGAACGCTGGTGGCGACCAGGTTGATGATCGCCAGTACCTGGCCTGGCTCCAGGGAGCGGCCGGAATACAACTCAACCAGAATCGAAGCGCTAGGCTTGCGTTCATCGCGCACGAACACCGAGCTTTTCGGAATCGCCAAATGGACGCGGGCGCCCTTGACGTTGTTCAGGCTGGAGATGGTACGAGCTAGTTCGCCTTCGAGGCCGCGACGATATCGGGTCGCTTCCATGAACTGGCTGGTGCCCAGGCCCTGGTCCTTGTCGAGGATTTCAAAACCGATGTTGCCGTCGCTGGGAGTGACACCAGCGGCCGCGAGCTTGAGCCGCGCACGGGACACATCATCGGCCTTGACCAGCAAGGCGCCGGAGTTCGGTTCAACGGTATAAGGGATGTCAGCGGCGGCCAGGGTTTCCATGACCTGCTTGGCGTCCATACCGGCAAGACTGCCATACAGAGGCCGGTAGTCCGGCTGCTGCGACCACAACACCACGGCAAAGCCAATCGCCACGCTCGCAGCCAGGCCGACCAACAGGCCCACCTGACGCAACATGGTCATCTCGGAGAGGTTTTCCAGGAAGGACAACCCGAACAACGGCGGTTTGCCGTCTACTGGGGTGGCCTTGGCCGGAACATTATCGGCGACTGCTTCTGCCATGACTCAATCTCGTCCTTAAACCGGCATCTGCATGATGTCTTGGTACGCCTGAACCAGCTTGTTACGCACCTGGGTCAACGCCTGGAAAGACACACTGGCCTTCTGCGAAGAAATCATCACATCCGTCAGATCAACGCCGCTCTTGCCAATTTCAAAGGCACTGGACAGCTGATTGGACGCCTGCTGGGTGTCATTCACTTTATTGACGGCCTGACCGAGCATGTCGGCAAAGCTGCTGCCACCCAGTTCGGGAACTGCGGCAGTCGATTTCGGTGCCGACATCGCGTCCATCTGCATGGAGCGCATGTCCAACATCAATCGATTAAATTCAATACCTTGGCTCATGGTCTACTCTCTCTGGCGACCCGCAATTTTTTGACACTCACTCGGCGGGTACTGAGGTGTTAGCAACAAGGGTGCCAGCTCAGTGGCCTTGCTTCACAAAAGCCTTGCCGGTGAATCAGGTGGCAAACAGATAAGCTTCCACATCCATTCCGGCGTCACGCATTTGCGCCAGTTTGTAGCGCAAGGTGCGCGGGCTGATGCCCAGGCGTTCGGCAGCCTCTTTGCGCCGGCCGCGCTCGGCGCGCAAGGTGTCGATGATCATCTGGAACTCATGACGGCGCAGGTCATCCCCCAAGGCACTGGCCGATTCAGCCTCGACCTCCACCGCCCGCACCGGCGTCAACGCGGGTAACGGCGCACAGGCGACCGGCCCCGACAGGCAGAAATCCTGCGGCTGGATCAAACCGCCCTGCTGCAGGATCAGCGCGCGCTGGATGGCGTTATCCAGCTCACGCACATTGCCCGGCCATGGATAACCGATCAGGCACGCCTGCGCCTCGGGCGACAGCCTGGCCGCCGCATGCTTCATTTTATTGACGTGTTTGGCCAAAAGACGCTCGGCCAGCGGCAGGATGTCGGCGGTGCGCTCGCGCAACGGACGCCAGGCCAGCGGAAAAACCGACAGCCGATAATAAAGGTCTTCACGAAAACGCCCCGCCGCCACTTCACCGGCCAGATCACGGTTAGTGGTGGCGACGACGCGAATGTCCAGACTGATCGGTTTGCGCGCGCCCACCCGTTCGACTTCGCGCTCCTGCAACACTCGCAGCAACTTGGCCTGCAAGCCCATGGGCATTTCGGAAATTTCGTCGAGCAGGATGGTACCGCCGTCGGCCTGTTCAAACTTGCCGGCCTGGGCCGCGATGGCGCCGGTGAACGAGCCTTTCTCGTGACCGAACAACGTGGCCTCGAGCATGTTGTCGGGAATTGCCGCGCAGTTGATCGCAATGAATGGTTGGCTGGAGCGATGGGAATGCTGGTGGATGTAGCGCGCCAGCACTTCCTTGCCGGTGCCGGACTCGCCGGAGATCAACACCGTGGAATCGCTGCGCGCCACCCGCGCGGCCAGTTCCAACAATTGCGCACTGGCCGGCTCAAAGGCAATCGGCCCTTCACCGTCGGTGGCACCCAAACTGCCGAGCGCATGCCGCGCCACCAGATCGAGCAACGCCTTGGGTTCGAACGGCTTGACCAAGTAATCCGCCGCGCCCTGGCGCATGGCATCGACGGCCCGCTCCACAGCGCCGTGCGCGGTCATCAGCAGCACCGGCAATTGCGGCTGGCGTGCCCGCAACAATCCGAGCAACTGATGGCCATCCATGCCTGGCATGTTGACGTCACTGACCACCAGATTGAACGCTTCGACGCCGACCGCCGCCAGCGCCTCTTCCGCCGAACCGACCGCCTTGTAATCGTGCCCCGCGAGCAGCAGCGTATCCGCCAGTGCTTCCCGTAGCGCGCGGTCATCCTCGACCAGTAGAACCTTGATTGCCATGCCCTTCACTCCGCGTCCGATGCGCTGATAAACAACGGCAGGGACACCAGCGCACAGGTGCCGCGACCGAGCCGCGAGCGCAACTGCAATTCTCCCTGATGAGCGCGGGCCACTGCCTTGACCACGGTCAAACCCAGCCCGGTCCCGGTGGTCTTGGTGGTGAAAAAGGGTTCTCCCAGGCGCGCCAGTACGGCGTCATCGATGCCACTGCCGCTGTCGCTGACGCACAGGCGCAGATTGCTGCCCCGGGTATAGAGGTGAACCTTCAAGCGAACAGCACCGTTGCTGGCCTGAATCGCGTTTTCGATCAAATTCAGAATCGCCCCGACCAGGGTGTCGCGATTGCACAGCAACTCCCCGGCATGACTGTCGCACTGCCAGCGGATGGGCAGGTCCTGCACGTGGGTCAGTGCCGCCGCTTGCAGTGATTGCAGCAATTCTTTGGGCGTCACGCGATTGGTCAGCGGCAGTTCGCCGCGCGCGAACACCAGCATGTCCCGCACCTGATGCTCCAGCTCGTGCAGACGCTCTTTCAAACGACCGGCGAAACGTTGCTGGGTGGCGACGGGCAATTCCTGCTCAGTCAAATGACTGGCGTACAGCAGCGCGGCGGACAGTGGCGTGCGAATCTGGTGAGCCAGCGAGGCCACCATCCGACCCAGGGACGACAGGCGTTCATGACGGGCCAGTTGATCTTGCAGGTGGCGGGTTTCGGTCAGGTCGTTGAGCAATACCAACTGACCTGGCTCGGCATCCAGCGAGCGGGTGGCGATCGACAGGCGTCGACCATCCTTGAGGGAGATTTCATGACCGTCGTCTTCACGGGGTGCGAAGCAACGCGCAATCACCTGGCGCCACAGCTCGCCTTCGAGGGGCAGGCCGAGCAACTCGCAAGCCGCCGGGTTGGCTTCGCGCACCATGCCCTGGGCGTCGATTACGATGACGCCACCGGGTAACAGATCAAGGAGGTTTTGCAGGCGGTTGGCCAGGCGTTCTTTTTCCGCCAGCTCCTGCATGCGCTGGGCGCTGACTACCGCCAGCTCCCCCTTGAGCTCGGTGACCCGGGCTTCGAGCATGCTGTAGGAGTCAGTCAGTTGGCTCGACATCTGGTTGAACAGCGCGAACGCCTGCTCAAGACCCAGCCGGCTTGCCTGCTCTACGGACGACGGTTGCCCCGAAGCGTCAGGGACAGGAGACATCTGGGCGGCTTGGGGCATCGTGCTCTCTCGCTTGGCTGACCGTCAGTGAAACGGAACGTTGCGAGAGATGTAGCAATACCCGTGCCTAAAAAAAACCGCCTATAAATGAAGGACTTGAAAAACAGGCGTCAATCATCCGCCTGTTCATCACCGTCACGACGACTCATGCCGTACTTGCGCATCTTCTCCACCAGGGTGGTGCGACGAATGCGCAGACGCTCGGCGGCACGCGCAACGATGCCATTGGCATCATCCAGCGCCTGCTGAATCAGCCCTTGCTCCAGACCACCGAGGTAGTCCTTCAGGTCCAGGCCTTCCGGCGGCAGCAGGGCATTGGCGCTGAAGTCCGGGGTGTGCCCGTTGATGGCCACCCGCTCTTCCAGATCACTGCGCAAGCTGTCGACCAGCTGTTCGTCCTCGTCGTCGACGTAGCGGAATTTCTTCGGCAACTCGACCACACCGATCACCCCATATGGATGCATGATCGCCATGCGCTCCACCAGGTTGGCCAGTTCACGGACGTTGCCCGGCCAGCCGTGACGGCACAGGGACATGATCGCCGCCGAGTTGAAACGGATCGAACCGCGCTTCTCGTGCTCCATGCGCGAGATCAACTCGTTCATCAGCAACGGGATGTCTTCGACACGTTCGCGCAGCGGCGCCATCTCGATCGGGAATACGTTCAAGCGGTAGTACAAGTCTTCGCGGAAGGCGCCGATCTCGATCATGCTTTCGAGATTCTTGTGGGTCGCCGCGATGATGCGCACATCGGCGCTCTGGGTCTTGTTGCTGCCCACGCGCTCGAAGGTGCGTTCCTGCAGGACCCGCAGCAGCTTGACCTGCATCGGCAACGGCATGTCACCGATTTCGTCGAGGAACAGCGTACCGCCGTTGGCCAGTTCGAAACGCCCGGCGCGGCTGGTGATGGCCCCGGTGAAGGCGCCCTTCTCGTGGCCAAACAGTTCGCTTTCCAGCAACTCGGCCGGGATCGCCCCGCAGTTGACCGGAACGAACGGCGCGTCGCGACGCTTGGAGTGGTAATGCAGGTTGCGCGCGACCACTTCCTTGCCGGTGCCGGATTCGCCGAGGATCAGCACGCTGGCATCGGTGTCGGCCACCTGCTGCATCATCTGGCGCACGTGCTGGATCGCACGGCTGGTGCCGACGAGGCTGCGGAACAGATTGGGTTCGCGGTGACGACCGCGCTCGCGGGCCTGGTCATACATCTCGCGATAGACCTGGGCACGGTGCAGGGAGTCGAGCAATTTGCTGTAGCTGGGCGGCATTTCGAGGGTCGAAAGCACTCGGCGACGCTGGTCTTCAGGCAAGTCAACGGAAGAATTATCGCCCATTAACAAAACCGGAAGGAACTCATCCCAGGTTGAGAGTGTCTTTAGCAAGCCCAAAAGCGCGCCAGGAGCATTGACCGTCCCGATCAGCACACAAATGACTTCACGACTTGATGACAACGAGCCGACCGCCTGCTGCCAGTCATGGCTTCCGCAGGGTAAATTTTCTTCACCGAGAAAATTTAAAATCACCGCCAGATCGCGGCGACGGACGCTATCGTCATCAATTAGCAGAATTTTGGTTTCACGCCACATGCAATAGCAACTTCCCTAGTCAACTCAATGCCCGAAATGAGGGGGCAAGCTAGACGCTTGCAGACACGTTATGCCTGTAGACGCCTGAAATCTGGATACAGCCACTAGTTAAGTCAAAAAACCGTGCACAGTCAAATTTATGGCGCACTATGTTTGGATTAACCGCGGATTAACCAAACAGATGGTAAACCTTTGCGGCATTCTGTGCTTGGTGGATCTGAGACATCTCGTCGACTATCGCCTGCCTCTCCCCCATCGCCACCTCAAGCAGCTGCTTGTAGACATGCAGCAGCTCCTCAAGATTGTCGCGCAACGCCCCCTCGTCCAGCGAAGCTTCACTCAAGACGTCTTCCATGCAGGAACGGCAATCCAGGTCCAACTGACCGATTGCCTCCCAGTTGCGTTCGGCCAGGGCACCGACCAACGCTTCGCGGGTTTGTTCGATTCGCTGCAATACAAGACTCATGGTGATCTCCTTAAAACTGCGGACCTGGCGCTGCGATAGCATCCCAGCCTTCTTTGACCGTGCGCAGCAAACCGGCGACTTCATCGAGAATCCGCGGGTCGCTCTTGATGTTCGCTTCGGCGAGGCGCTTCATCATGTAGGAATAAAGACGGTCAAGTTCGCCAACGGTTTCGGCGGCCTTGTCCAGATCCAGGCCTTCACGCAAGCCACCGACAATGCCGATGGCCTTGCTGATCGCCACGCACTTGGCAGGCACGTCTTTACGCTCAATGGCACCCTTGGCCTGGGCGATGCGGTCCAGGCCGCCTTCCATCAGCATTTGCACCAGACGGTGCGGACTGGCCTCGGACGCCTGTGCTTGCGCGCCCACCTTCTGGTATTGCCGAAGGGCTAACATCGGATTCATGTTCTACCTCATTGCCACAATGACTCGTATGACCAGTGTATCGCCTGCGAGCCAAAAAACTTTAGATCAAAAGACAAAAACCCGGCGCACGCCAGAAAGCGTAGCCGGGTTTTTGTCGTCAGCTCATGACTAGCTGGCGGACTTCTGGGCGTTCAAGGAAGCGAAGAACGAGGTGATGTTGCTCGCCGTCGCTTTCATTTGCCCAACCAGCAGGTCCATGGCGTTGTACTTGGCCGTCAAGGTCTGCGTCAGGCTGGTGACATGCAGATCCAGCGTCTTCTGCTGCTCGGAAATTTTCTTGGCCGTACTGGTAAGGTTGGTGTTGCGCTGATCGAGCAATCCGCCCGTCTTCAAGTAAGGGTCGATCGCCTTGCCCATGCGCGCCAACAAGCCGTTGTTAGCGTCCGTACCACTGAACAACTGCTGCACCTGGCCGGTCATGCCATTGTTGCTCATGGTCTTGGTGAACGCAGCCGTGTCGAATTTCAGGTTACCGGTGAACGCGTCTGTCATCACACCGATCTGCGACAGCACGGACAACGGACCCGCCGCACCCGGCGCGGTCAGCACGCCACGTACGTCCGCAATCAGCGAGCGCGGCAGCGAATCACCGGTGAACGCCGCTGAAACAGTCAGCTTGCCATCGGCATCCGCTGTCGCAGTGGTCAGGGAATCAACGGTTTTTTTCAGGGTGTTGTAGGCATCGACGAACGCCTGAATCGATGTCTGCAAGCCAGTGGTGTTGCTCGCCACAGTGACCACAGTCGGGGTTCCAACCCCACCCGAAGTTGGACTCATTGCAGCCAGGTTTAGCGTCAGGCCACTGATCGCACCGGTCACCGTATTGCTCTTGCTGGTAACGGTCAGGCCGTCGATGGTCAGCTTGGCATCTGCGGCAATCCCGTTGATGGCCCCGGAAGCACCCGGCGCAGGGGTGGACCCCATCGGCACGGTGCCATCAATTTCGAGGCCGGCAATACCGCTGACATTTAGGTCAGAACCGGCACCGGTCTTGTTGGAGTTGATCACCAGGCGCGAGGCACCGGTGCTGTCGGTCACGATGTTGGCGGAAATACCGTTGACAGCTTGAGCGGTGTTGATCGCGTCCCGGGTACTTTGCAACGTCGCATTGGCCGGAATCGTGACGTTGTAATCAGTGCCATTTTGACTGATTTTCAGAGTACCACTCGGAATGGCACTGGCGGCACCGCCGGCGAAAGCAGCACTGCCGACTTTCGAACCCGTGGCCAGACTCTGCACAACCACGTTGTAGGTACCCGCAACCGCCGTGTTATCCGAGGTTGCAGCCAGAACAGAAGTATTGCCCGACGTCGCGGTAAAACCGGCAAACGCAGGACTGGTCGCGCTGTTGAGTTGAGTCAGCGTGGCCTGGTAGGCCGCCAGCGCACTCTTCAAGGAGCCGACACCGGAAATTTTCAGGGTGTTGGTTTTGGTCTGGGTATCAATTTGCGTTTGTTTGGCCGACTTGTCGGAGTTGACCAGCGCGGACACGATCGAACCGATGTCGAGACCAGAGCCTAGACCCGCACCCGGTAAAATTGGACTTGCCATGTGCATCTCCCTTTCTGTGTGTCGCCGGTCTTTTGACCACTGTCAGCGATCAATGATCGTACAAACACGTTTCATGCCAGTATCAGGCTTTGGCATCGAACAAAACATTGCTGGCATTGTGCAGGCTTTCAGCCAGCTTCATTGCTTCGGCTGACGGAATCTGCCGAATGACTTCACCGGACTCGCTGGCAATCACCTTGACGATGACCTTGCCGGACGTCTCATCGATGGAAAATTCCAGGTTGCGCTTGACCGACTGAACGAACTTTTCGATCTCTTGAACGGCCATTTTCAACTCATCCGAATTGTCCGATTTACCAGAATCAGAGCCTTTGCTGGCTGCGACAGGCTGGGTACTTTCGGCACGAGGCTTTTCGACCGGCTTTTCGGTAGTGCTGACCGCCGGTTGCGCGGCCGGGTAAGACAAGTTCAGCTTCACGCTCATGTCCATAACCATCACCTCTTAAACGGAAAAAGCGAGAGAGCACGCAAGCGCACTCCCCCGCCAAAACCCGATCCGAAATTACTGAAGCAGTTTCAGTACAGCGGATGGCAGCTGGTTAGCCTGGGCCAGAACAGCGGTGGAAGCTTGTTGCAGAGTTTGCTGTTTGGTCAGGTTAGCTGTTTCTGCGGCGAAGTCGGTATCTTGTACGCGACCTTGTGCAGCAGTGGTGTTTTCAACAATGTTTTGCAAGTTGGCGATGGTGCTGGTCAGACGGTTTTGCGAAGCACCGAGGCTAGCGCGAGTGCTGTTGATGCTTGCAATTGCAGCGTCGATCGCGGTGATTGCGTTGTCGATGTTTGCAGCAGCGCCCGAAACGCTTGCACCGGTCAGAACTACAGTACCGCTACCAACCGACAGGCTGACGGCGTCGAACTTGGAGCTCAGTACCAGGTCGATGTGGTTAGCCGAACCAGTGTTTGCGCCCACTTGCAGGGTCACAGTGCCAGCCGAACCGTCCAGCAGGTTTTTGCCGTTCAGGTTGGTCGAAGCGGAGATACGGGTCAATTCGTCAGACATCTGACCGAATTCAAGGTTGGTAGCGGTCTGGTCAACGCTGCCGTTGGTACCGGTACGTGCTTTAACAGCCAGTTCACGCATACGTTGCAGAATGTCGGTCGAAGCTTGCAGCGCGCCTTCAGCGGTCTGAGCAACGGAGATACCGTCGTTGGCGTTCTGGATCGCCTGGTTGCCACCACGGATCTGAGTCGTCATGCGGGTAGCGATCTGCAGGCCAGCGGCGTCGTCTTTAGCGCTGTTGATACGCAGGCCGGAGGACAGGCGCTGCATCGAGGTGGACAGGGCATCGGAAGCGCGGTTCAGGTTTTTCTGAACGTTCAACGACGTAGTGTTGGTGTTTACTGTTAAAGCCATGACGAATTCCTCGTTGGTTGGGTACTGCGGCTTCCGGCCCTGGCAACCGCCGGGTGTGGCCTAGAGAACCTTCGTAATAGTTATCGTCGGCTTGGCAGGTTGCTTGAGGGCTTTTTCAAAAATATTTGCCATCACCCTGCCACCCCTTGCAAAACAAGGGCTTGGCGGCCCCTCAATCACGAAAAAATGACGTCATAAAACTGTCCATGGCACCAACCCGTAGGCCAGAGCCGTTGGTCGACCTCAACCCTGAGCACTTTCCAGCAAATCAATCAGCTCATATTCCATGAAATCGGCAAGCCCCAACCAATCCTGACGCTCCTGACTCGCCAGCATTTGGGTCAGTACCTGCGCCCACGTCAGCTGAACATCCTGAGGCGCGGACGCTAAAAGCCGTTGCGCCTCATCGAAGACATCCACCATGACCAACGCCGCTTCGACATCCCGCCCCAACCGGAACAATCCGGCGCATTGGCGGCATTCGCCGATGCACTTCTGCAGCGCACTCATTGCACAAACTCCTGATTGAACTGCGTACCGACGATCATCGCGCCCGCGCGGCTGCTGTTAAGGAAGTTCACTTGCGGATGCGCGGCGATATAACGCTCCAGCACACACAGGTAGCCGCGAAAATTCAGCTGCGTGCGGACCCGTTCGCCATAGCCGTCACGGACCCAATGTCGAGCCTGCTCCAGGGCTGGCCCCAGGTCGCCGTCATTCCACCCGGCATGGGTCTTGTTCATCGGGAAGGCAAAGTCGGCGCCGAACAGGGTAATGCGCGTGGCGCCCATCTTTACCGCCAGGTCCACGGCCGGGTGAATCACGCTGCCGCCCGCATGCAGTTGCGCCCTGGGATGCTGCTGACGCAAAGCGTCATAGATCGGGCTGGCGGTATACGCGCCATAACGTTTGCCCTTCCAGACCTTCAACACCGCCGGATCGCTCATGGGCAGGTACACCAACGGGATGCCGTCGGATTCCTCGAAAGGCAAGTGTCGAAAACTGATCAGTTTGTCGATCGTCACCACCAGATCGGGAACGATCCCGTGCTTGCGCAAGGGCAGATAGGCGGTGTCGACACAGATGAACAGCGGCCGCTCGGCCTGCCCGCGCACCGCCGCCAGGCGCTCGAAGTGACTTTCCAGGGTCGGCCCGGTGCCAATCACATAGATTTCACGGCCGGTGCAGGTGCCAAACAGATGTGCCACATCGTCATCCGCGAGCAACACGTCCAGGCAATCCTGCAAGCGCTGCTGAATGAACGGCAATTGCGGGTCGAAATCGCGATTGTTGAAACTCAGATGGACTTCGTTGACCAGCCGATCACGAATCTTGGCGTTGAAGTCATCGGCCAGCAGCATTTCCGCCGGCAGTGCGAAAAACGGCGTGTAGATATCCGCATGATCGCCGGCATACAGCAGCTCCACCCGTGGGTCGTCGAGCCAGTGCCGTTGATCGAGCAATTGCAGCACCAGCGCAAACAGGGCGCCGTTGAGGATGTGCACGTACAAGCGCTCAAGCCCGGCACGCTCCAGCAGGACCGCCGGCAAGTCCCCAAGGCCGGTGCCGTAGACATGCAACTGCGGCCTGTCCGCCGGCAAACTGGCGGCCTGCACACGGGCTTCATGGACACGGTCATGGCGACTGGTGAGCTGGATGCCGTCAATGCTCAGCGTCGAAGCCAGGCCCTCGGTCAACTCGGCCTGGACCGACGTGCTGTCCTCCAGCATCAGCCGCGTATGCAACGCCGGCCAGCGGCGCTCGATCACCTGGGCGTTGTCTTCAAAGCATTCGCTCATGCTGCCTCGCTGTTCATACAGGCAAAAAAATAGCGTTCAAGGTTAACCCTTGAACGCTATTTTGTGTCGGCCGTTTTGGTTCTCAAGGCTGCTGCATACCCGGTAGGAGCTACCGAAGGCTGCGCCTACAGAACCGGCTCAGGGACGATAGATAATCGCCGAACCCCACGACAGTCCCACACCAAAACCGCTCAACGCAACGCGCTGCCAGTCAGAGTCCAGGACGTGTTTTTCCAGCAGCAGCGGAATACTCGACGACACGGTATTACCGGTCTCGACCATGTCTTTGATGAACTTCTCCGGCTCGCCTTCGAAACGCCGGGCGACCGCATCGACAATTGCCGCGCTGCCCTGGTGAATGCAAAAGGCGTCGATGTCGTCAGCCTTGAGGCCTGACTCATCCAGCAGTTCATGCAGATGCGCCGGGACTTTGAGCAGCGCGAAATTGAAGACCTGGCGACCGTTCATGTAGAACACGCCATCGGTGACCTTCAAGTGCGGCGCGCCGGAACCATCGGTGCCGAACTTGGCCTTGCCCAGTTGCCACGGCGCGCCGTCGCCCATCCAGGTCGCGGTGGCGGCATCGCCGAACAGCATGGTGGTGTTGCGATCTTCCGGGTCGACGATCTTGGAATACGGATCGGCGGTGATCAGCAGGCCATTCTTCAGGCCCGTGGCTTCCATGAAGCCCTTGATCGCGTAGAGGCCGTAGACATAGCCCGAGCAGCCCAGGGAAATATCAAACGCGGCCACGTTGGTCGACAGGCCCAGCTTGTCCTGAACGATGGCGGCGGTGTGCGGCAGGCCTTCTTCGTCACCGTTCTGGGTCACGACGATCAGCACGTCGATGGCTTCACGTTTCAAATCGGGGTTGTTGGCGAACAGCGCGTTGGCTGCTTCGACACACAGGTCCGAGGTTTCCTGCTCAGCGTCTTTGCGCGGCAGGAAGGCCGAACCGATCTTGCCCAGGATGAACTCTTCATCCTTCTCGAATTTTGCACCTTGTGCGTAATTGTCCACGCCGGCTACAGGAACGTAGCTCGCAATGCTTTTTATGCCAATCATTACGGCTTCCCAATAATAAACAGCCCAATACCACCGCTCGCAAGGATTCGAGGGGCGCCGACATACAAAGATTTTCAGCCGCCCGAAACGGGCGGCAGCGGGAAGCGTCAAGGGCTATCACTGGACCCGATAAAGGGCCAGGCGCCATCTCCCCGGTCAATACAATACAGTGAAGATGCGCGTTATGACTCACAGGTCACGCTATTTTGCCGAATCAGCCCGACAAGGGTTATTCGACCAATGACCAGTCGAGCGCCGTTCCGCGCTTGATCGCCTGGCGGGCGCGGCGCCCCAGCAGGGTTTGCGCGTGTTTGGGCGCCAGCCCCAGGCCTGGGCGAATGGCCCGCAGATTGGCGGTGGTGAAGGGTTCACCGGCGGCCATGTCCTGGGTAACGTACAGCGAGCGTCGGTACACCAGCGACTTGCGCTCGGCCTCGGTCACGCCGTAATGCACATTCCCCATGGCCTGCCAGGCGCGCTCGGTTTCGATCACCAGGCTGGCCAGTTCCGCCGGCTCCAGGGAGAAACTGGCGTCGACCCCGCCAGCGCCACGGTCGAGGGTGAAGTGCTTTTCCACCACGGTCGCCCCGAGCGCCACCGCCGCGACCGACACACCAACGCCCATGGAGTGATCGGACAGCCCGACCTCACAACCAAACAATTCCCGCAGATGCGGGATGGTCCGCACATTGCTGTTGGCCGGGGTCGCCGGGTAGGTGCTGGTGCACTTGAGCAGCACCAGATCCTTGCAACCGGCCTCGCGGGCGGCGCGCACGGTTTCGTCGAGCTCGGCGATGCTGGCCATGCCGGTGGAGATGATCAACGGCTTGCCGGTCGCGGCCACACGGCGAATCAGCGGCAGATCAGTGTTTTCGAAACTGGCGATTTTGTAGGCCGGCACATCGAGGCTTTCGAGGAAGTCCACCGCTGTATCGTCGAACGGCGTCGAAAACGCCAACATGCCCAACGCCTTGGCGCGGGCGAAAATCGGCGCGTGCCATTCCCACGGCGTATGGGCCTTCTCGTACAGCGCGTACAACGAGGTGCCGGTCCACAGGCTGTTGGGGTCCTTGATGAAGAACTCGCCTTCATCGAGGTCCAGGGTCATGGTCTCGGCGGTGTAGGTTTGCAGTTTCAAGGCGTGGGCACCAGCCTTGGCGGCGGCTTCGACGATTTGCAGCGCCACGTCCAGGGACTGGTTATGGTTGCCACTCATCTCGGCAATGATGAACGGCGGCGCATCGGCACCGATCAGGCGATCGCCAATCTTGAAACTAGTCATTTACGTGATCCTTCAATACGCGGGTGAACGCGCAAGCACTCTGGGTGAAACCGGCTTCGCGAAACAGGCTCAGCGACGGCTGGTTGGCGGGCAAGACTTGCGCGGTGATGCTTTGCAGTTGCGGCCAGCGGGCCTTCACGAAGGCTTCGCCCCGGGCCAGCAGCGCCCTGCCCCAGCCCAGGCCGAAACGGCCTTCGAACAGATAAATCGAAACTTCGGCGCTCAACCCATGAAGGTCATAACGCAGCGCCCCGACCGGGCCATCGCCGGCCTCGGCGATCAATAGCACGCGCTGCTCGTTGTCCAGACTTGCCGCCAGCCACGCCTGGTGCGACGGCCAATCGAGGAGGCGGCTGTCCAGTGACCAGCGCCGTACCGCGTCGGCATTGCGTCCGTCGAACAACAATCGCGCGTCGTCGAGCGTCGCCACGCGCAGCGGCAATACTGCACCGACCAGCGCTGCCGCTACACGCTGCGCACCACGGCCATCGACCAACTGCCGGGAACGCTCGGCCAGGCTCTGGCGCAACCTCTGGTTACCCGCGACGAAACCGATGGCCTGGCGCAGTTGCTCGACGCTGACCTGCTCCCGGGCGCCGAGGAACACATGGGCCCCTGCAGTGGCCATGACCTCGCCATTGGCCTGCTGATTGTTCGACACGGCAATGCAAATCGTCGGCAGCCCCATGGCGGCGCGCTCCCAACTGGTGCCGCCACCGGCGCCGATAAACAGATCGGCCTCGGTCATCAACCGGTAAAAGTCGCTGACAAAACGGTGCAGGCGCCAGTTCGGACGACCGGCCGCCAGCGCGTGCATGGCGTCCCAGGCCGGGTTATCGGCACCGGCGACGAAGTCGACTTCCAGCGCTGCAAAGTCCATCAGCGCGAGCATGGCGTGATGGGTTTGCATCGCTGCATCGAAGCCGCCGAAGTTCACCAGCACCTGTTTGGCCTGGGGTTTGATATCAATCACCGGGCAGCAGAATTCATCGCGCAGCAGGGCGAAACGGGGTCCGAGCAAGGTCCGGCAATCGGGGCCAATCAGCCCGGCATAGGCCTGTGGCGTGCCCGACAGGTTCTGGTTCAGCAGCAAGTCGACGCTGTAGGTGCGTGTCGCCAGATCATCCACCGCCGCGATCCGTGGCGCCCAGCGGCGCGCTGCGGTCTGCCAGTGGTGATCGAGGCCATAGTGGTCGGCGATGATCCAGTCGAACGACGCCTGGCTTTCCAGCAACACGCCCAGCGCGGCAATGTCTGCCTGCCACGGCAGCATCGATTCGATGGCTTGTTGCGGGTCTTCTTCGGGATAGCGCTCAGGTAGCGCGAAGGTTTCAAAGCCTTCGGCCGCCAGACTGTCGAGCCGATGCCCCGGCAACTTGCGGCAGGCAAACGCGACGTGCACGCCCTGCTTGCGCAAGGTCCGGGCCAGGGGCAGCAAGCGGGCGATATGGCCGCTGCCGATGGTCGGCGAGGCGTCGGCACGGATCAGCACTCTCATTGCAACTCCCCACCGGCCTTCAACGCGGCATACAGGTACTCGGCGCGCTTCCAGTCTTCAGGTGTGTCGATGTCTTGCACCAGATAGCGCGGCAAGATCACCGGCAGGCTTTGCGTCGAATACAACACCTCGCCCTGCAACCAGGCGCTGCGCCGCCCCCAATAAAACTGCCCGGCGTCCTGATAGGCCGGCGGCAGATCTTGCGAACGCGTCTGGCGAAACTCGGGGTACAACGCGCTCAATGCGCCGTGATCGTCAAGGGTCAGCGCCCGCTGTACGGGGAAGGCGAAGTCGCACACCGAGAACGCAAAGGACTTGTCCGGGTGCTGCTCCAGCAACGCCAGGCCCTGTTGCAGAAACCGGATTTGCAGCAGCGGCGCCGTGGCATAGATGCAACAGGCGAAATCAAAATCCTGCGCCGGCAACGCTTGCAAGGCGTGGGCAATCACCGCCGCCGTGCCGGTGAAGTCATCCGCCAGCGCCGCCGGCCGCATGAACGGCACCTGTGCACCACAGGCCCGGGCCAGCTCGGCGATTTCTTTATCGTCGGTGCTGACCACGACCTGGGCGAACAACCCCGAATCGAGGGCGGTTTTAATCGAGCGGGCAATCATCGGCACGCCGTCGAACGGCTTGAGGTTCTTGCGCGGTATGCGTTTGCTGCCACCGCGGGCCGGGATGATTGCGACGTTGTTCAAGGGCGTTTTTCCAGAAGGAACCAGGTGATGTCGTCCACCGGGAATTGCGGGTCGCGATGGTAGCCGAACCCATAATCCAGCAGTTGCAGGTCAGCGTAACGATCGAGCATTTCACCGGCGAAATCACGCTTGAATAACTTGCCGCTGTTACCGCGATACGACACCTCGACCGGCACCGGGTTGTAGTACTCGGCGATCAGGATGTACCGCTGGCTCAATTCATACAATTTCGCATACGCGGCGGACAGCAGTTCCGGCGCCAGATGAATCAGCACGCCTTTGCTCAGGGTCAGGTCAAACGTGCGCCGGCGGGGGAAATCGAACAGCGAACCGTGCCAGATCTGGGCGATCCCCAGCGCCTGGGCCTGGGCGCACGCGCTTTCATTGATCTCCACGCCGAACAGTTCCGATTGCGGCAACAGCTGACGCAGGGCCTGCAAATTGTTGCCGGCATTGGTGCCCAACTCCAACAGGCTTTCGATGCGCCCGGCGCGGGTCAGCGCCTTGGCGAACAAGGCCAGGTTGGCCGCGACCAAGGGTTGCCCGACGTTGCGCTCGACGTACTGGTTGCCGAAATCGCCCTGCCAGAATTTTTCCTGTTCACTCAGCTCACGCATTGCACATTCCCATCCGCTCATCACTAACACCGGGGTGTACACCCGTAGGGGTCGAGGTCATTGTTCGGTCAATCGTCGCAGTTGCTCGACCACGTAGTCCTGTTGTTCATCGCTGAGCAACGGAAACAGCGGCAGGCTGATGGCCTCGGCGTAGTAACGTTCCGCTTCAGGAAAATCGCCTTCAGCAAACCCCAGGTCACGGTAGTAAGGCTGCAAATGCACCGGAATGTAGTGCAGGTTTACGCCGATTCCCGCCGCTCGCAACCCTTCGAAGACCTGCCGATGGCTCAGGCTGATGCGATCCAGCTGCAAGCGCACCACATACAGGTGCCACGCCGATTCGGCCTCGGGTTGGGCGCTCGGCAAGGTCAACGGCAAGTACGCCAGCAAGTGGTCGTAACGCGCGGCCAGTTCCCGCCGACGCTCGATAAAGTCTTCGAGTCTGTTGAGTTGCGACAGCCCAAGGGCCGCTTGCAAATCAGTGATTCGGTAATTGAAGCCCAGCTCCACTTGCTGGTAATACCAGGGGCCGTGGCTGGGTTCGGTCATCTGCGCCGGGTCCCGGGTCATGCCGTGGCTGCGCAAGCGTTGCAGGCGCTCGGCGAGGTCCTGGCGATTGGTCAGGACCATGCCACCTTCGGCGCTGGTGATGATTTTCACCGGATGAAAACTGAACACCGTCATTGCCGCAAATTCACCGCAGCCCACCGGTCGCCCGGCATAGGCGGCGCCGACCGCGTGGGAGGCGTCTTCAATGACCGTGAAGCCGTAACGCTCGGCCAGTGCGGCGATCATCCGCATGTCGCAGCTCTGCCCGGAGAACGCCACCGCCACCAGCACTTTGGGCAGCGTGCCGTTATCCTGCGCCGCTTCCAGTCTGGCTTTCAGGGCGTAGGCATCGAGGTTCCAGGTCAGCGGGTCGATGTCGACGAAGTCCACCTCGGCGCCGCAATAACGGCCGCAATTGGCCGACGCCAAAAAGGTATTGGGCGTGGTCCACAACCGATCGCCCGGCCCAAGCCCCGCCGCCAGGCAAGCGATGTGCAACGCCGCCGTGGCGTTACACACCGCCACCGCGAAATCGGCCTGGCAACGCTCGGCCATGGCCTGTTCGAAGCGCTCGACGGTCGGGCCCTGGGTCAGCCAGTCGGACTGCAACACCGCGACCACCGCGTCGATGTCGCTCTGATCCAGGCTTTGCCGACCATAGGGAATCATGCCGGCAGCTCCGCGTGCAGATCGGCGATCTGGCTGACCGTGAGGTAATGCGGGTTGGTGTCGGAGCGGTACTCGAAGTCTTCGCTCACCGGTTTGCCCTGCTCGCCCAGTTTGTCCACGGCAAAATCCACGTCGACGCTGGTGAAGCGGATCGACGGCTGGATGGTGTAGTGATCGGCGAACTCCAGGGTCATTCGTGCATCGTCCAGCGGCACCATCAGTTCATGGAGTTTTTCCCCCGGACGAATCCCCACGTGTTTGTGCGGCAAGTGCTCGGCCATGCCCAGCGCCAGATCGACGATGCGAATCGACGGGATCTTGGGCACGAACACTTCACCGCCGTGCATCCGGGCAAAGCTGTCGAGCACGAACTGCACACCGTGGTCGAGGGTGATCCAGAAGCGCGTCATGCGCTCGTCGGTGATCGGAAGTTCGGTGGCGCCTTCGTTGATCAGCTTGCTGAAAAACGGCACCACCGAGCCCCGCGAGCCGGCCACGTTGCCGTAGCGCACCACGGCAAACCGGGTCTGTTGCTCGCCGGCAATGTTGTTGGCGGCCACGAACAGTTTGTCCGACAGCAACTTGGTCGCACCGTACAGGTTGATCGGGCTGGCCGCCTTGTCGGTGGACAGCGCGACCACTTGCTTGACGCCGTTGTCGATGGCGGCGGCAATGATGTTTTCCGCGCCGTTGACGTTGGTCCGAATGCATTCGGTCGGGTTGTATTCGGCGGCCGGCACTTGCTTGAGGGCTGCGGCATGCACCACGTAATCGATGCCGCGCATGGCCTGGCGCAAACGCTCGGCATCGCGCACATCACCGAGGAAGTAGCGCATGCAGGGTGCGTTGAACGTCTGCTGCATCTCGTACTGCTTGAGCTCGTCGCGGGAGAACACCACCACCCGCTTGGGCTGGTATTGCTCCAGCAAGCGGCGGATGAAATTACGCCCGAACGAACCGGTGCCGCCCGAGATGAAAATCGATTTACCGTTGAACATGCCGTGAATCCTTTTAGACGAGCAACTGCGCCCAGTCGATCGGAGTGCTTTCGCCCAGGGCGAAGCCTTTGCCAGTCAAGGCCAGGTTGGCGTTGTAGGCCGAGTCCTGAGCGAAGTGGGCGGACCATTTTTCACGCAACGCACTCAGGGCCTGCGGCGCCTGCGACAGGTCGCCCGAATGAATCACCTGGACCAGCGGCGTCCACACGGTGAGATAACCCGCCTGCCCGGCCTTGAGGCACAAATCGACATCACTGAAACCGTCGCCGAAGGTCACGTCGTCCAGACCGCCCAAGCCGTCGAACAGTTCTTTGCGCACCATCAGACACACCTTCGAGACGGCGGAGTAGTTCTGCTCCACGGCCAGTCGTTGCATGTAGACGCTGGCGTTGTGTTCTTCCCCGACAAAGGCCGAGCCGACGCCTCCGTTCAAGCCCAGAATCAGACCGGCCTGGGCGATCTTGCGCTCACGATCAATCAACTTGGCACCAACGATACCGACTTCCGGACGTTGGGCATGGTTGAGCAACGACTCGATCCAGTTCGGGTTGACCACTTCAGCGTCAGCGGCCAACAGCACCAGGTACTCGCCCTGGGCCTGCTGACTGGCGGCGTTGCACGCGGCCGCGTCGCTCAAGGGTTGATCCGCAAACAGGACCCGCACCTTGGCGTTCTGCAGCATGCCCAGCCAATCGTTGACGGCCGCCGACTGATTCGGATTGGCCGCGATGAGCACTTCATAGCGGGTGTATCGGGTTCTGAGCAACACGCCTTCCAGGCAGCGCTGCAACTCAGGCAGATCATCCCCGGCAGGCACAATGATCGAGACCAGCGGCCGTTCGGTATGGCGATAATCGATCTGATAGGTGCCCGGCACCGACGATGTGATCTTGGCCTTGTAGCCGCGATTGCCCAGGTGTCGCAGCAACGCCTGGCGCTCATGCGCGTTTTCTTCCAGCGCGGGCGCCTGGGTGATCAGCAACGGCTCGTCCAGATGCGCCAGACCGCCGAGACCGCCCTGTTCAATGATGCGCAGCAGCACGTCGAATTCCAGCGCCTTGCTGAAATCGGCTTCGTAACCGCCGACCTCAAGCAACACGTCCCGACGAATCAGCCAGTGCCGCGCCATCAGCGCCGGCAGGCTTTGCAGCAGGTCAAGGTTGAAGCCAGGGCGGAACACATCCACCAGCGCACCATTGGCCATGCGCTGGATTTCGTCGGTGGCGACCGCTCGCACATCGGTCGCCGCCATCAGCTCCAGACTGGCGCGCAACAGCCCGCCAGCGGTGAACTCGTCACCCGCTTGCGCCAGCAACAGCCAGTCGCATGCCGACTGCCGGGCGCTCTGGTTGAGCTTGTCGACAAAGTTGCCCTGGGTGACCCGGACAAAGTGCAATGTGTTGTGCCCGGTGGTCGCCGCTGGCGGTTCACCGGTGGTGAAGACCACGATTTTGAAGGCTTTGCCATGCCCCTCGACCAGGCTGTCGAGGGTGACTTGCACCTGGTCGATGTTGTTGTCGAGGTCGAGCACAAAGATGCCGAACTGCGGGCCGCCATCGTTCGCGGCCAGGTGCCGGGCAATTGACTCGGACTGCTCGGCATCGGGCTGTCGCGGCGCCAGCCATTTGAGCAGGCGGCCGGACTGCATCTTGTCGAAGGCCGCTTGTTGCGTATCGACCGATACGGCCTCGAGGCGAGCGAGCCAGTCACGCAGGGTTTGCGCGTCCTCCTCCTCGCCCAGCAGCTCCAGTTGCGCCGCCAGGCGTTTGACCACGGTGCGGTTGAACGCATTGCAGTCATGGGCCATCCACAACCGGTCGACCACACTTTCCGGCGTATCGTTGTTGCGCGCGCGCAGCAAGTGTTCCTGCTGTGTCCACACACCTTCCAGGCCTTGCAACTGGACACGACCGGCCGGCATCGCGTGCAGGAGGAATTCAAACTGCGTCAACTGATCGAAAAACGCCTGATTGTAAAACGGCATTTCGATGTACTGCTTGGGGCCGAAACGACGCTGGGGACCTGGCTCGGCGCTCGTCCACGCTGACTCGATGATCAGTTCGGCCGTCAGTGCACGCCCCGTGCGCAGGCTTTCGGCCAGCACCGCGAAGCTTTCGAGCACGAACTGCACACCTTGTTCAGGATCCAGGTCACGAATCTGAGTGGGCAGCGCGGCCAGGAAACCGGCGAAGTCTTCACGCTCGGCGACCGACTTGGTATCGGTAAACGCCAATGAGTGGAAGATCTCGGTCTTGTGGTCGGAATGCTCGTAGTTGATCTCACGCACGACATAGCCGATCGGCAGAATGCGCACTTTGCCCCGCGCCAGCATGTAATACGTATGGCCGACTTCCTGCCACTGGAAGATCGTTTCCTCTGGCATGGCGTGATACCAGTCACGCAGAAGCGCGGTGCGCTGCACGGCATAGAACGGCGGGATGTATTGCTGCATGTAATCCAGAATACGGTCCTGGGCGTGTTCAGCCGAATAGTCTTCACAGACTTTCTTGTCGCGCCGGTAGTAACTGACGCCGTTGGGCAGCGCCAGGTACATCATGCTATAGCCATGACACAGGCTGTAATCGGGGTTGGCCACCATGAATTCGGTGGCTTCATACAAAGCGTCATGGACAAGGAAGTCATCGTCGGCGGCGAACACCATGAACGGTGTGGTCACTTGCTCCACGCCATACGCCAACTTCGCACGAATCCCCCAGTAACCGAACTGCGGCAGATGCAGATAGTCCACGTTAGGGAATTGACCCGCCATGGCTGGCTGGGCCTCGGTGGAGGAGTCCAGTACGAGAATCCTGCAGGGCAAGCTGCTGTAAAAACGTACCGCCCGACGCAGAAATGCCGGGCGCTCGTGAGAGATCAGCACCACGGTCAACTGTTCGTTGAGCGCCAGCCCGTGTTCAGAATTGTTCTTGCCTTGCATAAATGTCCCCACAACCGGCCATTAGCCGAAAAAACCGACGATGTTGTTGATTAACGTACGCGACGCAGATAGCCATCAGGCGCGACTGTGATCAGCAATTTGCTGTGAATGGCCTGGTCGATTTCAAAATCGCGATTTTCTTCCAGGTAGGCCCACACGGCGGTTTTCGGGTTATCCCCCTTACCCCATGGACGGTCCGGGAACGCATCTTCCGGCATGTCTTCAACCACGGTGTCCATCACCACGCAGTAGCTGCCCACCGAGACCATCGGCGCGTAGGCACGCAGCTCTTCGAGCACGTGTTCGTGGGTGTGGTTGGAGTCCAACACCACCAGCACTTTCTTGCCCTCGATGCGTTGGCGAACCTGATCGACGATCGCCGGATCGATGCTCGAACCCTGGATCATGTCGATGCGCTTGAACATCGGGTGCGCTTCGATCGCTTCACGGTTGTGCTGGCGGATATCGATGTCGATGCCCAGCACTTCGCCATGGCCCATCAGCTCCAGAATCGACGCGTAGAACACCAGGGAACCGCCGTGGGCGATACCGGTTTCGACGATGATGTCCGGGCGCAGCTCCCAGATGATCTCCTGCATGGCGACCATGTCCTGGGGGAACTGGATAATCGGGCGGCCCATCCAGCTGAAGTTGTAGGTGTACTTGTGCTTGGCGGTGGTGCCAACCCAGTCCAGGGACTCGGCTTGCAGGGCTTTGTCCTGTTGCAGGCCTTCGATGTTTTCTTTTACTTCTTCACGAAACTGCTCATGAGGATTCATTACAAACGCTCCAGAAATTAGCCGCGGCGGTTACTTGAAAACCCGACCGTCTTGAAAGGAAACAGGGTTGGTCTTGATGGTCCTGGCGGGACTGCCCACCACGACCGCATAGTCAGGAACATCATTGATCACCACGGCACCCGCGCCGATGGTGACCCAACGGCCGATGCGCAAACGCGGCAGGATCGTGGCGTTGGTACCGATGAAAGTACCGTCACCGATTTCGACACAACCGGCGATGCAGACACCGGGCGCCATGAACACCGAGTGACCGATCCGCCCCTCGTGGCCGACCACACTGCCAGCGCTGATACTGGTGTTATCACCCAGGCTGACTTGCGCCTGCATAATCACGCCCTCCTGCAAATAGGTGCCCACGCCCATCGTGATCATCGTCAGGTCGATCCCGGGGTGAATAAAGTTGCCCAGGGTGCCACCGGCCTCGACGATCTCGCGGGTGGTCTGATACCGCAGCGACGTGCTGCCGGTGATCAGGTTGACGAACCGCGTGTCGGCGCCTTTGAGCTCTGCCACTTTGTCGGTGCCGCCCACCACCGGCACGCCATGAAACAGCGTGCCTTGTTTCGCCGGATCGTTATCGAGGAAGGCAAATTGCACATCCGGCTGATGGCGCTGCAGGGTGAGGATCATCCGTACCGCTTCAGGATTGGCCGCGCCCAGCAAATACACCTTCATAGCGAAGTCCTTTTGAGCAAGAGCGCGCGCAGCACCTCGATCACGCGGTGCTGATCGTCGTCCGTCATGTCGTGGTAACTCGGCAGGTTGATCGCGCGCTCTGGCAGTGCATACGCCACCGGCGAGTCCGCCGTGACGTCGCTGAACATCGGCAACGAGGACAGCGGCCAGAAGAACACGCGCGCGTCGATGTCGGCCGCCTGGAACGCCGCGATCAAGATGTCCCGAGTGATCCCCAGTTCGCGATCAAACACCACGGTGGGCATCCAGTAACCGTTGCGCCCATGCTCGGGTTCAGGGTTCATCGACACACCCGGCAACCCGGCCAACGCCTGGGCGTAGTAAGCGAAGATCGCCCGTTTACGCTCGATCAGCTCTTCGATCCGCTCAACCTGGGCACAACCGACGGCCGCCTGCAGGTTGCTCATCTTGTATTTGAAACCGATGAAATCCGGCCAGAACTGTTTGCTGTTGCCTGCGACTCGACCGTGGTTGGACAGGGTCAGCACGCGTTCATACAGCGCCTTGTCCGAGGTGACGAAAATGCCGCCCTCGCCGGTGGTCATGGTCTTGGTGCCGTGGAAGGAAAACGCGCCGAACGCCCCCAGTGCTCCAGCCGCGTGGCCGCGCCACTGCGAGCCGATCGCTTCGGCAGCATCCTCGATGACCGGCAGGCCAAACTCGCGGCCGATGGCCAACAATTCGTCCATGTCGCAGAGGTTGCCGTAGATGTGCACGGCCAGGATGGCTTTGGTCCGCGGCGTGATCGCCCGGCGAACCTGCTGCGGGTCCAGGCACCAACTGTCAGCCAGCACGTCGACAAACACCGGCGTCGCGCCCAGGTAGGTGATGGGCGCGGCGGAGGCGATCCAATTGGTATCAGCGAGTATCACCTCGTCACCCGCGCCGATGCCCAGTGCGGCCATCCCCATGTGCAACGCCCCGGTGCAACTGGACGTCGCGATCGCGTAGGTCGTGCCGACATGCTCGGCGAAAGCTTTTTCGAAGCGGGTCAGGTATTCGTAACAGCGCTCGCCCCAACCGTTCTGCACGGCATCGAGGGCGTAACGCGCTTCCAGCTCACCGACACTCGGTTTGGTGTAATGAATTCGGCTCATCGAATAATCAACTCGGGAATGGCGATGACAAAACGACCGTCCCAGGCACGAATGCCGGCAAACGCCTGGGTGATTTCATCCAGCAGGTTCCACGGCAACACCAGCACGTAGTCGGGTTTCTCGATCTCGATGCGTTCGGGCGAAACAATCGGAATGCGGCTGCCCGGCAGGTACTTGCCCTGCTTGTGCGGGTTGGCATCGGCGACCCAGGCCAGCAGGTCCGGCTTAACCCCGGCGTAGTTGAGCAAGGTGTTGCCCTTGGCGGCGGCGCCGTAACCAACGACACGTTTACCGTCGGCCTTGGCCTGCAACAGGAAACGCAGCAGCTCGTGCTTGATGCGCTCCGCCGCCGGCGCCAGGCTCGCGTAGTACTCAGGGGTTTTCACACCCGCCGCGACTTCGGCCTGCAACTGCTGTTGAACCGCTGGCTGGACCTCGCGACGCTGGCCATCGGCGCGCTGGACGAACACCCGCAGCGAACCGCCGTGGGTCGACAACTGGCTGACATCGAACACTTCCAGGCCATTGCGCTCGCACAAGGTTTGCACGGCCGTCAGGGACAGGTACGAATAGTGCTCGTGATACAGCGTGTCGAACTGCTGGCCGGCCATCAGCGTCAGCAGTTGCGGAAATTCGAAGGTCGCCACGCCGGTCGGTTTGAGCAGGGTCGCAAAACCGCCGAGGAAGTCGTTGATGTCCGGGACGTGGGCCAGCACGTTATTGGCGGCCATCAGGTCGGCGGACCAGCCTTCCGTGACCAGTTGCGACGCCGTCTCGCGACCGAAGAACAGTTCACGAATCTCCAGGCCTTTTTCCCGCGCCGCTTGCGCGGTGCTGCGGGTCGGCTCGACACCCAGGCACGGAATGCCGCGCCCGGCGACGTACTGCAACAGGTAACCGTCGTTGGCGGCGATTTCCACCACGCGGCTGTCAGCCGTCAAGCCAAAGCGCTCGACCATCTCCGCCACATAGCGCTCGGCATGGGCCAGCCAGGTACTGGAGAACGAACTGAAATAGGCGTATTCGGCGTCGAACAGGCTGTCGGCGCTGGTGTAATCCTCGGTTTGTACCAGCCAGCATTGTTGGCACACCGCGACTTTCAGCGGCACCCACTGCTCGGCCTGCTCCAATTGATCGGCGCGTACATAGGCATTGGACGGCGGCGAGGTACCGAGGTCGATCAGCGGCAAGGCCAGCGGCGTAGCGCAACCACGGCAGTTCATAGACGCACTCCGGCGAAGTGTTCGTCGAGCACGGGATGGCTCGCGTCCCGGGCTGACAGATTATTGACAGGCAACGGCCAGGCAATCGCCAGCCGTGGATCGTTCACCGACACACCGCCCTCGTGGGCCGGCGCGTAGTCGGCGCTGTGCAGGTACAGCAACTCGGCGTCATCGGTGAGGGTCTGGAAACCGTGGGCGAACCCGGCCGGGATCAACAGGCTGCGACCGTCACCGGCGCGCAAGTGTTCGGCGTGCCAGTGCAGGAAGGTCTCGGAGTCGGGGCGCAGGTCCACCGCCACATCCCAGACTTCACCGCGCAGGCAAGTGATCAACTTGGCTTCCGGGGCCTCGGCATTCTGGTAATGCAAGCCGCGCACACTGCCGCGCTCGCGGGTGCAGGAATGGTTGATCTGACGGATATGCAACGCCTGGCCGAAGGCGCTCAGGCTGCCCTCGCAGAACAGTCGGGCGAAGTGCCCGCGATCATCTTCAAAGCGTTTGTGCTGCACGCTGAACAAGCCGTTCAGCGGCAATGCTTTCAGTAAAAACTCGCTCACAGTGCGCCTCGGTACAGGTTCAACTGGCTCAGCGTGACGCCGCGCATGTCATCGCCGTTTTGCCACGCCAGATGCCAGTCGAGGGTCTGCGTCAGGCATTGCTGCAACGACCAGCGTGGCTGCCAGCCGAGCAGTTGCCGGGCACGGCTGCTGTCGAGGCGCAACAGGCCGGCTTCATGCAGATCACTCGGTTCGATGCGCAAGCCACGGGCTTGCGGCCAGCGGCTGGCGAGCAGTTCGACCACTTCGCCAACGCTGCACATGTCCGCCTCGCTCGGGCCGAAGTTCCACGCACCAGCGTAGTCCGGGCCTTTCTCGTAAAGCCCGGCCGCCAGTTGCAGGTAACCGGCCAGCGGCTCCAGCGCGTGCTGCCACGGGCGCACGGCTTGCGGGTAGCGCAGGGTCACCGGCTCGTTGGCCGACCAGGCCTTGAGCACGTCCGGGATCAGTCGCTCAGGCGCGAAGTCGCCACCGCCCAACACGTTGCCGGCGCGGGCCGTGGCCAGGGCCAGACCGTGTTCTTCATAACGCTCGGCGGCGAAAAACGACGCGGCATAGGATTGCGCCAGCAATTCGCAGCAGGCCTTGCTGCTGCTGTAGGGATCGTGGCCACCGAGGGCTTCGTCTTCGCGGTACGGCCACAGCCATTCCTTGTTGGCGTAGACCTTGTCGGTGGTCACCAGCACGCAGGCGCGGACGCAGCCAACCTGGCGGATCGCTTCGAGCAGGTTCAGGGTGCCCATGACGTTGCTGGAATAAGTACCCAACGGGTCGCGATACCCTTCACGCACCAGCGGCTGTGCCGCCAGGTGCAAGACAATCTCCGGCTCGGTGTCGGCGATCAGTTCCAGCAAAGCGCCGAGGTCACGCAGGTCGCCCCGCTGATCGTTGATGCCTTCGTGCACGCGCGCCAGTTCGAACAGGCTCGGCTCGGTCGACGGATCCAGGGAAAACCCGCTGACCTCGGCGCCCAGGCTTTGCAGCCACAACGTCAGCCAACTGCCCTTGAAACCGGTGTGCCCGGTGACCAGAACCCGTTTGCCGCGCCAGAATTGCGGGCTCAGTCCCATTGCTTCCATGGGGCCTCCCCGCTCTGCCACAGTGCTTCGAGGTGGTTCTTGTCGCGCAGGGTGTCCATCGGTTGCCAGAAGCCGTCGTGCTGGAACGCCATCAACTCACCGCGTTCGGCCAGGCCATCCAGCGGCCCCGACTCCCACGACGTGTCGTCGCCGTCGATCAAGGGCAAGACCTTGGGCGACAGGACAAAGAAGCCGCCATTGATCCAGCCACCATCGCCCCGGGGTTTTTCGGTGAAGCCAAGGACGCGGTCGCCATCGCGATTCAGCGCACCGTAGCGGCCTGGGGGTTGCACGGCCGTGACGGTCGCGAGCTTGCCGTGTTCAAGGTGGAAGTCCACCAGGGCCCCGATATTCAGGTCCGAGACACCGTCGCCGTAAGTAAAACAGAAGGCCTGCTCGTCTTCGACGTAACGCCGGGCGCGGCGCAAACGGCCGCCCGTCATGGTGTCTTCGCCGGTATCAATCAGCGTGACGCGCCATGGCTCGCTGTAGTTCTGGTGCACATCCATGCGGTTGTTGCACATGTCGAAGGTGACGTCAGAGGTGTGCAGGAAATAGTTGGCGAAGAAGTCCTTGATCGCGTAGCCCTTGTAACCCAGGCAAATCACGAAATCGTGGATACCGTGGGCGGAGTACTGCTTCATGATGTGCCAGAGAATTGGCTTGCCGCCGATCTCGATCATCGGTTTGGGTTTGAGGTGCGACTCTTCACTGATGCGAGTGCCCAGTCCGCCCGCCAAAATAACTGCCTTCATCCTCTTCCCCTCTTGTTCGTCACAGGGCCCGGCCACGCTGTATCAAGCGTTGGCGGGCCATCTGGATAAAACGCTGAACGCCGCGCCTGGCACCGCCGGCAACGCCGCCAGTGCTCTTTTTATGGCGATATGGAGGGGGACTTGCAGGAAACGCGCCAGCTCTTTCAATCGCCTAATGCCAGTCAGGCAAGCGAAGGGATTGGCGATAAACAACCTGTGGCGAGGGAGTCGGGCACCTCGATATCACAGGCAACAAAAAGGCGACTCGAAAGTCGCCTGTTTTGGAAATGGCATCGGCAAAACGATCAGTCCGCCAGCCAGCCATTCTCCCAATAACGCAGGTTGTCCCCACGCAACACGTAGTCACGCAGGACCACCTCGCGCAACTCATCGCCCATGCGATAGCTGGCATCAGGGTCGGCCAGGTGCATGCGGATCGCTTGCAGCCATTCGTCCGTGGAGTTGGTCTTGACCCGGGTGCACGGCAGGTAACCGCGATAGGCCTCGGTATCGGTGCAGATCACCGGGTAGCCGCACGCGCCGTACTCCAGCAGGCGCAGGTTGCTCTTGCAGTCGTTGAAGATGTGGAATTCAAGGGGCGCCAGGGCCAGGTCGAGGTTCAGGCTGGCAAGTTTGGCCGGGTAGATATCCAGCGCGATCACGCCGTGGAACTCATGCATGAACGGCAGCAAGTCATCCGGGCACATGCCGAAGAACACCCAGTCGACTTCATTGGCCAGTTCGCGCACCACATCGGCAATGATCGCCAGGTCACCGTGGTGACTGGTGCCGCCGCCCCAGCCGACGCGAGGTTTTTTAGAGGTCCGGCGCTGACTGTGCAGGTCACTCCACAAGTGCTTGGCGAGCATGTTCGGGACCACGCGAATGTCATGGTGCATGTCCGACAGCGCATTACCCAGCGGCTCGGTCGACACCACGACGCGGTCGCACATGCCGATGGCACGCCGGACCAGTTTTTCCATGTCGTCCTTGCCCGGCATGTTGCGAATATGCGCGTTGCGGTGTGGAACATTGATGACGTAGTCATCCAGCTCATAAATCCGGCGGGCACTGGAGTACTTTTGCAGGGCCGGGATTTCTTTGATCGAGGCCTCGGAATAGCGCCCCTGCAAGACGATCACGTCAGGTGACTGACGCTCGATTTCAATAATCGATGGCAAGTTGTAGTGGATGCAGCCTTGCGCCCTGCCCGCCGCTTCCAGCTCGATCAAGGGCTGGGTCACTCGGTAGTGACCGATGGCAGAGGAGTTGGCCGGCACCGCCAGCACCCGTGGCAGTTGGGGCTTGGTAAATGGACTCCAGCCGCTGCGCAGGCCCGGGTCGAGACTGAAACTGGTCCCGGTCGGACCGTTCAATGCCAGGTTGGTGTTATAGGCCGGATCCCGCGCAACCAAGGGGAGCCAGCGCTTATAAAACACTTCCTGCTCCTGGCTGCGCAACGCGTCATCCGAGGCCTGCGCCGCCACGGCCGGCTGGACGCCCAACGCCAATCGTGCAAACGGCGTCCAGACCACCAGGTAACCGTCGCGACCGACACGCAGGCACAGGTCGACATCACTGAGCGATAGCGCAAGGTTCTGCTCGTCCAGACCACCGACCGCGTCAAAAATGCTTTTGCGGATCATCAGGCAATCGCTGCCGACCGCGCTTAAATCGTGAGCGGCCTGCAAGCGGTACATGTACCCCGACGCGTGCACCGGCTCACCGTGAAACGGCACACCGGCGGGCCCTTGCAGACCCAGGATCAGGCCGGCGTGCAACACGCGACCATCCGGGTTGAACAACTTGGCACCGACCACGCCGACTTCCGGACGTTGCGCGTGATTGAGCAGCTCACTCAGCCAGTCGCCGTCGACGATCACCGTGTAAGGGTTGAGCAGCAGGACATAGTCGCCCCGGGCCTGTTCGACGGCGAAGTTGCGCACTGCGGCGCCATTGCCCTGGGCCGGATAGCTGAGCACACGGACCCGCTCACCACCCAGCTGCGCCATGCCGGCCAGCCATTCCCGCGCCTCGACACTCTCGCTGCCGTTGTCCACCAGCAGCAGTTCATATTCGCTGTAGAGGGTCTTTTCCAGCAGGCTTTCAATACAGCGCTGCAAGGCCATGACATGGTCCTTGCAGACGATGATGATCGATACCAGCGGCCGAGCCACATGCTGATAATCGACCCGATTGAGCAGCGCCGAGCTACCGCTGCGAATGCCATGGGCGATCCCCAGCCGATCCAGGTGAGCTTCGAGCACCAGCGGGTTGGTGTCGACCACTTCGGGCAGTGACAGCCACTTCGCCAGGTCGAACGTCGATTCCAGCAAGACCTCGGCCACATGGCCGATCACCTGCGGGCCTTTATGCTCGACCATGCGCCAGAGCACATCGTGGGGAGCCAACTCGCCGTAACTGGAATGAAAACCGCCCAGGGCCAGGAAACCTTCGCGCTCGAACGCCAGGGCCCTGCCGACGTAGGGGTAGCTGCGCATGAGGTCCAGGTTAAAGTCGGGCTTGAACGCCGGGCTGGCAGACTCGCCCTGCAGCAAACTGCCTTCGTCGCTGTACAGGCACGTCAGCGCGGGCGTGAGGGCAATTCGCTCCGCCATCGCCAGCAAGGCCGGCGGAATCAGACGGTCGCCCGCACGCAGCAGATAGAACCAGTCAGCCCCGTCGAGTTGCGGCAGCAGATCATTGACTTGCTGCTGCCAGTCATCTTGCAGTGGCAAGCGGAACACCCGCCCATCCAGTTCAGCCTCGGTGCAGGAGGTGGACAGCACCAGGGTCAGTTCGGGTGCGTAATCCTGCGCAGCCAACGACTCCAAGGTGAACTCAAGGGCCGAGCGGCTGCCGAGGCTATCGACAATGATCGGGACGATTTTAGGGTTGTACGGCCAACTCGCCAGGGCATCCGGCAACTGCTTGCGCTGCCCGTCAGTCAAGGTACGACAGGACAGCCACTGCGCATACAGCTCGGAAAAACTGACACTGTTGACGCCGACATGCCACTCCTGATTGCTCTGCTTGGTGCCCAGGGTTCGGCTCAGGGGCAACTCTTCCCAGACACGCGGCAACTCGTCAGCCTTGGTCAGTGGCAGGTAGCGCACCCAGCCGGGGGCCGGCGCCGATTCGCCGCTGCGCGCCTTGAGCATCTGCAAGACCCACTGGCGCTCGACTTCCAGGGCATCCTTCATCGGTTGCTGGCCACTCAAGCGCTCTGGATACAGGCGTTCGACACTCAGCACGTGATTGGAGACCACGACGTTGCCACGGCGCAGCAGGCACACATACAAGGCAAAATCGAGGCTCGCGACAAAACAGTGACCCGCCTGGGTCAAGGCTGGCAACAACTCCAGCACATCGCGACGACGGAACAGCGCATTGCTGAAACCACCGAGGATATTGACCGGGA
Source organism: Pseudomonas sp. TE3899 (assembly GCF_056279105.1). Taxonomy (NCBI): domain Bacteria; kingdom Pseudomonadati; phylum Pseudomonadota; class Gammaproteobacteria; order Pseudomonadales; family Pseudomonadaceae; genus Pseudomonas; species Pseudomonas sp. TE3899. The sequence continues at coordinate 3,212,798 of NZ_JBWBQR010000001.1, forward strand.
AGTTCTCGAAAATCGCCAGCAGGTCCTCGCCCTTGAACAAGCCGCACAACGGTGACAGCGGCGTATTTTCAAGCCGCGAAGGCAGGGCCAGATCATCCGCGTCCCAGAACAGGCGCTGGGCCAATACCAGATTGACCTCTTCAAGATGGGCGAGCACGTGGGCCTGACGCTCGATACAGGTCGAGAACAGCTGATCATCGTCACACAGAAATTTGATGAACTCGCCTTGCGCTTCCTCCAGACACTGCGCCAGGTTACCCACCAGCCCCAGGGTCCGCGGGTTACGCACGTAGCGCGCCGCCACGCCGGTCTGCTCGCTCAGCGAGGTGACAATGTCCTCGATCTCATGACCGCGACTGTCGTCGCAGACGATGATTTCGAGATTGCCGTAGCCCTGGCTCATGGCACTGCGCAACGCCCGTTCGAAGAAGCGCGGGTTGAAGGCAGGAATGACCAGGCTGACAAGGGGGAGTGAATTCACGGCGGGCTCACAGGCGGTGCGAGCCCGCTCAGGAAAGCGAGCCCTTGAAACCGCTAAAAGACGATGACTATTGAAGGGTCAGGCTAACGGGCGCTTGCGCGCCCGACACCGTTAGATCTTGTTGAACAGGCCCAGCGAGGAGATCTTGCTGAACGCCAGTTGCGCCGCTTGCAGCATGGTTTGCTGCAAGGTCAGGCGGGTCATGACTTCGGCAGGGTCGGAATCGCGAATCGCCCCCTGGGTCGTGGTGTTCGCCATGCTCAGGCTTGAGTTGGTGGAGCTTTGAGTGTCCAGGGTCTGACCGCGGGCACCAATGGAGGTGACGGCAGTACCGATCTGATTGCTGGCGCTGTCGAGGTTACCGAGGGCCGCTTCCATGGCGCCTTGAAACTGCTGCTTGGCGACGTCATTACCGTCGATCGGCGCCGTCATGGCGTTCATCATCTTGCCCAGTGTGTCGAGCACGTTCTGAGTCTGGTGATTGTTGGGCTGGACCACGAACTGATCACCCGCTGCCGGGGCACCGCCGCCCAGCGCGAAGGTCACGCCCGCAGCGGTGGCATTGCTGCCGGCCACGGTGCCGGACGACACCGGCCGGCTGTCGGCGGTGACCGGCGCGGCATACAGGTCGAAGGCCGTGGCGCTGGTGAACTTGAGGATCGCCCCGCCCGCCGGGAAGGCACTGTTGTAGGCCGTCGGGTCGGTGATGGTGGCACCGGTGACGACCGCGGTCGACGCGTTGCCCGGGCTGCGCGAGGTGTTAAACGTGTCCGCCGTGGCCGACAACTTGAAGGTGTGACCGGCGATAGCGGCATCCGGGTTGGCGGCATCACCCGCCTTGAGGTTGATGTTCAGTTGCAGATCAACGCCACGGAAACTGATCTGCTGATTAGCGCCGTTGCTGTTGCTGATCACGCCGCTCTTGCTGGCTTCGGCGGTGACGTCGTTGCCCAGGGCATCGGTGATTTTCAGCTGGGTGCTGCTCAGGAAACTGACAGTGTACGGCTCGCCACCGGTAAATTTGGCGTTGTAGGTCGCTGCAGTGCCGACCGTACCGTTGGACAGAACCACGCGACCGTCATCCACCGCCGGAGCGGTCATGTTGGTCTGGGTGCGGCTGGTGTTGATGGTCTGCTGGAACGCGTCCCAACCCGTGGTGTTGGTGGCAACCGTCATGCCGTCGCCAACGCCCAGGTTGATGCTGGTCTGGTTGCCGTTGTAGCTGTAGGTACCGTCGGAATTCTGCGAGTAAGGCGCGGTGTCGGTCTTCGAGCCGGAAAACAGGTAGTTGCCGTCCGCATCCTTGGAGTTCATCAGGCCCAAAACTTGTGACTGAATCTGGCCGAGCTCCGCCGCATAGGCCTTGCGATCCGAGTCGGTAGCAATACCGTTGTTCGCGGCGAGGCCGAGTTCCTTGGCGCGTTGCAACGCCGTGCCGATGGACGTCAGGGTGGTTTCCTGAAGGCTCAGCGCGCTCTTGGTGCTGCTGATGTTGGTGGTGTACTGCTCAAGATCCGCGCTCTGCTGGCCGAGGGAGAGCAAACGCCCGGCACCGATCGGATCATCGGAGGCGGTGTTGATGCGTTGCAGGCTACTGGCTTCAGCACTGGTGGCAATGGCGTTGTTGAAGTTGCGCTGATAGTTGGCAGCGGTTGTTTCGTAATACTGGGCGGTAGCAATGCGCATGAATTACGACTCCTTAAAGGCTGTTGATCAGCGTGCTGAAAGTTTCCTGCGCCGCTTTGATGATCTGCGACGAGGCGGTGTAGTACTGCTGGTATTTGACCAGGTTGCCGGTTTCTTCATCCAGGTTGACCCCGGAGAGCGAATCACGCGCGCCCTTGGCCTGGGTCAGGATCGCCGAGGTGGCAGCGGCGTCGGACTTGCCCTGGGCAGCCTGGGTACCGACGTTGGTCACCAGTTTGCTGTAGGCGTCGGTCAGGCTGATGCCCTTGCTCGCCGAACCGGTATCCACGGTCTGTTTGGTTTGCAGCGCTACCAAAGATTGCGCGTTGCGGTTGTCCGAGGAGGACGCGCCGGTCAGGGAAATCGTGAAGCTTTCGTTGGCCTTCGGCGTACCGCCTACGGTGGTCTGCACGGTGAAGGTTTTCTGGATCGGCGGGGTGCCGCCGTCCGTGATCGCGTTGCCGCTGGCGTCGACCATGCCCACTTTCAGGTTCAGGGTATTGCTCTGGCCCGGCACGATGGTGCCGCTACCCAACGGGTTACCTTGGGCGTCGCTCAGGGTGTAAGTCTGGCTGCCACCGCTGGCGGCACCGAACGACAGTTTGACCGGGGTCGAATTTTTCAGCGCCGACTGCAATTCCGCCTGGGACGCCGGGTTGTAGATGTCCAGGGTGCTGCTGAGCGTTGGCTGGGTGTAGGTGCCGCCGTTAGCCGCGCTGGTGACGCCGGTCAACGGAGCGGCCGCCGCGATCTTTTTCGGGTCGCTCAGTACCATCTGAATGCTGGCCGCGGCACCGCGAGTCGGGGTGATCTTGAAGCTGTCACCGGCGCTCAAGGCACCGCCGTTGAGCGACAGGGTGAAACCGTCGATCACTGGCGGCGGCGTGGTCCCGGTGTTGAAGGAACCCATGTCAGTACCATCGGAACGCTTGACGCTGTACGCGGTGGGACTGGTGAACGTCACCGAATAATCGCTGGTGGTCAGCTTGCCGGTGTCCTTGATGGTGACATCGAGGTTGCCGGAACCGGCACTGTTGCTCGCATTGCCGATGCTGCGCTGACTGATCAGCGCGGCACTGTTGATGTTGTTGAAAATGGCCGCGCCGAAATCGCCGTTCTTGTCGATGCCTTGCGCTTGCTGGCTGTTCATCTGGTCCGCAATTACCAACGCCACTCGCCCCAACTCATTGAGCGACGGGTCGAGTACTTCCTTGCGGTAGGTCAGCAGGCCGCCGATTTCGCCACCGCTGATCACTGACGTGATGTCGATGGTGCTGGAGCCGCGGTTCATCTGCAGGCCCATGCGCGTCGGGTCGTCCTTGCTCGGGGCGGTTTCCAGGGTATTGGTGGTGTTGCCCATCACCAATGGCTGGCCGCTGCCGACATAGATGTCGTAGCTGGTACCGCGCTCGACGACTTGCGCACCGGTCAACTCGGACAGTTGGCGCACCGCTTCGTTACGGGAATCGAGCAAATCGTTGGGCTGGCCGCCGCTGGTGGAGACTTCGCCGATCTTCTGGTTCAGGCCGGCAATCGCGGTGGCCAGCTTGTTCACCTGGGCCGCCATGTCCGACAGACTGCCATTGATGGTGGTGTTCTGGTCGTTCAACTGTTTGGCAATGGTATTGAAACGATTGCTCAACGCCTGGGCACCGGTCAGCACCGACTGACGGGACGTATCGTCGGTCGCCGAGGTCGAGACACCCTGCATCGAGGTGAAGAATTTCTGCAACACGCCGGTCAGGCCGGTGTTGACGTCCGACAGCGACGCATCCAGCGGCGTGGCCTGGGCCTGGAACGAAGCGGCTTCGCTGTTGAGCGAAGTGGCGGTCTGCAACTGGGAATCGAGGTAGGCGTTGTACACCCGGCGCACATCCGCCAGGGTCGTGCCAGTGCCGATGAAAACATTCCCGTACTGCTGCGAGGCCTTGGTGCCCTGCACGGTTTGCTGACGCGAGTAACCGGCGGTGTCGACGTTGGCAATGTTGTTGCCCGTGACAGCCAAAGAGGATTGGCTAGCCGCCAGACCCGACATCCCGATATTGAGCAAACTCATGGTTCAGACCTTATGCCTTGTGCCTATAAAGGCGTGGTGGTAGCGCCCGCCGCAGCGTAGTTTTGGTAACTCGTCATCTGCTTGGCTATCTGCGAAATCTTGTTGGCGTAGTTCGGGTCGGTTGCATAACCGGCCTTTTGCAACTCGCGCACAAACTGTTCTGGGTTATCGGCCGACTTCACCACATCTTGATAGCGATTATTGGATTGCAGCAACGTCACAAGGTCGTGGAAGCTGTCCTTGTACGAGGCATAGGAGCGGAACTCCGCCGTCTCCTTGACCATCGCGCCATCCCTGAATTCGCTGGTGATTGCCCGTGCCGAATCGCCCTTCCAACTGCTGCCGGTCTTGATGCCGAACAGGTTGTGACTGCTGCTGCCATCCTGAGCGCGCATGACCGATTTGCCCCAACCGGTTTCCAGGGCGGCCTGGGCCACCAGGTAACGCGGATCGACGCCGATGCGGTCGGCGGCTTCCTTGGCCATCGGCAACATGGTGTTGACGAATTCGTCGGCGGAACTGAACGCTTTCTTCGCCGGCGCCAACGGAATCTGCGCCATGGCACGGCCGTAAATCTGCATCTGCCCGCCCGACGCCGCAGACGTTGCCGAGGCCAGCCAATCGCCGTTGTACAGCGGGCCGGCGCCGGTCGTCATGGCCGTGGCGCGCTCTGGCAAAACATTCTTGAGGGTCGTTGCCGCAGCCGTGGCGGCGGTCGCGGTGGACGGCACCAGGCCGGCGAGCAAGCGGTCGGCCAGTTTCGGCGGCAAGGCCAGGCGGCGCTGGTTGAGCAGCGCCACGTCATTGCTGTGAGCGGCGGTCGCCGTCGGCGCCTTGACCCCGCGCGAAGCCCACAACGGACGCTCGCCATTGAGGCGCGACAACGGACCATTGGTGGCAGTTGTGCCGGCAGCCACCGGCGTGATGATCGCCTCGGCCTTGGCTTTCGCCGCGTCCTGCTTGGCTGCCGAGTTGGCAGCGGCTTCACCCGGCGCCAGCGGTTTGTTCTTCGACATCTGGCGCAACAACACGTCCGCCAGACCAATACCGCCGCCCTCGCGGGACATGGAAACGGCCAACTGCTGGTCGGACATTTCCTGGTATTGCTTGGCGGCTGGCGTGTTGAGCGGATTGTCCTTGCCCAACTCGTCAGTGGCGGAGCGCATGGACTTGAGCATTTCACCGAGGAACAGCGATTCGAATTCCTGCGCAACTTTACGCATGTTGCCTTCGCTGTTCTTGTCGCCGACTTTCAGTTGGTTCAGGCGGTTAAGGTCCGAGTACGAACCCGAATCGCCGGTGCCAACCAAAGCGCCTTTGCGCATATCCACCATGGTCGTCGTCCTCAGATCACGATCAGGTCGGCTTGCAGCGCGCCGGCCTGTTTCAGTGCTTCAAGGATGGCCATCAAGTCACCCGGCGCCGCGCCGACCTGGTTCACCGCACGCACGATCTCGTCGAGGGTGGTGCCCGGGCCGAACTTGAACATTGGCTTGGCTTCCTGCTGGGCGTTGACCCGCGAGCGCGGCACGACCGCCGTCTGCCCGTTGGACAGAGGGCCGGGCTGGCTGACGATCGGGTCTTCGGTGATGGTCACGGTCAGGCTGCCGTGGGTCACGGCGGCTGGAGAAACCTTGACGTTCTGGCCGATCACGATGGTGCCGGTGCGCGAGTTGATGATGACTTTCGCCACCGCCTGGCCCGGATCGACTTCAAGGTTTTCCAGGATCGACAGGTAGTCGACGCGCTGGCTCGGATCCAGTGGCGCGGTGACGCGGATCGAACCGCCGTCGATGGCCTGGGCCACGCCGGGGCCGAGCAGGTCGTTTATCTTGTCGACCACGCGCTTGGCGGTGGTGAAGTCGGAACGGTTGAGGTTCAGCGTCAGGCTATTGCCCTGGTTGAAACCGCTCGGCACCGAACGCTCGACCGACGCACCGCCAGGGATTCGACCGGCCGACGGAACGTTGACGGTGATCTTCGAACCGTCGCGACCTTCGGCATCGAAACCGCCGACCACCAGGTTGCCCTGGGCGATGGCGTAGACGTTGCCGTCGATACCTTTAAGCGGCGTCAGCAGCAAGGTGCCGCCGCGCAGGCTCTTGGAGTTACCGATGGACGACACCGTGATGTCGACCTGCTGACCCGGCTTGGCAAACGCCGGCAGATCCGCACTGATCGACACCGCCGCGACGTTCTTCAACTGCACGTTGCCCGAACCCGGCGGCACCTTGATGCCGAACTGCGAGAGCATGTTGTTGAAGGTCTGCAGGGTGAACGGGGTCTGGGTCGTCTGGTCGCCGGTACCGTTAAGCCCGACCACCAGGCCGTAACCGATCAATTGGTTGGTCCGCACGCCGGAGATGCTGGCGATGTCCTTCAGCCGCTCGGCTTGAGCGGTGAACGCTGCGGACAGCAACAGGGCGGCAACAATGAGACTTTTGAAGTTCAACGTAGCCACCTAGAAAGGGAACAGCGGGCTGAGGAAGAAACGGTCGAACCAGCCTGGCTGACTCGCATCGGCAAACGCGCCGGTGCCCGAATAGGTGATACGTGCATCGGCGACGCGGGTCGACGACACGGTGTTATCGGTAGCGATATCGTCGGCGCGTACCAGACCGGCAATCCGCACCAGCTCATCACCGGAGTTGAGCGTCATCCACTTCTCGCCGCGCACGGCAATGATGCCGTTGGGCAAGACGTCGGCGACGGTCACGGTGATCGAACCGGTCAGGCTGTTGCTCTGGCCGGATTTGCTGGCGCCGTTGGTGGCACGGTCGCCGCTGTAGCCGACGTCCAGGCTCAGGTCGCCGCTGCCTACCGGGTTATTGGTGCTCAAGCCGCCACCGAACAGCGACGACAGGCCGATGCCGGTCTTGCTGGTCTTGCCGATCTGCGAGTTGGCGCCTTTGCTGGCCTGGGTCTTCTCGTTCAGGGTGATGGTGATGATGTCACCGACCCGGAATGCCTTGCGGTCGCTGTACAGGTTCTGTTCGAAACCGGCCTGGTAGATCGAGCCATTATTGGCGGCCGCCGGCAACGGCGTGCGCGGCAACACCGGGGCGTAGTAAGGGTCATTGGGCTTGGCCGTCGGCGCGACGCAGCCCGCGAGCGCGACCACCCCACTCAGTGCCACAACAGATACAAAGCGATTCATGACCCTACCTCACGGTGTTGCTGGCGACCTTATGGCCGCCCCATAGACTTGATTACAGATTCTGCGTTACGAACGAGAGCATCTGGTCGGCGGTGGAGATCACCTTGGAGTTCATCTCGTAGGCACGCTGAGTGGTGATCATGTTGACCATCTCTTCAACGGTGCTCACGTTGGAACCTTCCAGGGTGTTCTGCAGCGTGGTGCCGAAACCGTTCAGGCCCGGTGTGCCGACTTGCGGCGCGCCGCTGGCGGCGGTTTCCAGGAACAGGTTGTTACCCACTGCTTGCAGACCGGCCGGGTTGATGAAGTCGGCGGTTTGCAGGTTGCCGATCACCTGGGAAGCCGGGTTGCCGGGAACGGTGATGGACACCGTGCCGTCAGTGCCGACGGTGAAAGTCTGGGCGTTGTTCGGGATGACAATCGCCGGCTCCAGAGCGAAACCGCTGGCGTTGACGATCTGGCCATTGGAGTCGAGGTGGAAAGTACCGTCACGGGTGTAGGACGTGGTGCCATCCGGTTGCAGGATCTGGAAGAAACCGCGACCGTCGACCGCCAGGTCCAGCGGCTGCTCGGTGGTTTGCAAGCTGCCGGCGGAGAAGTTCTTCTGGGTGCCGACGATGCGCACACCGGTACCCAATTGCAGGCCGGACGGCAGTTCGCTGTCCTGGGTCGACTGGGCGCCAGGCTGGCGTTTGATCTGGTACAGCAAGTCCTGGAACTCGGCGCGATCACGTTTGAAACCCGTGGTCGATACGTTCGCCAGGTTGTTGGAAATGGTGGTCAGGTTGGTGTCCTGGGCGGACAGACCTGTTTTGGCAACCCATAGAGCCGGAAGCATTTCGATTCTCCTCGTGCGCCTGTTTTACGGCGCGACGTTCTGGTAATTAGGTGATCTGCAAGACCCGAGCCATGGCCTGGTCATCGTCTTTGGCGGTGTTCATCATCTTGATGTGCAGCTCGAATTGCTTCGACAAAGCCAGCACCGACGTCATCTCTTCCACGGCATTGACGTTGCTCGACTCCAGGAACCCGGACACCAGCTTGACGCCCGCATCGGCTTGCGCCGGCTTGCCGTCTTTGGTGTGGATCGAACCATCCAGGCCTTTGGTCATGTTCTTCAGGTCAGGGTTGACCAGTTTGATGCGGTCGATTTCGGCCATCACTCGCGGACCTTCGCCCATCGAACGAATGCTGATGGTGCCGTCCTCGCCCACTTCGATTTTCTGCTCGGGCGGCACGGCAATCGGCCCGCCATTGCCCATCACCGGCATCCCATTGCCGGCGCGCAAAACGCCCAGGGCGTCAATGTTCAGGCTGCCGGTGCGCACGTAGCTTTCACCGCCATCGGGCGTCTGCACGGCGATCCAGCCGTTGCCGGCCACGGCGACGTCGAGGTCACGACCGGTTTCCACCATCGAACCTGGCGAGAAGTCGGTGGCCGGGCGTTCGGACATCGCATAGGCACGCGCCGGAAAGCTGTCACCAAACACCGGCATCGAACGGGCCTGCTCCAGGTCCTTTTGAAAACCATTGGTGGAGATGTTCGCCAGGTTGTTCGCATGAGCCTTCTGCGCCAGTGCATTCTGGCTGGCGCCGGTCATTGCCACATAAAGGTACTTGTCCACACTCTTTCCTCTGCATGCCGGACGTTTGCCGCCCACTGCTGTACTGCTGAGCCTTAAGCAATTTGCAGACCAACTTTTTTCTGACGGCGCCGGGCCCGGCAAACAAAGGACTTGAGGGGTTTTGAGGGGGATAGGAGGATTGTGTCGAAGTCGAAAAACCGGCGGTGTTATGCCGCTTCGCGGCAAACCCCTGGTCCATGATCGTTCCCACGCTCCGCGTGGGAATGCCTCAATGGACGCTCTGCGTCCGCTTTGGGGACGCGGAGCGTCCCGGGCTGCATTCCCACGCAGAGCGTGGGAACGATCGGTCATCTTCAGGTGATGTCTTTACCGACATCGTACTCACGCAACTTATTGGCAATCGTGGTGTGCGAAACCCCCAACCGCTTACCCAGCTGCCGACTGCTCGGATGTTCTGAGTACAAGCGCTCCAGCACCGCTTTTTCAAAGCGCCCGACAATCGCATCCAGCCCGCCTTCCAGCGAGAAATCGCCAAGCGGCTGACGCACGCCGTAATCCGGCAGGCGAATATGCTCGACCTTGACCGTCCCGCCCTCGCACAGGGAAACCGCCTGGAACAGTACGTTTTCCAACTGCCGGACATTGCCCGGCCAATGGTAATGACTAAGCCGTTCCATGGCCGCCGGCGCCAGTTTCGGCAATGGGCAGCCGATCTGCCGGCTGGCCTGATCGAGGAAGTGCTCTACCAGCGGCGTCAAACCGTCGAGGCATTCGCGCAGCGGCGGGATGTGCAACGACAGTACGTTCAAGCGGTGATACAAATCCTGGCGAAACTCGCCGCGCGCACAGAGCTCCGACAGGTCTACTTGCGTGGCGCAGATCACCCGCACGTCGAGATACACCTCTTCATCACTGCCGACACGGCGGAAGCAACCGTCCTGCAAGAAGCGCAGCAATTTCACCTGCAAGCGCGGGCTCATCTCGCCGACGCCATCGAGAAACAGCGTACCGCCCGCCGTCAGTTCCAGCAGCCCAAGCTTGCCCTCGGCCCGCGCGCCTTCGAAGGCGCCGGGGCCGTAACCGAACAACTCGGTCTCGGCCATGGACTCCGGGAGACCCGCGCAATTGAGCGCCATCAGCGGCGACTGGCCGCGAGGGCTCGCCAGATGACAGGCCCGGGCCAGCAGCTCTTTGCCGGTGCCGGTTTCGCCTTCGATCAATAGCGGCGCATCCAGAGGCGCCATGCGCCGGGCTTCGCGCACCACCGCTGCCATGACTTTCGAGCTCTGGAAAATGCTGTCGAAACCGCGCAACTCTTGCTTGCGCACGTTATAGATGCGCTCACCCACCCGGTCGGCCCGGTGCAAGGTCAATACCGCGCCGGCCATGGCCTCGCTGTCGTCGTGCTCCGATTGCAGCGGGGCGATGTCGGCGAGAAACACATCGCCCTTCACCTTGACCCGCAGGCCATTGATCCGCGATTTGTTGGCGCGCACCAGTTCCGGCAAGTCGAAGTCCTCGGCGTACCGGGACAAGGGAATCCCCGGCACCTCGTCCACCCGCACCCCGAGCAACTGCGCCGCCGCCCGGTTGGCCGCCACGATGGAACCGCCCATGTCGATCGACAGCACCGGGAACTCCAGGGCACCGAGCAACGCGTTCAACTCCATGTGCCGACGCTCGCTGGGCATCAGCCCTACCCGCTTGACACCGAATACCCCGGCAATCGCCTCGAATTTAGGACGCAGCGCCTGGAACTGGATATTGATCAGGTTCGGACAGTGCAGGTAGATCGCGTTGCCATGTTCACCGCCAACCTCGCCGCGCGCGACGTTGATCCCGTATTCCACCAGCAGGTTGAGAATGTCACGCAGGATGCCGATGCGGTTTTGGCAGTGGACTTTGATACGCATATAAAGAGCCTGAACAGAGTGATCGAGGCTCACCGCCGGAAAATTTCTGCGGGAGTGCTCAGTTAGTCGTCAAGATTATGTGACAGCCAGAGCGCTTTTCAAACCCGGAAAACTCAATACCTGCGCCACAGCAGCCATTCCGTAACGAAAACTTTACGAAAAGCACAGATTTTTCCTACGCGCGACGCAAACCACCTGCTGCATCACCGCACGCCTTGGGGTATCTCTAGGTCCATAGCTGTACATAACAAGAACGAATTCCCCCTAGCAGGAGAGCAGCATGAAGCAGACGCAATACGTGGCCCGCGAGCCCGATGCGCAAGGTTTTATCGACTACCCCGCCGAAGAACATGCGGTGTGGAACACGCTGATCACTCGTCAACTGAAGGTGATTGAGGGTCGTGCGTGCCAGGAATACCTGGACGGTATCGAAAAACTCGGTCTGCCCCACGACCGCATTCCGCAACTCGGCGAGATCAACAAAGTCCTCGGTGAAACCACCGGCTGGCAGGTTGCCCGAGTCCCGGCGCTGATCCCCTTCCAGACATTCTTCGAATTGCTCGCCAGCAAGCAGTTTCCGGTAGCGACCTTTATTCGTACCCGTGAAGAGCTGGATTACCTGCAAGAGCCGGACATTTTCCACGAGATCTTTGGCCACTGCCCGCTGCTGACCAACCCCTGGTTTGCCGAATTTACCCACACCTACGGCAAACTTGGCCTACAGGCCACCAAGGAAGAACGCGTGTACCTGGCGCGCCTGTACTGGATGACCATCGAGTTCGGCATGGTCGACACCCCGCAAGGCCTGCGCATCTACGGCGGTGGCATCCTGTCCTCGCCCAAGGAAACTGTTTATTGCATGTCGGATGAGCCAGAACACCAGGCCTTCGATCCGCTGGAATGCATGCGCACGCCGTATCGCATCGACATCCTGCAGCCGCTGTACTTTGTGCTGCCCAACCTCAAGCGCCTGTTCGACGTGGCCCACGAAGACATCATGGGCATGGTCAAGCAAGGCATGCAGCTGGGCTTGCACGCACCGAAATTCCCACCCAAACCGAAGGCCGCGTGAACCGCGACTTTTACTCACAAGTGAGTCTGTCAGTCGTCGCGACTTTGGTTTAGCGTGACGGCATTGACGACCGATATAAAAAACATCCGATACAGGAAACAGACCATGTCCACTTTGAACCAAGCCCACTGCGAAGCCTGCCAAGCCGGCGCCCCTCAGGTCAGCGACGAAGAGTTGCCGGTACTGATCAAACAGATCCCTGACTGGAACATCGAAGTGCGCGACAGCGTGATGCAGCTGGAAAAAGTTTTCCTGTTCAAGAATTTCAAGCACGCCCTGGCGTTTACCAACGCGGTCGGTGAAATCTCCGAAGCCGAAGGTCACCACCCGGGCCTGTTGACCGAGTGGGGCAAAGTCACCGTGACCTGGTGGAGCCACTCCATCAAGGGACTGCACCGCAACGACTTCATCATGGCTGCGCGCACTGACGACGTGGCCAAGGATGCCGAGGGCCGCAAATAATGCATTTCGACGCCATCGGCCGAGTACCCGGCGACCCGATTCTCGGCCTGATGGAGGCCTATGCGCAGGACCCCAACCCGCGCAAATTTGACCTGGGCGTGGGGGTCTACAAAGACGCCCAGGGCCTGACGCCGATTCCGCAAGCGGTGAAGCTCGCCGAGGCGCGACTGGTGGATCGCCAGACCACCAAGACCTACATCGGTGGCCATGGCGATCCGGCATTCGGCAAAGTCATGAACGAGCTGGTGCTCGGCGCCGATTCGGCACTGATCGCTGAGCAACGGGCCGGCGTCACCCAGACCCCGGGTGGCACTGGTGCGCTGCGCTTGAGCGCGGACTTTATCGCGCACATGCTGCCGGGCCGTGGCGTCTGGTTGAGCAACCCGACCTGGCCGATCCATGAAACGATTTTCGCCACGGCCGGGGTCAAGGTCAGTCACTACCCGTACGTGGGCAGCGACAATCGCCTCGACGTCGACGCCATGCTCGCGGTGCTCAACGAAGCGCCCAAGGGCGACGTGGTGTTGCTGCACGCCTGCTGCCACAACCCGACCGGTTTCGACCTGTCCCATGACGATTGGCGTCGGGTGCTGGACGTGGTCCGTCGCCGCGAGCTATTGCCGCTGATCGACTTCGCCTACCAGGGTTTTGGTGATGGCCTGGAACAAGACGCGTGGTCCACCCGGTTGTTCGCCAATGCGCTGCCGGAAGTGCTGATCACCAGCTCGTGCTCGAAGAACTTCGGCCTGTACCGCGATCGCACCGGCGCACTGATTGTCTGCGCGAAAACCGCCGACAAACTGGTGGATATCCGCAGCCAACTGGCCAACATCGCCCGCAACCTGTGGTCGACGCCACCGGATCACGGCGCGGCCGTGGTGGCGACCATCCTTGGCGACCCGGAGCTGAAAAGCCTCTGGGCCGACGAAGTGGAAGCCATGCGCTTGCGTATCGCGCAACTGCGCAGCGGCCTGGTCGAAGCCCTGGAACCGCACGGCTTGCGCGAACGCTTTGCGCATATCGGCGTGCAACGCGGGATGTTCTCCTACACCGGATTGACGGCGGAACAGGTTAAACAGCTGCGCGATCATCACAGCGTGTACATGGTCAACTCCGGCCGGGCCAACGTGGCGGGAATTGATGCAACGCGGCTGGCGTTGCTGGCTGAAGCCATTGCTGAAGTCTGCAAATAACCTTCCTCAGCACCGATCGTTCCCACGCTCCGCGTGGGAATGCAGCCCGGGACGCTCCGCGTCCCAAAGCGGACGCAGAGCGCCCAGTGAGGCATTCCCACGCAGCGCATGGAACGATCATCTAGGGACTTCGATCTTTTGCGTTTCGCCCTCCCCTGCGGCCATTGGTCGCAGAAATCCCAGATAAAAGTCTGTTTGTCATTTGTCCTGCTGTATCCTGCCCAAGCTTTTTAAAAGCGCGGATCTACCAGATCTATCAACAGACTTTGCGAGGAGCGCGAAACATGCACGAGATCCCTAATCTCCCCTTCCCAAGCCTGCACGAAACTGAGCAGACAACCCCGCAACAAGCCAGTGCCCAACAGCCTGAGCCGAAAGAAGCCACTGACCGTCGAAAGACTGACAGCGAAGACTGATCCACCTGCAATGCCAGACCGTGTGGAAAGCGCTAACATGCGCTTTCCACACCGCCTGAACCCCGAGTCCCCCGCCATGACCAACGAATTTTCCGACACCCAGGCCAGCGTCCTGATCGGCACCGCCGAGAAGATGATCGAGATCTGGAATCGCCTCTCCCCTGAAAAACAAGCCGCCCTGCTGGCCCGTTTCGGCAGCGAAGAAAATGCCCTCGCCGCCCTGGTCACCACGCAACTGGTCGCCCCCGCCAAACCCTGACTCCCCCCGCCCGGCAAATAGTTTTACTTTTCCACGACCGCCCGCCCTTCGCGCCGCTATCATAAGCAGCCTATCTATCCTGCTGCCCCGTGGACTTTTACCCATGTCAGAAAACCAGCGCCCCCTGGCGGTCACGCTGCAAGTCGTTTCCATCGTCCTGTTCACCTTCATCGGCTACCTCAACATCGGCATTCCCCTGGCCGTATTGCCGGGCTACGTCCACAGTGACTTGGGCTTCGGCGCGGTGATCGCCGGGCTGGTGATCAGCGTGCAATACCTGGCCACCCTGCTCAGTCGGCCTTACGCCGGGCGCATTATCGACAACAAGGGCAGCAAACTGGCGGTGATGTACGGCCTCGCCGGCTGCGGTTTGAGCGGTGTGTTCATGCTGGTGTCGGCCTGGACCCAAAGCCTGCCAATGCTCAGCCTCATCAGCCTGCTGATCGGCCGCCTGATCCTCGGCAGCGCGGAAAGCCTGGTGGGCTCCGGCTCGATCGGCTGGGGCATCGGCCGGGTCGGCGCGGCAAACACGGCCAAGGTCATCTCCTGGAACGGCATTGCCAGTTACGGCGCCATTGCCATCGGCGCTCCGTTTGGCGTGTGGCTGGTGTCTAAATTGGGCTTGTGGAGCATGGGCGTGAGCATTGTGCTGCTGGCCGTGCTGGGCCTGGCGCTGGCCTGGCCGAAAACCGCCGCGCCGATTGTCGTCGGTGAACGCCTGCCGTTCATGCATGTGCTGGGCCGGGTGTTGCCCCACGGTTGCGGCCTGGCGCTGGGCTCGATCGGTTTTGGCACCATCGCCACCTTCATCACCCTGTATTACGCGACCCAGCATTGGTCGAACGCGGTGCTGTGCCTGAGCCTGTTCGGTGCCAGCTTCATTGGTGCGCGCCTGCTGTTCGGCAACCTGATCAACCGCCTCGGCGGGTTTCGCGTGGCGATTGCCTGCCTGTCGGTGGAAACCCTGGGCTTGCTGCTGCTATGGCTCGCGCCGGACGCCAATTGGGCGTTGGCCGGTGCGGCGCTGAGTGGCTTCGGCTTCTCGCTGGTGTTCCCGGCGCTGGGCGTGGAAGCGGTGAACCTGGTGCCAGCCTCCAGCCGTGGTGCCGCGGTGGGGGCTTATTCGCTGTTCATCGATTTGTCGCTGGGGATTACCGGGCCACTGGCCGGTGCGATTGCGGCGGGTTTTGGTTTTGCCTCGATCTTCCTGTTCGCCGCCCTCGCCGCATTGAGCGGTTTGGCGTTGAGCGTCTACTTGTACCGCCAGGCGCCGAAGTATCGCGAAGAGCGCGCCACCCGTTAGAAATCCACCTTACCGCGCCCGGCCTTGATGCTGCCGCGCTTGGTCTTCGACTCCAGCCGACGCTTCTTCGAACCAAGGGTCGGCTTGGTCGGACGGCGCTTCTTCTCGACTTTGGTGGCGCTGAGGATCAACTCCACCAGCCGCTCCAGCGCATCGGCGCGATTGGCTTCCTGCGTGCGGTATTGCTGTGCCTTGATGATCAATACGCCGTCGCTCGTGATGCGACTGTCGCGTAGCGCCAGCAGCCGCTCCTTGTAGAATTCGGGCAAGGACGAGGCCGGGATGTCAAAGCGCAGGTGCATCGCGCTGGAAACCTTATTGACGTTCTGCCCACCGGCGCCCTGGGCGCGGATGGCGGTCAATTCGATCTCGGCATCCGGTAGGTGCACGTTGTTGGAGATAACCAGCATGGAAAAGCGTCCAGGTTCAGGATGTGCAGGATAGCGCGAATGCAATTTACGACGCGCAGAAGATCATGTGGGTGCGGCTCGAGTTTGTCGTTGCTCGACCTTGATTGAATGGCTATAGTCGAACTACGCCACTGACGTACGCCAAGAAAAGGCATGATCTTTATTGAAACCCCGATCTTTACCGAAGACGTCAAAGGTCTTCTCAGTGAGGATGAGTACCGAGCACTACAGAATTCGTTGGCAGAAAACCCAGACACGGGGGATGTAATCCAAGGAACAGGAGGTCTCAGGAAGGTACGCTGGGGCGCACAAGGAAAGGGCAAGCGAGGTGGGGTTAGAGTGATCTACTACCATCTCGTATCGGCTTACCAGATCCGCCTGATTCTGATCTATCAGAAAGGGGCCAAAGACGATCTGTCCGAGGATGAGAAAAAAGTGCTTCGCGAACTAAACAGTAGGTGGAAATGATGGAAAAAAATCTCTTCAACCGCCTTGTAGAAAGCATGACCCAGATGGACGAAATTGACCGTGGCGAGCGTCAGCCGTCACGTGAATTCCACATTGATGCTGCACAGGTAAAAAAAATCCGACAGGCCACAGGGCTATCTCAAGCCCGGTTTGCCGAAACTATTGATGTGGCATTGGGCACTCTTCGTAACTGGGAGCAAGGCCGTCGCGACCCGGAAGGGCCTGCCCGCGCTCTGCTGCGAGCGATACATAATGATCCTGATCATGTATTGGCGGCATTAAAGCAGTGAGCGTTAAAAAAACAACAAACCCGGCACTTGGCCGGGTTTGTTGTTTCTGCGTACCGCGTTATTTCACCGCGGTGTGCAACGCCTGCTGTGCGCGGCGCTTGTTCTTGATGCCGTAACAGATCCACATGAACGCGACCCACACCGGAATCGCATACACCGAGATCTGAATGCCCGGGATCAGCAGCATCACGCACAAGATGAAGGCCACGAACGCCAGGCAGATGTAGTTCCCGTACGGGTACCACAGGGCCTTGAACAGCGGCGTCTGCTTGGTTTTGTTCATGTGTTGGCGGAACTTGAAGTGCGAGAAACTGATCATCGCCCAGTTGATCACCAGGGTCGCCACCACCAGGGACATCAACAGCTCCAGGGCGTTTTGCGGGATCAGGTAGTTGAGCAACACGGCGATCAACGTCACCGCCGCCGACGCCAGGATCGAACGCACCGGCACGCCGCGCTTATCGATCTTCGCCAGGGCCTTCGGCGCATCGCCCTGCTCGGCCATGCCCAGCAACATGCGGCTGTTGCAGTAGGTGCCGCTGTTGTACACCGACAATGCCGCGGTCAGGACCACGAAGTTGAGGATGTGCGCGGCGGTGTTGCTGCCGAGCATCGAGAACACCTGCACGAACGGGCTGCCGCTGTAGGAATCGCCGGACGCATTCAGGGTCGCCAGCAGGCTGTCCCATGGCGTCAGCGACAGCAGGATGACCAGGGCGCCGATGTAGAAAATCAGGATCCGGTAGATCACCTGGTTGATGGCTTTCGGGATCACGGTCTTCGGCTTGTCGGCTTCGGCTGCGGTGAAACCGAGCATTTCCAGGCCGCCGAAGGAGAACATGATGATCGCCATGGCCATCACCAGACCACTGACGCCATTCGGGAAGAAACCACCGTGGGACCACAGGTTGCTCACCGAGGCCTGCGGGCCGCCGTTGCCGCTGACCAGCAAATAGCTGCCCAGGGCAATCATGCCGACAATCGCCACGACCTTGATGATCGCGAACCAGAACTCGGCTTCGCCAAACACTTTGACGTTGGCCAGGTTGATCAGGTTGATCAATACAAAGAACCCGGCGGCCGAGACCCACGTCGGGATATCCGGCGCCCAGTAGTGGATGTACTTGCCGACCGCGGTCAGCTCCGACATGCCCACCAGAATGTACAGAATCCAGCAGTTCCAGCCCGACAGGAAGCCGGCGAAACCGCCCCAGTATTTATGGGCGAAGTGGCTGAAGGAACCGGCCACCGGCTCTTCGACGATCATTTCGCCGAGTTGGCGCATGATCATGAACGCAATGAAGCCGCAGATGGCGTAGCCGAGGATCATCGACGGGCCGGCGGATTTCAGCACGCCCGCCGAGCCGAGGAACAGCCCGGTACCGATCGCGCCACCGAGGGCGATCAGTTGAATGTGGCGATTTTTCAGGCCGCGTTTCAGCTCGCCTGAATGCGAGTTTTGTCCACTCATGAAAAGGGTCTCACGCAAGGTTTGATGATGTTCAGTAGACGTTGCTGCTCGGTTGCAATTTCAAGCAGCGCCGATCAAACCCCAGCGCAAGCACCAGGAGTTCAGCGTAATTACAACGGTCATGCGTCACCTGTTTGTTTTTATCCGTGACGAAATCGAACCCGACACGCTTGTGGCGCGGCGGAGTGAACAAGACGGGTAGCCTTGAAGTGCGCAGATGCGCAGGAGGTCACAGTTAAAACGCGGCGCATTGTACACCGCTAACCCCCTGCTGCCAGACCCGCTGGATCAGCGCGTCGGTTGCCGGGATTGTCTGTGTCCGCCTCGGGGGTGCCGGGCAGCTGCAAAAAAGGAGTCAGACCTTTGCAGGTCGTCGGCGCGGGCGATGGAAGAATCGGCCCACGGAGAGAATTGGAGATCGATCACGGCGTTCATTGCGCCTCCTTCTTGTTATGCACCTGCACGGCAGGCATGGCACGCATCTCACCCGTCAAGCGCGGCTGAAACAAGCGGGCCAGAGCCCTGCGGATGGACTGTGAGCGGGCATGGCGGAAGCTTTTCCTTACAGCCGTCGAGACGGCCTTATCAGGCGAGGTTTAACTGCGTATTTCGTAAAGATTCCGTTACAAGCCGTAACGTAAATTTGCCAAATCAGATCTTTCTGAAGGCCGACTGCAAATTGACGTTAGGAAGCTTCCTAAGGAAAAGGTCGAGTTAGTTTTTTGTTTCTTATTAAGAAATTCACTCTGGAAAAATGGAATAAATAGTTCAAACAAATCTTATTTAATTATTTTTTTGCATTTTAAAAACCAGTGAACTAGGTTTTCAGCGACTTGCCGAGCCACATCGACCGGCAAGTTGGCGTTGTATTCATCGATTGAAAACTGCGCCGCTGTTCTTACTCAAAAGTCATCTAGGAGATTCACATGCAACTGGACAAAGACTTGGAAACTGAACTGCAACTGGACGATTGGTTTGAAGCACCGACCCATGAAGCCGCCGTTGAAATGATGCAAGCCGACGCGGTTGTTCCGTTCGGCACGGCGATGTGGCCTCTGTAAGCCATCCCCGGCAGGCACGATCCGGCCGGTCGTGCCTGCCACATTTTCTCGGTTTGTCAGGGAGGATTACATGGATAAGCAACGGGCTATCTCGCATTTCCTTTACTACCTCGAACACCACCCGGCCCTTGTCGGTATCAACCCGGCGAAGGTCTTGCTCGGCCACACCGCTGATTACGAGGCACTGACCGGCGCCATCGCCGAACAGGCCGGTCTGAGCACACCGTTCAGCTTCAGCACCCTGCGCCTGGACCTCGAACCCACCGAATTGCTGGCGCAGGCGATTACTGACAGCGATCTGTACATTTTCTTCTACGACTCTTCCACCCTGCCCAACCCTCGTCCCGATGGCTCGGAGTTTGTCCGCGCGCTGCAAGGGGTGATGGCGCAAAACTGGAAGAAGTCGTTGCTGTTCAAGGATTACGGCGATTACTTTTACGACACCTTCAGCGTCACCCCGCAGCGCATTGCCGGGTTGAACAGCCACTTGATCCAGCGCATGTCCCATGCCACGACGCTCAGCTTCAAAGATGATCACGGTTCATGGTTCGAAGCACCGTTGAGCAGCATCAAGAAGTGGACTGATATCAACGGTGTGGGCAACTTTGACCTGGCCCCCGGCGAAATCGCGACGCATAGCGAAGAGATCAATGGCCGCGTGAAGTTCATGGGGACGTTCCTCAGCACCATTCCGTTCGCGCGCAAATACGGGGTCTTGGAATCGCCGCTGGAACTGTGGATCAAGAACTCGACCATCCACAAAATCGCCACGGATGTGCCGGGGCTGGAACATGACTTCAATAAATACCTGGACGCCAATCCGTCGAATCGACGGATCGAGGAGTTGGGCATTGGCACCAATGAAGGCGTTAAGGAGCTTTACGCGCGCAACGCCGGGTTCGAGGAGCGCCATTGCGGCTTGCACCTGGGGTTGGGCGGCGGGGCCAAGGGCAGTCATCACCTGGACCTGATCTTCTCCGGCGGTGTGTTGGCGCTCGATGATGAGCCGGTGTTTGATGGGCGGTTTGTCTTTTAAATGATCGTTCCCACGCTCTGCGTGGGAGTGCAGCCCGGGACGCTCCGCGTCCCTTGCGAAGCGGACGCGGAGCGTCCATTGATGCATTCCCACGCAGAGCGTGGGAACGATCAGCCAGACGAAAAAAAACGCCAACCCTGAGGTTGGCGTTTTTCACTTGCAGCTTGCCGCTAAAAACTCAACGCTGCTTCACTCCGGCTTACGACGCCCGAACCCCGGACGCTGGCCCGAACCGGCCGGTGCGCCACGGCGCTTGCCCGATGGCGTGTCCTTGTCGACCAGCACGATGCCCGGGCGTTTCTTCGCCGGCGCCTTGGCCGGACGCTTGGTGTCGGCCGGACGGTCCGCCACTGGCGTACCCCGCGATTCGAATCACCACGGGCCTCACCACGAGGAGCACCGCGATCGCTACGACCACCGCTTGGCGCACCACGGCCTTCGCCGCGCTCGGTGCGACCATTGGCCGGACGTGGCGTGCGTGGACCGCGCTCGCCATCAGCACGAGGTGCTGCGGGCTTGCGGGCTGGACGCTCGCCTTCGATATGCGGTTCGCGGGTGTCACGCGGCGTCGCAGCGGTCTGGTTGCCGATGGCTGGACGCAACGAACGCACGCGCTCGGTCTTGCCCATCGGACGCGACGATTTACGCTGCATACGGTCGAGCTTGTCTTTGCTCTTGGCATTCATCTGCGGCATGGCCACAGGCGTCAGGCCCACTTCAGCACTCAGAATGTCGACTTCGTACTGGCTCATTTCGCGCCAGCGACCCATCGGCAGGTCGGAGTTGAGGAACACCGGACCGAAACGCACGCGCTTCAGACGGCTGACCACCAGGCCCTGGGATTCCCACAAGCGACGAACTTCGCGGTTGCGACCTTCCATCACCACGCAGTGGTACCAGTGGTTGAAACCTTCGCCGCCCGGCGCCTGCTTGATGTCGGTGAACTTGGCCGGGCCGTCTTCGAGGACAACCCCTGCTTTCAAGCGCTCGATCATCTCGTCATCGACTTCGCCACGCACACGCACCGCGTATTCACGGTCCATTTCGTAGGAAGGGTGCATCAGGCGGTTGGCCAGTTCACCGTCGGTGGTGAACATCAGCAGACCGGTGGTGTTGATGTCCAGACGGCCGATGTTGATCCAGCGACCTTCTTTCGGTTTTGGCATCTTGTCGAATACGGTCGGACGGCCTTCCGGGTCAAGGCGGGTGCAGATTTCACCGTCGGGCTTGTTGTACATGATCACGCGGCGTACCGACTCGGCGGCTTCTTCGCGCTTGATCACGCGGCCATCAATGGTGATGGCGTCGTGCATGTCGACGCGCTGGCCAAGGGTGGCGTCTTTGCCATTGACCTTGATGCGGCCGTGGCTGATCCAGGCTTCTACGTCACGGCGCGAGCCGACGCCGATACGGGCGAGGACTTTCTGCAGTTTCTCGCCTGCGGGGCCGATTTCGGCGTCGTCTTTCGGGCCGTCTTTCTGGTCGTTGATACTCATCTGGGCACCTCCCGGTGTGGTCTGTTCAGGACGCTCTGAAGTGAGGGCCCTGAAGTGTTGAAAGCTGGGTCTCGGACGAAGGGATCGCCGGAGGGTCGCGAATCATACGCTCATGCAAGCGTTCGCGCATCAGAGACTAGCTGATGAATGCAGACTTACTTGGCTTTCCGCCGACCGGTGGCACCGAGTTTGATCAAGCGCAACGCCGCTTCGGCGAGCACGGTGCGCTTGTCGGTCTTGTCGAGTTTCTTCCAGGCCTTGATTTCACGCTTGCTGCGCCCGCAACCGACGCAGATGTCGTCGGTGAACTTGCAGAGGCTGATGCAGGGGTCTTTGGTTGAGCTCATCAATAATTCCTGTGAACGCGCTTCCTGTAGGAGCGAAGCTTGCTCGCGAAAGCGGTGTGTCTGACCCATCGGTGCTGGATGTGCCGCCGTCTTCGCTGTAGGAGCAAAGCTTGCTCGCGATGGCGGTGTGCCTGACGCATCGATGTTAAATGTGCCGCCGTCTTCGCTGTAGGAGCGAAGCTTGCTCGCGAAAGCGGTGTGTCTGACCCATCGATGCTGGATGTGCCGCCGTCTTCGCGAGCAAGCTTCGCTCCTACAAGGGATTTTTATTGCCCGCGGGGATTCGGTCAGTCGTCGAATTCCCGGCGTTCGGCTTCGATCGCTTCAGCCAGGGCGCGGGCTTCGGCTTCTTCGTCGCTCAGCTCGGGTTCCGGTTCGGGCTTGTGTGGCTCTAGCGCGGCGACAGCAGCCAGGAGTTTCTCGCGGGCTTCGGCAACGCCCAGAACATCATCCTCCAGCTCCTCTTCCGGCTCGTCTTCCGGCTCGTCTTCCGGTTCTTCTTCGATTGTGGCTTCCGGGTCAGGCTGAAGTTCAACTTCGATGACTGGCTCTGGCACCGCTAGATCCAGACCTTCTTCCGTCTCCGTCACTGCCCCATCACGCAACAAGTCATCAAAGTCCGTCTTGATCCCCTGCTCCATGTCATCCAGTTCCAGCAGCAGCGTATGGAAACTGGTTTCTTCCTTGGGCTCTTCCGGCTCGGCGCTGGCGTCGGCCAGTTCCTGCAAGCCGGCCGGCACTGGCGCGTCATCGAAATCGAGCACCGGGTCGGGCTCCATCTCGCGCAGTTCAGCCAGCGGCGGCAGGTCGTCGAGATTTTTCAGGTTGAAGTGATCGAGAAACACCTTGGTGGTGGCGAACATCGCCGGTTTACCCGGCACATCGCGATAACCGACGATGCGAATCCATTCGCGCTCCAGCAACGTCTTGACGATGTGACTGTTGACCGCCACGCCCCGCACGTCTTCGATCTCGCCCCGGGTGATCGGCTGGCGATAGGCGATCAGCGCCATGGTTTCGAGCATGGCCCGGGAATAACGCTGCGGACGCTCTTCCCACAACCGACCGACCCACGGCGAAAACTTCTCGCGGATCTGCAGGCGGTAGCCGGAGGCGACTTCCTTCAATTCGAAGGCGCGGCCGTCGCAGGACTTGGCGAGGATCGTCAGGGCTTTCTTGAACACCGGCGGTTCAGGCCGCTCGCCCTCTTCGAAGAGTTCGAACAGGCGTTCAAGGGATTGCGGTTTTCCCGAGGCCAACAGAAAGGCTTCAAGCAGTGGCGCCAGCTCGCGGGGTTCAGTCAGGTTCATGATTCAACTCGTTATTCGGCTCGGGCCCGCACATGGATCGGCGCGAACGCTTCATTCTGCACCAGCTCGACCAAGGATTCCTTGACCAGTTCGAGGATCGCCATAAAGGTCACCACCACCCCCAGCCGTCCTTCCTCAGCGGTGAACAGCTCGACAAAGGGCACAAAACCGCCGCCCTTGAGCCGTTCCAGCACATCGCTCATGCGCTCGCGGGTGGACAAGGCCTCCCGGCTGACCTGGTGACTTTCGAACATGTCGCCCCGGCGCAGGACCTCGGCCATGGACATCAGCAATTCTTCCAGGCTCACGTCCGGCACCAGTTTGCGCGCCCGCGCTTCCGGGGCATCGAGCTTGGGCACCACGACGTCGCGACCGACCCGGCTCAGGCCATCGATGCCTTCGGCGGCAGCCTTGAAGCGCTCGTATTCCTGCAAGCGCCGGATCAGTTCGGCGCGCGGGTCGTCTTCCTCGGCTTCGATGGACTCGGCGCGGGGCAGCAGCATTCGCGACTTGATCTCAGCCAGCATCGCGGCCATCACCAGGTACTCGGCGGCAAGTTCCAGGCGCACCGACTGCATCAACTCGACATAACCCATGTATTGCCGGGTGATTTCCGCCACCGGGATGTCGAGGATGTTGATGTTCTGTTTGCGGATCAGGTACAGCAGCAAATCGAGCGGACCCTCGAAGGCTTCGAGAAAGACTTCAAGGGCATCCGGCGGGATGTACAAGTCCAGCGGCATTTCCATGACCGCCTGGCCATAGACCATCGCGAAGGGCAGCTCTTGCTGGGCTCCGGCCTGACTGTCGACGGGTTCTACTGCAGACATCTACGCCTCGGCCATGAACGGCGCTGGGTCGCCGCAACCGACGCGGATCACTTCCGGTTCGCCGTCGGCGAGGTTGATCACCGTGGACGCCTTGATCCCGCCGAAACCGCCGTCGATGATCAGGTCCACCTGGTGCTCCAGCAACTGACGCATTTCGTGGGGATCGCTCAGCGGATCGGTGTCGCCGGGCAGGATCAGGGTCACGCTCATCAACGGCTCGCCCAATTCGGCCAGCAGCGCCAGGGCAATCGGATGGCTCGGCACCCGCAGGCCGATGGTGCGCTTCTTGGCGTGCAGCAACAGGCGCGGCACTTCGCGGGTGGCGTTGAGGATAAACGTATAGGGCCCAGGTAAATGGGCCTTGAGGATACGGAAGGTGCCGGTGTCGATCTTGGCGAAGATGCCCAGTTGCGACAGGTCGCTGCAAATCAACGCGAAATTGTGCTTGTCATCCAGCCCACGCAGCCGGCGCACGCGTTCCACGGCGTTCTTGTCGCCGATCTGGCAACCAATGGCGTAGGACGAGTCTGTGGGGTAAATCACCACCCCGCCTTTGCGGATGATCTCGACCGCCTGTTTGATCAGGCGCGCTTGCGGGTTTTCCGGATGAATCTGGAAAAATTGACTCACATTCTCTACCTGTTCAGACGGCGGCAATAATTGGGTCATGTTTGAATCGACACCATAACGGTGGCAGATCCTCCGGAACCGGGCGGTATTCACCGATTTCCGACCAGCCTCCAGGGCCATGAAAATCGCTGCCGGCGCTGACCAGCAGACCGAACTCGCGAGCAAGTATGGCCAGGCTGCCGACCTGTTCGGCGGGCTGATGGCCATTGACCACTTCAATCGCGTGGCCTCCCGCTTGAATATAGTCAGAAATCAGGCGGCGACGCTTGCTGCGAGTGAAATCGTAATGCCACGGGTGCGCCAGGCTGACCCAGGCACCGGCGGCGCGCAGGGTCGCGACGGTGTCTTCCAGGGTCGGCCAGTGTTGCTTGACGTCCCCCAGCTTGCCGGCGCCGAGCCATTTGCGGAACGCTTCGGCGCGATCCTTGACGTAGCCTTCGCGCACCATCCAGTCGGCAAAATGCGGACGGGCCGGCGCGTTGCCACTGTCACCCAGGGCCTGTTGCATCTCCCGGGCACCGTCCATCGCACCGGGCATGCCCTTGAGCGCGAGTTTGCGGCTTATTTCTTCGGACCGTAGCCAGCGGCCATCGTGCAATCGGGCAATCGCCTCGACCAACGGTACCGCGTTGACGTCGAAACCGTAGCCCAGTACATGAATGGTCGCGCCGCCCCAGGTGCAGGACAATTCGACGCCGTTGACCAGTTGCATCCCCAGCGCCGTCGCGGCGCTGCGGGCCTCATCGAGGCCTTCGAGGGTGTCGTGATCGGTCAAGGCCAGCACTTGCACGCCTTTCTCGAACGCACGCGCAACCAGTACCGCAGGCGCCAGGGCGCCATCGGAGGCCGTGCTATGGCAGTGCAAATCAACATTCACAGGGCTTTGTAACCTCAAATCAGCTGGCGCTATCGCGCGTCAATATGTTTGTTATTATGCCGACACATCCTGCTTCTGGCTGCCACTGTGAAACAATTCATCGACTTCATCCCGCTTCTGCTGTTTTTCATCGTCTTCAAAATCGATCCACGGGTCGTCGACATAGCCGGTCATGAGGTCACTGTAGGCGGTATTTACAGTGCCACCGCCATGCTGATCATCAGTTCCCTGGTGGTGTACGGCACGCTCTTCATCAAACAGCGCAAGCTGGAGAAGAGCCAGTGGCTGACCCTGATCGCCTGCCTGGTCTTCGGTAGCCTGACCCTGGCCTTCCACAGCGAAACCTTCCTGAAATGGAAAGCCCCGGTGGTCAACTGGCTGTTCGCCCTGGCGTTCATCGGCAGCCACTTCATCGGCGACCAGTTGCTGATCAAACGCATCATGGGCCACGCGCTGACCCTGCCGGATGCTGTCTGGACTCGCCTGAACATCGCCTGGATCGCCTTTTTCCTGTTCTGCGGCGCCGCCAACCTGTTCGTCGCGTTCACCTTCCAGAACTACTGGGTCGACTTCAAGGTGTTCGGCAGCCTGGGCATGACCCTGCTGTTCCTGGTCGCGCAAGGCATCTACCTGTCCCGCCACCTGCATGACGCTGACACTACTACGCCAAAAACCGAGGACTGACATGCTCTACGCCATTGTTGCCACAGACGTCGCCAACTCCCTGGAAGCCCGCCTGGCCAACCGGCCCGCGCACCTTGAGCGCCTGCAACAGCTCAAGAGCGAAGGTCGTATCGTGCTGGCCGGCCCCAACCCTGCCGTGGACAGCAATGATCCGGGTGCCGCAGGTTTCACCGGCAGTTTGATCGTCGCCGAATTCGAATCCCTGGTCGCCGCACAAGCCTGGGCCGAGGCCGATCCGTTTGTGGCCGCAGGCGTCTACGCCAACGTTTCCGTGAAGCCGTTCAAGCAAGTCCTGCCGTAATCTCTCCCCTCGCGATGAACCTTATCGGTTCATCGCGCTCTCAATCGCTCATTATTCTCGTTTGCCTGCCGACAACTTGCCCAATAACTCGATTGGAATCAGGAGTCGTGATGCGCAAGGGTCCGTTGTGTCTGATGTTGGTGACGTTGTCGATCGTGGCCCCCGTGCACGGTGAAGAGGCTGCCCCCGGCAGTAACTCCACACCGTTGTCGTTGAGCGCCGGCAGCCAGATCGCCGAGTTGCAGCAGCGTTTGAAAGTCAGCGAGCAGCAACGAGAAGAATTGAACAAACAACTGCAAAGTGTCGATGCCGAACGCGAAAGCGCCCAGCTGAGCCGGTTGCGCCAGGAGAACCAGCGCTTGAAGCTGCAACTCAAGGAAGCCCTGGCCAGCAGCCCGCTGCCTCGCTTGCTGACGGATCAGCAGCAATGGTTCGTCACCGGTGGCGGAGTAGCGCTATTGGCCCTGCTCTGCGGTATCTTTGCCAGTGGAGCAAGTCGAAAACGTCGGCAATGGCTAAATTGAGTGAGTCATGAGCGAGCTGTTATTAATTGATGATGACCAGGAGCTGTGTGAGCTCCTGGGCAGTTGGTTGAGTCAGGAAGGCTTTGTGGTCCGTGCCTGTCACGATGGCCAGAGTGCCCGCCGTGCGTTGGCCGAAACCTCCCCGGCGGCCGTGGTGCTGGACGTGATGCTGCCCGACGGCAGCGGCCTGGAACTGCTCAAGCAATTGCGCAGCGACCACCCGGACTTGCCGGTGCTGATGCTCTCAGCCCGGGGCGAACCGCTGGATCGCATCCTCGGCCTGGAACTCGGCGCCGACGATTACCTGGCCAAGCCATGCGACCCACGAGAACTGACAGCCCGGTTGCGTGCGGTGTTGCGCCGCAGTCATCCGGCCGCAGTGTCCAGCCAGCTCGAACTCGGCGACCTGTGCTTCAGCCCGGTGCGCGGCGTGGTCAGCATCGATGAACAGGAATTCACCCTCACCGTCTCCGAAAGTCGCCTGCTCGAAGCCCTGATCAAACAACCCGGCGAGCCCCTGGATAAACAGGAACTGGCGCAGATCGCCCTCGGTCGCAAGCTGACTCTGTACGACCGCAGCCTGGACATGCACGTCAGCAACCTGCGCAAGAAGATCGGCCCGCATCCTGACGGTCGTCCGCGCATCGTCGCCCTGCGCAGTCGCGGCTACTACTACAGCCTCTAACCCCGAGCATTTTCCGTGTAGGAGCAAGGCTTTCCCGCGATCACGTTCTGGAGGACGCCATCGCGGGAAAGCCTTGCTCCTACGCAACGTGTAAGTTTTGTCAGGTCGGCGCAAAACTGTCTTTACCCAAGCTTTACGCTCCGCTGACCGCCGCTGACCTTGATCTCCGTAATCTGAACTCATCCGGAACGTACCGGGAACGAGACAAGGAGATTCACCATGCGCAAGACTCTTATCGCTCTGATGTTCGCCGCCGCCCTGCCAACCGTTGCCATGGCCATGCCTGAAGGTGCCGGCCCGATGGGTGGCCCGATGGACGGTTCGCGCCACGGCGGTCAGATGCACGGCATGCACGGCAAAGGCCCGTACAGCCAGCTGGACCTGAGCCGCGAACAGCGCGAGCAGATCCGCAAAATCATGGGCGAGCAGATGCATGATCGCAAACAACTGGTCGAGAAATACCTGGAGAAACTCTCCCCGGCTGACCAGAAAGCCATGAAAGACGAAATGGCCGCCAAGCATCAGAAAGCCCAGGCCGATGTACGCGCCGTGCTGAAACCGGATCAACAGAAGAAATTCGACGAGATCCAGAAGAAACAAGCCGAGCGCCGTGCCGAGTGGGCCGAGTTCAAGGCCTGGAAAGCGCAACAGCCGCAAAAAGCGCAATAATGCGTTAACTACGGACCCAACGGCTCACCCCGTTGGGTCTTTTGCCATTATTCAATGTGAGTGCAAGCCCCTGTAGGAGCGAGGCTTGCCCGCGAAAGCGATCTGACATTCAACATTTCGGTTGATCATGAAATCGCCTTCGCGGGCAAGCCTCGCTCCTACATGGGATTTGTGTTTGTTCGAGGATTTTCTGTGCGTTCATTGTTCTGGCGTATCTTGGCCAGCTTCTGGCTGGCCATCGCTCTGGTTGCAGGGCTTTCCATTTTGCTGGGGCACATGCTCAACCAGGACGCGTGGATTCTCAGCCGCCACCCGGGCCTCAACACCCTGGCCGAAGAGTGGACGCAAACCTACGAAGCCCAAGGCGAAGATGCCGCTCAGGACATCCTCGAACAGCGCAAACGCCAGTATCACATCGACGTTCAGGTGCTCAACGAGAGCGGCGACCCGGTGGTGCGCGGCACCTTCCCACGGCGTGCGGCGGCCTTCGAAGCGCGGCAGAATGATGATGATCGTCGCCTGCCATGGCGCCGCCTGACCGCTGAATACACCAGCAAAAAAACCGGCAACACCTACCTGTTGATCTACCGCATCCCGCACCCGGAACTGGACTCGTGGCACCGCGAAAGCCTGCTCTGGCCGTTGAGTGCGCTGGGGATTGCGCTGGTGGTGCTGACCTTGTTCAGTTTGCTGGTGACCCTCTCGATCACCCGCCCGCTCAGCCGTTTGCGCGGTGCGGTGCATGATCTGGGGCAAACCACTTATCAGCAGAACAGCCTGGTGAAACTGGCTAACCGTCGTGATGAGTTCGGCGTGCTGGCCAACGACTTCAACCGCATGGGCGCACGTTTGCAAAGCCTGATCGGTAGTCAGCGACAACTGCTGCGGGACGTGTCCCACGAACTGCGCTCGCCGCTGGCGCGGTTACGGATAGCCCTGGCCCTGGCCGAACGGGCCAACCCTGAAGAACGGCAAAAACTCTGGCCGCGCCTGACCCGTGAATGCGATCGACTGGAAGCACTGATCAGCGAAATCCTGGTCCTGGCCCGGGTCGATGCTGATAACGCCAGCGCTGAAGAGGTCGATCTCAACGCCTTGCTTCATACCCTGCAAAAGGATGCGCAACTGGGCTTCCCGGAACAGACCGTGCGCCTGGATGCCGAGCCGCAGCTGAACCTCAAGGGTTGGCCGACCATGATCGAGCGCGCGGTGGACAATCTGCTGCGCAATGCCCAGCGCTTTAACCCGGTAGGCCAGCCGATTGAAATGCAGGCCTCGCGCCAGGGCGAGCGGATGGTGGTGAGCGTGCGTGACCATGGGCCGGGGGTCGGGGCCGAACACTTGAATCTGCTGGGCGAACCGTTCTACCGCGCGCCGGGACAAACAGCCGCCGGGCATGGCCTGGGGCTGGCCATTGCGCGGCGAGCCGCTGAGCGCCATGGCGGCAGCCTGGTGCTGGCCAATCACCCGGAGGGCGGGTTTATTGCCAGCTTGGAATTGCCGTTGGTGCCGGGAGTGCCTGCTTAGATCGTTCCCACGCTCTGCGTGGGAATGCAGCCCGGGACGCTCCGCGCCCCATTGGAACGCAGAGCGTCCCTTGAGGCATTCCCACGCAGAGCGTGGGAACGATCGTCAAGCGGCCGGCCAGGCGCTAACGAACTCGGCCAGATCAACCTTCTCCGCCACCCGCGGCTCTTTCTGCGGCGTGCCGAGGTACAGAAACGCAATCACCTCTTCCCCTTGCGCCAGTCCCAGGCCCTTGGCCACATGCGCCGAATACGCCAACTCACCCGTACGCCACACCGCACCAATCCCCTGCGCATAAGCCGCCAGCAAAATCCCGTGCGCCGCACACCCTGCCGCCAGCAGTTGCTCGGACTTCGGATACTTGACGTGATCCTGCAACCGCGCAATCACCACGACCACCAGCGGTGCTCGCAGCGGGCCGTTGCGTGCCTTGTCCAGCGCCGCTTCGGACACTTCGCCGTCCTGCAACTTCGCCGCTTCGGCCAGCAACTCACCCATTTGCTCGCGGGCCGCGCCTTCGACGGTCAAAAAGCGCCATGGCTGCAAATGGCCGTGGTCCGGCGCGCGCATCGCGGCGGCGAACAGCACTTCGCGCTGCTCGGCGGTCGGGGCCGGTTCGACCAGACGTGGAACGGAAACACGGTTGAGCAAAGCGTCGAGAGCCTGCATCGGCCACCTCCTGTAAAAAATGTTTGGCTATTCTAGCGGGATCCACCTCGGGAGTGCCGGTTTACATGCCCTGCCCCACAGGTAGAATGGCGCCCTTCCCTACTTCAGCCCGAGCGGACTTCATGGCGTTGCCGACCTTACGGATCATTGGTTTCATCATCGGCATCTTCCTGATCACCCTGGCCATCGCCATGGTCGTGCCTATGGCCACGCTGGTGATTTTCGACCGCACCAGCGACCTGCCATCGTTCCTTTGGGCCAGCATGATCACCTTCGTCGCCGGCCTGGCGCTGGTCATCCCCGGCCGCCCCGAGCACATACACCTGCGCCCCCGGGACATGTACCTGCTGACCGTCAGCAGCTGGCTGGTGGTGTGCATCTTCGCTGCGCTGCCGTTCCTGCTGACCCAGCACATCAGCTACACCGACTCGTTCTTCGAAAGCATGTCCGGCATCACCGCCACCGGTTCCACGGTGCTCACCGGTCTCGACGCCATGTCCCCCGGCATCCTGATGTGGCGTTCGTTGCTGCACTGGATCGGCGGCATCGGCTTTATCGGCATGGCGGTGGCGATTCTGCCGCTGTTGCGCATCGGTGGCATGCGCCTGTTCCAGACCGAATCGTCGGACCGTTCCGAAAAGGTCATGCCCCGTTCGCACATGGTGGCGCGCCTGATCGTCGCCGCCTACGTCGGCATCACCATCGTCGGCAGCCTGGCGTTCTGGTGGGCGGGGATGAGTCTGTTCGATGCGATCAACCACGCGATGTCGGCGATTTCCACCGGCGGGTTCTCCACCTCCGACCAGTCCCTGGCCAAGTGGACACAACCGGCGGTGCACTGGGTCGCGGTGGTGATCATGATTCTCGGCAGCCTGCCTTTCACCTTGTACGTGGCAACCTTGCGCGGCAACCGCAGGGCCCTGATCAAGGATCAGCAGGTCCAGGGTTTGCTCGGCATGTTGCTGGTGACCTGGCTGGTGCTCGGCACCTGGTACTGGTGGACTACCGATCTGCATTGGCTGGATGCCCTGCGGCACGTGGCGCTGAACGTGACCTCGGTGGTCACGACCACCGGCTTTGCGCTGGGGGACTACAGCCTGTGGGGCAATTTCTCGCTGATGCTGTTCTTTTATCTGGGCTTTGTCGGCGGCTGTTCGGGCTCGACGGCGGGCGGGATCAAGATTTTCCGCTTCCAGGTCGCCTACATCCTGCTCAAGGCCAACCTTAACCAGCTGATTCACCCACGCGCGGTGATCAAGCAGAAGTACAACGGCCATCGCCTCGACGAAGAGATCGTGCGCTCGATCCTGACCTTTTCCTTCTTCTTCGCCATCACCATCTGCGTGATCGCGCTGCTGCTGTCGCTACTGGGTGTGGACTGGATGACCGCGCTGACCGGCGCCGCCAGCACCGTGTCTGGCGTGGGCCCAGGGCTGGGCGAGACCATCGGCCCGGCGGGCAACTTCGCCACCCTGCCGGACGCCGCCAAATGGATTCTTTCGTTCGGCATGCTGCTCGGCCGATTGGAGATCATTACGGTGTTCGTTCTGTGTATTCCGGCGTTCTGGCGTCACTGATCAGTTTCGGCGCGTCGAGCAACCGCGCCCGGTACTCGCCGGGCGTGGCGTCAAACCAGCGGCGGAAGGCGCGGAAGAAGTTGCTCGGGTCGGCAAACCCCAACAGGTAGGCAATTTCCAGCAGAGTCATCGTTGGCTGCGCCAGGTACTGCTCGGCCAGTTCGCGGCGGGTGTCGTCGAGCAAGGTCTGAAAACTCGTGCCTTCTTCCTGCAGGCGGCGCTGCAAGGTGCGTTGCGACAGGTGCAACGTCTGCGCCACGGTTTCGCGCTTCGGTTCGCCCTGGGGCAGCAACCGACACAGCACTTGCCGGGCCTTGTGGGTCACGCGGCTTTCAGAAAACCGCGCCAGGTACTCACCGGCAAACCGGTCATGCAGCAGCGCCATCGCCTCGTTGGCGGTGGGCAGCGGTGCTTCCATGTCGGCGCGCTCGAAGATCAACGCGTCGTACGGCGCGTTGAACACCAAAGGCGCGTGGAAGGCTTGTTTATAGGGTTCCAGATCGGTGGGTTCATCCCCTTGCACCAGCACCTTGCGCGGTTGCAGGGTGCGCCCGGTCAGCCAGCCGCACAGCGCCAGTGCGCAGGCCAATGACGCTTCGGCACTTTGCCGGGTCGGTGGCAGGTGGTCGCCATGCACCGTCAGGATCAGCGCGTAGCCCTCGTCCAGCAAGCGGAAACTCAGGTCGGCACTTTCGGCAATGATCCGCTGGTAACGCACTAGCCGCTGAAAGCCTTCGGCCAATGTCTGGCTCGACATCAAGGCGTAACCGGCAACATGGAAGGATGCCGGTCGAACCACCTTGCCCATGTTCAGGCCGATCGCCGGGTTACCGGACAGCTCGACCGCACGCTGCCACAGCCGCGTCATGGAATCCTGCGGGAAGCGCGCATCCGGATCATCCAGCGACGCGTAGTCGAGCCCCAGTTGCTTGAACAGAACCCGGCAATCCAGGCCGTCCATCTCCAGTGCTTTGACAATCCCCATCGCCCAGCTTGCAGAAGTCGTTCGTTCGCTCATGGCGTTTACTTAAATGATGAGCCGCATGCTACGGCCAATTACCGAAGGATACTAAAGTGGCGCCTATTGTCACTGGCTGATGCCAATGATCACTCTAGACTCAAATAAGCTACCCGCAGAACAACTTGCCATCAGAACAATAACCACAGAGATCGCAGTCGTGGAAAACACCAAACGTTTCAATAGCTTCGCTGAGTTTTACCCGTATTACCTCAGCGAACACAGCAACAGTACTTGCCGACGATTGCACTTTATCGGCACCACCCTGGTCATTTTCATCCTGGCGCTGACCATCGGCAAAGGCGCGTGGCTGCTGCTGATCGCCCTGCCGCTGGCCGGTTACAGCTTCGCCTGGGTCGGGCATTTCTTCTTCGAGAAGAATCGTCCCGCCACCTTCCAGCATCCGCTCTACAGCCTGCTCGGCGATTTCGTCATGTACCGCGACATGATTCTGGGCCGCGTGCCGTTCTAGGCTCCGCAGGCCAGCAATGCGTCCCGTGCAGACAGTGCAGCAGTGGATCCAAGTTCTACACTCAAGCCATCACTTCGCCAAAAACAAGAAGATCACCGATGAACGCCAATGCCCGCTTCACCCACATGCAGGACGGCACGCAAGAAGACTGGGCGATCATCGCCGCCGACTTCAGTGCCTACGCGAAGCAATTGCCGACACGGATTGTGGCGCACCTGAAATTACTGGAGGGTGACTTTGGTGGCTTCCCGGTGGATCGCCTGAGCCATTCCCTGCAAACCGCCACCCGCGCCTTTCGCGATGGCCGCGACGAGGAATACGTGGTCTGCGCCCTGCTCCACGACATCGGCGACACCCTCGGCTCCTACAATCACCCGGACATCGCCGCCGCGATCCTCAAGCCCTTCGTCAGCGCCGAGAATTTGTGGATGGTGGAGCAACACGGGATCTTCCAGGGCTATTACTTCTTCCATCACCTGGGGATGGACCGGCACCTGCGCGAACAATTCAGCGGGCATCCGCAGTACCAGGCGACCATTGAATTCTGTGCCAAATACGATGCGGCGGCGTTTGATCC
The DNA here is from genome assembly GCF_056279105.1 of Pseudomonas sp. TE3899. Classification (NCBI taxonomy): domain Bacteria; kingdom Pseudomonadati; phylum Pseudomonadota; class Gammaproteobacteria; order Pseudomonadales; family Pseudomonadaceae; genus Pseudomonas; species Pseudomonas sp. TE3899. The sequence continues at coordinate 3,247,311 of NZ_JBWBQR010000001.1, forward strand.
GGCGTATGAGCATTTGCCGTTGAGTTTCTTCGAACCGATGATGGAGCGGTTGTTTGCGCAGCCGAAGCATTCGATTTACAAGGCGGCGATGGAAGAGCACGCGCCGGCCTGAGATCAGGGTGATTGTGATGGCCTCTTCGCGGGCAAGCCTCGCTCCTACAGGGAAATGCATTCCAACCGTAGCAGCGAGGCTTGCCCGCGAAGGCGTCTGACTTTCCTACGCCGGCTCCGCGATTTTCACCGCTTTCAACTCCGCATCCCGCGCCTGGGCATCCGCCAGGCGATACAGCTCGATCGACCCGTCCCAATGCTCGATCAGCGCCGTGCACGACTCCACCCAATCCCCGCAATTGAGGTAATCCACCCCGCCGACCTTGCGAATCTCGGCATGGTGAATGTGCCCGCACACCACGCCATGCAACTCGCGTTTGACGCATTCGTGGGCGATGGCTTCTTCGAAGTCGCTGATGAAGCTGACTGCGGTTTTCACCTTGTGCTTGAGGTATGCCGACAACGACCAATAGCCGTAGCCATAGCGGGCGCGCCAATGGTTGAGCCAGCGGTTGAGGGTCAGGGTGAATTCGTAGGCCGAGTCGCCGAGAAAGGCCAGCCAGCGGTGATAACGAGTGATCACGTCGAACTGGTCGCCGTGGATTACCAGCAGATGCCGGCCATCGGCGGTCACGTGCACCGCCTCGTCCACCAACTGGATGTTGCCCAGGATCAGCTTCGAATAACGACGCAGGAATTCGTCGTGGTTGCCGGTGACGTAGATCACCTCGGTGCCGCGTTTGCTCATGGTCAGCAAACGGCGGATCACGTTGGTGTGGGCCTGGGGCCAATACATGCCGCTGCGCAGTTTCCAGCCATCGATGATGTCGCCCACCAGATAGACCTTGTCCGCATGGTAGCCCTTGAGAAACTGCGACAGGTGCTCAGCCTGGCAATCCCTCGTGCCCAAATGCACATCGGAAATCCATAGGGTGCGCACACGTTGTTTACGGCTGGGTTTGGCGAGCTCGGCGCTGGTCATGGGCAACCCTCTGCGATGTTTTTACAAGCTTGCGCCGGTCGGATTAATTGCCCATGACAGTGGCGAGTCAATCCTGTGACAGCGCCCGGCCGGTGTAGACTGGCCGCACCTTGCCCGGAGACCTGCGATGAGACCGCTCCTCACGCTGCGCCAGTACACCGAAGACCTGATCATCCACAGCCACGACCACGCGCAACTGGTGTTCGGGCTCTCGGGTGCGCTGGATTTCGAGGTCGGCGGCCATGGCAGCCAGGTGATCCAGCAGAGTTTCGTGGTGGTCCCGTCCGGCATGCACCACGCCTGCGGCAGCGCCAACGGCAGTCGTTGCCTGGTGCTGGATGTGCCGAGCGATCAGTGGGTTTCGCAATCGTTGGGCGAGCACGCCGACGCCAGCCGCCGCTTGCTCGACAACGCCGGACGGCTGCCACTGGATGCCGGGCAAAGCCAATTGGTCAGTTGGCTGGCGGGCAGCCCGGTGAGCGATCCGCTGATAGCCCAGCAAGGCGCGGTGCTGTTGCTGGCCAGTCTCAATAACGTCAAACCGGACGCCATCGGTGGGCGGCGCCTGCCATATGCGGCGATGAATGCGCACATCGATCAACACGCGGCCTATCCGCTGCAAGTGGCCGACCTGGCGCGCATTGCCGACCTCTCCAGCGCTCGGCTGCACGCGCGATTCGTGGCGGAATGCGGGCAGACGCCGATGGACTACATTCGCAGTCGGCGCTTGCACATCGCGGTGGGGTTGTTGCGGGATACGCCATTGCCGATTGGCGAGATTGCCAGCCGCGTCGGCTACAGCTCACAAAGTGCGTTTGCGGCAGCGGTGTTGCGCGAGTTTGGCGCATCGCCCGGGACATTGCGGCGCGAGGCTGGCGACAAAAGACGATAGTCTGCCGACAGACAGGCCGGGGCATTACGCGGTTCAATGGCCCGACTCAACACGTTTATCAAGGACTGCAATGACTCCCCGTACCGCCCTCGGCGCCCTGCATATCGGCGCATTGATGTTTGGCCTGACCGGCGTGTTCGGCAAACTCGCGGCCGCCTCCCCCGCCGTCATCGTTTTCGGCCGTGCGGCGTTCGCGGTGCTGGCCCTGGCATTTTTTGCGCGGTTCGCCAGCAACACCCGTTGGCAGAAACTTGAAGCCGTGGACTGGCGCCGCCTGCTGCTCAGCGGCTTGCTGTTGGCCGGGCATTGGGTCAGTTTTTTTATCGCGGTGAAAGTCGCGGGGGTGGCGATTGCGACCCTGGGCTTTGCCAGTTTCCCCGCGTTTACCGTGATCCTCGAAGGGCTGATTTTCCGCGAGCGCATCCGCGCCAATGAAATCCTGTTGGTGGTACTGGTCAGCGTAGGCCTGGTGCTCGTTACCCCCGCCTTCGACCTGGGCACCGGAGCGACCGTCGGCCTGCTCTGGGCCGTGGGTTCCGGTTTGCTGTTCGCCCTGCTGTCCCTGACCAACCGCGCCAGTTCCGGGCGCATTCCGGCGGTGCAGGCGGCGCTGTGCCAGAACGTGGTGGTCGCGCTGTGCCTGTTTCCGGTGGCGGCGCCGCAGTTGAGCGAAGTGCGCGCCCTCGACTGGTTGTGGATCGGCCTGCTCGGGGTGTTCTGCACCGGCGTTGCCCATAGCCTGTTCGTTGCCAGCCTGGCGGTGATCAAGGCGCGGACCGCCGCGGTGGTGTTTGCCATGGAGCCGATCTACGGCATCACCGTGGCCTGGCTGCTGTTCGATGAAAACCCGACCCCGCGCATGTTGCTCGGCGGTGCATTGATCATCGTCGCCATCGTGGTCAGCAGTCGGTTATCCGGCAGCAGCAAGAAAACCGTGGCCGCCGAAGCCGCCTCTCACTGAGTGCGGTCGTTGTGCCCGAGGTCGCGGTCCGGGTCGATCTGATCCCGGACCCGTTGCTTGAGCACCTTGGCCTCGGGGAAACCGCCGTCGGCCTTGCGCTCCCAGATTTGCACCTCGTTACAAAAGATATGAAAGACCCCGCCCGTGCCCGGCACCAGGGACACCTTGCCCAAATCATCGCCAAAGGTGCTGAGCAGTTCCTGGGCCAGCCAGGCGGCGCGCAACAGCCACTGGCATTGCGTGCAATACGTGATGACGATTTCCGGTTTTTGCATGGTCATGATCGCTGAAACTCCTGAGCCAGAGGGGCGCCGCTATAATAGCCGCCTTTGTCGCTTGCCCCGAGATTCACGATGCGCCGTTTATTCTGTTGCCTGTTGCTTTGCCTCCTCCCCCTGATCGCCCAAGCCGTCGATGCGCCCCGACCGAAAATCGGCCTGGTGCTGTCCGGCGGCGCCGCCCGTGGCCTTGCCCACATTGGCGTGCTCAAGGCGTTGGAAGAACAAGGCATCAAGATCGATGCGATTGCCGGCACCAGCATGGGCGCGGTAATCGGCGGGCTCTACGCCTCGGGCTACAAGATCGATGAGCTGGAAAAACTGGCGCTGAACATCGACTGGCAACAGGCCCTGTCAGACGCACCGCCGCGCGAAGACGTGCCGTTCCGGCGCAAGCAGGATGATCGGGACTTCCTGGTGAAACAGAAGCTGAGTTTTCGCGATGACGGCAGCCTCGGCCTGCCGCTCGGGGTGATTCAAGGCCAGAACCTGGCCTTGTTGCTGGAAAGCCTGCTGGCCCACGCCAGCGACACCCGCGACTTCGACAAACTGCCGATCCCGTTCCGCGCGGTCGCCACCGACATTTCCACCGGCGAAAAAGTCGTGTTCCGCAAAGGCCATTTGCCCCAGGTGATCCGCGCCAGCATGTCGATCCCGGCGGTGTTTGCCCCGGTCGAGCTGGGCGGTCGGCTGCTGGTGGACGGCGGCATGACCGACAACATCCCGCTGGATGTGGCGCGGGAGATGGGCGTCGATATCGCCATCGTGGTCGACATCGGCACCCCGCTGCGCAACCGCAAACAATTGACCACCGTGGTCGATGTGCTGAACCAGTCGATTACCCTGATGACCCGGCGCAACTCCGAAGAACAACTCGCCGCCCTGCACAAGGACGACGTGCTGATTCAGCCCTCACTCGCCAGTTTCGGCGTGACTGATTTCGGCCGCGCCCAGGACATGATCGACGCCGGTTACCGCGCCACCAAAATCCTCGAACCGCGCCTGACCCAACTCAAACCGGCGCAAGCGCTGGATGCCGAACTGACCGCCGCCCGGGCACCGAGCCAGCGCACGCCGATCATCACCGCGATCAAGGTGGAAAACGACTCGAAAGTCGGCGACGACGTGATTCGCTACTACATTCGCCAACACGTCGGCGAACCGCTGGACATGGGCCGCCTGCAAACCGACATGGGCACCCTGTACGGCCTCGATTACTTCGAACAGGTGCAATACCGCGTGGTGCACAAGGGCGAGGATCACACCCTGGTGATCAGCGCCCGGGGCAAGCGCAGCGGCACCGATTACCTGCGGGTCGGCTTGAACCTGTCGGACGACATGCGTGGCGACAGCGCCTTCAACCTCGGCGCCAGTTACCGGGTCAACGGCATCAATCGCCTCGGCGCCGAATGGCTGACCCGGGCGCAGCTCGGCGACAAACAGGAACTCTACAGCGAGTTCTATCAACCGCTGGACGTCGGTTCGCGCTACTTCATTGCGCCCTATGCGGCATTTGAAGCGCAGAACGTCGAGTCGATCCTGGATAACGACCCGATCGCCCAGTACCGCGTCGAACGTTATGGCTTCGGCCTGAATGTCGGCCGACAGATCGGCAATAGCGGCGAAATCCGCTTCGGCGTCGGCGAGGCCTGGGGCAAGGCGGACGTGCGCATCGGTGATCAGGACTTGCCGAGTGAAAGCTTCAACGAGGGTTTCTATCAGCTCAAGTATTCGTTCGACTCGTTCGACAACGTCTACTTCCCTCACGAAGGCAAGGACATCAGCCTCGCGTTCCGGCAATTCGAACCGGGGCTGGGCTCGGACCAACGTTACCGCCAGTGGGAGTTCAAACTGGACAAGGCCATGAGCAGCGGGCCCGACACCCTCATTCTCGGTGGGCGCTATGGCCGCACTTTGGACGATGCCAACGTGGTGACTTCAAGCTTCCTGCTCGGCGGCGCGCGGCAGTTGTCGGGGTTTCGCGAGGATGCGATTTCCGGGCAGAACATCAGCCTGATGCGCGGCGTTTATTACCGACGCCTGACACCGCGCTCCTACCTGCCGCTGGACTTCCCGCTGTACATCGGCGGCTCGCTGGAACGCGGCCGGGCGTGGAACAACGACAATGCGTTCGACAGCGGCTACATCAACGCCGCCAGCGTGTTCATCGGTTTCGACACACCGCTGGGGCCGCTGAACTTCAGCTATGGCCTCAATGATGCGGATGAGCAGGCGGTTTATCTGAATTTGGGGCAGACGTTCTGAGCGCCGACCCGATGGCAAAACACTGAACCCTGTGGCGAGGGAGCTTGCTCCCGCTGGGCTGCAAAGCAGCCCCAAAACCTGCACAGCCAGTGTGTCAGGTACACCGTGAGCGTTGAAATAACCTCTGCTGCGCAGCCGAGCGGGAGCAAGCTCCTTCGCCACAATGGATCACATGCCAAGGATCAGCGGATGCCGGCCAATAAGTTTCGCGCAGTCTGCTTCAGCGGTTCGTCGCCTTCCTTGAGCAATTCGTTGAGCAGCTCGATGGCGCTGTCCAGATCACCGTCATCGATGCAGGTCTGGGCTTGTTCCAGTTTCCCGGCGCTGCTCGGCAATGGCTCAAGCTCCAGCGCCGGACCCGGCTCGCTGAAGGCGTCGAGGAAGCTGTCGTCCAGGGATTCCGCCTCGGGTACGGCATCCCACTCCAGCTCCGGTTCGCCCAACGCCGGCTCATCCGGCATTTCGAAAACGTCGGGCATTACGTGCAGATTGGACGTGAACGCGGGTTCGTCCGGCGGCGTCGATGGTTTGGCCGCCGGTGCGTCGTCGAACGGGCTGACCAGATCCCAATTGGAATCCATCGACAGGTCGTCCAGGTTCAGCTGGAACTCATCACGAGGTGCGGCTTCGGCCACCGCCGCCGCAACGGGTGGAATGACCGCCGTCGGCGCAATGGCCGCGATCGGGGTGGCATTCGCCAGTTTCGGGTAGCGAGCGCGAATGTCCGTCAGTTGCTGCGGGTCAAACCCGGCGTCACGCAGGCTGCTTTCCTGCGCGTCATAGGCCGCCACGTCCCCCTGCTTACCCAGCACCTCCAACAGTTGCACGGCCAGGTCGGTACGTTGCGGTTCCTTGACCAACGCCTCACGCAACAGGCCGGCCGCTTCGGAAAACCGACCATAAGCCAGGTAGATGCCCACGCCTTCCAGCACATCGCCGACGGGGGTTTCTTCGTGGTGATCGGGGACTTTCGCGAGGCTGAGCGACGATGGCTGCACCTCTTGCGCGGGCTCATCGGGGGTCATCGATAACGGCTCGGTCAGCGCTTGCTGCCGCTGGCGGCGAATAAACAATCCCAGCAGCACCAGCAGCACCAGCCCCAGCAATCCGGCCATCAACAGCCAGTTGCCGGTCTCGGGCTGTTCAAGCACGACAGGTGCAGGTGCCACGGCGACTGGCGCGGCAGCTGGCGTCTGCGCGACTTCGGACAATCGGGTCTGCAAGTCGCTGACCTGCTTTCTCTCGTCGGCGATTTGCCCATCCTGGGTCTTGAGCCTGGCGTTCAACTCATCGATGGTTTTTTGCAGTTGCTGGTTTTGCAAGATGCTGGCGGCCAGTTGCTCGGCCACTGCATCGTTTGCTGGCGCTGCCGCCGGTGGAGCTACGACTGCGGCGAGCGCAGCGACTTTCGCCGAAGGTTTGGCCTTGGGGGCAACCAAAGGTTCGACGCTTGGGAACCCGGAAGTCGGAGCGCTGGCCGTCGGTTCGTCAGTCGCCGGAACAATCCCCGGCGAACCCGGTGGATCGATCAGCACGGTGAACTCTCGCAGCAAGCGCCCGTTGGGCTGATTGAGTTGCACCAGGAAATTCAGGAAGGGTTCATTGACCGGTTTGCTGGAGGTCACCCGGATCAGCGCGCGATTACCCCGCAGGATCGGGGTGAATTTCAGGTTATTGAGGAAAAATACACGTTCGACGCCCGCACGGCTGAACTCGTCGGCCGTGGCCAGGCTGACCGACAGGTCGCCCTCCGCCAGACCGGAGGCATCCACCAGTGCGATGTCGGCGCTGAGCGGCTGGTTCAGCGCCGAATGCAGCGTGATGTCACCCAACCCAAGGGCAGGTGCCAATGCCGAGTAAGTGACCGCACCACCCACCACAAGCAGCTGGGTGCAATACCGCAATACCACGTGCCAACTCTCGAGCATGAGCATCCCTTAGATTAAGCAGAACCAACCTGTACGCGTTCGCACATCCGGTACGAACACGATATTGCCGAGTAGTTCTTTATAGTCTGCCCAACGGGGTATCTCAAAAACTCGGCGTCTGGATTTACCTCAAGATTTTTCGAGGTTGCCCAGGATGTGACCGTGCACCCGCATGCAGACCTTCAAATCCGCCTCATCGACGCCTTCGAACAGTTCGTGGCGCAGTTGGGTGGCAATGGTTTCGATTTGTTCGATCAACGGTCGAGCCGGAGCACAAAGGACGATTTTTTTCGCCCGGCGGTCTTCAACCACCGATTGACGCTGAACCAGGCCTTGGCTTTCCAGGCTGTCGAGCAAGCGGGCCAGGGTCGGCCCTTCGACGCCGACGCTTTGCGCCAGTTCGCGCTGGGTCGGGGCTTCATCGAAGCGCGCCAGGTGCAGCAGCACCAGCCAGCGCGCCTGGGACAGACCCAGGCCGGCGAGACGGCGGTCCAGTTCGGCACGCCAGCCACGAGACATCTGGGCCAATTGCATGCCAAAGCGGTGTTGATCGGTTAACGGCATAAAAAACTCATGGTTAGGCTTAAATAGAGAAAATCTAATTATTAGTCAGCTAAGCATGACCTTTCGCTATAGGCAAGGTTTGCTCCGTACTGAATCGTTACATCTATGCGGTGGGTCACCTAAATCTCGAATTCGGATTGCAGCGCCGCTCGCACGCAGTACAAAACCCCTTCCGGCACACGACCGGCGAACAATGCAGCAATCTCCGCCACCGGTGGCAACTCGCCCTCGCCGTCGAGGAACGCGTCCTGGATTTCGCCCATCAACTCTTCCGGCAGGTCCAACGCCTGTTCCAGGGACAATTGCTGCTTGCCAATCGCTTCGGCAAGCAGGGTGTAGACGTTCTTTTCCGAGCATTGCAGCTGACCGGCAATCTGCAGCGGCGTCATGCCGGCCCGGGCCAGGGTGATCAGCTCGTGGCGCAAGTCGGCCACCACTTTCGGCGCCTCGACCTGACCGCCGAGCACCTCGAGGAAGGCCTCGCCATAACGCTCGAGCTTGCGGGCGCCGACGCCGCTGACCGTGGCCATTTCCGCCAACGAAGTCGGCTGGCTGCGCAGCATTTCCAGCAAGGTCGAGTCGGGAAAGATGACGTAAGGCGGCACGCCGTGTTCTTCGGCAAGCTTGCGCCGCAGGGCGCGCAAGGCTTCCCACTGTTCGCGCTCTTCGCCACGCACCAGTTGGCTCGCCTGGCTCTTGCTGCTTTTGGCGGTGGTCTGCGGCTTGAGATCGCGGCGCAATTCCAGGGTCACTTCGCCCTTGAGCAGCGGCCGGCAGGTGTCGCTCAGACGCAGGCCGCCGTAGCCTTCGAGGTCGATGTCCGCCAAGCCACGGGCAACAAGCTGGCGGAACAGCGAGCGCCATTCACTCTCGCCCATCGCCTTGCCGACACCGTAGACCGACAGGTGCTGATGGCCGAAGCTGCGCACCTTTTCGTTGTCCTTGCCCAGCAACACGTCGACCAGATGGCCGACGCCGTAGCGCTGGCCGGTGCGATAGATCGCCGAAAGCGCCTGGCGGGCCGGCTCGGTGGCGTCCCAGGTCTGCACGCCGTCGACGCAGTTGTCGCAGTGGCCACACGGCTCGGGCATGTCTTCGTCGAAGTAGGCCAACAGCGTCTGGCGACGGCAGCGGGTTTCTTCGCAGAGCGAGAGCATGGCGTCGAGCTTGTGCTGCTCCAGGCGCTTGTGGCGCTCGTCGCCTTCGGAGTTTTGCAGCATCTGCTTGAGCATCACCACGTCTTGCAGGCCGTAGGCCATCCAGGCATCCGCTGGCAGACCATCACGGCCGCCACGACCGGTTTCCTGGTAATACGCCTCAAGGGATTTCGGCAAATCCAGATGCGCGACAAAGCGCACGTTGGGTTTGTCGATGCCCATGCCGAACGCCACGGTGGCGACCATGATCAGGCCTTCCTCGTTGAGGAAGCGCTTCTGGTGATGGGATCGCGTCTCGTTGGGCAGACCGGCGTGGTACGGCAGCGCCGGGAAGCCTTGTTCACTGAGGAACACCGCTACTTCGTCGACTTTCTTGCGCGACAGGCAATAGACGATGCCTGCGTCACTGCGCCGTTCGGCGAGGAACGCCAGCAATTGCTTGCGCGGCTGCTCCTTGGGGACGATGCGATAGAAAATGTTCGGCCGGTCGAAACTCGACAGGAAGCGCTCGGCATCCTGCAAATGCAGGCGATCGACGATTTCTTCCCGGGTGCGTTTGTCGGCGGTGGCGGTCAGGGCGATGCGCGGGACGTTGGGGAACAGCTCGGCCAACTGGCCCAGTTGCAGGTATTCGCGGCGAAAGTCGTGACCCCATTGGGATACGCAATGCGCCTCATCGATGGCGAACAGGGCGATTTCCAGGCTTTGCAGGAAGGCCAGCATCCGCGGCTGGACCAGACGTTCGGGCGCCAGGTAGAGCATTTTCACTTCGCCGCGCTTGATCCGGGCGGCCAGGTCGCGCTGTTGCTCGGCGCTCAGGGTCGAGTTCAACGCCGCGGCAGCAACGCCGAGCTCTTCAAGGGTCGCGACCTGGTCGTCCATCAACGCGATCAGCGGCGACACCACCACCGCCAGGCCTTCGCGCAGCAGCGCCGGAACCTGGAAGCACAAGGACTTGCCACCACCGGTGGGCATCAGCACCAGGGCGTCGCCGCCATTGGCCACGCGCTCAATGATTGCACCCTGGCGGCCACGGAAACTGTCGTAGCCGAAGATGTCCTTGAGGACGCGTTGAGCCTGTTCGAGCATAAAAACTCCAAAAATCACCGAAACATCCCTGCAAGGCTGGTTCAGAACCACGCAGGCTGCACTGACAAATCGTAAGTGCGCATTGCATGACGCTTCACATCTCAGCCGCGACGCCAGCAGGGCATCACAAAACGCGCGAGTATACCCGACCCCTTCCCGGCAAAGGGTGCCGCTGATAAGACACATCAGGACAAACACTGATCCCCCCAAGGGGCTGCCGAAGGCTGCGATCTGTTGATCTTGTCTTTAAAAAGCAAAATCAAAAGATCGCAGCCTTCGGCAGCGCCTACAGGGAAAGGTGGTGTGTATGAGGGGCAAATATCCCGCGCGGCTGGCCTGAGGGCTCAAGAAGGCCTAGAATTCCCGCATCTGTTTAATTCCCCAAGGTAGCTTTTAATGTCCTTCGCTGAGCAACTAACCCGCCTGCAAGTCTTCCTCGACGCCGACGAGCTGCATGACGAGGCGCTGGACTACGTGGCCGCCCACGGCTACCTCACGGCGCTGTCGATCTGTTCCGAAAACGTTCCAGACCGTGAATGGATCGACGCCCTCTTCGCCGAAGAGCCGCATTACGCCGACGACACCGAGCGTGAAGCGATCGAATCCACCCTGCTGGCCCTCAAGGCTCACATCGCGCGCCAACTGGCTTCCGACGAAGAGTTCGAGCTGCCATGCGACCTGGACCTGGGCGAAGAGCCGGACGATTCCGACCTGCGCGGCTGGTGCATCGGTTTCATGGAAGGCGTGTTCCTGCGCGAAGCGGCCTGGTTCGAAACCGCCGAAGACGAAGTCAGCGAAATGCTCCTGCCGATCATGGTCGGTTCCGGTCTGTTCGACGAACAGCCTGAGTTCGAAGACATCGCCAAGGACGCCAACCTGATGGACGACATGATCGTGCAGATCCCGGAAGCCCTGACCGCGCTGTACCTGCTGTGCCAGGCACCCGACGAGAAACCGGCGATCCTCAAGCCACGTCACCACTAAGGTCTTGCCTATGGACAACCCCATAGGCCACCGCTCCCTGATGTTGCGCTACGTGCTGCTGGCCATCGGCTGGCTGAGCGTGGCGTTGGGGGTGATCGGGATTTTCCTGCCGGTATTGCCCACCACGCCGTTCCTGCTGCTGGCCGCCGCCTGTTTCGCACGCAGTTCGCCGCGTTTCTACCAATGGCTGGTCGAGCACCCACGGCTTGGACCGTGGATTCGCGACTACCTGGACGGCAACGGTATCCCGCTCAAGGGCAAGGTCTACGCCATCGGCCTGATGTGGGTGAGCATTCTGTTCTCCTGCTACCTGGTGCCATTGCCGTGGGCGCGGGGGTTTATGTTGACCAGTGCGGTGCTGGTCACGGTTTACATCCTCAAGCAGAAAACCCTGCAAAAACCCTGATCCTGTCTCCGTGGTAAAGGGCTTTTGTGGCGAGGGGGCATGCCCCCGTTGGGTTGCGAAGCGACCCCAACCCCTGCAACCCGGTTTCTTCTGACACACCATGCCGGCTGGTTTTACGACTGCTGCGCAGCCGAACGGGGGCAAGCCCCCTCGCCACAGGGTTCACTGCAAGCCGACGATCAACCCTCCCCCAGCCAAAACACCACCTAAACTCCAGTCATCTGCACCCGAGCAGCCAGACATGTCTTGCAGTCGGCGTAGTCCAGGATGGCCAGCGCTCCGACTTCGGTTCGGCGGCGGGCTGCTGGCGTTTTTTTTGCTGGCCGGGCTGGGCCGAGTCTGCGCCGACTGGGATTTCGGACTGATCCTGCAAACCGCCGAAAAACGCTACGGCTCCCTCGGCCCGGCCCAAGGGCGGATCAAGGCCTGGAACCAGATGCTGCAAGGTGAACGCAACCAGCCAGAGCGCGAACAACTGAACGCGGTCAATCGCTTCTTCAATCAGCAACTGAGTTTTCAAGACGACAGTCGCATCTGGCAGCAGATCGATTACTGGGCCACGCCAGAAGAATCCCTGATCAAGGGCGCCGGCGACTGCGAGGACTACGCCCTGGCGAAATATTTCAGCCTGCGTCAGCTCGGGGTTCCCAGCGAAAAACTGCGCATCACCTACGTCAAGGCCCTGACCCAGAACCAGGCGCACATGGTGCTGACCTTCTACAGCAGCCCCACGGCGGATCCGCTGGTGCTGGACAACCTGATCGGCGAGATCCGCCCTGCCTCGCAGCGCAAAGACCTGCTGCCGGTGTATGCCTTCAACGCCGAAGGCCTGTACCTGCCGGGCGCCAATGGCGGCAAGCGCAGCAGCGACTCGAAGAAGCTGTCGCGCTGGCAAGACGTGTTGAAAAAAATGCAGGCCGAAGGGTTCGCCGTGGGCGACGGCTAGCCGCCAAAGCAAGGAGCGTTTTATGTCACTGCGCAAACAATTGTTTCTCGCCATTTGCCTGTTTCTGCTGGTGGCGTTCAGCGGCAGTTTTTTTGTCGGCCTGGAAAGCTCGCGCGAGCAAATGCTCGGACAATTGCGCTCCCACGCCCAGGACGCCGCCACCGCGCTGGGGCTGTCGCTGACCACGCAGATCGACGACCCGGCGATGATCGAGTTGATGGTCAGCTCGATTTTCGACAGTGGCTATTTCAGCAGCATCCGCGTGGTCAACATCGCCGATGAACAGGTGCTGGTGGAACGTGACGCTCCGGCGCGGATCGAGGGTGTACCCGACTGGTTCGTGCGCCTGGTGAACCTGCACGCGCAAGGGGGCGATGCGCTGATCATGCGCGGCTGGGAGCAAGTGGCGCGGGTCGAAGTGTTGAGCAATCCGCAGTTCGCACTGGCCAAGCTCTGGGACAGCACCCTCGGCAGTTTGGCCTGGCTGCTGCTGTGCGGCGTGGTCAGTGCGATGTTCGGCGGCTGGTTGCTGCGCCGGCAATTGCGCCCGCTGGACACGATGGTCAAACAGGCCGAAGCCATCAGCAAACGGGAATTTCTCAGCCTGCCGAAACTGCCACGCACGCCGGAACTGAAACGGGTGGTGCTGGCGATGAATCAGATGGTCGAGAAGCTCAAGGCGCTGTTCGCCGAAGAGGCGGCGCGCAGTGAAAAGCTGCGGGCCGATTCCTATCAGGACAACCTCACGGGACTGGCCAACCGACGCTTGCTGGACGAGCAACTGGCCGATCACTTGCTGGTCAGCGAACAGAGCAGTGACGGCCACTTGCTGATGCTGCGGATCAACGACTTGGCGGGCCTCAACCAACGCCTGGGCGGCCAGCGCACTGATGCCTTGATCGGTGCCGTCGCCGAGTTGCTCAAACGCCTGACGCAAATCCCGGAGCGCCGGACCTGGCTGGCAGCGCGCAATCGCGGCGGCGAGTTCAGCCTGCTGACCCCGGGCCTGGACGACAAGGACGCCGCGCGCCTGTGCGCCGAAATCAGCGCCACCCTGGAAAACCTGCGCCTGACCGGTGCCAGCGACAGCATGCCGGTGGCGCACCTGGGCATCGTCGCCTACCAACCGGGCGAGCCGGCCGGCGAGGTGCTGCTGCGCCTCGATCAGGCCTTGACCCAGGCCCAGCAACATCCCGAACGGCCGTGGGCGCATCTGGATCATTCCAGCACCGCGCCGAACCAGTCCCAACACGACTGGCGCAACTGGATCGACGACGCCCTGACCCACGGCAAGCTGCAACTGTATTTCCAACCGGTGGTGCAATGCGCCGACACCAGCCAGGTGCTGCACCACAAAGTCCTCGCGCGCCTGCTCGACCCACAGGGCGAAGCGATTGCCGCCGGGCACTTCCTGCCCTGGATCGAGCGCCTCGGCTGGTCCGCCCGCTTTGACCTCGCCATGCTCGACGCCACCCTCGACTACCTTGCGGTCAATCGCTGGCCCCTGGCTCTGAGCCTGTCCGGCACCACCCTGCGCGATCCGGCCTCGTTGCAACAGATCGTTCAGTCTCTCGACTCCCTGCCGGAACTCGCGCCGCTGCTGATCCTGGAAATCGACGAACGCCAACTCCCGCCCCCGGACGAATTGCAGCGCCTGAGCCACAGCTTGCTCAACACGGGGTATCGCATCGGGTTACAGCATTTTGGCGGGAGTTTTAGCCAGATCGGCAACCTCACTCAGCTGGGATTGGCGTACCTGAAGATTGACGGGAGCTACATTCGGGGGATTGATGAGCACAGTGATAAGCGGCTGTTCATTGAAGCGATATACAGGGCAACCAACAGCATTGATCTGCCGTTGATTGCGGAGAGGGTCGAAACGCAGGGAGAGTTGGCGGCGATCAAGTCGCTGGGGCTGTTTGGTGTCATGGGGCGGCTGATAGGGCCGCCGGAGCCGATGTGATGTCGTTAGCCTTTCTGATCGTTCCCACGCTCTGCGTGGGAATGCAGCCCGGGACGCTCCGCGTCCCATCAACAGCCGAACGCGGAGCGTCCGTTGAGGCATTCCTTTGCTGCGCGTGGGAACGATCCGCCATCCCCCTAGCAAGGGGATGGCGGGTTTCGTCGTTCCAGCCCTAGCGCATCAAACCGTATCCACCTTCAACGAGTGATCGTTGAGCATGCCGGTGATGATGGTCGCCGTGTCATGTCCGCCCGCAACCACCCCGCCCGCTCCCGGTGTGACGCCGTAGTGGCTGGCCAGGTTGACGCCGGCCAGGTCGATGGTCTGGTTCGGCGTGGCGCCGGCCATGGCGCTGACGTCGATGCTGGTGACGAGGGTGGCGCCGCTGCCGGTGACTTTGAAGTGCAGGTAGTCATCCAGCGACGCTGCGGTGCCGTTTTCGCCTTGCAGCAGTTGCGACAGGTCGAGTTTGTCGGTGCCGGGGGTGAAGTCGGTGACCACGTCGTGGCCGCTGTTGCCGGCCAGCCACTGGAAGGTGTCGGCACCCGCGCCGCCGGTCAGGGTGTTGTTGCCCAGGCCGCCGATCAGGAAGTCATCGCCACCACCACCGTTGAGCACGTCGTTGCCCAGGCCGCCGTTGATCACGTTGCTGTTGTTGTCTCCGGTCAGGGTGTCGTTGAAGTTGGAACCGGTCAGGTTCTCGATCCCGGTGAGGGTGTCGGTGCCGGCGCCGAGGGTGTTTTGTGCGGTGAGCAGGCTCAGGTCGACGGTGACGCCGGCCGTGGCGTGGGCGTAGCTGGCAGTGTCCGTGCCAGTGCCGCCGTCGAGCAGGTCGTTGCCCGGTCCGCTGTACAACAAGTCATTGCCGGCGCCGCCGTGCAACTCGTTGTTGCCTGAGCCGGCGGTGAGCACGTCGTTGCCGTCGCCGGCGTTGAGGACATTGTTGCCAGTGCCCGCGACCAACACGTCATCGCCCGCCGTGCCGGTGAGGGTGTGGCCGTCCTGGTAGCTGATGGTCACGTTCGCCGTGTCGCTGCCGCCATGGTTGTCGTTGGCGGTGTAGGTGCCATGGTAGTCCGGGGTGACATCGTGGGCCCCGGCGTAGTTGACGGTCATGGTCAGTTGGTAGTTCTCGGCCGCTGTCGGGCTGCTGCCCGTGGTGTTGCTGATGTTGGTGACGTGGATCTGGTAGGTGCCATCGGAGGTCGCGGTGATGGTCCCGCCATCGGCGATGCTCACGAACGCGCCGCCGTTGAGCGAGTACTCCATTGTCACGTGACCGGCCGCCAGGTTGTGGTCGAGGTTGAGGGTTTCGCCTTGTTTCAGTTTGACGGTGATGAGGTCTTCATCGTTGGCGTTAGCCGTGGTGACGGTGCCGAGGTAGCCGCTGATCACCAGCACGGCGGTCATCGCTGCCGTGTTGGCCGCAAACGCGTTACGCACATCGGCCAGTGCCTGGTTGGCGGCGGTGTTGCCGGTGCCGGCAAAGCTGATCGCGCCCGTGCCGGTGAAGTCCGCGCCCTTGGCGGCCCAACCGGTGTTGAACGTGGTCGGGGTGGCCGTCATCGGATCGCCATTGGCGTCGGTGTCGTTGGCCAGCAGCAGCTCGCCCGGCACCACAATGGTGCCCGACAGCACGTTGGTGATGATGTGGTCATCCGCTGCCACCGGTGGTGCGTTCGGAATGACTTTGACCGTCAGCGTGGAGCTGGCCAGGTCGCCGTCGTTGTCGCTGACGGTGAAGCCGATGTTTTCGGTGATCACCACCGCCGTGGTTTTTTGCGAGGTGTAGGTGTATTCACCGGTATCGAGGTTGATCACCAGGGTGCCGCTGTTGTTGGTGGCGATGCTGATGCTGTTATCGGCGGTGTTGAAGGTGCCGTGGTTGGTGCCGCCGCTGAAGGTCAGCGAACCCTGGTTGCTGTTGCCTTTCGGGTCGTAGGTGTAAGTGGTGCCGTCGACCACGATGGTTTTGATGAAGCCGCCATCGGCACCGAACGAACCGCCCTCCAGCAACGTGCCGGTGACCGGCGCGCCTTGCACCGTGCCCGAGAGCACCGAGTTGAGCTGGTTGAGGTCGGTCACCACCACCGCGTTGGTGTCGGTGTGGGTGCTGCCGTCATAGGCCAGCGGGTTGAGGTTGGCATTGCTGACGCCGCTGCCAAGGCCGATCGCATAGTTCTTGATGCCGTTGGCGTCGAGAAAAGCCTTCCAGGCGACCTCATCCGCCGTACCGGTTTCCTGGCCGGAGGTGGGCTTGCCGTCGGAGAAGAAGTACCCGACGTTCTGCGCCCCGGTCAGTTGCCCCGGTGTGCCAAACGCCAGTTTCGCCGCCGCGACTGCTGCGTCGTAGTTGGTGCCTCCGCCGGCGGTGAGCGAGGCGATGATCGACTTGGCGGTCGCCACATCGACCCAGACTGTGGTCTTGTCGGTGGCACTGCTGCTGAAGGTGACGATCTGCACTCGCACGTCGCCGAGGTCATCGTACTTATCGAGCAAGGCGCTGATAGCCTGCTTCGCCAAGGCTATCCGCGACAGGCCGGGCACGCCGGAAGCATCCGCCATACTGCCGGAGACATCGATCACCAACAGCAGGTTGGAATCGATTTCCACTGCGGTGACCGAACGGTCCGACGCCACGGCTTTGGGCACGTCATCGACGATGTTGACCACGATGGTGCTGGTGGTGCTGTTGCCCAGGGCATCGGTGGCTTTGTAGGTGAAACTTTCGCTCAGGGTGTTCGCCCCGTCGTTAGCGTTCGGCGAGGTTTTTGGCGCCGAGGTCAGGGTGTAGGTGTAGCTGCCGTCCGGGTTGATCAGGATTTGCCCGTAGGTTCCGGTGGCGCTGCCGACCACGCTGTAAGTCAATGGACCGG
Source organism: Pseudomonas sp. TE3899 (assembly GCF_056279105.1). Taxonomy (NCBI): domain Bacteria; kingdom Pseudomonadati; phylum Pseudomonadota; class Gammaproteobacteria; order Pseudomonadales; family Pseudomonadaceae; genus Pseudomonas; species Pseudomonas sp. TE3899. The sequence goes on from NZ_JBWBQR010000001.1 coordinate 3,264,653, forward strand.
TGCCGCCGGTGACCGAACCGACCAGCGTGCCGGTAGCGGTTTCGCCGGTGTTGGTCGGGTCGCTGCCGGTGACCGTGCCGGGGGCCAGGTCGAGGCCATCCTTGCTCAGGTCGAGGGCTTTTTCGAAGACCGTCACGTCCTGATCGACCACCGCTTTGAGGCCGCTGTCGTTGACGTTGATGGTGATGGTGGTGGTGCTTTCGTCGCCGTCGGAATCGCGCACGGTGTAGACGAACGTATCGGTCGCCCCCGCCACGCCGACCGAGTTCGGGTTGCTGTGGTACACGGCGTTGCCTGCCGCATCCAGGGTCAGGTAGCCGTAGGTGCCGTTAATGTTGGTGCCCAAGCCACCCACCGCCGAAGTCGCGGTGTTGCTGCCGGCGCGCACACCGACCACCGCCCCGCCCGCCGCCGCGCCATCGGCACCCAGCACGTCGTTGCCGAGCACGCTGATGTTGACGGTTGCGCCTTCGGTTACGGTGCCAGTGTTCGGCGCAGCGGTTGGCAAGTCATCGACGATGTTGACGTTGATCTGCCCCGACGCGGTGCTGCCGTCGGCGTCCGTGGCCACCACGTTGATGTTCTCGGTAATGCTGTTGGCGCCGTTGGCGGTCGGATGGGTTTCGTTGTCCACCAGGGTGTAGCTGTAGCTGACCACGCCGGTGGTGGCGTTGTAGCCGGTGACGGTGAACGTGCTGCCGAGCGCCGTGGTGACCGATTGCGGGAAGCCTGCGGCCACGCCGCCCGCGACCACATGAATGCCGCCGACATCAAGGGTTTGCAAGCCGTCCAGCGCGGTGACGGTGAAGGTGCCGTTTTGGGTCAGGGCCGGGGTGTTGGGGCTGGTGCCGTCGCTGAGGTTTTTCTCGTAGACGGTCAGTTCGCCGCCGGTGACGTTGAGGCCATTGAGGGTGACGGGATCGTCGTTGTTGTGGATTTGCAGCACCAGGTTGGCGGTGCTGGTGTCGCCGTCCGCGTCGGTGATGGTGTAGGCGAACGTCTCCGTGCCGTTGCCGCCGCCGTGCAGGTTTTTGAAGTCGGCATCGTTGGTGTTCAGCGTGTAGGTGTAGGTGCCGTTGGCATTCAGCACCAAGGTGCCGTAAGTGCCGGTGAAGGTGCCGGGGGTGACCGGCCCGGCGTTCGGCCCGGTGGCAACCTGGTCCGCGCCCTGAATGTCGTTGGTCAGGACGTTGCCATTGAGGGTCAACGCAGTCTCTGAGGCCACACCACTGTTGCTGTCGTTTACCGCTTTTGGCACGTCATCGACGATCTGCACGACGATGGTGCTGGTGGTGATGTTGCCCAGGGAATCGGTGGCTTGGTAGGTGAAGCTTTCCGTCAGCGTATTCGCGCCGTCGTCGGCATGCGGTGTGGTGGTCGCCGGCGAGGTCAGGGTGTAGGTGTAGGTGCCGTTGGGGTTGAGCACAATCTGGCCATAGTTACCATTGGCGCTCCCCACCAGGGAATAAGTGATCGCGCCGATCGCCCCGGTGACCGAGCCGACCAGTGTGCCGCTGGCAGTTTCGCCGGTGCTGGTCGGGTCGCTGCCGACGACGGTGCCGGCCGCCAGGTCCTGGCCATCTTTGGTCAGGTCCAGGGCTTTTTCGTAGACGGTCACGTCGGTATCGCTGACCGCTTTGATGCAGCTGTTCGAGACGTCAATGGTGATGGTGGTGGTGCTTTCATCGCCATCGGCATCGCGCACGGTGTAGACAAAGGTATCGGTGGCGCCCGGGGCGTTCACCGCGTTGGGATTGCTGTGATAGACCGCGTTGCCGTTGGCATCCAGGGTCAGGTAACCATAGGTGCCGTTGATGTTCGAGCCCAGGCCACCGATGGCCGAGGTCGAGGTGTCACTGCCGGCGCGTACGCCAACGACTGCGCCCGTCACCGCGGGGCCATCGGCACCGCCGATGTCGTTATCCAGCACGTTGCCCGACACCGTCCCGCCCTCAGCCACCGACGCGCTGTCCGGGTGGGCTGTCGGCAAGTCGTCGACGATATTGACGTTGATCTGATTGGTGGCCGTGCTGCCGTCGGTGTCCGTGGCCACCACGTTGAAGTTTTCGCTGATGCTGTTGGCGCCATTGGCGTTCGGATGGGTTTCGGTGCCCACCAGGGTGTAGCTGTAGCTGACCACGCCCGTGGTCGCGTCATAACCGGTGACCGTCAGCGTACTGCCGAGCGGGGTCACGATTGATTGCGGGAAGCCTGCCGCCACCCCACCGACCACCACATGAATGCCGCCCACATCGAGGGTTTGCAAGCCGTCGAGTGCGGTGACGGTGAACGAACCGGTCTGGGTCAGGGCCGGCGCGTTCGGGCTGGTGCCGTCACTGAGGTTTTTCTCGTAGACCGTCAGCTCGCCACCCACGACGTCGAGGCCGTTGAGGGTCACAGGGTCGTCGTTGTTGTGGATGTTCAGCACCAGGTTGGCGGTGCTGGTGTCACCGTCAGAATCGGTAATGGTGTAGGCGAAGGTTTCGGTGCCGTTGCCATTGCCGTGCAGCGCTTTGAAATCCGCATCGCTGGTGTTCAGCGTGTAGGTGTAGGTGCCGTTGGCATTCAACACTAAGGTGCCGTAAGTGCCGGTGAAGGTGCCGGGCGTCACAGGGCCGGTGGTTACGCGATCCGCGCCTTGCACGTCGTTGGTCAGCACGTTGCCGTTCAGTGTCAGCAAGGTTTCCGAAGCCGTGCTGGCGTTGCTGTCGTCGATGGCTTTCGGTACATCGTCGATGACGTTGACGTCCAGCGAACCGTTGGCCGTGGTGCCGTTGTCATCGACCACCGTCACTGCAAATTGCTCAGGCAGGTTATTCGCACCGTTGGCCGTTGGATGCGCATCGTTGCCGTTCAAGGTGTAGCTGTAGCTGACCACGCCGGTGGCTGGATCAAAACCGGTGATGGTCAGCGTATTGCCCAACCCGGTCGGGATGGATTGCGGGAAACCTGCCGCCACGCCGCCGCTGACGACGGTAATGCCGCCGACAGTGAGGGTTTGCACGCCATCGAGGGCGGTGATGGTGAAGGTGCCGCTTTGGGTCAGTTGAGTACTGTCGGGCGCGCTGCCGAGGCTGAGGTTTTTTTCGTAGACCGTGAGTTCGCCGCCCTCGACGTTCAGGCCATTGATGACGACCGGGTCATCGTTGTTGTGGATCTGCAGCACCAGGTTGGCGGTGCTGGTGTCACCGTCAGAATCGGTAATGGTGTAGGTGAAGTTTTCGGTGCCGTTGCCGCCACCGTGCAGCGCTTTGAAATCCGCATCGCTGGTGTTCAGCGTGTAGGTGTAGGTGCCATTGGCATTCAGGACCAGGGTGCCGTAAGTACCGGTGAAAGTGCCGGGCGTCACAGGGCCGGTTGCGACGCGATCCGCGCCTTGCACGTCGTTGGTCAGCACGTTGCCGTTCAGTGTCAGCAAGGTTTCCGAAGCCGTGCTCGCGTTGCTGTCGTCGATGGCTTTTGGCACGTCGTCGATCACATTGACGTCCAACGAGCCGTTGGCCGTGGTGCCGTTGTCATCGACCACCGTCACTGCAAATTGCTCAGGCAGGTTATTCGCGCCACCCGCCGTTGGATGCGCATCGTTGCCGTTCAAGGTGTAGCTGTAGCTGACCACGCCGGTGGCTGGATCAAAACCGGTGATGGTCAGCGTATTGCCCAACCCGGTCGGGATGGATTGCGGGAAACCTGCCGCCACGCCGCCGCTGACGACGGTGATGCCGCCGACAGTGAGGGTTTGCACGCCATCGAGGGCGGTGATGGTGAAGGTGCCGCTTTGGGTCAGTTGAGTGCTGTCGGGCGCGCTGCCGAGGCTGAGGTTTTTCTCGTAGACCGTGAGTTCGCCGCCCTCGACGTTCAGGCCATTGATGATGACCGGATCGTCGTTATTGTGGATCTGCAGCACCAGGTTGGCGGTGCTGGTGTCACCGTCAGAATCGGTAATCGTGTAGGCGAAGGTTTCGGTGCCGTTGCCATTGCCGTGCAGCGCTTTGAAATCCGCATCGCTGGTGTTCAGCGTGTAGGTGTAGGTGCCGTTGGCGTTGAGCACCAGCGTGCCGTAAGTGCCGGCGAAAGTGCCAGGCGTGACCGGGCCAGTGGCCACGCGATCCGCGCCTTGCACGTCGTTGGTCAACACGTTGCCGTTCAGTGTCAGCAAGGTTTCAGACGCAGTGCTGGCGTTGCTGTCGTCGATGGCTTTCGGTACATCGTCGATGACGTTGACGTCCAGCGAACCGTTGGCCGTGGTGCCGTTGTCATCGACCACCGTCACTGCAAATTGCTCAGGCAGGTTATTCGCACCACCCGCCGTTGGATGCGCATCGTTGCCGTTCAAGGTGTAGCTGTAGCTGACCACGCCGGTGGTCGCATCAAACCCAGTGATGGTCAGCGTATTGCCCAAACCGGTCGGGATCGATTGCGGGAAACCTGCCGCCACGCCGCCGCTGACGACGGTGATGCCGCCGACAGTAAGGGTTTGCACGCCATCCAGCGCGGTGATGGTGAAGGTGCCGCTTTGGGTCAGTTGAGTACTGTCAGGAGCGCTGCCGAGGCTGAGGTTTTTTTCGTAGACCGTGAGTTCGCCGCCCTCGACGTTCAGGCCATTGATGACGACCGGGTCATCGTTGTTGTGGATCTGCAGCACCAGGTTGGCGGTGCTGGTGTCACCGTCGGAATCGGTAATGGTGTAGGTGAAGTTTTCGGTGCCGTTGCCGCCACCGTGCAGCGCTTTGAAATCCGCATCTCTGGTATTGAGCGTGTAGGTGTAGGTGCCGTTGGCATTCAACACTAAGGTGCCGTAAGTACCGGCGAAGGTGCCGGGCGTCACAGGGCCGGTTGCGACGCGATCCGCGCCTTGCACGTCGTTGGTCAGCACGTTGCCGTTCAGTGTCAGCAAGGTTTCCGAAGCCGTGCTGGCGTTGCTGTCGTCGATGGCTTTCGGCACATCGTCGATCACATTGACGTCCAGCGAGCCGTTGGCCGTGGTGCCGTTGTCATCGACCACCGTCACTGCAAATTGCTCAGGCAGGTTATTCGCGCCACCCGCCGTTGGATGCGCATCGTTGCCGTTCAAGGTGTAGCTGTAGCTGACCACGCCGGTGGTCGCATCAAACCCGGTGATGGTCAGCGTATTGCCCAAACCGGTCGGGATGGATTGCGGGAACCCCGCCGCCACGCCGCCGCTGACGACGGTGATGCCGCCGACAGTGAGGGTTTGCACGCCATCGAGGGCGGTGATGGTGAAGGTGCCGCTTTGGGTCAGTTGAGTGCTGTCGGGCGCGCTGCCGAGGCTGAGGTTTTTTTCGTAGACCGTGAGTTCGCCGCCCTCGACGTTCAGGCCATTGATGACGACCGGGTCATCGTTGTTGTGGATCTGCAGCACCAGGTTGGCGGTGCTGGTGTCACCGTCAGAATCGGTAATGGTGTAGGTGAAGTTTTCGGTGCCGTTGCCGCCACCGTGCAGCGCTTTGAAATCCGCATCGCTGGTGTTGAGCGTGTAGGTGTAAGTGCCGTTGGCGTTGAGCACCAGAGTGCCGTAAGTGCCGGTGAAGGTGCCGGGGGTGATCGGGCCGGAATTCGGGCCGATGGCCACGCGATCCGCGCCTTGCACGTCGTTGGTCAGCACGTTGCCGGTCAACGTCAGCAGCGTTTCAGATGCGGTGCCGTTGTTGTCATCCACGGCCTTGGGCACGTCGTCGGTGATGTTGATGTCTAGGGAACCGGTGGCCGTGTCGCCATTGGTGTCCCCGGCGACCACGGTGAATTGTTCGCTGAGGTTGTTGGCGCCATCGCCGGCCGAATGGGTGTCGTTGCCGTTGAGGGTGTAGCTGTAGCTCACCACGCCAGTGGCCGGGTTGTAGCCGGTGATGGTCAGGGTGTTGCCGAGTTGGGTGGTGATCGATTGCGGGAAGCCCGAGGCCGCCCCGCCGCTGATCACGTTGATGCCGCCGATGCTGAGGCTCAGCAGGCCATCGGGCGCGGTCACGGTGAAGGTGCCGCTCTGGGTCAGGGCCGCCGGATTGCTCGCCGAGCCGTCGGGCAGATTGGCTTCGTTGAGGGTCAGTTCACCGCCCGCGGCGTCGAGGCCGCCGAGGGTGACGATGTTATTCACCGGCGGCACCACCACGGTGTTGTCGTTCTGCTGCACATCGGCGTTGTGCCGTTCTTCAGGAAACTCCGGAATGCCGCCAAACCCGGCGGTAGGGAAACCGATGTTCGGATCAACCCGCCCGCCCACTTCTTCCAGCAGCACGAAACTGTGACCGCCACCCAAGGCACCGCCAGGCGCACCGGTCGACGTCGGGCCGGCAGCGGTGGCTTCACCGGTCTGGGTCGGGTCGGCGCCGGCCGCGATGGCTTGCTGGAGTTTTTGTACATCGGTCAACTGCGCTTCAGTCGGCGTCACCGCTTCAGGGGTGTCCACGTGGGGCGCCTGATGCGCGAGCAGTTGGGACGTCATTTGCAGGCTGCTGCCTCGCCCAAGCGTCAGCTCCTGGCCATTTTGCAGATGCACCGCCACCGCGCCTTCGGCCCCGGTGACCAACTGGTCGCCGGCAAACAACCGGTCGCCCTCGACCAACGCGCGTCGAGTACCGTCGGCCGCAACCGCAAACACCTGACCAATGACCTTACTGACGATCCCAATGAGCGTAGCCATGTGCAAATCTCCTGCGCTGCCAACCGCTGTCGGCATCTGGTTGCGCGAAGAACGTGCTCATGGCGAAAGCGGGCTTGCCTGGCGGATCGTCTACCGGAATACGTGTTTACCAAGGTAAAACGCATTCCTGGCGACGTTCTCGCCAAGCGTGTCGTTCGCGGGCCATTTGTCCGGCTCGGCATAAAACCCTCTGCAATCAATGGCATCGGGTTCCCACTGCGGAACAACCTCCCTGCGAGCGATGCGTAACGGTCCTGATTCACTCAAGTGACAAAAAAATGTCGCCTCAAAACCGTCCCACTTCCCTCCCCTCCAGCACTTCTTCGCCCTATGTCGCTAAGTGGATGGAACTTTCCTCAAACCCTCTGGAGCTCCCTAAGGCTCATAAATCAAGGGCTTTCGGATTGAACAATGTGCTGGATTTTTCAGAGCGCATAAGTTTTTTTTGACATAAGCCTTATGAGAAATAGTTCTTAGGTTTTCCCTAGAATGTTCTTAGCTCTGTTGTTACAAGAGTGAAACGGTTTCGCCTAATAAAACGTCAAGTATTTGACGACAAGTAAGCACCATCAGGAAACAGGGAGAAGTACCCATGCGCCTTTTAACCCCCCTCTGCAGCGCGGTTTTGCTGGCCATGGCCTGCACTTCTCAGGCTCAGGCCATGTCGTTGACCGACGCAATCCAAAGCACCATCGCGACGCACCCCGAACTTGCATCGCGCGTGGACGCGCGCTTGTCGGCGGATGAACAAGTGAAAGTCGCCAAAGGGGGCTTCTATCCATCGGTGGATTTGAACGCTGCCTACGGGCGCGGCTACAGCGATAACACCAACACCCGGGCCTTCGGCAACCACCACACCGAAATCCTCAATTACACCCAATCTGAATTGCGCCTGCGGCAGATGCTGTTCGACGGGTTCAACACCGCGAACGAAGTCGAGCGCACCAAAGGCGTGTCCAACTCCCGGGCCTATTACGCCCAGGGCACCGCCCAGGATCTGGCCCTGCGCACCATCGAGGTCTACCTCGAAGTGCTCAAGCGCCGCGAGCTGGTGACGCTGGCCACCAACAACCTGCAAGCGCACATGCGGGTCAACGACCAGATCGGCCTGCGCACCCAGCGCGGTGTCGGCAGCAACGCCGACTCCGATCAGTCCACCGCTCGCCGGGCACTGGCGCAGAACAACCTCGACACCGCCGAAGTCGACCTGGCCGACGCCGAGTCGAATTTCTACAGCGTCGTCGGGCGTATCCCCGACGAGCTCGAAACCCCGGCATCGACCCGCGGCGAATTGCCAACCAGCCTGCCGGAAGCCCAGCAGAGCATGGTCGAAAACAACCCGTACCTGAAATCCGCCCAGGCCGACGTGCAATCGGCCGAGAGCCAGTACGAAGTCGCCAAGTCGCCGTTCTACCCACGCTTCGACGCCGAAGCCGCGGTGGGCGCGAACAACAACGTGCAGGGCGATGAAGGCCACGACAACGAGTGGCGCGTCGGCGTGGTGATGAACTACAACCTGTTCCGCGGCGGCAGCGACAAGGCGCGCCTGGCTTCCGATGCGCACCAGATCAACCAGGCGATGGACATCCGCAACAACGCCCTGCGCCAGCTCAACGAGAACATTCACCTGGCCTGGAACGCCATGGTCAATGCCAAGAAACAGACCCCTACCGCCCGCGAATACGCCGAAACCACCAAACGTGTACGCGCGGCCTATCAGGATCAGTTCGGCCTCGGCCAACGGACCCTGCTCGACTTGCTCGACAGTGAAAACGAGCTCTACAACGCCAACCGCCGCTACACCGAAGTGCGCTACACCGAGGAGTACTCGATGTACCGCGTGCTGGCGAACATGGGTCAGTTGCTGAGCAAACAACGGGTGGTGCTGCCCGCCGATGCGATCGCCTCCTCGGAAGTGAAAAACGAAGCGCGTTTGCCTGAACTGAAATAACCCCCCGCGTAGGAGCTGCCGAAGGCTGCGATGTTTTGATTTTGATTTTTTAAGATCAAAAGATCGCAGCCTTCGGCAGCTCCTACACCGGGAGGTGTGTGGTTACCTATGCCAACAGGAGCGATCAATTTGACCAGCATGGAACCCGGCAACACTGGGGTCGATCCGCGCCTGAGCTTCGATGACCCGCTTCTGGACGGTCTGTTGATCCTCTGCAAACTCCACGACGCGGCCGTCAGCCGCGCCAGCCTGAGTGCCGGCCTGCCCCTGAACAAGCAACGCATGAGCCTGGACCTGCTGCCTCGCGCAGCGGCCAGGGCCGGTTTGCAGGCGCGTTTGTTGTGCCGGGATCTGGCGGATATTTCCGCGCTCAACCTGCCCGTTCTGCTCATCCTGAACAATGGTCGCACTGCCGTGCTGCGCCGCTTTGGCGAGGATGGTCAGTTGCTGATCCTGCCCAGCGAAGCCGAGGGCGGTGAACAATGGGTCAGCCGTGAAGAGCTGACCGCCAATTACAGTGGCCAGGCGCTATTCGCCCGGCCGCGCCATGAACTCGAAGACCTGCGCTCGCCGCTGGTGCCGCGAGTCGAGGCGTGGTTTCGCGACACACTGAAGCTGTCGAAATGGCTGTACAGCGATGCGATCCTCGCCAGTTTCCTGATCAACCTGCTGGGGCTGATGGTGCCCCTGTTCGTGATGCAGACCTACGACCGGGTGGTGCCGAACCAGGCGGTTTCGACCTTGTGGGTGCTGGCTATCGGTCTGCTGATCGGCACCGGTTTTGAATTGGTGCTGCGGGTGGTCCGCGCGCACTTGTTGGATACCGCCGGCAAGAAAACCGACGTCATCCTCTCGGCAACCCTGTTCGAACGCATAACCGGCATGTCGATGAAAGCCCGGCCGGCGACCATCGGCGGTTTCGCCCAGAGCATCCATGACTTCCAGGGCCTGCGGGAATTTCTCACCGCCGTGACCCTGACCAGCCTGATCGACCTGCCGTTCGCGGTATTGATGCTGGTGGTGATCGGCCTGCTCGGTGGCTGGCTGGTGGTGATTCCGCTGCTGGCGTTTCCGATCACGATCATTTTCGCCATGGTGATCCAGGTGCGTTTGCGCGACACCGTGCAGAAGAGTTTGAGCCTGGGTGCCGAACGCCAGGCGTTGCTGATCGAAACCCTCGGCGGGCTGGAAACCCTGAAAGCGTGCAGCGCCGAAAGCGAGCGCCAGCACAAATGGGAAAGCACCCACGGCGCCCTCACCCGCCTCGACAGCCATGCGCGCAACCTCTCGGCGCTGGCGACCAACGGCACGCTGTTCATCCAGCAATTCTCCGGCATGGCGACCATCGTCGCCGGGGTCTACAGCATCATCGCCGGCAACCTCAGCGTCGGTGCGCTGGTGGCGACCTACATGCTCGGCAGCCGCGTCCTGGCACCGCTGGGGCAGATTGCCGGTCTGATCACCCGCTACCAGCAAGCGCAACTGACCATGAAAAGCACGGATGCGCTGATGTCCTTGCCACAAGAACGCGATCCGAAACAACGCCCACTGGAACGCACGCAACTGCAAGGCGCGATGGACGTCAGCGGCGTGACCTTCCACTACAACGGCCAGAACGCTCCGGCGCTGGCCAACATCAGCTTCAGCGTCAAACCCGGCGAACGGATCGGCATCATCGGCCGCAGCGGTTCGGGCAAAAGCACGCTCGCTCGTTTGGTGATGGGTTTCTACGCACCGGAAGAAGGCCAACTGCTGCTCGATGGCCTGGACCTGCGGCAACTGGACGTCGCCGACCTGCGCCAACAGATCGGCTACGTCGCCCATGACCTGCCGCTATTGGCCGGCAGCCTGCGCGACAACCTGACCCTCGGCGCCCGTTACGTCAGCGATTCGCGGATGCTCGAAGTGGCGGAATTGACCGGCGTGACCGAACTGGCGCGGCAACACCCGCAAGGCTTCGACCGGCCGGTAGGTGAACGCGGACAACTGCTGTCCGGCGGTCAGCGTCAGGCGGTGTTGCTGGCCCGGGCCTTGTTGCTCGACCCGCCAATCATGTTGCTCGACGAACCCACCAGCGCCATGGACAACAGCAGCGAAGACGTTCTGCGGCAAAAACTCCATAGCTGGGTCCAGGGCAAAACCCTGCTGCTGGTCACCCACCGCACCTCGATGCTGAGCCTGGTGGATCGGCTGGTGGTGCTGGACAACGGGCGGATCGTGGCTGACGGTCCGAAAGAAGCGGTCATCGATGCACTGCGCAAGGGCCGTGTCGGCTCTGCGGCCGTCTAGGAGTTGCCCATGGCTCGCTCATCGTCCGATGTTTCAAAGGATCGCGGCTACTTCGGCAGCTTTAGCAAAAGCGCGGAAAGCGAATACATGCCGGAAACCGCCGGCGCGGCGTTGCAGGATTCTCCGCGCCTGTCGCGGATCACCGTGTGGCTCGCGGCCGGGCTGCTGATCTCGGCGCTGGTCTGGGCCAAGTTTGCGGTGTTGCAGGAAGTCACCATGGGCGAAGGCAAGGCGATTCCGTCGAGCAAGGTCCAGGTGATCCAGAACCTGGAGGGCGGCATCGTCTCCGAGATTTTCGTGCGTGAAGGGCAAATGGTGAACAAGGGCGATACGCTGCTGCGCCTGGACGACACGCGGTTTCTGTCGAACAAGGGTGAGAGCGAGGCGGATCGTTATTCGTTGACCGCGAAGGTCGAGCGCTTGTCCGCCGAGGCCGAGGGGCGGCCGTTCAAGCTTTCCGATGAAGTGATCGCCAAGGCGCCGCAAGTGGCCGAGGACGAACGTTCGCTCTACGATCAACGGCAACGACGATTGGCCAGTGAACAGCGGACCTTGACTGAACAACTTCGGCAAAAAACCCAGGAACTGGCGGAATTCCGCTCGAAACAAGGGCAATTCAGTTCGAGCCTGGCGTTGCTGCAACAAGAGATGAACATGTCCGCGCCGCTGGTGGGCACCGGGGCGGTATCGCCAGTGGAAATCCTGCGGCTCAAACGCAGCGCGGTGGAGATTCGCGGTTCGCTGAATGCCACGACGCTGGCCATTCCTCGGGCGGAATCGGCAATCAACGAGATCAAAAGCAAGATCGACGAATCGGAACAGTCCTTCCGCTCGGATGCGGCCAAGGAGCTGAATGAGAAACGCACCGACCTGTCGAAAATCACCGCCTCCAGCATCGCCATCGACGACCGGGTGACCCGTACCACGGTGGTATCGCCGGTGCACGGGATCATCAAGGTGCTGAAGGTCAATACCATCGGCGGCGTGGTCCAGCCGGGCAGCGACATGGTGGAAATCGTGCCGCTGGAAGACAACCTGCTGATCGAAGCCAAGGTCCGCCCGCAAGACGTGGCGTTCCTGCATCCAGGGCAGAAAGCCATGGTCAAGTTCAGTGCGTATGACTACACGATTTATGGTGGGCTGAGTGCCAAGCTGGAGTTGATCGGGGCGGATACGATTACCGATGACAAGGGCAACAGCTTCTATCTGATTCAGGTCAGGACCGATAAGAATCACTTGGGCGGGGATGTGAAACCGCTGCTGATCATTCCGGGGATGGTGGCGACGGTGGACATTATTACCGGGGAGAAAAGTGTGCTGGATTATCTGCTCAAGCCGGTGCTGAAGGCGCGGACCGAAGCGATGCGCGAAAGGTAGGCTTCACTCACTCCCTGTGGCGAGGGGGCTTGCCCCCGTTCGGCTGCGAAGCAGTCGCAATCCTGCCAGCGCGTTCTGCCTGACCCAACTGGGTTGAATGGTTTTGGGGTCGCTTCGCGACCCAACGGGGGCAAGCCCCCTCGCCACAGGTGATCATTTGCCATGATTACGCTGGTACGTCTCCTCCCCCATCGCCGCAATCTGCCCCTCGATCAACGCCTCGAACGGCTTCAGCAACGGCTCGAACGACGTCGGTGACTCCAGCGTCTGCAACGCCTGCACAATCGCCTCCACCGTCGACAACGCCCCCGGCCCCGGAGCCTTGCGCAGCCGATACCGCGACACACCGCCATCGACCAATGTCACCCGGGGCAACGCCGCCAGCAACGGATTGAGGTGCAGCATCTTGCGCGCCTTGCGCCACGTGCCGTCCGGGACCACCAGCAATAGCGGTTGATCGTTTTCGGCATAACTGCGCAACGGCTGCGCCTCATCGGCAGGAAACAACAACCGCGCCTGATAACCGGGTGGGTTCAGCAGCGCCGGCAAATCCTCGAACACCTCACCGACGATCAACTCGGCATTCTTCAAGCCCAACGCGGCGAGACGCGCGGTGTTCAGCGCATGGTTCACTTCACTGGGATGCTGCAACAGCAACACCCGGGTGCGGCTGTCGAGGCTCGGGATCAGCGGGCACAGGCAATGGCTTTGCGGACGCAGGCAGCGGGGGCATTGGATTCTGGACATGTTCTTAAGCCTGATTAAGCTGTGCTTTGAGCAGATCGCGGAAGGTCTGGATCAGCGGTTCGCGGCTGCGGCCTCGGCGCACGATCATCGAGAACGGCGCCTGATAACCGAAGGTTGCTGGCAGCAACACCCGTAAGTCGCCCTTGTCAGCCCAGGCCTGGGCGTAGTGCTCCGGCAAGTAACCGATGTAGGCGCCGGACAGCACCAGGATCAGTTGGGCTTCCATACTTTCCACGGTGGCGGCACTGTGCTTGAAGCCGTGGCGCGCCAATTCCGCCTGGCTCCAGTAACCGCGGCCGACCATGCGCTGCTGGGTGATGACTTGTTCGGGAATGCGCCGCTCGGTGAACAGCGGATGGCGGCTGCTGCAATACAGCCAGTGTTGTTCGCGGTACAGCGGCATGTACACCAGGCCGCTCATGCGCGTGGAAAACGCGCCGATGGCCAGGTCGAGGCGGTTGTCCTGCACGCCGAGTTGCAGTTCGTAGGGACTCATTACCGACAAATGCAAATGCACTGCCGGGTGTTCCTGGCTGTAGGCGCCGATGGCTTCGGCAAAGGGCAAGGCCTTGTCGCTGACGGTGGAATCGATGACCCCGAGGTTCAGAGTGCCACGCAACTCACCCTTCAATGCCGCTGCGTATTGCTCGAAACCTTCCAGTTCAGCCAATAGCCGCAAGGTTTCCTGATGGAACAACTCGCCCTTACTGGTCAGGCTGAACCCACCGCGCCCGCGATGGCACAGCACCAGACCGAGCGCGGCTTCGAGCTGGCTCATGTAGGTGCTGATCGCCGAGGTCGAGAGGTTGAGCTCTTGCTGGGCGTTGGCGAACCCCTGATGACGGACCACGCTGACGAAGATGCGTAATAGTTTCAGGTCGGGTAAAGCGTTGGCCATGGGGTTCTCCACCTGTCGATCGTTCCCACGCTCTGCGTGGGAATGCAGCCCGTGACGCTCTGCGTCACATGCACAAAAGAGCGGGACGCGGAGCGTCCGTGGATGCATTCCCACGCAGAGCGCAGGAACGATCACGCGAGGGAGTCTATCGCCGTGCCCGCCATTAGTTTAGAAAAATCTGAACTAAGTATTTGCCCGTAGCGATTCTTCCCGCCCACTACATTTCGCATTATCGGCCCACAGCGGTGCCCGTCTCTCCCGTGAACGGCGCGCCGACATAAATAAAACAACGACGATGAGGCCTTACCCGTGGACAAGATTCTTCACCAACCACTGGGCGGCAACGAAATGCCGCGCTTCGGCGGCATCGCCACCATGATGCGACTCCCCCACTTGACCACCGCTGCCGGCCTGGACGCTGCCTTCATTGGCGTGCCGCTGGACATCGGCACTTCCCTGCGCCCTGGCACTCGTTTCGGACCTCGCGAAATCCGCGCCGAATCGGTGATGATCCGCCCGTACAACATGGCCACCGGCGCCGCGCCGTTCGATTCGCTGTCGGTTGCCGACATCGGTGACGTGGCGATCAACACCTTCAATTTGCTGGACGCCGTGCGGATCATTGAAGAGTCCTACCACAGCATCCTCGAACACGACGTGATCCCGCTGACCCTGGGCGGCGACCACACCATCACCCTGCCGATCCTGCGTGCGATTCATAAAAAGCACGGCAAGGTCGGCCTGGTGCACATCGATGCTCACGCCGATGTGAACGATCACATGTTTGGCGAGAAAATCGCCCACGGCACCACCTTCCGTCGCGCCGTCGAAGAAGGTCTTCTGGACCCCGACCGCGTGGTGCAGATTGGCCTGCGCGCCCAGGGTTACACGTCCGAAGACTTCAACTGGAGCCGCAAACAAGGCTTCCGCGTGGTTCAGGCCGAAGAGTGCTGGCACAAATCCCTGGCGCCGCTAATGGCCGAAGTTCGCGAGAAAGTCGGCGGCGGTCCGGTGTACCTGAGTTTCGATATCGACGGCATCGATCCGGCCTGGGCACCTGGCACCGGCACCCCGGAAATCGGTGGTCTGACGACCATTCAGGCAATTGAAATCGTGCGTGGCTGCCAAGGCCTCGACCTGGTCGGCTGCGATCTGGTAGAAGTCTCGCCGGCTTATGACACCACCGGTAATACCTCGCTGCTGGCCGCCAACCTGCTGTACGAAATGCTCTGCGTACTGCCGGGCGTGGCCCACCGCTGAGGAGTGGTCATGAACGAACGCGATCAGGTTTTGAAAGCCGCCGCCGATCTGGTGAGCGCTTTTGCCCGTAATGATCGCGAAGCCTACTTCGGCGCCTTCAGCGCCGATGCCAGCTTCGTGTTCTACACCCTCGAACAGCCCCTGCTGTCGCGCGATGCCTACCAGGCGTTGTGGGACACCTGGCGCGCCGAGGATGGCTTCGAAGTGCTGTCGTGCACCTCGAGCAACGCCTTTGTCAGCCTGCAGGGTGACGTGGCGATTTTCATCCATGACGTGGCCACCGAGCTGCGCATGCAAGGGGAGCAACACTTCAGCCAGGAGCGCGAGACCATCGTCTTTCGCAAAGAACAACAAGGCCTTTGGCTGGCCTGTCACGAACATTTGTCCGCTATGCCGGAAGGGCTGCCATCCCCTTAGCCAAACAGGTGACGCTCACACACGATGAGCGCGCCTTTATGATCGGAGCTGATCATGAATAACAACAACAAAGACAAAGACCAAAGCCTTACGCAAATTGAAACCTACGGGGTCGAACAGATCCCGGACAGCGAACGTACCGCAGGCCCGACGGACTTGTTCCGGATGATCTTCGGCGGTTCCAATACCTTCGCCACCGCCGTGCTCGGCAGTTTCCCGGTGCTGTTCGGCCTGTCGTTCCAGGCCGGTGTCTGGGCGATTGTGCTGGGGGTGTTGCTGGGTTCGCTGATCCTCGCGCCGATGGGCCTGTTCGGCCCGATCAATGGCACCAACAACGCCGTGTCTTCCGGTGCGCACTTCGGCGTGCACGGGCGGATCGTCGGTTCGTTCCTGTCGTTGCTGACCGCCATCGCCTTCTTCTCGCTCAGTGTGTGGAGTTCGGGAGATGCGTTGATTGGTGGTGCAAAACGCTTGATCGGCCTGCCGGAAACCGACCTGACTCTGGGCCTGGCCTACGGTCTGTTCGCGATCCTGGTGCTGACCGTGTGCATCTACGGCTTCCGCTTCCTGCTGTGGGTCAACAAGATCGCGGTGTGGAGCGCCAGCCTGCTGTTCCTGCTGGGCATCTTCGCTTTCGCCGGCCCCTTCGATGTGAACTTCGCCGGCACCGTGAGCATGGGTCAACCAGGCTTCTGGGCCGCGTTCATCGGCGCTGCGCTGGTGGCGATGAGCAACCCGATTTCCTTCGGGGCGTTCCTCGGTGACTGGTCGCGCTACATCCCTCGCGACACGCCAAAAGGCCGGATCATGGCGGCGGTGGTGATCTCGCAGATCGCGACTTTCATCCCGTTCCTGTTCGGCCTGACCACCGCGACCATCGTGGCGATCAAGGCCCCGGACTACATCGCGGCCAACAACTACGTCGGCGGTCTGCTGGCCGTTTCACCGAGCTGGTTCTTCCTGCCGGTGTGCCTGATTGCGGTGATCGGCGGCATGTCCACCGGCACCACCTCGCTGTATGGCACCGGGTTGGACATGTCCAGCGTGTTCCCTCGGGTGCTGTCGCGGGTCAAGGCGACGCTGTTGATCGGGGTGATGTCGATTGCCTTCATCTTTATCGGGCGCTTTGCGGCGAACCTGGTGCAGAGCGTGTCGACCTTCGCCGTGCTGATCATCACCTGCACCACCCCATGGATGGTGATCATGATCATCGGACTGGTGGTGCGCCGCGGCTTCTACTGCCCGGATGACCTGCAAGTGTTCACCCGCGGCGAGAAAGGTGGCCGCTACTGGTTCACCCACGGCTGGAACTGGCGTGGCCTGGGGGCGTGGATCCCGAGTGCGCTGGTGGGTTTGTGCTTTGTGAACCTGCCGGGGCAGTTCGTGGGTGTGCTGGGCAACCTCGCTGGCGGCATCGACATCAGCCTGCCGGTGACCCTGGGTCTGGCCTCCCTGGTGTATTTCATGCTGCTGAGCCTGTTCCCGGAACCGAAGGAAGTGTTCGGCCCGCAGGATGCACGCAGCAAGGGCACGGATTCGCTGGGTAAACCGGCGTTGCGCCAAGCCGCCTGATTCAACGCATTACTTGTGGACAACGCATGACCTGTAGGAGCGAGGCTTGCCCGCGAAGAACGATAACGCGGTCTGCCTGACAGACCGCATCGCCCCCTTCGCGGGCAAGCCTCGCGCCTACAGGGATGATGTTTTCGCAGGAATTGATTTTCGCCTCACCATAAAAAAGACAATCGGAGACACGCCATCATGGCCCTGGATTTATTCGTCGTACTCATCTACGCCGCCGCGATGCTGATACTCGGCTATTACGGCATGCGCAAAGCCAAGACCAACGAAGACTTTTTGGTCGCCGGTCGTAACCTCGGCCCGAGCCTGTACATGGGCACCATGGCTGCCACCGTTCTGGGCGGCGCGTCTACCGTTGGCACCGTGCGCCTGGGCTACGTCCATGGCATCTCCGGTTTCTGGCTGTGCGCGGCCCTCGGTTGCGGGATCGTGGCGCTGAACCTGTTCCTCGCCAAACCGCTGCTGAAACTGAAGATCTACACCGTTACCCAGGTCCTGGAAAAACGCTACAACCCGATGGCCCGCTCGGCGAGCGCGGTGATCATGCTGGCGTATGCGCTGATGATCGGCGTGACCTCGATCCTGGCGATCGGCACCGTGCTGCAAGTGCTGTTCGGCCTGCCGTTCTGGATTTCGGTACTGCTCGGCGGTGGCGTGGTGGTGATCTACTCGGCCATCGGCGGCATGTGGTCGTTGACCCTGACCGACATCGTCCAGTTCGTGATCAAGACTGTGGGCCTGATGTTCATCCTGTTGCCGATCTGCCTGTATCGCGTTGGCGGCTGGGATGAGTTGGTGCTGAAACTGCCGGCGACTGCCTTCAGCTTCACCACCATCGGTTGGGACACGATCATTACCTACTTCATGATCTACTTCTTCGGGATCCTGATTGGCCAGGACATCTGGCAGCGGGTGTTCACCGTCAAGTCGGCCAAAGTCGCGCAGTACGCCGGTACCTTTGCCGGTTTCTACTGCATCCTCTACGGCCTGGCTTGTGCCCTGATCGGCATGGCCGCTCATGTGCTGATCCCGGACCTGGACAACGTCAACAACGCCTTCGCCGCCATCGTTAAGCTGTCCCTGCCGGACGGTATCCGTGGCCTGGTGATCGCCGCGGCACTGGCCGCCATGATGTCCACCGCCAGCGCCGGCCTGCTCGCCGCCGCCACCACCCTGACCGAAGACCTGCTGCCGAAACTGCGTGGCGGTAAACAGTCGAGCCTGCGCATCAACCGTCTGTTCACCCTGATGACCGGCGTTGTCGTGCTCGGCATTGCCCTGATCGTGAATGACGTGATCAGCGCCCTGACCCTGGCCTACAACCTGTTGGTGGGCGGCATGCTGATCCCGCTGATGGGCGCGATCTTCTGGAAACGCGCCACCACTGCCGGCGCCATCGCCAGCATGGGCATGGGCTTCGCCACGGCGCTGGTGTTCATGTTCAAGGATGGTCTGGATGCGAACACACCGATCTATTACAGCCTCGGCGTAGGTTTGGTGAGCTTTGTCTTGGTCAGCCTGCTGTCCCGTCGCCCGGCCGTTTTGGCTAGCGCGGCCTAAGCTTCTATAAAGAACTGATGCTTTCTTCGACGGGTGTGGCGTCGGTTGCCACACCCGTTTTTTTTCGTCTGAAGGAAACTGCTTATGAAGATTGTTTCTCGTGACCAGTGGTTTGAAGTGAAAACCTTGTCCGACGGCATTCGCCTGATTCACGAGCCGTACATCCGCCCCTTCTACCGCTGCAACCTCTGGCACATCCAGGGCCGCGACAAGGACTTGCTGCTGGACAGCGGCTCGGGGCTGGTGAGCCTGCGCGAGCAACTGCCATGGATTACCGAGCGGCCGTTGGTGGCAGTGGCGAGTCATTGCCATTTCGACCACATTGCCGGGCATCACGAATTCCCCGAACGCCTGGTGCACCCGGCTGAAGCGCAGATTCTCGCGTCGCCCGACGGCGAGAACACCTTGAGCACGGCGTTTGTCGGTGACGAGATGTTCGAGGCGCACCCGGACTGCCCGCTGTGCTATGCCGAATACCGGGTCAAAGCCGCGCCGGCCACGGGTTTCATTGAGGAGGGTGACGTGCTGGATCTGGGTGACCGCGTGTTGCAAGTGCTGCACACACCGGGGCATTCGCCGGGCGGCATCAGCCTGTATGAAGCGGCGACCGAAACCCTGTTCAGCGGCGACATCATCTACGACGGGCCGCTGATCGAAGACGCCTACCATTCCAACCTCGACGACTATGCCCGCAGCCTGCAACGCTTGCGCGCGCTACCGATTCGCACGGTGCATGGCGGGCATTTCGGCAGTTTTTCCGGAGAGCATCTGCGCACGATGATTGACGAGTGGCAGCGCTGCCACGGCTGAAGCCTGCTGTACTCAGCCCAGGGACAACAACAATAACGCCCTCGAAGAACGACCATGAAAAGAGCCGCCGTTCGTGCTGCCGTGCACCGCTTTATCAGCCGCCTGCTGGAAGGCCGGGATGACTTCGACGACAACGCCAGCCTGGCGCAGTTGGGGCTGGATAAAGAGGATATCGAGGAGCTTATCTTTCATCTGGAGGATGAGCTGGGGCTGACAGCGTTTACGGCGGAGGAAGACCGGATGCTCAAGGACGCCAGGACGGCGGAAGATTTGAGTCGGTTTTTGGTGAGGATTGGACGGGATTGAGAATGGCTGCCAAACACACCGATATCTATGGCAGGGAGGCTTTTGTGGCGAGTGGGCTTGCCTGTGGCGAGGGGGCTTGCCCCCGTTGGGCTGCGAAGCAGCCCCGAAACCATTCACCCCGGTTGTATCAGACGGACCGCGTCATGTGATTTACGACTGCTGCGCAGCCGGACGGGGGCAAGCCCCCTCGCCACAGGCACTGCATGCAACTTACCGGCGGCGCGGCTGGCGTCGACGTTGTTCGTCGTCAGTGCGGATTGGCACAGGTTGCAGAGGCGGTTCGATCAAACCGAGTGCGACACCCAGGTCGTGCAGCCAGTTTTGGATTTTCTCTTTCATGGTGCCCCCTTCAGGGTAGTGCCGAGTGGCGCAATTCTGTAGCCACTTCGCACTGATAGTAGTCCGAAGTGCCAAGCAATGCTCGCCCAAGATCGCAATGATCTGTTACTGAATTGATCCAAATAGCTGACCGAAAGTTCAAGCCGTCGCCAGCGCCTGACTCGGCGCCGTTGGAAAGGCCAATTGCTGCTGCTCCAGCCACGCGTTCAAATTCGCCCCGAGCATGCCTTTGCGCCACATCAGCCACGTCGTGGCGCTGGCAAATGGCTCGGCCAGCGGGTGCACCGCCACGCTTTCACGGCCCGGCAGACTGGCGAGCATCGACTCCGACATCAGCGCCACGCCTGAGCCTGCGATCACACAGGCGAGCATTCCCGGATAAGACTCGATTTCTATCGCCCGGCCCATCGCCGCGTGGTAATGCGCAAACCAGGCTTCCAGGCGCATCCGGTAGGAACAGCCCTGACGAAAGGTGAACACCGAGCGCCCTTGCACATCCATCGCGCTGAGGATCGGCGGGTGACCGGCCTCACTGATCAGCACCAGCCGTTCGTCGCACAGCGGCACGCCATCGAGCCCCGCCAGTTGCAGCGGACCGTCCACCAGCGCCGCGTCGAGACGCCCGGTGAGCAGACCTTCAAGCAATTCGCCGCTGGGGCCAGACTGCACTTGCAGGTTCACCGCCGGATAGGTGCGGTGATAGTTCGCCAACAGCCCCGGAAGATGGATGGCAGCGGTGCTGTACATGGTGCCGAGCACGAAGTCGCCGGCCGGTTGCCCGCCCTGCACCGCCGCACTGGCTTCGTCGTGCAGGGCAAACAGTTTGGCGGTGTAGTCCAGCAGGACTTTTCCCGCAGGCGACAACTGCAAACGCTGACGCTCGCGCAGGAACAGCTCGACACCGAGTTGCTCTTCCAGCTGTTTAAGCCGGGTCGACAGGTTCGACGGTACCCGGTGCAGGCGTTCGGCCGCGCGAGTGATGGAGCCCTCTTGCGCGACGGCCTGGAAAATCCGCAATTGGCTGAATTCCACAACCATCTCCAAATCAGAACAAGTTACTCACTATTATTCATTTTTAAAGAAAGTCAATCAGTCCTAGCCTGACGGTCATTGATCCTCTGCAGGAATTCGGACCATGTCCCCGCTGATTCGCTTAACCGCCAGTTTCATCGCCCTGATGATGGCCATGGGCATCGGGCGTTTCGCCCTGACGCCGCAACTTCCACACTTGCTCAGTGAAGGTCAGATTGACCTGACGGCCGCTGGTCTGATTGCGGCGGCCAACTACCTTGGCTACTTCGTCGGCGCGGTGGACGCGATGTTCGCCCGCCGCCATCACCATGTGCGCCTGCGCCTGTTGGGTGGCCTGTGGCTCTGCGTATTGCTGACCCTGGCTTCGTTCTGGGCCAACGGCTTCTGGTCGCATCTGCTGCTGCGCTTCGGCACCGGCGTAGCCAGCGCCTGGGTGTTGGTGATGATTACTGCGTTGAGCCAGCCATTGGCTGCGGCCGCCGGTCGTCCACGGTTGGGGGCCCTGGTGTTTGCCGGACCGGGGTTGGGAATTTTTCTGACAGGGATGCTGGCTCTGGTCTCACACCTGTTGGGGCAGACTTCGGCAACTTTGTGGCTGATATATGCCGCCGTCGCATTGGTGATGCTGCTGGCGATCCTGCCCTTCCTGCCGCAACCGACTGCCGCCGTCTCGGCACCACCTGTTACGACTTCAGGCAATCAGGGCATCGGCCGCTTAGGGTTGATCTACGGCTTGTACGGCCTGGGCTACATCATCCCCGCCACGTTCCTCTCGCAAATGGCCAACGCGCAGTTCCACGGGCAATGGATGGCGGATCTGTTCTGGCCATGCTTCGGCCTCGCGGCAGCGCTTGGGGTGTTGCTGGTGAGTTTACGTCGACACACGCCGAACGCCACGCGCCATTGGCTGATCGTAACCTTGTGGTTGCAAGCCGCCGGGGTCTTCGCCTGCTTGCTGGGCAGCGCCCCGGGCCTGGCGTTGGGCGTGATCCTCTGCGGCACGCCGTTCCTGGCCTGCATGCAATTGGTGATGCAACGCTCCCGGGAACTGGCGCCCCACGCCACCCAGCGCAACGCCGGGCTGCTGACCGCGTGCTTTGCCGTGGGTCAGCTCGCCGGGCCGTTGCTGGCCGCATTGAGCAGCCATTTCAGCGGTGGTTTGCAGCCTGCGCTGATATTCGCCGGCAGCGGTTTGCTGATCGCCGGCGGTTTGCTCCTGCGCCCGCTCACTGCTGGCCGAGGGCTTTGCGCAAACGACGGCGCACCCACTGTTCAGCGCTGACAAACGTAATGCCAAGCAACACCAGCACTGCGCCGATCACGAAGTTGAGGCTCAGATCTTCACCCAGCAGCACCACGCCGAACGTGACGCCGAACAGCGGCGTCATGAACGAGAACACCGCCAGGTTCGCCGCCAGATAACGGCGCAACAGCCAGAACCAGGTCAGGTAACTGAAGAACGACACCACCAACCCCTGAAACAACACGCTGGCCACCGCCACGGTGGTCAGGCTGACGTGGGTGACCTGGCCGCTGAGCACTGCAATCAGCAACAGGCCGACGAAACCGACGATCAGTTGATAGAACAGGGTCAGGGTCACGGGTGCTTCCGACAGGCGCGAGGCTCGCACCACCACCGTGGTCGCGCCCCACGAAGCGCCGGCCAGCACGCCCAATGCATCGCCCATCAACATGCGATGGTCGAGGTTATCCCACGACACACCGCCGGCAAACGCGATGGAGATCCCGACAAATGCTAGAAAAATCCCCAACCATTGCACCGGCCTTAAGCGCTCGCTGGGCAACAGCCAATGCACACCCAATGCGGTAAAGATCGGCGCGGTGTAGAGAAACACCGACATGTGCGCCGCCGTGGTCAGTTGCAAACCTTCGGAAATGAAGAAGAACTCCAGGCCAAACAGCGCACCGGCCAGTAGTCCACCGCGCCACGTATGGCTCACCTGATCCCAACCGCCCTTCCAGCAGATGAGAAGCCCTACAAGCAACGCAGAAATACCCGACCGCCCGGCGGCTTGCATGACTGGCGCAATGTCGGGCGCCGCCCACTTGATCATCACTTGTTGCACGCCCCAGATCAGGCACAACCCGAGCATCACTTGCAGGGCAAACCCATCGGCGCTACGCCGGGTGGCGCTCACCGGAACACCTCGACAACACAATCCATGGCAGGAACTCGACAGTAAAAGCAAAGCCCCAGCACCAGGCTGGGGCGAAAAATCATGCCGTCGATTATTAACCAGATGGCCAGGAAATGCCGCCTGAAGTGGACCTTCAGATTCCCGATTGCGTCATCAACGCTGCCGTTGCTAGGCTTTGACCTTCGTCAGCTTGTGCGCCACCCAGTAACCAGCGGTACACGCCACACCTGTGGCAAAAGTCCCCCACGCCATATCCATCACCGCCAACCCCGCCGACCATCCCTTCAACGTCGCCCAGTTGCTCAAGTCATAAGTGCCATAAGCCACCAGCCCCAACAACGCCCCCAGGCGCGCGGCCCGCTGCCAGCTCAGGGCCGGCAACACCACGAACACCACACAACCGAAGACATAAAGGAGATAGAACACCGCTGCCGGGGCCAGCAGCGGTTGGTCGAGCATCAGGGGGCCGAGCAGCGTGCGGTAAGTCGGCGCCATCAACACGCCGAGCCAGAGGCCGTCGAGCAGGAGAAACGCCAGCAAGGTGCCGGCGTAGGCAAACAGAACTTTTTTCATCGCAGTCCAACCCCATGTCATCGGCCTACATGGGGCCGGCGAGCGATCAGCTTAGTTCAATGCGATCGGCATGAATGACGATCTGGCCGTTCTTGTACAACGCGCCGATAGCCTTCTTGAAGTTGCCTTTGCTGACGCCGAACATGCTGCTGATCAGGGTCGGATCGCTCTTGTCGCTGATCGGCAGGGTGCCGTTGTTATCACGCAACTTGGCGAGGATCTTCGAGTTCAGGCTGGTGGCGGCTTCTTCGCCGACCGGTTGCAGGCTCAGGCTGATCTTGCCGTCGGTACGGACTTCCTTGATAAAGCCCTTCTCTTCTTTACCGGCGCGCATGAACTTGAAGATTTCGTTCTTGTGGATCAAGCCCCAATGCTTGTTGTTGATGATCGCCTTGAAGCCCATGTCGGTTGCTTCGGCCACCAGCAAATCAACTTCCTGGCCCGGGGTGTAGTTGGCCGGGGTCTTGTCCAGGTAACGGTCCAGACGCGCAGTCGCGGTGATGCGGCGGGTGTGCTTGTCGAGGTAGACATGCACCACCACATACTCGCCGGCGGTCATCTGGCGTTTTTCTTCGGAGTACGGCAGCAACAGGTCCTTCGGCAGACCCCAATCCAGGAACACGCCGATGCTGTTGACTTCAACGACTTTCAAACTGGCGAATTCACCGACCTGAACTTTCGGTGTTTCGGTAGTTGCGATGAGTTTGTCATCGCTGTCCAGATAAACAAAAACGTTGAGCCAATCTTCATCTTCGCTGGGAATATCTTTGGGGATATAACGATTGGGCAGAAGGATTTCGCCATCCGCGCCACCGTCCAGATATAAACCGAAGTTAGTGTGTTTAACCACTTGCAAACTGTTGTAGCGCCCGACTAAAGCCATTTCCAATACCCTCATTGCGTGGGCGGCATTCTACCCGGTTTTGCGGGCCGCGTTCGCCGGCCGGCCCGGTGGCGCGAGAAAATCCTCCGGGAGCCTTAATTTTCCTGGGCTTGCCGACAGGTTTCTCACCGCTCGTCTGACCGATCCGTCAGCCCTGGCCAGCATTCGTTGCTGCCAAACAGGTTTTTTATTGCCCCATCTTCTTATTTAAAACAGCAGCTTAGCCGGGTATTTCGATCAATAACTTGTGAATAATCGAGTGATGGCCTCGGTTATTTCAGGGGGATATTTGCCAAGCAATTGTCAAGTATTTCCTGTACGATGCCTGGCCAAGTTAATTTTCTACAGGTTAATGGCCGCCATGCGTGTAAAAGCATCCAACAGCAAAGCAAAGCCAGCTCCAGCCGTTGAAACCAGCGAATCGATCAACAACCAGATCGCTGCGTTCCTCAAGTCCGGTGGCGAGATCCAGCAAATTGCCAAAGGCGTCAGCGGCCAGACATTCGGCCCGTCGAAGCAAATCACGCTCGGCAAGAAGTAACACCCTGCTTTAACTGGTCCGTAAGCGCTTTGAGCTTCGAAGCGCTTGGACTGGAACCCTCCCGCCACACCCCGCAAAACCCATCAATATTTCAGAAATCGACGAACGGCCTTCAATGCCGAGCATTCGCCGGTATGCTTGCACCCGTCTAGATTAAGCGTTTCAGCAGACTTTCGGTCACTGCTTCCTCGCTGTCATGGAGTGACGCATGCTCAAATTCTCCTACTTATTGCTCGGCAGCCTGCTCTTGTCGTGCTCGATCGCCCACGCGCAAATCTTCCAGCGCGAATTGGGCGACTTCGACCTCAAGCTCGGCACCACGCCCAGCCGCAGCATGGCCCAGGGGCTGGTCAAGCCCGCCAGCACCGGCTCATTCCACGGCGGCCTCGACTTGAGCCACGGCAGCGGTTTCTACGTGGGCCAATGGTCACCGAGCGCCGGCCTAAACCCGGGCAGCAACCTCGAAATCGATTCCTACATGGGTTTTAAACAGCCTTTCGACCGTACCCTCGGCTACGAAGTCGGCATGATCCATTACAGCTATCCGAAAGTGGACACCCTCGACAGCCAGGAGCTGTTCGGTGGCTTGACCTTTCTCGGCAGCCGTTTCGGCGCCGCCTTCAGCAACGACCCGGACAAACAGAACAGCACGGTGTTCGCGGACCTCGGTGGCAACCAGCCGTTCGGCATCGGGATCAGCATGAAGTACACCACCCACCAGCTCAACGCGCCGGTTTCCGTAGATGGCGGCATGGTCGGCAGTTTCACCGACTGGTCACTGCAACTGTCCCGAGCGTTCATGGGCGTCGACCTGGACCTGATCTACAGCGACTCCAACCTCAGCGGCAGCGACTGCTCCGCCTACTCCGGGCACAACAGCCAGTGCGACGGGTTGGTAACGCTCAAGGCCGAACGCGCCTTCTATTGATTGGCTTGAACTGCCGGGCTTATCTTGCGCTCACATAGACAATCACATTGAAGAAGCCAGGCCTTCGCAAGGATTCGCCCATGTCGCGCTGGTTCAAACGCGTTGCCCTCCTCCTCACCATCACCCTGGCCCTCGGCGCGTGCAGCCGCATGGGACTGGCTTACCGCAACCTCGACGTGATCATCCCGTGGACGCTCAGCGACTACCTGGACATGAACGGCGAACAAAAAGGCTGGTTCAACGAACGCCTCAAGGAACACTTGAGCTGGCACTGCACCACGCAGCTGCCGGGTTACCTTGATTGGCTGGACCGCTTGCAGACCATGGTCGAGACCAACCAGGTCACCGACGACGCGCTCAAGGCCCGCACCCAGGAAGCCAAACAAGCCATCGCCCAGACCGCCCGGGAAATCACCCCGTCGGCCATCGAGTTGCTGCAGGACTTGAATGACCAACAAGTGGCGGAGATGAACGACGCCTTCGCCAAGGACCAGCGCAAACGCCAGGAGGAATACCTCAAGCCGTCCCTCGACCAGCAAATCAAGGACCGTGGCGCGCGCATGGACAAACGCCTGAATGACTGGCTCGGCCCCCTCAGCCCCACCCAGCAGCAACGGGTGATGGCCTGGTCGAACGCCCTGGGCGATCAAAATCAGCAATGGATCGCCAACCGCGTGCACTGGCAGAAGCAATTCAGCGCGGCCGTCGCACAACGCCAGAGTCCAGAATTCCCACAACGAATCGAGACACTTCTGGTCAATCGCGAGAGTTTATGGACACCGGCTTACCGCCAGGCCTACGCCAATACCGAGGACCAGGCTCGCGGGTTGCTGGTGGATCTGATGGCCGAGAGCACACCGGCTCAGCGCGAGCGGTTGTTGAAGAAGATTGATGGGGTGAGGAATGATTTCAACAATTTGAAGTGTTTGAAGGCGGTGAAGCAGGGGTAACTCGGCACAGTGAGAATTATCGCGGGCAAGCCTTGGGTAGGAGCAAGGCTTGCCCGCGATGCTTTTATCGATCTAAGCAATCTGCGCCTTCGATGCCACCTCATCAAACGTCACTTCATCCAGCGCATCCGCCTGTTCATCCAGCACTTGGCGCGGATGGTCATTCCCCGGAATGCTGCTGTCGATCAGGCTCAACAGGCTCGAACCTCGCGGCGTCAAAATGTAATTCGAACCAGAGCCGCCCTGCTCTTCGGGCCGGGGCTCGATATAGCCGCGTTCCAGCAGTAATTTTTCGTACTCGCCGGCCACCGCTTTCAGATGGTCCAGGTTTTCAGTCTGCTCGCCCTCGGAGGCTTTCTCCGCCGCGTACTGCTCGGCATAGGCGCGTGGCGTGTAGCTGCCTTCACCGTGTTGCACTTCGTGTAGCAAGCGCTCAATCAAATCCCAGTTATAAGTCGTCATCCTGATTCAACCTCCAAGCCAGAGTGTGTGATGGCCTTCATAGGTTGTGACCGGCGCGGCGGTTAGCCGTTCAGCCGAGGTTTTGAACGGCGCCGATCGGCGGTATGTCGAATTTTCCACAGGTCAAACGACTAACCGGTGTAAGTGACCTCCCCAGCACTGCGCAGGAGAAATCCGATGAACATTCAGAATCATCCCGTCGTATCGCGAGAAGAATGGCTCGCCGCCCGCAAGCAACACTTGGCCCACGAAAAAGACTTCACCAAAGAACGCGACAAACTCAGCGCCGAACGCCGCGCCCTGCCCTGGGTGAAGATCGACAAGGACTACCACTTCCAAGGCCCAAACGGCGAACTGAAACTGGCCGACCTGTTCGGCGACCACAGCCAACTCATCATTTATCACTTCATGTTCGCCAAAGGCTGGGACGCAGGCTGCACCGGCTGCTCGTTCCTGTCCGACCACATCGACGGCGCCAACCTGCACCTGGCCCACCATGACGTGGCGGTGGTGGCGGTTTCCCACGCGCCATTCGCCGAATTCCAGGCCTTCAAGCGGCGCATGGGCTGGAAATTCGATTGGGTGTCGTCAGAAGGTTGCGATTTCAACTACGACTTTGGCGTCTCCGCCCGAGCTGAAGACGTCGCGGCCGGAACGGCTACCTACAACTACGAAAAATCTGACTGGACCGAGGAAGAAATGCCCGGCCTCAGCGTGTTTTATCGCAACGAAGCCGGCGACATCTTCCACACCTACTCCACCTACGAACGAGGTCTGGACCTGCTGGTCGGCGCCTACAACTACCTCGACCTGACGCCCAAGGGCCGCAATGAAGAAGAAATCATGGAGTGGGTGAAGCACCACGACAAATACGACGACAAGGCGTCGGCCAGTTGCTGCCATGGCGGATAGCGCCCTGGAGTGCAATTGCTCGCGCAAGCGATTTAGCATTCAACATCTCGGTTGATCATGAAATCGCTTTCGCGGGCAGCCTCGCTCCTACAAAGAATCAGGAGTCCGGTGGCATCGGCTTCTTCACAAAATCCAGAAACGCCCGCAGCGCCGGTGCCATCTGCCGCTGACTCGGGTAATAAAGGTAAAAACCGGGAAAGGCCGGTGTCCAGTCCTGCAACAGATGGACCAACCGGCCAGCGCTGATGTGCTCCCGAACCTGATGCTCAAACAGGTACGCAATACCAGCGCCTTCAAGCGCCACACGGGTGAGCATCTCCGGTTCGGTGACCACCAGCGGACCGTTGACCGAAATCGCGAGGCGTTCACCCGCACGCTCGAACTCCCAGCGATAAAGGCTGCCATCGGTGGGCCAGCGATAAGACAGGCACTGATGCTCGCTCAAATCGTGAGGCGTATGCGGCGTGCCGAATTGCTCGATGTAGGCCGGTGAGGCCACGACCATCATTTCCAGATGCCCGCTCAACTCCACGGCGATCATGTCCTGGTCGAGGCTTTCACCAAGCCGAATACCCACATCAAAACCGCCCGCCACCATGTCCACCAAACGCTCATCGGTCACGATGTCGAGGCTCACGCCGGGATACGTATTGAGGAAAGGACCAATCAGCGGCGCCAGGTAATGAATCGCCGCGATCCTTGGCGCATTGATGCGCAGCCGGCCGCTAGGCGTCCCCGGCGATTGCGTGACCCCAGCCAGAGCCGCGTCCACCTCGTTCAGCGCCGGTTGCAGGCGCAACAACAGCCGCGCACCGGCATCGCTCGGCGACACGCTGCGGGTGGTGCGGTTGAGCAGGCGCACATCCAGACGCTCTTCCAGCTGACGGATGGTCTGGCTCAGCGCTGACGCCGACATCCCCAGATGCGCCGCCGCCCGCACGAAACTGCCATGCTCGACCACCGCGACGAAGGCCCGAAGCTGGGCGTATTCACTGCCTCGCATTATGTATGGGTTCCTTAATAAGTCGTTCGGATACTAACGCATTATCAAAGCAATCCCTTGGCGTAATACTGGATTGGAGTCCAAAACGGCAAGGAGACGACGGATGGGCAGATTTACCGGAAAACGCATTCTGATCACCGGGGGCACCAGCGGCATCGGGCTGGCGGGGGCTATCCGTATCGTGGAAGAAGGCGGAGCGGTGGCGGTGACCGGGCTCAGCCGGGCGCATCTGAATGATGCCCGACGGAAGCTACCTGCCGAGGCCCTGGTGTTCCAGAACGACGCTTCACAACCGACAGCAGCCGAAGAACTGGCCAACACCGTCGCAGCGTTGGGTGGGCTCGATGGACTATGGCTGAACGCCGGCTATGCGCGAGTCGCAGGGATCGAGGACACCAGCGCCGAGTTTTTCGACCGCATGATGAACGCCAACGCCCGAGGGCCGATGCTGCAAATCGCCAGCCTGACAAACCTGCTGAACCCAGGCGCCTCGGTTGTCCTCACTTCATCTACTTCTGCCTATGAAGCCGCGCCCATGGCGAGTGTTTATGCGGCCAGCAAAGGTGCGCTGATATCCATGGCCCGCTGTTTTGCGGCGGCGCTGGGCGAGCGTGGTATCAGGGTTAATGTGTTAGTGCCGGGGCCTATAGAAAGCCCATTTCGGAGTTTTATGCTGGAGCCCATGCGCAAGGAATTTGAGGAAGGCGTTGTAAACCGGCTGGCATTGAAACGCATGGGAACGGCGAGCGAAGCGGCGGCAGTGGCGCTATTTCTGCTTTCAGATGATGCGGCTTATGTTACTGGCAGCCAGTACGCGGTGGATGGGGGGTTGATGATGCGGTGAGCACTGTCGAACCCGCACCTTCCACCCCACTCGCGTAACCGGAGACCTGGAACGGTTGATCGGAATCGTCTTGCGTCTCCAACTGCGAGAAGCGTTTAAGCGTGCCGTTCTTTTCGCTAGTGGATGTCCCGGGAGCAGGCAAAATTGATGGCCATATAGAGGCCGCATGACGGACCGCCGTAAATAGCCCATCACCGACCTTCGTCAGCTCTCGCACCTGTGCTGAACTTTTTTCATCCGACAACCCTCAACCGGATAACCCGCCTTAACCGGAACTGAGGCCTGCCCCATGAAAACCCTGCTGAAACTAACCCTCGCCGCCACCCTCGCTTGCGCCCTGCCCGCCTGGGCTTGCACACCCGAGGAAGCCACCGCCAAACGTGAACAACTGGCCAAGGAAGTGACCCGGCTCACCGAGCAGAATCCGAAGAAGGCCAAGGAGATTAACGATGAGTTGCAGAAGATGGATCTCGGCACAGCCAGCGCGGATTTGCCGGACAAGTGCCAGTTGATTGATCAGCGGTTGAAGGAATTGGATGCGGCGGATAAGAAGGCTGAGAGTTAGAGGCAAGATCAAAAGATCGCAGCCTTCGGCAACTCCTACGGGGATCGTGTAAGACCGACATTCCCGTAGGAGCCGCCGAAGGCTGCGATCTTTTGACTTTGATTTTGCACTAGTGCATTTAATTATTGCACAAACGCATAACCGCGCCTAAGGTTACCTCGAGCCTGGATCGGAGCCGGCCATTCAACATGGCAAACCGCGTACGCCGATCGCTCAGCAACACCGCTACCCCCCCACTAGCTGGACGCTAGCTTTCACTCATGGAGGATTGAAAATGTTAACCACTGAAGCAACGCAATTCACCGGCGAGACACTGCCAAGGTGCCTGACCGGTCATCTGCTCAACCCGCACCTGGTCGACGTCGAGTCGGCGGCACCACTCAATGCACTGGCCGCTGCCAGCCTCAACTTCACGATGCAGCCACAAACCCAGACCAACTGGTGCTGGGCGGCGGTGTCCGCCTCGGTCGGCAACTATTACGGCACCGGGTCCTGGACTCAATGCGGCGTGGCCACTGCTGCGCTGGACCGCAATTGCTGTAATCAGCCAGGCCCGTGCAATGTGTATGGCTATCTGGATTCAGCCTTGAGGATCACCCGCAGTTTCAACGGCATGAATCAAGGCTCGTTGCAGATGTCGGCCATTCAGAACCAGATCAACATGGGCCGACCGATCGGTTTGCGTTGTGCCTGGTACGGCGGCGGTGCGCACTTCCTGACGATCTATGGCACCAACGGCAACTACGTGTTGATCGCGGATTCCATCTACGGTTACTCGACCCGCGCGCTGAACTCGTTCCCCGGTTCGTACAACGGCGGCGGCAACTGGACCAACACTTACTTCACCGTGAAAAACTAGGAGGGCGACATCATGCAACTGACTTATCCAAAGGCGCCTTCCAACGGCGTGCAAACATTGCGTCCGGCGCTGCAAGCCGCCCTGCAAACCCAAGGCTTTGGCATTAATCGCCAGTTCGCCAGCGCCACGGCCAGCAAGATCAGCCTCAGCGAGGCCTATCGCGGTTACTCGCTCAGCCTGGAGGACATGAGCCACGGCAAAGGCCTGAAAGACGCCAAGCTCGGCGATTGGCATTACCTGGTGTTTTCCGATGGCGTGACGATTGCCGATGCGCAATTGGCCGATGTCCGCGGTCATGTCGAGTTCGCTTCGCTGAACCACGGGGCCATCGCGGCCGCCACGGTGGCTGCGTTGAAACTGGCGGAGCAGTCGCCGCAATTGCAGGGTAAAACCGTTGAACTGCGGGTGCTGTTTGTCTCGGCGATTCACCTTGTGGCGATCTGGCTGCATGCAGACGGTGAAGACGTGCTGATCCCGATTGAGCCAACGCCCAAGGAACTGGCGGTCACTCAGTTGTACAGCGAGGCGGCGCTGCTTGCTTTGCTCAAACCGGTGGCGGATCAGGCCAAGCAACGCTTTGATGCGGACACCAGTGGGCTGTTGGGGAGCTGATAAACGCTGGAGATAAAAAAAACCCGGACACTTGTCCGGGTTTTTTATTGGGTCATTCAGGTGCAACACAGAACCGGTGATTAGAGGGCTTTGTGGCGAGGGGGCTTGCCCCCGTTGGGACGCGAAGCGGCCCCAAAGAATGGGACTGCTGCGCAGTCCAACGGGGGCAAGCCCCCTCGCCACAACACGCCCCTTCACAGATTTGTTGTTCGCAAGCTTCTACGCGGCATTACTCAGCAGCCGGCGCTTCCGGCTTGCGGCGCTTGAGCGGCGCCATGCCGTCCTTGCTGACCAGCGACAGGGCGTCGGTCTTCGGGCGGTTAGCAATTTTGCGTTTGGTCGGGGCCTTGGCGCCGGTTTTCTTCTTGTCGCCTTTGGCGTCGACTTTTTTCTTCTTCACGCCAACGGCTTTGCCCGAAGCCTTGACCTTTTTCGGTCCGCCGTAGGTGCCTTTGACTTCCTTGATGGTGCGGCGCTCGAAGCTCTGCTTGAGGTAGCGCTCGACGCTCGACATCAGGTTCCAGTCGCCGTGGCAGATCAGCGAGATGGCCAGGCCATCGTTGCCGGCGCGACCGGTACGACCGATGCGGTGCACGTATTCGTCGCCGCTGCGCGGCATGTCGAAGTTGATCACCAGGTCCAGGCCTTCCACGTCGAGGCCGCGAGCGGCAACGTCGGTGGCAACCAGAATCTTCACGCCGCCCTGCTTCAGACGGTCGATCGCCAGTTTGCGATCCTTCTGGTCCTTGTCGCCGTGCAGCACGAACGCTTTGTATTCCTGCGCCACCAGACGGCCGTAGATACGGTCGGCCATGGCCCGGGTGTTGGTGAACACGATGGCCTTCTGATAGGTCTCGTTGGCCAACAGCCAGTTCACGATCTGTTCTTTGTGCTGGTTGTGGTCAGCGGTGATGATCTGCTGACGGGTGGTCGCGTTCAGGTCGCTGACGTTGTTGAGCTGCAAGTGCTCAGGGTTGTTCAGGACCTTGGCGACCATGTCGCGCAGACCCGAACCGCCGGTGGTGGCGGAGAACAGCATGGTCTGCTGACGGTTGGTGCACTCTGCCACCAGACGCTGCACGTCTTCGGCAAAGCCCATGTCGAGCATGCGGTCGGCTTCGTCGAGCACCAGCACTTCAACTTCTTTCAAGTCGAGGTTGCCGGCGTTCAATTGCTCGATCATCCGGCCCGGCGTACCGATCAGGATGTCCGGCACCTTGCGCAGCATGGCGGCCTGGACCTTGAAGTCTTCACCGCCGGTGATCAGGCCGGACTTGATGAACGTGTACTGGGCGAAGCGCTCGACTTCCTTGATGGTCTGCTGGGCCAACTCGCGGGTCGGCAGCAGGATCAGGGTCTTGATGCTGACGCGGACTTTCGCCGGGCCGATCAGACGGTTGAGGATCGGCAAAACAAAAGCAGCGGTTTTGCCGCTGCCGGTTTGCGCTGTCACCCGCAGGTCACGCCCTTGGAGCGCCAGCGGAATAGCCGCTGCTTGCACAGGCGTTGGCTCGACAAATTTAAGCTCGGCCACGGCTTTGAGCAGGCGTTCGTGCAGGGCGAATTGGGAAAACACGGGTGCTACCTCGAAGAAATACAAAAAAACAGCTGCATAGGGTAACGGTTTCGAGCGCTAAGGCCGAGTTTCTTTATACAAACGACAGTAAACAGTGGCTTTTTTGTTGCCTGGTTTGTCTCCAAACGTCATCCACAGCGTCTTAAATGCTCTAATCGCCCCGACGCAACCTACAGAAGAATCGTTTTCGCCCATGGATATCAAACAGCTCTGGCTCAATGCCCAAGACCTTTGGGGCGCCCTCGACCAGCACCCGCTCCTGCATTCCAGCCTGGCGCTGGTCCTGCTACTGGTGGTGGCGCTGGTCCTCGGACGAGTGGCGCGCTACCTCATTCTGCACGCCACCAAAATGCTCGGCCGCCAACCGGCGCTGCATTGGGTCAACGATTTACGGCACAACAAGGTCTTCCATCGGCTGGCGCAGATGACGCCGTCACTGGTGATCCAGTTCGGCCTGTACCTGGTGCCGGAACTGAGCAAAACCAGCCGGATCTTCCTCGGTAACGTCGCGCTGTCGTTCACCATTCTGTTCCTTCTATTGGCAGCCAGTGCCCTGCTCAGCGCCCTGCTGGACATCTACGCCCGCACCGAACACGCCCGCACCCGCTCGATCAAAGGCTACGTGCAACTGACGAAAATGGTCTTGTACGTGCTCGGCGCAATCATCATCGTCGCCACATTGATCGACCGTTCACCGCTGTTGCTGCTCTCGGGTCTGGGCGCGATGTCGGCGGTGATTCTGTTGGTCTACAAGGACACGCTGCTGTCGTTCGTCGCCAGTGTGCAACTCACCAGCAACGACATGCTGCGGGTCGGTGACTGGATCGAGATGCCGCAAGTCGGTGCCGATGGTGACGTGGTGGACATCACGTTACACACGGTCAAAGTGCAGAATTTCGACAAGACCATCGTCTCGATCCCGACCTGGCGCCTGATGTCCGAGTCGTTCAAGAACTGGCGCGGCATGCAGCAGTCCGGTGGACGCCGGATCAAGCGCAGCCTGTTCATCGACGCCAGCGGCGTGCGTTTCGTGCGCGATGACGAAGAGGCGAAACTGGCCCAAGTGCACCTGCTGACCGACTACATCGGCCGCAAACAAGCGGAACTCAAGGCCTGGAATGAGGCTCAGGGCAATGTCGCGGCGATGTCGGCCAACCGCCGGCGCATGACCAACATCGGCACCTTCCGCGCCTATGCGCTGGCGTACCTGAAAAGCCACCCGGAGATCCAGCCGAACATGACCTGCATGGTCCGCCAGATGCAGACCACCGCCCAAGGTATCCCACTGGAAATCTACTGCTTCACCCGCACCACCGCGTGGGCCGATTACGAGCGGATCCAGGGCGATATCTTCGATTACCTGCTGGCGGTGCTGCCGGAGTTCGGCTTGAGCCTGTATCAACAGCCGAGTGGTGGAGATTTGCGGTCCGGGTTGCTGCCAGCGGTGCTCGGCGCAAGCCATATTCCCGAACCCGAAAAACACGTCATGTAACCCTGTTCGATACTCAACTGATCACTGCGCCCTTTGGCCCGCTGGCAATCAACGCAGCACCGCACGCAGTTTTCATCCCATCCAGCGCCACCGCGATACCGCCCACGGTGTAGGTGCTGCTGCCCTCGGCAATCGGAAAAATCCCTTTGCACAGTGGGCAACTGACCTTGTGGCCGACACCGGCAATCGGCTTGCCGTTGAGGTCGGTTTGGGAAAAGGCTTCAAGCACCACGCCACCGTGGCTGGTGGAGTCGCCCAAGCGAATGATGTCTTTCATGATGTGGTCATCCCTGTAATAACCGAACGTCCCCGACAGCTGAAAACGCTCGCCAGTCAGCGAGCGTCTTTCAGTCCAGGCAATCATAGTGGCAAGTGCAGTAACGCCTACAGACCGACTGACTTCAACCCTTCACGCACGCCTTCATCGGCTTCTTTGCACCAGGCTTCAACACCCTGGGGCGCGGCGCTTTCCACGCGCTCGTACTTTCCGTCTGGCCCCTTGCCCTTACCCTCGCGACCATAGGCTTCGTTCTTATCCCCGTCGCTGGTGTCCACACCGCCAGGCATACCTTTCGCGAACGCCACCATCTTCTTGGCGTTTTCAGTACTGTCCGACTTTAGAAAGCCTTTATCGACGCAGTAAGTAATGAGACCGGCAATGTTGCGTGTGGAGTCGTAGACATTCTTCATTGCTGCGGGATCAACGTCTTCTGCCTGTGCGACGTTAAAGGTTGAAAAAGTGCTTGTGAGTACGAAGATCAATGCTGCGTTTTTCATATTCATCCTTAAATTAATGGTGCTCGGTTTAATGTTTTTACTGGAACAACTTCACAACGGCATCCGAATACAGATCAGGTACATCTTTTGCCGACTTCAGTACATTTTGACGCACCGTCTGGCCTTTCGCACTGGGATCTTCAGCCACATATTCCGGAGGGAAAGCGAGAGCATCCTTGTCAGCACCTGCTGCCATCAAGGCCTTGGTGCAGTCAGGATTGTGGTGGATCGCACTTTCCAGCAAAGGTGTACCAACAGGCCATGCCTGCTGCTGTGGCTGAAATGCATCAATCGAAGTGCCAGCCTTGTGCAGCAGGGCAATCCGCTGTGCAGCTTGCGGATCAGGTTGATCGCTCAGGTTATAGGCGCGCTCGCAAACAAAATGCAAAGCGGTTGAACCAACCTTGGTGACACCATAAGGATCGGTGCCAGCGGCAATCAACACCTTGATAACCTCAAGATCAGACGCCGACTTCATGAGTGGCGAAAACCCCTGCGGCGTCACCATCTTGGCATCAGCACCAAATTGCAACAGTAACTTAATCAACTCCGGCGCCGATGACTTCTCTAGCTTTGCCGCCGCAATAAGTGGGGTATTAGTCCCGCCCTGAGCAATCACATTAGTGTCGGCACCCGCCTTGAGCAAACTATGCACAATGTGCGTTGTATCTTTGAGCTCTTCTGGATCGCCCATATGCCCCAGCATTGACAGCAGTACGGTTTCTCCGTTGTCACTGATGGGCTGATTGACATCAATCGGAAATTCAAGAAAACGATCGACCAGGTCAGGACGCTTGTAATAAGCGGCATGCCACAAAATCTGAATATCGGGTTTGGCGCCACTCTTGAGTAACCGGTTCACGGCCTCAAGATCTTTCTGCTCTTTGGAATAAGCGTATTGAAGTACCGCATTATCCAGTTGCTTGGACACGTCCGCCGACTGAGCTTGCACCAGGCTCGGGCCGCAGAAGAGAACCGAAGTGACGATGCAGGCAGTTCGGAAACGGTTAAAGACAGGAGTTAATTGCAGCATACAAAAATCTCATATTGGGATGGTGGGTTAAGCGTTATTTGAAGCGATTTCAGGCGATCTCGACGAATCATCACTAAGCTCACGCGACAACTAATCAAAATTAGCAACTTAGAAAAACTGAGGGATTTATTCTTTACATGCCAACGCTCTTAAAATAAATCCGTCACCTTTTCTGCACCTCCCCCCCTAAGCAACACAGAAAGTAGCCATGCTGCAGCGACTCCATCAATGATTATTAATCCAATTTGCCCGGATGTTTTAGCGTTGCGTCATTCGGCCATCCAAACATCTTCATACCCTTGAGTATCAATGATGAATTTTGAACCTGTCGGCAAACATAGGTATTTTAAGACCTCAGGTAGCATTTCGCTTAAGTGGTGAATGTGGACAGCTTTGTAAAAATCATCAGTTGCAGAATATTCACCGCAATGAATAAACCAACTCACATTCCCACCCTCAGGCAATTGAACTCTGCTGCCATAAATCGGAGTTTGATTAAGCGAGTTGATGGCGATGGCGACCATCTCTTCTGGCGGTATTACAGACAGCCCGTACTTTTTACATACCTCTATCTGTGCCTCGTCGGGATGGATTGGTTCAGCCTGCTGCATATCAGATCCCCAGCTTAGTTTTCATACATTTAGAGAAGAATGAAGCATGTCAGCCCTGCTTTAAAAAAAAATGGGACAGATTTATTTTCCTTATTTCCAGGACTGACCCTTTTACCGACTGGATAAAAAATAAATCCGCCCCCCTTTATTTTTGAAATAATCACCAGTAGAAAATCTAGCGAGTACATCCCCGCCGCTCTAAGTTATTTTTTGCCGCACTCACTACATCTTCATCTGCATCCATTAACAGGCTCTCCAAGACCGTCCTTGGCGCTTTATTATTCGCTGCAATTTCGACTCTTACATTAGCATCTAAATCATTGGAAAGAAGCTCGAAAAGCTTAAGCGATAGCTTTCTTTTTGAGGCAATAAATCGTCTCACATCCGACGAGAAAACGCATAACTCCTCAAGAATCTCAAGAGGAACCGTCTTGTTATGCGCAACCCACTTCCTATAGCCAGGATACTCACTTATAACTTCGCGCCACACTGATACAGGAGCTTCTTCCATTGCAGCTCTATCGTATTCGTCTTTTATTTGACTACTGCGTAACGCAACAAACTCCTCCGCTGTCTCAATCATTTCGCACCTTTACATTTCATAGAACTAAAATTCAAATTCTTACCTGTATCACCCTTATGCTTTCCTTCCATATAGTCGCCATACGCATCAGCATCAGCTATCCACTCACCGCTTTTATTATGAACTTTCCACGCACTTTCCCCATGACCGGTCTGATCTTCAGACCACCACCTTTTATTGTCGGCATCGCGATAATATTTCACATAACCTACGCCTGACACGTGACCTTCGCATACTCCGAAAAGGGGATTTATTTATTTTCCTTAGTTCCAGGGCTGATCCTTTTACCGACTGGATAAAGATAAATCTGTCCCCTTTTTTTATTCCTTATTTCCTAGGCTGATTTCTTAGCAACTGGGTAGAAAATAAATCCGTCCCATTTTTTTGGCCATTTTTTTGCTCTTCACCATCAAATTATATGAGCACATTATTTTCAGGGCTAAACTCTTTACCGACGGGGTAGAAAATAAATCCGTCCCCCTTTATTGGCTTGAGAGAACGCCTCGAGCACCACTCCACCGTGGGAGGTGGAGTCGCCCAATCGTATAACGCCTTTCATTGAGCAACTTCCCTCGCCTTGATTCCGTAAAAATTATCAGTGGTCAATGCCCGCATTGATTCACGCTCTCCATGAGCTATCAGGAACCAATGTACTTATAATAAACCGCCAATTGGCCATTACTTTCGGAAACCTCAAGATGAAGGATCGCTTCACCGGGGGCGCCATTAGCAAAAAGGACACATTCTAATCCGAGTGCTTTACCGTCAGTTTCATATGCATCAATGAAAGGACGGTGTTGTGCACGTGAATCAAAAGCTTTTTCTTCTGGTGCGATGGATATCTTGGTTCCTTTGTCGAAGTAATCATCGATAGATTCGTAAATCTCATCAGCAACCGCGCTGGATATTCCAAAATCTCTCTCAAGCGCCGGCGAGTCACGCCGATCAATGGCCTCTACGAGCAATTTGGTCTTGGCATAGGCTTGCTGATTAGTAGGTGTACTCATTTATCGACTCCGTCTCTTGGAAGGTGTTGCGGTGCTGGTACCCGCGTTGGCTTCAATCCCGGTGAAATAGCCGCGTGCTTGGAGTGTCGCGCACTTCGCTGCCTTCGGGCTCAGTCCCGCAGCACGGAGCGACTTGAAAGCTACGACAGTTTCACTACCAAGCAGGCCAGCGGTTGATGCCTTATCTTGGGCTCGATTGGCATTATAGTGCGGCGTTCCACGAGTGGTTCCATCTGGGTTTCTTCCCTGAAGGCTTATAGCAGGCGCATCATTGTATTTGTAACCTGAAATCCCATTCATCGACGCATCTTGATAGATGTGGTGCGAGTCTTGGAGCCCGCCTATTTTTCGAAGATCGCCATGGCGACCTGTCACAACACCTTCGGCCTCAAGTACTTTTTTACACTCACATGGGCACGTTGCACTCAGACCAAGGCTATCGACCCAACCTGTCGGATTTGGTGCATAAGCATAAAGATTTAGCCCTCCCATATAACCGATCGGGTCTTTGCTTATGAAACGGCCAATTCCCGGATCATAGTACCGGTGTCGGTTGTAGTGCAGCCCCGTCTCATGATCGTGGTACTGACCCTGGAACCGTATCGGGTTCACCACCCCCTGCTGCCGCGCCCATTCCGAACGCTGTTCCGTCACCTGTCCCCACGCCTTGTACTGCGCAGTCCAGGCCATGTTGCCTTGCGGGTCCGTCAGTTCCTGCGGCGTACCCAAGTGATCGCACTGATACCAAGCCAACGCATCAAACGCTAAGGCCGTTGCCTTGTGATTCCACAACGGATCCTCGTCGAGGCTGTATTCGCCGCTGTAATCCGGTTGGCCCGCCAGGTTGATCGGCGCATGACGCACGGCCTGGGCGACCGGGACGAAACTGCCGGGTTCGAAGACGTAGTGAACAGTGCGGCCCGGCGCGCCGTCGGTTTGCGCCGGGCTGCTTTCCCAGGCGAGGTTGTCGCCGTCCCAGCCGTAGAGGGTGAAGCCGCAGCCGTATTCGCGTTGTTTGCGTGCGTGTTCGCTGCGGTTCCATTGCGAGCCGGCTTCGGGGCGCTGTTTGTAGTGGGCGCTGGAGTTTTTGTGCAGGCGCCGTCCTAACGCGTCGTAGGCGAAGTCGACGGCCAGGCGAGGGTCTTCGTAGCGCACCAGTCGATCGAACAGGTCCCATTGCAGATCGCTGCGGGTGCCGTTGTGCCAGCGCTGGATCTGGTTGCCGCGTTCGTCGTAGTCGTAGTGGGTGCCGGCGTATTCACGCAGCAGGTTGTCGACCAGTTTGCTGCGTGGCGGAGTCTGGTCCAGTGGGCGGCGGATTTCCGTGACTTTGTCGTCGAGCAGGTTGCTGGCCGGGTCGAAGGCAAAGGTTTCCACGCCTTGGCGGGTGGTAGCGCTGAGCAGGCGGCCGACCGGGTCGTAGCGGTAAGCCAATGGGCCGCGGCGGCTGTCGTTGATGTCGGTCAGTTGGCCGGCGGCATCGTATTTGTATTCACGCTTGAGCAGTGTGGATTGGTCGTCGCTGCGTCCCAGCAGTTGCTCTTGCAAGCGGCCGGCCGGGTCCCATTTTTGCGTTTGCAGCAG
Organism: Pseudomonas sp. TE3899; assembly: GCF_056279105.1. Lineage (NCBI taxonomy): Bacteria > Pseudomonadati > Pseudomonadota > Gammaproteobacteria > Pseudomonadales > Pseudomonadaceae > Pseudomonas > Pseudomonas sp. TE3899. The sequence goes on from NZ_JBWBQR010000001.1 coordinate 3,305,829, forward strand.
GTGGTTGCCCTGGTGGCGGGCGACTTCGCGGTGTAGGTCATCGCGTTCGTAGCCGATCAGTTCGTGATCGTCCAAACGCAGGCCCAGCAAGTGGCCGCTGCCATAAGTGAGCCAACTGACGCGGTGCCCATCCGGGCGTACGGTGGCGACACGCTGGTTGAGCACGTCGTACTCGTGCTGCCAGATGGCGACCGTGGGTTGTTCCAGGCCGAGGTAGTGCTGGTGTTCGCGCAACAGGTTGCCGGCCGGGTCGTGGAACCATTGCAAGCGGCTGTCGGCGTTGTTCGCCATGACTAGGTTGCCGTTGCCGTCGTAGGCGAAGGTTTCGCTTTGCGACTTGTCCCCCAGGCTGGCGCGGCGTTCGGTCAGGCGCCCCATGGGGTCGAAGCTGACCGAGATCACGCGTTCGCCGTTGACGGTGTGGGCCAGGCGCCCGGTCTGGGCGTCGTATTGATAGCGCGTGGAGCGGCCGTCGAAGCCGGTTTCTTCCAGCAGGCGACCGACCGGGTCGTAGTGGAAGTGCGCGCGTTGTTCGTTTTCGTTTTCCAGGGCCAGCAACTGGCCGAGGCGGTCCCAACGGTAGCGCAGGGTTTGTTCGGCGGCATCGACCCGTTCGGCGATCAGACCGGCCGCGGTGTAGCTCCAGGTGGTGCAGCGATCGAGGCCATCGACGTGGGTGAGCAAACGACCTTCGGCATCGCGCTCGAAGCGCTCTTCGGTCTTGTCCGGGTGTTTGATCAACACCAACTGCCCGGCCTTGTATTCGTACTCAGTGCTCTGCCCGGCCGGATCGGTGAAACAAATCATCTGCCCGAGTTCGTTGTATTCCCAAACACTGGTTTTGCCCGAGCAATCGACGTATTCCACCAACTGCCCGGCGTCGTTGTAGGCCAGGGCTTTTTCGTTGCCGTTGGCGTCTTTGATCGCGGTGGGTTGGCCGGATTTGTTGTAGGCGTATTCGGTTTTGTTGCCCAGCGGATCGACCGTTTCGACCAGGTTGCCCTGATCATCGTAGGCCCGTTGCCACTGGCCGCCCTCGGCATCGCTGATCTTGATCAGCAAGTCCTGATCGTCGTAGGCGTAGTGCATCACGGTGTGGTCGGCGCGGATGTGTTCGAGGCGGTTGCCACGCTCGTCGTAGGTGTAGCGATCCGTGCTGCCATCCGTACGGACATGACGAATCACATTCTTGGCGTCATCGCGGAAAAACCATTCCGAACGCTCATCCGGGTGACGAATGCGGTAGGTGTAGCCAAGGATGTCGTAGTAGTGCCAGGTCTCGTTGCCGTGGGCGTCGGTGACGTAGGTCAGGCGGATGTTTTCGTCCCACTCCAGACGGGTGTCGAAGCTGCCGTCGTCGGCCCATTCGCGCACTGCTTTGGCGTCGGCGCCGGTACCTTGCCATTCCAGGTTCATGCCGCGACCGGTGCGGTCGGTGTAGCGGGTGATCAGGTGATGTTGGTACTGATAGGACCAGGCGGCGCCGTTCTCGTCTTGCGCCTGGATCAGGTCGCCGTAAGCGTCGTACTGATAGGCACAGAGCTGTCGCAGCGGTGCACCGTCGACGATTTCCCAGAGGCCAATAAGCCGACCGTGATCGTCGGTCATCGTACCGAGGTGCAGGTGAACTTTGCTGATGTCGTTTTCTTGATACGTGATCAGGTCCGACAGTACCGACTGCTCGCCGTGGCGATGCTCGTAATGCAGCATGATCCCGGCGCCGTTGCGCAGGACCACATTCGTCAGCACATAACGCTGGCCGCGACGGACGTAGGTTTCTTTGCGCTCGAAACCACGGCACAGCAGTAATTGGTCATCTCCCGAGCGCACCAGGGTGATGTTTTCGATGGCGTCGTAATGAAACAGGCCGACCTTCGGCAGCGGATAGTCGTGGCTGCGGCCGTCGGCGTCGTGAAACTTCAGGCCATCGCCAATGCAGTCAAAACGGGTGGTGAATTCAGTGATCCAGCGGGCGCCGAGCTCGCTTTGATCGTAGGCCCCGAGGCGCGAACTGTAGGTACGAGTCCACTCAATCGGGAACGGCCCCGGCAGGCTGAAATCGGTGTGGCTAAGACTCTCCGACCCCATGGCAAAACTGATGCTGTTGCAGGTGCCGGTACAGGTGCCATTTTTCTTGCCATTGGCAGTATTCGTGGCCGGCACCTGATGACTGTTGGCCCCCAAACCACCCTCAGACGCCGTGCGCTTGGCCTGACTCGTCTTGTCAGGTTTGACTCCAGCGCTCTGACCATGAGCATTGCGCTTACGCCAGACGGTGACGGCGCTGGACAGGATAAACAGCAACCAGCCGATGGAGTTTTGTACCGATTCATCGTCCAGCTTGCTCAACTGCGTGCGCAGTTCCGGCCCCATCGCCCGCAACTTCTTGGTTTCGGTGGCCACCCGTTCTTTGATGTCATCGGGTAGCAGGTTTTCGGCTGCGCTATTGGCCAGGCCCTTGCCTGCGGCTTTATATGCACTGGCTGCGGCCCCGAAAATGTTGCCGATCGCCGCGAGTGGATCATTGAGCAGTTGGTCGCCGGCGGCGCTGATTTTTTGACCGGCCGCCTGGGCATCACCCTTGGCATCGAGCTTGCCATTGGCCACCGCGTCGAGGCCTTTGGCGATCTCGTTGATGACGTCCTCGCCCAGCTTGCCGGCGTCCGCCAGAATACCCGGCAGCTTGCCTTTGGCTTGTTCAACGAAGTCGTCGAGGGTACCGATAATCGAATCGTTCAAGTGCCCTATCAGTATTTCGACCACCGACGAGCCAAGCAGCGCTTTGGTCGAGGCCTTCATCTCCTGACGCACCAGAAACAGGGTCGGACGCAGGGTCATGCGTGCAGCGGCCATGGCCGGCGGCAACGGCAGGACGCCGATCAGGTTGATGCCGAGACTGGCCCAGGCGAGCAGGTCGCGTTTCTGGGCATTCGACAGGGTGACGATGTCGCCCAGCGCATCGACCAGCGCCATGATGTTGCCCACCACCGGCAAGGCACCGGCGACGTTCTTGATCCGGTCGAGGGTGACCACGCCGCCGCTGGCGGATTGCAACCAGGCGTCGAAGACTGCCGCGCTGCTGGCGACGTCCTGAACGTCGATAGCGCTCAGCGGAACAATGGCAACCTGCGGTTCACGTTTTACGATTTCAGTGGTCATGACAGCATCTCACCCGCCAGCAGGCCCGGGGTTTTAAAGGAGGTCTTGGGAGGGGTGACAGCCGGCAGGCTCGGCAACTTGCCGCTCTTGCTCGCGGCACCGAGCAGGCTTGAGGCGCTCGGCATCGCGGCACCGGCGAGCTTCGGCAACCCGGCCATTCCGCCCTGCGCCACGCCTTTGATTTGCTTCGCGGTTTGCATCGCGCCTTGGGCGGTTTGCACGGCGCTCATGCCGCTTTGCGCCAGGGCTTTGCCTTGCTCCAGCACGTCCCAGTTCTTGCTCGGCAATACCTGGGCGACCATCGATTGCACCGGGCCGGGGACGTCCTCGGCACTCGGCGGTTGCAGCGGCCATTCCGGTTTACCGATGTAACTGCCATCACTCCAGGTGTCCGCCGGGTCCTTGCCAAACATCACCCGCGCCGGCCCCGGCGCCGCCCCGGAAACCGTGGCAAACCCCTTCGCATCCAGCGTGCCTTTGAGGCTCTTGCCCAAGGCATCAACCACTTCAAAGTCGCCGCCCTTGATGCCTTGAAGCCCGGCGTACTGGTTGAACAGTTCCAGATTGCCCTTGCCCGGTTTCGGCGGTTCGGGGAATACACCCGCCAGACTTTTCGCCCCGGTGTAGGCGAAGTTCGCCGCGTGGGCGGTATACGGGCCGGTGGTGGCGTGGGTGATGCCGCCGGCGTTGTAGGTCGTGGCGCTGCCGCCGCCCTGGATCACCAGTTCGGTTTTCGCGGTGATGGTGATGCGGTCGGCATTCGCGGTGATGTTGAGTTTGGCCAGCAGGTTGATGCTGTCTTTCAAGGCGCGAATGTCGATGTCACCCGACGCCGCGACCAGCCGCCAGCCGAGGTTTTGCACGAACAGGCGCATGCCCTGGCTGGCGCTGGCCAGCAGGCGTTTACCGATCGACAGGCTGGTGTGGCCGGTGCTGCTCAGGGCCAGGTGTTCGCCGGTGGCGATGTGGCTGGAGCGCGGGGTGGTCAGGGCGATGCCCGCCGGACTGGCGAGCACCAGATGCGCTTCGGTGAACTCGGGAAATTCGTTGGCGCTCATGTTCGCCGGGCCGCTACCGAGAATGCCCTGGTGCTGAGCGTGCAACGCCTTGGCCACGTCGTCCTGATCGCCCGCTTCCTGGGCTTGCAGTTCCTTGGCCTGTATCGCAAAACCGTCCTGCTGCTCGCTGGCCGTGGCCAAACGCTCGGCGGTTTCCGGCAAGTCTTTATGGTGTTTGGATTCGTTGGGACGCGGCTCGGTGGTGATCAGCAGACCGGCGGCCGCACGCACCGCGCCATGACGGTCGGTACGCAGTTCAAAACCTTCGCCACGCGGCTGGCCGCCGGACGGGCGTGGATGGGTCAGGTAACCGAGGTTGATCGCACTGGCGCCATGATCGCTGCGCAGCGCAATGCTGATCTCGCTGGTGGTGTCGTCGATGCGCAGTTCGTTGGCGCGGCTGCCCTTGTATTCCTTGCTCTTGACCGTGGCCAGGGTTTTGAAGTCCGGCAGTTTGTACGGCGGCAGGTTGACGCCGTGGTACAGGCAACCGGTGATCAGCGGCTGGTCGGGGTCGCCTTCGAGGAAGGTGATCAGCACTTCCATGCCAACCCGTGGCAGGTTGATCGAGCCGAAGGTCTGCGCCGCCCAGTTCGAGGCGACGCGCATCCAGCAGCTGGTCTTGTCGTCGTGCTGGCCTTCGCGGTCCCAGAAGAACTGGACCTTCACCCGGCCGTACTGGTCGCAGAAAATCTCTTCGCCTTCGGGGCCGGTGACCACCGCGCTCTGGGTGCCGAGGACTTTGGGTTTCGGGTGCTCGAGCGGCGGGCGGTACGGCACGTTCCACGGCGTCGCGCTGAAGCGGTTGCGATAGCCCTGGTGAAAGTCGTCCTTGAGGTCGGTGACGTCGCTGCTGATCACCTCTTCCAGCACCTGCGGCTGTTTGCCTTCGTGGAAGATTTCGGTGAGCAGCCACAGGTCGTTCCACGCCGGGTTGGCGTGGGCAGTCAGGGCGAGGAAATGCCCGGTGACCAGCACCGGTTGATCGCTGCTGCCTTCGGCCAAGCGGTAGTCGCTGCGGTGTCTTTCGAGGGCGCGATTGGCCAGGTGTTTGCCGCGCTCGCGGTCGACAAAACGGCCGGGGTAATCGTAGTCCTCAAGGTCCGGTTTGGCCGCGCTCTTGGCGTCGCTTTCGAGCTCGATCTTCGGTTTGGTGAAGTCGTAATCGCGGCGCGTGGTGCGGCTGGTTCGGGTGATTACGCGCAGGCCGAAACGCTTGATCACCGGCTGATCGGCGACCAGTCCGGTGTCCTGCTGATAAGTCACCGGCGCCAGTTTCGGGAAAACGGTCTGGTCGTCGCCGAACATCAGCAGATGCCCGGAAGCGCTGTGCTGGAAGTGGTAGTGAATGCCCTCCTCTTCGCACAGACGCTGAACGAAGTGCAGGTCGGATTCGTCGTACTGCACGCAGTAGATCCGCTCCGGGTACACGGCGCTGAGCTGGAACTTGTGGTCGCTGGCAAGGATGCCGTGTTCTTCCAACACCTGGCTGATGATCTGCGGCACGCTCATCTGCTGGAAGATCCGCTGATTGACCCGGTGCGCCAGGTACGCCAGTTGCGGGCGCAGCGAGATTTTATAGCGGGTCAGACGCTTGCCGGCCTCGCCCTGGGCGATGCTGTAGACCAACCCGTGGATGCCGGTGCCGTTTTGCGCGAGCTGTAAAAACGCCAGTTTGTGCAACAGGCTTTCGAGGTTCAGCGAGGCCTTTTCGCTGACCAGTTCCAGTTCGAACTCGAACGGTTGGTTGAGCGCTTCCCGGCCGGTGAAGGACAGCACCTGAAAATAGCTGTCGGCCCCGTCGATAGTCAGGGCAAAGTGGGTCTGATTGGCCGGTGCGAACATTCCGTGTTCCTCATGCGCTGTTGCGACAGCCGTCGACGCCCGTTGGCGATCAACGACTGCAAAAATTCTTTAGGGGACAACCAACCGCCCCGGCCGCGCGGGCCGAGGCGGTACAACGGTCAACCTGGATCAGGCCACCGGCAGACGCCAGTCATCGGAACCCGAAGTACCGGATACTTCGTGGGTCCAGGTGATTTTGCGGTAGGTGAACTGCACTTCTTCCAGGTGCGTGAAGTGGGCGTTCGACGGATCCTGGCAGTTGTGCATTTTGTTGTTGATGGCGACGATGATCGCGTCTTCCAGTTTGGTGGTGTAGTAGTGCTCTTGGGTCCCTTGGGCCGAAGTGCGGTACCACTGGATAACGATTTCGCTCATGCGCTCGCCGGAAGTCAGTGCGGCTTGCAGCAGTGGCGAAGCCTTGTCGTAGACCTTGGTGATCACCACTGGCTTGTGCACGCGCTGACCGGTCGGTTGGCCGGATTGCGGGTCACGCGGGATGATCACGTCGTGGCTGAACGCCTGAACCATGACCTGGTCTTCGTGACCTTCCTGGTAGGTGTTGCCAACGGAGTCAGCGGTGAATGCGCCAGCCGTGATCAGGCCTTGTTTTTCGCCAGTGACGGACATGTAGGCAGGTGTTGCCATGGGATGCTCTCCTTGCTCAAAGACAGGACCGGACGGCGTGATTGCCTGTCCAGGTGCCGAAGGAGATATCAAAAGGCGTGCCAGCCATCATGTGGCCATTATGTTTCAAGGGTTTGGGCGACGTGACCGTGGGTTTTTCCGACTTTTGCTGTAGGAAACGGCCGACAAGTGCGCAAGAAGTTGCGCAGTACTGTGCAAGAAGTTGCGCACTTGGCTGTAAGCCTTGAGCAGCGTGGCTTACAGCGCATTTACCCGTCGTTTTAGCCAAAAGCAGTGCGCAACTTTTTGCGCACTTGCGCTTACGACGTCAAGACAGGCCGGCGTACGCCCAATCGACTGATCCACACCGCCGCCAGGATCACCGAACCACCGAAGAACAACCGCCCCAACTCCTCATGTTGGTTCCAGATCAGCAGATTGATCAGCAACCCCACCGGCACATGCAGGTTGTTCATCACCGCCAGCGTCCCGCCGTTCACCAGGCACGCGCCTTTGTTCCACCAGTACAGCCCCAACGCGGTCGAGACCAGCCCGAGGAATACCAGCACGCCCCATTGCAGCGGTGCTTCGGGCAGGAAGTTCTGTTTGCCGAACAGCAGGAACGCCGGCAACGCCACCGCCAATGCGCCGAGGTAGAAGTAGCCGAAACGCCGGTAATGCGGCAGGTCGCTGGGGTGACGGGCCACCAGGTGTTTATAAAGGACTTGCCCGGCGGCGTAGGTGAAGTTGGCCAGTTGTAGCAGCAGGAAGCCCATGAAGAAATCAGGGTTGATCCGGTCGTAGCGAATCACCGCCGCGCCTGCCACCGCCACCAGTGCCGCGACCAGGGCCCACGGGTTGAAGCGCCGGTTCAGCGCATCCTCGATCAAGGTCACGTGCAATGGCGTGAGGATGGTGAACAACAACACTTCCGGCACCGTCAGCACCCGGAAACTCAGGTACAGGCAGACGTAGGTCACGCCGAACTGCAACGCGCCGATCAGCAACATGCCACGCATGAACGCCGGCTCGACCGAACGCCAGCGCGTCAGCGGAATAAACACCAGCCCGGCCAGCAGCACCCGCACCAGCACCGCGAAGTAACTGTCGACATGCCCGGCCAGGTACTCGCCGATCAAACTGAAGGAAAACGCCTGGATCAGCGTGACAAAAAGTAGATAGCCCATGCTCGCCTCGTTTCGAATGGCGGCGACGATAGCGGGTTTTGCGCTTCACGGCTAATCACACAAATCCCTTGTAGGAGCGAAGCTTGCTCGCGAAGGCGGCGGCCCATCCAACATTGATGTTGGCTGACACACCGCTTTCGCGAGCAAGCTTCGCTCCTACAGGTCTGTGTGAATCCCGGGCAAAAAAAAGCCCGATCTCGCTAATGCGTTCAATCGGGCTACAGCACTCAGGAGCAACAAGTGCAAAGGGAGGTTCGATGCGCGTAAAGCCTTGAAGGGGTTGCGCCAGGCCACTTGAACATCAAGGGATTATCTGGCGATTAAAGCCTCAAGCCACTTGGGAAAGCTTGGCGTTGGCCTGGTTCAGGCCCTTCTCCTGGAAGTCGCCGCCCAGGTTCATGCCTTCGGCGTGAATGAAGGTCACGTCGTGGATGCCGATGAAGGCCATGACCTGACGCAGGTACGGTTCCTGGTGATCCGCCGGGCCACCGGCATAGATCCCGCCGCGAGCGGTCAGCACGTAGGCACGTTTGCCGCTGAGCAGGCCTTGGGGGCCGGTGTCGGTGTATTTGAAGGTCACGCCGGCACGCAGCACATGGTCGAGCCAGGCTTTGAGGGTGCTCGGGATCGCGAAGTTGTACATCGGCGCGGCCATGACCAGCACGTCGGCGGCCAGCAGTTCGTCGGTCAACTGGTTGGAACGGTCGAGGGAAGCCTGTTCGATGTCGTTGCGTTGTTCGGCAGGTTTCATCCAGCCGCCGAGCAGGTTGATGTCCAGGTGCGGCACCGGATTGACGGCCAGGTCACGGACGGTGATTTGATCCGCCGGATGCGCGGCTTTCCATTGGCTGATGAAGGTCTGGGTCAGCTGACGGGAAACCGAGTCTTGCTGACGGGCGCTGCTTTCGATGATCAGAACGCGGGACATGGGATGTAGCCTCCATCTGAGAATGCTGTAGGGCGATGGAGTGGAGGTTAAACAGAGTTATATCGATGAAAAAGCGCAAATAACTGCTATAAAGCATCGATAAATTCGTTTATAAGCTGAGCATGCCCTATTCCTTTGGGAGCGGGCTTGTGTGGCGAGGGGGCTTGCCCCCGTTGGGACGCGAAGCGACCCCAAAACCATCCACCGCGGTGTTCCAGATAATCCGCGATGATTGGATTACGACTGCTTCGCAGCCGAACGGGGGCAAGCCCCCTCGCCACACAAGCCTCGCTCCTACCGGGGAGACATCTATTTCGGGGTGCAGCTCAGGTTGATACGCATCTTGATGATCGTGCGGGTGAATTTGGCCGTGGCGTTTTTATGTTTGCCGGCGGGCACGTCGACGGTGCGGGTGCGCGGTGCTTCCGGGCCGTTGTTGAACACCACCTTACACGTCGCATCCGTACTGCCGTAGTTGTTGACCTGAATGGACGCGATGTCGTTATCCGTGTCGAAGGCGTTGTAGTCGATGCTCATGCCATTGAGCTGTTTTTGAACATCGATCGGATAGGCAAACGCCGTCAGCGGCAACAGCGCCAACACTACACAACAGAATTTTTTCATTCGGCAGTCTCCAATAGGGACCGCCAGCTTAGGACAAGAGGAGCTCATCATGAAAGCGCCCCGCGTGACCCTTGATCAATGGCGAACATTGCAAGCCGTGGTCGACCACGGCGGTTTCGCCCAGGCCGCCGAAGCGCTGCATCGCTCGCAATCGTCGGTCAGCTACACCGTGGCCCGCATGCAGGACCAGCTCGGCGTGCCGCTGCTGCGCATCGATGGCCGTAAAGCCGTGCTCACCGAAGCCGGCGGCGTGTTGCTGCGTCGCTCGCGGCAATTGGTGAAACAGGCCAGTCAACTGGAAGACCTGGCCCATCACATGGAACAAGGCTGGGAAGCGGAAGTGCGGCTGGTGGTCGATGCCGCTTACCCCAGCGCCCGTCTCGTGCGCGCCTTGACCGCGTTCATGCCGCAAAGCCGTGGCTGCCGGGTGCGGCTGCGCGAGGAAGTGTTGTCGGGGGTCGAGGAAGTCCTGCTCGAAGGCGTGGCCGACCTGGCCATCACCGGTTTCAGCATTCCCGGCTACCTGGGCGCGGAATTGAGCGATGTGGAATTTGTCGCCGTCGCCCACCCCGATCACTCGCTGCATCGACTCAACCGCGAAATCAATTTCCAGGACCTGGAAACCCAGATGCAAGTGGTGATCCGCGACTCCGGCCGCCAGCAGCCACGGGACGTCGGCTGGCTCGGCGCCGAACAGCGCTGGACCGTCGGCAGCCTGGCCACCGCCGCGACTTTTGTCAGCAGCGGGCTAGGCTTTGCCTGGTTGCCCCGGCACATGATCGAACGGGAATTGAAGGAAGGCACGCTCAAGCTGCTACCGTTGGACCAGGGCGGCAGTCGCAACCCGAGCTTCTATCTGTACTCGAACAAGGACAAACCCCTGGGCCCGGCGACGCAAATCCTCATCGAACTGCTGCGCACCTTCGACACTGCGCCGCTGGATGCGCCTTTCGCCGCCCCTGAACAAGCCTGACACGGAGTTTCTGCATGGCCTATTTCGAACATGAAGGTTGCAACCTGCACTATGAGGAATATGGCCACGGCACGCCGTTGCTGCTGGTCCACGGGCTGGGTTCCAGCACGTTGGACTGGGAAATGCAGATCCCGGCGCTGTCCGCCCGCTACCGGGTGATCGTCCCGGATGTGCGCGGCCACGGTCGTTCGGACAAACCCCGCGAGCGCTACAGCATCGCCGGGTTCAGCGCCGACCTGATCGCGCTGATGGAACACCTGAACCTCGGCCCGGCCCATTACGTGGGCCTGTCCATGGGCGGCATGATCGGTTTCCAGCTAGCCACGGATCAGCCGCAACTGCTTAAGAGCCTGTGCATCGTCAACAGCTCGCCCGAGGTCAAGTTGCGCAGCCGCGACGACTATTGGCAGTGGTTCAAGCGCTGGAGTCTGATGCGCGTACTCAGCCTCGGCGCCATCGGCAAGGCCCTGGGCGCCAAGCTGTTCCCGAAACCGGAGCAGGCGGACTTGCGACAAAAGATGACCGAGCGCTGGGCAAAAAACGACAAACATGCTTATCTCGCCAGCTTCGATGCCATCGTTGGCTGGGGGGTTCAGGAACGACTTTCGAAGGTCGCCTGTCCAACCCTGATCGTCAGCGCCGACCGTGACTACACACCGGTGGCGCTGAAAGAAACCTATGTAAAACTGCTGCCCGATGCGCGGCTGGTGGTGATCGCCGATTCGCGCCACGCCACCCCGCTGGATCAACCCGAACGCTTCAACCAAACCCTGCTCGAGTTTCTCACCGCAGTCGACACCACTACTCAGGATCACTGACCCATGCTGAAAAAAATCGCCCTCGTCGCCGGCTCCGTGCTGTTTGCCGCCAACCTGATGGCCGCTACGCCCGCCAAGGCACCGCACGTGCTGCTGGACACCACCAACGGCCAGATCGAAATCGAGCTGGACGCGGTCAAGGCGCCAATCAGTACCAAAAACTTCCTTGATTACGTCAACAGTGGCTTCTACAACAACACGATTTTCCACCGTGTGATCCCGGGCTTCATGGTCCAGGGCGGCGGCTTCACGCAGCAGATGCAGCAGAAAGACACCAAGGCGCCGATCAAGAACGAATCCAAAAACGGCCTGCATAACGTGCGTGGCACGCTGTCCATGGCGCGTACTTCCAATCCGGATTCGGCCACCAGCCAGTTCTTCGTCAACGTCAAGGACAACGATTTCCTCGACCAGGGCGATGGCTACGCCGTGTTCGGTAAAGTCGTCAAAGGCATGGACGTGGTGGACATCATCGTCAACACGCCAACCACTACCCGTGGCGGCATGAAAGACGTACCCGCCGATCCTGTGTTCATCAAGTCGGCCAAAGTCATCGACTAAGCTTCACAGGATGTCTTGAGCGGTTGTCGCCCTGCGGCACCGCTCACACTGTTCAAAGGAGAGCCCCAGCGCGGGCGGAGAACCCATGCTTTATCGCCGTTTTGAAAAACTGATCGACATCTTCCGCGATGCACCAACGGCGGCTCCGCCGGACCGGGTTCTCCCCTTCTATACCTATTACCTGAAGCAGGTCTGGCCGAGTTTCGCCGCCCTGCTGATTGTCGGCCTGTTCGCCTCGCTGATCGAAGTCGCGCTGTTCAATTACCTGAGCCGCATCATCGACCTGGCGCAAGGCACGCCGAACCCGAATTTCTTCCAGGATCACGCCCTCGAACTGACCTGGATGGTGGTGGTCACCCTGGTGCTGCGCCCGATTTTCTTCGGCCTGCATGACCTGCTGGTGCACCAGACCCTGACCCCGGGCATGACCAGCCTGATCCTGTGGCAGAACCACCGCTACGTGCTCAAGCAGAGCCTGAATTTCTTCCAGAACGACTTCGCCGGGCGCATCGCCCAACGCATCATGCAAACCGGCAACGCCCTGCGCGACTCGGCCGTGCAAGCGGTGGATGCGCTGTGGCATGTGTTGATCTACGCGATCAGCGCCCTGGTGCTGTTTGCCGAAGCCGACTGGCGCCTGATGATCCCGTTGATCACCTGGATCGCCGGTTTCATCGGCGCGCTCTATTACTTTGTGCCACGGGTCAAGGACCGCTCGGTGCAGTCCTCCGATGCGCGTTCCAAACTCATGGGACGGATCGTCGATGGCTACACCAACATCACCACGTTGAAGCTGTTCGCCCACACCAATTACGAACAGCAGTACGCCAAGGAAGCCATCAAGGAACAGACCGAAAAAGCCCAGATGGCCGGCCGCGTGGTCACCAGCATGGACGTGGCCATCACCAGCATGAACGGCTTGCTGATCGTCACCACCACCGGCCTCGCGCTGTGGCTGTGGTCGCAGTCGCTGATCTCGGTGGGCGCAATTGCCCTGGCCACCGGCCTGGTGATCCGCATCGTCAACATGTCCGGCTGGATCATGTGGGTGGTCACCGGCATCTTCGAAAACATCGGCATGGTCCAGGACGGTCTGCGCACCATCGCGCAACCGGTCAGCGTCACCGATCACGCACAAGCCAAACCCCTGGCCGTGGCCCGTGGCGAGGTGCGTTTCGAGCACGTGGATTTCCACTACGGCAAGAAGAAAGGCATCATCGGCGGCCTCAACCTGACCATCAAGCCCGGAGAAAAAATCGGTCTGATCGGGCCGTCCGGCGCTGGCAAATCGACCCTGGTCAACCTGCTGCTGCGTCTCTATGACGTGGAGGGTGGGCGCATTCTCATCGATGGCCAGAACATCGCCGAAGTCGGCCAGGAAAGCCTGCGCGAGCGTATCGGCATGATCACCCAGGACACCTCGCTGCTGCACCGTTCGATTCGCGACAACCTGCTTTACGGCCGGCCCGATGCCACCGACGCCGAACTCTGGGACGCGGTGCACAAAGCCCGCGCCGACCAGTTCATCCCGTTGCTCTCGGACGCTGAAGGTCGCAGCGGTTTTGATGCGCACGTCGGTGAGCGCGGGGTGAAACTCTCCGGTGGCCAGCGTCAGCGGATCGCCATCGCCCGGGTGCTGCTCAAGGACGCGCCGATCCTGATCATGGACGAAGCCACCTCGGCACTGGACTCGGAAGTCGAAGCGGCGATCCAGGAAAGCCTGGAAACCCTGATGCAAGGCAAAACCGTGATCGCCATCGCCCACCGCCTCTCGACCATCGCGCGCATGGACCGCTTGGTGGTGCTGGAAAACGGCAAGATCGCCGAGACCGGCACCCACGCCGAACTGTTGGCCCATGGCGGGTTATATGCGCGGTTGTGGGCGCACCAGACGGGTGGGTTTGTCGGGATCGATTGAAACCGTTACCTGATCGTTCCCACGCTCTGCGAGGGAATGTCTCAGGGGACGCTCCGCGTCCAGTGACGCGGAACGTCACGGGCTGCATTCCCACCCGAAGCGTGGGAACGATCACCGCCAAAGCCCTTTAACCACGGGCTCTGGCGGTTTTTTCATGGCTGCTGGATTTCCGCCAGAACCCTGCTGTACTCAGCCAAGGTTCTGGAAATGAGCCTGTCGTACATCTGCAGGACGCATCACGCACTACAGTCTCGATAGGTCGCCTATCAAGGACGCTCTCATGTCTCTGTTCAAACGTTCAGTCACTGAGTTGTTAGGTACGTTCTGGCTGGTGTTGGGAGGTTGCGGCAGTGCGGTGCTGGCCGCGTCTTCGCCGTTGGGTATCGGGGTGCTGGGTGTGGCCCTGGCGTTTGGTCTTACCGTGCTGACCATGGCGTTCGCCATTGGCCATATCTCTGGATGTCATCTCAACCCGGCCGTATCGGTCGGCCTGTTCGTCGGCGGTCGGTTCCCGGCCAAGGAATTACCGGCCTACATCATCGCCCAAGTCATTGGCGGGATCATCGCGGCGGCCTTGCTTTACTACATCGCCAGCGGCAAGGAAGGCTTCGACCTGTCGGCAGGCCTGGCCTCCAACGGCTACGGCGAGCATTCCCCCGGCAAATACTCGATGGCCGCAGGCTTCGTCTGTGAACTGGTGATGACAGCGATGTTCGTGCTGATCATCCTCGGCGCCACCGACAAACGCGCGCCGGCCGGGCTGGCACCGATCGCCATCGGCCTGGCCCTGACGCTGATCCACCTGATCTCGATTCCTGTCACCAACACTTCGGTCAACCCGGCGCGCAGCACCGGCCCGGCGTTGATAGTCGGCGGCTGGGCCATCGCGCAGTTGTGGATGTTCTGGGTCGCCCCGCTGCTCGGCGCGGTGGTCGGCGGGGTGACTTATCGCTGGCTGGCCAAGGAAGGCAGCTGATGCCCGTGGCGAGGATCAGGCTTGCCGGTAAGGCAAGGCGGTCCTCGCTTCCTCGGCATACGCCAACACCCCGACCCGTTCCTGTTGCAGGAAGTCTTTGACCGCCGCTTTCAACCCCGGATGGCGCAGGTAGTGCCAGGAATGGGTGATCACCGGCTCGAAGCCGCGAATCAACTTGTGCTCGCCCTGAGCCCCGGCGTCGAATCGCTGGAAGCCATTGGCGATGGCGTAATCCATGCCCTGATAGAAACACGTCTCGAAATGCAAACGGTCGTACTCCGCCAGGCAACCCCAGTAACGACCGTAGAAACTGTCGCCCCCCACCAGGCTGAAGGCCATGGCCACCGGCCGTGAGCCTTGCCTGGCCAGCACCACGCGAATCGATTCCGGCATGCGCTCGGCCAACAGGCTGAAGAATTCCCGCGTCAGGTACGGCGTTTGCCGACGCACCGCATAAGTATTGGCGTAGCAGGCGTAGACGAAATCCCACTGCGCCTCGGTCAGTTGCGCCCCCTCGAGCCATTCGAACTCGATGCCCTGCCCCGCCACTTGCTCGCGCTCTTTGCGCATCTGCTTGCGCTTGCGCGAACTGAGGGCGTCGAGAAAGTCCTGGAAGTCCCGATAGTCGCGGTTCTGCCAGTGGTACTGACAGCCGATGCGTTGCAGCCAGCCGGGCTGTTCGGCCAACGCGGCGTCGGTGAACGGGTCGGTGAAATTGATGTGCGCGCTGGAGAGTTCTTCGATTTCCAGATAACCCGGCAGGCTTTTGAGCAACTCAAAACCATCCTCGACACGGGCCGCCAACAAGCGCGGGCCGCTGACCGGGCTGAACGGCACGGCGGTCAGGAGTTTGGGGTAATAGTCGATGCCGGCACGGGCGCAGGCATCGGCCCAGGCATGATCGAACACGTATTCGCCGTAAGAATGCCACTTGCGGTAACTGGGCAATGCGGCGATCAGACGCTCGCCTTCGATGTGCAGCAAATGCTCGGGTTGCCAGCCGGAATGCGGGCCGACGCTGCCGCTGTCTTCCAACGTACTGAGGAAGGCATGGCGCAGGAATGGCTGATTTTCGGGCACCAGCGCGTCCCACGTGAGCGGCGCGATTTCGGACAGGCTTTCCAGACGTTGCAGCGGCATCGGCATTCTCACAATTGTTCGCGTAACAGCCCGGCGAGTATCGCTTATCGCCGCCCATTGCACACCCGTCATCCGCCGACAGTGCTCTAGAACAAAGGTTCACGAAAGGTTTGTATCGTCATCGAGCTGCCATCACTTTGCCACTGCACTGTCATAAACCATCGCGATACTGGCGCCTGTTTTTAGAGCGCCGGGTTCTACCCGGTCACTGTTTTCCGTCCGTCATTGGTCGGTTGTGTCCTGGATGGCTCAGTCATCCCTTTCATCTTCGGAGATTGATATGCGTCTTGCTTCCACGAAAACTGCGGCGGCCTTGTGTGGCGGCCTGATGCTGGCCATGAGTGTTCCGGCCAGCGCCGCAGTCGACGCCAAACTGCTCGACATGCTCAAGGCAAACGGCTCGATTTCCCAGGCGCAATACGCCGAACTGCAAGCCGAACTGGCCCGTGACCAGAAAGACCAGCAAATCGCCCGCCAGGCTCAGCAAGAGACCAACGAGCAGATCGCCGCGACCGCGAAGAAAACCAATGAACTGAGCACCTTCGACCAGAAACTGGCCTGGGCTGCCAAGACCCAGTTCAAGGGTGACGTGCGTTTCCGCCAGGAAACGGTGAAGAACGATGGTGTGTCGAACAACAAAGACCAGGACCGTCAGCGCATTCGCGTTCGCCTGGGTGCCTACAGCGAAATCAACCCGCAGGTCGACACCGGTATCCGTATCGCCACCGGCAACAACGACGACGCTCGCTCCACCAACCAGAGCCTGGACGGCTACTTCGACAAGAAGTCGATCTGGCTGGATCAGGGCTACGTCGACTACCACCCCGACTTCCTCAAGAACCTGCACGTTGTGGGCGGCAAGATGCCGCAGCAATGGGTGAGCATGGGCGACATCATCTGGGATAGCGACATCAGCCCGGAAGGTCTGGCACTGACTTACAAGTACCCGTTGGGCGCCAGCACCGAGCTGTTCGGCAGCGCCGGCCACTACACCCTCAAGGACAACGTCGACGGCGACGGCGTGCAGTTCAAGCACGACCTGCGTCTGTACGCCGGTCAGTTGGGTGCGCGCTTCGCCATCACCGACAACCTGAAACTGACCCTGGGTGGCAGCGTCTACGGTTACGACAACGACGACGACATCACCGCAGGTGGCACCACCACGCCATCGATCCTGGCCACCAACGGCAACACTCCGAACGAACAGTTCAAGCTGTACGAAGGTTTTGGTCAGATCGACATCGGCGGCCTGCCAATGCCGTTGTCGCTGTACGGTCAATACGTCACCAACAAAGACGCCAGCAACGATCAGGACGCTGCCTGGTTGACCGGTGTGAAGACCAAGCTTTACGGCTTCGCTGTGGATTACAACTATCGCGACGTACAGCGTAACGCCGTGGTCGGTGCCTTCACCGATTCCGACTTCGCCAACGGTTTCACCGGTTCGCGTGGCAGCAAGTTGAAAGTCAGCTATGAAATCGACAAGAACTTCGCCCTGGGCGCGACGTACTTCATGGCTAAATCCGACTTCACCAACGCCACCATCCGCGACTCGGACATCAAGACCCTGCAACTGGATGCCGAAGCCAAGTTCTAAAAAAGCAGTTGCAAGTTTCAAGCTACAAGCTTCAAGTTCAAGCGCACTGCTGGCAGCTTGAAGCTTGCCGCTCGAAGCTGCTCCTTTACAGCCTCGCGTTGGTCTATCGGTCCCCATCATCCGTCCGATAGTCCAGCGCGGGGCTGTTTTCATTTCCCATTCACACCGGCCTTTTGTGGCGAGCGAGCTTGCTCGCGTTGGAGCGCGAAGCGGTCCCCTGCATTTCATCAGACAGACCGCATTCGCTGACTTTACGACTGCTTCGCAGCCGAGCGGGAGCAAGCTCCCTCGCCACAAAAGCGTCCTTGGCCCAAATACCTCATGCACAAAAAAAGATCGCAGCCTGCGGTAGCTGCTACAGAATCGAGTCCAACCTCACTATTGAGTTGAACCCGATCCTGTAGCAGCTACCGCAGGCTGCGATCTTTTAGGCGTTAACTCAGCGCTTACGCAGAATCACGCTACCAATCGAATACCCGGCACCAAACGAGCTGAGCACCGCCAGCGAACCGCTGGCCAGGTCATCCTGGTTCTTGTGAAACGCAATCACGGAACCGGCGGAGCTGGTGTTGGCGTAGGTATCCAGAATCACCGGGGCTTCTTCTTCGGTGGCTTCGCGCCCCAGCAGTTTCTTGACGATCAAGTGGTTCATGCTGAGGTTGGCCTGGTGCAGCCAGAAGCGTTTCACATCGCCGATGTTGAGCTTGTTTTCGTCCAGGTGCGTGGCGATCAGCTCGGCGACCATTGGGCACACGTCGCGGAATACCTTGCGGCCTTCCTGCACGAACAGTTTGTCCTTGGCACCGATGCCCTCTTCCGCCGCGCGGTTGAGGAAGCCGAAGTTGTTGCGGATGTTGTTAGAGAACTTGGTCAGCAGCTTGGTGCTGACAATGTCGAACTGGTACGGGGAGGTCGCCAGGTCGGCACGTTCGATGATCACCGCGGTGGCGGCGTCGCCGAAGATGAAGTGGCTGTCACGGTCGCGGAAGTTCAGATGACCGGTGCAGACTTCCGGGTTGACCATCAGGATCGCCCGGGCCTGGCCCAGTTGCACGCTGTTGGTGGCGGCCTGGATACCGAAGGTCGCCGAGGAACAGGCCACATTCATGTCGAAGCCGAAACCTTCAATGCCCAGGGCTTCCTGGACTTCGATGGCGATGGCCGGGTAGGCGCGTTGCAGGTTGGAACAGGCGACGATCACGCCGTCGATGTCCGCGGCGGTCTTGCCGGCGCGCTGCAAGGCTTGCTCGGCAGCGCCGATGGCCATCTGGCAGAGCACCGACCATTCGTCGTTGGACCGCTCGGGCAGGCGTGGCGCCATGCGTTGCGGGTCGAGGATGCCGTCCTTGTCCATGACAAAGCGGCTCTTGATGCCGGAGGCTTTTTCGATAAACGCCGCGCTGGACTCGGTCAACGCTTCGAGCTCGCCACGCGCGATGGCGTCAGCGTTGTCGGCGTTGAATTGCGCGACGTAAGCGTTGAAAGACTGCACCAGCTCTTCGTTGGAGATGCTGTTGGCCGGGGTGTAGAGGCCGGTGCCGCTGATGACGACGTTATGCATGGTCGTTTCTCTAATCTGTTCAGGCAGAAAGCGTTGGCACCGACGTACCAACACACAAAGGGTCGTTTCCCGTCCGGGGAAGCAAACCTGGCATCGCTTTATTCCGAACCGCCCGGGCCTGTGAAGGCGCAAAACGGCGGGGCCGGCGTTTATAGGCGCGAAGTTTGCCATAAACGCTGGGGTTTGGCCCTATTTGCCGGATCAAACACCTCACCCCTGTGGGAGCGGGCTTTTGTGGCGAGGGAGCTTGCTCCCGCTTGAGTGCGCAGCGCTCACAAAATTTTGGGGCCGCTGCGCAGCCCAGCGCGAGCAAGCTCGCTCGCCACAAAAGCCGCTCCCACAGAGGGGTTATGGCTCGACCTGGGTCCACTGTTTGTTCAGGCGCTTATCGGAGATCGGCACCTTGGTCCCCAGTTGCTGGGCGAACAACGACACCCGGTATTCCTCCAGCCACCAGCGATACAGTTCCAGTTGCGGATCGCGTTTGCCTTCCTGCGCATGTTTGTTGGCGCGGGTCTGGTATTGCGTCCACAGGCCCGACAACTCACCGCTCCAGACCCGATCCCGCTGCACCTGCGCGCCGATCTTCTCGAAACGCTGCTCGACGGCTTTCAGGTAGCGCGGCAGTTCCTTGAGCCACTGCATCGGCGTTTCCCGGACAAATCCCGGATACACCAGATGACTGAGCTGCTGCTTGATGTCATTCAACGCCACGGCCTGGGCCAGGTCGATCTTGCCCTTGAAGCGTTTTTGCAGACCATGCCAGAGCTTGAGAATCTCCAAGGTCAGCTTCGCCAGACGTTCGGCGTGCTCGGTCCAGCCGCCACGCTTGCGCTCGGCCAGCGACGCCAACCCGGCGCCATCGCGCGGCAACGGGTCTTCGCCGTCGAGGATGCAGCTGTCGAGACTCGCCAGCAGGATGTCTTCGACCAGGGCATCAATGCGCCCCAGTTCGCGGTACATCAGCCCCAGTTCGGTCAGGCCCGGCAACTTGCCGCGCAGAAACTTCGCCGGCTCGGCCAATTGCTGCATCAGCAAACGCTGCAACGCGCGACGGTGCTGGAACTCGGCCTCAGCCGGGGTCGAAAAACGCCCTTCCTTGACTGTCCCGCTCTCCTCCACCAATGCCGGATACACCGTCATCGACAACCCGGCGATCTTCTGCTGGGTTTTCTCGGCGACAGCGGCGAAGACTTTCGGCTCCACCGGTTGCTGGTTTTTCGCGGTTTGCGGCACGGCCAATGCCGCTTGGCTGGCCTCGGCGAAGCGTGCGGTCAACTCCGCCAGATCCCGCCCTTCGCCAAGGAACTTGCCCTGGCCATCGACGATTTCCAGGTTCATCCGCAAATGGCTGTCGACCTGCTGCGCCGCTTCGGCCCAGGCTTCATCGCTGACCCGCGCGCCAGTCATGCGCAGCAGTTCGCGGCCCAGAGCCTGGGGCAACGAACCCTCGGCGAAGGTCATGCGCTGCAGCGCGGCTTTGACGAAATCCGGCACCGGCACGAAGTTCTTGCGCAGGGCCTTGGGCAGGTTGCGCACCAACGCGATGCACTTGGCTTCAATGACGCCCGGCACCAGCCATTCCAGGCGTTCCGGCGGCAGCATCGGCAACAACGGTGCCGGTACGCGCAGGGTCACGCCGTCACGCGGGTGATTGGGCTCGAAGTGATAACTCAGGGCCAGTTCCAGATCACCGATGTGCAAGGTGTCCGGGTAATGCAGAGCGGTGACTTCACTGGCCTCGCGGGCCAGCACGTCTTCTTCGCGCATGATCAGCAGTTGCGGGTCTTTCTGGCTGTTGACCTTGTACCAACTGTCGAAGGTTGCGGTCTGGTGGATCTCCGCCGGCAGCCGCGCGTCGTAGAAGGCGAACAGGGTTTCTTCGTCGGCGAGGATGTCGCGACGCCGGGCCTTGGCCTCCAGTTCGTCGAGCTGCTCCAGCAACTGCGCATTGGCGGTCAGGCACTTGGCCTTGGACTGAATCTCGCCCCGGACCAGGCCTTCGCGAATGAAGAATTCACGGGACACCACCGGATCAATCGGCCCGTAATGCACCGGTCGGCGCCCCACCACGATCAGCCCGAACAAGGTGATCTGTTCAAACGCCACAACCTGGCCGCGCTTCTTCTCCCAATGCGGTTCGAAGTGGTTTTTCTTGATCAGGTGCCCGGCCAGCGGCTCGATCCAGTCGGCGTCGATCTTGGCCACCATGCGCGCATACAACTTGGTGGTTTCCACCAGTTCGGCGGCCATCAGCCATTGCGGGCGCTTCTTGCCCAGGCCGGATGACGGGTGAATCCAGAAACGCCGCTGACGCGCGCCGAGGTAGTCGCCCTCGTCGGTTTTCTGGCCGATCTGGCTGAGCAACCCGGAGAGCACGGCTTTGTGCAGTTTCGGGTAGTCCGCCGGCTCTTTATTGAGGGTCAACTGCATGTCGCGGCAGATCAGGCTCAATTGCCGATGCGAGTCGCGCCACTCGCGCAGGCGCAAGTAGTTGAGGAAATTCTTGCGGCACCAGTTACGCAGCGGACTCGCGGTCAACGCCTGGCGCTGCTCTTCAAAACCGCGCCACAGATTGACCAGCCCGGCGAAGTCCGAATCCACGTCTTTCCACTGGGCGTGGGCCTGGTCCGCGGCTTGTTGGCGTTCCGGCGGACGTTCGCGCGGGTCCTGGATCGACATGGCGCTGGCGACGATCAGCACTTCCTGCAAGCTGCCGAGTTTCGCCGCTTCCAGCAACATGCGGCCCATGCGCGGGTCCACCGGCAGGCGCGCCAGATTGCGCCCCAGCGGGGTCAACTGGCTGTTGCGGTCAACGGCCGACAACTCTTGCAGCAGGTTGAAACCGTCGCTGATCGCCTTGCCATCCGGCGGCTCGATAAACGGGAAATCGGTGATCTCGCCGAGGCGCAGATGCAGCATCTGCAAAATTACGGCGGCGAGGTTGGTGCGCAGGATTTCCGGGTCGGTAAATTCCGGGCGACCGATGAAATCTTCTTCGCCGTAGAGACGAATGCAAATGCCCGGCTCGACCCGACCGCAACGCCCTTTGCGCTGGTTGGCGCTGGCCTGGGAAATCGCTTCGATGGGCAAGCGCTGGACCTTGGCGCGGTAGCTGTAGCGACTGATGCGCGCGGTGCCGCTGTCGATCACGTAACGAATGCCCGGCACCGTCAGCGACGTCTCGGCGACGTTGGTCGCCAGCACCACGCGGCGCCCTGGGTGCGACTGGAAAATCCGCTGCTGTTCGGCCGGCGATAACCGCGCGTACAGCGGCAGAATTTCGGTGTGCTTGAGCTGGGCCTTGCGCAGCATGTCCGCGGCGTCGCGAATCTCGCGCTCGCCGGGCAGAAACACCAGCACATCGCCGGGGCTCTTGCGCTCGCTGCGTTCGAACGCGGCGATTTCGTCGAGGGTGGCGAGGATCGCCTGGTCCACGGTCAAGTCATCCTCGACGCGGTTGCCCTCTTCGTCCTGCTCCAGGGTCAGCGGGCGATACCAGGTGTCCACCGGGAAGGTCCGGCCCGAGACTTCGACAATCGGCGCGTCATCGAAATGCTTGGAGAAACGCTCCAGGTCGATGGTCGCCGAAGTGATGATGACTTTCAGGTCCGGGCGACGCGGCAGCAGGGTTTTCAGGTAACCGAGCAGGAAGTCGATGTTGAGGCTGCGTTCGTGGGCTTCGTCGACGATGATCGTGTCGTAGCGTTCGAGGTAGCGGTCGTTCTGGGTTTCCGCCAGCAGGATGCCGTCGGTCATCAGCTTGATCAGGGTGTTGGAATCGCTCTGGTCCTCGAACCGCACCTGATAGCCGACCAGCGCGCCCAGTGGCGTGGCCAGTTCTTCGGCGACCCGGCTGGCGACGCTGCGGGCAGCGATCCGACGCGGCTGGGTGTGGCCGATCAAACCATGCTGGCCGCGCCCGATTTCCAGGCAGATCTTCGGCAACTGGGTGGTTTTACCCGAACCGGTTTCGCCGGCAATGATCAGCACCTGATGCTTGAGCAGCGCCTCTTTGATTTCGTCGCGCTTGGCGGCGATCGGCAGGCTGTCGTCGTAGCGAATCACCGGCAGGCTGGCGCGCCGCGCCAACACCTGATCACAGGACGCCTGCATGCGCGTCACCCACTGGGCCAACTTGGCCTCGTCAGGTTTCTTGCGCAGCTCAAGCAACTGCCGCCGCAGCCGGTGGCGGTCGGCAATCATGGCGTGATCGAGGTTTTTCAGCAGTTTGTCGATGGAAGGCGATTCGTCAGTCATAGAAGCAGCGGCAAGCTGTAAGCCAAAAGCCGCAAGGGTAACAGAGAAGCAGCGGCAAGCTACAAGCATCAAGCTACAAGCAGATCGGCTTTTAGCTTGAAGCTTGAAGCTTGCAGCTTGCAGCTGTGATCGTTCCCACGCTCTGCGTGGGAATGCAGCCAGGGACGCTCTGCGTCCCAAGAGCGGACGCGGAGCGTCCAGGGAGGCATTCCCACGCGGAGCGTGGGAACGATCAGTGGGAACTATTCGTTGTCGAGGCCCTTACGGCGGTAGGGAAACACGTCGATGACCTTCCCCGCACGAATCGCTTCCTGAAGGCTTTTCCAGTAATCGGCGTTGTACAACTCGCCATGCAACTGATCAAACAACCGCCGCTGCCCGGCATCGGCAAACAGAAACGGCGGAAACTCCTCGGGAAACACGTCCAGCGGCCCGATCGAATACCACGGCTCGGACGCCATCTCGTCTTCCGGCGTGCGCGGCTGCGGGATGTGGCGGAAGTTGGCTTCGGTCAGGAAACAAATCTCGTCGTAGTCATAAAACACCACCCGCCCATGTCGGGTGACGCCGAAGTTCTTCAGCAACATGTCGCCGGGAAAGATGTTCGCCGCCGCCAGTTGCTTGATCGCCAGGCCGTAATCTTCCAGCGCCTCGTGGACCTGCGCCTCGTTGGCGTTTTCCAGATAGAGGTTGAGCGGCGTCATGCGCCGTTCGGTCCAGCAGTGGCGAATCAGCACGGTGTCGCCTTCGACTGACACCGTGGACGCCGCCACGTCGAGCAGTTCTTCCAGACACGCCGGTTCGAACTTGCTCAGCGGGAAGCGGAAGTCGGCGAATTCCTGGGTGTCGGCCATGCGCCCGACCCGGTCGACGCTTTTCACCAGTCGATACTTTTCGATCACCGTGGCGCGGTCGACGTTTTTCGACGGCGAGAAGCGGTCCTTGATGATTTTGAACACGGTGTTGAAGCCCGGCAGGGTGAACACGCTCATCACCATGCCGCGCACACCGGGGGCCATGATGAATTGGTCGTCGGTGTTGGCCAGGTGGTTGATCAGCGCCCGGTAGAACTCGGATTTGCCGTGTTTGTAGAAGCCGATCGAGGTGTACAGCTCGGCGATGTGCTTGCCCGGCAGGATGCGCTTGAGGAAGCCGATGAACTCCGCCGGCACCGGCACATCGACCATGAAGTACGAACGGGTGAACGAAAAAATGATCGACACGTCGGCTTCATCAGTGATCAGCGCATCGATCTGAATCCCGCGCCCTTCGCGGTGCAGCAATGGAATCACCAGCGGCCATTGCTCGTCATGGGTGTAGATGCGCCCGACCAGGTATGCGCCTTTATTGCGGTAGAGCACCGAGGAGAACAGTTCGACGGACAGTTCCGGGTCCTTGCACACCCAGTCCGGCAGGTTCTCGCGCAGTTGCGCTTCGAGGCGGCGCAGGTCGCCGGCCAGGTCGGCGTAATCTTCGCTGAAGCGGTAGTCGGCAAAAATACTCGCCAACATTTCCGACAGGTGCCCCTGGGGCTTGTAGGTGCGGGTTTGCGCGGCCCGGGCCCGGCGCAGGCTCGGCCGGGTGGTGTGGATGAACATGCAGCCGTCGCTGATCAGGTCATGACTGAACAGCCCGCAGAAGATCGAGTTGTACCAGGTCTCGGACAGTTCATCGTCGAAGCGCAGGTCGATCAGCGTGATATAGGCGCTTTTGACCAGTGGCCAGCAGCTCACGTCCATCAGCGTTTCGCTGTCTAAGGCCGCGCGCAATCGCTCGATGGTTTCGCCGACCTTTTCTTCATAGAGGTTGATCCGCGCCGCCGAGGCGACTTGCGCCTCCTGCCACCGGGCCTGCTCGAAACGCGCCCGGGCACCGTCAGTGATCTGGCGAAAATGCTCGCGGTAATCGTCAAAGCCGTCGAGGATCCTTCGGGCGATATCGGCGGCTGGCCATTGCTGCGGCATGGTGAGACCTCTGCGGGTATTTCGGAGCCCTGAGCTTAGCCAGTGAACCGGGTGCAGGAGAAGCGTAATTTTCGGCCGGAGTTAATTGCACGTTTTTCGGTTGCCATCGATCAGGCGCTCGGCAACACTTCCGTCCCCATAAAGGAAGGAGTGCACCGTGAGCCCTGTCGATATTGTCCGTTTACTCTCGCTGGCGGCGATCTGGGGCGCGAGTTTCCTGTTCATGCGCATCATCGCCCCGGTGATTGGCACCATTCCCACAGCGTTTTTCCGGGTGTCGATTGCGGCCGTTGGCTTGCTGGTGATCCTGGGGCTGATGCGCATCAGCTGGGACTTCAAAGGCAAACTCAAGACCGTGATGCTGCTCGGGGTGATCAACTCCGGGATTCCGGCGACCCTGTATTCCGTGGCTGCCCAAGTGCTGCCGGCCGGTTACTCGGCGATCTTCAACGCCACCACGCCGCTGATGGGCGTGTTGATCGGTGGGTTGTTCTTCCATGAAAAACTCACCGCAGCCAAGCTAGGCGGGGTGTTCCTCGGGCTGTTTGGCGTCGGCGTGCTGACCCGCGCCGGTCCGGTGGCGTTCGATCTGCAATTGCTGATGGGCGCCCTCGCCTGCCTGCTCGCCACCACGTGCTACGGTTTCGCCGGGTTCCTGGCCCGACGCTGGCTGGACCAAGCCGGCGGCCTCGACAGTCGCTTGTCGGCGTTGGGCAGCATGCTCGGTGCGACGTTGTTCCTGTTGCCGCTGTTCGGCTACAGCGTGATCAGCAACCCTCCGGCAAGCTGGGGCGGCTGGAATGTCTGGTTGTCGCTGCTGGGGCTGGGCCTGGTGTGCACCGCGTTTGCGTACATTGTGTACTTCCGCTTGCTCAGCTCCATCGGCCCGGTGAAATCGATGACCGTGACCTTCATGATCCCGCCGTTCGGCGTGTTGTGGGGCGCGCTGTTGCTGGATGAGCCGTTGTCGATGGCGCACATCTATGGCGGGGTGTTGATTGCGGCGGCGTTGTGGCTGGTGTTGAAACCGGCGGTGGTGAAGCCGGCTGAGGTGGCTACCCGCTAGAGACTGCCCCCCGCAGGAGCTGCCGAAGGCTGCGATCTTTTGATCCTGATCGTAAAAACAAGATCAAAAGATCGCAGCCTTAGGCAGCTACGGGGTATTGGGCGGCTAAGGCGCTGTCAGCGTAATCAGGTAATTGCCGGCCGTCACCGGTTTGCCGGCGCCATCGACCAAGGCGTATTGCTGATCGTAGTAATGCTCACCCTGACGGCTTTCGCTCAGCAGTTTCACATCCACGCTGGAAGGGTCCAGTGCACTCACCGAACGCGCCGGCTCGACGCGATGCGCACTGACGTTGCCACCCCGCGCCGACGTCGCGCAATCGCTGAGTTCAACCGTCGAATTCGCCCCGATGCCGGTGGCGCAACTCGATTCGACAAGACTGCCGCGAAACTCGATGACGCCCTGGCTGATCGTCGTGCTCGCCAGGCAAGCACCGCTCATGGCGAAAAACAGACTGATCCCGACGGCCAAACGCTGACTGTTCATAGTGAACGCTCCTTGAGTATGTAAGGAGGTTGTCGACAGGCTGGGGTCGGTTCTTGAGGTTTTCTGCAAAATTCGAGGGTTATTTTTCGTGTGCGGCGTGCCTGGCATACCGCACGCTGGTCAGGCGTCAGTCGCTACACCGCCGCTTTGTAACCGTCTTCTCGCTGCCGCGCCCGGGCCTGGACCACGTTGAGCATGGCGCAGCCTTCGCGCGCCAGCAGGTGAACGGCGCGGGTGACGCGGGTCAGGTCGCCGTCGGAAATGCCGGTGAGGTTGAGGCTGGTCAGGGTGTCGGTCAGGTCGCGGATCACGGTGAAGCGGTGCATTGCGCAGGCGGCGATGTCGCTGACTTCTCGGTGGGTGTTGATGTAGAGCACCGGGTGGTCGGCGTCGTAGGTGTCGATGGGAAGGTAACGGGGCATTACTTCGAGCATAGGTGCAACTCCATATAGAGCTGCCACCGTTCGCGGCCAAGCGAAAAAGGTGGCAGCTGTGTGCGGGTTGGCCGACCGGCACACCCAACCCCGGCACACCCGAAGGTGTCCCGCGCACAGCTGCCATAACACGACATCCAGACATGAAAATGTCTAAACAATGACGCTGGTGCGTTTGGTGTGATCGACCGGCCAAGGTCATTCGCGGGATTTTCCGCGAGCCCAAACTATAGAGGTCGATGCCGAAACGCGGCAACAGGGTACTTCGTAGGAAACGTCTTGGAAAGTTGTGCGCCGCCGCGACAGCGCACAGGTTCGCTGTAGGACCAGCAGTCAGCGTTAGCGAGCCTGACGGAACACAAACACCAATCCCACAATGATCAGCAACATCCCAAGCACGCTCAACAACGCCAGACGATTACCAAAGATCAGGTAATCCATCACCGCCGTCACTGCCGGCACCAGGTAAAAACAAACTGGTGACGTTGACCAGGTTGCCCCGGGCAATCAGCCGATACAGCAACAACGTCGCCAGCACCGACACCACCAGGCCCATCCACAACACCGGCACGATAAACCCGGTGTTGTGTTCGAAATGAAACGGCTGGAACGGCACAAAGACCCCGCACAGCAACAGCCCGGCCAGGTATTGCACGGGCAGTGTGCCGAGGGGATTGTCGGTGATGCGTTTTTGCATGATCGAGCCGAAGGTCATGCTCGCCAGCGCCAGCAGACCAAAGAGCATTCCGGCCAGCGACATCCCGGCCAGGCCGATGCCTTGGTAAACCACCATGATCAACCCGGCCAACCCCAGCGCCAGGCCAAACAGGCGGCTAATAGAGCGCTGGCGCTCCATGATCACCACGGTGAGGATCGGCTGCACGCCCATGATCGTCGCCATCACGCCCGGCGTGACCTTCAGGTCCAGGGCCAGCAGATAGAAAATCTGATACGCCCCCAGCAGCACCACGCCCGTGGCCATCGCATACAGCATCGGCTTGCCGCCCTTGGGCCGTTTCAGCTTGAGCAGCGGCATCAACAGCAGCAACCCGCACAGGGCGATGGTGAAGCGGATCAACAGAAAGGCAAACGGTGACGCGTGGGCCAGGCCCCATTTGGAGAAGATCGCCCCGCTGCTCCACAGCAGGACGAACAGGCTCGTGGACGCCGCCGCGAGCGCGGTTTTTTTCGAAAGGACAAACATGAAATACCACCTGTCATCAGGCAAAAAAGCCAACTCAGCCGAGGCTGAAGTTCAGTCGTTTTTTCAGACGGGCATGGGGGAACAGCAGAGAAAAGCTGATCAGCCCGAAATGCCAACGCCTGGCGGTGATACGACGGCGCACACCGGCGTGCTACTGACAGGAGGGGGGTAATGACTGATCTGCACAGGCTGCTGGATCCCGCACGGCACGACGCCAGCGTTGACCGCTGAATCGACTACCGCGTTGATGTGGGATGCAGGCATGGGCGGATCTTTTTTGAGGGGAAGAACGGTGCGTCGCAAGACCACCGAGCGCCGACTATAACCAGCGCCAGACACAGATTGCAACGACTTGCCGAAAAGGCTCGGCAAGCCTGCGTTGCGTCACGTTAGCGCGTGGCGACTCGATGAGTGTCACGCGCCCGTCACAGGGACTCAGACGTAACGTTTGTTGCCGCTGTTTTCCGGCGGATGACCTTTGAACACGGCGGGGCCATCCATGGTGATTTCCAGTTTGTCACCCTTGCGCGACAGCCACGGGGTCGCTTCGCTGGTGCTCTTGGAGGTCTTGCCGGACGGGCTCAGTTCAATGTGATCCAGGTCGATTTCGATCAGGCCAATGACGTAGGTGTAAATCGCGCTGCTGAAAAAACCGTCCTTGAACTCAAAGGCGCATTCGACGATCTGGTCGCCGTATTCCATGCGCATTTTCGGTTTCAGCGACGCCACCGAGACGGCGCCGTTGTCCACCGCGGAGTAGACGCTGCAGACCAGCGCGACCTTGCCACCCATGCGCAGGGAGATCGCCGGGTTGATTTCGACCGTTTCGATGCCCGGTGCCGACGCACTGGCGCTGACCACGTCGCCGGTGTGGAACACAAAAGGGTCGACGTCAAAGGCACCGCTCTTGTCGGGCGCCTGGATGATGGACATCCGGCCGTCCGGGCGCAGGATGCCGATGCGCAGGTCGAGGTCGTCGTTGTCCTCGCCATCGCCGTTGTCCACCCAGGTCGCACTGACCCGGATGACCTTCGGTGCGCTCGGGCCTTTTTCCAGGGACACTTTGTGGCTGGTGCCTGGCTTGTCCAGGGTGATGACCGATTTGACGATATTGACTGGTTTGGCGGCGGGAGTCGGGGCCGCTGCCGGGGCAGGCGCGTCGTCCACTTCAATCCCGTAGAGACCGCAGAGCCCGGCCAGGCCCGAAGCGAACCCCTGCCAGACCGAGCGCGCCTTCATCTGGCCGTTTCGAACGTACAACTCGAGCACGACAATGCCGGTCTCCTGGGAGAACGCACCCGGCGCGAGTTCCAGCACCTGGTCGCCGACCACCACTTGGGCGCGCAGGTCCTTGACCGCCGCAAAACCGCCGGCGCTGCCATCTTGGGTCAGGGTGATGGCGATCTTGGTGATGGTGGCCGGCAGGCGCGACAGATCAAAGCCGATACGGTGGCTGACGGTGCCGCTTTGCGTGACCGGGGCGATGAACATCGCGGCGCCGGACGCGTGTTCTGGGGCGTTGAAGAACACCATGTCGCTGTCGTTCGTCACCTTGCCGGTTTCGGTGACCAGGAAGGCGGTGAGGTTGACGTCCAACTGGTCACCAGCCGCATGGGTGACCACGACATGCCCTTTGGGCAGGCTGAGGGTGGTGTTTTCGCCGGGCTTGAGGGATTGAGTCAAGGGGAGTCGCCTATTCCATGGGGTGTATGGCAGCACACTGCAGGTGTGCTGCGCCTTCATTGAGGGAGTGCGCGAGCCAGCCAAGGGAAAAGCCTGTGGTTCAGGGCCGTACCGCCGGGAGGGAGTTTAACGGCTTGTGTCGGTTTGTCGCGCTTTGTGCGCTTTCTGTCACGCATAAAAAAACCGCTCATACAGAGCGGTTTTTTGTTCAGTGGCCGATTCAACCAAACAACCAATACCCCAACAACGTCAGCACCACCACTGCCAGCACCGGGCGCAATACGCGGTAGGCCTTGGGATGACGGCGTTTCCACTGCTTGACTACGCCGCTGAACTTGTCAGTGAAATTCTTGCTCCAGGCGTAAACCTGGTTGATCCCGCCGACGCGTTCATCATCAAGGTTCTGCGGTGCGGTGGCGCGGCCCAGCAGGCCACTGACCCAGCGGTTAATACGGGTCATGACACGGTTGCTCAGCGGTCGCTCGATGTCGCAGAACAGGATGACCCGGGTCTTCTCGGTTTCGTTCTTGACCCAGTGCACATAAGTTTCGTCGAACATCACGTCCTCGCCATCGCGCCAGGCGTAGACCTGACCGTCGACAAAGATGCGGCAATCGTCGGAGTTCGGGGTCGACAGCCCCAGGTGATAACGCAGGGACCCGGCGAACGGGTCGCGATGCGGGTTCAAATGGCTGCCGCCCGGCAACAGGGCAAACATCGCGCCTTTGACATTCGGGATACTGCTGACCAGTGCCACGGTTTTCGGGCACAGGGCTGCGGCCGAGGGCAAAGGCTTGTCGTACCACTTGAGGTAAAAACGCTTCCAGCCCTTCTTGAAGAACGAGCCAAAACCGGCGTCGTTGTTCTTTTCGGCGGCGCGGATATAGCCCTCGTCGAACAGGTGCATGGCTTCGTCGCGGATGATTTCCCAGTTGTCCCGCAGCACGTCCAGTTCCGGGAACTTGCTGCGATCCAGGTAGGGTTTGGACGGAACACCAGAAAACAGGTACATCAGGGCGTTATAAGGTGCGAACAGCGCCGAATGGTTGACGAACTGACGCAGGACCGGCAACCGTGCCTTGCCGCGCAAATGCACATAGAGCGTACTGCCGAGGAATAACAGCAACACCGACGCTTTCGCGGCCAGGGAAAAGGTCATCAACGACTCCTTGAGAATAAACAACTGTGCACCGCGCCATTTACCCGACGTGGCAGCCGGCCATGATACCCACTACCGGACTGGGGAAAAACCCACCTATCTGAACAAACAGTGTTGAGGATTGCGCAACAAAGCACTTATTAACATAAGGTTCCTGAACGAAGGCTGACCGGAGTCAACCATTGGGAGTCAGGGTGCATTTTGTGGCGAGGGCGCTTGCTCCCGCTTGAGTGCGCAGCGCTCACAACATTTTGGGGCCGCTGCGCAGCCCAGCGGGAGCAAGCTCCCTCGCCACAACCGGTACACAGATTATTGCTGGGTCTCCGCCTCGGTAAACAGATCACTGAACAACATGCTCGACAGGTAACGCTCGCCCGAGTCCGGCAGGATCACCACAATCGTCTTGCCCTGCATTTCCGGGGTTTCGGCCAGGCGCACTGCCACCGCCATCGCCGCACCGCAAGAGATCCCGCACAAAATCCCCTCTTCCTGCATCAGGCGCAGGGCCATGGCCTTGGATTCGTCGTCGGTTACCAGTTCGACCCGGTCAACCATCGACAAATCGAGGTTCTTCGGCACAAAACCGGCGCCAATGCCCTGGATCTTGTGCGGGCTCGGCTTGATCTCTTCACCGGCCAGTTTCTGGGTAATCACCGGCGACGACACCGGTTCCACGGCCACCGAGAGAATCGGTTTGCCTTGGGTATTCTTGATATACCGCGAAACACCGGTAATGGTTCCGCCCGTTCCGACGCCTGCCACCAGTACATCGACCGCACCGTCGGTGTCGTTCCAGATTTCCGGGCCGGTGGTTTTTTCGTGGATCGCCGGGTTGGCCGGGTTTTCGAACTGTGCCGGCATGAAGTACTTGGCCGGGTCGCTGGCGAGAATTTCCGCAGCCTTTTCAATCGCGCCTTTCATGCCCTTGGCGGGCTCGGTCAGCACCAGCTCAGCCCCCAACGCCTTGAGCACCTTGCGCCGCTCGATACTCATGGACGCCGGCATGGTCAGCATCAGCTTGTAACCACGGGCGGCAGCCACAAACGCCAGGCCGATGCCGGTATTGCCCGACGTCGGCTCCACGATGGTCATGCCAGGCTTGAGTTTGCCGGTGCTTTCGGCGTCCCAGATCATGTTCGCGCCGATCCGGCACTTGACCGAGTAACCGGGGTTGCGTCCCTCGATTTTGGCCAGGATGGTCACGCCCCGAGGCGCGATGCGATTGATCTGCACCAGCGGTGTATTACCGATGGAATGGGCGTTGTCAGCGAAAATACGGCTCATGGCTGGGTCCTTATGCAGCGTTGAATTAGCTGTTCAAGGTATGCCTGTTGCCGAGGGTCGTCCAGTCAGGTCGAACGTCCGCCGGCGCCAGCAGTCAATGGCTTTACATTGCCAAGGAATTGCCATCATGAAACGTCGATACAGTTGGCCCCTTTGGACCCTCGCCGGCCTCGTTATCCTGTTGGTCGCCCTGGACATCGCCTTGCCCTATATGGTGCGCAATTACCTCAACGACAAACTCGCGGACATGGGCGACTACCGTGGCCAGGTGGTCGATGTGGACCTGGCCCTGTGGCGCGGCGCCTACAAGATCAACGGGCTGAAGATCGTCAAGGTCGACGGCAAGGTGCCGGTGCCTTTCGTCAACGCGCCGCTGATCGACCTCTCGGTGAGTTGGCACTCCCTGTGGTACGACCATGCCGTGGTGGCCGAGGTGCAGTTCATCAACCCCGAAGTGAACTTCGTCGATGGCGGGGCCAACAAACAGAACTCCCAGACCGGTCGCGGCACTGACTGGCGCGCTCAATTGAGCAAACTGCTGCCGTTTACCCTGAACGAAGTGCGGATCAACGACGGCAAAATCAGCTTCAGGAACTTCAACTCCACGCCGCCGGTGAACATGAACGCCACCCAGGTTAACGCCAGCCTCTATAACCTGACCAACGTGGTCGACACCCAAGGCAAGCGCGACGCCCGTTTCGAAGGCAAGGCCCTGCTGCTGGGCCACGCCCCGCTGGAAACCACCGCCACCTTCGATCCCCTGAGCAACTTCGAAGACTTCGAATTCCGCCTGCGGGCCAAGGACATCGAACTCAAACGCATGAACGACTTCGCCTCGGCTTACGGCAAATTCGATTTCAATGCCGGCCACGGCGACGTGGTGATCGAAGCCGAAGCCAACAAGGGCCAGCTAAAGGGTTACATCAAACCGTTGCTGCGAGACGTTGAAGTGTTCAACTGGCAGCAGGACGTCGAGAACAAGAACAAAGGGATCTTGCGCTCCGTGTGGGAAGCCATCGTCGGCAGCACCGAAACCGTGCTGAAGAACCAGCGCAAGAACCAGTTCGCCACCAAAGTTGAACTCAGCGGCAACGTGCACCAGCAAGATATCAGCGCGTTCCAGGCGTTTTTGCAGATTTTGCGTAATGGTTTCGTCCAGGCGTTCAATGCGCGGTATGAACAGCCGAAGCCGGATAAGGGTTAAGTCACCAAGTGACGCCCCATTCAGAGACTGAATAACCCGTCTGCGTTCACAGTCGACCGGGCAGCGCGTTATAGTCGGGGCATCATAAATGTCGCGTCCCGCCCTGCCCCGTTCAGGCCGGCGTTACCGTTCGAGGATTAGCAGATGAAGTTCGAAGGCACCCAGGCCTACGTCGCCACCGATGACCTGAAGCTGGCGGTCAACGCCGCCATCACCCTGGAGCGTCCGCTGCTGGTCAAGGGCGAGCCGGGCACGGGCAAGACCATGCTCGCCGAGCAATTGGCCGAGTCCTTTGGCGCCCGGTTGATCACCTGGCACATCAAGTCCACGACCAAGGCGCATCAGGGCCTGTATGAGTACGACGCGGTCAGCCGCTTGCGCGATTCGCAACTGGGCACCGAGAAGGTCCACGACGTGCGCAATTACCTGAAGAAGGGCAAGTTGTGGGAAGCCTTCGAGTCCGAGGAGCGGGTGATCCTGCTGATTGACGAGATCGACAAGGCTGACATCGAGTTCCCGAACGACTTGCTGCAAGAACTCGACAAGATGGAGTTCTACGTTTACGAGATCGACGAGACCATCAAGGCCAAGGTTCGCCCAATCATCATCATCACTTCCAACAACGAGAAAGAGCTGCCAGACGCGTTCCTGCGCCGCTGCTTCTTCCACTACATCGCGTTCCCGGACCGCACCACGATGCAGCGCATCGTCGACGTGCATTACCCGAACATCAAGAAAGACCTGGTCAGCGAAGCGCTGGACGTGTTCTTCGACGTGCGCAAAGTGCCGGGCCTGAAGAAGAAGCCTTCGACCTCGGAACTGGTGGACTGGCTGAAACTGCTGATGGCCGACAACATCGGCGAAGCGGTGCTGCGCGAGCGTGATCCGACCAAGGCCATCCCGCCGCTGGCCGGTGCGCTGGTGAAGAACGAACAGGACGTGCAATTGCTTGAGCGCCTGGCGTTCATGAGCCGTCGCGGCACCCGCTAAGAGGCTGACCGCCATGCTGCTCAACCTGTTTAATGAAATGCGTGCCGCCAAGGTGCCGGTCTCGGTGCGCGAGTTGCTGGACCTGATCAACGCGCTGAAACAGCGCGTGGTCTTCGCCGACATGGACGAGTTTTATTACTTGGCCCGGGCGATCCTGGTGAAGGACGAAAAGCATTTCGACAAGTTCGACCGCGCCTTCGGTGCCTACTTCAATGGCCTGGAAAAACTCGACGATCACCTTCAGGCGTTGATCCCCGAAGACTGGCTGCGCAAGGAGTTCGAACGCTCCCTGAGCGATGAAGAGCGCGCGCAAATCCAGTCCCTCGGCGGTCTGGACAAGCTGATCGAAGAGTTCAAGAAACGCCTGGAAGAACAGAAAGAACGCCACGCCGGCGGCAACAAGTGGATCGGCACCGGCGGCACCAGCCCGTTCGGTTCCGGCGGCTTCAACCCGGAAGGCATCCGGGTCGGCGATGCCGGCAAGCGTCAGGGCAAAGCGGTGAAAGTCTGGGACCAGCGCGAGTACAAGAACCTCGACGACTCGGTGGAACTGGGCACGCGCAACATCAAGGTCGCCCTGCGCCGGTTGCGCAAATTTGCGCGTCAGGGTGCGGCGGAAGAGCTGGACATCGATGGCACTATCGACCATACCGCCCGGGATGCTGGCCTGCTGAACATCCAGATGCGGCCGGAGCGGCGCAACACCGTCAAGCTGTTGCTGCTGTTCGACATCGGCGGCTCGATGGACGCCCACGTGAAGATTTGCGAAGAGCTGTTCTCGGCCTGCAAGACCGAGTTCAAGCACTTGGAGTATTTCTACTTCCACAACTTCGTCTATGAATCGGTGTGGAAGAACAATATGCGCCGCACCTCCGAGCGCTTTTCGACCCAGGATTTGCTGCACAAATACGGCGCCGACTACAAGGTGATCTTCATCGGCGACGCCGCCATGGCGCCCTACGAAATCACCCAGGCTGGCGGCAGCGTCGAGCACTGGAACGAAGAGCCGGGCTATTTGTGGATGCAACGCTTCATGGAGAAGTACAAGAAGCTGATCTGGATTAACCCGTATCCGAAAGACACCTGGGGCTATACCTCGTCGACCAACATTGTTCGGGATTTGATTGAAGACCGGATGTACCCGCTGACGCTGCGGGGGTTGGAAGAAGGGATGCGGTTTCTTTCCAAGTAGCGTACTGATCGTTCCCACGCTCCCGCGTGGGAATGCCGCCCGGGACGCTCTGCGTCCCCTGTGACGCGGAGCGTCACTGGATGCATTCCCACGCAGAGCGTGGGAACGATCAGTGTGAAGCAAACCGCTGCAAATAGGCGACCTGCTCCCGATGCGCCACGTCCTGCACCACTGGTCGCAACCTGACCTTCGCCCCCGGCAGACACTGCGCCAGCCGCGCCAAGGCCAACGGCGTCAACGCCCCCAAACGCGGATAACCGCCAATGGTCTGCCGATCATTGAGCAACACAATCGGCTGTCCATCCGGCGGCACCTGCACCGCGCCCAGCGGGATGCCTTCGGAGATCATCGGTTTGCCCTGGTATTCCAGCGGCGTGCCCAGCAGGCGAATGCCCATGCGGTCGGCACGACTGTCCAATTCCCAGACACTGTTGAACGCGTCGAACAGACTTTGCCCGCTGAACGCACCAATCTGCGCGCCGAGCACCAGGTCCAGCGGTGAATTGAGTTTGAAATCCGGGACATGCTCCTGCGGCAATTCGCGCAACAGGATTAATCCGCTGCCCGAATAGCTCAACGGCGCGTCCTTGGCCAACGGCCGGCCCATGCCATCAAGTCCACCAAGTTCTTCGCGAACCACCGTCGAACTGCTGCCCAACACCTTCGGCGCATCAAACCCGCCCGGCGCGGCGAGATAGGCCCGAGCGCCAAGCAGCGGTTGGGTGAATTGCAGCCGCTGACCTTTATGCAGCCTGAAACTGCGCCACGGCGCCAACGCCTCGCCATCCACTTGCGCGCCCAGATCCGCGCCGGCCAACGCCAGCACGCAATCCTCTTCGGCCACCACGGTAAAACCGCCGAGGGTGATTTCGATCACCGGCGCGTCCAGCCCATTGCCGAGCAGCCAATTGGCCCACGACATCGACCGCCAATCCAGCCCGCCACCCTGGGTTACGCCCAGGTGCCGCACGCCGAATCGGCCGGCATCCTGCAACAGGCACAGCGGCGTACTCGCTTCAATTTTTAGACGGCTCATGCCTGGGCCTCCAGTGGCGTGTCGTCGCCGCCCAGGTTGATGAACTCGGCATGGCTGACGGCTTCGAAGCGCACCGTGTCGCCGGGCTGCATCAGGCTGTAGCCGTCCCGCTCGCGGTCGAACAGTTTGGCCGGGGTGCGGCCGATCAGGTTCCAGCCGCCAGGGGACACCACCGGGTAAGCCGCGGTTTGTCGCTCGGCAATGCCGACGCTGCCCGCCGCGACTTTCTTGCGCGGCGTGTTCAGGCGCGGTGCGGCGAGGATTTCCTCTACCAGCCCCATGAAGGCAAACCCCGGGGCGAAGCCCAGTGCGAACACTTGGTACTCACGCTCGCTGTGGCAGCGGATCACCTCGTCCATCGCCAAGCCGCTGCGTTGAGACAACAGTCTCAATTCGGGACCTACGCTCAAGTCATACCAGACCGGCAGCACATGGCATTTGCCACCGGCACTGGCATTGGGCGACAGATCGATCAACGCCTCAGCGATCAACTCCCGCGCCTGGGCCGGGCTCAGTGCGGTCAGGTCGTAATGCACCATCAACGTCGTATAAGACGGCACCAGATCGATCAAATGCCCGCCGAACGCAGCGCGCAGACTTTCGCTGGCCGCGAGCATCCATGGCATGTTCGCTTCGGCGATTTCATCGAACAGGCGCACCATCAGGCAATCCAGCGCGACCACTTCCACCCGTGGCTTCATGACGCGCTCTGCTGGTTCAAGGCCTCGCGGATACGGCGCACGGCCGCCACCGAACTGGCGTTGTCGCCGTGCACGCACAACGTGTTGGCCCGCAAATGCAAAGCGCTGCCGTCATTGGCCGTGAGGTGATCGCCACGGGCGATGATCAGCGCTTGTTCGATGATCTTCTCCGAATCGTGATGCACCGCGCCCGGCAGTTGCCGCGAGACCAGCATCCCGGCGCTGTCGTAGGCGCGGTCGGCGAAGGCTTCGAACCACAGGGTCACGCCGTACTCATCGCCCAATTGCTGCGCGGCGCTGTTGTCGCGGGTGGCCATCAGCATCAGCGGCAAGGTGCGGTCATAGGCGGCCACAGCCTGGATCACCGCGCGCAATTGCGCCGGGTTGGCCATCATGTCGTTGTACATCGCGCCGTGGGGTTTGACGTAGCTGACCTTGCCGCCCTGGGCCCGGCAGATGCCGTCGAGGGCGCCGATCTGGTAATGCAGAATGTCTTGCAGTTCCTGGGCGGTGTAGGCCATGGAACGCCGGCCGAAGCCGACCAGGTCTTGATACGCCGGGTGCGCGCCGATCTGTACGCCATGGCTCAGGGCCAGGCTGACGGTCTTGCGCATGATGCTCGGGTCGCCGGCATGGAAGCCGCAGGCGATGTTGGCGCAATCAATGAAGGGCATGACCTCGGCGTCCAGACCCATGGTCCAGTTGCCGAAGCTTTCGCCGATGTCGCAGTTCAATAGCAGGCGGCTCACGGTGAACACTCCTGTAGGCATATTCTTTTTTAACTGCCGGGACATGCTTGTAAAACATGCCCGGCAGATTATCAGTTACTCGGCTTCAAGTTGCTTGCCACGGGTTTCCGGCAGGCTCAACGCCGCCAGGATCACCACGCCGTAGGACACCGCCGCAAACGCTCCGATGCCGACGCTCAGCGGCACTTTCTGGCTGAGCAAACCGATAAACAGTGGAAACAACGCGGCCAGCGCCCGCCCGATGTTGTAGCAAAAACCCTGGCCCGAGCCGCGAATCCGCGTCGGAAACAACTCGGTCAAAAACGCGCCCATGCCGCTGAAAATCCCCGAGGCAAAGAAGCCCAACGGGAAGCCCAGCCACAGCATCACGCCGTTACTGACCGGCAATTGGGTGTAGAGCAAGACGATGGTGAACGAGCCGACGGCGAACAGGATGAAGTTCTTCTTGCGCCCGAGGATGTCGGTCAAGTACGCGCTGATGACGTAACCGACGTAGGAACCGACGATCACCATCGCCAGATAACCGCCTGTGCCGAGTACGCTCAAGCCCCGTTCGTTCTTCAGAAAGGTCGGCAGCCAGGAGGTGATCGCGTAGTAACCACCCAGTGCGCCGGTGGTCAGCACCGAAGCGCGAATCGTGGTGAAGAGGATGCCAGGGGCGAAGATCTCGTAGAACTTGGCCGGGTTGTCCGGGGTTTGTTTGGCTTTGGCTTCGCGATAGATTTCCGGGTCCTTGACCAGGCGGCGGACGAAAATCACGAAAATCGCCGGGACGATGCCGAGAATGAACAAGGCGCGCCAGGCGTCTTCCGGCGGCAGTACCGAGAACAGCAGCGCATACAGAATCGCGGTCAGCCCCCAGCCCAGCGCCCAACCGGATTGCACCATACCCACCGCTTTGCCGCGGTCCTTGGCGCGAATCACTTCGCCCATCAACACCGCGCCAGCCGTCCACTCACCACCGAAACCGAAGCCCATCAAGGTGCGGCTGATCAGCAGCTGTTCGTAATTCTGGGCGAAGCCGCAGAGGAAGGTGAAGAACGCGAACCACAGCACGGTGAGTTGCAAGGTGCGCACCCGGCCGATGCGGTCGGAGAGAATCCCCGCGACCCAGCCGCCGATGGCCGAGGCGATCAGGGTGCTGGTGTGAATCAGCCCCGCTTCACCGGTGGTAATGCCCCACATGGCAATCAGGGTCGGCACCACGAAGCTGAGCATCTGGGTGTCCATGCCGTCCAGGCCATAGCCGATCTTGCAGCTCCAGAACGTGCGGCGTTCCTGTTTGTTGATGTTGCGATACCAGTCGAAAGGTCCGGGGCGAGCCGTGGCCTTGGGGATGGCGGTGGTGTCGGGCGCACTCATGGCGAATCTCCGTGCAAATTTTATTGGTATTGTTCGAAGCCCCGACGACGCCTATCGTGGGAACCGGATGGCCCGATTTTTGGGCGCCCGGCCCTGCTGCGTCCAACTAATAAAAACCCGGCCTAGGCATAAGAAAAAGTTGATCTTATGAATTTGAAGTTCCTCGAAACCTTCGTTTGGGTCGCGCGGCTGAAGAGTTTTCGCCTGACCGCGGACAAGCTCTTCACCACCCAGGCGTCGATTTCCAGCCGCATCGCCGTGCTCGAAAGCGAGCTGGGGGTAAAGCTGTTCCTGCGCGATTCCCGGGGCGTGAGCCTGACCCCGGAAGGCTTGAAAGTGCTCGAATACGCCGAGCAGATGATGGACACCATGCAGGCGCTCAAGCAGTCGATCGAGACCCGTTCGAGCAAGGTCGGGCGGGTGCGCATCGGGGTGATGGACACGGTGATTCACACTTGGCTCAGCCCGTTGGTGGCGCAGATGATGGATCACTATCCACTGGTGGAAATCGAGCTGGTGGCCGATACCTCGCTGAACCTCTGCGATCAGCTGCAAAAAGGCTTTCTCGACCTGATCCTGCAAACCGACCTGCTGCGCCAGGAAAGCGTGCGCAGCCTGGAACTGGCCAGCCACCCGATGGGCTGGATCGTGGCCAGCAACTCCATCTACAACCGTGAGTATTCAGGGGTGGCGGACCTGGCCCGCGAGCGGATCATTACCTACTCGAAAAACTCCCATCCGCACCAGGACATCCTGGCGTTGATGCAGGCCAATGGCGTGATGGCGCCACGGTTGAACTGCGTAAACTCGGTGTCGGCGATTACCCGGTTGCTGCGCGATGGCTTTGGTATCGGCGCACTGCCACCGGTGCTGGTGGCCGAGGAGCTGGCCCGGGGGGAATTGACCTTGCTGGCCATTGATCAACGGCCACCGAACTTGCAAGTGGTGGTGTCGTGGCGGATCGGGGTGGAATGGGTCGAGGAGATTGTGGCGTTGAGTCAGCAGGTGCTGGAGGGGTATGCGCGCAAGGTGGGTGAAAGCTACATCGTGCTGGCCTGACACACCGCCGCCCTCGTAGGAGCGAGGCTTGCCCACGAAGGCGT
Organism: Pseudomonas sp. TE3899; assembly: GCF_056279105.1. Lineage (NCBI taxonomy): Bacteria > Pseudomonadati > Pseudomonadota > Gammaproteobacteria > Pseudomonadales > Pseudomonadaceae > Pseudomonas > Pseudomonas sp. TE3899. The sequence goes on from NZ_JBWBQR010000001.1 coordinate 3,346,675, forward strand.
CGTGTCAAACAACGTCGATGTCGACTGACACGATGCCTTCGCGGGCAAGCCTCGCTCCTACAGGGGGCAGTGATCTTTGGTTTTAGAGGCCGCGCACATCCCGATCTTCAATCGGACGGCTCTGGCGCAGGCGTTTGCCGCCCAGTACCACCCAGTCGATCAACCGGAACAGGCATTCAATGCCGAACGACAGCAGCAATGCGCCGCTCATGCCCCAGATCATCGCTTCCGGGGTCAGCAGGATCTGGTAGCTGTAGCCGTTCCAGGTTTCCTTGCGAATGTCCGGATCAGCCGCCAGTGCCACTTGCAGGAAGCGGATGTACCACGGGCCTTGCATCGCCATGTGCTGTTTATCGAGGGCGACCTGACGGGTGAGCAGGTTGCTCAGGCTGTCGGCATCGCTGCGAAAGATCGGGTCTTCGCTCGCCCGGTAATGCGCGACCAACGCCTGCATGTCGCCCTTGAAGAACTCATTGGCCGTGCCCTGGAAACCGCTCAACCCGGTCTGCGCCTCAATCAGGTGCGCTTCGATCCGCTTGGCGTAGTCGCTGATAAACCCCGGCACCTGGACACCGATCAACAGGCCCGCCGCAAACAACACCAGCCGTAGATAACTGAGCAACATGGGGTAAGTCCTTATTCGGTCTTGCCCTGGCTGACGCATTCACCGCGTCGCCAGAGGCTCCATTGGCCCGGTTCGTAGCGGGTCCAGGTTTCGTTTTCGGTCAAGGGTTCGGTGGCGATCACCGTGACCACGTCGTTGGGCGTGGTTTCGGCCTGGAAGTCGACGATCACATCGACGTCCTTCAGGCGTGCCGGGCCGAACGGGGCGCGGCGGGTGATTTGTGCCAGTTTGGTCGAGCAATAGCAGAACAGCCAGTCGCCGTCGCTGAGCAGGCAGTTGAACACGCCTTTGCTGCGGTATTCGGCGCAAGCCGCTACCAGGTCCGGCAGCAGTGCTTCGATTTCCACCGGTTCCGGGAACGCTGCGCGCACGCGGTTGAGCAAGTCACAGAACGCTGCTTCGCTGTCGGTATCGCCGACCGGGCGGTAGAAACTCTTGATCGGTTCAAAGTCCGCAAGCTGGCCGTTGTGGGCGAAACACCAGTTGCGCCCCCACAACTCGCGCACGAATGGGTGGGTGTTGGACAGGCAGACCTTGCCGACGTTGGCCTGGCGGATATGCCCGATCACCACTTCGCTCTTGATCGGGTAGCGCTGCACCAGGTTCGCGACCTCGGACTCGCAACTCGCCGCCGGGTCCTGGAACAGACGCAGGCCACGGCCTTCGTAGAAGGCGATGCCCCAACCGTCACGGTGCGGCCCGGTACGCCCGCCGCGCTGCATCAGCCCGGTGAAGCTGAACACGATATCGGTCGGGACATTGGCGCTCATGCCCAATAACTCACACATGCTCGGACTCTCGCTTCAATGCTGGGGCAAGGTTACAAACGCGGTTCGATGCGCGAACGCTGAGGGTTGTTCGGGATTGGTGGACGGCCGTAGCGATCATCCCCGGCGACGCCGAACGGTTGATCGTCTTCATAATCGTCAGGTTTGATCGCGGCTTTGGCAGCAGCGGCCTGTTCCTTGCGGGTTGCGGCGGCGCGTTCGATCGGCCAGCGGATCAGCACCAGAATCAGGTAGAGGCCGAAGGCGATCATGCCGTACATGAACAGATCGGAAATCGCGCGCCAGGCGTTGTTGCCCACTTTGAACGCCAGGTCCAGGGCGGTGATGGCGATGGCCGGAGCGACCTTTTCCTTCACCGGGTCGATGATGGTCGGGCTGAACAGCAACACCGCCATCAGCAGCCGCAACGGCTCGCGCAGGTAGCGCCACATCCAGCGGGTCAGGCGCATCCACACCAACAGGCAGCCTAAAGCGGCAAAGGCGTAGAGGCCCCAAGCGATCAGATAGTCGTTCTCGGTCATGGTGTCCATGGCAAGGCAGGCAAAGAGGCGCTTATAGTAACGACTTTTCGCGCGTCCGGCTTGTCCCAATGCCAGCCGGTCAAGACACAGAACCTGTGGGAGCGAGCTTGTGTGGCGAGGGAGCTTGCCTGTGGCGAGGGAGCTTGCTCCCTCGCCACACAAGCTCCCTCGCCACAAGGATCTGCAGCGCTGCGAAACCCTTATTCCGTACATTGTCCGAGAGCCCTTCATGCCCTTAACCGCCAACGTCACCCGCGCCCCGATTGCCCGCAAGGCCGATGGGGTTGACCCGTATGCCTGGCTCCAGGAGCGCGACACCGACGCGGTGCTCGACTACCTGAAGGCTGAAAACAGCTATCAAGAAGCACAAACCGCCGATCAGGCCGGATTGCGCGAAACCCTGTTCGAAGAGATCAAGGGCCGGATTCTGGAAACCGACCTGTCCCTGCCGTCGCCGTGGGGGCCGTTTTTGTATTACACCCGCACCACGGCCGGTGACGAATACGCTCGCCACTACCGCTGCCCGCGCCCGGCCGATGACAGCCTGCTGATCGACGAAAGCCAGGAGCAACTGCTGCTGGACCCGAACGAACTGGCCAACGGCGGCTTCTTCTCCCTCGGCGCCTTCAGCATCAGCCCGGACCACCAGCGCCTGGGCTACAGCCTCGACACCACGGGCGATGAGATTTACACGCTGTTCGTGAAGGAATTATCCAGCGGCCGTGTCAGCGAACTGGCGTTCGAGGACTGCGACGGCAGCATGACCTGGGCCAACGACAGCCTGACCCTGTTCTTCGGCGAACTGGACGACACCCATCGCCCGCATAAACTGATGCGTTATCGCCTGGACGGCACGGCGGCCGAAGAAGTGTTCCATGAGCCGGACGGCCGATTCTTCCTGCATTGCTACCGCTCCAGCTCCGAACAGCAACTGCTGCTGTCCCTGGGCAGCAAGACCACCAGCGAAGTCTGGGTGCTCGATGCGTTCCAGCCGCACCTGGCCTTTACCTGCCTGGCGCCACGGGTCGAGGATCACGAGTACGACGTCGATCACGGCGCGCTCGATGGCGAATGGACCTGGTTTATCCGCAGCAATCGCGACGGCATCAACTTCGCCCTGTACACCGCCGCCGACACGGGCGTGGCGCCGACCGAGGCCGAGTGGCAGAACCTGATCCCCCACAGCGACACGGTGATGATCGAAGGCCTGAGCCTGAACGTCGAAGCCGTGACCCTGAGCCTGCGCGAAGGCGGCTTGCCGATCATCGAGGTGCGCCCACAAGGCCTGGCGCCTTATCGCGTGCAACTGCCGGACGCGGCCTACAGCCTGCATGTGCAAAACAGCCTGGAATTCGTCAGCGACCGGATCCGCCTGCGGTATGAGGCGTTGAACCGTCCGGCGCAGGTGCGTCAGCTGGACCTGGCCACCGGCGAGCAGAAAGTGCTGAAGGAAACCCCGGTGCTCGGCCCGTTCGACGCCGATGCCTATGTCAGCCAGCGCCTGTGGGCGACCGCGCCGGACGGGACGCAAGTGCCGATCAGCCTGGTGGTCAAACGCGAAGCACTCGGTAAACCGACGCCACTTTATCTGTACGGCTACGGCGCCTATGGCGAAAGCCTCGACCCGTGGTTCTCCCATGCGCGCCTGAGCCTGCTGGATCGCGGCGTCGCCTTCGCCATCGCCCATGTGCGCGGAGGCGGTGAATTGGGCGAAGCCTGGTACCGCGCCGGCAAGCAGGAACACAAGCACAACACCTTCAGCGACTTCATCGCCTGCGCCGAGCATCTGATCGCCAACGGCTTCACCACTTCCCAGCAATTGGCGATCAGCGGCGGCAGCGCCGGTGGCTTGCTGATCGGCGCGGTGCTTAATCAGCGTCCAGAGCTGTTCGCGGCGGCGATTGCCGAAGTGCCGTTCGTCGATGTGCTCAACACCATGCTCGACCCGGACCTGCCACTGACCGTCACCGAATACGATGAATGGGGCAACCCGGAAGAGCCGGACGTCTATGATCGGATCAAGGCCTACGCCCCGTACGAAAACGTCACCGCCCAGGCGTATCCGGCAACGCTGGTGATCGCTGGCTACAACGACAGTCGCGTGCAGTATTGGGAAGCGGCCAAGTGGGTGGCGAAATTGCGCGCGACCAAAACCGACGACAACCCGCTGCTGCTCAAGACCGAACTGGGCGCCGGGCATGGCGGGATGAGCGGGCGTTACCAGGGATTACGTGACGTAGCCCTCGAATACGCATTTGTTTTCCAGGTTTTGGGCATTGCCTGAGGAACTTGGCTCGGCGTTCCGGTCTTAAACCTCGTACGCCGACCCGCCCTTGTAGGAGCGAGGCTTGCCCGCGAAGAGGCCGCAACATTCAACATCTATGTTGGCTGACACGACGCCTTCGCGGGCAAGCCTCGCTCCTACAGGGATACGAGCATCATTCAGCAAAAAACAAAAAAGACCGTGACGACATGTCAGAACCGACCTTACTGAACAACGAAATCCGCGACTGGCTGATGGACTGCGGCCTGTTCGATCAACTGCTGCCGGTGGACTTCGCCGCCGCTTCCGGCTACTTCAGCATCAGCACCATCGCCCAGGGCGAGGAGATCTTCCACGAGGGCGATGCCGGCAGTTTCATGTGCATCATCCACACCGGCCAGGTCTCGGTGCAGAAGACCAACAGCGACGGGCAAACGGTGATCATGGCCACCCTGCGCAGCGGTCGGGCGTTCGGCGAAATGGCCGTGCTCGACGGCGAGCGGCGCTCGGCCAGTTGCGTCGCGGCGAGCAACTGCCAACTGCTCAACCTGGGCAAGGATTCGCTGGAAAAGATGCTCAACGACGCGCCGAAAATCGCCGCCAAGATCATCCGCGCCCTCGCCATCTCCCTGTCCAAGCGTTTGCGCATGGCCGACGGGCAGTTACTCTCGCAACAGGTCTAACCCCCCGGCGACTTGCTTTTCGCTCCGTTCGGCTCAAGGCCCGGCAACGGCTGGTCCTTGGACGGCGGGCTGGGCATTTCGATCGGCACCAGGGGCGGGCCGCCGCTGCCAGGCCCGGTGCGGGGCACGCTGGTCGGGGTGATTTGCGGGTAGGGCGTGGGGGTCGCGGTGCCGGGCGAGCCGGGCATTGGCGCCGGGCTGATGGGGATGATTTGCTGCTCCTGGGCCTGCACTGCAGTTATCGAGAGCGCGGCCAGGGCAATGACCGTTAGAATGGTGCGCTTCATCAATGGCTCCGTTGGCCTTGTTGTCTGCTTGCAGGCTACTCCCAACCGCGTCCGTTTGCCTTATGCCAATTTTTTCCAAGAGCCTGCCATGAAACGTTTCGTTCTACTCGACACCGCCCCCATCCCTGAAAACGGCGGTGCCCTGTGCCTGTTCGAATACGGCGAGGATTTCGTCATCAAGATCCAGGGTGGCGATGGCGGGCAACTGATGAACACCCGCATGCACGGCTCCGAAGACGCCCTGGCCGAGATCCCGTGCCGCAAGGTCGCCGGCCGGCCGAACTCCCGCGTCTTGATCGGTGGCCTGGGCATGGGCTTCACCCTCGCCTCCGCCCTCAAGCACCTGGGCAAGACCGCTGAAGTGGTGGTCGCCGAACTGGTGCCCGGCGTGGTCGAGTGGAATCGCGGACCGCTGGGCGAAAAGGCCGGCAACCCGTTGCTCGACCCGCGCACGGTGATCCGCATGGAAGACGTGGCCAAAGTGCTGCAAGCCGAGCCCCAGGGTTTCGACGCGATCATGCTCGACGTCGACAACGGCCCCGAAGGCCTGACCCAGCGCGCCAACAGTTGGCTCTATTCCTCCGGCGGCCTCAACGCCTGCGCCAAGGCCCTGCGCCCCAAAGGCATACTGGCGGTGTGGTCGGCCAGCGCCGACAAGCAGTTTTCCGACAAATTGAAGAAGGCCGGGTTCAAGGCCGAAGAAGTCCAGGTCTTCGCCCACGGCAACAAAGGCACGCGCCATACGATCTGGATTGCCGAGAAGCTCAAGGGCTGAGCTAAACTCTGTTCATTACCGTCATTAGTCTTCTACAAAGGTGAACCCATGAGTTCGTCCACCCCAACCAATACCTCGAAGCTGGATCGCATCCTCGCCGACAACCAGCGCGACAAGGAAATGGGTTACCGCGACAAGGCCCTGAAGATGTACCCGCACGTGTGCGGCCGCTGTGCCCGTGAATTTTCCGGCAAGCGCCTGAGCGAACTGACCGTGCACCACCGCGACCACAACCACGACAACAACCCCCAGGACGGCTCGAACTGGGAATTGTTGTGCCTGTATTGCCACGACAACGAACACTCGCGCTACACCGACCAGCAGTACTTCAGCGAAGGCTCCCTCAGCACGCCGAAAGTCGCCAAGGCCACGCACAACCCATTCGCCGCGCTGGCGGGGTTGATGAAGAAAGAAGACTGACACCTGGCCATGCAGCGGCCAAAAACTGCCGCTGCTGGCAAAGGATGTCATTTTTTTGCCGCGCTCCAATCGTGTCTGACCCGTTACAAAAGCCCCTGCCCGTTTGGGTTCGAGATGCCATCAGCGTTGCTGGCACTGTTCTTGCGATGTATCCGCATCAATACACGCCAGACAGTGGAAGACGATGAACGTCACCTCAACCTTCAACAGCCCTGCGATGCTGGCTTACGGCGCCGCTGCTCAGGCCAAGGCTAAAACCGCTGCCACCGAGCAGGCCGCCAAAGACCCCAAGACTGGTGACTCGGTCAGCCTCTCGCCAAAATCCACCGACTACAGCGGTTCGATCGGCAACAACGCGCCGTTCTTCCCGGTGCGCAAGGGCATGAACGCGGACGCCCTGGTGCTGGGCGTCACCCAACCCGGCGCGGTGTCCAGCTCCAAGGACAAGACCTTCCCGGAAGTCGCCGCGGATGCACGCAAGCGTATGGACGTGAAATACGCGCAGATGAAGGCCGGCGAAAAGCCCTACGACGCCAGCGTTGAAGACAAGAATGCGTTGATGGGCGACCTGGATCGCCGTTCGCTGAACGCCGTGGCCACCAACGAGGGCGGCAAGTTTTCCAGCGATGAACAGGAAGCGGCCAAGGCGCTGATGCAGCAACAGGCGCGCTTGGCGTCGGGTCATTACAGCGGCCCGGAAGATCAGAAGAAAAACTGGAAAGACCCGTTCGCCAACGACCCGATTGGCCGGGCCAAGGCTGCGCTGAATTTCCTCGACAACATGAGCCCCGAGGAAAAGACCAAGCCCGAATGGCTGTCCCAGCACCAGACCTTGCAGGACGCGTTGACCCAGTACGGCAAGGACGATGCCGTCGCCGGGGGCAAGAAAAAAGACGGGCACTTCAACAATCTGGCGGAAATCCTCGCGGGCGTTGATACCAACGGTACGGGGAGCAAGGACCCGGCAAGCAACCAGATCGCCAATGCACCGGCCTCCATGATGGCCAAGCTCAAAGCGATGTTGCCCAAGGCGCAATGAATCGGGCGCATTGTCTGTAGGAGCAAGGCTTGCCCGCGATAGCGATCTTCAGTTCGCCATCGCAGGCAAGCCTTGCTCCTGCAAAATGAAACCGCATCAGGCCTAGCGCATTTCCTTTGTATCGCACATGAAACTTTCATCAGAAAGTCGGCAATCGTTTATTGGCAAAATCGCGACATACGGAACTCTTAACAGGTAACCGACATGTCCCGAATCTTGACCATCGAAGACGATGCCGTGACCGCCACGGAAATCGTCACCGAGTTGCAAAGCCACGGTTTTGAAGTGGATTGGGTGAGCAATGGCCGCGAAGGCCTGGTGAGCGCGGTCAGTGGCAATTACGACCTGATCACCCTCGACCGCATGCTCCCCGAGCTGGATGGCCTGGCCATCGTCACCACCCTGCGCGCCATTGGCGTGGCGACGCCAATCCTGATGATCAGCGCCCTCTCCGACGTCGATGAACGCGTACGCGGCTTGCGTGCCGGGGGCGATGATTATTTGGCCAAACCGTTCGCCACTGACGAAATGGCCGCGCGGGTCGAAGTGTTGCTGCGACGTAAAAGCCCGGCCAAAACCTTCGACACCACCCTGCGCATCGCCGACCTGGAACTGGACCTGATCAGCCACGAAGCCCACCGCGCCAACCAGCCGCTGAGCCTGCTGCCCACCGAGTACAAACTGCTGGAATTCATGATGCGCAACCCGGGGCAGATTTTGTCGCGGATGATGATTTTCGAAGAGGTCTGGGGCTATCACTTTGATCCGGGCACCAACCTGATCGATGTGCACATCGGTCGGCTGCGCAAGAAGATCGACCCGCCGGGTATGCCGCCGTTGATCCGCACCATGCGTGGGTCGGGGTATGTGATTGCAGAACCGCTTTAAAGGCCAGCGATGACGACCTGTAGGAGCTTGCTCGCGATGGCGGTCTCGAGGACGCTATCGCGAGCAAGCTTTGCTCCTACAGGGGCGATGTTCGGCACACCGCCGTTGCGCAACGGCTTATCCCGGCATGCACTGGAAATCGCCAGTCTGCGCCAGTTGCTTGCCGTGCGAATCCTCAAGCCGCGCGCTCACCTCCTCGCCCAGACTCGACTCTACCAACCGGTAATGCTCGCCAGCCTTGAACTGCGGGTAACTGACCTTGCCCTCACAATCCTCCTGGTTCGAATCGCCACTCGGCATCTCGAACAACGTCACCTCCAGGTCATGGGCGCCGGGGGCCACTTCGAAGAAGCGGCCGTCATCGATACGCTGGCCATCCACCCGTTCGGCCAGCATGTCATTGGGCGCCTCTTCCTGCAACCCGATCCAGGCCATGCCTGGATCGGGTTTGGGCATCGGCCCGGCGCAAGCGGACAACAGACAAACCAGGCTCAGGCCCGGAATCAACAGCAGTGGTTTAAGTGTCATTGCAATGACCTTCCTTCATGAAAAAAACCTTGAAACGCCGGGCCTACGAGCACTGAAAACGATCGCTCTGCGCCACCTGTTTGCCATGGGAGTCCACCAGGCTGGCGCTGGCCGACAAGCCTGCGCTGGACGCATTCATCTGGTAGCGCTCACCCGCCTGAAAGTGGCTGTAGTCCAGGCGCCCCGTGCAAATAGGTTCCGCCGAGTTGCCATCGGTGCCGCGGATCAGCGTCACGTCCAGCCGATGAACGCCGGGCTTGACCTCGAAATAACGTCCGTCTTCAACGCGCTGGCCATCGATCTTTTCCGCCAGCACGTTGGTGTTTCCCGGTTGTTGCAGATCGATCCAGGCTTCGCTCGGGTCCGACTTGGGTTCCGGGCCGGCACACGCCGATAACAGGCAGATCAGGCTCAGGCCGGGGACCAGTAACAGGGGTTTGAGCGTCATGGCAAAACACCTCGAAAGTTGAGCGTCGATGCCGCCGTCAGGTGTGACGACGGGCCATCGGCTTGAGGTGAAGAGTGGCGCGCTAGAGCGGCGCGGACAAATGAAGACCCATGAAAGGTTTTTCAGGAAAACGTTAAAGATTTCTTCATCCCCGTGAAGGCAAATCTTTAAGTTGCACACGCAAGACTGCCGGGCAATTGCATTCAAGACCTCGGAGGTTTACGGCATGCTCGGGCTGGTAAAGACCGCACTGCTCAAGCCCTACACGTTTATCGTGCTGGCAATTTTCATCTGCATCATCGGGCCGATGGCGGCCCTGCGAACGCCCACCGATGTGTTTCCCGACATCGGCATTCCGGTCATCGCCGTGGTGTGGCAGTACAACGGCCTGGCGCCGCAGGACATGGCCGGGCGGGTGATCTACACCTATGAGCGCTCCCTGAGCACCACGGTCAACGACATCGAGCACATCGAGTCGCAATCCCTGCCGGGCATGGGCATCGTCAAGATTTTCTTCCAGCCCGGCGTCGATATCCGCACCGCCAACGCCCAGGTCACGGCGGTGTCGCAGACCGTGCTCAAACAGATGCCACCGGGCATTACGCCGCCGCTGATCCTCAACTACAGCGCCTCGACCGTGCCGATTTTGCAGATGGCGTTCTCAAGCCCCACGCTGTCGGAAGCGAAGATCCGCGACCTGGTGCAGAACAACATTCGCCTGCCCCTGACCTCGGTGCCGGGCCTGGCGATTCCGACGCCGATGGGCGGCAAACAACGGCAGATCACCCTCGACCTCGACCCGCAGGCGCTGGCCGCCGAAGGCTTGTCCGCCCAGGACGTCGGCAATGCGCTGGCTGCCCAGAACCAGATCATCCCGGTGGGCACTGCCAAACTCGGTCCCAATGAATACACGGTGCTGCTGAACAACAGCCCGAAAGCCATCGACGAACTCAACGACCTGCCGATCAAAACCGTCGACGGCGCGCTGATTACCATCGGCCAGGTGGCCCACGTGCGCGATGGCTCACCGCCGCAGACCAATATCGTGCGGGTCGATGGCCGTCGTGCGGTGCTGATGCCGGCGTTGAAGAACGGCAATATTTCCACGCTGTCGATCATCGACGGCATTCGCCAGATGCTGCCGCGCATCAACGAAACCGTGCCGCCGTCGCTCAAGACTTCCCTGCTGGGCGATGCCTCGGTGTTCGTCAAACAGTCGGTGGGCAGCGTGGCCAAGGAAGGCATCATCGCCGCGTTGCTGACCAGCGCGATGATCCTGCTGTTTCTTGGCAGTTGGCGTTCAACCCTGATCATCGCCGCCTCGATTCCGCTCGCGGTGTTGTCGGCCATCGCCCTGCTCGCCGCCAGCGGCCAGACCCTCAACGTCATGACCCTCGGCGGGCTGGCGTTGGCGGTGGGGATTCTGGTGGACGATGCCACGGTGACCATCGAGAACATCAATTGGCACCTGGAACAGGGCAAAGCAGTGAAGACCGCGATCCTCGACGGCGCGAAACAGATTGTCGGCCCGGCGTTCGTGTCGTTGCTGTGCATTTGCATCGTGTTTGTGCCGATGTTCCTGTTGCAGGGCATCGCCGGTTACCTGTTCCGGCCGATGGCGCTGGCGGTGATGTTTGCCATGGCCAGCTCCTTCATTCTGTCGCGCACCTTGGTGCCGACCCTGGCGATGTTTTTGCTCAAACCTCATGTGCCCGAGCAAGGTCCGGGGCATCACCCGGAAGATGAATTCATCAACCATCACGAGGGTGAGCAGCACCGAAAAACCCATCATCCGTTGCTGCAACGGGTGCTGAATTTCCAGCAGGGTTTCGAGCGGCATTTCTCCAACCTGCGGGACACTTACTTCGGTCTGCTGGAACTGGCGCTGGAATACCGCAAGCGGTTCCTGCTCGGGTTCCTGGCCTGTGTGCTGGCTTCGTTTGCGTTGTTGCCGAGCCTGGGCGAGGACTTCTTTCCCGCCACCGACGCTGGCGCGTTGTCGCTGCATGTGCGCCTGCCATTGGGCACGCGGATCGAGGAAAGCGCGGCGGCGTTCGACCGCATCGAAGCGCGGATCCGCGAGATCATCCCCGCCGAGCAACTGGACACCATCGTCGACAACATCGGCATCCCGCTGAGCGGCATCGACATGGCCTACAGCAACAGCGGCACCATCGGCCCCCAGGACGGTGACATCCAGGTCAGCCTCAAGGCCGAGCACCGCCCCACCGCCGATTACGTGAAACGCCTGCGCGAAGCCTTGCCGGAAAGCTTTCCCGGCAGTCACTTTGCGTTCCTGCCGGCGGACATCAGCAGCCAGATCCTCAACTTCGGTGCCCCGGCACCGCTGGACGTGAAAATCTCCGGGCCCAATGACGTGGCGAACCGCGCCTATGCCGTGGAGCTTGAGCGACGCTTGCAGCATGTGGCCGGGGTCGCCGATTTGCGCATCCAGCAGTCCACCGGTTATCCGTCGTTGCAGGTCAATGTTGATCGACTGCGGGCCAATGGCCTGGGCATCACCGAGCGTGACGTGACCAACAGCATGGTCGCGTCCCTGGCCGGCAGTTCGCAGACCGCGCCGACCTTCTGGCTCAACCCGGCCAACGGCGTGTCCTACGGCGTGGTCGCCGCGACGCCGCAATATCGCCTCGACAGCCTGCCGTCGCTGGAAGCCTTGCCGGTGACCGGCAGTGACGGGCAATCGCAGATCCTTGGTGGTCTGGCGAGCATTTCCCGGGTGCAGAGCCCGGCGGTGGTCAGCCACTACAACATCATGCCGACCCTCGACCTGTACGCGAATGTGCAGGGCCGCGACCTCGGCGGCGTGGCCAAGGACATTCAAAAAGTGCTGGATGACACCGCTTCGATGCGGCCCAAAGGCGCGGTGATCAGCCTGCACGGGCAGATCGATGCGCTGCACGAAGCGTTCAGCGGTTTGAGCTTCGGCCTGCTCGGCGCGGTGGTGCTGATCTACTTGCTGATCGTGGTCAACTTCCAGTCCTGGGTCGATCCGTTCGTGATCATCACCGCCCTGCCCGCCGCGCTGGCCGGGATTGTGTGGATGCTGTTTCTCAGCGGCACCTCGCTGTCGGTGCCGGCCCTGACCGGGGCGATCCTGTGCATGGGCGTGGCCACGGCCAACTCGATTCTGGTGGTGAGTTTCTGCCGTGAACGCCTGGCCGAACACGGCGACGCGCTCAAGGCTGCGCTCGAAGGCGGCTACACCCGGTTTCGCCCGGTGTGCATGACCGCCCTGGCGATGATCATCGGCATGCTGCCGCTGGCCCTGTCCGAGGAACAGAACGCGCCGTTGGGCCGCGCTGTGATCGGCGGCCTGATCCTCGCCACCACCGCCACGCTGCTGTTCGTACCGGTGGTGTTCAGCCTGGTCCACGGACGTCAATCCTCTCGCGCTGTTGCTGAAGAAAACCTTTCTGGGGAAAGCACTCATGTCTGATCAAAAACCGTCGCGCAAACGCCTGATGTGGGTCGGGGTCGGCGGCCTGACCCTGGCCGCGCTGCTGGTGGCCAACGGTTCTGGCCGCCCGCACTCGCCACGAGAAAGCCGTAGCGGCCTGGACCGAAACCGCAGCGATGCCGCTGGTCAGCGTGTTCCAGCCGCAACAGAACGTGCACGGCGACAGCCTGCGCTTGCCGGCGCATCTGGAGGCGTGGAGCAAGGCGCCAATCCATGCGCGGGTCAGCGGCTACCTCAAGGACTGGAAAACCGACATCGGCGCCCATGTGAAGGCCGGGCAGATCCTGGCCGAGATCGACAGCCCGGACCTCGATCAACAAGTGGCGCAAACCCGTGCCCGGTTGATTCAGGAACAGGCCAATGCGCGCCTGGCCGAAACCACCGCCAGCCGTTGGCAAAACCTGTTGGCGACGCATTCGGTGTCGCGTCAGGAAGCCGATGAAAAACGCTCCAACGCGGCCGCCGCCAAGGCCAACGCTGATGCCGCTGCGGCTGATTACGCGCGGCTGTCGGCGCTGGAAGACTACAAGACTATTCGTGCGCCATTCGCCGGCACCATCACCGCGCGCAACACCGACATCGGCCAGTTGATCAAGGCCGACAATGACAGCGATCCGCAGCTGTTCGACATCGCCGACACCCATCAACTGCGCCTCTACGTGCCGGTGCCGCAGAACTACACCAGCGTGATCCGACCCGGCATGTCGGCTGAATTGATCGTGCCGGAGCATCCCGGCCAGCACTTCACCGCGCGGTTGCTCGGGGATTCGACGGCGGTGGATCGGCGCTCCGGCACCTTGCTCGCGCAGTTTGTCGCGGATAACCCGGATGGCGCGTTGTTGCCCGGTGACTATGCCGAGGCGACGTTGCAGATTCCCGCCGATACCCATGGCGTGAGCATTCCGGCGAGTTCGCTGATCTTCCGTGCCCAGGGCACCCAGGTGGCGGTGCTGGATCCGGATAACCATGTGCACTTGCGCGACATTCATATCGGTCTGGATCTGGGGGAGCGGCTGGTGATTGATCAGGGCTTGAAACCTGCGGATCGAGTGGTGGATAACCCGCCGGATGCCCTGCGTGAAGGCGATGCCGTGCAACTGGCCGACGCTGGAGGTGTGCATGCGCCCAAGGCTTGAGCTGCTGGTGATGGCGTTGCTGTTGCAAGGCTGTTCGATGGCGCCGACCTACCAGGTGCCGGCCATCGATTTGCCGGCGCAGTATCGCGAGCAGACCAGCGACGGTCCGTGGCACTTGGCAAAAGCGCCGCCCTTGGCGTCGAACTGGTGGCAGCTCTATCAGGACCCGCGCCTGAACCACCTGCAACAGCAATTGCTCAAGGCCAACCCGGACCTGGCGGCGGCCCTCGCGCACTTTGAGGCGGCGCAGGCGTATGCCGGGCAATTGCATGCCGGGTTGTTCCCGCAAATCAACGCCAGCGCCCAGCCGTTGCGCCAGCGTCAGTCGGACGGCAAGCCGTTGCGCGGCAGCAATCAGCCGTCGGTGTACAACAGCAATACCGCCGGGTTGGCGCTGAACTTTGATCTCGATTTGTGGGGGCGGATTCGCAATCAGGTGGCGGCGGGTGATGCCCAGGCTCAGGCGTCGGCGGACGACTTGGCGGCGGCGCGGCTGAGCCTGCAACAGCAACTGGCCACGCTGTATATCCAGCTCAATGGCCTGGATGCCCAGCGCAAAATTCTCGCCAGCTCCCTCGACGATTACACCCAGGCGCTGCAACTGACCCGCGACCGCTACGAAGGCGCCATCGCCTCGGAACTGGACCTGACCCGGGCGCAAAGCCAACTGGCCGAGGCCCGGGCACAACTGGACGATGTGCGGGCGCAGCGGGATCTGGCCGAGCATGCGATTGGGGAGTTGGTGGGTGAGCCGGCGAGTGTTTTCCGATTGAGTGCGAGCGATCAGGCATTGGGGCTTCCTTCAGTCCCCGACGCGCTGCCGAGCACCCTGCTGCAACGCCGCCCGGACATCTCGGCCGCCGAACGCCGGGTGTATGCCGCCAACGCCAATATCGGCGTGGCCCGCGCCGCGTGGTACCCGGATTTCAGCTTGACCGGGTTGCTCGGTGGGCAAACGGCGGGCAGCGGTAATCTGCTGGCCGCCGGCAATCGTTATTGGGCGTTGGGGCCGTTGGTTAACCTGCCGATCTTCGACGGCGGTCGCCTCGACGCCAACGAACGCCAGGCCAAGGCCGAGTTCGAAGAAGCGGCCGCGCATTACCGTAGCCAGGTGCTGCGGGCGGTGCGCGAAGTCGAAGACAACCTCGGGCAACTGCGCGACCTGCAACGGGAGGCAGAGGATGAGCAAGCGGCGGTCGAGGCTGCGCAACGCACGCAGACATTGGCGATGAATAGCTATGAGGCCGGGGCGGTGAATTATCTGGATGTGGTGACCGCGCAGACCTCGGCGCTGCAAGCGCAGCGGCGGTTGCAGACGTTACTGACACGGCAGTTGCAGGCGAGTGTCGGGTTGGTGGTGGCGTTGGGTGGGGGTTGGAACAGCGCCGAAAATTGAGGCTGGATGTGCTGGCCTCTTCGCGGGCAAGCCTTGCTCCTACGGGATTGGGGCGTTCACTCATTTGGGGTTCGACACAAACCCCAAGGAGCAAGGCTTGCCCGCGATGACAGTCGCCCGAACGCCGCCAATCCCGAAACTGCCCGCTCCCGGCCAATCCCCGTATAATCGCCCTCTTTTTCCCGAAGGCACCCCGCTCGTGGCAGACAAACGGTACAGCTGCATTGGTTTGTATAACCCCAAGTCACCGGAGAACGTCGGTTCGGTGATGCGCGCCGCGGGCTGTTATGGCGTGGCGTCGGTGTTCTACACCGGCAAGCGCTATGAGCGCGCCGCCGACTTCGTCACCGACACCAAGCGCGTGCACTACGACATCCCGCTGATCGGCATCGACGACCTGAAAAAGATCCTGCCGCTCGGCTGTGTGCCGGTCGCCGTGGAATTGGTCGAAGGCGCGCGCTCGCTGCCGGAATACACCCACCCGGATCGCGCCCTCTACATCTTCGGCCCGGAAGACGGCTCGCTGGATAAAGAGATCCGTGATTGGTGCGAAGACGTGGTCTACATCCCGACCACCGGTTGCATGAACCTGGCGGCCACGGTCAATGTCGTGCTCTACGACCGCATGGCCAAAGGGCTGAACACTCGCTCGGGGGCGAAATTCCGCTGACTCACCGCACATCCGATGGAACAAGCGGCGCGCCTCGGCAGTCAGCTTAATTATCCTTCCCTGCCTGGAGACAGATCATGAGCGAACTCAAACGCGTAGAACGCATCGAATCCACCCCGTTCCAGACTCGCCACGAACAGAACGTCGAGGGCTGGGAGCGCATCGGTTCCCTGGCCGGCGGCGTGGTGATGGTCGGCAAGGGCCTGCGTCGCGGCGGTGTGTTTGGCTTGATTCAAGTGGCGATCGGCGGCGTAGCCCTGGCACGTGGCATTACCGGGCACAGCTCGGTGAAAAGCCTGCTGGAGAAAAGTCGTCAGGACATGAACAACGTGCGGGCGAAGATTCAGCGGGCGGGGGAAGAATTGAGCCAGTTGAAGGCCAATGCCGAGGCGGCGACCCATACCGCTACGGTGACCGGCAATGATTCGTTGAAATCGCCGAAAGCCGGGGTTTAACCCCCCGTCCTGATCGTTCCCACGCTCTGCGTGGGAATGCAGCCCGGGACGCGCTCCGCGTCCCTTCCCAGCGATGGAACGCAGAGCGTCCCCGGAGGCATTCCCACGCAGAGCGTGGGAACGATCAATCCGGATATCGCGGTGAGGTTGATGGCCTCTTCGCGGGCAAGCCTCGCTCCTACGGGTTGAGGTCGTTCACATAATTGGCGAACGACGCACATCGGTAGGAGCGAGGCTTGCCCGCGAAGGCTGCGTTACTGAAGCAACTCGGTATCGAGGACTTTGGAAGGTTCGCCAATCACGCTTTCGGCGAGCTGAACAAATTCCTTGGTATCGACGCTTTCCAGGTGCATCGCCCCACGCTGTACATCATCCAGCGAGCGTTTGTTGCGGGTCTTCAGGCGAATCTCGCGGTCCAGTTCCTGTAGCAGCAACACAGCCTTGGCCATCTGCGCCGGGCTGATCTGCGAGCCGCGCAAAGTTGTCACCTTCTGGCTGTCCTTGGCCAACTTCTTCTGCAAAGCCTCATAGCGCTCATCACTCATGCCACCCCCGCGGCGCACCAGTTCGATGGCGTAAAACTCGGCCAGGCCTTCACTGATCCAGTCGCTGTGCTGGCGGTCATTGACCCGCCCGAAGACTTGCGCCAATTCACGCACCAACGGGCTGGTGCCGTTTTCGCTGACCAGCGGTAAGCGGCTGTTGAGGTAGATCGACTCCCGCGCCGCCAGGCTGCCGCGCCACATCGGGTCGTTGGCGCCGACGATCAGCAGTTTGCTCGGGTGACGGGGGAACACGGCCTGGGCTTGCGGCCAGACGAAGGTCAGCAACGTCAGCACGTCCATGCGGCGCATGCCCTGCCCCAACGGCGAGGCAACGGTGACTTCGGTTTCGCCCAACCGGGTGCGACGGCTGCCGAGGTGGCCGGCGAGCATCCAGCCGGTCGGGCGGTCGAACAACCGGGACACGTTGTTGATACGGAATTTGTTCTTGCCGATCCGCGGCCAGGCGGTTTCGACGCTTTTCCAGCCGTTGGGCAATTCGAATTCCAGGCGTGACACCAACTCGACGCCGTCCTGCTGATCGAGCTTGGCCGCCGGCACCAGATCGTCACCACGCATCAACGCCCAAGTCGGGGTCATGCGCGTGTCGAAGCTGCCGTTCTTGCGCCCGTGGCTGATGCGCACGCGGTAGGTCAGGCTGGCTTTGTCGGCGGCCGGGTGCCAGACACCGCGAGCGGTTTTCCCCGGCGTCAGCTGCCATTGGCCGTCAGCCTTGAAGTCGCTGTAGTGGCTGCCGTCGCCCAGGTCAAAGTCGAGGCTGCGTACTGCCGAGCCTTGGGCGAGAGTCAGGCGCACTTCGGCCTGATCGCTTTGGGGCAACAGGCGCACGTGATAATCCAGATCGACCTTCTTCGCCGCCCACACCGACGAACTCAGGGCCAACGCCCCGACGGCCAACGCGAGCCGCAATCCCACAGCCATACACACTCCTTATGTGGCGAGCGAGCTTGCTCGCGCCGGGCTGCGTAGCGGCCCCAAATTTTAGTAATCACTGATGGTTTTGTGAGTGCTGTGCACTTAAGCGGGAGCAAGCTCCCTCGCCACAGCAAGCTCCCTCGCCACAAATTAACCCGCGCGGAAAATCAGGTGATCTTCCCAATCGTCTTCCGGCACGCTGCCTTCGGCGAGCATGCGCCCGGACTGGGAGATACGTTCGTGGTGCACCGCCTCGCGATCGCCGCACACCAGGTGATGCCACAGCGGCAGGTCCTTGCCTTCGCTGACCAGCCGATAGCCGCAGGTCGGCGGCAGCCACTGGAACTCTTCCGCCTTGCCCGGCGTGAGCTGGATGCAGTCCGGCACGAATTCGCGACGGTTCGGGTAGTCCGTGCACTGGCAGGTGTTCAGGTCCAGCAGTTTGCAGGCGATGCGCGTGTAGTAGACGCTGTTGTCTTCTTCATCTTCGAGCTTTTGCAGGCAGCACAAGCCACAGCCGTCGCACAGCGATTCCCATTCCTGGGGATCGAGTTGATCGAGGGTTTTGCGCATCCAGAACGGTTCGATTTTGGCGACCATGGTTCAAGCATCAACATCAGGTGGTGAAAAGGCCGCCAGTCTAGTGCCCCAGGCCTTGCGGGCCAAGCGCTGGCGACTGTCGGTAGAACGCTCTTGTCAGTTTTTGCGCCGCCGCGTAGCTTTGCCAGTCGCAACGAGCCAAACCCGAAGGCCATTAACGCGCAACCGCGTTGCATTCCGGTGAACTGCCACGGCTCATGAAAACCTCATCGCTCAGCTCAACTGCGGCCGCAGGTTTTTACTTCGACAGTCTTACTCAAACGTAGCAAGGAACCTCTGCATGAGTGCCAACCCACGCGTCGCCGATTACGCCATTCACCCACAGTTCACCGATCGCTGGTCGCCACGGGCGTTTACCGGCGAAGCCATCCCGGAAGAAACCCTGCTGAGCTTCTTCGAAGCCGCGCGCTGGGCGCCGTCGGCTTATAACTCGCAGCCTTGGCGGTTTCTGTATGCGCGTCGCGATACGCCAAACTGGGAGCGTTTCCTCGGCCTGTTGAACGAATTCAACCGTGGCTGGGCGCAACACGCCTCGGCGCTGGTGATCGTGATCTCGAAAACCACCTTCACCGCACCGGGCGCCACCGAAGAAACCCCGGCGCTGTGGCACACCTTCGACACCGGCTCGGCCTGGGGCCACCTGGCGCTGCAAGCGAGCATCAGCGGCTGGCACACCCACGGCATGGCCGGGTTCGACCAGGAACTGACCCGCAAAGAGCTGAACATTCCCGAGGGTTATGCACTGCACGCTGCGGTGGCCGTTGGCAAACTGGGGGATAAAGCGACGTTGGCGGAATATCTGCAAGCCCGGGAAGAACCGAGCCCCGCGTCGGCCGTTGAGTGAACTCGCGGCAGAAGGCAGCTTCACCCTCTAACCCACTACCCCGATCGCCTGATCGCCCGATCGCTTGATCGCCTGATCGTTCCCACGCTCTGCGTGGGAATGCCGCCAGGGACGCTCCGCGTTCCGTATATGGACTCCTCCTCGTTGGGAAGCTTCCTTCGCTTTGGCGCCCGTGCCGACTGCACACGTATATTCGGCCTCTGGATACAGCATCGTTTCGATGCAGGGCCATGATGGGCTATTCGCGCGCCGGCTCCCAATCGCTTCTACGTGCTTCGCGCACTTGGACGCTTGAGGGGTTTGCCGACGCCGGTTCGACCGGTTTGCCATCGTTAGGGTTGCTTCGCAATCGTGGTAGGCAGTTTTTACTCGTTGGCGTTTAAGTCTGTGGGTCAGGCTGCGGCCCTGTCCGGTTGGTAATCAGTGTCATTGCGCAGCATTGCCCAAGCCATGCGTGCAGTTTTGTTGGCCAGCGCGATAGCGGCCACATTGGGATGTGATCGCTCGGCCAAACGGACGGCCCACTGGCTGAGCCGGTCGTCTTTGGATTTGGCCGTGCGCAGTGCTGATCGAGCACCATGGACCATCAACGTTCGCAAATAGGCATCTCCTCGTTTGCTTATGCCAAGTAATCGGTCCTTTCCGCCAGAACTGTGTTGTCTGGGTGTCAGCCCTAGTGAGGCCGCCAATTGTCGGCCATTGGCAAACTGGCGGGCATCACCGATAGCGGCGATGAGCGCGGTAGCGATCATTGGGCCTACACCGCGTAACTGCTGCAAGCGGACGGCCGTTGGTTCACTTGCCGCGATTGCAGATATCTCGCCATTGAGTTCGCTCACGCGCTCGTCAAGTGCGCGTAGGTCGTCCCACAAGCCATTCAGCAGACGACGAAAGCGTGCCGTCAAACCGTTATCTGCATCTTCCAGCCAGCAAGGTATTGCGC
This sequence comes from Pseudomonas sp. TE3899, assembly GCF_056279105.1. Taxonomy (NCBI): domain Bacteria; kingdom Pseudomonadati; phylum Pseudomonadota; class Gammaproteobacteria; order Pseudomonadales; family Pseudomonadaceae; genus Pseudomonas; species Pseudomonas sp. TE3899. Next base: position 3,366,943 of record NZ_JBWBQR010000001.1, read on the forward strand.
GACGCAGCATCAGTAATTCCTTCGGCGCAACGAGGCCGTACTCGGCGATCAGCCCACGAATCTGATTGGCTTTGGCCGTGCGCTGTTCGATTAAGCCGGCCCGGATGCGATGCGTCGCCTGAATATCCTGTTGTTCGATGGTCTTGACGGCGACGAAGCGCATGCTGGGGCGGCTCATGGCTTCGCAGATCGCCTCGGCATCGTTGGCGTCGTTCTTGTTGCTCTTGACGTACGGTTTGACGAACTGCGGCGCGATCAGCTTCACCCGAAATCCGCGTGCTTGTAGTTGCCGCGCCCAATGGTGCGCACCACCGCAACTTTCCATGCCGATCTCACAGCCGGGTTCGATCTTTTCCAGCACCGTTTGCAGCCAGCGATCGCGCGATAAACGCTGCCGCCAGACGGGTAGCTCATGACAATCCACGCCGTGGATCTGAAACACGTTCTTGGCCAGGTCGACCCCAATTCGCATAAGCTTCATGTGTGGACTCCTTCTCACCGTTGACTGTGGTTCGCACTTTCAGTCTGGCACTCAAGATGCCGAAGTGAGGAGGAGTCCATCCCATTGCTTCTGGGACGCGGAACGTCCCTGGCTGCATTCCCACGCAGAGCGTGGGAACGATCACGGGGGCAAGCCCCCTCGCCAAGTTGATTGGGGTGGGTTCAATACCCGCGATTGAAATCCACTTCCCCGCGCAGCGCTTCACCCGCCTGGTACGCCCGCAGGTTCTCGACAAACAGGTTCACCATCATCGATGGCGAGGTCGGTGCCGAGCTGTGGCCGGTCAGGAGCAAGCCCCAGGCAGTCCAGAACGGATGCCGTTGCGGCAAGGGCTCCTGACGGCAGACGTCGATCACCGCGCCGGCCAGATGCCCTTCTTTCAAGGCTTCGACCAAATCCGCATCCACCACCGCCACGCCGCGCCCGACGTTGATGAACACAGCCGTCGGCTTGAATTGCTTGAACAGTGCCGCGTCGTACAGGTCGTGGGTATTGGGTGTGTTGGGCAGCAGGTTGATCACGTAATCCACTTCGCCAACCAGGCGCGGCAAGTCAGCCAGCGCGCCGACTTCAACGAATGGCGCCTGTTCCCGGGCTTCGCTGGCGATGCCGTACAACTCGACGCCAAACGGCACGAGGAACTGCGCCACGGTCTGGCCGATGTCGCCGGTACCGACGATCAACGCCTTGCGCCCCGCCAGGCTTTGCCCCTGACGACTGTCCCATTTGCGCTCGACCTGGCTGACCAATCGCGCCAGTACTTCGCGCTCGTGGCCGAGCATATAAGTCAAAACGTATTCAGCCATGACCTGGCCGAAAATCCCCACCGCCCGGGTCAGGCGATAGTGGCGTGGCAGGCCGTCGGCCAGCAGCGGCGTGATGCCGGCCCAGGTCGATTGCAGCCACTGTGGCTGGTGGCTCTGACGCAGCAGGTTGGCCAGCAAGTCCGGCTGGCCGAGCCAGATCGGGCAATCGGCGGCCTGGCGAGCGAGTTCGGCGGAGTCGCCGCTGGTCAGCACTTCCAGCTCGGGCGCTGCCTGACGCAGCAGTTGGGCGTACACAGGGTGGTCGTGTTCAGCAATCAGAACGCGCATGGTTCAAACCTTTCGAAAACAGTGCAAACGGCCACCGCGCTGTCGCGGCGGCCATCGCCAAAATCATTCCAGTGTTTCATACAGGCTCTGAACGGAACCTGTCTGCCGCTCACATCGGGTCGTTGCGACGCAGCAACTCTTCGGGCAAGTGTTCGATGTACTCGTCCTCGGCCGGCGGCATCTGCAAGTGGTAACCCTGCTTTTCAAGGTTTTCCAGGACCACGGTGATGTCCTCGCGCGACAGTTTGCGCTCGGGGCTCAGCACCAGGTCGAAGGCGTGATGGGGCTTGCCGAACGCCGCCATCAGCGATTCCGGGACGCGCTCCAGTGCATCGCTTTTGAGCACATAGAGGTACATCTCGTTTTTCTTCAGGCTGCGGTAGATGGAGCAAATACGTTTCAAGGCTGTTCTCCGGCGGTGGCCAGGCTGTCGAGCAGCGCCTGGCCCATCAATTCGCGGCGCCAGCCACGCAGCGAATCAGGCAATTGGTAAGGACCGTTGGGGTAGCCGCTCTTGAGCAGCGCTTCCAGGGTTTTCTTGCGCAGCATCAGTTCTGGCGCGATGTTCAGGCGCTCGGCTTCGGCCTGGCCGATGGCCCGCAGTTGCTTGACCAGCGTGGCGGCGTCCACCGGCAACGGCTCCGGCACCGCCGGCGGCCATTGATCCGGCGACACAGTGGCAGAACGCTTGATCAGATCAAGCAGGAATTCGCCGTCCTGACGCACGGTACGCGGGTGCATGTCTTCGATTTTCGCCAGCGCGCCGAGGTTGTCCGGCTGAGTCCGGGCCAGCGGCCACAAGGAATGCTCACGCACGATGCGGTTGCGCGGCAGATCCCGGGCGCGGGCCTCATGCTCGCGCCAGGCGCAGAGTTCACGCAATACGGCGAGTTGGGCGCGGGACAGCTTCCAGGCCAGTTTGGCTTCGCGGTAGACCTCGTACGGGTCGACCTCGCGGCGCAGGTTGGCCACCAGTTCGGCGCCGTCCTCCAGCACCCAGCTGTATTTGTCTTCGGACAGCTTCGGTTGCAGGCGTACGTAGACTTCCGCCAGATGCAGGGCATCTTCGGCGGCGTAGCTGATCTGGGTGTCGGACAGCGGACGTTGCAGCCAGTCGGAGCGGGTCTCGCCCTTGGGCAGGTCGATGCCGAGCACTTCCTGGACCAACCGCGAGTAACCCATGGAGAAACCGAGGTTCAGGTAAGCCGCGGCCAGTTGCGTATCGAACAACGGCGCCGGCAGGCTGCCGGTCAGGCGCAACAGGACTTCGAGGTCTTCGCTGCACGCGTGCACGACTTTGACCACGGCCGGGTTTTCCAGCAGCGCGGCCAAGGGTTGCCAATTGTCGATGGTCAGCGGATCAATCAGGTAAGCGCGTACGCCATCGCCGATCTGCAACAGGCCGGCAATCGGATAAAAGGTGTCGACCCGCATGAATTCGGTGTCGAGGGCAACGAATGGCAGCTTTTGCCACTCGGCGCAAAACTGACCGAGGCTATCGTTGTCGCGAATCCAGTGAATATCGATGGCCACACGGCTCTCCCTTGAAGAATGGCGCGCAGTATATATCGCCCCCGGCGATTTCCGCGCATCCACTGCACAAGAGCTTTAGCGAAAAACCCTACAAAAGGGCAAGAAGCGTCTGACGAAGGGAGGTTATCCGGTCTTACGCAGTACGTAGACCCGCATCCGCGCGCAAGCGGGAAAGAAGTCCTGATGACTGAGCAGGCTGAAACCCGCTTGCCTGAACTCGGCTTCCACCACGGCCTTGCTCTCCAGCGGCGTGGGCATGGCGCCCTGCGCAGCGCTGGGCCGACGCTGGAAGCGGCTGGCGAGGCGCACCGCGACAATCACCGTGTCACGACTGACGCGGTGAAACTCCCCCAACATGGCCAACCGGTGTTCAGGGCTGGCGATATGTTGAAACAGTTGCATGCAAATCATGCTGTCGACCGCGTTCGCCGACAAACCGATGGTGAACGCCGAGCTCTGGAAGGTCTTGATCCGCTCAAGCAAATGCGCCGGATGATGGGTGCGTGCGTGATCGAGCATGTCCTGGGACGGGTCCGACGCCAGGATCACGCGGTTGCCGTGCTCGGCCAGCACCGGCCAGAAACGCCCGACACCACAGGCCACGTCCAGCAACAAACCCGGTTCACCAGCGACCTTGAGCGCATTGCGCACCAACTGCTCGACGCGCCAGAACGCCAGGCGCCCGGCCAGGCCACGGGGTTGCGGCTGCAGGCAGACGCGTGCGTGTTCCTGATCGTAGCGCCGGGCGAACTCAAGCTCGACAACAGATGGGGGCAGCGCGGACATATACAGGGGCTCTTATTGGAAGATCTAACGGCCGCAGGTTAGCGACCAGCCTGTGAAAAATAAGTCGAAACCCTCATTTTCTGGCCAGCACGCCATCGATCACAGGCGCGCGGCAGCCGGCGAACATGTCCAGGTCCGGGTTGTAGACCTTGCTGTCGACCTCCAGCAGACCAATCATCGAATGGAACAGATTGTCCTGGCTCAGGGGTTTTTCCCGACTCATCTGCAGGCAATGAGTGTCCACCGAGAACGAGCGTTGATAGCTGTCGGAGAACCACGCCAGCATCGCCACATGTTTCTGTTGCTCGGGCGCCATCATGTACGGCGTGCCGTGGAGGAACAGGTTGTACTCACCCAAAGACTCGCCGTGGTCGGACAGGTACAGCATCGCGGTATCGACCTTGTCCTGGTTGCTGCGCAACAGATCGATCAGGGTCGAGAGCACGTGGTCGGTGTACACCAGGGTGTTGTCGTAGCCATTGACGATGCTTTCGCGACTGCAATTGTTCAGCGCATTGCTTTCACACACCGGCGTGAAGTGTTCGTACTCTTTCGGGTAACGCTTGAAGTATTCCGGGCCGTGGCTGCCCATCTGGTGCAGGACCAGCACGGTGTCTTTGTCCAGGGTGTCGATAAAGTGCTGCAAACCTTGCAGGAGAATTTCATCACGGCATTCGCTGCTGGAGCACAGCACCGGGTCTTTCAAGTTGCTGACATCATCGATCGTCACCCGATCGCACGTGCCTTTGCAGCCCGACTGATTATCGCGCCAGATCACATCCAGCCCGGCGCGCTTGAGCACATCCAGCAAGCCTTCTTCATTCTTGGCCTTGCTGGCGCTGTAGTCTTTGCGCCCCATGTTGGAGAACATGCATGGCACCGATACTGCGGTTTCCGTGCCGCAGGAATGCACGTCAGTGAAGGCGATCAGACCCGCTTCTTTACTCAACTTGGGGGTGGTGTTTCGGTCATAACCCAGGATGCCGAAGTTCTCGGCCCGGGCACTTTCGCCGACCACCAGCACTGTCAGGGATTTACGGCCGTGGGTCTGCCAGGTCAGGTCCTTGCGGGCGTCCTCGCCGATTTTGACGAAGGGTTGTTGTGCCGATGCGACCTGTTCACGCAAATAACCGGCCGAAGCCCCGATGTAGTTGCTCGGCACCACCATCAGGTGCAGTTCATGGTGATTGCGAAACAGCGATGACAGGCCCTGGTAATTCACCAATGCGACGCCACCGACCACCACTACGGAGGCGACACTCACCAATGCCTTACTTAATAGATCACGATGCCAGGCGCGATAATTGATCGGTGTTTTCCACACTAACCACGCGGGCAAAACACCCAACAAAACAATGTAGACAAACAACTTTATCGAGAGTAAATCGCGCACTTCCGTGGCATTGGTTTCGGCGAAGTTGCGAAACATGCCGGCGTCGATCAATACGCCATATTGGCTCATGAAATACGCCACGCCCGCACTGACCATAAAGATCAACATCAGCAGCGGCTTGAGCAGCGGCCGGAAGGCCAACAAGGTCAGGACAATATTGAACGCGCCGAGCACCATCACGCCAAACGCCACGCGCATGGCAATGCCCTGGGCGTCCGAGGCAGTGATTTCGAAAAGATGCTGCCAGAGCACCAGGTTAAACCCGGCCAATAAGAACGCACTGGCAATCAGTGTCACCCACTCGGGGCGCACGGCTTTGAATTTCAACATGCGGATCGACTGTTCCTGAAAAGAAGTGCCGCCGGAAATGTGAAAATTTCATTTTCCGCGACAGCACAAACTTTAAGCAGCGAACCATCAATTTTTCGTGAAAAAGAAGCCAACGATTAGTTGGCTCCGGATATAACCATGAAACGTTTAAAGTCATTGAGAAGCGGTCAGGCCTGGTTCAGGTACCAGCGCCAGTCCTGCTCGCCGACCTCGCCCATGAACTGCCGATACTCGGCACGCTTCACCGCCAGGTACACCCCCAGAAACTCGGCGCCGAACGCTTCCCGCGCCCAATCCGAACCTTCCAGTGCGCGCAGGGTGGTCAGCCAGTCGGTCGGCAGTAGCTCCGTGGCCTGGGCGTAGCCGTTGCCTTCCACCGGGGCGCCGGGGTCGAGTTGCTCGCGGATGCCACGGTGAATGCCCGCCAGGATCGCCGCCGCGGCCAGGTACGGGTTGGCATCGGCGCCGCAGATGCGGTGTTCGATGTGCCGGGAGAACGCCGGCCCGCCGGGGATGCGCAGGCTCACGGTGCGGTTGTCCACGCCCCAGGTGGCGGCCAGGGGCGCGTAGCTGTTGGTCTGGAAGCGCCGATAGGAGTTGGCGTTGGGGCAGAACAGCAGCAACGAATCGAGCAAGGTGTCGAGCATGCCACCCACCGCATGTTGCAGCAGCGGCGTGCCGTCGGGCGCTTCGCTGGCGAACAGGTTGTTGCCGTCCTTGTCCGCCAGGCTGACGTGCATGTGCATGCCGGTGCCGGCCAGGTCATCAAAAGGTTTGGCCATAAAGCACGCGGCCATCCCGTGCTTGTGCGCTACGCCTTTGACCAGCCGCTTGTAACGCACCGCTTCGTCTATCGCCTGCAAGGCGTCGGTGCGGTGTTCGAGGGTAATTTCCACCTGGCCCGGCGCGTATTCGGAAATCGCCGTGCGTGCCGGGATGCCCTGGAGTTTGCAGGCGCTGTAGAGGTCGGCGAGGAATGGCTCGATTTGCTCCAGCTCGCGCAAGCCGTAGACCTGGGTGGCCCGCGGCCGGCCGCCATCGACGTCCCGCGCCGGTTGGGGTCGGCCGTTGCTGTCGCGCTTTTGATCCAGCAAGTAGAACTCCAGCTCCGCCGCCATCACCGGGTAATAGCCGTCGGCCTGCAAGCCTTCGATGACCTTGGCCAGCAAGTGCCGTGGGTCGGCAATCGTGGCCGGCATCCCTTCGGTGGGGTGCATGCTCACTTGGACCGCCGCCGTCGGAATCAGCCGCCAGGGCATGCGCTGCAAACTGCCGCTGACCGGATAGGCGCGGCAATCGATGTCGCCGACGTCCCACACCAGGCCGGAGTTTTCCACATCGTCGCCGTTGATCGTCAGGCCGAGGATGGTGCTCGGCAATGGCCGGCCGCTTTCGTACACCGCCAGCAGTTCATCGCGATGCAGCAACTTGCCCCGGGGTACGCCGTTGTTGTCGAGGATGAACAACTCGAACATCTCGATATCCGGGTTCTGTTCCAGAAAGGTCAGGGCTTCTTGCTGCGTGGCAAAGGAGGTCGTGGCACAACTCATGGGAATTCTCGTTTTTCCGTGTCAGGCAAACGCACAGGCGTCAGCGATTTGATCCCGGCGTGTGGCGCAGGGACCTGTAGGAACAATCAACGGGAAACGCAGGAATCCGGCGGGCGCGCATGACGGCAATGCCACAGCGCCCAGAAGGCCAGTTCGGAAGGAAGTGCAGAGAGGTTTGGCGCGGTGGCAGGCCGGAACCGACGACCACGGCTGGACGCACAAGCGCCGCTGGATGCCGGGTGGTGGAGTGCGACTGGCCAACCGTCCATAGAAAAAACCGCAGAAAACAGATGAGCCGCAGCGTCACACGGGTGGAGGGTGGGTTAAATCGGGAATTGACGAACTTTGGTTGCGGGTTGGCTAAACATTCGCCACCCAACCTGTGGCGAGGGAGCTTGCTCCCGCTCGGCTGCGAAGCAGTCGTAAATCATGACCCGTGGTGTCATTGGATAACCGAGGTGGCAGGGTCGGGGTTGCTTCGCAACCCAGCGGGAGCAAGCTCCCTCGCCACAGGGTTCTCATCGTTTGGTCTTTCTCTGTCTGCCAACAGGCACACTTATTTAATTTTTAAATACCACTGCCGACTTTCTGATTTGCCGCCGCCCTGCCCCTCCCGCCTAATCGGGGCCTTGTTTTGTAAGGTCCGCTCATGGAAAACGTTCGCGCAACAGCCCGCCCTGCCCTGTGGTTGATGGTCAGCATCATTCTGGTCGCCTTGAACCTGCGGCCTTCCATGGCCGCCGTTGGCCCGTTGTTGTCGGCGATACGCGGGGATATCCCGTTGAGTTTCAGCCTCGCTTCGCTGCTGACGATGCTGCCGGTGATGGCCATGGGGCTGGCGATGTTTTTCGGGATCGGCATCAGCCAACGCCTGGGCGAGCAGCGCACCGTGGTGCTGTCGCTGCTGATTATCGGCCTGGCCACAGCGTCGCGACTCTTCCTCGGCTCCGCCGCCGAACTGATCGTCAGCGCCATCGCCGCCGGCGTCGGCATCGCGTTGATCCAGGCATTGATGCCGGCGCTGATCAAATCCCGCTTCAGCGACAACGTCGCCGTGTGCATGGGGCTGTATGTCACCTCGATCATGGGCGGCGCGGCGATTGCGGCGTCGTTTGCGCCATTGGTGATGACCCAAACCGGCAGTTGGCGCACCGGCCTGGCGATCTGGGCGGCTCTGGCCGTGCTGGCGTTGCTGTTCTGGACCGCCCAGCGCAAGACGACCCTGACGCTACCGGCGCAGGCACGGCGCGGCGAATCCTTCTTCGCCAATTCCCGCGCCTGGTTACTGGCGATCTTCTTCGGCCTCGGCACGGCGTCCTACACCTGTGTGCTCGCCTGGCTGGCGCCGTATTACGTGGAGAAAGGCTGGAGCGAACAGAACGCCGGATTGTTGCTGGGCTTTCTGACGGCCATGGAGGTGATATCCGGCCTGCTGACCCCGGCCATCGCCAACCGCAGCCGCGACCGGCGCCTGGTGCTGGTGGTGTTGCTGGGGCTGATCATGGCCGGTTTCTGCGGCCTGATTCTCAGCCCGCAACACCTGAGCCTGCTGTGGCCGTGCCTGCTGGGCCTGGGTATCGGCGGGCTGTTTCCGATGAGCCTGATCGTGTCGCTCGATCACCTGGACAACCCTCAGCGCGCTGGCAGACTGACGGCCTTCGTGCAAGGCATCGGCTACCTGATCGCCGGCCTCTCGCCGCTGATCGCCGGGCTGATTCGCGATCAGTTGGGCAGTTTCGAATGGGCCTGGTGGTCACTGACCGGGGTCATGGCGCTGATGATAGTGATGGTCCTGCGCTTCGATCCACGGCACTATGCCAAACACATTCACTGACCCGCCAACGCGGGGGCCTGAGGCTAGAGGCCTCTGGCCATGTTTGCGGAGATTAAAATCGTAGGTCGTGTTCACAACATTTTCTGTCCCACACCTGAACGTGAAACTTCCTACAGGCCATTCTCCTGGCACCATCGTTCCGTTAGGATCGTTCGCACACGTTTGCGCACTGTCAGCGCAAGGAGCACAGCGAGACAGAACGGATGCTGAACAGTAACTTGCTTAGAAAGCTCGATATGCAGGACCTCATGGTGTTTGTCGCCGTGTATGAGCAAAGCAGCGTCACCGGTGTGTCGGAGGCCCTCTTCGTCAGTCAATCCACCGTGAGTTACTGCCTGAAGAAACTACGGACCAGTTTCGAAGACGAGTTGTTCATCAACACCCGCACCGGCATGCGCCCCACCTACAAAGCCAGCACCATGTATTCCCACGTGCTGAAGATCCTTGAAAGCATCAACTTGTGTCACGCCGGCGCCCAAGTGTTCGACCCGACCGCCCAGCCCGTCACCTTCAATATCTGCGCACCGGAATACTTCGAGCAATTGATCCTGCCGCGCCTGTTGAAGCGGTTCGATTTCGCGGACCTGCCGGTGCTGGTCAACATGCATAAGTTCGAAACCGATATCCCGGCCGACGAACTGCGCGATGGCAGCCTCGACCTGGTGATCTGTTTCGGGCCGAACTTTCATTGCAGCCACACCGACCTCAAGTCCCGCAAGCTGCTCGAAGACGATCTGGTGTGTGTCTTCGACAAGCGCGCCACGCCGCTGGAACCGCGTTTAAGCCTGCAAGCCTTTACCGAACGCCGTCACGTGTTCCCGACGCCCTGGACCTCGACCACCAACATGGTCGACGGCTGGCTGGCGCGGCAGGCGCAAAAGCGCCAGATTGTGGCGCGATCCAACAGCTACAGCGCGGCGCTGAAGATGATTACCGGCACGGATTTCATCCTGACCCTGCCCCGGCGCATCCAGCGCTTGCTGGCCAACGAGGCGGTATTCAAACATTGCGAGGCACCCAACGGCTTGCCGGGTTTCACCCTCGACATGCAGTGGAGCCAAAGCGTCGACCAGGACAGCGCCAACACCTGGCTGCGCGAACAAGTGGCCCTGGCCTGCGCGGAGCAGCAAGCCGCCTGAACACTCAGAGGCCGATGGCCGTCTTGGTGTAGGACTCGCGGTCGATGTCGAGGATTTCCACACACAACTGGACTTCAACCCCCGTCGGCCACTCACACAAATCCTGCACAACGGCCAACAGGCTTTCGGACAGCTGCTTCTTGACCTGCGGCGGGCGACCACTGAGCAACGCCAGTTTCACATGCACAAACGCCCGCTCACCCAACGCGGTGCCGACCTTGAAGGTCTCGACCTTCACGGCACGGCTCTTGATATCGAACTCCGCCGCAAACTGACCGGACCCCACCAACGTATTGTTGAGACGGATCAACGCCACGTCGGCGTTCAGCTCGGGCAGGTTGGCGGTGTATTCCATGTGCAGGTGAGGCATGACGGTGCTCCTGTGGATGGGAAGAAAGGGCCTACATATATCACAGAGCCGGGCTACGCTCCGGCGGCTTCTTTGGACTCGATTATCAGAGTGAACCGGTGCTGTGCATATCGGCCAGGCCACGCTCACTCATGAACGCTTCCAGGCGCGAACGCAACCAGCGTTCGGCCGGATCGGTGTCGACATGACTGAGCCAGACCATGGACAGATCCAAAGTCGGGGTCTTGAACGGAAAGGGTTCCTGGAACAATTGACCGGACGCCGCCATGGCGGTGGCGGTGTAGTCCGGCAAGCTCGCAATCAGGTCAGTCCCCGCCAGCAAGGCCGGCAACGAGCTGTATTGCGGAACGGAAAGCACGACGTGGCGCTTGCGCCCGATCTCCGCCAGCCACTCATCGGCATAGCCACTGACGTTGGCGGTGTGGGACACCAGCACGTGCGGGCGTGAGCAATATTCATCCAGCGTCAGCGGCGTGTCGGACGCATCGGCACGCAAGATGCTGGGCAGGATGTGTCGCAGCAGTTTGCGCTTGGCATTGGCCGGCAAACCGCGGGTCTGGCTGATGCCGACGGTGATATCGCCGGAGGCCAACAGGTCGGGAATGCGCCAGTAATCGACATGCTGGACCACGAACACCACCTTAGGCGCTTCATGGCGCAGGGCGCGCAGCAGCGGCGGCAACAGGCCGAACTCGACATCGTCCGACAGGCCGATCCGAAAGGTCATGGTGCTGCTGGCCGGGTCGAAATCGTGGGTCAGGCTCAGGGCCACTGACAACGAGTCCAGCGCCGGCGACAGGTGCAGGATGATTTCTTCGGCCCGGGCCGTGGGTTCCATGCGATGGCCGACACGAATGAACAGCGGATCGTTGAACATCGTGCGCAAACGGTTGAGCGCGGCACTGATGGTCGGCTGACCGAGAAACAGTTTCTCCGCCACCCGCGTCACGTTGCGTTCCAGCATCAAGGTCTCGAACACCACCATCAGGTTGATGTCGGCCTTGCGTAGTTCATTGCGATTCATCCACTGCACCCCGGTCCCCAAGACTCCGGGCAGTGTAGAAAGGCGCGGCAAGTGCGTCTACGTGCACAAACGTTCAATTGACCGTCAGGGCTTTAAGGCCCATCGCCAGTTTGCGTGGGTCGCGACTCAAGCCGGACGCTGATGGGCTGACCGCATCGGCGAACTGGAACTGCAGACGCAACATCCCTTCGCTGAACACACGTTGCTTCATCGCCTCGGTCAGGTTCACATCGATCACGTTGCCATCAGCCTTATCCAGCACGGTTGTCACTGCCGACAGGCCGTTAATGCTGATGACCGCACCCTGCCTGGCATGGCCCGGAGGTAGAAACGCCGTGGTTTCAAGGCGCAGCGTGCGTGCGGATGGGGGGACCCGAAACACTATCTCAGCGCTGGTCTCTTCAGACCAGGTGCCCCAGAGTTCAGACTCCGACCAGCCATTGGCCAGCAACGGCTTGCCTTCGCCCCCGACATTGAACAGCTTTTTATGTCCGGGTTGGACAACGGGAAGCAAGTCGGCGGGCGGAATCTGCGCAATCGTCTGCGGGCAATCGGCGCATTGCTTCCAACCGGGCGCCAACACGGTGAAGCCATCGATCCGGGCGAACAGATCGGTTTTGGTATTGACCGTCGCCACCGCCTGAAGCAATGCGCGGTCGTCGAGCAGGTACAACGAGTCCGCCTCATATTGCCCCGTCGCGAACGCCTTGCTCGCCTTCTGGTTGGCCTGGCGCCATTGATTGAGATCCATGCGCCCCAGGTACACGGCATCGGTCGGCAAACCATGTTTACCTGCGAACGCCGCAACGTTCATCCATTGCGGCGACAGGTTTTGCGGCACGATCCAGCGTACTTTGCGGTAATGGGAAGCCGCGCTGTTCCAGAACGGGTCGACAAAGGGGCTGGCCCACTCGGACGCCGGGGGCGCCATCAGTCTTTTGCGAATCATCGACCAGCCGCTGTGGGTATCGAGCACCTGGATCAACACCGCGATCATGAGCAGGCACGTCGCCGCTCGTGGCCGATTGGAACGGATCACCAGGAAAATGATGGCCAGGATGACCGCGTAGTACACCGGCCAGAACATCCGTCCTGAAGCACGGAAAATATTCGCGATGGAGATAACCGCCGAAGGCAGCGGATAGGCAAACTCCAGCGATCCGAAAGCGATGTGGTTTGAAACGGAAAAAATCCCCAGCCCAATCAACGCCAGTAACAAAAATGGCCGTTTGCGTACTGCCGCGCCAAACCCGGTGTTGCCCCGCAGCCCACCGAGCAAGGCACAGATCGCCAGAAACAGCAGCCCCAGGCCGAGGAAACCATAACCTTCGCCGTCACCCGGTGCGCCGGGAATGTCCTTCAACAAGTAGGACCAGGTGACAGGGGCGAACAACGACAACAGATTGGCGCGATACAGGCCAAAGCCATCGGAAATCGCGCCGTCGCCCCCGACGGAGAAATACGCCGCTTGCCAGCAACAGAAACTGACCAGTGAAAACAACAGCGCAAACTCGATGAGCACCGCTCGCAAGGTCAGTTTTTGCTTGATGTATTTTGCGGCGAGATCGGCGATCCAGATCAGCGCAACCATGGCCAGAAAATACGCATGGATCAACGCCGCCGCTGCCAACAAAGCGCCCCAGGCCAGACGCCGTCTGTTCAATTGCGGATGCAGGCTCAGGTACAACGCGGCGAGAATCAGGAAATGCCCACCCAATGACAGATGCACCGGCATGCGCATGATCATTGGCGGTACAAACAAAAACAACACGGTACTGGCGGCACGCATGGCGACGCTGGGCGTAATCAGTCCTACCAGTTTCCAGGCGAACCACGCCTGCAAGACAAAACAGGCCAGGAACCATATGCCGAAATACTGGAAAGGCTCAGGCAATAGCGCAGCAAACGGCTTGAACAAAAAAGCCAGCAGCGGATTGGAGTCAGAGAAAATGATGCCATTGCCCAACTCCAGGCCGTAGGTGGGATTCAGGCCGATCGGAAAGGTCCATGGCGACTGCCTGAAAAAGACCCAACCCAGATAATGCGTAGCCGGGTCGCCCGTGCCCAGCCAGGCAATGTTCTGCGGATTGAGCGCCCGCGGCCCAATCACGATGAAAAAAGCCAATACCCCCATCAGCAATGGCAGCAGCGTGACAGCCCAGCGCTTTCCCGAATCCTTCATCGATACGTCCAGAAATTATGCAATACGAAGGTAAACGCCGGGATTGTCAGCGCCACCGCGCCAATCCCCAGCAAATAATTGAGCCCGGCGATTTGCGCCGCCCAGGCCACGAACATCGCCAGCAAGAACCCCGCCGCCGAGACCATCATGAAACGCAGCAGCGTGCGGCCATGCAACCGGGCGGAAAAACTCCAGGTCGTGTTGATCAGGTAAGACGCCACCGTCGCCACGGCAAATGCCACACCATTGGCCAGGGGCGGCATCGGCATCACGAAATTGATGAACAGCACAGCCACGACCGCGTGAAGCGCCGTGACAAACAACCCGGTCACGGCAAACCTCAACGCTCTTTTGATCAACGCTGACTTTTCGGCTGAGGTCACGGCTTCTGCGCCAGCACAAACACCGTGAGGCCGGCCAGGCGATTGGCCCCCATGAACGGCAGCTCGATGCTGCACAGGGTCTTCAGAATTGAATTCACCACCGGATGATGCTGCTTGAGTTGCGAACGCGGCGGCGACGGTTGTGTGCCCTTGGGCAACAGCCGCAGGGTGGCCGCAATCGGAAACACCGCGCCGAAGTAGTAAGCGCCCTGCTTCACCGTCAAACCGGCGTCCCGGGCCACGGTTTCAAACTGCGCCAGGGTGTAACGGCGTTTGTGTTCCAGAAAATCATCGTGCCCGCTCCAGAGAAACTGGAACGCCGGCACCGTCATCAGGAAACGGCTGCCGGACGGGACTTTATCGACGTAAGCCTTGAGCAGCCCGACGTCGTCATCGACATGCTCCAGCACGTCCATCAGCAGCACCAGATCGGCGTCCACCGCCTCGATGCCGCGACGGTAATGCACAGGTTTTCCAGAGGTGCTGGCGTCGGAGTCAGCGTCGTAGCTGATATCCACGCACCAGGCTTCATTCGCGGCGGTGTGGGTCAGCAGGTGATGGGTAAAAAACCCGGAACCGGCACCGACATCGAGAATCTTCTTGATCGGGGTATCGCCCAGCAAACGCTTGGTCGCCGCCGCTTTGGACGCGTAATACCAGTGCTGATCAATGCTTGAACCGAGGATGTCGGTTTCCTTGAGATCCATGGTTCAGTCCTTGGCGTTATAGACACGGCGTACCAGATAAACCGGCCGGCGTTTTGATTCGATATAGGTGCGGCCCAGGTACTCGCCGAGCACCCCGATGCCGATCAGTTGCAGGCCACCGAGAAAGGTCACGGCCACCATCAGCGAGGCATAACCTGGCAAATCGATGCCAGAAATCAACGTGCGCAAAATGATGAAAATGGCAAATGAGAAAGACACCACGGACACGAACGCTCCCAGATAGGTCCAGACCTTGAGCGGGTCGGTACTGAAACTGGTGATGCCTTCCAGCGCGAAATTCCACAGGCGCCAACCGTTGAACTTGGTTTCACCGGCGACCCTTTCCGGGCGCTCATAATCGACATGCGTGGTGCGAAACCCGACCCAGGCAAACAAGCCTTTCATGAAGCGCCGGGACTCGGGCAGGGTCTGCAAGGCATCGACCACACAGCGGTCCATCAGCCGGAAATCGCCGACATCCTTGGGCAGCGGTTGATCCGCGATTTTGTTGTGCAGGCGATAGAACCAGTTGGCCGAGGTTTTCTTGGCCCAGGAGTCGGTCTTGCGACTCACACGATGGCCCAGCACCACTTCATAGCCTTGGCGCCACAGGGCAATCATCTGCAGGATCACTTCCGGCGGGTCCTGCAAATCGACGTCGATCGGCACCACCACCTGGCCGGTGGCTGTTTGCAAGCCTGCGGTCAACGCCGCTTCCTTACCGAAATTACGGCTCAGATCGACGATCCGCACGCGCGGGTCAGACGCCTGGCGTTCCAGAAGAATGTCCAAAGTCGCATCGGTGCTGCCGTCATTGACGAACACCATTTCCAGACTGACCAGCGCCTCATCCTTGAAGACGTCAGAAATCCGCGCGATGAACAGATCAATGGTCGCCGCTTCATTGAACACCGGGATGACGAGCGAAAGCGCCACATGCCCGGCGAGTTGCGTTCCGTGCTGATGAGTCAATGGATTGCTCTTTTTTTATAGTGATTTTTCAACAATCTTCGGTCGCCGGGGTGTTTTCCAGCGCCATGAGCCGAGTCGTATTAAGCAGGAGCATGCAGGGTGATGCAAGGGCGAAACTGCGGCGGTTTTGGCCATTCTTTCAGAGCCCGGCCAGCTGTAGGAAAAGCCCTCAAATCATTGGAAACAAATGCCCGATGGCCAAAAAAACCAGCTCCGCTAGGCTTGCTGACATGCGACACACAGGTTGTCGCAATTGACCCATCGCATGGAGCGAGCTGAATGTATTTTGAGATTTACAGGCAATCGAAAGGCACCCCGAGCACAGGAAAAGGACAGTGGCGCTGGAGGCTACGGGCGGGGAATCATGAGACGGTTGCCAGTGGGGAGTCATATGTGAACAAGGCGGACTGTTTGCATGTGATCGAGTTGATCAAGGGGGTGCAGGGGGAGACTCCAGTCAAGGAAATCTAAAGGATTAAGCCGGCTGCTCATGCTTGATGGGCAGCTCCTGGATCCCGAACTCGACACTGCAGACAAGACATAGTTGACTGCAACACCCTGATCAGGAGTTTGGTTGTAATGGAGATACAAGAAATCAGGCGCCGCCTCGCGGTACCCGCCATCAAGTTCGTCGCGGGCGGGTTCCGGCCTACGCTCAAGGATGAGGAAAGCTGGCTGGGCAACGTATTCCTTTTCCGCCCGGATGAAGCGATCCCCAAAAACGATGCAGGCGAGGAACTGCATCCCTATGCTCAGTTTTTTCTACCCTGCCTGCCGTTTGCCAGCCTGGCCCTCAAGGGGATTCGCGTACTGACAGTCTTTGTCTCTTACCCGTTTCCCGAGCCCTTTGAACCCATGGGCAACAACTGGGTCATCCGGGAATACACCTTTGATGATGAGCTGGTACGCAAAGAACTGCCGGTAGCCAATACCTTCCTCAAGCCCTTTGCGCTGAAGGCCGAATTGGTTGAAGAGGACTTTCCACTCTGGGACGGCGGCGGTGTCCCCAGAGATCTCGAGCTTGAAATACTCGAACTTGAGCGATCTGGGCAAATCGAATCCTATTACGACGTGATCACTCACACCTACGAACACAAAATCGGCGGCTATCCCTCGTTCTGTCAGTCAGGCGTGGACCCCGGCGATGATTTTGAATTCGTGTTCCAGATTTCGTCCGACTCGAAAATCAATTTGAATGTCGTGGACAGCGGGAGCCTGATGTTCTGGAAGAACAGGATCAACGGGACATGGGCCATTTACTACGATTTCTACTAGTAAAAAGAGGCCGCACCTTCATCCGCCCGTGAACGAGCACGGGCACATCCCAGCCATCAAAAAAACCTCTCAACATGGCGTCAGGAGATTTTTTCATGGGCGAGTGATGTGCTTGCGCATGGGGCCATACCACCTCATTCCCGCTCGAGCTCTACCGCGCCCCAACCTTGATATAGACGCTTCCCATGCTGTATACCTAAAAAGACCCTAAGCCACGCCGCAGGAAATCACAGCGTCTTATGCTCGGAATCACACGTATCGATCGCCTTGTCGGCCCACTTTCCGCATCCCTGATTGCGCACTGTGGGCCTCACGTCAAACGCTTCGCTGAAGCAGCCACAGGGCTTGTTCCTCGCCTCTTTGCACTCCTCGCTGTACACCGCCTGCGACTTCGATTGTCGGACTGGTGCGCCCATCGGCGCCATTGCTCCGTCCCTCCGCCTGTCTGTTCCTGATCATCAGCCACTGAACCGGTGCGCCCTTCTTCCGTTTTTTCGCGGAGTTCGTGCTCGTCTGGCTTTTCCATCTGAACCCATCACTTCCTGAGCGAGACATCGCCCGGTCGGCCTTCGCGCCTCGAACCGTGCCCGTCGGCTCCAGGCCATCTCATTTCGCAGATGCAGTGCCCCTTTTCAGGCGGCTTTGCGTCGCGCCACCCCACGGTACAAGGAGTATCAATCAATGATTTTTTTCCAGGGAAAAAGAATATTCAGCGCCATCTTCGACATGGATGGCACCATGTTTGACACCGAACGCCTGCGCTTCAAAACCCTCAAGCAGGCGTCCAGCGAGATTTTCGGCAAGCCGTTGAGCGAGGAAACCCTGATCGGCTCGCTGGGCCTGAGCGCCAAGAAGGCCGAGGCCCTGGCGAAAGCGCACAACGGGGAAGACTTTCCCTACGCCGAGATTCGCCAGCGCGCCGATGAACTTGAGTTGGCGTATGTGCGCAATGAAGGCGTGCCGATCAAGGCCGGATTGCTGGAAGTGCTGGAGCGCTTGCGCAAGTACGGCCTGACCATGGCGGTCGCGACCTCAAGCCGTCGGGCGATTGCCGAGGAGTATTTGATCAATGCCAACGTGCTCAAGTATTTCGACATCACCGTGTGTGGCGACGAAGTCACCCAGGGCAAGCCCCATCCCGAGATTTTCCTGCGGGCAGCCAGCGCGCTCAATTGCGAGCCGGGTCACTGCTTCATGGTCGAAGATTCGGAAAACGGCCTGCTCTCGGCGATCCGTGCCGAGGGGCAGCCGATCCTGATCGAAGACATCAAGCCACCCGCGCCTGAGGTCAAGGCCGGTGCGCTCAAGGCCTATAGCAACATGCAGCAATTTCTCGGCGACCTGACCCAATGCATGCCCGACCTCGGCACCCCCGAACTGACCGAGACCTTCCCCCAGGCCCTCAATCAGTTTCGCGTCGGCATCCACGGCTTCGGCGCCATGGGCGGCGGTTACCTGACACAGATTTTCTCCCACTGGGATGGCTACACCCGGCCCTGTGAAATCATCGGCGCCACCCGTTCGCGCATGCTGCGTGAAACGGTCGACGCCTTCGGCCGGTTCAGCGTGCGCTACGGCGCCACGTCCTTCGACCAGACCATCGAAAACCTGCGGATGATCGACATGGACGACGCCGAAGCGGTGATCGATATGTACGACGTCGCAGAAATCGTCGGCCTGAGCCTGCCCGAGCCCGCCATCCGCAAACAGGCCGATGTCATCGCCAAGGGTTTGATCCGCCGTTACGAACGCCGTAGACGCGAACTGACCATCCTGATCGTGCTGAACAAGGTCGGTGGCGCCGCCTTCGTCCGCCGCCATGTCGAAGCGCAGCTGTTACTGCTGGTTTCGCCTGAAACTTGCCAGCAGATCCTGGACAAGACCCACTTTGCCGAAACAGTCGTCAGCCGCATCGTCTCGAAGATTTCCAACGAGGCCTTGCTCAGACAACTGCGGATCAAATCGAAGATCTTCCAGAACAGCCTGAGCGACGAACCGAGCGCCCCCCAGGCACTGACGACCACAAAGGCGCCCGAATATGAACGACTGATCGGCCGTTTCCGGCCCTTCGCCCAGTCGAGCAACGCCCTGAGCCAGATGCACCTGATCCTGTTCAACAGCGAACCGGACATGCCTCTCTACGTCGAGCGCGGCAGCAACTTGCTAGAGCGACTGCGCCAGGTGAAAACCGTGGAAGACATCACCCAGACCCAGGTCATCAAGAACCTCTTGTGGAACGGTCCCCACGCGATCATTGCCTGGTACGCCAGCCTGTTGGGCTATTCGTGGCTGGGCCAGGGCATGGGCGACCCGCGCGTCAGTGCATTGGCTGAACGCCTGATCCGCCAGGAAGTCGGTCCGGCCCTGGTGGCGGAAAACCCGCAAATGAGCGAAGCCGTCGCCGGTTTCGCCAAAACCTTCCTCGAACGCTGCAACACTTCCTTCAAAGACCCGTGTGCCCGAGTCGGCCGTGACCCGCTGCGTAAACTGCAACGCAACGAACGCATCTTGCGCAGCATCGACCTGGCCCGCAAACACGGGATCGATTCTACCGGCCTCGAGTTCGGCACAGCGCTAGCCCTGCATTACGCGCTGCGTTCGACGGACGCCAAGGATCAGGAAAGTCAGTTGATGCGCACGCTTTATGAAGAGAGCGGGAGTGTCGAGGCAATGTTGACGTATACGGGGAGTTACAACGGCAAACCGTATCCGGGGCTGGATCCGGTCAAGGATGCAGGGTTGATTGAGGGGATTGGTGGGCATTTTGAACGGCTGGTCGAGCCGGATTCCGGGCATTGGGGGTGGCCGAAAGCGGGCTAGCCTTGCACGTCCTTACGCCACAAGGGCGCCTTTTTAGCGCCCTTGTTCGTATGGACTTTAAATTGCCCTAAACAAAACCCCAGAAACGAAAAAGCCCCCGTCATCAGCAATGATTACGGGGGCTTCGTCTTGTTCAATAATGGCGGAGAGATCAGGGGGTAGAACTTTGCGCAGCTTATCGTTGGAGACGTTGCAGCGTATATATCCGCTCGGAAAGAGGGAGTTGTCAGCCCTGTTGACTTCCCAAACTCGCATCCCTGATCAAAATATGGGAGCTGAATTGCAGAAAGTCATCGAGATGATTGGTGATTATCGCGACAGTAATCGGCAATTGGAGGATTTGATACTCGTGTACGGCAATATTGCGGAACCCCACCATATTCTTAAGACTGCTGAGCAGCGAAGCGCTTACCCATCCACCCGTGGATAGCAGCTCAAACACGTCACGCGCACTCTGTGGCACCCCTAGACGCTCACGACGAATTAGATGCTGCCCCATATCCAACGCGGCTTCGCAGGCACGCTGAATATTCAGTATCGCGGCGTCCTGACGAGTGAAATCAGTGGCAAAACTGACGGGATCCTTCTCATATTCCTGACGAGCTCGCGCTACACAACGCTCAATGCTCGCAGCCTTATTGATGAGAACATCATCGACCATACACTTTCCCTTCCTTCTGGATATCTGCCAGCAACTCCGCTCTTGCAGCATCCAATGCAGTTTTTTCGCTCAAGATAAAGCTTTCGAAAAGACCTGCCTGGCTGTCTTTGGACCAAAGTCGACGCCCTGTAGTCAGTATCTGGTATTGCATCACTGTTGATGCAGCACGCAGATCGAGCAAATCGACAGGAACACCTACGATATCAGCAAGCTCTCCAGACAACCGCCAAAGTACCAGCGGCTCGACCGCCCCTGCAGAAAGCACCGCTACATCCAGATCACTCTCAGCGCCAGCATCACCGGTCATCTGACTGCCGAATACGTACACAGCCAACAGATCAGGAAGTTGCGCCTGCAAGAGTGTCAGCGGTTTTTCCAGGTTCATGACTGATATCCAGATCGCCAATTAACGAAGACCGTACCAGAATTAGTCATTTTGTTTTTGCCCTAAACGAAAAACCCCCGACAACGTTGAAGTTATCAGGGGTTTTCGTTTTTCAATAATGGCGGAGAGATAGGGATTCGAACCCTAGGTACCGGTGAAGGTACAACGGATTTCGAATCCGTCCCATTCGGCCACTCTGGCATCTCTCCAACGGCGCGCATCATAACAACACTTTTGCCGGAAGCGAACCCCCTTAAGCAATTTTTTTCCGTGCTATCAGATGCTTGCGTCGATTAAAGCGGTACGCCCAGACGATTGGCGACTTCTTCGTAGGCTTCGATGACGTCACCGAGGCCCTGGCGGAAGCGGTCTTTGTCCATTTTCTTGCCGGTGGCCTTGTCCCACAGGCGGCAGCCGTCCGGGCTGAATTCGTCGCCCAGGACGATGGAGCCGTCGGAGAACACGCCGAATTCGAGTTTGAAGTCGACCAGCAGCAGGCCGGCGTCGTCGAACAGTTTGCTCAGGACTTCGTTGACCTTGAGCGACAGTTCTTTCATGCGAACCAGTTGCTCGGCGGTGCCCCAACCGAACGCCACGACGTGGGATTCGTTGATGAACGGGTCGCCCTTGGCGTCGTCCTTCAGGAACAGTTCGAAGGTGTAAGGGTTGAGCTTCAGGCCCTCTTCGACGCCCAGACGCTTGACCAGGCTGCCGGCGGCGTAGTTACGCACGACGCATTCGACCGGGATCATGTCGAGTTTTTTAACCAGGCATTCGTTGTCGCCCAGCAGTTTGTCGAATTGAGTCGGCACGCCGGCTGCTTCGAGTTTCTGCATGATGAAGGCGTTGAACTTGTTGTTCACCATGCCTTTGCGGTCGAGCTGCTCGATTCGCTTGCCGTCGAACGCCGAGGTGTCGTTGCGAAACAGCAGGATCAAGCGGTCAGCGTCATCGGTCTTGAAAACCGATTTGGCTTTGCCGCGGTAGAGTTCTTCACGTTTTTCCATGATGGGCTCCGCTTGCTAAGTAGGTGGGCTAGGCGATGTGTCGCCAGTCGAGCCCTGAATCTTGATCGGCCAGTTGCAGCCAGTCCGGGTCGCACCCGAGGGTGTCGACAAAACATTGCCGGGCCAGCTGCGGCAGGTTGTTCTTGCTGCTCAGATGGGCCAGGACCAGGTGTTGCAGGCCTTGCCAGCCCAACTCGGACACCAGGAATGCCGCCTGGTGGTTGTTCAAATGTCCCAGTTCACCGCCCACCCGCTGCTTCAGGAAGTAGGGGTAGTGACCGCGAGCCAGCATGTCACGGCAATGGTTGGACTCGATCATCAACGCATCGAGGTCCCGATAGCCGTCCAGCACCTTGTTGCAATACGAGCCCAGGTCGGTCAGCAGGCCGAAGCGTCGCTCACCGTCATTGAACACGTATTGCGTCGGCTCTTGTGCATCGTGGGCCACAGCAATGACTTCGATGTTCAGGGCGCCGATTTGCAATTGCTCGCCGCCGGCCAGGAAGCCTGCGGGTTCGATCGGTTTGCGCATCCCGCGCAGGGTGCCGCGACTGAGGTAGACAGGCAGATTGTAGCGCCGAGACAGCAAACCCACGCCATGCACGTGGTCGGCATGTTCGTGGGTCACGAGTATCGCGCTCAACTGCGCCGGGTTTACACCCAGGCGCAGCAGGCGTTTTTCGGTTTCCCGCAGGGAGAAACCACAATCCACCAGCACATACGTGTCAGCGCTGGCTATCAGCGTGCCGTTCCCTTGGCTACCGCTGCCGAGAACGGCAAAACGCATGTGATATCAGCCCAGGTTGTCCTGAATCACGCTCAACACTTTGCGCGCCACTTCTGCCGGCGCCACGGTATTGATGTTTTTCTCGACGGTGACCTGGACGTTCTCGCCAACCTTGCTCAGGCGAACCTGATAACGCTCGGCACGGGCTTCAACTTCTTCCTTGGTCGGCGCACTGCCGAACAGGCTGCTGAAGAAGCCAGGCTTCTCGTCTTTCTTCTCGGCTTTTTCGGACAGGTTGATGTAGTACAGGCCCAGGCTGCGGTTGATGTCTTCAACGCGCCACTCGCCCTGTTCCAGCGCGCGACCGACGCTCGACCAGGCACGGTCCAGGTCCGGACCGACGTTCAGGATCGGGTTGCCGCTGCCATCTTCGCTCAGGCTGACGCGACTTGGCTTGTCGGAGTCCTGGGAAGCCAGCATCGAAACCGAACCGCCCTTCTCGGCCGTGCGGCTCATGCTCGCGAGCATGTCGTCGACCAGTGCAGCGTCGAGGCCGGTGTTGACCGAGCGGTTGGTGAAGTCGACGTCGGCGGTGCTGCCGGCCGGGCGCTGGGCGCTGACCACGTAGATTTCACTGGTGTTGCGCTGCACGCCTGGCTCGATGCGGACCCGCACGCGGGTTTCGCTGTCGGCGCTGACGCCGGCCGCGCTCAGGCGCTTGGCCATCGCGGCGGACAGTTCGTCGGAATGCTGCCAGGTGGTGGTGAATTCGCCGGTTTGCGGACGTTGTTCATCCAGGCGGAAACCGTTGTCCTGGAAGAATTGCACGGCCACAGGCCAGGCTTCGGCCGGTGGGTGTTGACCCATGACCCAGCTCGAGTCACCGCTTTTCTGCAGGGTGTAGTCGCTGGCGTCAGCCACCGCCGACAGCGGCTGCGGACGCGGCACGATGTATTCGCCCTTGGCGGTGTCATCGGCCACGTTACGCGGGATCGGCAACAGCGGATCCAGACGTTTGGCGGTCTGGACATCCGGTGGAAGTTGCATCGGTGCAGTCTGTTGCGCTTCCAGGTAATCGCTACCACGGTCACGGAAGTAACCTTCCGGGCCCCAGATCCATCCACAGCCACTGGTGCTGGAGATAATCAAGGCAAGTGCGGAAAGTCCGGCCATTCGCTTCATGCGTTGTACTTCCTCAATTAAACCAGGACGCCGGACTGGCGCATGGCCTGCCGCAGCGGTTCGTGACAGGCAGCACTGAGCCAGGTGAGCGGCAGACGGATACCGTCCGGCATCAAGCCCATTTCATGCAGTGCCCATTTCACGGGGATAGGGTTGGATTCGATAAACAGGGTCTTGTTGAGCGGCATCAGCTTTTCGTGGATGGCCCGCGCAGTCACGGCGTCGCCCTTGAGCGCGGCGTTGCACAGGTCGGCCATGTCACGCGGGGCGACGTTGGCGGTCACCGAGATGTTGCCTTTGCCGCCCAGCAGGATCAGCTCGACCGCCGTGGCGTCGTCACCGGAGATCACCAGGAAGTCTTTGCTGACACCGTCGATGATCGCCTTGGCACGGCCCAGGTCGCCGGTGGCTTCCTTGATACCGATGATGTTTTTCACGGTCGACAGGCGGATCACGGTCTCGGCCTGCATGTCGCACGCAGTGCGGCCAGGCACGTTATAGAGGATCTGCGGGATATCGACGGCTTCTGCGATGGCCTTGAAGTGCTGGTACAAGCCTTCCTGGGTCGGCTTGTTGTAATACGGCGTGACCAGCAGGCAGGCGTCCGCGCCGGCGCTCTTGGCGTTGGTGGTCAGCTCGATGGCTTCGCGCGTCGAGTTCGCACCCGTACCGGCGATGACCGGGATGCGCCCTGCAACCTGCTTGACCACGTAACGAATCACTTCGATGTGCTCGTTCACGTCTAGCGTGGCCGATTCACCTGTAGTGCCGACCGCCACGATCGCGTGGGTGCCGTTTTGCAGGTGAAAGTCCACCAGTTTGCTCAGGCTGTCCCAGTCGAGACGACCTTGTGCATCCATGGGTGTGACCAGTGCCACCATACTGCCCGCAATCATGCAACCGCTCCTGCCGGAAAAAGAGAGCCGTAATGGTACTGGCGCCAAGATGCTTGTACAAGCGAAGTACTGCGCTGCTGCCATTCCCCTTGGCGCTGCTTTTCGCTACCCTTCAGACTTTGATCGGTACTGATAAGCTCGTACGCCGGGTTCCAGCCTCCATTTTCGGCATCACAAGCCCCGATCCAGCGTTGCCACCCCTCGCTCCCGCCACTGTGGAGCACGTTGCAACCTTCGGCTCGGGTTTTCTGAATTCGTCTGCGCAGGGTCGCCCCCGGTAAAAAAAAGCCCGTAGAAGTATCGACCGCTCATCGCTTTAGGAATGCTGCATGTCCACCCCCACAGTTCGCGAACAATTCCTTGTCATCAGTGCCCTCGGCGCCAACCCCATGGAGCTGACTAACGTCCTGTGCCGCGCCAGCCATGAAAACCGCTGCGCCGTGGTCACTTCTCGCCTGACCCGTCATGGCGAGTGCAGTGCCCTGATCCTCGAGATCTCCGGCAGCTGGGACGCCCTGGCCCGCCTGGAAGGCAGCCTGCCGATCCTCGCCAAGAAGCACGCCTTCACGGTCAACGTGGTGCGTAGCGCGGCCCTGGAGAACCGTCCACAGGCCCTGCCTTACGTTGCCTATGTCAGCTCGGCCTACCGCTCGGACATCATCAATGAGTTGTGCCAGTTCTTCATGGACCACAACGTCGAGCTGGAAAACCTGACCTGCGACACGTATCAGGCACCGCAAACCGGCGGCACCATGCTTAACGCCACATTTACCGTGACGCTGCCGGCCGGCGTGCAAATCAGCTGGCTGCGCGATCAGTTCCTGGATTTCGCCGACGCGCTGAACCTGGACGCCCTGATCGAACCGTGGCGCCCACAAAACCCAATGTAAGGAAGCTTTAATGGCCGTTGCTATCGACCAACCGGTTACCGACTTCGAAGCACCCGCCACCAGCGGGCAGACCGTCAGCCTCGCGAGCCTCAAAGGCAAGCAGGTGGTGATTTACTTCTATCCGAAGGACAGCACCCCGGGCTGCACGACCCAGGGCCAGGGTTTTCGCGATCAGCTGGAGGCCTTTAAAGCCGCCAACACTGAAGTTTTCGGCGTGTCCCGCGACAGCCTGAAATCCCACGAGAACTTCAAGGCCAAGCAGGCGTTCACCTTCGAGCTGATCAGCGACAAGGAAGAAGCGCTCTGCCAGCTGTTCGATGTGATCAAGCTGAAAAAGCTCTACGGCAAGGAATACATGGGCGTTGATCGCAGCACGTTCCTGATCGACAAGAACGGTGTGCTGCGTCAGGAATGGCGCGGCGTGAAGGTGCCGGGGCATGTGGATGCGGTTTTGGCGGCGGCTCAGGCACTGAACAAGGCCTGATTTTATTGACGCCTGTTCCGGCGCCTTCGCGGGCAAGCCTCGCGCCTACAGGGTTTGCGCCGTTCGCCAGATCGGGAACGACGCAAGTCTGCAGGCGCGAGGCTTGCCCGCGAAGAGGTCCTCAAGATTGAAATCTAAAGCAACGGCGCCACCACCGGCTCCTTGCGCGGCCACGCATCGAGCACAGCCTTGAACAGCGTCGCCAGGGGAATCGCAAAGAACACCCCCCAGAAACCCCACAACCCGCCAAACAACAACACAGCGCAGATGATCGCCACCGGATGCAGGTTGACCGCCTCCGAGAACAGCAGCGGCACCAGCACGTTGCCGTCCAGGGTCTGAATGATCCCGTAGACCGCCATCAGGTAGATGAACTGATCGCTCCAGCCCCACTGGAACAACGCAATCAGCATGACCGGCACGGTAACCACTACGGCGCCGACATACGGCACCACCACAGAAACGCCCACCAACAATGCCAACAGCGCCGCATAGTTGAGCCCCAGCACGACGAAACCGACGTAGGTCACGCCACCGCAGATGAAGATCTCAATGACCTTGCCGCGAATGTAATTGGCGATCTGCCGGTTCATCTCATGGGCAACGCGGGTTATCAGCGCCCGCTCACGCGGCAGGTAGCCGCGAACCCACTGCCCGATCATTTCCCGATCCTTCAGGAAGAAGAACACCAGAATCGGCACCAGCACCAGGTAGATCATGATGTTGACCAGCAGCGGCAGGCTCGACAACGAGAACGTCAGCGCCCACTGGCCAAACTTGCCAATCTCGCCCCGGGCCACTTCGATGGCTTGCAGCACCTGCTCGTCGGACACCAGGTGCGGGTAACGCTCAGGTAGCAGCAACAGCAGCGACTGCCACTTGGCGAGCATGCCGGGCAATTCGTTGAACAGCGTGATCAGTTGATGCCAGAGCAACGGCACGACGACCACGATAAACACCAGCAACAGCCCCATGAACAACGCGAACACCAGCCCCACGGCCGCGCCACCGGGCACACGCAGACGCTCAAGGGTGACGACCAGTCCTTGCATCAGATACGCCAGCACCATCCCGGCCAGCACCGGCGCGAGCATGCCGCCCAAGGTGAGCACGGCGGTAAAGCCCAGGATCAGCAGCACCGCCAGCACCACGGCTTCTTCATCGGAGAAGTAGCGCTGAATCCAGTCGCGTAACACTTTGAACATCAATAATCCTTAGTCACAAACGCAGCCGGTTTCAGGCTTTTTTCAACCAATAGCGGTACACGCCCGCCTCGTCTTCTTCACGCAGCAGCGTATGACCGGCCAACCGGGCAAAGGTGCGGAAGTCGCGCTGGGAACCCGCATCCGTGGCGATCACCTTGAGAACCGCGCCGCTGGCCATCCGATTGAGCTCCAGCTTGGCCTTGAGCAATGGCAACGGACAATTCAGGCCACTGGCGTCCAGTTCAACGTCATGGGCTACCGCGTCAATCATTGCATCACTCCGGGTCAGGTGGTTGAGCGGCTTAGAATATCTGGTCCGAAGCCCGGTGTCCGGCTACAGTAAGGTCTTTGTCGACTAAGGCTTTGTGCATGACTTTTTTGCGCCCTACCCTGCTGACGCTCGCTTGCCTGCTCGCCTCACCAGGCTTCGCCGACGACCTGCCGTCACTCGGTGATGCCAGTTCTGCCATTGTCTCGCCGCAACAGGAATACCAGTTGGGCCGCGCGTGGCTGGCAATGTTGCGCAGCCAGGTCTCGCAGCTCAATGACCCGCAGCTCAAGGATTACGTCGAATCCAGCGTCTATAAGCTGGTGGAGACCAGCCAGGTCACTGACCGGCGCCTGGAATTCATCCTGATCAACAGCCCGCAGCTCAACGCCTTTGCCGCGCCGGGCGGGATCATCGGGGTCAACGGCGGTTTGTTCCTCAATGCCCAGACCGAAGGCGAATACGCGTCGGTACTGGCTCACGAATTGGCTCACTTGTCGCAACGCCACTTCGCCCGTGGCGTTGAAGCCTCGCAACGCATGCAAGTGCCGATGATGGCCGCCCTGCTGGCCGGGATCGTGATTGCCGCCGCTGGCGCCGGTGATGCCGGGATCGCGACCATTGCCGGCACCCAGGCGGCCGCGATTCAGGAGCAACGCCGTTTCTCACGCCAGAACGAGCAGGAAGCCGACCGGATTGGCATCCTCAATCTGGAAAAGGCCGGTTACGATCCACGCTCGATGCCGAACATGTTCGAGCGCTTGATGCGCCAGTATCGCTTCGACGCCAAGCCACCGGAGTTCCTGTTGACTCACCCGGTGACCGAATCGCGGATTGCCGACACCCGCAACCGTGCCGAACAGGCCAAGGCGGGCGGCATCGAAGACAGCATGCGTTATCAGCTGATTCGCGCGCGGGTGCAGTTGGTCTACGAAGAAACCCCCGGTCTGGGCGCCAAACGCTTTCGCGCCCAGCTCGATGAAAACCCGAAAAACGATGTCGCTCGCTACGGCCTGGCCATCGCCCAGATCAAGGGCGGCCAGTTGAATGAAGCCCGGGAGAATCTCAAGCAACTGCTGGCCACGGCGCCGAACGAGATCATCTACAACCTGGCCCAGGTCGATCTGGACATCACCAATAATCGCTTGCCGGATGCACAGTCTCGGGTTGACCGGTTGCTCACCCAGTTCCCGGGCAACTACCCGCTGAATCAGGTGCGAGTCGACCTGCTGCTCAAACAGAACCGCACCGCCGATGCGGAAAAAGCCCTGGAAAACCTGCTCAAGTCCCGGCCGGACGATCCGGATGTCTGGTACATGGTGGCGGAGACTCGCGGCCTGTCGGGCAATATCATCGGCTTGCATCAGGCGCGCGCCGAATACTTCGCGCTGGTCGGCGATTACCGCCAGGCCATTCAGCAGCTCGACTTCGCCAAGCGCAAGGCGAGCGGCAACTTCCCGCTGTCATCGCGCATCGACGCCCGGCAACGGGAACTGATGGAGCAGGAGCGGATGATCAAGGACATGATGGGTTAAACCAGCCTCTTCAACAAAAAGCAGGCATAAAAAAACCGCCTCTTTCGAGGCGGTTTTTTATTCAGCCGACAACCGGTTTATTCAGCCAGTTTGAAGGTGATGAAGCTGGCACGACCTTGACGCAGAACCCGCATCGACACCGAACGGTTCTTCGGCAGCGCCTTGGCGATTTCGGTGAACTCCTTGGTGGAGCCGATCGCCTGGTTATTCAGGTGCGTAATGACGTCGCCAGGCTGCAAGCCGATCAGCGAAGCAGGACCGTCCTCGACGTCCTTGATCACCACACCGCCCTTGAGGTCGTAGGTTTTCTTCTGCTCATCGGTCAGCTCGATGACAGAAACACCCAAGCGGTTGCTGCTGCTCTCGACACCGGATTTCGGCAGGCCATCCGACTCTTTACCTTCCTCCGGGATCGTGCCGACGACCAGTTCGACATTCTTGCGCTTGCCCTCGCGGACAACTTCAAGATTGGCCTTGGCACCTGCCTTCAGCGCGCCAACCAGATGCGGCAGGTCGGCAGACATGATGATTGGCTGACCGTTCATGCTCAGGATCACGTCGCCCACTTGCAGGCCACCCTTGGCAGCCGGGCCGTCATCCTGGATCTGAGCGACCAGTGCACCGGCCGGTTTCTCCAGGCCGAACGATTCAGCCAGATCCTTGTTCACTTCCTGGATCACCACACCCAGCCAGCCGCGGCTGACTTTGCCGCCGCTTTTCAGCTGATTGGACACGTCCATCGCAACGTCGATCGGGATGGCGAACGACACGCCCATGAAGCCGCCGGAACGGGTGTAGATCTGCGAGTTGATCCCGACCACTTCACCGTTCAGGTTAAACAGCGGGCCACCGGAGTTGCCCGGGTTGATCGGCACGTCGGTCTGGATGAACGGCACATAGTTTTCGTTCGGCAGACTGCGACCGATGGCACTGACGATGCCCTGGGTCACGGTGTGGTCAAAGCCGAACGGCGAACCGATGGCGACAACCCATTGACCGGCCTTAAGGTCCTGGGATTTGCCGAGCTTGAGCACCGGCAGGTCCTTGCCTTCGATTTTCAGCAGCGCCACGTCGGAACGCGGGTCGGTGCCGATCAGCTTGGCTTTCAACTCACTGCGATCAGCCAGGCGGACGAGAATTTCGTCGGCATCGGCAATCACGTGGTTATTGGTCAGGATGTAGCCGTCAGGCGAGATGATGAAACCCGAACCCAGGGACGTGGCTTCGCGTTGACGATCGCCACGCGGCGAACGCTGTTGCGGCATGCCACGCTCGAAGAACTCGCGCAGCGCTGGCGGCAGGCCTTCGAGATCGGGCATCTGGCCTGACACTTTACGATCAGGCAGTTTTTGCGTGGTACTGATGTTCACCACCGCAGGCGAGGCCTGTTCGACCAGTTGCGTGAAGTCAGGCAATTCCGCCGCTTGGGCAGAAACCGCCTGACCGAGCACGAGCACGGTAGCGAAAATGGAAAGGTAAGACTTCAAGCGTGGTATCGACATACGGCTCCCGTTACGACGAGCATGGTTAAGCGATATGGAGCAAGGAACACCGGGAACGATACGCCGGTATTTTTGTTCCGGGAACAACAAACAAGGCCAGAGCCGAGAGGCTCTGACCTATAGGAAAATTCGGGGGGATTTGCAAATTGAAATGCTCACTAAACATTTCGACATCTCAATGGTGGGATGGGCATCGCTGACCTCTCGCACTATCAAATCGTCGATCCATGAGCATTTTGGTTCAGCTCACTGTTTGGCTGTTGTAGCGCTGGAGCGCATGGAAAGCGCAATCCGTTCGGCGGTACCGATCGGGATCTCACCAACAACGGTCACCATCATCTCGCCCTGAGGCGTGGTCAAGCGTCGGGAAACCGCGACGGTTGGGCCCAGTTGAGTACGGGTGTCGGTGACGGTGCCGCCATTCAACGGTTCAAGGAATACCGAGAAGCGGGCCAGGCCATCGTCGTACATCAGACTGCTGACTTGGTTTTTTGTCTCGGGATCTTTGCGCGAGGAGCTGCTGCTGAGTTCGAAACCCGGCGGCAACCAATCCGAATGCCAGACCTCGGCGGTTTTGATCGCCGTCGCCTTGTCAGTGTCGAGGACAAGCGCCTTGCAGTCAGAGCCTGCCTGCAAATCGCTGTCCGACGGCGCGTCGGCGGTATCCAGTTGAGTGAACTGGAAACGCTCCAGCAATTGCCCTTTGTCATTCAATAGCAATGACTTGAGGGGCAAGCCGGTTTCTTTATCCAGGTGTAACTCGAAACCGTAACGATGCTGATCGCGCGGCGTCAGTGAAACAATCACCGCCGCACGCCCAGCCACACGCGACTTGCCGATGACGGCAAGGTCGTACCAATTCTTGAGCTTTTGTGGATCGAGTGCACGAGCGGCAGAGTTGGGAGAGTCCCCCAGCCCTGCGATCAGGGTGCCGCTGACGCATTGAGTATGCCCATCAATGCGCACGACTTCCTGTGCCGAGCCGTCGAGCTGGAGTAAACGCTCGCGGACCTTGCCATCCTGGACGCGATGCCAGATGTTATGGGTAGAAAAACTACCGTTACGCTCGTAAACAAAAGTACCGTGAAAGCTTTGCGTTTGCTCGGCCTGGCCCAGACGTGTCAACCAGTCCTGGGCGTCATCGGCGTGGGCTGGAACAACGAACCAGCCACTAAGCAGAAGCGAAAGTAGAGGTATGGCGCGCATGATCCTCCTTAACGGTTTTCCAGGCTTGCTGCACGAGCGTAAGGCAGAGCGCTTTCAGTGCCTTTCAGTGCAGCCTGTTGAGCATGTTGGCGCAAGTAGCTTGGCAGACGCTGATCGTGCCAACCCGGCTGACCTTGCAATACGCCGTTGGCCATAGGGCCAGTGGCTTCCGAACTCTCACTATAGCCTGCCAATACAGCCGGACCCTTGACTTGTGGAGCAACAAGGGTGGACTGAGTGGATTGCTGCGCCAATTCGACGCCAGCAATTTCGTCCTGGTTGTACAGACGAACACCCGCCAATACAGCAACGGTGACCGAAGCAGCGACGGCCAGACGACCCAGGCTACGCCATGGACCGCGAGTTGCCTTGGCCGGGACGGCTTCGTCTTCCAACGCAGCAGAGACTGCCGCAGCGATGTCCAGACGTGGAAGCAGCAGATCCTTGTGCATGACTGCCCGAGCGATCTGGTAACGAGCCCAGGTTTCGCGGGTTTCAACATCGTCAAAGGCATTCAGTACCCGACGCAATTCCAGCTCGTCCGCTTCGTTATCCATCACTGCGGACAGCGATTCCTGCAGGGCTTCACGACTCATGGCGTTCCTCTCTTGGCTGTCGCCGCTGTCTCAGTTTTCCTGCAACAACGGCTGCAGGGCTTTATCGATGGCTTCCCGAGCCCGGAAAATCCGGGAACGCACGGTACCCACCGGACATTGCATGACTGCCGCAATATCCTCGTAACTCAGACCATCGAATTCACGTAAAGTTAAGGCCGTACGCAAATCTTCTGGAAGTTGCTGGATGGTTCGATGGACAGTGCCTTCGATCTCATCCCGCAGCAATGCGCGTTCTGGCGACTCGAGATCCTTGAGGCCATGATCGCCGTCGTAGAACTCTGCATCTTCGGAACTGACATCACTATCCGGCGGCCGACGGCCGCGTGAAACCAGATAGTTTTTCGCCGTGTTGATGGCGATGCGGTAAAGCCACGTATAAAACGCACTGTCTCCGCGGAAATTACCAAGTGCACGGTAAGCCTTGATAAAGGCTTCCTGTGCCACATCCTGGGCTTCATGGGTGTCGTGCACGAAACGCACGATCAACCCGAGAATTTTGTGCTGGTATTTCAGCACTAGCAGATCGAAAGCTCGCTTGTCGCCGCGTTGGACGCGCTCAACCAGCTGCTGATCCTCTTCCTGGGTTAGCATGAACACTCCTCGATAAGCTCGAAGGAGGCTTGCATAACTAAACGACCAGACTTGCAAACATAGACTCGGGCTTTTCGCAAAAGTTCTCCCCCTCCAAGCAAGTTTCCTGCGGGCTCTCTGATTTGGCACGCACGAAAAGCGCAGCTCGGGACAACCCGGCTGCGCGAATAATCTTGTCATCGGTTCGCCGGCGAGGACCAAACCGCAGGTCCCGCACTGAAGCCGACACTGTCCCTTGATTCAGGCAACCCGCTATTGATCTTGGGCCCTTGGCAAAAGTTCCAAATATTTATAGCCGGGTGCAACCAACATTGTGCAACCGTGAAGTGAAAAAGAGTGTTAAATCCTCGATACAGTCGTCTTGTCGCCGAACCGGCGAAAAAAACATCCGACGAAGCGTCCAGTCTTTTCCGTCACTGTAGTTTCACAATGCCATGGTGGCCCGGCTATTGTGCCGCTCCCCCCCTCTATATACTAGTGGGCTGTATGGCTGCCTGACTCGCCGATCCAGGTGTCTTGCGCCAACCCCGACCCGGGTCGCTTTGAGCGGAATCCTGAAATGAGCCAACAGTTTCAACACGATGTTCTGGTGATTGGCAGCGGCGCTGCCGGTCTGAGCCTTGCGCTGACCTTGCCCGGTCACCTGCGCATCGCCGTCTTGAGCAAAGGCGACCTCGCCAACGGCTCGACATTCTGGGCCCAGGGCGGGGTCGCCGCCGTCCTGGATGACACCGACACCGTTGAATCCCACGTCGATGACACGCTCAATGCCGGCGGTGGCCTGTGCCATGAAGATGCCGTGCGCTTTACCGTCGAGCACAGCAAGGAAGCCATCCAGTGGCTGATCGACCAAGGCGTGCCCTTTACTCGCGATGAACAATCCGGCACCGAAGACGGCGGTTTCGAGTTTCACTTGACCCGCGAAGGCGGCCACAGTCATCGGCGCATCATCCACGCCGCCGATGCCACCGGTGCGGCGATCTTCAGGACGCTGCTCGATCAGGCGAAAAAACGCCCGAACATCGAATTGCTGGAACAGCGGGTCGCGGTCGACCTGATCACCGAAAAGCGCCTCGGCCTGGAAGGCGACCGCTGCCTCGGCGCCTACGTGCTCAACCGCGCCAGCGGCGAAGTCGACACCTACGGCGCGCGCTTCGTGATCCTCGCGTCCGGCGGCGCCGCCAAGGTCTACCTCTATACCAGCAACCCCGACGGCGCCTGCGGTGATGGCATCGCCATGGCCTGGCGTTCGGGCTGCCGGGTGGCGAACCTGGAATTCAACCAGTTTCACCCCACCTGCCTGTATCACCCCCAGGCCAAAAGCTTCCTGATCACCGAAGCCTTGCGCGGCGAAGGTGCGCACCTGAAGCTGCCAAACGGCGAACGCTTCATGCAGCGCTTTGACCCTCGGGCCGAACTGGCGCCCCGGGACATCGTCGCCCGGGCCATCGACCATGAAATGAAGCGCCTGGGCGTCGACTGCGTCTACCTGGACATCAGCCACAAGCCCGAAGCGTTCATCAAGACCCACTTCCCGACGGTCTACGAGCGCTGCCTCGAATTTTCCATCGACATCACCAAGCAACCGATTCCGGTAGTGCCGGCGGCGCATTACACCTGCGGTGGCGTGATGGTCGATCAGCAGGGCCGCACCGATGTGCCGGGGTTGTACGCCATTGGCGAAACCAGTTTCACCGGCCTGCACGGCGCCAACCGCATGGCCAGCAACTCGCTGCTGGAATGTTTCGTCTATGCGCGTTCGGCGGCGGCGGACATTCTTGAACAGTTGCCGCAGGTGTCGATCCCCATCGCCCTGCCCGTCTGGGATGCCAGCCAGGTGACTGACTCCGACGAAGACGTGATCATCGCGCACAACTGGGATGAGCTGCGGCGCTTCATGTGGGACTACGTCGGCATCGTGCGCACCAACAAGCGTCTGCAACGAGCCCAGCATCGGGTGCGGTTGTTGCTGGACGAAATCGACGAGTTCTACAGCAACTATAAAGTCAGCCGGGATTTGATCGAGTTGCGTAACCTGGCCCAGGTGGCCGAATTGATGATCCGCTCAGCCATGGAACGCAAGGAAAGCCGCGGCCTGCATTACACCCTCGACTACCCAAACCTGCTGCCGGTGGCTCTGGACACTATTCTGGTGCCGCCCACCTACGCCGACTGAATTTCAGCCGAACCCGCAGGCGACGGTGCAGATCCGCTGCCTGCGCATCCTGGGGCACACAGATCGTCCTGACCCGCCGCTCGCCCCGCAGACGAAACCGCAGCACCACGACCAACGGTAGCGCCAGGCTGTCCGGCCGCAGTTGCACCGGTTGCCAACCTCCCGCCTGATTCCACAATTGCCAGCCGTCCGCATCACGACGCAACCCGCGAAACGCCTGCGGGTGCGTCAGTAAAATCTGTCGCGGCAACGCCCAAAAGCCATGAACCGCGCACAGCAAGATGCCGAGCACGCTAGCCCAGGCAGGTATAGAAAGAAGAAACAAAGAACCCAACGCGAACAGCTGGGCCACAACGTAAACCGCCAGCAACTGCCGTGAGGCATGCCAGCGGCATTCGAACCCATTACTTGGGCTGGACACGGTCCAGGATCATGCGAACCATGCGCTGAAGCTCCGGATCTTCCGATTCGGCGCGTTCCATGAACCAGCCGAACATGTCCTGATCTTCGCACTCAAGCAGCTTGCGGTAGCAATCGCGGTCGACATCATTGAGGTGCGGGTAGACCTCTTTCACGAACGGCACCAGCAACACGTCAAGCTCAAGCATGCCGCGGCGGCTGTGCCAGTAGAGGCGATTCAGTTCAACATCTTCGACCATGGAGCGCTCCTCAAATAGGCGGCAAGTATACAGCCCCGCGCACGGTCGAACAGTCGGCTTTGGTCGGCCCTCCCGACCTTTTGTGAACTACCCATTTCATGGGCGCCCCCTTATGATGTCCCCCAGACTCTTTACCCTGCGATGACCCATGGCCGATTCTGCTTTTTTCTGCACCCTGTCACACGAAGGCGTTCTCGCGGTCCGCGGCGCGGATGCCGGCAAGTTCCTGCAGGGCCAACTGACCTGCAACCTCAATTACCTGAGTGACACCCAGGCCAGCCTCGGTGCCCGCTGCACCCAGAAAGGCCGGATGCAGTCGAGTTTCCGCATTCTGCTGGATGGCGATGGCGTGCTCCTGGCCATGGCCAGCGAACTGCTGGAGCCGCAACTGGCGGACCTGAAAAAATACGCGGTGTTCTCCAAATCCAAACTGACCGACGAAAGCGCCGCCTGGGTGCGCCTGGGCCTCGACCATGGCGATGCCGCATTGCGCAGCCTGGGTCTTGAGTTGCCGGCCGACACTGACAGTGTTGTGCGTAACGATGGTTTGATCGCCATTCGTGTATCGCCTGAGCGGGCGGAACTGTGGGTCGCTGCCGATCAAGCCGATGCGATCAAAGGCAAACTCGCTACCCTGCTGACCGAAGGCGAGCTGAATCAATGGCTGCTGGGCCAGATACGCGCAGGGATCGGCCAGGTCATGCCGAGCACCCGCGAGCTGTTCATCCCGCAGATGCTCAACCTGCAAGCCGTCGGCGGCGTGAGTTTCAAGAAAGGCTGCTACACCGGCCAGGAAATCGTCGCGCGCATGCAATACCTGGGCAAACTCAAGCGTCGCTTGTATCGCCTGAAGCTGGATGGCAATGAATTGCCTGAGCCCGGCACCCAGCTGTTTGCCCCAAGCCACGGCAGCGCCATCGGCGAAGTGGTGATTGCCGCACGCGGCGAACTAAACATTGAACTCCTG
Source organism: Pseudomonas sp. TE3899 (assembly GCF_056279105.1). Lineage (NCBI taxonomy): Bacteria > Pseudomonadati > Pseudomonadota > Gammaproteobacteria > Pseudomonadales > Pseudomonadaceae > Pseudomonas > Pseudomonas sp. TE3899. The sequence continues at coordinate 3,403,795 of NZ_JBWBQR010000001.1, forward strand.
GCGGTGCTGCAAGCCGAAGCTGCAGAGTCGGGTGATATCCATCTGGCAGCGCTCGAAGGCCCTGCCCTGCACCTGCTCGACCTGCCCTACACGCTGGATCGCGATAAAGAAATCCAGCGCTGAGAGCAGTATTTTTTTGCAAGACCCTAGAGAACAGAAATGAGTGAGCTGGCGGATAAGGTCCAACAGGATTTGGTTGAGGCCATCGATAACGATGACCTGGTTCTGCCAACATTACCGGAAGTGGCCCTGCGGATTCGCAAGGCCGCTGAAGATCCGGAAATCAGCGTTAGCACCTTGAGTAAGGTGATTGGCCGCGATACCGCACTGTCGGCGCGCCTGATCAAAGTGGTCAACAGCCCGTTGCTGCGGGCGACCCAGGAAGTCACCGACCTGCACACCGCCATCACCCGGCTGGGCGTGAATTACAGCAGCAACCTGGCCATTGGCCTGGTGATGGAGCAAATCTTCCACGCCAGTTCCGAGGTGGTAGAGCAGAAAATGCGCGATGTCTGGCGCAAAAGCCTTGAAATCGCCGGGATCAGTTATGCCCTGTGCCGCCGTTACACCCAGCTCAAACCGGATCAGGCAGCCTTGGGCGGTCTGGTGCATCAGATTGGGGTGCTGCCGATCCTGACGTACGCCGAAGATCACTACGAACTGCTCTCGGACCCGGTCAGCCTCAATCATGTGATCGACCGCATTCATCCGCTGCTGGGCGATAAACTGCTCAGCGTCTGGGAATTTCCGGAAATGCTGGTGAAATTGCCGGGCCAGTATCTGGACTTCAAGCGTGAGTCCGCAAAGGTGGATTATGTCGACCTGGTGCAGGTCGCCAGCCTGTATTGCCACAAAGGCACCGACCACCCGCTGGCGCGCATCGATGCGCTCAGTGTGCCGGCCTTCAAGAAGCTGGGGATTGATCCCGAGAACGAGGCGATGTGCCTGGAGCTGGAAGAATCCAGGTCGATGTTTTATTAATCGAGACCGAGTTGCGGCCTTCGCGGGCAAGCCTTGCTCCTACAGACGCAACGAGCCCTCTGCAGGAGCGAGGCTTGCCCGCGAAGAGGCCGGCACAAACACCCTCACTCCCCGGCAATAAAACTCACCCTCACCTTCAACCCCGCACGCTCCCCGTCGTGAAGACTGATCTGCGCCAAATGCGCACGACAAATCTCCCCCACAATCGCCAACCCCAACCCGGACCCCGCGACCTGCTGATTACGCCGGTAAAAGCGCTCGAATACCCGATCGCGCTCTTCCAGGGGAATGCCCGGCCCGTCGTCCTCAACCTCCAACACGGCGGGTGCCGTTACGCGCAGGATCACATTGCCGCCCGGCGGTGTGTGGGCCAGGGCGTTGTCCACCAGATTGCTCAGCAATTCGTTTAACAACGTCGGTTCACCGCGCAACCACACCGGTTCGTCCGCTTCCAGCGCCAGCGCCACGCCGCGCGCGTGGGCCAGTGGTGCCATGGCCATGCCCAGTTCCCGAGCCAACTGGCTCAGGTCCAGCAGCTGTGCGCCCCCCTCGGCAATCGCCCGCGCGCCATTTTCGACCCGCGCCAGGGACAGCAACTGGTTAGCCAGATGGGTCAGGCGATCCGTGCTCTGGGCGGCCGTCTCCAACGTACTGCGCCAGGTTTGCGGTTCGCTGGCGCGCAAGCCCAGTTCAAGACGCGCCTTGAGCGCCGCCAACGGCGTGCGCAGTTCGTGGGCGGCATCGGCGATAAATTGCGCCTGACGCTCGAACTGCCCGCGCAGACGTTCGGTAAAGTGATTGAGCGCCCGCACCAATGGCCACAGTTCATGCTGCACTTCTACCAACGGCAAGGGACGCAAATCGTCGGACTGGCGCTCTTCCACCGCCGTGCGCAGGCGCTCCAGCGGCCGTAAAGCGGCACTCACCGCAAACCACACCAGCAGCAACGCGCCAATCGCCAACATCCCCAGGCGCAGCAGCGTATCCGCCGCCAGACTGCGGGCCATGCTGACCCGCGCCTCGTCGGTTTCCGCAACACGGATTTCCGCCATGCCGTTCATGTTCGGTTCACTGACGGGTTTGAGCAGGCTCACCACGCGCACGTTCTGCCCGCGATAAACGGCGTTGTAGAAACGCGCCAGCGCCGGATAGTCATCGGTGCGCGGCGTACCCGGTGGTGGTGGCGGCAGGTTTTCGTAGCCGGAGATCAGGTTCTGGTGGATGTCGTTGACCAGATAAAAGATTCGCCCGGCGCTGTCGTAGGCGAACGTATCGAGCGCCACGTAAGGCACGTCGGCGCTGAGGGTGCCGTCGCGCTGGGAGACCCCGGCGGCGATGGTCCGCGCCGAGGCCAGCAAGGTCCGGTCATACGCCGTGTCGGCGGCTTCGCGACCGTTCCAATAAGCGCTCAAACCACTGGCCAGCATCAACACCACCAGCAGCAACGCCAGATTCCACAGCAACCGCCAGCGCAGGCTGCTCGGCTTATGCATCGCGGCTTTCCAGCAAATAGCCGAGGCCGCGGAAGGTCACGATCGCCACGGGTTGGCCGTCGAGTTTCTTGCGCAAACGGTGGACGTAGATTTCGATGGCGTCGGGGCTGGCCTCTTCGTCCAGGCCAAACACTTGAGAAGCCAATTGCTCCTTACTCATCACCCGACCGGGACGAGCGATCAAAGCTTCAAGCACTGCCTGCTCGCGAGAAGTCAGGGTCAGCAATTCTTCGCCGAGGGTGAAGCGCCGGGTGTCGAGGTCATAGGCCAGCACGCCGCAGCGCTGTTGACGCTCGCCGCCGAGCACGCTACGGCGCAGCAAGGCTTTGACCCGGGCCTCGAGTTCGGTCAATTCGAACGGCTTGGCCAGGTAATCGTCGGCGCCCAGATTAAGGCCGTGAACCCGATCCTTGACGTCGCTGCGCGCGGTCAGCATCAACACCGGCAGGTTCTTGCCTCGGGCTCGCAAACGCGCCAGCACTTCGAAACCATCCATTCGTGGCAGGCCGACGTCGAGGATCGCCATGGCGTATTCCTCGCTGCTCAAGGCCAGGTCGGCCGCCACGCCGTCGTGCAGCACATCCACGGTCAGACCCGTGCTCTTGAGCGCCTGGGCGACACTTTCGGCGAGCTGCAGATGGTCTTCGACGAGCAGGACACGCATGGCTTTTTACCTCATTCAGGGATGGTCGACGCCATTCTTTGCCGCGGAGTTTACAGCCGCATCCGCCGCTGTGAAGCCCGAAAACCGTGAAAGTCAGCTGAAAGGTTAGCGAAAGGTTGGCCGGTTAGAGTCCAGCCACGGACAGTTTTAACTGGCCGTCGCTAGCGCACTAGTGAACACGAAAAACGCCTCGATGCGTTTTCGCCAATAAGAACAATAACGGAGTACTTCACGATGCTGTCCATGCAGCTTCAGGCTCGCCCGCCTGTTCGTTTTTCCCGCCTCAGCCAGACCGCCCTTGCCAGTGCCGCCGCCTTCGCCGGCTTTTCGCCGTTGAGCCAGGCTGCCTTCTTCGAAGACAGTACGGCAACCCTTGAAACCCGCAACATGTATTTCAACCGCGACTTTCGCGACGGCACCAGCGCCCAGCAATCCAAGCGTGACGAATGGGCCCAGGGCTTTCTGCTCAATCTGCAATCGGGTTACACCGACGGCACCGTGGGGTTCGGTGTCGATGCGCTGGGCATGCTGGGGGTCAAGCTCGATTCGAGTCCCGACCGCACCGGCACCGGCTTGTTGCCGACCCATGATGACGGCCGCGCCGCCGACGAGTACTCCAAGCTGGGCCTGACCGGCAAAGTAAAAATCTCCGCCACCGAACTGAAAATCGGCAGCCTGATTCCGGAACTGCCGATCCTCAAGCCCAACGACGGACGCATCCTGCCGCAGACCTTTGAAGGCGGCCTGCTGACCTCTAAAGAGATCAAGAACCTGACGTTCACCGGTGGCCGACTGGAGAAAGCCAAGGACCGCGACAGCACCGATTTCGAAGACATTGCCCTCAACAACAAGAACAGCCGTTTCGCCGGCACGGCCGCCGGCAAGCACTTCGATTTTGGCGGCGTGGACTACAAGTTCACCGACAAGATCACCGGCAGCTACCACTTCGCGCAACTCGATGAAGTCTATAACCAGCACTTCCTCGGCGTGGTCGCCTCGCAACCGTTCGGCCCGGGCACTTTCGGCACCGACCTGCGACTGGCGATCAGTGATGACCAGGGCGCGGCCCGTGGCGGCAAGATCGACAACAAATCCCTCAACGGCCTGGTGAGCTATGCCTTGAGCGGGCATAAATTCAGCGCCGGTTATCAGCACATGTCCGGCGACAGTGCGTTCCCGTATGTCGATGGCGCCGACCCGTACCTGGTCAACTTTGTACAGATCAACGACTTTGCCGGTGCCGAAGAACATTCCTGGCAGGCACGCTACGACTTCGACTTCGCCAAACTCGGCATCCCCGGCCTGAGTTTCATGAGCCGTTACCTGAGCGGTGACAACATCAAGCTCAAGAACGGTGACGAAGGCAAAGAGTGGGAGCGCAACACCGAGATCAAATATGTTGTACAAAGCGGCGCGCTCAAGGACGTCGCCGTGCGCCTGCGTAATGCCACCTACCGTTCCAACTACTCCGCTCGCGATGCCGATGAAGTGCGTCTGCTGGTGAGCTATAGCGTTGCACTTTGGTAATTCAGTACATCCATAACAACAACTCCCAAGGAGACTTGAATGAACTTATCACTGCGTAAAGTTGCTCTGACCGCCAGCGCCCTGCTGTTCGCCGGCCAACTGATGGCCGAGCCCAAGCGCCCGGAATGCATCGCCCCGGCCTCCCCCGGCGGCGGTTTCGACCTGACCTGCAAACTGGCGCAAAGCGCGCTGGTGAATGAAAAACTGCTGACCAAACCGATGCGCGTGACCTACATGCCCGGCGGTGTCGGCGCGGTGGCGTACAACGCGGTGGTCGCCCAGCGCCCGGCGGATGCCGGCACGCTGGTGGCGTGGTCCAGCGGTTCGCTGCTGAACCTGGCCCAAGGCAAGTTCGGGCGTTTCGATGAAACCAACGTGCGTTGGCTGGCCGCGGTCGGCACCAGCTACGGCGCCATCGCGGTGAAAAGCGATTCGCCTTACAAGACCCTCGACGATCTCGTTCAAGCGCTGAAGAAAGATCCGAGCAAAGTGGTGATCGGTTCCGGCGGCACTGTCGGCAGCCAGGACTGGATGCAAACCGCACTGATCGCCAAGGCCGCCGGGATCAACCCGCGCGACCTGCGTTATGTCGCCCTCGAAGGCGGCGGTGAAATCGCCACCGCCCTGCTGGGCGGCCACATCCAGGTCGGCAGCACCGACATTTCCGACTCCATGCCGCACATCCAGAGCGGCGACATGCGCCTGCTGGCGGTGTTCTCCGACAAGCGTCTGGACGAGCCGGAAATGAAGGACATCCCGACCGCCAAGGAGCAAGGCTACGACATCGTCTGGCCAGTGGTTCGCGGCTTCTACCTCGGGCCGAAGGTCAGCGACGAAGACTACGCCTGGTGGAAAGACGCTTTCGACAAACTGCTGGCTTCCGAGGACTTCGCCAAGCTGCGCGATCAGCGTGAGCTGTTCCCGTTCGCCATGACCGGCCCGGAGCTGGACACCTACGTGAAGAAGCAAGTCGCGGACTACAAAGTGCTGGCCAAAGAGTTCGGCCTGATCCAGTGATCGTCTCTGTCTAGCGGCTGCGACCCCGTATTCGCGGGGTCGCGGCACAGGAGTTCCTCATGCTCTTACAACGCATTTTTGCTTCGGTGTTGCTGGCGGCCTGTGTCGGCCTGGCGCTGATGGCGTGGCCATACCAAGCGGCTTTTTCCTACGAACCGGTGGGGCCACGGGCCTTCCCTTTGTTGATGCTGGCCCTGATGGGCGTGGCGCTGTTGTACATGGTGTTTCGTCCCGCACCGATCAAACACAACCCTGACGAACCACCGATGGACCGCGAGACCCTGACCAAAATCGGTATCTGCGTGGTGCTGCTGCTAGTGTTCGCGGGGACCTTCGAACCCCTTGGTTTCATTGTCGCAAGCATCCTGATCGGGATTCCGATGGCCCGCCTGTACGGCGGCCGCTGGCTGCCCAGCGTGGTGATCATCAGCCTGATGGCGATCGGTCTTTATTTGCTGTTCGACAAGGTGATGGACGTGCCGCTGCCCTTAGGCGTGCTCGACGTTCTGGAGAACTGATATGGATACTCTTGGCTATTTGGGGCACGGATTTGGCGTCGCACTGACCCCGTACAACCTGGTGACCGCACTGTGCGGCACGCTCATTGGCACCGTGGTCGGCCTGCTGCCGGGCCTGGGCCCGATCAACGGCGTGGCGTTGTTGATCCCGATCGCATTCGCCCTCGGCCTGCCACCGGAATCAGCACTGATCCTGCTGGCGGCGGTGTACCTGGGTTGCGAATATGGCGGCCGGATCAGCTCGATCCTGCTGAACATACCCGGTGAAGCGTCCACCGTGATGACCACCCTCGACGGTTACCCGATGGCCCGCAAAGGCCTGGCCGGTGTAGCGCTGTCGTTGTCGGCATGGAGTTCGTTCATCGGCGCGTTTATCGCCACCTGCGGCATGGTGCTGTTCGCCCCGTTGCTGGCGAAATGGGCGATTGCCTTTGGACCGGCGGAATACTTCGTGTTGATGGTGTTTGCGATTGTCTGCCTGGGCGGTATGGCGGGTGATCGTCCGCTGAAAACGTTTATTGCGGCGCTGATCGGTCTGTTTCTGTCGACGGTCGGCATCGACGCCAACAGTGGTGTGTACCGCTTCACCGGGGACAACATCCACCTGACCGACGGCATCCAGTTCGTCGTGTTGGTACTGGGCCTGTTCTCCATCAGCGAAATCCTCCTGCTGCTGGAAAAAACCCACCACGGCCAGGAAGCGGTGAAAGCCACCGGCCGCATGATGTTCAACTTCAAGGAAGCCTCGGCGGTGTTCGTGGTGAACATTCGTTGCGGCGTGCTGGGCTTTATCATGGGCGTGTTGCCCGGTGCCGGCGCGACGCTGGCCAGCGCCGTGGCCTACATGACCGAGAAACGCATTGCCGGCGCCAAAGGCACCTTCGGCCAGGGCGACATGCGCGGCCTCGCAGCGCCGGAAACCGCCATCGGCGGCGCAGCGTGTGGTGCACTGGTGCCGATGCTGACCCTTGGCGTTCCAGGCTCGGGCACCACCGCGGTGATGATCGGCGCACTGTCGCTGTACAACATCACCCCGGGACCGCTGCTGTTCCAGCAACAACCGGACATCGTCTGGGGCCTGATCGCATCGTTGTTCGTCGCCAACATCATGCTGGTGATCCTTAACATCCCGATGATCCGCATCTTCACCCGCATCCTCGCCGTACCCAACTGGGCGCTGGTGCCGGTGATCGCGATCATTACCGGGATCGGCGTCTACGCGGTGCACGCCACCACGTTCGACCTGTTCCTGATGGTCGGCATCGGCATCTTCGGTTACCTCCTGCGCAAGCTGGACTTCCCGTTGTCGCCGGTCCTGCTGGGGTTCATCCTCGGCGGCTTGATGGAGCAAAACCTGCGTCGTGCGCTGTCAATTTCCAACGGTGCGCTGGAGATTCTCTGGTCCAGCCCGATCACGTTTGGTGTCTGGGTGCTGACCGCAATCATGCTGCTGATGCCAATCATCCGGATCTGGCGCAAACGTTCGGCCTCCCGGCGCGCTATCGCCGATGTCTGATCGTCCGTTCAAAACCTGGTGGGGAACACCGCTGGTCGGCCTGCTCGGCGGTTACCTCGCCAGCCAGGTCGGCTGGCCGCTGCCGTGGATGGTCGGCTCGTTGCTGGCGATCATCCTGGTGCGCTGCCTCACGCCCTGGCAATTGGCGGAAATCCCGGGCGGACGCAAGTGCGGGCAGTGGATCGTCGGCATCGGCATCGGCCTGCACTTCACCCCGGTGGTGATGGAGCAGGTGCTGAGCCACTTCGGCTTGATCTTCTTCGGTGCGCTGGTCACCAGCCTGTCCAGTGTGGTCGGGGTCTGGTTGATGCGGCGTACCGGGGAGGATCGCGCCACTGCATTCTTTTCCAGCATGCCGGGGGGCTCCGGGGAGATGGTCAACCTCGGCGCGCGCAATGGCGCGGTACTCAGCCGGGTCGCGGCGGGGCAGAGTTTGCGGGTATTGGTGGTGGTGCTGTGTGTGCCGGCGGCGTTCAAGTATTTGTTGGGGGACGGTACGCCGATCGGGCATGCCACGGTGGTTGATTGGCGCTGGCTGGCGATGCTGTTCCCGGCGGGAGCCCTGCTCGCCTGGGGCTGGCAGCGCTTGCGTCAACCCAATCCGTGGCTGTTCGGGCCATTACTGGTCAGTGCCGCGGTGAGTATTGGTTGGGACCTGCACATTGGGTTGCCCAACGGCGGCAGCCAGATTGGCCAGTGGCTGATTGGCAGCGGGTTGGGGTGTCACTTCAATCGGCAGTTCTTCCGCCGGGCGCCGTCCTTTATGGGCCGGACGTTGATCGGCACGGTGTTGACCATGTTGATCGCCACGGCGGCGGCCTTGGGGTTGAGTGCGCTGACCCATCTGGATTTGCGCTCACTGACCCTGGGCATGATGCCCGGCGGGATTGCGGAGATGAGTTTGACGGCGGAGACGCTGCAATTGTCGGTGCCGCTGGTGACGGCAATGCAGGTGATGCGGCTGTTGTTCGTATTGTTTCTGGCGGAGCCGTTGTTCAAGTATTGGAATCGAGTGCCGGATCCCCCCCTACCCTGATCGTTCCCACGCTCTGCGTGGGAATGCAGCCCGGGACGTTCCACGTCCCAAAGCGGACGCGGAGCGTCCAATGAGGCGTTCCCACGCGGAGCGTGGGAACGATCATTACGCGACCGGCGGCAACCGCCATTCAATCGGCGTCTCGCCATTCTGTTCCAGAAACTTGTTGGTCCGGCTGAAGTGCCCACACCCCAGAAAACCACGATAAGCGGACAACGGTGACGGATGCACCGAGGTCAGCACCAGGTGCTTGGTGGCATCGATGAGTTTCTGCTTGCTCTGGGCATGGGCGCCCCACAGCATGAACACCAGATGCGGCTGATGTTCGCTGACCACTTCAATGATCCGATCGGTGAAGTACTGCCAGCCCTTGTCCTTGTGTGCATTGGCGTTAGCGCGCTCGACGGTCATGGTGGTGTTGATCATCAGCACGCCCTGGTCGGCCCAGCTTTGCAGACAGCCATGGCTCGGGATGTCGATGTTCAGGTCGCGCTTCAACTCTTTATAGATGTTCACCAGCGACGGCGGCGCCGGCACGCCCGGTTGCACCGAAAAGCACAAGCCATGGGCCTGGCCCGGGCCGTGATACGGGTCCTGGCCGAGGATGACGACTTTGACCTTGTCCAGCGGCGTCGAGTTGAGCGCGTTGAAGATCATCGGGCCAGGGGGATAGATTTCCTTGCCCGCCGCGCGCTCCTGTTGCAGAAATGAGCGCAACTCTGCCATGTAGGGCTGGTCGAACTCAGCACGCAGTGCCTCCTTCCAGCTCGGTTCGAGTTTGATACGGTCGTCAGCAGTCATGGTCATACCCGGCAAAAACAATGGGGCGAACCCTAGGAAAGCTGAGCAGGCTTGTCAATTGATCTGACACAGAACCGGCACTTTCCTGCAATGCGATCATACTGAACGCTCAAATTCCCGATCGAGGTCACGATGAATCTGCACTTCGAAGAACTCACCGGCACCGACGGCGCGCGCATCGGCATCGCCAGCCTGGATGCCGAACAGTCGTTGAATGCCCTCTCCCTGCCAATGATCAACGCCCTGCGCGATCAGATGGACGCCTGGGCCAAGGATCCGCAAATCGTCTGCGTCCTGCTGCGCGGCAACGGCGCCAAGGCCTTCTGCGCCGGCGGCGAAGTGCGCAGCCTGGTCGAAGCCTGTCGCAATCATCCCGGGGAAGTACCGCCCCTGGCCGCGCAATTCTTTGCCGCGGAATATCGCCTGGACTTCAAGCTGCACACCTACCCTAAACCGCTGATCTGCTGGGGCCACGGCTACGTCCTCGGCGGCGGCATGGGCCTGCTGCAAGGCGCGAGTATCCGGATTGTCACGCCGAGCAGCCGCTTGGCGATGCCGGAAATCAGCATCGGTTTGTACCCGGACGTCGGCGCCAGTTGGTTCCTGTCGCGGTTGCCGGGCAAGCTCGGGTTGTTCCTCGGCCTGACCGGCGCGCATATGAACGCGCGGGATGCGATCGACCTGGATCTGGCGGACCGCTTCCTGCTCGAAGAACAGCAAGAAGAACTGGTCGAAGGCCTGCTGCAATTGAACTGGCAGGAACAGACCTCGATGCAGCTCAACAGCCTGCTCAAGGCGTTGCAGCAGGAAGCCGTCGCACAGATGCCCGAAGCGCAATGGCTGCCGCGCCGCCAGCAGATCGACGAACTGCTGGATGTCAGCGACGTGCGCTGCGCCTGGAAAGCCATCAGCCATCTGCGCTACTCCACCGATCCGCAGCTCAGCCGCGCGGCGAAGACCATGACCGAAGGTTCACCCGTGACCGCTCATCTGGTCTGGGAACAAATCGTCCGGGCCCGGCATCTGTCGCTGGCTGAAGTCTTTCAGATGGAATACACCCTGAGCCTCAACTGCTGCCGTCACCCCGAATTCAGCGAAGGGGTGCGGGCGCGGTTGATCGACAAGGACCAGAAGCCGCGCTGGCACTGGCCGGACATCAATAACGTGCCGGATGCGGTGGTCGAGGCGCATTTCCATAAGGTGTGGGAAGGTCGGCATCCGTTGGCGGATTTGTCGGATTACTGAAATCCGGGCACAAAAAAAGCGGCGCTTGATGCGCCGCTTTTTTTATCGCTGCTGATTAACGGTGGTTGCCCCGGCCATCGCGACCGTCATGATCGCCACGCCCGCCTCGGTGGTCGCCTCGACCACCACGACCACCGCGGTCATTGTCCCAGTTGCCCCGGTTGCGGCCATCCCAGCCGCCCCGATCATGCCCTTGCCAGCCACGGTTGTGGGACTGGTAATAGCGCGGCTGCGGCTGGTAATAACGCGGCGCCGAGTAATAACGGGGAGCCGGCTGGTAGTAACGCGGTGCAGGTTGGTAATAGCGTGGTGCCGAGTAGTAGCTGCCACCGCCCGAGTAATAAGCCGGCGCAGGGGACGAGTAGACCTCAGAACTGTAGTAGCTGCCTCCATCTCCGTAGGAATAGGGAACGCATGCACCAAGGGACAAACTCAACACGACCAGCATAAGAATTCGACGATACATGGCGGCCTCCTGGACCGCGGGTGAGCCACACCAGCGACGCTGGCAGGCGACAGTCAATTGTTGGCGACTGTCGAAAGATCAGACATCGATTTCGGAATCTGGTGCGTTCATGAAACACATTGAAACAACTCGCCGATGAAAGGTTTTTCATCTTTGCCCTGAAAAAACGGCGCCGCCCTCAATGGCGGCGCCGTGCTGATCAATGGCGACCGTAGCGACCACCACCGCCGTGGTAATAGCCCGGCCCGTGACCGCCGTAATACCCGTGGTTGCCGTAGTAATAGTAGCGATAGCGACCGTAGTACCGAGGGTAGGAATAGCCGTAGTAATAAGGCGAGTAATAATAGCCGGGGTAGTAATACGGTGTGGCGTACACGTCCGCAGTGCCAGCGTAGTAATAGCAACCGGACAAGCCCAACACCGCGCCCAGCAACAATCGACGAAGCAGTTTTTGATAAACCATGGCGGCCTCCTGAAAGACCCGCGACAGCAGTCGGCACAGGCCCGACTCGCACCTGTTTTGACTGTGAAACCGACACCGAGTGCGCGCCGGCCAAAACCTTCTGATCAGCGGCCCATTGCGGTGCGCCGCTGCACCATGACAAAGCAATCACACGCCCTCTCCCGCCCGTCATTCGCCGTCATGCCCCAGCCCAGACGCTTTGCGCCGACTTGGCACGGCTCTCGCTTTAGTAAAAGCGTGCAGGAGTCATCACAGGTTCGCGGCACCACAATTTGCAATGGCTGACTAGGGTTCCGGCTCGCTTAAGCGAGTGGCTGGTCCGAGAGTTGGCGACCTCCAGTTGAGGTTACACGGCGGGACAAAAGCCCGGGAGACAAGCCACCGTTCGCGGTGCCGCGTTGACTCCTGCCCGCCCTTGATCAACTGGAGAACCATCCCATGACCCGACTTCGTTTACCCGCCCTGCTCGCCGCCGCGTTTGCCGCCCTCGTCAGCGTCTCGTCCCACGCCGCCCAGAAAGATCACTTCAGTGTCTGCTGGACCATCTACGCCGGCTGGATGCCCTGGGAATACGCCGGCAGCCAAGGCATCGTCGACAAATGGGCGAAGAAGTACGGGATCAAGATCGATGTGGTGCAGCTCAACGATTACGTCGAATCCATCAACCAGTACACCGCCGGTCAGTTCGACGGCTGCACCATGACCAACATGGACGCGCTGACCATTCCGGCGGCCGGTGGCGTGGACAGCACCGCGCTGATCGTCAGCGATTTCTCCAACGGCAACGACGGCGTCGTGCTCAAGGGCGAAGGCAAGAAAGTTACCGACCTCAAGGGCATGGACGTCAATCTGGTGGAACTGTCGGTCTCGCACTACCTGCTGGCCCGAGCCCTGGATTCGGTCGATCTCACCGAGAAAGACCTGAAAGTGGTCAACACCTCCGACGCCGACATCTCGGCCGCCTTCAACACCGACCAGGTCAACGCCGTTACCACCTGGAACCCGATGCTCTCGGACATCAAAGCCAAGCCCGGTGTGACCGAAGTCTTCAACTCCAGCCAGATCCCCGGCGAAATCATGGACATGATGGTGGTCAACAGCGCCACCCTCAAAGACAACCCGGCCCTGGGCAAAGCCCTGACCGGCGCCTGGTTTGAAGTGGTCGAGTTGATGAACGCCAAGAACGCCGCGAGCAAAGCCGCTCTCGAGCACATGGCCAAAGCCTCGGGCACCGATCTGGCGGGTTTCCAATCGCAACTCGACACCACCAAATTGTTCTCCACCCCGCAGGAAGCCCTGGCGTTTTCCACCAGCAAGCAACTGCCGGAAACCATGCGCAAGGTCGCCGAGTTTTCCTTCCAGCACGGCTTGCTGGGTGAAGGCGCCAAGGACACCAGCGCCGTGGGCATGGCGTTCGCCAACGGCGTGACCAGCGGCGACAAGGCCAACCTCAAGCTGCGCTTCGACCCGAGCTACGTGCAGATGGCTGCCGACGCCAAGTTGTAAGACTGGAGGACCTGGCCATGCGCCTGATCAATCGCCACCCGGATCGCCCGAGTCGCTTGCTGTTGGTGATCCTGCCGTTCGCCCTGGTGCTGCTCGCCTACTTCCTGGGCTCGGCCGAGCGGCTGACGGACAACCCCAACGACAAGCTGCTGCCCAGCGCCGTGCAAATGACCGATGCGGTGAAACGCCTGGCCTTCGTCGCCGACAGCCGCACCGGCGACTACCTGCTCTGGCAAGACAGCGCGTCCAGCCTGCGACGGCTGGCGATCGGCCTCGGCATCAGCGCCTTGGCCGGGTTGTGCCTGGGCATGGCGGCCGGCACCTTGCCGTTGTTCGGCGCGCCGTTGTCGCCGCTGCTGACGGTGCTGTCGATGGTGCCGCCGCTGGCGATCCTGCCGATTCTGTTCATCGTCTTCGGCCTGGGCGAGTTGTCGAAAGTGATGCTGATCGTGATCGGTATCACCCCGGCGCTGGCCCGGGATCTGGAACAACGGGCGCGGGAAATCCCCGTCGAGTTGCTGATCAAGGCCCAGACCTTGGGCGCTTCGACCTGGACCTTAATGCTGCGGGTGGTGCTGCCGCAATTGTTGCCGCGCCTGCTGATCTCGTTGCGGCTGATGCTCGGTTCGGCGTGGCTGTTCCTGATCGCCGCCGAAGCCATCGCCTCCACGGACGGCCTCGGTTACCGGATTTTCCTGGTTCGCCGCTACCTGGCGATGGATGTGATCTTGCCCTACGTGGTGTGGATCACCCTCCTCGCCTGGCTGATGGATTGGGGCCTCAAGCGCCTGACCCAACGGGCCTTCCCTTGGTATGAAGGAGCGCGGGCATGAGCTTCATCACGGTGAAAAACGTCTGGCAGCAATACGCCGATCAGGTTGTTCTTGAAGGTCTGAACCTGAGCGTCAACGAAGGTGAGTTTTGCACCTTGGTCGGCGCGTCGGGTTGCGGCAAATCGACCTTCCTGCGCCTGTTGCTGGGCCAGGAAAAAGCCAGTCGCGGCGAGATCCTGCTCGACGGCCAGGCCCTGGCCGGCGAGCCGGATGCCAGCCGTGGCGTGGTGTTCCAGCGCTACTCGGTGTTTCCGCACCTGACGGTGCTGGACAACGTCGCCCTCGGCCTCGAACTGCCCCGCTCGCCGCTGCTCGGGCGTCTGTTCGGCAGTGCGAAAAAGGATGCCCGGGAACAAGCCTCGGTGCTGCTGCACAAAGTCGGCCTCGGCCACTCGCTGGACAAGTACCCGGCGCAGCTCTCCGGCGGCATGCAACAACGGTTGGCCATCGCCCAGGCATTGATCATGAAGCCGCGCGTGTTGCTGCTCGACGAACCCTTCGGTGCCCTCGATCCGGGCATCCGCAAAGACATGCACGTTCTGCTGCTGGAGTTGTGGCGCGAGACCCGACTGACAGTGTTCATGGTCACCCATGACCTGTCCGAAGGGTTCAGCCTCGGCACCCGTTTGCTGGTGTTCGACAAGGTTCGCCTCGATCCGCATGCCCCCGGCGCTTATGGCGCGCGCATCACTTACGACATCCCTTTGAACAGCGACCGCCGCGCCACTCGCGCCGCCGTCGATGCCTTGCCGACTGAGTTGGCAGGCACGCTTCGCACCGCTTAAGAGGACTTTCAAAAATGACTGATTCAACCCAACTGTTCCCGCCCTTCGCCGAAGAAATGCTTCCCGGCGGCGGCCATCGCTCCTTCGTATTGAAACGCGGCCAACTGCTGCGTCTGACCGACCTGCGCGGTGGCGCCAATGTCAGCCTGACGCTGCTCAACGCCAACGAAAAAACCGAACGCCTGAACCTGCCCGACAGCCTCAAATGCCAACACACCGCCAAGCTCACTGCCGGCCATTGTTTGTACTCGGACATGGGTCGTGTATTAGCGGCGATCACCGCCGACACTTGCGGCTGGAGCGACAGCCTCGGTGGTGTGCTCTGCGCTGAAGAAGTCGCAGAAAAATACGGCGCCGGCCGCTATCAGGAACTGCGCAACGGCTTCTTCCGCAACGGCACCGACAACCTGTTGGTGGAACTGGGCAAGTGGGGGCTGGGCCTGTCGGATTTGTTGATGACCCTCAATTTGTTCAGCCGGGTGAATGTCGACGAGGCCGGACGCTTCCACTTCGTCGAGGGCAACTCCAAGGCCGGCGACTACATCGAGTTGTACGCGCCGATGGACACGCTGGTGGTGCTCACGGCCCTGCAACACCCGATGGATCCGTCGCCCGAATACGCACCAAAACCCTTGAAGCTGAGCTGGATGAACGCCGACCCAAGCGTCGCCGAACACTGCCGTACTTCGCGCCCGGAAAACGAGCGCGGCTTCATCAACACCGACCGTTTGTTCGCCTGAGGATCGCTGCCATGTCACTCGCCATCGCTACTTCACACCAGCAGCCTGAGAACGCCATGTACCGCGCCACCATCCCCGCCGGGGAACCCTGGCTGATGGAGGTCAAGGCCGGCCAGACGTTGCGCATCCTCGACCTGGAAGGCAACCAGGCGGTCGATACCTTGTTCTACAGCGTCGCCAACCCGAAGGAACGCTACGACGTGCAACGCACCTTGCGTCGGCAGAACAGCGTCTACCTGAGCACCGGCAGCGTGCTCTATTCCAACCTCGGCAAACCGATGTTGACCATCGTCGCCGACACCTGCGGCCGTCACGACACCCTCGGCGGCGCCTGTGCCCAGGAGAGCAACACCGTGCGTTATGCGTTGGAGAAACGCTACATGCACAGCTGCCGCGACAACTACCTGCGGGCCTGTGTCCACGACGGGCGACTGGGCAAGGGTGACATCGGGCCGAACATCAACTTCTTCATGAATGTGCCCGTCACAGCGGATGGCGGGCTGACGTTTGAAGACGGGATTTCGGCGCCGGGCAAGTACGTGGATTTGCGGGCGGAGATGGACGTGATCGTGTTGATCTCCAACTGCCCGCAGTTGAACAACCCGTGCAATGCGTACAACCCGACACCTGCGGAGTTATTGGTATGGAACTGAAATTGGCGCGGTTGCGTAAATGGTTGTTTGCCCTGTGCCAGGCCCGTTCAGGCCAGTGCCTGCAACAGCGAGAGCACCGCTAAACCTTGTGGCGAGGGAGCAAGCTCCCTCGCCACAAAAAGCGCGAAATTCGTTCATCCGGGACGGCCCGGGTGCCTTTCGAAAAACTGCGGGACGGCCCGCATCCCAGGTCGAGGCTGATGCGTTATCGCCTCCGGGGGTTTTGCCATGTTCGAAAAAGTCCTGATTGCCAACCGTGGTGCCATTGCCTGCCGCATCCTGCGCACCTTGGGTGAATTGCAGGTCAAGAGCGTCGCCGTTTACTCCGAAGCCGATGCCGCGAGCCTGCATATTTTGCAGGCCGATGAAGCCCACAGCCTCGGCGAAGGCGCCGCCGCCGGCACCTATCTGGCGGTGGATAAAATCCTCGCCATCGCCCAAACCTCTGGCGCCACGGCGATCCATCCCGGCTACGGATTTCTTTCAGAAAACGCTGCCTTCGCCGAAGCCTGCGAAGCCGCCAACATCGCCTTCATCGGCCCAACGCCACAGCAGTTGCGAGTGTTCGGCCTCAAGCACACGGCTCGCGCGTTGGCCAAACAGCATGGGGTACCGATGCTTGAAGGTACTGAACTGCTCGACAGCCTCGACGCAGCATTGATCGCCGGCGAACAGGTCGGCTATCCGGTGATGCTCAAAAGCACCGCCGGCGGTGGCGGCATCGGCATGCGCGTGTGCCGTAGCGCGGCCGAGTTGAGCGAGTCCTTCGAAGCCGTAAAACGCCTCGGTCAGAACAACTTCAGCGATGCCGGGGTGTTCATCGAGAAGTACATCCAGCGCGCCCGGCATCTGGAAGTGCAGGTGTTTGGCGACGGTCGCGGCGAAGTGATTGCCCTCGGCGTGCGCGATTGCTCGGTACAGCGGCGCAACCAGAAAGTCCTCGAAGAAACCCCGGCGCCGAACCTGCCCGAGGGCATGGCGGATGAGCTGTGCGCGGCGGCGATCAAACTGGCGAAAGCAGTGAATTACCGCAGCGCCGGGACAGTGGAATTTGTCTTCGACAGTGAAGACCAACGCTTCTATTTTCTGGAAGTGAATACGCGATTGCAGGTTGAGCACGGCGTCACCGAACAGGTGTGGGGCGTGGACCTGGTGCGCTGGATGGTCGAACTGGCGGCCGGTGATTTGCCGCCCTTGTCCGAGCTAAGTCGTGGATTGAAACCTGAGGGCCATGCGATTCAGGCACGGCTTTACGCGGAAGATCCGGGCCGGGATTTCCAGCCGAGTCCGGGCCTGCTGACGGCGGTGAATTTCCCTGCTGCCGATGGCAGAAAATTGCGCATCGACACCTGGGTCGAGGCCGGTTGCGAGATCCCGCCGTACTTCGACCCGATGATCGCCAAGCTCATCAGTTGGGCGCCGACGCGCGAGCAAGCGCTCAAGGCTCTGCATCAGGCCTTGGGCGACAGCCTGCTCTACGGCGTGGAAACCAACCGCGATTACCTGCGGCAGATTCTGCTCGACGCACCGTTCGCCAGCGGCCAGCCGTGGACGCGGTGCCTGGAAGGTCTGGTGTACCAAGCCAACACCTTTGAAGTACTCAGCGCCGGGACGCAAACCAGTGTTCAGGATTATCCCGGTCGCCTCGGTTACTGGGCGGTGGGCGTACCGCCGTCGGGGCCGATGGACAGTCGGGCGTTGCGTCTGGGCAACCGATTGCTGGGCAATGACGAAGGTTTTGCGGCACTGGAAATCACCATGAGCGGGCCGTTGCTGCGCTTCAACTGTGATGCTGTGGTGGCGGTGACCGGGGCGGTGATTCCGCTGACGTTGAACGGTGGCGCGGTGCCGATGAACACCGCGTTGCTGATTCCGGCCGGGGCCACATTGAGCCTCGGCACGATGGCCGGGGCCGGCGCCCGCAGCTACCTGTGCCTGCGCGGTGGGCTGCAAGTGCCGGATTACTTGGGCAGTAAAAGCACCTTCACCCTCGGCCAGTTTGGCGGACATGGCGGGCGGGCGTTGCGGGCCGGGGATGTGTTGCATGTGCCTTTGTTGATTGACCGCAGTGCCGGTGCGCAGCTTCCGAACATTGCTGATCTGCCTGCCGTGCGACAGATTCGAGTGATCTACGGCCCGCACGGTGCACCGGAATACTTCACCGAACATTACATCGGCACCTTCTTCGCCACTCAGTGGGAAGTGCATTTCAACTCCAGTCGTACCGGCGTGCGACTGATCGGGCCGAAGCCGGAATGGGTGCGGGCCGATGGTGGTGAAGCGGGGCTGCATCCGTCGAACATCCACGACAATCCGTATGCGATCGGGGCCGTGGATTTCACCGGCGACATGCCCGTGATACTCGGCCCGGACGGCCCTAGCCTGGGCGGGTTTGTGTGCCCGGTGACGGTGATCGAGGCGGATCTTTGGCAGTTGGGGCAGCTCAAGGCCGGGGATAAGGTGCAGTTTTTGCCGGTGGACCTGCAGACCGCTCGATCACTGGCCACACGAGCCCTCTGTGGCGAGGGAGCTTGTCGGATCGCCGCACCGTCCCGTTCGGCTGCGCAGCAGTCGCCAATCGGCCAACTCCAAACACCTGATGTGCCGTGGCGGGAAAATTTGGGGGCGCTTCGCACCCCAACGGGGGCAAGCCCCCTCGCCACAAGTAATGGGTCTCTACATAAATTGATGTCACCCGTTGTACTGGATCTTGGACAGGACGACACGAGACTGGTGGCCAGATTATCGGGCGACACACATCTGCTCCTTGAGATCGGCGCCCCGGAACTGGACCTGGTCCTGCGCTTCCGCGCTCACGCCCTCATGCAGGCGCTCGAAAGCAAACACCTGCACGGCGTCATCGACCTCACTCCCGGCATCCGCTCGCTGCAAGTGCACTACCAACCCGAGCAACTGCCGCTGGCCGATCTGCTCGGCATCATCGCCGGTGAATGGGACGCCGTGTGCGCCGCCAAGGACCTACAAGTCCCGTCGCGCATCGTCCATCTGCCGCTGTCCTGGGACGACCCGGCCTGCCAATTGGCAATCGAAAAATACATGACCACCGTGCGCAAGGACGCGCCGTGGTGCCCGAGCAATCTGGAGTTCATCCGCCGCATCAACGACCTGCCGAACCTCGACGAAGTGCAGCGTACGGTGTTCGATGCGAGCTATCTGGTGATGGGCCTGGGCGATGTCTACCTCGGCGCCCCGGTCGCCACCCCGCTCGACCCGCGCCATCGGCTGGTGACCACCAAATACAACCCGGCCCGCACCTGGACCGCCGAGAACTCGGTGGGCATCGGCGGCGCGTATATGTGCGTGTACGGCATGGAAGGCCCCGGCGGTTATCAGTTTGTCGGGCGTACCTTGCAGATGTGGAATCGCTACCGCGAAGTGGCGGCGTTCGACGGCAAACCGTGGCTGCTGAGGTTCTTTGATCAGATCCGTTTCTACCCGGTGAGCGCTGATGAGTTGCTGCGCATTCGCCGGGATTTCCCCCTCGGGCGCTTCGAACTGAACATCGAGCACAGTCAGTTGAACCTGGCGGATTACCAAGGGTTTCTGGCGCAAGAAGCCGAGAGCATTGCGGCGTTCCGCGACCAGCAAAAAGGCGCGTTCAATGCCGAACGCGAACGCTGGATCGCCAGCGGTCAGGCGCATTTCGACAGTGAAGAACTGATCCCCGAAGCGACCGAAGACGCGCCGCTGGCCAGCGGTCAACAGAGCGTCGACAGCCACATCGCCGGCAACCTCTGGCAGGTTCAGGTTGAAACCGGCACCCGGGTTGAGGCCGGGGATGTGCTAGTGATTCTGGAGTCGATGAAGATGGAAATCCCGCTGCTGGCGCCGATGGCCGGGGTGGTACGGGAGATTCGCGTGCAACCGGGTTCGGCGGTGCGCGCCGGACAGCGGGTCGTGGTGCTGGACCTCGACTGAACTCATTTTGAAAAGGATCAAGTCATGAATTTCAATCTGCAACTCGACGCCCTGCGCAACGCCTATCGCGACGGCCAGACCACGCCTCGGCAATTGCTGCTCAGCCTGCGGGATAAAGCGGCGGCGCTGAACCCGGACTATCACCTGTTCATTCATTTGCTCAGTGTCGAGGAGCTGGAACCGTACCTCGCCGCCCTCGACGGTCGCGACCTCGACAGTCTGCCGCTGTATGGCGTGCCGTTCGCAATCAAGGACAACATCGACCTGGCAGGCATTCCGACCACGGCGGCTTGCCCCGCCTTTGCCTATGTGCCGGCGCGTTCGGCGACCATCGTCGAGCAGTTGCTGGCGCTGGGGGCGATTCCGTTGGGCAAGACCAATCTTGATCAGTTCGCCACCGGGCTCAATGGCAGCCGTTCGCCATATGGCGCGTGCCCGAACAGCGTGTTGCCGGAATATCCGTCGGGTGGTTCCAGCGCTGGATCGTCGCTGGCGGTGGCGTTGGGGGTGGCGAGTTTTTCCCTGGGGACGGACACGGCAGGTTCCGGTCGGGTGCCGGCGGCGTTGAATAATCTGGTGGGATTGAAAGCCACCAAAGGGTTGATCTCCACGGGCGGTGTGGTGCCGGCCTGTCGCACGCTCGATTGCGTCACCACGTTCACCGCCACCGCGCGGGAAGCCAGTCAGTTGCTGGCGCTGACGGCGCGTCTCGATCCACGGGATGCCTACAGCCGCAGCAATCCGTTGTGGAATGACGGCTTGGCATTCGGTGCGCCGCGCCCGTTTCGATTCGGCGTGCCACGTGCGCAAGACCTGGAGTTTTTCGGCTGCCCTGAAGGCCCGTTGTTGTTTGGCGATGCCATCGATCAGCTCAAAGCCTTGGGCGGTGAAGCGGTTGAGCTGGACCTGTCGCCGTTCCTCGAAGCCGCACAGTTGCTGTATGCAGGCCCGTGGGTCGCCGAGCGCTATAGCGTGGCCGGCGAGTTGATGGAGCAAAACCCGCCAGCGGTGCTGCCGGTGATCCGCGCGGTGCTGGCCAAGGCCCCGGCGGTGACTGGCGTGCAGACCTTCCGCGCGCAGTATCGACTGCAAGAACTGAAGGCGCTGTGCGACCGGGCGCTGGAAGGCCTCGACTGCGTGCTCACGCCAACCATCGGCCGCCCCGTGACCTTGGCGGAACTGGCCGCCGAACCCGTGCTGCGCAACTCGGAACTGGGCTACTACACCAACTTCATGAACCTGCTCGACTACGCCGCCGTCGCCGTGCCCAGCGGTTTCATGGGCAACGGTTTGCCGTGGGGCGTGACGCTGTTTGGGCGAGCGTTTACCGATCAGTATTTGTTGAGCGTGGCGGATGCGCTTCAACGTCAATCAGGCTCGCCTGCGCCCGCGACGGTGGCCCGCAATGATCGCGCACGACTGGTGGTGTGTGGCGCGCATCTGGAGGGGTTGGCGTTGAATTGGCAACTGAAGCAGCGTGGCGCGCGGTTGGTCGAGACGACGTTCAGTTCGCCGGATTATCAGCTCTATGCGTTGGCCGGTGGCCCGCCGTTTCGTCCGGGAATGGTGCGGGTGAAGGACGGTGGCGTGGCGATTGCGGTGGAGGTTTGGGAATTGCCGAGCAGCGAATTGGGCTCGTTTTTGACCGCGATTCCGGCGCCGTTGGGGTTGGGCAAGGTGCAACTGGCGGATGGGCGCTGGGAGAGCGGGTTTATTTGTGAGGGTTATGGGCTGGAGGGGGCGGTTAATATCAGCCATCTAGGCGGCTGGCGTGCTTACCTCGGCAAATGATCGTTCCCACGCTGATCGTTCCCACGCTCCGCGTGGGAATGCATCCGGTGACGCTCTGCGTCACGCTTGCGAAGGGACGCGGAGCGTCCCGGGCGGCATTCCCACGCGGAGCGTGGGAACGATCATCTCACGCACATAGAGCGGTTATTTCCGCTCCGGGCCACTAGAATGCATGCCATCGGGTCACTGCCAACGGAACCACCATGCCGCTTCGCTCGCCGCTGTATTCCCAACGTTCGTTGGTGCTCACGCTGATCGCATTGCTCGGTGCAGGTTTCCTCGCCACGTCCTTTCTCAGCTACTACGCCTCGCGAGCGTCGATCCGCGACAACATCGTCAACACCGAATTGCCGCTGACGTCCGACACGGTTTATTCGGAAATCCAGAAAGACCTGGTCAGACCGATCCTGATTTCCTCGATGATGTCCCGCGACACCTTCATGCGCGACTGGGTGGTCAACGGCGAGCACGACCCCGACCAGATGACCCGCTACCTCAACGAGGTCATGACCCACTACGGCGCCTACACCGCGTTCTTCGTCTCCAACAGCAGCCTCACCTACTACCACGCCAAAGGCGTGCTCAAGCAGATCAAGGTCGACGAGCCACGGGACGCCTGGTACTTCCGCGTTCGCGACATGAAAGAGCCTTACGAGATCAACGTCGACCCGGACCTGGCCAACAAGGACAACCTGACGTTTTTCATCAATTACAAAGTCTATGACTACAACAAACGCTTCATCGGCGCGGCCGGCGTGGGCCTGACGGTGGATGCGGTGATCAAGCTGATCGACAAGTATCAACAGCGCTATCAACGCAGCGTGTACTTCGTCGACACCTTCGGTCGCTTGGTGCTTACCGGTGCCGAGGGCGGCCCTGAAGGTGCGCGGGCCGGTCAGAGCCTGGGTGAACTCAGCAGCATGAAGGGCCTGGTCAGCCAGTTGCCCAAACCCCACAGCGGCAGCTACGAATATTCCGTCCACGGCCAGGGACATTTCCTCAACGTGCGGTTCATTCCGGAGCTGAACTGGTACCTGTTCGTCGACAAACGCGAAGACGGCGCTCTCAGTGAAATCCGCCAGTCGCTGTACCTCAACCTGCTGATCTGCCTGCTGGTCACGCTGATTGTGCTGGCCCTGCTCAACCGCGTAATCAAACGCTATCAGAGCAAAATCCAGGCCCAGGCCACGCTCGACAGCCTGACCGAGTTGCCCAACCGCCGTGGCTTCGACCTGTTGGCGGCGCAAGCCATGCACGAAGCCCAACGCGAGCCGAAACCGCTGACCGCGCTGCTGCTGGACCTCGACCACTTCAAGGTGTTGAACGACACCTACGGCCACCTCGCCGGCGATCAAGTGCTGATCGGTTTCGCTCGGGACCTGGAAAGTTGCCTGCGCCATTCCGACATCGTCTGCCGTTGGGGCGGCGAAGAATTTATCGTGCTGCTCAAGGACACCGACGGTGAGACCGGTCAGAAAATCGCCGAGAAAATTCGCCAGCATGTGGAAAAACAGCGTTATGCCTACAACGGCAAGGAGCTGCAGCTGACCGTGAGCATTGGCCTGACCACCCTGCAAGCAGATGAAACCTTGCATACGTTGCTGTCCCGGGCCGATCATGCGATGTACCGGGCCAAACAGGCCGGCCGCAATCGCACCTGCGTGGAATTGCCCCACTCCGTTTATGAATGACGTTGATGACCAAGCCTGAAACCTGCCCGGCCTGCGGCGCCCCCAACGACTGCAGCCTGGCCGACCCTCGAACCGCCGACCGCGCCTGCTGGTGCTTTGGCGTCAGCATCGACCCGGCGGTGCTCGAAGCGCTGCCGGCGGAACTGCGTGACCTCTCCTGCCTATGCCCGCGCTGCGCCCAGGTCGAAGCGCAGCTGCAAGCAGCCGCCCGGCCGATCACGTAAGATGCGCGGCCCTTCCCCATCCGATTTTTAACCGATGCGTGTAGACCGTTTCCTCAGCAACCTGCCGCGCTTCAACCGTAAGCAGGTTCGTCTGTTGCTGGTGGAAAAACGCGTGCGCATCGACGGAAAAGTCGTCAGCGATCCTCACAGCGAAGTACTGGAATTCAGCCGCGTCGCGGTCGACGACGAGGTGCTGCAAGTCGGCAAGCCCGCGCGCTACTTCATGCTCAACAAGCCGCCCGGCTGTGTCAGCGCCACCCGCGACCCGCAACACCCGACCGTGCTCGACCTGATCCACGAGCCGGACAAGGATGACCTGCACATCGCCGGGCGCCTGGATTTCAACACCACCGGCCTGATGATCATCACCAACGATGGCAGCTGGTCACGACGCCTGACCCAGCCGCAGACCAAACTGCCCAAGGTGTATTACGTCGAGACCGAACAGGACATCGGCCCGGAGTATGCAGTCACCTTCAACGAAGGGCTGTACTTCGCTTTCGAAGACCTGACGACGCAGCCCGCCGAGCTGGTGCTGCTCGGGGCGAAGTCGGCGCGGCTGAGCATTGTCGAAGGCCGGTATCACCAGGTGAAGCGCATGTTCGGCCATTTCGACAACAAGGTGCTGCGCCTGCACCGCGAAAGCATGGGCCCGTTGCTGCTCGATAACGCGCTAAAACCGGGCGAGTACCGCGCCTTGCGCACCGAAGAGATTCAATTGATCTAAGCAGGCGACCGCTCAGCAGAAGTTGTCGAACAATTTACCAATGACACTTGCGCGATGCCGTCACCCCTGCTTGAATCAGGACGTCGGCCAGATTGTGACCGATGAGTCACAACATACTTCTAAGAAACTTTTTGCCGGTCGGGGACCCTCAGGTTCCGCCTTCCACCGGCAGACTGCCCGCCAATAATAAAACCCGTCGACCGGCCTTCAATGGATCGACATGGGCTCCAAATTCCAGGCGAATGCCTACCTGTCACAAAGCTCGTGCAATCTCATTTGCGCGCATACCCGCTTGCTCAGGAGTCTTATGACATGAGGCCAGAAATCGCTGTGCTGGATATACAGGGTCAGTATCGGGTTTACACGGAGTTCTATCGCGCAGACGCCGCAGAGAAGACCATTATTCTGGTCAACGGCTCGATGGCCACGACTGCGTCGTTTGCTCAGACCGTGAAAAACCTTCATCCGCAGTTCAATGTGGTGTGCTACGACCAGCCCTACGCGGGCAAGTCAAAAGCCCACAACCGGCATGAGAAATTGCTCACAAAGGAAGTCGAAGGACAGATCCTGCTGGAGCTGATCGACCACTTCGCCGCCGAACACGTGCTGTCGTTTTCCTGGGGCGGCGCCGCGACCCTGGTCGCCCTCGCCCACCGGCCACGGCGCATCGAAAAAGCTGTGATCAGCTCGTTCTCCCCGGAGATCAACGAGCACATGCGCGACTACCTCGAACGCGGCGTCGACTACCTCGGCAGCCGGGATGGCGACCGGGTCGGCAACCTGGTGAACAGCACCATCGGCAAACACCTGCCGTCGCTGTTCAAGCGCTTCAACTATCGTCACGTGAGCAACCTGGCCGAGCACGAATACGGGCAGATGCACTTCCACATCAGCGACCTGTTGCACAGCGATCGCCAGTGCTTCCTCAAGGCTGCCGAGAAAATCAACGTGCCGGTGCTGTTCATGAACGGCGAATGGGACGAATACACCGCCGCCGACGGCGCCCGGCTATTCGCCAACCACGTGCAACACGCCACCTTCAGCACCCTGCAAGCCACCGGGCACTTCCTCGACATGGAACACAAAGCCGCCTGCCGAGACAGCCAGAACGCACTGCTGGGCTTCCTGAAACCGGCGCAACACACCAGCCGACCGCGTTACCACTACGTCCAGGAACACCATGCACTGGCAATCTGAAATAGAGTCATCGCGAGCAACCTTGCGCCCATAGACGCCACCACCTCTGTAGGAGCAAGGCTTGCCCGCGATTGGCCGTTACTCGGTCCATGCCTGCGTGTCCCCCACGCTAAATGCAGCGCACATAAAGAAAAACTTCAAATCCGCGCGCACATCTGGTACAAAGTCAGCCGCTCTGAGCGGGTGTCGTATAATGGCATTACTCCAGCTTCCCAAGCTGATAACGAGGGTTCGATTCCCTTCACCCGCTCCAATCGAATTTTTGTCTCGCGTTGAAGGTTTTTGACGGGGGATGTAGAGATAGAAAAAAACCGGTCCAGATGGCCGGTTTTTTTGTGTCTGGAGTTTAGGCAATACGAAAAATTAAATCGCCGGAGATTCATTCCTTGCGGCTTTAATTGCCTCAGCTTTCTGTACGACTTCGCGTTGAGAGGCGTTAGCCTTGCTGATGACGTCCATCAAAATGTCACGCCGGGTCTCAGGGGAGGTTTTAGAGAAAAACTCTGTCAAAGCACTGGTCTTCTCAAGCTTGGCTGTACTCATCAATTTCATGCCTCTGTTAACAGCTCAACGAGCTGGGCTTGATCATAGTTCTGGGGAAATCAGAGCGTCAATCGTATCGCTGCTCGCATCGAGTTCTACCCACTGACTTCCGCCGTCAAAATTTTTAATCAATAAATCAACATGGATCTGGTCAACGTATAACCGCTTGAGTTCAATGACATTACTGCGAGCAGCAACAAACTGTCTGGCGAACTCCTGCAATGGAATATTTCTGCCTTCCGTCAGCTCCCTGGCCTGAACAAACTGCCAAGCGAGTTCCGGACGCTGATATACGTACATGACCTGAGCGTTTCGATGATTACCCAAAACTCGGTCTATATTGCGCTTTGCCACACCGAGGTTAGCCATAGTCCCGTCCAAAATGAACGAGAGACGTTTTTGAAATGCTAGATCCAATACCTTTTCCAAAATTTTCGTAACCGCGCGCTGGAACAGATATGAATTACTTCCGTTATAGCCTGGGATCAGGCTTCTAAAATCGTCAGGGTCAATACGAAGAACGCGCTTGGCTTGAAGGCTGGAAATTCCCGTGTCCAGTGCCTCAACCATCGCCTTGGATATTTCTGTCTTGCCCGCTCCGGGTGATCCAGCCATGAACACGGTGAACGGTGTCTCCTCACTGAGATACACAGAGGTGTCCGCGACCTGCCGAGCC
Source organism: Pseudomonas sp. TE3899 (assembly GCF_056279105.1). Classification (NCBI taxonomy): domain Bacteria; kingdom Pseudomonadati; phylum Pseudomonadota; class Gammaproteobacteria; order Pseudomonadales; family Pseudomonadaceae; genus Pseudomonas; species Pseudomonas sp. TE3899. The sequence continues at coordinate 3,430,827 of NZ_JBWBQR010000001.1, forward strand.
AATAATGCTCGGTTCGCTCTGGCGAACTCAAAGGCAGCGTGTTCTATCGCGATTTCTTGTGGCGTCATACCTGACTCGACCCTTGTTTTTCTTTTGTGGAAGCAACGACGCCCCGTTCATTGCCAAGAGGGTAGAACGTCGCCGCGACAACTGGAAAATCTTTGTGTGGCGACGTGTGTAGCGAATCTCACTTGACCTGAAGTCCTCGAACTTTTCCTAGACGCTGAATTAGGCCAAATGTCGAAAAAGCAACGTCCTACACTACTCTAGGAATTGTCCGTAGACTTGCGGATTGCTGCGTTTTCACCATGAAGCCTATAGTCACCCAACGCCAAAATGGCGTGTCGGGTTTGGCGACTCGGCGACATGGTGCAGAAGCTTCCGGGCAATTTCGGAGCGCTTCTGGACGCACTTAGCTGCCTGCTTTTTGGTAGCTGTGCGTGGGAGATCCTAGGATCTGCCGGTTTCACCATGTCCGGTTCGCCAACCCGCGTACAGCTGCCACCCATTTGTTTGGCGACAACTTGAGTGGTAGCAGTCTTTCAATTACATGGTGATTATTTATGAACGAATACATGGCTTTAACCAGCAACGCCGACGATCTACCGTCCCTGTTCGTCAACACCACCCAACCGCTGCACTCCCTGCTCAGCACGGCCAGTTACAGAATCCGGGCCGTGACGCAGCTTCTGGAAAACCTCGCGATGCGAGGCGACATTACCTCTGATTCGGTGATCCTCAGCGACTTTGCATTGCTCTGCTGCGTGCCCTTGCGCGATGGTTGCGATGTGCTGGACGTGATCGCTCGACGCATGGATGCGGAATAGACCTGACGGTTAGATTGGGTGCCTTTTGGGGCGCCCTTTTCGTACCTTACTTACACATCCATAACGCACCGCCCATTTCCCCTCTTCTCCCAACCCGCTAGCATTCCCACATCTACAACCACCCTCCCCCTGCGCGGCCATCAACGAATACGCGCCACAACTCTTCGAGGGAAACCAATCGGCCGCACCACCGGTGCCGCCCGTGACGAACTCAATAGAGCAATTCGAACATGACGCAAAACATTTACGACGATCCGGAATTTTTCCAGGGTTACAGCCAGATGGGCCGTTCCATCGGTGGCTTGGATGCCGCACCGGAATGGCCTGCACTTCAATCCCTGTTGCCACCGATGAAAGGTTTGAAAGTGGTGGACCTGGGCTGCGGCTATGGCTGGTTCAGCCGTTGGGCCAGTGAGCAAGGCGCCCACAGCGTGCTTGGCCTCGATGTGTCGGAGAAGATGCTGGAGCAGGCGCGCAAGACGACTGCTGCGGACAACATCCAGTACGTTCGCGCCGATTTGGAACATCTCGACTTGAGCAAAGAAAGTTTCGACCTGGCCTACAGCTCTCTGGCGTTGCACTACATCAAAGATCTACCCGGCCTGTTCGCCAACATTTACGCAGCCCTGAAACCCGGTTCACGCTTTGTGTTTTCCATCGAGCACCCGATTTTCATGGCGCCGCGTAATCCGGGTTGGCTGATCGATGGCGAAGGTCGCAAGCGTTGGCCGCTGGACAGTTATCAGCTGGAAGGTGAGCGGGTGACGAATTGGCTGGCGGAAGGTGTGATCAAGCAGCACCGCACGGTGGGTACTTTGTTGAATACCTTGATCGCGGCGGGATTCGCGATTCAGCACGTCAATGAATGGGGGCCGAGCGATGCCGAGGTGGCGGCGCAGCCGGCTCTGGCGGAGGAGCGAGAGCGGCCGATGATGATGTTGGTGGCGGTGGAACGTTGACACTTAAATAGAACGAACACTGATGACTTTGTGGCGAGGGAGCTTGCTCCCGTTGGGCTGCGAAGCGGCCCCAAAAAGAAGGGGACTGCTGCGCAGTCCAGCGGGAGCAAGCTCCCTCGCCACAGGTTCAGTGTGACATCCGCTTTTACCGCGTCGCGACGATGAACAACCGTGGAAACGGCAACAGCACCGTCCCATCCTCCAGCGCCGGATAAGCCTGCTCGACCGCCGCCAGATACCGCTTCAAATACTCCGCCCGCTCGCCCTCATCCAGCGGATCGAGAAACGGCCGCAGGCCACTGCCCTTGAACCACTCCACCACGCCCGAGGCACCACCCGCCAGTGGATGATGGTAAGTCGTGCGCCACACATCAACCCGCTTACAGTGCGGCCGCAGCATCGAGTAGTAATCGCTGGCACTGGCCATTTCCGTCCGTTGCCCGGCGGCGTCCGCCAGTTTGCTGGCCCACGGGCCATTGGCGGCGATTTCGCGCATCAGGCGATGGGACGGTTCGTTGAGGTTGTCGGGCATCTGGATTGCCAGGCTACCCCCCTTGGTCAGTCGAGAGGCGAGCGACGGCAGCAACGTCCCGTGATCGGGCAGCCACTGCAATACGGCGTTGGCGAATATCACGTCGAACGGGCCGCTATCGTTCCAGGTTCCGATGTCAACGGTGTCGAACTTCACTTGTGGCAGGCGCTTGCGGGCGGCTTCGATCATGTCGGGCGAACTGTCCACGCCGCGCACCCAGGCATTGTCGAAACGCTCTACCAGCAATTCCGTGGAGTTGCCGGGGCCGCAGCCGATATCAATGGCCGAGCGCGCATCCACGGGCGGGATGGCTGCGAGCAGATCCCGCGCCGGGGCGGGTGCGTTCATCTTCAAAAGCGACGTATTGCTTGGCGGACCAACTCATTGCGTTCTCCTGTCGAAGGGGTGTCCTGGCCTGGGCCGACAACCGGTTCGCTACGATACTCCGCCCTGTGCGCCAGCCCAATCCGACTTATGGCGATCGCAGAGGATATGCCGCGCGGTTTTTATCGCTGATTCATTGCAAGACATAACCCAATCGACCGTTCGTCGAGGGAACAGTCAAGCGATTTTGACAGCCTGAATATCACACCTATAGTCCTTATCGCGGCCAGTCGGAAGGAACCCGACCTGTCAATTTGCACGCAAGGAGCAAGGCCAACTCGTGCCTCGTGCAAGCAGGGTTCCGCCCGTAGTGTTTCAGCAACGGCCGTAAGGCAAGCAAACGTTGTCATGCCTGAGGGTTATCAGGCACTCACTATGAACAAGGAGCTTTACTATGTCTCGAGTCACGGATGTGCTGGTCTCTATCGACACCGAAACCATTCTGAAAAACTACCCGAACATCAGCAAAAACCCTGCTTCGCCAACGATGATCGACGTTAATCATGTGTACATGGTGACCAACCGGGACAACGTGATAAATGGTCAGGCCGGGGGCGAACTCAACCTGAAAGCACAGGTGGGCGACTTGATTCGCTGGCGTGAAACCAGCCTGTCGCAGAGCTTCGAAACCGCGGTTATTTTCTACAAGTTCATTGGCAACAAAGGCAGCGAGTTGATCTCCACCCCTACGCCGCGCAAGGCTACGGCCTGCGTCGCCGTCCCTAACACCAGCAACCCATCGGTGCCGAGCTGCCAGAAAGTCGATAACCATTATTGGTCTTCGGAAACACTGGACTGCGGTAGCGTGACCTATCACTTCCATTTCCTGATCGTCGATCGCGATTGCAAAATCGTCGGCTGCTGCTCATGGGACCCGTTCATTACCATCCGTAACTGACGAAGGCTGGCCCCTTGGCGACAAGGGGCCAACCCCATTCGTTGCCGTTTCGGCAGGAACAGGATGTCTTGCATGAACCGAAGCGGCTGCCGTGCAGTGCCACCATCATGAAAGGAATCCATGATGACTTCCGAACCGATCAAATCGCCTTCATCCAGCGTTGCGACGGCCAACAATGTGCTGCTGATTGTTGATGCCGAATCGCTGCTGACAAAGTACCCGACACCCAGTCTTGAGGCACAAGATCCGACGACCATCAGCGAAGGATTCATCTTTGCCGTCGGCGGGAAAGACGCCAATCAAATAGCGATTAGTGACAGCTATTTGACGCTAGCCACCTGCAATGGAAAAACCTTCCACATTCGCGGCCGCACCGTGAGTCTGCTCGCTGAAAACAGCGTGGTGTTCTACGACATGGCCGTGAGCGATACCCAAGTCCTCTCCGCTCCGAAACTGGTGGTACACGCAGGCCTCACCGTTCCGGCCCCCGACCCGATAAACCCGACCCAACCGGCCAGCCACCTGGCCGATGATCACTACTGGGAGTGCGCGCAACTGACCCCGGGCGTCGCCGCCTGCGAATTGAGCTTTATGTTGGTTAACCAACAGTGCGAAGCGGTGGGGTATTTCAGTTGGGCGGTTGAGGTGAAGTTTTCTGCTTGAGTGTATTCGGCTTCAACATCGCCAAAAGATCGCAGCCTTCGGCAGCTCCGCCGAGCGTATTCCACCGAAGGCTACGATCTTTTGCCCCCCCCGCAACCCTCGTTAAAAAAGAAATTCCAACACGCCGTCGCTGTCTGAATTTCAGGCGCATCCCTAGAAGGAACACGGCAATGAAATTCGCAAAAGTCTCGCAGAAACTCGCGCTGTGGGCCGGCAGTCCCACGACGTTTTTGATCGCGATCATTCTGATTGCTGTGTGGGGGTTAACCGGGCCGATTTTTGGTTACAACGACACCTGGCAGCTGATCATCAACACCTCGACCACCATCATCACCTTCCTCATGGTGTTCCTGATCCAGAACACCCAGAACCGCGATACGGACATCTTGCATTTGAAGATCGATGAGTTGCTGCGGGTGACGAAGGAGGCGCAGAACGCGATGTTGGGGCTGGAGTCGCTGGATTTGAAGCAGTTGGAAGAGTTGCGTAAGCAGTACCGCAAGATTGGCGAAGGCGAGACGATTTCCATGAATGTCGCCCCCAGCGGCGACAAGCCGAAGTCGAACCTGGATCAATGCTGAAATCCTCGGCGGGTGACCTCGGTCACCCGCACTGCATAGGGGCTAGCGGCTGGCTTGCAGGGCCTTGGCCATCTGCAGATGGTTTTGCAGTTTGGGCAAGGTTTCTTCGGCGAATGCCTTGATTTCCGGAACGTCGGTGGTCTGCGCTTCCTGCTGGATCTGGTCGATAGCAGCCTGGGTGTTTTGCACCTGACTGGCCGCGTAGGCCTGGTCGAACGTCGGACCATCCTTCACTTCGGGGATCATCGTTTTGGACTTATCGATCACTTCTTCCCGAGGCGCGACCGGCAGGTCGAGCTTCTTGGCGATTTTCGCCAGATGCTGGTTGGCGGTGGTCAGGTCGTTGATAACCACGACGGTGTAGTCCTTGACCTCCTTGGATTCGGTTTTCTGGTGCGCCAGGCGACTGGCTTCGATGTCGGCCATGCCTTTGGCGGAGGCATCGTTGATGAAGTCGGCAGGCGACTGGGCAAAAGCGCTGCTGGCGCACAGGCCCAGCAACGTGGCAAAACTGGCATTGCGTATACGGGTGGCCATCCGGCTCATGGTCGCGCCCTCCATTCGAAAAAATTCAAACGGGAGCTTTCGCTCCCGCCTCTCGATCAAAACTACCTTATCCACTACTTGGATTTCTGACCACCTTTGCGGCCCATATCGGGTTTCGCAGGGTCTTTGTCGACAGTCGTGGTGGTAGTTTTCCCACCTTTGCGACCGGCTTCAGACGCCTTCGTTCGATCGTTGGCATGGTTATCCGCGTTCGAGTTTCTTGAGTTAGGCATGATTCTCTACCTCTTGGTGTTGATCGCGGCGAGCACAGGCCCGCATAGGATCAGAATTCCGATCTGGCCAAAGGTTTAGAAAAAATCGGGGATATTGCGACGAACGGTGGTGAAAACTCAGGCTTCGAGCGGCCGGTGACGCAGGCGCTTGACCGCGTACATCGCCTCGTCGGCGTAGCGGAACAGCTGCTTTTCTTCCAGGCCATGCTCAGGATAAATCGCCGCGCCGATACTCGGTTCGATGTTCAGGCTGTGGCCATCCAGGCGCAGGGGTTGCAGCAATACTTGTCGGATTTTTCCGGCGACGCTGTCGGCGTCTTTGGCGGCATGGATGCTGTGCAGCAGCACCACGAATTCATCGCCGCCGATGCGCGCCACGGTATCGCTTTCCCGCACGCAGCCCTTGAGCCGATTGGCCACCGCTTGCAGCAACATATCGCCGACCGCATGACCGTGGGTGTCGTTGACCAGTTTGAAACGGTCGAGATCAACGTACAACAGCGCCATCCGCCCGCCCTCGGAGCGGGCCTGCGCCAGCGACGATTTGAGCCGCTCGCGGAGCAATTCGCGATTGGGCAGTTGGGTGAGTTGATCGTATTGGGCCATGTGTTGCAGCCGCGCGTGCAGCTGCTTGCGCTCGATGGCGGTCGCCACCTGGGCGCAGACGTATTGCAGCAACTCCTTGTCCTGCTCGGTGTAGCGCTCGCCGCCGGCCTCGCTTTTGACGATCAGCGCACCGATGGTGCCGTTCTGCGAGTTCAGCGGCACGCCGAGCCAGCACGGGGAATCCTGCCCCGCCACCAGCGCCTTGAAGCCTTCGGGGAGTTGATCTTGTTCCGAGGTCAGCAGGATCGACTGGCCGTTGCGAATGACCTCCGCACACAAACGCCCGGTGACGGTGCCGGGCAGTTCGGGCTGATGTTCACGGTCGTCGACGTGATAGGGGAAATTCAGCTGCGCACAGTGTTCGTCATACAGCGCCACGGAAAAATTCAGCGCGGGCAGCCATTCGCCGATGATGGTGTGGATGCGTTTGAACAGCGCCAGCAAATCTTCCGCCGCATGGGCCGCTTCGGAGATCGCATACAACGCCGCTTGTCGCGACTCGGCCTGTTTGCGTTCGGTGATGTCCCGGGCCACGGCGATGCGCAGTTGATCGACTTCCGACCAGCGCGCCGACCAAAGGATGTGAACCACCCGGCCGTCCTTGCGCAGGTAGCGGTTTTCGAAGTTGAGCTTGGGTTCGCCGCCGATGATTTCTCGCGCGGCATCGAGGGTGCGCTGGCGATCGGCGGGGTGTACCAGCTCGATCATCGGCTGACCGATCAATTCATCCGGGGTGTAACCGAAAATACGCTCGCAGGCCGCGCTGACAAATACAAAGCGACCTTGCCTATCCACCGCACAGACGGCGTCCAGCAAGAGGTCGATATAGCTCGCCAAAGGCGCGGAATTTCTAGTGGTCATGGTGCAGGGTGCGTGTCCGGGCCATGTAGCGCTGAAAAACCATCCGTGACCGGTGCCGCTGACGCGTCCCTGCGATCAGCCTCAAGCCTTGTTCGTGACCAAGCCTGGCAATGCATGCACCAAGGCGTTGATCGCGAAACCGATGAACATCACCCCACACAACCGGGTGATCAACAGCTCATGCCGTTGATACACGGTGCGCACCTGCCGCGCACCGACGATGCCAATGAGAATAGCGTACGCCAGCAATCCGCCCACGAAGCTCAGGGCAATCAGCCAGGGCAGCATCGACCAATGGAGCAATTCGGCGCGGCTGGACAGCAACGCGGTGAACGTCGCCACGGCCACCGGGTAGGCTTTCGGGTTGGTCAGGCCGAACAGAATGCCGTGCCAGAACGGCTGCCGCGCCGGCCCTTGCGGGGTTTCAGCGCTGCTGCGGCGAGCGCGAATCGCGCGCACACCGAGCCAGAACAGATACAGCCCGCTGAGCACGCCCAATACATCAAACGCCGTGCTGCCGATTTCCCGGGCGCCGACAATCGCGATCAGCGCCGTGCTGCACCAGACCACATCCCCAAGCAAATGCCCGCACAGGAACCCCGCCCCCGCCCGTCGCCCCCGCGCCGCGCCAATCCCGAACACCGCCAACACACCCGGGCCGGGGGTGATGCCGTAGATGAAGCCTGAGGCGAGCACGGCCATTAGTAGCGATGGGGTCATGGGGAACTCCTGTTTAAGCGAATGCTGGCCAGTCTATCTCAGGACTTGGTGTGCGTCTGACTGATCGTCGAAGAACTTCATGCCAGCGTACGGCCGTTGCCGACAGGCTTGCAGCCGTGACGCCAGATCCCCGACATGGACTTCGAGCTTGTGATCATCCGGGTCGAGGAAGTAGAACGACGCGCCCTCGCTGCGGTTATCGCGCCATTCCTGCACCCCGGTAGATCGCAAGTGTTCAACGAACACGGTGAAATCCGCAGCGCTGACGGTGAACGCGTAATGGGTGTAGTCGGCGGCAGGTTCGGACTTGCGCAGTGGATCGAAGGAAAGGCACAACCACAGGCCCGGCAGCGAGAGATAGGCGCCGGCATCCCAGATCGCGTCGAGGCGCAGGTGCAGCAGGCCTTGATAGAACGCGACGCTGCGATTGAGATCGGTGACCGCGAGGGTAAGGTGGTTGAGGCCGGTGAGCATGGGTGATTAACCTCTGAGCGCTTCTGGTATGACGTATTGCTTGCCGTCGTAATTCAGGATGACTCGAGTGGTTTTCAACTTTTTGGCCTTGTCCTGGCACTCTTCACCCATCAGAAAGCGTTGAGTCTCCGTCACGGTGGAGCTGACAACCAGATCCGCAAAGCCGTTGTGAAGCGTGTTGCCGATATCGACGGTTCTTTCGGTTCGCTCGCCCTCTCCCGCACAGTTGCCGTCCCACTCGCCCCGCCCCGTCGACATCACCAACCCTTCCAACACGGGGCGCAAGGTGGCGCCATCGCGCAAATACAACGCCAGTTCATTCGTGTAGTAAGAATTGATGCTTGATCGTGTTTCAAAACGCGAGCGGATGCCGAACGCGCGAGCGTCCGGCGTCAACTTGTAGCGTGCCGTATCAATGCTCAGGCCTTGAAACGCCACGGCGTCCGAAGAATAGGCATCTTTTTTACGGTAGCTGGCCAGCGGTTTCGCACTGGACGAACGGATGAGCGCCAACTCCAGATCGACGTTTCCGACATCGCCGTTGCCGTCGGGAGAATCCGGCTTGAACGTCGTCGTGGCGACAATGGTCTGGTCCTCATACGCCGGCCAGACTTTGCAAAGGGTGACAGACGGCGTGTCTGCGGGTGCTTCTTCGCAACCCGCTTGTGCCTGGTTGGCCGCCGCGATGAGGCCGAGGACAGTGAGAGAGGTCAGCAGTTTGCGTGTGCTCATCATGTTCTTCCCTGATGGATGCGCAGTCATTGAACGCTCGTGAAGTCACCTGGCAACACATAGTTTTTACCGTCGTACCGAAGCGTCGTCTGTATCGGTTTGGCGGTCACGGAGTTGGATACACACGCCTCGCCCTCACCCTTCCCGACCGTGCTCATGGACACTGTTTTGACGATCAGGTCCGCGTAGCCATGGGAGCTGGTCTTGCCGATTTCGAGGGTTCGAGTGATTTCATAACGCTCGCCGGCACAATTGCCATCCCATTCACCGCCGTACTGATAGGTGATGAGTCGATCCATGACCGGACGCAGCGTGTTGCCCTCTTTGACGTAGAGCGAGAGCAGCGTTTCATCCATTGGATTGACCCGTGACGAGCCCTTGAACGTGGCGCGCACGCCGAAGGCTCGCAGGTTGGGGGTAAGCGTGTAGCGCGCCGTATCGAGTTGCAGGTCTTCAAAGGTAATGGCATCCGACTCGAACGCGGACGACTGGTGATAAGTCGCCAGCGGTTTCGAATCACCCGCCGAGACAACGGCAAGGTCGAGATCATATTTGCCCTCGGGACCGGAACCGCTGGCCGAAAAACCCGACTCGAATTGCGAGATCGCCGTAATCGCCAGCCCCGGGTAAGCGGGCCAGTCCTTACAGACCGAATAGCCGAAATCCCCATAAAACGGCGGCTTCTCACACGCGGCAAACGCCTGCCCCGTCATCACCAGACCGCACAGCGCTGCAAAACCCATCCAGCCAGACTTCAATGTCATTCCCTGTTCCTTGTGTGTTTCAAACCAGTCAAATGCTGCCGCGCACTATCCTCGGTGCGCGGCTTCCGCTCAACAAATTGTTACGACAAGAAGAACGGACCGGACCGCCACTCGACGCGGCCACATTGTATGTTCGAGTTACAAGCCGTGAAATCGAGACCTCCATGCCTAACTTTTCAGAGCATCTGCCACTTAACACCGCCGATACTTCCACCAACCATTCCTGGGAAATGGAGGACATTCGGGCGGCGATCAAAGAAGCCGATGCAGGTGACTTCGCTACAACCGAGGAGTTGAATGCAATCGCCGAAAAATGGCGCCCAGTGCCCAATACCGATCATTCAGGCCTGACACCGAACCTGTGGCGAGGGAGCTTGCTCCCGCCGGGCTGCGAAGCGGCCCTCTCTTTACCTAAAAAGAAGGGGACTGCTATGCAGTCCAGCGCGAGCAAGCTCCCTCGCCACAAGTGACTCATCGGCTTAACTGACTGGGTTTATCCCCTGCCCAATCCGCCCATTCAACCAATTCAACGCCTGATCCCCGCCCCGCCGTTTATGCCAGACCAGCACAAAGGTAAACGACGGAATATGAAACGGCGGCGCCACGACGATCAATGTCTTTTCATCAACGTCGCGCAACCCACGCGAGGCCACCGTCAGGATCAAATCCGTCCCGGCGATAAATTCCGGCGCAACACTCCAGTGCGGCAGGCTGATTGCCACGCGTCGGCGCTCCCTTAACGCCGTTAGTGCCCGTTCGATTTCCGGGGTGCCGCTGCCGCGCATTTCCAGCAGGACGTGGGGCCGGGCCAGGTAGGTTGGCAAGTCGAGTGTGCCGTGGGCGGGCAGGCTGTGGCGGTCGACCAGGCAGGCGTAGTGCTCGTCGAACAGCGGCGTGCTGCGCAGTTCGTTGGGCAATTCCGGGAACACCCCCGCCACGACGTCGATGTCACCGTTGAGCACGCCATCAAGCATGCCTTCGCGGCTGGCGTGGCTGATTTGCAGGTCGATGCCCGGCGCTTCCCGGCGCAAGGTGCGGATCAGCCCCGGCAGGACGATGGCCGCGCCGTAGTCGGACATCGCCAGGCGAAAGGTGCGTTTGGCGGTGGCCGGATCGAAGGTGTTCGGCGCCAGCAGCGATTGCACCTGGGCCAGGGCTTCGGCCAAGGGTGCGATCAACTCCAGCGCTCTTGGGGTCGGCACGAGCGTGGCGCCGGCGCGCACCAGCAATGGATCGCCGAGCAGATCGCGCAAGCGTCCCAACGCATGGCTGACCGCCGGTTGACTCAGGTGCAGACGCTCGGCGGCGCGGGTCACATGCTGCTCGCTGAGCAAGGCGTCGAGGATCACCAGCAGGTTGAGGTCGATGCGTCGTAGATCATTCATCTGCTGCATGTTCTGCATAGCGAATCGGAATTTAAATTTGCGCGGCGAATACCCTAGAGTCCAGCAAAACCTGTTGGAGTCATGAACATGAGTACGTTGCAGTGGGCCGGCCTGTTGCTGCTGGCGGTGATTGCCGGGGCGGTGGTGCCGTTTCAAAGTGCGATCAATGCCAACCTGAGTCGCGGCCTCGGGCATCCGTTATGGGCGACGCTGGCCTCGTTGCTGGTGAGTTTGCTGGTGTTGCTGCCGATCATCCTCGCCCTGCGTTTGCCGCTGCCGTCGTTGGCGTTTATCAGCAAGGCGCCGTTGTGGATGTGGGCCGGTGGCGTGTTCGGCGTGTGCTTTGTCGCGCTGGCGGTGATGTTGCTGCCGAAACTCGGTGCGTCGGGCTTTGTGGTGCTGGCGCTGACCGGGCAAGTGATTGCCTCGATGCTGCTCGATCATTTCGGGCTGTTCGGGCTGGTGGAGCGGCAGTTGACCTTGCCCCGGGTGTTGGGCGCGGTGTTGCTGGTGGCGGGGGTGGTGTTGATTCAGTTCAGTGGAGCATCGGGTAAAGCGTTGATTGCGACTTCTTGAAAATCAAAAGATCGCAGGCTGCGCCAGCGCCTACGGGGATGCGTGGTCCCTGTCGGCGCTGGGGCAGCCTGCGATCTTTTAAAACTTGTCGAGGGTGCGCAGCTTCTGCGGCAAGCCCCACATCAGCAGTGCAGCCGCAATCAGCGCCGCAACGCCAATCACGTACAGCGCCGGGGTGGTGCTGCCTGTCAGGTCCTTGATCCGCCCCACCATCACCGGGCTGACGATGCCGCCAAACTGGCCGAGGGTGTTGATCACGGCGATCCCACCTGCTGCACCGGCACCCGCGCCGGCCAGCAGTTTCGGCGGCAGGGTCCAGAAGCTCGGGATGCAGGCAATGATCCCGGCACCGAGCAAGCCCAGCGCGACAATCAGGAACGTCGTGTGGTTGGCGAAGATCCCGGCACAGAAGAACCCGACCGCCCCCAGCGTCACCAGGCCGGCGACAAACTTGCGGCGTTCGCCGGTGGCGTCAGACAAGCGCCCGATCACCACCATGCTGATCGCCCCGCAGATGTAGGGAATGGCGGTCAGCAAACCGATCTTCACCGGGCTTTCGGTACCCGCGCTGCGGATCAATTGCGGTGCCCAGAAATTCAAGCCGTAGGACGCGACCTGGATCAGAAAGTAGATCAGCCCCAAGGTCAGGAACCCCGGAATCTTCAACGCCGCGAGCAGCGAGCCGCCGCCCTTGTGCGGTTCATGGTGAGCGATGCGGCTGGCCAGCAGGGTTTTCTCCGCAGCGGTCAGCCAATGGGCGTCTTCGATGCGGTCCTTGAGCAATTTCAGCACCAGCAAACCGAGAACGATGCAGGGCACGCCGCCGAGCAGGAACAGCCAGTGCCAGCCGCGCATGTCCATGAAGCCGTCGAGGTGTTGCAGCACCAGACCGGAGAACGGTGCGCCGACCAGACCGGCAAATGCCGAGGACAAAAACAGCATCGAAGTGATGCGCCCGCGATAGTGCTGCGGGAACCACAGCGTCAGGTAATACAGCACGCCGGGGGCAAAACCGGCCTCCATCGCGCCGATCACAAAGCGCAGCGCGTAGAACTGCCATTCGCTGTTGACGAAGACCATGGCGGCGGTGGCGACGCCCCAGGACATCATGATCCGGGCGATCCAGCGCCGGGCGCCGACCTTGTACAGCATCATGTTGCTCGGCACCTCGAACAGCACGTAACCGACCACGAACAACCCGGCGCCGAGGCCGTAGGCGGTGTCGCTCAGGCTCAGGTCGGTCTGCAACTGGAACTTGGCGAAGCTGATGTTGATGCGGTCGAAAAATGCGAACAGGTAGCAGACCATGATCAGCGGCATCAGGCGCCAGGCGACTTTGCTGACCAGGGCTTTTTCGACATCGTGGCTAACGGACGGGCTCGCGCCCGCCTCCAGTACGTTGAGGCTCATGGGGTTTCTCCAGGCGGACTGCCCGTGGGTGTCCGATTGTTTTTGTTGTCTGGTTTGTAATCGTTTTTCTGTAGGAGCGAGGCTTGCCCGCGAAGGCGGTGTGTCAGTCAACGATGATGTTGAATGTGAGGGCCTCTTCGCGGGCAAGCCTCGCTCCTACAGGGAGTATTCGGTGGTGTCAGGATGGGCTTGGGTGCAGGTCGCAGTTGCGTCCGGCCTTGGCCAGTTGGCCGGGCACTTCGTGGCCCACCAGCGCTGGCAAGCCTCGGGACAGTTTCAGCAGCAGCGGCAGGTCGATGCCGGTGTGGATGCCGATTTCATCGCACAGGTTGACCAGGTCTTCGGTGCAGATATTGCCCGAGGCGCCCGGGGCAAACGGGCAACCGCCGAGGCCGCCGAGCGCGGCGTCGAAGCGGCGGGCGCCGGCCTCGTAGGCGGCCAGCACGTTGCACAAACCGAGACCGCGGGTGTTGTGGAAATGCAGGGTCAGGTCCGCCGGCGACACCCGCTGCAACACCCGCCGCACCAGTCGATCCACTTGCCGCGGATTGGCCATGCCGGTGGTGTCGGCCAGGGTGATGCCTTGAATGCCGAGTTCCTGATAGGCCTCGACGATTTGCAGCACGCGATCCTCATCGATCTTGCCTTCGAACGGGCAGCCAAACGTGGTGGCGATGCTGCCGTTGAGGCGCACCTGTGTGCCGTCGACGTACTGCACGATCTCGCCGAACGCCGCCAATGAGTCTTCACAGCGCATGCGCATGTTGGCCAGGTTGTGGGTCTGGCTGGCGGACATCACCAGATTCAGTTCATCCGCCCTTGTCGCCAACGCCCGTTGCGCGCCTTTCAAATTGGGGATCAATGCGACGTAGATCACCCCCGGTTGCCGGGTGATGCCCTTGAACACCAACTCGCCATCGCGCAACGCCGCAATGGCCTTGGGCGAGACGAACGATCCCGCCTCGATCCGGCTGAACCCAGCCAGCGACAGCTGATCGATCAGCGCAATTTTGTCAGCGGTTTCAACCCAGGTCGGCTCGATCTGCAAACCGTCGCGCGGCGAGACTTCCTGCACGATCAGCGTCTGGGAAAAGTCAGTGATCATTGCACCACTCCTGCGGCTTTCAGCCGTTCGATGTCGGAGCCGGTCAGGCCCAGCCCGGCAAGGATGCCGTCGGTGTGCTGACCCAGTTGCGGCCCGGACCAGTTCACCCCGCCGGGGGTTTCGGAGAGTTTGGGCACGATGCCCGGCATCTTCACCGTGGCGCCGCCGGGCAGGTCGGCGTTGAGCAGCATGTCCCGCGCCTGGTAGTGCGGATCGGCGACGATATCGGCCACCGAATAGATGCGCCCGGCCGGGACTTCGGCGGCTTCGAGCGCGGCCAGCACGTCATCGATGGGCAGGCTGCTGGTCCAGTGGGTGATGGCGGCGTCGAGCACATTGCTTTTCAAGGCGCGGCCGTCGTTGTGGGCGAATTCCGGGGCGTCGGCCAGATCGCTGCGACCGATCACGTTCATCAAGCGCTTGTAGATCGGATCGCTGTTGCCGGCAATCACCACATAAGCACCATCGGCGGTCAGGTAGGTATTCGACGGCGCAATGCCCGGCAACGCCCCGCCGCTGCGTTCGCGAATGTGGCCCTGCATGTCGTATTCCGGCACCAGGCTTTCCATGACGTTGAACACGCTTTCGGCCAACGACACGTCCACCACTTGCCCACCGCCCTGCCCGGTCTTGACCCGCAGCAGCGACATCAGCGCGCCGATCACCGCATGCAACGACGCCAGGGAATCGCCGAGGCTGACACCGACCCGGGCCGGCGGTGAACCGGGGGTACCGGTGGTGTAGCGAATCCCGCCCATGGCCTCGCCGATGGCGCCGAAGCCCGGACGGTCGCGGTACGGGCCGGTCTGGCCGTAGCCGGAAATGCGCACCAGGGTCAGGTTGGGGTTGAGGGCGTGCAGCACGTCCCAGCCCAGGCCGAGTTTTTCCAGGGCGCCGGGGCGCAGGTTCTCGATCAGCACGTCGGCGCTGGTCGCCAATTGCTTGACCAGTTCGATGCCTTCAGGGGATTTGAGATTGAGCGCAAGAGACTTCTTGTTGCGCGATTGCAGGTACCACCACAGCGAGGTGCCCTCGTGCAGTTTTCGCCATTTGCGCAGGGGATCACCCTGGCCCATGGCTTCGATCTTGATCACCTCGGCGCCAAACTCGGCGAGCATGCGCGCAGCAAACGGTGCAGCGATCAGCGTGCCGATCTCGATCACCTTGATTGCACTCAGGGGGGCAGTCATCGCGGGGTACCTCTTATTCTTGGACTATGTGCCAAGGCTAGAGGACCGGGGGGTAAGGAATCCAACCTTCAGTTGGCAATGGGCGTTCGTGAAACGCGAACGCTCGGCCGACATTACCGCGACCTCAGGTCCGCCTTCGCGGGCAAGCCTCGCTCCTACAGGTTTGGTGGTGTTTCACGCCGGGCGCTGCCCTTGTAGGAGCGAGGCTTGCCCGCGAAGAGGCCGGCCCATCCAACAACGATCTATCAGGTATGCCCGCGCAACTGCTCAAACAACATCCGACTCACCGGCGACAACCCCGCTTCATCGCGCACCACCAGAATCAACGCCCGATCCGACCAGTCATCGGTCAACGGCACCGCGTGCAACCCCAGCGCCCGGCCAAACAATTCATAGGCCTTTTGCGGCAGGATGCCGATGCCCATGTTGGCCTGGACCATCCGGCACATCGCATCAAACCCCGGCACATGAATCCGCAACCGCAGCACCTTGCCCGCCTTGCGCGCCGCCGCGTGGGTGCGCATGTTGATCGAGCTGGCGGCATGCAGGCCGACGTAATCGCTGTCCAGGGTATCGGCGAAGGCCAGGGTTTCACGGCTGGCCAAGGGATGATCCGGCGGCATCAACACCACCAGTTTGTCCTGGCGATACAGCACGCTGTGCAGGCCTTTGACATCGCTGTCACTGGAGCAGATCCCCAGGTCCGCCACACCATCCAGCACGCCTTGAATCACCCCGCTGCTGGGACGCTCCTCAAGGTCGGTCTTCACTTGCGGATGCCGCTCGGAGAAGTCCCGCAAGTCTTCGGGCAAGAACTGAATGATCGCCGACAGGTTCGCCAGCATCCGCACATACCCGCGAATCCCGTGGCTGTGCTCGCCCAATTCCAGGCCCATTTTCTCGACGTTGAACAACATCTGCCGGGCATGGTGCAACAGGGTTTCCCCGGCCGGCGTCAGGGTCATGCCCTTGGCCTGACGCACGAACAGACTGATGCCGAACGCCTCCTCCAACTCCATCAAACGCTTGCTGGCCGCCGACACTGCGATCGCTTCTCGCGTGGCAGCACGGGTCAGCGTGCCCTCTTCGTGGACGGCGACGAATAACTGCAGGGTGATCAGGTCGAGGCGGCGGATCAGGCTTTTTTGCAGCATGGGTGGGCTCGATGGCGTGGGTTCGGCTGAGTCGGCAGGATAGCCCGGTTTTAGCCCACAGCCTCACACGCCACCGTCCTACACGTAAATCTCTTGTAACACTCAAACATGCAGGAATCGGCCGATTCAACGCTCCCGCCGCATTCCGTAAAGTCTGGAAACACACAAACACGCTGTATCACACAAGGAGCAACACTCTCTATGGACCAGACAGCCAACACCTTCACCAATTATCGAAAACTGATCGCCCTGGCCGATTACGACTGGGAAACCGCCGAAGCCGGAAAAGTCGCGGGGCTCAACGTCGACATCCGCAGCGCCAACCGCATGGTCGACCAGTACGGACGGGCGTTTCATCACTTCTGCACCACGTCCTACCTGGGCCTGGATCACCACCCCGACTTGCTCAAAGGCGCCATGAGCACCTTGTGGGAAACCGGCACCCTGCGCGTCGCCAATTCGAAAAACCGCTGCAAACTGGCAATCCTGGACCAGTACGAAAGCGAACTGTCCGACCTGTTCGGTGCCCGATGCCTGAGCACCTTGTCGTGCAGCGCGGCGAGTGCCGGGATCCTGCCGCTGCTGGCCAGCGGCGTGTTCACTGAAAACCGCCCGCCGGTGATGGTGTTCGATCGCTTGGCGCATTACTCGATGAACCACCTCAAGGCCGCGTGTGCCGACGAAACCCGGGTGGTGACCAGCCCGCATAACGACATGGACTTCCTGGAAAAGCAGTGCCAGCAGCACGGCACGGTCGCGTATGTCGCCGACGGCGCCTACAGCATGGGCGGGGTGGCGGACCTGGACAGTCTGTTGTACCTGAAGGATCGCTACGGGCTGTTTCTCTACCTGGATGATTCCCACGCCCTCTCCGCCGTCGGCACGTCCGGCGCCGGCCTGGTCCGTCCGAGGCTGCAAGCCCTTGACGATGACTGCCTGATCGTCGCGTCACTGGCCAAATCGTTCGGCGCCAGCGGTGGCCTGGTGATGTTCGGCAACGAACGGCAGAGGAAACTGATTCAACGTTACGGCGGCCCGAGCAATTGGTCGCAAAGCCTGAACAGTGCGGCAATCGGTGCCGGCCGGGCCTCGATCAAACTGCATCGCACGGCGGAATTCACCGCATTGCAGGAAAAACTTCAGGTTAATATCCGGCTCTTTGACAGCCTGATCCGCACCGAGCAGCACCGCAGCAACATGGCGATTCGCTTGATCCGCTGTGGTGAAGCGGCGCTGGCCAACCGCCTGGCGACCGAGTTGGCCAACCTCGGCTTCTTCACTTCGGCGGTGTTTTTCCCGGTGGTGGCGCAAGGTCAGGCGGCCATCCGGATTACCCTGCGGGCCGACATGGAGCCCGGGTTGATCCGCCACTTTTGTGAACTCATCAGCGAACTGTTGCGCACCCACGGCCAGGATGTCGGCCACTGAAACCCAGGGAAGATGCCATGAAGAGCAGCACCACCCTCCTCGTCACCTGCAGCACGGTTTTCCTCGCGCAATTGGGCATGAGCATTTACCTGCCTGCATTGCCGGAGATCGCCCGGCATTTGTCCGCCGATGCGTCGCAAGTGTCGTGGGGGTTGGCGGTGTACCTGATCGGCATGGCGCTGCCGATGTTGTTCTGGGGCAGCCTGGGCCAGCGCATCGGGCGTAAACCGGTATTGCTCGCGGCGCTTGGCATCTATGGGGTCGGCAACCTGGCCCTGCCCCTGGGCCAGACGCTGGAGTCGTTCCTGTTCCTTCGCTTGCTCCAGGGCGTTGGCGCCAGCGGGATTTCGGTGATGGCCCGGGTGCTGATCCGCGACAGTTTTCGCGGCGACTTGCTGGCCAAGGCGCTGTCGTGGATTTCGATTTCCTTTGTAGTGGCGCTGGGGATCGGGCAGTACCTGGGGTCGATCATCCAGGTGGCGCTGGGTTGGCCCGCGATTTTTTATCTGTTGGGTGGGGTGAGTCTGCTGATGGCCGGGATCGTGGCGCGGGTCGCGTTCCCGGTACTGACGGACGAACCCCGCCCGGCCTCCAGTTGGCCAAGCTACTGGCGCATCTTGCGTCATCGAGCGTTTCTGCTGCCGGCCCTCGCCGGTGGCCTGGGTTACGGTGTGATCATCGCGTTCAACACCGCCGCACCATTGATCCTGCAAGGACCGTTCAACTGGACCGCCGTGGAATACGGGTTGTTGGGATGGCCGATCAGCGCGGCGTATTTTCTCGGAGCGCTGGGGGTCAATCGTTTCGTCGTGCGCACCGGTCAGCATTGGCTGATGACGCTGGGCGTGGGCCTGGTTTTGGCCGGCAGCGGGGTGATGTGGCTGGGGAGTGTGGCGGGGACGTCGGTGGCGCTGCTGTTCTGGTTGCCGTACTGCTTTGCGGTGCTTGGCCAGTCGCTGAATTATCCGATCAGCCTGTCGCTGGCCAATGAGGGCTCGCCGGTCAGCGGGGCTTATGCGATGGCGTTGAGCGGTTTCATCCATCAACTGATGGCCGCCGTGATTGGCGGCATCGCCAGCCTGATCGCCAGTCAGCAGGCCTGGCCGTTGTCATTGCTGTGCGTTGTGCTGGCCCTGGGCGCGATGCTCTGCGTGAGGTTCGCGCCGGGTGGCAAAAAGGCTTAGAACGCGCTGCGAAAAATCTCCTCGATCTGCCGCTGATCCGCTGCTCGCGGGTTGGTCAGGCCGCAAGCGTCTTTCAGGGCGTTGGTGGCGAGGATCGGGATGTCGTTGAGCTTGGCGCCGAGGTCACGCAAACCGCCGGGGATTTCCACGTCCCGGGCCAGACTGCGGATCGCCGCGATGGCCGCTTGCGCGCCTTCTTCCGGGCTGAGCCCGCGTATCTCGGCGCCCATGGCGAGGGCCACATCGCTCAGGCGATCGGCGCAGACCAGTGCGTTGAAGCTTTGCACATGCGGCAACAACACCGCGTTGCACACGCCGTGGGGCAAGTCGTAGAAACCGCCCAACTGGTGGGCCATCGCGTGCACGTAGCCGAGGGAGGCGTTGTTGAAGGCCATGCCCGCGAGAAACTGCGCGTACGCCATATTCTCCCGGGCGGCCAGGTCGCTGCCGTCGCGCACGGCCAGGCGCAGGTTGTTACTGATCAGGGTGATGGCCTTCAGCGCACAGGCGTCGGTGATCGGGTTGGCGGCGGTGGAGACGTAGGCTTCGATGGCGTGGGTCAGCGCGTCCATGCCGGTGGCGGCGGTCAGGCTCTTGGGCATCGCGACCATCAGCGCCGGGTCGTTGACCGACAGCAGCGGCGTGACGTTGCGGTCGACGATGGCCATTTTCACGTGGCGCGATTCGTCGGTGATGATGCAGAAACGGGTCATCTCGCTGGCGGTGCCGGCGGTGGTGTTGATCGCGATCAGCGGCAGTTGCGGCTTCTCGGACTGATCGACGCCTTCGTAGTCGCGGATCTGCCCGCCGTTGGTCGCGCACAGGGCGATGCCTTTGGCGCAGTCGTGGGGCGAACCGCCGCCCAGGGACACCACGAAATCGCAGTTACTTTCCTTGAGCAGGCCCAGGCCGCGTTCGACGTTGGCGATGCTCGGATTGGGCTTGGCGCCGTCGAAGATCACCGAATCGATGTCCTGCATCGCCAGCTTCTCGGCGATCATCGCCGCCACGCCAGCCTTGGCCAGCCCGACGTCAGTGACGATCAGCGCTTTGCGAAAACCGTACTTGCGGATGGCGTCCATGGCTTCGTCGAGGCAACCGCTGCCCATGATGTTCACGGCGGGGATGAAAAACGTGCTGCTCATGGCGAATCTCCTGCGAGGGGCCGAATCGACAGCTCCGATTCAGCGGATGTGCACAGGATCGACCGATCAGTCACGGCGTATGTTGATCTGGCTCAAGTGCGGGTCGTGATAAAGTCGCCGCCCATCAGACCCTTCGCTTTTTGAGACGACCAACGCAATGACCGATTTCCAGGATGTCGATGCCCAACTTGAAGACTGGAACGCCTTGCGCACCAGCGCTTCGTTCAGCGGCCTGCTGCTGGGCAACGGCGCCAGCCGTGCGGTGTGGGATGACTTCGGTTACGACTCGCTGTTCGAAAACGCCCGCACCGTCGAAGAAAAACCCCTGAGCCAGTCCGAGCTGAGCGTGTTCGATGCGCTGCAAACCCGCAGTTTCGAACAAGTGCTGAGCGCGCTGAAAATCACCAGCCGCGTCAACAAGGCCCTGGCCGTCAGCTCCGCCGCACCGCGCAATCGCTACTACGCGATCAAGGAAGCGCTGATCAACACCGTGCACGCGGTGCACATCCCGTGGCGGCTGGTGGTGCCTTCGACGTTGGCGACGATCAATCAAGAGATGGGCCGCTATCGGACGGTGTTCACCACCAACTACGATCTGCTCGGCAACTGGGCGCTCCAGCACCAGCCGGAAGCCATCACTGACCTGTTTCACGGCAATGAACCGAGCTTCGACTTGAGCGCCAGCGCCACCGATAAAACCCGTTTGCTGTACCTGCACGGTGGCCTGCACCTGGTGCGCAACCAGGACGGCACGGCGCGCAAATTGAAGTCGACCGAGGGCACGTTGCTCGGCAGTTTTGCGATCAACAACACCATCAAGACCCTGGACGACGTGCCGCTGTTCGTCAACGAAGGCCCGGCGCAGGACAAGCTCAAGACCATCCGCAGTTCGGATTATTTGTCGTTCTGTTATGACCAGTTATTGGGGCATGGCGAGGGGTTGTGCATCTTCGGGCATGCGCTGGGCGAGCAGGACAGCCACATCATCCATGCGCTGCGCCAGGCGAAACCGAAGGTGGTGGCAGTGTCGATCAAGCCGCGCAGCAAGGCGTTTGTTCAGCATCAGAAGCGGCATTACGCGAAAGTGTTTGAGGGGACGGGGGTTGAGTTGAGGTTTTTTGATTCCAAGACACATGCGCTGGGGAGTTCGAAGCTGACGGTTCCAGTCGAAGTCTGAAGAGAACACCAAACTTGTGGCGAGGGGGCTTGCCCCCGTTGGGTCGCGAAGCGGCCCTCAGCGGTCTTTCAGTTAAAAGGTGCCAGCAGGTTTACGACTGCTTCGCAGCCGAACGGGGGCAAGCCCCCTCGCCACAAAAGCACTCCTCATTCTTTAAGGATCGTTCCCACGCGCAGCAAAGGAATGCAGCACGGGACGCTCTGTGTCCCATTGGAACGCGGAGCGTCCCTGGAGGCATTCCTTTGCTGCGCGTGGGAACGATCTCGCGTCAAAGCACCGGCAATGTCTTGTCCTTGATCACCGTCGTCGGCCCGTTGGCCTTCACACTGGCAATCCCCTTCTCCCGCGCGGCATCGTTGGAGTACGCCTCGCTGCTGCCGATGATCTCGTGATTACCGGCCTTGAGGTTGAAGTAAGGATGGCCATCCTTGGTGGTCTTTTTCTCGTAGCGTTCATCCAGCGGGCTGTTTTTCTGCACCGAGGCGATGCCGCCATCGGCAGCGGCGCGGGTGGTGTAGTGCTCGCTGTTCAGAATGGTTTCGGCATTGGCTGCTTTGAGCACAAAGCGAAACTGACCGGTGCTGGTTTTGCTCAACTCATACCATCCAGACATGGTGCCACTCCTGTCGATTGATCCAACCAAAGTTGCCTGACAGTAAAGACCTTCCATGGGGTTTATCCACTGTTTGAGAACAGACCTCACGCGGCAGCCACCCGCAACCTTTCTGCACCCGCGCCTCAAGCAGGATCTCCATGTCTCGCCTCACGCCCGACCCGCTGTCGGCTGATTCCTTTCGCCGGTTCTACGGGGACATCCTGAATTACCTGCGCAAACGCACGGATAACCCCAGTGACGCGGCGTACATGACCGGCGCGCAACGCCTGAAGCAACTCAAAGGTGTGCTCGTAGAACCCTCGCCGCGCCGCCGCGAAGCCCTTATGCTGCAAAGCTTTGAAGGCCTGAGTCAGGCACAGTTCGCGCAACGCATGGGTATTTCCCTGAGCATGCTGGAAAAACACATCGCCTTCGCCCTGCTGCATTGCAAGCAACGCCTGGACCACGAAAAAGGCACGGAGCAGCCAGAATGAATCGTGATATTGATCTGCCGGATGACGGCATCGACGCCCAGGCCGCCAGCTGGTTTGTGCGCAATCGCCAGGAGCACGGCAGCGCCGACCGCGAAGCTTTCGAGCTGTGGATGTGCGTACCGGAACACACCAAGGCCTACCGCGCCTTCGAAGAACTGTGGGCCGACCTGGCCGAACTCAAGCAACAGAACAAACCGGCGCCGATCAGCCTGCGGCGTAAACCGAATGTCTGGCGCCCAGCCCTGGCGATTGCGGCGGCGTTGGTCTGCGCCGTTCTGGCGTTCAACCTCGGCACGCCCCATGGCGTCTATCAGCAACAAATCGCGGCCCAGGCCAAAGGCTCGCGCACGTTCAATCTGCCGGATGGCAGCACCTTGTCGGTCAACGCCAATACGCGTTTGCGCATCGATTTCGACAGTCAGCAGCGCCAGGTTTATCTCGACCAGGGCCAGATTTATCTGGAAGTGGCGCCGGATAAAGAGCGACCGCTGTGGGTGCATACCGGTGAATCGACGGTGCGGGTGGTCGGCACCGCTTTCGATGTGCGGCGCACGCCCAGGCACGTGGTGGTCAGCGTCGCCCACGGCCAGGTCGCGTTTGCCCCGGACAGCAAGACCCAAACCCAGCTCGGCGCGCAACAGCAGGCCGCGTTTGACCTGGCCAGTGGCACCCTGCAGCAGCAGACGCTGACCGACGGGCAAGTGGCGGACTGGCGCAGCGGGCACTTGTCATTTCGCAATCGCGAACTGGCCAGCCTGGTGGATGAGTTGAACCTGTATCGCGCCCACCCGGTGCTGTTGGCCGATGGGAAACTGGGGCGCTTCAAGGTCTCCGGCGACCTCGACGTCAATGATCCCGATGCCTTGCTCAACGCGCTGCCGGCGCTGATTCCGGTGAAAACCGTCACCCTCGCCGATGGCCAACTACGCATCGAAGCACGCTGAAACACCTCACATGAGAATATCTTGCAGTCGCATGTGAGGTGTTTTTGCCTGCCGCGTCTTCCTCGGGTCTGCGTTGAGTGGGGATCGGGCGTATAGCCAGGGGCGCAATGCCAAAGTGAGTGTGACGCGGTTCTTCTGATCAGGGGTTTGTGGCGCCTGGGCTGACGTCTTCGCGGGCAAGCCTCGCTCCTACAGGGTTTTGTGGTGTCCGCGAAATGATCGAACACCACCAAACCTGTAGGAGCGAGGCTTGCCCGCGAAGAGGCCCGCAAGGTCAATAAACTATTTGGCCGCCGAACGCACCACCGACAACCCCGGCGCCATCCCCCGCCGCTGACTCAAATACCGCATGCAACTCACCCGCAAGAACGAAGCAAAATTCACCACCTCGCCGCGATAGTCCATCACCTCTTCATACAGCTTGGCGATCAACTGGTTGGTGGTCATGCCGTCGACTTCGGCGATTTCGCTGAGGATGTCCCAGAACTGATTCTCCAGGCGCAGGGTGGTGACCACCCCGCAGATGCGCAGCGAGCGGGAGCGCGATTCGTAGAGGATCGGATCGGCCTTGACGTAGAGCTCGCACATGCAAAAGTCCCTCGTTACAGCGTGATTTTAGTGCCCAGCAAGCCGAGGAAACCGGCGAGCCAGTTCGGGTGGGCCGGCCAGGCGGGCGCAGTGGCCAGATTGCCTTGTACGTGGCCTTCCGTCACCGGGATATCGATGAACGTACCGCCCGCCAGCCGCACTTCCGGGGCGCACGCCGGGTAGGCGCTGCATTCGCGTCCTTCGAGGATCCCCGCCGCGGCGAGCAGTTGCGCGCCATGGCACACGGCGGCGATCGGCTTGCCGGCCTTGTCGAAATCGCGCACCAGTTCCAGGACTTTTTCGTTCAGGCGCAGGTACTCCGGCGCACGACCGCCCGGCACCAGCAGTGCGTCGTAATCGGCCGCCTTGACCTTGGCGAAGTCAAAGTTCAGGGCAAACAGGTGACCGGGTTTTTCGCTGTAGGTCTGGTCGCCTTCGAAGTCATGGATCGCGGTGCGCACGGTCTGACCGGCGGTCTTGTCCGGGCACACGGCGTGCACGGTGTGGCCGACCATCAGCAGCGCCTGGAACGGCACCATCACTTCGTAGTCTTCGACGTAATCGCCGACCAGCATCAGGATTTTCTTGGCAGCCATGGGAAGGACTCCTCTGGGAATACGTGGGCGTGCAGGAGTCTTCACGGTAGTCCTAATCTGAGGGGGCGGGTAATAACCGGTTACTACCGCCAATGAGCTTTTGTGGCGAGGGAGCTTGCTCCCGCTGGGCTGCGAAGCGGCCCCTCTCTTGACCTTAAAAAAGAAGAGGACTGCTGCGCAGTCCAACGGGAGCAAGCCCCCTCGCCACAGGGATCGCGGCAAACTGTACGGATATTTCCGCACCTAGCTGTAACAGAGCAATCGCCGCGGTTTGTGGCTAGATGAAGTCACGTCCAATCACCCTGAATCCTGGTTGCCCATCATGTCCTCGCGCGAAAACACCGGCATGGCCCTCGGCCTGCTCGGCGTCGTCATCTTCAGCCTCACCCTGCCCTTCACCCGCATCGTGGTGCAGGAAATCCACCCGCTGCTCAACGGCCTGGGCCGTGCGTTGTTTGCGGCGGTGCCGGCGGCGATGCTGTTGCTGTGGCGGCGTGAGAAGTGGCCGACCTGGAAACAGGTCAAAGGCCTGACCCTGGTGATCGCCGGGGTGATTCTCGGTTTCCCGGTGTTGTCAGCCTGGGCCATGCAAACCTTGCCAGCGTCCCACGGTGCGCTGGTCAACGGCCTGCAACCGCTGTGCGTGGCGCTGTATGCCGCGTGGCTGTCCCATGAGCGCCCGTCCAAAGCGTTCTGGGCCTGCGCCGCACTGGGCAGCGCGTTGGTGCTCGGTTATGCGCTGATCAGCGGCGCCGGCAGCATTCAGGCCGGTGATTTGTTGATGCTCGGGGCGATTGCCGTGGGCGGTCTGGGCTATGCCGAGGGCGGCCGGTTGGCCAAGGAAATGGGCGGCTGGCAGGTGATCTGCTGGGCGCTGGTGCTGTCGACGCCGCTGTTGATCGGGCCGGTGACGTACCTGGCGCTGCAACATCAGGGCGAGATCTCGGCCAAGACCTGGTGGGCGTTTGGCTACGTCTCGCTGTTCTCGCAGTTCATCGGTTTCTTTGCCTGGTACGCCGGGTTGGCGATGGGCGGGATTGCGCGGGTCAGTCAGATCCAGTTGTTGCAGATCTTCTTCACGATTGCGTTTTCGGCGTTGTTTTTTGGCGAACACATCGAGCCGATTACCTGGCTGTTTGCGGGTGGGGTGATTGTGACGGTGATGCTCGGGCGCAAGACGGCGGTTAAACCGGCGCAGGTGGCCACAGCATAGCTCTTGTAGGAGCCAGGCTTGCCGGCGAAGGCGTCTTCAAAATCGCCTTCGCCTGTAGGAGCAAAGCTTGCTCGCGATGGCGCTCAAGATCGCTATCGCGAGCAAGCTTTGCTCCTACAGGGGTGTGGCGATCAGAGGTAGCCGTCGGAACGCAGCAATGTTTCCAGACAATGCTCGGTGATCTGATAGAAATCTTTCAACTCCTGAATCTTCACCAACAGCTGCGCCGGGTCCACCGGTTCGGCGCGTTTGACCGCCAGGATCATCTTGTTCTTGTTGGTGTGGTCCAGCGAGATGAACTCGAACACCTTGGTCTCGTAGCCGCAGGCCTCAAGGAACAACGCGCGCAAACTGTCAGTGACCATTTCCGCCTGCTGGCCCAGGTGCAAACCGTATTGCAGCATCGGCTTGAGCAGCGCCGGGCTCTGAATTTGCAGGCGGATCTGTTTGTGGCAGCACGGCGAGCACATGATGATCGAGGCGCCGGAGCGGATGCCGGTGTGGATCGCGTAGTCGGTGGCGATGTCGCAGGCATGCAGGGCGATCATCACGTCCAGCTCGCTCGGCGCGACGCTGCGTACGTCGCCGCACTTGAACACCAGCCCCGGATGCTCCAGCTTCGCGGCGGCAGCGTTGCACAGGTTGACCATCTCTTCGCGCAGCTCGACGCCGGTGACTTCGCCTTCGGCATTCAGGGTGTTGCGCAAATAGTCGTGGATCGCGAACGTCAGGTAACCCTTGCCCGACCCGAAATCCGCCACGCGCACCGGTTTGTCCAGGGCCAGTGGCGAAGTGGTCAGGGCATGGCTGAACACTTCGATGAACTTGTTGATCTGCTTCCACTTGCGCGACATCGCCGGGATCAGCTCGTGCTTGCTGTTGGTCACGCCCAGGTCGGCGAGGAACGGCCGGTTCAGGTCGAGGAAGCGGTTTTTCTCGCGGTTATGCTCGGCGGACGGCACTTCACGCAATTGCTGGGGTTTGCTCTTGAACAGCGAAGACTTGCCCTTTTTGCTGTATTCGAGCTGGGCTTCGTCGGTCAGGGAGAGTAAATGCGCATTTTTGAACGCCTCCGGCAACAGCCCGGCGATGGTCGCCACGCCTTCGGCCAGCGGGAAGTTCTTGGTGATGTCGCGGGTCTTGTAGCGGTAGACGAAGGACAGGCAAGGCTGATCCTTGACCGTGAGTTGCTTGATGATCAGCCGCTGCAAATCCACTTCGCTGCCGACGTACTTGGCCAGCACCAGTTTGATGAAGGCATTGGCGTCGAGGCTGGTTTGCAACAGGTCGATGAACTGGGCGTGATGATCCGGCGCGAGGCTGGCGGGAGTGGCGGTAGCAGACATGGGGAAAACGGCCTCGGGCGGTGCGAATCGGGAATGGCGGGTATTTTAGGGGGGATGGGGTTCGGGAACACGCGGTTATTTGCTCAACGGCGTGATTTCTGAGGCTAGGTGAGCTTCTGTGGCGAGGGGGCTTGCCCCCGTTCGGCTGCGAAGCAGTCGTAAACCCGCCGACTTGGTATGACTGAAAGAATGCTGGGAGCGCTTCGCACTCCAACGGGGACAAGCCCCCTCGCCACAATAATGTGGGTCAACTCCAGGGGGAAATCAGCCCAACACCACCAACCGATTCGGCAATTCATTGCGCACCTGCGTCACCGGCACATGCACCTTGAGCAACTCGCCGCACGCCTCGATGCAGGTCACAAACCCCTGCAACGTCTGGCCCTGTTTCACCTGTTGGGTAAACGCCGCGACAATCCCTTCCCAGGTCTTGTTGTCCAGGCGTCTGGAGATCCCTTCATCCACCAGGATTTCCACATAACGCTCGGCTTCGCAGACAAAGATCAACATCCCGGTGCTGCCCACGGTGTGGTGCAGGTTCTGCTCCAGGAACTGCCGCCGGGCCAGGTTCGAGGCGCGCCAGTGACGAACCCGGCGCGGGATCAGATGCGTGGTGATTTTCGGAATCCGGAACACCAGGCACAGCACGATAAAACTCGCCCATTGCACCAGCAACAGGCTGTGCAGGGTCAGCACGCCGGTCAGGTAATGCACGACACCCGGCACCACCAACGCCAGCAAACTCGCCCACAGCAGCGGGATGTACACGTAGTCGTCGGCGCGGGCCGCGAGCACCGTCACCAGTTCGGCGTCGGTTTCGCGCTCGACCCGGGCAATCGCCTCGGCGACTTTGCGTTGTTCGTGTTCAGTCAGTAATGCCATGGTTATAAACGCTCGCTCATTATTATTGTCACCAGCCGCCCGACGAACCGCCGCCCCCGAAACTGCCTCCGCCACCGCTGAAGCCCCCGCCACCTCCACCGCCGCCACCAAACCCACCACCGCCGAAACCGCCTCCCGAACCACCGGAGCCGCCGCGACCGGCCGGCAGGATACCGAGCATCTGGCAGATGAAAATCGTCAGGATGAACAGCATCACCAAAAAGATGAACACGCCGGGGTGCCGCGAGATGAAATCGCTGTCCTCATCACCGCGCGGCTCATACACCGTGGAGGGTTCGTCCAGCGAACTACCGCCCAACACCACCAGCATCGCCGCAACCCCGTCGCTGATGCCCTTGCTGAAGTTGCCGGTCTTGAACGCCGGGGTGATCACCTGGTTGATGATCACCGAACTCTGGGCATCGGTCAGGCGATCTTCCAGGCCATAACCGACTTCGATCCGCAGCTTGCGCTCGTCACGGGCCACGATCAGCAGCGCGCCGTTGTTCTTGTCCTTCTGGCCGATGCCCCAGGCGCGGCCGAGTTGATAGCCGAAGTCCGCGATGTCGGTGCCCTGCAAATCCGGCAACGTCACCACCACCAATTGCTCGCCGGTGGCGGTTTCGTGAGCCTGAAGCTGCTGGGTCAACTGCTCGCGCACCGCCGGTTCGATCATCTGCGCGTTGTCCACCACCCGCCCGGTCAGCGGCGGGAATTTCAACTCGGCCTGGGCCGTGATCGCAACAACCCAGAGCAACAGCACCAGGCCGGATTTGAAGATTCCCATCAGCACCTCTTCCTTAATTGTTCACCCCGGCGCACTACCAACTGCCGGAAGCCCCGCCACCGCCAAAGCTGCCACCGCCGCCCGAGAAACGGTCCGAGTCCGAATCGGAACTTGAACTGCTGCTGGAATCGTCGGAGGTACTCGAGCTGCTGATCCAGCTCCAACTTGATTCCTGGTCAGCCTTCGGTTCCCGTCGTGGCGGACTGTCGTCATCATCGACCGGCGTGTATTTGTCAGACTCGGACGGAAAATATTCTTCCTCTTGCCACGATCTGAGAAACCCCACGATTGGAATCCCCAGAAAAACAAAAAAGAACACGAGCTTTACCCACCAACTCCAGTCAATCGAATCCAGCCAGCTCCTTTCCACGGAACGATTGACCACCCTCGGCAGGTCGGTTGGCACAAGCATTCTTACGATCGATGTAGTCCCGGCAATGATCCCCGATGAGTACAGATCATCCTTGAAATAGGGAACGATCGATTCATTGATGATAAAGCCGGCCCACATGTCATTGATCTGCGCCTCAAGCCCGTACCCTACTTCAATCCGCACCTTACGGTCATCGCGCGCCACCAACAGCAGGACGCCATTGTTTTTGTCCTGCTGCCCGATGCCCCAATGCCGGCCCAGTTGCACACCGAATTCCTCGATGCTGTAGCCACCCAGGCTCGGGACCGTGACCACCACCACTTGATCGGTCGTGGCCTGTTCCAGTTGCTTGAGCATCTGCTCAAGGTAAACCACCGCTGAAGGTGTCAATAACTGCGCCGTGTCGACAACGCGTCCGGTCAGTTTGGGAAACAGACTTTCCAGGGGGATTGCCGTCGCGGGGGCCGGTTTGGGCTCGACCTGCGAAACGGGCTGCGATTGACGCAACGCTAACCCGTCCGTGGGTGTTGGAGCCTGTTGTTGCGCCATCACGGCGCAACTGGTTACCAGCCAGAGCGACAGCAGCGTGCCTCGCAGCACGCGCTGTACGCCGCCCATCAGAATTTAACTTGCGGCGCTTTATCGGCATCCGGGCTGGTGGCTTCGAAGGTTTCGCGGATCGGCAAATCGCTGTACATCACGCTGTGCCACAGCCGACCGGGGAAGGTGCGGATTTCGGTGTTGTATTTCTGCACCGCGAGGATGAAGTCGCGGCGGGCCACGGCGATGCGGTTTTCGGTGCCTTCAAGTTGCGATTGCAGGGCCAGGAAGTTTTGGTTGGCCTTGAGGTCCGGGTAGCGTTCGGACACCACCATCAAACGGCTCAAGGCACCGGTCAGTTGATCCTGGGCCTGCTGGAATTGCTTGAGCTTTTCCGGGTTGTCCAGGGTATTGGCATCGACCTGGATCGACGTCGCCTTGGCCCGGGCTTCGATCACCGCGGTCAGGGTGTCTTCTTCGTGCTTGGCGTAGCCCTTGACGGTTTCCACCAGGTTGGGGATCAGGTCGGCACGGCGCTGGTACTGGTTCTGCACCTGGCCCCAAGCGGCCTTGGCCTGTTCGTCGAGGGTCGGGATGTTGTTGATGCCGCAACCGGTCAGCAGCGTGGTCAGCAGCATCAGCGCCGCGACGTGCAGGCTTGAGCGATAGTTGAGTCGTACATTCATGTAGGTGATGCTCCCGTGCACAATCCGTTGAAAAACTGCCCGTAACCTTTGAACCAGGCTCTTGGGGCATAATCTGCCGCCGCCACTGGATTGCAGCGGAGCAATGGGCTAAAAGATGCCCCCAGTACAAGAAACGCGTCAGAAGTGTGCTGCATTTACCTGAACAACAATAGTCGCTCCCTAAATTTTGGCTGATCGGCGCGTATTCACTGCCGTTTAGGCCTTTGAGAAAACTATTCATGAAGAAGCTGTGTTTGCTGGGCCTGTTCGTCAGCCTGGCCAGTCATCACGTATTGGCCGCCACGACCCCTGCACCTCTAGAGAACAAGGACGCTTTCATCAGCAACCTGATGAAGCAGATGACCCTCGATGAAAAAATCGGCCAGTTGCGCCTGATCAGCATCGGCCCGGAAATGCCTCGGGAGCTGATCCGCAAGGAAATCGCCGCCGGCAACATCGGTGGCACGTTCAACTCCATTACCCGCCCGGAAAACCGTCCGATGCAGGACGCGGCCATGCGCAGCCGGTTGAAGATCCCGATGTTCTTCGCCTATGACGTGATCCACGGCCACCGCACGATTTTCCCGATCCCCATTGCCCTGGCATCGAGCTGGGACATGGACGCCATCGGCCGCTCCGGGCGCGTTGCCGCCAAGGAAGCCGCGGCCGACAGCCTCGACATCACCTTCGCGCCGATGGTCGATGTCTCCCGCGACCCGCGCTGGGGCCGGACTTCCGAAGGCTTCGGTGAAGACACGTATCTGGTGTCGCGCATTGCCGGCGTGATGGTCAGGGCCTTCCAGGGCCAGGGCGCCAACGCCGCCGACAGCATCATGGCCAGCGTCAAGCACTTCGCCTTGTATGGCGCGGTCGAAGGGGGTCGCGACTACAACGTAGTCGACATGAGCCCGGTCAAGATGTACCAGGACTACCTGCCGCCGTACCGCGCCGCGATTGATGCCGGCGCTGGCGGGGTGATGGTTGCCCTGAACTCGATCAACGGCGTGCCGGCCACGGCCAACACCTGGCTGATGAACGACCTGCTGCGCAAGGAATGGGGCTTCAAGGGCCTGGCGGTCAGTGACCACGGGGCTATTTTCGAGCTGATCAAGCACGGTGTCGCGGCGGACGGTCGTGAAGCGGCGAAGCTGGCGATCAAGGCCGGCATCGACATGAGCATGAACGACACCCTCTACGGCAAAGAGCTGCCGGGGCTGTTGAAGGCTGGCGAGATCGAACAGAAAGACATCGACAACGCCGTGCGCGAAGTGCTGGCCGCCAAGTACGACATGGGCCTGTTCAAGGACCCGTACCTGCGCATCGGCAAGGCTGAAGACGACCCGGCCGACACCTACGCCGAAAGCCGTCTGCACCGCCCCGAGGCCCGCGATGTTGCACGCCGCAGCCTGGTGTTGCTGAAAAACCAGAACGACACCCTGCCCCTGAAGAAAACCGCGAAGATCGCCCTGGTCGGTCCGTTGGCCAAGGCACCGATCGACATGATGGGCAGTTGGGCCGCCGCCGGTAAGCCGGCGCAATCGGTCACCCTGTTCGACGGCATGAACGCCGCCGTGGCCGACAAAGCCACGCTGATCTATGCGCGTGGCGCCAACATCACCAGCGACAAGAAAGTCCTCGATTACCTTAACTTCCTGAACTTCGATGCTCCGGAAGTGGTGGATGATCCGCGTTCGGCCAAGGACCTGATCGACGAAGCGGTGAAAGCGGCCAAGGATGCTGACGTTGTGGTTGCCGCTGTTGGCGAATCCCGTGGCATGTCCCACGAGTCGTCGAGCCGCACCGACCTGAACATCCCGGCCAACCAGCGCGAGTTGATCAAGGCGTTGAAAGCCACCGGCAAACCGCTGGTGCTGGTGTTGATGAACGGCCGTCCGCTGTCGATTCTCGAAGAGAAAGACCAGGCCGACGCGATCCTGGAAACCTGGTTCAGCGGCACCGAAGGTGGCAACGCCATCGCCGACGTGCTGTTCGGCGACTACAACCCGTCGGGCAAATTGCCGATCACCTTCCCGCGTTCGGTGGGTCAGATTCCGACCTACTACAACCACCTGAGCATCGGCCGGCCGTTCACGCCGGGCAAACCGGGCAACTACACCTCGCAGTATTTCGATGACACCACCGGGCCGCTGTTTCCGTTCGGTTTCGGCCTGAGCTACACCACGTTCAGCGTGGAAGACATGGCCCTGTCGTCGACCACCCTGAACAAGACCGGCAAGCTCGACGCCAGCGTCATGGTGAAAAACACTGGCCAGCGTGACGGCGAAACCGTGGTGCAGTTGTACATCCAGGACGTGACCGGCTCGATGATCCGCCCGGTCAAGGAACTGAAGAACTTCCAGAAAATAATGCTCAAGGCCGGCGAACAGAAAGTCGTGCACTTCACCATTACCGAAGACGACCTGAAGTTCTTCAACGCCCAGCTCAAGTACGGCGCCGAACCGGGCAAGTTCAACGTGCAGATCGGCCTGGACTCCCAGGACGTGACGCAGCAGAGCTTTGAATTGCTGTAACACCGTGGGAACGATCAACCCGCCCTTGTAGGAGCGAGGCTTGCCCGCGAAGACGGCATCACATTCAACATCTTCGTCGAATGTGATGCCGTCTTCGCGGGCAAGCCTCGCTCCTACAGGAGGTCGTCGGTGTGGGTGGTTAGCCCCGCCGATCCAGCAGATTCACCACCACCCGATCCACCCAGCCCCACACCCTCTGCTTGATCCGCCGCCACAATGGCCGGCGTTGCCATTCCTCCAGGCTGACTTCCTGGCTCAGGGCAAAGTCCTTCTCGAAACTCGCCGCCACTGCCGCCGTCAATCCGGGGTCCAGCGCTTCAAGGTTGGCTTCGAGGTTGAAGCGCAAATTCCAGTGATCGAAATTGCACGAACCAATGCTCACCCAGTCGTCCACCAGCACCATTTTCAGGTGCAGGAAACACGGCTGGTACTCGAAGATTTTCACCCCGGCCTTGAGCAGGCGCGGGTAGTAGCGATGCCCGGCGTAGCGCACCGACGGGTGATCGGTGCGCGGCCCGGTCAGCAGCAGGCGCACGTCGATACCGCGCGCGGCGGCTTTGCGCAACGAGCGACGGACTTTCCAGGTCGGCAGGAAATACGGCGTGGCCAGCCAGATGCGCTGCTGGCCGCTGTTCAAGGCACGGAACAACGACTGCAGGATGTCCCGGTGCTGGCGGGCGTCGGCATAGGCCACGCGGCCCATGCCTTCGCCCATGGACGGCACGCGCGGCAAACGCGGCAGGCCGAAATGCGAGGCGGGTTTCCAGGCACGGCGGTGGCGGTTGGCGATCCATTGACGGTCGAACAGCAATTGCCAGTCGAGCACCAGCGGGCCGGTCATTTCCACCATCACTTCGTGCCATTCGCTGGTGTCTTCGCCCGGGGTCCAGAATTCGTCGGTCACGCCTGTGCCGCCGACCACCGCCAGACGTTGATCGACCAGCAACAACTTGCGGTGATCGCGATAGAAATTGCCGACCCAACGCCGCCAGCTCAAGCGATTGTAGAAACGCAGTTCCACCCCCGCCGCCATCAAGCGTTGGCGCAGGTTCAGGGTGAAGGCGAGGCTGCCATAGTCATCGAACAGGCAACGCACCCGCACACCGCGCTCGGCGGCTTGCACCAACGCCTGGACCATCGCCTCGGCGCAGGCCCCCGCCTCCACCAGATACAGCTCCAGTTCGACCTGTTCTTCGGCACGGGCAATCGCCACCAACATGCGCGGAAAGAACTGCGGACCGTCGATCAGCAATTCAAAGTGATTGCCTTCACGCCACGGAAATACGGCACCGGCCATGTCAGCGCGCCGTGAAAATCAGTACCGCACTCACCGGCACCGACAGACTGATGGCCGACAAACCGGCGACC
This sequence comes from Pseudomonas sp. TE3899, assembly GCF_056279105.1. Taxonomy (NCBI): domain Bacteria; kingdom Pseudomonadati; phylum Pseudomonadota; class Gammaproteobacteria; order Pseudomonadales; family Pseudomonadaceae; genus Pseudomonas; species Pseudomonas sp. TE3899. The sequence continues at coordinate 3,465,304 of NZ_JBWBQR010000001.1, forward strand.
TTGCGCAAACTGTCCAGCCCTGGGGCCAGGTCGAAATCTTCAGCGTTGATCACCAGCGGCTCCAGCGTGACCACTTGAAAGCGCCGGTCATCGAGGCGGGTCGCCAACAGTTCAGTGGTGTATTGGTGTTGCTTGCCGTGGAGGCTGACGGTCAGCGGCAAGCGCAATTCCAGCTGGGCGCCGGGGGCCAGGTCGTTGATCGGGCGCAGGTCGATCTGCGCGGTGATCACGGCGTCGGGGAAGGTCTGGATCTCGAACAGGTCCTTGCGCATCCGCTCGTCACGCAACGGGATTCCGCTGTTCACTGAATCCATCTCGACTTCCACCTGGGCCAGGCCCGTGGGATCGACCTTGCCGTGCAGCACGAGAAAGCGCTGCACTTCGGAAATATTGGCGTTTTTGGTGCTGATGAACGACAGCCGCGACGACTCGCCATCGAGGTACCAATCGGCGTGGGCCGACAGCGTGGAGCCGGTCAGCAGCAGGAAGGCGAGGGTTTTGCAAAAGGAGCGGTTGAACATAAAGACCCGTGGGGCAAGAAAACCTGAGCGAACCTTAACCGGGCGTGGGCGTGTTGCAAACCGAAACCTGTAGGAGCAAGGCTTGCCTGCGATGGCGATCTCAGGGACGCCAACGCGGGCAAGCCATGCTCCTACAGAATGCGATCTGGTTCAGGGTTGCAGGCGACAGCCCTGGCGTTCGCCGATCCACTGCGCGCTGTTGCTGCGCCCCAGGCCGCTGACCGTCACGCGCTTGCTCGCTTCGTCATCGTCAAATCCGCTGAAGGGCAACCACTGCTTCACATAGCCCCGGCAATACTGGGCGTCGTTGTTCATCACGTAGCGGCACGAACAATATTCCTTGGCGGTGTAGCCGCTGATGATGTCCGGAAACGCCCACAGTGCGACACGCTCCTGCCAGATCCAGCCGAGCAGTAAAACCAGCAGCAAAAGAAGAATGCTGGAGAACGGACGGCGCCGAACAAACCGGCTCATGGCTGCACCTTCCCGGCAAACGCCTTGAGCGCGAGGTTGAGCAATTCGTTGTGCCGATACGTCCCGTCGCGATCATCGCCATAACGCACGATCACTAGGTTTTCGCTGGGGATCACGTACAACGCCTGGCCCCAATGCCCCAGCGCGGCGAAGGTGTCGGCCGGGGCGTCCGGCCAAGGTGGTGCCGCGCCGTCCACTGCGCGGTTGAGCCACCACTGGCCGCCGGGCACGGCTTCGTCCTGATGGGCGCGATAACCGGCGAAGGGTTCACGGTTGAAGGCGACCCAGTCCTTGGGCAGCAATTGCCGCTCGCCCCAACGACCATCGCGCGCCATCAACAGACCGATCCGCGCCAGGTCCCGGGCGGTGAGGTAGGCATAGGACGAGGCGACAAACGTGCCGGTGGCGTCGGTTTCCCACACGGCATGCCGAATCCCCAGGGGCTCGAACAATGCCGTCCATGGATAGTCGGGATAACGGTTCGGGCCAACGATGGTTTTCAGTGCTGCCGACAGGAGGTTGCTGTCGCCGCTGGAATAGCGAAACGCCTGGCCAGGGGCCGCGTATTCGTCGTGGGCGGCGGTGAACGTGGCCATGTTCGCGTGACCGCGGGTGTAGAGCATGGCCACCACCGAGGATTTCAGCGGCGCGTATTCGTAGTCTTCCTGCCAGTCCAGGCCGGAGGCCCAATGCAACAGGTCGGCCAGGGTAATCGCCGGGTGGTTTTCCAGCGCCGGATAAAACTTCACCGCCGGGTCCTGCAACCTGAACAAGCCTTCGCCATAGGCCACGCCGAGGACCGTGGCCATCAGGCTTTTGCTGATCGACCAGGTCAGGTGCGGGGTGTCGGCGGTGGTCGGGCCGGCGTAGCGTTCGTAGATCAGTTGACCGTCGCGGATCACCAGCAAGGCGTCGGTGCGGATGCCGGTTCGGGTGGATTCATCGCGGGTCGCAAAGGCGTAGGTTTCCAGGGCTTCCAGGGCCGGGCCGGTGATGGTCGGGCCTTGCGACCATTGTTCGGCGGGCCAGTTTTCGGCGTGGGCCGTTTGGCTGAGCAGCAGCATGATGAACAGCGACAAGCCTTTGAACATGGTGGGGGCTCGGGAGGATGGACCTGCTGAGCCTAGTTGAGGTTGATGACAGTTTTGGAATGTGCGTCGGTCATGATGACGCCAACGCCTTGGCCAACCGCTTCCCCCGCGCGCCCGCCGCCAGATCCATCACCGCTTGATCGCGCTGCCACATCTGCGCCCAAAGCGGCGGCCCTTCAGCCAGCGCCTGATTCACCTCGGCCTTGAGCCCATCGAACTGCGCAAACAACCCGCCGAGCAACACATGCCCCGCCGGGTTACTCGGCGCTTGCCGACTGGCCTCAGCACACCCGGCCATTAGCGCCAGCAACCGCAGTTGCAGGGTTTGCGGCCAGTCGCTGTCCTGCCCCACGCCATACAGCCACGCGCTCATGGCACTCAGCACATAGATGTCTTCCAGGGTGCGGAACGGTTTGACGTAAGCGTCCCAGCCATCGCCGGCCAGCAACTCGCAGAAGGCGTTGTCGAGAAATACCCGACCGTGGCTGATGTCCGGCATCAAGGCGATGGCCGGGAGTTTTTCCAGGCGCACGCCTGGCTCGCCGGGATAGACCACCGCCAGGTTCAGGCGCGGGACTTCGCCGGGTTCTTCGCTGCGAGCAGCGATCAGCAGCCAATCGGCGGCGTCGCCGGCGGTGACGAAATCCTTGCGCCCGTTCAGACGCAGATCCTTGAGGCGGGTCTGCGTGTCGGCCGGGCGCAGGCTGCGTTGTTCGGTCGCACACAAGGCGCCGAGGCTCTGTGGCGCGCTCGGCCACAACACGCGCAACGCCGCTTGATAACCCACCAGAAACGCCAACCCCGGCGTCGTCATCAGGCGCGCGCCAGCCACCGCCAGTTCGAACGGCGTGACCGCGCCCAACTGATGCAACAGCGTCGCAAAGCCTTCGGCCAGGTCGGCATTGGCCGGCAGGCGTTCGCGGCGATTGAGCAAGGTTTGCCAGGGCATAAGAGTCTCCTTGTGGGCTGTCATATAAGCATCACCAAAGCTTAACGGCGATGACACCGGGGCTACATAGCCTGACTTTGCACAACACGGCTGCATAAAGAAAGTCGATCGGCTGCAACCCACGACGGGTGCACGGCCCGTACGGAGATTCACAATGACTCAGATCGCCCGCATCAGCGACACCGGCAATGAACGCCGCCTGCAAGCCGAACGCCTGATCGGCAGTGAGGCCTTGCAGGAAGCCCAGGCCTTGCGCTTCAACGTATTCAGCGGCGAATTCAACGCCAAGCTGAAAGGCGCAGAACGCGGTCTGGACATGGATGACTATGATGTTCACTGCGCCCACATCGGCGTGCGTGACTTGAACACCGGTCGTCTGGTGGCCACCACCCGTTTGCTCGACCACACCGCCGCCAGCAGCCTGGGCAAGTTCTACAGCGAAGAAGAATTCAGCTTGCACGGCCTGGTCCACTTGAAAGGCCCGATCCTCGAAATCGGCCGCACCTGCGTCGACCCGGCCTACCGCAACGGCGGCACCATCGCCGTGCTCTGGGGTGAACTGGCCGAAGTCCTGAACCAGGGCGGCTACAGCTATTTGATGGGTTGCGCGAGCATCCCGATGCAGGACGGCGGGATCCAGGCCCACGCCATCATGCAGCGCCTGCGCGAACGCTACCTGTGCACCGAACACCTGCGGGCCGAGCCGAAAAAACCGCTGCCTGTGTTAGACCTGCCGTCCAACGTCATCGCCGAAATGCCGCCGCTGCTCAAGGCCTACATGCGCCTGGGCGCGAAAATCTGCGGCGAGCCGTGCTGGGACGAAGACTTCCAGGTCGCCGACGTATTCATCCTGCTCAAGCGCGACGAACTCTGCCCGCGTTACGCCAAACACTTCAAGGCGGCCATGTAATGAGCCGCCTTCGGGTGTACGCGCGAATTGCGCGAGTGCTGTTTGTGGTGGCGCTGGGCCTGACCATGGCCAGTGTGTTCGGCGTGTTCGAACGCGCCGGGATTGCCCATTCGATGGTCCGTCGTCAGCGCTGGTCGCGGTTTTTCATGGCGCGGCTAAGCAACGCCCTGCCCTTTCGCGTGACGGTGCATGGCGAGCTGCCGAAGGCGCCGATGCTCTGGGTCAGTAATCATGTGTCCTGGACCGACATTCCGTTGCTGGGGATGATCACGCCGCTGTCGTTCCTGTCCAAGGCCGAAGTGCGTACCTGGCCGGTGGCCGGCTGGTTGGCGGCCAAGGCGGGCAGCCTGTTTATCCGTCGCGGTTCGGGCGACAGCCAGTTGATCCGCAAGCAGATGACCCGTCACCTGGAGCAACAGCACCCGCTGCTGATGTTCCCGGAAGGCACCACCACCGATGGCCGTTCGCTGCGTACCTTCCACGGTCGCTTGCTGTCAGCGGCGATTGATGCCGAAGTCGCGATGCAGCCGGTGGCGATCCGTTATCTGCGCGATGGTGAAATCGATTCGCTGGCGCCGTTTATTGGTGACGATGATTTGCTCTCGCACCTGATGCGCTTGTTTGCCAATGACCGGGGCGAGGTGGAGATTCACTTGCTTAAGCCGATTGCCTGCGAAGGTCGCGAACGTGCGGCGCTGGCGTTCGAAGCGCAGCAGGCGGTGCAGCGGGCGTTGTTTGGTGAAGTGGCGAAACCTGCCGAACCGCGGCGAGTCGGCGAACTGATCGCCGCGTAATGCCGCATCAAACCGAACTGAACGCCGCGCCAACTCTGCTTCTGTAGGAGCGAGGCTTGCCCGCGAAGCTTTTAGCGCTTTCAAAGGCCCCTTCGCGAGCAAGCCTCGCTCCTACAGGTAATACGTGTCAGCGGTTTTTGACGAAATCCTGAAGCTGCGGATAGAACAACCGAAAGTCATCACTCAACGGCTCATACAACACCCGCAACTCCTGCATCGCCCCGGCCAGTTCTTCAGGCTTGGTCAAGCGCCGGGAAATCCCCCGCAGCACCTGCGCCAGCACCTCGAAATCCTCGTAAGACCCCAACCAGTCATTGGCCACCATGTGCGGCGCGATTTGCGCCAGGCGCTCGGGCAACTGCGGTTCGCTGGACAGCACCCGGTAAACGTCCGACGTGAACTGCGCCAGCGGCTGATCGGCATAAAGCGTCCAGTCCCGCGCCAGGCAATGGTCGAAAAACACATCGAGGACGATCCCGGCATAGCGCCGACGCGTGACGGTAAACCGCGACAACGCGATGTCCACCAACGGATGGCGGTCGGTAAAGACGTCGATGCTGCGATGCAGCTGGATGGCGGCTTCGATGTCCGGGGTGTACTGCCCTTGCAGGCGCCCTTTGACGAAATCGCCATACAGGCTGCCGAGCCATTGACCGGGGCGCTGGCCACCGAGATGAAGATGTGCGAGATAGTTCATGTCGCGCAGCTTAGCACTGCCGCCTCCTGTTGTTACAAGTACGTATCGTTATAACCCGATATACCGATTTACACGGTCGACAGATCGAAATCATATTGGTATATCGCGATTCAACGATTTAAAGTTCGCCCCATCGCGATATAGCGTTTTACTCATTACGAGCCCACACCATGACCCTTGACCTCGACGAAATAATAAAAGCGCTGGCACACCCAGTACGCCGAGACATCCTCATCTGGCTGAAAGACCCCAAGGTCCAGTTTCCGGAACAGATCCACAACCACGAATACGGCATTTGCGCCGGGCAGATCGATCAACGCTGTGGCTTGTCGCAGTCGACCGTGTCCGCCCATTTGGCCACATTGCAACGTGCGGGTCTGATCAGCAGCCAGAAAGCCGGTCAATGGCACTTCTTCAAACGCAACGAGGACGTGATCCAGGCGGCCCTCGACGCCATCGTCAAAGAGCTCAGTGCTCCGACCAGGAATTAACCAATGCCCCTCTCGCTACTCATTCTGGCCCTGAGCGCCTTTGCCATCGGCACCACCGAGTTCGTCATCATGGGCCTGCTGCCCGATGTGGCGGCTGACCTGGGTGTTTCAATCCCCGGCGCCGGCTGGCTGGTGACCGGTTACGCCCTGGGCGTGGCCATCGGTGCACCGTTCATGGCACTGGCCACCGCCCGCCTGCCGCGCAAGGCCGCCCTGGTAGCGTTGATGGGGATTTTTATCGTCGGCAACCTGCTGTGCGCCATGGCCAGTGACTACAACGTGTTGATGTTTGCACGCGTGGTCACTGCCCTGTGCCACGGCGCGTTCTTCGGTATCGGTTCGGTGGTGGCGGCAGGCCTGGTGCCGGCCAACAAGCGCGCTTCGGCCGTGGCGCTGATGTTCACCGGTTTGACCCTGGCCAACGTCCTTGGCGTACCGCTGGGCACCGCGCTCGGTCAGGAAGCCGGCTGGCGCTCGACCTTCTGGGCGGTGACCGTGATCGGTGTGATTGCATTGATCGGCCTGATCCGCTTCCTGCCGGCCAAGCGCGATGAAGAAAAACTCGATATGCGCGCTGAATTGCGAGCCCTCAAAGGCGCCGGGATCTGGCTGTCGCTGACCATGACGGCGTTGTTTGCCGCGTCGATGTTCACCCTCTTCACCTACGTCGCCCCGTTGCTTGGCGATGTGACCGGCGTCTCGCCCAAAGGCGTGACTTGGACCCTGCTGCTGATCGGCCTCGGCCTGACGGTCGGCAACATCATCGGCGGCAAGCTGGCGGACAAACGCCTGGCCGCCACGCTGATCGGCGTCTTCATCTCGATGGCCGTGGTTTCGACAGTCCTGACCTGGACCAGCGTCGCGCTGATCCCGACCGAAATCACCCTGTTCCTCTGGGCCACCGCTTCATTTGCCGCCGTCCCTGCGCTGCAAATCAACGTGGTGACCTTCGGCAAGGCGGCACCGAACCTGGTCTCGACCCTGAACATCGGCGCCTTCAACGTCGGCAACGCACTCGGTGCCTGGGTCGGCGGCAGCGTCATCGCCCACGGCTTCGGCCTGACCAGCGTGCCCCTCGCGGCGGCCGCACTGGCGGTGCTCGCCCTGCTGGTGACCCTGATTACTTTCCGTCAGAGCGGCGATCCCGAACTGGCCCCTGCCACTACTCATTGATCTTCAAAAGAGAGCTATTTCATGACGACTATTTTCGATCCAATCAAACTGGGCGACCTCGAGTTGGCCAACCGCATCATCATGGCGCCGCTGACCCGCTGCCGCGCCGACGAAGGCCGTGTGCCGAACGCGCTGATGGCCGAGTACTACGTCCAACGGGCCTCGGCCGGCCTGATCCTCAGCGAGGCCACCTCGGTCACGCCAATGGGCGTCGGCTACCCGGACACCCCGGGTATCTGGTCCAACGACCAGGTGCGTGGCTGGGCCAACGTGACCAAAGCGGTCCATGCGGCCGGCGGCAAGATCGTCCTGCAACTGTGGCACGTCGGCCGGGTCTCCCACCCGTCGTACCTGAACGGCGAAGCTCCAGTCGCACCGAGCGCCATCCAGCCTAAAGGCCATGTCAGCCTGGTGCGTCCACTGGCCGACTATCCAACGCCACGGGCTCTGGAAATCGAAGAAATCGCTGATGTCGTCGACGCCTACCGCGTCGGCGCCGAAAACGCCAAGGCTGCCGGTTTCGACGGCGTGGAAATCCACGGCGCCAACGGTTACCTGCTCGACCAGTTCCTGCAAAGCAGCACCAACCAGCGCACCGACCACTACGGCGGCTCCCTGGAAAACCGTGCACGCCTGCTGTTGGAAGTGACCGACGCCGCCATCGAAGTCTGGGGCGCTGGCCGTGTCGGTGTGCACCTGGCACCGCGCGCCGACTCCCATGACATGGGCGACGACAACCTGTCCGAGACCTTCACCTACGTCGCTCGCGAACTGGGCAAGCGTGGCATCGCGTTCATTTGCTCCCGCGAGAAAGAAGCCGGCGACAGCCTCGGCCCACAACTGAAAGAAGCCTTCGGCGGCCCGTACATCGCCAACGAGCGCTTCACCAAGGACAGCGCCAATGCCTGGCTGGCCTCCGGCAAGGCTGATGCGGTCGCGTTTGGCGTGCCGTTCATCGCCAACCCGGATTTGCCCGCGCGCTTGAAGGCGGATGCGCCGCTTAATGAAGCGCGCCCAGAACTGTTCTACGCCAAGGGTCCGGTCGGTTATATCGACTATCCAACGCTGTAAGGGTGCTTACAGGAGCAAACGCTGCTCCTGCGCAAACGCAAAAGCCCCGACTCGAAAGAGCCGGGGCTTTTTGCATAGAGCGTTCAAAGATTGCAGGCTAAGGTCGCTTTTTCGGGTTTATTTACAGTCGTTCACACGCACGAAACAAATTCCCTACGAAATACGTAGCTCGCTACCTATCAACCTGCTACTAGTCCGTATATAAAAGCACACCATGCCTTGGGGTGAAGAAATCAGCGCCTTCTACCCACTGGGGTGTTGACACACCCTGTCCCAAATACGCATTTTGTTTCATTTGCGCAGGCTGGGGCTCAGGCGCAGCATGTCCAACCCTGTATCGACCCAGCGCTCGGCTTCGGCGTGCAGCTCAAAGCTGTCCGGGGCCAGCAGCCACTGATACAGGATGCCGTCGATGTAGGCGTGCAGGCTGATCGCCGCGCGGGCCGTGTCGAGATCTTCGGGCAACTGTCCGCGATTCACCGCATTACTCAAGGCCAGGGCGATTCGCACGTTGCAGTCGAGGCTGACCGCACGGCGCTGCTGGCGCAGGTCACACATTTCATCGGTGAATTCGCACTTATGAAACAGAATCTCATTGATGCGACGGGTCTTCGGGTCCAAGGCAACTTGATGAAACAAATGAGTCAGCAGCTTGCGCATGCAGCCCAGCGGATCGAGTTCATCCTCACTCTCGCTGGCCTTGGCCATTTCATCCAGCGGCTCATGCAAGGTATCGAGCATGGCCTGCACCAGATCCGCCTTATTGCTGAAATGCCAGTAGATGGCCCCGCGAGTTACGCCGGCCAGGGTGGCGATGTCCGCCAGTGTCGTGCGCGCCACGCCCCTTTCATAAAAGGCTTTCTCTGCCGCTTCGAGAATCTGGCTACGGGTTTCTTGAGCTTCCTCTTTGGTACGACGGACCATGGCAGTACAACCTCAATCAGGATGCTTCAGCGATGTCTGAACAGCCGCTGAATAAAAGTGGGGCAAGCGCTCTTGGGCATCGTCCCCGGCCTACAATTCAAACCTTTGACGGCTTTTGTAACGAAGTGGGTAAGCAGCCAAGGTATTTACAAACAACCATGAACGTAAGTATATTCCTTAGCAAGCTACTTATCCACTCAGCACACCTTTTTTACCCTTCCACCTTTCTAGTGCGCATTTTGCGCGCCTGACCCGAGGATTTTCATGCAATTCAAGCCAGCTGTTACCGCCCTGGTCACTGCCGTCGCCCTGGCATCGCTGCTCAGCGGATGTAAAAAGGAAGAGGCACCTCCTGCCGCTCCCGCCCCTCAGGTCGGCGTCGTCACCCTGCAACCTCAAGCCTTTACCCTGACATCCGAACTGCCGGGTCGTACCAGTGCGTACCGCATCGCCGAAGTTCGCCCGCAGGTCAACGGCATCATTCTCAAGCGCCTGTTCAAGGAAGGCGGCGACGTCAAGGCTGGCCAGCAGCTCTATCAGATCGATCCGTCGGTCTATGAGGCCACCCTGAAAAGCGCCCAAGCCAACCTGCAACAGACCAAGTCGATCTCCGATCGTTACCAGCAACTGGTCAAGGAGCAAGCGGTCAGCCGCCAGGAATACGACACGGCCCTGGCCAATCGTTTGCAGTCGGAAGCGACCTTGCAATCGGCCCAGATCAACGTGCGCTACACCAAGGTCTACGCACCGATCACCGGTCGTATCGGCCGCTCTTCGGTAACCGAAGGCGCGCTGGTCACCAGCGGCCAGACCGACGCCATGGCCGTCATCCAGCAACTGGACCCAATCTACGTCGACGTGACCCAGTCTTCGGTCGAGCTCCTTGAGCTGCGCCGTGAACTGGAAAGCGGTCGCCTGCAAAAGGCTGGCGACAACTCGGCCGCGGTCAAGCTGACCCTGGAAGACGGCAGCCAGTACAAGCAGGACGGCAAACTGGAGTTCTCCGAAGTCTCGGTTGACCAGACCACCGGTTCCGTCACCTTGCGCGCCGTGTTCCCCAACCCTGATCACACCCTGCTGCCGGGCATGTTCGTGCACGCCCAACTGCAATCCGGCGTGAACAGCGCAGCGATCCTCGCGCCGCAACAAGGTGTGACCCGCGACCTCAAAGGCACCCCGACCGCACTGGTCGTCGGTCCGGACAACAAGGTCGAGCTGCGTCAGTTGAAGGCCAGCCGCACCGTCGGTAGCCAATGGCTGATCGAAGACGGTCTCAAGGCGGGCGATCGCCTGATCACCGAAGGGCTGCAATTCGTCAAGCCTGGCGTTGAAGTCAAGGCCACGGAAGCAACCAACGTTGGCAAGAACCCGGCCCCCGCTCAAACAGCTGACAAGGCTTACAGCGGCAAAGGGGAGTAAACCATGTCGAAATTTTTTATCGACCGTCCGATTTTCGCCTGGGTAATTGCCCTGGTGATCATGCTGGTCGGGGCTCTATCGATCCTCAAACTGCCGATCAACCAATACCCGAGCATTGCGCCTCCGGCCATTGCGATCCAGGTCACCTACCCAGGCGCGTCCGCACAAACCGTGCAGGACACCGTGGTCCAGGTCATCGAGCAACAGCTCAACGGTATCGATAACCTGCGTTATGTGTCGTCGGAAAGTAACTCCGACGGCAGCATGACCATTACCGCCACCTTCGAGCAGGGCACCAACTCCGACACCGCGCAGGTTCAGGTCCAGAACAAACTGAACCTGGCCACCCCACTGCTGCCGCAAGAAGTGCAGCAACAGGGGATCCGCGTGACCAAGGCAGTGAAAAACTTCCTGCTGGTAATCGGCGTGGTGTCGCAAGACGGCAGCATGTCCAAGGACGACTTGTCCAACTACATCGTGTCGAACATGCAGGACCCGATCTCCCGGACCGCCGGTGTCGGTGACTTCCAGGTCTTCGGTGCCCAGTACGCGATGCGGATCTGGCTCGACCCGGCCAAGTTGAACAACTACAACCTGACCCCGGCCGACGTCAGTGCCGCGATCTCGGCACAGAACGTTCAAATCTCCTCCGGTCAACTGGGCGGCCTGCCTGCGTTGCCTGGCCAGCAATTGAACGCCACGATCATCGGCAAGACCCGCCTGCAAACTGCCGAGCAGTTCAAGGCGATCCTGCTGAAGGTCAACAAGGATGGTTCGCAAGTTCGTGTCGGTGATGTCGCCGATGTCGGCCTCGGTGGTGAGAACTCCAGCATCGCGGCGCAGTTCAACGGCAAGCCGGCTTCCGGTCTGGCGGTAAAACTGGCCAACGGCGCCAACGCTCTCGACACGGCCAAGGCTCTGCGCAAAACCATCGACAGCCTGAAACCATTCTTCCCGGAAGGGATGGAAGTGGTATTCCCGTATGACACCACGCCAGTGGTGACCGAGTCGATCAAGGGTGTGGTTGAAACCCTGGTCGAAGCGATCGTACTGGTGTTCCTGGTGATGTTCCTGTTCCTGCAAAACTTCCGCGCCACCATCATCACCACGATGACCGTGCCGGTGGTATTGCTGGGTACGTTCGGGATCCTCGCGGCGTTCGGTTTCAGCATCAACACCCTGACCATGTTCGGTATGGTGCTGGCCATCGGCTTGCTGGTGGACGATGCCATCGTCGTGGTGGAAAACGTCGAGCGGGTGATGAGCGAGGAAGGCCTGTCACCCAAGGAGGCCACCAAGAAATCCATGGGGCAGATCCAGGGCGCGCTGGTCGGTATCGCGTTAGTCCTGTCGGCGGTACTGCTGCCGATGGCGTTCTTCAGCGGCTCCACCGGTGTGATCTACAAGCAGTTCTCGATCACCATCGTCTCGGCCATGGCCCTGTCGGTATTGGTTGCCCTGATCTTCACCCCGGCACTCTGCGCCACCATGCTCAAGGCGATACCAAAAGGCGAGCACGGCACTCCTAAACGCGGCTTCTTCGGCTGGTTCAACCGTAACTTCGACCGTGGCCTCAGAAGCTACGAGCGCGGTGTCGGCAACATGCTCAAGCACAAGATCCCGTACTTGCTGGCTTACCTGTTGATCATCGTCGGCATGATCTGGCTGTTCACCCGCATTCCGACCGCGTTCCTGCCGGAAGAAGACCAGGGCGTACTGTTCGCCCAGGTGCAAACCCCGGCCGGTTCCAGTGCTGAACGCACGCAAGTGGTGATCGACGAGATGCGTTCCTACCTGCTGGAGAAAGAATCCGGCGCGGTGGCTTCGGTGTTCACCGTGAACGGCTTCAACTTCGCCGGTCGTGGCCAGAGCTCGGGCCTGGCGTTCATCATGCTCAAGCCGTGGGGCGAGCGTAACGCTGACAACAGCGTGTTTGCCCTGGCAGGTCGCGCCCAGCAACACTTCTTCAGCTTCCGCGACGCGATGGTATTTGCCTTCGCACCGCCGGCGGTCCTGGAGTTGGGTAACGCCACCGGTTTCGACGTGTTCCTGCAAGACCGTGCCGGTATCGGTCACGACAAGCTGATGGCGGCGCGTAACCAGTTCCTCGGCATGGCGGCGCAGAGCAAGGTGCTGTATCAGGTGCGTCCGAACGGCCTGAACGACGAGCCGCAATACCAGCTGGAAATCGACGACGAGAAAGCCAGCGCCCTGGGCCTGACCCTCTCCGACATCAACAGCACGCTGTCGATCTCCTTTGGTAGTAGCTACGTGAACGACTTTATCGACCGTGGTCGGGTGAAGAAGGTTTACGTTCAAGGCAAGCCAGGCTCGCGGATGAGCCCGGAAGACTTGAAGAAGTGGTATGTGCGCAACAGCGCGGGGACCATGGTGCCGTTCTCCGCCTTCGCCAAGGGCGAGTGGGTCTACGGTTCGCCGAAACTGGCCCGTTACAACGGCGTGGAAGCGATGGAAATCCTCGGGGCTCCGGCGCCGGGCTACTCCACCGGTGAAGCCATGGCCGAAGTCGAAGCCCTTGCCAAGAAACTGCCGGCGGGCGTGGGGATTTCCTGGACCGGTCTGTCGTACGAGGAACGCTTGTCCGGTTCCCAGGCGCCGGCGTTGTACGCCCTGTCGCTGCTGATGGTGTTCCTGTGTCTGGCGGCCCTGTATGAAAGCTGGTCGATTCCGATCGCGGTCATGCTCGTGGTACCGCTGGGGATCATCGGTGCGTTGATGGCTACCAGCCTGCGAGGGCTGTCCAACGACGTGTACTTCCAGGTGGGGCTGTTGACAACCATCGGTCTGGCATCGAAAAACGCCATTCTGATCGTCGAGTTCGCCAAGGACTTGCACGAGCAAGGACGCAGCCTGCGCGAGGCGGCCATCGAGGCCTGCCGCATGCGTCTGCGACCGATCATCATGACGTCGCTGGCCTTCGTCCTTGGTGTGGTGCCACTGGCCATCTCCACCGGCGCCGGTTCGGGCAGTCAGCACGCGATCGGTACCGGGGTAATTGGCGGTATGATCACCGCCACGGTCCTGGCGATCTTCTGGGTCCCACTGTTCTTCGTCACCGTGTCGTCCATCGGCCAGCGCAAAAAAGCTGATCAGGATGACGCTATTGAAAATCCTAAAGAGGCTGGCCAATGAGCAAGTCGCTACTCTCCCTAGCTGTTGCCGCCTTCGTGCTCGGTGGCTGCTCGCTGATTCCTGACTATCAGCAGCCGGCAGCACCGGTGGCAGGTCAATTCCCGCAGGGGCCAGCGTATTCGCCGGCCCAGGCGCCGAGCCAGGCCGCCGCCGAACAGGGCTGGAAGCAGTTTTTCCATGACCCGGCGCTGCAACAGATGATCCAGGTCGCCCTGGAAAACAACCGTGACCTGCGTGTCGCGGCCCTGAATATCGACGCCTTCGCGGCGCAGTACCGCATCCAGCGTGCCGATTTGTACCCGGCCGTTTCGGCCAATGGCACCGGCAGCCGCCAGCGGGTCCCGGCCCGGGCCTCGCAAACCGGCGAAGCGGGGATCACCAGTTCCTACTCGGCCACGGTCGGTATCAGCGCCTATGAACTCGACCTGTTCGGTCGGGTTCGCAGCCTGAGCGAAGAAGCCCTGCAGAAGTACTTCGCCACCGAAGAAGCACGGCGCAGCACGCAGATCAGCCTGGTGGCCAGTGTGGCCAACGCCTACATGACCTGGCAGGCCGACAAGGAACTGCTGAAACTGACTCAGGACACCCTCGGCGCCTTCGAGGAGAGCTACAAGCTCACCTCGCGCAGCAACGAAGTCGGGGTCGCCTCGGCCCTGGACCTGGCCCAGTCACGTACCTCGGTGGAAAACGCCCGGGCGCAACTGGCCAAGTACACCCGTCAGGTCGCCCAGGACGAAAACAGCCTGGTGCTCCTGCTCGGCACCGGTGTCCCGGCCAATCTGCAAGCCGCCAAGCCACTGTCTGACGACCTGCTGAGCGATGTACCGCCGGGCCTGCCGTCGGACCTGCTGCAACGTCGTCCGGACATCCTTCAGGCCGAATACAACCTGAAGGCCGCCAACGCCAACATCGGCGCGGCGCGGGCTGCGTTCTTCCCGAGCATCAGCCTGACCGCCAATGCCGGGACCCTGAGCCCGGACCTGTCCGGTCTGTTCAAGGGTGGTTCGGGGACCTGGCTGTTCTCGCCGCAGATCAACCTGCCGATCTTCAACGCCGGCAGCCTGCGCGCCAGCCTGGATTACTCGAAGATCCAGAAAGACATCGGCGTGGCGAACTACGAGAAGTCCATTCAAACGGCCTTCCAGGAAGTCGCCGACGGCCTGGCCGCCCGCCAGACCTACACCGAGCAGTTGCAGGCCCAGCGTGATTTCGTCGCCGCCAACCAGGACTACTACCGTCTGGCCGAGCGTCGCTACCGCATTGGTGTCGACAGCAACCTGACCTTCCTCGACGCCCAGCGCCAGTTGTTCAGTGCCCAACAGGCGCTGATCACCGACCGTCTGGCGCAGTTGAACAGCGCCGTCAATCTGTACAAGGCGCTGGGTGGTGGCTGGAACGAACAAACGGCGAAGAACGAGCCGCTGAAAGAAGAAGCGCCGAAGTTGAAGTTGTTCTGATAGCGCTTTGAAATACAAGAAGCCCACCGATTGGTGGGCTTTTTGTTGCCTTGGGAAAAAGCGAAGATCTTTGTCGTTCGATAATCGCCCAAAACCCGCTCCCGCCAATTGAATCCCGCCGCCGATCCCCCGCACCATTCGCTCCACAAAACCAATAACAACAGGTTCACCACCATGCCCCCACGCCCTGCCCTGTCCGGCTGATCGCTCCCGATTCATCCCCCGATTTCGAATCTTGTGTCTGCACCCCCAGGTTGCGGCAGCGCCCCGTTTCACCCCTAACAATTAGAGAGACCCGTGCACATGAAGCCTTCCACCGCGCAGTACCTGTTTCCCAGCCTCATCGCCGCCGCGCTGGCCGGCAACGCCCTGCCCGCCGCCGCCGAAGAATCGGGTTTTGTCGAAGGAGCCAAGGTCAACCTGAACCTGCGCAATTTCTACATCAACCGCAACTTCACCAACCCGACCAAGGCCCAGGGCAAGGCTGAGGAATGGACGCAAAGCTTCATCCTTGACGCCAAGTCCGGCTTCACCCAGGGCACGGTCGGTTTCGGCATGGATGTGCTGGGGTTGTACTCGGTGAAACTCGACGGCGGTAAAGGCACGGGCGGTACACAGTTGCTGCCGCTGGACCATGACGGGCGCCCGGCGGACAACTTTGGCCGCACCAACGTCGCGTTCAAGGCCAAGCTGTCCCAGACCGAAGTGAAGGTCGGCGAATGGATGCCGGTGCTGCCGATCCTGCGCTCGGACGACGGCCGCTCCCTGCCGCAAACCTTCCGTGGCGGGCAGATCACCTCGAAGGAAATCGATGGCCTGACGCTCTACGGCGGTCAGTTCCGCGCCAACAGCCCACGGGACGACAGCAGCATGAGCGACATGTCGATGGTCGGCAAAGCGGCATTCACCTCCGACCGCTTCAACTTTCAGGGTGGCGAATATGTGTTCAACGACAAACACACCCAGATCGGCCTGTGGAACGCAGAACTCAAGGACATCTACAGCCAGCAGTTCATCAACCTGATCCACACCCAGCCCCTCGGTGACTGGACCCTCGGCGCCAATATCGGCTACTTCTATGGCAAGGACGACGGCAGCGCCCGGGCCGGGGAACTGGACAACAAGACCTGGTCGGGCATGTTCTCGGCCAAATACGGCGGCAACACCTTCTACGTCGGCCTGCAAAAGCTCACCGGCGACAGCGCCTGGATGCGCGTCAACGGCACCAGCGGCGGCACGTTGGCCAACGACAGTTACAACAACAGCTACGACAATGCCCAGGAACGCTCCTGGCAGTTGCGCCATGACTACAACTTCGTCGCCCTCGGCATCCCCGGCCTGACCCTGATGAACCGTTACATCAGCGGCGACAACGTGCACACCGGCACCATCACCAACGGCAAGGAATGGGGCCGCGAGAGCGAACTGGGCTACACCGTGCAAAGCGGCACGCTCAAGGACCTGAACTTCAAATGGCGCAACTCGACCATGCGCCGGGATTTCAGCAACAACGAGTTTGATGAGAACCGCTTGATCGTGAGCTATCCGATCAGCTTGTTGTAAGACTCGATGACGCCTTCGCGGGCAAGTCTCGCGCCTACACCGTCCCTGTAGGAGCGAGGCTTGCCCGCGAAGAACGATAACGCGGTCCCCTTGCCACCCGTCAGCCCGGGTGGCACTTCGCGGCCCTTCTATTACAGTGAAAAAACCTGACAGGACTCAGGCATTTTCCATACACCCTACTTCCGTTATCTGTTGATGTTGGTCCCCAGGACTTGAGCCAGGCTGTCATCGGAAGACACCGCTGATCAACGGAGGACCACCTCATGATCACCCGACTACCACCCGGCGACACCGCTTGGGACGCCAAGGCCTACCAGCAGTTTTCCCGCCTCAGGCAACGACCAGTCAACGAATTGCTCGACCGCATCGACCTCGAACACCCCACACACATCTATGACTTGGGCTGCGGCACCGGCATTGCCACGCAACTGCTGGCCAAGCGCTGGCCCCGAGCCCGATTAATGGGTGTGGACAGCTCCGAGCACATGCTCGCCGAGGCCCGCGCCCTGCCCATCAAAGCCCGGTGGAAACACTGCGATCTGTTGACCTGGCAACCGGAGGTGCCAGCGGATCTGCTGTTCGCTGCCGCCGTGCTGCACTTTATCGACGACCACCAACAGTTGCTGCCGCGCCTGCTGCGACAACTCAACCCCGGAGGCTGCCTCGCCGCGCACATGCCCGACTGGCGGGATGCCTTGTGGTACCAACTGATGCTCGACACCCTGGACGATGCGGGGCCTGGTGGTGTGCCGCTGGGAACGCCGGAGTTGCGCCAGACGATGGCTCACCGAACGTTATTGTCCCTGGAAGGCTATTACCGCCTGCTCGCACCGATCACCCGATCCCTTGATATCTGGGAAACCGAACAGTTGCAGGTGGTGGACGGCAAATCGCCGATCTACGACTGGGTCAAGGTCTCGGCCTTGCGACCGGTGCTGCTGGGATTGAAGGCTGAGGAACAGGCGCGATTCATCTATCACTACCTGATGCGCGTGCATAAGCATTACCCGCCGGAGAACGACGGGCGCACGTTGTTTCCGTTCAAGCGGATTTTCATTGTGGCGACGGTGTAAACATCAAAAGATCGCAGCCTTCGGCAGCGCCTACGTGTTTGTGGGCGCTGCCGAAGGCTGCGATCTTTTTTGCGGCCTTCACGCTAGCCCCGCGACTCAACCCCCAACTCATCCCACACCGACTCCGCCAGGTGGAACGTGGCATTCGCCGCCGGGATCCCGCAGTAGATCGCGCTCTGCATGATCACTTCCTTGATCTCGCCACGGGTCACGCCGTTATTGGCGGCGGCGCGCAGGTGCAGTTTGAGTTCTTCGTTGCGGTTCATGCCGATCAGCATGGCGATGGTGATCAGGCTGCGGGTGTGGCGTTCCAGGCCCGGGCGGGTCCAGATGTCGCCCCAGGCGTGGCGGGTGATCATTTCCTGGAACTCCGAGTTGAACTCGGTCAGGGCGTTCAGGCTGCGATCGACATGGGCGTCGCCCAGTACTGCGCGGCGCACTGCCAGACCCTCGTCGTAACGTTGTTTCTCGTCCACACATTTCCCCTCAAGACTTCGACAAAAACGCCAGCACCCGCTCGCTGAACGCGGCGCCGGCCTGAACGTTGGACAGGTGCGCGGCGTAGAACTCGGCGTACTCGGCGCCCGGCACGTGGGCCTGGATAAAGTGCCCACCGGACGGCGGCGTGACGGCGTCCTCGGTGCCAGCGATCACCAGCAGCGGCACCTTGATCAACGACAGCTGATCACGGAAATCCGCATCGCGCACGGCGGCGCAATTGGCCGCGTAACCTTCAGGCGAGGTGGCAGCGAGCATGTCTGTGATCTTCTTCGCCGCTGCCGGATTGGCTTCGGCAAAATCCGGGGTGAACCAGCGCGCAATCGAGGCATCACGCAACGCAACCATGGCCGCCGAACCGTCACGCAACACGGTTTCGATCCGTGGGTTCCACACCGATGGATCGCCGATTTTCGCCGCGGTGTTGCACACGATCAGCTTGTTCAGACGCTCGCCCGCGTTGATTCCCAGCCATTGGCCGATCAAGCCGCCCATGGACAGGCCACAGAAATGCGCGCGCTCGATGTGCAAGGCATCCAGCAGCGCCAACACGTCGTGGCCCAGTTGCTCAATGCTGTAAGGCCCCGGCGTGACCAGCGACTGGCCATGGCCACGGGTGTCGAAACGCAGCACCCGGAACTGCTCGGTGAACGCCGCAATCTGTGAGTCCCACATGTGCAGGTCGGTGCCCAAAGAGTTGGACAACACCAGCACCGGCGCATCTTCCGGGCCATCTAGCTTGTAATGCAGTTCGCCCTCGGCGAGTTGTACGAATGCCACGGCAGCCTCCTTCAGGCAGTCAACGCAAAATGTTCAGCCACCGCGCGCTCGACCCAGGTACGGGCCTGGCCGAGGTAGTGGGCAGGGTCCAGCAGTTGGTCCAGTTCAGCGTCCGACAGTTGCGCCGTCACTTGCGGTTCATCGCCGAGGACGGCGCGCAAATGGCGTTGCTCGGCCACCGCGCGTTTGCAGCAGTGTTCCAGCAGATGATGCGCTGTCTCGCGACCGACCCGTTGCGCGAGGACGATGCTCACCGCTTCGGCCAGCACCAGGCCCTGGGTCAGGTCGAGGTTGCGCGCCATGCGCTCAGCATCCACTTCCAGCCCATCAGCCACCAGTAGCGCCTGTTTCAGACTGCCGGACACCAGGCAGCAAATCTCCGGCAGGGTTTCCCACTCGGCATGCCACAGGCCCAGGCTGCGTTCGTGCTCTTGCGGCATGGCGCTGAACAAGGTCGAGAGCAAGCCCGGCACCCGGGTCGCCGCGCCGATCAACACCGCCGCGCCGACGGGGTTGCGCTTGTGCGGCATGGTCGAGGAACCGCCCTTGCCCGGCGCCGCCGGTTCGAACACTTCGCCGGCTTCGGTCTGCATCAACAGGCTGATGTCGCGACCGAATTTGCCGAGGCTGCCGGCGATCAGACCGAGCACAGAACCGAACTCCACCAGGCGATCACGCTGGGTGTGCCAGGGTTGTTCCGGCAAGCTCAACTGCATCTCTTCGGCCAGGGCGTTGGCAGTCGGCATGGCCTGCTCGCCGAGGGCCGCGAGGGTCCCGGAAGCACCACCGAATTGCAGCACCAACAGCCGTGGCTTGAGTTCGCGCAAGCGCTGGCGACTGCGGGTCACGGCGCCGAGCCACCCGGCGATCTTCATGCCGAGCGTGACCGGCGTCGCGTGTTGCAACCAGGTGCGCCCGGCCAACGGCGTGGCAACGTAGCGCCGGGCCTGGGTCGCGAGGATTTCCCCGAGTTGTGCCAGATCGCTTTCGATCAACGCCAGGGCTTGGCGCAGTTGCAGCACCAGGCCTGAATCCATCACGTCCTGACTGGTCGCGCCCAAGTGTACGTAACGCTCGGCTTCGGCATCGTTCGCCGCAATCTGTTTACCCAAGGCCTTGACCAACGGAATCGCCGAATTCCCCGCCGTGGCTATCGCTTCACCGAGGGCGGCGAAATCGTAATGCCCGGCCTGGCACGCGGCTTCGATAGCCGCGACTGCGGTGTGCGGGATCAGCCCGACCCGCGCTTCGGCCCGGGCCAGCGCCGCTTCGAAATCAAGCATGGTCTGGACCCGGCCCTGATCGCAGAACACCTCACGCATATCGCGGGCAGTGAAATAGGCATCGAACAATTGATTGTTCGGTCGCTGGTTCATAAAAAGTCCTTGGAAGCGTGGGCCGAGCGGGCCCACGCGTAGGGATCAAAGGTCGTGGTGTAAATACTTTGCCTGTTTGGGCAGGCGCAGGCTGAACAGGAACGCCACCGCCATCATCACCGTGACGTACCAGTAGAAGGAGTTTTCCATGCCCACGGCTTTCAGGCTCAGGGCCACGTATTCCGCCGAACCGCCGAAGATTGCATTCGCCACGGCGTAGGCCAGACCGACACCCAGGGCACGCACTTCCGGCGGGAACATCTCGGCTTTGACCAGGCCGCTGATCGAGGTGTAGAAACTGACGATCGCCAGCGCCACGGTAATCAGCACAAAGGCCAGGAATGGGCTGCTGACGCTTTTCAGGCTGAGCAGGATCGGCACAGTGAACAGCGTGCCGAGGGCGCCAAACCAGAGCATCGAGTTACGCCGGCCGATCTTGTCTGCGAGCATGCCGAACAGCGGCTGCATGCACATATAAAGGAAGAGCGCGCCGGTCATGATGTAGCTGGCGGTCTTGGCGTGCATGCCGGCGGTGTTCACCAGGTATTTCTGCATGTACGTGGTGAAGGTGTAGAAAATCAGCGAACCGCCGGCCGTGTAGCCAAGCACGGTGATGAACGCGGCCTTATGGTCGCGGAACAGCGCCATGATGCTGCCGGCGTCTTTGTTTTCACGCATTTCCTTGCTGGTGGTTTCTTTGAGCGAACGACGCAGGAACAGCGAGATAAGCGCCGCCACGGCACCCACCACAAACGGGATCCGCCAGCCGTAGGCGCGCAAATCATCTTCGGTGAGGAACTGCTGCAGGATCACCACCAGCGACACCGCGAGCAATTGCCCGCCAATCAGCGTCACGTACTGGAACGAGGCGAAGAAACCGCGCTGGCCCTTGAGCGCCACTTCGCTCATGTAGGTCGCGGTGGTGCCGTACTCGCCACCCACCGACAGGCCCTGGAGCAGGCGCGCGAACAGCAGCATGATCGGTGCCCAGACGCCGATGTCCTTGTAGGTCGGCAGGCAGGCGATGAGCAGCGAGCCGAAGCACATCATCAGAATCGAGATCAGCATCGAATTCTTGCGCCCGTGCTTGTCCGCCACGCGACCGAAAATCCAGCCACCAATGGGCCGCATCAGGAACCCGGCGGCGAACACACCAGCGGTGTTGACCAGCTGTACCGTGGGGTTGTCGGACGGGAAAAACGCCGGGGCGAAATAGATGGCGCAGAAGGCATACACGTAAAAATCGAACCACTCGACCAGGTTGCCGGACGAGGCGCCGACAATGGCGAAGATGCGCTTGCTGCGCTCTTCCCCGGTGTAGTGTTCGGTAGCAGCGGTAGTCGTTGTCATTGTTTTTCACTCAATGGGGACAGTGAGAGTCTAGACACACTTCGCAACAGTCCTGTTCCACAGATGCATTACTTGAGCGCAACACCGTCCCTGTGGCGAGGTAGCTTGCTCCCGCTCGACTGCGCAGCAGTCGCAAAAACGGCCAACGCGGTCAGCCTGATACACCGCGCCAACCGGGACAGGGCTTGCTTCGCAAGCCAGCGGGAGCAAGCTCCCTCGCCACAAAAGCAACGATCACTCAGTAATCGAAGAACACCGTCTCCGCATCGGTCCCCTGCAAAATCACGTTCCACTGATAAACACCCGCCGCATCCGCCTTCGCCAGCAACGTGCCACGACGCTCGGCCGGCACGCACTCCAACAACGGATCCGCCACGTTCGTCGGCTCGCCATCAAAGTAAATCCGCGTCAGCAGGTGCTTCACCAACCCACGGGCAAACACCAGCACCACCAGATGCGGCGCCTGGGTCGTGCCGTTGAGGCCTTGCACCGTACCGGGCTTGATCGTGGTAAAGCGAAACCGCCCTTCCCCGTCCACCGGCACTCGGCCGAAGCCTTCGAAGTTCGGGTCCAGGGGTTTGTCCTGTTCGTCTTCCGGGTGGTCGTACTTGCCGGCGGCGTTGGCTTGCCAGACTTCCAGCATGGCGTCGTTCACCACATCGCCATTGCCGTCGATCACTTGCCCGGTGATCGCCACGCGCTGGCCCAGGGTTTGCTCGACGGTCAGGTCTTCGCGGTTCAGCCAGGTCAGGCCGATGTGGTAATACGGCCCGACGGTGTGGGACGTGGTCGCGTTCAGCGTCATCTTATTTCTCCATCGGCGTGGCTTCGCGGCCGCGCAAGACGATGTCCCAGCGATAACCGAGGGCATAGGAAGGGATGGTTTTTTCCAGATCGAAACTGGCGATCAAGCGCTCTTTGGCGCGGGTATCGGGCACGCAGTTGTAGATCGGGTCGTAGGCCAGCAGCGGATCGCCCGGGAAATACATCTGAGTCACCAGCCGCGTGAGGATGCTCGGCCCGAACAACGAGAAATGGATGTGCGCCGGGCGCCAGGCGTTGTGGTGATTGCCCCACGGATAAGCGCCGGGCTTGATCGTCTGGAACTGATACCAGCCATCGGCGTCGGTCACGGTGCGGCCGGTGCCGGTGAAGTTCGGGTCCAGCGGCGCGTCGTGCAGGTCGCGGGCATGGTTGTAGCGCCCGGCGGCGTTGGCCTGCCAGATCTCCACCAGAATCCCCGGTACCGGCAAGCCGTCTTCATCGAGCACGCGGCCGTGGATGATGATGCGCTCGCCCAAGGGCTCGCCGGTGTGTTGGCCGGTCAGGTCGTTATCGCGCTCGTTGATGCGTTCGGCGCCGATGGTCGGACCGGTGATTTCCGACAGCGAATGGGGCAAAAACACCAACGGCTTGGACGGGGCGCGACGGTTGGTGGATTGATAGGTCGGGTGCAGGTATTGCGGCTGAGTGCCTTCCTTCGGACGACGGTAACCAGGCTTGTCAGTCATTTCGCTTTTCCTCTGTTCTTATGAGTCGGCGGCTATTAGACGCGTTCGATCGCCAGGGCCAGACCCTGGCCAACGCCGACGCACATGGTTGCCAGACCTTTCTTGCCACCGGTCTTTTCCAGTTGATGCAATGCCGTCAGTACTAGCCGCGCGCCGCTCATGCCTAATGGATGGCCCAAGGCAATCGCGCCGCCGTTTGGATTGACCTGAGCCGCATCGTCCGCAATGCCCAGTTCCCGCAACACCGCCAAACCCTGGCTGGCGAAGGCTTCGTTGAGTTCGATCACGTCGAAATCGCTGACGGCCAGGCCGAGACGTTCGGTGAGTTTGCGCACGGCGGGGACCGGGCCGATGCCCATGATGCGCGGGGCAACCCCGGCACTCGCCATGCCAAGCACTTTGGCCCGGGCGGTCAGGCCGTGTTTCTTCACGGCTTCGGCGGACGCGAGGATCAGCGCCGCAGCGCCGTCGTTCACGCCCGAGGCATTGCCGGCGGTGACAGTTTTGTCCGGGCCGTTGACGGGCTTGAGTTTGCCCAGGGTTTCCAGGGTGGTATCGGCACGCGGATGTTCGTCCTGGGTGACGACGGTTTCCCCTTTCTTGTGGGCAATCCGCACTTCAACGATTTCTTCAGCGAAAAATCCTGCGGCTTGCGCGGCGGCCGTCCGCTGCTGACTGCGCAGGGCGAAAGCGTCCTGATCCTCGCGGGACACTTCATAGTCGTCAGCCACGTTGTCGGCGGTTTGCGGCATCGCATCGACGCCGTACTGGGCTTTCATCAACGGGTTGATAAAACGCCAGCCGATGGTGGTGTCTTCGAGCTTCATGTTGCGTGAGAACGCCGCCTCGGCCTTGCCCATCACGAACGGCGCGCGGGACATCGACTCGACGCCGCCGGCAATCGCCAGCTCCATCTCGCCGCTGGCGATGGCGCGGAACGCGGTGCCGATGGCGTCCATGCCCGAGGCGCAGAGGCGATTGAGCGTGACGCCGGGAATGCTTTCCGGCAGCCCCGCCAACAACAGCGCCATACGCGCGACGTTACGGTTGTCTTCGCCGGCCTGGTTGGCACAGCCGAGGAACACCTCGTCCACCGCGCTCCAGTCCACCGAGGGGTTGCGTTCCATCAGCGCCTTGATCGGTACGGCAGCCAGGTCGTCGGCGCGCACCGCCGACAAGCCACCACCGAAACGGCCAATGGGGGTGCGAATCGCGTCGCAGATATAAACGTCACGCATCAGGCTTCTCCGGGGGCTTGGCCGTGGGCGGCGGCAGTGCGAGCTTCCAGATCCCTTAAGGCTTTGAGTTCAATCTCGGTCGGCTCGGCGGTGTTTTCAACATGCTCGGCAAAACGAATCGCCCAACCGGTCGCCGCCGTGACTTGCTCGCGGGTCACGCCGGGGTGCAGCGCGGTGACCACGAATTCATGGGTTTGCGCCTCGGGCTCCATGATGCACAGGTCGGTGATGATGCCGACCGGTCCGGCGCCCGGCAGCCCCAGACGCTTACGCGAATCGCCGCCCTCGCCATGGCCGACCGAGGTGATGAAGTCCAGTTTGTCGACAAACGAACGCGCCGACTGTTTAAGGATGATCAACACGCTCTTGGCCGAGCCGGCAATTTCCGGCGCGCCACCGGCACCCGGCAGGCGGACTTTCGGCTGGTGATAATCGCCCACGACCGTGGTGTTGATATTGCCGAAGCGATCAACCTGCGCCGCGCCGAGAAAACCGACGTCAATGCGCCCGCCCTGCAACCAATAGCGAAAAATCTCACCGGTCGGCACGACCGTGTCGGCGGTTTCCGCCAGCTCACCGTCACCGATCGACAGCGGCAGTACGCTTGGCTTGGCACCGATCGGACCCGATTCGTAGATCAGGACGACATCCGGCGAAGACGTCAGCCGCGCCAGGTTGGCCGCTTTCGACGGCAGGCCGATGCCGACGAAGCACACCGAACCGTTCTTCAAACGGCGGGCGGCGGCGACGGTCATCATTTCATTGGTGGTGTAGGTCATTACTTGGCCTCCGAAGCAGCGGCCAGCTTGGCCTGGAACTCACTGAAGTCAGCGCAGCCGTGGATGTACTCGTTGATCCACGCGGTGAAGGTGTCGCGGTCCCGGGCAATCGGGTCCCAGGCCTGATAGAAGCGGTTGTCACGCTCGTTGTAACCGTGGGCGTAGGACGGATGCGCGCCGCCCGGCACATGGCAAACCGCGCTCAGGGCCCAGGTTGGCAGCACACACGAGTTCATCGGTGCATTGAGATCGTCGACGATTTCTTCAACGGTGACGATGCAGCGCTTGGCCGCCAGCGCGGCTTCTTTCTGTACGCCGAGAATGCCCCACAGCAGCACGTTGCCTTTGCGGTCGGCCTTTTGCGCGTGAATCACGGTGATGTCCGGGCGCACCGAAGGCACGGCGGCCAGCACTTCGCCGGTAAATGGGCAGGTCACGGTCTTGATCAGCGGGTTGACCTTCGGCAGGTCGGAACCGGCGTAGGCCCGCAACACTGCGAACGGTAGGCCGGAAGCGCCAGCGACGTAGGCATTAGCCAGGTCGGCGTGGCTGTGTTCTTCGATTTCCAGTGGGTGCGGCCACTGCTTTTCGACGGCGTCACGCAGTCGGTGCAGCGAACCCACGCCGGGGTTGCCGCCCCAGGAGAAAATCAGCTTGCGAGCACAACCGGCACCGATCAACTGGTCGTAGATCAGGTCAGGCGTCATCCGCACCAGCGTCAGATCTTTCTTGCCCTGGCGAATGATTTCATGACCCGCCGCCGTCGGAATCAGGTGAGTGAAGCCTTCGAGCGCGACGGTGTCGCCGTCGTTGACGAATTGCTTCACCGCGTCGTGCAGCGAAAGGATTTCAGCCATGGGGCAGGCTCCCGTTTTGTGTGAACCGACAGTGGAAGAAAAGGGCGCGAGGTTCAGCGCCGGAGTCACTGAAGAGTAAGCCTGAGAAAATCGTCAAACAATCCGATAATCGACTGAGTGTTCGTTTATCGAACAGATTGTTGTTTGGCTATCGATCCTTAAAAGCTTCGCGGGCAAGCCCGCTCCTGCAGAATTGGCGCATGTCGTACGCACATCTAAACCTGTAGGAGCGAGGCTTGCCCGCGAAGAGGCCCTCAAAGCCAATAGAGATTCCCGAGCCTGTCCTCAGGTCGCATCCGCATGACTGACCATGCCCTTGATCACCACCGCCGTGGTCGCCAATGCCGCCGGAATTACCAGCGCCGTCAGCACCTGTTCGAAATTCCAGCCCAGGCCCAACAATGTCGCGCCCATCCACGCCCCGAGGATCGCGCCGAAACGGCCAATCCCGAGCATCCACGACACGCCGGTCGCCCGGCCCTGGGTCGGGTAAAACCGCGCCGCCAGGGAAGGCATCGCCGATTGCGCGCCGTTGACACACATTCCGGCCACCAACACCAAGGTCGCCAACACCGTGATATGCCCCAGGCTCTGCCCGACGGCGTAGGCAAACACCCCGGCCAGCAAGTAGAAAGTGCCGATGACCTTGTGGGGATTGAACCGGTCCATCGCCCAGCCCACACCGACGGCGCTCAGCACCCCGCCGAACTGGAACAGCGCGCCGATAAACGCCGCCTGCTCCATGCTCGCGCCGCTGTCACGCATCAGCGTCGGCAACCAGCTGGTCAGTAAGTAAACGATCACCAGCCCCATGAAGTAGGTCAGCCACAGCAGCAAGGTGCCGGTGCTGTAGGTGCCGGAGAAAATCACCGCGAACACATTGCGCGCCTTCACGGTTTTCTGTTCCGGCACGCTGAAGCTGGAGGCCTGGGCCACCGCCACCGGGTCGATCGGGGCCAGGGTTTTGCGCACTTTGTCGGTGCCGCGGTTACGGACGACAAGGTAACGCGCCGATTCCGGCAGCCAGAACAGCAAAACTACCGCCAGGATCAGCGGCAAAATCCCACCGATCAACAGCAGGCTGTGCCAGCCGAACGCCGGGATCAATTTGGCCGAGATAAACCCGCCGCCGGCCATGCCGAGGTTGAAGCCGCAGAACATGCTGGTCACCAGCAGGGATTTCTTGCGCTCCGGGGTGTATTCCGACAGCAGCGTGGTGGCGTTCGGCATGCCGGCGCCCAGGCCCAGGCCGGTGAGGAAACGCAGCACCAGCAATTGATCGACGTTGCTGCTGTAGGCCGAGGCCAGGCTGAAGATGCCGAACAGAAATACCGCGCCGACCAGTACGATTTTTCGCCCGAAGCGGTCAGCCAATGGGCCGGAACCGAGTGCGCCGAAGACCATGCCGATCAGCGCGGCACTCATCACCGGGCCGAGGCTGGCGCGGTCGATGCCCCAGTCCTGGGACAGGGCTGGCGCAATGAAGCCCATGGCCGCGGTGTCGAGGCCATCGAGGAAAACAATCAGGAAACACAGGATCACCACTCGCCATTGGTAGCGCGAGATGGGTTGGGCATTGATGAAGGACTGCACGTCGAGGCAGTTTCCTACAGCAGACTGAGGCTGATTCATTGTTTTTATTCCACGCCAGGGACGCGTGGCCTCTTCTCATTATTATGGGGGTCATCGTCCGGCGTGACCGTGGGTCGACCGTGCCGGATGACGCTGCCGCGACATTAATGATCCGAGGGAAAGAGCGTCAATTCGATAAACGCAACTCTGTGCGTTTATCGAACAGCTTAGGCAAAGAGCTGCGCGCTGAGATCGCGGCTGGCACTCAACAAACCGGGGAGGAAGCGTTGTTCCAGTTCATTGCGGCTGACGCGTCCGGCGTGGGTGCTGACGTTGAGTGCCGCCACTACCTGGCCGGACGCGTCATACACCGGCACCGCAATTGAGCGCAGGCCCTGTTCCAGTTCTTGATCGACGATGCACCAGCCTTGCTGCCGAACTTCTTGCAGGCATTCGAGCAACGCTTCGGGGGTGTGCAGGGTGCGGCTGGTCTTAGCCTGGAATTCTGCGTGATCGAGGTATTCGCCCAGGCTCGTGTCATCCAGCGCGGCCAACAGGATCCGGCCCATGGACGTGCAATAGGCCGGCAGCCGCCCGCCCACCGACAAGTCCACGGAAATCAGGCGCTGAGTGGTGGCCGAACGGGCGATGTACAGAATGTCATCACCTTCCAGGGTCGCCATATTGCAGGCCTCATGGAGTTGTTCGCTCATGCGGTCCAGGTACGGTTGTGCGGAAACCGCGAGCGGCGTCGAGGATAAATAGGCATGGCCGAGTGTCAGGACTTTGGGCAGCAGCGAATAGGTCCGACCGTCCGTGGTGGCGTAGCCGAGTTTGATCAAGGTGTGCAGGCAACGTCGGACAGCGGCGCGGGGAATTTCCGTGCGGTGGCTGATCTGGGCGATGGTCAGGTGGCGCTTGCGCTCCTGGAACGCCTGCACCACCGCCAGGCCACGGGCCAGGGACGTCATGAAGTCCGGGTCGCCAGTCAGGGCCTGGATTCGCTTGGCTGGCGAGGCGACGATCGGCGGCGCCACTGACGCGAAGGAATTGCGCATTTGATCGTTCATATCAGGTCCTTTTCCTACACGGCTCAGTGGCTATTACAAGCGGCTCAAGCCCCGTACACAAGCCACGAGCGACAAGATTGGGCGATTATCGAACCATCGACCGATAATCGCAATCGACACACCCTTACCGTCAAGCGCGGACGGCAATGTTAGATGTTGTCACTATTGAACGGTTGCCGACTGTTAAAGGGCAAAGTAATGAAGCGAACTTTTCCGACTTGTTGGCGCCAGAAACAGGTCACTGAAAAGTCGCATCCTGCATACTCTAAATACCCATAAAGTTACGAGTAACAAAATCATCACATGCCAGGAAGCACTTTTAACTCCCTGGTGATAGTGTTCTTCGAATCGACGGCTATAATGCACCTCAGTGGCCCGCCGGTTTCTTACTTGCCGATTACGCCACCCGGAGCGCGATGTCCCATCGCCGCCGCCCGCAGCAAGCGCCTGACGCTCATTTGATATGCACCGCCAACGCGCTGGCTGAAACAGGATACTGAAGCTACGTCAGCTGTATTTATCTGGTGCCGTGGCCGCCTGCAACATGGAAGTGTTGATCATTAGGTCGTTAAAAAGCCGATACCCCTTCAGGTATTGTCCTTTCGACGAACGTGGTCAATAAACTTGAAGCAGCGCGTTTCACCAGAATTTATCTCAACTCAATCAGGTAGCACTGTGACGAAAGACGAACTGCGCGCGGAACTTGAGCGCCAGGAACAACGTTACAAGGATGTTTACGGCGGGGAAGTCACCACCTACGCCGCCCAGCCCGAACCGGAACGCAAGCCCTGGCGTAAACGCGCCACCGTTCAAGATCAGGCATTCACCCAGGAACTGCAGAAGATGGAAAAGGAACTCAAAGCCGAAGAGCCTTGACCGCCTCGGCCTGAATCCTTCAAGGGCCTGCGTTTGCATCCGCTAAAAGCGCGGTGTTTCGACGTTGCCTTTCGCGCCCGCTACCAGCGGGCAGCGGCCACCTCACCCTCTGGATGAGGCAAATGGCGCATGTCCGACCCTCTTCTCAGAAATTTCATACAACCTTCTGCGCCTCTCGCACCGACGAGAGAAACCCGCGTGCTTGTTGGCTTTTCAAAGAAAATCAATGAGTTGCAAAACCCGGTAAAAACCTCGGGCTTAGGGCTTTGCGACAAACTAATTCGTTGAAGAATGTTACCGATGAGCAGCTAGTGCATCGATTCCTAGTCTTTTCTGGCATAATCGCGCCCCCTTACGACCGGGTCAGAAAACCTTCATGATCGATTTATTCAGCGGACTGGATGCTTGGGTGCTTGTGAGCCTCTTGCTCGCCCTGGCCTTTGTCCTCGCCTTCGAGTTCATCAACGGCTTTCATGACACTGCAAACGCGGTGGCCACTGTTATCTACACCAAAGCCATGCCGCCTCATCTGGCGGTGTTCTTTTCCGGTGTGTTCAACTTTCTCGGCGTTTTGCTGGGCGGTGTTGGCGTGGCGTATGCCATCGTCCATCTGCTGCCGGTAGAGCTGCTGATCAATGTGAACACCGGACACGGACTGGCCATGGTGTTCTCGTTGCTCGCCGCCGCCATCACCTGGAACCTGGGCACCTGGTACTTCGGTATCCCGGCCTCCAGCTCCCACACGCTGATCGGTTCGATCCTCGGTGTCGGCCTGGCCAACGCCCTGATCAACGACATTCCGTTGGCCGATGGCGTGAACTGGCAGAAGGCGATCGATATCGGCGCGTCCCTGGTGTTCTCGCCAATGGCCGGCTTTATTGTCGCCGCGCTGGTGTTGATCGGCCTTAAATGGTGGCGCCCGCTGTCGAAGATGCACAAGACCCCGGACCAGCGCCGCAAGCTCGACGACAAGAAGCACCCGCCGTTCTGGAACCGCCTGGTCCTGGTGATATCGGCCATGGCCGTGAGCTTCGTCCACGGTTCCAACGATGGCCAGAAAGGCATCGGCCTGATCATGCTGGTGTTGATCGGTATCGTGCCGGCGCAGTTCGTTCTCGACCTGAGCAGCACCACTTACCAGATCGAACGGACTCGCGATGCGACCCTGCACTTGAGCCAGTTCTACAAGCGCAATGCCGACACCTTGGGTGAATTCCTGGCGCTGGGCAAAAGCGTGGAAGGTGATCTGCCGGAGAAATTCCGTTGCAACCCGCAACAGACCGAACCGACCATCAGCGCGCTGCTCGACACCCTCAAGGGTGTAGCCGATTACCACTCGCTGACGTCGGAAAGCCGCATCGAAGTGCGTCGCTACCTGCTCTGCCTGGATGACACGGCACGCAAGGTTGCCAAGCTGCCAGGCCTGCAAGCCCGTGAAAAAGCTGACCTGGACAAACTGCGCAAAGACCTGACCACCACCACCGAATACGCGCCGTTCTGGGTGATTCTGGCGGTTGCACTGGCCTTGGGCCTGGGCACCATGGTTGGCTGGAAGCGCGTGGTGCTGACCATCGGCGAGAAGATCGGCAAGCAAGGCATGACCTACGCTCAGGGCATGTCGGCTCAGATCACCACCGCCTGCATGATCGGCCTGGCCAACATCTTCAGCCTGCCGGTGTCCACCACCCACGTCCTGTCTTCGGGCGTGGCCGGCACCATGGTCGCCAACAAAAGCGGCCTGCAAGGTGGCACCGTCAAGACCATCCTGCTGGCCTGGGTCCTGACCCTGCCCGCCACCGTGGCCCTGTCGGCCGGCCTGTTCTGGCTGGCGTCGAAGGCACTGGGTAGCTGATACATCGCTGCAACGAAAAAGGCGCGTTCCGTAAGGTTCGCGCCTTTTTCATGCCTGCTGATTTCTCCCAAACACCCCAATGATCGTTCCCACGCTCTGCGTGGGAATGCCGCCATGGACGCTCCGCGTCCACCTGTGACGCGGAGCGTCACGGGATTCATTCCCACGCAGAGCGTGGGAACGATCATGTACCGATAGATTTTCGTGGACGAAAAAAAGGGCAACCGAAGTTGCCCAAAATGCCTTGCGTGCTCATTGCTCTGGAAAGAACTACGGTTTGCGCTTATGCGAATCCTTCCAGATGAAATATCCAAACCCTGCAAAAAACAGAACCATGAGGCCGACTGTCAGCACTCCGGCGATCACCACGTTGTCGAAAAACATGACTGGCCTCCTGCACTTGCCCTGTTGCGATGGAGCTAAGTTAACCAATCGGGCAGGAGAGAAAATTGACCGGGATCAATGTCGCCCGCGACGGGGCGTAAAGGAGGGGAAATAACTGACCTGCATCAATCGATGCAGGGGGTATCA
Source organism: Pseudomonas sp. TE3899 (assembly GCF_056279105.1). NCBI lineage: Bacteria > Pseudomonadati > Pseudomonadota > Gammaproteobacteria > Pseudomonadales > Pseudomonadaceae > Pseudomonas > Pseudomonas sp. TE3899. The sequence goes on from NZ_JBWBQR010000001.1 coordinate 3,497,354, forward strand.
ACGCTTTTTCGGTTTGTTTTTCGGCTTTTTCTTCGCTTTACCCAACGGCATGGCCTGCTCGAAAGCCTGGCGCACTTCGTTCAGGCGCTTGTCGTTGAGGTCATGAACCCGCTTGGCGCGTTCGGCATTAAGGTCGATCAGTTTGTCGTCTTGGCTCATGGCGTTCAGTGCATCGCTGGAAAAGGACGTTCAGTCGGGATTGCGTCAATAATGCGGTGTGTCGCCCGCGCTGACCAGTCACCCCGCTGAACATGGCCTTAACAAAATATGTGCTCGCGCGGATTTTCACCGCACAATCGGCCCGTTGCGATGAACCCAAAGGACCCAACCGTGGAATTGCACCAGGATCTGCCGCCCTTGATGGCTCTGCGCGCCTTCGAGGCCGTGGCGCGGCATTTGAGTTTTAACAAGGCGGCCGATGAGCTGTCGGTGACCCAAAGTGCGATCAGCCATCAGGTGCAGAAACTTGAGCAGTTCCTCAACCAGCGGCTGTTTATCCGACGCACCCGTGCGATTGATCTGACGCCAGCCGGCGAAACCTACTACCGCCAGATTCAGCCTGCCCTGGAATCCATTGCCTCGGCCACCCGCGAACTGCGCGGTGACGAACAACAGGAAACCACCCTGCGCATCGGCCTGCTCGCTTCGTTCGCCACCCTGTGGCTGGCACCGCGCCTGGCCAGTTTCAATACGCGTTACCCGCACATTCATGTGGAACTGCTGCCGTCGGTGCAACTGGCCGACGTCAATGGCGGCGAAGTGGACCTGGCGATCCGTTACGGCAAGGGTGGCTGGCCCAAGGTTCAAGCCCGACGTTTCATGGGGGAAACAATCACCCCGGTGTGCAGCCCGGCATTCAAGGCCCAGGGCGTCGGCCAAGGCCCGCTGCTGATGGCCAAGTCCTACCAGCCATTCGAGTGGATCGACTGGAGCGCCCACAACGGCATCGACATCACCCACTACCCCAGCGTGATGCTCCACGACTACAACATCGTCGTTGAAGCCGCCGTGGCCGGCCAGGGCATCGCCATGGGCCGCCGGCACTTGATCGAACGTCGGCTGAAGGAAGGCGTGCTGGTCGAAGCCTTTGATACCCCGCCGTTCACCAACGAGATCGGCTATTGGCTGGTCACCCCCGAGCGCCCGCCCAGCCCTGCCGCCGAATGCTTCGCACAATGGCTGGATGAAACCTCAGACACATGAGTTATTTGAATACGTCGGATTAAATCTATCCGTTTGTCGCGCCCGCGCGAGGCCAACATGCTGAACCCTTCATTCAGGAGGATTCACCATGACTGATTCACTCGCCCAACGGGTCCAGCAACTCGGCTTGACGTTGCCGACCCCGAGCCAACCAATCGCCAACTACGTCAATCACGTGGTCAGCCAGAATCAGCTGTTCATTTCCGGGCAGATTCCATTGCTCGATGGCAAACCAACCTTTATCGGTCGACTGGGGGAGGCGATCTCCGAGGAAGAAGGCGCTAACGCCGCCGAACTGGCCGCACTGGGCTTGCTTGCCCAGCTGAGCAACGCCCTTGGTGATGACTTGAATAAACTGGTGCGCCTCATCCGCCTCGGCGTATTCATCGCCAGCGCCGGTGATTTCAAGAGCCAGGGCTTGGTGGCCAACGGCGCCTCCAACCTGCTGGTCAACGCCCTCGGCGAGAAAGGCAGACACGTGCGCACGGCGGTCGGCGTTTCCAGCCTGCCCGGCGGCGTGGCGGTGGAAATCGATGCGATTTTCGAGCTTAAGCCATGACACCCGCTGAAGTGGCGCGTTTGCGGGCGGCCACACCCGGTTGCGCCAGCGTGATTCACTTCAACCACGGCGGCGCTTCGCTGCCGAGCCAGGCCACCCTCGACGCCATCCTCGGGCAACTGCAACGCGAAGCCCTCGGCGGTCCGATGGAGGCCGCCGATCAAGGCATTCAGGCTCGCGCCCGGGCAGCGGCGGCCACCCTGCTCAACAGCGTGCCCGAAGCCATCGCCTTCGCCAGCAGCGGCTCGGCGGCCTGGGGCATGGCGTTCAATGCGCTGGGGCCGTGGCAACCCGGCGAACGGATTCTGGTCGGTCGTCACGAATGGGGCGGCAATCTGGCCTGCATCGCCCAGGCCGTAAAAGCCGGGGCGCGATTGGAGGTGATCCCTTGTGACGAGACCGGCGCGGTCTGCGTGACCGCCCTTGAGCAAATGATCGACCACAAGGTGAAGCTGATCGCCCTGACCTGGTTGCCCGCCAACAGTGGCCTGATCAACCCCGCCGAGGCGATCGGCGCGGTGGCGCGCCAACATGGCATCCCCTATTTCATCGACGCCGGTCAGGCGCTGGGGCAACTGCCCTGCGATGTACAGGCGTTGAATTGCGATGTGCTCAAGGGCGCCGGGCGCAAATTCCTGCGCGGGCCGCGCGGTACAGCGCTGCTGTATATCCGGCCGGGATTCATGGAACGGCTCAAACCCACGCAACTGGATGTGCTGTCGGCGCCGTGGGATGGCCAGGGCTTTACGCTGCGCAACGACGCCCGGCGCTTCGAAACCAGCGAAGTGTCGGTGGCGTTGCTGGCCGGGCTGGCCAATGCGCTGGAGGAATGCAATGGCCTGGGCCCGGCCAACATTCGTCGGCGGATCGATTCGCTCAGCCGGGGTTTGCGCAAAAACCTCACAACGATCCCCGGCCTGACACTGCACAACCTCGGCCCCACCGACCATCAATCCGGACTGATCGCGTTTACGCTGGAAGGTTGGGACAGTGTCGAATTGAAGCTAAGGCTGGCACGGCACGGGATCAACATAGGCGCCAATGGCGTGGCTTATACGCCGCTGGACATGCAGGCCCGAGGCCTGGAGAGCATTGCGCGGATTGCCGTGAGTTACTTGAACACCGAGGAGGAGATTGAACGGTTGCAGGGGTGTTTGCGGGAATTGGCCGAAGAACGCGACGGCTGAAAAAGATCGCAGCCTTCGGCAGCGCCTTGGGGGATTGCGAGTTTTTAGCAGGCGCGTTGCGCCAGGCTAGATCTGGATATCAACCCACAGGCCCTGGCGCGGCTCGTCTTCGATCAGCGGTGCGACCGGCACGGTGTTGTCGGCGTTGAGCTCGTCGCCGGGGATCGCCAGGTGCACTTCGGGATCTGAGTCAGCTTCCTGGCGACGGCGATCCTGCTCCTGCCGACGGCGCTGTTCTTCGCGCAGTTGCAGGGCGGCCTCTTCCGGGTCGCGTCTTTTCAGGTCGATCGTGGTTTCGCTGGAGCTTTCCTGCACGGGCACGACCGGCGCAATGTCCGGGCGCTGGCGGATCGGATCGTGCTGTGAGGTGATCGGCACGGCACTCAAGGGCAGCATCGGTTGCAGCATAATTATTAGTCTCCTGTCTTCAGGCTGTCGGCTGCGCGGGGGGCGACTTGAGCCATCGGTCGCAAAGTTGTGAACCAGCGCACGCACACGCAATGATGTTTTATCCGACCACACAGAACCCAGGTGTTCCCGAACATCGAAAATTCAGGGCCTTCACCGGCGCCGACGCGAGTTATCCTTTGGCCCTGAAGGCTCATTCCGTTAAGATAGCCCGCTTTTTCAAGGTGGGAGTCAGGCAGCATGGCGCAGCAGTATCAACCGGGGCAACGCTGGATTAGTGACAGCGAAGCCGAGCTGGGTTTGGGCACCGTTCTGGCACAGGACGGCCGCTTGTTGACCGTGCTCTATCCGGCCACTGGCGACACTCGTCAGTACGCGCTACGGAATGCGCCCCTCACACGTGTGCGGTTTTCCCCGGGTGACTCGATCACTCACTTCGAAGGCTGGAAACTGACCGTACAGGAAGTCGACGATGTCGATGGCCTGCTGGTCTACCACGGCCTCAACGCGCAGAACGAAGTGGTGACCCTGCCGGAAACCCAACTGTCGAACTTCATTCAGTTCCGTCTGGCCAGCGACCGTCTGTTCGCCGGGCAGATCGACCCGCTGGCCTGGTTCTCCCTGCGTTACCACACCCTGGAACACACCAGCCGTCAGTTGCAGTCGTCCCTTTGGGGCCTGGGCGGCGTGCGTGCGCAGCCGATCGCGCACCAATTGCACATCGCCCGTGAAGTCGCCGACCGGATCGCCCCGCGCGTCCTGCTGGCGGACGAAGTGGGCCTGGGCAAGACCATCGAAGCCGGTCTGGTGATCCATCGCCAACTGCTGTCGGGTCGCGCCAACCGCGTGCTGATCCTGGTGCCGGAAAACCTGCAACACCAGTGGCTGGTAGAAATGCGCCGCCGCTTCAACCTGCAAGTCGCGCTGTTCGACGAAGAACGCTTCATCGAAAGCGATGCCGCCAACCCGTTCGAAGACACCCAGCTCGCCCTCGTGGCGCTGGAGTGGCTGGTGGACGACGAGAAGGCCCAGGACGCGCTGTTCGCCGCCGGTTGGGACTTGATGGTGGTCGACGAAGCTCACCACCTGGTGTGGCACGAAGAAAAGGCCAGCGCGGAATACTCGCTGGTCGAGCAACTGGCCGAAGTCATTCCCGGCGTGTTGCTGCTCACCGCGACCCCGGAACAACTGGGCCAGGACAGCCACTTCGCACGTCTGCGCCTGCTCGATCCGAACCGTTTTCATGACCTGCACGCCTTCCGCGCCGAGAGCGAAAACTATCGCCCGGTGGCCGAAGCCGTTCAGGAGTTGCTGGATAAAGGGCGCCTGTCGCCTGAAGCGCACAAGACCATCCACGGTTTCCTCGGCAACGAAGGCGAAGCCCTGCTCACCGCCGTCAACGATGGCGACGTAGAAGCCAGCGCCCGCCTGGTGCGCGAGCTGCTCGACCGCCACGGCACCGGCCGCGTGCTGTTCCGCAACACCCGCGCCGCCGTCCAAGGGTTCCCGGAGCGCAAACTGCATCCGTACCCGTTGCCGTGCCCGGACGAGTACCTCGAACTGCCGTTGGGCGATCACGCCGAGCTGTACCCGGAAGTCAGCTTCCAGGCCCAGCCGGACGCCAACGAAGAAGAACGCTGGTGGAAATTCGACCCCCGCGTCGAGTGGCTGATCGACACCCTGAAGATGCTCAAGCGCACCAAAGTGCTGGTGATCTGCGCCCACGCCGAAACCGCCATGGACCTGGAAGACGCCCTGCGCGTGCGTTCCGGCATCCCGGCCACGGTGTTCCACGAGGGCATGAACATCCTCGAACGTGACCGCGCCGCCGCCTACTTCGCCGACGAAGAATTTGGCGCGCAAGTGCTGATCTGTTCGGAAATAGGCAGTGAAGGTCGCAACTTCCAGTTCTCGCACCACCTGGTGCTGTTCGATCTGCCGTCGCACCCGGACCTGCTGGAGCAGCGGATCGGTCGTCTGGACCGGATCGGCCAGAAGCACATCATCGAGCTGCACGTGCCGTACCTGGAAACCAGCCCGCAAGAGCGCCTGTTCCAGTGGTACCACGAAGCGCTGAACGCCTTCCTCAACACCTGCCCGACCGGCAACGCCTTGCAGCATCAGTTCGGTTCGCGCCTGCTGCCGCTGCTGGAAAACGCCGACGACGGCGAGTGGCAAGCGCTGATCGACGAGGCTCGCGGCGAGCGTGAGCGTCTGGAAGCCGAACTGCACACCGGTCGCGACCGCTTGCTGGAACTCAACTCCGGCGGTTCGGGTGAAGGCGATCAGTTGGTTGAGGACATTCTTGAGCAAGACGATCAGTTCGCCCTGCCGATCTACATGGAAACCCTGTTCGATGCCTTCGGTATCGACAGCGAAGACCATTCGGAAAACGCGCTGATCCTCAAACCGAGCGAAAAAATGCTCGACGCCAGCTTCCCGCTGGGCGACGACGAAGGCGTGACCATCACTTACGACCGTAACCAGGCGCTGTCTCGCGAAGACATGCAGTTCATCACCTGGGAACACCCGATGGTGCAGGGCGGCATGGACCTGGTGTTGTCCGGCTCGATGGGGAACACCGCCGTGGCGCTGATCAAGAACAAGGCGCTGAAACCCGGCACCGTGTTGCTGGAACTGCTCTACGTCAGCGAAGTGGTTGCCCCGCGCTCGCTGCAACTGGGTCGCTATCTGCCGCCGGCCGCCCTGCGCTGCCTGCTGGATGCCAATGGCAACGACCTGTCCGGCCGGGTGTCGTTCGAAACCCTGAACGACCAACTGGAAAGCGTGCCCCGCGCCAGCGCCAACAAGTTCATCCAGGCCCAGCGCGATCAGCTGACGCCACGGATCAACGCCGGCGAAGAAAAAATCACCCCGCGTCACGCCGAGCGTGTGGCTGAGGCGCAGCGTCGCCTGGCCGCCGACACCGACGAAGAACTGGCGCGCCTGACCGCGTTGCAAGCGGTCAACCCGACCGTGCGCGACAGCGAACTGGTGGCCCTGCGCAAACAGCGCGAGCAAGGTTTGGCCATGCTCGACAAGGCTGCGTTGCGACTGGAAGCGATTCGGGTGTTGGTAGCGGGTTAAGTCCCCTGCTCCACCGCTGAAACAAAAAAGGCCCGCCGTGATGCGGGCCTTTTTTGTGCGTCAGCACACACCATTGTGGCGAGGGAGCTTGCTCCCGCTCGGCTGCGAAGCAGTCGTCGCTGTGAGATTTCAGGGCCGCTTCGCGCCCCAGCGGGAGCAAGCTCCCTCGCCACAGGTGTTGTGTTCGCTCCGGTTACGCGGTGACGGCAGGGATTTGCGGCTCGACCACCGTCACCAACCCCTCCTTCATCCGCTTCGCATCGCGCACAAAACACCGCGATGCCATAAATAGAAACACCATGGTGAGAAACAGCGCTACCGGGATCAGGTACATCGCGTCGTGCAGCCCGACTGCCTTGAACGCCTCGGTCATCTCCACTGCGCCTGCCGCCAGCATCGCCGTGTTGGCGAAGTGATCGGACAAACCACCGACCACCACCGGCCCCAAGCCCCCGCCCAGCAAATACAGCCCGGCAAAGAACAACGCCATCGCCGTGGCCCGCAGACGCGGTTCGACCACGTCCTGGATCGCCGTGTAAACGCAGGTGTAGAAGTTGTAGGCGAACAGCCAACCCAGGCTGAACACCGCGACAAACACGCCAATCTCGATGCGCCCGGCATGCAGCGCCCAAGCGGTGCACACCGTGGAGACGATCAAACTGAACGCGGCAAACAATAGTCGACCGTTGGCGACGCGTTGGTGGATCTTGTCGGCAATCAAGCCGCCCAACGTCAGGCCGAACAATCCGGTCACGCCGACGATGACCCCGGTTGCGACGGCGGCTTCATGCAACGGCATCAGGAAATAGCGCTGCAACATCGGCACCAGGAACGAGTTGCAGGCATAGGTCGCAAAGTTGAAACACAGCCCGGCCAGCACCAGCCACAGGAACGTCGGCACCGCCAGCACGCGGCGGATCGGCCGGTCCACGCGCTCCTGGGACACTTGCACGCTTTCCGCCGCGCCGCGTTTCGGCTCCTTGATGAAGAACATGAAGATCGCCAGGACCAGCCCCGGCACCGCCGCGATAAAGAACGGGGCGCGCCAACTGTCGAAGGTTTTGACCATCCAGCCGATGGTGAAGAACGCCAGCAGCAAGCCCAGCGGCAGCCCGAGCATGAAAATCCCCATGGCCCGCGCGCGGCGGTGCGCCGGGAACAGGTCACCAATCAGCGAATTGGCGGCCGGTGCGTAACTGGCTTCGCCGATGCCGATGCCCATGCGCACCAGCAGGAACGTCCAGAAATTGCCCACCAGCCCGTTGACGGCGGTCAGCCCGCTCCATACCGCCAGCCCCCAGCCCATCAATTTGGCCCGGGAACCGGTATCGGCCATCCGCCCCAGCGGCAGGCCGGCAATGGCGTAAACAATGGTGAAGGCCGTGCCGATGATCCCCAGTTGAAAGTCGCTGAGGTGCCATTCCATGCGAATGGGCTCGATGATGATGGCGGGGATGGTGCGGTCGAAGAAGTTGAACAGGTTGGCCAGGAACAGCAGGAACAGAATGCGCCAGGCATTCGCCGCTTGGGTCGAGTTCTGCATGGGGTCCGTCTCTTTTATTGTTATGAAGGCGTCGCTGCCCCCGGAAACTGCAATCTAGTCAGGCGCGCGCGGCCTGTCTGTGATCATTCGCCAGCCTGATATCAGCCAATGCCACACACGCCCCCTGTAGGAGCGAAGCTTGCTCGCGAAAGCAGTCGTTCAGTCAACATGTTCGTTGGCAGACAGGCCGCTTTCGCGAGCAAACATCGCTCCTACAGGTGCCGGGGAATTTCAAGCCAATCCGCTGAAAAATATACCTGCACACCCCCCTTCCCAAGTCCGGGCCGAAGCCTAGAATAGCGACCTGTTCTCCCCCACCGTTGCCCCCATCCCTCTTTGACTATCGCCCATGTCCGAAGCCAGTCCGTGTCTGAATTGCGGTGCCTGCTGTTCTCATTTTCGCGTGTCTTTTTTCTGGGGTGAATGCACCTCGGCCGGTGGGACGGTGCCCGACGAACTGGTCGCGCCGATCAGCCCCAGTCGAGTCGCGATGCTCGGGACAGACTGCAAACCCACCCGCTGCACCGCCCTGGTCGGCGAGGTGGGCAGCACCGTGCAGTGCTCGATTTACGATCAGCGTTCGAGCACGTGCCGGGAGTTCGACGCCTCCTGGGCCAATGGCGAAGCCAACGTGGATTGCGATGCGGCACGGGCGGCGTTCGGCCTGCCAGCCCTGCAACCCGACGTTGAAATACCTTATGAGCAGAGCGCCTGAAATTTATCGCCAATCGTTATAACGCCAATATCGAAATCATTAGCGTCAACTTGCCACTACGTCTTGCGCTCTGTACATGGCCTCTATACTCCAAAGCATTCGCCGGCATTCAGGCTGCCGGCCACAATGACTTGAGACGGGACGTGCTATGGAGTGGCTTGGTTTGCAGTTCCTTACCGAGCTGCCAGAAGGCGGGCAGGTCATCCTCAACTGTACACACAACCCTTTTCTGGTCGCGCTGGCGTATGTGGTCGCCTGTGTGGCCGGCTTCGCCACGCTGGACATGACCGAACGGGTCGGTCATGTGGAAAAATCCGGCACCCAACGGCTCTGGCGTTGGGTCGGTGCCTTGTGCCTGGCGGGCGGCATCTGGGCCATGCACTTCATCAGCATGCTGGCCTTCCAGGCGCCGGTGGACATTCACTACCAACTGCCCATCACCCTGCTCTCGCTGATCTTTGCCCTGACGGCTTCGTGGCTGGCGATGCACACCCTCAGCCACCCTCACGTGAATGTCTGGCAATACCTGCGCGCGGCCGTGTGGATCGGCCTGGGCATCGCGACCATGCACTATGTGGGCATGGCCGCCATGCGTTCGGTCGCCACGGCTTTTTACGATCCCTGGCTGTTCGCGCTGTCCGTCTTCATCGCGATAGGCGCCAGTCTCGCCGCCCTGTTGATTTCCAGTCACCTGCGCGATGGCACCGGTTTGTATCATCAACTGCGCAAATTCACCGCCAGCCTGGTGCTCGGCGCCGGCATCGTCAGCATGCATTTCACCGGCATGGCGGCGCTGACACTGGTGGTGCCCGTTGGCACCCTGCCGATGTTGCCCGGTGAAAACAATCATCTGCAGCTGGGGCTGACGGTGGCGATCATGACCCTGCTGATCATCGGCAGTTGCATCAGCGCGGCACTGGCCGACAAGAAATTGCAAATCAAGGAACACGACCTGCGCCGGGTCAACACTCTGCTCACTCAACTGGACCAGGCGCGCATGTCGCTGCAACAGGTGGCGCACTACGATGCCCTGACCAACCTGATCAACCGTCGCGGCTTCAATCAGATCTTTGCCGAAAAACTGATCGAGAAGACCAACGAGGGCGGCATGCTGGCGGTGATGTTCCTCGACATCGACCATTTCAAACGCATCAATGACAGCCTCGGCCATGACGCCGGCGACGAATTGCTCAAGGTGCTGGCCGGGCACATCAAGAGTTCGGTCCGCAGCCACGACGACGTCGTGGCGCGCTTTGGTGGCGATGAGTTCTGCATTCTCATCGGCCTGCATGACCGCGAGGAAGCCCGGCACATGGCCCAGCGCATCATGCTGAAAATGAAGGAGCCCACCGAACTGTCCGGCCGACGCATGGTCATGACCACCAGCATCGGCATCAGCCTGTTCCCCGAAGACGGCAAGACCTGCGAGGAACTGCTGAAAAACGCCGACCTGGCGCTGTATCAGTCCAAGGGCTGCGGCCGCAATAGCCTGAACTTCTTCAGCTCGAACCTCAGGACCCGGGCCACCCTGGAACTGCAACTGGAAGAAGAACTGCGTCACGCCCTGCGCGAAGACACGGGGCTGAAGCTGTATTACCAACCGATCTATGAGCTCAAAACCGGCCAGGTCACCAAGCTCGAGGCCCTGATTCGCTGGCAACACCCGATTCACGGCCTGCTCACCCCCGACCGTTTCATCGCCATCGCCGAAGCCAACGGGCTGATCGCTGAACTGGACAACTGGGTGCTTCGCAAAGCCTGTGAAGACTTGGGCGAGCTGTCCCGCCATGGCTGTGAAGCCCTGAAGATTGCCGTGAACTGCTCGCCCCTGAACCTGGCGCGCGAGGAGCTGGCCGACGAAATCGAAAACGCCCTGCACGTGACCGGCGTCGAACCCCAGCGCCTGGAGCTGGAGGTCACGGAAAACGCACTGATGGGCAATATCGCCAACACCCTCGTGCTGCTGCGGCAGATTCGCGCCCTCGGGGTGTCGCTGTCGATCGATGACTTCGGCACCGGTTATTCATCCCTGGCCTACCTCAAGCGCCTGCCGCTGAACACGCTGAAAATCGATCGCTCATTCATTCAGGACATCCCCAAGGCGACCCAGGACATGGAGATCGTCCAGGCAATCATCGTCATGGCGCACACCCTGCATTTGCAGGTGGTCACCGAAGGCGTCGAAACCGTCGAGCAATACGAGTTTCTTGAACGGCTGGGCTGCGATTTTGTCCAGGGTTACCTGCTCAGCCGCCCGGTGCCGCTGGAAGAACTGCGTCCGGTGCTGGACGAAATCAACCAGCGCAAGCACTCGCACACGGTCAGTCCACTGAGCCTGGCGCGCGGTATAACTGCACTAACGTTGACGGATCCTTTTCCAAAAAGCCCTGGCCCCCATGCAGGCGCATCAATTGTGCGGCCAATCCGCTGATCGGCGTGGCCGAGCCTTGTTCGCGAGAAAACTTCACCGCCGTGTCCAGATCCTTGAGCAGCGTGCGCACGTGCCATTTCACCGGCTCGAAACGGCTTTCGGCCATTTGCGGGGCGAGGATCTGCAAGGGTTTTGAGTCGGCGAAACCACCGGCCAGCGCTTCGGCGATCAGGCTGGCATCGACACCGGAGCGTTCGGCCAGCGCCACCACTTCGGCGATCACCAGGGCATTGCAGGCGACGATCATCTGATTGCAGGCCTTGGTCACCTGGCCGGCACCGACGGCGCCCATGTGCGTCACGCGTTGGCCCAGGCTCAGCAACACCGGCCGCACGCGTTCAAGGTCCGCCGCTTCGCCACCGACCATGATCGCCAGGCTGCCCGCCTCCGCGCCGACCACCCCGCCCGACACCGGCGCATCCAGCCAAGTCATGCCGGTTTTGCTGGCGAGTGCTGCCGCCATTTCCCGGGTAGCGGTGGGCTCCAGGCTGGAAAAATCCACCAGCAGCTGAGTACTTTTCCCACCTTCGGCAACGCCGTTAGCGCCGAACACCACCTCGCGCACCACGGCGGTGTCCGCCAGGCACAGCATCACCACGTCTGCGTGCTCGCACAATTCAGCCGGCGTCGCCACTTGCCGCGCACCGGCTTCCACCAGCGGCGCGCACTTGTGCGGATTGCGATTCCACACGATCAGCGGGTAGCCCGCGGCCAACAGACGCTGGCACATCGGCAAGCCCATCAGGCCGATCCCGGCGAATCCGAGTGCAGGTAACGATGGCATCATTTTGCCTCCTTTTGATTAAAGATCGCCGAATGCTGGCCGATCCATCATAAATCAGGAAAGGACTCCCCCGAGCGGCGCACCGCCAACACCCTTGTCGCTCGGGCAAAACACGCGCGCAAAAAAGACGCGAGATCCCATTCCGTGACGTTCGATGACGCCTTGTCGTCGAGCCAACCAGTCCAAGTACATGGCGCACAATGACCTCTAAAAACAATCCGGCCACTGCGGTATCCGACTTGACGTTGAGCCCTGCGGCCAACAGCCCTTCAGCGTCGAAGCCATTGATCCCGTCGCGCCCGCTGGCGACCCAGCAGTACCTGTACTTCACCGAAACCAATACCGACCGCATCCTCGATAACCTCGATGGCCTGCGCGACATGGTATTCCCGCGCCCACCGCACCTGGAAGGCGACAGCGAACAGCACAGCGAACAGGAATTCCCGTCGGTGTGCCTGATCGGCCTCGGCCGCTGCGGTTCGAACATCGCGCTGGACGTCGCCGAACTGGTGTACAACGCGCGCAAGTTCTACCTCAACGAATTCAACAACGAAGATCGCCTGTCGCCGGACAAACGCTACGCCGAAAAAGGCTACAGCCCGGCCCAATGGATTCGGAACAATCTGCGCCTGGGGCCGAACAAGGCCACCAAACCGGTGTTCCTGGTCGAGCCGCTGGTGATGCTCGGCGACCTGGACAAGGACATCGCCGGACGCATCCGCTTCTCGCGCAAGGGCGAAAAAAGCGGCTTCCTGCGCGACTACAGCAAAATGAAAATCATGGACTTGTCCGAAGTCCACGCCGGTGGCGCCGGTAACGCGCCGATCCTGGGCCAGTACCTGGCCAAGATCATCCTGAACAAGGACACCCAGCGTTTCTCCAGCCCTGACTGGAAGATGATCCACTCGTACCTGATCGACAGCTGCGGGATCAAGGCCAACCAGTCGCGCCTGTACTTCTCGATCTTCAGCGCCGGCGGCGGTACCGGTTCGGGCATGGCCTCGGAATTCGGCCTGGCCCAGCAACACTCGTACATGAACAAGACGTTCGACACCAAGCCGATGGACGAGCACGACAGCAAAAGCGGCCACGCTTTCGTTTTCGAGCCGATCTTCACCAGCGGCATCTGCGTGCTGCCGAACATTTCCGACCACCGCAGCGAAATGTCCGAGGCGCTGCACATCAACGCCGGGCGCCTGCTGTGCAAATACCTGTCGGAGGAATGGGACTTTTCGTACAACTTCGACAATGAAGACAGCAGCGAAGCCAGCGTCATGGGCCGGATCCGCCCCTGGAACGCGATGATGCTGATCTCCAACGACATCATGCGTTACGCCGAAGAAAGCGATGACGGCAACATCCAGAACATTGATGTCAATGCGATGGAAAAGCACGCCAACCAATACATCTCGCAGCAGATCTTCAACATTCTGACGGCGCAGGCGGTCACGACTGACTACGACCAGAACTATTTCCGACGTGCCGGCATCGACATCGGCGAAACCATTCGCCTGGACGCCAACGACCTGTTCATGAGCCTGGCCGGCCCGGTGGCGATTGCCTACGCCGAGTCCGTGGTCCCGGAAACCCCGGCGCCGAGCAGCGACAAATTCAAGGTGTTCGACAAAGAGCCGCAGCGCCTGAACATCGACGACCTGTTCTTCCGCTCCATCGACCTGCCGCACTTCAACAAAGTCACCCAGGCCATCGAAGGCATCAGCCTGTTGCCGATCGAGTCCAAGCGCTATCGCGCGTCGCTGGAGCAGTACAAGAATTCCGGCTACGACGCGGCCGCGTTGCACGACCTGCACTTCTTCAAGAACTGCTCGTCGGTGGTGTCGATCGTGTCGCTGCCCAAGGACTACAAGCTGTCCTACATGGACCTCAACCGCTTGAAGACCCACCTCAACAGCCTGTTCCCGAACACCACGCTCAAGCGTTACGCGCTGGTGATCGGCGCCTCGGCCAACCTGTCGCTGACCACCCTGATCGCCAAGAGCCCGTGCCTGTCGGACGACTTCCTGACCCTGATCGTGGCCTTCATCAAGCGCTGCTTCGCGAAGAACCCATACCGCTTCGACGAGACCCTGGACAACTCGATCCTCGACTTCATCATTCATGAAGACTTCGACGAAGACTTGATCGACGACCTGCTCAACGAGTTCGAAAACCCGGCGAAGATCCTCGATACCAACTGGTATGCGATCAAGCCGATGTACGAGAAGAAGTACCGCGAGCTGATCAGCGACAAGGACAAGTTTGTGTCGATCAACGACATTCGTTTGTCCCGTGATTGCGTGAAGAAAGCGATCAAGTACCTGCGCGAGATTTATCGCCACCGGATTGGCAAGACCAAGGTTATTTCCCTGAATAACCACACCGGTAAAACCGCTTAACGGGGAATGCCCGAAAAGATCGCAGCCTTCGGCAGCTCATTGGGCTGCGGTTCATTTGGCACCGTGTCGCGACACAGTAGGTCGCGACACAGTAGATCGTTCCCACGCTCTGCGTGGGAATGCATCCACGGACGCTCCGCGTTCGGCTTCTGATGGGACGCGAAGCGTCCCGGGCTGCATTCCTTTGCTGCGGGTGGGAACGATCACACGCCACCAAACCTGTAGGAGCAAAGCTTGCTCGCGATGGCGGCCTCAAACCTGCGCATATCCCAACATTCAGAAACAATTAAGCAGCCCTCAGGCTGCTCACTAAACTGTTCCCGTTACGTTTACGTCACCCTCGCCAAGACCCTTCTGTGGCCTTTCTCTACGGCAACATGCCATCACGCTACTCACCTACACACTTTCACCCGGCCAAGCCGCGCACTCTTTTGGTGCCGGCTATCAGCTCGTCGCCCTTTCCTGGATCAGAATCCAAGGCGAAACCACCACGGCCCACAGCTCGGGATCGCGCTCGAAAAGATCCAGCGCCCGCGTTTCAGAGAGCTTGGCGAGGCTGTCGGCGGCCAGCCAGGCAGCCACTTTCTCGCCTTCGTCCGTGGCCACGGCCTCGGCGGCCGCGATCAAATCCAGGCTTGGGTCGACCCACAATAGGGCACCCTTGGCGAAGAAAGGTTCCAGTTCCTTCCAGGTAATAGATGCGGTCTCACCAAGCAGCTTGGCATAGAGGGTGCTAGGTTCTTGAGTCATGGGTCCTGTCCGGAAAAGAAATCGACGCGAATGATAACGTCGGTGGTCCGGCAGAAAAACCCGGATGCAAATGAGTCATCGAATGAAAAGCGCAGGAAAGCCAAGGATTGCTGTGAATACAGCCTGAACCCCCGCCGCAATTCTGTATTTTTCTTTCAAAAAAGCGACACCCTCAGGTTTTGCCCCCCGGCGCTGCCTTCCCAGGCTAACAATCGGCGCTCTACACTGTACCGGTACAGTTGCCGGGGGCATTTTCCGGAGGATATCCAAGATATCTGACCCGGTTCTGCTGCTACGGCGCCAGGACTATAAAAACTACAACAGTAAGAGTGGAGCACTATGACTAAGGCTACTAAGCAGATTTCCAAACTGTTTGCCGCTATGGTTCTGGCCGGGGTTGCCAGCCATTCGTTCGCAGCTGACACCATCAAGATCGGTATCGCCGGCCCCAAGACCGGCCCGGTAGCCCAATACGGCGACATGCAGTTCAGTGGCGCCAAAATGGCCATTGAACAGATCAACGCCAAGGGCGGCGTCGACGGCAAGAAGCTCGAAGCCGTTGAATACGACGATGCCTGTGATCCGAAACAAGCGGTTGCTGTAGCGAACAAAGTCGTCAACGACGGCGTCAAGTTCGTGGTCGGTCACCTGTGCTCCAGCTCCACTCAACCCGCTTCGGACATTTACGAAGACGAAGGCGTGATCATGATCACCCCGGCTGCCACCAGCCCGGACATCACCGCCCGTGGTTACAAAATGATCTTCCGTACCATCGGCCTCGACAGCGCCCAGGGCCCTGCCGCCGGTAACTACATCGCCGATCACGTCAAACCGAAAATCGTTGCTGTACTGCACGACAAGCAGCAATACGGTGAAGGCATCGCCACCGCCGTGAAGAAAACCCTCGAAGGCAAGAACGTAAAAGTTGCCGTGTTCGAAGGCATCAACGCCGGCGACAAGGACTTCTCCTCGATCATCGCCAAGCTCAAGCAAGCCAACGTCGACTTCGTCTACTACGGCGGCTACCACCCGGAGCTGGGTCTGATCCTGCGTCAAGCATCGGAAAAAGGCCTGAAAGCCAAGTTCATGGGCCCGGAAGGCGTGGGTAACGACTCCATTTCGCAGATCGCCAAAGACGCTTCCGAAGGCCTGTTGGTGACCCTGCCGAAATCCTTCGACCAGGATCCGGCCAACGTCGCCCTGGCTGACGCGTTCAAAGCCAAGAAAGAAGATCCGAGCGGTCCGTTCGTGTTCCCGGCCTACTCGGCTGTTGAAGTCATCGCCGGTGGTATCACTGCCGCCAAGAGCGAAGACTCTGCCAAAGTGGCCGCGGCCATCCACGCTGGCACCTTCAAGACCCCGACTGGCGACCTGAGCTTCGACGCCAAGGGCGACTTGAAAGACTTCAAATTCGTGGTTTACGAGTGGCACTTCGGCAAACCTAAAACTGAAGTTTCGCCTCAGTAAGGCGTTGCCTGACTGACTGCCAATAAAGCCCACGGCGTGCCGTGGGCTTTGTTTTACGAACGTATAGGGCCGCGCTGGCGTGATCCGCCAGTCTCCCCACCTGAAAATCTCAAAACCGTCATCAGCGGTTCGCTGGCAAACCTCGAATTCGAAGTGGATGCAGATCCACGGGGCTCGAGCGGGAAAATGACTCCACCAGTGAAATGCGTATCAGGTTTTTAGGAGCGCTGTAATGCCTGACATCTATCACTTTTTCCAACAGCTGGTTAATGGTCTGACCATTGGCAGCACGTATGCCCTGATCGCCATCGGCTATACGATGGTTTACGGCATCATTGGAATGATCAACTTCGCCCACGGCGAGGTGTACATGATTGGTTCCTACGTGGCGTTCATCGCCATCGCGGGCCTGTCCATGATGGGACTCGACAGTGTGCCGCTGTTGATGACCGCCGCTTTCCTGGCGACCATCGTCGTGACCAGTGCCTACGGCTACAGCATCGAACGGATCGCCTACCGCCCCTTGCGCGGCAGCAACCGTCTGATTCCGCTGATTTCCGCCATCGGCATGTCGATTTTCCTGCAGAACACGGTTCTGCTGGCGCAAGATTCCAAGGACAAATCCATCCCCAACCTGATCCCCGGCAACTTCACCATCGGGCCAGGTGGCGCACATGAAGTGCTGATTTCCTACATGCAAATCGTGGTGTTCGTGGTGACCTTCGTCGCCATGCTCGGCCTGACGCTGTTCATCTCCCGCTCTCGCCTGGGTCGCGCCTGCCGTGCCTGTGCCGAAGACATCAAGATGGCCAACCTGCTGGGTATCAACACCAACAACATCATCGCCCTGACCTTCGTCATCGGTGCTGCGCTGGCGGCCGTCGCAGCCGTGCTGCTGAGCATGCAATACGGCGTGATCAACCCCAACGCCGGTTTCCTCGTCGGCCTCAAGGCCTTCACCGCCGCGGTACTGGGCGGTATCGGCAGCATCCCCGGAGCCATGCTCGGCGGGATTGTGCTCGGGGTGGCGGAAGCCTTCGGTGCCGATATCTTCGGCGACCAGTACAAGGACGTTGTGGCGTTCGGCCTATTGGTTCTGGTGTTGTTGTTCCGGCCTACCGGCCTGTTGGGCCGTCCGGAGGTTGAAAAAGTATGACTAGGAATCTTAAACAGGCGTTGTTCAGCGCCTTGCTGGTGTGGGCCGTGGCCTACCCGGTACTCGGTCTGAAGCTGACTATCGTCGGCATCAACCTCGAAGTGCATGGCACCAGCACCAGCACCCTGATCACCATCGCCGTGTGTTCGGTGCTGATGTTCCTGCGGGTGCTGTTCGACCAGCAGATCAGCGCGGCGTGGAAATCCTCGCCGAACATGCCGGTGATGCCGGCCAAGGCCAGCAGCTTCCTGACCCTGCCAACCACCCAGCGCTGGATCATCATTGCGTTGATCATTGGTGCCCTGGTGTGGCCGTTCTTCGGCTCTCGTGGCGCGGTGGACATCGCGACGCTGGTGCTGATCTACGTGATGCTCGGCCTGGGCCTGAACATCGTGGTCGGCCTGGCCGGCCTGCTCGACCTGGGTTACGTCGGCTTCTACGCCGTCGGCGCCTACAGTTATGCGCTGCTGTCGCACTACTACGGTCTGAGCTTCTGGATCTGCCTGCCGATTGCCGGCCTGATGGCGGCGACGTTCGGTTTCCTGCTCGGCTTCCCGGTCTTGCGCCTGCGGGGTGACTACCTGGCGATCGTGACCCTGGGCTTCGGTGAAATCATCCGTCTGTTCCTGCGTAACCTGACCGACATTACCGGCGGCCCGAACGGCATCAGTAACATCGAAAAGCCCACGTTCTTCGGCCTGACCTTCGAGCGTAAAGCGGCGGAAGGCATGCAGACGTTCCACGAGTATTTCGGCCTGGAATACAACTCGATCAACAAGGTGATCTTCCTTTACCTGATCGCACTGTTGCTCGCCCTGTTCGCGTTGTTCGTGATCAACCGCTTGCTGCGAATGCCCCTGGGCCGTGCCTGGGAAGCGTTGCGTGAAGACGAAATCGCCTGCCGTGCGTTGGGCCTGAACCCGACCATCATCAAGCTGTCCGCGTTCACCCTGGGTGCCTGCTTCGCCGGTTTCGCCGGCAGCTTCTTCGCCGCGCGCCAAGGCCTGGTGACCCCGGAGTCCTTCACTTTCATCGAGTCGGCGACCATCCTCGCCATCGTGGTGCTGGGCGGCATGGGCTCGCAACTGGGCGTCGTACTGGCGGCCACGGTGATGATCCTGTTGCCGGAAATGATGCGTGAGTTCAGTGAATACCGCATGTTGATGTTCGGCGCCTTGATGGTGCTGATGATGATCTGGCGTCCTCAAGGCCTGCTGCCCATGCAACGTCCTCACATGGAGCTGCGCAAATGAGCCGCGAGATCCTTAAAGTCGAAAATCTGAGCATGCGCTTCGGTGGCTTGCTGGCGGTCAACGGCGTGGCCCTGACCGTGTACGAAAAACAGGTCGTGGCGCTGATCGGCCCTAACGGCGCCGGCAAGACCACGGTGTTTAACTGCCTGACCGGTTTCTACAAGCCGAGCGGCGGCAGCATCCTGCTCGACGGCCAGGCCATTGAAGGCCTGCCCGGCCACGAGATCGCCCGCAAAGGCGTGGTGCGTACCTTCCAGAACGTGCGGTTGTTCAAGGACATGACCGCGGTCGAGAACCTCTTGATCGCCCAGCACCGTCACCTGAACACCAACTTCCTGGCAGGCCTGTTCAAGACCCCGGCATTCCGCAAGAGCGAACGCGAGGCCATGGAGTTCGCCGAGTACTGGCTGGACAAGGTCAACCTCACGGCCTTCGCCAACCGTCCGGCCGGCACCCTGGCCTACGGTCAGCAACGTCGCCTGGAAATCGCACGCTGCATGATGACCCGCCCGCGGATCCTCATGCTCGACGAACCGGCCGCTGGCCTGAACCCGAAGGAAACCGAAGACCTCAAGGCGCTGATCAGCGTGCTCCGCAACGAGCATGATGTGACCGTGCTGCTGATCGAACACGACATGAAACTGGTCATGAGCATTTCCGACCACATCGTCGTGATCAACCAGGGCACGCCCCTGGCCGACGGCACGCCGGAACAGATCCGCGACAATCCTGAAGTGATCAAAGCCTACCTGGGGGAAGCGTAAATGCTGCAATTCGAAAACGTTTCCACCTTCTACGGCAAGATCCAGGCCCTGCACAGCGTCAACGTGGAAATCCGCCAGGGCGAAATCGTCACCCTGATCGGGGCCAACGGCGCCGGCAAATCCACCCTGCTGATGACGCTGTGCGGTTCGCCGCAGGCCCACAGCGGCAGCATCAAATACATGGGTGAAGAACTCGTGGGGCAGACCTCGGCGCAGATCATGCGCAAGAGCATTGCCGTGGTGCCGGAAGGCCGTCGGGTGTTTGCCCGACTGACCGTGGAAGAAAACCTCGCCATGGGCGGCTTCTTCACCGACAAGGGCGACTATCAGGAACAGATGGACAAGGTTCTCGGACTTTTCCCACGCCTGAAAGAGCGTTTTGCCCAACGCGGCGGCACCATGTCCGGCGGCGAACAACAAATGCTCGCCATCGGCCGCGCGCTGATGAGCAAGCCCAAGCTGTTGCTGCTCGACGAGCCTTCCCTGGGCCTGGCGCCGATCATCATCCAGCAGATCTTCGACATCATCGAACAGCTGCGCAAGGACGGTGTGACGGTGTTCCTGGTCGAGCAGAACGCCAACCAGGCGCTGAAAATCGCTGACCGCGCGTACGTTCTGGAGAACGGCCGGGTGGTGATGCAAGGCACGGGTGAGGCACTGCTGACTGATCCGAAAGTGCGCGAAGCGTACTTGGGTGGTTGAGGTTTTGCGGTAAACAAAAAACGGCCTTCGGGCCGTTTTTTTTGTGCGCTGGAACTTGTAGCAGCTACAGGATCAACTGATGGTTTATGTAGTCGATTACGTCCTGGACGGTTGTCATTTTTTCGGCCTCTTCATCCGGAATTTCTATGTCGAATTCCTCTTCAAATTCCAAGACCAGTTCAACGGCGTCCAGGGAATCAGCCCCCAGGTCTTTAACAAAACTGGAGTCATTTTTGAGATCTTCCGGTGCTATCCCCAGCAACTCACGCGTAATTTCTTTTACACGCTCTTCCACGCTTTCCATTTTCTGACTCCCTGTTCAGCCGATGATCCGCACTCCAACCTGACGTTTTCGCCCGACATCACTGTATTGCCCGCACAGGCAGTTTTCTACTGTCAGAAATAACAGGTCTGGATAACAAATAACGATAAGCGACCTCTGTTTATTCCGAACACTTCTGTCTTACATGGGGTCGAGCACCCTGCAGCAATGCCCGATAGCTGACCGTCGGTCGAATGCCCCTCTCTACCTGTTAGTTCTGACAGTAGCCACACTGCCGGTACGAGTATTCACTGGAGACTCCCTATCCAATGATTGACGGAGTCACGTCCATGGCCACCGATGAATCCGATTCCGAAGTGCTCACTATTTATCCTCCGCGAGTTCCAAACGGTACAGAGCCGATCATTCCCTATCCTTCCCCGCAGCCGGGAATCCCCTATGTCGGTCTTCGGCAGGCTGCGTTCGACAGGATTGTGACGCTGGACGCCACCCGGCAAAACGCGGCATTGCTGATTGCCGACCCGATTCCGCCGCCGCCTTATGAGAGCCTCAGACTGTTCGTCAATGGCGAGCAAATAGGTTCCTGGGTGATCCCGCCGAGTGCCCAGAATGATCCTGTCGAGCTAGACCTTCCTCAGGCAGAGCTCAACGAGGGCCTGAACATCATCCGGTTGCGCTACCAACGTGGCAGCAGCAACTTCGATGACTCGCAGGAGCTGGGGGTGCAATACCACCGTAACCTGCCTGGCGGTAACGAGGTGCCCGGGACGGGTGATCATCCGGCGCTGAATATTCGTTTGCCGGCGGAACTGGGCGATCCAGCGCTGATCGGTTACGAGGAGTTGACCAATGGCGTGCCGTTGACACTCCAATACCCGTTCTGTCGGGCGTACGACAGAATCAAACTGGAAATCAACAATGTACCGTTCTATTACACGGTGCAGCCCGGTCAAGAGGGTCAGCCCTATACCGTTCTGCTGACAATGGAGATGTACCTCAACCTGCAAAAACCCTCGACACTTTCAATCAACTACACCGTCACCGACACATTGTTGAACACCACCGACCGCCGGCGCTGGTCGAAGAAAATCCTTGCCGAGGTCGATCCGGTGGACGGCCAGTTACTGGTCATGGGCGCCCGCGTTGCCTCAGTGTCTTATTGGATGAATAAAGGTAGCTCACGTTATGTGACGGCTCTCGATGCCCAGACCGGAGGCCTGCTCAGGGCGCGTTGGCGCTACGAGGGCGACGCCGTGGAAACGGTGGGTGCGCGCTTCGATGACACTCAGCCCAGACGCCCGTTGCTCGTAAGGCATGGGGCCCGGCAGTTCAGGCTCAATCCAGCCAATTTCTATGGTAATGGCCTGTGCGACCTCACTGCGCCCGGTACCCCTCACTCTGCGTTCGTGGCGTTGCGCGACAGGGGCGACATGATCGCGTGGGGAGTCTCGTCGAATGGCGGCCATTTGCCGCCGGCCCCCATCCCCCTTGGCACCATCAAAGATGTAGCCTGGTCCTCCAGGGCATTTGCCGTATTGCTCGATGACGGTTCCGTGAGGGCATGGGGCGATCCCGCGGTCGGCGGCGCACTTCCCACCGAAGTAGCCAGCCTGCGCGATGTGAACAAACTGTTCAGTGGGGGCCAGGCGTTTGCGCTGCTGCGTAACGATGGCTCAGTGCTTGCCTGGGGGGCCAAGGATTATGGCGCCGTCGTTCCCGCCGATATCAGCAGGCTCAAAGACATTCGTGATATTGCCTGCTCCGGTTCTGCATTTGCCGCATTGCGCTCCACCGGCGGTGTTTCAGCCTGGGGAAACCCGGCCTACGGTGGCAGCGTCCCCGCCGATATTGCAGGGCTCACCACTATCACCGAAGTGATCAACAACCACGATGCGTTTGCCGCGCTGACCCTTGATCGCACGGTAGTGACCTGGGGGCTCGCAGGCTCAGGCGGTACTGCGCCCGCCGAGATAACCAGGCTCACAGATATCGTCAGGATTTCGAGCTGCGGCTATGCATTTGCGGCCCTTAGAGCTACCGGCCAGGTGGTGGCCTGGGGCAGAACAGGCTGGGGTGGCAACCCGCCGGCCGCCATCCTCAATCTTTCCAATATCGTTGATATCGTGGGGGCGGGTTACGCCTTTGTGGCGCTGCTGGACAACCAACAAGTCGTGGCATGGGGTGACCCGGCTCAGGGCGGCAGCGTGCCACCGGCGATCTCCGCACTTCGCAACATTGTGCAACTCGCCGCCACCAACGGCGCGTTTGCGGCCCTGTGTGCCGACGGCAGCGTGGTGACGTGGGGCAATGCAGCGTGGGGAGGCAATAACGCACTGGTGGCCAGACAATTGGTCGATGTGAGGGCGATTTATGCCAATGCCGAGGCGTTCGTCGCGTTGACCGCTGACGATCGAGTCGTCACATGGGGGCTCGCGGGCTCGGGCGGAAACAGCGAGCCCGTGCGGGACGAGTTTTTCAGAGAAGTGTCCTACCTGGCACCGGTATCACAAGGGGTGGCAAGTAACGCGATAGTCGAAGCCGGGACCGAGCAAACCTGACAGCCTCCGCCTGGGAGCCTGAGCTCAACCCAGGATGGCCAGGCTTACAGACGACAGGATCACGGCAGGCACTGGCGGCTATAGCCGATCCAGTGCCTCGCCGCTGCGCTTGAACCAGCTCATCAGATAATCCGCCAACACTTGGGTGCGCTTGGGCAAACCGCCCTGATACGGATGCACCAGGTACATCGGCATACGACGGGTCTGATAATCCCGCAGGAGCCAGCGCAATCGGCCGTCAGCCAATTCCGCTTGCAACAGGTACGACGGCAATCGCGCAATACCGGCACCGGCCAACGCGGCTTTCTTCAGCAAGCTGTAATGGTTGCTGGCGAACGGCCCCGAGACGCGCACCCGCAACAGCTCGTGTTGCTGGTGATAGAGCCATTCTTCGCGGCCGCTGTAGTGGCTGTTGAGCAGGCACCGGTGTTCGACGAGTGCTTGCGGTGTCGACGGTTCGCCGTATTGCTCAAGGTAGGCCGGGCTGGCGCAGGTCATTTCATGCCAGGCCAGCAACGGACGGGCCACCAGACGTTCGTCATTGCCCACCTCGGAGCGCACCGCCAAGTCAAAGCCGTCGCGGGACAGATCGCGATAGCTGTTGCTCAGGTCCAGCTCGATCTGCACCTCGGGGTACTTGCCGGAAAACTCCAGAAGCAAGCCGTCGAAGAAGGTTTCCCCCAGCGAGACCGGCACCGTCATCCGCACCGGGCCGGCCATGTCGTCCTTCAACCGCGCCAGGGCCTGACGCGCTTTCTCCACCTGGACGACAAGCGCCTGGGCTTGCGGCAATAGCGCCGCGCCTGCTGCCGTCAGACTCAGGCGGCGGGTGGTGCGTTGCAGCAGGACCACGGAAAACCGCGTCTCCAGCAGGCTGATGCGTTTGGACAGTTGGCCCTTGCTGCAACCCAATTGCTGGGCGGCCAGGGTAAAACTCCCGGCTTCGATCAACACGGCGAACGCCGCCAGGTCATCCATTTCGCTCATGGATTGTTTCCATTAGAAAACCAAAGGTTGCCTATTAGCGCGCTTATCAACAGGAAAATCCACTCTAGACTGAGCTCTCTTTTTACTCATTCGAGGAACGGCACGATGAAGATTCTTTTGATAGGCGCAGGCGGCACCATCGGTTCGGCGGTCGACAAAGAGTTGTCGCAACGTCATGAAGTCATCCGCATTGGCCGTAACAGCGGCGATTTCCATGTGGATATCAGCGACAGCGCCTCGATCCGCATGCTGTTCGAACAAACCGGCAAGTTCGATGCGCTGGTCTGTGCCGCCGGTAACGTGACCTTCGCCCCGCTGGACGAAATGACCTCGGACAGTTTTGCCCTGGGCCTCAAAGACAAGCTGATGGGCCAGGTCAACCTGCTGCTGATCGGTCGTGAATTCGCCAATGACGGCGCCTCGTTTACCTTCACCACCGGCGTGCTCAGCCACGATCCGATTCGCAGCGGCGCCTCGGCTGCGTTGGTCAACGGCGCGCTGGACAGCTTCGTCCGTGCGGCCGCTATTGAACTGCCCCGCGGTCTGCGCGTGAACTCGATCAGCCCGACCGTGCTGCTGGAAGCCATGGGCAGCTACGCACCGTACTTCCGCGGCTACAAGCCGGTTCCTGCAGCGGATGTGGCGTTGGCCTACGCCAAAAGTGTGGAAGGCCTGCAGACCGGTCAGACCTTTCACGTAGGTTAAGAGCGGCGCGATCCGTGTAGGAGCAAAGCTTGCCCGCGATGGCGTCCTGGAGATCGCTATCGCGAGCAAGCTTTGCTCCTACAGGTGGTGTGTTTGAGGACGCCATCGCGGGCAAGCCTTGCTCCTACACGGATCGTCACAAGGCGGGGTTGTGATGAACGGTCAGGCTGCGTAACGTGGCGGCACTTGTCTGGAGAACCAAAGATGCGTGTTGCCCGTTCCCTTGTCCTCGTTGCCCTGCTTCCGTTATTCGCCGCGTGCCAGTTGTTCGATGGCCCGCGGCAGAGCGCCTCCCATGTCGGCCAGACCCGCATGCAGGGGCAATTGACCGCGGCGGACGGCAAGCTGATGTTCCAGCCGTGCAATGAACAGCGCAGCCTGGAGGTCAACGACACTGGCGGCACCAGCGTCCTGCAAGAAGCCGCGAGCCTGGCCGATGATCAGGGCAAATTGTTCGCCGATGTGCGTGGCCGCATCGATGGCAGCCGCCTCGATCTTGCGCAGTTGTACCGCGTCGAGCGCTCGGGCACGGCGTGCGACGATCCCAATTTCAAACTGTTGATTCTGCGGGCCGCCGGTCATGGGCCGCAGTGGAACGTCAAGGTCAGCGGCAAAGGCATGGCGATTGATCGCGCCGGCGAACCGCCCTTGGCGGTGCCCTATGTTGAAGAGCAACTGGGCGACGGTCGCTTCAACCTCAGCAGCGAAGCCAACGGCAAGCACATCGAACTGTGGGTCGCGCCCAATCGTTGCGTCGACAGCAGCACCGGCAGCATCCAGCACATGAGCGCCGAACTGCGGATCGACGGCCAGGTGCAACGCGGCTGCGGGTATTTCGGCGGCTCGCGTAACGACTGATCGTTTTTGCCTCACGGGGCCGGCGTTTGGGGCTTATAATCGCCGCCTTCAAACGCCTTGGCGCAGTTGTGCGCCCCGCGAAACGGATCCCGTCATGTTACGAATCACCGAACTCAAGTTGCCGATCGACCATCCCGAAGAAGACCTGCGCCCTGCCATCGTGCAGCGCCTGGGCATCGCCAGTGATGACCTGCTCGACTTCACCTTGTTCAAGCGCAGCTACGATGCGCGCAAAAAATCCTCCGAACTGTGCTTCATCTACACCATCGACCTCACCGCCAAGAATGAGGCGGCGTTGCTGCACACGTTCGCCGATGACCGTAACGTCAACGTCGCGCCGGATGTCAGCTACAAAGTGGTAGGCCATGCGCCGGCCGATCTGGCCCAGCGCCCAATCGTCGTCGGTTTCGGCCCGTGCGGGATCTTCGCCGGGTTGCTGCTGGCGCAAATGGGCTTCAAGCCGATCATCCTCGAACGCGGTACCGAAGTGCGCCAGCGCACCAAGGACACCTGGGGCCTGTGGCGCAAAAGCGTGCTCAACCCCGAATCCAACGTGCAGTTCGGTGAAGGCGGCGCGGGGACGTTCTCCGACGGCAAGCTCTACAGCCAGATCAAGGACCCGAAATTCATCGGCCGCAAGGTCCTGCATGAGTTCGTGAAGGCCGGCGCGCCAGAAGAAATCCTCTACGTCAGCAAACCGCACATCGGTACGTTCCGTCTGACCGGCGTGGTGGAAAACATGCGCGAGCAGATTCGTGCGCTGGGCGGCGAAGTGCGCTTCCAGCAGCGGGTCACTGACGTGTTGATCGAAGACGGGCAACTGGTCGGCGTCGAGTTGAACGGCGGCGAGCAGATCCATTCCAAACACGTGATCCTGGCCCTCGGCCACAGCGCCCGCGACACCTTCCGCATGCTCCACGGCCGCGGCGTGTTCATGGAAGCCAAGCCGTTTTCGGTGGGGTTCCGCATCGAACACCCGCAGTCGCTGATCGACCGCGCGCGCCTGGGCAAATACGCCGGCCACCCGAAACTCGGCGCCGCCGACTACAAACTGGTGCACCACGCCAAGAACGGCCGTTCGGTCTACAGCTTCTGCATGTGCCCGGGCGGCACCGTGGTGGCGGCGACCTCCGAGCCGGGGCGCGTGGTCACTAACGGCATGAGCCAGTACTCGCGTAACGAGCGCAATGCCAACTCCGGGATCGTCGTCGGCATCACCCCGGAAGTCGATTACCCGGGCGGACCGCTGGCCGGTATCGAGTTGCAGGAACGCCTGGAATCCCACGCCTTTGTGCTCGGCGGCAGCAACTACGAAGCGCCGGCGCAACTGGTCGGCGACTTTATCGCGGGCAAGCCGTCCACCGAGGTGGGCAGCGTCGAACCGTCCTATAAGCCGGGTGTTTCTTTCGGTGATTTGGCCCTGGCCTTGCCGGCGTTTGCCATCGAAGCGATTCGCGAAGCCTTGCCGGCGTTCGAGAAGCAGATTCGGGGCTACTCGCTGCACGACGCGGTGTTGACCGGGATCGAAACGCGGACCTCGTCGCCGTTGCGGATTACCCGTAACGAATCGATGCAGAGCTTGAACGTCAAAGGCTTGTTCCCGGCCGGTGAAGGCGCGGGTTATGCGGGCGGGATTCTGTCAGCGGGTGTCGATGGGATTCGGATTGCCGAAGCGGTTGCTCGCGACATTCTCGGCCTCGAAGCCTGACCCCGAAACCTGAAAACAACACCGCCCTGTAGGAGCGAGGCTTGCCCGCGAAGAATGCACCCCGGTCTATCTGAAAGACCGCGTTATCGTTCTTCGCGGGCAAGCCTCGCTCCTACAGGGGCAGTGTTGACGATCGTTCCCACACAGAGCATGGGAACGATCGTCACGTCAGATATTGGCGCGCAGCACGGTGGCCGGCAGCGGTTCGCCGCGCTCGACACTCGCCGCCACCGCATCGATCAAGCCACTCAACGCATACCCCTGGCCCTTGAGCCAATCCTGGTCGTAATAGGTGGTGGCATAGCGTTCGCCGCCGTCGCACAAAATCGCCACGATCGACCCCGACTCCCCCGCCGCCACCATCTGCTGCGCCGCGATCAAGGCGCCGATCAGGTTGGTCCCGCTCGATCCGCCCACGCGCCGGCCCAAGCGTTGCGCCAGGTAATGCATGGCTGCCAGCGACAGCGCATCCGGCACCTTGACCATCGCATCGATCACCTTGGGCAGGAACGACGCTTCCACCCGTGGCCGGCCAATCCCTTCAATCCGCGAACCGCAATCCAGGCGCAGACTGGCATCGCCGGTCTGGTAGTAATCGAAAAACACCGAACGCTCGGCATCGGCACACAGTACGCGGGTGCAATGCTGGCGATAACGCACGTAACGGCCGAGGGTCGCGGTGGTGCCGCCGGTGCCGGGGCTGGAGATCAGCCAGCTCGGCTCCGGGTGCTGTTCGAAGCGCATCTGCTGGAAGATCGATTCAGCGATGTTGTTGTTCGCCCGCCAGTCGGTGGCGCGCTCGGCGTAGGTGAACTGGTCGATAAAGTGACCATCGTGTTCCCGGGCCAGGCGCTCGGACTCGGCGTAGATCTGGGTCGGATCATCCACCAGGTGGCTCTTGCCGCCGTAGAACGCGATTTGCGCGATTTTCTCTTTGGAAGTGGTCGCCGGCATCACCGCAATAAACGGCAAGCCCAGTAAACGGGCGAAGTACGCCTCGGAAATCGCCGTCGAACCGCTGGACGCCTCGATCACCGGCGCGCCGGGCTTGAGCCAGCCGTTACACAACGCATAGAGGAACAGCGAACGGGCCAGACGATGTTTCAGGCTGCCGGTGGGGTGGCTGGACTCATCCTTGAAGTACAACTCGATGCCCGGCAGACCCGGCAGCGGCAAGGGGATCAGGTGGGTGTCGGCGCTGCGCTGGAAGTCGGCTTCGATGATCCGGATGGCTTCGCGGGCCCACTGTCGGGTGTCGCTCATGATGATGATCTCGTTGTAAGGGCGGCCTTGTTGCAAGGCTCAGCCCCCAAGCTTAGGAAAAAACCTACATCACGCACAGATACAGCTGAGGTCCAATACGTCCGGCAACTGCTAGGCTCAGTGCTCGTTGGGCCTTGCGCCCGCTTGCTTCGTAACGGCATATAACAAAAAAGAATATAACTTTTGTTTTAACAACTAACGGTACGGGTTAGGGTGTGCCACCTTTTGAATTCATCGATGGAGAGCGACCTTGCCTCTGCGTAGCACGTTCACGCGTTTCTTTCAGTTGGAAGCGGCCAGCGGTCTTTTATTGATCGCCGCCGCAGCCCTGGCTCTGATCATCAACAATTCGTCACTGTCGTGGCTCTATAACGGCTTGCTGGACACCCCCGTGGTGGCCCAGATCGGCGCGCTGAAAATCGCCAAGCCCCTGCTGCTGTGGATCAACGACGGCCTGATGGCGATGTTCTTCCTGCTGATCGGCCTGGAAGTGAAGCGCGAAGTCCTCGACGGCCAGCTGTCGAAACCCTCGCAAATCGTCCTGCCCGGCGCGGCGGCGATTGGCGGCATGGTGGTGCCGGCGCTGATCTACTGGTTCATCAACCGGGACGATCCGTCGGCGCTGGGTGGCTGGGCGATCCCGATGGCCACCGACATCGCCTTCGCCCTCGGCGTGCTGGCCTTGCTCGGCAAACGCGTACCGGTGTCGCTGAAGCTGTTCCTGATGACCCTGGCGATCATCGACGACCTCGGTGCCATTATTGTCATCGCGATTTTCTACTCCGGCACCTTGTCGACGTTGTCTCTGGCCCTGGCCGGGGCGTGCATCGTCGCGTTGATTGCCATGAACCGGCTCGGCGTGGTCAAGCTCGGGCCCTACATGATCATCGGTTTGATCCTCTGGGTCTGCGTACTCAAGAGCGGTGTCCACGCGACACTGGCCGGCGTGACCCTGGCGTTCTGCATTCCGCTGCGCACGAAAAATGCCGAACCTTCGCCGCTGATGACCCTGGAACACGCCCTGCACCCGTGGGTGGCCTACGGCATTTTGCCGCTGTTCGCCTTCGCCAATGCCGGCCTGTCCCTGAGCGGCGTGACCCTGGAAAGCTTCACCCACCACGTGCCGATGGGCATCGCCATCGGCCTGCTGCTGGGCAAGACCCTGGGCGTGTTCGGCCTGACCTGGCTAGCCGTGAAAATCGGCATCGCCGCCCTGCCCCAAGGCGCCAATTGGGGCCAGGTGCTGGGCGTGGCAATCCTCTGCGGCATCGGTTTCACCATGAGCCTGTTTGTCGGTTCCCTCGCGTTTGTGCCGGGCGCCAGCGACTACGCCGGGATGGACCGGATGGGGATCTTGACCGGTTCGATTCTGGCCGCGTTGATTGGTTATGCGGTGACGGCGCTGGCGAGTCGCAAGCGTGCTGTGCTGCAATCCTGAGAAACAGAGAACACTCCTAGTTACTTCAGAGACTCGTCCTACAGCCACGATTAGCCGCATTCGTTAACGTCGCACAGCCCCTTTATAGGGGCTGCCGATGGACGAATGAAAGGACGATCAGTGGCTGGCAACAAGGACATCCCACGGGTTAAAAACCCGCCGTCAGGTGACGGGCATCGCGTCACCCACCGCTTCATGACCGCCACCGAACTGGCTGAGCGGGACGCCCGACAGAACGCCTACGACGCCATGCTTGCCCGGCAAGACGCCTTCGAACGCAGTCTTGCGCCCTCTTCCCCTAAAGATGAAACCCCTCGCGCGGGCTGCGTCTTCGCCAAGTCCTGCAAGCTGCCGGACGCCATCATCGATTACGCCAACCCTTCGGGCATGGTGCCCACCGACAGCCTCAAGGACTACGGGGAAATCGCCTGGCTGGGTGCTCGCGAGGTGGATGATGCCGGGCTGCTGAACCTGGAGACGATCAGCGGTAACACACAGCCGCTCGACATCGGGCGACTCGCGTTACGCTTTCCGGCCATACCGGCAATCGGTGTGGCGGGTGCTACCGCGTTGGCCGGTTTGGCCGCGCTGTTCTGGACGCCGAGCCTGGGCGATAGCGCGCTCTACACCGAAGAACAATTGCGCGCACTCAAGCAAGCGCGCACCCGTGTTCGGTTGAGAATCGAGCAACAGGCTGATGGCAGTCTCAAGGGTTACGCCTTCTACACCGGCAAGAACCGCGATTGGGAAATGGTAGATGTCGCGCAATTCGATTTGCGCGATAACAGGCAAGTGGCTGATCTCGGGGACGGCGTTGAGTTGATCTGGACCCCGGCGGTGGACGGTTCCGACATCCTCGGTATTCCCGCTCTGGAAGCCGCGCCACAAGCCCCGCATATCTGGGTTTATCCACCGACGAAAGCGGCGGACAGCATCATCGTGAACCCGGTTTATCCGCCTGAGTACAAGGATTTCATTCTTGTGTTTCCGGTGGGGTCGGGGGTTAGGCCGGTTTACATCGTGGTTAACGTATCGGGAAGAAAGCTTCCAAGCCCCGATCACGACTATCACTCCCCACCTGACACAGATGAGATCACAGGCTTTTCAGGATTGAAGGAGGTTAAAAAGAAAACGCCCAAACAAAGGGGCGGTGGGCTCAGGTCTCGGTGGATGGATGCTAAAGGACGGACGATTTACGAATGGGACTCGCTGCACGGTGAGTTAGAGGCATACCTTGCTAGCGATGGCAGTCATCTAGGCTCATTCGATCACACCACGGGTGAGCAAATAGACGCACCCAAGAAGAAACGAAGCATTAAAAAGTACTTATGAGGATTGTATGGGCTTGAAAGTCATTTTGGATTGGTACGATAAAAAAACAGAAATCGCGGAAGGGAAAGAATACTCCGCAGATTTAGGCGACGATGGCTCAATAATTGATGCGTTAGGCTTGATGGATGCCGGCAATATTTATGACGGTGGATTCGATGTAGAAGCCAACTGGATTCAGAAACTTCAGCCTTTTTTTACTCACAGAATTGAACCAGTCACCTTCGATTACCAAATATCGTTTAGGTATAGGAAGACCTGATGAACATCTTTATTTCACTCTCTGGATTCTTCGTTGAATCCAATACAGACGATTCAATACAGTACGAAAAGGATGTGCCGCAAACTCTGGAAGGAGCGGTGCTTAAGACAATGGGCTGGTCGGCTTTGTGGGATATACCTGAAGGCGAGCACGAGTTATCCCATGCTCAAGCTCTTGCGATTATGGCAATCGTTGGTAGTACGTTCAGAAACGATCTGGTTTATTACCTAGGACTTTGCCAACGCCTAACGAATAAAAGCTAAACGGAAACCACAGACAAAAAGAAACCCGACCAGTCACCTGATCGGGCTTTTCATGTTGTAACCCGCTTCCGCTTAATGCGAAACGCGACTAGTCCCGCCAACAGTAGAAATCCGCACCCGCTCACCCACACGGAACACTTCATTCTCCTGAACCTGCTGCACATAGGCACGCATGCTGCCGTCGTCTTCGCGCACGGTAATTTCAACGCCCTGAGCACGTGTCAGGCCTTCTTCAGTGGCCGAACCAATCAAACCACCCGCAACGGCACCGATGACGGCGGCAACGATACTGCCGCGACCGCCGCCGATGGCGCTGCCGCCGACACCGCCCACGGCTGCACCGGCGATGCCGCCGATTGGGGTTTTGGTGCCTTCGATTTTCACCGGGCGCAGGGATTCGATGGTGCCCATGCGAATCGTCTGCACACGACGCGCTTCGTCACGGGAATAGGAGTCACCGGTCAGGCTGGACTGGCAGCCGGTGAGCAACATCGCCATCGTGGAAAAGGAAGCAACCAGCAGAACAGACTTACGCATAGCATCAACTCCAAAGGACAGGTAATCATTAAACTCCGCGGCTTGACGCGTGTCACGGCGTCGCCCGGATAAAATTGGTTTCATTCAGGCCCGGTACAGGCGCCTCGGAACTCCCAACACAGTAGCGTCAAATCACAAAAACTGCGCCGTTGACCCAAGGAATTTTCATGGATTACTTCATCATTGTCGTCACGACTGTGGCCGGTCTGTACTTCCATGGGTGGTTGTACGTCCGGATCAAACGCTGGATGGACCGCGATCTGGCGTTAGCCCTGGCTGGCAAAGACGAGCAGAAGAAAGCCTTCATGCTCCAGCAACTGGCGAACGCTCAGGCGCAGAAGATCAAGCGTCGGGACCTGCCGCAGTGGCTTGAGGCCGCGGCGGCAGGCTATCCCGGTCGGTAGACTGCCTAGGGTGCCAGACGTTCAAGAATCCAGTCGGCGCCTTGCAGGCGGTAGTTGAGGCGATCGTGCAGGCGGCTCGGACGGCCTTGCCAGAACTCGATGCGCTCGGGGAGCAAGCGGTAACCGCCCCAGTGCTCCGGGCAGTGTGGCTGGGTATCGCTGAAGCGCTGCTCGGTGATCTTGAGCAACTCTTCCAGTTCACCACGATCGGCAATCACCCGGCTCTGAGGCGAAGCCCAGGCACCTAGACGGCTGCCCAGGGGACGCACCTGAAAGTAAGCGTCGGACTCTTCAGGCGAAACCTTCACCACCCGCCCTTCGATGCGCACCTGGCGCTCCAGGGTCGGCCAGAAAAACGTCATGGCGGCGAACGGGTTCACTGCCAGGTGCTGACCCTTGGCGCTGTCGTAGTTGGTGAAGAATGTGAAGCCCTGAGCATCCAGGCCCTTGAGTAGCAGAATGCGGCAATGGGGCCGACCGTCCAGATCGACGGTGGCCAGGGTCATTGCATTGGCCTCGACCGGCACCTGTTCGGTTTTCACCGCGTCGGCGAACCACTGATGAAACAGCGCGAACGGCTCGGCCGGGGCTTGCGCCTCGGTCAGGCCGTCACGGGTGTAATCGCGACGCATATCAGCCAGGGCCTGGGTCATGGCACATTCCTTCTGGTTAACGAACAGTTCTCAACGATCAGTTCTTCGCAGCATCCGCGGCGACGGTTTTCTTCGAGTCAGCAGCGGCCTTGGCCGACGCAGGCTTTTTCGCCGGGGTCGCGGCCTTGGCGGGTGCTTTCTTGGCCGGAGCCTTGGCAGCGGCTTTTTTCGCTGGAGCCTTTTTCGCGGCCGGTACGGCGGCTTTCTTGGCCGCTGGCGCCGGAGTCACCGGTTTGGCCACAGGCTTGACGTCCTGGGCGGCCACCATCCTGACCGGTGCCGGCGCTGGCATGTTGTACTTGCTCAGCAACGCCACCATGGTGTTTTGCGGGGTCACCAGCAGTTCCACGCGACGGTTCAAGGCGCGGCCTTCATTGCTGTCGTTGGCCGCGCGCGGCGCTTCGCCGCCCATGCCGCGAAGCATCAGGCGATCGCGCTGCAAACCGCTGAGACGGAAGATCGCGGCCACAGCCTGCGCACGTTCCTGACTCAATTTGACGTTGGCCGGCGCTGCGCCGGAGGTATCGCTGTGACCGAGGACCAGCACAGCGGTCTTCGGATCGACTTCAAGGATTTTCGCGACGCGGCTGAACGGGCCAAGGGTGATCGGTAGCAACATGGCCGGGCGATCCGGGTTGAACGAGCCGTCCACGGGCGCCGTTACCACCAGCACGTTGTCCCGGCGTTCGAGTTGCAGGTTGCTGTCCTTGATCGCTTCACGCAAGCGCGGTTCGTAATCGTCGAGCCAGGCCTGGGTCACCTTCGGATCGGGCATCGGCACGGCTTTGGCGGTGCTTTGATCTTTGCCACCGAACGGCCACCACCACTTGCCACTCGCCTCGGCGTCAGCTTTGGCGACGTCGGCAGGTTTGGCTTCAGGTTTCACGTCGGCCTTGGCCACAGGCTTGTCGGCGCTGTCATCAGAACCAAACGGCCAGTACCAATGGCTGCTGCTTTCAGCCTTGACCACCGGCGCGGTGATCGCCGCTTTCAGTGGATCGGCGGCGGGGGCCGGCGCTTTGGCGGCGACTTTGTCGGAAGAACCGAACTGCCACCAGTGGCTGGCGCCGTCGGCGTCATTTTGCGGAGTTTGCGCGCAACCGGTGATGGCGAAGCACAGTGCCAAAGCGAGAGTTTTATTGGATGACATTGGATATCCACAAAATGAAGTAATAAACACAGGCCCCAATCGGACCGCATAAACAGACGCTTTGAATCGAAAAAGGTTACGAGGTTCCTGTGTAGGAAATTTCAGCAGAGCTTTACAGACAAGTGGCAAGTACCCGTACGAGCTTCTGCGCGCGTGGATCCATCAAGACGTACGGTCCCAAGGTATTTGTCACAAAGCCGAAGGCCACATCGTGCTCTGGGTCAGCAAAACCGATGGAGCCGCCTGCGCCCGGATGACCGAACGCCCGTGGGCCAAGGCCGTAGGTCGCGTTGGGCACGTCCGGTTGATCGAGCATGCAACCCAGGCCGAAACGGGTCCGGGTCAGTAAAGTCTTGTCGTCGCCGAGGCTGTGTTCGCGGGTCAGCTCGTCGAGCATTTCGCTTTCCAGCAGGCTGCCGTCCAGCAGGCCGGCGTAGAACCCGGCCAGGCTGCGGGCATTGCCGTGGCCGTTGGCGGCAGGTTGCTGCATGCGCCGCCATTCCGGTTTGTTGGTGCTGGTCATGATCGACGGCGGGTTGGTAAAGGCCCGGGTGGTCATGGCCGTCGGTTCGCGCATCGTGACTTGCAGCAGGCGCTGGGCCGCGGCATCGCCGACGTTGCCCTTGCCCCGGGCGATGTGCGCCACGCGGTGGAATTCTTCATCCGCCAGGCCGACATGGAAGTCCAGGCCCAACGGCTTGGCGACCCGGGCGACGATGGATTCGCCGGGGCCACGACCGTCGACACGGCGCAGCAATTCGCCCACCAGCCAGCCGTAGGTGATCGCCGCGTAGCCGTGGCCTTGGCCCGGTGTCCACCAAGGTTCTTCGGCGGCCAGCGCGTCGACCATGGTTTGCCAGTCATACAAGGCTTCGGGCGCCAGCAACTCGCGCAGGGCCGGCAGGCCGGCCTGGTGGCAGAGCAATTGGCGCAGGGTCACGGATGCTTTGCCGGCGGCGGCAAATTCGGGCCAGTAGCGGGCCACCGGGGCGTCGAGTTGCAGTTTGCCTTCGGCCACCAGTTGCAGCGCGGTGACGGCGGTGAAGGTCTTGGTGCAGGAGAACAGGTTGGCGATGGTATCGCTGTGCCAGGCCTCAAGGCCATCCTTGTCGGCGGTACCGGCCCAGAGGTCGAGAACGGTTTCACCGCCGACCTGGATGCACAACGCCGCGCCACGTTCCTGGGGATCGTCGAACAGTGCAGCGAAGGCTTCGCGCACCGCTTCGAACTTAAGCTCGTAATGACCCTGAATCTGCAAACGCAACTCCCCCGGATAAACGCTCTACAAAGTGGTCCGCATTGTTCCAGCCCCGAAGGGTTTTGGGAACAAGGGCGGGCTGGGCGGTGTAGCCGCCTATAGATTTGTTCAGAAAACACGTGTCGATATTTAAGGGAAAACACAGCACCTGTGGCGAGGGGGCTTGCCCCCGTTGGGCTGCGAAGCGGCCCCAAAACCTGCAACCGAGGTGTATCAGATACACCGCATGCATTGGTTTACGACTGCTTCGCAGCCGAACGGGGGCAAGCCCCCTCGCCACAGGGGTCTCAACTATTAATGACCATTGCCCGAATGCCCACCCGCATGCCCGGCGCCCTGCCCCGGGCCTTTACCGGCGTCACCTTTGCGGCCGCCCTCGGCTTCGTGACTGGCTTTATCCGCCTCAGCCTTGGCCTTCTCGGCCTCTTTGCCCAGTTGATCAACGGTCTGCAAATTGCTTTTGCGCACGCTGTCGACAAAGCCCTGGAACGGCAGATCGGTAATCCCCACCAGGCCGAAGTGCCCGTTCTCCCCATCCAGCAGACGCCCGGTCACCGGTTGATCGAGGTACTGGAACCAATGCACGCCGACAATCGACGGTTCACTCATCGCCTGTTTGAGGAAGTTGGCGTAAGCCGGACCACGGTCTTCTTCTTTCGCCAGTTGGGTCACGCCGCCCCAGAACGGGCCGCGATCCGCCGAGCCGAAGTTGAATTCGGTGATCAGCACCGGTTTATCCAGGCTGCGCAACTTGGCAAAGTCGTAACCGTCCTGGGGTTGCAGGGTGTACATGTTGAAGCTCAACACATCGCAATACTGCGCGCAGGACTCGACCGCTTCCGGGGTGCTGATGGCGAAACGGCCGCCCAGCAACAACTGGTTCGGCGCGTGCCATTTCAGCGAATCGGAAATGGTCTTGAAGTAAGTGTCGGCGAAGACCTTCTGGAAGTATTTGAAGTCAGCTTCGATTTCCGGGTGATCGGCGCTCGGCAACGGCGCTTCGAAGCCCGGATCTTCCATCAATTCCCACGCCGGCAGGTCAATGCCCCAGGCTTTCGACAGGCCCGCCTGGTTGCGGTACTTGTCGCGCAATTGCTTGAGGAACGCGCGTTTGGCCGGCACGTCGGTGGTCATTTTCAGCGTGCCATAAGCCAATGCGTATCGAGCTTTCGGGTCGTCGCCGGGACCGGCCCAGGCCAGTTCGTTGTCGGCGAAGTAGCCGATCAGCCACGGATCGTCGCGGTGATCCCGGGCGGCGATGGCCACGGCGCGCTCGGTGGCCATGGCGAAACGCGGGTCGAACGGGTCGGGCATGCCGCCCCACCAGTCCTTGCCGGTGCTGATGCTGGCGTAATCGCCGACGATCGACAGCGGCAAGGTGTACGGCACGCGGTCCGCGTTGGCCAGCGTCGGGGCGCTCCAGTTGCCGACGGTGTTGAAGCCCCAGGCTTGCAGGCGATCAAGGGTGTGCGTGGTCCAGCGTTGTTCATCCACCACCGCTTTGCAGGGTTCGACGGCTTTGGCGATGGTGGCTTCGGTGGCGCCGGTCTTCGCGGCTTCGGCGATACCGGATTCGGCGGAGGTCGGTGCGACAGGTTGCTCAGCGGCTTTTTCCGCGGTCTGCGCCACCGCATCAGCTTTGGCGGCTTCGGCGACGCCCGCCTTCGCTTCGCTGGTCACCGCGCACGGCTGGCCGTAGAGGCGTTGCAGGTTGGCGCCGTAAAAGTCGTACCAGCGCCCGTTATTGAAGGCCCGGCCCTGATCGGCGCCGTTGCCGCCCCGGTTGTCGCCTTCGCCAAAGTGGCTGGCCAGCGGTTCGTCGGGTTTGGGCAGGTTTTCGAACATCCACTCGCGACCGGCGACGTAGGTTTGATCGACGTCCGGCGCCACGGTGTTCACGCCCAGGGAATAGAACGGATGCCCTTCCGGCGTCACCAGATACCAGCGACCGTCACGCTTTTCGGTGCGGAAAAAGCCGCTGGCCTTGAAGGCCGGGCCTTTGTTCCAGCCGCCGAATTTGTCCAGGGACGACTTCTGGCGCTCGGCCAGCCAGGTTTTCAGTTGTTGCTGTTCTTTGGCGGCGGCGGATTTCAGTTGCTCGTCGCTGCTGACTTTTTCCGGCCATTTGGCCCGGGTCGATTGACCGTAAGCATCGACAAGGCTGCCGTAAACCGCTTTGCTCACGTCCTCGCCGGCCTGCACGCCAAAGCGCTCCAGCAGGATACTTTGGGCGACTTTCGGCTGGTCCATCGACAAACTCACCGACACCACCTGGCTGCGATCCAGCTCACCGCTGCTGCTGGACAGCAACACGCGCTGACCGTCGACGGTCATCGGCATCGGCGGGCCGGCCTTCATGCCCTGGCTCAATGGCGAACTGGCGACCAAAGGCACCAGCAGGGTTTGCGCCGGGCCGGCCGGCAGGTCGACGCGGCTGATCAGAGTCTTGCCGTCGTTGCTCTGGATTTTCACGTAAAGGGTCACGGCCCAGTCCATGGCGCTCTGGACCCGCAAGGTCATGACGCCCGACTGCGACCAGTCCCAGGCGCCGGTTTGCGGGGTCAGACGCAAGGTCGGCTGGGCCGTCGGATTAAAAGTCACCCGGCGCAGCACTTCGCCTTCGGCCGTTTGCTCGGCGTTGGATTGCGGCAGGCTGGCGTCCTGGGTCGCCACCGTGACCACATCGGCGGGGCGCACAAAGTTGAACAGCGTCTGCTGGCCCGCAGGGGCGGCCAGCAACGGCGTTGCGAACAACAGGGCAAATACAGCAGGCAACGAACGACGAATCATGAGAACGAAATTCTCCCTAACGACCCACAATGGCCAATGGAAAAGCGATGACAGAGAGATAGACAACGCCGTGGGCAAAACTGCCCACGCGTGTATCAGGAAATTTCACGTCGGAAGGGTGGCAACGCATTGAGGATCGCTTTGCCATAACGCTGGGTCACCAGGCGTCGATCGAGCAACGTGATGGTGCCGCGATCTTCTTCAGTACGCAGCAAGCGACCGCAAGCCTGGACCAGTTTCAGCGAGGCATCGGGCACGGAGATTTCCATGAACGGATTGCCGCCCCGGGCTTCGATCCATTCGGCCAACGCGGCTTCCACCGGATCGTCGGGCACCGAGAACGGAATCTTCGCAATCACCACGTGTTCGCAATAGGCACCGGGCAAGTCGACGCCTTCGGCGAAACTCGCCAGGCCGAACAGCACGCTGGAATCCCCGCCATCGACCCGCGCCTTGTGCTTGTTCAGGGTTTCCTGTTTCGACAGGTTGCCTTGAATGAACACTTGCTTGCGCCAGTCGCGATCCAGGCCGTCGAACACGTCCTGCATCTGTTTGCGCGAGGAGAACAGCAC
Organism: Pseudomonas sp. TE3899; assembly: GCF_056279105.1. NCBI lineage: Bacteria > Pseudomonadati > Pseudomonadota > Gammaproteobacteria > Pseudomonadales > Pseudomonadaceae > Pseudomonas > Pseudomonas sp. TE3899. The sequence continues at coordinate 3,536,777 of NZ_JBWBQR010000001.1, forward strand.
CAACGTGCCGCGCGAGCCTTCCACCAGCGACGGCAGGTCACGAATGATCGCGGCGGTGTGGGCCGGTGCGTCACGGGGATCGGCCTTCAGGTCCGGCACCCGCAGCACGCCGGCATCGGCGTGATGGAACGGGCTTGGGACCACGGCGGTCACGGCTTTTTTCGGCAGCCCGGCGCGCATGCGGAAGCGGTCGAAAGTGCCAAGCGCAGTCAGGGTCGCCGAGGTCACCAGCGCGCCGTAGGCCACGTTCCACAGATTGCGACGCAGCATTTCCGCCGCCAGGATCGGGCTGGCATTGACCTCGATGTCGAACAGCGAACCGCTTTCGGCCAGGGTCAGCCAACGGGCCATTGGCGGGTTGTCTTCCGGGTCTTCGGCGGTGAACGCGGTCCACAACTCCCAGTTACCGGAAGAACGGGACAACAGGCTGCCGAACAGCGGATACCACTCTTCGGCCTGGTTGCTGGCGATGCCGATGTTGACCTCGCCGTCCATGCCTTCCTTGAGCAGTTCGGTGAGGCGGGTGAACAGGTCGGTCAGGCGGGCGAAGGCTTTCTTCAGCTCGATGCCCATCTCGCGCATGTGCTCGGGAATGACCCCGGCCACGAAGCGATGACGCGGCCGCTCCCGGCCTTCGACGTCTTCGCCGGGTTTGAAGTCGGCGACCTGCTCGCAGGCGGTGAACATGAACTGCTGCTGGGTCTTGATCTCCCGCGCCAGCTCCGGCACTTGTTCGATCAACTTGCCCAAATCCCCCGGCAACGGGTGCTGGGCCAGCAATTTGGTGAGGTTCTTCGCCGTTGTTTCCAGCCAGTCGGCGGTGGAACGCAGGCGCGTGTAGTGAGCGAAGTGACCGATCGCCTTGTCCGGCAGGTGGTGGCCTTCGTCGAACACGTAGATGGTGTCGCGCGGGTCCGGCAGCACGGCGCCGCCGCCCAATGCCAGGTCGGCCAGGACCATGTCGTGGTTGGTGACGATCACGTCAACCTTGCCCATGCCTTCGCGGGCCTTGTAGAAGGCGCACTGGCCGAAGTTCGGGCAATGACGGTTGGTGCACTGGCTGTGATCGGTGGTCAGGCGCGCCCAATCGGCGTCTTCCAGGGCGGTGGACCAACTGTCGCGGTCGCCGTCCCACTTATTGCCGGCCAGTTTTTCGATCATGCTGGTGAACAGCTTCTGGCTGGCCTCATCCACCTCGATCTTGAAGCCTTCTTCTTCGAACAACTGCGCGGTGGCGGTTTGTGCGTGGCCTTCCTGGAGCAACATGTCGAGCTTGGACAGGCACATGTAGCGCCCACGGCCCTTGGCCAGGGCGAACGTGAAATTCAGCCCGCTGTTGCGCATCAGGTCGGGCAAATCCTTGAAGACGATCTGCTCTTGCAGGGCGATGGTGGCCGTGGCAATCACCAGGCGTTTGCCCGCCGCCTTGGCCGTCGGGATCGCCGCCAGGCTATAGGCCACGGTTTTGCCGGTACCGGTGCCGGCTTCCACCGCGACAATCGCGGGGTCGCCACTGCGCCGGCCTTCGTCGTCGGTGTCGATGTCACCGAGGACTTTGGCAATTTCGGCGATCATCAGGCGTTGGCCATAACGCGGCTTGAGGCTCTTGGCTTCAAGAAAACGCGTGTAGGCGCCCTGGATCGTGGTTTTGAGTTCGGTGCTGATCATGAATTGTCGGGCGCAAAAAACGCTGGATAAATTTTCAGTGGTTTCGGATGGCGGCTATCATACCGCGCTAATTAATCCCGCGCAGAACGGAGTACCCCAATGACCGCTTTTAGCCTCGTTTATACCCTGCATGTCCTGTCCGCCCTGGTCTGGGTGGGCGGAATGTTTTTCGCCTGGATGGTCCTGCGCCCGGCGGCGATGAAGGCCCTGGAAGGCCCCGGCCGGTTGAAGCTGTGGGTAGAAGTGTTTCAAGGTTTTTTCCGCTGGGTCTGGGTGGCCGTGGTGCTGTTGCCGATCAGCGGTGTGGGCATGATTCATTTGCAGTACGCCGGGTTTGAGCTGGCGCCGCGCTATGTGCAGGTGATGATGGGCTTGTACGTGGTGATGACCGCGCTGTTTATCCGGATTCAGGCGTTGTTGCTGCCGGAGTTGCGCACAGCGGTGGACGCGCAGGATTGGCCGGCGGGTGCGGCTGCGCTGGGGAAGATTCGCAAGTTGGTGGGGATTAATCTGATAGTCGGGTTGGTGTTGGTGGCGATTGCGGCGGCTCGGCCTATGTTCTGAGGCGAATCGAGCACCTGTGGCGAGGGAGCTTGCTCCCGCTCGGCTGCGCAGCAGTCGTAAACCCATTCAACGCAGTCATTCTGAAAAAACGCGTTGAATGGGTTTGGGGCCGCTTCGCGACCCAGCGGGAGCAAGCTCCCTCGCCACAGCGTGGGAACAATCCGTGTAGAAATTACAACCGCTGAACCGTCACCACCCCCGCCGCGCCCGCAGGCCCTGGCTGGCCATCAACGCCAGGACGCCCGCTCTTGCCGCCATCGGCCTTGTACACGAGGCAACCTTTGGCCTTGCCGCCCGCCCCCGGTTTACCACCAGGGCCGGCCAGACCACCGGCACCGCCAGCGACCAGGACCTTGATTTGTTCCGCCGGATAATCCCGCGGCACTTCCAGGCGCACCAGCGCACCAGCCGCCCCTGGCTGACCGTCGCTGCCATTGCTGCCGTCAAATCCGCGACCGGCCTGGCCCCAGGTGCAGCCCGGCTCTTCGCCGTTGGCGCCATCCAGGCCGACAAACCCCGGCGCACCCGCACCGCCGCGCGCGTCCACGGTTAAGGTCGGTGCGTTCAGCGCTTTGATCTGCAAGTTCAGGTTGCGCCCAGAGCGCGCAGCCTTCAGGTAAGTCCCCGGTGCACCGCGCGCGGTGATCAGGCTGCCTTCGGACAACTCGGCACGGCTGACTTTCAATTCCAGCGCCTGTTCGCCGGGCACGATGGCGATTCGCGCGTCACGCCCCAGATGCAGTTCGCCGACCGTCACTTCGGTCACATTCGAGGGAATCAACAAGGTGCCGTAATCGGCGACTTCGAGTTTTTCCAACTGCAAGGTGCTGGCCGTGTTGGGCAAACGCATTAGCGAGTTGGTTTCGACGCTCACCACCTGGGCACAGGCAAGTGGGCTGATAAATGCAGCGAGCAGACAGAGTTTACGCATGGGAAGCCCCTGGTACGGCCGGGGCCGGAATGGTTTGCAGGTGGAAAACGCCAAAGAACAGAATCTTCAGGCGATCACGCCATGGGTGGGCGCGACCTTTGAGGCTGCGAAAACACAGCAGCGCTTCCAGAAAATGGATAACCGCCAGCAGCGCCCCGGCCATGTTGACCAGCAGGTGCAGCGGATTGATAAACGGGATCAGCAGATTGACCAGCACCACCAACCAGAACAGCAGGGTCAACAGCTTCCCCAGCCCCCAAAACACCTTCATACGCTCCCCCGTTGAGAATTATTCTTTGAGCGCACAGTAACGGCTTCCACAAGGGATGCGCCAGTGGGCAAGAGAAAATTCATCCAGATGGCCGCCGGATTCGCGACGTTGGTCGCCCGGCGGCTCTAGATCGAGGCTCTACGTCACGCGTCAGCGGTTGATGTGCAGTTCCACACGACGGTTTTTCGCCCGCCCTTCTTCGGTTTCGTTATCGGCCACTGGCTCGCTTTCGCCCTTGCCCTCGCTGGTGAGTTTGTTGGGCGCCAGGCCCTGGCTCAACAGATAAGCCGCCACGCTGCTGGCGCGACGTTCCGACAAGGCCTGGTTATAGGCATCCGACCCTTTGCTGTCGGTATGGCCCACCACCTTGATGCTGACCACATCGGCGTTTTGCAGCTTGGCCATCAGCGCGTCGAGTTGGCTGCGTGCGGCGGGTGTCAGATCAGACTTGTCGAAAGCAAACAGCACATTGCCGGCATCGCTCAGGGTGATGACTTCAGAGACCGGTGCCGGTTCGACGGGTTTCACACCGACCGGGTATTGCGGCAACGGGCAGCCACGATGATCGACTGGGGTATTTTCCGGTGTATCGGGGCAACGATCGCGGCGGTCGAAGACCCCGTCGCTGTCTTCATCGCCATCCTGGGCAAAGCAGATCAAGCCGCCGGTCACGATACCGAGCGCCGCACCACCGGCCGCCCAACCGCCACTTTCGAGGGCACCCAGGCCACCGCCGACCAGGCCGCCAATGACGCTGCAGATCGGCCAGGTACGTTGATTCAGGGGGGCAGTGCCATCGCTGTGAGTAGCGCAACCGGTCAACAGGCTGCCAAGCAGCAGAACCGGCAAGACGGTCCTTGTGAGAACGCTCATTTGTGAATGCTCCTGTGTTACCGGCCCATACCGGTTACACAGGAGTAAAGACCCGCATCCGCGACTGCACAAGCCGCGGAGCGGAAGGCGCTTTAACGCTCGATTTTGATTTCGGTGCGACGGTTCAGCGCGCGACCGTCAGCGGTTTTGTTATCGGCCACTGGCCGGCTTTCGCCGGCACCGGTTACCGACACGAAGCTGCTGCGCGGTACGCCGTCGTGAATCAGGTATTCCACCACCGAGTGCGCACGTTTATCCGACAGTTTCTGGTTGTAGGCATCGCTGCCAACGCTGTCGGTGTGGCCAGTCACGGTCAGGCGTGCGGTGGACGCTTCCTGTTTCAGGCGGGTGGCGACTTTATCGAGCACTTCTTTATCGGAAGGCGTGAGCGTGGCTTTGTCGAACTGGAAGTGCACATCGCGGATCACGATGGTTTCTTCCTTGACCACGACGACTTCCTCGACCACAGGCGCAGGGACGGGAGGTGGGCAGCCGTCAGCATCGACCTGCACGCCTTTAGGCGTACCCGGGCACTTGTCGCGGCTGTCCGGCACGCCATCGCCGTCTTCGTCGCCATCACCGTGCACCCAGCAATAAGCCGCCGCCATGCCGCCGACGAACAGCGCACCGCCGCCCGCCCAGGATGCGCTTTCCGTCGCACCCAGCCCCGCACCGACGACACCACCGACTGCCGCACAGGTCGGCCAATCGGTTTTCTGCAAACCTGCGCAACCAGTCAACACACTGGTTAGCAGAACCAAGGGTAATGCTGTCCGAACTATGCTCATCTAGTGTTCTCCTGAGGGATCGGCTTAAAACCGATTCAGGGAGTAAAGACCCGAGTTTTAATCTCCGCCAGCAATAGGCCACTGCCGTTTCGCCCCGTGTTCACGGCAGATCGGCACTTTTGCCGCACAATGGCTCTAGGCCCGATCGTTGGGGCAGGCTAGTCTTGGCAGCTCTGATTGAGGATCTTCGATGATTGCAGGTATTTCTTCGCGCACGCCCCAGCAGGCGTTGGCCGCTTTGCTTGACCGCTACGCCCCCGCGCGCCTGTTGCTGATTGGCGCCAGCCAGTTCCCGGCGCTGGAGGCTTTCAAGCTCGCGCACCCGGACAGTTGCGTCGCCCATACGGCGCCCGGGCCTTTGCCGGCGGAACTGGCCGCACGGCGTTTTGACCTGGCGCTGGTGGTCGATTGCCTGGAGCACCTGCCCAAGCGCGACGGCCTGAATTTACTGGGCGGGATCCGCAATCTCAACGCCAGTCGCATCGCGGTACTGGCTGACTTGCCGGCCAGCGGCTGGCAGGAAACCGACTTTTTTTCCCTGGCCCTGCAAGCGAGCGAACGCTTCCAGCGCGACGATCAGGTGCTGACGCTGTTCACCTACGATCTGCTTGACTATAAACAGGTGCCTGACTGGCTCAACGCGCGGTTCTGGGCCAATCCGGAAAACTTCGGGAAATATTGGTGGTAACGCAATGAGTACATCCATTTGCCCTTGCGGCAGCGGCACCCTGCTCGACGCCTGCTGCGGCCATTACCATGCCGGCCACCCGGCGCCTTGTGCCGAAGCCTTGATGCGCTCGCGCTACAGCGCTTATGTGCTGGGGCTTGTCGACTATCTGGTGGCAACCACCCTGCCCGCCCAACAGGCCAGCCTGGATCGCCAGTCCATCAGCGACTGGAGTGCGCAAAGCACCTGGCTGGGCCTTGAAGTGGAAAGCTCCGAGGTGTTTGGCGGGCAACCGGAACACGCCTTCGTGACCTTCACCGCGCGCTGGCACGATGGCGCCGGCGAACACAGCCACCGCGAGCGCTCTTCGTTTGTGCAGAACAGCGGCCACTGGTACTTCATCGACCCGACCGTGCAGCTCAAAGCCGGGCGCAACGACGCCTGCCCGTGTGCGAGCGGGCAGAAATACAAGAAGTGTTGTGCGGGGTATTTCGGCGCGTAGGGCTCTTCTGTAGGAGCAAGGCTTGCCCGCGAAAGGGACGCCTCGGTCTTTCTGAAAGTCCGCGTTATCGTTCTTCGCGGGCAAGTCGGGTCGCCGCATCGCTTGCTCCTACAAGGGCTAGACTGGGGTTCAAGGAGAACCATCACGATGACCGGTCAACGCCGCACCTTACATCTGCTCACCCTGCTCGCAATCCTGAGCCTCGGCGGCTGCGCGTCCTGGTTCAGCGACGATGAACCGGAGCCTCAGGTGCACCTGGTCAAGGTCGAGGTCGTGCGGGCCAAACTGCTGGAGCAGAAATTCATCCTGCACTTTCGCGTCGACAACCCCAATGACAGTGACCTGACCGTGCGCGGTCTGGAATACCGCATTCATTTGGGCGACATGCTGCTGACCGAAGGCGAGCATGAGCACTGGTTCACCGTCGGCCCCAAACGCAGCGCCTATTTCAGGGTGCCGATCCGTACCAACCTGTGGCCCAAGGTGCGGGATCTGGTGAAAATGCTGAAAAGTCCGAAGCAACCCATCCCCTATCGCCTGGAAGGTGAACTGGAAACCGGCCTATTCATCGCGCACTACGTGCACCTGGCGCGTAATGGCGTGATAATCCCCGCCGATTTAATTCCGGAGTAACCCCGATGACCCAGCAACCTCATGTCCATGGACCTGACTGCAACCACGATCACGACGATCATGCCCATGACCACCATGATCACGACCATGGCCATGTCCACGGCCCGAACTGCGGCCACGCCCACCAGGAACCGGTGCGCAACGCCCTGAAAGATGTCGGCCGCAACGACCCTTGCCCGTGCGGCAACGGCAAGAAATTCAAGAAGTGCCACGGCGCGTAAAACGTCGGTACCTGTAGGAGCGAGGCTTGCCCGCGAATGGGACGCCTCGGTCTTTCAGGCAAACCGCATCATCGTTCTTCGGCGGGCAAGCCTTGCTCCTACAGGTTTTCAGTCATCGTTCAAGATCTCTGCGGTGTTGATGACGGTGGCGTACTCGCCATGCAGATTCCCCAGTGACATGGCGTGAACCTCCTCGGCTGAATGGGGGTTGCCGAAAAAATCCGCCTTGTCGAAGGTAAAACACGCATCCTCCACCACCCACGCATCAAACCCCAGATTGCCCGCCGTTCGCGCCGTGGATTCCACCGAGTTGTTGGTGGCCACGCCAACGATGATCAATTGCCCGATCCCCGCCTCACGCAAACCCGCCTCCAGTCCCGTCGCACAAAACGCATCCGGCACGCGTTTCTGGATCAGTCGTTCCCCGGCCGATGGCTGGAACCGTTCCTGGAACTCCACCCCCGATTGCTCCGGCCAGAACACTGAGTCCGGCGAGTGGGACAGGTGCTGCACGTGAATCACCGGGCGCCCGGTGCATCGCCAATGCGCCAGCAACTCGACGATTCGTTCCTCCGCCTGGGGATTGTTTCGCCGCCCCAACCTGGGCTCCAGGATGCCTTTCTGTTGATCGATGATGATCAGTGCCGCGTTCGACTTTAGCGCCATGCTGACTTTTCTCATGCCGGGTCATTGAATTTCACGCACTTGAGCATCACTTCTTCCTACAGGCAAGTCTGCGGTGCACACAGGACGACCTGATGCGAGCGGTTGCTGTCCGTACCTAATGACGTCCATTTCTGGAGTACTCCATGATCGACCTGTATTACTGGACCACCCCCAACGGCCACAAAATCTCGATTTTCCTCGAAGAGGCCGGCCTCAAGTACGACGTGCACCCGATCAACATCAGCCAGAACGACCAGTTCAAGCCTGAATTCCTGAAAATTTCCCCGAACAACAAAATCCCGGCCATCGTCGATCACGAACCGGCCGATGGCGGCGAGCCGCTGCCGTTGTTCGAGTCCGGGGCGATTCTGCTGTACCTCGCGGAAAAGACCGGGAAGTTCCTGCCCAAGGACCTGCGCGGGCGCCAGCAGGCGTTGCAATGGCTGTTCTGGCAAATGGGCGGTCTGGGGCCGATGGCCGGGCAGAATCACCACTTCAGCCAGTTTGCCCCGGAAAAAATCCCTTACGCGATCAAACGCTACATCGACGAAACCGCCCGCCTGTATGGGGTTCTGGACAAACAACTGGCGAGCAATGAATTTGTGGCCGGCAACGAGTACAGCATTGCCGACATGGCGATCTACCCGTGGATCGTGTCCCACAAGTGGCAGAGCCAGAACCTCGAAGACTTCCCGAATGTGCTGCGCTGGTTCACCCACATCCAGAACCGCCCGGCGACGGTGAAGGCGTATGCGCTGGCGGCGAAGGTCAATCCACCGAAGGCCTGAGATCGATGCGACTGATCGTTCCCACGCTCTGCGTGGGAATGCCTCAACGGACGCTCCGCGTTCGGCTTTGGATGGGACGCGGAGCGTCCCGGGCTGCATTCCCACGCAGAGCATGGGAACGATCACTGAAGAAATAACCTGCGCCCCGCTTGCGCGGCCACCTCCTGCTCACTAACGTAGCGCCTTTATTGCGTTACTACCCCCGCAGGAGCTTTGCCATGGCCTCGCCAGCCCTCACACATTTTCTTCCCCGGTTCGGCGTTGCCGCAGCAGTGGCCGGTGTTTTGAGCCTGACCGGTTGTCAGACCTGGAACACCCAGGACACCCTCCCGCCCACCTCCGGCGTGCAGCCGCTCAAGGGCCTGGCGCAGAACGTGTCGGTGCGACGCAATGCCATGGGCATGCCGTTGATCGAAAGCAACAGCTTCCACGACGCACTGTTCGCCCTGGGCTACGTCCACGCCAGCGATCGCCTCACGCAAATGGTGACCATGCGCCTGTTGGCCGAGGGCCGTCTGTCAGAAATGTCCGGCGCGGATCTGCTCGACGCTGACCGCTACATGCGTGCGGTCAACCTGAAGAAGAGCGCCGGTGAGCTGTACAAAGCCTCGTCGCCGCGACTCAAGCGCTTCTTCGAAGTCTATGCCCGGGGTGTCAACGCCTACCTGTTCCGCTACCGCGACAAACTGCCGGCGGACCTCGCGGCCACCGGCTACAAGCCGGAATACTGGAAGCCGGAAGACTCGGCGCTGATTTTCTGCCTGTTGAATTTCAGCCAGTCGGCCAACCTGCCAGAAGAAATCTCCTCGCTGGTGCTGGCGCAAACCGTCACCACCGACAAGCTGCCATGGCTGTCGCCGTCCGCACCGGACGAAAAACTGCCACTGGGCGAAGCCGACAAGCTGCAAGGCATCAAGCTCAACGGCGCGATCCCGGGCCTGGCGGAAATCACCAAGGCCACCGGGCAACTCTCCGATCTGAATCTGCTCGGCGCCACCTCGTCGAACAACTGGGCCATCGGCCCGCAACGCAGCCGCAGTGGCAAAAGCCTGCTGGCCAGCGACAGCCACGGGCCGCTGGGCGTGCCGTCGTTGTTCAGTTACGTGCAGATCCGTGCGCCGAAATATCAGGCGGCGGGCGTGAGCATTGCCGGTCTGCCGATGGTGCTCGGCGGTTTCAACGGCAAAGTGGCGTGGAGCATGACCACGGTCATGGGCGATAACCAGGACCTGTTCCTGGAAAAAATCAAACGCCAGGGCAATGGCCTGACTTACGAAGCCAACGGCAAATGGCAACCGGTGGTGGTGCGCAACGAAACCTACTTCGTCAAAGGCCAGCGGCCGCTGCGCGAAGCGGTGTATGAAACCCGCCACGGACCGCTGCTCAACAGTGCCCAGGGTTTGAGCATGGCCAACGGTTTCGGCCTGGCCCTGCAAACCCCGAGCTTCACCGACGACAAAACCCTGGATGCGTTCTTCGACTTGTCCCGGGCGCAGACCGTGGAGAAAGCCTCGGACGCCAGCCGCGAAATCCGCGCTATCTCCCTGAATCTGGTCTTCGCCGACGCCAGCAACATTGGTTGGCAAGTCACCGGTCGCTACCCGAACCGTCGCGAAGGCGAAGGTTTGCTGCCGTCGCCGGGCTGGGAAGGTCGCTACGATTGGGACGGTTACGCCGACCCGATGCTGCACCCCTACGACCAGGACCCGGCCCAAGGCTGGCTCGGCACCGCCAACCAGCGGGTCATCCCCCACGGCTACGGCATGCAGTTGTCCAATTCCTGGTCCGCCCCGGAACGTGGCGAACGCCTGGCCGAACTGGCGGGCACGGGCAAGCACGACACCCGCAGCCTGATCGCCATGCAATACGACCAGACCACCACCTTCGCCGCCAAACTGAAAAAAATGTTTGCCGCACCGGGGATGGCCCAACCACTGAAGCAGGCGATCGACACCTTGCCTGAAACTGATCGCAGCAAGGCCCGCGAGGCGTTGGCGCGCTTGATGGCGTTCGACGGCAAGCTCAGCCCGACGTCCAACGATGCCGCGATCTATGAGCTGTTCCTGCAGGAAAGCGCCAAGCAGATTTTCCTCGACGAACTCGGCCCGGACAGCAGCCCGGCGTGGAAAGCCTTTGTCGCCAACGGCAAGTTGTCCTACGCGGCCCAGGCCGATCACCTGCTGGGGCGCGAAGACAGCCCATTCTGGGATGATGCGCGCACGCCGCAGAAAGAAGACAAACCGGCGATCCTCGCCCGCAGCCTAGCGGCGGCCATCAGTGCCGGCGACAGTCAGTTGGGTGGCGATCACAAGGCTTGGCAGTGGGGCAAACTGCATCGCTACGAGTGGAAAAACGCCAGCGGCCAGACCGTCCGTGGCCCGCTCGCGGCCGGTGGCGATCACACCACGCTCAACACCGCGGCGTTCGCCTGGGGCCAGGATTTCAACACCACCCTGGCGCCGTCCATGCGTTTCATCGTCGACTTCGGCCAGTCCGAGCCGTTGATGGGCCAGAACGGCAGCGGCCAGTCCGGCAACCCGGCGAGCCCGAACTACCTCGACAGCATTGATCCGTGGCTCAAGGGCCAGTACATGAGCCTGCCGATGCAGCCGCAGAACTTTGACAAGGCGTATGGCAAGGCGCGATTGACCCTCACACCGGGTAAATAACCCGCGATGATGATCGTTCCCACGCTCCGCGTGGGAATGCAGCCCGGGACGCTCCGCGTCCCATTGGAACGCGGAGCGTCCCTGGAGGCGTTCCCACGCGGAGCGTAGGAACGATCACTCGCTTAAACCCGATAGAACTTCCAGCCTCGCGCAAACCTCATAGCTAACAAATCACTCCATTTTGGTCACAACATGGATCTTGTTATCGCGCGCCCCGAAGGTTTGTACTGCCCCGCCGGAGATTTCTACATTGACCCGTGGCGCCCCGTGGAACGGGCGGTGATCACCCATGCCCACGGCGATCACGCCCGCACCGGTAATCAACACTACCTGGCGGCCGCGCCCGGCGAAGGGATTCTGCGCACGCGCCTGGGCCAGGACATCAACCTGCAAACCCTGCCCTATGGCGAGCGCTTGCTGCACCACGGCGTCATCTTGAGTTTTCACCCGGCCGGCCATGTGCTCGGTTCGGCCCAGGTGCGTTTGGAATACGGCGGCGAAGTCTGGGTCGCTTCCGGGGACTACAAAATCGAGCCCGACGGCACCTGCGCCCCTTTCGAACCGGTGCGTTGCCACACGTTCATCACCGAATCGACCTTCGGCCTGCCGATCTACCGCTGGCAACCCCAGGCGCAGGTGTTTGCTGAGATCAATCAGTGGTGGCGGGCCAACATCGACGCGGAAAAAGCCAGTGTGCTGTTCTGCTATTCCTTCGGCAAAGCCCAGCGCATTCTGCACGGCATTGACGCCAGCATCGGCCCCATTCTGGTGCATGGCGCCGTGGAACCGCTCAACCGGGTGTATCGCGAAGCGGGAATTTACCTGCCGCCCACGATTTACGCCGGCGAGGTCAAAAAGACCGATCCGACGATGCGCCAGGCCCTGGTGCTCGCCCCGCCCTCGGCCGGTGGCAGCACGTGGATGCGTCGGTTCGGCGATTACAGCGACGGCTTCGCCAGCGGCTGGATGCGATTGCGCGGCACGCGGCGGCGGCGCGGGGTGGATCGGGGTTTCGTCCTGTCGGATCACGCCGACTGGCCCGGTCTGTTGTGGGCCATCGAACAGACCGGGGCCGAGCGGGTGATGGTGACCCACGGTTCGGTCGGCGTGCTGGTGCGGCATTTGCGCGAACAAGGGCTGGATGCCCAGGGTTTCAGCACCGAGTACGGCGATGATGAGGAAGATCACGCCGCCACGCCGGAACCCGCCGAGGTGCTGCCATGAAGGCCTTTGCCGAGTTGTACGCCGAACTCGACGCCACCACCTCAAGCAACGCCAAACTGGCGGCGATGCAGGCTTACTTCGCCCACGCCGAGCCGGAAGATGCCGCGTGGGCGGTGTACTTTCTGTCCGGTGGCCGTCCGCGACAATTGGTGCCGGTGCGCGCGCTGCGGGAACTGGCGGTGGAGGTTTCCGGGCTCTCGCCGTGGCTGTTCGAAGAGAGTTATCAGGCTGTCGGCGACCTGGCGGAAACCATCTCGCTGGTGCTACCGGAAACGCCCCACAGTTCTACCGAGGGGCTGGCGACCTGGATCGAAGACAAACTGCTGCCCCTGCGCGGTGAAACCCCGGAGTTCCTGGCCCGGCAACTGCCCGCCCTCTGGGCGCAACTGGACCGCCCGAGCCTGATGCTGTGCATCAAGCTGATCACCGGCAGTTTCCGCGTGGGCGTCTCTAAACTGCTGGTGACCCGCGCACTGGCCGCCATGGCCGGGCTCGACAGCAAACGCGTGGCGCAGCGCCTTGTGGGTTACACCGACCTGTCCAATCGCCCGAGCGCCGCCAGTTACCTGAAACTCATCGCCCCACAGTCCGACGACGAACATGCCCAGCGCGGGGGCCAACCGTATCCGTTTTTCCTTGCCCATGCCCTGCAACAACCCGTTGAGCAGTTCGAAGCCTTGATCGGCCCGGCCAGCCAGTGGCAAGTGGAATGGAAGTGGGACGGCATCCGCGCCCAAGTGGTCAAGCGTGAGGGCCGGCTGTGGATCTGGTCCCGGGGCGAGGAACTGGTCAGCGAACGTTTTCCCGAACTGGAAACGCTGACCCACGGCTTACCCGATGGCACGGTGATCGACGGTGAAATCGTTGCCTGGAAAGCGGCGCAACCCACCACCGAAGAGGCCTTCGACCCGCACTCCACGGCGCCACCGGCGGTGCAACCCTTTGCCCTGCTGCAACAGCGGATCGGCCGCAAAACCCTGGGCAAGAAAATCCTCGACGAGGTGCCGGTGGTGGTGCTCGCCTACGATTTGCTGGAATGGCAGGGCGAAGACTGGCGCAACCACACCCAGGTTGAACGCCGCACCCAACTGGAGCAGGTCATCGCCACCTGTAACAGCCCGGTGCTGCTGGCCTCCCCCGTGCTGACCGGCGAAGACTGGTTCGACCTCGCCCGGCAACGGGAAGCCTCTCGGCGGCTCGGCGTCGAAGGCATGATGCTCAAGGCCCGGGATGCGCTGTATGGCGTGGGCCGCACCAAGGACATGGGCGTGTGGTGGAAATGGAAAGTCGACCCGTTCAGCGTCGATGCGGTGCTGATCTATGCGCAACGGGGCCATGGTCGCCGGGCCAGTCTCTACAGCGACTACACGTTCGCCGTGTGGGACGGTCCGCCCGAGGCGAGCGAACGCACGCTGGTGCCGTTCGCCAAGGCGTATTCCGGGCTGACCGATGAAGAAATGCGCAAGGTCGACGGCATCGTGCGCAAGACCACGGTGGAAAAGTTCGGGCCGGTGAGCAGCGTGAAACCAAGCCTGGTGTTCGAACTGGGGTTTGAAGGCATCGCCCTGTCCCGCCGGCACAAGAGCGGGATTGCGGTGCGGTTTCCCAGAATGCTGCGCTGGCGGCAGGACAAGTCGGTGGAAGAAGCCGATAGCTTGGCCACACTGCAGGATTTGTTGAGCTGACACCTGATCGTTCCCACGCTCCGCGTGGGAATGCCTCATCGGACGCTCCGCGTCCGCTCTTGGGACGCGGAGCGTCCCGGGCTGCATTCCCACGCAGGAGCGTGGGAACGATCATCGAGCGAACCAACTTGGTGCAGGAAATTCACGTCGCCCATTTTCGTGCACAAATGCGTCACAACCTTCTCTTTAATCACCTTTTAAAACGCTTGTTCGGGACTCTGGTTCGGAAATTGCTACTTTCATTAGGTCTTACGCTTTCCAGTAACAATAATTCTGCGCCACAAGCGCTCATATTGGTTCTTAGGGATTGAATAATGAAAAAAGCATTGCTGACCCTTTCTGCACTGGCGTTGTGCATGGCTGCCGGCTCCGCGCTGGCCAAGGAATACAAAGAACTGCGTTTTGGCGTTGACCCTTCCTATGCACCGTTCGAGTCGAAAGCAGCGGATGGCAGCCTGGTGGGCTTCGATATCGACCTGGGCAATGCGATCTGTGCCGAGTTGAAGGTCAAGTGCAAATGGGTCGAAAGCGATTTCGACGGCATGATTCCGGGCCTCAAGGCCAATAAATTCGACGGTGTGATCTCTTCGATGACCGTCACCGAAGCCCGCGAAAAAGTCATCGACTTCTCCAGCGAGCTGTTCTCCGGCCCAACCGCTTACGTGTCGAAAAAAGGTTCTGGCATTACCACCGACGTGGCTTCGCTCAAGGGCAAAACCGTCGGCTACGAACAAGGCACCATCCAGGAAGCCTACGCCAAAGCCGTGCTGGACAAGGCTGGCGTGAAAACCCAGGCCTATCAGAATCAGGATCAGGTGTATTCGGACCTGACTTCCGGTCGTCTCGACGCCGGGGTCCAGGACATGCTGCAAGCCGAACTGGGCTTTTTGAAGTCGCCACAAGGGGCTGATTACGAAGTCAGCAAGCCGATTGATGCTCCGCTGCTGCCTGCCAAAACAGCTATCGGTATCTCTAAAGGTAACAAAGACCTCAAGGCACTTTTGGATAAAGGTATCAAAGCGTTACACGACGATGGCACTTACGCCACCATTCAGAAGAAACACTTTGGCGATCTGAATCTGTACAGCGGCAAATAATGCCCGGCGCCCATCTCACGATGGGCGCTTTTTTTACTCGATCAGGTTGCTGATTTATGTTCGAAAACCTCTTACAAAACCTGGGGCTCTCAGCCTTCAGCCTCAAGGGCTTCGGTCCTTTGCTGTTGGAAGGCACCTGGATGACCATCAAATTATCGGCGTTGTCGCTGCTGGTGGCCGTTTTACTCGGTTTGCTGGGCGCCAGTGCCAAACTGTCGAAATCCAAATTGTTGCGCTTGCCGGCCCAGCTCTACACCACGCTGATTCGCGGCGTGCCGGACCTGGTGCTGATGCTGCTGATCTTCTACAGCCTGCAAACCTGGTTGACGACGTTCACCGAATACATGGAATGGGAATACATCGAGATCAACCCGTTCAGCGCCGGGGTCATCACCCTGGGCTTCATTTATGGCGCGTACTTCACTGAAACCTTCCGCGGGGCGATCCTTGCCGTGCCGCGGGGTCAGGTCGAAGCCGCCACCGCCTACGGCCTCAAACGCGGCCAGCGCTTCTGGATCGTGGTGTTCCCGCAGATGATGCGTTTCGCCCTGCCGGGCATCGGCAACAACTGGATGGTGATGCTCAAGGCCACTGCCCTGGTGTCGATCATCGGCCTTGCCGACCTGGTCAAGGCTGCCCAGGACGCGGGTAAAAGCACCTATCAACTGTTCTACTTCCTGGTCCTGGCAGCACTGATTTACCTGCTGATCACCAGCGTCTCCAACTTCGTCCTGCGCAAGCTTGAACGCCGCTACGCCGCCGGCTCCCGGGAGGCCGTACGATGATCGAACTCTTGCAGGAATACTGGAAACCCTTCCTCTATAGCGACGGTTACCACATCACCGGCCTGGCCATGACCCTGTGGCTGCTCAGCGCCTCGATCTTCATCGGTTTCCTGGTGTCGATCCCGCTGTCCATCGCCCGGGTCTCGCCGCACTTCTACATTCGTCTGCCAGTGCAGTTCTACACGTACCTGTTCCGTGGCACGCCGCTCTATATCCAACTGCTGATCTGCTACACCGGGATCTACAGCCTGGCGGCCGTCCGTGCGCAACCGGTACTGGATGCGTTCTTTCGCGATGCGATGAACTGCACCATTCTCGCCTTCGCCCTGAATACTTGCGCCTACACCACGGAGATTTTCGCCGGGGCGATCCGCAGCATGAACCACGGTGAAGTCGAAGCGGCCAAGGCCTATGGTCTGACAGGCTGGAAGCTGTATGCCTACGTGATCATGCCGTCGGCCTTGCGCCGTTCGTTGCCTTATTACAGCAACGAAGTGATCCTGATGCTGCACTCGACCACCGTGGCGTTCACCGCGACCATCCCGGATATCCTGAAAGTCGCACGGGACGCCAACTCGGCGACCTTCCTGACCTTCCAGTCGTTCGGCATCGCTGCGCTGATCTACTTGACCGTGACCTTTGCGCTGGTCGGCCTGTTCCGTCTCGCCGAACGCCGATGGCTGGCCTTCCTCGGGCCGACTCACTAGGACCTATCGTAAATGCGCCACCAGAAACATGACTTGCTGGCCCCGCTGCCGGGGACCGCACGACAGATCCACAGCTTCCATTTCGGCCCGGCCAATGGAGCGGGCAAGATCTACATCCAGTCGTCCCTGCACGCCGATGAAATGCCCGGCATGCTGGTGGCCTGGCACCTCAAGCAGCGCTTGGCGCAGCTGGAAGCCGCCGGCCGCCTGCGCAGCGAAATCGTGTTGGTGCCCGTGGCCAACCCGGTCGGCCTGGAACAGGTGTTGATGGACGTGCCCTTGGGCCGCTACGAACTGGAGAGCGGGCAGAACTTCAACCGCTGGTTCGTCGATTTGAGCGAAGAGGTGGGCAACGAGATCGAAGGCCTGCTCGGCGACGATCCGCAGCACAACCTCGAACTGATCCGCACCAGCCTGCGCAACGCCCTTGCCCGCCAGACGGCCGGCACCCAACTGCAATCCCAGCGCCTGACCTTGCAACGCCTGGCCTGCGACGCGGACATGGTGCTGGACCTGCATTGTGATTTCGAAGCCGTCGCCCACCTTTACACCACACCGGAGGCTTGGCCGCAGGTCGAGCCGCTGGCGCGCTACATCGGTGCCGAGGCCAGTTTGCTGGCCACCGATTCCGGCGGCCAGTCGTTCGATGAATGCTTCACCCTGCTCTGGTGGCAGTTGAAGGAGCGCTTCGGCGAGCACTTCGATATTCCGCTGGGCAGTTTCTCGGTCACCGTCGAATTACGCGGCCAGGGCGATGTGTATCACCCGTTGGCCAGCGCCGATTGCCAGGCGTTGATCGATTACCTGATTCACTTCGGCGCCATCGCCGGCGAAGCGGCACCTCTGCCCGAACTGCCCTACCCGGCCACGCCGTTGGCCGGTGTCGAACCGGTGGCCACGCCGGTCGGCGGGTTGCTGGTGTTCACCGCGCGGCCTGGGCAATACCTGGAAGCCGGGCAGCAGATTGCCGAAGTCATCGACCCGATCCTTGACCGCGTCACCCCCATCCATTGCACCGCCGCCGGGTTGATGTACGCCCGTTCGCTGCGCCGCATGGCCACTGCAGGCATGGTGATCGCCCACGTCGCGGGCACCGAAGCCTATCGCAGCGGCTACCTACTTTCGCCTTGAGGATGCATGCCCCATGTATAAATTGACCATCGACGGCCTGCATAAAAGCTATGGCGACCATCATGTGCTCAAAGGTGTTTCGCTCAAGGCCAACACCGGCGACGTCATCAGCCTGATCGGCGCCAGCGGCTCGGGTAAAAGTACCTTCCTGCGCTGCATCAACTTCCTCGAACAACCGAATGACGGCGCCATGAGCCTGGATGGCAAGGACATCCGCATGGTCAAGGATCGTCACGGCATGCACGTGGCCGATCCCGCTGAACTGCAACGCATCCGCACGCGCCTGGCCATGGTGTTCCAGCATTTCAACCTGTGGAGCCACATGACCGTGCTGGAAAACATCACCATGGCCCCGCGCCGGGTGCTGGGTTGCAGCAAGGAGGAAGCCGAGGACCGCGCCCGGCGCTACCTCGACAAAGTGGGCCTGGCGGCGCGTGTTGCGGATCAGTACCCGGCGTTTCTCTCGGGTGGCCAGCAGCAGCGTGTAGCGATTGCCCGCGCCTTGGCGATGGAACCGGAAGTGATGCTGTTCGACGAACCGACCTCGGCCCTCGACCCGGAACTGGTGGGTGAAGTACTGCGCGTGATCCAGGGTTTGGCTGAAGAAGGCCGGACCATGATCATGGTGACCCACGAAATGAGCTTCGCTCGCAAAGTGTCGAGCCAGGTGTTGTTTCTGCACCAGGGGCTGGTGGAGGAAGAAGGCGCGCCGGAGGAGGTGTTGGGCAGTCCGAAGAGTGAGCGGTTGAAGCAATTCCTCAGCGGCAACCTCAAGTAACCCGCCACCGTACCCCTGTAGGAGCAAAGCTTGCTCGCGATGGCGCCCATGAGATCGCCATCGCGGGCAAGCCTTGCTCCTACAAGCCTGCGTTACGTCATTAAACCTTTCGCCTCCCGCTGCGGTCACTGAAAGAGGACTTTCAGAGCGCACACTGCGGGCATGGGCACCTCCCCCGACTACGCAAAACACTGGTTCGCCGCCCGCGGCTGGAAGCCGTTCGCCTTTCAGAAACAAGTGTGGACGGCGGTCAAGCGCGGCGAATCCGGGTTGCTGCATGCCAGCACCGGTGCCGGTAAAACCTACGCGGTGTGGTTCGGTGCGCTCAATCGCTTCGCCGCGTCTGCCACGCCTGTAGAAACGCCGCGCAAACGCAAACCGGTTGCGCCACCGCTGACGGTGCTGTGGATAACCCCGATGCGTGCGTTGGCCGCCGACACCGCCCGTGCGCTGGAAGCGCCGCTGGCTGATTTGCAGATACCGTGGAGCGTCGGCCTGCGCACCGGCGACACCAGCAGCAGCGAACGCGCCCGTCAGAGCCGGCGCTTGCCCACCACACTGATCACCACCCCGGAAAGCCTGACCCTGATGCTCGCCCGGGCCGATGCGCAAACCGCGATATCGACCTTGCGCATGGTGGTGGTCGACGAATGGCACGAATTGCTCGGCAACAAGCGCGGCGTGCAATTGCAGTTGGCCCTCGCGCGCTTGCGTCGTTGGCATCCCGGATTGATCGTGTGGGGCGTTTCCGCGACGCTGGGTAATCAGGCCCACGCCGAACAGGTATTGATCCCACAAGGGGGCGGCATCAGCGTCCAGGGCCAAAACGGCAAGGAGCTGCGGGTCGACACGTTGTTGCCACCCGCCATCGAGCGTTTCCCTTGGGCCGGGCACATCGGGTTGAAGATGTTGCCGCAGGTGGTCGCCGAACTCGACTCCAGCCCCAGCACTCTGGTGTTCACCAACACCCGCGCGCAATCGGAGATCTGGTATCAGGCGTTACTGGACGCCCGCCCGGATTGGGCCGGGTTGATCGCCTTACATCACAGCTCGCTGTCACGGGACACCCGCGACTGGGTCGAGCGCGCGCTCAAGGACGGGCAACTCAAAGCGGTGGTCTGCACCTCCAGCCTCGACCTGGGCGTGGATTTCCTGCCGGTGGAGCGCGTATTGCAAATCGGCTCGGCCAAAGGCGTGGCGCGGCTGATGCAGCGGGCCGGACGCTCCGGGCATGCCCCAGGACGCGTATCACGGGTGACGTTGGTGCCGACCCACAGCCTGGAGCTGATCGAAGCGGCCGCCGCGCAGGACGCCGTGGCGCAACGGCGGATCGAACCGCGCGAATCGCCCTACAAGCCGCTGGACGTGCTGGTTCAGCATCTGGTCAGCATGGCGTTGGGTGGTGGGTTTGTGCCCGATGAGCTGTACGAAGAAGTCCGCGCTGCCTGGGCATATCGGGATCTCACACTGGCGGATTGGGCTTGGGCGCTGGCTTTCGTACGCCACGGCGGACTTTCCCTGACAGCCTATCCGGATTATCGCCGGGTCGAACCTGATGAACACGGCGTGTGGCGTGTGCCGGATGCGCGGCTGGCTCGGCGGCATCGCATGAGCATCGGCACCATCGTCAGCGATGCGAGCATTCAGTTGAAGTTCTGGAGCAAGGGCGGCGGTGGCAAGCAATTGGGCAGTGTTGAGGAAGGGTTTATCGCTCGCCTGAAACCTGGCGATGGATTTCTGTTCGCGGGGCGTTTGCTGGAATTGGTACGGGTGGAAAACATGACGGCCTACGTGCGGCGCAGCACCGCGAAAAGAGCAACGGTGCCCCGTTGGAATGGCGGGAGGATGCCACTGTCCAGCGAGTTGGCTCAGGCGGTGGTCGCGCGGTTCAGTGCGGCGGCTTGCGGTGACTTTGCTGGCCCGGAAATGGCGGCGGTGCGTCCACTGCTGGACGTGCAGCAACGCTGGTCCGGATTGCCGACCGTGGATTCCCTGCTGGCGGAATCGCTCAAGTCCCGTGAAGGCTGGCACTTGTTTCTTTATCCGTTTGCGGGGCGCCAGGTGCATCTGGGGCTGGCGAGTCTGCTGGCTTGGCGGGTAAGCCAGCGGCAGGCAGTGACGTTTTCGATTGCGGTGAACGATTACGGCCTCGAATTGCTGAGCGCAACACCTGTCGATTGGTCCCAACACCTGAATCCCGAACTGTTCAGCGCCGAGCACCTGCTGCCCGACGTTCTCGCCAGCCTGAACGCCGGCGAACTGGCGCTGCGACGCTTTCGGGAAATCGCACGCATTGCCGGGCTGGTGTTCGCCGGCTACCCCGGCGCGCCCAAGAGCACGCGACAGGTTCAGGCATCGAGCGGTTTGTTCTTTGAAGTGTTCAAGCAATACGACGCCGACAACCTGTTGCTGGCCCAGGCCGGGGAAGAAGTCCTACGGGAAGAATTGGATATTCGTCGACTGGAGCAGACCTTGGCTCGCATCAATCGCTTGAGATTCGACTTGCATCTGATCAAGCGTCCTACGCCGCTGGGCTTCCCGCTGCTGGTGGAAAGGATGCGCGAAAGCATGAGTTCCGAGAAACTGGCGGATCGCATTAGGCGAATGGTCGGCGATCTGGAAAAAACCGCTGAAACCGGGAAAGCCTGATGAGCGCGCCCTACCCTGTGCGCCTGGCTGGCGAAGAACTCTGGTTGTTGCCCGAGAAAGCCATCTACTGGCCGGCCCAGCAAGCGCTGTTGGTTGCCGATGTGCACTTTGGCAAGGCCGCGGCCTATCGCAGCCTCGGTCAACCGGTACCGAGGGGCACGACGGCGCAAAACATCGCGGTGCTGGATGGCTTGCTGGCTGCCCTGCCCTGTCGCCAGTTGATTTTCCTTGGCGACTTTCTCCACGGCCCCGGCTCCCATGCTGCGGATACGTTGCAGGCCCTGGCCGCGTGGCGGGAACGCCATTGCGACTTGCCGATGACACTGATTCGCGGCAATCACGACAAACGCGCGGGCGATCCGCCGTTGTCGCTGAACATTCGGGTGGTGCCGGAACCTCTGCTGCTGGGGCCGTTTGCCCTGCAACACGAGCCTGACCCACACCCGAGCCGTCACGTGCTCGCGGGGCATGTGCATCCGGTCTACCGGCTCAACGGCCGGGGCCGTCAAAGCTTGCGCCTGGCGTGTTTCAGGTTAGGGGAGCAAGTCAGCCTGTTGCCCGCGTTCGGCGCATTTACCGGCGGGTATCAAGTCGAGCGGGATGATAGCTGCAGGATTTTTGTCATCGGCGACAACGAAATATGGCCAGTCAGCTGACGCTTACCCTATAGGAGCAAAGCTTGCTCGCGATGACCTCGTATCAGCCAACATCATTGTTGGATGTACAGCAGCCTTCGCGAGCAAGCTTCGCTCCTACAGGACGACGCATCGTGCGACGAGCGCAGGACCGGCATCAAGCAACCGGCGCGGGTGGTGGCTCGTCCGGCAGGGTTGGCTCACCGGGCTCGGTGGGTTGTTCGTTGGGGGTATCGGGATCAGGCTGGCCGGGGATGCCGCCTGCCATGCTGATAGGCGGATGCGCCAGCAAGGACCAGGCCAAAACGCCAATCTGATTGGGCTCAAGCCTTGCCAGTTCGGCGCTGATTTGCGGATCGATCTTCATGGAGCACTCCTGAGCAATGGCCCGGTTCGCTGTGCGCAAAACGGGCAGTACACCCAATAGAGTGTCTACCCGCCGAAGAATTCCCGGGAACTGTCAGATGGACGGATCAGGTGCGTGGCAGGGTGACGCCGCGCTGGCCCTGGTACTTGCCGCCACGGTCCTTGTAGGAGACTTCGCACTCTTCGTCGGATTCGAAGAACAGCATCTGTGCGACGCCTTCGTTGGCGTAGATTTTCGCCGGCAAGGTGGTGGTGTTGGAGAATTCCAGGGTCACGTGGCCTTCCCACTCAGGCTCGAGCGGCGTCACGTTGACGATAATGCCGCAACGGGCGTAGGTGCTTTTACCCAGGCAGATGGTCAGCACGTTGCGCGGAATGCGGAAGAATTCCACGGTGCGGGCCAGGGCGAAGGAGTTCGGCGGGATGATGCAGACGTCGCTGGTCACGTCGACAAAGCTCTTCTCGTCGAAGTTCTTCGGGTCGACGATGGCCGAGTTGATGTTGGTGAACACCTTGAACTCACCAGCGCAACGTACGTCGTAGCCGTAGCTCGACACACCATAGGAAATCAGGCGCTCGGCACCTTCGCCGCGCATCTGGCGCTCGACGAACGGTTCGATCATGCCGTGCTCTTGCGCCATGCGGCGAATCCACTTGTCCGATTTGATGCTCATGGCGGGGTGTCCTGAATAGCGAGGTGGAAAAATTCTGTCCGGCATCTTACTAGGCGCGCGCTCCGGGTTCAAAGCGCAGCTATTAATTCTCGCCGATCCCCCCTGATTGCCGGGTCTTCCCGCCAAAACGATGCACCGTCAGTCACGAAAACAGAGAAACCTTCGCAGGAAGCATTGGCACGTTCCGGAAAAAGGGTTAAGGTGGCGCCACTGTGCTGCTTGTGTCACTGAGAATCTCTACACGATATGTTGAATTTCGATCCAACCATCTACAAGAATTTTTCCTGCTCTTTGCACTCAGTCTCGGCCAGGGTTCTTCCTGCGTCGCAGTTATCTTTGTTCAAGGAGTTACACCATGTCTAATCGCCAAACTGGTACCGTTAAGTGGTTCAACGATGAAAAAGGCTTCGGCTTCATCACTCCACAATCCGGTGACGACCTGTTCGTTCACTTCAAAGCAATCCAATCCGACGGCTTCAAAAGCCTGAAAGAAGGCCAACAGGTTTCTTTCATCGCTACCCGCGGTCAGAAAGGCATGCAAGCTGAAGAAGTTCAAGTTATCTAACTTGTACTTGCTTTAGTAAAAAGCCCCGCCCTTAAAAGCGGGGCTTTTTTGTGGGCGCCTGTTTTTGCGTTGGGCCATCTTCTCGTCCTTCTATATGATTCGCCACCTGGAAAATCACATGGAAGCAGCAGGATGCCGTTCAACCAATGGAAAACCCTGGGCGCAGCGCTGATCACGCTCGCACTCCCCTTCTCGATTCACGCCAATCCCCGCCCCGACCATCCGACCATCATCGTCGGCATGGATACCCACGCCACCTATATCGGCCAAGGCCCTGCCATCCAGGGCATTCCCCAGCCAGAACTGCGCGCGGCGGCTTTGCTGGAGCTCTCTACGCCACACGCTTGCGGCAGCAACGAGGTCTACCTCACACCGGAATCGGTGGGCGTACCCAACGAATCGTTTGGTCGACTGCTCAATGAAGTCCAGCAACTGATCGACGACGAAACACCACTGTTGATTACGCTCTCGGAATGTGACGGCAAACGGGCTTTTTTTGAAAAGGTCCGTCCGTGTACGCCCGAAGAGTGCGGCAACCTGACCGCCTCCCTGGTGGACGGAAAGCTGTATCTGGACGAAGACTACGCACCAACCAGCAAAGGTCAGGCGGCTTACTTCCTGAAAATGCCGATGGCCTACGACAGCAAACGCAAGGCCTGGCACGCCAAAATCTTTTACGTCGAATCAGGCAAACTGCGCCGCGACTATTACGTCAACGCCAAAGACTTTGTCTCAGGCAGGCCCGTCCTCGCCTCGAAAACCTACTACTCGAGCGGAAAGCTCGGACAAAGCTATCAGAACGATGCCAAGGGCCAACGCCAGGGCGAGGCAATCACCTATTCCGAAAGCGGGGTTGTCATCAAGCGCGCGAACTACTTGAACGATGACCTGGAAGACTGGGAAACCACCTACCACGAGAACGGCAAGAAGGCCGAGGCCTACAACTGGCACGCCGGCAAGCATGTGGATGGCGAGTACCTGGAGTACGACGAAAACGGCGCGATCATCGGCCGCCTCACTTATCACAATGACGTGCTGGACGGCCCGATCCTCGGCTATTACCCCGATGGCAAGATCAAGTCACGTGGTCAATACGTCAACGGCAAAATGGTCGGCCCCAACCTTTCCTACTTCCCGGACGGTTCGCTGCAAAGCAGCACGGACTACGTCGACAATGCGCCGCGAGGCTGGCAAATCGAGTATCACCCCAACGCCACGGTGAAACAGAAAGTCTTTGTCGACGAGCATTCCGTGCAGCGCAGCCATGCCAGCTGGAACGACCAGGGCGTACAAACCGTGCAATGGCAGTGGGATGAGCAGCACCGCGAACAGGGCGACTTCAAGGAGTGGTACGCCAACGGCCAGCTCAAGGAACAAAAATCCTACAAGGACGGCAAACTGGAAGGCCCGACCATCACCTGGTATGAAAACGGCCAGATGAATACGTCCGTCGATTACGTCGAGGGGCGTGAGCAAGGCGTGATGCGCCTGTGGAAACAGGATGGCAGCCCGAACGGCGAATGCCGATACGAGGCCGGTGTCCGTCAAGGTGAATGCACCTGACGCAATCACATCAAAAAAAAGATCGCAGCCTTTGGCAGTGCCTGCAGGATGAACGTTGATTCATCGTAGGCATTGCCGAAGGCTGCGATCTTTTGATCTTTGAGCGTTTTACCAAGCCACGCCAAACCCTGCGGTATAGCGCGTCTTGTTCAAATCAGCATCATTGGTGCCGCTGATGATGTCGCGCTCGGCCTTGAGGTTAAGCGAAGCCCAGTCGGTGACTTTGTAGCGCAAACCCAATTCGGCATCGAGCGCGTAATCGGCCACGCCGGACAGCGGCTTGCCCACTTCGCCATTAGTGAAGAACTCGACCTTCTTGCCCACCAGATAGCGGTTGTAGTCCCACTTCATGGCCACGGAATAGAAGTTGTCCTTGCCGCCATCGCGGTATTCGTAATCGGTGCGGTTGAGCAGCGAACCCAGCGAGAACGCGCCCAGCTCGTTGTCCCAGAACTGATACCCCGGACCGGTACCGACCACACGCTGACGGGACAATTCTTCGACCTTGTCGCGCTTGTAGTTCACGCGACCATCCCAGTACCAGTGCTCGGTGAGGAATCGGTCAAGGGAGTACTCGGCACGCCAGTTGTCGGTGGTCACCACGTCATCCTGGAATTCTCGGTTGTACTCGCCCTCGGCCGTATGCCGCCAGCGGCCATGACGGGCCGTGGTCTTGAAGCCGATATCGTAGTCGTCGGTGTCCTTCTCGGCGCGCTGGTAATCCAGGGCCATGTCGACATTACCCTTCCAGACCAGGTCTTCGACCACCGGTTTAGGCTTGAGAATCTGCTGGATACTCGCCAACTCGACGGTTTTCGGCGCCTCGCCATTGGCCAAGGTCACCTTGCCATCTTCGGCAGCCTTCAAGGATTTGGCCTTCTCGCCGTTGTAGGCATCCTGCTTGACCAACAATTCCTGATCACTTTCCAGGGTCTTGACCTGCTTCCAGTCGATTGGAACCGCACCGGCGTATTCGGTCTGGATCAGCAGTTTGCCGCCATCGAACACGGTGATCTTGCCGCTCAATTTGTCACCGTTTTTCAACCATACGGTGTCGGCGAGCAAAGGCGTGGAAGCACTGAAGACAGCGAGGCACAACAAGGTTCTGGACAACATAAGCAGATCGAAGGCTCTGGTTTGCGAAAAAAAGTCGGCATTATCCCAAGGAACAAGGCGCTAGCAAGGACTGACCCGACTATTTCTATTGAGTTCATTTCTCAATTGCTACTTCTGGACTTAATCTGTGGGCGCAAAATCGAATTTCCTCAGGAACTGCGGACGTGACAGACGAAACGACGGAAAACGAAAGCCCGGCGCAAATCCGACGCACGGCGCTGTACCTGACCCTGGCCCAAGTGCCCGAGGGCAAAGTGGTGAGTTATGGACAATTGGCCGAGCTGGCAGGGTTGGGGCGCGCGGCACGCTGGGTCGGGCGCACGCTGAGCCAGTTGCCCGGCGACACCAGGTTGCCTTGGCACCGCGTGCTCGGTGCCGGTGGTCGGATCAGTCTGCCGGCGGGAAGCCCATCGGGGGATGAACAACGGGCGCGTTTGCGCACCGAAGGCATTAGTATCCTGAACAATCGTGTTGATATTCAGCGTCATGGCTGGCGCCCGGTAGAGCACAGCGGTTAGAGTGCGCGCTTTGTTTCCGTAATCTTGAGGCAGACTCCAGCCCATGCCCCGTAAAACCTGGCGCGCCGCGCTCGCCGCCTATGCCAGCCCATCAACGCTTGTGCTGTTGTTGCTTGGTTTCGCCGCCGGCCTGCCCTACATGCTGGTGTTTTCGACGCTGTCGGTCTGGTTGCGCGAGGCCGGTGTGGCCCGCGAAACCATTGGCTATGCAAGCCTGATAGGCCTGGCCTACGCCTTTAAATGGGTGTGGTCCCCGCTGCTGGATCAATGGCGCCTGCCATTACTCGGCAAGCTCGGTCGACGCCGCTCCTGGCTGGTGCTTTCCCAATCGCTGGTGATCCTCGGCCTGATCGGCATGGGTTTCTGCGACCCGCAAAAGCATTTGTCCTGGTTGATCGCCATCGCGGTGATCGTGGCTTTCGCGTCGGCGACCCAGGACATTGCCGTCGACGCCTATCGCCTGGAAATCGCCGAAGACAGTCGCCAGGCTGCGCTGGCCGCCAGCTACATGTCCGGTTATCGTATCGCCGCGCTGCTGGCCACCGCCGGCGCGCTGTTCTTCGCCGAAGGCTTCGGCTCCACGGGTTTCAACTACCAACACTCGGCCTGGGCCGGCACGTATGTGCTGTTCGGTGCGCTGATGATCCCCGCACTGCTGACCAGCCTGTTCATGCGCGAGCCGCCGGTGCCGTTGCGTACTCAGTTGCAGGCGGGGCGCTACAGCTTTGCGCATCAATTGGCCTCGGTGTTTGTGCTGATCGTGCTGCTGGTGTCGGTGCCGGCCATGTTCACCCAGCTCTACAACACGGATTTCGCCGCCGTGCTGTTCCAGGGCGAGAGCCTGCTCGACCTGCTGCTCGAAGACCGCGCGTTCCTGCGGGCCATCCTCTATATCACTCTGACGGCCCTGTGCCTGTCGGCCATGGGCCGTCGCGGCCTGGCGCCGGTGCTGACGCCGGTCAACGACTTCATTCTGCGCTACCGCTGGCAAGCGTTCCTGCTGCTCGGCTTGATCGCCACCTACCGGATGTCCGACACGGTCATGGGCGTGATGGCCAACGTGTTCTACATCGACCAGGGCTTCACCAAGGATCAGATTGCCAGCGTCAGCAAGATTTTCGGCCTGATCATGACCCTGGTGGGCGCCGGCATGGGCGGCCTGCTGATCGTGCGCTTCGGTATCCTGCCGATCCTGCTGATCGGCGGTATCGCCTCGGCCGGCACCAACCTGCTGTTCCTGATGCTCGCCGACATGGGCGCCAACCTGAACATGCTGATCCTGACCATTTCCCTGGACAACTTCAGCTCGGGTCTGGCGACGTCGGCGTTCGTCGCGTACCTGTCGAGCCTGACCAACCTCAAGTTCTCCGCCACCCAATACGCCCTGCTCAGCTCGATCATGCTCTTGCTGCCGCGCCTGATCGGCGGCTACTCCGGGGTCATGGTGGAGAAATTCGGCTATCACAACTTCTTCCTGATCACGGCCCTGCTCGGCGTGCCGACCCTGCTGCTGATCGCGCTGCACTGGTTCCAGGAGAGTCGCAAGGTCGGCCCGACGCCGACGCCCGAACCGCTCCAGACACCGGCCGTGGAAGAGTCATAGGAAACGTCCCGAATGGCGGGAGGTTTCCCGCCATCGAGCCACACCGCCGGCCGCACTTCTGTACGTCAGCAGATCTCGCCCGTACAATGCTCCGTCATTTCTCGTCATCAGCAACCGACAACGGCCAACCATGCGCACCAGTCAATTTTTGCTCGCCACACAGAAAGAAACGCCTTCCGATGCCGTCGTAATCAGCCATCAGCTGATGCTGCGCGCCGGCATGATCCGCAAACTCGCCTCGGGCCTGTACACCTGGCTGCCCATGGGTTTGCGAGTGATGCGCAAGGTCGAAGCCGTCGTTCGTGAAGAAATGAACGCCGCCGGCTCGCTTGAAGTGTTGATGCCGAGCACTCAACCGGCTGAGCTGTGGCAGGAATCCGGGCGCTGGGAAGAATACGGCCCGGAATTGCTGCGCTTCAAGGATCGCCACGGTCGCGACTTCTGCGCCGGCCCGACCCACGAAGAAGTGATCACCGACCTGATGCGCAACGAGTTGAGCAGCTACAAACAGCTGCCAATCAACGTGTATCAGATCCAGACCAAATTCCGTGACGAAATCCGTCCACGCTTCGGTTTGATGCGCGGTCGCGAATTCATCATGAAGGACGCCTACTCCTTCCACGCAGACCAGCCGTCGCTGCAGATCACCTACGATCGCATGCACCAGGCTTACTGCAACGTGTTCACCCGTCTGGGCCTGAAATTCCGCCCTGTTGAAGCCGACAACGGCTCCATCGGCGGTGCCGGCTCCCACGAGTTCCACGTACTGGCCGAGTCCGGCGAAGACGATATCGCCTTCAGCAACGGTTCCGACTACGCCGCGAACATCGAGAAAGCCGAAGCCGTACCGCGCGAAACCTCCCGCGCCGCTCCGGCCGAAGAGCTGCGCCTGGTCGACACCCCGAACGCCAAGACCATTGCGCAACTGGTCGAAGGCTTCAATCTGCCGATCGAAAAAACCATCAAGACCCTCGTGGTTCACGCAGAAGAGAAAGGCAAGCTGATTGCCCTGATCATCCGTGGCGACCACGAGCTGAACGAAATCAAGGCTGCCCAACAGCCAGGCGTTGCCAGCCCGCTGGTCATGGCCTCGGAAAGCGAATTGCGTGACGCGATTGGCGCCGGTGCCGGCTCCCTCGGCCCGTTGAACCTGCCGCTGCCGATCATCATCGACCGTTCGGTCGAGTTGATGAGCGACTTCGGCATTGGCGCCAACATCGACGACAAGCACTACTTCGGCGTGAACTGGGAGCGTGACCTGCCGGTTCCGACCGTGGCCGACCTGCGTAACGTCGTGGCCGGCGACCCAAGCCCGGATGGCAAGGGCACCCTGGAAATCAAGCGCGGCATTGAAGTCGGGCACATCTTCCAGCTGGGCAACAAGTACAGCAAAGCGATGAAGTGCGAAGTGCTGGGCGAGAACGGCAAGCCGGTGACCCTGGAAATGGGCTGCTACGGCATTGGCGTGTCCCGCGTGGTGGCTGCGGCCATCGAGCAGAACAACGACGCCAACGGGATCATCTGGAGCGACACTCTGGCTCCCTTCCAGATTGCCCTGGTACCGCTGCGCTACGACAACGAGCAGGTTCGCGAAGCCACCGACACGCTGTACGCGCAATTGACCGCGGCCGGCTTCGAAGTGCTGCTGGACGACCGCGACAAGAAAACCAGCCCGGGCATCAAGTTCGCGGACATGGAGCTGATCGGCATTCCGCACCGGATCGTGGTCAGTGACCGCGGCCTCGCCGATGGCAATCTGGAATACAAGAGCCGCACCGAGGCCGAGGCGCAAGCCCTGCCGGTCGCTGACGTGCTGTCCTTCCTCCAGGCCCGAATCCGCCGCTGACACCAGATAGAGAAGTCATGTTCAAGCGAAACACCTTAGGCCTCGGTGGTGCCGCCCTGTGCGGCACCCTGCTGGTCAGCGGCTGTGCCAATCAGATGTCACAACGCAGCGAGCACGAGGAACGGGTCGAGCGCAAATTGCTCGATCACAGCCTGCAGATCGATGTCGGTGAGCCCAAGGTCCTTGAGCTGCCGCAACGTCGGGTGAAAATCCACGAGCAAAAGACCTTCGAAGTCACTGAATTCGAAGTCACGCGTCACTACGACCGCTACACGCCTTACCAACCCTGGCGGGAGGTCTACGAGATCCCGCTGGGCATGGTGGCCGTGGTGGCCGGTATCGGCGCGAACGTGGTCAACGTGTTTGCCCTCGGCAACTTGCCGGACAGCGTGACGAAGGATTGGCTGAGCTACGGTGTGGCCGGGATCAACCCGTTCATGAACGTGCAATCTCACGGTCGTGCCCAGCAAAACCTGGCCGGCATCGATGAAGTCCAGCGCGACAAACGCACGGAATACTCGAGCCTGCCCTGGAGCGAGCGCCCGGTGCAGGTCAAGGCTGGCAAGGAAACCTTCGAGCTGACCACCGACAAAAACGGCGTCTTGCGCCTGAACCTGTTGGACAGCCCGTTCGCCGAACATGACATCAATCATCTGAGCCGGCTGTTGATCACGGTCGAAGATGCCCAGGACGACGTGCACACCGACTCGTCCCTGGCGGTCAGCAGTGGCTTGCGTGGCAAGTTGCTCGAAGCCCACGGGCTGATTTACGACGACCTTGAAGACGACGAAGTGAGCCAGTGGGTACACCGGGTCAAACGCCTGTCGGAACTGGGTCTTGAAGAAGAAGCCAGCGAGCTGGAACAGAGCCTGATCGAACTGACGCGCAACGATCCTGAGCTGCAGACCGAATTCCTCAAGTCGTTGACCCGGGATGCCGGGCGACTGGTGGCGGATCCGAACCCTAATTAAAAACAAAAGCTTCGCGGGCAAGCCTCGCTCCTACAGGATTTATGTCGTACGCGAAATCGCGTTCAACCTGATACCTGTAGGAGCGAGGCTTGCCCGCGAAGAGGGCCTGACATTCGCTACAAAAACTACCGCTCAAACAACTCCATCTGCTCAAACCCGCCCCGCAAATCCTCCAACCGCACCCCGACCCCCAACAACCGCACCGGTTTACCGCCGCGATTGAACGCCTGGGTCAACAACAACTGATAGCTGCCCAGATCCCGCCCCGCCCCGGCCTGCTCCAGCGTGGTTTGGGTGAAATCGTGGAATTTCACTTTGACGAACGGCTTGCCCGGCCGATAGCTGCTATCGATCCGCGCCATGCGCCCGGCGAGGGTTTCCAGTAGCTCAGGCAGTTTATCCAGGCAACTCACCAGGTCCGGTAGATCCACGTCGTAGGTATTTTCGACGCTGATGGATTGCCGACGGTTGTCGTTGTGCACCAGCCGCTCATCGATCCCACGGGCCAGACTCCATAGTCGCTCACCGAAACTGCCGAATTCGCGCACCAGCGCCAACTTGTTCCACTCACGCAGCTGCGAACAATCAACGATGCCGAGCCTGCCGAGTTTGTCGGCGGTGACCTTGCCCACGCCGTGCAGCTTGCTCACCGGCAATCCGCTGACGAAGTCTTCCACCTGATCCGGGGTGATGACGAACAAGCCGTTGGGCTTCTTCCAGTCACTGGCGATCTTGGCCAGGAACTTGTTCGGTGCCACGCCCGCCGAGACGGTGATGTGCAACTGATTGGAGACCCGACGGCGGATATCCTGAGCAATCCGCGTGGCGCTGCCGCCGAAATGCGCGCTGTCCGACACGTCCAGGTAGGCCTCATCGAGGGAAAGCGGCTCGATCAGGTCGGTGTAATCGCTGAAGATCGTCTGAATTTCCTTCGACGCTTCTCTATAAGCATCCATTCGCGGCTTGACGATGGTCAGGTCCGGGCACAGCTTCAAGGCATGCCCGGACGACATCGCCGAACGCACGCCGTAGGCCCGCGCTTCATAATTACAGGTGGCAATCACCCCACGCCGGTCCGCCGACCCGCCCACCGCCAATGGCTTACCGGCCAGGCGCGGGTCATCACGCATCTCGATGGCGGCGTAGAAACAGTCACAGTCGACGTGGATGATTTTGCGTTGGGTCATATAAAAGCGGTGTTCATGGCAAGGAAATGACGTAATGACGAGCCGGATCGGCAGTATCTCACTGGCACCTGTATATAGCACCAGTACTCTGAATGTTCTTTTCCCCCGTAGGAAAAGTACCAGTTGAATTTATTTTTTCAATCGTCAAGCCTCACCCGATAGAGCTTAAAGCCTTGCCACACCGACCTTGCAGCCAATCACCCAGCTCTAATTTCAAGCTAAGCGATTGAACGGGAAGAGGTTTTCTCTGAGTTGAAGGTTGACAGATCGCCGATCCTCTGTAGAATGCCGACACACAGACGCGGGATGGAGCAGTCTGGTAGCTCGTCGGGCTCATAACCCGAAGGTCGTCGGTTCAAATCCGGCTCCCGCAACCAAATATCAAGAAAGGCTACTCGAAAGAGTGGCCTTTTTTGTGCGCGTCGCTTTTGTAAATCCTGGATAGGAAAGAGCAGGTAACGGCTGACGGTGCAGAAACGAGAAATCGTTCCGATTCCGCAACTTAAGTCTCCCTAGCGTCCGTTCGCCGCTCAATTTACATTTATTTGACCCTATTCAGGATTAACGGTGGACACTCAGGCGTTCGCCTGTAGAATGCCGCCACACAGACGCGGGATGGAGCAGTCTGGTAGCTCGTCGGGCTCATAACCCGAAGGTCGTCGGTTCAAATCCGGCTCCCGCAACCAAACATCAAGAAAGGCTACTCGAAAGAGTGGCCTTTTTTGTGCGCGCCTCTTTTATAAATTTGAATAGAAACGAGCAAGTAACAGCTGGCGACGCAGGAACAAGAAATCGTTCCTATTCCGAAACTTAGGTCTCCCCCGCGACCGTTCGCCGCCCACTTACGCTTATTTGACCCTATTCAGGATTAACGGTTGACACTCCGTCGTTCGCCTGTAGAATGCCGCCACACAGACGCGGGATGGAGCAGTCTGGTAGCTCGTCGGGCTCATAACCCGAAGGTCGTCGGTTCAAATCCGGCTCCCGCAACCAAACATCAAAAAAGGCTGCTCGAAAGAGTGGCCTTTTTTGTATCTGTTGAAAAAGTCCTTTCGCAACAATGATCTGTCACTGTGCAGTGAACCGTTCAGGATCACCGAGGCTCTGAGTTCAGACTATGCTCTGTGCCAGGCAGGCCCTCTACGACCGATGACGCGCCATCGCCTCGAACCGGCGAGAAGCGTTAATATTTGTGATTATTTTTTTCTACAGGGATTGGTAACTTGGCTCGATACCTCCATCCTGTCGCGCACAATCCAAGAGGTGATTGATGCGCGCCAACTCGTCTGATCCACAAGACACCGTCACAGCGACACAACCTATCAAGGCCGAGCGTTTGCGCCTGCTTGATCTGGTCAGCAAATACCGCCAACCCATCGGTCTTGCGGTCACCTTGCTGTTGTTCGCTATCGCGCTGATTGCCTGTCGCCATTTATTAAGCGAACTCGATCTGTATGCGCTCCACGATTCGATCCTGGACGTGCCAAAACCGGCATTGATTGGCGCACTGGGCGCGACCATCGTCGGCTTCATTATTCTGCTGGGCTACGAATGGTCCGCCAGCCGCTACGCCGGCGTGACCCTGGCGCCACGCACCCTGGCCCTGGGCGGCTTCACCGCGTTTGCCATCGGCAATGCCATTGGCCTGTCGATGCTGTCGGGCGGTTCGGTTCGCTACCGTCTATATGCACGTCATGGCCTCGGGGCTGCGGACGTTGCGCACATGACGCTGTTCGCCAGCCTCTCCTTGGGCTGCGCCCTGCCCCCGCTGGCGGCACTGGCGACCCTGAGCAACCTGCCCGCCGCCTCCGCCGCACTGGGCCTCTCGGAGACCTTGCTGGGCGTGATTGCCGCCGCGGTGTTGCTGCTCACGACCGCACTGGTTGTCGGCATCTATCGCCGTCGCCTGCCAGAGCAGCCTTACCCGGATAATCTGCTGGTCAAGGCTGGACGCCGCACCCTGCGCCTGCCGGGCCGTCGTTTGACGCTTCTGCAACTGGTGATTACTGCCCTGGACGTGGCCGCCGCCGCGACCGTGCTTTATCTGTTGCTGCCGGAAGCCCCACCTTTCGGCGCCTTCCTGCTGATCTATCTGCTGGCCCTGGCCGCTGGCGTGCTCAGCCATGTGCCCGGCGGTGTCGGGGTGTTCGAAGCCATTCTGCTGGCCGCGTTCGCTGACACCCTCGGCGCCGCACCACTGGCCGCTGCGCTTCTACTGTATCGCCTGATTTATGTGGTGCTGCCGCTGCTGGTGGCCTGCGTGTTCCTGCTGATCAACGAAGGCCAACGGTTGTTCCAGTCCCGGCAGTCACTGCGGGCGGCCTCAGGTTTGGCGGCACCGATTCTGGCGCTGCTGGTGTTCCTGTCCGGCGTGGTGCTGCTGTTCTCCGGCGCGACCCCGGAAATCGACACGCGCCTGGAGCACATCGGCTTCC
This sequence comes from Pseudomonas sp. TE3899, assembly GCF_056279105.1. Lineage (NCBI taxonomy): Bacteria > Pseudomonadati > Pseudomonadota > Gammaproteobacteria > Pseudomonadales > Pseudomonadaceae > Pseudomonas > Pseudomonas sp. TE3899. Next base: position 3,571,553 of record NZ_JBWBQR010000001.1, read on the forward strand.
TGATTCCGCATCGCCTGGTGGATGCCTCGCACTTCGGCGCCAGCCTGATCGGCGTGCTGTGCCTGTTGCTGGCCCAGGGTCTGCGTCGTCGCCTGTCGGCCGCGTGGATGCTGACCACCATTCTGTTGCTGGTCGGCGCCCTGCTCTCGCTGCTCAAGGGTTTCGACTGGGAAGAAGCTTGCCTGATGACTCTGACGGCGAGCCTGCTCGGGGTGTTCCGCCGCTCGTTCTATCGCGCCAGTCGTCTGACCGAACTGCCGTTCTCACCGCTGTATCTGGTTGCCAGCCTGTGCGTGCTCGGCGCGTCGATCTGGCTGCTGCTGTTTGCCTATCAGGACGTTCCGTATAGCCATCAACTCTGGTGGCAGTTCACCCTCGACGCCGACGCGCCCCGTGGTTTGCGTTCGCTGTTGGGCGCTGCGGTGTTGCTGGTGGTGGTGTCCCTGACCTGGCTGCTGCGCACCGCACGTCCGATCATTCATCTGCCAACGCAGGACGAACTGGATCGCGCGGTAAAGATCCTCATGGCTTCGTCGCAACCCGACGGTGGTCTCGCCCTGACCGGCGACAAGGCGTTGCTGTTTCACCCCAATGATGAGGCGTTCCTGATGTACGCCCGCCGTGGCCGCAGCCTCGTGGCCTTGTACGACCCGATCGGCCCGACCCAGCAACGGGCGGAGATGATCTGGCAGTTCCGCGACCTCTGCGACATCCATCATGCCCGTCCGGTCTTCTATCAAGTGCGCGCCGAGAACCTGCCGTACTACATGGACATCGGCCTGACCGCGATCAAGCTTGGCGAAGAAGCCCGGGTCGATCTGCTTCGCTTTGATCTCGAAGCCAAGGGCAAAGAGATGAAAGACCTGCGCTACACCTGGAACCGTGGCACCCGTGACGGCCTGTCGCTGGAGATCCATGAGCCGGGGCCACGCGCCGATGGATGAGCTGAAGGTGATTTCCGATGCCTGGCTGACCGGCAAGAACGTGCGCGAGAAAGGCTTCTCCCTCGGTCGTTTCAGCGATGACTACCTCAAGCATTTCCGCGTCGCGGTGATTCGTTTCGAAGGACGCCCGGTGGCGTTCGCCAACCTGCTCGAGACCTACGGCCATGACTTGGCCAGCCTCGACCTGATGCGCGCGCACCCGGACGCCCCGAAGCTGACCATGGAGTTCATGATGGTCGGCCTGATTCAACATTATAAAAATCATGGATACGCCAAGTTCAGCCTGGGCATGGTGCCGCTGTCGGGTCTACAACCCCGTCGCGGCGCACCACTGACCCAGCGCCTGGGCTCGATGGTCTTCCGCCGTGGTGAGCAGCTCTACAACTTCCAAGGCTTGCGCCGCTTCAAAGACAAATTCCAGCCTGACTGGGAACCCCGTTATATGGCCGTGCCCGCCGGACTCGATCCGCTGGTTGCCCTGGCCGATACTGCCGCCCTGATTGCGGGCGGCTTGACTGGATTGGTGAAACGCTGATGATTCAACGCTCCTTGCGGTACGTACTGGCCACACTGGTAGTGCTGGCCCTGATTGTCGGTGGCGGCTACTGGTACATGAAACGCCCGGCACCCGAACCGACCCTCGAACAGCTGACGCCGGCTGATGGCGCCGCCATGACCCGGGTTATTCCGGGGACCACGCCAAAAGCCCAGGTGCTGGTGGCGGTCACGGCTGAACAAAAGCTCAGTGATCAACAACTGAAAACCCTGAGCCGCAGCGCATCGGCGCAGATTGTCCAGGTCATCCTGCCCAAAGACTGCCTGCTGCAAAGCCGCGCCCTGCAATCCGGCCTGCGGGAACTGGAAGGCCCGGCGACCCTGGTCAGCGGCATCGGCCCTGGCGCCGTGCTGGCCTGGCGCTGGTTGTCCGAGCAGAAAAACGACAAGGCCCAGGCCGTTTCGGTGGACCTGGCCCTGGAAAAACCCGGTTGCACCCACCTGCTGCCAAAAAGCGCCGCCCACGGCCATTGGCTGGTGGCCTGGAACGACAACCCGGACGACGCCAGCGCGGGCTTCGTGCGCGATCAACCGAACGCCGAAACCAGCATCAGCGACTACGACATCAACCTGCCACAAGTGCTGAACAACGAACTGCGCAAGATCCTCGTTGGTGGCGACAAAGCCGCGGGCGGCCTGCAGATTCCGGTCGTCGAAGTCCCGGCTGGCCAGGCCAAGGACACCGTGACCCTGTTCCTGTCCGGTGACGGCGGCTGGCGCGACCTCGACCGCGACGTGGCGGGCGAGATGGCCAAGATCGGCTACCCGGTGGTCGGCATCGACACCCTGCGCTACTACTGGCAGCACAAGAGCCCGGAACAAAGCGCCCTGGACCTCGCCGAGCTGATGCAGCACTACCGCCAGAAATGGGGCACCAAACGCTTCATCCTCACCGGCTACTCGTTCGGCGCCGACGTCCTGCCAGCGATCTACAACCGTCTGGCGGAATCGGAACAGCAACGGGTCGACGCCATCATCCTGCTCGCCTTCGCCCGCACCGGCAGCTTCGAAATCGAAGTCGAAGGCTGGCTCGGCAACGCCGGCAAAGAAGCCGCCACCGGCCCGGAAATGGCCAAGCTGCCTGCCGACAAAGTGGTGTGTATCTACGGCGAAGAAGAAGTCGACGAGAGCGGCTGCACAGACAAGACCGCTGTCGGCGAAGCCATAAAACTACCTGGCGGCCATCACTTCGACGAGAACTACCCGGCGCTGGCACAGCGCTTGGTGGACATCATCGTCAAGCGTCAGGCCAAGGAAGAGGCGACGGCACAGGAGTGATCTGAGCCCCCGCCGAATAAAAAGCCCCCGCAGCTTGATGGTTGCGGGGGCTTTTTTACATGTACTGATTTGAAGCAACTCCAGCTAGCCGGACTTTATGCAGATCATCTGTATTTCCAAGGCTAAAGCTGAACATCTATCCACGTTACGTCATCTTCAACAGCGATAAAGTCGCTATCCGGTGCTGACAACAACCTGCTTTGCTGCGACTCCGTTAACTCGGCCCAGAAGCCATCGGTTACGAACACAAGTCGCTCACCGACGGCCAATGGGAGAGATACAAAGTCAGGGTCCGGGGCACGATTAACCTTCATGCATCGAGTTACTCGGTTTCGAGCAGGATCTTGCGCCAGCTCCCGGTGCGAACGGTCGCGCCTCCAATTAGCTTTACAGTGGGGCGGTGTAATCCATTCGATTGAGCCTGTCGGAGTCACTACACCGCACGAACAGTCACCCTCATACGCAAGCGTGAGCTTCCCACGAGCAGCGAAACCGATCAGGTAACACACGCTCCCCGTCTGGCCCGCAAACAACGTGGAGTGAAGCTCGGCCAGCACTGAACCAAGTAACAGCTCAACAGCTCCGTGCTTAGTGATATCGCCTCCCTGATCCATGTGTTTCGGGTAGGCCGCTAAAACACCTTTTACGAAGCATTCCGCTAACTGGCCGCTGCCGGGCAGCGACGTACCATCCGTGACGACGAACAGCCCTCTGTCACCATCACAGATAGCGCCAGCAGAATCATGATTGGCTTGCCTGGCCCGTCCGATTACTGACCTGGTGTTGTATCTCATGCGTTGCCCAGATCTTTCATACGCCTGTAAATGATTCGCCCTCTATTCGGATTAGCCTGCACCGAGCCCGAACTTTCAATTACGTAGTCGATATCCCTGAGCATCACGAGCTCTCGAATTGCAGACGTGATGAATGCCTTGAGCTCAGGCTCGGCTTGGCGGACCTCTTCCAAAAGTTCTGTACGACCATCAATCAAGATAAGGATATCTTCGACGTCCTTGTGGTAAGGATCGCCCCCACCGCGACCGCTGAAAGCCTCTAGTTTCGTGGCAAGAAAGTAGGTCGGTTTGAATATCTGGATGACTACCCCACTAGGCAATGTAAATTTATCGGCCCTCGCCAGCCCCTCCACGAACCAACGGTTGGAATATCCCAGAACAGCGGGATCAGAAGGCATCACGTCAACAACGACGTCGTTGAAGCGGAAACGACAGTTGACTTCGTCTTCACCAGTGATCTTGAAGTTCTTGGCCGCCAGACGTTCTATGAGGTGTTGCCAAGCGCTAATGCCTGCCAGCTCGATCACCAAGTCAACATCATCAGTGAAACGAATGTCGTCCAGCACAGCCGCATCCGTGACCAGCATGGCTGTTGTGCAACCGCCGACAAAAGCCACCTCAGTCAGAAACGCCTCCCCCAAGCCGTCTGCAACAAATTCTATGAGCTCGTAGTTGTGATCAGCGTTTGATGACATGTTATTTCAGCCCCATCCCTGCCTTCAGAATGTTAATCGCCACGCCACACTCTCGCGGGCCACCAAGGCGGATCGCATCAGCCAGCGCAAGATAGTGATAAAGGGTTCTGTCGCGCTTCACCGCTTCCGGCACCGTCTTGTAGAGCGGCTCTATCGCTTGACCTCGCTCAGTTCCAAGTGCATCCGGCCAAACCGGAATCAACCCGCCAGCGCTCTTGATGCTTTTGGACAGCGCTGGTGCGGCGAAGCCTGTTGGAATGCCGCGAACCATTGCGCCCGGCTTCACAGGGAAAAAGTATTTCAGAGCGTGCTCGGTGATTTTAAGCAGCTCTCGCCGATTAACTTTTGCAAGTCCGGTGTCGTAGTCATTGGTGAGCAATCCTGACTCACGACACCTGGCTATTGAATTGGAAACCTCGCTTTTGCTGAGTCCAAGTGACGCAGACAACGCCCGCAACGAGTAGCCTTCACTCCAGCTCGCCAGTGGCGCAGAAGGGACAGGCTCCGACCACCCCTCCCACCCCTCTTCGTCATCCGTGGATGAATGGTATTCCCGACGGTGGAATACAGTTTCTTCACTGTCAGCGGGGTAGGAGACTAGCGGTTGCCCCACTCGCCCACCTGCTGTCATTCGGCTTAACTGCAGGGGCTTCAGTAATTCCTCAACCGTGTTCGAATTCGACTCAGACTCCATCCTCCCAAAGAGGTTTTCTTCCTGAGCGTGTAGGCTCGCCATCTTGAACAAAAGCAAAATATCTTGACTCTTCATGGAGCTAGAAACCTCAAGTGTCCACATTCCATAAAACGTGGACACTTGTCTCATTGCAAATATTGAATAGTCAAGTACTTTCGATTTTTCTCATTCGCCTGCTACAACGAAAAAAACTACGACTTGTAAAATCACTTGCCACGCTACTTTCATTTACTGAACGGTGTCGCAATATCAGATGACGCCGACAGACCTTGTAGGCAAACTCCGAATCGTGGTTTTTGGGCACTTTGATGCCTTGTTGCGCTTTTCTTCGACGGGATACTCTCCGGACGTCGCTGACCATTCAGCGATCGGGCTTGGAAACCCGTCGAAATTAGTCGCAACAGCGTGCCCTTCACGATCGCAAAGGCTTTTTATTTTGCGCTCTTGAGTTATGGCGGCTGTGCGCGGGACGTCTTCGGACGTGCCGGTTTCCTAATTTCCCGGTTTTCCAACCCGCGCATAGCTGTCACCCATTCGCTTGGAAACGAATGTGACAGCCCTTCAAATTAGGAATTACATATGACTAAAGTTGATTCGACCGCGATTTCAGAACTAAAAACCATCGGCTTCACCCCCGTCATCTACTGCTCGAACCAGGCGTTATTCAACGTCCGCGCCGGCGTCCCCGTCGTTGATGCCTTGTCACAAGCCTGCGACCTGTTATTCCTCGCCAAATCCTTCGCCAAGGAGGCCGCCTACGCCAAAGACACTGACCGCCATGCCTGGGCCGCGCATTACCTGACGGCAATGGGCAAGGCCGTGATCGATGATGTGGTGAAGGTGCTGACGCCGCGACCTGCGCGGACCAAGACCGAATCGGAAGTAGAGCGGCCTGAAAAAAATTAAAGACACAAAAAAGCCCCCGCCAGCCACAAGGCTGACGGGGGCTTTTTGCTAGCGCCGGTTTACATCTCCACCTGCGTCCCCAACTCAATCACCCGATTCAGCGGCAGATTGAAGAACCGCAAATTGCCGTTTGCGTTCTGCAACATGAACGCAAACAACGCCTCGCGCCAGCGGGCCATGCCTTCGAGTTTGGAAGCGATGACGGTTTCGCGACTGAGGAAGTAAGTGGTGCGCATCGGGCTGAAGTCCAGGTCATCCAGGTGACACAGTTTCAGCGCTTGCGGCACGTCCGGTTCGTCGACGAAGCCGAAGTGCAGGATGACGCGGAAGAAGCCTTCGCCGTAGGAGTCCACCTCGAAACGCCGGGAGGCCGGGACGCGCGGGATGTCTTCGTAGACCACGGTCAGCAGCACCACTTGTTCGTGCAGCACCTGGTTATGCAGCAGGTTGTGCAACAGCGCGTGGGGCACGGCGTCCGGGCGTGCGGTGAGGAAGACGGCGGTGCCCTGGACGCGGTGCGGTGGTTGCACGGCGATGCTGCTGATGAAAATCGGCAGCGGTAAACCACCTTCGTCAAGGCGCTCGACCAGCAGTTGCTTACCTCGCTTCCAGGTGGTCATCAGCACAAACAGAACGATCCCGGCGATCACCGGGAAGGCGCCGCCCTGGACGATTTTCGGCACGTTGGCGGCGAAGTACAGGCCGTCGACCAGCAGGAAACCAATCGACAGCGGCACGGCGAAAATCGGCGGCCATTTCCACAGCAGCAACATCACAGCCGACACCAGCACGGTGGTCATCAGCATGGTCCCGGTCACGGCGACGCCGTAAGCCGAGGCCAGGGCGCCCGAGGATTCGAAACCCAACACCAACAGGATCACGCCGACCATCAGCGCCCAATTCACCGCGCCGATGTAGATCTGGCCCTGTTCGGCGCTGGAGGTGTGGCGAATGTGCATGCGCGGAATGTAGCCGAGCTGGATCGCCTGACGGGTCAGGGAGAACGCGCCGGAAATCACCGCTTGCGAGGCAATCACCGTGGCCATAGTCGACAGGCCGACCAGCGGGATCAACGCCCAGCTCGGTGCCAGCAGGTAGAACGGGTTGCGCGCGGCTTCCGGGTCGCCGAGCAGCAAGGCGCCCTGGCCGAAGTAGTTCAGCACCAGGGCCGGCAGCACCAGGATGAACCAGGCACGGGCAATCGGCTTGCGGCCGAAGTGGCCCATGTCGGCATACAGCGCTTCGGCACCGGTCAGTGCCAACACCACCGCGCCGAGAATCGCCACGCCCATGCCCGGGTGGACGATGAAGAAACGCACGCCCCACACCGGGTTCATCGCGTTCAACACTTCCGGGTGCTGCACGATGCCGTAGACGCCCAACGCACCGAGCACCAGAAACCAGGTGACCATGATCGGCCCGAACAGAATGCCGATGCGCGCGGTACCGTGGCTCTGGATCAGGAACAACGCCACCAGCACCACCAGCGACAGCGGCACCACCCAATGGTCGATGCCATCGAATGCCAGCCCCAGGCCCTCAATCGCCGAGAGCACGGAAATCGCCGGGGTGATCATGCTGTCGCCATAGAACAGCGCCGCACCGATCAGCCCGCAGACCACCAGCAAGGTGCGCAACTTCGGATGCCCCGCCGCCGCCCGCCTGGCCAGCGCGGTCAAGGCCATGATCCCGCCTTCGCCCTGGTTGTCGGCGCGCAGCACGAACATCATGTATTTGAACGACACGACCCAGATCAGCGACCAGAAGATCAGCGCCAGGATGCCCAACACGCCGTCATGGTTGACCGGTACGCCATAGCCGCCGGAGAACACTTCTTTAAGGGTGTACAGGGGGCTTGTGCCGATATCGCCGTAAACCACCCCGACCGCCGCGACCAGCATGCCGATCGGCTTCGCCACCGAATGCTCGGCGCCCGCCGCCTGACTACTTGCCTGACCCATCCACAACTCCTACTACCCAGACTCGGACTTTTTATAAGAAGCACTATGCTTTGCCGTGCAGCATGCGCTGTTTTACTTAAGGTTACAGACGATTTGTTGACTGTAAAAATTCGGTAAAGCGTACCGGCGCGAAGCATAGCGCAGCACTCGTCGTATTTCCCTGCATAAAGCTGGTCAAGTGCGCCTCTCATCGCTAGAATTGCGCACTTTTTGATCAGAGGCGCAACAAAGCGCCCGTTTGTCGCCTTGCCGATCACGGCTGGAGGCGTCACAAATACCGAGGTTAGACATGTCCACCACTCCCGCCACGGCCAATCCAAAGGTTGGCTTCGTATCCCTGGGTTGCCCCAAAGCACTGGTCGACTCCGAGCGCATCCTCACCCAGCTGCGCATGGAAGGCTATGACGTCGTGTCCACTTACGAGGACGCCGATGTCGTGGTGGTCAACACCTGCGGTTTCATCGATTCGGCCAAGGCCGAGTCTTTGGAAGTGATCGGCGAAGCCATCAAGGAAAACGGCAAGGTCATCGTGACCGGCTGCATGGGCGTCGAAGAAGGCAACATCCGCAAGGTGCACCCAAGCGTGCTGGCCGTGACCGGTCCGCAGCAGTACGAGCAAGTGGTCAACGCCGTGCACGACGCCGTGCCGCCGCGCCAGGATCACAACCCGCTGATCGACCTGGTGCCGCCGCAAGGCATCAAGTTGACCCCGCGCCACTACGCGTACCTGAAGATTTCCGAAGGCTGCAACCACAGCTGCAGCTTCTGCATCATCCCGTCGATGCGCGGCAAACTGGTCAGCCGTCCGGTCGGTGACGTGCTCGACGAAGCCCAGCGGCTGGTCAAGGCCGGCGTCAAAGAGCTGTTGGTGATCTCCCAGGACACCAGTGCCTATGGCGTCGACGTGAAATACCGCACCGGTTTCTGGAACGGCGCGCCGGTGAAAACCCGCATGACCGAACTCTGCGAAGCTTTGAGCAGCCTCGGTGTCTGGGTCCGTCTGCACTACGTTTACCCGTACCCGCACGTCGACGAGCTGATCCCGCTGATGGCCGCCGGCAAGATCCTGCCGTACCTCGATATCCCGTTCCAGCACGCCAGCCCGAAAGTCCTGAAAGCCATGAAACGCCCGGCCTTCGAAGACAAGACCCTGGCGCGGATCAAGAACTGGCGCGAAATCTGCCCGGACCTGATCATCCGTTCGACCTTCATCGTCGGCTTCCCGGGCGAGACCGAAGAAGACTTCCAGTACCTGCTGAACTGGCTGACCGAAGCGCAGCTCGACCGCGTCGGCTGCTTCCAGTACTCGCCGGTTGAAGGCGCCCCGGCCAACCTGCTGGACGCGGCCATCGTGCCGGACGACGTCAAGCAAGACCGTTGGGACCGCTTCATGGCGCACCAACAGGCCATCAGCTCGGCACGCCTGCAACTGCGCGTCGGCCGTGAAATCGAAGTGCTGGTCGATGAAGTCGACGAGCAAGGCGCCGTTGGCCGCTGCTTCTTCGATGCCCCGGAAATCGACGGCAACGTGTTTATCGACAACGGCAGCAACCTGAAGCCAGGCGACAAAGTCTGGTGCAAAGTGACCGACGCCGACGAATACGACCTGTGGGCTGAACAGATCTAAACGCAAAAAATACGAAAAGCCCCGCTCTCTTGACGAGATGCGGGGCTTTTTTACGTCTATCGTTTTGTGGAGAACGGATTCGCTTCATTCACACAATGAGAGGCAGGCGGGCATGCGCCACCATTCGGCCATCCACACACCGAAACACAGCGACTACGAAGAACTCACCCAAGTGTGGGAGGCCTCGGTGCGCGCCACCCATGACTTTCTGCCGGACAGCTACATCGAGCTGCTGAAGAACCTGGTGCTGACCCGCTACCTCGACGCGGTGATGCTGATCTGCACCAAAGACCCGCGCCAGCGCATTACCGGGTTCGCCGGCGTGGCGGCGGGCAAGATTGAAATGCTCTTTATCGACCCGGGCCATCGCGGCCAGGGCCTGGGCAAACAGTTGCTGCGCTATGCCCTGGAACACCTGCACGCCGATGAGCTGGACGTCAACGAACAGAACCCGCAGGCGCTGGGCTTTTACTTCAAACAGGGGTTCGAGGTGATCGGTCGTTCCGAGCATGACGGCATGGGCCAGCCTTATCCGTTGCTGCACATGCGCATGAAACAGGCGAATCAGCGGGTTCAACGCGGCTAAAAGCCACATGGCGCAAATGGACCCGCGATTAACCGGCGCCCAGCAGGTACAATGCCCACCCCTTTTTTGTTACGGCCCTGTCATGACTGACCCGATTCGTCTCTCCAAACGCCTCATCGAACTCGTCGGCTGTTCCCGTCGGGAGGCTGAGCTGTTCATCGAGGGCGGCTGGGTCACCGTGGACGGCGAAGTCATCGACGAGCCGCAGTTCAAGGTCGAGAACCAGAAAGTCGAGCTCGACCCCGAGGCCAAGGCCACCGCGCCAGAGTCGGTGACCATTCTGTTCAACGTGCCCGTGGGCATGGACGCGGAAACGGCCATGGCCTCCATCAGCGCCGAGACCCTGAGCGAAGAACACCGCTTCAGCAAACGCCCGCTCAAAGGCCACTTCCTGCGCCTGACCGCCAGCACCGACTTGCAGGCCAATGCCAGCGGTCTGCTGGTGTTCACCCAGGACTGGAAGATCCTGCGCAAGCTGACCGCCGACTCCGCCAAAATCGAGCAGGAGTATGTGGTCGAGGTTGAAGGCGACATGGTGGCTCACGGCCTCAACCGCCTGAACCACGGCCTGACTTACAAGGGTAAGGAACTGCCGGCGGTGAAGGCCAGCTGGCAGAACGAAAACCGTCTGCGCTTTGCGATGAAGAACCCACAACCGGGCGTGATTGCCCTGTTCTGCCAGGCCGTGGGCCTGAAGGTCGTCGCTATCCGCCGCATTCGCATCGGCGGCGTGTCCATCGGCAAAGTGCCGCTGGGGCAATGGCGCTACCTGTCCGGCAAAGAGAAGTTCTAAGACTTTTCACGCCGCCCTACCTTTCGGCGCCGCTGCTTATGCGGCGCCCACTGCCGATATCAGGATTGCACACCATGATTCATAACGACGTACTGCGCAGCGTGCGCTACATGCTCGACATCAGCGACAAGAAAGTCATCGAGATCATCAAGACCGGCGGCATGGACGTGTCCATGGAAGACCTGCTGACCTACCTCGACAAGAAAGAGGAAGACGAAGAAGGCTTCGTGCGCTGCCCGGACGAAGTCATGGCGCACTTCCTTGATGGCCTGGTGATCTTCAAGCGCGGCAAGGACGAAAGCCGTCCGCCGCAGCCGATCGAAACCCCGGTGACCAACAACATCATCCTGAAGAAACTGCGCGTGGCCTTCGAACTGAAGGAAGACGACATGCACGCGATCCTCAAGGCTTCGGAGTTCCCGGTGTCCAAGCCTGAGCTGAGCGCGCTGTTCCGCAAGTTCGGCCACACCAACTACCGCACCTGTGGCGACCAGTTGCTGCGTAACTTCCTCAAGGGGCTCACTCTTCGAGTGAGAGCGTAAAGCAGCTACAAGCTACAAGCTGCAAGCGGATCGTGTCTGGCTTGTAGCTTGTAGCTTGTAGCTTGTAGCTTGTAGCTTGCAGCTGGGCCGAATGGCCTCCCATTCCTCGCAAAAATAGTGGCTCCGCTTCCGGCGGCTGATGACTAGGGTGTATTGACCCTTCAGTTTTCAGGACTCGCCATGCACCCCTACTTTTCCCTGCAAGGCCGCACCGCTCTGGTGACCGGCGGCACCCGTGGTATCGGCAAAATGATCGCCAAGGCTTATGTCGAGGCTGGCGCGACCGTGTACGTCTGCGCCCGGGATGCCGAGGCCTGCCTGCAAACTGCCGAAGAGTTGAGTGCGTTCGGCCTCTGCCACGGTATCGCGGCGAATCTGGCGACCGAGGAAGGCGTGCTGCAACTGGCCACGCGCCTGGGCGAGCAGATCGATCACCTGGATATTCTGGTCAACAATGCCGGCACCACCTGGGGCGCGCCGCTGGAAAGCTACCCGATCAAGGGTTGGGAAAAGGTCATGCAGTTGAACGTGACCTCGGTGTTCAACTGCATCCAGCAATTTTTGCCGCTGTTGCGCAAAGCAGGTTCCGAAGCCAATCCCGCGCGAATCATCAACATCGGCTCGGTGGCGGGGATTTCTTCCTTTGGTGAGCAGGCGTATGCCTACGGGCCGAGCAAGGCGGCCCTGCATCAATTGTCGCGGATCCTGGCGCGGGAGCTGGTCAGCCAGCACATCAACGTCAATGTGATCGCGCCGGGGCGCTTTCCGAGCAAGATGACGGCGCACATCGGCAATGATGAGCAGGCGCTGGCGCAGGATACGGCGCTGATCCCGATGAAGCGCTGGGGCCGGGAGGAAGAGATGGCGGCATTGGCGATCAGTTTGGCGAGCACGGCCGGGGCTTATATGACCGGGAATATCATCCCGCTGGATGGTGGGTTCAGCCTCTGACTCGATCTGTGGCGAGGGAGCTTGCTCCCGCTGGGGTGCGAAGCGCCCCCCAAAAACAGGCAGGCTTCTTCAGATCATTCCGGGTGTATCGCTTGCGACTGCTGCGCAGTCGAACGGGAGCAAGCTCCCTCGCCACAGAGGTGGGGTGGGTTATCATGCCCGCCTCTTCCCCCGCTTCGATCCCCCAACCATGACCTACAGCGTTTCCCCCATCGGCTTCGTGCGCTCCTGCTTCAAGGAGAAATTCGCCATCCCGCGCCAACCGCAACTGGCCCCGGCCGCTCGCGGTGTGCTGGAGTTGGTGGCGCCGTTCGATCAGGGCGACGCGGTGCAAGGGCTGGAGCAGGTCAGCCACGTCTGGCTGCTGTTCCTGTTCCACCAGGCCCTGGAAGAAAAGCCACGGCTGAAGGTCCGCCCTCCTCGTCTCGGCGGTAACAAATCCATGGGTGTATTTGCCACTCGTGCGACCCATCGGCCTAACGGCATTGGTCAGTCCGTGGTCAAACTGGACAAGGTTGAGGCCAATCGACTGTTTATCTCCGGCATCGACTTGCTGGACGGCACACCGATCCTCGACATCAAACCCTACGTGCCTTACGCCGATATCATCGACAGCGCCTCCAACAGCATCGCCAGCGCCGCGCCGCAGCTGATTCCCGTGCAGTGGACGGATGGAGCACTGCAACAGGCTCACGGGCATGCTCAGCGTCTTGAAGAGCCGCTGGTTGAGTTGATCGAGCAATGCCTGGCACAAGACCCACGTCCGGCGTACCAGATTCCCACGCCGGAACGGGAATATGGCGCGCAGTTCTGGGATCTGGATGTGCGCTGGCATTACCCGGAGGCCGGGGTGATTCGCGTCCTCGAAGTCATCCCCATCTCTCACCCGTAGGCGCAAAGCTTGCTCGCGATGGCGCTCTCACGGACGCCATCGCGGGCAAGCCTTGCTCCTGCGGGCTTTGCGTCCGGGCATAAAAAAGCCACCATTGCCTGACTGGCAACGGGGGCTGATCGTTCCCTCGCGCTGCGTGGGAATGCATCCAGTGACGCTCTGCGTCACCCGGACAACAGCTTACTTCTCGACGAACGCCCGCTCGATCAGGTAATCACCCGGCTCGCGCATCCGCGGCGAAACTTTCAGGCCGAAGCTGTTCAGCACTTCGCTGGTCTCGTCGAGCATGCTCGGGCTGCCGCACAGCATGGCGCGGTCGTCCTGCGGGTTGATCGGTGGCAGGCCGATGTCACTGAACAGCTTGCCGCTGCGCATCAGGTCGGTCAGGCGGCCTTCGTTCTCGAACGGCTCGCGGGTAACGGTCGGGTAGTAGATCAACTTGTCACGCAGGGCCTCGCCGAAGAACTCGTTCTGCGGCAGGTGCTCGGTGATGAATTCGCGGTAGGCGACTTCGTTGACGTAGCGTACGCCGTGGCACAGGATCACTTTTTCGAAACGCTCGTAGGTTTCCGGGTCCTGGATGACGCTCATGAACGGCGCCAGACCGGTACCGGTGCTGAGCAGGTACAAATGCTTGCCAGGCTTCAAGTCATCCAGCACCAGCGTGCCGGTAGGCTTCTTGCTGATGATGATCTCGTCGCCTTCCTTCAGATGCTGCAACTGGGAAGTCAGCGGGCCATCAGGCACTTTGATGCTGAAGAACTCGAGATGCTCTTCCCAGTTCGGGCTGGCAATCGAGTAAGCGCGCATAAGCGGGCGGCCATTGGGCTGTTGCAGGCCGATCATCACGAACTGACCGTTCTCGAAGCGCAGGCCCGGATCGCGGGTGCACTTGAAGCTGAACAGAGTGTCGTTCCAGTGATGAACACTGAGGACACGCTCGTGGTTCATGTTGCTCATGTACGTGGGACTCCTGGAGATTGGGTCTGCGCTGCTCTTCTAAAGAAAGAGAACCAGCCGCGCGCAATTGCATCGCATTCTAATGGCAGCCACAATATCTGTTAACTGGATTATTAAGATAAGGGTTATCGGTTATATAGATATGCGATTTACTCTACGTCAACTTCAAGTCTTCGTCGCCGTCGCTCAGCAGGAAAGCGTATCCCGTGCTGCGGGTCTGCTCAACCTCTCGCAATCGGCGGCCAGCACCTCGATCACCGAGCTGGAGCGTCAGTCCAGTTGTCAGCTGTTCGACCGCGCCGGCAAACGGCTGAGCCTCAACGCCCTCGGTAAACAGCTGTTGCCTCAGGCCGTGGCGCTGCTCGACCAATCCAAGGAAATCGAAGACCTGCTCAACGGCAAGTCCGGTTTCGGCTCCTTGGCGGTCGGCGCAACCCTGACCATCGGCAATTACCTGGCGACGCTGCTGATCGGCAGCTTCATGCAGCGTCACCCGGAAAGCCAGGTGAAGCTGCACGTACAGAACACGGCCAACATCGTGCAACAAGTCGCCCACTATGAAATTGATCTGGGTCTAATCGAAGGCGACTGCAGCCACCCGGACATCGAAGTACAAAGCTGGGTCGAGGATGAGCTGGTGGTGTTCTGCGCCCCCCAGCATCCGCTGGCCAAACGCGGCATCGCGACCATGGAAGAACTGAGCCACGAGGCCTGGATCCTGCGCGAGCAAGGCTCTGGCACGCGGCTGACCTTTGACCAGGCCATGCGTCACCATCGCAGCTCGTTAAATATTCGCCTGGAGCTGGAACACACCGAAGCGATCAAACGCGCGGTGGAATCCGGCCTGGGGATTGGCTGCATTTCGCGGCTGGCGCTGCGTGATGCTTTCCGCCGCGGCAGCCTGGTGGCGCTGGAGACACCGGACCTGGACCTGGCCCGGCAGTTCTATTTCATCTGGCACAAACAGAAATTTCAGACGCCGGCGATGCGCGAATTCCTCGACCTGTGCCGCGCCTTCACCGCCGGGGTGCAGCGCAGCGACGAGATCGTACTCCCCACCATCGCTTAAAGCAGAATCACCGCCCACACCAGCGCAATCATGGTCAACGCTACGAACTGCGCAGCGCTGCCCATGTCCTTGGCGTTCTTGGACAGTGGGTGCAACTCAAGGGAAATGCGGTCGATGGCCGCTTCTACCGCCGAATTGAGCAACTCGACGATCAAGGCCAGCAGGCACACGGCGATCAGCAGCGCCTGCTCGACCCGGCTGACGTTCAGGAAGAACGAAATCGGAATCAGGATGACGTTGAGCAACACCAGTTGCCGAAACGCCGCTTCACCGGTAAAGGCTGCGCGCAGGCCATCCACGGAGTAGCCAGAGGCGTTGAGGATGCGTTTTAGGCCGGTCTGGCCTTTGAAAGGTGACATAGGGTAGGCAACTGACCAAAAGGGAGTGGGAAAGCTAGAGTAAATAAGGTCAAAAAAGCGTGAATACGTAGCGCTTTAATGGCTGGCAATTGACTCAAGTTGTTGCAAGAGCAACGCCGCCTGGGTCCGGGTCCGCACATTGAGCTTGCGGAAGATCGCCGTCACATGCGCCTTGATCGTCGCTTCTGACACGCTCAACTCATAGGCGATCTGCTTGTTCAGCAACCCTTCACAGACCATAGTCAGCACCCGGAACTGCTGGGGCGTCAAGCTCGCAAGCCCCTCACTGGCCGCTTTGGCTTCGGCAGACACGCTAACCGCTTCGAACGCCTGGGGCGGCCAGAAGACGTCGCCATCGAGCACCGCACGCACGGCTTTCTGAATGACACTCAGGTCGCTCGACTTGGGAATGAAACCGCTGGCCCCGAATTCACGGGACTTGACCATGATCGAGGCTTCTTCCTGGGCCGAGACCATCACCACCGGAATCTGCGGGTACTGACCGCGCAACAACACCAGCCCGGAAAAACCGTAGGCTCCCGGCATGTTCAGGTCCAGCAGCACCAGGTCCCAGTCGGATTTTTCGTCCAGGCGGGTTTCAAGTTCGGCAATGCTCGCCACTTCCACCAGACGGACATCCGGGCCCAGGCCCAGGGTCAACGCTTGGTGTAATGCACTTCGAAAAAGAGGGTGGTCATCGGCAATCAGGATTTCGTATGTGGCCATTTTTCAAATGATCCTGTTTTTCAAGCAACTCAAGGTACAGCCACGGAGCTGGACCAACAGGGCACGTTCAACGCCAATTACGTGATCACACGGCGTTTCAAACTCTGGCCGCGCCCTAATCGGCGCCAAGCATGCCCAGCGAAGACGGGGTGGTCAAGGTGCTTGGCCGGTACAGTTCTTTGCAGTATGGGCGACAATCAGCCGATGACCGGAACCGTTTTCTGCACGAAGGGCATCAGTTCGGCGTGGGCCGGTGTTGCAACGTTCATATCCAACTGGTGCTTGGCGTCCAGGTAATGCTGGCTGAACACGTCGAAGTAAGCGTCCAGCGCCGAGGCCGCGTCGGTATCGCCCGCCAGGTCCAGGCACAGCGCCGCCACTTCGGCGGTGCACAGGTGCTCGCTGCGGGTCGAGCGGCGCAAGCGGTAGCGGGAGAGTTTTTCGGGGAGCAGGCTGAGGATCGGTAACCGGTCGAAATAGGGGCTTTTGCGAAAGATTTTCCGGGCTTCGGTCCAGGTCGCGTCCAGCAGAATGAACAATGGCCGCTTGCTGCTCTCAAGGTCGACGGTGTTGGTCACGCGCTCAGGCTCGACGTACTCGCCCGGAAACACCAGGTAGGGCTGCCATTGCGGGTCGGCCAGCAGGTCCAGCAGCTTTTGATCGGTTTCCGTGCGCGACCAAATGAAGGCATGGTTGTCACGCACGACGTCAGCAATCAGCCAACCGGTATTGCTCGGCTTGAACACTTCCTTGTTGGTCATGATCAGGCACACGCCGGAACGGGTCTCGACCTGCGGACGCCAGGCGCACAAGCAATGGCTCTCGATCACTCGGCAGGCACGGCAACGGGTTGCGCGCCAGCCGCGCGCCTGAATCGGCTTGATACCCTCCTCTTCGCGCTCATCGCGCAAGCGGGCCACGGCGTTTGCGGCAAAGCCTGGGAGTTGAAGGTTCATCGCAGGCGACGCCGACAGGTAAGGAAAATCGACACAAGAAACACTCGGCAGGGTGGAAAGTGCCGGCAGTTTATCAGAGCGGCCGGCGCAAGCCTGTACCGTCCGGGCCCGCTCCCCTATAATCCGCCGCCACTGAACGCACAGTCACGTGACGGGTCGAACCAACCAGTCACTGAACCAGGAGAGTTTCATGCTGCGCCTTATCGTTCCCACCGCTGCCGTTCTATTGGCGTCGTCCTTCAGCGCTCAGGCTGCTTCCTTGAGTGAGCAGAACCTCAACAGAGAGCTGCGCAACGTCGCCGTCCAGAGCAGCGTCGGCACACCGCGGGCGATCAACGAGGACATTCTTGATCAAGGCTACACCGTCGAAGGCAATACGCTGATCAACCACTTGAGCGTACAAAGCAGCCACGCCGACAAGATGCGCGCCGATCCGAAAGCCGTGTATTTCCAGCTGGGCGCCTCTGTCTGCAACAATCCATCGTTCCGCAAACTGATGGCCAAGGGCGCGGTCATGCGTTACGACTTCACTGAGGTGAAGACTAACCGCTCGGTCGGTTCCGCCAGTTATCAGGAATCGGATTGCCCAAAAGCAACCCCGGCCAAGAAGAAGTAATCATCGAGAATTGGCGCGCCGCTGTTCATCCTCGGCGCGCAGTTCTGCCAGCAAGGCCTGCAAATAACGGGAACGGCGCTCGCCACCGCCCAGACGCCGGCAGCACTCCTCTTCAAGACTCAAATGATTGGTCTCGGCTGACGATTTCAATAATCGATACAGTTGCGCATCGATCTCCAGAATCAATCTGGCCATGATTTCCCGCCTCCCTGCCCACTCAAATCCCTGAACCGCATGAACTTCGCGTACTGCCTTTGACGCAAAGTTGTCGCGTCACGCCTGTAATTTAGTAAATCAGAGCCACAGCCAGCGGGCCGGCGTTCAGACGAGCGGTGAAACCACCTTGCAAATCGTCAATAAGCGGTTGCCAGGAAAGACTTTGCGGCGCAATGATCAAGGCAGCGTAATTGCTCCAGAGGAACTAGATTTAGCGTATTCACATTGACTGCCAGGCCGAAAAGGAGCGGCCCGCTATGCGTTTGTTGTTGCGAAGGTTTTTTTCACTCGCTGGAAAAAACACAGCCTGCATGCAAGGAGAAGTTGAATGCCTTACCAACCGAATGACCTCCTCAGCCGTCATTTTGAAGAAAGCGGCCACGACCTCACCAGCAAGGTCGAAGAGCAACTCAACCTGGTTTCACCCAATAGCCCCAACATCCCGATTTACCGCGACATGATCCTGACCGTGCTGCGCATGGCCCAGGAAGATCACAACCGCTGGAACGCCAAGATCACCCTGCAGGCCCTGCGCGAACTGGAGCACGCGTTCCGTGTGCTGGAGCAGTTCAAGGGGCGGCGCAAAGTCACTGTGTTCGGCTCGGCCCGTACGCCGATCGAACATCCGCTGTATGGCATGGCCCGGGAACTCGGCGCTGCGTTGGCGCGCTCGGACCTGATGGTCATCACCGGAGCCGGTGGCGGCATCATGGCCGCCGCCCATGAAGGCGCGGGCCTGGAACATAGCCTGGGGTTCAATATCACCCTGCCCTTCGAGCAGCATGCCAACCCGACCGTCCAGGGCACCAGCAACCTGCTGTCCTTCCACTTCTTCTTTACCCGCAAGCTGTTCTTCGTCAAGGAAGCCGACGCGCTGGTCCTGTGCCCGGGCGGTTTCGGTACGCTGGACGAAGCGCTGGAAGTGCTGACGTTGATCCAGACCGGCAAAAGCCCATTGGTGCCTGTGGTGTTGCTGGATACGCCGGGCGGCACGTTCTGGCAGGGCGCGCTGGACTTCATCCACCATCAACTGGAGGAAAACCGCTACATCCTGCCCACCGACATGAAGCTGGTCAGCCTGGTCTACAGCGCCGAAGAAGCGGTGGAGGAGATCAACCAGTTCTATAGCAACTTCCACTCCAGCCGCTGGCTCAAGCATCAATTCGTGATTCGAATGCATCATCAGCTCAGCGATGGCGCGCTTGAACACATGCAGACGGCGTTCGCCGACCTGTGCCTGAGCGACCACTTCCATCAGCATGTGTATAGCGGCGAGGAACACGATGAGCCGCAGTTCAGCCATCTGGCACGACTGGCCTTTACCTTCAATGCCCGTGATCATGGGCGCTTGCGGGAGTTGGTGGACTTCATCAACCTGCCGGAAAACTGGGCGCAGCCCAAACCCCAGGCGCAACAGCGCACCCGGGAACCGTCCAAGGTGACGTAAACAACAGGCAAAAAAAAACGGCCCGCTATCGAAATAGCGGGCCGTTTTTATTTAGTCGTCCATCCCTCGACCGCTGAACAAGCGGTTGATCATCTCCATGGAAAACCCCCGATAAGCCAGGAAGCGCCCTTGCTTGGCGCGCTCGCGCATGTCTATCGGTAGATGCCCGGCAAACTTGCGCCGCCAGGTGTCTTCCAGTTGTTCCTGCCAGTTGATACCGCTTTCGCGCAAGGCAAGCTCGATATCGGGACGTTGCAGGCCGCGCTGGCCCAGCTCTTCGCGAATGCGCAAAGGGCCATAACCGGAACGGGCACGGTAGGAAACGAAACTTTCGAGGTAACGGGATTCGGACAGCAAACCCTCTTCCGTCAACCGGTCGAGTGCTGTGTCGATCATTTCCGGGAGGGCGCCGCGCTGACGCAGTTTACGCGTCAGCTCGACCCGACCGTGCTCGCGTCGTGCGAGCAGGTCCATGGCGGTTCGCCGCACTGCGACGAGTGTATCGAGTACGGCGGTCATCGGATCAATCAGATATCAGCGTCGGCCAAGTCACCAGCCGTCTCTTTGACTGGCGATGCTTTGACGTCCGGTGCTGGAGTCAGCAGCTTGTCACGCAGCTGCTTCTCGAGCTTCGCGGCAATTTCCGGATTGTCTGCCAGGAACTTGGCCGAGTTGGCCTTGCCCTGACCGATCTTGGTGCCTTCATAGGCGTACCAGGCACCGGACTTCTCGACGAAACCGTGCAACACACCCAGGTCGATCATCTCACCGTTGAGGTAGATGCCCTTGCCGTAAAGAATCTGGAACTCGGCCTGACGGAACGGCGAAGCGACCTTGTTCTTCACAACCTTGACGCGGGTTTCGCTACCGACAACCTCGTCACCTTCCTTCACCGCACCAGTACGACGGATATCCAGACGAACCGAAGCGTAGAACTTCAGCGCGTTACCACCGGTGGTGGTTTCCGGGCTGCCGAACATCACGCCGATTTTCATACGGATCTGGTTGATGAAGATAACCAGGCAGTTGGCGTTCTTGATGTTACCGGTGATCTTGCGCAGCGCCTGGGACATCAGACGGGCTTGCAGGCCCACGTGCATGTCACCCATTTCGCCTTCGATCTCGGCCTTCGGCACCAGAGCGGCGACGGAGTCGACGATGATCACGTCAACCGCGTTGGAACGCACCAGCATGTCGGTGATTTCCAGGGCCTGCTCGCCGGTGTCCGGCTGGGAAACCAGCAGGTCGTCGACGTTGACGCCCAGCTTGCCGGCGTACTCAGGGTCGAGGGCGTGTTCGGCGTCGACGAATGCGCAGGTCGCGCCGGCTTTTTGAGCCTGGGCGATCACCGACAGTGTCAGCGTGGTTTTACCGGAGGATTCAGGACCGTAGATTTCAACGATACGGCCTTTTGGCAGGCCGCCAATGCCGAGCGCGATGTCCAGACCCAGAGAGCCAGTGGAGATAGCCGGGATCGCCTGACGGTCCTGATCGCCCATACGCATTACGGCACCCTTGCCGAATTGACGTTCGATCTGACCCAGGGCCGCAGCCAAGGCTTTCTTCTTGTTGTCGTCCATTAAAGTCCTCACGTAATCAATAAGGCCTGACGGCCAACACCTGTATAAGTAGCCAGTATTATTCCACAGCGTTTCAGGATCGCCTACCCCTGATTTGAGATTTCTCCAGTGGCATGGCGCAGCAGCCCCTCTAGCGCGGCCTTGACCGTTTGTCGGCGGACCTCGTCGCGGTTACCAGGGAAGTGCTGGACCTCACTGAACACGACCTCCCCAACGCCCCAGGCCAACCAGACCGTCCCTACTGGCTTGCTCGCAGAACCACCGTCCGGCCCCGCCACACCGCTGACCGCGACGGCAAACCGCGCGTGACTTTTGTCCTGCGCGCCACGGACCATGGCCTCGACCACCTCGCGACTGACCGCCCCCACCGTCTCGAACAACCCCTCGGGCACATTCAGCTGCAAGGTTTTCTGGCGATTGGAATACGTCACATAGCCGGCCTCAAACCACGCAGAACTCCCGGGAATGCGGGTGATCGCCTCGGCGATTCCGCCGCCAGTGCAGGACTCGGCCGTGGTGACGTGGGCATTGAGAACTTGCAGGCGCCTGCCAAGTTCAGCGGCCAGTTGGGTGATTTCTTTCACGGTCCTCTCCTGATCGGGCTGAATGGAACCACCGTACACGAGCACATCGCGCTTGCAAGATACAGAACCGATCAAAATGTTAGCGAGCGATGGCCTTGATATAGGCCTGACAAGCCTGCAAGGCAATCAATCCGCGATCGCCGGCGTCGGTGATGGCGATAATTCGTTGAGCATGCGCCGGGTCAAGTCGGGCTCTTGGGGCGCCATGATCCACGCCGCCGGTGCCGGCGGCGGTTGGCATTGCACAGCTAGCGGCAACGTCATGGGCATCGAGGAGGACTGACAGGCGCACATCAGCAGTGGCAAGACGATCACGCAGGCGACCTTGATCACGTTGGGCATCGCTAAGCGCTCGATAATGGGTTTGTTCACTGGCCGACAACTGTTGCTCCAGGGCCAGACGCTTGTCCTGCTCGGCCTGTTGTTGCGTAGCGGCGGCCTGGGTCAGCTGATTCAGCGTCTCGGTCTGCAACCTGGCTCGTTCCGCCAGTTGCCCGCCATAACGCCAATCCTGAACCTGCCAGACCAGCGTCGCCGAGAACCCGGCCAACACGACGACGCCCATCACTCGCCAGGAGATCAGGCCGAAGGCTGGCATAGCACCGCCCTCGCCCGCGCCCAGAGTTGCAGGCGATCCTCGAGCCCATTCAACCCGCCGTTGATCCGGCGCGTGATGCTGTTGAACTGGTCGCGGTCGGCCAGTTCGTTGAGGCCGTTCAGCTCCCAGAACCAGGCGGCGGACTCGGCGGCCCACTGCGGCTGCTCCAACAGTTCCGGCAGCGCCAGCAGACGCTCGTCGCCAAACAGGCCGAGGCTGCACTCTCGGTAATTGCTCCGACCGGTAATCTGGATCAGGCCACGACCGCGGTATTTCTGGCCATCACCATCAGCCTCTGGAGTGTTGCCCAAACGCAAGGCCAGGGTGCCGGTGTCGTACTTGCTCAGATACTGGTTGTTGCCCAGTTCCCGCACGTACTGCAACTGCCCCGATTCGTGGCCGACCTGCGCGAGGAAAGCGGCAATGCGTTTCGGGGTGTTGATGTTGCGGTGGGTGATGGCGGTGTTGAGGGCGGAAATGAAAACGCCCGCTTGGGAGTGGGCGTTGGGCATGATGTTTTGGAGTTGCTGCTGCGTAACCGTCATACCCCCCCCCAGGAAAGCCGTTCAGCGGTAAAACACTTCATTGAAACTACCCTTCCATTAAATAATCCGTTTGAGAAAGACGAATTGTTTCCCATCGACCAGCCCTGCGCCGGAAGCATCCTTTGGATAATCCATCTAATTGTCTCCAACTTTTATTCAGCGATACCGAATTGCGCCAACCCCCTGTGCACCGACCAGCGCCTGACGTAAATGACGCCTGGAGACTTTTAAACCAGCAACAAAAAAAGAAGTATTGAGGGGATATCAGAGGCAAGCGCAATCGGTCCCCTACCGACTAAAAATAATTAATCAGGCTGTTTGGGCCAGTCGACCGTATGAGGAAAGGTTGCCTGGGTTTCGACCCTTGAAAGCAACACTCTGTATTTTCTCCAGAGGTCCAGTTGTGCCTGGGTCGTTGGCAGTAATGCCACCTCCGTCTCCGTGGCCATATCCAGCGCCACGGAGTCCTGGAGCGTATTGAGATCACCCTGCAACTTGGCGATCATCGAAGTCGCCAACGCCGAGAATCCAGAACACTTCATCTGCTGAGCGCGCCTCAGGGTTTCTTCAGCGGGTTCGGCAATATCGCCGTACTCCAGCGCAACGGCACGTTCAAACACTTCACGCCCGTGGGGTTCCGGGTCTTTCGGCGAGGCCGTAAAGGGCACCTCCCCCAGCGTGTCCTTGGTTTCCTCAAACGTTACGAACAGGTTCAACGAGGTGTGTTCAACGTCATTCCAGCGTGGCTGACGTGCATTGAGTATTGTCATCATTTCAAGAAACCCTCAGGCATAGAGTGGTGGAGTCGGGGCTTTGGCCGTCCGCATTTCGAATAGCGCCCATCAGTCGCCATGTTCCGGCAGGAGCGCCGCCCCAAGCGGAACCGTCAGTGGCTGTAAACCGGCAATTGACTCCGGCGGCAAGCTCACTTGCCCCCACACCACCGCCTCCGCCGACCACCAGCAGCGCATAGGAGCCAACCGCCCCCGCCCCCGTCGTCGATTGCGCGAAGACCGCCTTGGCATTGGCGATACCATCAGTCCAGATACTGCCCAGATCGGTCGCATCCACTTGTGCCCTTAGCGACGAACCATCAGCCGCCCAGCCGATCATTACCGTATTGGTCGACTGGAAATTCCCTCCACCCTGCCGGACCGGTGGAAACCCCAGGCGTGGTTGCAAGTAGTACACGATGCCGTCGCTAGCTCGTCGAAAGTAAGGCAGCCCTGCGTTGTCACCGGCAAACCCTGCGTAGGTGATGGAATCACGCAAAACCCGGGCGTCCACCTGCGAGTTGACTTGTGCCGTGGTGGGGGCATCCGTGATGCCATAACCACCAAGGGTCGTCGCTGTTTTGGCCAGTGTGATGACTTCGTTGGTGTTCTTGTTCCTCATGTAGGGCACGGCGGAACTGCCCCCGGCAAAACCGGCGACCGAACAGCTATCCGACGTGATTTTGCCGTCGAGCAAGCCATTCACTGCCGTCTTGCTGTAAACGTCCGCCACGTTAGCCTTGGAGCCAGGATCGAAGTTTGCGGCACACCACAAGGCACCAAAACTGGTGGCATCCACCTGGATAAGGATGTTCTTGCCATCCCAGCCAATCGATACCGCATTGCCGAGTTGTCCGGTTCCGCCGCCCTGTTTGACGAAGGCATTATTGGCCGCCACTTTGGTATAGGCATCGGCAATACCGTAGCCGTCCAGCGTGACCGGATTGGTGCCGGACGTTACCTGACCTCGCGCATTGACCATGACCTTGCGGTATTCACCAGGCGCCACGCCGGTGTAGCCCGCCAGCATTTCGAAGGTCAGGCCGGTGGCACCCACCTTGATCGGGCCAGGTGTTGTCAGTTGCCAGAGGCGAGACTTGTTCACCACGCCTTCGTCGGTAGCCACAATAAAACTGGTGGTCACTTGATAGTCTTGAGCCGCATCCACCGCTCGCGACCATGAACCGGTCGCCGCCACATAGACACCGTTTTGCGCGGCATTGGCCTGGTCTTTCACCAGGACCCGGTCGGCCACCGCCAGTTGCACGCCGTCGATGTTCTGCAAACCACTGAGTGCAATCGTCCCCGTGGTCGCGGCACGCACCGAGTTCTTGAAATCATGGGCCGCAAAACTCTGGATCGCTTCGAGTAATTGAGTCGACACCTCTTCCTTGGGCACGATGCCAGCCGCCTTGATCACATTCAGGATCTCCTGAGTGACGGCGTTGCCCCACGTTGCCGGAATCAAAGAACCCGGCGTTCCTGCAACCGGGTTTTCATCCACAAACTGTCCATTCACTAGCCCGACACTGGGTGTGTTTTTTGGGTAATCCATACTTCTAACCTCTAGTCATAATTGATGTACACGCGGGTATGAGCCGGCGCGCTTCGATGGATAAGGCACTCCAGGGCACTACCCGGATTCATGCCGAAATGCTCGCCCCAATAACTGGCGCCAAATCGACGACCGATGAGCTGCCGGCCCCCGGTATTGAGGGTCCACATGAACTGAGCTTGCCAACTGCCGAAACGCGCACTACCAAAACGCGAGCGGCCCATTCGGGGGGCTTCGAATTCAGTGACAGTCGCGTGGGGATACCCTTGGCTTCGCGCGATGTCGACGAAGTAACCGATGGTCTGACTGCCAACCGCGAGCAGGCGCCGGCGAACGGCTAGGCGACGGTCGTCAAACAGGGGCGCCTCTCCCAGGCACGGATCGGGCAAATTCATTACCCGCTCCCAGTCCGGTACTAACTCACTGACCCCGGCCGGATCCATCTCGTTTTGCAGGTCAACGGCACGCGCATCCAGGCGCGATAGCTCTTGAGAAATACCCTCAAGCACTTTTTCCAGTTCCGGCACGCGCTCCGGATCCCATGCCGGACCACTCGGCAACAGGCTGCGCAATTGGGCCTCGTACTGCGCCGGAGTTCTTATGCCTCCCATACGCAGCCTCCAAAGGCCAGCAGCTGATATTTTTCGGCAGTCACATTGGCTGTCGGCGCCTTCAGCTTGTGGTCGTTTTCGCCGGTTGCACTGCTGATGGCTTCGCGAATGTGGCTCAGCAACAAGGTGTCGCCCAAGCCGGATTCGCGGTTATGCAAGTCACGCAGTTGCGCTTCGACAGCGGCACGCACGGCGCTGGTATCGGGGGTCAGACTCAAGGTGTAAGTGACCGGCACTTGCATGGGTGGCAGCACATGCAGCTCAGCCGTGACCGGTCGCAGCGGCTCGATGTAAGCCTGTACCTCCGCCAATTGCGCGGCATTCGGCACCGGTTGCGGATCGTCATCGCGCATGATGTACAGGCTGACCGTGCCAGGTCCCAAGAGGCCGCTGCGACACCAGGCCCGGGTCACGCCAGGGCATTCGAGCGCCCAGGTTTCATAGTCTTGCGTCGAGCCGCCGTGGGGGATGATGCGGTAGGAACTGATCACCCGGGAGCGCAGGGATTCCAGGCTTTCCCGGGCAACCCCGCCGATCAGCCCCGGCGCCAGCACCGTGAAGCTGTTGCCGACAATCCCCAGGATCGGTTGGACCGGGATCAGCGTCATGCCGGCATCGGCATTGCCCAGGCTGCCTGCGTCGAGCGCGGCGATGGTGGTGCTGTTGAGGCCATTGCTGGTGGTGCGCGACGCGGTCACTTTGTAGGTGCGACCGTCGTTCGATTGCAGCAGCGTATCGACATCCAGCACGGCACCGGCGCTGGCGGTAAAGCTGACGCTGCCGCTGGCGGCTTGCGCGGCTTTGCGCGGCTGGTTCAGACGCAGGGCGGCGATGCGTTCCAGGGTCGATTCGTCGGCCTTGTCCGGGAGGATCTGCTCGGCGATCCAGTCGAGGTAGCCATACAAACCATAGGCGGCGCCACCGAGGGTGCGGGCCAGCACTTGCGCATCGGACTGGCGCAGCGAATCGCTGGCCAGGTCGCTTTGGGTGCGTTTGATCAGCACCGGCAGCGAAGGGGTTTCAAACGGCATAGATCACCTGCCAACTGTTATCAGGGTTGATGTCCAGGCGCTCGCCGTCGGCCAGGGTCAGGACCGTGCGCAGGTTCAGGCGCTGGGCGTCGAGGCGTTCGCTGATGATGTCGATGGCGCTGCAATGCCCGTCGTCGATCAGCCATTGCAGGGCTTCGCGGGCATAGAACTCAGCGTCCATTTGCGTTTGCCGGGTCAGCTTGACCCGACGCAACAGCCACAGCCGCGAGCCGATGCGGTCATCGGCGACGGTGGGAAACGTGTCGCCCCACCAGCCGAAGCGCTCCTCGTCATCGAGGGCATCGTCATCGGCGGCGCGGCGCCAGGTGAACAGGCTGATCAGCACCGAACGGGTCAGTGCGGCGTGGAGGTTCTGGCTGATAAACATCACTGACCTCCTGCCGGCACGCCGGTCTGGCCATTGCCCGCCTGCACGCCGACGTGCACGTGTTTGATCTGGCTGATGCCGCCCGCGACCTGGTCGCCTTGGGAGACGATCTTGCCGGTCTGGGTCAGGGTCGGGGTGTCGATGTTCACGGCGCTGCTGGCGCGGATGTTCAGGGTCGCGGTCTGGATGTCGATGACCCGCCCACGCTTGAAGTGGATCTTGTCGCCTTCGTCGGTGTAGATCGCCACTTCGCCCTGGGCCAGGGCCTTGAGACGATAGCGGCGGTCGGCGACCACCAGAACGATGGCGTGGGAACGATCACCGCCCAGGAAAGTGGCGATGCCCTCGGCGCCGGCCAGCGGATTGCTGGTGAAACCGTAGGGTTCGAAGTGTTCCATGTCGTCGTTCACTTCACCGGCGGTGAGGCGCATTTGCAGCGATTGCAGCTTGGTGGCCGAATTGGCGAGCACGACAGTGCCGCGCGCCAGGAGGCGAGTCAGTAGGCTCATGGGTTTTCCTTCAAGATCGGGCGTAAGAACGCGCCGCCTCAGTTCTTCTTGGGTGGCGTCGGATTGGCGTCGAAGGTATGGGGTGGCGCGACTTGCAGAGTGGTGACGCAACCCTGCGCCGAGAGCGAGTAAGTAACTTTGGAAATCAGCCTGTCACCGTCCACTTCCAGCACCGGGTCCTTGACCTTGACCAGCGTGTTATGGCGCCACAAATCGCCATTGGTCTGGCGCCAGCCTTGCACTTGGTAGGTGGTGGTCAAGGCTTTGCCGACGCGGGTGGCGGCTTCCCAGTTGGCCCTTTGCAGCGCCAGCTCGGAGGTAATCTGCGCGCCTTCATTGATTACCGTAACCCGCTTGCGCTTGAAGCCCAGGTCGGCAGACACCGCCTCGACCTCGCTGACCGCCGCCCCGCTCTTCTGGTCATTACCTTTCTGCTGGCCAATGACCCGGTATTCGGAGAACACCTGGCTGTAATCCATCGGCGCGTTGGCCGAAAGAATGTTCTTGCCCAGTTCCAGCACATCGCTGGCGCGCCCACCGCTGCCCGGCCGGGCCAGGACCACCCGGCCCTGGGCATCGTCGGTGGAAAACACCCGGAACAACGTGAGCAAGCGGTCGATGGACTGGAACACCGTCTCCCCCGGCACGATGGTGTGACTGCCGAGCCGGGCGGTTTCCGCAATTTCACTGGCCACGTAGATCGAATACGACGACGCCAGCGCCTCGACGATGCTCAGCAACGATTGCTGATGCCATTGGTTGGGACGATTGGTCGCCGCACAATCCACCAGGTCCTGGGTTTTCGAACTGCCCTCGACGCTCAGGCTGATTTGCCGCCCGTCATAGCTGATCGGCGCCTTGAACACATACCCGGTCAGCACCAGGTCGTTGCCGATCCGCACCTCGCACGGCGCACCGGGTTGAATCCGTCGCACCAGGGTCTGCCCTGGCCATTGCCAGGTGATGTCGAGTTTGAAGGTGCGGAACTGACGCTCCAGATCGGCCGTGATCTGCACGCTTTTCCAGCCGCCATATTCCAGCCCGTCAACGGTCAGGGTGACTTTATTGTCCACTTCACTCATGGCTTACTCCCCCGAGAGTTTCAGGTCATTGGGTGGAGAGAACACCGGATGAACAATGCCGTTGCGCTGGATCACTTCCTCGACCCGCGTGGCGTCGCCCAGTTGCTTATAGGCGATGACCAGGGCCGGAAAACTCTCCTGGAACGACTTGCTGACCAGCCGGACACCCGACGACGCCACCGCCGTCAGATGCGCATTGAGCTTATGCCGCAGATCCGTCATGGCCTGATAATGCGCCGGATCCGCCTTGTTCGACGCTTGCTGGATCGCCTCATCGAGGGCCTTGCGCAAGGCCAGAACATCGTCGGCCACCGGCACGGCTTGGCGCTGCACCGGTTGCGCGGCTTGTTGCTCCAGCGACGGCGTGGACCCGAGCTTGACCACCTTCGAAGCCACCGGCATCGCGGCGACCCATTGGGCAGCCTGCACCAGCAAGGTGTCCTGCACCAGATTGGCCAAAGCCTGGGCTGCGGCGGTGGTGTCCTTGCCGGTGGTGATCTTCGGCGCATCGGCCTTGCGGATGGCTTCGACCTGTTGGGAGACGTTGGCAATCACGCCACGATAACCGTCACGGGCGAAGTCTTTCAGCTCCTTGATGTCGCCGACCAATCCCTTGAATTCGGCCGCCACTTCCTTGGGCAATTCCTTGACTGCTTTGACCAGATCGCTGATCTGCTTGTACTGATCGATCAACGGCTGCAACTGCTGTTGAACCACCGCATAGATGTCCTTGATGCTGTTGCGCAGGTCGGCAATGCCGATCCGCGCAGCCTTGATCACGGTCATCGCGTCTTCGAAACGCGCCACCGCCGAACCTAAAAAACTGTCCGCCGACACCAACAATACTTGCTGAGTGCTGACCGTCGCCGTCGGAAACGGCAGTGGTTCATCGGGGTAAAACTTCAGCGCAAAGGTCACCAGCCCGCCGTCCTGGCGGGTGTGGGTCATGTCGCATTCGCCGACCTTGACCTGCAAGCGTCCCAGCCACGGATGGACCAGTTCACCATTGCCCTGCTCCAGCGCCTTGAGCAGCTTGTCGCGCTGCTCCAGGCAATCGGGGCCGACGATGAATGCCGTCAGATCGTGGACCTTCGCCTGCTGGCCGAGTTTCTCGAAAAACGGCAGGTCGCGCTGCGGATACTCATGCAACTGACCCTTTTTGCCGACCGGGGTTTTCGCCTGATCGACCCAGAAACCGACACCTCGAAAGGACGCCGGCAATAAACGGTCACGCCAGCTCATTGGAGCCTCCCAGGGAAAGTGAGCGGTAGCCGATGCGCGAATTGAGCGCCAGCGCCGGTTGATTGGTTTGCGGCTGATCGGTGCGCAGGCCGGCCGGCGCGTTTTCGAAGCGCACGGTCAGGCCGCCTTCAAGTTGCGTGCGGTTGTTGGCGGCGGTTTGCTGGATCAGCGCGCTGGAGTTTTGTGTCAGCGAGCCCGTCAGCATCGACGGTTTTTGCGCCAGGTTTCCGGGGGCCAGTCCTGTCGTCGACGCCGGCTCGGTGCCGGCTCCAAAAAACGCCGGCGCCAGTTCACCCTTGCCTTCGGCATTGGTTTGCTTCTGGGCCTCGGCCAAACCTTCAACCTTGCCGGTAACTTTGGCGATCACCCCCGCGAAGCCGCCGTCGAACAATTCCTTGATCGGTGCGATGACCTCCTGGAGCTTTTTCCACAGACCGCTGAACCACTCGGTGATCGGTTCCCAGTTCTTGATGATTTGCCCCAGCGGCGACCACTCGAACATCCCGTGCAGGAACTCCAGCGCCGGCGCGGCCAACGCTTGCACCACGCCCCACAACGCCGAAAACACCTCGCTGATCGGTTGCCAGTTGGCCGCAATCTGGGTCATCGGCGACCACTCGAACACACTGGTGAAGAAGTCTTTAACCACCTGCGCCGAGGCTTGCAGCGCGGCCCACAGCGGATCAAAGAACGCGCTGATGGCGCCCCAGTTGTTGACGATCATGCCCAGCGGCGAATAGTCGAACAACGTGCCGAAGAAATCCTTGATCACCTGGGCCGCCGGTTGCAGGGCCGTCCAGATCGAACCGAAGAAACCGGTGATCGCGCCCCAGTTGTTGATGATCATGCCCAGCGGCGTCCAGTCGAACAGGCCCTTGAGGAAATCAATCACCGGCACCGTCAGGGCCTTGAGCAATTCCCAGATCGCCGAGAACAGACCGGTCAACCCGGCCCAGTTGTCGATGATCATCCCGAGGGGTGTCCAGGAAAACGCCGTTTTGAGGAAGCCCACCACCGACGCGGTCACCGCTTTGATGCCGTCCCAGATCCCGGAAAAGAATCCGGTAATCGGCGACCAATTGGCGATCACCATGCCCAGCGGCGTCCAGCTGAACACCGTGCTCAACACCGCCATGGCCTGCGTGGCGACGTTTTTTACGCCGTCCCAAAGGCCGGAGAAGAACGCTGAAATCGGCGTCCAGTTGGCAATGATCAAACCGGCCGCCAGCGCGACGCCCATGGCAATCAGCATGATTGGATTGGTCTTGAGCACCATGTTCATCAGGTCGAACACCTGGGTCGCACCGGTCACGGCGGTTTGCATGGCCGAGAACGCCATCGCGCCAATCGCCAGGCTTTCGACCAGTTTCGGATTGTCGTTGAGCAAACTGCCGATCCCGGTCAACAAGGGCTCAAGACCGACCACCAGGGTCGCGACCGCCGGTGCCAGCGCGGCGTCGATGGAGGTCGAGACCTTGGCCATCGATGCGCTGAAAATATTCATGCTTTGCGCAGCACTTTCGGGCGAGCCCGGCAGGTCCACCGCCTTGGTCGCTTCACCGACCTCGGCCAATTTGCCCTTGAACGCATCGGACGCCTTGATCCCGTCCACGAACGGCGTGATCACGCTACCGCCCTTGAACAAGCCGCTGATATCCAGTTTGCCGAGGCCGGCCTGTTCCAGATTTTTCTTGAAGCTGTCGACCTTTGAAACAAGGCCGGCCAGCTTGGGGGACAGTTCATCAATGCCGGTCAACAGCACCGATTTTTTTATCGTGTCTTCGTCTGCCATCACTGCACCTGCTGCATCGCATTGATCCGTTGCGCGTGCTCCAGGGATTCGCGGAGCACATCCAGTGGCCTGGCCATCATCTGTTCGGGGTCAACCTTCCAGAACCAGGCCAGGTCATAGGCGACTGCGATCAGGTCGGTGATGGCTCCGACGCCGCACTCATGAAAAAACTCGCGACGGCCCAGCTCAGCGCGTTGAGGTCAGCCAGGTCCAACTGGTTGACCGACGACGGTGGAATGCCGGCGCAGACCGCGATGTATTTGGCCGCGACGTCCATGTCCAGGCTGACTTCTTCGCTCTTGTCGATCTTGTACGGCAGCGCCTTGATCGCCCGCACTTCCTGCACCGTCGGACGGCGCAGGTTGAGTTCGGTCAGAGGCTCGCCGTGGGCTTCGATCGCAACCTGAAGCTTCACGGCGCCACTCATTGCCAGGTCCCCTTCACACCGTTGAAGACCAGCGAGATCGAGGCGTCGTCGCCCTTGGACGCCGGCTCATCGACCAGGTAAGCGCCGGCCAGCACGTAGACTTTGCCGTTGCTGAATTCGCAAGTGACGGTCATGTCCACGCCCGCCACCAGTTGCTTGAGCGGGAAGTCCGGGGTGTGCAGCGCCGTCACTTTGAACGAGGGTGCGATGTCGGTTTCCTTGTAGAAACCCGGTACGACGGTTTCGCGTTTGGTGGACATCAGTGGCGCTTCGCAGCCGCCATTGATGGTCAGTTGAGCGCCGTCCACTTTGACGTAGCAGGTGCCCGCAATCAGTTGACCCATGGTGTTTCTCCCTTCAAATAAAAAGCCCACGCGAGGTGGGCTGAAATCGCACGTTCAAACGCTGTTGTTAAGCGGCGTCGTCGTACTGCAGACGGAATTGGTTGAGCAGTGCGAACACCCGCAGGCCGTTGATGTAATCCGGCGGGAACAGCACGTTGACCCGGCTCGGGTCCTGCACGTCGCGCTCGACAATCAGGTGCTCGGCGAACAGCTCGGCGTTTTCCACGTGGCCTTCCAGTTCGAGCTTGGCGTACTGGGCAATCAGCTCACCGCGAATGGTGCTCGGGGTGACGATTGGCTGGCCGGCGCCGAAACGGGTGCCGTCGGAGGCCAATTTGTGGCGCCCGTATTTGCTGGTGATCACGCTTTGCAGACGACGCACGATGAACGCCGACTGGTGCATGGTTTCGCTGTCCAGGTAGGAGTTATCGGCCTGGCCGTAAGCGTTCTTCTGGTAGGTGGTGATCGAGCGCTGGATGCGCACGTAGCCGCCTTCGTAGTAGGCGGTGGCGATGCCGTAGTTGAGCAACGACTGACGCTCAGTCAGCGTGAAGCGCTCGCTGGCCGGCGCCGGGTCGAGACCTGGCAGGCTGCCGCTTTGGGTCGGACGGCTGGCGTCAGCCGAGATGAATACCGACGTGCGCGCGGCCAATGCAGCAGCCTGGACCCAGAACGGTTGCGGCACACCCGG
Organism: Pseudomonas sp. TE3899; assembly: GCF_056279105.1. Taxonomy (NCBI): domain Bacteria; kingdom Pseudomonadati; phylum Pseudomonadota; class Gammaproteobacteria; order Pseudomonadales; family Pseudomonadaceae; genus Pseudomonas; species Pseudomonas sp. TE3899. The sequence goes on from NZ_JBWBQR010000001.1 coordinate 3,604,872, forward strand.
TTCCAGCGCCTGGATGGTCATGTGCTGGTCGTTACGCGCCTGGCCCGCAGCCACCAACGTACCGATGGTGCCGCGCTTGGCGCTGTAGACGTGACCGAACAATTGCTTGGCCCAGGACCAACGACCGGTGCTGTCATCCATGACGGCTTGCCAGGTGTTGAGGGTGTTCAGGTCCGAGAACGGCATGCAGATGAACTCGAACGGTTCATCGCCCAGTGCCGCAACGGCAGCCACTTGATCCGGTACACCGACACCGCCGGTCATGGCGGTCACAGCCGAGGTCAGGCCGGCCGGGGTTTCTTCGCCGTTGCTCTTGCCCAGGCGATTGAATTGCAGGCTGATGTCGTTGCCGCTGTCGCCGGTCCATTTGGCGCTCAGGGTCACGATGCCGTCGGCCGCAACAGCGGACACCGGCAGGTCGGCAGAGGCGTTGATTTTCAGCGCCAGTGCGCTGGCCGCCTGGGCCGCCGTGAAACCGCTGACGATGGCCGCTTGAACGCGAACACCGCCGACGTACAGGTTGAGCACACCGCTCTGGGTCGCGGCACCGGTCAGGGTCACCACACCTTTGGCAATGCTGCCCGTGGTGTTGTGCAGCGGCAGGCACCAGATCTCGCCGATCGGGTCGGTCTTGCGCCAGGTTTCGTACATCGAGGCCAGCATCGAGCCTTGGCCGCCAATGCTTTTGGCCAGCGCAACGCTGGACACCAGCACCAGTTTGCCGACGTCGGCCGGGGCGATGTTGTCGTTGACCTGAGCGACGATCAACCGGCGCATGGCCGACGACGCGCTATTGGCCGCCGAATTGTCCATCTCGGCATAGAACAGCGGAACACGAATGTCCGCGGGGATGTTGCTGAATCCGATCGCCATTATTTGGCTCCCTGTGGTTTGGCCGCTTTCACGGCTTTGGTAGTGATATCGCCATCGGCCAGACGTCGACGCCACCAGGCGTTGTCCGGCACTTCACGGCCCTCTAGGGGCAACAGATCGCCCGCTTCCGGGTCCGGCACGACACGGCCTGGGGCCGGCAGCACGGTGATGCGTTTGCTCATGGGGTTACATCTCCAGAGAAAGTCATTTCCAGGCGCCCGTCGGGGCCTGGGCGTTTCAGATTGGGGTCGGCCGGATCGATCGCATCGACCCGCACCGTGACCCCGGTAAAGGACGACAAACCGTCCAGTTCACGCTCGTGCCAACTCTCTGCCGGTTGGTTTGGCAGGTTGCGGCCGAGCTGGAATTCGGCAAAAAAGCGCAGGCGATACAACGCGCGGCTGGCGTTGATGGAAAGCAATTCACCGCCGTCGTATTCGATGGCGTCGTAGTCCGTGCCAGGCTTGAAACCCACCAGCGCCCGCCACAGCTCGGCGCGCAGGTCGTGCAACAGATCCAGCGCTTTTGTAGCGTCCGTGGTGTCGAGCACCAGGGTCACTTCGAAGCGGTCGCGGATCGGTTGCAGCATCAGGTTTTGCGCGAGGCTTTTGCTGGCGACATCGGCGAGGGGGACGATGTAGGCGCAGGGGGTGGTGAGGGGGGTGTTGGCTTGCAGGGAGGCGAGGTCGATGCCGGCCGCGATGCGATTGGCCAGGGTTGGGCATTGATCGCGTAGTTGTGCGACCAGGGGGGTGATTTTCATGGGTATTCACCGGGCAATAAAAAACCGCCAATTGGCGGGGCGGGTTTGAAAAAAGTAGCCCCGCTATCACGCAGGGCAAAGATCAGCAGTAATTAATTAAACGTCCTGAGAGGACGCTCAGACGCACCTGTACTTTTGCAAGTCGCCGGTCGTATTTGCCACAACAAAAGTCGCTCAACATGCTTGATCTCCTTTTCAAATATCCCGTGTTATCCCTTTACTCAGCATTCTTGTTGTTGGATGGCACGTCACAAACACCAATCCGCTTCGCCGCCCAGCGCTCATAAAGCCCAATAGCCACGTCCGCCCCGGCCATCGCCGTCAGGCAGCCAAACGCACACGCGGTCCAGATCGACACACCGGCGGCGTACAGCAACATGATCGCGGACACCCCGCAGATCACGCAGGCTCCGGAGCGCAGCGCCAGGCGCCGCAGCAGCGCCCAGCCTTTGGCGCCTTCCTTGTCGGCGCGCCACATTTCGCCGGACACCCCGCCCACCAGGGCGAGGACGATGACAAGCCAGATCGGCATGTCCAGCAACGCTTGTTGCTCGTTTGTCATGTCACGCCTCCTGGGGGGGCTTGATAAATCAATGAGGGGTTCAGTAATGAAGCGGTTAAATCAGTAACCCGATGTCTCAACATCTGTCCTCTTGTTGCCAACCCTTAAAGAACGCACTGAATGCGTGTTGCACGTCCCTTTTCCACAGCAATACAACCCGCTCACACTGAGTGAGCGAGTTGTACGATTGGTTGATTCAAGTAGGGCAATGACTCGTCGAGGCAAGGGTTCAAAACGAGTTCAACAAGCCGCTCAGATTTTCCAGGTCCAGATATCAAAGGTTTTGAAGGAAGAACCGTCGATCAGGCGGATTGGACGGTAGGTCGGCTGATACCCGAATCGGGCCCAGACTGGCGTCTCTTTAACGATGGAGAATCCACCGTTGGGTTGCAGACGCAGAACGGTGCCTGGTTGACCCGCTGTGCCGGAATTCCACAAAGGGACATTGTTAGCGGCATAAACAACGAAGTTGCCATCCGCCTGAACGACAGCCTGAACCGCTCCTTTGTTCTGCGTGTAACTGGCCCAACGAATGCTCCAGTTCGGACCGTACACAACAACGTTCCCGTCACCCTGGAAAATCAGGGCGCTGTCACCGGAAAAATAGGGAATACCCCTGGCAATCTCATTCGGCCCACCGATCACCACCGAAGAGTTGGCGCCAGCAATGAGCGGGATAGACGGGGTGCCGTTCCAGATGGCCTGAGAGTCAAGAAGTACAATATTCCCGTCATCCTGCAATACAAGGTGAGTCCGGTTCCACTGGTCCTCACTGGTAAAGGTGGAGTTGTTGGACAACCAAGTGCGCTTGCGAACCGGATCATCCAGAAACGCGCCATATTGGATGTAGAACTGTGGCGCCACGTTGTAACGCAGTGGAACGGTTGAACTGTAAGGCTGTGCCTCATTAGCCACCCATACAACTACGCCATTATCCTGCAGGACCAGATTGCCATCAGCCTGAAGCAACAGCTTGAATCGGCCGTTCGGCGAGAGGAGAAATTGACCAGCCGTCATTGTCTGGTAAGCGGGGAGAATCGAAGTGCCGCTACCTTGAAACGGAGTACGTGTACGTCCTGCCATTTGATCACCTATAAAGTCGAATGATTTTTTGCGGAGGATTCCGCTTTCATGTCGCTCATAGGCGATCGCTCGAGGCTCGCAGCCTTCTCATGATTCAACGTCCCACAGCGGGAACACTTGATCTGGAGTTCGGTGTACTCACCCACTCGGGCGAGTAGTCGTTTGCAATGTCCACACCTGCAATCTCTCAACATCTTCAATGCCTTTTGATTTTTGCCGGATCCTTCCTCTTGCCCGGGCGACGCCGAGACTTGAAATGCCTGACGGTCGGTAGGCATTCCAAAAAGCCCGGTCATTAGCCGGGCTTTTCAATAATGCACCCCTGCTTTCGTCTGCGGTGCCTTTCTTAAGGGCGTTCAGGCCACACGATGGTTAGCGGATAACCCGACTGTTTATTGACCTCGCTGAAAGCAACGCAGTACCGCGTGTAAGCCAGCAAGTACGCCTGATCGGCCTCAGTGGCGAGCCCCAGGTCGACCTTGGCAAGCAATGCAGTGGTAGTAACGCTGTTGATAACTTTGTCGAGCCGCGCAGCTCGCTCACGGCGCAGTTGGTTGCCCAGTTCGGACTGCCAGTAAGGGGAACCGTCGAAACTCCAGACGCCATTGGTGTTGACGGCCTTATAGGAGTAATCAACCAGGGTATCGCCGATCACTTCGACCCAGAACTGATCAGCCGGAAACTCTTCGGTGATGGGATTGTTGGTTTCATAGATGTTGTCGACCAGGTCATCAACAATGCGTGCGTACTTTTTCATTTGCATATCCTTATGGGTTGCCGGTAAACGGCAGACGTGATCTGCCTGTGTCAGGTAGGCATTCCAAAAAGCCCGGCGATTAACCGGGCTTTTCAGTAATGCGGTCCTTCGCCTTCCCTTTAATCCTGTGTGCAAAAAAGGAAGCTGACTTTTCGGCGCTACTGGCGCGGTACGAGTCCATTCAAATTGTTTTTCCGACCGCGGTCCCTGCCCGCCGGATAACTGCTTCTGGTGCTTTACGCTGCACACCCGGGTCAGTTGCCAACCCTCTGAACCGTTGAGGCCGGTTCATCGCTGCCTTTGTGGTGGAACTAAAGAGCTTCGTTTCGAGCTGCTTTGTTGAGCGGCTTGAGACAAGAATATGCATGGATGCATATACAGTCAATGCATAAATGCATTTATTTATGCGCAACAAATGCACAAGCGCATGGAAGCCCCGCCAGCCAAGGCGTTGGCCGTTTTCGACAGGCGAAAAAAAACCCGCCGGGTGGCGGGTTTTATCTGACAGCGGTTGGGTTAGCGGGCGTACATGCCCCACCAGAATACGTGACCGAGGATGACGATCTGCTCTTCCTGGATTTCCTGGAAGGTGTAGTCCTCGTCCGGATGCTCGTCGCGATTGAAGCTGCGCAGGCGGATACCGGTGGGCAGGCGATAAAGCTGTTTCACCCGCAGTTGGCCGTTATGGTTGATGGCGTACAGGTCGCCATCGACGATGTCGCCAATCCCGCATTTACCGGCATTCACGCCGACGGTGGCGCCATCGCGCAGGACAGGCAACATGCTGTTGCCCCGTACCGTCACGCACTTGGCCTGGTCGAACTGCACGCCGTTGTGACGCAGACTGCGCTTGCCGAAGCGCAAGCTGGAGCGCTCGCTTTCTTCGATGACGAATCTTCCTGATCCAGCAGCCAATTCAACCTCGCGAAGAAAGGGGACCGACACCTCGTCGTCATCGACGGGGGTATCGTCGTCCCACAAGCTTATGTCCTTGAGTTCGGAATGTATGGACTCGCGCCCCGCACCGGCGGCCGGCGCGACATCCGCGCGCCCGCGCAATTGATCGGTGCTCACGGCGAAGTACTCGGCGATTTTCGAGATGTGCTTATCCGAAGGATCGACGATCTTCCCGCTGAGAATGCGCGAGAGTGTGGATTGAGGCACGCCGGTGCGACGGTGAAGCTCCGTAGGGGAGATCCCGTGCTGATCGAGCAGCGCTCTTAAGACTGAAGAAACATTGCGTTTTTGCATAACGCGAATAGTGCTTGAACTTTTCCCGGAAAACAAATGCATAATTGCATAAATAGCGCATAAAACGTCAATAAAAGCGCAATGGGTCTTGGGCCTTTCATGCCTGCGTCCGGCAGACCGCTCATGTTAACCTTGCGCCCATCGCGGAAAAGCCGGGCCGATGCCCCTCCTTTGCCCTACACCTTTCAACGAGTTTTCCTGATTTCCGATGAATAAAGCTATCTCCGATCTGTCCTCACACACGCCGATGATGCAGCAATACTGGCGCCTGAAGAATCAGCACCCCGACCAGCTGATGTTCTACCGCATGGGTGACTTCTACGAGATCTTCTATGAAGACGCGAAGAAGGCCGCCAAGTTGCTGGACATCACCCTGACGGCCCGTGGGCAGTCGGCGGGCCAGGCGATTCCGATGTGTGGGATTCCTTACCACGCCGCCGAAGGTTACCTGGCGAAACTGGTCAAGCTCGGCGAGTCGGTGGTGATCTGTGAGCAGGTCGGCGATCCGGCCACCAGCAAGGGGCCGGTGGATCGTCAGGTGGTGCGGATCATCACCCCGGGTACGGTCAGTGATGAGGCGTTACTGGATGAGCGTCGGGACAACCTGATTGCGGCGGTGCTGGGTGACGAGCGTCTGTTCGGTCTGGCCGTGCTGGACATCACCAGCGGCAACTTCACCGTGCTGGAAATCAAGGGCTGGGAAAACCTGCTGGCGGAGCTGGAGCGGGTCAACCCGGTAGAGCTGATGATCCCGGATGACTGGCCGAAGGATCTGCCGGCGGAAAAACGCCGTGGGGTTCGTCGTCGGGCGCCGTGGGATTTTGAGCGCGATACGGCGCTGAAAAGTCTCTGCCAACAATTCTCGACCCAAGACCTTAAAGGCTTTGGCTGCGAGAACCTGACCCTGGCCATCGGCGCCGCCGGTTGCTTGCTCAGCTACGCCAAGGAAACCCAGCGCACCGCCCTGCCGCACTTGCGCAGTTTGCGTCATGAACGCCTGGACGACACCGTGGTGCTGGACGGCGCGAGCCGTCGCAACCTGGAACTGGACACCAACCTGGCCGGTGGGCGCGAGAACACCTTGCAATCGGTGGTCGATCGCTGCCAGACCGCCATGGGCAGCCGCTTGCTGACCCGTTGGTTGAACCGTCCGTTGCGGGACTTGACCGTGCTGCTGGCGCGTCAGACGTCGATCACTTGCCTGCTCGACGGCTACCGTTTCGAAAAGCTGCAACCACAGCTCAAGGAAATCGGCGACATCGAGCGGATTCTGGCGCGGATCGGTTTGCGTAACGCCCGTCCTCGCGACTTGGCGCGTCTGCGCGATGCGCTCGGCGCACTGCCCGAGCTGCAAGTGGCGATGACCGAGCTCGAAGCCCCGCACATCATCCAACTGGCCGCGACCACCAGCACCTACCCGGAACTGGCGGCGTTGCTGGAAAAAGCCATTATTGACAACCCGCCGGCGGTCATCCGTGACGGCGGTGTGTTGAAAACCGGCTACGACGCCGAGCTCGACGACCTGCAATCGCTCAGCGAAAACGCCGGGCAGTTCCTGATCGACCTCGAAGCACGCGAAAAGGCTCGCACTGGCCTGTCGCATCTGAAAGTCGGCTACAACCGCATTCACGGTTACTTCATCGAGTTGCCGAGCAAACAGGCCGAGTCGGCGCCGGCGGACTACATCCGTCGCCAGACGCTCAAGGGCGCCGAGCGCTTTATCACGCCGGAACTGAAGGCGTTTGAAGACAAGGCGCTGTCAGCCAAGAGCCGTGCCCTGGCCCGCGAGAAGATGCTCTACGAAGCGCTGCTCGAAGACCTGATTTCACAATTGCCGCCGTTGCAGGACACCGCCGCCGCCCTGGCTGAGCTGGACGTGCTGAGCAACCTCGCCGAACGCGCACTGAACCTCGACCTGAACTGCCCGCGCTTCGTCGACGAGCCGTGCATGCGCATCAGCCAGGGTCGTCACCCTGTGGTCGAGCAAGTGCTGAGCACGCCGTTCGTGGCCAACGACCTGAGCCTCGACGACAACACCCGCATGCTGGTGATCACCGGTCCGAACATGGGCGGTAAATCCACCTACATGCGTCAGACCGCATTGATCGTGTTGCTGGCGCACATCGGCAGTTTCGTGCCGGCGGCCAGTTGCGAATTGTCGCTGGTGGATCGCATCTTCACCCGGATCGGTTCCAGCGACGATTTGGCGGGCGGTCGCTCGACGTTCATGGTCGAGATGAGCGAGACCGCGAACATCCTGCACAACGCCACCGAACGCAGCCTGGTGCTGATGGACGAAGTCGGACGCGGTACGAGCACCTTCGACGGTCTGTCCCTGGCCTGGGCCGCCGCCGAGCGTCTGGCGCACCTGCGCGCCTACACGTTGTTCGCGACCCACTACTTCGAACTGACCGTGTTGCCGGAAGCCCAGCCACTGGTGGCCAACGTGCATCTGAACGCCACCGAGCACAACGAACGCATCGTGTTCCTGCACCACGTGCTGCCGGGACCCGCCAGCCAAAGCTACGGCCTGGCCGTTGCGCAGTTGGCCGGTGTGCCGAGCGAAGTGATCGTGCGTGCTCGCGAGCACCTGGGTCGCCTGGAAGCCACCGCCCTGCCCCACGAAGTTCCGAAGCCCGTCAAAGGCAAACCGGCCGCGCCGCAGCAGAGCGACATGTTCGCCAGCCTGCCGCATCCGGTGCTGGACGAACTGGCCAAACTGGACCTGGACGATATGAGTCCGCGTCGCGCACTCGAAATGCTCTATACACTAAAGACACGGATCTAACGCACTTGCCTGCAAGCTGTTAGAATCTCGCGCGGTTTGGGATGCTGCTGGTTCATAGCCTGGCCAGCAGACTATCGCTCCCGAACCTGGCGACCCCAACGTGAAGGGGCTCCGCTGCCGCCGCCTGAGGAGAAAATTAGAAATGACCTTCGTCGTCACCGACAACTGCATCAAGTGCAAGTACACCGACTGCGTAGAAGTCTGTCCGGTGGACTGCTTTTACGAAGGCCCGAACTTCCTGGTGATTCACCCGGATGAGTGCATCGACTGCGCACTGTGCGAACCAGAATGCCCGGCCGTGGCTATCTTCTCCGAAGATGAAGTCCCGGAAGAGATGCAGGAATTCATTCAGCTGAACGTTGAGCTCGCCGAAATCTGGCCGAACATCACCGAGAAGAAAGAATCGATGCCCGATGCCGAAGAGTGGGATGGCGTCAAAGGCAAGATCAAAGACCTCGAACGCTGATTGACCCCGCGTTCTTGAAAAGGCCCCTCGCGGGCCTTTTTGTTTTTCTGCAGGCAAAAAAAAGGGCGGTTTGACCCGCCCACATATTTCCCTATTCCCTGTATTCCTTTTCATCGTCCTGATGAATCGCGTCCTGCGATGTCCTTTCCCCTCATCCTTGAAGGGCGTGTCTATCCGTCGACACACCCCAGATACTAGAGAATTCCCCGGCATGAGCAACCGCCCTTCACGGCTGAAACGGCTTGTCATATGCTCGAAACAAAACAAAATAACCTTATAAAACAGTAATTTAAATTCGTGCCGCAGACAAAATAGACAACTGCCAACCTGTAAAAATAACGAACACTTACGAAAGAGTAAGCAAAGTCTTACAGCGCGAGTCTACGAACCCGAGATTTCTACCAGACAGCAAAAAGCCCCGAACCAGTCGGGGCTTTTGGGTGCCGTTGAGTGAATGCCTTATTGAAACAGCGACTCACTCGACAGGCCGTTCTTCTCGAGAATCTCTCGAAGTCGCTTAAGGCCTTCCACCTGGATTTGCCTGACCCGCTCCCGGGTCAAACCGATCTCCAGGCCTACATCTTCGAGCGTACTGCTCTCGTGACCGCGCAGGCCGAAGCGGCGTATGACCACCTCGCGTTGCTTGTCGGTCAACTCCGAGAGCCACTGATCGATGCTCTGGGACAGGTCATCGTCCTGCAGCAGTTCGCATGGATCGGTTGGACGATCGTCGGTTAGGGTGTCCAGCAGGGTTTTATCCGAATCCGGACCCAGCGAGACGTCGACCGAAGAAACCCGCTCGTTCAGGCCCAGCATGCGCTTGACCTCGCCTACCGGTTTTTCCAGCAGGTTGGCGATTTCTTCGGGTGAGGGTTCGTGATCGAGCTTTTGCGTCAGTTCCCGTGCAGCCCGCAGGTACACGTTGAGCTCTTTGACCACATGGATCGGCAACCGGATGGTCCGGGTCTGATTCATGATCGCGCGCTCGATGGTCTGACGAATCCACCAGGTTGCGTAGGTCGAAAAGCGAAAGCCGCGCTCGGGGTCGAACTTTTCCACGGCCCGGATCAGCCCGAGGTTGCCCTCTTCGATCAGGTCCAGCAGCGACAAGCCACGATTGACGTAACGTCGGGCGATTTTCACCACCAGCCGCAGGTTACTTTCGATCATGCGCTTGCGCCCGGCCGGATCGCCACTTTGCGACAAGCGCGCAAAATGAACTTCTTCTTCCGGAGAGAGCAGTGGTGAAAAGCCGATTTCATTGAGGTACAGCTGCGTGGCATCGAGTGCCCGCGTGTAGTCGATGTACTTGTGTTGCTTTAGCGAAGCGGAGTGTTTGGATTTGGCACGAACGGAAGGTGGAGCAGCCCCTTCATCATTCGACATCGAATCCGTAGCGATGCCGGTCTCCATAAGGAGAACCTCATCGTCGATGTCAAACTCCGGCACTTCTTTACTGAGAGCCATTGTTATAGTCCTTTGGTGAGTTCGACCCCAAGCTCAAGCGGCGCCTTTATCCTTGGCAACGCTGGAGCCTGTCCCCTCTACGTGACGGAACAGGCTGACAACAAATCAACGACGTGGCAGGAATTGCAGCGGATCTACAGGTTTACCTTGTCGGCGAATCTCAAAATGCAGTTTCACCCGGTCTGTTCCCGTTGACCCCATTTCGGCAATTGTCTGTCCGACTTTGACCTGCTGCCCCTCCCGAACCAACAGCCTGCGGTTATGTCCGTAGGCACTGACGTAGGTGTCGCTGTGTTTGATGATGACTAATTCGCCGTAGCCCCTTAAGCCACTCCCGGCGTATACCACCGTCCCATCAGACGCAGCTAAAACAGGCTGTCCCAAATCCCCGGCGATATCAATTCCTTTATTCAAACTACCGTTTGAAGAGAATTTTCCAATTAATATGCCATTAGAAGGCCACCCCCAGCCGGTCGGGGCCGGGCCTGCAGGAGGCAGTGGTGCGGGTGCCGGCTTGTTCGCGACGGACGGTGCAACCACCGCTGTACTGGTCGTTACGCCATTCGGCTGGCGCCGGATTACCGTGGTTTTCAGCGACGATGAAGGCGTTGAATTTGCCGAACTGACGACCGCCGTCGGCGTTGAACCGGTACGACCATCGAAGCGAATCGTCTGACCCGGATGGATCGTGTAGGGCGTAGGAATATTGTTCCGGGCGGCGAGGGCTTTGTAGTCCCAACCGTAGCGAAAAGCGATGGAGAACAGGGTGTCTTTAGGTCGAACGACATACTGACCCGTGGTCACTGCCGGACGCTGGGCGACGCTGTTGTTGCGATCCACTACGCCGACGGTGCTCGACTTGGTGCTGGAGCAACCGACCAGCAACGTGCTCAGGACAAGGCCAGTCACCAGGCGCTGAAAGCTTGTTGTACCCATACGCTGCGCAATGACTGTGAGACTCACCCGCCGCTCCCTTTGTGGTGGCTGAAAATGTGGATTGCCGTGTTCCGGCACGAAATGTCGCAAGTATAACGGGCTGTACAGGCTTTACCTTTAATGAAGCGAATTCGCTTCGCGCACACGTTTGCTGTCTGACGATGAAATCCGTTTAACAGATCGATGCCGCTGTAAGACACGGCCGATCGAAGAGAATTCAGCGCATGAAAACAAATGCTCAGGCCAGCGGCCCATTGAGCAACGGCACGAAGCGCACTGCCCCCAGGACGCGCCTGGAAAAGCCCTGTTCTTCACGGATGATCAGCATCAATTGCTGGACCTCACCGGAGCCAACCGGGATCACCAGGCGTCCGCCCGGTGCCAACTGATCGAGCAGCGCCTGGGGCACATCGGTGGCAACGGCCGTCACAATAATGCCGTTATACGGTGCCAGTGCCGGCCAGCCTTCCCAGCCATCGCCCCAACGAAACACCACGTTGCGCAGGTTCAGCTCGACCAGGCGTTCCTTGGCCCGATCTTGCAACACCTTGATGCGCTCCACGGAAAACACCCGCTCCACCAGTTGCGACAGCACGGCGGTCTGGTAACCCGAACCGGTGCCGATTTCCATCACCTTGTCCAGTGGACCGGCTTCCAGCAGCAGCTCGCTCATGCGCGCCACCATATAAGGCTGGGAGATGGTCTGGTTGTTGCCGATCGGCAGCGCGGTGTCTTCATAGGCGCGGTGCGCCAGCGCCTCGTCGACGAACAGGTGACGCGGTGTACGGCGGATGACTTCCAGCACCTTGGCGTTGGAGATCCCCTCTTCATACAGCCGCTGAATCAGGCGCTCGCGGGTCCGTTGGGAGGTCATCCCGATGCCGCGACGCAGCATATCGTCTTGTTCACGAGACATTAACGCAGCCCCTCCAGCCAGCCATCGAGACTTCTGAAGGCATCATTGAAGGTGCGATCCAGTTGTAGTGGAGTGATTGAGACATAGCCCTGCATCACCGCATGAAAATCGGTACCCGGACCGCCGTCTTCCGCATCCCCTGAGGCGGCAATCCAGTAGCCGGACTTGCCCCGTGGATCGACGACTTTTATTGGCGCCGCCGCGCGGGCGCGATGCCCGAGGCGGGTCAACTGAATACCGCGGATGTGGTCCAGCGGCAGGTTCGGAATATTCACGTTCAGCACCGTGCGCGGTGGCAGCTGGAGGTCAGCATGGGCTTCGACCAGTTTGCGCGCAAAGTAGGCGGCTGTGGGAAGGTTCTCTATTTGCCGTGAGACCAACGAAAAGGCAAACGAAGGTCGCTCCAGGAAGCGCCCTTCAAGGGCCGCCGCCACGGTACCGGAATACAGCACGTCGTCCCCCAGGTTAGCGCCCAGGTTGATCCCGGAAACCACCATGTCCGGTTCGCGCTCCAGCAAGCCGTTGAGGCCCAGGTGCACGCAATCAGTGGGTGTGCCGTTGAGGCTGATAAAGCCGTTGGCCAGGGTTTGCGGGTGCAACGGACGGTCGAGCGTCAGCGAACTGCTGGCGCCGCTTTTGTCCTGGTCCGGGGCGATAACCACGCACTCGGTGAAATCCGCCAGCGCAGCATAAAGCGCGGCGAGACCGGGTGCGGTTACCCCATCGTCGTTAGAAATCAGAATACGCATGGGCTGTCCGTCTGCCCCACCGGCACCAGATCGACAAGTTCACGCACCAATACGGTGGCGAAGCATCCGGCCGGGAGGACGAATTCCAGTTGCAGAATGTCAGGCTCGGGATAATGCCACGTCAACCCACCAATGGGCAGCCGCAGGATGCGACGTTCGTGGCTCATACCGGCGTTAATCAACCAATCGCGCAAGTCTGCTTCGCGGCTGGCGATTGCCTGCTCCAGTTCATGGACAGCGCCCGTGGTCGGCGAGTCACCTTCGCCCCACTGCGGGCCGGTCGGATGCAGGTCAAGAATCGCCAGGCGCGGATCGCTGCACTCAGCCTCACCGGCCGGAAAGAAACTGCGACTGTCGGTGAAAGCCAACAGATCGCCAACCTGGGCGCGCTGCCAACTGCCATCGGCGACACGCGCCGCCAGCACCTGGTTGAACAGAAAACTGCGGGCGGTAGAGAGCAGGCGCGAACGCACGTTGCGCTGTTCCGGCAACGCCTTGCGCGCCGCCCAGGCCCGGGCATCGACCACGTTGCCGCCATCAAACCCGAAACGCTGGGCACCGAAATAATTCGGAATACCTTTTTGGGCGATCAGTTGCAGACGCTCTTCGATTGCCGCCTTGTCACCGGCAAATTGGGTCAGGCGCAAGGTGAAGCCGTTGGCCGAATGGGCACCGCGTTGCAGCTTGCGTTTGTGTCGGCCGGTCTTGAGGATTTTCAGTGTGTCGTTTTCCGCCGCCGACAGATCAGGATCGGCCTTGCCCGGCAGTTGTACGCTGAACCACTGGCGGGTCAGCGCCTGACGGTCCTTGAGGCCCGCGTAACTGACGGTGCGCAACGGCACGCCGGCCGCTTTTGCAATCCGGCGTGCGGCTTCTTCGGTATTCAGACCGCGTTTTTCCACCCAGATCCACAGGTGTTCGCCGTCGCCACTCAAGGGAATGTTGAGGACTTCGTCGACCTGAAAATCTTCCGCCGTGGCTTTCAGTATCGCGGTGCCGAGCGCGTCGCCATAGGCGCGCGGGCCGAGCAGTTGCAGTTCGTTCATGCGCGCAGCAACAAGGCAACGGAATGCACGGCAATGCCTTCTTCGCGACCGACAAAGCCAAGCTTCTCGGTGGTGGTAGCTTTCACGTTCACTTGATCCAACTCAACTTGAAGATCCGCGGCAATCAGCGCGCGCATCGATTCGATATGCGGGGCCATTTTCGGCGCCTGGGCGACGATGGTGTTATCGACGTTGCCGATTTTCCAGCCCTTGGCATGGATCAGTGCGACGACGTGACGCAACAGCACACGGCTGTCGGCGCCCTTGAATGTCGGGTCGGTGTCCGGGAAGTGCTTGCCTATATCACCCAGCGCCGCGGCGCCGAGCAAGGCATCGCTCAAGGCGTGCAGCAGGACGTCACCGTCGGAGTGAGCGAGCAGCCCGAAGCCGTGTGCAATGCGCACGCCGCCCAGAGTAATGAAATCGCCTTCAGCGAAACGGTGCACATCATAGCCGTGGCCAATACGCATAAAAAAACGCCCCGATTTTTGTCAGGGCGTGATTCTACCTGCATTAGGCGCCTAGGGCGCGTGCGTGATGCTGCAAGTGGTCGTCAATGAAGCTGGCGATGAAGAAATAGCTGTGGTCGTAGCCCGGTTGCAGGCGCAACGTCAGCGGATGACCAGCCAGTTTGGCCGCTTGTTGCAGGGCTTCAGGCTTGAGCTGGGTGGCGAGGAAATCGTCGCGATCGCCTTGATCGATCAGCAGCGGCAGTTGCTCATCGGCCTCGGCGATCAGGGCGCAGGCATCCCATTCGCGCCACTTCGAGCGGTCCTCCCCGAGATAACGGGAGAACGCCTTCTGTCCCCACGGGCAATCCATCGGGTTGTTGATCGGCGAAAATGCCGACACCGACTGATAACGCCCCGGATTGCGCAGCGCGCAGACCAAGGCCCCATGACCGCCCATGGAGTGGCCGCTGATGCCGCGCTTGTCCGACGCCGGGAAATGCGCCTCGACCAATGCCGGCAATTCCTGCACGACATAGTCATGCATCCGATAGTGCCGGGACCACGGTTCCTGCGTGGCATTCAGATAGAAGCCGGCGCCGAGACCGAAGTCCCAGGCGCCGTCCGGATCACCCGGCACATCGGCACCACGCGGACTGGTGTCCGGCGCAACGATGATCAGCCCAAGCTCGGCGGCCATGCGCAGGGCGCCGGCCTTGTGCATAAAGTTCTCGTCGGTGCAGGTCAGGCCGGACAACCAATACAGCACCGGCAGCTTGCCACCCTGCTCCGCTTGCGGCGGCAGGTACACGGCGAACACCATGTCGCAGCCGAGCACATCGGAACGGTGACGGTAGCGTTTGTGCCAGCCGCCGAAGCTTTTCTGGCACGAGATGTTTTCCAAAGTCATGGGAATGCTCCCAGCTTCAAGCCCCAAGCTTCAAGCTGCTAGAGGAGGCAGAGGCCCACGCTCTTGCAGCTTGAAACTTCCAACTTGGCGCTGCTCTTAAAAATGAATGACGGAACGGATGCTCTTGCCTTCATGCATCAAGTCAAACGCCTTGTTGATATCTTCCAGGCCCATGGTGTGGGTGATGAAGGTATCCAGCGGGATCTCGCCGGTTTCGGCCATTTCGACGTAGCTTGGCAACTCGGTACGACCGCGCACGCCGCCGAACGCCGAACCGCGCCAGACGCGACCGGTGACCAGTTGGAACGGACGGGTGGAAATCTCCTGGCCGGCACCGGCCACGCCGATAATCACCGACTCGCCCCAACCCTTGTGGCAGCACTCAAGGGCCGCACGCATCAATTGCACGTTGCCGATGCACTCGAAGGAAAAGTCGACACCGCCATCGGTCATGTCGACGATCACTTCCTGGATCGGACGGTCGAAGTCTTTCGGGTTCACGCAATCGGTTGCACCCAACTGCTTGGCGATCTCGAATTTGGCAGGATTGATGTCGATGGCGATGATGCGTGCAGCCTTGGCTTTGACCGCACCGATCACCGCCGACAGACCGATGCCGCCGAGGCCGAAAATGGCCACGGTATCGCCCGGTTTTACCTTGGCAGTATTGAGCACCGCGCCGATGCCGGTGGTGACACCGCAGCCCAGCAGGCAGACTTTTTCCAGGGGCGCTTCTTTGGCGATCTTGGCCACGGAGATTTCCGGCAACACGGTGTACTCGGAAAACGTCGAGGTGCCCATGTAGTGGAAAATCGGCTGGCCCTTGTAGGAAAAGCGCGAAGTGCCATCTGGCATCAGGCCTTTGCCCTGGGTGGCGCGAATCGCCTGGCAGAGGTTGGTTTTGCCCGACAGGCAGAATTTGCACTGGCGGCATTCCGGGGTGTACAGCGGAATCACGTGATCGCCGACGGCGACCGAGGTCACGCCTTCGCCAATGGCTTCAACCACGGCACCGCCTTCATGGCCGAGGATCGACGGGAAGATGCCTTCCGGGTCAGCACCGGACAAGGTATAGGCATCGGTGTGGCAAACACCGGAAGCGACGACGCGCAGCAGGACTTCACCGGCCTTCGGCATGGCGACATCGACTTCAACGATCTCGAGGGGTTTCTTGGCCTCGAAGGCAACGGCGGCGCGCGACTTGATCATGCTGACTCTCCAGTGAATAAAAACGAGACAAGGAGTGTAATACACCGCCGTACGATGAATAATCGGGGCAAATGCAAAATATTATTGCCGTACAGGGATAATCCTAAATGTCCGAAAACCGCTGGGAAGGGATCGACGAGTTCGTCGCCGTCGCCGAGTGCAGCCAATTCACCGCGGCGGCGGAGCGTCTTGGGGTTTCGTCCTCCCATGTCAGTCGACAAATCGTACGCCTGGAAGAACGCCTTCAGACGCGACTGCTGTATCGCAGCACCCGTCGAGTCACCCTGACCGAGGCCGGGCAAACCTTCCTGCAACATTGCCAGCGTTTGCAGGACGGACGAGAAGAAGCGTTGCGTGCGGTCGGTGACCTGACCAGCGAACCCAAGGGCATGCTGCGCATGACCTGCGCCGTGGCGTATGGCGAACGCTTCATTGTGCCGCTGGTGACCCGATTCATGGGCCTCTATCCACAATTGCGTATCGACATTGAACTGAGCAACCGTCAGCTCGATCTGGTGCACGAAGGCCTGGATCTGGCGATCCGCCTCGGTCGCCTGCAAGACTCACGACTGGTCGCGACACGCCTGGCACCGCGACGCATGTATTTGTGCGCGTCCCCGTCCTACCTGGAACGGTACGGTCGCCCACACAGCTTGTCGGAATTGAACCGGCACAATTGCCTCATCGGCAGTTCGGACCTGTGGCAACTGGAGCAGAACGGGCGGGAATTTTCGCAACGGGTGCAGGGAAACTGGCGCTGCAACAGTGGGCAAGCGGTGTTGGATGCGGCGCTGCAGGGGGTCGGGCTGTGTCAGTTGCCGGATTATTACGTGCTGGAGCATCTGCACAGCGGCGCGTTGATTTCATTACTGGAGGCGCATCAACCGCCGAACACAGCGGTGTGGGCGCTGTATCCACAGCAACGGCACTTGTCGCCGAAGGTGCGCAAGTTGGTGGATTATTTGAAGGAAGGGTTGGCTGAGCGGCCGGAGTATCGGAATTGAGGGTTTGAAGATCTAAAGATCGCAGCCTTCGGCAGCTCCGCGGGACTTGTGTACACCCTGCAGGAGCGGCCGCAGGCTGCGATCTTTTAGCGGCGGTTAGCCCAACGCTGGCGCAACCATTCAAGATCTTCAGGCCGAGTGACCTTGATATTGTCGGAGCGCCCCTCGATCAAGCGCGGCGCGAGCCCCGACCATTCCATCGCCGACGCTTCATCGGTGATGACAACATCCGCGACCAGACTGTCCGCCAACGCCCGATGCAGCGCACCGAGGCGAAACATCTGCGGCGTGTAAGCCTGCCAGATCACGCTGCGATCCACGGTTTCCAGCACACGCCCGTTTTTGTCGACGCGCTTGAGGGTGTCCCGCGCAGGCACCGCCAACAACCCACCGACCGGATCGTCCGCCAGTTCACTCAACAACTTGTCGAGATCGTCCCGGGCCAGGTTCGGCCGTGCGGCATCGTGCACCAGCACCCAATCCTCATCGCCAGCCCCCAACGCATGCAAATGCAGCAACGCATTGAGCACCGACCCGGACCGCTCCGCGCCGCCCTCGACTCGCTGAATGCGAGCATCGGAAGCGCAGGCCAGGTTCGGCCAATAAGGATCATCGATAGCAAGACTGACCACCAACCCCTTCAGGGACGGATGATCAAGGAAACAGCCGAGGCTGTGTTCGAGAATAGTGCGCCCGCCCAGTTGCAAATATTGCTTGGGACGGTCCGCGGCCATACGGGCACCGACGCCCGCGGCAGGAATCACGGCCCAGAAGGCCGGTAACGTCTGGATCATTGAGCCAACTGGTAAAGGGTTTCACCGTCCTTGACCATGCCCAGCTCATGACGAGCCCGCTCTTCAACGGTCTCCATGCCCTTTTTCAACTCGCTGACTTCGGCGTCCATCACCCGATTGCGTTCCAGCAAGCCTTCATTCTCAGCATGTTGATCCGCGATCTGCTGAGTCAGCTCGGCCACTTGCGCCAGACTGCCATTTCCCACCCACAGGCGGTACTGCAGGCCAGCCAGCAGCAGGAGCAAGACGAGGAACAACCAATTGGGACTGCGCATCGAATATCAGGTATCCAGTGAAAAAAGACAGCCATGCCAAAACTATGAAGCTTCTGATAGCACGAAGCCTGGAAGACCCAGGCTTGTGCTCTTAAGGCATCAGATTAGTGGCAAAAACGTCGCTGTCGCGATTTTTCCGACACAATCCGGTGTCTTTTTTTACCACGTACAGCTTAGCCGCGGAACTCGCTGCGGCCGTTGTACTTGGCTTTGCCATTCAACTGCTCTTCGATACGCAGCAGTTGGTTGTACTTGGAAACGCGATCGGAACGGCACAGGGAGCCGGTCTTGATCTGGCCAGCCGACGTGCCCACGGCCAGATCGGCAATGGTCGAATCTTCGGTTTCGCCGGAGCGGTGCGAGATCACGGCAGTGTAACCTGCGGCCTTGGCCATCTGGATGGCTGCCAGGGTTTCGGTCAGGGTGCCGATCTGGTTGAACTTGATCAGGATCGAGTTGGCGATCTTTTTGTCGATGCCTTCTTTCAGGATCTTGGTGTTGGTCACGAACAGATCGTCGCCCACCAGCTGGATTTTCTCGCCGATCTTGTCGGTGAGGACTTTCCAGCCAGCCCAGTCGGACTCATCCAGGCCATCTTCGATGGAGATGATCGGGTAGCGCTCGGTCAGGCCTTTGAGGTAATCAGCGAAACCTTCGGAGGTGAAGACATGGCCTTCGCCGGCCAGGTTGTATTTACCGTCTTCGTAGAATTCGCTGGCCGCGCAGTCCAGAGCCAGGGTCACGTCGGTGCCCAGCTTGTAACCGGCGTTGGCCACGGCTTCGGAGATCACTTTCAACGCATCTTCGTTGGACGCCAGGTTCGGCGCAAAACCACCTTCGTCACCGACGGCAGTGCTCAGGCCACGGGCCTTCAGCACAGCTTTGAGGTGATGGAAAATCTCGGTGCCCATGCGCAGGCCTTCCGAGAAAGACTTGGCGCCAACCGGCTGAACCATGAATTCCTGGATGTCGACGTTGTTATCGGCGTGCTCGCCACCGTTGATGATGTTCATCATCGGAACCGGCATCGAGTAGACACCCGGGGTGCCGTTCAAGTTGGCAATGTGAGCGTACAGCGGCAGGTCCTGGTCCTGTGCTGCGGCCTTGGCGGCAGCCAGGGAAACGGCGAGGATCGCGTTGGCGCCCAGGGAACCTTTGTTTTCAGTACCGTCGAGCTTGATCATCGCGTGATCGAGGGCTTTCTGGTCGCTTGGGTCTTTACCCAACAGCAGGTCGCGAATCGGACCGTTGATGTTGCCTACGGCTTTGAGTACGCCCTTGCCCAGGTAACGGCTCTTGTCGCCATCACGCAGCTCGAGTGCTTCACGCGAGCCAGTGGAAGCACCGGACGGCGCGCAGGCGCTACCGATGATGCCGTTATCGAGAAGCACGTCCGCTTCGACGGTGGGATTGCCACGGGAGTCGAGAACTTCACGACCTTTGATGTCGACGATTTTTGCCATTGTTGTAAACACTCCAAAGTTGACGAAACGCTCGTACTGATCGATTTATAACTTGTGGGTCGCATTGTTACATAAGACTGGTTGGCTAGCGGCGCTCTCTCGGGCGCCTTCGCGAGCAAGCTCAGCTCCTACACGGAGAAAAGAGGTTTACGCGGTTTCTACCGTCGGAAAACTCTTCACCAGTTCGTCCAACGCTTTGAGCTGGGCCAGGAATGGCTCCAGTTTGTCCAGGGGCAAGGCGCAAGGGCCGTCGCATTTGGCGTTGTCCGGATCCGGGTGGGCTTCGAGGAACAGGCCCGCCAGGGACTGGCTGATGCCGGCCTTGGCCAGATCGGTGACCTGGGCGCGGCGACCGCCAGCGGAATCGGAACGACCGCCAGGCATTTGCAGCGAGTGGGTTACGTCGAAGAACACCGGGTATTCGAACTGCTTCATGATGCCGAAGCCGAGCATGTCGACGACCAGGTTGTTGTAGCCGAAGCTCGAACCGCGCTCGCAGAGGATCAACTGATCGTTACCCGCTTCCACGCACTTGCTCAGGATGTGTTTCATCTCATGCGGAGCGAGGAACTGGGCTTTCTTGATGTTGATCACCGCGCCGGTCTTGGCCATCGCGACCACGAGGTCGGTCTGGCGCGACAGGAAGGCCGGCAACTGGATGATGTCGCAGACTTCAGCGACGACCGCGGCCTGTTCAGGCTCGTGGACGTCGGTGATGATCGGCACGCCGAAGGCTTGCTTGATGTCCTGGAAGATCCGCATGCCCTCTTCCAGGCCGGGGCCACGGTAAGAGGTCACGGAGGAACGGTTAGCCTTGTCGAAACTGGCCTTGAACACGTAAGGGATACCGAGTTTCCCGGTGACCTTTACGTATTCTTCGCAGACCTGCATCGCCATGTCGCGGCTTTCCAGCACGTTCATGCCACCGAAAAGCACCATTGGCTTGTCGTTGGCAATCTCGATATCGCCTACACGGATGATCTTCTGCGCCATCGGATTTATGCCTTCTTCTGGTGTTGAGTCAACGCTGCTTTGACGAAGCCAGTGAACAGCGGGTGGCCGTCACGCGGGGTCGAGGTGAACTCAGGGTGGAACTGGCAAGCGACGAACCAAGGATGATCCGGTGCTTCAACCACTTCAACCAGCGCGCCATCACCGGAGCGACCGGAGATTTTCAGCCCGGCTTCCATGATTTGCGGCAGCAGGTTGTTGTTCACTTCGTAGCGATGGCGGTGACGCTCGACAATCACGTCCTTGGCATAGCAATCGTGAACCAGCGAACCCGGCTCCAGCAGGCAATCCTGTGCGCCGAGGCGCATGGTGCCGCCCAGGTCGGACGATTCGGTACGGGTTTCGACCGCGCCGGTGGCATCTTCCCATTCGGTGATCAGGCCCACGACCGGGTGACCGCTGGTGCGATCGAACTCGGTGGAGTTGGCGTCTTTCCAGCCCAGCACGTTACGAGCGAACTCGATCACGGCCACTTGCATGCCCAGGCAGATGCCCAGATACGGAACCTTGTTTTCGCGAGCGAATTGAACGGCAGTGATCTTGCCTTCCACGCCACGCAGACCGAAGCCGCCCGGTACGAGGATCGCGTCGACACCTTCGAGCAGCGCAGTGCCCTGGTTTTCGATGTCTTCGGAATCGATGTAGCGCAGGTTGACCTTGGTGCGGTTGCTGATGCCGGCGTGACTCATCGCTTCGATCAGCGACTTGTACGCATCCAGCAGCTCCATGTACTTGCCGACCATGGCGATGGTGACTTCGTGCTCAGGGTTGAGCTTGGCGTCGACCACGGCTTCCCACTCGGACAGATCGGCGCCGCCACATTGCAGGCCGAAACGCTCGACAACGAAATCATCCAGGCCCTGGGAATGCAGGATGCCCGGGATCTTGTAGATGGTGTCGGCGTCTTCCAGGGCGATCACCGCACGTTCTTCAACGTTGGTGAATTGCGCGATCTTGCGACGGGACGAGATGTCGATCGGGTGATCGGAGCGGCACACCAGCACGTCAGGTTGCAGGCCGATGGAACGCAGTTCCTTGACCGAGTGCTGGGTTGGCTTGGTTTTGGTTTCGCCGGCAGTGGCGATGTACGGCACCAGTGTCAGGTGCATCAGCATCGCGCGCTTGGCGCCGACTTCAAAACGCAATTGACGGATCGCTTCGAGGAACGGTTGCGACTCGATGTCACCCACGGTGCCACCGATCTCGACCATGGCCACGTCGGCATCGCCGGCGCCCTTGATGATCCGGCGCTTGATTTCGTCGGTGATGTGCGGGATCACCTGGATGGTGGCGCCCAGGTAATCACCACGGCGCTCTTTGCGCAGCACGTGTTCGTAGACACGGCCAGTGGTGAAGTTGTTGTTCTGGGTCATGGTCGTGCGGATGAACCGCTCGTAGTGGCCCAGGTCCAGGTCGGTCTCGGCGCCGTCGTGGGTGACGAACACTTCACCGTGCTGGAACGGGCTCATGGTGCCCGGGTCAACGTTGATGTACGGGTCCAGCTTCAGCATGGTGACCTTAAGTCCCCGCGCCTCCAGGATGGCCGCCAATGAAGCCGAGGCAATGCCTTTCCCCAATGAAGAAACAACACCGCCCGTGACGAATATGTAGCGCGTCATGAAAAACCCTAGAAGTCTGCGTTAAAGCGGTCCGAGCCGCCGGGGAAAGCGAAGGAAGGCCGAAGCCCCCGATCACCTGCATTAATCACAGTGCATCTTTCAAAAAAACCGCCGCGTTGGGACAGACCGGGAGATGAAACACCGGTGCGTTGCTCGCTACACATTTTTTGGAATCGCCCAGCAAAGACTGCTTGGTAATCGGCAACTCCTGCAATTCAGGCGAATCCACAGAAGTTGTATCAAGAAGGGAGCGTAGTCTACCGGAAAGCCCCTTTCAGCTCAAACCTTGATCTTCGGTTGGCGGCTGCCACTGTAAATTCCAGCCGTCCGCTGTGCAGCCATTCACCCCCTGCAACCCCGCTACAGCCAGCAGTTGCTCGCCGCGATAGAGCAGCGGCAATCTGCCACGGGCGAATGCCGGGACAGCCCTTTCGTTAAGCAAACGCTTAAGGTCGCGGTGACCGCGGTCGGGCAAATTCATGATCTCGCCTCCTTCACGATAGCGGATCTGCAGCGGGCCAGCGGGGATTTGCCCGCTCAGCGTGAGCAAGCCATTGTCCGGCAACGCCAGCGGCAATGTAGGATCGGCCCAGCGTCCGGCCTCCGGTGGCGTACGTAGCCAGGCACCGGACAGCCACCAGATACGCCCGCTCGCCCGGTGCAATTCACCGTCCGCCAGACGCCAGATCGGACGAGCATCACCGGTGGCATCGCGCAGATCCTGCCAACCCGACCAATGGTCACTGTCCGGCAGGCGTGTCCGCGTCTTTAACCAGCAACTCAAGGCATTGCGTTGACGTGCACCGGACAGTTTTTCCAATGAAGCCAGTGCCAGAGACGGCAATCCCAGCCAATCGAAATCACTGCGACTGCCTGCCTCGGCCAAATCGATCACCGCCAACTCATCCAGTAACCCTTGGGCTTCGCGCAGATGCGCCGCACTGCGGGCCATGGTCGCCTGCGCTTGCGGCCAACGCTGGGTCAGCACCGGGAACACTTGATGACGCAGGTAATTGCGCGAGAACTGCCGATCCTCATTCGAAGGATCTTCGATCCAGCTCAATTGATGCTCGACGGCATAAGCCTCGAGTTCCGCCCGAGTGACCTCCAGCAACGGCCGAAGCAAATGCCCCTGACCCAAGCCACGTTCGACCGGCATTCCCGACAGCCCCCTTACCCCGGCCCCGCGCAACAGTCGAAACAACAGGGTTTCGGCCTGATCGTCGCGGTGCTGGGCGGTCAGCAGTACATCGTTGATGTGTGTCGCCGCGATGAAGGCGCCATAGCGCGCATCCCGGGCGGCACGCTCCAGGCTGGCGCCGGGTTGAACCTGCACGCGAACAACCTCTAGCGGCACACCGAGGGCATCACAGACTGATTGGCAATGTTCCGGCCACGCATCCGCGGCAGCCTGGAGGCCGTGATGGACATGGATCGCGCTGAGCGCCGGCAGGTATTGGATTTTGGCGAGGTGGGCTAGAAGGTGCAGCAGGACGGTGGAGTCGAGGCCGCCGGAGAAGGCGATGCGCCAGGTATTGGCATTGCGCCAAGGATCAAGTTGCTTGAGCAATTGCGCGTGAAGTGACATGGACGCACCAAAACCGTGTAGGAGCAAAGCTTGCCCGCGATGACTTGTGGCGAGGGGGCTTGCCCCGTTCGACGGCAAAGCCGTCGCAAAAAGTCGATGCATTCCAACCGAACGCATCGACTTCATTTGGGACTACTTCGTCGTCCAACGGGGGCAAGCCCCTCGCCACAGCAAGCCCCGCTCGTACAGGGTGATGCAGGAGCGTTCGATCAGAGACCGTAGCTCATCAGACGTTCGTAACGACGCTTGAGCAGCGCTTCATTATCAAACTTCTTCAGCATCGCCAGTTGCGAGCTCAGCTCGGCACGGATCGAGGCAGCGGCGGCAGCCGGGTCGCGGTGGGCGCCGCCCAACGGCTCGCCGATCACCTTGTCCACGATGCCCAGGCCTTTCAGGCGCTCGGCGGTGATGCCCATGGCTTCAGCGGCATCCGGGGCTTTCTCGGCGGTTTTCCACAGGATCGAGGCGCAACCTTCCGGCGAAATTACCGCGTAGGTCGAGTACTGCAGCATGTTCAGTTGGTCACAAACACCAATCGCCAACGCACCGCCGGAACCACCTTCACCGATGACGGTGGCGATGATCGGGGTTTTCAGGCGCGCCATGACACGCAGGTTCCAGGCAATCGCTTCGCTCTGGTTGCGCTCTTCAGCGTCGATGCCAGGGTAAGCACCCGGGGTGTCGATGAAGGTCAGGATTGGCATCTTGAAGCGTTCGGCCATTTCCATCAGGCGGCACGCCTTGCGGTAGCCCTCCGGACGCGGCATGCCGAAGTTGCGGCGAACCTTCTCGCGCACTTCACGGCCTTTCTGGTGACCGATGATCATCACCGGCTGGTCGTCCAGACGGGCAATGCCGCCAACGATGGCTGCGTCGTCGGAGAAGTGACGGTCGCCGTGCAGTTCGTCGAACTCGGTGAAGATATGTTCGATGTAGTCCAGGGTGTATGGACGTTTCGGGTGACGCGCCAGACGCGCGATCTGCCAGCTGGTCAGCTTGCCGAAGATGTCTTCGGTCAGCGTGCTGCTTTTGTCCTGCAGGCGGGAGATCTCATCGCCGATATTCAGCGAATTGTCATTACCGACCAAGCGCAACTCTTCGATCTTGGCTTGCAGGTCGGCGATCGGCTGTTCGAAATCTAGAAAATTCGGGTTCATAGGCGTCCGTCTTGGGTCGACTTCCAAGGGAGCTTGGGCCGGCCGGTTGTCTATTCGCGCCCTACCTTAAGGGAGAGGCGCGTTCAGGTCGAGATTAAAAATTCAGGTCGAGATCAGGCCCTATCAATAGAGCCTGACCGTCAACGGTATTGGAGGAAGACGTTGTCTCGCCCGAACTGGTCACGCAGGGCTTGAATCAAGGCATCCGCCGGGTCGATCCGCCAGGTCTCGCCGAACTGCAGCAAGGCCTTCGCATCAGGACTGGTGTACTCCATGGTGATCGGGCACGCACCGCGGTGACGCTTGAACAGCTCACCCAGCCAGCGTAGCTGATCGCCTTTCAAATCCTGGGTGTGCAGCTTCAGGCGCAGGCTTTCGGCCAGGTTGGTGCGCGCATCTTCCATGCTCATCACCCGCTTGACTCGCAGGCGCAAGCCACCGGAGAAGTCGTCGTTACTGACTTCGCCTTCGACCACCACCATCGCGTCGGTCTGCAACAGCGACTGCGCGGAGTGGAACGCCTCGGCAAACAGCGACGCTTCGATCCGGCCCGAGCGGTCGTCAAGGGTGATGAACCCCATCTTGTCGCCCTTTTTGTTCTTCATCACCCGCAGGGCGATGATCATGCCGGCGACGGTTTGGGTATCGCGCGCCGGTTTCAGGTCGATGATGCGCTGGCGAGCGAAACGGCGGATCTCGCCTTCGTATTCATCAATCGGGTGACCGGTCAGGTACAGGCCCAGGGTGTCTTTCTCCCCTTTCAGGCGTTCCTTGAGGGTCAGTTCCTTGGCCTTGCGGTTATTGGCGTAGACGTCGGCGTCTTCTTCAACGAACAGGCCGCCAAACAGGTCAACGTGACCGCTGTCTTTGGTACGCAGGGTTTGTTCCGCGGCCTTGATCGCTCCCTCCATGGCATTGAGCAACACCGCCCGGTTACGGTCGATATTGGCCTGGTAGGCTTTCTGCTCGTCATGAAAGTAAGGACCGAGACGATCCAGCGCACCGCTGCGGATCAGACCGTCGAGGGTCCGCTTGTTGATGCGCTTGAGGTCAACCCGGGCGCAGAAGTCGAACAAATCCTTGAACGGACCGGCCTGACGCGCCTCGGTGATCGCTTCCACCGGACCTTCGCCCACACCCTTGATCGCGCCGAGACCGTAGATGATCCGGCCTTCCTCGTTCACCGTGAACTTGAACTCCGACGTATTCACATCCGGCGCGTCGAGACGCAGCTTCATGGTGCGAATTTCTTCGATCAAGGTCACGACCTTGTCGGTGTTGTGCATATCCGCCGACAGTACCGCGGCCATGAACGGCGCCGGGTAATGGGTTTTCAGCCACGCCGTCTGGTACGACACCAGACCGTAGGCGGCCGAGTGAGACTTGTTGAAGCCGTAACCGGCGAATTTCTCTACCAGGTCGAAAATGTTACCGGCCAGGTCGGCGTCGATATTGTTGGTGGCGCATCCCTCAATGAAACCGCCGCGTTGCTTGGCCATTTCTTCGGGTTTTTTCTTACCCATGGCCCGACGCAGCATGTCCGCACCACCGAGGGTGTAACCGGCCATGACCTGGGCGATCTGCATCACCTGTTCCTGGTACAGGATGATGCCGTACGTCGGCGCCAATACCGGCTTGAGGCCTTCGTACTGGTAGTCCGAGTGCGGGTACGCCAGTTCGGCGCGACCGTGCTTACGGTTGATAAAGTCGTCAACCATGCCTGACTGCAACGGACCCGGACGGAACAGGGCCACCAGTGCGATCAAGTCTTCCAGGCAGTCGGGCTTGAGCTTTTTGATCAGCTCTTTCATGCCGCGGGATTCAAGCTGGAACACCGCGGTGGTTTCAGCTTTTTGCAGCAACTGGTACGTCGGCTTGTCATCCAGCGGGATGAAGGCGATGTCCAGCGGCGGCTGATCGACCTTGGCGCGGTCGCGGTTGATGGTTTTCAGCGCCCAGTCGATAACGGTCAGGGTCCGCAGGCCGAGGAAGTCGAACTTCACCAGACCGGCAGCCTCGACGTCGTCCTTGTCGAACTGGGTGACCAGACCATCACCGGCCTCATCGCAATAGATCGGCGAGAAGTCAGTCAACTTGGTCGGGGCGATAACCACACCACCGGCGTGCTTGCCGACGTTACGCACTACGCCTTCGAGCTTGCGCGCCATTTCCCAGATTTCCGCGGCTTCTTCATCGACCTTGATGAAGTCGCGCAGGATTTCTTCCTGTTCGTAGGCTTTTTCCAGGGTCATGCCGACTTCGAACGGAATCATCTTAGACAGACGATCCGCCAGCCCGTAGGACTTGCCCTGCACCCGCGCCACGTCGCGGACCACAGCCTTGGCGGCCATGGAACCAAAGGTGATGATCTGGCTGACCGCGTTACGGCCGTATTTCTCGGCCACGTATTCGATTACCCGGTCGCGGCCATCCATGCAGAAGTCGACGTCGAAGTCGGGCATCGATACCCGTTCCGGGTTAAGGAAACGTTCGAACAGCAGGTCATATTCCAGCGGGTCGAGGTCGGTGATCTTCTGCACATAGGCCACCAGCGACCCGGCACCCGACCCCCGGCCCGGACCTACCGGCACACCGTTGCTCTTGGCCCACTGGATAAAGTCCATCACGATCAGGAAGTAACCGGGGAACCCCATCTGGATGATGATATCCAGCTCAAAATTCAACCGGTCGACGTAGACCTGGCGCTTGGCTTCGTAGTCTTCGGTGGTGTCCTTGGGCAGCAGGACGGTCAGGCGCTCCTCCAGGCCGTCGAAGGACACCTTGCGGAAATACTCGTCGATGGTCATGCCATCGGGAATCGGGAAGTTGGGCAGGAAGTGCTTGCCCAGCTTCACTTCGATGTTGCAGCGCTTGGCGATCTCGACGGTGTTTTCCAGCGCTTCGGGAATGTCGCTGAACAGCTCGGCCATTTCCTCGGCGCTTTTGAGGTATTGCTGGTCGCTGTAGTTTTTCGAACGCCGCGGATCGTCGAGGGCGCGGCCCTCACCGATGC
This sequence comes from Pseudomonas sp. TE3899, assembly GCF_056279105.1. Lineage (NCBI taxonomy): Bacteria > Pseudomonadati > Pseudomonadota > Gammaproteobacteria > Pseudomonadales > Pseudomonadaceae > Pseudomonas > Pseudomonas sp. TE3899. Next base: position 3,633,021 of record NZ_JBWBQR010000001.1, read on the forward strand.
AAACGCGGGTTTCGTGAGCTTCGAAGTCTTCCTGCTTGATGAAGCGCACGTCGTTGGTCGCCACCAGCGGCGCGCCGATCTTCTCGGCCAGGGCCACGGCACCGTGCAGTTGTTCTTCGTCGTTGGGACGGTTGGTGCGCTGGATCTCCAGATAGAAACGATCCGGGAACACCGTCATCCATTCACGCGCCAGGGTTTCGGCTTCGGCGGGGTTGCCGCCGAGCAGGGCCAGGCCGATTTCGCCCTCTTTCGCCGCCGACAGCATGATCAAGCCTTCGCTGGCTTCGGCCACCCATTCGCGCTCGATGATGATCGAGCCATTACGCTGGCCGTCGATGAAGCCACGGGAGATCAGTTCGGTGAGGTTGCGATAGCCGACGGCGTTCATCGCCAGCAGGCTGATCCGGCTCAGGGCGTTATCCGGATCCTTGTTCGACAGCCACAGGTCGGCGCCGCAGATTGGCTTGATGCCCGCGCCCATCGAGGCTTTATAGAATTTGACCAGGGAACACATGTTGTTCTGGTCAGTGACCGCCACGGCAGGCATGTTCATGCCGACCAGGGTCTTGACCAGCGGTTTGATCCGCACCAGACCGTCGACCAGGGAATATTCAGTGTGCAGGCGTAGGTGAACGAATGAAGCCGGCATAGTGATCCTGTCTGTAAACGTGAAGACAACAAGGCCCGGATTGTACCGGGCCTTGGGAAAAACATCAGCCTTGCGACTAACTCTCGATCAGGTTTTCCCGCGCCTCGTAAGCCAGGCGGACCGGGGCGAACGAACGGCGATGGATGGGGGTCGGCCCCAAACGGGCCAGGGCTTCCAGATGAACGGGCGTCGGGTAGCCTTTGTGGCCGCCAATGCCGTAACCCGGGTAAATCAATTCGAAAGCAGCCATTTCACGGTCGCGACTGACCTTGGCGAGAATCGATGCGGCGGCGATGGCCGGCACCTTGCCGTCGCCCTGCACCACCGCTTCGGCGCGCATGGACAATTTCGGGCAACGGTTGCCGTCGATCATCGCCAGTTTCGGCTGGATGTGCAGGCCTTCGATGGCGCGCTGCATGGCCAGCATGGTGGCGTGCAGAATGTTCAGCTCGTCGATTTCTTCGACTTCGGCCCGGGCGATGTGCCAGCTCAGGGCCTTCTCGCAGATTTCGTCGTAGAGCTTTTCGCGGCGGGCTTCGGTGAGTTTTTTCGAATCGTTCAGGCCGAGGATCGGCCGATTCGGGTCGAGAATCACCGCAGCCGTGACCACCGCGCCGCAGAGCGGACCGCGACCGACTTCGTCGACACCGGCAACCAAATCTTCCACTTCAGCGACCAAGGTGAAATCCAGCCCCATTTGCATGCTTGTCTTACTCATTGTACGTGGCCGATCAGATTCAGCACGGCGTCTGCCGCCTGGTTGGAGGCGTCCAGACGCAAGGTGCGGTGGATTTCATCAAAGCCGCGGGTCTGTTCTTCGCCGCCGTCGATCAGCGGGGACAGGGTCTGGGCCAGGGCTTCGACCGTCGCATCGTCCTGCAGCAACTCGGGCACCAGCAGGCGCTGGGCCAGCAAGTTCGGCAACGAAACGTAGGGACTTTTCACCATGCGCTTGAGAATCCAGAACGTCAGCGGTGCCAGGCGATAGGCAACCACCATCGGCCGTTTGTACAACAACGCTTCGAGCGTCGCCGTACCAGAGGCGATCAACACTGCGTCGCAGGCGGCCAGGGCCAGATGGGATTTACCATCGAGCAAGGTCAGCGGCAGATCGCGACCGGCCAGCAGCTCTTCGAGCTGGGCCCGGCGCTGCGGGCTGGCGCACGGCATGACGAAGCGCACGCCGGGGCGCAGGGCGCGCAGGCGCTGGGCGGTGTCGAGGAACAACGCGCCGAGACGGCCGACTTCACCGCCACGGCTACCGGGCATCAACGCCACCAAGGGACCGTCGGGCAAGCCCAGCTCAGCCCGCGCTGCTGCGCGATCGGCTTGCAGCGGAATCGCATCGGCCAGGGAGTGCCCGACAAACCGCACCGGCACGCCTTTCTCTTCGTAGAACTTCGCTTCGAACGGGAACAGCGTCAGCATCAGGTCGCAGCCTTCGCGAATCTTCAACACCCGCTTTTGCCGCCAGGCCCAGACCGACGGGCTGACGTAATGCACGGTCTTGATCCCGGCCTGACGCAGCTTGAGTTCGATATTGAGGGTGAAATCCGGGGCATCGATGCCGATGAACACGTCCGGCTTTTCGGCGATCAGGTCCGCAATCAGCTTCTTGCGTCGGGCCAGCAGTTCGCGCAAGCGGCCCAGCACTTCCACCAGGCCCATGACCGAAAGACGTTCCATCGGGAAGTACGACGTCAGGCCTTCGGCCTGCATCAGCGGACCACCGACACCGATGAATTCCACCGCCGGATGCCGGGCCTTGAGCGCGCGCATCAGACCGGCGCCCAGAATGTCACCGGAAGCCTCACCCGCTACCAGCGCAATACGCAGATTAGCCATGATTAGCGAGTGATGCCGCGGGTCGAAGACTGGATGGAATCACGGAACACCGCGACTTCCGGAAACTGTGCCGAAGGTTCGGCCAGTTCGGCGAGCGCCTGTTCGACCGTCAGGCCCTGGCGGTAAACCACCTTGTAGGCACGACGCAGCGCGTGGATCGCGTCTTCGCTGAAACCACGACGGCGCATGCCTTCGAAGTTCATGCTGCGGGCTTCGGCCGGATTGCCGAATACCGTGACGTACGCGGGCACGTCCTTGCCAATAGCGGTGCCCATGCCGGAGAAACTATGGGCGCCGATGTGGCAATACTGGTGAACCAGGGTAAAGCCGGACAGGATCGCCCAATCTTCAACGTGCACATGGCCGGCCAACGCGGTGTTGTTGACCAGAATGCAGTGGTTGCCGATCACGCTATCGTGACCGATATGGGCATACGCCATGATCAGGTTGTGATCACCCAGCGTGGTTTCCGAACGGTCCTGCACGGTGCCACGGTGAATCGTTACGCCTTCGCGGATAACGTTGTGGTCACCGATGACCAGGCGGGTTTCTTCGCCTTTGTATTTCAGATCGGGCGTGTCCTCACCTACCGAGGAAAACTGGTAGATGCGGTTGTGCTTACCGATACGGGTCGGGCCCTTGAGAATCACATGCGGCCCGATCACTGTCCCCTCGCCGATTTCCACACCAGCGCCGATGATCGACCATGGGCCGACCTCGACGTCGTCAGCCAGGATGGCTGTCGGATCGATGATTGCGCGAGGGTCAACCAAACTCATAGTTTGCGTTCCGCGCAGATGATTTCAGCGGAGCAGACTGGCTTGCCGTCGACCGAAGCCTGGCATTCGAACTTCCAGATCTGGCGCTTGCAGCTGATGAAGCGGGCTTCGAGGATCAACTGATCGCCTGGGGTGACAGGCTGGCGAAAACGCAGCTTGTCGGAGCCGACGAAGTAGTAAAGCGTGCCGTCAGCAGGCTTCACGTCGAGCATTTTGAAACCAAGGATACCGGCAGCCTGAGCCATTGCTTCGATGATCAGTACGCCCGGCATGATTGGATGCGCAGGGAAGTGACCATTGAAGAACGGTTCGTTGATGCTGACATTCTTGTAGGCGCGAATGCGCTTGCCTTCCACATCCAGTTCCACGACCCGGTCCACCAGCAGGAACGGGTAACGGTGAGGCAGGTATTCGCGAATCTCGTTGATGTCCATCATTTCGGGGGGAAGCCTATGTAAAGATTGGGAGAGCGCGACTGACGCGCACCCCTCTAGCAAATCAAGGAGGCAGTCTAGCGGCTGTGCACACTTGATATGGAAATGGTATCAGCCATCTGATGAAGCATTACCGCCAGGGGTCACTTCCCCTACTCGCTTTTCCAGCTGTCGCAGACGCCGCGCGATGTCATCGAGCTGACGGATGCGTGCCGCGCTTTTGCGCCACTCGGCAGCCGGTTGCATGGCTGTACCGGAAGAGTAGGAACCCGGCTCGGTAATCGAGTGGGTCACCATGGTCATCCCGGTCAGGAAAACGTTGTCGCAAATCTCGATATGCCCCACCAGCCCTACACCGCCGGCGAGCATGCAGTGCTTGCCGATCTTGGTGCTGCCGGAGATCCCCACGCACGCGGCCATGGCAGTGTGATCACCGACCTGGACGTTGTGGGCGATCTGGATCTGATTGTCGAGCTTCACACCGTTACCAAGAATGGTATCGGCCAACGCACCACGGTCGATGGCGGTGTTCACGCCAATCTCCACATCGTCGCCGACCAGCACGCCACCAATCTGGGCGATCTTCTGCCAGACACCTTTTTCATTGGCAAAACCGAAACCTTCACCACCGAGCACAGCACCCGACTGAATCACCACGCGTTTGCCAATGCGCACGTCGTGGTACAGCGTGACCCGCGGAGCCAGCCAGCCGCCCTCACCAATCTCGCATCGCGCACCGATGAAGCAATGCGCCCCGACGGTCACACCCGCGGCAATACGCGCGGCGCTTTCGATCACCGCAAAGGCTCCGATGCTTGCCGCCGGATCGACCACCGCGTCCGGCGCCACGACCGCTGTCGGATGAATACCGGCAGCCGCTTTCGGCTTGGGATCGAACAGATGGGAAATGCGGGCGTAAGCCAGGTAAGGATCAGGCACGACCAGCGCATTACCGGCAAAACCTTCAGCGTCGGCGGCCTTGAGCAACAGGGCTGCGGCTTTACTGTCCGGCAGGTATTTGCGGTATTGCGGGTTTGCCAGAAAGCTCAACTGAGCTGGGCCAGCCTCTTGCAAAGTGGCTAGCCCAGTAATTTCTTTCTCCGGGTCGCCACGTAGGGTGGCGCCGAGGAACTCGGCCAATTGGCCGAGCTTTATAGTCGCTGTCATGGATTACTTCAGCTGATTCATGCGCTCGATAACCTGGCGAGTGATGTCGTACTGAGGTTTGACATCAATCACTGCGCCACGCTCGAAGACCAGGTCAAAAGCACCTTTCTTGATGACTTCTTCCACAGCGCTGTCCAGTTTCGGCTTGAGCTGCTTCAGCATTTCACGGTCGGCAACGGCTTTGGCTTCGTTCAATTCCTTGGACTGGAACTGGAAGTCACGGGCCTTTTGCTTGAACTCAAGCTCCAGGCGTTCGCGTTCGCCTTGCTGCATCTTGTCACCACCGGCTACCAGACGATCCTGGATACCTTTGGCACTGCTTTCCAGCGTCTTGAGTTTGCTCAGCTGCGGGCCGAACTTCTTCTCCGCGTCCACGGCGTATTTTTTCGCCGCGTCGGATTCAAGCAGGGCCATCTGATAGTTCAGGACGGCGATTTTCATGTCGGCAAAAGCCGGACCTGCTACCAGTACGGTCGCCAGGAGAACCAATTGAGTCAACTTACGCACGATGCACTCCTACAAAATCCATTGTCGTTATGGGTCAGACGCTTAGAACGTCTGGCCGAGGGAGAATTGGAACACTTGGGTTTCAGCGTTATCCGGTTTCTTGACCGGCATGGCCAACGCGAAGCTCAGAGGACCCAGTGCGGTAACCCATGTCACGCCGACACCGACGGAACTGGCTACGTTGCTCAGGCTGATGTCGTTGCACTCTGTTTGAGAGGTCGAACCGACATTGGCGTTCGTCGTCTTGTCGCACTTGGAGTCGAATACGTTACCCACATCCCAGAATACCGAAGTACGCAGGGAACGCTGATCCTTGACGAATGGCAGCGGGAACAACACTTCGACGCCACCCTGGATCAGGACGTTACCACCGAACGGCAGCGGATCCTGGTCCGGGTCGGCTAGCGTACCGGCGTTACCCGTTACACCCTGACCACGGCTCGGCGTACTGCGCGGACCAAGGGTACTGTCCTTGAAGCCACGAACCGAGTTGAAACCACCAGCATAGTAGTTTTCATAGAACGGCAAGCCGTCGGTTGAACCGTAGCCGTCGCCGTAACCGAGTTCGGTGTGCAGGCGTACGGTGTAGTTCTCGGTGATTGGCTGGAACAACTGACCACGGTAATCGAGTTTGAAGAACGACAGGTCGCTGCCAGGGGTCGTGGTTTCCAGAGTCAGGCTCTGGGAATGGCCACGGGTCGCCAGTACGCCTTTGTTCAACGTGGACTCGGACCAACCGGCGGACGCCTTGAAGTTCAGGTAGCTGTCGCCTTCACGGTTTACGAAGTCGAAAATCTCGTCGACGGTGTATTGACCGGTCTTGATCTTGTCCTGCTGTGCAGTCAGGCCAAAGGTCAGACGCGAAGTCTCGCTGATCGGGTAACCGACGCTGACGCCAGCACCCAGGCTGTCTACCGCATAGCTTGCAACATCGACATCGAGGTCTTTGTAGTCAGTGGTGCGATAGAACGCGTTGTAGCCCAGGCTCACACCGTCAGCGGTCCAGTACGGGTCGACATAACCGAAGTTATAGCGGCTCTGGTATTGGCTTCGGGTCAGTCCGATGCTGACCTTGTTACCCGTACCCAGGAAGTTGTTCTGGGTGATCGAACCACCAAGGATCAGACCGGCGCTCTGGGCGAAACCGACACTGGCGGTAATCGAACCGGAAGCCTGTTCTTCAACGCTGTAGTTCACGTCCACCTGATCGTCCACGCCCGGCACGGCCGGGGTTTCGACGTTCACTTCCTTGAAGAAGCCCAGACGCTCAAGACGGGTCTTGGATTGGTCGATCAGGTAGGTCGAAGCCCAGCCACCTTCCATCTGGCGCATTTCACGACGCAGTACTTCGTCTTCGGACTTGGTGTTGCCACGGAAGTTGATGCGGTTCACGTAGGCACGCTTGCCCGGATCAACAGCGAACGTGATGTCTACCGTGTGATCGTCATCGTGAGGCTGAGGCACGCCGTTGACGTTGGCGAAGGTGTAACCCTCGTTACCCAGACGACGGGTGATCAGTTCCGAAGTCGTGGTCATCAGCTTGCGCGAGAACACCTGGCCTTTCTGGACCAGCAGCAGGGACTTGACCTGGTCTTCAGGCACTTTCAGGTCACCACTGAGTTTCACGTCACGAACGGTGTATTTCTCGCCTTCGTTGACGTTGACCGTGATGTAGACGTGTTTTTTGTCCGGGGTGATGGAGACCTGGGTCGAAGCGATATCCATGTTGATATAGCCGCGGTCCAGGTAGTAGGAGCGCAGACGCTCCAGGTCACCGGAGAGTTTCTCGCGAGCGTACTTGTCATCGTTCTTGAAGAACGACAACCAGTTGGTGGTCTTGAGTTCGAACAGGTCGATCAGGTCGTCATCGGGGAAGACCGTGTTACCCACCACGTTGATGTGCTGGATAGCGGCAACGGTGCCTTCGTTGATATTGACCTTCAACGCCACGCGGTTACGCGGTTGCGCCACCACTTCGGTGTCGACGGTCGCCGAGTAACGACCCTGCGCGACATACTGGCGCTGCAGTTCGTTACGCACACCTTCGAGGGTGGCACGCTGGAAGATCTCGCCTTCGGACAGGCCGGATTGCTTGAGGCCCTTCATCAGGTCTTCAGTGGAGATAGCCTTGTTACCCTCGATCTCGATACTCGCGACCGACGGACGCTCGACTACCGTGATAACGAGGACATTGCCTTCGCGACCCAGCTGGATATCTTGAAAGAAACCGGTTTTGAACAACGCACGAGTGGATTCCACCAGGCGACGATCATCCGCCTGTTCACCGACGTTCAACGGCAAGGCACCAAAGACACTACCCGCGGAGACCCGCTGGAGGCCATTGACGCGAATATCAGAGATAGTGAAGGACTCGGCGTGAACTTCGGCGATCATCAATACGGTGAGAACCGCAGTTAGCAGCAGACGTTTCATGAAGTCCTTTCTTATTCCAACTGGCAATAAACAAACTGCCGCAAAATGCGGCAGATTCGCAATTCAGCGAAGCGTTACAGTCGACCCAGATCATTGACCAGAGCAAGCAACATCACCCCGACCACCAAACTGATACCGATCTGTATCCCCCAACCCTGCACCCGATCTGACAAGGGGCGACCACGCACCCACTCGATCAGATAAAACAACAAATGCCCCCCATCCAGTACTGGAATGGGCAACAAATTCAGAACACCCAAGCTAATACTCAGATAAGCAAGGAAATTCAGGAAATCAGCGACACCCGACTGGGCAGAAGCGCCCGCCACTTTAGCAATGGTTATCGGTCCACTCAAGTTTTTTACCGAGAGCTCGCCGAACAACATTTTCTTGAGCGAATCGAGGGTCAGTACACTCATGGTCCAGGTGCGTCGGGCACCCTCCCCAATTGCGGCTATCGGACCGTAGCTGACCTCGCGAATCATCTCCGGTGGCCAATCGACTGCTTTAACCCCGGCGCCCAGGTAACCCGTAGGCGCTTTGCTCCCGCCGCGGGCTGCCAGCGTCACAGGGACGTCGATTTGAGCACCATCGCGCTCGACGCGCAGCATGATTTTGGTATCTGGATGCATACGCACGGTATCGACCACTTGCTGCCAGTCATCCAGAGACTTGCCATCAAGCGCCAACAACCGGTCACCGGTCTTCAGGCCCGCGGCTTGCGCCGGCCCTTTTGAATCGAGTTCCGCCAGGATTGGCGGCAAGGCTGGACGCCACGGGCGAATACCCAGCGAGCGAATAGGATCCGGCTCATCGGCGCCCTTGAGCCAGTGATCCAGCGCCAGCTCACGCGGCGAATCGGCCGTCGAGCCCTGCTCACGCACCAACAATTGCAACGTACCGCTCTCGCCAAGGCGACGGACCAGTTGCAAGTTCACGGCCGCCCACCCGGAAGTCGGCTCGCCATCAATGGCCACAATTTCCTGATTCGCGCTCAAACCCGCCTTGGCGGCGATACTGCCGGACTCGACTGCGCCGATAACCGGGCGCACTTGCTCGCTGCCGAGCATGGCCAACACCCAGAAAAACACCATCGCCAGCAGAAAATTGGCGATCGGGCCCGCCGCAACGATGGCAATGCGCTGGCGCACGGACTTGCGATTGAAGGATTGATCGAGCTGATCGACCGGCACTTCGCCTTCGCGCTCGTCGAGCATCTTCACGTAGCCACCCAACGGAATGGCGGCCAGCACGAATTCAGTGCCTTGCTTGTCGTGCCAGCGCAGCAACGGCATGCCGAAGCCCACGGAGAAACGCAGCACTTTGACCCCACAGCGACGTGCGACCCAGAAATGGCCGAATTCGTGGAAGGTGACCAGCACGCCCAGGGCTACCAGGGTGCCGACAATCATATAGAGCGCGCTCATCTACTTTCTCCGCATTCCTATCCAGTGCTGCATGGGGGCAAACGTACTGCAGCACTTATCGCCCGTGACGACTCAACCACTGTTCGGCCAGCACACGCGCCTTGGCGTCTGCGGTGAACACCGCCTCGAGATCATTCACCGCAACCACAGGCTCGAGATTCAAGACTTCCTCGATGATACTCGCGATTTCCGGGTAACGAACCCGCCCGTCGAGAAAGGCCGCGACCGCCACTTCATTTGCCGCATTAAGCATGGCCGGCGCGCTGTTGCCCGCCTCTGCCGCTTGCCGCGCCAGGCGCAGGCACGGGAAACGCTGTTCATCGGGCGCCTGGAAATCCAGGCGCGCAATGGCAAACAGATCCAGCGGGGCGACACCCGAGTCGATCCGCTCTGGCCAGGCCAGGGCGTTGGCAATCGGCGTACGCATATCCGGGTTACCCAACTGCGCCAATACCGAACCATCGATATAGTCGACCAGCGAATGGATAACGCTCTGGGGATGAATCACCACTTCAACCTGGGATGGCTTGGCATCGAACAGCCAGCAGGCTTCGATCAACTCAAGGCCTTTGTTCATCATGCTGGCCGAATCGACCGATATCTTGCGCCCCATCGACCAGTTCGGGTGAGCGCAGGCTTGATCGGGGGTCACGTGCGCCAATTCCGCCATCGGCGTCTGCCGGAACGGACCGCCAGAGGCCGTCAGTAAAATCCGACGCACACCAACCGCACCCAGACCGCGGGCGAAATCGTTGGGCATGCACTGGAAAATCGCATTGTGTTCGCTGTCGATCGGCAGCAGCACCGAACCGCTTTGGCGCACGGCCTGCATGAACAAGGCGCCGGACATCACCAGCGCTTCCTTGTTGGCCAGCAAGATCTTCTTGCCCGCCTCGACCGCCGCCAGGGTCGGACGCAAGCCCGCAGCACCAACGATGGCCGCCATGACCGCATCGACTTCAGGGTCGGCAGCGACCTGACACAGGCCCTCCTCCCCCACCAGAACGCGCGTCGACAGGCCGGCAGCGCGCAAGTCGTCCTGCAGGACCCGGGCAACACCCGCTTCAGGCACGACCGCAAAGCGCGGTACATGCCGCACGCACAAGGCCAGCAGCTCACTCAATCGAGTAAAGCCGCTCAATGCGAACACCTGATAGCGCTCGGGATGACGCGCAATGACATCCAGGGTGCTCAGGCCAATCGAGCCTGTCGCCCCCAGGACGGTAATCTGCTGTGGACGGCTCACGGTGCAGCCATCCACAACAACACCGCGAACACCGGTATCGCGGCGGTCAGGCTGTCGATACGGTCCAGCACACCGCCGTGACCGGGCAGCAGATTACTGCTGTCCTTGATCCCGGACTGACGCTTGAACATGCTTTCGGTGAGGTCGCCCACCACCGAAATGAACACGATCAATGCGGCGCCGACCAGACCTTTAAGCAACTCCGCCACCGTCCAGTCGCGAACCAGGCCGACCACCAGCGTGATCACCAGGCTAAGCGCCAGACCGCCATACACGCCTTCCCAGCTCTTGCCCGGACTGACTTGCGGCGCCAACTTGCGCTTGCCGAACTTGCGCCCGGAGAAGTACGCACCGATGTCAGCACCCCAAACCAGCACCATGACCGCCATGATCAGCCAGTTGCCCAAGGGCTCTTGCTTGATCTGGACCAGACCTTGCCACGCGGGCAGCAGGATCAACAGACCGATCACCAGTTTGCAGGCGGCGCTGGCCCAGTGTTCGCTGGAGCGTGGATAGGTCAGCACCAGGTACGTCGCCACTGCCCACCAGAGCACCGAGGCGCCCAACACCCAAGGCGCGAGCCCGGGAAGGACATGCATGACAAACAGCATCAGCGCGACCACAGCCGCATAGGCAACGCGAATCGGCTGGGCAGTGAAACCTGCCAGGCGAGCCCACTCCCATGCACCCAGGGTCACGACCAGCCCGATGAACAGCGCAAAACCGGAGCCTTCGAGCAGGAAAAACCCGCACAAGGCGATCGGCAGCAGGATCAGCGCAGTAATGATTCGTTGTTTAAGCATTAAACCCGGGCTCCAGACTCGATCTGCTCGCTCGTTTTACCGAAGCGGCGCTGACGAGAAGCGAAATCGGCCAGCGCGGTGCGCATGGCTTCGTGTTTGAAGTCCGGCCAGAACAGGTCGGAGAAGTACAGCTCGGTGTACGCCAGCTGCCACAGCAGGAAATTGCTGATGCGGTGCTCACCGCCGGTACGGATGCACAAGTCCGGCAACGGCAGATCGCCGGTGACCAGACAGGTTTGCAGCAGTTCCGGGGTGATGTCTTCCGGGCGCAAATGCCCGGCCTGGACTTCCCGGGCCAGACGCTGCGCAGCTTGCGCGATATCCCACTGACCGCCGTAGTTGGCGGCGATCTGCAGGATAAAGCGATTGGTGCCGGCGGTAATCGCCTCGGCTTCGCGCATCGCTGCCTGAAGCTCGGGGTGAAAACGCGAACGGTCGCCAATGATGCGCAGGCTGATGTTGTTGTCGTTGAGGCGCTTGGCCTCGCGACGCAACGCCTTGAAGAACAGGTCCATCAAGGCGCTGACCTCATCGGCCGGGCGCTGCCAGTTTTCACTGGAGAAGGCGAACAGGGTCAGCACCTCGACCTTGGCCTCGGCGCACACCTCGATAACCGCACGAACCGCATCCACACCCGCTTTATGCCCGGCGACACCCGGCATAAAGCGTTTTTTCGCCCAGCGATTGTTACCATCCATGATGATCGCGACATGGCGCGGCACCGCGGACGGCGCAGTCTGCTTGGTCTTATCCATGAAAACGCGACCCTTATACGGCCATCAGGTCCGCTTCTTTTTGCTTGGTCGCTGCGTCGATATCGGCCTCAGCCTTGTCGGTCAGCTTCTGGATATCAGCAGCGGCACGACGCTCTTCGTCTTCGCTGATTTCCTTGTCCTTGACCAGTTTCTTCAGGTCGCCAAGTGCATCACGACGAATATTGCGCACGGCAACACGGGCATCTTCAGCTGCGCTACGCGCCTGCTTGGTGAAGCCCTTGCGGGTTTCTTCAGTCAGGGCAGGCATGGAGATCAGCAGCAACTCGCCCAGGTTGGTCGGGTTGAGGTTCAAACCGGCACTTTGGATCGCTTTGTCGACTGCCGCGAGCATGTTGCGCTCAAACGCCACGACCTGAAGGGTCCGGGAGTCTTTTACGGTGATGTTGGCCACTTGGGTGATGGACGTGTCTGTGCCGTAGTACGGCACCATCACGCTGCCCAGAATGCTTGGGTGAGCCTTGCCGGTACGAATCTGACCAAATGCATGGTTCAGAGAGTCCAGGGATTTCTGCATGCGCTCTTGAGCGTCTTTCTTGATTTCGTTGATCATTGTTGGCCTTCCTCGATCAGGGTCCCTTCAGCGCCGCCATGTACGATGTTCAGCAGGGCGCCGGGCTTGTTCATGTTAAATACGCGCAATGGCATCTTGTGGTCGCGGCACAGGCAAATGGCCGTCAGATCCATCACGCCCAGCTTGCGATCCAGCACTTCATCGTAAGTCAGATGATCGAACTTCTCGGCATGCGGGTCTTTGAATGGGTCAGCGGTGTAGACGCCATCGACCTTGGTCGCCTTGAGCACGACATCGGCATCGATTTCGATTGCACGCAGGCAAGCTGCCGAATCCGTGGTGAAAAACGGATTGCCCGTACCGGCCGCGAAAATCACGACTTCCTTGGCGTTCAGGTGACGCATGGCCTTGCGGCGATCGTAGTGATCGGTCACGCCAACCATGGAAATGGCCGACATCACGATGGCCGAGATATTGGCACGTTCCAGCGCGTCGCGCATGGCCAGGGCGTTCATCACAGTGGCCAGCATGCCCATGTGGTCGCCGGTGACCCGATCCATGCCGGCCGCGCTCAGCGCTGCCCCACGGAACAGGTTGCCGCCACCGATCACCAGACCGACCTGTACACCGATGCCGACCAGTTGGCCGACTTCCAGCGCCATGCGATCCAGAACTTTCGGATCGATCCCGAACTCTTCCGAGCCCATCAGGGCCTCGCCGCTAAGCTTGAGTAGAATGCGTTTATAGCGAGCCTGATAACCACTGCCCTGCTGAGCCATTGCGAATCTCTCCTGCGGCGTATTTTAAAAAATTCTTTGCGAGCTGTTTACAGCTGGCGTTCACTCTAGCTTGGCGCTGCTTCAGCGCCATCGGAACATGGCTTTGTAAGCCAGTTCCAAAGGGAAACCAATAAAAATTGGTAGCCCATCTGAAAAGAGGCTGCGCGCGTAAGCGGGCAGCCTCTTCAGGGCGACAGTTAAAAAACCGTCTTATTGCTTGGCGGCAGCCAGCTGGGCAGCAACTTCTTCAGCGAAGTTGTCGACCGGCTTCTCGATGCCGTCGCCTACTTTGAAGTAGGTGAAGGAAACGATTTCAGCACCGGCTTTCTTGGCCAGTTCGCCAACCTTGATTTCAGGGTTCTTGACGAACGCCTGCTCAACCAGGGAAGCCTCAGCCAGGAACTTGCTGATACGGCCTTTGACCATGTTTTCAACGATGTTTTCTGGCTTGCCAGCGATCTTGTCGGCGTTGAGGGTCAGGAACACGCCCTTCTCACGCTCAACCGCTTCAGCGGAAACTTCCGATGGCAGCAGGAATTCAGGGTTGGTCGCCGCTACGTGCATGGCGATGTCCTTGGCCAGCTCAACAGTGCCGCCTTTCAGGACAACGGCTACGCCGATCTTGTTGCCGTGCAGGTAACCACCAACAACGTCACCTTCAACGCGTGCCAGGCGACGGATGTTGACGTTTTCGCCAACCTTGCCGACCAGAACCAGGCGATCAGCTTCTTGAACTTCGATCAGCGGAGCCACATCAGTCAGCTTGTCAGCGAATGCTTTTTCAACGCTGGAAGCAACGAATGCCTTGAAGTCATCCTGCAAAGCCAGGAAGTCGGTCTGCGAGTTCACTTCCAGCAGAACGGCGGTTTTACCGTCTTCTTTCAGAGCGATCGCGCCTTCAGCGGCAACGTTGCCAGCTTTCTTGGCAGCCTTGATGGCGCCCGAAGCACGCATGTCATCAATGGCTTTTTCGATGTCGCCGCCGGCCTTGGTCAAGGCCTTTTTGCAATCCATCATGCCTTCGCCAGTACGCTCACGCAGTTCTTTAACCAACGCTGCAGTAATCTCTGCCATTTCAAAAATCCTCTTGGATAGGTTATCAACCATTCCACCCGATCGAACGGGCGTTCAATTCTTCCCGAATCACCCTTGTAGGCCGCTGCACGTTACAGAACTTGTAGCTGCGCTGCCGACAAATGGTTTTCGAGGTGGCAAAAAGGGGGCCAAGCCCCCTTTTTGCTTACTGAGTCAACGCCAAGGCGTCAATTACTCAGCTGCTGCTACCGGAGCTTCTTCAACGAACTGCTCGGTGCCGCCAGCAACGTGGTTGCGACCGCGGATTACAGCGTCAGCCATCGAACCCATGTACAACTGGATAGCGCGGATTGCGTCATCGTTGCCTGGGATGATGTAGTCAACGCCTTCCGGGCTGCTGTTGGTATCGACTACGCCGATAACCGGGATGCCCAGCTTGTTGGCTTCGGTGATCGCGATGCGCTCGTGATCAACGTCGATAACGAACAGTGCGTCTGGCAGACCGCCCATGTCCTTGATACCACCCAGGGAACGATCGAGCTTCTCAAGATCGCGAGTGCGCATCAGCGCTTCTTTCTTGGTCAGCTTGGCGAAAGTACCGTCTTCGGCTTGCACTTCAAGGTCACGCAGACGCTTGATGGAAGCACGGATGGTTTTGAAGTTGGTCAGCATGCCGCCCAACCAGCGGTGATCGACGTACGGCGAACCGCAACGTGCTGCTTCTTCAGCAACGATCTTGCCAGCGGAACGCTTGGTGCCGACGAACAGAATCTTGTTTTTGCCCTGGGCCAGGCGCTCTACGAAAGTCAGAGCTTCGTTGAACATTGGCAGGGTTTTTTCAAGGTTGATGATGTGGATCTTGTTACGCGCGCCGAAAATGTATTTACCCATTTTCGGGTTCCAGTAACGGGTTTGGTGACCGAAGTGCACACCGGCCTTCAGCATATCGCGCATGTTGACTTGGGACATGATAGTTCCTTAATAAGTCGGGTTTGGCCTCCACGTATCCCAATGACCAACCAGCAGCATCAGCTGAAGGCACCCAGGTCATCGTGTCGACACGTGTGTGGATTTAAGCTTCTCGGGGTATCCCCGGAAAGCGGCGCATTTTATATCACAGGGCTGCAAAAAACGGAACCCGGATTCTCGATTCCTGGCGCGCGCCTTTATAAACGCCCTTGGAATCGCTCAAGAATGCGCCTATCTATAGAGAGAAGCGATGCACAGAGGCTCAGATTTGCGCTGATCGTCTGTTAGAATCGCGTTTTTCAGGGCCGCGAAGCTTGATCGCACAATGCCCATTTCGAATTAGTAAGCGCCGTTGAGCGCAGAGAGAGCCTGTATGACCGTCACCCTCAAAACCCCCGAGGACATCGCAAAAATGCGGATCGCCGGCAAACTGGCCGCCGATGTGCTGGAAATGATTGCCGAACATGTCAAACCGGGCGTCACCACCGAAGAGCTGGACCGCATCTGCCACGACTACATCGTCAACGAGCAGCAAGCCATCCCCGCCCCGCTCAACTATAAGGGCTTCCCGAAGTCGATCTGCACCTCGATCAACCACGTGGTCTGCCACGGCATTCCGAACGAGAAGCCGCTGAAGAATGGCGACACCGTGAACATCGACGTGACCGTGATCAAGGACGGCTACCACGGCGACACCAGCCGCATGTTCCACGTCGGCACCGTGCCGGTCTGGGCCGAGCGCCTGTCCCAGGTCACCCAGGAATGCATGTACAAGGCCATCGAAATCGTTAAACCCGGCTGCCGCCTGGGCGACATCGGTGAAGTGATCCAGAAGCACGCGGAAAAGAACGGTTTCTCGGTGGTTCGCGAGTTCTGCGGCCACGGCATCGGCAAGGTGTTCCACGAAGAGCCGCAGATCCTGCACTACGGCCGCGCCGGCACCGGCATGGAGCTGAAAGCGGGCATGACGTTCACCATCGAGCCGATGATCAACCAGGGCAAGGCCGACACCAAGGTCCTGGGCGACGGCTGGACCGCGATCACCAAGGACCGCAAATTGTCCGCCCAGTGGGAACACACCCTGCTGGTGACCGACACCGGCTACGAGATCTTCACCCTGCGCGCCGATGACACCATCCCGCGCGTTTCGGCCTGATCGACCCGTTCTGCCCCTAGCCTTATAGAAAGGAAAGCCAATCGATGCCGCAGGTGGATCCCGAACTCTTCGACCGTGGCCAGTTCCAGGCTGAACTGGCCCTGAAGGCCAGCCCGATCGCGGCCTTCAAGAAGGCGATTCGCCAGGCCCGCGAGGTGCTCGACGGGCGCTTTCGCAGCGGCCGGGACATTCGCCGGCTGATCGAGGATCGCGCCTGGTTCGTCGATAACATCCTGCAAAAGGCCTGGGAGCAGTTCAACTGGAGCGAAGACGCCGACATCGCGCTGGTCGCGGTCGGCGGCTACGGTCGCGGCGAGTTGCACCCCTACTCCGACATTGATTTGCTGATCCTGCTGGACAGCGCCGACCACGAAGTTTTCCGCGATTCCATCGAACGTTTTCTCACGTTGTTGTGGGACATCGGCCTCGAGGTCGGTCAGAGCGTTCGTTCGGTGGACGAATGCGCCGTCGAGGCCCGCGCCGACCTTACTGTCGTCACCAACCTGATGGAGAGCCGCACCATCTGCGGCCCCGAGCGCCTGCGCCAGCGCATGCTCGACGTCACCAGCACCGCGCACATGTGGCCGAGCAAGGACTTCTTCCTGGCCAAGCGCGCCGAGCAGAAGGCCCGTCACCACAAGTACAACGACACCGAGTACAACCTGGAACCCAACGTCAAAGGCTCGCCCGGCGGCCTGCGGGATATCCAGACGATTCTCTGGGTCGCCCGCCGTGAGTACGGCACCCTGAACCTGCGGGCCCTGGCCGGCGAAGGTTTCCTGGTGGAGAGCGAAAACGCCCTGCTGGCCTCGTCCCAGGAATTCCTGTGGAAGGTCCGCTACGCCCTGCACATGCTCGCCGGGCGTTCCGAGGACCGCTTGCTGTTCGACCACCAGCGCTCCATTGCCGGGCTGCTGGGTTTCGAAGGCGATGACGCCAAGCAAGCCATCGAAAACTTCATGCAGCAGTATTACCGGGTGGTCATGAGCATTGCCCAGCTCAGCGACCTGATCATCCAGCACTTCGAGGAAGTCATCCTCGCGCCGGAAGATGAAGCGCCGCCGCAGCCGATCAATTCGCGGTTCCAACTGCACGATGGTTACATCGAGGCACGCAACAACAACGTGTTCCGCCGCACGCCGTTCGCCATGCTCGAAATCTTCGTGCTGATGGCCCAACAGCCGGAAATCAAGGGCGTGCGCGCCGATACCATTCGTCTGCTGCGGGAAAACCGGCACCTGATCGACGACGATTTCCGCAACGATATCCGCAACACCAGCCTGTTCATCGAACTGTTCAAATGCAAGATCGGCATCCACCGCAACCTGCGACGGATGAACCGTTACGGCATCCTCGGGCGCTATTTGCCGGAGTTCGGCTTTATCGTCGGGCAAATGCAGCACGACCTGTTCCACATCTATACGGTCGATGCCCACACCCTGAACCTGATCAAGCATCTGCGTAAGTTGCAGTACACCCAGGTATCGGAAAAATTCCCGCTGGCCAGCAAGCTCATGGCCAAGTTGCCCAAGCCCGAGTTGATCTACCTCGCCGGCCTGTACCACGACATCGGCAAGGGCCGCCACGGCGACCATTCGGACATCGGCGCCGTGGATGCCGAAGCCTTCTGCCAACGCCATCAATTGCCGACATGGGACAGCCGCCTGATTGTCTGGCTGGTGCAAAACCACCTCGTGATGTCGACCACCGCCCAGCGCAAGGACTTGTCCGACCCGCAGGTGATCCACGATTTCGCACAGATCGTCGGCGATGAAACCCATCTCGACTACCTGTACGTGCTGACCGTCGCCGACATCAACGCCACCAACCCGACGCTGTGGAATTCCTGGCGCGCCAGCCTGTTGCGCCAGCTCTACACCGAGACCAAGCGTGCCTTGCGCCGCGGTCTGGAAAATCCGGTGGACCGCGAAGAACAGATCCGCCAGACCCAGAGCGCCGCCCTGGATATCCTGGTGCGCGGCGGCACCGATCCGGACGATGTCGAGCAATTGTGGGCGCAGCTGGGTGATGACTATTTCCTGCGCCACACCGCCGGCGACGTGGCCTGGCACAGCGACGCGATCCTGCAACAGCCGGCCGATGGCGGGCCGCTGGTGCTGATCAAGGAGACCACCCAGCGCGAATTCGAGGGCGGCACGCAGATCTTCATCTATGCGCCGGACCAGCACGATTTCTTCGCCGTGACCGTGGCCGCAATGGACCAGCTCAACCTGAACATTCACGACGCCCGGGTCATCACCTCCAGCAGCCAGTTCACCCTCGACACCTACATCGTGCTCGACACCGACGGCGACTCGATCGGCGACAACCCGGCGCGGGTCAAGCAGATCCGCGACGGCCTGACCGAGGCCCTGCGCAATCCGGACGACTACCCGACGATCATCCAGCGCCGGGTGCCGCGCCAGCTCAAGCATTTCGCCTTTGCGCCCCAGGTGACGATCCACAACGACGCCCAGCGTCCGGTGACCGTGCTGGAACTCAGCGCCCCCGATCGCCCGGGCCTGCTGGCGAGGATCGGCACGATTTTCCTGGAGTTCGACCTGTCGCTGCAGAACGCCAAGATCGCCACGCTGGGCGAGCGCGTGGAAGACGTGTTCTTCATCACCGACGCCAACAACCAGCCTTTGTCCGACCCGTTGCTGTGCAGCCGTTTGCAGGATGCGATCGTCGAGCAGCTTAGCGTCAGCCACGAACCCGAGATCAAACTGTCGCGCATCAGCATCTGAACCAACATATTTCCCCTGTGGGGGTGGTTTTACTGCGGCGAGGGGGCTTGCCCCCGTTGGGTCGCGAAGCGGCCCCAAAACCTGCATCCGTAGTGTCTCAGACACACCGCATGCAATGGCTTTGCGACTGCTGCGCAGCCGAACGGGGGCAAGCCCCCTCGCCACACAAGCCCGCTCCCACATTAGAAGAGGCCCCGCATGAACAACGCTCTGAACCAGTTGCAGCCTTACCCGTTCGAGAAGCTCCGAGCCCTGCTCGGCAGCGTCACGCCCAACCCGGACAAGCGCCCGATCGCGCTGTCCATCGGCGAGCCGAAGCACCGCTCGCCAAGTTTTGTCGCCGAAGCCCTGGCCAGTAATCTGGATCAGATGGCCGTGTACCCGACCACCCTCGGCATCCCGGCCCTGCGTGAGGCAATTGCGGCCTGGTGTGAACGTCGTTTCAACGTGCCGAACGGCTGGCTCGACCCGGCGCGCAATGTGCTGCCGGTCAACGGCACCCGAGAAGCGCTGTTCGCCTTCACCCAGACCGTGGTCAACCGTGGCGAAGATGCGCTGGTGGTCAGCCCGAACCCGTTCTATCAAATCTACGAAGGCGCCGCGTTCCTCGCCGGGGCCAAGCCGCATTACCTGCCCTGCCTGGACGAAAACGGTTTTAACCCGGATTTCGACGCCGTTTCGCCCGACATCTGGAAACGCTGCCAGATCCTGTTCCTGTGCTCCCCAGGTAACCCGACCGGCGCGTTGATCCCGGTTGAAACCCTGAAAAAGCTGATCGCCCTGGCCGACGAACACGACTTCGTGATCGCCGCCGACGAGTGCTACAGCGAACTGTATTTCGACGAACAAACCCCGCCGCCAGGCCTGCTCAGCGCTTGTGTAGAACTGGGTCGCAAGGACTTCAAGCGTTGCGTCGTGTTCCACAGCCTGTCCAAGCGTTCCAACCTGCCGGGGCTGCGCTCGGGCTTCGTCGCTGGCGATGCCGACATCCTGAAAGGCTTCCTGCTGTATCGCACCTATCACGGCTGCGCGATGCCGGTTCAGACGCAACTGGCCAGCGTCGCCGCCTGGAATGACGAAGTGCACGTGCGCGCCAACCGTGCGCTGTACCGCGAAAAGTACGATGCGGTGCTGGAAATCCTCAGCCCGGTGATGGACGTGCAACGTCCCGACGGCGGTTTCTACTTGTGGCCGAATATTGAAGGCGATGACGAAGCGTTTTGCCGTGACTTGTTTGTCAAAGAGCATGTGACGGTGGTGCCGGGTTCGTACTTGTCCCGCGATGTCGAGGGTTTCAACCCCGGTGCCGGGCGCATCCGCATGGCCCTGGTTGCACCGCTGGCAGAGTGCGTTGAAGCGGCGGAACGCATTCGCGCGTTCATTACCCGCAAGTAACAAGTTATTGATTTCCTGCACGGTGCAATGCCGTGCGGGAACTTGCCAACATCAAGTAACAGCTCCAACCTTATTCAAACTTAACAAGTCAGTCTTTCTCGCTTAATCTTCCGTGGACCTGAACACCCAAAACAACTCAGGCATTCTTTTTAACTCACATGGAAGTTAGTCATGAACCGTAACCCTTGCAAAGTAATAAAGCCGATCAGTGATGAAGCATCTTATCTGGCCGCTATTACAGAAAACCCGGCCAACGAGAAAAAGTCCGCCCCGGGCGGGAGACGTAAACGTTCCGTTGGTGCTTGGAGCAAGTTCTGGGGAAACTACCGGACCCTGAACATCACTTTTCTCAATGAGGTGCCCCAATGCCTGCAAGATTCTATTGAAAGCATCATTCGGCAATGGCAGCCCAGCACAAACCTGACATTCACATTTGACGCGAGCCTGCCCGGCGACATCCGCATTCAGACAGGCACCGAGCACAACTCGTCTGCTGTTGGAAGCGATGCTTTAGGCATTCCGATAGACCAGCCTACCCTGACCCTGGCCACGCCTTCAGACGGCACCGATTTCGAAGCCACCGTGCTGCACGAGTTCGGACATGCCTTGGGACTCGAACACGAGCATCAGCACCCCAAGGCGAATATCCCTTGGGACAAACCCAAGGTTTACGAGTTTTATAAAACACTCGATAAATGGACCGAGGATGACGTCGATTTCAACTTGTTCCGCACTCTGCCCACTAACGGACTTCTTAGCGGTGCCTACGACAAGGAGTCGATCATGCACTATTCAATTCCCAACGAAATCACGCTGGGAGATTGGGAAGTAGGCTACAACACTCGCATCAGCAAACTTGACAGGCGAAACATGCGCAAGGCTTACCCAAAAGCCGAACAGCCGATCGATTAATAACAAACTTCACCCGCACCCGACTAAAACGCTTTGATACGCAGTCCAGACAATCAAGATTTAATCCAGGACCACGACACTTCAGATTGACCTGAATCTGATGCTCAGTGAAAAGGACAAGGCGTTCATGGCCGAGGCTTATCCTTGCCCGGACGCAAAGAACACAGGTTTTATCATCGAACCTGGACTTACTTGACCTGCCCAGGCTGGCCCGACCCACAATCAAGTCCTCTTATATGGAGAGGATTTGATTTCAATCTCGCCCATTGAGACAACAACCAACGAAACATGGAGGTTAATATGACCCTGCCTCTCCTCTGTACAGTGATACGACACGTCGACAAACAAGAAGCCTACGACACTGCCATTGCTGAAAACCCGGACAATGCCGGAAAAAAGTCATCCGGGGAACGCGGCAGACGTGCGACCGCCACTTTTCACAAACACTGGGCGTCGCACCGGTTATTGAGAATATCTTTTACCGACAACCCAACCGCCGAACTGCGCAATGCCATCGAACATGTAATTTGGCAATGGGATCAATACGTCAACCTGCTTATCGAGTTCAGCCCCGTGAATGACGGGGACATCAGAATCTCCACCAACACCTCTCGAAACGCTTCAAGCATCGGCACTGATGCGCTGCTTTTCAGAACGATGTCCAAGCCGACCATGTACATCGCCGTCAAACCTGCGGACGAGGGGTTTGAGGCCATGGTGCTGCATGAATTCGGACATGCCTTGGGACTGCTGCATGAACATTTACATCCAGAATCAAAGATCCCTTGGAATAAAGAAAAGGTTTACGAAGATTACGGCCGGGCACTCAATGTATCGAGAGATGAAATCCATCAGAATTTCTTTGCGACATATCCTCCAGCGTCCGTACGTCGAACGCCTTACGACACCACGTCAATCATGCACTACATGGTCCAAAAGGAATTTACCGACGGTGAGTTTGAAATTGTCCAGAACACAACGCTCAGCGAACTGGATAAAGAATTGATCAGTTCCATGTACCCCTACGAGCCTAATTAAGTTGCTACTTGAACTGTCCTGGCCTGGCTTCACTCAGCTCCACCTCACCCAACACCTCGCACAATACGCCCGCGCCGGTTTGCACCAATGGCACGGGCTCTCCTCCGATCGGGCGTGACCCGCCGACCCGCATCAGCGGGATCAGACAGGTATCCTTGAAGTGCCATATTTGCCGCCTAGACTGCTGGCAGGCCCGTGCAGCCCGCAACCCCACATCAGGTTTTGCGCTTTAACCGGAAGGCCATGGCATAATCCGTCACCATTTTTTTCCAGCACCTGTAAAGGGGGCAATTCCTTGACCGTTTCAAGTAAAACGTTGCACCTTTTCGGCATCAAAGCCTGCGACACCATGAAAAAGGCGCGCACCTGGCTCGATGAACACGCTGTCAGCTATGACTTTCATGATTACAAGACGGCCGGAATCGACCGTGAACACCTGAGCCAATGGTGCGACGAGCACGGCTGGCAAGTGGTGTTGAACCGTGCAGGCACGACCTTTCGCAAACTCGACGACGAACGCAAAGCCGATCTCGACCAAGCGAAAGCCATCGAACTGATGCTGGCACAACCCTCGATGATCAAGCGCCCGGTGCTTGATCTCGGTGACCGAACCCTGATTGGCTTCAAGCCAGATATCTACGCGGCCGCACTCAAGTAAGGCAGCCCGTTCCTTTTTGTTAGAGGTCTCAACATGTCCAATTCCCTGTTCAGCCTGGCCTTCGGCGTCGGCACTCAAAACCGTCAAGGCGCCTGGCTGGAAGTGTTTTACGCACAGCCACTGCTCAACCCGTCGGCCGATTTGGTCGCGGCCATCGCGCCAGTGCTGGGTTACACCGAAGGCAACCAGGCCATCGCGTTCACCACCGCCCAGGCTTCGCAACTGGCTGAAGCACTGAAAAGCGTCGATGCCGGCCAGGCTGCATTGCTGACCCGTCTGGCCGAAAGCCACAAGCCGCTGGTCGCGACCATTCTGGCCGACGACGCTCAACTGACCTCCACGCCTGAGGCTTACCTCAAGCTGCACCTGCTGTCCCACCGTCTGGTCAAGCCCCACGGCCTGAACCTGGCCGGTGTGTTCCCGCTGCTGCCGAACGTCGCCTGGACCAGCCAGGGCGCCATCGATCTGGCCGAACTGGCCGAGCATCAACTCGAAGCCCGCCTGCGTGGCGAGTTGCTGGAAGTGTTCTCGGTGGACAAGTTCCCGAAAATGACCGACTACGTGGTCCCGGCCGGCGTGCGTATCGCTGACGCGGCGCGTATCCGCCTGGGCGCCTACGTGGGCGAAGGCACCACCGTGATGCACGAAGGTTTCGTCAACTTCAACGCCGGCACCGAAGGCCCGGGCATGATTGAAGGTCGCGTCTCGGCTGGCGTGTTCGTCGGCAAGGGTTCGGACCTGGGCGGCGGTTGCTCGACCATGGGCACCCTGTCGGGCGGCGGCAACATCGTGATCAAGGTGGGCGAAGGCTGCCTGATCGGCGCCAACGCCGGTATCGGTATCCCGTTGGGCGACCGCAACACCGTTGAGTCGGGCCTGTACGTGACCGCCGGCACCAAGGTTGCGCTGCTGGACGAGCACAACAAACTGGTCAAGGTGGTGAAGGCCCGTGAACTGGCCGGTCAACCTGACCTGCTGTTCCGTCGCAATTCGGAAACCGGTGCCGTGGAATGCAAAACCCACAAATCGGCCATCGAACTGAACGAAGCGCTGCACGCTCACAACTAAGCAGAGCGTTCGACGATACCTGCGCCCTGCCCTTGTAGGAGCAAGGCTTGCCCGCGAAGGGGCCTTTGAGGCCGCCAAAAGCTTCGCGGGCAAGCCTCGCTCCTACAAGATCAAGATCAAGATCAAGATCAACATCAAGGTCAAGGGCAAGGTCAGGCGTTCCCCCCGCCCATGTTTACCAGGGCCCGATAGCATGATGATTCCTTCTCCCTGGCGCGCCGATTTTCCGGCCATCGCCGCTCTGCAACGGCAAGACCAGACCTACCTGGACAACGCCGCCACCACACAAAAGCCTCAAGCCCTTCTGGATGCCCTGGCGCATTACTACGCCAATGGCGCAGCCAACGTGCATCGGGCGCAACACTTGCCCGGCGCCCACGCCACCCAGGCGTTCGAGGACAGCCGCAACAAAGTCGCGCAATGGCTCAACGCGGGCGATTGCGGGCAGATCATTTTTACTCACGGCGCGACCTCCGCGCTGAACCTCCTGGCGTATGGCCTGGAACACCTATTCAACCCGGGCGATGAAATTGTCATCAGCGCTCTGGAGCATCACGCCAACCTGCTGCCCTGGCAGCAACTGGCCCTGCGTCGCGACTTGAAACTGGTGGTATTGCCGCTGGATGCCAACGGCGTGATCGACCTCGCAGCCGCCGCGCAACTGATCGGCCCGCGCACCCGTTTGCTGGCGGTCAGTCAGCTGTCCAACGTGCTCGGCGTCTGGCAGCCATTGCCTGAGTTGCTGGCAATGGCCAAGTCGCACAACGCCCTGACCGTGATCGATGGCGCCCAAGGCGTGGTCCATGGTCGTCATGACGTGCAGGCGTTGGGTTGCGACTTCTATGTATTTTCCAGCCACAAGCTCTACGGCCCCGATGGCCTGGGCGTGCTGTTCGGGCGCAATACAGCCCTTGAACAGCTGCGACCGTGGCAATTCGGCGGCGAAATGGTGCTGGACGCCAACTACCACGACGCCCGCTTCCGCCCGGCGCCGTTGGGTTTCGAGGCCGGTACGCCGCCGATTGCCAGCGTGATCGGCCTTGGGGCGACCCTGGATTACCTCTCCGGCTTGGATCAAGACGCTGTGTCTGCCCACGAAGCGGCGCTGCACGACTATCTGTTGAAAGGCCTAGAGGCGCGCAACGGCATTCGCCTGCTGGGCAAACCGCAATTGGCACTGGCCAGCTTTGTCGTCGAAGGTGTGCATAACTCGGATCTGGCGCATCTGCTGACCGAACAAGGGATCGCCGTGCGCGCCGGTCACCACTGCGCCATGCCGTTGCTTAAAAGCTTCGAATTGGCCGGGGCGATTCGGGTGTCGTTGGCGTTGTACAACGATTCCGAGGATCTGGAGCGGTTCTTTGAAGCGCTGGATCAGGCGCTGGAGCTGTTGCGATGAGTATGCCGGCCGATGCCGTTACGGCACTGGAAGCCTTTCAGCAGGCCGGGAGCTGGGAACAACGGGCGCGCCTGCTGATGCAATGGGGCGAGCGCCTGCCGGCGTTGAGCGATGTGGATAAAGTCGAGGCTAACCGGGTGCATGGCTGTGAAAGCCAGGTGTGGCTGGTTGGGGCATTGCAGGATGGACATTGGCAGTTCGCTGCGAGCAGCGATGCGCGGTTGATTCGCGGGTTGGTGGCGTTGCTGCTGGCCCGGGTCAATGGGTTGTCGGCGGTTGAGTTGCAGCAGGTGGATTTGCCGGATTGGTTCAATCAGCTTGGATTGAGCCGGCAGTTGTCGCCTTCGCGCAGTAACGGCCTCAATGCCGTGTTACAGCGGATGAATGAGTTGGCTGCGCCCTTGTAGGAGCGAGGCTTGCCCGCGAAAGCGGTGTGTCAGGTACGACGCCTTCGCGGGCAAGCCTCGCTCCTACAGGTTTTGTCAGGTCATGGAGGTCAGGCAGGTTTGATGCGATCCGCCGGGCGCCGCACACCCGCCACAATCTTATCCACAGCCTTGGTCGCCGCGACCATGCCGAACGTCGCTGTCACCATCATCACCGCGCCGAACCCACCGGCGCAGTCCAGTTTCACGCCATCGCCGACAAAACTCTTCTGCAAGCAAATGCTGCCATCCGGTTTCGGGTAGCGCAGTTGCTCGGTGGAGAACACGCACGGCACGCTGTAATGGCGGGTCACGGTGCGGGAGAAGTTGTAGTCCCGGCGCAGGGTTGAGCGCACTTTCGAGGCCAACGGGTCGTTGAAAGTGCGGTTCAAGTCGCAGACTTGGATCAGCGTCGGGTCAATCTGCCCGCCCGCGCCACCGGTGGTGATGATCTGGATCTTGCGCCGCTTGCACCAGGCGATCAGCGCAGCCTTGGCATTCACGCTGTCGATGCAGTCGATCACGCAATCGATGTTCGGCGTGATGTACTCGGCCATGGTCTCGCGGGTCACGAAATCCGCCACCGCGTGCACCGTGCAATCCGGGTTGATCCCTCGCAGGCGCTCGGCCATCACCTCGACCTTGGGTTTGCCGACAGTGCTGTCCAGCGCGTGCAACTGACGGTTGGCGTTGCTGACGCAGACGTCGTCCAGGTCGAACAGCGAAATCTCGCCCACACCACAGCGGGCCACGGCTTCCGCCGCCCAGGAACCGACGCCACCGACGCCGACAATCGCCACATGGGCCGCGCGCAAGCGCTCCAGGCCTTCAATGCCATACAACCGAGCGATGCCGGCAAACCGCGGATCTTCTGTACTCATGACCATTACCCCAAAAACCGGCGCGCATTATAGGGCCACGCAGCGACAAGTTCTAAGCTACAAGCGACAAGTGTAAGAACTTATGTGAAAGCGGATTGCCCAACGTCAGACTTTTCGCTGCCGCCTGTACGGTAAGCGGAAGCACGGTGTAGGATGCGCGCCCCTTGGCAGCATGCCGACCGTTCCTTCGTTCCACAGCCTCTGGAACCCGAAAAAGCTATGTCATCGCGTAAATTTGGACTCAACCTGGTCGTGGTGCTTGCCATCGCAGCCTTGTTTACCGGCTTCTGGGCGTTGATCAACCGCCCGGTCACCGCCCCCAATTGGCCTGAACAGATCTCCGGTTTTTCCTACTCGCCGTTCCAACAAGGCCAGTACCCGCAGAAAGACCAATACCCGTCCGACGATGAAATGCGTCGCGACCTGGAGATCATGAGCAAGCTGACGGACAACATCCGCACCTACTCGGTCGATGGCACGCTGCAGGACATCCCCAAACTGGCGGAAGAGTTCGGCCTGCGGGTGACCCTGGGGATCTGGATCAGCCCGGACCAGGAACGCAACGAACGCGAGATCCTGCGCGCCATCGAACTGGCCAACACTTCCCGCAGCGTGGTTCGCGTGGTGGTTGGTAACGAGGCGATCTTCCGTAAGGAAATTACCGCAGCGGAACTCAGCGTCATCCTCGACCGCGTGCGCGCCGCCGTGAAAGTGCCGGTGACCACGTCCGAGCAATGGCACGTCTGGGAAGAACACCCGGAACTGGCCAAGCACGTCGACCTGATCGCCGCGCACGTTCTGCCTTACTGGGAATTCGTTCCGGTGGACAAGGCCGGCCAGTTCGTCCTCGACCGCGCCCGGGACCTGAAAAAGATGTTCCCGAAAAAACCGCTGCTGCTGTCGGAGGTTGGCTGGCCGAGCAACGGCCGCATGCGTGGCGGCACCGATTCGAGCCCGGCGGATCAGGCGATCTACCTGCGCACACTGGTTAACAAGCTCAATCGCCAAGGCTTCAACTACTTCGTGATCGAAGCGTTTGACCAGCCGTGGAAGGCCACGGACGAAGGTTCGGTGGGCGCTTACTGGGGCGTGTTCAACGCCGCGCGTCAGCAGAAATTCAACTTCGAAGGCCCGGTCGTGGCGATCCCGCAGTGGCGGGTACTGGCGATCGGCTCGGCCGTGTTGGCGCTGTTGTCCCTGACCTTGCTGATGATCGACGGCTCGGCCCTGCGTCAACGGGGCCGCACCTTCCTGACCTTTATCGCGTTTTTGTGCGGTTCGGTTCTGGTGTGGATCGGCTACGACTACAGCCAGCAATACAGCACCTGGTTCAGCCTGACGGTGGGCTTCTTGCTCGCCCTCGGTGCGCTCGGGGTGTTTATCGTATTGCTGACCGAAGCCCATGAACTGGCCGAAGCGGTCTGGACCCACAAGCGCCGGCGAGAATTCCTGCCGGTCGTGGGGGATTCGGACTACCGACCGAAAGTCTCGATTCACGTACCGTGCTACAACGAACCGCCGGAGATGGTCAAACAGACCCTCAACGCCCTGGCCAACCTCGATTATCCAGACTTCGAAGTCCTGATCATCGACAACAACACCAAGGACCCGGCGGTCTGGGAACCGGTGCGCGATTACTGCGAAACCCTCGGTCCGCGTTTCAAGTTCTTCCACGTCGCCCCGTTGGCCGGTTTCAAGGGTGGCGCGCTGAATTACCTGATCCCGCACACCGCCAAGGATGCCGAAGTGATTGCGGTGATCGACTCGGACTACTGCGTCGACCCGAACTGGCTCAAGCACATGGTGCCGCACTTCGCCGATCCGAAAATCGCCGTGGTGCAATCGCCACAGGATTATCGCGACCAGAACGAAAGCACCTTCAAAAAGCTGTGCTACGCGGAATACAAAGGTTTCTTCCACATCGGCATGGTCACCCGTAACGACCGTGACGCGATCATCCAGCACGGCACCATGACCATGACCCGGCGTTCGGTGCTCGAGGAGCTTGGCTGGGCTGACTGGTGCATCTGTGAGGACGCCGAGTTGGGTCTGCGCGTGTTCGAGAAAGGCTTGTCGGCGGCGTATTACCACACCAGCTACGGCAAGGGCCTGATGCCGGATACCTTTATCGACTTCAAGAAACAGCGTTTCCGCTGGGCCTATGGCGCGATTCAGATCATCAAGCGTCACACCGCCAGCCTGCTGCGCGGCAAGGACACCGAGCTGACCCGTGGCCAGCGTTACCACTTCCTCGCGGGCTGGTTGCCGTGGGTCGCGGATGGCATGAACATCTTCTTCACCGTCGGCGCGCTGTTGTGGTCGGCGGCGATGATTATCGTGCCGCAACGGGTCGATCCACCGCTGCTGATCTTCGCGATCCCGCCGTTGGCGCTGTTCGTGTTCAAGGTGGCCAAGATCATCTTCCTGTACCGCCGTGCAGTTGGGGTCAACCTGAAAGATGCGTTCTGCGCGGCATTGGCCGGGCTGGCGTTGTCGCACACCATCGCCAAAGCGGTGCTGTACGGCTTCTTCACCAGCAGCATTCCGTTCTTCCGTACGCCGAAAAACGCCGACAACCACGGCTTCTGGGTGGCGATTTCGGAGGCGCGGGAAGAGGTGTTCATCATGCTGCTGTTGTGGGGCGCTGCGCTGGGGATCTTCCTGGTGCAGGGCCTGCCGAGCAACGACATCCGCTTCTGGGTGATCATGTTGCTGGTGCAGTCGCTGCCGTACCTGGCGGCGCTGATCATGGCGTTCCTGTCTTCGCTGCCGAAACCGGCCGCCGAGGCTGAGCCGCTACCAGCCGTCTAAATCAGTCCAGATGCACTAAACGGCGGCCAATGGCCGCCGTTTTGCTTTAAGATAACCGCCATTTTGCGCGCCCAGCCTAACCCCCGTAGGAGCGAGGCTTGCCCGCGAATGAAGCGACTCGGTGTAACAGATACACCGCATTATCGTTCTTCGCGGGCAAGCCTCGCTCCTACAAATCGAGCTTCCGGAGTTTTCCATGACGGCCCACGCCGACCTTTCGCCGACCCTTCAACTCGCCATCGACCTGATCCGCCGTCCGTCCGTGACGCCGGTCGACGCCGATTGCCAGAAGCAGATGATGCAGCGCCTGGGCGATGCCGGTTTCATGCTTGAGCCAATGCGCATCGAAGATGTGGATAACTTCTGGGCCACCCACGGCAAACACGACGGTCCGGTGCTGTGCTTCGCCGGTCACACCGACGTGGTCCCGACCGGTCCGGTGACGGCCTGGCAGATCGATCCGTTCAACGCGCTGATCGACGAACACGGCATGCTCTGCGGGCGTGGCGCGGCGGACATGAAAGGCAGCCTGGCCTCCATGACCGTGGCCGCCGAGCGTTTCGTCGCCGACTACCCGGACCACAAGGGCAAGGTCGCGTTCCTGATCACCAGCGATGAAGAAGGCCCGGCGCACCACGGCACCAAAGCCGTGATCGAACGCCTCGCCGCGCGCAAGGAACGTCTGGACTGGTGCATCGTCGGCGAGCCGTCGAGCACGACGCTGGTCGGTGATGTGGTCAAGAACGGCCGTCGCGGCTCCCTCGGCGCCAAGCTGACCGTGCGCGGGATTCAGGGCCACGTGGCCTATCCGCACCTGGCAAAGAACCCGATCCACCTCGCTGCCCCGGCCCTGGCCGAGCTGGCCGCCGAGCATTGGGACCACGGCAACGATTTCTTCCCGCCGACCAGCTTCCAGATTTCCAACGTCAACTCCGGCACCGGCGCGACCAACGTGATTCCGGGTGACCTGGTGGCGGTGTTCAACTTCCGCTTCTCCACCGAATCCACCGTCGAAGGCCTGCAAAAGCGCGTCGCTGACATCCTCGACAAGCATGGCCTGGACTGGCACGTGGATTGGGCGCTGTCGGGCCTGCCGTTCCTCACCGAACCGGGCGCGTTGCTGGATGCCGTGGCGTCGAGCATCAAGGACATCACCGGTCGCGAAACCAAGGCGTCCACCAGCGGCGGCACCTCTGACGGGCGCTTTATCGCGACCATGGGCACCCAAGTGGTTGAGCTGGGGCCGGTCAACGCGACGATCCATCAGGTCAACGAGCGGGTGTTGGCCGCTGACCTCGACGTGCTGACCGAAATCTACTACCAGACCCTGATCAAGTTGCTCGCCTGATGCTTGCCTGCCCGATCTGCAGCGAACCGCTGAACGCGGTGGACAACGGCGTGGCCTGCCCCGCCGGGCATCGATTCGACCGCGCGCGCCAGGGTTACCTGAACCTGTTGCCGGTGCAGCACAAGAACAGCCGCGACCCTGGGGATAACCTGGCGATGGTCGAGGCCCGCCGCGATTTCTTGAACGCCGGGCATTACGCGCCGGTGGCCAAGCGCCTGGCGGAACTGGCGGCGCAATACGCGCCCCAGCGCTGGCTCGACATCGGTTGTGGCGAGGGTTACTACACCGCGCAAATCGCCGAGGCCTTGCCGAATGCTGACGGCTACGCCCTCGACATCTCCAAGGAAGCGGTCAAACGTGCCTGCAAACGTAACCCCGAGCTGACCTGGTTGATCGCCAGCATGGCGCGGGTGCCGTTGGCGTCCGGCAGTTGCCAGTTTCTCGCCAGTGTCTTCAGCCCGTTGGACTGGGAAGAAGCCAAGCGCTTGCTCAGCCCCGGCGGCGGTTTGATGAAAGTCGGCCCGACCAGCGGCCACCTGATGGAATTGCGCGAAAGCCTGTACGACGAAGTGCGCGAGTACACCGACGACAAGCACCTGGCCCTGGTGCCGGAAGGCATGGCTTTGGCGCACAGCGAAACCCTGGAATTCAAACTGATACTGGAAAGTGGTCAGGATCGTGCCAACCTGTTAGCCATGACGCCCCACGGCTGGCGCGCCAGTGCCGAACGCCGCGCCGCCGTCATCGAGCAGGTCGAGCCGTTCGAGGTCACCGTGTCGATGCGTTACGATTACTTCGTACTTCAATAATTTTTGGTCTTGAGCAACAGCTTGAGGCCGGCTAAATCCGCGAATGGATTTTTCAAGACCGCAGTGAGGACATCCATGCGCCAACCCGATATCGAGATTTACCTGAAAGACGCCGACGTCGACTACAAAGCCGTCGCAGAGTGGCTGAACACCGCGCTCGGCACCTGCACCGAGTGGGTAAAGAAAGGCCAGACCTACAAGTGCAAGGCCGGCGACGTACCCGTGACCTGGCTGCCGAAAGCCGTGGGCAAATGGAACAGCCTGTACCTGGAAAGCGACCAGACCCCGTGGGACGACGACATCGCCTGCGCCCGTGCAGCCTTTGCCGCGTTGAACGTCGAAGTGCGTTGCGCGCCGGGTACGTGGGTCGAGGAAGAAGGTGAAGAAGCGGCGGATCGCTGGATGCGTATCAGCGTTGATGGTGAAGAAGAGATCACCTGGAAAACCGCGTAAAAGCAGCATCACCACAAACCTGCAGGAGCGAGGCTTGCCCGCGAAGGCGTCATCACTGGCGCTAAAAGCTTCGCGGGCAAGCCTCGCTCCTACAGGTGATTTTGATCGTTCCCACGCTCCGCGTTCGGCCGTTGAAGGGACCCGGAGCGTCCCGGGATGCATTCCCACGCAGAGCGTGGGAACGATCGGTCAGGTCATGCGTAATCCGGGAATCGGGTCTACAACCCCACCACATCCTCAGCCTGCAACCCCTTCTCCCCCGTCACCACGGCGTATTCAACCTGCTGTCCTTCAGCCAACGAACGGTGGCCTTCGCCACGGATCGCGCGGTAGTGCACGAACACGTCCACCCCGTCCTCGCGTTGAATAAAGCCGTAGCCCTTGGCGTCGTTGAACCACTTCACATTGCCGGTTTCGCGCGTTGCCATGTATCAGTCCCTCTTCTTTTTATTTTGAGCGGTCGAGTATATGACAGGCGCGAAAACTCTCAACTACAGATTGGATGAGTGCTTTTTTGCCGATTTTCGGCGAATACGGCACACTGTCCGCCCCCCGAGCAACTGCTCGGTTTTATTCACTCACGCAGAAGCCGTATGACCCGCTCCCCGTTCCGTCG
Organism: Pseudomonas sp. TE3899; assembly: GCF_056279105.1. Classification (NCBI taxonomy): domain Bacteria; kingdom Pseudomonadati; phylum Pseudomonadota; class Gammaproteobacteria; order Pseudomonadales; family Pseudomonadaceae; genus Pseudomonas; species Pseudomonas sp. TE3899. The sequence continues at coordinate 3,666,097 of NZ_JBWBQR010000001.1, forward strand.
TCTTGTGTTTGGCACCCTGCGCCGACTGTTGTACCTCTGGGTTCGCTCGGAGACGATCAACCAGTCGTCCCTTACCCTCAACCTCGACCGCAGCCGTCCGGTGTTCTACGTCCTGCAAAACCCTTCGCTGACCGACCTGGCCGTGGTCGACGCCGAGTGCACCAAGGCCGGCTTGCCGCGCCCGGTGCTGCCGGTGTCGGTGGGTAATCTGCTGGAACCTGCCGCGTTCTTCTACCTGACGCCGGAGCCCGACTGGCTCGGCCGCCAGGACAAACGCGGCGCGCCGCCGACCCTGACCCGCCTGGTCAGCGCCCTGAGCCAGAACGCTGCCGAAGATGCGCAGATCATTCCGGTCAGCGTGTTCTGGGGCCAGTCACCGGACAGCGAGTCGAGCCCGTGGAAGCTGTTGTTCGCCGACAGCTGGGCGGTCACCGGGCGTTTGCGCCGCTTGCTCAGCATCATCGTGCTGGGGCGCAAGACTCGGGTGCAGTTCTCGGCGCCGATCCATCTGCGCGAGCTGATCGAGCACAACAAGGGCCACGAGCGCACCGTGCGCATGGCCCAGCGCATCCTGCGGGTGCACTTCCGCAACCTGAAGGCTGCGGTGATCGGCCCGGACATTTCCCACCGCCGCAACCTGGTCAAAGGCCTGCTCAACCAGCCTTTGGTCAAGCAAGCGATCCTCGACGAAGCCGAGCGCGAGAACATCTCCCCGGAGAAAGCCAAGGCCCAGGCCCTGCGCTACGGCAACGAGATCGCCTCGGACTACACCTACACCGCCATCCGTTTCCTGGAAGTGGTGCTGAGCTGGTTCTGGAACAAGATCTACGACGGGGTCAAGGTCAACCACATCGAAGGCGTGCAGAAAGTCGCCCAGGGTCACGAAGTCATTTATGTGCCCTGCCATCGCAGCCACATCGACTATCTGCTGCTGTCCTACTTGCTGTTCCGCAACGGCCTGACCCCGCCGCACATTGCGGCGGGCATCAACCTGAACATGCCGGTGATCGGCAGCCTGCTGCGTCGCGGCGGCGCGTTCTTCATGCGCCGCACCTTCAAGGGCAACCCGCTCTACACCTCGGTGTTCAACGAATACCTGCACACCCTGTTCACCAAGGGCTTCCCGGTCGAGTACTTCGTCGAGGGCGGTCGTTCGCGCACCGGGCGCATGCTGCAACCCAAAACCGGGATGCTGGCGATCACCCTGCGCAGTTTCCTGCGTTCGTCGCGCATGCCCATCGTGTTCATCCCGGTGTACATCGGTTATGAGCGTGTCCTGGAAGGCCGGACCTACCTCGGCGAACTGCGTGGCGCGAGCAAGAAGAAAGAGTCGATCTTCGACATCTTCAAAGTCATCGGCGCCCTCAAGCAGCGCTTCGGCCAGGTGGCGGTGAACTTCGGTGAGCCGATCAAACTCGCGGAATTCCTCGACAGCGAACAGCCGGACTGGCGCCAACAGGAACTGGGCCTGCAGTACAAACCGGCCTGGCTCAACGAAACCACTAACCGCCTCGGCGAGAAAGTCGCACAGCATCTGAACGAAGCAGCGGCGATCAACCCGGTGAACCTGGTGGCGCTGGCGCTGCTGTCCACCAGCCGTCTGGCACTGGATGATCGTGCGATGGCGCGGGTGCTTGATTTGTATCTGGCGCTGTTGCGCAAGGTCCCATACTCGCCGCACACCACGTTGCCGGAAGGTGACGGTCGCGCGCTGATCGAGCACGTGAAGGACATGGATCTGCTGTCCGAGCAGAGCGATGCCTTGGGCAAGATTCTGTACCTGGACGAGCAGAACGCCGTCCTGATGACCTACTACCGCAACAACGTGTTGCACATCTTCGCGCTGCCGGCGTTGCTGGCGAGCTTCTTCCAGAGCGCGTCGCGCATGAGCCGCGAACAGATCCTGCGCTACACCCGCGCGCTGTATCCGTACCTGCAATCGGAACTGTTCATTCGCTGGTCCATGGATGAACTGGAGGCGGTGGTCGATCAATGGCTTGAAGCCTTTGTCGAGCAAGGCCTGCTGCGGTTCGAGAACGATGTGTTCCTGCGTCCGGCGCCTAGCTCGCGGCATTTCGTGCTGCTGACCCTGCTGTCGAAAAGCATCGCCCAGACCCTGCAACGCTTCTACATGACGGTGTCCCTGCTGCTCAACAGCGGCCAGAACAGCATCAGCGCCGAAGAGCTGGAAGACCTGTGCACAGTCATGGCCCAGCGCCTGTCGATCCTGCATGGCCTGAATGCCCCGGAGTTCTTCGATAAGAGCCTGTTCCGTCACTTTATCCAGACCCTGCTTGACCTCGACGTACTCAAGCGCGATGAGGCTGGCAAGCTGAGCTATCACGAGTTGCTCGGCGAGTTGGCAGAAGGCGCGGCCAAGCGCGTATTGCCGGCGGAGATTCGCTTGTCGATCCGTCAGGTGGCGTTGCATCGCAGTGAAGATGCGGCGGACGCCAGCCCGTTGTAACTTCCCGACAACTAACAAGGAAACACGGACGTTTCCTTATTAGTTAATTAACGGATAAATTGAGTTTTTTCATTATCACGATAAGGACATCGCGATGAATAACAACTCGACTATCACCCTGACATTCAAGCTCCCGCCTTTTTATTCCGTGCCGACGGAGGGCGAGCGTGAGACACGCATCAACATTCAAATCATTAATGCCTCCCGCCCCATCACTGTCATGAACCGGATTCATCCCGACATCGCGGACGGGCAGTGGAATTTTTCATTCCCGCACAACTATGAAGATGTGAGCGTCAAATATCAGGTCAATGTTCAACTCAGCCATAATCGCCAGCCCTTGTTACTGGACCTTGACTACTTTATTACTGTCGACAAGGCGCCCCATTACCAGACACTTCACCTGAGTCCGATCGGGCAACTTTATGTTGAGGCGCAACAGCCAAAACTTGTCGAGCGCGATCAAGCGATTACCATCCGCGCCCATGAACATAATGAACCGGGCGCGGAACTGGTGCGTATACAGTGCGATGAAGAAACAGCCACGGCGTTTTATCTGAATTACGATCCGGCACAAGTAGTCCCCGGCAAACGTTACACATTGAAAGGCATGGAAAACCGATTTGGCCAGGATATCTCTGTCTACCCCGATCTCGCCGTACTCGTGCCGTTTGGATTTAAAGAAGTTTCGGCCCGCTGATCTGCATTTATCGGCCAGCCGATTGTTTGAATTTCGACGTGCACCGCAAAATCCGCTAAATTCCCCGGGCGCCAGGTTCCTGCTGGCGCCAATGTCTTAGAGGCCCTCGATGAAAAAACTGATGCTTGTTTGCCTGACCACTCTGCTCGGTGCCTGCCAAACCCTGCACCCTGGCGCCAAAACCAGCCTCGATGGCGAAGTGTTCTATCTGCAACGCATCGCCTTGCCGCCGAGCGCCACCTTGAGCGTCAGCCTGCAGGACGTGTCCCTGGCCGACGCCCCCGCCGTGGTGCTCGATGAGCAGAAAGGCCCGGTCAAAGGCCAGGTCCCGCTGCCGTTTCACCTGAGCTACGACCCGGCGCAGGTCAAACCCGGTCATCGTTATTCGGTCAGTGCGCGCATTGAGGTGAACGGTGAACTGATGTTCATCACCACCGAGCACCATGCCGTGCAACTCGACGGCAACGATCCGCAACCACTGAAAATCCGCGTCGACGCCGTCCGCTAATTTCCCTTATTCGTACAAGGAAGCCGCCATGCTCCGCCCTACCCTTCGCTTCGCCGGCCTGTGCGCAGGCTTGATGATTTCCGCCAGCGCCCTGGCGCTGTCCCTCAATGACCTGTCGCAAAACGACGCCACGGGTGGTTTGAAAGACGCCCTGACCCAAGGCGCGCAACTGGCCGTCAAACAACTCGGCACGCCGGGCGGTTTCAGCAACAACCCGGACGTGAAGATCGAACTGCCGGGCAAACTGGGCAAAGTCGCCAGCAAGATGAAAGCCTTCGGCATGGGCGCTCAGGTTGATCAACTGGAAACCAGCATGAACAAAGCGGCCGAAACCGCCGTGACCCAGGCCCAGCCTATCCTCATCGATGCGGTGAAAAAAATGAGTGTGTCCGACGCCAAGGGCATCCTCAGCGGCGGCAAAGACTCCGCCACCCAGTACCTGGACAAATCCAGCCGCGAACAGATCCGCGCCAAGTTCCTGCCGATCGTCAAGCAAGCCACCGACCAGGTCGGCCTGGCCAAACAATACAACTCGTTCGCCGGCCAGGCGGCGACGTTGGGCGTGGTGGATGCGAAGAGCGCCAACATCGAAAGCTACGTGACGGAGCAGGCGTTGAACGGCTTGTTCGAGATGATCGGCAAACAGGAAGAAACCATTCGCCAGAACCCGGCTGCTGCGGCGACCAGTTTGGCCAAGAAAGTGTTTGGTACGCTGTAAACCCGCTGCAGGTCGTTTGATCGTTCCCTCGCGCAGCAAAGGAATGCATCTCGTGACGCTCCGCGTCACTTTTTAAGCGGACGCAGAGCGTCCATGGCGGCATTCCCACGCAGAGCGTGGGAACGATCAAGATCGCAGCCTTCGGCAGTTCCTACGGGTCTGTTCGCAAGAAGAAGACCCACTCCTGCCCCATCTTGCGTTTCTCGAACACCTGCAGATCGACCAACCCGTTCAGGGTGGCCGCTGCTGTTTTGTACGAGCAATTCAGATTGTCCATCACATTGGCCGCCGTAAACTCCTTCGCCACCCCACTCTTGGCCACTTGATAAATAGCCCGCTGTTTTTCGGTGAGCTGGTCAAAAAATCCGGAGGCCATCAGCCATCGGTCAAAATGCTCGGTGTATGCCAGGCTTTTGCGATAGACCTCTGTAAAACCGGTGACGGCCCGCAAGATGACCGAACACTGGAAATCGATGAAGTAAGTCAGGTCCAGCTCATCGGACTCGGTATGCAAATACGAGTGCCCGTACTTCACCGGCGCGTTACGCAGCAAAACGCTGATGGCTATGTAGCGAAAGGCCGAAAAGTCATTCTTGAACATAAACCAATAGAACAGCGCCCGTGCGACACGGCCGTTGCCATCGCGAAAAGGATGCTCATAGCCCAGGGCAAAATGCAGCGCGATGGCCTTGATCAACGGATGAAGGTAATCAACCTGATCAGAGGCGTCGTGGGACTGGTTGATCCACGTCGACAGTGCCTGCAAGCGTGACTCAAGCCCCGCTGCGGGAGGCGGTGTGTGGACGGTGTTGCCCTCACCGTCCTGCACCACGACGTTGTCGTTGAGCCTGAAGGTCCCCGGCGCATATTGCGGGTCATCGATACCTTCGACACCCACCCGATGAATCGCTGCGATCAGCTCGACGCTCAGGGGTTCGTAACGCTTGTCCCAGGCGAAATTCATCATTTTGTAATTACCAATGACCATTCGCTCGTCCGGCGTGCGCGGCAGGCGTTTGCGCTTGAGCATGTCCTTGGCCACCCGCGTGGTGGTGGCCGCACCTTCCAGTTGGCTGCTGCTGATGGCCTCGTCTTCGATCAGATCATTGAGCAGATAACTGAAATGCGCGTGCTCGCCGATCTGGCTGCTCATGTACGCCAGCGCCGCAGTGGTGGCTTGCCGATCGACCGCCGAAATGGCTTTCTGCGCGACGGGTGTCAGCACGAAACTGCCCCACTGGATCGGTTCACCCAATGGCAACAGGCTGGCGTACTGGGCGGTTCGGGCCTTCTTGACCAGTGCCCAACAGAGATGGCTATCCAGTCCTGGTGCCCAGCGGTAGCGTAGATCATCAAACGGCAAGTAGCGCCCTTGGTCATCCAGGGGTTTTAGCAACGCCAGGTAATCCGACAGGCGTTCCTTGTGAGGTGATTGCGCCAACAGGTCGAACACCGGGTCGGTCCGGCCCTTCAGCGCGGGGGGCTTTTTCATTGCGACTGTCTCAAGAACTCGTCAAACCGAGCCTGGAGTACAGCATTGAGCCCTCTGCGACTCAATATCAGAGACTTCTGAAATTCCTGTAGGAGCTACCGCAGGCCGCGATCTTGATCGTTCCCACGCGCAGCAAAGGAATGCATCCCGTGACGCTCCGCTTCACATCAAAGGCTGACGCGGAGCGTCAATGGCGGCATTCCCACGCAGAGCATGGGAACGATCAATACCTGTAGGAACTGCCGAAGGCTGCTCCTGCGTGGGGAATCAGGCCGGGTCTTTCTTGATTCTGAACCACGCCGCATACAGCGCCGGCAGGAACAGCAACGTCAGTGCCGTCGCGACGATCAACCCGCCCATGATCGCCACTGCCATCGGCCCGAAGAACACGCTGCGCGACAGCGGAATCATCGCCAGGACCGCGGCGAGTGCCGTCAGCACAATCGGCCGGAACCGGCGCACCGTCGCCTCGATGATCGCTTGCCACGGTTTGAGCCCGGCGGCGATGTCCTGTTCGATCTGGTCCACCAGGATCACCGAGTTGCGCATGATCATCCCGGACAGCGCGATGGTCCCGAGCATGGCGACGAAGCCGAACGGTTGACGGAACACCATCAGGAACAGGGTCACGCCGATCAGTCCCAATGGCGCTGTCAAAAACACCATCGCGGTGCGTGAGAAACTGCGCAGTTGCAGCATCAGCAATGTCAGCACGACCACGATGAAAAGTGGCACACCCGCCTTCACCGAGTTCTGCCCGCGGGCCGAGTCCTCGACGGTGCCGCCGACTTCCAGCAGGTAGCCGTCAGGCAATTCCGCGCGGATCGGGTCGAGGGTCGGCATGATCTGTTGCACCAGGGTCGCCGGTTGCTCCTTACCGTAGATGTCGGCACGAATGGTCACGTTGGGCAGGCGATTGCGGTGCCAGATGATGCCTTCTTCGAAGCCGTATTCCAGGGTCGCGATCTGCGACAGCGCGACGCTTTTGCCGTTGTCGGTGGGCACCGCCAGGCTCGGCAGCAACGACAGTTCGGTACGCTCATGCACGGTGCCGCGCAGCAGGATTTCGATCAACTCGTTGTCTTCGCGGTACTGGCTGACGCTGGAACCGGTCAGGGAGCTTTGCAAGAACTTCGACAGGTTGGCGGTGCTCACGCCAAGGGCCCGGGCGCGGTCCTGATCGACGTTCAGGTACACGACTTTGCTCGGTTCTTCCCAGTCCAGATGGACGTTGACCACATGGGGATTCTCGCGAACCTTCTCCGCCACTTTACGGGCCAGGGCGCGGACTTCTTCGATGTGCTCGCCGGTGACGCGGAACTGCACTGGATAGCCAACCGGCGGGCCATTTTCCAGGCGCGTGACCCGTGAACGCAGGGCCGGGAATTGTTCGTTGAGGGTTTCGATCAGCCAGGTGCGCAGGATTTCGCGCTCCTCGATGGTCTTGGCCAGGACGACAAACTGGGCGAAGCTCGCCGCAGGCAACTGCTGATCCAGTGGCAGGTAAAAGCGCGGCGAGCCGGTGCCGACGTAGGCCACGTAATTGTCGATGCCGGCGTGATCCTTCAACAGGCCTTCAAGGCGTTTAACCTCGTCGGCAGTGTTGCTCAGGGACGCGCCTTCGGCCAGTTTCAGATCAATCATCAGTTCCAGACGCCCCGAGGCCGGGAAGAACTGCTGCGGCACGTAGCGAAACAGCACAATGGAAGCGATGAACAAGATGACCGTCAGCGTGATCACGGTCTTGCGCCAGCGCACGCACCACTCCACCAGGCGCCGGACCCGTTGATAGAACGGTGTGCCGTAAGGGTCGGCTTGGCCGTCAGCCGTGCCGTGTTTGGCGGCGTGAATTTTCGCCAGGTCCGGCAGGAGTTTTTCCCCCAGGTACGGCACAAACACCACGGCGGCAATCCACGAGGCCAGCAGCGCGATGGTCACCACCTGGAAAATCGAGCGAGTGTATTCGCCGGTGCCCGATTGCGCGGTGGCAATCGGCAGAAACCCGGCGGCCGTGATCAAGGTGCCGGTGAGCATCGGGAACGCGGTGCTGGTCCAGGCATAGCTGGCGGCCTTGATGCGGTCGAAGCCCTGCTCCATTTTGATCGCCATCATTTCCACGGCGATGATCGCGTCGTCCACCAGCAACCCCAGGGCCAGTACCAGTGCACCGAGAGAAATCTTGTGCAGGCCGATGCCCAGGTAATACATGCAGGCGAAGGTCATCGCCAATACCAGCGGAATGGCCAACGCGACGACCATGCCGGTGCGCACACCGAGGGAGAAGAAGCTCACCAGCAACACGATGGCCAAGGCTTCCACCAGCACCTGGACGAACTCGCCGACCCCGGTTTTCACCGCAGCAGGCTGGTCCGACACTTTGCGCAGTTGCATGCCGGCCGGGAGGTTTTTCTGGATACGGTCGAACTCGACTTCCAGGGCCTTGCCCAGCACCAGAATGTCGCCGCCGTCCTTCATCGCCACGGCCAGGCCTATAGCGTCTTCGGCCATGAAACGCATGCGCGGCGCCGGTGGATCGTTGAAACCGCGACGCACGTCGGCGACATCGGCGATGCGGAACGTGCGATCACCGACCCGGATCGGGAAGCTTTTTATCTGATCGACCGTCTGAAAACTCCCCGTGACCCGTAGCTGCAATCGCTCGCTGCTGGTTTCGAAGAACCCGGCAGTAGACACCGCGTTCTGTTCCTCAAGGGCCTGCTGCACCGCCGCCAATGGCAGCCCAAGGGTCGCCAGTTTGACGTTGGACAGTTCGATCCAGATCTTCTCGTCCTGCAAGCCGAGCAAGTCGACCTTGCCCACATCCTTGACCCGTTGCAGCTGAATCTGGATGCGGTCGGCGTAGTCCTTGAGCACCGCGTAGTCAAAACCGTCGCCGGTCAGGGCGTAGATATTGCCGAAGGTGGTGCCGAACTCATCGTTGAAAAACGGGCCTTGAATGCCCGGCGGCAGGGTCTGGCGGATATCGCTGATCTTTCTTGCGGACCTGATACCACAGGTCCGGAATCTGCGCCGAGTGCATCGAATCCCGGGCGATAAACGTCACCTGAGACTCACCCGGACGGGAGAACGAGACGATGCGCTCGTACTCGCCGGTTTCCATCAGCTTCTTTTCAATACGCTCGGTAACCTGGCGCGAGACTTCCTGGGCCGTGGCCCCCGGCCAATTGGTGCGAATCACCATGGCCTTGAAAGTGAACGGCGGGTCTTCACTCTGGCCGAGCTTGGTGTAGGAAAGTGCGCCGACGATCGCCAGCAAAAGCATCAGGAACAGTACGATCTGGCGGTTACGCAGCGCCCATTCAGAAAGATTGAAACCCATCGGGAATTACTCCTTGTCCGCCAGATTGACCACGCGGTTGGAGCGATCCACCGGGCGCACTTGCTGCCCGTCGAGAAGCACATGGACACCGGCGGCCACCACCCAGTCGCTGGCGTTCAAGCCTTCCAGTACCGGCACGGTTTTCTCACCGAAGGCACCGACCCGCACCGGGACTTTCTTCAACCTATTGTTGGCGCCGACCACCCACACGTAGGTCGCACCGTTTTCCGCGGTGACCGCCGACAGCGGCACGGCCAGTGAGACTACGGCAGCGGTCTGGATAAACACCCGGGCACTCTGGCCGAGTTCGGCCGGGACTTTGCCGGAGTTGAAGGCAATGCGCGCGGCGAAGGTTCGGGACTTGGGATCGGCTGCCGGCGACAGCTCGCGGATGCGTCCGGTAAAACGTTGACCGGGCTGAGTCCAAAGCTCCACCGACACCGGTTGATCAACCTTGAAACGGCCGAAGCTTTGTTCCGGCAGGCTGATCAACACTTCGCGCTCACCATCGGTGGCGAGGGTGAACACGGTTTGTCCGGCGGCGACCACTTGGCCGACTTCCACCGCACGCTTGGCCACCACCCCGTCCTGGGGCGCACGCAGCACGGCGTAGCTGGCCTGATTGGTCGAGACGTTGAATTCGGCTTTGATTTGCTTGAGGCGCGCTTCACCGGATCGGTAAAGGTTTTCGGAATTGTCGTACGCGGATTTGCTGACCATCTGACGGTCCATCAGGGTCTTGTAGCGATCCCGCTCGGCGCGGACCAGGTTCAGATTGGCTTCGGCGGCAGTGACCTGGGCGCGGGTGGCTTCCAGTTGCAGGCGCACGTCCTGGGGATCGAGCTCGGCGAGAGGCTGATCAGCCTTGACCCGCTGGCCTTCCTCGACCAGTCGTCGGCTGACTTTGCCGCCAATGCGGAATGCGAGGTCCGGCTCATAACGGGCGCGCACTTCACCGGGAAAGCTTTCCATCGCCTGGGCCGAAGGCTCGGGCTGCACCACCATGGCCGGTCGCACGCTGACTTGCGGTGCCTCGTCGTGACCACACGCCGACAATAAAAAAGCCAGACTGACTGGCAACGCGAGGGGCAAGGCATAGCGGAACATGGTGAAGGACCTTTCGCTAATGGTGCTTGGAATAATTATACTGGCCGGTATGTTATTAATAGCAAACTCACCAGTCCAGTATTAAAAGCGAAGAATGTCGAACAATCCTTCAGCATCCAGTGGTCCGGGCCGCCCCAAGGATCTGGCCAAGCGCCAGGCCATCCTCGATGCGGCGAAAATTCTGTTCCTGAGTAATGGTTATGCCAGCACCAGCATGGACGCCGTGGCGGCCGAGGCCGGGGTGTCAAAGCTGACGGTCTACAGCCATTTCAACGACAAGGAGACCCTGTTCTCCGCCGCCGTGGTGGCCAAGTGCGAAGAGCAATTGCCACCGCTGTTCTTCGAATTGCCGGAAGGCATTTCGGTGGAATCGGTGCTGCTGAACATCGCCCGGGGCTTTCATCAGCTGATCAACAGTGATGAATCCGTGAACTTGCATCGCTTGATGATCAGCCTGGGCAGCCAGGACCCGAAACTGTCGCTGATCTTCTTCGAAGCCGGGCCGGAGCGCATGTTGAATGGCATGGAGCGCTTGCTGAGCCGGATCGATCAGACGGGTGCGCTGAGCATCGATAAACCGCGCAATGCCGCCGAGCATTTCTTTTGCCTGCTCAAGGGGGCGGGGAATTTCCGGTTGTTGTATGGCTGCGGTGAGCCGTTGATTGGCGACGCGGCGGAAAGTCATGTGCGGGAAGTGGTGGGGTTGTTTATGCGGGCTTACAGGCCTGAGATTGTTGGCGCCTAGTCGGGCGCCTTCGCGGGCAAGCCTCGCTCCTACAGGGTTCGCGCAGATCCTGTAGGAGCGAGGCTTGCCCGCGAATGGAGCGACTCGGTATCAGGGCTTCAACGCCTTCTTCGGATAAATGTCATACCGGCTGGATTTCCCGTCCAGCGCATGACTCGGCTTCGGCCCTTCAATACATGGCGCCTTGCGCGGGCGCTTGACCACCACCCGATGGCTGGCCAGGGCCAACGCCGCTTCAAGCAACGCCGGCGCATCCGGGTCATCCCCTACCAGCGGGCGGAACAGGCGCATTTCCTTCTTCACCAGCGCGGTTTTCTCACGGTGCGGGAACATCGGGTCGAGGTAAATCACCTGCGGCGGCTCGCCTTCCCAATTGCGCATCACTTCAATCGAATTGCCCTTGAGCAAGCGCATCCGCGCCACGATGGGCGCCACGTCGAAATCTTCCGCGCCACGGGCCAGGCCATCTTCGAGCAACGCGCCGATCAGCGGCTGACGTTCGATCAGGCTCATCTCGCAACCCAGGCTCGCCAGCACGAACGCATCCTTGCCCAGCCCCGCCGTGGCATCCAGCACCCGTGGGCGCACGCCTTGGGCGATGCCGACCGCTTTGGCGATCATCTGCCCGGTGCCGCCGCCGAACAACCGGCGATGGGCCGCGCCACCCTCGACGAAGTCCACCCGCACCGGCCCCGGCGCATCGGGGCCCAGCTGTTGCAGCTGCAAACCCTGCTCGCCCACCTGCAAGGCAAACTCGCCGTCATCCACCTGCAGGGGCAAGCCCAGGCGCTCGGCCCATTGCTCGGCCTGTGGCTGAAACGCCGGGGCCGAGGCCTCGACATGGATGCGGCAGGCCGCGGGTTGTTCAATCATGGGAAAAGGTGCTCAAAAAATTAATGATCGGCCAAAAACGTCCGATAACAAAACTATCGAGCATTTTGCCAGAGCTGAGCGTCGACCGAGAAAAATGTCAGACATTCAAACCACATCCGTAGGCTACTTATCGCGTCATGGCGATTATGGCCTGCGAAACTCCCAAGCACTGAGCGGCGTCAGTCACCTGTGGCAAGATTTTTTTGCCCAGGCCCTGGCCGAACAGTCGAGCGATGTGGCGCCGGCGTGCGGGACGTTTCCACCGGTGGATCTGGAAAGCCCGGTGGAGCCGACCGTTGGCAGCGAGCTCTACGCGCACATCATTTCCCAGCGCGAATGCGATGTGACAGAAACCCAGGTCAAGCCGCCAGAGCCGCTGTTCCTGCCGATTGCCGAGTTCGAAATGGACCTGGCCGACAAACCTTTCCCGCCGTTCCCGCCGGAAGAAATCGTCGCCCAGCAGCAACAGCAGAACTTTGAAAGTGGCTGGGTCCGCCCAATCGTCCTCACCGCCGGCCAACCGGTGCCAGCCGCAGGCCCGGCACCGCAGCCGCGTCCGCTGCATCTGCCGATTGCCGAATTCGAACTGCACCTGCTGGACAAACCGTTCCCGCCGTTCTCGCCAGAAGAACTGGTTGAACAGCAGAAACAACTCGATTTCGATAACGGCTGGGCTCGCCCAATCGTCCTGCAAAACCTGCGCATCGCCGCCTGATCCCTCAGCATCCCTTCAGCGACACACCCACCACGGCCCCACATCCACATGAAAGTGATTGCGATGGGCGGCGTTGTAGTCCGGGCTCAACACCACACTGAACATGTCGCAGGCGCCGTCGCGCACCTGGCGTAGAAATTGTGCGTCGCGGTTATCTTTTGGCCAATCCTTGAGCACGCTGATGGTTCGGCCATCGGCCAGGCGGAAACCGGCGATGTCCAACGCGTTGGCGCCGGCATGCTGGCTGCGGGCACCATTCTCGCGGTTGTACATGTTGCGGCAGGCGAAACTGCCGAGGTGATCGACCCGCGTCACCGCCTGGCCGTAAACCGCCTGTGACGCCGGCTGCAAGGCGTGGCGCTCGAACAGGGCGAACGCCACCGCCAACGGACAACTGGCGAGGAAACTGCTGCTCAGGGCCACCTCGCCGCCCTGAACGCGCAAGGTATTGGTCAACGGGCATGTCGCGTCCGGGCTGTCGGCCTGGCGCGAAACGCGCAAACCGGAACTGCTCAACGCCTGGTCGCACAATTGCGGGTCGTTGCGCAGGCGCATCAGTTTGTAGCGGGTCAGAAAATTCGGCGCGGCGTTCACGTCCAGCGGCGCCCAGGGATTCCAAGGCGCGGGCACGGGAATCCAGCCACGCCAGACACTGATCCCCGCCGCCCCCATCACCAACAACACCAGCAGCAATCCCTTGGCAAACCGCATCGTCAGTCCTTGAAGAACTGATTGGCCTTCGCGTACGGCATGGAGCGCGAGGTAAAACTGAAGGTGCCCGAGGTTTTGATCTCTTGCGCCGCGCGGAAGAATTCGCCATACGCCGCCAGGGCCAGGGCCGAACCGACGCTGATGCGTTTGACGCCCATCTCGCTCAACTGCTCGACCGTCAATTTGAGGCCACCGGACATCAACACATTCACCGGTTTCGGCGCCACGGCACGGACCACCGCCAACACGTCTTCGGCGCTGCGCAGGCCCGGCGCATACAACACGTCGGCGCCCGCCTCGGCGAATGCCTGCAAGCGGCGAATGGTGTCATCCAGATCAGGATTGCCGTGCAGGAAGTTCTCGGCGCGGGCCGTCAACATGAAAGGGAACGGCAGGCTGCGCGCCGCTTTTACCGCCGCTTCGACTCGTGCCACGGCATGTTCGAAGCAGTAGATCGGCGCGTCTTCACGACCAGTCGCGTCTTCAATCGAACCGCCGACCGCCCCCGCCTCGGCTGCGCGCAAGATGCTCTGGGCGCATTCGGCCGGGTCGTCGGCGAAGCCGTTTTCCAGATCCACCGCCACCGGCAGATCCGTCGCCGCGACAATCGCCCGAACATTGGCCAGGGTGTCGTCCAGCGACAAGCCGCCATCGGGGCGCGCATTGGAAAAAGCGTAACCGGCGCTGGTGGTCGCCAGCGCCTCGAAACCCAGGCTGGCGAGCATCTTCGCCGAGCCGGCGTCCCACGGATTGGGAATGACAAAAGCCCCCGCGCGTTCATGCAGCGCTTTGAACGCCTGGGCTCGAAGGGTTTGCGCATCCATTGGCAGGCTCCTGAGAAGAGGAAGAAATCCGCCTCAGAGCAAACCAAGTTGCTCGGCGGCGGGCTCTCTGTATAGCTCAGGCAGCGGCGGCAAGCCAGGCAAACGCAGCATCAGTTGCCCGTGGAAACGTTGCGCCAGTTTCGCCGCCAGCAGGTTGTCGGCGGTGTGCAGGAAGATATAGGGCGTGCGGCCCTCTTCGATCCACGTGGCGATTTTCTCGACCCAGGGCACGAGGAACGGATCGTTGGCTTCCAATTGCGGATGGCCGATGAATCGCACCTGGGGAAATTGGGTGAACGCTGCGGGGCGCGGCGGCACCTTGGGCTTTTTCGATTGGGCGTGGAGCACCGACGGATCGGTCGAGATGCAACTGAACAGCGCCCGCGGATCGAGGCAGATCCGCTCGACGCCGCGATCCAGCAACAGGCGATTGAGCATGCGCTCGGCATCGCCCTTGGCGAAGAATTCGTCATGCCGCACTTCCACCGCCAGCGGTCGGTCCACCGCATCGATAAAACCGGCCAGTTCCGACAGTCGTTGCGGGGTGAAGCTTTTGGAGAGTTGCAACCAGAGCGGCGACACACGTTCGCCCAGCGGGCTGAGCAATTGCAGGAAGGTATCGACGGCGGTCAGTTGTTCACGCAGGTCGCCACTGTGGCTGATGTCGCCGGGGAATTTGGCGGTGAAGCGAAAGTGTTCGGGCATGGTGTCGGCCCAGCGCTGCACAGTGGAGGCAGCCGGGCTCGCGTAGAAGGTGGTATTGCCTTCAACGGCGTTGAACACTTGGGAATACAGATTGAGGAATTCGGCGGGTTTGGCGTCTTGCGGGTAGAGATAGTCGCGCCAGGCGTTTTCACTCCAGGACGGGCAACCGAGGTAGTAAGGCAGCAACATCAGATGTAGAGATCGAGGCCCAGCACATCAGCGTCCCAATCGACAAAACCGGCGGTGCTCAAGTAGCTGGCCAGGGCCATCGCGACGCTCTTGCTCATGGCGCGGTGGTAGATCATGTCTTGCTGACGGGCGGGGAGATTGCTCAAGCGTTGCGCGGAAGCTTTGGCGGCGCGGGCGGCCATTTGTTCTTCGGACGGGATTTCCAGCTCGCCGTCGATATCATCGACGGATTCATCCAGCGCGACATTGCCTTTGCGAGGCTTGCGCTTGATGGGGTAGGACTGAGAAGAAAAGCCGTCTATACGCATAAGTGCATGCTCGGTATCAGTGATGGCAGTTTAGTGGCGCGCAAGCCACTTCGCAAACTGTCGAGTGATAACTAGAACACATAAAAGGAAAAAGGTTTAAAGCCCGGGGTTAGAAACTGACGATTGGCCGCATCTGGAATACTCATTGTGGCGAGGGGGCTTGCCCCCGTTCGGCTGCGCAGCAGTCGTAGAACCAGTCAATGTGGTGCATCAGGCATAACCGGGTGCTGGATTTGGGGCCGCTTCGCAGCCCAACGGGGGCAAGCCCCCTCGCCACAAAAGCGTGTACGTCACCGCGCTTTCGGGGTGGCGACTTTGTCGCGCAAATAAACCGGCTGCGCCAAATCCGCCACAATCGCCTCACCGCGCTCCCAGGCAAACCGCGCCAGGGTCAGCAGGTCTTCGGCATGGGGCAACATGCCCGCGTCCTGCCCGGTCAGGCTGACGCCGATGCGCTCGGCATAACCCCAACCGGTGCCTGCGCCGAACCATTCGCCGCTGGCATCCGCCGGCAACGCCGCCACTTCCGGCGGCAGTACGGCTTCGTTGCCCACCAGCCGCATCTCCCCCGCCGTTTCGCGGTAGCAGCCCCAATACACTTCATCCATCCGCGCATCGATGGCCGCCGCGACCTGGCTCACACCGTGTTCGCGATAAGCGCGCTGGGCCAGCACGGCCAGGTTCGACACCGGCAACACCGGGCGCTCCAGGGCAAAGGCCAAACCTTGAACCACGCCGATGGCGATCCGCACGCCCGTGAACGCGCCCGGCCCACGGCCGAAGGCGATGGCGTCCACCGCTTGCAGGGTCGTGCCGGCGTCGGCCAACAACTGCTGGATCATCGGCAACAATTTTTGCGCATGAAGGCGCGGGATCACCTCGTAATGGCTCGTCACCTTGCCGTCATGCAGCAAGGCAACGGAGCAAGCTTCAGTCGCGGTGTCCAGGGCCAGCAAGGTGCTCATCGATGTTTCCGTAAGAGAGGTCAGTAAAAGTGCGCCAGTATAAACAACTACGGCCCGCAAGCGGGCCGTAGAAGATGAAGCGATTCAGACTTTTCAGTTCAGCGCTTCAAGCACCTTGCCGGTGATCGCTTCAACCGAGCCAACACCTTCGATGTGGCTGTACTTCGGCTTGCCTTGAGCAGTGGACAGCTCCTGGTAGAACTTCACCAGTGGCTCGGTCTGGGCATGGTAGACCGACAGGCGATGACGCACGGTTTCTTCGGTGTCGTCCTTGCGCTGCACCAGCTCTTCACCGGTGATGTCGTCTTTACCGGCAATTTTCGGCGGGTTGTAGACGATGTGGTACACGCGGCCGCTGGCCTCGTGGACACGACGACCGGCGATACGCTGGACGATGTCTTCGTCCTTGACGTCGATTTCGACCACGTGGTCCAGCTCGACGCCGGCTTTCACCAGGGCTTCAGCCTGGGGAATGGTGCGCGGGAAACCGTCGAACAGGAAACCGTTGGCACAATCGGCCTGGCTGATACGTTCCTTGACCAGATTGATGATCAGGTCATCGGAGACCAGACCACCGCTGTCCATGACGCTCTTGGCGACCAGGCCCAGCTCGGTGCCGGCCTTGACCGCTGCACGCAGCATGTCGCCAGTGGAGATTTGCGGAATGCCGAATTTCTCGGTGATGAACTTAGCCTGAGTACCTTTACCGGCCCCGGGAGCTCCCAGCAGAATGACGCGCATCGATGTGCTCCTCAATTTTTTATATAGATAACGTCAGATTCGCCTCGTGGGGCCAATCTCAAAAATAGGGTCGTGGCCGCCCAAACGGCCAAAGGCTGATCAAGATACACAGCAGGCCCTGACCACACAAGCCGCCGAAAGTCGGAGAAACCCGCGCCTGTCGTGACCTTTGGACGAGGTATCCCTAGTCGCAACCCCGTCATTAACTGTCGCCTGCCAGACCTTTTGCGCCCTTCGCCCAGAGGCAACGGGCCCGAGCGCAAAGTGCCCGGCCCCAAGAGGAAAACCTTAGCCGGTATTTCGCAAACCGGCGGCAATCCCCGCCACAGACACCAGCAGCGCTTGCTCTACCGGGCTGCCCTGCGCCACTTCCTGTTGTCGCGAACGGGCCAACAGCTCGGCCTGCAATAGATGAAGCGGGTCGAGGTAGGTGTTACGCAGGCGAATGAATTCCAGGGTGTCTGGGCTATGTGCCAGTAGCTGAGACTGCCCGGTCAGCCCAAGGACCACCGCGCAAGCCTGCGACAATAGGTCGCGTAAATGCGCACCCAAAGGAAGCAGATCGGGCTCGACCAGGCGCTGATCGTAAGACAGGGCGATGTCTGCGTCGGCCTTGGCCAGCACCATTTCCAGCATATCGATGCGGGTGCGGAAGAACGGCCACTGCTCGCGCATCTGCCCCAGCAGTTCACCTTCACCACGCTCCAATGCCTTGCTCAGGGCTGCTTCCCAACCGAGCCAGGCCGGTAGCATCAGGCGCGTCTGAGTCCAACCGAAGATCCATGGAATCGCGCGCAGGCTTTCTATCCCGCCCGCGCGGCGCTTGGCTGGGCGGCTGCCCAACGGTAAACGGCCGAGTTCCTGTTCCGGGGTCGACTGGCGGAAGTACTCGACGAACTGCGGATTTTCCCGCACCACGGCGCGGTAAGCCTTGACGCCGTCGGCGGCCAATTCGTCCATCAAGTGGCGCCACGCCGGCTCCGGCGGTGGCGGCGGCAGCAGCGTCGCTTCGAGCACGGCGGCCAGGTACAGATTGAGATTCTGTTCGGCGATGTCCGGCAGGCCGAATTTGAAACGAATCATTTCCCCCTGCTCAGTGGTACGGAAACGCCCCGCCACCGACCCCGGCGGCTGCGACAGAATCGCCGCGTGCGCCGGACCGCCGCCACGGCCCACAGTGCCGCCGCGACCGTGGAACAACAGCAGTTCCACTTGTTGCTCGCGGCAGATATCCACCAAGCGTTCCTGCGCCCGATACTGCGCCCAGGCCGCTGCCGTGGTGCCGGCGTCCTTGGCCGAGTCGGAATAGCCGATCATCACTTCCTGCGGCCCTTGCAGGCGCGCGCGATAGCCCGGCAGCAGCAACAGTTTTTCAATCACCGGGCCGGCGTTGTCGAGGTCGGCGAGGGTTTCAAACAGCGGCACCACACGCATCGGCCGCAATACGCCAGCCTCTTTGAGCAGCAGTTGCACGGCAAGCACGTCGGAAGCGGCGCCGGCCATGGAAATCACATAAGAGCCGAGGGACGCGCCGGGTGCGGCGGCGATTTCCCGACAGGTCGCCAGCACTTCGGCGGTATCGGCGGACGGCTTGAAGTACGCCGGCAGCAGCGGCCGACGGTTGTTCTGTTCGCGCATCAGGAAGGCGATGCGCTCTTCCTCGCTCCAGTCTTCGTAGCGACCCAAGCCCAGGTATTCAGTGATTTCGGTCATGGCCGCGGTGTGCCGGGACGAATCCTGACGCACATCGAGGCGCACCAAAAACAGCCCGAAGGTCACCGCCCGACGCAGGCAATCGAGCAGCGGGCCGTCAGCGATCACGCCCATGCCGCACTCGTGCAGCGAGTTGAAGCACAGCTCCAGCGGATCGAGCAGGTCTCGATTGTTTTGCAGCACATCGGCCGGGGCCGGCGTGGTCTTCGTCAACGAGGCTTGCGCCCAGTTACGCGTTGCCCGCAGGCGTTCACGCAATTGCTTGAGCACCGCGCGATACGGCTCGGCGCTGTCGCCGGCCTTGGCTTTCAAGGCTTCGCTGGCCTGCTGCATCGACAACTCGGCAGCCAGGTGATCGACATCGCGCAGGTACAAATCCGCTGCCATCCAGCGCGCCAGCAACAGCACTTCGCGGGTGACCGCCGCCGTGACATTCGGGTTGCCATCGCGGTCGCCGCCCATCCATGAGGCGAAGCGGATCGGTGCGGCCTCCAGCGGTAAACGCAAACCGGTGGCGGCGTGTAGCGCTTGATCGGCCTTGCGCAGGTAGTTGGGGATGGCTTGCCACAGGGAATGCTCGATCACCGCAAAACCCCATTTGGCTTCGTCCACGGGCGTGGGGCGGGTGCGGCGGATTTCTTCGGTGTGCCAGGCTTCGGCGATCAGGCGCTGCAATTTGGCCTGGATCTGCTCGCGCTCGGCGCTGGTCAGGTCGCGGTGATCCTGGGCCGCCAGTTGCGCGGCGATGGCGTCGTATTTCTGGATCAGAGTACGGCGCGCGACTTCGGTGGGGTGCGCAGTCAGCACCAGTTCGATTTCCAGGCGTCCGAGTTGCCTGGCCAGGGATTCGGCGCTGTGGCCTTCGGCGCGCAGGCGGGCCAGTATTTCGGGTAGAACGCGAGACTCGAACGGTGCCGGTTGCGACTCTTCGCGGCGGTGAATCAGCTGATATTGCTCGGCGATATTGGCCAGGTTGAGAAACTGATTGAACGCCCGCGCCACCGGCAGCAACTCGTCTTCGCTCAACTGGTTGAGGCTGGCGCTCAGCTCGGCGTCCATCGAACCGCGACGGTCAGCCTTGGCGCCTTTGCGGATCTGCTCGATCTTGTCGAGAAAACCGTCCCCGTACTGTTCACGAATGGTGTTGCCCAACAGCTCACCCAACAGGTGAACGTCCTCGCGCAAGCGTGCATCAATATCGGTCATCAGCAGTTCTCCAGCAAAAAATCCGGGCGGCTACGAACTTCAAGAGTGCCGCTCCAGACCGGTTCTTACAAGCCACACGACAAAGGGACTTTAAACCTTGTGGCTTAAAGCTAGTCTCAACAGTAAGCCGCACAACGGCTTACCGGCGAACACCGCCGGACACTCACACCGCCTGCCAAGAGCAGGAGCGTCATGAGGTCACTATGAAAATCCGTGAGCTAGCCCAGCATTGGGAAGAAAACGCCAAGGGTCGCCTGACCGACACTGGCTACACCATTCACCTGGACGTGGAAGCCGCCGCCCGGCTGGCAGCGATCACCGAGATGTACCCCAAACGGCATCCCGAAGAACTGCTGGGCGAACTGATCGGCGCCGCGCTGGAAGAACTCGAAGCGAGCTTCCCGTATGTGAAAGGACAGACCGTGGTTGCCACCGATGAAGAAGGCGATCCGCTGTACGAAGACGTCGGCCCGACCCCACGCTTTCTCGCGTTGTCCCGGCGGCATTTGCATGATTTGTCGGCGGATGGCGACAAGCAAAAACATTGAGGCGAATCAGGTCAAACGCCTTCGCGGGCAAGCCTCGCTCCTACGGATCACACCGACCTGTAGGAGCGAGGCTTGCCCGCGAAGGCGTCAGTCAAAACAACAAAAATCTCAATACCGCTCCCTCCTCTCGCCTCCCCAAACATGCCTGTTTCCAACCCCGCCCAAACCCGTCGATACCCCTGCGCATCGCGAAAGTTCCCGTCCTAGAGCCTTGTCCGCCCGGTCAAAGTTTTTTTAGGCAATGAGCCATCTTCTCTGAACTTTTGAAAAACAGCTCGGGTCGTACCCAGTAACCACACCTGGTACGGCCGTTTCATTAAACGTTTTGAACATTCGGTTACGGCTCCTCACACCAGGAGGGATTTAGATGTTTTTCAGGAGATACCCAATGGAGTTGAAGACCATGAAGACCAGCACTGCCAAATCCTCGTTCACCCACCTGCGCGGTCTGAAACTGGCTGCACTGGCGATCGGCAGCACTTTCGTCCTCGCCGGTTGCGCTGGCAACCCGCCGAGCGAGCAATACGCCGTGACCCAATCCGCCGTGAACAGCGCCGTCAGCGCCGGTGGTACTGAATTCGCAGCCGTGGAAATGAAGTCCGCCCAGGACAAGCTCAAACAAGCTGAAATCGCCATGCACGACAAGAAGTATGACGAAGCCCGCACCCTGGCCGAACAAGCCGAATGGGACGCTCGCGTCGCTGAACGCAAGGCCCAGGCGATCAAAGCCGAACAAGCTGTGAAGGATTCCCAGAAAGGTGTTCAGGAACTGCGTCAGGAAAGCCAGCGCACTGTGCAGTAAGCGCGCATCCGGACCACACGCCTGAAGCTCTTATCGATAGAAAGGACGAACCATTATGCGTAAACAATTGATGATCCCCGCTCTCCTGGCCGCAAGCGTCGCCCTGGCTGCCTGCTCCACCCAGCCGAACGCGAACCTGGAACAGGCCCGCGTGAACTACTCCGGCCTGCAAGCCAACCCGCAAGCCAGCAAAGTCGCGGCCCTTGAGACCAAAGACGCCAGTGATTACCTGGACAAGGCCGACAAGGCTTACCAGGACAAACAGGACCAGGCCAAGGTCGATCAACTGGCTTACCTGACCAACCAGCGTGTGGAAGTGGCCAAGCAGACCATCGCCCTGCGCACCGCTGAAGCCAATCTGAAAAACGCTGCCGCCCAACGTGCCCAGGCCCGTCTGGACGCTCGCGACCAGCAGATCAAACAGCTGCAAGACAGCCTGAACGCCAAGCAGACCGATCGCGGTACGCTGGTGACCTTCGGTGACGTGCTGTTCGCCACCGACCGTGCCGACCTGAAATCCAGCGGTCTGGTGAACATCAACAAACTGGCGCAGTTCCTTCAGGAAAACCCGGACCGTAAAGTGATTGTCGAAGGCTATACCGACAGCACCGGTAGCGCGGGTCATAACCAGTCGCTGTCCGAGCGTCGCGCTGGTTCCGTGCGCATGGCGCTGGTGAAGATGGGTGTTGATCCAGCACGCATCGTTGCCCAGGGTTATGGCAAGGAATACCCGGTTGCTGAAAACACCAGCGTTTCGGGCCGTGCCATGAACCGTCGGGTGGAAGTGACCATTTCCAACGACAACCAGCCAGTGATTCCACGTTCGGCGGTTAGCTCGAACTAAGCGTCACGCTGAAACACAAAAGCCCCGCCTGATCTGATCAGGCGGGGCTTTTTGTTTGGCTTTCTGTAGGAGCGAGGCTTGCCCGCGAAGGCGTTGTGTCGGTCAACCCATTTGTTGAATGTTGAACCGCCTTCGCGGGCAAGCCTTGCTCCTACAAAATCATCATTGTTCGAGCTTCTGCGGGGTTTCCTGGCCCATGCAGCGCACGGCTTTTTTCTGGCCGTTGATCAACACGCCGGTCAGGCCTTTTTGCTCGGTGTCGAACAGCACCAGTACACCGTCGATGCACTGGGCGACTTGCGGGGCCGGTTCCAGGGCGACTTTGTAGTCTTCGCCGGGCACGGTCTTGAGCATGGTGAATTCGTTGAGCAGCAACGCATCCTCGGGTTTGGCGAAGTGCAGGTAGCCGTAGTACCACAGCACCCCGACGGTGCCGAGGATGGTACAGATACCGGTGATGATCAGCGGGATGGCGTTACGTTCTTCACTCATTGCGGACTCTCTGGTGGTTCATCTTTTGAATTCAGGGGCACCGGGTAATTCGGGATTTCGCCCAGGCGGCGCAGACCGTTGAAATGCTGCGGGTCTTCGAGATAGCGCAGCATCACCTGGCGCCAGACCGGGTCGGCAAAGGTCTGCACGTGACCGCCACGGGTCAGTTGCAGCACCCGCGGCGGCGGCGCAGCTTGATACAGACGGATGCCGTTGGAAAGGGGCACGAGGTTGTCGTCGATGCTGTGGTAGATCAGTTTCGGCACGCCTTTGAGCTGCGCCATGGAGTTGATCGCGCTGTCGCCGTCCGGCACCAGCCACGACAACGGCACCTGGAATGGCCAGGTCAGCCACGAAGTGGTCAGGGCAAATCGGCCGACATCGCGGTAGCTGGCGGGGGCGCCGTCGAGGACCAGCGCCTTGATCTGAGGCTGGCGTTCCGGGTGCTGGACTAGGTAATGCACGGCCATCGAGCCGCCGAGGCTTTGGCCGAGAATGACCAACGGTTTGCCTTTGACCTCGGGCGCCTGGTCGAGCCATTTGAACGCGGCGTCGATGTCCTGGTAGATCGCCGGCAGGCTCGGTTTGCCTTCGGACAAGCCATAACCGCGGTAATCCACCAGCAACACCTGGTAACCCTCTTTCGGCAACCACCAGCTCCCACCGAGGTGATAAGACAAGTTGCCGCCATTGCCGTGCAGGTGCAGCACCGTGCCTTTGACCTCTACGCCTTTGGGTACCGGCAACCACCAACCGTGCAGTTTCAGGCCGTCGGCGGTGGTCAGGGTGAGGTCGCGGAATTCGAGTTTGGCCTTGTCCGGGGTGAACGGCTGGCCGGGTTCGGGGTAGAACAGCAGCGAGCTGCAGCCGCTCAAGGTCAGAAGAAGGCAGAGGATGCCGAGGATTCTCATCCGTTGAAACCTCGCAGTGATGGTTGGTAAGTCTGATCGTTCCTACGCTCCGCGTGGGAATGCCGCTTTGGACGCTCCGCGTCCTCTGTGACGCAGAGCGTCACGGGATGCATTCCCACGCAGAGCGTAGGAACGATCAGCGTGGTTCTCACAAAATGTTGGAGTAGTCGGCTTCGATCCGGTCCAGGCTCAGGTGATTGAGGAAGTTGGAGAAGCACATCCACGCCGACAGTGCGTTCAAGTCGCGGAACTGGTCCGGCAAATACTTGGGCGGCACTACCAGGCCTTCGTCCACCAATTGGCGCAAGGTCCGCATGTCTTCCAGCGTGGTCTTGCCGCAAAACAGCAGCGGTATCTGCTCCAGCTTGCCTTTACGCACGGCCAACTGAATGTAGTTGTAAACCATGATAAAGCCCTTGAGGTAGGACAAGTCTTTGGTAAATGGCAGACCATTCGGTACTGAACCACGGAAAACCCGACTGGCGTTGCCGTAGCTTTCGGCCATTTCGAAGCCCTGCTCGCGGAAGAACTCGAACACCTGCAAAAAGTCCGCGCCCTCCTCCACCATATGAATGGCGCGAGTACGGTTGGTCAGTTTGCGCAGGCGACTCGGGTAGGAGGCGAAGGTGATGATTTCCATCAGAATCGCCAGGCCTTCCTGGGTCACGGTCGACGATGGCGGGCCTTTGGACAGGAAGGTGCAGATCGGCTGGTTCAAGCCGTTCAGCGTGGTGCCCACGTGCACCAGGCCTTCATGGACTTCCAGGGCGCGCACGTCACGGTCGTTGAACATCGCGTCGGCGCGGATCTTGATGTAGTCGGCACCCGCCGCCGCATCGGCGACGATCCCGTCAGACTCGAACACCCGGATGGTTTCCTCGGCTTCACCGAACACTTTGTTGAGTCGATGTTGCAGCAGGCTGACAGCGTCCTTGGCGGTGAGGATTTTCGGTTCATCCTTCAGATCGCCACGACCGTCGATATTGTTCAGGTAGTCGGACATCATCAGGCCGAGGTCGGCCAGGGTCGGGTCGCCGGCGTGGAACGCGTCGGACGCGGCGCCGTACAGTTCCTGGGAAATCAGCCCGAAATCCTCGGTGCCGCGCGCTTCGAGCATGCGCACCACCATCCGGTATTCCTTGCACATGCGGCGCATGATCTGGCCGACCGGGTTGAACTGGCCGAGCTGGCGGGTGATGTCGCGCTCGATGTTCTGGAATTCCAGTTTCACCTTGCTCGAGTCAAAGGCCAGCGGCCGGTTCAAGTAATAGTCGCGGTCCACGGCGGGCATTTCCTTGCCCTTGGCCTTGAGGAAGCCCTTGCGGATGTTGTCGTCCCACTTGACCGCATCGAGGACGCGAATCGGCGTCTGCGCCAGCACTATGCGATCGGACAAAATGCGTATCGTCTGCTGGTAATCGTCCACCCGAAACTCCTGTAGAAAAACCGTGAGGTGCTGGATTTATTTGGCTTTGGCTTTGGCCAGGCGCTGGTAGCGCACGGCTTCGACGAACACATCGGAATTGGCCGGGTCGTCGAGGTAAGCGAAGACTTGGTTCATGTCGGTGTTGATCAGCACGCCATCGCCGTCGTCAGTCTGGAAGCCTTCGCCACTGAGGACTTTTTGCCCCAGGGCCTGGTTGATCTGTTCGAGGTCGAGGTTGTAGACCACCAGCTCGTGCTTTTCGTTGAGTTCGAACCCGGCGATTGTGAAGTGGCCGCCAAACCTGGCCGGTACTGGCGCCGACAAGTACCAGCGACTGCCGTGGCGCGACACCGTGAAGGGATAGGCCTCGCGCTCGCGGGGCTTGGCCTTGAAGTAGCTGACAGCCTGATAGCGGTTGTCGCCGAGGCGCGTCAGTTCCAGGTTCATCGGCTCTCCCCAGGCGTTGGTGCTGGTCCATTTGCCAAGCAAGCCTTTGGGCGCGGGTTCGCTCGAAGGCAGCGGGTCCTTGAAGGTCACCAGACAGCCACTGAGCAGCAGGAACGACAAGGCGATCACAACGACGCGCCAGGCTTTCATTCAACACTCCCTATCGATACAGCACGATGATCGTTCCCACGCTCCCGCGTGGGAATGCCGCCCGGGACGCTCTGCGTCCCTTACCGGCGTGACGCAGAGCGTCACAGGATGCATTCCCACGCAGAGCGTGGGAACGATCAGGGGTTACACCGACGCCAAGACCAAATGCATGTAGCGCGTGAGGATGCCGAGCATTTCGGCTTCGGCCGCAGGCTCGGTGTCGTTGAGCAGGCCCTGATATTCCATCCGTCCGATAATCGCCGTCAACACTTTGGCATCCTGTTGTGGCTCGCGCGAACCCAATACCTCGAAAAGCTGGCAGGTGCCCTGCAACAGAATCTGTTGATGGGAACGCACCAACACCGCCAGTCGCGGGTTCAGCAGCGCCTCCTGGCGGAACGCCTGTTCGGCCATCAAATGCTCACGACGGTTGATCAATTGCCGATGAACATAGTCCGCCATCAACCGCGCAATATCGTCCGCCAACTGTGAGCGCGACTCCGGCGTACCGTCGCCGCTGACCACCATTTCGCGCAACAGGCCTTCGTTGCTGGCCCACAGCTTGCCCATGTAAGCCGCGCTGCGTTCCACGTATTGGGCGAAGGTATCGGTGAGCAGGTCATCGATATCCTTGAAGTAGTAAGTGGTGGCCGACAACGGCACACCGGCTTCGGCCGCCACGGCGCGGTGGCGCACCGCCCGTACGCCATCGCGCACGACAATGCGCATGGCCGCATCGAGAATGTCCTGTCGACGCTGTTCGCTGCCCTGTCGGCTGGCCTTGCGGCCCTGGTACTGAACACTTTCAGCGACCGCAGTGGCGATACCCGCTGCACCTTCTTGAGCCATTGCACGATTCACGACAGGTCTTCCTCTCTCACGCCAAAAGTAACCAATTGATACGTTTGTACCAGACAGGCAATAAAAAGCCGCCTGTTTTAGGCGGCTTTTTAACTGAAACGTTTACGCTTGCGGCCGCATGTGCGGGAACAGGATCACGTCGCGGATCGACGGTGAGTTGGTCAGCAACATCACCAGTCGGTCGATGCCGATCCCTTCACCAGCCGTTGGCGGCATGCCGTACTCCAGCGCGCGAACGAAGTCGGCGTCGTAGTGCATGGCTTCGTCGTCGCCAGCGTCCTTGTCGGCCACCTGGGCCATGAAGCGCTCGGCCTGGTCTTCCGCGTCGTTCAACTCGGAGTAGGCGTTGGCGATTTCGCGGCCACCGATGAACAGTTCAAAACGGTCGGTGACGTTCGGGTTGTCATCGTTGCGACGGGCCAGCGGCGACACTTCGAACGGGTACTGGGTAATGAAGTGCGGCTGTTCCAGCTTGTGCTCGACCAGCTCTTCGAAAATCATCACCTGCAACTTGCCCAGGCCTTCGAAGCCCAGCACCTTGGCGCCGGCCTTCTTGGCGATGGCGCGGGCCTTGTCGATGTCGGTCAGGTCGTCGGCGGTCAGCTCAGGGTTGTACTTGAGGATCGAGTCGAACACCGACAGACGCACGAACGGCTCGCCGAAGTGGAACACTTTGTCGCCGTAAGGCACGTCGGTGCTGCCCAGGACCAGCTGCGCCAGTTCGCGGAACAGTTCTTCGGTCAGGTCCATGTTGTCTTCGTAGTCGGCGTACGCCTGGTAGAACTCCAACATGGTGAATTCAGGGTTGTGACGGGTCGAGACGCCTTCGTTACGGAAGTTGCGGTTGATCTCGAAGACTTTCTCGAAACCACCCCACCACCAGACGCTTGAGGTAAAGCTCAGGCGCGATGCGCAGGAACATTTCCAGGTCCAGCGCGTTGTGGTGCGTTTCGAACGGCTTGGCCGCTGCACCACCGGGGATGGTTTGCAGCATCGGCGTTTCGACTTCCAGGAAGTCACGTTGCATCAGGAAGCTGCGGATGTGCGCAATCACTTGCGAACGCACGCGGAAGGTATTGCGTACTTCTTCGTTGACGATCAGGTCAACGTAACGCTGGCGATAGCGCTGTTCGGTGTCGGTCAGGCCATGGTGCTTGTCCGGCAGCGGACGCAGGGACTTGGTCAGCAGGCGCACTTCGGTCATTTCGACGTACAGGTCGCCCTTGCCGGAACGCGCCAGGGTGCCAACGGCTGCAATGATGTCGCCCATGTCCCAGGTTTTCACCGAGGCCAGGGTTTCTTCAGACAGGGTTTTACGGTTGACGTAAACCTGGATGCGACCGGTCATGTCCTGGATCACCATGAACGAGCCACGGTTGAGCATGATGCGACCGGCAACCTTGACCGGGATTGCAGCCTCTGCCAGCTCTTCCTTGGTCTTGTCCGCGTATTTCTTCTGCAGTTCTTCGCAGTAGTTTTCGCGGCGGAAGTCGTTCGGGAAGGCATTGCCCTTGGCGCGCTCGGCAGCCAGCTTTTCCTTGCGCAGGGCGATCAGGGAGTTTTCTTCCTGTTGCAGGGCTTGCGGGTCGAGTTCTAGGTCGCTCATGTCTTTAGATATTCCATCAGGTTCGTTGCCCCCGGCGTTCGCCGGGGTTCGCGGGCAAGCCTCGCGCCTGCAGGATGATCCTGCAGAGCGTGCCTTAAAGCCCTTGTTTCAAGCTGGCTACCAGGTATTCGTCGATATCGCCGTCGAGCACCTTGTCGCAGTCACTGCGTTCGATGTTAGTGCGCAAATCCTTGATCCGCGACGCATCGAGCACGTAGGAGCGAATCTGGTGACCCCAGCCGATGTCCGACTTGGTGTCTTCCAGGGCCTGGGAGGCGGCGTTGCGTTTCTGCACTTCCTGCTCGTACAAGCGCGCCCGCAACATTTTCATCGCGGTGTCTTTGTTGGCGTGCTGGGAGCGTTCGTTCTGGCAGCTGACCACGGTGTTGGACGGTACGTGGGTGATCCGTACGGCCGAGTCGGTGGTGTTAACGTGCTGGCCACCGGCACCGGAGGAGCGGTAGGTGTCGATGCGCAGGTCCGACGGGTTGATGTCGATTTCGATGTTGTCATCGATTTCCGGCGACACGAACACGGCCGAGAACGAGGTGTGGCGGCGGTTGCCGGAGTCGTACGGGCTCTTGCGCACCAAACGGTGCACGCCGATCTCGGTACGCAACCAGCCAAAGGCGTACTCGCCCTTGATGTGGACCGTGGCGCCCTTGATCCCGGCGACTTCACCGGCGGACAGTTCCATGATGGTCGCGTCGAAACCGCGTTTGTCAGCCCAGCGCAGGTACATGCGCAGCAGGATGTTGGCCCAGTCCTGGGCTTCGGTACCGCCAGAGCCGGCCTGGATATCCAGGTAGGCATTGTTGGCGTCCATCTCACCGCTGAACATGCGACGGAATTCGAGTTTTTCCAGGGCTTCGCGCAGACGCTCGACTTCGGTCGCGACGTCATCGACGGCGCCCTGGTCTTCTTCTTCGGCGGACATCAGCAGCAGTTCTTTGGCATCGGCCAGGCCGGTGTGCATTTCGTCGAGGGTTTCGACGATCTGCGCCAGCAGCGAACGCTCGCGCCCCAGTTCCTGGGCGTACGACGGGTTGTTCCAGACTGCCGGATCTTCAAGCTCGCGATTGACTTCAGTCAGACGCTCATGCTTTTGATCGTAGTCAAAGATACCCCCGAATAGTTTCGGAGCGCTCGGACAGGTCCTTGATACTGTTAAGGATCGGGTTGATTTCCATGGCGGGCAGCACTCATTGGCGAACTTTTGAAAGCCGGCGAGTATAACGTAATCAAGCTGTCACGGCAGCCCGCCTGACGGACTGAATACGCGCCGGTTCTTTTTGACGACTTCCTGCCAAGCAAAAAATCCTGAGGAAAAATCCTACCCGATAAAAAAATTCTTCCCACACCAGTAACAGAATCCCCCTGCATCAACCCCGCATTCACTCATTCACAGTCCCGCCCTTCTAAATCAGCACAAGGGATGTGTGATGTTCGGCCCTGCCCATCAAGCCTCTTTCCTCCTGGACATCGAGGGTTTTACCCACGACCTGCACGTCCTTGAGTTCAACGGCAAGGAAGCCATCAGCCAACCCTTTCGCTTTGATCTGAAACTGGTTAGCGAACACCCCGGCCTGGATCTGGAAAGCCTCCTGCATCGCCCGGCATTCCTGGGTTTTGATCGCCATGGCGCCGGCATTCATGGTCACGTGTACAGCATCGGCCAGGGCGACGCTGGCAAGCGTCTGACTCAATACCAAATCTCCTTGATGCCCAGCCTCGCCTACCTGGGCCACCGTTTCGACCAGAAAATATTCCAGAAACGCAGCGTGCCGCAGATCATCGCCCAAGTCCTGGAGGCCCAGGGCATCCTCGGCGATGCCTACCGCTTTGCCCTCGGCACGGATTACCGCCCAAGGGATTATTGCGTCCAGTACGGCGAGAGTTGCCTGCATTTCATCCAGCGACTCTGCGAAGAAGAAGGCCTGCATTACCACTTCGAGCACAGTCGCGAGGGGCATGTGCTGGTGTTCGGGGATGATCAAACGGTATTCCCCAGGCTGCATCGCCCTACCTCATACCTGCAGGACAGCGGACTGGTCGCCGATGACCCGGTGATCAAGGCCTTCACCCTGGCGATGGAAACCCGCCCCACTGCAGTGACCCGTCGCGACTACGACTTCGAAAAGCCCTTGCTGCAACTGGAGAGCGCGGCGAAAGATCCTTCGCCGCCACACCTCGAAGACTACGGCTTTCCCGGCCGCTTCACCGACCGTGAACAGGGCAAACACCGTGCAAGGCGAGCCCTTGAACGGCATCGCAGCGATTATCGGCAAGCCACCGGGCGTAGCGATCAGCCCATGTTGCTCAGTGGCCACTTCCTCCCCCTGACCGGCCACCCGCGCCAGGAATGGAATGACTTGTGGCTGCTGACCGAAGTCATCCATGTCGGCCAACAACCGCAAGTGCTTGAAGAGTCAGGCACCAGCCCCCCAAGCGGCGACTTTGCTCAAGGCTACCGCAACACCTTTCTCGCCATACCGTGTCACACGCCGTTCAGGCCTGCGCTTGTCCACCCCAAAACCACGATCAACGGCTATCAGCACGCCGTGGTCTGCGGCCCGCCCGGCGAAGAAATCCACTGCGACGAATACGGTCGAGTGCGCATTCAGTTTCCCTGGGATCGCGACGGTGACCACGATGACCATTCCAGTTGCTGGGTGCGCGTGGCCAGCAACTGGGCCCACGACCGTTATGGCAGCGTGCTGATCCCGCGCGTGGGCATGGAAGTGATCATCGGTTTCTATCAGGGCGACCCGGACCAGCCGTTGGTCGTTGCCTGTCTGTCCAACGGCGCCAATCGCCCCCCGCTCGACCTCCCCGCCGAGAACACCCGCAGCACCTTCAAGACCCAAAGCAGCCCGGGCGGCGAAGGGTTCAACGAACTGCGCATCGAAGATCGCAAGGGAGCCGAGGAAATTTCCGTCCGCGCCCAGCGTGATTACCGGCAACACGTGTTGAACGATGAGCGGATTCAAGTCGACAACCAGCGCAGCATCGTGGTCGGGGGAAACGCTCGACATGAGCTGCGCGACGAAGAACAGCACATCGCTCACGGTGACCGGCGCACGGAAATCCGCCAGGACGATCGCCTCACGGTGCATGGCGAGCGCCATGTTCACGCCACCAGCCATCGGCTGAGTGCTCAACAGCAGGTCCACCTCAGCGCCGATCAAAACATCGTCATCGATGGCGGCGCCAGCGCCACGATCCAGGTGGGGGGCGCGTGGATCACGATCAATTCCACAGGGGTTTTCAGCAGTGTGCCCATTCAGGTGGGCGGTGCACCAATGCCGCTCATGGCAGCGGCCCCGGTGGTACTCGAGCCAAGCGAACCGCCCCTCCCCGAAACGGTTTCAACCGCTCTACTCAAACAACTACTCGGCAACGAAGCATTGATTGAACTCTGCCAGATGCCCAGCGGCGGTACGCCGATGGACTGCCCGCTGAGCGACTGCCAATGCCGCAAGGCCCTGGGCTATGGAAATCGCTCATGAATACATGGATTTTGCTGGAGCGCCCCGCCGCGCAGCTCGAAACGCTCTATCGTCTGGCGACACATGCCGACACCCAAAAGCTGTTCACCGGCACGTCACTCGGCGGTTTCGCCGAACACAGCCCGCTGCTGGTCAGGCTGAACAACCAACCGACGCTCACTCAGGCCATCGAGCAAACCCCGGCGCAGTGGCCCGGCCTGCTGATCGAAAGCACCTGTGACACGCCCTCGGTACTCGCGCACTTGCGCCAGATGCTGTTCGTCAACTTCGACCAGCAACGCAAAGGCGTGCTGCGCTACAGCAACCCGACCGTCGCCAGTTATTTTTTTGCCGCATGTACCGCGCAAGACCTCAGCCTGTGGCTCGGCCCGATCAAGAGTCTGCGCTGGTTCGGTGCGACGTGGGCCACTCAAGCGACAGGCGAAGCTGGCTGGCAGCAGTTGAACAACCTCCATGCGAACGACTGGCGCATTGAACGGACACACCGGGTAATGGTGCTGAGCGTCGCCCAGGAAGAAGCCTTGACGCGCCAGCGCAACGAGCAGTTTCTTTTCCACTGGTGGCAGCAGCATCCCCGGCATTCATTCGCGCATGCCCATGAACTGCTGGAGCAAGCCCTGACTCAAGGCATCGACGACAGCGACGCCATCAGCGATTACCTGAGCACCCACTGCGCGCAGGTTCAGTTATGACGCGCCTCGGGAAGATGACCAATGGCCCCATCTGCGAGCGCGACAAACTGATTGTCCAGGTCATTGGCACCGGGCATTCAAAAAACCAGCGACTGCTGATCGTCGATCAGTCCGGCGTCGAACCGCTTCAGGCCCTGACCGATGAGGCCGTGTGTGAAACAGAGCGTTCGACCAGCGTCCACAGCGAGCTTTTTGTGTGGGATTGGTCGGCGCAGTTCAAGCATCAGTTGTGGCTCGAAATTGCTACCACCCAAGGACCGCCGATTCGCCTGCCGTTGCTGGAGGACGTGCGTGTCACCCCGCGGCAACTGGAAACCCAGTGGAACCAGATCGTACCGATCCTGCCTTTCGTCGCGCTGCCCGGGACTCGCAGCCGCCATGACCTCGGCACGCCGGTCCTGTGCCGCAGTGGCTATGTCTATGTGTTTTACCGCGATCGTCTCTGGCGTGAGCTCGAGGTGCGGCAGGACGGCGAATTGACGACTTACCGCGACATCGATCTGCAGGCGTATCGCCAAGACCCGGCACTCAGCCTCGACTACCGACAGGCCAACGGTGTCGATCTCAGCGACATCTGGCTGCCCGCGACCTGGAACAACCAACCCGCCGAAGCCGTGCAACTGTGCTTCAGCGAAATCCAGCTCAGCGCCGCACGCATTAAACGACTTGAGGAAGACCCGGCGTTGCGCGCCCAGCGCTGTCAGAGCCCGGCGTTGAAATGCGAGCGCCGGACGCTAGAACGGCTTTTCCACCAGCAGCCCGATGGGCCGGCGATGCTGGAAGCATTCAGTGGTTTCAACCTATGGGATGCACAAGCGTCCGATGCCGCGACGAAAGCCGGCGTTACCTGGCGCAACCTGGCTTCGCGAGCCTTTCCGGTCAGCCTGATCGCCCCGCAACGGGCACGCCAAAGCGGTTTCGAATACGTGCTGGAGCATCCGGGGCGTTACGTCTGCGACCTCTCGGGGCAATTCGCGGCGCAACGCAAAACCGAAGCCAGGGCCTGTCTTGATCAGTGGGAACAAGGCGCCACACCCGCGTTACCTGCAACGTTTGAAAGCAGCGCCTGGGCGGATGGCCTCGCCACGTTGCTGGCTCAATTGCGAGGAGAAACGCCCGCCACCGATGAAGCCGACCTCTGGCAACCTCAACCCACCGTCACCGATGTGCTGGAAACCGCTCGCCAACGGCGCGTGTGCGGCGTGTTGCTGGAAGACCCGCGCTACCGCGTGCGCCATCTCGTTTCACAGGTCCAGCAGCAACAACAATTGCTGACGTTGTATGCCGAGCGCGCCAGCCTGCACCCGCATCACGCCAGCGCGGTCATGGTCCAGCAACTGATCGTGCCGGCGACGATCAGCGGGCAGAAAAACCCGTTGCATGCCTGTTTCGACAAAGTGAAAGAGGCCGGCCGTCGCGACATCAATCGTTTCACCGCCACCGCCGAACGCGCCTTGCTCTGGCAGCAACTGAACATGGCGCAGGCCCTGCTTGCCGAGTGCCTGCAACAACCGGTGACCCAGCAAACCCTCGCCGATCATTTGAGCCTTGAGGGCTTTGATTACCTGGCGGCGTTGTTTGCCGTGAGTCAGGTGTTCGCCAGCCTCGCCACCGTGCCCGCGCAACTTGATCCACTGGCCCGCAATGGCGATGTCACCAATGCGCTGACCGGTTTGAGCCTCTACAGCCCGCAGGCCAGTGTCGGCCAGACGCTGCTCAATGCCATCGCCCACGACTCGGCGCACCCACTGCACCGGATGCTTTGGCCGGCCGTTGATGAAGCCGCGTTGGCTACACCTTATGTGCCGCCCACCGAGAAAACGGTCAACGAGGGCGACGGATGTCTACGCGCCCAACACCTCGCCGTATTCGAAAGCGAGCCCGGCCCTTACTACCCGCAAGTCGAACACCTCGACGGGCATTTGCTGGAAGGGTTACTGGCCAGCGGCAGCCTGAACAGCACCCTCACCGGGCAATCGAAAGCGGCGGCCAGCACGTTGGTCAGCATCTACGAAAACCTCGCTGGCTCTTTAGAAGCCGCCAGCAGCGCGGTGATGGCACAGGTCGCACACGCCCCCACCAGCGCTTACCTGCATGGACTGGGCGTGGGACTGTTACGCAGTTTGATGCCCAAGACCTTTGGTGAAATGCACTTCATCAATCGCCGGGATGCGGATCCGCAGCGCTATCACCTCTTTGGTTTGTCCGATGTACCGACTGGGGATCAGCGGCCTCGGCGGGTGATGTGGGAGTATCTGGATGCTCAGGGGCGACCTTTGAAGGTCGGGAGTGCCGCTGATGCTTTCGAGACACCGAGCGCTCAACGCATGGGTCATTACAAGCTGGTGGTGATGCCGGTGGATCACCCGACAGTGCGCAGCCTGAGTGCGCTGAATCAGCGGATTAATGCGGTGCATAAAGAGGATGTGGAGGTTCGGGGGATGGACAACGCGAAAGTGAAAGGCGCGTTGCAGCAGGGTGTGGATGGGCATGCGGATTTGGCGAATAGCCGGGTTTATCGGGTGTTGAACTCGTTGCCGTTTGCGGCGGGGGTTTTGATGTTGGAGGTTTGGAATGTTAGGACGGAGTGGGAAGGTAGGGAGCAGTTAAAACGAGAGAAAGGTTCATTACGCGTAGGTTTATCTTTCGCGGGGGCCAGCATTGATCTGGTTATTGCGCTAGAGATGTTGACGGTAAAAATTGCCGGTACCAAGTCTGTTTGGGCGGTTGGCCGTAAGGTTCTTTTTACTTTTTCAGAGGAGGCTGTGAAAAAAACTTTAGGAACTCGAGCAGCAACGTATTTAGCAAAGGAGTTCACCGGCCGGATACTTGCCCAAATTGGCTCTGGGTTAATTCTTTCAGCTATTTGCCTTGCAGACGCCTGGTATGCGTGGACATGGGGCGATGATGCCGGATGGGGATATCTGATGATGGCCGTGGGTGGAGCAGTTAGTGCTATTAGTAGCCTGATTGTTCCCACAGTCACCTTTCTTGGTCTTGGTCCGGCAGGTTGGGTAGCGCTGATATTGATTGTAATTGGCGCCGGAATGGCTTGGTGGCTAAGCGACAAGCCTATTGAAGAATGGTTGGTTAATGGCCCTTTCGGCACGCAAGTTCATTCAGACAATGTGCATCTGCTAGATCCGCAGAGTAGCTTTTACTACCTGATCAGTTTGTTTGCCGACATTCGCATCAATGTGGGGCCCAACCCCGAATTCGTCCCCAATGCTAAACACGACATTCACGCAAAGACGCCTTTTCAGGTTATCTCGTCCAACACTTGCATTCGCATTGAAAGCAACTTAGCGGGCCTGGTTTCAAATTTGGGCACGCTCAATGTCAATGCTCACTGCCGACTCAATACATTCGAAGTCAGAGGTGGACGCATCAAAAGTGAAACCGTAACGTTCAAAAAACTGATTAACAGTCAACTTGCTCCGCCTAAAGCACAAAGACTGCTTCCGCAGGGCTTGGAACTTTTTTTCGCAACCCCACCGAGCTATGCCTTTGACTTAGCGACACGCTCACCTGGCATTGAGCAGCAATGGCAAGTTAGAGCGCAATGTGTACTGGAGCAAAAAAATCAGCGCTGGCACTTTCCTGCGCCACCGCCAAAGGATGCAACGCCATTTGATGCCCCCCACAAAAAACCGAACTTCGACAGCGTAGGCGAACTTTATTGGGCTGACGAATTTACAAACAAATCCCGGAACAGTAACTGATGACTGACGAATCGTGGTACGCCCAGACTGCCTATGGATGGAATGAGGTACCCCAACAAGAACGCTCGGCTGAACGCCCATGGATTATGCGCTTCGCCAAGGTCAGACTGCCGTGGGGCAATACGGATGAAGTCACGGCTACAAATCTTTTCGAAAAATTCCCACCAAAAGAACTTCGTCTCCATGAAGGCTTCAAGAAAGAGCGTGAAAAGCAAATAGCCGAAAACATCTATGATCCGACCCCATACGGACATATTGATTTTCATATAAGGGATGATAACGAACGGTTCAGATATGCTCTTCTTCCCGCAAGCTCTCACTTCTGGATGTATATGTCAGGAGGGGGACGATTCATGTTTTTTCTACTTTTCATTGTCAGCATACCTTCCTATTTCGCAGTTGTTAGCGCAGGGCACGAGCCTATTTTGGAGTCAACCAAAACTATCTTTATCCAACTATTTTCCTGGCTTCTCGGCCTACCACTCCTATCCTGGGCCATCGGCTCAATCGTCATAAAACACTTCCCCCGCCTCTGGATAAAACCCTCCCGAGGCCCCATCTGGGAACTCAACCGCCGCACCGGTCTGGTCACTGTCTTCGACTATAAAAACAACGGTGAATATAAAAAGAACGGCACCATCGGTGAACTCACCGCGCCGTTCTACGAGTTCGACGCCTACATCGCCACGTCCCCGGACAGTCAGGGCATGCCGATGAATGTGCTTTACCTCGCCCATCGCTACCGCAACATCATGATCAACTTCGGCGCACTGCTCTGCCCCGGCCCCGAGGTGCAACCCGCGTGCGCCCTGTGGGATTTCATCCAGAACTACATGGACGTCAGCCGTCCCTTGCCGGACCTGCCGCAATACGAGGAATACCGCCACCTCGACCCCACCACCGCCGAATACGACCGCCTCACCGGCCGTAACCCGCGTTTCTGGATCGACATGGATGATGCGACGTTCAAGCAAGTGGTCAAGGAGATGCATCAACGCGTCGCCAGCATCAACACGTTTCAACGGCCGAACTTGATGGCCAGGTATGTGACCTATGTCGACTGATAAGACACCACCCGATAACGGGGCCCTTCCGCTCACAGATAACCCGGATGCACCCGAAAGCACCAACGACTACGCCATCATCAAAGTCCGCCACAAAAAGTCGGGCGCCATGGCTTGGCGGGTGTCGTTGTACCGGGATGGCGTCTTGAAGGTACACAAGGAATTTACGTTCATCCGCCATGGCGGTGAGCGTGAGGCGCGTTGCGCTGCCGAGCGGTTTCGCAATGAGCAGATGCTGCGTTTCCCACCACCACTGAGCTGCATGGTCCGGCAAAAGTTGCGTGTCACTAACACCAGTGGCCTGGCGGGTGTTTCACGACAAACGAACGGCAAGAACACCTATTGGATTGCGCAAACGACGACTCGCCAAGGCAAAAAACTGTCCCGGTCATTCAACGTGGCAACGTTCGGGGAGGCACAGGCGAAACACAAGGCTATCGAGGCGAGGAAGGAGCAGTTAGCGACTATTGAGCATCGAGCCTTTCGTCATCGAGGTGGCGAAAAACTCCACGCTGAATTGCTGCGGACGGTCGCTACATCGGCGAACGATGAATGAACAGTGGCGAGGGAGTTTGTCGGAATGCCGCACCACCTCGTTCGGCTGCGAAGCAGTCGTGAAACCTGCTTGCCGGGTATGACTGTGTGAATGCAGGGGGCCGCTTCGCGACCCAACGGGGGCAAGCCCCCTCGCCACAGGGTGCGCGCGAGCCTGGAGAACTTCTACACCGGCCGACCCGCTACTCAATCCCCACCTGATTGCGCCCATTGTTCTTCGCCAGATACAGCCCCTTATCCGCCGCCGAGATCAACTGCCGGCAATCACTGCCCGCCTGCGGGGTAATCGTCGACAGGCCAATACTGATCGTCAAATTCGCCCCCTCCGCCGGGAACACATGGGGAATCTTCAACGCCGCCACGGTCTGGCGCAGTTTCTCCGCCACCAGCCGCGCGCCGCCCGGCGAAGTGTTGGGCAAGACCAGCGCAAACTCTTCACCGCCGTACCGCGCCGGCAGGTCCGACGGTCGGGCGCTGGCGTCGCGGATGGCCGTGGCGACCTTGCGCAGGGCTTCGTCACCTTCCAGGTGGCCGAAGCTGTCGTTGTAGGACTTGAAGTAGTCCACGTCGATCATCAGCAGTGACAGTTGAGTCTGGTCCCGCAATGAACGTCGCCACTCCAGTTCCAGGTATTCGTCGAAGTGCCGGCGGTTCGACAGGCCGGTCAGGCCGTCGGAGTTCATCAGGCGTTGCAGAACGAGGTTGGTGTCGAGCAACTGCTGCTGGCTGACCCGCAACGCCCGGTAAGCGGCGTCACGCTGGAGCAAGGTCATGTAGGAGCGCGAGTGGTAGCGGATGCGCGCCACCAGTTCGATGTTGTCCGGCAGTTTGACCAGGTAATCGTTGGCCCCGGCGGCGAACGCCGCGCTTTTGATCAGCGGGTCCTCCTTGGTCGAGAGCACGATGATCGGGATGTCCTTGGTCGCCGGGTGGTTGCGGTATTCACGCACCAGGCTCAAACCGTCGAGACCGGGCATCACCAGGTCCTGCAGGATCACCGTCGGCTTGATCCGGATCGCCTGGGCAATGGCCTGGTGCGGATCGGCGCAGAAGTGGAAGTCGATGTTCTCTTGATTCGCCAGACCGCGCCGAACCGCCTCGCCGATCATCGCCTGATCGTCCACCAACAACACCATGGCGGCGTTTTCATCGGTCTTGAAGTCGTCGAGCTGTAAGTCATTCATGTGCGGTCACCTGAGTACTACTTGGGCCAGGATTGCTGTGAAAAGTCTTCATTTGGGGAAAATCTCCAGCAATCGTGGCGCTATCTTGTCCAGTGGGCGAATTTCCACGGCGGCGTCGATGGCCGCAGCCGCTTTCGGCATGCCGTACACCGCACTGCTGTTCTGGTCCTGAGCGATGGTCAGGTAGCCCTGTTGGCGCATGAGTTTAAGCCCCTGCGCACCATCGCGACCCATGCCGGTCAGCAAAACGCCCACGGCGTCGCCGTTCCAGTAACTGGCCACGCTCTCGAAAAACACATCGATCGAGGGCCGGTAAATCTCGTTGACCGGTTCGGCGGTGTAGGCCAGCATCCCGTTTTTCAACAAGCGAATATGGTGGTTGGTGCCGGCCAGTAACACCGTGCCGGCCTGGGGCGGTTCGCCTTCCAGGGCCAGGCGCACGTTGAGGCCGCTGGCGCTGCTGAGCCACTCGGCCATGCCGGCGGCGAATACCTGGTCCACGTGCTGCACCAGCACGATGGCTGCCGAAAAATCCCGTGGCAGGCCCTTGAGCAATAATTCCAGTGCCGCCGGTCCGCCCGCAGAAGAGCCGATGGCCACCAGTTTTTGCCGGGAGCCCGAACTGCGCAGCGGACTCGGCGCCGAGCGAACCCGATTGCCCTTGTCGCCGATCAGCCAGCCGATGTTCATGATCTTGCGCAGCAACGGCGCCGCCGCTTCCGCCGGGTTGCCGGCGCCGATGGCCGGCGTGTCGACCACATCCAGCGCACCGTGGCCCATGGCTTCGAACACCCGGTGCACGTTCTGCTGGCGGTCCACCGTGACAATCACAATGGCGCAGGGCGTATCGGCCATGATGCGTCGGGTCGCTTCCACGCCGTCCATCACCGGCATGATCAAGTCCATCAGGATCAGGTCCGGCGTCTGTTCGGCACAGCGTTGTACGGCCTCGGCGCCATTGCTGGCCACCCAGATCACCTGGTGCGCCGGTTCGAATGCCAAGGCGCGGCGCAGGGCCTCTACCGCCATGGGCATGTCGTTGACGATAGCGATTTTCATGCCCGCGCTCCTCCGATGAGCTCGACCACTGCATCGAGCAGGGCGTCGTCATGAAAACTGGCTTTGGCTAGATAATAGTCGGCTCCGGCGTCCAGTCCACGACGACGGTCTTCTTCGCGATCTTTATAGGACACCACCATCACCGGCAGCGATTGCAGGCGGTTGTCCCGGCGCAATAAAGACACCAGTTCGATGCCGTCCATGCGCGGCATGTCAATGTCAGTGATCAGCAGATCAAAATCCTCCGAACGCAGGGCGTTCCAGCCATCCATACCGTCCACGGCCACAGCCACGTCGTAACCGCGATTGAGCAGCAACTTGCGCTGCAACTCGCGCACGGTCAGGGAGTCGTCCACCACCAGAATCCGCTTGCGCGCCGCTTCCGCCGCCTGGTTACTGTGGCGGGCAATGCGCTCCAGACGCCCGGTGTTGAGCAGTTTGTCCACCGACCGCAGCATGTCTTCGACATCGACGATCAACACCACCGAACCGTCGTCGAGCAAGGCCCCGGCGGAAATATCCTGAATCTTGCCCAGACGCTCATCCAGCGGCAACACGACCAAGGTCCGCTCGCCAATAAAGCGTTCAACCGCCACGCCGTAGATCGCATCGCGCTCGCGAATCACCACGACCTTGAGGGTTTGCTGGCTGTTCTGGCTCGCCGGGCGCTGCAACAACTGACTGGCCGCCACTAATCCGACGTGCCGGCCTTCGTACCAGAAGTGCTGGCGGCCTTCGAGCTGGACGATGTCTTCCGGCTCCAGGTCGCACATGCGTTCGATGTGCGCCAGCGGAAAGGCGTAGGCCTCGTCGCCGACTTCCACCACCAGACTGCGCACCACCGACAGGGTCAGCGGCACTTCCAGGTGGAAACGACTGCCCTCGCCCGCCGTCTGCTCCAGCACCACCGCCCCGCGCAACTGCCGGACCATGTGCTGAACCGCATCCAGACCGACGCCGCGCCCGGAAACTTCGGTGACTTTGTCCCGCAGGCTGAAACCCGGCAGGAACAGGAAGGTCAGCAGCTC
The DNA here is from genome assembly GCF_056279105.1 of Pseudomonas sp. TE3899. Taxonomy (NCBI): domain Bacteria; kingdom Pseudomonadati; phylum Pseudomonadota; class Gammaproteobacteria; order Pseudomonadales; family Pseudomonadaceae; genus Pseudomonas; species Pseudomonas sp. TE3899. Next base: position 3,707,024 of record NZ_JBWBQR010000001.1, read on the forward strand.
TTCTTCGCTCAACTGCGCGGCGGTTTCCGCCGGGGACAGTTGCCGCTCGATGATGCTGCGGCGGACCTTTTCCAGATCAACGCCATTGCCGTCATCGCTCAGTTCCAGCAACAGCAGACCGGCCTGGTGCGAGGCGCGCAGACGGATCAAACCTTCAGCCGGCTTGCCGGCCAATAACCGTTGTTCCGGGGTTTCGATGCCGTGGTCCACGGCGTTGCGCAGCAGATGGGTCAGCGGTGCTTCGAGTTTTTCCAGCACATCGCGGTCGACCTGGGTCTTTTCGCCTTCGATTTCCAGCCGCACCTGTTTGCCCAGATCGCGACCGAGGTCACGGACCATCCGCACCTGCCCGGTCAGCACGTCGGCAAACGGGCGCATGCGACAGGCCAGCGCCGTGTCGTACAACACCTGGGCACGCTGACTGGCGTGCCAGGCGAATTCATCCAGTTCAGCGTTCTTTTCCACCAGCAACTGCTGGGATTCGGCCAATAAGCGACGGGCATCGTCCAGCGCTTCCTGGGCTTCCAGGCTCAGGTTCTGGTCCTTGAGGTGGACGTTGAGGTTTTCCAGCGCCCGCAAGCCGTTGCTTTGCGTGCGTTTGAGGCGCTGCATGGTGGCGAGGTGCGGTTTGAGGCGCAGGGTTTCCACCAGGGATTTGCTCGACAGGTCGAGCAGGCTGTTCAGGCGTTCGGCGGTGACCCGCAACACCCGCTCACCGTTTTCGGTGGTGCGTTTGGTCTTGCGCGGCGGCTCGGCGGGGGCGACCGGCAGCGACTCGACCACCGGAATCGGCACTTCGACCACGGGCGGCTGCACCTGTTGCTCGTCCATGAACGGTGCAATCGGTGTGCTGATCGGCGGCGCCAGCGCCATCGGGTCGAGCAAGCGTCCCATCAGCGCCACATAGGCGTCGATTTCCACCGCCGACGGCGCGTTGTGTGGGGTGGCGATGCGCATCAACAGGTCGGTGCCCTGCAGCAACGCATCGATGTGCTCGGGCCGCAGATACAGCCGCCCTTCCTGGGCGCTGACCAGGCAATCCTCCATCACATGGGCCACGCTGACCCCGGCATCCACACCGACAATCCGCGCCGCGCCCTTGAGCGAGTGCGCCGCGCGCATGCACGATTCCAGGTGATCGGCCTGGGTCGGATCGCGCTCCAGGGCCAACAACCCGGCGCTCAGCACCTGGGTCTGGGCCTCGGCTTCAAGGCTGAACAGTTCCAGCAAAGAGGCGTCGCGCATTTGCTCGGGGGTCATGTGAGGCTCCGGGTCACGGCGGACAGCAACTGTTCTTCATCCAGCCAACGCAGGCTGCGACCTTTGAATTGCAACACGCCACGGGTGTATTTCGCACTGGCCTGGACGCCGGACTGGGACGCGGCATCGAGGATGCGTTCGTCGATGGCGTGAATCCCGTCCACTTCATCCACCGGCACCACCACCGGGCCACCGCGAGCGGCGATGATCAGCATGCGCGGCATCACCCGCCCACCGGCCGGTGCGTTGTTGGTTGCATCGAGACCGAGCAACTCCACCAAAGACAAACACGCGACCAACGCACCGCGCACATTCGCCACACCGAGCAAGGCCCGAGAACGCTGGTGCGGTAAGGAGTGAATGGTTTGCAGCGGTGCCACTTCCACCAGGCTGCGCGTGGCCAGGCCCAGCCATTCTTCGCCGAGGCGGAACATCAGCAGCGAGCGGGTTTTGACGTCGGTTTCGACCGCGGTCGCCACTTGCTCGTGATCTTCCTGCTGCAAGGCGTAGCGGTCGAGCAAGCGGGTGGCGGCGGCGGAGTACACCGCACAATTGCGGCAATGAATGTGCTCGGTCAGCAACGGGCAGGACTTGTCGCCGTGGATGCCGATGCGGTTCCAGCAGTCGTCGATGGCCTGGGCATCTTCATGGGTGACGCTCAAGGTGTCGGAGATGCTCATCGTTTACGCTCACTGTCAGCGGCGCGCTCACTGCGGGCGGCGCGGTCCTGCAATCGTTTGGCGCCCGCCGTGTCGCCCTGGGATTGCAGCAAGGCCGCCAGGTGCATCAACGCGTCGGGGTGCTGTGGTTCGAGGTACAACGCCTTGCGATAAAACCCTTGGGCTTCGAGTGCGCGGCCGGCAACATCGCTGAGCAATCCCAGCCAATAAAACACCTGAGCCACCGGTTCGTGGCTGCGCAGGTAACTTTCGCAGGCGGCGCGGGCATCGGCACTTTTGCCTTCGTTGGCCAGCGCGGCAATGTTCGCCAGCAGTGAGGCGGCGTCGGGGTTAGCGGTTTTCACCGTCGCGGGCAGCGGCACCACCGTTGCGAACGGACGGCTGCGCACTGGCGGCGGGGTCACGCTGCGCACCGGTTGGCGCACCGGCAGCGGCGTCGGCACGAATGAAGACGGATAAGGCTCGGGCTCCGGCGCACTTTGGCGACTGAACGCGAAGGATTGCGGGATACCAATCGAACGCATGCCCAGACGCCCGAGCAAACTGCCCTCCGCCGGGCCGATAAACAGCACGCCATCGACGTGGGTCAGGCGTTTGAGCACTTCGAACACTCGTTGCTGGGTCGGCTGGTCGAAATAGATCAGCAAGTTGCGACAGAACACGAAGTCATAGGGCGGCTCACTCGCCAGCAAGGCCGGATCCAGCAGGTTGCCGACCTGCAAACGCACCTGTTCCAGCACCCGTTCGCTGAGTCGATAACCGTCCTCTTCGGCGCTGAAATGCCGCTCGCGAAAGGCGATGTCCTGCCCGCGAAAGGAGTTTTTGGTGTACAGCGCGCGCTTGGCTTTCTCTACCGAAAGCGGGCTCACATCCATGCCTTCGACCTTGAACTGATGGGGCTTGAGCCCGGCATCGAGCAAGGCCATGGCGATGGAGTACGGCTCTTCGCCGGTGGAACACGGCAGGCTGAGAATCCGCAGGGCGCGCATGTTGTTGATGTCGGCCAGGCGTTTGATTGCCAGTTTCGCCAGGGTGGCGAAGGATTCCGGGTAACGGAAAAACCAGGTTTCCGGGACGATCACGGCTTCGATCAACGCCTGCTGCTCATCCCGCGAGCCCTGCAAGGTGTGCCAGTACTCGTCGGCGGTCAGCGCCTGGGACGCCGTGGTGCGCTGGCGCACGGCGCGCTCGATGATCGCCGGGCCGACCGACGCGACGTCGAGGCCGATGCGATCCTTGAGGAAATCGAAAAAGCGCTGGTCGCTGCTCATGGCTGCTCCCCAAGCGATGCCAGGTCAAGCGGCGGCGATGGAAACAGCAACCCGCGCACCTGATCGTCCAGCAGGTCGGCAACCCGCACCCATTGCAGTAAACCCTGGGCATCCTTGCGCACCGGGCCGAGGTACGGCGCCTGGGGATTGTCCAGGCCATAGGGCTGAAAATCCGCCGGGTTGCAGCGCAGGGTGTCGGTGGCCTGTTCGAGGATCAGCCCGAGCAATTGCGCCGGCGTCGACTCGTCCGGCCGATAGTGCACCAGCACCAGGCGCGTACTGGTGCGGGCCTGGGCCGGTTGGCCGAACGTCAGGGCGCTGAGGTCAATCACCGGCACCACCGCACCGCGATAGGCGAACACCCCGGCGACCCAATCGGGGGCCCGGGCAATCGGCTTCAACGGCAGGCGCGGCAGCACTTCCGCCACCTCGATGGCTTGCAGGGCGTAGCGCTCGTTACCGACGCGGAACACCAGGAACAACGCCTGCTTCGCCGACACCACGGCAGGGCGTTTGGCCGCGAGTTCGCTCATCAGACTTTAAATCGCGAGACGCCGCTGCGCAGCCCGACCGCCACCTGACTCAGTTCGTCGATGGCGAAACTGGCCTGGCGCAAGGACTCGACGGTCTGGCTGCTGGCATCGCCCAACTGCACCAGCGCGTGGTTGATCTGTTCGGCGCCGGTGGCCTGGGCCTGCATGCCTTCGTTGACCATCAACACCCGCGGCGCCAGCGCCTGGACTTGGTGGATGATCTGCGACAGCTGCTCGCCGACCTGCTGCACTTCGGACATGCCGCGGCGCACTTCCTCGGAGAACTTGTCCATGCCCATCACCCCGGCGGACACCGCCGACTGGATCTCACGCACCATTTGTTCGATGTCGTAAGTGGCCACGGCGGTCTGGTCCGCCAGACGTCGCACTTCGGTGGCAACCACGGCAAAACCGCGACCATATTCACCGGCCTTCTCGGCCTCGATGGCGGCGTTGAGCGACAACAGGTTGGTCTGGTCGGCGACTTTGACGATGGTCACCACCACTTGATTGATGTTGCCGGCCTTCTCGTTGAGGATCGCCAGTTTGGCGTTGACCAGATCCGCCGCGCCCATCACCGAATGCATGGTGTCTTCCATGCGCGCCAGGCCTTGCTGCCCGGAACCGGCCAGCACCGAGGCCTGATCGGCGGCGGTGGAGACTTCGGTCATGGTGCGCACCAGGTCACGGGACGTGGCAGCAATTTCTCGGGACGTCGCGCCGATTTCAGTGGTGGTGGCGGCGGTTTCGGTGGCGGTGGCTTGTTGTTGCTTGGAGGTGGCGGCGATTTCCGTCACCGACGTGGTGACCTGCACCGACGAGCGCTGGGCCTGGGACACCAGGGCCGTAAGCTCGGTCATCATGTCGTTGAAGCCGGTTTCCACCGCGTTGAATTCGTCTTTACGCTCCAGGTTCAGACGACTGCTGAGGTCGCCAGTGCGCATGATTTCGAGGATCTGCACGATGCGGTTCATCGGCGCCATGATGGCGCGCATCAGCAGCAGGCCGCAGAGGCCGGCGGCCAGCACCGCGATCAGCAGGGACACGCCCATGATGATCTTCGCAGTGAGCACGGCGTCATCGATGTTGGCCATGTCCTGGTCGGCCACGGCTTTGTTTTCACGCAGGATATCGTTGAGCTTCATGCGCCCGGCCGTCCAGGTCGGGGTCAGTTGCTCGTTGAACATCTTGATGGCCTCGGCTTCCTGATTGCGCTTATGCAAATCAAGTACTGCGACGAGGGTCTTGTTGTACTCCTCATGGAGTTTTTCGAAGGCGGCGAATTCGACCTTGTCTTCCGCCGTGGTGACGGTTTTGCGATAGCTGTCCATCGCATCGACCACGCGTGCTTCGAAGCTTTTGAAGTCGGCGGCGTCTTCGGCACTGATGCCCTGCCCTTCCTTCAAGCCGAGCATTTCCTGGGTCTGGAGAAAACTGTCGACCCAGGCGCCACGGATGGTCGAGCTGTAATACACCCCGGGCACTGCGTCTTCACGCACGCTTTCTTCACTGGCCTCGATCTTCAGCAACCGGGAATACGAGACGACGACCATCAACAGCATGATGGCAATAATGACCGCAAAGCTCGCCAAGATGCGTTGGCGCAACGTCCAGTTCTTCACAGTATGTCCTCGGGGCCATTTTCAAATGCTGCGGAGTATAGCTGAGGGCGGTGTTTCATTTATAAGACGGATGCGCGTCGCCCTCCGCCCCGGGGGTAAATAGCCGGGACGGGCTCTGGAATGGGACTTTCCGCTAGATGGGGGGAAGGTTGCCAGTGGTGATTTGGCAGAAAGGGGCCGTGGAATGGTCATGGGGGGGGATGGGCTTAGCTGAAAGGCGCGAAATTGATCGTTCCCACGCTCCGCGTGGGAATGCAGCCAGGGACGCTCTGCGTCCCAAATGGACGCGGAGCGTTCAAAGAGGCATTCACACGCGGGAGCGTGGGAACGATCAGATCATAGGCGTTACGGGCATCGCTTACATTGCAGCCTGGCGCACCTGTTTCTCCAGCTCCGCCTTCAAACCCGGTTCAAGCTTCAATTGCCGCGCCAGTTCATCGAGGTAGGACTTCTCCATGAAGTTCTCCTCATCCACCAGCATCACGCTGGCGATGTACATCTCGGCGGCCATTTCCGGGGTGCTGGCGGCGCGGGCGACGTCGCTCGGGTCGAGGGGTTTGTTGAGTTCGGCGTGCAGCCAGTGTTGCAGTTCCTGGTCGTTATCGAGCTTGGTGAATTCACCTTCAATCAGCGCCCGTTCACGTTCATCGACATGACCGTCCGCCTTGGCCGCTGCGACCAGGGCCTTGAGAATCGCCTGGCTGTGCAACTCGACCTGCGCTGGCGGCAAGCGGTCGACCGTTTGCGGCTCGGTCTTCGGTGCCGTGCCCTGCTGGGCCTGCCAATTACCGTAGGCCTTGTAGGCAATCACGCCCAGCGCGGCGAGACCGCCGTAGATGGCGACTTTGCCGCCCACCTTGCGCACCTTCTTGTTCCCCATCAGCAGCCCCATCGCCCCCGCCGCCAACGCACCACCACCCGCCCCCGAGAGCAAGCCACCGAGGCCGCCCGAGCCACCGCTGCCGCCTAGCAAGCCGCCCAGGCCGCCGGCAGAAGGCTTGTTTTGATGACCGCCAGACTTTTTCTGCAACAGGTCCTGGCCGGATTTGAGTAACTGATCGAGCAATCCACGGGTGTTCATTTGCTGCCTCCACGAATTCGGGGTAACTGGATCAATAAGGCCATCAGCCTAGATCGAAAGTGCCCAGCGACCGGCGACGAGAGTGCTTCCAGATGTTGCCCGCGCTTTTCAACTTGCCGCTTGAAGCTCACCACTTGCGCCAGCACCTCAAAAAAATAGATATACACTCGAACAAATCTATAAAAGCCGCCCACCGGGTACCTTTCCGATGATGACCCTGCGTCAGATCCGACATTTCATCGCCGTGGCCGAGACCGGCTCAATCTCCGCCGCCGCGCAAACCGCGTTCATTTCCCAATCCACCCTGACCCTGGCGATCCAGCAACTGGAGCAGGAAATCGGCGTCATCCTGTTCAACCGACACGCGAAGGGCATGACCCTGACGCACCAAGGGCATCAATTCCTACGCCAGGCGCACTTGATTCTGGCGACCGTCGATAACGCCAAACGCAGCCTGCAACAGAGCACCGATCAGGTCGCCGGGCAGTTGATCGTCGGCGTGACCAGCCTGGTCGCCGGTTACTACCTCGCGGATCTGCTCACGCGATTCCAGCGCGCCTACCCCAACGTCGAAATTCGCGTGATGGAGGACGAACGCCCCTACATCGAGCATTTGCTGGTCAGCGGCGAGATCGATGTCGGGGTGTTGATCCTTTCCAACCTCGAAGACCGCCACGCCTTGCAAACCGAGGTCCTGACCCATTCGCCCCACCGCCTGTGGCTGCCGGCCCAGCACCCGTTGCTGGAACACGACAGCATCAACCTCGCCGATGTCACGCGCGAGCCGCTGATCCAGCTCAATGTCGACGAAATGGACCGCAACGCCCAGCGCATGTGGTCGGCGGCGTCGCTGCAACCGCGCATCACCTTGCGAACCGCCTCCACGGAAGCCGTACGAAGTCTGGTGGCGGCCGGTCTGGGCGTGTCGATTCAGCCCGACATGACCTATCGCCCGTGGTCTCTTGAGGGCGACATCATCGAAGCCCGACCCATCGCCGACCTCAGCCAGACCCTCGACGTTGGCCTGGCGTGGCGCCGTGGCACTGCGCGGCCGGCGCTGGTCGATCCGTTCCTGACCGTCGCCCGCGAGCAGCCCCATGGCGGGCGCAAGCCATCTATTTAATCGAACGCCACCTTCAGTATTTAGAATTTGTCGACCTCGGGCTCGCGCACTAGTCTTGTTACATCTTTATAAGACGGCCGGGCCCCAGTCACTGGGAGCACCATGGCCACACAAGAAAAGAGAACCCGAAAAATGGCTGGCGCGCAGACCCCGTTGTTCACCGCGTTGTTGATCGATGGCGAGTTGGTCGCGGGCCAGGGCTTTGTCGAGCCGATCCTCAACCCCGCCACCGGCGAAGTACTGACGCACATTGCCGAAGCCAGCACCGAGCAAGTCGAAGCCGCGATCCTCGCCGCCCACCACGCCTTCGCCAGTTGGTCCCGCACCACCCCGCAGCAACGTTCGAACCTGTTGCTGGACATCGCCAACGCCATCGAAAAAAACGCCGACCTCCTCGCCCGCCTCGAATCCCTGAACTGTGGCAAGCCGTTGCACCTGGCCCGCCAGGACGACTTGAGCGCGACGGTGGATGTATTCCGCTTCTTCGCCGGGGCCGTGCGCTGCCAGACCGGCCAGCTCAGCGGCGAATACCTGCCGGGCTACACCAGCATGGTGCGGCGCGATCCGATTGGCGTCGTCGCGTCCATTGCGCCGTGGAACTACCCGATCATGATGGCCGCCTGGAAAATCGCCCCGGCCCTGGCCGCCGGCAACACCCTGGTGTTCAAGCCTTCCGAACATACGCCGCTGTCGATCCTGGCCCTGGCGCCAGCCCTGGCCGAGATCCTGCCGCGCGGGGTGATCAACATCATCTGCGGCGGCGGTGAAGGGGTTGGCAGCCATTTGGTCAGCCACCCGAAGGTGCGCATGGTCTCGCTGACCGGCGATATCGTCACCGGGCAAAAAATCCTGCAAGCCGCCGCAAAAACCCTCAAGCGCACGCACCTCGAACTCGGCGGCAAAGCCCCGGTGATCGTGTGTAACGACGCGGACATTCAAGCGGTGGTCGAAGGCGTGCGCACCTACGGCTATTACAACGCCGGCCAGGACTGCACGGCGGCGTGCCGGATTTATGCACAGGCCGGGATTCATGACCGTTTGGTGGCCGAATTGGGCGCGGCGGTCAGCAGCCTGCGCTTCGCCGGTAAGCGGGATGCCGACAATGAAATCGGTCCGCTGATCAGCACCCGTCAGCGTGACCGCGTGGCCAGTTTCGTCGAACGCGCCCTCGGCCAGCCGCACATCGAGCGGGTCACTGGCGCGGCGGTGCATTCCGGTGCCGGCTTCTATTACCAGCCGACCTTGCTCGCCGGCTGCAAACAGAGCGATGAAATCGTGCAGCGCGAAGTGTTCGGACCGGTGGTCACCGTCACCCGTTTCGATGAACTCGCGCAAGCGGTGGACTGGGCCAACGATTCGGAATACGGCCTCGCCTCATCGATCTGGACCCAGAACCTCGACAAAGCCATGCAGGTGGCGGCGCGCTTGCAGTACGGCTGCACCTGGATCAACAGCCATTTCATGCTGGTCAGCGAAATGCCCCACGGCGGCCTGAAGCGTTCGGGCTACGGCAAAGACTTATCCAGCGATTCGCTGCAGGACTACAGCGTGGTGCGGCACATCATGGCCCGGCATGGCCGGGAGCTTTAAGCGGCAAGCTACAAGCTACAAGTCAAAGCAGATCGCTGTTTCTTGCAGCTTGACGCTTGCCCCTTGCAGCTACTCTTTACTCTTAACAAAAACCTAAAAAACAAAGAGGTGTGTCCCATGTTCGCGCACAAGACCGCACTGCTTAGTGCAATCACCACTGCATTGCTCGCCAGTGCCAGTATCCAGGCCGCCGAACCGCTGAAAGCCGTCGGTGCCGGCGAAGGTCAACTGGATATCGTGGCCTGGCCGGGCTACATCGAACGTGGCGAGAGCGACAAGGCCTACGACTGGGTGACCGGTTTCGAGAAGGAAACCGGCTGCAAGGTCAGTGTGAAAACCGCCGCCACTTCCGATGAAATGGTCAGCCTGATGGCCAAGGGCGGATACGACCTGGTCACCGCGTCGGGCGATGCCTCGTTGCGCTTGATCGTCGGCAAGCGGGTGCAGCCGATCAACACGGCGTTGATTCCGAACTGGAAGAACATTGACCCGCGCCTCAAGGACGGTCCCTGGTACGTCGTTAATAAACAAACCTACGGCACGCCCTACCAATGGGGCCCCAACGTGCTGATGTACAACACCAATGTATTCAAGACCGCGCCGGACAGCTGGAGCGTGGTGTTCGAAGAACAGACCTTGCCGGACGGCAAGTCCAACAAGGGCCGGGTCCAGGCGTACGACGGCCCGATCTACATCGCCGATGCAGCGCTGTACCTCAAATCGACCCGTCCGGAACTGGGGATCAAGAACCCCTACGAACTCAACGAAACGCAGTACAAAGCCGCGCTCGACCTGCTGCGCAAGCAACAACCGTTGATCCACCGTTACTGGCATGACGCGACCGTGCAGATGAGCGACGTCAAGAACGAAGGCGTAGTGGCATCCAGCACCTGGGGTTACATGGTCAATGGCCTGGTGGCCGACAAGCAGCCGGTGGCCTCGGTGATTCCCAAAGAAGGGGCCACAGGCTGGGTCGACACCACGATGATGCATGTCGATGCCAAGCACCCCAACTGCGCCTACAAGTGGATGGACTGGTCGCTGCAACCGAAAGTGCAAGGCGACGTATCGGCGTGGTTCGGCGCACTGCCGGCAGTCCCTGAAGGCTGCAAGGCCAGTGAGCTGCTCGGTGCCGAAGGGTGTGCGGCCAATGGTTACGCCCAATTCGCCAACCTGGCCTTCTGGAAAACCCCACAGGCTGAAGGCGGCAAGTTCGTGCCGTACAGCCGCTGGACTCAGGACTACATCGCGATTATGGGCGGCAGGTAACACCAACTGATCGTTCCCACGCTCCGCGTGGGAATGCATCACTGGACGCTCCGCGTCCATTCGCGCAGTCGTGACGCAGAGCGTCACCGGCTGCATTCCCACGCAGAGCGTGGGAACGATCATCACTGAAGAACTCAGAAAGTCAGGCAGGGCCGCTGCGACGACCCTCGCCTTTTTGGAGCACCGCACCATGACGCTTGCAGTCCAGTTCACCAACGTTTCCCGGCAGTTCGGCGAAGTGAAGGCCGTTGACCGGGTTTCCATCGATATCCAGGACGGCGAGTTCTTTTCCATGCTCGGCCCTTCCGGCTCGGGCAAAACCACGTGCCTGCGCCTGATCGCCGGGTTCGAACAACCGAGCACCGGCTCGATCCGCATTCACGGCGAGGAAGCCGCCGGGCTGCCGCCGTATCAGCGTGACGTCAACACCGTGTTCCAGGATTACGCGCTGTTCCCGCACATGAACGTTCGCGACAACGTCGCCTACGGTTTGAAGGTCAAAGGTGTCGGCAAGGCCGAACGCCTGAAGCGCGCCGAAGAAGCCCTCGACATGGTCGCCCTCGGCGGCTACGGCGAGCGCAAACCGGTGCAACTGTCCGGCGGCCAGCGCCAGCGTGTGGCGTTGGCCCGCGCGTTGGTCAATCGCCCTCGCGTCCTGTTACTGGATGAGCCGCTGGGCGCTCTCGATCTCAAGCTGCGCGAACAAATGCAGGGCGAATTGAAGAAGCTGCAACGCCAGCTCGGCATCACGTTTATCTTCGTCACCCACGACCAGACTGAAGCGCTGTCGATGTCGGATCGCGTGGCGGTGTTCAACAAGGGACGCATCGAACAGGTCGATACCCCGCGCAATCTGTACATGAAACCGGCGACCACCTTCGTCGCGGAATTCGTCGGCACCTCCAACGTGATTCGCGGCGATCTGGCCCGACAGTTGAGCGGCAATCCGCAGCCATTCTCGATCCGCCCAGAGCACGTGCGCTTCGCCGAAGGTCCTCTGGCCAGCCATGAAATCGAAGTCAGCGGTTTGCTCCACGACATCCAGTACCAGGGCAGCGCCACCCGCTATGAAGTGAAGCTGGAAAACGGCCAGGTCCTGAACATCAGCCAGGCCAACGTGCAATGGCTGGACACCAGCGCCCAGCACCAGACCGGGCAACGCATCAGCGCCCGTTGGGCTCGCGAGGCCATGATCCCGCTGCACGACAACGTTGCTGGCGGGGTGTGAGATGAACACCTTGGCAATCTCGCACACCCCGGCCAACGGTTCGCCGTTGCGGCGGTTTTCCAACCTGCTGTATCGACGGCCGAATTTTTACCTGGCGCTGCTGCTGGTGCCGCCGCTGCTGTGGTTTGGCGCGATCTACCTCGGCTCGCTACTGGTGCTGTTGTGGCAAGGCTTCTACACCTTCGACGACTTCACCATGGCGGTCACGCCTGACCTGACCCTGGCCAACTTCGCCGCACTGTTCCAGCCATCGAACTTCGACATCATCCTGCGCACCCTGAGCATGGCGATTGTGGTGTCGATCGCCAGCGCCATCGTCGCGTTCCCGATCGCCTACTACATGGCGCGCTACACCACCGGCAAGACCAAGGCGTTTTTCTACATCGCGGTGATGCTGCCGATGTGGGCCAGTTACATCGTCAAGGCCTACGCCTGGACGTTGCTGCTGGCCAAGGGTGGCGTGGCGCAGTGGTTTGTTCAGCACTTGGGGCTGGAGCCGGTTTTGCAATTCATCCTTGGCATTCCCGGAGTGGGTGGCAGCACCTTGTCGACCTCGCATTTGGGACGGTTCATGGTATTCGTCTACATCTGGCTGCCGTTCATGATCCTGCCGATCCAGGCTTCACTGGAACGCCTGCCGCCCTCATTGCTGCAAGCCTCGGCGGACCTTGGAGCCAAGCCGCGCCAGACCTTTATGCAAGTGATTCTGCCGCTGTCGATTCCGGGCATTGCGGCGGGTTCGATCTTTACGTTTTCCCTGACCCTGGGCGACTTCATCGTGCCGCAATTGGTGGGCCCGCCGGGGTACTTCGTGGGCAGCATGGTGTACGCCCAACAAGGCGCGATCGGCAATATGCCGATGGCCGCCGCGTTCACCCTGGTGCCGATTGTGTTGATCGCCATTTACCTGACCATCGTCAAACGACTGGGGGCCTTCGATGCACTCTGAGAAAGCTTCTATAGGTCTGCGCATCGCAGCCTGGGGCGGGTTGGTGTTTTTGCACTTCCCGATCCTGATCATCTTTTTGTACGCCTTCAACACCGAAGACGCGGCGTTCAGCTTTCCGCCCAAGGGCTTCACCCTGAAGTGGTTCAGCGTGGCGTTTTCGCGGCCCGACGTGCTGGAAGCAATCAAGCTCTCGGCGGAAATTGCCGCCATCGCCACCTTGATCGCCATGGTCCTCGGCACCCTCGCGTCGGCGGCGTTGTACCGGCGGGAGTTCTTCGGCAAACAGGGCATCTCGCTGATGCTGATCCTGCCGATTGCGCTGCCGGGGATCATCACCGGGATCGCGCTGCTGGCGACCTTCAAGACGTTTGGCATCGAACCGGGGATGTTCACCATCATCGTCGGCCACGCGACCTTCTGCGTGGTGATCGTCTACAACAACGTCATCGCCCGTTTGCGCCGCACTTCCCACAGTTTGATCGAGGCGTCGATGGACCTCGGCGCCGACGGCTGGCAGACCTTCCGCTACATCCTCCTGCCGAACCTCGGCTCGGCGTTGCTGGCCGGCGGCATGCTCGCCTTTGCCCTGTCGTTCGACGAGATCATCGTCACCACCTTCACCGCCGGGCATGAACGCACCTTGCCGTTATGGCTGCTCAACCAGCTCAGCCGCCCTCGGGACGTGCCGGTAACTAACGTCGTCGCGATGCTGGTGATGATGGTGACCATGTTGCCGATCCTGGGGGCGTATTACCTGACACGGGGTGGTGAAAGCGTGGCGGGTAGTGGCGGGAAATAACCCAATGTGCAAACCGAATCCTGTAGGAGCGAGGCTGGCCCGCGAAGGCGGTGTGTCAGCCAACATCAATGTTGAATGTGATGGCCTCTTCGCGGGCAAGCCTCGCTCCTACAAGAGATCCGGTTCCGACAGAAAAATAATAGTTTCGATGAGGACAGAACCATGCAAACCAAACTCTTGATCAACGGCCAACTGATCGACGGCGAAGGCCCCGCCCAACCGGTGTTCAACCCGGCGCTCGGCCGTGTGCTGGTGGAAATCAACGAAGCCAGCGAAGCACAGGTCGATGCCGCCGTGCGGGCCGCCGACAACGCCTTCGAAGCCTGGTCGCAAACCCCGCCCAAGGAACGCTCGCTGCTGCTGCTCAAACTCGCCGATGCCATCGAAGCCCACGGCGAAGAACTGGCGAAACTGGAGTCGGACAACTGCGGCAAACCCTACAGCGCCGCGCTGAACGACGAGATCCCGGCGATTGCCGACGTGTTCCGTTTCTTCGCCGGCGCCAGCCGCTGCATGAGCGGTTCGGCCGGTGGTGAATACCTGGCCGGTCACACCTCGATGATTCGCCGCGACCCGGTGGGTGTGATCGCCTCCATTGCTCCATGGAACTACCCGCTGATGATGGTCGCCTGGAAAATCGCCCCGGCCCTGGCCGCCGGTAATACCGTGGTGCTCAAGCCGTCGGAACAAACCCCGCTGACCGCGTTGCGTCTGGTGGAGCTGGCGTCGGAAATCTTCCCGGCGGGTGTACTCAATCTGGTATTCGGCCGTGGTCCTACGGTTGGCAGTCCATTGGTCACGCACCCGAAAGTGCGCATGGTGTCGCTGACAGGTTCCATCGCCACTGGCGCGAACATCATTTCCAGCACCGCCGACAGCGTCAAACGCATGCACATGGAACTGGGCGGCAAGGCCCCGGTGATCATCTTCGACGACGCTGACATCGACGCCGCCGTGGAAGGTATTCGTACCTTTGGTTTCTACAACGCCGGGCAAGACTGCACCGCTGCGTGCCGCATCTATGCGCAAGCAGGCATCTACGAAAAGTTCGTCGAGAAGCTCGGCGCGGCGGTCAGCAGCATCAAGTACGGTTTGCAGGATGACCCGGCGACCGAGCTGGGGCCGCTGATTACCGCGCAGCACCGCGACCGCGTGGCCGGGTTTGTCGAGCGCGCTGTGGCGCAATCGCACATTCGACTGATCACCGGTGGCAAGGCTGTGGAAGGCAATGGTTTCTTCTTCGAACCGACGGTGTTGGCCGACGCGCAGCAGGACGACGAGATCGTTCGCCGCGAAGTGTTCGGGCCGGTGGTGTCGGTGACCCAGTTCAACGATGAAGCGCAGGTGCTGGGCTGGGCCAATGATTCGGATTATGGCCTGGCGTCATCGGTCTGGACCTCGGACGTCGGCCGCGCCCATCGCCTGGCCGCGCGTTTGCAGTACGGCTGCACCTGGGTGAATACCCACTTCATGCTCGTCAGCGAAATGCCCCATGGCGGTCAGAAATCGTCCGGTTACGGGAAGGACATGTCGATGTATGGGCTGGAGGACTACACCGTTGTTCGGCATGTGATGTTCAAGCATTAAAAGCTTCGCGGGCAAGCCTTGCTCCAACAGGGTTGATGTCGTTCACATGTTTGGCGAACGACACAAAACCTGTAGGAGCGGCCTCACCGCAAATCCCAAGGAAGAAACCGGCACCCTGCACCACCAGGTTCCACCCCAGACAAACCAAAACAATAACCACCGACCCGGGCAGCGCCTTAACGGCCCCGCCACGGTTTCGGACATCCGAAATCTGCCGATTTTCCGGAGCTGACAGACCATGAGTGCACTACCCGAACTCTCCCCCGCCGCAGCCGACAGCGATGCCGAGCAACTGCGCAAACTGGGCTACACCTCGAACTTCAATCGCAGCATGAGCCTGTGGGAAAACTTCGCCCTGGGCTTCACTTACCTCTCGCCGGTCGTCGGGGTTTATACCCTGTTCGGCCTGTGCCTCGCCGCCGGCGGGCCACCGATGTTCTGGGCCTATTTGCTGGTCGGTTGCGGCCAGTTGCTGGTGTGCCTGATCTTCGGTGAAGTGGTGTCGCAATTCCCGATTTCCGGCGGCGTCTACCCATGGGCCCGGCGCCTGGTGGGCAAAAAATGGGCGTGGATGGTCGGCTGGATCTACTCCATCGCCCTGTGCGTGACCATCGCCGCCGTGGCCGTCGGCGCCGGCCCGTACCTCGCCGCGATGATGGGTTTTGAGCCGAGCAACAACACCAACATCGTCATTGCCCTGTTCCTGACGCTGTTCGCCACCCTGGTCAACCTCAGCGGCACCAAAGTGCTGGCGCGGATCGCCATGTTCGGCTTCCTTTGCGAGCTGATTGGCGCCGTCATCGTTGGCGTGTACCTGCTGATCTTCGAACGCCACCAACCGATCAGCGTGCTGTTCAACACCTTCGACATCCGCATCGACGGCTCCTACCTGCCGGCCTTCCTCACCGCCTCCCTGGCCGGGATGTTCCTCTACTACGGCTTCGAAGCCTGCGGCGACGTCGCCGAAGAAACCCCGAACCCGAGCAAGCAAATCCCGATTGCGATGCGCATGACCATCTACATCGGCGGCATCTCCGCCATGTTCGCCTGCCTGGCCCTGATCCTCGCCGTACCGGACATGCAAGCCGTGATCAACGGCACCGACAAAGACCCGGTCACCACCATCCTCAACAACGCCTTCGGCCCAGTGGGCTCGAAAGTGGTGATGGGCGTGGTCATGATTTCCTTCATCTCCTGCGTCATCAGCCTGCAAGCGGCGGCGAGTCGTCTGCTGTACTCCTACGCCCGGGATGAAATGGTCATCGGCAGTAAGCTGTTGAAGAAGATTTCGCCTACCACTCAAGTGCCGGTGGCGGCGTTGTTTGTGTCCAGTGTCCTGCCGGCGTTGATCATCGTGCTCGGATTTTTCCTGCAAGACGCGGTGGCGACCATCGTCAGCTTCGCAGCCATCGGGATTTACCTGGCGTTTCAGATGATCGTGTTGGCCGCGTTGTATGCACGGATGAAAGGCTGGAAACCGAGCGGCAAATTCACCCTCGGCGCATGGGGTTTGCCGGTAAACATCGGGGCGCTGGTTTATGGCGTTGGCGCGATCATCAACATGGCGTGGCCGCGTACGCCGGATGCGGCTTGGTACATCAACTATGCGATGGTGTTGAGTACGGCCATTGTGATTGGGCTGGGGTTGATCTACATGTGGATTGCGAAGCCGTATGACCACGGGACTGCGCCTGCGGGGGATGCTTGGAGGGTTAGTCGGTAAGAATTTTGCCTCCGACCCCGTTGAAAGTGCCGAGATGAAATACTCCCCTTTTCTCTCACGCGTTGAGAAAAGGGGAGTTAATAACGATATCGACTGGAAAGAAACCCATCAAAGCAGCAGCTCAGTTTGATCGTGCTTCAGTAAGGATATGCGATCGAAAAGCTTTATTTTTTCATCCGCTTTTTTCTTAGCAAAATCAGACATAAATGTAATCAGCTCCTCGAGCTGCTTTACACTCCCTACCACTTTAAAAGCTTTCTCTTTATTGACAAAAACGAGCGACTTCTTCTTTCGAGACAACAGTTCTATTACGTTACTGAGCGTCCCGGTGCTTTTTGCATCCCATATCATCAAGCCGTAATCAGCGGCCTCAGCCATGACAACGTCCTTCGCGGTGAAAAATGCTCGTGACCCTTTAGAATGCTTGGTTTCCACTGTCCTCGCCGGCCACTCTCCAAGATTGTTTCTCGGGGTAGCACCGCTGCAATAAATGGTCGTTTTAGATCGAACCAGGCTTAACAGATATTCTTGAATAGATGTATCGGCTCCGCCTGCATCGCCAACCACGACATCAAACTCAGAATCAACGATATTATTGATACGCTCTTTAACCTTCGGATCAAGGTGTTTGATATTAATAGAGCCCGCAATAAATACAGTTGTCATCTATTTCACTTCCAAGTTAATGCGGCAACGTAGATTTTTCCAACTTTTGGATACTTACGCAGAGCAGCGCAAGCAGCATCCATTGATGCCCCACTGTCAAACAAATCATCAACGACCAAAACATTCCAACAGCCAGTACTAGTAATTTCATCATTGACGCTAAAGCTTGCTCCAATAGCAGCAACCTTTTCAGCTTTGGTATGCAAATCTTTAAGCGATTGCCCCATACCAGACTTCCGGAGTAAATCCGAGAACACAGGCAGTCCTATTATTCGCCCTAACTCCACGGCCACCTCAGTGACTGGTTGCCTAGCACGAACGTTTGAGGCCGGCATAGGAACAACGAATCCCACCTGAGCAAGCTTAGGCAAGACATTGGTCGCTACAGCTTGGGCAAGAGGGCTCACCTGACTCCAATCCTTCTGATATTTGAGCTGGTAGGTCGCTTGTCCTACCTCTGTACGGAGATTATCGAATCGCGGGTTTCCTCGCTCGTCATCTCCTAGAAAGGTACTACTTATCATGTGCTTGTCCAGCACCCATCCCTGGTCCCAAGGGCCGTTTATCTGTTTCAAACATACTTTCAAGGCATTCTCCATTTTTGAAGCCTGTCCGTTAAGCACCAAAATTCATTGGCGCTCTCTGACCCTAGGCAATGAAAAACAGAGATACCAGACGACCATCGATTGGCGCTGAGCCTCATGCAAAAACAGGAAATTCCTACAGACCGAGCCTTCCGCTAAAAGCTCCAATTCCTACAACACGTGACGCCAGAGTAGACTTGGCACCGCGAGCGCCTGGACGATAGGCTTTACCTCGTCGCTGCCAAATCAGCGACCCGGGGTCGAAGCCGGAGCACTATCAACATGGCGCATTCACGCCCCCATACGAACTGAGGCAATTTTTGCCTTTCAGCTTCGCTTATATGGTGGGCCGTGTGGCGCGGGCCTCTCGGCTTACATGTTGATCGAGAATGTTCCGACTTCGAACGCCGCACGGTCCGCCACCCAAATCTGTCGAAGGATTAGTGGCGGCTCCTTTCTCAACATGGAGTCGCAAAATGATTGATCCCAAATTACATCAGCGTGAAATCCATCCGTACTTCACCCCAACCGTCTTCACCCGCCACAACCGCTTCCTCCACACGCTCATGCAAGACAACCAAGCCTGGTTCTGCGTCCACGACCTCGGTCGTCTGATGGGCCGCCCCATGGACGAACGCCTCACCCTTAAACTCGATCCCGATCAGCGCCGAAACGTCCGGCTGCTGAAAAGCGGTAATACCGTCGAATCTCTGATGGTCAGCGAATCAGGGATGTACGCCCTCCTGATCCACCATTTCATCCCGGAAAACCGCAACCTGCGCCAATGGCTGAGCAACGAAGTCATCCCGATGCTGCGCGAGTCGAGCGCGGCATCTGTGGATAACATTCCGAGCCTGAGTTCGTTGCAATGGGCCGGCATCTCGGTACCGCTGCTGCACTGGCAGCATCAGGCCTGGATCAAGTGGCGGGACATGCCTGAGCTGATGCAGGTACAGAGGCCGTTCAAGATCATGGGTACTTGCAGTTGAAGACAGGGTGAAGAAATACAAAAGGGGCAGACTTCTCAGTCTGCCCCTTTTGTTAGTCATCTCCTTAAAACCTCCATGAATTGCCTTTTGGGAAGTCTATCCGTAGCAGGACGAGGAGCTCACGTCGGCACTATCAATTCAACCGACGGAAAATAGCTGCGATAACGCTTGGCATCCCGAGTCAGCAACGGCAGCTTTTTCACAGCGGCATGCGCGCCGATGAAAAAATCCGCCAATACGTTGCTTTTTCCGCCCCCTACTTTCCGGTAGCGAACAAAAGCCTTGCCGGCCAAAAACAAAGCGGGACGCGGGAGTTCCCGCATCTCCAAACCGAGCTGAATGACCGCATCATCCAGCGCTTCAAAGGTGGTAAATGTATGAGAAAGCTCGGCGTAGATGATCGGATTAATGGCCAACTCATGAATCTGGGATTGAGCACGAAGCTGTTGTATGGACCAATCGGCCCAGACGGGATCGTCCTCCAGAACATCAATCAACACGTTCGTGTCGACCAATATCATCAGTCCTCACCTCGCAGCAACGCCATCAAATCATCAGTGCGCCACTTGATATCCGCTTTACCACGCGCAGCTTCGAACCGATCTGGTGTGGCTGTTTTTTTGGTTTTTGCCTTATGGCCGTGTAGCACGACCTCACCTTGCGCATTGACGCTGAATTCGATGGCCGAACCCGGCATCAGATGCAGCGCGTCACGAATAGGCTTGGGAATAGTGACCTGCCCTTTACTGGTCATAGTTGTCGTCATGTTGTTCTCCTGAAGTATTACTCTGAAGAGAAACGTAATACTAAGCGTGTGAACCTGCAACCGCCGCTCATCGTAGGCTCCTTCCCACTGCTTCGTAGGATATGACCGCAACACCAGCGTCACGGCCAATCCCCTCCTCCTCAAAACCTCGAAACACTCCTCATCGCATCCACCAGATACCGCATCGCAATCCGATCACTCTCGGACAGTTCCCTGTACCTCTCCACCAACTTCATCTCCTCTGAATTGAGCCGACGCCTACGCCTTCCGGTCGACAGGCACGGAAATATTCCTAACAGTTCGGTGATGCCTTGTACTTTCGACATGGACGATGTCCTTTTAATACGTCAAAGAAAACTTCAGAAAACCGCATCGCCCTACTCCTTTTTTCAGCAGTCGCTGGGTGCGCACTGAACCCGCCGGCCTGAAGGGCCGAAACCGGCTATGCCCATAGGATAGGAATTAAATCGGCGCTGAAAAGTGGTTTTTAGAGTAATTAGTCGAGAAAGGCACAAATGCCCTATAAAACAGAAAGTACTGTGGGAAACGTTACCGGACATGTCTTGTTTCATTGCCGCAACATCGTTGTGCTATCAATCATTTTTTCTCGATGACCGAACGGTTTAAGCTATTTGGCATCTGTTTAGAGTCCGTTGCGTTTGGCCGAAGGCATGTCCGAACCTCTATTTTTGATCCCAGCAGTGCCAGGAACGGCGCGGGATTGTTCACGACAGGTTGTACTTATGCACCGCAGGAATTTGCTCAAAGCGTCCATGGCTATCGCCGCCTACACCGGTCTGTCCGCCACTGGCCTGTTGGCCACACGGGCCTGGGCCGGGAATGGCGCCGCTGATGGTGACGCCCAGGCCTTCGACTTCGAAGCGCTGAAGATCCAGGCCAAGCAGCTTGCCGCCAGCCGCTATCAGGACACCAAGCAGGTGTTGCCACCCACCCTCGGGACGATGACGCCGCAGAACTTCAACGCGATCCAGTACGACGGCAAGCACTCGCTGTGGAACGACTTGAACGGTCAGCTGGACGTGCAGTTTTTCCACGTCGGCATGGGTTTCAAGCAGCCCGTGCGCATGTACAGCGTCGATCCCAAGACCCGTCAGGCCCGGGAAGTGCATTTCCGCCCGTCGCTGTTCAACTACGAAAAAACCACGGTCGACACCAAGCAGCTCACCGGCGACCTGGGGTTTTCCGGGTTCAAGTTGTTCAAGGCCCCGGAACTGGACAAGCACGATGTGCTGTCTTTCCTCGGCGCGAGTTACTTCCGCGCAGTCGATGCCTCTGGCCAATATGGCCTGTCCGCCCGAGGGCTGGCGATCGACACTTACGCCAAGAAGCGTGAGGAATTCCCGGACTTCACCAAGTTCTGGTTCGAGACGCCGGACAAGGACAGCACCCGTTTCGTGGTCTACGCCCTGCTCGATTCGCCGAGCGCCACCGGTGCCTACCGCTTCGACATCGACTGCCAGGCCAGCCAGGTGGTGATGGCCATCGACGCCCACATCAATGCGCGCACCGCCATTGAACAACTGGGCATTTCGCCGATGACCAGCATGTTCAGCTGCGGCACCCACGAGCGGCGCATGTGCGACACCATTCACCCGCAAATCCACGACTCCGATCGCCTGGCCATGTGGCGCGGCAATGGCGAGTGGATCTGCCGGCCGCTGAACAACCCGGCGACGTTGCAATTCAACGCCTTCGCCGACACCGACCCGAAAGGTTTCGGCCTGGTGCAGACCGATCACGAATTCGCCAGTTATCAGGACACCGTCGACTGGTACAGCAAGCGCCCGAGCCTGTGGGTAGAACCGACAACCGCGTGGGGCGAAGGCTCTATCGATCTGTTGGAAATTCCTACGACCGGCGAAACCCTGGATAACATCGTCGCGTTCTGGACGCCGAAAAAACCGGTGGCCGCCGGTGATTCGCTGAACTACGGCTACAAGCTGTACTGGAGCGCATTGCCGCCGGTCAGCACGCCGCTGGCGCGGGTCAATGCGACCCGTTCGGGCATGGGCGGCTTTATCGAAGGCTGGGCGCCGGGTGAGCATTACCCGGAGGTCTGGGCGCGACGCTTTGCGGTGGACTTCACCGGCGGTGGTCTGGACCGTTTACCGCCAGGCGCGGCGATCGAGCCGGTGGTCACCTGCTCGAATGGCGAGGTGAAGGACTTCAACGTGCTGGTGCTGGATGACATCAAGGGTTACCGGATTACGTTTGACTGGTTCCCGACCAATGACAGCGTGGCCCCGGTGGAGCTGCGATTGTTTATCCGCACCAATGACCGGACGCTGAGTGAAACCTGGTTGTACCAGTATTTCCCGCCGGCGCCGGAGAAGCGTAAGTACACCTGATATCAGGTGGTTGTTTGCGCGGGCCCCTTCGCGGGCAAGCCTTGCTCCTACAGGTGGCAATGCAATCCCTGTAGGAGCAAGGCTTGCCCGCGAAGACGGCCTGACAGACAACAAAAAACCCCGGCACAGAAACGCAAAAGCCCCGACCAACCCGGCCGGGGCTTTTTGTTTTACAGCGTTATTCAATCCCGCAAATCAGACTCATGAATCGGCTGGTCCCGATGGGTCGCCCGCTGATACTGCGCCGGCCACACCGCTTTGCGCCCGCCCAGGTCATCATCGGCATGCAACGGCCAGTACGGATCGCGCAACAACTCCCGGGCCAGGAAGATGATGTCCGCCTGGCAGGTCCGCAGAATGTGCTCAGCCTGCGCCGGCTCGGTAATCATGCCCACGGTGCCCGTGGCAATGCCGGACTCCTTACGCACGCGCTCAGCGAAGCGGGTTTGATAACCCGGTCCTGTAGGAATTTCCGCATTGGCCGCCGTGCCGCCCGACGAGACGTCGATCAAATCCACGCCCAGGTCCTTGAGACGGCGCGCCAGTTCCACGGTTTCATCCGGGTTCCAGCCATCTTCCACCCAGTCCGTCGCCGATACCCGCACGAACAGCGGCAACTCTTCAGGCCAGACCGCCCGCACCGCTTCGGTGACTTGCAACACCAGACGAATGCGATTTTCGAACGAGCCACCATATTGGTCGCGCCGCTGATTGCTCAGGGGCGACAGGAACTGGTGCAGCAGATAACCGTGAGCAGCGTGAATCTCAACCACTTTGAAACCGGCGGTCAGCGCGCGTTTGGCCGACTCGACAAAGGCCTGGATCACTTCGGCAATCTGCCCGTCATCGAGTTGCTTGGGCGGCGTGTGCTGTGGATCGAAAGCAATCGGCGAAGGCCCGACCGGGGTCCAGCCGCCGTCTTCGGGTTTGACGCTGCCGTGCTTGCCGATCCACGGCCGATGGGTGCTGGCCTTGCGCCCGGCGTGGGCCAGTTGAATACCGGCCACCGCGCCTTGGGCGGCGATAAACCGGGTGATGCGTTGCAGCGGTTCAATCTGTTCGTCATTCCACAGGCCGAGGTCTTCGGCGGTGATGCGGCCATCGGCGGTGACCGCCGTGGCTTCAGTAAAAATCAGACCGGCCCCGCCGACCGCGCGGCTGCCGAGGTGGACCAGGTGCCAGTCATTGGCCAGCCCATCGACGCTGGAGTATTGGCACATGGGCGATACGGCAATGCGGTTGAGCAGGGTCAATTGGCGAAGGGTATAGGGTTCAAGCAGCAGACTCATGGGGCACCTCTCGAATCAGTGGGCAGGCTCCAGGGTTCTGTTTGAAAAGTCGACGAGTGACAGGAAAAAGGCGCAACACCCGCCCCCGCGGGTAAAAAATTCGACAAGACGTCACAAGGCCAATCAAGCAGTGCTTAGAGCCTAGTCGACAACGGCGGATGAGGGAGGGTTCAGAGGGATTCGGTGTCAGAAAGATCGCTTTCGCGGGCAAGCCTCGCTCGGGTTTGGCGGCGTCCGAATGATTGGCGACGCCACAAGTCCTGTAGGAGCGAGGCTTGCCCGCGAAGGGGTCAACGCGGTTCGATGTGGGCAATCATCAACTGCACCGTCTCATTCCCGCGAAACTCGTTGAGGTCGAGTTTGTAGGCCAATTCCACCCATTTGATGGTTGGATTCGGCCAGATATCGCGGTCAATCCCGAACGCGATGCCATCGAGTTTCACCGAACCGCACTCACTTTTCAGCACCACTTTCAGGTGCCGCTCGCCGACCACCCGCTGCTCGACCAACTGGAACACCCCGTGGAACAGCGGCTCCGGGAAGTGCTGGCCCCAAGGCCCGGCGTGGCGCAGGGCGCGGGCCAGTTCCAGGTGAAATTCCTCGACCGCCAACGTGCCGTCCGACAGCAGGCGCCCGGTCAGGTCTTCTTCGCGCAATTGCCGACGCACTTCGGCGTCAAAGGCTTCGGCAAACAGCGGAAAATTCGCTTCCGGCAAGGTCAAGCCGGCCGCCATGGCGTGGCCGCCGTACTTGCTGATCAGGTTCGTATGCTGCGCCGCCACCACGCTCAGGGCATCACGAATGTGGAAGCCTTGCACCGAACGTCCCGAGCCCTTGAGCATGCCATCGCCGGCGTCGGCAAAGGCAATGGTCGGGCGGAAGTAGCGCTCTTTCATCCGCGAGGCGAGAATGCCGATCACGCCCTGGTGCCACTCGGGATCGAACAGACACAAGCCGAACGGCATCGATTCCACCGGCAGATCCTTGAGCTGGGCCAGCGCTTCACGCTGCATGCCCTGTTCGATGGATTTGCGGTCCTGGTTCATGCCGTCGAGCTGGCCGGCCATTTCCCGGGCGAGCCCGGCATCTTCAGTCAGCAGGCATTCGATGCCCAGGCTCATGTCATCCAGGCGCCCCGCCGCGTTCAGGCGTGGGCCGACGATAAAACCCAGGTCGGTCGAGGTGATGCGCGCCGGCTCGCGCTTGGCGACTTCAAGGATGGCCTTGATACCCGGCCGGGCGCGACCGGCGCGAATCCGTTCCAGGCCCTGGTGCACGAGGATGCGGTTGTTGGCATCCAGCGGCACCACGTCGGCCACGCTGCCGAGCGCCACCAGATCCAGCAATTCGCCGATGTTCGGCTGCGGCTTGCTTTCATACCAACCGAGGCTGCGCAGGCGAGCGCGCAGGGCCATCAGCACATAGAAGATTACGCCGACGCCGGCCAGCGCCTTGCTCGGGAACTCGCACCCTGGCTGGTTTGGATTGACGATGGCGTCGGCCAGCGGCAGTTCATCACCGGGCAAGTGGTGGTCGGTGACCAACACCTTGAGCCCGGCCTTTTTCGCCGCCGCCACGCCTTCAACGCTGGAGATGCCGTTGTCCACGGTGATCAGCAGTTGCGGGGTGCGGGTCAGCGCGACTTCGACGATTTCCGGGGTCAGGCCGTAGCCATACTCGAAACGGTTCGGCACCAGATAATCGACGTGGGCCGCGCCCAGCAAGCGCAACCCGAGCACACCGACGGTGCTGGCGGTCGCGCCATCGGCATCGAAGTCGCCGACGATCAGGATCCGCTGGCGCTGCTCCAGCGCCGTCACCAGCAGGTCCACCGCCGCATCGATGCCCTTGAGCTGCTCGAATGGAATCAAGCGTTTGAGGCTCTTATCCAGTTCAGCCTCGTTCAGCACGCCCCGCGCCGCGTACAGACGGGTCAACAGCGGCGGCAGATCACCGAGGAATGGCAGGGTGTCGGGCAACAGGCGAGGTTCGATGCGCATGGGGTGACAGGTGCTTCTCTTGAATACGTAGGATAAAACCGGGTGAAACGGGAAAGCGGCGAAAAATCAGCCGCGTTCGCCGCTCAGCCACTGCAACTGCACTTCATGCTGACCACGGTCGTCGGTGACGAAAATCGTCCCTTCGCTGATCATCACGTCCCACTTGATAACGCGGGGCATGTCTTTGGCGAGGGTTTCCAGAATGTCCTGAGGTACGGCGGCGATGTGCACGTTTTTCAGGTTCTTGATTGCCGGGATCACTTTGGTTTCCCAGACACGCAGGCTGCCATAGGCCAGCAGGCTGGTGCGCTCGGTACGGCGCGAGCACCAGGTCAGGCGATCGGCATCCGGCTGGCCGACTTCAATCCAGTGCAGGACCCGATCATCCAGGCTCTTTTCCCACAGGGCCGGTTCATCCACGTCTGACAGACCGCGACCGAACGACAGCTGCTCGTTGTACCAGAAGGCGTAGGCCAGCAGTCGCACGGTCATGCGCTCTTCGGTTTCCGAAGGGTGACGGGCGATGGTCTGCTTCACGCTCTCGTACACGCTGCGGTCGAGGTCGGTGAGGTTCAGTTCAAACTTGTAGGTCGTGGACGGCTGGGCCATGAACGGGCTTCTTGATACGAGGAAAGGCGGCAAGTCTAACCGATGCGGTAGGCAATCAACCAATTGACGGCCATCAACTTTGGGCGACTGACACGCGGCTATGTTAAAACGCACTACTCACACGACTTTGTCCTACAGGATCGCGCATGCCATTCACCGGAAAACCGCTCTCAGGTCTGAAAGTCATCGAATTGGGTACGTTGATTGCCGGGCCGTTTGCCTCGCGCATTTGCGGCGAGTTCGGCGCTGAAGTGATCAAGATCGAATCCCCGGACGGCGGGGACCCGTTGCGCAAATGGCGCAAGTTGTATGAAGGCACCTCCCTGTGGTGGTTCGTCCAGGCGCGCAACAAAAAGTCCCTGACCCTGAACCTCAAGCACCCGGATGGCCTGGAGATCCTGAAAAAACTGCTCAGCGAAGCCGACATCCTGATCGAGAATTTTCGCCCTGGTGTGTTGGAAAAGCTCGGCCTGGGGTGGGACGTTTTACATGCGCTCAACCCGAAACTGGTGATGGTGCGGCTCTCGGGCTTCGGCCAGACCGGGCCGATGAAAGATCAGCCGGGGTTTGGCGCCGTCGGTGAATCCATGGGCGGCCTGCGTTACATCACGGGTTTCGAGGATCGGCCACCGGTGCGCACCGGGATTTCCATCGGTGACTCGATTGCCGCGCTGTGGGGCGTGATCGGCGCATTGATGGCCCTGCGTCATCGCGAAGTCAACGGCGGCCTGGGCCAAGTGGTGGACGTGGCGCTGTACGAAGCAATCTTCGCGATGATGGAAAGCATGGTCCCGGAGTTCGATGTGTTCGGTTTTATCCGCGAACGCACCGGCAACATCATGCCCGGCATCACGCCCTCCTCCATCCACACCAGCGCCGACGGCAAGCACGTGCAGATCGGCGCTAACGGCGATGCGATCTTCAAGCGTTTCATGCTGATCATCGGTCGCGAAGACCTGGCCAACGACCCGGTGCTCGCTAGCAACGATGGCCGCGACAGCCGTCGCGACGAGATTTACGGGGTGATCGATCGCTGGGTCAACTCGCTGCCGCTCGACAGCGTGATTGCGCAATTGAACCAGGCCGACGTCCCGGCCAGCCGGATCTTCAGCGCCGAAGACATGTTCAGCGATCCGCAGTACCTGGCCCGGGAAATGTTCCTGCACGCCAAGCTGCCGGACGGCAAGGACTTCAAGATGCCGGGGATCGTGCCGAAACTCTCTGAGACACCCGGCACATCCGAATGGGTCGGACCGCAGCTGGGTGAACACAATGCGCAGGTACTTCACGATCTTGGCTATGACAAGGAACGGATCGCAAAGCTGCGTGAAGACGGAGCCATCTAAGCTGAAGCGCCTGCTTTCAGTCTTCATCCATCGCGCCAGCGGCCGGATTACGTTGGTGTTGTTGCTCGGTTTGAGCTCATCTGCCTGGGCACAACCGAAAGACACGTTGATCTGGCTGCTGCGCGACTTGCCGCCACTGACGATCTTCGAAGGCCCGGAAAAAGGCCAGGGGGTGGTCGATCAACTGATGCCGCTGCTAATCGCCGGGATGCCGCAATACGATCACACACTGATGCGGGTCAATCGCGCCCGTGGCATGCAGATGCTGCGTGAAGAATCGTTCACCTGCGATCCCTCGCTGATCTGGAGCAAGGAGCGGGAACAGTGGATCGCGTTTTCCATTCCTGTGTTCCGGGTCGTGAGCAATGGCCTTGCCGTGCGCCAGGAAGATCAATCGGAGCTGGAGCCGTTCCTGGTGAACGGCGAAATCGATCTGGCGGCGCTGCTGGCCGACGGCAGCAAGAAACTCGGAGCCGTGGCCGAGCGTAGCTACGGTCAACTCCTCGATGCTCAGTTGAAGCAGGCGCCGACCAATACCCTGACATTCCATTATGGAAACGACGCACTCGGCAGCCTGTTGCAGATGCAGCGCCTGGGGCGTTTGCTGGGCGTGTTGGGTTACTGGCCGGAGATCCGTTACCTGGCCCGGCAAGAACATATTGCTGACAAGGAGCTGGTGTTTTATCCGGTCAAGGGCACCGGCAGGTACCTTTCCACCTACATCGGCTGCTCGAATACGCCCCAGGGCCGACAGGCTATCAGCGAGATCAATCAGCTGTTGCGCACCCTGCCCCACGAGCGCCTGGCCCAGGCTTATGCCGACTGGCTCGACCCGGAACGGCGCCGCGATTACCTGGAGCAAGCCAAGGTCTTTTTCGAACAGCAGGCCGGCCAATGACAAATTCCGGGCAAAAAGAAACCCCGAGAAGTGGGGAGACGACTCGGGGTTAAACGTGGCCTACATAAAGACCAGTGGCAGCAAGCTACAAGCACCGGAGCACAATGCTTGATCCTGCTGTTACATGGTCTGACGACCTTGGCGCAGGAAGGTTCCCACGCCAAGGCAATTCAATTTCGATTGGCCAGGATCTTGTCCTGTGCCGCATTGCGCAACGCCGCGATGACACAGGGCTCCAGACGACCTTCGGCAATCAGCACATCGCGGTGCAATCCGTCGACGACATCCGTCAGTTGCCACTTGTCGCGCAACTGCGCCTGGTTGAACGCACGTTCCACGACAATGGCGCCGGCC
The DNA here is from genome assembly GCF_056279105.1 of Pseudomonas sp. TE3899. Taxonomy (NCBI): domain Bacteria; kingdom Pseudomonadati; phylum Pseudomonadota; class Gammaproteobacteria; order Pseudomonadales; family Pseudomonadaceae; genus Pseudomonas; species Pseudomonas sp. TE3899. The sequence goes on from NZ_JBWBQR010000001.1 coordinate 3,735,609, forward strand.
GCATTCTTCAAGGTCACCAGGCATTCGCCATGGGCGCCCGATGGGGTCAACGAAACTTGATACGGGCTCAGAGCCTCACCGAGCAATAGGCTGATACTTTCCATCTCGCGATCACCACTCAATAGTCCGAAAACAAAGTGCCTGGGAGGGCGTGTCTACAGTTAATGACCCCTGGCCCGAGAAGAAAGTTCTGAATACCGCATGGCAGCGGTACCTGCGTCTCTGGGGAAATTGAGCATGCACCGCAAAGATGACAAGGAAAAAACAGCCGGTTTCAGGCCCTGGCTTGCAGCATCGACTCCAGGAGATAGACATCCAGCAGCCTGCGCATCAACACCGCGGACACGGGGGTGTGCAGCTGCCCCAGGAGTTTCACCTCGTTGTCCGCCAGCATGGCCGTCACGTCCGACATGACGCTCGACGCCACGTTGCCGAGCAGGATCAGCGCCCGCGCCTCGCGGTGCTGCGCCAGATGCTGCACCAGTGCCAGCCCGTCGCCCCCCTTGAGTTGCGGGTCGCAGAACGCGATGTCCACCGCGCCCCGGCGCCCCAGGGAACGCAGCGCCGCCGACATGGACGGCGCCGTGAGCACGTCATAGACCCCGATGGCGTTGAGCATTTGGTGCAGCGCCATCATCTGGAAAGGATTGTGTTCAAGAATCAGGATTTTGAGCGTGCGCATGGGCGACCTCTGGAACGACACTCGCGGACTCTCACCGCAGTTGTCGAACACTCTAGAAGAGCTTCCTTCAGCGTCCCATCGGAAAAGGAGTCGCGCCCCATAGGACAATTCCTAAACTTGCGAAGCCCCCCGGCAGTGACACGACCCCCTGCGCTGATCGATATCAGTCCACCCTCCCACCAGCCCCCGCAGCTGCCCGTCGGCACTGTAAAACGGCACCGTCCACTGGTAGACATCCCTCACACCGTTGTTGAACCGTAACTGGCGCTGACTGAACCGGGTTTTATGCGTATTGAGCTGGGCCATGAACTCGGCATGCAACATCTGCGCAGTCTCCGGGGGCAGGATGTCGACGTCGATCAGCTGTCGCCCCTGAACCTGGTCGAAGCGGGTCGATAAACCTTCCTCATAACTTTTGTTGCACATGATCAGCCGCCCCTGCAGATCACGCACGAACACCGGGTCGGGCATCGCGTCGATCAACGCATGCTGGAAGGCGAGTTGATCACTGAGGTCTTTTTCGGCGTCCCGGCGTTGCTTGACCAGCGCGGCCAGTCGCCGGTTCCAGAGCAAGGAAAGCAAACCGAACAGGCCGACGAAAAACATGCCCCAGCAGCCCAACTGAGCCACGCGCTGCCAGAAGGTGAGCGCCGGTTTGGGGGCAATGCCGTCCAGCCACTTCAGGCGAATGGCCCGTAGCTCGGCCGGTGGAAAGGCTTCAAGGGCCTTGTTGAGAATACTCAGCAACTGCGGCTGCCCTTTGCGTACAGCCAAGTGGTCCGCTTCCCACGACCCTTCCACGGTATGGCCTACCTTCAACTGTCCGATCGGATAGAGCTGCGCGCCGGTTTCGTTCTCGATGGTGGCGTAGGCCTCCCCGCTTTCCACCAGCGCCCGAGCCTCGGCGTAGGTCTTGACCGTGCGCAGCTCGATGGCCGGATAGTCACGCCGAATGGTTTCCTCCATGGCGTGCCTGGCCGGCAGCACCAAGACCCTTTTCGACAGCTGTTCCAGCGACTGCAACAACGGCGCCCCGGCCCGCCCGACCAACACCCAGGCGGACCCGCCGAAGGCATGGCTGAAATCCAGGAACTGCTTGCGCTCGTCATTGAACGCCAGCGTCGTGCTCATGTCCGCCGCACCGCTCTCCAGACGCCCGAGCAACTGATCGGTGGAAAACGATTCTTCATGGACAAAATGCAGCCCCGTCATCGCACTGATGCGGTTAAGCACGTCATTGTTCAGGCCGCTCCAATGACCGTGTTCGTCCTTGAACAGGTACAGCGGGTACTGCGTCGACGCGACGATGACCTTTGGATGCGCGCGTAGCCATTGTCGCTCCTGGGCATCCAGCTCAATGGCGTTGACACTCACTGACTCGGTGGCCTCATAGGCCACCAACTGTGCGGCCAGCGTGCACGAGCCAAAGCCCATAACGCTCAACAAAAAAACCCAGCACGCGGCTGGTTTCAACCCTATTGAAAACAACATTGCCACTTCCTTCGTGATCAACTCGCCCGTCCTTCGGGGGCGAAAACACGACAAGTGTGCACGCAGAAACAAAAAAGCCCGTCAGGAGACGGGCTTCAAAATGTGACAGTTTTGCGGGCTTAAAGCGGCTTGCCGCGGTTGCCATGCTGACTGACAAAGGCTTGCACGGCCTTCAGGTCATTTGGCAATACGGTGCAACGCTCATCTCTCTCAAACAAATCAGAAAGATGTGCAGGTAGTTCGAGAGCTTTTCCTACACCGGCTTTTTCCACGGCGTCCGGGAATTTGACCGGATGGGCCGTGCCGAGGATCACCATCGGGATGTCCAGGCTACGACGGCATTCGCGGGCAGCCTTGACGCCGATGGCGGTGTGCGGGTCCAGCACCTCGCCGGTCTGCTCGTAGACCTCGGCGATGGTTTCGCAGGTTTGTGCGTCATCCACGGCCAGGGAATCGAACAGCTTGCGCGCTTCGGTCCAGCGTTCTTGCTCGACGCTGAAGCCACCGCCCTGCTTGAAGTTGTCCATCAGGCCGGCAATCGCCGCGCCGTTGCGACCGTGCAGGTCGAACAGCAGGCGTTCGAAGTTCGACGACACCATGATGTCCATCGACGGCGACAGCGTGGCGTGCAGGGTTTCCTTGACGTACTGATTGCCGCTCATGAAGCGGTGCAGGATGTCGTTGCGGTTGGTGGCGACGATCAACTGGTTGATCGGCAGGCCCATGTTGCGCGCCAGGTAACCGGCGAAGATGTCGCCGAAGTTGCCGGTGGGCACCGAGAACGACACCGAACGCGCCGGGCCACCCAGTTGCAGCGCGGCGTGGAAGTAGTAAACGATCTGGGCCATGATCCGCGCCCAGTTGATCGAGTTCACCGCCACCAGGCGCGTGCCCTTGAGGAAGCTCTGGTCGGCGAAGCTGTTCTTGACCATTTCCTGGCAGTCATCGAAGTTGCCTTCGATGGCGATGTTGTGGATGTTCTCGCCGAAGATGGTGGTCATCTGGCGACGCTGCACTTCGGACACGCGGTTGTGCGGGTGCAGGATGAAGATGTCGACGTTTTCGCAGTGCTTGCAGCCTTCGATGGCGGCCGAACCGGTATCACCGGACGTTGCGCCAACGATCACCACGCGCTCGCCGCGTTTTTCCAGCGTGTAGTCGAGCAGGCGACCGAGCAGCTGCAGAGCGAAGTCCTTGAACGCCAGGGTCGGGCCGTGGAACAGCTCCAGCACCCATTCGTTGCCGTTCAACTGACGCAACGGGGCCACGGCGCTGTGGGCGAACACGCCGTAAGTCTCTTCAAGGATCTTTTTGAAATCGGCATCGGGAATGCTGCCGGCCACGAACGGGCGCATCACCCGGAAGGCCAGTTCGTGATACGGCAGGCCGGCCCAGGAGGCGATTTCTTCCTGGGTGAAACGTGGCAGGCATTCCGGCACATACAGGCCGCCGTCCGTGGCCAGACCGGCCAGCAGAACGTCTTCGAAATTCAGGGCCGGTGCCTGGCCGCGGGTACTGATATAGCGCATAGGGGCAAACCTTCGGTTTGAGCGACAAGTTGCAAGCTACAAGCGGCAAGACAAAAGCAGATTGGCTTTTACTTACAGCTTGAAGCTTGCCACTTGCCGCTGCTTCAATTCAATTCAGGTGTTCGACACGGATCCGTACAACCGGACCGACGACACCCGCCAGGGCTTCCAGGGCGGTGATCGCATCGTTCATGTGCTGTTCCAGCACACGGTGGGTCAGCAGGATCATCGGCACCAGGCCGTCGTGTTCTTCGACTTCCTTCTGCATGATCGATTCGATGTTGATGCCGCGCTCCGACAGGATGCTCGCCACCTGGGCCAGCACGCCTGGATGGTCCTTGGCCTGGATCCGCAGGTAGTACGCGCTTTCGCAGGCTTCGATCGGCAGGATCGGGTGGGCCGACAGCGAATCCGGCTGGAAGGCCAGGTGCGGTACGCGGTTTTCCGGGTCGGAGGTCATGGCGCGAACCACGTCGACCAGGTCGGCGATCACCGACGAAGCGGTCGGCTCCATGCCGGCGCCAGCGCCGTAGAACAGGGTCGAACCGGCCGCATCACCGTTGACCATCACCGCGTTCATCACGCCGTTGACGTTGGCGATCAGACGATCGGCCGGAATCAGCGTCGGGTGTACGCGCAATTCAATACCGGCGGCGGTGCTGCGTGCCACGCCCAGGTGCTTGATGCGGTAGCCCAGCGCTTCGGCGTAGTTCACGTCAGCGGTAGTCAGCTTAGTGATGCCTTCGGTGTAGGCCTTGTCGAATTGCAGCGGGATGCCGAACGCGATGGACGCCAGGATCGTCAGCTTGTGGGCGGCGTCGATGCCTTCGACGTCGAAGGTCGGATCGGCTTCGGCGTAACCCAGGGCTTGCGCCTCGGCGAGTACGTCTTCGAAGGTGCGCCCCTTCTCACGCATTTCGGTGAGGATGAAGTTGCCGGTGCCGTTGATGATGCCGGCGACCCAGTTGATACGGTTGGCGGACAAGCCTTCACGGATCGCCTTGATCACCGGAATGCCACCGGCCACGGCCGCTTCGAACGCCACGATCACGCCCTTCTCGCGAGCCTTGGCGAAAATCTCATTACCGTGAACGGCGATCAGTGCCTTGTTCGCGGTGACCACATGCTTGCCATTCTCGATGGCCTTGAGTACCAGCTCACGGGCAACGGTGTAGCCGCCCACCAGCTCTATAACGATGTCGATCTCAGGGTTCGTGGCCACTTCGAACACATCGTTGGTAATCGCAATACCGGTCGTCTGGAACTGAGGCTTTGGCGTGCGCGTGGCAATTTGTGCCACTTCGATTCCACGCCCGGCACGACGAGCAATTTCCTCGGCGTTGCGCTGAAGTACGTTGAAGGTACCGCCACCGACGGTCCCTAACCCACAGATGCCTACTTTGACCGGTTTCACTGTGAACTCCCCATAAAACGGCCGACGCAAGGCCGGCCGTGAAAACAACCGCATGCTCGCGGTTCTCTATTAATGGCCCGGCAGACAGTGCCGCCAGACCATGATCGTCAAAGGCTGACCGTGACGATGCGAATTATTTCGCGCCCAGCGCCAGTTTGGCGACTTGTGGCGCAGGCTGGTAGCCCGGAATGACCTGGCCGTCGGCCAAAACGATGGCCGGCGTGCCGTTCACGCCGATCGACTGACCGAGGGCGAACTGCTTGGAAACCGGGTTATCGCACTTGGCGGCCTTGATTTCCTTGCCATCGACCATCTTGTCCATGGCCGCTTTCTTGTCCTTGGAGCACCAGACCGCTTGCAGCTGTTCGTCACCCGGCGAACCCAGGCCCTGGCGCGGGAACGCGACGTAACGCACTTCGATGCCGCGCTTGTTCAGCTCCGGCACTTCGGCGTGCAGCTTGTGGCAGTACGGGCAGGTGGTGTCGGTGAACACGGTGATGTGCGACTTGGTTTCGCCGATCGCCGGGTAGACCACGGTTTCTGCGACCGGGATGTCGTTGACCAGTTTGGAAACGCCCAGGCGCTCGGTTTTCTCGGTCAGGTTGACTGGCTTGCCGTCCTTGAGCTGGAACATGTAGCCCTGCATCACGTACTGACCGTCGGCGCTGGCGTAGAGCACGCGACTGCCCTTGAGTTTGACTTCGTACAGGCCGGCCAGCGGGCTGGCGCTGATGCTGTCGATCGGGGTTTCCAGCTGGAGGCTTTCCAGGCTTTTACGAATGGCTTTGTCGGCCGCATCATCGGCGACGGCAAAGGTGCTGACCAACGCAATGGCTGCGGCGGCGAAAATAGGGGTCAGACGCATGAGAACTCCTGAAGGCGGACAAATGGGACGATCAGAACGCCCGTGCCGAAACACCGGGTCACAATCGCCCATCGTGCAAACCGGCAAAGCCTACCACATAAGGCTGGTGGGGCCGAATGCACCTGATACCAGGCAACATACGGCTGGCAACATTCATTGTGGCGAGGGAGCCACAGTCGATCAAAAAAGGATCCGCTAGCCGCGCGGGTGGTGTTTGGCGTGCAAATCCTGCAAACGGGCTCGGGCGACGTGGGTGTAGATCTGGGTGGTCGACAGGTCGCTGTGGCCGAGCAGCATTTGCACCACCCGCAGGTCGGCGCCGTGGTTGAGCAGGTGCGTGGCGAAGGCGTGGCGCAGGGTGTGCGGCGACAGTGACTTGCCGATCCCGGCGACCTTGGCCTGGTGCTTGATGCGGTGCCAGAAGGTCTGACGAGTCATTTGCTCGCCGCGCTGGCTCGGGAACATCACGTCACTGGGCCGCCCGCCGAGCAGTTCGCCACGGCCGTCACGCAGGTAGCGCTCGACCCAGACAATCGCCTCCTCGCCCATCGGCACCAGCCGTTCCTTGCTGCCCTTGCCCATCACGCGCAACACGCCTTGGCGCAGGTTGACCTGTTCCAGGGTCAGGCTGATCAGCTCGGTGACCCGCAAGCCGCAGGCGTAAAGCACTTCCAGCATGGCGCGGTCACGCTGGCCGATGGCTTCGCTCAGGTCCGGGGCATTCAACAAGGCCTCGACGTCAGCTTCCGACAGGGATTTGGGCAACGGCCTGCCGAGTTGCGGCATATCGACGCGCAACGTCGGATCGACGGCGATCAGCTTTTCCCGCAGCAAATAGCGATAAAAGCCACGCACGCCGGAGAGAAATCGGGCGGTGGAGCGGGGTTTGTAGTTTTGCTCGAGGCGCCAGGCCAGGTGATCGAGGATCAATTCGCGTCCGGCGTTGATCAGCTCCAGATTCTTTTCCTGTAGCCAGCCGTTGAACAGGGCCAGGTCGCTGCGATAGGCATCACGAGTGTTATCGGAGAGGCCTTTTTCCAGCCACAGGGCGTCGAGGAATTGGTCTATCAGGGGGTGGTCGATGGCGGGCATAGAGGCTCAGGTCACGGGAAAACTGGGGGCAAGTCTTTCATAGCCGGACAGGCCTTCACAGTGCCAGATGCAATTGCGGTGACGGCATGATCACCTGTAGGAGCGAGGCTTGCCCGCGAAGACGGACTTACATTCAACATTGATGTTGGCTGATATGACGCCTTCGCGGGCAAGCCTCGCTCCTACGGGTAAGGGTTGTATCGGGTAAATCGCAGGCAACAAAAAAGCAGCCCGAAGGCTGCTTTTTTCTGCATCGGAAGCTGGACTTAAGCCAGTTTTTCCTTGATGCGAGCTGCTTTACCGGACAGGTCACGCAGGTAGTACAGCTTGGCTTTACGTACGTCACCGCGACGTTTAACGGCCATGCTGTCGATTTGCGGGCTGTAGGTCTGGAAAGTACGCTCTACGCCAACACCGTTGGAGATTTTGCGAACGGTGAATGCACTGTTTACGCCGCGGTTACGCTTGGCGATAACAACACCTTCGAACGCTTGCAGACGCGAACGGTCGCCTTCCTTTACTTTCACCTGAACGACAACAGTGTCGCCCGGGGCAAAGGTAGGGATCTCTTTGGTCATCTGCTCTGCTTCGAGTGCAAGAATGATTTTGTTAGTCATGCTGTGCTCCTAAGGTAAATCGTCGGATTTACCATCGATACGTTGTTAACTATCGTCCCGCTCGCGGATGTATTCCTCGAGCAGCTTCTTCTCTTCTCCAGAAAGCGAGCGGCTTTCCAGAAGATCGGCGCGTCGTTCAAAGGTCCTACCAAGGGACTGCTGTAAACGCCAACGCCGGATATGCGCGTGATTGCCACTAAGCAACACGTCGGGAACACGCTGATCCGCATACACCTCCGGTCGGGTGTAGTGCGGGCAATCCAGCAGACCATCCGTAAAGGAATCTTCCTCGGCGGAGTCCGCATGCCCTAAAGCTCCAGGCAGCAGTCGTGTAACCGCATCGATCAGGACCATCGCCGGCAGCTCGCCGCCAGACAGTACATAGTCGCCAATCGACCACTCTTCATCGACATGAGCTTCAATAAAACGCTCGTCAATGCCTTCATAGCGGCCGGCAATCAGGATCAATGCATCCAGATTCGCCAACTCGCGCACCGCCGACTGAGTCAGTTGACGGCCTTGGGGGGACAGGTAAATAACCTTCGCCGCCTCCCCGGCTGCTGCCTTGGCCTGAACCAGAGCATCTTCCAGGGGCTTGATCTTCATCACCATGCCCGGGCCACCGCCAAATGGGCGATCGTCCACAGTGTGATGTCGATCCGTCGTGTAGTCTCGCGGATTCCAACAGGTGAGCTGCAACAGCCCCTGTTTCACCGCACGACTGGTGATGCCGTACTCGCTGATGGCGGAGAACATCTCGGGAAACAAACTGATCACTTCTACGCGCAAGTTAGCCACGCTTAGAAGTCCGCATCCCATTCCACCTTCATCTCGCCTGCGGCAAGGTCGACTACCAACACGCATTGCTCCGTATAGGGCAACAGGCGTTCTCGATCGTCCAGGCTGCCAGCGCAAGGCTTGACCACCATTACATCATTGGCGCCGGTTTCCAGAAGATGATCGATCTTCCCGAGCAATTGCCCGAGTTGGTCAATGACCTTCAGACCTTCCAGCTGGTACCAGTAGTACTCGCCGTCGGTCAAATCAGGGAACAGGTTGCGCGGCACGCAGATCTCATAACCGGCCAGAAGACGAGCTTCTTCACGATCATCGAGACCCTTGAGCTTTGCGACCAGGAACTTGTCGTTCCCGCGTCCGCTGACCAGCTCAACCTGCTTTACGCTGCCTTCGCGCTTGAGCGTCCAGGTTTTGTATTGCAAGAGGTTTTCTGTTGGATCAGTAAAGGAATACACCTTCACTTCGCCGCGAACGCCATGAACAGAATAGATTTTGCCGATAACGATCAAATCATCAGCAACAGCAGGCGTCGCGTTCATATTGCTCAGGCCGCAGCCTTAGCAGCGTCCTTCAACAACTGAGCAACACGCTCAGAAGGTTGTGCACCAACGCTCAGCCAGTAGGCTACGCGCTCTTGGTTCACGGACAGACGGACTTCTTGACCACGAGCAACAGGGTTGAAGAAACCAACCTGTTCCTTGTGCGAACCGTCGCGCGGGTTGCGGCTGTCGGTTACGGTCAAGTGGTAAAACGGGCGCTTTTTGGAGCCGCCAAGGGCAAGACGGATTGTTAGCATGTGAACATCGTTCCTGTAGTCGGTGCTGCAAATCTAAAGGCACAGCGGGCATAGGTGCCCGAAAGGCCGCATATTCTAAGGAATATCCGGACTTTTGCAAATGTCTTTTTCCGGCGGCCTTCCGGTCGCCATCAAGATTTGCTATAGAGCCGTCGTTGAAAACGGCCAGTCAGCTCCCGCCAAGTGCGGGTTTGCTGGAGTTCCCGCATCGCTGCGGGTCTGCGCCGACATGACTGCCGGCGCGGAATCTTTACATCTTGGGCATGCCGCCGCCGGGCAACATACCGCCCATGCCGCGCATCATTTTGGCCATTCCGCCTTTTGCGGAGAATTTCTTCATCATCTTCTGCATCTGCTTGTGCTGCTTGATCAAGCGACCGATGTCCTGCACCTGGGTGCCGGACCCCATGGCGATCCGACGTTTGCGCGAACCGCTGATCAGCTCAGGGTCGCGGCGCTCGGCCGGGGTCATGGAATTGATGATGGCTTCCATCTGCTTGAATTGTTTCTCTGCCGCGCCCTGGGCATTGCCCATTTGCGCCAGGTTCACACCGCCGATGTTCGGCAGTTTGTCCATGAGGCCGCCGAGGCCGCCCATGTTCTTCATCTGTTGCAGCTGATCGCGGAAGTCTTCGAGGTCGAAGCCCTTGCCCTTCTTCAGCTTCTTGGCCAGTTTGTCGGCCTTGTCCTTGTCGAGGGTCTGCTCGGCCTGTTCGATCAGGCTGAGTACGTCGCCCATGCCGAGGATGCGCGAAGCAATACGCTCAGGGTGGAACGGTTCGAGCGCTTCGCTCTTCTCGCCCATACCGATGAACTTGATCGGCTTGCCGGTGATGGCACGCACCGACAGCGCGGCACCGCCACGGGCGTCGCCGTCGACCTTGGTCAGGATCACGCCGGTCAGCGGCAGAGCGTCGCCGAAGGCCTTGGCCGTGTTGGCGGCATCCTGACCGGTCATGGCATCGACCACGAACAGGGTTTCGACCGGGTTGATCGCGGCATGCAGCGCCTTGATCTCGCCCATCATCTCTTCGTCGATGTGCAGACGACCGGCGGTATCGACGATGACCACGTCGATGAATTTACAGCCGCGCTTCTTTAATAGCGGCTTGCGCGATGTCGACCGGCTTCTGGCTCAGGTCGGACGGGAAGAAAGTAACGCCCACTTCACCGGCGAGCATTTCCAGCTGCTTGATCGCCGCCGGACGGTATACGTCCGCAGACACGACCATGACGGTCTTCTTCTTGCGCTCTTTAAGGAAGCGCGCAAGTTTACCGGCGGTGGTGGTTTTACCAGCGCCCTGCAAACCGGCCATCAGTACGACGGCTGGCGGAACGGCGCTCAGGTTCAAGTCTTCGTTGGCCGCGCCCATCAGGCTTTCGAGTTCGGCCTGGACGATCTTCACGAAGGCCTGGCCCGGCGTCAGGCTGCGCGACACCTCGGTGCCGACGGCGCGTTCCTTGACCGAATTGACGAAGTCCTTGACCACCGGCAGGGCGACGTCGGCTTCGAGCAACGCCATGCGCACTTCGCGCAGGGTGTCTTTGATGTTGTCTTCGGTCAGCTTGGCCTTGCCGGTGACATGGCGCAGCGTCTGCGAGAGACGGTCGGTTAAGTTTTCAAACATTGCGCGATCCTTTCAGGCCCTGTGTAGACCGGGATAATGGCGGCCCAGACCGGAATAAACATGTGCTCGGCGAGCCTGCGGCGTGGGCAGGTCGCGGATTATAGCGAAGACTGCGTCTGGCGGACACCTCGCACTTTCGTGTGATGTGGGTTCTATGCCAAACTCAGCGCCTTTCGGGCTTGCCTAACAGGATTTATGCTCCCCTTGTCACCCAGTTTGCTTACCACTCTCGCCGCCGCCTGCTTATATGCCGCTGCGACTCTCTATCAGGGCACTCGCCTGGCTTCCGGTGCCAAGGCGAACAAACGCCTGCTGGTCACGCTCGGCGTACTGGCCGTGCTGGCTCACAGCGCCAGCCTGTTTACCCACTTGCTGACGCCGATCGGCCTGGGCCTGGACTTCTTCAGTGCTGCCAGTCTGATTGCTGCGGCGGTCATCGCCCTGACCCTGATCGCCTGCTCTCGGATCCCGGTGGAGAACCTGCTGATCCTGCTGTTCCCGCTGGGGCTGGCAACGGTGCTGCTGGCGCAGTTCGCTCCCGCCGGCACCGTGCAGATCATCGACGAAGAACCGGGCATTCTCGCCCACATTCTCTTGTCGATCCTGGCCTACGGCATGTTCACCATTGCGGTGTTCCAGGCGTTGCTGCTGTTGGTGCAGGATCACCAGCTCAAGCACAAGCACCCGTCCGGGCTGATCAAGAACTTCCCGCCGCTGCAAACCATGGAAAGCCTGCTGTTCGGCTTTCTCTGGGCCGGCTGGACCCTGCTGTCGCTGTCGCTGATTTCTGGCTGGCTGTTCGTCGAGAACCTGTTTGCCCAGCACCTGGTGCACAAGACCCTGCTGGCCTGCCTGGCCTGGATCGTGTTCAGCGTGTTGCTGTGGGGCCGTAATCGCCTCGGCTGGCGTGGGCACAAGGCGATCCGCTGGACCCTCGCCGGTTTCTGCCTGCTAATGCTGGCCTATTTCGGCAGCAAGCTGGTTCGTGAATACATTCTGCACATCTGACGGGCGGCAAAAATGGACGACTTGCCCATAGGGCCGATGCTTGCAGTGATCGCCCTGCTGATTTTGTGGTCGGGGCTGTTTACCGCCATCGAAGTCGCGCAACAACATTTGTTGGCCCAACGCACCGCGTCGCGCTCCAGCGATAAGCCGGTGGCGAAGCTGAGCTTCCCGCTCAACAGCCTGATTCTCTGCAACACCCTGTGCCGTGCGCTGGCGATGGTCATCAGCACCTTGCTGGCGATTTTCACCTGGGCAGAGAACGGTCCGTGGGTCGCTGGCATCGGCGCCGGTGTGATCCTGCTGGTGTTCGCCGACTACCTGCCGCGCACCCTCGCCGTGCGCTATCCGGACACGATCCTGAGCCTGGGCAACACCCTGCTCGGCGTGCCGCTGAAAATCATCTACCCCGCCGCCTGGCTGCTCAATGGCATCAGCCAGTTGCTGACGCGCCCCTTCGCCCGCAAGGTCAAAGTGGTGCAACAGAGCGAAGACGAGGCGCCGGTGGATCGCCACGACGAACACGAACACGCGCCCATCCGCCCCCATGCGCTGTCGGGCATCCACGCGCTGGACAACATCACGGTCAATGACATCCTGGTGCCACGCAGTGACGTCGACGGGATCAACCTCGACGATTCGCTCGAAGAGATCATCGAGCAGTTGCGCAACAACCGGCGCACACGCCTGCCGGTGTTCCACAGCGACATCAACCAGGTCGAAGCGGTGCTCAACACCCGACAGATCCGTCATCTGTTGCCGGACGCCACCTTGACCCTGGAAGCGCTGCTCGCGGCCTGCCACGAACCCTACTTCGTGCCGGAAAGCACGCCGCTGCAGTTGCAGTTGCTGAACTTCCACAAGCAACAGCGGCGTCTGGGCATGGTGGTGGACGAGTACGGCGAAGTGCTCGGCATCGTGACCCTGGAAGACATCCTCGAAGAAATCGTCGGCGAGTTCGAAAGCGAGCACAGCCTGGACAACCCGCATATTCATCCACAGGCCGATGGCCGACTGGTGATCGAGGGCGCGGCATCGATTCGCGAACTGAACAAGAGCCTGGGCTGGCACCTGCCCAGCGATGGCCCGAAAACCCTTAACGGCTTGGTCACCGAGGCGCTGGAGACTATCCCGGAGAGCGCGGTGTGCCTGAAGATCGGGCGCTATCGACTGGAGATTCTCGAGACTGAGGATAATCGGGTGACACGGGTGTTGGTCTGGCATACCAGTTCGGTGCCGGTGCTCTCCAAAACCTGACACGGCCCCTTGTGGAAAGGAGCTTTTGTGGCGAGGGGGTTTACCCCCGTTGCGCTGCGAAGCAGTACCAAAACCTGCAACCGTGTTTAATCTGATGCACCGCGTCCGTCGACTTTACGACTGCTTCGCAGCCTAATGGGGGCAAAACCCCTCGCCACAAAAGCCACCACCACCCCTTGCCCCCTTGTTTGATCGTTAGCCGCCTTCCTATAATCGAGCCGCTTACCCAAGCGCCGCCCTACCCCCGTGCTACCCGCACGCCGCGTTAAACCCACATCCCTGGGTGTTCGACCATAATAATTCGCTCCACTGGAGCATGACTGTCAGGGATCACCGCATGACGACCAGCACCGCTTATAGCGATACCACGCCTGCCCAGCCGACGAACTCCGCCACCCGCGTGGCCACGGCGAGTTTCATCGGCACCGCCATCGAGTTCTACGATTTCTACGTCTATGCCACCGCCGCCGCGCTGGTGATCGGGCCGGTGTTCTTTCCGCAGACCTCCGGCACCGCGCAGATGCTTTCGGCGTTTCTCACCTTTGGCATCGCGTTCCTGGCGCGGCCACTGGGTTCGGCGCTGTTTGGCCACTTCGGTGACCGTATCGGGCGTAAGTCGACGTTGGTCGCTTCCCTGCTGTTGATGGGTGTCTGCACGACGTTGATCGGCGTGCTGCCGGGCTACGACAGCATCGGAGCCTGGGCGCCGATTATGCTGTGCGTGTTGCGCTTCGGCCAAGGGCTGGGGTTGGGTGGCGAATGGGGCGGCGCGGCGCTGCTGGCGACGGAGAACGCCCCCAAGGGCAAACGCGCCTGGTTCGGCATGTTCCCGCAGTTGGGCCCTTCGATCGGTTTCCTCGCGGCTAATGGTCTGTTCCTGACGCTTGCGATGACGCTGAGCGACGATCAGTTCCGCTCGTGGGGCTGGCGGATTCCGTTTCTGTTGAGCGCGGTGCTGGTGATGGTCGGCCTGTATGTGCGCCTCAAACTCCACGAAACCCCAGTGTTCGCCAACGCGATGGCGCGCCAGGAGCGGGTGAAGATTCCGCTGGTCGAGCTGTTCAGCCAGTACTGGGCGCCGATGTTGCTGGGTGCCGGGTCGATGGTGGTCTGCTACGCGCTGTTCTACATCTCGACCGTGTTTTCCCTGAGCTACGGGGTGTCGACCCTCGGCTACACCCGGGAAACCTTCCTCGCGCTGCTGTGTTTTGCGGTGCTGTTCATGGCCGCCGCGACGCCATTGTCCGCCTGGGCCAGTGACCGTTACGGGCGCAAACCGGTGCTGATCATTGGTGGCGTGCTGGCGATTTTGTCCGGTTTTCTGATGGAACCGCTGCTGACCCACGGCACGACCTGGGGCGTGGCACTGTTCCTGTGCATTGAGCTGTTTTTGATGGGCGTGACATTTGCGCCGATGGGCGCGTTGTTGCCGGAGCTGTTTCCGACCCACGTGCGATACACCGGAGCGTCAGCGGCGTACAACCTGGGCGGCATTGTCGGGGCCTCGGCGGCGCCGTTCTTTGCGCAGAAACTGGTGGCGATGGGCGGTTTGAGTTATGTCGGCGGGTATGTATCGGGGGCGGCGGTGCTGAGTTTGATCGCGGTGTTGTGCCTGAAAGAAACGCGGCATAACGATTTGAATCGGGTCTCATAAGGATCGTTCCCCACGCTCCGCGTGGGAATGCAGCCAGGGACGCTCTGCGTCCCAAAAGCGGACTCGGAGCGTCCGTTGAGGCATTCCCACGCAGAACGTGGGAACGATCTTTGTAGCCTTACAACTCGACTACAACAGCCTGCGAAGCACGAGTTGCCTTGGCGCGCGCCGCTTCAATCGACTCATCCCGCGCCAACGCCACGCCCATGCGACGCTGGCCGTTCACTTCAGGCTTGCCGAACAGACGCAACGCCGTATCCGGCTCGCTCAGGGCAGCACCCAGATTGGAGAAAGCGGTCTGGGTCGACTGCCCTTCCACCAGGATCACCGCCGACGCCGATGGACCGAACTGCCGGATCAATGGGATCGGCAGGCCCAGAATCGCCCGTGCGTGCAGCGCAAATTGCGACAGGTCCTGGGAAATCAGGGTCACCAGCCCAGTGTCATGCGGGCGCGGCGACACTT
This sequence comes from Pseudomonas sp. TE3899, assembly GCF_056279105.1. Lineage (NCBI taxonomy): Bacteria > Pseudomonadati > Pseudomonadota > Gammaproteobacteria > Pseudomonadales > Pseudomonadaceae > Pseudomonas > Pseudomonas sp. TE3899. The sequence continues at coordinate 3,750,902 of NZ_JBWBQR010000001.1, forward strand.
CACTGAACCACACCTGATCACCTTTGATGAACAGCTCGACGCCAAACAGACCACGGCCACCCAAGGCCTCGGTCACGGCTTTGGCGACGCGCTCGGATTCGGCCAGGGCAATCGGGCTCATGGCTTGTGGCTGCCAGGATTCCTGGTAGTCGCCCTTCTCCTGACGGTGGCCGACCGGTGCGCAGAACGTGGTGCCACCGATGTGACGCACGGTCAGCAGGGTGATTTCGTAGTCAAAATCGATAAAGCCCTCGACGATTACCCGACCTTTGCCGGCGCGGCCGCCTTCCTGGGCGTAATCCCAGGCGGTTTTCACGTCTGCGGTGCTGCGCAGCAGGCTCTGGCCTTTGCCCGACGAACTCATCACGGGTTTGACGACGCAGGGGAAGCCCAGGTCTTCAACGGCCTTGCTGTAGTCCTCGAAAGTGTCGGCGAAGTGGTACGGCGAAGTCGGCAGGTCCAGCTCTTCGGCGGCCAGGCGACGGATGCCTTCGCGGTTCATGGTCAACTGCGCGGCGCGCGCGGTCGGGATCACGGTGAAACCTTCGGCTTCCAGTTCGACCAGGGTCGCGGTGGCGATGGCTTCGATTTCCGGCACGATGAAGTGCGGCTTCTCGGCTTCGATCACGGCCCGCAGGGCGGCGCCATCGAGCATGTTGATCACATGGCTGCGATGGGCGACTTGCATGGCCGGCGCGTTGGCGTAGCGGTCCACGGCAATCACTTCAACACCCAGGCGTTGCAGCTCGATCACCACTTCCTTGCCCAACTCGCCACAGCCACACAGCAATACGCGGGTCGCGGTTGGCGACAATGGAGTTCCGATACGGGTCATCTGAAGGTCCTCAAAGAAGCGGATCATCGAGGGTCGCAGCGCCAGGCGCGCTTCCCATGGGGAGAAAGCGCGGCATTTTACATGAACTGCGAGGTTTGGCTTCAGCCGGCGACGGCCTGTTTGCGCAAGCGCCAGGCCATGATCAGCCACACGACCGTCACACCGGCGAACTTCGAGCCCATGGCGGTGAGGATCACGGCCGGGGTGAAGGCGTCGATCATGCCGAAGAAGATGAAGGTGTCGAGGGGAATGCTCAGGGCCGAACTTATCCACAGGCGATCGTGCAACGGGCGCTTGGTGATGCTGAACACCAGCCAGTCGATGCACTCGGACACCGCGAACGCCGTGGCGCTGGCCAGGGCGATGGACGGATCGGAGGTGACGTAGGACAGCACCAGCGCCGCCAGCATCGCGGCGATGGCGCCATGGCCGAAGCGGGTTTGCACCATGTCACGCAGCACAAACACCAACCCGCCCCAGGCCGACCAGATGATGTCCAGGTGCGGGGCGGTGGAAAAGGCGTAGTTGATCAGCACGACGCTGCTGATGTAAGAAATCAGGAAGAGCATGGGGGCTTGGGAATACCTGTCAGTTTGGCGCACAGGGTACTTCAGGGAATGAGGTTGGGCCAAGAGATGGGGTGGTCGTGAGGGCCTTTTCGCGGGCAAGCCTCGCTCCTACGGTATTGTGGCGGTCACTTGCGGAACGCCCCGGTTCTGCAGGAGCGAGGCTTGCCCGCGAAGGCCGCACCTCATTTATCCGATTTGGCCCCGATCATCCAAAGCAGCCCACTGGATTTGGCCCGTTCATGACACAACCCCAACACCTTGCGCCGCTCTTCGTTGTCCATCCGGCTCCAACGGGTGATCTCTTCCACCGTGCGCTGGCATCCGGTGCAGATATCGTCGTCGTCCAGTGCGCAGATGTTCACGCAGGGCGATAGCACCGGTCGTTCGGGGGCGTTCATTCTTCCTGCTCGGCCAGGTCGCGGGCATAGCGCTGCGAGTTGTGCACGTAGTGGGCGGCGCTGGCTTCGAGCATTTTCTTCTGCGGCTCGGTGAGTTCGCGCACCACCTTGCCCGGCGAGCCCATGACCAGCGAACCGTCCGGGATCTCCTTGCCTTCGCCGATCAGCGAGTTGGCGCCGATGATGCAGTTCTTGCCGATTTTCGCGCCGTTGAGGATCACGGCGTTGATACCAATCAGGCTGTAGTCACCGACGGTGCAGCCATGGAGCATGGCGTTGTGGCCGATGGTCACGCCGGTGCCGATGGTCAGTGGGTAGCCCATGTCGGTGTGCATCACGGTGCCGTCCTGGACGTTGCTGTTCTTGCCGATCAGGATCAGTTCGTTGTCGCCGCGCAGCACGGCGTTGAACCAGACGTTGGCGCCCTCTTCCAGTTTGACCTTGCCCACCAGCACGGCGTTGGGGGCGACCCAACTCTGCGGATGGGTTTCGACGCGGGCATCGCCCAGGCGATATTTCATCGTGTTGTCCTCAAGGCTCAGGCAGCCGCGGGTTCGGATTCAGGTATTGATAAAGCTTTTCGGGGGGCGGTGCAGGCTGATGTCGGCGTCATACAGCAGGTTGATCAACTCGACGATCATGATCGCCGTCAAACCCCAGATCTTGTACTCGCCATAGCGATAGCTCGGCACGTACCAACTGCGGCCCTGGTAATCGATGCGGTGCGTGTGTTCCCGCGGGTCCTTGCGGAAGAACTCCAGGGGCACGCTGAACACCGCCGCGATTTCGGCATCGTTGGCCAGGTATTCGACGTAATCAGGAATGACACCGACATAAGGCGTGACCTTGATGCCGTGCAGGGAAATCAGTGGACTGAGCGGGCCGATCACTTCGACCAGGCCCGGCGGCAGGCCGATTTCTTCTTCGGCTTCGCGCAGGGCGGTGAAGATCAGGTCGGGGTCTTCGGGGTCGCGCCGCCCGCCGGGAAAGGCGACTTCGCCGCCATGGGTCGAGAGCCCGCTGGCGCGCAGGGTCAGCACCAGTTCCGGTTCATCGCTGCGAGTGATCGGCACCAGTACCGCGGCTTCGGGGAAACGTTTATCGGTTTCCAGCGTTTTCGGCGTGTGGTTGCTTACCCGGTGAAGTAGCTCGTCCAGCATGAGTGCTCTCGATCTGTTGGCTACCTCGCATCATGCACCAATAGAACCGACCGCCCAACCCCCGAACTGCGCCATGTCGCGAAACGACAACTTGCCGACTGACACCGCCGCACGCCAAGATAGGCGCAGCCTCCAGGAACCCAAGCATGAAATTTTGCAGTCAGTGCGGTAACCCGGTCACCCAGCGCATTCCCGAAGGCGATTCGCGCCTGCGTTTTGTCTGTGACAGCTGTCAGACCATTCACTACCAGAACCCCAATATCGTCGCCGGTTGCGTGGCGACCTGGGGCTCGAAGGTGTTGTTGTGCCGCCGCGCCATCGAGCCGCGCCTCGGTTACTGGACCCTGCCCGCCGGTTTCATGGAAAACGGCGAGACCATCGAGCAGGCGGCCGTGCGCGAGACCGCCGAAGAAGCCTGCGCCCGAGTGCGTAACCTGAGCATCTATACGCTGATCGACGTGCCGCACATCAGTCAGGTGCACGTATTCTTCCGCGCCGAACTGGTGGACCTGGACTTTGCTGCCGGCCCCGAGAGCCTGGAAGTCATGCTGTTCGATGAAGCCGACATCCCTTGGTCAGAGCTGGCTTTCCGCACGGTGGGCCGTACCTTAGAATGCTTCTTCGCTGACCGGCAGACGGAGGTCTACCCGGTGCGTTCCGAGTCGATTCCACCGCTTGCGCAACCCGCCATCATCTAAGCTCTTACTGAATTCCAACTTATAAATAGTCGCGACACCTCTAGGGATATCGTTTCAATGCGCTGGTTGCTTGCCTTGTTTTGCCTGTCGTTCGTCGTGGTGTCCCAGGCCTCCACCGTGGTCACTCTGGACGGCAAACCCATCGAAAAAGTGCTGGTGCTCAAATCCGCCCATCAACTGCAATTGATCGCCGACGGCAAACCGCTGCGCACCTACCGCATCTCCCTGGGCAAAAACCCACGGGGCACGAAGCTGATGGAAGGCGACAAGCGCACACCCGAGGGTTTTTACTGGGTGGACTGGCGCAAGGTCAGCGACCGTTTCAACCTGGCGATGCACATCTCTTATCCCAACCGTGACGATGCCGACCGCTCCCGGCGCGAAGGGGTCAACCCGGGCGGCATGATCATGATCCACGGCACCCCCGACACCTATGACTACCCGGAAAACCTGTTCCACACCCTGGACTGGACCGACGGCTGCATCGCCATGCGCAACATGGACATGCGCGAGGTGTGGGGTTTGGTGCCGGATGGCACGATGATTGAGATTCGGCCGTAAGGTTTGTGCAACTGCGCGGGGCTTTTGTGGCGAGGGGGCTTGCCCCCGTTGCGCTGCGAAGCAGTGCCAGAACCTGCTACCGGGTTTCAACTGGCATACCGCGTCTGCTGATTTTACGGCTGCTGCGCAGCCGAACGGGGGCGAGCACCCTCGCCACAGTGGGCTGCGGCGCCAGTTAAATCGTGGTCTGCCCGCTACCTTCCGTCGCCCATCGAAAAAATAAATCAAAAGATCGCAGCCTGCGGCAGCGCCTACAGGGTTGATACCAATTCTCTTTGTAGGCGCTGCCGAAGGCTGCGATCTTTGCTTCCAAAACCCCCACCGCTAATACCACTTCAAACCATCCCCCTCCAAACAAGCCCATAATCCCCGGTTTTGCTGCGTCTCAAGCAAAGTGGTCTGATTGACATGGTATTTAAGTGGTATTAGCTTCCGTCCTACAACCGGGCGACAACAATCCAATATCCGCATCGGAAAAGACCTACATGAATGACATCCAGGCCCTACGTCCTGACGACACCCAGCCGACGCCGCTGTACCTGCAACTGGCGCGCAATCTGGAAGCGGCGATCCACGCCGGCCAGTGGAAAGCCGAGCAGGCCATGCCGTCGGAGCGCAGTCTCAGCGAATTGCTGGGCATTTCCCGCGTCACCGCACGCAAGGCACTGGAGGTGTTGTTCGAACAAGGCCTGATCCGGCGCAATCAGGGTTCCGGCACCTTCATCACCCCGCGCCTGGAACAACCGCTGTCGCGTCTCTCCGGTTTCAGCGAAATGCTCCGCCTCAAAGGCTTCGTCCCCGGGTCGCAATGGCTGGAGCGTGAAATAACTCCGCCGACCCACGAAGAACTGATCCGCCTCGGCCTCTCGCCCAACGACAAGGTCGCGCGGCTCAAACGCCTGCGCAAAGCCGACGACACGGTGATGGCCATCGAGATGAGCACCCTGCCCGCTTCGATCATCCCCAAGCCGCAAGCGGTGGGCGATTCCCTCTACGAATACCTCGACGGTATCGGCAAACCGATTGTCCGCGCCTTGCAACACATCCAGGCGATCAACGCCTCGGACGAATTCGCCGCGCTGGTGGGCATCGCCCCCGGCACCGCCATGTTGCTGATGACCCGGGTTGGCTACCTGGAAGACAACACGCCCATCGAAGTCACCGACACCTATTGCCGCAACGACTACTACGACTTTGTCGCAGAGCTTCGCCGTTAAACCGGGCGAAGTCGCCAAACAGCGAGAACCGAAATGTCCGAAGACAACATCCTCACCGCCCACGGCTGGGTTCGCGGCCGGCTGATTCACCAACACGGCAAAGTCGTGTCCATCGAAGGCGTGCCTTGCGACCCGGCCGACAACGACCTGCCTTACCTGCTGCCGGGTTTCATCGACCTGCACGTTCACGGCGGCGGTGGCAAAGACATCATGGAAGGCGCGAGCGCCTTCGAAACCATCACCAAAACCCACGTGCGTTTCGGCACCACCTCGCTGCTGGCCACCACCATGACCGCGCCGAGCGAAGAGATTTCCAGCGTGCTCAAAGCTGTCGGCGAGTTCTGCGAGCAGCGGCCGACTGGCAGCGCCCGGGTCCTCGGCGTACACCTCGAAGGCCCGTACATCAACCCCGGCAAACTCGGGGCCCAACCGAATTTCGCCCACACCGCGTTGATGGCCGAAGTCGAGGCGTACCTGGCCCTGGCGCCGATCCGCGTCATCACCATCGCCCCGGAAATCGCCGGCCACGACGCCTTGATCCGCGCCCTCAGCGCCCGTGGCGTGCGCATGCAAATCGGCCACACCCTGGGCAGTTACGAGGAAGGCGTGGCGGCGCTGGAGGCTGGCGCCAGCAGTTTCACCCACCTCTATAACGCCATGAGCCCGCTGCATCACCGCGAGCCCGGCATCGTCGGCGCAGCCCTGGCACACGCCAAATACGCCGAGCTGATTCCGGATCTGCTGCACGTACACCCCGGCGCCATGCGCGTGGCCCTGCGCTCGATCCCGTGCCTGTATTGCGTCACCGATTCGACCGCCGCCGCCGGCATGCCCGACGGTGAATACAAGCTCGGCAGCCACACCGTGACCAAGTGCCTGGGCGGCGTGCGCCTGGCCGACGGCACTTTGGCAGGCAGCACCCTGACCATGGATCAGGCCCTGCGCAACCTGGTGAAGATCGGTTTGCCGATTGCCGAAGCCTCGCAACGCCTTTCGCAATTCCCCGCCGACTACCTCGGAATCACCGAACGCGGACGCCTCGAACCCGGTGCCTGGGCCGACTGCGTGCGGCTGGATCGCTCACTCACACTGACCGCCGTCATGGTCGAAGGAGAAGACATTGACTTCAAAAATGCTTGAAGAGGCGCTGTCCTCGTTCGAGGCCGTGCAAGCCCAATTGCAGCAACTGGACCCGCAGATGATCGAGATCGCCGGGCGCCTGCGCCGTCAGCCGCCGCAAGTGGCGATGACCGTCGCTCGGGGCAGCTCCGACCATGCCGCCAGTTACTTCGCCTACCTGACCATGCAGCAACTGGGGATTCCGGTGGCGTCGTTGCCAATGTCGGTGGTGACCATGCAGCAAGCGCCATTGAAGGTCAGCGGCCAGGTGGCGTTCGCCTTCTCGCAATCGGGGCAAAGTCCGGATTTGGTGAACAGCCTGCGTCTGTTGCGCAAGCGTGGCGCTCTGAGCATTTCGATGGTCAACGCGGCGGACTCGCCACTGGAAGCCGCGTGTGAATTCAGCCTGCCACTGTTGGCCGGCACCGAAAGCAGCGTCGCGGCCACCAAGAGTTTTATCGCCACCCTCAGCGCCAGCGCACGCTTGATCGCCCACTGGAAAGAAGATGTGGAATTGCTGGAGGCCGGCAACGCGCTGCCGGAAGGCCTGCGCGAGGCGGCGCAACAGGACTGGAGCCTGGCCATTGACGCCCTGCGCGATTGCGAACGCCTGATGGTGATCGGCCGTGGCGCCGGTTTCGCCATCGCCCAGGAAGCCGCACTGAAGTTCAAGGAAACCTCGGCGATCCAGGCCGAAGCCTTCAGCAGTGCCGAAGTCCGGCACGGCCCGATGGCCTTGATCGGCGAGCAATACCCGTTGCTGGTGTTCGCTCCGCGCGGTGCCGAGCAGGCCGGTTTGCTGAGCCTGGCCGCCGACATGCGCCAGCGCGGCGCCCGTGTATTGCTGGCCGCACCGGATGACGTCAGTGAACGCGACCTGACCCTGACCCGCGCCGAACACCCGGCCCTTGATCCGATTCTGGCGATCCAGAGTTTCTATGTGATGGCGGCTGGTTTGGCCGTCGCCCGCGGCATGGACCCGGACCAGCCACGGCACTTGAGCAAAGTAACGCGCACCCATTGAGTCGAAGGGCGCGATCGACCCGAACCGAATTGTTTACTGATGAGTACCGAGCCATGCACAACAATAATAAAGAGCTGACCCTCAGCGCCCCGCTCAGCGGCCCGGTGCTCACGCTCGCCAGAGTCCCGGACCCGGTGTTCGCCAGTGGCGCCATGGGGGACGGGATTGCTATCGATCCATTGAACGACACCCTTCACGCGCCTTGCGCCGGCGTGGTGGTGCATGTCGCCCGTACCGGCCACGCCGTGACCTTGCGCGCCGACAACGGTGCCGAGTTGCTGCTGCACCTGGGCCTCGACACGGTCGAGTTGCAGGGCGAAGGCTTTTCGATGCTGGTCAAGGAAGGCGCACGCGTCGCGAACGGCCAGCCGCTGTTGCGCTATGACCTGGACAAGGTCGCGCAGCAGTGCAAAAGCCTGGTCAGCCTGATGATCCTGACCAACAGCCAGGACTTTCAAGCGCGCCCGATCACCCTGAAACCGGTGAAGGTCGGCGATCCGCTGCTGCATATCGTGCGGCGGTTGGCCAATGGCGTGCCGGTCGAAGTCGACCTTTGCGGCATCGAAGTTCACGGTCATGTCCGCATCGCCCATCGCGGTGGTTTGCACGCTCGGCCGGCGGCGCTGATTCGGCAGACGGCGCAAGGCTTCAAGAGCCAGTCGCGGCTGCATTTCGCCGGCAAATCGGCGCCCTGTGACAGCTTGATCGGGCTGATGAGCCTGGCCATCGGCGAGCAGGAAGACGTTCAGGTCAGCAGTCAGGGCCCGGACGCTGAAGCGGCGTTGCAGGCGTTGTTGACTGCGTTATCCACCGCGTTGGCGCAAGACAGTCACACCGCTGCGCCAGCGCCGATTGCTCAACGCAATCGCCCGGCCGAAGCGGGTGTGTTGCATGGCGTTTGCGCCGCGCCCGGTCTGGTAGCAGGGCCGTTGTTTCGCTTGAACGCAATCAGCCTGCCAGTGGACGCCGGCAGCCACGATCCCGAGCAACAACGGCAAGCCCTCGATGCCGCGTTGCTCGTGGTGCGCAGCGAAATCGATCACACGCTGACCCAGGCCCGCAAGCACAAGCACACCGACGAGGAAGCGATCTTCGCCGCGCACCTCGCGCTGCTGGAAGACCCGGCGTTGCTGGACGCAGCGGCGCACTCCATCGACAACGGCAGCGCCGCGACTCACGCCTGGAGCCAGGCCATCGACGTGCAGTGCGAGGTCCTGCAGCAACTCGGCAGCCCGTTGCTGGCCGAACGCGCCAATGATTTGCGTGACCTCAAGCAACGGGTGCTGCGCGCCCTGCTGGGGGAAACCTGGCATTACGACATTCCCGCTGGCGCCATCGTGGCGGCCCATGAACTGACGCCGTCCGATCTGCTGCAACTGAGTCAGCATGGCGTTGCGGGCCTGTGCATGGCGGCGGGTGGTGCGACCTCACATGTGGCGATTCTCGCCCGGGGCAAAGGCCTGCCGTGCCTGGTGGCGTTGGGTTCGACATTGCTGGATCAGGCGCAAGGCCAAGCGGTGGTACTGGATGCCGATGGCGGTCGCCTCGAATTGACGCCGAGCGCCGAACGCCTGGCCGAGGTGCGTCAGGCGCAAATCGATCATCAGCAACGTCGCGCCCAGCAACAGGCGCAAGCGCACACCCCGGCGTTGACCCTCGATGGCTCGCACATTGAAGTCGCGGCCAATGTCGCGTCCAGTGCCGAAGCGGCGGATGCCTTGGCCAATGGCGCCGACGGCGTCGGCCTGCTGCGTACCGAGTTTCTGTTCGTCGATCGCAACACCGCGCCGGACGAACAGGAACAACGCCTCGCCTACCAAGCCGTGCTCGATGCCATGGGCGACAAGTCGGTGATCATCCGCACCATCGATGTCGGCGGCGACAAACAACTCGACTACCTGCCACTGCCCGCCGAAGCCAACCCGGTGCTCGGCCTGCGCGGGATTCGCCTGGCTCAGGTGCGCCCGGAACTGCTCGATCAACAACTGCGCGCGCTGCTGCACGTCAGCCCGTTATCGCGCTGCCGGATCCTGTTGCCGATGGTCACTGAAGTCGACGAGCTGCTGCACATCCGCCAGCGCCTCGACGCCTTGTGCACCGAGCTGGAGCTGACTCAACGCCCGGAGCTTGGCGTGATGATCGAAGTCCCGGCCGCCGCGCTGTTGGCCGAGCAACTGGCCGAGCACGCGGACTTCCTGTCCATCGGCACCAACGACTTGTCCCAATACACCCTGGCCATGGACCGCGACCATGCCGGCCTCGCCTCCCGGGTCGATGCGTTGCACCCGGCGCTGCTGCGTTTGATCGCGCAAACCTGCGCCGGTGCGGCGGTGCATAACCGTTGGGTCGGGGTTTGTGGGGCGCTCGCGTCGGATCCGTTGGCCACGCCAGTCCTGATTGGCCTGGGGGTCAGCGAGTTGTCGGTGAGCCCGGTGCAGATCGGTGAAATCAAGGATCGCATCCGCCATCTCGACGCCAGCGAATGCCGGCGCCTCAGCCAGGGCTTGCTCAAGTTGAGCAGCGCCGGCGCGGTGCGTCACGCCTGTCACCAACATTGGCCTCTGAGCTGAACAACTAAAACAAGAATCCAGGGAGATACGCCATGTACCAATACTTCATCGAAGGCTTGCAGCGCCTCGGCCGCGCGCTGATGCTGCCGATCGCGATCCTGCCCATCGCCGGCCTGTTGCTGCGCCTGGGCGACACCGATCTGCTGAACATCGCGATCATCCACGATGCGGGCCAGGTGATCTTCGCCAACCTGGCGATGATCTTCGCCATCGGCATCGCGGTCGGTTTCGCCAAGGACAACAACGGTACTGCCGGGCTGGCCGGGGTCATTGGGTACCTGGTGATGGTGTCGACCCTCAAGGTGCTCGACGCCAGCATCAACATGGGCATGCTCGCCGGGATCGTCAGTGGCTTGATGGCCGGCGCGCTGTACAACCGCTTCAAGGACATCAAGTTGCCGGAGTACCTGGCGTTCTTCGGCGGCCGGCGTTTCGTGCCCATCGTCACCGGTTTCGCCGCCGTCGGCCTGGGGTTGATCTTCGGCCTGGTCTGGCCGCCGATCCAGCAAGGCATCAACAGTTTCGGCGCGTTGATGATGGAAAGCGGCAGCTTCGGCGCGTTCGTTTTCGGCGTGTTCAACCGCTTGCTGATCGTCACGGGCCTGCACCACATCCTCAACAACATGGCGTGGTTTGTGTTCGGCAACTTCACCGACCCGACCACCGGCGCCATCATCACCGGCGATCTGTCGCGCTACTTCGCTGGCGACCCGAAGGGCGGCCAGTTCATGACCGGCATGTTCCCGATGATGATCTTCGGCCTGCCCGCCGCGTGCCTGGCGATGTACCGCAACGCCTTGCCGGAGCGGCGCAAGGTCATGGGCGGGATCTTCCTGTCGATGGCGCTGACGTCGTTTTTGACCGGCGTGACCGAACCGATCGAATTCGCCTTCATGTTCCTCGCGCCGATGCTGTATCTGGTGCACGCCGTGCTGACGGGCCTGTCGATGGCCATCACCAACATGCTGAACATCCACCTCGGGTTTACCTTCTCCGGCGGCTTCATCGACATGGTCCTGGGCTGGGGCAAATCCACCAACGGCTGGCTGGTGATCCCGGTCGGTTTGGCCTACGCGGCGATCTACTACCTGGTGTTTGATTTCTGCATTCGCCGCTTCAACCTGAAGACGCCGGGGCGTGAAGATGTTTTTTCAGGCGAGAAAGTGGTGGTCGCGGCGAACGAGCGTGCCGGGGCCTATATCAAGGCGTTGGGCGGCGCGGACAACCTGATCACCGTCGGCGCCTGCACCACGCGCCTGCGACTGGACATGGTGGATCGCAACAAGGCCAACGATGTCGAGCTCAAAGCCCTGGGCGCGATGGCGGTGGTGCGTCCGGGCAAGGGCGGGAGTTTGCAGGTGGTGGTCGGGCCGATGGCCGACAGCATCGCCGATGAGATTCGCCTGGCGATGCCCGCTCTGGGTCGTGGGGTTATCGCTGCCCCTGCCCCTGTGGTCGACGTGGTGAAACCCGTAGCGACACCGGAAGCGCAGCAGTGGCTGAATGCCTTGGGCGGTGGCGACAATGTGCTGCAAATGGACTGCATCGCCATGACCCGGATTCGCCTGCAACTGGCGGATGGCAAGGCGTTGTCGGAGTGTCAGTTGAAGGAATTGGGCTGCCAGGGTGTCAGCCAACTTGAAGGTGGCATTTGGCACCTGCTGATTGGCGACAAGGCGCCGAGTTTGAGTGGGGCGTTGGAGGCGTTGGTTAATCGCAGTGAGGTGAGTGCCAAGGTTTAGATCTTTGGCGCCTGACCTTCCGTCTTCGCGGGCAAGCCACGCTCCTACAGGTTGATTGCATTCCCCTGTAGGAGCGAGGCTTGCCCGCGAAGGGGCCGGGTCTATTCACGCGGGTCGATCTGATCCAGCACCCGGTTCGCTGTGATTTCCGCCAGCATCACGCTGTTGGAGATGCCCAGCAGGGCGTTGCGTGAGCTGCCGTCCAGCAGGTCCACCAGGTTGTGGACCAGCACGTCGACCGAGGCCAGGGTCTCGACCAGGTATGTCATCAGGGTTTCGCTGCTGGCCTCGGGGCTTACGGCAAACAGGGTACTCGGTGTACGCGGTGTGGCTTTGATGTCGGCGAATGAGGGGATGTCGCGTGGTGTTGATTCGGGTTGTTGCGGGGCGGTTGGATCGGTTTCTGGCGGATCGGGCGTAACGTTGGACATAGGTCAGATTCTCGGATTGGGTGCCAACCCTCCTGCTGCTAACGAGAGGGAGGCAGCTGTGCGCAGGTTAGCAGACCGGGGAATCTAACAAAGCCGGCGCGCCCGAAGGCGCCCTGCGCACAGCCACCATCGAGTACCGGCGGGGGGGGCCTGACTGACAGAGCTTGTGCAACTTGTTAGATAAATCTCCCGGGCTGCTAAACCCGATCACTGATGGGCAGTGACGGGAATCAAGTTACCGAGCAGCCCCAAGGGCACACAAGCCGGCGGATTCTGGCGTAGCCGTAGGCAACGGCGCAAGATTTTGTAGGTCTCGGGAAGTAACTCAGAAGTGGTTTTAAACAAGCCGTGTTTAAACGCCTGACACGCACATCCCACGCGGCGAAGGGTGTTAACTATGTACCGCCAACGCCCACGCGCCCCACTCCAAGCTGAAGGTTATTCCCATCAGCCTGGAGACCGTGCCGATGAGCACACCCAACGCCGCGCCGTCCTTTGAAGAGATCAAAGGCTATCTCAACCAGATCGGTCATCATCTGTTCAAGACCCAAACCCCTTTGCTACCCGAACAAAAACCCTCGGCCGAACAGGTCTACCTGACACGCCTGAACGGCCTTCTGAAAAACTACCGCGAGCCGTTTCTGCGCCGCTGCCGTACGCACTACCAGGCGCTGGCGGACAGTGATTTGCACAGCCAGGCCGGGCAGACGCTGCTCGCGACACTCAGGGCCACGCTCATCGCGCATTTGGCGGACATGGACCTGCGGGACTTGATCGACGGCAAGCCTGCCAAGTCCTTCATGACCTTTGAGGCCGGGTTCACCGCCATCGAGCACGAAGCCCGGTGGGCGGTCCAGAATCGCTTGCTGCATCCGCAGGCCGGCAAGATGCTGGAAAGCCTGGCGCTGGGGCCGGCCCTGCGTCCGGGCCTGTATGCCTTGCAGTTCAGCTATCAGGAACACACTGTCGAACTGGCCGGGGCTTTTGTCGCCACGGAAAAAAACAGCCCCGTGGCCAACGATTTACTGACGCCGCAAAACGTCGGCCAGGTCCTGCTGTTCACGCCCTCGCGAGGGGTCGAGTCCTTCGACTCGCTGGCCGCGCTCAATAGTCATTTGTCGCAGCACATGCAGCACGTCGCCGGGCGCAGTGACTTCATGCAGATGCTGCCGACGCGCTATCACGCCTTGAGCGAATCCGGCATCTGGCCATTGCAGTTGTCGCCCATCGACAGCACCCCCTTGTTTGAACACCTCTACGACGCGCTGATCGACAAACGCACCCGAGATATCGAGCGGGCCTTGAGTTTTGCCGACAACCCCGAGCACGACAGCGGCCAATTGCTCCGCGCCCTCGACCGCGCCATCGACGCCGCCCTGCCGGCCCTCACCTCCCGCCTCGAACTTCACGCCCAAGCCCTGCTTGAACGCAGCCTGCGTTACAGCGCACCGGACTGGTATCGCAGCGCCAGTGAAGACCACCGGGCAGAACTGGCGTTGCGTCTGCGTCATTACAACCAGGCGCGGCAACGTTTGCTGGACCTGCTGGGCCCCGCCGCCAGTCCGCAAGCCCTGGCCCGTGACGCCTGGCTTGAACGGCTCGGCGATGAGCTGGAAATCCATGACCTGGAACCACAACACCTGCACCTGCGCACCCGCCGTTACGTCGCCGGTTTTGGTGTCTATGAACATTCGCGAGACCTGATCGAGCTGGCCTTGCGCGGCGCCCATACCGGGGACGCGTTGCCCGGCTCGGACTTCCTGGAAAAAACCACCCTCACCTACCACGGCGCGCCCCTGCACGAATCGCACATGGACCTGACCCCAGCGTGGCTGATTCAGCAACTGGACACCCTGCACCCGCGTGTCGATTTTGCCGAGGTGCAAACCTGGATGCATGCCCGCCCCGAAATCAGGCGGGCCATCGAGCAGATGCTCGATCAGCGGATCGACGCACTGGCCTACACCGCGTATCTGCAAGGTCATCTGCGCGACGACGACCTGCAATTGATCCAGCGCCTGCGCGCCGGCAGCGATACGCGACTGAGCGCCGCAACCCTGGGGGCCGGCACCCTGTCGTTGCATGGTGCGCAACTGCAGGATGTGTGGGTGCTGCGCCAGGCGGACGACCACGGAACGATCAAACGCTTGCTGCTCTGCACCCCCGAAGCGCCGCGAGACCAGCAATTCCAGGCGTTCGACAGCGAGGCCGCTTGCCAACAACACATCCTCGGCTGGGCCCTGAACAACGGTGACGCCGCTGCCGCCCGCATGACCGAGTACTTGATCAGCCGGGCGCCCCTGCGTTTTCGCCCCAGCCTGCGCCAGGTGCTGGCCGGCCTGAGCTTCAAACCCCAGGACCGGGAATACCAGGAAGTCCGGTTCACGGTCGCCGTTAGCCATCGCGATTGCCTGAGGTCGATGGCCGAGCATGTGCTGGCCACGCGGGTCGACGACTATGAGTTCACCACGCCGGGCTGGTATCGCTCAGCCAGCGCCCAAGACAGGCAAAAGCTCTCGTCCCTGGCCGAAGACGCCGAAGGCGCCTTGCGCACTTTCAACGATCATCCGGCCTCGGAAAGCCGGTTTCCGGACTTCGATACCTACCTGCATGAGCAGGCCCAGGCACGCTTGAACGAACTGCTGGGCCGCAGCGCCAACGACGTCGATCCGGACACCGTCTGGGCGTATTCGCCCCCTGTCCTTGCCGGCACCACACCGCCACCGCTGAGCTATACCCAGCTGTACCGCGACGGCTATGCCGACGGCGTGGGTTTTCTCGATGAAAAGTTCTCCCATTCGGCGCGCTTCAAAGGCCCGCAAGGTGTGGACCTGAGCCGCCTGACGGCGCAAAACGTCGCACGCTCGGTCACCGGGGTGTGGATCGGCCAGCGTTACATCGACAAGGTCAGGACCGAACTGCAAAGCCCCGAGAGCCTCGGCTATGCGCTGCGGCGCAACACCACCCTGGCCATCACCCAGCGGCAGATGCAATGCGCCGCGCTTGAGTGCCACCTGCAAGGGCACCTCACCGGCGTCGATCTGCAATGGCTGGAAGCGAGCATTGCCAGCCTGGGCGACAGCTCGGCGTCGACGCGCAGCCAATACGCCTTGCACCCTTTGATGATCGACGGCGACTGGGTGATCGGCGCCTGGCTGTTCAGCCACGGCGACCGCCCGGTTCTGCTCTACACCCCGCAAGCCCCCGACGGCATCAGCTTTCGCGAAGCGCGGTTGTTCAATTACCTGCTGAAAAAACAGCCCGGCATGATCGCTTACCTGACCCAACGGGTCGGCGTTCCATCCCGCACCCGCGTCCGCGCCTTCCTCGAAGAGGTCAGGCAACAACTGCCCGATCAACTGGACACCACCAGCGTCAGCCCGGCGCGCTACGACGCGACCCGTTCCGTGGCGGCCACGTCCGACGTGCGCCATGCCCTGTACAACATGCAGTTGCAGCGCAAGATCGACGACGTCAACGCCACCACGGTCAACCGCACCCGGATGATCAGCGACCTCGTCTGGACCTGCGTCGAATGGGTGGCCGCGATCGCCACCGCGCCGTACCCGATCCTGAGCCTGAGCGCCGGCCTGCTGCTGGCGTTCAAGGACGCCATGCTCGCGCTGCACGCCTACAACCAGGGCGATACCACGGCGGCGCTTGAGCATTTCGCCGGTTACCTGCTCAACAGTGCCGGCG
The DNA here is from genome assembly GCF_056279105.1 of Pseudomonas sp. TE3899. Lineage (NCBI taxonomy): Bacteria > Pseudomonadati > Pseudomonadota > Gammaproteobacteria > Pseudomonadales > Pseudomonadaceae > Pseudomonas > Pseudomonas sp. TE3899. The sequence goes on from NZ_JBWBQR010000001.1 coordinate 3,766,925, forward strand.
CCTTGTTCACCGACTTGCGCCCCGCCCTGCGCGCACTCAAACCCGTGGGGCGTTCGTTGCGCCTGAGCAGCGCCGGTGCCGAGCAAAGCCGCGCGATGCAACTGATCCGGCAACTGGAACCCGCCGCGCTGCCCCCGACGGACATGCGCGCGGTGGTGTTCGAAGGGCGGACCCTTTGGACGACGAACACCCCGGATGCGATCGGCCGCTACTTGCTGTATCGCCTGGACCCGCACGGCCAATGGGCCTCGACCGGACGCCTGGTCACGCCAGATGCCGACGGCGTCCTGGTACGCAGCGGTGTGTCCGGCGGCGGACCAAAATATCAACCGGTGCAGGAAACCCCCGGGCCGCACAAAGACTACGGGATACCGGCGAAACACCGGGATCGGCTCGAAGGCATCCTGGACCCGCAATGCAGGACCGAAATGGTCAACATGGGCGAATTGATGTTCAACTCCGCGCAGCCGGTGCTGGACAAAGCCGTCAAGCAGTTGGGCAATGCGCGCACCGCCTACCTGCAACAGGTCGGGCGGCTGACCACGGACGCGCAGGCCTTTTTCAGGGAGCTGGGCCCGCTGCCCGCCGCGCCCCGGATCCTTCCGGTCCAGACCGACCTGTCCATGGCGCAGTGGCTCGCCAGCGATACCTTTGCCGCAAACAAGAGCCTGATCATCGGTGCCGTACCGGGCTCCCTCGCCAGCAAACAACTGTTGATCGCTCATATGGATGAGCTGATTGAAAAAGGCTTCAAGCGCCTGTACGTGGAATACCTGCCGGGTGACGTCTTCCCGATCAAACTGGAAAAGCTCAACACGGGCAAATCCTGGCGGCACATCGAGAAGCACCTCAAGGCCATGGACACAGCCCTCGGTCACGCGCCGGACGCGGAGTATTGCTACCTCGCCCTGGTGCGCAAAGCCAGGGACAAGGGTCTGCAAATACGCGCCCTGGATGCCTCGACCTGTTATCAACTGGAGGATGCCCTGCTCATGGGCGAGACCTCGCCGACCACGCCACGGGATAACGCCGTGAGGAATTTCTATTCCCACAAAGTCATTGCCGGCGATGTCGCCGACGCCCCGCACGAGCGCTGGATCGCCCTGGTCGAACAGTCACGCCTGCGGACATTCAACGACACCCCCGGCCTGGCGGACCTGCAAAATGCCGTGGCGCTGCGCGTCGAAGACGTCGGGCTGGATCAACCGGCGGGCATCTGGGCCGATACCGCAGGCGCCATGCCCGGGGATGCACTGGCCAAAGCCGACTACCGAATGGCAGTGCCCACTGCCTACAAGGCACCCGCGCCGAGCACACCGGCGGCAGCGATTGCCCCCGAACCCGGCGCTCAGCATTTCAGCGCTTTCGACATCGCCCCGGCCTTGCGCGAGGACGTTGCCCGCCTATCCCGTCAGCCCCATGGTCTGGACAGCCGCTACGCACCAGCGAGTCAGAGCAGGCAAGGCCCGTTCATGGCCTTTCTCGAACGGCGCTCCAGCCTGAACACCACCGCCAAGCAGTTTTTTGCCGACTACGTGCCCCCCGGCAGGCCGGTCACTGCCTGAGATCACCGCAAGCACGACGCCGGAATCGTTTCTGAAACAGGTGGCCGACAGCCCACTGGCGGGGCTGGTGATCGGTGAGGGCCATACCCACGAGTCGAGCAAGGCGTTGCTCAGAAAGCAGATGAAAAACATCAAGAAGCTGGGATTCAAGACCCTCTACGTCGAGCACCTGCTGACCGACCTGCACCAGGCCCACCTGGATGCCTTCCACTTGACCCAGCGAATGCCCAACCGCCTCAAGACCTACCTCAGAAACCAGGACGTCGGCCACATGGGGCCCTTCTACACCGGCGCCGATACCTACTCGGAAGTGATCCAGGCTGCTGGCAAGTACGGCATCCGCGTCAGGGCCATCGACTGCACCGCCAGCTATCACATCAAAGGAATGGAGGACGGGGACCTTACGCGAAACCAGATGTTCAGCTACTTCGCCGCCCAGGTCATCCGCGCCGATCAGGCGACACAGGGCCCGCACAAATGGATCGCCTTCGTCGGCAGCGCCCACACCAACAATAACCTTGGGGTGCCGGGGCTGGCGGAAATGCTCGGCGCCGTCAGCCTGCATGTCAGGGATACCGCACCGGCGCGGGCCAGGAGCATCCACCGTGGTTTCTGGGAAACCGACCCCACGTCACTGACGACGCGGGCCTTGCGCAGCGACTTCATACTGGACGTCGGCATTGCCGGCATGCCAAGACCGGCGGCCATCGTTCCTGTCGACCGATCAAGATTGACCGTGGCCGGGCACTACCTGATCGAACGCCCGTCCACGGCAGAGATCAATTTGCTGCACAAATCCGGCAACGGGGACATCGTTTCCACCCCGATCCAGATCGACGATAACGGGCTGTTTTTTATCAATCGCTGGGTCAAGCAGACGCGACGTTTCAAATCCCTGCTCGAACTGCTCAACATGCTCCGGCAAGAGGTGCACCTGACACCTGCGCCATGAAGCAGTGAACACGTCGTAAAGATCCCACCCAATAAAAAAACCCGCTGATTTGCATCAGCGGGTTTCTCATTTCAGCACCCCGGAAGATCAGAAATCTTCCAGCCGCCACACTTCGTAAGCTGGCGTCTCGTAGGGATGGCTGAGTTTCAACGCGGCCACCACGGCCACGATCAACTCATCCGCCACCACCAGCTCTACTTTCCATTCCTCAACCTGTTCGACCTGCCCCGCTTCGCCAATAAACGGCTGACTGCCGTCCAGTGGACGAAACTGGCCCAGACCGAGCACCTGCCACGCGCAGTGATCATAAGCACCGATCCGCCCGCCACCGGCGGCGAATACGGCGCTTTTCACGTCTTCGACGTGACTGGTTGGAACAAAAAAACTGAGCTTGTACACAGCGCTTGGTTCACCCGCTCTTAGTTCACCCAGACGCGCGCATTACGGAACATACGCATCCAAGGTGCGTCTTCGTTCCAGTCTTCCGAACGCCACGAGTTCTGCACGGCGCGGAACACGCGTTCCGGGTGCGGCATCATGATCGTGACGCGACCGTCGCGGCTGGTCAGCCCGGTGATCCCGCGCGGCGAGCCGTTCGGGTTGGCCGGGTATTTCTCGGTGACCTTGCCGTGGTTGTCGACGAAACGCATCGCCACGCAACCGGACAGATCGGCTTCCAGCAGGGCTTCTTCGTTTTCGAATTCGGCATGACCTTCACCGTGAGCGATGGCGATCGGCATGCGCGAACCGGCCATGCCTTGCAGGAAGATCGAGTTCGACTCCTGGACCTGGACCATCGCCACGCGGGCTTCGAACTGCTCGGAACGGTTACGCACAAAGTGCGGCCAGAACTCGCTGCCCGGGATCAGTTCGTGCAGGTTGGACATCATCTGGCAACCGTTGCACACGCCGAGGGTGAAGCTGTCGTTACGTTCGAAGAAACCCTGGAACGCATCGCGAGCACGGCTGTTGAACAGCGCGGACTTGGCCCAGCCTTCGCCGGCACCCAATACGTCGCCGTAGGAGAAACCGCCGCAAGCGACCAGACCTTTGAACTCGTTCAGGTCAACACGGCCAGCCAGGATATCGCTCATGTGCACGTCGATCGCGTTGAAACCGGCGCGGTCGAAGGCTGCGGCCATTTCCACCTGACCGTTGACGCCCTGCTCACGCAGTACGGCAACTTGTGGGCGAATGTTTTTCTTGATGTAAGGCGCGGCGACGTCCTGGTTGACGTCGTAGCTCAGCTTGACGCTCAGGCCCGGATTGTCTTCCTCCAGCAACACGTCGAACTCTTGCTCGGCGCAGTCGGCGTTGTCACGCAGACGCTGGATCTGGTAGCTGGTTTCAGCCCAGGTACGTTGCAGCAGACGACGCTGGCCTTCGAACACGGTTTCGCCGTTGAAGGTGATGTTGATCTGGCCGTTGTTCATCGGCTGACCGATTACCGACACGCAGTCACCCAGGCCAGCAGCGCTGAACTGCGCGAGGATGTCTGGCGTCGCGTCCTGGCGAACCTGGATCACAGCGCCCAGTTCTTCGTTGAACAGGATCGCGGCGATGTCGGCGGACGTTTCCGCCAGACCGTCGAGGTTCAGGCTCAAACCGCAGTGACCGGCGAAGGCCATTTCCACGACGCTGGTCAGCAGACCACCGTCGGAACGGTCGTGGTACGCCAGCAGGTGCCCGTCGGCGTTGAGGCCCTGGATCACGGCGAAGAAGGCTTTGAGGTCTTCGGCATCATCGACGTCCGGCGCTTGCGAGCCGAGCTTGCCGTGCACCTGGGCCAGGATCGAGGCGCCCATGCGGTTCTGGCCACGGCCCAGATCGATCAGGATCAGGTCGGTGGTGCCCTTGTCCATGCGCAGCTCCGGCGTCAGGGTCTGACGGATGTCAGCCACTGGCGCGAAACCGGTCACGATCAGGGACATTGGCGAAGTGACGGTCTTGTCGACGCCTTCGTCGTTCCAGCGCGTGGCCATGGACATGGAGTCCTTGCCCACCGGAATGGTAATGCCCAGGTCCGGGCACAATTCCATGCCGACTGCTTTCACGGTGTCGTACAGACGCGCGTCTTCACCCGGGTGACCGGCGGCGGACATCCAGTTCGCCGACAACTTGATGTCGGAGATCTTGTTGATGCGCGAAGCCGCGATGTTGGTCAGGGTTTCGCCGATGGCCATGCGGCCCGACGCCGGAGCGTCCAGCAGTGCCAGCGGAGTACGCTCGCCCATGGCCATGGCTTCACCGGTGTAGACGTCGAAGCTGGTGGCGGTGACGGCAACGTCGGCCACCGGAACCTGCCACGGGCCGACCATTTGGTCACGGGCCACGAGGCCGGTGATGGTGCGGTCGCCGATGGTGATCAGGAAGCTTTTGCTCGCGACGGCCGGGTGATGCAGAACGCGTTCGACGCAGTCGGCAATCTCGAGCGTCGACGGATCGAAGTCGTCGCCCAGCTCGTTTTCACGCACGGCCGAACGGTGCATGCGTGGGGCTTTGCCCAGCAGCACTTCGAGTGGCATGTCCACCGGGCTGTTGCCGAAGTGGCTGTCGGTGACCGTCAGTTGCGGCTCGGCAGTGGCTTCGCCGACCACGGCAAACGGGCAGCGCTCACGTTCGCAAATCGCCTGGAAGCGTTCGAAGTCCGCCGGGCCGACCGCCAGAACGTAGCGTTCCTGGGATTCGTTACTCCAGATTTCGTGCGGGGCCATGCCCGGCTCGTCGTTTGGAATGTTGCGCAGTTCGAAGCGGCCACCGCGGTTGCCGTCGTTGACCAGTTCCGGGAAGGCGTTGGACAGGCCGCCCGCGCCCACGTCGTGGATGAAGCTGATCGGGTTTTTGTCGCCCAGTTGCCAGCAACGGTCGATGACTTCCTGGCAGCGGCGTTCCATCTCAGGGTTTTCGCGCTGTACCGAAGCGAAGTCCAGGTCCGCCGAGCTGGTGCCGGTGGCCATGGAGGAAGCCGCGCCGCCACCCAGACCGATCAGCATCGCCGGGCCGCCGAGGACGATCAGCTTGGAGCCGACGGTGATTTCGGCTTTCTGTACGTGTTCGGCACGGATGTTACCCATGCCGCCGGCCAGCATGATCGGCTTGTGGTAACCGCGAACTTCGTCGCCACGGGGGGTGGTGATCGACTGTTCGAAGGTACGGAAGTAACCGGTCAGGGCTGGACGGCCGAATTCGTTGTTGAACGCGGCGCCACCCAGTGGGCCTTCGATCATGATGTCCAGCGCGGTAACAATGCGCTCAGGCTTGCCGTACGGCACTTCCCACGGCTGTTCGAAGCCCGGGATTTGCAGGTTGGACACGGTGAAACCGGTCAGGCCAGCCTTGGGCTTGGCACCACGACCGGTGGCGCCTTCGTCGCGAATCTCGCCGCCGCTACCGGTGGACGCGCCCGGGAACGGGGCAATCGCGGTCGGGTGGTTGTGGGTCTCGACTTTCATCAGGATGTGCACCGGCTCCTGCACCGCGCCGTACTGGCGGGTTTCAGGGTCCGGGAAGAAACGACCGGCGACGTTGCCGACGATCACCGAAGCGTTGTCCTTATAAGCCGACAGAACGCCTTCGCTGTGCATCACGTAGGTGTTCTTGATCATGCCGAACAGGCTTTTTTCCTGGCTCTGGCCGTCGATGTCCCAACTGGCGTTGAAGATCTTGTGACGGCAGTGCTCGGAGTTCGCCTGGGCGAACATCATCAGTTCGATGTCGTGCGGGTTGCGCTTCAAGCCGATGAAGGCGTTGACCAGATAGTCGATCTCGTCTTCGGCCAGGGCCAGGCCCAGCTCGGTGTTGGCTTTTTCCAGCGCGGCGCGGCCGCCACCCAACACGTCGATCGCGGTCAGGGGCTTGGGTTCGGCGTGGCTGAACAGGCCGGCGGCCTGTTCGAGGTTGCCCAACACGATTTGCGTCATGCGGTCGTGCAGTACGTCAGCAATCAGCTGCGCTTCGGCGTCGCTGAACTGGCCGGCCACGTAGAACGCGATACCGCGTTCCAGGCGCTGGATTTTGCTCAGGCCGCAGTTGCGAGCGATGTCGCTGGCTTTACTGGACCACGGCGAAATGGTGCCGAAACGCGGCAACACCAGGAACAGACGACCGGTCGGTTCTTGCACCGGGACACTTGGGCCGTACTTCAGAAGGCGCGCGAGCACCTGCTGTTCGTCGCCGGTCAGGACGCCGGTAACTTCGGCGAAGTGAGCGAATTCAGCATACAAGCCGCTGACAGCCGGGACCTTCTGGCTCAGTTGCTCAAGGAGTTTGCTGTGGCGAAAGGCAGAAAGGGCAGGAGCGCCGCGCAGGATCAACATCTTCGGGACAGCCTCGGGAAGGGGTGTGCTTTGAGGCCGTGCATTCTAGCCTAAACCGCCCGCGACATCACCCGAAACGGTGCGCGCGGCCGTACCCGAACGTCGGGCCGGGCATCCGTACCGAAAATCGTTGCATTTGGCGGGTTATTTTTTCTGTCACAAATTGCTGTTCGGGCCCATTCCTGCGGGCTCCCGGGCAGTTTTTCGCTGCCTAGCAGACAAGGCCTTCGCTGTCGAGATATGGCGGTCGTGGTCCTTTGCGTATACTGCGCAGATGTTTTCCCCAACGGCTTTGCGTCCGCGGTACGCCAAATGGCTGATCGCAACCGGACTCTTCCTGATGCTCAGTGGCTGTGTTGATAAACCCAACACGCTGGAGCGCGTAAAGGAGGATGGTGTGCTGCGGGTGATCACCCGGAACAGCCCCGCCACCTACTTTCAGGATCGTAACGGCGAGACCGGCTTCGAATACGAGCTGGTGAAGCGCTTTGCCGAAGATCTGGGGGTCGAGCTCAAAATCGAGACGGCTGACAACCTCGACGACCTGTTCAACCAGGTGGGCAAGCCTAACGGCCCGGTGCTGGCTGCTGCCGGTCTGGTCAGCAGCGAGCAACGCAAGAAGCAGGTACGGTTTTCCCATTCCTACCTGGAAGTCACCCCACAGATCATCTACCGCAATGGCCAGTCCCGGCCTACCGACGCTGGCGACCTGGTCGGCAAGAAGATCATGGTGCTCAAGGGCAGCACCCACGCCGAGCAACTGGCGGAGCTAAAAAAGAAATACCCCGGCATTGAATACGAAGAGTCCGACGCGGTTGAAGTCGTCGACCTGTTGCGGATGGTGGATGAGGGGCAAATCGACCTGACCCTGGTCGACTCCAATGAAGTGGCGATGAACCAGGTCTACTTCCCCAACATCCAGGTCGCCTTCGACCTTGGCGATGCCAGCAACCAGAGCTGGGCGGTGGCCGCCGGCGAAGACAACAGCCTGCTCAACGAGATCAACGCCTACCTCGACAAGGTGAAGAAGAACGGCACGCTGCAACGCCTGAAAGACCGTTATTACGGCCACGTCGATGTCCTCGGCTACATGGGCGCCACCACCTTCGCCCAGCACTTGCAGCAGCGCCTGCCCAAGTACGAACAGCACTTCAAGAATTACGCGAAGAAAGAGAAAGTCGACTGGCGCCTGCTGGCGGCCGTGGGCTATCAGGAATCGCTGTGGCAACCGGCGGTCACGTCCAAAACCGGCGTGCGCGGCCTGATGATGTTGACCCAGAACACCGCACAGGCCATGGGCGTGTCCAATCGCCTCGACCCCAAGCAGAGCATCATGGGCGGCGCCAAGTACCTGGCCTACATGAAGGATCAGCTGGACGAGTCGATCCAGGAGCCGGATCGCACCTGGTTTGCATTGGCGGCCTACAACGTCGGCAGCGGTCACCTGGATGACGCGCGCAAACTGGCGGCCAAGGAAGGGTTGAACCCGGACAAGTGGCTGGATGTGAAGAAGATCCTGCCGCGGCTTTCAGAGAAGAAATGGTTCAGCAAAACCCGTTACGGCTACGCCCGGGGCGGCGAGCCGGTGCACTTCGTGGCGAACATCCGTCGCTACTACGACATCCTGACCTGGGTCACGCAGCCACAGCTTGAAGGTGATCAAGTGGCTGAGGGCAACCTGCACGTGCCGGGGATCGACAAGTCCAAGCCGAATCAGGAAACGCCGCCGCTTTAGATCTTTGATCGTTCCCACGCGGAGCGTGGGAATGCATCTCCTGACGCTCTGCGTCAGTTGGTGAAGCGGAACGCGGAGCGTGGGAACGATCAGGCTCACCGACCTGTAGGAGCGAGGCTTGCCCGCGAAGGTAGCGCCGCCTGTCTCAACCCTTGAGCGCAGCTGCCAGAATCAGCGCCTTCATCTCCGAAACCGCCGACTTGAACCCGACAAACAGCGCATGGGCCACCAACGCGTGACCGATGTTCAGTTCGTTGATGCCCTTGATCGCCGCCACCGCTTCAACGTTGTGATAGTGCAGGCCATGGCCGGCATTCACGATCAAACCCTGGGTCAAACCAAACGCCACGCCATCGGCCACACGCTTGAGTTCTTGTGCCACATCAGTCGGCGTCTCGGCATCGGCATAACGGCCGGTATGCAGCTCGATGGCGGGGGCGCCAACACGCTTGGACGCCGCGATCTGCCGCTCATCAGCGTCGATGAACAACGACACTTCGCAACCGATCTTCGACAAGCGATCCACCGCAGCCTTGATCCGCGCTTCCTGCCCGGCCACGTCCAGGCCACCTTCGGTGGTCAGTTCCTGGCGGGTTTCCGGCACCAGGCAAATGTGCGCCGGGCGGATGCGTTCGGCGAACGCCATCATTTCTTCGGTGACGCCCATTTCAAAGTTCATGCGGGTTTGCAGCACGTCCTTGAGCAGCAGCACGTCGCGCTCCTGGATGTGCCGGCGGTCTTCGCGCAAGTGCACGGTGATGCCATCGGCGCCCGCCTCTTCCGCGTCCAGTGCGGCCTTGACCGGATCCGGGTAGCGCGTGCCCCGGGCCTGACGCAAAGTGGCAACGTGGTCGATGTTCACGCCAAGAAGAATGCGATTGCTGGTGGTCACGGAAGCGCTCCTGAATTGAAAGATTCGGCGCACAGCATACGGGGTGATCAGGGCTTGCGAAACAGTTCGCGACTGACCAGCGGACGACCGCCCAAGTGAACAGCCAGCGCCTGACGCATCAGACGCTTGGCGGCGGACAACGCACCGGGCGCGGTCCAGTCGGCTTCGGCCATGGCCAGCAGCTCGGTGCCGTTGAACAGACCGGGTTGCAACAGGTACACCCGCTCCAACCCTGCATCCACCTGCAAACGATAGAGACCATCCGCCGCGACGGGATCACCGTGGATGTCGGTATTCAGCGCAAAACCGTAGCCAAGATCATCCAGCAATCGCCATTCAAACGAACGCAGCAACGGTTCCAGCGGTCGACCTTCGGCCAGAGCAAGCAACGTCGCAGCGTAGTGATCGAACACACCGGGATGCGGGTCTTCGGCCGGCAGCAGGCGAATCAGCAGTTCATTCAGGTAGAGGCCACTGAACAGCGCCTCGCCGATGAGCCAGGTCGAAGTCCCCGCACTTTCCATGCGCCCGACATTCTTCAGCTCGCCCCGACCACGGAACTCGACTTCGAGCGGTACAAACGGCCGCGCCAACGTCCCGGCCTTGCCCCGCGCACTGCGCAACACCGCCCTCAGCCGACCTTGCGGCGTGAGGAAGTCCACCAGCGCACTGCTTTCGCGGTAGGCGCGGCTGTGGAGCACGTAGGCGAGTTGGCCGATGGGCGCGGTGGTCGACATGGTGGTCTTGTGTCCCGGTCAGGGATTGCAAAAAAAGATCGCAGACTTCGGCAGCTCCTACAAGGAGTTGCCGAAGGCTGCGATCTTTTGATCGTTGAAGCGTGTTACAGGTCGCCGTAACCCAGCGAACGCAAGGCGCGCTCGTCGTCGGACCAGCCACCTTTCACTTTCACCCAGAGGTTGAGCATGATCTTGGAGTCGAACAGCAGCTCCATGTCCTTGCGCGCCTCGGTGCCGATGCGTTTGATGCGCTCGCCCTTGTCGCCAATGATGATCTTCTTCTGGCCGTCACGTTCAACGAGGATCAAGGCATGGATGTGCAGGGTCTTGCCCTGCTGCTTGAACTCTTCGATTTCGACGGTGATCTGGTACGGCAGTTCGGCGCCCATCTGGCGCATGATTTTTTCGCGTACCAGTTCGGCAGCGAGGAAGCGGCTGCTGCGGTCGGTGATCTGGTCTTCCGGGAAGAAGTGCTCGTTTTCCGGCAGGTAGCCGGCGATCACACGCTCCAGCGCTTCGAGGTTGTGCCCGTGCTGGGCCGAGATCGGCATGATCTGCGCGTTCGGCAGCTGTTCCTGCAACCAGCTCAGGTGCGGCATCAGCTCGGCTTTGTCTTCGATGCGGTCAGTCTTGTTCAGCGCCACGATCAGCGGGCCGGTCACGTATTGGACGCGCTCGAGGACCATCTGGTCTTCGTCGGTCCACTTGGTGCGGTCAACCACGAAGATCACCACGTCGACGTCTTTCAACGCCGCCGAAGCGGTCTTGTTCATGTAGCGGTTCAGGGCCTTTTCGCCGCCCTTGTGCATGCCCGGGGTGTCGACGTAGACAGCCTGGATCGCGCCTTCGGTCTTGATGCCCAGCATGTTATGACGGGTGGTCTGCGGCTTGCGCGAGGTGATCGCCAGTTTCTGACCCAGGATGTGGTTCAGCAGCGTGGACTTGCCCACGTTGGGACGGCCGACGATGGCAACATAGCCACAGCGTGTTGCGGTTGTATCAGTCATTGCCATTCTCCACACCCAGGGCAATCAGTGCTGCGGCGGCCGCTACCTGTTCGGCAATACGACGACTCACACCCTGACCTCGGCTTTTTTCATTCAGTAAGGTGATTTCGCATTCGACGAAGAAGACTCGGCAATGCGGCTCACCCTGGATATCCACCACTTCGTAACGTGGCAGCTCACAGCCCCGCGATTGCAGGAATTCCTGCAGGCGGGTTTTCGGATCCTTGTTGGTGTCGACCAGGGTCAAGCCCTCGAACTCACCGGTCAGCCAGGCCAGCACGCGTTCGCGCGCCATGTCCATGCCGGCGTCCAGGTAGATCGCACCAATCAGCGCTTCCAGGGCATCGGCCAGAATCGACTCGCGACGGAAACCGCCGCTCTTCAACTCACCGGAGCCCAGGCGCAGGTAATCGCCCAGATCGAAACCACGGGCCAGTACGGCCAGGGTCTCACCTTTCACCAGGCGTGCGCGCAAACGCGACAACTGGCCTTCGCGGGCCAGCGGGAAGCGATCGAACAGCGCCTCGCCAGCGACGAAGTTGAGGATGGCATCACCGAGGAATTCCAGGCGTTCGTTGTTACGCCCGGCAAAACTGCGGTGAGTCAGGGCCAGGACCATCAGTTCCTGATCCTTGAAGGTATAGCCGAGCTGACGCTCTAGACGGCTTAAGGAGACGCTCACGGTTTACCCACGCTGAGTTCGTGGTTGGATTCCACCGCCATCGCCATGATGCGGCGCAGGCTTGGGACACTTAACGCTGTGTTCAAAAATTACGTCCTGAATATCATTGTTTTCATGCTTCTGGCGCCGATTGTGGCGGTTCCAGAAATGCATTCGGCGCTGTGTTCAACAGCGCCGTGTGTGATTACTTGATCAGGCCAACCCGCGAGAAATTCGGCAGGTGACTGAGTTTGGGTTCCGGCCAGCTCATCCAGACTGCGAAGGCCTTGCCGACGATATTCTTGTCGGGAACCATGCCCAGCAGATCCTTGGGAATGTTCGGATCATCCCAGTAGCGACTGTCGTTGGAGTTGTCGCGGTTGTCGCCCATCATGAAGTAGTGCCCGGCAGGCACGGTCCAGGTATGGTCCGGCGTTGCGCGGTAGCGGCTCATTTCCTTGCGGATCAGGTGCTCGGCTTCGCCGAGTTTTTCCTTATAGAGCTCGGCACTGCCCAGCGTGCCCGGCTCGGAGCCGACCAGTTGCTCGGCGATCGACTCACCGTTGACGAACAAGCGCTTGTCGGCGGTGTACCGAATCTGGTCGCCCGGCAGGCCGACTACACGCTTGATGTAGTTGACGTTCGGATCGCTCGGATAGCGGAACACCATCACATCGCCACGCTGTGGATCACCGACATCGATGACTTTCTGGTCGACCACCGGCAAGCGGATCCCGTAGGAAAACTTGCTCACCAGGATGAAGTCACCCACGTCCAGGGTCGGTTTCATCGAGCCGGAAGGAATCTGGAACGGTTCCACCAGGAACGAACGCAGCACCAGCACGATGAACAACACCGGGAAGAACGACTTGCCGTATTCGACCAGCAGCGGCTCTTTGTTCAGCTTCTCGATCACCACCCCGTCAGGCTGGCTGACGCTGCCCTGGTAGGAGGTGATGGCAGCACGCCGACGCGGTGCCAGGAAAACCAGATCGAGCAACGCCAACAGGCCGCAGACGAACACGGCGATGACCAGCAACAGCGGGAAATTTAGTGACATAGGACCTAACTATCCAACCTGAGCACTGCAAGGAAGGCTTCTTGTGGAATTTCCACGTTGCCTACTTGCTTCATGCGTTTCTTACCGGCCTTTTGCTTTTCAAGCAGTTTTTTCTTACGGCTAACGTCACCGCCGTAGCATTTGGCCAATACGTTCTTTCTGAGTGCCTTGACGGAAGTCCGCGCAATGATCTGCCCGCCAATGGCGGCCTGGATCGCGACGTCGAACATCTGGCGCGGAATCAGTTCTTTCATCTTCTCGGTCAACTGGCGACCTTTGTAGTGCGCGTTATCCTTGTGCACGATCAGCGCCAGGGCGTCGACCTTGTCACCGTTGATCAGCACATCCAGTTTCACCAGATTAGCTGATTGATAACGATCGAAATGGTAATCCAGCGAAGCATAGCCGCGACTGGTGGATTTCAGACGGTCGAAGAAGTCCAGGACCACTTCGTTCATCGGCAAATCGTAGGTCACCTGGACCTGGGTGCCGAGGAACAGCATGTCGTGCTGGACGCCACGCTTTTCGATACACAGGGTAATGACGTTGCCCAGGTGCTCTTGCGGCACAAGAATATTGGCCCGCACGATCGGCTCACGCATGTCTTCGATCGAGGACAGGTCTGGAAGCTTGGACGGGTTGTCGACGTAAATCGTTTCACCGGTTTTCAGCAACAGCTCGAAAATTACCGTCGGCGCCGTGGTGATCAGGTCCAGGTCGTACTCGCGCTCGAGGCGCTCCTGGATGATTTCCATGTGCAGCATGCCGAGGAACCCGCAACGGAAGCCGAAGCCCAGGGCGTCGGAACTTTCCGGGGTGTACTGCAGGGACGAGTCGTTGAGCGTGAGCTTTTGCAGGGCTTCACGGAAATCTTCAAAGTCGTCGGAGCTGACCGGGAACAGGCCGGCGTAAACCTGCGGCTGAATGCGCTTGAAGCCGGGCAGCACGTCAACGTCGGGGGTCGAACTCAAGGTCAGGGTGTCACCGACCGGTGCACCGTGAATGTCCTTGATACCGGCGATGATGAAGCCCACTTCGCCGGCCTTAAGGTCAACGGTGGCGGTGTGTTTCGGGTTGAAGACACCGACGCTGTCCACCAGGTGGATCTTGCCGGTGGACTTGACCAGGATCTTGTCGCCCTTCTTCACACGACCGTGGCGCACGCGAACCAGGGAAACAACGCCCAGGTAGTTGTCGAACCAGGAATCGATGATCAACGCTTGCAGCGGATCTTCGTAGTTGCCGGTCGGCGCAGGAATGGTCTTGACCAGACGCTCGAGCACCTCGTCGACGCCCAGGCCAGTCTTGGCGCTGCACTCGACTGCATCGGTAGCATCGATGCCGATGATTTTTTCGATTTCTTCTTTGACGCGGTCCGGATCAGCCTGTGGCAGGTCGATCTTGTTCAGGACCGGCATCACCTCCAGGCCCTGCTCGATCGCCGTGTAGCAGTTGGCAACCGACTGCGCTTCAACGCCCTGACCGGCATCGACCACCAGCAACGCACCTTCACAGGCCGCCAGCGACCGGCTGACTTCATAGGTGAAGTCGACGTGGCCCGGGGTGTCAATGAAGTTCAGCTGGTACTTGATACCATCTTTGGCGGTGTAATACAGGGTGACGCTATGGGCCTTGATGGTGATCCCGCGTTCACGTTCCAGGTCCATGGAGTCCAGGACCTGGGCTTCCATTTCGCGCTCGGCAAGGCCGCCGCACATCTGGATGAAGCGGTCGGCCAGCGTCGACTTGCCATGGTCAATGTGGGCGATGATGGAGAAATTGCGGATATGACTCAAATCACTCACGGATCAACACTCAAAAAGGCTGCAGGCATAGCCCGCCGAAAAATAGCCGGGAATTGTACCTGATCCACGGCGCAAGCGTCACGTTCGCAGGTCAGACGGCGAATACAAAAACGCCCCGGTCTTGCGACAGGGGCGTTTTCAGTGAACGGCAAAATCAGGAAACCCCCTGAATCAACCGGCCCGACGCAACAACCAGACCCCGGCCAAACCACAGACTCCGGCCGGCACCAGCACCGCAAACAGCGGCGAGAAACCGAACACCAGGCTCGACGGCCCGAGCAGGTCCTGGACGATACGGAAGGTGAAGCCCACCAGCACACCGGTAAACACCCGCTGGCCGAGGGTCACCGAACGCAGCGGACCGAAGATGAAGGAAATCGCCATCAGCACCAGCGCGGCGGTGACCAGCGGCTGCAACACCTTGACCCAAAATGCCAGCCAGTAACGACCGTTGGCCAGGCCCTGGTCAGCCAGGTAGTGGATGTAACCCCACAAACCGCTGATCGACAGCGACTCGGGCGCCATGACCACGGTGCTGAGCAATTGCGGGCTCAGGGCCACTTCCCAGCGCTCGACCGGCGTGCTGACCACTTCAGTATTCTTTTCATGGAACAGCGTGGTCGTCACTTCGCTCAGTTGCCAATGGTCCTTGTCGAACTCCGCACGCTTGGCGAAGCTCGCCGACAACATGTGGCGCTCTTTGTCGAAGTGATAACGGGTCACGCCATACAGCAGGCCATTGGGCTGCACGGAGTTGACATGAATGAACTCGTCACCCTGGCGATGCCACAGGCCGTGCTTGGCGCTTTGCGCATCACCACTGCCCTGGGCCAGGGAACGGTTGGCCTGGGCGGTGACCTCGGTGGCCGGCGCGACGTATTCGCCAATCAACACGCCCACCACCATCAGGACCAGCATCGGCTTCATGACCGCCCACACGATCCGCCCGATCGACACGCCAGCGGCGCGCATAATGGTCAGTTCGCTGTTGCTGGCCAGACTGCCGAGGCCGATCAGGCAACCGATCAGCGCCGCCATCGGCAACATGTCGTACAGACGTCGCGGCGCGGTAAGCAGCACGTAGCTCAGGACGTCCAACAAGGTGTAGGTGTCGGTGGCGTCGCTCATTTCATCGATGAAGGCGAACAGGGTCGCCAGGCCGAGAATGATCCCCAGCACGGCCAGGATCGCCACGAAAACGCTGCTACCAATGTAGCGATCGAGCTTAACCACGAGCCACCTCCAGCGCATCGCGGCGACTCGCCAGTTTCAAGCGCATCGGCTCCCAGTAGAGCAAGACCAGGCCGATGGTCAGGAAGATCCCGTGCACCCACCACAAGCCCAGCGCCGGCGCAATTTTGCCCTTTTCAAGGGCGCCGCGAGCGGCAATCAGGATGGTCAGGTAAGCCATATAAAGAAGAATCGCCGGCAGCAGCTTGAGGAAACGGCCCTGGCGCGGGTTGACGCGCGACAGCGGCACCGCCATCAGGGTCACGATGAAGACCAGCAACGGCAGGGACAGGCGCCATTGAAGTTCGGTGCGAGAGCGAATGTCTTCGCTGCCCAGCAAGGAACTGGTGGTCATGGCGTCACGGTCGGTCACCTCGTCGCTGACGTCCGGCTTGGGCAGCAAAACACCGTACTCGTCGTACTTGATCTTGCGGTAGTCGGCCTGCCCCGGGTTACCGTCGTAGCGGTAGCCGTTGTCGAGAATCAGGTAGCGGTTGCCGTCAGGGCGGATTTCCTGACGGCCCTTTTCGGCCACCAGTACGGAAATCCCGCGATCTTTCTGATCCGAAGAAACGTTCTTCTGGGAAATGAATACGCCTCCCAGGTGGATACGATCGTCGGTCAGCGTTTCGGTGTAGGTCACCCGCGTACCGTCACGCAGCGCCTGGAAGCGACCCGGTTCCAGCGTATCGAACTCGGTCAGCGCGTCCTGCTTGTTCAGCAGCAACTGGAACTGGTTGGCCCCTTGCGGCGCCAGGCTCAGGCTCAGCCATGCAACCACCAGTGCCACCAGGGTCGCCGGAAACAGGGTGATACGAAACAAGCGCTGCTGACTCATGCCGGTGGCCGACAGCACGGTCATTTCGCTTTCCAGATACAGCCGGCCATACGACAACAGGATCCCGAGGAACAGCCCCAATGGCAGGATCAGCTGCAGGAAGCCCGGCAGACGAAAGCCCATGATCAGGAACAGTGAACCCGGGTCCAGTTGGCCCGAAGCCGCCTGCGCGAGGTATTTGATGAAGCGACCGCTCATGATGATGACCAGCAGCACAGCGCTGACGGCGCTCAAGGTCAACAGGACTTCGCGGGATAGATAACGGAAGACGATCAAACCAGACACTCCAGGGTTGTCAGGCTAAGGCGGCCAAACAAGCAAACGTATCAGACGGCCCGCAGGGCAGAGCCGCCGAAAAAAGATGGCGCATTATCCTGTGATTGGGTGCGCCTGTCACTGCGCATACTCAAGCACGTGCGCAAAGCACCGAAGATCGTACAACCGAGGGTTGTCAGGCGCCGGTAGCGAGGTTCAAACTGCGGCCTTTGTCGCGGGCCGTGACCTGCGTCTTTCTATTTATATAAGCAGGCGTTTGCGCACACCGTCGAACGCTGCGTGTTGACCATTAATTCAGGGACCCGGACATGGAACTGGTTGTAAAAAGCGTTAGCCCAGAAACGTTGAAAACCGCCACTCTGGTGGTCGCCGTCGGCGAAGGCCGTAAACTCGGTGCCGTCGCCAAGCAGCTCGACGAACTGAGCGGTGGCGCCATCAGCGCCGTACTCAAGCGCGGCGACCTGGCCGGTAAAGTCGGCCAGAGCCTGTTGCTGCACAGCCTGCCGAACCTCAAGGCCGAGCGTGTTTTGCTGGTGGGCGTAGGCAAGGACGAAGAACTGGGCGATCGCCCGTTCCGCAAAACCATCGCCGACATCCTCAACACCCTCAAAGGCCTGGGCGGCAGCGATGCCGTGCTGGCACTGGACGAAGTCGTGGTCAAGGGCCGCGACAGCTACGGCAAGACGCGCCTGCTGGCGGAAACCCTGGTGGACGGCGAATACACCTTCGACCAGTTCAAGAGCCAGAAAGCCGAACCCCGCGCCCTGAAAAAAATCACCCTGGTGACCATCAAGGCCGCCCAGGCTGAAGTCGAGCGCGCCGTGGCCCACGCCACCGCGATCGCCAACGGCATGGCGTTCACCCGCACCCTGGGCAACTTGCCGCCGAACATCTGCCACCCGACGTTCCTCGGCGAACAAGCCAAGAACCTGGGCAAAGAATTCAAGAGCCTGAAAGTCGAAGTCCTCGATGAGAAGAAGATCAAGGACCTGGGCATGGGCTCGTTCTACGCCGTCGGCCAGGGCAGCGCCCAGCCGCCGCGCCTGATCGTGATGCAATACAACGGCGGCAAGAAATCCGAGAAGCCGTACGCCCTGGTCGGCAAAGGCATCACGTTCGACACCGGCGGCATCAGCCTCAAGCCTGGCTTGGGCATGGATGAGATGAAATACGACATGGGCGGCGCGGCCAGCGTGTTCGGCACCCTGCGTGCCGTGCTCGAACTGAAACTGCCTATCAACCTGGTGTGCATCCTGGCGTGCGCCGAGAACATGCCAAGCGGCAATGCTTCGCGCCCGGGCGACATCGTCACCACCATGAGCGGCCAGACCGTGGAAATCCTCAACACCGACGCCGAAGGCCGTCTGGTGCTGTGCGATGCCCTGACCTACTCCGAGCGCTTCAAGCCGCAGGCCGTGATCGACATCGCGACCCTGACCGGCGCTTGCGTGGTTGCACTGGGCGCCCACACTTCGGGCCTGCTGGGCAACAACGACGAGCTGATCGGCCAATTGCTGAGCGCGGGCAAGACTGCTGATGATCGCGCCTGGCAACTGCCGTTGTTCGATGAGTACCAAGAACAGCTGGACAGCCCTTTCGCCGACATCGCCAACATCGGTGGTCCGAAAGCCGGCACCATCACCGCTGCCTGCTTCCTGTCGCGCTTCACCAAGAATCTGAACTGGGCGCACCTGGACATCGCCGGCACCGCATGGACCAGCGGCGGCAAGGACAAGGGCGCCACTGGCCGTCCGGTTCCATTGCTGACCCAATACCTGCTGGACCGCGCCAAAGCCTGAAACCGATGACCCTGGGCGGCGTTGTTTTCGGACAACGCCGCTCATGGCTCAGGAACCGCAATGACCAAAGTCGACTTCTATATCCTGCCCAGCGCCGATCCTTCAGCGCGGCTGGACTTTGCCTGCAAGCTCACCGAAAAAGCCTGGCGCATGGGTCACCGCATCTACCTGCATTGCAGCGATGCCGCCCAACGTGAAGATCTCGATGCGCGTCTGTGGGCGTTCAAAGGTGAAGCCTTCGTGCCCCACGGCCCCGCCGAAAGCGAACCGGACAGTTTGATTGTCCTCGGCCTTGGTGATGACTGCGGTGCGCATCAGGATTTGCTGGTCAATCTCGACCTGAAAGTCCCGGCCTTCGCCAAAAAATTCGCCCGGGTGGCGGAAGTGGTGGTGGAAGATCCGACGATTCGCGCGGCTGCGCGGGAGAGTTTCCGTTTCTACCGCGAACAGGGCTATCCTCTGCAAGATCACCGTTTACAGCGACTCTGAGCATTCCGATGGACACTCCAAAACCGCAGCAAAAGTCCGTGCACCTGCTGGATGACCTTGAGTCGATCCGCCAACTGCTCGGCGATGACAACCTGCAACCGCCCTTGCTGACCGACACGGTCAATGAAGACGAACAGGAACAGATTCCGATGCTGTTCGAGGCCGTAGGCGCCACGCCTGAAGCCGTCGAACCGCCCCCCGCTGCCGTCCAACCGGCAGCCGCTGCGAGCAAAGGCCCTGACGCCCTGCTGCACCTGGACAGCGAACTGCGCGCCGCCGCGCAATTGATCATGCAAGACGTGATCGACGACTTCGCCCCGCATATCGAAACCGAGATCAAGCGTCGGCTGGATGCGCGGATGGAGCGGCTGCTCGCCGCAGCTACAAGCGGCAAGCTTTAAGCTGCAAGCAAAGCAAAAGCCAAGCCGGCACACCCTTCTTGCAGCTTGTGGCTTGTAGCTTGCCGCTGTCCCCGAGGCTATACTCGTCGGCTTTTCCTGAATTGATGCCAATAGGGTCCCGCCGCGCATGGATAAGACCTACCAGCCGCACGCCATTGAAACTTCCTGGTACAACACCTGGGAGTCCGAGAACTACTTCGCCCCGCAAGGCGCGGGCGAGTCCTACACCATCATGATCCCGCCGCCGAACGTCACCGGCAGCCTGCACATGGGTCACGGCTTCAACAACGCGATCATGGACGCCCTGATCCGTTTCCGTCGCATGCAGGGTCGCAACACCCTGTGGCAGCCGGGCACCGACCACGCCGGTATCGCCACGCAAATGCTGGTGGAACGCCAACTCGAAGCCCAGGGCCAGAGCCGTCACGACCTCGGTCGCGAGAAATTCCTCGAGAAGATCTGGGAATGGAAGGATCAGTCCGGCGGCAACATCAGCCGTCAGATCCGCCGTCTCGGTTCGTCCGTGGACTGGAGCCGCGAGCGCTTCACGATGGACGACGGTCTCTCCGAGTCCGTAAAAGAAGCCTTCGTGCGCCTGCATGAAGACGGCCTGATCTATCGCGGCAAGCGTCTGGTCAACTGGGACACCAAGTTGCACACGGCGATTTCCGACCTTGAAGTGGAAAACCACGACGAGAAAGGTTTCCTGTGGAACCTGAAATACCCGCTGGCCGATGGCGCCAAGACCGCTGAAGGCAATGATTACCTGATCGTCGCGACCACTCGCCCGGAAACCATGCTCGGCGACGCCGCCGTCGCGGTGAACCCGAACGATGAACGCTACAAAGCCCTGATCGGCAAATTTGTCGAGCTGCCGCTGGTCGGCCGCCGCATCCCGATCATCGCCGACGATTACTGCGACCCTGAATTCGGCACCGGTTGCGTGAAAATCACCCCGGCCCACGATTTCAACGACTACGAAGTCGGCAAGCGCCACAACCTGCCGCTGCTGAACATCTTCGACAAGAACGCCGCCGTCCTGCCGGCCTGCCAGGTGTTCAACCTCGACGGCACGCTGAACGAAAGCATCGACGGCAAGATCCCGGCCGAATACGCCGGTCTCGACCGTTTCGAAGCCCGTAAGCAGATCGTTGCCGCCTTCAACGCCGCCGGCCTGCTGGTCAGCGTTGACGACCACGGCCTGAAAGTGCCGAAAGGAGACCGCTCCGGCACCATCATCGAGCCGTGGCTGACCGACCAGTGGTACGTGTCGACCAAACCATTGGCCGAGCCTGCGATTGCTGCCGTTGAAGACGGTCGCATCCAGTTCGTGCCCAAGCAATACGAAAACATGTACTTCTCGTGGATGCGCGACATCCAGGATTGGTGCATCAGCCGTCAGCTGTGGTGGGGTCACCGGATTCCGGCCTGGTACGACGAGTCGGGCAAAGTCTACGTCGGTCGCGACGAAGCCGAAGTGCGTGCCAAGCACAACCTCGGCCCGGACGTTGCGCTGCAACAGGACAACGATGTTCTGGACACCTGGTTCAGTTCCGGCCTGTGGACCTTCTCCACGCTGGGCTGGCCTGAGCAGACCGAATTCCTGAAGAAATTCCACTCCACCGACGTGCTGGTCACCGGTTTCGACATCATTTTCTTCTGGGTTGCCCGGATGATCATGCTCACCATGCATTTGGTGAAGAACGAAGACGGCACGCCGCAAGTACCGTTCAAGACCGTGTACGTGCACGGCCTGGTGCGCGATGGCCAGGGACAGAAAATGTCCAAGTCCAAGGGCAACGTCCTGGACCCGCTGGACATCATCGACGGTATCGAGCTGGAAGAGCTGGTGCAGAAACGCACCTCCGGCATGATGCAGCCGAAACTGGCGAAGAAGATCGAGAAGCAGACCCGCGACGAGTTCGCCGATGGCATCGCCAGCTACGGCACCGACGCCCTGCGCTTTACCTTCTGCTCGCTGGCGTCCACCGGTCGCGACATCAAGTTCGACATGGGCCGCGTCGAAGGCTATCGCAACTTCTGCAACAAGATCTGGAACGCCGCGCGTTATGTTCTGGACAAGGGCGAAGACTGCGGCCAGAACGGCGAGGCCTACGAACTGTCCCTGGCGGATCGCTGGATCATCTCGCAGCTGCAACGCACCGAAGCCGAAGTGACCCGTCAACTCGACCAGTTCCGCTTCGACCTGGCGGCACAAGCCTTGTACGAGTTCATCTGGAACCAGTATTGCGACTGGTACCTGGAACTGTCCAAGCCTGTGCTGTGGGACGAAAACGCTCCGATTGAACGCCAGCGCGGCACCCGTCGCACCCTGGTTCGGGTGCTGGAAGTCGCGTTGCGCCTGGCGCACCCGTTCATGCCGTTCATCACCGAAGAAATCTGGCAGCGCATTGCGCCGCTGGCCGGTATCGAAGGCAAGACGATCATGCTGCAACCTTGGCCCGTGGCCAATGAAGCGCGCATCGATCAGGGCGCCGAAGACGATATCGAGTGGCTGAAAACGCTGATGCTCGGCACGCGCAACATTCGCGCCGAGATGAACATCGGGCCGGGCAAGCCGCTGAACCTGTTCCTGAAGAACGTCAGCGCCGAAGACCAGCGTCGTCTCACCGAGAACGAAGCCTTGCTGAAGAAGCTGGCCCGCCTCGAATCGATCACGGTGTTGGCTGCCGGCGAAGAAGCACCGCTGTCCGCCACCGCACTGGTGGGCGAGATGGAAGTGCTGGTGCCGATGGCCGGCCTGATCGACAAGGACGCCGAACTGGCACGCCTGGATAAAGAAATCCTGCGTTTGCAGGGCGAAGTCCAGCGCGTCGGTGGCAAACTGTCCAACGCCGGTTTCGTTGACAAGGCCCCGGCCGAAGTCATCGAGAAAGAACGGGCCAAACTGGCCGAAGCTGAACAGGCTTTGGGCAAATTGGCCGAGCAACATGCGCGGATTGCCAGCCTGTAACGGCAACTCGCAATGAAAGAGGGAGGCCCGCAACGGCCTCCCTTTTTTGTGCTCCCGACTTTTTTGCTATCTGTAGGAGCGAGGCTTGCCCGCGAAAGCGATCTGCCTGTCGCCATTGATGTCGGATGTGACGGCCTCTTCGCGGGCAAGCCTCGCTCCTACAGGAACGGTAACGCGGTGTGCCTGTTAAACCGTGTCGCGGCCATCGCGGGCAAGCCTTGCTCCTACAGGATCCCCGCGCGACCATCGTCTGTGGGACAATGCCCCCCACTTTCAGCCATACCCGAATCGATCACACCCATGAACGCCCCCCGCACACCCCGCCCTGCGCGCAAAAAGCCTGACTCCGCCACCCCGGCCAACGCCGTGGAACCCCGTCCGAAGGCCAGCCTGCACCCGCGCAATCGCCACCAGGGTCGCTATGACTTCCCGGAGCTGATCAAGAGCACGCCGGAACTGGCGAAGTTCGTGATCCTCAACCCGTACGGCAAGGAAAGCATCGACTTCGCCAGCCCCGACGCGGTGCGGGTGTTCAACCGGGCACTGCTCAAGTCGTTCTACGGCGTGGCCCACTGGGACATCCCGGCCGATTACCTGTGCCCGCCGGTTCCGGGGCGTGCCGACTACGTGCACTTCCTGGCCGACCTGCTGGCCAGCGTCAACGACGGTGAAATCCCGCGCGGCGCGCCGGTCAAAGTGCTCGATATCGGCATGGGTGCCAACTGCGTCTACCCGCTGATCGGCTACAGCGACTACCGCTGGCACTTCCTCGGCTCCGAAATCGACCCGACTGCCGTGGCCGCCGCCAAAGCCATCGTCCAGTCCAACGGGCTGAACAAAGCCATTCAACTGCGTTTGCAAAGCAATCCCAAGCACATCCTGCTCGGCTTGCTGGAGCCGGGCGAACGTTTTGACCTGACCATGTGCAACCCGCCGTTCCACGCCTCGATGGACGAAGCGACCAAGGGCAGCGAACGCAAATGGCGCGCCCTGGGCCGTGCCGACCCGAAACGCAAACTGCCGGTGCTGAACTTCGGCGGGCAATCGGCGGAATTGTGGTGTGAAGGGGGCGAGGCACGTTTTGTGACGCAACTGATCGCCGAGAGCGCGAGCTTCCAGCACAAAGTGCTGTGGTTCAGCACCCTGGTATCGAAAGCCTCGAACCTGCCCGCCATCCAGACCGCTCTGAAAAAAGCTGGCGTGCTGGAAAGCCAGGTCGTGGAAATGTCCCAGGGCCAGAAGCAAAGCCGCTTTGTGGCCTGGACCTTCCAGACCCAGTCCGAGCAACAGGTCTGGCGCGAGCGCTGGGCCCGCAAGTAAACACCTGAAACAGCGATTGGCCTGGGGTCAATCGCTGAATCGCAGGCACAAAAAAGCCGCGCCCGGATCACTCCGGAGCGCGGCTTTTTTTACTGCGTCTTACTTGTTAACAGCGTCGGTCAGGCCTTTGGCCACAACCAGCTTGATAACTTTCTTGGCAGCGATTTCGATGGCAGCGCCAGTCGAAGGGTTACGGCCGGTACGGGCAGGACGCTCGGTCACTTTCAGTTTGCCGATACCTGGCAGAGTGATTTCGCCGCCGTTTTCCAGCTGATCGGCAACGATTTGGCCCAGTTGGTCCAGAGCGTTACGCGCGGTGGTTTTTGGCGCGTCGATAGCTTCAGCGATGTCGGCGATCAGTTGGTCTTTAGTAAGAGCCATGTAGTGTTCCTTCCCTATCAAATTCATATGGATTGCAGAGTGCAGTGTCAGCCATCGAGCCCGATCTTCTGGATCTGGCACCCTCGGCCATAACCGCGACGAGTCGGGGTAATAGATACCGAAATCAGGGTTTGGTTCGACCTGACAAATGCTGAATGCACGCTTAACGCAGTGACTTCGCGTAAGACCGGGCAAAACTAGCACAGAGACGGGGAAATATCCGCCTCTAGCTACCCATTTGGTCAGCTTTATTGCTCTAAACCGTTAAAAAAACGCATAAGGGCCGCTCTACGTTCGGGATTTCCCCTTCGAGCCGCGCCAAAACCAGTGGTTGCGGTACACTTGGCACTTTTTGGGGGAGCACGCCCTCCTCTCTTCAATCAGCCGAGAAGCCCATGCCGATCCGCCATTGCATCGTCCACCTGATCGACAAAAAACCCGACGGCACCCCCGCAGTTCTTCACGCTCGCGACTCCGAACTGGCGGAGTCCACGGCCATCGAGAACATGCTCGCCGACCTCAACGAGAGCTACAACGCCAAACAAGGCAAGGCCTGGGGCTTCTTCCATGCCGAGTCCGGGGCGCATCCGTTCAGCGGCTGGCTGAAGGAATACCTCGACGGCGGCAAGGATTTCACGGCGTTCAGCCGGGTGGCGGTGGAACACCTGCAAAAGCTGATGGAAGAATCGAACCTGTCAGTGGGCGGCCACGTGCTGTTTGCGCACTACCAGCAAGGCATGACCGACTACCTGGCCATCGCCCTGCTGCACCACAGTGAAGGCGTGGCGGTGACGGAAGAGCTGGACGTGACCGCGTCTCGTCACCTGGACCTGGGCCAGTTGCACCTCGCGGCGCGAATCAACATCTCCGAGTGGCAGAACAACAAGCAGTCCAAGCAATACATTTCGTTCATCAAAGGCAAGAACGGGAAAAAGGTTTCGGAGTATTTCCGCGACTTTATCGGCTGCCAGGAAGGCGTCGACGGCCCGGGCGAAACCCGTACCCTGCTCAAAGCCTTCAGCGACTTCGTTGAAAGCGAAGATCTGCCGGAAGAATCCGCCCGCGAGAAAACCAAAACCCTGGTGGATTACGCCAGCAGCCAGGCCAAGCTCGGCGAGCCGATGGGCCTGGAAGAACTCTCGGAGCTGATCGACGAAGAACGCCCGAAAGCCTTCTACGATCACATCCGCAACAAGGACTACGGTTTGTCCCCGGAGATTCCGGCGGATAAACGTACCCTGAACCAGTTCCGCCGCTTCACCGGGCGCGCTGAAGGCTTGTCCATCAGCTTCGAAGCACACCTGCTGGGCTCGAAGATCGAATACGACGAAGAAGCCGGCACGCTGATCATCAAGGGCTTGCCGACCCAGCTGACTGATCAGTTGAAGCGACGCAACTGATGCTCAACGGCATCCTGAAGAAATTCCTGCTGATCCTGCTGGTGGTCGTGGTTTACCAGAACTGGGGCAAGATCGAGCGCTATATCCACCCGGCGCAGGTGGTGTCCGAGCAGACCCAGGCCAAGGCCAACGTCGTGCTCTACGCCACCGACTGGTGCGGCTACTGCAAACTGACTCGACGCTTTCTGGATCAGAAAGGCATTCCGTACAAGGAATTCGATATCGAGAAGGACGCCGAGGCGCGCAAGGCGTATGAAGCGTTGGGTGGGCGCGGGATACCGTTGATCGATGTGAACGGGACGTTGATTCGCGGGTATGACCCGGATGAGATCCTCGCTGCATTGAAATAACCGATTGCCTCACACAAAACCCGTGTAGGAGCGAGGCTTGCCCGCGAAGGCGTCCTCACTGACGCTAAAAGCTTCGCGGGCAAGCCTCGCTCCTACAGGGTTCAGGGTTCAGGGTTCAGGGTTTTTCGATGCGGAAGCCAAACCGCGGAAAGTGCACATGCACCACACCCGCCCGCTCGTCTTCCCGACGCACAATCAATTCCTCACGCCCCGCAAACACCAGCTCACCCGTCACCGGATCACAACCGTAGTCCGTGGCGGCAATCACCACCTGCTGGCCCGCCTCAAAGCCGTTAGGCTCCTCGAACGCCTCATCCGGCAACGCAGCGGGCGTGGCATTGCGCGACACCTCCAGCGCCTCCTCGGCCGTCATCTCGCTGAACGCACCATGACCGAACCCCATCACCCGACCAAACCACGCCAAAACCGCCGGATAAGCATCGACCAACGGTGAAGTGACCGGCGTTGCCTTGAGGAACCACAGGCAATGAGCCAGGGAAAAATCGGCGATCGAAGGCTCGCCGAACAGGAAGTCGCCCTCCTCGCGCTGAAGCTGCAATTCGAGACGCCCCATAATCGTCGGCCACTGATGCCGCGCCTGTTCCGCCGACAATTTCGTCGAGCTGCCGCCGCTGAACAACCCGGCGCGATCGGCCAGGAACGCCTTGATCGCTTCCGGCGGCAACTTGCCAAAGCGCACCGCCACCGATTCCGGCTGGAACACCAGGCTCACCGCGTGCTGGAACACCACCGAATCGACCCAGGCCGCGAAGCTCGCGACGATCATTTCCTGACCTTCCGGGAAAAACGCCGGCAGGGCTTTTTCCTGCTCCAGGCGACGGGCGATCAGAGCGGTGTCGCAATAAATATCGGCGCCGATCTGCAACACCGGGGTCTTGCGGTAGCCGCCCGTCAGCGCGGTCAATTCAGGTTTTGGCATCACCGGCGAGATCTTCACCGAACGCCACGACAACCCTTTGAAGCCCAGCAGAAGACGGGCCTTTTCGGCGAAGGGGGACGTCGGGTAATTGTGAAGGATCAACTCTGACATGCTCGGCTCCGCCGCTCGGATAAGGAGCTCGCAGCTTAGCGCGCAATCGGGAAGCGGCCTACAGATCCGCCTGATGGGCACTTATCAGTCAGATTGATAAGTCAGCACCAGGCATTCCTTGGCGCTTTTCTTGAGTTTTTTGATCAACCGTTCCTGACGCAGCGCTTCGCTTTTGTCGCGGCAGATTTCGGTATAAACCAACGCCATGGCCGGGCTGGACAGGAAGAACCGCGCGCCCTTGCCGCTCTGGTGCTTGGCAAAGCGGCGCACCGGGTCGTCGCTGATCCCGCAATACAACGAACCATTGGCCGCGCGCACGAGGTAAACGAACCAGGGCTTGCTGGCGGGCACCGGTTCGACGGCAATGACGGGGGATTCGCTGAGGGTGTTCACGTGGCGATCATGGCTTGCAGGGAAACAAGCCGCGATCTTATCAGCGACTGGCCTGGAATGCCTTCAGCCCCTTCAACGCCTGGGCGCGCACGGCGTTGCGCACCAGCGGCGTCCAGCCCAGCAACAGGCCTTTGGTGCCCAGCGCCTGGCGGGACCAACGCCACAGATCGAAGCTGTCGTGATGTTCGCAGATCTTGTCGTCGCGAAACACGAAACGCGCCTGGATGTCGTTGATCACAACGTTGCCGGTCTGGCTGAACAGGTAGGTCGCGACCCAATGGGCGCCGCCGGAGCGCTCGTCGCTGCGCACGTTGTCGAAGGTCAGGGAAAAGTCCTTGGCCCGGGTCGTGAGCATGCGCCACATGTCGCCGGCATCGCGGCCGCGCAACTCGCCGAACGCTGGATCGCTGAACACCACGTCGTCGGTGTAGCAGGCCGCCATGGCTTCGGCATCCAGCCGCTGGAAGGCCTGGTAGAAGCGGGTGATCAGGGCGTTATGGGCGTCACTCATGGGCTGGCTCCGAACCGTCGAAAGATTGCCAGCACGATAGTCTGCAAATGCCCGCAAGACCACCGGCATTCGTGGGCCGAATGCCAGTAGTGCGGGGATTCACACTTTTTCGCTGTTCACCTGAACGTACAGCGAACGCCCGGCACCGAGGCCGGCGATGATCGCGCCCAGGCCAATGATGCCGAAGATCCAGCCCAACGCATTCCAGCCACCGGTCCAGTCGTGGACGATGCCGACCACGAATGGCCCCATGGACGCCAGGGTGTAACCGATCCCTTGGGCCATGCTCGACAGGTTGGCAGCCACGTGGGAATCCCGCGAGCGCAGCACGATCAGGGTCAGCGCCAGGCTGAACGTCCCGCCCTGCCCCAGGCCGAGCAGGATCGCCCAGCCCCACAGGCCTTCGATCGGCGCATACAGGCAGCCGAACAAGCCGCCGAGGGTCAGCAGCATAACGATGACGATCGCCAGGCGCTGATCCTTGCCGCGCGTGGCCAGCCAAGGCGCGGCCAGGGAGCTGGCCAATTGGACAATCACCGACCCTGAAAGCACGAGACCGGCCTGGGTCGGCGTCAGCCCACGGCCGATCAGGATCGACGGCAACCAGCCGAACACGATGTAGGCCAGGGACGATTGCAGCCCCATGTACAACGTCACTTGCCAGGCCAACGGGTCGCGCAGCAGACCGCGAACGCGATAGGCGACGTTATGCGAACCGTGCTTCTGCCCCACTTGCGGCAACCAGAAAATCGCCGCCACCAGCGCCGGCACCACCCAGAAGCCCAGGCCCAGGGCCCAGCTCTTGTCGAAATGCTCGCTCAACGGCACGGTCGCCCCCGCCGCCATCGCCGCGCCCAGGCACAGGGCCATGGTGTAGACGCCGGTCATGGTGCCGGCTTGTTTCGGGAAGTCGCGCTTGACGATCCCCGGCAGCAACACGCCAATCACGCCAATGCTGGCCCCGGCCAGCACACTGCCGGCGAACAGGCCGATTTCACCGAAGGAGCTGCGCAGGATGATCCCGCCAGCCAGCACCAACAGAATCCCCAGCACCACGCGCTCGGCACCGAAACGCCGGGCCAGGATCGGCGCCAGCGGTGCGAACAGGCCCAGGCAAAGCACCGGCAACGTGGTCAGCAAACCGGCTTCGGCCGCGGATAAGCCGAGGGTCTTCGACACCTCGCTGAGCATCGGCGCCATGCTCGACAGCGCCGGACGCAAGTTCAGCGCCACCAGGATCAGCCCCAGCAGCAACAGCCACGGCCGTCGCAGGATCGGGTGGCTTTGCTGGACCTGCTCGTCATCGGCCTCGGCATCGATCAACAGCTCTTCGAGCTCCGCCGTGCGCTTGGGTTGCGGGATGTTGCTGTGATTGGCAGACATGGGGTTCTCGGTTTCAAGGTTCATTGATCAACTGCCTCGACAGGGCTTTGGCCCGCTCCGGGTCACGTTGTTCGACGGCCTCCAGCAGTTCGATATGCAGATCGAACACCTCTTGGCGTCGCGGGGAAATGTTCAGGGTCTTGCGCAGTTGGTCGCCGACGATGCTGGAGAAGTAGCGATACAACTCGCTGAGGGTGGGGTTGTGCGCGGCGTCCACCAAGCGGCGGTGGAACACCAGGTCGCAGGCGATGTAGCTGTCGAGATCGCCGTGGTAGTGACTGCCGCTGACGCCCAATGCTTCGTGCAGTGCCGCCAGATCTTCGTCAGTGCGGCGCAACGCCGCCAGGCCAATGGCCTCGACTTCCAGAATGTGCCGGGTTTCCCGCGCCTGTTCGTGGGTGCATTGCGACAACGCCTTCATGGTGTCCATCGGATCGATCACCGCTCGCAGGTAACTGCCGTCACCCTGGCGGATCTCGATCAACCCGGAAAACGCCAACACGCGCATGGCTTCGCGCACGGTGTTGCGGCTGATGCCCAGCTCGGCGGATAGCTCAGGTTCAGTGGGCAGACGCTGGCCGACGGTCCAGATACCTTGGGTAATGCGCAGGCGTAATTGATCCAGGGCCTGATCGACCAGGGATCGCTTAACGAGTGGAGAAATGTCTGACATAAGATTCGCCCTTTCATCCAATCATAGGATGAATTTTCCGACATGTTAGTCAGCTCCGTGTAGGACGGCAACCGCCTACGGTCAGAGGGAGGGAAATGGAGCGGGATTTTCGATTAGTCAAAATTACCCTTTAAGGGTAATTTCAGGGATAGGGTTTACGGTTTCTTATGGAGAAGAACACACCCCATTACGACTTGGCGGTGATCAAGTCGGACGTGCTGCGGCTTAGGGTATCTGCCTTTACGAGCGCGGCAAAAACAAGCGCCAGGAGGTTGGGCTTGAGCTTTACAGAGATGCAGGAGGTCATCCTCAAGCTGCAGCGCAATATGTTGTACAAATCGATGACCACCTATGCCAACCACCGAGTCTGGCAAGACGTTTACCACATCAATTCACATGACCTGGAGATTTACATCAAGGTGACTTACCGCCCCGGCGGTGGCCCTCCGGCAATCTCCTTCAAGGAGAAAAACCTATGAAAACCCAGCAGTGTTTCAGCTGTGGCTCCCCTGAAGGAATGACCCATTTCCAAGGTCGCGGCGAAACCTTGAGTGTCAAAGGCATGGAGCGCCGGATTGATGATTTATCCGGTTGGGAATGCCAGATGTGCGGCGAAGTCGAATTTGACCCCAACTGCGCGGAGCGTCATTCAAACGCAGGTGACGAACTGGTCATTGCTGGCAGGCAAATGATCGGCGCGGAGATGAAGCGCATCCGCCGCAAGCTGCACCTCTCACAAAAAGACGCGGTGCTGCTGTTGTCCGGTGGCGGGCACAACGCGTTTTCCCGGTATGAGCGTGGCGAGGTACTTCCGCCAAAAGCGTTGGTACTGTTGATGCGCTTGCTGGACCGGTATCCCTATCTGCTCGCCGATGCGCATGCCTTGGGTGAGGGCGCGGATTTACGGGGCTTCAGAGAAATCGTGCACAAAGAGCACGAGACGATCACCGTTTCCTGAACGTGAACGCCAGACAAAAATAAACCCGGAACAGGTCCGGGTTTATTTCAATGCCTGACATCGATCAATGCAGAATCTGACTCAGGAACAACTTGGTCCGATCATTCTGCGGATTATCGAAGAAGTCATTCGGCGCCGCCTGTTCAACGATCTCGCCCTTGTCCATGAAGATCACGCGGTTGGCCACGGTGCGGGCGAAGCCCATTTCGTGGGTTACGCAGAGCATGGTCATGCCGTCTTCAGCCAGGCCGATCATGGTGTCCAGAACCTCTTTCACCATCTCGGGGTCGAGTGCCGAAGTCGGTTCATCGAACAGCATGATTTTCGGTTTCATGCACAGGGCACGGGCAATCGCCACACGCTGTTGCTGACCGCCGGACAGTTGACCCGGGAATTTATGCGCCTGCTCTGGAATGCGTACGCGCTCCAGATAATGCATGGCGATTTCTTCGGCCTTGCGTTTCGGCATCTTGCGCACCCACATCGGGGCCAGGGTGCAGTTCTGCAGGATGGTCAGGTGCGGGAACAGGTTGAAGTGCTGGAACACCATGCCGACTTCACGGCGGATCGCTTCGATCTGCTTGAGGTCGTTGGTCAGTTCCACGCCATCGACCACGATGCGGCCCTGCTGGTGTTCTTCCAGGCGATTGAGGCAACGGATGGTGGTGGATTTGCCGGAACCCGACGGGCCGCACAGGACGATACGCTCGCCCTGCTTGACGTTCAGGTTGATGTCTTTCAACACGTGGAACTGGCCGTACCACTTGTTCACGCCCTGCATCTGAATAATGCCTTCAGGGCTCACAGGCTGTTTGATCGCTTCACTCATGACAAAACTCCTAACGCTTGTGGCCAGTGTCCAGCTTACGTTCCAAATGCATGGAGTAGCGGGACATACCAAAACAGAAAATCCAGAACACCAGGGCCGCGAACACGTAGCCTTCAGTGGCCATGCCCAACCATTTCGGGTCGGCGGCGGCTTGCTTGACGCTGTTGA
Organism: Pseudomonas sp. TE3899; assembly: GCF_056279105.1. NCBI lineage: Bacteria > Pseudomonadati > Pseudomonadota > Gammaproteobacteria > Pseudomonadales > Pseudomonadaceae > Pseudomonas > Pseudomonas sp. TE3899. The sequence continues at coordinate 3,799,079 of NZ_JBWBQR010000001.1, forward strand.
GCAGGTCGAACAGGCCAATGATGATCACCAGGCTTGTGTCCTTGAACAGCGCAATGAAGGTGTTGACGATGCCAGGGATTACCAGCTTCAAGGCTTGCGGCAGAATCACCAGGCCCATGCTGCGCCAGTAACCGAGGCCCATCGCTGCGGCCGCTTCGTACTGACCTTTGGGGATCGCTTGCAGACCGCCGCGCACCACTTCGGCCACGTAGGCCGACTGGAACAGGATCACGCCGATCAGGGCCCGCAGCAGTTTGTCGAAGTTCATGCCTTCGGGCAGGAACAGCGGCAGCATCACCGAAGACATGAACAGCACCGTGATCAACGGCACGCCGCGCCAGAATTCGATGAAGGTCACGCAGACCACCCGAATCGCCGGCATGTTCGAACGTCGACCCAGCGCCAGGACGATCCCCAGCGGCAACGCACCGGCGATACCGACGGTAGCAATCACCAGGGTCAGCATCAGGCCGCCCCACTGGCTGGTCGCCACGTTGGTCATGCCGAACAGGCCGCCATGCAACAGGAAGAAGGCAATGATCGGGTACGCCACCAGGAAGCTCAGCCCGTACACCGCTTTACGGTGAAAGCGCGAGATGAACAACGGTGCCACGCCGATGACCGCCAGCCACACGGTCAGGTCCACGCGCCAGCGCAGGTCCACCGGGTAGTAGCCGTACATGAACTGGCCGAAACGCTGTTGGATGAACACCCAGCAGGCGCCTTCCTTGGTGCAGTCGGCGCGAGTGGTGCCGACCCAGTTGGCGTCGAGGATGGCCCAGTCCAGGATCGGTGGGACGATCAGGTAGATCAGGTAGAACGCGAACAGGGTCAGCAGGGTGTTGATCCAGCTGGAGAACATGTTGGCGCGCATCCACGCCACCACGCCGATGCTGCTGCTCGGTGGTGGCATGTCAGGCTTGAAAGTATGAGTACTCATGCGCTTTTCCTTACCGCTCGATCAGCGCAATGCGCTTGTTGTACCAGTTCATCAGCAGGGAAATGCTGATACTGATCGCCAGGTACACGCTCATGGTGATCGCAATCACCTCGATCGCCTGTCCGGTCTGGTTCAGCACCGTACCGGCAAACAACGACACCATCTCCGGATAACCGATACCGGCCGCCAGCGAGGAGTTCTTCGCCAGGTTCAGGTATTGGCTGGTCAGCGGCGGGATGATCACGCGCAGGGCTTGCGGGATGATCACCTTGCGCAGGGTCGGACCGTTGCGCAGCCCCAGGGAACGCGCGGCTTCGGTCTGGCCGTGGCTGACCGACTTGATGCCCGAACGCACGATCTCGGCGATAAACGCCGCGGTGTACACGGTCAGGGCCAGGGTCAAGGCCAGCAGTTCCGGGATCAGGACCCAGCCACCGACAAAGTTGAAGCCTTGCAGCTTCGGCAGTTCCCAGTGCAACGGGGCGCCGAAGATCAGCGCGCACAGCGCCGGGATCACCAGGAACAGCGCCAGGCCGACCCAGAACTTGTGGAACGGTACGCCGGTGGCTTCAAAGCGCTTGTTGGCCCAACGGCACATCAGCACGATGGCGACGATAGCGATAACGACACTGACGAAGAACGCCCAGAACCCGTCCGCCATTTGCGCGGCCGGCATGTTCAGGCCACGGCTGCTGACGAAGAAGGTGTCGCCGAAGTTATGACTGGCCCGCGGGCCCGGCATGGTCAGGAACACCGCGAAGTACCAGAACAGGATTTGCAGCAACGGCGGAATGTTACGGAAGACTTCCACGTAAACCGTCGCCAGTTTGCTGATGATCCAGTTCGGCGACAGCCGTGCCACGCCGACGATGAAACCGAGCAGGGTCGCCAGGACCACGCCGATGACCGTCACCAGCAAGGTGTTGAGCAGGCCGATGACAAACACCCGGGCATACGTGTCCGATTCGGTGTAGTCGATCAGGTGTTGAGCGATGCCGAACCCGGCACTGCGATCCAGAAAACTGAAGCCGGAGGTAATGCCCCGGTGTTGCAGGTTGGTTTGCGTATTGTCGAACAGATACCAGCCCATCGCGACAACCGCGACGATGGTGATGATCTGAAATAGCCACGCACGCACTTTTGGATCGCTGAGGCTGAGCCTCTGCTTTGGTGCGCCGATTGATTTTTGCATGGAGTGCCCCGGAAATAATGGAACAGAACATCACCCGGTGGTTGGCCCACCGGGTGATAGAACCATCAGCGCACTGGTGGTGCGTATTGAATGCCGCCGTTGGTCCACAGGGCGTTCAGGCCACGGTCGATTTCCAGCGGGGTGCTCTTGCCGAGGTTTTTCTCAAAGATTTCGCCGTAGTTACCGACTTGGGAAACGATCTTGACGACCCAGTCCTTCGGCAGTTTCAGGTCCTTACCGTATTCACCGTCGGCACCCAACATACGGGCAACGTCAGGGTTCTTGGTGGACTTGGCTTGTTCCAGTACGTTTTTCGAGGTAACACCGGCTTCTTCGGTGTTCAACAGCGCGTAGCCAACCCAGCGAACGATCGCCAGCCACTCGTCGTCGCCGTTACGCACGACTGGACCCAGTGGTTCTTTGGAGATGGTTTCCGGCAGTACCACGTAGTCTTTTGGCGAAGCCAGTTTGCTGCGCTGTGCGTAGAGCTGCGACTTGTCGGAGGTCAGCACGTCGCAACGACCGGATTCCAGCGACTTGGCGCTTTCATCGGAGGTATCGAAGGTGATCGGGGTGTACTTCAGGTTGTTGGCACGGAAGTAGTCGGAAACGTTCAGCTCGGTGGTGGTACCGGCCTGGATGCAGATGGTTGCACCGTCCAGTTCCTTGGCACTTTTCACGCCCAGCTTGCTGTTGGCCAGGAAGCCCACGCCGTCGTAATAAGTGATGAAGCCAGGGAATTTCAGGCCCATGCCCGCATCGCGGGAACTGGTCATGGTGGTGTTACGGGAGAGAATGTCGATCTCGCCGGACTGCAACGCGGTGAAGCGCTCCTTGGCGTTCAACTGGCTGAACTTGACCTTGTTGGCGTCGCCGAATACGGCAGCGGCCACAGCACGGCAGACGTCAGCGTCGATCCCGAGGATCTTGCCGGTGGAGTCCGGAACCGAGAAACCCGGCAGGCCGTCACTCACGCCGCACTGTACAAAACCTTTCTTCTGCACTGCATCCAGGGTTGCACCCGCCTGAGCGAACCCGCTGACACCGAGCACTGCGGCTGCAGTCACGATAGCCAGGGTGGATTTCAACATTTTCATTCAAACCTCCAGTTTTGCTCTTGTTGTGTCGGAGCTGAGTCCCGTCGCACCCTTTTGAGGCGTTGTTGACCCGTGTTGGCTTTTTTTGGGGTCAACCGACGTCAGGACCGTCGCTATGAGTCTATTAGGAGAAAATCCACATCATGGATCACTCGCTTCTCACCAATCGGCCGAACGGGCTGTAGCCCTTTCACGTTCGCTAAGCCCGTAACGGCCGCTGGCGAACATCCATCACCGGATTCTTTGCTATCCCGTCCTCGGCAGTACACTGATAGTGTTACCGCCAGGCGCGAGATTGGTTGCACAGGTTTCCCCATAGCAAAGCCCGTACCACACCGCTCGCTCAAGCGATTCAGCGACAGGTCAATAGCAAAACTTGTAGCCTTGCGACATCTTCTTAACTGATCAACCAGACGCGCACTCACATCTCGCACTCAATGAGAGCGCACGCACAAAATTGGAGCAGACATGACCCAGCCCTTGATTCTTCAGCCCGGCAAGCCAGTAGACGCCTGCGTTATCTGGCTGCACGGCCTGGGCGCCGACCGCTACGACTTTCTCCCGGTGGCCGAAACGCTTCAAGAAAGCTTGCTGACCACCCGTTTCGTTCTGCCCCAGGCGCCGACCCGGGCTGTCACCATTAATGGTGGCTACGAGATGCCGAGCTGGTACGACATATTGGCCATGAACCCGGCGCGCGCGATCAGCCGCGAGCAACTGGATGAGTCCGCGGACATGGTCATCGCGTTGATCGAAGAGCAGAAAGCCAGCGGAATAGACGCCTCGCGCATCTTTCTCGCCGGGTTTTCCCAGGGTGGCGCGGTGGTGTTGCACAGCGCTTTCCTGAAATGGCAGGGCCCGCTGGGCGGCGTACTTGCCCTGTCGACTTATGCACCGACCTTCAGCGATGAACTGGAGCTGTCCGCCAGCCAGCAACGCATTCCGGTGCTAAGCCTGCACGGCCAGTACGATGACGTTGTGCAAAACGCCATGGGCCGTAGCGCTTATGAGCATTTAAAGCAGCGTGGTGTCACCGTGACATGGCAGGAATACCCAATGGGCCACGAAGTGTTACCCGAAGAAATTAGCGATATCGGTGTCTGGCTCGCCGAGCGCTTGCGTTAACTCTTTATATGAACAGAACGTCCTTTAGCTTCCTTTGATCATCCCGCTACGCCGCGCCCGTTTCTTGCATTACACTGGCCGGCGTACATTCCTTAACCAATTGATGAGATGACCGTGCTCAAAGCACTCAAAAAAATGTTCGGTAAAAGCGAGACTGAGCAGCTCGCGCCAGTCGCCAGCGCTCCGTCTCACACCACCAGCCACCGCACCGACGGTCGTCAGCCTGGCCGGACCGCAGCCGCAGCGGCACCGAAACAAGAGCCCGTGACCACACCGGCCGCCCCACCTGTCGAGGCAATCGCTGCCGAACAACCGCTCAGCGAAACCCCGAAACCTGCAAAACCGCGTCGCGAACCCAAGCCAAAAGCCCCGGTCATTCCCTGGAAACTCGAAGACTTCGCCGTCGAGCCCATGGAAGGCAAGACCCGTTTCCACGATTTCAAGCTCGCCCCGGAACTGATGCACGCCATCCAGGACCTGGGCTTTCCATATTGCACGCCGATCCAGGCGCAAGTCCTGGGCTTCACCCTGGCCGGCAAAGACGCCATCGGTCGCGCCCAGACCGGCACCGGCAAAACCGCCGCGTTCCTGATTTCAATCATCACCCAGTTGCTGGAAACCCCTCCGCCGAAAGAGCGTTACATGGGTGAACCGCGGGCGCTGATCATTGCGCCGACCCGCGAACTGGTGGTGCAGATCGCCAAGGACGCGGCCGACCTGACCAAGTACACCGGCCTCAACGTCATGACGTTCGTCGGCGGCATGGACTTCGACAAGCAGCTCAAGCACCTCGAAGCCCGTCACTGCGACATCCTCGTCGCCACCCCGGGCCGCCTGCTGGACTTCAACCAGCGCGGCGACGTGCACCTGGACATGGTCGAAGTGATGGTCCTGGACGAAGCCGACCGCATGCTCGACATGGGTTTCATCCCGCAAGTGCGTCAGATCATTCGCCAGACCCCGCCGAAGAACGAGCGCCAGACGCTGCTGTTCTCCGCGACCTTTACCGAAGACGTGATGAACCTGGCCAAGCAATGGACCACCGAGCCATCGATCGTCGAGATCGAAGCGCAGAACGTGGCCAGCGAAAACGTCGAGCAACATATCTACGCCGTGGCCGGTGCCGACAAATACAAACTGCTCTACAACCTGGTCACCGACAACGGTTGGGAGCGGGTGATGGTCTTCGCCAACCGCAAGGATGAAGTGCGGCGCATCGAAGAACGCCTGGTGCGCGATGGCGTCAACGCTGCGCAGCTGTCCGGCGATGTGCCGCAGCACAAGCGGATCAAGACCCTGGAAGGTTTCCGCGAAGGCAAGATCCGCGTGCTGGTGGCCACCGATGTTGCCGGTCGCGGCATCCACATCGACGGCATCAGCCACGTGATCAACTTCACCCTGCCGGAAGTGCCGGACGACTATGTGCACCGCATCGGTCGGACGGGTCGTGCGGGCGCTGATGGGGTGTCCATCAGCTTCGCAGGCGAAGATGACTCCTACCAGCTACCGTCCATCGAGGCGCTGCTGGGCAAGAAAATCAGCTGTGAAACGCCACCGACGCATCTACTGCGGGCGGTTGAGCGCAAGCGCCCGTAACCCAGGCGCACTGAAGGGAGGCGCAGCCGGCAACGGACTGCGCTTTTTTTTCGCCTCGGCTTTTTAACAGGGCTTGCTCAAGAACACTAAAAGTCCATAATGGACAAATAAGTTTACTTTCAGCGCCCGGAGCCGAGCATGTCCAGTACGCCCTACGTGATCCACCAACATCAGGCCCGCGAGCTGCTGGCCCAGGTCGATGTACCGCAGATCCTGCGCAAACTGTTCCGCGACCTGGCCGCCGGGCAAGCCGTGCAACCGGCGCAGCAACTGGTGGAATTCCCCCAGGGCGCAGGCGACTTCATCAACTATCTGGGCGTGTTGGCCGAAGATGGCGTCTACGGGATCAAGACTTCGCCCTATATCGTGCGTGAACAAGGTCCGCTGGTGACCGCGTGGACGTTGCTCATGTCGATGCAAACCGGCCAGCCGCTGTTGCTGTGCGATGCCGGGGAACTGACCACCGCCCGCACCGCCGCGACCACCGCCGTAGCAGTCGACGCCCTCGCCCCGCTGAACGCCCGACGTTTGGCGATTATCGGCAGTGGCAAAGTGGCCCAGGCGCATTTGCACTACGTCAAGGACCTGCGGGACTGGCAGAGCATCAGCCTGTTCTCGCCAGGCTTGAGCGAACTGGATGCCGAGGCTCGGGCACACCTGCAAAGCCTCGACTCACGGCTGAGCCTCGTCGACAGTCGCGAAGCAGCGATTCACGACGCCGACGTGATCATGCTCTGCACCTCGTCCGCCGGCCCGGTGATCGATCCGGCCACCCTGAGCAAACCCGCCCTGATCACCTCGATCAGCACCAACGCCCCACGGGCCCACGAAGTGCCACCCCAGCGCCTCAACGACATGCAGGTGTTCTGCGACTATCGTCAGACCACCCCAGGCTCGGCGGGTGAAATGCTGATTGCCGGTGAACAGCATGGCTGGGACAAAAATGCGATTGTCGGCGACTTGCCGGATTTGCTCAGCGAGAAAGTGCAGCGTCCGGGCTACGACCGTCATGTGTTCTTCCGCTCCATAGGCCTGGGCCTGGAAGACATTGCGCTGGCCAATGCCCTTTACCACCTCCAGCACTAACCCCGCCCCTGTAGGAGCGAGGCTTGCCCGCGAAGGCAGTGTGTCAGTCTCCATATTTGTCTACTGACACACCGCCTTCGCGGGCAAGCCTCGCTCCTACGCACACACATTATTTGCGCCTTTTCAGGAGACGTTCATGAGCCAGGCAGACTTCATCATCATCGGCGGCGGGATTGCCGGCGCTTCCACCGGGTACTGGCTGTCGCAGCACGCACGCGTCATCGTGCTGGAGCGCGAAACCCATCCGGCCTATCACTCCACCGGACGTTCGGCGGCGCTGTACACCGCCGCTTATGGCACACCGCAAGTGCGCGCGTTGACCCAGGCCAGCCGCGACTTCTTCGACGCCCCGCCCGCCGGTTTCTGCGATCACCCGCTGCTGACCCCACGTGGCGAGATGACCGTGGATTTCACCGGTGATCCGGCCGAGCTGAACAATCAATACCTGAGTGCCAAAGCCACGGTGCCGCAGATGCAACTGCTCAGCGCCGAAGAAGCCTGTGCGCGCCTGCCGATCCTGCGCCGGGAAAAAGTCCACGGCGCGATCTACGACCCGACCGCCAGCGACATCGATACCGACGCCTTGCACCAGGGTTATCTGCGCGGGATCAAGCGCAATAAAGGTGAAGTCCACACCGACAGCGAAGTCCTGGGCCTGGCCCGTGACGCCGACGGTGTATGGCACGTGCAGACCAACGGCCAGACCTTCACCGCACCGATCATCATCAACGCCGCCGGCGCCTGGGCCGACAAGGTCGGTGCGCTGGCCGGCGCCGCATCACTGGGCCTGCAACCGAAACGCCGCGCAGCGTTCATCTTCGCCGGCCCCGAGGGCGTGGACATCCACCACTGGCCAATGCTGGTGGCGCTCGACGAATCCTTCTATATGAAGCCTGATGCCGGCATGTTCCTCGGTTCGCCCGCCAACGCCGACCCGGTGGAACCCCACGACGTCCAGCCCGAAGAACTGGACATCGCCATGGGCATCTACCAAATCGAAGAAGCCACCACCCTGACCATCCGCCGCCCGACCCGCACCTGGGCCGGGCTGCGCAGTTTCGTGGCTGACGGTGATTTGCTGTCCGGTTTCGATACGCAGGTGCCGGGACTGTTCTGGGTTGCGGCGCAAGGGGGCTACGGCATCCAGACCTCACCGGCCATGGGCCAGGCCAGCGCGGCGCTGGTGCGCGGCGAAGCCTTGCCGCAACAGCTGCGCCAATTCGGCCTGGACGCCGCAATGCTCTCCCCGGCACGCCTGGGCTGAGCCGCGTGAGTGACGTGCCGACCCGATTGCGGCAAACTTCCAGCGCCCTGTTTGATGGGGCGCTGACGTTGCCTGGAGCTCCCTGTATGAATGCACCTGAACAAGACCTGGCCCTGGACAACTTCCGGGCGATCGCCGACGCCATCGCCACGCTGTTCTTTCCTCACGCCGAGGTGGTGCTGCACGATTTGCGCACGCAAAAAGTCGATTACATCGCCAACAACCTGTCGAAACGGGAAATCGGTGACGACTCGGCGCTGGAGGACATGCTCAGCGAAGAGGTCAGCGAACGAAACATCGGGCCGTACGAAAAGCTCAATTGGGACGGTCAGAAGATTCGCAGCCTCAGCAGCGTGCTGCGTGACAGTGACGGCCACCCGCTGGCGGTGCTGTGCATCAACCTGAATATTTCGCTGTTCGAAAATGCCAAGGCGGCGCTGGATCTGTTCCTGTCGCCGACCAAGCTGATCCCGCAACCGGACGCCCTGTTTCGCGATGACTGGCAGGAACGGATCAACACCTTCCTGCATGCCTGGCTGCGCGAACGTCAGTTGAGCCTGAACGTGCTGACCCGCGACCACAAACGCGAACTGGTACTGGCGCTGCACGCCGAAGGGGCGTTCAAGGGCAAAAGCGCCTCGAACTATGTGGCCAATGTGCTGAACATGGGGCGGGCGACGGTGTACAAGCATTTGAAGGAATTGAAGGGTTAGGCATTTTGAGGTGTGTTGTTTGAGCGGGCCTCTTCGCGGGCAAGCCTCGCTCCTACAGGTGGAATGCGTATACCTGTAGGCGCGAGGCTTGCCCGCGAAGGCGGTTAATCAATCGCCGTAGATATCCGACTTGAAATACTTGTCGGAAATCTTCTGATACTCGCCACTCGCACGAATGCCATCAATCGCCGCATTCAGCTCGCTGACCAACTCGGTATTGCCCTTGCGCACGGCAATCCCGGCGCCCTCGCCCACGTATTTCGGGTCTTTCAGCTCCGGCCCGACAAACGCGTAGCCCTTGCCGCGAGGCATCGACAGGAAGTCACTGAGCGGAATGGTGTCGGCAAAAATCGCATCGAGGCGACCGGCGGCCAGATCCATGTAGATTTCTTCGTTGTTGCCGTAGCGCTTGACGTTGATGCCCTTGGGTTCGAACACCTCAGTGGCGTAACGGTCGGTGGTGGTCGCGCGCTGCACGCCAATGGTCTTGCCCTTGAGGCTGGCGTACTGATCATCCACCGTCGCGCCTTCCTTCATCACCAGCCGCGAGGAGGTGAAGTAGTACTTGTGGGTGAAATCCACCGACTTCTTGCGGTCTTCGTTGATGGTCATGGACGACAGCGCCATGTCGATTTTCTTCACTTTCAGGGAAGGAATCAGACCGTCGAACTCACCTTCGACCCAGGTGCACTTGACCTTCATCTGCGCGCACAAGGCGTTGCCGATGTCGTAGTCGAAACCGACGATCTCGCCTTTGTCGGTCTTGGAGGCGAACGGCGGATACGCGGCTTCGATGCCGATGCGCAGGGTTTTCTCGGCGGCGAACACGCTGCTGCACGCCAACAGGCTCAGGGCCAGACCGGTAATGAGTGGGAATTTCTTCATGTTCGTTTTCTCGCGGGTTGTTGTTGGTTTGGCAAGAGAGAAGAAGAGCTGGAACGGGTACTTTTTGTACTTGTAATTCCATACTGGACTTTTACGTACAAATCGTCAATCGCGCGCGTGGATCTGCTGCGCCTCTGGTCGGGTGGTGAGTCAGGGGGGATTTTTGGTGGTGCGGAGGGCCTCTTCGCGGGCAAGCCTCGCTCCTACGGTTGTTCACACATTCGGTGAACGACACAAAACTTGTAGGAGCGAGGTTTGCCCGCGAAGGCGTACTTAAGCGCGCTGCAAAATTATTTCTTCCAACGATCCGCCGCCGCATGATCACTGTCGCGCCCTTCCACCCAGCGCGGTCCGTCGCTGGTGTTTTCTTTCTTCCAGAACGGCGCGCGGGTTTTCAGGTAATCCATGACGAAGGCGCAGGCATCGAACGCGGCTTGGCGGTGGGCGCTGGCGGCGCCGACGAAGACGATCGGCTCGCCCGGTTCCAGAGCGCCGATGCGGTGCAGCACTTCCAGCTTGAGCAGCGGCCAGCGCTGTTCGGCCTCCAGTGCAATCTTGCCCAGGGCCTTTTCGGTCATGCCTGGATAGTGTTCGAGGAACATCCCGGCAACATCGAGCCCGTCATTGAAGTCGCGCACGTAGCCGACAAAACTCACCACCGCGCCGACGCCGACATTGGCGGCGTGCATGGCGTTGACTTCAGACCCCGGATCGAACGCCGTGGCTTGCACGCGAATCGCCATGCTCAGCCCCCGGTCACGGTCGGAAAGAACGCCACTTCATCGCCGTCGACCACCGGCTCGTCGAGCTGGCAGAGGTCTTCGTTGCGGGCGCACATCAGGTTTTGTTCGCTCAACACGTCGGCACCGTCGCGTTGCGCCAGCAGCGCCCGCACGTCATCGACCGTGGCGAAGTCGCCTTCAACCTTGACCGAGTCCACGCCCAGGGCTTCGCGGTAACGGGCGAAAAACTTCACCGTGACCTTCATGACGGATCTGCCTGGAAGTGCCCGCTCTTGCCGCCGATTTTCTCCAGCAGCCGCACGCTTTCAATGGTCATGCCCCGGTCAACGGCCTTGCACATGTCATAGATGGTCAGCGCGGCGACACTGGCGGCGGTCAGGGCTTCCATTTCGACGCCGGTCTGCCCGGACAACTTGCAACGCGCGACGATGCGCACGGTATCGTCGCCTTCGGCACTGAGCTCGACCTTGACGCCGGTGAGCATCAACGGGTGGCACAGGGGAATCAGATCGCTGGTTTTCTTCGCCGCTTGAATGCCGGCAATGCGCGCCACGGCGAACACATCACCCTTGGGGTGACCGCCGCTGACGATCATTTGCAGGGTTTCGGGCTGCATGCGCACCAGCGCCTGGGCGGTCGCTTCACGGAACGTCACGGCTTTTTCAGTGACGTCGACCATGTTGGCGCGACCTTGGGAATCGAGATGAGTCAGCACGAGGCCTCCTTGAGGCAGCTACAAGCGGCAAGCTACGAGCGGCAAGTGAAAAGCGCAGTAGCTGCAGGTATGGAGGAAAGCATTTAAGCAGCCAAAAGCCGCAAGCTTCAAGCGCTAAGTGAGGTTCACTTGGTTCGCCTGAAACTTGCGGCTTGCAGCTTAAAGCTTGCAGCTTGCAGCTTAAAGCTTGCAGCTTAGAGATGAGTCTCTGCGTATTCCGCCAGAATCGAACGTGGCACCCCTTGCAGGGTGATGTGTACACCGTTAGGGAAATCCTTGAAGCGTTCAGTCAGGTAGGTCAGCCCGGAGCTGGTCGCGGACAGGTAAGGGGTGTCGATCTGTGCCAGGTTGCCCAGGCACACCACTTTGGAACCGGCGCCTGCACGGGTGATGATGGTTTTCATCTGGTGCGGCGTGAGGTTCTGGCATTCGTCGATCAAAATCAGACTCTGCTGGAAGCTGCGACCCCGGATGTAGTTGAGGGATTTGAACTGCAACGGCACTTTGCTGAGGATGTAGTCGACGCTGCCATGGGTGTTTTCGTCATCCATGTGCAAGGCTTCGAGGTTGTCGGTGATGGCGCCCAGCCAAGGCTCCATTTTTTCCGCTTCGGTGCCGGGCAGGAAGCCGATCTCCTGGTCCAGGCCCTGCACGCTACGCGTCGCGATGATCCGGCGATAGCGTTTGCTGACCATGGTCTGCTCGATGGCAGCGGCCAGGGCCAGGATGGTTTTACCGGAACCGGCGGCGCCGGACAGGTTGACCAAATGAATGTCTGGATCGAGTAAGGCGTAGAGCGCCAGGCTCTGATAGATGTCACGCGGTTTCAGGCCCCAGGCTTCCTGGTGCAACAGGGGTTCCTGATGCAGGTCGAGAATCAGCAGGCGGTCCTCTTCGATTTCCTTGATCCAGCCGACAAACCCTTGTTCGTCGATGATGAATTCGTTGATGTGCACTGCCGGCAGGTTGTCGATCAGCTTCACCTGATGCCAGGTGCGGCCGTGGTCCTGACGGGTTTCGACCTTGCTCACGAGGTCCCAGAAGGAGCCGGTCATGTTGTGGTAGCCGTTAGGCAGCAGCGAAACGTCGTCGACCAGTTGGTCGGTGCTGTAGTCCTCGGCCGCGATCCCGCACGCTCGGGCCTTGAGGCGCATGTTGATGTCTTTGGTGACCAGCACCACGGGCAGTTTGGGTTCGCGCGCGTGCAGGTCGATCAACTGGTTGATGATGATGTTGTCGTTCAGGTGCTCGGGCAAGATGATGTTCGGCTCGGCGCGCTTGCTCATCAGAATTGACAGCAAACCCTTGGGCCCACTCTTGCCGCGCTGGATCGGCACACCGAGTTCGACATCTTCCGGGCTGGCATCGCCCAGGGTCTTGTCGATCAGGCGGATCGCCTGACGGCATTCGGCCGCAACGCTGTGATGCCCGCTCTTGAGCTTATCCAGCTCCTCAAGCACGGTCATCGGGATCGCAACGTGGTGTTCTTCGAAGTTAAGCAGGGCGTTTGGATCGTGAATCAATACGTTGGTATCGAGTACATAAAGGATTGGCTGGTTGGAGGAAGAACTACGTCCGTGATCATCCATACTCGGTCACCTTTGTGGGAGCCATTCGACGCAATACCGTGACAGTGCTGCGCCTCGAAGTGGCCACCGAATTCACCTGTTGGGACTCAAGTGAACTGCTCACAAATGGGTCTTGGAAGACGCCACCTGTGTTGCAGGTTTCGGCGGTCTGTCTTCGTAATACTCCAAAACCCATGACAGAAAAAAGCACTTTGACGTTTTTTTGAAGTTTATTTTTCAGAGTGACGAATAGCCCTTGGCGTGCAGGCATTGTGCCGTTAAAGTCGGAAGTCCGCCTGCATCGAAATTCCTTCCAAAATCACCCCAACCTGCCCTCTGCCTCAACGTTTTCGGGCTTTTCACGCTTTCAGCGAAACGCCACCTGACAGTCCTGCCAACCGATCCCGCTTTGCGCCGTTTGCGCGATCAGCCAGGGCATCGACGTTTTCACCGCGTCCTGCTTCACATTGAAATTGATCACGCCGTGGCGCCACAACAGCATCAGGGTCAGCACCCGTTGTGCGCTTTGTGGGCCCTTGAGCTTGCCGGCGCCGTCCTGGGGATCGATGTCCCACAAAGCCACCTGCAAACCCTGGGACTCGAAGAAGCCCTGGGCATCGGAACGCCGTTGACCATCGGGCGGGCGGAACAGCGGCACGTAGTTCTCCGGGAGCTTGCTCTTGACCAGGTCGGCGCTGCGCCGCACCGAGTCCTGCCAGTCCTGCCAATGGCTGTGGGAGCGGAACTCCCAGCCCTGCACGCCGAGGCATTGCTGTGAATACATGGCTTGCAGGCTCGCCACCGAACGATCGGCCAGCCGCGCCTGGATGTCCTTGCCGAGGACGAAGAACGTGCCGTTCATGTTCGACTTGCGCAGGTACTCGGTCACCCACCCGGTGTTGTCCGGCACCGCATTGACGGCGCTGTCGAAGGTCAGCAGAAACAGCCGGTCATGCATCTCGTCGCCATTGCGCTCATAGTCGCCAAAACGATCGACTTCACTGCTGGTTTGCGGAAACAGCGCGGCCTTGCGCAACTGCTCGTCGAGGTACTGGGCGTGGAATAACCGGCTCGGCTCGGACCACTTGATATAGAAGCTGTCGTCGCTGACCACGAACTTGGCCGCTTGCTCGCGCAGGGTCGGCAGGTCTTCGACCAGGAAACAGAACGACGCATCCTGGTCGCAGCTCTGCTGGGCGAAGTTGTAGTTGGTCAGCAAGCGCTGCCACATACGCTCGCGTAGGGCGTTGATCGAGTCCAGATTGATCGTGCGCAGGCCCAGGCGCTGAGCCAGGCTCGCTTCATTCAGGGACTCGCTGGCCAGCAGCACCCGGGCAAACATGAGGATTTCGGCCCGGGAGGCGACGTCGAACAGGGTCGGGCTGGTGAGTTGTTCCGGCCAGGTGCTGCGATCCAGCGTCGCCACGTCGCCAGGCGCCGCCAGGGCGCCAAAACTCAAGAGCCAGGCCGAGAATAAAAGAACGATACGCAATGGGATGTCTCCATAACAAAACCCGCGCGGCACTATAGCTGATCCCGCCGACATTCCCGCAGCAGCACTGAACCCATTGTGGCGAGGGAGCTTGCTCCCGCTGGGCTGCGAAGCAGACCCAAAGCCCGCGACCTCATTCCTTCAGGTGAAACCTGTGCAGCAATCTTGCGACCGCTTCGCGCTCCAGCGGGAGCAAGCTCCCTCGCCACAAAAGCCCGTCCAGTCAAACCACCGATCACCTATGGACTTGATAGCTGGAGTCATCAAGCGCAACCCCCTAGAATCGCCGCACGATTAAAGGAGACGACTTCATGCTGATGGTGATTTCCCCCGCCAAGACCCTCGATTACGAAACACCGCCGGCCACCCAGCGCTTCACCCAGCCGCAATACCTGGACCATTCCCAGGAGCTGATCATGCAACTGCGCGACCTCACGCCGGCGCAGATCAGCGAGTTGATGCACGTCTCCGACAAGATCGGCGGGCTCAACGCCGCGCGTTTCGGCAGCTGGACCCCGGCGTTCACCCCGAAAAACGCCAAGCAGGCACTGCTGGCCTTCAAGGGCGACGTGTACACCGGCCTGAACGCGCAAACCTTCAGCGAAGCCGACTTCGACTACGCCCAGCAGCATTTGCGCATGCTCTCTGGCCTCTACGGCCTGCTGCGCCCGCTGGACCTGATGCAGCCTTATCGGCTGGAAATGGGCACCAAACTGGCCAATGCCCGCGGCAAGGACCTGTACGCCTTCTGGGGCACGCGAATCAGCGAATGGCTGAACGAAGCGCTGGCCGATCAGGGCGACGATGTGCTGCTGAACCTGGCCTCCAACGAGTACTTCTCGGCGGTCAAACGCAACGCCCTGAACGCGCGCATCATCAATACCGATTTCAAGGACATGAAGAACGGCCAGTACAAAATCATCAGCTTCTACGCGAAGAAGGCTCGCGGGATGATGAGCCGTTTCGTCATCGAAGAGCGCATCAACGACCCGGCCGACCTCAAGCAGTTTGATGTCCAGGGTTATCGCTACAGTGCCGAGCAGTCGAAACCGGACAATCTGGTATTCCTGCGCGACCACGCTCCCGAGTAACGCACACTTTCGGCGCACGACCGCTGGTCGTGCACGCCGTCTGATCGTCCAACAATTCCCCGCCTGTTTCGTCAGTTCACTGGCGCCAAAAATACATCACACCAATTTCTAACTTTTGTTTCACTCGACAATCATGAATTTTTTCAGTAGTGGCACTGACATTTTTTAACAATGGTGGCACTTACCCATCTGATTCGATAATTACCCTATATATAAAGGGCCAAACGGTAAGTGCTATCAGTTTGAAAGCAGTGCCATCTTTCTCAATATTTCAAGAAATTTCAGAATTCGCGATGGGCGGACAGGAACTATGTCCAAATGCGTCGTTCATACCACCGGTAACGATTCTCCCTGAACGTGTAGGAGATAACTTACGCAGAGACGAGAACCATGTAGCCAAGTTGTCACACTAACTTCCGCTTAATGACCTCTTATTTGGGCAACACATATAGGACAGGAGATACGCACCATTACTATCCCCTATACGGCCAAGGCAGCGCCCCTATAAACGTGCTCCACCCGAGCACCCAACCGCTTGATTTACGGGCCCCACGCCTGGCATTGAGCGCGCAAGACCTTTGCACCACGGCCCTGCTAACAGGGCACAGGATGCATAACAGGGCACATCACAATAATAAGGCCTAGTTGCGCACATCTTGAGTGCACTTATTTAGTCACTCGGAACTTAGTATGCCTGCACGCTGCATTGTGGCGCCTGTAAGGCTGCACTTGCGAGTGCACTACGACCGCTGAACACCATTAACTCCGGCCATCTAATGGCTTGATAATTACAGAGGTAAATGCGATGCGCATCAGCATATTTGGTTTGGGTTACGTCGGTGCAGTATGTGCCGGTTGCCTGTCTGCACGTGGCCATGACGTCATTGGCGTCGATGTTGCCAAAGACAAGATCGATATGATCAACGCCGGCAAATCGCCGATCGTTGAACCGGGTCTGGGCGAGCTTCTGCAGAAGGGCATCGAGACGGGCAAACTGCGCGGCACGACCAACTTCGCCGAGGCGATTCGCGACACCGACCTGTCGATGATCTGCGTCGGTACGCCGAGCAAGAAGAACGGCGACCTGGAACTGAACTACATCGAAGCGGTGTGCCGCGAGATCGGTTTTGTCCTGCGCGACAAGACCACCCGCCACACCATCGTAGTTCGCAGCACCGTATTGCCGGGCACCGTCGCAAACGTTGTCATCCCGATTCTCGAAGACTGCTCCGGCAAGAAAGCCGGCGTCGACTTCGGCGTGGCGGTCAACCCTGAGTTCCTGCGTGAAAGCACCGCGATCGCCGACTACGACCTGCCACCGATGACCGTCATCGGCGA
This sequence comes from Pseudomonas sp. TE3899, assembly GCF_056279105.1. Classification (NCBI taxonomy): domain Bacteria; kingdom Pseudomonadati; phylum Pseudomonadota; class Gammaproteobacteria; order Pseudomonadales; family Pseudomonadaceae; genus Pseudomonas; species Pseudomonas sp. TE3899. The sequence goes on from NZ_JBWBQR010000001.1 coordinate 3,815,924, forward strand.
ATTCGACAAGGCCAGCGGCGACGTGCTGCAAGCCCTGTACGAAGAACTCGACGCACCGATCATCCGCAAGGACATCGCCGTTGCCGAGATGATCAAGTACACCTGCAACGTGTGGCACGCCACCAAAGTGACCTTCGCCAACGAGATCGGCAACATCGCCAAGGCGGTCGGCGTCGACGGTCGCGAAGTGATGGAAGTGGTCTGCCAGGACAAAACCCTGAACCTGTCGCAGTACTACATGCGTCCAGGCTTCGCGTTCGGCGGTTCCTGCCTGCCGAAAGACGTGCGTGCCCTGACCTTCCGCGCCGGTTCCCTGGACGTCGATGCGCCGCTGCTCAACTCGCTGATGCGCAGCAACGTGTCGCAAGTGCAGAACGCTTTCGACATCGTTTCCAGCCACGACAAACGCAAAGTCGCCCTGCTCGGTCTGAGCTTCAAGGCCGGCACCGATGACCTGCGCGAAAGCCCGCTGGTCGACCTGGCGGAAATGCTGATCGGCAAGGGTTACGACCTGAGCATCTACGACAGCAACGTCGAGTACGCCCGTGTCCACGGTGCGAACAAGGACTACATCGAGTCGAAGATCCCGCACGTTTCGTCGCTGCTCAACTCCGACTTCGACGAAGTGATCAACAACTCCGACGTGATCATCCTCGGCAACCGTGACGAGAAATTCCGCGCCCTGGCGGAACAGGCTCCACACGGCAAGCAAGTGATCGACCTGGTCGGCTTCATGTCCCAAGCCACCAGCGTAAGCGGTCGCACCGAAGGGATCTGCTGGTAAAGCAGCAATAAGCGACAAGCTTCAAGCGGCAAGTTAAGCGCTCTTCACTTGCAGCTTGAGGCTTGAAGCTTTCAACTGACTTTAGGATTCCGATTATGCACAGGCTAAAGCACGGCCTACTTCAGGCCGCCGGCTGGCTGTTTTACCTAAGTTTATTGATGGGCATCGCCATGGCGTTGCCTTCGTCCACGTTCGACTCCGAGTCGAAGGACTTCATTTTCCTGATCGGTTTCATCGGGATCTGGCGTTACTCGATGGGTGCCACGCACTTTCTGCGCGGCATGCTGTTCCTGTACGTGGTCTACCCGCACCTGCGGCGCAAAGTGCGCAAGCTGGGTAAAGCGGCAGACCCGTCCCACGTGTTCCTGATGGTCACCAGCTTCCGTATCGACGCGCTGACCACCGCCCAGGTCTACGCCTCGGTGATTCGCGAAGCGATCGACTGCGGCCTGCCGGCCACCATGGTCTGCTCCATCGTGGAAATGTCCGATGAGAAGCTGGTCAAGAGCCTCTGGTCCCGGATGAATCCGCCGGACCGGGTCAAGCTCGACTTCGTGCGCATTCCCGGCACCGGCAAACGCGACGGCCTGGCCTACGGCTTCCGCGCCATCTCCCGCCACTTGCCGGACGAGCGCGCCGTGGTTGCAGTGATCGATGGCGACACCGTGCTTGCTCCGGGCGTCGTGCTCAAGACCGTGCCGTGGTTCCAGCTGTTCGGCAACGTCGGCGGCCTGACCACCAACGAGTTCTGCGAAGTGCGCGGCGGCTACGTCATGGCCGAGTGGCACAAACTGCGTTTCGCCCAACGCCACATCAACATGTGCTCGATGGCTTTGTCCAAGCGCGTGCTGACCATGACCGGGCGGATGTCGGTGTTCCGCGCCACGGTCGTGACCGACCCGGACTTCATCGCCGACGTGGAAAGCGACTCGCTGCAACACTGGCGCCTGGGCCGCTTCAAGTTCCTGACCGGTGACGACAAGTCGAGCTGGTTCAGCCTGATGCGCCTGGGCTACGACACCTTCTACGTCCCCGACGCGGCGATCCACACCGTGGAACACCCGCCGGAAAAAAGCTTCATCAAAGCCAGCCGCAAACTGATGTTCCGCTGGTACGGCAACAACCTGCGCCAGAACTCCCGCGCCCTGGGCCTGGGGATGAAACGCCTTGGTCTGTTCACCTCGGTGGTGCTGTTCGACCAGCGTGTGTCGATGTGGACCTCCCTGCTCGGCCTGACGGTGGCGATCATCGCCAGCTTCAAGTACGGCGCCGCGTTCATCCTCGCGTACCTGCTGTGGATCGGCATCACCCGCCTGATTCTGACCCTGCTGCTGTCGTGCTCCGGTCACCGGATCGGCCCGGCCTACCCGATGATTCTCTATTACAACCAGATCGTCGGCGCGCTGGTGAAGATCTACGTGTTCTTCCGCCTCGACCAACAATCCTGGACTCGCCAGGACACCAAATTGACCCGTGATCTCGCCAGCTTTCAACGTTGGTTCAACACCTGGTCGTCTCGGACCATGACCTTCTCCGCCGGCAGCATTTTCGTCGCCGTGCTGTTGATGATGGTCTGACCGCCCCCTTATTGAATTAACCAGGACATTGCCCCTATGAATACCGCCGTCAACGCCAACGTAGTGCACGAATCTGAAGCCCAGCGCCAACACGCCCGAGTGAAAATCCCGGCCAAGCTGCGGTTCTTCGGCCCTGACCGGACTCCGGTCGATGCCCGGGTCCTCGACCTGTCCGCTGGCGGCCTGGCGTTCAACGCCGGTCAAATGCCGCTGAAAATCGGCGAGGTGTACAAGGCTCGTCTGCAATTCGTCATCGATAACCTTGGCCTGGCCATGGACGTGGAGTTGCAGATCCGCTCCTTCGATCGCCCGACCGGGCGTGTCGGCTGCCAGTTCCAGAACCTGGAATCCCAAGACATCTCGACCCTGCGTCACTTGATCACCTCCCACCTGTCCGGCGACATCGTCAGCATGGGTGAAGTACTGGCGACCCTGCAGCGCGACAACTTCACCAAGGCGCGCAAGGTCAAGGATGGCGGCCACGGCATGACCCCATTCGGTCGTTTGCGTGCGGTGACCTTCAGCTTCGCGATTTTCCTGGTCGGCCTCGCTGCCTTCGGTTTCATTTTCAAGTCGGTGTACGGCATGTACTTCGTCAGCCATGCCCAGGCCGGCATCGTCAGCGTCCCGGGCATGAACATCACCATGCCTCGCGATGGCACCGTGCAGAGTCTGATCAAAGACGACGGCATCGCCGCCAAAGGCGCGCCGCTGGCGACCTTCAGCACCAGCATGCTCGACGTGCTCAAGGGCCATCTGGACGAAGACCAGTTGCAACCGGCCAAGGTTGAAGAACTGTTCGGCAAACAAATGACCGGCACCCTGACTTCGCCGTGCGATTGCACCGTGGCCCAGCAACTGGTCGCCAACGGTCAGTACGCCAGCAAGGGCGACGTGATCTTCACCCTGGTGCCGCGTAACAGCGAAGCCAACATCGATGCGCGCTTCACCTATCGCCAGTTCGCCGATGTGCGTCCAGGTGCACCGGTGACCTTCGAAATCGCCGGCGAAGACAAGATCCGCACCGGCAAGATCGTCAGCAGCACCAGCCTGAAAAGTGCCGACCTGTCTTCCGACATCCGCGTACAGATCAAGCCTGACGAGCCGCTGAGCAGCACCTTCGCCGGTCGCCCGGTGGAAGTGAACAGCGATCGTGGCCCGAACCTGAACTGGCTGATCGACAAAGCCATGGCCGCCGGTATTTAAGCAGAGGACATGCCTGTGACGAGCCCACTCAGAATCCTGCCGGTCCCGCTGACCCTGGCCATGGCAATTGCCCTGGCCGGTTGCGCCGGCCTGCCCGACCAACGCCTGGCGAACGAAGCGCTCAAGCGCGGCGACACCGCGCTGGCTCAGCAGAACTACCAGCAACTGGCAGACCTGGGCTACAGCGAAGCACAGGTTGGCCTCGCCGATATCCAGGTCGACAGCCGTGACCCGGCGCAGATGAAACAGGCCGAGGCGACTTACCGCGCCGCGGTCGACGTCTCGCCGCGAGCCCAGGCTCGCCTCGGTCGCCTGCTGGTGGCCAAGCCCGGTTCCACCGAAGCCGAACAGCACGAAGCCGAAGGCCTGTTGAAAAAAGCCGGGGCCAATGGCGAAGGCAACACCCTGATCCCGCTGGCCATGCTGTACCTGCAATACCCGCACAGTTTCCCGAACGTCAACGCCCAGCAGCAGATCAGCAAGTGGCGCGCCGAAGGCAAGCCGGAAGCGGGCCTGGCCCAAGTGCTGCTCTATCGCACCCAGGGCACTTACGACCAGCACTTGGACGAAGTGGAAAGCATCTGCAAAGCGGCGCTGAACACCACCGACATCTGCTACGTCGAACTGGCCACGGTTTACCAGAAACAAGCCAAGCCAGAGCAAACCGCCGAGCTGATCAAACAGATGCAAGCCGCTCACACTCGCGGCACCGTTAGCGCTCAACGCGTCGACAGCGTCGCTCGCGTCCTGGGCGATGCAACCCTGGGCAAGACCGACGAGAAAACCGCGCAGTCGCTGCTCGAAGACATCGCCCCTGGCTACCCCGCTTCCTGGGTCAGCCTGGCGCAACTGCTCTACGACTTCCCGGAACTGGGTGACGTCGACAAAATGATGCAGTACCTGGACAACGGTCGCGCCGCGGACCAACCCCGCGCCGAACTGCTGCTGGGCAAGCTCTACTACGAAGGCAAATGGGTGCCGGCCGACGCCAAGGTCGCCGAAGAACACTTCCAGAAAGCCGTGGGCCGTGAAGTGGCCGCCGATTACTACCTCGGCCAGATCTACCGCCGCGGTTACCTGGGCAAGGTCTATTCCCAGAAGGCTCTGGATCACCTGCTGACCGCTGCGCGCAACGGCCAGAACAGTGCCGACTTCGCCATCGCCCAACTGTTTTCCCAAGGCAAGGGCACCAAGCCCAACCCGGTCAACGCTTACGTCTTCAGCCAGCTGGCCAAGGCTCAGGACACCCCGCAAGCCACTGAGCTTGCGACAACACTCGAAGCCCAACTGCCGCCTGCCCAGCTCGCCGAGGCCCAACGCCTGTTGAAACAAGAACAGGCCGTTCGTGGCGCCTCGAGCCAGAACAAGCTGGATCTGCAAGCCCTGCAAGAAGAAGACGGCGAGGAAAAATTATGAAGTTGAATCCCTTTGTGCAGGCCGGTATTGGCCTGACCTTCGCCCTGCTGTGGTCGTGCCCGACCCTGGCCGCGATGACCGATGCGAAGAACTACGGTCTGGAAGTGAAAATTACCGGCCAGTCCGAAGACGACGCCGACCTCGGCACCGCCAAGGGCGGCGACGTCAACGGCCTGGGCCTCGACCTGCGACCATGGGTCTACGGCGAACGTGGCGCGTGGAGCGCCTATGCGATGGGTCAGGCGGTGACGTCCACCGACATCATCGAAACCGACACCCTGCAACAGGCTGACGACACCAACCAGGCCACCGACAACGGTGATCGCAAGTCGAAGAAAAACTACCTGGCCATGCGTGAGTTCTGGGTCGGCTACAGCGGCCTCACGCCTTACCCGGGCGAGATGCTCAAGCTCGGTCGCCAGCGCCTGCGCAATGACGACGGCCAGTTCCGCGACACCAACATCGAAGCCCTGAACTGGACCTTCGACACCACCCTGTTGCGCGCCAACGCCGGTGTCGCCGAACGCTTCAGCGAATACCGCACCGACTTGAAAGAGCTGGCGCCAAAAGACAAGGATCGCCTGCACGCCTACGCCGACGCCGCGTACCAGTGGACCCCGGGCAACTGGGTCGGCATCCGTGGTCATCACACCCACGATGACGGCAAGCTCGACTACCCGGAACCGGGTGTGGCCGGCGACTCGCTGGACAAGAAACAGAACGGTGACATCAGCTGGCTCGGCCTCACCGCCGACAGCGACGCCTACAACTGGCGCAACACCAACACCGTCAACTACTGGGGCAGCATCACCGGTATGAGCGGCGACACCGATACGGTCAACGCGCTCAACGCCGACGGCACTCGCCCGACCGAAGCCAAGACCGGTGAAGACCTCAACGGCTGGGCCACCGATGTCGGCTTGCGCCTGCGCCTCGATCCGCAATGGCAAGTCGGTGCAGCCTATGCCCGCGCCAGCGCCGATTACCAACAGAACGGCCTGGAAAGCAACCGCTCGAACTACACCGGTACTCGCTCGCGGGTGCACCGTTTCGGCGAAGCCTTCCGTGGCGAAATGAACAACATGCAAACCGCGACCCTGTTCGGTTCGTGGATGCTCAACGACGAATACGACGCCAGCCTCGTGTACCACAAGTTCTGGCGCGTGGACGGCAGCAAGCCGGTGGGCAGCAACGGGATCAACGCCGTCGAGAACAACACCGACGACGCCACCGGCGCGATCCTCTCCAGCACGTCCCTGCCGCTGCAAGATGGCAACAAAGACCTCGGTCAGGAAATGGACCTGGTGGTCACCAAGTACTTCAAGCAAGGGCTGTTGCCTGCCGCTTTGAGCCAGTCGATCGATGAGCCTTCGGCCCTGGTGCGTTTCCGTGGCGGTGTGTTCAAGCCCGGCGATGCCTACGGCAAAGAAGTCGATTCGTACATGCACCGCGCGTTCATCGACGTGATCTGGCGCTTCTGATGCGAGCCGCGAAAGGAGTGCCCGACATGACCTATCCGAAGAGAGGTTCGATCTCTTTGCTGGCCGGCGCGATGCTGCTGGCCAGCTCGGTCGCCTTCGCCAGTGCAGAGCCGACGGCGCCTGCGCAAAAAGGCCAGCCGACCACCCTGGCCAAGGGGCTGCAACAAGCCAAGACCTACACCGTCAGCAGCGCACCGACCGAGCCGCTGGAGCTGGCCAAGCCCACGCTGCCGGACACGTCCGGCTACACCGCCGAAGCCATCGCGGCGAAAATCGTGCGCAGCAAACCGGGCAAGGCCAGCGTGCGCCGGATGATGCAGGAAGACGCCTTGAAGGACTTCATCGGCGGCGACAACAAGATGGCCGAGTGGGTGGTGCGTCAGCACGGCATCCCGCAGGCGATCTTCGTCGACGACGGCTACATGAACCTCAAGGACCTGGCGAAGAAAGAACCCAAGTACATCAGCGAAACCTCGCCGGGCGTGTACCTGGCGAAGTTGCCGATCGTGGTCGGTCGCAAGGGCATCCTCGAAATCGACAAACAGACCCAGGAACTGCGCCTGTCCCAAGAGGCCGGTTCGTTCCTGGTCAACGACGGCCAGTTGTTTGTACGCGACACCAAGATCACTGGGTGGAGCGAGAAGAACAACGGCCCGGCGCTGTTCAAGACGCCGAAAGAATTTCGTCCGTTCCTGCTGTCCTGGGGCGGCACCGAAACCTACATCGCGAACAGCAAGATCGCCAGTTTCGGCTACGCCAACAGTAAGTCCTACGGCGTGAGTATTTCCCAGTACACGCCGAACATGGCCAAGGTGCTCAAACGCCCTGAACCGACCGGCTGGATCGTCGGCTCCGAGTTCTCGGACATGTGGTACGGCTTCTACTGCTACGAAACCCGCGACTTCGTGGTCAAGGGCAATACCTACAAAGACAACATCGTCTACGGCATTGACCCGCATGACCGGTCGCATGGCCTGATCATCGCCGACAACACCGTCTACGGGACCAAGAAGAAGCACGGGATCATCATTTCCCGTGAGGTCAACGACAGCTTCATCTTCAACAACCGCAGCTACGACAACCACCTCTCGGGGCTGGTCATCGACCGTAACAGCGTGAACAACCTGATCGCCTACAACGAGATCTACAAGAACCACACCGACGGCATCACCCTCTACGAGAGTGCCGACAACCTGATCTACGGCAACAAGGTGATGGGCAACAAGCGCCACGGCATCCGGATTCGTAACAGCGTGAACATTCGCCTCTACGAAAACCTCGCCATGGCCAACGGCCTGACCGGCGTTTACGGCCACATCAAGGACCTGAGCGACACCGACCGAGACATCAAGCTCGACCCGTTCGACGCCCAGGTGTCGCTGATCGTGGTCGGCGGTGAACTGGCCGGCAATGGCAGCGGGCCGCTGGCCATTGACTCGCCGCTGAGCGTCGAGTTGTACCGCGTGTCCATGCTCGCGCCGACCAAATCCAGTGGCATCAGCTTCAACGGGATTCTTGGCGAGCGCCAGGATGAAATTCTCGACCTGCTGGTGCGCCAGCAGAAAGCCGTGCTGATCGACCCTGTCGAACGCCAGACCGAAATGCAGGACTGAGGATAATTTTATGCACCCACACTTGATCAAATTACTCAGCCTGTCGGCCCTGACCGCCGGCATTCTCGCGGCCAGCGCCGGGGCCCGTGCCGACGATGCCGCCGCTAGCGCAACCGCGCCGAAGTTCACCGCCGACCCGTGCTGCAACCTGTGCCCGGAAGCCCACGACGCGAAGAATTACACCACCCGGTATCAGCAGAACTTCACCACGCTGGTGCAGGCCCAGGGCGACTGGTTGTTCCGTACGCAAGAAGACTTGCGCACCGAGTTCGATACCTCCCCGGCCGGCTACAAACGCATGAAAGAACTGCACGATGCGTTCAAGAGTAAAGGCGTGGAACTGGTCGTCGTCTACCAGCCGACCCGAGGCCTGGTGAACCGCAACAAGCTCAACCCGGAAGACAAGGCCAAGTACGATTTCGACAAGGCCCTGCGCAATTACAAGACCATGCTCGGCCGTTTCGCCGCCATGGGCTACACCGTGCCGGACCTGTCGCCGCTGACCAACGAGTCGCTGCCCGACACCCTGCCCGCCCACGACTTCTACTTCCGCGGCGACCAACACTGGACGCCGTATGGCGCCCAGCGCACGGCGAAAATCGTCGGTGAGCAAATCAAGCAAATGCCGGCCTTCGCCGACGTGCCGAAACGCGAATTCGAGAGCCATAAGTCGGGTCGCATGGGCAAGACCGGAACATTACACAACATGGCCGGTCAACTCTGTGGCACGAGCTACGCGATCCAGTACATGGATCAGTTCACCACGGAGCCAAAAGGCGAAGCGGCCGATGGCGATCTGTTCAGTGACTCCGGCAATCCGGAGATCACCCTGGTCGGCACCAGCCACAGTGGCAAGAACTACAACTTCGCCGGTTTCCTCGAAGAGGCCATCGGCGCCGACATCCTCAACGTGGCATTCCCTGGCGGTGGCCTGGAAGGTTCGATGCTGCAGTACCTGGGCAGCGACGAGTTCCAGAAGAAGCCGCCGAAAATCCTCATCTGGGAATTCTCGCCGCTCTATCGCCTCGACCAGGAAACCATCTACCGCCAGATGATGGCGTTGTTGGACAACGGTTGCGAAGGTAAGGAAGCACAGATGTCCGGTAGCGCCACATTGAAACCGGGCAAAAACGAATTAATGGTCAACAGCAAAAACCTGAACCTGCAAAACGGCAGTCACCAGGTCGACATCCAGTTCGCCGATACGTCGGTGAAAGTCCTGCAAGCCACCCTCTGGTACATGAACGGTCGCCACGAGGACATCAAGATCGAAAAACCGGAAACCTCCGACACTGACGGGCGTTTCGCCTTTGAGTTGCGCACGGACGAAGACTGGGCCACGCAGAATCTGCTGGCCGTCGAAGTCCAGGGCCCTGAAGCAGGTGCCGCGCCACAAAAAGTCGAAGCGAAAATCTGCAAACGCAACGTGTTCTCTGGTGCTGAGCAACGTACCGCTCAGGCCGGACAATGAGGCTCCCTCTTATGACCTGCATGCAAACCCGAACTTTGAAAAGATTACTCGCGCCCTCCCTGCTGACGTTGGCGATGTTCGCCGGCGCCACCCAGGCCGCCGCGCCATTGCGTCCGCCCCAGGGCTACTTCGCGCCGATTGAAAAAGTGAAGACCGGCGACAAGAGCGAAGGCTGTGATGCGATGCCGACGCCCTACACCGGCGCCCTGCAATTTCGCAGCAAATACGAAGGCTCCGACAAGGCCCGTTCGACCCTGAACGTGGCGTCGGAAAAAGCCTTCCGCGACACCACCGCCGACATCACCAAACTGGAACGCGGCACCAGCAAGCGCGTAATGCAGTACATGCGTGACGGTCGCCCGGAACAACTCGAATGCACGCTCAACTGGCTGACCGCGTGGGCCAAGGCCGATGCGTTGATGTCCAAGGACTTCAACCACACCGGCAAGTCGATGCGCAAATGGGCCTTGGGCAGCATGGCGTCGTCGTACATTCGCCTGAAGTTCTCCGACTCGCATCCGTTGGCCAACCACCAGCAAGAGTCGCAGTTGATCGAAGCCTGGTTCAGCAAAATGGCCGACCAGGTGGTCAGCGATTGGGACAACCTGCCGCTCGACAAAACCAACAACCACTCGTACTGGTCCGCCTGGTCGGTGATGGCAACGTCCATCGCCACCAACCGTCGCGACCTGTTTGATTGGTCGGTGAAGGAATACAAAGTCGGCGCCAATCAGATTGACGCCGAGGGCTTCCTGCCGAACGAGCTCAAGCGCCAGCAACGCGCCCTGTCCTATCACAACTACGCCCTGCCGCCACTGTCGATGATCGCCAGTTTCGCCTTGGTCAACGGTGTGGATTTGCGTCAGGAAAACAACGGCGCGCTGAAACGCCTGGGTGATCGCGTGCTGTCCGGGGTGAAAGATCCGGAAGAGTTCGAGAAGAAGAACGGCAAGGAACAGGACATGACCGACCTCAAGGTCGATTCGAAATTCGCCTGGCTCGAACCGTTCTGCTCGCTCTACACCTGCTCGCCGGATGTGCTTGAGAAGAAGCACGAGATGCAGCCGTTCAAGACCTTCCGCCTCGGTGGTGACTTGACCAAGGTCTACGACCCGGCGAATGAAAAAGGCAACAAAGGCTCCTAGAGCCAAACGCAAAACCCTGTAGGAGCTAGGCTTGCCCGCGAATTCGGTCTGACATTCACCAATGATGTCGACTGACACACCGCCTTCGCGGGCAAGCCTCGCTCCTACAGGGTCAGCGCAAGATTTGAGTTGAGTGTTATTCCCCCGTTTTTCGGTGGGGGGTTTGGGGGGGCTGCGGCCCTTGACTGTTGGTTAAACATGGAGAGATCGGGATGGTATTTTCGTCCAATGTGTTCCTGTTTTTGTTCTTGCCGATCTTTCTCGGCATGTATTACTTGAGCGGGATTCGCTATCGCAACCTGCTGCTGCTGATCGCCAGTTACGTGTTCTATGCCTGGTGGCGCGTGGACTTCCTTGCGCTGTTCGCCGCTGTCACGCTGTGGAACTACTGGATCGGCCTCAAAGTCGGTGCGGCAGGCGTTCGGACCAAACCAGCCCAACGCTGGTTGCTCCTGGGCGTGGCCGTCGACCTGTGCATCCTCGGCTACTTCAAGTACGCCAACTTCGGCGTCGACAGCATCAACGCGATGATGACGTCGGTCGGTCTGTCGCCGTTCATCCTGACCCACGTGCTGTTGCCGATCGGGATCTCGTTCTACATCTTCGAGTCCATCAGCTACATCATCGACGTCTATCGCGGTGATACCCCGGCGACCCGAAACCTGATCGACTTCGCTGCATTCGTTGCGATCTTCCCGCACTTGATTGCCGGCCCGGTGTTGCGTTTCCGCGACCTCGCCGACCAGTTCAACAACCGCACCCACACCCTCGACAAGTTCTCCGAAGGTGCCACGCGGTTCATGCAGGGTTTCATCAAGAAGGTCTTCATCGCCGACACCCTCGCAGTGGTGGCTGACCATTGCTTCGCCTTGCAAGCGCCAACAACCGGCGATGCCTGGCTCGGCGCCCTGGCCTACACCGCGCAACTGTATTTCGACTTCTCCGGTTACAGCGACATGGCCATCGGCCTGGGCTTGATGATGGGTTTCCGCTTCATGGAAAACTTCAAGCAGCCGTACATCAGCCAGTCGATCACCGAGTTCTGGCGTCGCTGGCACATCAGCCTGTCCACCTGGCTGCGTGACTACCTGTACATCACCCTCGGCGGTAACCGCAAAGGAACGTTGATGACCTATCGCAACCTGTTCCTGACCATGCTGCTCGGTGGTCTGTGGCACGGCGCGAACATCACCTACATCGTCTGGGGTGCGTGGCACGGCATGTGGCTGGCGATTGAAAAAGCGTTGGGCCTGAACACCTCGCCACGCAGCATCAACCCGATCCGCTGGGCACTGACGTTCCTGTTGGTGGTGATGGGCTGGGTAATCTTCCGCTCGGAAAACCTGCACGTGGCCGGTCGCATGTACGGCGCGATGTTCAGCTTCGGCGAATGGTCGCTGTCGGAACTCAACCAGGCCAGCCTCACCGGCCTGCAAGTGGCGACCCTGGTGGTGGCTTACATGACCCTGGCGTTCTTCGGCATTCGTGACTTCTACACCAACCTGCCGCCAGAAAAAACCAAGCCAGTGGTGAACGTCGAGGCCGATGGCCCGGCCACCGCGACCCCTGGAATGATCAAAGCCGTACCGGGCGACAACCCGGGCAGCATCCACGAACCGGGCTACACCGTTGGCGTTGAAGCCACTGTGCAACCGGCTTACTGGACGGCGGACTGGTCGCGTTACGTGATGCGCACGCTGGTGCTGGTGTTGTTCATCGCCTCGATTTTCAAACTCTCGGCGCAAAGCTTCTCGCCGTTCCTTTACTTCCAGTTCTGAGGGATCTGACCATGACCCGCTCATTACGCATCCTCTACATCGCCCTGTTCCTGGTGACCCTGTTGGTCCTGGGCCTGTGGTCCACGCGCAGCTTCTTCGGTTTCAGCACCAGTGCCGAAACCACGGTGCTCAACGGCCGCTGGACCAAAGCCGTGGAGACGCACTACGACGCCGAGTTCCCGATCAAGCGCCTGGGCACCAACCTCTGGGCCGCGCTGGATTTCAAACTGTTCAACGAAGGCCGTCCGGGCGTGGTGCTCGGTCGCGATCAATGGTTGTACAGCGATGAAGAATTCAACCCGATCGTCAACGAAGAGCTGAACCTGCAAGGCAACTACGCGCTGGTCGAAGGCGTGCGCCAACAGTTGAAAGCCAAAGGCGTGAAGCTGGTGATGGCGATCGTGCCGGCCAAGGTTCGCCTGTACCCGGAACACCTGGGTGAAGTGAAACCGGCCAGCATCCACGCCAATCTGTACCAGGACTTCCACGCTCGTGTAGCGGCGGACAAGATCCTCGCTCCCGACCTGCTCGGCCCGTTCAATCAGGCCAAGCTTGCGGGTGAGCAAGTGTTCCTGCGCACCGACACCCACTGGACCCCGGAAGGCGCGCAAATCGCCGCCGAAACCCTGGCCAAGACCATTGCCGCGAAAACCCCGCTCAGCGGCGAACCGCAAAACTTCGTCACGACACCGGCGGAAAAAGTCACCCACAAGGGCGATCTGCGACTGTTCCTGCCGCTGGATCCGCTGTTCGAAAACCTGATGCCGGCCACCGAGCCGCTGCAGAAACGCAACACCGTGGCGGCTGACGACCAGCCTGCCGCTGACGACGCTTTGTTCGCCAACAACGAAGTGCCGGTGGCCCTGATCGGCACCAGCTACAGCGCCAACCCGAACTGGAACTTCGTCGGCGCGCTGAAGCAAGCGCTGAAAAGCGACGTAGTCAATTACGCCGAAGACGGCCACGGCCCGATTCTGCCGATGCTCAGCTACCTCAAAAGCGATGCTTTCAAGAACAGCCCGCCACAGGTGCTGATCTGGGAGTTTCCTGAACGTTATCTGCCTGTGAACAACGAAATCGGTGACGCCGACCCGCAGTGGGTCGCAGAGCTCAAAGAAGCTGGCGTGCGCCAACAAAACGTAGCCGCAAACACCAAATCCGAGACGCCCGACCGGGCGCAAAACTGAAAGAGAGAGGTACTACCATGACTTTCACTACAACTCCTCGCCGTCTCGCGAAGACTTTTGCTCTTGTTGCTGGCATGAGCGTCCTGTCGATGTCCGCCTTCGCTGGCGACGCCGCACTCTATGGCCCGACCGCACCGAAAGGCTCGTCCTTCGTGCGGGTCTACAACGCCGGTAATGCTGAAGTCAGCGCCACCGTCGGCACCACCAACCTGAGCGATGTTGCGCCACTGGCCAGCAGCGACTTCAGCTTCATGCCGGGCGGCGACTACAGCGCCAAGGTCGGCAGCCAGACCCTGCCGGTCAAACTCGCCGGTGACCACTATTACACCCTGGTCAACAACGCCAGCGGCGCACCGCAACTGATCGAAGAGCCGCCGTTCAAGAACAAGCAGAAGTCCCTGGTCCGCGTGCAGAACCTGAGCGACAAGGCCCTGACCCTGAAAACCGCTGACGGCAAGACCGAAGTGATCCCGTCGGTCGCGGCCAAGGGCCGTGGCGAGCGTGAAATCAACCCGGTGAAAGTCAGCCTGGCCCTGTACGACGGCGCGACCAAAGTCGGCGACGTGAAACCGGTTGCCCTGGAACGCGGTGAAGCGGCTGTGCTGTACGTCACCGGTAAAGGCAGCAGCCTGTCGCCAGTGTGGGTAAAACGCCCGGTTTCGACGCGCTAACTATTTTTCTGGATTGCCGCGCTCCTGTGTAGGAGCAAGGCTTGCCCGCGATGAGGCCCTTGAGACCGCCATCGCGGGCAAGCCACGCGCCTACAGGGGATCGGGTGGCAATCGAGATACGGAATAAGAACAAGAGTGAAACGACAGAACGTTCGTAGCTCTAACCAAATCGATTTTAAGGAGTAACAACATGATTCCGGTAATCTTGTCAGGTGGTAGCGGCTCACGTCTTTGGCCGCTTTCGCGTAAACAGTTTCCTAAACAGTTCCTGGCCTTGACCGGCGAGCACACCCTGTTCCAGCAAACCCTGGAACGCCTGGTGTTCGAAGGCATGGACTCCCCGATCGTGGTCTGCAACAAGGACCACCGCTTCATCGTCAACGAGCAGCTGAGCACCCGAAAACTGGAAGTGCAGCGCATCCTGATGGAACCGTTCGGTCGCAACACTGCGCCGGCCGTGGCCCTGACCGCGATGATGCTGGTCAATGAAGGTCGCGACGAGTTGATGCTGGTGCTGCCGGCCGACCACGTGCTGGAAGACCAGAAAGCCCTGCAACGCGCCCTGGCCCTGGCCACCGTCGCTGCGGAAAACGGCGAAATGGTGCTGTTCGGCGTACCGGCGACCAAACCGGAAACCGGTTACGGCTACATCAAATCCACCAACGATTCGCTGTTGCCCGAAGGCGTCAGCCGCGTCTCGCATTTTGTCGAGAAACCGGACGTCAAGCGCGCCACCGAATACGTCGAATCCGGCGGTTATTTCTGGAACAGCGGCATGTTCCTGTTCCGCGCCAGCCGCTTCCTCGAAGAGCTGAAAAAGCATGACCCGGACATCTACGACACCTGCCTGCTGACCCTTGAGCGCAGCGAGCAAGACAACGACACCATCACCTTCGACGAAGCCACCTTCGCCTGCTGCCCGGACAACTCCATCGACTACGCCGTGATGGAAAAAACCCAGCGCGCCTGCGTCGTACCGTTGACCGCCGGCTGGAGCGATGTCGGTTGCTGGGCGTCGCTGTGGGAAGTGAACGAAAAAGACGCCAATGGCAACGTGTCCAAAGGCGATGTGGTCATTCAGGACAGCAAGAACTGCATGATCCACGGCAACGGCAAACTGGTGTCGGTGATCGGCCTGGAAAACATCGTGGTCGTCGAAACCAAGGACGCCATGATGATCGCCCACAAGGACTCGGTCCAAGGCGTGAAACAGATGGTCAACACCCTCAACGAACAGGGCCGCAGCGAAACCCAGAACCATTGCGAGGTCTATCGTCCGTGGGGTTCCTACGACTCGGTGGACATGGGTGGCCGCTTCCAGGTCAAGCACATCTCGGTGAAACCGGGCGCGTGCCTGTCGCTGCAAATGCACCACCACCGCGCCGAACACTGGATCGTGGTCAGCGGCACTGCCGAAGTGACCTGCGACGAGAACGTGTTCCTGCTCTGCGAAAACCAGTCGACCTACATCCCGATCGCCTCGGTCCACCGTCTGCGCAACCCGGGCAAGATTCCACTCGAGATCATCGAAGTGCAATCGGGCAGCTACCTGGGTGAAGACGATATCGAGCGCTTCGAAGATATCTACGGTCGCTCCACCCCGATTGAACGCGGCGTGTCGGTGAAAACCATCGCGCAGTAAGCGTTTAGCGAAATAAAAAGCCCTCGTCGAGCCCACTGCGTTTTCCCTATCCGCAGTAGGTTGGTCGGGGGCTTTTTTTTGATCGTTCCTACGCTATGCGTGGGAATGCCTCAAGGGACGCTCCGCGTTCCAATGGGACGCGGAGCGTCCCGGGCTGCATTCCTTTGCTGCGCGTGGGAACGATCACGCCCATCGCCAACCGCACCTGCGCTTAGGTAGGATGACCTTCTCTTTCCCCGAGGTTGTGCGACATGTTCATCGGCGTCCTGCTGGTCATCACCTGGCTTATCCTGTTGCTGCGCTACCCCGCCAAGGCGTTTCCCGTCTCGGTGGCCGCCGCCGTTGGCCTGGGCCTGGTCGCCACCTGGGTGATCTGGATGGACAACCGCGAGGTCAAGCAACTGGCGCGTCTTGAGTTGCGCATCACCTACGCCCCCGAACACTGCCCGGCGGATCGCCCGCTGCAACTGACCATGAACAACGGTAACGACGTGCCGCTGACCGAACTGCGCTGGCGCATCGCCGCCTACGCACCGGGCGACACCGTGAACCTGGCCGACAACCAATACGCCGCCCCGCGCTATCGCGGCCCCGGCGAATTGCAGGCCGGTGCCAACTGGGACGATTGCTTGCCATTGCCACCGCTGCGCCCCGGCTATCGCCCGCAAACCCTGGAGTTTCGCGCCGAGCATTTGCAGGGTAGTTTCTCCGACTGATCCCCCTTTCTTTTTGCACAAGGACCGCGCCATGCCCGTTGCGTTGATTACCGGTTGCTCCAGCGGCATTGGCCGCGCCCTGGCTGATGTGTTCAAGCACGCTGGCTACGAAGTCTGGGCCAGCGCCCGCAAGACTGAAGATGTGGCGGCGTTAGCGACGGCCGGTTTCACGGCGGTACAACTGGACGTCAACGATGGCGCGGCGCTGGATCAATTGAGCGAGCGCATCAACCAGCAACATGGCGGCCTCGATGTGCTGATCAACAACGCCGGTTATGGCGCCATGGGGCCGCTGCTCGATGGTGGCGTGCCGGCGATGCAGCGCCAGTTCGAAACCAACGTGTTTGCCGTGGTCGGCGTCACCCGCGCGCTGTTCCCGGTACTGCGCCGGGCCAAGGGTTTGGTGGTGAATATCGGCAGCGTGTCCGGTGTGTTGGTCACGCCGTTCGCCGGTGCTTACTGCGCCTCGAAAGCTGCGGTGCATGCCTTGAGCGATGCGTTGCGCATGGAACTGGCGCCGTTCGGCATCCGCGTGATGGAAGTCCAGCCCGGGGCCATTGCGTCGAGCTTCGCCAAAAATGCCGGCCATGAAGCCGAACAACTGATCACCGAACAATCACCGTGGTGGCCGCTGCGCGAAGGCATTCGTGCGCGGGCCAAGGCCTCTCAGGACAACCCGACCCCGGCCAGTGAATTTGCCGCTGTATTGTTGAAGGCCGTGCAGCAGGAAAAACCGCCACGGCTGATCCGCATCGGCAATGGCAGCCGGGCGTTGCCGTTGCTGGCGGGGTTGTTGCCCAAAGGGTTGCTGGAGTCGGGGCTGATGAAGCGGTTTGGATTGCGGGGGCAGCTCTGAGACCGCGTCACCGTTCATCGCGGGCAAGCCTTGCTCCTACAGGGATTTTGAGTCGTACGCCAATCATGCGAACGACACAAACCCTGTAGGAGCAAGGCTTGACCGCGAAGACGTCAGCCCAATCACCAAAAATCCTCAGCACCACCCCTTCATAAAATCAATAAATGCCCGCACCTTCAGCGGCAGGTGCCGGGTGTCCGGGTACAACGCATACACCCCCTGTTGGGCAAACCGGTGATCCGCCAGCAGCTGAACCAGCTGCCCCGCTTCGAGATCCTCCTGAACCAGCCACTGCGGCAAGATCGCCACGCCCTGCCCGGTCAACGCAAAGGCCCGCAACGTTGCCGAGTTGTCCGCGACAATCGCGGTGCTCCCCGGTTTTGGCTGGTACAGATGCTCGGTCCCGGCCGGGTCGGTCACCGTCAATTCCGGCACTCGCCCATGCCCCAGGGTCGGCAACGATTCCACGGCCGCCAGCGTATCGGCGGCTTCGAAACGCTCGATCAACCCCGGCGACGCCACGGCAAAAATCTCGAACGTCGACAACTGCACCGCCCGCAGGTTGGAGTCGTGCATACGCCCCAGCCGAATCGCCACGTCAAACCGCTCGGAGATCAGGTCGGCGTGGGTCGAGGACGTGGACAGGTGAATGTTCAACTGCGGATGTTGCTGACGAAATACTTCCAGCGCCGGCACCACCTGGGCCAAGGCGAACTCCACGGTGGTGGTGATGCGCAAGGCGCCCTTGAGCTGCGAATGTTCGGACCGGGCCTCCTCGATCGCCAGCCGGGCTTCGTCGAGGGTGCGCAGGCAACGCTGATAGAAACGTTCGCCGGCATCGGTCAGGGCCAGTTGCCGGGTGTTGCGCGTGAGCAACGTCACGCCCAGTTCTTCCTCCAGGCGCTTGAGGTTGAAACTGACCACGGCACGGGTCTGGCCCAGCAAATCGGCGGCAGCGGTCAATGATCCGGCCTCGACCACGGCCTTGAAGGTGTCGAATCGATCGAGGCTGACCATGGACGCCTCACTCCTTTGTCAAAATAATTTTGACAAACTAGCAGCCAAACCAGCGTTTTCCTAACCTCGCCAGCGCCCTACCCTGCACACCTCATTACAGGGAAGTGGCCATGGCCTATCGCTCGAAAGTCGCGCTCGTGTATCTGTTGGGGTTCGCCCTCGACCTGCTGAACATGTTTGTCGCCAGCATCGCCTACCCCGACATCGCCCGGGACCTGCATGCCTCGGTCACCGAATTGGCCTGGATCAGCAACGCCTACATGCTCGGGCTGACGCTGATCATTCCGATGAGCGTGTGGCTGGCGGCGCGGATCGGTGAGCGGCGGCTGATCCTCGCATCCTTGCTGTTGTTCGGTATCGCTTCGGCGTTGGTGGCCCAGGCCGGGTCGATTGAAGGCCTGATCGGCTGGCGGCTGCTGCAAGGGCTCGGTGGCGGGTTATTGCTCCCGGTCGGCCAGGCCTTAGCCTATCGACAGTTTCCACCGGCCCAGCGTGCGCATTTCACCGGCGTGGTGTTGCTGGTGGCGCTGATGGTCCCGGCCTTGTCGCCAATGGCCGGCGGGTTGATCGTGCAGACGTTGTCCTGGCGCTGGATTTTCTACCTCAACCTGCCGGTGGCGCTGCTCACCTTCGGCCTCGGCCTGCTCTGGCTGAAAGCCGATCCAGCCGTCACCGAACGCCCGACTCTGGATGCCCGTGGCTTGCTGCTGGCGATCTCGGCCCTGAGCCTGTTGCTGATCGCCCTGAGCCTGTTGAGTGAACCCGGCACCCGTGCGTTCGGCTGGCTCGGATTGATCCTCAGCGCCACAATGGCCGCGTTGTACCTGCGCGACAGCTGGCGCAAACCCGAGGCGATCCTCGACCTGCAACTGATCAAAAATCCATCACTGCGCCTGGCGATGCTGATCTACCTCTGTGTGCCCGGCATTTTTACCGGGACAAACCTGATTGCCGTGTTGTACCTGCACGAGCTCGGTTTCGGCGCAGCGCAAATCGGCGCGCTGATGTTGCCGTGGGCGGCCGGCTCGGGGGTGGCAATCCTGCTGGGCAAACGCAGTTTCAATCGCATCGGCCCCAAGCCGTTGCTGATCAGCGGCATGCTGTTGCAATGCCTTGGCATTGTGCTGCTGATGCGCATCGAACAACCCGCCGGCCCACTGCTGATCGTTGCCTACGCCATGATGGGCCTGGGTGGCAGCCTGTGCAGCGTCACTGCACAGACCTTGGCCTTTGTCGGCATAACGCCGGAAAAAATGGGCCACGCCAGCGCCCTGTGGAACATCAATCGCCAACTCGGTTTCTGCCTCGGCGCGGCGCTGTTGAGTTCATTGCTCGGCGCGCTGGGCACTCAAGGTTTCAACTATTGCTTCCTCGCCGCCGCCCTGTTGACACTGGTGCCCATGACCGCCGTCCTGCGCTTCGATTCGACGAACGTCCTCGCCCTGCTAACCTCAAATCCCCTTCAGGAAAAATCCGTATGACTGACTACACCGACTACCTTTGACGAAGTGATCCAGGCCCACGTGGCGATTGAACAGTGGTTTGCCGTGGAAGAAGACGACGCCGCACTGGATCGGTTGCTGAGCCGTTTCTCGCCGCAGTTTTCCATGGTCTCGCCGTTGGGCCGGGTGCTGGATCTGGGCGCGTTGAGCGCGTTGTTTCGGATGGCGGGCGGCAAGAAGATCGGGTTCAGGATTGAGCTCAGCGAGCTGCGTGGGATTGCCTTGCACGAGCATGGCGCGACGGTGAGTTATCGCGAAAAGCAGACTGATGCGACGGGATTGCACTCGGATCGCAGGTCGACGGTGGTGTTTGAAAAGATCGCATCCGGGCGGGTGGTCTGGCGGCATTTGCAGGAGACGTTTTGTAGCGGCGAGTGAGCCCCCGATCGCTCCCGCGCTCCCGTGGTAGCGCGACGCCCGGGACGCTCTGCGTCCCAAGCTGTGACGCGGAGCGTCACGGGATGCATTCCTTTGCTGCGCGTGGGAACGATCTTCATTCTGCCGCGTCGCCCTGCCTCACCACCACCGTGCACGTAATCCCCGCCGCCAACAGCACCCCCTCCGGCACTTCATCAATGTGAATCCGCACCGGCACCCGTTGCGCCAGGCGCACCCAGTTGAACGTCGGGTTGACGTCGGCAATCAGCTCCCGGCTTTCCGGGTTGTCCCGGTCGTAGATCCCGCGAGAAATACTCTCCACATGGCCCTTGAGCACTTCGCCGCTCATGAGTTGCATGTCCGCTTTATCGCCGACCCGCACATGAGGCAGTTTGGTTTCTTCGAAGAAGCCATAGACCCAGAACGAGTTCATATCGACCACAGCCATTTTCGCTTCGCCGATGCGCGCATAGTCGCCGCGATGGACGTTGAGGTTAGTGACGTAGCCGTCCACCGCCGCCCGCACTTCGGTGCGTTTGAGGTTCAGTTCCGCTGCTTCCAGTTGCGCCTGGGCGTGTTGGTAATCGGCCAGGGCCGAGTTGGCAATGTTGCTGGCGTCGTCGCGGTTTTCCTTGGAGATCACCAGCGCGTCCATGTCGGCGCGGCGATGGGCGTTGACCTTGCGCATCTCCCACGTCGCCTTGCGCGACGCCACCATCGACTGCGCCTGCTTGACTGCGATGCGGTAGTGCTCGGGGTCGATCTGCATCAGCAAGTCGCCCTTTTTCACCAGTTGGTTGTCGCGCACCGGCACGTCCACCACTTCGCCAGTGACGTCGGCGGCGACGTTGATGATGTCGGCGCGTACCCGGCCGTCCCGGGTCCATGGCGTATCCATGTAATGCACCCACAACGTCCGGCCGATCCATATGGCGAGGGCCAGCACCAGCAGGGTGGCGAGCAGGCTGAAGAGCTTTTTCATCGGAACGTTCTCAACGGTAGACAGTCAGCGCCAGGGCGCCGAACAGACAGGTAAACAGACTCAGGCGCAGCAGCGCCGGGTGCCAGAAAAAGCGGTACAAGTCGAACCCGGACAGGAAGCGGTCGAGCGCCCAGGCCAGTGCCGCGGCGATGAAAAACATCAGGGTCATGGTCGGCATGTACACGCCGTGGAAGGCGATTTCACGCGGCATGTTCAACTCCTTTGGCCGTAACTTTCATGTAACCGGATAGCGGCGATTGCGGGTCCAGTAATGAGGTGCGGATGAAGTGCAGATAACTCTTCACCCGCCGCAGCGCCGAGGTATCGAAGTGCGGGGCGAAGGGTTCGTCGGTGGCTTGCACCCGGCTGATTGCGTGATCCACGGCAATCAATCCGCGCTCCAGATTGCTCTGGCTCGGTTGCAGGAACAGCCGCACCAGCGAACGCCCCATCACCCGGATCGCCTGGCGCCACGGCTGGGATTGGGCATAGGCCGGGTGCACCGGCAGAATCGCCTGTTCCTTGCGCAACTCGATGATCGCGTGACCGACTTCCAGTACCACGAACATCCAGCGCAGCAAGTCCCGTTGCACCTGCGGCGAACCGACCGCCAGGCCATAGGCCTGGTGCAGCAAATCCCGGGTGCGACTTTCGAAACTCGAGCCCAGGCCCTTGAGCTTGCCGCTGATCGCGTACACCACTTGCTCGCGCAAATCCTGCTCCAGCCGCCGCCACAACCAGCGGCTGTTGGGTGGCAGGATGATCGCCCCGGCGGCGGCGCACACCAGCATGCCCAGGACCATGGCGATGTAGTCGTTGATAAAGGTGTAGGGGTTGTAGACCGTGAGGTTGTCCGGCACCGAACCGGTGCTGAAGAAGATCAGCAACCCGAGGCCCACCCCGGCGTATTGCGGGCGTGACGTGAGGAACGAACCGAGCACGATCACCGGCGCGAGCATTACGCACAACAGCGGAAAACCATCGATCCACGGGAAGATGAAAAACATCTCGACGAAGCCGATCAATGCGCCGAGCAAGGTGCCGCAAGCCATTTGAAAGGCCATGCGTTTCGGGTTCGGCGTTGCCGCTGAAAGGCCCACGGTAGCGGCGGCAATCAACGTCATCGTCGCCCCGCTCGGCCATGCTGTAGCGACCCAATAACTGCCGAGCACCACCAGGATAAACGCCGCGCGAATCCCCGAAGCGGCCGACGCCATCCAGTTGGTTTGTGGGGTGAACGGCTCGTCCCATTGTTCGCGGGCGTGACTGTGATCGGCCAGGGACGCGTGGGTCTGTGCATAACTGTGCAGGTCGTCAACGAAGCGATAGAGCAATTCGTAGGCGGTGTGGAAATCCAGTTGTTCGGCGTCGCTTGGCGCGCTCTCCTGGAAGGTCGCCCGCAGGCTGCGTACCCGCGCCGGCAAGCCTTCCTTGTACGCGGTCAACGCCGTGACCAGGCGCGCGGCATCGGCGTTGGTCAGCGCCCGGCCGCTGAAGCCGTCGAGCAATTCGGCGAGGTCCTGCAAGCCCGGTTTGATCGCCGCCACCACGTGATCCGCCTCGCTGCTGCGCAAGCGCTCGAGCAATTGGTGCAAGGCGTTGAAGCGGGTAGTGATGCTCATGAATTCGCTGTTCAAGCGACTGAGCCGACCGTTGCGCCGGCGCATGTGCGGGTCTTCGAACACCGTCACGCTGCGCAAGCCTTCCAGGCCCACGGCTTCGGCGATGAAGCGCACGTTGCTCGCTTCAAAGGCCTCGCGTTGGCTGCGACCGCGCAAGCCGTCGGTGACGAACAAGGCGAACACGCCGAAGCGCTGGTACAAGGCGTTGCGCATCGCGGCGCTGGCGGTTTGCGGCAGGATCGCGGCGCTGATCAGGGTCGAGCAGATAATCCCCAGGGAGATTTCCAGCACCCGCCAGACTGCCGCCATGAACGCGCCGTCCGGGTGGGCCAATGCCGGCAAACCGACCATCGCGGCGGTGTAGCCGGCGAGCACAAAACCGTAGGCGCGGAAGTTGCGATAACGCGCGGCACCGGCGGTGCACAGGCCGACCCAGATCGCCAGCGAACCGAGGAACAGTTCGGTGTTTTGCGCGAACAGCGCGATCAACGCAACCATCACCGCCGAGCCGGTGAGCGTGCCGAGGAAGCGATAGAAACTCTTGGCCAGCACGTGGCCGCTTTGCGGCTGCATGACGATGAACACGGTGATCATCGCCGTGCGCGGTTGCGGCAGTTCCAGGCGCATGGCCAGCCACAGGGTCAGGAACGCGGCGAACAGCACCTTGAAAATGTAGACCCAGGTCACGCCATCGCTGCGTGCCCAGTCGTAGAAGCCTCGGCGCCATTCGAGGGAGTACAGCCAGCGCAGGGGTGTGGGCAAAATCCTGCTCATGTAGAAGAAACCTGAGTCACACGAAAACCTGTGGAACTACGAGTACCTGTGGCGAGGGGGCTTGCCCCCGTTCGGCGGCGTAGCCGCTGTAAAACCGGTAGATGCGGTGTGCCTGAAAAAACGCGTTGGCCGGTTTTGGGGCTGCTGCGCAGCCCAACGGGGGCAAGCCCCCTCGCCACAAATGTGGGTGTGCCAGAAACAGTGTGTTCAATTCGAGAGGCTCTTAAGCAGGGCCGGGGTTTTGGGTGCGGCGGTCTGGCTGTCTTTCGGCACATCACCGCCGGCACCCAGCCCACCACCCAGCGCCGTCACCAACTCGGCATGAGCACTGAGGCGCGCAGCTTGAACCTGCTGCTGCACCTGCTGCTGCTTGAACAACAACGTCTGGGCATTGAGCACGTTGAGGTAATCAGTGAGCCCGCGCTGGTAGGCGATCATCGCGATGTCGTAGGTCTTCTGCGCCGTGGCCACCGACTCGGCGGCGAACATCTGCTGCTTGTCCATCGACTCGCGGCGGATCAGTTGATCGGAGATGTTCTTCAACGCATTGACCAACGTCTGGTTGTACTTGGCCACGGCGATGTCATACCCGGCCGACGCTTCGCCCAGTTCCGAGCGCAAGCGGCCCCCATCAAAAATCGGCAGCGAGATCGCCGGGCCGACGCTGTAGTTGAGTTTCTTGCCGGTCAGGAATTCAAGCGCGCCGCCGCCCGTGGCCATGTAGCCGAGGCTGCCGACCAGGTCGACGTTGGGGTAGAACCCGGCATGGGCGACATCGATGCCACGGGCCTGGGCCGCCACTTGCCAACGGGCCGCGACCACGTCCGGGCGCTGGCCGAGCAATTGCGCAGGCAGTGACGACGGCAGTTTCAGCGGCGCGCCCAACGCCAGGGTCGGCCGTTGCAGCTGCGCGCCCTCCCCCGGGCCTTTGCCCGCCAGCGCCGCGAGTTGGTTACGGCTCAGGGCGATTTCTTCGTCCAGGGCATCGATCTGTCGATGGGTTTCCGGCAACGGGGTTTCCGCCTGGCTGACTTCGAAATGAGTGCCGATGCCGCCGTTCAAACGCTTTTGCGCCAGATCGAGGATTTGCTGTTGCTGCTGCAACGTCGCGGCGACGATGTCCCGTTGCGCGTAATGCAACGA
This sequence comes from Pseudomonas sp. TE3899, assembly GCF_056279105.1. Classification (NCBI taxonomy): domain Bacteria; kingdom Pseudomonadati; phylum Pseudomonadota; class Gammaproteobacteria; order Pseudomonadales; family Pseudomonadaceae; genus Pseudomonas; species Pseudomonas sp. TE3899. Next base: position 3,840,885 of record NZ_JBWBQR010000001.1, read on the forward strand.
GAGTTCGATGTAGGCGCGCACGATGTTGTTCTGCAATTCGAGCTGGGCCAGGCGCGCTTCGGCGGCGCTAATGTGCGCCATGTCCACGGCGCGCTCGGTGGCGTTGCTTTCGCGGCCCCAGAGGTCGAGGGCGTAGCTGAAGCCGAGCGCGGCGTTGTTGTCCCAGGTCGTGGTGTTGGACAGTTCGCCGGGGCCATAGAACTGATCGGTCGGCCAGTTGTGGCGCTTGAGGGTCGATTCGCCATTGATCTGCAACGACTCGGCGGCCTCGGCGATGCCGGCCATGGACTTGGCCTGGCGCACCCGGGCGGTGGCCATGGCCATGGTCGGGCTGCCTTGCACGGCGAGGTCGATCCAGCGGTTCAGTTGTGGGTCGCCGTAGGCCTGCCACCATTGCGCGGTGGGCCAGTGAGCGTCCTGTGCGGCGTGCTGGATGGCTTCATCGGTGGCCAGGGAATCGGCCTCCAGTGCCTTGCCCTGCGGGGCAATGCCTGCGGTACCGATGCAGCCGCTGATTGCCAGGGTTAAAGCCAAAACACTGAGCGTCTTGAGCGCTTTGTTGATGCGACGCGGCACTGCTGAAAATTCCTGAAATAGAGAGGGGTCCTGTAGGCGCGAGGCTCGCCCGCGAAGAACGATAACGCGGTGTTACTGATACACCGCGGCGCTCCCTTCGCGGGCAAGCCTCGCTCCTACATGGGACCGGCGCAATTCTAGGGGTGGGCCTTGTTGGCGATAAGCTGGGATTCCTGTGAATCTTTGTTACCGTTAACGCGATAATCCCTTGGTCGGGGTCACTGACCCCGTAACTTCGTGTCACAATTTGCCATCGAACCCGAGAGCACCCCATGGACACCTTGCAAAACATGCGCGCCTTCAGTTACGTGGCCCAGGCCGGCAGTTTTACCGCCGCCGCCGTGCAACTGGACACCACCACCGCTAACGTCTCGCGCGCGGTCTCCACCCTGGAAGCCCACCTGCAAACCCGTCTGCTTAACCGAACCACCCGCCGCATCGCCCTGACTGAGGCCGGCAAGCGCTATCTGCTGCGCTGCGAGCAGATCCTGGCCTACGTCGAAGAAGCCGAAGCCGAAGCCAGCGACGCCCACGCCCGCCCCGCCGGACAGCTGAAAGTGCACACCATGACCGGCATCGGCCAACACTTCGTGATCGATGCCATCGCCCGCTACCGCAAGACCCACCCGGACGTGACCTTCGACCTGACCATGGCCAACCGCGTGCCGGACCTGCTGGACGAGGGTTACGACGTGTCCATCGTGCTCGCCAGCGAACTGGCGGACTCGGGCTTCGTCTCCCAGCGCTTGGGCATCACCTACAGCATCGTTTGCGCCTCCCCGGCTTATGTAAAAGCCAACGGCTGCGCCCAGAAACCCAGCGACTTGCTCAACCACGCCTGTCTGCGCCTGGTGAGCCCGGTGATCCCGCTGGAGAAATGGACCTTCGATGGCCCCGAAGGCCAGGAAATGGTCACCATTAACAGCTCGCCGTTTCTGGTGAACTCCGCCGACGCGATGAAAACCGCGATCACCAGCGGCATGGGCGTCGGCGTGTTGCCGGTGTATGCGGCGATTGAAGGGCTGCGCAACGGCACGCTGGTGCGGATGATGCCGAACTACCGCTCGCAGGAATTGAACCTGTACGCAATCTACCCCTCGCGCCAGTACCTGGATGCCAAGATCAAGACCTGGGTCGAATACCTGCGTGGGTCGTTGCCGGAGATATTGGCGGCGCATCAGGCGGAACTGGCGGCGTATGAATTGAGCGGGAGCTTGGCCGGGGCGCGGTTGGCGAATTGATCGCTCATCCAGCGGGCTCTTGATCGTTGATGATCGTTCCCACGCTCCGCGTGGGAATGCAGCCCGGGACGCTCTGCGTCCCCTCCAAAGCCGAACGCGGAGCGTCCGTTGAGACATTCCTTGGCTGCGCGTGGGAACGATCAATGCCGCCCGGGACCTCGCGCAACGCCCGGAAAGAATGTTAGCGTGCTTGGCATTCACCACCGCCCGCCGAGCCGATTCCCATGAAAAAAACCGTCCTCGCCTTCAGCCGCATCACCCCCGAAATGATCGAGCGTTTGAAACAGGATTTCGACGTGATCGTGCCGAACCCGAAAAACGGCGACATCAATGCCCAGTTCAACGAAGCCCTGCCCCACGCCCATGGCTTGATCGGTGTCGGACGTAAACTCGGCCGCGCGCAGCTGGAGAACGCCGCCAAACTGGAAGTGGTGTCCAGCGTTTCGGTGGGCTACGACAACTATGACGTCGCCTACTTCAACGAACGCGGGATCATGCTGACCAACACGCCCGATGTGCTCACCGAAAGCACTGCCGACCTGGCCTTCGCCCTGCTGATGAGCAGCGCCCGCCGCGTGGCGGAACTGGACGCCTGGACCAAGGCCGGCCAGTGGCAGGCGACCGTCGGCGCCCCGTTGTTTGGCTGCGATGTGCATGGCAAGACCCTGGGCATCGTCGGCATGGGCAACATCGGCGCGGCCATTGCCCGTCGGGGTCGGCTGGGTTTCAACATGCCGATCATCTACAGCGGCAACAGCCGCAAGACCGAACTGGAACAGGAACTCGGCGCGCAGTTCCGCAGCCTTGACCAGTTACTGGCCGAAGCGGATTTCGTCTGCCTGGTGGTGCCGCTCAGCGAGAAAACCCGCCACCTGATCAGCCACCGCGAACTGGCGCTGATGAAGCCAAGTGCAATCCTGGTCAACATCGCCCGCGGCCCCGTGGTGGACGAACCGGCGCTGATCGAAGCGCTGCAAAACAACCGGATCCGCGGCGCCGGCCTGGATGTCTACGAGAAAGAACCGCTGGCCGAATCGCCACTGTTCCAGTTGAAAAATGCCGTCACCCTGCCGCACATCGGCTCCGCCACCGATGAAACCCGCGAAGCCATGGCCAACCGCGCCCTGACCAACTTGCGCAGCGCGCTGCTCGGTGAGCGTCCGCAAGACTTGGTGAACCCGCAGGTCTGGAAAGGCTGAATAAAAACGGGCAGGTTTATACAAACACTTGCCCGTTATTGATTAACTCCGATACACACTTTGCAATTCAGTCCAGCGCAAAAATAGTTATCCACGCTATAGACTCCGCGTCATTCACTCGACTATCACGAGTATTGGCTACGGAGAGCCCATCCATTGAATTACCTGACCACAGATCAACTCATCAGATACAGCAAAATCACACTCATGGCGTTCTTGAGTTTTTTTGGGCTGCTGGTGCTATATAGCAACATCATTGACTACAGCACCAACTATGAATATATCGGCCATATCCTGAGCATGGACACCACCCGCGAGAACCTTAACATCAGCTACCGGGCGATTACCTCGCCGATTCTGCATCACCGCATCTACTGGTTCATCATCACCCTGGAAGTTATGTATACCGCTTACTGCCTGCTCGGCACTTATCAACTCTTTAAACACAGGCATGCATCCATCGACGTATTTCACGAAGCTAAAAAGTTATCCATCATCGGCCTGTTAATTGCGATCTTCGTCTATTACGTGTGCATGCAAGTGATCGGTGTCGAATGGTTCGACATGGATGAATCGCAAGTGTGGAACGCCAAGGATTGGGCGCGGCATATTGTCGATTTCATTTTGCCGTTATTGATTTACATGACATTGAAGGTTGAGCACTAAGTGCCTTGGGCTTGCGAAACACCAGCACGTTACCCAGCATCACCAACACCAGGCCCACGAGCGCCGGCGCGGTCCATTGGTAGCCTTCGGCAAATGCCGAGACATTCAGCGCCACCACCGGGAACAACACCGTGCAGTACGCCGCGCGCTCCGGGCCCATGCGTCCGACCAGCGTCAGGTACGCGGTGAAGCCGATGACGGAACCGGGGATGACCAGGTACAGCAGCGAGCCGATGTAGCGCGCATTCCATTCGATGTCGAACGGGATGCCTTTGACCAGGCACCACACGGTCAGCATCGCCGCGCCATAAGCCATGCCCCAGGCGTTGGTGGTCAGGGGTTTGAGCCCGGCCTTCTGTTGCAGGCTCGATAGCATGTTGCCGGCCGAGAAGCACAGCGTTCCGCACAGAGCCAGGCCCAGGCCGAGCAAGGTTTCCGGGCTGGCAGTGTGGCCCGCCAGTTCCGGCCAGAACAGCAGGCCAAGCCCCAACAAGCCCAGCGCACCGCCCATCAAGACGTTGCGGGCGATTTTCTGACCGAAAAACACCCGCGCATTCAAGGCGTTCCACAGCGTGGCAGTGGAAAACACCACGGCGACCAGACCACTGGGGATCCACTGGCTGGCGGTCAGGAAGCACATGAAATTGACGCAGAACAGGCACAGGCCCTGGGCCAGGCAGATCAAGTGCCCGCGACGGTTCATCACTTGCAGGCGTCGGCTGAGCAGCAGCATCACAAACAGCACCAGCGCGGCGAGGCCGAAGCGATAGACAATCGACACTGGAATGGCCACCACGCCCAGTTGCCATTTCAAGGCAATCCAGGTGGTGCCCCAGATCAGCACGGTCAACAGGTACAAAGACAGGTTCATGGCAAAACTCCTGGAGGGGCAACGCGGCACGCTGTTCTGGCGAGTACGCTTTTGTGGCGAGTACATTTCTGTGGCGAGCGAGCTTGCTCGCGCTGGGCTGCGAAGCGGCCCCAAAATCTCGGCAACCGTCGCCAATTTTGTGAGTGCTGCGCACTCAAGCGCGAGCAAGCTCGCTCGCCACAAAAGCGTCCTCGCCACAAGGGCATTGCTTGATTAGGGCTCCAGTGTGCTGCGCCAAACGTGCACGCACTTGCATAAACTTGCGCTTTTGTCGGCCCGCGGGCTGGCAGGCCAGGGTCTACGGAGTAGGATGCAAGGCGTTGGAGAGAAAACGATCATGCCCGCACTGGAAACCCTGCAAGTCTTTCAAGCCCTCAACCGCTCGCCCAATGCTCGCCTTGAGCACAGCGCCGAGCTCGGTGACGGCATGGCTGCAGCTTTGTGGAGCAACCATCACGACGCTCAAGACTACGAAGCGCCGAGCCATCACACCCTGTCCTGCTACATCGCCGGCGGCACCGAGACCTTTCGTCGTGATCAGCCCGGCACCAAGGGTGGCCCCGACAAGCTGTGCATCCTGCCGGCCGAGCATCAGTCAGGTTGGGTCATCAATGGCGACATTCGCCTGGCCCATCTGTATTTCAGCCCCGAACAATTCGCCCTCGGCTGCGTCACGCTGCTGGACCGCGAACCGCGCGAATTGCAATTGCGTGAAGGCACCTTCCTCGACGACCCACAACAAGCCCGGCGCTTTCGGCAGATGCTCACGCTCAATTGGGAAGAACCGGGCGAACGCGTGCTGACCAGCAGCCTGGCCCACGAAATGCTCAGCCACGCGCTGCTCAGCCAGGTCGGCATGCGCCAGGGTTTACGGCTCAAGGGTGGACTGGCGGCGCATCAGCGGCGGCAGTTGGTGGAGTTCATCGACAATCAACTGGCCGACGCCATCAGCCTGGGGCAACTGGCCGGGTTGTGTGCGCTATCGGAATACCACTTCGCGCGGATGTTCCGCGAGAGTTTCGGCTTGCCGCCACATCAGTATGTGTTGGCGCGACGCATGAGTCGGGCGCGGGAGTTGTTACGTTCGACCGCGCAGCCGTTGGGGGAGATTGCCTTGGCGTGCGGGTTTGCCAGTGCGAGTCATTTCACCAATCGGTTTCGCCAGGTGTTGGGGGCGACGCCTGGGGAGTATCGGCAGGCGTTTTTGCGTTAGATCCGAAGATTATCGGCGCCCTTCAAGGCCTCTTCGCGGGCAAGCCTCGCTCCTACATTTGATCGCATTCTCATGAAGGAACGCGTACCTCTGTAGGAGCGAGGCTTGCCCGCGAAGAACGATGACGCGGTCTGAGATCAGAACTCTAGCGTGCTGGAAAGCGACACCTGCCGCGAATCCCCCATCGACACAAAGAACCGGCTCGCCGCCGAGGTGTAGTAGGTGCGGTCGAACAGGTTCTTCACGTTGAGCTGGAACTTGACCTTCTGCCCTTCGACCTTGGTGTCGTAGGTGGCGAAGGCATCGGCCACGGTGTAGCCCGGCAGGTCGAAATCATTCGGCGCATCCCCCGCTCGCTCGCCGACATACCGCGCCCCCGCGCCAACCCGCAACTGATCGCCGCCGATGAGGGTGCCGAAGTCATAGACGGCCGACAGCGAGCCCGTATTCTTGGCGACGTTTTGTAGTTTTTTGCCCTTATAGTCCGGGTCTTCGGTGACTTCGGCGTCGGTGTAGGCGTAGCTGCCGATCATGCTCCAACGGTCGGTGAGCTGGCCGGTCAGATCGATTTCCAGACCACGGGAACGTACTTCGCCAGCGGCGCTGTAGATCGTGGTCGGCCCTTCGGCGTTGGCGATCAGCACGTTGCGTTTCTTGATGTCGAACAGCGCGATATCACCGGTGATGCGGCCCGGCATGTCGAGCCGGGCGCCGATTTCCCAGGACTTGGCTTCTTCCGGTGCGATGCTGCCGTCGAGCACCACGGTGCTGCCGCTCAACGGTGCGATGGTCGAGTTGGGTTTGAACGATTCGGTGTAGCTGCCGTAGAACGACAGTTCATCGGTGTAGCGATACACCAGCCCGGCGCGCGGCACGAATTTCTGACCGTTGTTGTCGGTATTGGCCTTGAACGGCACGCCTTTGCCGGCGTACTGGTCGTACTCCTGGAAGCGCCCGCCCGCGACAAAGATCCACTGGTCGGTGAGGTGAATAGAGTCCTGGGCGAAGATCGAATCGCTGCGCAGTTGATCGGTCTGGGCACTGTCCGCCGGGCTGACGGTGGTGCCGGCGACTTCGCGACCGTACACCGGGTTGACGTAGCTGAAGGTGCTCAGGCTTTTCTGGCGGATCAGGTCTTCGCGGTAGATCTTGCGGTACTCGTCATCGACGCCGAACACCAGGTCGTGCTGCAGGCCCAACACGTTCACTTTGCCTTCGAGGCTGGCGGTGGTGAAGCGGTCGGTGCTGATCGCATTCTGCGTGCCGTCCATGTTGCGGGTCAGGGTGCCGTTCCTGGTGTTGATCGCGGTGACACGCACCTGGCTGGCGTCGTAGGTTTCGCGGTTCCAGCTGTAGCCGAAGTGGGCTTTCCAGTTGTCGTTGAGCGCGTGATCGGCCTCGAAGTGATACAGGTCCGAGCGCCCTTCCATGTTGTTGAACGGCTCGTCGAGGCGCTCGTTGCGCGAGATATCCAGTGGGTGGTTGGTGCGCGGGTCGATGATCGTGCCCCGGTCGAACGGGGTGAGGAATTCCCGGTGTTCGTAGGAGAACAGCAACTTGGTGCTTTCGCCGAACCAGGCCAGGGACGGCGCCACCAGGGTTTCGCGGTGGGTGCCGAAGTTGCGCCAGTAATCTTCGTCTTCGTGGTCCAGGACCATGCGATAGGCCAGCCCGGACTCGCCCAGCGCGCCGGTGCTATCGAGGCCGCCGCCGCTGCCGTTCTTGCCGTCGCCGTAGGTCGAGCCGCGCAGGGTCAGGGCGTTGTATTGGGTCAGTTCGGGTTTCTTGCTGACCATGTTGACCACGCCACCCGGGTCCTGGATGCCGTAGAGCAAGGACGCCGGGCCCTTGAGCACTTCCACGCGATCAACCGTAGCGTTCATGCCCCGGCCCTGCACGATCGGCATGCCGTCGCGCATGATCGAGCCGTTGCGGTTGTCGCCGAAACCCCGGGTCATCACCGAGTCCTGGGTGCTGGCCAGGGTGTTGCCCTGGGTGATGCCGCTGACGTTGGCCAGCGCATCATCGAGATTGCGCGGCGCCTGATCGCGAATGACTTGGGCCGGGATCACGTTGATGGTTTGCGGGGTTTCCTGGAGCAACGCCGAGCTGCGCATCACATTGCTGGTCGGCGGTGGCTGGTAGCTCTGGGTTTGGTCCAGCACCGAGGTGATGGTGGTCGCGTCCAGGTTCAGAGTGCCTTCGGTGGGCACGGGTTCCAGCGCCAGGGTGTGGGCGTCGGTGCGGCGGAAGGTGAAGCCCGATCCGCTGAGCAGGCGCTGGATCGCCTGTTCCGCGCTCATCTGCCCATTGAGCGCCGGGGCGTTGAGGCCGTAGGGCGCTTCATCGGTGTAGACCACGCTGGTGCCGGTGATGCGGCTGAAGTCGCTCAGGGCCTGGGGCAACGGTTTAGCGGCGATGGCGAAATTGAATTGCGTGCGCTGTTGCGTGCTGGTGGTTTCAGCAGCGATGGCCACGCTCAGCGGCAGCAATGCCACTGCCGAAAAACTCAGCGCCGAGGCACCGAACCATTGTTTGACCGAACCCGATTTTGCCCTGGACTTCATTGCTCATGACCTGTGTAGAACCGCAGCGGGATGCGAATGACTCGCAGTTTCAGTCACTACACGGATGGCGTTAGGGTTTACCTCATCATTATTTTGAAAATATTTTTTATCTTGGGTTTTGTGGTGTCTGGTCTGGCGCTTTCGCGGGCAAGCCTCGCTCCTACAGGGGATGGGTGTTTATTCCGAACATGCGAACGCCCCCTTTGTAGGAGCGAGGCTTGCCCGCGAAGAGGCCAGCCGCCTAACGCAAAATAATCATCTGCCCCAAAACGTGATGCTGCTCAAACCCCAACACCCCCTGCAACGAACTCAACACCGCCTGCGGATCCTTGCTCGGAAAACTCCCGCTGACCCGCCGCGCCGCCAGTTCATCGTTGAGCAGCAAGATCCGCCCCGGGTAATAGCGCCGCAGGTCTTGCACCACCTCCGCCAGGCTCGCCTTGTAGTAATTGAGCCAGCCCTGGCGCCAGGCCAATTGCGCCTCACTGTCCACGGCCTGCAGTTTTTCCGCCGAGCCATCGGCATAGGCGACCCGCTGGCCCGCGGTGAGGATTTGCTGCTCGGCGCCGCGCTCCGCCGTGACGCCGACCCGCCCGGACAACACCGTCACCTGCGCACCGTGAGGTTGCAGGCGCACTTCAAACTGAGTGCCGAGCACCCGCGCCTGGCCCTTTTCGGCCTCCACCACAAACGGCTCGCCGGTGTGGGTCACGCTGAAAAAACCGGCGCCGCGACGTAGTTCGACGTGACGCTCGCCGTGGCTGAAATCCACGGCAATCGCACTGTCGGCATCCAACGTCACTTGCGATTGATCAGCCAGGGTGACCGTACGAATTTGCCCCGGCGCCGACACATAATCCGCGCCCAGATCATCGGCCCAACGCAGCGGCTGCCACCCCGCGCCGACGCCGACCATCAGCATCAGACACGCCGCCATCGCCAGCGCCCCGGACCAGCGCCGCACGCTGGAGCGCTTCGAACGGTCCATCGCATTCAGATACCCCAGCAGGGCAAACGCCTCTTCATCGGCCAATGTCCGCGCCGGCACTTCGCTCAATTCCCAGACCACTTGCGCTTGGGCGTAGGCCTCGGCATGCGCAGGATCGGCCTGCAACCAGTGACTGAACGTGAGCTGATCGCCAGTGCTCGGCTGATCGTGCAACAGGCTCAGCCAGGCGAAAGCGGCCTGTTCCTGGGCGGGCGTCGGGGTGACGCGTTCGGCGTGGGTCACGGTGCTTTCCTTGGCGTACGCGGTTCGGGTTCCCGCAGGCTGGCCTTGCAGGCGTCGAGGGCGCGCATCATATGTTTTTCCACGGCGCTTTGGGACAAACCCATGGCCTTGGCGATCTCGGCGTACTTGCGGCCGTGGATGCGGTTGAGCAGGAAAATCTGCCGCGTGCGCTCGGGCAACGCACGCAACGCGGCTTCGACGTGGCGCAAATCATTGCCCGCCTCCAACGCGGCTTGCGGTTCGCTGCCCTGGCTGTCCGGCGCGTCCGGCATCCAGCCCTCGTTGACCCGCACCCGCGTGCCTTCGCTGCGCAAATGGTCGATGGCGATGTTGCCGGCGCAGCGCAAAAGATAAGTGCTGAGTTCTTCGACTTGCACCAGTGGCCGACGCCAGAACCGCAGGAACAAGTCCTGCACCAGGTCCGCCGCCGTCGCCCGGCACCCGACGCGCCGACTCACCAGCGCTTCCATCTGCGAACGCTGGGACAAAAACACCTGGAGAAAATGCGCGCGGGCGCCACGATGTTCGTCATCGTGGGACTCCGGAGGGCTGGCGATCATCAGCTCAGCACTGCGCAAACGGGGCTGGCGAGCAAACCCATTGCTGCCAACGACAAGGCCAGGCGCGGGCGATACGGCAGCAGCAACACCAGCAACAATGCGCTGGACATCAGCACCGCGAACCACTCGACCAGGCCCAAACCCCAATCGGTCGCGGACACTGCCGCCCATAACGACAAGGCCAGCAATAACCAGCCGCCAAGTCTCATATTGCGTCGGCGCCTGGCCGATGGCTTGCGCCCCAGAAGGTCGACGTGATGCCGATCCATCGACAGACAGAGCGCGGCAAATCCGCCGTAGCAGAGCAACAGGGCCAGCAGCATTCAGGTCGCCTCGCGCTCAAGGGAGATGGGGCGGCGGGTGACTGGTGCAGTGTTCTCCACACGCCGCATTTTCCACGCAGCCCACGCCAGGAACAGGCCACTGCCCAGGCACGTCAGATCGAAACCGGCCATGGCCCAATCGCCTTGGCTCAGGGACACGCCCACGTTGTACGGCGTGGTCAACCCGTTGAGCAACGGCACCGCGCAGAACAGCACCGCGGCCAACGCCAGTTGCTCGACCCACGCCGCGCGACCACGGCGGACCAGCGCATGCAGCACGCTCAAACCCCAGGCGATGAAGAAGCTGTTCACCTCCCAATCCGCTCGTTCCGCCAGCGCCACCGGCAACAAGCGGTTGGCCCAGAAGAACACCGCCACGGCGATCACCAGCCCCGACATGCTGGCGATGTTCAGCACTTCCACCAGCCGCAATTCGAAGGGCATCACGCCGCTCTTGGCATGTTTGAGCTGACGCTTGCCGAGCCAGATCACCAGCCCGGTGCCGATCATCGCCGTGCCGGCCAACCCGCAGATGAAGTACAGCCAACGCAACACCGGGCCGGCGAAATGGCCCATGTGCAAACCGTAGAAACCGCCGGCGATTGCCATTGGAATCGGTTGTTCCGGTGGCGTGCCGAGCAGCTCGCCAGTGACGCCGTTGAACGTCAGCGCGCGGCCAAAATCGTAGACCACGCCGTCGGCGCCATCGCGTTCCAGGATGACCGAGGCATTCGCATCGCCTGGGTTGTTCACGGCCAGGCGACCGGCACGCCCTTCAGCCCATTGCTCATGAGCCCGTTCCAGCAACGGTGCCAGCGGCGCCAATGCCGCAGGTTGGCCTGCAACAGTCGGCGTGTTGGCCGCCGGAAATACCTCCTCGAAAAACGCCGAGGCATTGCCCTTGTACGCAGCAAGAATGCCCGCCGGCATCACCATCGACATGAAAATCACCAGGCTGCTGTAGGTGATCATCAGGTGAAACGGCAACACCAGAACGCCCACCGCGTTGTGCCCGTCGAGCCAGGAACGCTGGCCCTTGCGCGGGCGGAAGGTGAAGAAGTCCTTGAAGATTTTCTTGTGCGTGATGATCCCCGTGATCAGCGCGATGAACATCAGCATCGCGGCGGCGGTCGACAACCAGCGGCCCCACGGATAAGGCATTTGCAGCTGGAAGTGGAAGCGGTAAAAAAAGTCGCCGCCCATGGTGGCCCGGCCCTGCACTTCGGCACCGGTTTGCGGGTCGAGGGTCTTTTTGCTGAATTGGCCGCGCTTGCCCGGTTCGGCCGGGGCTTGCTGCCAGCGCACCGTCAGGCCGGGCTCGCGGGCGGTCGGCAGGTCGATGAGCCAGCGGGAAGCGTTGGGCGCGTGCTGCTGAAGATAATCTTGCGCCAGGGTCAGGCTGGCTTCAGAAGACACCGAACGCGCAGGAATCTCCGGCTGCATCCAGTGGCTGGTCTCGGCCTTGAAATACGCGAGGGTGCCAGTCAGGAAAATCGCGAACAGCAACCAGCCAAAGATCAAGCCGACCCAGGTGTGCAGCCAGGCCATGGTCTGGCGAAAGCCCTCTTTCATGGCTGGCCCGCCCAGTGCGCCAGCCCCGACACCGCGCCCAGCACCAGGCTCGGCACGAGCATGCCGAACCACGCCTGCCAGGCACTGCGACAGGCAAAACACCAGAGCGCCGCCACCAGATACGCCAGAAACGAAGTCATCATCCCGGTGACCACCGCTTCGGCGCGGGCCATGGGCAGCAGCAGGCTCAGGCTGACACTCGCCAACGCGGCCACGACATAACCGCCCAGCACGGCAGCCAACACCCGCGAGGTAACCGCCAGTCGGTAGGAAACGGGGAGCGTGCGGCTGTTGCCTTTCATGGTTCGACCTTGAAACCGGGTAAGGCCTCGTGAATGTCTCGAGACCAACAAGGCCGCAATACTAATGATAAAAATTCTCATACGCAAAAGACTCCGATGAGAATCATCTATCGCTACTTGGGCTGGTGAACACCGGAAACAAAAACGGGCCTGCATAAGCAGACCCGTTTGTCAGTGGAAAGGTAAAAAGTGAATCAGGCCTCAGCCGTTTTGTGCAGCCTGTTCGTTCTCTAGAAACTCGTCTTCCAGCAGCGCATCGGCTGCAACTCTCTCGAACGGCACGATAGCGGCACGTGGTTTGCCCCGCAATTTGCCGAACAGATGCTCAAGCGCGTGTTCGAGTTTTTCGGCCGCCCCGTCGATGGCTTGTTCCAGGGTATCGGCTTTATGGGTCACCGAGATCGGTTGGTGGCCTTTAGGCCGCGCTTCCAGCTGGCAGCGCATGTCATGCGGTCCGGGCTTGTCGCCGTTTTCGTCCCGCAGGTGAACCTCGACGCGGGTCAGGTCCTCTTCGTAACGTTCGAGCGTGCTCTCAATGGTAGTACGTACCCACTCCTCCAGTCGGATGCTGCTTTGAATATGGTTATCGCTGTTGACTTGGATTTGCATAGTTCATCCCTTATTTCAGCTAGCTCGCGAGAGGCCGGTCGGCTTGCCCTTGGGCGTCATCACCGTGGCCTCTTACTTACACAATCGGTCTGTGCGCAGAACATTTCAACCCCTAAAAAAAGATAAATATGGATTCGCAAAAAAAGCCGGACAACGGCCAAAAGCGCTGTTAAGGTCGGGAGTTGGGTCGCCACGCTTCCTTGTCACAATTGCTCACATCTGCTGCTCCGCCAGTGGATGCAGACTGCGAAAAATCCCCGCTTCCTCTACCAGCCAATCATGCACCGCGCGCACGCCCGGATGGCTCAGCGCCCCCGGCGCATACAGCAGCATGTAGCGTTTGTGATTCGGCACCGCCAGGCCAAACGGCACAATCAACGTCCCCCGCTCCAGCTCATCGTTGAGCAAGGTTCGCCGAGCAATCGCCACGCCCATGCCGGCAATCGCCGCTTCGATGGTCAGGTGATTGCGATTGAAGGTGTGCCCGCGCCGTACGTCGGCGCCTTCGAAGCCGATGGCGTTGAGGTAGAACTCCCACTCCGCGTACTCGTAGCTGCCGCGCCAGGCGGTGATGTCGTGCAGCAGCGCAAAATGCATCAGGTCCGCCGGGCCGTGCAGTGGCGGACGGCCGCGCAGCAGGCTCGGGGCGCAGACCGGAAAGATCTGCTCATCGAGCAAGGCGGTGGATAACAAACCGGGATAGCTGCCGTCGTTCAGGTCAATGGCCAGATCGAAGTCGCCTTCGTGCAGCGGCACGCTGCTGTCCTCGGCGACCAGGCGCAACTGAATGTCCGGAAAACGTTGCTGCAAGCGTGGCAGGCGCGGGGTCAGCCACTTGCTCAGGAATGACGGAATAGAGCGCAAGCGCAAAGTCCCGCTGATCATCCCGGCGTCCAGTCGTCGCAATTCCGCGTCGATGCTGCCGTACGCCTCGTTGACCGTAATAGCCAGTCGCTGGCCCTCCGCGCTCAATTCCACGCCGCGAGCGCGACGGTGGAACAGGCGAAAACCCAGACGCTCTTCCAGCTGTCGGATTTGCTGGCTGACCGCACCCGGCGTGATGTGCAGCTCTTCGGCGCAACGGGTGAACGACAAGTGCCGCGCGGCACAGGAAAACACGTGCAGCCAGACGTAGGTCTGGGCGTGCAATTGACGACTCATCGTTTAGTCCTGCTAAAGGCTGTCTTAGGAAGTTTCGTTGGTCACGTAGGACCGAGGTGGGCAGTATCGCCGACATTGCGCTTGTCCTACAAAAATGGCAGCGATTTCTCTTCCATTGCTTGTATAGGCTTTAGCATGGCTATCAGTGTTTTCGATCTCTTCAAAGTGGGCATCGGTCCATCCAGCTCCCACACCGTCGGCCCGATGCGCGCCGCCGCAACCTTCGCCCAGGCCCTGATCGACCAACAATTGTTGGCCGATGTACGGCGGGTAGAAATCCGCCTCTACGGCTCGTTGTCGGCGACCGGCGTTGGTCACGCCACCGACCGCGCCTGCGTCATGGGCCTGATGGGCGAATGGCCGGACAGCATCGATCCGACGTCTATCGATTCACGCATCCAGCATCTGCGGGAAACCGGCGAACTGTCCCTCGCCGGCCAATCGACCATTGCCTTCAACTGGCAGCGCGATCTCCTGCTGCTGGACGAGAGCCTGCCCTACCACCCCAACGCGATGTCCCTGACAGCCTTCGGCGAAACCGGCGAGTTGTGGGAGCAAACGTATTACTCGGTGGGCGGCGGTTTCATCATCGAAGCGGCGGAAGCCGAGTCCGGCATCGCGCCTGCCAGCGACGTGGTGCTGCCGTACGATTTCTCCAGCGCCGCCGAATTGCTCAGGCTGTGCAACCAGCATGGCCTGCGGGTTTCCGAGCTGATGATGGCCAACGAATTGGCCTGGCGCAGCGAAGCCGAAATCCGCCAAGGCTTGCTGCACATCTGGTCGGTGATGCGCGAATGCGTTGAGCAAGGCCTGTTGCACGAAGGCATCCTGCCCGGCGGTCTGAATGTTCCGCGCCGTGCCGCGAAATTGCACCGCAGCCTGTTGGAAATCGGCAAGCCGAATGTCATCACGTCCACGCTGTCGGCCATGGAATGGGTCAACCTGTTCGCCCTCGCCGTGAACGAAGAAAACGCCGCCGGCGGACGGATGGTCACCGCCCCCACCAACGGCGCGGCCGGGATCATTCCGGCGGTGCTGCACTACTACATGAAATTCAACCCGGACGCGTCGGACGATGACGTGGTCGCGTTCTTCCTCGGCGCGGCGGCGGTCGGCATTCTGTGCAAGAAAAACGCCTCGATCTCCGGCGCCGAAGTCGGCTGCCAGGGTGAAGTCGGATCGGCCTGTGCCATGGCTGCCGCCGGTCTGGCAGACGTGCTCGGCGCCACCCCGGAGCAACTGGAAAACGCTGCCGAAATCGGCCTGGAACACAACCTCGGCCTGACCTGCGACCCGGTCGGCGGCCTGGTGCAAGTGCCGTGCATCGAGCGCAATGCCATTGCCGCAGTGAAGGCGATCAACGCCACGCAAATGGCCCTGCGCGGCGACGGCAAACACTTCATTTCCCTGGACCGGGTAATCCGCACCATGCGCGATACCGGCGCCGACATGCAGGACAAATACAAAGAGACTTCACGGGGTGGGTTGGCGGTGAGCTGGGTGGAATGTTGACCGCTTCCGTTGCACCCGCACTGCTTTTGCCCTGAAACGGGCAGCTCGGAAAAGGCGAACATCACCGTTCGCCTTTTTTGTGCCCGTTTCATTGTTCGACCGTTTTCCCGGCATGCCCCTTGCTACGTCCCTGTAGGCGCTGCCGAAGACTGCTCCTACAAAGCGATGATGGCGATATGGCTATGGAATGGCCGATGGTCTGGTATTGCGAACCAACCCGATCATGGCCGGTCAACAACTGCACGTTCAATCAGGCGGTGACGCATCATGGACAACCCTTTTCAGCTCATTACCGATGCCTTTGCACCGGACTATCAGATCAACCTGAGCATTCAGGGTCTGGACGGCAGCATCATGCTGACGCTCTCCAACAGTGGCCGCGTGGTCGCCAAACGGATGATCAGCGCCGAACAACGCAACGACCCCAAACGCCTCAAGCGCCTGGTGCAAAGCATCCAGTTCGGCATCGCCATCGAACAGGGCCACAGCGCCGTGGCCATCCTTGAAGCGATGACCGACGGCGACAATCGCAATCTGCCGCCGCCACAGATCAAAGGCCACAGCCGGCCAGCCATGCGGCTTTAGATCTCGCCCTTCTCCACCTCGGGATGCTCACCGGAGCCCGTGCCGATCTTGCGCTGCGGGTGTTCGATCTTCACCGAGGGAAATTGTGAGGACGCGTAACGCACCACCAGAATCGAGAACGCCAGCAGCAGAATCCCGCCGCACAGGTAGATGATGCCGATGTCCGGCGGGTTGTGGTGCGAGACGTTGGAGATCAGCAAACGCGTCAGCGCGGTAATCGCCACGTAGATCAGGAAGCGCACCGGCATGTGGTTGGTCTTGAAGTAAATCCCGACCATCGCGCCCAATTCCAAATAGATGAACAGCAGCAGGATGTCATCGATCTTGATGTGCCCCGCCTCGATCATCTGCAGGAATTCCATCACCGCCGCCCACGCGGTGACCGCACCGATGGCGAACAGCGCCAGGTAGTGGAAGGTCTCGACGAACAGGTTGCCCAGGGACTCGGCCAGTTGATGCACGTTCTGCCGCAGGTTCTCGGCCCAGTTGATTTTCACGATGATTCTTCCTTAGCTCGGTTCGAGCGGATGATGCGGGTTGGACGTGACGGTTGTTCTGCATGCAGAAAAAAGGCCAGGAGTTGTGAGTTGAGATGGTGGCCGCGTGACATGAGACACGTTTGTGGTGTCGCGAAGGGGACAACACGATTCACCTGACAAACGCCAATTTCGGTCTACATTAAAAAGCCACTACCCAAAGCGCAGGGATTCGCTTATCCTTTTAGCTGTATATAGATACAGTAGTCGCAAAGACAACTTAATGTGAAGGCATGTGAGGTGGTGAATGGCCGTCGAAGTGGTATACCGCAGCAGCCGAGATCTGGAGCGCTTGTTCATGGATAAAGCCGAAGCTGACCGTCATGACAAAATGCTCGAACTGGCCGAATTGCTGGCCGAAGTGTTGCAAAAAGCCGTTCCGTCCCTGAGCGAGCAGCAAGTCGAAGAAGCCGGGATCTACATGGCGAAGAACCGCGATGTGTTCGCCAAGGCGTTCAAGAGCCAGCCGGACGCACTGTCTGAACTGCTGAGCGCGCCTGCTGAAGTGGTTGAACCTGTGGCGGTGGTTGAAGACGCCGAGCCGGTGAAACCAGCGAAAGCGGTTAAAGCCGTCAAGTAAGCAAGGCCCGAATTGAATAGGCCCTGAGTCGAATGGCTCAGGGCCTTTTTCATGTCCAAAAATCAAGATCAAAAGATCGCAGCCTTCGGCAGCTCGGGGCGTTACCGATACAAAACCTTTTCCGCCAACTCGTCCGCCACCCGCGCCGGCGAACGCTTCTCCGCCTGCGCGTGGGCAAACACTTCGGTCAATCGCGAACTGATTTTCGACAGGTGCGCCGTGATCGTCGCCAACTCCTCGCCCCGATGCTTGAGCGACACATAGATCAACCCGCCGGAATTGATCACATAATCCGGCGCATACAGAATCCCCCGCCGTTCCAGCTGATCGGCAACATCCAGATGAGTCAGTTGATTGTTCGCCGAACCCGCTACCGCCGAGCAGCGCAGTTGCGTCACGCTATGGCTGTTGAGCACACCGCCCAGGCCACACGGCGCGAGGATGTCGCAGGGGGTGCTGAGCAAGGCATCGTTGGCAATCGGATGGGCGCCCAGTTGCTCCATGGCCAGTTGCACCTTGCCGTGGTCGATGTCGCTGACCAGCAGTTCGGCACCGGCCGCGTGCAGTTGCTCGGCCAGGGCGAAACCGACATTGCCCAGGCCCTGAATCGCCACGCGCAAGCCTTCGAGATTGTCGCTGCCCAAACGCGCCATGGCGGTGCTGCGGATACCGGCGAACACGCCCATCGCGGCGTGGGGCGCGGGGTCGCCGGCAGAGGTGGTGCTGGTGACGTGCTGGGTTTGTTGGGCGATGCAATCCATGTCCGCCACCGAGGTGCCGCTGTCGATGGCGGTGATGTAGCGGCCGTCGAGCTGATTGATGCAACGCCCGAAGGCTTCAAACAGCGCCCCACGGTTTTCCACGTGGACCGGGCGAATGATCACCGCCACACCGCCGCCCTGGGCCAGGCCGGCCAGTGCCGCCTTATAACTCATGCCTTGGGCCAGGCGCACCGCGTCTTCGACCGCCGATTCGTCGCTGGGGTAGGCAAGATAACGACAACCGCCCAGGGCGGGCCCCAGGCGGCTGTTATGAATGGCAATCACCGCCTTCAACCCGGTGACCGGGTCTACGCTTAGGTGTAGCGATTCAAGGCGAGTGCTTTGCATGAGAGCGAACATCGTTGGGCTCCCGAATCACTTCTGGTAGTCGCCAGTATAGGCTTGCGCCTGAAAATTGCTGAAGCGCACCGGAATAAGCCGCGCGTCTTTAAGGGCTTTGCGACATAACCTGCAGGCGCCTGTGTGCAGGACTGGACGAAAGCCGGTGGCGGGGCTAAAACGAGGCATTCCATGGAGATTCAGATGACCCCGCGCCAACGCTTCTTCGACTGCCTGCAACGTTCACCGCCCGCCCTGTTCGAGGCGGCGCTGTGGATTGCGGCCGAACACGATGCCCAGATGAAGCTCGAAGCGGTGCTGGCGGACTTCATGGAACTGCAACAACGGGTCAGTTCAGGCCTGCCGATGCTGCCGGTGAGCGAATTGGCCCAGCCGTTATTGCGGCGCATGAATGACCTGGGGTTTGCCCAGGACGACTTCACTCCACTGCGTCCGCAAGTGGCATTGGTCCATAAGGTCCTGGAACGTCGCCGTGGCCAGCCGCTGGCCCTGGGGCTGATTGCACTGGAGTTGGCCAGAAGGCTGGAGATTCCCCTGGTGGGGGTGAATTTTCCCGGGCATTTCCTGCTGCGGGTGCAGGGCGCCGATCACCTGCTCGACCCCTGTGGCGGGCGCCGACTGTACCCCAACGATTGCCGCGATCTGCTGCAGCGTCAGTACGGTCCCAACCTCAAACTCAGCGCCGAGCATTTGCTGACGGCCGACCCGGTGCACATGCTCCAGCGGCTGTCGCGCAACTTGCGCCAGTTGCACCTCACCAACGACGACTACATCGGCGCCCTGGTGGACGCCGAGCGAGTGCTGGAACTGGGCAACGGCAGCGCCTCCGATTACCTGGCCCGGGCCAGTCTCTACCAACGGCTCGACTGCCCGAATGCCGAGCGCTTCGACCTGGAGCATGCGCTGTTGCTCAGTGATGACCCGATCCAGCGGATTCGCCTGACCGAGCGCCTCGGGCACCTGCCCCCAAACTCAGTCGTTCACTGAACCCTTGTAGGAGCGAGGCTTGCCCACGAAAGCGGTGGGTCAGCCAACATCAATGTTGGATGTCCCGCCGTCTTCGCGGGCAAGCCTCGCTCCTACAGGGGGTGGTGTTGTTTCCTGGGGCGAACGCACCTGAATGATGACCAACGCCGCAATCACCGCCGGTATCGCGCAGAAGAAGAAAATCTGCTGCACCGGGATGTGCATCGCCAGCAGCATGCTGCCAAACAATGGCCCGAGGATCGAACCGAAACGCCCCACGCCCAGCGCCCAACCGGTGCCGGTGGCGCGCACGTGCGCCGGGTAGAAGTTACTGGCGAAGGCATTGAGGGTCAGTTGCCCGCCGATGATGCAGAACCCGGCGGCGATCACGCTGGCTACCAGATAACGCGGGTTGTCGTGATTGAGGCCGAGCAGAATCGTGCACACCGCCGCCGCCGTCAGCACACCCGCCAGCAGTCGCACCTTGCTTTTGAGGCGGTCGGCGAACCAGGCCATGCAGATCGCGCCGACGGTGCCGGCGAACAGAAACATTGAGGTCACCAGGTTGGCTTGATTGAGTTTCAAGCCGCTTTCCAGCAACAGCGTCGGCAACCAGCTGATCATGAAATACAGCAGGATCAGGCTGACGAAAAAGGTCGCCCAGATCAGCAAGGTCGGCCGCGCATAACCGTTGCGGAACAACTCCAGCACCGTCAGTTTGCTGCCCTGTTCCTGCTCGTTTTGCGCCATCGAGGCGGCGGGTGGTTGCCAGTCCGGGAGCATCCGCGCAGTGAGTTTGCGCAAGCGCGCATAAGGCGGTGCATCGCGCAGCAGGCGCGGCAAGGACTCAGGCAGAAACCAGGCCAGGAACGGGAACAGCAGCAAAGGCGTGATGCCACCAGCGAGGAATACCGCTTGCCAGCCGAAGCTGTCGATAAAACCCGCCGCGACAAACCCGCCCGCTGCCCCGCCGAACGAAAAGCCGCAAGCAGCCAGCGTCACCATCAAGGTGCGCAGGCGTGGCGGCGAATATTCCGACATCAATGCCATGGCGCTGGGCATCGCCCCGCCCATGCCGATCCCGCAGATGAATCGCGCGGCCATCAGGGTATTCAGGGAGTTTGCGAACACCATCAGCACCGTAAGGGTGGCGTAGATCAGCACACAGCCGAGCAGAATCCGCCGTACGCCGAAGCGATCCGCCAGAGGTGTCACCGCCAGTGAACCCAGGGTCAGGCCCAACAGGTTGGCGCTGAACACCGGGCCGAACGCGGCTTTTTCCAGGCCCCAATCCTGGGCCAGGGCCGGCACGACGTAGCCGAGGACTTGCGCGTCATAGCCGTCGGTGACCAGCAGCAATGCCAGCAGCAAAAGGAGTAACCACTGATAACGGGACACAGGACGGGCGTCGAGTGCCGCCCGGAAGCTGGCAATCTGGTTGTGCATCGCGAGGTACCTGTTTTGTTTTTATGTTTGTGAACGATCGTTCCCACGCTCTGCGTGGGAATGCATCCCGTGACGCTCCGCGTCACAGTGGACGCGGAGCGTCCATGGCGGCATTCCCACGCGGAGCGTGGGAACGATCAGCTTACTGCGGGGTGTCGGGCTGGTTCGCCGGGTGGGCCTTCATAAAGGCCGGGTGTGTCGCCGCCAACGCTGCAACCCGGCGAATCCGCGGATACGCCTCCAGCGAAATATTGAAGCGCTGCGCCGCATACAACTGCGGGATCAGGTACACATCCGCCAACCCCGGCTGATCACCGAAGCAGTAACCGGCATCACCGATCAACTGCTCCACCGTCGCCAACCCCTGGCTGATCCAGTGCCCGATCCACTCCACCACTTGCGGTTCATCGTGGCCCGACTGACGCAGCTTGTTCAGCACGCTGACGTTGTGCAGCGGGTGCACATCGCAGCCGATCACCGCCGCCACGCCACGTTCGCGGGCGCGTGCGACGAGGTCTTTAGACAGCAGTGGCACCTGTGGATAACGTTCCTCCAGGTACTCGATGATGGCGGGCGACTGGATCAGCAGATCACCATCGTCGGTGCGCAAGGCCGGCACCCGACCTTGCGGGTTGATCGCCAGGTACGGCGGCTGCCGGTGCTCGCCACCGGGTGGCGCGATCAGGTTGATCGGTAGGGCCTGGTAGTCCAGGCCCTTCAACGCCAGCGCGATGCGCACGCGGTAAGACGAGGTCGAACGGTAGTAGGTATAGAGTTCCATGACCCGATCCCCTTAACGCGCCGGCACGACTTTGCCACGGCATTCGCCGAAGCCGATGGAGGCAAAACCCTCGCGGCTGCAACGGGCGCGCAGGATGATTTCGTCGCCGTCCTCCAGGAACTTGCGCACTTCGCCCGACGCCAGTTCGATCGGCTTTTTACCGCCCTCGGTGATTTCCAGCAGGCTGCCGAACTGACCGCTTTCCGGCCCCGACAAAGTGCCCGACCCGAACAAATCACCGGCCTGCAATTGGCAGCCATTGACGCTGTGGTGCGCGACCATTTGCGCCACGGTCCAGTACATGTGTTTGGTGTTGCTCAGGGTCAGGCGATGGGCCGGCAGGTTTTGCTCGCGCATGGTTTCGGTGAGCAGCAACACTTCCAGCTCGATATCGAAAGCGCCGCCCTCCTGATCGCGTTTGTCGGTGAGGTACGGCAGTGGCAGCGGATCACCTTCCGGGCGTGCCGGTTGGGCGCGGCGGAATGGCTCCAGCGCTTCGGCGGTGACGACCCACGGCGAGATGCTGGTGATAAAACTCTTCGACAGGAACGGCCCCAGCGGCTGGTATTCCCAAGCCTGGATGTCCCGCGCCGACCAGTCGTTGAGCAAGCAGAAACCAGCGATGTGATCCGCCGCATCGCCGATGGCAATCGAGTCGCCCATGTCGTTGCCCTGGCCGATCCAGATCCCCAGTTCCAGTTCGTAATCCAGGCGTGCGCACGGACCGAACGTTGGCTCGGTCTGACCGGCCGGCAGGGTCTGGCCCTTTGGACGACGCACGTCGGTGCCGGACGGGCGAATGGTCGAGGCGCGGCCGTGGTAGCCGATCGGCACGTATTTGTAGTTCGGCAGCAACGGGTTGTCGGGGCGGAACAGTTTGCCGACGTTTTGCGCGTGCTCGATGCCGACGTAGAAGTCGGTGTAGTCGTTGATTTTCGCCGGCAGGTGCATCACGCAATCGGCGGCCAGAGGCAGCAGTTTTTTGCCCTGGGCTTCGATCTTGCCATGCAGCGTACTGCCTTCGGCGAACAGTTCCATCAAGCGTTCGCGCAGGGCCACCCGGGCTTCGCGACCGAGTTCGAAGAAGGCATTGAGCTGACCGCCACGGGTCGCTTCGACCGCTGTGCGCGCCGCGCCGTCAAACAGGCCGGCGTCCAGCGCTGCTTCCAGATCGAAAATATGCTCGCCGATAGCGACGCCACTGCGCGGTGCCGAGCCGTTCACGCTGAACACACCCAGCGGCAGGTTTTGCAGCGGGAAATCCGCATGGCCGTTGGCGGAGGCAACCCAGCTACGAGGGGTGGAAGTCTGAGTCATGGGTTATCTCCGGGTCGGGTCGAAAGTGACGGGCAGCGTGGCCCAGCAGGCATCGTAGTTGGATTGCAGTTGCGGGCATTCGAGGGCGAACTGGCTCGGGCGCAGCACCTGGCTGGTCTCGAACATGAAGGCCATGGTGTTGTCGATTTTCGCCGGGGCCAGTTCGGCGTTGATCGCTTTGGTGCAGCTTTCGCCGTCCGGGCCGTGGGCGCTCATGCAGCTGTGCAAGGACGCGCCGCCGGGCACGAAGCCTTCAGCCTTGGCGTCGTATTCGCCCTTGATCAGGCCCATGAATTCGTTCATCAGGTTGCGGTGGAACCACGGCGGACGGAAGGTGTTCTCGGCCACCATCCAGCGCGGCGGGAAGATCACGAAGTCCAGATTCGCCAGACCGTGGACGCTGGTTGGCGACGTCAGGACGGTGAAGATCGACGGATCCGGGTGATCGAAACTCACGGTGCCGATGGTGTTGAAACGGCGCAGGTCATATTTGTACGGCACGTTATTGCCGTGCCAGGCCACCACGTTCAGCGGCGAGTGATCGAGCTCGCAGCCCCACAACTGGCCGAGGAATTTCTGCACCAGCGTGGTCGGTTGCCGCAGGTCTTCGTAATGGGCCACCGGGGTCAGGAAGTCCCGTGGGTTGGCCAGGCCGTTGCTGCCGATTGGCCCCAGGTCCGGCAGGCGCAATGGCGCGCCGTGGTTTTCGGCGATGTAGCCCCGGGCTTGGGGGTCGAGCAGCTCGACGCGGAATTTCAGACCGCGCGGCAACACGGCGATTTCCAGGGGTTCGAGTTCCAGCACGCCCAGTTCAGTGGCGATGCGCAAGCGGCCCTGTTCCGGCACCAGCAGCAGTTCACCGTCGGCATTGAAGAACACGCGCTCCATGGAACGGTTGGCGCGGTAGCTGTAAATGCTGATCCCGGACGGTTTTTCCGCGCCAGCGTTGGCGGCCATGCTCACCAGGCCGTCGATGAAATCGGTGGGTTCGCTCGGGATGTCCAGCGGATTCCAGCGCAGGCGATTGGGGGTTACTTCACCCAAAGGGCCACCGGCCAGTTGCCGCTCAAGTTTGACGAATGCCGGGTGATTGGCCGATGGCTGAATGCGGTACATCCAAGTGCGCCGGGCTTCGCTGCGGACCATGGTGAACGCAGTGCCGGAGAACAGCTCGGTGTAGAGGCCGTACGGGACTTTTTGCGGGGAATTGCGGCCGACAGGCAAGGCACCGGGCAGTGCTTCGCTGCTGAATTCGTTGCCGAAGCCTGACTGATAAGCCAGCGCTGGCGCGGTTGAATCGGGGTTCATGGAGCCTCCTGAACAGGGAGTTGGCAATGGCCTGTCGCTCTGCTGCAGAGGTCTCGGCACGCCTGGGTTGTTTTTATCGTAATCGAATTACGCATAACGTAATTTGATTGGTATTGACCGTCAAGCTATAAAGACGCCCATTCGTCCCGGGATTCAGACCGCCTCCATGGAAAAGCCGCGCACCAACGATAAACAGAAAGTCCGCTCGGCCGAGGTCGGCACCGACATCCTCAAGGCCCTGGCCGAACTGTCGCCCTCGACCTCATTGTCACGCCTGGCCGAACACGTGCAGATGCCGGCGAGCAAGGTTCATCGCTATTTGCAGGCGCTGATCGCCAGTGGTTTTGCCGAGCAGAACGCCGCCACCAACCACTATGGCCTGGGCCGTGAAGCCCTGCGTGTGGGCCTCGCTGCACTCAACAGTATGGACGTGCTGAAAGTCGCCGCCCTGCCCCTGGCCGAGTTGCGCGACGATCTGAATGAAACCTGCTTTCTGGCGGTATGGGGCAATCAAGGCGCAACCGTGGTGCACATCGAACCGGCGGTGCGCGCGGTGACGGTGGTGACGCAATTGGGTTCGGTATTGCCGTTGCTCAGTTCTTCGACGGGGCTGGTGTTCAGTGCCTTCCTGCCGGATCGGGAAACCGTTGAATTGCGCGAACTGGAAATCCAGGCCAGCGAAGCCCATGCCCTGACTGATGAGCAGGTGTACGCAGCATTGCGCGAACAGATCCGCGAACGCGGCTTGCACCATGTTCACGGACTGTTGATGCCGGGCGTGGATGCGTTGTCGGCGCCGGTGTTCAACGCGGTCGGCAATGTCGCCGCCGTGCTGACCATCGTCGGCCCGACGTCGTTGTTCCACGCCGATGAAGACGGCCCGGCGGCGCAGCGCTTGCTGGCGGCGACCCGGGCCGTGAGTTGGCGGATGGGGTATGAATCCTAGGCGTCAGCGTACCCAGGCTTTACTGTGCGACTCGGTTTTTAAGGTGTCCTGGACAATTTCCAGCAGCACTTCGTGTGGCACCTTAAGACCTGCGGCCTTCGACACCAGATCAGCCAGGGTCTTCGCATCACCCGCGAGATCAATCAAGGTTTTCTGCAGGCTGGAGACGGCCGGCTTGCCCAGTTCCTTGTACTTGCCATAACCCAGCGTGGCCAGTTCGATCAGTGCAGTCTTCACCCGATCGGCAGCCTTTGCCCTGTCTCGGTAGTGATACGCCTCAATGCCCTCAATCACATTTTTGGTGATTTGCACCGCGCTGACGGCGAGACCAACCGGCGGGATCGCCAGACTGAGGACTTGTGCCGCCAGCATCACCGTGTCGTAGGTCACCTTGGCAATAATCTCTGCAAGGCTGGTGGTTACCGCATCCACATCGTCAATGACCCGCCGGATCATTTGCTCGTAAGCCCCGGAAAAGTTGCGCACACGGCTGCCCACCTCGAGATCCGGCGCCTTGACGGTGCTCTTGGAAGCGAGCAGCGCATCGAAATATTCACCGGCGAAAGTGCGATTCAGGTAGTGAACCCGGTCAATGTAGTACTGGCGCAGATCATTGATGCGTACAGAGGTGTCGAAATTCTCCAGCGGACGGAACCAGATTCCATCCGGCGCTTGCGGGGTGTACAGATAGTCTTTCACTTCGCGCCCTTTCATGAAGCGAAACACATAGACGCCTTCCACGGGCCGGCGGCGACCGAGGTGGAACTGATAAACACTGTTTTGGTTGACCGGCATGTCGCCTATGAACGGAGCGCCGTTGATATCTGGTGTACGCAGTGACGCAATGGCTTGTTTGAAGTCGTGGAAGACTTCACGGGAAATCCGCCCCTGAAAGTAAGAAGACAACGCGGCTCGATTCATTTCGGCCTGTTGGCGCTCGAAGTGCACGTCACGCCGGAATGTGTAGGCCGGATCGCCGGGATTCAAATAAACCGAATGCAGCATCTCGATGTATTTTTCGCCGGGGCGCAACGTCCGGGACCAACCGGCCAGGTCGAGAATATTGAGTTTATTTATCGAAGGATGATCTGCCCCGACGCGGAACCTGGGGTAACTATCGACTGGCAGACGATCATTCTCCACGGCGTAGAACGCTTTCTCTCGGGTAATCACCGAGGTGAGTGACATTTTCTCCTGTGGTCCGAACTCGATATTGATCAGATCCGGATTGACGGTGACGACTTCGCCACGCTCTTTCAGTACGCCCTCCACCCGATCCTTGATGAGGGAGTAGGCGAACTTCTCGTAGGATACAAGTGCGGCCTCGCGTCCTTCAACGGTATACAACGCTTTGAGTTGTGTATTCAGGCTGGCAAATTCCTGACGTTCATCAAACGATGCCGTTCGATAATTAGGCGGCGCCAATTCAATACTTTCAAATCGGTCCCATCTTACTTGCCCGGAGACTACACCCGCTAATGGCGGCTCGCGCAGCGACTGTGCAACATCCACAAACCTCACCGATTCAAGTGTCCAGGCTCGAACATTCCGACTTAGTTCGCGAAGAAAATGACCAAAGCTCAACTGATATCGACTGCCTACTTGTTGAGATAGAAAGTCCGGATGCCTGACCGTCAAGTTATGAATATGCGCTCTTGCTTCGTCACTATTGGCGACCCGATGCCAAACACCACCGTCGGGATCGCCCGGCGTAAAGTACACGCCCTGACCCTCGGGCTGGCTTCGCTCGCTGATGAGGAAGAGATTTCGCAGTGGAGCACCGGTGCCTTGTAAAACAACACCGCGGACTAACATCGATGGATCACCCTGCAGCAACCTTTTCAGCCAGTCCTCGCTTATTGCATTGTCCGGGCGCTCAAACCGATCGCAAAACGCAGTGAACTCCATCTGCCGAGCCAGGTATTCCTGAGAGGCGTCATGCACAGCCTGCGACGGTTCGTTAATAAGCATTTGCGCATAATCAGAGCGGATGTCCACTTGGGACAGCCAGTTCTCCAGCGAAAAATACGAGATCGCGGAAGACGTCTGCCCTTCGAACGAAAGCGTGATCCGGTCTTTGTCTTGCTGACCAAAAATCGCATAGTCGGTTAACGAGCGACGATCTTCCTGAATCACTTCCCGATTACCCAACTTATATCGATAACGTGTTCTGACAATGCAGAGATCCGGATCAATCGACGTATGGGTTGCACTGCGCAGCCATTCCAGCGCGCGGAGTCGAGCGTATGCCCTGAGCGAAGCGCGGGGGCCCATGACTTTTTTCAGTGCAACTTCAGCTTCCAGCATCGCCGTTTGAAGAATGTCAAAGCGGCGCATCGTATGTTCGCCAAATTTTTCGCGCCAATAAGAAAGTATGGAACTGCGATCTTCTACTGTCTTGATATCCACTTCTACTCACCTTGTGTTATTCGGAAAGCCTGATGACTCCCCTTTCAACAACAAAGCTAATCAGCACACCGTAAAAATAACAGCGCCGACCCATTGCCACTTATGTAGTGCAATCGGCCTGATTACAGAATACAAACTTTGCAAATGATACAACTTCAACCAAAACAAACTGACATTACAGGCTTCATAAAACAATATTCAGATCAATAACCCCAGCCCCTTGGCCTTGGCGACTGCCTGGGTTCTACGCTCCACTCCCAACTTCCCGTGAATGCGCCGCGCATGGGTTTTAACCGTATGTAACGAGATGAACAATTGTTCTGCAATCTGTTGATTGGAATTCCCTCGAGCAATCAACTCCAGCACTTCAAGTTCTCGCTGACTTAGCGGGTGATCAGCCTTGCAGTGTTCCACCGACAAGTGCTCCTCATGATTGACCAGTTGCTTGATCTGTTCTGGCAAGCGCGAGCAGATATCTCGCCTCGCTTGCTGAAAATGGCAGCGGTCAACCCGCTCTTGAGCCTCGCGCCAAGATTCACGGGCGCCCGTTTCATCACCGATAAGCCATGAGACTTCAGCCAGGGCGAATAACAGTTCGGTCTCCAGATTCACCGAGCCACTACGCCGAGCGTGCTCCAGCAGCCGGTTCAGTTGCAGGATCGGATCCGGGCAGCGATGCAAATACACCTGCGCCAACACCAACAGGTATTCAATACGCGCAATCAACTCCAGCGTCGCTGGCGGCGCCTGCCGGGCATTCGGTCCGCAGTAATGACGCAACACCCGGCTCAGCGCCTCTCGGGCCAATTCCGGCCGTCCTTGTTGCAACCAGAATTGGCTGCTCACCTGCAACAACACGCCGCGATACACCGTGTCGGGAATCTGCCGCTGCTGCATCAGGCGTTCGGCGTCGCGCAAGCGGATAAAGGCCTGGGCGTAGTCCCCTTGATTCGCCGCCAGTTGCGCCTGCCCAAGGAAGCCGTACAACACGCGCTTGTCCTGGCTGCGCAAGCAATCGTACAGACCCGAATCAAAGAAGCCGGCCGCTCGCTCATCCAATCCCTGACTCAGGGCCAGGCGACCTCGGCGCAGGGCGATACGCCCCAATAACGGCGTGGCCGGATCGGGCTGCTGACTCAACAGTTCATGGATATTGGCCAGCAGGCTTTCGGCGCGCTCGGCCGCGCCGCGCTGTTCCAGCAACTGCGCGTGATCGAGTTCCAGCAAGCCTTCAAACAGCAACGAATCCTGCGCCCGCGCCAGGCACAGCGCTTCGCGATTAAGGGCCTGGGCGACCTCCAGCTCGGCGTTGAGCAAGGCTTGCTGGGTCAGCCCGGACAGGCACAACAAACGCACGGGCCAGGCATTGGCGCCCAGCGCTTGCAAAGCGTCGAGAAAATGCTCGCGCGCCGGTGCCATGCGCCCCTGAAGATGCAACAACCAGCCCATCTGGGCCTGCCAGCGCGCCAACAATTGACGCTGTTGTATCGCCGTCGGCTGCGGGGCAAAACGCTCCAATTGCGCAATGCAATTGGCCGCCTGCTCGAAGCGACCGGCGAACAGCAACGCCGCCGTAACCAACCCGACCAAATGCGGCGTACCGAGCATTAGCTCATCGCCCTGCTGCTCATGCAGGCGCAGCAACAACACCACATTCTGGCCAAGGAACACGTGCTCAAGACTGAAGTGCTGCAACAGGCTGACCGCCACTTCGAAGGCTTCGGCGAGCAACGCCTGTTCGAACGCCGCTTGCCAGTCCTCCTCGGCACAAAACCACTGACAGGCACGACGATGCCAGGAACGTCCGGCCGGCCAAGGTTCGTCGCGCATTAACTGGCGTAACGGCGCGAACACTTGCAGCCAGTCCGGCGAATCCTGCCAGGCTTCGATAAAACAACCGCGCACTTGCAGTGCCTGCATCCAGCGCGCGCCCTCCCCGGCTCCGAACAGGTGCTCGCACAGGCTGGCATTGAAACGCGGCAGATGGGCCAGCACCCGCCAGGCTTCGGCCAGTTCGGCGGGCAGGCTGGCGAACAGTTCGTGCTGCAAATAATCGAGCAGGGTCGAGCGGCCGGGGGAATGATGATCCCGCGCCCACTGGCAACTATCGAGCAAGGCAATGCGCACGGCGGCGCACCAGCCACCGCTGCGCTGGAAAATCCGGCGGGCGGCTTTGGCGGCCACGGGTGCCTCGACATGTCGCAGCAAGTGCTCGATCTCGGCCAGGGTGAACGCGAGTGTCCCCCCTTCGGATTCATGCAACTCGTCATCCAGCAACAGGCGCGGCCAGTTGCAGTGCGGCCGCCGCCGACCGCTCAGCCACCAGGTAATCAAGGGATTGCTGACGGCCAGGAGCTGATCGAGCAGGCCATCCAGTTCGGGCGCGGGCACGCGGCAGTAATCGTCGAGAAACAACCAGATGGGGGTCTGCACCCGGGCCAGGTACGCCAGCACGGTGGACTCCTGCGCCGAGGGCAACTCCAGAACCTCGGCCAGGCGCTGACAGAAATCGTCTCGGCTCAACACCACACCGCTCAACGCCAGCCACACCACCCGACACGATGGTGGTGCCTGCAACAAACACTCGGCCAGCAGCGCGCTCTTGCCACTCCCGGCAGGGGCACACAGCAGTTTTACCCGGGCTGGCGACGTCAGCAACGGTTCGCTCAACCGAGCCCTGGGCAGGTGATGGGACGACAGGCGAGGAAGGAATCCAGGACGATCCAGACACGGGGTCATGGCGGTCATTGCGGCGTGCCTTTTATAGTTGTGCCGCAACCCTAGCCCTGTACAACGCACTTGTTGAGAAGTATTCAGAACGCTGATTGCCCCTCATAAAGCACGCGACCCACCAGTCACGCACAACCCTGTAGGAGCGAAGCTTGCCCGCGAAGACGTCAGCACATCCAACGATGATGCTGGCTGACGGAACGCCTTCCCCCGTAGGAGCGAGGCTTGCCCGCGAAGGCGTCAGCACATCCAACGATGATGCTGGCTGACGGAACGCCTTCCCCCGTAGGAGCGAGGCTTGCCCGCGAAGGCGTCAGTACATCCAACGATGATGCTGGCTGACGGAACGCCTTCCCCCGTAGGAGCGAGGCTTGCCCGCGAAGGCGTCGTGTCAGCCAACATCATCGTTGGATGGGCAGCCGCTTTCGCGAGCAAGCTTCGCTCCTACAGGGGATTGGGGGGTTCCTTAGCGAACGCCCTCCGCACGCAGCGCCGATGGCGTGTAGTCCGCCGCCTTGGCCTCGAAGCCGAATTCAAAGCTGTGCTTCTCTTCGTTCTTCATGCCCAGGGCAATGTAGCGCCCGGCGATGATGTCGTAGAGCGCTTCGAGGGTGTAGGCCTGGGCCTGGTGATCGTAGTAGTACTGGGCGTGACCTTCGGCCACGCGCCACAGTTGACCGCGACCGTCGTAGTGATCCACCAGCGCCACTTGCCAGCTGTCTTCGTCGATGTACATGTGGCGCTTGGCGTAGATGTGCCGCTCGCTCGGCTTGACCGTGCCGACCACTTCCCACACCCGGTGCAGCTCATAGCGGGTCAGGTCCTGGTTGATGTGCCCGGCCTTGATGATGTCGTCGTACTTGAGGCTCGGCGAATCGAGTTTGTAGCTGTTGTACGGGATGTACATTTCCTTCTTGCCGATCAGTTTCCAGTCGTAGCGATCCGGTGCACCGGAGAACATGTCGAAGTTGTCGGAAGTGCGCAGGCCATCGGCGGCAGTACCCGGCCCGTCATACGCCACTTGCGGCGCACGCCTTACGCGGCGCTGGCCGGCGTTGTAAATCCACGCCAGGCGCGGTTCCTTCACCTGATCGAGCGTCTCGTGCACCAGCAGCACGTTACCGGCCAGACGCGCGGGCGCGGTGACGGATTGCTTGAAGAAGGTCAGCACGTTGGCGGCTTTTTCCGGGTCCAGGTCCTTCATCAATTGCGGCACGGCGATCTCTTCTTCGAAGCGGATCGGCGTGTAGCTGCCATTCGTTTGTGGTGTCACCTGGGTGATGATGCGCCGCAGGTTGCCGCCGTGGTAACGGGTGATGTGGTTCCACAACACCTCCACGCCGTTCTTCGGAATCGGGAACGCGTAGTAGCGATTGCCGGTGAAATTGGCCAGGCCGTTACCGTCGTTGATGCTGGTCACGTTCAGCGCGCTGCGCTTGGCCGACTCGTAGATTTCCGGCGGCACGGCCACGGTGCGGTGGGTCGGGTAGACCGGGATCTTGTAGGTTTCCGGGTAGCGCTTGAACATCGCCACCTGGCCTTCGGAGAGTTTGTCCTTGTACTTGTCGACGGTGGCCGGGGTGATCACGAACAGCGGTTTTTCGTTGGCGAACGGGTCAGCCAGAAAGCCCTTGCTGTCCACCGCCCCGGCGTTTTTCGGGATGCCGCCAGTCCAGGCCGGGATCGAGCCGTCGGCGTTGCCGGCCTTCTCCGCGCCCAGTGGCGTGAGCGTGGTGCCGAGTTTTTCGGCCTCTTGCGGCGACACCGCCGCCATCACGTTGGCAGCCAGCAGGCTCAGGGCCAGGGCGCCGCATTGCAGAATCATTTTGCGCATCTAAATCATCCTTCTCAGCCAGATCAGAAGTTCACGCCGAAGCTCAGCGCCAGGAAGTCGCGGTCAGTCAGGGTGTTGTAGTCCCCGCCAAAAAAGTCGGTGTAACTCAGGCTCGCGGTATAGGTGTTGCGGTAGTCCGCATCGACCCCGACGCTGATCGCCTTGGCGCCTTCGTTGAACAGGCCGTTGGGGCCGTAGCCGCTGACGTCATGGGACCAGGACAGGTTGGGCTTGAGGTTGATCCCGCCGATCACGTTGGCGTAGTCGAGGATCGCCCGGGCGCGATAGCCCCAGGAGGTCGAGGTGACGAAGCCGTCGGTGTCGCCACCGAAACCGTATTGGCCGTAGACCGAATCGCGGCCATAACGCAGCTTGGTCCGCGACTCCAGGCCACCGACCCGCACCACTGCCGCTTCACCGACCAGGGTCAAGCGCTCGGCGCCCCACACTTGGTCGACGAAATGCGTGAGGGTGCTCTGGATCTGGGTCACTTCCTTGCGCCGGTAGCCTTTGTTGTCAGCGCCAGGCGAGGTGGCAATCGGCGAAGCGACGCCGCCGGCAATCGGGTTGAGCAAGGCCAGGGTCAAGTCGTTGGTGTTGACCTGCACCGGGGCGTTGGGCCGGTAGCTGATCTCGCCGGTCCACGCGGTGCCGGTAGGCAAGGTGGTGGAGAAACTCGCGCCGTACAGGCGGATGTCTTCCGGGTATTCGAGGTAATACTGGCCGCGACCGAGCATCACGCTTTGCGCCAGCCCCGAACCGCTGCCCGGCGCCAGTCGGTTGGCAATGCCAATCATGCCCGGCAGGCTGGCCAGGGTCGATGCACCGGCCGTCACCGTGCCGACGGTTGGCGTGCGGCTGTGGTAGTTCATGAAGTACAGACCGTACTCGGTATCGTCACCGAGCCAGCGCAACGCCGTGCCCCACTGCCCCGAATCCCGCGCATCGCGGTCGCCGCCACGGGGTACGATCACGCCTTCGCGGGTGACCTGGATCGGCTGGCCAAAGGCCGATGCCAGCGGCGCCAACGGCGCAATCGCCGGGCTGCCGACGCTGTAGTTGTTGTTGCAACCGTCCGCCGCCACGTCGACACCGAAGTAGGTGCCGCAGTTGTCGAGAACGGTCTGGTCCCATTCCAGTTGATAGAAACCTTCGACGGTCAGTTGATCGGTCAGCCCCTGGGAGCCGAACAGCATGTTCACCGGGATCAAGCCTTCCTTGATCTCCGCACCGGGACGACGAAATGCGGACACGTCGATCGGGTTGATGCTGTTGATCGAGTTACCGATGAAGGTACTTTCACCCCAGCTCACGACCTGCTTGCCGGCGCGCACGGTGCCCGGCAAATCGCCAATGGAATAGTTGTGATAGACGAAGGCATCGAGGATCTGCGCCCCGGAGGATTTGGCGCCTTCCTTGCGGCCGCTGTCGCTGATCTGCTTGAACTCGCGGTCCTCGTCCTTGAGCTCAAAGTCGTACCAGTACTTGCCACGCACGAACACGCCGGTGTCGCCGTATTTGAGCTCCAGGTCGTGGATGCCCTTGACGATCTTGGAGAAGGTTTCGCCCTTCTTGAAGTTCAGCCGCCCGTCATCACCAGTGGAGGACTGGCCGGTGCCACCGTTGACCGTACCGACCAACGACTTGTCCGCATCGCGCATGCCCCAGCTCGCGCCGACGGAGAGCGACGAATCGAACGTGCCCTCGATTTCCCCGATGTTGAATGCAACGGCGTGCGCCTGGGCGCAGCAACCCAAGGCCACCGCAGCGGCGAGCGCCTGCGGTGTGAAGATGGCGCGCATTGTTGTTTTTGTCATGCGTCTTCCCCGGTGAGTGACAGAAGGCCCCACCCTACTGCCGCACGCCAGGAGCGATAAGCGCACCAAGGAGGTATTCGCGCTGTACCTCCAAAGGATGAATGCCCGCATGGCGCGGGGTTTTGCGCGAGGTATGGACGGGCTGGATGGCGGGTTATCAGGGGAATGGATGGACGCATTGGCGAGGTGCAGGCGACTGTTACATGCCCCGTAACAGTGCATGTCTGGAATCGCTATTTTTCCTTTGCCTTCAAACCCTTATTCTTGCCGGGCTTTCACGGGCAACCGCCGCAAAGCACGACGCGAAGGCTTGTGTTGAACCCCAGGTCTCTCGCGCAAGATTTCAGATGAGTTGAAGTGTTTCGAGTCATCGCCCCGTGTTCACTGACGTTGATTTATTGCTCCTTGATCTACGTCTTACTTCGGCCGCTGCGTTTGCAGCGGCCTTTTTTATGGGCGATGGTTTTTCAGCGGGGATGGGGTGAAGGGATCAGCAGGGCTCAGGCAAGCCCTGCCGGATGGCGCTGATCAGAGGGCGTACTTCTGCAAGTTCCCCATCATCTCCTTCAACGCTTCAATGTTGTCCTTCGGATGCGCCGCGCCTTCGAAATCACAAATCTGCTGCCAATGCGCCGCCACGTCTTCCGGCGAAAAGCCCACACGCGGATCAAACCCGGCACCGAGGCTGCGCTCCCAACGGACCTTGCCCATCCAGCCGCCACCCACTTCAAACAACCCCGACGTTTCCTGGCAATGCTCACTGGCCAAATACACCACCAGCGGGCTGACCAGTTCCGGCTTGAGTTGTTCGAACACTTGCGGCGGGATCAGGCCTTCGGTCATGCGCGTGCCGCCGGTGGGGGCGATGGCGTTGACCAGGATGTTGTTCTTGCGGCCTTCGATGGCCAGGGTGCGGGTCAGACCGTAGAGCCCGAGTTTGGCCATGCCGTAGTTGGACTGGCCGAAGTTGCCGTAGATGCCGGAAGTCGAGGCCGTGAAGATCACGCGGCCGTAATTTTGCTCGCGCATATGCGGCCATGCCGCGCGGGTGACTTTATAGGCGCCTTCGACGTGGACGCGGTAAACCAGGTCCCAGTCGGCGTCGTCCATTTTGTGGAAGGTCTTGTCCCGCAGGATCCCGGCGTTGTTGACCACGACATCGACACGGCCGAAGACGTCAAGGGCGTTTTGTACGAGTTTGTCGCCGTCGGTGACGGAGTCGTGGTTGGCCTCGGCCGTGCCGCCGGCCTCGCGGATTTCGGCGACCACACGGTCCGCCGCCGACGCGTTGGCACCTTCACCCTGAGCCGTGCCGCCGAGATCGTTGACCAACACTTTCGCGCCCTGTTTGGCGAACAGCAACGCATGCGCCCGCCCGAGACCGCCGCCAGCGCCAGTGATGATCACGACTTTATCTTCGAAGCGCACAGACTCATTCATGGGGGGACTCCAGCAGGCCTAAGGGACGATGACCTCGAGTGTCAGGCACGGGGCGTCGGGTCACAATCAAGACGAGGGGGCTGAATGGTGTGCGATAAGGCTGGGGGATGATGAAGTGAATGCTGTGAAACCTGTAGGAGCAAAGCTTGCTCGCGAAAGCGTCGTGTCAGCCAACATCATCGTTGGATGTGCCGCCGTCTTCGCGAGCAAGCTTTGCTCCTACAGGGATTAGAGTCAGGAACACGCCCGCTTGAGCGGCGCCGACACCTGCCGATCCCGAAACTCAAGATAGTGCTTGAGCACCTGCCCCGGCGCTTCGGTTTGCGGGTAGTGACCAATGCCCGGCAGCAGCACCGTGTCAGGGTTGGGAATCAGTTCGCGATAACGCTCGACCATGTGCGCACCGGAGATCGGATCGACCTCGCCATCAATCACCCGCAACGGCACTTCGCCGCGCTGCATGGCGCTGACCCAGCGATCACGCTGCACCCGTCGCTCCGGGATATAACCGATCAATTTATGCATGATCCGCGGCCCGCGATTGCTGTCGATCAGGCTCCAGAAATCATCCATTTCGCTTTCCGTGGGCCAGGTCTGGGGACCGGAGATCTGGCGGAAACTTTTCACCAGTGCGTCACGGGTAAAGGCACGACCGATCATCCAGCCCAATGGGCTGAGCAGGAGTTTCTGCGTCAGCAACGGGCGATGGGTTTCGGGAAACAAGCCCCCGTTGAGGAACACGCAACTGGCGATATTTACCTGCGCCTCATGGTGCCGGGCCAGCAACTCCTGGGCCACGCTGTCGCCGTAATCGTGGGCCAGCAGGTGCACCGGCTGCTCGATTTCCAGATGCGCCAACAAGGCCTGTTGCAAATCGGCTTGCTCCAGCAGGCTGTATTCGTGGTTCACCGGTTTGGCCGAGTCGCCGAAGCCGAGCATGTCGCAAGCGATCACTCGATAGCGCTGGGTAAGCGGCTGCCAGAGGTAATGCCAGTCCCAACTGGCGGTTGGAAAACCGTGGATCAGCAGGAGCGGCTCGCCCTGCCCGGCCGTCCAGTAACGGATGGCCTGGCCACGGAATACGAACGTCTGGCCGCGCTTGCGCCAGACACACAGCGGGATCTCGGCGAGTGGCATCAGAGTTTATAACCCGGGTCTTGTTTATCGAGTTTGCGCAGCAGCGCCGGCCAGGCCAGCGCGCCACCCATCCCTTGTGCGCTTTTGGTGACGCCGGCGATCATCGCCTTGGCGCCCGCCAGAATCTGCGGTTCGATGGCGATCAGCTCGGCGCCGCCGTTCTGCGCCAGCACCTGGATATCGCAGGCGCGCTGGAAGGTGAACATCATCAAAAAGGTGTCGGCGATGGTGCTGCCACAGGTCAGCAGCCCGTGGTTGTGCAGCATCAGGAAATTGTTTTCACCGAGGTCGGCTTGCAGCCGCGCTTTCTCTTCGTGGTTCAGCGCCACCCCTTCGTAAGCGTGATACGCCAGGCTCGAGAGCACGAACAACGACTGCTGGCTGATCGGCAGGATGCCCTGCTTCTGCGCCGACACTGCTACGCCGGCAGCGGTGTGGGTATGCAGCACGCAGACCACGTCGTGACGCACTTCGTGCACGGCGCTGTGGATGGTGTAGCCCGCCGGATTGATCTCGTAAGGGCTGTCCATCAGCTTGTTGCCGGCCTGATCGACCTTGACCAGGCTCGATGCGGTGATCTCGTGGAACATCAGCCCGAACGGGTTGATCAGAAAGTCTTCGGTGCCGGGCACCTTGGCCGAAATATGGGTAAAGATCAGATCATCCCAGCCATGGGAGGCGACCAGGCGATAACAGGCGGCGAGGTCGACGCGGGTCTGCCACTCGGCGGCACTGACCTGGTCTTTGACACTGTAGGGCGATTGGACGGGGGCAACACTCACGGCAAGAACCTCCTGGTTTTTATTATTTTGCTCACGTGTCAGCAGTCTAGTCAGCCCTCGGGGATCGTGTAGTTGCATTCGCAGCCAGCTTGATGGCCGAGCGAGTCAGAGACGCCAGGACCTTGGATCCATGTCAAAGCACCGACGCCAACAAGGGGGCCGCGAACAGATTCAGCAACCCCGTCAGAACCATGACCAACCCTGCGACAGAGCCTTCCTCACCGCCGACTTCATGGGCCCGGCTGACCCCGGCACCGTGAGCCCCGACGCCAAACAAGGCACCCCGCGCCAGGGCACTGCGCAGGGGCAACCACTTGAGCAGGATCCCGCCGAGCATCACCCCGATGACCCCGGTAAACATCACAAACACCGCGGTCAGTTCCGGTACGCCGCCGAGGTCATGGGCCAGTGGCATGGCAAAGGGCGTGGTGATCGAACGCGGCACCAGCGACATCGTCACCGAGCTGTCCAGGGCCAGCGCCTTGGCCAATCCGAACGAACTGCCGATGGACGCCACGCTGCCCGCCAGCATCCCGAGTGACAGCGCCGACCAATGCCGCGCCAACATCTGCCGCTGCTGCCAGATCGGCACCGCGAAGGCCACAGTGACCGGGCCCAGCACCCGCATCAGCCAATGGGTGTTGCTCGAATATTCGGCATAAGCGGTGTGCAGCGGCACGGCGAGGGCCAGCAACAGCGCCGGGACCAGGATCAGCGGCGACAGCACGTAACGCCCGGTACGCCGGTAGATCCAGCGACTGAACAAATACGCTAGCAACGTAAAGGCCAGCCAGAACATCGGCATCCACTCAAGCTTCATGGGACCTCCGCATGCGTACCGCCCACTCCACGGTAAACGCCGTCACCAGCATCACCGTCAGCGTGCTGACTCCAATCACCAACAGAATCCGCCAGCCGTCGTCGCGCATGAGGCCACCGTAATCGAGCAGGCTCATCAACGCGGGAATAAAGAACAACAGCATCTCCGCCATCAACAACCCGGCGCCCAGTTGCAACGCCGCCGGTTTGACCCAACCGAACGCGAACGCCAGCAGCAGCAACGCCATGCCGATCACACCCCCGGGGATCGGCCAGGAAAACCAGGCGGCCAATTGACAGCCGAGCAGGTAGATCGCCAGCAACACGGCCAGCTCGGCGATCAGTCGCGACAGGTATTTAACGGTGGTTGATTTCATGGTTTCGGTCCTCACAGGCGCTCATTTTACGGAGCGGGCTGCTATCCCCGAAGCGAATTGTTAGACTCGAAGCCATTCCAAAACGGAATCCGCACCATGGAATTCAAGCAGCTACGCAGCTTCATCGAAGTGATGCGCCAGGGTGGTTTCACCCAGGCCGCCAAGACCTTGCACATCAGCCAATCGGCGGTGAGCAAGCAAGTCGCACAGCTTGAGCAAAGCCTCGGCACCCCGCTGCTCGAACGCCTCGGCTCGCAGTTACGCCTGACCGCCGCCGGCAGCGTGGTGCTGCAACGGGCCGAAGGCATGCTGAGACTGCGCAATGAGTTGCTCAGCGAGCTGGATGACTTGAGCCAACTGGCCCGTGGGGAATTGCGCCTGGGGTTGCCGCTGCTGGGCAGTGACGCGTTGTTCGCCGGATTGTTCGCCGAGTACCGGCGGCGCTACCCGAACATCAACATTCATCTGCTTGAAGGCGGCAGCCGGAACATCGAACAAGCGGTGCTGAGCGGCGAACTGGAACTGGGCGGCAGTCTGCTGCCGAAGGATCCGCAATTCGCTTTTCAACCGTTCTGCGATGAACCGTTGGACGCGCTGCTGCCAGCCGCTCATCCGCTGGCCACCAAGACCGCGATTGGGCTGGAGGAACTGGCTGACACGCCGTTCCTGCTGTATCAGCGCAGCTTTGTGCTCAATGACCGTTTGCTGCAAGCCTGCCAACAGATGGGATTCACGCCCAGGGAAGGCGGGCGCAGCGGCCAGGCGGATTTTCTCGCGGCGCTGGTGGCCGCCGGGCAAGGCGTGGTGCTGTTGCCCAGCGTGGTGGCGCGGGGGCTGGTGCGGCCAGGCGTGGTGCGCCTGACCCTGAACGCGCCGGCCTATCTACGCTGGGACATTGCCTTTATCTGGCGCCAGGGTGCGTACCTGTCAAAAGCCGCCCAGGCTTGGCTCGCGCTGCTGCGTGAGCATCCGGTCAGCCGCGTAGAGCCGTGATCAGCTCCGCCAGCCAAGGCTCGGCGTCGGTTTCCGGCGTGACGCTTTCGCTGGCATCCAGGCGCAGCATCGGCAACACCTCGCGCAGGCCCAGCTCACCGAACAATTCGCGTATCTGCTCACCGCCGCCACAGAAGGTGTCGCCATAGCTCGCATCGCCCAGACCGATCACCGCACCGGGCAAACCGCGCCAGGCGGCAGGCAACTGATCACGAATCGTCGAGTACAGCGGTTGCAGGTTGTCCGGCAGTTCGCCCATGCCCGTGGTCGAGGTCACGGCCAGGAAGGCGTCGGGGCCGAAGGCCTGAATGTCCGCCAGGCTCGCGCGGGGGTTGTGCCAGGTCTCGAAACCGGCTTCTTTCAAAATATTCGCAGCGTGCCGGGCGACTTCTTCGGCCGTGCCGTACACCGAGCCGGAAAGGATGGCGACTTTCATCAATCTGTTCCTGATGCTGTAAAAGACGGGGGATATTAACAGCACCGGCAAAAAACCCGGCGATGGCCGCTCAATTCGTGCTGGTGGCCAGTAGACAGCTCATTTTGTTCTTCTAGAATGCAGCCCCCAAACATTCAGAAAGGACTCTCTGATGATCAACGCTCAATTGCTGCAACTGGTGGTAAACGCTTCCAACGACGGCATCGTGATTGCCGAAAAGGAAGGCGAGCAAGACAACATCCTGATTTACGTCAACCCGGCCTTCGAACGCATGACCGGTTACACCAGCGAAGAAATCCTCTACCAGGATTGCCGCTTCCTGCAAGCCGGCGACCGGGATCAAGAGGCGTTGGGGGTGATTCGTGCCGCGCTGGAGAACGGTGGCTCGTGCCGTGAAGTGCTGCGCAACTACCGTAAGGACGGCACGCCGTTCTGGAATGAGCTGTCCCTTTCGACGGTTAAAAACGAAAGTGACGGACAAACGTATATTGTCGGTGTACAAAAAGATGTGACCGTTCAAGTCAAGGCACAGCAGCGGGTAGCGCTACTCGAAATGCAAGTCGCTGAATTGCAGGCCGAGCTGGCTGCGCTCAAAACGACGAACGGCGAAAACAAAACAACGAATTAATTGTCATTAACTACAATCACCGATGACTTTGTAACTTTTATTTACGAGCAAGCCATGCAACGCGACGCACTCCTGACCCAGGATGAGCTGGATTTTATCCAGACCATGCAGCACAACCCGCAGCTCAATGTGCGGGATGCGACGTCGAGCCTGCTCGTTAATGGTGGATCGCAGATCCGTGACCTGCTCACGCGCCTTGCCGCGCATGAGCAGGTCACCATCCAGGCCAACTTCGAAAATCAGCAGATGACCTTCCCGCTGCACCTGGTGGAAGACGAGTTCCATGCGCTGCATTTGCGCCTGGGCGTGCCGAGTATTTTTGAAGACGGGCCGATGGTCCGGCCATGGCGCCTGACACTCGAAGAGCCGGTCGCGCTGGAGAATGCCAAGGGCCAGCCGGGCACGATGTGGGTGCACGAAGTGTCGTTCAAAGGGGTTTTGTTGGAAGTTCGCAACAAGACCAAGCCACCGAAGCATTTCGCGTTGTGGTTCAGCCCGTCAGGTTATGAGCGGATCGCCTTGCGCGGCACGTTCGAACGGGAAACCGAGCAAGGTTTCTTCGCCTATCAGTTGAGCCAGAGCGACAAGGACGAGACCGAACGTCTGCGTCAGTTCATTCTCCAGCAACATCGCCTGACCCATCCCGCCCTGCACGTCTGAGCCTCAAGTATCCAGGTTGCCCGCCAGGAACTGCTTCAGACGCTGTCGCATCAACAAGCCCTCGTTACCCAGACAACCAATCGACGTACCGGCCAGGCTGTCCTGTGCCAGGTCGGACGCATCACCGGCGAGCATCAGCCGGCAATCCAGGCTCAAGGCCAGGCGATTCAAGCGTCGCGGCAGCTCGGCAGCCGGTACGTGATTGGAAAACAGCACCAGCGCCAGCGGCTGGATTCTTTCGCAAACCAGGGTCAACTCATCGAAGGGCTGGCCGATCGTGAGCACCCGCACGCCCGAATCCATCCCGCTCAAATACAACGCGGCGACCAGCAATTCGAGTTCATGACACTGACCGGCCAGGGCGCTGACCACGATCCGGCGCTTTGAGGTATCACGGACCATCAACAGGCGCTGCGCCACGCGCGAGCGCAGAAACGCATC
This sequence comes from Pseudomonas sp. TE3899, assembly GCF_056279105.1. Taxonomy (NCBI): domain Bacteria; kingdom Pseudomonadati; phylum Pseudomonadota; class Gammaproteobacteria; order Pseudomonadales; family Pseudomonadaceae; genus Pseudomonas; species Pseudomonas sp. TE3899. Next base: position 3,882,577 of record NZ_JBWBQR010000001.1, read on the forward strand.
GAAGAACAACCATTCGCTGGTCTGGCCGAAGCCCTCCTGGCGCTGCAACAGTTGCTTCCAGAGCGGCATCAGAATGTCCTGGAACACCACAGGCAGCGAGTAACTGGAAAAGATCTGCCCGTATACCCGCTCCAGCTGGACGTCGTCAAACCCGCTGACAGCGGCCTGGACCTGTTGCTGCCATTGGGCGTAGTCGGCCAGCACGAGTTCATTGGGGATGATGTGCGAGAGCGCTTTGAGCGGCTCGGTCTTTGCCAGGATCTTGCCGACCTTGCTCACCGCCACACCGCGATCAATCCAGCCGAGGATGTTGCGCACCGTCTCGATATCGGTCATCGAGTACAGCCGATGCCCGCTTTCGGTGCGGGTCGGCTGGATCAGGCCATAACGACGTTCCCATGCCCGCAAGGTGACCGGGTTGATGCCCGTCAGGCGTGCCACCTCTCGAATCGGAAAAAGCTCTTCCCGTTCCAGGGAAGCAGCTGGCAACAAGCCAGGGACAACATCAGACAGTACAGGCATGGGACGACGATCGTTCATTGGATAAATTGGATCCCATTTAACGCCTATCCCCAGCAATCATTCAAGTTATTGATGGGTGACGAAAGTCTCTGGTGTAAATATCAGATTAGGGAATAATCCTTGCTTGTCCAAAGACGCAGCCCACTACCCCGGCGCTGTGACTGGCGAAACTCCTACCCGGAGCAACGCGTTTGTAATACGGAGATACAAAATGTCTACCTCACCCGTCACGCTGATGGTGGCGCGCCGCGTTGCCGATGGACGTTATCAGGACCTGATCGCCTGGTTGCGTGAAGGCGAACAACTGGCCACCGACTTTCCCGGTTATCTCGGCTCTGGCGTGCTCGCTCCGCCGCCCGACGATGACGAATTCCAGATCATTTTCCGCTTCGCCGACGAGCAGACCCTGCACGCCTGGGAGCACTCCGCCTCGCGTACCGCCTGGCTGGCACGGGGCAGCGACTTGTTCGCCCATCCGACCGAACATCGGGTCAGCGGCATCGAAGGCTGGTTCGGCGCTGCCGGTAATCGCCCGCCGCGCTGGAAACAGGCGGTGGCGATCTGGCTGGCGTTCTTCCCGGTATCGCTGCTGTTCAACTTTGTCCTGGGCCCGTTGCTCGGCGAAATGAGCCTGCTGCCCCGGGTGTTCATCAGCACGCTGTGCCTGACGCCATTGATGGTCTACTTCTTTATTCCGCTGTCGACCCGAGTGTTGGCCAACTGGCTGCACAGCACGCCGGCGCGGCCGTTGCCCGTCGCGCCCACCACCCAAAATCCGTAACCCCTGTAGGAGCGAGGCTTGCCCGCGAAGAACGATAACGCGGTCTGACAGATAGACCGAGGCGTCCTCTTCGCGGGCAAGCCTCGCTCCTACAGGTCGTAGGTGATCGCTCGCCGTCGCTGGTATAGTTTTGCTCTAACCGCGACGCGAGCCGTTCATGACCTCTTCCGCAGCCCCCCTCCTCATCACCGGTGCCGGCCAGCGTGTCGGCCTGCATTGTGCGCAGCGTCTGCTCGAAGACGGCCACCCGGTGATCTTCAGCTACCGCAGCGAACGCCCCGGCGTTCAAATGTTGCGCGACCTGGGCGCGACGGCGCTGTTCGCGGACTTCTCCAGCGAAACCGGCATCCTCGCGTTCATCAGCGAACTCAAGACCCACACCGACAGCCTGCGGGCGATCGTGCATAACGCGTCCGAATGGCTGGCCGAAACCCCGGACACCGAGGCCCAGGCCTTCACCCGGATGTTCTCGGTGCACATGCTCGCGCCCTACCTGATCAACCTGCACTGCGCCGACTTGCTCGAACGCTCGAGCCCGGCCGACATCGTGCACATCAGCGACGACGTCACCCGCAAGGGCAGCAGTCAACATATCGGCTATTGCGCCAGTAAAGCCGGGCTCGACAGCCTGACCCTGTCCTTCGCCGCAAAATATGCGCCGACGATCAAGGTCAACGGCATTGCCCCAGCCCTGCTATTGTTCAATCCCGACGACGACGCGGCGTACCGCGCCAAGGCCCTGGCCAAATCCGCGCTGGGCATCGAACCCGGCAGCGAAGTGATCTACCAGAGCCTGCGCTATCTGCTCGACAACCCTTATGTCACCGGCACGACCCTGACCGTCAACGGCGGACGGCACGTCAAATAAGCCACCCCGCGAGGATATTTCATGACGTTATCCCTGCCTCAGAACGCCTTATCCCAGAGCTATCGCGAGATCCTCATCGGCCTCGGTGAAAACCCCGACCGCGAAGGCCTGCAAGACACCCCAATGCGCGCCGCCAAAGCCATGCAATACCTGTGTCATGGCTACGAGCAAAGCGTCGAGGAAATCGTTAACGGCGCGCTGTTTTCCTCGGACACCGACGAGATGATCATCGTCGCCGACATCGAGCTCTATTCGCTGTGCGAGCACCACCTGCTGCCCTTCATCGGCAAGGCGCATGTGGCTTATATTCCGACGGGCAAAGTGTTGGGCCTGTCGAAGATTGCACGCCTGGTGGACATGTTCGCCCGGCGCCTGCAAATTCAGGAGAACCTCACCCGGCAGATCGCCGACGCGGTGCAGCACGTGACGGATGCCGCCGGGGTCGCCGTGGTGATCGAAGCCAAACACATGTGCATGATGATGCGCGGTGTCGAGAAACAGAATTCGACCATGAACACCTCGGTGATGCTCGGCGCCTTCCGCGAGTCGAGCAACACCCGCCAGGAGTTCCTGCAATTGATTGGACGGAGCAAGTAGCAATGCCACAACTTCAACCAGGAATGGCGCGCATCCGGGTCAAGGACCTGTGCCTGCGCACCTTCATCGGCATCAACGAGGACGAAATCCTCAACAAGCAGGATGTGTTGATCAACCTGACCATCCTCTACGCGGCGCAAGACGCGGTGCGCGACAACGACATCGATCACGCGCTGAACTACCGCACCATCACCAAGGCGATCATCGCCCACGTGGAGGGCAATCGCTTTGCCCTGCTCGAACGCCTGACCCAGGAAATCCTCGATTTGGTCATGGTCAACGCGTCGGTGCTGTATGCCGAGGTCGAAGTCGACAAACCCCACGCCCTGCGGTTTGCCGAATCGGTGTCGATAACGCTAGCGGCGAGCCGCTAAGCTTCAAGCTTCAAGCTTCAAGCTTCAAGCTTCAAGCGGTAAGCTAACGGCCACCGAAATCCAACTTGCAGCTTGAGGCTTGCCGCTCAACGCTGTCTCGCAGAGACTCCCATGACCGATCAACAACGCCTGGAACTTGAAGCCGCCGCCTTCCGCCGGCTGGTTGCGCACCTGGACAGCCGCAAGGACGTGCAGAACATCGACCTGATGAACCTCTCGGGTTTCTGCCGCAACTGCCTGTCGAAGTGGTACAAGGCCGCCGCTGACGAACGTCAGATCGAGGTCAGCCTCGATGACGCCCGCGAAGTGGTCTACGGCATGCCGTACGCCGATTGGAAAGCCCAATACCAGCAAGAAGCCAGCGCCGAACAACAAGCGGCGTTCGCCAAAGGAAAACCCAATGAGTGATTTGAACACCCTGCGCGCCAGCCTCAAAAGCGGCGAACACGTTTTTGCCGACACCCTGGCCTTCATCGCCGCCGGTTACGATTACCAGCCGCAAGCCTTCAACAACGGTGGCGTGGAAAACGCCGCCGGACAGAACGAAGGTTCGTGCAAGACCCTCGGTCTGGCGCTGCTGGAAGGTCTGAGCGATGAAGAGGCGCTGTTGGCGTTTGGCGAGCATTACCGTTCGGTGGTGGCGACGCCTGAAGGCAGCGATCACGGCAATATCCGCGCATTGATTGCTCATGGTCTGGCCGGCGTGAAGTTCACCCAACAGCCCCTGACCCGCCGCTAAAACCGCGTTCCCACGAACACCACCGTCCCGTAGGAGCGAGGCTTGCCCGCGAAGGCGATCTCAAGAACGCCATCGCGGTCAGCCATGCTCCTGCGGCACATCCCGACTTTTAAGATTGACCCGGCGACTTTATTTCGTTTGCCCGGTCCCCCTGCTCACGGCTTAGATAAAAAGAAGCAACCCTTCTTCTGAGTCAGGTATCCATGAGCAGCGAAACCATCAGCCAATCGATCAACGTCGTGCATCCCGTCACCCTCAGCCACGGCAAGAACGCCGAGGTCTGGGATACCGAGGGCAAACGCTACATCGATTTCGTCGGCGGCATCGGCGTGCTCAACCTCGGCCATTGCCACCCGCGCATCGTCGAAGCCATACGCGAACAAGCCACCCGGCTGACCCACTACGCGTTCAACGCTGCGCCGCATGTGCCTTACCTCGACTTGATGGAGCGCCTGACGGCGTTTATCCCGGTGAGCTACCCAGTCAGCGGCATGCTCACCAACAGCGGCGCAGAAGCAGCGGAAAACGCCTTGAAGATCGTTCGCGGAGCCACCGGCCGCACCGCCGTGATCGCTTTCGACGGCGCCTTCCACGGCCGCACCCTCGCCACCCTCAACCTCAACGGCAAAGTCGCGCCCTACAAACAGAAAGTCGGGGTGCTGCCAGGTCCGGTGTATCACCTGCCTTTCCCGAGCAAGGACAACGGCGTGACCTGCGCCGAAGCGTTGAAAGCGATGGATCGGTTGTTCAGCGTCGAGATCGATGTGAATGACGTGGCGTGTTTTATCGTCGAACCGGTGCAGGGCGAAGCGGGTTTCCTGGCGATGGACGTGGAATTCGCCCAGGCGTTGCGGCGCTTCTGTGACGAGAAAAACATCCTGCTGATCGCCGATGAAATCCAGTCCGGTTTCGGCCGTACCGGGGAGCGTTTTGCCTTCTCTCGACTGGGCATCGAGCCGGACCTGATCCTGCTCGCCAAGAGTATTGCCGGCGGTGTGCCGCTGGGCGCGGTGGTCGGGCGCAAAGCGCTGCTCGACACGCTGCCCAAGGGCGGACTCGGCGGCACCTATTCCGGCAACCCGATCGCCTGTGCGGCGGCACTGGCGACGTTGGACGAAATGACCGATACGAACCTGCACACGTGGGGCTCGCAACAGGAAGAAGCCATCGTCAGCCGCTACGAAGCCTGGCGCGCCAACGACATTTGCGCCTATCTGGGCCGCCTGACCGGTGTCGGAGCGATGCGCGGTATCGAGTTGGTCAACGCCGACGGCACACCGGCCTCAGCGCAACTGACCCAGCTTCTGGCCCTGGCCCGGGACGCGGGTTTGCTGCTGATGCCCAGCGGCAAGTCGCGCAACATCATTCGACTGCTGGCACCGCTGACCACCGAGGCAGCGGTGCTGGAGGAAGGTCTGGACATCTTAGAGGCCTGCCTGGCCAAGCTTTCCTGAAAACGCAAACTGCGATCCGGGACTGACATAGCGAATTATGTTCGCTTGTAGTCCCGGATTTTGCGTCGCAATACTGCCAAATACCCGACCTGCAGGAGCCAGGCTTGCTGGCGAAGGCATCCCGCCAATCGCCTTCGCCGGCAAGCCTGGCTCCTGCAAATAACCTCTTTTATCGAGCGAGACCGTAACCACCTACAAGCCGAGGCATTCATGTATCACGACAATATAATTTATAAAAAAAAGTCCAATGATCCTCAATTCCTGCTTGGCGTCGCTGTGGTGTTGTTCCTCGGCGCGTACCTGATGAACCTGGGCAACAGCGCCCTCAGTCACTTTCTGCATCCACTGCTGGGCGACGCTCCCGACAGCCTGACCGCCCGCAATATCGCCATCGGTTTGTTGATCGCCGTGCTCGGCACACTGAACTTCCATGTCCTCGGGCGCCTGAAGTTCAAAGTGCAAACCACCGTAGTGTGGATCGAACTGCTGATCCTGTTCCTCGCCTTCTTCGACACCTTCAACCTCTCCTACAGCTTCATCCTCGACAAAATCGGTTTCCTGATCATCCAGGGCGCCGCGACCACGCTGTATATCTCCGCCGTCGCCATCGTGATTGCCTTTGTGCTGGCGCTGATCGGCGCGGTGGCCAAGCTGTCGAACAACGGCCTGGCGAATGCCATCGCCTCGTTCTACACCTCGTTCTTTCGCGGTGTGCCGCTGCTGATCCAGATCTACCTGATTTACCTCGGGCTGCCGCAACTCGGTTACGTGGTCGACGCAGTGCCGGCCGGCATCCTCGCCCTGTCGCTGTGCTACGGCGCGTACATGACCGAGATCTTCCGCGCGGGGATCCAGAGCATTCCGGTCGGCCAGTGGGAAGCCTCGCGGGCGCTGGGCATCAGCCCGTTCAAAACCCTGAGCCGGGTGATCATGCCGCAAGCCTTGCGGGTGATCATCCCGCCCACCGGCAACCAGTTCATCGCCATGCTCAAGGACAGTTCGCTGGTGTCAGTGATCGGTGTCTGGGAGCTGATGTACCTGGCCAAAACCCAGGGCCGCGCGGACTTCCGTCACCTGGAAATGCTGATCACCGCCGCGATGATTTACTGGGCGCTGTCGTTCATTCTCGAACGGGTGCAGGCGCGAATCGAAAAACGGGTCAACCGATCCACTGCCAGAGGTTGATCCATGATGACTACCGCCGAGCGACTCGACCTGGCCCCTGCTACGCAGACCGGCCCATCCATGATTTCAATCACTGGCCTGAACAAGTGGTACGGCAATTTTCACGCCTTGCGTGACGTCGATCTGAACGTGGCCGCCGGGGAAATACTGGTGGTGTGCGGGCCGTCAGGATCGGGCAAGTCGACGATGATTCGCTGCATCAATCACCTGGAAAATTTCCAGAAAGGCCACATCCAGGTCAACGGCATCACCCTCACCAGCGAGGCGGAAAGTGTCAGCGCGGTGCGTCGGGAAATCGGCATGGTGTTCCAGAGCTTCAACCTGTTCCCGCATCTGAGCGTGATGGACAACCTGACCCTGGCCCCGCAATTGGTGCAAGGCGTGTCGTCCACCGAAGCGAAAAAACGTGCGCAGGTGTACCTGGAGCGAGTGCGGATTGCCGAGCACGCGCACAAGTATCCGTCGCAACTGTCCGGCGGCCAGCAGCAACGCGTGGCGATTGCCCGGGCGCTGTGCATGAATCCCAAAGTGATGCTGTTCGATGAGCCGACCTCGGCGCTGGACCCGGAAATGGTCCACGAAGTGCTCGATGTCATGGGCGAGTTGGCCACCGACGGCATGACCATGATTTGCGTGACCCACGAGATGGGTTTTGCCAGCAAGGTCGCCGATCGCGTGCTGTTCATGGACCAGGGCCAAGTCATCGAACAAGCCACCCCGACCGAGTTTTTCAACAACCCCCAGACCGAACGCGCGCAGAAGTTCCTCTCGCAAATCATCGGTCACTGAGAACGGCTTTACCCCGCATAACAAAAACGAAAAGTGGAGATAAACATGCTCAGTAAAAAACATGCGCTGACCCTCGCTGCCACCCTGTCGCTGTTGTTCGTCGGCGCAGCCAATGCCGGCGCGGTCCTGGACAAGATCGAGAGCAGCAAGACCCTGACCGTCGCGACCTCGGCGACCTGGCCACCCCAGGGATTCATCAACGACAAGAATGAGATCGACGGTTTCGACATCGACGTCTCCAAGGAGATCGCCAAGCGCCTCGGGGTCGCGGTCAAGTTCATCACGCCGGACTGGGACGTGATCACCGCCGGCAAATGGAACGGGCGCTGGGACGTGTCCGTGGGCTCGATGACCGCGACTAAAAGTCGCTCGCGCATCCTCGATTTCCCCGGCACCTATTACTACGTGCCCTACGTGTTTGCCGTGCACGGCACCTCCAAAGTCACCGACCACAAAGCGCTGAACGGCAAGACCATCGGCGTCGAAGGCGGCACCACGTCCGAGGACTATTTCAGCCAGGCGCTGGCCATTGAAACCACCGACGTGCCGCCCGTGGTGTATGACGTCAAAACCGAAAAAATGAAGACCTACTCCGGCTCTGTCGGCCCGCTGGACGATTTGCGCCTGGGCGATGGCACACGCCTGGATGCGATCCTCACGCAACGCAGCACCCTGGACGCGGCCGTCAAGAAAGGCTACCCGCTGCGTGCCGTGGACAATGCCGTGGCGTTCTACGAACCGCTGGCCATCGCCACCGACAAGGGTGACCCGGAGCTGACCGCCAAACTCAGTGAAATCGTGGGCGCGATGCACAAGGATGGCACGCTGACCAAGCTCTCGGACAAGTGGTATGGCGTCGATTACTCGACCATCAAGTAAGCGCACTAACCCTGTGGGAGCGAGCCGGCTCGCTCCCGCAAACACCCTTCTTCAAGGATTGATCATGTCCTTTCCAACCACCTGGTATTCCCAAACCTCGCTGCCGCGCGCGGCCCGGCCCGCATTGAACGGCGATCAAACCTGCGACGTGTGCATCATCGGCGCCGGTATCGCCGGCCTCACGGCCGCCCTCGAACTGACCCGGCGCGGCAAGCGCGTGATCATCCTTGAAGCCCATCAAGTCGCCTGGGGCGCGTCCGGTCGTAATGGCGGCGTGGTCTCGCCGGGCTGGGCGGAAGGCTCTGGGGCGATCCGCAAAAAACTCGGTCTGGAACAGGCCAGAGCGTTGTTCCAGATGTCGGCCGAGGGGGTGGAGATCGTCCGCGACAACATCCGTGAACTGGCCCTGACCGGGTGCGCGCCGTCCGCCGGCACCATTCGCGTCAAGCGTTACGACGACGGCGCCGAAGTGAAAAACCACATCGAAACCATGCGCCGGGACTTCGGCTATGAACTCAACTTTCTCGACACCGCCCAGGTGCGCGAACGGGCGCACACCTCGCGTTATTTCCAGGGTGTCGAAGACCCCAATGCCCTGCATTTCCACCCCTTGAATTATTGCCTGGGCCTGGCCCTCGCCATCGAAGCGGTGGGGGGACGGATTTTCGAACATTCGAAAATGCTCGCCTGGCATCGGGAAGGCACCGACAAAATCGTCCGCACTGCTCACGGCACCGTGTGCTGCCAGGATCTGGTGTTCTGCGCCGGCGGCTACGGCGGCCCGGAATTGCAGAAGCTCAGCCGCGCCTATCTACCGATCGCCACGTACGTGGTGCTGACCGAACACCTGGGCGACGGGATCAAGAACGTCCTCGACTCCGGCGCCGCGTTCTCCGATGACCGCCGCGCATCGGACTATTACCGCGTGGTCGAAGGCGACCGCCTGCTCTGGGGCGGACGCATTACCACCCGCAACGAACAGGACGAAAAAGCCCTGGCGGCGATGCTCAAGGCCGATATGGTCTCGGTGTATCCGCAATTGGCTGCGGTCAAGATCGACCTGGCCTGGTCCGGCCTGATGGGCTACTCCACCAACAAAATGCCCAACCTGGGGCTGCTGGAACCGGGTGTCTGGGCCTGCACTTCGTTTGGCGGCCATGGCTTGAACACCGGCTCCATCGGTGGCCGGGTGATCGCTGAAGCGCTGTGTGGGGACAGTGCGCGTTATCAGCTGTTCAAGCCGTATCTGCTGGACTGGAACGGTGGGCCGTTCGGGAAGATTGCGGCCAATGCGATCTATCAGTCGTTGAAGGTCATGGATTTTGTTCAGGAACGATTGCGCGGCTAACGCATTTTTTGTGGGCACAAAAAAACCGGCCGAGGCCGGTTTTTTCATTTCAACGCAATCAGAGCTTGGCGTTCTGCAGGTCGTCGAGGTAGCGCTCGGCGTCCAGTGCCGCCATGCAGCCGGCGCCGGCCGAGGTGATCGCCTGGCGGTAAACGTGGTCAGCCACGTCACCGGCGGCGAAGATGCCTTCCAGGTTGGTGGCAGTGGCATTGCCTTCACGGCCGCCGTGCACCACCAGGTAGCCGTCTTTCAACGTCAGCTGGCCTTCGAACAGCGAAGTATTCGGGGTATGGCCGATGGCGATGAACACGCCGTCCACGGTCAGTTCGTCGAAGCTGCCGTCGTTGTTCTTCAGGCGAGCACCGGTCACGCCCATATTGTCGCCCAGGACTTCGTCCAGGTTCGAGTTCAACTTGAGGATGATCTTGCCTTCGGCAACCCGGGCGTTGAGCTTGTCGATCAGGATCTTCTCGGCGCGGAAGGTTTCGCGACGGTGGATCAGGGTCACGGTGCTGGCGATGTTGGCCAGGTACAGCGCCTCTTCAACAGCGGTGTTACCGCCACCGACCACAGCCACTGGCTTGTTGCGGTAGAAGAAACCGTCGCAGGTCGCGCAGGCCGATACGCCTTTGCCCATGAACGCTTCTTCCGACGGCAGGCCCAGGTAACGCGCGCTGGCGCCGGTGGCGATGATCAGGGCGTCGCAGGTGTAGGTCGCGCTGTCGCCGGTCAGGGTGTACGGCTTGGCGGCGAAGTCCACGGCATTGATGTGGTCGAAGACGATCTCGGTTTCAAAGCGTTCGGCGTGCTCTTTCATCCGCTCCATCAGCGCCGGGCCGGTCAGGCCGTGGACGTCGCCCGGCCAGTTGTCGACTTCGGTGGTGGTGGTCAGTTGACCGCCAGCCTGCATGCCGGTGATCAGCAGTGGCTTGAGGTTGGCACGGGCGGCATACACCGCGGCGCTGTAACCGGCAGGGCCGGAACCGAGAATAATCACTCGCGAATGACGGACTTCAGACATGACCTGCTCCTGTTAACCGGCCCGAATAACCTGGCGCGGAACGCCGGGTTTGCCGGCGGGAATAAAAAAGGACTGTTGAAAGCACTTGGGGAAGGCTTGAGCTCGACAGTCCTGTAAAAAGAATGGGTGCAGCGTATCGAGGGGGCGAAGATTAAGGAAATACGGTTTAACAATCCAGCTCATAGGCGGTCTCTATCCCGATACGGTGATTTTATAGACGCCTTTGTTACAGTGAATGTCGACGCTGCGACCGCGCTTTCGCCCGTGAGGCAAAGCCGGTAAGGTCGGCGCGTTTACCCCTTGCTCGGAGCACGCTATGCCCGCCCCTGTTCTGTCCGGCCCGCAATACCTGCGCGAAGGCCTCAAGCTGGTCTTGAGCCCGGGCCTGCGTTTGTTCGTCTTGTTGCCGCTGGCAATCAACCTGGTGCTGTTCGTCGGATTGATTTACCTGGCCGGCCATCAATTCAGCTTATGGGTCGACACCCTGATGCCGTCCCTGCCCGACTGGCTGAGTTTCCTCAGCTACGTCCTCTGGCCGATTTTCGTGGTGCTGGTGGGATTCATGGTGTTCTTCACCTTCACCATGCTCGCCAACGTCATCGCCGCACCGTTCAACGGCTTCCTCGCGGAAAAAGTCGAAGTGGTGGTGCGCGGCACCGACGACTTCCCGACCTTCAGTTGGGGCGAGCTGATCGAAATGATCCCCCGCACCCTGGCCCGGGAAATGCGCAAACTCGGCTACTTCCTGCCCCGGGCGCTGGGCCTGTTCATTCTCTCGTTCATCCCGGTGGTCAACATCATCGCCGCGCCGTTGTGGCTGCTGTTCGGCGTATGGATGATGGCGATCCAGTACATCGACTACCCGGCGGACAACCACAAACTCGGCTGGAACGAAATGCTCGCCTGGCTGCGCGAAAAGCGCTGGCAGAGCATGAGCTTTGGCGGGATCGTGTACCTGGCGCTGCTGATTCCCGTGGTCAACATCCTGATGATGCCGGCCGCCGTGGCCGGGGCGACGTTGTTCTGGGTGCGTGAACGTGGGGCGGAGAATCTGGTGCCCCAGCGCGCGGCGTCATAAATCCATCATCGCACTGACACAATGACGACATGGCCTCAGCCGACACTGAGGTCATGACGACAGCTCTGCATATCACCCTGATCACCGAAACCTTCCCCCCGGAAATCAATGGCGTGGCCCATACCCTTGGCCGCTTGTGCGACGGTTTGCGCGCGCGCGGGCATCAGGTCGAGCTGGTTCGCCCGCGTCAGGGCTGTGATCGGCAGTTGGGCAGTGACGATGCACTGCTGCTGTGTCGCGGCTGGCCGCTGCCGGGTTATCCGGGGTTGCAGTGGGGCCAGTCGTCGATGCACAAGTTGCTGCGGCGCTGGAAACGCCATCGCCCCGACGTGCTGTACATCGCCACTGAAGGGCCGTTGGGTCTGTCGGCCTTGCGTGCGGCGCGGCGCCTGGGGATTTCGGTGGTCAGCGGCTTTCACACCAACTTCCAACAGTACTCGAGCCAGTATGGGTTCGGCCTGCTGACGCGCCTGTTGACCCACTACCTGCGCTGGTTTCACAACCGCTCGACACTGACATTGGTGCCCAGCATCAGCCAGCGACTGGAGCTGGAACGCCGGCAGTTCGAACGCCTGGCCCTGTTGTCCCGGGGGGTCGATAGCCAACTGTTTCACCCCACCAAACGTCTCGACGCGCTGCGTGAACAATGGGGCCTGGCGGACGATGACATTGCCGTGATCCACGTCGGACGCCTGGCCCCGGAGAAGAACCTGGGCTTGCTCAAGCGCAGCTTCGAGGCATTGAAAAGCACCTATCCACAGCGAAACCTGAAGTTGATCGTGGTCGGCGACGGTCCGTTGCGAATGGCGCTGGAGAAGGATTTGCCCGAGGCGATCTTCTGCGGCACACAACGCGGCGAAGCCTTGGCGAGTCACTATGCGTCGGGGGATGTATTTCTGTTTCCGAGCCTGACCGAGACCTTCGGCAATGTGGTGCTGGAGGCGCTGGCTTCGGGGCTGGGCGTGGTGGCCTACGATATGGCGGCAGCGGGTCAGCACATTCGCCACGGCTACAACGGCGTACTGGCGATGCCGGGCGATGAGGAAGCGTTCTGCGAGGCGGCGCGCTGGTTGCTGGAAGAGCGGGAAACACTGCGTTGCGTGCGCTTGAATGCGCGCCAGCATGCGAGTCGCCAGGGGTGGGCGGCGATTATCGAGCAGTTTGAGGGGCAGTTGCGCGGGGCTTGTGTGCAGGGGCAATCGCTGCCGAATGGCGCGTTGTTGCCTTAAAAGCTTCGCGGGCAAGCCTCGCTCCTACAGAGGACGGTGATTCCCTTGTAGGAGCGAGGCTTGCCCGCGAAGAGGCCTTCCCAGGCGCCGCTTAAACCAGCGTCATCAACGCCTCACGGCTGAACGGCAGGATGTCTTCCTCACGCCCCTCGCGCACTTTCTGTGCCCAATCCGGGTCCACCAGCAGCGCACGACCTACAGCCACCAGATCGAACTCTTCGTTATTCAACCGCTCCAGCAATTTCTCCAGGCTGGCCGGCTGCGCGATCTTGTCGGTGTTGACCATGAACTGCAGGAACTCGCCATCCAGGCCAACGCTGCCCACGGTGATGGTCGGCTTGCCAGTGAGCTTGCGGGTCCAGCCGGCCAGGTTCAGCTCGGAACCGTCGAATTCCGGCTCCCAGAAACGCCGCGTCGAGCAGTGGAAAATGTCCACGCCGGCGTCGGACAACGGCTTGAGGAATTCACCCAGGGCTTGCGGAGTTTGCACCAGGCGCGCGGTGTAATCCTGCTGCTTCCACTGGGAGAAACGGAAGATGATCGGGAAACCTTCGCCCACGGCCGCACGCACGGCCTGGATCAATTCGATGGCGAAACGCGAACGGTTGGCCAGGCTTCCGCCGTATTCGTCGGTGCGCTGGTTGGTGCCTTCCCAGAAGAACTGGTCCACCAGATAGCCGTGGGCGCCGTGGATTTCCACGCCGTCCATGCCGATGCTCTGGGCATCTTTGGCCGACTGGGCGAATGCGGCGATGACGTCCTGGATATCCTGTTTAGTCATGCCGTGAACCACGACCTGACCGTCCTTCAGTTTCTCCGACGGGCCGTAACCCGGCACGCTGGCGTCCGGCTCGGTGCCGATACGACGCACGCTGCCCACGTGCCACAGTTGCGGAACGATTTTGCCGCCTTCGGCGTGCACCGCGTCGACGACTTTCTTCCAGCCAGCCAGCGCGGCTTCACCGTAGAAATGCGGCACGTTCGGGTAGCCGTTGGAGGCCTTGTGGCCGACGGTGGTGCCTTCGGTGATGATCAGGCCCACGCCGGCAGCAGCGCGGCGGCGGTAGTACTCGATCACTTTGGTATTGGGTACGCCGCCCGGGGAGAAGGAGCGGGTCATCGGCGCCATGACGACGCGGGTCGGCAGTTCGAGGGTGCCGAGGTGGAACGGTTTGAACAGGGCTTTAACGGGCATGGGACGCTCCACGGGGAAATGACTTTATGACGGGGATAATATGGAGAGTCGCAAGCCTTGAACAGCACTATTGATTGCGGTGATTAAGGTCTAAAAGGTAGGAAACATTGTAGGAGCATGGCTTGCCCGCGATGGCGGTGTGTCCGCCGACAACTAAGTCGACTGACATGACGCCTTCGCGAGCAAGCTTTGCTCCTACAGGTACAGGGAGAGATTCAGCTCAGCGCTTTTTCGATGGCGTGGATCACCGTCGGATCATCCGGCGCTGTCCGCGGCGAAAACCGCGCCAGTACACGGCCGTCTTTACCGAGCAGGAATTTCTCGAAATTCCAGGTGATATCACCCGGAAACTCCGCGCCCTCGCCCGCCAGCAAACGGTACAGCTGATGACGATCGTGACCGTTGACTTCCAGCTTGCTGGACAACGGAAAGGTCACGCCATAGTTGAGGCTGCAGAATTCCTGGATCTCTTGCTCGGTGCCCGGTTCCTGGCCAGCAAACTGGTTGCACGGCAAGCCCAGCACGCTGAAGCCCTTTCCCTTGAATTGCTGATAGAGGTTTTCCAGCGCCGCGTACTGTGGGGTCAATCCACATTTGGAGGCCACGTTGACCACCAGCACGACTTGCCCCTTGAAGGGCGCCAGAGGGAGCTCCTGACCATCCAGGGCTGTCAATTTAAGGTCGTGGAAAGCACTCATGACGAACTCCAAATTCCCGTGTTCTTCTCGAAACAGCCACCTGGCGGCGCCGCCTGGGACAGCCGCGGACTAAAAAGGCGCCCTCGGGCGCCTCTCCAGTTCTCGAAAGCTTAGCGCAGAAAATCAGTGGTGATGGCCACCTTCGCCATGGACGTGACCATGAGCGATTTCTTCCTGGCTGGCATCACGGATGTCGATGATCTTGACCTGGAAATTCAGGCGCTGACCAGCCAACGGGTGGTTGCCGTCGACGGTGACATCGTCGCCGTCCAGGTCACGGATGGTGACAATTTGCATCTGGCCGTCCGGCGCGGAAGCGTGGAACTGCATGCCCACTTCCAGTTCATCGACGCCTTCGAACATGCTGCGGCTCAGGGTGCTGACCAGTTCGGCAGCGTATTCGCCGTAGGCGTCTTCAGGTTCAACGGCAACGGTCAGTTCATCACCGACGGTTTTGCCTTCCAGGGCTTTTTCCAGGCCCGGGATAATGTTACCTGCGCCTTGCAGGTAAACCAGCGGCGCGCCGCCGGCGGAGCTGTCGATGACCTCACCAGCGTCGTTGGTCAGGGTATAGTCGATGGAGACAGCCTTATTGGCGGCGATCAGCATGGGGCGAGACCTTTTGCAGAAGAATATAGAAAGAGCGAGTTTAGCGAAGCAATCGCCCGAAAGCGAACACAACCCGGACGGACGGATTGCCATGAAACCCTCAACGGTCACAGGCTTCCATCAGGACGAGGACGGCCATTGGGTCGCCGAGCTTTCCTGTGGCCACACCCAACACCTGCGCCATCAGCCGCCATGGCAATCCCGGGCCTGGGTCGTGGACCCGGCGCAACGTATTGAAAAAATAGGCCAGCCCTTTGATTGCGGTTGGTGCGCACAAGGCTCGGTTAGCGATAACCTTGGCGACTGAATTTCGGTAGATCGTCAGTTATAGATGATCACCACTGCCATGCACCTCCAGAGAATCCGCATGCAAACTTTTTTTATCGCACCCACCGATTTTGGTGTGGGTCTGACCTCCATCAGCCTCGGGCTGGTGCGCACCCTTGAGCGAGCCGGCCTCAAAGTCGGCTTTTTCAAACCGATTGCCCAGCCGCATCCGGGCGACACCGGCCCAGAGCGGTCCACCGAACTGGTGGCGCGTACCCACGGCCTCAAGCCGCCGCAACCCCTGGGCCTGGCCCACGTGGAGCGCATGCTCGGCGACGGTCAGCTGGATGAATTGCTCGAAGAAATCATCACCCTCTACCAGCAAGCCGCCGTGGGCAAAGACGTGCTGGTCGTCGAAGGCATGGTCCCGACCCGCAGCGCCAGTTATGCCGCGCGGGTCAATTTGCACTTGGCCAAAAGCCTGGATGCCGACGTGATCCTGGTGTCGGCGCCGGAGAGCGAAGCCCTGACCGAACTGTCCGGCCGGGTGGAATTGCAGGCGCAATTGTTCGGCGGGCCGAAAGACCCGAAAGTGCTCGGCGTGATCCTCAACAAGGTCAAGACTGACGAAAGCATGGAGGCCTTCGCCTCGCGCCTGAAGGAACATTCGCCGCTGCTGCGTACGGGCGATTTCCGCCTGCTCGGCTGCATTCCGTTCCAACCGGAACTCAACGCCCCGCGCACCCGCGACGTGGCGGACCTGATGGGCGCGCAGATTCTCAACGCCGGTGATTACGAAACCCGGCGCATGACCAAAATCATCATCTGCGCCCGCACCATGCGCAACACCGTGGAGCTGCTCAAGCCCGGCGTGCTGGTCGTAACGCCAGGCGATCGCGACGACATCATCCTCGCCGTCAGCCTCGCCGCCATGAACGGCGTGCCCCTGGCCGGCCTGTTGCTGACCAGCGACACCCTGCCCGACCCACGGATCATGGACCTGTGCCGTGGCGCCTTGCAGGCCGGCCTGCCGGTGTTGTCGGTGAGCACCGGTTCCTACGAAACCGCCAACCAGTTGAACGGCCTGAACAAGGAAATCCCGATCGACGACCGCGAGCGTGCGGAGATCATCACGGACTTCGTCGCCAGCCACCTCGACGCCAAATGGCTGCACCAGCGTTGCGGCACGCCACGGGAAATGCGCCTGTCGCCGGCGGTGTTCCGCTATCAACTGATCCAGCGCGCCCAGGCCGCCAACAAGCGCATCGTCCTGCCCGAAGGCAGCGAGCCGCTGACCGTGCAAGCCGCCGCGATTTGCCAGGCCCGGGGCATCGCCCGTTGCGTGTTGCTGGCCAAACCGGCGGACGTCGAAGCCGTGGCTCGCGCCCAAGGCATCGAGTTACCGCCCGGTTTGGAGATTCTTGATCCCGATTTGATTCGCGGTAATTACATCGAACCGATGGTCGCCCTGCGCAAAAGCAAAAGCCTCAACGCACCGATGGCCGAGCAGCAACTGGAAGACACCGTGGTGATCGGCACCATGATGCTGGCGCTGGATGAAGTCGATGGCCTGGTGTCCGGGGTCATTCACTCCACCGCCAACACCATCCGCCCGGCCCTGCAGCTGATTAAAACCGCACCGGGTTGCACCCTGGTGTCCTCGGTGTTCTTCATGCTCTTCCCCGAGGAAGTGCTGGTCTACGGCGACTGCGTGATGAACCCGCACCCGAGCGCCAGCGAACTGGCGGAGATCGCCCTGCAAAGCGCCGATTCGGCCGCCGCGTTCGGCATCACGCCGCGAGTGGCGATGATCAGCTACTCCAGCGGTGAATCCGCCAGCGGCGAAGAAGTCGAGAAGGTCCGCGAAGCCACGTTGCTCGCCCATGAACAACAGAACTCTCTGCTGATCGACGGCCCCCTGCAATATGACGCCGCCGCCAACGAAACCGTGGCCCGGCAACTGGCGCCGAACAGCCAGGTGGCCGGTCGCGCCACGGTGTTTGTGTTCCCCGACCTGAACACCGGCAATACCACCCACAAAGCCGTGCAGCGCAGCGCCGATTGCGTCAGCCTCGGCCCGATGCTGCAAGGCCTGCGCAAACCGGTGAACGACCTGCCGCGCGGTGCGCAAGTCGATGACATCGTCTACACCATCGCGCTGACCGCGATTCAAGCTGCCAACCGACCTATGGATCTTTAAATGCTGGCTTTCCTTCCTGCCCCCGTACGCGGCGTCATCGCCTCGTTGCTGTTGGCACTGAACACCATTTTGCTGTGCTCGTTCCTGTTCATCGTGGCGCTGTTCAAAGTGCTGCCCTTTGCCCTGACCCAGCGCTTCACCCGCTGGCTGATGAGCCACACCCATGAAGCCTGGATCAGCAACAACAAGGCCTGGATGAACCTGGTTTGCCGCACTCGCTGGCACCTCAGCGGCCTTGAAGGTCTGGACTATCAGCACTCGTACCTGATCACCAGCAACCACCAGAGCTGGGTCGACATCATGGTCCTGCAATACGTGCTCAACCGGCGCATCCAGCCGCTGAAGTTCTTTCTCAAGCAAGAGCTGATCTGGGTCCCGGTGATTGGCCTGGCCTGGTGGGCGCTCGGTTTTCCGTTCATGAAGCGTTACTCCAAGGCCTATCTGGAAAAGCACCCGGAGAAGAAAGGCAAAGACCTGGAAACCACGCGCAAGACCTGTGACAAGTTCCGCAATAACCCGGTGGGGATTTTCAACTTCGTCGAAGGCACGCGGTTTACCGAGGGTAAGCATGCGCAGCAAAAATCGCCGTTCAAGTACCTGCTCAAGCCCAAGGCGGGCGGCATTGCGTTTGTGCTGGACGCGATGGGCGAGCAGCTTGAGTCCATCGTCAACGTGACCATTCACTACCCCGCTGGCCGGCCCGGCTACTGGGATCTGCTGTGTGGGAACGTGAAAGACGTGGTGGTGCATTTTCAGGAGTTGAAGATTCCGCCGCAGTTCATTGGCAAGAATTACGACCAGGATGGCGAGTACCGCTTGCAGTTTCAGGGCTGGATCAATCAGCTTTGGGAAGACAAGGATGCGTTGCTGGCGCAGATGCATCGTGAGTATCCCGCCAGGTCTTGAGGCGGCTGTACTGGCCTCTTCGCGGGCAAGCCTCGCGCCTACAGGTTAGCGTCGTGTGTTGAACGTGCGGCCACCCGCAATCCGTAGAGCGAGGCTTGCCCGCGAAGGCGTCCCCACAGCCACAAAAAAAAACCCGCCGGATGATCACTCATCGGCGGGTTTTTTCTTGCAGCTTGAAGCTAAAAGCTTGTCACTGCTCCCATCTTAGATCGCGCCGCGGCTACGCAGCAGATCCAACACTTGCTTGACGCTTTCTTCCAGCGACAGCGACTGGGTGTCGACCACGAGGTCGGCGTCCAGCGGCACGTCGTACGGGAAGGAGTCGCCCGGAATGTTGTCGCCAGCGGCGGCGTACAGCCCTTGCGGATCACGCTCGGCACACACCGTCGGCGAGGCCTGGACGTAAACCGTCAGCAAACGCTCCTTGCCGATCAGGTCCTTGGCTTGCTCGCGACCTTCAGCACTCGGCGCCACGAAGGCCGCCAGGGTCAGCAGGCCCGCCTCGTTGAACTGACGCGCCACATGCGCGGCACGACGCCAGTTCTCGGTACGCCCGGCACGATCCTGCGGCAGGCCTTTGTTCAGGTCATGACGCAGGTTCTGGCCATCCAGAACGAACACCGCGCGGCCCATGTCGAACAGCTTGCGTTCAACCGCATAAGCCAGGGTGCTTTTACCCGCGCCGGACAAGCCGCTGAACAACACGGTGGCCGGTTGCTGGCCGAAGCGCTGGGCGCGTTCTTCAGTCGCCACGTGCGCCAGTTTGCCGTGGTGCGTGCTACCACCATGGGTCGACGGCTGGGCGATGATCATCCCGGCGGCAACGGTGCCGTTGGTTAAACGATCGATAACGATGAACGAACCGGTGGTGCGGTTGCTCGCGTAACCGTCCAGGGCGATGGCGGCGTCGAGGCTGACCTTGACCCGGCCGATCTCGTTCAGGTTCAGCGAACTGGCCGGCCCTTCTTCCAGGGTGTTCACGTCAACGCGGTTGACGATGCTGGTGATCGAACCCGGCACGTAAGACGTAGCGCGTTTGATGTCGTATTTCTTGCCCGGCAGCATCGGTTCTTCGGCCATCCACACCAGCATGGCGTCGAAGGCGTCGGTCACTTGCGGCAGGTTGTCGGCGTGTACCAGCAGGTCGCCGCGAGAGATGTCGATCTCGTCTTCCATGGTCAGCGTGACCGCTTGGCCAGGACCGGCGTGTTCCAGCTCACCTTCAAAGGTGACGATGGATTTCACACGGCTGCTCTTGCCCGACGGCAGCACCACGACTTCGTCGCCCTTGTGCACGATGCCGCTGGCCAGGGTACCGGCGAAACCACGGAAGTTCAGGTTCGGACGGTTGACGTACTGCACCGGGAAACGCAGGTCGGTGTAGTTGCGGTCGTTGGCGATCTCGACGGTCTCGAGAATTTCCATCAGCGACTGGCCGGTGTACCACGGCGAACGCTCGGACTTGTTCACCACGTTGTCGCCCTTCAGGGCAGACATCGGCACGAAGGCCATGGTGGTCGGCTTGAACGCGATGCCTTCGGCAAACTTCAGGTAATCGGCCTTGATCGACTCGAACACGCTTTCGTCGAAGCCGTTGAGGTCCATCTTGTTGATAGCGACCACGATGTGCTTGATGCCGAGCAACGAGGCGATGAAGCTGTGGCGACGAGTCTGGGTCTGCACGCCGTAACGGGCATCGACCAGGATGATCGCCAGGTCACAGGTGGACGCACCGGTGGCCATGTTGCGAGTGTACTGCTCATGGCCCGGGGTATCGGCGATGATGAATTTGCGCTTGGCGGTGGAGAAATAGCGGTAGGCAACATCAATGGTGATGCCCTGCTCACGCTCGGCTTGCAAGCCGTCGACCAGCAACGCCAGGTCGATGTCTTCGCCCGTGGTGCCGACTTTCTTCGAGTCACGGGTGATGGCTTCCAGATGATCTTCGTAGATCATCTTGGAGTCGTGCAGCAGGCGCCCGATCAGGGTGCTCTTGCCGTCGTCGACGTTGCCACAGGTCAGGAAGCGCAGCATTTCCTTGCGTTCGTGCTGGCCCAGGTAGGCGAGGATGTCCTCGCTGATCAAATCGGATTGATGGCTCATTGGGGTTAAGCTCCGAGCTGTAAGCTTCAAGCGGCAAGCTTGTCGGCGTACAGCTAGTCAGAAATTTTGTTAATCAAGCCGCATAGCATTCTTGAAAGCTCGCGGGTTTCTGTAATCCAATTTTCAGCCAGTGGATCGGCGATATAAGCAATTTCACGGGCAATGAGGAGTTGGGTGCGTAACTCCCCACAGGAAGCCTTGGCGATCCAAAGAAAACGCACTTTTTCCTTGGCACTGCGCCGTTCCATGCCTTCAGCAATATTGGAAGGCATCGAAAGCGCGGAGCGGGTGATTTGGTCCTTGAAACCAAAATCCCTGCAACGCGCGAACTCTCTGTAAATGCCCACCGCCAAACACTTGCTACGCTGCCAAACAACCAGTCTCTCGAAATCCATAACGAGTAACTCAATCACGGCTCGCAGCAACCGGCCACAAGCACCAAACCACAACGTTACGCATACCGCCTTTAACTTGCAGCTTGCCGCTTGTAACTCGAAGCTTAAAAGTAACCCTGCCGTTTCTTTTCTTCCATCGAGCCTGCGCCATCGTGGTCGATGACCCGGCCCTGGCGTTCGGAAGTTCGCGTCAGGAGCATTTCCTGAATGATGTCGGTCAGGCTGGTCGCCTCGGATTCCACTGCACCGGTCAACGGGTAGTCGCCGAGAGTGCGGAAGCGCACCTTTTTCTTGACGATGCGCGCCTTGTCTTCGTCGCTCAGGTGATTGAGCAGGCGTTCGTCGTCGATCATGATCCAGGTGCCATTCATCTCGATGACGTCGCGCTCGGCGGCGAAATACAGCGGCACGATCGGGATGCCTTCGAGGTAGATGTACTGCCAGATGTCCAGTTCGGTCCAGTTCGACAACGGGAATACACGAATGGATTCGCCCTTGTTGACGTTGCCGTTGTAGACGTTCCACAGCTCGGGGCGCTGGTTTTTCGGGTCCCAGCGGTGCTTGGTGTCGCGGAAGGAATACACGCGCTCTTTGGCACGGGACTTCTCTTCATCACGACGGGCACCGCCGAAAGCGGCGTCGAAACCATACTTGTCGAGGGCTTGTTTCAGGCCTTCGGTTTTCATGATGTCGGTGTGCTTGGCGCTGCCGTGGGTCAGCGGGTTGATGCCCTGCGCGACGCCATCGGGGTTGACGTGGACGATCAGGTCCAGGCCCAGTTCTTCGACCATGCGGTCGCGGAACGCGTACATTTCCTTGAACTTCCACCGGGTGTCGACGTGCATCACCGGGAACGGCAGCTTGCCCGGGAAGAATGCCTTGCGCGCAAGGTGCAGCATCACGGCGGAGTCTTTACCGACGGAGTACAGCATCACCGGGTTATCGAACTCGGCGGCGACCTCGCGGATGATGTGGATGCTTTCGGCCTCCAGCTGTTTCAGATGCGTCAGTTTGTCGACCATGGCTACTCACGAAAACGATCTTATGGACGGCCAGCGGGCCGTGTTCGAGCGGGGAATCCTAGCACAGCGACCTCTTCTAATCAGGACGTGGGCTAGATCGAAAGGGTATATGAATATACCTGCTCGTTTGGGCTACAGCCCTTGTAGGAGCAAGGCTTGCCCGCGAAGAACGATAACGCGGTCTACCTGATGCACCGCGTAATCGTTCTTCGCGGGCAAGCCTCGCTCCTGCAGGGTATGGCGGTGTCAGATGGGGTTGGGGCAATCAATGAAGATGTGTTCCAGGGCAAACCGACGCGCCAGGTAATCCCCCAGCGCTTGAACGCCATAACGCTCGGTGGCGTGATGACCGGCGGCGATGAAGCTGATGTCGTTTTCCCGTGCGCTGTGGAAAGTTTGCTCGGAGGCTTCGCCGCTCAGGTACAAATCGACACCCGCCAGCACCGCCTGATCAATGTAGCCCTGGCCACCCCCGGTGCACCAGCCGACCCGACGAATCATCTGGCTGCCTTCAATCAGCAACGGCTCGCGGCCCATCACTTCCTGCACCCGGCGCGCAAAGTCGCGAGGGCTCAGCGGTTCACTCAGCGAGCCGACCAGGCCGACGACTTTCAGGTTATCCGGATCCAGCGGCCCTTCGACGGTGATGTCCAACTGACGGGCCAGCTGCACGTTGTTACCGACGTCCGGATGCAAATCCAGCGGCAAGTGATAAGACAGCAAACTGATGTCGTGCTTGAGCAAGGTCTTCAAGCGGCGCTGCTTCATGCCGGTGATGCACGGGTTCTCGCCCTTCCAGAAGTAGCCATGATGCACCAGCACCAGATCGGCCTTGGCCTCGACCGCCGCGTCCAGCAGCGCCTGGCTGGCGGTGACGCCGCTGACGATGCGCATCACTTGCGGACGACCTTCGACCTGCAAGCCATTCGGGCAGTAGTCGGCGATCTTTGAACTGTTAAGGTAACGGTCGGCTTCTTCGACCAGGGTGCTCAGGGCGACGGCCATAAAAGACTCCTAAATATCCCGTTCAGAGGCGCGCTCGCCTCGTATAATGCGCGACATTATGGGCGGTCTCATACCACCTGCAACCTTTCCAGGACTTGCTTAATGCTTAAGGCGCTGCGTTTTTCCGGCTGGCCGCTGTTGGCCGGCGTGCTTATTGCTCTGTTGATAATCCAGCGTTACCCACAGTGGGTCGGGCTTCCGAGCCTGGACGTCAACCTGCAGCAAGCCCCGCAAACCACCAGCGTGCAACAAGGGCCAGTGTCCTACGCCGATGCCGTGGTGATTGCCGCACCAGCGGTGGTCAACCTCTACACGACCAAAGTCATCAATAAGCCGAATCACCCGCTGTTCGAAGATCCGCAGTTCCGCCGCTTCTTCGGCGACAACTCGCCGAAGCAGAAGCGCATGGAGTCGAGCCTGGGCTCCGGCGTGATCATGAGCCCGGAAGGCTACATTTTGACCAACAATCACGTGACCACCGGTGCCGACCAGATTGTCGTGGCGCTCAAGGATGGCCGCGAGACCCTGGCTCGAGTGATCGGCAGCGACCCGGAAACCGATCTCGCAGTTCTGAAAATCGACCTCAAGACCCTGCCGGCGATCACCATCGGCCGTTCCGACAATATCCGCATCGGTGACGTCGCGCTGGCCATCGGCAACCCGTTCGGCGTCGGCCAGACCGTGACCATGGGCATCATCAGCGCCACCGGGCGTAACCAGTTGGGCCTGAACAACTACGAAGACTTCATCCAGACCGACGCCGCGATCAACCCCGGCAACTCCGGCGGTGCGCTGGTGGACGCCAACGGCAACCTGACCGGCATCAACACCGCGATCTTCTCCAAGTCCGGGGGCTCCCAAGGCATCGGTTTTGCGATCCCGGTCAAACTGGCCATGGAAGTGATGAAGTCAATCATCGAACACGGGCAGGTAATTCGCGGCTGGCTTGGGATTGAAGTGCAACCGTTGACCCAGGAACTGGCGGAATCGTTTGGCCTGTCCGGGCGTCCAGGCATCGTGGTGGCGGGGATTTTCCGTGACGGTCCGGCGCAGAAGGCCGGCCTGCAACTCGGTGACGTGATCCTCAGCATCGACGGCGAACCGGCCGGCGATGGCCGCCGTTCGATGAACCAGGTGGCGCGGATCAAACCGACCGACAAGGTAACGATTCAGGTGATGCGTAACGGCAAGGAACTGAAGCTGAGCGCAGAGATTGGTTTGCGTCCGCCGCCGGCGCCGGTCAAAGAAGAAGAGTAAGCCACCCCGCCGCCTGACCTGATCGTTCCCACGCGGAGCGTGGGAACGATCATGTAGGAGCGAGGCTTGCCCGCGAAGGCGTCAGGTCAGTCAGCGATGATGTCGACTGATATGACGCCTTCGCGGGCAAGCCTCGCTCCTACAGGGGGGGGGTACTGGTTAGAGATCGCCGAGGCCGTCGATCAACGCCTGGTTCTGCTCTGGCGTGCCGATGGAGATCCGCAGGAACTGGGCAATCCGCTCCTGCTTGAAGTGCCGAACGATCACCCCTTGCTCACGCAACTTCGCCGCCAGACCGGCCGCATCGTGTTGCGGGTGCCGGGCGAAGATGAAGTTGGCGGCCGATGGCAGCACTTCAAAACCCTTCGCTTCCAGCTGAGCGACAACCTTCTCGCGGTTCTCGATGACCAATCGGCACGTCTTGTCGAAGTACTCACGATCCTCGAACGCCGCCGCTGCCCCGACATTCGCCAGGCGATCCAGCGGATACGAGTTGAAGCTGTTCTTGATCCGCTCCAGGGCCTCGATCAGGTCCGGGTGCCCTACCGCCAGACCAACCCGCAGCCCCGCCAACGAGCGGGACTTGGACAAGGTCTGGGTCACCAGCAGGTTCGGGTAGCGGTCCACCAGGCTGATCGCGGTTTCGCCGCCGAAGTCGATATAGGCTTCATCGACCACCACCACCGAATCCGGGCTGGCCTTGAGGATCTGCTCCACGGCGTCCAGCGCCAGCAGGCAACCGGTCGGCGCGTTCGGGTTAGGGAAAATGATCCCGCCGTTGGGCTTGGCGTAGTCGGCCGGGTTGATCTGGAACTGGGCGTCCAGCGGCACTGCGTCAAAGGCAATGCCGTACAACCCGCAGTACACCGGGTAGAAGCTGTAGCTGATGTCCGGGAACAGCACCGGATTGTCGTGTTGCAGCAAGCCGTGAAAGATGTGCGCCAAGACTTCGTCGGAACCGTTGCCGAGGAACACCTGGTTGCTCTGAACGCCGTAGTACTTGGCCACCGCATTCTTCAGCAAATCGCTGTTCGGGTCCGGGTACAGGCGCAGGTTGTCGTTCAGTTCGGTCTGCATCGCCGCCAGGGCTTTTGGCGACGGACCGTAGGGGTTTTCGTTGGTGTTGAGCTTCACCAGTTTCGCCAGTTTCGGCTGCTCGCCCGGCACGTAAGGCACCAGATCCTTGACGAACGGGCTCCAGAATTTACTCATCTTCAGTTCCCCTTCTTGTCATCAACGATGCGGTATTCGGCGCTGCGGGCGTGGGCGGTCAGCGACTCGCCACGGGCCAGCACGGACGCGGTCTTGCCCAGTTCGGACGCCCCCTGCTCAGAGCAGAAAATGATCGACGAGCGTTTCTGGAAGTCGTACACACCCAGCGGCGAGGAGAACCGCGCGGTGCCTGAGGTCGGCAACACGTGGTTCGGGCCGGCGCAGTAATCGCCCAGGGCTTCAGAGGTGTGGCGCCCCATGAAGATCGCCCCAGCGTGGCGGATCAGCGGCAGCCAGGCTTGCGGATCGGCGACCGACAACTCCAGGTGCTCCGGCGCGATGCGGTTGGCCACTTCGATGGCTTGTTCCATGTCGCGGACCAGGATCAGCGCGCCACGGCCATTGATCGAGGTTTCGATGATCTCGGCGCGCTCCATGGTTGGCAGCAGCTTGCTGATGCTGGCAGCCACCTTGTCGAGGAACTCGGCGTCCGGGCTGACCAGAATCGCCTGGGCGTCTTCGTCGTGCTCGGCCTGGGAGAACAGGTCCATGGCGATCCAGTCCGGATCGGTCTGGCCGTCGCACACCACGAGAATCTCGGACGGGCCGGCGATCATGTCGATACCGACCTGACCAAACACGTGGCGCTTGGCAGTGGCGACATAGATGTTGCCCGGGCCAACCACTTTGTCGACCTTCGGCACGCTTTCGGTGCCGTAAGCCAGCGCGGCAACCGCTTGGGCGCCGCCGATAGTGAACACGCGGTCGACGCCGGCGATGCAGGCCGCGGCCAGTACCAGTTCATTGAGTTCACCGCGCGGGGTTGGCACGACCATGACCACTTCGGTCACACCGGCCACCTTGGCTGGAATCGCGTTCATCAGCACGGAGGACGGGTACGACGCCTTGCCACCCGGCACGTACAGGCCGGCGCGATCCAGCGGCGTGACCTTCTGGCCCAGCACCGTGCCGTCGGCTTCGGTGTAGCTCCAGGAATCCTGCTTCTGTTTTTCGTGGTAGCTGCGCACCCGGGCCGCGGCTTTTTCCAACGCTTCGCGCTGGGGTACGGTGATCCGGGTCAGGGCCAGTTCCAGGCGTTCGCGCGGCAGGATCAGGTCGGCCATGGAGGCGACTTGCAAGCCATCGAACTTCTGGGTGAATTCCACCAGCGCCGCATCGCCACGCTCACGCACAGCCTTGATGATGTCCAGCACCCGCTGATTGACCGAGTCGTCAGACACACTTTCCCAGCTCAGCAGATGATCCAGATGATGCGCGAAATCCGGGTCAGCAGCGTTGAGTCGGCGAATTGCAGTCGGTGCGGTCATAGCGAGAGCCTCATAGGAATGGCAAAAACTCAGGCGCCCTAACTTAGCAGTCGTTTCCGCTTGGGCACCTGAGATTCTGGCTATGAGGCGGATAGACGGGCGCGACTTAACGTCGCGCAGGTGAATCAGCCGCGGTGTCGAGACTCCACTGCCTTGCGCAGGGTGTCGATCAACGCCTGGATACGGGCGTGCTGCATTTTCATCGAAGCCTTGTTGACGATCAGCCGGGAGCTGATATCAGCGATGAAATCCTGTGGCTCCAGGCCATTGGCCCGCAGCGTGTTGCCGGTGTCGACCACGTCGATGATCTTGTCGGCCAGGCCGATCAGCGGCGCCAGTTCCATCGAGCCATAGAGCTTGATGATGTCGACCTGACGACCCTGCTCGGCGTAGTAACGCTTGGCAACGTTGACGAACTTGGTGGCGACGCGCAGACGGCCCTTGGGTTCGATGGCGCCGACCTTGCCGGCCGTCATCAGCTTGCACAGGGCAATCCGCAGGTCCAGGGGCTCGTAGAGACCCTGGCCGCCGTATTCCATCAGCACATCTTTACCGGCGACGCCCAGGTCCGCGGCACCGTGCTCGACATAGGTCGGCACGTCGGTGGCGCGCACGATCAGCAGACGTACGTCAGGCTGGGTCGTGGGGATGATCAGCTTGCGGCTCTTGTCCGGATTCTCGGTCGGCACGATGCCCGCTTCAGCCAGAAGCGGCAGGGTGTCGTCAAGGATACGGCCCTTGGACAGTGCGATGGTCAACATGGGAAACGTCAGTCCTTATCAAGGTACTCATGCCCGGTCGCAATCGGCGCCGGACATACATCGAGGCCATTACAGCCTCGATGAAGCAAATCAGTTAACAGCAAACTGTGGCGAGGGAGCCTGCTCCCTCGCCACAATTGCAGCCGGAACTAGCCCGGTACGCGGCGGATCTTGGCGCCGAGCATCTGCAGTTTCTCTTCGATGCACTCGTAACCACGGTCGATGTGGTAGATGCGATCGATCAGGGTGTCGCCTTCGGCGATCAGTGCCGAGATCACCAGGCTGGCCGACGCACGCAGGTCGGTGGCCATGACTGGCGCGCCCTTGAGCTTCTCGGTGCCGGTGACGATGGCAGTGTTGCCTTCGACCTGGATCTTGGCGCCCATGCGGTGCAACTCGTACACGTGCATGAAGCGGTTTTCGAAGATCGTCTCGATCACGGCACCGGTGCCTTCGGCAATGGCGTTGAGGGAGATGAACTGCGCCTGCATGTCGGTCGGGAACGCCGGGTACGGAGCGGTCCGCACGTTGACGGCTTTTGGCCGCTTGCCGTGCATGTTCAGCTCGATCCAGTCTTCGCCGCAGGTGATTTCGGCACCCGACTCACGGAGCTTTTCCAGGACGGCTTCGAGGATGGTCGGATCGGTGTCCTTGACCTTCACGCGACCGCCAGTCACGGCAGCGGCGACCAGGTAGGTGCCGGTCTCGATCCGGTCCGGCATCACCTTGTAGGTGGCCGGGTGAAGACGCTCAACGCCATCGATGGTGATGGTGTCGGTGCCGGCGCCAGTGATCTTGGCGCCCATGGCGATCAGGAAGTTCGCCAGGTCGATGACTTCAGGCTCGCGTGCGGCGTTAGCCAGGACGCTACGGCCCTTGGCCAGGGCAGCGGCCATCATGATGTTTTCGGTACCGGTCACACTGACGGTATCGAAGAAGAAGTGCGCACCGCGCAAGCCGCCTTCTGGCGCCTTGGCCTTGATGTAGCCGCCTTCGACATCAATGACTGCGCCCATGGCTTCGAGACCACGGATGTGCAGGTCGACCGGACGCGAACCGATGGCGCAACCGCCAGGCAGTGCAACTTCGGCTTCACCGAAACGGGCAACCATCGGGCCCAATACCAGGATCGAGGCGCGCATGGTTTTCACCAGTTCGTACGGCGCGATCAGGGTCTTGATGGTGCGTGGGTCGATTTCGACGCTGAGTTTCTCGTCGATCACCGGCTCGATGCCCATGCGACCGAACAGCTCGATCATGGTGGTGATGTCGTGCAGGTGCGGCAGGTTGGCCACGGTGACCGGGCCATCGCACAGCAAGGTGGCGGCCAGGATCGGCAGGGCAGAGTTCTTTGCCCCGGAAATGCGGATTTCGCCATCAAGACGAACGCCACCAGTAATTATCAATTTATCCATAAGAATCTCGACGCCCTTGGGCTCAGGTGCGCTCGGCCCAGGCCGCGCTGCTGAAAAATTTCATAGTGACCGCATGGATGCTGCCATCGGTGATCCATGGGTTCAAATGGGCATAGATCTGCTGCTGACGCTTCACCGGGCTCAACGCCGCCAGTTCATCGCTAATCACGTTCAGCTGAAAGTTGCAGCCTTCGCCCTCAACTTCTACCAGCGTTCCGGGCAGCTTTCCTTCAAGGAAGCTCTTCACTTCTACGGCCTGCATGCTCAACCTCAATCGGCGCCCTGTGCGCGCGGGTCGGACATCATACAAAAAAGCCCCGCGCCTGCGAACCCCGCATTCACAGGACTCTGACGGGGGGCTTCTTTATAGATGCCGGTTAGGGGTGCGCCAACAGCTCGGTCAATTCGCTGACCTGAGCGATTTCGCGCATGTCTTCAGGCATGGCGCGGATGCTGACAGCCTTGCCGCCCGCCTCTGCATCACGCATGAAGCACAGCAGCAGCGACAAGCCGACACTGCTGGACTTCGTTACCGCCGAACAATCAACCACCACGGCGGCGGCCTTACTGGCCTTGATCAGCGCCTGACCTTGCTTGCGCAAGTCAGGGCCGGTGCGGTAATCCAGCACGCCACTGAGCAGCAACTCGCCGGTTTCGCTCATGCGAACGGCTGACTCACTCATTGAGTCTTCTTCTCTGTGGCTTCCTTGGCTTTAGCGACTTCCCCGGCCCAATTGTTGATGGTCTTGTCCAGGTCGTTGCCATTGCGCTGCATCGCGTCAGCGAACTGATCGCGGAACAGCTTGCCGATATTGATGCCGTTGATGATCACGTTGCGCAGCTTCCACTCGCCGTTGATCTTCTCCAGGGTGTACTGCACGGGATAAACCGCGCCGTTGGTGCCCTTGACCGTCATGCCAACGCTGGTGCGGTCGCCCGACTCATCCTTGGCAGGGTCAACGGTGATGCCCTGGTTGTTGTATTCGAGCAAGGCGTTGCCATAGAACTGGAACAGGCCTTTCTTGAAGTTTTCCTGGAAGGTCTGCATCTGCGCGGGCGTGGCTTTGCGCGAATACTTGACCGTCATGATGCTTTTGGAAATGCCTTCGGCATCCACCACAGGGCCGACAATGGTGTTCAGCGCCGTGTAGAAGTCCTGTGGATCCGTTTTGTACTTCTCTTTATTGGCCGACAGGTCTGCGAGCATCCGGGTCGTGGTGTCCTGAACCAGATCGTGCGCCGACTGTGCCGCCACGGCGTTAGCCATCAACGGCAGGGCCGCGAGTAATACCAACAGGCCACGTCGCAAGGTAGAGATCATTCAAAAGCTCCTCATTTGGCGTCTTTGCTAACGGTATTGAGCAGGAATTTACCGATCAGGTCCTCGAGCACCAGCGACGACTGGGTGTCATGGATGGTCCCGCCATCCTTGAGCAAGGCTTGTTCCCCGCCCACGCTGATACCAATGTACTTCTCGCCCAACAGGCCAGCGGTCAGGATAGATGCAGTGGAGTCAGTCGGCAGATTATCTACGCGCTTTTCCAGCTGCATGGTCACCCGACCGGTGAAACTGTCGCGGTCCAGATCGATCGCCGTGACCTTGCCGATGGTCACACCGGCCATGGTCACTTTAGCTCTGACCGTCAAACCGGCGATATTGTCGAAATAAGCATAAAGTTTATATGACTCGGTGGTCGCGCTCGGGGACAGGCCACTGACCCGCAACGCAAGCAGCAGCAAAGCCAGGATGCCAGCCAGCAGGAAAAGGCCGACACCGATTTCCAGGGTGCGGTTTTGCATCAGAAATCTCCAAACATCAAGGCGGTCAGAATAAAGTCCAGGCCGAGCACTGCCAAAGAGGCATACACCACGGTCTTGGTTGTGGCACGACTGATCCCCTCGGAAGTGGGCTCGCAGTCATAGCCTTGGAATACGGCAATCCAGGTCACGACAAACCCGAAAACGATGCTTTTGATGATGCCGTTGAGCACGTCGCCATTGAACGTCACGCTGTTTTGCATGTTCGCCCAGTAGGAGCCGTCATAGACGCCCAGCCAGTCGACTGCAACCCACGAACCGCCCCAGATCCCGACGACGCTGAAAATCATCGCCAGCACCGGCAGGGAAATGAAACCGGCCCACAGGCGCGGGGCAACGATGTACTTGAGCGGGTCGACGCCAATCATTTCCAGACTGGACAACTGCTCGGTGGACTTCATGTTGCCGATTTCCGCCGTCAGGGCCGAACCGGCACGCCCGGCGAACAGCAATGCTGTCACCACCGGCCCCAGTTCACGCAGCAGCGTCAGGGCAACCATCTGCCCGACGGCCTGCTCCGAACCGTAGCTGGACAGAATATTGAAGCCTTGCAGCGCCAGCACCATGCCGATAAACACCCCGGAGACCACGATGATCACCAGAGACATCACGCCGATCGAATGCAGTTGCTTGATCAGCAAGCCGAAACCGCCGCCAATGCCACCACGACCCAGCAACGCGTGGAACAGGAAAATCGCCGCCCGCCCGAACACCCCCACGGCATCGATGGCCGCGCGGCCGAACCGGCGCACTCTTTCTATTAGTGAAATCTTGCGCATCAGCGCTTCCCCAGAAGATCTGCGCGGTAATCCGTCGCTGGAAAGTGATAGGCGACCGGACCGTCCGGCTCGCCCGTCATGAATTGACGGATACGCGGCTCCTGCGAGTTCATCAGTTCTTCAGGCGTGCCCTGCCCCAGGACTTGCCCTTCGCCCACCACATAAATGTAATCGGCAATGCTCGCGGTTTCGGCCAGATCGTGGGAAACCACGATGCTGGTGATGCCCAGTGCATCATTGAGCAGGCGAATCAGGCGCACCAGCACGCCCATGGCGATCGGGTCCTGCCCGACAAAGGGCTCGTCATACATGAGGATCTGCGGATCAAGTGCGATGGCCCGCGCCAGCGCGACGCGACGCTTCATGCCGCCGGACAATTCGTCAGGCATCAGGTCGATGGCGCCACGCAAGCCCACGGCCTGCAATTTGAGCAGGACGATGTCACGGATCATTTCTTCCGGCAGCTCGGTATGGACGCGCAGCGGAAAAGCAACGTTCTCAAATACATCGAGATCGGTAAACAGTGCGCCGCTCTGGAACAGCACGCCCATGTGCTTGCGCGCATCGAACAGATCGCTGCGAGACAATTTGGGTAAATTCTGGCCGTTGACCCAGACTTCGCCGCTGGTAGGTCGCAACTGCGCGCCCATCAGCCGTAATAGCGTGGTCTTGCCACACCCGGAAGGTCCCATGATGCCGGTGACCTTGCCGCGCGGGATACGGATATCGACGTTATTGAAAATGCTGCGCGTACCGCGCTTGAAGGTCAGTCCCTTCAGCTCGACCGCGTAGGCGTTATCGGCACTCATCTAAACTCCTTGCGATGCAGCCTCTCACTCGGACGCCTGGCTTTCTGTCGAAAGCACATACCTCCCCGGGCAGGCCGAACTGGCGGCGAACTATATCACTGCAAAGGCCAAGCGCCCAAGGCCCAAGCCGGGGCATGTTCAGCAACAGGACAGGCAAATCCGTTGATTTAGAAGGATTCGGTTACAGCTATTTACAAAGCATGACGAACTAGCGTGAGGGTTTCGATCATTACCGCTATAATCGCCGCCTTTTCATCGGGCTATACGATTCTGACATGAGCCAATCCAGCGACCTGATTCAATCGGCACAACGCACCATCCGTCTCGAAGTGGAAGCCGTACAAGGCTTGTTGCCCCATATCGACGCGGATTTCGTACGCGCTTGCGAGATGATTCTGGCCAGCAAAGGCCGTGTGGTCGTGCTGGGCATGGGCAAATCCGGGCACATCGGCAACAAGATTGCCGCCACCCTGGCCAGCACCGGCACCACGGCGTTCTTCGTGCACCCGGCTGAAGCCAGCCACGGCGACATGGGCATGATCACCCGCGACGACATCATCCTGGCGCTGTCGAACTCCGGCTCCACCAATGAAATCGTCACCCTGCTGCCGCTGATCAAGCGCCAGGGCATCCAGTTGATCAGCATGACCGGCAACCCGGATTCGCCGCTGGCCAAGGCCGCCGAGATCAATCTCAACGTTCATGTGGAGCATGAAGCCTGCCCGCTGAACCTGGCGCCGACCTCCTCCACCACCGCCGCCCTGGTCATGGGCGACGCCCTGGCCGTGGCGCTGCTGGAAGCGCGCGGCTTTACCGCGGAAGACTTCGCCTTTTCCCATCCAGGTGGCGCACTTGGCCGCCGCCTGCTGCTGAAAGTGGAAACCGTCATGCACGCCGGCGCAGAATTGCCCCAGGTGCAACGCGGCACGCTGCTCAAGGACGCGCTGATGGAAATGACCCGCAAAGGCCTGGGCATGACCGCGATCGTGGAACCCAATGGCAAACTGGCCGGGATCTTCACTGACGGCGACTTGCGCCGCACCCTCGACCGGACCATCGACATCCACCACACGACCATTGATGAGGTCATGACCCTTCATGGCAAGACCGCACGGGCCGATATGCTGGCAGCCGAAGCCCTGAAAATCATGGAAGACCATCGAATCAACGCACTGGTAGTCGTCGACAAGGAAGACCGCCCGGTGGGCGCCTTCAACCTGTCCGACCTGCTGCGTGCCGGAGTAATGTGATGAGCGACGATCTGCTGCAACGCGGCAAGAACATCAAACTGGCGGTCTTTGACGTCGACGGCGTCCTCACCGACGGACGCCTGTACTTCCTCGAAGACGGCAGCGAATTCAAGACTTTCAGCACCCTCGATGGCCAAGGCATCAAGATGTTGATGGCAGCCGGCGTACAGACCGCTATCATCAGCGGCCGCAAGACCCCGGTGGTCGAACGTCGAGCGAAAAATCTCGGCATTCCCCATCTGTATCAGGGTCGCGAAGACAAACTGGTGGTGCTCGACGAGCTGCTTGCCCAACTCAATCTAAGCTATGAACAGGTTGCCTACCTCGGTGACGACCTGCCAGACCTGCCGGTGATTCGCCGTGTCGGCCTGGGCATGGCGGTGGCCAATGCCGCCAGCTTCGTGCGCGAACACGCCCACGGCATCACCCTGGCCCGTGGCGGCGAAGGTGCCGCCCGCGAATTCTGCGAATTGATCCTGCGCGCCCAGGGCCGCCTCGATGCGGCCAACGCCGCGTACCTGTGAGCCATTTATGTTTATTTTGAGCAAAAAGTTTCGCAGATTTATGCTGTTCGGTTGCATCGCTGCGATATTTGCGGCGGTCGGCTACTGGAACATCAGCCCGGAACGCTTCCTCGACAAGCCGGTCGTCGCGGTCGATGAAAGTGCAATCGACTATTACGCTATTAACGCCCACAGCGTGCAGTACCTGCCCGACGGTGGCCTGCAGTACGACTTGACGTCCGACAAGGTCGAGCACCTCAAGGCGACCGACGTGTCGTTGCTGACCAATCCGGACCTGAACATGTACCGCGGCACCGATTTTCCATGGCACGTCACCAGTTTGCGCGGTGAAGTGAACGCGGACGGCACCCAGGTAGAACTGATCGATTCGGTGCGTATTGCACGCACCGATGAAAAGAACCGTAATTTGATCGTTACCAGCACCCGGATGACCGTGTTCCCGCAGCAGCAATATGCGCAGACCGATCAACCCGTTAGAATCGACGGCGCTGGTGGTGTGTCGACTGGCAACGGAATGAAAGCGTATTTGAAAGAAAGCAGAATACATCTGCTATCGAACGTAAGAGGACAGTATGAGGCTCGTTAAAACCCTCCCTATTTTGCTCAGTCTGGGCGCAGCACTGGGAAGCGTGAGCGCCTGGGCTCTGCCGAACGATCAAGAGCAGCCTATCCGTATT
This sequence comes from Pseudomonas sp. TE3899, assembly GCF_056279105.1. NCBI lineage: Bacteria > Pseudomonadati > Pseudomonadota > Gammaproteobacteria > Pseudomonadales > Pseudomonadaceae > Pseudomonas > Pseudomonas sp. TE3899. Next base: position 3,917,671 of record NZ_JBWBQR010000001.1, read on the forward strand.
CAGGCCGACGATGCCCAACTGGACGACAAGAATGGCGTTGCCACCTATAAAGGTGACGTGATCATTACCCAGGGTTCGATGAAGGTCACAGGCAACACCGTGACCATCACCCGCACCCCGACCGGCGACATCGATGTGGTGACCTCGGTGGGCAATCTTGCTTACTTCGAGCAACTGCAGACCGCTGGTGACACCAAGCCTGTTCAGGGCTGGGGCGTGACCATCCAGTACCATGCCGCGCAAAACCGCGTTGTACTGATCGATAAGGCCAAAGTCGTCGACAAGGACAACAACACCACCCAGGGCGAGAAAATCGTCTACGACACGGTCAAGAAACTGGCGAGCGCCGGCCGTGCCACGGGTAGCAAGGTCACCGAGGCGCGTCCGCGCATCGACATGGTGATCCAGCCGAAGCCGAAAACCGACGAGAAAAAGGCCAAGTAATGGCAACTCTGAAAGCTCAGCATCTGGCCAAGAGCTACAAGAGCCGCCAGGTCGTGCGTGACGTCAGCCTGTCCATCGACAGCGGTCAGATCGTCGGCCTGCTGGGCCCGAACGGCGCCGGCAAGACCACGTGCTTCTACATGATCGTCGGCCTGGTGCAGGCCGATCAGGGTCGCGTACTGATCGACGACCTGGACGTCAGCCACCAGCCGATGCACGGTCGTGCGAAGGCCGGTATCGGCTATCTTCCGCAAGAAGCGTCGATCTTCCGCAAGCTGTCGGTAGCCGACAACATCATGGCCATCCTCGAGACCCGCAAGGAACTCGACAAGGCGGGTCGTCGCAAGGAGCTGGAAAGCCTGCTGCAGGAATTCCACATCAGCCACATCCGTGACAACCTCGGCATGAGCCTGTCCGGTGGTGAACGCCGCCGGGTGGAAATTGCCCGGGCTTTGGCCACCAACCCGAAATTCATCCTGCTCGACGAACCTTTCGCCGGCGTGGACCCGATTTCGGTGGGCGACATCAAACAGATCATCCATCACCTCAAGGCCAAGGGCATTGGCGTGCTGATCACCGACCACAACGTCCGTGAAACCCTGGATATCTGCGAAACCGCCTACATCGTCAACGATGGCCAACTGATCGCCGAAGGTGACTCCGCCACCATCCTGGCCAACGAACTGGTCAAGGAAGTGTATCTGGGTCATGAGTTCCGCCTTTAAGCACTGAGGTGTCTGGCTGGTTGTCCGAGCGCTTGTCTCGATAAAAAATCAATAAGTTTTTATTGTTACAGCGCTCTAGGCAAACGATGCAGTTTCGGGCATATAATTTGCTTAAGTTTGGCGCTCCGGCGCCCTGTAGTGGATGGCGCATGCGCGCCGGCGAATAAGGTGTTAAGCCCCTGCCATGAAACCATCGCTAGTCTTGAGAATGGGCCAGCAGCTGACGATGACACCTCAGCTGCAACAGGCCATCCGCCTGCTCCAATTGTCGACCCTGGACCTGCAACAGGAAATCCAGGAGGCCCTGGAGTCCAATCCGATGCTCGAACGCCAGGAAGAAGGCGACGACTTCGATAACGCCGATCCCTTGGCCGACAAAGCCGAACAGCAACCCAACGCCGATGTTTCAGAACCCTCCTACCAGGAAACCGCCCCGACGGTGGACAACCTCGAGGAAGGTGACTGGAACGAGCGCATTCCCAACGAACTGCCCGTCGACACCGCGTGGGAAGACGTCTACCAGACCAGCGCCAGCAGCCTGCCCAGCAACGATGACGACGAATGGGATTTCACCACTCGCACATCGGTCGGCGAAAGCCTGCAAAGCCACCTGCTCTGGCAACTGAACCTGGCGCCGATGTCCGACACCGATCGCCTGATTGCCGTGACCCTGATCGATTGCATCAACAATCAGGGTTACCTGGACGAAACCCTCGAGGAAATCCTCGAAGCCTTCGATCCGGAACTGGACATCGAACTGGACGAAATCGAAGCCGTCCTGCACCGCATCCAGCAATTCGAACCGGCTGGCATCGGCGCGCGCAACCTGGGCGAATGCCTGCTGCTGCAATTGCGCCAGCTGTCCGCCAAGACCCCTTGGCTGGCCGAGGCCAAGCGCCTGGTCAGCGATTACATCGACCTGCTCGGCAGCCGCGACTACAGCCAGTTGATGCGCCGCATGAAGCTCAAGGAAGATGAACTGCGCCAGGTGATCGAACTGGTCCAGAGCCTGAACCCGCGCCCAGGATCGCAGATCGAGTCCAGCGAAGCCGAATACGTCGTGCCCGACGTGATCGTGCGCAAGGACAACGAGCGCTGGCTGGTGGAGCTGAACCAGGAATCGGTGCCACGGCTGCGGTGTCAACGCTCAGTACGCCGGTTTCGTACGCCGCGCCGACACCAGCGCCGACAACACCTTCATGCGCAACCAGTTGCAGGAAGCCCGCTGGTTCATCAAGAGCCTGCAAAGCCGCAACGAAACCCTGATGAAAGTGGCCACCCAGATCGTCGAGCACCAGCGCGGCTTCCTGGAGTACGGCGACGAAGCCATGAAACCGCTGGTCCTGCATGACATCGCCGAAGCGGTGGGCATGCACGAGTCGACGATTTCACGGGTGACCACCCAAAAGTTCATGCATACCCCACGGGGCATATATGAGCTGAAATACTTTTTCTCCAGCCATGTCAGCACCTCCGAAGGCGGTGAATGCTCGTCCACAGCGATCCGCGCGATCATCAAAAAACTGGTTGCCGCGGAAAATCAGAAAAAGCCGTTGAGTGACAGCAAGATCGCTGGTTTACTGGAGGCACAAGGCATTCAGGTGGCTCGCCGCACCGTCGCCAAGTACCGCGAATCCCTGGGAATCGCGCCTTCGAGCGAACGCAAGCGGTTGATGTAAGCCACAGCACAGCGTTCCAGTGGTAGATCATCTGATCTGCCGCTTTATGCACTGGCAACGAAGGAGAAGCTGTATGCAAGTCAACATCAGTGGACACCAACTGGAAGTGACCGAACCCCTGCGCGCCTACATCGGCGAAAAGCTCGAACGATTAGAGCGGCATTTCGACAAGATCACCAACGTGCAGGTCACGATGACGGTCGAGAAGCTGAAGCAGAAAATCGAAGCCACCCTGCATATTCCCGGCAATGAAGTAGTCGCCAACGCGGAACATACCGATATGTACGCGGCGATCGACGCATTGACCGACAAGCTGGATAAACAACTCAAAAAGCATAAGGAAAAGACCCAGAGCCTCCTCCAGGGCGCGACCGGTCGTTAACATCCCCAACCCATGATCCGACTTGAAAACATCCTGACCCCCGGCCGTTCCCTCGTGAACGTGCCGGGCGGCAGTAAAAAGAAAGCCCTCGAGCAAATTGCCAACCTGATCGCCCGGGAAGTGCCGGATCTGGAGATGCAAGATGTCTTCGAGGCTCTGATTGCCCGTGAAAAACTCGGTTCCACCGGTTTTGGCAACGGCATCGCTATCCCCCACTGTCGCCTGAAGGGCTGTACCTCGCCCATCAGCGCCCTGATGCACCTTGACGCACCTATCGATTTCGACGCCATCGACGGCGCCCCGGTGGACCTGCTGTTTGTACTGCTGGTCCCGGAAGCCGCCACTGATGCGCACCTGGAGTTGCTGCGCCAGATCGCCAGCATGCTTGACCGCAAGGAAGTCCGCGAGAAACTGCGCAGTGCCCCGAGCAACGAAGCCTTGTATCAGGTCGTCCTGAGCGAGCAAAACGGTCACTAATCATGCGCTTGATCATCGTCAGTGGCCGCTCCGGCTCAGGTAAAAGTACGGCGCTCAATGTCCTTGAGGACAACGGCTACTACTGCATCGACAACCTGCCCGCCGGCCTGCTGCCGGAACTGGCCGAACGCGCCCTGATTCATACCGAACTGGCACAACCACTGGTCGCCGTGTCCATCGACGCCCGCAACCTGCCCAGCCATCTGTCGCGCTTTCCCGAACTGCTCGAAGAAGTGCGCAGCCGGCATATCCAGTGCGATGTGTTGTATCTGGATGCCGATGAAGAAACCCTGCTCAAGCGTTTCTCGGAAACCCGCCGCCGGCACCCGCTGAGCAACGCCAACCGTTCACTGGCCGAGGCGATCAACGACGAGTCCCAACTGCTCGGGCCGATTGCGGACCTCGCCGACCTCAAGATCAATACCACCAACCTGAACCTGTACCAGTTGCGCGACACCATCAAGTTGCGCCTGCTGAACCAGCCGGAACCCGGCACTGCGTTCCTGGTGGAGTCTTTCGGGTTCAAGCGTGGCATGCCAGTGGACGCCGACGTGGTGTTCGACGTGCGCTGCCTGCCCAATCCTTATTGGAAGCCGGAACTGCGAGCGCAGTCCGGGCTCGATCAACCGGTGGCCGACTATCTGGCGGCACAGCCGGACGTCGAGGAGATGTTCCAGGACATCTACAACTATCTGTTCAAGTGGCTACCCCGTTTCGCCGCCAGCAACCGCGCCTACGTCACCATTGCCATTGGCTGTACCGGCGGTCATCACCGCTCCGTCTACCTGACCGAACGTCTGGGCCAGGCCCTGCAACAATCCCTGAAGAATGTCCAGGTTCGCCACCGCGACCTCAGCTAAAGGATTCACTACGCGATGCCTGCTCTGGAAATTGAAATCATCAACAAGCTGGGCCTGCATGCCCGCGCTTCTGCGAAATTCGTTGGTGTTGCCGGTGAGTTCAAGGATTGCACGATCCGGGTCGGACGCAATCCCGAGTCCATGGTCGACGGTAAAAGCATCATGGCCATGATGATGCTCGCTGCCGGCAAGGGCACCATCATTCACCTGAGTACCGAAGGTGAACAGGCCGACGAAGCCTTGCAGGCATTGGTGGCCCTGATCAACGACTACTTCGGCGAAGGTGGTTGAACATCAAAAGATCGCAGCCTTCGGCAGCTTCTACGCCGATCCTGTAGGAGCTGCCGAAGGCTGCGATCTTTTTTACGCCAACGCCGTATCCATCACCATCATCAAGCAAAACCCCAGCAACAACCCCAGGCTAGCCAGTTTGTCGTGACCATTGCGCCGCGACTCCGGAATCACCTCATGGGTCACCACCAGCAGCATCGCCCCAGCCGCCAGCGCCAGTCCCAACGGCAACAGCAATTCCGCCAGGCTCACCAGCCACGCGCACAACAATGCGAAAACCGGTTCAACCAAGCCTGATGCCGCACCGATCAGGAACGCCTTGACCCGCGACATCCCTGCCCCGGCCAACACCAATGCAATCACCAGCCCCTCGGGCACATCCTGCAAGGCGATGCCCATGGCCAGGCTGTCGGCGTCAGGCATGCCGCCACCGGCCGAAACCCCGACCGCCATGCCTTCCGGAATGTTGTGGGCAATGATGGCGAACACGAACAGCCAGATTCGCGGCGCAATCACCGGGCGTTCCAAGGTGCCAACGAGCATTTCCGGACTGGCCCCGGAGACCTTGCGATCCACCAGAAACAATCCGAATGCGCCGAGCATGATGCCGAAACTGATCAGGCCGCTGGCCACCCAAGGCGTCAGCCCCAGGCTTTCGGCCGCAGAGATGCCCGGGACAATCAGCGAAAACGCGGTCGCCGCGAGCATCACCCCGGCACCGAAACCCAGCAAGGTATCGCTGAGCGCCTGGGGCATGCGCCGAATCACCAGCACCGGCACCGCTCCGAGCGCCGTGCCTAAGGCGCAAATTGCCCCACCTTGCAGGGCACGCAGCAACCTCGGCTCAAGGTCCAGCCACGCCAATCCCTGGGCAACCAACAACGTCATACCCGCCAGCAGCAACAGCGATCCTAACGCGTAACGGAACATTCGTCCGCCGCCGATCGCCAGTGTTTCAGTGCCCATAGTCAGCCTTGGATTGTTTTTATAGAGGACTTAAACCAGCGCGGCCTGATAGCGCGCCGCGACTTCGGGCCAATTGATCACGTTGTAGAACGCGCTGATGTATTCCGGACGACGATTCTGATAACGCAGGTAATAGGCGTGTTCCCAGACGTCGAGGCCGAGGATCGGCGTGTTGCCGTTCATCAACGGGCTGTCCTGGTTGCCGCTGCTTTCCACGACCAGGGTCTTTTGCGGCGTGACACTCAACCACGCCCAACCACTGCCGAAGCGAGTCAGCGCGGCTTTGGTGAAAGCTTCCTTGAAGCTGTCGAGGCCGCCCAACTGCTCATCGATGGCCGTGGCCAGCGCACCGTCCGGTTTGCCGCCGGCATTGGGCGCCATGACTTCCCAGAACAGCGAATGGTTGGCGTGGCCACCGCCCTGGTTGATCACCGCAGCGCGCAGTTTTTCCGGGAGTTGCTGGACGCCGGCCACCAGTTTTTCCACCGACCACTCGGCAAACTCGGTGCCTTCAACGGCCGCATTGAGGTTGTTGATGTAGGTCTGGTGGTGTTTGGTGTAGTGGATTTCCATGGTCTGCGCATCGATATGCGGTTCCAGGGCATCGTAGGCGTACGGCAAGGCAGGCAAGGTAAAAGCCATTTCAATGGACTCCATGGTGAAGAGGGACAGACTGATGCCGCGGCGACACCGCCTCCATGTGCAGCAAACGATGGGTGCGTGGGTATTCGCCGTGTTCGCTGATGAAATTCAGTAGTTCGACGTAGGTCTTGCTGCTCTGGCGCAACGCGGCTTCGCGCAGGGCCGGGGCCAGTCGCGAGTCCTGCATGGTCTGCAATAAGCGCTGATGGATCGCGCACAGGTACTCGGCGCTCTCCTCCGGTTGGTTCAGACGCAAATGCAAGTCCGCCAGGTTGTGGTGGGAAATCACGCAAGCGGCCACCGCTTCGTCGGCATCCGCCCAGCGCTCGAACAACACCTGGGCCAGCGCCAGAGCCTGCAAGTAAGCCTCGCGGGCATCGACGAACTCGCCCAGCATGAAATGGCGATTAGCCCTTTCGATCGTGCGTTTCCAGTGCTCCATGGTGTGCCTCCAAAGCAGTAGCGTGAGTTACACGCCGCCAGCGGTGAGCTTTTCTGGATTGAGCAACTCTTCCAGTTGGCTGCGCGTCAGGTCGGTGTGTTCCAAGGCGACATCAATTACCGGACGGCCCTGCTGATACGCCTTCTTGGCGATCTCCGCGGCTTTTTGGTAACCGATGATCGGGTTGAGTGCAGTGACCAGGATCGGGTTGCGCGACAGCGCTTCCTTGAGCCGGGCCTCGTTGACCTTGAAGCTGGCGATGGCCTTGTCGCCCAACAAACGGCTGGAATTGGCCAGCAACTCGATGCTGCTCAGCAGGTTCTGGGCGATGATCGGCAGCATCACGTTCAATTCGAAATTGCCCGACTGGCCGGCGATGGTGATCACAGAGTCGTTGCCGATCACTTGAGCGGCGACCATCGCCGTGGCTTCCGGGATCACCGGGTTGACCTTGCCCGGCATGATCGACGAGCCCGGCTGCAAGGCTTCGAGTTCGATTTCACCGAGGCCAGCGAGCGGGCCGGAGTTCATCCAGCGCAGGTCGTTGGCAATTTTCATCAGCGACACGGCGGTGGCCTTGAGCTGCCCGGAGACTGCGACCGCGGTGTCCTGGGAGCCAATCAGCGCAAACAGGTCCTTGCCAGGCTGGAATTGCACTTGGGTCAATTTGCTCAATTGCTGACTGAACAGCGCCGCGAACTGCGGATGGGCATTGATCCCCGTGCCCACCGCCGTGCCGCCCTGGGCCAGGGATTGCAGGCTCGGCAGCAGGTCTTGCAGGTGGCCGATATTGGCCTTGAGCTGTTGCGCCCAACCGTTGAGCACCTGGCTCATGCGCACCGGCATGGCGTCCATCAGGTGCGTGCGCCCGGTTTTGACGTGGTGATGAACCTGCTCGGCCTTGTGCTCGATCACTTGCACCAGGTGCAGCAGCGCCGGCAGCAATTGCTCGTGCAACGCCAATGCGGCGCTGACGTGAATGGTGGTCGGGATGATGTCGTTGCTGCTCTGGCCGCAGTTGACGTGATCATTAGGATTCACCGGTTCGCCCAGCAAACGGCTGGCCAGGGTGGCAATCACTTCATTGGCGTTCATGTTGGAGCTGGTGCCGGAACCGGTCTGGAAAATATCCACCGGGAAGTGCTGCATGAAATCGCCTTCGAGCAGGCCTTGGGCCGCATCGACGATGGCTTTGCCCTGGGATTCGCTGATCTGCTTGAGCTCGACGTTGGCCCGGGCGGCGGCAGCTTTGGCCAGGATCAACGCGCGGATGAACTGCACCGGCATCGGTTGGCCACTGATCGGGAAGTTATCCACTGCACGCTGGGTTTGTGCGCCGTAGAGGGCGGCTTCCGGGACTTGAAGCTCGCCCATGCTGTCGCGTTCGATACGCGTATTACTCATCAGGAAATCCTTGCACCAGTTCTAAGAGGGGAATCGAAGGCTGCAACTCGCAGGTCGCCAGTTGCCAGGTGTAGCTCTGCCAGCGCTTGAGGCGGCATTTGCACAGGGAGAGGCGTTCCAGTTCGCGCAATGGGCGCCAGGCCTGGTCGAGACAGAAGGTTCGCCAGTGCCACGGCAGCGCGACATCGGCGGCGGTGTCGAGCAATAAACGGAAAGAGGTTTCGGCGATGGTCCAGGGCGAGGTGGCCGTGCAACAGGCCAGATACCGGCCTTCGGCCAGGTAATGTTCGATCAGGCGCGGCTCATCGGGATCCATCGCGCAACGAATCTGGCGACTCATCCAACGCCAGCTTTCGAGGTAAGGCTGCTCGTGCAAGGCAGAACTCATAATCCGGGCTCATTCGGTAATGAGATTTATTATTAGATGATAATGAGAACCAAAACAAGCTTGAATCATCCCCCGCGCACGACGCGGTCGAAGGTCGGCCGCTTAAGTACCGACACCCAAGAGCTTCGGAAAAAGTACGACAAGCAGGGAAAAGTCGTCGCAAGACTTCAAAACAACGCAGGAAAATATCAACTTATATAAACGCTGCAACACATTCATATGCACTCTCTAAAAAAAACGAATCTATTATCTCAGGCGAACACCCATATTTTTCCCATGAAGGATCTTGAGAAAACATGACAAACATCGAACTTAATGTATTTATCGAAACCGAGCTGAACTTGCTTGCCCAACGAATTATCGACAAAAAAAGCGTCAGTGATGAAATTGCCCACGCGAAGATTGGATTCTATCTTTCCCTGCGCAGAGCCCTGAATTCAAAGGCAACCCCTGCAGATACAGGCTTTCTCGACGCCATTAACGACACGCTGCAGGCCTTGGGCATCATCGAAAGAAACAGGACATTCCTTGCCGACATAAAAGAATGAATCAAGTAATAGTGACTACTTGCCCAATACTACCCGCACCCTTTAAATAACAAATCTACACAACGCTGATTCGCGCCTAACAACTAATCGTATTGTTAGGCGCTTCTATCTTTATCAGCTACCCGCCACCGTCATCCGCTCAATCAACACCGAACCGGTGCGAATGTTGCTGCGCAGTTCCAGGTCATTACCCACCGCGACAATCTGTTTGAACATGTCGCGCATGTTGCCGGCGATGGTCACTTCCTGGACCGCGAACTGGATTTCGCCGTTCTCGACCCAGAAACCCGCCGCACCACGGGAATAATCGCCGGTGACCATGTTCAGGCCATGGCCCATCAGCTCGGTAACCAGCAAGCCACGGCCCATGCGACGCAACAGCGCGGCCTGGTCTTCGTCGCCATGGGTGACGAACAGGTTGTGCACGCCGCCCGCGTTGGCGGTGCTCGGCATGCCCAGTTTGCGACCGGAATACGTGCCGAGGATGTACGACACCAGGACGCCATTTTCGACGAACGGTTTGGCATAGGTCGCCAAACCATCGCCATCGAACGCCGAACTGCCCATGGCCCGCATCAGGTGTGGACGCTCGTCGAGGGTCAGCCATTCCGGGAACAGCTTCTGCCCCAGGGTGCCTTCGAGGAACGACGATTTGCGGTACAGGCTGCCGCCGGACACCGCCGACAGAAAGCTGCCGAACAAACCACCGGCCAGTTCCGCCGAAAACAGCACTGGCACTTCACAGGTCGGCACCGGACGTGCGCCCAAGCGGCTCGCAGCCCGTTGCGCGGCGCGCTGGCCGATGCTCACCGGGTCGGCCAGCAAGCTGCCCTGACGGTTCACGTCGTACCAGTAATCGCGCTGCATCTGGCCGTCGGCCTCGGCGATCATCACGCAGCTCAAGCTGTGCCGGGTCGACGCGTAGCCGCCAATAAAGCCGTGGCTGTTGCCGTAGACGCGGCAGCCCTGGTGCGTGCTAAGGGTGGTGCCATCGGCATTCTTGATCCGGCTGTCGGTGGCAAACGCCGCCGCTTCACAGCTCAGGGCCATTTCGATGGCTTGCTCGGGGGTGATGTCCCACTCGTGGAACAGGTCGAAATCCTGCAGATCCTTGGCCATCAGCGCGGCATCCGCCAGGCCCGAGGCTTCGTCTTCCGAGGTGTGCTTGGCAATGGCCAGCGCGGCGGCGACGGTTTCGCGGATCGCTTCCGGGCCGCTGGCCGAGGTGCTGGCCGAGCCTTTGCGCTGGCCGACGTACAAGGTGATGCCAAAGCCCTGATCACGATTGAATTCGACGGTTTCGACTTCCCGCTGACGCACCGACGTGGACAGTCCCTGCTCCAGCGACACCGCCACTTCACAGGCACTGGCACCCTGGCGCTTGGCTTCAGCGATGATCTGCTCGACTTGCTCTTGCAGTGCCGGCAACGCTTGTGGGCCGACGCTTTCAACTGCACTCATGCTGTTCTCCACTCAAATTCTGCTTTCGGTAAGGCCTTCGAGCGACCGGGCCGGACAAGCGGCCCCCGACTGGTTATCATGGCGGCGTTTCTTTGCGGACGGCCACCATGGTTGATTCTTACGACGACTCCCTCGATACGGGAGAAAAAAGCAAATCCCAGGTTAAACGCGAGCTGCATGCTCTGGTTGACCTCGGCGAACGCCTTACAACGCTCAAGCCTGACTTGCTGGCAAAACTGCCGTTGACCGACGCCATGCGCCGGGCCCTGGCCGATGCGCCCAAGCACACCGCGAATATCGCGCGTAAACGGCACCTGATGTTCATCGGCAAATTGATGCGCGATCAGGACACTGACGCCATTTTCAAGCTGCTCGATCAACTCGATGCCTCCACCCGGCAGTACAACGAACGTTTCCACGGCCTGGAACGCTGGCGCGATCGCTTGATCACGGGCGACGATGCAGTCCTGGAGAAGTTCGTGCTCGACTACCCGGAGGCTGATCGTCAACAGTTGCGCTCCCTGATCCGTCAGGCCCAGCACGAACTGGCGACCAACAAGCCACCGGCATCGAGCCGTAAAGTCTTCAAGTACATCCGTGAGCTGGACGAGACTCAACGCGGTCTGCGTTAAGTCCCGAATCGGGTGAACCGCCAAGCGGTTCACCCGAAGCTCCATCCATCAGGATCCTGTGCCACCCACAGTGATCGCATCGATTTTCAGCGTTGGCTGGCCGACACCCACCGGCACCGACTGCCCATCCTTCCCGCACGTCCCCACACCACTGTCCAGCGCCAGGTCGTTACCGACCATCGACACTTTGCTCATGGCTTCCGGGCCGTTGCCGATCAACGTCGCGCCTTTGACCGGGGCCGTGATCTTGCCGTCTTCGATCAGATACGCCTCGCTGGTGGAGAACACGAATTTGCCGCTGGTGATGTCCACCTGGCCGCCGCCGAGGTTGGCGCAATAGATACCGCGCTTGACCGATTTGATGATTTCTTCCGGGTCGCTTTCACCCGCCAGCATGTAGGTGTTGGTCATCCGTGGCATCGGCAGGTGCGCGTAGGATTCGCGACGACCGTTACCGGTACGGGCAACGCCCATCAGCCGTGCGTTGAGCTTGTCCTGCATATAGCCCTTGAGCACACCGTTTTCGATCAGCGTGGTGCACTCGGTCGGGGTGCCTTCGTCATCGACGCTCAACGAACCACGACGCCCGGCCAACGTGCCGTCATCGACGATGGTGCACAGCTTGGACGCAACCATCTCGCCCATGCGCCCGCTGTAAGCAGAACTGCCTTTACGGTTGAAGTCGCCTTCCAGACCATGGCCGACCGCTTCGTGCAGCAGTACGCCGGACCAGCCCGAACCCAGCACCACCGGCAACGTGCCGGCCGGTGCCGGAATCGCTTCCAGGTTCACCAGCGCCTGACGCAAGGCTTCACGGGCATAACCCATGGCGCGGTCGTCGCTGAGGAAATAACGGTAATCAGTGCGACCGCCGCCGCCATGGCCACCGCGTTCGCGGCGCCCGTTCTGCTCGACGATCACGCTGACGTTGAAGCGCACCAACGGCCGCACATCCGCCGCCAGGCTGCCGTCGGTGGACGCGACAAGAATGCGCTCCCAAACCCCGGCCATGCTCACGGTGACTTGCTGGATACGCGGGTCGAGGGCGCGAGTCGCGACATCGATGCGCTTGAGCAGGTCGACTTTCTCGGCGCGGGTCAGCACTTCCAACGGGTTGTCCGGCCCGTACAACTGGGCGACATCCTGGGTGGTGAACGCTTGCACCGTGCCGTTCTGCCCGGCGCGGGAGATCGAACGGGCAGCACGGGCCGCTGCGCCGAGGGCTTCGAGGGTGATGGCATTGCTGTAGGCAAAACCGGTCTTCTCACCGGATTGCGCACGCACGCCGACACCCTGGTCGAGGTTGAAGCTGCCTTCCTTGACGATCCCGTCTTCCAGCGCCCAGGACTCGGAAATCTGGCCCTGGAAATACAGATCGGCAGCATCGATGCCCGGGCCGGCCAGATCGCCGAGCACACTTTGCAGGCTCTCGATCGTCACGCCGCCGGGCGCTAACAGGTGGTCACTGACTGAGGACAACAACTCGCTCATATGCTTTACGCCTTAAATTCATCGTTCTGAGGCAGGTCGCTGGGCGCCCTGCGAGAAAAAGCGCCGGTGACTGGACACCGGCATCCGCGCCCGGATGGACGCCTGTTCGCTGCTGTCGCGTTCGGCCAGCAGCACGGCCTCGCCTTGATCCTGTTGCGCCAGAACGCGGCCCCACGGGTCGACGATGGCGGCATGTCCGTAAGTCTCTCGCGGCCCCGGATGGGTGCCACCTTGAGCGGCCGCGAGCACATAACACTGGGTTTCGATGGCCCGTGCACGGATCAGCACATCCCAGTGGGCCGCGCCGGTCACGGCGGTAAAGGCCGAGGGTGCGGTGATCAACTCCGCACCGGCAGCGCGCAATTCGCTGTACAGCTCCGGGAAACGCAGGTCGTAACACACGCTCAGGCCGACTCGACCGACGGGTGTGTCCGCCACCACGACGCCACTGCCATAAGCATAGTCATCGGATTCACGGTAACGCCCGCGATTGTCCGCCACATCGACGTCGAACAGGTGCAACTTGTCGTACCGCGCGACGGTTTCGCCCTGGTCATCCACCAGCAGCGAGCAGGCATGCACTTTCGCCGTCGGCTGATCCACCGGCGGCAATGGCAAGGTGCCGGCGACTATCCATAACTTGAGGGCGCGGGCGGTCTGTTTCAACCACGGCAGGATCGGGCCTTCGCCCATGGCTTCGGCGCGGCCGATGTCGGCGATGTCGCGACGGCCCATGGCCGCGAAGTTTTCCGGCAGCACCGCGAGCCGTGCGCCGGCGTTTGCCGCTTGTTCAAGCAGGCGCCGGGCCTGGGCCAGATTAGCCAGCACATCGCTCTGGCTGACCATTTGAATCACCGCTACAGACATGGCCATTCCTTATTCAAAACAACACATGACCCGTAGGCGAGGCTTGCCCGCGAACCGATACACCGCAGGGTGTCAGGAAACACGCCTTCGCGGGCAAGTCGGATCGCCGCACCGCTCGCTCCTACAAGGATTAGCGCCATGCTACTCCATCAACCCAGAGCGTGTTTTTTCAAAACGGCTTGTCCAGGGTGATCTTCGGCTCTTTCCACGGCCCCTTGACGCTGTACTTCACGCTGGCAAAACGCGCCACGCGGTCGCCAATCAGTTTGTCGATCAGGAACAACGCACCGCCAATGGCCGGCGCGCCGACAATCAGCGCGGCAATCGGCAGGTTGTTGGTCAGGGGCAAGGTCACCAGCAACTTGGCATCGACCTGATCGCCGACCAGATCCAGGGTGCCATTGAGTTCCAGGTTGCTCGACGGACCGGTCAACAGGATCGGCTCGCGGGTCACGTACACGCCGTTGCTTGCCACCAGCAGGCCCTTGACCCGGTCGTAGCTCAGGCCTTTGCCGAACAGGTCGGAGAAGTCCAGGCGCAGACGGCGGCCGATGGAGTTGAAATTGAGCAGGCCGAACACTCGCAACGCCTGGGCGCTGCCTTCGACTTCGACAAACTGACCTTTATTCAGCGACGCATCGAGGCTGCCGGAGAAGCGTTTGGTGGCCAGCCACGCCGGCGAACCGGGCCAGCGACCGTCGACATCCATATGAAACTCTTCACTGGTCACGCTCGGCGCAAAGCCCCAGCCCTTGAGCACATCGGCCAGGTTCTTGCCGCTGATCCGGCCCTTGTACCAACTGTTGGTCGCGCCCGGCGTGCCTTCCCAGCCACCGCTGCCCTGCAACAGGATGCCCTTGAGACCCATGTCCAGGGTATTGAGGGCGATGCCCTTGGCGGTCGGGCGGATTTTCAGTGACCAGGCGCCGACCAGGTCATTGCCCTGGAACAGCTGATTGATGGTGATATCCAGCGCCGGGATCTTGGTCGGGTCCACCGAGACCAGCGGGTCCGGCGAGTTTTCGTCGGCCAGCACGGTCGGATCCGGCGCCGGCAACCGTACGTATTGCAGATTGATCGCAATCGGCGCGGCTTTCGCGTCGGGGATCGTCGCGCTGCCCTTGGCCTGCTGACTGTCGAGCTGCAACGCCCAAGCCGACGGTTTGCGGTTCAACTGCACCGACACCTGATCGAGGGTTGGCCCTATGCCACTGAGCTTGCCGACCTTGAAATCCGCGCCGCTGAGCAACTGCTTGGCGCTGCCACCCGGGTCCTGGCCGGCGTACTTGTCCGCCAGCTCTTTCCACGGGCCGACATCCAGCTCCGACAGCACACCGCTGATACGCAGGCCCTTGGCGTTCGGCAAGACGGCGGTGCCGTTACCGAGGAACAATTCTCCGCGACCGTCGGCAAAATTGCCGGGGGGTGACGCGAACGTGAAGTTCGCCAGGTCGCCATACGTGACGCCGTAACGCCGCTCCGGCCCTTGCAGGGACATGCGGAACACCGTGTCACGCCCCACATCGGCGGCCATGCCGAACGGCGCGGGCAGATCGATGGCAACCCCTTTGAGATTCGAGCTGACGACCAATTGGCTGTCGGCGCCATTGAGGTTCAGTTGCAACTGATACGGGACGACGCCGGACACAGGCAACGGCTGGGTCACGTTCAGCCAGTCGGTGAGTTTCTTCACCTCGACCTGACCGGACGCCGTGACCCGGGTATTGAGCTTGCCCGGGCTGCCATCGGCAAAAATCTGCGCGCTCACCGGTTTGTCGAAAGCCCGCGCAGTGATGTTCTGCCCGCTCAAGCCCTTGGTGCTGTCGAAACGGAAATCGCCTTTGAGCTGCGTCAGTTCCAACGTCGGTTCGGCCAGTTTCAGCCTCGCCTTGGCAGTCTTGAAGTCGACCAGGATTTTCGGCAGCTCGCCCTTGGCCAACGGAATGTCCAGTTTGAGCTTGCCCTGCAGGTCGCCTTCGCCTTCCCAACCGGCAAAAGTGTCAGCGGTGCCGATCGGCGCTTGCTGCAGAATCTTCAGGCCATCGCCCAAGCCGCCGGCAAACCCGCCGTCGAGGAACAGGTGGACGTTTTGCCCGGCCGGCACGTGGGGGATGTTGACGTAGATGTCGCTGACCTGGGTGTCGAGCAATTGCCCCTTGCTGGCCAGGATCCGCACACCGCTGTCTTCGATGAAGACATCGCCACTGACCTTGCTCACGTGCGGCCAACCTGGCTGGAACGCCAGTTCGGCGTCATGCACCTTGAAGAACAGGCTGATGCTGCGCGCCGTGTCTTCGGCGCCATGATTGAGCGAGCCCTGGTACTGGAAGAACCCCTGGTCCACCGCGCCCTTGAGGATCGCCGTGCGCAGCCATTCGTCCAGTGCCGGGCTGAGCACGGTGGGCAGGTACTTGGCGGTGTATTTGCCGTCGCCGTCCACCAGGCCGACCCGCAGGTCCATGTAGTCTTCCTGGGTGCGATCGAAATGCAGGCGGATCAGGAAGTCGCCGGCAATCTTGCCCTCTTCGCCCAATACTTTCAGGTACGGCGCGATCAGGGTGAAGCCGTCTTTATCGAGTTTCCAGGTCAGCCGGGCATTGGCCTGGATGTATTGCCATGGCTTGGCGAAAATCGGGTCCAGGTGCAGGGAAAAGTCCTTACTGTCCATGCGCAGCTCGCCGTGACCGAGGTCGCCGCTGATGCTGCCGCTGACATTTCGCGCCGCCGGAGCGCCGTGATAGGCGTCGAAGCCGACGCGCTCCAGGTTGGCGGCGAAACCGAATTTGCTGTCGTCGGTGGCGTTGGGCCGAAAATCCATCAACACGTTACGCAGGGCGCCGGTAACCTTGAGCTTCTCGACGGCGGTGGCCACGCCTTCCGGCAACGGCCCCAGCGCATTGAGCAGCGGCGTCAGCGGGGTCAGGTCGAGACGGTCGGCTTGCAGGTGCCAGAGCTCCGCGGTCTTGTCCGTGGCGACGCTTTGCTTGAGTTGCAGATGGGTTTCCCAGCGCGTGTCGCCAAAGTTCATCGACAAGGAATCAAGGGTCACCAGGGCGCCTTCGTCACTGCGCTGGAAGTAGCCGTTGAGGGCAAAATTGTTGATCTGGATTGGCTTGCGCTCGGCGTAGGCGCCCTTGAGTTGCGGGGCGTTGAGACGAATCGCCGCGCTTTGCACCGCGCCCTCGCCCCAGGTCAGCCACAGCTCGCCGCCGGCCTTGATCTCGGAGAAATTCCACTGCCGGGTCAGGCCTGCGGGCAACCATTTCGACCAGTCGCTTTGCGGCAGGCTCAGGTAAGCCTCGGCTGCACCGTCCTTCCATGCACTGGCGCGCACACGGGTGCGCAGGCTCATGGCCACAGGCTGGCCATCAGGCAGGGTCAGGCGCGCGTCGAGTCGCTGACGGGAAGCGCCGGTTTGCAGATTCAGGCCGACGTAAGTCAAGGTCAGCGGCTCATGGTCCAGCGGCTGCAAAGTGATCTGGCTGTCGAGCACCGACAGCTGTTGGACCATCTGCATGCGATTGAGCAGTTGCGCCGGGTCCATGGGCTGGTCTTGCTGCACCGGCAAACCTTCCAGCGCCCACTGGCCGTCCTCACCTTCCTTGAGGCTGATCTTCAGGCCATTGAGTTCCAGGTGGGCAATGCGCACTTCGCGCGCCAACAGGCTGGCCCACAGATCCGGCACGGCCCGCACGTTGTCCAGGCGCAGGGCATTGGTGCCCGCGCCGACCGTCACGTCGTGCGCCAGCAGGATCGGCGCAAAACCGCTCCACCTGCCTTCCAGCTTGCCGATTTGCAGCGGCATGCCCAGCGCTTCAGTGCCTTTGGTCTCGATGTCGGCGCGGTATTCGGCCACCAGCGGCGCCAGCTCTCGGCCGAGACTGACGTACAACGCCATCAGCACCAGAACCAACGCACACAGGCCCAGCCCCCAGCGGGTCAGTGCAGCCAAAATGCGTGTCAGACGGTCCATGTCAGGTGGCTCCCATGGCAAAAATACTGCAAAAAGCTGAGGCCAGCCGTTCTAGTCGCGGTGAAACCTGGAGATTCAGAGCAGCACCACGTCGTATTGTTCCTGGGAATACATGGTTTCGACCTGGAACCGAATGGTGCGGCCGATAAACCCTTCCAGCTCGGCGACGTTGCCCGACTCTTCATCGAGCAAACGGTCCACCACTTTCTGATTCGCCAATACACGATAGCCTTCGGCCTGATAGGCGCGGGCTTCGCGGAGGATTTCGCGGAAAATTTCGTAGCAGACCGTTTCCGGTGTCTTCAACTTGCCGCGGCCCTGGCAACTGCTGCACGGTTCGCACAGCACCTGTTCGAGACTTTCGCGGGTGCGTTTGCGGGTCATCTGCACCAGGCCCAACTCGGTGATGCCGATGATGTTGGTCTTGGCGTGATCGCGTTCCAACTGCTTCTCAAGGGTGCGCAGCACCTGGCGCTGGTGCTCTTCATCTTCCATGTCGATGAAGTCGATGATGATGATCCCACCGAGGTTACGCAGGCGCAGTTGGCGGGCGATGGCGGTGGCGGCTTCGAGGTTGGTCTTGAAGATCGTTTCTTCGAGATTGCGATGACCGACGAACGCCCCGGTGTTGACGTCGATGGTGCTCATGGCTTCTGCCGGGTCCACCACCAGATAACCGCCGGACTTGAGCGGCACTTTGCGCTCCAGGGCTTTCTGGATTTCGTCTTCGACGCCGTACAGGTCAAAAATCGGCCGCTCGCCGGGGTAGTGCTCAAGGCGATCCGCGATTTCCGGCATCAGTTCGGCGACAAATAGCGTGGTTTTCTGGAAGGTTTCCCGGGAGTCGATGCGGATCTTCTCGATCTTCGGGCTCACCAGGTCACGCAAGGTGCGCAGAGCCAGGCCGAGGTCTTCGTAGATCACACTTGGCGCGCCGATGGTTTTGATCTGGGCGTTGATCTGGTCCCACAGCCGGCGCAGGTAGCGGATGTCCATGAGGATTTCATCGGCCCCGGCCCCTTCGGCGGCGGTGCGCAGGATGAAACCGCCAGCTTCCTTGATGCCTTCCTTGGCCACGCAATCGGTGACCACTTGCTTGAGGCGTTCGCGCTCGGCTTCGTCTTCGATCTTCAGGGAAATGCCGACGTGGGCCGTGCGCGGCATGTACACCAGATAACGCGACGGGATCGACAGTTGGGTGGTCAGGCGCGCGCCTTTGGAGCCGATCGGGTCCTTGGTGACTTGCACTACCAGGCTCTGGCCTTCGTGCACCAGGCTGCTGATGCTTTCGACCGCCGGGCCTTCGCGCAGGGAGATTTCCGAGGCATGAATAAATGCGGCGCGGTCCAGGCCGATGTCGACGAACGCCGCCTGCATGCCCGGCAGCACCCGCACGACCTTGCCTTTATAGATGTTGCCGACGATCCCGCGCTTTTGCGTGCGTTCGACATGAACCTCTTGCAGAACACCGTTTTCGACCACCGCCACGCGCGATTCCATCGGCGTGATGTTGATCAGAATCTCTTCACTCATGGCAGGGTCTCGTTCAGGCATGTTCACGAAAATGGCCGCATCTAGTCAGTACGACGCTTAGCGCGCGTTTAGGGTTTGCCAACAGGGTATGCCGAAATGGCCGAGGAGTTCTGCGGTTTCGCACAGCGGCAATCCGACCACCGCCGAATAGCTGCCATCGAGCCCGGCGACAAACACCGCGCCAAGTCCTTGAATCCCATAGCCGCCGGCCTTGTCCCGGGGTTCGCCGCTGGCCCAATAGGCCGCTGCTTCCTCGCGGCTGATGTCACGAAACCGCACCCGGCTGCGCACCACCCGCGACTCGCAACGCTCACCTTCGAGCACGGCAATCGCCGTCAGCACTTCGTGTTCATGCCCTGCCAACAGCATAAGCATGGCGCAAGCGTCGGCATCGTCCACCGGCTTGCCGAGAATTTTCCCGTCCAGCACCACGGCGGTGTCCGCGCCCAATACACAGAACGCTGCGTCGGACACGACAGTGCCGCGCCCGGCCTCGGCCTTGCCGCGCGCCAGGCGCTCGACATAGGCCGATGGGGTTTCGTTGTGCAAAGGGGTTTCGTCGATGTCCGCACTGATGGCGGAGAACGGCACGCCGATCTGCGTGAGCAGTTCACGCCGACGCGGCGAGCCTGAGGCGAGGTAAAGCAATTTCATCCAGACATCTCCCTTGTCGAGGTGCGGGCAAATGCCTGACCGAATTAATTGATCTTGTAGCGCCGACGCAGTCCACGCAAACCGAAGCTGATCCACGGCCAGAGCAGCGCACTCACCAGTGCCGGAAGTACCAGCGCCAAGGTTGGCTGACGGTTGCCGGTCAGGGCGCTGAGCCACAACTGCACCAATTGCGCGAGGCCGAAAATCACCAGGATCACCAGGCACTGCTGCCACATCGGGAACATGCGCAGACGTTGTTGCAGCGACAGCACGAGGAAGGTGATGAGCGTCAGGATCAACGCATTCTGGCCCAGCAAGGTGCCGTAGAGCACGTCTTCGGCCAGCCCCAGGCAAAACGCGGTGACCATGCCGACGGTTTGCGGCAAGGCCAGCGCCCAGAACGCCAGCAGCAAGGCCAGCCACAAGGGGCGCAGGATTTCCATGAACTGCGGCAGCGGCGAAACGCTGAGCAGCAGGCCGATGGCGAAGGTCAGCCAGACGATCCAGCCGTTACGCGATGAAGTAGCGCCCGCCATTATTCTCGTCCCCCAGTGGTGGCCGGTGCAGTGACTGGCGGTTTGGCAGCAGGTTTCGGGGCAGCCGGTTTGGCGACAGGTTTGGCCGCACGGGTGCTGGCCGCAGGCTTGGTCGGTGTCGTTGCAGTGGGCGTTGTGACCGCTGGTGCGGTGACTGGCGCGGCAACGGCCGGAACTGGCACGACGGCTGGAATCGGTTTCGGCACCGTGGCCGGAATGATCGGCCCGCCGCCGTGCTGGTCCAGCGCTTCCTGGGCCTGGGCGGCTTCGTTAGCGCGTTCTTCGGCAGTGCGACCATCGCTGAATACCAGCAACAGATAACGGCTGCGGTTCAAGGCCGCAGTCGGTACGGCGCGGACGATGGCAAACGGCTGGCCGGAATCGTGAATCACTTCCTTGACCGTCGCCACCGGGTAACCCGCCGGGAAGCGCTGGCCGAGGCCGGAGCTGACCAGCAGATCGCCTTCTTTAATGTCGGCGGTGTCGGCGACGTGACGCAGTTCCAGGCGCTCCGGGTTGCCGGTACCGCTGGCAATCGCCCGCAGGCCGTTACGGTTCACCTGCACCGGGATGCTGTGGGTCGTGTCGGTCAACAACAGCACGCGGGAGGTGTAGGGCATCAACTCCACCACCTGGCCCATCAAGCCACGGGCGTCGAGCACCGGCTGGCCGAGGACCACACCGTCGCGCTCACCTTTGTTGATGATGATGCGATGGGTGAAGGGGTTGGGGTCCATGCCGATCAACTCGGCCACTTCGACCTTCTCGTTGACCAGCGCGGAGGAATTGAGCAACTCGCGCAGCCGAACGTTCTGCTCGGTGAGGGCGGCAAGCTTCTGCATACGGCCCTGCAACAGCAGGTTTTCGGTCTTGAGTTTTTCGTTCTCGGCAACCAGTTCGGTACGGCTGCCGAATTGGCTGGCCACACCTTGCCATAGCCGCTGTGGCAGGTCGGTGATCCAGTAGGACTGCATCAGCACCAGCGACATCTGGCTACGCACTGGCTTGAGCAGTGTGAAGCGGGCATCGACCACCATCAGCGCGACCGAAAGCACGACCAGCACCAATAAGCGCACGCCCAGTGAGGGGCCTTTGGCGAAAAGCGGTTTAATAAGCCGCTCCTCCCAGGCAAATGTTCTCTTTATTCATACGGCATCAAACCGGCCTGGATGCAGACTGACAGAAGATAAACGCAACAGGCAGCACTGCAAAGTGCTGCCTGCGCGCTCACAGCATAGAGGTGTCGGACGAGATCACTCGCTCGACAGCAGATCCATGGTGTGTTTATCCATCATTTCCAGGGCACGACCACCGCCGCGAGCCACGCAGGTCAGCGGATCTTCGGCAACGATCACCGGCAGACCGGTTTCCTGGGCCAGCAACTTGTCGAGGTCGCGCAGCAAGGCGCCACCACCGGTCAGCACCAGGCCACGCTCGGCGATGTCGGAAGCCAATTCCGGCGGCGATTGCTCCAGGGCACTTTTCACAGCCTGAACGATGGTGGCCAGGGACTCTTGCAGAGCTTCCAGCACTTCATTGGAGTTCAGGGTGAATGCGCGTGGAACGCCTTCAGCCAGGTTACGGCCACGAACGTCGACTTCGCGAACTTCGCCGCCCGGGTAGGCGGTACCGATTTCCTGCTTGATGCGCTCGGCGGTGGATTCGCCGATCAGGCTGCCGTAGTTGCGACGCACGTAGGTGATGATCGCTTCGTCGAAGCGGTCGCCGCCAACCCGTACGGACTCGGCGTAAACCACACCGTTCAGGGAGATCAGCGCGATTTCAGTGGTACCACCACCGATATCGACCACCATCGAACCGCGCGCTTCTTCAACCGGCAGGCCGGCGCCGATCGCAGCAGCCATCGGCTCTTCGATCAGGAACACTTCACGGGCACCGGCACCAAGGGCCGACTCACGGATGGCACGACGCTCGACCTGGGTCGATTTGCATGGAACGCAGATCAGCACGCGAGGGCTAGGCTGCAGGAAGCTGTTTTCGTGAACCTTGTTGATAAAGTACTGCAGCATCTTTTCGCAGACGCTGAAGTCGGCGATCACGCCGTCTTTCATCGGACGAATGGCGGCAATGTTGCCCGGCGTACGGCCGAGCATGCGCTTGGCCTCGGTGCCGACAGCAACGACACTTTTCTGGTTACCGTGTGTCCGAATAGCCACAACGGAGGGCTCATTCAGGACGATTCCGCGCTCGCGCACGTAAATAAGGGTGTTGGCAGTGCCCAGGTCAATGGAAAGATCGCTGGAAAACATGCCACGCAGTTTCTTGAACATGGGAAAGGGACCCTAGGCAACGCGTGGGTAAAAAAGTGCGGCAAACTCTAACAACGACAGGGATTTTGGGCAAGGCGCCAATATGTTAAATTGGCCGCTTTTCTGTGCACCAACCCCCACAATCGCGGCCTTATGACCGTAGAAATGCGGTAGTGTTCCGACAATCTAACACACGGACGCCGTCCGTTCTGTTTTCCACTGGAGAATCGCAATGGCGCTTGAACGCTCCGACGTGGAAAAAATCGCTCATCTGGCCTGCCTTGGCCTGAATGATGCCGATCTTCCACACATCACTTCGGCCCTGAACAGCATTCTTGGGCTGGTCGACGAAATGCAGGCGGTCAATACCGACGGTATCGAGCCGCTGGCCCACCCACTGGAAGCCAGCCAGCGCCTGCGTGCCGACGTTGTGACCGAGACCAATCATCGCGAGGCCTATCAGTCCATCGCACCAGCGGTCGAAAACGGCCTGTACCTGGTTCCGAAAGTCATCGACTAAAGGGAAAGAGCCTGCAATGCATCAAATGACTCTGGCCGAGATCGCCCGCGGTCTCGCCGATAAAAAGTTTTCTTCCGAAGAGCTGACCAAAGTCCTGCTGGCGCGCATCGCCCAGCTCGATCCACAGCTCAACAGTTTCATCAGCCTCACCGAAGACCTGGCGCTCCAGCAGGCGAAAGCCGCTGACGCACGCCGCGCCAATGGTGAGAGCGGCGCCCTGCTCGGCGCGCCGATCGCCCATAAAGACCTGTTCTGCACCCAGGGCATCCGCACCAGCTGCGGCTCGAAGATGCTCGACAACTTTAAAGCACCGTACGACGCCACCGTGGTCGCCAAACTGGCCGCTGCCGGCGCTGTGACCCTTGGCAAGACCAACATGGACGAATTCGCCATGGGTTCGGCCAACGAGTCGAGCTACTACGGCGCGGTGAAAAACCCGTGGAACCTGGAACACGTGCCGGGCGGTTCGTCCGGTGGTTCGGCCGCTGCCGTTGCCGCGCGCCTGCTGCCAGCCGCGACCGCCACCGACACCGGCGGCTCGATCCGCCAACCCGCTGCGTTCACCAACCTCACCGGCCTGAAACCGACGTACGGTCGCGTTTCGCGCTGGGGCATGATCGCCTACGCCTCCAGCCTCGATCAGGGCGGCCCGTTGGCACGCACTGCCGAAGACTGCGCGATTCTGCTGCAAGGCATGGCCGGTTTTGATGCCAATGATTCCACCAGCATCGACGAACCGGTGCCGGATTACAGCGCCAGCCTCAACACCTCGTTGCAAGGCCTGCGCATCGGCGTGCCGAAGGAATACTTCAGCGCCGGTCTCGACCCGCGCATTGCCGAGCTGATCCACACCAGCATTAAAGAGCTGGAAAAGCTCGGTGCCGTGATCAAGGAAATCAGCCTGCCGAACATGCAGCACGCGATTCCTGCGTACTACGTAATCGCCCCGGCAGAAGCGTCCTCCAACCTGTCGCGTTTCGACGGCGTGCGTTTCGGCTATCGCTGCGAAGACCCGAAAAACCTGGAAGACCTGTACAAGCGTTCCCGTGGCGAAGGTTTTGGCGCCGAAGTACAGCGCCGGATCATGGTCGGTGCCTACGCGCTGTCGGCCGGTTACTACGACGCCTACTACCTGAAGGCGCAGAAGATCCGTCGCCTGGTGAAAAACGACTTCATGGCCGCCTTCAATGAGGTCGACATCATCCTCGGCCCAACCACGCCGAACCCGGCCTGGAAGCTCGGCGCCAAGAACAGCGACCCGGTCGCTGCCTATCTGGAAGACGTCTACACCATCACCGCCAACCTCGCGGGCCTGCCGGGCTTGTCCATGCCGGCCGGTTTTGTCGACGGTCTGCCGGTCGGCGTGCAATTGCTCGCCCCGTATTTCCAGGAAGGTCGCCTGTTGAACGTTGCCCACCAGTATCAGCTCAACACTGACTGGCACACCCGCACCCCAACCGGCTTCTGAGGAGAAACACATGCAATGGGAAGTCGTGATCGGGCTGGAGATTCATACCCAGCTCACCACCCGGTCGAAAATTTTTTCCGGTAGTTCCACCACCTTCGGTTCCGAGCCGAACACCCAGGCCAGCCTGGTAGACCTGGGCATGCCCGGCGTGCTGCCGGTGCTGAACCAGGAAGCGGTACGCATGGCGGTGATGTTCGGCCTGGCCATCGATGCCGAAATCGGCCAGCACAACGTGTTCGCCCGTAAAAACTATTTCTACCCGGACCTGCCCAAGGGCTACCAGATCAGCCAGATGGAATTGCCGATCGTCGGCAAGGGCCACCTGGACATCGCCATGGAAGACGGCACGATCAAACGTGTCGGCGTGACCCGTGCGCACCTGGAAGAAGACGCCGGTAAAAGCCTGCACGAAGAGTTCAACGGCGCCACCGGCATCGACCTGAACCGTGCCGGCACGCCGCTGCTGGAAATCGTCTCCGAGCCGGACATGCGCAGCGCCAAGGAAGCCGTGGCCTACGTCAAGACCGTCCACGCGCTGGTGCGTTACCTGGGCATCTGCGACGGCAACATGGCCGAAGGTTCGCTGCGTTGCGACTGCAACGTGTCGATCCGTCCGAAAGGCCAGGTTGAATTCGGCACCCGCTGCGAGATCAAGAACGTCAACTCGTTCCGCTTTATCGAGAAGGCGATCAACAGCGAAGTGCGCCGTCAGATCGAGCTGATCGAAGACGGCGGCAAAGTGATCCAGCAGACCCGCCTGTACGATCCGAACAAGGACGAAACCCGTCCGATGCGCAGTAAAGAGGAAGCCAACGACTACCGTTACTTCCCCGATCCGGACCTGCTGCCAGTGGTGATTGAGGACTCATTCCTCAAGGACGTGCGCGCCACCCTGCCGGAATTGCCACCGCAGAAACGCGAGCGCTTCCAGGCGCAGTTCGGTCTGTCGGTGTATGACGCCAGCGTCCTGGCCACCAGCCGCGAGCAAGCCGATTACTTCGAGAAAGTCGTAAGCATCGGCGGCGACGCCAAACTCGCGGCCAACTGGGTGATGGTTGAACTGGGCAGCCTGTTGAACAAACAGGGCCTGGACATCGAACAGTCGCCGGTCTCGGCCGAGCAACTGGGCGGCATGCTGCTGCGCATCACCGACAACACCATCTCCGGCAAAATCGCCAAGGTTGTGTTTGAGGCGATGGCCAACGGCGAAGGCAGCGCGGACGAGATCATCGACAAGCGCGGCCTCAAGCAAGTGACCGACAGCGGCGCCATCTCGGCGGTGCTGGACGAGATGCTCGCGGCCAACGCCGAACAGGTTGAACAGTACCGCGCGGCAGACGAAGCCAAACGCGGCAAGATGTTCGGCTTCTTCGTCGGCCAGGCCATGAAAGCCTCCAAAGGCAAGGCCAACCCGCAACAGGTCAACGAACTGCTGAAAAGCAAGCTCGAAGGCTAAACCGTGGTCTTGGGCCCGAGGATCGTTCCCACGCTCTGCGTGGGAATGCCGCCCCGGACGCTCCGCGTCCATCGCAATGTGACGCAGAGCGTCACGGGATGCGTTCCCACGCGGGAGCGTGGGAACGATCACTTGGGAGCTTTTGAATGAAGCGTCTACTGGGCGCCTGCGCCCTGCTCTCCCTGCTGGCCGGTTGCGCCAGCAACGACATCATCGACCCACACGGTTACGACAAGACCGGCACCGCGTCCTATTACGGCGCCAGACACCAAGGTAAACGCACCGCCAGCGGTGAGCGTTTCGACAAGAATTCCCTGACCGCCGCCCATCGCCAGTTGCCCTTCGGCACGCGGGTGAAGGTCACCAATCTGAATAACGACAAATCCTGCGTGGTGCGCATCAATGATCGCGGGCCGCATACCCGTGGGCGCCTGATCGATCTGTCTCACGAAGCCGCCGAGCGGCTGGGCATGCTGCGCGCCGGTACCGCACGGGTTCGCGTGCAAGCCCTCGACGATTGACGGAGCCGAGACCATTTACGGATTAGAAGACATCCCTCTGCTGAGCCTGATCGAACTGCTCAGCGGCCTGTTTCTATTGATCGCCGGCGCCGAGCTGATGGTGCGCGCCGCCGTGCGCCTGGCCGCGCGCCTGCATGTGCGGCCGCTGATCATCGGCCTGACCATCGTCGCCCTCGGCAGCAGCGCCCCGCAAATGGCGGTCAGCCTGCAGGCCATGCTGGCGCAAAACCCTGACATCGCCGTCGGCAGCGTGATCGGCAGCAGCATCTTCAACATCCTCGTCACCCTCGGTCTGTCGGCGCTGATCATTCCGTTGCGGGTCTCGCGCCAGCTTGTTCGGCTGGACATTCCGCTGATGATCGGCGCCAGCCTGTTGGTCTGTGTATTGGCCTGGAACGAAGAACTGACCCGCACCGACGGTGTCATCCTGCTGACCGCGCTGGTGGTTTACCTGGGTTTGCTGTTGCGCCAGTCGCGGCACTCGACCCGGCCACAATCGACTCACGAGGCCACCGCACAAGCCCCGTGGATCACCAGCCTGCTGATGATCGTCGCCGGCCTGGGGATGCTGGTGTATGCCGGTCATTTGCTGCTGGGCGCTGCGGTGTCGGTCGCTACCGATCTGGGGCTGTCAGAGCGCGTCATCGGCCTGACCATCGTCGCCATCAGCACCTCCCTGCCGGAACTGGCCACCTCGCTGATCGCCGCCCTGCGCGGTCAGCGGGAGATTGCCGTGGGCAATGTGATCGGCAGCAACTTGTTCAACCTGTTGGGCGTGCTGGGCTTTACCGCCTTGGTGGCGCCGTCGCCGCTGTCGGTGTCGCCCAATGCCCTGGATTTCGATCTGCCGGTGATGCTCGGCGTCGCCACGCTGTGCCTGCCGGTGTTCTATTCCGGTTATCGGGTGACCCGGGCCGAGGGCCTGCTGTTTCTGGGTTTGTACCTGGCCTACGGGTTGCACGTGGTGTCGTTCACCACCGGCATGCCCCTGGCCGGCAAGCTTGAACATTTGATGCTGATTTTCGTCCTGCCGGCGCTGGTGGCGTTCTTGCTGTTCACGTCGCTGCGCGCCTGGCGCCGCCAACACCACAAGAGGGATGTGCCATGACCGACAACAAGAAGCCCGGCGTTGAAGTACGCCGCCAAGTGATGGGCGATGCGTTCGTCGACCGCGCACTGGGCAATGCCACCGAGTTCAGCCAACCGCTGCAGGATTTCGTCAACGAACACGCCTGGGGCAGCGTCTGGAACCGTGAGGGTTTGCCCTTGAAAACCCGCAGCCTGATCACCCTCGCCGCGCTGACCGCGTTGAAGTGCCCGCAGGAGTTGAAAGGTCACGTGCGTGGCGCGCTGAACAATGGCTGCACCGTGGAAGAGATTCGTGAAGCGCTGCTGCATTGCGCGGTGTATGCCGGGGTGCCGGCGGCGATTGATGCGTTTCGCGCGGCGCAGGAAGTGATCGAAACCTACAAGCCGGTACAGTAAGGCGTTCTGCCACTCGAACCGGGAGACGATCCAGTCTTCTGGTTTGTCCTGACTCACAAGTTTGCCCGCCAGATAGCCATTCGTCGAAACTGGTATTTCTGACAGTCGAAAATCCTCCATCCCTATTCAACAATCTGCCTGTCTGCAGCGAGTTCCCCCACGCCTATCAAATGACAGGGACAAGAGCCATGAAACCCGACCTGATGATATTCAGTAGCGTTGAATTTGATGGAAAAATCCACGTTAGATACATCGGCGTAAAAGCCTTCAAGCACATTCAGTATCACCTGCAACGAGCGGGTAAGACGGTCGCGCAGATTGACTCACTAACAAAAGATGAAACCCTGAGCTTTGATAATCAGCCAGCCGGTACTTATAAGGCTACCTGCCGACTGACGCTGGATGATGGAACACTGGCGACTGGCGAATCGATGGAAATCAATATATCCCCGATTTCTCAGCCCTATCCCGTTGCGCCTGCCGTGAACCAACGGCCCAGCAAATCTCTTAAAGGTGGTCACTGGCTCTATGAAGGTATCGAACATCATTTCCTTGAGGTCAAGTTTCAACCTGGCGGTCTGGCGAAGCTTGAACACGAGTCTGCCAAAGTGCTGTCCATCTTCAACGGCATCAAGCATACGCTCCGCTTCAGGCTGGTTTTTTCGGCGGTGACCACGCGTAAAAAGGGTCTTGAGGCATTTTCCGATTTCTACCGGATTGACGGCGTTATCCCAAAAGAGGACTTGATCCCGATCGCAACGGAGTTGGAAACCCTGGACTATGTTATTTACTGTTCCGTCACACCGGACACTAAATCGATGAAAGCGCCGGAACTTCCCGCGCTGGCGGCTGAGGGCATTGAGGAACAAGAACAACTGACAAGCACAGACACCCCCACGCCGGACTTTACCCAACTGCAAACTTACGTTGATGCCCCTCGTGGGATGAACATCCGCAGCATCTGGGATGAACGGCATGGCGCCGGTGCAACCGTGCACCATCTTGATTTCGGTGTGTATAAAAACCATGAAGACCTGACCAATGTTCAGGTGATCACTAGTCGTTTGGAAACCGAAGATTGCAACCACGGGACAGCCTCCTGTGGCTGTGTGGTTGGAACCGACAACAGCTTTGGGGTCAAGGGCATAGCGCACGGCTGCCGCTTTCTTTTCTACGACACGGGGGATCTTGATTTAATTGTTCAGAACGCCGAGTTGGCCGACATTGTGGCCCTGGACATCGAATTCAATGACAGCATCCGTGGCCGTCTGCCCGTGATCGACAGTAAGTCATGGTGGGACAAAATTCACGCGCTGACCCAGCGCCATGTCACCGTTCTGCTCGCCGCCGCCAACGGTGCAATGAATCTGAGCGAAAGCGCTATGAATGATTGGGGTGACAGCGGCGGCACACTGGTGGGTGCTTGCACACCCAGCACCGGGCGCCGTAGATCAACGTCCAACTACAACCACTACTCTCTGTGGCTCAATTCATGGGGTGACTCAGTGACGACTACCGGTTATGGACATCTGCAAAACCGAGGCATCAACGCAAGCTACACCTCTTCCTATTCAGGAACCTCGAGTGCAACCCCACTGTGTGCGGCAGCCCTGGCGATCGTGCAAGGTTATGCGCTGTCGGAAAGGCGCGAATACTATCCACCGCTAGTCTTCAGGGAAGCCGCCATGTACTACGGCTATGATGAGGGCGCAGTCGACGGGGTCGGCTATCGACCGAATGTCGCCCGCTGGCTGAGCGACCTGGAAGCGAAACGCTAAATCCACCCACCCCACTGCAACACAAAGATCCCGATATTGGTGGTCACCGCGGCCATCAATGTCGTAATCACAATAATCGCCGCCGCCAATTCATGGTTGCCGTTGGCCTGACGCGCCATGACAAAACTCGCCGCCGCCGTCGGGCTGCCGAAGTACAGAAACAAGATCCCCAGCTCCGCCCCACGAAAACCCCACAGCCACGCGCCTACGGTCGCCAGCACCGGCAGGCCGATCATCTTCACCAGGCTTGAGCTCAGCGCCATGTTGCCGCTTTTGCGCAACGCCGCCAGGGACAAGGTGCCGCCGATGCAGATCAGCGCCAACGGCAAGGTGGTTTGCGCCAGGTACTGGCCTGAAGTCTCCAGCCAGCCCGGCAAACTGAGCTTGAAATAGGCAAATGGCGCCGCCGCAAACACGCTGATGATCAGCGGGTTGCTGAACACGCTTTTGCAGATGCTCCACGGATCGGACTTGATCACCGGGCTGTACACCGCCAACACGATGGTCGAGAGGGTGTTGTAAAACAGGATCACCAACGCCGCGAGAATCGCCCCGAGGGAAATCCCGTAGTCGCCGTACATGCTCGCGGCCAGCGCCAGGCCAATCACCCCGTTGTTGCCGCGAAACGCGCCTTGGGTGTAGATGCCCCGGTCTTCCCGCGGACACTTCCAGATCGCCCAGCCCCAGGCGATGGCGAAACTCGCCAGGGTCGCCACCGAAAAGTAGATCAGTAGCGCCGGCTGCAATGCAGCGTGCAGGTCGGCATGCAGGATGCCGAGGAACAGCAACGCCGGCATGGTGACATTGAACACCAGGGCCGAGGCGGTGTGGATGAAGTTGTCGTTGATCCAGTCGATGCGCTTGAGCAGCACACCCAGAAACAGCATGGCAAACACCGGCGCGGTGATGTTCAGGGTTTCGAGGAAGATTGCCAGCATGCCGGAGGGGACCTTGGGTGGGCGTCATTAAGGGCGAATGATATGCCACGGAAGACATCGGCGTCTGGGAGAACGCCTTCGCGGGCAAGCCTCGCTCCTACAGGTTCGGTGGTCTGTAGGAGCGAGCGGTGCGACGATTCGACTTGCCCGCGAAGAACGATAACGCGGTCTTAAGTGATCGGCGCCGGGTTGAACAAGGTGATGTCGTTATGCAGTTTGTGCTGCTCGGCCCAGGTCTGTTTCTTGCCGCTGGCCACGTCCAGGTAGTAATGGAACAACTCCCAGCCGAGGTCTTCAATCGAAGCGCGCCCGGTGGCAATCCGCCCGGCATCGATGTCGATCAGGTCCGGCCAGCGCTGCGCCAGTTCAGTCCGGGTCGAGACCTTGACCACCGGCGCCATCGCCAAACCATACGGCGTGCCACGCCCGGTGGTGAACACATGCAGGTTCATCCCCGCCGCCAGTTGCAACGTGCCGCAGACAAAATCACTGGCCGGGGTCGCGCAGAAAATCAGCCCTTTGCGCTTGAAGCGCTCGCCAGGGCCAAGTACGCCGTTGATCGCGCTGCTGCCGGATTTGACGATCGAGCCCAAGGACTTCTCGACAATGTTCGACAACCCGCCCTTCTTGTTCCCTGGCGTGGTGTTGGCGCTGCGGTCCGCTTCGCCCTTGGCCAGGTAACGGTCGTACCAGTCCATTTCCCGCACCAGTTCCTCGGCGACTTCCTTGGTTTCGGCGCGGGAGGTCAGCAGGTAAATCGCATCGCGCACTTCAGTGACTTCGGAAAACATCACCGTCGCACCCGCCCGCAACAGCAAGTCCGAGGCATAACCCAACGCCGGATTGGCGGTGATCCCGGAAAACGCATCGCTGCCGCCGCACTGCATGCCGAGGATCAGCTCGGACGCCGGCACGGTTTCCCGGCGGCGTTGATCAAGCTTCTTCAAACGGATTTCGGCCAGCGCCATGATCTGCTCGATCATCTCGGTGAAACCGTGACTCGAATCCTGCAAGCGATACAGCCAAGGCTCGCTCAAATCCACCGAGCTGTCGTTGTCGTGCATCACCTGCCCGGCCTGCAATTTTTCGCAGCCGAGGCTGATCACCAGCGCTTCGCCACCCAGGTTCGGGTTGCGTGCGAGGTTGCGCACGGTGCGGATCGGGATGTATGCGTCGGTCGCCGTGATCGCAACGCCGCAGCCGTAACTGTGGGTCAGCGCCACCACGTCATCGACGTGCGGGTACAACGGCAGCAACTCGTCCTTGATGCGCTTGACCGCATGATCGAGCACACCGGTGACGCACTGCACCGTCGTGGTGATCCCGAGAATATTGCGCGTACCGACGGTGCCGTCGGCGTTGCGATACCCCTCGAAGGTGAAGCCTTCCAGCGGTGCCTGGGTCGCCGGCACATCGGTGGACAGCGGCAGGCTGTCCAGCGGTGGCGCGGTGGGCATGCGCAGTTGATCTTCCTTGACCCAACTGCCGCGTGGGATCGGCTGCAAGGCGTAGCCAATGGTCTGGCCGTAGCGAATCACCTGACCGCCCTCGGGAATATCCTCGAGCGTGACCTTGTGGCTCTGGGGCACGAAATCTACCGTGACTAGGCCATCGGGAAATTCGGTGCCGGCCGGCACGCCCTGGTCGTTGACCACAATCACTACGTTGTCCCGCTCGTGCAGGCGGATGTAGCGCGGCGAGTCGGAATGTTCAATCAACTGCATGACGCCGCTCCTCAGGAATGCGCTTCAGATAGTTTGGTCAGCTCAGGACCGGTGCTTGGCGGCTCTTTGAGCACCACGCGTTTGATCGGACCAACGATCACCAGGTAGCTGAACACCGCGACCAGGGCGTTGCAACCGACGAACACCAGCGCCCATTTGAACGAACCGGTGGCGCTGATGATGTAGCCAATCACGATCGGGGTGGTGATCGACGCGATGTTGCCGAACATGTTGAACAGGCCGCCACTCAAACGCGGCGATCTGTTTTGGCGAGGTGTCGGACACCACGGCCCAGCCCAGCGCGCCCACGCCTTTACCGAAGAACGCCAGGGCCATGAAGCCGACGACCATCCATTCGATGTCCACGTAGTTGCACGCGACGATGCTGCTGGAGACCAGCAATCCGGCAATGATCGGCGCCTTGCGGGCGAAGGTCAGGGAATGGCCCTTGCGCAGCAGGTAATCGGAAATCACCCCGCCGAGCACCCCACCAATAAAGCCACAGATCGCCGGCAACGAAGCAATGAAACCGGCCTTGAGAATGGTCATGCCGCGTTCTTGCACCAGGTACACCGGGAACCAGGTCAGGAAGAAGTAGGTGATGCCATTGATGCAGTACTGGCCCAGGTACACGCCGAGCATCATGCGGTTGGTCAGCAACTGGCGGATGTAGTCCCACTTCGGACCGTCGACCTTTTTACCTTTGCCCTTGTCCTGG
The DNA here is from genome assembly GCF_056279105.1 of Pseudomonas sp. TE3899. Classification (NCBI taxonomy): domain Bacteria; kingdom Pseudomonadati; phylum Pseudomonadota; class Gammaproteobacteria; order Pseudomonadales; family Pseudomonadaceae; genus Pseudomonas; species Pseudomonas sp. TE3899. Next base: position 3,950,944 of record NZ_JBWBQR010000001.1, read on the forward strand.
TCCATGTCGACCATGCCGCCGTTGTCGGCGATGTGCTTGAACTCGGCTTCGTTGATCATCGGGTGCTGGCGCGGGCTGTGGATAACTTTCAGCCAGATCAGCGAGAACACGATGCCGATGCCGCCCATCACCACGAACACGTGCTGCCAGCCGAAGGTGTAGACGATCCAGCCCATCAGCGGCGCAAACAACACCGTGGCGAAGTACTGCGCCGAGTTGAAGATCGCCGAAGCGGTGCCGCGTTCAGCGGTTGGGAACCAGGCCGCGACGATGCGTGCGTTGCCGGGGAAGGATGGCGCTTCGGCCAGGCCCACCAGGAAGCGCAGCATGAACAGCGCAACAATGGCCGTGGACATGCCGAACTCACCGACATAGCCCTGCAACACGGTGAACAGCGACCAGGTGAAGATGCTCAGTGCGTAGATTTTTTTCGAGCCAAAACGGTCCAGCAACCAGCCACCGGGGATTTGCCCGGCCACGTAGGCCCAACCGAATGCAGAGAAGATATAGCCGAGGGTGACCGCGTCGATGCCGAGGTCTTTTTGCAGGCTGGAGCCGGCGATGGCGATAGTGGCCCGGTCGGCGTAGTTGATCGTGGTCACCAGGAAAAGCATGAGCAAAATCAAATAGCGGACGTGGGTCGGCTTGGTCGCTTGCATGTAGATGTACTCCCACTGATTATTTTTATGCGGGTAAAACATTCTTTGGTCTTGTGCCACGCGAGGCCTCAGGCAAAGGCCTCGCGCGGGTGCAGCGGGTTACGATCCGATGTAGGAAGTTTTTACGACCGTGTAGAACTCTTGCGCGTAGCGACCTTGCTCGCGGGAACCATAGGATGAACCTTTACGCCCGCCGAACGGCACGTGGTAATCCACGCCAGCGGTCGGCAGGTTGACCATCACCATCCCGGCCTGGGAGTGGCGTTTGAAGTGGTTGGCGTACTTCAGCGACGTGGTGGCGATGCCCGCCGACAGACCGAACTCGGTGTCGTTGGCCATGGCCAGGGCCGCTTCGTAATCCGCCACGCGAACCACGTTGGCCACCGGGCCGAAGATCTCTTCGCGGCTGATGCGCATCGCGGCTTCGCTGTCGGCAAACAGCGTCGGGGCGAGGTAGTAGCCTTCGGTATCGCAGGTCACCAGACCACCGCCGCTGACCAGACGCGCACCTTCGGACTGGCCGATGTCGATGTACTTCAAGTCTTGCTCAAGCTGCGCCTGGGACACCACTGGACCAATGTCGGTACCGGTTTTCAGCGCGTGGCCGACCTTGATCGACTTCATGCGCTCGGCCACGGCGTCAACGAACTTGTCGTGAATCCCGGCGGTGACGATGAAGCGGCTGGAAGCGGTGCAACGCTGGCCGGTGGAGTAGAACGCGCTCTGTACCGACAGCTCGACCGCTTGCTTGAGGTCGGCGTCGTCGAGAATGATCTGCGGGTTCTTGCCGCCCATTTCCAGCTGGACTTTCGCTTGGCGCGACACGCAGCTGACGGCGATCTGGCGACCGACACCGACGGAGCCGGTGAAGCTGATGCCATCAACTTTCGGGCTCTGCACCAGCGCATCGCCAACCACACGACCACTGCCCATCACCAGGTTGAACACGCCAGCCGGGAAGCCTGCGCGGGAGATGATTTCGGCCAGGGCGCAGGCGCAACCCGGCACCAGATCCGCAGGCTTGAGCACCACGCAGTTGCCGTAGGCCAGGGCCGGAGCGATTTTCCACGCAGGGATCGCAATCGGGAAGTTCCACGGGGTGATCAGTCCGACCACGCCCAACGCTTCGCGGGTGACTTCAACGTTGACGCCCGGACGCACCGACGGCAGGTAGTCGCCGGACAGGCGCAGGGTTTCACCGGCGAAGAATTTGAAGATGTTACCGGCGCGGGTCACTTCGCCGATGGCTTCGGGCAGGGTCTTGCCCTCTTCCCTGGCCAGCAAGGTGCCGAGTTCTTCGCGGCGGGCGAGGATCTCAGTACCGACTTTATCCAGCGAATCGTGACGCGCCTGAATGCCCGAGGTCGACCAGGCCGGGAACGCAGCGCGAGCGGCGTCGATGGCGGCGTGAACCTGGGCCAGGTCAGCCTTGGCGTATTCACCGATGGTGTCAGTCAGTTCGGACGGGTTGATGTTGGCGCAGTATTCGCTGCCGGCCACCCACTCACCGTTGATGTAGTTATCAAAACGCTTTGAATCAGCCATCTGGAAATCTCCTCAAGCAAAAGGCCGCTGATTACTCAGCAGCCTTGTTTAATCGGGTGTGTTACTGAGCACCTTGCTTGTCGATCAGCGCCGCGAGCATTTCGTACTCTTCGGCCGTCAGATCGGTCAGCGGTGCACGCACAGGACCTGCGTCATAGCCGACAATTTTTGCCCCGGCCTTGACGATGCTCACCGCGTAACCGGCTTTGCGGTTACGGATGTCCAGGTACGGCAGGAAGAAGTCGTCGATGATCTTGCCCACGGTGGCGTGATCTTCGCGGGCAATGGCGTGGTAGAAATCCATCGCGGTTTTCGGGATGAAGTTGAACACCGCCGAGGAGTAAACCGGCACGCCCAGCGCCTTATAGGCAGCGGCGTAGACTTCGGCGGTCGGCAAGCCACCCAGGTAGCTGAAGCGATCACCGAGGCGGCGACGGATCGATACCATCAACTCGATATCGCCCAGGCCATCCTTGTAGCCGATCAGGTTCGGGCAGCGCTCGGCCAGGCGTTCCAGCAGCGGCGCGGTCAGGCGGCAGACGTTGCGGTTGTAGACCACGACGCCGATTTTCACCGATTTGCACACGGCCTCAACGTGGGCGGCAACCCCGTCCTGGCTCGCTTCGGTCAGGTAGTGCGGCAGCAGCAACAGGCCTTTGGCGCCCAGACGCTCGGCTTCCTGTGCGTATTCGATGGCCTGGCGAGTCGAACCGCCCACGCCGGCCAGGATCGGCACGCTGGTTTCGCAGGTGTCGACGGCAGTCTTGATGATTTCCGAATATTCGCTGGCCGCCAGAGAGAAGAACTCACCGGTGCCGCCCGCGGCGAACAGTGCCGAGGCGCCGTATGGGGCCAGCCATTCGAGACGTTTGATATAGCCCGCGCGATGGAAATCGCCCTGAGCATTGAAGTCGGTGACCGGGAAGGACAGCAGACCGGAAGAGAGGATGGACTTCAGTTCTTGTGGATTCATTATTCGAACACCCTGGGTAGCGACGTGATGTGTGAGAAAACCGTTCAGCCTTGGCCGAAGTTGTAAGTCATCGTACAACTTAAAATACAACCGTCAACTGCATTTCATCGCCGACCGCAAAATTGGAGTCGGACAAAGTGATTTCTTGACGTAGGAAGATTCTCGACTAAGATCGTTTTAACTGTATATACATACAGTTAAATCTGAAACCACCTACGACATATCAAGGAGCTAGAAATGTCAGGTCTACACTTGCAACCGAAGGAACAGCCCAAGCAGGTCATCGCCCGTTTCGATGATCTTTTTACCGGGCACGGCATCGCCATTGCCGGGGATAACGATCACCTGGTGCTGCACATCGCCGAACAACACAGCCATCAACCGACGCCTGCCCCCGCCAAAGCCTTGAAAGGCAAGCCGGTGCTGAAGTTCGAGGGCGGCGAACACACCGCCATTGGCGACAACACCCTGCTGCGCTTCGTCGAAAACGCCGAACCGATCCTCGCCCGGGACGTGCAATTGCACCTGACCAACGGGCTCGCGCCAACCTACGGCCAGGTACTGGCATTGGGCGGTGACTTCTACGGTATTGCTGATCGCCCCGTGAGCGACGGCGCCACGCCGGTGGATCGCCTGAACCGCTTTATTGCCGCGTTCGACACCCTGGCGGTGTTGTCCGCGTCCAAAGTCGAGGCGGTGAAAATCCTCGCGGTGATGCAGAAAGAAATCGACGCGGTTAAACAGGCGATCAAGGACGGCAAACAACCCCACGAAGCCTATGACGCCTTGGGTGATACGTTGTCGGAAGAGTGGAACAAGATCACCGGCGGCGGCAGTTTCGTCTCGGCGCTATTTCCGCTGGGGCGATATCTGAAACTGGCGGCGAACAACGCCGACCACTTTGGCGAGTGGGCGCAGCAGGCTTATATCGCCGGTCACACCGCCGCGCTTCAACACGCGGCGGCGGCTCACACCAGCCGGGATGAAAAACAGCTGGAAATCGCCTACGCGATGAATGCCTTTGCCGATCACTACCTCACCGACCTGTTTTCCGCTGGCCACTTGCGCGTGCCGCGCAAAGCCATGGCGGCGGCGGTGACACCGAGCGACCTGGGCTCGCTGATCACCCGTTTCATGCACGACGAAGACAGCAAGTTCGGCCTCAATGTGCGTAACGGCAACGGCGAGCAATGGCGCGCCTATGGCGACAAGCGCTACTTCGACGCCATCGACAACGCCAATCGCCTGCACGTTAATCAAGCGGTCCAGGTGTCGGCGGATGAAGTGTTCGCGGCTTACCTCAACGGGACCGTTCCGGCCTTCACCAGCTTCGCGGCGTTGAAACAGCTGCCGGACCTGCAAGCGGTGCTGAACCTGGCGAGCAATTTCGCGCCGCTGTTTCGGCTTGAGGGTGGCAAGGTGCTGCGGCGCAAGGATGTGAACAACCTCAACGACACCGCCACCGTCGATGACTGGTGGGGCTGGAGCACGTACCTGCTGCTCAAGGACTACCACCCAACCGGCAACGTGGCCTGATAAGGAGATCTGAACATGACGATTAAAGTGAAACTGGAATTGGCTTCGGGCCAGTCATTGAAAGGTGCGCCGCTGGAATTGTTGTCCAAGGGGCTGCCGATTGCGCGGGGCGTTGTAGATGCTCAGGGGGTGGTGGCGTTTGATGCCAAGCCTGGGGCTGGAGACTTAGCGGTGCGAGTGGATCGGGGAATCTTGAAGGCCTGACCCCGATCGCTCGATCGTTCCCACGCTCCCGCGTGGGAACGCCTCAACGGACGCTCCGCGTTCGGCTGCTGATGGGACGCGGAGCGTCCCGGGCTGCATTCCCACGCGGAGCGTGGGAACGATCTTCACCCCGCTCAACATCCTGGCTCCGTAACCCCCGCAGACCTGATCGTTCCCACGCTCCCGCGTGGGAATGCCTCCACGGACGCTCCGCGTTCGGCTGTTGATGGGACGCGGAGCATCCCGGGCTGCATTCCCACGCGGAGCGTGGGAACGATCTTCAAACCGCTCAACATCCCGGCTCCGTAACCCCCGCAGACCTGATCGTTCCCAGGCTCCCGCGTGGGAACGCCTCAACGGACGCTCCGCGTTCGGCTGCTGATGGGACGCGGAGCGTCCCGGGCTGCATTCCCACGCAGAGCGTCGGCACGATCTTTTAACCGCGTTGGGCTTCTGCCTCTTCATGGGCATGGCGCAGCCGCTCACGGCTGTTGGTCAAATGCAGTCGCATCGCTGCTCGCGCCGCATCGGAATCCTGCCGCGCGATAGCGTCGTAAATCTCTTCGTGCTCACGGCTCAGACGATTCATGTAGTGCTGCTGGTCGTCATGGGCCAGGCGCGCGGAGTTAAGCCGCGTGCGCGGAATGATGCTGGTGCCCAGGTGGGTCATGATGTCGGTGAAGTAGCGGTTGCCGGTGGCCAGGGCGATTTGCAGGTGGAACTGGAAGTCCGAAGCTACCGCGTCACTGGCGTGGGAGGCGCTTTCATTCAACGCATCCAATGCCGCACGCATCAGGCCAAGTTGTTCGGCGCTGCGACGTTGCGCGGCGAGGCCAGCGGACTCCACTTCCAGACTGATGCGCAGCTCCAGGATCGCCAGCACGTCACGCAGGGTGACCACGGTGGCCGGGTCGATGCGGAAACCGCTCGGGCTCGGCGTGTCGAGGACGAAGGTGCCGATACCATGGCGGGTTTCCACCTGCCCGGCGGCCTGCAAACGGGAAATCGCCTCACGCACCACGGTGCGGCTGACGCCATGGGCGTCCATGATCGCCGACTCGGTGGGCAACTTGTCGCCCCGCTTGAGTTGACCGTCGCGGATCTGCTCGGACAGCACCGTCACCAGTTCCTGAGCGAGGCTGCGGCGCTTGCGAGGGAGACGAGGTGCGTCGATCGGGTTTTCCATGGTGAACGTCTGTCTCGAGAATTCGGCTGAAAGCGCATCATAGCGCAAGCGGGTTGTACGATCACCGTTGAAGAACACGGCCCCTGTAGGAGCGAGGCTTGTGTGGCGAGGGGGCTTGCCCCCGTTGGGTCGCGAAGCGGCCCCCTCCTCTTCAGCAAAAGAAGGGGACTGCTGCGCAGTCCAACGGAGGCAAGCCCCCTCGCCACAAAGGCCCGTCCCATCAAGGGATGTGTGGGGATCAGGCGGTTACGGCTTGATCCACCAGATGGCCGTTGTCGATACGGATATGTCTTGGGTGGAAACGCTTCAGGCTGCTGCGATGGCCGACGCTGACAATGCTCAACCCCGGTATTTCATCGATCAACGCCTGGTACAGCGACGCTTCGTCCTCTTCATCCATCGCCGAGGTGGCTTCGTCCATGTATAGCCATTGCGGCGCGTAAAGCAGCGCCCGGGCGAAGGCCAGACGTTGCTGTTCACCCGGCGACAACATGCGCTGCCAGTGATTGGCTTCGTCCAGACGCGCCACCAAATGCGGCAAGCGGCAAGTTTCCAGCACTTCGGCATAACGCTCAGGCGCGTAGGTGTCGCCGGGCTGTGGATAACTCAAGGCTTCACGCAGCGTGCCAATCGGCAGATACGGTTTCTGCGGCAGGAACAGGTAACGCGCCGCCGGCAACCGAATGTTGCCGTGGCCCGCCGGCCACAAATGCCCCATCGCCCGCAGCAGCGTGGACTTACCGCTGCCGGAACGCCCGCTGAGCATGACGCGCTCGCCCTCCTCCACGGTCATGTCGGCGTTGGTCAGCAAGTGACGGCCATCCGCCAGGTCCAGGCCCAGGTTGTGGATTTTCAGCTCAGAACCCTGGTTCTGCACGTCGATGGCCGGCGCGCGCTCTTCGTTATCGGCCATGGCCTGACGGAAGCTCAGGAGACGATCGCAAGTGGCTTTCCAGACGGCAATCGCAGCGTACGCATCGATAAACCAACTAAAGTTTTCCTGAACATTGGAAAAAGCAGAGTTGATCTGCATCAGTTCGCCCAGTTGAATCTTGCCGGCGAAGTAACGCGGGGCAGCCACCATGAAAGGGAAAATAATTGCGATCTGAGCGTAACCGGAGGTAAAGAACGTCAGGCGCTTTGTGACTCGCATCAGAGACCAGTAGTTGCTCCAGACCTTGCCAAAGCGTGCGCTTAAACGCCGGTTTTCATTAGGCTCGCCATCGTACAGCGCAATACTTTCGGCGTTCTCCCTAATCCGCACCAGAGAGAAACGCATATCGGCTTCAAAACGTTGTTGTTGGTTGTTCAGCGGGATCAGGCTGCTACCGATGATCCGTGTCAGCCAACTACCAATGGCGGCGTAAAGAAAGGCACACCAGAACATGTAGCCGGGAATGTTGATTCCGAATACTTCCAGGCTACCTGACACACCCCAGAGAATGATCGAAAACGACACCAGGCTCACCACCGTGCGGAACAACCCCAAGGTCAGGGTCAGGGTATCGCTGGTGAAGTTATTGATGTCTTCGCTCAGACGTTGGTCCGGGTTATCGGTATTACCGCCAGTTTCCAACTGGTAGTAATTCTTGTGCTCAAGCCAACGTTTGAAATGGGTCTCCGTCAGCCAGCGACGCCAACTGATCGTCAGCATCTGAGTCAAATACAGCCGATACACCGCGCCCAAAATCGCCACGGCAGCGATCCCGCAGAAATACAGGATCAGTCGCCAAAAAGCCGCGCTGTCCTTCTCTTGCAGAGCATTGTAAAAATCTTTGTACCAACTGTTGATCCACACCGAAATCGCGACGCTGAACAGCGACAGTGCGATCACGGCAATCAACAACGTCCAGGCCTTGGCCTTCTCTTCGCTGCGCCAATACGGCGAGGCCATTTCCCAGACCCTGCGGAAAAACTGCCCGCGCACCGCATCATTGACCGCGGAATATTCAGCGTTCTGATTCATGGATAAGGCTCGATAGAGAAAAGAACACACACGAACCGATCATAGATGATCGGTTCGGTTCCCCGCGAGGAGCGGCCTGCCTTCATTCAGCGCAGGTTCAGCGACGAACGGGACGCTTCTGCAGTTTGCGCTGCAGCGTGCGGCGGTGCATGCCCAGGGCGCGGGCCGTGGCGGAGATGTTGCCTTCGTGCTCGGTCAGCACGCGCTGTATGTGTTCCCACTGCAGGCGATCCACGGACATCGGGTTTTCCGGCACCAGGGTGTCGAGGTCGGCGTGCTCGGACAGCAGCGCCGCCAGCACGTCATCGGCGTCCGCCGGTTTGCACAGGTAATTGCAGGCGCCGCGCTTGATCGCCTCGACAGCGGTGGCGATGCTCGAATAACCGGTGAGGATCACCACGCGCATTTCCGGGTCGAGTTCGAGCAGTTTCGGCAGCAATACCAGGCCGGAATCGCCGTCCATTTTCAGGTCGAGCGCGGCGTAGTCCGGCAGGTCGGCCTGGGCGATGGTCAGGCCTTCTTCGGCGGAACCGGCAGTGCTGACACGAAAACCACGGCGGGCCATGGCACGGGCCATCACGCGGGTGAAGGTGGCGTCATCGTCTACCAGCAGCAAATGCGGCAGTTCTTCGCCTTCTACTTGGATCTCGTCACTCATGTTCGTCTCCTCGGGCGACACGGGGCAGGCGCAGCTCGGTAAGCGTGCCACCTTCCTCATGACTGTAGAGTTTCACTGAGCCGCCCGCGCGTGTCACGCTGGCCTTGCTCAAAAACAGGCCCAGGCCGAAACCTTTGCCCTTGGTGGTAAAAAACGGTTTGCCGATCTGCTCGGCGATGGCCAGCGGCACACCGGCGCCGTGATCGCGGATGCTGATGGTCAAGTCTTCGGCGTTCCAGTCCAGCGTCACTTGCAGCCCTTCGGGGCAGGCATCGGCGGCGTTGTTCAGCAAATTCAGCAGCGCCTGGGTCAAATCCGGCGGCGGTGCCATGCGCGGCACCGTGCCCTGGCCGAGACGCTGGAAGCGGTAACTGGCTTCCGGGCGCATCAGGTGCCAGCGGTTCAGGGCTTCGTCGAGCCAATCGGTAACGTCCTGCATCTCCACCGCCAGACGGCGATTGGCTTCGGCGGCGCGCACCAGTTGTTGCAAAGTCTCTTTGCAGAGTTTGACCTGATCCTGCAGCACCTTCAGATCATCCTGCAACAGCGGGTCGGGATGATCCTGCTGCATCTCTTTGAGCAGCACGCTCATGGTCGCCAGCGGCGTGCCCAGTTCATGCGCAGCGCCGGCGGCTTGCGTGGCCACGGCCAGCAATTGCTGATCGCGCAAGCCTTCTTCGCGGCGGATGGCGCGCAGCTCATCCTGACGCCGCAACTCTTCGGCCATGCGTGCGGCGAAAAACGTGATCACTGCCGCAGCGAGGGCGAAGCTCAGCCACATCCCGTACACCTGCAGGTTTTCCCGGGCAATCGGGAACGTTTGCAGCGGGTAGAACCGCGCCAGCAGCAAGGTGTACATGGCCAGGGCGATGCCGGACAGAATCAGCGAAAAACGCCACGGCAAGGTCACGGCGGCGATGGTCAGCGGCACCAGGTAATAAGAGACGAACGGGTTGGTCGAACCGCCGGAGAAATACAGCAAGGCACTGTGAATAAACAGGTCGCAGGCCAGTTGCACGGCGTATTCGAGTTCGGTGACCGGCCACGAGGTGCGCAGGCGAATGGCGGTGAATGCACACAGCAGCATCGAACAGCCGAGGGTCAATGCCAGTTGAAACCAGGGCAAGGGCAGCAAATCGAACCAGTAGGCCAGCCCGACGGAGCCGGCCTGGGCGGCGAGTACCAAAGTGCGGATGAACGTCAGCCGCCAGAGATTCTGGCGAGTCGCGGAAGTGATTTGAACGGGGGCGAGCATGAGCTCTCCTGATGAGCGCTCCAGGCGGATCGCACGGAGTATAACCAAGCACGGGGGCTGGCAGGCAAAAGTGCGGCAAATGGACACATAGAAGCAGCGGCAAGTTTTAAGCGGCAAGCTGTAAGTTAAAAGCTTGTGGCTTGTAGCTTGAAACTTGCAGCTGCCCCATAGAGTCTGATGGTTTCACGCAGGCTCGGACCTTAACCCCTGCGCCCTTCCAAGGAGCTTTTCATGCACACATTGCGCCGCAGCGCCGCCCTTCTCGCCCTCAGCGTGGGCACCGTCGCCAGTCTCCCGGCCCTGGCCGCCGACGAACTTCACTACAACCAGATTGCCCTGCGCGCCGAAGTCAGCCAGGAAGTGGCCCGCGACCTGATGATCGTGACGCTCTATACCGAAGAACAAAACACCGACCCGGCCAAGCTCGCCGCCGACGTCAGCACCACCATGAACAAGGCATTGGCCCAGGCCAAGCAAGTCAAAGACATCACCCTGCGCCAGGGCAGCCGCAACAGCTACCCGATCTACGACACCAAAGGCCAGAAAATCACCGGCTGGCGTGAACGCGCCGAACTGCGCCTGGAAAGCTCGGACTTCGCCGCCCTGTCGAAACTGACCGGCGAACTGCTCACCGACCTGAAAATGGGCGGCATGGACTTCGCCATCGCCACGCCAACCCGCAAGGCCAGCGAAGACGCACTGCTCAAAGACGCCGTCACCGCGTTCAAGGCCCGCGCGCAACTGGCGACCGATGCGCTGGGCGGCAAGGGTTACAAAATCGTCAACCTGAACCTGAACAGCAACGGTTATCCACAACCCTACATGCGCGCGCCGATGATGATGAAAGCGGCGGGCATGGACTCCGCGCCGGTGACACCTGAAGTTGAGGCTGGCACCAGCCAGGTCAGCATGACGGCGGATGGCTCGATTGAAGTGTTGATGGCGCCTTGATTCAGTAGCCCGTACACACCAGAGCGCCTGATCGTTCCCACGCTCCGCGTGGGAATGCAGCAAGGGACGCTCTGCGTCCCAAGAGCGGACGCGGAGCGTCCGGGGGAGGCATTCCCACGCAGAGCGTGGGAACGATCAATCAAACGGCGATCACCTGACGTGACCGCCGTTTTTTATTGCCTGCGATAATCCGCCGGACGCCATCGTGTTCATGCCGTAATCGACCCGCGCCCTCCTCAACTATGCCCGGATAGAGCAGTCCCCCTCAAAAAACGATATTTCCGCCCGACCCGTCAACACAGCTACTCTCAGGGGTATACCGCTACCCAAATCCCCCGGGGACTCCATGGAAAGAACCACCGTCAAACCGCTGCTGCTCGCCCTCGCTTTAGCCACCTCCGCGCCGTTCGCCCAAGCCGCTACGACCCTGGTCTACTGCTCCGAAGCCAGCCCCGCCGGTTTCGACCCGAGCCAATACACCAGCGGTACCGACTTCGATGCTTCGGCCGAGACGGTTTTCAATCGGCTCACCCAATTCAAGCGAGGCGGCACCGAAGTCGAACCGGGGCTGGCGACCAGCTGGGACGTGAGCCAGGACGGCTTGAGCTACACCTTCCACCTGCGCGACGGCGTGAAATTCCACACCACCGACTACTTCACCCCGACCAGGGACTTCAACGCCGACGACGTGTTGTTCACTTTCCAGCGCCTGCTCGACCCGGAGAATGCGTTCCGCAAGGCTTATCCCGCCGAGTCGCCGTACTTCACCGACATGGACCTGAACAAGACGATCAAGAGCGTCGACAAGATCGACGAGCACACCGTGCGTTTCAGCCTGAACAACATCGACGCCGCCTTCATCCAGAACCTGGCCATGAGCTTCGCCTCGGTGCAGTCCGCCGAGTACGGCGCGCAGCTATTAAAGGAAGGCAAAGCGGCGGACATCAACCAGAAGCCAGTCGGCACCGGGCCGTTCGTGTTCAAGCGTTATCAGAAGGACTCGCAGATCCGTTACGCCGGCAACAAGGCGTACTGGAAACCCGAGGATGTGAAAATCGACAACCTGGTGTTCTCGATCACCCCCGACGCCGCCGTGCGCTTGCAGAAGCTCAAGACTGGCGAATGCCAGGTCAGCGGCTACCCGCGCCCGGCCGATATCGAAGTGATGGAAAAGGACCCGAACCTGACGGTGCTCAAGCAGGCCGGTTTCAACCTTGGCTTCCTGGCCTACAACGTGACCCATCCGCCGCTGGACCAGCTCAAGGTGCGCCAGGCGCTGGACATGGCCATCGACAAACCCGCGATCATCAAAGCCGTGTACCAGAGCGCCGGGCAACTCGCGCAAAACGCCCTGCCGCCGGCGCAATGGTCATTTGATCCGACTATCAAGGACGCGCCCCATGATCCGGCCAAGGCCAAGGCGCTACTGAAAGAAGCGGGGGTTGCACCCGGTACGACCATTAATTTGTGGGCCATGACCGTGCAGCGCGCGTCCAATCCGAATGCGCGGATGTCGGCACAGATGATCCAGCAGGATTGGGAGAAGGTCGGGATCAAGGCCAACATCGTCAGCTATGAGTGGGGCGAGTACATCAAGCGCGCCAAGAACGGCGAGCACGACGCGATGATCTACGGCTGGACCGGCGACAACGGCGACCCGGACAACTGGCTCGGCGTGCTCTACAGCTGCGCTGCGGTGAAAGGTAGCAACTACGCCAAGTGGTGCGACCCGGCGTACGACAAACTGGTCCAGCAGGCCAAGGTGTCCACCGACCGTGACGAACGGGTCAAGCTCTACCAGCAGGCGCAGAAAATCCTCAAGCAACAGGTGCCGATTACCCCGATCGCCAACTCGACGGTGTTCCAGCCTTTGCGCAAGGAAGTAACCGACTTCAAGATCAGCCCGTTTGGCCTCACGCCCTTCTATGGCGTGGGTATAAATAAGTAACACCGCGCCCCAGGCGGGTGCGCCATACGCGCCCGTCGCCCCCTCGTGGGGCGCCGTTTGCACCGTAAAAAACGTGCGCAAACGGTCAAATGCGTCAATATTTATACATATGCGACATTAAGGTACGTTCGTGCCACTGTTTAAGACTTGTGGCCGTTCTGGATCTTGCAATGGGTATGGCCCCTGCATAAGTATCCGCAGGCACGACTCACGAGGTCGTCCTCTAATTCCAAAAATGACAACAAATCATGAGGCCACCATGCTTAAACACGCGGTCATTCCGTTTTTAGTCGGCGCCAGCTTGTTAGCTGCCGCACCTTTCGCCCAAGCGGCGACTAACCTGGTGTTTTGCTCCGAAGGGAGCCCGGCCGGTTTTGATCCTGGTCAGTACACCACCGGAACCGACTTCGACGCCTCTGCAGAAACCATGTTCAACCGTTTGACTCAGTTCGAACGTGGCGGCACCGCTGTCATTCCTGGTCTGGCGACCAGCTGGGACATTACCCCGGACGGCCTGACGTACACCTTCCACCTGCGTGAAGGCGTCAAGTTCCACACCACCCCGTACTTCAAGCCCACTCGTGAGTTCAACGCCGACGACGTGCTGTTCACCTTTAATCGCATGATTAACAAGGATGATCCGTTCCGCAAAGCGTACCCGACCGAATTCCCGTACTTCACCGACATGGGGATGGACACCAACATCACCAAGATCGACAAAGTCGACGACCACACCGTCAAGTTCACTTTGAAAGAAGTGGATGCCGCGTTCATCCAGAACATGGCCATGAGCTTCGCTTCCCTGCAATCCGCCGAGTACGCTGCCCAGCTGCTCAAGGAAGGCAAGGCTGCGGACATCAACCAGAAGCCGATCGGCACTGGCCCGTTCGTGTTCAAGAGCTACCAGAAAGACTCCAACATCCGCTACACCGGGAACAAGGACTACTGGAAGCCTGACGACGTCAAGATCGACAACCTGATCTTCGCCATCACCACCGACCCGTCGGTGCGCATCCAGAAGCTGAAGAAGAACGAGTGCCAGATCACCCTGTTCCCTCGTCCAGCCGACCTGAAAGCGCTGAAAGAAGACAAAACCCTGAAAATGCCTGACCAGGCTGGTTTCAACCTGGGCTACATCGCCTACAACGTGATGGACAAGGTCAAGGGCAGCAACGAGCCGAACCCGCTGGCTGACCTGCGCGTCCGTCAGGCGCTGGACATGGCTGTCAACAAGCCGCAGATCATTGATTCGGTTTATCAGGGCGCGGGCCAACTGGCCGTCAACGCCATGCCGCCGACCCAGTGGTCCTATGACACCACCATCAAGGACGCCAAGTACGACCCTGAGAAAGCCAAAGAGCTGCTCAAGGAAGCCGGCGTCAAGGAAGGCACCGAGATCGTCCTGTGGGCGATGCCGGTACAGCGTCCGTACAACCCGAACGCCAAGCTGATGGCTGAAATGCTGCAGTCCGACTGGAAGAAAATCGGCCTCAACGTGAAGATCACCAGCTACGAGTGGGGCGAGTACATCAAGCGTTCCAAAGGCGGCGAGAACCAGGCCATGATCATTGGCTGGAGCGGTGACAATGGTGATCCGGATAACTGGCTCAACGTTCTGTTCGGCTGCGACTCGCTGAGCGGCAACAACTTCTCCAAGTGGTGCGACAAGAAGTTCGACGGCCTCGTCAAAGAAGCCAAGCGCACGACCGACCAGGGCAAGCGCACCGAACTGTACAAAGAGGCGCAACACGTCCTCAAAGATGCAGTTCCAATGACACCTATCGCACACTCGACGGTGTATCAACCCATGCGCACAACCGTGCAGGACTTCAAGATCAGCCCATTCGGCTTGAACTCCTTCTACGGCGTCAGCGTTAGCAAATAAGATTTGGCAGCGGCGACGTGTTTAACGTCGCCGCTGCTTTTATCTGCCGGGAAAGTAGGAATTTACTGACATCCAAATCCGCTGCGTACCACAGCAGAGGTTAAGGACGTGTCGGCTTTTCCTACGCGTTTTTCAGGCCTTTCCGCATTTACTGCCAGACCCACGGCCCCTACCGTCGGGTTCTGACCAGTTCATGCGTGGGCCCTCGGTTTGCTGCACATGGTTTGAGATCAATGAAGTCTCCACGTCCCCGGACGGGACAGCGGCTCATTGTTAAACACTAAAAGAGGGAGCGTCATGCGCCATACCTTGGTTTTATCCGCATTGCTGGGCACCGGCCTGTTGGCCGCCACTTCCATCAGCCAGGCCGCCAACAACAGCCTGGTGTTCTGCTCTGAAGGCAGCCCCGCCGGTTTCGACACGGCGCAGTACACCACTGCGACCGACAACGACGCCGCCGAGCCGCTGTACAACCGACTGGCAGAGTTTGAAAAAGGCGCCACCAACGTCGTTCCGGGCCTGGCCACTCGCTGGGATATTTCCGAAGACGGCCTCACGTACACCTTCCACTTGCGCGAAGGGGTGAAGTTCCACACCACGCCCTACTTCACGCCAACCCGTGATTTCAATGCCGATGACGTGCTGTTCACGTTCAACCGCATGCTCGATCCGCAGCAACCTTTCCGTAAGGCTTACCCCACCGAGTTCCCGTATTTCAACGGGATGAGCCTGAACAAGAACATCGCCAAGGTCGAAAAGACCGGGCCGCTGACCGTGGTCATGACGCTCAACAGCGTCGACGCCGCGTTCATCCAGAACCTCGCCATGAGCTTCGCCGCCATCCTGTCGGCCGAATACGCCGACAAACTGTTGGCCGACGGCAAGCCCAGCGACATCAACCAGAAGCCGATCGGCACCGGGCCGTTCGTGTTCAAGAGCTACCAGAAAGATTCCAACATCCGCTACAGCGGCAACAAGCAGTACTGGGACCCGAGCCGGGTCAAGCTCGACAACCTGATTTTCGCCATCAACACCGACGCCTCGGTGCGTGTGCAGAAGCTCAAGGCCAACGAGTGCCAGATCACCCTGCATCCGCGCCCTGCCGATGTGACCGCCCTGAAGAACGACCCGAAACTCAAGCTGATCGAGAAGCCGGGTTTCAACCTTGGCTACATCGCCTACAACGTGCGGCACAAACCGTTCGACCAGCTCGAAGTGCGTCAGGCGCTGGACATGGCGGTGAACAAGCAAAGCATTCTCAACGCCGTGTACCAGGGCGCCGGGCAGTTGGCGGTCAACGCCATGCCGCCGACCCAGTGGTCCTACGACGACACCATCAAGGACGCCGCCTACAACCCGGAAAAAGCCAGGGAATTGCTCAAGGCTGCCGGCGTGAAGGAAGGCACCGAAATCACCCTCTGGGCCATGCCGGTCCAGCGCCCGTACAACCCCAACGCCAAGTTGATGGCCGAAATGCTCCAGGCGGACTGGGCGAAGATCGGCCTCAAGGTCAACATCGTCAGCTACGAATGGGGCGAGTACATCAAGCGCACCAAGAATGGCGAGCACGACGTCAGCCTGATCGGCTGGACCGGTGACAACGGGGACCCGGACAACTGGCTCGGCACGCTGTACAGCTGTGACGCCATCGGCGGCAACAACTACTCCATGTGGTGCGATCCGGCTTACGACAAATTGGTCAAGCAGGCCAAGGTCGTCACCGATCGTGACCAACGCACCGTGCTTTACAAACAGGCGCAGCAATTGCTCAAGCAGCAAGTGCCGATCACGCCTATTGCTCACTCGACGGTCAACCAACCGTTAAGCGCCAAAATCGAAGGGTTCAAGGTAAGCCCCTTTGGTCGCAACGTGTTCTCGGGTGTCAGCATCGATCAATAACCGATAAGCCTGAAACGCTGAGGACGGATTCCGTCCTCACGCAAGCGTATTGCCGTAATTCGCCAAACAGGCCTGGAGCAAACGTTTGCGATGCCTTGAATGAGTTCAACCAAATAGTCGGATCACCAAAAAAGACCGGCATTAAAAAAAAGAAAGAAAGGAGCTTCACCCATGAAACTGAGCAGCACCGCGATTTTGGCCTTGGCCATCAGCAGCGTAACCGCCACGGCTTACGCAGAAACCCAGAGTCAGGCGTTCACCCCGGTTACCGTGAAAGAGAAAAGTGCCCAAAGCGAAGCCACGGGCTTTGTCGAAGGTCAATCGATCAGCGGCACCACGCGTAACTGGTACGCCAACGAACAGTTCAAGCGTGGCGCCAAGCTCCGTTACAAGGAAGACGGCGTACTGAAGGAAACGGATCGTCGTATCAACTGGGTCCAGGGCACGATCATCAAGTACAACTCGGGTTTCACTGAGGGTACTGTCGGCTTCAGTACTGAAGTCGCGGCTTACAACGCTATCGCCCTGGATCGTGACCGCAAGGATCTGGCATCTGCCAATGGCGGCGCACCCATTCCCGGTGTTGGCGGTCTCGGCAATAACCGTACCCTGACTAAAAATGGCGGCGACGCCGAGGGGCAGTGGAGCAAGCTCGGCCTGGCCAACGTCAAGGCCCGTTTCTCCAACACCACGCTGACCGCCGGCCGCATGAACTTCAGCAGCCCGATGGTCGATGTCATCGGTAACCGTCCACTGCCTTCAAGCTTTGAAGGTGTGGCGATCAAGAGTGAAGAACTGGAAAACCTGTCGTTTGACCTGGCCGCCTTTGATCGCAACTCACCGCGTACAGAAGAGAGCCAGCGTAAATTCCGCGCGGAATACGCCGACCACCTCGTTGAGGTCGATCACGTATACACCGGCGGTATCACCTACCAGCCGTTCGCCAGCCTGACCACCAGCCTGTGGGGCACCCAGGCCGAAGACATGTGGAACCAGTACTACTTCGGCGCCAGCCACGTATTGGGTGACAGCTCGGTGCTGAGCCTGACCACCGGCCTGAACTACTACAAGACCGTTGACGAAGGCAAAGCCAAGCTCGGCCAGATCGACAACGACACTTACTCGCTGTCGCTGGGCCTGACCCACCAGGCCCACAGCCTGACCTTCTCGTACCAGGAAGTGAACGGTAACGAATACTTCGACTACCTGCACGAAACCAACGGCATCTACCTGGCCAACTCCCTGCTGTCCGACTTCAACGGCCCGAACGAAAAATCCTTCCAGATCGCCTACGGCCTGAACATGGCCGAATACGGCGTTCCTGGCCTGAAGTTCAACATCTACCAGGCTCGCGGCTGGGGCATCGACGGTACTCACTATAAAGGTGGCGAGTACGACAGCGTGCGGGCGATGGACGGCGAACACCATTACGAATATGGCATCGGTACTTCGTACGCCGTGCAGAGCGGCCCGCTTAAAGCGACCACCATCCGCGCGACCTACACCGCCCACCGCGCCAGCGAAAACCAGGCCGATGGCAGCCTCAACGAGTTCCGTCTCGTGACCACCATCCCATTCAACATTCTGTAAAAACGCACGCCAACGGCTGACTCAAGATGAGTCGGCCGTTCGGCTTTTATCTGTTCAACCGATTGCAGAGGGTTCTTGATGAAAATGCTTCCCCTACGTGCGGCCATCGCTGCCGCGTTGCTGAGTGTCGCTGTTGGCGTCTCGGCCAAACCCTTGGTGGTCTGCACCGAAGCCAGTCCGGAAGGCTTCGACATGGTCCAGTACACGACTGCAGTCACAGCCGATGCGGTGGCCGAAACCATCTTCAATCGCCTGGCGGACTTCAAGCCCGGCACCACCGAAGTGGTTCCGGCACTGGCCGATTCCTGGGACATCAGCGAAGACGGTCTGAGCTACACGTTCCACCTGCGCAAAGGCGTCAAGTTCCACACCACCGAATACTTCAAGCCGACCCGCGACATGAACGCCGACGACGTGGTCTGGAGCTTCCAGCGTCAGCTGGACCCGAATCACCCGTGGCACAAACTGTCGAGCGTGGGCTTCCCGTACTTTGAAAGCATGGGCTTCAAGGAACTGCTCAAAAGCGTCGAGAAAGTCGACGACAACACGGTCAAGTTCACGCTGACCCGTCGCGAAGCGCCGTTCCTGGCCGACATTGCCATGGCCTTCTCTTCGATCTACTCCGCCGAGTACGCTGACCAGTTGCTCAAGGCCAACAAGACCGGCGATCTTAACAACAAGCCAGTGGGCACCGGCCCGTTCATCTTCCAGCGTTACGCCAAGGACGCTCAAGTCCGCTTCAAGGCCAACCCGGAGTACTTCCGTGGCAAGCCACCGGCAGAAGCGCTGATCCTGGCCATCGCCACCGACAACAACGTGCGCCTGCAAAAGCTCAAGGCCAACGAGTGCCAGATCGCGCTGTATCCGAAACCGGATGACATCCCGAGCATCAAGAAAGACACCAACCTGAAAGTCGATGAACTGAACGCGATGACCGTGTCGTACATCGCCATGAACACCACCCACAAGTACATGAGCGACGTGCGGGTGCGCAAAGCCATCGACATCGCGTTCGACAAGGCCGCTTACGTCAATGCGCTGTTTGGCAAAGGCAATGCGACGGTCGCGGTCAACCCGTACCCGGACACCTTGCTGGGTTACAACCACGACCTGAAGAACCCGCCACGTGACCTCGACAAGGCGCGCGCCCTGCTCAAGGAAGCCGGCGTACCGGAAGGCACCACGTTTACCCTGTTCACCCGTAACGGCGGTGGTCCGACCAACCCGAACCCGATGCTCGGCGCGCAGATGATGCAGGCTGACCTGGCCAAGGTCGGGATCAAGATCGACATTCGCGTCATGGAATGGGGCGAAATGCTCAAGCGCGCCAAAAACGGCGAGCACGACATGGTTTCCGCCGGATGGGCGGGCGACAACGGCGACCCGGATAACTTCCTGACGCCTATGCTCAGTTGCGAGGCAGCCAAAAACGGCGAAAACTACGCGCGCTGGTGCAGCGAGAAATTCCAGGCGCTGATCGACGAAGCCCGCGCTAAAGTAGATCCGGCCGAACGCGCCAAGCTGTACGAACAAGCCCAGGTGGTCTTTAACCAGGACCAACCGTGGATCAGCATGGCCCACACCCGTATGTTTACCGCAATGCGCAACAACGTAGAGGGCTACCACATTAGCCCCCTCACCACGAATAACTTCGCCACCACTCAGGTGAAGTAAATAAGAAAACGCCCGGTGTCTCTGATCCCAGAAACACCGGGCACGCCTAACCGGCTGATGAGGTAGCACACAAGATGTTTAGTTTTATTGCCCGCCGACTGGGGTTGTTGATCCCCACGTTTTTCGGCATCACCCTGCTGACTTTCGCGTTGATTCGCATGATTCCGGGCGACCCCGTGGAAGTAATGATGGGCGAACGTCGGGTCGACCCCGAAATGCACGCCCAGGCAATGGAACGCCTTGGTCTGAACAAACCCCTGTATGCCCAATACCTGGATTACATCGGCAAGTTGGCCCACGGCGACCTTGGCGAATCCCTGCGTACCCGTGAAAGCGTCTGGACCGAGTTCAGCTCTCTATTCCCTGCGACCCTGGAACTGTCCATGGCCGCGCTGTTGTTCGCCGGCATCCTGGGCCTTCTGGCCGGGGTGATCGCGGCACTCAAGCGAGGATCCCTGTTCGACCATGGGGTGATGGGCATCTCCCTGGCGGGATATTCGATGCCGATCTTCTGGTGGGGCCTGATCCTGATCATGTTCTTCTCGGTGTCCCTGGGCTGGACCCCGGTGTCCGGGCGGATCGACCTGCTGTACGACATCGAGCCGCGCACCGGTTTCATGCTCATCGACACCTTGCTGGCCGATGACGTCGGTGCGTTCTTCGATGCCCTGCATCACCTGATCCTGCCGGCCATCGTGCTTGGCACCATCCCGCTGGCCGTTATCGCGCGGATGACCCGTTCGTCGATGCTCGAAGTGCTGCGTGAAGACTACATCCGTACCGCCCGTGCCAAAGGCCTGTCGCCGGCGCGCGTAGTGTTCGTGCACGGCCTGCGCAACGCGCTGATCCCGGTACTGACCGTGGTCGGCCTGCAAGTCGGCACGCTGTTGGCGGGTGCGGTCCTGACCGAAACCATTTTCTCCTGGCCCGGCATCGGCAAATGGCTGATCGAAGCCATTGGCGCACGGGACTATCCCGTGGTGCAGAACGGCATCCTGTTAATCGCCTGCCTGGTGATTCTGGTCAACTTCGTAGTGGACATCCTCTACGGCTTTGCCAACCCACGCATTCGTCACCAGCGCTGAGAACCTCATGACCATGACCACTCAAATTCCAGCGGCAGCAGTCGATCAAAGCCTGCTGTACCCGTCTCCGTACAAAGAATTCTGGCAAGCCTTCTCCAAGAACAAAGGCGCCGTTGCCGGCCTGCTGTTCATGCTGCTGGTGATTTTCTGCGCGATCTTCGCGCCGTGGGTTGCCCCACATAACCCGAGCGAGCAATACCGTGACTTCCTGCTGACCCCGCCGTCCTGGCTGGAAGGCGGGCAAATCCAGTTCCTGCTCGGCACCGATGAACTGGGTCGCGACCTGCTGTCGCGTCTGATCAACGGTTCGCGCCTGTCCCTGCTGATCGGCTTGTCGTCGGTGGTGATGTCGCTGATTCCGGGGATCCTGCTGGGTCTGTTCGCCGGGTTCTTCCCGAAGGTGCTTGGTCCAACCATCATGCGCCTGATGGACATCATGCTGGCCCTGCCGTCCCTGCTGCTGGCCGTGGCGATTGTCGCCATCCTCGGCCCTGGCCTGATCAACACCATCATTGCCATCGCCGTGGTTTCGTTGCCGTCCTATGTCCGTCTAACCCGCGCCGCGGTGATGGGCGAACTGAACCGCGACTACGTGACCGCCGCGCGCCTCGCCGGTGCCGGCCTGCCACGCCTGATGTTCGTCACCGTGCTGCCCAACTGCATGGCGCCGCTGATCGTACAAGCGACCTTGAGCTTCTCCTCGGCGATTCTCGATGCCGCCGCCCTGGGCTTCCTGGGCCTTGGCGTACAACCGCCAACCCCTGAGTGGGGCACCATGCTGGCTTCGGCTCGCGACTACATCGAACGCGCCTGGTGGGTGGTAAGCCTGCCTGGTCTGACCATTTTGCTCAGCGTGCTGGCAATCAACTTGATGGGCGACGGTCTGCGCGATGCGCTGGACCCGAAACTCAAGAACGCCGCCTGAGGAGATTCAAATGTCACTGTTAGAAATCAAGAATCTCAACGTTCGCTTTGGCGACAAAAACGCCGTTCCGGTGGTCGACGGGCTCGACATTACTGTGGACAAGGGCGAAGTCCTGGCCATCGTTGGCGAGTCGGGTTCCGGTAAATCCGTGACCATGATGGCGCTGATGGGCCTGATCGAACACCCAGGGATCGTCACCGCCGACGCCCTGAATTTCGACGGCAAGAACATGCTCAAGCTCAGCAACCGTCAGCGTCGGCAGATTGTCGGCAAAGACCTGGCCATGGTGTTCCAGGACCCGATGACCGCGCTGAACCCGAGCTACACCGTCGGCTTCCAGATCGAAGAAGTGCTGCGCCTGCACCTGAAAATGTCCGGCAAGCAAGCGCGCAAGCGTGCCATCGAGCTGCTGGAAAAAGTGGAAATCCCGGGCGCCGCCAGCCGCATGGAGGCCTACCCGCATCAACTGTCCGGCGGTATGAGCCAGCGTGTCGCGATCGCCATGGCGATTGCCGGCGAACCGAAATTGCTGATCGCCGACGAACCGACCACCGCGTTGGACGTGACCATTCAGGCCCAGATCATGGACCTGCTGCTGGCCCTGCAGAAAGAGCAGAACATGGGCCTGGTGCTGATCACTCACGACCTCGCGGTCGTAGCCGAAACCGCTCAGCGCGTGTGCGTGATGTACGCCGGCCAAGCGGTAGAAGTCGGTCAGGTGCCACAACTGTTCGACATTCCGGCGCACCCGTACAGCGAAGCGCTGCTCAAGGCGATTCCGGAACACAGCCTCGGCGCCACGCGCCTGGCCACGCTGCCGGGTATCGTTCCCGGTCGTTATGACCGTCCGCAGGGTTGCCTGCTGTCGCCGCGTTGCCCG
Source organism: Pseudomonas sp. TE3899 (assembly GCF_056279105.1). NCBI lineage: Bacteria > Pseudomonadati > Pseudomonadota > Gammaproteobacteria > Pseudomonadales > Pseudomonadaceae > Pseudomonas > Pseudomonas sp. TE3899. Next base: position 3,973,763 of record NZ_JBWBQR010000001.1, read on the forward strand.
TACGTGCAGGATTCCTGCCGCCAGCAACGTCCTGGCCTTGACCCGAAAAGCAACAGCCTCGCCCGCTGCTTCTACCCGCTGAATCAGGAGGTGGCGTAATGGCCGTCGTACTTACCGCCCGCGACCTGACCCGTCACTACGAAGTGTCCCGTGGCCTGTTCAAGGGCCATGCGACCGTGCGCGCCCTGAACGGTGTGTCGTTTGAACTGGAAGCCGGCAAGACCCTCGCGGTCGTGGGCGAATCGGGTTGCGGCAAATCCACCCTGGCCCGTGCCCTGACGCTGATCGAGGAGCCGTCCTCCGGTTCCTTGAAAATCGCCGGACAAGAAGTGACCGGCGCCGACAAGGCGCAACGCAAGCAACTGCGCAAAGACGTGCAGATGGTGTTCCAGAGCCCGTACGCCTCGTTGAATCCACGGCAGAAAGTCGGTGACCAACTCGGCGAACCGCTGCTGATCAACACCAACCTCTCCGCCGCCGAACGTCGCGAAAAAGTCCAGGCGATGATGAAGCAGGTGGGCTTGCGTCCTGAGCACTACCAGCGTTATCCGCACATGTTCTCCGGCGGTCAGCGCCAGCGGATCGCCCTGGCTCGCGCGATGATGCTGCAACCGAAAGTGCTGGTGGCGGACGAACCGACCTCGGCGCTGGACGTGTCGATCCAGGCCCAGGTGCTGAACCTGTTCATGGATTTGCAGCAAGAGTTCAACACCGCCTACGTGTTCATCTCTCACAACCTGGCCGTCGTCCAGCACGTGGCCGATGACGTGATGGTGATGTACCTCGGTCGCCCGGTGGAAATGGGCCCGAAGAACGACATCTACGAGCGTCCGCTGCACCCGTACACCCAGGCGTTGCTGTCGGCCACCCCGACCATTCACCCGGACCCGAACAAGCCGAAGATCAAGATCGTCGGCGAACTGCCCAACCCGCTGAACCCGCCGTCCGGCTGCGCTTTCCACAAGCGCTGCCCGTACGCCACCGAGCGCTGCAGCACCGAAGAGCCGGCCCTGCGCCTGCTCGACAGTCGCCAGGTGGCTTGCCACTACGCCGAGCAGTTCCTCGACGGCGCGGCATAAAAAAACGCGCCTCTTTCAACGGGGCGCGCTTTTGATGAGTTGACCAAACCCCTTCTACCTGGATTGCGCATCAGTCCGGTGGAAGGGGTTTTCTTTTGCCTGCGGTTTAGGTCTGGCTGTCGCCTTCTTCGTCATCGTCGGTATCCGGCTCATCGGTGGTCGAGTCGTCATCACCGGCGCTGCCACCCTGCCCCTTATCACCGCCCTCGGAGTCGTCCGCAGCGATCATCATGCCCGTGTGCACCACCTGCCCGCTTGAAGCCTGCTCACCATGGGCCGGGCAATCCGCCCACGCCGCCGACATGCCGACGGACAGCATCACCAAAACCTTCAGCAGCAACACAATGCGTTGAAAAATGCTCATAGCCGATTCCATCCTTTCTGAGATGCAGCATAAGTGCCTGACGGCGCATGACCCGAGTGCCGTGGCGCTGAATGAAATCTAGTTCCGATCGGCCGGGTTCTCCAGATAGGACGCTGACGGAAGGCGGGAATTGCCGTTAATGGGCAGATTGGTTTGGAATAGGGACTATGCCGAACAGCAATTTCAGAGCTCGATACTTTGATCGTTCCTACGCTCCGCGTGGGAATGCCTCAATGGACGCTCCGCGTCCGCTCTTGGGACGCGGAGCGTCCCGGGCTGCATTCCCACGCAGAGCGTGGGAACGATCATTTCAGAGCTCGATATTTTGATCGTTCCTACGCTCCGCGTGGGAATGCCTCAATGGACGCTCTGCGTCCGCTATTGGGACGCGGAGCGTCCCGGGCTGCATTCCCACGCAGAGCGTGGGAACGATCAACATAGGGGGGATTTTTCCTTTGCGTAATAAAAAACCCCGCAGCTTTCGCAACGGGGTTTTGGGTACAGCCATCAGACCTTAATGATGCTCACGGGTCGCGCGGAATTTCACGTCTGGCCAGCGCTCTTCCATCAGCGCCAGGTTGACCCGGGTCGGCGCGAGGTAGGTCAGGTGACCGCCGCCGTCGATGGCGAGGTTTTCCACGGCCTTGACCTTGAACTCTTCCATCTTCTTCTTATCGTCGCAATCGATCCAGCGCGCGGAGTACACGGTGATCGGCTCGTAGGAGCACTCGACCTTGTATTCCTCTTTCAAGCGGCTGGCGACCACGTCGAACTGCAGCACGCCGACGGCGCCGAGGATGATGTCGTTGCTGCGCTCCGGGAAGAACACCTGGGTCGCGCCTTCTTCGGCCAATTGCTGCAAGCCCTGGCGCAGTTGCTTGGATTTCAGCGGATCGCGCAGGCGCACGCGGCGGAACAGTTCCGGGGCGAAGTGCGGGATGCCGGTGAAGCTCAGGGCTTCGCCTTCGGTGAATGTGTCGCCGATCTGGATGGTGCCGTGGTTGTGCAAACCGATGATGTCGCCGGCGAAAGCCTCTTCCAGTTGCTCACGTTCGGAGGAGAAGAAGGTCAGCGCGTCGCCGATCCGCACGTCTTTGCCGGTGCGCACGTGGCGCATCTTCATGCCTTTTTCGTATTTGCCGGAGCAGATACGCATGAAGGCGATGCGGTCGCGGTGTTTGGGGTCCATGTTCGCCTGGATCTTGAACACGAAGCCGGCGAATTTCTCTTCAACCGGTTCCACGGTGCGCTCGTTGGCGACACGGGCCAGGGGTTTCGGCGCCCAGTTGACCACGGCGTCGAGCACGTGATCGACACCGAAGTTGCCCAATGCAGTCCCGAAGAACACCGGTGTCAGTTGGCCGTCGAGGAATTCCTGTTGATTGAATTCGTGACAGGCGCCCTGCACCAGTTCCAGTTGATCGACGAAGCGATCGTATTCGTCGCCCAAGTGCGCGCGGGCTTCGTCGGAGTCGAGCTTTTCGATGATTTTCACATCGGTGCGCTCGTGGCCGTGACCGGCGGTGTACACGATGATGTAGTCGTCGGCGAGGTGATAGACACCCTTGAAGTCGCGGTAGCAACCGATCGGCCAGGTGATCGGTGCAGCCTTGATCTTCAGGACTGCTTCGATTTCGTCGAGCAGTTCGATCGGGTCGCGGATGTCACGGTCGAGTTTGTTGATGAAGCTGACAATCGGCGTGTCCCGCAGACGGCAGACGTCCATCAGCGCGATGGTCCGAGGCTCAACACCTTTACCGCCGTCGAGGACCATCAGCGCCGAGTCCACTGCCGTCAGGGTGCGGTAAGTATCTTCGGAGAAGTCTTCGTGGCCCGGGGTATCGAGCAGGTTGATCATGTGGTCGCGATACGGGAACTGCATGACCGACGTGGTAATCGAGATACCACGCTGCTTTTCCATTTCCATCCAGTCGGACGTTGCATGGCGGTCGGATTTACGTGATTTCACCGTGCCCGCAATCGCAATCGCCTTGCCCATCAGCAAGAGCTTCTCGGTGATGGTGGTTTTACCGGCATCGGGGTGGGAAATAATGGCGAAAGTGCGGCGTTTCGCGACTTCGGCGGCCTGTTTGGTCATGGGAAATCGCCTGGCAGGTGATTCAAAAAAGGGCGGCGAGTATAGCGCAAACCGAGCGTCACGGACCACCGCTCGCCCAGTCGCCCATGGCGATTAACGGGACCGTTGGGAGATCAAGGGTGGCTAATTGCAGCTAATTATGGAACCTTTTAAAAGGTGCAGACGTCCACTCCCCTGTTACGGCACTCGTATCAGGGGCTGATAAATCAGCAAGTTAGCCTGACGAGGCTGCGCTTATGGCTCGATCTCATGCGGTTTTACCAGCATGAAGAGCTGCTTCTCGCGAACGTCGATATCCCGGCAGCCAGTGATGGCATTGCCACAAAGGACTGCGTTCGCCGACCAAGAAAAAAAAGGAGTCCGCCTGTGGCGATTCGCTATGGCAAGGGGCTTATAGGAGGTGCGGTTGTCGTCGCACTCCTGGCCCTGCTGGTCCATTGGATTGGCATCAACACGATCGAACATTACCGCGACGATTTGTTGTTTTACCTGCAAGCTCACTTGATTCTCGTCCTTGTTTCCATGCTGGCCGCCCTCGTTGTGGGCATCCCCGCCGGTATCTTCCTCAGCCGCCCGACCATGGTGGGCCGCGCTGAACGCTTCATGCAGATCTTCAACATCGGCAACACCGTGCCGCCTCTCGCCGTACTGGCCATCGCCCTGGGGATTCTGGGCATCGCTCGGCAGCGGCCCCGCGATCTTCGCCCTGTTCCTCGCCTCGCTGTTGCCGATCGTGCGCAACACCTATGAAGGCCTGAAAAACGTCCAGGGTTCGCTGAAAGAAGCGGCCGTCGGCATCGGCATGACGCCAACGCAAGTGCTGTGGCGGGTCGAACTGCCGAACGCGGTACCGATCATCATCGGTGGCGTGCGTGTGGCCCTGGCGATCAACGTCGGTACCGCACCGTTGGCATTCCTGATTGGCGCCAACAGCCTGGGCAGCCTGATTTTCCCCGGCATCGCCCTGAACAATCAGCCGCAACTGCTGCTCGGCGCGGCTTGCACCGCCCTGCTGGCCTTGCTGCTTGACGGCCTGGTGACACTCGCCAGCCGCCTCTGGCTCGAACGCGGCCTACGCCCGTCTTAAGCCTCGGCAAAGGAATTTTTATGAAGAAATTAAGCTTTCTAATAGGCTGCGCCCTGCTGTTTGCAGGATTTGCACAAGCCGCTGAAAAACCCGTGATCCGCATCGGCGCCCGGGTGTTCACCGAACAAACCCTGCTGGCGGAAATCACCTCCCAATACCTGCGCACCAAGGGTTACGACACCCAGGTGACCGGCGGTCTGGGCAGCAACCTGGCCCGCAGCGCCCACGAAAGTGGCCAGCTGGATTTGATGTGGGAATACACCGGCGTGTCGCTGGTGGCTTATAACCACATCACTGACAAGCTCGACAGCGCTCAGTCCTACGCCAAGGTGAAAGAACTCGACGCGAAAAAAGGCCTGGTCTGGCTGACACCGTCGAAGTTCAGCAACACCTACGCCCTGGCCCTGCCGGAGAAAACCGCGCAGGCCTATCCGCAGATCAACACCATCAGCGAGCTGAACACGGTGCTGCAGGCTGAGGCGAAGACCAATCACCTCGTGGCCCTGGACACCGAGTTTGCCAACCGTTCCGACGGTCTGGACGGCATGGTCGACCTCTACGGCATGAACCTGACCCGCAAGAACATCCGGCAGATGGATGCCGGTCTGGTCTACACCGCCCTGCGTAATGGCCAGGTGTTTGCCGGTCTGGTCTACACCACGGACGGTCGCTTGAACGCCTTCAAGCTGAAACTGCTCGAAGACGACAAGCACTACTTCCCGGACTACACCGCCGCGCCGGTGGTGCGTCAGGTTTACCTCGACGCTCATCCGAAGCTTGCCGAAGAACTCAAGCCACTGGCTGAACTGTTCGACGACGCCACCATGCGTGCGCTGAATGCGCGGGTCGATGTCGATCACGAAAGCCCTTCATCGGTTGCCGCAGATTTCCTGCGTCAGCATCCGATCAACTGAGGAGGAGAAGACATGGAATTTTTGAACGCCTTTTCCCATCTCGACTGGCCGCAGGTCCTGCACCTGACCTGGCAGCACATCACCCTGGTCGGCATCGCCGTGACCTTGGCGATCCTCGTCGGCGTGCCCCTGGGCATCGTGATGACGCGCTTCCCGTCGCTCGCCGGTCCCTTGCAAGCCAGCGCCACGGTGCTGCTGACCGTGCCGTCGATTGCGCTGTTCGGCCTGTTGCTGCCGTTCTACTCCAAATTCGGCCAGGGCCTGGGCCCGATGCCGGCGATCACAGCCGTGTTTCTGTACTCGCTGCTGCCGATCATGCGTAACACCTACCTCGCCCTGACCGGCGTCGAACCGGGCATTCGCGAAGCCGCCCGTGGCATCGGCATGACCTTCGGCCAGCGCCTGCGCATGGTTGAACTGCCGATTGCCGTGCCGGTGATCCTCGCCGGTGTGCGCACCGCCGTGGTCATGAACATTGGTGTCATGACCATCGCCGCGACCATCGGTGCCGGTGGCCTCGGTGTACTTATTCTCGCTTCAATCAGCCGCAGCGACATGTCGATGCTGATCGTCGGCGCCGTGCTGGTCAGTCTCCTGGCCATCTTCGCCGACCTGCTTCTGCAATGGCTGCAACGCACGCTGACTCCTAAAGGACTGCTCAAATGATCGAACTTCAAAACCTCAGCAAGACCTTCCAAAGCAACGGCAAAGATGTGAAAGCCGTGGACTCGGTAAGCCTGACCGTCAATGAAGGCGAAATCTGTGTGTTCCTCGGGCCATCGGGCTGCGGCAAAAGCACCACGCTGAAGATGATCAACCGCCTGATCAAGCCGACATCCGGCAAGATCCTGATCAACGGCGAAGACACCACCGACCTCGACGCCGTGACCCTGCGTCGCAACATCGGTTATGTGATCCAGCAGATCGGTCTGTTCCCGAACATGACCATCGAGGAAAACATCACCATCGTTCCGCGCCTGCTGGGCTGGGACAAACAGAAATGCCACGACCGCGCCCGCGAGTTGATGAGCATGATCAAGCTCGAACCCAAGCAGTACCTGAATCGCTATCCGCGTGAGTTGTCCGGCGGCCAGCAGCAGCGGATCGGTGTAATCCGGGCACTGGCGGCGGATGCGCCGCTGTTGTTGATGGATGAGCCGTTCGGCGCGGTCGACCCGATCAACCGCGAGATGATTCAGAACGAGTTCTTCGAGATGCAGCGCGCGCTGAACAAGACCGTGATCATGGTCAGCCACGACATCGACGAAGCGATCAAGCTGGGCGACAAGATTGCGATCTTCCGCGCCGGCAAGCTGTTGCAGATCGACCACCCGGACACCCTGCTGGCACACCCGGCGGACGACTTTGTGAGCAACTTCGTCGGCCAGGACAGCACCCTCAAGCGTCTGTTGCTGGTGAAAGCCGAAGACGCGGCGGACAACGCGCCGTCGGTGAGCCCGGAAACCCCGGTGGCCGAGGCCCTGGAGCTGATGGACGAACTGGACCGTCGTTATGTGGTGGTCACCGATGGCGAGAACAAGGCGCTGGGTTATGTACGACGTCGCGACCTGCACCGTCAGGCCGGTACGTGCGCGCAATACCTGCGCGAGTTCAACGCCACCGCCGCGTTCGACGAGCATTTGCGCATCCTGCTGTCGCGCATGTACGAGTTCAACCGCTCGTGGTTGCCGGTGATGGATGCCGAGCGGGTGTTCCTGGGAGAAGTGACCCAGGAGTCGATTGCCGAGTACCTGAGCTCCGGCAAGTCCCGTGGCGGCAAGACCAGCATTGTTTCGCCGGCTGAGGCTGCGGTCGCCTGATCTGACGCCTTCGCGGGCAAGCCTCGCTCCTACAGGTGCGGTGTCGTACGCAACATCACGGCATACCGAAAACCTGCAGGAGCGAGGCTTGCCCGCGAATGGGGCACCACAAATCCCCTTGAAACACCTCAAATTGATCGTTCCCACGCTCTGCGTGGGAATGCCGCCCGGGACGCTCTGCGTCCACCCTTTGAGACGCGGAGCGTCTCCGGATGCATTCCCACGCAGAGCGTGGGAACGATCATTCGAGGGAACATCACACTGTCATGCAGGTCGGTTACATCAGTAGCTGTCCGGGACCGCACGACGGAAGCGTGCAAAAACGCGACATTTTTAGTTGATCTCAAGCCCCTCACGCCCTAAAGTTCGCGCCGAACGTCCATGCTGGAAACGATCCATCCGGCTCAAGTACTGACGACGAGACAGCAAGGCCAAGGGCAGCACCGCCTCCCGTGGCCTTTTTGCTTTCGGCGACATGCCTTGGGAAGTAGGCGAACCAAAGTGGGGATACGGAGGACGTTCATTTGCACCCATTTATTTACTCAGTTTGCCAGTAGGAGTCCCAAGCATGTCGATCAACGTCGAAGACTATTTCGCGCGCGATACCTTCAACAAAATGAAGGCATTTGCCGACAAACAAGAAACCCCGTTCGTGGTGATCGACACCGCGATGATCAGCCAGGCCTATGACGACCTGCGCGCCGGTTTCGATTTCGCCAAGGTCTACTACGCGGTCAAGGCCAACCCGGCCGTCGAAATCATCGACCTGCTCAAAGAGAAAGGCTCGAACTTCGACATCGCCTCGATCTACGAGCTCGACAAAGTGATGAACCAGGGCGTCGGCCCGGATCGCATCAGCTACGGCAACACCATCAAGAAATCCAAGGACATCCGCTACTTCTACGAGAAGGGCGTGCGCCTGTACGCCACCGACTCCGAAGCCGACCTGCGCAACATCGCCAAGGCTGCACCGGGTTCGAAAGTCTACGTGCGCATCCTCACCGAAGGCTCGACCACCGCCGACTGGCCGTTGTCGCGCAAATTCGGCTGCCAGACCGACATGGCCATGGACCTGCTGATCCTCGCCCGCGACCTGGGCCTGGTGCCGTACGGCATCTCGTTCCACGTTGGCTCGCAACAGCGCGACATCAGCGTCTGGGACGCGGCGATTGCCAAGGTCAAAGTGATCTTCGAGCGCTTGAAAGAAGAAGACGGCATCCACCTGAAGCTGATCAACATGGGCGGTGGCTTCCCGGCCAACTACATCACCCGCACCAACAGCCTGGAAACCTACGCAGAAGAAATCATCCGTTTCCTCAAGGAAGACTTCGGCGACGATTTGCCAGAAATCATCCTCGAGCCGGGCCGTTCGTTGATCGCCAACGCCGGGATCCTGGTCAGTGAAGTGGTATTGGTCGCGCGTAAATCCCGTACCGCCGTCGAGCGTTGGGTGTACACGGATGTGGGCAAGTTCTCCGGCCTGATCGAAACCATGGACGAAGCCATCAAGTTTCCGATCTGGACCGAGAAGAAAGGCGAGATGGAAGAAGTGGTCATCGCAGGTCCCACCTGCGACAGCGCCGACATCATGTATGAAAACTACAAGTACGGTTTGCCGCTGAACCTGGCGATTGGTGATCGTTTGTACTGGTTGTCCACCGGTGCCTACACCACCAGTTACAGCGCGGTTGAATTCAATGGCTTCCCGCCGTTGAAATCCTTCTACGTGTAAGTACTGCACGCGCAAATCAAAAAGCCCATGACGTGTCATGGGCTTTTTTGTGTCTGCGATGATCGTTCCCACGCTCTGCGTGGGAATGCCTCAATCGACGCTCCGCGTCCGCTTCGGCAGGGACGCGGAGCGTCCCGGGCTACATTCCCACGCAGAGCGTGGGAACGATCAGAGCCTTCGGCATCTCCGGGGAGTGTGTCGTTTGTCAGGGCTGTGTTAGTTCGGCGCAGCGTTTGGCGTAGTCAGCGGCCAACTCGCGAATGCGTGGATGCGCTGCGTTCAATAGCGTCTGACTCGCCACCTTCAGGAAATTCAGATTCCCGCCGGCCAGCGCCTTGCGCAACCAGTCCAGCGCGTCTTCGATATTGCCTTCATCCGCGAGTACCGCGGCGTAGCTGAATTGCCCTCGAAAATCCCCACCGAGCGCCGAGCGTCGATACCAGTCGCGTGCAGCCTGCGGGTCCGCCGGGTACACCCGCCCGTCTTCCAGATAACGCCCGAGCAGGTTCATCGATTTCGCGTGGCCCAGTTCAGCGGCATTGCGATAAAGACTCAGCGCTTGCGCCTGGTCTTCAGCGACACCGCGCCCGGTGGCCAGCAGGTTGGCGTAGTTGTACATCGCCCAATCCAGCCCCTGCTCAGCCGCGAGTCGATAATGCCCCGCCGCCGTCGCAGCATCCGCCGCACACCCCCAGCCATGCTCATGACAACGACCGAGCATGTTGCGCGCCATCAGGTGCCCGCCCTGAGCGGCGATGCCGAACCAGCGCACGGCCAGCGGCTGATCCTGCTCAATGCCCTGCCCGTCCAGCAGGATCTGCCCCAACAAGGCCTGGGCCTCCACCACGCCTTCGCCGGCCGCGATCAGGATCGCCTGGGCCGCGCGCGCCGGACTTTCTTCGAGCATGGCTTTGAGGCGATCACCGTCGAGCACTTCCTCGCGGCGCAGTTGATAACTCATACCTCGACCCAGCGGCGCAGCAGGTTGTGATAAGTGCCGGTGAGGCGGATCAGCGACGGGTGGTCGGGCAGGTCCTGGGTCAGTTGCTGGATCGCACCGTCCATCTCGAACAGCAAGGCGCGCTGGCTGTCCTCGCGGACCAGGCTTTGGGTCCAGAAGAACGACGCATAACGCGTTCCGCGCGTGACGGCGTTGACCTTGTGCAGGCTGCTGCCGGGGTACAGCACCAGGTCGCCGGCGGGCAACTTGACCCGTTGGGTGCCGAAGGTGTCCTGGATTTCCAGTTCGCCGCCGTCGTAGTCCTCCGGTTCGCTGAAGAACAGTGTCGCCGACAGGTCAGTGCGTACCCGCTCGATACTGCCCTGGGGCTGGCGCACCGCGTTATCGATATGGAAGTCGAAGCTGCCGCCCGCCGTGTAACAGTTCAGTAACGGCGGGAAGACTTTGTGCGGCAGCGCCGCCGACATGAACTGCGGATTTTTCCACAGCCGCTCCAGCATCGCCGCGCCGATTTCCTTGGCCAGTGGATGACCTTCAGGCAGTTGCAGATTGTGCTTGGCCTTGGCTGACTGGAAGCCGGCGGTGATCTTGCCGTCCGCCCAATCAGCCTGTTCCAGCGCCTCGCGGATGCGCTGCACTTCTTCTTTCGCGAACACGCCGGGAATGTGCAGCAACATGAGGACGAGACCTGATTTCAAAGAGGCGCCAATGGTATTGATTCTTATTGCTCGTGTAAAACCCCGCAGACGAATGAGCCAACAAAAACCGTAAGGTCAAAGTGTAAAGAATGTAAATTTGTCGCGAATAGCAACGTTTCGCAATTGATACAAATACCTGTTTACCCTATATTCCGCGGCCTCAAATCCTTGGGGAGGGGAATTCACATGTCACGCCAACAACCACAATTACCGGTCAGTTCACCACGTTTGCTCGCGTCTGCCATTGGTATGGCGATCACTGCGGGCTCCGCGGGCCACATGGTTTTCGCTGCCGAGAAGACTGACGAAAAAGCCCCAGGCAATGCGATTTCCCTCGACGCCACCAGCGTTGTTGGCGAGCAGCAAGACACCTCCTACAAAACCGATACCTCGGCCTCCAAGAAATACACCGCCCCCCTGCGTGAAACGCCGAAAAGCGTCACCGTGATCCCGCAACAGGTGATCCGTGACACCGGCGCTACTAGCCTGGTCGACGCCTTGCGCACCACGCCGGGCATCACCTTCGGTGCCGGTGAAGGCGGCAACCCGGCCGGCGACCGTCCGATCATTCGTGGCTTCAACGCTGAAAGCGACACCTTCGTCGACGGCATGCGCGACCCGGCGTCCCAGAGCCGCGAGATTTTCAACGTCGAATCGATCGAAATCAGCAAGGGCCCAGGCTCGGCCTTCACCGGCGCTGGTTCCACCGGTGGCAGCCTGAATCTGGTGAGCAAGACCGCCAAACTTGGCAACTTCTACAACGGCGGCTTCACCTGGGGCTCGGACCAGACCAAGCGCACCACCCTGGACCTGAACCAGCAGATCAACGACACCTCGGCCTTTCGCCTGAACCTGATGAAGCACGAAGCCAACGTCGCCGGCCGCGATGCCGTGGACGTCAGCCGCTGGGGCGTGGCGCCGACCTTCTCCTTCGGCCTGGGCACCGACACCCGTGTGACCGTCGGTTACTACCACGTCGAAACCGATGACATGCCGGACTACGGCGTGCCGCTGACCTTGAGCCCGAATCGCAGCAAGTACCACGTCGACAAGCCGGCCAACGTCAATAAAGACAACTTCTACGGCCTCACCGGCCGCGACTATCGCCAGACCGAAAACGACAGCGGCACGATCAAGATCGAACACGATCTGAACGACGACCTGACCGTTTCCAACAGCTTCCGCATGTCCCGCTCGACCCTCGACTACATCGTCACCAACCCGGATGACAGCAAGGGCAACGTGGCCAATGGCAGCGTGTACCGTGGCTCGAAAAGCCGTAACTCGACGTCCAGCGGCTGGGTCAACCAGACCGACCTGAGCGCCAAGTTCAACACCGGCGCTATCGAACACAGCCTGGTCACCGGTCTGGAGTTTTCCTATCAGGACACCCACAACCGCCCGTACATCCTGACCTCGACGGCTGCCGGCACCACTTGCAACCGCGCGCTGTTCAATTCTGGCGACTGCACCAACCTGTACAAGCCGACGCCTGGGGATAACTGGTCGGGCACGATCAAAGACAGCAACGCCTTCACCGACACCGACACCAAGACCGCTGCGGCCTATGTGTTCGATACCCTGAAGTTCAACGAGCAGTGGTCCCTGAACCTGGGCCTGCGCTACGACAACTACCAGACCGAATCCAGCGGCTATGCCAATGCGGGGCGTAGCACACCTGCGGGCAGTTTCTCCCGCGAGAACACCAGTGACCTGGTCAACTACCAGATCGGCGTGGTCTACAACCCGTTGCCGAACGGCAGCGTGTACGCGGCCTATTCCACCTCCAGCAACCCGGCCGGCGAAACCAGCGGTAACGGCGGCCTGGAACTGGCGGCGAACAACAGCGATCTGGACCCGGAAAAGAACCGTAACTACGAGATCGGCACCAAGTGGGACTTCTTCGGTGACGACCTGTCGCTGACCGCCGCGCTGTTCCGCACCGAGAAAACCAACGCGCGTATCGACGATCCGGACGGTGCCACCACCCAAGTGCTCGACGGCGAACAAACCGTCAACGGCCTGGAACTGACCTACACCGGCAAGCTGACCCGTAACTGGAAAGTCTTCGGCGGCTACACCTATATGGAAAGCGAAGTGGTCAAGACCACCCTCGCCGCCGACAAAGGCAACCACATGCCGAGCACGCCACGGAACAATTTCACTCTGTGGTCGACGTATGACCTGATCCCGGAGAAGTTGACCATCGGCGGTGGCGCGACCTTCGTCGACTCGCAGTTCGGCAACGTCGCCAACTCGGTGGAGATCCCGTCCTACTGGCGCTACGACGCCATGGCCAGCTACGCGCTGACCAAGAACGTCGACCTGCAACTCAACGTGCAAAACCTGACTGACAAGCGTTACTTCGACCAGGTGTTCCAGACGCACTATGCCCACGTGGCGGCGGGTCGTACCGCCCTGCTGAGCGCGAACTTCCACTTCTAACAGGGAGTCGGTCGTCGAATGCATAACTGTGGCGAGGGAGCTTGCTCCCGCTGGGTGGCGAAGCCGCCCCAAAACCAGGCACTGCGGTTTTCCCCTTAAACCGTATTGCCCTTTTGGGGAGTCCTTCGGCCTCCAGCGAGAGCAAGCTCCCTCGCCACAAAGGCAACATTCGGTCTTAACGCCCCGTTCATTGAATTGAACGGGGCTTTTGTGCGTAATAAAGAATGTTTCTCGACAACCCACGGCATAATGCGCGCCGTGATGATTACTTTCGAACGAACAAGGCGAGTGACGTGTTGAAGAAAACCCTGTTCCAGTTGCACTGGTTCTTTGGCATCAGTGCCGGGCTGGTCCTGGCCCTGATGGGCATCACCGGTGCGGCCTATTCGTTTCAGGATGAAATCCTGCGGGCGCTGAATCCATCTGTGTTGCAGGTGGAGAAACAGGTCGCCGGTGTGCTGCCGCCCGCCGAACTGGTTGAACACATCGAAGCCGCCTCCGGCAAGAAAGTCTCGATGCTCTGGGTCGAAACCGACAGCGGCAACGCCGCGCGGGTGATCTTCACCCCGCCACCGGGCGAACGTCGCGGCGAGATGCGTTACTTCGACCCATACACCGCCGAGTTCCTGGGCGACGCTACAGGCCAGGACTTCTTTGGCTTCATGTTGCAGTTGCACCGATTCCTTGCGATGGGTGATACCGGGCGGCAGATCACCGGCGCGTGCACGCTGCTCCTGGTGTTCTTCTGCCTGTCCGGCCTCTACCTGCGCTGGCCGCGCCAATGGAATAAATGGCGTGCCTGGCTCACTCTCGACTGGAAGAAAAAAGGCCGCAGCTTTAATTGGGATCTGCACTCGGTGGCCGGCACCTGGTGCATGCTGTTTTACCTGTTGGCCGCGCTGACCGGGTTGTCCTGGTCCTACGAGTGGTACAACAAGGGCCTGACGCAATTACTCTCCGACGCGCCGCAGAACGAGCGGGTGCGCAACCGTGGCCCGGCGCCCAGCGGTCCGGCGCCGAGCGCCGATTACGCGGCGATGTGGAGCAGCATCTACAGCGCCGCCGGCCCGAACCTGTCTGCCTACAACATCCGCATGCCACCGCTGGCCGGCCAACCGGCGACCGTGTTTTACCTGTTGAATACCTCGCCCCATGACCGCGCGCTGAACGAGATCAGCCTCGATCCGGCGACCGGCATCGTCAAACGTCACGATCGCTACAGCGACAAGAGCTTCAAGGCGCAACTGCTGACCAGTATTTATGCGCTGCACACCGGCAGCTACTTTGGCATCGTCGGACGGATCATCCTGACCGTCACCGCGCTGACCATGCCGTTGTTTTTCATCACGGGCTGGCTGCTGTACCTGGATCGTCGACGCAAGAAACGCCAGATCAAGGATGCGCGCAAAGGCCTGGCGCAACCGGGCAGCGACGCACCGGCGTGGCTGATCGGCTTCGCCAGCCAGAGCGGTTTTGCCGAGCAACTGGCGTGGCAGACCGCGGGGCAATTACAGGCCGCCGGGTTACCGGTGAAGGTTCAGCCGCTGGCGACGGTCAGCGAGCAGGATTTGCAGGACTCGGACAACGCGTTGTTCGTGGTCAGCACCTTCGGCGACGGCGAAGCGCCGGACAGCGCCCGGGGGTTCGAACGCAAAGTGCTGGGGCGGGCGTTGAGCCTGGGCAGTTTGAATTACGCGGTACTCGGTCTCGGTGACCGCCAGTATCAGCACTTCTGCGGCTTCGCCCGGCGCTTGCACACCTGGCTCGGCGAACACGGCGGCAAGACCCTGTTTGCCCCGGTGGAAGTCGACAGCGGCGACCCTTACGCCTTGCGCCACTGGCAGCAGCAACTCGGCCTGCTGACCGGACAGGCCCCCGTGGACACCTGGCAAGCGCCCCACTACGACAACTGGACCCTGGCCCGCCGCGAGCTGATGAACCCTGACAGCAGCGGTGCGCCGGTGTACCTGCTCGGCCTCATCGCCCCGACCACCAGCAGTTGGCTGGCCGGCGACCTGGTGGAAGTCATGCCGCGCAACTGCCCATGGGCGATCGAGCATTTCCTCGATGGCCTGGGGATTGATGGTCGGGCCAGTGTTGAACTCGATGGTCTCTCGCAACCGCTGGACCAGGCGCTGGCCAGTCGGCAGCTCCCCGAGAACCGCACGCATCTGGTCGGCCTGCATGCCCAGGCGCTGGTGCAGGCGTTGGTGCCGTTGGCGATGCGCGAATACTCCATCGCCTCGATCACCGCCGACGGCGTACTGGAACTGATCGTGCGCCAGGAACTGCACCCCGACGGCAGCCTCGGCATCGGCTCCGGCTGGCTGACCGAACATGCGCCAGTGGGCGGCAGCATCAGCCTGCGAGTGCGGCGTAACAGCGGTTTCCATCTGCCGGTGGAACCGGTGCCGATGATCCTGTTGGGCAACGGAACGGGCCTGGCCGGGCTGCGCAGTTTGCTTAAAGCGCGGATTGCCGACGGGCAGCAGCGGCATTGGCTGCTGTTTGGCGAACGCAATCGCCGGCATGACTTCCTGTGTCGCGATGAGTTGGAAGGCTGGTTGATTGAAGGTGATCTGGAACGACTGGACCTGGCGTTTTCACGGGATCAGGCCGAGAAGATCTACGTCCAGGATCGCCTGCGCGAATCGGCCGTCGAGCTGAAGAAGTGGCTGGCCGAGGGTGCAGTGATCTACATCTGCGGCAGCTTGCAGGGGATGGCATCGGGGGTGGATCACGTGCTTAACGAAGTGCTGGGGATTGAAGAGGTTGACCGGTTGATCGAACAAGGCCGCTACCGCCGCGACGTTTACTGACACCTCAAGCCAGATCGTTCCCACGCTCCGCGTGGGAATGCCGCCCGGGACGCTCCGCGTCCCATCAAGAGCCGAACGCAGAGCGTCCGTTGAGGCATTCCCACGCAGAGCGTGGGAACGATCTCCCCCTCACCTCAAACCGGCTGCAACTTCTGCTCAAACACACTCACCCCATCCAGATCCCGCAACACCACACTCATCTCCCCCGTCTGCCCTTCAATATTCACCTCACCAAAAAACTGAAAACCCGCAAACGGCGAGGTGTTCTGCGCCGGCGGTGCTTTCTCGAACACCACTTCCGGGCCAAAGGTTTTATCCAGCGGATTTGGCCCGAAACTCCCGGCATTCAACGGTCCGGCGACAAACTCCCAGAACGGTTCGAAATCCTGAAACGCGGCGCGATCCGGGTGGTAGTGATGCGCCGCGCAGTAGTGCACATCCGCCGTCAGGAACACGAAATTGCGTACCTGTTGCTGACGCAGAAAACCCAGCAATTCAGCGATTTCCAGCTCGCGTCCCTGGGCCGGTCCCGGATCACCGTTGGCCACCGCTTCCCAGCGCGCGACACCCGGGCTGACTTCACCATCCGGCACGCCGAGACCAATCGGCATGTCGGCGGCGATGACTTTCCATTGCGCCGTTGAGGCTTTCAATGAAGCCTTCAGCCAGTCCAGTTGCTCGCGGCCGAGAAACGGTTTTTCCCCGCCGAGGTTGTCGTCATTCGCCCCGCGATAACTGCGCATATCGAGCACGAACACATCAAGCATCGGCCCATAGCTCAGCTGGCGATAAATCCGCCCGCCGTTGTCGGCGCTCTGCAAACGCATCGGTGCGTATTCGAGCCAGGCCTGGCGCGCGCGGCCCACCAGGCTGTGGATATCTTTGCTCTTGTAGCGCTCGTCGAGTTGTTTACCCGGCGACCAGTTGTTCACCACTTCGTGGTCGTCCCACTGCCAGATTTGCGGCACCTCGGCGTTGAAGCGGCGGATGTTTTCGTCCATCAGGTTATAGCGATAGTTGCCGCGATATTCGTCGAGGGTTTCCGCGACTTTGCTCTTGGCTTCGCTGGTGATGTTGTGCCACACCCGACCGCTCTCGGTGGTGAGTTGTGCCGGCACCGGGCCGTCGGCGTAGATGGTGTCGCCGCTGTGGATAAAGAAATCCGGCAGGCGCAGGCGCATGGCTTCGTAGATGCGCATGCCGCCCGATGTCCGGGTTGATGCCGAAGCCCTGGCCGACGGTGTCGCCGCTCCACACAAAACGAATGTCGCGCCGGGCCGTCGGCACGCTGCGCAAGTGGCCGAACCAGGGTTCGCTGCTTGTGCCGTTCTGGGCGTCTTCGAAGTGCACGCGGTAGAAAATCGCCTGATCGGCGGGCAGGCCGGTGAGTTCGACCCGGGCGGTGAAATCGGTGCGGGCGTCAGCCAAAGGCGAGACGAAACGGCGGGGATTGGTGAACAGGCTGCGGGTGTCCCATTCCACCACCATGCGTGCGGGGCGGTCGCTGCGACTCCAGACCATCGCCCGGTCGCCCAGCAAGTCGCCGGACTGCACGCCGTCGGTGAGTTGCGGCCGATCCTTGACCGAAGCGATCACCGCCGGGGCCAGGCCGGGCAGCAACAATCCGGCGCCAACCGCTTGCATGACACGCCGGCGACCGAGGTTGAATTCGCTCATGGTGTTCTCCCTGGAAAAGGGAAACTAAAGCATGTGCGCATGACGCCCGTGTGAAACGCGCCCCCTGTAGGAGCGAGGCTTGCCCGCGAAGGCGGTGTGTCATTCAACATAGATGTTGAATGTGACGGCCTCTTCGCGGGCAAGCCTCGCTCCTACAAGGGGTGGGTGTCAGGGGTAAGTGGCAGGGTGTCAGGGGTAAGTGGCAGGGTGTCAGGCCTTCGCGGGTTCCAGCGCCAACTCCACCCCTTCCGGCCGCTTGAGCAGTGCATACGCCACCGCCGTCAGCAAACTCCCGGCCACGATGGCGAGCAGATACAGCAACGCATGGTTGATCGCATTCGGGATCATCAGCACAAACAACCCACCGTGCGGTGCCATCAGTTTGCAGCCGAAATACATCGACAACGCACCGGTCAGCGCACCACCGGCAATGCTCGCCGGGATCACCCGCAACGGGTCTTTCGCCGCAAACGGAATCGCCCCTTCAGAGATAAAGCACAGCCCCAACACCAATGCCGCTTTACCGGCCTCGCGTTCAGTCTGGGCGAACTTGCGCCGGGCAATAAACGTCGCGATGCCCAGGCCAATCGGCGGCACCATGCCGGCGGCCATGGTCGCTGCCATCGGCGCATAGCTCTGCGACGCCAGCAGCCCCACGGAGAACGCATAAGCCGCCTTGTTGATCGGCCCGCCGAGGTCGACGCACATCATGCCGCCGAGCAGCACACCGAGCAGGATCGCGTTGGTGGTGCCCATGCTGTCGAGGAAGTGCGTGAGCGCTTCGAGCATCCCCGCCACCGGTTTGCCGACCACATAAATCATCACCAGACCGGTGAACAGACTCGCGAACAACGGGATGATCAGGATCGGTTTCAGCGCCTCAAGACTTTGCGGCAATCGCGCATAACGGTTGATTGCCTGGGCCGCGTAACCGGCGATGAAACCGGCAAGGATCCCGCCGATAAAACCGGCGCCCAAGGTACTCGCGAGCAAACCACCGATCATCCCTGGCGCCAGGCCCGGACGGTCGGCGATGGAGTAGGCGATGTACCCCGCCAGCAACGGCACCATCAACTTGAACGCGGTCTCGCCGCCGATTTGCATCAGTGCGGCGGCGAGCGTGCCCGGTTCCTTGAACGCGGTGATGCCGAACACGAACGACAGCGCGATCATCAAACCGCCCGCCACCACCATCGGCAGCATGAACGACACCCCGGTCAGCAGGTGTTTATAGACGCCGGTTTTCTCTTGCTTGGCCGGCCCCTTGGCCCCCGTCGCAGCGCTTTCCTGCTTGCCTTCGGCCAGGGCTTTATTGAGCGTGGCTTCGGCCTGTTTCAAGGCGATGCCGGTGCCGCAACGGTAAATCTTCTTGCCGGCAAAACGCTCGGTGGCAACTTCGATATCGCAGGCCAGCAGCACCACGTCGGCATCGGCAATCGCCGCTGCGCTCAGGGGATTGCGCGCGCCGACCGAGCCCTGGGTTTCCACTTGCAGGTCGTAGCCCAGACGCTTGGCCGCTTGCTGCAAGGCTTCGGCGGCCATGAAGGTATGGGCAACGCCAGTTGGGCATGCGGTGATTGCGACCAGGCGCGGTGCGTTTTTGGCGGCCACGACAGGTTCTTCGACCGCTTCGGCGGCGATGTAAATCTCGGCCTCTTCAGCGCCCCGACGCAACACCGCTTCAACATCTTGCAGGGCCTGGGCCGGGGTGCTGCGAAACACCCGCTTGCCGACAAATCGCGACATGTCCACCGGAGCGCTGGTCACCAGCAACACCCACTCGGCGGACTCAATCGTCGCCGCCGACAACTGACGTTCCGGGTGTGCTGCATCGTTGACTTCGACGCAAGTGCTCCAGCCCTGACGCTGGGCCGCGGCGTCGAGCAGCCGCGCGCACAGCACACTGGTGACCATGCCGTTCGGGCAGGCCGTAACAATGGCTAACTTCATGACAACCCCTCTTATTGTTCTGTCAGGAGGCGCACGCGCACGCCCTGTTCGAGCTGCGTCAATTGCGCGACATCACTGATGCCGAAACCGATTTGCGTGACCGCCATCGCGGCAATCGCCGTGGCGGTGCGCACGGTCTGTTCCGGCGTGTCGGCACTGAGCAAACCGTGGAGCATCCCCGCCAACAATGAATCGCCCGCGCCCACGGTGCTGACCACACTGACCCGCGGTGGCGTGGCATGCATCGCCGCGCCCACGCTGAACCAGTTCACGCCGTCAGCGCCGTGGGAAATCACCACGTGCTCGATGCCTTGCGCATGCAAGCGGCTAGCGGCTTCGGCCTGGGCCGTCACTGAAACCACGTCGCAATCCAGCGCATCGGCGAGTTCTTCGGTGTTGGGTTTGATCAGCCACGGGCCGGCCGCCAGCCCTGCACGCAAGGCTTCGCCGCTGGTGTCCAGGGCCACGTTCAATCCGAGGTTTTTCAGACGCTCGATCAGCGCTTGCAGCCACTGCGGGCTGACGCCGCGCGGCAGGCTACCGGCGACCACGACGGCGTCGTGCCCCGGCGCGATCTGATCCAGTCGATCGAGCAACGCTTGCTGCGCCGTTTCACTGACCTGTGGTCCCGGACCGTTGATATCGGTGATACGCCCGCTGCTTTCCGCCAGTTTGATGTTGCTGCGGGTTTCGCCCGGCACACGAATGAACGCGTCGACAAAACCGCGCTTGGCGAACAGGGTTTCGAAGGCTTGCAGATTGTCTTCGCCGAGAAAGCCGCTGACCGTCAGTTGATGCCCGAGGTCCGCCAGCACTTGCGCCACGTTCACGCCTTTGCCGGCGGCGTGGGTGTGCATTTCATCGCTGCGGTTGACCTGACCGGGTGTCAGCACCGGCAACTGGACCGTGAGGTCCAGCGCCGGGTTGAGGGTCAGGGTTAGGATCTTGGCCATTACAGGGCCTCCACTAGTGCGCGCACTTCATTGGCGCTACCCACGGCTAAAGCCTGTTGGGCGAGGGTTTGGGTCTGGGCCAGGCTAAGTTCGCGGATGCGCGCCTTGACCTCGGCGATGCTGCGGCCCGACACGCTGAGTTCATCCACACCGAGGCCGACCAACACCGGCACCGCCAACGGATCCGCCGCCAACTCGCCGCACACGCCGACCCATTTGCCATGGGCATGGGCCGCACGCACGGTGATGTCGATCAGTTGCAGCACCGCCGGGTGCAAGCCGTCAGCCTGGGCCGACAAGGTCGGGTGACCGCGGTCGATGGCCAGGGTGTATTGGGTCAGGTCGTTGGTGCCGACGCTGAAGAAATCGACTTCCTTGGCCAGCACCGGCGCGAGCAACGCCGCCGACGGCACTTCAATCATGATCCCCAGTTGCAAATCCGCCACCGGAATTTCCAGACGCAGACGTTCGGTCATGTCCCGGGCCTGACGCCATTCATCAACGCTGCCGACCATGGGAAACATAATGCGCAATGGGCGGTTGTCCGCCGCACGGAGCAAGGCGCGCAATTGCGCTTCCATGATCTGCGGACGTTGCAAGGTCAGACGAATACCACGCACGCCGAGGAACGGGTTTTCTTCCTTGGCGATCGGCCAATACGGCAGCGGTTTGTCGCCGCCGACATCGAGGGTGCGCACCACCAACGGCCGCCCGGCGAGGCCATCGAGGACGCGACGGTATTCGACTTCCTGGGTGGCTTCGTCCGGCGCTTGCGAATGCGCCATGAAAATCAGTTCGGTGCGCAGCAGGCCAATGCCTTCGGCGCCCTGCTCCACCGCACTGGTCACACCGGCGCTTTCGCCGATATTGGCGAACACTTCCACGGCGTGGCCGTCGGTGGTCAGCGCCGGTTGATGGCGTTGTTCGGCAGCGGCTTTCAACCGCAGATCGCGGGTGTCGCGTTCTTCGGTGGCGCGCTGCAAGGTCGCGGCATCGGCGTCCACATGCAGGCGACCGCGTTGCCCATCGATCAGCAATGGCGTGCCCGGTGCCAGCAGCAACACGGCCGCGCCAGCACCGACCAGCGCCGGAATCCCCAATGCGCGGGCAACGATGGCGCTGTGAGCGGTGGCGCCGCCACGGGCAGTAAGAATGCCGGCCACCCGGGCCGGGTCGAGACGGGCCACGTCGGACGGACCGACCTCGTCCATCACCAGAATGTACGGTTGCTCCGGTTCGCTCGGGGTTTCGACACCACACAACTGCGAGAGCACCCGGCGGCCGATGTCGCGCAAGTCGGCGGCGCGTTCGGCGAGCAGCGCGTCCTGCAAGGATTCCTGCTGTTTGGCCGCCGCTTCGATCACCGCCATCCACGCCGCTTCGGCGCTTTCGCCCTGCTTGAGGCGGGTGTCGACTTCATCGGTCAATTCCGGGTCGTCGAGCATTTCCTGGTGGGTGATGAAAATCTCGCGAATCGCCTTGGACTTGCTGCGCTCGATCAACCCTTCGATGTCGCGACGGACATCGGTCAGCGCTTGTTTCAGGCGCTCGCGCTCAACGACGGCGGACTCACCGCGCAGCGGATAATCGATGGCTTGCAGCACTTGAATATGCGCCGGGCCGATAGCGATGCCGGGCGCGGCGGCGATGGCCTGGATCAGGCTGCCCGAAGCTGGGGCGAGGAGTACTTCGGCGACGTCGGCAAACACTTCCCGCTGCTGACTCACGGCGGGCAACGGCTCAACTTCTTCACCGAGGCCTTCTTCAATAGCCGCAAGCAAGGCCGGCAAGGCGTCGGCGGCGATGCTCGGTTCGGCGATGAATTCCAGCACCTGACCGCGACGGGCGCCGAGGCTCAGCAGTTTGCTCAAGCTCTTGACCGACACCGCGCTGTCCTGGCCATCGACGATGCGCACGCGAATCTCGCCTTCAAAGCTTTTCGCCAATTGCGCGAGGATCTTCGCCGGGCGCGCATGCAAGCCGTGGGCGTTGGCCAGGGCGATGCGGGCACTCGGCCAGTCGGCGGGCACTTCACCGCCGAGCACTTCGAGGACTTTGCGACTGCTGGTGGCGCGGCCCAATTCGTGGCCACGACCTTCGATCAGCAAGGCGCAAAGACGTTCGAGCAAGGCCTGATGCGCTTCGCCGAGGCTGGCCAGGCAGAACAGACCGCTCAATGGCTGGCCGAGGTAACGCATCGGTTTGTCCGGCGTGACGAAGGCCAGGCCCGGACGCTTCACGGTTTGTTCGCTGTGCAGCCACCACAGGCCATCGCCCAGGGGCAGCGCTTCGACCTGTTGCAGCACGGCGGAGAAACCGTTGCTCACGCAATCGGCCTGGCGCAGCAAACGTGCACCACGCCAGACCAATTCTTCGAAGTCATCAGCGGAGACACCGAGGCCGATCATCTGTGCATCCAGCGCCAGTTCTTGCGGCGCGCCTTGCAACAGCTTCAGCAGCGCTTCGGCGGAACTGGCGCGCCGCAGGGCCTGGCCCAGATCAGTCTCGCCGAGGGCGCGGGTCAGCAGTTGCAGCAAACGCAGGTGTTCATCGGATTTGGCGGCGATGCCGATCGCCAGGTAGACGATCTGGCCATCGCCCCAATCGACGCCTTCAGGAAATTGCATCAACCGCACGCCGGTGGAAAACACCTGGTCGCGGGTTTCCGGCGTACCGTGGGGGATGGCAATACCTTGGCCGAGAAAGGTCGAGCCCTGGGCTTCCCGCGCCTGCAAACCGGCGAGATAACCCTCTGCTACCAGACCATCGGCAACCAGATGCTGGGCCAGCAGGTGCAACGCGGCTGACTTATCCACAGCCGACTGGCCCATGGATATCTGCTCTATGGTGAGCTCGAGCATGCTTTCTCCTTTTTGGCGCCTTGGGACGCCAGGTATTGTTTTGAATGTTTCAGCTTAGGCCCTTGATGATGACTTTTGGCGGTTTCGCGGCAGAACCGGCCAAAGGACCCTATAACGCGGAAAATACGCTTGCTGAAACGATTAATCTAGAATGTTTGGCACGTTACTCGATAATGTCCCATCCTTGAAGTCCAACTTGTCGGATGCGTTGCGACAATAGTCGCCTGCCCGAATCGGGTAGGATTGGCGAAAATGTCGGGGCAAGCTCGAAAAAACAAGGAAATCCCGAGTTGAAACTCAGTGATATCGCACAGTTGGCCGGTGTGTCCGTTACCACCGCCAGTTATGTCATCAATGGCAAGGCCGCGCAGCAACGCATCAGCGCCGCGACTGTGGAGCGTGTTCGCGCCGTGGTCGAGCAACATGGCTTTACGCCCAACCCTCAGGCCGCCGGGCTGCGCAGTCGGCATACCCGCACCTTGGGCTTCATCCTGCCGGACCTGGAAAACCCCAGTTACGCACGGATCGCCAAGCTGCTGGAGCAAGGCGCCCGGGCGCGCGGTTATCAACTGCTGATCGCCAGTTCTGATGATGCGCCGGAAAGTGAACGGCAATTGCTCAAACTGTTCCGCGCCCGGCGTTGTGATGCCTTGATTGTCGCCAGTTGCCTGCCGACTGACGACGACAGCTATCGCCAGTTGCAGGCCAAGGGCATTCCGATCATCGCCATCGACCGGGTCATGGAACCCGAGCATTTCTGCTCGGTGATCAGTGACGACCGCGAAGCCAGCCTGCAACTGACCCGCAGCCTGCTCGAACCGGTGCCCAAGCAGATCGCCCTGATCGGCGCCCGTCCCGAGCTGAGCATCAGCCAGGAGCGTGCGGCCGGATTTAAAGAGGCTCTGACGGGGTTCAAAGGCGAAATCCTGATCGAACACGGCGAGTCGTTCAGCCGCGAGTGCGGCAAGCAGTTGATGGAAGAACTCCTACAGCGCCTGGGCCATTTGCCGGATGCCCTGGTGACGACGTCCTACGTACTGCTGCAAGGCGTGTTCGATGCCTTGCATGACTTCCCGTTGAAAACCCGCCCGCTGCGCCTCGGCACCTTCGGTGACACCCAGTTGCTGGATTTCCTGCCGTTGCCGGTCAACGCCATGGCCCAGCAACATCAGTTGATCGCCGACAAAGCCCTGGAGCTGGCCCTGGCCGCCATCGAACAGTCGGATTACCAACCCGGCGTGCTGGCCATCGCGCGGACCTTCAAGCAGCGCATTCTGCAGGACTGAGCCGTGGAGCTGATCGACAGCCACACTCATCTGGACTTCCCGGACTTCGACGCCGATCGCACGGCGTTGCTGGCCGAAAGCCGCGCCCTGGGGGTGCGGCGGATGGTGGTGTTGGGGGTTTTTCAGGGCAATTGGCAGCGGGTCTGGGATCTGGTGCAGAGCGATCCCGATCTGCACGCGGCGTTCGGGCTGCATCCGGTGTATCTGGACGATCACCGCCCCGAGGATTTGACGGCGCTTGGCGACTGGCTGACGCGGCTGGCCGGCCATCGGCAGCTGTGCGCGGTGGGCGAAATCGGCCTGGATTATTTCATCGAAACCCTCGATCGCGAACGGCAGCAGGCGCTGTTCGACGCGCAGTTGCAACTGGCGGTGGATTTCAATCTGCCGGCGCTGATCCACGTGCGCCGCAGCCATGCCGCCGTGATTGCCACGCTCAAACGCTTTCGCCTGAAGCGCGCGGGGATCATCCACGCCTTCGCTGGCAGTCAGGAAGAAGCGCGGGAATACATCAAGCTCGGTTTCAAACTCGGCCTGGGTGGCGCCGCGACCTGGCCGCAGGCCTTGCGTATGCACCGCGTATTGGCCCAACTGCCGCTGGATTCAGTGGTGCTGGAAACCGACTCCCCGGACATGGCGCCCGCCATGTTCCCCGGCCAGCGCAACAGCCCGGCGCACTTGCCGGCGATCTGTACGGCGCTGGCGCAGATCATGGCGATCAGCCCCGAACAACTGGCGGCCGTCAGTACGGCGAATGCCTGCGAGTTGTTCAACTGGTAGTCAGTCGACGTGGGCCCTGGCGGCCTCCAGCGTCAGCGTGATGTGTTGCCGATGCCGGGCGAACCGGACGACGCCGAAGTAGACGAGAATCGCCAATAGCGAAAAATTCAGCTGTTCGACAACGCTGAGCAACCCGACCCACTCCATCACCAGCGCCACCAACAGCGCGGTGCAGACCATGATCAGCGTGCTCGCCCGCAACCAGGCCAGGGAATCGAGCGACTTGAAGCGCTTGATCTGCTTGGGGTCGCGCAGTTGCAGGGCCTTCTCGCAGTGAGAACAGGTAAACGTTTCGTCGATCGCGATGGCGTTGAGTTGCCAGGGTTCAAGCAACAGGGTGCGCTGGCAATGGGCGCAGCGGCCCAGGATTCCAAGCGTGGCAGCGGACATAACCGGGCTTCCTCAGGGCAGGTTAGAGACATGGATCTTCCTCTATTGAAGACCAAAAACCAGCACCCGCGCGAAATCAGGAAACACCGCACCGGGAAAGGTAATACGTCCTACAGACTACTCACACAACACCAATCCCTATAGGAGCAAAGCTTGCTCGCGAAGGCGGTGTGTCAGCCAACATCAACGTTGACTGTACGGCCGCTTTCGCGAGCAAGCTTTGCTCCTACAGGGGATTGGTGATGTTGATCAGACCCGGAACGCGCTGATCAATTGTTTCAACTCCACCACCTGCGCCGACAACGCCCGGCTGGCATGCTCGGTCTGGTGTGCGCCCTCGGCGGTGCGTTCGCCGGCGCGGTTGATTTCGACGATGTTCTGGTCGATGTCGTGGGCCACGGCGGTTTGTTGTTCCACGGCGGCGGCGATCTGCTGGTTCTGGTCGACGATCATTCCCACAGCGCCGAGGATATTTTCCAGGGCCTGCTGGACCTTTTCCGATTGTCCCACCGTGCCGTTAGCCATTTGATGGCTGACGCCCATGGCCTTCACCGCCGCGCCGACCCCGCCGTGAAGCTTGGCGATCATCTGTTCGATTTCTTCGGTCGATTGCTGGGTGCGCTTGGCCAAGGTCCGGACCTCGTCCGCCACCACCGCGAAACCACGGCCCTGCTCCCCCGCCCGCGCCGCTTCGATGGCCGCGTTGAGCGCCAACAGGTTGGTCTGCTCGGCGATGCTTTTGATCACGTCCAGCACCCGACTGATGGACTGGCTGTCGATGGCCAGTTGATTGATCACCAGCACCGATTGATCGATCTCAGTGGCTAGCGCCGCAATGCTGCCCTGCTGGGACTCCACCAACCCGCGACCGCTGAGGGTTTCGTCGTTGACACTGTGGGCGCTGCTGACCGCCGCCGCGGCACTGCGCGCCACTTCCAGGGAGGTGGCCGACATCTGGTTCATGGCCGTGGCGACCTGTTCGATCTGGCTGCGCTGCCCGGCCACGGCCTGGTTGCTCTGGGCGGAAACGCTTTCCACTTGCCCGGCCTGGCGCTCGACTTCGCCGACGGTCTGGCCGACCCGCTCGATCAAGTCATGGATTTTCTTCACCGTGCCGTTGAACACCTCACCCAACTCGCCCAGTTCATCGCGGCTGTTGGCGCTGAAGGTGATGGTCATGTCGCCGGCCGCCACTCGGTCCATCATCGCGCCCAGGCGCTTGAGGGTGGTGCGGGTCGAGGCGTAGAAACCGCCGTAGAGGTAAAAGATCAAGACAAACACCAGCGACAGCGCCACGGCCTGCATCACCATGTGCGTGCGGTTCTGCTCCAGGCGCTGCTGCAACTGGGTGCCGAGAAACTTCAGGGTCGCTTCATTGAGCTGGTAGGTGTGGTCCATCAGGCCGGTGACCTGATCGTAAAAACCCTGCCACGGTGCATCGAGGGTGTCGGCCATCACCACTTGTTCTTCGAACAGCTCGCTGGCCTTTTTCAGCGACGCTTTGCTGCTCTCGGCCTGGGCGGCCAGAGATTCGTTAGCGGCTTTGCTGGAGCCCAATGCGTCGTGCAGCTTCAGCCCGTATTCAGCCTGAAGCTTTTCGATCTGCGCCAGCAGTTCGTCGAAGCGCGTACTCGATGCCGAATTGAGAAAGCCCTGCCCCAGGGACAGCGAGCCCATGGCCCGGCCTTCGCCGAGAATCTGCGTGACCGGCGGGGTGACGTTGGTGATCAGTTCGCTGAGCTGGCGCATGTCGCTCTGGTTGTCGCGACTCAGGCCGGCCTGACTGGTGATGATCTGGCTGAAAATCTGCGCATTGCCCAGCAACTTGCCGATCAGCGCACTTTTGCTTTGCAGGGAGTTTTCCGCTTGCTGGACCTTGAATGCGGCAATCAT
Source organism: Pseudomonas sp. TE3899 (assembly GCF_056279105.1). Taxonomy (NCBI): domain Bacteria; kingdom Pseudomonadati; phylum Pseudomonadota; class Gammaproteobacteria; order Pseudomonadales; family Pseudomonadaceae; genus Pseudomonas; species Pseudomonas sp. TE3899. The sequence goes on from NZ_JBWBQR010000001.1 coordinate 4,001,570, forward strand.
TTCATCGCGTTTGCCATCGAAGACCGTGACCTGTTCCGGGTCGGTGCTCATCGCCGTCAGCCCTTGCAGACGGGCGAGCACGCTTTGCTCCAGGGCGCTGATCTTGGTCTCGACATCGCCGGCCTTGCCGGACTGACCGAGGGTGACGTTGATCTGCACCAGGTTGTTCAGGGTTTCCAGATCCCGGCGCAGGGTCAGGCTGCTGCCCAGCAGGTCGAGGCTTTGCAGTTCGACGCGGGTGCCCTGAAATTCGCGATAGGAATCGCGCACCAGGTAGAAGTTGGTCACCAGCATCGGCACCAGGAACAGCACGCTGATCAGGCTGAACTTCATGCCGAAACTCAGGCGGTTCATCAGCGCGACAGCGGGATAGAGCAAGCTCTTCACTGTGAAGTCTCCCTTGGATTTCTTATTTTTATTGGCAGGCGCACAGATACAGCAGATAGCCACTATTGGGCGCTATCTCTGTATAGCTCAAATCGGAGGGGGGTTTTGTAACTTAAGGTTAACGGCAGGATGGGCCTGATGAGGACTTTGTGGCGAGGGAGCTTGCTCCCGCTCGGCTGCGAAGCAGTCGCAAAGCAATCGGGCAAGATTTTCCTGATCAATCACCTTGGCAGGTATTGGGGGTGCTTCGCACCCCAGCGGGAGCAAGCTCCCTCGCCACAATGATCTTTGGAGGCCTAAGGCAACACCGTCCACAACGCAAACCCGGCATACCAAAGCACCGCCGCACGCAGCAGCAGTTCCCAGATGCGATCCAGACTGTTGATGCCATCTGGCCCAACCACTGGCGCCGGAATCTCACCCGCTACCAGTCCGACCTTTTCGATCAATTGCGCGGCCGTGATGTTCCAGTTCAGCAGTTCGTGCAGCATCACCCGACCGACCGCGACAAAGTTGCCGACCAGGGCAAAAACTTGCCGCCAGCAGCCGCACCGGCACCCAATCGAAGGCGTGGCGCAGTTGTGCGGCGCGCTCGACCACCGCCGGGTTCTGCCCATGTTCTTCAGCCAGCGCCAGCAAGCGATAACTCAGCGCCGCCACCGGGCCCAGTAGGAAGTACCAGAAAATCACCGCAAAAAAGCTCTGGTAGGCCTGCCACAGCAGATGGGCCTGCACGCGCTCCAGAAGTTGCTCGCCACTGTCGGCGCAGATATTCAGATCGCGATTGGCCACATGCGCGGCGGCTTGCAGGTCTTCCCGGCGCCAGGCGTCGCGAAACGGCCCGAGTTCGCCCAGCAGATCGCCGCGACCCAAACTGTAAATCACCACCAACAGGTGCACCGGCAGGGCCAGCAAACCATAGGCCACGGGTTCCAGCACCACCAGCAGCAAACCGAGCAGCGCCACCGGCAACAACACCAACAGCACCAACACCAGCCACGAACGGTCCTTCAGGCGCGGGCTGGCTTCCAGCTTGTGCAGCTCGCGCACCCAACCGCCATCACGTTGAACCCGATGGCGCAGGGCCGAGAACTTCTCGATCCAGACCGCCAGCAGCAACACCAGAAAACTCATTGTTGTTCCTCTTTAGCCAAAGCGGCGCGATAGCGTGCCCAGTCGAACGCCGGTCCCGGATCGGTCTTGCGCCCGGGGGCGATGTCGCTATGCCCGCAAATGCGCTGTGCAGTGATGCCGGTAAAAGCGTTTTGCAGCTGTCGGGTCAGGGCCGTCAAGGCCTGGTATTGCGCATCGGTGAACGGCAGATCATCTGTGCCTTCAAGTTCGATGCCCACGGAAAAGTCGTTACAGACTTCTCGCCCTTCGAAATTCGAGATGCCGGCATGCCAGGCGCGCTCAAGACAGGAGACAAACTGAGTAACCGTGCCGTCACGCTCGATCAGAAAGTGCGCAGACACCCGCAGGTCAGCGATCCCTTCAAAGTAGGGATGCTCCGTGACATCCAGACGATTCTGGAAAAATTCCTGCACCTTGCCGGTGGCAAACTGCGCCGGCGGCAGGCTGATGTTGTGAATCACCAGCAGGGAGATTTCATCCGAGGGGCGCGCATTGAAGTTGGGCGAGGGGCAAATATTTACGCCCTGGCACCAACCGCTCGCGGGGTCCAACTGCATACAGGTTCCTTCAACGACGACCGTGTTGGCGCCCAGTATGCCGCGATAGACCCTCGGTACGCGATCACTTGGCGTGATTGAGGCGCCGCAAGTTGCCAATCACCGATTCCAGGGCCCGATCGAACAGCAGCGTATCGTCCAGCGCACGCACCGCGCCCCGGTGAAACTCCAGGGCCAGCCCGGTGCGGCTGCGCTCCAGCACCTTCATGCCGGTGCGGTTGACGAAGATGTATTTGCCGGTGGCATCGATGATCGCCGCCAGTTTGCAGCGCAGGGTGTTTTCTTCGTCTTCCTGAAATTCCACCCAACTGCCCACGCGCAATTGATCGACCTGGAGCAGCCCGACATCGTCCGCCGGTAAACGCACCGAAGCCGTTTCGACCGGACCTTCATCGGCATTGCGCAGGACGATTTCCTCGACCACTTCGACCATCACCGGCGTATCGCTCGAAGACGCCGGCTCCTGGGACGGCCGCTCGAACAGTTGCATGTGCAAGGCTTCCAGTTCAGCGAAGAATTCGCTGGTGGCAAACGGATCGAACGCCGAGCTGCTCAAACCATCGCGCAGCGACTTGAGCAACCCCGGCACCAGCGACAGCAGGCGCAGGCTGGCATCGGCTTCGTCGTGGCGCTGCACGCTCCAGATCAACTGCGCCATGGTCTGCACATCAGCGTGCCATTCGGCGGACTGATCGCCGTGCTTGAGGCAGGTCAGCAACAGTACCTTGCTCCAGGCCTCTTGCACGAACGCCACTACCCCTTGGGGCAGCAGCTTGCCCAACAGCGCGTCATTCAATGCTTGCTCGACCCGCTGACGCGCCAGCTCGGTCTTGGCCCGACCTTCCTCGGCGTCGCGGGTGCGTTGCTCCAGCAACTCGCTACGGCGGCGCTCGTCACCGGTAAACGCCAGGAAGTCCGCCAGCAACTCGGAGAAAATCGCCGGGTCATCGACAAAATCGTTCAACAACCGCTGCACCACTTGTTCGATGCGCAAGTACAGCGTGTCCCGCGCATGATCGTCGCACTCGCCCCAGCCCATGGCTGCGGCGGCGATTTCATTGAGCAGGCGCCGCGCCGGATGGCTGCTGCGGCTGAAGAAGCTCTTGTCGAGCACGGCGATTTTCAGCATCGGAATCTGCAAACGCCCGATCAGCGCCTTGAGGGAATCCGGCAGGTTGCGGTCATCGAGGATGCATTCGAAGAGCATCGCGATCAGGTTGATCACGTCTTCATCGGCGACACCGACCACCCGCGACTTGCCGCTCTTGACGCTGACCCGGGTCAGCAGTTGTTCGAGCTGGTTGCGCAGGTCGAAGTCGTCCTGAGCCGCCAGGGTCGGGACGTATTGCTGCAAATGCGAGAGCAGGCGCAGCAGGTCGCGGGTGGAGATCGGCTGGGCCGGGGTGCTGGCTTCGAGGGTTGGCGCGACACTGCCGCGCACGTGAAACAACAGCTCCTGCAACGCGGCGAAGACTTCTTGCACGCTGTCATCAATGTGCGTGCTGCCGGACCTGGCGACCGTCTCGACGGGTTCGGCCTGCACACTGGCCGCCGCGCGATCAGCGGCACGTCTGGCCGGAGCTGGCTTGAGTTCGGGCAGCACGCCAGTGGCGATCAACAGTTGATTGGCTTCGCTGTAGAGCTGATCGGCGCCGCTGAGCACGTAGCGCTCGAATAGCTTGAGGATGATCAACTTGACCTTGATCTCCACGCCCAGGTTGCGCCCGGCCTGGAGGAAATACTCGCATAGCATCGCCGGGCCCAGCGGGTTGTGCTGTTCGAGCAATTCCTTGCCCAACAACACGCTGAGCCGGGTGGTCAGTTGATCGAGGGCAAAACCTTCGCGGCTCAGCACTTTGCTGACCATCGCCTCGACCGCCACGTTGCGCTCCAGGTCATCCTGGGGCAGCGTTGCGCTGGCATCGAACGCCATGGCCTGGGACAGGGTGGACTGCGTGACGTCGTATTGGGTGAGGCTGATGAATGCCTCGAAGAATTGCTCAAGAAACCCGCGCTCGATGCTTTTGCGCTTGAGGCGCAAGTCGCGCATGGCTTCGAAGAAAATGTTCTGTTCGACGTCGTTGCGGGCCCGGTCGGCCATTTCGAACAGGGTGTCGTCGGCGTTATCGAACAGCGCCTGCAAACCATGCCTGAGCTGTTGCGCAGCCTTGTCGCGAACCTGAAGCAGAATCACAGGCAGGCGGGCGAGCGGCGAGTGAGTCGCCTGGTCGGTAGCCGCCTTGTGCAAAGGCACTACATTCCCGTCGTTGTGCATCCAAGCCTCCTGAAACGGTGAGTCTTCGGTTCGGTAAGAAAGATCGACTGCGCCGGCCTCACAGCCGGCGCTCAACGGGGAACACTGCCCACCCGCTGTCATTCAATAATCGGGGACCCAACGAGACGTCAAAGCTATGACGTCAAATGCAAGGCGGATTATCGGCAAAACACGCCGCTTGTGCCAGCAGACTCTTTGCTTCACAACGAAATAGACGTACAGGACAGACCCCGGTTTTGCCGCCTATGCTCACGCGAATCGACCAAATGCAGGTTTCAGAGCGATCCGGGCACTCGGCATGCCTTGGGTTGGCCTGCGCCATGGCCCTATAATCGGGCCACTTTGTTTGTGGAGCCCGTTATGCCGAATCTACGCCTCGCCGATTTGACCGCCGAAATCGAAGCCAACGTGCGTCGCGCGCTGCTCGAAGACATCGGCAGCGGCGACATCACCGCGCAACTGATCCCGGCCGAACGCCTGGCCAAAGCCACCATCATCACCCGCGACGCGGCCGTCATCGCCGGCACCGCGTGGGTGGATGCCGTCTTTCGGCAATTGGACCCGCGAGTCGCGGTGCACTGGCAAGTGCGCGATGGCGAACGGGTGAAACCCAATCAGGCGCTGTTCCACCTCGAAGGCCCGGCGCGCTCGCTGCTGACGGGCGAGCGCTGCGCGCTGAACTTCCTGCAACTGCTGTCCGGCGTGGCGACTCGCGCGCAGTTCCTGGCGGACTTCGTCGCCGAAACTCAGGTGAAGCTGCTCGACACCCGCAAAACCCTGCCGGGGCTGCGTCTGGCACAGAAGTACGCCGTGACCTGCGGCGGCTGCCATAACCACCGCATCGGCCTGTATGACGCGTTCCTGATCAAGGAAAACCATATCGCAGCCTGCGGCGGTGTCCCTGAAGCCATCAAGGCCGCGCACAAGATTGCCCCGGGCAAGCCCGTGGAAATCGAAGTGGAAAGCCTGGATGAGCTCAAAGAGGCCCTGGCGGCCGGTGCCGACATCATCATGCTCGACGAATTGAGCCTGGATGACATGCGCGAAGCGGTGCGCCTGAACAACGGCCAGGCAAAACTGGAGGCCAGCGGCGGGATCAACGAAAGCACGTTGCTACCGATTGCCGAAACCGGTGTGGATTACATTTCGATTGGTGCGATGACCAAGGATGTGAAGGCTGTCGACCTGTCGATGCGGCTCAGCCTCTGAGCAGCTCCAAGCGGCAAGTTACAAGCTTCAAGCAGTTCTGCTTTTACTTGTAGCTCGCCGCTTGAAACTTGAAGCTGCCTTTAAACCACCAGATTATTCATCTCGCAGTACTCTTCCCATTCGACGCCCAACACTTCGGCCGCCTCCTTGTGCAGAACCAGGCGCGCCGCCTCGAATTCTTCCGGGCTCGAGGTGTACTTGAGCGTCAGTTCCCACGGCTGCAAGCCCTGGGATTCCGCTTCATCCTCGAACGCCCACTGGATCTGGTCTTTCTGATCGTCGGCGGGCAAGTCCTTGATCTCTTCGGCGAGCTGGGGCGATTCCAGCAAGTACTTCTTCAGCGCTTCTTCGTGTCTGGCTTCTTGGGTCAATTCTTTAACGGTCATGGGGTTCTCGCTGATCTTAGGAATGGAAGATGGATCTGGATCATCAAGGATCTCTCTGACGCAAAAAACCGCGTAAAGCCCGGTTTGTCTGGCCTTCAGAACCATTCGGGATCATCTGAAAACAGCTCGGTGGTGCTCATGCAAGTTCCGAATATAGGACCTTTGGCTGACGATTTATATGCATGTTTACATCAAATCTACAAAAAACCGGATGCCCTCCCCGGCCACGTCATTTTTGCGCCCCCTCAGGAACATGTTTCGAAAATCGAAGTCATAGCGATGTGCCATATAGGCACTTCACAAGGAACTCAGGTGATGCGCAATTTCCCAAAGCTTTCGTCTACCCTGTTTGCAACCGGCATGGCTGCCCTGCTGCTCGGCAACCTGGCACTGGCCAGTACGGCTCAAGCTATCGAGCTCAGCTCCGACAACCCATCGTTTAACGACACGCTCACTGCCACCCACACTTCCTATGGCAAGACCGTACTGGTCAAAACCAATCTGGAAATCAGCGAGGTGGAAAAGTTACAAGGCACGGTTAAAACCAATACGGCTGAAATCGACAAACTGAAGACCACCGTCAGCGAACAAGCGCGCCTCATCGAAGAACTCAGACGCAACACCGGCACCAGCACCGGCTCGAGCAGCAATGAAATATCCAACCTCAAGCGCACTGTCGAGGAACAGGATAAAGACCTGAAGAAACTCGCCAGTCAGATGGAGGAGTTCAAGCGCAACACCGGTTCAAGCTCCAGTTCCAGCTCAAGCGAGGTGTCCAACCTCAAGCGCACTGTCAGCGATCAGGACAACGACCTGAAGAAGCTCGCCAGCCAGGTGGAAGACCTCAAGCGCAGCGCCGGCTCGAGTTCCAGCTCAAGCTCCAGCGACCTGTCCAACCTGAAGCGGGAAGTCAGCGATCAGGACAATCAACTGGATCAGCTCAAACGCACGGTCGAAGACCTGAGCCGAAAAGTGAAATAACAGCGGCAATGGTGCCCGAGACAGGAATCGAACCTGCGACCTTCGCGTTACGAGTGCGCTGCTCTACCGGCTGAGCTACACGGGCGGTGAGCTAAACCTAGCACAGCTTTCGCGAGTCGCAACCGCAAGCTCCACCTCGGTTTATCGCAGACAAAAAAAGGCCCCGCAGTTTTCACTGCGGGGCCTTTTTTATAACGTTGAAGCGGTCAGGCGGGGGTGATTAAACGCCCGACGCCTTGGCTGCTGCTACGTCTTTGATGGACAGCTTGATACGGCCGCGGTTGTCCACGTCCAGTACCAGTACTTCCACTTCCTGGCCTTCTTTCAGGATGTCGGTCACTTTCTCAACGCGAGCGTCGCTCAACATGGAGATGTGAACCAGACCGTCCTTGCCCGGCAGGATGTTGACGAATGCGCCGAAGTCGACGATGCGCTCAACCTTACCGACGTAGATCTTGCCGATTTCAGCTTCTGCGGTGATGCCCAGAACGCGCTGACGTGCTGCTTCAGCCGCTTCCTTGGTTTCGCCGAAGATCTTGATCGAGCCGTCGTCTTCGATGTCGATCGAAGCCTTGGTCTCTTCACAGATCGCACGAATGGTCGCGCCGCCTTTACCGATGACATCACGGATTTTGTCGGTGTCGATTTTCATCGCGATCATGGTCGGAGCATTTTCCGACAGCTCGGTGCGGGACTGACCAATGATCTGGTTCATCTGACCGAGGATGTTCAGGCGCGCTTCCAGGGCTTGGCCCAGAGCGATTTCCATGATCTCTTCGGTGATGCCTTTGATCTTGATGTCCATCTGCAGCGCGGTAACACCTTTGGCAGTACCCGCTACTTTGAAGTCCATGTCGCCGAGGTGGTCTTCGTCACCCAGGATGTCGGTCAGGATGGCGAACTTCTCGCCTTCTTTAACCAGACCCATGGCGATACCGGCAACCGGTGCCTTCATCGGAACACCAGCGTCCATCAGGGCCAGGGAAGCGCCGCAGACCGAAGCCATGGAGCTCGAACCGTTGGACTCGGTGATTTCCGACACAACACGAATGGTGTATGGGAACACGTCGGCAGCAGGCAGCATGGCTGCAATCGAACGACGGGCCAGACGGCCGTGACCGATTTCGCGACGACCAGCGCCACCCATGCGGCCACACTCACCTACCGAGAACGGAGGGAAGTTGTAGTGCAGCATGAACGGGTCTTTTTTCTCGCCTTCCAGGGTGTCCAGCAGTTGCGCGTCACGGGCGGTGCCCAGTGTTGCAACGACCAGAGCCTGGGTTTCGCCACGGGTGAACAGCGCCGAACCGTGGGTCTTGGGCAGAACACCGACTTCGATGTTCAGAGGACGTACGGTCTTGGTGTCGCGGCCGTCGATACGTGGCTTGCCGTTGACGATGTTTTCGCGAACGGTGCGGTATTCGATTTCGCCAAACGCTGCTTTCACTTCGCTGGAAGAAGGCTGGCCTTCTTCACCGGACAGCTTGGCAACGACCTGGTCTTTCAGCTCACCCAGGCGAGCGTAACGGTCGGCCTTGATGGTGATGGTGTAAGCCTGGGAGATCGCGTCGCCGAACTCGGCACGGATCGCGCCCAGCAGAGCGGTGGCTTCAGGCTGTGGAGTCCAGGTCCAGGTTGGCTTGGCAGCTTCAGCGGCCAGCTCTTTAACGGCGTTGATCACAACCTGGAACTCGTCGTGAGCAAACAGTACCGCGCCCAGCATCTGGTCTTCGGTCAGCTCTTTGGCTTCCGATTCAACCATCAACACGGCTTCCGACGTACCGGCAACGACCATGTCCAGGCTCGAAGCTTTCTGTTGTTCGTAAGTCGGGTTCAGCAGGTAGCCAGTGCTTTCGTGGAACGCAACGCGTGCACAGCCGATCGGGCCATCGAAAGGAATGCCGGAGATCGCCAGGGCAGCCGAGGTACCGATCATCGCAGCGATGTCCGGATCGGTCTTCTTGCTGGTGGAAACGACGGTGCAGACAACCTGCACTTCGTTCATGAAGCCTTCTGGGAACAGCGGACGGATCGGACGGTCGATCAGTCGGGAAGTCAGGGTTTCTTTCTCGGAAGGACGGCCTTCGCGCTTGAAGAAACCGCCAGGGATCTTACCGGCAGCGTAAGTCTTTTCCTGGTAGTGAACGGACAGAGGGAAGAAGCCCTTGCCTGGATCGGCTTGCTTGGCACCAACGACAGTCACCAACACGCTGACGTCGTCGTCAACGGTGACCAATACTGCGCCGGAGGCCTGACGGGCGATACGGCCAGTCTCGAGGGTAACGGTCGACTGACCGAACTGGAATTTTTTGATTACCGGGTTCACGGTGTCCTACCTTCTTTGTGGCTCTTGGGGAACTTGTCTTCTTGCGAAATTCTTGGGCAATGTCGGGAATCGGCCCAACGCCTGTCCAGGGTAAAACGTGTATCCAGATAAAACTTGAGGCTGGGAGCCTGCCATGCACCCGCGGGAAACCCACTGGCACACGGCAGACAACCAACCTCTAGCGCAATCGCTTATTAGCGACGCAGACCCAGGCGACCGATCAGAGCCTGATAACGACCCAGATCCTTGCCTTTCAGGTAGTCCAGCAGCTTACGACGCTGGTTTACCATGCGGATCAGACCACGACGGGAGTGGTGATCTTTACCGTTGGCCTTGAAGTGACCTTGCAGCTTGTTGATGTTGTGGGTCAGCAGTGCAACTTGCACTTCTGGCGAACCAGTGTCACCAACAGCTTGCTGGTAGTCAGCTACGATTTGAGCTTTTTCTTGAACGTCGAGAGCCATGAGGCAATCCTTTTATCAGGAAACTGTTTCAGAGAAACAGCTTCAACAGGCCAGGGACAAATCCCTGTATCTAAAAATGAGTAGTGACCGTGCCTGCTAACAGCCACCCTCGTCCCAGTTTGTGTAAAAGCTACTGCGCTTTTACACCAAACTGGTTCCGGTCATTCTGACCGAATCAGTCGACGCGGCGCGATGCGCCCGTCTTCGCTCACTTCACCGATACCGATGAAACGACCGTTGTGATCCTGTACCCGTACCATGCCGAACTTCGGTGCATCCGGGGCTCGTACCGGTTGGCCGTTGAGCCAGTAGAACGAGCTGTGCTCCGAGAACTGCAACAGCGGCCAATCCAGCAAGCCGCTGTCCGATGGCATCAGGAAGCGGTCGACCGCTTCGTTGCCGCCTTCGGCATGTACCGCTTCCAACTCTTCAAGCGTGACCGTCTGCGCCAGCGTGAAAGGCCCGGCCTGGGTACGTCGCAATTCAGCAACGTAAGCGCCACAACCGAGTTGCTCACCGATATCCTCCACCAGGGTGCGGATATAGGTGCCTTTGCTACAATCCACTGCAAGGCGCGCAGTATCACCCTCAAAGGCCAGCAATTCCAAGCGCGCAATAGTAACAGAACGCGGTTCGCGCTCCACTACTTCGCCTGCACGGGCCAGCTTGTACAGCGGCTGGCCATCACGCTTGAGCGCCGAGTACATCGGCGGTATCTGACTGATTTGCCCGCGAAAACCGGGTAAAACAGCTTCGACATCGGCGCGACCAACGGTCACCGGGCGTTCCTGCAAAACCTCACCCTCGGCATCCGCCGTGGTGGTGGTCTTGCCCAGTTGCGCCAGGGTTTCATAAGCCTTGTCGGAATCGAGCAGATACTGCGAGAACTTGGTGGCTTCACCGAAGCACAACGGCAACACGCCGGTGGCCAGCGGATCGAGACTGCCGGTGTGCCCGGCTTTCTCGGCGTTCAGCAACCAGCGAACCTTCTGCAACGCCGCGTTGGAGGTAAACCCCAGCGGCTTGTCGAGCAGAATGATGCCGCTGACGTTACGACGGATACGTTTGACCTGAGCCACCGATTACTCCTTGGTGTCTTCGGCTTCAGCCGCAACCGGGTGCTGATTGTCTTCAGCCACCGCACGTTCGATCAGGGCCGACAGGTGCGCGCCACGCACGACGCTTTCGTCGTAGTGGAAGTGCAACTGCGGAACGCTGCGCAACTTCATTTCGCGAGCCAACTGCATGCGCAGGAAGCCAGCGGCGGAGTTGAGCACTTTGATGCTTTGTGCGATGTCTTCGGCGTTGTCCTGGCCCATCACGGTGATGAAGATCTTGGCGTGACCGACGTCACGGCTGACTTCAACAGCGGTAATGGTGACCAGGCCGACGCGCGGGTCTTTGACTTCACGACGGATCAGCTGTGCCAGCTCACGCTGCATCTGATCGCCGATACGTTGGGTACGGCTGTATTCTTTTGCCATGTCTTGTTACCTGTTACTGCCACACGGTGAAACCCGTGGGGTCTGAAAGCGGCAAACGCCCGGCCTGACAAAAGCCAGACCGGGCGTTGCGTTTAGAGTCCTGACGCCGTGCCGCGCACTTGCATGCGGCGGCTCGCCGTGGCCCTTGAAGTGCGCGAGTTAGAGGCTGCGAGCAACCTGAACCTTCTCGTAAACTTCGATCTTGTCGCCAGCTTTGACGTCGTTGTAGCTCTTGACGCCAATACCGCATTCCATGCCGGCACGTACTTCGGAAGCGTCATCCTTGAAGCGGCGCAGGGATTCCAGCTCGCCTTCGAAGATAACGATGTCTTCACGCAGTACACGGATTGGACGGTTACGGTGAACAACACCTTCGATAACCATGCAACCGGCGATCGCGCCAAACTTCGGCGAACGGAACACGTCACGCACTTCAGCGGTACCCAGGATGTTCTCGCGAACATCGCTGCCCAGCATACCGGTGAGGGCTTTCTTGACGTCTTCGATGATGTCGTAGATCACGTTGTAGTAACGCATATCCAGGCCTTCCTGCTCGACGATCTTGCGAGCGCCAGCATCGGCACGCACGTTGAAGCCGAACAGTACAGCGTTGGAGGCCAGTGCCAGGTTAGCGTCGGACTCGGTGATACCACCGACGCCGCCACCCACAACACGCACTTGCACTTCGTCGTTACCCAGGCCGTTCAAGGCACCGTTCAACGCTTCCAGCGAACCACGAACGTCAGATTTGAGGACGATGTTAAGCGTCTTCTTCTCTGCCTGGCCCATGTTTTCGAAGATGTTTTCCAGCTTGCCAGCGTGAGCACGAGCCAGTTTGACTTCGCGGAACTTGCCTTGACGGAACAGAGCCACTTCACGGGCTTTCTTCTCGTCCGACAGCACGCTCATCTCGTCGCCAGCGTCCGGGGTACCGTCCAGGCCGAGGATCTCGACAGGGATGGAAGGACCGGCTTCTTTGATTGGCTTGCCGTTCTCGTCGAGCATGGCACGTACACGGCCGTAGTTCGAACCGACCAGGACCATGTCGCCTTGGCGCAGGGTACCGTCTTGAACCAGCACGGTAGCCACCGGGCCACGGCCCTTGTCGAGACGCGATTCAACCACAACACCACGGCCAGGAGCCGAAGGTGTTGCCTTCAGTTCCAGAACTTCGGCTTGCAGCAGAACAGCTTCGAGCAACTCGTCCACGCCAGTACCGACTTTCGCCGAAACCGATACGAACGGGGTGTCGCCGCCCCACTCTTCCGAAGTCACGCCGTGAACCGACAGTTCGCTACGGATGCGATCGAGATCGGCGCCCGGCTTGTCGATTTTGTTCACAGCCACTACCAGAGGAACACCGGCAGCCTTGGCGTGCTGGACCGCTTCAATGGTCTGCGGCATTACGCCGTCGTCCGCTGCAACGACCAGGATCACGATGTCAGTCGCCTTGGCACCACGAGCACGCATTGCGGTAAACGCAGCGTGACCCGGGGTATCGAGGAAAGTGACCATGCCGCGATCAGTTTCAACGTGGTACGCACCGATGTGCTGGGTGATACCGCCGGCTTCGCCAGCAGCTACCTTGGCACGACGGATGTAGTCGAGCAGCGAGGTCTTACCGTGGTCGACGTGGCCCATTACGGTCACAACCGGTGCACGGGAGAACGTCTCACCTTCAAACTTCAGGGACTCGGCCAGGGAATCTTCCAGGGCGGTGTCGCTGACCAGGGTCACTTTGTGGCCCAGCTCTTCGGCAACCAGTTGGGCAGTTTCCTGATCCAGTACCTGGTTGATCGTCGCTGGAGTACCCAGTTTGAACATGAACTTGATGATTTCAGCAGCCTTGACCGACATCTGATTCGCGAGATCGCCAACAGTGATGGTCTCGCCGATTTGCACATCACGCACGACAGGGCCGGTTGGGCTCTGGAAACCGTGGGCGTTGCGTTTCTTCAGCTTGGCCTTACCGCGACCACCACGACGGAAGCCATCGCTTTCTTCGTCGGTAGTACGTGGCGCAACACGTGGAGCAGGCGCTTTCTCTTTGACCGAAGCACGATGCGGAGCGTTTTTGCGCTCGCCATCGCCACCGCCGCTACGACGATTGTTATCGTCGGCACGTGGTTTGTCCGGACGACGCTGATCGTTCGGCTTGCGGTCGGCCGAAGGAGCCGGTGCAGCCGCCACAACCGGTGCGCTTTCGCGAACTGGCTCGGCAACCGCAGCAGGCGCTGCGACAGCATCGTTAGTAGCGTTTTGCGCGGTAGCAGGCTGGCGGCGTGCTTCTTCTTCGGCGCGACGCTTGGCTTCTTCTTCAGCCTTCTGACGGGCAGCATTTTCTACTGCGCGACGTTCATCCAGTTCGCGTTTGCGCTCGGCTTCGATTTCTTCCGGGCTGCGCTGTACGAAAACTTTCTTTTTACGGACTTCAACGCTGATGCTTTTGCTGCCAGCAACACGCAGGGTGCTGGTGGTTTTACGCTGCAGCGTGATCTTGCGTGGTTCTTCCACTTTCGCCTTGTGGCTGCTTTTCAAGTGAGTCAGCAAAGATTGCTTCTCACTGTCAGTCACATGTTCTTCGGCGGCGGTGTGCGGCAGACCTGCCTCACGCATCTGCTGCAACAGGCGCTCTACCGGTGTTTTGACCTCATCGGCCAGTTGTTTCACCGTGACTTGCGTCATGCACTTCTCTCCTCAGGCCGCGCCTAATTACTCGAACCAGTGGGCTCGGGCGGCCATGATCAACTTGCCGGCACGATCATCGTCAATGCCGTCGATGTCGAGCAGGTCGTCAATAGACTGCTCGGCCAGGTCTTCGCGGGTAATTACGCCGCGCACCGCCAGTTCCATCGCCAAATCCTTGTCCATACCCTCAAGCGAGAGCAGGTCTTCGGCCGGATGGGCGTCTGCCAGCTTTTCCTCAGTAGCGATGGCTTTGGTCAACAAACGATCCTTGGCGCGAGCGCGAAGCTCGTTGACGGTTTCTTCGTCAAAGCCGTCGATGTTGAGCATTTCTTCCAACGGTACGTAGGCAATCTCTTCCAGGCTGGTGAAGCCTTCATCTACCAGCACTTGCGCCAGGTCTTCGTCGACTTCCAGCTCGTCGATGAAGTTGCGCAGGATGTCGCCGGTTTCTGCTTGCTGCTTAGCCTGGATGTCCGATTCGGTCATCACGTTCAGGGTCCAGCCAGTCAACTGGCTAGCCAAACGTACGTTCTGACCACCGCGACCGATGGCCTGAGCCAGATTGTCTGCGCCAACGGCGATGTCCATTGCATGGGCATCTTCGTCAACGATAATTGCCGCCACTTCAGCTGGCGACATTGCATTGATCACGAACTGCGCCGGGTTATCGTCCCACAGGACGATGTCCACACGCTCGCCGCCCAACTCGCCCGACACTGCCTGGACGCGCGAACCGCGCATACCGATGCAAGCGCCTTGCGGATCAATACGTTTGTCCTTGGAGCGGACCGCGATCTTGGCGCGCGAACCCGGGTCGCGGGACGCAGCCATTACTTCGATCAAGCCTTCAGCGATTTCCGGCACTTCGATGCGGAACAACTCGATCAGCATTTCCGGTGCGGTACGCGACAGGATCAGCTGCGGGCCGCGATTCTCGGTGCGGATTTCCTTGAGCAGCGCACGCAGACGCACGCCAACCCGGAAGGTTTCGCGAGAAATGATGTCTTCACGGGCCAGCAACGCTTCAGCGTTGTTGCCCAGGTCGACGATCACGTTGTCGCGGGTCACTTTCTTCACGGTGCCGGAGATGATTTCACCCAGGCGCTCGCGATATGCGTCAACAACCTGTGCGCGCTCGGCTTCACGAACTTTCTGCACGATGACTTGCTTGGCAGTCTGTGCAGCGATACGGCCGAACTCGATGGATTCGATCTTTTCTTCGACTACATCACCAACCTGGGCACCCGGATGCGTTTCTGCAACCTTGCTTGGCCAGGTTTCGATGGCCGGATCGTCCAGGTCAGCTTCTTCGACGACCGTCCAGCGACGGAATGTCTCGTAAGCACCGGTGTGGCGATTGATTTCCACACGCAGATCGACTTCGTCCTCGAAACGTTTCTTGGTAGCAGTGGCCAGAGCCAGCTCCAGCGCTTCAAAAATTACGTTTGCCGGTACGCCCTTTTCATTGGATACCGACTCAACAACCAGCAGTACTTCTTTGCTCATCGTACGCCTCGCCTTTCGCAAGCCATTGGATCCGCGGGATCCGCGTCTCAGTCAAAACTGGGAATAATGTTGGCCTTGTCGACCATATCGATCGGCAACAGAAACTCATGGTCTTCCACCTGCACCACGACGTCCTGCTCTTCTACACCGCGCAGAAGGCCCTGAAAGTTGCGTCGGCCTTCGAAAGGCGAGCGCAGCTTGATCTTCACTTGTTCACCGGCAAATTTTGCAAACTGCTCAAGAGTGAACAGTGGGCGTTCCATGCCAGGCGAGGAAACTTCAAGGGTGTACTCAACGGCGATCGGATCTTCAACATCCAGGACACCGCTGATTTGGCGGCTGACGATGGCACAGTCGTCCACCAGCACGCCGCCTTCTTTATCGATATAAACGCGCAACATTGAGTGGCGACCTTGAGCCGAAAACTCAATACCCCAGCATTCATAGCCTAGGGCCACGACCACCGGGGCCAGCAAGGCCTGCAACTCTTCTAGCTTGCTCGACACCTGAACCCCCTCGTGCATGTATGTGCATGCTATGCAAAATAAAAAAATGGGCGAAACGCCCATCCTTGAAACGCCGTCGAACAGCGGCGTTGAAAGTGTCCAGCTAACAAAAAGCCCCTTAAAAGGGGCTCCTTAAACTGGTTGCGGGGGCCGGATTTGAACCGACGACCTTCGGGTTATGAGCCCGACGAGCTACCAGACTGCTCCACCCCGCGACAAAGCTGGGGCGGAAGTATACGACCGATCCTTGACAGGGTCAATGTAACCTTCCACCTACAAGAAAGCCCGCAACAGCGGGCTCTCCTGATAATTGGTACCGAGAAGGGGACTCGAACCCCTACACCCTATGGGCACAACCACCTCAAGGTTGCGTGTCTACCAATTCCACCACCTCGGCAATACTACGTTTGAAACCCTTCTTACTTTTGCTCTTGAGCTGGAGGCACGTCAGTCGCTGGGGTAGCCGACTTTTGCTCTTGAAGCACCGGGACATCATCAGAAGCCGGTTGTTGCTTTGGAACTTCCAACACTGCTGGGTTTGGCAAACCTACTTGAGTCAGCTGGTGAGCTTTCTCTTTAGCAAAGTAACCTAACCCTAAGCTGGTTATGAAGAAACCTGCGGCAAGTATAGCAGTAAACTTACTAAGAAAGGTAGAGGAACCTTGGCTTCCGAACACAGTATTTGAAGCACCTGCACCGAAAGACGCGCCAGCATCCGCACCTTTACCCTGCTGCAGCAATACGAGAGCAACTACGCCCAATGCACCCAGCAGATGAAAAACGACTACGACTGTTTCCAGCATTTTTTCAGTTTCCCGCGGCGCGACAGATCGCACCGAACTCATCTGCATTCAGGGAAGCTCCACCAATGAGCCCCCCATCGATATCCGGCATGCCGAACAGTTCGACCGCATTGGCCGCCTTCACGCTGCCGCCGTATAGAAGCCGCACACCTTGTGCGACCTCAGAATTCTTTGCCGCCAACTGAGCGCGAATGGCTGCATGCACATCCTGCGCCTGTTGCGGCGAAGCAGTCAGCCCGGTGCCAATGGCCCAGACCGGCTCGTAAGCGATTACTGCCTTTGCAAAAACTTCAACACCCAGCTTCTCGATGACGCTGCCCAGCTGATGCCCGACAACCTCAAGAGTTTTACCGGCTTCGCGCTGCTCAAGGGTTTCCCCTATGCACAACACCGGAATCAAGCCGCATGCCTGCGCTGCTGCGAACTTGCGAATGAGTGTTTCATCATTCTCGCCGACAATCTGGCGACGTTCGGAGTGGCCCACGAGCACCAGTGAGCAACCTTCTTCAGCCAGCTGACTCGGCGCAACTTCACCGGTCAACGCACCTTGCTTGGGCTCCACCGCAGCGTTCTGCGCGCCGACCTTGATCGACTTGCCTTCCAGACCATCAATCACTTGATTGATATGCAGGAAAGACGGGAATACCGCTACATCAACACCGCTCGGCAAGGTCAGGTTACCCAGATCCTTGATCAGCTCAGCGACGCTGGCGCGGGTACCGTGCATCTTCCAGTTACCAGCTACCATAGGGCGACGCATGCTGTACCTCGTCGGTCAAAGTGGGCGCAGATGTTACCCAACACAATCATGACTGGCAAGCCGAATTCAGGCAGAAACTTCAGTAACCAGTTTTGCCAGCTCTTCGGCATAACCACGAACCAGTGTTTCGTCCTCGCCTTCGACCATGACCCGCACTAGAGGCTCTGTCCCTGACTTGCGCAACAGCACGCGCCCGCGACCCGCCATGGCTTGCGTAACACGCTCACTGGCCTCCTTGACCGACGGATGATCGAGAGGGCTCGCACCACCACCGAAACGGACGTTGATCAGCACCTGCGGGCACTTGCGCAACGCCTGGCGCGCCTGAGCCAGCCCTTCGGAACGCGTTCTCAGCGCCATCAACACCTGCAACGCAGCGATGATCGCGTCACCGGTCGTGGTGTGGTTGAAGCAGACGATGTGCCCGGAGTTTTCGCCACCGACCAACCAATTGCGCTCAAGCAGGTCTGCAATCACGTAACGGTCGCCAACGTTGGCACGCACGAAAGGAATCGCCAGATCCGCCAGGGCCAGTTCCAGCCCAAGGTTACTCATCAATGTGCCGACCACACCGCCCTGCAACTTGCCACGCTCATGCAGATCGCGGGCAATGATGAACAGCAACTCGTCACCATCGACGATAGCGCCCGTGTGATCGACCATCAGGACCCGATCGCCATCACCGTCGAAGGCGATACCCAGATCGGCATGCTCGGCCAGTACGGCGGCCTGGAGCTGCCCCATATGGGTCGAACCACAATTGTCGTTGATGTTCAGCCCGTTTGGCTGGGCAGACAGCACGACAACATCGGCACCCAGCTCACGAAACACACTAGGCGCCACTTTGTAGACCGCGCCATGGGCGCAGTCGATCACGATCTTCAGGCCCGCGAAGCTGGTGCCGGTCGGGACGCTGCTTTTGCAGAATTCAATGTAACGACCCGAAGCGTCGTTGATGCGCGACACTTTGCCGATCTTGCTCGACTCGACCACGGTCATTGGGGTGTCGAGCAATTCCTCGATCATCAATTCGACTTCGTCCGGAAGCTTGGTGCCTTTCCCGGAGAAAAACTTGATGCCATTGTCATCGTGAGGATTGTGCGAAGCACTGATCACGATGCCTGCTTCGGCATGGAACGTGCGCGTCAGATAGGCGATGGCCGGCGTCGGCATCGGTCCCAGCAGCATTACGTCAGCGCCTGCGGAGGTAAGCCCGGCTTCCAGCGCCGACTCGAACATGTATCCGGAGATACGCGTGTCCTTGCCTACCAGCACCTTGCAGGCGCCCATTTTGCGAAACGCCATGCCAGCCGCCCAGCCGAGCTTGAGCATGAAGTCTGGAGTAATCGGATATTGCCCGACCCGACCACGAATGCCGTCGGTACCAAAGTATTTCCTAGTCATAAGTGCCCCATCATTCTTATTCGGCTGATTCTACTGCGGCGATCATTCGCACCACATCGACTGTTTCGGCCACATCATGGACGCGCAATATACGCGCGCCCTTGACCGAAGCCAGCGCTGCGAGCGCCAGACCACCAAAAAGGCGCTCTCCGACCGGACGATTCAACGCCAGACCAATCATGCTCTTTCGCGAAACCCCGACCAACAGGGGCCGCCCCAAGGCATGGAGAGCCTCCATATGTTTGAACAAGCTTAGATTGTGCTGCAGGCTTTTTGCGAAACCGAAACCCGGATCAAGGATGATCCGCTCGGCCGGAATCCCCACTGACGCACATTGCGCCATGCGCTCGACGAGAAACTCGCCAACCTCTTTGGTCACGTCCTGATACTGCGGGTTGTCCTGCATATCGCCCGGCTCGCCGAGCATGTGCATCAGGCACACCGGGAGACCGGTGGCCGCCGCTGCATCCAGGGCGCCATCACGCCGCAAGGCGCGCACGTCATTGATCAACCCTGCCCCCAGTCGCGCGGTTTCGCGCATGACTGCCGGCGTGGAAGTATCGACCGAGATAATCACATCCAGCTCGCGATTGATGCGCTCGACAATCGGCGCAACACGTTCGAGCTCTTCAAGCGGCGAAACCGCCCTGGCGCCCGGTCGAGTCGATTCGCCACCTACATCAATCAGCGTCGCGCCAGCCGCTACCATCGCTTCAGCGTGACGCAGCGCCGCATCGAGCTGGCTGTATCGGCCGCCGTCGGAAAAGGAATCGGGAGTGACATTGAGAATGCCCATGACATGCGTATGGGCCAAATCAAGAACCCGGTTGCCGCAAGGCAACCGGGTCAGGGACTGAACAGAAGTCATTTCAAACCTTAAACGTCAGCAGCCGGACCGCCGATCGGTGTTTCCGGACGAGGATCCTGCGCCACCGGAGGTGTTCCGGAGGAACCTGCCCCACCACCCGACCAATCGCGTGGCTCGCGAGGCGTACGGCCGGCCATGATGTCGTCGATCTGGTCAGCATCGATCGTCTCGTACTTCATCAAGGCATCAGCCATAGCATCGAGCTTGTCACGGTTATCCGTGAGAATCTGCTTGGCCGTGCCGTAGCACTGATCAATGATGCTGCGCACTTCGGAGTCAATCAGCTTGGCTGTCTCACCGGAGAAGCTTGCGCTCTGACCGCCACCGCCACGACCGAGGAACACTTCGCCCTCTTCTTCGGCGTACATCAACGGACCGAGTTTTTCCGACAGACCCCACTTGGTCACCATGTTCCGTGCAATCTGGCTGGCACGCATGATGTCGTTGGAAGCACCCGTGGTAACGCCGTCAAAGCCCAGGGTCATCTCTTCGGCGATACGGCCACCGTACAACGAGCAGATCTGACTGATCAGTGCACGCTTGGACAGGCTGTAGCGATCTTCTTCCGGCAGGAACATGGTCACACCCAGCGCACGACCGCGCGGAATGATCGACACCTTGTAGACCGGATCATGCTCAGGCACGACGCGACCGACGATTGCGTGGCCAGCTTCGTGGTAAGCGGTGTTCTGCTTCTCTTTCTCGGACATGACCATCGATTTGCGCTCGGCGCCCATCATGATCTTGTCTTTGGCCAGTTCGAACTCTTTCATCTCGACGATGCGCTTGCCGGTACGGGCTGCGAACAACGACGCTTCGTTCACCAGGTTGGCCAGGTCAGCACCGGAGAAGCCAGGAGTGCCACGAGCGATCACGGCTGGAGCGACGTCGTCACCCATTGGCACTTTGCGCATGTGGACCTTGAGAATCTGCTCACGACCACGAATGTCCGGCAGGCCGACCACAACCTGACGGTCGAAACGGCCGGGACGCAGCAATGCAGGGTCAAGGACATCCGGACGGTTGGTGGCGGCAATGACGATGATGCCGTCATTCATTTCGAAGCCGTCCATCTCAACCAGCAACTGGTTGAGCGTCTGCTCACGCTCATCGTGACCGCCACCCATGCCGGCGCCACGATGGCGACCAACGGCGTCGATTTCATCGATGAAGATGATGCATGGCGCGTGTTTCTTGGCTTGTTCGAACATGTCGCGAACACGGCTTGCACCGACACCCACAAACATTTCAACGAAGTCGGAGCCGGAAATGGTGAAGAACGGCACCTTGGCTTCGCCGGCAATTGCCTTGGCGAGCAAGGTCTTACCGGTACCCGGAGGACCTACCATCAGCACGCCGCGAGGAATGCGGCCGCCGAGGCGCTGGAACTTGCCCGGATCGCGCAGGAACTCGACCAACTCGCCGACTTCTTCCTTGGCTTCGTCGCAACCGGCAACGTCACCCAGGGTAGTTTTTACCTGATCTTCGGAAAGCAGACGCGCCTTGCTCTTGCCGAAGCTCATCGGCCCGCCCTTGCCACCGGCACCGCCCTGCATCTGCCGCATGAAAAACATGAACACGGCGATGATCACCAGGATCGGGAAGCTTGCGACCAGGAGTTGAGTCCAGATGCTTTGCTGCTCAGGCTGCTTGCCTTCGACCACAACGTGGTTGTCCACAAGATCGCCGATCAGGCCATTGTCCTGGATTGCCGGACGAATGGTCTTGAAGCTGTCGCCATCGTTGCGCTTGCCGGTAATCACATAGCCATCCACGGCTACGCGCTCGACCTTGCCATCCTTGACCTGCTGGATGAAGTCGGAATAGTTAAGGGTCTGCGGCTCGTTAGGGCTGGAGAAGTTGTTCATCACCGTCACCAGGACAGCCGCGATGATCAACCACAGGATCAGATTCTTTGCCATATCGTTCAATTAACTACCCTCTGAAGCAAGCTCCGCTACTGGCGCGCGCTTCGCATGATATTCACCGGCCTAACTTACTACATTACCTACGACTCTGGCAGGCGCCGTCTGTAACCCTTTGTGAAACACTTTCTACACAATATTCGCTAATGCTCACGGGGCGAAATACGAAAATCCTATCGACCCGCGAAAAAACCTCGATTTACTCACTACGGCCGCGGTAGCCCCAAGCCAGCATGTATTGCTCGCGGGAACTGCCACGGGAAGAGTCCGGCTTGATCATCTGGACCTTGTCGAATTTCTGACGAGCGTCCTTCACGTAAGCATCAAACCCTTCGCCCTGAAACACCTTGATCACAAAATTACCACCCGGTTTGAGTATCCGAGCCGCCAGATCAAGAGCCAGCTCGCAGAGAAACATGGCTTTCGGCATGTCCACTTCAGGCGTACCACTCATATTGGGGGCCATATCGGAAATCACAAGGTCCACCTGCGAATTACCAACGGCTTCAAGGATCTGAGCGAGCACGTCGTCCCGGGTGAAGTCACCCTGGATGAAAGTCACGTCCGGAATGCTGTCCATCTCCAGGATGTCCGAGGCGATCAGACGCCCCTGACCACCGATCAGCCGACTAGTGACCTGCGACCAGCCGCCGGGCGCCGCTCCCAGGTCGACAACACTCATACCTGGACGGATCAGTTTGTATTTCTCCTGGACCTCCAGAAGCTTGTAACTCGCACGCGAACGGTAACCATCCTTCTGCGCCTGCTTCACATAGGGATCATTGACATGTCTTTGCAGCCACTTAAGGCTTGTCTTGGAACGGGCCACGGGCCACCTCGAAAATAAAACGGGTCGTGATTAACTGGGCGGTCCCGGACTCGCTCGGGTAAACTGGCCGCCGCTTTTTACAAGATCAGACGCAGGGGTCAGATTATGCCGCTCACTCAAGAGCAGAAGAAACAGTACAAATCCATTGGCCACCATCTGAAACCAGTTTTGACTGTGGCTGATAACGGTTTGACTGAAGGTGTGTTAGCCGAACTTGAACGCGCGTTGGCGGATCACGAGCTGATTAAAATCAAGCTCAACATCCTCGATCGCGAGTCGCGCTTGGCCAACATTGCAGAACTGTGCAAGGTCGGCAAAGCGGACCTGGTTCAGGTCATCGGCAAGATGGCACTGATTTACCGCAAGAACTTCAGCGTCAACAAGCAGCTGTCGAACGTCCATCGCTTCAAGTGATGGCAAGGGTCAAGGGTGTGCTTCGCGCACCCTGCCACTCCATCCAGGCACCGGTTGCAACACCAGCACCAGCCCGGAAAACCCCAGAACAAGATAGCTGAACGTTTCCCAGCGCACCGCCTCCGGCCAGCCCATGCGCACGATGAAAAACATCCCGCACGCATACAACGCCATCAACAGCAGTTGCCCGCGAATATCCCGCCATAGACTGACAAGGCCCTCGGCCTGAATCAGCACCAAAGCCTGAAAAATCACACACGCTGTGGCGAAACCGACCATCAGCGCATCCAGCATGCCTGTAATTTCGTCGATCAGCAGCGGTGCCAGGCCAATTTTGCCCAGCACCGGCAGCAAACCGATGTGCAACAACCACAAGCCGCCGACCCACAGCATCTGAGTCAACTGCCAAAGCATGACGCCCGCACGCAGCGGGCGCCTTCTTTCAGATGTGGCGGACTTCGACAATCTCGTACTCGATAACGCCGCTCGGCGTTTTCACGGCAACCACGTCACCCTCTTCCTTGGCGATCAAGGCGCGAGCCAGAGGCGAACCCACCGAGATCTTGCCCAGTTTGAAGTCAGCCTCGTCCTCACCCACGATGTGGTAAGTAACGGTTTCGTCGGTCTCGACGTTGGCGATTTCAACGGTGGTGCCGAAAATCACTTTACCGGTGTGAGGAATGGTCGTGACATCGATGATCACCGCGTTCTGCATGCGGCCTTCGATGTCACGGATCCGCGCCTCAACCATACCCTGCTGCTCGCGAGCAGCGTGGTATTCGGCGTTTTCCTTCAGATCGCCCAACTCGCGAGCGGTGCCGATGTCTTGGCTGAGCTTCGGACGGACGACCTTGGTCAGGTGAGCGTGTTCTTCTTCCAGGGCTTTGGCGCCCTGGACGGTCATTGGGTATTTGATCATGCCTTCAATCCTGCGTGTAGGTCCTGCAAGCGGCGCACGGTCTTCTCGGGACCGAACTTCAACGCTTCGCAGATAGCTTCGCCAGCAGCAATGGTGGTGGTGCAGTAGATCTTGTGCTGCAAGGCATTACGACGAATGGAGTAGGAATCAGCGATCGACTGACGACCTTCAGTGGTGTTGATGATCAGGGTGACTTCGTCATTCTTGATCATGTCGACCACGTGCGGACGACCTTCGGTCACCTTGTTCACACGACGCACTTTCAGGCCTGCGGCTTCGATCAGCTTGGCAGTGCCGGCAGTGGCAACCACTTCGAAACCCAAGTTGATCAGATCACGCGCCACACCTGCAACCAGTGGCTTGTCGTCGTCACGCACGCTGATGAACGCGGTACCGCCGGTCGGCAGCACTTCGCTGGCACCCATCTGGGCCTTGGCGAACGCTTCGCCGAAGGTGTCGCCCACGCCCATCACCTCACCCGTGGACTTCATCTCTGGGCCCAGGATCGGGTCCACACCAGGGAATTTGGCGAATGGGAACACCGCCTCTTTCACGCTGTAGAAGTTCGGAATGATTTCCTTGGTGAAGCCAATTTCTTTCAAGGTTTTACCAGCCATCACGCGAGCCGCGATCATGGCCAGGGAAACACCGATGCACTTGGACACGAACGGTACGGTACGAGAAGCGCGCGGGTTGACTTCGATGACGTAGATGTCTTCGCCTTGCAGCGCCAATTGCACGTTCATCAGGCCGACAACGCCCAACTCCAGAGCCATTTTCTTGACCTGTTCGCGCATCTCGTCCTGGATGTGGCCAGGCAGCGAGTACGGTGGCAGGGAGCACGCAGAGTCACCGGAGTGAACACCCGCCTGTTCGATGTGTTGCATGATCGCGCCGATCACCACATCGGTGCCGTCGCAAACTGCATCCACGTCCATTTCGATGGCGCAATTGAGGAAGTGGTCGAGCAGCACCGGGCTGTCGTTGGACACTTTCACCGCGTCACGCAGGTAGCGCTTGAGCTCTTCTTCTTCGTAGACGATTTCCATCGCGCGGCCGCCCAGTACGTAGGACGGACGAACCACCAGCGGGTAACCGATCTTGGCAGCGGCACGAATCGCTTCGTCTTCGCTGCGCACGGTGGCGTTTGGCGGCTGACGCAGGTTCAGGCGCTCAACCATTTGCTGGAAGCGCTCGCGGTCTTCGGCGCGATCGATGGCGTCAGGGCTGGTGCCGATGATCGGTACGCCGGCTTCTTCAAGGGCTCGCGCCAGTTTTAGCGGGGTCTGGCCGCCGTACTGGACGATCACGCCTTTTGGCTTCTCGACGCGGCAGATTTCCAGCACGTCTTCCAGGGTCACTGGCTCGAAGTACAGGCGATCGGAGGTGTCGTAATCAGTGGATACGGTTTCCGGGTTGCAGTTGACCATGATGGTCTCGTAACCGTCGGCGCGCAGGGCCAGTGCCGCGTGTACGCAGCAGTAGTCGAACTCGATGCCTTGGCCGATACGGTTAGGACCGCCGCCGAGGATCATGATCTTGTCGCGGCCCGTCGGCGCGGCTTCGCACTCTTCCTCGTAGGTCGAGTACATGTAGGCAGTGTCGGTGGCGAACTCGGCCGCGCAGGTGTCAACGCGCTTGTAGACCGGGAACACTTCGAGCTTGTGACGATGGCGACGCAGGTTTTTCTCGGTCACACCCAGCAGCTTGGCCAGACGCATGTCGGAGAAGCCCTTGCGCTTGAGCTTGAACATCATGTCGCGGTCGATGCTGGCCAGACCCAGGGTCTTGACCTTCTCTTCTTCCTTGATCAGATCTTCGATCTGCACCAGGAACCATGGATCGATCATGTTCATGCCGAAGATGTCTTCGACCGACAGGCCGGCGCGGAAGGCGTCAGCCACGTACCAGATACGCTCGGCGCCTGGCACGGTCAGTTCGCGCTTGAGCACGCTCATGCTTTCCGGGTTGCTCAGGTCGAGCTTCTCGTCCAGGCCGCAAACGCCCACTTCCAGACCGCGAAGGGCTTTCTGCAGGGATTCCTGGAAAGTCCGGCCGATGGCCATGACCTCACCGACCGACTTCATTTGAGTGGTCAGGCGTGCGTCGGCTTTCGGGAATTTTTCGAAGGCGAAGCGTGGCAGCTTGGTGACGACGTAGTCGATCGACGGCTCGAAGGACGCAGGCGTAGCGCCGCCGGTGATTTCGTTCTGCAACTCGTCCAGGGTGTAGCCGATCGCCAGCTTGGCAGCGATACGCGCGATCGGGAAACCAGTGGCTTTCGAGGCCAGCGCCGAAGAGCGGGATACACGCGGGTTCATCTCGATCACGACCATACGGCCAGTGTCCGGGCAAATGCCGAACTGGACGTTGGAACCGCCGGTTTCCACGCCGATTTCACGCAGTACCGCCAACGAGGCGTTACGCATGATCTGGTATTCCTTGTCCGTCAGGGTCTGTGCTGGCGCAACAGTGATCGAGTCACCGGTGTGCACACCCATCGGGTCGAAGTTTTCGATGGAGCAGACGATGATGCAGTTGTCCTTCTTATCGCGGACAACCTCCATCTCGTACTCTTTCCAGCCGATCAGGGATTCGTCGATCAGCAGCTCTTTGGTCGGCGACAGGTCCAGGCCACGGGCGCAGATTTCTTCGAACTCTTCGCGGTTGTAAGCGATGCCGCCGCCGGTGCCACCCATGGTGAAGGACGGACGGATGATGCACGGGAAGCCAAGCTTCTCGAGCACTGCGTTGGCCTCTTCCATGCTGTGGGCGATACCCGAGCGCGGGCAGTCCAGGCCGATGGATTTCATCGCCTTGTCAAAGCGCGAGCGGTCTTCAGCCTTGTCGATGGTGTCAGCGTTGGCGCCGATCATCTCTACGCCGAACTTCTCCAGAACGCCTTCGCGCTCCAGGTCCAGTGCGCAGTTCAGGGCAGTCTGGCCACCCATGGTCGGCAGCAGCGCGTCCGGACGCTCTTTCTCGATGATCTTGGCAACGGTCTGCCACTTGATCGGCTCGATGTACGTGGCGTCGGCCATGTCCGGGTCGGTCATGATGGTCGCTGGGTTGGAGTTCACCAGGATGACGCGGTAACCCTCCTCGCGCAGGGCTTTGCAGGCCTGGGCGCCGGAGTAGTCGAATTCGCAAGCCTGGCCGATAACGATCGGGCCAGCGCCGAGAATCAGGATGCTTTTTATGTCTGTACGTTTTGGCATGGGTTTGTCACTCAAATCCGCAGGTCAGTCGGCAAGCCGTCTTGTCAATCTGTTAAGCCTTGAGGGGGTCGCTGGTGTCAGGACCTCCCTCAAGCTTTGCTGCATCAGTGCCAGCGATTAGCGTCGCTTGGCCATTTCGTTGATGAAGCGATCAAACAGAGGCGCTACGTCGTTCGGGCCAGGGCTGGCTTCAGGGTGACCCTGGAAGCTGAAGGCGCTCTTGTCGGTACGCTCGATGCCTTGCAGGGTGCCGTCGAACAGCGATTTGTGGATCGCCCGGACGTTGGCTGGCAGGGTCGCATCGTCTACCGCAAAACCGTGGTTCTGGCTGGTGATCATCACAACGCCGGTGTCCAGGTCCTGGACCGGGTGGTTGGCGCCGTGGTGGCCGTGGCCCATTTTCAGGGTCTTGGCGCCGGAGGCCAGGGCCAGCAGTTGGTGACCGAGGCAGATGCCGAACACCGGAATCTCGGTTTCGAGCACGTCCTTGATCGCCTGGATTGCGTAGTCGCAAGGCTCCGGGTCACCAGGGCCGTTGGACAGGAACACGCCGTCCGGCTTCAGCGCCAGAACGTCAGCAGCAGGAGTCTGGGCTGGCACCACGGTCACACGGCAACCGCGCGCGACCAGCATGCGCAGGATGTTCAGCTTGACGCCGTAGTCGTAGGCCACCACGTGGTAAGGCAGCTCGGAGGCGTCGATGGTCGCGTGGCTGTCGGTTTTCAAGTCCCAGACAGTCGAGCGCCACTCGTACTTCTCTTTGGTGCTGACGACTTTCGCCAGGTCCATGCCCTTGAGGCCTGGGAAGCCCTGGGCAGCGGCGATGGCGGCTTCTTCGGAGATGTTGTCGCCGGCCATGATGCAGCCATTCTGCGCGCCTTTCTCACGCAGGATGCGTGTCAGGCGGCGGGTGTCGATACCAGCGATAGCCACAACGTTGTTGGCTTTCAGGTAATCGGACAAGGACATCGTGTTACGCCAGTTGCTCGCAACCAGTGGCAAGTCACGGATGACCAGACCAGCGGACCAGACGCGGTCGGACTCGGCGTCTTCCGGTGTAGTACCGGTGTTGCCGATGTGCGGGTAAGTCAGGGTAACGATCTGTTGGGCGTAGGAAGGATCGGTAAGGATTTCCTGATAGCCGGTCATGGCGGTGTTGAACACCACCTCTCCAACGGTCTGACCGTCGGCTCCAATGGCTTCGCCGCGAAAAATGCTGCCATCAGCAAGGGCGAGTATGGC
The DNA here is from genome assembly GCF_056279105.1 of Pseudomonas sp. TE3899. NCBI lineage: Bacteria > Pseudomonadati > Pseudomonadota > Gammaproteobacteria > Pseudomonadales > Pseudomonadaceae > Pseudomonas > Pseudomonas sp. TE3899. The sequence continues at coordinate 4,029,855 of NZ_JBWBQR010000001.1, forward strand.
TGGCTTAGTCAAGAAGACCTCCCGTAAATAAAGCCTGAAAGGGCGATCGCAGGTTGTAAAAAAGCGGAGTGACGTATGGACACGTCACCCCGCTTCTTCACCGAATAATTCTGCGCGCTTTTAGTGGACACACTAAAGCTGTAGCTTACAGAAAAAGGCTTTTTTGGTCTACCGCCAATGAGCCTTAAAGGCCGGGGAATGCGACAGGACGTCGCCTGGCAGTGTAAAACCGGGCTCAAACGCAAGGTTTGAACCCGATTTCGGGCGCATCTTAACGCAGGTCGAGTACGTCTTGCATGTCGTAGAGGCCAGGCTCACGCCCATCCAGCCACAATGCAGCACGCACCGCACCCTTGGCGAAGGTCATGCGGCTTGATGCCTTGTGCGTGATCTCAAGGCGCTCACCCTCGCAGGCGAACAGCACCGTATGATCCCCCACCACATCACCACCGCGAACCGTGGCAAAGCCGATGGTTTCGCGCTCGCGAGCGCCGGTATGGCCTTCACGACCATAAACCGCAACCTTCTGCAGATCACGATCCAGTGCGCTGGCGATGACTTCACCCATGCGTAGCGCCGTGCCGGAAGGTGCATCGATCTTATGCCGATGGTGCGCTTCGATGATTTCGATATCCGCCTCATCGCCCAGCACACGAGCCGCCATGTCGAGCAGCTTCAATGACAGGTTCACACCCACACTGAAGTTAGCCGCGAACACGATCGGAATATCCTTGCCCGCCTCGGCCAGCAACTGCTTCTGCGCCGCGTCCAGCCCGGTCGTACCGATCACCATGGCTTTGCCCGCCTTGCGGCAGAACGCCAGGTTTTTCAGCATGACTTCCGGCAACGTGAAGTCGATCAACACATCGAACTCTTCAGCCACCGCTTCTACATGCCCGGACAACGGCACACCAATACGCCCCAAGGAAGCCAGCTCCCCGGCATCCACGCCAATCAGCGTGCTGCCAGGGCGCACGATGGCCGCCGTCAGACCGGTCAACGGTGCGCGTTGCTGCACCGCTTCGACCAGGATTTTGCCCATGCGCCCGGCAGCGCCCATCACCGCAATACGTCGCATGTTCACTCCTTACAAATCGCCGAAGAAGCGCTTCACGCCTTCGAACCAACCGGTGGTTTTCGGCGAATGGCTGTTGTCGTCCGCCAGGGAGCTGCGGAACTCTTCGAGCAATTCACGCTGACGACGACCCAGGTTGACCGGGGTTTCCACCGCCACGCGACACATCAAGTCACCCGCACCGCCGCCACGCACCGGCGCAACGCCTTTGCCGCGAACACGGAACTGTTTGCCGGTCTGGGTCCCTTCCGGGATTTTCAGTTTGACCCGACCATCGAGGGTCGGAATCTCCAGCTCGCCGCCCAATGCCGCGTCGACGAAACTGATCGGCACTTCGCAGAACAGATGCTTGCCGTCGCGCTGGAAGATCGCGTGCTCGCGCACGTTGATCACCACGTACAGGTCGCCAGTTGGGCCACCCTGGGCGCCCGCCTCGCCTTCGCCAGACAGGCGAATGCGGTCACCGGTATCAACACCGGCCGGCACTTTGACGGAAAGGGTTTTGTACTCTTCGACGCGACCTTCGCCGTGGCAGGAGTCGCACGGATCGGAAATGATCTTGCCCTGGCCATGGCAGCGCGGGCAAGTCTGCTGCACCGAGAAGAAGCCTTGTTGCATACGGACCTGACCGATACCGCCGCACGTCGGGCAGGTGATCGGCGAGGAGCCTTTCTTGGCCCCCGAACCGTCGCAAGGCTTGCAGTTGACCAGTGTCGGAACGCGGATATTCACGGTCGTGCCACGCACCGCTTCTTCCAGGTTCAGCTCCAGGGTGTAACGCAGGTCGCTGCCGCGCTGAGCGCCGCCACGAGAACCACCGCGACCACCACCGAAGAAGTCACTGAAGACATCGCCAAAGATATCGGAGAAGTTCTGACCGCCAAAACCGGGACCGCCGCCACCCATGCTCGGGTCGACACCGGCATGACCGTACTGGTCGTAAGCCGCGCGCTTGCTGGAATCGGACAGCACTTCGTAGGCCTCGTTGGCCTCCTTGAACATGTCTTCCGATGCTTTGTCATCGGGATTACGGTCCGGGTGATGCTTCATCGCCAGGCGACGGTAGGCCTTTTTCAGGTCTGCTTCGCTTGAGCCGCGCTCAACACCCAATACTTCGTAATAGTCACGCTTTGCCATAAGTCTTTGCACTCTTAAGGACGTTCGGCAAACCCCTCCTGAGCTTCGCCAAACTCGTTGAGCCCCAATACAGGCCCGGACCCAACTCACGTCAATTCAACGATCCTGGTCTTTGTTCATTGCGGTACTTTCGGCGCGAAAAGCAGGAGCATTCCCGGCCATACCGCCAGCACCCGAGCGTTGTCGCATGCTGTAAAAAATCGCTAACTCCAGACACGCCAACGCGGGAGCAAGCTCCCGCGCGGCGACATCCTACCAGTCACCGCCCAAAGGCAGTCAACCGGCCGACCAACAACTTACTTGTGGTCTTTGACTTCTTCGAACTCAGCGTCGACGACGTCGTCAGCCTTCTCAGCCGATTCGCCTTGCGGTGCAGCGCCTTCAGCAGGCTGGGCCTGTTCGGCGTACATTTTCTGAGCCACTGGCGCGGAGACTTTCGACAGTTCTTCAACCTTGGCGTCGATTGCAGCCTTGTCGTCGCCTTTGACGGCGGCTTCCAGGGCAACAACGGCTGCTTCGATTGCAGTCTTCTCTTCAGCGCTTACTTTGTCGCCAGCATCAGCGACCATTTTGCGCGTCGAGTGAACCAGTGCATCGCCCTGGTTACGGGCAGCGGCCAGCTCTTCGAACTGACGATCGGCGTCGACGTTGGCTTCAGCATCGCGAATCATCTGCTGAATTTCTTCCTCGGACAGACCCGAGTTGGCCTTGATCACGATCGACTGAGTCTTGCCGGTAGCCTTGTCTTTGGCGCCTACGTGCAGGATGCCGTTGGCGTCGATGTCGAAGGTCACTTCAATTTGTGGCACGCCACGTGGTGCTGGTGGAATCTCGGCCAGGTCGAACTTGCCCAGGGACTTGTTCTGAGCCGCTTGCTTACGCTCACCTTGCAACACGTGAATAGTCACAGCGCCCTGGTTGTCGTCGGCAGTCGAGAACACTTGCGATTTCTTGGTAGGAATCGTGGTGTTTTTCTCGATCAGCGCGGTCATCACGCCGCCCATGGTTTCGATACCCAGGGTCAGTGGGCTGACGTCCAACAGCAGAACGTCTTTCACGTCGCCGGCCAATACCGCGCCCTGGATAGCAGCACCCATGGCAACGGCTTCGTCCGGGTTCACGTCTTTACGCGCTTCTTTACCGAAGAACTCGGTCACCAGCTTCTGAACCAGTGGCATACGGGTCTGACCGCCGACCAGGATCACGTCGTTGATTGCGCCAACGTCGATACCGGAGTCTTTCAGAGCGATGCGGCAAGGTTCGATGGTGCGTTGAACCAGGTCTTCCACCAGCGCTTCAAGCTTGGCGCGGGAGATTTTCACGTTCAAGTGCTTAGGACCGGTGGCGTCTGCAGTGATGTACGGCAGGTTCACGTCGGTCGAATTGCTCGAAGACAGTTCGATCTTGGCTTTTTCAGCGGCTTCTTTCAGGCGCTGCATGGCCAGCGGGTCACCTTTGAGGTTCATGCCGCTTTCTTTCTTGAATTCGTCGACGAGGTAGTCGATCAGACGAATGTCAAAGTCTTCACCACCCAGGAACGTGTCACCGTTGGTGGCCAACACTTCGAACTGGTGCTCGCCATCGACTTCAGCGATTTCGATTACGGAAACGTCGAAAGTACCGCCGCCCAGGTCGTAAACGATCACGGTGTGATCGCCCTTCGCCTTGTCCATACCGTAAGCCAGAGCGGCTGCGGTGGGTTCGTTGATGATACGTTTAACGTCCAGGCCCGCGATGCGGCCGGCGTCTTTGGTGGCCTGACGCTGGCTGTCGTTGAAGTAGGCCGGAACGGTGATCACCGCTTCGGTCACTGGCTCGCCGAGGTAGTCTTCGGCGGTCTTCTTCATTTTCTTCAGGATTTCAGCCGAGATCTGTGGCGGCGACATTTTCTGGCCGTTCACTTCAACCCATGCGTCGCCGTTGTCAGCCTTGGCGATTTTGTACGGGACCATCTTGATGTCTTTCTGTACGACTTCTTCGTCGAACTTACGACCGATCAGACGCTTCACCGCATACAGGGTGTTGTGCGGATTGGTCACAGCCTGACGCTTGGCCGATTGACCAACGAGGATCTCACCATCGTTGGCGTAAGCGATGATCGACGGCGTGGTACGCGCGCCTTCAGCGTTTTCAATGACTTTGGCTACGCCGTTTTCCAGCACGGAGACGCAGGAGTTGGTGGTCCCCAGGTCGATACCGATAATTTTGCCCATGTTAACTCTCCCGAAACTTTGGATTTGGTTGCCGCAGCAGTGGTGGCTAACTGCGGTAGCACTTAAACGCTTGACTTATAAATGGGGGCCTTGCGGCTGATTTCAAGCCTGCTCATCAATCGAAGGCGAAACCGGCGCAGGTGCCTTGCTGACCACAACCATGGCCGGGCGCAGCAAACGACCGTTAAGCTGATAGCCCTTCTGAAACACCTTGAGCACGCTGTTCGGCTCGACATCGGCGCTTTCTTGCATGGCCATTGCCTGATGATGAACGGCGTTGAACGGTTCGCCATGCGGATCGATTGCTTCCAACTGATAACGCTTCAGGGTGTCCTGGAACATTTTCAGGGTCAGCTCGATGCCTTCGCGCATTGGGCGGATGCTTTCGTCATCCGGATTGGACAACTCCAGGCCACGCTCCAGGCTGTCGATGATCGGCAGCAGGTCGCCGGCGAATTTTTCCAGCGCGAATTTGTGAGCCTTTTCGACATCCTGCTCGGCGCGACGGCGGACGTTCTGCAGATCAGCCGCTACACGCAAAGCCTGATCATGAGCACCCGCCAGTTGCTCTTCGAGCACTTGTACACGCGCCGCCAGTTCATCACCCGAAACCTGGGCGGCCTGATCGGCGTCGAGATTTTGCGTATCCACTGTCTGTTCGTCAGCCATAGAATTTCTCCTTTCAATAACGTCCGCGAGCTCAACTCGCGCTTCTGCCCAGCTATATGGGGTCGCAAAATTCAGCTTCAAGGGGTTTGCGGTGATTAACCCTACAAAAAGCACTGCATTGTCATTCCCTGATGCGCTAACGATTTCGTCGGATCAAGCAAAACGAGCTAAGCGAGGGCATTGTCAGCCACAAATAAAACACTGTATAAATAACCAGACCTAAAGCCTGGGAGCGGCCTTTATGCTGGTGCACCTGTCCGTACACAACTACGCCATCGTTGAACATCTCGATCTCGAACTCGATCGCGGGATGAGCGTGATCACAGGGGAAACCGGCGCCGGCAAGTCGATCATGCTCGACGCCCTGGGCCTGACCCTGGGCGATCGCGCCGACAGCGGCGTGGTTCGCCCCGGCGCCGACAAGGCCGATATCCTGGCGACCTTTGACCTGATCGATATACCGGAAGCCAGTGCCTGGCTGGCCGAACGCGACCTGGAAAGCGACGGCCCGTGCATCCTGCGCCGGGTGATCACCGCTGAAGGCCGTTCACGCGGCTATATCAACGGCACGCCCTGCCCGCTTGGCGATCTCAAGGCTTTGGGCGAATTGCTGATCGATATCCACAGCCAGCACGAACACCAATCCCTCCTCAAGACCGATACCCACCGCCGCTTGCTCGACGAGTACGCCGGCGCCACGGACCTTGCCCGCCAGGTTCAGCTGGCGGCCCAGCGCTGGCGCCAGACTCGTCAGGAGCTGGAACGCCTCTCCAACTCCGGCGACGAGCAGCGTGCTCGCCACCAATTGCTGAGCTATCAACTTGAAGAGCTGGAAAACCTCGGCCTCGGCGAAAACGAACTGGAGCAACTGGAACAGGAACACAAGAACCTGACCAATGCGGAAACGCTGCTAGGCATCTGCCGACAAGTGGTCGAGCAATGCAGCGAAAGTGATTCCGGCAATGTACTCAACGCACTGACCGCCAGCCTCAACCGGCTGTCGAGCGTGAACAACTCGATCAGCGCCCTGGGGGAGGGCCAGCAGCCTGCTGACCAGTGCGCAGATCCAGGTTGAAGAAGCCGTCGGCGAACTGAACCGCTTCCTCGACAACTTCGACGCCGACCCGGCACGCCTGCAATACCTGGAAGAACGTCTCGACGCGATCTACACCCTGGCGCGCAAACACCGCATCCAGCCAACCGAAGTCGCCGAGATGCAGCAAAAGCTGCTGGATGAAATCGAAACTCTCAATGCCAACGACGAATCCATCGAACGCCTGAGCGATGAACTGGCGTCCTATGCCCGTCATTATCAAGCGAAGGCGCGCGACCTGAGCGACCTGCGCCATCAAGCCTCAGGCAGTCTGGCCAGCGCGGTGGAACAGGAAATCCAGCGTCTGGGCATGCCCGGCGGGCGCTTCACCATCGAGTTGCGCCCCAATACCAGCAATGAATTGCTGCCCAATGGACTTGAACAGGTAGAACTGTTGGTCAGCGCCAACCCCGGACAACCGATGAAAGCCTTGGCGAAAGTGGCGTCGGGCGGCGAACTGTCCCGAATCAGCCTTGCGATCCAGGTCATCACCGCACAGACCTCCCGGGTTCCAACTCTGGTGTTCGACGAAGTGGACGTGGGCATCGGCGGGCCGACTGCCGAGATCGTCGGCCAGTTGCTGAGACGACTCGGGGAGCGCGGGCAGGTATTAACGGTCACTCACCTGCCGCAAGTGGCGGCGCAAGGTCACCAGCATTTATTCGTGCACAAAGTACGCGGCGAAGATGCCACCCACACGGCGGTGTCCAAGTTGAGCAAAACCCATCGTGTCGAAGAAGTCGCGCGTATGCTCGGGGGCATCGATCTCACGAAGGAATCCCTGGCTCACGCGAAGAAAATGGTCATCACCGCGAAAATTTAAGCGCGGCAGAAAGCACGAAGGCGACCCTGGGGTCGCCTTCGCTCGTTTCGCGAACATCCTGTTCGCGCGACATACTTACTTTTTCTTGCGTACGTACAGCACGAGATTGTGATCCACCATCTCGAAACCGTACTTATCGACGATCGCCTTCTGAAGACGCTCGATTTCTTCGTCGAAGAATTCGATCACTTCACTGGTTTCGACGTTGACCATATGGTCGTGATGCTTGCCGTCGTCCAGTTCGAAGACCGCGTGACCGCCGTCGAAGTTGTGTCGCACCACAAGGCCAGCTGCCTCGAACTGAGTCAGTACACGGTAAACCGTGGCCAGACCGACGTCCTCACCAGCCTCCATCAGGGCCTTGTAGACATCCTCGGCACTCATGTGGCGTTGCTCGGCGGAATCGAGCATTTGCAGAATTTTGACCCGTGGCAGGGTCACTTTGAGGCCGGCTTTTCGTAGTTCGCTATTTTCAACCATGGTCAGCTTTCTCGCGATGCTGCTTCGCAGCTTCTCTTAATGCGGGTATGATCGGCGTTTACGTTGTCCCAGCCAAGATAGTGGAAGTCGCCCACCGATGCAAAACACCAAGCTCTTGCTAACCAGTTTCACCTTCGTGGGACTGCTCGCACTCGCCGGTTGTTCATTCCCCGGGGTTTACAAAATCGACATCCAGCAGGGCAATGTCGTCACGCAGGACATGATAGACCAGTTACGCCCGGGAATGACCCGTCGGCAAGTACGGTTTATCATGGGCAACCCTCTGCTGACCGACACGTTCCATGCCGATCGCTGGGATTACCTGTATAGCCTGCAACCGGGTGGTGGTGAACGCCAACAGGAACGCATAAGCGTTATCTTCAACCCTAATGACCAGCTTGTCAGCCTGTCAGGCGACTTCATGCCTGGCGTGAGCCGCGACGAAGCCATTCTCGGCAAGGAACCCGGCACTACCGTGACCGCTCCTGCAGAAAACACCGAGAAGCCAAAACCGGAAAAACCGGTGAAGCCAGGTTCGCTGCTGGACCAGATCCAGAAGGACGTCGACGGCGTAGAAACCGTTCCCGTCCCAAGTCCGGAACCGCTGGACACCACGCCGCAATAATTTGCGACGCAATAAAAAACCCGGCATGTCCGGGTTTTTTATTGTCTGGCGATTAGTGGATCACTGATTTCGCGCTTTGGCCTCGGCGGCCTTGGCAGCGCGCAAGCGGCGAACTTCTTTTGGATCGGCGAGCAACGGGCGGTAAATCTCGATGCGCTCGCCCGCCAGAACCACGCGAGCGTCAGGATCCGCAATCGCCTTGCCGAAGATCCCGACCGGACAACTGGCCAAGTCCAGTTCAGGAAACTCGGCACCTACGCCGGATTTGCGTAACGCATCCCGAACCGTCGCACCCGCCGGCACCGTCACGCTCAGCAACACCTGACGATCGACGGCGGCATACACCACTTCAACCTCGATCACCGACTCAACCATGCATCTGCTTGGCGCGCTGACAGAACGCGTCCACCAGCGTATTGGCGGCCTGATTGAATAGCGGCCCCAGCGTCGCCCGCACGATTGGCCCGGCGTAGTCGAACGACAGGTCCAGGCTTATTTTGCAGGCCTTCTCACCCAAAGGCTTGAACACCCAGACGCCATGCAACTGGTTGAACGGGCCTTCCTCGAGGTTCATCTCGATCGAATGCCCGGGCACCAGGGTGTTGCGCGTCACGAAATGCTGGCTCAGCCCACCCTTGGCCACGCCGACACTGGCACGCATGTGTTCAGGGGAGCTCTCCAGAACCTCCGCCGCGGAGCACCACGGCAGGAATTCCGGATAACGCGCCACGTCGTTGACCAGGTCATAGAGGGCTTGCGCCGGGTACGGCAACAGGGCCGACCGTTGAATATGTGTCGTCATGTCAGCGTCACTTCCACAGCTGGGCGGCAAACACTACGAGAATGCCGATGGGCGCCACATAGCGCATCAAGAACAAAGACAGGGCAAACAGAACCGGGCTGCGGATCGACAACTCGTCGCGCACCGCTTCACGCCCCATGATCCAGCCTGCAAACACCACGAAACACAAACCACCGAGTGGCAACATGATCCGTGAGGTGAAGAAATCGATCACACCAAAGAAGTCCAGACCGCCAGCAGCTCCCCATTGGTAGAGATGGAACATCCCGCCTTCGTTCACGAAAAATTTGGCTTCCTTCCAGATATTGAAGGAAAACACCGTGCCCAGACCGACGAACCAGCAGATGAATGCCAGCCAGAAAGTCACCCAGGCACGGCTGATTTTGGTGCGCTCAACCAGATACGCCACCATCGGTTCGAGCAATGAAATCGCCGAACTCCAGGCCGCAACCGCCACCAGTACGAAGAACACTACGCCCATCAACTGACCGAACGCTACGTTACCAAAGGCAAATGGCAGGCTGACGAACATCAAGCCAGGACCTTCGCTCGGGTTCAGGCCCGCTGCGAACACAATCGGAAACAATGCCAGACCGGCCACCAACGATACAAAGGTATCGAGCAGCGCCACGCCAACCACTGTGCCGGAAATCGACGAGTTCTTCGGCATATAAGCGCCGTAGATCATGATCGAACCAACGCCCACGCTCAGGGAGAAGAACGCGTGCCCCATGGCGGGCAGCAAGCCGTCGAGGACTTTTTCCGGGTGGAAGTCGAACATGAAATGCACGCCTTCCATGAAGTGGCCGGTGGTCATGCTGTAACCCAGCAGCACAATCACCATCACGAACAGCAGCGGCATCATGATGCGCAGGCTGCGCTCAAGCCCGGCGACCACGCCTTTGGCGATCACCACGGCGGACAGCAGCATGAAAATCGTGTGCCAAAGTGTCAGGCGCCATGGATCGGCGATCACATTGCCGAAATACGCGCCAACCTGATCCGCCGTCACGCCCTGAAAGTCGCCACGGCCCATGTCGATGATGTAATCCAGCGACCAGCCGCCGACCACACTATAGAAAGACAGGATCAGCAACGCCGTGATCATCCCCGCGAACGCGCCCCAGGACCATCTCCCGGAATGCCCCGCCTCCAGCGCCAATACCTTCAAGGCGTTGGCCGGACTTTGCCGGGCGCGGCGGCCAATCAGGGTTTCGGCCAGCATGACCGGCACACCGATCAACGCGATGCAGGCCAGAAACATGAGCACGAACGCACCGCCGCCATAGACGCCGACCATGTACGGGAATTTCCAGATGCTACCCAGGCCCACGGCCGAACCGGTCGCGGCGAGTATGAAGACCCAGCGGCTAGCCCAACTGCCGTGGACAGAAACCTTGTCTGTCGACATCGTTATCACGCCCAAGCGTTCAAAAAAGAGGCCGCATTGTCCGGGATTCAATCAACCTGCTCAAGCACGTAGCGATACCGTAGCCGACTTGCGTGCAACTCCCTATAATGCCGCCCCTATGGCTAAACAGAAGAAACACCCAACAGGGACCATCGCGCAAAATAAAAAGGCGCGACACGATTACTTCATCGAGCATAAGTTCGAGGCTGGTCTGGTCCTGGCCGGCTGGGAAGTAAAAAGTCTGCGGGCAAGCAAGCTGCAACTGGTTGACAGTTATGTCCTGCTCAAGGATGGCGAAGCTTGGCTGCTCGGCAGCCACATTACGCCGCTGATGACGGCCAGCACCCACGTCATCGCAGATCCGACCCGCACCCGCAAATTGCTGCTCAACCGCCGCGAGCTGGAAAAGCTCGCCACGGCCGTGCAGCAAAAAGGTTACGCCTGCGTATGCCTGTCCTGGTACTGGAGCAAGCACATGGTCAAGTGCGAGATCGCTCTGGGTAAGGGCAAGAAGGAATACGACAAGCGTGATACCGAGCGCGAACGCGACGCCGGTCGCGAGTTGCAGCGTGCGGTGCGGAACAAGGGCAAGGAAGATTAGTCTTCTGGCCTGATCCCGGCTCCTGTGGCGAGGGAGCTTGCTCCCGTTCGGCTGCGAAGCCGTCGCCCAAGCGAGGGCCGCTTCGCACCCCAGCGGGAGCAAGCTCCCTCGCCACATTGAAACCCATCGACGAAATCACATCCCCTTGCGCCGCTCCGCCCGAGCCATGCGCTGCACTTCCTGACGCACTTCTTCCAGCACTTCCTGCACATACAAAATGTGACGACTGGAGACTTCCCGCGCCTGCTCCGCCCGCCCTTCGATAATCGCCAGGTACAACTCGCGATGCTGACTGATCAGCATGTCCCGCGTCTCGGTACGTTGTTTGTACATGCCGCCAATGTTGGTCACCACGTTGCGCTTGAGCAGGTCGAACAGCCCGCGAATGGTGTGCAACAACACGGCGTTGTGGCTGGCTTCGGCGATGGCCAGGTGGAATTTTGCATCCGCCGCGCCCTCTTCTATCCGGCTCACCTCATCGTGACGGGTGTAGCAATCCTGCAATTCGTCGAATGCCGCCGTCAGCCGTTCGCGATCAACATCCGTAGCACGCAACGCCGCGTAATAAGCGCAGGACGCTTCCAGCGTATGACGAAACTCCAGCAGGTCGCGCTGGGCCTCGGGGTTACTTTCCAGCAGATGCAGCAGCGGATCGCTGAAGGTCGAGCCCAGGGAATCCACCACATAATTGCCACCGCCCTGGCGACTGACCAGCAAGCCCTTGGCCGCCAGTTTCTGAATCGCTTCGCGCAACGAAGGGCGTGATACGCCGAACTGCTCGGCCAACGCGCGTTCGGCCGGCAAGCGCTCGCCGGACTTCAGCGTGCCCTCGAGAATCATCCCCTCGAGCCGCTCGACAATATCGTCAGACAAACGGCGCTGACGAATCTGATCAAACCCCATAACTCAATTCTCCACGATCCCGGCAGCTCGCCGGGCTCTCTATTCTGGCCTATCGGCGCTGCGGCAGCACCTACCAGACGACGCCTGAGCGAACAGCTCAGATGCGTTCTGCACCGCTTATTCGACAAAAGTTTTAGGGCGACAAATTGACACACCGCCTTCAAGGCTTTTACCCTAGCCAACAGCGATTGTAAATTGGTATTACCAATTAACCAAGAACGCTGACAGTGCCTGACCAACAACAATTAGGGGCCACCCCATATGCAAACCTGGCAACAGCTCTACAGCCCGCTCGGCAGTCTCGGCGTGTCCGCGCTCGCGGCCGTCATCCCCATCGTATTTTTCTTCCTGGCCTTGGCCGTGTTTCGCCTCAAAGGCCATGTGGCCGGCAGCATCACCCTGGCGTTATCGATTGCGGTGGCGATCTTCGCCTTCCAGATGCCGGTCGATATGGCCTTCGCCGCCGCCGGGTATGGCTTCGCCTACGGCTTGTGGCCGATTGCCTGGATCATCGTCGCGGCGGTGTTCCTCTACAAACTGACGGTCAAGAGCGGGCAGTTCGAAGTGATCCGCAGCTCAGTGCTGTCGATCACCGACGACCAGCGCTTGCAGGTTCTGCTGATCGGCTTCTGCTTCGGCGCGTTCCTGGAAGGTGCCGCCGGTTTCGGTGCGCCGGTAGCGATTACCGCCGCGCTGCTGGTAGGACTGGGTTTTAACCCGCTGTACGCCGCCGGCCTGTGCCTGATTGCCAACACCGCGCCCGTCGCGTTCGGCGCCCTGGGGATTCCGATCATCGTCGCCGGACAAGTCACCGGCATCGACGCGTTCAAGATCGGCGCCATGGCCGGTCGCCAACTGCCGCTGCTGTCGCTGTTCGTGCCGTTCTGGCTGGTGTTCATGATGGATGGCCTGCGCGGCGTTCGCGAAACCTGGCCGGCCGCACTGGTGGCGGGTTTGAGCTTTGCCGTGACCCAATACTTCACGTCGAACTTCATCGGCCCGGAGCTGCCGGACATCACCTCGGCGCTGGTCAGCCTGGTGTCGCTGACCCTGTTCCTGAAAGTCTGGCAGCCGAAACGCGCCGCCGGCCAACACGTCGCCGGCGCCGTCTCGGCGTCCGTGGTCACCGCCAGCGTCGGAGGATTCGGCCAGAAGCGCACCACCGTGGCTTCGCCCTACAGCCTGCTGGAAATTTTCAAGGCCTGGTCGCCGTTCCTGATCCTCACCGTGCTGGTCACGATCTGGACCCTGAAACCGTTCAAGGCCATGTTTGCCGCGGGCGGTTCGATGTACAGCTGGGTGTTCAACTTCGCCATCCCGCACCTGGACCAAATGGTGATCAAGGTCGCGCCGATCGTGACGGCTCCGACCGCCCTTCCAGCCGTATTCAAACTTGACCCGATTTCCGCGACCGGCACGGCGATTTTCTTTTCGGCGCTGATCTCGATGCTGGTGCTGAAGATCAACTTCAAAATTGGTCTTACCACTTTGAAAGAGACCTTCTACGAACTGCGCTGGCCGATTCTGTCCATCGGCATGGTGTTGGCGTTTGCCTTCGTTACCAACTACTCGGGCATGTCGTCGACCATGGCCCTGGTCCTGGCCGCAACCGGCGCGGCATTCCCGTTCTTCTCGCCGTTCCTCGGTTGGCTGGGCGTGTTCCTGACCGGTTCCGATACTTCGTCCAATGCGCTGTTCAGTTCGTTGCAAGCCACCACCGCACACCAGATCGGCGTCAGCGATGTGTTGCTGGTGGCGGCGAACACCAGCGGCGGCGTAACCGGCAAGATGATTTCGCCGCAATCCATCGCCGTGGCCTGCGCCGCGACCGGGCTGGTGGGCAAGGAGTCGGACCTGTTCCGCTTCACCCTCAAGCACAGCCTGTTCTTCGCAACAATCGTGGGCGTGATCACCTACGTCCAGGCCTATTGGCTCACCGGCATGCTGGTGCACTAAGCCTACAAGCAACACGGAAAAAACCGACGCCGGACCACGATTCCGGCGTCAGCTATTCACAACCCGGTCTGTAAGGCTGCTGAAAGCTTCTCTCTCTATATTCAGCAGCCTCAGACGGATAACCGGGACCACCCGGAGACACGCCTGATGAGCGAGCTTTTTTACAACGCGGTGCCAAACGCGACCCGCGTCGCCCCGCCACTGCCCAAGCCTCGGCAATACCCTGGCGAAAAACCGTCACGGGTGTACCTGTTCGGGACCTGCGTGGTGGATTTGTTCTACCCCGAAGCCGGGATGGACGCGATTCACCTGCTGGAACGCGAAGGCATTCGTGTCGAGTATCCGCAAGGGCAAAGCTGCTGCGGGCAACCGGCCTACACCTCGGGTTACACCGAACAGGCCCGGACCGTGGCGCGCTCGCAACTGGCGCTGTTTGCCGGGGATTACCCGGTGGTGGTGCCGTCGGGTTCTTGCGCGGGCATGTTGCGCGAGCACTATGCCGACTTGTTCAAGGACGAGCCGGACACGTTGAAACAGGTTCAGGCGCTTGCAGCCCGGACTTATGAATTGGCGGAGTTCTTGCTCTTTGTCTGCAAGGTGCAGCTCAAGGACCGCGGCGCACCGGTAAAAGTGGCGCTGCACACCTCGTGTTCAGCCCGCCGGGAGATGAACACTCACCTGCACGGTCGCGAGTTGCTGGCGCAGTTGGGCAACGTAGAACGGGTCGATCACAGCCACGAAAGTGAATGCTGTGGCTTTGGCGGGACTTTCAGCGTCCGTATGCCAGACATTTCCGGCGCTATGGTGGCGGACAAGACCCGGTCGCTGAAGGAATCCGGCGCGCATCAGGTACTCAGTGCCGATTGCGGTTGCTTGATGAACATCAACGGCTCTCTGGAGAAACAAAAGGAAGCGTTGCGCGGCCAACATCTGGCCAGTTTCCTTTGGCAACGCACCGGGGGTGTTCGATGAACGCTTCCGCGATTATTCCTACGGTTGCCGTGGAAGAAGATTTTCGCGGCCGGGCTCATGAGGCTTTGGCTGACACGCAACTGCGAAATAACTTTCGCAGCGCGATGGATTCACTGATGACAAAACGGGCCGCGTCTTTCAGCGATGCCCATGAAAGAGAACATTTGCGAGTGCTGGGCAATGCTGTCCGCGCCCGTGCGTTATCCAAGTTGCCCGACCTGCTCGAGCTGCTTGAACAAAACCTGATCCGCAACGGTGTGACAGTGCACTGGGCGGAAACGGTGGACGAGGCCAACGGCATCGTCTTATCGATCATCCGCGCTCACGAGGGGCGGCAAGTGATCAAGGGCAAATCGATGGTCAGCGAAGAGATGGAGATGAATCATTTCCTCGCTGATCAAGGCATTGAATGCCTGGAATCGGACATGGGCGAGTACATCGTCCAGCTCGACCACGAGAAGCCTTCACACATCATTATGCCGGCGATCCACAAGAACGCCGGTCAGGTCGCGTCCTTGTTCCACGACAAACTTGGCGTGGAATACACCAAGGACGTTGACCAACTCATTCAGATCGGTCGCAAAGTCTTGCGACAGAAATTCTTCGAAGCAGACATCGGCGTCTCCGGTGTCAACTTCGCCGTGGCGGAAACCGGCACCCTGCTGCTGGTGGAAAACGAAGGCAACGGGCGCATGACCACCACGGTCCCGCCGGTGCACATAGCCGTCACCGGCATCGAAAAAGTCGTTGAAAACCTGCGCGACGTCGTCCCGCTGCTATCGCTGCTGACTCGTTCGGCCCTCGGCCAACCCATCACCACCTACGTCAACATGATCTCCGGCCCGCGCAAGGCGCATGAACTTGACGGCCCGCAAGAAGTGCACCTGGTATTGCTCGACAACGGTCGCAGCCAGGCCTTCGCCGACAGCGAATTGCGCCAGACCCTGAACTGCATCCGCTGCGGCGCCTGTATGAATCATTGCCCGGTCTACACCCGAATCGGCGGCCACGCCTATGGGGAGGTTTACCCTGGGCCTATCGGAAAAATCATCACCCCGCACATGGTTGGCCTGGCGAAAGTCCCGGATCACCCGAGTGCATCGTCGTTGTGCGGCGCCTGCGGTGAAGTCTGCCCGGTAAAAATTCCGATTCCGGCACTGCTGCGGCGCCTGCGGGAAGAAAACGTCAAGGCCCCGGACAGCCCGCATCAAGTCATGCGCGGCCAGGGCAGCAAGTATTCGCGCAAGGAACGCTTTATCTGGAACGCCTGGGCGCGACTCAACAGCTCGCCGACGCTCTATCGTTTGTTCGGCTTCTTCGCCACGCGCCTGCGCGCGCTTGCACCGAGCAATGTCGGCCCGTGGACGCAAAACCACAGCGCACCAAAACCCGCTGCCCGCTCGCTGCATGACCTGGCCCGCGAGCACTTGGCCAAACAGGGAGATCGTTGATGAGCGCCAAGCAAAATATCCTCGGCAAATTGCGGAAAAGTCTGACCGGAACGACGCCGGTGCCTGACGAGTTCGATGTGGAACTGCTGACCGCCCCTTACACCTACGCGCCCGAACAACGCATCCCGCAATTGCGCAAACTGATGGAAGCGGTGCACACCGAAATCCATCTGACCTCGGGCGAAGATTGGCCTGAGTTGTTAGCCCAACTGTTGCGAGATCGTCAGTTGCCGAGCCTGTTGATCGCGCCGACGACAGCGCATGGGCAACGTGTCACTCAACACTGGTCGAACAATCCCGGCCTGCCGACGCTCAAATCCTACGACCGCCCGATAGAAGACTGGAAAGCCGAACTGTTTAACGACACCCCGGCCAGCCTCACGACTACACTCGGCGCAATCGCCGCGACGGGTAGCCTGATTCTTTGGCCGACGCGGGAAGAACCGCGTTTGATGAGCCTGGTGCCGCCGGTGCATTTCGCCCTGCTCAAGGCC
Source organism: Pseudomonas sp. TE3899 (assembly GCF_056279105.1). Taxonomy (NCBI): domain Bacteria; kingdom Pseudomonadati; phylum Pseudomonadota; class Gammaproteobacteria; order Pseudomonadales; family Pseudomonadaceae; genus Pseudomonas; species Pseudomonas sp. TE3899. The sequence goes on from NZ_JBWBQR010000001.1 coordinate 4,046,560, forward strand.
AGTGAAATCCGCGACAACTTCTATCAAGTGCAGCAGGAATTCGAATGGGCCCAGGGCATGCCGACCAACGCCTTGCTGGTGTCTGGTCCGTCGAAGACTGCCGACATCGAGCAAGTCCTGGCTTACGGCGCCCACGGTCCAAAGGACCTGGTGGTGCTGATCCTGGAGGATCAATGACGTTACCCTCGACTTTCCTGCGTGATGCGCAGCAACTGATACCCCAGGACCGACGTTTCGACGACCCGCTATCGACGCTGGCATTCGGCACCGACGCCAGTTTCTATCGGCTGATTCCGCAACTGGTGATTCGTGTCGAGTCCGAAGACGAAGTGGTCGCGCTGCTGAAACTGGCGCAACGGGATCAGGTCCCGGTGACCTTTCGCGCGGCGGGCACCAGCCTGTCCGGGCAGGCCATCAGCGATTCAGTTTTGATCGTGCTGGGAGATAACTGGAACGGTCGCGAGATCCGTGGCCAAGGCACGCAAATCCGCCTGCAACCCGGCGTGATCGGCGCCCAGGCCAATGCGTGGTTGGCGCCGTTCGGGCGCAAGATCGGCCCGGACCCGGCCTCGATCAACGCCTGCAAGATCGGCGGCATCGTCGCCAACAATGCCAGTGGCATGTGCTGCGGTACGGCGCAAAATACCTATCACACCCTGGCCGGCATTCGTCTGGTGCTGGCCGATGGCAGCCGACTCGATACCGAAGATGCCGACAGTGTCGAGGCGTTTCGCCAGAGCCATGCCGAACTGCTGGAGCGTCTGGCGACGTTGGGCCGCGAGACCCGCGCCAATGCCGAACTGGCTGCCAGAATCCGCCACAAATACCGTCTGAAAAATACCACCGGCCTGTCACTCAACGCCCTGGTGGATTTCGACGAGCCTGTGGATATCTTGAGCCATTTGCTGGTGGGCTCCGAAGGCACGCTCGGCTTCATCAGCGCGGTGACTTACGACACGGTGATCGACCACCCGAACAAAGCCTCGGCGCTGATCGTGTTCCCGGACGTGGAAACCTGCTGCAACGCCGTCACCGTGCTGAAAAGCCAACCGGTGTCGGCCGTGGAGCTGCTGGACCGCCGCAGCCTGCGCTCGGTGCAGGACAAACCCGGCATGCCCGCTTTCGTACAGCAGCTGTCGAACAATGCCTGCGCCCTGCTGATTGAATCCCGCGCGGCCTCGTCCACGTTGTTGCGCGAACAACTGGCGCAGATCATGGCGTCCGTGGCTTCGTTCCCGGTGGAAAAACAAGTCGACTTCACCGAAGACCCGCTGGAAAACGCCCGGCTCTGGGCGATCCGCAAGGACACCTTCCCGGCAGTCGGCGCGGTGCGCAAAACCGGGACCACGGTGATCATCGAAGACGTGACCTTCCCGGTGGAACAACTGGCGATCGGCGTGAACCGCTTGATCGAGCTGTTCGACAAACATCACTACGACGAAGCGATCCTTTTCGGACACGCCCTGGAAGGCAATCTGCACTTCGTCTTCACCCAAGGCTTCAACAACCCGGAAGAAGTCGCACGCTATCAGGCGTTCATGGATGACGTGGCGCAACTGGTGGCCGTGGAGTTCGGTGGTTCGCTGAAGGCGGAACATGGGACCGGGCGGAATATGGCGCCCTTCGTCGAACTGGAATGGGGCAGCGATGCCTATCAGTTGATGTGGCAGCTCAAGCGATTGCTCGACCCCAACGGCATCCTTAACCCGGACGTGGTGCTCAGCGACGACCCGCAAATCCACCTCAAACACCTGAAGCCGCTGCCCGCCGCTGACGAGATTGTGGATAAGTGCATCGAGTGCGGGTTTTGCGAGCCGGTCTGTCCGTCGAAAGGACTGACCCTGAGCCCGCGTCAGCGCATCGTTATCTGGCGTGACATTCAGGCGAAGAAACGTGCCGGTGTCGACACCCGCGAACTTGAAGCCGCTTACGAATACCAAGGCATCGACACCTGCGCCGCGACCGGGTTGTGTGCGCAACGTTGTCCTGTAGGAATCAACACCGGCGACCTGGTGAAAAAGCTGCGCAGCCGTAAGGCGACGCACACGAAAACCGCCAATTGGCTGGAAGGAAATTTCGCCACCGCACTGCAAGGTGCGCGCTTCACCCTGCACGTGGCCAATGGCGCGCGGATGCTGTTGGGGGCGCCACGGTTGGCCAAGCTGTCGGCGACATTGACACGGTTATCCAAAGGCCAGGTCCCACAATGGACCAACGCGATGCCGCAACCGGAAAAAGCCATTCGCTTCAGCCCGACCGTATCGGACGAACGCCCGCGGGTGGTGTACCTGGCGGCTTGCGTCTCACGGGCAATGGGCCCGGCGGCGGGCGATAAAGAGCAGATGTCGCTGTACGACAAAACCCGTGGGCTGCTGGAAAAGGCCGGTTACCAAGTGGTCTTTCCAGACAATCAGGACAACCTTTGCTGCGGCCAGCCATTTGCCTCCAAAGGTTACGCCGAACAGGCCGAACACAAACGCCAGGAACTGATCGGCGCACTGCTGCACGCCAGCCGCGGCGGGCTCGATCCGATCTACTGCGACACCAGCCCCTGCACCTTGCGCCTGGTGCAGGACCTCGGCGAAGTGCGCCTGGATCTGTACGACCCGGTGCGCTTCATCCGTACGCATTTGATGGATCGACTGGACTTCACCCCGCAGGATGCGCCCATCGCGGTGCACGTCACGTGCAGCACCCAGCATCTTGGGGAGAGCCAGGCGCTGATCGATCTGGCACGTAAATGCAGCAACAATGTGGTCATTCCCGAAGGCATTCATTGTTGTGGGTTTGCCGGTGACAAGGGCTTTACCACGCCGGAGCTGAACGCGCATTCGCTGCGCTCGCTCAAGGACGCGGTCCAGCACTGCAGCGAGGGGATTTCCACCAGTAGGACGTGTGAGATCGGGCTGACGCAACACGGCGGCATTGACTACCACGGGCTGGTCTATCTGGTGGATCGGGTGACCCAGGCCAGGTCAGCGTGAAGCAATTTCACTAAGCAGAAGGGGCGAATGCGCCCCTTTTTAGTGCTCTTTTCTCCGAATAACCGGTTTTTCATAGCCTTTTTCAAAAAAACCGAATTCCTGTACGTCTCCGTAGTCATTTGTATAAGCCCGGTAGAACAAGGCTTATCACTGACTCGACGTGGCGGCCATTAAGCGCCTCAGCATCGAGACCAAACGTTCAGGAGATACCCATGAAACGTACCGCACTCGCTGGTCTGTTCATTTCCGCTGCAATGTTGGCCTCTCCCGTATTCGCTGCGGACAACGACCTCTGTACCGTCAAGGTGCAAGAGCTCAAAGACAAAGTGACGTCACTGCCGGCAACGTCCGAAAACACCAAGATGGAACTCAACCGATTGCTCGCCAGCGCCCAGGCATCAAAAGCCGCCGGCGATGACAAGAAATGCGTCACCGAAGCCACCCAGGCGCTGTCCCGTGCGGACAAGCTGTCCAACGAACCGAACCCATAATCAGTCGAGGCCAACCTTCGGGTTGGCCTTCTGAGCTGCGTTGGCGTACACTGCGCACGTCTGTTGCTCAATAAGATTCACCGAGCAACAGGCACGGGGCCGTTTAGGATTCGACGCCGGTCGCGAAACTTTAGGTGCATGCCGAGTTGGTAACAGAACTCGTAAATCCACTGTTGCAACTTCTTATAGTTGCCAATGACGAAACCTACGGCCAGGAATTCTCTCTCGCTGCGTAAGCAGCTTTAGATCCTGAGCTTCTGGTACCTTCGGGTCCAGCAATCACCAGGGGATGTCTGTAAACCCAAAGTGATTGTCATATAGAACAGAATCGCCGTGCAGTACGTTGTGGACGAAGCGGCTAAAACTTACACAACTCGCCCAAAGCACCCTGCCCTTCGGGTCGCTGAGGGTTAACTTAATAGATACGGCTACGCATGTAGTACCGACAGCGGAGTACTGGCGGACGGGGGTTCAAATCCCCCCGGCTCCACCAAACGAAGCAAAACAAAACCCGCCAAGTGCGGGTTTTGTTGCATCTGGGGTATGACAAACCATCACTGCCCCCTGGAGAAGCCAATGCACCAAGCCCTCCTCATCATCGACGTCCAACCCAGCTTCGCCCCACCGCAATGGCTCATCGACGGCATTCAGGCGCTCATCGGTACCTTGCCCAGCGTCGCCACCGTCGAACGCCACGACGAATCCAAAACCCCGTTCCAGAAGCAACTCGGCTGGCACCCTGCGCCGGACGACGACAGCCTGATCCAGGCTGATCGCATCTTCATCAAGCACGGTTATGCGCCGTCACCGGAAACCATCGAGTATTTGAAAAGCCTGAAGGTGGATCGGGTACTGGTCTGCGGGCTACAGACCGAGACTTGTTGCCTGGCGGCGGGGTTTGCGTTGTTCGATGCGGGATTGCGACCGACGTTGATTACGGATTTGACGGTGGGTTCATCGCTGGATCGGACGGGTGGGTTGGGGGTGCGGCTTTGGGAGCATCATTTTGGGCACACGGTGAAATCGAGTGAGTTGTCATCAACACCCATCACGTCCTAGGACATTTCCCTCAAGGTCTGTCGAACTCCATGAAGTATCGAGCGGAGGCCCGAGAAGATAACTTCCCATTCGTGTTGTAACCCGGCGAACGGTTTTGCAAAGCCGTAAAGCGTGGGATCCCCAACCTTCCGGAGTTCTTCCATGAAAAAGCCCCGCCTGACCTTGATTAAAAATCCGAACTTTCCAGAATCCAACGCGCTCGACCTGACCCAAATATCCGAAGAAATCCAGCGCCGCGTCAGCGCTCGCCAGAGCAACCCGACACGATCTGTTCCGGCGCAGAATATTTTCGCCGTCAACCCGGACATCGACACGCATACCCTGCTCACTCACGCCAGTCAGAACCTCGCCGTGTTGACGTTCATGTCCGCCAAATTGGCAGCCCAGTCCGAAAGGCCCGATCGCAACGTGTTACTTACGATTCAGCGGCTGACTGCCTTGGTTGAGCTGTTGGTCAAGCAGGCGCTGGAAAACATCCGCTCGCGCGAGTCCAGGATTGAACCGGTCTGATACTGAGTAGGCGACTTCATTGAAGTCGCCCTTTTAATGCTGACACCTCCATCGCTTTTGAGATCAACACTACCCAAAGGTCAAAGAAAAGGGCGCCGCAGACTGTTGGATGGCGCTCACCACGTGGGGCGCCTTTTCCTTATGCTGAGGATAACGCTCAAGCACGCGTTCAACAGAAGCAAGCAACCGCTGAATACGTTCTTTGGGGCGTTCAATCTCACAATTCTGCGCGAACTCCAGCAGTCCTTGCCGCGAGGCCAACATTGACTTGTTACCTATAAGATCCAGCGCTAAAACATCCTCGGGGATGTAAGCGGTTGTGTTGACGATGTCGTATGCCGGCGCCAGCCGCGCATCCCGTTGCGTAGGGTCTGAGTAGAGCAAGCCGAAATTCTTCAAGTGAGCGTCACCGTTTCCAACGATGCAACTTAAGGCCACGCTATCGAAGAGTTGATCAAGCGAGGATCGATGATGCTGCGCCGGACAAAACAACCGAATTGCTTTAGCGATAGCCGCATAACTTTTGCTGTACTTCTGATCAGCCGAAAGCCCCATCAGCGCCGCCATGTCTTCAAAGCCAATTGGATTGAGCTGCTCGTCTCGGTCAAAGCGGCGCATGACAAACAGCCTGGCGTTATCAGAGAGGTAAAACTCCGGCACGGGAATGCCGGCGTCCTTGGCGATGGACATGCACAGGAATTCATTGATCGCCAGTCCGGGAAACTCGTCCCGACCACTTTTGATGATCAAGTCCGAGGTTTTCGAGGTCACCCTTGGCACCTCGGTTTGCTGCTGCTCCGGCACCAGCACCTTGGGCTGAACACCCGAAATACCAGCCCGCAGGATGTAGCGATCAAGAAGGCCGCCGAAGATATCTTCCGTCCCATCCCAGCTCAGGATCTCTTCGAGTTTTTCACCTGGAAATTGCCGTCCGCCAAGCAAAACATCGACCGCTTCGGAACGCACCTGAACCCTGCCAATAGGCGAACTGCTACCGGAAAGAGCCAGCAGCAACATCGGATCGACGTTTACGGTTTTAGCCAGACGATTACGCAATTGTTCCAGCACATACCCTTCCGGCAGATTCATCTGAAAGATCGGGTGCAGGTCTCGGCGACGAAACTCGTCAGCTCGAACGGGCATCGACAGGCTGATGGCCATGTTGGGAGATGCATCGTCGTGATAGCGGAAAATAAAATCCACGCGGCTTGTCAGAATGCTGCCGCTGCTGCCCTCAGGCGTACTGACTTTGAGAGAAGTCATTTTCATTCGAACAAATCTCCAAGCTCTTCAAGTGTCGGCATGGCTGCCGGAATGACAGCCAGCTCACAATCCAGAGCGCTCAGAACCCGCGCATAGGCGATCATCCCTATGGAAGGACTGCCCTTCTCCACAGCAATGACCTTTTGGCGAGTCAGCCCGGCGAGTTCGGCGAGATTTGCCTGCGTCAGGCCGCGATTCATACGCTTTTCGCGTATCTGCGTAGCAAGTCGCAAAATCAATAAGTGATAATCCATGTTCCGCTACCGTTACATTTATAACTAAATGCAGCATATACGTAACATCAATACGGTACCCGCGAGGGACATTTAAATATTGCCCAATCAACACCCATACAACCTTCTCAAAGCAAAGCTTTTTGTCCCACGAACACAACACCTGAACCCAACCGCCCTTCTACACTCATCTCGCTTCCTCCAAAAACTCACCGACCGAGCCCCCATGACCACCCTCAAAGACCGCCTCAAGCAAGGCAAGGACGCGCGTAGAACCTGCCCCCGCAACACCCAGTCGTCCCTCGGCCACGTCGATCGCGACCCGCTGCCATTGATCAAGGCGTCAAGCGAGGGCCGCATCAAGTCGCTGGTCGAGTTGCGCTACGGCCGCATGCTGGTCTCCCCCTTCACCTTCTATCGCGGCAACGCCCTGCTCCAGGCCCATGACCTGGCGGGCACCTCCAGCATGGGGCTGATCTCGCCGATCTGCGGTGACAGTCACTTGATGAACTTCGGCGGTTTCGCCACGCCCGAGCGCAATCTGCTGTTCAGCCTCAATGACTTCGACGAAGCGCACCCCGGGCCTTGGGAGTGGGACCTTAAACGGTTGGTGGCGAGTTTCCTGATCGCCGCGAAGGACCTGCGGCACGGCGAAACGGTTGAGGAAGCGGTGTGCCGCGAGGTGGTCGCGGCCTATCAGAAAACCATGGTCGAGTGCGCCGAACAGAGCGCGATGGAAACCTGGTACGAGTCCATCAGCTACGACGACTTGCTGGAGCAAGCCAGCAAAGCCACGCTGGAACACGTGGAGCGGGCCATCGAGAAAGCCGAACGACGCACCCACGCGGAGTTGCTGCCGAAAATCTGCGAACGTGACGCCAATGGCCGTCTGACGATTCGCGATGACTTGCCGGAAATCTTCCACCTGCATAAAAACACCACGTTGCTGGATGCCGATGATGACTGGCTGCGTCTGTCGGACTGGAAGCCGCTTTACGAGACGTTCATGGGCGACTATCGGGCAACGCTGCAAGCGGATCGACGTGAACTGTTGTCGCGTTTTCATGCCCACGACATGGCGTTCAAAGTGGTGGGCGTGGGCAGTGTCGGCACGCGTTGCCTGGTGGCGCTGCTGACCGACGAACAGGAGCACCCGCTGTTCCTGCAATTCAAGGAAGCGCGGCGCTCGGTGCTCGCCGGTTACGTCAAGACCAAGCCGCGAGTGCAGCACGAGGGACAGCGGGTGGTGAATGGCCAGCGCTTGATGCAATCGGCCAGCGATCTGTTTCTCGGCTGGACCACCGGGCCCAGTGGCCGGTACTTTTATGTGCGTCAGCTGCGGGACATGAAAGTCTCGGCGGAAATCGAGACGTTCGATGCACCAACCTTCGCCGCCTACGCCCGGACCTGTGGCCGCGCCCTGGCCCGGGCTCACGCCAAATCGTCAGGGCACGCCGCGCAGATCAGTGGTTACATCGGCAAAAGCGAGGCGCTGGCCGATGCGCTGTTCAAGTACGCCAAAGGCTATGCCAGGCAGAACGAGCAGGACTTCGAGCTGTTTCAGAAGGCCTGTCGCAAGGGCCGCTTGCAGGCGCGTTCGGAGGCGGATTTTGCGGCAGACCATTTGCCCTAATCCTTGCGATGGGCCCACGCAGATGAATTTTTCTTCACCCATTCGCCCCGCGCCAACCGGTACAGTGCCCTCGCTCATTCAAGAAACTACGGTTTGCCCGCCCTCCCGCGGGCTTTTTTTTTGCCTGGCAATTGACTGGCAAGCCACGAAACGCCCTGTTTCCGGGCGCTTAATATCGTTGATGCAAATCACTTCCAACCCCCGTATTCGGTGTACCATCGGCACCTGTCAATCAGATATCAGTTAGCCATGTCCACGCTAAGCGAAGAGAGCCGCCAGATCGTAGCTTCTCTGGCGCACCGTGTTGGTCCCAACGCTGACACTGCAAGCATCGCCCAGGCGATCGTGTCCACCTTGCAGGATATGAACGCAGCCCTCACGCCCATCATCGGCCAGCAAGGGGTTGTCGCTCTCTATCGTCGCAGCCTCCACCTCTGCGCCTCCACTCATCCGCGTCTGGCCGGCACCTATGACAGTGTGCAGGCCGCGCTGGATCTGATTGCCCTCAACTCCGTACTCGTCGAGCAAAGCGAAGTCGATGCACTGTTTTTCGGTGAAGTGCTGCTGACCACGTTCTATGAATTGCTGACCACGCTGATCGGGCCCTCGCTCACCGCACGTTTGCTTCGTGGCGTGTGGGAACCTTCTTTGAGCGACACCCCTTCGCAGGAAAATTCGCCATGAGCACCAAAGTAACTATCAACCGTCTGGCCACCGGCGTGCCAGGCCTGGACGAGGTGCTGGGCGGAGGTTTGCCGGAATTTTCGTTCAACATGATTGCGGGTCCTCCAGGCTGTGGCAAAACCACCCTGGCGCATCAGATGATGTTCGCCCTGGCGACGCCTGAACGCCCGGCGTTGTTCTTTACCGTACTGGGCGAGCCGCCGCTGAAGATGCTGCGCTACCAGCAGCAATTCGACTTTTTCGATGCCGAAGCGATCAACCAGTCGATCCGCTACATCAACCTGGCCGACGATACCCTGGCCGGGAATCTGGACGAGGTGCTGCGGCGCATCGTCAGTGAGGTCGAGGCCCACTCTCCGTCACTGGTGTTTGTCGACTCGTTCCGCTCCGTGGTGCTGGCCAGCCAGACCCAGGACAACCCCAATAACAACCTGCCGCAGTTCGTTCAGCAACTGGGCATGTTGATGACCACCTGGCAGGCGACGACCTTCCTGATTGGCGAATATTTCACCGAAACCGACACCAACCCGATTTTCACCGTGGCCGATGGCCTGATCTGGCTGCGCCAGAGCGTTCAGCGCAACTCGATGGTGCGCAAGATGGAAATCATGAAGATGCGCGGCCAGCCGACATTGCCGGGGCTGCACACCTTCCGCATTGACTCGTCGGGGATCAAGGTCTTCGCCCCCGCCCCCCTGAACCCGGTTGAAGCGCCGCTGGAGTTCCCGATCAAACGCCTGAAAATGGGCGTGCCGCAGCTCGATGACATGCTCGGCGGCGGTTTGCCCCGGGGTTATTCGTTGCTGGTGGCCGGTCCGTCGGGTTCGGGCAAAAGCATCCTGGCGGCAACCTTCCTCGCCGAAGGCGCGCGCAATGGCGAGACCGGCGTGATCGCCGTGTTCGAGCAACGGCCCAATCACTCGCAAAACGCTACGCTGGCCGGGTTGATCCAGAGCGGCCAGGTCGGTTTGGTCGACAGCCGCGCGCCGGACCTGTCCATCGATGAAATCGTCCAGTTGCTGCTCAGCGAGATTGACCGACTCAAAGCCACCCGCGTGGTGATCGATTCGCTCTCGGGCTTCGAACTGGCGCTGGCGCCGACCTTCCGCGAGGACTTTCGCGAGTCGCTGTCGCGCATGGTCACCGCGCTGACCAGTGCCGGGGTCAGCGTATTGATGACCTCGGAGCTGGAAGACCGTTACACCGACCTGCGTTTCAGCCCTTACGGCACGGCGTTCCTCACCGACGCGATCATCGTCCAGCGCTACATCGAAGTGCAGAGCCGCTTGCTGCGCATCATGGCCGTGGTCAAGGTCCGCGCCAGCGCGCACTCCGATGAGCTGCGCCTGTACCGCATCGACGATGACGGCTTGCAGATCGGCGAGATGCTGCCGGATCAGGAAGGTTTGCTCGGTGGCCGGCCAACCCGTCGGCCCACCCTCCAGGACAAGGTGTAAACAAGGACCATGACTGAGGCCACTGGCACGAACGCACAAGCGATGGCAACCGCCGCGCGTGAGTTGTTCCTGCTCGGCCAGAAAACCGTGGAAGCACGTGCGGTGCTGACGGCGCTGCAAAAAGAACTGAACGACACCAACAATCGACTGGTGGATGCCCAGCAAATCGAGCATCTGGTCGAAGCCAATCAGCAATTGGTGCTGGCGGTGCTGTTGGCGCAAACCGATGCGGAAAAACCCCAGCGCTCGAAAGAAGAGCAACGGCTGTTCCTGGAGATGCGCGAGGCCAATGCACAATTGGTGATCGCCGCCCTCAGCGCGCAAAACCTGCAAGCCTCGGCCGAACACACGCTGGCGCAGCAACGCAACATCCTGACCCTGGTGGCCCATGAACTGCGCAACCCGCTGACGCCCATCAGCATGATCGCCGGTCGCCTGGTACGAGTGCCCGCCGAAGAACTGCCGCGCATGCAGGCGCTGATTGAAGGCCAGGTGCAGCACATGTCGCGGCTGGTGGACGACTTGCTCGACGTGTCCCGCGCAAGCACCGGCAAGCTGCGCCTTGATCGCCAGATCGTCGACATGGTGGAAATCATCCAGGGCGCCATCGAAGTGTGCAGCCCGGTGATGAACACCCGTCACTTGCACTTCAACGCCGAACTGCCCGCGTGCGCGCTGTCGGTGGACGGCGACCCGGTACGCCTGACGCAAATCCTCGGCAACCTGCTGGGTAACGCGGCCAAGTACACACCGGCCGGGGGCAATGTCACGCTGTCCGTCACCGCCAAGGATGACGTGCTGGAAATGAGCATTTGCGATGACGGCATTGGTATTTCCGCCCAGGCCTTGCCGTTTATCTTCGAGCCGTTTGTGCAAGACGTGCATGCCATCGGCTTCAACGGCGCCGGCCTCGGTATTGGCCTGACGGTGGTGCGCGAACTGGTGGAAGCCCACGGCGGCAAGGTGGTCGGCATGAGCGACGGCGATGGCCAGGGCAGTACTTTTATCGTGACATTGCCGCTGGTGGTTTGAGTTTTTCCGCTGACCGCGTAATGCTTGCGCGACGATCCCCCGCGTACCGGAGCGCTGTATGCCGCTGTTGTCCCTGCCCTGCAAACGCCTGACGCTGGCGGTGCTCGACCCTGAACAGGCGTCGCTGGAAAGCGACTTCTACCGGCGCAATCAAAGACACCTCGCCCGCTGGTCACCGATTCGCCCCGCCGATTACCACAGCCCTGAACGCACCCGCCCGCGCCTTGAAGTGCAGGCCAGCGCTTTTGCCGCCGGCCTGGCGGTGCACTTCGCGCTGCTCGACCCGGACAACGGCCAGATGATCGGCGCCTGCAATTTCAGCGGCATCACGCGCGGCGCATTCCAGGCCTGCTATCTCGGCTACCACATCGACGAAGCCCATCAGGGGCGCGGCTTGATGCAGGAAGCGCTGGAAGCGGGGATCCGCTACATGTTCGAAGAACAGCAACTGCACCGGATCATGGCCAATTACATCCCGGGCAATGAACGCAGTGCGCGGCTGTTGGAGCGCCTGGGATTTGAGCGTGAGGGCTACGCCAAGGCGTACCTGAGCATCGCCGGGCGCTGGCAGGATCATGTGCTGACGGCGTTGATCAACTCGGCACCACATGCCCAATTCCGTTAAACACTGAGCGTGTTATTGCGCGACGATCTGTTGCGCGACATCGGGCAACAAGCACCCCTTGGCCATCCACTGACAATCCCTGGCCCAAAGAAAACCGGTTTCAAGATTGCCTCGGTCGTCGTAGTAGTTCAGCCGTAGTTGGCTCGCATTGAAGTCAAGTTTGGCAAAACCTGCGTGCGCATTGGCAAACGAGGTGTCCAGCGCAGTGGCGCCAACGGCGTAGAGTTTTTGGCCGCCAGCCCCGGACACTACCCAGGCGGGCTCAGCGGCGCGTAACAACAGTTGCTGATTGTGATCGTGCCCGGCCAGGAACACGTCGACCTTGTTGCGCTCCAGGGCGGGCAACAACAGGGTGACCAGTTCGCCGTCCTCACCGTGCTTGCCATGATTGCGCACCGGGTGATGGGCTGCCGCGATGCGCCATACAGGCGCTGGTCCCGGTTGTTGGAAGGCCTGGTCAAGCAAATCGATCTGCTGCTGGAAGGATTCCCGTGGCGCCGAGGTGTCGAGGAACACCATGCGCACCAATGGGCGCCCATCGACGCTGCCGAAATCCTTGACGTAGAACGTGCTCGGCATCTGCCAGCGGCCCGAGCCCTCGTGCCGCTGACCATATTCGACTTCGACCTTTTGCGACACCGGGTAATCGTGATTGCCCAGCACGGCGTAGAACGGCACGTGGCTGAGCCATTTGCCCCAATAAACGCGCTCGAATTTCATCTGCCAGCTCAGGTCGTGAATGCCGGTCAGCGATTTGCCATAAAAGTTGTCGCCCAACAACACGACCATGTCCAGCCGCCCGTCCCTGGCCGCGACACGCTCCATGGCCTGCCCCACTCGCCACTGTTGCAGATCGCCGCTGCCCTGATCGCCCAAGGCAATCATCGACACGACTGCAGGGTCCAGGTCAATCAACGGCACATACGGCGCCGGTGGTGTGAACATCCAGTAACCCACAATCGCTGCGGCGATCAGCAGGATGATCAAGGCAATACCGGACCTGCGAACAGCTTTTCCAAGAGCGGCACGTCTTGCAGCCGGCAATGGAGTTGGGGTGTGTTTCAATCAAGAGCTCACTTGGCAGGGCCAGTCAGGCATAAGGGAAAAACAGGTTCGGCGTCTGCCAGTAATAGATCACATCGTTTGTTCACACTTTGTTAAGAATTCGCCCCGTATACTTTTTTCAGCCCGTTCTTTTCGGCCCCTTTTCTCCGGTAGCCAGAACCTTATGTCGCGTCCTGCCCCGTTGCTGTTTCTGCTTGGCTGTCTGCTGTTTTTCTTCGCACTTGGCAATCACCAGCTACAAGGCTCCACCGAAGCCCGGGTTGCCGGAATCGCTATGGAAATGCACCTGGATGACGACTGGGTGACCCCGCGCCTGTTCGGTGAACCCTTTTTGGAGAAACCGCCCCTGAGCCTGTGGCTCGACGCCGGGGCAGTTCGTGCATTCGGCGGCACACCGTGGGCGGTACGACTGGCATCGGCGTTTGCCGGGTTGTTCAGCGTGATGCTGTTGTACGCGATGCTGCGTCGGTTCGGCCGGCCAAAAGCCATTGCCTGGACCGCCGGGATCCTGCTGGCGACCATGGCCAGTTACTGGAGCAACGTGCGGGGTGTCGGTGAAGACGCCTTGCTCGCCCTCGGTGTGACCATGGCGCTGTTGGCGTTTTTCCAGGGACAGCGACATGCCACGGTCGGCAATGCCTTGCTGTTCGCTCTCGGGATTGCCATTGCGACCCTGAGCAAAGGCGTGCTGGGCCTGGCGATGCCAGGTGTGGTGATCTTCGCGTTCCTGCTGGCCGAGAGCCTGATGGATAAACGCCTGAAAATCACTGACTGGCTGCGCCCCGGCCTGTTGACGCTAGTGGGGCTGATCCCCCTGCTGATCTGGCTCGCCGTGCTCTATCAGCGCGGCGGTACACATGCAGTGAGCGAAGTGTTGCTGACCAACAGCGTCGGCCGTTTCAGCGGCTCCTTTGTAGAAGCCGGGCATTACGAACCGTTCTACTACTACCTCGCCAAACTGCCGGAAGCCTTCCTGCCCTGGAATATCCTGGTGTACCTGGGGTTGTGGCACTTTCGCAAAAGCCTGATGGCCAATCGTTACTTGCTGTTTTTCACCCTGTGGATCCTGGCACAGTTCGTCATGCTGTCGTTGGCGTCGAGCAAACGCACGGTGTACCTGATGTCAATGACGCCTGCCGCGGCGGTGATTGCAGCGGAATATGCCCGTGTCCTGTTTGAAAGGCTGAAGGCCCGCGAAGGTGCCTCGACCCTGATCGGTCGTATCGCCCGGCACCGGCAGGGCTTGGCCGCCGGTTTGCTCACCGTGGTGATCGCCAGCTACCTGGCTGCCGCACAATGGGCAATGCCACGGGCCGATGTCGCGCTGTCCTTCCTGCCGCTGACCGAGCAGATTCAAACGCTACAGGCCAATGGGCAACAAGTCGCCCTGTTCCAGGCCAATGAACGGGTCGGCGGCGCGACCGTGTTCTACACCCGGAAAGTGCTCAAGGGCTTGGACACCGAGGCTCAGTTGCATGAGTTTCTGAAAGCATCGCCGACCAACGTCGCAGTGATGTCTGGCGAAAGCGAGCCCGTCGCGCCATTGAAGGTGCTGAAGGTCATGATGGTAGGACGGCAGCCGTATTATTTTGTCGGGGAGTGATTCCTTCAGGTAGGCCGCGTTATCGTTCTTCGCGGGCAAGCCTTGCTCCTACAGGAGCGAGGTCGATCACAAAAGTTGTGTGCGACACAAACCCTGTAGGAGCGAGGCTTGCCCGCGAAAGCAATCTCCCTGCCACCACCATCCCCCAATCCAGACAACAAAAAACCCGCCACCCTCGATCAGAGGCTGGCGGGTTTTTGTCATTCAGGACCGTGTTCAGCCGACAGTCTGCGCCTCAGCCATCTGCCCCACCCGCTCATGTCGCTGCAACACCGGCACCTCCAGCCGCGCCCGGCCATAAAACGCCAGCGCCGTCAGCAAACACGCCAGCCACACAAAGATCCCGGCCCAGAAGGTGTGGGACATGTAGTGCCAGCCCTGCAGGACCCGGGCGGTGCCGTAGATGAACCCGAGCAATAACGAGCCCCACATCACGGCTTTCGAATAGCGCCAGCGGTAGCGGCGCGCCACGAAGTACAGCGCGAGCATGGTGAAGCCACCCGAAGCGTGCCCGCCTGGCCAGCAGCGCCCCTCGCCCGCCTCCTTGAACAGCTGGAAGTTGTTGTACCACTCCACGTGGGCGAGTTTGCCGCCGTAGAGGGTCGTCTCAATCGGGCAATACACACTGGTGTGGGCCTTGAGGAAATGGATCACGCCCGTGCAAATGGCAAACGCGACCACCACGAACAGAAAATCCCGCCGATGATCACGGGCAAAGCGCAGCACCGGCAACGCTTTAGTGCGCTGCAGAAAACCGCCGAGTCGCGGGTGCTTCTGCGGATTGATCAGTGGCCAGACAAACGACAGGATCGCGCCGATCACGGCAACTTCACCGGTCCAGTTCGGAATGATCCGCGCCCATTTGTGGGTCAGCTTCTCGAAGAAGTGAACCTTGTCCAGCGGGAAGATCTGGGCGACCGGGTCAAACAGCAGATTGCTGAAGGCAATGTCGATGTTGGTCATGTCGAACATCAGGAACACCACCGCCGCGCAGGCCAGTGGAATGCCGAAGTTCACCCAATAAAAGCGCTTAGAAGAAGCCGTCTGCATCGGAAATCCTGAGTCAGGGAAATTATCGGGTCGTCACCGAGCGCCAGTCAGAGGCCTCGATGTAACCGAGAATGGTGGGCGCTTGCGGTGTTTCGGTCGACACGAACAGCGAGGCGCCGTAACCCAGGGTAGACGTCGACACGTTCATGCTTTTTTCCAGCGCCGTCATGCACTCGCTGTGGGTCACCAGAATCAGGTTGCGGCCCGGCACTTTATGCGCCAGGGCGTCACGCAGCATGGTGCCCTTGCAACTGATCAACCAGTCTTCACCGGCACTGACCGAGTTGAACATGTAGCCGGCGGTCTGCGCCGTGCGCACCATCGGGCTGTTATAAATATCAGCTTTGGCCAGGCCCAGGCGTTCGAAATGCGAGCCCACCTCCACGGCGACGCCACGGGAGCGATCGGTGATGCCATCGTTGCCGCTCAGGCATGCCGCCGTGGAGTGATCGCAGCGCTCGACGTGGCGTACCAGCACAATCATGTCGCCCTTGGCCCAGCCGGACATCAACGCCTTGGCCCCGGCCACGTTGCCATGGGCCAGGTCCGGCACAGCGGCGGGCGCCAGCAGCCAGAAGGTCAGCGGAATGACCAACAGCGCCGAGGCGAGCACCACCAAGGTGTTGCGATAACGGGCCAAACGGCTCAGATCAATCGAGCGCTTTATCCCGAACAGACTCAGTCTCACTTCCACATCAAGCCGCCTCGCCGACATGTCGCACCTGTCACTAGATGCCGCGAGGGTAGAGAGGCAAGCGTCCCCGGCAAGTGAAACCCATGTGAAAAAAAGCTGAAAACCGACCCAATACCTTGTTACAGGTTCTGTCCGACAAAATCCTTTCAGCTCTCGGCAATGCTGCCGATACAGGTCTGCGACACACCTTGCTGGCACCTAAAAACAACAATCTTCCAGCCAACTGACGATAGAGAAATGCAACGTTCCTGGAGGAATTGTGATGAATAGCTGGTTCGGCAACATCAGCGTGAATATGAAACTGGGCCTGGGATTCGGCCTGGTCCTGGCCCTGACCTGCGTCCTGGCCCTCACCGGCTGGACGAGCCTGGGCGGGTTGATCGACCGCAGCAACTGGATGAGCGACATCACCCAGCTCAATGCCGGCCTGACCAAGCTGCGTGTGGTGCGTCTGCAATACATGCTGACCAACGGCGACGAAACCGCCGCACAGAACGTACAAACCACCCTCGACAGTTTTGCCGCGCAACAAACCGCGCTGCTGGGCAGTTTCAAAAATGTCGACAACCTGAAAATGCTCAAGGAGCAGGCCGGCGTCATCGCCGCTTATCAGGCCTCGCTCAAGGAAATGCGCAGCGCTTACCGCACCGGTAACAGCGCCCGCGATGCCATGGGCGCCAATGCCGAAGCCGCCAACACGCTGATCAATACGATCGGCAAGCGGGTCCAGGAAATGCCCCTGAGCGATCAGCGTTTCGAGCAGTTCCAGGCCGTTACGGCAGCCAAGGAAGCGTTCATGCTGGCCCGCTACGAAGTGCGCGGCTACACCGCCACCACCAACGCCGAGACAGAGCAAAAAGCCGTCGGTCAACTGGACGCGGCCATCGCCAGCCTCAAGCCGCTGAACGTGCATTTCGCCGACACCCAGCAAGACGCCTTGCGTCAGTTGGACACCGCGCTGACCAATTACCGCAGCGCCTTGCTGGCGTTCAAAACCGCCACTGCCGACGCCGTGCGCGTGCGCAAGGACATGACCGACCAGGGCACCGCCATCGTCGACCTGAGCGACAAGCTCTATCAATTCCAGATCGACCGTCGTGACATCGAAAGCGCCCAGGCCCGCACCCTGCAACTGATCAGCACCTTGCTGGCGTTGCTGGTGGGCGTGATTGCCGCCGTGGTCATCACCCGTCAGATCACCGGCCCACTGCGTGAAACCATGACCGTGGTCGACCGCATCGCCAGCGGCGACCTGTCCCAGGACGTCAAAGTCACCCGCCGCGACGAACTCGGTGTGTTGCAACAAGGCATCGGCCGCATGGGCGTGACCCTGCGCGACTTGATCAGCGGCATCCGCGACGGCGTCACCCAGATCGCCAGCGCCGCCGAAGAGTTGTCCGCCGTGACCGAACAAACCAGCGCCGGGGTCAACAGCCAGAAGATCGAGACCGATCAGGTGGCCACCGCGATGCACGAGATGACGGCCACGGTGCAGGAAGTCGCGCGTAACGCCGAAGAAGCCTCCCAGGCGGCCGCCGCCGCTGACGGCGAAGCCCGCGCCGGCGACAAAGTGGTCAACGAAGCCATCGCCCAGATCGAACGCCTGGCCACTGAAGTGGCGCGTTCCACCGAAGCCATGAGCGTGCTGCAACAGGAAAGCGACAAGATCGGCAGCGTCATGGACGTGATCAAGGCTGTGGCCGAACAGACCAACCTGCTGGCGCTCAACGCCGCGATTGAAGCGGCCCGTGCCGGTGAAGCCGGTCGTGGTTTTGCCGTGGTGGCCGACGAAGTCCGTGGCCTGGCCCAACGCACGCAGAAATCCACCGAAGAAATCGAAGGCCTGGTGGCCGGTTTGCAGAACGGCACGCAACAAGTGTCGGCGGTGATGAACAACAGCCGCGCCCTGACCGACAGCAGCGTCGCCCTGACTCGCAAGGCTGGCGTGTCCCTGGAAAACATCACCCGCACGGTGTCCAACATCCAGTCGATGAACCAGCAGATCGCCGCCGCTGCCGAACAGCAAAGCGCCGTGGCCGAAGAGATCAGCCGCAGCATCATCAACGTGCGCGACGTCTCCGAACAAACCGCCGCCGCCAGCGACGAAACCGCCGCGTCCAGTGTTGAACTGGCACGCCTGGGTGGTCAGTTGCAGCAGATGGTCAGCCACTTCCGGGTCTGACATTCACCGTCTGATCGTTCCCACGCTCCCGCGTGGGAATGCCTCAATGGACGCTCCGCGTCCGCTTCGGCATGTGACGCAGAGCGTCACGGGCTGCATTCCCACGCGGAGCGTGGGAACGATCAATGTGGTCGACGCAAATCCTGTCTGATCGTTCCCACGCTCCCGCGTGGGAATGCCTCAATGGACGCTCCGCGTCCGCTTCGGCATGTGACGCAGAGCGTCACGGGCTGCATTCCCACGCAGAGCGTGGGAACGATCAACGTGGTCGACGTAAATCCTGTCTGATCGTTCCCACGCTCCCGCGTGGGAATGCCTCAATGGACGCTCCGCGTCCGCTTCGGCATGTGACGCAGAGCGTCACGGGCTGCATTCCTACGCAGAGCGTGGGAACGATCAACGTGGTCGACGTAAATCCTGTTTGATCGTTCCCACGCTCCCGCGTGGGAATGCCTCAATGGACGCTCCGCGTCCGCTTCGGCATGTGACGCAGAGCGTCACGGGCTGCATTCCCACGCAGAGCGTGGGAACGATCAATGTGGTCGACGCAAATCCTGTCTGATCGTTCCCACGCTCCCGCGTGGGAATGCCTCAATGGACGCTCCGCGTCCGCTTCGGCATGTGACGCAGAGCGTCACGGGCTGCATTCCCACGCGGAGCGTGGGAACGATCAATGTGGTCGACGCAAATCCTGTAGGAGCGAGGCTTGCCCGCGAAGAGGCCCTGATAGCCAACATCAAACCCGACGACTACCCTCCCCAGCCCGGCACCCGCTAAGCTCGAAGAAAATCCCAAGGCGTGTCATGACAATGTCTACCAAGAAGCGAATCTACCTAGGCCTTGCCGTGTTGGTGCTGGTGAATATCGCCGTGCTGGCAGCCGTCGTGCTGAGCAACGTCTCAAGCGCCTATGGCCGGCACATGATCAAAACCACAGAACCTCTTCTGATCGAAGGTCGCAACGGCGATGAACATGACTACGTGCTGCCCCTCGGAACCACGCTTTATTACGATAAAAGCTACCCCGAAGGATTCGATCGTTATTGGGTTTACTTGAACCACAAAGGCGTCATCGCCCACGAAGAAGTGCCGATGCAGCCGAAATACGGCGGCGCTTTGATTGATCCGCTTTGGTTATCGAACATCGACGCCGATACGCTGAAGGACCTGTTCAAACGCTTCCCCCTGTCCAAGGAAGACGTCGCCGCCGCCATAAAGGCCAATCAAATCACCCGGGACGATTTGGCGGACATCCTCCGCTCGATGCCGGAGTAACGCCGCTTACGCTCCACCCCCCATTCACCGCGTCCCGCGCTGACGCAATGCCGACGGCATGAAGTACGCGTCCTCCGGCACCGGTTGGGTGAAGTCCACGGTGGCGGGTTCTTCGTTGTCCAGGTTTTGCACGTAGTAGCGGCGCGCCTGCAAGTCGTGGAAGACGTCCAGCGCGCTCCAGGTGGTGGGCAGGTCGTAGAAGTTTTTCAGGTAGGCCATCGACACCCGCCACAGCTCCCCTCGCCCGTCATATTGATCGACCAGTGCGGCGCCCCAGCTGTCCTCGTCCAGAAACAGCACGCGCTTGGAATAGATATGCCGCGAACCGGGTTTGAGCGTGCCTTCGACTACCCAGACCCGATGCAGCTCATAACGGGTGTATTGCGGGTTGAGGTGGCCGGGTGTGAGCAATTGCGCGTACTTCACGTCGGGGCTGCCGACTTTGTAGCTGTTGTAAGGAATGTAAATTTCCTGCTTGCCCTTGAGCTTCCAGTCGTAGCGGTCCGGCGAGCCGTTGAACAGGTCGGTATCGTCCGCCGTGCGCAGGCCGTCGGACGAGGCGATGGGCGTGTCATACGCCAGGTTTGGCGCGCGACGCACCCGGCGTTGGCCGGCGTCGTAGACCCAGGCCTGGCGCGGGTCCTTGAGCTGGTCGAGGGTCTCGTGGATCAACGCTGCACCGCCGGCCAGCCGGGCCGGGCTTTTTACGAAGGCCAAGTAGTAGAACAGGATGTTTTTCAGGTCGGCAAACTGCCCGCCCGGCCGGTAATAGTTGAAGAGCCCTTCCTGCTGCGAAGTCACCAGCGCGAAGCTGCCGTTGCGCTGCACCGGTGCTTCGGAAGCACGACGAACCACGTAGGTGCCGCGATAACGGGTGATGTGGTTCCACAGCGCCTCGATCCCGTCCTTGGGCACCGGGAATGGCACGCCGCCATAGGCATCGGCAAACCCGGTGCCGCCGTCGAGCAGCTTGGCCGAGGTCGCATTTTTGAAGGTGTTGTCATACAGCCATTGCGGCGCCGAGCCCGAGCGGCGAGACGGATAGACCGGCATCTGGAACGTGTCGGGATAGCTGTTGAACAGCGCCATCTGGCCCGGGCTGAGGTGGGCCTTGTACTGTTCAAGGTTGGCCTTGGTGATGGTGAACTGCGGCTTGTCCGCTGCGTAGGGGTCCGGGTGATGCTGACCTGGCTTGTAGCCCGCCGGAGCCTGGGTGATGCCGCCGTCCCACGCCGGAATGGTGCCGGCCGCGTTACCTGCGCGTTCGGCGCCCAGCGGCGTCAGTGTGGTTTTCAGTTGCTGGGCTTGCTGGGGCGTGATGGCGGCCAGGGCGCTGCCGGCCGCCAGGCTCAGGACCAGCGCCAGCGTGGTCTTGGTCAGTCGAGGTGTGAACATGGAGGTTCTCCGAAATAACTCGCGGTTAGGGGCACTCACAAGAAGTACTTGAGGTTGAAGCCGACGTTGTCCCGATCGCGAAGGCCGTTGTCCTGCCCGCCGCCGTAGAAATTGGTGTATTGCAGCTCGGCCTCCAGCTTGTTCTGGTAATTGGCCTTGACCCCCAGGGTGTAGGCCTTGCGCCCCTCGATGGTGTTGCCGGCCTGGTAGCTGTTGCCCTTGAAGTCGTCCTTGTAGACGACGTAGGGCGAGACGTTGACCCCGGCATACACGTCGTTCCAGGTGCCATTGAACATCGCGGTGTAGCTGTAGGAATTGCGGTCGACCTGGTCGCTGCGTTCGCCTCCGGACACATAGGAATAGTTACCGGTGCCGGCGTAATAACGGGTGCTGCCGTCATACGCGGTGTATTGCAGGCTGCTGCCGCGCAGGTGCTCGGACGCCAGTTCGAACACGCCGAACATCGAGTCGAACGACAGGCTCGGGCCAAAGTTGTAGATGCTGCCCAGGGACGTGTTGAACGCTTCCACCCGCTCGCCGTTGTTGATCTGGCTGTCGAGGGTGACGCTCTGCCCGCCGATGTTGATGGTCTTGCCGGCCGCCGCAGCGGCAGCGCCATTGGCCAGGTCGCCGATCAAGTCGTTGGTGGCGGCGACGCCGATGGGCAGGTTCGGCCGATAGGCGACTTCACCGAACACCGACGCCTGGCCCAGGGTGGTGTTGAAGCTGAAGCCGTACATGCGGATGTCCTCGGCGTAGCGCCGGTGCGCCTGAATATTGCCCAGCACATCCGCGGTCGCCAAACCATTGGCCAGTTGCCCCGCCTGGCTGCCGGCGACACCAGCCAACAGGTTGGTCAGGGCGTTCATGTCGATGCCTTTATAACCCCCAAGATCGGCGGAGACGGTCGGCTCCTTGGCGTGGTAATTGACCATGTACAGCCCGAACTCGGTGCTGTTGAGCTCTTCAGCAATGTATCGAAAGGCGAAGCCGAACTGGCCGTCGTTGCGCGCGTTGTAATCCTTGCCGACCGAGGCCACTTTGAGGGTGTTGCCGAAGGCCGGGGTCACGCCGTTGGCGTACAGGCCGGTGCCGCCGAGGGCCTGTTTGAGCAGCGGGTTGTTGCCCAGCGCGCTGTACAGATCGATCACGTTGCCGAAGCCGGGCACCGGGGTGTCCAGCGCGGTGCCGGTGAAGTCGTTGTAGGCGGTGTTGCCGCCGTCGGCGAACAGGTCGGTTTGCGAGTAGAACGTGCCGACCGGATCAATGCGGGTTTCCTTCCAGTTCGTCTGGTAGAAACTTTCCATGGTCAACGTGTCGGTCAGGCCGATGTTGAAGCTGAGCGCTTCCACCGGCACCAGCACTTCCTTGACCTCGGCGCCGGGCAAACGGTACTTGGCGGCGTCCACCGGGTTGGTGGTGTTGATCCCGCCACGGTAGAAAATCCCCTCGCCCCAGTTGAACACCTGGCGCCCGAGGCGGGCCGTGACCGGCATCTGGGCCACGTCCCAGCTCCCGTGGACATAGGCGTCGAGCATCTCGATCCGGCTGCCGGCGATGTCGCGGGTCTGGCCGGTAAAACGGTCGTCCTGCGGGTAACTCTGGCTGGGTTGCGACGGGCTGTTGTTGCGGTAGTAATCGTTGCGCTTGTCCATCAACTGGGTGTCATAGAACGCGGTGCCGCGCATGAACAGCCCGTAGTTCTGATAGTTGGCTTCAAGCTCCGAGGTGATTTTGTACACCTCGGAAACCAGCCCGGTGTCGAAGTTGCGATTGCCGTCGTTGGTGTTGACGTCATCGTTGCTCTTGTCCCGGCCCTGAACCCGCCACAAGCGGCCATAGGACAAGGTACTGTCGAACGAGCCGGTGACCTGTTTGTCCAGCACGCTGAACTCCACGGCCTGCACCCCGTCGACCACGCACAGTTGCAGCAGCCCGGCCAGGCCGACGCCGGGTAGCGCCGCGCCAGACAGGCGCAATCGAATCCTCATGGTCTGTTCCTCCTTGTCTGTTTTTTTGTTTTTGTGTCCGGTCAACGTTGTCGCAATGGCTAGGGCGCCAGGCCCGCACTGACATAAATCCGGCTGTGCGCACCGAAATGCCCCAGCAACTTGAACAGCTGCTGGTTCAAGGCCGGATGGTCGTAGTCTTCGTGCTGCACCTGATTGCCGGCGCTGAAATCGCTGGTGATCGGCGCCGTCTCCAGCCATCGGCCGATCGCTTCATCGAAGGCGGCGGATGCGTCGGCGGATTCGGCACTCACGACGTCGCGCAGGTCATCCACCGAGTACGGCGGGTAACGGGCGTCTTGGGCAAAGTCGGCGTACGCCTGGAGCATCGGATGTGGCTGGCCGGCGCGCAGCAGGCGACGCAGCCAGGTCGACTGATATTTCTCCACTTCCATGTGCCGGGTGGCGACCCGTTCGATGGCCGCGTGTTTGTCGGCCTCATACCCGGCCAGTGCCTTGCCTTCGAGCAGCAGCAGGCTCGACAGCTCGACGCCGGGCAGCGGTTTGGCGTGATAAGGCTGGGTCAGGTCCTGGATGTGGTGCAGGCCCCAGCCGAGAAAACGATAGCCCCAGTAAGGATGACCACTGGCAAACGCCAGTCGCGCCAGGCCCATGTACTGGTAAGCGCGCCAGTCCGGCCAACTGCGCTGGAGAAACCCGGCCGCGGCATACACCACCGCGCTTTCATGGAAGAAGCCCATGTGGAACGGCGCCTGGGAGCTGTACTGAAACCGCGCATCGCCGAACGGCTGCGGACCGAAGCCGTACACCGCGCCGACCTCGCCAGGGTTGTCGCTGAACAGGTTGATGTCGTGGCCGTAATCGGGTTCATCGGCGGCGCTGGCGAGCACGGCCAGCGGCGCGACTTGTTCGCCGTCGATCACGCGGATAAAGCGCTGGCGATTCCACGGCGAGAGGGTCTGTTCGACCATCACCTGCTCGGCCTTGAAGTGTTCACGCTCGGGCAGGTCCTTGCCCGGTAGCGGCTGGATGACCATGGCCAGATGAATCAGGGGATTGATGCGTAACGCGGTGAGGAAGTCGTGGCGCAGATTGTCCCCCGGCAGGGCGGGCAGTTGCAGGTTGTCGGGGCGCGGCGGGTACTGGGCGAAGTGCTGACGGGCGTAGGTTTCCTGCTCATCCAGCAAGGCGCGCACGGCGTCGTATTGCTGCGCGAGGAACTGCTCCAGCGGTTCGACGTCGACCAGGGAGGCGTCGCGCAAAACCGGCAGATCCTGCAAGGCCAGGTAGCTGCCCACCGTATGGTTGGACCAGCCCCAGGCTGTCGGGACCGTTCCACACAACAGCAGCAGGAGGAATGTCAGCTTCATTGCTTTTAGTTCTTATTGGATATGCAGTGGGGGTGAGCCTAACAACCGACCCCGCCGCTGACACTGTCCAATCTCACCAGAAAAGTTCTCCGATAGCGCCACGTTCACCCACGGTCTACGCCGGGTGCAAAACACACGTCAGGCCGGGTACCCGGTGATTTTTCGAATGCTTTGATACAGCGGCTTGAGCTGGCGGTACATGCGCAGGTAGACCTCCTTGTACAGTCGTTCATAGACCTGCTGCGCCTCGGGTTGCGGCATGAAAATCGCGCCGACCCGGGTCATGGCCGCCATCGCCGTGGGGAAATCCGCGTACAAGCCAAGCCCCACCGCGCAGCAAATGGCCGCGCCCAGACCGGACGCTTCGTACACGTGCGGACGCTCGGCCGGCAGGCCGAAAATGTCCGCCGTGAGCTGCATCGCGGCATCGCTCTGGGAACCACCGCCGGCGACGCGCAAGCGCTTGATCGAGACCTTCGAACGCTGCTCGATGCTCTGCAAACCCTGGCGCAGGGCATACGCCAGACCTTCGAGGATCGCCCGGTAAATATGCGCGCGGGTATGCACGTCGCCGAAGCCGATCATCGCGCCTTTGGCTTCCACCCCCGGTTCGCGAATGCCGGGCGACCAGTAGGGTTGCAGCATCAGGCCCATGGAGCCCGGGGGCACGGCGTTGACCAGCGCGTCGAACAATTGCTCGGGCTCAATGCCTTGCGCTTTGGCCTGCTGCATTTCTCGCAGGCCGAACTCGTTCTTGAACCAGCTGACCATCCAGTAGCCGCGATAAATCATCACCTCGCAGTTGTACTGATCCGGCACCGCCGACGGGTAAGGCGGGATCAACGGGACAATTTCCAGGTAGCGCGAGCGGGTGCTGGTGATCGTCGCCGTGGTGCCGTAGGACAGGCACACCGTGTCCGCATCGACCACGCCGGAACCCACCACTTCGCAGGCCTTGTCGGCACCGGCGGCAATCAGCGGCAAGCCCTCGGGTATACCGGTGTGGCGGCTGGCTTCGGCGCTGATGTGACCCAGGGTTTCACCGGGTTTGTGCAGCGTGGGCAGTTGCTCGGGACGCACCGCCAGCGCCTGCCATTTCCAGTCGCGGGGAGCGGCCCAGCGCAGGCGCTTGAAGTCGAACGGCAGGTAGCCGACGCAACAACCCACCGAGTCGACAAACCGCCCGCACAAGCGATGGGTGAGAAACCCCGACAGCAGCAAAAACTTGTCGGTCGCCGCCCACACGTCAGGCTGATGGCGCGCGATCCAGTTGGCCTCGGCTTGCGCACGAAAATAATCCACGGTGGCTTGCGCACCGACCAGTTTGAACAGCCAGCCCCACGGTCCCTTCAGCCGGCCTTCGACTTCGGCCTGGCGTTGATCGAGCCACAGGATCGCCGGGCGTAGCGCTTTGCCCTGGGCATCGACGTTGATCACGGTGCCGCGCTGGGTGGTCAGGGACACGCCGGCAATCTGCGCGCGGTCGATGCCGGTTTGCTGCCATAACTGCTGGCAGGCCTCCCCCAATTTTGCCCAGTAATAGTCCGGGTCCTGCTCGGCCCAGCCAGGTTGTGTCGAGTAATAGGCCTGCAACTCGACCTTGCCTTTGCCCAGCAGATTGCCCTGCAAGTCGAAGAGCAGCGCGCGCACGCTCTGGGTGCCATTGTCGATCGCCAGCAGGTAACGCTTGTTCGGGTGGTTATCCATGGAGCTCTCTTCAATGGGCATTTTGCGAGGCATCCGGCAAACCATGATGACGTTGCCACAACGCTTGGTAACGCTGTTGTTCCTGCTGCCAATGTTCATCGTCCCAGCCCAGTCGCGGCTGGCAGAGTCGGCGAATGGCGGCAAAGTAATCCTCGCCGCCACTTGGCAGTAACAAACCCAGACGGGTGCGCCGCAGCAGCAGGTCATCCAGGTGCAGGACCATTTCCGTGTCGCAGGCAAAGGCCAGTTCCGCCCACAAGGTGTCCGTGGCGCCGACGCAGGCATGGCCCAGTTCGGCGATCAGGTGCGCCAGCCTCGGCAGGTCACGGCCATGGCGTCCGGCCAGGCGCCGCCATTGACTGCCACTGAGCCCGGCAATCGGCAGCGGCGGCACGGCGGCAAACACCGGGCCGCCGTCATCATTGAAGGCGCGCCCGAGCATCGTCGCGCAGGCCTTGAGCACTTCGATGGCCTGCGGGCGAAAGGTCGTCAGCTTGCCACCGGCCAGGGTCACGCAGCCGGGCTCCAGCCACAGCACATGCTCGCGGGTTTCACTCGACGGTTTGCCCTGGTGCTCACCCGCCGCACTGCCGACCACCGGGCGCACACCCGACCAGGTCGACAACACATCGGCGGCGACCACGCCGGCATCGGGAAACTGTTGAGCGCAGGCGGCCAGCAGATAGTCGAGTTCCTCGGCGCTGATGCTCGCGCTCTGGTCCAGATCGTCCTGATGATCGAGGTCCGTGGTGCCGACCACCGTGGCGCCTTCCCAAGGGAAAACAAACACCGGTCGACGGTCGCGCTCATGCAGGAAGGTGAAGGCCTGCGCCACGGGCAGGCGCCAGCCCGGCAGCAACACATGACTGCCGCGCAACGGGCGCAACTGACGCGGAGCGTCGGATGGCCGCAAGCGTTCAGCCCAGGCGCCGGTGGCCACGGCCAACACCGCACAGCGCAATCGCAGCGATGCACCGCCCTCGCCGTCCTCGACCTCAACCCCGCACACCCGCCCCTCTTCACGCAGCAATTGCTGCACGCGCATGCCGTTGATGACCACGGCGCCGTCGGCCCTGGCCTCGCCCAAAACCCGCATCACCAGGCGCGCGTCATCGGTCAGGGCATCGACAAAACAGGTGCCGCCCAGCAGGTCTTTTTGCTTCACGCCTGGCGCGAGATAACCCAGCTGCTGCGGATCATGGAAGTGATGACTGCGCCGCCCGGCCAGTGCGTCATAAACACTCAACAAACCGCCCAATACCCGTGGGCCGGGAAAGCCGCCACGGTAATGCGGCATCAGGAAACTCATCGGTTCCACCAGCCCCGGCGCTTCGTCGAGCAGGCGCTGGCGTTCGCGGACCGAATCGCGGGTCAGGCGCCACTGGCCCTTGGCGATGTAACGCAAACCACCATGGACCATTTTCGAGGAACGGCTGGACGTGCCCCAGGCGAAATCCCGCTGCTCCAGCAACAGGCAACGCCAGCCACGCCGTGCGGCTTCGCGCAGGATGCCGGCGCCGCTGATGCCGCCGCCGATGACGATCAGGTCCCAGGTTTCATCCGCCAGCGTTGGCACTATCTGCTGGCGCCACGCCGCGTTCCAGTCGAGGCTCATGGCCGTCACTCCTGCAACAGCGTGCCGGGGTTCAGGCGCCCGGCCGGATCGAAATGCCGACTCAGCGCCTGCAAGGTGTCCATCGCCAGTGCGCCCTTCTCCCGCAGCAGGTACGGCGCATGGTCCTTGCCCACGCCATGCTGGTGACTGATGGTGCCGTGGTGGTCGACGATGGTCTGGCTCGCGGCCTGCTTGAGCGCCTGCCAGCGCGCCAGGGTGGCGGCGTAGTCCGCTGCCGGACGGAACACGTAAGTGGTGTAGATGCTCGACCCTTCGCCATAGACATGGGACAGGTGCGTGAACACATGCACCTGCTCGCCTTCAGCGGCCAAGGCGTCGCGCAGGCTGTTTTCGACCCGGCCGAGCAGGTTGTCGACGTTGCTCCAGTCGGTGGCGGTTTCCAGGGTGTCGACCACGTAACCGGCGTTCCACAGGTTCTCGCGCAGGTAGGGGAAACGGAAACGGTTCTGCGACCATTTCTTGCCAAGCAAGGTGCCGGTGAACACGCCGCCGAAGGCTTTCAGGTGCTGCCGGGCCTGGCTCAGGGACAGCGCATTTTGCCGGCGATTGCCGGTCACGCCGAACGTCAGCAGGCACTTGCCCGCACCGGCGCCGCGCAGGGCCAGGTACTTTTCCAGCCAGGTGATCTGCTGTGGATGACCGGCCAGCGCCAACTGGGTTTCGGTTTCCACCGCGTTGGACAAGCGCAGCATCGACAGCGGCACGCGGGCCTGGGCCAACTGACGGATGGCTCGCAGCGCCTGCGGCCAGTCGGGCAGGAACACCCCATAGAAACGCTCATCGGCCGGCAGCGCACTGACCCGCACCTTGACCTCGGAAATGATCCCGAAACGGCCTTCACTGCCCAGTACCACTTCGCGCAGATCGGGACCGGCGGCCGAGGCCGGGAACGTGGCAATTTCCAGAGGACCGGCAAAGGTTTCCAGGGTGCCACCGGCGAACAACTGCTCGATGCGCCCATAGCGCAACGATTGCTGGCCACTGGAGCGGCTGGCGACCCAACCGCCCAGGGTCGACAGTTCCCACGACTGCGGGAAATGCCCCAACGTGTAACCCCGGGCACGCAACTGACTTTCCACTTGCGGCCCCGTCGCGCCGGGGCCGAAGGTTGCCAGCAGGCTCTGTTCGTCGAGGTCCGTCAGGCGATTCATCCGCGCCAGGGACACCGTCACCACCGGCCGTGTGGAACGCGGCGGATTGATGTGCCCTGCCACCGAGGTGCCGCCGCCATAGGGAATCAGGCACAGGTCCTGCGCCTGGGCCAGCGCCAGTAATTGACGAATCTGCTCGGCGCTTTCGGGGAAGGCCACGGCGTCGGGATAAAGCCCCGGCGCTCCTTCGCGCAGCGCCAGCCAGTCCGGCAGGCTCTGACCCCGCGCATGCAACAGACGATCCTGCGCCGTCACGCTGTACAAGGGATGTTCCGCCAACCGTGAGGCCGGCACGCGGGCCAATGCCGTCTCGAGCGTTGCATCGGGCAACGTTCGACCGACACCGAGCCGCTCATTGAGAAATCCCGCGCCCTGGGCCGGCAGTTCGACCACCGTGGTTGCATCTCCCCAGCCGTTCCAGCGTCGCATGCGTGTGTCCTTTTGCGGTTCTGATAGTGATATTTCAGGAGCCCATACTAGTCAGCTGCCGAAAAGTGTCACGGTCGCATCCGGCCAGTTCGAGTAGCCAATTGAGTCAAACGTCGCGTAAACCTCAGCCATTTACTTTAGCTGTGGTTTCAACTTACCTTTCAGCGCATTGATCCGCGCACGCGGGCTTTGATCAAAGGACTACGATCATGCAATCCCTGGGCTTCACTTCGGTCCCTCCGCTGCTCAAATACGTGCGCCATGCCGAACAACTGGGCGTGGCCATCGAGCCGGCGTTGGCGGCGGCCGGGTTGCTGGCGCAGCAGTTGAGCGACAACAGCCTGCGCTTGCCGGGCGAAGTGCATGAACGGTTGCTCGATTATTTCTGCGAACATTCGGGCGATCCGTTGTTCGGCCTCAACGCCGCGCGTTTTGTGTTGCCCAACTCCTGGAGCGTGCTGGGTTACATCACCATGAACTGCGCAACCCTGGGCGATGCCATGAGCCGCATCATGCCGTTCGAGAAGCTGGTGGGGGACATGGGGGTCAGCCGCGCCGAGGTGCGGGACAGTCATGTGCACTTGATCTGGACCTGCCGTCATCAACGGCCGCGCATCCGCCGGCATCTGGTGGAAAACGTGCTCGGTTCCTGGCTGCAATACGCGCGCTGGATCGCCGATACCCAACTGTCACCGGCCGCCGTCTGGCTCGAACATCCACGACCGGCCGACACGACGCAGGCGCAGTACGAACAGTTCTTCGACTGCCCGGTGTTGTTCGACCAGCCCTATTCGGCCCTGATTGTGCCGTTGCCGTATTTGCAGTTGCCGTTGCGCCAGGCCGATCCACAATTGCTGCGCACCCTGGAAGAACATGCCCTGGGACTCATGGCCACGCTGGAGGACGCGTCACTGGAGCAGCGGGTCAAAAGCATCCTGCGCCAGTTGCTCAAGGAAGGGCTGCCGCGCAAAGAGCAGGTGGCCGAGCAATGCGCCGTGTCGGTGCGCACCCTGCAACGCCAGTTGCATCAGGCGGGCACGTCGTACCAGCAGATTCTCGATGACCTGCGCCAGGAGCTGGCCGAGCATTATTTGCTCAACAGCACCTTGCCGATCCAGGACATCGCCCAGTACCTGGGTTTCACCGAACCGCGCTCGTTTCACCGTACGTTCAAGAGCCGGCGCGGGATGCCGCCCGGCGAGTTTCGCCAGACCCACCGCGCGCCGGACGAAGGCTGAAACTCAGACACAAATCGCATTGGTAAACACCAACCGATTGCCGAACGGGTCGATCACGGTCAGGTCCTGGCTGCCCCATGGCGTGGCCTGGATCTGCGGTTTGGCGTAGGTGTAATCCTTGGCGCTCAGTTGTTGCTGAAAGGCTTCCAGTTCATCGGTCTCGATGCGCAATGCCGAACCCGGCGTGGCGTCGCCATGGTGTTCGGACAGGTGCAGCACGCATTCGCCCCGGGAGACTTGCAGGTACAACGGGAAATTGGCTTCGAAGCGATGCTGCCAATCGATGTTGAAGCCCAGGAAGTCGACGTAGAACGCCACTGCCTTGGCTTCATCGAAAATCCGCAGGATCGGGGTGGTTTTGCCGAAGCTCATGGGTTGCTCCCTGGTTGGAAAGGCCCAGTGTAGCTGGGCTGGATGTCAGCGCTTCGGCTTGGCGATGGCTTTCTTTAATTGCAGAGTGCCACCACTGTGATGCAGCTCTCGGAATGTTTACCGGAACCCGTCGCGCAAATCCCCTTCCCGCGCCAGAAACCGCCCTTCCCTTTTGCCGTTCGCCTGGCCATCGATGTAACTCAACACACCATTGACCCACACCCCATCAATCCCTTCCGCCGCCCGTTGCGGGTCATGGAAATCCGCCACGTCGCGAACGGTCAACGGATCAAACAACACCAGATCCGCCCAATGCCCTTCACGAATTTCACCGCGTTCTTTCAAGCCAAAGCGCGCCGCCGACAACCCGGTCATCTTGTGCACGGCGGTGTGCAGCGCAAACAGCCCGACATCACGACTGAAATGCCCGAGCACCCGCGGGAATGCCCCCCACAAACGTGGATGAGGAAACGGATCTTCCGGCAACCCGTCGGAGCCGACCATCGACAACGGATGCGCGAGGATGCGCCGCACATCCGCCTCGTCCATCCCGTAATACACCGCACCGGCCGGTTGCAGGCGCCGGGCGGCATCGAGCAGGGGCATGCTCCACTCGGCGGCGATGTCGATCAAGTCGCGGCCACTCACTTCAGGATGGGGCGTGGACCACGTGATGGTGATGCGATGGGCATCGGTGACTTGCTTGAGGTCCAGGGTCGAGGAACTTGCCGCATAGGGATAACAATCACAGCCCACCGGGTGGGTTTTCGCCGCATGTTCAAGGGACGCCAACAACTGCGGACTGCGACCCCAGTTGCCGACGCCGGCACATTTGAGGTGGGACACGATCACCGGGGATTTGGCATGACGGCCGATCTGGAACGCCTCGTCCATGGCCTCCAACACCGGTTCGAACTCACTGCGCAAATGGGTGGTGTAGACCGCGCCGAACGCGCTCAGCTCTTCGGTCAATTGCATGACTTCATCGGTGGACGCCGAGAACGCACTGGCATAGGCCAGGCCGGTGGATAACCCCAGCGCGCCCGCCTCCAGGCTTTCGCGCAGCTGCTCGCGCATCGCGCTGATTTCATCCGCAGTGGCCGTGCGAAACAGGTCGTCGAGGTGATTGCTGCGCAACGCGGTATGGCCGACCAGCGCCGCCACATTCAACGTGGTGTTCGCCGCTTCGACGGCGGCGCGGTAATCGCTGAACCTCGGATACACAAACGCCGCACGGGTGCCGAGCAGGTTCATCGGGTCCGGAGGATCGCCGCGCAGACTGACCGGCGAGGCACTGATCCCGCAGTTGCCGACAATCACGGTGGTTACACCCTGGCTGAGTTTGGGCAGCATCTGCGGTTGGCGGATGACCACAGTGTCGTCGTGGGTGTGCACGTCGATAAAACCCGGCGCGAGCACCCGGCCGGCGGCGTCAATTTCATCCGTGGCGCGAGCGTCGTGCAGGTCGCCGATAAACGCGATGCGGCCGTTCAAAATGGCCACGTCAGCGGAATAACCGGGCGAGTTGCTGCCGTCGATGACCAGGGCGTTGCGAATCAGTGTGTCGTACAACATGTCAGTCTCCAGGCCTCAGCGCCTGCCCTTGATCAAATGGTGATCGAACCCTTGCTCCACCAGGTAGCGCCAGGCGACCTGAACCTCGTCGGGAATCACCTGTTCCGCCTGGAAGCCCTGCGCAGGGTAAACCATGATGCGGTGCACATCCCCGACCATCTCGTCGATCAGCCCCAGGACCCCGATCAGGTTGCTGATCCCTCCCGGAAAAGCGAACGACGGCGCATCCACACACGCCTCCAGTTCGGGCCACTGCACGGGCAAGGTCAAGGCCACACGGCGGATGGAGTTCGGTTTGGTCAGGAACGTCGCTCGATGCACCTGTGGGAACAGCGCCTTGGCAAACGCGATGTTCTCGGCAAAGTTGGTGGCGCGCGGTTCCAGGGTGAATTGATCCGCCGTCACCCCCAGCGCCAGGGCTCGTTGCGCAAAAATATCGGCTTCGGTGCGTTTCCACAAATGCTTCGTCCAGTTACCGGTATTGCCGGTGAACAGCAGGTGCGGGGCGACGCCGTTTTTCAGCAGTTCGCAGGCGTAATCGCAGACCCGCAAATCATAGGAACCACAGACGACGATCAGCTCGCAAGCCTGGTGCTGGCGCCCTGCTCCGAGGAAGTCCCACAGGACGGTGGCGTGTTGCAGGGTCGGCGTCATGATCGGGCGAACCTCTGGGCAACCCGCCCACTGATGAACAGACCGCTATTGCCAAAGACGTGAGGCCCCAGATCGGTCAGCGAGACCGGCAGCGCGGTGAAATCCGCATACACCCGCGCCGCGCCGTGATCGGTCAACGTCGAGTCTTCGCCGATGCCGACACACAGCGCGCCGCTGCTGATCGCCGACTGCACGCCGCTGACTGAGTCCTCGAACACCAGGCATTCATCGCTCTGGCGCTCCAGTTGCGCCGCCGCCAGGCGATAGGCATCCGGCGCCGGTTTGCCGCTGCGCACGTCGTCGCGGCAAATGATGCTGTCGAACACCGATGTCAGATTATGTTGCTGCAGGACATGTTCGACCCGCGCTCGCCAACTGCTGGTGACCAGCGCCATGGGCACCGCGCTCGCCTTGAGTTGCGCGATAAACGCGGCCACCCCCGGCACCAGCGCACAAGTCGAGACCTGCTCGACGGCATCGACTTGCTGCTTGATCGCCACGCGCTGCGGCTCGTCAAACTGACCGAACAGCGCCTGCATCGTATGACCGCCCGGGCGGCCGTGAATGTGTTCGGCGATAAAGGCCTGATCCACGGCCACGCCGTAGCGCCGGGCGACGCTGGTCCAGGCGAATTCGATGACGTCGCGGGACTGGATAAGCACGCCGTCCATATCAAAGCAGACGGCTGTAAACGTTCGTTGTGTCATGAGTTGAACTTCGCATCTTCTGATGAGCAATAAACGCCAGCACTGTGCCGATCAGGGCAAACAGCGCCATTACGTAGTAGGACCACTGCGGCTGCGTTTCGTACAAGTACCCGGCAAAAGGCGTGGCCAGGCCCATGGGCAGCGCCACCGCCAGGGAGTAATAGACGCCCTGAGTAAAGACCTGAATGTCTTGCGGCGCATGGTCGCGAATAAACCGCATGATCGCCGAGTGGTACGCGGCAAAACTCAGGGCATGCAGGCACTGCCCCAGCAGAATCACCGACACCGCATCACTGTTGGAAAACACCGCCCAGCGCAGCGCCGCACAGACGCTGGAAAAGATCACGATGGACAAGGGCGAACAGAACGACAGGACCTTATTGGAGAGCGCGAAGTAAGTGATTTCCGCCAACACCGCCACCGACCAGAACGCGCCGATATAGGCCGAAGAGTAGCCCTTCACGCCCCAGCCAATCGACGCCGTGGAAAAGTACAGGGTGTGGCTCAGCTGAATAAAACTGGCGGCGGCAATCGCGATCAACAGACTTTTGTGCGCAAACAGCGCCTTCCAGTCCGGTCGTTTAATCGTGCGGCTGACCGGCTGCAAATGTGCCCGGGACACTTGGCGCTTCAAGCACAGACAGGCCAGCGCGGTGAACAACATGCTCGCCGCAATCACGATCGGCACCCAGGATTGGCTGGAGTGCGCGAACAACAAACCGCCGAGGGTCGAGGTCAGGATAAACGCCGACGAGCCCACCGCCCGCACCCAGCCGTAGTTCTGCAATGCCTGTTTGTCACGCTTGAGCAGATAGGACTCGGACAGTGGCAACACCACCATCCACAGTCCGCCAAACAGCACGCTCACGCACACGAAGATCCACAGGTGCGCCGGCATGAAGTAGAACAGCAACGTACAGAATGACGCCGAGAACCCGAGAAAAGCGGCGAGACGCAGTTGGTCCACGCGCCAGTCGGCCACGTACGTGATAAACACCCCGGTAAACACCTGGGGCCAATAAGCCGCTGCTATCAGCAGGCCTATCTGGCTGGCGCTGAACCCCAGCGAATCCAGCCAGGTCGGCCAGAACGGATAAATAATCCCCTCGGCCGCAAAGAACCCGAAAAAGATCAAATACATTCGTCAACCATACGCTCAATGCTCCAAAGCAGGGCTCCACGGGAGCCCTGAAAACGATCCCTTATTCGAAGCGTTGTTGGGTGAAGCTGTTCTTGCCCTTGCGCCAGACGATCAGCGATTCACTCATCACCACCAGATCGACCATGCCTTCCTTCAACGCATCCAGCGCGTCCTGGGACGAACAGACGATCGGTTCTTCATGCCGGTTGAACGAGGTGTTGATCAACGCTGCCTGGCCGGTCTTGTCGTGCCAGGCGTTCAACAGGCGATGCATGAACGGGTCGCCTTGCGGGCGAATGACCTGCGGCCGCGCGGTGCCGTCGATGTGCACCACCGCCGGGCTGGCCTCGCGAAACTGCGGGTGACAATCGTAGGTCATGGTCATGGTGTCTGCCGCGACCTGATCCTCATCCCAGCCGACGTAGCACGCGGCGGCCTGCTCAATGGCCGTGACCGGGCCGAACGGCATGAACTCGGTGCGGTGCATGCGCTTGTTGAGCCAGTCGTTCACCTCGGCATCCTGGGCGTGATAGACGATGCTGCGGTTGCACAGCGAACGAGGGCCGAATTCCATCTTGCCCTTGAACATGCCCAGCACCTGATTCTCCAGCAGCGCCTCGGTCAGGACGTCGATGATGTTCGACGGCGTGTGGTAACCGAGTTCCGGGTAGTCACGTGTGATCAGGTTGATGTTCTGCGACACGCTGCGCGCTTGCGGCCCGAGGGCCATCGCCGGGTTCTTGAAACGGGTGCCGTTTTCCAGGTACGCCGCCCCGACCGCCGCCGCCAAGGCCAGGCCACCATCGCCCATGCACGGCAACACGTAGACGTTCTTCACCCCTGGAATTTCCCGCAGGCGCTGATTGAGTTTTACGTTGCCAAACACGCCGCCAGCCAGGCACAGGTTGGTGCTGCCCCGTTGCGCCAGGTGATGCGTGACCGTCGCCACCAGCAGGTCTTCGGTGTGGCGTTGCACGGCGGCGGCGATGTCTTCGGGGGTTTGCCGGGCGAACAGGGTTTCCAGCGGTTCGCTGTAGTGGTGGTAGGACGGCAGGAACAGATCACCGCAGCAGGCCTTGATGCGCCCGTCTTCGAAACGGATCATTTGCTGCATCACCCCGAGCAGCTTTTGTGGATCGCCAAACGCGGCCAGGCCAGTGACTTTGCCTTCATGTCGATTGGGTTTGTAACCGAGCAAGTGGGTGATCCGACCGTAGAAATAACCCAAGCTGTCGACGCTGGTTTCGCGCTGCAACACCGTGGTTTCGGTGGGGCTGTACCAGGTCACGGTCAAGGACTGGAAATCACCGCGGCCGTCGCAGGTCAGGGTCAATGCCTCGTCAAACGGTGAGCAGACATAGGCGCCGAGGGCATGGCACTCATGGTGGTCAATGTAATAAGCCTTGCCGGTCAACTCATTGGCCGTAATGAATGCTTCAAACTCGGTTCGTTTCTCTTTATCGTTTTTGACTTCATCCGTTATACGTTGTCGGAATTGTGTCAGCCCTTGCGGATTATTCCGGACTTCTTCAACGATGCGATCAAAGTACAACTCAAGGTGTTTATCGGCACTGAAACCGGCATTCCATCCATACGCAACATAATTGACATCTTCGAGTGATAACCCCGCTTGGCTCAGTACAAACTCAATGGACTGTTCCGGCCAGATCTTGTGATCTTTTATACGAGTAAAGCGCTCTTCGCTGACCGCTGAAAGAATCTGACCATCACGTACCAGGCAGGCACCCGACAAATCATTATTAGTAATGCCTAAAATGATCATAACTGCTCCTTGTTCTTGCCAATTCCAGTGATGACTGTGCCTACGCTTGATAAGCGCAGCGCTCTAGCCTGGGTTTATGAGCGAATTTGCGGCGTCTATCGCCGAACGTCATAAAAGGTGAAGTGGCGGAGTCAAACGGCTCGCCTGAGATATGCCTTACGGGAAGACATCAAGAGTGTGTATTGCCATCGCAAAGTCCTTTTGCAAAAAAAGTCCACGGGCATTTACCTGTGTGCCCGGCTTCATGCCGGGGTAACAAGTGGATGTCGATACTTCTTATTCTTGCCATCAGAGTTGGCTATGTCGGTGCAGGCAACAGCCTAGTAGCAAACTTGCGAAGAATCTCTTGCACCCTCCACTAAAAATTAAATACCACGCTGACCTCCCCTGTTTCCGGGGACTTCAGTGGGCAAAATAAACAGTTAGATTCACCCGGCATAAAAAAGGCCCGCCGAAGAGCATTTTGCTCGTCGGCAGGCCATTGCTTGTAACTTCAGACAGGATCAGTCGGCATTTGCCTCAGACCATTTCGTGCAGGATCCACTCGGTCACCGACGTTCGTTTCGGCGCCCAGCCCAGCTGTTCACGGGCATGTTTGCCGCGCACCCGGCTGTTCGACCCCAGGCCATAGTTGGCCATTTCATAACCCCACTCGGCTTCGGCGTCTTTCAGCGGCCAGTCTTGCGGCTCGCCGAGGTTCAGGGCCTTGGCCATGGCGGTGGTCATGTTGATAAACGACGACTCGCCGCTTTCGACAAAGTAGAACGTGCCCGGGACGTTTTTGGTCAGCGCCAGCAGGTACAGGGCGACGACGTCTTCGATGTGCACGTTGGACCAGATGTTCTGGCCAGTGCCGACGTGGCGCACCACACCGCTTTTACGGGCCTGTTTGAGCAAGCGCGGCAACTGCACGCTGTCGCGCTTGACGCCCAGGCTGTGGCCGTAGATCAGGGTGTTGCAGATGACGGCCGAGTTCACCCCGTCCTTCGCGGCGGCGAGGATCAGGTCGTCGATGGCCACTCGGGCGGCTTTGTCGACGGTGGGTGCCGGCAGGTTGTCTTCGTAGTAGATGACGTCGCTGGATTTACCGCCCGACGCATCGCCGACGATGCTCGAACCGCTGGTGTGCAGGAACACTTTGTTGGAACCGCGCAACGCATCGAGCAAAGCTTCTACAGCGGCGCGATGGTCACTGCTGGCGGCGTTGATCACGGCGTCGGCGGCGCGGGCCTGCTCGGCCAGCAAGGCGCTGTCATCGAGGGTGCCGATTACCGGCGTGATGCCCAGAGCGGTCAGTTCATTGGCTTGTTCGGCGCTGCGCACCAGACCGGTGACGTGATGGCCGGCCTGGACCAGACCCGTGGCGATGGAACCGCCGATAAAACCGGCAGCGCCGGTAACGAATACGTTCATGGAGAAACTCCCTGCGTGAATAAGTGATGCAACGAGTATCAACGACCGATCCCTGTCGAAAAATCCCCGGTGGCCCAATTCACTCTTGCGCAGGGATCACGAATCAGCCCTTGAAATCGGAATTCGCGTACACCGCCAATTTGCCCTGGATGAAGTCCAGGAAGCACTGGATGCGCAGGGCCAGTTGCGAGTTGCGGTAGTACACCGCGTTGATCGGTTGGCGATAACCGCTATTGAATGCCGACAACACCTCTTTCAGGCGTCCGGCGCGGATGTCGTCGTGGGTCATGAAATCCGACAGGCAGGCGATGCCCTGGTTTTCCAGCGCCAAGTGCCGCACCGTCTCGCCGCTGGAAGCGTTGATCGCCCCGTTGATCGGCCAGCGATCACCGTGCACATGACGCAACGGCCATTGGTTGAGGCCTTCGTTCTGGGTGAAGCCGATCAGCGTGTGATCGTTGAGGTCGGCGACGGCAGTGGGTGTGCCGTGTTGCTCAAGGTAAGCCGGGCTGGCGACGATGTGCAGCGGGCTGCAACCCAGGGAGCGCGCATGCAAGGTCGAATCCGCCAGGGTGCCGATACGGATGGCGATGTCGGTGCTTTGTTCCAGCAGGTCAATGATCAGGTCGTTGCTGTTGAGTTCGAGCTGGATGTCCGGGTAGAGACCGCGGAACTCATCGATGTGCGGCACGATGGCGTGCAGCATGAACGGTGATGCGGCATTGATGCGAAGGCGTCCGGACGGGGTTTGCTGGCGGGAGTTGAGGCGTTCTTCGAGTTCGTCCATCTGATCGAGGATCCGCTTGGCGTGTTCGAAGAAATACTTGCCTTCCTCGGTCAGGTCCATGCGCCGGGTGGTGCGGTTGATCAGCGTGGTATCGAGCTTGGCTTCCAGGCGCGACAACGTGCGGCTGACCGCCGACGGCGTTTGCCC
Source organism: Pseudomonas sp. TE3899 (assembly GCF_056279105.1). Taxonomy (NCBI): domain Bacteria; kingdom Pseudomonadati; phylum Pseudomonadota; class Gammaproteobacteria; order Pseudomonadales; family Pseudomonadaceae; genus Pseudomonas; species Pseudomonas sp. TE3899. Next base: position 4,085,874 of record NZ_JBWBQR010000001.1, read on the forward strand.
GACTTGCTCGGCCGCAGCGGAAATCGACCCGCATTCAATCACGCAGACGAAAATCTGCAATTCATCGGATCTGGCTTTCACTGAATTCCTCTTATCGATATTGCTGCGACAAATCCCTGGAGATGAGGGGTTTACTGTGGCTCTGGTCACAGATTCCGACTGTCGATAGTAGCTGACTGTCAGGCCTTGAGCCCAAACACCTCAGTCAAATGCTGCTCATAGCGCTTCACATCACCTTCAATGTCCGGGCGTTTCATCACGTCCACGCACAGGAAAGTCGGCAAACCGGTCATGCCGAGGAAGGTGTTGGCCTTGTGGAACGGGAAGTACACCGCGTCCACGCCTTTGGCTTCGAAGAAGTCGGTCGGATCGTCAAAGGCTTGCTGCGGCGCGTTCCAGGTCAGGGACAACATGTATTGCTTGCCCTGCAATAAACCACCACTGCCGTACTTTTGTGACGCATCGGAACGGGTGCGGCCGTCGCTGGCGTAGAGGCTGCCGTGACCTTCGGTGAAGACTTCGTCGATGTACTTCTTCACGGTCCACGGCGCGCCCATCCACCAGCCCGGCATCTGGTAAATGATCACGTCGGCCCAGACAAACTTGGCGACTTCTTCGGCGAGGTCATAGCCCTCGTCGATGAACGTGGTCTTCACGTCCAGGCCCCCACGATCCAGCACGCTGAGCGCGGTGTCATGCAGGGTGGTGTTGTAGCGGCCATCGGAGTGGGCGAACTTTTTGCCGCCGTTGAGCAAGAGGACTTTTTTCATGAAGGATCTCAGAAGGTTGGGAATTCGATGGCGGCAGAGTAGCGATGCGCCTCGCGCGGAATAAGCCACGAATTCACAAAATTCATTTGACCAAAACGCACGAATCGATAGGCGATTGTTGCCATAGACTTTCGCCGATTCTTATTTTCGAGGGATTTTTTCGATGAGTGATGTACAAGGCTTCATCCTGCACGCCAAGACCCGCCCGGAAAAAGCCGAGGCCTTTGAAGCGCTGTTTCGCGCCTATGTCGCGCCAAGCCGCGCCGAACCCGGTTGCATCGAGTACCACATGCTGCGCGACCAGCAGGACCCGACGCTGTTTATCTTTTACGAGATCTGGGAATCCCAGGCGCATCTGGATGTGCACTCGAACCTGCCGCACATGAAGCAGTTCCGCGAGCAGCGCATGAACTTCCTTGAGCGGGATTTCGACATTCGCGCCATCGAGATGCTCAGCCCGTCGTCTAGCCGCTGATCAGCAAGTGGCCGCCGAGTACACCAAGGCCGATGAAGAACACCCGCTTGAACAGCACGGCGCTGATCCGCTGACGCAACCACTGCCCGAGCAACATGCCGAGCACCGCCGGGATCAGCGCCAACAGCGAGGCGCTCAACTCGCCACCGCCCAAGGCACCGCGCCAGAACAGGCCGGCGGCCAGGGCCAGGGTCGAGACGGTGAAGGACAACCCCAGCGCCTGCACCAGTTCATCCTTGTTCAAGCCCAGTGCTTGCAGATAAGGCACTGCCGGAATCACGAACACGCCGGTGGCTGAAGTGATAACGCCGGTTAGCACACCGCAGACCGGGCCGAGCCAACGCTCGGTGCGACTGCTGACTCGCAACGCTGGCAGAAACAATCCGCTCAAGGCGTACACCAACAACGCCGCCCCCAATCCCCGCACCACCCAATGCCCGCCGGCCATGCCGATCCACAGCGTACCGGCGCCGGTGCCGATGAAGATCGCCAGCAGCATCCGCCACAAGCGTTTGATCAGCCCTTGCAGATGCCCGCCGAAGGCCAGTTGCCAGACGTTGGTCAGGGTCGCCGGGATGATCAACAACGCGGCAGCCTGCGACGGCGCCATAGCCAGGCCGAGCAGGCCCATGGCGATGGTGGGCAGGCCGAGGCCGATCACGCCCTTGATCATGCCGGCCAGCAGGAAGGTGGCGATGACCAATACAGACAGGGCCAGACCGAGGTTTTGGTAGAACGCGGCGAGTGTATTCATGGGGTTATCCTGCGCCCCGGCGGCCGGGTTGAAAATCTGCCATATACTGAGGGTGCCTCTTGAAATGACAGAGGCACGATCGTTCCCACGCTCTCGTGGGAATGCAGCCCGTGACGCTCCGCGTCACTTGCCGAAGCGGACGCGAAGCGTCCAATGAGGCATTCCCACGCAGAGCGTGGGAACGATCCTGTGGAAACTTATGCACTTCGACCTCACCGACCTGCGCCTCTACCTGAACATCCTCGACACCGGCAACATCACCGCCGGCGCCGGCCGCACGCATCTGTCCCTGGCCGCCGCCAGTGCACGCATCCGCGCCATGGAGGCGTCGCTGGGTATCGAGTTTCTACAAAGGAATCGCCGCGGCGTCACGCCCACGCCCGCCGGCAAGGCGCTGGCGCAACACGCCCGGGTGCTGCTGCAACAGGCCGAGCGCATGCAGCAGGATCTCGCCGACTACGCCAAAGGGGTCAAAGGCCAGGTGCGGTTGTTGTGCAACACCACGGCGATCACGGAATACCTGCCGGAGTTACTTGCGGACTTCCTGCGCGAGCACCCCAACCTCGACATCGACCTGCAAGAACTGCCCAGCGCGCGCATCACCCATGCCCTGCGCCAAGGGGCGGCGGACCTGGGTATCGTTTCCGACGCCATCGACACCGACGACCTGCAAACCCGGCCTTTCCGCGACGACCCGCTGGTCTTGATCCTGCCCCGCGATCACCCGTTGGCCGACGCCGGCGACGTCAGTTTCAGCGACACCTTGCACCATGACTACGTAGGACTGAGTGCCGACAGCGCACTGGCGGTGTACCTGGAAGAACAAGCCCTGCATATCGGTTCGAGGATGCAAATCCGCATCCGCGCCGACGGCTTCGATGGCGTGATGCGCATGGTCGCCCGGGGCGCCGGGCTGGCGATCGTGCCCTTGGCCGCCGTCGAACGCTGGCCAGGCGAAAAGCCTTTCCAGAGCCGCGCCCTGCAAGAGCCCTGGGCCCAACGCAAACTGCTGCTGTGCGCCCGGGACTTCGCCGCACTGCCCGGTTACGCCAACGCCTTGCTGCACGCCTTGACTCTCCCCTGAGGGGCAGACTTTACCCTTGAGGTTTCATCCTCAAGGACGCAGACGATGGGCAAGAAAATTCTGGTGATTCTCGGTCATCCTTCCAGCAACAGTTTTTGCGGCGCGCTGGCCGAGCGGTATGCGCAATCGGCGTTACGCGCCGGGCACGAAGTGCGGCAGTTGTTTCTCGGCCAGCTGGATTTCGACCCGGTGCTGCGTGAAGGCTATCAACAGATCCAACCGCTGGAAGCCGATCTGCGCCAGGCTCAGGCCGACGTTCTGTGGGCCGAGCATCTGACGCTGGTGTATCCGATCTGGTGGGGCGGGATTCCGGCGTTGCTCAAGGGCTTTTTCGACCGGGTGTTCCTGCCCGGATTTGCCTTCAAGTACCGCGAAGGCAAGGCGTTTCCCGACAAACTCCTGCACGGTCGCACCGCGCATTTGCTGGTGACCATGGACACACCGCCCTGGTACTACCGCTGGGTCTATCGCATGCCGGGGCTGCACCAGATCCGCAAAACCACCCTGGCGTTTTGTGGCATAGAACCCCGGCGCACCCTCACCTTCGGCCCGATCCTGGGCTCCAGCGCGGGTCAGCGCGAAGCCTGGCTGCTGCGAGCCCAGGCTATCGCCGGCCAATAAGTCTGCCGATAATGGGCCCGGTTAACCCACGGCAAAAAAGGACTTTCCATGTACATCGGCCAGGCTGCGCAGCGTTCAGGAACCACCGTCAAGAGCATCCGTCACTACGAGGCCATCGGCCTGTTGCCGCCCGCCAGGCGCCAGGGCAACTACCGGGTTTATGACCAACAGAGCGTCGATCTGCTGAGCATCATCAAGTGCGCCCAGCAACTGGGTTTCAAGCTCAAGGAGTTGCAGGCGATTTTCGCCGGCCACACCGGCCAGCCACTGGCATGGAGCGACGCGCAGCAGGCGATCACGGACAAGAAGCGCGAGGTCCACGACCAGATCGCGGCGCTGACCCAACGGCACGCGCAATTGGTCGAGTTTGAAGACAGCCTGCAAAACGCCTGGAAACACTGCCCTTTAGAGCGAACTTGAACGCCATTGTCCGTACGTTAATCAACGCAAAATAAGCCCAAGGAATAACTTGCAAGGTACGGCTACATACGTACTATAGCTCCGGAGCGAACGTGTTGTCCGAGAGCCGTTTTCGCACAGCGACAGCGGTCAAGGAAGAACGGATCAGCTCCAATAACCTACAAGGAATGAGGGGACGCTATGGTTGATTCATCGGAGTTTCGTAACGCAATGGCGATGCTGGGCAGCGCCGTCACCATCGTCACAACGGATGGCCCCGCAGGCCGTTTCGGCTTCACCGCTTCTGCCGTGTGCAGCGTGACGGATTCGCCGCCGACGCTGCTGGTGTGCGTCAATCGCGCCTCGGCCAACCACGAGCATTTCAAAACCAACGGCGTGCTCTGTGTGAACGTGCTGACCGGGGGCCACCAATCCACCTCCGGCGCCTTCGCCAATCGTCAGTTGACCATGCAGGAACGCTTCTCCAGCGTTAACTGCCAGACCCTGGTGACCGGCTCGCCGGCCATCGAAGAAGCGCTGGTCAATCTCGACTGCCGTGTCAGCAAGATTGACGAGGTCGGTACCCACAGCATTTTTTACTGTGAAATCCTTGAGCTCAAACACAGCGAAGCCAAGGAAGGCCTGGTCTATTTCAATCGCAATTACTACCGTCTCAATGACGAAATGCGCTTGGCCCCCGATCAGTAATCGATGCCCCGACCTGCGTGACCGCCGCCGGTTTTTGCTGACCGGCAGCTCGTGCGCAACGGGTCATGACAGGGATGAAACCATGTTATTCAATGAAGACAACTTCGCGGATCTGGACCTGAACCTGATCATCATTTTCCTGGTGTTGTTTCGCGAGCGAAGTGTTTCGCGCACGGCCGAACGCCTGCACGTCAAACAGCCGGCAATCAGTGGTTCGTTGGCGCGCTTGCGCAAGAAGTTTGATGACCCGCTGTTCCTGCGCTCGTGCAACACGATGCGCCCGACGTCGAAAGCGGAAAAACTGGCCCTGGCCCTCACCCCGGCCATCAGCCAGATTGAAGCCGTGATCAACCTCTGAGACGCATCAGGCAGACAGCCCTTTGGCCGGCCAACGGCCAAGGGTTCGCCGCCCGATGATAGCGGCTGGGGAAATGATCTTTGGGGGATGATGTCTGGGTGTTTTTTCAAGCTCGATTGCCGAGCCTGATGTCGAACTAGACCCGCGCCCAGAACGCCGGTAGAAAGCACTCGCTGACCAACAAGGCCGAGCCGTTGCGCGTAAAGCGCGAGCGCCGGGCCAGCAGCCGTTTGGCGTGTGGCGCGTAACGATAGGACAGCGCCGCCAACGGCGCGCCGGGGCTCAGCAAGGCACACTGGAACGGTTCGCGCAGGGTCTGTTCCGAGCGGTAGAGAATCTCCGCCAGCGGTCGGCCACCGTACCCGTTCAACTCAGCCCAATCGGCGCTCAGGGCCGGCACACTGGTCAGGCTGCGCGCCGTGACGCAGGCCTCGCCGTCGATCTTCATCACCACTTCGCGCACCCAGCCGGTGGATGTCGGCGGGACATCAAGCGCTTCGGCTTCGTCATGATTGAGCAGCGTATGCGACTGCTCGATGACTTCGATGGAATAGTCGCCCATGGCTTTGAGGCGCGGGGTCAACGCGCCGGGCAAAAACAGCCAATGGTGCTCGGGGGCGGTCAACTCCGACAACGGCCCGGATGACCAATAATGATTCGTTCCCATGCTCACACACCTCCCTGGTGATCGTGAATCGGTTGGTTGCCGTGAAGGGCACTGCCCTTCACCTGCGGTGGATCAACTGCATTCAAGCGTCGGCGTCTTCGGTGACTTCATGCTTGCTGATGACATCAACAGTCTGTTCATCGAACTTGACCGCGGTGAGCAGCGAATCGAGCAGCCCGGGAAACCGCAGGTCCATGTCCTCGCGGCGCAAGGACAAGAGGTTTTCCCGACCGTACGGCCGTTGCCAAATCAGGCCGCTGTCGCGCAAAACCCGCCAGTGATGGGTCATGGTCGACTTCGATGCGCCCTTGAGGATCCGGCCACAGGGGTGTTCCTGGCCATCGGCCAACACCTTCAACACGGTCAGGCGCAACGGGCTCCCCAGCGCGGACAGAACATTCTCTAACAAGATCTGATCCTGGTTGGGGTGATTCGGGACGTTCATAGGTAGGTACCTTTGAGGATATAGGCGGGAAAAGTCATGCGTGAATTCGTCTATACGAGAACAGTAAGACTATACACAAAGATCCCTTTTCCCGCGATCAACGCCCCGGGCGCTACTGCCCGCTGAACGCTACTGTTCGGTGTTCTTCGCCAAGGGCGATTCAGGCTCCTGGAAGCCGCCGCCCAACGCCGCCATCAATGAAATCGAACTGTCGACGTGCTTGCTGTTGAGGTAAGCCAGGCGCATCTCGTCCTGAATCAATTGTTGCTCGATGTTTAGCGCGTCGAGGAACGTATCTTCCCCGGCCTTGTAGCGCGACTGCGAAAGCTCATAGGACGACTGGGCAATCGCACACGCATCCTGTTGCACCACGATCTGCTGTTCGAAGGAACGCAGCTGCGTCACCGAGATCGCGACTTCGTGCAGCGCCGACGTCAGCACCTGGTTGTAGTGAGCAATGGAAACATCCAGCTCGGCATTCCCGGCCTTGAGGTCGGAGCGCAAGCGCCCGGCATCGAAAATTGGCAAGGAGAGGGTCGGCGCGATGTTCCAGAACTTGCTGACGCTGGCGAAAATCGCGTCACCAGACAAGGCATGTGTGCCCGCCGCAGCGACCAGGTTGATGTTGGGATAAAACGTGGTTTTGACCGCGTCGACATTCTTGTTCTCGGCCTCCACCCGCCAACGCGCCGCGACGATGTCCGGCCGGCGCCCGAGCAACTGCGCCGGCAGTTGTGCGGGCAGCGCCACCGCGCTGGCTTGCAAGGTCGAAGGCCGCTCGATGCCCTGCGCCCGATCAACGCCCTTGCCCACCAGCACAGACAATTGCAGCCGCGCAATTTCGATGTCGTCCAGCGCACCGATCAGGGTCGATTCCGAGCGGGCCTTGAGGCTTTGCACCTGCTTCAACTGCGACAGGTTGTCCAGCCCCGAGTTGTAGCGCGAGTCCGACAATTCCACCAGTTTGCTCAAGCGCTCCAGATCCCGGCGATTGAGCTCCGAGACCTGCCAGGCATACGCCAATTGGTTGTAAGCCTTGACCACGTTGACCGTGAGAATCAGCTTCGACGATTGCAGGTCGACTTCCGCCGCCATGGCGCTGTTGAGCGCCGATTCCCAGGCCGCGCGCTGGCCGCCCCACAGGTCAAAGGTGTAGTTGAAATTGACCGCCAGGTTGCGCGCCGTGAAGTACTTGTGGCCTTCGCCACTGTAGTCCTCGAACTTCGACAGACGCCCACGGGTGACGCCCGCCGAGGCGTCCATTTCCGGGTAACGCTCGGCATCGCGCAAGTCCAGAAAAGCGTTGGCCTTGGCGACCCGCGCCGAGACTTCCTGCAAATCCGGGTTGCTCGCGTAAGCCTCTTCGATCAAAGCCCCCAGGCGTGGATCGCCGAGGGACGACCACCAATCGGCACGGGGCCAATTGGCCGGTGGCAGCGTGTCTTTCAAGCTGTTCGAGGACGCCTGGTCAATGCTCAGCAATTGGCCCTGATGATCGATCCCGGCGTAGTTCACACAGCCGGCCGTCAACAGGATCGAAGCGGCCAGCGGCGCCAGCATGAAGCGTGTAATCCGATACATACAACTTCCTCAGATGGGTTGCGGCGCACTGACCGAGTGAGTTTCAGCGGCGCGAGCCGGCTGCTTGATCGAGCTCAGCAAGGTGTAGACCGACGGCAGGATGAACAGCGTGAACAGCGTGCCGATCAGCATCCCCACCACAATCACCAGACCCAGACCGAAGCGGCTGTTGGCACCCGCGCCGCTGGCGAACAACAGCGGCGCCAGGCCCACCACCATCGCGGCGGTGGTCATCAGAATCGGCCGCAGACGCACTTGCGCGGCATGTTGAATCGCTTGCACGCGGTCCATGCCTTGCTTGCGTTGCAGTTCATTGGCGAACGCGACCATCAGGATCCCGTGCTTACTGATCAATCCGATCAAGGTAATCAGCCCGATCTGGGTGTAGATGTTCAACGACGTCATGCCCAGCGCCAGCGGCACCAGGGCACCGCAGATCGACAGCGGTACGCTGATCAGAATGATGAACGGGTCGCGGAAGCTCTCGTATTGCACGCTCAGCACCAGGTAAATGATCACCAGGGCCAGGCCGAAGGTGAACACCAGGCTGTTGCCTTCCTGCACGTACTGACGCGCATCGGACTGCCAGTCGAAACTGAAGCCGGCCGGGAAGTTTTCCGATTGTTTTTGCAGGAAGCCCACGGCATCGCCCAGGGTCACGCCCGGGGCCGGAATGGCCTGGAACGTGGCGGAGTTCTGCTGGTTGAACTGGGTCATGCGGTTAGGCTCGACCTTCATGCTCAGGGTGGCCAGCGTCGACAGCGGCACCGGGTTGCCCTTCTGGTCTTTCACGTAATACAGCTTGAGGGTTTCCGGGGTCAGGCGGTCGGCGGAAATCGACTGCGGAATCACGTCATAGGAACGCCCGTGGAAGGAGAACCGGTTGACGTATTTCTCGCCGATCAGGCTGTTGAGGGTTTCGCCGATGTCCTGCATGCGAATGCCCAGGGCGTTGGCCTTGGCGCGGTCGATCTGGATTTCGACCACCGGGTTGTTGAAGTCGAGGTCGCTGTCCACCACCGCAAACAAACCACTGGCCTGGGCCGCCTGCTTGAGTTGGTCCATCACGTTGAACAACGCCAGGTATTCCTGATCGCTGCGAATCACCATTTGCACCGGCAACCCGCCGGTCGAGCCCGGCAATGGCGGCATCTGGAACACAAAGATGCTGGTGCCTTCGATCTGGTTCACCTTCGCCTGCAAGTCGGGCTGGATGGTGTTGGCGTCGCGACCGCGTTTTTCCCAGTCCACCAGGTTGATCCCGCCGACGCTGTTGGACAGCCCGTCGGAACCGTTGGCCACCCAGTTGCTGTAACCCTCGGGAATCTCGTTGAACGTTTCGTAGAGCTTGTGGGCGTAGGCTTCCAGGTAGTTGAGGTTGGCATGCTGCGGTGCCTTGATGGCGGTCAGCAGGATGTTCTGGTCTTCCAGCGGCGCCAGTTCGGTCTGGGCCGAGCGGTACAGGAACGGCAGGCTGAAAAAGATCACCAGGGCCACGCTCAGGCTGATCCAGCGTCGAGCCAGGGAACCGCCGAGCAATGCGCCGTAGCGCCGGGCCAGGTACTGGAAGAAGCGGTCGGCCTTGACCGCCATGAAGCCTTCGCTGCTTTTGGCATCCAGCAGGCGGGTACTCATGATCGGCGACAACGTCAGCGCGACGATCCCGGAAATCACCACCGCACCGGCCAGGGTCAGCGCAAATTCCTTGAACAGCGTACCGGTCAGGCCGCCCATCAAGCCGATCGGCGCGTACACCGCCGCCAGGGTAAACGTCATCGCCACCACCGGCCCCGCGACTTCACGGGCACCGATCAACGCGGCATCGAACGGGGTCTTGCCCTCCTCGATGTGCCGGTGGACGTTCTCCACCACCACGATCGCATCGTCCACCACCAATCCGATGGCCAACACCATCGCCAGCAAGGTCAGCAGGTTGAGGCTGAAGCCGAACATCTGCATCAACATCGCCGCGCCGAGCATCGACAGCGGAATGGTCACCAACGGAATCAGCACGGTGCGGAAGGTGCCCAGGCACAGATAAATCACCAGCACCACAATCACCAGCGCTTCGAGCAGCGTGTACGACACTTCATCAATCGAGGACTGAATGAAGTGCGCCACTTCGAACGGGATTTGTACGGTCACACCCGGCGGCAGGGTTTCCTGGATCTGCGGGATCAGTTCCCGCACACGCTTGACGATCACCAGCGGGTTGCCGGTCGGTGCGGCATCGAGGCCGAGGAACAGCGCCGGGACATCGCTCATCGAACCACTGGTGTCGGTCGCGGCCGCATTCAGCTCGACCGTGCCCACATCGCGGACTCGAATGATGCGACCGTTGTCGTTGCGCAGCACCATGTCGCGGAAGTCTTCGACGCTGTTGAGGTCGGTGTTGACCCGCAGGTTGCTGACCACGTACAGGCCTTTGACCTGACCCGGTGCGGCCTGGAAGTTATTGCCTTCGATGGCTTTCGACACGTCTTGCCCGGTCATGCCGTAACCGGCCAGGCGTTGCGGGTCCAGCCACAGGCGCATGGAGAGTTTCTGCTCGCCCATGATGTTGATTTTCGCCACGCCTTCGATACCGGCGAACATCGGCTCGACGACGCGGGAGATGTAATCGGACATCTCCGGGATGGTCAGGTTGGAACTGGCAAACGCTACGTAGGCCACGCTGGTGAAGCCGCCCGAGGTGCGTTCCACCACCGGGTCATAGGCATCCTTGGGCAAGCGATACTTGATCTGGTTGACCTTGGCCATCACCTCGGTCAACGCCGAGATCGAGTCACTGTTGAGGGCCATGCGGATCGTGACCAGGCTACGGCCCTGGGTCGATGACGACGACAGGTAGTCGATGCCCTCGACCGAGGCCACGGCCTGGCTGATCGGCTGGGTGACAAAGCCTTGCATCAGCTCCGACGAAGCGCCGGGGTACTGGGTGGTGACCGTGATGGTCGACGTCTCCAGCATCGGATACTGACGGATCGGCAAGTTCAGCAACGCACGCACACCGAACAGCAGGATCAGCGTACTGACCACCACTGCCAGCACGGGGCGGCGGAGAAAGATGTCGGTAAATTTCATTGTTTCGACCCGGTTGCGAGGTTAAGACCAATCGTGTCCGGAACACCTTCCACCGCCACGCCGTCATGGAGTTTCAACTGCCCGGAAGTCACCACTTGCACGCCTTCGGTCAGGCCTTTGTTGACCACCGCCCAGCCATCGCGACGCTCACCGACCTTGATGCTTTCACGTTTGACCTTGGTCACGCCGGCCTCGTCGAGGTACACCGAGAACACGCTTTCGCCGTAGGCGTTGTAGGTGATGGCGGTTTCCGGGATGAGCAGTTCCGCGGTCTGCGGCAGCGTCACCGAAACCCGGGCATACATGCCTGGGCGCAGCAGTTTTTTGGTATCGGTAATCACCGCCTGGACGTTAATGGTGTGGGACTGGTTGATCTGTGGATCGACCGCCACGATCTTTCCCAGAAATTTCACATCGGCCCAGGCATCGACCTTGGCCTGCACGGTCTGGCCCAGTTCCACGCGGGAACCATCGCGCTCGGCCAGAGTGAAGTTGACCCGCAGCACACCCGGATCGGTCAGCGTCGCGACAGCGCCGCCGGCTTCGAGGTATTGGCCCAGATGCGCCTGGCGAATGCCCAGGGTGCCGGCGAACGGTGCACGGATATGCCGCTGGGCAATCTGCGCCTGCATGCGCTCCATATCACCTTTGGCGGCATCCAGTTGAGCGCGGGCACTGTCGAAGGCACGGCGGCTTTCGGCACCGGTCTTGGCCAGTTCCTGCACCCGGGCGAATTGCGCCCTGGCGGATTCAAACTCGCCCTTGAGGCGTACCAGCTCACCCTGTTCGGGCGCATCGTTAAGGGTCAGCAACACTTGCCCGGCCTTCACTTCATCGCCGGACTCGAAATCGATATCAACCACCTTGCCGCTGACTTCAGCCGAGACCAAGACCTGACGCTGCGCTTCGAGCTTGCCGATCGCTTCGAGGTAGTAGGTGTACGGTTGCTTCTTGACCTGGGCCAGACCGACCCGGGTGCTGGGGATTCGTTGTTCGGCAGCCGCCGGGGCCGGTGACCAGAAACGCCAGCCCAATGCGCTGGAAATGATCACGACGAAGATAATAAAGACCAGTGTTTTAACTATATTTCGAGCAAGCATGTGGCACTCCCTTGACTCTTTACTGCGAGCACAAAAGTTTAAGAATTAAGAAAAAAGAGGCAACACAAACCCGGCGAGTTATTAATCCCTGTGATCAATCACTCATAACTCGCCGAACTTGTTTATTAGCGTATTACGCCGCAATCAGTACGTTGGTTTTATCCAAATACAGTTTGCCAATACCGTGCAAGTTCAAAGGCGACAAGGTGAAGTGCTTTGAACCGGTATGAATATCGCGGAAGCAACGTTCCAGGAAGCTGGTTTTGTAAACCGCCTTGGAACCGGCCAGTGCATAGATCTGATTGACCGCATTCACCGAGTTTTCCGTGAGGACCGAAGCGGCCAGGCCGACCCGTGCGCTCACCGGTTCACCGATGGTTTCACCGCGGTTGATCACTTGGCAGATGGCGTCTTCGAGCAACAATTGCGCGGTGTGCACCGAAGAAATGGCGCGGCCGGTCTTCTCGAAAATCACCCCTTCCAGCCCCGGATCGGTATTCACCGCGCGGTCATTGCGAAAGTGATCGACCGCGGCCCGGGCCACGCCCAGTACGGTGGACATCGCCGCCAGCGTGCCGAACTCGTAGTACCCCGTGGCATAAGCGCGGGAGCTGCGAATTTCCGGGGATTTTTTCAGGGTTTCGACGTCCAGGGAGAACGCCTTGTTGACCAGCACCTGTGAACATTCAAAGTGGTTGCTGCCGGTGCCGCGCATGCCCAGGGTGTCCCAGGTGTGGTTGATCTTGCACTGGCTGGCCGGGACGAAAAACATCCGCACCTCAGGCGCCGAGCCGTTGGCCGGGCCTTTGACGGTGGCGGTGCACACCAGCCAGTCGGCGTGGGCCGAGCCGCTGGCGAAGGCCCATTTGCCGCTCAACAGGTAGTCGTCGCCCACGGGCAACGCTTCGCCGCCGGAGTGGATCGCCCCGATCACGAAACCGTTGCAGGTGCTGTAGATCGCTTCGGAAGTGTGCTCCGGCAAATAGTCGGAGAGGCGCCCCATCGCCACTTGTACGGCCAATTGCCAGGAGACGGAAGCGTCATGCCGGGCGAATTCCAGCAGCATGGCGGAGGTGGTCTGGATATCGACCTGGGAACCGCCAAACGCCCTGGACACGGAGGTCCGGGCAAAGCCTTCCTTGAAAAGCTCAGACATCACATCCTTGTGAGTCGCATTCGTCTGCTCGCTGTAATCCCGGTGTTTAAGGATCAAAGGATTCAGTGCACGTACCTTCTCAAGCCATTCATTGGATTCGGTGGGAAGGTTATTCCATTGCATTAGATTTTTCATAACGGCTCCTAGCTATTATTTATTAACGTTCAGCAGACGAAAAACAGACAACGTTTTATTGTTATTAAACCCCGTGAAAAATGTACGTCTACAGTCGTACATTGGCAAGCGTTATTATCAGGAGCAATACCTATTTTTTAGAAGGCACTGATAATAATTAAAGGCGAAAAGAAACATCCGAACTTGCAACGAAGTTACGGCGTTTAAACACTAAGGAATTAGCGTGCGCCGGCGCGTCGTGCGCTCACCTCCGACAGCGATGCCCAATCCTGATCGCCCTGGCCGTGGGCCATGCCATCCAGCAGGTTGTCCTTCAAGACACTGGCAAACGGCAACGGCACCTGCGCCGCTTCACCCGCCTCCAGCGCCAGGCGAATGTCTTTTAAGCCCAGGGATAATTTGAACCCGGCCGGCTCGAACTGTTTGTCGACCATCAGTTTTCCGTAGCCCTGATAGACCGGCACCGCAAACAGCGTCGAGGTGATCATCTCGATGAAGGCTGCACGGCTGATGCCGTAGCCGCTGGCCAGGGTCGAGGCCTCGGCCGTTGATTCGATCGCCGCGGCAATCATCAGGTTGGCCGACAGCTTGGCGACGCACGCCAGTTCTGCACACTCGCCGAACGGCCAGGTCTTGCGCCCCAGCACATCGAACAATGGCTGGACCCGCGCCAACGCATCGGCCGGCCCGGACACCAGAATATTCAGATTGCCGGCCGCCGCGACATCCACCCGCCCCAGCACCGGTGCCGACACATAAGCCACCCCGCGCTCGGCGTGCAGCGCCGCCATTTCCTTAGCCAGCGCCACCGACACCGTGGACATGTTCACATGCACGCTGCCCGGCGCCAGGCCGTCCAGCGCTTGGGCATCGATGAACACGGAGCGAATGGCGGCATCGTCGCCCAGCATCGAGATCAACACTTCGGCGTTCGCCGCCAGGGCCGGACGGTCGACCGCTTGAGCGCCGGCACGGACCAGTTCTTCCAGCGGCGCCGGCGAGCGATTCCACACGCGGACCTGATGACCGGCCTTCAGAAGGTTCAGCACCATCGGTGCGCCCATCGTGCCCAAACCAATAAAACCCAGTTCCATGTCTTGCTCCTGTCGGTGTCAGGTGCCCGGAATGTCCGTTGCACGGCGAATCAGAATTGCGATTGTACGTGTACAGGCGTACATTTCAAGTGCCTCGATTATTTAACCTTCGGAGCACCGGTTTCAAACATACCTATACGCAAGGCAAGGAGGCTTTATGCAATTCGGGATCTACACCGTTGGCGACGTCACGCAAGACCCGACCAACGCCAGTACCCCAAGTGAATCTCAGCGCATTCAGGCCACCCTGCAAATCGCGCAAAAAGCCGAGGACATCGGTCTTGATGTGTTCGCGACCGGCGAGCACCACAATCCGCCGTTCATTACCTCTTCCCCGACTACCCTGCTGGCGTACATCGCGGCGAAGACCCAACGCATCATCCTCTCGACCTCCACGACCCTCATCAGCACCAACGACCCGGTGCGCCTGGCCGAAGAGTACTCGCTGCTGCAAAACCTCTGTGGCGGGCGCATGGACCTGATGCTGGGTCGCGGCAACACCGCGCCGGTCTACCCCTGGTTCGGCAAAAACATCACCGATGGCCTGCCGTTGGCGATGGAAAACTATCGGCTGCTGCACCAGTTGTGGCGCGAAGAAGACCTCAACTGGAGCGGTCGTTTTCGCACCCCGTTGCAGAACTTCACCTCGATTCCCCGGCCCCTGGACGACTTGCCGCCCTTCGTCTGGCACGGTTCGATCCGCACCCCGGAAATCGCCGAACAAGCGGCGTATTACGGCGACGGTTTTTTCGCCAGCCATATCCTCTGGCCCCGCGAACACTTCATTGCCCTGGTCGAGTTTTACCGGGAACGCTTTGCCTACTACGGCCATGGCACGCGCGAGCAAGCCATCGTCGGCCTGGGCGGGCATATCTTCATGCGCCGCAACTCCCAGGATGCGCGACGCGAGTTTCGTCCCTACTTCGACAATGCCCCGGTGTACGGCCATGGACCGTCACTCGAAGAGTTCATGGAGATGACCCCGTTATCGGTGGGCAGCCCCCAGGAAATCATCGACAAGACCCTGACCTTTCGTGAGCATTTCGGCGACTACCAGCGCCAATTGTTCCTGTTCGACCATGGCGGCATTCCGTTGAAAACCGTGCTGGAACAACTGGACATGTTCGGCGCCGAAGTGCTGCCGGTGCTGCGCGAAGAAACCCGCAAACGCCGTTCGCCGCTGGCGGCCGAAGCCCCCACCCACGCCAATCGCCTGGCCCATTTGCATTCCACACAGATGCTTGAAATCGACCCGCGAACCGGTTTGAAAACCACGTCTCACGACACCGTCACCGGTCGATAAAACCACCCGGCAAGCGCCCTCGATCCATCGAGGGCCCTTGCCGAGGATCAGGCCGCGCCCCGCAATGGCGGATGCGCGCCCATCACCGTCAACACATCATCGGTAATCAGCCGGGCGAGGTATTGACCGTAACCGGTCTTGCTCATGGCGCCGGCCAGCACCAGCAACTGCGCATCGTCGATCCAGCCCTTGTTGTAGGCGATCTCTTCCAGGCAGGCGATTTTCAAGCCCTGGCGCTTCTCGATGGCGTGCACGAAATTGCCTGCTTCCAGCAACGCATCATGGGTGCCGGTGTCGAGCCAGGCCATGCCGCGCCCCATCACTGAGACATTCAATTTGCCCCGTTGCAGGTAGACATTGTTGACGTCGGTAATCTCCAGCTCGCCCCGAGGCGACGGCTTGATATCCGCCGCGATCTGCAGCACTTCGTTGTCGTAGAAATACAGACCGGTGACGGCGAAATTGGATTTCGGATCGGTCGGTTTTTCGCAGATGCTCAAGGCCTTGCCGGTGGCATCGAACTCGACCACGCCAAAGCGCTCGGGGTCGGCCACGTAGTAGCCAAACACCGTCGCGCCCTCGTCGCGGCCGGCCGCTTGCAGCAGGGTTTCGCCGAAGCCGGCGCCGTAGAAAATGTTGTCGCCCAGCACCAGGCACACATTGTCTTCACCGACGAATTCGCGGCCGATGATGAAGGCCTGCGCCAGGCCGTCCGGGCTTGGCTGCACGGCATAGCTCAGGTTCAAACCCAACTGGCTGCCGTCGCCGAGCATGCGCTGGAAACCGGGCAAATCTTCCGGGGTGGAAATGATCAGGATTTCGCGAATGTCCGCCAGCATCAACACCGACAGCGGGTAGTAGATCATCGGTTTGTCATACACCGGCAGCGACTGTTTGGACACGCCCAGGGTGATCGGGTGCAGACGCGAACCGGCGCCGCCCGCCAACAG
Organism: Pseudomonas sp. TE3899; assembly: GCF_056279105.1. Classification (NCBI taxonomy): domain Bacteria; kingdom Pseudomonadati; phylum Pseudomonadota; class Gammaproteobacteria; order Pseudomonadales; family Pseudomonadaceae; genus Pseudomonas; species Pseudomonas sp. TE3899. The sequence continues at coordinate 4,102,558 of NZ_JBWBQR010000001.1, forward strand.
AATTCCTTTGTACTTGGCCATGCTTTTTTCCTTTTAAGCAGAGAGGTTTGAAGGGGGTAATGTTCAGGCTTCAACCGATTCGGTGGCGTGTTCGCCGAGGCGTTCCAGGGCGTAGTCGCCCGACAGGACCCGCGCCCACCAAGGGCTGTTTTCCAGGTACCAGTCGACGGTTTTACGCATGCCGGTCTCGAAGGTTTCCTGCGGCGTCCAGCCCAGGTGGGCGTGGATTTTCCCGGCGTCGACCGCGTAGCGTTTGTCGTGGCCCGGGCGATCCTTGACGAAGGTGATCAGGTCGCGAAAGTGCGCGACGCCTTCCGGTTTGACCGCGCCGCGCTCCTCCAGCAAATCGCACAAGGTGTGCACCACTTGCAGGTTGGTCTTCTCGTTGTGACCGCCGATGTTGTAGGTCTGCCCGACCTCGCCACGACTGACCACGGCATACAAGGCCCGGGCATGATCCTCGACAAACAGCCAGTCGCGGATCTGCGCGCCATCGCCGTACACCGGCAACGGCTGGCCTTGCAGCGCATTGAGAATGACGTGGGGAATCAGTTTTTCCGGGAAATGGAACGGCCCGTAATTGTTCGAACAATTGCTCAGCACCACCGGCAAACCGAAGGTGCGGTGCCATGAACGCACCAGGTGATCAGAACTGGCCTTGCTCGCGGAATACGGCGAACTCGGCGCGTAAGCCGTGGTTTCGGTGAAGGCCGGGTCCTGGGGTTCAAGGTCGCCATACACTTCATCGGTGGAAATGTGGTGGAAGCGAAACGCGGCCTGGCGCGGCGCATCCAGTCGGTTCCAGTAGCTGCGCGCCGCTTCGAGCAAGGTGTAGGTGCCGACGATATTGGTTTCGATGAACGCCTGCGGGCCTTCGATCGAGCGGTCCACGTGGGACTCGGCGGCCAGGTGCATCACGGCATCGGGTTGCTGGGCGGCGAAGATCTCGTCCAGCGCATTCTTGCTGCGGATATCCACCTGGTAAAACGAGTAGCGCGGCGAGGCGGCCACGTCGGCCAACGAATCCAGGTTGCCGGCGTAGGTCAACTTGTCCACGTTGATGACTTCGCAGTCGGTTTCATTGATCAGATACCGCACGACGGCCGAGCCGATAAAACCCGCGCCCCCAGTCACTAAAATTTTCATCAGCGCCTCCCTTGGCCAATTGATGATTCAACAATCCTTGAACGTTCGCTCAGTTGAGCAAAGCCACCCCGTACTGGCTCAAGCCCTGCTCCAGAATCAGCAGCGTCTGGATGCAGACAAAGCTTTCATCGGTGGTGGCCGACGTCGAGTTGAGCGGGCCGAATCCGCCGTCCTGTTTTTGATGGGCGGCAATCCAGTCCTTCGATTCCTGCAGATAAACCGGTTGGGCATCAAGCAAGTACATCGCCGCAATGGCCATGTACGTGCCCACCAGGCTCACGGCTTTGCCCGGCCGGTAATGGAACGAACCATTGGCCAATTGCAGTTTTTGCAGCCAGGCCACGGTGTGCCCGGCGTCGACGATGCGCTTGTTGAGAATGAACAGCGTCGACACCACGCGGTACACCGAAAACGCGTCCGGCGGATAACCCGGTTTGTTGGCAAACCCGCCGTCTGCGGTGCGGCAGCGCAACGCGAACGCGAGGACCGCTTGCTCGTCCGGGGCCTTGGCGCCCAGCGCATGCAGCGATAGCACCGCCAGGTTGGTGTGCCAGATATCCGAGGCAAAACCCGGCACATCGCCGAAACCACCGTCCGGGTTCTGGCTTGCCTGCAAGTAACGCACGCAACCGTCGATATCGTTCGGCAGAGCGCCCAGCACCCGCAACGACAACACCGCGCAGTAACTGGCGAACACATCGCTCAGGTGCCCCGGCTGCTCGGCGAAGCCGCCGTCGGTGTTTTGCGAAGACTTGATGCAATCGATCAGGCTCGCCTTGTTTTCAATCTGGATGCCCAGCGCGTGCAGGTCCGAGATCACGTGCAAGCCGGAAAACACCTGCCAGGTCTTGTCCGCCCGAAAGCCCAGCGGCGCGGTTTCGGCGGTCAGCCCGTACGGCGTATCGCTTGAAGCGCGGGCCTTGGACAGCCAGGCCAGGTAGCGTTTCAGATCCACGTTGATGGCGGGCACGGCCGCAGGATGGATGTCTTGCACATCGCCGCTGCCATCGATCGCGATCAGTTCCTGCGCCACCAACGCCGCATCGTCGTGATGATGCACGGTGGCCGGTGGCGCCAGGTTTTGCAGGGCGTGGGCGGCGGCCAACTGGGTTTTCAGGCTCTTCAAGTGCAGCGGCAAGTAAGTCAGGTTGCCGATGCTGAAGATCCCCGGCTGACGCGGCGGCGCCCAAAACTGCCGGATAAACGGCACGGTCGGGTCGTCGGGGGTGGACCAGAAGTAGCCCTTGCCCAGGAACAGCCCGCCGTTGCAGCGGTCATGAAACTCCAGCAACGCAGCAGTCACCGACGTGCGATCCGGCCCTTCGAAACCGCCCGGGAATGCCCGCATCGCCTGCAACAGTAACGCGACGTCGTAGGCGGTTTTGATCGGGAACGGCGACTCGTGTTTTTTGTACGAGGTGTGCCAGTCGACCCGCACTTTGCCGTTGATGCACACCCGGTCCCAATACCCGCCATAGGCCGGATCGCGAAACAGCGCCAGGGTTTGCAGCAGAAACGAGCGCGCCAGATTCGACAGTGCATTGTCGTCGCGAACATTCGCCAGTCGCGCCAGTGCAAGGCTGATGTGGGCGCGCACGGCGCAGCGGCTCAAGTCCACGTCGACGCACGAGTCACTGTCACCGCCGGCGATGCGTGCGATCAGGTTTTCGGTATGCACCTGCAGGTGCCCGACCAGTCCCTGGCCCAACGGATCGTTGCCGATCCGGGTGAGCAGGTTGGCCGCGCTGATATCCAGCTCAATGGACGTCGCCACTTCCAGGGGCGTCGACCAATCGCTGCTGTAGACGCCGGCGACGGTGGACCGGGCGTAGAGCGCTTCGATCTTTTCCAGCATCGCGCTGATGAGCTCGCGGTTCGCCGCGCTCTGTGGCACCCGGCGCTGATAGGCCATCAAGGCATTCAGCGCATCCAGTTGCAGCGCCAGGGTCCGGCAGCGCCCCGAACCGTGGGGCGTCCAGAACTGATCGGCCAGTTCATGGAACCCCGCGTTCTGGGCATCGTACAGACCCATCAACCCGTCATGGGCGAAGCGCAATTGCGCTTCATCGCCATGCTCGGCCTGGTAGAGCGTCGCCTCAACCTGATCCTGCAACTGCTTGTCACTGGAAATGGCGACCTGCCCACTGGCATCGGTGATTGCAAAATAGCCACCGTGCTCGGGGTCGGCGAGGCCTTGATCAAAAAAGAACTGCGGATGAAGCGACATGGTGAATCCCTCTTCCTTGAGGTTAAGCGGCCTGGCTTTCAGCCAGCGGCATCACGACGCCCTGGCACAACTCGATGATGCGGGTGGCGGCGCGGGCGGCACCGTCGCCGTCCGGGGAGGCGACCTGTTGATGCGGCGCAAAATAGTTCAGGGCCTGGGTGTCTTTGTCGAGTTCGGCCTGGACCAATTCAACGATGCGGTGCTGGTCGTGGCCCAGGTGCGTTGCAAAACCGAGCAGTTCCAGGCGACGCAAGGCTTCCAGTTCGTGGTATTCCGATTTGGACGGCAACACGAACAAGGTCGGGATCTTCAACGCGGCAATTTCTGTCACGGTGATCCAGCCCGGCGCGGAAATCAGCAGGCTGGCTTCATGCAGCAAGCCCATCCAGTCCGGGTAGTACGGCACGCAAATCACGCCGTCCTGGGCCGCGATGTCCTGACGTCCCAGCAGCACCATTTTCAGGTCGGGATTGCGTTCGCGCAGGGTCTTGAAGCTGTCCAGGTAGGCGGCGAGCAGCGCATCCTTGTTTTGCGAGAACATCGTGGTGCCGCTGATGGACGCGACGATAAACGGCGAATCGCCGATGTTCAGTTCGGCGCGCACATCCAGACCGCTTTGCACGTATTCGCGAATCATCGGCCCGACAAAGTGCGCCTTGCCGTTGCTCAGGGCTTCGGCGACCGGCGTGCCCTGATCAAGCGCTGCCACAAACGGCTTATCGGTCAAGACCAATTGGGTCTGGTTGATCATCCAGCTGAACTGGCTGTGCAATGCCGCTCGAGCACGGGCCATTTCCAGTGCATTGACCTCGAAGCCACCGTCGGCCAGGTCATGGTCTTCCAGTTGGCAGAGGGTGAAGTCATAGCGTTCGGTGACAAACACCAGCGGCGTGCCACTGAAAATGGCGGCCAGGCAAGCGGCCATGTTGTAGTCCGAGACCAGCACCGAAGGTTTGTACTCGGTGATCAGCGCCAGGTAAGACAGAATTCGCTCGCCGGACAAGAACGTATTGGCGATATAACCGCCAATGTAATTGGCCCAGTCCAGTTCTTTCGACAAGTTGCTCTTTTTCGAGTAGTCGACCAACCGGCCGGCAATATCCACGACCTCGACACCGGCCTTTTCAAACAACGGTGTAAACGTGGGTTGCAAGGACGCCAGCGCGACAGTCAGCGGCATGTCCGGCGTTTGCTTTTTAATCGCCTGGGCGATGGACAGCGCGCGCATGTTATGACCGGAACCGGTTGGATTAGGGGCAAATAAAATCATTCTTGAATCTCCATTAGTTGAACAACGCCATGAACCACAGTGTTTTCCAATACATCCCTTATAACCACGGAATAGGGCTTTATAACGGCACCTTCACCAATATTCAGTGGACCTACCAAGATGGCACCTTCGCCAATAACGCAACGACTTCCGATCCTTATCGGAGCTTCCTCCCAAGGCAGTGAACGAAACGAATAATCATGAGTTGAAGCCACAATCGTGACCCCGGCGCCGACCTCCGTGAAGTCGCCGATCGCGACACCACCGGCGGCCTCTATCACCACGCCTTCACCCAGCGTGGCGCCGGTGCCCAGTTCAATGCCGCCTTGCTGGGACAGGCCACCCTGGCGCTGACTGCGCCCGATCAGGATGCAGTCCCGGGCGATTTCCACCGACGCACCGCCACGCAATTCGGCATCAATCAACGCGTCTTCGCTGATGTCCCAGGTGATGGTGTCGGGGTTCAACTTCTTGAGCCGGGCCACGGACAGCGACGCTTTGTCGATCAGCGAAGGCAAGCCCTGGCGGGCTCTGTCCCGCACTTTGGCCAACACATGAGCCGGGCTCGGCGTACCATCCTCGATCACTTTGCGATAGCTGATCACCCGAGCCGGGCGGCCCACGGCAATGGCGTCCGGCGCAATATCCGAGGTCACCAGGGCACCCGCCGCAATCACGGCCCCCGCACCGATGGTGACGCCGGCACGCACCGTGACCTTGGCGCCGAGCCAGGCATTTTCGCCGACCCGAATCGGTGCCTCCGGGGTGCCCAGGCACTGCACTCCGGTCGCCAGCATGCTCGACTTGCCGAGGCTGACATGGCGCAAATCCGACTTGAAGCCGACAAAAATGTCATCGCCCAATTCCGCACTTTCCAGGCGACAGGCCGCCCGAATCCAGACATGTCGACCCAGGTCGCTGGCGGAATCAATCGTCGTTAAAACTTCGATCAGATTAATATCGTCCACAATAAAGCCTCATTCCATTGATGCCGGGAACATAATAAATTCAGCGCGCACAAAACTTCGCTGACTGAGTCAGCCGATGCGCAACTGTTAACTAATTAGTGATAAATCAAACTTCTCTAAGCACGCCTGACGTTGCGTCTGCGCCACTTAATTAACTGACTGTTCCATTATCTGATCGCCTTCCATAAATGACAGATAAATGTCCACGCTTGTGCCGGGGCCAAGTCAGATATTAACGAGAGAGCTTGCTGAATTAAGTCCGTCCGTGACTACGATGTAACTCCATTGAGGGGAATGTCCTTTAGTACGAATGTTATAGTACAGACGATTTTGTTTTGCAATAGGTGTCCGGCTGGTTATCTCGTTTAAGTCTAAAAAAATACTGAACTTTTATGGTGCATTACTGTAGTAGTTCCGTCATATCTGCACAAAATCGGTGCAACTCGTTATTCCTGCGCAGTGAATGTCCCCAGCGCTAACAGGTAACTGGATGTCGAAGCCAGACATCCGGCCACTGCCGCCGAACGATAGGGTGGCTGTTCAAACCTGTCATTCGCCTGGAGCTGTCATGTCCGCACCTATCACCGTCCTTCGCGATACCCACCCGTTGCCCGTCCTCGACGCCTGCAAATGGGAAAAGCTCGAAGGCGACCCGCACACCGTCAACCTTAACGCCTACACCAGCGAAGACGGCAGCAAGATCATGGGCACCTGGATCTGCACGCCGGGCAAGTGGTATGTGGAATACGTGAAGTGGGAATACTGCGATTTCCGCGAGGGCTACTGCATCATCACCCCCGAGGGCAAAGAGCCGATCCACCTGCGCGCCGGGGATATCTTCGTCATCGAGCCAGGGATGAAAGGCACGTGGGAAGTGGTGGAGACAGTACGTAAGTATTTTGTGTTTGCCTGACAAAGCAAAAGATCGCAGCCTTCGGCAGCGCCTACATGGGAATGTGAACATCCCAAGGAGCTGCCGAAGGCTGCGATCTTTTCTTTTCCCCTGAATAAAAAACCGGGGATCTGCCCGACGCAGCCCCCGGGAAAACCTCTTATTGAGGTTTGCGATAGCTGTTGATGATCGCCGAGAAGTCCTTGCCACCCTCTCCGCGCTGGCTCATCGCCTGATATAACTGCTGGGCCACTGCGCCAAGCACCACCGGTTGGTGCGCCTGACGGGCCGCTTCCGTGGCCAGCCCCAGATCCTTGAGCATCAGTTCGGCACCGAAACCGCCGGTATAACCGCGCGAGGCCGGCGCCGTTTCGACGATGCCCGGCCACGGGTTGTACATTTCCGAACTCCAGCAACGCCCGGTCGAGCTGTTGATGATCCCGGCCAACACACCGGTGTCGATCCCCAACGCATCGCCCAACGCCATGGCTTCACTGACGCCGACCATCGAGATCGCCAACAACAGGTTGTTGCAGATCTTGGCGATTTGCCCGGTGCCGACTTCGCCGCAATGGACGATGTTGCGGCCCATTTGCGCCAGCACGGGTTGCAGGGTGGCGAACAACTCAGGGGTGGCGCCGACCATAAAGGTCAACGTCCCCGCCGCTGCACCGCCAGTGCCACCGGACACCGGCGCATCGGCCATGGCCACGCCTTGTTTGGCAGCAGCGGCCGCCACATCGCGGGCCGTCTGCGGATCAATGGTGCTGCAATCCACCGCCGGCACACCCTTGCCGATACCGGCGAGCACGCCGTCTTCACCGAGCCAGACGCTGCGCACATGCACAGCGGCTGGGAGCATCGTGATCACCAGTTCTGCACCCAGAGCCGCTTCCCGCGCCGTAGCGCTGATGCTGCCGCCCAGTTGCTCCAGTTCCGCCAGTACGGTTTTGTTCAGATCGACCAGGCTCAGCGCATGGCCAGCCTTGATCAGGTTGCGCGCCATCGGCGCGCCCATGTTGCCGAGACCGATAAAAGCGATTTTCATGCCTGGCTCCTTAACGCAAGTTGATGGTGGTGTTCACACCGTCATTGACGCTGTCGTCATCGAACCAGCGACTGGTGACCGTCTTGGTCTGAGTGTAGAACTGCACCACTTGCTTGCCATACGGACCGAGGTCGCCGAGTTTCGAACCACGGGAACCAGTGAAGCTGAAGAACGGGACCGGCACCGGGATCGGGATGTTGATGCCGACCTGGCCGACATCGATTTCGCTCTGGAACTTGCGCGCCGCCGCACCGCTCTGGGTGAACAGGCCCGTGCCGTTGCCGAACGGGTTGGCGTTGACCAGGGCAATCGCCTGATCGAGGGTGTCGACTTCCAGCACCACCAGCACCGGACCGAAGATTTCCTGGGTGTAGATCTGCATCTCGGTGGTTACGCCGGAGAACAGGGTCGGGCCGACAAAGTTGCCTTTCTCGAAGCCCGGAACGCTGATCTCGCGACCATCCAGTTCGAGCTTGGCGCCTTCCTTGATGCCGCTTTCGATCAGATCGAGAATCCGCGCCTTGGCCTTTTTCGAAATCACCGGTCCAACGTCAGTGCCCGCCTCGCTGCCCGCGTTCACCTTGAGCTTCTGCGCCAGCGCTTTCAGGTCCGGCAGCCATTGCTTGGCCGCGCCCACCAGCACCACCACGGAAGTGGCCATGCAACGCTGACCGGCCGCACCGAAACCGGCACCGACCAAGGCGTTGAGGGTTTGTTCGCGATTGGCATCCGGCAGCACCACAGCGTGGTTCTTGGCGCCCATCATCGATTGCACGCGCTTGCCGTGTTTGCCAGCCAGATCGTAGACGTGGGTGCCGACGGCGGTCGAACCGACGAAGGAAACAGCCTTGATGTCTTTGTGGGTGCACAGTGCGTCCACCACGTCCTTGCCACCGTGAACGACGTTGAGCACGCCCGCCGGAACGCCGGCCTCGATCGCCAGTTCCACCAGCAGCATGGTTGACAGCGGATCCTGTTCGGACGGCTTGAGCACGAAGGTGTTACCGCAGGCGATGGCCATCGGGAACATCCACAGCGGAATCATCGCCGGGAAGTTGAACGGGGTGATGCCTGCGCAGACGCCGATGGGCTGGCGCAGGGTGTAAGTGTCAACGCCGCCGGCGACGTTCTCGGCGAACTCACCCATCTGCAGCGTGCCGATGGAGCACGCGTGCTCGACCACTTCCAGGCCACGGAAAATGTCGCCTTCAGCGTCGGCAATGGTTTTGCCCTGCTCGGCGCTCAAGACTACGGCGATGCGTTTGGAATGCTCGCGGATCAACGCCTGGAGCTTGAGCATGATGCGCATCCGCGCGCCGATCGGCGTCAGCTTCCAGGTCTGGAAGGCGCGATGGGCGGCACTGATGGCGGCGTCGACTTCTTGCGCGGTAGCGAAGGGAACCTTGGCCAGCACTTGCTGGGTCGCCGGGTTGACGATGTCGTGCCACTCGGTGGTCTGGGACTCGACCCACTCGCCGTTGATCAACAGCTTGACGGTCTGGACGGTGGTTTCGTTGGGCGTGAGCGATGCGTTCATGCTGGTCTCCAATACTTATTGTTATGCAGGGAGCCAAGGCGGGTAAGTCGCCTTGAGATGAGGCGTGTGTCGCGAATTGGTTGTCGGACTGTTTTTGGAGTATAGATGTGCAAACTTCTAATAAGAACGCACATAAAAGCCGGTCCAACATGCAAAAAAACATCACGTCTTTAGGTTCGCTGAACTGGGATGACCTCAAGTTTTTCCTCGAAGTCGCCCGCACCCGCAAGGCCAGCACCGCGGCCAAGCGCCTGTCTGTGGATTACACCACCGTGTCTAGGCGCATCAGTTCGCTGGAAGCGGCATTGGGCACATTGCTGTTCGAAAAGTCCCGGACCAGCGGTTTCGTGCTGACCGCCGAAGGCCAGCGCCTGCTGGGGTACGCGGAGTCGATTGAAAGCACGCTGCACATGGCTTGCGAACAGGTTTCCGGCTCCGGCGTGGCGCTGTCCGGGCATGTGCGCATGGGCTGCACCGAAGGTTTCGGCAGTTTTTTCATCACCCCGCAGCTGAGCCACTTCGTCGACGCCTACCCGGCCATCTCGGTAGACATCCTGCCGCTGCCGCACTTCATCAGCCTGTCCAAACGCGAAGCGGACATCGTCATCGCCCTGGAACGCCCGGAACACGGGCCGTACGTCTGCTGCAAGCTCTGCGACTACAAATTGCAGCTCTACGCGACCCAGGACTATCTGGACAAACACCCACCGATCCGCCGCCCGGCCGACTTGGCCAAACATTCATTCATTAGTTATGTCGATGACCTGGCGTTCAGCTCGGAGCTGCTGTACCTGGCGAACGTACTGCCCGGCGCCAGCGCCAACCTGCGCAGCACCAGCGTGATCGCGCAGTTCGTGGCGGCGCAGCAAGGGCGGTCGCTGGCGATTCTGCCGTGCTTTCTGGCGGCGCAGGATCCGCGGTTGCTGCCGGTATTGCCGGCTGAGATCAACATCACCCGACAGTTCTGGATGTACTGCCGGGAGGATCTGCGCAAGCTCATGCGGATCACCCTGTTGTGGGATTACATCCGCGAAGTCACCGAGCAGAATCAGCGTCTGTTGATGGGGGACAGTCGGGAGATGGTGTTTGCGGATTAGTCGGCGCTCACCACAATCGAGACTCGACGATTTTCGGTACGGCCAGCCGGTGTGTCGTTGGATGCCACCGGCTCTTTGCTGCCGAGCCCCTGCAACTTGATGTCCTGCTCTTTCATCCCGACCTCGCTCAGGACTTTGCCGACACTTTTCGCCCGCCGCAGGGACAGTTGCTGGTTGTAGGTTTCTTTACCCGAAGCGTCGGTGTGACCATCGACCCGCACCCGCTCAATCCCGACGCCCAGCAGGGCCTTGCCGATGCGTTGGACGATCTCGGTGCTTTGCGCATTCAGGTTTTCGACATCGCTGCCAAACAACACTTTGCCGGACAGGCCAAACGCCCAGCCCTCGTCGGTCAGTTCGAAGCCTTGTTGCTTGAGCACAGAGATTTGCGCCGGGGTCAGGCCTTTTTGCGGCGTGGTTTGGCATCCGGTCAATGCCAATAAAGCCATGAACAGGGTGATGGAGAACAATCGCAGGTAACGCTGGGGAATTGAGAACACAGAAATTAGCTCCTGGTTTGAATGTGGGCGACCGGGAGCTCCGACCCGGCCGTATGCTGTGCGCCTCGGGACAAGCGTTTGGCCTGGTACATCGCCGCGTCGGCAGCGTTGAGCAGAGCGCCGGGCGTGGCGCCGTGATCGGGATAGACGGCGATGCCGATGCTGAGGGAGGTCAACACCGTGGTGTTGCCCGGCAAGGTGATCGGCACTTCCATGCTGGCAATGATTTTGTCGGCGATCCGCTCGGCGTCTTCGGTCTTGTGCAGCGGCGTCAGCAGCACGGCAAACTCATCGCCGCCCAAACGCGCCACCAGATCCTCTTCGCGCAATTGCGCACGTACCCGCGTAGCCACCGCGACCAGCACCGCATCGCCGGCGGCATGGCCGAAGCTGTCGTTGATTTCCTTGAACCGGTCGCTGTCGAGGAACAGCACCGCCACCCGCTCGTTGAGCTTGTGGGCATTGCGCAGCGCACGAATCAGTCGACCTTCGAAAAACGCCCGGTTCGGCAGCCCGGTGAGGCTGTCATGGCTGGCTAGGTGGGCCAGGGTTTCGTTCTCGCTTTGCAGGTGGGTTTGCCAGGACTCCAGTTCATCAAGCAGGGCATTGAAGTCATTGCCGAAGTCGTCCAGTTCGGCGATGTCGGCGGGCGGCACGCGCTGGTCGAAGGCTCGGTCTCTGCGCGCGGCGTGGGCTACGGCGGCCAGACTGCGCAGTGGCCCGGTGATTCCGCGAAGCTGGCGGCGCGCCAGATACAGCGCAACCCAGGCACTGATGGCGGTACACAACACAATGCCCATCAGACCGCTGAGCAAAAACCGCATCAGGCTGCCACCATGTCCGGTGAGCTGGATGCTGCCGATTTCCAGGCCCTGGTGGACGATAGGCATGTTGATGGGTTTTTCGAGAAAGGCCTTGGCGATCTGCGCTTCCAGATCGGAAAACAATCCGGTTTCCGGTCGCTGCCAACGAGCGAGCAACACGCCCCGGGCGTTGAGCACCTGGGCATCCGCGACTTCTTCGGTGGAGGCGATCAACGCCAGGGCTTCGGTGGCCGCAGACTTGTCGTTGAACACCACCGCAGCTTCCACGGTGTAGTTGATCGAGCGTGCGATCAGGTGCAGGTTATGGTCGGCATAGACCCGCAACGCCAGGACCCCGAGCAGGGTCAGGGACACGCTGGCCATGGTCACGCCCACCAATGCGACGATCAGGTGGCCGCGACCGATGACCGAACGTAACGTAAGACGACTTTTCGATTTGAAGAGGCTCATGGCGCCGCCGGCTTACGGCGCGACAGTTGCAGCACGCTGGGGTGAATGCGCACGCCACTGCGGGCGACGGAGTCGAGATTGACCTCGAACGACACTTGATCGTCGCTGACCCGCAGGCAGAACAGGCTGCCGACGGTGCACTGATCGCTGCTTTCGCTGATGCTCAACACCGGTTGGCCAATCAACGAGGCGAACAGACGGCTGCGCTCATCGGCGGTCAACTTGCCGATGTACACCGCATCGCACTCACTGACAATCGCCGGGTTGTCGGCCAGCAGGCGTCGTACGGTGACCGGACGCCCGGTGGCCTGGGTCGAGCCCTTGACCAGATTGTCGGTGTATTCGGTCGGGCCGACCACGCACAGGCGCAACTGCGCAGGCTCCACCGGCCAGCGCGCATAACTGAGGATCCCGAGCACCACCTGGGTCACCGCTTTAGCCCGTTGATCGGCCATGCTGACGGCGGCTTCAGGTTGTGCGAACGCAATGCCGGTCAGCAAACAGAGCAGGCCAACAAGCAAAAATCGCTTGCAGCCAGTAACGCTCTCTGTCGCCCGGACAGCCAACTTCATGCAGGGATTCTCTTCGATTACAACGAAATGATGCCGCAACGATAGCACAGCACCGAAATGCCCGCGAGGCCGCAGAACACGGCGCTTCGGACAGATTTACGTCGTCAACCGATTGGCATATTAAGGGCTAAACTCAATACCCTCCTCCAGCTCCAGCATCAGTCCGCTCAAGCGCTTAACCTTGCGTTGCACCGCCTCTTCAAACACCCCGGCACGCGGTTCGATCAGGGTGAACCAGTCCTTGGCCCGGGTGATTCCGGTGTAGATCAATTCCTTGGTCAGGACCGGATTCAGGGCGTCCGGCAGGATCAACGCCGTGTGGGCAAATTCCGAGCCCTGGGACTTATGTACGGTCATCGCGTAGACCGTCTCGACGTCATTGAGGCGACTCGGCAGCACAAATCGCACGCCGCCCTGACCGTCGTTACGCGGGAAGGCGACACGCAGCACCGGCTTGCCAGCCTCGGGCCCGTCGCGCTCCGGCAGCTTGAGCGCAATACCGATGTCGCCGTTCATCAAGCCCAGGCCGTAATCGTTGCGGGTCATCAACACCGGTCGGCCTTCGTACCACTGCTGATCGCTGTCGATCAACCGGGCCTTGAGCAAGGCCTCGGTCACGCGCTGATTCAAACCCTCGACGCCCCAAGGCCCTTTGCGTACGGCGCACAATAACTGGAAGGTATCGAAAGCATTCAGCACCTGCCGTGCCCACTCGGTCCAGCAAGGCTCATCGAGGCTGCTGCCGAGGGGTGGTCGCTGCGTGCGCAGCAGGCTCAGGTAATGTCGATAACCTTGTGGGCCGTCGTCGTGACCGTCGAGCAGTAAACGCTCCAGCGCTTTGTCCTGCTCACCTTTGAGGGACAAGGAAAATACGTCCTTAAAGCTGCGTTCGGCCAGCAGCTTGCGCGCTTCTTCGGGGTGTTGTTGATTGACCCATCGGGCCAACTGGCCAATGCCGCTGCCTTCGCCGAATCGACGCGAGTGACGCAGCATTACCACTTGTTGGGCCAACGGATGAGTGCCCTCGGTATCCTCGTGCAAACCGCTGGCTTCAAGGCTTTCGCCGCTGACGGCCTCCAGCCACTGGCGTGTCTGCGGACTGTACCAACCGGCCTCGGCATCGCGACACAAATCCCCCAGCACGGCCCCCGCTTCCACGGAGGCCAACTGGTCCTTGTCACCGAGCAGCACCAACCGCGCATGCGCGGGCAATGCGTCGAGCAGATTGGCCATCATCTCCAGGTCGATCATCGAGGCTTCGTCGACCACCAACACATCCAGCGGCAAGCGGTTACCGGCGTGGTGACGGAAATGTCGGGTGCCGGGGCGGCTGCCCAGCAGACGGTGCACGGTGGTGACGTCGGACGGAATTTTTGCCCGCACCGCTTCGGCAACGGTCAAGGTCTGGACTTGCTGGCTGATGGACTCCGTCAGCCTTGCCGCGGCCTTGCCGGTGGGCGCGGCAAGGCGAATACGTAGCGGTTTTCCCGCCTCCACGGCTGGCGCCTGAAGCAGTGCCAGCAAGCGCACGACCGTGGTGGTCTTGCCGGTCCCCGGCCCGCCAGTCACGATGCTGAACGCACCGCGGGTGGCCAGGGCACAGGCGAGTTTTTGCCAGTCGATCACCTCGCCAGGCCTGGCAGGGCCGAACAAACCGGTCAGGCGCTGAAGCAAATCGCCGGGTGTTGCCTCGTGCTCCGACAGGCGTTGGCGCAACGCATTATCGATGCGGCGCTCGTAAGCCCAATAGCGGCGCAGATACAGGCGCTTTCCGGACAACACCAGTGGCCGATGCCGCGCGGCCTCACGACCATCGACCGCCAACGCCACCAGACTGCTGGAGGCCAGCACTTTGCACCAGTGAGCGCCGTCCAGCGCTTCAAGCAACTGCGACGGCAGCAACATCGCGCCACCTTGCACATCACCTTCTGGCGGCAGTGACAGGGCAAAGTCCGGCGCCTTGAGTGTCTCGAACAGATCCAGACACACATGACCGTGGCCGAGCTGGTGACTGGTCAACGCCGCCGCCAGCAAGACCAGCGGATCATCATCGGGGGCGAGTTCGTGGAGAAAGGCGACGAAGGCCTTGTCCAGGGCACGCAGCCAACCCCGTTCGACCCACCGGGTGAGTAGCAGCAAAAGATCATCAGCGCGGGTCAGCGGCGCCAGGTCCGTCAGGCTTTCATCCGCCAGTGGCGTGGGCAGCAAATCGGCAAAGGTGCGGCTCATAGCAGTACTCCCTGTTCCCAGGCGGGTTCGGCCTTGGGTTCCGGCTTGCCCTGGAACAGACGATCCAGACGCTCGATCAACTCCCGTGGCGGACGGGCAAAATACACGCCCTGGCTGGCCGCTCGCGTACCGCGCAGGAACAGGTAAAGGGCGCCACCGATATGCGCCGGTCGTAATCGTAGTCAGGCAGTCGCGCCTTGAGCTGACGATGCAATGCCAGCAGGTACAACACGTATTGCAGGTCGTAGCGATTGTCGAGAATCGACTGCTCCATGGCTTGCTCGGTGTAGGCCGCGTCGTCGATGCCAAGCCAGTTGGATTTATAGTCGGCGACGTAATAGCGACCATCGTGTTCGAAGGTCAAGTCGATAAAACCCTTGAACATGCCATTGAGCATCACCGGCTCGGCGGCCACTCGGGCAACACCGTTGTGGGTGTATTGGCGCACCAGTTCATCGAGTTTGAGCACATCGACTTTATGGCTGGCGAACCAGAATTCCATCTCGACCCGGTATTGGACCAGTTGCTCGAACACGACCGGTGGCTGACCGCCGCCAATGTGCAACGGGGATTTGAGCAGGTGCTGCAGCCAGTCGCTCAGCGTGACGATCCAGCCCTCCCAGCCACGACGATTGCAGCGACGGGCAACGGCATCTTCCACGGCTTTTGGCATTGCGCTGAAACCTTCGTCACCGGCCCATTCCAACAAACCATGGAGAAAGGTGCCGGGGTTCGGACCGCGAGGAAATCGGTGAATATCCGCGCCACCGGTCATTACTTCCCGCGGGGCTTCGGGGTCGAGACGTTCATCGTCGAAGAGCTTTTGCGCTTGTGGGCTTTCCGGCGCCTCGTCAGTACCCACGCTCATGCTGTCGCCAATGCGCAGAGCGCTATAGGAGGCAATCCACCAGTTTTCACTGGCCTTGCGCTTGGGCACCAACGGTGCGAGCAACGTCGCTTCGTTACGCGGCGGATGGTAATGCTCGGTAGTCGCTTCGGGCATCTCTGCGTAGCTCAGCGCAGGACAATCCTGTTGCAGGTCTTCCAGCCAACGCTTCAGACCGGCGGACTCGGGCAATATCGCACCGCTGCCCAACAGATAGCCCAAGGCCGACAAGTGCAGCACCGAGCTGTTGTTATTGCCGCGCTTGAGGTCGGTCACCCCGAGCCAGCAAGCATGTTGCGCGCGAGTCAGCGCAACATAGAGCAAGCGCAGATCCTCGGCCAGCCGCTCGTCGTCGGCCTGGGCGATCAACTCGGGCGTCGGCCTCAAAGTCACCTGCGCCTTGCCCGAGGCGTCGTGGTAGTGAAGCGGTAAGCGACTGCCATCCACCGGTTTCGCCGAGCAGATGAAAGGCAGAAACACCAGGGGATATTCCAGGCCCTTGGACTTGTGGATGGTCACAACCTTGACCAGTTGCTCGTCACTTTCCAGACGCAGGATCTGTTCTTCACCCACCTGCCCGGACAACGCCAGGTGCTCGGATAAATGCCGGATAAGGGCTTGTTCGCCGTCGAGTTCGGCGGCGGCTTGTTGCAGCAGCTCGGACAGGTGCAGCAGGTTGGTCAATACACGCTCGCCGTCGCTACGGGTGATCAATGCCTGGGGCAACTGGAAGTCATGCAGCAAACGCCGGAGCATCGGCAGCACGCCCTGTTTGCGCCAGATCTCGCGATAACGACGGAACTGCATGACCCGCGCTTCCCAGGCCAGTTCGTCCTGGTTCAGTTGCTCGAGTTCAGTCAATGAGAGGTTCAGCGTGATGCAAGCCAGGGC
This sequence comes from Pseudomonas sp. TE3899, assembly GCF_056279105.1. Taxonomy (NCBI): domain Bacteria; kingdom Pseudomonadati; phylum Pseudomonadota; class Gammaproteobacteria; order Pseudomonadales; family Pseudomonadaceae; genus Pseudomonas; species Pseudomonas sp. TE3899. The sequence continues at coordinate 4,119,095 of NZ_JBWBQR010000001.1, forward strand.
GGCGCGCAGTGGACGCTCGACGTCCGGCTCGGCGCATGCCTTGAGCCAGGTCAGCAGGTCGTGGGCTTCCTGGGCGGCGAACACCGAGTCCTTGTCCGACAGATAAACGCTGCGCACACCGCGTGCAGAGAGTTCACCGCGCACGGCCTGGGCTTCTTTGCCGTCGCGCACCAGGATCGCGATGTCGGCCGGCAGCAGCCCCCGGAAATCTTTGCCGTCTTGTATAAACCCAGCGCGACCTTGTTGCCCACCGTTGAGCAACGCCGTGATTTCACTGGCGCAAGCAGCGGCCAGTTGTTGTCGGTACACCACACCGGACAGCGGCTGATCCGCGGACAGGTGCCAGATGTTCAGCGCCGGCACACCCTGGCCTTCAACCTGCAGAACCTCTTTACGACCTTGGGATTCGACGGGCAGGAACGGTACCGGATTGTCGCCGTTGCTCTCGCGAAAGAGGAATGCACCGCGCCCGGCTTCCCGCGACTCGGCACGCGCGAAAACATGGTTCACCGCATCGACCATGCCGTGGCTGGAACGGAAGTTGGTGCCCAGCGTATGCAAGCGGCCGCTGGTGGCCTGACGGGCACGCAGGTAGGTGTAGATGTCGGCGCCGCGAAAGGCATAGATCGCTTGCTTCGGGTCGCCGATCAGGAACAACCCGCATTCGGGGTTGTTGTCTTCGATGCGATAAATGCTTTCGAAGATGCGGTATTGCACCGGGTCGGTGTCCTGGAATTCGTCGATCAACGCCACCGGGAACTGTTCGCGGATCAGGGTAGCCAGGCGTTCGCCGCCGTCGGACTGCAAGGCTGCATCGAGGCGCAGCAACATGTCATCGAAGCCCATTTCCGCGCGGCGACGCTTTTCCTCTTCGAACCGTGCGCCGACCCACTGGGCCGCGTGTTGCAGCACCGCAGCATCCGGCGTCGGCAAACCATCGAGACTGACCTTGAGGCCAGGCATCGCCTCCAAACCGGGATGACGCGGTGCTTCACCCTTCCAGGCTTCAGCCATGCCATCGGGAGTCAGGCGGGTGAAGCCGGTGCCGATGTCCAGTTGTTCAAGGGCCTCGTCTTCAGCCCAGGCTTTGATCTTTTCAAACCATGGTTCGAAGTAGCGTGCCTGCATCTTGCGCCCGTCGACGCTTTTGCTCGCCACGCCCTGGTGACAGATCGCCAGTAATTCGTCCGCCCATTGGCGCCAGGGCATCTTGAGTTCGAGCAGCGCTGTGCGTCGTTCGAGCAGGCACTCGGCAATCAGCTCAGCAGGCTCTTTTCCCTCGACACTGTCGCGCTCGCTGGCGAACAACCCTCGCACTCGCGGCAGCAACGCGGCGGGACCGCCCCAATTACCACGCACCCAGTTCAGCGCGTCGCCTTGCATCGGGTAACAGAACAGCCGCCAATAATCGCGCAGGACTTCGCCCAGCAGATCGCTGTGATCGGTTTCCAGGGTCTGGGTAAACAGGCTGCCACTGTCGAACGCGTGCTCACGCAACATGCGCTGGCACCAACTGTGGATGGTTGAGACTGCCGCTTCGTCCATCCATTGAGCGGCGATGTCCAGACGGTTTGCGCAGCCGGACCATTGCTCGGGAAGGAACTCGTCCCGCAACTCGGCTATCAGGCCATCGGGCGCCGGAATCTCATCCCGGAAGAACCTTGCCGCTTCGGCCAGGCGTGTGCGAATACGTTCGCGCAGTTCTTTGGTGGCGGCATCGGTAAAGGTCACGACGAGGATTTGCGGCGGCAACAACTCACGGCCAAACCCCGTCGACTCGCCACCGTGCCCAAGCACCAGACGCAAATAAAGTGCAGAGATGGTAAAGGTCTTGCCGGTCCCGGCGCTGGCTTCGATCAGTTGGCTGCCGCGCAGAGGAAAGGCCAGGGCCAGCGGTGTTTTGGTAGTCATGAGCGTGCGCCTTCGCTGGTCAGTGAACGCCAAGGCGCTTCTAGCAATGGCCGGTACAAAGCGTCGCACCAACCGGGGAAGGTTTCATCTGCAACCAGGCTGTCGTAGTCGGCGAATTGCCGGGCCAGTGCCGGACTTTCGCGTCGCTCGCCATCGGTGGTCTGGCCATCGCCTTCATAGGCTTTTCGCGCAGCGGCCTCGGCTTTGACCGGGTCGGTTTGACCGAGCCAGGCGAACGCGGTTTTCACTGCGATCGGCAGTGGTTGGCGCATGCCCGTTTGCCAGGCCAGCAGCAGGTTACCAAGGATCTGTAACGCGCCCCCCTTCTCCAGAGGCTCCAGCAGCAGAGTGTCATCACTGGCTACCAGCGCTGTGGTCATCGCCAGACCGCTGGCGCACGCCACCAGGTGATTGACCCAGGGCCGCGTCAGTCGATGCCACTTGCGGGTCTTGATCGAGCCGATACTGTTGGGAATTGTGGTGACCGACAACATTCCCCCATCGGCGCGTTGATGCAGGCCACTGAGCCAACCTTCAAGGCGCAAGTCGTGTAATTCCAGATTCACCGGCAAAGCACTGGTCAGGGGCGTCGGCCACAGCGCCAGGAGCTGTTGATAACGTTGCAGCAAATCCGGCAGCGGCTCGATCAACTCTCGCTGCAGACATTCACCAAAACCGGCCATGGGCAGCAGGCCGCTGTTTTGCAGGCGTATGGCGTGAGCTTCCAACGCCTGATCAGAGTGGTCCAGTTGACTCAGTGCCGCCTCAAGCAAACTGTCGCTGAGGCTGTAGCGTTGCAGTGCGTCGAGCACGAAAGGTTCTTCATCAGCCAAAGGGACTTCGGCCGCTTCAAAGAACACCTTGAGTCGCTGGCTGAAGAAATGTCGTACGGGATTGCGCAGGAAGTCCTGCAATTGTCCCAGACCCAGTGGTTCATCCTGAATGTAGGGTTCCAGAATCTCGATATCAGCGGTTTGCTTGTTAGCTTGATGAAGCACCTGCCATTCGCTGGCGTAGCTGAACAAAGCATCGCCTTCGTGGAAATAGCGGGCACTGAACGGTTGCAGGGGGTGTTCCTGGGTCATTTCTTCGAGCAGGTGTTTGTGTTCTTCATCGAGTCGCCAACCGCTGGCGAGGTGGTCGCGTAACTGCCCGATCAATACCGACGCCGGTCGCTCGCTGTTATCCCGAATGCTACGGCCTACCCAGCTGATATAGAGTTGATTGCGGGCGGACAGCAGCGCTTCCAGCAGCAGATAACGATCATCTTCACGCCGAGACCGATCACCGGGTCGGTAGTCACTGCCCATCAGGTCAAAATCCAGCGGCGGTTGTGCACGAGGGTAATCCCCGTCATTCATCCCGAGCAGGCAAACCAGTTTGAACGGGATCGCCCGCATCGGCATCAAGGTGCAGAAGTTGACTGCGCCGGCCAGAAAACGCTGGGACAAACGCCCCTGATCAAGACCGGCCAGCCACGCCTCGCGGACGACCGTCAGTGGCAACTCGTCCTGTAGCCCCACTGACTCGCAGGTATCGAGCCAGGTTTCGCGCAGCTCTTCGAGTTGAGCCAGCAAATAGTCGTCATGTTCGTTGCTGGCCTTGAAAAACAGCTGGACCAGCCCTTGCAAGCGTACTCCCCACTGTTTTGGCGGAGCCGGCTGCGTGAGTTCCTGATGCGCGATTTCCAGCGCGTCCAGCAGCGCAACCAAAGGACCGATGAGCGCGGCATCCAACCCGCCGATCTCATCATAGGGTTCGATGCCTTCGCAGGCACTGGCGCTGCCGACTGCATAACCGAGCAGCATCCGACGCAGGCCGAAACGCCAACTGTTTTGCTCCAGCTCTTGCGGCAGACCGAGGGCGGCTCGTTGTTCGGCATTCATTCCCCAGCGGATGCCGGCGCCTTCAATCCATCGGTGCAAGGTTGGCAGGTCGGGCTCTTCCACGCCGAAGCGGGCACGCAGTGCGGGTACGTCCAGCAGATCGAGGATCTCGCTGACCGGGAAGCGACTGTCCGGCAGCTTGAGCAGGTGTTCGACAGCGATCAGCAGCGGGTCACGACCGCGCTGGCCCTGATCCGCCAGGGTGAAAGGAATAAAGCGCGGGTCGTTGCGTTCCAGTTGACCAAATACCGCGCGGATATGCGGAGCGTAACTGTCGATATCCGGGACCATCACGATCACGTCGCGAGGCCTCAGATCCGGACTGGCGCTGAAGCGTTCGAGCAGTTGGTCGTGAAGGATTTCCACTTCCCGCTGGGCGCTGTGGGCGATGTGAAAACGGATCGACTTGTCGGTCTGCAGATCAACAGCGGGCCAATGTTCACGGGTCTCGCTTAGGGGACGCAGCTCCAGGATGTCGTCCTGCAACTGATTAAGCATATTTTGTGGCTGGCTATCGCTGAACAGGTCGATGCGACCGTCGCGAAATGCCGAGCGATAGCTGCCGGGATCGTCGTAGCTGTCGAGCAGGTTGATGTAGTCCCGTCCCTGCTTGCCCCATGCAGCCAACAGGGGATGTGCATGCTGGTGAAGGGTTTGCGGATCGAGGACAACCGGCATACCGCTTTTGCGGGCTTGGCGCTTGTATTGATGCCGTAGAAGGTCTTTATCGGCGACGATGTCCGCCCAATGGTGACGACACGGGTTGTGAACACAAAGCAGCACCTGGCTGAATCGAGCCAGACCGGCGAGCGCTTCCAGTGCTTGAGCGGGCAGTGAAGAAATCCCGAAAACGATCACTCGGGAAGGTAATCCGGCAGGTGCCACGTCGAGACTGTTGATGCGTTCGATAAACCGTTGGTGAACACCGGCACGACTTTGCGCCATGCCTTGCTCCCCAACATCCAGTAGCAGCGCACGCCATAGTGCTGCCTGCCAGCAATTGGCCGGGGTCAGGGCCTTGGCTTCGCCTCGACCATTGCGTAGTTGATGTCGGCCTTCAGCCCAGTCCTCAAGCCAATCGGCGCGGTACACCTGGTATTGGTCGAACAGATCCGCCAGACGCTCAGACAATTGATAGCGTTTGCGCAAATCGGCGTCGTGGGTCAGGAAGCGTTGCAAAGGTTCGAAATGGGGTTGGTCGATTAACTGCGGCAGCAGGCGCATCAGACGCCAGGTCAACGGCGCCTTATCGAGCAGGGATTTGACCGGAATTTCATCACGCCCCAGGACCATCCGATAGAGCTGCCACATGAAGCTACCCGGCAGTTGAACATCGATAGCAGCCGCGATGCCGCAGCCACCCATATCGTCGTCTTCAGGGTCTTCGGCCAGTGCAAGTTTCAGCCATTGAGCAATGCCGTTGCTCTGTACCAAGGCTATTTCATTTTCCAGGGGAGCCCGCGGGTAGTGCCGCATGACGCTGATCACCAGGCTACGCAGTTCATCCAGACTGTTGCTTTGAACCACCATAAAACCGGCATTGAGGGACGCGGCGTCCGACATAAAGGCTTCCTTGGAAAAATAGAAAAGCTAGGGCCGAACCTTAGCACTGTCGAGACACTGTGACAGCCGGGAGCCGTCCGAGAATGCTGTACGAACTTTCTTGCAGGCAAAAACAAAACCCCTACCTGCATACGCAGATAGGGGTTTCGGAATTTAATCTTGACGATGACCTACTCTCACATGGGGAAACCCCACACTACCATCGGCGATGCATCGTTTCACTGCTGAGTTCGGGATGGGATCAGGTGGTTCCAATGCTCTATGGTCGTCAAGAAATTCGGGTACTGAGTCGCGGCCAGCTGGCCTCGCTTCAGCAAATTGGGTATGTGATAGCTTTCGGTGTTTTGTGAGTCTTTCGAACTTTCGGTTCGTTTCGTCTTCACACACCGCAATCTGCTCTTTCGACGCAAATTGCTTGGGTGTTATATGGTCAAGCCTCACGGGCAATTAGTATTGGTTAGCTCAACGCCTCACAGCGCTTACACACCCAACCTATCAACGTCGTAGTCTTCGACGGCCCTTCAGGGGACTCAAGGTCCCAGTGAGATCTCATCTTGAGGCTAGTTTCCCGCTTAGATGCTTTCAGCGGTTATCTATTCCGAACATAGCTACCCGGCAATGCCACTGGCGTGACAACCGGAACACCAGAGGTTCGTCCACTCCGGTCCTCTCGTACTAGGAGCAGCCCCTCTCAAATCTCAAACGTCCACGGCAGATAGGGACCGAACTGTCTCACGACGTTCTAAACCCAGCTCGCGTACCACTTTAAATGGCGAACAGCCATACCCTTGGGACCGGCTTCAGCCCCAGGATGTGATGAGCCGACATCGAGGTGCCAAACACCGCCGTCGATATGAACTCTTGGGCGGTATCAGCCTGTTATCCCCGGAGTACCTTTTATCCGTTGAGCGATGGCCCTTCCATACAGAACCACCGGATCACTAAGACCTACTTTCGTACCTGCTCGACGTGTCTGTCTCGCAGTCAAGCGCGCTTTTGCCTTTATACTCTACGACCGATTTCCGACCGGTCTGAGCGCACCTTCGTACTCCTCCGTTACTCTTTAGGAGGAGACCGCCCCAGTCAAACTACCCACCATACACTGTCCTCGATCCGGATAACGGACCTGAGTTAGAACCTCAAAGTTGCCAGGGTGGTATTTCAAGGTTGGCTCCACGCGAACTGGCGTCCACGCTTCAAAGCCTCCCACCTATCCTACACAAGCAAATTCAAAGTCCAGTGCAAAGCTATAGTAAAGGTTCACGGGGTCTTTCCGTCTAGCCGCGGATACACTGCATCTTCACAGCGATTTCAATTTCACTGAGTCTCGGGTGGAGACAGCGCCGCCATCGTTACGCCATTCGTGCAGGTCGGAACTTACCCGACAAGGAATTTCGCTACCTTAGGACCGTTATAGTTACGGCCGCCGTTTACCGGGGCTTCGATCAAGAGCTTCGCGTTAGCTAACCCCATCAATTAACCTTCCGGCACCGGGCAGGCGTCACACCCTATACGTCCACTTTCGTGTTTGCAGAGTGCTGTGTTTTTAATAAACAGTCGCAGCGGCCTGGTATCTTCGACCGGCATGGGCTTACGCAGTAAATGCTTCACCCTCACCGGCGCACCTTCTCCCGAAGTTACGGTGCCATTTTGCCTAGTTCCTTCACCCGAGTTCTCTCAAGCGCCTTGGTATTCTCTACCCAACCACCTGTGTCGGTTTGGGGTACGGTTCCTGGTTACCTGAAGCTTAGAAGCTTTTCTTGGAAGCATGGCATCAACCACTTCGTGTTCTAAAAGAACACTCGTCATCAGCTCTCGGCCTTAGAATCCCGGATTTACCTAAGATTCCAGCCTACCACCTTAAACTTGGACAACCAACGCCAAGCTGGCCTAGCCTTCTCCGTCCCTCCATCGCAATAACCAGAAGTACAGGAATATTAACCTGTTTTCCATCGACTACGCTTTTCAGCCTCGCCTTAGGGACCGACTAACCCTGCGTCGATTAACGTTGCGCAGGAAACCTTGGTCTTTCGGCGTGGGTGTTTTTCACACCCATTGTCGTTACTCATGTCAGCATTCGCACTTCTGATACCTCCAGCAAGCTTCTCAACTCACCTTCACAGGCTTACAGAACGCTCCTCTACCGCATCACCTAAGTGATACCCGTAGCTTCGGTGTATGGTTTGAGCCCCGTTACATCTTCCGCGCAGGCCGACTCGACTAGTGAGCTATTACGCTTTCTTTAAAGGGTGGCTGCTTCTAAGCCAACCTCCTAGCTGTCTAAGCCTTCCCACATCGTTTCCCACTTAACCATAACTTTGGGACCTTAGCTGACGGTCTGGGTTGTTTCCCTTTTCACGACGGACGTTAGCACCCGCCGTGTGTCTCCCATGCTCGGCACTTGTAGGTATTCGGAGTTTGCATCGGTTTGGTAAGTCGGGATGACCCCCTAGCCGAAACAGTGCTCTACCCCCTACAGTGATACATGAGGCGCTACCTAAATAGCTTTCGAGGAGAACCAGCTATCTCCGAGCTTGATTAGCCTTTCACTCCGATCCACAGGTCATCCGCTAACTTTTCAACGGTAGTCGGTTCGGTCCTCCAGTTAGTGTTACCCAACCTTCAACCTGCCCATGGATAGATCGCCCGGTTTCGGGTCTATTCCCAGCGACTAGACGCCCTATTAAGACTCGCTTTCGCTACGCCTCCCCTATTCGGTTAAGCTCGCCACTGAAAATAAGTCGCTGACCCATTATACAAAAGGTACGCAGTCACCCAACAAAGTGGGCTCCCACTGCTTGTACGCATACGGTTTCAGGATCTATTTCACTCCCCTCTCCGGGGTTCTTTTCGCCTTTCCCTCACGGTACTAGTTCACTATCGGTCAGTCAGTAGTATTTAGCCTTGGAGGATGGTCCCCCCATATTCAGACAAAGTTTCTCGTGCTCCGTCCTACTCGATTTCATGACTAAGAGATTTTCGCGTACAGGGCTATCACCCACTATGGCCGTACTTTCCAGAACGTTCCGCTAATCTCAAAGCCACT
>NZ_JBWBQR010000001.1:4130000-4857500 GCF_056279105.1 Pseudomonas sp. TE3899
ATCTTTCGTCTCAACCGAGGCGCGCATTCTACAGCAGCGCCAGTTACTGTCAAGCGGTTATTTTCAGAAGTTTTCAAAGTTTCCTTTGCAACTTCAACCACTTGCGCTTCCGATCTCTCGTTAGCGGGAGGCGAATTCTACAGCGTTACTCGCTGCTGTCAACACCTCTTTTGTTCCGCTTTCGACCGAGAAGATCGAACCGTTAACAAGGCGATAACACACTGCCTTATCAACTCCTTCTGGGCTTCGATAACCTGAAGCAACTCGCTGTCGAAAACTGCGTAACTCTTTGTTTACCAAGGAGCTTTCCGTTTCGACTGCGCCGGAAGTGGGGCGAATTATAGACTTCCAGAATCTGCCGTCAACACCTAATTTCACATTTCTGTCATATAGGTCAGAAAAGCCTCTAAAAACGCAAAAGCCGGTCCCAAGGGACCGGCCTTCTCCCCTTTTACTTACAAACTAGGGAACGCGAATTGCGAAGCTTCATGGCTCGCCCGTTGCGGCCAGCGCTGGGTGATCGCCTTGCGACGGGTGTAGAAACGCACACCATCCGGACCATAGGCATGCAAGTCGCCGAACAGCGAGCGCTTCCAGCCACCAAAGCTGTGATACGCCACCGGCACCGGCAATGGCACGTTAACGCCAACCATGCCGACTTCAATCTCATCACAGAACAACCGCGCCGCTTCACCGTCACGGGTAAAGATGCAGGTACCGTTGCCATACTCGTGATCGTTGATCAGTTGCATCGCCTCTTCCAGACTGTTCACCCGGACGACGCACAGCACTGGCCCAAAGATCTCTTCTTTATAGATGCGCATCTCAGGCGTGACGTTATCGAACAGGCAACCACCCAGGAAGAACCCTTCCTCATGCCCGGCCACACTCAGACCACGGCCATCCACCACCAGGGAAGCACCGGCAGAAACGCCGTCTTCTATATAGCCACTGACCTTGTCCCGAGCCTGACCGGAAACCAGCGGCCCCATGTCCAGACCGCAGGAAGTGCCCGCACCAATTTTCAGCGCCTTGATCTGCGGCACCAGCTTGGCCACCAACGCATCCGCCACCTGGTCACCGACGCACACGGCCACCGAGATCGCCATGCAACGCTCACCGCAGGAACCATAAGCTGCGCCCATCAAGGCACTAACGGCATTATCCAGATCCGCATCCGGCATCAGCACCGCGTGGTTCTTCGCACCGCCCAGTGCCTGGACGCGTTTGCCGCGCTTGGTACCTTCGGCGTAAATGTATTCGGCAATCGGCGTCGAGCCGACAAAGCTCAGCGCCTTGACTTCCGGTGCTTCGATCAGCGCATCCACCGCCGCCTTGTCGCCATGTACCACGCTCAGCACGCCTTTAGGCAAACCAGCCTCGATCAACAGCTGGGCAATCAGCAGCGTCGAGCTTGGATCACGCTCGGACGGTTTGAGGATGAAGCAGTTGCCGCAGACGATCGCCAGTGGATACATCCACAACGGCACCATCGCCGGGAAGTTGAACGGGGTAATACCGGCCACCACGCCCAACGGTTGGAAGTCCGACCACGCATCGATGTTCGGGCCGACGTTACGGCTGTACTCGCCTTTAAGGATCTCCGGCGCCGCGCAAGCGAACTCGACATTCTCGATCCCGCGCTTCAGTTCACCGGCAGCATCTTCCAGGGTCTTGCCATGTTCTTCGCTGATCAACTGCGCGATGCGTGCCTCGTTCTGTTCCAGCAGTTGCTTGAAGCGGAACATCACTTGGGCACGTTTGGCCGGCGGTGTATTGCGCCAAGCCGGGAACGCAGCCTTGGCGGCGTCGATGGCTTTTTGAATGGTTTCGCGGCTGGCCAATGGCAGCTTATGAATGGCTTTGCCAGTCGACGGGTTGAACACGTCAGCCGTGCGACCGTCTTCGGTCACCAGTTCGCCATTGATCAAATGCGGGATGAGGCTCATGCGGTACTCCAGAAAATTGTTCGCAGGCGCCCGTCAACGGGCGCCCTTCTTATATAGAGGGAGAAATCAGTCGATCTTGTTCAGCACTTCGCCGACCGCGTCGAACAGGCGATCGAGGTCTTGCGGCTTGCTGTTGAAGGTTGGGCCGAACTGCAGGGTGTCACCGCCGAAGCGCACGTAGAACCCGGCTTTCCACAGCGCCATGCCCGCCTCGAACGGACGCACGATCGCGTCGCCGTCACGCGGGGCAATCTGGATCGCACCAGCCAAGCCGTAGTTACGAATATCGATAACGTTCTTCGAACCCTTCAAACCATGCAAAGCATTTTCAAAGTGCGGTGCGACTTCGGCCACGCTCTGCACCAGGTTTTCCTTTTGCAGCAGGTCCAGTGCCGCCAGGCCGGCGGCGCACGCCACCGGGTGGGCCGAGTAGGTATAGCCGTGCGGGAATTCCACCGCGTACTCAGGCGTGGCCTGGTTCATGAAGGTCTGGTAGATCTCGGAGCTGGCAATCACCGCGCCCATCGGGATCGCGCCGTTGGTGACTTGTTTGGCAATGCACATCAGGTCCGGAGTCACGCCGAAGCTGTCGGCGCCGAACATCGAACCGGTACGGCCGAAACCGGTGATCACTTCGTCAAACACCAGCAGGATGTTGTGCTGGTCGCAGATGTCGCGCAGACGCTTGAGGTAGCCCTCAGGTGGAACCAGCACACCAGCGGAACCGGCCATGGGTTCAACGAACACCGCCGCGATGTTCGACGCATCGTGCAGTTCGATCAACTTCAGCAGCTCATCCGCCAGGGCGATACCGCCCTCTTTCGGCATGCCACGGGAATAAGCATTGCTCGCCAGCAAAGTGTGCGGCAGGTGATCGACGTCCATCATCGCCTGACCGAACATTTTACGGTTGCCGTTCACGCCACCCAGGCTGGTGCCGGCGATGTTCACGCCGTGATAACCACGGGCACGGCCGATCATTTTGGTCTTGGTCGCCTGGCCTTTCAGACGCCAGTAAGCGCGGACCATTTTCACCGCGGTGTCCGCACACTCGGACCCCGAGTCAGTGAAGAACACATGATTCAGATTGCCCGGGGTCAGGTCGGTGATTTTTTCCGCCAACTGGAACGACAACGGATGGCCGTACTGGAAGCCCGGCGAGTAATCGAGGGTACCCAATTGCTTGGCGACGGCTTCCTGGATTTCCTTGCGGGTGTGCCCGGCGCCACAGGTCCACAGACCCGAGAGCGAATCGTAGACCTTGCGGCCCTTGTCGTCTGTCAGCCAACTGCCTTCGGCGGCGACGATCAGTCGCGGATCGCGCTGGAAATTTCGGTTGGCGGTGTAGGGCATCCAGTGCGCATCAAGTTTGAGCTGGCTGGCCAGGGAAGACGGGGCGTTTTCGGGCAAGTTCATGATTAAAACCTCGCAGGGCAATAAGCGGCGTAGAGATCAAAAGCGTTCTTGCAGCTAAATTGCCACGGGGCTAGAGTCGGTGAAACCCAACTCTTCTAACGTTCAGTCAGGCCGGCACTAAACTTATGAGCACTCGACGCCCCGATCCTCTGGCCCAAGTCAGCGACTTTGATATCCGCTTATTGAGGATTTTCCGCAGCGTGGTGGAGTGCGGCGGCTTCTCTGCAGCCGAATCGGTGCTCGGCATTGGCCGTTCGGCCATCAGCCAGCAAATGAGCGATCTGGAACAACGCCTCGGCCTGCGTCTGTGCCAACGCGGTCGCGCCGGTTTCTCCCTGACCGAAGAAGGCCGCGAGGTCTATCAATCGGCGTTGCAGCTATTAAGTGCGCTGGAAAGTTTCCGTACCGAGGTCAACGGCCTGCACCAACACCTGCGCGGCGAACTGACCATCGGCCTGACCGACAACCTGGTCACCCTGCCCCACATGCGCATCACCCATGCCTTGGCGCAGTTGAAGGAACGCGGGCCGGATGTGCAGATTCAGATCCGCATGATTGCGCCTAATGAAGTCGAACAAGGCGTGCTCGACGGGCGCCTGCATGTCGGCGTGGTGCCACAGGCCAGTGCGTTGTCGGGGCTGGAATACCAACCGCTCTACAGCGAGCGTTCGCTGCTGTACTGCGCGGTGGGGCACCCGCTGTTTTACGTCGATGACAAGCAACTTGACGACGAGCGCCTCAACAGCCAGGACGCCATCGCCCCGACCTTCCGCCTGCCCGCCGAGATCCAGGCCCATTACCAGGCGCTCAATTGCACCGCCAGTGCATCCGATCGCGAAGGAATGGCGTTCCTGATTCTGACCGGGCGCTACATCGGTTACCTGCCGGACCACTACGCCAGCCTTTGGGTCCAGCAGGGTCGGTTGCGCGCGCTCAAACCGACCGTGCGTTTTTATGACCTGAGCCTCGCCTCGGTCACGCGCAAGGGCCGGCGCCCGCATTTGGTGCTGGAAAGCTTCCTCGAAAGCCTGGCGGCCACTCGCTAAACCACCACGAAACCCTGTAGGAGCGAAGCTTGCTCGCGAAGGCGTCAGATCAGCCAACATCAATGCTGAATGTCAGGCCGCTTTCGCGAGCAAGCTTCGCTCCTACAGGGGTTGTGGTGTTGGAGGTTTTATCGTGTCGGCACTTGTCTGAAACCTGCGGGTGCGCTATCAACGCAGGGGTTGCACCCACAGACTATTTCGGAAGTGCCTATGACCTTTGAAGTCCCCGCCCACGGCGGCAAACCTGCCAGCCGCATTCGTCAGAAGAACGAAGAGACGATCCTCAAAGCCGCCGAAGATGAATTCGCCCGCCACGGGTTCAAAGGCACCAGCATGAACACCATCGCCCTGAATGCCGGGTTGCCCAAGGCGAACCTGCATTACTACTTCAGCAACAAGCTTGGGTTGTACGTGGCGGTGCTGAGCAACATCATCGAATTGTGGGACAGCACCTTCAACACGTTGACGGCCGAGGACGATCCGGCCGAAGCGCTGACCCGCTACATCCGCGCCAAGATGGAATTCTCCCGACGCCAGCCGCAAGCCTCGCGAATCTTCGCCATGGAAGTGATCAGCGGTGGCGAGTGTTTGACCGAATATTTCAACCAGGACTATCGCGCCTGGTTCCAGGGTCGGGCGGCGGTGTTCCAGGCGTGGATCGACGCCGGCAAAATGGACCCGGTGGACCCGGTGAACCTGATCTTCCTGTTGTGGGGCAGCACTCAGCATTACGCCGATTTCGCCACGCAGATCTGCCGGGTCAGCGGCCGCACCAAGCTGACCAAGCAAGACATGGAAGACGCCGGCAACAACCTGATCCGCATCATCCTCAAGGGCTGCGGCCTCACACCTGCCATTTAAGAAGCCTATGCCTTTTACCCTCAGCGGTCTTTGCGAGTACCGCGAAGAGATTCGCAAAAGCCGCTTCATCACCTTCGCCGGGCCGATCAGTAGCCCGGCCGAAGCCCAGGCGTTCATCGAGCAGCACAGCGACTTGAACGCCTCGCACAATTGCTGGGCCTGGAAGCTCGGCGACCAATACCGCAGCAACGACGATGGCGAACCCCGGCGGCACCGCAGGCCGGCCGATCCTGGCAGCGATTGAAGCGCAGGATTGCGATCAGGTCGCGGTGCTGGTGATTCGTTGGTACGGCGGCATTCAACTTGGTACCGGCGGCTTGGCCCGAGCCTACGGCGGCGGCGCGAACAAATGCCTGCAAGGGGCGCCGAAGGTTGAGTTGATCAGCCGGGTGCCGGTGAGTTGTGCCTGTGGGTTTGGCGAGCTGGCGTTGGTGAAGTTGCGGGTGGCGGAATTGGGTGGGTTGGTGGTGGGAGAGTCTTTTACGGCTAACGGTGTGGATTTGAAATTGGCGATTGGCGAGGCGCAAATCGAGACGTTGCAATTGCAGTTGGCGGATTTGAGTCGCGGGCGGATTTTGTTGGAGCGATAAGAGCAAGATCAAAAGATCGCAGTCTACGGCAGCGCCTACAGGAGGTTGCTTTTTTTTGGGGCATTGGTGATTCCCCCTGCACTCCACACTTGCCCACATCTGCTGTGCACCCGGCTGTGGATAACCTGAGCACATTCCGCTGTAACCCTTCTGTCATGCGGCTTTCAGGGCTTTGTTCATTTTTCGTCCAAAGTGCCACAAAATTTTCCAAACCCACCAAAAAACAAACAGTTAGCGCGGTTTATGTCCTTTAGAAGATAGCCGCTCAGTGCTTATGCCCGAGCGTCGGGCTTGCGCACAAATACTGTGGAGCAACCTGTGGATAACCCGTTCATGACTGGCGCAGCCCCCTATCTGGCATAGCTTGCAGTCGACTGCTCGTTTTTTGATCAAGTAAGCGCGGGCAAAACCGGAGCCGGATCAACGGCTTTGCCCTCAAGTGGTGCTTGATTCAGCGGCGAAACAGTTCCTGGGACACTGGCGAAGCCCTTGATCGGCATGGCTTTTCAAATTTCCTGACTCAATGGCCAGAAAATTGCTTTATCCACAGGCATAACTCCAAGCGACCGAGCCAGTCATGCCCAGCCCCGATCCAACCCCACGCCTGCAACTGCGCAACATCAGCAAACGCTACCCCGGCTGCCTGGCCAACGATGCCATCGACCTGAGCATCGCACCCGGTGAAATCCATGCCCTGCTCGGTGAAAACGGCGCGGGCAAAAGTACGCTGATGAAGATCATCTACGGCGTCACCCACGCTGATTCCGGGGAAGTGATCTGGCAAGGGCAACGCGTGGCCATGCGCAATCCGGCCCAGGCCCGAGGCTTGGGGATCGGCATGGTGTTCCAGCATTTCTCGCTGTTCGAAACCCTGAGCGTGGCGCAGAACATAGCCCTGGCCATGGGTGCGGCGGCCGGCACGCCGAAACAGCTTGAGCCAAAGATCCGCGAAGTGTCCCAACGCTACGGCATGGCGCTGGAACCGGAGCGCCTGGTCCACAGCCTGTCCATTGGAGAACGGCAACGCGTAGAAATCATTCGCTGCCTGATGCAAGACATTCGTCTGTTGATCCTCGATGAGCCGACTTCGGTGCTGACGCCGCAAGAGGCCGACGAATTGTTCATCACCCTGCGCCGATTGGCTGGCGAGGGTTGCAGCATTTTGTTTATCAGCCACAAGCTCGGTGAAGTCCGCGCGTTGTGCCACAGCGCCACGGTGTTGCGCGGCGGTCGAGTGGCCGGGCATTGCGTGCCGGCCGAGTGTTCGGATCAGCAATTGGCGCGGTTGATGGTCGGTGAAGCGGCCGAGTTGATCACTGACTTCCCGAAGGTCATCGGCGGCGAAGTTTTCTTGAAGGTAAATGGATTGTCCTGGCACAACCCGGACCCGTTCGGTTGCTCGCTCAAAGACATCGATCTGGAAGTGCGCAGCGGTGAAATCGTCGGCATCGCCGGAGTCGCGGGCAACGGCCAGGATGAGTTGCTGGCGTTGCTTAGCGGTGAACAACGCCTCGATCGCAACAAAAGCAAAACCATCAGTTTCACCGGGCAAGCCGTCGCGCATCTGCGCCCCGATGCGCGACGCAATCTCGGCCTCGCCTTCGTCCCCGCCGAACGCCTGGGCCACGGCGCGGTGCCGGAACTGAGCCTGGCCGACAACGCCCTGCTCACGGCATTCCAACAAGGATTGGTCAGCAACGGCTTGATCCTGCGCGCCAAGGTCGAGGCGTTAGCCGAAGAGATCATCCGCCGTTTCGCAGTGAAGACGCCCGACACCCAGACCCCGGCCCGCAGCCTGTCCGGCGGTAACCTGCAGAAATTCATCCTCGGCCGGGAAATCCTCCAGCAGCCGAAATTGCTGGTGGCCGCGCACCCGACCTGGGGCGTGGATGTCGGTGCGGCGGCAACCATTCACCGCGCGCTGATTGCCTTGCGCGACGCCGGCGCGGCGATCCTGGTGATTTCCGAAGACCTCGATGAACTGTTCCAGATTTGCGATCGGCTCGGCGCCTTGTGCAGCGGCCGATTGTCGCCACTCAAGGCCACCGTCGACACCCGGCTGAGCGACGTCGGTGGCTGGATGGCCGGCCAGTTCGACGCCCCTCACTCACCTGCACCCGCAACGGTTTAACGGAGTTTCACATGCTGCTTTCTCTCGAACCCCGTGGCCAGCAATCGCGCCTGATGTTGTGGTGCTCGCCGTTGCTGGCGGCGGTGCTGACCCTCGGCTGCGGCTCTTTGTTGTTTATCGCCTTGGGCCACGACCCATTGCTGACGTTACACACCTTGCTGATCGCGCCGATCAGCGATTTGTATGGCGTTTCCGAGTTGCTGGTCAAAGCCTTGCCGATTCTGCTTTGCGCGTTAGGCCTGGCGGTGGCGTATCAGGCGCGGATCTGGAACATCGGCGCCGAAGGTCAACTGCTGCTCGGCGCCCTGGCCGGCAGTGCGCTGGCGGTGAATATCATCGACATGCAAAGTCGCTGGGCGCTGGTGTTCATTCTGCTGGTCGGTACGTTGGCCGGCGCCGCGTGGGCCGGGCTCACGGCGTGGTTGCGCACGCGCTTCAACGCCAACGAAATCCTCACCAGCATCATGCTCAATTACATCGCCCTCAACCTGTTGCTGTTCTGTGTGCACGGGCCGCTGAAAGACCCGGCCGGGTTCAACTTTCCAGAGTCTGCGATGTTTGGCGATGCCAGCCGCTTGCCGTTGTTGATGGAGGACGGTCGGGTTCACGCCGGGGTGTATTTCGCCCTGCTGGCGTTGGTTGCGGTGTGGGTGTTGCTGCAGAAAAGTTTTGTCGGGTTTCAGATCAAAGTGCTTGGGCTGGATAAGCGCGCCGCCGGTTTCGTCGGCTTTCGCGAGAAACGCCTAATCTGGCTGGCGCTGTTGATCAGTGGTGGTTTGGCGGGATTGGCCGGGGTTTGCGAAGTCACCGGGCCGATCGGCCAACTGGTGCCGCAAGTCTCGCCGGGTTACGGCTATGCGGCGATCACCGTGGCGTTTCTCGGGCGCCTCAATCCCATCGGCATTCTGTTTTCCAGCCTGTTGATGGCGCTGCTGTACATCGGCGGCGAGAGCGCGCAGATGAGCATGAACCTGCCGCAAGCGATTACTCAATTGTTCCAGGGGATGATGCTGTTTTTCCTGTTGGCCAGTGACGTGCTGATTCTCTACCGACCACGTTTGAACCTGCGCTGGGCCCGCCGCGCCCCCGCCACCGCCGTAACCGCTGGAGCGCTGTGATGGATATCGATCTGCTGAGCAACATTTTCTACGCCATGGTCCGTTGCGGTACACCGTTGCTGCTGGTGGCGCTGGGCGAACTGATCTGCGAGAAGAGCGGCGTCCTCAATCTGGGCCAGGAAGGCATGATGCTGTTTGGCGCGGTGATCGGTTTTATCGTCGCCCTGAACAGCGGCAACCTGTGGCTCGGCGTGTTGCTGGCGATGCTGGCCGGGATGCTGCTGTCGTCGCTGTTTGCCTTGGTGGCGTTGGTGTTCAACGCCAATCAAGTGGCCACCGGATTGGCGTTGACGATCTTCGGCGTGGGCCTGTCGACCTTTGTCGGTGCGGCGTGGGTCGGTAAACCGCTGGCCGGTTTTGAGCCGGTGGCGATTCCGTATTTGAGTGAGATTCCGCTGATCGGGCGGATGCTGTTTGCCCAGGATTTGTTGGTGTACCTGTCGTTCGCGCTATTTGCGCTGGTGGCGTGGGTGATTCTGAAAAGTCGTGTGGGTTTGATCATTCAAGCGGTCGGGGAAAACCCGGACGCGGCCAGCGCGATGGGCTTGCCGGTGCTCGGTGTGCGTACCTTGGCGGTGCTGTTTGGCGGGGCGATGGCCGGGTTGGCCGGGGCTTATTTGTCCCTGGCCTATACGCCGATGTGGGCGGAAAACATGAGCGCCGGGCGCGGCTGGATTGCCTTGGCGCTGGTGGTGTTTGCCAGTTGGCGGGTGTGGCGGTTGTTGCTTGGGGCGTACCTGTTCGGGCTCGCCAGCATCCTGCATTTGGTGGCGCAGGGGTTGGGGCTGGCGATTCCTTCCAGTTTGTTGGCGATGCTGCCGTATGTCGCGACCATTGTGGTGTTGGTGCTGTTGTCCCGGGATGCGCTGCGCACGCGGCTGTATGCGCCGGTGTCGTTGGGGCAGCCGTGGCAGGGAGGGCATTAGCGGTTGGCAGGTCCGGCCTCTTCGCGGGCAGGCCTCGCTCCTACAAGAGCGACGCAGCCCCCGCGGGAGCAAGGCTTGCCCGCGAAGGCGTCCGCACCGGCAACACCTGAACCACGCCCCACGCCAATTCAAAGAACAGGAAAATCACCAATAACGAACTGGCACCCTGGGCCAAGGCATAAGCCTGCCACGCCGCAAACAGAAACCGTCCCACCGCGTCATACCGACCGTAAATCGGCTGCGGATCGCGAATCCGCAATACCGCCCAAACACACACAATCGACCCCAACAGATTCGCCATTAACATGTGCATCGGCTCGAACGCCGGCAGCTCACCCGGCAGATTCAACGCCTGACTCAACCCCGACAGCGCACCATGCAGCCAGGCAAAACTCCACGGCGTGACAAACGCCGCCGTCACGATCAAGTCGTACCAGGCGCTGCCGCGCACCACTCGGCGATATTGTGTTGAAGTCCACATCGGCGTTGCTCCATAAATTCAGGGAGCAACAAGGCTAAAGCCTGGAGTATGCTCCAAGGTCAAGCCTTTCTGAGACGTCATGATGCGCATCGGTGAATTAGCCCAGGCCAGCGCCGTCAGCCGCGACACGTTGCGCTTCTACGAGCAGCGCGGGTTGATCGCGGCGCAACGCAGCGCCAACGGTTATCGCGACTACCCGGCAGATATGGTGCAACTGGTGCTGTACATCAAGACCGCTCAGCGACTGGGCTTTACCCTCGGCGAGATCGGCAACAGTGTCGCCGCGTTGTGGCAATCGCCCGACCCGGACAGTGCCGTCACGCAATTGCTGCAAGACAAGCTCAAGCTGATCGAAACCCGAATGGACGAACTCGGCGCCCTGCGCAACGAGTTGCAGCAACGGCTCGGTCAACGTTGTCCACTAAATCCGTGATTCTCATTTATCAAGGAAGCCACTCATGTCCACGGCAAAAACCGCACTCATCATCGGCGCCTCCCGGGGCCTGGGCCTCGGCCTGGTGAAAACCCTGCTGGCCGACGGCTGGCAAGTCACCGCCACCGTGCGCAACCCGCAGAACGCCGAGGCGCTGCAAGCGCTGGGCAAGGTCCGGATTGAAAAACTCGACATGGATGATCAGCAAGCGGTCATCGCGCTGAACCAGCAACTCAAGGGCGAAGTGTTTGACTTGCTGTTCGTGAATGCCGGGGTCAAAGGGCCAGATGTTCAAACTCCGGGTGGCGCGACACTGGCCGAAGTCGGGCAACTGTTTTTCACCAACGCCGTGGCGCCGATCAACCTGGCCCAGCGCTTCGCCGGGCAGATTCGCGACGGCAGCGGCGTGCTGGCGTTCATGAGCTCGGTGCTGGGTAGCGTGACCATGCCCGACGCGCCGGAACTGGCGCTGTACAAGGCGAGCAAGGCAGCGTTGAACTCGATGACCAATAGCTTTGTGACGCAGCTGGGCGAGCAGAAACTCACCGTGTTGTCGCTGCATCCGGGTTGGGTGAAGACGGATATGGGCGGTGAAGGCGCTGATATTGACGTCGAAACCAGTACCCGTGGTTTGGTGGATCAGGTGAACGCGTACACCGGCAAGGGCGGTCATCACTTCGTGAACTACAAAGGTGAAACCATTCCCTGGTAACCCCCGCGAAAACCTGTAGGAGCGAGGCTTGCCCGCGAAGGCGGTGTGTCATCCAACAATGATGTCGACTGACACACCGCCTTCGCGGGCAAGTCGAATCGTCGCACCGCACGCTCCTACAAGGTCGTGTCGTCTGGTCGGGCTGGGCTTGCTCACAACGCACTTTTGTTTGAAACTCCGCACCTCGTCCCACGCGGCGACCCTGGATCAGCAGACAGGGTAATCACTGAGCTGGCTAACCTGAACCCACTTTCAGAGGAGCCGGCCAACATGCCTGCGACCCGTACCTGGTTAAAAAACCCCCTCGCAATCTTCACTGCCAATGGCCTCGATGCCCGTGGCGGTCTGGTGGTGCAAGACGGTGTGATCGTTGAACTGCTCGCCGCTGGCCAGCAACCGTCCGCGCCCTGTGGACAAGTCTTCGATGCCCGCGAGCATGTGATCCTGCCCGGCCTGATCAACACCCATCACCATTTCTATCAAACCCTGACCCGCGCCTGGGCGCCGGTGGTGAATCAGCCGTTGTTCCCGTGGCTGAAAACCCTGTACCCGGTCTGGGCCCGCCTCACCCCGGAAAAACTCGCCCTCGCCAGCAAAGTCGCGTTGGCCGAGTTGCTGTTGTCCGGCTGCACCACCGCCGCCGATCACCATTACCTGTTTCCCGAAGGCCTGGAAAATGCGATCGACGTACAGGTCGAAAGCGTCCGTGAACTGGGCATGCGCGCTATGCTCACCCGCGGTTCCATGAGCCTCGGCGAAAAGGACGGAGGCCTGCCGCCGCAGCAAACCGTGCAGCAAGGTGAAGTGATCCTCGCCGACAGTCAGCGCCTGATCGCCGCCTACCACGAACGTGGCGACGGTGCGCAAATCCAGATCGCCCTGGCGCCGTGCTCGCCGTTCTCGGTAACCCCGCAAATCATGTCCGCCAGCGCCGAACTGGCGAACAAACTCGACGTGCGCCTGCACACTCACCTGGCGGAAACCCTCGACGAAGAAGACTTCTGCCTGCAACGCTTCGGCCTGCGCACCGTGGATTACCTGGACAGCGTCGGCTGGCTCGGCCCACGCACCTGGCTGGCCCACGGCATCCATTTCAACCCCGACGAAATCGCCCGCCTCGGCGCCGCCGGCACCGGGATTTGCCATTGCCCGAGCTCGAACATGCGCCTGGCGTCCGGCATCTGCCCGACCCTGGATCTGACCGCTGCGGGTGCGTTGTTGGGCCTGGGCGTGGACGGTTCGGCGTCCAACGATGCGTCGAACATGATGCTCGAAACCCGTCAGGCGCTATACATCCAGCGCCTGCGCTATGGCGCCGAGAAAATCACCCCGGAACTGGTCCTGGGCTGGGCGACCAAGGGCTCGGCGAGTTTGCTCGGGCGTAACGACATCGGTGAGCTGGCGGTGGGCAAGCAGGCGGACCTGGCGCTGTTCAAGCTCGATGAACTGCGCTTCTCCGGCAGCCATGATCCGGTGTCGGCGCTGCTGTTGTGCGGCGCGGATCGCGCGGATCGGGTGATGATCGGCGGCAAGTGGCGGGTGATTGATGGGCAGGTTGAGGGGTTGGATCTGAAGGGGTTGATTGCGGATCATAGCCAGGCGGCTCGGCAACTGATCGCCGGCGTCTGATCGGACGCCTTCGCGGGCAAGCCTCGCTCCTACAGGTTTTGTGCCAGTCATGAGATTGGCGCAAAACCTGTAGGAGCGAGGCTTGCCCGCGAAGCTCTTAAAGGCCCAGTAACGACAACATGATAAACGTCGCAAACAACACAAAATGCGTCATGCCCTCAATGGCATTGGTCTCCCCGTCATTGAGGTTGATCGCACTGACGATCAATGTCAGGAAGATCATCACCGTCTGCACCGGGGTCATCGCCATCTGAAACGGTTGGCCGGTGTAGAGCGCCATCGCTTCCATCACCGGCACGGTCAGGATTACCGTCGACAGCGAAGCCCCCATCGCGATGTTGACCACCGATTGCATGCGGTTAGCCAAGGCTGCGCGCAACGCGGTCAGGATCTCTGGGGCGGCGGAGATCGCTGCCACCAGGATCGCCGTGATCACTGGCGGTGCGCCCGTGCCTTCAAGGCCTAGATCGAGGGTTTTGGACATCACTTCGGCCAGTGCGCCGATCACCACCACGCCAAACACCAGGGTCGCGATGCTGAGCGGCACGTTGACCGATTCGGTGTCCTCTTCGGGGTCTTTCTTGCGGCGTTTTTCCGGGTAGCTGTAGCTGAAGAAGTAGCTGTGCGGCCCGACCTGCATGCGCAGGAACAAGGTATAGAGCACGACCATCGCGCCAATGGTGAACGCCGAATAAACCTTCCAATTGGCCTCGGGAATGAACTCCGGCACCACCATGGAAACGCCCATGGCGGTGAGGATCATCACGCTGTAGCTGCGTGCCGAATCGTCGTTGTAGGACTGTTCGCCATGCTTGATCCCACCCATCAACGCCGCCAGGCCGAGGATGCCGTTGATATCGAGCATCACCGCCGAGTAAATCGTGTCGCGCACCAGGGTCGGCGAGGCTTCGTTGCTCATCATGATCGCCAGGATCACCACTTCCACCAATACCGCCGCCAGGGTCAGGATCATCGTGCCGTAGGGGTCGCCGACTTTCTCCGCGAGCAGTTCGGCGTGATGCGCGACACGCATGGAGGCCACGACGATGAAGGCGATCAGCACCAGGCCGGCGGCCAGTGCGACGGGCTGGCCGCTGTGCAGCATCCAGTGCTCCAACGGGTAGGCGATGATGGCGGCGAGGACGGCCAGCAGCAGGAAACTTTCTTGCTTGAGGTGTGTGAGCATTGCGAGCCTTTTGCACAGGGGAGCGGAATCGGTGTGATGAGCTACTGACTGCGGGGCGGCGCTAACGTTTCGTTACACCTTAGCGCACCAGTGGATGGCGTGGATGGGCAAGCGTGCACCGGGATAGTTCTGCGGCAGCCGTCAGGGCCTCTTCGCGGGCAAGCCTCGCTCCTGCAGGGGCGGTGTTCGCGTCGTTTTTGTAGGAGCGAGGCTTGCCCGCGAAGGCCTCCACACGATTTCGGATTTTTTTGTTGTCCTGTTGGTCAGCAATTTGCATTGACCTCGCCAACCTCAAAACAAAATGGAGTTCGAGTTCATGCATAAACGTCCGTTGAAGAAGTTGCTGTGCACCGTCGCGGCGGCCATCGGTCTGAGCGCCAGCCTGAGCGCCAGTGCCGCCGACCCGCTGAAAGTCGGCTTCGTCTATATCGGCCCGATCGGTGACCACGGCTGGACGTATCAGCATGAACAGGGACGCAAGGCGCTGGCGGAGAAGTTCGGTTCGCAGATCACCACCAATTACGTGGAGAACGTCGCCGAAGGCGCCGACGCCGAGCGGGTGATCCGCAACATGGCCAAGGACAACTACGACCTGATCTTCACCACCTCCTTCGGCTACATGAACCCGACCCTGAAAGTCGCCAAGCAATTCACAAAGGTCACTTTCGAACACGCCACCGGCTACAAGCAGGACAAAAACCTCGGCACCTACCTGGCGCGCACCTATGAGGGACGCTATGTAGGAGGTTTCCTCGCGGCGAAGATGACCAAGACCAAGAAGATCGGTTACGTCGCCTCGTTCCCGATCCCGGAAGTGATCCGCGACATCAACGCCATTCAACTGGCCCTGAACAAGTACAACCCCGGCACCGAGATCAAGGTGGTGTGGGTCAACTCGTGGTTCGATCCGGGTAAAGAGGCGGATGCCGCCAACGCGCTGATCGACCAGGGCGTGGACGTGGTGTTCCAGCACACCGACAGCCCGGCGCCGATCCAGGCCGCCGAACGTCGCGGCGTGTATGCCGTGGGCTACGCTTCGGACATGGCGCACTTCGGGCCGAAAGCGGTGCTGACCTCCATCGTCAACGACTGGGGCCCGCACTACATTCAAGCGACCCAGAGCGTGCTCGACCACACCTGGAAATCCCAGGATTACTGGGGTGGTTTGAAGGAAGGTACGGTTGAACTGCCGATCAGCGACCTGGTGCCGGCGCCGGTGAAAGCCCAGGCCGAGCAGATCATTGCCGACATCAAGAGCGGTGCGCTGCATCCGTTTACCGGGCCGATCAAGGACCAGGCCGGTGTCGAGAAAATTGCGGCGGGGGCAACGGCGAGCAATGCGGAATTGGCGTCGATGAATTATTACGTGGAAGGCATGAAGGCCGACATTCCGAAGTAATTCCCTTCTGCAGATCGTTCCCACGCTCCGCGTGGGAATGCAGCCCGGGACGCTCCGCGTCCCCTTGGAACGCGGAGCGTCCCATGAGGCATTCCCACGCGGAGCGTGGGAACGATCATTAGCGAGAATTCAGCATGAATCAGCTCCCGATCATCGACATCGCCCCGCTCTACACCGACGACCAGGATGCCTGGCAATCCGTCGCCACCCAAATCGACCACGCCTGCCGCAATTGGGGCTTCTTCTACATCAAGGGTCATCCGATCAGCGCCGCCCGCATCGACGCCGTGCTCGACCACGCCCAACGTTTCTTCGCCCTGCCCGCCGTCGAAAAACTCAAGATCGACATCACCCAGACCCGACACCATCGCGGCTACGGCGCCATCGCCACCGAGCAACTGGACCCAAGCAAACCCAGCGACCTGAAAGAAACCTTCGACATGGGCCTGCACCTGCCCGCCGATCACCCGCAAGTGCTGGCAGAAAAACCGCTGCGCGGCCCCAATCGCCATCCCTCGATGCCCGGTTGGCCAGCGCTGATGGAGCAGCACTACCTCGACATGCAGGCCCTCGCCCAAACCCTGTTGCGCGCCATGACGATGGCGCTCGGCATTGAACGGGACTTCTTCGACACACGCTTTAACGAGCCGGTCAGCGTGCTGCGGATGATTCACTACCCGCCGCGCCACACCGCCAGTTCCGAAGAGCAACAAGGCGCCGGCGCCCACACCGATTACGGCTGCATCACCCTGCTCTACCAGGACGCCGCCGGTGGCCTGCAAGTGCGCAACGTCAAAGGTCAATGGATCGACGCGCCGCCGATCGAAGGCACGTTCGTGGTAAACCTCGGCGACATGATGGCGCGCTGGAGCAACGATCGTTACCTGTCGACACCGCACCGGGTGATCAGTCCGCTGGGTGTGGACCGCTACTCCATGCCGTTCTTCGCCGAACCGCATCCCGACACACCCATCGAATGCCTGCCCGGTTGCCAGGATGAATCGCATCCGGCGAAATATCCGGCCACCACCTGCGCTGAATTCCTGCTGTCACGCTTCGCCGATACCTACGCCTATCGCCGGGAACAGGAAGCGGTTTGATCAACCGTCTGGTCAGGTTTTACCAATTGTTGCAGCGAGCATCTGTAGAATGCCGTCATTGCACCTGATGAGAATTCGAACATGTACGACTGGCTGAATGCCCTGCCCAAGGCAGAACTGCACTTGCACCTGGAAGGCTCGCTGGAGCCTGAGCTGCTGTTCGCCCTGGCCGAACGCAACAAGATCGCCCTGCCTTGGGACGACGTCGAAACCCTGCGCAAGGCCTACGCCTTCAACAACCTGCAGGAGTTTCTCGACCTGTACTACAAGGGTGCCGATGTGCTGCGCACCTCCCAGGATTTCTACGACCTGACCTGGGCCTACCTGTTGCGTTGCAAGGCGCAGAACGTGATTCACACCGAACCGTTCTTCGACCCGCAGACCCATACCGACCGTGGTGTGCCGTTCGAAGTGGTGCTCAACGGCATCGCGGCTGCGCTGAAAGATGGCGAGCAGCAACTGGGTATCACCAGCGGTTTGATCCTGAGCTTCCTGCGCCACTTGAGCGAAGACGAAGCACAGAAAACCCTCGACCAGGCGCTGCCGTTCCGCGATGCGTTTGTGGCTGTCGGTCTGGACAGTTCGGAGATGGGTCACCCGCCGAGCAAGTTTCAGCGCGTGTTTGATCGTGCTCGCCACGAAGGCTTCCTGACCGTCGCCCATGCCGGTGAAGAAGGCCCGCCGGAGTACATCTGGGAAGCCATCGACCTGCTGAAAATCCAGCGTATCGACCATGGCGTGCGCGCCATCGAAGACGAGCGTCTGATGCAGCGGATCATCGACGAGCAGATCCCGCTGACCGTGTGCCCGTTGTCGAACACCAAGCTTTGCGTGTTCGATCACATGTCCCAGCACAACATCCTCGACATGCTTGAACGCGGGGTGAAAGTGACGGTGAACTCCGATGACCCGGCGTACTTCGGCGGTTATGTCACAGAGAACTTCCATGCGCTGTACACCGATCTGGGCATGACCCAGGACCAGGCCAAGCGCTTGGCCCAGAACAGCCTGGATGCTCGACTGGTCAAACCGTAAGCTTGCCGCAATGATCGTTCCCACGCTCCGCGTGGGAATGCAGCCCGGGACGCAGAGCGTCCCAAAAGCGGACGCAGAGCGTCCATTGAGGCATTCCCACGCAGAGCGTGGGAACGATCTTCAAGTAACCGCCTCGCTCAACTCCTCCAACGTCTTGCCCCGCGTCTCCATCCCGAACATCCACACCACCGCCGCCGCAATCGCAAAGCACATCGCCCCCAAGGCGAACACTCCGCCCTGCCCGGTAATCGGGAACACCAGCCCGGTCACCAACGGCCCGAGCAACGAACCGACGCGCCCGATCGCCGAAGCAAACCCCGAGCCCGTGGCTCGCGCCGAGGTCGGGTACAGCTCCGGGGTGTAGGTGTAGAGCACGGCCCACATGCCGAACAGGAAGAATTGCATCAGCAGACCCGAGGTGATCAGCAGGGCGACGTTGCCGCCAAACACCGCGCTCTGGCCGTAGAGAAACGCCATTACCCCACCGCCCAGCAACGTCACGATGCACACCGGTTTACGTCCCCAGCGTTCCACCAGCCAGGCGGCCATGAGGAAACCGGGAATCCCGCCGAGGGAAATCAGCACCGTGTAATACACCGACTGGGTCACGGCAAAACCCGACTGTTGCAACAAGGCGCTGAGCCACGAGGTCAAGCCGTAGAAGCCGAGCAAAGCGAAGAACCAGACGCTCCAGATCATCATCGTGCGCTGGCGGTACAGCGGCGACCAGATCTGCTGCAACGCGGAAAAGAAAGTCCCCGGCGTGCTTGCCACTCGGGGCAAGCGGATCGGCGAGGGAAGATCAGAACGTCCCAAGGACCTGCGGACCCGATCTTCGATACCCAACAAGACCTTGTCCGCCGCCGCATGCTTGCCGGCCTGTTCGAGCCAGCGCGGTGACTCGGGAATGAAGAAACGAATCGCCAGGACAAACACCGCCGGCACCGCCAACACCAGGAAGATGTCGCGCCAGCCAATCACCGGCAACAGGAAATACGACAGCACCCCGGCGGCGACGAAACCCAGCGGCCAGAATCCGTCCATCAACGCGATATAGCGCCCACGGCCCTTGGCCGGAATCAGCTCCGAGAGCATCGACTGAGCGATGGGAAACTCCATGCCCATGCCGATCCCCAGGAGGATGCGGAACAGCGTCAGGGTTTCCACCGTCTGCGCGGTGGAGCACAGGTAACTGGCGAGGCCCCACAACACGATGCTCCACTGGAACACCGGTTTGCGCCCGAAACGGTCGGCCAGCATGCCGGACAGCGATGCCCCCAGCACCATGCCAAAGAAGCTCGAACTGGCCAGCAACCCGGCCTGGGCGCTGCTCAGGCCGAACTCGGTTTTGATCGAGCCGAGCAGGAACGTCATCATCGCCAGGTCCATGGAGTCGAAGAAAAACGCCAAGGCAATAATGATGAAAATAATGCGGTGATAGCCGCTGATGGGCAGCCGTTCCAAGCGTTCTGCCGCGCTGAATCCTGGTATTTCCATGCCACGTCCCCCCATCCGAAAGTCCCCGGATCGAGTGTGCGCGATAGCGGCTGGGGGTTATCGCTGGATGCGACCTGCCCGCAACCCTGAACGACGCCCGACACCTCAGACGTCGGTCCCGAGGCGTCTACAACGCCATTTCCAGCTCGGACTCCTTGGCAAAACGGTGAACTTCACGTTGCCCGGCCGCAGTGATCTGCAAGGCCCGCGAATCATTGGGCAGGGTCAGCCAGCCGGACTGCATGAACAACTGCAACAACGCCGCGCCCAGTGAGCCGCCCAGGTGCGGACGGCGTTCACTCCAGTCAGGGCAGGCACAGGCGACTTGCCCGTTGCGGTGGGCCAGGGCCTGGATGAACACCCCTCGGTTGGCCAGTTGTGTAGAGCCTTTATAGGTGACGACGACGCGCTGATCGAACTGCTCGATCCAGCCGGCATCCAGCAAACGCTGATACAGGTCCGCCGCCAGCGTGCCACCCAGATGGTCATCGCACAGCCGCGCCTGCAACAGCGACGACGGTGCAGGCTGGCGCTTGCCCAGAGGGTTGCCGCGTTTGATCGTCTCCGGAATATCCCGCGGCTTGCTGGCCAGGGTCGCACTGGCCAGGGCCTCTACCGCGGCGCCGATTTCGGGCGCGGCCAGGCGGAAGAACCTTTTTCGCCCGCGCTCTTCGACTTTCAACAGACCTCCGGCGGACAAACGCCCCAGGTGTGCACTGGCCGAAGACGGCGACAGCCCGGCTGCCAGGGCCAGCTCTTCGGTATGCCGCGCCGAGCCATCCATCAAGGCCCACATCATTGCGCTGCGCTTGGGGTCAGCCAGCAACGTGGCGATCTGGCTGATGCAAGGTGCATGTTCCATGTATTCACTCCCTGTTGAATCGTTTCGTCTACTGCTCAGAGACATCTTGACCAGTAATGTGTCGTCGGCCAAGACGCAAAACTGTCTTGGACCGAGTCAGGCACGCCACCCACACAACGCGTTCTGTCGAACCACCCGGGCCGACTCCCGGGCAAGGACGACTGCAAGGTGAACGCGTCCGGGCCGGTTCGACGGTGCAGGTATGAGGCGGCGCTAGTATAAGCGGGTTGACCGTCGGATCCTGCCCTTGGGAGTTCGTGGGTGGTGATAGTTCCTGACAGAAATTTCGCTATTTACCTGCGACTAATGATCAGCCCCCGGTAACACTGGAAATTGACTACTCAACTGTGCGCATCGGCTGGCAAGCATTTCCCGCAAAAGGTTCACCGGCTTACTCAATTGCGCGCGATGGGCGCACAGCAAATTCAGCGGTGCGCGCTCACACAGCAACTCCGGCAACAGCACTTTCAAGCGACCGGCCAACACATCGGCCCCCACATCGAGCCAGGACTTGTAGGCGATCCCGGCCCCCGCCACCGCCCACAGGCGCACCACGTCGGCGTCATCGCTGAAGCGGTCGCCACTGACCGTCAGCCCGACTTCGCGCTTGCCATCATGGAAACTCCAGCGGTCGTGCACCCGGCTGCCGAGCATGAACAGCAAGCAATTGTGCTGCGCCAGTTGCTCCAGCTGGCGGGGCTCGCCGTGCCGGGCCAGGTAAGCGGGCGACGCACAGAGCACGCGACGGTTCTGCGGGGCGATGGGCAGCGCCACCAGGCTCGAGTCTTCCGGTTCGCCGTAGCGCAGGGCGATGTCCACCGGTTGGCGAAACAGGTCGGCGATGCGATCGCCCAGCAACAAACGCACGGTCAACTTCGGGTGCTCGCGCTGGAACTCATCCAGCCACGGCAGCAGCAGGTTGCGCCCGAAATCCGAAGGCGCCGACAGTTGCAACACACCGCTGACCTGATCCTGACCGCTGGCCAACAACCGGCGGCCCTCGTCCAGATTGCTCAGGGCCGCCCGGGCGTATTCCAGAAAGCCTTCGCCTTCGGCAGTCAGGCGCAAGCTGCGAGTGGAACGGGCCAGCAATCGGGCGCCGAGTTGCTGTTCGATACGCTTGAGCGCCGCACTGGCCACCGCCGCCGACATGTCCATCACCCGTGCCGCCGCCGACAGGCTACCCAGGTCCGCCGCCCGGACAAACAACTGCAAGTCGTCGAAACGCAGCATCTTCAGCCCCGATTATCAAAATAATATTGAAAGAGACTGCTCTTTTAGCGGGTTTTATCTTGCCGGGAAATAGCCAATCATCTGCCCCATCGAAAATCACTCAGCGTCAGGAGTCGAACATGTCCCAGCCTTTTACCGCCATCGCCACCCTCATCGCCAAACCCGGCCAGCAAGACGCTCTCGAACAGCACCTGCGGGCACTCATCGAGCCGACCCGCGCCGAGGCCGGTTGCGGTCAATACGATTTGCACCAGGACCTGGCCAACCCGCTGGGCTTCTACATGATCGAACAATGGAGTAGCGACGAGGCCCTGCAAGCCCACGACGCCAGCGCCCACGTCCAGAACTTCCGCGCCAGGGCCGGGGACTTTCTCGAACACTTCGAGCTCAAGCGCCTGCGCACCCTTGCCTGATTCCTTCCTTTATTACCTCTGGAGCCCTTCTTGATGAAAGCCATTGCCTACTACGCCTCCCTGCCGATCAGCGACGCCAACTCCCTGCAAGACATCGAACTGCCCGAACCGGTCGCCGGCCCGCGCGACCTGCTGGTGGAAGTCAAAGCCATCTCCGTCAACCCGGTGGACGCCAAGGTCCGGCAGAACGTCCAGCCTGAAGAAGGCGCGGCCAAAGTGCTGGGCTGGGACGTGGCCGGTGTGGTCAAGGCAGTGGGCAGCGACGTGACGCTGTTCAAGGCCGGCGACAAAGTGTTTTACGCCGGCTCCATCGCCCGTGCCGGTGGCAACAGCGAGTTGCATGTGGTGGACGAGCGGATCGTCGGGCACATGCCGAAAACTCTCGGCTTTGCCGAAGCGGCGGCACTGCCCCTGACCGCGATCACCGCGTGGGAATTGCTCTTTGAACGCCTGCAAGTGCGCGAAGGCAACACCGATGAAGGTCAGAGTTTGCTGATCGTGGGGGCTGCCGGCGGTGTGGGTTCGATCCTGACTCAACTGGCCCATCAGCTCACCGGGCTGAAAGTCATCGGCACCGCTTCCCGTCCGCAAACCCAGAGCTGGGTGCGTGAGTTGGGCGCCGACCTGGTGATTGATCACAGCCAGCCGCTGAGCGAAGCACTCAAGCGTGCGGGCGTTGCTCAGGTGACCCACGTTGCCAGTCTGACCCAGACCGATGCGCATCTGGATCAACTGGTCGAGGCCCTGGCGCCTCAAGGCAAATTGGCGCTGATCGATGATCCGAAAGCGCTGGACGTGACCAAGCTCAAGCGCAAGAGCCTTTCGTTGCACTGGGAGTTCATGTACACCCGCTCGCTGTTCGAGACCGCGGACATGATCGAGCAACACAAACTGCTCAACCGCGTCGCTGAACTGATCGACGCCGGCACCCTGAAGACCACGGTGGGCGAGCACTTCGGCACCATCAATGCGCAGAACCTGCGTCGCGCCCATGAACTGCTGGAGAGCGGCAAGTCCAAGGGCAAAATTGTATTAGAAGGTTTCTAAACATTTGCGCAGGAGCATGGCTTGCCCGCGATGGCGCCCTCTGAATCGCCATCGCGGGCTAGCCTTGCTCCTACAAAAGCGGTCTTGCACCGTCAGTCAGAGAGTTGACCGTTGTCATAATTGCGATCGTATTCGGGTCTACAATCGAAACCTCTGCGACACAGTCTTTTACTTAAGGAGGTCAGCAATGAAGATCCTGATAAAAGAAGTGGCAACATCCCAGTGGCAAGTCCGTCTGGACCAACACGCCGTCACCTTCCGCAGCGAAGCCGAAGCGCGCGCCTTCACCCGAACCCTGGAAGCGCGACTGCTAGCCCCTCATCAAATCCCCGACCGCCAGCAGCGTGCCGCTGGCTGAGTCCGCACTCACACTTCGGCTTGGGCCAGTGCCCGGGCATTTTGCAAACGCCGGGTGAGCATCGCCACGCTCACCACCAGAACTCCGCACAGGCTGATGACCATGGCCATCGGCATGGCACTGCCATCGTGCAAGAAACCCACCAGTGATGCCGCCCCGGCGGCGATGCTGAATTGCAGGCACCCGAGCAGTGCCGACGCACTGCCGGCGCGGGCGCCCTGCCCGTTCATGGCGCAGGCCGAGGCGTTGGGCAGGATGCAACCGAGGCTGGCGATGCAGACAAACAATGGAATCAGCAGCGGCCACAGCTGTTCGGTGTGCATCGAACTGACCGCCAGCAATGTCAGGCCCGCGCCCAGGTAAATCCACACGGTGCGTGCCAACAGGAACGCCGGCCCACGCTTGGCCAGCAGTCGCGCGTTGACCTGCGCCACCAGGATGAAGCCCGCCGCGTTGGTGCCGAACAGCCAGCCGAAATGTTCGGCCGGCACGCCATACAGTTTGATGAAGACAAACGGCGAACCGGCGATGTAGGCAAACATCCCGGCGACAGCCAGACCGCCGGTCAGGGCGTGGCCGAGGTAGACCGGATCGGCCAGCAACCGGCCGTACTGACGCAATGCGCCTTTCAATGGTTGGCGCGGCACGTAGTCCGGCAGGCTTTCCGGCAAACCGAGGGCCACGGCCAGTGCGGCCAGGGCGCTGAACCCGGTCAGCACGAGGAAGATCGACTGCCAACCGGTGGTGTTGACCAGCAGCCCACCCAGCATCGGAGCCAGGATCGGCGCCAGGCCCATCACCAGCATCAGTTGCGAAAAGACTTTTGCCGAACCCACCGCATCGCATTTATCACTGACCACTGCTCGGGAAATCACCATCCCCGCGCAACCGCCCAGCGCCTGGATGAAGCGTGCGCCCATCAGCCATTCCAGGTTCGGCGCGAAGGCACAGGCAAGAGAGGCTGCGGTGAACAAGCCAACGCCAGTGAGCAACGGAATGCGCCGCCCGAACCGATCCGCCACCGGGCCGTAGAGCAGTTGACCAATGGACAAGCCGAGGAAATACGCGGCGAGGGTCATTTGCACGTGTTTTTCGTCGGTGCCGAATGACTGTGCGATCGCCGGGAACGCCGGCAAGTAGAAATCGATCGCCAGCGGACCGAAAGCGGTCAGGGCGCCAAGAATCAGAATGGTACGGAAGTTCATCAGGCATCCATTGGGCGTGGGTCGGCAGGCTCGACAGTCTAGCCGCGTGGGGACGCCTTGGACAATCCGATAGGTCGCTAACTATTAAAAACCGACGGATAAACACGCATTCGCTTCCGTAGGAGCAAAGCTTGCTCGCGAAAGCGGAGTGTCAGCCGACATTGATGTTGGATGTACCGGCCTCTTCGCGAGCAAGCTTTGCTCCTACAGAAGCAGAAGCAGAAGCAGGAGCAGAGGCGCGGCGTGTCAGGCGATATCAACGTTGGATGTGCCGGCCTCTTCGCGAGCAAGCTTTGCTCCTACAAAAGCATAGGCGCGGTGTGTCAGGCGACTTTGGCGTCGTAGCCTTCTTCGGTGATGGCGGCGATGACTTGCTCGGCCGTCAATGCGCTTTCGACGCCAACTTCCTTCGCCGCCAGATCCACCCGCACACTGGCGGCCGGGTCCTTGGCTAGCAGGGCTTGGGTGATGGCCTTGACGCAGTGACCGCAGGACATGCCTTGAACGTTGAATACTTGCATGGTGCAACTCCTTTAGTGAGGTTGCGGGCAGTCTTGAGCTTGCCACCATGGCAAGGTCAAGTTCTGAAACAAACTGCCGGGCTGGCATTCGGCGTCGCGCTCGGCCAAGCTGCGTCATCAATGACCCGACCTCAGGAGATTCAGCCATGCGCTGGTCAGCTCTCAGCCTGTTTGGCTTCCTCAGCCTTTTCGCCGCCCTGCCCTCGGCCAATGCCGCCGGCGAGGATTACGGCGTACTGATCATTTCCCGCGAGCGCCTGGAAGTCGCGACCAATTGCGAGATCGGCGTGTACATCCAGGATCAACTGTCGGCGCGGCTGTTTCAGGAACAAAGCACCTCATTCAACCTGCCGCCGGGCAATGTGTCCCTGCGCCTGAAACTGCTGCCGGGCCAGGCGCCGGGCTGCAACGCAGGGGTGCTGGCGCCGGGCTCGCAAAACATCACGCTCAAGGCCGGGGACGTGTTGAAGTTCCGGATTGCGATGACGCAGGAAGGGATGTACCTGAAACCCGCCGCCCTCGAATACTGATCACCACCTGATCGACCGATCGTTCCCACGCTCCGGCGTGGGAAGGCAGCCCGGGACGCTCCGCGTTCCCAAAAGGCCGAACGCGGAGCGTCCGTTGAGGCATTCCCACGCACAGCGTGGGAACGATCAGGCGGTCATGCGGCGATCCATTGATCTGCGACATGGCGCTTGACCTTGCCCGCATGGCAAGGTTGATCCTGTAGGCACTTTCTACAGGGAGCGTGACCGATGTCCGAATCCACCACTTTCGATCTGCCGATTGCCGGCATGACCTGCGCCAGTTGCGCCGGGCGTGTCGAGCGTGCCTTGAGCAAAGTCATCGGCGCCAGCGCCGTCAGCGTCAACCTCGCCACCGAGCAGGCACGTGTCCAGGCCCCCAACGACAGCTTGCCGGCGTTGATGGACGCGGTGCAGCAAGCCGGTTACAGCGTGCCACAGCACAGTCTGGAATTGAGCATCGACGGCATGACTTGCGCCTCCTGCGTCGGTCGGGTCGAACGCGCCCTGACCAAGGTGCCGGGGGTGAAAAGCGCCAGCGTCAACCTGGCCAATGAACGCGCCCACCTCGAATTGCTCGGCCAGATCGATCCACAAACCCTGATCGCCGCCGTGACCAAGGCTGGCTACAACGCCAGCGTCTTTGAAATCGAACACCCCACCGACAATCAACACATCCGCCTGAAACGCGAGCGCTGGATTCTGCTTGCGGCCATCGCCCTCGCCTTGCCGCTGGTGTTGCCGATGCTGCTGCAGCCTTTCGGCGTGCACTGGATGCTCCCGGCCTGGGCGCAATTTGCGTTGGCCACGCCGGTGCAGTTCATCTTCGGCGCACGTTTTTACGTTGCAGCCTGGAAAGCCGTACGCGCCGGGGCTGGCAACATGGATTTGCTTGTCGCGCTGGGCACCAGCGCCGGTTATGGCTTGAGCCTTTATGAATGGGCCACCGCCGCCGGGCGCATGCCGCATCTGTATTTCGAAGCGTCGGCAGTGGTGATTGCGCTGGTGCTGCTGGGCAAATACCTGGAAAGCCGCGCCAAGCGCCAGACTGCCAGCGCCATCCGCGCCCTCGAAGCCTTGCGTCCGGAACGGGCGATTCAGGTGATCGATGGGCGCGAACAAGATGTGGCGATCAGCGCCCTGCGCTTGAACGATCTGGTCATGGTCAAACCCGGCGAGCGTTTCCCGGTGGACGGCGAAGTGGTCGAAGGCCAGAGCCACGCCGACGAAGCGCTGATCAGCGGCGAAAGCCTGCCGGTGCCGAAACAACCCGGCGACAAAGTCACCGGCGGCGCAATCAACGGCGAAGGCCGCTTGCTGGTGCGCACCCTGGCCCTCGGCGCAGAAACCGTGCTCGCCCGCATCATTCGTCTGGTGGAAGACGCCCAGGCCGCGAAAGCGCCGATCCAGAAACTGGTGGATAAAGTCAGCCAGGTGTTCGTGCCGACCGTTTTGGTGTTGGCCCTGGCGACGTTGATCGGTTGGTGGCTATACGGCGCACCGATTGAAACCGCGCTGATCAATGCCGTTGCGGTGCTGGTGATCGCCTGCCCTTGCGCCCTGGGCCTGGCCACGCCGACCGCGATCATGGCCGGCACTGGCGTGGCGGCGCGCTACGGAATTTTGATCAAGGACGCCGAAGCGCTGGAACGCGCCCATGAAGTCAGCGCCGTGGTGTTCGACAAGACTGGCACCCTGACCTCTGGCGCTCCGCGCATTGCGCATTTGAGTGCGCTCGACGGTGACGAAGCCGCCCTGCTGCAAAGGGCTGGCGCGCTGCAACGGGGCAGCGAACATCCGTTGGCCAAGGCGGTGCTGGATGCCTGTGCTGAGCGCGGATTGGACGTGGCGGATGTCAGCGACAGCCAGTCCCTGACCGGACGCGGCATTGCCGGAACGCTCGACGGTCGTCGGCTGGCGCTGGGCAATCGACGTCTGTTGGAAGAAAGCGCGTTGAACGCCGGGGTACTCGCCGACTCCGCAAAAGCCTGGGAAACCGAAGGCCGGACCCTGTCCTGGCTGATCGAACAAAGCCCCGAACCCCGGGTCCTCGGCCTGTTCGCCTTCGGCGACACCCTCAAACCTGGCGCCCTGCAAGCGGTGCAGCAACTCAACGCGCGCAACATCAGCAGCCACCTGCTGACCGGCGACAACCGGGGCAGCGCCAAAGTCGTCGCCGAGGCACTGGGCATCACCGATGTTCACGCCGAAGTCCTGCCGGCGGACAAAGCCGCCACCGTCGCCGAGCTGAAGAAAACCGGCGTGGTGGCGATGGTCGGCGACGGCATCAACGACGCCCCGGCCCTGGCCGCAGCAGATATCGGCATCGCCATGGGCGGCGGCACCGATGTGGCGATGCACGCCGCCGGGATCACCCTGATGCGCGGCGATCCACGGCTGGTGCCGGCGGCGCTGGAGATCAGCCGCAAGACCTACGCGAAGATCCGCCAGAACCTGTTCTGGGCCTTCGTCTATAACCTGATCGGCATTCCGCTGGCGGCGTTCGGCTTCCTCAACCCGGTGCTGGCCGGCGCGGCCATGGCGTTGTCGAGCGTCAGCGTGGTGAGCAATGCGCTACTGTTGAAAACCTGGAAACCCAAGGATCTGGAGGACAACCGATGAACATCGGCCAAGCGGCCCGCCACAGCGGCCTGAGCGCGAAGATGATTCGTTATTACGAGTCCATCGGCCTGCTCAAGGCGGCCCATCGCACCGACAGCGGCTACCGGGTGTACGGCGATGACGACCTGCATACGCTGGCGTTTATCAAGCGCTCCCGGGACCTGGGCTTTTCCCTTGAAGAGGTCGGCAAGTTGCTGACCCTGTGGCAGGACCGCCAGCGCGCCAGCGCCGACGTGAAGGCCCTGGCCCGTCAGCACATCGACGAGCTGAACCAGAAGATCCGCGAACTCGGCCAGTTGCGCGACACCTTGCAGGACCTGGTCGAGCACTGCCACGGCGACCACCGCCCCGATTGCCCGATCCTCAAGGAGCTGGCGTCGGGTTGCTGCGCCGAACCTGCCCGCGCCTGACGGACACCCCCTTCACCACCAGCAACGTGGTGAGGGGAATGCCGTGAAACAATGCCACCACCGCACCCGGCGTCCACCAGGCGTAGAACGGCGCGGCGATCAGCATGCCGATGCCGAACCCGGTCATTTGCAGCAAGGTCAGGAAGCTGAAGATCGGCAGGCGCAGGTGCTCCGGCTCCCGTTGCAGGCGCGACATCAAACCGACTTCGGAAAACCCGTCACCCAGTCCGGCCGGCAATGAGAACAGCAGCAAACCGACGAGCGTCTGCTGCTGGAACATCAGGATGAAGCCGCAGGACATCAGCAGCACGCCGTAGAAAAAGCGCCGCTCCAGGTTGATGTTGTCCGAGCCTTTGAGGCGACTGGCGATCCGCGCACCGATCAGTTTGCCGCTGGCCCACACCGCCAGCATCAGGCCCAGGGTGGTGCTGGCCGATTCCGGCGTCAGCAGCCGCGAGATGATCGGTAAACCGACGTTATGCGCCGCACTGCCCAAGGTATCCGCCATGGCCACCGCGAGCATCGCCGCCAATACCGGAGCGCTGCGCAGGCCTTGCAGCAACGCCGACCATTCCCCGCGCTCGCTTTTGGATTCAGCGCTCGTCGCTGCCGCGCGAAACCGCAACGGCACAATCAACAACGCCGCCAGCAGATACGTGACCACGTTCAGCGCAAACACCGCTTCAAAGCCAAACGCCGCAACGACCAGCCCCGCCACCAGACTGCCACCGACCATGGCAATCGACGCTGCCGAGGTGATCCAGGCGTTGGTCTTGAGCAAGTGTTCACGGTCGATCAGGTTTGGCAACTGGCTGTTGAGGCCGATGGCGAACATCGAATTGCCAAAGCCCAGGCCGAAGGCGATCACCGGCAGCAGCAACGCTTGCTGGGTCACCGGCAGAATCAGCAGCAAACCGAGCACCCCGGCGCGCAACAAATCGAAGGCAATCAGCGGCAGGCGCCCGGCCACGCGACGGTAGAACGGAGTGCCAATCAAACTGGCAAAAATCCCTCCGGCCACGCGGCTGGCGAGGAAAATCGCCACGCTCATGGCGCTGTTGCTCAGGACATAGACGTAAGTGGCCAGGGCGACCATGTTGAGGAACGCGCCGAAATCAGAGATCAGGCGGGCGGTGATGATCAGGTGGGCGTTGCGGGTGGAGTTCACATTCAATCCTTGAGTGTGTTGGCGTCGACGACACGATATGTGTTTGTCTGGTTTGACGCCATCGCGGGCAATCCTTGCTCCGGGTTTGCGCAGACCGGGATATCCCATACGACGCCTAACCCTGTAGGAGCAAGGCTTGCCCGCGATGCAGACGCCACGGTCTCAAAAAAACAATCCCACAAAAAACCCGGCTTAAGCCGGGTTTTTTGTTAACCGATCACTGCATCCAGGGTGGAGGCGGTTCTTCGGTTTTGCCCGGTGGCGCGTCGTCAGCCGCGCGCACCGCTTGCTTGCGCTCTTCATCCAGGCGTGCCGCCTCGATTTCGCGGATGACGCCGCCCACATCGGCCAGCTCTTCCGGTTCATCGAACTCGCCGGTCAGGATGCTCGCCGGGTGCAAGGTGCCGGCTTCGTACAGGGCCCACATTTCCTTGGCGTACTTGGTCTTCTTCAACTCCGGCGCAAACCGCCCGAAGTAAGAGGCCATGTTGCCCACGTCCCGCTCCAGCATGGTGAACGCGTGGTTGTTACCCGCCGCGTCCACTGCCTGAGGCAGGTCGATGATCACCGGGCCGGTCGGGGTCAACAGCACGTTGAACTCCGAGAGGTCACCGTGCACCAGACCGGTACACAACATCAGCACGATCTGCGAGATCAGGAACGTGTGGTATTCACGGGCCTGGTCCGGTTCCAGCACCACGTCGTTCAGACGCGGCGCGGCATCGCCGTATTCGTCGGCCACCAACTCCATCAGCAGTACGCCTTCGAGGAAGTCATACGGCTTGGGCACCCGCACACCGGCACCGGCCAGACGAAACAGGGCCGCCACTTCGGCGTTCTGCCAGGCGTCCTCGGTTTCTTTCTTGCCGAACTTGGAGCCCTTGGCCATCGCCCGAGCCTGTCGGCTGTTGCGTACCTTGCGGCCTTCCTGATACTCGGCCGCCTGGCGGAAACTGCGTTTATTCGCCTCCTTGTAGACCTTCGCGCAACGTAGCTCGTTACCGCAGCGCACCACATAAACAGCTGCTTCTTTACCACTCATGAGTGGGCGCAGCACCTCGTCGACCAGACCGTCCTCGATCAGGGGTTCAATGCGTTTTGGAGTCTTCATCAGCTTTTATTGTGGGTCCTTTATTACCAAACACGCGAAAGTCATTCGTTATACGGCAATCCTCGCGCCTCGGGGAGGGGTTGCCGACCTATGAACATTGCAGATGCACACAATGTGCCGGATTTTTCCGGCAAATCCGCCGCCGCTCAACGACCGTTGGAGATCATAGCCGAGCCGCCGGCACTTGTTGGCGAAGGGATGCAAGGGCATTTACGACAGAAGCTGACATCCGTATTCCTTCTATTTGTCGGATTTTTCTCAAGGAGCCTCAATTTCCCCTTTTTTCGGCCGAAGTCCTCAGAGAGAAAAGGATTTGTCCGACAATCGTCCTGACCAAAAAGACGAGGCCGTACTCAAGGAACCGAGTCCTTCTACACCGTTTTCGGCTGCCAATAATCCGCGAGTCATCTGCACTGCGTGGGCCAACAAGAAAATCTGGAGCGCGGATGAACATCAAACAGAAGTTGACCTGGGCGTTTGCAATCATCGCCTGCTTGCCGGTGGTACTGGTCGCCACCCTGGTCGTGCTGAACTTGCGCAGCGAGGCCAAGGACGATTTCGTCGACGGCAGCGGCCGCGAGATTCGCCAGGTCAGCAATGCCATGCAGTTGTTCTTCGACGGCATCAGCCAGAACGTCGATTACCTGGCGTCGCAACCGCTGATCAAGAACACCGACGACAGCCTCAAGACCTACATGGCCGCCAACGCCGAGTCCATTCCCCAGGGCGAGATGGACAAAAAGGTCTTCGCGTTCCTCCAGGATCTGGGCAACAGCCATCCGTCCTACGCGTATGCCATCGTCGGCACCGCCGCCGGCGGTTATGTGTCCTGGCCGGACGACGCAAAACTGAACAATTACGACCCGCGCCAGCGCCCCTGGTACAAGGCTGCCCAGGCCAAGCCCGGCAAGCCGTTCCGCACCGAGGCCTACTATTGGGCCCAGGACGACGCGACGTACGTCAGCACCGTGCGCACCATCGATAACAAGTTGGGCAGCAACGGCGGCGTGGTCAGCATCGACGTGACGCTCAAGCAGCTCACCGAAATCGTCAAACAGATCAAACTCGGCGAAACCGGCTACCTGATGCTGCTGGAAAACAGCGGCACCGTGCTGGTCGATCCGAAACAGCCGGAGCACAACTTCAAGGCCCTGGGCAGCCTCGGCGAGGGCTATGCGCAACTGGCCAAGGCCGGCAAAGGCCTGGTGGAAGTCGAGTTGAATGGCGAGCGCTACATGGCCAACGTCTGGCCGTCGGAGCAACTGGGCTGGACCTTTATCGGCCTGATCAAGCAAGCCGATGTGATGAGCTCCGCTACTCAGCTAACTTGGTTGATCGCGGGCATTGCCGGGGTACTGGCGGTGTTCTTCGCCATCGTCGGCGCCAGTTTCGCCCGTGTCATTGTGCGGCCAATCAGCAGCGTGGCCAGCGGTCTGGAAGGCATCGCCCAGGGCGAAGGCGACCTGACCAAGAACCTGGAAATCCGTGGCAGCGACGAAACCGCGCAACTGGCCAGCTGGTTCAACCAGTTCCTGTCGGCGATCCGTAACCTGATTCAAAACATCGGCGGCGCCGCCAACAGAATCCTCGCCACTTCCCAGAGCTCGACCCGGGTCTCCAGCGACATGGCCGAAGCCGCCGGGCGCCAGCGCGAAGCGGTGGACATGGTGTCCACGGCGTTCCACGAAATGGTCGCCACCGCCAACGAAGTCGCCCGTTCGTGCAGCCAGGCCGCCGAGTCGGCCGACAGTGGCCAACGCCAGGCGCGCGAAGGTCAGCAGCAGATTGATGCCGCGGTGACCAGCGTCGATCGCCTGAGTCAGGAAATCGAATCGTCAGCGCAGTCGATGCAGCAACTGGAACGGGACAGCAATGACATTCAGTCGATTCTCGGGACGATTCGCTCGATTGCCGAACAGACCAACCTGCTGGCGCTGAACGCGGCAATTGAAGCGGCACGGGCCGGTGAACAAGGTCGCGGGTTTGCGGTGGTGGCGGATGAAGTTCGCGCCCTGGCCAAACGCACGGCCGATTCCACGGCAGAAATCGACGGTTTGCTCGGCACCCTCGCCAAGCGCACCAGCCAGGTCACGCAGCAGATGCACGCGAGCCTGGAAGTGTCGCAGCAGTCGGTGACGCGCATTGGCGAAGCGCGCAGCAGCTTCGGGCTGATTCGTGAGTCGGTGGATGTGATTCGCGACATGAACACGCAGATTGCGACGGCGGCGGAAGAGCAGCATCAGGTGGCGGAAGACATCAATCGGCACATCAGCCAGATTCATGGCGATGCGCAGTTGGTGGCGGAACTGGCGAACTCGGCGCGACTGGATTCCCAGAGTTTGGCCGGGTTGTCGAATGAGCTGGATGGGTTGGTTCGACGGTTCAGGACTTGATCCGCACCGATACCTGTGGCGAGGGAGCTTGCTCCCGCTCGGCTGCGAAGCAGTCGCAAACCGGAAAACGCGAAATACCTGATACACCGCGTTGACCGAATTGGGACCGCTTCGCGCTCCAGCGGGAGCAAGCTCCCTCGCCACAATTACTGCCGAAACAATTCCCCCGGGGTAAACCCGAACAATCCCTTGAACGCCGCAATAAACGCCGACGTCGAGTCATACCCGCAAGCCAGCGCCGCATTGGTCACGCTGTCGCCCTCCTCCAGCAAACTCAGCGACGACAGCAGCCGCGCACGCTGGCGCCAGCCGCGAAAGCTCAACCCGGTTTCGCGCTGAAACAGCCGCATTAACGTTTTCTCCGACGTGCCCAAGCGCCCCGCCCACGCGTGCAACGTCACGTTCAGCTCCGGATTCTCGATCAGCTCGTTGCACAACCCGAGCAAGCGTTCATGCCGGGGCAGGGGCAGCGAGAACTCGACTTCCGGCAGATTCGCCAACTGATCCAGCAACACATTCACCAGCCGCGCTTCCTGGCTGTCGCCCTGTGGATATTCCACCGGCAACAGGCAAAAACTCTTGATCAGTTCCCGGGCCAGGGGCGTCACCTCCAGCACTCGGCAACGTCCGTCTGCCCATTGGCAATCCTCGCGGCGCACATAGAGGCTGCGCATCTCCGCACGCATCGACGTGACGACTTGATGTTCGAGATCGGCCGGAATCCAGATGCCCCACTGCGGCGGCGCGAAGAAACTGCCCTCGGCGGTGTGTACCCCGAGCACGCCGCTGATGGCGTAGGAGAATTGCACCCAGTCGTGGCGATGGGGTGGTGTCCAGGAACCAGCGTTGAGGCTTTCGGCGCGGGCGAACAGTGGCCGCGGTAAGGCGGTTAGCGCCGGGATTGAACGTTCGAGGGAAAGTTGTCCGTTGGACGTCATTGTTGAGCCTTGTGTCGCAGGACGGCAGATAACGCGACGTTAGGCCAACTTGCCCGCCCTGACAAACACAATCCTCCAAGGTGGAGCGAACCTTTGTGGCGAGGGGGCTTGCCCCCGTTGGGTTGCGAAGCGGCCCCAAAACTTGCCACCTAAATGCATCAGGCGAATCGCGTGTAATGGTTTTACGACTGCTTCGCAGCCGAACGGGGGCAAGCCCCCTCGCCACAAAAGCCCTCCCCGCATTAGCTTCGTGCGCCTTAGCGTTCGATGATGGCTGTTACGCCTTGGCCGCCAGCCGCGCAGATAGAGATCAGCCCCCGCCCCTTGCCCGCCGCATCCAGCAACTTCGCCAGGTTGGCGACGATG
Organism: Pseudomonas sp. TE3899; assembly: GCF_056279105.1. Lineage (NCBI taxonomy): Bacteria > Pseudomonadati > Pseudomonadota > Gammaproteobacteria > Pseudomonadales > Pseudomonadaceae > Pseudomonas > Pseudomonas sp. TE3899. Next base: position 4,164,684 of record NZ_JBWBQR010000001.1, read on the forward strand.
CGCCCACCCGTCGCGGCAAACGGGTGCCCGGCTGCCAGTGAACTGCCCTTGACGTTGAGGCGGCTGCGGTCGATGGAGCCCAGCGGCGCGTCGAGGCCGAGGCGGGTTTTGCAGTATTGCGGGTCTTCCCAGGCTTTCAGCGTGCACAGCACTTGCGCGGCGAAGGCTTCGTGGATTTCGTAGTAGTCGAAGTCCTGCAAGGTCAGGCCATTGCGCGCCAGCAAGCGCGGCACCGCATACACCGGCGCCATCAGCAGGCCTTCGGCGCCGTTGACGAAATCCACCGCCGCCGCTTCGCCATCGCGCAAATAGGCGAGGATCGGCAAGCCGCGTTCCTTGGCCCATTCCTCACTGCCCAACAACACCAGCGAGGCGCCGTCGGTGAGCGGTGTGGAGTTGCCTGCGGTCATGGTGCCCTTGGCGCTTTTCTCGAACGCCGGTTTGAGCGAGGCGAGTTTTTCCAGGGTCAGGTCCGGGCGCAGGTTGTTGTCGCGGTTCAGGCCGAGGAACGGCGTCATCAGGTCGTTGTGCCAGCCTTCGGCGTAGGACGCGGCGAGTTTCTGATGGCTTTCGAGGGCCAGTTGGTCCTGCTCGGCCCGGGGGATGTTCCAGGTCTGGGCCATCAACTCGCAATGCTCGCCCATGGACAGGCCCGTGCGCGGTTCGCCGTTGCGCGGGAACTCGGGGATCAGGTGGCCGGGACGCAGTTGCAGAAAGGTTTTCAGTTTGTCGCCGGTGGTCTTGGCGCGGTTGGCTTGCAGGAGGATTTTGCGCAGGCCTTCATTGATGCCGATTGGCGCGTCGGACGTGGTGTCGACACCGCCGGCAATGCCGCACTCGATCTGACCGAGGGCGATTTTGTTGGCCACCAGCAGCGCCGCTTCCAGACCGGTGCCGCAGGCTTGCTGGATGTCGTAGGCCGGGGTGGTCGGCGACAGCCGCGAGCCGAGCACGCATTCGCGGGTCAGGTTGAAATCCCGGGAATGCTTGAGCACCGCCCCCGCCGCCACTTCGCCCATGCGCAAACCGTGCAGGTTGAAGCGTTCGATCAAACCTTCGAGCGCTGCGGTGAGCATCGCCTGGTTACTGGCGGTGGCGTACGGCCCGTTGGAACGGGCGAAAGGGATACGGTTACCGCCAATGATCGCGACGCGGCGCAGCTGAGTCATGAAATGCTCCTTTCCAAATATTCAAATATGAATGCGATCCACTGTGGGAACGGGTGGCCTGTGGCGAGGGGGCTTGCCCCCGTTGGGTCGCGAAGCGCCCCCAAACCCGTAATCGCGATACATCAAATACACCGCAGGGGATGGTTTTCCGACTGCTTCGCAGCCGAACGGGGGCAAGCCACCCTCGCCACACAAGCTCCCTCGCCACAGGTTCTGCATTTCCCCGAAAGTCCTGCTACACATCAATCACCTGTGTTCTAGCGTAGGCCTTATCTCGTGGATCGAACGACTGATCGCCATTCATGGTCCACACTTTGAACCCCAGCTGCCGGAGAGCGTTCCATGTCAGACCGTTATATCGACTTCGCCAATTCGTCCATCGGCCATCGTCTGGTCGGGGCCATGGGCCTGCCGTCGCCGGTGCGTCTGGAACGCTGGCAGGCCGGGCGCCTGCGGCCGGTCGAAGGCGCATTGCTGATGGGTGGCGGACCGTTGACAGAAAAAGTCAGCGCCTTCGCCAACCGCCTGACCGACGCAATCTACAGCTACGGCACCGAGCCGTCCCTGGCCACCGCGTGGATTCCCGGCCACGGCCCGAAACTCAAAGCCGTGGTGTTCGATGCCAGTCACCTGGTGCAAACCGATCAGCTCAAACAGCTGCGCGAGTTCTTTCAGCCGCTGATGAAAAACCTCGATCACAGTGCACACCTGGTGATTCTGGGCCGGGCGCCGGAGTCCTTGAGCGACCCGATCGCCTCCAGCGTCCAGCGTGCCCTGGAAGGGTTCAGCCGTTCCCTCGCCAAAGAATTGCGCAGCGGTGGCACCTTGCAGCTGATCTACGTCGGCGAAGGCGCCGAGGCGCAACTGGAAGGGCCACTGCGGTTTTTCCTCTCGCCGAAAAGCGCGTTTGTCTCCGGGCAAGTGATTCGCTTGAACGCCTGCGACACGCCGGTCGAAGACTGGACGCGGCCACTGTCCGGGCGCAAGGCGCTGGTGACGGGTGCCGCTCGCGGCATCGGCGCCTCGATTGCCGAAACCCTGGCCCGGGACGGCGCCGAGGTGATCCTGCTCGACGTGCCACCGGCCAAGGCCGATCTCGAAGCCCTCGCCGCACGCCTTGGCGGGCGCAGCATCACCCTGGATATTTGCGCCGACGATGCCGCCGCGCAGTTGATCGAGCACTTGCCCGACGGCGTCGACATCGTGGTGCATAACGCCGGCATCACCCGCGACAAAACCCTGGCCAACATGACCCCGGAATTCTGGGACGCGGTGCTGGCGGTCAACCTCAATGCGCCGCAAGTGTTGACCAAGGCCCTGCTCGACGCCGGCACCCTGCGCGACAACGGCCGGGTGATTTTGCTGGCCTCGATCAGCGGCATCGCCGGCAATCGCGGGCAAACCAATTACGCCGCGAGCAAGGCCGGGCTGATCGGCCTGGCCCAAGCCTGGGCGCCGCTGTTGCATGAGCGCGGGATCAGCATCAACGCGGTGGCACCGGGGTTTATCGAAACCCAGATGACCGCACACATTCCGTTTGCCCTGCGTGAAGCGGGCCGGCGCATGAGTTCGCTGGGCCAGGGCGGTTTGCCGCAAGACGTCGCCGAGGCGGTGGCCTGGCTCGCGCAACCGGGCACCGGCGCGTTTACCGGGCAGGCGTTGCGGGTGTGTGGGCAAAGTGTTCTGGGAGCGTAGCGATGATCATCGACTGGCACACCCTCAACCGTGAACCAAGCCTGCCCGGGTTGTATGTGCGGGCGGCCACGCGCCGAAAAATCACCGGCACCACCCTGCCCGATAGCGGTTTGCGCTGCTGGCTCGACGTCGATCCAAAACGCCTGGCGGCGTACCGCAAGGTCTGTGGTTTTGCGGACAACGGCCTGCTGCCACCGACCTATCCCCACATCCTCGCCTTTGCCTTGCAGATGCAATTGCTCACCGCCAGGGAATTTCCCTTTCCGCTGTTGGGGCTGATTCACCTGAGCAACCGCATTCGCGTGCTGCGGCCCATGGGCGGGGTGGGCCGTGTACGGGTCAGTGTGCAAGTGCAAAACCTGCAACCCCATGCCAAGGGTGCGACGTTCGATCTGGTGACGACGCTGGACGATCAACTCGGCACGCTGTGGGAGGCCGAAAGCCAGATGCTGTGTCGCGGGGTCAAGCTCGAGGGCGAGCCGGCGGAGGATGAGTTGGCGACGACGCTGGCGCTGACGGAAGTGGCGCACTGGAAAGCCCCGGCGGACATTGGCCGGCAATATGCCAAGGTGTCCGGGGACTACAACCCGATTCACCTCAGTGCGGCCAGCGCCAAGCTGTTCGGCTTTCCTACGGCAATTGCCCACGGCCTGTGGAACAAGGCGCGGACCCTGGCAGCGCTGGCCGATCATCTGCCGACGGCGAACATTGAGATCGCCGTGCAGTTTCGCAAACCGGTGCGCCTGCCCAGCGAGGTGACGTTGCTGGCCAGTGCGGCGGCGTCCAGTGGCGATTTGCAGTTGGTCGGCGCCGGGGAATTGGAGCATATGGCCGGGCATTGGCGGCCGGTGGCCTGATGATCGTTCCCACGCTCTGCGTGGGAATGCAGCCCGGGACGCTCCGCGTCCCTTCAGAGCCGAACGCGGAGCGTCCGTTGAGGCATTCCCACGCAGAGCGTGGGAACGATCAGGTGTCGGGGGACCCTGGTTAATTGTGTATATAACTTAAGTGCTCTCCCCCGCCATTACTCGCCTGCGTCCAAACCATCCTCATTGATTTAAAACGAATTCCCCTCTCGACCCACACCCAAGGTATTAACCCTTAGGCAGCATTCCTGCGCCTTGTATAAAGGCGTTAATACCAACTTGAGAATGGCCTCAAAGCACGCCCTGGATTGTGATGTGCACAACGGACGAAGGCATTGCCGGCGACAGATCGGCAAGCCATCGAAGACAACGAACGTTGTAACAGGTGCAAGGAATGACTCTCATGAAAACTCAAGTGTGGTGCAAGTCGGCAACAGCTTTGGCGTTGGTCCTCTCCCTCGGCCTGGCCGGTTGCAGCAGCGGCGGTGGCGGTCATCACAGCACGTCCGGCAGCTCGTCCGATGGCGCGGCGGGTGCGGCGGGAACGGGTAGCGGCGGCACCAGCGGTACGGGTGGCGGCACCGGTGGTGCGAGCGGGACGGATGGAACGGCCGGGACCGGAGGCACTGGCGGCACGGGAGGCACCACCGACCCAACCAATCCAACCAATCCGACAGACCCGACTGATCCCACCAACCCGACCAATCCCGGCGGGCCTGCACCACTGGTGACCAGCACGCTGGTCCAGGACGTCGGCAAAACCGTCAGCGGCGTGGGCGATGGCGTCGGGCAGATCGGCGATTCCCTGAGCACGGTTCCGGTGGTTGGCGGCGTGGTGCAAAGCGCGGTCAACACCACCGGCAATGTGGTCAGCACCGTCGGTGACGACCTCGCCAATGGCTTGGGCAAATTGGGCAGCGACCCGCAAGCCCTCAGTAAAACCACGGCAGTCGTCGGCGACGTGGTGTCCGATGCCGGTAACGGCGTGACGGATTTGAGCAGCAAACTGAACACGGCCACCAGCAGCATTCCCCTGGTCGGCGGCGTCGTCAGCAAAGTCACCCCGGTGCTCGGCGATGTCGGTGAAAAAGTCACCATGCTCGGCGATACCTTGAACATCGCCACCAGCACCGGGCCGCTGGGGTCCGTCACCAACGGCGTGGGCAATAAGGTGCTGGTGCCGGTGGTCACGCTGGCTGAAGGCCTGACCGGCAAAGTCGGCAGCGCCACTGGCCTGGGCAACCCAATCGATGGCCTGGTCGACAAGGTCGGCAGCACCGTGGGCAGTCTGGGCAGCAAAGTGACGGCGGCAGGCAATGGCAATGCGGTGACTAACACCGCGGGCGGCGCGCTGACTAACCTGGGCACCTCCGTGGGTTCGGCGGGCGGCCTGGTGGCGAGTTCCGGTGCAGGGACGGGCGGCGGTCTGGGTGGCTTGGGCAGCACCGGGTTGCTGCAAACAGTCGGCGGTGCCGTGGCGAATGTCGGCGGTGGTTTGAACGCCGGCAGTACCAGCTCCGTTGTCAGTGCCGGCGGTGTGAACCTGGGCGCCATAGGCGGCACGGTGGCATCGATTGGCGGCGCACTCGGCGGCTCGAGTGCTCCCAACCTCGGCCCAACCGCACCGCTGGCCAGCGTCGCAGGCGTGATCGGTACTGCGTTGAATCCTGTCACCAGCAGCGTCACCAGCCTCACTCAACAAGTGGGTGGCACCACCGGTCTCGGCGCCCCGGTCACTGGTCTGCTCAGCCAGGTCGGTGGAGCGGTCGGCGGCGTCGGTAGCAGCATTACCGCTGCCGCGCCCAACCCGGTAGTAGCCGCTGTCGGCAACACCGTCACCACCGTCGGCGCTACCGTTGGCGCGGTCGGTGGCGCGGTCGGTGGGCTGGTCGCTAGCGGCACCGGCAGCACCGGCAGCACCGGCACAACCGGTGGTCTCGGCGGCCTGTTGGGTGGCCTGAGCGGTAACAAACGCTGAATTGCACCTGGCCGATTCGACGGCCTTACCTGCAGCGCCTACGCTTGGTTGGAGGCGGAAGATTCAGATGAGTCTTCCGCTTTTTTCTTTTGGAGCAAGACAACCTGCGGTTCTGGTTCAGTCAGCTGACGAGCCCCGGGATGTCGCGATATGACCATGGAGTGTCCTATGCGCGTTATGGCTTCCCTGCTGTGCCTGACCGTCAGTTCTTTCGCTTTCGCCGACACCCTTCCGAGCTTTCTCAACAGTAACGAAACGATCCGCAACCTCCCCGTGCCAAACCTGCCCGCCGACGCCTACCGCCCGACAGCGGCACCGTTGCAAGTGCCGGAGCCCGGCGCGACCGCAGCGCAACCGTTGATGATGGGCACCAAAGTGACGATCAAAAACGTGCAGATCGAAGGCGGGACGATTTACCCGCTCAACGAATTGGCGGCGCTGTATCAACCGTTGCTCGGCCACGAAACCAGCCTCGCCGAGTTGATCGAAGCCACCCGCAATATCACCCGCCGTTACCAACAGGACGGTTACTTGCTGTCCTACGCCTTCCTGCCGCAACAGGATTTCAGCCAGGGCGTGGCACGGGTGGTGCTGGTGGAGGGTTACATCAAGGACTACCAGGTGCAGGGCGACCTCGGGCGGGTGAAAAGCCTGCTGGACAAACTGGTGGCCAAGCTCCAGGCCGAACGACCGCTGACCCGCAAAACCTTCGAGCGCTACACCACGTTAATGAGCCGCATCCCCGGCGTGACCTTGCAGGCGCAAGTGCCGCCACCGGGCACCACCGACGGCGCGGCGTACCTGGCGGTGCAAGCCAGTCGCAAACCGTTCACCAGCAGCTTGAGCGCCACCGAAAACAGTCGCAATGGCACCCAGGCCTTGCTCGGAATCAGCAGCAATTCCCAGACGGCGATGGGCGAACAAGTGAGCCTCAGCGGGCTGTTCCCGCCGGGGGACGACAAAGAGCATTACTACCGTCTGGACTACAACCAGTTCCTCAACGCCGAAGGCACGCAACTGAGCTTGTCGGCCTCGCGCTACCGCGCTGATCCGGGCACCAATGTGCTGCTCGACAATGGCCTGCAGCTCAAGCCGCACCGGGAAAACGATCGCTACTCCATCGGCTTCAGCCACCCGCTGATCGCCTCGCCCAATGAACAACTCAGCGCCGGTGCGCGGCTGTATGCGGTCAACGACAAAACCCGCTACGACGTGGTCGATGACCCGCGCAGCGTCGAAGTGCGCACCGACATCCGCGCCCTCGCCTTCGAAAGCGACTGGCGCCAGGCCGACGCCCGACAATTACGGATTCTCAGTGGCGGGGCGTACCAGGGCATCGATGGCATGGGGGCGAAAACCAGTGCCGATGTCGACCTCAATTTCCTGCGCCTGCGCGTATCGGGAGTGCAGAGCGACAAGTTCTTCGACAACTGGCAAGGCGTGCTCTCGGCTGCGCTGTACTGGAGCGACGACACCCTGCCCGACAGTGAACGCGCGGTGTTCGGCGGACAGAATTTCGGCCGTGGCTACCCCGACGACCAGGCGTCCGGTGACAAGGGTTGGGGGGTGGCTTACGAAGTGAACTACAGCTTCAACCGCGACGGAAACTGGCTGCGGGTGCTGCAACCCTATGTGGTGCTGGACCGCTCGAAAACCTGGTTCAACCAGTTGCCGGTGCAGGGCAACAACTTGTCCTCGGCGGCGGTGGGCCTGCGGTTTGGGGATGCGAAGTACTACAACATCGCGCTGGAAGCGGCCAAGCCGATGTCGGATGAAGCGCTGGACACGTTTAACCGGCGACCGCGCTATAGCGTGAGTTTCAGTTATCAGTTGTAGAGGCCATCGCGAGCAGGCAACACGCTTGCTCGCGATGAACAAAACGCGGTCTGAAATCAGAACGCGTAACGCACCTTCGCCGTAAAGGAATCGGCGTTGAAATCGGTGCTGGTCACGTAGTTGTAAGACCCACCGACACTCCAGGCGCCCATCACATAGTTGGCGCCCAGGCCCAGTTCATAGCTGTCGCGCACCGGCGTCGTACCGCGCGTAGTGAACGAATCGCCGCCCAGTGCAAAGGCCGACGTGGTCGCGGTCTTGTCACCGATAAAGTCGTGCCACGCCATGACCTTGGCTTCAGGTTCAAAGCTGCCGGTGCCGACATCGAACGCCGCGGCCAGGCGTGCGCCCACGCCCATTTCGCCCACTTCATAGCGCTGGCTGCCGACGTTCAGCGACGCCGAACTGCCCTTCTCGCGGTACGCATCCATGCCGACGTTGGCGTAACGCGCACCCACCTGCGGTTCGAGCACCAGGTTCGGCTGCAAGCGCAAGCTGTAACCGGCCAATGCACTAACACCCAAGATATCGCTGTCGTAATCGCCCTTGGCCCGAGTGCCGGCGATGTAGCGCTTGGACTCGTTATCGTTCCAGCCATACATCAACGACGAATCAACGAACCAGTTGTCATGGGTCCAGTTGCCATACAGGGTCAACGCATGTCCGGTGACATCGGTCTTGCTGCCCAGATCGGATTTCACATCGCTCTTGAGGTAGCTGTAGGCCAGGCCGACAACGGTGTCGGCATTCAACTGACCGTCAGCACCGACCGCAATCCCGTGGCTGTCGGCGTCATAACCCGCCACGCCATGGCGCTCGTCCTGATTGGCATCGCTGCTCAGCGCTTGCAACCACACGCCTTTGTCCGTCGAACCGGTGCCGGTACGGGCGCGGCTGGAGCGGTCGTTGATGGCATTGGTCATCAGCGTCTGGCTGTTGGTGGTTGCATGCAACACGCCACGGCTGACGTCCGGGCTGAGTTTTTCCGACAGTTGCGCCAGTTCGGCGTCCGTGCCCGCGTTGGCGAAGGCCTGGAACACCGGGTCCTGCTCGTCGAGCAACGGCATGACGGCCGTCGAGAAACGCCCAATGGCCCCAACCGCGTTGCGCGTACCGCCGGCGCTGAGGATATTTTGTGCAACCACGGCTTCGGATTTGGTCGTCACCAATGCCTTGATGTCGTTGCCTTCCACGCCAAAGCTTTTGACATCCAGCAAGGCCGACGACGAAGTCACGCTCAGGTTCTCACCGCCGGTCAATGAGCCCGAACTGATCAAGGTGTAGCGAGTGCCGCCCGCGTTGATGCGGAAGTCGCTGGAGCGCGCCAGCAACTTCAGTTGCCCACCCGGTGCAATATCCGTGTCGCCAGTGACCTTCAACACCGGCAACGCGGGGTTGGTGTCGTTGCCCAGGTACATTTCCAGCACCGAGTCGGACCCTTCCATGTCGAAGTCGCCGATGATCGTGGTGTGCGGTTGCATCAGCGTCAGCTTGCCGCTCTCGACCGTGACGTACCCCGAGCGGATGGTTGAGCCATCGAAGTTCACGTCGCCGTCGATGAGCACCCCGGAAAGACCCAGCAGATCGCCTTTGACGTTGCCGCCATTCCAGTAGAAATAGCTATTGCCACCGTCAACCTGGATCGCAGCCGTGCCGCCCTCGATGAGGCCGCCGTCCTGATAAAAATTGAAGGCGCCCTGGCCTGCGACGGGCAGGCTGACATGGATGCCGTAGGCCTCACCCGAGATCGTGCCGCGGTTCCACGCCGCATACCGGTTGCCGGGCGCCAACACCACACCTTCAAATGCCAGCGCCTCGGCGTCGAGGCCGGTGGCGCGAATGCTGCCCTCGTTATAGACGGTGTTGCTCAGCGTCGCGCGGTCCAGATCCACCGCCATCGCACCTTCACCATTGGCGCTGATCGAACCGGTGTTGTTGATCCCCGTCAGCGTGGTGTGGGACAGCAGCACCCCTACCGGGCGCATGCCATTGACCGTAATTTCGCCGCTATTGACCAACGAATTCGTCAGCGTGATGCCGCTGGCGTCGATACCCATCGACGCACCGCTTGTGGCAAGGCCATTGATCTTGATTGAGCCGTCATTGATCAGGGAGCCGCCGATCACCGTCGCACCACTGCCATTGCTGATCGAGATGCCGCGTGCAAACGCCAGACCATCAATGACGATCGAGCCTTTGTTGGTCAGGTTTTCCTGGAGGGTCAGCGCCTGGAAGTTCACCGCATCACCCGATCCAGGCAACGCAGGTACGACGTTGAGACTTCCGGTGAACGTGGCGGCTCGCCACGTCTGCCCGGTGCCAGAGTACGGGCCATTGCTCAAATCGTAATTGAGGTCCGCCGCTTCAACGGCAGAGGTCTGAAACGCGGCGGTCGCCACGGACAACGCCAACAACGAGCGGCGCAGGCAAGAGGTATTCAATCGAGAGTCCCTTCCGAAACTTGAAATGGCAGTTTCAGCAGGGTGACGAATTAATCAGGCATCCCTACCGGCCCCTCAGCAGGGTGCTGATCGGGGGCGGCAAATGTACACGAGCCATCATTTCGACACTACATAAAAGTCAAAGTGATGGCGTCAAATTTAACTGATCAAGGATTAACCAGGTGGGTCGCGGGCAGCGGGAACAGATTGTTCAAGGTTTCCAGCAACCGCACGTGATAGATCGGCTTGCGAAACAGGTCGAGCACCTGCAGGCGCAGCATGTCGCTGACATCCTCCATGTCCGCATGCCCGGACGTCACGATCACCGGCAAGTGCTGGCGTGAGGTGTGTTCGCGCAAACGCTTGATCAGCGACATGCCGCTCTCCTCCGGCATGCGCAGATCAGTGATCACCAGGGCGATATCAGGGTGGCGGGTCAGATGATGCAGGGCGAGCTTGACCGAGGTGGCCGTAAAGCAACTGAAGCCCTCGCCCTCCAGCAACTCCGCCAACTCCAGCAACGCGTCCTCTTCGTCGTCAACCAGCAGCAACTGTTGGCGTTCTTGAGAAGCGTTCATAGGATGGCACCCGCTGTGGACTAAGCGCTGACGTTAGAAGCCCTTTGGCGCATTGGCAAGTGACCGTCCATTGGCATCGACAGGCTTCAGAGCGCACCCGAAATGGTGGTGAACATGGTGGTCACCGCCGTTTTGATCGGTGTAACGAAGGCCGCCAGCGCCACCGCCACCATGCCGGCAATGATGGCGTACTCGATACCCGAAGCCCCTTCGGTGTCCTTCGCCAGATTTACGTAGAAAGAAAGTTCGGACTTGATCTTCTGAGCCGTTGCTTTGAAGGACATGGCATTTCTCCTGATGACTGCGGTGTTGCAGGGTCACAACATAATTCCCCTATGCCAGCATCAGCATTGTCGGCAAAGGCTTTACCAACAACTGTAAGAACGAATTATCACTTAAGTATTAAGTCGTGCACTTACGCTTGAAAAAACCACGTTTGGCGCTTTAACCCTCTACTTTCGTTCGCTATTTAAAGCGAGGTAATGGCGTTTTGCTTTAGCTGCGCTACCGTCAAATAGCGAAATAGTTGCATGTTCATAGCTGCCTGATTGCGAAATTGTCTCGAAGGAATGGCGAGTCATTAGCAGCGGGGAAAGGGAGAGCCGTCATGAACAGCCGTGTCACCCTGGGCCTGGCCGGATTATTCTTGGCAGGTGCCGTCATTGCCGGTTATTGGGGCCTGGTGCTGGGCCGTCAGCCGGAACCCGCGCCTGTGGCGCAGCCCAACGTGGTGACGGTCACCGCACCGGCCGTGGCCGCAGCGCCCGAGGAAGACCCCACCCGCCAACCGGTGGTGGTGTTGCTGCGCGATATCGCGCCGTTTGTGCAAATCACTGCAGCCGACGTGGCCCTGGAAAAACTGCGCACCGCGCCGGCCGGCAGCCTGAGCCGACTCGATCAGGCGATCGGTCGTGCGCCGTGGCGCGCCCTGAGCGCCGGGAGCTGGCTCAACGATGAGAGTTTCGAAGCCGGCAGCGCACTGGCCCGGATGATCCGCCCCGACGAACGCGCCCTCGCGGTGGCCGTGGATGAAGTGATCAATGCCGGCGGCCAGTTGAGCCCCGGTGACTATGTCGACGTGCTGCTGTTTCTGCGCTCGGACGTGAACAACCCCCAGCAATCGGCCCAGGTCGTGGTGCCGGCGCTGCGGGTGCTCGGGGTCGGTGAACAATTGGGCCTGACCAACGACGGTCAACCCGCCAGGCCCGGCCTGAGCGACGACGACAAACTCAAGCAAGATCAACTGCGCGCCAGCGCCCGGTCGGTGCTGCTCGCGGTGCCCGAACCGTTGCTGAGTCGCTTGATGCTCGCTGCCCAGGCCGGGGTTTTGCGCCTGGCGGTACGCAGCGCCGAAGAGAAACGCCTGGCCCATTACTGGGCTGGTGAAAGCGCTTCACCCGCCAACCTCAGCAGCGCCAACCGCGACTTGATCCAGTTCAACCAACTGGCCATGACGCCTGCGCCAAAACCTCTCGCCACCGCCAGTCGCGCCGCACCGCGCACGCCGGGCGTGGAAGTCATTCGCGGCAATGAAATCACCCAACAAACCCCCTGAGTCGAGCAAGGACGCATCTAAATGCGCAGACGTTCCATGTCCATGTTCCAAGGCCTGCTCTGGGCCTCCGTGCTCAGCGGCCTGCCACTGACAACCACCCTGGCAGCCGTCGGCAATTGCGCCGCGCTCGGCCCGTTGCCGGCGGTGCTGGAAGTCGGTGAAGGGGTGCAACAGGCCCTGCAATCACCGGTGGCGATCACCCGGGTGGCGGTGGGCGATCCGAAAATCGCCGATGTTCGGGTCAACGGCAATCAAGCGTTTCTGGTCACCGGCATGGCTCCCGGCGCCACCAGCCTGATGGTCTGGACGGCCTGCGCCAGCGCACCGCGCCAAAGCATGGTGTTCGTGCAGGGCAAGGCCACGGCGGCCATGACCAGCGCCACCCGGTTGCCGTCCGATGACCCGCTGCTGCCGTCGCAAGTGCAGACCGATATTCGCTTCGTCGAAGTCAGCCGCACCAAACTGAAAGAGGCCGGCACCTCGATCTATGGCAAGAACTCCAACTTTCTGTTCGGCTCGCCGGGCACGGTGCCCAACACCGCCGTCACCCCCCGGGTGTTGCCGTTGCGCAACCTCGATCCCCGCATCGCCGTGCCGAGCATTCCCCTGGCCAACGACATGTTCAACATCGTCGCCGGTGGCGGTAATTTCCTCGCCATCATCAACGCCATGGAAGGCAGCGGCTTTGCCTACACCCTGGCGCGACCGAGCCTGGTGGCGATCAGCGGACAGAGCGCGAGTTTTCTCGCCGGCGGTGAAATCCCGATCCCGGTGCCCAGCGCCAACAGCAACAGCTACTCCATCGAGTACAAGGAGTTCGGGATCCGCCTGACCTTGACGCCGACCGTGGTCAGCCAGGATCGCATCGCCCTCAAGGTGGCGCCGGAAGTCAGTGAACTGGACTACAACAACGGCGTGACCATCGGCGGCACCACCGTGCCGGCGTTCACCATTCGCCGCACCGACACCAGCATTTCCCTGGCCGATGGCGAGAGCTTCGTCATCAGCGGCTTGATCAGCACCCAGAACTCGTCGCAGGTCGAAAAGTTTCCCGGCCTGGGCGACATCCCGGTGATCGGTGCGTTTTTTCGCAACTCGTCGATCAAGCGCGAAGAGCGCGAACTGCTGATGATCGTCACCCCGCACCTGGTGCAGCCATTGGCGGCCAACGCGCAATTGCCGTCGTTGCCCGGTGAAAATCTGCGCAACTACGACCCCAACTGGTATCGCCTCTACTTCCTGGAAAACGGCAATTTCGATAAACGCAGCGGGTTATCGCAATGAGCCAGAACCTGAACCAGACCTTCCTCGCCATCACCCGCAACAGCACCGACCTGGAGTGGCTGCAAGGCGCGCTCGCGCCGCTGGGGCAAGTGGTCAGCGCCGGTGGCGGCAGTCTTGACGAACTGCTGGCGCTGGTCGACGTGACCTTCGCCAGCCTGGTGTTCGTGGGCCTGGACCGTGAACACGTGGTGGCCCAGAGCGCGTTGATTGAAGGCGCGCTGGAAGCCAAACCGATGCTGGCGGTGGTCGCGTTGGGCGACGGCATGGACAACCAATTGGTGCTCAACGCCATGCGTGCCGGGGCGCGGGATTTCGTCGCGTATGGCTCGCGCTCCAGTGAGGTCGCCGGGCTGGTGCGACGCCTGAGCAAACGCCTGCCGCCGGTGGCACCCAACACGCAACTGGGCGGCCTGACGGTGCTGTATGGCGTGCAAAGCAACGGGGACGGCGCGCTGCTGGCCAACCACATGGCGCAAGTGGTGCAAAAGAGCGGCCAGCAAACCCTGCTGCTGGACCTGGGCCTGCCGCGCGGCGACAGCCTGGCCTTGCTCGGCCTTGAAAGTTCGTTCCACTTCGGCGATGCGTTGCGGCATTTGCGGCGCCTCGACGCGACCCTGATCGACAGTGCCTTCACCAGCGCCGAAGCCGGGCTGCGCATCCTCGCTTACGCCGCCAGCGACGAGCCGCTGGAACACACCAGCGCCGCCGAGTTGTACATGCTGCTCAGCGCCTTGCGCCAACACTTCCAGCACATTGTGGTGAACCTCACCGGGCAGCCGGACAGTGAAGCGCTGCGCACCTTTGTCAGCCACTGCGACAAGTTGCTGTGGTACACCGACCAGAACGTGCTCGACTGCCGCCGCAACCTGGCGGTGCTGAATCTGTGGCGGGAAAAAGGCATGAAACTCGACCACGCACGGCTGCTGGTGGACCGTTATTTGCGCAGCGTCGCCCCGGATTCCGAGACCCTGGGCAAGAGCTTCGGCCTGGAGGTCATCGCCGTGCTCGCCTACAGCCCCGAAGTGCGGCTCAACGCCAAGAACCAGGGCGTCACGCTGTTCCAGTTTGCCCCCCGCGAAGTCCTCACCCAGAGCCTGCGCACCCTCGGCGAGCGGCTGGCGAAACGTTCCGAAGGCCTGGCCAAACCCAAGGCCGGCTGGTTCAACCGCTTGAGGGGCACACCATGAGCGGCGAAAAACTGTTCGGCGCGCCCCAGCGCGGACCGGTCGGCAACAGTGACCACGAAGGCCTGAAACTGGTGTTGCACCGCTACATCATCGACGCCATCGAAGAGTCCGGAAAAAACCTGCTGGAAGGCTCGCGGCCAGTGCTGTCGCAGTTCGTGATCGACAAGGTGGCCGAGTACATCGCCCGCCTGCACCTGGCGATCTCCCGCTATGAGATGGAACGCCTGGCCGAGGAAATCGTCGACGAACTCACCGGTTTCGGTCCGCTGGAAGTGCTGCTGCGCGACCCCGCCGTGACCGAGATTCTGGTCAACGGCCCGCACCGGGTCTTCATCGAACGCGACGGCGTGCTGCATCAAAGTGACCTGCGTTTTATCGATGCGCACCACGTCGAACGGGTGATGCAGCGGATCCTCGCGCCGCTCGGGCGACGGCTCGATGAGTCGTCGCCGATGGTCGATGCGCGGCTGCCCGATGGCAGTCGGGTCAACGCGATCATTCCGCCGATTGCCCTCGATGGCCCATGCCTGTCAATTCGCAAATTTCGCAAGGACATGCTCAAGAGCAACGACCTGATGGCCATGCAAACCATCGATCAGGCGATCTTCGATTTCTTTCAAGACGCCGTGGGCAAGCGCTGCAACATCCTGATCAGCGGCGGCACCGGCACCGGCAAAACCACGTTGCTGAACATTCTCAGCCAGTTGATCAACCCCCACGAACGCTTGGTCACCATCGAAGACGTGGCGGAGTTGCAGTTGGGCCATCCCCATGTGGTTCGCCTGGAAACCCGTCCGCCAAATGCCGAGGGCCACGGCGAAGTGAAGTCCAGCGACTTGATCCGCAACGCCCTGCGCATGCGTCCCGACCGGATCATCCTCGGCGAGATTCGCGGCGTCGAAGTGCTCGATGTGCTCACCGCGATGAACACCGGCCACGACGGCTCCATGAGCACCGTGCACGCCAACAACGCCCAGGATGCCCTGTTGCGCCTGGAGACTCTGGTGGGCCTGACCGGCCGGACCATCGCCGAACGCACCCTGCGCCATATGATCTGCGCGGCCCTGGACGTGGTGATCCAGTTGACCCGCCTGCCCGATGGCCGGCGCTGTGTCAGCGAGGTGGTGGAGGTGGTCGGCGTGCGCGACGACGTCTACGTGACCAACACATTGTTCCGCCTCGACCGGCGTACCGGATTCGGTTTTCTGCGCGAGGCGGTCCACCCCGCCGGCGACAAATTGCGCCGCGAATCGGCGCTCATTCCTTTTCCGAACTGAGGGCCCGGGCATGCTCAAGGTGTTGCTGCTGATCCTGGTTTGCCTGGCGCTGCTCGGCTTATCGGCGCGGATGTTCCAGCGCGGATTACGCCAGTCCGCCACCGAGCGGGTGATCGGCCGGTTAACCCAAGGGCAGCCGGAGTTGGTGGTGCAAAAGTCCTCGTGGGTCGGCCTGGAACGGGCCTTTCTGCGCGCCGGCCTCGGGCGTCCCACCGAACGCCTCGGCCTGTGGTTGCTGCTGTGGGCGCTGGGCGTCGTGATCGGTTTCGCGCTGGGTGGCTGGCCCGGCCTTTTGGTGTTGCTGGCGGTGCCGCCGCTGCTCCTGCGGCTGTACGTCGGTTGGCGTTACCAGCGCCGGCTCAAGCGCATGATCGAACAACTGCCGCAGTTGCTCGATCACACCGTGCGCAGCCTGAAATCCGGACGCACCTTGGCCGACGCCGTGCTAGGCGGCATCGATGCCGCCGAAGACCCGCTGAAAAACGCCATGAGCCGGGTCCAGCGTAACGTGCAGCTGGGGGTCAGCCTGCCGGATGCCGTGTCGGACCTGGCCGAGCTGTATGAGCAGGAGGAATTTCGTCTGTTCGCCCTGGGGCTTAAGGTCAATCACCGCTACGGCGGCAACGCCAGCGAGCTGCTGGAAAACCTGATCAAGATGATTCGCGAGCGTGACCAGGCCGCGCGTCAGCTCAGTGCCATGACCGGTGAAACCCGCGTCACGGCAATCGTCCTCGCCGGGTTGCCGATCAGCCTCGCCGGCTACTTCCTGTTGTCCAACCCGCAATACCTGCTCGCCATGTGGCACGACGGTTCGGGGCAGCTCATGCTCGCCACCGCGTTCGGTTTGCAGGCGGTGGGTTGCCTGGCGCTGTGGCGCATGTTGCGCAGCCTATGAAGATCCCGTTGCTGATCAGCGCGCTGCTGTTGCTCACCGCCGGTGTGTTGTTATTCGCCGGCCTGCTGGACCAA
The DNA here is from genome assembly GCF_056279105.1 of Pseudomonas sp. TE3899. Taxonomy (NCBI): domain Bacteria; kingdom Pseudomonadati; phylum Pseudomonadota; class Gammaproteobacteria; order Pseudomonadales; family Pseudomonadaceae; genus Pseudomonas; species Pseudomonas sp. TE3899. The sequence continues at coordinate 4,181,519 of NZ_JBWBQR010000001.1, forward strand.
CAGCGCCGGGTGCGCCAGGTGACACGGCGGCTGGATGGAAAGATGCCGGACCGCCGCCGCTTCAGCCGTTGGTTGCAGGTGCTGGGCAACAGCCGGCTCGGTCAGCGCTCGGTCAACCTGGACCATGAAACCCAGGTGTTGCTCAACCGTCTGGGCTGGCGCAGTGCGCGTCGGCGCTCACTGTTCGCGGCGTTCCAGGTTGGCGTACCAGTGCTGGCGCTGGCGGTGACGTTGCTGATCCAGGGCCTGTTTTTTCCTGACCTGGACAACCATTGGATCGTCCCGGCGTTCGCCACCGGTATCGGTTATCTGCTGCCCAAACGCTTGCTGGTCGCGGCGGCGCAACACCGGCAAAAACAACTGGCGACCGAGATTTCCACCTTCATTCCGTTGCTGCGGATTTTGTTCGAGTCGGGCATGGCGGTGGAGCAGGCGCTGCGGGTGTTGAGCCTCGAAGGCAAACATTTACTGCCGGCCCTGACCCATGAATTGCGCCTGGTGCTGGCCCGGGTCGACTCCGGCCTGGAGCTGGGCGAGGAACTGAACAAGGCCAGCCGCTTGCTGGCGGTGGATGAGTTCAGCGACACCTGCGTGATCCTTCAGCAATTGATTCACCAGGGCGGCGGCGCGATGAAATCCCTGCTGGCGCTCAAACTGCTGCTCGATGACCGGCGCCTGACGCGCTTGCAGGAATACATTTCCAAGATGTCCGCCAAAATGTCCGTCGTGATGATGCTGTTCCTCTTCCCGGCGTTATTGATCGTGCTGGCCGGCCCGGGCTTCACCGCCCTGGCCCGGGCCTTTGCTTCTTGAGGGGAATGAGATGAAAGCGATGATGGCCGGTTTGAGTCTGCTGTTGCTCGGTGGCTGCGCGAGCAACGGGCAGGACCCTTGGAGCGCTTTGACCAGCAGCGCCAGTTGCAGCAAACCCAGCGCCGATCAACAGCTGTCGTTGAACCTGGCCGACGACATGGCCAAGGACGGCAAACTGCACGCCAGCCTGGCCAACCTGCAAAACCTGCCCGACAACCTGGCCGACGTGCGCTTGCGCAAAGCCAAGGTCTATCGACTGCTGGGCCGCAACGAAGCCGAGCCGTTGTACCGCAGCCTGCTCGGCAGTTGCATGGCCGCCGAAGCCGAACATGGCCTGGGCCAACTCGCCGCCGCCAACGGCGACAACGGTCAAGCCCAGGCCCACTTGCAACGCGCCGCACGCCTGGCGCCCACCGATGAAAAAATCCGCAACGACCTGGGCGTGGTTTATCTCAATCAGCGGCGGGTCGAAGACGCCCAATTCGAATTCCTCACCGCGATGGAGCTCAAGCAGAGCGACCAGTTGGCGGCGGTCAATCTGGTGACGCTGTTGATCTACCAGGATGACTGGAGCCGCGCCGCCGAACTGGTCAGCCGCGTCGGCCTGAGCCCGGCGCAAGTCACCGAGGCCCAGGCCCGCGCAGAACGACTCAAGACGCCGGGCAAGGCTGTCCCGGCCGTGGCGGCGCAGGACGCCACCGCGACGGCATCGACCATCCAATAGACGAGGCCTTTGATGAAAACCACCACCTTCTGCGGCCTCGCGCTGTTGACCTTGCCCCTGGGCTCATTTGCCATCGACGCCGGCCCCGCGTCGCCGCAACAGCAGGAAACCGAAGTCTGGCTGCAACTGCAAAGCCGCAACACACTGGCCTCGCCCAAGCTGCAAACCGCCACCGCAACCGAGCGCGAACTGAGCATGCAGCGCTGGTTGAAAAGCTACCTGCACGAGATACCGAAGTTCTTTGATCAGGATGAGGGCGGGAAAGTCGACAGTGGGTCGGGGGGATAACGGGCACCGTTTTTGCCACGGTTAAACAGTTTTTTTCGCGAACGTTTAAAGACACCCAGTGTTACGTCATAAACGGCTACAACGCCTTGCGTCGTTGCCTACGCGTACGCCAGAATCCGCCGGCTTGTGCGGCTGTGGGGTGGGCTATATCGTTTCCGGGTCACTGCAAAACAGTGACCGGGTTTGGTAGCCCGTCGTGATAGTCGTATGGCAACACCTTATGCAGCCCTGTTGTTGGGACTCGCTTTATATGGTGGTCATGTGTGGGGCTCATTCGTGAGCGCCGGGTTTTCTGTCGCGACCGGTCTACCAACCCATGCATGGCCGCCACCCATTCGTTTGGTAGCGAGGGTGATGGCTCCTTAAAATTTGCGACGGAGTTTTAACAATGTTCAAAGTTACACCTAACCCCCCGAACACCGATCCAGTCCCCAACGACGCCTCTTTCAATCTCGATCCCGAGAAGCTGAAAGCGTCGGCCGAGCGCGCGCTCAAGCATTACCTCACCCCCGGGGCGACGAAAACGCAGATACCGCCCCGCACATCCGGCACCTTCTTCACCATCGACGCAGCGGTGGATGATGAAACGTTGCTGGTCGATGCCAGCGAATCGTTGGCATCCGCCCGCGAGTTGGTCAACGACCTCGTCGAACTGTCGGACGGCCCGCGACGCTATTCGATGCTGGTGCTGCAGCGGGTGATCATGTTGAGTGAGCTGTCGGTCAATCGCGTACTGGATAACCACAAGCCTGGGTAACCTCCAGGCACAGCAGTGAGGGGGGCGTGCTCCCTCACTGTCCTGATTACGCGTTAGCGCACAGGTTTTAGGCGGTCGGCCTCTATCAGTGCGCAGTCACGCGCTGGTGCATTGCGGCATTGTTCGGCGACAGGGCCAGCGCCAATTGCGTGCGGTTATGCATGTGGGTCAGGCGCAGCACCTGGGACACGTACAACTTCACCGTGTTCTCGGTAATCCCCAGCTCACAGGCAATTTGATAGTTGGTCTGGCCCTTGCCCACCAAGCGCGCCACATCGAGTTGGCGTGGCGACAGCTGATTGAAAATCGCCGGGATCTCTTGCCGTTCCGCCTCGCTCGGCTCGCCCGTGTCAGTGCCCAGCAACGCCGACGAACGCGGCGCGCGTCGCACCCGGTCCAGATCCTGGTAAAGGTCGTCGATCGACTCGGACAAGTACTGCAACTTCTGATTCAAATGCCCGAGCTGCACATCTTTATGCCGCTCCTGCAACGCCGCTTCCTGGCGCTGCAAACCTTCCAGCAATTCATCCAGGTCAATCGGCTTCTGGTAGTAATCGGCAATCCCGGCGCGCAAGGCCTTGATCACGTCCTGCTTGTCGGCGCGCCCGGTGAGCATGATCGCCTCGAACGCCCGCTGCCGGCCGCACAGGCGTTTGAGCTCCTGCACCATCTGGATGCCGTCCATGTCCGGCATGTGCAAATCGCACAACACCAGACCGATCTCCGGGTCCTGGGTGAAGCGTTCGACCGCCTGGGTGCTGGACTCGCACGGCACACAGCGGTAACCGTTGCTCTCCAGGAATTCACACAGTTCTTCGACCACCAGAGGCTGATCGTCGACCACAAGCACTTTTACTGCGGACGTAAGCTTGTTCACGTGCTACTCCATGCCCAGGCCGAAAGCTGACCATTCCTGTACTAATAGCCGCTGGTTGTATAACTGCTCTAAATTGAAAGTAGTCGCACTTTCCGACTATGTACATAGCACTAGTGGCCTGTTGCGATTAATGGATCCACAGGAGCGTACACACCATGCCTATCAATACGAACGGCGCGTAAGGCTGCTTCCTTGACGCTTCGTGGCGAAAAAAGCGCAGACGCTGCCTAAGTCCTTGACTCATATGCAGCCAGACTTTTGGCGCAAGCAGTAACCACAACGCACTGGCCAGCCCCGCACCGATAATCGCCCCAAGCAGGTGCATACCGTCGGTCGCCAAACCCAAAGCTGTCATTAATTTCACATCGCCGGCGCCCATGCGCTTCATCACGTAGCCCGGCAATGTGAAGGCCAGCGCCAGCAACACCGCCCAGCCGGCTTGTTCGGCCCCGGCCCCCAGCCAGGTGGTGCCGGTGCACACCACATACGTCAGGGCCAACCCGCCGGCGCCCAACGTCAGGACGTTGGCGATGTGGCGCTGACGAGCGTCCTGCACGGCGCACAGCGCCAGCCAGATAATCAAGACAAGGCTCTGCATCCGGTAAAAACCGTCCGTTTTGGCTGAATGATTCTATGCTGATATTACGCAGTGATTGTCAGGGTAGACGCAGTCATGAAAGCAGGCCTCCCCCGCAAGCAAAAAGGCGCCGCCGCGATTGAATTCGCCTTGGTGTTCGTGATCTTTTTTGCCGTGTTTTATGGGCTGGTGAGTTACAGCCTGCCGCTGTTGCTGATGCAGTCATTCAACCAGGCCACCGCCGAAGCGGTGCGCCGCAGCGTGGCGCTGGACCCCGGCACCGCCAACTACAACACCGCCGTCACCGCCCTGGCGACCACCGAACTGGCCCGGCAACTGTCGTGGATTCCTGCCGCGCTGAATTTCAATGTGGCCACCGACACGGCGGCCACCTACACCGGCGGGGTCCTGAAGGTCACCATCACTTATCCGGTCGCCAAGCTGAATCAGGTCATCCCGTTCCTGGTGTTGCCGGGCATCGGTGCGGTGCCCAATCTGCCGGCCAATCTGACGGCCAGTTCGAGCCTGCAATTTTGAGTTCCGGGGACACGCTGTTCGGGCGCCTGCTCCATCGCCAATCGCCGCCCTCCTCTCAAGCACCAGAACCTTTGAACGTGCCCAGCCTCGGCCTGCAAGTGCATGTGGATGCCGAGGGCCGGGTGCTGCACCTGACCGGTCCGTTGCGCCATGTGTTGGCCCCGTCGATGCCGGTCGGGCAAACCCCGCACTTGCTTGACTACCTCATGCCGCAAAGCGTGTTGGTGGTCGAAGGCAAACCGGCGGACTGGCAGGGACAAAGCCTGGACCTGGATTTCTTCAGCCTCAGCGGCCAGCCCTTGCATCTGCGCGGCTGGGTCCAGCCGTTGGCCGACACCTGGCTGTTGCAGTTGATGGACATCGGCGACTTGTTGCTGGAACGGCGGCAGGCGCAAAGCCGCGAACACTGCCAGTTCCTGGCGACGCAGATCAGCGAACAGTTGCGCTTGTGCAGCCTGTCGCGCCTGCCCGAGGTGTTGACGGAACAACTGCAAGGCCTGGCGCAACGCTTTCACATCCCGTGCCTCGCCGTGGCCCTGCTCGACGAGCAGGAACAAGGCTGGCAGGTTCACCAGCAGTTCGCCGCTTTCGATGCTCCGCAGCTGTGGCAGACCGGGCAACACCTGGGTGCCGGCCTCGACAGCTTGAGCGGCTCCGCCCCCCAGCGCATGACCCTCAATGAACACCCGCGCCTGCAAAGTACGTTCGGCAATGCCGAGGGCCTGGCCGTGCCCTATCACGATGCCCAGGGCGTGGTCGCCTGGCTGCTCTGTGGTTTCTACCCCGCGCAACAGCAGGCGCCGGACGTGACCGAGCGCGATTGGCTGCACCTGTGCGCCGCCCTCGCCGGCCCGTTGCTGGAGCGTTTGCGCGAACACTGGCATCACCTGCAACTGGAGCGGCTGGAGTCGTTGCAAGCCTTGCTGGGTACCGGTTGGTGGGAGCTGTTCAGCGAGCAGGCCGAGGTGCAACTGGCGCCGTCACTGGCCAACACCTTGCACCTGTCGAGCAGCCGACTGCCGCTGCACGACTGGCTGGATCAGGTCCACCCGGCCGACCGCGAAGAACTGCGCAGCCACTTGCACACCTTGCGCGACGAAGGCACGACATTCGTCCTGTGCGTGCGCCTGCATCACCCCGACGCGCCACACAGCGCAGCGTGGTATCGCCTGCAAGGCCAGGCCCTGGGCCTCGGGCAAAACCGTCGTTTGGTGGGGTTCATGCTCGACATCAGCGACATCAAGAACCAGGAGCAACAGGCCGCAGCGGCCCATGCCCGGCTGGACAATCTGATCGCCAGTTCACCGGCGGTGATCTACGTGCAGCGCTATGTCGAAGGGGCGCTGCAACCGACGTTTTTCAGCGACAGCCTGTTGCCGCTGCTGGGCTGGAACCTGGCCGATATCAGCAACGGCTCACTGGTGGAACGGGTGCACCCCGACGACCGCGAGCACTACTTCGAGCGCACGCGGCAGCTGTTGCGTCAGGGCTCGGTGCGCGCCCGGTATCGACTGCGCGACAGGCGCGGCGATTATCACTGGCTGCTCGACGAAGCCAAGCTGCTGCGCGATGACCTCGGGCTGCCGGTGGAAGCCGTCGGCCTGTGGCTGGACGTCACCGAAGCAACCCTGGCGGCCGAGGCGGTGAAACAAAGCGAAGAACGCTATCGGATACTGGTGGAAGACTCCCCGGCGATGATCTGCCGTTATCGCCCGGACCTGACCCTGAGCTTTGGCAACCGGCCGCTGGCGACGTACCTGGAATGCCAACCCGATCAATTGCCCGGAGTGAACCTGGGCAGTTGGATGTCGCCGGAACAGCGTGACGCCTTCCTGCAACGGATCGGGCAACTGAGCCCGGAATGCCCGGTCAGCACCGCGGAAATCAACCTGCAATTGCCGGGACGGGAACACGCCTGGTGGGTCTGGTCGGATCGCGGGGTGTTCGACGAGCAGGGCCGTTTGCTTGAAGTCCAGGCCGTGGGCCGCGACAACACGGACGTGCGCCGCTCCCAGCAGCAACTGACCCAGAGCGCGAAAATGGCCACCCTCGGCGAAATGGCCACGGGGCTGGCCCATGAGATCAATCAGCCGCTGAACGTGATGCGCATGGCCATCGTCAATGTGCTCAAGCGCCTGGGCAACGGCGATGTGCAAATCGATTACCTGACCGACAAACTCAAGCGCATCGACACGCAGGTGCAGCGGGCGGCACGGGTCGTCGACCACATGCGCGTGTTCGGCCGCCGCTCCGAGGTCGAGCAGCATCCGTTCAACCCGGCCGAGGCCATCGAAGGCACCCTGGCGCTGCTGGCCGAAGGCATGCGCGGCAAAGGCGTGGAACTGCGGGTCAGCGAGATCGATTTTGCGGTGCAGGTGCGCGGTCATGTGGATCAACTGGAACAGGTGCTGATCAACCTGATCGTCAACGCCCGGGACGCGTTGCTCGGCAAGCGCGAGGCGGATCGGGATTTCAAGCCGTGGATCTCGGTGTACGCCGAACGCGATGCTCAGTCGGTGAGGCTGTGGGTCGAGGACAACGGCGGCGGCATCGATCCGCGTTTGCTGGAGCGGATTTTCGAACCGTTCTTCACCACCAAACCGGTGGGCGTCGGCACCGGGCTGGGGTTGTCGGTGAGTTATGGCATCGTCGAAAACATGGGCGGGCGCTTGAGCGTGCGCAACTCGAGCGAGGGCGCGCGGTTTTGTATCGAGCTGCCGATTGCCCCGGACAATCAGATCACCAGCGAGGCGCGGCCTGAGTGACAGCTGAGGTTGGCGCCGACATCAACTTTGTTCAGGTCAATGCCCAGGCTCACCAGCAAGGTGTTGATCAGCGTGTCGAGCAAGGGGCTGAGGACGCTATTGATCGCGTTGACCAGCAAGGTTTTGACCGAGCTGAGGATCGTCCCCAGCACACTGACCAGACTGCCCGACGGGCCATACATGTTGAGCTGGAGGTTGTTCAGGGTGTCGTTCAGGCTGCTGACCACGTTGGTGGTGGCAAAGGAGTAATAGAACGGCGGCTGGTTGATGTCCGGCAGGTTGGCGGCGGCGGGTGCGGCATACACGTGAGGCATGTTGGCGTTCGAACCCACGGTGGTGTTGGCCGAGATATCGAGCCCTCCGCCGACACCCGGCGTGCGCGGGGTGCAGTTGAACGGCAAGACCAACAGAAAGCGCTGGCAGGTTTTCACACCGATATCGATCACCTTCAACGGCTGCGCCACCACCGTGGGCGGCGTGATGTTGCTGCCGAACGCCGTGGCCGGATCGATGGTGCCGATTTTCAGGTTCACCAATGATGTGCTGGTGTTGGTGGTCAGGGTTTTGCTGGTGGGGCTGAGGCAACTGTAGGCGGTGACGTAGCTGTTGGCGCTGGCCACGTCCAGCGCCACATCGAGGCGGATCGGCGCTGGCAGCACGATGATGTCGGGCGTCTGGCAGGGCACGCCCAACAGGCAAGTGAGCGAATCGAGCACGCCGACCAGATTGAGGTTGAGCAAGGCGTTGAGCGTATTGGTCAACGGCCCGGCCAGATCGGCCACCGCGTTGACCAGCGGGGTAATCGCATCCAGCACCGGCAAATTGATCGACAGCAGCGTGCGCACCTGGGCGGTTTTCACATAAATCCGATTCGGCCCCAACGGCGCGAGCGCCGCATTTTTCGGGTTGCCGATGGCCGACAACTGCGGCGGTTCCAGCACTTGTACCCGGGCCGTGATTTGCGCCAGCCCCGCCAGGTTGATTTGCTGGGTCGCCACCAGGCCGTTCTTCTTATTGGCCAGTTGCACAAATGACTCGACGAGGTCGAACACCTTGATGTTGGTCGCCAGCGCCGCGATGTTGCTGCCGGCCTCGACATGCAGCAGATTGCCCAGCACCACCTTGGTGGTACCCGCCGCAACCTTGAGCGCTTGCAGGCTGGCGATGGTCACGGTCGCCCCCAGCGTGCCGCCGGGGTCGAGCACATTGATGGCGGTCTGGATCAGTTGGCTGACGTTGACGGCGGTTCCCAGAGCCTGGTCATAACCGGCGACGGTCAGGCCGAGGTCCAGTTTCAAGCGGTCCAGGTAACCGAGCAGGCTGATGTTGGTATTGATCAATCCGTTCCAGCCCGCGACGCTGATATTGACGTTGCCCCCGAGCAAGCCACCGAACAATGCGTTGAGCATGGCGGACTTGCTGGTATCAACGCTCAGCAAGGTACTGCGAATGGTCAGGGCGGCCACCGGCGGCGGTAATGCGGCGACGGCGGTGGCGCTCAGGTTGAGGGTCGATCCGGCGGACGCACCGCCGAACAGCGCGCCGATGCCCCCGGCAATGCTGCGCGGGACGGCATGGCTGGCGATCACTCGAATGGCTTCGCTTTTACTCGGATCGGCGCCGAATACCCGCAGGTTGTTGGCGTCCAGGCTCAAGGCGCCGCAGGTCACGGCCAGGGTGCGAGTGGGGTCGGGCAGGATGAAACCGTTGCGTGTCGCACTGGCGGTGGCATACGTGGTGGCCGTGGCACCGGCGGCGCAATCGCCACCCCGGCTGGCCGCTTCCAGGGCCGCCATGTCCGCCACCCGTTGCAGGTTGCGTTTTTCCAGGTACAGCCGACCGCTATCGACCACCAGCAGCAGGAACACCAGGGCCATGCCCAAGGTCAGCGCCGCCATCAAACCGATAGCCCCCCGTTGCCGAACCGGGCCGCGAAACTGCGACATCGCGCACTCCTTCGCCGGCGCACACCTTGTGCTGCCTCCATTGGCAAATTGCAGTGTAGACAAGGGTTGGCGAGGTTGCCGACCACACAAAACCTGCAGAAGCGAAGCTTGCTCGCGAAAGCGGTGTGTCAGGTACATCCGTTTTGGATGTGCCGACGTCTTCGCGAGCAAGCTTTGCTCCTGCAGGGATTGTGGGGTTTATCGGGGTGGGTAGTTGGCCAGGATCCGGCCCACGGTTTCGCGCACGGCATTGCTGCGATCTGCCGGGTTGGGCGAGCTGCTGAGGATTTGCTCGTCGCTGCCGCGCCACACCAGTTTGCCGTCCTTGCCGTCGAGCAGGTCGATCTGGATGGTCGCCACTTTGTAGCTGACGTTGCGCGTTTCGTTGTACATCGGGCCGCCCCAGTAGCCGTTCCAAGGGCCGCCCCAACCGCCGCCGTAATTGGTGGTCACTTGTTGCTGACGGTCTTCGACGATCAGGTAGGCCTGCACATTCACATCACCCTTCTGGCCCCCGGCGGCGGGACGCAAGCCGCGTTGATCGAGCTGATCGGTCACCGCCTGACGGATGCGCTGTTCGGTCAGGTCGCTCTTGATGCGCGGGTCATCGGGGCGGTATTGCAGGGCGGGTTCTTTCCAGCTCCAGCTGCGATAGGCGGCGAAGTCGCGGCTGGCGTCGAAATCATGGTTGACCTGGTGGGCGCAGGCACTGAGCAGCACGGCCACAGCCAGTAATACGAGAGGGCGGAACATGATGGTTCTCCGATTGAAGACATGAACCTGCGCAATGCTTCTTATCTACAAGAAGCTAACTGGGAGGATACGCCGACATGGCCTTTTCCACAGCCTCCCGAATCGCATCGACGCGCTGGCTTTGATTGCCCTGGTTCGCCGTTTCGGCGCTGGCGCTCCACACCGGTTGACCGGTGCCGGCGTCGAACAGATCGACACGCACCACCACAACCTGTTCCGAATAAGTGCGCACGATCGGCACGGTTTCGTACATGCCGTAACCGCCGCCATATCGGCGGTAGCCGCCATACCCGCCGCCGTAATATCCATAGTCGTCCTGAACCTGGCGCAAGCGGGTTTCCAGATGCAGGTTGGCGCTGACCAACAGGTCCGCCGGGCGATTATCGTGCAAGGGGCGCAAGCCGCGCTGATCGAGGGCGCTGCTGACCGCTTCGGCCACTTGCGCCGAATCCGCCCAGGCCGAACCCGGCGGCAGTTGCCCGTTGAGCCAGGCCCAACTGCGGTAACGCCCGTAGTCCCGGGGCGGCGCCGGGTAGGCGCTGCGGTCGAAGGTATTCGCCGCTTGCGCGGGCGCCGGCGGCAAGGGGTTGGACGTCGCCACATACGGGTTGCTGCCCTGGCAGGCGGCCAACCCCAGACACATCAGCAGTAACCCTGAACGCGCGTTCATGTTGTTCTCCGATCAGATCGGCCGACAGATCCAGTGCAAGTAACGCCCAAGCCCGGCAAAGCTTGGGTGGCGACGGTGGGCCAGTTCCATTTCGAGCAAGTCCACCAGTTCGGCGCGGGCCTGGAATTCCACCGGCATGTAGTCGTGAAAAACCCGCACCCCACTTTGGGTTTCGACCTGCCACAGACCTTCAAGTTGCGCCGCCAGTTCCCGTGGATCAAGGGGCTGTTGCGGGGTCAGGCTCTGCTTCTCACCGGCCATGTCGTTCTTGCGCATTTTGCGGAAGTGGCCCTTGAGCAGGTTGCGGTAGATCAGTGCGTCGCGGTTATAGAAGGCCAGGGACAGCCAGCCCTCCTTGGTCGTGAGTTGATGCAGCACCGGCAGGATCGCGTGGGGTTCGGCGAGCCATTCCAGCACGGCGTGACACAGCACCAGGTCGTAGGGTTCGGTGAGCTGGCCGAGCAAATCCTGCCACGGCGCTTGAATGAAGGTCGCGCTCTGCCCGGCGTCGGCGAAGCGTTGGCGCGCGCCTTCGAGCATTGGCGCGGCCGGTTCGGCGAGGGTGACGTCATGCCCGCGCTGGGCCAGCCACAGCGACATATGGCCGAGGCCGGCGCCGATGTCGAGGACGCGCAGCGGACGGTCCGGCAGGGTTTCCGCCAGGTCGGCTTGCAGCACCGCCAGGCGAATCGCGCCTTTGGCCCCGCCGTAGATTTTTTCCGCGAAGCGGGTCGCCAGTTGATCGAAATGACGGTCGCTCATCAGCTGAACCGCCGTTCGCTGTCCGCGAGTTTGCTGCGCACCACTTCGTTCATGTCCAACCCCAACTCGCTGCACAGCAATAAGAGATAGAGCACGATGTCGCCGACTTCCTGCCCGGCGTGGGCCAGTTTGTCGGCGGGCAATTGGCGGGACTGGTCTTCGCTCAGCCACTGGAAGATCTCCACCAGCTCGGACATTTCCACGCTCGCGGCCATGGCCAGGTTTTTCGGGCTGTGAAATTGGCGCCAGTCATTACGGTCACGGATGGCGTGCAGGCGTTCGGTCAGTTCAACAAGGTTCATCGGGCTCTCCTGAAGGCGTATAGCTTCGGGGGGATGGCGGGTGAAGGCAAGTCCCGGAGATTGCGCGCTTTTCCATGGGTGTCGAACCTGTGGCGAGCGAGCTTGCTCGCGTCGGGCTGCGCAGCGGCCCCTTGGGTGAGTGCTGCGCACTCAAGCGGGAGCAAGCTCCCTCGCCACAAAAGCCCTGCCACAGGGGCAAGTCAAACCCTCTATGCTAGTAGGGAACTCGGCACTACGATCCGCGGCCCAAGTCAGGCGCGGCAACCTTGCCACCACCATCATCAGGACGCCCACATGCAGGTAGAAAGTTTCTTTGAATGGCTCGGCCAGGCACTCGGTTCGGTCATCCGCTTTATCGTCGACGGCCTCAGTGGCCTGTTCAATATCCTCAGCCATGCCGGCAGCAACTTTGTCGAAGGGCTGTCCCGGACGCTGGGCATGGACACCTCGATCATCAGCATCATCGCGCTGATCATCGGGCTGATGCTGTTGTGGTCGGCGATCCGGGCGTTCATGAATGCGTCGATCATCATGGGGATCATCTGGTTGTTGCTGGGGCTTTGGTTGTTGAGCTGGATCATCCACTGACACCCCTGATCATTCCCACGCTCTGCGTGGGAATGCAGCCCCGGACGCTCCGCGTCCCTGACGACGTGACGCAGAGCGTCACAGGAGTCATTCCCACAGAGCGTGGGAACGATCACGCAAACTGTCGCTACAATGCCCGCTCCCCAAGGAGCCCGCATGTCCAACCTGATCGCCGACTGGCGCGACCGCCCGACCCACCGCAAGGTCTGGGCCCTCGCCGCCCCCATGATCCTCTCGAACATTTCCGTACCGCTGGTGGCGCTGGTCGACAGCACCGTCATCGGTCACTTGCCCCACGCCCATCAACTGGGCGCCGTCGCCGTCGGGGCCAGCCTGTATACCTTCCTGGCCTGGGGCATGGGTTTTCTGCGCATGGGCACCACCGGTTTTGCCGCACAGGCCGCCGGGCGCGGGGATGGCGCGGCGTTGCGGCAGATTCTGTTGCAGGGCCTGCTGTTGGCCATGGGCCTGGCCATCGTGCTCGGGGCGGCGGGGATTCCGTTGAGCGGCGTGGCGCTGCACTTCATGCAACCGTCGGCCGAGTTGGATCAACTGACCCGGGAATTTTTCCACACCCGTTTGTTTGGCCTGCCGGCAGCGCTGGCCAGTTACGCGCTGGTCGGCTGGTTCCTCGGCACCCAGAACGCCCGGGCGCCGCTGGCGATTCTGCTGGGCACTAACCTGGTGAACATCGCGCTGAACCTGTGGTTCGTCCTCGGCCTGGATTGGGGCGTGGTCGGCGCCGCCCGGGCCTCGGTGATTGCCGAATGGACCGGTGCGCTGATCGGCCTGTTCATGACCCGCAAGGCCCTGCGCGCCTATCCCGGCCACATCGCCTGGGCCGCTCTGGCGCTGTGGCAGAGCTGGCGCCCGCTGCTGGCGGTCAACCGCGACATTTTCATCCGAAGCCTGGTGCTGCAATCGGTGTTTTTCCTGATCACCGTACAAGGCGCGCGGCTGGGCGATGCCACGGTCGCCGCCAACGCGCTGCTGCTCAACGGTTTGTTATTGACCGCCCACGCCCTCGATGGCCTGGCCCACGCCGTGGAAGCCCTGTGCGGCCATGCCATCGGCGCGCGGGATCGCGATGCTTTGCGCCGCTCATTGGTGGTGGCCGCCGGTTGGTCGTTGATCGCCAGCCTGGGCTTTGCCGCGCTGTTTCTGTTCGCCGGGCATCTGTTCGTCGAGATGCAAACCAACATCCAGAGCGTGCGCGACACCGCGTTCGTCTACCTGCCCTACCTCGCCGCCCTGCCGCTGATTGCGGTCTGGAGTTACCTGCTGGACGGGTTGTTCATCGGCGCCACCCGCGCCCGGGAAATGCGCAACGGCATGCTGTTGACCATGCTGCTGTTGCTGCCCTTCGCCTGGGCGTTGCAAGGTCTGGGCAACCATGGGCTGTGGATCACTTTCCTGCTGTTCATGTTGCTGCGCAGCCTGACGCTTGGCGCGATTGCCTGGCGCTTGCGCCAGAACGATGGCTGGTTTGCCGGCCGCGTTCACTGACTCGGCGTGGATTTGACGAAAGACGTGACCTCATCCAGCACCGGCGCCAGGCCGCGCAGGGGCCGGGACAGCGTCGCCACCAGCGTGGCGTGGCTGGTGCGGGCATAGTATCGATCCTGAACCGCAACCCCGGCCGCCCGCAGTTTGTTCGCCAAGCCGCCGGTGTTGCGGGTCGGGTTGACCACGTCATCGTCCTTTGCCGCGATTAACAAGGCCGGCGGCGCCCCGCGACTGATGTGATTGATCGGCTGTGACTGCGGCGGTGAATCTGGCCAGAAAAATACCGGGCGCACCTCGGGATTCTTGATCGGCAGAAAATCATACGGCCCGGCCAGGCCGATCCAGCCACGCAGATCATGGGGCGACATGCCCACCGCCTCCAGCAACGGAGGCTCCAGCGCCAACATCGCCACGTTGTAGGCCCCCGAACTGTGGCCCATCAGGAACATCCGCTCAGGGTCCCCGGAAAACTCACGAATGTGGTCGTGGGCCCAGGCTACGGCTTTGGCGCAGTCCTCTAGAAACAGCGGATAACGCACCTGTGGATACAAACGATAATCCGCCAGCACCGCGACGATGCCTCGGGAGGCCAAACGCCTCGCCGACAAAGCTGTAATCGCTGCGTGAACCGCTGTTCCAGCTGCCGCCATAAAAAAACACCACCACCGGCGCGTTTTTCACCGGATACCGGGGCACATACACATCGAGTTTTTGCCGTGGATCACCGCCATAAGCAATGCCGTCGGTCTTGTCGAAAGTGCCGTCAGGGGTGAGGGCATTGAGCATTTTCAGTGGCGAACAGGCAACCACCATGGCCAGTAAAACCCCGCCGATACACGCTTTGAACAGTCGTCGGATTGTGTTCGCCATATCGGTGACATCCTCGTGTCAGGGTTGATCGCCCTGCCAGCGATTGCGCAGGTAATCGAGTCGTTCCTGCTGGGTCTGCCCCGGCAAGGGTTGCGCGGGCAAAGCGCCCGGACACTGCAAGCGTAGCCACAACCAGCCATCCAGTACCGGCCGTTCACTAAAGCCCAGCGCCAGGCCTTCCTGCACATGGGACCACAAGCGGTTGTACTCAGTGCCAGTGGATCGGCTCCAGTGCCAGGCATGTTGCTCCAGCACACAGGTTTGCAGCTTTTCTTGTTGGCGCGGGCTGAGGTTTTCTTCGACCGCCAGCGGGCTGACCGCCAGTCCCGGATTGAGCAGTTTCTGCCAGCCCTGACTGCCAATGGCCCGATCGGCCCAGGTCCCGCCGAACCAGCGCAACTGGCTGATCGGGCCGAGCCAGCGGCTCAGCTCCTCGGCATCACAGGCATCAAAGAAGTAGCTGGCGCAGTGCGGGTTGTAATAGCTCAGCAGCGCCCGGTGATGCAGGCCGAGCGACACCGTGAGCATGCGCCGCAAATGCGCCAGCAGCAGGGCCACCGACGCCTCGCTGACCAGCAGCAAACCTTGCCAGGTGTGGGGCTCGCTGTAGCAAAACTCGATCAGCGCCGGGCAGTCCCGCAGTTCGATCAGCGCCGGTCCGTGCTCGCGCAAGGAATGCAACTCGGTGTCTTCGAACAACCAGCACCAGCGCACATCGGTGAATCGTCGCCGCAGCATGGCCGCCGCGCCAGGCGCACCGGGTACATCCAGCAACAGCCATTGCGAGGTCGGGTCTGGCGTCTGGACGCCGATCATGCCGCACCGCTCTGGCCAAACAGCGTTGCCGCCCGACAGGTGCAGACCTGCTCCCGACAATGACTGAAACTACCGCCGCCCGGCAGCAGGCAGAGCAACAGCAAGGGTTCGCTCGATCGCAGCAAGGCCAGCAAACCTGCTGATTCAGGCTGCACCGCGCTCGTCACTTCAGGTTCATTGACGCACGGCGGGCCTTGCAGCAACCCGGTGATCAACGGCTGGTCCGGATCGCCCTCGATGAAACTGACCACCACCTCGGCCCCTGCCCTCCATTGCGAGTGGGCGGCATTGTTCAGTTCGGGGGCCAGGGGCAGCCAACAGTGATCCGGTTTTGCGCCTTCGCCTTGATAGAGCCAGTCGAACTGCACCGCTACGGGACGCGCCGGATCGGGTTGGGCCTCCTCGACATCGACGACCCAGGCCCGTTGCAGGCTGAGCATCCGGGGTTTCGCCGGCCCATGGGTGGCCACCCAGGGCGCCTCCCATGGCACGGCGCGAATCGTGTTGGCATAGGCAAACAGCGGCTCCTGGCCGCCCCGGTGCTCAACCTCAATCAAGCGCCACACATCATTCCACTCGTTGACCGGATGGCCGGCCAGCGGCATCAACTGACCACTGCGCAACGTCGTCAGGGTTGTCCGGCCCTCGGCGACCGGCGCCGCGTTCACACCAACTTGCACCTCGAACCGAGACACTGCGCACGGCTCGCTTTCACCCTGGAACACCAGCGTTTGCCCATGGCGCGAGGCCCCCTGATCGTCACTGATGATCAAACAGTGCCCTCGGCTGGAATGCTCGAAGTGGTAGTGAAGACGCTCTTCGGCGCACAGACGCTGGAAAAATTGCAGGTCCGATTCGCGGTACTGCGTGCAGAAATCCCGGGGCGGGTAATCGCTGCTCAAGGCCAGGCGCCAGTCCTTGCCGGCAATCCCATGCTCCTTGAGCACCTGCCCAAGAATCTGCGGCACCGAACGCCCGCTGAAGATGCGCTGGCTGAAGCGCTGGGCCAGGCACGCCAGTTTCGGCCGCAGACGCACACGACACAGCCGGGACAAGGTGCCATGTTCACGCTGGACGAGTTCATGCAATTGCCCGTGGATACCGGTGCCCGAGGCTTCGAACTGCAAGAACGCCCCGCGATACAGCAGGCTGGCAAGGTCGAGTGTCGGGTCATCGATCAGCAGGTCCACCTCGAACACAAACGGTTCGCTGATGGCTTCACTGCCGGTAAAGGCCAGGACCTCAAAGGCGTCGGGCAGGCCCGCTACGTCCAGACGAAATGACGGCTCGTTGACTGGATCGAACATCGGCGATTCTCTACAGGAGGGGCGGCCGGGGATTCTCGCCGAGAGACATGGCCGAGTAGAGTGCCGAAGTACAACTTAGGAAATGACCTACGCGAAAAGAAGACCACATCGCTTTAACAACCGTCGATGTGAGTCATTTCGCTTGGAAAGAGAGAAATGTCGCACCGGGTCATCTGAAATTTCCGCAGCGTGCGGAACATTTTCAGACAACCCGATGGGAACAGTGCCTTACCTCAAGAAGACAGGTAAGACGAGCGGGTCAGGCCCAGGCGCAGCGCGTCGAGGAACTGGGTGCGCTCGGCGGCAGTGATGCGCGCACTGGCGCACTTGTCGCGGTAGTGGGTCATCAACTCCTCCGGCGACAAGTGCACGTAGCGCAGCATGTCTTCGATGGTGTCGTGAGTCTCGATCCCGGCGTGGTACACGCTGCCGTCGGCGTTCTGGTAGATGTTCACCGAGTCGGTGTCACCGAACAGGTTGTGCATGTCGCCGAGAATTTCCTGGTAAGCGCCGACCAGGAAGATCCCCAGCAGGTAGTCTTCACCTTCGTTCAGGCCGTGCACGGGCAGGCTGGTTTCGATGCTCTGCTCGTCGACGTATTGTTTGATCTTGCCGTCGGAGTCGCAGGTCAGGTCTTGCAGCACCGCACGGCGCATCGGCTCTTCGTCGAGACGGTGCAGCGGCAGGATCGGCAATACCTGGCCGATGGCCCAGGTGTCCGGCAGGCTCTGGAACACCGAGAAGTTGCAGATGTACTTGTCGGCCAGCTTGTCGTTGAGTTCGTCGAGCACTTGGCGGTGCGAACGCTGACGCGCCTTCAACGAGTTGTGCAGACGACGGCAGACCGCAAAGTAGCACTGCTCGGCCAGGGCTTTTTCCGCCAGGGTCAGCTTGCCATCGGCGTACTGGGCGGCGATGTCGCTCATGTAGTGCGTGGCGCGCCAGTAGGTTTCGGTGACCATCTCGATGTCGGTCGGGCCCAGCAGGTCAACCAGCCACTGCACGGTTTCCGGCAGCTCTTCCTTGTTCTCGATCTTCGGCACGTCGTCGTTGTGTTTCTCGACGTCGGTCACTTGCACCACCAGCATCGCGTGGTGGGCGGTCAGGGAGCGGCCGCTCTCGGAGAAGATGTTCGGGTGCGGCAGGCTCTGCGCGTCGCAGAATTCCTTGAGCATCCCGACCACGACACCGGCGTAGTCGTCCATGTCGTAGTTGATCGAACTGGCGTTACGCGAGTGCGTACCGTCGTAGTCCACGCCCAGGCCGCCGCCGACGTCGATGTGGTCCACCGGCAGGCCGAGGTTGCGCAGTTCGCCGTAGTAGCGGATCGCTTCCTTGAAACCGTGCTGGTAGTCCGCCAGGTTGGCGATCTGCGAGCCCATGTGGAAGTGCAGCAGGCGAATGCCTTGATCCAGGCCCGCAGCGCGGAAGCGCTCGACCACGGACAGCAACTGCGCCGCCGACAGGCCGAATTTGGATTTCTCGCCGCCGGTGTCCGCCCACTTGGACGAGGCCAGGGACGACAGGCGCACGCGCAGGCCAACCTGTGGCTTGACCTTGAGCGAGGCGGCTTCTTCGATCACCAGCTCAACTTCGGACTCTTTCTCGATCACGATGAACACGTTGTGACCGAGCTTCTGACCCATCAACGCCAAGCGGATGAACTCGCGGTCCTTGTAGCCGTTGCAGACGATGGTTCCGCCCTTCGGCGCCAGGGCCAGCACGGCCAGCAGCTCAGGCTTGGAACCGGCTTCCAGGCCGATGGACACGTCCTGGGTGGCAATGATGTTCTCGATCACCGCTTCTTGCTGGTTAACCTTGATCGGGTACAGCGCGGTGTATTTGCTCTGGTATTCCAGGCGCTCGATGTTGGCGTCGAAGGCGCCGGTCAGCTGACGCACGCGGTCTTGCAGGATATCGGGGAACCGCACCAGCAATGGCAAGGACAAACCGCTTTTGCGCAGTTGGTCGACTTGCTCGAACAGGTCGATAGGCGAACTGGTCGGACCGTTCGGACGAACTTCGACGCGACCGGCGTCATTGATCGCGAAATATCCGGCCCCCCAATGGCGGATCCCGTAAACACTGCGGCTGTCCGCAACTGTCCATTGGCTGCCATCGTCTTTGCGTGTGCGTCTTACGGACATTGAAGTCCCCTATAAAGAAGTCATAGAGCGTCGCCTGGGTTCAGGCCGGCGCAGTCTAAAGAATGAAAATGACGGTTCGTCAACGAGGGGATAGACCTCGCTGAGCGCAGTGAGTTTAGAAACCAGTCAGAACAGGCTCTGTGAAAACCATGTAGGCGACGCCGGACCGAATGAAATCAGGACCGGATCAAGCCGAGGGTGGTTTTCACAGAAGCTGCTAGCCGCCGGACTTCTTGGCCTTGAAACCCAGCTTGATCAGCTCGGCCAAGAGTAGCTCGACATGATCGCCCTGGATTTCGATGATGCCGTCTTTCAACGCCCCACCGGTGCCACAACGCTTCTTCAAGGTGGTCGCCAGGGCCGTGAGCGCATCCAGAGCCAACGGCACGCCGGTGATGGTGGTCACCGTCTTGCCGCCACGGCCCTTGCTTTCGCGACGCACGCGAGCAATGCCGTCGCCGGCCGGGATCACGGTCTGTTTGCAGATACAGGCGTCCACCGGCTTACTGCAATCCGGGCAATGACGACCTGCGTCGGTGGAAAATACCAGGCCACCTAGGGCGGCGAAGGATGCGGCTTTTTTGGCCACCGGCAATCCTCTTGGGAGGACAAAGACTGGCCGCGGCAACCCGGGAGGGCGCCATCGACCGCGAAGCCCCACTCAGGCAGGGGCAGCGCTACTGAAACGGTACAGACCTGTAGGAGCGAAGCTTGCTCGCGAAAGCGGTGTGTCAGGTACATCCATTCCGGATGTGCCGCTGTCTTCGCGAGCAAGCTTCGCTCCTGCAAAGAGCCATGTCGGTTCAGCTTGAAAAGGTCGCGCAGTGTAACGGCAAAAAGCCGACTTGCTAAGAGCCAATCGGCGCCAATTTATGGCTCTTTTGCGACGTCGGTTTGCTGAGCCCGCAGATAACGCTTCAACGCGGCCAAAGAGTCCGGGCAGTAAGGCTTTTGCTGGATTTCCAGCATCACCTGATCGATCGGGATAAAGCGCGCTTCAAGCACTTCTTCCGGCTGCAGGATCAACGGGCCGTCCCACACCGCCGAAAACGCCGAACACCACAGCCGATTGCCGGTGTCTTCGAAGAAAAAATGGTCATGGGCAGTCAGTTCCACACCGCTTACCCCCAGTTCCTCTTCCAGCTCTCGGGCGGCCGACTCGGCGTAGCTCTCGTTGACCTGGACCATGCCCCCCGCCGCCACGTCCCAGTAACCGGGATAAATGGCTTTGCTCAGGGTGCGCCGGTGTACGCAAAGTTCACCGGCCGAGTTGAACAGCATGATGTAGGTGCCGCGCCCGATCAGCCCGCGTTCGCGCAAGTCGCGGCGGACCAGGCCGCCGAGCAGGTTGTCCTGCTCGTCGACCCAGGCGATCTGTTCGGCATCCGAGGCCGCGCGATGGGCGGCCTCTTTGGCGTTATCAACCATGAATCAGCCCTGGTTCAGCAGTTGACGCAAATCGATCACCGCCGCGTTGGCCCGGGAAATGTAGTTGGCCATGACCAGCGAGTGGTTGGCCAACACGCCGAAGCCGCTGCCGTTGAGGATCATCGGGCTCCAGACCGGCTCTTGGGAAGCCTCCAGTTCACGGATGATCTGGCGCACGCTGACCGTGGCGTTTTTCTTCGCCAACACGTCGGCGAAGTCGACTTCGATGGCACGCAACAGGTGGGACAGGGCCCAGGCCTGACCGCGTGCTTCGTAGAACACGTTGTCGATCTGCATCCACGGGGTTTCGACGATTTCTTCGTCAACCTGCGGTACCTGGCCCGGCACCACCACTTCGGTTTTCAGCGAGGTATTGAGCTTGACCCGGCCAACACTGGCCGACAGGCGTTGCGACAACGAACCCAAACGGGTGCCGACATCGCCCAGCCAGTTGTTCAGGTTGTCGGCGCGGGCATAGAACAACGCGTTTTTCTGCGACGGATCGGACAGGCGCGCCTGGTAGCGGCTCAGGGAATTGATGCCTTCCTGATACTCCGACTCACTGGACGGCAAGATCCAGCTCTTGTTATCGAAGTTGAAACGCGGCTCGGCCTTGGCCAGGTCCGAGTCTTCCGCCGACTGCGATTGCGAGCGGGCGAAGTCTTTACGCAGGGCGCGGGTCAGGTCGCGGACCTGCACCAGCACGCCATATTCCCAGCTCGGCATGTTGTCCATCCACAGGCCCGGCGGGAAGCGGTCGTTGGAAATGTAGCCGCCCGGTTTGGTCAGCAACGTACCGGCGACGGTCTTGAGGGTTTCCACCGTGGTGTAGCCGACGACCATCTGCTTGCCTTGTTGCTCGGCCGCGACCTGGGCATTTTGCTGGACCGGAAACAGCGCAGGCTCTTCGCTCCAGTACCAGCCAAGGCCGATGGTCACCAACAGGTAAATGGCAATCAGGGTGGCCAGCGCCCGGCTGAACAACAGGCCGCTGACGTAGCTGCGGGTGGCCGATTTCGGTTCAGCGGCACGTTCGGGTGCGCTGCCCGCGCGGTTCTTCCAGTCCAGCATGGCGATATCCTTTCAATCACTTGAGTTCATCGGTTCGACCACAACCCTACGCCATCGTGCCGCTTTTTACCGCACCTCAATCCTGCGGGAAACAACGAGCCATACAATCGCGGCGATCGAGGCGCCACTATAAATGAAGCACAGCCCTGGAGCCTATGCGACCAGTCGGTCAGAAACTGAATGAGGTCGCTTTGCAGATTATTGACGTACGACACTCATGTGACGGAAAAGAGGTGCTAGCATAGAGCCACCAGTCGATCTCAGCATGCACCCTAACTAGTAGTCAGGATATGACCGAGCCAGAAGACCCCAGCCGTGAGCGCCTCAAGCACCACTTTGCCCAGCGGGTAATTCATCAGGCACGTCAAATTCTTGAGATATGGCAGCGCCTGCAACGCAGCGAGTGGTCCACCACCGATTTGTCCGAGCTGAGCGAGGCCAACCTGCGCCTGCTGCGCTTTGCCGAGCGTTTCGAACAACCGGAACACTCGCAACTGGCGCGCCACATCGGCCAGTCGCTGGAAGCGGTGGACGCCAATCGCGGACGCCTGAGCAGCGGCCTGATCACTGACCTCAACCGTTTGATGCAGCGCCTGTCGCGCACCGGCCTGCGTCACGGCGATCAACTGGACCAGACGTTCCTGCCGCCGCTGCGCAAGCCGATCTACGTGATGTTGCAGGATCACGACCGGGCCGAGCGGCTGGCCAAGCAACTGGAATTCTTCGGCCTCAGCGCCCAGTCCCTGGACAGCGTCTCGGCGTTTCGCTCCTCGATGGTCGAGCGCTTGCCGGCGGCGATTGTCATGGATGTGGACTTCAGCGGCCCCGGCATCGGCCTGAAACTGGCCGCCGAAGCCCAGGTCGGCCTCGACGAACCACTGCCGCTGTTGTTTTTCAGCCTGCACGAAACCGACACCCCGACCCGGCTCGCCGCCGTGCGCGCCGGCGGCCAGGAATTCCTCACCGGCACCCTCGAAGCCTCGAGCCTGCTGGAGAAGATCGAAGTCCTGACCTGCGTCGCCCAGTACGAACCCTATAAAGTGCTGATCATCGACGACTCCCGCGCCCAGGCCCTACACACCGAGCGCCTGCTCAACAGCGCCGGGATTGTCACGCGTACCTTGATCGAACCGATCCAGGCCATGGCCGAACTCGCGGATTTCCAGCCCGACCTGATCATCCTCGACATGTACATGCCGGCCTGCACCGGTACCGAACTGGCCAAGGTGATCCGCCACAACGACCGTTATGTCAGCGTGCCGATCATTTATCTGTCGGCCGAGGACGACCTGGACAAGCAGCTCGACGCCATGAGCGAAGGCGGCGACGACTTCCTGACCAAGCCAATCAAGCCCCGGCACCTGATCACCACCGTGCGCAACCGCGCCGCCCGTGCGCGTAACCTTAAGGCGCGGATGGTCCGGGACAGCCTCACCGGCCTGTACAACCACACGCACATTCTGCAATTGCTCGAAGACTGCTCGTTCCGCGCCCGTCGCGAGAACAAGCCGTTGAGCTTTGCGATGCTCGACATCGACCACTTCAAACGGGTCAACGACAGCCACGGCCACCCCATGGGCGACCGGGTGATCAAGAGCCTGGCGCTGTTTCTCAAGCAACGCTTGCGCAAGACCGACTTCATTGGCCGTTATGGCGGTGAAGAGTTCGCCATTGTCATGCCGGACACCGATGTCGAATCGGCCCACAAGGTGCTCGACGAAATCCGTCAGCGCTTTGCCGAAATTCACTACCCGGCCCAACCGCAAGACCTTTGGTGCACCTTCAGCGCCGGGGTGGTGGAGCTGCGCGAAGATTCCGACAGCCTGATGATGGCCAGCCAGGCGGACGAGGCGCTGTACCGCGCCAAGGATGCCGGGCGCAACCGTGTGCAGGCCGCGCGGGCGTCAAAGCAAAGTGCCACTTTTTCATCGGAATCCACTGAGTCGGTCATAACCCTGTAACACAAACGCAATAAATTCAGGCGCTTACCATTCTGCCGTCGGTAGACCCGTTATGCGCCTGAAGCTGCTGACCAATCTCAATACTCTCCTGCTGATCGCCGTGTGCGTCGCCCTCGGCGCCACACTGTGGTGGTCGCAAAAAGCCCTGGAGCGCCCCTATCTGTTGATGGAGCGCTACCTCGGTTTATCCCAGCAGTTTCAAAATGAAGTGGCGCGTAACGTCGAGGATTACCTGTCCAGCGGCGATGCCTTGCGCTTGAGCAGTGCCGGCCAGGCCATCGATGGCCTGCAAAAAGAACTCACCGAACTGCCCCCGACCTTGGCTGAGTCCTTGCGCCCGAGCCTGTCGAGCCTGGAAGAATTCAGCAAGACCGACCTGCTGGCCGCCGGCAAACTTGCGGGGGATCCGCAAGCGCTATTACTGCAAGCCGAACGGGAGCTGGGCGCCAGCCTCGATCAGCTCAGCCAGTACGCCAGCGCTAACGCGAGCTACCTGACGCCGTTGCTCACCGCCTCCCAGCACTTGGGCAAGCTGTCCCTGGCCCGGGACAAACTGGTCAGCAGCGGGCGCAGCGAACTGGCCGCTGATGTCGAGCGCGAGGTCACCAGCATTCGCGCCCAAGCGACGCAACTGGATGCGTTGCCGCTGCTTGGAGTGACGGCCAGCGTGGAATCGAGCAGCGACGATTTCAACGCGATGATGGGCCTGGAGAACACCGAAAAAGCCGTGGCCGAAGATGCCGGCGTCGGCCTCAAGCGTGAATTGAACGGCCTGCTCACCCGCTACCCGGCGGAACTGGCGCGCACCCGCGATCAAATTCAAAAACGCGCCGACCTGAGCGCCGCCACGCACCTGAAAATCGCCGCCGCGCAACAAGCCATCGCCGGCCTGGAACCGGTGGTACGCGCCCAGCACGGGCAGATCCAGGGCGAAGTGCGCTTGATGCAAGGGCTGATGATCGGTCTGATTCTGCTGATCGCACTGTTGATCGACACCCTGCAACGCCGTTTGGCCCGAACCCTGACCAACCTCGCACCCGCCCTGTCGACCTGGGCCGAAGGTGACTTCAGCCAGGACATTCAACTGGGCAAGACCAACCGCGAACTGCATGACATCCAGGCCTCGCTCAATCGCTTGCGTGCTTATCTCGTGGACTTGGTAGGGACCATTCGCCTCAACGCCGAACAAGTCGCCGGCAGCAGCCGCACCCTGGCCGAGTTGAGCAACGACCTGCACAGCGGCGCCGAACACCAGGCCGGCGACACGGCGTTAATCCGCGACTCCCTGGGCGAACTGGAAGCCACCATCCAACAAGTGGCCGGCGATGCCAGCCAGGCCGCCGACGCCAGTCGCCATGCCGGGTTGGCGGTAGAGCATGGGCAGAAAGTCATCGGCTTGAGCCTGACCGGGCTGCATGCGTTGGTGGGCGAGGTGCAAGGCAACGCACAGATGATCGAACACTTGGCCGAAGAGTCGGCGACCATCGGCGGCGTGCTGACGGTGATCCGCTCGATTGCCGACCAGACCAACCTGCTGGCCCTGAACGCGGCCATCGAAGCGGCGCGCGCCGGGGAAATGGGCCGTGGTTTTGCGGTGGTCGCCGAAGAAGTGCGCTCCCTCGCCCAACGCACCGCCGGTGCCACCGCCGAAATCCAGACCTTGATCGCCGGCCTGCAAACGGCAGCGCGGCAATCGGTGGAAGGCATGCGCGCGCAAGTCGAACATGCCGAAGCCACGGCCAATCAGGCACAAGACGCGGATGGGGCGCTGGATAAAATCGTCGACGCGATCCAGACCATCGCCGACACGGCGGTGCGCATTGCCGATGTCACGGCGCAGCAAAGTGGCGCGGTCAGCGAGATTCGCGATCACAGCGAGCGGATTCATCAGTTGGGTGGGGATAATTTGCTGAGGATTGGTGAGGGGCGTGAGCAAGGGGAGAATTTGTTGGTGCTGGGTGGGCGGCTTCACACCGCCGTCCAGGCCTTCCGCGTCTGATTAATGATCGTTTTCACCGCGCGTGGGAATGATCGGGGCACCTGTAGGAGCGAGGCTTGCCCGCGAAGAACGATAACGCGGTCTGCCTGATGTACCGCGTAATCGTTCTTCGCGGGCAAGCCTCGCTCCCACAGGTACGGCGGCAATCCGCGTCGCTGTCCGCTATCATGCCCCCACGTCCAACACGCGAGATTGTCATGCGCCGTTTGCTTTGCCTGCTGCTGTTAGTGCTCGCCCTGCCGGCCTCCGCCACCGGGTTGCTGGACAGTCGGCCCAGTTCGACATTGGGTTCGATCAACAACAGCGCCGATTTCCTGCCGGTGCGCGAAGCCTTTCAGTTGAGCCTGGTAGACGGCACGCCGCAATCGATCAAGCTGCGCTTCGTCGCCACCGAGGGTTACTACCTCTATCGTCACCGTTTCCAGTTTCGCGCCGATCCGGCGGATGTCGTGCTCGGCGCGGCGCAACTGCCCGACGGTGAAAAGAAGCACGATGAGTACTTCGGCGATGTCGAGGTGTACCACGGGATTCTCGATGTAGAACTGCCGCGCACCGATCAACGACCGTTCACGTTGGTGGTGACCTATCAGGGCTGCGCCGACAAAGGCCTGTGCTATCCGCCGGAAACCGAGCGGTTGAGCATTGATGGCAACGGCGCGGTGGTTGCCGATCAAGTCGCCCCAACGGCGGCAAACTGGAGCTGGCGCGAACTGGCGTTGTTCTTCCTCGCCGGATTGGGCCTGACGTTTACGCCCTGTGTGCTGCCGATGCTGCCGATCCTGTCCAGCGTGGTTCTGCGCGGCCAGATTGGCGGGTTGCGCGGCTTCAATCTGTCCCTGGCCTACGTGCTGCCGATGGCCGCGTGTTTCGCCCTGCTCGGCGCGCTGATGGGGATGTTCGGCGCACAACTCAATCTTCAGGCCCGCCTGCAATCGGCCTGGGTGCTGGTGCCGTTCGCCACATTTTTTGCGGTGTTTGCCCTGGCCATGTTTGGCGTGTTTGAGCTGAAACTGCCGCACTTCATCAGCAGCCGACTGGACCGGATTGCCGGGCGCACCGAGGGCGGTTCGTTGTGGGGCGCGGCGGTGTTGGGGGTGGTTTCCAGCCTGTTGGTATCACCTTGCGTTTCCGCGCCATTGGCCGGTGCGCTGCTGTACATCAGCGCCAGCGGCGATGCGCTGGGCGGCGGATTGAAACTGTTCGTGCTGGGCCTGGGCATGGGCACGCCGCTGTTACTGGTAGCCACCGGCGGTGCGGCCTGGCTGCCGAAAAGCGGCCCGTGGCTGGTCTATGTGAAAAACGCGATTGGCGTGTTGTTGCTGGCGCTGGCGATTGGTTTGCTGAGCCGCGTCGTACCGGGCCAGGTCACCTTGCTGCTGGTGGGTTTGCTATGGGGTGGCGTCGGCCTGTTCCTGGGCGCGCTGGAGTTTGTGTATAAACCGCCGCGAAAGCGCCTCGGGCAATTGCTCGGCCTGTTCCTGCTGTTTTACGCGATGGCCTGCTGGTATGGCGCTTTCAGCGGCCAGGGTGACTTGCTCAACCCGCTGGGCCGCACCGTGGTTGCCAACCAAGTGCAAACCAGCAACGCCTGGCAAACCGTCAGCACCCCCGCCGACCTCGACCGTGTCCTCGCCGAAGCCAAATCGTCCGGCACTCCGCTGTTGCTGGACTGGTATGCCGACTGGTGCATCAGTTGCAAAGTCATCGAGCACGAGGTGCTCAACAACACCAAAGTCGTCGAACATCTGCAGGGTTATCGATTGATCCGTTTCGACATCACCGCCAGCAATGCCGAGCAACGCACCCTCCTCGACCGCTACAAGCTGTTCGGCCCGCCCGCGCTGATGTTTTTCGGCAAAGACGGCGCCGAACGTGCCGATGTGCGAGTGATCGGCGAGATCAATGCGAAAGACTTCGCCGAACGTGTCGTCAAAGCGAATGACCGGATTTAATCACTCGGTCATATATTTCGCGCAAACATCGGCCATCGTGCTGGCTATTGCATAGAACTGGACAGTCACAAAGGCTTTGCGGCATAGTCGCCGGGTTCTGACAATTGCACACAGATAACAAGGAACAGCAGATGGCGACGCTACTGGTTCTGCACGGACCCAACCTGAACTTGCTCGGCACCCGCGAACCGGGCGTCTACGGGGCGACCACCCTGGCGCAGATCAACCAGGACCTGGAACGCCGTGCCCGTGAAGCCGGCCATCATTTGCTCTACCTGCAAAGCAACGCCGAGTACGAATTGATCGACCGCATCCACGCTGCCAGCAGCGAAGGTGTGGACTTCATTCTGATCAATCCAGCAGCTTTTACTCACACAAGCGTCGCATTACGTGACGCGCTGCTGGCGGTGAGCATCCCATTCATCGAAGTGCATTTGTCTAACGTGCACAAACGCGAACCTTTCCGCCATCACTCTTACTTCTCCGATGTAGCGGTGGGAGTGATCTGCGGCCTTGGCGCCAGCGGTTATCGACTGGCCCTGGAGGCCGCCCTGGAACAGCTTGAAACACAAGCTAAACGCCCCTGACCGACCCTTGGGAGTTGATGATTCATGGATATCCGTAAAGTTAAGAAACTGATCGAATTGCTGGAAGAGTCCGGCATCGACGAGCTCGAGATCAAGGAAGGCGAAGAGTCCGTTCGCATCAGCCGTCACAGCAAGACCCCGGCTCAGCAGTACTACGCTCCTGCGCCAATGCACGCTCCGGCCCCGGCACCTGTTGCCGCTGCTCCGGTGGCTGCTGCCGCCCCTGCTGCTCCGGCCGCCCCCGTACTGAACGGCACCGTTGCCCGTTCGCCTATGGTCGGCACCTTCTATCGCAAGTCTTCCCCGTCCTCGCCATCCTTCGTTGAAGTGGGCCAGACCGTGAAGAAAGGCGACACCCTGTGCATCGTTGAAGCGATGAAGATGATGAACCACATCGAAGCTGAAACCAGCGGTGTGATCGAATCCATCCTCGTCGAAGACGGCCAGCCGGTTGAGTACGACCAACCGCTGTTCACCATCGTTTGAACCGCGGAGAGACTTTGATGACTGCGAAGTTGGAAAAAGTTCTGATCGCCAACCGCGGTGAGATCGCCCTGCGGATCCTGCGTGCCTGCAAAGAGATGGGCATCAAGACCGTCGCCGTGTACTCCACGGCAGACAAAGAGCTGATGCACCTGGGTCTGGCGGACGAATCCGTCTGCATCGGTCCGGCATCGGCTGCAAAGTCTTACCTGCACATTCCGGCGATCATCGCCGCGGCTGAAGTGACCGGCGCTACCGCTATTCACCCAGGCTACGGTTTCCTCGCGGAAAACGCCGATTTCGCCGAACAGGTCGAGAACTCCGGTTTCGCCTTCATTGGCCCGAAAGCCGACACCATTCGCCTGATGGGCGACAAGGTATCGGCCAAGCACGCCATGATCGCAGCCGGTGTTCCAACCGTTCCGGGTTCCGACGGTCCGCTGCCGGAAGACGAAGAAACTGCCCTGCGCATCGGCCGTGAAGTCGGCTACCCGGTGATCATCAAGGCCGCTGGCGGCGGTGGTGGTCGCGGCATGCGCGTTGTGCATAAAGAAGAAGACCTGATCTCCTCGGCCAAACTGACTCGCTCCGAAGCTGGCGCGGCGTTCGGCAACCCGATGGTCTACCTGGAAAAATTCCTGACCAACCCACGTCACGTGGAAGTCCAGGTGCTTTCCGATGGCCAGGGTCACGCGATCCACCTGGGCGACCGCGATTGCTCGCTGCAACGTCGTCACCAGAAAGTTCTCGAAGAAGCGCCGGCACCGGGCATCGACGAGAAGGCTCGTGCTGAAGTCCTCGCCCGCTGCGTCAAGGCGTGCATCGACATCAACTACCGTGGCGCAGGCACTTTCGAGTTCCTGTATGAAAACGGCGCGTTCTATTTCATCGAAATGAACACCCGCGTTCAGGTTGAGCACCCGGTATCGGAAATGGTCACCGGCATCGACATCGTCAAGGAGATGCTCAGCATCGCCGCTGGCAACAAGCTGTCGTATACCCAGGAAGACGTCGTCATCCGTGGTCACGCACTTGAATGCCGAATCAACGCCGAAGACCCGAAAACCTTCATGCCAAGCCCAGGCACGGTCAAGCATTTCCACGCCCCAGGCGGCAACGGCGTTCGCGTCGATTCGCACCTGTACAGTGGCTATGCCGTTCCGCCGAACTACGATTCGTTGATCGGCAAGCTGATCACCTACGGCGCAACCCGTGACGAAGCCCTGGCGCGCATGCGCAATGCGCTGGACGAAATCGTTGTCGACGGGATCAAGACCAACATCCCGCTGCACCGCGACCTGGTCCGCGATGAAGGCTTCTGCAAAGGTGGAATCAACATCCACTACCTGGAACACAAGCTGGCTAACCAGCATTAAGATGTGATCCAGACCAACAAAGCCGCTTTCGAGCGGCTTTGTTGTTTCTGCTTTATGCGTTTCCCGACAGCGCACTACACCTGCGGGCTCTCCTGGATTGTCATGCCCATGAGGTACTCGGCCCAGGGATCACGCCCACTGATCGCATCCTCCAGGCTTGGCGTGCTGGCGGCCGTCAGGCGCAGTCCCAGACTCGCCGAGAACAGGCTGTTGCTCAGCACGTCCGAGGCCAGGCTGCGGATTCGGAATGACGTCATGGTTTGCGGCACGTCCAGGGTGCTGGCATCCGCGGCGGCCTGTTCGGGGGCCAGCGTCATGGCGCCGAACTTTTCCAGAGTGACCGTAGACGTCACGCCAGGCTTGGGCATCGCCCCGGTTTCATAAGCGGCCCAGTCAAGCGGCAACAAGGTCGGGGCGCCGGCGGCGAGCGGTGAACCGGGCGTCGCCGAGCCAAGGGAAGTCGGTTCGGCGTACCCGCGCAAACGCCGGACATTCAAGTCCTCACGCTCGACGACGAGCCATTGCCGGGGGAAAAACTCGTAGACGCAATCGGCAAAGGCTGGGTGCTGGCACAGCACCAGGATGCCGAAACGCCCCCGCGTCACCGTACCGGCCTGGGACTGACTGACGAAGAACAGCGTCAGCGCGCCATATTCCAGACGCTTGCGATGCCTCAGCGACATTAGCGACAGGCTGTACCGCAGTGCCTGCACATGCGCAGCCCACAGTTCGGTTTCACGGGTGACGAAATCCTGGCCGTACGCCGTATTGACGTCGTTCAGCAAATGGAACTGCCGGGCCATGCCCGGATAATCGAGGGTGTCACTGGTGGAGGTCCAGCGGTTCGAGCCCGAGGCCAATAGCCCGGCCAGGTGCAAATCGACTAACGAAGCCTGCTGGACGCCCGGCCCCACTGCGGTGTCTCCCGCCGCCGTCGGATCATCCGGCAGCCGCGTCAGGACCTTCCTTTCCAGCGCCTCATTGCCCG
The DNA here is from genome assembly GCF_056279105.1 of Pseudomonas sp. TE3899. NCBI lineage: Bacteria > Pseudomonadati > Pseudomonadota > Gammaproteobacteria > Pseudomonadales > Pseudomonadaceae > Pseudomonas > Pseudomonas sp. TE3899. The sequence continues at coordinate 4,212,369 of NZ_JBWBQR010000001.1, forward strand.
GGTAAACCCGGCGCAAATCAGCCAGGGCCATCTCGCGGCGAGTGACGGGCACACGGTGGAACGAGTCAATGGTTGTCTGGAGCCCCTCATACTGAGCCAGCAAGGCGGCCTTGCCCCTGGCGAGTTCCGACGATGTGAACACCTCACCGTTTTTGGGCAGCAAACCATTGGCCCGTGCCCAGTCGATCACCGGGCCGGAAAATTCTTTCAACTCCCAGTACTGCGGCTTGATCGACTTCAGCCGGTCGCCGCTCATGATGCTGTCGAACGTCAGCCGGCGCGAAGACCCGGGGTACTTCCCCTCCAGGTACGCGACACAGTGCTTGAAATGCACCCAGACCTGGCCGGACATATAGGCCATTGCTTCAGGAATATCCCGCACCAGGAACTCAGGCGCGATACCACTGAGCAACAGGTGCGCGGCCAGCGGCGCGCTGCTGTTGCCGATCCCGAAGTCAGCCACCAGCCGTTGCTCGATGACGGCCAGGAGATTGCCATAGCCGTCCGCCCAGAATGCCTCGTCCGCCAGGTCAATCCCGGCAATCCGGGTCCTGCTCTGCCCGGCCAGCGGATCAAGACTGAGAATCGCCGCCGCCAGCACCAGCGAGTGACGACCAGCGCGGGTCGCGGCGTGACGGGCCTGCTCGCCATGCCAGGTCACGGCCCGGGACAGCGTGTCCGCCAGTTTTTGCGCCCGCGGGCACGCGAGCATCTGCGAGACCAGCAGATCAGCCTCGGCCCGTACGCTCTCACTGGACTTGCCCCTCACCAGTGACTGCGCAAGGTAGTCGAACAACGGGCCATCAATCCCGCCCATAAACTGCGCCGCCGCATCGCGCACCTGCTGGCGCTGGGAAGCTGAAAGCACAACGGTGACGTCGACCCTTTTCAGCACTGACCAGTAATACAGCGAAGTGCCGATCCTCGGCATGAAATGCTCGGGCTCTTCAATGATCTGCAAGCGCCGGGATAACAAGGGCGACGACACGGAGGCAAATGGCCCGCCCAGCGCATTCCAGTACTCCACCGACGGGCGCGGGCGCAATGGCACCCCACGCAGTCGCTGCGCCATGACTAGCGCCTCTTGCGCCGTGACCGATGGCGCGAGGCTGTAGAACTTCAGCATCTGCTCCAGCGTCACGTTGCCATTGGATCGAAGGGCGCCACCGGTTCGACGGGCAATCGCCGCCAGGGACTGGAACTTGCCTGCCAGCACAGCGACGGCGTTCACCGCCGTGTCCAGATCGGCCCAGGTACCGTCCAGCTTGAGACCACCGACATAACCGGAACTGCTCACCAGCACATGACCGGCCGGATCCAGTTGCCTGGATCGGACGATGCTTTTGAATTCATCCAGCGCCATTACCGCCAACAGTTCTTGGCGGCCAGCCTCGGTCAACTCCGACAGCGGCGAATCAGGGTCGATGGCGACCGTCACCGCGCCAGTGGCGACAGCGGCGCTATCCTCCAGGCCGCTGCCCAGGCGCTGGAGTTCGAAGCCCATCCAGTAGCGGTTATTGAGCAAGCCCAGGTAACGCCGATGCCTGAGCAACGCTGCGGTGGAATGGGCCGACGCATGGACATAGGGTGTGAAGGTATCAGGCTCCTGACACAGGTCGACGACCAGCGCCCGGACCTCATCCACATCCGTCGGCGTCTCGCGTTCATAGGCCCGTAGCACGACAGCCAGGCTGAAACAGCCATCGGCATGCACGTTGGCGCCGAGTTTCTGCGCCAGTGCAGCGAGCTCACGCAAATCACCGGCCACCTCCGGCGCCGAGAGCCGGTCGGCCGCCACGGCTTTCGGCACGGCAAACCGGTCGACTTCCATGAGCGTCTTCTCGACCAGGGAAAAATAGTAGCCGGCCGGCGTCGGCAAGCGCCCCACATTCAATTTGATGCTCAGGCCCTGGAGCAGACGCAGCGCCGAATTCATTGCTTGCGACAACATCGAGCCGGAATCCAGTTTGATGCGCCGCCGATAAGCTTCCAGGAAATCGTACTCCCCCGTGCTCGAGAGCTGATCCTGCAGCGCTCGTTCCAACTCGCGGGCCACCTTCGCGCAATCCTTGAGTTGTTCCGCCTGCTCCACCGACACGGAGGTGGAAATATGGCCACTGCTGTCAATCACCGGAAAGCCGGACAATCGGCGCAATTCGTCAATCAGGACATGGGCCTGGGGGCGATTGGCCGGCAGCGGATAGCCGTGGAAAGCCAGGGTCGCCGCCAGGGAAAACGCATGGCTGGAAGCTGTCGATGGGTCCCGCAAACCAAACGGATCAATGCCGGCGGGGTCGATGATCCGCGCCACAGCGTTGATGGGGTCCGCCACCCGCCACCAACCGGAATCATCGTGCAAGGCCATGACCTTCGGGGTCGTGACAGCGTCTTCAACGGCGTTCACATACAACGTCCCGTCGTGCACCCGCAGGCTCTTGAGGTCCAGATGACGTTCGGCCGCCCAAGCCAGGAATTCAGGGTGCTGGATGGCTTTGAGGTACACGTCCAGCCATTGCCACAGCATGCAATTCTCGGGGAGGGCAAAGGTATCGGGCATTTCATACCGGATCGACTCCCGAGCCACAGCGGCCGACAGGCAGTCGACCAGCACATTGATGAGCGCGCGGTCGCCCTCGTCGCCCTTGACCTGAAAATCCGCCAGCCGGATCGAGTCCAGGTCTTTGCCGGCCACCGGCCCCTTGATAAACAAATGTTCTTCCATGAAAAAAGTACCGCTGCCAGGTCCCCAGGTATTGGGGCGCCATGAATGACCTATGTTCGTAAAGCGCACCATCGGGCAAAAGAGGACGATTCAAGACGAGCAGTGAGATGAGTCCGCGAATTCGTAAGGAATTGTTCCGTCGACAGGTCGGAATCCGCCCGCGCGCCCGCCTCACCGCAATCCGGTCGTCTTCTGCTGCGCGCTCGCGTAAACTTGCGCGCTTCTCGCAGCCCGCTAGGCTGCAATCAACATTTTTCAAAGGTGCCCGCCATGCCTTGGCTGCAAGTCCGTCTCGCCATCAGCCCAGAACAAGCCGAAACCTACGAAGACGCTTTCCTCGAAGTGGGCGCCGTGTCGGTGACGTTCATGGACGCCGAAGACCAGCCGATCTTCGAACCGGAACTCAACACCACGCCGCTGTGGTCGCACACCCATTTGCTGGCCCTGTTCGAAGACGGCACCGAAGCCGCCAGCGTCCTGGCCCATATGGAGCTGCTGACCGGCGGCCCGCTGCCCGAGCATCACAGCGAAATCATCGAAGACCAGGACTGGGAACGCAGCTGGATGGATGGCTTCCAGCCGATGCGTTTCGGTGAGCGCCTGTGGATCGTCCCGAGCTGGCACGCCGCGCCGGAACCCGACGCCGTGAACCTGCTGCTGGATCCGGGCCTGGCGTTCGGCACCGGCACCCACCCGACCACCGCGCTGTGCCTGGAATGGCTCGACGGCCAGGACCTGAAGGATTGCAACGTCCTCGACTTCGGCTGTGGCTCGGGGATTCTGGCGATTGCCGCCCTGTTGCTGGGCGCCAAGGAAGCCGTCGGCACCGACATCGACGTGCAAGCCCTGGAAGCCTCCCGCGATAACGCCGGGCGCAACAACATTGCCGAAGCACTCTTCCCGCTGTACCTGCCGCAAGATCTGCCGCAGGTGCAGGCCGACGTGCTGGTGGCCAATATCCTGGCGGGGCCGCTGGTGTCCCTGGCGCCGCAACTGTCGAGCCTGGTCAAACCGGGTGGCCGCCTGGCGTTGTCCGGCATCCTCGCCGAACAAGGCGAAGAAGTGGCCAAGGCCTACGCCCAGGACTTCGATCTGGACCCGATTGCCAATCGCGATGGCTGGGTGCGCATCACTGGCCGTCGGCGCTAGAATGAGCGCCTGCATAATCCGGATCGCCGCATGACCGATAGCTTCGTCACCCAGTGCCCGCATTGCCAAACCAGCTTCCGCGTCAGCCATGCCCAATTGAGCGTGGCCCGTGGGGTGGTTCGCTGTGGCTCCTGCTTGCAGGTGTTCAACGCCGCCAAGCAACTGCTTGAGCAGCGGGCCGGCAAAGACGCTGTCACACCGGTCGCCCCGGCCATCGTCGAGCCGCCGGTACGGGCCATCAGCCAAAAGCAGTGGTCCGCCGCCGAAATGGACCTGGACAGCCTCGACCTGGACCAGGAACTGGCCCGGCTCGAACAGCGGGAAATCCAGCCCACCAAGGAATTCGGCCAGCACCGCGAAGACACCTTGAGCGCGCGCCGGGACAGTGTCGAGCACGACGACGAGCCCTGGTCCGACAGCCTGTTCAGCGAATCGGCCGCCGATCGCGCCCAGGCCGTCGAAGCCGACCAACGGGAAACGCAAGCTGATCCGGGCAAGCACTCGCGCACCGAACCTTCGTTCTCGCTGGAACCGGTTGATCTGGACGACGAGCCCCAGGTGCCGCACCTGCGCCTGAATGATCCACTCGACACGCCGCTGCGCCATGATCGTCTGTCGGCCGCCGCTACCACTGACGACGACCTGCCTCCGATTGTCCCCTTGCGCAAGCGACACGAACGCAGCGAGGCGACCGAGCGTGACGAAGCCTTGCTCGACCTGTCTGACGACCCGCTGCAACTCGATTGGCAAAAACGCCGCTCGCCGTGGGGCCGACGGTTTTTCTGGCTGGTGCTGATCCTGCTCGGCGTCGGCGCCCTCGTCGGCCAGTACGTGGCCTACCATTTCGAAGAACTGGCGCGCCAGGACCAATACCGCCCGTGGTTCCAGCAACTGTGCCCGCACATCGGCTGCACGGTGCCGTCCAAGGTCGACATCGCCAAGGTCAAAAGCAGCAACCTGGTGGTGCGCAGCCACCCGGACTTCAGCGGCGCGCTGGTGGTGGATGCGATCATCTATAACCGCGCGGCGTTCTCCCAGCCCTTCCCGCTGCTGGAACTGCGCTTTGCCGACCTCAACGGCCACCTGATCGCCAGTCGTCGCTTCAAACCCGGCGAGTACCTCAACGGTGACCTCGAAGGCATGGCCGAGATGCCACCACAGACGCCGATCCACATCGCGCTGGACATCCTCGATCCAGGCCCCAAAGCGGTGAACTACAGCCTGAGCTTCCATTCACCCGAGTGAAACGCTTCAGTGTTGCGGGATTGACGGCGGTTTTCTGACTTCACCCCTGCGAACCAAACCGCTGGCGATAACAGAATAACTGTTCAGATTTTGTTCAATTCAGCCTTTAACCAGTCATCGAGAGCGGGTATCATGCCAACCCTTTTTCGAACTCTAATGATCCGGCCCCACAACAGGGAAGTCCTATGTCGGCGGTACGCATCGGTCCATATACATTGCACAACGGCTTGATCCTCGCCCCGATGGCGGGGGTCACCGACCAGCCCTTTCGTCAGCTGTGCAAGCGACTGGGCGCAGGGCTTGTAGTCTCGGAAATGGTCACCAGCGACATGAGCTTGTGGAACACCCGCAAATCGCGGATGCGCATGATCCACGAAGGTGATCCCGAGCCACGCTCGGTACAGATCGCCGGTGGCGATGCGCAAATGCTGGCGGACGCGGCCCGGGCCAACGTGGAACTGGGCGCACAGATTATTGATATCAACATGGGCTGTCCGGCGAAGAAGGTCTGCAACAAGGCCGCCGGTTCCGCGCTGTTGAAAGATGAAGCATTGGTGACCGAGATCCTGCAGGCCGTGGTGGCTGCGGTGGATGTGCCGGTCACGTTGAAGATCCGCACGGGTTGGGACCGGGACAACAAGAACGGCCTGACCGTGGCGAAGATCGCCGAGCAGGCAGGCATCACGGCGCTGGCGGTCCATGGCCGCACCCGGGCCGACCTGTACACCGGCGAGGCCGAGTACGACACCATTGCCGCGATCAAGCAGGCGGTGTCGATCCCGGTCTTCGCCAATGGCGACATCGATTCACCCGAGAAGGCCCGGTACGTGCTCGACGCGACCGGTGCCGATGGCCTGTTGATAGGCCGGGCCGCCCAGGGGCGGCCATGGATTTTCCGTGAGATCGACCATTTTCTGCGGACCGGCGAAAAACTCCCGGCACCGGAACTGATCGAGGTGGAACGTATTCTGCTTGAGCATCTGGCCGCGCTGCACGCTTTCTACGGAGACGTGATGGGCGTACGCATTGCCCGCAAGCATGTGGGCTGGTACCTCGCAACCCTGCCGGGCGCCAGGGAGTTCCGCGCCCACTTCAATCGTTTGGATGGTACGGAAACACAATGCGCCAACGTCCGGGAGTTCTTCGCCGAACGTTACAAGAGCCTGACAGGGGACGGAGAAGGGGTGGCCGCATGACGATGATGACCGAGACTTTAGTGAGTGGAACAACACCCGTGAGCGACAACGTGAATTTGAAACAGCACCTCAATACGCCGAGCGAAGAAGGCCAGACCCTTCGCGGGAGTGTCGAGAAGGCGCTGCACAATTATTTCGCCCACCTTGAGGGCGCTGCCGTCACGGATGTGTACAACCTGGTGCTCTCCGAAGTCGAGGCTCCCCTGCTCGAGTGCGTGATGAACTATGTCAAGGGCAACCAGACCAAGGCCAGCGAGCTGCTCGGGCTGAACCGAGGCACGCTGCGCAAGAAACTCAAGCAGTACGATTTGCTGTAAGCATTCAATCAAACCAGAAAGGCGCCCGCGTAAAAACGGTCGCCTTTTTTGCTGACTCCTTTGCTTTTGATGGAAATTGAAATGACCGACCAGACTACCCGCCTGCCGATCCGCCGCGCCTTGATCAGCGTCTCCGACAAGACCGGGATCCTCGAATTCGCCAAGGAGCTCGAAGCCCTGGGTGTCGAGATCCTCTCCACCGGCGGGACGTTCAAGCTGCTGCGTGACAACGGCGTTGCCGCAGTGGAAGTCGCGGATTACACCGGTTTCGCAGAAATGATGGACGGTCGGGTCAAGACCCTGCACCCGAAAATCCACGGTGGGATCCTCGGTCGTCGCGGTATCGACGACGCCATCATGAACGAGCACGGCATCAAGCCGATCGATCTGGTGGCGGTCAACCTGTACCCGTTCGAAGCCACCATCAACAAGCCAGGCTGCGACCTGCCGACCGCCATCGAAAACATCGACATCGGCGGCCCGACCATGGTCCGTTCGGCGGCAAAAAACCATAAAGACGTGGCCATCGTGGTGAATGCCAGCGACTACGCCAACGTCCTGGAAAGCCTCAAGGCCGGCGGCCTGACCTACGCACAGCGTTTCGACCTGATGCTCAAGGCCTTCGAACACACCGCCGCCTACGACGGCATGATCGCCAACTACATGGGCACCGTGAACCAGGCCGCTGAAACACTCAGCACCGAAGGTCGCAGCGAGTTCCCGCGCACGTTCAACAGCCAGTTCGTCAAGGCGCAGGAAATGCGCTACGGCGAGAACCCGCACCAGAGCGCGGCGTTCTACGTGGAAGCCAAGCCTGCCGAAGTCGGCATCGCCACCGCGACCCAACTGCAAGGCAAAGAACTGTCGTACAACAACGTGGCCGACACCGACGCCGCGCTGGAATGCGTAAAAAGCTTCGTCAAGCCGGCCTGCGTGATCGTCAAGCACGCCAACCCGTGCGGCGTTGCGGTCAGCCCGGACGCCGAAGGCGGCATCCGTCAGGCTTACGAACTGGCTTATGCCACCGACACCGAATCGGCGTTCGGCGGCATCATCGCCTTCAACCGCGAGCTGGATGCTGAAACCGCCAAGGCCATCGTCGAGCGTCAATTCGTCGAAGTCATCATCGCGCCATCCGTCAGCGCAGAAGCTCGCGCCATCGTGGCGGCCAAAGCCAACGTGCGCCTGCTGGCCTGCGGCGAGTGGTCGGCTGATCGCGCCGCTGCCTGGGACTACAAGCGCGTCAACGGCGGCTTGCTGGTACAGAGCCGCGACGTCGGCATGATCAGCAGCGCAGACCTGAAAGTCGTGACCAAGCGTGCGCCGACCGAACAGGAAATCAACGACCTGATCTTCGCCTGGAAAGTAGCCAAGTACGTTAAATCCAACGCCATCGTCTACGCCAAGAACCGTCAGACCATCGGTGTCGGCGCTGGCCAGATGAGCCGTGTGAACTCCGCGCGTATCGCCGCGATCAAGGCTGAACACGCCGGTTTGCAAGTGGCGGGCTCGGTGATGGCATCGGACGCGTTCTTCCCGTTCCGCGACGGCCTGGACAATGCGGCCAAGGTCGGTATCACCGCCGTGATCCAGCCAGGCGGCTCGATGCGTGATGCGGAAGTGATTGCTGCCGCTGACGAAGCCGGCATCGCCATGGTCTTCACCGGCATGCGCCATTTCAGGCACTGAGTGCAGCGACAAGTCCCAAGCTGCAAGCGACAAGTAAAAGCCGACCTGCGTAGCTCTTACTGCCACTTGCAGCCTTACTAATTCAGAGCTGCACGCCGCACTTCAGAGCGATACAGATTGCTCTCAACTTGCCGCTTGCAGCTTGCAGCTTCTCCGAAGGAGTCTTCTTTTGAACATTTTGATCATTGGCAGCGGTGGCCGTGAACACGCCCTGGCCTGGAAAGTGGCTCAGGATCCGCGCGTGCAGAAGGTTTTCGTCGCGCCGGGCAACGCTGGTACGGCCATCGAAGCCAAATGCGAGAACGTCGCCATCGACGTGCTGGCCCTTGAGCAGTTGGCCGACTTTGCCGAGAAGAACGTTTCCCTGACCATCGTCGGCCCGGAAGTCCCGTTGGTTGCCGGTGTTGTCGACCTGTTCCGCGCCCGTGGCCTGGATTGCTTCGGCCCGACCGCGGGCGCTGCCCAGCTGGAAGGCTCGAAAGCGTTTACCAAGGATTTCCTGGCGCGCCACAAGATCCCGACCGCCGACTACCAGAACTTCACCGAGATCGAGCCGGCCCTGGCTTATCTGCGTGAAAAAGGCGCACCGATCGTGATCAAGGCCGACGGCCTGGCCGCCGGTAAAGGCGTGATCGTCGCCATGACTCTGGCCGAAGCCGAAGACGCCGTGCGCGACATGCTCGCCGGCAACGCGTTCGGCGACGCCGGTTCCCGCGTGGTGATCGAAGAATTCCTCGACGGCGAAGAAGCCAGCTTCATCGTCATGGTCGACGGCAAGAACGTATTGCCGATGGCCACCAGCCAGGACCACAAACGCGTCGGCGACGGCGACACCGGCCCGAACACCGGCGGCATGGGTGCTTACTCCCCTGCCCCGGTCGTGACCGCTGAAGTGCACAAGCGCGTGATGGACCTGGTGATCTGGCCAACCGTGCGCGGCATGGCCGATGAAGGCAACGTCTACACCGGTTTCCTCTACGCCGGCCTGATGATCGACAAAGCCGGTAACCCAAAAGTTATCGAGTTCAACTGCCGTTTCGGCGACCCTGAGACCCAACCGGTGATGCTGCGCTTGCAGTCGAGCCTGGTATTGCTGGTCGAAGCGGCCCTGGCGCAAGCCCTGGACAAGGTCGAAGCGCAATGGGATCCACGTCCGAGCGTCGGCATTGTATTGGCGGCAGGCGGCTATCCGGGCGACTACGCTAAAGGCGTGGCGATCAACGGTCTGGAAGCAGCGGCGGCACTGGAAGGCAAAGTCTTCCACGCCGGTACCGCGCTGAAGGACGGCCAGGTGGTAACGGCCGGAGGTCGGGTGTTGTGCGCCACGGCCATGGGCGCCAGCGTCGATGCGGCCCAGCAGCAGGCTTACAAGCTGGCGGCGAAGATCGACTGGGAAGGCAGCTTCTATCGCAAGGACATTGGCTACCGTGCCATTGCCCGCGAGCGTGGCGAAAATCAGGAATAGGCCAGCCATTCGGCCAGGCAAGGGCGTGATGCCCTTGCCGGACTGTTCCAGCGCCGCGCATAGTTATATTCTGGCATCAACCTACGAAGGGATTTCGCCGTGCGCTGGCTCAGGATTGCCATAGGTCTTACCGTCACTCTGTTGACCTTGCTCTGCATGCTCCCGGCCCAGGCCGCGCAAGGCAGTGGCTGGTCGGTATTGCTCGACGAACAGGGCGACCTGGCGCTGAGCGACATCCGTTCCGCCCGCTTCACCAATCAATTCAGCCCCATCGAACTTGACCGCCTCACCGCGGCCGAGCCCGACGGTGCGTTATGGCTGCGTTTTCGCCTGGCCCCCGGCAAGCACGAACAATTGCTGCGGGTGTTCGCCCCGGACCTGTCACACCTCAATCTGTATGTGCTGGACGGCGAAAAGCTGGTCGAGCAACTGAACACCGGCACCCAGCAGCCCCAGGCCGATCGGCCATTACCCAGCAGCGACTTCATGTTGCCGCTGCCGCAAAGCGACAAACCCCTCGACGTCTACCTGCGACTGGTGTCCGAACACCAATTGCGGCCTTACATCACCCTGCAATCGGCAGTAATGACCGCCGCCAATCAGAACCTCACGCTGATCTATGGCCTGCTGTTCGGCTGCATCGCCATGCTGATCCTGCACAACATCGTGCGCTACGCCTACACCCGCTCGCGCAGCAGCCTGTGGCTGGCCGCGTGCGAATTCCTGCTGATGCTCAGCCTGATCCTGCTGCTGAACCTGGCCGGACCGTGGCTGCCGAACTGGCACGCGGTCCAGACCCCCGGCGCCTATCTCGCCTTGCTGCTGACCGCGCCGTGCGGCCTGATGTTCGCCTACCGCTTCTTCGCGCCGCTGGGCCCGCACCCGCTGAACAAATTGCTGCTCGGGGCCATTCTGTTCACGGTGGTCTGCGGGCTGCTGCTGTTGTTCGTCAACACCCTGCCGTTGAACATCATCACCTACGCCCTCGTCGCGCTCGCAGGCTTGAGCATGCTGTTCGTCAGCGCCTTCCACTGGCAAAAAGGCTATCGCCCGGCGCGCCTGTTCGTGGCGGCCATGGTGGTGTTCAACATCGGCGCGCTGATCATCCTCCCGGCACTGTTGGGGCTGACCCTGGTGGCGCCGCAAGGCCTGATCATCACCTTGCTGGCCTTCATCTGCATCAGCGGCCTGTTGATGAGCATCGCCCTGGGCGAGCGCCAGCGCAGCATCACCGAAGACCGCTTCAGCGTCAGCCGTGACCTGGCCGCCAGCAATGCCGAGATCAACGCCAAGGCCGAGTTCCTGGCCAAGATCAGCCACGAGATCCGCACGCCGATGAATGGCGTATTGGGCATGACCGAACTGCTGCTGGGTACGCCGCTGTCGGTCAAGCAGCGGGATTACGTGCAGACCATCCACAGCGCCGGCAACGAACTGCTGACCCTGATCAACGAGATTCTCGACATCTCCAAGCTCGAGTCCGGGCAGATCGAACTGGACGACGTGCAATTCGACCTCAATGCCCTGATCGAAGACTGCCTGAGTATCTTCCGGGCCAAGGCCGAACAGCAGAACGTCGAGCTGATCAGCTTTATCCAGCCGCAAGTGCCACGGGTGATCAGCGGTGATCCGACGCGCCTGCGCCAGACCCTGCTGAGCCTGCTGGAAAACGCCCTGAAAAAGACCGACGAAGGCGAAATCCTGATCGTCGTCGCCCTCGACGAACGCAGCGCCAAACCACGCCTGCGCATCGCCGTGCAGGACAGCGGCGTGCCGATGGAAGCCGAGGAACGCGATGCGTTGATGCACGCCGAGTTGCACAGCAAGCATTTCCTCTCGGCCACGCGCCTGGGCGGCAACCTGGGGCTGGTGATCGCCCGTCAGTTGATTCGCCTGATGCAAGGGGAATTCGGGATCAAGAGCGGCACCAATCAGGGCAGCACCTTATGGCTGACCTTGCCGCTGGACCCGGATCGCCTGGAACACCCGACCTCCGACCTCGACAGCCCGTTGCAAGGCGCGCGGGTGCTGGTGGTGGACGACAACGACACCTGTCGCAAGGTGCTGGTGCAGCAATGCAGCGCCTGGGGCCTGAACGTCAGCGCCGTGCCATCCGGCAAGGAGGCGTTGGCGTTGCTGCGCACCAAGGCGCACCTGCGCGACTACTTCGACGTGGTCCTGCTGGACCAGAACATGCCCGGCATGACCGGCATGCAACTGGCGGCCAAGATCAAGGAAGACCCGAGCCTGAACCACGACATCCTGCTGATCATGCTCACCGGCATCAGCAATGCGCCGAGCAAGATCATCGCCCGCAACTCGGGGATCAAGCGCATCCTCGCCAAACCGGTGGCCGGCTACACCCTCAAGACCACCCTGGCGGATGAGCTGAACCAGCGCAACAAAGGCCAGGTCGTGAACCATCACCTGCCCGCCGGCCCGACCCTGCCGGTCAAGGTGCCGAGCGACTTCAGGATCCTGGTGGCCGAAGACAACAGCATCTCGACCAAGGTCATTCGCGGCATGCTGGGCAAGCTCAACCTGCAACCGGACACCGCCAGCAACGGCGAAGAGGCCTTGCAGGCGATGAAGGCCCAACGCTACGACCTGGTGTTGATGGATTGCGAAATGCCGATCCTCGACGGCTTCTCCGCCACCCAGCAATTGCGGGCGTGGGAAGTCGGCAACCAACGGATTCGCACCCCGGTGGTGGCGTTGACCGCACACATCCTCGCCGAGCACAAAGAACGCGCGCGCCAGGCGGGTATGGACGGGCACATGGCCAAACCGGTGGAGTTGTCGCAGTTGCGTGAACTGATCGAACACTGGGTGGCCCAGCGCGATCAGCAGAATCGTACAGCCTCGACGTTCTGAAGCCGCTCTCGCGGCAGGTCCAGGCTGTTCGGCATCTCAAGACTCAGGGCTGCGACTTCTCGCTCACTGTTATCACTGCGACATTGTCCTTGAGCCTGTCCCGAACTTTCTGGGCAATAAGGTCACGCACGGGGCTATAGCGGGTTTCGGCCAGTTTCGCCTGGTCGTAGCGCATGGACACAGAGCCTGGCACGTCCAGGGCTGTATGCAACTGGGCGAAGGGGTTGGGGCCGACGGCCTGATGGGATTGAAACTCGAAATACACACTGGTGAGTGAAGTCGCCGATTGCGCCAGGAGCACCAGCAAACGTGCATTTTTCGAGGACGCTTCCGTGTCCTCCCGCTGTCCATCGATAGCGTTTTGCAGGTGTTTACGCAGTAAGCCGATGGCAGGCTCGGTCCCCGGCAAACCTGCTACCTGCTTCAAGGCTGCAGCAATGAGTTGTCCTTCGCTCATTTCACCCTTGCCCATCGCGCCGACGATCCAGTCGACCGCAGACTCAGCACTATCGCCGGTTATCCGCCATTTCTGCTGTGCTTTTGCATACCGCAGCCAGAAATCATCCAGCACTTGCAAATAAGCATCGTACCAATTGCGTTGCGGGTGCTTTTCAACTTCTTTGTTGGCAACCAGTTGCGCCAGCAATACAGAGTTGAGCATGTCTGTGCCGACGACACTTTTATCCGCGCCAGGAATAATAACGAGCGCACTGCCAACGACCAAAAAGGAAAATTTGTAATCCATTCAACCCCCGTACTATTGAAAGAGCGGCCGATACCTGGCCGCTCCGTCACGAATTAATCAGATTTCGTAATCTTCAATCTTCTTCTCGATATTCAAGCCCAGTTTAGTCTTGATCGCTTCGCGAGCCTGATTAGCGACCATATCGTTTTTGGCAAACATGGTTTCACCGCGATACAGTTTCGCATCACGAATATCTACATCCACGAACAGCACTTTGGTCGACGAGTTTCGACGCATGAAACGCACCGCGCCTACGGCCATGATCGCCTCGCCATTAACTTCAGTGCACGCACCGGTGGCGACACCGCCAATACCGTTTTCCAGCAGGTTTCGCTCATACGTGGTCAGCGCGGTATCGCGTTTCTGCAAAGCGGAAATGGCATCCCCCGCGACCTTGAGCATCAGTGCACTGGTCGGGCCCGGCAGGGCGACACCGGCGACGACCGAGCCCAGGATCTCCAGTACCAACTTATCCATACGGACGCTGGTCCCGGACACATTCAAATCACTGTAGAACTTGGTGACTGGCGTCCAACCGCAACTGGTCATCACTTCGCGGAACATCTCGTAATTTTCTTTACCCTGATGTTGCAACGGGTATTTCTTGTTTGCTACCAGGGAAGCGAACAGAAAGGCGTTCTGAGCATCCGAGCGATTTTCCGCACTGAGATTACCGGTGAACGTTACAACGGCTTCGCCCACAATAGACGCTTTGCTCGGCTCTTCAACAGGCGGTTGCGCCATTAGAAAGCCACGCGGACGGGAAACTTCCGGGGCATCAACTTCATACGCTTCAATATTTTTCAGGCAAGTAGCAACATAGCTGTCACGAATAGATTGGTTGTACATAACAAACTCCTTGTTAAATAATTAATCAAACTCATCATGAGCTTGTGGAACCCACTCTAACCAAGCTCTAAAAAACCAACAAACTGAAAGCTGTAACATTATCCTTAATCAACTTTCGCAACTAAGAAACCACCCCCTGAACACACTGGAGCAGCGCAAGAACGAAGGTAAAAAAGACGCTTGAAACATATCCCACGGGCCACGTATCGACTGATAGACTCCGCCTCAACTCTCTTGCTGCGAGTTCCAACCATGCTCCACGTGTTATTCAGCGTTTACCTGAAGATGTTGGTGCTCTACAGCCCGTTCTTCGTATTGTCCTGCTTCATCAGCCTGACCCGCGGTTACTCACGCAAGGAGCAACGTCGCCTGGCCTGGAAAGTGGCCCTGGCGACCCTGATCTCGAGCGTCTTGCTGTACCTGTTCGGGCGAGTGATCTTCGACGTGTTCGGGATCACGGTGGATGCCTTTCGCATCGGCGCCGGCAGTGTGCTGTTCATCTCCGCGCTCGGCATGGCCCAAGGCAAATCCGTGGTGCAGACCGACAACGTGCAACAAGACGTGACCATCGTGCCGCTGACCATTCCCCTGACCGTCGGCCCCGGCACCATCGGTGCGCTGCTGGTGATGGGCGTCAGCCAGCCGCATTGGGATGACAAACTCACGGCCATCCTCAGCATTGCCATGGCCAGCCTCACCGTGGGCGTGGTGCTTTACCTGTCCAACCGTATCGAACGCATCCTCGGTGATCAGGGCTTGCAGATCGTCAGCCGCTTGATGGGCCTGTTCGTCTGCGCCCTGGCGGCACAAATCATCTTTACCGGGGTCAGGGGTTACCTGGTGCCCTGAATGCCACGTCTTGAAAAGTGACCGTGAAAAAAAACGCCGCAGGTTTGAATAACCTGCGGCGTTTTCATTTACACGGACTGCCGAAGCCCTGTCACTTCGGGTTTATCCGCCGGACCAGCGCCGCCAGCGAATCAACCTGACCGACGCTCAGCGCCCCGATCAATTGCTCCAGGCTCACGGTTCGTGTTTCACCCAGCACGTGCAGGCCCAGGCTTACCTGGCTGCGCGAAGCTGGATCAGCCGATTCCACCTCGCTCAGGACCAGGCTGTGGCCTGAGTCCGGATCGGTGAACAGCAACTGCCCGTCAACCTGATCCACGCGCCACAGATCCTGAGGACCGACGTCCATGATCAGGGTGGTGGACGGCCCGGCCGCACCGTCCGATGATCGCCCGGAGGCATCCAGCACCAGGCATTCCAGACGCTGCCAGACCGCAAGCGATACGCGACAACTCAGCGAATCCGAGCCCGTGCCCAGGACCAATTGTGTGACGCCATCAGGCAGCAGTGGCTCCAGGTCGGTGAAGCTGCCCTGCAGTCGCAGGGTCAGCACGTCACCCTCACGCCGGGCGAAGCTCGGCTGCACCCACACGACCTTGGATGAGTTGTAA
Organism: Pseudomonas sp. TE3899; assembly: GCF_056279105.1. Taxonomy (NCBI): domain Bacteria; kingdom Pseudomonadati; phylum Pseudomonadota; class Gammaproteobacteria; order Pseudomonadales; family Pseudomonadaceae; genus Pseudomonas; species Pseudomonas sp. TE3899. Next base: position 4,228,080 of record NZ_JBWBQR010000001.1, read on the forward strand.
GTCAGCTCAGTCGGCACTTCATGCACCAATGCCATGGTTTTGTTGCCGACACCCAGGTTGCGAACACCCAGCAATCGCATGTCAAGCTTGGAGCCACTCACGCCCACCACCTCATCAATGTCGCTCACATACCAGTCACGGCTGAAGCGATTGCCGATGGACACATTAGGGTGATGCGGGTGCTGGCTGACCAGCGTTTTCAGAGCAGCTCTTGCACGGTCGTGCCTCGGATCAAACGTTGCGGCATTGGCCCGGAGCCATTTCTCCGTGACACCGACGATGCGGGCTTGAAGACCGTATTGCAAATCAAGCTGAATGCCATCGCGGGTCACGCCCCTCAGGCCGCTGCCATGCAGCTCGACCTCGGCAAACGTCCATTCTGACCACTCGCGCTGCGCGGCGGCCAACGGATGGCCTGATAGCAGGCGCGTGCCCTGGGCAAATGCCGCGCTCAGTTGTTCGTTATCCAGATAGGCTTGGCGATAAAGCTGGCCAGTCGTCGGTGCGAACAACCAGGCGTAGCGTTGGTCCGGGGTGGTTGCCAGGAAACGCAAGCCCTGGTCGCTCTGAGCATCGACCAACAGCAAACGCTTGTCCTGATACCAGCCGACCAGCGCGCTTCCCCGGGACGTGGTCAATCCCGTCACCTCGATGCCTGCCACCTGATACTGCTCGGCCAGCAATGCCAACTCGCTCAGCCAATTAGCCTGCTTTTCCAGCCACGTCAGGTTGACCCCGCAGAGTTCCACCGTCCCGGAGCCGCGTGCATCAAACATCAGGCCGGAGTCGGTCACCACCAGGTAGCTGCGCCCCTGTGCCGTCAAGCTCTTGATGCCGTCCAGCACTGTCTCGACGGTGATCCTGTCTCCCTCGCCTCGAGTGCCGCGTCGCAGCCGCCCGAGAGAAATGGTGTAGATCAGGAAGCTGTCGTGCTGATCCGTCTCTGGCATTAGCAACACAGCGTTATCAGCGACAGGGTCAGCACTGACAATCATCCAGTTGTCACGGATGCGCAACCAGGAGGTGTAGATCCGAGTCTTCAAGTGGGCCTGCAATGCGAGGTACAGCGGCGGTTGCCACTGTTTGACATCCGAAGCCATGTTCGGCGTGGCATCCGCATAAACATCGCTCAAGCTGAACAGCGCCAGGAAGTCATTCCAGGCATACCAGTACGGGTCCTCCTGATCTGCGTCGCTCACCATTGTCGATACGGCGCTCATATGGATCTGATCGCCCTGTACCAAATAGACCAGGCTATAGGACTGGCCGTTATTACCCATCACCTGCTGCACAACTCGCACCGTCGACCCCGCACTCTCACAAGCGATCAGGGTCGAACCCGACTGAGGATTGAGCAACCGGTAGCGACGGTTGACCAGCCCGGTGGATACATCGACGCGCCAGATGCTCGTGTGTTCACGATGATAGAAATACACGTGGTCGCCCACCACCGTGCCGAGCTGAAGTTCCTCGCGGACAGCGGCAGGCAGGTTGCGCGCGTACAGCGTCCGTTTTTTCGCTACGTCGTAGAAAGCCCGGGTTCGAACCGGTGCCGCCGGGTCACTGAAAGGCGCGGTGAAGTGCTGCAACGGCAGATAGGGGGTGGGGATTCGGTGATCATCACCCAGTTTGGCCAATTGTTCTCGCAAGGCTGCCAAGTCGGTCTTGTCGCTGATATTCAGTTGCGTCAGGACCAACTGGCGCTTCGCCCGATCGACCTGGAACACCTGACCGCCTTCAAGCAGCAGATAGATTTCGTTGCCCGCTTCGACCGTGACTTCAATGCCACCCACTTTCAGCGTCGAGTCACCCACAACCACGCTTCGTTCATTGACCCAGGCCGCGCCAATCATCCAACGCATCGCGCCAGAGCCTTTCAAGGTGGTCAGCTGCACGCTGGCAATGCCCGGGATGAGCGTGAGAGAGCATTGTCCGCCGACGCCTTCAATGTCATAGGAGACCAGGCCATGGCATTCAGCAAGAATTGGCCAGACGGACAACGAGGTGACGACTTTATCCAGGTGCACACTGATTTGCGTGGGTTCATAGACTGGCAATAGTTTGTAGACGATATATTCGAAAGGGGTCCAGGGAGTGAAGTAAAACTGGCGGTTGCCCCGACCATCGAACTCCAGCTCGCGTGCCTCGTCGAAGCCTTTGTCATGCCGGTTCACGGCACCAGGCAGCAACTGATACTCAAACCCGTAATGACGTTTGGGCGTGCTCGGCAGCACGACCCTGGTGATCACTTCATCACCGGGCTGGTCGGTATTAGGGTCAATGCCGCCATCAATCAAGGCAAAGTCGAGCAAGCCCCAATTATCCCGTAGATCAATCCCCCGGGACCTGTCGACCACATAGTCCGGCAAGCCTGGCCCGTTTCGCCGCGAGGGAAACAACTTATGCGTGTCGAACTGGATATTCCGACGGCGTAGTTCAATCGTGGTGGTCACGACCTCCGGCCTTGGCCACAACACGCCATTGAACACCAGGTGACCGCCATCCTCGTAGGCGGACTTCAACCTGTAGAAATACTTGCCGACGCTCTGCGACTTCAGAAGGATCGAGCTGTAGTTATTGACCAGGGCTGAAACGCCAAAACCGATTCCTGCCAATGGCACCGCGACTGCTCCGGCAAAAGCACCGGCGGTGCCGCCGACGGCCAGCCCACCCACTCCGAGTACCAGCCCCACCGAATCAAAAAACAGCTGAGTACCGATACGCGCGATTTGCGCGGGGTCATCGGCGTTGGCCAGTTCATAGATATCGAACCCGACGCTGGCAACGGCCAGCAGATGGCCGATGCCCTCACCAACGGCCCGGCCCAGCGCGCGACCGACCACACTGGACGTCGTGGCGGCGATCACCTTCTCGTTTCTCAAGGCCTCACGCACCAGCCGTATGACGCCGACCACATCACTGACAACGCCGTGAATCATTTGTGCGTAAACGACATAGCTGTGCAGCCGCACGGACAGCGCCAACGGCGCGTTATCGGCGCTCAATGCGCCCTCGCGCTGATGCAGTGCGAGCATCAGGGACTGGATCGCGAAACCGGCGTTCAGTGTATTGACCGGCGAAGCTTCGGCGGGTTGGCCCAGCGCCAGAAAACGTTCGCGCAGATAGGATTTGATCCGGATCAGGCGAGTGTCGGCCGTGGTGACACTCATCACCGTCTGCGAATTCTTGACGTTGACCATCGACACCGTGACTTGGCCGGCGGCGTTGGTTTGTGCGGTTTCGATCATTGGGATGAATTCACGACCCAGGCTGTTTTCCAGGCGCAGCCGGGAGGTCACTTCATCCAGTTGCCGGGCCCAGTTTTGGCCTTCCAGATCCGCCAGCCCCTGACCCAGACGGGCATTTTCCGACAGGGAGCGTGCGCGCAATGCCGCGTGATGCGCCCATGGCGTGACCGCCGTGTCGCCACTCAGTGGGGCATGTTCCAGCAATGCAGATACTGCAACATGCGACGGCAGCGACCTCTCGGCGATTCGCGAGCCATTGAGATCGAGCACATGGTAGGTCGCATCCACCGACGGGCTGATGCCGTACAGGCCACTGATGCCCGGATCGCCGAGAAACTGCTGGAGGCCGCGGCGCAGAGCTTGAGCCTCTGTAAAACCAAAGATGCCAAAGTTCGGGTCATAGAACCGGTAGCTGCTTGATGCTCCGTCGACCACTTTGGCGATCAGCATCGAGTGGTTGTCGGTATTGACCATCAATGTGCGGGTGCTAGCACTGTCTTCCAGCGTTCGCAGAAGCTGGTCCAGCCGCAACTGACCGGCCGGCGTACCGGTCTCGACCATCGCCACCGTCCGCAACTCATCCAGGGTGCGCAGAAACACGTGGCTATCGTTGGCATTCGGGTCCAGGTTCGCGTTGGCCACGCGAGCGATCATTGCGTCTACTGCCGACGCGTCCTTCGACAGCGCCGCCGCCAGGGTCAGCACCAGCGGATAGCAGTGCCGGCCGGGGTCGCCTTCTGCGCGAATCAAAAGCCCCTGCGGCATCATCTTGGCGGACGACGCGCCCGCCGCGACAAAACGTTCCAGCACGGAAGCACTGCGGTCCAGAACCTGGATGCGTAATTCGTGTTCGGTTTGCAGGCGGATCCGAGCGATGTGCTCGCCCCACGCGCGCACACTCAACGGTTGGGTAAAGGCCAGAGCCTTGAGGGTTTTGGCGTTTTGCGCCGAGACTTCGAAACGCGCTTGTCCTTCGGCGAAACCAGCGGCAAAAGCGGGACTGTTCTGGCTGAGCAACGCTTGCTCAATCGCGAGGTAGCGCTGCGCAAGACCGCGCTCGACGGTGTTCTGTGCCAGCTCGCGGCTGCGCTGCCAGGTGTCGGCAAACCCCGCATCGTCCAGGGTTTGGGCGCCGAACAAACCGCCGAGATACACCCGGTGCACCGGGCTCAGTTGGTTCAGCGGCAGTGAACCATGGGCGATACGGGCGAACAGTTCGTTAAAGTTGCCCAGCGGCTGAGCACCAATTGACGACGGCAGTTCGACCGGCGCTTGTGCGCGGATCCGCTGGCGCTCTTCGAAACTGACACGCAGCCGCCCTTGAAGGCGAACCTCGCCGGTCAATTTATCGGTCATGGCGCGGACGAAGGATTCACCCGATTCATCGACCCAGCGTTGCAATAACGGGGTATCCAGGACCGGACGCCCCTCGATCACCGGCCAGCCTTTTTCGAAGGTCAGGGCCTGGCCTTTGAGCAACTCGGCAAGGTCACCGGCGTAACGGGTTTTGTAGCGGCCGGCGGTCCATTTTTCCTGTTCTTGTTGCAGCCATTCCTGTGGATTGTCGTTGACTGACCAACCAGAAATTTTGTCTTCTTCGGTCAGATCGTTGAAACCTTCCTTCAGTTGCATGTCCACCCTGATGGTTGCAGCCCCGCTAGGCGAAAGGTGCATTTCGCCAAATTCTGCAAGACCGAGTACCGTCGCACCAGGGCCAGTCATCGCAACGGTTCCACGAGCTTCCGGCCGTATTCCATCCCGGTAATAAGCGCTGATTCCATCCGTCACATTTTTGATTACGGTACTGGGATCACTAGACTGGAATGAACGTTGTGCATAGCGATCGCGCACGACATCAACAATAAGATCAGACGCTACCCGGGCATCTCCAAAATCAGTTCCCAGAGCTAACAGCCTTCGCTCGACTTCAAGCAAGCAGTCGTAGTGGAAACGGATCAATTGCAGCGTGTGCTGCACAGCTCCGCTCTTTGGGTGGGCGATGATGTGCGAATTCATATCACCGAACGTGGCACGCGCCAGGCGCATGCCGTCCACGGCGACTCGATTGTCTTTGGGTAAGACAAAAATGTCATGAACCGAGGGCTTACTTTCGGCAAACTTGCGCAGTGCCTCTTGATGCTCCACCGGGATGCTCCCGGTTCGATCCTCGTAGCGTTTAACATCGCGCCCCGGCAACAGCAGCGCATTGTGATTGAGCAGAAGTTGCAACACGCCTATTGCTGCCCCATCGCTAAACTTGCTGATATCGACACCGCCGATCGGCTTGATCAGCCCCGGCAAGTAATCCAGGTCGCTGTAGCGTCCACCTTCAATATCCACCGCCAGCAGGCGCACCACATCACTGGCCGCTGCAAAATTGCCACGCATCGCCACTTCACGCTGATAAACATCCCAGAGAAAGTGCGACTGGAACGTATCGCGAACATCGCGCAGGCGGGTGTTGTCATCAACCATGGCCAAGTGACTGTCCAGGCACTTTTGCCGGAAGGCCGTGAGCACATCCTTGTCTTTGCCATAAGCCCTGACCATCAAATCGATCCGCGCTTCATCGGCCTTGCCGGCCCATTGCGGCTGGGCGAGATGCTCAGCCATTTGCCACTTGAGCACCCGCGCCCGATCTTCGATCATCCCCGCCAGTTCAGCCGGCTTCGTTACCGTGGCGCCGCCCGCCTCCATGGCATGCACCCTGGCGCTCTCATGGATGACCCGATTCATCTCAAAGGCCAGCAATGCATCGCTGTCGTACCACAGGTTGAACCGATGCCCCTCGGGCACCATCACCTGGCGCCAGATGTTCATGTAATCCCTTTGAATGGCGCCGAACTCGCTGCCACCGACCCAGACAAAGTGCATGACCTTCGGCACTTCCGGTTGCGTACCGACCAACATGTTGACGGTGTTTTCGCAGCGCACCGCGTATTCCCTGACCGTTGCAATCAGCCTGGTCTGCTCCCCGGTCGTCGGTGTCTCGAGTTGCTTGATCAGCGACGTCAGGGTGTCTTCGAACAGCTTGACCGCCGTGAGTTCTTCGGACACATCCATGGCGCTAATGGAGGCCTGAAAATACCGTTCCAAGTGACTGAATTCGGGCATCGAAACAGCTTCGGCCAGTATCGACCTGACTTCAGCCATATCGATCCAGGCCGGCAGGGCCAGCGCATTCAAATTACGTTCTTCCATGACAACTTATCCATTGAATAAAAAATGGGACACGCGTGGGCACGTCGAAAAATGTTCATCCCTCGACATTCAACTTCGCATTGATTTTTCTTGGCAGTTATTAAATACGATCCATCAGACAAGCACACACCGCCACTTGCAACTGGAGTAACAAGTCACAATTGAAATCATCTGAAAAGTATTAAAATTAATAACAACAAACACACTGCACGGAACAAAACTAATAGTTCGCATAGAACTTTTCAAACCACAAACAAATTCATTTAATGTCTACACAACTTGAAACTTAGTGCCAGGCACACAAAAACCAGCCCGACATCACATCGTGCCAACTAATAAATGAACAAAAAAACGCCTCCGAGTGGAGGCGTCGTGCATCAAGAGGTCGGCTTGTCGCCGTACCAGCGCGGCGTATAGACCCACGCACCACCCTCGGCGCGAGGGAACACGCAGGTGGTGGACGAACCGACCAGCACCATCGTGCGCATGTCCACTTGGTCCGGGGTCAATTGGCCAAGCGTGGTGACACGCAATGTCTGCCCCGGCCGGCCAATGTCACGCCCCAGCACCACCGGCGTTTCGGCGGTGCGGTGCTGCGCGACGATCTCCAGCGCGCGGCCCAGCTGCCACGGACGTGAGCGGGAGATCGGGTTGTAGAAGGCCAGGGCCAAGTCGGCCTGGGAGGCCAGATCCAGTCGTTTCTCGATGATCGCCCACGGCTTGAGGTTGTCCGACAGCGACATCACGCAGAAGTCATGGCCCAGTGGCGCACCCGCCTGAGCGGCGGTGGCCAGGGACGCGGAAACGCCGGGCAGGATTTCCAGATCGACGTTGTGCCAGTTGGCATCGCTGGATTCGTGCAAGGCTTCGAGCACCGCCGCAGCCATGGCGAACACGCCCGGATCACCCGACGACACCACCACCACCGAACGCCCCTGGGCCGCGAGTTCGAAGGCGTGGCGGGCACGCTGCATCTCTTCGCGGTTGTCGGTGCAGTGCATCACTTGATCGGCGCGGAACGGCCCGGCCATGCGCACGTAGGTTTCGTAACCCAGGATGTCATTGGCCCGGGCCAGTTCGGCCCTGACCGCCGGCACCATCAATTCGGCGGCGCCGGGGCCGAGGCCGATCACGGCGAGACGACCACGCGGGCGGCCGAGCAGCAGTGGGTCGAGAGGTTCGGCGGCGACGGCGATGGCCATCGAGTCATTGATTTCAATCGACGTCAGCAGCGACGGCACTGCACTGCGGGCCAGCTCAAGCACGCTGCCGGGCCGGGCACTGAATCGCAGCGGCACACCCAATTCCAGCGCCGCTTCGCGCAGGGCCGGGTTGGCCATCTCGCGTTCATCGGCCAACAAACAGGCCAGCGATTGCAGCGCAATATTCGCGTCATGCAATGCGGTGCGAAGGGTTTCAGCCGTCCCCGCCGTCAACGCCACCAGCACGTTGCGCGGATAGATCAGCAGTTCATTGGCACTCGGCTCACGCTCGGCATGCCCGACATGAATCGCCAATCGCGCCTGCTGATCCTCCGGCAACTGCGCCGCGGCCAGCCACGGCGCCGGGCCTTCGATGCGCACCGATTCACCCGCGAGCAAATCCGAAACGAAGCGCTTGCCCAGCTCCAGATCGCCCAAGGCATAACCAGCGGACGGGTTGAGCAGGCAGGTGCCGAAGCGCAATTCACCGCTGGTGGTGATCGCGGCGGCGACGTCCAACGCGGCGGCGATTTCCCGCGCCAAGACATTCACGCCACCCAGGCCACCGAGCAGCGGCACTACGGCGCTGCCGTCTTCGGCCACCGCGAGCACTGGCGGCTCGGCGCCTTTTTCCAGGAGCAACGGCGCCAGGGTGCGGATGACAATGCCGGCGGCGCACAGGGCGATGATCGGCGTGTCTTGCTGATAGAGTTCGCGCAGGGTCGCGCCAAATTCCTGATAGTCGCGGTTGGCGCCTTCAACCCGCCCGGCCAGTCCGTGAATCAAAGCGTCCGGGTAGCGCTGCTGAATCCGCCGCGCCGTGGCGAGGCTGCCATTGCCGAGGATGACAATGGCCGGAGCAGGACGGCCCATCACCCTTGCCACCGTTCGCCGGGGACGATGATCAGCGAGAAGTAGGGCGAGGACATCGGCTCGACTGCATCCAGCGGCACGATTTTCTGGTTGGCCATGGTCGCGCGTTCGACGTACAGCGCACGCCCGGCCAGACCGAGTTCTTCCAGCACCTGGCGCACCTTGGGGAAGTTGCGCCCCAGCTTCATGATCACCGCCGCGTCCGCATCCGCTAGACGACGCTTGAGTTCGTCATGGGGCAGCACGCCGGACAGCACCGACAAACTCTGATTGCGATACACCAGCGGCGCGCCCAATACCGAAGCACCGCCAAGCATCGAGCACACACCCGGCACCACTTCAGCCACATAACGTTCGGCCAAACGATCGTGCAGGTACATGTAGGAACCGTAGAAGAACGGATCGCCTTCGCAGATCACCGCCACGTCGCGCCCGGCGTCCAAATGTTGCGCCAACTGCTCGGCGGCGGTGTCGTAGAAATCGCTGATCACTTGTTCATAGGACAGCGGCGCCGGCAGCGCTTCGGTGGTCACCGGGTACACCAGCGGCAACAGGTTTTGTGCATCGACAAGGTGCGCTTCGATGATGCCGAACGCATTGCCCTTCTTGCCCTTGGCGACGAAGTACGCCACCACCGGCGATTCGCGCAGCAGGCGCAGGGCTTTGACGGTAATCAGTTCCGGGTCACCGGGGCCCACGCCCAGGCCGATCAAGCGTCCAGGCTGCTGCATCATTCGATCTCCGTGGCGAGCGCGTTGACGGCGGCGGCGGCCATGGCGCTACCGCCGAGCCGGCCTTGCATGATGACGAACGGCACGCCGCGACTGTCCGCCGCCAGCGCGGCTTTCGATTCGGCGGCACCGACGAAGCCCACCGGGAAGCCGAGGATCAGCGCTGGTTTCGGGGCGCCGGCGTCGAGCATTTCCAGCAAATAAAACAACGCGGTCGGCGCGTTGCCGATCACCACCACGCTGCCTTCCAGGTGCGGGCGCCACAGTTCCAGCGCGGCGGCGGAACGGGTGTTGCCCAACTCACGGGCCAGCTCCGGCACGCTGTCGTCGCGCAGGGTGCAGATCACTTGATTATTGGCGGGCAGGCGCGTGCGGGTCACGCCTTCGGACACCATCCGCGCGTCGCACAGAATCGGCGCGCCGGCGGCCAGGGCATCGCGCCCGGCCTTGCCGGCACCTTCGGAGAATTGCAGACCGTCGATGGCGTCGACCATGCCGCAGGCGTGGATCACCCGCACCGCGAGTTTTTCCAGGTCGGCCGGGATGCGCGAGAGGTTGGCCTCGGCACGAATGATCGCGAAGGAGTTGCGATAGATCTCCTGACCGTCGCGGATGTAATCAAGCATCAAGGGGGCTCCGTGAGCGGGCGTCGAGCAAGGTCGCGACCGCTTCAATAGTAAGGTTGCGTGCGTGCAGCGCGCCGAAACCGGGCTGTGCTGCATCGCGAAAATAGAGGTCGTAGTGACCGGGAGAAACCGCCAGCAAGGTGACCGGCGCAACGTGCGCGGCGGCGCAGGAACGCGGGCAGCCGGACAGGTGCACATTGAGGATCTGGTCGTGACGTTGCAGCAGCGCCGCCAGTTGCAGGGCATCGCTTTTGGTGTCGGACACACCTTTGCCGCAACCGGCGGAACCGGTGCAGGCAATCACATGGGTCAGGGCGTCGTCGGCCGAGCAGCGCAGGCCGAGGTTTTCCAGGCGGTGGATAACTTCAGCGGCGTCGTCTTCGTGGATAGTGGGCAGCAGCAGGCTTTGCCATGGCGTGAAACGTAGGGTGCCGTCGCCCTTCTCGCGAGCCAGTTGTGCCGCGCCACGGAGCATGGCGGGATCGAGCCGGCCCAACGTGGGCACCGCGCCGATATAGACGCGACCGGCATCGCGCTGTGGATGCGCGCCGATGTGCAGGACGCCAGAAACGGTGCGCGGCACACTGGCGATGGACAGCAGCGGCACACGTTCGGCCAATTGCGCGACAAACCCGGCCAGCGGGTACTCGGCCAACAGATGACGCAGGCGGGTCTGCTCGGGGCGCGCCAGGTCGAGGAACCGCTCCAGCACCGCGATCACCAAGGCATGACCGTGTTCCAGCCGCACCGCGCCCAGGGCTACGTCCGTCGGGCAGCCGGCCAGGCCGAACGCCAACAGACACTCGCCATTCTGTTCAACGGCACTCAGCCACAGGTCATGGTGATGTTCGAGCATCGCCAAGGCTTCGCCGCCATCGAGTTGCACGGCGAACTTGGCGCTCAACCCGTGGAAACGCTCATGGCTTTGCAGGCTGGTGAGGATCTGCTCGGCCAACGGGCGCGTGTCGAACAGCATCTGCCGATCAATCCCGGCGCTCGGGCTGAGCATCAGGTTGCGCACATCGTCGCCCGCCGCCGTGCGTGGCCCCAACCCGGCGGCCAGCAGGCTGTCGATCAATGCCGTCTCTTCGCGGCCAATCCCGCGAATCTGCAGGTTGGCGCGGTTGGTCGCCTCGATCACGCCGCCGGCGTAACGCTCGGCGGCATCGGCCACGGCGTCAGCCTGGGCTGCGCTGATCGAGCCGCCATTCAACTTGATCCGGCAGATACCGCCATCCAGCGCCTGGACAATACGCAGCAACCCCGGGCAAGCCGAGGGGCGTAAGGCGGTGGACATCGGACGGACGTTCAAGGGATGGTTGGCTGCGCGGTGATGGGCGAAAGGTCGCCATTATGCCTGCTTTGCCCGAGCGCATGAAAATGCCTGCCGACCGATCGAGGGTAAAAATCCGCCGCCGGGCGGGCTTACAGTTCGTACTCTGTAAAAGGCAGACTCCGAACAGCGTCTTCCACGCTCTTTTTTCGGGCCTCGACCACCCGGCGCTTGATTACAAGGCGTCGGGCGCGGATTTCCAACTGAGAAGTATGTTGGCGCACGCGCCAGAACAGATAGGTCGTGCTCATGGTCAGTTTTATCAGCCGGATGTGCGACACCACGACGTCCAGATCCCCGTTACGGTTGTAGCCCATGGGAATCAGTTGAAACCTGACCGCTCTTCCACTGACGTCGGAAAATGCCGTCAGCAATCGGGCATCTCGTTCGACCAATGCAATAACCCGCTCAACTTCTTCTATCTGAGGGCCGGAAACCAGTTTAGAAACCGCACTTGACCACATCTGTTGTATGTTTCCGGAAAAACTGGGTTTAACCACTTCAATGTGATCGCTGTCCAGCGACCAGCCATGCTTCCACATCAAGTCGGCGTAATGGTCAAACCACCGCCCTGTTTCTCTTTCCACGTTGTAATGTTGGTCTGCTTCGCGCTGTGCCAGTAAAAAGCAGTTCCTGGCAAAGTCACGTTCCTCTTTTGTCGGCCCTTGGGCACTGCATAACACCGTGTTATCCACAACGGTGGCTGTGCCTTTTAAGTTACTTACTGAGTTCATTACTTCCTCGCCTCCTTGGCATTTATATCATCCGGTCTTTTGATGGGCGCCCTATACCCAGCGCCCCTGCACAAACCAGACTAAACAAATTGATTAATTAAAACAGTCGAGGTTTATCAACATTAAATGTCAGTGCACAGCAGGCAGGCATTCGACAAGTGATGAGCCTGCAATGACGCAAGCCGCGTTATCATGCCGCCCTTGAAGATCAACCCTGGATTAAGGAACGGCATGACACCCTGGCTGACGGTTGTGGGAATCGGTGAAGACGGCTTCAAGGGCCTGGGCAAAAACGCCCGACGCGCCCTGATGAACGCCTCGCGGATCATCGGCGGCCAGCGCCAACTGGATTTGCTGCCGGTGTGCATTCGCGGCGAGCGGCAGTTGTGGCCGAGTCCGTTTTCCTTGGCCCCGGTGCTCGAGCGTCATGGCGAAGCGGTGTGCGTGCTGGCCAGTGGCGACCCGATGTTCTTTGGCGTCGGTGCCAGCCTCGCGCGACAGGTTCCTGCCGAGCAAATGCTGATTCTGCCGGCGCCCTCCTCTAGCTCACTCGCCGCGGCGCGCCTGGGTTGGCCGTTGCAGGACGTGGTGACGCTTTCAGTGGTGGCTCGCCCGGTGGCTGCGCTGAATGCGCAGTTGTCCGGTGGCGTGCGGTTGTTGGTGTTGAGCAATGACGGGCAGAGCCCGGCGGCGGTTGCCGAGTTGCTGCGCGAACGGGGTTTCGGGGCGAGCCGACTGACCGTGCTGGAACACTTGGGCGGCGATGCCGAACGGCGCATCGACGGGGTGGCCCGCGACTGGAGCGCAACGGGCATTGCCGATCTCAATGTTGTCGCCATCGAGTGCATCGCCGACCCTGGCACCCCTCGCCTGTCACGCCTCGCCGGTTTGCCGGATTGCGCCTTCCAGCACGACGGCCAACTGACCAAGCGTGACGTGCGCGCCATCACCCTCGCCCGCCTCGCGCCGACACCCGGCGAACTGCTGTGGGACGTCGGCGCCGGCAGCGGCTCGATCGGCATCGAATGGATGCGCACGCACCCGAGCTGCCGGGCGCTGGCCATCGAGGCTGATGAAGGCCGGCAGCTATTGATCGAACACAACCGCGATGCCCTGGGCGTCCCGGGCCTGCAATTGATTCGCGGCAGCGCGCCGCAAGCGTTGACCGGGCTCGAACGCCCGGATGCGATTTTCATTGGCGGCGGCGTGACCCGCGAGGGTGTGCTCGACGCCTGCTGGTCGGCGCTGAAACCCGGCGGCCGCCTGATCGCCAACGCGGTGACCCTGCAAAGTGAAATGACCCTGATGGCTTGGCGCGAACAGCATGGCGGTGAACTGACCCGCATCCACATCGCCCAGGCCCAACCCCTTGGCGAGTTCGATACCTGGCGTCAGGCGTTGCCGATTACCTTGCTCGACGTGACGAAACCGTTCGATGCGTGACGAAACCGCCGAACAACCCGCGCCCCTGCGCAGCGGCCTGACCACCGGCAGCTGCGCCACGGCCACCAGCCTCGCCGCCGCCCGGTTGTTGCTCAGTGGCGCGACGGCGGACGCGGTGGAGATCGTCCTGCCCAAGGGCAAGCAGGTGCGGATGCGTCTGGAATTCTGCCGTTTGAACGACGACGGCGCCGAGGCTGGAACCCTCAAGGACGCCGGGGATGACCCGGACGTGACCCATGGCGCGTTGCTTTATTCCCACGTGCGCCTGGGTGCCGAGCCGGGGATTCGCTTTTTTGCCGGCCGTGGCGTCGGCACCGTGACGCGTCCCGGTCTGGTGCTGAACGTCGGCGAGCCGGCGATCAACCCGGTGCCGCGCAAGATGATCACCGAGCATCTGACATTGCTGGCCGAAGAGCTGAGCTACAGCGGCGGTTTCGAGGTCACGGTCAATGTCGAGAACGGCGAAGCCCTGGCGCTGAAAACCATGAACCCGCGCCTGGGGATTCTCGGCGGCTTGTCGATCCTCGGCACCAGCGGCATCGTCCGGCCGTTTTCCTGCGCGGCGTACATCGCCTCGATCCACCAGGGCATCGACGTCGCGAAAACCAACGGCTACTTGCACATCGCCGCCTGCACCGGCAATGCCAGCGAAGACACCATGCGCCGGGTCTACGACCTGCCGGAAATCGCCCTGATCGAAATGGGCGACTTCGTGGGTGCGGTGCTCAAGCACCTGCGCAAAGTGCCGGTGGATAAACTCAGCATTTGCGGCGGCTTCGGCAAGATCAGCAAACTGGCGGCCGGGCACATGGACCTGCACAGCCGGCATTCAAGCATCGACTTGCCGCAACTGGCCGAATGGGCGGCGGCGATTGGGGCGGACGGTGCTTTGCAGCAATCGATCCGTGAGGCCAATACCAGTCAGCAGGCGTTAGCCATGGCCAGCGCTGTCGGCATCGCGTTGGGGGATGAAGTGTGTCGGCATGCGCTGGAGTTTGCCCGCAGCGTGGTGCCGGCGCAGGTGCAGGTCGAGGTGTTTGCGATTGATCGCCAGGGCGGGATTGTGGGTCATGCGGGAGCTTTTCAATGAAGCGTATGTTGTTGCTCGGTGGCGTCACCGAAGCCCTGGCCATCGCCCGGACGTTGGGGCCGGAGCATATTTACAGCCTGGCCGGCGTCGGTCGGGTGCCGACGGATTTGACCTGCCAGGTTCGCGTCGGCGGATACGGCGGTGCTGAAGGCCTGGCGCAGTTCATTCGCGATGAAGGCATTGAACTGCTGCTGGACGCCACCCACCCCTACGCCGCGCAAATCAGCCAGAACGCCGCCACCGCCGCACAAATGAGCGGCATCCCGTGCTGGGCATTGCGACGCCCGGCCTGGCAACCTCAGGCCGGAGACGACTGGCGGGAAGTCAGCGACTGGGCAGAATTGATCGAAGCCTTGAAACCGTTCCGCCGACCACTGTTCACACTCGGCCGCGAGCCGTTGCAACACCTGCACGAAATCCCCCCGGAGCAATTCTGGACCTTGCGCGCCCTCGACGTTTACCCCGGCAACGAACGCTGCGAAGTCATCGGCGCCCGTGGACCGTTTGTGATCGAGGAGGAGCGGGATTTGTTCGAACGTCGGCAAATCGATGTGCTGATCAGCAAAAACAGCGGAAGCACCGCCACCGAGCCGAAGCTGGAAGTGGCGCGGGAGCGCGGGGTGCCGGTGCTGGTGTTGAAGCGGCCGGTGTTAGCGCGGGTTGAGCGGGAGTTTGGGTTGGTGGATGAGGTATTGGCCGCACTGGCGGAATGCAATATGACAGACGCATAAATCATTGTGGCGAGGGAGCTTGCTCCCGCTTGAGTGCGAAGCGCTCACAAAAGATGGGACTGCTACGCAGTCCAGCGGGAGCAAGCTCCCTCGCCACAGGGTAGTGTTCTAGCCTGAACTCCGGCATTTTGAATCGAAGCCGCTACACTCTTTTGAAAGTACGCTGCGACACCACACCGCACGCCGCTTTTTTACTTATCGGCCCTGATCAGGCTAAATAGCCGCGCCTGATCGCCCACTCAACCGGATCTGTCCCATGTCCCGACAACGGCTCGCATTTGCCTGGATCGCCTGCTTTGCAGTGCTGTTCAATATGCTCGCCATGCCGATGACCGGAGCGATGGCGCAGTCGGCGAAGTCACCCGCCGAGCAGTTGTTGTGGGGCAGTTTCTGCACGTCCAGCGGGACGAAGATGGTGGCGATTTCCCTGGGCACGCTGGAACAGAAAACCCCGCAAAACGACGATCATTCCACTATGCAGCATTGCTGGTGCTGCTCGGGCTCGGCGCCTCTGGTGGCGCTGCCGGGGCATGTACCGCAGTTGTATTTCGCGCGGTTCGAGGCCAATCGAAGCCTGCCCGCCGCCTCGCTCGATACGCCCACGCCGCGCCAGCAATGGCCGAGTCTCAACCCCCGCGCTTCCCCTCTGGTGTGATTCCTTCTCGCAATTGACCTGCGTTTTGAATCGTTCTGGAGAACTGCCATGTTGAACAAACTCATCGTTCTGGCCGCGTTGCTGCTGCCTGCCTGTTTCGCCAATGCCCACGAATACAAGGCCGGCGAGCTGGAAATCGCCCATCCGTGGTCGCAGGAACTACCGCCTAACGCGCCGACCGTGGCGGCGTACTTCGTGATTCACAACAACGGCAAAACCGCTGATCGACTGCTCAGTGTCGACTCGCCGATCTCCGGCGAAGCCCAGTTGCATGAACACGTCATGCAAAACGATCTGATGAAAATGCAGCAAGTGCCGCGCGTGGAAATCCCTGCCGGCGGCACCATCACGTTTGCGCCGATGGCCTATCACGTGATGCTGCTGAACCTGAAGGACCGCAGCCTTTTGAGCGACGGCAAGCGTTTTCCATTGACGATGCATTTCGAGAAGTCCGGCAACGTGACGGTTGAAGTCTCGGTGCAGAAGAAGCCACCGGAAGACATGCAGATGCACGCTCACGCCCAGTAATCGCCTGAGCAGAAACCGCCATGCGCGCCCTTAGCGCCAGGTCATCCGCACATCGCCGTCAGTCGTCAGGCCTGACGCGAGGTAGCTGGATCAGCCTGTTCGCCATGCTGATGATCTTTATCGGTCCACTGATTTCTCAGTCGATGCCGATGGATCAGGGCGCCCCAATGTCCATGAACATGTCGATGGACATGAGCATGGACGGCCACGGTGAGCAGGCGCAAGAACACTGCCCTGCGAAAGCAGAGCATCACGCGCTCTGGGAAAAGTGTGGCTACTGCAGCCTGCTGTTCAACTGCCCGGCGCTGACCGGCGGCCAATCCTTCGTCGCGTTCAACACACCTCACGTAACGACCTTCACCACGCCTGCCACCCGCCTGGGCCACGCCCGGCTGTCGTTCTTCCCTGGCGCCCGAACCCGCGCCCCGCCCATCACGTCGTAAACACCACACCGATCTCACACGGTTTAGAAGTAGCCGTAGCAACTTGTGGGAGCGGGCATTTGTGGCGAGGGGGCTTGCCCCCGTTGGGTCGCTAAGCGACCCCAAAACCGGCAATTGCTGTGTATCAGATACACCGCACGCAATGGTTTACGACTGCTTCGCAGCCGAACGGGGGCAAGCCCCCTCGCCACACAAGCGCCTCACCATAAAGCCCGCTCCCACAGGGAATGCGAACGCTGCCGGCCGTGTCGTTTACGACTGTTCGATGGAAATTGTCATGTCCAGGTTTTCTGCTGACACACGCTTTTTTTACACCCATGCCTCCGCCGTCCTTTGCGGCGTTTTGCTGGCCCCCTTGGCGCTGGCCGATGATCACGCCGGCCACGCCGAAGAATTGAGCCCGACGGTGATTACCGCCATCGCGCCAAGCTCGCCGCTGACCATCGTCACCAACCCCAAGGACCCGCGCCAACCAGTGCCGGCCAGTGACGGTGGCGATTATCTGAAGACCATCCCCGGCTTCGCCCTCGTGCGCAATGGCGGCACCAACGGCGATCCGGTGTTGCGCGGCATGTTCGGCTCGCGGCTGAACATCCTCACCAACGGCAGCATGATGCTCGGCGCCTGCCCGGGCCGCATGGACGCGCCGACGTCGTACATTTCCCCGGAAACCTACGACAAGCTCACCGTGATCAAAGGACCGCAAACCGTGCTGTGGGGCCCGGGCGCATCGGCCGGCACCGTCCTGTTCGACCGTGAACCGGAAAGCTTCGGCGAACTCGGCACCCGGGTGAACGCCAGCGTGTTGGCCGGCTCCAACGGCCGCTTCGACAAAGTGGTGGACGCCGCAGCGGGCGGGCCGTTGGGCTATGTGCGAGTGATCGGCAACACCGCCCATTCCGATGACTACAAGGACGGTAACAACGACACCGTGGCGTCGCGCTACGACAAGTGGAACGGCGACGTCGCGGTGGGCTGGACCCCGGACGCCGACACCCTGCTGGAGCTGACCGCCGGCAAGGGCGACGGCGAGGCGCGGTACGCCGGACGCGGCATGGACGGTTCGCAGTTCAAACGCGAAAGCCTGGGGCTGCGTTTCGAGAAGTCCAACATCGGCGACGTGCTGGATAAGATCGAGGCCCAGGTCTACTACAACTACGCCGACCACGTGATGGACAACTACACCCTGCGCACGCCGTCCGGCACCGGGATGATGGCGGGGCCAATGGCGTCCAACGTCGACCGGCGCACCCTCGGCGCGCGGATCAAGGCGACCTGGCGCTGGGCCGATGTGCAATTGATCAGCGGCCTCGACGCCCAGACCAACGAACACCGCCAGCGCAGCAGCATGGGCATCGACACCTACAAGGACCTGCCCTACACCAAAGACGCCGACTTCCATAACTACGGGGTGTTCAGCGAATTGACCTGGTACGCCGCCGACCGTGATCGGCTGATTACCGGTGCGCGGGTGGACCGTGCCTCAGCCAAGGATTATCGGCAGAGCACCGGTTCCGGGATGATGAGCATGCCGAACCCGACCGCCGACAAAACCCGCGCCGACACCCTGCCCAGCGGTTTCGTCCGCTATGAACACGACTTGGCGGACAGCCCGACCACGCTGTACGCCGGCCTCGGTCACAGCCAGCGCTTCCCGGATTACTGGGAGCTGTTTTCCCCGGATGCCGGTCCCGCCGGTTCGGTGAACGCCTTCGACTCGATCAAACCGGAAAAAACCACCCAGCTCGACTTCGGCCTGCAATACAAGACCGACGACCTCGAAGCCTGGGCCTCGGGTTACGTCGGCCAGGTGCGCGATTACATCCTGTTCAACTACACGCCGGGGATGATGGGCAGTACGTCACAAGCGCAGAACATCGACGCGCGAATCATGGGCGGCGAACTCGGGGCCGCTTACAAATTGACCTCGAACTGGAAAGCCGACGCGACCCTGGCCTATGCCTGGGGCAAGAACAGCAGCGACGGCAAGGCACTGCCGCAAATGCCGCCGCTGGACGCACGCTTCGGCCTGACCTACAGCGAAGACAACTGGAGCGCCGGGGCCTTGTGGCGAGTGGTGGCGGCGCAGAACCGCATCGACCAGAACAAGGGCAACGTGGTCGGCAAGGACTTCGACAAGAGCTCCGGTTTCGGCGTGTTCTCGCTCAACGGCGCGTACCGCATCAACAAAAACTGGAAGGTCAGCACGGGCGTCGACAACCTGTTCGGCAAGGCTTACGCCGAGCATTTGAACCTGGCGGGGAATGCCGGTTTCGGCTACCCGGCCAATGACCCGCAAGCCATCAACGAACCGGGGCGCACGCTCTGGACCAAGGTGGATATGAGCTTTTAAAAGCTTCGCGGGCACGCCTCGCTCCTACGGATTTGCGTCGTTTACAAACGATGCGAACACCCTGGACCTGTAGGAGCGAGGCTCGCCCGCGAACGACTGCGCAGCAGTCACCGGACAACAACAAAGAACCAAGCCAAAGCGGAGCACACGTGATGAAACAGCCCAAACCCAACTTCTACAACCTGGCCTGGCGTTGGCATTTCTACGCCGGATTATTCGTCGCACCGTTCATGGTCATGCTGGCCCTGACCGGCCTCATCTACCTGTTCAAACCGCAACTCGACCCGCTGATGTACGGCAGCCTGATGAACGTCCCGGCGGGGCATCAAACGGTGTCCGCCGACGACCTGCTCAAGCGGGTAAAAACGGCTTATCCACAAGGTCAGATCAAGCAATACCTGCCGCCCATCAACGCCGAACGCAGCGCGCAGTTTGTGGTGATCAACGGCGGCCAGGAGCTGAACGTCTTCATCGACCCGTACCACGGCGACATCCTCGGCGAGCAAGACGCCAAGAAAAACCTGCAAGCCCTCGCCCGGGCGATTCATGGCGAGCTGATGATCGGCACCGTCGGTGATCGGCTGGTGGAACTCGCCGCCGGCTGGGGCGTGGTGCTGGTGGTGTCCGGGGTTTTCCTGTGGTGGCCGCGAGGTCAGTACGCCGGCGTGTTGTGGCCACGCTTGAGCAGTCGCGGTCGCGTGCTGTGGCGTGATTTGCACGCCGTGACCGGGTTCTGGGGCGCCGCCTTCCTGCTGGTGATGCTGCTCAGCGGCATGACCTGGACCGGGTTCTGGGGCAAACAATACGCCGAGGTCTGGAACACCTTCCCGGCGGCGATGTGGGACAACGTGCCGAAGTCCGACGTCGAAGCCCGCAGCCTCAACAGCGCCACGCGCCAGACCGTGCCTTGGGCGATGGAAAACACGCCGATGCCGATGTCCGGCGACCACGCCGAACACATGGCCCACGGCGCCGCACCAGCCGGTCCCGCCGCGCCGACCATCAGCCTGCAAGACGTGCAGAACATCGCCGTGCAACGCAAGGTCGAGCCGGGCTACAGCATCACCCTGCCCACCACCGCCACCGGCGTGTTCACCATCGCGGTATTCGCCGATGACCCGCGCAACGACGCCACCCTGCACGTCGATCAATACACCGGCGACGTTCTCGCCGACGTGCGCTTCGAGCAATACGGCAGCGTCGCTCGCGCCACGGAAATCGGCGTGATGTTGCATGAAGGCAAGATGTTCGGTGCGTTCAACCAGATCATCGTGCTGCTGATCTGCCTGATGATTCTGCTCAGCGCGGTCAGCGGCGTGGTGATCTGGTGGAAGCGTCGCCCGCAAGGCAAATTCGGCGTTCCACCACTGCGCCATGACCTGCCGAAATGGAAAACCGGGGTGGCGATCATGCTGGCGCTGGCGGTGCTGTTCCCGTTGGTGGGGGCTTCGCTGGTGGTCGTATGGGTCCTGGATCGGCTGCTGTTGACACGCCTGAACCGGCAAGCTGAACCGGGTTCGGCGGCCTGAATATTGATCTGATTCAGGGCCAGCACCCTCACTGGCCCTGTTCAGATTGAATGACCGGGCAGGGCTCAAGCTGCAGCTCGCCGTTGCAGTTGTGGATTTTTTTAACTCGGTTTTTTCGACATCCCGCGCGAGGTTCGGTGTGCTGGCGCCGTACCGGTTTTTGCAAAGGAGCGTCATCATCCGACACTGGCCATTCTCCAGATCAACGAGCATCGGTGTGACCTGATCCGGCGCGGTGGCACTGACGTAGGACCTGCAACTCTCGCTGACGGGATTCTGCTGCCAAAGACTGAGGCAATCCTGCTCCGCCATGAGCGTCGCACAGTCACAAAAAGCCAAAAGACCGATGACTTTGCTGATCCCTGATACGGACATGATCAGCACTCCCTTTCACTATCAACAAGGCTCAAAACTAACGCCGCCAGAGAATTCGATCTACTGTCAAAAGTGACAGTCGGCTAGACCGTCTGGAGATAAAAAACTCGACGCACCACGCAACCTGAATCCGCCTCACCTTCACCATGAATCAGCCGAGATGCGCGCCTTAGAGGGATCTGTAGACTTCGCGCGCTTATCCCTCGGTCATTTTTAGTGTTACTGTATAACGCAAATGCGCCGCCCCGCCCGCAACAGGAATGTCGCGGGTTTTCTTTGCAGAAGTGATTCACCGCCCCGATGAACAAGTACCTCTTGTCCAGTCTTTGCCTGCTCGCCCTGAACAACGACGCCCAGGCGCAACCGTTGACGCTGCCCACCGGCACCATCACCGCAGCGGCCGTCGATGACGAAACCGTCAGCCTCAACACACCGACCACCGCCGGTTCGCGCCTGAACCTCACGGCGATGCAAACCCCGGCCAGCGTCGAAAGCCTGAGCGGCGAACAGATTCGCGCGCGGGGTGATCGCAACGTGCAGGACGCGGTGTCGCGCAGCACCGGGATCAGCCGCACCGGCACGCCGGGGGATGGCGGCACGTCGTTGCAGGCGCGGGGATTTACCGGGCAGAGCTCGGTGATGCAGCTGTATGACGGCAATCGGATGTACACCGGCATGGGCACCGCGACGTTCCCGGTGGACACCTGGTCGGCGGAGCGCGTCGATGTGCTGCGCGGCCCGGCGTCGGTGTTGTACGGCGAAGGCGCGACGGGCGCGGTGGTCAACGTGATCCCGAAAAAACCCTTCGAGGGCGAGATCGAAAACCACCTGCGCGTTGGCTACGGTTCCTACGACAGTCGGCAGCAAGCGTTCGACAGCGGCGGCTCGCTGACCGATACCCTGAGCTATCGCCTGAACCTCAATCGCCTGCGCAGCAATGGCTGGATCGATCGCGGCGACTCCGCCAGCGACTTCATCAGCGCCGCTTTGCGATGGCAGGCGACGGATGATTTGTCGTTCACCCTCGCCCACGATTACGGCGACCAAAAGCCGATGAATTACTTTGGCACGCCACTGATCAATGGCCGCCTAAAGGACAGCCTGCGGGACAAGAACTACAACGTCAGCAACGATAAACAGCACTACAACGATCAATGGACGCGGCTGACCAGCGACTGGCAGATCACCGACAGCGTCAGTTCGAGCAACGAGCTGTATTACCTCAAGGCCCAGCGCCGCTGGCAGAACGCGGAGAACTACAACTTCGACCGCGACAGCCAGCAACTCAGCCGTAGCGGTTATTTCGGCATCGGCCACACCCAGGAACAGGTCGGCGACCGCCAGACCTTCACCTTCAAACACACCCTGTTCGGCCTCGACAGCCAGACCGTGACCGGCATCGATTACAACCGCATCCGCTTCCAGCTCGAGAGCAATTCGCCGTTCAACGACGTGCTGCCGAATGGCCAACCGCTGGATCTGTATCACCCGCAACCCGGTCAGTTTGAAAGTACCAATCCGTACCGTGGCCAGTTCCAGTCGACGACGAAGCAGATGTCGGCCTTCGCCGAAAACCGCACGCAACTGAGCGAGCGCTGGTCTGTGGTGACTGGTGTGCGCCGCGATTACGTACATGTCGACCGCACCGATCTGGTCAAGGACAGCCAGAGCGACAAGACCCTGACCGGCAACAACTGGAAGGCCGGATTGGTTTTCGCGCTGACCCCGGACACTTCGTTGTACGGCCAGTACGCCACCAGCACGGACGGCGTCGGCGGCCTGATTTCCTTGAGCCCGAGCCAGCAGCAATACGACCTGGCCACCGCCAAACAGACCGAAATCGGCCTGAAGCAATTGTTCTGGGATCAGCGCGGCGAGTTCACGTTGGCGGCCTATCACATCGTCAAGAAGAAACTGCTGACCGACGACCCGGGCAACCCGACGCTCAAGCAACAGGTCGGCCAGCAATCGTCCAATGGCCTGGAAGCCAGCCTCGACCTGCAACTGCCACACGCCTGGCAACTGCAGGCGAACGCGGCCATCGTTAAAGCCCGGTACGACGATTTCTCGGCGGTGGTGAACGGTGAGACCGTGTCGTACAACGGCAACCGCCCGACCGATGTACCGCGCCGCACCGCGAATCTGTGGCTGAGCAAGGCGATCAACGATGACCTGAAGGCCGGGGCCGGTGTGCGTTACGTCGATGCGCGTTTTGCGGACATGGCCAACCGCAATGAGCTGCCGAGCTACACCGTGGTCGATGCCACGTTGTCGTGGCAGGCGCAACGCAATACGACGCTGGGGTTGCAGGTGAACAATCTGTTTGACCGGCAGTACGCGCAAAGCCAATACAATGAGGGGCAGCAGTGGATTTTGGGGGAGCCGCGGTCGTTCTTCGTCACGGCTGATTACACCTTTTAAAGTTGGAATGCTTGTGTGGCGAGGGAGCTTGCTCCCGCTGGGTTGCGAAGCGACCCCAAACCCGACAACCAGGTTGTCCCTGACACACCGCGTCGGCTGAATTTGCGACTGCTGCGCAGCCGAGCGGGAGCAAGCTCCCTCGCCACAGGGATGTGTACCGCCCCAAAATGATCATCAGGAATTCAATGACCTCGCTTAACCTCACCCACCTCGCCTGGACACCCCTGGGCCACGGCCACTGCCATCACCAGTTCCAACTGCGTGACGCCTCGTTGCACGTGGCCGCCGGTGAGTTTGTCGGGTTGATCGGCCCCAACGGCAGCGGCAAGACCAGCCTGTTGCGTTGTGCCTATCGCTTCAGCAAACCGGAAAGCGGCGAGGTCCGGCTCGACCGCCACAACGTCTGGAAACAATCCTCACGCTGGTGCGCGCAACGCATCGCCGTGGTCTTGCAGGAATTCCCCGATGCCTTCGGCCTGACCGTCGAGGAAGTGGTCGCCATGGGTCGCACGCCGCACAAAGGCCTGTTCGATGGCGACACCCTCGAAGACCGCCACCTCGCTACCCAAGCCCTGGAATCCGTCGGCCTCAAGGGCTTCGAAGACCATGCCTTCGCCACGCTCTCCGGCGGCGAAAAACAGCGAGTGATCCTCGCCCGCGCCCTGGCCCAGCAACCGCAATTGCTGATCCTCGACGAGCCGACCAACCACCTCGACCCGCGCTATCAGCTGGAGCTGTTGCAACTGGTCAAGCGCCTGAACATCGGCACTCTGGCGAGCATCCACGATTTGAATCTGGCCGCCGCTTTTTGCGATCGGTTGTACGTGATCAACCACGGCCGCATCGTCGCCAGCGGCACGCCAAAAGCAGTCCTGACCACGTCGCTGCTGCACGATGTATTTGGCGTCGAAGCGCTGATCGACGACCACCCCCTTCACGGCTACCCCCGAATCACCTGGATAACCCAACCATGACTGTGCGCTCCCTGCTGTGCCTCGCCCTGCTGCTGGGCAGTACTCACGCCTTTGCCGAAGCAACGAAATACCCACTGACCGTCCAAAGCTGCAACCGCGAAGTGACGTTCAAGCAAGCGCCGAAACATGCCGTCAGCCACGACATCAACATGACCCAGATGATGCTCGCCCTCGGCCTCAAGCCAAGCATGGTCGGCTACAGCGGCGTCAGTGGCTGGAAGTCCGTCACCCCGGCCATGCAGTCGTTGCTCGACGGACTGCCGGAACTGGCGGCCAAGTACCCATCGGTGGAAACCCTGCTCAATGCCAACGTCGATTTCTTCTTCGCCGGTTGGGACTACGGCATGCGCGTCGGCGGTGACCTGACGCCGCAAACCTTGCAACCGCTGGGCATCAATGTCTACGAGTTGACCGAGTCCTGCGCCTTCGTCATGAAGCGCCCCGCCGCGACCCTGGAAGACACTTACAACGACCTGCGCAACCTCGGCAAAATCTTCGACGTGCAGGACCGCGCCAACGCCTTGATCGCCCAGATGCAGGCGCAAGTCGCCGCGGTGCGCAAGGATCTGCCGGCGGACAAACTTCGCGTATTCCTCTACGACAGCGGCGAAGACCGGGCCATGACCTCCGGACGCCTGGGCATGCCGCAAGCGCTGATCGATGCAGCGGGCGGGCGCAATATTCTGGATGACGTCGAGGCCAGCTGGACGCGTGTGAACTGGGAGAACGTGGTCGAGCGCAACCCGCAGGTGATCGTGATCGTCGACTACGGCGAAGTCACCGCCGAACAGAAACAGCAATTCCTGCTCGACAACAAAGCCCTGCAATCGGTGGACGCGATCAAGCACCAGCGCTTTATCGTCATCCCCTACGTGCAAGCCACGCCAGGCATCGACAACGTGCTGGCGGTGGAAACCCTGGCCAAAGGGTTCCACGGCGAATGATCGACCGTCGCTACGCCTTGCTGCTGATCGCCCTGGGCACACTGTTGCTGGTGTCGTGCGTGGTGTCTCTGGGCTTCGGCCCGGCGCGGGTGCCGGTGGACGTGGTGTGGCGGATTCTGCTGCACAAGCTCTTCGGCATCGGCGTGCCGGATTGGGCGGCGGGCCAGGAACATATCGTGTGGCTGATTCGCGTGCCGCGCATGTTGCTCGGTGCGTTGGTCGGCGCCGGGTTGGCGTTGATCGGTGCGGTGTTGCAAGCGGTCACGCGTAATCCGCTGGCGGATCCGCACCTGCTCGGCGTCACCTCCGGCGCGACCCTGGGCGCGGTGATTGTGGTGCTGCATGTGGGTGAAATCGTCGGCCTGCTGACCTTGCCGATTGCCGCGTTTATCGGCGCGCTGGCGAGCATGCTGATCGTGCTGATGATCGCCAATCGCAACGGGCGGCTGGACAGTGATCGGCTGTTGCTGTGTGGCGTGGCGGTGTCGTTCGTGATGATGGCGATTGCCAATTTGCTGTTGTTTATGGGGGATCATCGGGCGAGTTCGGCGGTGATGTTCTGGATGCTCGGCGGGCTCGGATTGGCCCGTTGGGAATTGCTGGCGGTGCCGGCGGCTAGCGTGTTGCTGGGACTGGTTTTGTTGCTGGGGATGGCTCGGCCGCTTAACGCTTTGATGGCGGGCGAGCAGACGGCCGTGACACTCGGGCTGAATGCTCGCACCGTACGGTTGCGGGTGTTTTTGATCGCGTCGTTGATGACCGGCGTGTTGGTGTCGATCAGCGGCTCCATCGGCTTTGTCGGGCTGATGGTGCCGCACATCGCCCGGCGCCTGGTCGGGGCTGAACACCGGCGATTACTACCGGTGTGCGTGTTGCTCGGCAGCATCTTCCTGGTCTGGGTCGACGTCGCCGCACGCACGCTCATCGCCCCGGAAGACCTGCCCATCGGCGTGGCGACCGCCGCGATTGGCGGCTTGTTTTTCATCGGCCTGATGCGTCGTCGCTGAGCCCCTGTCACCAAGGGCTCAGCCAACAGGTCGGTGGATTACAGTTCGTCGTGCGCGGGTTGCGGCGGCACGACCGGGTAAGGCAGCGCTGACGGAGTGACCGGGCCGGGACGCGTCCAGTACCCATCCACCTCCAGCACCTGCAACCGGCTGATACCGATCAAGCGCTTGAAGAACCGGCCGACGCCCGCGCCCATGTCTTCCTTGAGCAGCGCGGTTTCCTCGGCGGTGAAATTGGGGGTGAACTTGAGCAAGGCTCCCCCGCGACCGCTCAGGTAACAACAAGCCCCCACCACGGCATTTTTTTTCAGGACATCGACGCTGAAATACAGATCGCCCAGGGCCAGGTTATTCATCAATTGCTGTTCTTCCTCGGTGGTCGGGTTGATCACCCGGGCGACCTTATAAAACTGGTGGACCGCCCCCAGCCTGAACCCGGCTGGAAATTCCGGTATCGGCAAGGACGGTGCCCCCGGCACGGTGACCGGCGCAATCGGCCCGCCGGGCCCCGAATAAAACAGGCGTGATGCCGGGTCGCTGTCGGGGCTGTCCTCCAACGGCTCGATCCCTACGCACAAATCGGCGTCGGGCAGCACTAACACCCCGCCCAGGTATGGCTTGCCCGTGAACGGTCCCAAACGGTGCTGGGCATGCCGCGCCGCATCATCGGCATGGGCGAACAGCGGCCCGAGCGCCTGGCGTTTTTCCCGCGGCCAGCGCACCAGTCCGATACCGGTTTTCACGCCATGGGCGTCCACCCGCAGTGGCGACCAGTAGCGACTGCGCTCCAGCACACGCAGCCCACCGGTCTTGATCAGTTTGCGAACGAATTCGAGCAGCGGTTCGTGGCCCGACTGGAGCAATGTGTCGTAGACATGGGTCGCCGGAAAACTCGCCCATTCGGTGGCCATCCGGGTGGCGCTGTAGTGCAGCAACGCACCGTCGGCACACGAAAGATACAGCCCCAGGTACGTGTCACCCTCGGCGCTGGACACCCGCACCGCATCCAGCGCCCGCGTCAGCTCCCGAACCGAGACGAAGCTGCGGTGCAGGTCGTCCTGGCGGATCGCCGACGGCGCCAGCAGATAAAGCCCCTGCACCGAAAACCCTGGCGGCAGTTGCGCCTGTGGAAACACCCGCTCCACACTCAACGGGCCCTCGGTGGCGGGGATCGGCAGCGTTGCGATATACCGCTCGGCGCCCTGGGACTTGAGGAAATAACCGAACCTCAGCGCCCCACGGGACTGGGCCAGGCGATGCACATGGCGGGCGGCGTCATCCAGTTGGGTGAACAACGGACTCAACGCCGGTTCGACAACGGCAAACCGCTGCAGCGCCTGCGCCGATACCGGACCGGTCCATTGCACCACAGGCCTTGGGCGCCCCCATGCCGGGCTGCCCTGGACCACCTGCAACTGTCCGGCGCTCGCCAGTCGCTGTACCAGATCCCCCGGGGTCAGCGTCCCGGCGCGCATCTGCAACTCCAGCACGGTTTGGCGTTGCTGCAAGCGGCTGGGCGTCGCCAGTGCCGTAGCCAGTGGCCGTGTTTGCACGTTGTCGCCGAGGCGGTAGCGCAGAAGGCTGTCATCGAGCCCGATCAGGTATTCATCACCCGGCGACCAGCGCGGACCGCTAAGCGGCGGCAAGACGATGGCGGCCAGAAAGTCCGTGGAAAACAGGTTCTGATACAGCGCCCGCTGCTCGCCGGACAAGGCAAACACCGGCTCGACCCGCCGCCGCGAATGGTACCGGGCCACTACTGTGCTGCCGGCCACGGTGTCCGGCTGAATCCAGGCGGGCGGGAAATCCTCGACATCCACCGCCACCGGCATGGTCGCAACGAACCGACCGTCCCGGCGGCGCAGCACCAGCCCACCGTAGACCCGCTCGCGGTCCGGTCCGACGTGCTGGATGACAAAACGCACCGCGTCATCCGGCCCGAGGAACACCGGGCTGAGCGGACGTCGCTGCCTTAAGGCAAAGGGTTGCCATTGCGCGGTCACCCGGCCTTTTTCGTCCCAACATTCGCTGCTGATCCGAACCTGCAATTCACCCCCTGCCGCGATGCTGTTCATGACCGAGGCAAAGGGTGGTGTGTCACGGCTCATGCGCGCCAGCAAGTCGTCGGCGCCCAGGCCGCCCTGTGCCAGGTCGAACAAGGTCGAGGTGCTCGAATAGCGATAGCGCAGCAAGGCACCGTCCAGGGCGGCGATGTACAGGGTCAGGTCCTGGTGATGGGTCAGCCGTTGCGTACCCTCGTCGTCGTGAAGCGCAGCGAACAGGTCCGTCAGGGCCAAGAAGTGTCGGGCGAACCAGGCATCGGCCGTGTACAGGCCCGGCAGCAGCCAACTGGCGGCGTAATAGACGCAGTGGGTGCGATATTCGTCGATCAGCACCGCAGCGCCGAAATCACTCGCCAGGTTCAAGCGATTCAGGTCCTTGGCCGGCACCGTTTCGGTCGCCACGTATTCCTGCCGGGTCTTGTGCTTGAGGATAAAACCCAGCCCGCCACTGGCCGCCCGATAATCGGCGCGGGCGCGCTGACGGGCGTCGAGCACGGCCTGCTCCGCCGAGGCGAATCGGGGCCCCAGCACGGGCGCCAAGGGCCCGCGATGCACGCCGCCACCCAACAGGCTGCCCCGCTCGCCCCACAGGTCACTGCCGACGACGACCCGCAATTCCCCGGTGATCGCCAGGGCGGTGATCAGCTCCGACACGGGCAGCGGATCGCTCACGTGGGGATTGGCGATGCGCTCTCGCAACCGGGTGCGGGCGCTCTGTGCTCGCTCGTCGCCGCGATAAGCCAGCACGCTGTCCGCCGCCCCGCACAGGTACGCCACGCTGACCGCATTACGGCTGTCCAGCAGCGCGTGAATATCCGCGTCGGTGAACATCTGCGCCGCCCTGCGCTGATGCGCCTCGTCGGCGCCGCCGGGCCTGGCATCGCCCTGCCAACGCGACGCGTACAGCCCGTGCAGCGAATAACCGGCGGCCAACACGATGGGCGCACCGCTGCTGTCCCGGGGGCACAATCGGTCGAGGACAAACCGGGGACCGAAGGCGGGCACCGGCAAGGTCGCGACAAACCCGTTGTCCGCCGAGCGCAGGATCAACCCGACATACGCCTGATCGCGCAGGCTGCCAATGGCCTGCTGGGCGAAGCGCGCCGCGTCGTCGTCGGTGATGAACACCGGGCTCAAACGGCTGGCCCCGGCGTAAGGTCGCCAATCCTGCGCGACGCGCCCGGCGACGTCCCATAGCGGGCTGCCAAGGAGCACCGACAGTTCGCCATGGCCCGCCACTCGTCGCACATAGTCGGTGGGGCGGAGTGTCCCGCTGCTCAGTTGCTCGTTGAAGGTCGCACTGTTGCGCAGGGCCTGTTCGGCCACATCGAGCGCGGGACCGTATTGCAACACCGCCCCCTCGCGGGTCCAGGTGAACACCCGCAACTCGTCGCTTTCCCGGCGCCGGTGGCTGTTCTCATGGACGAACCGTATGCCGTCCGCCAACTCGTCCGGCGTGAAGAAATGCGGGTACATCCAGGGTTCCTGGACACCGGGGAGCGCGTCCCCACGGGAGATGAAATACACGCCGTCGAGTTGGTAAGCCTGGGGCTCGGCCAGTTTGAGCCGGTTGAGGTCGTCGAACCGCAGCCGCCGCGTCAGCTCGGCGCTCGGTGTGGTCGAGACGATCGGGTAAGTGGCGAGACAGTCGCGACCGTCCGCCGACCGCAGGACGAAGCCCAGGTAGCGGCTGTTCGGCTCAAGGGCCTGCGCACTGCCCGCCGCGATGATGGCCTGGCTGGTGTAATCGGCGACCGGTCCATAGAACGCTTTTTCGATGTGCGCGGTGGTGTTGAGCGCCGGCGTGCCAAGCGTCCAGTTGCCCGACACCGTGCCCGCGCGCCCACCCCAGGCGGCATTGGCCACCAGCACTTGCAGGGTGCCGATGTGCGCCAGGTGCTGGATCAGGCGCTCGACATCGCTGAAGGAGCCCAGGCGGGTAAAGCCCGGCGTAAACAGTTGCCGTTCCCGGCCAGGTTCGGTGGATTCGTACTTGATCAGCGAGCCATCCGGCCCCGACAGGTAATGGCGCTGCCCGTAGGGGCCGGGGTCCTGGAGGTGGGACGCCAGGTGCCCCATGAAAAAGAAACCGAGGTACAGGCTGATTTGCTCCTCCGTCCACTCCGGGTGCACGCGTCGCGGCTCGGCACGGTCGGCGGCGTGGGAAATGTAATAGCCCACCCCCACATAGCCTTCGGGCACCACGTAACGCTGGGAATCCGGCTCGTGGGCCAGCAGGTCGTCGAAGTCGAAATACAGCGTGCGCTTACCCGCCACCGGCAGCGTCGCCCGGTACTTGCCATCGCCGCTTTGCACGATGACGGCACCGTACGCCCGGTCACGCCGCTGACCGGTTTGCAAGTGCGCCCAATAGGCGGCGTCGTCCGCACTGATGAAGGTGGGGCCCAGCGCGGGGAAAACCGCACCACCGGAGGAAAGAGGAGGGAGTGGGATAGTCGAGTTGTCCATAAACGGCTCACCGGAAGAAGAGCCTTCATGATCGACATCCCCAAGCGTGGCGTGCGGTACATATGTATCGCGTGGCGAGACAGCGCCCGCGCCCCAATGTGGCGCAACCCGACGCACCCGTGCATCCTCGGCGTTCCTTCCTGGTGCGCCGGCACTCGCGGGCAACCGCTCTGGCACGACATTTACCGGCCAAACCCTGACCGGGCACAGCCCTTGCAAAACAGCCTTCAGTAGTCCGCCTCTGCCATCAAAAAAAATATCAATGTTCATGGAGATCGCACAATGAAGCGTCGCAGCTTGATCAAGGCTTTCACACTCACGGCAAGCATTGCCGCGATGGGCATGACCTGGACGGTCCAGGCCGCCGAGACCATCAAGGTTGGCATCCTGCACTCCTTGTCCGGGACCATGGCGATCTCCGAAACCCTCCCTCAAAGACATGGCGTTGATGACCATCGACGAGATCAACGCCAAGGGTGGCGTGAACGGCAAGATGCTGGAACCGGTGGTGGTCGACCCGGCCTCGAACTGGCCGCTGTTCGCCGAAAAGGGCCGGCAGTTGCTGACCCAGGACAAGGTCGCCGTGGTGTTCGGTTGCTGGACCTCGGTGTCGCGTAAATCGGTGTTGCCGGTGTTCGAAGAACTCAACGGCTTGCTGTTCTACCCGGTGCAATACGAAGGCGAAGAGATGTCGCCGAACGTGTTCTACACCGGCGCCGCGCCGAACCAACAGGCAATCCCGGCGGTGGAATACCTGATGAGCGAAGAAGGTGGCAGCGCCAAGCGTTACTTCCTGCTCGGCACCGACTACGTCTACCCGCGCACCACCAACAAAATCCTGCGTTCGTTCCTGCACTCCAAAGGCGTGGCGGACAAGGACATCGAAGAGGTCTACACCCCGTTCGGCCACGCCGATTACCAGACCATCGTCGCCAACATCAAAAAATTCTCGGCCGGGGGCAAGACCGCGGTCATCTCCACGGTCAACGGCGACTCCAACGTGCCGTTCTATAAAGAACTGGCCAATCAGGGCCTGAAAGCCACCGACGTACCGGTCGTGGCGTTCTCGGTGGGCGAAGAAGAACTGCGCGGCATCGACACCAAACCGCTGGTGGGCAACCTCGCGGCGTGGAACTACTTCGAATCGGTGGAGAACCCACAGAACAAGAAATTCGTCGCCGACTGGAAAGCCTACGCGAAGAAACACAACCTGCCGGGCGCCGACAAAGCGGTGACCAACGACCCGATGGAAGCCACCTACGTCGGCATTCATATGTGGGCGCAAGCGGCGGAGAAAGCCAAGTCCACTGACGTCGACAAAGTCCGCGAAGCCCTGGCCGGCCAGACCTTTGCCGCGCCGTCGGGTTACACGCTGACCATGGACAAGACCAACCACCACCTGCACAAACCGGTGATGATCGGCGAGATCCAGGCCGACGGTCAGTTCAACGTGGTGTGGCAGACCGAAGGTCCGATCCGTGCCGAGCCGTGGAGCCCGTTTATCGCGGGTAACGACAAGAAGCCGGATTATGCGGTGAAGAGCAACTGAGGCACCTGACTGAACTCACACGAAACCTGTAGGAGCGAGGCTTGCCCGCGAAGGGGACCTCAAGGCCGCCAAAAGCTTCGCGTGCAAGCCTCGCTCCTACAGGTTACTCATCGCCTTTCAGGACGTTGCCATGTCCCTTTATCGTCTATTTCTCGCCATCGCACTCTTGCTGCCGATGGCCACCCACGCCAGCGACGCCGAAGACTTCGTCGCCGCCAATCCCATGCAGCAAGCCAAGCTTCTGGAAACCTGGGCCGCGCAGCCCGATCCGGCCCGTGTCGAGCTGATCAACGCCCTGCAACAAGGCGAACTGACCGTCGACGGCCAACCGAAAACCCTGCGCCTGAATAACCGCCTGCGGGGTCTGATCGACACCGCGTTGGCCAGCCACCAATTGCTCGCCGCCGACCCGAAAACCCGCTTGGCCGCCGCGCAGCAATTGCAGAAAAGCGCCAAACCCGCGCAGCTGAAATTCCTCGACCAGCAACTGGCTGGCGAAAAAGACGACACCGTTCACGCCGCGTTGAGCCTGGCGTTAGCCAACCTGCAACTGGTGGACAGCGACCCGAGCGTGCGTCTCGCCGCCGTGCGTTTGCTCGGTGAAACCGGCGACCCGTTGGCCCGTACACGCCTCGAAGGCTTGCTCGAACCCGGCGTCGAAGCCGATGCCGGCGTGCGCACTGCCGCCGAAACCAGCCTCGCTCAAGTCAAACGCAAACTGCTGATCGGCGAGATGCTCGGCCAGGCCTTCAGCGGCATGTCCCTCGGCTCGATCCTGCTGCTCGCCGCCCTCGGGTTGGCGATCACTTTCGGTCTGCTCGGCGTGATCAACATGGCCCACGGCGAGATGCTGATGCTCGGCGCCTACTCGACCTACGTCGTGCAACTGATGTTCCAGCGCTTCGCCCCGCAGGCCATCGAGTTCTACCCGCTGATCGCCCTGCCCGTGGCGTTTTTCGTCACCGCCGCCATCGGCATGGCGCTGGAGCGCACGGTGATCCGCCACCTCTACGGCCGCCCGCTGGAAACCCTGCTCGCCACTTGGGGCATCAGCCTGATGCTGATTCAGTTGGTGCGTTTGCTGTTCGGCGCGCAGAACGTCGAAGTCGCCAACCCGGCCTGGCTCTCGGGCGGGATTCAGGTGTTGCCGAACCTGGTGCTGCCATACAACCGCATCGTGATCATCGCTTTCGCGCTGTTTGTGGTGGTGTTGACCTGGCTGCTGCTGAACAAGACGCGCCTGGGCCTGAACGTGCGCGCCGTCACCCAGAACCGCAACATGGCCGCCTGCTGCGGCGTGCCCACCGGGCGGGTGGACATGCTCGCCTTCGGCCTCGGCTCGGGCATCGCCGGCCTCGGTGGCGTCGCGTTGAGCCAGATCGGCAACGTCGGCCCGGACCTCGGCCAGAGCTACATCATCGACTCCTTCCTTGTGGTGGTGCTCGGCGGTGTCGGGCAGTTGGCCGGTAGCGTGCTCGCTGCGTTCGGCCTGGGTATCGCCAACAAAATTCTCGAACCGCAGATCGGTGCGGTGCTCGGCAAAATCCTGATCCTCGCGCTGATCATTCTGTTTATCCAGAAACGTCCGCAAGGCCTCTTCGCATTGAAAGGACGGGTGATCGACTGATGAACCAGCCCCTGCTCGTTACCGCAACACAAAAGGCCGGCCCGAGGGTCACGATTGCCGTCGGCGCAGTGATCCTTGTTTTGTTGCTGGCGCTGCCGTTGATGTCGCTGCTCTCGCCGATCAGCGTGTTCCACGTCTCGGCCTACACCTTGACGTTGGTGGGCAAGATTCTTTGCTACGCCATCGTCGCCCTTGCCCTCGATCTGGTCTGGGGCTACGCCGGCCTGCTGTCCCTCGGCCACGGCTTGTTCTTCGCCCTCGGCGGTTATGCGATGGGCATGTACCTGATGCGCCAGGCTTCGGGGGATGCGTTGCCGGCGTTCATGACCTTCCTGTCGTGGACCGAACTGCCGTGGTACTGGACCGGCACCAGCAGCTTTCTGTGGGCGATGTGTCTGGTGGTGCTAGCGCCGGGATTGCTGGCCCTGGTATTCGGCTTCTTCGCCTTCCGTTCGCGGATCAAGGGCGTGTATTTCTCGATCATGACCCAGGCCCTGACCTTCGCCGGAATGCTGCTGTTTTTTCGCAACGAAACCGGGTTTGGCGGCAACAACGGCTTCACCAATTTCCGCACGATTCTCGGGTTTGGCATCACCGAACCGGGGACGCGCGCGGTGCTGTTTTTTGCCACGGTGGTGTTGCTGGTGGCGAGCCTGTTTATCGGTTGGCGCCTGGCGCAGAGCAAGTTTGGCCGGGTGTTGACCGCGCTGCGGGACGCGGAAAACCGTTTGATGTTTTGCGGCTACGATCCCCGTGGTTTCAAGTTGTTTGTCTGGGTGTTGAGCGCGGTGCTCTGCGGGCTGGCGGGTGCGTTGTACGTACCGCAAGTGGGGATCATCAACCCGAGCGAGATGTCGCCGACCAACTCGATTGAAGCCGCCGTCTGGGTGGCCTTGGGCGGTCGCGGCACGCTGATCGGACCGCTGCTCGGCGCCGGTGTGGTCAACGGGATGAAGAGCTGGTTCACCGTGGCGTTCCCGGAATACTGGCTGTTTTTCCTCGGGGCACTGTTCATCGTCGTGACCTTGTATCTGCCCAAGGGCGTGATCGGTCTGCTGAAGAAAAGGGGCGAACAATGAGGCTTGTAAAATGAGAGTCACTGCGACGGCGGAATTTATGCTCGAACCCGCGTTTTTCCCGGTGGAACCGAACAAGGACGCGGGCACCAGCCGCGACAACATCGGCTTCGGCCAACGTGTCGGCCCCGGCCTTGATACGCGCCACGGCACGATCCTGACCCTGGAAGACATCAGCGTCAGTTTCGATGGCTTCAAGGCGTTGAACGCGCTGAACCTGTACATCGGCGTCGGCGAATTGCGCTGCATCATCGGCCCCAACGGCGCGGGCAAGACCACGTTGATGGACGTGATCACCGGCAAGACCCGCCCGAGTCACGGCAAGGCCTGGTTCGGCGAAACCCTGGATTTGACGCAGATGAGCGAAGTGCAAATTGCCCAGGCCGGCATCGGGCGCAAGTTCCAGAAACCGACGGTGTTCGAAGCCTTGAGCGTGTTCGAAAACCTGGAGCTGGCGCAGAAAACCGACAAGTCGGTGTGGGCCAGCCTGCGGGCACGATTGAGCGGCGAGCAACGTGACCGTATCGCTGAAGTGCTGGACACCATTCGCCTGACCACCTCGGTCAATCGCCCTGCCGGGCTGTTGTCCCACGGGCAGAAGCAGTTCCTGGAGATCGGCATGTTGCTCATGCAAGACCCGCAATTGCTGCTGCTCGACGAACCGGTGGCGGGCATGACCGACGCCGAAACCGAGTTCACCGCCGAACTGTTCAAAAGCCTGGCCGGTAAGCATTCGCTGATGGTGGTGGAGCATGACATGGGGTTTGTGGGCTCGATTGCTGACCACGTCACCGTGTTGCACCAGGGCAGCGTGCTGGCGGAAGGGTCGCTGGAGCAGGTGCAGGCCGATGAACGAGTTGTTGAAGTTTATTTGGGGAGGTGAATCGGCCAGCTTCAAGCCGCAAGCATCGAGCGGCAAGTTGAAGCAAAGCCGTACACCGTTCCGCTCTCACTTGCAGCTTAAAGCTTGGCGCTTGAAGCCCAACTAACGGAGTTCCGATGCTACAGGTCCAACACCTTCACCAGTACTACGGCGGTAGCCACATCCTGCGCGGCCTTTCGTTTGAGGTGAAGGTCGGCGAAGTCACGTGCCTGCTCGGGCGCAATGGCGTGGGCAAGACCACCCTGCTCAAGTGCCTGATGGGCC
Source organism: Pseudomonas sp. TE3899 (assembly GCF_056279105.1). Taxonomy (NCBI): domain Bacteria; kingdom Pseudomonadati; phylum Pseudomonadota; class Gammaproteobacteria; order Pseudomonadales; family Pseudomonadaceae; genus Pseudomonas; species Pseudomonas sp. TE3899. The sequence continues at coordinate 4,264,452 of NZ_JBWBQR010000001.1, forward strand.
TGTTGCCGTCCAAGGAAGGCGCGGTGAATTGGGAAGGCAAGCCGATCACCACGTTCAAGCCGCATCAACGGGTGCACGCCGGGATTGCCTACGTGCCCCAGGGCCGGGAGATTTTCGGGCGGTTGACCGTCGAGGAGAATCTGCTGATGGGCCTGTCGCGGTTTCCCGGCTCTGAAGCCAAGGAAGTCCCGGCGTTCATCTACGAGCTGTTCCCGGTGCTGCTGCAAATGAAGCAGCGCCGTGGCGGGGACTTGTCCGGTGGGCAACAGCAGCAATTGGCGATTGGCCGTGCGCTGGCCAGCCGTCCGCGCCTGCTGATCCTCGACGAGCCCACCGAGGGCATCCAGCCGTCGGTGATCAAGGAAATCGGCGCGGTGATCAAGAAGCTCGCGGCCCGGGGCGACATGGCGATTTTGCTGGTGGAACAGTTTTACGATTTCGCCGCCGAACTGGCCGATCAATACCTGGTGATGTCCCGGGGCGAGATCGTGCAACAGGGGCGCGGTGAAAATATGGAAGCCGAAGGTGTGCGCGGTCTGGTTACGATCTAACCTGTAGCGTCCTAACGATAATTAGAAACCATGAATTTACCTGCACCCACTGTCCTGTTTACCCCGAGCTGGCACGCCGAGCTGGAGCTGGGCTACGCCCGTTTCGGCGACAGCACGCGCCCGGTCCTGCGGCGGCACCAAGGTCCGCTGCGGGTGCAAAAGCACCTGTACGCCGAAGGGCCCGAGGTGTGCCAGCACATCATCGTCCACCCGCCGGGCGGGATTGCCGGCGGTGATCGGCTGGACATCAGCGCCAGCGTCGGCGTCGATGCCTGGGCCCAGATCACCAGCCCGGGCGCCGCCAAGTGGTACCGCGCCGCCGGCCCCGCCTATCAGCAGCTGGACTTGCAGGTGGCGGCCGGTGCAACACTGGAATGGCTGCCCCAGGAGACGATCATCTTCAGCGCCGCCCAGGCTGAACTCAGCACCTCGATCAACCTTGAAGGCAATGCGCGGTTGTTCTATTGGGACGTGGTCGCGCTGGGGCGTCCGGCCAGCGGCGAGCGTTTCGACCTCGGGCACTTTCAGGCAACACTGGATATCCGCCGCGACGGCCAGTTGCTCTGGCACGAACGCCAGCGCATTGTCGGGGATGATGGCTTGCTCGACTCGCCGATCGGGCTCGATGGGCAACCGGTGTTTGCGACGTTGCTGGTGACCGGGGAGATTGATAGCGATTTGCTGGAACAGTGCCGCTCACTGCCCAATGACGTGCGCGGGGATCTGACCCAGTTGCCGGGGCTGTTGGTGGTGCGGTGCCTGGCCAGTGAGGCGCTGCTGGCGCGGGGTTGGCTGATTGATTTGTGGCGGTTGCTGCGGCCCGCATTGCTCGGACGCGAAGCCGTCCCCCCCAGAATATGGAGCACCTGAATACCGATCCTTGATCATCGATCCACGGATCTCCTGATCACCGATCTCCTGTAGGAGCGAGGCTTGCCCGCGAAGCTTTTGGCGGCCTCAAGGTCCCCTTCGCGGGCAAGCCTCGCTCCTACAGGGTTGTAGTGACCTTTTATCTGCCGATATGGATTCCAACGATGGACCTGACCCCACGCGAAAAAGACAAGCTGTTGATCTTCACCGCCGGCCTCGTCGCCGAGCGGCGTTTGGCTCGCGGCGTGAAACTCAATTACCCGGAGGCCATGGCCTACATCTCCGCGGCGCTGCTCGAAGGTGCCCGTGACGGTCGCACCGTGGCCGAGCTGATGCATTTCGGCACCACCCTGTTGAGCCGTGAACAAGTGATGGAAGGCATCCCGGAAATGATCCCGGAGATCCAGGTCGAAGCGACGTTCCCCGACGGCACCAAACTGGTCACCGTCCACCAACCGATCGCTTGAGGCCGCGCCATGACTTATCTGATTCGTGATGCGCTGCACGCCGACCTGCCGGCGATCCGCGACATCTACAACGATGCGGTGCTCAACACCACCGCGATCTGGAACGAACAGGCCGTGGACCTGGGCAACCGCCAGGCCTGGTTCAGCGCCCGGCAGGCCCAGGGTTATCCGATCCTGGTGATCGTCGACGGTGACAACGCAGTACTGGGCTACGCTTCATTCGGTGACTGGCGGCCGTTCGACGGGTTTCGCCACACCGTCGAGCATTCGGTCTACGTGCGCAGCGACCAGCGCGGCAACGGCCTCGGCCCGCAATTGATGACCGAGCTGATCGAACGCGCCAAGGGCTGCGACAAGCACGTGATGGTCGCCGCCATCGAAAGCGGGAATGCCGCCTCTATTCGTCTGCATGAACGCGCCGGTTTCATCATCACCGGACAGATGCCCCAAGTGGGCACCAAGTTCGGCCGCTGGCTGGACCTGACCTTCATGCAACTGACCCTCAATCCTGGCGCGGAGCCGCCAATCGCCAACAAGGAGTGACACCCGATGAACGCCGCCCAACTGCGCCGCGTGAATGTTGAAAGCTTTGCGCACTATCGCCAGGGTTTGATCGATTTGCTGCTGGATGCTGTGGGTTACGGCGCCAGCGTCGGTTTCATGGCTGATTTGGATGCGACACAGGCCCGGGCTTATTTCGATGAGGTCCAGGCCGACCTGAACCAGGGCAATGTGCTGCTGTGGGTGGTGGTCAAGGACGAGCAGGTGCAAGCCAGCGTGCAATTGACCCTGTGCCAGAAAGCCAATGGCCTGAACCGCGCCGAAGTGCAAAAGTTGCTGGTGCGTGAACACGCCCGTCGTCGCGGCCTGGGCCAACAATTGATGAGCGCCCTGGAACTCGCCGCCCGCCAGCACAAGCGCGGCATGCTCTACCTCGACACCGAGGCCGGCTCCCCCGCCGAAGATTTCTACAAGGCCTTGGGCTACACCCGCGCCGGCCAGATCCCGGATTACGCCTGCGATCCCGCCGGCAATTACCGGCCGACCGCCCTCTACTACAAGATTCTGCAAGGAGTGAATGGATGATTCCCGGTGAATACCAGATCCAGCCCGGCGACATCGAACTCAACGTCGGTCGCCGCACGGTCAGCCTGAAAGTGGCCAACAGCGGCGACCGGCCGATCCAGGTCGGCTCCCATTACCATTTTTTCGAAACCAACGACGCCCTCACCTTCGACCGCGCCGCCAGCCGCGGCATGCGCCTGAACATCCCGGCCGGCACCGCCGTGCGCTTTGAGCCGGGACAGAGTCGGGAAGTCGAGCTTGTCGAGCTCGCGGGGTTGCGCCGGGTCTTTGGGTTTGCGGGAAGAATCATGGGCGACTTATAGATCGGCTTCAGCAGCCAGTAACAAGCAGCAAGCTGCAAGCTGCAAGCTGCAAGCTGCAAGCTGCAAGCTGCAAGCTGCAAGCTGCAAGCTGCAAGAAAGAGCAGTTTGCGGCCCCCCCTATCCGCTTTTACTTGAGGCTTGCAGCTAGAAGCTTGCAACTCAATTACGAGGAACGAGTAATTGAAGATTTCCCGTCAGGCCTACGCCGACATGTTCGGCCCTACCGTCGGTGACAAGGTGCGCCTGGCCGACACCGAGCTGTGGATCGAGGTGGAAAAAGACTTCACCACCTACGGCGAAGAAGTGAAGTTCGGCGGCGGCAAAGTCATCCGCGACGGCCAGGGCCAGAGCCAGTTGCTCGCGGCCGAAGTGGTCGACACGGTCATCACCAACGCCCTGATCATCGATCACTGGGGCATCGTCAAAGCCGACGTCGGCCTCAAGGACGGACGCATCGCCGGCATCGGCAAGGCCGGTAACCCGGACGTGCAACCGAACGTGACCCTCGCCATCGGCGCCAGCACCGAAGTCATCGCCGGGGAAGGCATGATCCTCACCGCCGGCGGCATCGACACCCACATCCATTTCATCTGCCCGCAGCAGATCGAAGAAGCGCTGATGAGCGGCGTCACCACCATGATCGGCGGCGGCACCGGCCCGGCCACCGGCACCAACGCCACCACTTGCACCTCTGGGCCGTGGCACCTGGCGCGCATGCTCCAGGCAGCGGATGCGTTCCCGATGAACATCGGGCCTCACCGGCAAGGGCAACGCCAGCCTGCCGGAGCCGTTGATCGAGCAGGTCAAGGCTGGCGCCATTGGCCTGAAGCTGCACGAAGACTGGGGCACCACCCCGGCGAGCATCGACAACTGCCTGACCGTCGCCGATCAGTACGACGTGCAAGTGGCGATCCACACCGACACCCTGAACGAGTCCGGCTTCGTCGAAACTACCCTCGCCGCGTTCAAGGGCCGCACCATCCACACCTACCACACCGAAGGCGCGGGCGGCGGTCATGCGCCGGACATCATCAAGGCCTGCGGCTTCCCGAACGTGTTGCCGAGTTCGACCAACCCGACCCGGCCGTTCACCCGTAACACCATCGACGAACACCTGGACATGCTGATGGTCTGCCATCACCTGGACCCGAGCATTGCCGAAGACGTGGCGTTCGCCGAAAGCCGCATTCGCCGCGAAACAATTGCCGCCGAAGACATCCTCCACGACCTCGGCGCGTTCTCGATGATCAGCTCCGACAGCCAGGCCATGGGCCGGGTCGGCGAAGTCATCACCCGTACCTGGCAGACCGCCGACAAGATGAAAAAACAGCGCGGCGCGCTACCGGGCGACGGCGAAGGCAACGACAACTTCCGCGCCAAACGCTACATCGCCAAGTACACCATCAACCCGGCGATCACCCACGGCATCAGTCATGAGGTGGGTTCAATCGAAGTCGGGAAATGGGCGGATCTGGTGCTGTGGCGCCCGGCGTTTTTCGGGGTCAAGCCAACGCTGATTCTCAAGGGCGGCGCCATTGCGGCGAGCCTGATGGGCGACGCCAACGCCTCGATCCCGACGCCACAACCGGTGCACTACCGCCCGATGTTCGCCAGCTACGGCGGCTCGCTGCATGCCACCAGCCTGACCTTTATCAGCCAGGCCGCCCAGGACGCCGGATTGCCCGAAGCCCTGGGTTTGAAGAAGAAAATCGCCGTGGTGAAGGGCTGCCGTGACGTGCAGAAAACCGACCTGATCCACAACGACTACCTGCCGAACATCGACGTCGATCCGCAGACGTATCAGGTCAAGGCTGACGGGGTTTTGTTGTGGTGCGAACCGGCAGAAACCTTGCCGATGGCCCAGCGTTACTTCCTGTTCTGACACCCCGCAAAACCCCTGTGGGAGCAAGCGTGCTCCCACAGATTTTTTGTGGCGATCAGGATTCGGTGACCACCGTGAACGGCAATTCAACCCGCTGCAGCCTGGCCCGGTCCATGGCTTCCTGGGTCATTTTTTTCAGCAAGGCATCCATGTCATCGAGGATGAGTTTGAGCTGAGCGTCATAGGCTTCGTCGGTCATGACCTGCCCCGCGGCAATCTCGCTATCCGGTAGATCCAGCGCCGCGGCCAGTTCCTTGAGTTGTTCATTCAAGCGTGCCAAGGCGTCCGGCGTCACGTCAGCGTCGGCTCGCTCATCCATCGCCACCTTGAATTCGGTGGTGAGGTCGACCTTGCGCCTGAACACATCAAACGCCTCGCGGTTCTGCCCCTCGACCCAGGTTTTCCAGAACGGCACCTCGGCAATCGCATCGCGCAGCAAATCCCCCTCCTCCAACGCCAGCACTCGCTCATACGCCGCATCAATCATCGCTTGCGTGACTCCGGCGATGTTGCGGAACTGCATGCCCCGGGCCTGCCAGGGCAGATCAAGGCGTGCGGCCAGGTCGGTCATGTACGCCAGATGCACTTCCACCACGTCGATCGTGCCGACGACGTCACCCTGCTCGTTGACACGGCGGTAGGTTTCACCCGCCGCCAAGCGCTCGGAGACGCGGCGCCGGGCGATGGCATCGAGCTGGTTCAGCCGCGACTTGCCCCGCGCCAGCGTCACCAGTTCCGCCTCGATCAGGGCCGGATTGGTCAACTGATACGCCTCGTGGGTCAAGACTTCGATACCCATCGCGTTGAACACCTGAGTGAGCCCATCCACACACTCGGTGGGCGCCAGGGCTTCGGCAAAGAGCTTTTCCCGCAGCTCGGCGTTCTCGGCCATGGCCTCCAGCATGCGCCAGACTTTGGCCGTCAGGTCGGCACGGTAAGCGCCGGCAGCCTTGAAGTCGGCGGTCTGGGTCAGGGACCTGATGCGATTGAAAAACGGTTCGGAACCCCACTCATCTTCCAGCGCGTCCCACACCGGCATGCGCCTACTCCATTGGGTTTCGGACATGCCTGCGGCCCAGTAGACCCCATCCACGGAACTGCGAGGCGGATACGGACGATCCGGATCCATGCCCACGGACTCGATATACATCCTCAGTTGCTCCAGGGTTTCGGCCGACATCCACTGTGGGCTGCGGCTCACATGGGTGCGGGCGAGCAATTCGGCACGCGCCGACCCTGGCGCCACGACCGGCACCAGGCTGATGGGGTTGTTACGCAGGTCGAGGTAGATATTGCGCGGGCGCGGGCTGGCAAACAGCCCCATGGGCCAGGTGTCGATCCCGGTGCTGTTGAGCAGCAGCACCTGCAAACGCGCCATGCCGCTGACATCCGGCAGGCGACGCAATGGATTGCCGCTGAGCGAAATGGATTCCAGGCGGACCATTTTGCGCAGCTGCGCCACCGCGAGGTCCGTCAACTCGATCTGGTTATTGCTCAGCGACAATTCGGTGAGGTAACGCATGTCACCCACCGCTGCGGGCAGGCGATTCAACCGATTGCCGGTCAGGCTCAGCCAACGCACCCGGCCAAACGGCCTGAGAAAATCCATCTGGCCTGTGAGCAAACCGTTGTTGCGCAGGTTCAGGCCGGTCACGTGATCGAAATTGGCCCGGAGCGGCGGCATGGTCGCCAGCAGTTCGCCCAGGTTGTGATTGTCGAGATCAAGCAACTGCGGATGATCCTCCCCAATCACTTCAGGGCCTCGGGGCCCGAGGCGCTGCCAGCAGCGACGCAGCGCCGTCGCCACTTTGTTACGGGCATCCCACTGCGCCATGCTGCGCGAGGTCAGGTTCAACACCCTCGAATTGACCCAACGGGACAATCGGTTGTTCAGGTCGTTGAACTCGGCTTCCAGTGCGCGCATCTGCACGGATATCGAAGTGCCTCTTTGCTGGAACTTCGCGATCAACCAATCGAGGTCAGCCTCGGAAAATCCGGGGTACAGGGACCTGGCGCGATGGCGCAGAATCCCCACGTCCGGCACATACCCATGGCCGCTCTGCATGCCGCCGCGCAACTTCATGGTCTGGGGGTCGTAAGCCGGTTTGCGCTGCGGTGAGTCCTGCAGGATCAGCGCCAGTCGATCATGGGCCAAGGGGGCTTGCTGCACCTGCAACTTGAGCTGGGCCCCCTGATTGATTTCATAGCCCAGCGCCTTGCGTTCGGTATCGGGCAAGGCATGCAGCAGCGCACCGTACAGATCATCCGCGCCGTGCAAATGCTGATCCCGGGCATCGCGGGTCTCGAAGGTGCCGTCCTCATTGAGCACCAGTACTTTGCGAATCGGTGCATCCGCCGGGCCGACGCTGTTCACGCAGCGCGCCATTGAATGAAAACAGGCGCACCTCGATCCGCACGTTTTTCGACCACCCCGGCAACGCCGCGATGCTGTGCAGCGCCAGGCGATCGGCGTCCGCGCTGGCCAGGTCCTTGAGGTACAAACCCTCGTAGGCGCGCACCACCCGCACCTCCTCCAGGGCCTGGCGTGCCTGGGCGTCCAGGCGCAGCGGCAGGCGACCTTTTTGCGCCATGAACCTCAAGTCCTCGGCATGCGCCTGCTCCAGCAATCGTTGGCCGACGCTGCCCGGCAACCCGGGGTATTTGTCCTGAAGCACGATCAACCGGGCATCGCGAGTCCGTTCAGCGGCGTGATAAAGCGAATCGAACAGACGCCGGGTCTGGCGCCCGGCATGCATGGCCAGGCGTGCGCGCAATGCCTCCAGGCGTGGGTTGCGATCCACCGACAGCCGCGTGCCGAGCAGGTCGTGGATTTCGTGTTCCTTGAGCGAATCCAGTACGCGCCCGGGCAAGTCCCCGCCCTTGAGATGCGCGCGGCTGAGCTTGATCGTGTCTGGCGCCGTCGCGTGGACATTCCCGTACTTGATCGAGGGGCCGGACAGGGCCTGCGTATCAAACAGTTCAATCGCCCGGGCTTCGGGCCAGCCAGGCAGTTCGGTGACAAAGGTCGGCAGGAACCCTTCCAGGGTTTCCGACATCCGGTTATCGAGGATCTGCCGCCCCACGGCTTCGGCCTCGGCGTAGGCCTTGAACCGCTTGAGGGTGTCGCTGAGCAACGGTGGCGGGCTTTCATGCTCGGCGTGCAGTCGGCGCAATACGCGCTGATCGACGCCGCTGACCGTGCGAATCTGCGCCTGGGTCGGCTCGGCAAACGCCTCCAGCGCATGCCCCAGGCGCCGCCAAACCTTGGCGTCGTCCCAGGTCAGCGGCTGCTCCAGTTCGGTGGCCCAGGCGCCGGCGCCGTTATGGGCAAGTCGGGGTCGGTAGGCGTTGGCTCGGGTCGGGTGTTCGATGCGGTACTCGCCCGTTGCGGGTTCGGTGCTCACCCGATAGCGGGTGTTTTCCAGGGGCAACAGGGTTTTGTCGTCCTGGTGGTGCAAACCCAGTTCGTCGGGGCCAGAAGTGTCGGGCAACGGCTGGTCATGGGCATAGGGCGCAAGGTCGGGTTTCCACAGGCTGGGCTGGCCATCGGGCAGTTCCACCGGGCGCAGGCTGTCGAGCACCGGCGAGGGCCGGATCGGCGTGACGCCGCCGGGCAGCACATGCCCGGCGCCCATCATCGCCAACTGGGCGCCGTTGATCAGCACCGAAATAATGTGCCCCGCCGCTTCATCGCGGTCGCCCTTGCTCCAGTCCTCAAGGCCTTCGGCCAGTTCTTCGAGGAGCTGCGCCGCCATGACCACGAGCACGGCCTCGCCGACGCCCGGCACCAGCATCGCGGCGAAGTTGAAGACATTCCAGGCGATGTCGAGGTAGCTGGTCAGGCGCTTCCAGCGGCTTTGGGCGTCCTCGTCGCCGGTGGGTACGGCAATCAGCCGGGCATCGCTGATCAACTTGTCCCGGCGCTCGACGTACCGGTGGCTCCACAGATTGCCGGTGATGATGTTGGTGATCGGTTCCGGGTCGGGATTTTCCACCGCTGTTTCGCGCCACCATGGCCCCATGTCCAGGGGTTCGCGCTGCTGCCAGGTGAAGGTCCTGAGGCGTTCCTTGACCCGGCTGAAGAACACACCCTTGTCGTTCTGCGCGACAAACCGGCTGAAGAACGCCTGGTAGTCGGGCCTGTTCAACTGGCTGACCAGGGTTTTCATGAAGTCGGTGAACGAGTCGTACTGCTTGAGCGGATGGTCGGGATCATCCGGGATGTACACCAGCAGGCTGCCCACCAAACGGCTTTGGCGATACGTGTCCTGGTTGCGCGCCAGTGCCTCGGACAGGCCCCTGGGCCCGTTGGCGAAAAAGGCCCTGAGCAGTTTGATCCGTTCGTATTCCTGGCCCGGCAGGATCGGCAGTTGTTGCGAGACATCCAGCACCACGCTGAGCAAAGGCCCGGCCATGGCGTCGACGGCTTGCTTCGCCCAGCCCGGTTCAGCCACGGCGCTGAACAAGGTAATGCCGCTCATCCTGAAGCCCATCAGCGACAGGCAATGGTTGAGCATGGGCGCGCCATTGAGCTGCTGCCCAGGGGTGCCGTCGTGGACGGCGAGCAGGCAGGCATAACCGTGGGAGGTAATCTCGCCCTTGAGCAACGCCCGGAACGCCGCGTATTTGAACGCCGCTTTATCGCTGTCCAACGATTGCTGCTGCAAGGTCATCCTGGCCGTGGTCGCGACCGGCTGCAAAATCGCCTGGATATGCGCCTGGTACTGCGCCCCCAGGTCAAGGCGCCGGCACAACGCGACAAACTGCGCCACCGTCAGGGCATGTCGCACCGGCGCGCCATCGGCATCGCGGGTGAAAATCCCGGAACCCTCACGCCAGGCCTTGGGCTCGGCTTCGCTGGCTTCGAAATTGTGCAGGGCTGCATCCAGCAGGCTCAGTTGTCTGAACCGGCTGGCATCGCGGTCAATGCCAAAGATCAAGGTATCGGGGATATACAGGCGCAACTCGGCTTCGCGCACATCCAGCGTCAGGTTTAAGTGTTCTTTTAGTGCGTTGACCAATAACGGTTCGGCAAACTTGCGAACATCCTGTTGCAACGTGCCGGTCAACGTGTCGAGTTGCCCTTGTAAGAACCAGCGGCGACTGAACAAGTCCTTGAGACTTTCTCGATCAATCTTTCGCGCCTTGAGGTACCAGTCTGGAAAGGCGCCCCGCACGGGTTCGGCCGCCAGCAGGTGGGCCGCGGGAGCCTGCCCCTGCCAATGTTGGAGGGACTGTGCAACACGCTCATAAGCGCCTGCATTTTCATTAATACCGGGAATATAAGCAGGCACTGGCGTGCGGGTGTCTGGTGAATCTTGCATATCGCTATCGTCCTTGATGACAAAGCCATCAGGCTAGCGATTATTGTTCATCAACAATAATGCAAAAACACGAAGTGTCCCCGCCCTTAAACAACGTCGACCTTTCAACATTCCAAAAGCCGACTATATATAAATACCACCGGGCGCCTCTCCATTTGTGCGGTGTTTACCTGACCGGGAAGGCGCTAAGATGCGGGTCACTTTCCGCCGTACCTGCTCAGGATTCTGCTCCATGCGTTTAAGCGAATTCATCGTGGTAGAGGTCGATCGTGTCGTCGATGAATGGGAGCAGTTCGCCCGCGCGATCACCCCTGACGACAACCTGGATCGCGCCACCTTGCGCGATCATGCCCGCTCCATCCTGCTGGCCGCCGCCCGGGACATGACCACCGCGCAGACCGCCCAGGAACAGGCCGCCAAGGCCAAGGGTGACGGCCCGGAGAAAACCCCCAGCCTGGACAAGGCCGCCGCCAGCCATGGCGAATTGCGGCACAACGTCGGCTTTGACCTGGTGCAGATGACCTCAGAGTTCCGTCATCTGCGCGCCTGTGTCATCCGGCTCTGGGTCGAGAGCCTGCAATCGCCGGACCTCGCCTACTTCCAGGACATGATCCGCTTCAACGAAGCCATCGACGAAGCCCTGGCCGAGTCGACTGCGGCCTACGCCGAGCAGGTCAATCATTCCCGGGATATTTTCCTGGCGATCCTCGGCCACGACCTGCGCGCACCGTTGCAGGCGGTGAGCATGTCCACCGAAATGCTGATGCGCAAAGCCAACCTCGAAGGTGACGCCCTGACCTGCGCGCACCACATCAAGCGTGGCACCCGGCACATGGCGGCGATGGTCAGTGATTTGCTGGAACTGGTGCGCAGTCGCCTGGGCAAGAGTTTGCCCATCGAACCAAAACCGATGGACCTGGCCGACGCCGCGCGCGAAGCCATTGCCCAGGCCTGCGCCGGCAACCCCGAATGCGATCCGACGATCACGGTGCAGGGCGATACCCACGGCACCTGGGATGCCGGGCGCATCAATCAGCTGTTGCAGAACCTGATCGGCAACGCGTTACAGCATGGCTCGAACAAGCGTGACGTCAGTGTAGTGCTCAGCGGCGAGGCCGACTCGGTGCGCCTGACGGTGCATAACTATGGCGTGCCGATTCCGGAAGAGGCGCTCGGCACCATTTTCGATCCCCTGGTGCGCAACGCCGACGAAGAACTCGGGCAGCCGTCGACCAGCCTCGGTTTGGGCTTGTTTATCGTCAAGGAAGTGGTAAACGCTCACCGGGGCACGATTGAGGTCAGCTCCAGCGAATTGGAGGGGACGTTGTTTACGGTGGTGTTGCCCAGGAAGGTGTGATGACTTGGGACCGCTTTTGTGGCGAGGGGGCAAGCCCCCTCGCCACAGGTTCAGTGCCTGCCGCTACTCAACGACCAACCGCCCCAACCGCTGCTTGAGCATTCGGTTCTCGGCCCGCAGTTGCTGCACTTCTTCCAGCAAGTCCAGCGCCAGCGCGACGCCTTCCCACTCCAGCTCCAGATCGCGCCGCAGCTTGGCGGCGCGTTTGGCCAGGGCCAGTTCGTAATCGTTGAAACGCCAGTCCTTGGGCGCAGAGCCCTGAGGTTCGAGGATGCCGTGTTCGACGATTTCGATCACGTAGACGTCCGACAGCTCGGTCGCCTCACAGAATTCTGCCATGTCCAGTTGAACGATCAGGGGACTGCTCATTGTCAGTAGCTCCAGGGTTCTAGCGGATCAAAAATTTTCCCGTGGGTCGAACGCAGCTTTCTGCGCCAGCTCTTGCCACAACGCCTTGACCTCATCGTCCGAGGCTTTCGGCATCACGGCCTTGAGCTGCACGAACAGGAAGCCACGCTCGCCCTTCTTGTTCAGCAAGCCATGGCCCTTGGCGCGCATGCGCTGGCCGTTCTGGCTGCCGGCCGGGACCTTGAGGTTGATCTTGCCGGTCAGGGTCGGCACCGCGACTTCGGCGCCCAGCGCCAGCTCCCAAGGAGCCAGCGGCAAGGTGATGATCAGGTTCTCGCCTTCCACGTCGAATTTCGGGTGCGGGGCGAAGCGGATGATCAGGAACAGGTCGCCATTGGCGCCACCACCGGTACCCGGCGCGCCCTGGCCCTTGAGGCGAATACGTTCGCCGTCGGCCACGCCGGCCGGGATTTTCACGTTCAGGCTTTTCGAGGTGTTGCTGACATGCTGCCCAGCCGCGTTGTACTGCGGCACCTGGAAAGTGACCTTCTTCGATTCGTTCGAGAGGGTTTCTTCCAGAAAAATTCCAAGTTCCATTTCCACGTCTTGCCCTCGACGTCCGGCACTGCGACGCGACTCTCCACCCCCAAAACCAGGCCCACGGTTGCCGAAGATCGAACTGAAGAAGTCCGAAAAATCGCCCGTGTCCTGACCGCCACCGAAACCACCGCCGCCGCCGCCGCCGCCACGCCCCTGCCAGCCTGGCGGGCCCTGGAACGGTTGGCCGTGCTGGCCGTATTTGCGCAAGTCGTCGTATTCGGCGCGCTTGTCGGCACTTTTCAGCGCTTCATAGGCTTCCGAGGCGTCCTTGAACTTGGCCTCGGCGTCTTTTTCCTTGCTGACGTCGGGGTGGTATTTGCGGGCCAGCTTGCGATAGGCGGCTTTAATCGTCTTATCGTCCGCGGTCGGTTCCACACCGAGAATCTTGTAATAGTCTTTGAAGTCCATCTAAGGATCACCATCCGTTATCAAAATCGCGCCGCTACCCCGACAGCATGCGCGCATTGCAGGCTGTCGGGTTGACCGATCTCAAGTTTGTGACCGGGCAGCGCATCAGAAGTTTATCGGCAGCGGCGGGCGGTTCTTGCGACCGCCAAATGGCTGCCAGGGTCGATGCAGACAAGTTTGGGGCATCGTGCCCGCTTATCAAGGCGCTATTGCCGGTGATTTAGCGGATAGTCGGCCTTCGAATCTTCGCCGCACTGGCATACACTGCGCGGCCGTTTTTTAACCGGAACTCGAAAGACATGAAAAACGCATCCCCAGCCCGTGCCTGTGGTATCGACTTCGGCACGTCCAACTCCACCGTCGGCTGGCTACGCCCCGGCATGGAAACGCTGATCGCGCTGGAGGACGACAAGATCACCCTGCCCTCGGTGGTCTTCTTCAACATCGAAGAACGCCGCCCGGTGTACGGCCGGCTGGCGCTGCACGAGTACCTGGAAGGCTACGAAGGCCGGCTGATGCGCTCGCTCAAGAGCCTGCTGGGTTCCAAGCTGATCAAGCACGACACCAGCGTCCTCGGCACGGCGATGCCGTTCAAGGACTTGCTGGGCCTGTTCATCGGCCAGTTGAAGAAGCGCGCCGAAGCCGAAGCCGGTCGTGAGTTCGAAGAAGTGGTGCTGGGTCGCCCGGTGTTCTTCGTCGATGACGACGAACTGGCGGACCAGGAAGCCGAAAATACCCTGGTGGACGTGGCCCGCGCCATCGGCTTCAAGGACGTGTCGTTCCAGTACGAGCCGATTGCGGCGGCGTTCGACTACGAGTCGACCATCGAAAAAGAGGAGCTGGTGCTGATTGTCGACATCGGCGGTGGTACCTCCGACTTCTCGCTGGTGCGCCTGTCCCCTGAGCGGCGCATGCACGACAACCGCCACGACGACATCCTCGCCACCGGCGGCGTGCACATCGGCGGGACCGATTTCGACAAGCAACTGAGCCTGCAAGGCCTGATGCCACTGTTCGGTTACGGCAGCCGCATGAAGAGCGGCGCCTACATGCCCACCAGCCACCACATGAACCTGGCGACCTGGCACACCATCAACTCGGTGTACTCGCAGAAGTCGACGTTGGCCCTGGGCAGCATGCGCTACGACATCGAAGACACGGGCGGCATCGATCGCCTGTTCAAGCTGATCGACCAGCGCGCCGGCCACTGGCTGGCCATGGAAGTGGAAGAAACCAAGATCCAGCTGACCCACGCCGACAGCCGCCATGTACCGCTGGACCGCATCGAGCCGGGCCTGAGCGTGGAACTGACCCGCGCCTTGTTCGAATCCGCCATCGACAACCTGCTGGAGCGCGTGCGCAACAGCGTCACGCAACTGCTCAGCGATGCCAACGTGCGGGTTGATCAGGTCGATACGGTGTTCTTCACCGGCGGTTCCAGCGGCATCCCGGCGCTGCGCAACAGCGTCTCGGCGATGCTGCCGAAGGCGCGGCATGTGGAAGGGAATATCTTTGGCAGCATCGGCAGTGGTTTGGCGATTGAAGCCATGAAGCGTTACGGCTGCTGAGAAGCAGCGGTAAGTTGCAAGCTTCAAGCGGCAAGTAAAAAGCAGGAGCGAACACCGCCACTGCTTTGACTTGTTGCTTGAAACTTGCGGCTTGCAACTGCTTTTAAACCATCCCTACCAGCTTCAACTCACTCTTCAAATACGCGTAATAAATCGGCCCCGCCACCACCCCCGGCAGGCCGAACGCGGCCTCGAACACCAGCATTGCCAGCAGCAACTCCCACGACTTGGCACTGATCTGCCCGCCGACGATGCGCGCGTTGAGGAAGTATTCGAGCTTGTGGATAAAGATCAGGTAACCCAGCGCCGCCACCGCGACCCAGATCGACAGCGACAGGCCGACGATGGTGATCAGGGTGTTCGACATCAGATTGCCGATCACCGGCAGCAGGCCGAGCAGGAAGGTCAGCACGATCAGGGTTTTGGTCAGCGGCAGCTTGATGCCGAACATCGGCAGGATCACCGCCAGGAAAATCCCGGTGAAGAAAGTGTTGAGCAGGGAAATCTTGATCTGCGCGAACACGATGTTGCGAAACGCCTGGACCAGCAGGTGCAAGCGGTCGAACAGCGCGGCGGCCAGCGGTTTGCGCTTGGTCACGTCCGGTACCCGCTGCAAGGCGATGATCGCGCCCAGCACCATGCCGATCAGCAACGTCACGAACATGTGCGCCGCGTCCTTGCCCACCAGTTGCAAATCGCTGAGGTGTTTGCTCATCCATTCGCCAATGGCCACGCGGAATTCGGCGGCGCTGGCCGGCAGGTACACATCGATGAACGGCGGCAACTGCCCGCGGGCGCGGTCGACCACGTGCATGAATTTGTCGAGGGAAGCCCCGGGGTTTTCCGCTTCGTGCAATAGAAAACTGATCGCACCGGCAAAGATCAGCGCCAGCACGCTGACCACCAATGTGCCGAGCAACGCCACCGCCAGCCAACGGGCGCGGCGACCTTCGATCAGCCGCTGCAACTGCGGCGTGAGCATGTTGACCAGTTCAAATACCAACAACCCGGCCAGCAGGCTGGGCAACAGGCGCAGCGGGATCACCAGCAGCAGCCCGCCAAAAATGATCACCCAACTGACCAACAGCAATACATGACGCTGAGAAAACGTTGGCATACAGCCTCAAAACGAACGGCGTAAAAGGATGGGCAGTCTGCCAGCGATCCGAGGTCAGCACTAGGAATTGTGCATAACCTGTAGGAGCAAGGCTTGCCCGCAATGGGCGCGCCGCGAATACCCATGACACACCGCGTTATCGTTCATCGCGGGCGAGCCATGCGCCTACAGGGCCGGATTATTTCTTCTTCAGGCAATCGCTCATGAAGGTTTTGCGCGCATCGCCCGTGAGGGCTTTGGTCTTGGCGTCCGCGTTGCAGGTTTTCATTTTTTCCTGCTGCGGGGTCAGGACTTTCGCGTCATTGGCGGCCGGGGCGGCTTTGAGGCAGGTGCTCATGAATGTCTTGCGCTCATCGCCCTTGAGGCTTTTCGCGGTAGCGTCGGCATTGCAGGTGGTCATTTTGTTCTGTTGGGCCGTGGCGGCGAAGCCCTGGGAGCAGAGCAGCAAACCGATCATCAACAAAGGGACACGCAACATCTTCATGGAGTTTTCTCCTTGTTGCCGCACCGATGGATGCGGCCTCGCCCTGAAGTGTAGACAAACCCTGTAACACCTTCACCTGGTCTCGAGGTGGCTGCGGCGATATTGTTCCGGCGTGCACCCGGCCTGGCGCTGAAACATGGCGATAAAGGCCGAACCGGTGCTGTAGCCCATGTCGAAGGCGATGTCCTGAATGCTGCGCTGGCTGCCCAGCGCTTCAATCGCCGCGAGAAATCGCAGGCGCAGGCGCCACTCGCCGAAACTCATGCCCAATTCACGCACGAATTGCCGGGCCAGGGTGCGTTCGCTGACGTGAATCTGCGTCGCCCACGCTGCCAAGGGCCGGTTATCCCCGGGCTCGGCCTGCAAGGCTTCAAGTATCCCGAGCAGCCCCGGACTGCTGGCGTAAGGCAAATAACAGGCGTGCTCGGGGGCCTGTTGCAATTGATCCACCAACACCTGGGCCAGGCGCACGTCGGTGTCCTGTTCGGGAATCTTCACGTCGCGAGCGGCGAAGTCCTTGAGGATCGCCTTGAGAATGTCGCTGATGGCCAGGGTGCACGCTTGTTGCGGCAGATCCCGGCACAGCGACGGCGCCAGGCACACCGCGCGGTAGTTGATTGGCTGGTTGCTGTAGAAACTGTGCTCGGTCTTCGGTGGCACCCACACCGCGTACTGCGGCGGCGACATGAAGCGGCTGCTGCCGATTTCCATGTGCAACACGCCATTGGCCGAATACTCCAGGGTGCCCCACGGGTGGCGGTGGGCCGAGGCGTATTCGTGGGTGTCGAAGTCGGCGTAGCGGAAGTACACCGGGGCCGGCAGTTCGCTGAAATCCAGCAGATCGATGTGTTTACTGCTCATGCTGTCCGTCATCAAGGGCCGATTGTCTGGATCGGAGTATAGGCTTGCATCCAGACAGGCGGATAATTGCGCCTCATCAACGTTCTGGTTTCTCTCCCATGCAATATGCGTTTCCCCTGCTGGCCATTTTCATTTGGGCCGGCAATACCGTGATCACCAAGATGTCGGCCGGCGCGATCTTCCCCGCCGAGATCGGTTTTTATCGCTGGCTGCTGGCCGGGATTCTGTTCACGCCCTTCATGCTCAAACCGGTGATCGCCCACTGGCCGATGATCCGCCCCAACCTGTGGAAGATTTTCGTCCTCGGCGTGCTCGGCATGGCGGTTTATCAGAGCCTGGCGTACTTCGCGGCGAGCCTGACCACCGCCACCAACATGGGCATCATCCTGTCGTTGATGCCGCTGATGTCACTGACGATGGCGATCATCAGCCTCGGCCAGCGCCTGACGGCCGGTGCGCTGGCCGGTGCGGTGCTGTCGTTTGCCGGGGTGCTGGTGGTGGTGTCGTCCGGCAGCCTGAGCGCATTGCTGGAGCACGGGGTGAACCTGGGCGACGCGATGATGCTGATCGCGACCCTGGCCTACGCGATCTACAGCACGCTCCTGAAAAAATGGCAGCTGCGCCTGCCGCCGCTGGTGTTGCTGTATTTGCAGGTGCTGGTGGCGGTGGTGGTGCTGTTTCCGCTGTTCGTGGCCTCGCCAAAAATCGGCCCGACCTGGCAGAACATCCCGCTGGTGCTCTACGCCTGCCTGCTGGCCTCAATGATTGCGCCCTTGGCGTGGATGCAAGCCGTGGTGCGCCTGGGGCCGAGCCGGACCACGCAGTTTTTCAACCTGCTGCCGCTGATTACCGCACTGATTGCGGCGGTGGTGTTGCATGAGCAGTTGGCGATGTATCACCTGGTCGGCGGGATGTTGACGTTGGGTGGGGTGATTTTGTCGGAGCGGTGGACCACCGTTTTGGGGCGCACCTAATCCTTTGTGGCGAGGGGGCTTGCCCCCGTTGGGCTGCGTAGCGGCCCCATTTTGCGACCGCTGCGCGCTCGAACGGGGGCAAGCCCCCTCGCCACAGGCGGTCTAAAGACCTGCCGCTTTCAACCGCGCCGCATGCTCGACAAACAACCGAACCGGCTGCGCGCCCTTCCCCACCAGCCCCAACGACTGGTTGACGATATCGAAGTGATCCATCGGGTATTCATCGCCGATCACCGTCCCCAAGTGCGAGCTGTAGCGCCCGACCATCCCGTCGCAATGCCCCTTTTCCCGCACGAAAGTTGTCGCGAATAACCGGCAAAACCGGTTGGTCCCATCGAACAGATTGCCGCCGCGATCGGTCTTGCCCGGCTGCAAGGTCCCGGACCAGGAGTAATAACGCACGCCGTTGACCTCCTCCGGCCCGTGCCCGCCCCAGGTTTGCGGCAGGCCCTGTGGATAACGCTGGTTGAACAGCGCCACGCCGGTGGTCGTCAGGGATTCGTGGGAGGCATGGATATCCACCGGCAGTTTCGGCCCGCGATAACCGGTTTCCAACACACTCATCAAGCCACCGATCAGGCGCAGCAAAACCGCCAGTACGCGCCCCTTGGCGCTGTCCGATGGATAGTGTTTGTGCAGGTAATCCGCCAATTCCGAACCGTGGTTCGGCCCGGCCACCGACGTGACCGACGCCACCCGATCCGGGCGTTTGGCGGCGGCATAACGCGCGGTCAGCGAGCCCTGGCTGTGGCCGATCAGGTTGACCTTCTCGGCTCCGGTTTCGCGCAGGATCTCGTCGATCCGCGCCAGCAACTGCTCGCCGCGCACTTCGCTGGAATTGAGCGGCGACACCTGCACCGCAAACACCACCGCACCCCCACGGCGCAACGCCGCGACGATCCCGAACCAGTACGGATACAGCAGCAAACGGATGAACCCGAGCATTCCGGGAACCAGCACCAACGGGTAACGCGTGGCGGAACCTTGCGACATGGGCGGACATCCTTGTGATCGGTGAGATGACGCAAGGCGGGATGCAAGACATCAGCCAAGCATCGCCACCGAACATGACCAGTCTATGACATCCGCGTTACTTCAAGCCCACCACCCCCGCCACGATCAACCCGACCGAGACCAGTTTGAGCGCCGTCAGGCTCTCGCCCAGCAGCGCAAACCCGAGAAACACCGTGCCCAGCGACCCGATGGCTGTCCAGATCGGGTAGGCGATGCTCACCGGCAACTCGCGCATGGCCAGGGTCAGGAAATAAATCCCGCCGACCGCCGCCGCCACCGTGATCAGCGACGGCCAGAGCCGGGTGAAACCTTCGGCGTACTTCATGCCCATGGCGAAGGTCACTTCGAAGCCGGCGGCGATCAGCAGAAACACCCAGGCCATCTAGAACTCCCTGGCCAGCGCCAACAGACGCTGTTCGGCCTCGGCGGCGGAGATCTGGAAAGTACGTTCGGCGGACTCTTCACCTTCGGCGGCGACCACCGTGATGTCGGTGATGCCGATGAAACCCAGCGCGGTGCGCAACAACGAATCGGCGTGATTCATCGCTTCCAGCTCACCACCCGGGCCAAAACCGAAGCCGCCGCGACTGGTGACGATCAGGGCTTTCTTGCCCCGCACCAACGGTTCGTACTGCGCCACGCCATTGTCCAGGGTGTGATTGAAGGTCAGCCCGAGCCGCACGATCTGATCGATCCAGGCCTTGAGGCCGCTGGGCACACTGAAGTTGTGCATCGGCGTGGAAATCACCAGCACATCGTGGCCGAGCAATTCACCCACCAGTTCATCGCTGAACGCCAGATCGGCCTGCATCGACAACGGCCGGGCCTCCGGCTCGGGGTAAAACGCCGCCGCGACAAACGCCTCATTGACCGGTGGGATCAACGCCCGACCGACTTCACGTCGGGTCAACTGCGACTGCGGATGACGGGCCTGCCACGCCGACAAAAACACCTCGGCCAAACGCCGGGAATGGGAACGCTCCCCACGGGGACTGGCGTGAACCGCAAGAACTGTGCTCATCTGAAAACTCCTTAATGGCTAAACTGCTTGAGGCTTGCAGCTTGCAGCTTGCAGCTTGCAGCTCGTAGCTGTTCCTCTTCAAATGAACAAAAGTCAGTCAGGATGAATTCATTTCATCCATGGAGTTCCCATGTTTGCCTCACTGCCGCTAACCGCCCTGCGCGCCTTTGAGTCCGCCTCGCGCCTATTGAGTTTCAAGGCCGCCGCCGAAGAACTCTCGGTAACGCCCACGGCGATTTCCCATCAGATTCGTTCGCTGGAGAGTTGGCTTGGCATTGCGCTGTTCGAGCGATTGCCACGTCAGGTGCGCCTCACCGACGGCGGCGAACGCCTGTTCCAAAGCCTGCACGGTGCCTTGCTGGAAGTGGCGCAGAGCGTCGACACCCTGCGCCCGCAACGCAGCGGCGCCAGCCTGACGCTTTCCACTACCGCCGCCTTCGCCGCGTTGTGGCTGGTACCGCGACTCGGGCGCTTTTATGCCCGGCACCCGACCATCAGCCTGCGGCTCGATACCCATTGCGAAGTCATCGATTTGCATCAGGACGCCAGCGTCGATCTGGTGCTGCGCTACAGCCTCGACGATTACCCGAACCTGTATGGGCTGTGCCTGTTCGATGAATCCTTCGGCGTTTATGGCTCTCCCGAGCAGGTAGCGTCGGCGGCCAGTCGGGTGCCGACGCTGATCAGCGTGCGTTGGCATAACTCCAAGCTCTACGCCCACGGTTGGGAAGCCTGGTGCGCGAAGTCCGGCGAAACCTGGCTGGCCGGGCGACCGGCGGTGCGTGAATACGACGAAGAGCATTACGCCCTGCAAGCGGCGATTGCCGGGCAAGGGCTGGTGCTGGCGAGCAATATCCTGGTGTCCGAAAGCGTGGCCAGCGGGTTGCTGGTGCCTTACAAGGGCGAGGTTCAAGTGGATGGCGCCGGCTATGCCGCGTTGTGTGTGCCGGGGCGTGAACGGCATCCACCGGTACGCGCATTTTTTGCGTGGTTGCAGGAAGAAGCAGCGGCGTCTGGTCTATTGCCAAGATCAAAGGCTCAACCCACCTCCCCGTAGGAACTGCCGAAGGCTGCGATCTTTCACGCCCGTCAAATACATCAAACTTTTCGCGACGCTCATTACTCACATCTTAAGTAGCGATCACGTCCCCAGAGGCGTGACGCCCACCGGATTAGCCTCCAGGAGATCGAGATGAGCGACATGCATTTGTCTGATGTAACCACCCTTCGCGCACGGGCTCGCCAGAACGTCGAGAACGGCGCCGTGACCGAAGGCTACAGCGCCGACCGCGAAGAAGTGCTGCGCCTGCTCAACGAATCGCTGGCCACTGAATTGGTCTGCGTGTTGCGCTACAAGCGCCACTACTTCATGGCCAACGGCCTCAAGGCCCACGTGGCCGCCGACGAGTTCCTTGAACACGCGACCCAGGAAGCCGAACACGCCGACCGCCTGGCCGAGCGCATCGTGCAACTGGGCGGTGAGCCGGAATTCAACCCCGACCTGCTGTCGAAAAACTCCCACGCCCAATACGTGGCCGGGAAAGACCTCAAGGAGATGGTCTACGAAGACCTGGTCGCCGAGCGGATCGCCATCGACAGCTACCGCGAAATCATTCAGTACATCGGCGAAAAAGACCCGACCACCCGCCGCATCTTCGAAGACATCCTGGCCCAGGAAGAAGAGCATGCGGATGATATGGCCGACATTCTGAAAGACCTCTAACCCCTGATCGTTCCCACGTTCCGCGTGGGAACGATCTTGTAGACGCCGCACATTTATCGGGTGGGCTTGACGGTCACCGGCGCCTTGCCCTGCTTCATCTGTTCCAGCAACGGCGCACACTGGTTCGGCTCGCCACCGCTCGGCGCCACCAACGCCAGCAACCCCGCCGCCGGCGCGGCAATCACGCCCAGCGCAACCATCCCGGCCCCGCGCAACAACAGCGGCACGGCTTTCACGCCCGCGCTCGGCTTGATGAACTTGCCCTGCACATACAGCGGCGAGCGCAGGGAAATCAAACGCCAGCCCTTGGATTCCGGGGTGATGGTCAAGTCCAGTTGTTCAGTCGCCATGTTCGCCGTGCCGTCGATATAGATAATCGCGTTCTCGGTATCGAAGACGAACAACTGCGTGGTCGCCAGGCCAGTCTTGATGTCGAAATCCGCCGCCGCGCAGTTGATCTTCACTTCCTTGTCGCCAAAGATCTTGCCGACCACGTAGTTGCCGACATTAAGCCCGGCTAGCTCCATCAACTCGCGGCTGATGGCGCCGTCATTGATCAGCATTTTCAGCTTGCCGTTGGCTGTGCCCAGCAGCTTGGCCACTGAATTGCCGCGACCGGCGATATCAGCGTCGCCGTTCAACTCGCCGAAACTGGTTTTCATCGGTTCAAAGGTCGGGAACAACTGCTTGAGTTTGAAACCGCGCGCGGTGAGTTTGGCCTGGCCTTCCAGCGGTTCGGTGCGGCCATTGAGGCGAATCTGTGCATCGAGCTTGCCGCCGGCGACGCCGAAACGCAGGGGTTCGAGGCTCAGCACGCCGTCGGTCAGCACCAGATGCGTATAGAGGTCGGTGAACGGCAGCTTCTCGCTGTGGACGATGCGCTTGCCGGTGAATTCGACGTCGGCGTCCATATCGCGCCAGCGCTCGGTCTTGAATTCCTCGACCGGCAACACCTTGTCCGTCGGCTGTTTGCTTTCACCGCCACGGGCCTTTTGCTTGGCGTTGGAGTCGGCACCGATCAACGGCGCGAGGTCGGCAAACAGCAATTGATTGGAAACCAACGCACCGCTGAGTTTCGGCCGGGGCTGACTGGCGACGTAGGCCAGGTCGCCGTGGATATCACTGGCGCCGATCTTGCCGTTGAAACCCTCGTAGCGGAACTGTGCACCTGCCGCGTCATGCAGTTTGGCGATCAAGTGACCGTCGGTGGCATAGGGCGGGGAGTCCGGCAGGGTTACGCCGGTCAGTGGATACAGGTTGGCCAGGCTGCTGCCGGCCAGTTTCAGGCGCAGGTCCAACGCGCCGAGGTTCAGCGGGTCGGTCAGGGTGCCGGCGAGTTCGACGCTGGTGTCGGCGATCTTGACCTGGGCTTGCAGCGGGAACGGCTTGGCCGCGTCTTGCAAGGCCAGCAAGCCGCCAATCTTGCCTTCGCCGGCGAGTTTCTGATCGTGGTATTGGCCCTTCACTTTGATTGCGAAGGCGTAGTCCTGGGGGGCGCCGCCCTTCTCGACCGCGGTTTTTGCCGCTTTGTCGCCGACGATGTCGCTGAACGGAATCGGTTTGCCCAGTGGATCGATCAACAGGTCGAGCTGAGTCTTCAGACTCTGGTCGTCGAGGGTCACGTGGCCTTTGTCGAAGCCGATGGCGCCAATGTCCACCACCCAGTTCGACGGTTCGGCGTTCGGGTCTTTCGGATCGAACTTGAAGGTCCAGTTGGCGCGGCCGTCGGCCAGGCGCTGGAGGTCGGCATTGGGTTCGGTGAGGTCGATGCGCGGGATGACCACGCGCTGCGCCAGCAAGGCCAGCGGCGAAATCCGCAGTTCGACGCGCTTGAGCGTGACCATCTGCGGCTTTTTCGACCAGTCCGGGTTGCCCAGGCTCAAGTCCTCGGCCACCACATGCGGCCATGGCACCCAGGCCCGCCAGCCGCCCTCATCGGGCTCACGCTGCCAGACCACCGCGAGGTTGCCATTAATGGCGAACGGACGGTGCAGCTCTTCGGATACTTTGGTGTTGAGGGTGGGTTTGATCCGGTTCCAATCGAAGAACACGATGACCAGAACCAGTACCGCCAGCAGTACAACAAGGCTGGCGACGGTCCAGCTGATTATTTTTGCAGTGCGCGTCATTGCACAGGGCTCCTGAATACGACTGAGCGCCCTGACTGCGACGCACGTTTGAAACGGCGGGCCAGAAGCGGCGCGCCATGAAATCTACGACTGGAAAACGGCTCGCAGGTTTAACCGAAAGTCTCCTTAACGCTCAAATAATCGTCCGGCGACACAGTGCGCCCGCTACCGACGTTACCGGCCCCGCACTTTTGTGCGGCACGAGTGGGTCGAAAATACCCACCTCGGTGCAAAACCACCGGCCGGAGAAGCCCGATCTAGAGCCTCTACGCGGAACAATCAATTCTGTTGATTATTACCATTGCGTTTATGAACTTTTATATCGACTTATCGAGAGTAGCATTGCCCTCGTACCCACTTTATCGCCCTCCCAAGGAGCAACCCATCATGAAACGCCAATTATTGCTTAGCCTGACCCTCTCGATGCTAGCCAGCACCGCTTTTGCTCTGCCAGCCGCTGATCAGGCCACTCCGCAAGTCAAAGACAATCACTCTGTATTCAGCCAAACCGTTGCCGCCGATGGTTCGGACCGCACTCCACAAGGCCAGACCCTTGCTGAAGGTGGTAATGATCGCCTGAAAGAGAAAGGCCTGATCACTGAAGATGGCTACGACAAAACTCCACAAGGTCAGGCTGTAGCCGAAGACGGTTACGATAAAACCCCACAAGGCCAAGTCGCTGAAAACGGCCGCAACCGTCTTGAAGAAAAAGGCCTGGTTGAAGATGGCTACGACAAAACCCCACAAGGCCAAGCCGTTGCCGAAGGTGGTGGTGACCGTGTTATCGAACGCAACAGCGCTGTGAGCTGAGCCTGTGGCGGCCCTGAAAAAAAGCCCAATCACTGGATTGGGCTTTTGACTTTTACAGCAGCGCCCTTCTTCCTCGCTTGAATCCCTGATCCCTGATCCCCGTTCGACGCCGGCAAAGCCGATTTGCTAGAGTGCGCCGCTGTCCTGTCCAGAAAACACCCTTGCGATGCTGCCCCGCGCCGAACAGAAACAACAGACCCGCAACGCCCTGATGGACGCCGCCCGCCATTTGATGGAATGCGGCCGAGGATTCGGCAGCCTGAGCCTGCGCGAAGTGGCGAAAACCGCCGGGATCGTCCCCACCGGTTTCTATCGGCATTTTGCCGATATGGACGAACTGGGCCTGGTGCTGGTCAGCGAAGTCGGCCAGACCTTCCGCGAAACCATCCGCCTGGTACGCCACAACGAATTCGTCATGGGCGGCATCATTGATGCGTCGGTGCGGATCTTTCTCGATGTGGTCAGCGCCAATCGCTCGCAATTCCTGTTTCTGGCCCGCGAGCAATACGGTGGTTCGCTGCCGGTGCGCCAGGCCATTGGCCGTTTGCGCGAAGGCATCAGTTCCGATCTTGCCTCCGATTTATCGCTGATGCCGAAATTGCAGCATCTGGGCATCGACGGGCTGAGCGTCATGGCCGACCTGATCGTTAAAAGCGTATTCGCCACGTTGCCGGACATTATCGATCCGCCGGTGGAAGCGTTGCCGGAGCATCTGACGCCCCAGGCGAAGATCACTCAGCAACTGCGTTTTATCTTTATTGGGTTGAAGCATTGGCAGGGGCTCGGCAGTACGGAATAACACACATCCTCTGTGGGAGCGGCTTGTGTGGCGAGAGGGCTTGCCCCCGCTGGAGTGTGAAGCGCTCCCTCGCGTCCTATCAGCGCACCGCGTTTCTCAGATTTTACGACTGCTTCACAGCCGAACGGGGTGGTGCGGCATTCCGACAAGCCCCCTCGCCACACATACCCCCCCCCAATTTGGTGCATGAAGAATCCTTCACGCACCAACATGCACCAAAACCCCGCAACATCCTGCAACAACTACTAAGCTCCGACAGGGTTTTCCTACGCATCACCCCGATTGGCAAGCCCCTTGCTCTAGCCTGAGCATTGTCCTTTGCTGGAAGCATTCCGATGCTGGTGATTCATCGCAGAATCGAGCCTCAACCCGTCTGGGCCGCCGAGTTGCACCTGACCTTCGAAGCCCGGAGCAAAAGCCGTTTGCGCTGTTTCAGTGCCGAACAAGAAGACGTCGGGTTGTTTCTGGAGCGCGGCCAGCCGCCGCTGTATGACGGCGAATGCCTGCAGGCCGAAGACGGGCGCATCGTCCGCGTCTGCGCCCGTCCTGAGCAACTGCTGCACGTCACCTGCGCCAATGCCTTCGAACTGACCCGCGCCGCTTATCACCTGGGCAATCGCCACGTCGCCCTGCAAGTCGGTGACGGTTGGCTGCGCCTGCTTGACGACTACGTGCTCAAGGCCATGCTCGAACAGCTGGATGCCAAGGTGGAAAACATTGAGGCGCCGTTCCAGCCGGAACATGGCGCCTATGGCGGCGGCCATCACCACTCGCGCCACGGCGATGAAGATTTCAACTACCCGCCGAAACTGCACCAGTTCGGCGTGCGCTTATGAACCCAGCCTGGGCGCTGCTGCGCCTGGCCAGTCCGCAATTGCCGATTGGCGGCTACAGCTATTCCCAAGGCCTGGAAATGGCGGTGGATAACTTGCGAGTGACGGATGCCGACAGCGCGCGACGCTGGATCAGCGATCAATTGCTGCTCAACCTGGCGCGTTTCGAAGCGCCGTTGCTGCTTGCCCATTGCACAGCGGCGGCGGACGAAAACTGGGCAGACTTGCTGCAACGCTGCGAGGAACATCGCGCCAGCCGCGAAACCCGCGAGTTGCATCAGGAAAGCCGGCAGATGGGCTATTCGTTGCAGCAATTGCTCAACGGTTTGCCCGAACTCGATGCGCCGGCCCGGGCCTTTCTTGAGCAACGCCCCGAACCGCACCTCGCCCTCGGTTGGGCCCTGGCCGCTCGCGCCTGGGGGATCAGTCCTCAAGATGCGCTGGCCGCATGGCTCTGGAGCTGGCTGGAAAACCAATTGGCCGTGCTGATGAAAACCCTGCCCCTGGGCCAGCAAGCCGCCCAGCGCCTGACCAGCCAATTGCTGCCGCTGCTGCAGGAAGCCCAGCAGCACGCCACTCGAATCAACCCCGAACACTATGGCAGCGCCGCTTTCGGCCTGTCCCTGGCGTGCATGGCCCATGAACGCCAGTACAGCCGTCTGTTTCGCTCCTAGGGCCCTTTATTTTGGAGAAGCATATGAACACTCAACCCCTGCGCGTCGGCATCGGCGGCCCGGTCGGTTCCGGAAAAACCGCCCTGACCCTGGCCCTGTGCCTGGCTCTGCGCGACCGCTACAACCTGGCGGTGGTGACCAACGACATCTACACCCGCGAAGACGCCGACTTCCTGGTGCGCAATGAAGCCTTGGCACCGGAACGCATCATCGGCGTGGAAACCGGCGGCTGCCCGCACACGGCGATCCGCGAAGACGCCTCGATCAACCTCGAAGCCGTCGACCAGTTGAACCGGCGCTTTCCGGGGCTGGACCTGATCATTGTCGAGTCCGGTGGCGACAACCTCTCGGCGACCTTCAGCCCGGAACTGTCCGACCTGACCATCTACGTGATCGACGTTTCCGCCGGCGACAAACTGCCACGCAAGGGTGGGCCGGGGATCTGTAAATCCGATCTGCTGGTGATCAACAAGGTCGACCTCGCGCCGCTGGTGGGCGCCTCGCTGGAGCTGATGGACAGCGACACCAAACGCATGCGCAACGGCAAGCCATTCGTCTTCAGCAACCAGAAAACCGGCCTGGGCCTGGAAGACATCATTGCCTTCATCGAACGCCAAGGCCTGCTGATCGCAGCCTGATCACGACTTATCAACAAGGAAGCTTATCCATGACACTCAAACGCATCCTGGGCGCTTTGGCCCTGCTGCTGACCCCAGCCATCGCCTTCGCCCACCCGGGGCATGGCGACAACGGTTTGATCGCCGGCATCAGCCACCCGATTGGTGGCATCGATCACCTGCTGGCGATGGTCGCGGTGGGTTTGTGGGCCGCGCAGCAAAAAGGCGCGGCGCGTTGGGCTCTGCCATGCACCTTTGTCGGCACCATGCTGATCGGCGGCTTACTGGGGTTTGAAGGGCTGAACCTGCCGGCGCTGGAAAGCGGGATTGCGGCCTCGGTGCTGGCGCTGGGCCTGGCCGTGGCCTTGGCGGTGCGTCCGCCGTTGAGCGTCGCGGTGGGTGCGACGGCGTTGTTTGCGCTGTTCCACGGCGTAGCCCATGGTCTGGAATTGCCGGACATGTCCAGCCCTTGGGCGTATGCCGCAGGGTTTGTGGCGGCGACGGCGGCATTGCATGCAGCCGGTTATGCGGTGGTGCGCGTGCTGCCTCAGGCGGCGGCGCCGTTGATTCGCGTCGCGGGTGCGGCTTCCGCGGCGACCGGGGTCTGGTTGTTGGCGGGCTAAGCCCCCAGAGATCGTTCCCACGCGGAGCATGGGAACGATCGACCCGCTCACTCTGCTACCATGTCGCGCAATCGCCCCTGCCGTGACGACGCCAGCCAATGCCCCATGCTTCCCGCTCTGCCTCCCAGCCTGAATTAACCGCCCTGTTCGCTTCGGTGCAACAGCATTTCCAGGACGTGATCGTGCCGCTTTGGCAAGTCCCCGGCTGGAACGCCGACATGGCGCTGCCGTATGAAGCGCTGGACGCCGGGCATCAACCGCTGGCGCCACAACGCTATCGAGCCATGGCCTGCGCCCGCCAGCTGTATCTGTTTTCCAGCCTGATCGGCCAGGTGCCAGCGGCCGAAGAACGCGCGGCGGCGTTGTTCCGTTCCTTGCAGCAGCATTTCCACGATGCCGAGCACGGTGGCTGGTTCTACAGCATCGACCCGCAAGGCGCGCCGCTGGATCAGCGCAAAGACCTCTATACCCACGCCTTCATCCTGTTCGCCTGCGCCCATTACTGGGACAAGGTGCGCGAACCGCTGGTGGAATCGGTGCTCAATGCCGCGCTGGAAGTCGTGGCCCAGCGCTTCGCCACGGACGACGGTCTGTACGAAGCGTGCCTTGAGCGCGACTGGTCATCCCTCGACACCGGCCCGCTGCAAAACCCGTTGATGCACCTGGCCGAAGCCTTCCTCGCCACCCTGTCGGTACGCGAAGACGCTGGCGCCCAAGCTGCGCTCGTCAAGTTATGCACAGCCATGCACAAGCGGTTCATCGATCCACAGACCGGTGTGTTGATGGAAAAACCGCTGGGGGCTGTGGATAACTGGTTTGAACCGGGGCATCAATTCGAATGGTATTTCCTGCTGGAGTCCTCGCCATTGCTGCGCGGATCGAAGCTGCATGCCTCGCTGGACCGGGCCTTTGCTTTCACTGAGCACCTGGGTGTTGATCCACAGACAAACGCTGTTCGAGCGATGCTCGATCTGGATGGCCACGCGAAGGACGGCACTGAAAGAATCTGGGCCCAGGCTGAATACCTGCGGGCACTGACGTTGCGGCCGGACGGCGAGGCAGCGGTGCTGCGCCAATTGCAGGCGTTGCAGCAGCGGTTTCTGCATGTTGGCGGTTGGTATGAGTGTCGGGATGAGGAAGGCGAAGTCAGCCGCAAGGACATGCCTTCGACTACGCCTTATCACTTGGCGACTTGTTACCGCGGGCTGGTTGAATATTTGCGCTGAGTTCGAGATCGCTTTCGCGGGCAAGCCTCGCTCCTACAGGATTTATGTTTGAACGCGGTAATGCGAACGACACATAACCTGTAGGAGCGAGGCTCGCCCGCGAATGGCCTTGAAGCGGTCACCGGCCAATCACGCAATCCACTTCCGATCCCCGGTAAAACTGATGGTCAGCCATCGCGCCGCATCCGCCTTGCCCAACTTCGCGGAAATCTCCTCGCGCAATACATCCAGCTGCCCCACGCCGTGCAGCGGATAGTCCGCCGGCAACACCACATGAATTTCGATAAACCGCGCCCGCCCGTGCTTCTGCACGTAGGAAATGTAGTCGTCGAAACCATGCTCGACCTTCGCCGCGTCCATCACCTGGCGCACCTTGTCGTTGAGTTGATCCGGGACAATCCCCAGTACATCGCGCAGCGCTGGACGCAGGATTTTGAAGGCTGGTGGCAGCATGCTCAGGGCCAGCAGAATCAGGATCAAGGGGTCGACATACACCGCCCACTCGCCATAGCCCTGGGACTTGAGCAGCAGCGCGGTCAGGAAACTGACCAACAGGCCCACCGAAAGCATCGCGTCCACCAGCCAACTGATGTTGTCGAACTGGATCAGCGTCGATTTGAGCTTGCGATTGCGATGGCGCACGTAGAAGAAATAGGCGAACTCAACGACGGTAAACACCGCCGCATAGATGATCACCAACCCCAGCTCGATCTCGCGGCCGCCATTGATGATGCCGAACACACCGTTGAGAAAGGCGTAGATCGCGATCAGGAACAGGAAGCTGCCTTCGATCAGCAACACCATGGGCTCCAGGTGCCAGAAGCCGAACTGGAAGCGGTGGTTACTTTCTTTGGCGATCAGTTTGGCGGTGATCAGCATCAAGACCTTGATAAAGGTCGCGATCAACGAGAAAAAACCATCGAACAGGATGGATTGGGCACCCGAAACAAAACCGGTAACGATCCCGGCGATCGCCACGGCGAACATCAGGATGGTCGATTGTTTGAGCAGTGACTGCTCACCTCGGTTACTCACGTAGCCTCCTCTGAAAACCCTGGAAACCGCGGGGTGCGGTGGGGTTGTTGGGCGGGAGTCTACCTTATGCCTTGTTTTGCCCGGTTTTTGTGGCGAGGGGGCTTGCCCCCGTTCGGATGCGCAGCAGCCGCAAACCTGAGAATGCGGCATATCTGACAAAACGTGGCGTTTGGCTCAGGGGCTGCTACGCAGCCCAACGGGGGCAAGCCCCCTCGCCACAGGCAAGCCCCCTCACCACAGGCAAGCCCCCTCGCCACAATTAAGCCTTGCCACCATTACGCTCAATGGAGAACCCGGCCCAGGTCTGGCTCACCGGCATCAACTCCAGGCTGTTGATGTTGATATGCGCCGGGGCATTGAGGACCCAGAAAATGGTGTCGGCAATGTCCTGCGGCTGAATCGGCTCGGCCCCGGCGTAGGTGGCGTTGTAGCGCTCCTGGTCACCGGCGAAACGCACCAGGGAGAACTCGCTTTCGCACAGCCCCGGCTCGATGTTACTGACGCGTACGCCCGTGCCTTGCAGGTCGCAGCGCAGGTTCAGGGAGAACTGTTTGACGAACGCTTTGCTCGCGCCATACACGTGACTGCCTGGGTACGGGTAGTTGCCGGCGATGGAGCCGAGGTTGACGATGCCGGCGCCACGACCGTGGGCGATCAGGCGCGGCAGCAGCAGGCGAGTGCTGTACATCAGGCCTTTGATGTTGGTATCGACCATGGTGTCCCAGTCGTCCAGGTCACACTTGGGCGCCGGGTCCACGCCCAGGGCCAGGCCGGCGTTGTTGATCAGCCCGCGCAGCTTGGCGAAGGACGGCGGCAGATTGGCAATCGCCTCCTCCATGGCCTTGCGATCACGCACGTCGAGCACCAGGCCATGGACCTCGGTCTGCTTCGACAACTCGGCGCACAGGGCGTTGAGGCGCTCTTCACGACGGCCCGTCAGCACCAGTTTCCAACCCGCCTCGGCAAAACGACGGGCACAGGCTTCGCCAAAACCGGACGTTGCGCCGGTGATAAACAGGGTGTTGGACATCGTGTTCTCCTTGCTTCGGCTGATCGGCAGCCATTGGAATAGAAAATCAGCAGCCAGCATGCCCGGCGCGGCGCTGACCGGCAACCTCGTTCCCCGGTGTTTTCTGTACAAAAAACAACCAGCCGAAGCGGCGCCTTACCCACCGTGGCTTGCAGCCATGTGCGCGCACGTTATCCACAGGCCGGTCCACAGTCTTTGGGGGCAAGTGCAAAAGCTGCAAGCCGCTGTGTATAAGGCTTTGCGAGCAGCACAGAAAGTTTTTTGCTTGACCCTCGACCGCTCGCCGTGTAGCCCCATGGCATTTTGCACGATTGGCCACACCCAAGAACGATGGCGCCAAGCCAGTAACGACGGCCCTCAGCCAAGTCTTTCCAGAGTTTAACCACAGACTTATCCACAGGCTGGCACACCTGCATTCCTGCCGTTTTCGCCCACAACAAAAAGGTTGACAACCACAGCTCATGGTCCGGGAAAAATGTCTGATCAAAAAACAACCACACGTCTGCAAGCCACGGTTTCAAAGGCTCTCAGCCAGCTACTCCCACGTTATTCACAGCCAGCTCCACAGCAAACGGGGACAAGTCAAAACCGTGACAAAACAACTATTTGCAGCGGCTTTATGTCGCGGTTTGAGAGCTTGCGAATATTGTTTTCCACAATTTCCATTTGCCTTGAATCGCGGCCCCGTATAGAAGCTGCCGAAGGCTGCGATCTTTTGCTTTTGCGGTTTAAAAGCAAGATCAAAAGATCGCAGCCTCGTTTCTCTCGACAGCTCCGGGGGATTTGTGTGGGCATAAAAAAACACCCTGACGTGGAGTGCGTCAGGGCGTTTTTTATGGGGCCGAAGGCTCAGTGCCCGCCGAGATACGCGTTACGCACCTCCTCGTTCACCAGCAGCTCCTTGCCGGTGCCTGTTAGGCGAATCTCGCCGTTGACCATCACGTACGCCCGGTCCGAGAGCTTGAGCGCGTGGTTGGCGTTCTGCTCGACCAGGAAGATGGTCATGCCGGTTTTTGCCAGTTCCCGCAGAGTCGCGAAAATCTGTTTCACCACGATTGGCGCCAGGCCCAGGCTCGGCTCATCAAGCAGCAACAACTTCGGCCGGCTCATCAGTGCCCGGGCGATGGCGAGCATTTGCTGTTCGCCGCCGGACATGGTCATGGCCCGCTGTGTGCGCCGCTCTTCGAGCCGTGGAAACAGCTCGAACATGCGCTGCATGTCTTCCTTGGCGTACTTGTCGCCAATCGGGATGGTGCCCATCAACAGGTTTTCCTCGACGGTCATGTCGGGGAACACCCGCCGCCCTTCTGGCGACTGCGCGATGCCGTGGGACGCGATGTAGTGGGACGACTTGTGGGTGATATCCACCCCTTGATAGATGATCTGCCCGTCAGCGGCGCGAGGCTGGCCGAAGATCGACATCAGCAGGGTCGACTTACCGGCGCCGTTGGAGCCGATCAGGCTGACGGTTTCGCCTTCGTTGATGTGCAGCGAGACTTTCTTCAGGGCCTGGATCGGCCCGTAAAACACATCCAGATCCTTCAGTTCGAGGATGGGTTGGCTCATAGCACCACTTCCTCTTCATCAGCGCCCAGGTAGGCCGCAATCACTTTCGGGTCGTTGCGAATGGCATCAGGCCCGCCCTCGGCGATGACGATGCCGTGGTCCAGTACCACGATGTGGTCGGAAATGCTCATGACCATGCCCATGTCGTGCTCGATCAGCACCACGGTCAGGTCGTGCTCGTCGCGCAGCAGCCTGATCATCGCGCTCAGTGCTTCGGTTTCCTGAGGGTTAAGGCCGGCGGCCGGTTCGTCGAGGCAGATGATCTGCGGCCGCGTGCACATGGCCCGGGCGATTTCCAGGCGACGTTGCTGCCCGTAGGAGAGCTCGCCCGCCAGACGGTTGGCGCAGTCCACCAGGTCCACCACTTCCAGCCAGTAGAACGCATGGTCCAGCGCATCACTTTCAGCCTTGCGATAGCCCTTGGTGTTGAGGATGCCCGCGAGCATGTTGCGGTTGACCCACATGTGTTGGGCCACCAGCAGGTTTTCCAGCACCGACATTTCCTTGAACAAGCGAATGTTCTGGAAAGTGCGCGCCAAACCGGCACGGTTTACCAGATGGGTACCGCCGAACATCTTGTAGTACATCCGGCTAAGGAAAGATTTCGGCGAAACGAAATCCACCGGTTTGAAGGACTCGCCCAGCAACTGGATAACGTTGGTCTGCTCGCCGCGCACATTGAGTTCAATCTTGCCGCCCGAGGCCTTGTAGAACCCGGTCAGGCAGTTGAACACGGTGGTCTTGCCGGCGCCGTTGGGGCCGATCAGGGCGAAGATCGAGTTGCGGTGCACCTTGAGGCTGACATCGCTCAACGCCTTGATGCCGCCGAAGTGCATCATCAGCTTCTCGACCGAGAGTACGACTTCGCTCATGGCGCTACTCCTTTACGCGGGGTCACACCGGTACGGCTGATCCGGATCAGGCCGCGCGGTCGCCAGATCATCATCAACACCATCAGGATGCCGAACAGCAGCACGCGGTATTCCGCGAAGCCACGCAGCAGTTCCGGGGCCACGGTCAGCACGAAGGCAGCGATAACCACGCCGATGGTCGACCCCATGCCGCCGAGTACCACGATGGCGAGGATCAGGGCCGATTCGAAGAAGGTGAACGAGGTCGGGTTGACGAAACCTTGATAGGTCGCAAAGAACACACCCGCCAGACCGGCGGTCGAGGCACCGATGGTGAACGCCGAGAGCTTGACCAGTACGTGGTTCAGGCCCATGGAGCGGCAGGCGATTTCGTCTTCACGCAGGGCTTCCCAGGCGCGGCCGACCGGCATTTTCACCAGGCGATGCTTGATGTACAGCACGGCCAGGACCACCAGAAACAACACCGCATAGATGAAGTAATACTTCACGTCCGGGTTGTAGGCGATGCCGAAGAACTCATGGAACGGCACCCCGCCGTCCTTCGCGCGTTTACCGAACTCCAGGCCGAAGAAGGTAGGCAGTGGCGCCGCCATGCCATTCGGGCCGCCGGTCAGGGACAGCCAGTTGTTGAGGATCAAGCGGATGATTTCACCGAAGCCCAGGGTCACGATCGCCAGGTAGTCACCGTGCAGGCGCAACACCGGGAAACCGAGAATGCACCCGGCCAGTCCCGCCGTGATCGCCGCCAGCGGCAGCACCGTCCAGAAACCCAGGCCCAGGTATTGATAACCGAGCGCCAGGCCGTAGGCACCGATGGCGTAGAACGCCACGTAACCCAGGTCGAGCAAGCCGGCCAGGCCGACCACGATGTTCAGGCCCAGGCCCAGCAACACGTAGATCAAACCGAGGATGACCACGCCCAGCAGGTAGGAGTTGGAGAAGAACGGGAACACCACGGCAATGACGATTACCAGCGGGATGATCCAGCGCAAGCGGGTTTTGTAATCGGGCGGCAGTACATGAACCCCGGAACCGGTGCTTTCAAAACCTTCGAGGATTTTCAGGCCCTTGGGGGTTTGCAGGAACAGGCTCAGGGCAAAACGGCCAGCCATGACGATGGCGACAATCCACGCCACACGGGTCGGTTGCAGGTTGAAGCCGTAGCCGTCGAGGACCACGCCGACAATCGGGCCGAACACAATCAGGGCAACGAGGCCGGCAAGAATCGCGTCAACCAGGCTTCTTTTGAGATCAATGGTTTTTTTAGTGGTTGAAGACATCGCTTACACCTTCGACACAAGAGGACGGCCGAGCAGGCCTTGGGGCCGAAAGACCAGAACGAGAACGAGCAGCGAGAAGCTGAAAACGTCTTTGTAGTCCGAGTTCACCAGGCCCGAGAACAGCGACTCGGAAATCCCGAGGATGATCCCGCCGAGCATCGCCCCAGGCAGCGAACCGATGCCGCCGAGTACCGCGGCGGTGAACGCCTTGATCCCGATGACGAAGCCTGCGTAAAAGTCGAACGTGCCGTAGTTCATGGTGATCAGCACGCCGGCCAGAGCCGCCATCGCTGCACCGATGATGAATACGTAGGAAATCACGCGGTCGGTGTTGATCCCCAGGATCGAGGCCATCTTGCGGTCTTGCTGGGTGGCACGGCACATGCGGCCGAGCTTGGTGTACTTGATGACATAGGTCAGCAGGGCCATCCCGGCGAACGCTGCGACCAGAATGAAGATCTTGGTGTAGGTCAGCTGGACGAAGCCAGTGCCGACATCCACGCGCCATGCGCCGGTCAGGAGTGTGGGTACACCCTGTTGCCGCGCACCTTGGGCGATTTGTGCATAGTTTTGCAGGATCAGGGAAATACCGATGGCGCTGATCAGCGGTGCCAGTCGTGTGGAGTTGCGCAGCGGTTTGTAGGCGACGCGTTCGATGACCCAGCCATACACCGCCGTGACGACGATGGTGAAGACCAGTGTGCCGAGCATCAGCAGAGGGAAGGATTCAATACCGAAGTAAGCCAGCAGAGCCAGACTGATTGCCGCGAGGTAAGCGGAAATCATGTAAACCTCGCCGTGGGCGAAGTTGATCATGCCGATGATGCCATAGACCATTGTGTAGCCGATGGCGATCAGGCCATAGACCGACCCGAGGGTCAGACCGTTGACCAGTTGCTGCAGGAAAATACCATCCATAACGCAATCTCACGCATTTGAGAGACTGCACAGAAGCGGGTTGCAACGGACCGGGGTTCAGCCGCCAGTGCAACACGGTGTGTGCAGCTCTACGAGAAAAGACAGGTACTGCACGGACATGTTCTCTGACTGCCCGGCGCACAAGGCACCGGGCAATCAGCGGTTCATATCACTTCTGTTTTTCCAGCTGGTGGTATTTGCCGTCCTTGTCCCACTGGTAAACCACGTAGTCGGAGACTTTCAGGTCGCCCTTGCTGTCCCAGGTCTTCTCGCCCATGACGGTCTTGACCGGGTTTTTCTTCAGCCAGGCAGCCGCTTCTTCGCCCTTGTTGGACTTGGCGCCATTGAAAGCGGCAGCCAGGGTCTGGACCGACGCGTAGGCGTACAGGGTGTAGCCTTCAGGCTCGGTGCCTTTCTTGCGGAACTCGTCCACGACGGTCTTGCTGTCTGGCAGCAGGCGCGGGTCGGCGCCGAAGGTCATGAGCACGCCGTCGACGTATTGCGGGCCGCCAGCGGTGGTCACCAGTTCGTCGGTCACGATGCCGTCGTCGGACATGAATTTCACGTCTTTCAGGCCTTCGGTACGCAGTTGTTTAACCAGTGGACCAGCCTCTGGGTGCAGACCACCGAAGTAGACCACGTCGGCACCGGCCGCCCGGATCTTGGTGACCACGGCGCTGAAGTCTTTCTCGCCGCGGGTCAGGCCTTCGTACAGCACTGGCGTTACACCGCGCTTGACCAGTTGAGCCTTGGTGGCATCCGCCAGGCCTTGGCCGTAGGTGTCTTTGTCGTGCAGTACGGCGACTTTCTTGCCCTTGAGCACGTCGACGATGTAGTCGCCGGCCACGATGCCTTGCTGGTCGTCACGCCCGCACATACGGAACATGGCGCTCAGGCCGCGCTCGGTCACCTGTGGGTTGGTGGAACCTGGCGTGATCGCGATGATGCCCGCTTCGTCGTAGATCTCGGAAGCCGGGATGGTGGATGAGGAGCAGAAGTGACCGACGACGCCGGCGACTTTCTGGTTGGTCAGGTCCTTGGCGACCGTCACAGCCTGTTTCGGTTCGCAGGCGTCATCGCCCTTGACCAGTACGATTTTTTCCCCGTTGACGCCGCCCGATGCGTTGATCGCATCGGCTGCTGCCTGTGCACCCTTCATGTACTGCTCGCCAAATGCCGCGTTGGCGCCAGTCATTGGACCTGCCACACCGATTTTCACATCAGCCTGTGCAAACGCAGAAACACCCAACGCAGTTGCCACTGCGAGGGCCAGAAAGCCTTTCTTGTAAAACGTCTGGGACATGAGGTGGTGCTCCAAGGTTTTTTTTAGTTGGCACTGCGACTTCTGTGGTTGCTCAGAGCAAGCGCCGTGCCATCGGTTTTTTATTCTGAAAAAAGTCGCTGCTTTATTGTTATTTCGACTGTTTCGATCCCATTTTCATTGGGTGTGCAACCGTCTAAACCGCGGAAGGTGAAACCATTTATTTCAAAAGGCGCAACCCGCACGCGCCATCATTGCAACCGCGGCGCCAAACGACGTGCAACCAGCCTGTAACAGCCTGCGTCACCGAAGTGCACACTCGTGGTGCGCAACTGCTACAACCCGCACCACTACAGGCTAGTCGCTGCGCGAAAAAGCGCCGCTCCCCCGCAACAAAATTCAACAATCAAATCACGATCCGCAAGCACTGGCCTGCGTGATACAGCGAAAAACCGGCCTCATACAGACAGCTGCGCAAGCCGACACCCGCCAGGGGCTGCATCGGTGCGAACGGAATCGGTAGTGCTTGAGGATTTCCGTTACACAAATAGTCGGCAAACGCTTTGCCGACCACCGTGCCCGTCGTCACGCCCCGGCCGTTGTAACCGGTAACTGCCACTATTCCGGGCGCCGGTTCGAACAGGCGCATCAGGTGATCGGGGGTAAAGGCGATGCAGCCAGTCCAGGTGCACTCCCATTCCACCGGTTTCAGGTAGGGAAAGTAATGCTGCTGAACGCGGTCGGCCCAGGCTTTCAAGAACCAGGTCGGTTTCTGATTGCCATTACCGAGGCTGCCGAGCAACAGACGCCCGTCCTTATCGCGACGGATGCTGCTCAGAACCTGGCGGGTGTCCCACGAACCCTGGCCGCCGGGCAGAATCTGTTGCGCAGCGTCATCGGTCAGCGGCACCGAGGCCACTTGGTAGTAATAACCGGGAAAAAAGTTGCGCCGAAGTTCTGTCCAGTCGCCTTCGGTGTAGGCGTTGGAAGCGATCACCACCTGATCGGCAAGCACCGAACCTTGGGCGGTTTGCACCGACCAGCGCTGGCCCTGACGTTCCAGCCGGGTCACCGGGGAATGATCGAACAGTTGACCGCCGAGGTTGATGGCCGCTTTGGCCAGCCCGGTCGTATAAGCCATCGGATTGATAGTGCCGGCACGTCGATCCAGCAGCGCGGCGGCGATCTTTTTGGTGCCGGTCGCTTGTTCGCAGGCCTGGCCGGTCAACAGTTCCACCGGCGCCCCACGGCGCTTCCATTGTTCTTCACGACTGCGCAGATCCGCTTCGCCACGGCTGTTGTGCGCCATGTGCAGCGTGCCTTCGCGGCGCAGTTGGCAATCGATGTTGTACTTATCCACAAGGCTGAACACCAGGGACGGTGCTGCACCAAGCATGCGGTTGAGCTGACTGCCCACCGCTTCGCCGAACCCGGCTTCGATCTCGTCCGGTGGAATCCACATCCCGGCGTTGACCAGCCCGACGTTGCGCCCCGAGCCACCATGGCCGGCGCGATGAGCTTCCACCACGCAGACGCTTTTACCTGCTTCCAACAGATGCACCGCCGCCGACAGACCGGTGAAACCGGCGCCGATGACGCAGACATCGACCGTTACTTCGCCCTTGAGCGCCGCGTTATCAGGCCTTTGCGGCGTCAGTTTTTCCCACAGACACTCTTCGCGTAACGGCATTGCCAGACTCCAATCAGAAACCTAACCATCACACACTGATCGTTCCCACGCTCTGCGTGGGAATGCAGCCCGGGACGCTCCGCGTCCCAAAAGCGGACGCAGAGCGTCCATTGAGGCATTCCCACGCAGAGCGTGGGAACGATCAACACAAGCTGCAAGCCAGTCTGCTTGAAGCTTGAGGCTTGCAGCTTGCAGGCTGCTTTTAATCGAACGTAATCCCCTGGGCCAACGGCAGCTCCAGCGAATAGTTCACGGTGTTGGTCTGGCGGCGCATGTAGGCGCGCCAGGCATCGGAGCCCGATTCACGACCGCCACCGGTTTCTTTCTCGCCACCAAATGCCCCGCCGATTTCCGCGCCGCTCGGGCCGATGTTGACGTTGGCGATGCCGCAGTCGCTGCCCACGTCCGACATGAACTGCTCGGCTTCACGCACGTCGGTGGTGAAGATGCACGACGACAGACCTTGCGGTACGGCGTTGTTCAAGCGCATCGCTTCGTTGAAATCGGTGTAGCCGACCACGTAGAGGATCGGCGCGAAGGTTTCGCTGCACACCACGTCGCTTTGCTCCGGCATCTCAACGATGGCCGGCGAAACGTAGTAAGCATTCGGGAATTTGTCTTCCAGTTGACGCTTGCCGCCAAACACCCGGCCGCCTTCGCTCAAGGCTTGTTCCAGCGCTTCCTGCATGTTTTCGAAGCTGTTTTTGTCGATCAGCGGGCCGATCAGATTGCCTTCCAGCGGGTTGCCGATGCGCACCTTGGCGTAGGCAGCCTTCAGGCGGGTGACGATTTCTTCTTTTACCGATTCATGAGCGATCAGGCGACGCAGGGTGGTGCAGCGTTGACCGGCGGTGCCGACGGCGCTGAACAGGATCGCGCGAACGGCCATGTCCAGGTCGGCGCTTGGGCCAAGAATCATGGCGTTGTTGCCGCCCAGTTCCAGGATGCTGCGAGCGAAACGGGCGGCGATTTTCGGCGCCACTTCGCGGCCCATGCGGGTGCTGCCGGTGGCGCTGATCAGCGCGACACGCGGGTCATCGACCAGGGCTTCGCCGGCATCGCGGCCGCCGATGATCACTTGGCTCAGGTGCGGCGGCGCATCGCTGAAGTTTTTCAGGACGCGGTCGAACAGTGCCTGACAGGCCAGGGCGGTCAGCGGGGTTTTCTCCGACGGTTTCCAGATCACCGGGTTGCCGCAGACCAGCGCCAGCGCGGTGTTCCAGGCCCAAACCGCGACCGGGAAGTTGAACGCGCTGATCACGCCGACAACGCCCAGCGGGTGCCAGGTTTCGCGCATGTGGTGGCCAGGACGCTCGGAAGCGATGGTCAAACCGTACAGCTGGCGGGACAGACCGACGGCGAAGTCGCAGATGTCGATCATTTCCTGAACTTCGCCCAGGCCTTCCTGGGTGATCTTGCCGGCTTCCCAGGACACCAGCTCACCGAGATCAGCCTTGTATTCACGCAGGATGTCGCCCAATTGGCGCACCAGTTCGCCACGGCGCGGTGCCGGGACCTTGCGCCACAGTTCGAACGCATGATCTGCGCGACTGATGTGTTGCTCGACTTCGGCAGCGCCTTCCCAGTTCACGCTGGCAATCTGGCTGCCATCGATCGGCGAATGCACCGGCACTTTGCCGTTCTGGTACAGGGCCGGGTTTACACCAAGACGATCAAGCAATGCGGCAACCATGGGTCACTCCTCAAGCAAAAAACGGAAATCGTGCAGCCGGAATATCACGGCTGATCAGGCCTGTAGTTGTAGCGCCACTCAGACGAGCCAACAAACGACCATTAAGCGAGATATCATTCCGTTTATTCATGCTTCGCATCTGTCGGTAAAAGAAAAGCATAGAGCAACAAGAAAAAGGACCACCCATGCTGAATAAACGCTACTTGCCGTCGATCACCGCCCTGCAGTGTTTCGAGGCCGTGACCCGGCATTTGAGCTTCACCCGGGCCGCCGAAGAGCTGAACCTGACCCAGAGCGCCGTCAGCAAGCAGGTGGCGCAGCTGGAAGAATTACTGCAGCACCTGCTGTTCCGCCGGGTGCGCCGACGCCTGCAAATGACCCCGGCCGGTGATTTGTACCTGGTGGAAGTGCGAAAAATCCTCACGCAAGTGGAGATGTCGACCCACTACCTGCGTTCCTACGGCGGTGATACCGAAGTCCTGCGCGTGTCGACGCCGCCGACCTTCGGCGCCCGCTGGCTGGTGCCGCGTCTGAAAGGCTGGCGCCTGCGTCATCCCTCGATTCATCTAGATTTGTGCAGCGAGCAGGAAGCCGACGACCTGCTGCAAGGTCGCAGCGACCTGGCGTTCTACTTCGGCCAAGGCTCGCGGCCCGGCACCGAAAGCCTGAAGCTGTTTGGCGAGGAGCTTGTTCCTGTGTGTGCACCGGGCAGCCTGCCGGATAAGCCTTTCACCGACCCGACGCAACTCGCCGACCTGGTCCTGCTGCAAAACGCCTCCCGGCCCCAGGCCTGGCACGACTGGTTCGACAACCAGGGCTACCACACCGAACACAGCTACCACGGCCCGCGCTTCGAAACCTTTTATATGTGCATCCGTGCCGCACAGGTTGGCTGTGGCGTGGCGTTGTTGCCACGGTTTCTGGTGGAGGAGGAATTGGCGGACGGCAAACTGGTGATTCCTTGGAAGCATGCGATGCCCAGTTCCGACGCTTATTACCTGGCGTACCCCGAGCATTCGGCGGAAGTGCCCAAGGTGCGGGATTTTGTGAAGTGGATGTTGGAGCAGATTGATAGCCCGGATGCGCCGCAACATTAAGTCCGCATGCGATACCTGTGGCGAGGGGCTTGCCCCCGTTGCGTCGCGAAGCGGCCCTGAAATCGACGACTGCTGCGCAGCCGAACGGGGGCAAGCCCCCTCGCCACAAAGGCTCGCTCCTACAGGAATCGGCTGCGGTCTAAAAAATCGCTGGCAATCCGCACCTCTGATATGCGCCACTAGCCCCATTCATTAATACAGCTGAAACGTCGCGAGCACGGGCCGCGGCCAGCCTGGAGATTCCCTTATGAGCGAGAGCGTATTCGGCGATCGCATCGTGCAGAACCTGCTCGACACCGACTTCTACAAACTGACGATGATGCAGGCGGTGCTGCACAATTACCCTAACGTGGAAGTCGAATGGGAGTTTCGTTGCCGTAACAGTGAGGATTTGCGCCCGTACCTGGCGGAGATCCGCTACCAGATCGAGCGTCTGGCCGAGTTGAGCCTGAGCGCCGACCAGTTGAGTTTCCTGGAACGCATCAGCTTCATGAAGCCGGATTTCCTGCGCTTTCTCGGCTTGTTCCGCTTCAACCTGCGTTACGTCCACACCGGCATCGAAAACGGCGAGCTGTTTATCCGCCTGCGCGGGCCGTGGCTGCATGTGATTCTGTTCGAAGTGCCGATGCTCGCGATTGTCAGCGAAGTGCGTAACCGCTATCGCTACCGCGAAGTCGTTCTGGAACAGGCGCGCGAGCAGCTCTACCGCAAGTTCGACTGGCTGACCGCCAACGCCAGCAGCGACGAATTGTCCGAATTGCAGGTCGCCGATTTCGGCACCCGGCGCCGGTTTTCGTACCGAGTGCAGGAAGAAGTGGTGAACGTGCTCAAGCACGATTTCCCCGGGCGTTTCGTCGGCACCAGCAACGTGCACCTGTCCCGGGAGCTGAACATGAAACCCTTGGGCACCATGGCCCACGAGTGGATCATGGCCCATCAACAACTCGGCCCACGGTTGATCGACAGTCAGATTGCGGCCCTCGATTGCTGGGTTCGCGAGTATCGCGGTTTGCTGGGGATCGCCCTGACCGACTGCATCACCACCGATGCCTTCCTCGGCGATTTCGACCTGTATTTCGCCAAGCTCTTCGACGGTTTGCGCCACGATTCCGGGGACCCGGTGCTGTGGGCGGAAAAATCCATCGCCCATTACCACAAGCTCGGCATCGACCCGATGAGCAAGACCCTGGTGTTCTCCGACAGCCTGACGCTGCCCAAGTCCCTGGAAATATTCCGTGCGCTGCGCGGTCGGATCAATGTCAGTTTCGGCATCGGCACCAACCTGACCTGTGACATACCAGGTGTTGAACCAATGAGCATCGTGCTTAAAATGACCGCCTGCAACGGTCAGCCCGTGGCCAAGATTTCCGATGAGCCTGGCAAGACTCACTGCAAAGACCCGAATTTCGTCGCCTACTTGCGACACGTGTTCAAAGTCCCTGCCCTTTCCAGTATTCCCAGCAAGGAGTGAATTCATGCAAGCCGAACAGCGTGAGATTGCTGAACAGCTCAACGTCCAGCCGCCGTTCGCCGACCAGGCCGCCCTCGAGGCTGAAGTCGCCCGGCGGATTACCTTTATCCAGGATTGCCTGGTCAATTCCGGTCTCAAGACCCTGGTACTGGGTATCAGCGGCGGCGTCGATTCCCTGACTGCCGGGCTG
Organism: Pseudomonas sp. TE3899; assembly: GCF_056279105.1. Lineage (NCBI taxonomy): Bacteria > Pseudomonadati > Pseudomonadota > Gammaproteobacteria > Pseudomonadales > Pseudomonadaceae > Pseudomonas > Pseudomonas sp. TE3899. The sequence continues at coordinate 4,308,223 of NZ_JBWBQR010000001.1, forward strand.
TTGGCCCAGCGTGCCATGCGCGAACTGCGCACCCGCACCGGTGACGACAGTTACAAGTTCATCGCCGTGCGCCTGCCGTACGAAACCCAGTTTGATGAACACGATGCCCAGGCTTCGGTGGACTTCATCGCGCCGGACGAACGCCACACCGTGAACATCGGCCCGGCGGTCAAATCCCTGGCCAGTGAAGTCGCAGCGTTCGAAGGCAAGCATGCGGTGTCGGTGGATTTCGTGCTCGGCAACACCAAGGCGCGGATGCGCATGGTCGCCCAGTACACCATCGCCGGCGCGGCACAGGGGCTGGTGATCGGTACTGACCACGCGGCGGAAGCCGTGATGGGCTTCTTCACCAAGTTCGGTGACGGCGCCTGCGATCTGGCGCCGTTGAGCGGGTTGGTGAAGAACCAAGTCCGGGCGATTGCCCGCAGCTTCGGTGCGCCGGAGTCGTTGGTGGAGAAGGTCCCGACAGCGGACCTTGAAGACCTGTCGCCGGGCAAGCCGGACGAAGCGTCCCATGGCGTGACGTATGCCGAGATTGACGCGTTCCTGCACGGCGAGCCGGTGCGTGAGGACGCGTTCAAGATCATCTGTGATACGTACAGGAAGACGCATCACAAGCGGGTGATGCCGTTTGCGCCGTAAGCCGTAATACCTGCCTTCAGCATTCTCCGAATGCCGAAGGCAGTGCTGTGTTCATACCACCTGGAAAGAGTAGCTTTCCCTCACTAGCCCAGAGTCATAGCTTCCTTCTACGTGGAACACGTGAGTATCGCTCGCTAAATCTCGGAGCTGCAGTTCCCAAACACCGAGGGCGTCGACGATCGGATTGCCCACCAGATCCGTTCTATTTTTAACGCTGAGTTCTTCTCCCGCGGCACCAGTACCGGTCAATACAATCGAACGATCCCTCGTCGTCCCATTGATTGGAATGGGATTGCCCGTGGAGTCTCTCGCCAGTCGAATGATTGGCAGGCGCTGATCCACACAGCGAAATACACGATTATGACCAGCAATGGATTCAGCCACCTTGACGACATAGAGCTGTTGAGTGAGGTCCTCCAATCGTACTTTCCAGTTACCCTCAGGATCGGCCATTGCAGATTTTTCTTCACCGCTGGCGGGGAAAACCCTGACCAACTGAAGCGGTGAAGCGGTGCCTATGACGTCCACTGTCGTCGAAGCCGTGTAACGAGCGGGTGGAATGTCATAACCGTCGCGGTCTTTTATTGCTCTGATCCAGACCGTCCCTTTCACAGCTTCCACGGTCACGTGCCAGATGTTGGACGATACTTCGCGGCTCACTGCCTTGAACGCATATTGCGTGTCCTGGTTCAAGTCCGTCACCATGAAAGCCCAGTTACCCTTTGGAGAATACGCTCCACCCCAATGTGAATCCCCGACAAAAAATTCGACGTAGCCATTAACAGCGGCTGAGCCTTTAAACACTAGAGTGGTGGAGGCGGTAACGCCGCCGTCAGGAACCGAATTTCCCTCAGTGTCCACGACCTCCAAAATCAAGGGTTGTATCTCTTCTACCCGAACCTGCCAGGCAAGCGAAGGCACCCCGTAGGCAGAAGCCCTGATGCCATACGTCCTGCCTCTGGTCAAATTTTCCAGGGAATAGTCCCATTTGCCATCTGTTGCTTGGGCTACCCCTCGTTTTTGCCCGTCGACAAGAACGTCAACAACATCGTCCATCCCTGCGGTTCCGCTCAGGTTCAGCGTGGTGGAGCTGGTGGCTCCCCCGTCAAGAATCGGGCGTCCCTCAGCGTCGGTGATGGACGTAATTTCAGGCACAACGTTTCGATTCGACATGATCCGATGCTCTCTCGATGGCATCACCGCGATAGCGGAGAACTCAAGAGCGATTTGACGCCTGGAATTGAAGCCCTGCCTACTGTCATAAATAACAGGTCAACCTAGCTTTCGGACCAATGGTCGGGTTCTGGCAGGCGAAAAAAAGACGCCTGTGCGGGCGTCTTCTTTTAGATCCTGCAAGAGTTACTTCAGGGTAACCGTGCCTTTCATCATCGAGATGTGGCCCGGGAACGAGCAGAAGAAACCGTACTTTTCAGCAGCATCAAGCTTCGAAACATCGAATGTCACCGAATCAGTCTCTTTGGCACCAATGATTTTGGTGTGAGCAATGATGCGTGCATCACCTTCCGGCAGGTAGTTCTTGTCGATGCCCGCGGCCAGGCCAGCGGTAGCGATTGGCTGCATGTCAGCTTCTTTGCTCAGCACCCAGTTATGGCCCATGACGTTTTTCGGCAGGCTGCCGGAATGGGTCAGTTCCACGGTGAAGGTCTTGCAGCTCTTGTCGATTTCGATGGCCTTGGTGTTGTAGGTCATCTGGTCTGTGGAGTCGATGGTGGTCTTGCACTCCGCAGCCATTAACTGGGCGCTGGCCAGGGTCAGGAGGGATACCGCAACAAGTTTGGCAAACATGGTGAATCTCCAAGGCAGGGTTAACAAATCGCGAATGGACAGAAGACTGCCTGAAAACTTCGCAAGTTCCTATGACCTGAATCAAAAATTGTATACAACTTTCGGGCTATGACACTCATCGAAACAATCTAACAGTCAGGCGTCTGTTCCGGCCCTATCCTCAGGTCGTCATCACTCATCTGGAGCGTCTGTCATGTCCATCAACAGCTTATTGCGCAGTTTGCTCGCCGCCTACGCCTCTGGCGCCAGCGGCACTTATGAAACACCCCAACGCGAGGTTTAGCCCTTGGATCGAGGTGTACCTGCCTTTACTCTGTGGCCATCCTGACCCTGGAGTAAGGCATGTCTATCGCATCCGTTTGTGTATTTTGCGGTGCCAGCACTGGCACCAACCCGGCTTATCGTGAAGCGGCTGTCGCCCTGGGGCGCGCACTGGCCGAGCGCAAGCTGACCCTGGTCTATGGCGGCGGCGCCGTCGGGTTGATGGGGATCGTGGCTGACGCAGCACTGGCGGCGGGCGGTGAAGTGATCGGCATCATCCCGCAAAGCCTCAAGGACAAGGAAATCGGCCACAGTGGCCTGACCCGTCTGGAAGTGGTCGACGGCATGCATGCGCGCAAGGCGCGGATGGCTGAACTCAGCGACGCGTTTGTAGCGCTGCCTGGTGGCTTGGGCACCCTGGAAGAATTGTTCGAAGTCTGGACCTGGGGGCAGCTCGGCTACCACGGCAAACCCCTCGGCTTGCTCGAAGTAAACGGTTTCTATGGCCAATTGACCGCTTTTCTTGATCATATCGTCGGCGAAGGCTTCGTTCGCGAACCACACCGTGACATGCTGCAAGTGAGCGAATCGCCGCAAACTCTGCTCGATGCCCTGGACGCCTGGCAACCCTCGGTCCTGCCAAAATGGGCCGAGCAAAAACCCAGCTAACGGCTAGGCACCGATACAAGGCAGAATATGCGCCGCTCAACCTCACCTTCGACCCCAGAGGATCGCCCATGGCTAAACCTAATTATTCCTTCGCCAAACGTCAGAGAGACTTGGCCAAGGAGCAGAAGAAAGAGGAAAAGCTTCAGCGCAAGAAAGCTACAGCTGAAGAAGAAGCAGCAGCACTGAACCCGGATGCAGAAGGTGAAGTGGCGCCAGAAGACGATGTAGAAGCACCGAAAGATCAGGCGCCCGACGCCTGAGACCCTCAGGGCCCGATGATCTGATCAGGCTCACCGGATCTGTGTCCAGGGTCAGCAGCCCCGCTGCTGACCCTCACAGGCCCAACGCGTTGTGAATCGAATCGCGATACCCCTTGGGCAAGTTGGCCGGCAAGTCCGCCGGATCAAACAGCCCGATCTCCTTGTGTTCATGACTGATTTTCGGCACAAAACCGCCCAGCAATTGGCAGCGGTAAGTCGAGATGAACACGTGTTTGCCAGGGATCACCTCGAACAGATACGAATCCAGCGGCTCCCCCACCTCCACCTCGACGTCCAGCTCCTCGGCGATTTCCCGTGCCAGGCAGCCCGGCGCCGTCTCGCCCAGTTCGATTCGCCCACCGGGTAATTCCCATTCGTCGCGCTCGTTGAGCATCAGCACGATCTGGCCTTCGGGGGATTGCAGGACGCCTTTGATTGAAACCGGGAACATTGAATTCCTCCTGTAATGATCGTTCCCACGCTCTGCGTGGGAACGATCGGCTCAATCCAGTGGCATTACGGTGACTCGGACTTCCGGGTCGTGGTTGCCGCCGCCAAGAATCACCCCACGCAGCGGCGACACATCGGAAAAGTCCCGGCCCCAGGCCAGGGTGATGTGTTCCAGCGCCGGTTGCACATTGTTCGTCGGGTCGAAGTCTACCCAGCCCAGCACCGGGCAAAACACCGAGACCCAGGCATGGGACGCGTCGGCGCCGATCAATCGCGGCTGGCCCGGTGGTGGCTGGGTCAGCAGATACCCGCTGATATAGCGCGCGGCCAAACCACGAGAGCGCACACACGCGAGCATCAGGTGCGCGAAGTCCTGACAGACGCCGCGACGCCGCTCCAGCACTTCCACCAGCGGCGTGGCCACTTGGGTCGCTTCGGCATCGAAGGTGAATTCGCTGAAGATCTTCTCCATCAACGCCTGGACGCCCAACAGCAGCGGCCGCCCCGGAGGAAAACAGCTTTCCGAGAATTCGACGAAGTTGCGCTTCAAGTGCACGTACGGCGACTCGAAACGGTAGCGGCAAGCCTCCAGCACCTGCGGTGACAGCGGCTGACTGCTGTAGGTCAGCGCATTGCGGGTTGCTTCCCAGGCCGGCGATTGAGTGAAATCCAGGATCGGACGGGCCAGCACCTCGACCGTAAGCTCGGCGTTCACCAGCAATTCATCGTGGGGCCGTTCGAACGCCAAGCGGGTCAGCGGATTGCCGAACACGTCCAGTTCATCCCGGCGGGTCGTCGGTTCCGGGCTGATCAACAACGCCTGGGCGGTGCAACGCTGCCAATCACAGACGCGCGGCCACAGATGTGCCAGTTGCTGGGCCAGGGACACAGGGCTGTCGTAGTGATAATGGGTGTCGTGGAAAATCTGGTAACGGGCATTCATCAGACGGACACCGTGCGCTGGCTGACATCATCGACATGGGCAAAATGGCGCAAGGCGAGGCGATCCGAGACCTGGCCGCTGGCATCAGCGATTTCTTGCAGCAGATCAGCCAGGCCCTCGATGGCCGCATGGACGCTGGCTTCACCAAACAACGAATTCTCCAGGCAGCCCAGATCGAAATGCATCAAGCGCTCCACCAACCGCGGCAACCCAGCCTCGCGCGGGGCGCCGAAATCGTCGTTCAGGCGCTTCAAGGTCCGCGTCACCAGTTTCAACTGGAACAGCACCGCATGGGGGTTCTGCTCGTCCAGCAGCAACAGGTCGAGCACCGGGATCAACTGCGCCACCGCCAGATACCGCGAGCGATAAGTGATGCTGCTGTTACCCAGCTCCAGCAACCATTCCAGCCCAGCCTGATCGAAGGCCCCGGCACCGCGCAGAAACGCCGCGAGGCTGCCACTGAGAAACTGCAAGCGCTCGATTCGCCGGCCGATCATCAAGAAGCGCCAACCTTCGTCCCGGGTCATGTCGTCCAGGGCAAAACCGGACAGCGCCGCCAAAGACATCACCAAGCGGTTGAGGAAATCCAGCAACTCGCCGAAATCCGGTTCTTCGGTTTCCAGTTCCAGTGCCTCGCGCTGCAACTCCACCAGCGCCTGCCAGTTTTCCCGGGAGAGCTTGCCGCGCACTTGCGAGGCGGCCCACTGCAAGCGCTGCAAATTGGAACGCAGGCTGAACGGCCAGTCATCGCCCAGCAACGCAGCGAGTAAGCGCTCCGGCAGTTCGCCTTCGTCGGGCAACAGGTGCAGGCGTTCACCGAGGTCAACCGCCGCTTCCAGCGCTTGTGGGTCGTCGCCATCGACGTAGCGCGCCAGCATCACCCGCAGCAGCCGCGCGCTGTCATCGCAGCGTTCGCAGTAGCGACCGAACCAGAACAGGTTCTCCACCACCCGCGAGGGCAGATACGGATCGCGCCGCACCAAGTCATGAACACCGATGGTGCGTTGGGTTTTCCATTGTTCGCCACTCGGCGCTCGTTCACCCAGCACCCACGTATCTTTGCTCGCGCCGCCGCGCTGCATCGACACCACTTCGGCGTCAGCCTCGGCGGCCACTCGGGTCAGGCCGCCGGGCAACACTCGATAACCCTCACGACTGGCCACCGCGTACACGCGCATACCGATCGCCCGGGGTTGCAATTGACCGTCCTCGGCCTGCCAGATCGGCGCCTGGGACAACTGAGCCAGTTCTTGCGCGACATAGGCATACGGCCGCGCTTGCATGCGCTCGGCCAGGGCCTTGCGCTGTTTTTCACTCAAATCCCGGCCAAACACCGGCGCAAAGCTCTGGGACGGGAACGCCGGTTTAATCAGCAATTCCGGCAGTTTTTCAAGTGCCTGGGCCAGTACCGGGGCTTCGCCGCACCACCAGGTGGCGATGGACGGCAGGATCAGTTCTTCGCCGAACAGGAATTGATTGATCCTTGGCAGGAAGCCCAGCAACCCCGGCGACTCCAGCACGCCGCTGCCCAGGGCATTGGCCACCAGCACCCGGCCCTGGCGCACGGCTTCCAGCAACCCCGGCACGCCGAGGGCCGAGTCGGTGCGCAACTCCAGCGGATCGCAGAAATCATCGTCGAGGCGGCGCATGATCGCGTGGACCCGGCGCAGACCGCTCAGGGTTTTCAGGTAGACGGTGGCATCGCGCACCGTCAGATCGCCACCCTCCACCAGTGGATAACCGAGCTGACGCGCCAGGTACAAATGTTCGAAATAGCTTTCGTTGAAGCGCCCCGGCGTCAGCAGCACCACCAGCGGCGCTTCATCGTCACAGGGTGCCTGGCGGGCCAATGTTTCCTGCAAGGTGCGGAAGAACCCGGCCAGGTGCTGCACCTTCAAATCCCGGTACAACTCGGGGAAGGCCCGGGACACGATGGTGCGGTTTTCCAGCGCGTAACCGGCACCGGACGGCGCCTGGGTCCGGTCAGCAGTGACCCACCAACGACCGTCCGGCGTGCGCGCCAGATCCACGGCGTACAGATGCAGAAAGGCCCCGTCTGGCGGAGAAATCCCCTGACAAGGCCATAGAAAATTGTTGTGCCCGAACACCAGCTCAGCCGGCAACAAACCTTGCGCGATCAGCCGTTGCGGGCCATACAAATCCGCCAGCACCGCATTCAACAAACGCGCCCGCTGGGCAATTCCGGCCGACAAATGCTGCCACTCATCGGCGGCTATTACATGGGGCAACAGGTCCAGTTCCCAGGGTCGGTCGGCCCCCTTGGGATCGGCGTAGACGTTGTAGGTCACGCCGTTTTCCTGGATTTGCCGGGTCAGCAATGCCTGGCGCTGCACCAGTTGCGTCGGGGTGCTGCGTTGCAATTGGTCGAACAGCCGACGCCAGTGCGGGCGCACCGCGCCGCTGTCGTCGAGCAGTTCGTGATAAGTGCCCGCCGTCAGCGGGTAGCGGTCAAGCAGGTCAGGCATGGAAAGCTCGGCAGACAGCAAAGAACGGTCAGACTAACGCAGGCTCATGACGCCCGGATATACGAAAAATCCGAGCGTCGTGTAGGGCTTAGAAACGTCGTAAATCGAGCGTCATCGGCAGCTCGTCGTTAATCGTCACGTTAGGTATAGGAAGTTTCCCCGGGGTGTGTCCGATTCGGAAGAAGCGTGCCATGCGCCGACTCTCCGCTTCATTGGCATTCACCGGCAGGCTGTCGTAGTTGCGCCCGCCCGGATGGGCGACGTGGTACTGACAGCCGCCCAGGGAACGTTCCATCCAGGTGTCGAGCAGATCAAACACCAGCGGTGCGTGGACCGGGATGGTTGGTTGCAGACAGTTGAACGGTTGCCAGGCACGGAAGCGCACGCCCGCGACGAATTCGCCGACCCGCCCCGTCGGTTGCAGCGGCACCGGGATGCCGTTGCAGGTCAACAGGTAACGCTGTGGCGCCAGTCCCGTAACCTTGACCTGCAAACGCTCCAGGGACGAATCCACATATCGCACCGTGCCGCCGACCGCGCCCTCCTCGCCCAGCACATGCCAAGGCTCAAGGGCCTGACGCACTTCCAGCTCGATACCACTGACGGCGTAATCGCCGACCTTGGGAAAACGAAACTCCAGATGCGCGGCAAACCACTCGGCCCGCACCGGGTAACCGGCGGCATTCAGATCGACGATGACGTCGGCGAAATCCTGTTCGATAAAGTGCGGCAACAGGAAACGATCGTGCAGCTCGGTGCCCCAACGCGCCAGTTTCGGCGGCGCATACGGCTCGCGCCAGAACCGCGCCACCAGCGCCCGCAGCAACAATTGCTGGGCCAGGCTCATGCGCGCGTGGGGCGGCATTTCAAACGCGCGCAACTCCAGCAAACCGAGACGCCCGGTGGCGCCGTCCGGTGAGTAGAGTTTGTCGATGCAGAACTCGGCGCGGTGGGTGTTGCCGGTGACGTCGATCAACAGGTTGCGCAGCAAGCGATCCACCAGCCACGGCGCGCACTCTTCCCCCGGTTTCGGCATCTGGGCGAAGGCGATTTCCAGTTCGTATAAGGAATCGTTGCGCGCTTCGTCCACTCGCGGCGCCTGGGACGTCGGGCCGATGAACAGTCCGGAAAACAGGTAGGACAAGGACGGGTGGTTATGCCAATAACTGATCAGGCTGCGCAGCAAGTCGGGACGGCGCAGGAACGGTGAGTCCGCCGGCGTCGCGCCACCGAGGACGAAATGGTTACCGCCGCCGGTGCCGGTGTGGCGGCCGTCGATCATGAATTTCTCGGTGGTCAGGCGAGTCTGGCGTGCTTCTTCATAGAGAAATTCGGTGCGCTCGACCAATTCATCCCACGTCGCGGACGGCTGCACATTGACCTCGATCACGCCCGGATCCGGGGTGATGCGGAAGTTGCTCAGGCGCGGATCGCTTGGCGGCTCGTAGCCTTCCAGCAAGACCGGGCACAGCAGTTCTTCAGCCGTGGCTTCGATGGCGGCGACCAGTTCCAGGTAATCCTCGACCCGTTCCAATGGCGGCATGAACAGGTACAAGCGGCCCTCCCGCGCTTCGGCGCAGAACGCGGTGCGGGTCAGCCAGTCAGCGGATTCGTCGACCTCGATATCCCGTTCAACCGCTTCGGCCGGCGTGCCCGGGCTGTTCAACTGCTGAGTGTCCGGCAGCGCCGGGAATTCCTGGTTCGGGTCGTTGGGGTAGATGAAGGGATACTCGGCCGCTTTCACCCAAGGCTGCGAGCCCAGCGGCAAGCGATAACCCAACGGCGAATCCCCCGGCACCAACCGGCAGTGTTCGTCGCGCAGGTACCAGCGGCCGCTCTGCCATTGATCGCCCTTGGCGGTGCGCGCCAGCGGCAGGACCTGGCCGATGACCTTGTCCAGCCCTTGGCTGAAGACTTTGCGCAGTCGCGCCCGCTCCAGCGGTTCTTCCAGGCGCGAATCTTCGGCGCTGACGTTCTGCGGCAACGCACCTTCGCGCCAGAGGTAATAGAAATTGTCTTCGTAGGCCGGGAACACAAAGCGTGTCGGAATTTTCAGGCGCTCGGCGACACTCGCGAGAAAACGCCCGGCCAGTTCGCCATCGGCGCCGTAGTCTTCTTGCTCATCGGCAATCAGCGCGCTGTTGTGCCAGATCGGCACGCCGTCACGCCGCCAGTAGCAGTTCAGCGACCAGCGCGGCAGTTGTTCGCCGGGGTACCACTTGCCTTGGCCGAAATGCACCAGGCCTTTGGGCGCGTAGTGCTTGCGCATGCGCTGGAACAGTTCGGCGGACAGACGCCGCTTGTCCGGCCCGAGGGCGGCAGTGTTCCATTCGGCGCCGTCCGGATCATCGATGGACACGAAGGTCGGCTCGCCCCCCATGGTCAGGCGCACGTCGCCTTCCAGCAGGTCGGCGTCGATCTGCCGGCCCAGGGCCTGGATCGCCAGCCACTGGTCTTCGGTGTAGGGCTTTGTGACCCGTGGCGCTTCCCAAATCCGCTCCACGGACATTTCGTGGGTGAATTCGCACTCACACGGTTCCACCAAGCCACTGATCGGCGCCGCAGAGCCCGGATCGGGACTACACGCCAACGGAATATGTCCTTCACCGGCAAACAGCCCTGATGTCGCGTCCAGGCCGATCCAGCCGGCGCCGGGCAAGTAGACCTCGCACCAGGCGTGCAAGTCCGTGAAGTCCACCTCGGTGCCCGAGGGGCCATCGAGGCTTTTGACGTCGGCGGTCAACTGGATCAGGTAACCGGAAACAAAACGCGCCGCCAAGCCGAGGTTGCGCAGCAATTGCACCAGCAGCCACGCCGAGTCGCGGCAGGAACCGGAGGCGTGTACGAGGGTGTGTTCGGGGGTCTGGACGCCGGGCTCCATGCGGATCAGGTAACCAATGTCTTCGCTCAGACGCTGGTTGAGGGCGACGAGGAAATCCACGCTGGGCAGCGGTGTGCGGTCGATGCCGTCCAGATAGGCCTTGAACTTCGGCGTCAGGGGCAAGGTTTCCAGGTACGGCGCCAGTTCCTTGCGCTCATCGGCGGCGTAAGTGAACGGGATTTTTTCGGCGTAGGGCTCGAGGAAGAAGTCGAACGGATTGAACACCGCCATTTCCGCCAGCAGGTCGACCTCGATGCGCAGCTCATCGGTTTTCTCCGGGAACACCAACCGCGCCAGGTAATTGCCCTGGGGGTCCTGTTGCCAGTTGATGAAGTGCTGCTCGGGCGAGACTTTCAGCGCATAGGACAAAATCCGCGTGCGACTGTGGGCCGCCGGGCGCAGACGAACGATCTGCGGACCGAGCTCGACGGCGCGGTCGTAGCGGTAGTGCGTGACGTGATGCAATGCGACATGAATCGACACGGCGTGCCTCCTGCGAGCCTTAAGCGTATTCGAAAGCGCGCAAGACTTATGCCATCGCGCAGCGCTGGCGCTTTCATGGATTGCTTAGGGCAGTACAGCACCAAAATCGGGCGACGCGGGAAATTGGTTTGGGCCAGGTGCACGCAAATGTTGCAAGCCGCTACGGTGTGAGCCTCACAGCGTGTGCTTCAGGCTCGCTTCGAGCCGCTTGATCCGCCGACGGATGCGGTCGCCCACCTGCAGCACCTTGATCCCACGCTGATAGCGACGCTTGCTCATCAAATACAAACCGATCAGCGCCGGCACCGCCGCGATCCAGGCAAATCCCACATGACCCGCTTCGAGCATCACCAGCAAGGTGATCGACAGGCAGAACACCAGCATCGTGAACAAGCCCCAGACCGCCTTGGGGTAACCGCGAAGCAGCGCGATGAAGCACAGGCACATCACCAGACACCCGCCGAACATGACGAAGAGGACGTACTCCATCATCGGGTAGTCATGTGGGAAAAATGCCGTACCGAACACCGAGCCGGTCAACGACATGGCAAAAATCGTCATCATCATGACCGCCACATGAATCCAGCCGTAGCGCCGCACATACGGTTGCCAGGCCAGCCAGTAGGCGAATTTCAGCTGCATGAGTTTGTCGGCGGCGGTGGGTGGTGCGGGGGATTTCTTGCGACGGGACACGGTGTTCTTCCTTGAAGTTGAAAGACTGCAAACTGGATCGTTCCCACGCTCCTGCGTGGGAATGCAGCCCGTGACGCTCCGCGTCACTGGACGCGGAGCGTCCCCAGAGGCATTCCCACGCAGAGCGTGGGAACGATCAGCAACGGTTAGCAAAACGCCAACCCGAAGGTTGGCGTTCTGTTGTCAGCGATCAGCGTTTAGCGCGGTACAACCGGCTTACGCGCAGGCTTCGGCCCTTTGCCTTTGGCCGCGTCCTTGCGATCCTTGGCCGCTTGCTGGTTGCGGGCGAACGCCGCAGCCTTGGCCTGTTCGCGTTTGTCCCACGGGTTACCACCGTCACTGGCACGCGGCGGCAGGCCGGTGTGCTGGGTGAGGATCTTGGTGGTTTTCTCGCCTGCCACTTTATGGCTGCCAGCCGGCGTCGAGTTCTTGCGACGGGCGCTCTGGTAGCTGTCGGTGGCCGGTTGATGCAGCGGGATCAACTGAGTCTTGCCCGGCCCGATCAGGTCGGCGCGGCCCATGCGGGTCAGCGCTTCGCGCAGCATCGGCCAGCCTTTCGGGTCGTGATAACGCAAGAACGCCTTGTGCAGGCGACGCTGCTCTTCGCTCTTGACGATGGTCACCGTGTCGCTCTTGTACGTGACCTTGCGCAGCGGGTTCTTGCCCGAGTGGTACATCGCGGTGGCGGTGGCCATCGGCGACGGGTAGAACGCCTGCACCTGGTCGGCGCGGAAACCGTTGCCCTTGAGCCACAAGGCCAGGTTCATCATGTCTTCGTCGGTGGTGCCCGGGTGAGCCGCGATGAAGTACGGAATCAGGTACTGCTCTTTCCCGGCTTCCTTGGTGTACTTCTCGAACATGCGCTTGAACTTGTCATAGCTGCCAATGCCCGGCTTCATCATCTGGTTAAGCGGACCTTCCTCGGTGTGTTCCGGGGCGATCTTCAGGTAACCACCGACGTGGTGGGTCACCAGCTCCTTGACGTATTCCGGCGACTCGACCGCGAGGTCGTAGCGCAGGCCGGACGCGATCAGGATCTTCTTCACACCTGGCAAGGCACGGGCGCTGCGATAGAGCTGGATCAACGACGAGTGGTCGGTGTTCAGGTTCGGGCAGATGCCGGGGAACACGCACGACGGCTTACGGCACGCGGATTCGATTTCCGGGCTTTTGCAGGCGATGCGGTACATGTTCGCGGTCGGGCCGCCGAGGTCGGAAATGACGCCGGTGAAGCCGGGGACCTTGTCGCGGATCTCTTCGATTTCGCGAATGATCGACTCTTCGGAACGGTTCTGGATGATCCGGCCTTCGTGCTCGGTGATCGAGCAGAAGGTGCAGCCGCCGAAGCAGCCACGCATGATGTTCACCGAGAAGCGGATCATGTCGTAGGCAGGGATTTTTTCCTTGCCGTACGCCGGGTGCGGAACCCGTGCGTAAGGCATGCCAAACACGTAGTCCATTTCTTCGGTGGTCATCGGAATCGGCGGCGGGTTGAACCAGACGTCGACTTCGCCATGCTTCTGCACCAGCGCACGGGCGTTGCCCGGGTTGGTTTCCAGGTGAAGCACGCGGTTGGCGTGAGCATACAGAACGGCGTCGCCACGAACTTTCTCAACCGACGGCAGACGAATCACGGTCTTGTCGCGAGTCATCTTCGGGCTGGCCAGGATCTGCACGACCTTGGCTTCTTCCGGATCTTCAAGCGGCCCCTTTTCCTGCTCGATGGCGCAGGCCTGGGTGTCCTGGGTGTTGACGTACGGGTTGATGATCTTGTCGACCTTGCCCGGACGGTCGATGCGCGTGGAATCGACTTCGTACCAGTCTTTCGGCGTGTCACGACGGATGAAAGCGGTGCCGCGCACGTCGGTGATGTCTTCGATCTTGTGACCGAAGGACAGACGCTGGGCGACTTCGACGATCGCACGCTCGGCGTTGCCGTAAAGCAGGATGTCGGCGCAGGCGTCGATCAGGATCGAGTTGCGCACCCGGTCCTGCCAGTAATCGTAGTGAGCGATGCGACGCAGGGAAGCTTCGATGCCACCGAGCACGATCGGCACGTTTTTGTAGGCTTCCTTGCAGCGCTGGCTGTAGACCAGGCTCGCGCGGTCCGGACGTTTGCCCGCCAGGCCACCGGGGGTGTAGGCATCGTCGGAACGGATTTTCTTGTCGGCGGTGTAACGGTTGATCATCGAGTCCATGTTGCCGGCCGCGACACCGAAGAACAGGTTCGGCTCGCCGAGCTTCATGAAATCGTCTTTGGACTGCCAGTTCGGCTGGGCAATGATCCCGACGCGGAAGCCCTGGGACTCCAGCAGCCGGCCGATGATCGCCATGCCGAACGACGGATGGTCAACGTACGCATCGCCGGTGACGATGATGATGTCGCAGGAATCCCAGCCAAGCTGATCCATCTCCTCCCTGCTCATGGGCAGGAATGGCGCTGGCCCGAAACATTCGGCCCAGTACTTGGGATAGTCAAATAACGGCTTGGCTGCTTGCATCATGTCGATAACCGGTGTTGGCTTTCATTGAATTTCGCGGGCGCGGAATATAGCACAAAAAATAACCAATTCCGACGGCTATGGTCGGAAATAGGTGTTGGCCCAAACGCGGAGCAAAAACAAGGACCGCGTTATCGTTCATCGCGAGCAAGCTTTGCTCCTAAAGGTCGTGTGTGAACCCTTGTAGGAGCGAGGCTTGCCCGCGATGAGGCCCTATCAAACGCCGAATATCTTATTCGTCGTCGAAGTTGTAGCTACCCGGCGCCAGGTTCTCAAAACGGGTGTACTTACCGATAAACGCCAGGCGCGACGTGCCGATCGGGCCGTTCCGCTGTTTACCGATGATGATCTCGGCGATGCCCTTGTGTTCGGTCTCCGGGTGATACACCTCATCCCGGTACACGAACATGATCACGTCAGCATCCTGCTCGATCGCTCCGGATTCCCGGAGGTCGGAGTTGATCGGACGTTTGTTCGGTCGCTGCTCCAGGGAACGGTTGAGCTGCGACAGCGCCACCACCGGGCAGTTGAATTCCTTGGCCAGGGCTTTCAAGGAACGGGAGATTTCGGAAATCTCGTTGGTCCGGTTATCGCCGCCGGAACCTGGAATCTGCATCAATTGCAGGTAGTCGATCATGATCAGGGCGACATCGCCGTGCTCGCGCACCAGGCGTCGGGTCCGCGCGCGCATCTCCGAGGGACTGATACCCGCCGTATCGTCGATGAACAGCTTGCGATCGTTGAGCAAATTGACCGCCGACGTCAGGCGCGGCCAATCGTCGTCGTCGAGGCGACCGGCCCGGACCTTGGTCTGGTCGATGCGGCCCAGGGACGACAACATACGCATGATCAGCGATTCACCTGGCATCTCCAGCGAGTAAACCAGGACGCACTTGTCGCTGCGCAACACGGCGTTTTCCACCAGGTTCATCGCAAAGGTGGTTTTACCCATGGACGGACGGCCGGCGACGATGATCAGGTCAGACGGTTGCAGGCCGCTGGTCATGCCGTCGAGGTCGGTGTAGCCGGTGGACAGGCCGGTAATGGCGTTGTCAGTGTTGAACAAGGTGTCGATGCGGTCGATGGCCTTGGTCAGCAGGTCATTCACGCTCACCGGGCCGCCGGTTTTTGGCCGGGCCTCGGCGATCTGGAAGATCTGCCGTTCGGCTTCGTCGAGAATTTCTTCTGCGGTACGGCCTTCGGGGTTGAAGGCACTGTCGGCGATTTCCGAGGCGATGCCGATCAGTTGGCGCAAGGTGGCCCGCGCGCGGACGATCTGGGCATAGGCCTTGATGTTCGCGACGGACGGCGTGTTTTTCGCCAGTTCACCGAGGTAACCGAGGCCACCCACTTGCGAAGTCTGACCTTCCTTGTCCAATTGCTCGGCCAGGGTTACGACGTCGATGGGCGAGTTCATGTCCGCCAGTTTGGCGATGGCACGGAAGATCAGGCGGTGGTCATGCCGATAGAAGTCGCCGTCCGACACTTGATCGAGCACGCGTTCCCAGGCGTTGTTGTCCAGCATCAAACCACCGAGCACAGCCTGTTCGGCTTCGATGGAGTGCGGTGGCACCTTCAGGGCAGCGGTTTGCAGATCGTATTGCTCAGGAGCGGAGATATCGTTCATGGCCACTTGAATAGGTTTGTGAAAATCAGGAACTGCAGAAAGACAAAGGGCACGACCTGTAAACAGGATCGTGCCCGATGTTACCGGCAAGCACCCGAGGGTGCCAGCCGACAAGTGCTGCTTAAGCTGCTACCACGACAACGCGTACGGTGGCTTCAACTTCAGCGTGCAGGTGCACGGCTACGTCGAATTCGCCTACGTTGCGGATGGTGCCGTTCGGCAGACGAACTTCGCTTTTTGCCACTTCAACGCCGGAGGCGGTCAGTGCATCAGCGATGTCGTGAGTACCGATCGAACCGAACAGCTTGCCTTCGTCACCAGCGGTGGCAGTGATAGTCACTTCCAGCTCAGCCAGTTGGGCGGCGCGGTTTTCAGCCGAAGTCTTACGGTCTGCTGCGGCTTTTTCCAGCTCAGCGCGACGCTCTTCGAACGCAGCCACGTTGGCAGCGGTCGCAGCGGTAGCTTTGCCGTAAGGCAGCAGGTAGTTACGACCGTAACCAGCCTTAACGTTCACTTTGTCACCCAGGTTGCCCAGGTTGGTGACTTTTTCCAGAAGGATCAGTTGCATGTGAAAATCCTCTTAACTTTTAACCTTCACCGTTCGCGTTATCGGCGTCTTTCGACGCGAGACGACCGCGAAAATCAATCAGGCTGTCGACGATGGCCAAGACCACCAGTAACGGACCGAGCAAGTGCATGAAAGGCACGAGCGTGACGTATATCCCCACCAGCCAGAAACCGGCCAACCGTTTCTGCGCCACCAACCCATGAATCAGGGCCAGACCGGCGAAAAACAGCGGTACGCTGCACAACGGCAACAGGATCAAGGCATGCAACCCGAAAAACGGGGCAACACACATGACGGCCAGCAGCGACAGCGCAACGCCTTTGGGCAGTCGGATGGCGCGAAACTCGCGACCAAAACCGCCGGGGTTATACAACAACGCCTGCCAATAGCGCCCAAGAATCAGGCACAGCACGCTAAAAACCTGCAACGAAACCGCAGTTGAAATGATCGACAGTGGAACAGCCAATGCCGTGAGAAACGCTTTCTGGTCTGCCGAAAACTTCTCGTAGACCTCACCCATCGCCAGCGGCAGGACTTGTTCAAACGTCTGCGCTAGTGACTCGATGAAGGAACTGAATACAGTCCCCAGAATCACCGCAAATAACACTCCCACGACCACGCTGACCAGCAGCACGCGATTCCAGGAATGGCCGGCGCGTAAAACCAACGCCAGACTGCAAGTCCCGAGCAGCACGATTAATGCCGTCGGGTCATGCAGGTAGTGCCAGCTCACTAACGCTGACAACACTCCCAGACCCAGGACGCTCAAGGCGTCCGAACCGCGCCGCAGGAGCACAAGGCAACCTGCAGCGGCACTCAACCAGAACAACAGCGGCAATGCCGCAGATCCGGCCACAACCAGCGTGGCCTGCACCCGTCCCCGCATGATGAATTCAGCTAAGGCACGCATGCATTCGATCCCTTACTTACTTGTCGACTGCCCGGTCTCAGCGGCCGTGGCTGTCGGTGTAGGCCAGCAGGGCCAGGAAGCGGGCGCGCTTGATAGCGGTGGCCAGCTGACGCTGATAACGTGCTTTGGTACCGGTGATACGGCTTGGAACGATTTTGCCGGTCTCGGATACGTAGGCTTTCAGAGTGTTGAGATCTTTGTAATCGATCTCTTTCACGTCTTCAGCGGTGAAGCGGCAGAATTTACGACGACGGAAGAAACGTGCCATGTAATAGGCTCCTCAAAAGGTCCGTGGATTACTCGTCAGCGTTATCGCTGTTGTCGCTGTCATCACTGTCAACGCCTTCGGCGTCGGAGTGCTCAGGACGGTCGCGACGCTCACGGCGCTCACTGCGGTTTTCTTCAGCCTTGAGCATCTCGGATTGGCCGGTAACGGCTTCTTCGCGACGGATGACCAGGTTACGGATCACTGCATCGTTGTAGCGGAAGTTGTCTTCCAGCTCGGCCAGGGCCTTGCCAGTGCATTCAACGTTCAGCATCACGTAGTGAGCCTTGTGAACATTGTTGATTGCATAGGCCAGTTGACGACGGCCCCAATCTTCCAGACGGTGGATTTTGCCGCCGTCTTCTTCGATCAGCTTGGTGTAACGCTCTACCATGCCGCCGACTTGCTCGCTTTGATCCGGGTGGACCAAAAAGATGATTTCGTAATGACGCATGAATGCTCCTTACGGGTTGTAGCCTGCCGTTCAAAAACGGTCAGACAAGGAGTGAATGACACTTATGGACTTGCTTGCGATAGACACATGCGTGCCTGCCGTCACAGCAAGGGGCGCAATTGTAGAGAAGGGACAGAAGAGGTGCAAGGCAATTGGTGATTATTTGAACAGCAGCCTGCAAGCTTCGAGCCTCAAGCTGCAAGCAGGCTGCTTTTAGCTTGAGGCTTGCAGCTTGACGCTTAGGACTTGCGCGAAGCGCTCGCCTTCACGCTGCGCTGGCGCTGGGCCTCGAACAGGCAAACGCCAGTCGCCACGGAAACGTTGAGACTGCTGACGCTACCGGCCATCGGCAGGTGCACCAGATAGTCACACAGATCGCGAGTCAGGCGACGCATGCCGCTGCCTTCGGCGCCCATGATCAGGATGGTCGGGCCGGTCATGTCTTGCTGATACAGACTCTGCTCAGCCTCGCCCGCCGTGCCGACAACCCACAAGCCACGCTGCTTAAGCTTTTCCAGGGTGCGCGCCAGGTTGGTCACGGCCACCAACGGAATCACTTCCGCCGCGCCGCAGGCCACTTTACGCACCGTTGGGGTCAGGGTGGCTGACTTGTCCTTCGGCACGATTACCGCCAACGCACCGGCCGCATCGGCCGAACGCAGGCAAGCGCCGAGGTTGTGCGGGTCGGTCACGCCGTCGAGCACCAGCAACAGCGGTGCGCCTTCGGAGCGATCGAGCAGTTCGTCGAGCATTGCCTCGCCCCAGACCTGGCTCGGACTCACGTCCGCCACCACGCCCTGGTGCACGCCATCAACCCAGGCATCGAGTTCACGACGTTCAGCGTTGCCGACGGGCACGCGATTTTCATTCGCCAGCGCGATCAGCGCCTGTACACGCGGCTCGCTGCGGCCTTCAGCCAGCCAGATCTGCTTGACGCGTTTCGGGTGGTGACGCAGCAATGCTTCTACCGCGTGCACGCCGTAGATTTTTTCCAACTGACTCATGACTTGGCCTTAGGTTTACGCGCCCCGCCGCTTTTGGCTGGGGCCGAGCCCGCTTTTGGCGGGCCTTTACGGTGTTTGCTCGGCTTGCTGCCGGAAGCCTTTTCAGGCACCGACCGTCCGGTCTTTCCCCCAGACGCCGCTTTACCGCCGCTTTTCGCTTCAGACAGCAACGCCTGCTTCAGTTCACGGCTTTTGCGCAGCTCGGCGTTTTTTGCCGCCGCATCGCTTGGGCGATAGGCTTCGGGCGCTTTTTCCTTGGCAGGACGACGACCGGTTTTTGCCGGGGCCGGCTCTGCAGCGGTTTTGGCGCCTGTTTTTGCAGCAGAAGCCGCAGGTGCAGTGGTTTCAGTGCCACGTTTCTTGCGACCGATCGGCGCGCTGATGGTCTTTTCAGCCATCTCGAAGTCGATCTTGCGTTCATCGAGGTCAACGCGCATCACGCGCACTTCAACGGTGTCGCCCAGGCGGAAGCTGCGACCGGTACGTTCACCGGCGAGGCGGTGGTGCACAGGATCGAAGTGGTAGTAATCCCCCGGCAGCGCGGTGACGTGCACCAGGCCTTCGACGTAGATGTCGGTCAGTTCGACGAACAGGCCGAAACCGGTCACGGCGGTGATCACACCCGGGAACGACTCGCCCACGCGGTCTTTCATGAACTCGCACTTGAGCCAGTTCACTACGTCGCGGGTCGCTTCGTCGGCACGGCGCTCGCTCATCGAGCACTGCTCGCCGAGTTGCTCCAGGGCCGCCTCGTCGTACGGATAGATCCGCGCTTTCGGAATGGTCATCGCGCCGGCACGGCGAACGTGCGGCGTGTCTTGCTTGGAATGGATCACGCTGCGGATCGCCCGGTGCGTGAGCAAGTCCGGGTAGCGGCGAATCGGCGAGGTGAAGTGGGTATAGGCTTCGTAATTCAGGCCAAAGTGGCCCTGGTTATCGGCGCTATACACCGCCTGGCTCAACGAACGCAGCATGACGGTCTGGATCAGGTGGAAATCCGGACGGTCCTTGATGCTCGCCAGCAATGCCTGGTAATCCTTCGGCGACGGGCCGTCCTTGCCTTTGTGCAGGGACAGGCCGAGTTCACCGAGGAAGGCGCGCAGTTTTTCCAGACGCTCCGGTGGCGGACCGTTGTGCACGCGATACAGCGCAGGAATTTCGTGTTTCTTCAGGAATTCAGCCGTGGCCACGTTGGCCGCGAGCATGCATTCCTCGATCAGTTTGTGCGCATCGTTACGCACGGTCGGACGAATCTCGGCAATCTTGCGCTCGGTGCCGAAGATGATCCGGGTTTCCTGGGTTTCGAAATCGATCGCGCCACGCACGTGACGAGCGCCCAGCAACACTTTGTATAGCGCGTAAAGCTGCTTGAGGTGCGGCAGAACGTCGGTGTACTCGCCGCGAAGCTGACGGGCTTCGGTGAGTTTCGGCGTTTCGAGCATCGCGCTGACTTTGTTGTAGGTCAGGCGAGCGTGGGAGTGAATCACCGCTTCATAGAAGCAGTAGTCGGTCATCTCGCCGGATTTGGAGATGGTCATCTCACAAACCATGGCCAAACGATCGACGTGCGGATTCAGCGAGCACAGGCCGTTGGACAGCTGCTCAGGCAGCATCGGCACGACGCGCTCGGGGAAGTACACCGAGTTGCCGCGAACCTGGGATTCGTTGTCCAGCGCCGAACCGATCTTCACGTAGCTGGAGACGTCGGCAATCGCCACGTACAACTTCCAGCCACCGGAGAACAGGCGCAGCTTGCCTGGCTTGGATTCGCAATACACCGCGTCATCGAAGTCGCGCGCATCTTCACCGTCGATGGTCACGAACGGCAGATGGCGCAGGTCGATGCGCTTCTCTTTGTCTTTTTCTTCGACTTCAGGCTTGAGCTTGGCGGCTTCTTTCAACACCGCCTCAGGCCATACATGCGGGATATCGTATGCGCGCAGGGCGACATCGATTTCCATGCCCGGCGCCATGTAGTTGCCCACGACTTCAACCACGTCGCCTTGCGGCTGGAAGCGTGGCGTCGGCCAGTGAGTGATCTTCACTTCGACGAACTGACCGATATCGGCATTGGCATTGCGACCCGGCGTAACCAGCACTTCCTGCTGGATCTTCGGATTGTCGGCAACCACGAAGCCGATACCGCCCTCTTCGAAGTAACGGCCGACGATGGTCTCGTGGGCACGGGAAACGACTTCGACGATCATGCCTTCGCGGCGACCGCGACGGTCCAGGCCGGAAACACGTGCCAGTGCACGGTCACCGTCGAACACCAGACGCATTTGCGCCGGGCTCATGAACAGGTCGTCACTGCCGTCGTCCGGCACCAGGAAGCCGAAACCGTCACGGTGACCGCTGATGCGGCCCAGGATCAGGTCGAGCTTATCCACAGGCGCATAGGTGCCGCGACGGGTATAGATGAGTTGAGCGTCGCGCTCCATGGCGCGCAGGCGGCGACGCAGGGCTTCGATCTGGTCTTCTGTGGTCAGACCAAACTCCTCGACCAGCTGCTCGCGGTTAGCAGGCGAACCTCGATCAGCAAGGTGCTGAAGGATCAATTCGCGGCTAGGAATAGGGTTTTCATATTTTTCCGCTTCACGAGCGGCCTCGGGATCGAGGGACTGCCAATCGGCCATTAGAGAGTTTTCACCTTGTCTATATGCGGGTTAGTTTGGCATAGGCGTAATGAAACGGGAAATTTCAGACTGTGACAGCCCATCTAAAGCCCTTTATTGACACCGCAAAGCTGATTTAAATGCCGCTGGCGAAATTTTCCAGGTTTTTTTAGCGACAGGGGTTTACAGTTAAAAAGACGCTCCGTATAGTGCGCGCCATCGACGACGCACTAGCGTTGCCGATACTGCCCAGATGGTGAAATTGGTAGACACGCCAGCTTCAGGTGCTGGTGACCGCAAGGTCGTGGAAGTTCGAGTCTTCTTCTGGGCACCAATTTAGAGCTTGAGATTAGATCAATTTCAAGGCTCACACAAAAACCCGCGAAAGCGGGTTTTTTGCATTCAGGGCTTCTGATTTATTAAAACCAAATCAGGGGTTTACAGATTTAGAAGCGCTCCGTATAGTGCGCCACATCAACAGCGGCGACGTTGCTGATACTGCCCAGATGGTGAAATTGGTAGACACGCCAGCTTCAGGTGCTGGTGACCGCAAGGTCGTGGAAGTTCGAGTCTTCTTCTGGGCACCAATTCAAATTTCAGAGTCGATCTGGAATTTCACAAAAACCCGCGAAAGCGGGTTTTTGCGTTTCTGACCTCCCAAAATCCGGATGCATCCCTGTAGGAGCAAAGCTTGCTCGCGATGGCGCCCTTGAGATCGCCATCGCGGGCAAGCCTTGCCCCTACAGGTCAGGCATACGGCCCGCGAAGCGCACTTGAGAAACAATATCGTTTATCATTGTTGCAAGTTTTTGCAATGCGACAGTGAGGAACCCTGCGAATGACGTTTCGAAATACCCTGCGCCGTAGTCTGACCTTTACCCTGCTCGGCCTGGCACTCGCCACTCCCCTCACCCAAGCCGCCGACCCGGTTTCCCTGACACTCTACAACGGCCAACACAAGGAAGTCGGTGACGCTGTCGCCAAAGCCTTCGAAGCCAAGACCGGGATTCACGTCAATGTGCGCAAGGGCAGCAGCAACCAGCTCGCCAGCCAGGTCGTCGAAGAAGGCGACCGCTCCCCCGCCGACGTGATCTACACCGAAGAATCGCCGCCGCTGAACAAACTCGGCGAACAAGGCCTGCTGGCCCAGACCGACGCCGCCACCCTGGCTGTCCTGCCAAAAGACTATGTCGCCGGCAATGGCACTTGGATCGGCATCACCGCCCGGGTCCGCGTGGTCGCCTTCAACCCGAAACTGATCGACGAAAAAGACCTGCCCAAATCGGTGATGGAATTCTCCGATCCAAAATGGCAAGGCAAGGTCGGCTTCGTACCCACCAGCGGCGCCTTCCAGGAACAAGCCGTGGCGATCATCAAGACCCACGGTATGGACGCTGCCGAAGAATGGCTGACTGGCCTGCGCGCGTTCGGCAAGATCTACAGCAACAACATGGTTGCGCTCAAAGCCGTGGAAAACGGCGAAGTCGCCACCGTATTGGTGAACAACTACTACTGGTTCGCCTTGCAGCGCGAAAAAGGCCAGCTCGATTCGAAACTGCATTACTTCACCGGCGGCGATGTCGGTGGCTTGATCACCGTTTCCAGCGCCGCCGTGCTGAAATCCAGCAAGCATCCAAAAGAAGCCCAGCAATTGCTCGCCTACATGGCCAGCGAAGAAGGTCAGCGCGTGATCACCCAGACCACCGCCGAATACCCGCTGCACAAAGGCATGGAATCGGATCGCGGGCTCAAGCCGTTCAGCGAACTCCAAGCGCCGAAAGTCACCCCGGCCGACCTCGGCAACGCCGAAGAAGCCCTGGACCTGGAACGTGACGTTGGCTTGAACTGATGAGCGCATCGCTATCCGCCCCCGCCTCGCGCGGGCGTTACGTGCCACGGCGTAAACGGCCGCCGATCTGGTTGCTGCTGCCGGTGTTGCTGCTGGTGGTGCTCAGCCTGTTGCCGCTGGCCTATGTCGGGCTCAAGACCTGGCAGGCGGGCTGGGCCGAGGCGCTGCATTTGCTTTGGCGGCCGTATGTGTTTGGCCTGCTGCGCAACACGTTGTCGCTGATGATTGGCGTGACGCTGGCTTGCGGGGTGATCGGGTTGTCCCTGGCCTGGCTGCTGGAGCGCAGCAATCTGAAGGGCCGGCGAATCTGGGGTGTGATCCTGTGCTTGCCGTTTGCCGTTCCGGCATTCGTCAGCAGCTTTACCTGGGTGTCCCTCAGCTCGCACTTCGAAGGGTTAGGCGGGGCGATTCTGGTGATGACCCTGTCCAAGTATCCGCTGGTGTTTCTGCCAGTGGCGGCGACCCTGCGCAATCTTGATCCCTCGCTGGAAGAATCCGCCCGCACCCTGGGGCAGAATCGTTGGGGCGTGTTTTTCCGCATCACCTTGCCACTACTCTGGCCGTCCTTGCTGGCCGGCTCACTGCTGATTGCGCTGCACATGCTGGTGGAATTCGGCGCGCTGTCGATCATCGGCCTGCAAACCTTCACCACGGCGATCTATCAACAGTTCGAACTGGAATTCAACAACGCCAATGCGGCGATGCTGTCGGCGGTGCTTCTGGCGCTGTGCCTGGTGCTGCTGTGGCTGGAGCTGCGAGTGCGTGGCAAGGGTCGACATGTGCGGACCGGCCAAGGCGCCGCGCGACATGCAGAACAAGTTCGATTAGGGCCGTGGGCCGCCGCCGGACAGGTTTACTGCCTGGCGCTGGCGATCATTGGCAGCGGCATTCCGCTGGGGATGTTGGCGTATTGGCTGGCAGTCGGCTCGTCAGCAGCCTTCCCGGTGGCGGCGATCAGCGAAGCGTTGCTGTCGTCGCTCGCGCTGTCGCTGGGCGGCGCAGCGTTGTGCCTGGTGCTGGCAGTGCCTGTGGGCTTGCTGGTGGTGCGCTACAAAGGCCAATTGGCAATCTGGGCCGAGCGCTTGCCGTATCTGCTGCACGCGCTCCCCGGCCTGGTGATTGCGCTGACCCTGGTGTATTTCGCCCTGCACTACGTGCCGGCGCTGTACCAGACGTCGACGTTGCTGCTGATCGCTTATGCGCTGCTGTTTCTGCCGCTGGCCCAGGCGCCGATTCGTACGGCACTGAACAAGGCAGCACCGCAACTGGAAGAGGCGGCCCGCACGCTGGGCGCGTCGTCTTTCAGCGCGTTTTGCCGGGTAACCTTGCCGATCATCTTCCCCGCATTGGGCGCGGCGTTTGCGCTGGTGTTTCTGGATGCGATGAAGGAACTGACGGCGACGCTGCTGCTGAGCCCGACCGGGCTGAATACGTTGGCGACGGAAGTGTGGGCGCATACCGCGAACGTGGAGTTTGCGGCGGCAGCGCCTTATGCGGCGTTGTTGATTTTGGTGTCGGGGTTGCCGGTGTACCTGTTAACAACTCGAATGTATTTGAGCCGTTGAAAAGCTTCGCGGGCAAGCCTCGCTCCTACAAGGATCACGCAATCCCCTGTAGGAGCGAGGCTTGCCCGCGAAGGCGCCAGCCCCGTCAATACAAATCCTAAGCCCTGAACTGCCCCAGGCTCGCCTTCAACTGCGCCGCCAACCCATCCAGCACTTTGCCGCTGGCCGTGGTTTCCACCACCGCCTGAGCCGCTTTCTCCGCCTGTGCATGAATCGTCTCAACCCGACCCCGCACCGCTTGCGCACCTTGCGCCTGATGCGCCGCTGCCTGGGTCGCCAGGCCGATTGCCGCATGCACTTGCTCGACCGAGGCCTGCACCGACTGCTGCAACCGCGCGCTGTCACGCAACACCAGCAAACCTTCACTGGCCTGACGCCCGGCCTGCCCAATCGCGGCAACGGCCTCACGCGCACCTTGCTGCAAGGCGACGATATGCGCCTGGATATCGCCAGTAGAGCTTTGCGTCTTGCTCGCCAGCGCCCGCACTTCGTCCGCCACCACGGCAAACCCGCGACCGGTCTCGCCCGCCCGCGCCGCTTCGATGGCCGCGTTCAGCGCCAGCAGGTTGGTTTGCTCGGCGATCCCGTGAATCACCGTCAACACCACTTCAATTTGTTCACTCTGCTGCGCCAGACGCTCGATAACTTTCGCGCCGGTATCGACCTGGCCGGCCAACGCCTCGATCAGGCTGCCGACCTTGGCCGAAGTCCGGGTGTTCTCATCAGTCGCCGAACGGATATCCACCACTTGCTGCAAGGCGGCCTGCATCGCATGGCTTTCCGATTGCGCTTCATCGGCCATTTGCGACAACGCACGCAGGCTCTCGGCGACTTCATCACGCTGCATGCCCGCCGCTTTATCGGCCCCGGCATTGCGCAAGGTCATGGCGCCGATTTCCACGCCAGTACGCTGAGCCACGTCGCCCGCTTCGCGCACGATCGGCTGCAACTTATCCACAAAGCGATTGACTGCCGAAGCCATGTCGCCGATTTCGTCCTTGCTGTTGATCTGCACACGCTTGGTCAGGTCACCCTCGCCCGCCGCCAGATCATCCATGGCCGCAATCAGCAGCTTCAGGCGATTGACCACACGACGCCCCAGCACCACGGCCAGCAACAGCAATACGCCGAAACCCACCACCGCCAGGCCCATGCCGATGCGCCAGCGCAAGGTGCCCGCCGCTTCCTGCACGGTGCTGGTGGTATTGGCCTGCATTTGCGAAGCCGTGGACTGCGCCGACTTCAGACGCGCGCCCATCGCTGCTGCGCTGTCCGCCGCCGCGCCTTTGAGGCTGTCGCCGACCAGTTGATCACTGCTGGCGATCAGCGCCGAGAAGCGCTTGTCGAGGGCCGCCAGGTCGACTTCCACCGACGCCGTGGAGACGCCCATCAAGACTTTGCCGATTTCCACGCCATTGGGGCTGATCGAAGCTTCGAGGTAGTAGACCGATGGATCGTGCTTCGCCGCATCCAGCACTTTGTCCAGAGCGCGCTCGCCCTGGCCTTTCTCCAGCAGCGCCTTGTTGATCGGGTTCTCACGGTTCAAATAACGCGTCAGGTGCTGGCCAGTGGCGTCGTCGTAGATCACGAACAACACGTTGGGATTGCGCTGGGCCCGGCGGGCGAATTCGGACAGGGTTGGAACGTCGCTGTCCCACATGGCGCGAGGTGCGACCGAAGCCAGTAGCTGCGCCATGTCATTGGCGGAGTCCTTCAGGTCTTTTTCCAATGTCCCACGCAACTGCGCCTGCTCGTCCTTCAGACGCGAGGACAAACCGGCAGTGAGCCGTTGACGGGTGTTGGTCGACAGGCTGTCCAGGCTCGACGTGACTTCACGCCCCGCCTGCTCCAGTTCACCGGAGAGCTTTTGACTGTCAGCCCCCAGGCGTACACCGAGATCAGCTTCCAGTGCAGTCACCGTGCTCCGAGTCAGGGCGACGGCAACCAGCACTTGCACCAAAAGGGCGATACCAAGGGTAACGAACACAGGCCGCAGAAGACGGCTTTGTAACAGTGAGAGAATGGCTGACACTTAAAATCCCTCTGCTTAGCGCCATTAAATTGATGGCGCACTGGAAGCGATGCTTTTAATCAACATCACAGCAAAGGTCGTGCCGTCCGACAGACAGATACGACAAAGGCCCCAAATGAGGGGCCTTTGCGTTTTACATCAACGACTTATTAAGCGAACGGATGGCGCAAAACGATGGTTTCGTTGCGGTCCGGGCCCGTCGAAATAATGTCAATCGGCGCACCGACCAACTCTTCAACGCGTTTGATGTAGTTGCGAGCGGCTTGCGGCAGCTCTTCCAGGGTCTTGGCACCGACGGTGGATTCGGTCCAGCCTGGCATCTCTTCGTACACGGGCTCGAGGCCGATGTAGCTGTCGGCGTCGGTCGGTGCGTCGATCACTGCACCATCCTGGTTCTTGTAGCCGACACAGATGTTGATGGTTTCCAGGCCGTCCAGCACGTCCAGCTTGGTCAGGCACAGGCCCGAGATGCTGTTTACGTCGATAGCGCGACGCAGGATGACGGCATCGAACCAGCCGCAACGACGGGCACGGCCGGTGGTAGCACCGAACTCGTGGCCACGCTTGGCCAGGAACGCGCCAACGTCGTCGAACAGCTCAGTCGGGAACGGACCCGAACCGACGCGAGTGGTGTAGGCCTTGGTGATGCCGAGGATGTAATCCAGGTACATCGGACCGAAACCCGAACCGGTGGCAATGCCGCCCGCGGTGGTGTTGGAGCTGGTGACGTACGGGTAGGTACCGTGGTCGATGTCCAGCAGGGAGCCTTGGGCGCCTTCGAACATGATGTCTTTGCCAGCGCGACGCAGCTCGTGCAGCTCGGCGGTGACGTCGAGCATCATCGGCTTGAGCAGCTCGGCGTATTCCATGCACTCGTCGAGTGTCTTCTGGAAGTCGATCGCTGGCTCTTTGTAGTAATTGACCAGGACGAAGTTGTGGTAATCCAGCAACTCGCCCAGCTTGGCGGCGAAACGCTCACGGTGGAACAGGTCACCGATGCGCAGGCCGCGACGGGCAACTTTATCTTCGTAAGCCGGGCCGATGCCGCGACCGGTGGTGCCGATCTTCAGCTCGCCACGGGCCTTTTCACGCGCCTGGTCCAGCGCGACGTGATAGGACAGGATCAGCGGGCAGGACGGGCTGATACGCAGGCGCTCACGCACCGGTACGCCTTTCTCTTCCAGCTTGATGATCTCGCGCAGCAGAGCGTCCGGTGCAACCACCACGCCGTTGCCGATCAGGCACTGCACGCCTTCGCGCAGCACGCCCGACGGGATCAGGTGCAAGACGGTTTTTCTCGCCGTCGATCACCAGGGTGTGACCCGCGTTGTGGCCACCTTGGTAGCGCACTACGGCGGCAGCATGTTCGGTCAGCAGATCAACGATCTTGCCTTTGCCCTCATCACCCCATTGGGTGCCCAGGACTACGACATTCTTACCCATAACACTTGTCCTCATTCGCGCAAACTTGGTGCCGGCAGCCGCCGGCAGGAAAACTCAAGAAGCCAGCGGCAATACTTGCCAAAGCCCGTTCTGCTGAATCAATTGCCGGTCGCAGTCCGCTTCACGGGCGGCGGCCAATGGTTGCCCAGGCAATGCCTGGACGACACGCTGACCCTCACTGCGCAACTGGCAAACCTGCTGCCAGAGTGCCGCATCCGTACTGTCAGGCATCCAGATACCGCCAGACGGTAGCTCGATCTCAGCACGCCCCAGGGTCACCAGGGTTTTCAAATCGGTGGAGAAGCCGGTTGCTGGACGGGCACGACCGAAGTCGGCGCCGATGTCGTCGTAACGACCGCCCTGGGCAATGGACTGGCCAACACCCGGCACGAACACGGCGAACACCACACCGGTGTGGTAGTGGTAGCCGCGCAATTCACCCAGATCGAAGTAAAGCGGTAATTCCGGGAAACGCGTGGACAGACGATCGGCGATAGCCAGCAAGTCTTCCAGCGCAGCGAGTACCGGCGCCGGCGCATTGGCCAGGCGCTCACGGGCAGCGCTCAATACTTCACGCCCACCACACAGGTCGACCAACGCCCGCAGCATGCCCGACAGATCGGCGGGCAGGCCTTCGGTCAAGGTAATGACCTCGTCGATGGCCTTGCGTTGCAATGCGTCGAACAATTGCTGCTCGGTTTCACCGGACAAACCGGCGGCGCGGGCGAGGCCACGGTAGATGCCGACATGGCCGAGATCCATGTGCACATCCGGCACATCGGCCAGTTGCAGCATGGCCAGCATCAGGCTGATGACTTCCACGTCGCTGCTCGGGCTGGCATCGCCGTACAACTCGGCGCCCAACTGGATCGGGCTGCGCGACGACGACAAGGCCCGCGGCTGCGCATGCAGCACGCTACCGGCGTAGCACAGGCGGCTCGGACCTTCGCGGCGCAGGGTGTGCGCATCGATGCGCGCCACTTGCGGCGTGATGTCAGCACGGAAACCCATCTGCCGGCCCGATTGCGGGTCGATGACCTTGAAGGTACGCAGATCCAGGTCCTGGCCCGCGCCGGTCAGCAGGGATTCCAGGTACTCGATATGGGGAGTCACGACAAACTCGTAACCCCAGCTCTGGAACAGATCCAACACCTGACGACGCGCGACTTCAATGCGCGCCGCTTCTGGTGGCAGTACTTCTTCGATGCCATCTGGCAGCAGCCAGCGGTCTACCGTTGCCATTACGCCATTCCCCTATGATCCGGGCGGCCAGCCGTTGGGCGAGCCTTGAGTGAAGCAGAAAATGATCGACCCATGTGCAAACAACGCGCATGAACGACGTGGCGAAAAGCCTGAAACCGGCTTCGCCAACCACTTTCCTCGAAAAACCTGTCGAGTCATTCAACTCGGGCGCCTGCAAAAAACCACAATCAAACGTGCAGACGCAAAAAAGCCGGGAATTTCCCGGCTGCCGCATCATACACACGTTTTCCCAAAGGATCACCCCGCCCGAGGTTTTAGCCGCCAGGCGGGGGATGATTCAGGTCAACGCCGTATCAAGGCTTGGCTTTTTCCAGGTAACGGAAGAAGTCGCTGCCTGGGTCCAGGACCATGACGTCGGTTTTGTTCGCGAAGCTTTCACGGTAGGCACGCAGGCTACGGTAGAACGCGTAGAACTCCTGGTCCTGGCCGTAGGCCTTGGAGTAGATCGAAGCCGCCTGGGCGTCACCGTCACCGCGAACCTCTTCGGATTCACGATAGGCTTCGGCCAGCAACACGCGGCGTTGACGATCGGCGTCGGCACGGATGCCTTCGGCCAGCTCGTTACCCTTGGCGCGGTGCTCGCGAGCTTCACGCTCACGCTCGGTGCTCATACGTTCGAACACGCTGCGGTTTACTTCTTTCGGCAGGTCGATGGCCTTGACCCGGACATCGACAACCTCGATACCCAGCTCTTTTTCCGCCATCTTGTTCAGCGAAGCGGTGATGTCAGCCATCAGCGCGTCACGTTCACCGGAAACCACCTCGTGCAGGGTGCGCTTACCAAACTGGTCACGCAGGCCCGATTCCAGGCGACGGGACAGACGTTCATCGGCAATCTGCTTGAGACCGGAGGTCGCGGTGTAGAAGCGCTCGGCATCTTTCACGCGCCACTTGGCGTAGGCATCGACCATGACGGCTTTCTTTTCCAGCGTCAGGAAGCGTTGTGTCGGTGCATCCAGCGTCATCAGGCGTGCGTCGAATTTGCGCACCTGGTTAACGTAAGGCACCTTCACATGCAGGCCCGGCTGAACATCGGTCTGGACCACACGACCGAATTGCAGCATTACCGCACGCTCGGTCTGACCCACGATGTAGAAGCAGTTCCAGGCTGCGATCGCCACGACGACGCAGACAATAAGGGCGATCAGCGATTTATTGCTCATCAGCGACTCTCCCTGGTACGTGCTTGCTGTTGTTGCAGATCAGCGGCTGCACGGGCATTCGCCTCATTGCTGCTGGCTGCCGCGCCCGTTACCGGTGCGCTGGTGCTGCGGCCACTGTCGATCATCTTGTCCAGCGGCAAGTACAGCAGATTGCTCTGACCATTCTTGTTGCCGGTCACGAGAACCTTGCTGGTGTTGGTGAAGACTTCTTGCATGGTGTCCAGGTACAGACGCTCGCGGGTAACTTCAGGGGCCTTGCGGTACTCGGCGACCAGCTTGGTGAAGCGATCCGCCTCACCCTTGGCGCGCGAGACCGTTTCGTCGCGGTAACCGTTGGCATCTTCAAGGATACGCTGGGCCTGGCCACGGGCTTCCGGCACGACGCCGTTGGCGTAGGTTTCAGCCTGGTTGCGCGAACGCTGCTCGTCTTCACGGGCTCGGATCACGTCATCGAAGGCTTCCTGGACTTCACGCGGTGCGGCTGCGTTCTGTACGTTGACCTGGGTGACGGTGATACCGGTGCGATAGGTATCGAGGAAACGCTGCAAACGTTCCTTGATTTCGCTGGCCATCAACTCACGACCTTCGGTCAGGACCTGGTCCATAGCGGTGGAACCCACCACGTGGCGCAAGGCGCTGTCGGTCGCTTGCTGCAGGCTGATTTCCGGCTGGTCGACGTTCAGCACGAAGTCCTGCAGGTTGCTGATCTTGTACTGCACGGTCAGCGGCACTTCGACGATGTTCTCGTCTTCAGTCAGCATCTGGCCTTGCTTGGTGTACGAACGCTCACGCGTGACGTTTTCCATGTACTTCTTGTCGATCGGCGGGAAGTAGATGTTCAGGCCCGGGCCGACGGTTTCGTAGTACTTGCCGAAGCGCAGCACCACGGCTTGCTCCTGCTCGTCGACCACGTAGACCGCGCTGTATAGCCAGACGGCAGCGAGCACGACCAGGCCGATGCCGAGCAGGCCGCCGAAGCCGCCACTCTTGCCCGAACCACCGCCGTCATCAC
The DNA here is from genome assembly GCF_056279105.1 of Pseudomonas sp. TE3899. NCBI lineage: Bacteria > Pseudomonadati > Pseudomonadota > Gammaproteobacteria > Pseudomonadales > Pseudomonadaceae > Pseudomonas > Pseudomonas sp. TE3899. Next base: position 4,340,068 of record NZ_JBWBQR010000001.1, read on the forward strand.
CGCGTTTTTTACCACCACCGAACAACCCGTTCAGGCTTTCCTGCAGCTTTCGGAAGGCCTCGTCGAGATCCGGTGGCCCCTTGCGGTCGCCGTTATTGCGGCGCTTGCCACCCCAAGGATCCTGATTATTCGAGTTGCCACCCGGCTCATTCCAAGCCATAGCGCTCTCCATCTGATAAAGCAAAGACGCACCCACGGCGCGCCGACCAATGCTACAGAATGCCTGTCACCACGGCACAACCGCTTTCTCAGGCTTTTATTGCAAAGTGTGTTGCTCGAGGAAGTCCATCGGTTGCAGGCCTTCGCGGCTCACCAGTCGATTCAACTCGACCCGAGGCAAGCGGACGGCCAGCAGGCTGATGCCCTCTTCGTCGTGTTCTTCTTTCTGTACCGCACCGAGTTCGAAAAACTGCGCACGCAGTCGAGCAAAACGTTGCGGTAAGCGCAAGGTGCCAACAAACAAATCACCGCCCAGCAACTCGGCAATGGCTTGCTCAAGCAGTTCCAGACCACTGCCATCACGCGCCGACAGCCAGACCCGCTGGGGCTTGCCGTTTTCATCACGCTGGATTTGCGGCTCAACGCCTTCAAGCAAATCGAGTTTGTTATAGACCTCAAGGATCGGCAAGTCCTGGGCTCCAATCTCGCCCAGCACCACCATCACCTGCTCGATCTGCAACATGCGATCCGGTTCGGCCGCATCGATCACGTGCAACAGCAGGTCCGAGTTGCTCGACTCTTCGAGCGTAGACCGAAATGCCTCGACCAGTTTGTGCGGCAAGTGGCGGATGAAACCCACCGTGTCGGCCAGGACAATCGGCCCCAGGTCGTCGAGTTCCAGACGGCGTAAGGTCGGGTCCAGCGTGGCGAACAACTGGTCAGCCGCGTACACGTCGGATTTCGTCACGTTATTGAAGAGCGTGGATTTGCCGGCGTTGGTATACCCCACCAGAGACACGGTAGGAATATCCGCACGCGTGCGGCCGCGTCGCGACTGTTCCCGCTGACTGCGCACTTTTTCCAGCCGACCCTTGATCTGTCGCAGGCGAACCCGCAGCAGACGGCGGTCGGTTTCCAACTGGGTTTCACCCGGGCCACGCATACCGATACCGCCACCCTGACGCTCAAGGTGAGTCCAGCCACGAACCAGCCGTGTGCTCATGTGGTCAAGCTGGGCCAGTTCGACCTGGAGCTTGCCTTCATGGGTACGGGCGCGCTGGGCAAAAATATCGAGAATCAGACCGGTACGGTCGATCACGCGACACTCGAAAACACGTTCGAGGTTACGTTCCTGACTGGGCGTGAGGATGTGATTGAAGATGACCAGATCGGCCTCTTTGGCATGGACCAGGTCGCGCAGTTCCTCGACCTTGCCGCTGCCAATCAGGAATTTGGCAGTTGGCCGATGACGCGGCACGTTAAAAAACGCAACGGTCTCGGCGCCAGCCGAATTAGCCAATTCCTGAAACTCCTGCGGATCTTCGCGCGCCTCAGGGTCCTGTCCATCCAAGTGAACGAGGATCACTCGTTCACCACCACCGTGGCGCTCAAAGAACAAAGGAGACTCCTATCAGGCGTTACCTGGCTCAGCGTCACCCGCTTCCGATTCGGTTGCGCTAGGCAGACGAATTGGACGAACCGGTACCACTGTCGAGATAGCGTGCTTGTAAACCATCTGGCTAACGGTGTTTTTCAGCAGGATGACGAACTGGTCGAAAGACTCGATCGTGCCTTGCAGTTTGATCCCGTTGACCAGGTAGATGGACACCCCAACTTTCTCTTTACGTAAAGTATTCAAGTAAGGGTCTTGTAGCGAATGCCCTTTTGACATGTGCCGCACTCCTTTAAGGATTCAATATAAAAAATAGGTAAACAGATGGCTTGTGGCCGTCACACCCCCAAGGATAGACGGCAATTGCAAGGACTCAGCTCAATATGGAGATGGTCCCGAGGTATTTCAAGGCGCGCGGCAGATTGTCGCAATCCAGGCTGTCCAACCAATGTAAATCAGCCCAACTGCGCAGCCAGGTGAACTGGCGCTTTGCCAATTGGCGCGTGGCAATGATTCCACGCTCCTGCATCTCGGCTTGCGTCAGCTTGCCATCCAGGTAGTCCCAAACTTGTCGGTACCCTACAGCGCGTATGGATGGCAACCCTGAATGCAGGTCACTTCTCGTACGCAGGGCTACGACCTCGTCGATGAATCCCTGTTCCAACATATTTGTGAATCTTTGTTTAATACGCTCGTGCAGTACCTGGCGATTTGCCGGGGCGATAGCCAAGTTCGCGACAGTATAGGGCAATTGTTGCAGTCCCGAAGCGGCTGCTTCAGTACTTTGCGCAGATTGTATGAGGCGCAGCTCGGTCATGCTCTGACCGCTCACGCGATAAACTTCCAGCGCTCGACTGAGGCGCTGGGGATCGTTCGGGTGAATGCGCGCCGCAGAAACCGGATCAATCACTGACAATTGGTCGTGCAAGGCTTGCCAGCCAAGGCGTTCAGCCTCTTCTTCGATTTGCGCGCGAACCTCGGGATCGGCCGCCGGCATTTGCGCCAGTCCTTCGACCAAAGCCTTGTAGTAGAGCATCGTGCCGCCTACAAGCAGCGGAATTTTTCCCCGCGAAGTGATCTCGGCCATCGCCTCAAGGGCATCACGACGGAAATCCGCGGCGGAATAGCTCTCGGCCGGGTCGAGAATATCGATCAACCGGTGCGGGAACTCGGCCAGAATTTCTTTGGAAGGCTTGGCAGTGCCGATGTCCATGCCTCGGTAGACCAGCGCCGAATCGACACTGATCAGCTCGCACGGCAGGACTTTTGTCAGCTCGATGGCCAGGTCGGTCTTGCCCGCTGCGGTCGGGCCCATCAGGAAAATCGCTGGAGGGAGCTGGCTCATCAACGACCGCGCAAGAACAGTTTGTCCAGATCGTCCAGGCCCAATTGGGTCCAGGTCGGTCGGCCATGGTTGCATTGACCGCTGCGCTCGGTGTTTTCCATGTCCCGCAGCAGACCGTTCATTTCGGGTATCGCCAGGCGCCGATTGGCCCGGATCGCACCGTGGCAGGCCATGGTGCCGAGCAGTTCGTTCAAGTGCGCCTGGATCCGGTCGCTGGTGCCGTATTCCATCAGGTCGGCCAGTACGTCGCTGACCAAGCGATTGGCTTCGGCCTGCTTGAGCAACGCCGGGATCTGCCGGATCGCCAGGGTTTCCGGGCCCAGGCGCTGCAATTCAAAGCCCAGGCGCTGGAACCACGCGACGTTCTCTTCGGCGCAATCGGCTTCGCGCTGGCTCACCGCCAGGGATTCCGGCACCAAGAGCGGTTGGCCGCTCAAACCTTCGCTGGCCATGGCCACTTTCAGGCGTTCATACATGATCCGCTCGTGGGCGGCGTGCATGTCCACCAGCACCAGGCCCTGGGCGTTTTCCGACAGGATATAAATGCCCTTGAGCTGCGCCAGTGCGTAACCCAACGGCGGAATATCATCCTGCCCGGCGGGCAGCGCGACCGCATTGGCTTCCGGCAACGGCGCGAAAAATTCGCGATATGCCACTTGAGCCTCAGCCACCGGCACGCCGGATTGAGGTTTTGGCGTGTACTGATATTGATAACCGGCGCCAGCACCCGAGCCTGCCGTCGTATTAAAGGTCGGCTGCGCCTGAGGCTGTTCCAGCAAAGCATTGGCCGCGAGGCGCATTTCGCCCTGTGGACCGAACTCGCCGGCATCGATGCCGGTAGGCCGAACAATGGCCGTCGCCACCGGCGCCGCCAGATGATCTTCCGGCCGCACATCGCCCAAGGCGCGGTGCAAGGTGCCGTAGAGGAAATCATGAACCATGCGCCCGTCACGGAAGCGCACTTCGTGTTTGGTCGGGTGCACGTTGACGTCGACGCCCGCCGGATCGACTTCGAAAAACAGCACGAAGGTCGGATGCCGGCCGTTGAACAGCACGTCGCGATACGCCTGGCGCACCGCGTGGGCCACCAGTTTGTCGCGCACCGCACGGCCGTTCACAAAGAAATACTGCAAGTCTGCCTGGCTGCGGTTGAACGTCGGCAAGCCGACCCAACCCCACAAATGCAGGCCATTGCGCTCGATTTCGATCGGCAGCGCCTGCTCCAGGAACCCCGAGCCGCAAATCGCCGCCACACGCCGGGCGCGGGCCGCGTCGTCATGGGCTTCGTGCAGGCTGAGGATGGTTTTGCCGTTGTGGCGCAAATGGAACGCCACGTCGAAGCGTGCCAGGGCCAGGCGCTTGATCACTTCTTGCAGGTGATCGAATTCGGTTTTTTCGGTCTTGAGAAACTTGCGCCGGGCCGGGGTATTGAAAAACAGGTCGCGCACTTCCACCGAAGTACCGACCGGGTGAGCCGCCGGTTGCACGCGCGGCGCCATGTCCCGGCCTTCGGTTTCGACTTGCCAGGCTTGATCGGCATCTTTGGTGCGAGACGTCAGGGTCAGTCGCGCCACGGAGCTGATCGACGCCAGCGCTTCGCCGCGAAACCCGAGGCTCATCACCTGTTCGAGGTCTTCAAGGTTACGAATTTTGCTGGTGGCGTGTCGCGCCAGGGCCAGCGGCAGGTCATCGGCGGAAATGCCGCTGCCGTCGTCGCGCACTCGCAGCAACTTGACGCCGCCCTGCTCGACATCGACGTCGATGCGTTTGGCACCGGAGTCGAGGCTGTTTTCCAGCAATTCCTTGATCACCGAAGCCGGGCGCTCAACCACCTCACCGGCGGCAATCTGGTTCGCCAGTCGCGGGCTGAGCAGCTCGATACGAGCGGTATTGGTCAGCGCCTGATTCATTCTTTGGCCGCCAGCTCAGTGCCGGGAATGGTCAGAGTCTGACCGATCTTCAGCTCATCGCTTTTCAGGTTGTTGGCGCTGCGCAGGGTCGCTGGGGACACCTGGTAACGCACGGCGATCATCGCCAGGGTTTCGCCGGGGCTGACGCGATGGTCGCGTGGGCCTTGGGCGATCTTGCCGGAATCACGCAGCCAGGCGATGTAGGTGCCCGGTGGTGGATTCTGCTGGAAGAACTGGCGAACACCGGCGCTGATGGAACGCGCGAGGGCCTGCTGATGGCTCGCCCCGGACAACTTGTTCGCTTCGTTAGCATTGGAGATGAAGCCGGTTTCCACCAGGATCGATGGGATGTCCGGCGATTTCAGCACCATGAACCCGGCCTGCTCCACCCGTTGTTTGTGCAACGGCGTGACGCGGCTGATGTTGCTCAAGACTTTTTGACCAACGTTCAGACTGGACGTCAGGGACGCCGTCATCGACAAATCGAGCAGTACGCCGGCCAGCATGCGGTCCTTATCGTCGAGGCTGACGCTGCCGGCACCACCGATCAAGTCGGAACGGTTTTCGCTGTCGGCCAGCCAACGGGCCGTTTCCGACGTGGCGCCGCGATCCGACAGGGCAAACACCGAGGCACCGAAGGCCGCCGAAGACGGCGCGGCGTCGGCGTGGATCGAGACGAACAGGTCGGCGCCTTTCTTGCGGGCGATTTCGGTACGGCCACGCAACGGGATGAAGTAGTCGCCGGTGCGGGTCAGTTCGGCGCGGAAGCCTTTCATGCCGTTGACCTGGCGCTGCAACTCACGGGCGATGGCCAACACCACGTCTTTCTCATGCTGACCGCGCGAGCCCGAAGCGCCCGGGTCTTCGCCGCCGTGGCCGGCATCGATCACCACAATAATGTCGCGTTTGCCCGCCGGAGCCGGCGGCAGTTTTACCGGCGGATCGATCGGGGTCACTGGCACCGGGGCCACGGTCGCGACGTTGGTCGGCGGCGGCGGAATCGGGGCAGCGGCTTCGGCGCTATCAAACAGGTCGACCACCAGACGATTGCCGTACTGGGCGTTCGGCGCCAGGGTGAAGCTTTTCGGCGTGACGGCTTTTTTCAGGTCGATGACCACCCGCAAGTCGGTCGGCGTGCGCTGGGCCGAACGCATGGCGGTAATCGGGCTGTTGGAGGCGTTGACTTTGAGCGGCGCACCGAGGGTCGCGCCGTTGATGTCGATGACCAGCCGATCCGGCGAAGTCAGGGTGAAAACGCTGTGTTGTACCGGCCCCGAGAGGTCGAACACCAGTCGTGTGTTATCCGGAGCTCGCCACAGGCGAACGCTGTTGACCTTCGTTTCGGCCACAGCGTCGACGGTCACCGCCAAAAACAACAATCCTACGGCAGCTACCATCGCGCGAAAGCGCATACCTGACCCCATCATTTAATTGGTTTCCAATGCCAAAGCGGCACACCACGACTCGCCACGCGAGCCCTGGGATAAAATTTTCAGCGAACGCCCGCTGTCTTGCGGGCTAATGGTAATGGTCAGGTCGGGCTTTGGCAAAAAGCCTGCACCCTTCTGGGGCCATTCAATCAGACACATGGCATCGTCATCGAAGTAATCGCGGATGCCGAGGTATTCCAGTTCCTCCGGATCGACCAGTCGATACAGGTCGAAATGGAAGGCACGGATGTCGCCAATCTCGTAGGGCTCGACCAGGGTGAAGGTCGGACTTTTTACCGCGCCCACATGCCCCAAGCCCCGGATGATGCCCCGGGACAGCGTGGTTTTGCCCGCGCCCAGATCGCCCTCGAGAAAAATCAGACCGTGCCCTTGGGTGGTTTTTGCTATGCGAGCACCGAATGCGGTCATCGCCTCTTCATCAGCCAGGTACAGGGTTACTTCAGACACGGTGCTTGCTCCTCCAACAACTGACGAATGGCCGGAATCAGATCACTGGCCGCCAGCCCACGGCCCGATTTACCTTGTTGCGCGCCGGCATTGGCGTGAAGCCAGACCGCCAGGCAGGCGGCATCGAAAGCGTTCATGCCTTGGGCGAGCAAGGCGCCGACCAGACCGGCCAGCACATCGCCCAACCCTGCCGTAGCCATCGCCGGATGGCCCTGATGACACACCGACAACCGCCCGTCGGGACTGGCGATCAGGCTGCCAGCGCCTTTCAGAATGACTACTGCTGTGTATTTTTTGCTCAATGCGTGCGCGGCGGCGGGACGGTCGGCCTGTACTTGTGCGGTGCTGATGCCGAGCAAACGCGCCGCTTCGCCCGGATGCGGGGTGATGATGCAATCGATGGGTAGTTTCACCTGCTCTTCGGCGAGCATGTTCAGCGCATCGGCGTCCCAGACTTGCGGCAACGGCGCGCTGGCCGCTGCGGACAGCAGGCTGCAGCCCCAACCGGCCTGACCGAGACCGGGGCCGACCACCAATACAGATACTTTTTCCAGCAAACCCATCAGCTGATTGGATGACGAGGTGCCAAGCACCATCGCCTCCGGGATTCTCGCCAACGCAGCGGGCACATGTTCGCTGCGAGTGGCCACGGACACCATGCCCGCGCCACTGCGAAGCGCACTTTGCGTACTCAGCAGGATCGCGCCGCCAAAACCGCGATCACCGCCGATCAGCAGCACATGACCGAATTTGCCTTTATGGGAGGTTGGTGCCCGAGGGGCCAGGAGCGGCAGGTTATTAGCGCCTAAACGACGGGCGCTGATCGCGGCGCTCTCAAGAATTTGCGGATCGGCGTGTAAATCGTTGAACGCCAGTTCACCGACCACGTCCGCCGCATCACCAGTGAACAGGCCCAGCTTCAAGCCGATAAACGTCACGGTGAGATCCGCCCGAACCGCCGCGCCGAGCAGGCGACCGGTATCGGCGCACAGTCCCGATGGGATATCCACCGCCGCCACCGGCAAGCCACTGGCATTGATCGCGGCAATGGCGCTGGCGTAGGGCTCACGGACCTCGCCCGTCAGGCCGGTGCCGAGCAAGGCATCGAGGACAATGCCGCGCAACTCGGTGTCGGCAGTCCAGGCTTCAATAATTACGTTCTCACTCAAGGCCTCGGCATGAGCCCGCGCCGCATCATCTTGCAATCGCTGGGGCTCACCGACCGCCAGCACCCGCACTTGCCATCCGGCACGCTGGGCCAATACCGCCACCAGATAACCGTCGCCTGCGTTATTGCCGTGACCCGCCAGCACAGTCAATTCGTTGGCCGTCGGCCACTGACGGACCAACGCCCGCCACGTCGCTCGCGCCGCCCGCTGCATCAATTCGAAGCCCGGCGTGCCGGCCGCGATCAGGCTCGCATCGAGCCCTCGCACTTGCGCGGCGCTGTACAGCGCGTCGGGTAAATCATCTTTAGTGTGCGGCATGCGTCTTCGGGCTCCGATGTCTGGCAGAATTATACGCACCTCAGCTCCGGTTTCTCTCGTCTCATGCCCGCTATTACTACAGACCTGCCCGCCCTCGCCCAATCCATCAAGGACTGGGGCCGCGAGCTGGGCTTCCAGCAAGTCGGCATCAGCGGCCTGGACCTCGCCGAGCATGAGCAGCACCTGGAGCGCTGGCTCGCAGCCGGCTACCACGGCGAAATGGACTACATGGGCGCCCACGGCAGCAAACGCTCGCACCCGGAAGAACTGGTGCCCGGCACTTTGCGTGTAGTGTCGCTGCGCATGGACTACCTGCCCGGCGACACGCAAATGGCGCAATTACTCGCCCAACCGGAAAAAGCCTACGTATCGCGTTATGCCTTGGGCCGCGACTACCACAAATTGATCCGTAAACGTGTGCAACAACTGGCGGATAAAATTCAGGCCGAGATCGGCCCCTTCGGTTTCCGCGCCTTCGTCGACAGCGCCCCGGTGCTGGAAAAAGCCATCGCCGAGAAGGCTGGCCTGGGATGGATCGGCAAAAACACCCTGGTCTTGAATCGCAAGGCCGGCAGTTACTTCTTCCTCAGCGAACTGTTTGTCGATCTGCCGCTGCCGGAAGACCCGCCCCACAGCACCGAACACTGTGGCCGCTGCACCGCCTGCCTGGACATTTGCCCGACCAACGCTTTCGTCGGCCCTTACGTACTGGACGCCCGGCGCTGCATTTCCTACCTGACCATCGAACTGAAAAGCGCGATCCCGGAAGACTTGCGACCGCTGATCGGCAATCGGGTGTTCGGCTGTGATGATTGCCAGATCGTCTGCCCGTGGAACCGCTTCGCCCGTCCGTCCGGGGAAAGCGACTTCAAGCCACGGCACAATCTGGACAATGCGCAATTGGCCGAGTTGTTCATGTGGGACGAAGATAAGTTTCTCAGCAATACCGAAGGTTCACCGTTACGCCGCGCCGGTTATGAGCGCTGGTTGCGCAATCTGGCGGTGGGGTTGGGTAATGCGCCGTCGAGTATTCCGGTGTTGGAGGCGTTGAAGGCGCGCCGGGAATATCCGTCAGAGTTGGTGCGCGAACATGTGGAGTGGGCGTTGAAACAACACGGTCTAGCGTAGGAGCAGCCTTCGGCAGCTCCTAAAGGGACCCTGTGTAAATCAGGCTTCGTCGTTGTAGACGAACTTCGGCATTTCCCAATGAAACCGGATCGCCAGCAACCGCAGCAAAAACCCGCCGAACAAGGTGATCAGGATCGCCTGCTCCCCCGGTAATTCCAGATAGATGCAGAGCATGTAGCACCACGCGGCCGCGAACGAGACGCTGGCGTAGAGCTCGCGACGGAAGATCAGCGGGATGTCGTTGCAGAAGATATCTCGGAGGATGCCGCCGAATACCCCGGTGATCACACCGCTGACCGAGGCCACCAACATGCCGTGGCCCATTTCCAGCGCAGTCATGCAGCCGATCAGGGTGAACGCCACCAGACCCACGGCATCGAGCACCAGAAACAGTGAGCGCAGGTGCCGCATCCAGCGCGCGGCGAAGACTGTGAACATCGCGGCGACCGAGGTCAGGATCAGGTATTCCGGGTGCTTGACCCAGGTCAGGGGGTAGTGGCCGAGCAGCACGTCACGCACCGAACCGCCGCCCAACGCCGTGACGCAGGCGATCAGTACCACACCAAACCAGTCCATGCCCCGACGGCCGGCAGACAGGGCGCCGGTCATGGCTTCGGCGGTGATGGCAATCAGGTAGAGCATCAGCAACATGGTGGCGGTCCTGGCAGGAAGGCGCGCAGTCTAGCCATTTAGTCGCGGCACCAAAAGGGGGCAACAGAAACCACTGGGACCTGTGGCGAGGGGGCTTGGCCCCGTTGGAGTGCGAAGCACTCCCCTGCATTCCGCCAGTCACATCGCATTCTCAGGTGTTACGACTGCTTCGCAGCCGAACGGGGGCAAGCCCCCTCGCCACAAAGGCACCGCAGGATCAGAACTTGATGAAATGCTTACGGTAATGCTGCAACTCAGCAATCGACTCGCGGATATCGTCCAGCGCCAGGTGCGTGCTGCCCTTCTGGAAGCTGTCGCGCACGTCCGGCGCCCAGCGTGCGGCCAGTTCTTTGAGGGTCGACACGTCGAGGTTGCGGTAGTGGAAGTAGCTTTCCAACGCTTTCATGTGCGTATAAAGGAAGCGACGGTCCTGGCAGATGCTGTTGCCACAGATCGGCGACTTGCCCTTCGGCACCCATTTTTCCAGGAAGGCGATGGTTTCGGCCTCGGCTTCGGCCATGCTGATGCGGCTGTCGCGCACGCGCTGGGTCAGGCCCGAGCCGCCGTGTTGACGGGTATTCCACTCGTCCATGCCAGCCAGGATCGCGTCGCTGTGGTGGATCGCGATCACCGGGCCTTCGGCCAGGGTGTTCAGGTCACTGTCGGTGACAATGGTCGCCATCTCGATGATGACGTCGGTATCAGGGTTCAAACCGGTCATTTCCAGGTCGATCCAGATCAGATTCTGCGGGTTTTGCATGTGTCGGCTCCTAGGCAATGCTGCGCAGTTTAGCCTAGGCAAGTGGCCGGGCGTGCTAAACTCGCGGCCGTTTTACCTAATCGCTGCATTCTTGATACGGAACACCCATGGCCAAACGCCAACTCAATCGTCGTCAAAACTGGCGCATCGAAAAAATTCAGGGCGAACGCGCTGCCCGCGCCGCCAAACGCGAGTCCTCGGCTGTCGAGGCACTTGAAGGCGGCGACCTGGGTCCGGAACAGACGGGCCTGGTGATCGCGCACTTCGGTGTGCAGGTCGAAGTCGAAGCGCTTGAAGGCGAGCTGGCCGGCGAAGTGTTCCGTTGCCACTTGCGCGCCAACCTGCCCGCGCTGGTGACCGGCGATCAGGTGGTCTGGCGTGCCGGCAACCAGGGCATCGGTGTAATCGTGGCGCAACTGCCGCGTAAAACCGAACTCTGCCGCCCGGACAGCCGTGGCCAGCTCAAACCCGTAGCGGCCAACGTCGACATGATCGTCATCGTCTTCGCCCCGCTGCCCGAGCCCCACGCCAACCTGATCGACCGCTATCTGGTCGCTGCTGAGCACGCCGGGATTCGTCCGCTGCTGCTGCTCAACAAATTCGACCTGATCGACGAACAGAACGCCCCGGCCCTGAACGCCTTGCTCGCGGTCTACCGCACACTCGGCTACCCGGTGCTCGAAGTGTCGGCCCACCACGGCAACGGCATGGAGCAATTGCAGGAACAACTGGACGGACGCATCAGCGTCTTCGTCGGCCAGTCCGGCGTCGGCAAGTCCTCGCTGGTCAACAGCCTGCTGCCGGAAGTCGAAACCCGCGTCGGCCCGCTGTCCGAACTGTCCGGCCAGGGCACCCACACCACCACCACCGCGCGGTTGTTCCACTTCCCCGGCGGCGGTGAACTGATCGACTCCCCGGGCATCCGTGAATTCGGTCTGGGCCACGTCAGCCGCGCCGACGTCGAAGCCGGGTTCATCGAGTTCAACGACTTGATCGGCACCTGCCGCTTCCGCGATTGCAAACATGATCGTGAACCGGGGTGTGCGTTACTCAAAGCGTTGGAAGATGGGCGTGTGCAGCAGCAACGGATGAACAGCTATCGCTCGATCATCGCGAGTTTGCCGGAAACTAGTTACTAAGTAGCCATGATCATTTTCGTGATGCCATGAAAATGATCAGCCGTTTCCAGCAAACACTAAAAAGCCGCGATCATCTCGCGGCTTTCTGGTTTTCAAAGCACTGCTTTTTCCAGCTTCCAACCCAACGCATCCAAGGCGTCACAGCCATCCTGAATCAACATATGCGCAGCATTGGCAAAATGCTCCAGATCGTGACCTTCAGCGTCTTTGACGCACAGGCAGGTGACGCTGTTGAGCAGATTGCGGGCAGCTTTGATTCGGTGGGTGGCGGTTTCGAGGAGGTCAGTGACTTTGGCTTCGGTGTCGATGTACAGCGTCGGGCCGACGCTGAAATTGCCTTGGAGCGGGTGGTACTTAGCCATGGGGTCAAAACTCCGTTAACGGTCGAGAGATATCATCTGTAATTCGACCGGCTAAGATCGGTCACCGCACTGGCAGCAACGGGCGAAACTATAGGCAGATGCTCGCAGGACTGAGAACCCCGAACCGCAATTTCAGACCGTTCCTACAACCACTCATCTCGCCAGCAAACCGCATCCAACAGGAAAACGCGCCCCTCCGACAATAAGGTCGACTATCAGGCCGTCTTCGCGGGCAAGCCTCGCTCCTACAGGGATCGTGCCCGCACTGAAAATGGATCAGGAGAACGTACGCGCCCTAGTCAGGTCGGCTATCAGGCCGCCTCGCGGCGCTGTTGCGGTGCACGCCCCCTCGAGAGGCCGAGTGGAGGTTCTGCGCAGTGGGCAACCCGGCATGGATGCCGGGTTAGCCGCCCCCGGCCATGGATGGCCGATGGCGGCGGGCCCACGGAGCAGGACCGGAGCGAGGGCATGCCGAGCCACAGCGAGGCTCCGAACGAAAGGGGCAAAAGCGCTTTGGTTACTTTCGCGCTTCTCGAAAGTGACTCGCTGTAAGAGCGAAACCATAAGCGGCCGTTACCGCAGGAATGGATATGTACACCCCCCAAAAACCACGGCGCCTGACACAAAGCCTTCGCGGGCAAGCCTCGCTCCTACAGGGATCGTGCCCACGCTGAAAATGGATCAGCAGAACGCACGCGCCCGAACCAGGCCGGCTATCAGGCCGCCTCGCGGTGCGATGTGCGCCCCCTCGAGAGGCCGAGTGGAGGTTCTGCGCAGTGGGCAACCCGGCATGGATGCCGGGTTAGCCGCCCCCGGCCATGGATGGCCGATGGCGGCGGGCCCACGGAGCAGGACCGGAGCGAGGGCATGCCGAGCCACAGCGAGGCTCCGAACGAAAGGGGCAAAAGCGCTTTGGTTACTTTCGCGCTTCTCGAAAGTGACTCGCTGTAAGAGCGAAACCATAAGCGGCCGTTACCGCAGGAATGGATATGTACCCCCCAAATCCTCCGGCGCCTGACACAAAGCCTTCGCGGGCAAGCCTCGCTCCTACAGGGATCGTGCCCACGCTGAAAATGGATCAGCAGAACGCACGCGCCCGAACCAGGCCGGCTATCAGGCCGCCTCGCGGTGCGATGTGCGCCCCCTCGAGAGGCCGAGTGGAGGTTCTGCGCAGTGGGCAACCCGGCATGGATGCCGGGTTAGCCGCCCCCGGCCATGGATGGCCGATGGCGGCGGGCCCACGGAGCAGGACCGGAGCGAGGGCATGCCGAGCCTGGGCGAGGCACCGAACGAAAGGGGCAAAAGCGCTTTGGTTACTTTCGCGCTTTTCGAAAGTGACTCGCTGTAAGAGCGAAACCATAGGCAGCCGTTACCGCAGGAATGGATATGTACCCCCACAAATCCTCCGGCGCCTGACACAAAGCCTTCGCGGGCAAGCCTCGCTCCTACAGGGATCGTGCCCGCACTGAAAATGAAGTGGCCTCCAGGCACAAAAAAGCCGACATCACTGTCGGCTTCATCGCTAACTCAGGAAACCGCCGCCGGCGGCTTCGGCGCAACGACCTTCGGCTCAGGCTTCTGAAACGGATAAAGATGCTGACGCACAATCCCACCCGGCAACTCCTTGCCAAACACCCCGTAGCGCACCGGCCATTCCTTGGGCGGCAACTTGAACGTACCAAACAGCATGTCCACCAACGGCGTGTGGATCGCGTAGTTCTTGTAAATGTAATCCTTGTGCCGCGCATGGTGCCAATGGTGATAACGCGGCAAAACCATCACGTAGTTCAGCCAACCACCATTGATCCGCACATTGGCATGGGCCAACACAGCCTGGACGCCGACCAGAATCACATAGGCATTCAACGCCTGCGGCGCAAAGCCCAGCAGCATCAGAGGCACCAGCACGCCGGTACGGGTCAGCAGAATCTCGATAAAGTGCACCCGCGAACCGGCAAGCCAATCCATGTGCGTGCTCGAGTGATGCACCGCGTGGATGCGCCACAGCCACGGCACCACATGATAGAGACGATGCAACCAATACTGACCAAGGTCGGCCACCAGCACGGCGAGGAAGAACTGCACAACAAGCGGCAGGCTTTGCACGCTGGCCTGCAATTCCGTCGACATCGCCCAACCCGCCACGTAGCTCGACGAGGCGGTGATGAAGATCAGGATGAATTGCACCAGCATGTGGCTGACGAAAAAATAGGTCAGGTCGGTTCGCCAGTGCGGGCGCAGGATGTTTTGCTCGGGGTCCTTGGAATAGAGTTTTTCCAGGGGGATGAAAACGATGGCCGACACCAACAGGGCCAGGACGAACCAGTCCAGCCCCAGCGAGTAAGGGGTCTGCCCGATCGAGCTGATCTGCACATTGGTGCCGCCGAGGAACACCGCCAGCCCCGAGGCCACCAACCCGGTGATCCCCAGGCGCTTGCGCTTGTTGAGCAGGATATTCAGGGTGCCGAGGCTGAACGACAGCACCAGCCCGAGCAACAGCGTGGTGCGTGCGAACTGCTCGTCGTAGACCTTGCGCAATTCGGCGGTGGTCAGCCACTCGGGAAACAGGAAGCAGAATACTGCGAGCAGGCTCAACAGCCCGAGCGTGGCCGAGATGTAGCCACTGACCCGGCCTTCACCGAATTTGAAGGGCGCATTGCCGTGTCGCTGGAAATAGGCTTTGAGTCTTTCCATCTCTGATCTTCCCTGATTCTAAAAAAACGTGCAGTGGTGACGCCGCCAGACACAAAAAAGCCACGATTACCGTGGCTTTTTTGAGGTTATTGCTTGGGTGGCTCCGCCGGTTTAGCCGGATCACCCGGCTTCGGCGCCGCGTCCTCGAACAGATTCAACCGCTCGCGAAGCTCATGGGCCGGCACCGGCTGCTTGTCCGCAGGCAACGCATTCGGATCAACCGGTGTGGCTGGCGCGTTTGGCGCTTCACCCGGCGCGCCCTGCCCCGGCGTCGTTGTTGGATCGGCACCTTGCGCCCCTTCGATGGCCGCCTGTGCCTTCTTGGTCAGCACGACAATATCGATCCGCCGATTGACCGGGTTGAACGGATGTTCCCGATCAAACAACGCCGACGACGCATAACCCACCACCCGCGCCACTTGCGACTCCGGATAGCTGCCAGCCACCAAGGCACGGCGCGCGGCGTTGGCGCGGTTGGCCGACAATTCCCAGTTGCCGAAATCACCGGTGCCGGTGTACGGCTTGGCGTCGGTATGGCCGCTGATGCTGATCTTGTTCGGCACCGCTTTAATGGTGTCGGCCATGGCCAGCAGGATGTCTTCGAAATACGGTTTCAGACGCGCCGAACCCGAGTCGAACATCGGCCGGTTATCCGCGTCCATGATCTGGATGCGCAAGCCGTTCGGCGTGATCTCGAACAGGATCTGGTCCTTGAACTTCTGCAGTTGCGGATTCTCTTCAACCTTGTTCTGCAATTCTTGCAGCAGCAATTCCAGGCGTTCTTTCTCGACCTGTTCGGCCATGCCTTCGACCTGATCGGTATCGACGGTCACTTTGTCCGGTTGGGGCTGGGATTTCACCTCGGGGTTGAGGGTGTTCTCCGGCGCCAGGGTCGGCGTGCCGCCCAGGTCGATGATGTAGGGCGTGCCGCTTTCGGAGAAGCCGACCGGGTCTTTGAAGTAACCGGCGATGGCGATCTTCTGTTCCGGCGTGGCGGTGGACAGCAGCCACAACACCAGGAAGAACGCCATCATCGCCGTGGCGAAGTCAGCGAAGGCGATTTTCCAGGCGCCCCCGTGATGCCCGCCGGCGATGCGCTTGACGCGCTTGATGATTATCGGCTGGTTATTTTCCATGGCTTAACGACCGCGAACCGCTTGTTCCAGCTCAGCGAAGCTAGGACGGTGCGCCGGGTACAGAACCTTGCGCCCGAACTCCACCGCCAACGATGGCGGCATGCCGGAAGCGGAGGCAACCAGCGAGGCCTTGATGGCTTCGTAGACGTTCAGTTCTTCCTTGGCATCGTGGGCCAGGGAATGGGCCAGCGGGCCGAAGAAGCCGTAGGCCGCGAGAATACCGAAGAAGGTACCGACCAGCGCCGCACCTACGTGCATGCCGATGGCTTTCTGGTCGCCTTCGCCCAGGGAGGCCATGGTCACCACGATACCGAGTACCGCCGCGACGATACCGAAACCGGGCATGGCGTCGGCAATGCCGTTCACCGCGTGGGACGGGTGCTCCAGGTCTTCCTTGAGACTGTAGAGTTCCATGTCGAACAGGCCTTCCAGCTCATGGGGAGCCATGTTGCCGGAGGACATGATGCGCAGGTAGTCGCAGATGAACGCAGTCATGCGTTCGTCTTTCAAGACTGTCGGGTACTTGGCGAAGATCGGGCTCGCAGCGGCATCTTCGATGTCGCCTTCGATGGCCATCATGCCTTCGCGACGGCTCTTGTTGAGGATCTCGTAGATCAGGCCCAGCACTTCAAGATAGAAGGTGTGGTTGAAACGCGAACTGAACATGCTCAAGGATTTCTTGAGCACGTGCATGGTCATGTAGCCGGGGTTGGCCTGCAGGAATGCACCGAGGGCCG
The DNA here is from genome assembly GCF_056279105.1 of Pseudomonas sp. TE3899. Lineage (NCBI taxonomy): Bacteria > Pseudomonadati > Pseudomonadota > Gammaproteobacteria > Pseudomonadales > Pseudomonadaceae > Pseudomonas > Pseudomonas sp. TE3899. The sequence continues at coordinate 4,356,867 of NZ_JBWBQR010000001.1, forward strand.
CACCACCGATGATCATCACCTCGAAGGGCTGAATCAGGGCGGCGATTTTGCCATGGGAAAGCACGTATCCGCCGAGCACGCTCGCGAATACGACGATGATGCCGATTATTTTAGCCATAGGTAGGAGAGCACTTACTGAGTCGGGTTCAAGGTCATATTCGGAAGTTAAAAAATCTCTTCTTCTACTTATCGGCAAAACTGCGCCAGACTATAGCCAGTTCAGGCGAAAAGCCAATTTAGCCCGCGCCGGGCGTGTTTACAGCCAATGATGATCCCGTCCAGCCATGGCTAACGAAACGAACGTTCCACCTCCAAAACCGACCACTCTCGAAGGCTGGGTCAAGCTTCTCGATGGCGTGCGCCTGCCGGTTCCGCAAGAGAGTCACGACCGGGTCTGTAAAGCCATTCGCAATAACCGCAGCTCGCTGCGCGACATTGCCGAATTGATGCAGGAAAGCCCGGCCCTGGCCTTGAGCGTGATTCGCGAGGCCAACCGCCACACCCACGGCAGCATGACGGAGCCGGCGGAAAACCTCGATGTGGCGCTCAATCGCCTCGGGCTGAAACGCACCGAAGAACTGCTCGATCGCCTGCCCGCCGAACCGCAATCCGAGATCCCCAAGGCCCTGCGCCAGCTGCAACTGATCAGCCAGCACGCGACGCAACAGGCCAACGGCTTCTTCGCCAATCGCCTGGCGCGGCTGTGGCAGGACATTCATTGGGGCAGCCTGCTGTTTCTCTCGCCGCTGTGGCCAATGGCGCTGACGCACCCGCATCTGCTCGAAGAGTGGGAACTGCGGGTCATCCATAAAGGCGAGTCGGCGCGCAAAGTCGAAAAGCAGTTGTTCGGCGTACGCCTGCTGGAAATCTGCCTGGCACTGGTGGACATCTGGCGGCTGCCGATCTGGGTGCAACAGGGTTATCGCCTGCTGCTCAACGAGCAGCGGGAATTGGTCAAAGTGCTGCGCATCGCCCGGGACAGCGAGCACCCGCTGCGTCAGCAAAACCGCCTCGACGACGATCCTACCCTGCGCCGCTGGCTCAATCAGCCGGCCAACACCGTGCTGCTGGCCAACGGCCTGGCGCTGTCGGCGCAACAGGCCTGGGACTGTCCGCACGCTGAGCGCTGGCAGTACCTGACCAGTCTTTATCTGCAAATATCGATGGACGAAGTACAGCAACAGTTGCACCAACAGGCCGCCAACAGCGCCCGCCAGCATGCGATGCCGGATCTGTGGCACCCGGCGGTTTCGCTGCTGTGGCCGTGGGGCATGAACCGTATTCACGCCGGGTTGCTGCCGGCCCCGGCACCGACCACTGAAGATTTGAGCCATTGGCGCAAACAATGCGCCGATCTGCTGGTGGAACCGAGCCGCTTCTCCAACGCAATGCACCTGACCACCTCGGCCCGGGATGCACTGGTGGCCTGCGGCATGCGACGGGTGATGATCCTGATGGCCGACCGCACCCACGCCAATCTGCGGGTGCACCAGACCGCCGGGTTGCCGAAAGAAGCCGCCGGCCTGAATTTCCTGGTCAGCCAGAGCAGCGTGTTGCAGCGTTTGCTCTCGCAGCAGGCCCAAGTACGCCTGACGCCGGCCAACAATGCCCAGTTCTCCGCCCTGCTGCCTGCCAGCCTGCGTTCGCAGTTCAGCGGCGAACACTTGCTGTTGCGCTCACTGGTCAATAATGGCCGGGTGATCATGATTGTGGTGGCGGACCAGGGTGGCGGGCCGTTCTCGGAAATTACCGTGCAAGCCTTTGGCAAAACCGCGCAGTGCATCGAAAAGGCACTGAGTACCTTTAGCAGCCGCGGCCAATGATGCTGCGCTACAATCCTCCCTTTTTCGCCCTGGAGACCTCACATGTCTGACTTCTCTGGCTTGCCGCTGGTGATCGAGCCGAGCGACTTGCTCCCGCGCCTCGACGCCCGCGAACTGATTCTGGTGGACCTGACCAGCACCGCCCGCTACACCGAAGGGCATTTGCCCGGCGCGCGGTTTGTCGATCCGAAACGCACCCAGCTCGGCCAGGCTCCGGCGCCTGGCTTGCTGCCGACCCACGCGGCCCTTGAAACATTGTTCGGCGAACTGGGCCACAACCCCGATGCGGTCTACGTGGTGTATGACGACGAAGGCGGCGGTTGGGCCGGGCGTTTCATCTGGTTGCTGGATGTGATCGGCCACAACAAATATCACTACATCGACGGTGGCCTGCCAGCCTGGCTGGCGGCGGGCTTGCCGATGTCGATCCAGGTCCCGGCCCCGGTCGGCGGCCCGGTCAAACTGACCTTGCACGACGAACCCACCGCCACCCGCGAGTACCTGCAAAGCCGTCTCGGCGCCGCCGACCTGGCGATCTGGGATGCCCGTGGGCCGCTGGAGTACTCCGGCGAGAAAGTGCTGGCGGCCAAGGCCGGGCACATTCCGGGCGCCGTCAATTTTGAATGGACCGCCGGCATGGATCAGTCGCGTCACCTGCGCATCCGTACCGACATGCCGAAGATCCTCGAACAACTCGGCATCACCAAAGACAAAGAAATCATCACTCACTGCCAGACCCACCACCGCTCTGGCTTCACTTATCTAGTGGCCAAGTCCCTCGGTTATCCGCGGGTCAAAGGCTACGCCGGCTCCTGGGGCGAATGGGGCAACCATCCCGACACCCCCGTAGAGATTTAAGGTTTTTAAGGACAGTTAATGAATAAGCGTCTGTTTATCCTCAGCCAATACCTGCTGCCTCACCACTTGCTCTCGCGACTGGCCGGCTGCGTCGCCGAATGCCGCGTGCGCTGGTTCAAGAATGCGTTCACCGCGTGGTTCGCCAAGCGTTATCAGGTGGACATGTCCCAGGCGCTGGTCGAAGACCTGACCGCCTACGAGCACTTCAACGCGTTCTTCACCCGCGCCTTGAAAGACGGCGCGCGGCCGCTGGACGAAACCCCGGGCGCGATCCTCAGCCCGGCCGACGGTGCGGTCAGCCAACTCGGCCCGATCGAACACGGTCGCGTGTTCCAGGCCAAGGGCCACAGCTTCAGCGTGCTGGAATTGCTGGGTGGCGATACCGCGAATGCCGCGCCGTTCATGGGCGGTGATTTCGCAACGATCTACCTGTCGCCGAAGGACTACCACCGCGTGCACATGCCGCTGGCCGGCACCCTGCGCGAGATGGTCTACATCCCGGGCCGGATCTTCTCGGTCAACCAGACCACCGCCGAAAACGTCCCCGAACTGTTCGCCCGCAACGAGCGTGTGGCGTGCATCTTCGACACCGAGCGCGGGCCGATGGCCGTGGTGCTGGTGGGCGCGATGATCGTGGCGTCGATTGAAACCGTGTGGGCCGGGCTGGTCACGCCGCCGAAACGCGAGCTGAAAACTTTCCGCTACGACGAAGCCGCCCGTGCGCCAATCCATCTGGAGAAAGGTGCGGAACTGGGTCGCTTCAAACTGGGTTCGACGGCGGTCGTGCTGTTCGGGCCGGATCAAGTGAAATGGGTCGAAGGCCTCGGCGCGACGTCGCCGGTGCAGATGGGCCAGGCTTTGGGTTTGCCGAACGCCTGATCCCGGATGGCCGAATGAAGAACCTGTGGGCGAGCCTTTGTGGCGAGGGGGCTTGCCCCCGTTGGGGCGCGAAGCGCACCTGAAAACGACTCAACGCGATCTAAATATAGAAGCACCGATTGGTTTTACGACTGCTTCGCAGTCGAACGGGGGCAAGCCCCCTCGCCACACAAGCTCGCACCTACATGGGTTGCGGCGCTCCACTTCTACACTGACTGGCATTCACCACAGTTCCGCCCTTTCGAACGTCTTCGAAGGGGCGGATATCACTCGGTGGTGCCGTTACTCTATCTGTCCACGGAAACCGATCGGCCCTTCGTTGGCGTAGGTATTGGTGCCACTGAGGTTTTTCCCTCCATCGCTGGAGGTCACGCTCAACGCCACAACGTTCTGATTATCGCGACCACCGATGACCCACTTGCCACCCGGGTGCCATGGAGCGTCGTTGCCGCCCCACTGATTTTCAACGTTGTACTGGTTCTGGCCCGTGCGCTGAGCCTTGAAGCCAATGGGACCTTCACCCGCATACGTCATGGTGCCGGTGAAACTCTTGCCGCCATCGCCTGACTTGATCTCGATCGCGACAACGTTCTGGTTGTCCCGCGCGCCCAGCGTCCAGTCTCCACCGGGATGCCAGGGTGCCGAACTACCGCCCCATTGATTTGCCACTACGTATCTAGACATGAACCTCATCTCCTTGAAGTTACAAAGAGACCTGCTCTGCGTAGGCAGCAGGCCGTACGACTGTGCGTATCCAGTCGCACGCCTGAGAGATTAGTCGGACGCTCGGCCCTCACTCAATTGGCAGACAAACGGTAACGACCCGCAAGTGCTACAGTCAGACCATTCACTGCCCATTTCCCGGTCGGAGTTTTTCCACGGCATGAATGAGAACAAGCCCACACTGTTGCTGCGCGCACCGATCCCCGCCGGCTTGCGCCTGTCGTTCTGCGAAGCCACCCCGCGCGACCTCAAGCGCTGGATCGCCAACCTGCCCAAAGCCAACATTGGCGAAACCGCTCGCCAGTTGTATCAAGGCTTGAGCGAACTCAATCAATTGCTGACCCCCAGCGATAATCGCCTGCAATTGCTCGAACTGCTGCGCCCCGAGGTGTATTACGTCTGCAAGCACCTGGAGCGGCATTTCCTGCATCAGGCGATTGTCCTCGACGAGCGTTCGCGCAAGATCGCCAACCTCTGCCAGGCGCTGCAAAGTCATTTGGCAATCGGCTACAAACAGATCGTCATGCGCATCGCCCCGCGCTTCAGCAAGGACCGCGCGCCGCTGCTGACCCAGGCGTTGCAACGGGCGATCCATTGCCTGAACGGCCCGTTGATCCGCGCTACCCAGTTGTATTGCCCGGTGCCGGAAGGGGTGTGGCTGGAGCTGCATCAGTTGTATCGAATCGGCTGCGAGCATCGGCTGCAAAACATCAGCGTGCGCGATGAACTGGCCAGCGAGACCCCCGACCTGAGCATCGAGCAGACCTACGTGGCCGCCCTGCTGCTGGGCGCCTCACGCTGCAATCAACTGCGCCAGAACCAGATCGCCCGCCTCGCCGAGGTGCTGGAACCCTGGAGCAAATGGATCAAGTTGCACCCCGGCAAACCGGGCAATGAGCTGTTTGCGGTGGCGCCGGAACTCGATGTCGGGCCACGCTATCGGTCCAAGTTCCGCGCCGAGCAGCAGGCGAGTTTGCTGGGAATTGATCCGCAGCCGCTGGTGGCCGCCATCGAGGCCCGGCTGCTGAACCCGACCGACACCGCGTTGCCCGTCCCGACCGGCCTGAACCTCGATACCTTGCAACACTTGAACGCCGCCTGGGGCCAGGCCGCCGAGCGCAGTTTCCAGCGCACCGCCGGCAACGGCACCTTGACCCTGTGCGTGGGCATGAGCGCGTTGCACTTCTACCTGGGCGGGCAACGTTCGTTCAGCGACATCCTGAAAAACCCCGCCGGGCGACTGGCGCAGTTTGCGGCGACGGCACCGGCCGGCGGCAAGGACAACTGGAGTCAGGCGTTCGACGCCGGGCCCAATGGCACCGCTAACGACCTGCTGCCCTACGAAGAAATCGAATACCCGACGTTGCAGAACGACGACAGCCACGAAGCCGCCGACCGCAACCGGCACTTCCCGACCTACGCCTTGCCGGTGATCAACCACAGCCCCGGCGGTTATTGCCTGGCATGGCCCGGCGCCGTGCCGCCCGAGCTGCAAGCCGGGGAAATGGTCGGCATCGAAGACGCTGCTGGCCAGGGCTGGAGCATCGCCGTGGTGCGCTGGATTCGCCAGGTTCGGGGCGGTGGGACCCAGATGGGCATCGAGCAGGTCGCGCCGTATGCCGAGCCCTGCGGCTTGCAATTGGTGCGCACCCGGGACGATCACAGTCAGTATCTGCGCGGCTTGTTGCTACCGGCGATCAGCGCGATTGATCTGCCCGCCACCCTGCTGGCCCCGCGTTTGCCGTTCCAGGAAGGCAACAAGGTGCTGATCAACACCAACGGCCAGGAACGCCGCGCCGGGCTGGATCGGCGGGTGTCGAGTACCAACAGTTTCAACCAGTTTGCTTATCGCTCGCTGGAGGCGAGCAAAACCGAAAACAACCCGGGGAGCGGCGTGGTCGGGGCGGAAGAGGATTTTGATTCGTTGTGGAAGTCGCTTTAAGAGAGACATAAACCCCTGTGGCGAGGGGGCTTGCCCCCGTTGGGTCGCGAAGCGGCCCCAAACCTGCCATCGAGTTATTTCAGGCACAACGCATTTACAGGTTTGCGTCTGCTACGCAGCCGAACGGGGGCAAGCCCCCTCGCCACAGAGGACCGCTCAGGAAACCAAGAACTCAGAGCTGCCCATCACGATCCCTGAACCCCAACAAATACAACACCCCATCCAACCCAAGCGTCGAGATCGCCTGCTTCGCCGACTGTTTCACCAACGGCTTGGCGCGGAACGCCACGCCCAACCCGGCAATCGCCAGCATCGGCAAATCATTCGCGCCGTCGCCGACCGCGATGGTTTGCTCCAGCCGCAAACCTTCCTTGTGCGCCAGCTCTTTCAGCAGATCGGCCTTGCGCTGGGCATCGACAATCGGCTCGACCGCCACGCCCGTCACCTTGCCGTCCACCACTTCCAGCTCGTTGGCGAACACGTAGTCGATGCCCAATTTCGCCTGCAACTGCTTGGCGAAGTAGGTGAAGCCGCCGGACAGGATCGCGGTCTTGTAGCCCAGGCGCTTGAGTTCGGCGAACAGGGTTTCGGCGCCCTCGGTCAGGCGCAACGAGGCGCCGATGGAGTCCAGCACGCTGACGTCCAGCCCTTTGAGCAACGCCAGGCGTTCCTTGAAGCTGGCGCGAAAATCGAGTTCACCGGCCATGGCCCGCTCGGTGATTTCAGACACTTGGTCGCCCACGCCGGCCGCCTTGGCCAGTTCGTCGATGACTTCGGCTTCGATCAAGGTCGAGTCCATGTCAAACACCGCCAGGCGCCGGTTACGGCGGAACAGCGAATCTTCCTGGAAGGCGATGTCGACGTTCAGCTCCTGGGCGACGCTCAGGAACTCGGCGCGCAGGGCCTGCGGATCGGCCGCTTCGCCACGCACGGAGAACTCGATGCAGCCCTTGCCCTTGTCGGCCGGGGTGTCCAGCGGCATGCGCCCGGACAAGCGATCGATATGGTCGATGTTCAGCCCGTATTTGGCGGTGATCGAGCTCACAGCCTGCAATTGCCCGGCGGTGACCTTGCGGGTCAACAGGGTGACGATATGGCGTTTTTTGCCCTGATTGCCGACCCACTGCTGGTAATCCTCTTCGGACACCGGGGTGAAACGCACCTGTTGGTCGAGTTCGTAACCCTTGAACAGGATGTCCTTGAGCACCGACTTGCCTTGCTCGGTGTCAGGAATTTCAACCAGGATGCCGAACGACAGGGTGTCGTGGATCACCGCCTGACCAATGTCGAGAATGTTCACACCACCCTGGGCCAGAACGCCGGTAATGGCCGCAGTCAGACCCGGTCGGTCGACTCCCGTGATGTTTATCAGGACGATTTCGCGCAAGGCGCACCCCCGCAGGTGGAAAAAAACCGCATTCTACCCACTTTCAGTGACCATCGGGCACCGTCAGCGCTTTGCCGGTCTAGGGCCTGTCGCTATACTGCGCGTCAACTTCACGGACAAAAGAGCCGAGCTCAAGTGAACCGGCCCACGCCAGTAAAAACCGATAACTTCTTCCTGCTGATCTTCCGGGCACTGCGCCACCGCCGTGTACCGATTGCATTGCGCATTGCCAGCCATAACGTGATCCTGGTCGCTCTGGCCCTGGTGATTTATGCCTGTGTGATGGGTTTGCAGTTCAAGCAGGCCATGCACGAGCAGGCCGATGCGCTGGGCGAAAGCCTGACCACGCAGACCGCCACCTCGGCCACCGAGTTGCTGGTGTCCAACGACATCCTCAGCCTCAACGTGCTGCTCAACAACCTGACCAAGAACAAGCTGGTGGCCCACGCCGCTATCTACAGCGTGGATAACCGCATCCTCGCCGAGTCCGGCCAGCGCCCCAAGCACAGCCTGTTGGGCGAAGCCGAAGGCATGTATGAGAGCAAAATCACCTTCCAGGACGTGACCGCCGGGCAACTGCGCATCAGCCTGGACATGGATCAGTTCCAGCAGCCGATGACCATCAGTCTGCAAAGCATGGGCATCCTGAGTGCGATTTTGCTGGCCCTGTCCCTAGCCTTGAGCCTGCGCCTGGGTCGCCACATCTCCACGCCGCTGATGCAATTGCGGGTGTGGCTGCGCAATATCGACGAATACACCCCGGCCATCGAGCGTCAGGATGAAATCGGCGATCTCGCCCGTCAGTTGCACGCCAACTTCGCCCCGGAGCCGGCCGAGCCTGAGCCCGTGCCGGAGCCTGAATTCGACGACGTCGATTACGACGAAGAGGCTGATCCAGCCTTCGAAGTGCGTAACCTGCGCGATCCAAGTTTTGATGAAACCAAGCCGGTGGCCAGCCTTAAGCCTGCGCCAAAGCGCAGTGTCAGCACCGTCGAAGACGATGACGACGATGATGCGTTCGCCGACCTGCGTGACGAGTCGGCAGACAACGCGCCGATCACCCTGGCCAAACCGGCGGTTTCCAACGTGCCGCAGCACAGCGCGGTGCTCGCCGTGCAACTGGGCGCCCAGGATCAACTGCGTCGCCTGCCCCGCACGCGCCTTGAGGAACTGCTCAAACGTTACCGTGACTGCCTTGACCAGGCGGCGTCGCTGTATCAGAGCGAACTGCACACCCTGAACGATGGCAGCACGCTGATGCTGTTCCACACCGAAGACAGCGGCGACGACTACCTGACCAACGCGATCTGCTGCGGTGAGTTGCTGCGCGCCCTGGGCCACCAGTTGCAGATCGAAGTCGCCGACAGCGGCATCACCCTGCAATTGCAACTGGGCCTGACCCTGGGCGACGAGTTGTTCGGCCTGAGCCAGATCGACCTGCTGCTGACCGAGTCGGCCCAGGACGCCCTGGCCCTGTCGCAACACAGCCGCAACCTGCTGCTGGTGGAGCGCAAGATCGGCGACGACGCCCTGATCCGCCAGCGTGCGCGGATCCGGCCGATCGCCAGCCCTGAGGGGGCTTGCTGTGTCGAGCGATTGATGGAGCCTTATCCGTCGATGCTCGAGCGGCAACTGGCGCGGATGCATGAGCGTCGGGCGTAAAAGCCCTGCTGTGAAAAAGCCCGCCGACAAGTGATTGTCGGCGGGCTTTTTTGTTGTTCTCGCTGGCCCCTTCGCGGGCAAGCCTCGCTCCTACAGGGTTTACTGATCGTTCCCACGCTCTGCGTGGGAATGCCTCCAGGGACGCTCCGCGTTCCAGCCTCACCTCACAGGCGACGTCCGGTACCGATGTGACGCGGAGCGTCACGGGCTGCATTCCCACGCAGAGCGTGGGAACGATCAGCTCTCCAATCCGCAGAAACAACAAAGCCCGCATCTCTGCAGGCTTTGTGTTGGATCAATCCAGGCTCAGAACCTGAACACTTCCATATCGGTCCGAATCGGCGAGGCCATCGGGATCTTCGGCTGTTTGTCTTGCTCGGCGGCCGGCGCCACAGGCTTGGGCTCCTTTTTACGCGGTGCTTCGGCAATCGGCGGCTGGTTGGCCAATGGCTTCAGCGCCACGGACAATTGCTCGGCCAGACGCTGCACCAGCACACCTTGCGCTTGAACCTGCGCCGCCGTCCCGCCTGCATGTTGCTCTTGCAGGTGAATGATGCGGTTATCGCGAACCTGGCCACGACGGTCGATCAAACGCCATTGCGCATCCAGGATCGCCGGTTGCGACTCACCCGAATCCAGGCGCGTGATCGTCAGCAGCACCTGAACATCCGGGGTAAACCCCAAGGTTGCCGGTGCCAGCACTACGCGTTGGCTGTCCAGATGACCGGCAACCTGACGCAGCAGCAACTGATCGATGTCCGAAGACAGGCTACCCGCCCAACGCCCATCTGACGAAGCCTGGAGGCTGCCATCCGGCTGACGCTGCAGCAAGGTTTCGCGTTGCAGGTAGTCGGCAATGGTTACCGGGCCCAGCAATACAGCCATGCCCGCGCTTTGCGCAGGCTGAGCCGGACTTCCGCTGTCCAGCTGATACAGCGACACCGGTTGGTGAACGCTGCAACCCGCCAGGCCAAGAACGCCAGCGAGCATCAAAATTAACGGAAGGCGCAGAGCAGTCATCGTCCCATCCAGGTGGTTGCCACAAGGCTAACCACAGTGAAAATACTCAATAAATATGAAGAACGCTCGGCCACGCCGGCGCTTGAAAGGCCATATCATCCGTGAATATGCGTTCCGACTCCAGCGGCAAAGCGCCGATCTACGGGTTAAATCGTAGATCCGCGCCTCTAGCACGCCTAATTGAGGTTTTCGACGAGCAGCGCATCTACCCTCTGGAAGCCACGTGGCAATTTGTTACCACGACGTCCTCGCTCACCTTTGTAGTGTTCGAGATCGTCTGCTTTCAGTGACAAGGTACGTTTTCCGGCCTGCAGCACCAAGGTGGCACCTTCCGGCAGAACGGCGATGTCTGTGACGTATTCTTCGCGGCTGGCCACACGCTCACCGGAGATGCCGATGATCTTGTTGCCTTTGCCCTTACCTAATTGTGGCAGGTCGCTGATCTTGAAGATCAGCAGGCGACCTTCGGTCGTGACCGAAGCCAGCCAGTTGTTCTCACGATCAGCCACCGGCCGCGGCAGGATGACCTTCGAGTTGTTCGGCAAGCTCAACAGCGCCTTGCCGGCCTTGTTCTTGGCCTGGAAGTCTTCACCCTTGACCACAAAACCGTAACCGGCGTCGGAGGCGATCACGTACAGCGAATCGTCTTCCGGCATCAGCACGCATTCGAAGGTCGCGCCTGGCGGTGGCGTCAGACGACCGGTCAACGGTTCGCCCTGGCCACGGGCCGATGGCAAGGTGTGGGATGGCACCGAATAACTGCGACCGGTGGAGTCGATAAACACCGCAAACTGGTTGGAACGCCCCGGCGCCAGAGCCTTGAAGCCGTCCCCGGCCTTGTACGACAGCCCGGTGGCGTCGATCTCGTGACCCTTGGCCGAGCGAACCCAGCCTTTTTCCGACAGCACCACCGTCACTTTTTCGTTCGGCAGCAGGTCGTGTTCGGTCAGGGCCTTGGCTTCGGCGCGTTCGACGATTGGCGAACGGCGGTCGTCGCCATAGGTTTCGGCGTCCTTGATCAGCTCGGTGCGGACCAGTTTTTTCAACTTGGCTTCGCTGCTCAGCAAGGCTTGCAGCTTGGCTTGTTCCTTGAGCAGTTCATCCTGCTCGGCACGCAGCTTCATTTCTTCCAGTCGCGCCAACTGACGCAAACGGGTGTCGAGAATGTAGTCGGCCTGGATTTCGCTCAGGGCGAAACGGGCGATCAGCGCGGCTTTCGGGTGCTCCTCGGTGCGGATGATGTGGATCACTTCATCCAGGTTGAGGTAGGCAATCAACAAACCGTCCAACAGGTGCAGGCGACGCTCGACCTTGTCGAGGCGGAATTGCAGGCGACGACGCACGGTCTGCACCCGGAATTCCAGCCACTCGACCAGCAACGCCCGCAGGTTTTTCAGCTGCGGTTTGCCGTCCAGGCCGATGATGTTGATGTTGACCCGGTAGCTCGACTCCAGCTCGGTGCTGGCGAACAGGTGGGTCATCAAGGCATCGTGGTCAAAGTTCTTGCGCGCACCGGGGATGATCACGATCCGGCACGGGTTTTCGTGGTCCGATTCGTCACGCAGGTCGGCGATTTGCGGGGCCTTGGACGGCTTGGCCTGCATCATCGCCGCGATCTGCTCCAGCACCTTGGCACCAGATACCTGATGCGGCAGCGCGGTGACAATGATGTCGCCGTCTTCGATGTGGTACACGGCGCGCATACGGACCGAGCCCTTGCCGGTTTCGTACATTTTCAGCAGGTCGGCGCGGGGGGTGATGATTTCCGCTTCGGTCGGGTAATCCGGGCCCTGGATGTGTTCGCAGAGCTGTTCGACCGTGGCTTTCGGCTCATCGAGCAAACGCACACACGCCGTCGCGACTTCCCGCAGGTTGTGCGGCGGCACGTCGGTGGCCATGCCCACGGCGATGCCGGTGGTGCCATTGAGCAGGATGTTCGGCAAACGCGCCGGCAACACCAGCGGCTCGTCGAGGGTGCCGTCGAAGTTCGGGCCCCAGTCCGCGGTGCCCTGGCCCAATTCGCTGAGCAGCACTTCGGAATAACGGGACAACCGCGCTTCGGTGTAACGCATGGCAGCGAAGGACTTGGGATCATCCGGCGCACCCCAGTTGCCCTGGCCATCCACCAGGGTGTAGCGATAGCTGAACGGCTGGGCCATCAGGACCATGGCTTCGTAGCACGCCGAATCGCCGTGGGGGTGGAATTTACCGAGCACATCACCGACGGTACGCGCCGATTTCTTGTGCTTGGAATCGGCGTCCAGCCCCAACTCGCTCATCGCATAGATGATGCGCCGCTGTACCGGTTTCAGGCCGTCGCCGATATGCGGCAAGGCACGGTCCATGATCACGTACATGGAATAGTTGAGGTAGGCATTTTCGGTGAAGTCAGCCAGTGACCGGCGCTCTACACCGTCCAGGCTGAGATCAAGGGAGTCGCTCATGCGGGCCTCATCGGTTCGTTGTCTGGCGCAGCAGCATGGTGCCACCGCGCTGGGTAAATTCAAGTTTGTTCAGTGCGCTCATGCCGAGCAGCACCTGATTGCCATCCAGCCCTGGCGCGACCAGCGCGCGAACATCACGCAGCACGATATCGCCCAGTTGCAGCCGGTCGATGCGGGTTCGGTAACCCTGGCTCAAACCGTTGGCCGTGCTCAGGGTCACCCCGAAGCCCTCCTCCAGTTTCAGCCGTTCGGCCAGGCTGGCCGGGATCGACACATCGGTCGCCCCGGTATCCAGCATGAAATCCACCGGCTGGCCGTTGATCTGGCCGCTGGCGACGAAATGACCCTGGCTGTTACTGACCAGTTTCACTTCGACAAATCCTTCGCCCTGCTGTGAAGTGACCACCGCATTGGGGTTTTGCTGACGCTGTTCCCACTGCCCGAAAAACCGCGTGGCCAAAAACAGTGCCGCGCACCAGGCCAACACCATAAACACCCGACCGGCGCGTTTACCCGGCGGTTGCTGGCTCATGGCTTGGCGCTCCAGCCACCTTCCGGCGCGGCGAAGCGCCAGACAACCGGGCGGACTTCACCATCGGCGCGAGGGCCGAAATTGTTGTCGACACCGATCCAGGCGCCATCGGCGTCGATGATCAATGCCTCCTCCAAACCAAAATTCTGCGAATAACGCCGGTTTTCCTGCAACAGCTCAGCGGCATACGACCAGCAGCGCTCGACCTTGGCCGTCTGCGGGTCGCGGCGACAAATCTGGTAGGCGTTGCGCTCAAGGGTAAACAGCTTGCCCTCGAACAACGACAGGTCGGAAAAATCCCGGTCAACCGCGCGGGCCTTGGGAAACTGCGGCGGCTGCATTTCCTTGCCGGCTTCACTCAACAGCACACAGCGACCGTCGCAATCCCACACGGTCTGCTGACGTTTGATCAGCAGCAAGCCCCGGCTTTGACGCTCGGCGGCGAGCCACATCTGGTCGCCTGCCGGATTGATCGCCAGGCCTTCGAATATCGCATTGAATTGCAGCAACATGCCCCGAGCCCGTGCTTCGCGAACCATCATGGGCGAGATTTTCAGCCAGTTCGCCGGGCCCGTTGGCGGCACTTGCAAGACGGCCGCATGGCCTTCGCTGACAATGTAACGATTGCCGGCGCTGTCGCAGGTGATGCCTTCGAAATCCAGGTCCCCGCCGCGCACGAAAGACGCCGCCCAGGTCCGCGAACGCAAACCCCAGGGCAAACCGGTATCCGGCACCTCGGGCACATCGATGTGCACGGGTTCGGCTTGCCAGGTGCTGGCGGTCGTATCGAGGCGGTAGATTTGATCGTCGTCGCGATCGGAAACGGTCCACAGGTCCTTGCCACACTGGGCCAGCCCCGACAGATTGCCACCGCGCATGCCATCGACGGCATGCTCGGACAACACGCGCAGCTCCGGCGCCGGCTCGGCAGACACCGTCAACGAGGTCAGCAGCAACGCACACGCCAGGGCAAAGCCAAACCGCATCAGCCCAGAACCTCGGCCAGGTTGCCCTTGGACTCCAGCCAGGATTTGCGATCACCGGCGCGTTTCTTCGCCAGCAGCATGTCCATCATTTCCGAGGTTGCTTCGAAATCGTCCAGCGTCAGCTGCACCAGACGCCGCGTGTTCGGGTCCATGGTGGTTTCGCGCAGCTGCGGCGGGTTCATTTCACCCAGGCCTTTGAATCGTGTGACCTGCGGCTTGCCGCGTTTCTTCTCGGCCACCAGGCGATCGAGGATGCCATCGCGCTCGGCTTCGTCGAGGGCGTAGTAAATCTCTTTGCCCAGGTCAATGCGGTACAGCGGCGGCATGGCGACGTAGACGTGGCCGGCATCCACCAACGGACGGAAATGCTGGACGAACAAGGCGCAGAGCAGTGTGGCGATGTGCAGGCCGTCGGAGTCGGCATCGGCGAGGATGCAGATCTTGCCGTAGCGCAGCTGGGCGATGTCCGCCGAGCCCGGATCGACGCCGATGGCCACGGCGATGTTGTGCACTTCCTGGCTGGCCAGCACTTCGCTGCCGTCGACTTCCCAGGTGTTCAGGATCTTGCCGCGCAACGGCAGGATCGCTTGAAACTCTTTGTCCCGCGCCTGCTTGGCCGAACCGCCAGCGGAATCACCTTCGACCAGGAACAGCTCGGAACGCATCGGGTCCTGCCCGGCGCAATCGGCGAGTTTGCCCGGCAGTGCCGGACCGGCGGTGACGCGCTTGCGCTCGACCTTCTTACTCGCCTTCAAGCGACGGCCGGCGTTGTTGATCGCCAGTTCCGCCAGCAGCATGCCGGTTTCCGGATTGGCGTTGAGCCACAGGCTGAACGCGTCCTTGACCACGCCGGAGACGAACGCCGCCGCTTCACGGGACGACAGGCGCTCCTTGGTCTGGCCGGAGAATTGCGGTTCCTGCATCTTCATCGACAACACGAAGGCGATGCGTTCCCAGACGTCTTCCGGCGCCAGCTTCACGCCCCGTGGCAAGAGGCTACGGAATTCGCAGAACTCGCGCATCGCATCGAGCAAGCCCTGACGCAAACCGTTGACGTGGGTACCGCCCTGGGCCGTCGGGATCAGATTGACGTAGCTTTCCTGCACACTGTCGCCACCTTCCGGCAACCACAGCAGCGCCCAATCCACCGCCTCCTTATTACCGGCCAGGCTGCCGCAGAACGGCTCGTCCGGCAGGCGTTCGAAGCCGTTGACCGCGTCCACCAGGTAGGAGCGCAGGCCGTCTTCGTAATGCCATTCGACTTTTTCGCCGGTGGCCTTGTCTTCAAAACTGACCAGCAGCCCCGGGCACAGAACAGCCTTGGCCTTGAGCACGTGCTTGAGGCGGCTGATGGAGAATTTCGGCGAATCGAAGTACTTCGGGTCCGGCGCGAAGAACACGCTGGTGCCGGTGTTGCGCTTGCCGACGGTGCCAATGACTTCCAGCTCGGTTTTCTTGTAACCGTCGGCGAAGGTCATCTGGTATTCGTTGCCGTCACGCTTTACGCGCACCCGGACTTCGTTCGACAAGGCGTTGACCACGGAAATACCCACCCCGTGCAAACCGCCGGAGAACTGGTAGTTCTTGTTGGAAAACTTGCCGCCCGCATGAAGCTTGGTGAGGATCAGCTCGACGCCCGACACGCCCTCTTCCGGGTGAATGTCCACCGGCATGCCACGGCCATCATCGCTGACTTCCAGGGAGTGATCGGCGTGCAGGATGACCTGCACCGAAGTCGCGTGCCCGGCCAAGGCTTCGTCGACGCTGTTGTCGATGACTTCCTGGGCGAGGTGGTTCGGCCGACTGGTGTCGGTGTACATGCCGGGGCGTTTACGCACCGGGTCGAGGCCCGAGAGGACTTCGATGGCGTCTGCGTTATAAGAGCTAGCGCTGGGAGTGGCCATGGGGTCTCGTCGTCAGTGTTCGTTTAAATGGGGGGCGATGATTCACAGTGCGGTGAAATCGATCGACTGATACAAATCTGCGCCGATGCCGGCAAAACTCAACATGGCCGGCAATTGCCCGGCAAAACCCTGGAAACTATGGTCGCCGCCGGCCTGGATGCGCAAGGCACAGGCGCGGTAATACTGCTGGGCGAGGCGATAGTCCAGCGTTTCATCGCCGGTCTGCAACCACACCTGATAACGCTGCGGGTCCCGGGGCGCCGGCACTTCCAGCTCGGCCAGGGCCGTCACATGGTCGTGGGTCAATTCCCAGGCCTCATCGGTATACAGGTTTTTCTGCGTCCCCAGAAACCCGTCGAACATCCGGTGCGGACTGACAGCAGGGTTGATCAACAGGGCCTTGAGGCCATGGTGCTCGGCCAAGTGAGTCGCATAGTAGCCGCCGAGTGAGCTTCCGACCAGCAGCGGCCGCCCAAGCTCCTCGATCGCCCGGTTCAACTGACCGATGGCCTCACGCGGGTGATGATGCAAGGCCGGAACCTGCAACCGATCGCTCAAGCCCAGGCGCTCCATCACATTGATCAACTGGCAGGCCTTCTTCGAGGCCGGCGCACTGTTGAAACCGTGGATATAAAGGATCGAACCGGACATTTGAACTCCCTGAGCGTCGGGTAAAGAGGCGCAGTTTACAGGGAGACGAGGAATGTTGGCGCCAGCATCCATCGAAATGAACACGGTTACGTACAGAATCGTTGCATCCGGGAGGGATCGGTCGTCTGTCAGGACGCCTTCGCGGGCAAGCCTCGCTCCTACAGGATTGATGTACACCGCCCCGCTCTTCACCACTCATTAGGCCGAGCGTTAGCTCGCCTGCTTTTGATTTACCCGCCCCTTCGGGAGGCTGAGTGGAGGTGTTCATCTGGGGGTGGGCGCGTAGCGCCGTGCGGCGAAGCCGCACACATCGAGAGGAGGTCGAAGCGAAGCCGACCGGAGGCGATGCCCCCAGATGGACACCGGAGCGAAGGAACGCCGAGCCTCAGCGAGGGGCCGGACGCCGGGGCGAGACCTTTTGGTTACTTTTGGGGCGTTTGCCAAAAGTGACCCGCTGTAAGAGCGGAACCATAAGCCGCCGTTACCGCAGAAATGGATATGTACTCCAACCAAGAACATGGTCGGCCCAAAGGCCGCCAAGTCTCAGTAACCGTTGGAACCGTAATCAACCGTAAACTCGAAACCAGTAACACGCTCAACCCCAGTTTCAATCAGCCCATCCGGCATCAGTCGCAACCACCGATACCCCGGCGCCTGCTCCCCGACCTTGAAATCCTCACTCCCCGGCTCAAACTGAATGCAAGTCGAAGGCGAAGCCATCAACCGCACCCCCTCGCGCAACTGATCGATCTCCTGATGCACATGCCCCCACAAAACGGCGCGCACCTGAGGAAACCGATCCAGCACCGCAAACAACCCCTCAGGATTGCGCAACCCAATCGGCTCCATCCACGCACACCCGATCGACACCGGATGATGATGGAAACACACCAGATGATGCCGCTCCGGCGCCTCGCTCAGCGAACGAGCCAGCAACTGCAACTGCTCATCCTGCAAATACCCCGGCACCGACCCCGGCACGGCGGAATCGAGCAACGTCACCCGCCAGTTACCGATGTCCACCACCGGCTCCAGCAACGCACTCTGCACCGCCGCTTCAGCCATGATCCGCGGTTCATCGTGATTGCCGGGAATCCAGCGCGCCGGGGCGTCGAGCTGCCGGGTCAGATCGCGAAAAAGCTGATACGACTCCAGCGTGCCGTCCTGGGACAGGTCGCCACTGGCAATGATCAGATCGATTCGCGGCTGTTGCACACGCACCAGTTCAATGACCTTTTGCAGGCTCTCGCGGGTATTCATGCCCAGCAACGTGCCATCCGCCTCGGCGAACAAATGACTGTCGGAGATTTGCACCAACAACGCCGGATCGGCGGTGGTCAATGTGGATACGCTCGGCAAGGCGTTCTCCCAGGGGTGAATCACGGGGTTGGATAGAGGCCGCAATTATGCTGGGGGACGGTCAAAAGAGGAAACCTGTGAACCGGACGCAGTTCACATCTATCGCACGACGGCGTACTCGTGCCCACACGCCAGACAGTGGCTCAGCCATTCCCCCAGGAACAGATTGAGCTGCGCCTTTTCATCCGGCTGATGCATCGCGGCGTTCGGGTAAGGATAGATGCCCCGGAAGCGTCTTGCATGTTCGGCGCTGACGACCTCGGCCATGCACGCGTCGTGGTAGACCTGGACTTCCAGTTGCGGCACCGGCAACCACGGCAGGCTGTGTTCCTGGCGCACTTGCAGGGTGGTGGTGTACGGATTGACTTGCAGCACTTCCAGGGCCAGCACGCCCAGCATCTGCTCGCCCTGGGTCACGGCGATGCGCCGTGCCTCGGGTTCGCTGCGCATGTCGGGCAGCAGTCGCATCAAACGCGCATAGTTCGCCTCGCAGGAGGCTTGCAGCCCCACGAGGTCCACCCGATAGCGATCGCGCAGCTTGTTTACGACCATAACCCCCTCACTTCAGCGCGGTTCAAAGCAAGCCATTGCAAAGCAATGATGCTGGCCGCGTTGGCAATTCGTCCGTCGCGTACGGCTTGCAGCGCATCTTCGAACGCCCAGACCGTGACGCGGATATCTTCCGCTTCTTCTGCCAGTCCATGCAGGCCGCCTACTCCGTTGGTTTCACAACGCCCCAGGTACAAATGCACGAATTCGTTACTGCCGCCGGGCGATGGAAAATATTTGGTCATCGGCCACAGCGCCCCGAACACAAGCCCAGCTTCCTCCTGCGCTTCACGGTGAGCAACTTCTTCCGGTTCTTCGTCTTTATCGATCAGACCGGCGACCAGCTCGATCAGCCACGGGTTGCTGGTCTTGCCCATGGCGCCGACCCGGAACTGCTCGATCAACACCACTTCATCGCGTTGCGGATCGTAGGGCAGCACGCACACCGCATCGTGGCGCACGAACACTTCACGATTGATCTCGCGACTCATGCCGCCGGCGAATAATTCATGGCGCAAATGCAGGCGGTCGAGCTTGTAGAAGCCCGCGTAGCACTGCTCGCGCCGAACGATCTCAACGGTGGTCGGAATGGCGTTGGCAAAATCAGTCATGACAATCCTCGTTTACTGCAATCCGTTACGAGGCGCCTTTTTTGTACCTGGCAGCCTCGACTTCGCGCCATCCTAACGCGCCGTTGATGTTTGATGCAGCCCCTTTACCTTCAGCGGGATAGACGGTGAGGGCGAAACCAACTCTAATTAGCTTAGTGGCGAACTGACTGCTTCGTTGACAGTCGAAGCGGTAACTTTTCGCCTTTCCCTGTTTTATGAAGGACGCCCATGTCGCTTTTTAAAATCGCCTCCGTGGCCGCTATCGCCCTGACGCTGGGCGCTTGCCAGAGCCTGTTCCAACCCAACTACCGCACGCCGCTGGAAACCACCCGCGATGCTTCGGAAATCCTGAAACCGGGTTGCACCACGCCTGACTGCCCACTGGTGAACATCGATACCCTGACATTCCCCGCCGAACCGCAACTGGACGGCATCGTTGAAAAGAACCTGCTGCAATTGACCCGCACCCCGGACGCTCCGGCGGCGCCGACCCTGGCCGCCTACCGCGATCAGTTCCTGCGCACCGCCGCACCGCGCTCCAGCAGTTACCTGCAAGCCAAAGTACGTGAGCAGCATGACGGCTTGGTGATCGTCGAGTTTTCCAGCTACCTGGACACCGGCGGCGCCCATGGCACGCCGGGCCGCAGCTTCATCAACTATTCGCGCCAGCAGCACAAAGTGCTGACGTTGTCGGACATGTTGCTGCCGGGTCAGGAAGACGCGTTCTGGAAAGCCGCGCAGGTGGCGCACAACAGCTGGCTGATCAGCACCAAACTCGATCAGGAGCCGGATTTCCTGAAGAACTGGCATTTCCAGAAAACCCAGAACGTGGCGCTGACCTACGGCGGGGTGATCCTCAAGTACGAAGTGAGCACCATCGCGCCTTACGCCCTGGGCCACATCGAACTGAAGATCCCCTACCCGCGCCTGAACGGTATTCTCAGGCCCGAGCTGTTTCCCGGCCGTAACTGAAGGCTCGACCGAGCACGAGTTGCAGCAGCCCTGCCAGTACCAGCGACGGCAGGGTTGCGCCGACATCCGGATACAGATTCGCCAGCAGATGATAAGTGCTCACCCCGCCCAACCAGGCGAGCAACGCCGGCCAGCGCAACGCGGCTGACGCGACCTGGGCACTGCGTTTGCGCAGGATGAAGTGATCCACCAGCACCACGCCGAACAGCGGCGCAAACACCGAACCGATCAACAGCAGGAAGTTCTGGTACTGGGCCAAAGGCGCCAGGCAGGCGATCAGTGTGCAAATCACACCAATGGCCAACGCCAGATGCTCGACCTTCAAGCGCAACAGAATCCCGCTCGACACCGCCGCCGAGTGAATATCGGCGAAAGCGTTTTCCGACTCGTCCAGCAGAATCAGCAGCAGCGGAATCCCCAGGCCGGCGCCGGCCAACGCGAGCAGCAAGGCATTCACTTCACCGCTCGGCGCGAACGCCAGCGTGTAGGCCACGCCCAGGCTCATCAGCCAGAAGTTACCGATAAAGAAACCCAGCGCCGTTCCGCCGAACACGTTTTTCGCGCGTTTGCCGAAACGCGAGTAGTCGGCAATCAGCGGCAGCCACGACAGCGGCATCGCAATCGCAATGTCGAAGCCCACGGCGAAGGGCATCGAACCGTCACCGGCCTGAGCCCACAACGCGGCCAGATCGGCTTTGGCGAACAGGTTCCAGGTCAGCCAGATGCACGCGGCCAGCAACAGCCAGATGCCCCACTTGCGCAGGATCTGCCGCACGAACGTCAGCGGGCCGCTGACGGCGAGCAAGGTCGCCAAGCCACCGAAGAACACGGTCCAGAGCAAAGGGTTCGACAGCAAGCTGCCTTCGCTGAACGCCCGGGCGCCGAGCAGGCTGGCGGCGTCGCGCATGACGATGATTTCGAACGAGCCCCAACCGATCAGCTGCAGCAGGTTCAGCACCGCCGGCAGGCTCGCGCCATGTTTGCCGAGGCTGAGCTTGAGCGCGGCCATCGACGACAGGCCGGTGTCGCTGCCGATCACGCCCACGGCGGCCAGCAGCAAAACGCCGACCAGCGTGCCGAGGAAGATCGCCAGCAACGAGCCAGACAGGCCCAGGCCCGGCGCGAGCAATGCGCCGGTCTGCAAGACCATCAGGCCGATGCCGAGGGAAAACCACAGGGAAAACAGATCGCGACCGCCGAAGACGCGCCTATCGGCGGGTACGGCTGTGTCAGGGGAATAGGTGTTCAAGTCAGGTATCTCGAGGGAAAGATGGGTTACTAGTTTCAAGCGGCAAGCCTCAAGGAAAAGCAGATCCAGCCTTGCTTCTAACTTGCCGCTTGCAACTTGCCGCTTAGATCTTTTGATCGTTCCCACGCTCCGCGTGGGAATGCCTCCTGCGACGCTCTGCGTCACGCCGTTCGGGGACGCGGAGCGTTCCGGGCTGCAACATGGGTTACTAGCTTCAAGCGGCAAGCCTCAAGGAAAAGCAGATCCAGTCTTGCTTCTAACTTGCCGCTTGCAACTTGCCGCTTAGAACTTTTGATCGTTCCCACGCTCCGCGTGGGAATGCCTCCTGTGACGCTCTGCGTCACGCCGTTCGGGGACGCGGAGCGTTCCGGGCTGCAACATGGGTTACTAGCTTCAAGCGGCAAGCCTCAAGGAAAAGCAGATCCAGCCTTGCTTCTAACTTGCCGCTTGCCGCTTGTAACTTGCCGCTTAGATCTTCTTGTACAGCTGACTGCCTTCCTGCTTGAAGCGCTCTGCCTGGTCCGCCAGTCCCTGGGCGACTTCGGCATCGATGGTTTCGATCCGCTGGTTGGCCGCGTATTCGCGGACTTCCTGGGTGATTTTCATCGAACAGAACTTCGGCCCGCACATGGAGCAGAAGTGCGCGACCTTGGCCGAATCCTTCGGCAGGGTTTCATCGTGATACGAACGGGCGGTGTCCGGGTCGAGGCCGAGGTTGAACTGGTCTTCCCAGCGGAATTCGAACCGCGCCTTGCTCAAGGCATTGTCGCGAATCTGCGCGCCCGGATGCCCCTTCGCCAGATCGGCGGCATGGGCCGCGATTTTGTAGGTGATGATCCCGGTCTTCACGTCATCCTTGTTCGGCAGGCCCAAGTGCTCCTTCGGCGTCACGTAGCAAAGCATGGCGCAACCGAACCAGCCGATCATCGCCGCACCGATGCCGGAGGTGATGTGGTCGTAGCCCGGCGCGATGTCGGTGGTCAGCGGGCCGAGGGTGTAGAACGGCGCCTCGTCGCAGCACTCAAGCTGCTTGTCCATGTTCTCTTTGATCAACTGCATCGGCACGTGGCCCGGGCCTTCGATCATGCATTGCACGTCGTGCTTCCACGCGATTTTGGTCAGCTCGCCGAGGGTTTCCAGCTCACCGAATTGCGCGGCGTCGTTGGCGTCGGCAATCGAACCCGGACGCAGGCCGTCGCCCAGCGAGAAGCTGACGTCGTAGGCCTTCATGATTTCGCAGATGTCTTCGAAATGGGTGTAGAGGAAGTTTTCCTTGTGATGCGCCAGGCACCACTTGGCCATGATCGAACCGCCACGGGACACGATGCCGGTCACGCGCTTGGCGGTCAGCGGCACGTAGCGCAACAACACGCCGGCGTGGATGGTGAAGTAGTCGACGCCCTGCTCGGCCTGTTCGATCAGCGTGTCGCGGAACAACTCCCAGGTCAGGTCTTCGGCGGCGCCGTCGACTTTTTCCAGCGCTTGATAAATCGGCACGGTACCGATCGGCACCGGCGAGTTGCGGATGATCCACTCGCGGGTTTCGTGAATGTGCTTGCCGGTGGACAGGTCCATGACCGTGTCCGAACCCCAGCGAATGCCCCAGGTCAGTTTCGCCACTTCTTCTTCGATGGACGAACCCAGTGCGCTGTTGCCGATGTTGCCGTTGATCTTCACCAGGAAGTTACGGCCGATGATCATCGGTTCCAGTTCGGTGTGGTTGATGTTGGCCGGGATGATCGCGCGACCGCGGGCGATTTCGTCACGGACAAATTCGGGGGTGATGATTTTCGGTACGCTGGCACCGAAGCTGTGACCGGCGTGTTGCTGGTCCAGCAGCCCGGCGGCACGGGCCACTTCGAGCTTCATGTTTTCGCGGATGGCGACGTATTCCATCTCGGCGGTGATGATGCCTTTGCGCGCGTAGTGCATCTGGCTGACGTTGGCCCCGGCCTTGGCCCGACGCGGGTTGTTGACGTGGGCGAAACGCAGCTTGGTCAATTCGGCATCGGCGAGGCGTTCCTGGCCGAAGTTGGAGCTCAGGCCCGGCAGGCGCTCGGTGTCGCCACGGGACTCGATCCACGGCGAGCGAATATCGCCCAGGCCTTTGCGCACGTCGATGATGACGTTGGGGTCGGTGTACGGGCCCGAGGTGTCGTACACCACGACTGGCGCGTTGATCTCACCGCCAAAATCGGTCGGGGTCACGTCGAGGCTGATTTCGCGCATTGGCACGAGGATGTCCGGGCGGGAGCCCTGGACATAGATTTTTTGCGAGCGGGTAAACGGTTGAACCGACTGTTGATCGACTTGGGCCGAATCACTCAGGTTCGTCGTATTTTTTAGTTTTATCGTCATCACGGGCTCTCCAGACAGCATCCAGGCAGTGGAATTTTGTCGGAGTGAACCTGTAACGAATGGACGCGACCAATCAGCGATAGAAATGCCGTTGGTGCTGTGCTCAGTGCTCGAGGGGTGTTCGATTGTCGAACAACATCCCGGACGAAGCACAAGAGGACTCGCCGGGTGACGAGAAATCTTGTTCCCTACGCAGGCGCTAACCTGATCAGGTTCAACGGGATCCGAAATTATTCGATCTCAGCCTCATAGCAAGGCACCCCGACAAGAACCCGGCCAGTCTAGACACAACTGGCAAAGAACGCCAACACCGCGGTAAACACCATGATGAATGGCGCAATTACCAGATTGTTGCGGTACGCCCGTGCAACTACACTCGCTACGCCGTGCTGCGCCTTGACGCTGCGCGGGCCGCGCCTTACCTTTGGCGCTCAAATTATCAGCGTAATTTTTTAGGGATGGCCGCATGCTGCGCAAACTCTCACTGGCCCTTGCCGTGTCTTGTGCTTCCAATGGAATGGCCTGGGCAGCAGAAGCGCCCTTATCCACCAAGACCGATCTGGTCAGCGTCTACCAGGAAGCGGTGGACAACAACGCCGACCTGGCGGCCGCCCGCGCCCAATATGGCGCCCAGAAAGAAGTCGTGCCCCAGGCCCGCGCCGGGCTGCTGCCGAACCTGTCGGGCGGGGCCAATTTGAGTTCCGTGCGCACCCAGCTCGATCAACCGTCGGGCACCGCCAACCGCAACGCTCATTCCTATCAGGCGACCTTGGCCCAGCCACTGTTCCGCGCCGATCGCTGGTTCCAGTTCCAGGCCGCCAAGGACGTCAACGAGCAAGCCTCGCTGCAACTCTCGGCCACCGAACAGAACCTGATCCTGCAATCGGCGGAAAGCTATTTCAACGTGCTGCGCAGCCAGGACAACCTGGCCTCGACCAAGGCGGAAGAAGCAGCGTTCAAGCGTCAGCTCGACCAGTCCAACGAGCGCTTCGATGTCGGCCTGTCGGACAAGACCGACGTGCTGCAATCCCAGGCCAGCTACGACACCGCCCGAGCCAATCGGATCCTCGCCCAGCGCCAGGTGGATGATGCGTTCGAAGCCCTGATCACCCTGACCAACCGTCAGTACAACGCGATCCAGGGCATCGTCCACACCTTGCCGATCCTGCCGCCGGCACCGAACGACGCCAAGGCCTGGGTCGACACCGCCGCCAAACAGAACCTCAACCTGCTGGCCAGCAACTACGCAGTCAGCGCCGCCGAAGAAACCCTCAAGCAACGCAAGGCCGGCCACGCGCCGACCCTCGATGCGGTGGCCAAATACGAAAAGGGTGACAACGACGCCCTGGGCTTCAGCAACCCGAGCGCCTTCGGCCAGCCTTACGGCGGCAACGTCGAGCAGACCACCGTCGGCTTGCAAGTGAACATCCCGATCTACAGCGGCGGCCTGATCAACTCCCAGGTGCGCGAGTCGTATTCACGCCTGGATCAAATCGAGCAACAGCGCGAGCAACTGCGCCGGCAAGTGGTGGAAAACACCCGCAACCTGCACCGCGCGGTGAACACCGATGTCGAGCAGGTGCAGGCGCGCAAGCAGTCGATCATCTCTAACCAGAGCGCGGTGGAAGCCACCGAAATCGGTTATCAGGTAGGCACGCGCAACATCGTCGACGTGCTCGACGCCCAGCGTCAGCTGTACACCTCGGTGCGCAACTACAACAACACCCGCTACGACTACATCCTCGACAACCTGCGCTTGAAGCAGGCAGCGGGCACGTTGAACCCGGGGGATTTGCAGGATTTGTCGCGATATCTCAAGGCTGACTACAACCCGGACACAGACTTCCTGCCGCCGGATCTGGCGAAGGCTGCGGCCGAGCAATTGAAGGCTCGGCCGGGCAAGTAAACGCAAACCCCTGTGGCGAGGGGGCTTGCCCCCGTTCGGCTGCGAAGCAGTCGTGAGATCAGCCGATGCGGTTTGCCTGGCAGACCGCGTATCCAGGTTTTGGGGCTGCTTCGCAGCCCAACGGGGGCAAGCCCCCTCGCCACAATGGATCTACGGCGGAGTCAAGATTTGTCAATCAACCGCCCGAGCCCATCCAACAACCGCTGCAATGCGCCTTGATTGGTGCGCATCACCTTCAACCCCGCCTCGGCCATGCGCTGCGCATCTCGCGGCAGTTCGAATAATCGCTGCACCGCCACCGCCAACCCTTCGGCATCATCGACTTCCGCCAACGCCCCGGCGCTGCGCAATTGCGTGGCGATTTCGAGGAAGTTGAACAGGTGCGGGCCGCTCAAAACAGGCTTGGCCAGTGCTGCCGGTTCCAGCAGGTTATGCCCGCCATTCGGCACCAGGCTGCCGCCAACAAACGCGCTGTCGGCCAGTGCGTAAAGAAACAGCAACTCGCCCATGGTGTCGCCCAGCAGCACCGACGTATCGGCGGTGACCGGCTCGCCGGTGGAGCGGCGCACCGTGGCGAAACCCTGCTGCTTGCACAACTCGAACACCGAATTGAAACGCTCCGGGTGACGCGGCACCAGGATCAGCAACGCATCGGGGTGATTGGCCAGCAACCGGCGATGGGCGGCCAGCACCACTTCGTCTTCACCTTCGTGAGTACTCGCGGCGATCCAAACCGGACGCTCCAGCGCCTGCCATTGCCCGCGCAACTCGGCGGCGCGCTCAAGCAATTGCGGGTCGATGGTCAGGTCGAACTTGATCGAACCGGTGACCTCGACCGTTTCCGCACGCGCACCGAGTGAACGGAAGCGCTCGGCCTCGGCCTCGGTCTGCACCGCGAACAGGCTCATCTCGGCCAGCATCGGTCCGGTCAGTTTGTGGAAGCGGCCATAGCCCTTGGCCGAGCGCTCGGACAGCCGCGCATTAGCCAGCGCCACAGGAATCCCACGCTTGGCACATTGGTGGATGTGGTTGGGCCACAGCTCGGTTTCCATGATCACCGCCAGTTTCGGCTGAACCCGATCGAGAAACCGCGCCGCTGCGCACGGCAAGTCGTAAGGCAGATAACAGTGCTGGATGCGTGGCTCGTTGGCAAACAAGGCGTGGATGCGCTCCGAGCCGGTCGGGGTCATGCAGGTCACGGTGATCGGCAGCGTGGGATAGCGTTGCAGCAAGGCGCGAATCATCGGCGCCGCCGCAATGCTCTCCCCCACGGACACGGCGTGCACCCAGATGCCGCCCGGCTGCATCGTCGGCAAGCCGTAGGAGAAGCGCTCGCCAATGCGTTTGGCATACGCCGGCGCCTTGCGCGAACGCAGCCATAGCCGAATCGCTACCAATGGCAGCCCCAGGTAAAACAGCGCGGTGTAGAGAGTTCTATTCATGGCGGCGGAGTTTATCGGTTTTTAAGCCGATCGCCTGCAAGTGCACGGCAAAACGTTCGGCCAACCAACGCGCCGCCGGCCCGAGGGGCTCGTCGCGGCGCCAGACCAGCTCCACCACCAGGGCCGGCGGGGTCCATTCGCTGACCAGTTCGACCATCTGATCCTGATACGTCGGGTACTGCACCACATGCCGGGGCAGCCAGGCCCAGCCGAGGCCGCGCACCAGCCATTCGGCCATCACATAAAAACTGTCGGCGCGCCAGACTTGCGGGCTGGCGGGCTCGCTACCGGGGTAAACGCTGGACTCGGTGGACATCAGCAATTGCCGGTGCTGCGCCAATTGCTGGCAATCGACTTCGCCCATGGCCGCCAGCGGATGGCCCTTGCCGCACACGGTGACCATTTCGACGCTGCCGACGACGCGGCGCTCCAGCGCTTCGGGAATCTGATCATGGAAGAACAGCAGCCCCAGGTCGGCCCGGCGCTCCACCAGTTTGCGCGCCACATCGCCTTGGGCGGCGCTGGTCAGTTGCACTTCGAGGCTGGGAAATTTTTCCGCCAGGGCTTCGAAGCTTTCGATGATCGGCTGATAAGGCATCGCCTCGTCCTGCGCTACCCGCAGACGCGCTTCCTGACCGCGCATCATCGCCAGCGCCCGACCGTTCAGGCGTTCGCATTGACGCAGCACCTCCCGCGCCTCTTCCAGCAGCGCACCGCCGGCCTCGGTCAGCTTCGGCTGGCGGCCACTGCTGCGGTCGAACAGGCTTACGCCCAGGTCTTCTTCCAGCAACGCAATCGAACTACTGACCGCCGACTGCGCCTTGCGCTGGTCCCGCGCCACCGCCGAAAACGAGCGCTGTTCCGCTACGCTGACAAACAAACGCAGCTGTTCCAGATTCCATTGCATGTTCATGGCTCAACCCATCTCTACGGCAGATAGGTAATGACTTTACCGCATCTGGGGAATCTCTAGAATGCCGACCTCAGAGAGCAACACTTCATTCGAGGATTACCCCATGACCGCCTACTACTACCTGGCCATTGCCATCTGCGCCGAAGTGATCGCCACTGTTTCGATGAAAGCGGTCAAAGGCTTCAGCACACCCCTGCCGCTGATCCTGGTGATCGTCGGCTACGGCATCGCCTTCTGGATGCTGACCCTGGTGGTGCGCAGCGTGCCGGTAGGCGTGGCGTACGCGGTGTGGGCCGGCATGGGGATTGTGATGGTCAGCGTGGCGGCGCTGTTTATCTATGGGCAGAAGCTGGATGTGCCGGCGATGCTGGGGATGGGACTGATTGTGTTGGGTGTCGTCGTGATCCAGCTCTTTTCCAAAACCGCCGGGCATTAAGAGCGGCTACAAGCGACAAGCCATAAGCTGCAAGCAAGTGCGCGATGTGTTCTTGCTTGCAGCTTGCGGCTTGAAGCTTGAAACTTGCCGCTTCACTTAGCCCGAGGTTGCTGCATGCCATCCGTTATTTCCACCGACGTTCTGATTGTCGGCGCTGGTGTCGCCGGCCTCTGGCTGAATGCGCGTCTGCGCCGCCAGGGTTTTTCGACCGTGCTGGTGGAAAGCGCCAGCCTCGGTGGCGGGCAGAGCGTGAAATCCCAAGGCATCATCCACGGCGGCGCCAAGTACGCGCTGCACGGTGCGCTGACCGGCGCCTCGGAGGCCATCGCCGACATGCCACGACGCTGGCGTGAAGCGCTGGCCGGTGACGGCGAGCTGGACCTGAGCGGCGTGCGCCTGTTGTCCGAAGCTCACTACCTCTGGTCCCCCGGCACGATCGCCGGCAACCTCACCAGTTTCTTCGCCAGCAAAGCCGTGCGCGGCCGGGTCGATCAGGTCAAGGGCGATCAACTGCCGCCAGCGCTGCAAGACAAGCGCTTCAAGGGCAAGGTCTATCGCCTGGCCGAATTGGTGATCGACGTGCCGAGCCTGATCCAGCGCCTGGCCGATCTGGCGGGTGACGGTTTGCTCGCTGGGCAAACAATTGAGCCGTTGCTGGACGGTGGCATTCTGGTTGGTCTGAAGGTCGACGGACGCGAGATCCGCGCCCAGCGCATCGTCCTCAGCGCCGGCGGTGGCACGGCCGCGTTGCTCGAAGCGTTGGGGCTGACTCAACCCGCCATGCAGCGCCGACCGTTGCACATGATCATCGCCAAAGGCCCGAGCCTCAAACCGCTGTACGCCCATTGCCTGGGCGGCGGCACCAAGCCGCGCATCACCGTGACCACTCACCCGGCCGCCGATGGTCAGTGGGTCTGGTACATGGGCGGCGACATCGCCGAAGCCGAAGGTGTAGCTCGCGAACCCGCCGAGCAAATCGCCACCGCGCAAAAAGAACTTGGGCAATTGCTGCCGTGGATCGACCTCAGCACGGTGCAATGGGCAACCTTGCGCGTGGACCGCGCCGAGCCGCTGCAAACCGGCCTGAGCCGCCCGGACAACGCCTTCCTGGCCGAACAGGGTCGGTTGCTGGTCGGCTGGCCAACCAAACTGGCGCTGGCGCCGGACTTCGCCGACCGCGTCATCGCCAGCCTCGCCCGGGACGGCATTCAACCCGGCCCGGCGGCGCCGCTGCCTGAACTGCCAAAACCACCGATGGGCGTCCCTGCCTGGGAGCAACTGCTGCCATGAGCGTACAAACCCTGCACGACTTGCATCGCCCGCTGGGCAGCACCGGCCTGCTGGTTTCGCCCCTGGGCCTGGGCACCGTGAAACTCGGTCGCGACCAAGGCGTGAAATATCCCAACGGTTTCCAGATCCCGGACGATGACGAAGCGCGCATGTTGCTCAAACTCGCCCGGGACATGGGCATCAACCTGATCGACACCGCCCCGGCCTATGGCCGCAGCGAAGAACGCCTCGGCCCATTGCTGCACGGTCAGCGTCAGGACTGGGTGATCGTGAGCAAGGTCGGCGAAGAGTTTGTCGATGGCCAGTCGAGCCACGACTTCAGCGCCGCCCACACACGCCTGTCGGTGGAGCGCAGCCTGCAACGTCTGGAAACGGATTTTATCGACCTGGTGCTGGTGCACTCCGACGGCAACGACCTTAGGATCCTCAACGACTGCGAGGTCTATGCCACCCTGGCCGAGCTGAAGAACGAGGGCAAGATTCGCGGCTTCGGCTTTTCCGGCAAAACCGTCGAAGGCGGTTTGAAGGCTCTGGAACAAGGTGATTGCGCCATGGTCACCTACAATCTGAACGAACAAAACGAAAAAGCCGTGATTGACTATGCTGCTGCCCATGGCAAAGCGATCCTGGTCAAGAAGGCCCTCGCCAGCGGTCATGTGTGCCTGAGCCCCGGCGTGGACCCGGTGCGTGCCAGCTTCGAGTTGTTGTTCCAACATCCGGGTGTTGCCAGTGCTATTGTCGGGACCATCAATCCGCTGCACCTCGCCCACAACGTCGCGACCGTTGCCCAGGTCCTTCGTAGTCACTGACGCCGCCCACGCGGCCTTAAGCAGGAGCCGACATGCCGCGTACGCTCATTAGAAAGAACCCGAGCAACTTCAAGACCCTGCCGTTGTACGTCGAAGCGACTCCCGAAGGCTTGAGTTACCAGAGCGTCGGGATGCCGCTCAATTTCTCCCAGACCCTGCAACGTCGCCGCCCGGTGGCCGTGGCCGACACCGAGCGCTTTGCCCTGGAACTGGCCAATCTCGGGGTCTCCGTGCGCCTGACCCTGCATTGGCAGAATCGCGATTACTGGGTGCTGGTGCGCCAGCGTCGGCAAGACCGTGGCGACGTGGTGCTCAAGCTGATTTCCGGTTACGTGCCGGCCCACGAGCTGAACCTGCCGCTGCAC
This sequence comes from Pseudomonas sp. TE3899, assembly GCF_056279105.1. Classification (NCBI taxonomy): domain Bacteria; kingdom Pseudomonadati; phylum Pseudomonadota; class Gammaproteobacteria; order Pseudomonadales; family Pseudomonadaceae; genus Pseudomonas; species Pseudomonas sp. TE3899. The sequence goes on from NZ_JBWBQR010000001.1 coordinate 4,387,937, forward strand.
ACGGCGATCCAGGAGATTGCCGAAGAGTGCCTGCTGGAAACCCCGGAAGGCTGGTTGACCGGGCGTTTCAATGACACCTGGCTACCTGCGCCCTACTCGTCCGCCCTGCATTATCGCGAAGCCCTGCCGTTTCGCCTGACGCCGCTGTCCGGCGCGGCGCGACCGGTGCGTTGCGCCAATATGCAGTTGATCGAACGGCCTCGGGCTTACGTGCATTTGCCAACCGCTTCTTTGCAACTGATCTACGACTTGCGCCTGGACGTGCCCAAGGAAGCCAAATCCCTGAGCCTGTTTCATGTCGACGAGCGCCTGGAGGGCGATCAACTGGTGGCGCGGCTGGACCGCAAGCGTCCAGACTTGTACTTGATGCCCCTGGAGGACGGCCAGCCGATGGCTGAGCTCTACACGCTGAAAAAGGATCAGCTGTACCCGGCGAGTACGCGTGGGTTGTACCTGGCGGAGAGCTTTGCCCAGCAGGAAGGCTGGCTGGTACGCGATGAGCGGATTCGCTGGAAGGATTGGGTGCGCCAGCAAGGGCTGGCAACCACCGGGTAAAGATTCGGGGTTGGCGCGGTTGCGGGGGAAGGCGAAGCAACTGCTGAAGAAAATCGTGCCGCGCAAGAAAGTCGGCTCTTGATTGATCGTTCCCACGCTCCGCGTGGGAATGCAGCCCGGGACGCTCCGCGTCCCAACAGCGGACGCAGAGCGTCCATTGAGGCATTCCCACGCAGAGCGTGGGAACGATCAACCGCAGTCAGTTATTGCGGATCTTCTCGACAATCGCCGTGGTCGAGCTGTTTTCCACCAGCCCCAACACTTTCACCGTGCCGCCGTAAGCGCTGACGATGTCTGCGCCGACCACTTGGTCGATCCCGTAATCCCCGCCCTTGACCAACACGTCCGGCTTGACCTCGCGCAGCAGGTTTTCCGGGGTGCCTTCAGGGAAGCTGATGACCCAATCCACTGCGCCCAGACCGGCCAGTACCGCCATGCGCCGGTCAACGCTATTGATCGGGCGACCCGGCCCTTTCAAGCGGCTTACCGAGGCATCGTCGTTGACTGCGACGATCAGACGATCGCCCTGGGCCCGCGCCTGCTCAAGGTAGGTCACGTGGCCGGCATGCAGAATGTCGAAGCAGCCGTTGGTGAAGACGATCTTCTCGTTATGCGCACGGGCATCGTCGACTGCCAGCAGCAATTGCTCAAGACCGAGCACACCGCGCTCGGAACCTTCTTCACGCTGGATGGCGCGGCGCAGTTCCGGTGCGCTGATGCACGCCGTACCGAGCTTGCCCACCACAATGCCCGCCGCCAGGTTGGCCAGGGCCACCGCGTGGGGCAGTTCTTCGCCAGCGGCAATCGCCGCCGCCAGAGTGGAAATCACCGTGTCGCCGGCGCCGGTCACGTCGAACACTTCACGGGCGCGGGCCGGCAGGTGCAGCGCCGGATGATCCGGGCGCAACAAGGTCATGCCGTGTTCGCCACGGGTCACCAGCAAGGCGCCGAGGTCGAGGTCGTGCATCAGGGTCGCGCCCTTGCTCACCAGTTCGTGCTCATCGGCGCAACCGCCGACGATGGCTTCGAATTCGCTGAGGTTCGGGGTGATCAGGCTCGCACCGCGGTAGATCGAGAAATCCTTGCCCTTGGGATCGGCCAGCACCGGAATGCCACGGGCACGGGCGGCCTGGATCAGCACCTGATGGTTTTTCAGCGCGCCTTTGCCGTAGTCGGACAGCACCAGCACCTTGATGCCTTCGAGCAGTTCTTCAACCTGTTCGCCCAGCGCCAGGGCGTCGGTGGCGAAGGGTTCTTCGAAGTCGATCCGCAGCAGTTGCTGGTGACGGCTCATGACCCGCAGCTTGACGATGGTCGGCTGGTGCGCGATGCGCTGGAACAACGCCCGTACGCCAGCGCCCTTGAGGCTGTTGGCCAGGCTGTCGGCGGCTTCGTCGTCGCCGGTCACGCCGACCAGCGAGGCCGGGGCGCCGAGGGCGGCAATGTTAAGGGCAACGTTGGCGGCACCGCCCGGGCGGTCCTCGATTTGCTCGACCTTGACCACCGGCACCGGCGCCTCAGGGGAAATCCGTGAGGTACCACCATGCCAGTAACGGTCGAGCATGACATCGCCGACCACCAAGACAGGGGCTTGATCGAATCGCGGCATGGACAACTTCATGGAGCAACCCACATACAAAATGAACAGGGGCGCGATATTACCACAGGGTTGGCGCAGGCTTGCGCGACGGCTGCAACAGGATGAATTGACAGGTTTTTTTGATCATTTATTGAGCAAAAAACTCGATAGCCGAGCGCAGGCGTCTTCCAGCGCCAGCCGCTGCGTGTCGATCTCGCACTCTGCGCTCAGCGGTGGCTCATACGGGCTGTCGATGCCGGTGAAGTCCTTGATCCGGCCTTGCAGGGCGGCCTGATACAAACCCTTGGGGTCGCGTTGCGCGCAGACCGCGAAGGACGTGCTCACGTAGACCTCGATGAAGTCATCTTCGGCGAACAGCTGCCGCGCCGCCTCACGCTCGGCGCGAAACGGCGAGATCGCCGCCACGATCACAATCAGCCCGGCATCGACCATCAGCCGCGCCACCTCGGCCATACGCCGGATGTTTTCCCGGCGACAATCAGCCCCCATCCCCAAATCGCTGCACAGGCCGCCGCGCAGGTTGTCGCCATCGAGGATAAAGGTGTGCAGGCCACGTTGATTGAGTTGCAGCTCCAGGGCATTGGCCAGCGTCGACTTGCCCGCCCCGGACAACCCGGTCAACCAGAGGCAACGCGGACGCTGGGACTTGAGCGCGGCCCGGGCCTGGCTCGACAGCGCCAATCCATAGGGGCGAATCCCAGGCATGGGTGCTGACATCGACGGGGCCTCATTCATAGCCGAGCATCTCGTAATCGCGCTGATAAACCCGGCGCACCAGGCGACGGGTCCGAACCGAACAGAAATCACGGGCCAGCCTGGGCTGACGCTGCTGCGAACTGTTGATATGGGGCAGCGCCACCGGATGCTTCAACTGCTCGCAAACCAGTGCGAAATCCCGCGCCAGATGTTCTTGATAGCCGATAAAGTCCAAGGCCAGATGCCCCAGGGAATCGGTGAGAAAATCCGTTTGCGCGGCAAAATGCAGTTGTCGGCCAATCGTCTCCGGATGCAGCCAACGCGCCACGAAGTCATCGAAGTCGCGGTACTGATTGACCAGTTTCTGCGCAGCGTGATCGCGCCGACCCAGCTCATTGCCGCGCAGAAATGCGTAAGCCGAGTAGGCCCTTTCCAGCGGATCGCGAACGAAGGCGAACTTGAAACTGGTGGCAAACGCCTCGGGAAATTGCTGTTCGTACCAGTACAACGGCAAATGCCCGGGGCTCCAGTCGTCGAATAGCGCGGCACATACACTGCTTCCGGCACATTTAGGGACGTGAATGAACAGGCAGGCGTGCCGGGCGAAGGACGGGGGGAATTGCAGATTGGCTGACATCGACTTGTTCACAACCTGGCGATCGACGACCGACAGGCGCCCCAGCAGGAAGGCCCGCTGCTGCTTGGGCAACAGTTTCCAGAGATAGCGTTGCAACATGACAGTACCCGCGCGACGGGGATGACCCCCTCGATGAAAGTCAGAAGTTCGTTCAGGAACCTTAACAAGCGCGGTGCAGAGATTTATTCAGGTTTGGTCAAGACGGGTAAGCATGCCGATACAAATCACCGCAAGCCTTGCACTTGCGGTGAGCGAGGGTGAGACACGCTCACCCTCACGCATGTCAGGCGATGTCTTCTGCCGGGGCGTCGAGGCCCATGGCGTTCAAGCGGGCATAGTAGCCGTTCTGTGCAAGCAACTCGGCATGGGTGCCGCGCTCGACGATCCGACCCTGGTCCATGACCAGAATCAGGTCAGCCTTCTCGATGGTCGACAGACGGTGAGCGATCACCAGGGTGGTCCGGCCTTTCATGACCTGGTCCAGTGCTGCCTGGATATGCCGCTCGGATTCGGTATCAAGGGCCGAAGTGGCTTCGTCGAGGATCAACAGCGGTGCGTTCTTGAGCAGTGCCCGGGCAATGGCCAGGCGCTGGCGCTGACCGCCGGACAGCAACACGCCGTTCTCGCCGACCTGAGTGTCCAGGCCTTCGGGCAACTGCGCGATGAAGTCCATGGCATAAGCGTCTTTCGCCGCTTTCTCGATGTCTTCACGGGGCGCGCCGGCCAGATCGCCGTAGGCGATGTTATTGGCCACGGTGTCGCTGAACAGCGTCACATGCTGGGTGACCTGGGCGATGTGCTTGCGCAGGTTCAACAGCTTGTATTGTTCGACTTCAACACCATCGATCAGGATCTCGCCCTTGTCGTGGTGATAGAAGCGCGGGATCAGGTTGGCCAGGGTCGACTTGCCGCTGCCCGAGCGCCCTACCAGCGCCACCATCTGCCCCGGTTCAACCGAGAAGCTGATGTCGTTGAGGACCTGGCGATCGGTGTCCGGGTAGGTGAAGCTCAAGTGGCGCACGTCCAGGCGACCAGTGACCGCATCGCGCTCAATGGTGCCGGTATCGATTTCCGGCTCGACATCCAGCTGTTCGAAAATGCTCTCGGCACCGGCCACGCCTTTCTGGATGGTCGAGCTGACTTCGGACAACTGGCGGATCGGCTTGGGCAGCAGGCCGGCCAGGGTGATGTAGGCAATCATGTCACCGGCCGAAGCATCGCCGCGCAGGTACAGCACCAGGAACATCAGCACCGCCATGGCGGAGTAGATCACCAGTTGCAGCAGCGGCGTGTAGATCGCGCCGGTACGGGTCATGCGCAATTGCTTGTCGGTGTTGCCCTGGCTGGCGGCCAGGAAGCGTTTCTGCTCGTAGACTTCGCCGCCAAAGCTGCGGACCACGCGATAGCCCTGGATCGTCTCCGACGACACGTGGGTCACGTCGCCCATGGCGGCCTGGATCTTCTTGCTTTGCTTGCGGAATTTCTTGCTCGCGGTGCGCACCATGACGGCGATCAGCGGCAGGATCGCGATCATCACCAGCGTCAGCTTCCAGTTCATGAACAGCAGCGAGGCGAACAGGAAGATCACCGTCATGCCTTCACGGATTACGACCTTGATCGCATCTGTGGCCGCCCCGGTGACCATGGTCACGTTGAAGGTGATACGCGAAATCAGATGACCCGAGTTATGCTTGTCGAAATACCGGTTCGGCAGGACCAGCAGGTTGTTGAACAACTGCACCCGCAGGTCATGGACCAGCCCGAGGGAAACCTTGGCCAGAAAGTAGTTGCCCAGGTAGGAACCGAAACCTTGCCACGCCGCGATCAGGATGATCAGCAACGGGACCGCCTGCAGCAGTTGCAGGTCGCGCAGGTAGGGCACGGTCGGAAACAGCACGGCCTCCGGATTGGACAGGCCATCGACGAAGTACTTGAGGATGTAGCCGAGCATTGGCTGCGTCGAGGCGAAAATCAGAAAGCCTACAATGCTGATCAGGAACAGGCTGATATACGGCCGGACATAGCCGAGCAGACGGAAGTAGATTTTCAAGCTCGATGGGCTTGCGGAGAGACTGGAGTCGGTCATATCACGCGAATGTCGATAAAAAGGACGCTGACTTTAGCACAGCTTCTTCAGGGTTCTGGCAAACGCATAAAGGCTGTTATTGTTAGGCACTGCATTCAGCATCAAATAGCCATCACCCCGAAATGGCCGATCAACTTCAGGATTGAATCTCTCAGCATGCAACTCAGCGGTTTCAACAGCACGTCCAATCGAGTTTTCGACTTCATCTGCCTGTGGATACTTCCACTGGGCTATCTTTTGCTCCTGTGCGCGCTGTTCTTTCTGCCCGGGCGCAGTCTTCACCATAAGCTGTTTTATGGCCTGTTTAGCATTCCATCGCTGATTGCCCTGTGCCTGCGACCGCGGGAACTCAAGGAATTAGTGCGTGAGCCGGTGTTTGTCGCGCTATTGCTGTTCGCTGCCTGGGCCCTGCTGAGCCTGTGTTGGGGACCGGCGGATGACGAGAGCATCCCCGCCCAGTTCAAGCCGGCGCTGCATACGCTGCTGCTGTTCGCCGGTTCCTATCTGCTGGTGCGCCATCGCAGCGAAATCATCCAGCCGCTGCTGTTCAGTGCCGCGCTGGTCGGGTTGATTGCCTCGGTCTACAACCTGTTCATGTTTGCCCATATCTATCAGCCGGGCATGCGTCTGATTGGTGGCGGTGCGTTCGACAACCCGTTGCTCAGCTCGCACATCTTCGGCTTTTTCTGCGCCTACTGGTTAAGCCTGAGCATGACCTGCAAGCGGCGGCAGATGCTCTGGCTCAGCCTTCCGGCGATGGCCATCATGTTCGCCGCGGTCATCGCCACGGGCTCCAGAACCCCACTGGTGGCCTTGACGCTGGCAGCGCTGTGGCTGAGTTTCATCTGCTGGAATCGTCGCTCGATCGTATTGCTCGCCGCCCTGATCGTCAGTGGAGTCGGGGTCAGCGTGCTGTTTTCGCGGATGATCGTTGAGCGAGGCGACTCCTTCCGCCTCGAAATCTGGCAGTTGGTGCTGCAGCGAATTGCCGAGCACCCGTGGATCGGCCATGGCTACAACGCCAGCCTGTCACTCGACCCCGGCGTCGGCTACAACCTGCAAGAACCCCATAGTTTTGCCCTTGGCGTGCTCTATTACGTCGGCATTCTAGGCTTGTTGCCCTGGCTGTTCTTTCAGGGCTGGGCCCTGCTGAGCAGCTGGCGCAATCGTGTGCAGCCACTGTTTATCGTCGCTTCGACCTGGCTGATATTCGGCATCGGTGCGGGTTTGACCGAGGGCGGCGGCATCATTTCCCGTCCCAAGGAGCACTGGTTCCTGCTGTGGATCCCCCTGGCGCTGATCGCCGCACTGAGCATCAACCAGCGCGCCAGGCGCCTGCTGGCCACGCCGGTCAACGGGCTGACGCCAATGGCATTCGAGCACATGACTGCCAATGCCCAGGTAATCGAAGAGGATGGCCTCGGGCCGAAAGTGCTGCGCCTGGTCGATGGCAGTTTCCTCAAGCTGTTCCGCCGTCGCCGCTGGTACACCTCGGGCAGTTTCAACCCTTATTCCGAACGTTTTGCCATCAACAGCGAGCAACTGCGGACCCTGGGCATTCCAACCCCACAGACCCTGGGCCTGTATCGCCTCGAAGACGGCAGCAGTGCCGTGCATTACTCGCCACTGCCCGGCAACACCCTGCGCCAGGTCCTGCAAGGGATCACCGCACCGGCGGTGCGTCAGGCACTGGTGGAGCGTTTTGGCAAGTTCATGGCGCAGTTGCATGAGCAAGGCGTGTACTTCCGCTCACTGCACCTGGGCAATGTACTGGTGCTCAGCGACGGCGAGTTCGGCCTGATCGATCTGGCCGACATGCGCATCTACCCGTCGTCATTGAGCCTGTCGCTGCGTCAGCGTAATTTGCGCCATATGCAACGCTACAACGAGGATCGGCGCTGGCTGTTCGAGGATCACTTCCAGGCGCTGCTCCAGGGATACGCCGCCACCGCCTCCACATCCGCCGTAGACAACCTGCACAGGCAAGTGCTGGCCGCCAGCAACACGGCCAAGGCTCATTGATGACCGAAACCAACCCCTTCATCGCGCTGGGCGCCTACCTGGTGGCCATCGTGACCGCCGCGTTACTGCTGCGCGCCGTTCCGAAAATCGCCCGGCACCTGCAGCATTCCGGCGAAAGTCGCTTTGCCAGCATCGACGGCCTGCGTGGCTATCTGGCGTTTGGGGTTTTTGTACACCACTCGATCATTACCTGGATCTTTCTGCGCACCGGCGTGATTGATTTTCCACCGAGCAACTTCTACTCGCAGCTTGGCCAGGGCAGCGTCGCGCTGTTTTTCATGATCACCGGTTTTCTGTTCTGGAGCCGACTGCTCACCCAAGGGCGCGAACATGACTGGCTGGCCTTCGCGGTCTCCCGCTTGTTTCGCCTCTACCCGCTGTACCTGCCACTGATGTTGCTGGTGTTTGTCTCCGTCTTCCACCTGCAGAACTGGGAGCTGAAGGAGACCGGCTTCCGGCTCGCCGGGCAGATTCTGGCCTGGCTGACCTTCGACCGCCCGGACATCAACCAGTACCACCAGACCGGCATGCTGATTTCCAACGTCACCTGGACCCTGGGCTACGAGGTGTTTTTCTATCTGGCGCTGCCCTTGGCCGCGATGGTGTTCATCTATCGCGGTAGCTGGCTACAAGTGGTGTTGTGCCTGGTCGGCATTTACGCGCTGTACCAGGTCGTCGGCTGGGAGCATTCGCTCAAGAAGCACTTTCTGGCCAGCTTCCTCGGTGGCATCGGTGCCGCGTACTGGGTACGCCGCCCGCAACTGGTGGCCTGGAGCCAAACACGACTGGCGGGCATTATCGCGTTGCTCGCCCTCGCGATTGCCTTTACCGCTTTCAACCGGGCGTTCAGCCTGATTCCGCTGTTGCTGATGTCGGTGTTTTTCGTGATCGTGGCGTCGGGGCACACGCTATTCGGCGCCTTGAAGCCGCGCAGCATCCGCTGGCTCGGAGAAATCAGCTACAGCACTTACCTGCTGCACGGTTTCCTGCTCTGGATTATGTTGCAGCGTCTGCCACACATACTGCCCATCGATACGCGTGAAACCTGGACCTTCCTGCCGATGATGGCGCTGTGCGCGTGCCTGCTGATCATCATCAGCAGCGCGACCTTCCTGTACATCGAAAAGCCTGGCATCAACGCCGGCAAGCACGTCCTGAAGTGGCTGCGTCAGGGTCGGATGACAAAGAGCCTGAGAGAAAAGTTCGCTCGATAACATCGAGCGATCTTCCTCAGCGGATTCAGTCCTTTTCCAGCGGCGAAAAGAACAGTCGCCCCAGACCACGCCAGGTCTTCTTGTTCCAGGCCTTGAACGGGATCTGCGACAGCAGCTCCCGCGCCAGTTTGCGGTCGCGGTTGGCGGTTTTCAGGAACATCGAGCTGAGGAACTTGTAGCGCACCTCGTCGTACAGCGGATGATCGCTGAACAGCGCGTAGGACCGCAGGATGTTGTCGATCATGAAGCGGTGGTTCTTGTAGGAATTGGTGGCGTGCTTGCGATAGCGCGCCATCAGCACATTCAGGCCATCGATGAAGTAACCGGCACGGGTCACCTTCAGTTCGATCAGCAAATCCTCCAGGCGGATGTTCGTATCGAACCCGCCCACCTTGTCCAGCGCTTCACGACGGATCATCAGGGTCGGCGCCGGTGGATAGGGCTTGCGCTCCAGGAACATGTCATCGAAATCCAGACGACGGAACGGTACATCCCGGCGCTGGCGTTTCTCCGGGTACAGATTGCCGTCGGCGTCGATCAGCTCGATGTTGCCGGCGCAAATGCCGACCTCGGGCTTGCCATCCATGTACGCCACCTGCGTGGCGATGCGTTCCGGCAACATGATGTCATCGGAACCGAACGGCACGATCAGGCTGCCCTTGGAGCGGGCGATCGCGCCGTTGAGCGTGTTGGTCAGCCCCTGATTCTCCTGGACGCGAAAGTCGAAGCCATGCTGCGCCTGCAACGCCTTGATGCGCTCGACGCTGTCGTCTTTTGAACCATCATCAACCACCAGAAATTCGATGTTCGGATAGGTCTGGTTGACGACGCTGAGGATGCTTTCCTCGATGTAGGGAGCGTGGTTGTACGACGCGATAATGACCGTGACGATGGGTTGCTCGTCGTTCATTTGGGTTCCTTGCGAGCCTGTTCCAGGCCGGAGTCGATCAGGTTCAGGTATTCCTGGCGGAACACCTCGATGTCGTGTTCGGTCTGCAGATATCGGAACGCCTGCTCGCCCTTGGCCTTGAGTTCTTCATCCGACAGGGCGAGGTAGTTATCCAGCGCCGCGACCAGACTTGGCACATCTTTCGGGGTAATCGCCAGACCACCGGCGCCCTCGATCAGCGGCAGCATCGCCGGCACGTTCGAAGCGATGACCGGCAGATGCCCGCTCATCCCTTCGAGCAGCGCCAGGCCCAGGCCTTCGGCCAGGGACGGCATGGTCCAGACATCGAACGCGCGAATGTACTGCAAGGCGATTTCCTTGAAGCCCAGCAGGTGCGCCCGGCCGGTCAGGCCCAGGCGTTCGATCTCGGCCGCCAGCTTCGCTTCTTCGCGCCCGGCACCGATGATCGCCAGTTGGGTGTCGGGGTATTTGTCCTTGAGCGCGGCAAACGCTTGCAACAGATAGGTGTGACCCTTGACCGGCACCAGACGGCCCAGTGCGCCGATCAGTCGCACCGACGGATCGATGCCCAGCATCTCGCGGGCGCGCTCGCGGCTGTGCTGCAAGCCTTCGGCCTGCTCGATGTCGATGGCGTTGGTAATGGCGTAGGTGTTCTGGTCGGTAAAGCCGCAGTCGGCATCCAACAGGTACTGCTTGACCGCCGGCGAGACGCCGACGAAGCGCCAGTGACGATCCACCAGGCGCTGGGTCTGGCGGCGCCGGTAAAACCGGTCGTACTCGCCGAAGCCGTGGGAGATGCCGATGCACAGCGGCACTTTCAGCCAACGGTTGAGCGTCAGCATCATGTTCACGGGTTTGAAACGGTTGCAGATCACCACGTCGAATTTTTCGGCGCGGCAAAACTTGTACAACGCCCACATCGCACGCAGGCGCATGCCCTTGAGGGATTTGTCGGAAAACTCGAAATACACCGAACGGTCGGCACGGCTCACCGCCTCGCCTGGCCCCGGCTTGCCGCGCAGGAACGCGGCAGTCACCTCATAGCGATCGCTTGGCAGCGCCTTGACGATCTGCTCTGCCAGGTCGGCAAAATCATGGGCTTTGACGTTGTAGTCAGGCTGCAGTTGCAGAACCTTTGACCGTTGACTCATAACTCTCCCCGTGGAAACCAGTCGCATCGATGACCCAGACCGGTTCGGCGGCGAGGCGCCTGACCTCGGCTGGATCGGGTGGGGTCAACCGTGACCACTCGTTGCGTTTCCAGCAAACGAAGTGGAAGTACGGAAACCGGCGATCGCCATCGCGATCGCGATCATTGCTCAAACTGCCATCGCGCCAATACCAGTGACGCGGAAAATCGTCCGTGCCGTCATGCCATTTGATGCAGCCACCCGGCGTGCTGAAGGCCTCGGTGAACTCGCTGCGGCGACGCCACGGATTGAGCTTGCCCACCAGGGTGAACAGAGGCTCGGGAAAATTCTTGCGCCAGTGGAAGATACGGCTGAAGGCCCCTTCGTCCAGCGCGTGATGCTCCTGGTCGGTAAAACGCTTTTGCCAACCCTTGATCTGCATGAACAACTCACGCTTGCGCGCGGTGTTGCGCATCAGGCACAAATGCCCCGCAACCCGCCGCTCATGGGTGGAAAACAGGTCATAACCGGCCAAGCGATCCGGGGTGAAGTAACTTCGCAGGTCACCATACACCAGATCAATATCGCCAAACGCCCAGAAATCATAGCCTTGCAGGCGGTCGACATGAATATGCCCCAACGCCGGCTTGATGTCGCACAGCTTGTAAGCGGCAGTGGGCGCAAAGTCGATCTTCAAGCGCCGTGAGACCAACGCACAATAATCACTGAAGGTCATGGCCTCGACGGTGACATTGGGTGGCAGATTTTCAGGCGTGCCGCAGTCACTGAACAGCAGCCAGTCGATGTCGGCGTTACGCCTGCAACTCTCCAGAAAGAACGGCATCCAGAACGGCCATTGGCCGAAGTAAGGAATCAGAAAAAGAATACGCGGGCGCTGGTCCATTACACAAAGTCACGGCTGGTTGATTTGACGCCATGCTAAACCGCGTCATGCTTCATTTTTACTGTGCAGATGTATCTGTATGCTTCAAAACCCACAACAATTCATGGCGTCTGACCGCTTTACGGAAGAACTCGTTCTCGCCATAAGTCGGCGGTACCCGCCCCGCCAACAGTCGCTGTATGCAGCGGCGCAAACGTCGCTTGAACGGCATGGGCGGTTGCAGGTCATGCATCATCCCCAGCGCCATCGCCTTGTCGCGCTGTTGCTCAATGGACATCGGCAGGCAGCACGGCTGCATGGGCATGGACGAATCGAACGCCGGCGGCAGCGCGACGCCATGACCCTCATTGCCCATCGGCCAGCGATCGTTGTCGTGCAGATGATTGGCGTAGCCGAGCAGCGTCGGCTGCCAGTCCAGGCCACGGAGCGCTTCGAGGACCGCTTCCTGGGCGCAGATATGATCGGGATGCGGATCGAGGGTCGGGTGCGGCAGCACGATCACCTCCGGACGGGCTCGCAACAGCACTTCACGCAGGTCGGCCAGCAGGTTGTTCCAGGTCGGCGCACCGTCGGCGTCACCGGGCAGGGTAAACGGGTTCAACTGGCGGAACAGGCGGGTGTCGCCCAGCTCCGCTTCCCGTGATCCCATGGGTTGCGATGGCGCCGCTTTCATGGCCGCCAGTTGCAGGCAGAAATAACCCAACTGCACGCAATGCTCTTGCGGCACGCCAGCCCAACGCGGCACGGCGATGCTGTCCCAGGCGCGCAAGCGGCCCTTGAGCCGCGCCGCTTCAACCTTGCTCAGGCCCATCTGCTGATAATGTTCGGCTTCGATTTCGCCGGCGGTAAGGGTGACGATCCAGGCTTCATTGGCCTGGCTGTACAAACCGTAGGCCGCCAGTTCGGCGTCGTCGGCGTGGGGCGCGATCACCATGACCCGCTGACGGTGGTAATCCGGTTGTTCAAAGGCCCAGAGCACCGGTTCGCCGAGCAACCGGCAGAAGCGCCCGCGCAAACGCAACTGCCCTTGGGACAGCACGTGCGACTGACCCGTCAGGTTCAAGTAGCGCAGGCCATCGACGCCGCGTTCGAAGGTTTGCCGGTCCGGGTGGTTACCACCCGCCAACTCGATCACCGGGTCAATAAAACGGCCCAGCCAGGTGCTCTTGACCCGCAACGCCAGGACCAGCGTGGCGTCGTCGACCAGCATCACGCCTTCATCCAGCCGCAGATGCTCGCCCACCAGATGGACCTTGGGCCGCTGGGTGTAGGGCGGGAAGCTGTACTGGTAATCGTCTTTGGGCGAATAGAACAAATGGTCGGCAAACCACGCCTCGTGGGCGATCCAGCCCAGGACCGCCAGCACCAGCGGCAACCACCAGGCCACCAGCAGGCCGATGACGATCAACAGCGCCAGCGCGATCAGCAGGCCGATGCGCTTGTTGCGACGGTGACGCTTGAGCAGTTGCTGTTTGCGACTCATGGGCTGGCTCATACGGTGAAGACCGGCACAGGATTGCACCAGCGGTCCTTGTATTCACGGTCGGCCCGACCGAAGGAAAACCGCAACGGTTTACCCAACGCGCGAGCGTGTTCCCAGGCGCTTTGGGTATTGAGGAAACTCAGCACGCTGCCGGGGCTGAACTCGCGGGTTTCCGGGTCGACGCCGCCATTGATGTACTCGACGCTGATCCACTCCGGGGCTTCGACGCGATACACCAGTTGAATCGCAATCGGCGCCTCGTTGAGGAATATCACCGAGCCGATCAGCAACTCGCGCAGCAACTCGATCACCTCGGCCATGCGCGCCGCGCCGGTGGCCGGGAAGCCCCAACGCCGCAGGAACAGGTCGCAGTAAATCGCCGCCAGTTCGCTGCTGGAAAACTCGCTGACCGGCCGCACCACGCCACCCGCCTCTTCCAGCAGGCGCAATTCGCGACGCTGGTTGTAGCGAAACTTCTTCGACAGTTCTTCGGGGGTGCGGGCCATGGCCAGTTGTTCGGTCTGCAACTTGATGCCGGTGAAGCGGCCTTCGTTCAGTGCGGACAAGTAACGCCCGCGATGACGCAACGGGGCCAGGGTCTCGGCGGCGGCCGGCAGGATCAGCTCGGCGTTGCCGAGGTCGAACAGGCCTTTTTTGCCGCTGCGCTTGAGCACGTCCTTGGACAGTGCGAGGTCGCGGCCCCAGGTCGGGATCGCGGCTTTGATGTCGCCATCGTGCTCCCAGGCCAGGTAGCGCACCGGAATCTGCGCCAGCGCGGCCAGGCGCTCGACGACGATGGGATGGGTAGCGACACTGCCGCCAAAACGCTGCCAGGCATCGGCATACGTCGAGGCGTCAACCGACGCCCAGCCTCGTTCGCGCCAGCCTTGAAATCGGTTGAGCATCAGCCCCTCTGTGCCAGTTCGGTAACGTGCGGCAAATGCCAGAAAGCCTCGCGTACCGCGCGGTCGGAGAAGCGCTCACGCAAGCGGTCGAGCATCAGCTCGGCACACTGGCGGCGTTGCTGCTCGTTCATCGCGGCCAAATGTTGCAACCCTTGCGCCAGGTGCTCGGCATCGCCCAGCGGGAACAGAATGCCCACGCCTTCGACCACTTCCTTCGCCCCGCCACAGGCCGTGGCGAGCAACGGTACACCGGCGGCCATGGCTTCGAGCAGCACCATGCCGAACGGTTCGTGATCGGAACTCAGGGCAAATACATCAAAAGCGCGGAAGTAACGTCGGGCGTCAGGCACCTGGCCGAGGAACAGCACGCGATCGCCGATCCCGAGTTCACGGGCCAGGTCCTTGAGGTTCTGTTCCAGGCGACCGGAACCGAGAATCACCAGTTGGCTATTGCCCGGCAAACCCGGCAACGCTGCGGCAAAACCGTGCAGCAGCGTGGCCTGATCCTTGTCCGGGTGCAGCCGCCCGACGTTGCCGACCACCCAGGCGTCCGCCGCCAGACCGAGGGTTTCCCGGGCCTCGCGAGTCGACACCTGAGTGACCTGCAACGCCTGCACGTCGATACGGTTGTACAGCGTCTGAATCCGCGCCGCCGGCCATTTCGGCAGGCACTTGCGCATGTCGTCGCGCACCGCATCGGACACGCCGAGCAGGCTCAAGCGCTTGCGGAAGATGTGCGCGAACAGTTTGCGCGTACCACGTTTGTAATCGCCAAACGCGTGGTGCACGCCAATCACCGGCAACGAGGTGCCGAGCAAGGCGATGTAGATCGGCTTGAAGCGATGGGCGATGCAGAAACTGAAGTTGCGCGAGGCGGCGATCTTGCGCAGATCGCCGATGGCGCCCAGCTTCAGGCCGCGAATGGCCTTGGAGCTGTATTCCATGAACAGCACTTCATCGGAAGCGCAGCCCGCGGCGACTTCGCTATCGGCGGCCCCGGTCAAGAAGACCGTGGTCACCCGATAGCCAGTCCCCGCGAACAGGCTGGCGTATTGCCGGGCGCAGTCCAGGAACGGCCCGTCATAGCCGTGGCAGAACTGCAGCACATGGCGTTCAGCCGAGCGTGTCATAAGCGTCCGCGCCTTCTTTGACCACCAGAATGTCTTCCATGATCAGGTATTGCAGGTCGGAGCCGAAGAACATGTTCAGAGCGTCGGTCGGCGAGCAGATCATTGCCTCGCCACGACGGTTGAGCGAGGTGTTCAGCGACACGCCGTTGCCGGTCAGCACTTCCAGCGCTTTCATCATGTCGTAGTAGCGCGGGTTGTATTCGCGCTTGAGCACCTGGGCCCGGGACGTGCCGTCTTCGTGGACGACTTCCGGCACGCGGGTCTTCCACTCCTCCGCCACTTCAAAGGTGAAGGTCATGAACGGCGCCGGGTGATCGACCTTGATCATCTGCGGAGCCACGGTGTCGAGCATCGACGGGCAGAAAGGCCTCCAGCGCTCGCGGAACTTGATCTGGTGGTTGATACGGTCAGCCACGCCGGTGGCACTCGGGCAACCAATGATCGAACGACCGCCCAAGGCACGCGGACCGAACTCCATGCGTCCCTGGAACCAGGCCACCGGGTTGCCGTCGACCATGATCTTGGCGATGTTTTCCGGCATGTTCTCGATCTTGCGCCAGGCCGGCTTGCTCGGGTGACGGGCGCACGCGGCGATCACGTCTTCGTTGCTGTAGGACGGGCCGAGGTAGACGTGTTCCATCTTCTCGACCGGTACGCCACGGGCGTGGGACACATAGGCCGCTGCACCCACCGCCGTACCGGCATCACCCGACGCAGGCTGCACGAACAGTTCCTTGACGTCGTCGCGGGCGATGATTTTCTGGTTCAGCTTGACGTTCAACGCACAGCCACCAGCGAAGGCCAGCTTGCCGGTTTCCTTGAGCACGTCGCCCAGGTAGTGGTCGATCATCTGCAGCGAGATCTTTTCGAACAGCGCTTGCATGCTGGCGGCGTAGTGGATGTACGGCTCGTCGGCGATGTCGCCTTCGCGCTTTGGACCCAGCCACTCGATCAGCTTCGGCGAGAAGTAGAAGCCTTTGCCCTTCTCTTTATAACGACGCAGGCCGATGACGTTGGCGTAGTCGGTGTTGATCACCAGTTCGCCGTTTTCAAACGACGCCAGGCGCGAGAAATCGTATTTGCTGGCGTCGCCGTACGGCGCCATGCCCATGACCTTGAACTCGCCGTCGAGCATCTCGAAACCGAGGAACTCGGTGATCGCGCCATACAGGCCGCCGAGGGAGTCCGGATCGAAGAATTCCTTGATCTTGTGGATCTTGCCGTTTTCGCCATAACCGAAGAAGGTCGTGGCGTACTCACCCTTGCCGTCGATCCCCAGGATCGCGGTTTTCTCTTTGAAACCGGAGCAGTGGTAAGCGCTGGAGGCGTGGGCCAGGTGGTGCTCGACCGGCTCGATCTTGATTTTCTTCGGGTCGAAGCCCAGTTGTTCAAGGCAGAACACGATCTTGTTGCGATAGCGCTTGTAGCGACGGTTGCCCATCAGGATCGCGTCGAGGGCGCGGTCCGGGGCGTACCAGTAACGCTTGGCGTAGTGCCAGCGTGCCTTGCCGAACAGGCTGATCGGGGCGAACGGAATCGCGACCACATCAACGTCGGACGGCTTGATGCCTGCCTGTTCGAGGCAGAACTTCGCCGATTCGTAGGGCATGCGGTTCTTTGCATGTTTATCGCGTACGAAGCGCTCTTCCTCAGCCGCCGCGACCAGCTTGCCGTCGATGTACAAGGCTGCGGAAGGATCATGGCTAAGGGCGCCGGACAGGCCAAGAATCGTCAATGCCACAGGGGTCTAGCCTCTTTAGTCTGCATTCAGGCGACAAGCGCCTCAAAAATTAATGTGCCCTCGCAAGGGGCGAGAGACAGCTAAAGGGCGGGATTATAGCGTAAAAGCGCTGGCAAACCTCTAGCGGGAAGCGGCGGGGTCGCGCGTTGACAGACACGCGACCACGACATAGACTCCTGCGCAAGTGGACTGGGAGAACCTGGTCGGCGTTCTAGCCTCGGTGAGTTTCATCGGGGCTTTTCGCTTTCTGAGCGCGGGAAAATCTTTAAACCCCAATTTTCGAAACCCTCTCCCACATGATTACGGCCACCACTGCAATAAAACTTACGTTTGAGCACGTCAAAGGCACGATTTTCCTGCCCCGACCGCAAAACGCTCATACCAATGGGTCTTGCAACGAGGTCCGCCAGCTGTAGCCCCGTGGAATTCACTTGTTTGGTTGCAAAGACGATTTCGAACGGCAGCTTAAAGCCCAATCGGTTCGCGCCATCGCGCATGCGGCGAAACTCCAAGTCAAGCTCGTTATCCTCTCTCTTCCCCCGTCGCTCGAAAATCACATGAGTCAATGCGCTCTGCTGGTTCTTTTCCTGCAAAAACTCATAAAGCGTTTCCAAGCAGAAGCCGAGTGCGACGTGATAAGGATTGTGAACAGATCCCTCTTTTTCGCGGAGGACGGCCTTGTCGATCACGCAACTGATCAGGACGAAATTGCTGGCCTCAATAATGTCCGTCAGCTCATCGAGAAAGGCATGTTTGTGTTGCCTGGACAGGAAGAGTCCGGAAAATTCGCCCTTTTCCCTCCGAATTTCCAATTCATGCAGACCGATCAGATCGTGCCCCATGTGATTGAATTTAAATTTCTGAAGGGAAGGAATGACCTTTTCGCAATAATGCCTTTTATGAAAAACACAGAATGCCAACACAAACATTGGATAGTTTGGGTCTAGCTTTTGCATTCCATGGTCGCCGCTCTCGTCGACATAAACGATGAAGTCGCTGTACTTCCCAGCCGAAGGCAACAGCCTCTTCCTATCAGCATTGGCTTCGCTATCGCTATCGCTTTGGTTTTCAAAAAGAAAGAGTTGTTGAGGCAAGTGAGTTACCCACGCCCCGCCCGCCAATAAATCGCGATATTGCCGTCGGTGCCCTGCCGATAGATCGTGTACGGCAAGACCACCGTGTCCAAGGCCCCCGACAGGCCCAAGTCCAGCAACACCAGCGGCACCAGAACCCCGGTGGGGTCGGGCGGTGCGTTCAGTACGCAGAAGTCATAGGCCAGGCCGCTGTAGACGCGGGGGATGGATTGGCAATAGGTCTTTTGTTTCCTGAGGCCGCGAGCGGCGTCGGCGTCGTCTTGCAGCACCGTCAGCGCGGTGCCGCAGCCGGATAAGGTCAGTGAACATGCGCCCAGTACAACCGCCATTTTCTTCATCAAAATCTGCCTGTCGAAATCGTCAGGCAAACTAGCATCGGGGTTGTTCAGGGCACAGTTCATGGGGTCTGTGGATCATGTAGGACAGTTCTTAAGAACTTGTCCTCCGATGACGGATCGGGATTCAGACCGGGCTGGAGATGTCCTTCGGCAATCGTTGATCAATCACCTGATACAGCGCGCTGCTCTCAGGCCAGTTGCGCATGAATCGCGCCCGATCCCGCGCATACGCCGGGGCGAAGCTGCCCGCCGAGCCGTGCTGACACATCGAATCCAGATCGATCAGCGCCCAACGATCCTGCTGCCAGAACAGATTGTGACCCTTGAAATCGCCATGGCTGATCCGCTCGCGAATCAGTTCCGCGAACAGATGATCCAGCGCCAGCAGTTCATTTTCCGGCGCAGCACCACTCTCAACATACGGCGCAAAGCGCTCGATGATGTCCGGCCCCGACAGGTACTCGGTCACCAGATAAGCCCGGCTGCGCAGCCAGAGAAAACGCTTCTCCAGCACCGCCAATGGCTTCGGCGTGGCGATACCCAGGAACTCCAGGCGATTGCCTTCGCGCCAGGAATGCCAGGCGCGACTCGGGCGCCAGAAGCGTTTGAGCCAATGGGCAAAGCCCTTGATGTTGTAGCGTTTGATCACCAGCGTGCGCCCGCCCGCCTCGACCTTGCCGACGCTCGCCGCGCCGCCGGTCTTGTACAAGTGGCCCTGATCGAGCAAGGCATCGGCCTGCTCCAGCACCGGCACCATCGCGGCTTCTTCCTCGCGACGAATCGCCCGCAAGCCGAAGGCCCCGCGCTGGACGCTGAACAGCGTGCATTCGCGGCCACACTTGATCAGGAAGTCTTTCAAGCGCCAGCGCCGAACCTTGTCGATCTGCTTCTGCAAGGCTTCCATCGGCAACGCGTGCTCGCCGTTGCTCAACAGGTAATACACCAGCAGTTCTTCGGTGAACGGTTCCAGCGACTTGGGCAACTGGGCGAAAAACACCCCGAGGTTTTCCAGGACTTTCTGTCGCGACAGCGGCTGGCCAGGGGTTTCGGCGCAGACGCCGCCGCCATCGATCAGGTACAACCGACCGCGCTGACGCAGCAGGTTGTCCAGATGCAAGTCTTCCTGCCACAGGCCCTTGCGATGCATTTGGCCAATGGCGCCCAACGCCTCGGCCAGCACGGCACCTTGCATGTCTGCCAGCACTGGCTGGTGTTCAACTTTTTTCCAGGTCTCGCCCAGGCTCTCGGCGCCTTCGATGAACTCGAACAGCAGCCAGCCGCCCTCGCCATCCTTCAGCCCATCCGCCAACAACTGCGGCGTCGTCAGGCCCTGATCGGCGAGCAAACGCACGCCATCGCGCTCACGCTGGAAATGCCGCGCCGCTTTGCTGCCGACCAGCAATTTGGCCAGCACCGGCCGGCCACGCCAGACGCCCGCGCCCACATAACGCTGCCCCGGCAACACCCGCAACAGACTCAACAGTTGCAACTCGGCAGGCCCGGCGGCATCGGCCAATGGAATGTTCAACGGCAGGCTCGGGCTGCGGCCGGCGTTTTTCAGGTCGGACAAACGCATCAACGCGTCTCCTTGTGACTGCGCCGCGCGGTGAGTCGTGAAACCCAGGTGTCTACCAGCGAACTGGCCGGCGACTGATCCACATAGCTGGCCAACATCTCGCGCAGCTGGCTTTCGGTCCATTCCGGCGCCCGACGCAGCAACGGTTCCAGATCCTTGATCCGGTCACGCTGACCGAACAGCAAGGGCCGGGTCTTTTCCAGGTCGATCAATTGCGCCTGGTAACCGTCGCCGGTGGCCCGCAGGAAAATGTGTTTGGGGTAGAAGCAACCGTGGACCTGTCGCACGCCATGCAGGCGCCGCGCCAGTTGCCCACAGGCGTGCAGAATCGCCGAGTGCTGCGCCGGGCTCAGGTCCGACCAGCGCTGCAACAGCGAATCCAGGTCATCCCAGCCATCCAGGGCACGGGTCAGCAGAATCGCCCGGACTTCGCCGTCGACCTTGCGCTCACCGAAGAACGCCGCTTGCAGCGCCGGGATGCCCATCTTTTGATAGCGGGTGATGTTACGAAACTCGCGAGCAAAACTCGGTTCGCCGAACGGTGCATGCAAGGTCCGCGTCAGGTAGTTGCTCTGGCGCTTGAGGTAAAAGCCCTGACCTTCCAGGTCCAGCCGAAACACACTGCTCCAGCCGCCACCCGCGGTGTTGGGTTCATCCACCGCGTCGAGCTGCTTGGCCCAGAGGGCGTCGAAAGTGCTGAGACCATGGCGCTCAAGCAGCACCTGGTCTTCAGCGGCCAGAAAATCAGTCATTCGCGTCCCTCGAAGAATCTCACCACGTGCCGGATGCGTTTTTTGTCGGCCGCGTTGAGCCGGGTCCGTCCGCGATATTGCAGGTAAAAGCGCAGGCGCTGGGTAGCGGACAGGTGATACTTGGCCACCTTGTCGAGACAGGCCAGGTCCTTGGTGATGCGGTATTTGAGCCAGAAGCCGCGCCAGAAATCGCCGTTGGGGCAATCGATCAGGAACAGTTTGGCTTCGTCATCGATCAGCAGGTTGCGCCACTTCAAATCGTTATGAGTGAAGCGATTGTCGTGCATGGTCCGGGTGTAACCCGCCAACTGCCGACTGACACCGTCGACCCAGGCGCGATCCGCCAGTTTCGGGTCATGCCGGTCAGCCAGGGCCGACAAGTCTTCGGTGTGCGGCAACTCGCGGGTGATCATCGCCCCACGGTCGTACGCCGCACCACGACGCTCCAGGCCCCAGGCCACCACTTCGGCGGTGGGGATGCCCCACTTGGCGAAGCGCTTGAGATTCTGCCATTCGGCTTTCACTCGTGGCTTGCCCAGGTAACGACGCAGGCCTTTGCCAGCGCCGACGTAGCGCTTGACGTAATAATTGACGCCGTTGCGCTCGACTCGAATCACCTCGGACAACGGGTCGCGCGTCAGGCGCTCGCCCTGAAGCGCGAAGACCGCCTCAAGACTGCCAAAATCTTCCGCCAGATCGCTGTAAGCAGGTTCCAGTCTCCAACCCGGCATCAGAGCGCATCCCCGTATCGCAGTTTACGGTCGTAAAGCTTGTTGGCCTTGCCTTCGAGCCAGGCAAGCAGCGCCGCTTCCTCGGCCAGGATCTGGCGCAATGGCTGCTGGAAGTAGCCCTTGAGGAAACGCAATTTGTCGCGCTGGGTCAGGCCGATGTCCAGGGCCGAAAAGTACAGCGCCGCCAGGTCCTTGTTGCGCCAGCGCTGGGTAATCGCCGGGCGGGTCTGGGCGCGGTGCAGGTCGATCACCGAGAGCTTGAAGTCGTCGGCCGACACCGGTTTGTCGGTGTGCAGCAGGAAGTGGCAGATGTAGCAGTCGCGATGGTTGACCCCGGCGCGGTGCATCATGCCGGTCATGCGCGCGACTTCGGCGATCAGTGCGCGCTTGAGTTTCGGCTCAGGCGGACTCTTGACCCAGTCGATACTGAAATCTTCGAGGCTGACGGTCGGCGCCAATTCTTCGGTGACGATGAACGAGTGCTGGTCCGCCGGGTTGCTGCCCTTCTCGCCGTACGCCACAGCGGTCATGGTCGGCACGCCGACGTCTTGCAGGCGCTGGATGGCTTTCCATTCCTGGCCCGCGCCGAGTACCGGCAGCTTGGCGGTGAGCAGGTTCTTGAAGATCTCGCCCCAGCCGATGCCACGGTGGATTTTCACGAAAAACCCGTTGCCGTTCACTTCAGTGCGCAGGGTCCGGCGCGCTTCAAGCTCGCGGTACACCTCGCCCTGCAAGCCCTCGACTTCGGCGAACGGGTCACGTCCGGCCCACAGGCTTTTGAACGGTTCAGCCAGCATCAACTTCATTAAGCGTGCTCCGCCAGAATCACATCGGCCGCGTGTTGCGGCATGCTGTAGAGGTCGGCCGTCTCGGCGAAGGCCAGACCGTTGCGGCTCCAGGCCGCCCGTGCTTGAGCGTCATTCAACATGCCGGTCAGGTACTGCGTGAGTTGCGCCTGCTCGAAGGGGTCGTCCAGCACCAGGCCGGCGTCGGCCTCGGCGATGTAATGGGCGTAACCACACACCGCGCTGACCAGCACCGGCAACCCGGCGACCAGCGCCTCAAGCAGCACCGTGCCGGTGTTTTCGTTGTACGCCGGATGGATCAACAAGTCGGCGCCCAACAGGAAACGCGGGATATCGCTGCGACCCTTGAGGAACGTCACGTTGTCGCCGAGCCCCAGTGTGGCGCTCTGCATCTGGAACAATTTGGGGTCATCCTGGCCAATTACAAACAGCCGGGTGCGTTTCTTCAGATCAGCGGGCAACGCCGCCAATGACTTGAGGCTGCGATCCACACCCTTGGTCTTGAACCCGGAGCCGATCTGCACCAGCAGCAAATCGTCATCCTTGAGGTTGAACTCGCGACGGAATTCGGCGCGTATCTCAGCCGCATTCGCTGGCGCGCGACGGTCCTGGGAAATGCCCGGTGGCAGCAGATGGAAGCGTTCCAGCGGCGTGTCGTAATGCTTGATGAACAGCGGCTGCTGCACTTCGGAAATCATCAGCACTTCGGTCTTGGCGTCCTTGGCAAACACCGCGCGCTCGTATTCGGCGAAGTGCCGGTAGCGGCCCCAGCGCCGGTACAGCGAGTTGCGCAGGTTCTGCGCCTTGTCTTCGAAGCAGCCGTCGGCGGCGTAGTAGACGTCCAGGCCCGGCATCTTGTTGAAACCGATCAGGCGATCCACCGGACGCTTGGCCAGGTCGGCCTCCATCCATTCGCTGAGCTTTTCGTTGCGCCGATGGTTGAAGAACGCTTTGACCGGCGCCACCAGCACTTCAAAACCCGACGGCACGTCGCCTTCCCAGATCAGCGTGTAGACGCGAATCTGATGCCCGCGCTGCTGACATTCCAGGGCGATGCGCATGAAATCGCGCTGCAATCCGCCAAACGGGAAATATTTATAAAGGACAAAAGCCAATTGCATCAGCGCAGCTCCTCAGCCAGTAACAACGTGCTCAGTCGGCTGGCGACACGCTGGGGATTCAGACGCGTGAAGCACAGAGGCCACTCGCGTTTCAGGTCGAACTGACGGGCGTCTTCGGCCGTCGGTTGATAGGTGCATTTCTTTTGCAGGCACGGCGCGCAGGGAAAGTCGCTGGCGATGTGAATCTGCGCCTTGCCATAGGCGCCGGTCAGGCCCGGGTTGGTCGGGCCGAACAGCGACAGGGTCGGCACGTCCAGCGCGGCGGCCAAGTGACCGAGGCCAGTGTCCACCGCCACGCACGCTTGCGCGCCGGCCAAAACCTTGCCGACACCGGCCAGGTTCAATTTGGGCAGCACTTCGACATGGCGGAAACCGGCGGCGATGCGCTCGGCGCGGGCCTTCTCGATCGGATTGCCCCACGGCAGCTTCACCGCCACACCGAGGTGACCGACACGCTCGGCCAACTCGCGCCAGTAGGCTTCGGGCCAGTGCTTGGTGTCCCATGTGGTGCCGTGCAGGAACAGCACGTATGGATTCTTGCGCGGCAGTTCCACCAGGCGCTCGACGCTCAGCCCGTAATCGCCCAAACCCTTGGGCAAGTCGTAGCCCAGAGCCAACGCAAACAACTGACGAACTCGCTCGACCGCGTGCTGACCACGGCCCACGGACAAACGTCGGGAGTAGAAACGCGCAGCCATCGGCTCGCGAGCCGAATCCTTGTCCAGCCCGGCCACCGGCGCCTTGACGTAGCGCGTCAGCCAGGCACTTTTCAGCAGGCCCTGGGCGTCGATCACCAGATCATATTTGGTGGCGCGAACGCTTTGTTTGAAGCGTTTCCACTCGCCGCTCTTGATGGTCTGCCAGATGTTTTTGCGCCAGCGCCGGACCGCCACCGGGATCACCTTGCCCACAGCCGGGTGCCAGGTCGGAATCTCGGCGAAGCCTTCTTCCACCACCCAGTCGAACGTGATGCCGGGGATCGCCCGCGCCGCGTCGGTCAACGCTGGCAACGCGTGAATCACGTCGCCCAGCGAGGAAGTCTTGATCAACAGTACCCGCAAACTAATTGACCTCGACCACAGTGCCCTGCAACCGCTGCAAGGCTTCATTGACCGGTTGCGGCTCCAACTGACGCAGGCAGTTGTAATGGCCGAAGCGGCAGGTGCGATCAAAGCACGGGCTGCATTCGAGGCCCAGGCGCACGATCTCGACGTGCTCGGCCAGCGGCGGCGTGAAGCCCGGCGAGGTCGAGCCGTAGACCGCCACCAGCGGACGGTTCAGCGCAGCGGCGACGTGCATCAGGCCGGAGTCGTTGGACACCACGGCATCGGCGCAGGACATCAGGTCGATGGCCTCGGCCAGGGACGTGCCGCCGCTGAGGTTCACCGACTCTTCACGCAAACCGGGAATCAGCCGCGCGCGGATGTCTTCGCCCACCGCGTGATCGTTTTTCGAGCCGAACAGCCAGACTTGCCAGCCTTCGCGGATCTTGGTTTCGGCGACCTTGGCGTAGTGCTCGGACGGCCAGCGCTTGGACTCGCCAAACTCGGCGCCAGGGCACAGGGCCAATACAGGACGATCCAGGGTCAGGCCGAATTTGGCCAGTGCGGCTTCGCGGGTGATCGGGTCGATTTGCAGGCTCGGCCGTGGATACGGTTGCGGCAGCTCAGCGCCACGCTCGTAGGCCAGGGCCATGAAGCGCTCGATCATCAACGGGTAACGTTCTTTATCCAGGGTGCGCACGTCATTGAGCAGGCCGTAGCGGAATTCGCCACGCCAGCCGGTGCGTTTCGGGATGCCGGCGAAGAACGGCACCAGCGCCGACTTCAGGGAATTGGGCAGCAGGATCGCCTGGTCGTACTGGCCGGCCAGGGATTTGCCGATGCGCCGACGGGTCGCCAGCTCAAGGGCGCCGTGGCCGAGCGGGAAGCTCAAGGCCTGACGCACTTCGGGCATACGCTCAAGGATCGGCCGGCTCCACTCGGGGGCCAGCACGTCGATTTCGCACTGCGGGTGGCGTTGCTTGAGACACTGAAACAGTGTCTGCGCCATCACCATGTCACCGACCCAACTGGGCCCAACGATCAGAATTTTCATGTGGTTTCCAAAAACGAACCGGGGAGGCATACGCCTCCCCGCCTCGAGAATCCAGCACCTGCAGCCTTGGCCGGCAGGTCATTTGGACGAGCCGGTTGGGGCTCGTCGGATCAATTTCATGCATATTCGAGTCAATTTATACACATTGTATTTATGACATCTGTGTCAATTTACATAAATCTCGTGGCGAGGGAGCTTGCTCCCGCTGGGCTGCGAAGCAGACCCAAAACCTGCCACTGCATTTTCATCTGACGGACCGCGCAATCTGATTTGGGAGCGCTTCGCACTCTAACGGGGGCAAGCCCCCTCGCCACAAAAGCCAGCCACATTCCAAATCAGCTTCAGCTTAGCCCCAGCTCACGCCAGATCCGCGACACTTGCCGCCGTTCGTCCACGAACTGGTCGCCTGGAATCACCCCGGGATCCTTCTGCAAGGCCTGTCGGTGCGCGGCGGAGCGGTAGGCTTTATAGGCCTCGCGCAGCAGGCTCGCGTCTTCGACGGGCATCAGTCCTGCCTTTTCCAACTCTTCCAGAATGCGGATGTTGTCGGTCCAGCGCAGCAATGACGGGTGCTGTTCGGACCACGCCAGGGCCGCGTATTGCACCATAAATTCAATATCGACGATACCTCCGGCGTCCTGCTTGAGATCGAACGGCGCCGTGGCCTCGAAGGCATTTGCCCCGGTGCCGGCGGCGGTGCTCTTGCTGCCGAGGTTATCGCGCATCTTGGCGCGCATCTCGCTGACCTCCTGGCGCAAGGTCGGCAGATCCCGGGCCTTGCCCAGAATCGCCGCCCGAACCTTCTCGAACGCCTGGCCGACTTCCTGACTGCCCACCAGCACCCGCGCCCGCACCAGCGCCTGATGCTCCCAGGTCCAGGCCTCGTTTTCCTGATACCGGGCAAACGCCCCGAGGGAACTCACCAGCAACCCCGACGCACCGGACGGTCGCAAACGCATGTCCACTTCGTACAACTGACCGGAGTTGGTCTGCGCCGTGAGCAAGTGAATGATCCGCTGCCCCAGCCGCGTAAAGAACTGCGCGCCATCAATCGGCTTGGCCCCGTCGGTTTCCGCTTGCGGATCGCCGTCGTGGATAAACACCAGGTCCAGGTCCGAACCATGCCCCAATTCCAGGCCGCCGACCTTCCCATAACCGACAATCACGAAGCCGGGATCGCACAAGGTGCCATCGGTGCGCAGCGGCGTGCCGTATTTGGCCACAGTTTGACGCCAGGCCAGGGCCAGCACTTGTTCGAGGATCGCTTCGGCGAGCCAGGTCAGGTAATCGCTGACTTTCATCAACGGCAGGCTGCCGGCGATTTCCGAGGCAGCAACACGCAAGCGGTGCGCCAGTTTGAAATGGCGCAGGGCTTCCATCTGCTGTTCGAGGTCGTCCTCGGGGATCCGCGTCAGGCGCTCGCGCAATTCGGCGGCCAGTTCCGGCGCCAGCGGCGGCTTGAACAGGCGGCCTTCGTTGAGCAACTCATCGAGCAACAACGGGAAACGGGTGATCTGCTCGGCAATCCATGGACTCGCGGCGCACAGGGTCAGCAAGCGCCGCAGCGCGCTGGGGTTTTCCGTGAGCAACACTAAATAAGCCGAACGCCGAGCCACGGCTTCCACCAAGGGCAGCACCCGTTCCAGCACCAGGTCTGGATTGGCGTGTTCCACCGCCTGGGCCAGCAACCGTGGGATAAAGGCATCGAGGCGTTCGCGCCCCAAACGCTGCATGGCGCGCAACTGCGGACTGCCGCGCAGGCTGGCCAAGGTTTTCAGGGCCTTGGAAGCATCCGCAAAGCCGCCCTGCTCCAATTGCCGGCACGCGGCCTCTTCGTCCTGGGACTCTTCCCACAACGGCAGCCATTCACCACCGACCACCACTTCGGCCTCAGTGCCTTCCTCTTCATCGGGATCGGCAATCACCTGAGCGAAGTGCCAAGCCACGCGACCGCGCCAATACATCAGCCGCTCGTGGAACGCATCCCAATCGGCAAAGCCGAGCATGTAAGCAATCCGCGCCTGATCCTGTGCGCCGTCCGGCAGCATCTGGGTCTGGCGATCGGCAATCGCCTGGATCGCGTGTTCGGTGTAACGCAGGAATTCATACCCGTTGCGCAGCTCGGCGATCACCGGTGCCGGCAGATAACCCTGACCTTCCAGGGTGCTCAAGACTTTTAATAGCGGACGTTGTTGCAGACTCAGGTCGCGACCGCCGTGGATCAGCTGGAACGCCTGGGCGATGAACTCGACTTCACGAATGCCGCCGGAGCCGAGCTTGATGTTGTCGGCCATGCCTTTGCGCCGCACTTCCTGCTGGATCAGCTGCTTCATGGTGCGCAGCGCTTCGATGGCGGAGAAGTCCAGGTAACGCCGGTAAACGAACGGGCGCAGCATTTCCTGCAATTGCGCGCCGGCCACTTGATCGCCGGCCACCACCCGCGACTTGATCATCGCGTAGCGTTCCCAGTCGCGGCCCTGATCCTGGTAATACTGCTCCAGCGCGTTGAAGCTCAAGACCAGTGCACCGGCGGAACCGTAAGGCCGCAGGCGCATGTCGACGCGGAACACGAAACCATCGACGGTCATCGGGTCCAGGGCCTTGATCAGACGCTGGCCCAGGCGAATGAAAAACTCCTGGTTATCCAGCGAGCGCTTCACGCCCACGGTTTCGCCGCCTTCGGGGTAGGCGAAGATCAGGTCGATGTCGGAGGACAG
Organism: Pseudomonas sp. TE3899; assembly: GCF_056279105.1. Taxonomy (NCBI): domain Bacteria; kingdom Pseudomonadati; phylum Pseudomonadota; class Gammaproteobacteria; order Pseudomonadales; family Pseudomonadaceae; genus Pseudomonas; species Pseudomonas sp. TE3899. The sequence goes on from NZ_JBWBQR010000001.1 coordinate 4,416,182, forward strand.
GTTCAGCTCCACGGCGCCGAGCTTGCCCATGCCGAGGATGACCATTTGCTGCGGCTCGCCGCTGCGCCGGCCGGTGGGCACGCCGAATTGCTGGCAATGCCGCGCGTACAACCACTGATAGGCCTGATCGATGCTCGCATCGGCCATGTCCGAGAGGTCGCGGCAGGTCTGGACCAGATCGGCCTGGCGGGTCAGGTCGCGCCAGATGATCCGCACTTGCTGGCGGGTGCGCTGACGGCGCAGGACCCGGCCGAGTTCATCTTCGCTTTCCGCCGCATTCACCGCCGCCGCAATCTGCGCGCACAGTTCGCCGGGGGCAAAAGCGCGATCCAGTTCACCGGACTGCACCAGCGCGAGCAACATCAAAGGGTCACGAACGCTCTGTTCAATCACGAAGTCGCTGGCGGCGCTGACGCGGGCCAATTGCGCCCAGCGCTCTGGCGTCCAGGTCGACAGACCATGATCGTCTTCTAATAAGGCAACGGCCGCACGGAACGACTGCTCGGCACGGGTGACCAACGGCTCAAGAATGGCGGGCAGTTCGGCAAGCGAAGGCAGGGTCATGGTCTATCCTTGATCGGCGTGTGAAGGGCTGCATGTAGTGATTCTTGAAAACACGCTACGTGACCGACTGTCGAACAAAGGTTAGAAATAGCTGAAATTTCTTTTATTTTGGCAGCCAACATCAAGCTTTCACCTTTTCTGGTTGGCAAAAGACCAACCTTAACGATTATTCTCACAACGCAGCCGGAGGCCACAAGCCATTCATCTGTAGTTTTACTACTCGTCTATACATTCGAAAGGCTGAAATGCCCGTTGATTTGTAGTAAAACTACACGCCGCCGGAACAACCTCTCGGCAATCCAAGAATTTATATCGTCTGCCCACAAGGCCAGTCGCAAACTCAGGCAACCGATTCTGGAAGCCTTTCCGCCCTGGAGCAAGCCATGCAAGACCTCGATCCCGTCGAAACCCAGGAATGGCTGGACGCCCTGGAATCGGTTCTCGACAAAGAAGGCGAAGACCGCGCTCACTATCTGATGACCCGTATGGGCGAATTGGCAACCCGCAGCGGTTCGCAATTGCCTTACGCCATCACCACGCCATACCGCAACACCATTCCTGTGACCCACGAAGCACGCATGCCTGGCGACCTGTTCATGGAACGCCGCATTCGCTCGTTGGTTCGCTGGAACGCGATGGCCATGGTGATGCGTACGAACCTGAAAGATTCGGACCTGGGCGGTCACATCTCCAGCTTCGCCTCCAGCGCCACTTTGTACGACATCGGCTTCAACTACTTCTTCCAGGCCCCGACCGACGAACACGGCGGCGACCTGATCTACTTCCAGGGCCACACCTCGCCAGGCGTTTACGCCCGTGCGTTCATGGAAGGCCGCATCACCGAAGAACAAATGAACAACTTCCGCCAGGAAGTCGACGGCCAGGGCTTGTCGTCCTATCCGCACCCTTGGCTGATGCCTGATTTCTGGCAGTTCCCGACGGTATCCATGGGTCTTGGCCCGATCCAGGCGATCTACCAGGCACGCTTCATGAAGTACCTGGAAGCCCGTGGCTTCATCCCTGAAGGCAAGCAGAAAGTCTGGTGCTTCCTGGGCGACGGCGAGTGCGACGAGCCGGAATCCCTGGGCGCCATCTCCCTGGCTGGCCGCGAGAAGCTCGACAACCTGATCTTCGTCATCAACTGCAACCTGCAGCGCCTCGACGGCCCGGTTCGCGGCAACGGCAAGATCATCCAGGAACTCGAAGGCGTGTTCCGCGGTGCTCAGTGGAACGTGACCAAAGTCATCTGGGGCCGTTTCTGGGACCCACTGCTGGCCAAAGACGTCGACGGTATCCTGCAACGTCGCATGGACGAAGTCATCGACGGCGAGTACCAGAACTACAAAGCCAAAGACGGCGCGTTCGTGCGTGAACACTTCTTCAACTCGCCAGAACTCAAGGCGATGGTTGCAGACTTGTCCGACGACGAGATCTGGAAACTCAACCGTGGCGGCCACGACCCGTACAAGGTCTACGCGGCGTACCACGAAGCGGTCAACCACAAAGAACAACCGACCGTCATCCTGGCCAAGACCATCAAGGGTTATGGCACCGGTGCCGGCGAAGCGAAGAACACTGCGCACAACACCAAGAAGGTTGATGTTGAAAGCCTGAAGCTGTTCCGCGATCGTTTCGACATCCCAGTACGCGACGAAGAGCTGGAAAACCTGCCGTTCTTCAAGCCAGAACCCAACAGCGCCGAAGCCCGCTACCTGAGCGAGCGCCGCACTGCACTGGGCGGTTTCGTGCCACAGCGCCGCGCGCAAAGCTTCAACATCCCGACGCCGCCACTCGACACCCTCAAGGCCATCCTTGACGGCTCGGGCGACCGTGAGATTTCCACCACCATGGCCTTCGTGCGGATCCTCGCGCAACTGGTCAAGGACAAGGAAATCGGCTCGCGCATCGTTCCGATCATCCCGGACGAAGCCCGTACCTTCGGTATGGAAGGCATGTTCCGTCAGTTGGGCATCTACTCGTCCGTCGGCCAGCTCTACGAGCCAGTCGATAAAGACCAGGTGATGTTCTACAAGGAAGACAAGAAGGGCCAGATCCTCGAAGAAGGCATCAACGAAGCGGGCGCCATGAGCTCCTTCATCGCTGCCGGTACTTCGTACTCCAGCCACAACCAGCCAATGCTGCCGTTCTACATCTTCTACTCGATGTTCGGCTTCCAGCGTATCGGCGACCTCGCCTGGGCCGCTGGCGACAGCCGTACCCGTGGCTTCCTGATCGGCGGCACCGCCGGCCGGACCACGCTGAACGGCGAAGGCCTGCAACACGAAGATGGTCACAGCCACATCCTGGCCGGCACCATCCCGAACTGCCGCACCTTTGATCCAACCTACGGCTATGAGCTGGCGGTGATCATCCAGGACGGCATGAAGAAGATGACCGAAGAGCAGCAGGACGTTTTCTACTACATCACCGTGATGAACGAGTCCTACCAGCAGCCAGCCATGCCGGCCGGTGTCGAGGAAGGCATCATCAAGGGCATGTACCTGCTCGAAGAAGACACCCGCGAAGCGGCGCACCACGTTCAGCTGATGGGCTCCGGCACCATCCTGCGTGAAGTCCGCGAAGCCGCGAAGATCCTGCGTGAAGAGTTCAACGTCGGCGCTGACGTGTGGAGCGTTACCAGCTTCAACGAACTGCGTCGCGACGGCCTGGCCGTGGAGCGCAGCAACCGTCTGCACCCGGGCCAGAAGCCTAAGCTGAGCTACGTCGAAGAATGCCTGAACGGCCGTAAAGGTCCGGTCATCGCGTCTACCGACTACATGAAGCTGTTCGCTGAACAAATTCGTCAGTGGGTCCCGTCCAAGGAATTCAAAGTCCTGGGCACCGACGGTTTCGGTCGCAGTGACAGCCGTAAAAAGCTGCGTCACTTCTTCGAAGTCGACCGTCATTTTGTGGTGTTGGCAGCCCTGGAAGCCTTGGCTGACCGTGGTGATATCGAACCTAAGGTGGTGGCTGAAGCTATCGTCAAGTTCGGGATCAACCCGGAAAAACGCAACCCACTGGACTGCTGAGGAGACAATCTGTGAGCGAACTCATTCGAGTACCTGACATCGGCAGCGGTGAAGGTGAAGTAATCGAACTCTTTGTGAAGGTCGGCGACCGTATCGAAGCCGACCAGAGCATCCTGACGCTTGAGTCGGACAAGGCGAGCATGGAAGTGCCTGCGCCGAAAGCCGGCATCATCAAGAGCCTGAAAGTGAAGCTGGGTGATCGCCTGAAAGAAGGCGACGAATTGCTGGAGCTGGAAGTCGAAGGTGCCGCTGCGCCGGCCCCTGCGCCTGCCGCTGCTGCGCCGGCTGCCAAGGCTGAAGCGAAACCGGCTGCTGCACCTGCCGCCGCTGCTCCGGCTGCCGCGCCTGCTGCCGCTTCGGTTCAGCAAGTGCACGTGCCGGACATCGGTTCGTCGGGCAAGGCCCAGATCATCGAGATCCAGGTCAAGGTTGGCGATACCGTCGCGGCTGACCAGTCGTTGATCACCCTGGAATCCGACAAGGCAAGCATGGAAATCCCATCGCCTGCCGCTGGCGTGGTCAAGGCCATCAGCGTCAAGCTCAATGACGAAGTCGGCACCGGCGATCTGATCCTGGACCTGGAAGTGGCGGGTGCTGCGGCCCCTGCTGCGGCCGCGCCAGCTCAGGCGGCTGCACCTGCCGCTGCTGCTGCTCCAGCGCCAGCCGCTGCGGCCCCGGCTGCACCGGTTGCCGACAGCGTTCAGGACATTCATGTCCCGGACATCGGCTCGTCGGGCAAGGCCAAGATCATCGAAGTGCTGGTCAAGGCTGGCGACACCGTCACCGCCGACCAGTCGCTGATCACCCTGGAATCCGACAAGGCGAGCATGGAAATTCCATCGCCTGCCGCTGGCGTGGTGGAAAGCGTTTCCATCAAGCTGGATGACGAAGTCGGTACCGGCGACCTGATCCTGAAGCTGAAAATCAAAGGCGCTGCGCCTGCTGCTGCACCGGCCCCGGCCGCTGCTGCCGCACCTGCCGCTTCTGCTCCAGCCGCCGCTGCACCCGCTGCCGCACCGGTAGCGGCCGCACCTGCTGCTGCCCCGGCCAAGCCTGGCGCCAAGGTTCACGCCGGCCCGGCTGTTCGCCAACTGGCCCGTGAATTCGGCGTCGAGCTGAACGCGGTTGGCGCAAGCGGTCCGCACGGTCGCATCCTCAAAGAAGACGTGCAGGTTTACGTCAAAGCGATGATGCAGAAGGCCAAGGAAGCACCGGCCGCTGCGGCTGGCGCAACCGGCGGCGCGGGCATCCCGCCGATTCCGGTCGTGGACTTCAGCCGCTTCGGTGAAACCGAAGAAGTGCCGATGACTCGCCTGATGCAAATCGGCGCGTCGAGCCTGCACCGCAGCTGGTTGAACATCCCGCACGTGACTCAGTTCGATTCGGCTGATATCACCGACCTGGAAGCGTTCCGCATCGCACAGAAAGCCGTGGCAGAAAAGGCCGGCGTCAAGCTGACCATCCTGCCGCTGCTGCTCAAGTCGTGCGCGCACCTGCTCAAGGAACTGCCGGACTTCAACAGTTCGCTGGCACCAAGCGGCAAGGCGATCATCCGCAAGAAGTACGTGAACATCGGCTTCGCGGTCGACACCCCGGATGGCCTGCTGGTACCGGTCATCAAGAACGTCGACCAGAAGAGCCTTCTGCAGCTGGCGGCTGAGGCGGCCGTGCTGGCTGCCAAGGCCCGCGACAAGAAGCTCACTGCTGACGACATGCAAGGCGCCTGCTTCACCATTTCCAGCCTCGGCCACATTGGCGGCACCGGCTTCACGCCGATCGTCAACGCGCCGGAAGTGGCAATCCTCGGTGTTTCCAAGGCAACCATCCAGCCAGTCTGGGACGGCAAAGCCTTCCAGCCGAAACTGATGCTGCCGCTGTCGCTGTCCTACGATCACCGTGTGATCAACGGCGCCGCTGCTGCACGCTTCACCAAGCGTCTGAGCGACCTGCTGGCGGACATCCGCACCATCCTGCTGTAACAACCGATGGGCCCTCCTTCACCGGAGGGCCTGTTGTGTTCCAAGATTTCCGAGCGCCACGCTCGTACCTCAACCCCGCCAATTTGGCGGGGCTTTTTTTGCCTCGTAAAAACCTCGGCACTTTCCTACATTCCTGGCTGATTTCACCTACAACTCCAGTCCCCTTCGACTCGATATTTTTTGCCGGCCAGTAACTAGTCTTAGTTGCCATAAGTTCAGCACGAACTTTGACACCCTTAATAGCTTAGTTAGCATTACTTCGAACGGATTCGAAACATGTTCAAACCGACTGTCGGCCCGATCATTGGCCACACTACAACTCATCACGCGCGCATTTTCTTGCGCGGTAATACACAGGACAGCGACACCGTATTTGCCGGCATCCGTTACCGGCGCGCGGGCGATGAACGCTGGACTAAAGGCGTGTTTGCCAAACTGTCGCTCTTGCGGGATATGTCCGACGTTATTGCATTAAATAATCTGGATGAAGATACCGAGTACGAATATCAGGCTGGCTGGTTCAGCCCGATGAACCCGGTGCATACCGTGGAAACGGTGCAGGAGTTGCCCTTGCAATGGCCGCGGGAGATCTATCAATTTCGCACTCGCTCCAGCCAGCACGCGCAGCCCCGAGCCTATATCGTCGGCTCGTGCCGCTACCTGCGCATGACGGCGGGCATTGCCTCGGCGCCGCATCTGGGCGACCGGATCTTTGCCTCGATCACGCAACTGGCGGAGCACGCCAATCCGCCGATCAGCGCCACGCTGATGACCGGAGACCAGATCTATGTCGATGACATGAACCGTATTGCCCCTGACCGTGAATACAAGGACATCCTCAGCAAGTACCGGGCGGCGTTTTCCCAACCCAATATCAGTAAGTTGATGTCCGGCACATCGACTTACATGATCCTCGACGACCATGAAATCGAAGACAACTGGCCGGCCAATAAAAGCGGAAACGATGATTACTTGTATAAAAACGCCATCGCCGCCTATGAGTTGTATCAGGCCAGCCACAGCCCCGCGCATGAACTATTGGCGAACGGACAAATAAGCCGGAAGCTGGAACAGTATTGGTACCAGTTTGCCGAGGGTGATATTGAATGGTTTATCACCGATAGCCGGACCCGACGCAATTTGTCTGCCCAGGATCGACGGATCCTCGATGAAGCACAGGAGCAAGCGCTGCTTGAATGGCTGATCCACAGCCCGGCGCGGGTGAAGTTCGTGGTCACCAGCGTGATGTTCTACCCCGATCGTAAGCTTCATGGTGATGACGCGTGGAAGGCGTTCCCGGAACAACGCCTGCGGCTGCTGGAAACCATTCGTACGCATCGCATCCAGAACGTCATCGTCGTTTCCGGCGATGTCCACGGCTCCCTGACCAGTCGTCTGACCCACAGCGAAGATCCGGACTTCGAGGTGCACACCATCGTTTCGTCGCCGCTGTGCAACAGCAAGCTGCTGCCGTATGCCCACAAATCGACGTTCATCCTCGATCAGCCTTTGGCGCAAACAACGGCCGGGGACTATCGGCACGCACTGACGAGCAAGGTGGTCAGCCAGGATAACTTTGCGCATCTGGTGGTTGAGGCTGAGCAGATTCGGGTCAATTACCACGATCGGGAGGGCGGGCTGCTGCAATCCATCAGCATTCACTTAAGGTAATTCGCAATCCCGTGGCGAGCGAGCGTGCTCGCGCTGGGCTGCGCAGCGGCCTCAGGATTTTTGTGAGCGCTGCGCACTCAAGCGCGAGCAAGCTCGCTCGCCACAGGGCTCCAAACGATTACTTTCACCCCCGCGCTGGAGAAATCCCCCCTCCTGCCGACATATTCTTATAGCACTTGGCCTTCATGTCTCTTGTCAGTCGGTGCCGCAATGATGCAACCTTGCCGCAGGCAACAGTTAAGAGGGCGAGAGCCCGGCGCGATCAGCATATTCGAAGCGAGTTCCCTCCCATGAAAAGCCAACCCGATGCCGCCAGCCGTATGGTGGCCGAGGTAGTGACGCAGTTGCCTGTGCCCTCGCGGCTCGGCATGCTGCGTTTCGAACGGCTGAATGAAGCGAGCTGGGCGTTGCTGTTTCTCGATCCCAATTGCGAACGCCAGTTCGGCCTGCCGGCGGTGGAGCTGTGTGCGCTGGTGGGTTCGCCCTACGCCAGCCTGATGGAGCCCGAAGCGCGCTATCAACTGCATGACGCGATCCAGCTGCAACTCGCCGACAGCCCGCATTACCTGATTCGCTACACCCTGCACACCGCCGCCGGCACCTTGAGCCTGCTGGAACTCGGCGAAGCCTACAAACAACACAATCGGCACCTGCTGCGCGGCTACCTGCTGGTCGTCGATGGCTTGTTCGACGGTGAGCCGCTGCTGCCGGCCCTGGACCTGGAAACCCAGAACTCGCGCCTGCAAATCGCCCTGGAACTCAACCAGCGCGCGCAGCAGGAACAACTGCAGCACCTGGACCGGGTGCGTGCCCAGCAAGACTTGATCCTGCTGCTGACCCGCCAGCGCTACAGCACCGGCAATTCCCTGAAAGAAGCCGCCGAACTGATCACCCGCTGTGCCTGCGACATCTACGAAATCGACTGCGCCAGCCTGTGGAACCTCGAAGGCTCAACGTTGGTGCCGATCTCGGCCTATCACCGCGCCACTCAGGAATACCTGATGCCGGAGCCGATCGACGCCAGCAGTTTCCCCGATTACCTCGACGCCCTGCACACCAGCCGCGCCATCGATGCGCACAACGCGATCCGCGACCCGCGCACCCGGGACATGGCCGAAAGCCTGCGGCCACGGGACGTCAACGCCATGCTCGACGCCAGTATCCGCGTCGATGGCCAAGTGGTCGGCGTGTTGTGCCTGGAGCAGACCGGCGCCACCCGCGCCTGGCAATCGGACGAAATCGCCTTTGCCGGTGAGCTGGCGGATCAGTTCGCCCAGGTCATCAACAACCACAACCGCCGCACCGCCACCAGCGCCCTGCACCTGTTCCAGCGTGCGGTCGAGCAAAGTGCCAACGCCTTTTTGCTGGTCAATTGCGACGGCGTGGTCGAGTACGTCAACCCGAGCTTCACCGCGATCACCCAGTACAGCACCGAAGAAGTCCACGGCCAGCGCCTGTCGGAACTGCCGGCGCTGGAGAACCTCAGCGAACTGTTGTTCGACGCGCCCTCGGCGCTGGCCAAGAGCAACAGCTGGCAGGGCGAATTCAAGAGCCGGCGCAAAAACCTCGAACCGTACTGGGGCCAGTTGTCGATCTCCAAGGTCTATGGCGACAACCGCGAGCTGACCCATTACATCGGCATCTACGAAGACATCACCCAGACCAAACTGGCTCAGCAGCGCATCGAGCGCCTGGCCTACACCGACAACCTGACCAACCTGGGCAACCGCCCGGCGTTTATCCGCAACCTGGATGAACGTTTCGCCCGAGACAGCGATACCCCTATCAGCCTGTTGCTGGTGGACATCGACAACTTCAAGCGGATCAACGACAGCCTCGGCCATCAGACCGGCGACAAACTGCTGATCAGCCTCGCCCGGCGCTTGCGCAATAGCCTGAGCTCCAGCGGCAGCCTGGCGCGCTTCGCCAGTAACGAATTCGCCGTGCTGCTGGACAACACCGACCTCTCGGCCGGCCAGCAAGTCGCCAACCAGTTGCTGGCGACCCTCGACAAGCCGATGTTCGTCGATAACCAGCTGATCAGCGTCACCGGCTCCGTGGGCCTGGCCTGCGCGCCGCTGCACGGCCGCGACCCGCAGACCCTGATGCGCAACGCCGGCCTGGCGCTGCACAAGGCCAAGGCCAACGGTAAACATCAGGTCCAGGTGTTCACCGAAGCGTTGAACGCCGAGGCCAGCTACAAGCTGTTTGTCGAAAACAACCTGCGTCGCGCCCTGACCCAGAACGAGCTGGACGTGTTCTACCAGCCCAAGCTGTGCCTGCGCAGCGGTCGCCTGCTGGGCATGGAAGCCTTGCTGCGCTGGAACCATCCGGAAAAAGGCATGATCCGCCCGGACCAGTTCATCAGCGTGGCGGAAGAAACCGGCCTGATCATTCCGATCGGCAAATGGATCGCCCGCCAGGCCTGCCGCATGAGCAAGCAATTGACGGCTGCTGGCCTGGGCAACCTGCAAGTGGCAATCAACCTGTCGCCCAAGCAGTTCTCCGACCCGGACCTGGTGGCGTCCATCGCCAGCATCCTCAAGGAAGAAGCCCTGCCGTCGAACCTGCTGGAGCTGGAACTGACCGAAGGCCTGCTGCTGGAAGCCACCGAAGACACGCACTTGCAGCTCGACCAACTCAAGCGCCTGGGCCTGACCCTGGCCATGGACGACTTCGGCACCGGTTACTCATCGCTGAGCTACTTGAAAAAATTCCCGATCGACATCATCAAGATCGATCGCAGCTTCATCCACGAGATCCCGGACAACCAGGACGACATGGAAATCACCTCCGCGGTGATCGCCATGGCCCACAACCTGAAACTCAAGGTCGTGGCCGAAGGCATCGAGACTGCCGAGCAGTTGGCGTTCCTGCGGCGCCACCGTTGCGACGTCGGCCAGGGCTACCTGTTCGACCGCCCGATCCCGGGTTCCGAGCTGATCGAAAAGCTCAAACGCTACCCGCGCGGTCCTCTCGCCTGACAGCGGCGAAACACTCGGGCAAACTGCGTGTCTGACAATTTACATTCAACCTGACTGAGGGGACTGATCATGGTCTTGCGCTCGGAAATTCTGGTGAACAAAAACGTGCTCCCGACTAAAGAACAAGCTCTGCCCGGCCGCGAAACCCCGATGAACCTGCCGGAAAAACACTTCGTCCACGACGCGCCGCTGCTGGGCCCGTTCGCCATGGATGTGGATTTCGCAATTTTCGGCCTGGGCTGCTTCTGGGGCGCTGAACGCAAATTCTGGCAGCGCGAAGGCGTGGTCAGTACGGTGGTGGGTTACGCCGGCGGCTTTACGCCGAACCCGACGTATGAAGAAGTCTGCTCCGGCCTGACCGGCCACAGCGAAGTGGTCCTGGTGGTCTACGAACCGGCCAAAGTCAGCTACGAAGAATTGCTGAAGATGTTCTGGGAACTGCACAACCCGACTCAGGGCATGCGCCAAGGCAACGACATCGGCACCCAGTACCGCTCGGTGATCTACGCCACCAACCCGGATCAGCTGGCCGCTGCCAAGCACAGCGAACAAGTGTTCCAGGCTGAACTGACCAAGGCTGGCAAAGGCACCATCACCACCGAAATCGACGAAGCGCCGACGGTCTACTTCGCCGAGGCGTATCACCAGCAGTACCTGGCCAAAAACCCTGAAGGGTATTGCGGAATTGGCGGTACAGGCGTGGTTTGCCCGATCTGAAGATAGCTATAAGCGGCAAGTTTCAAGCTTCAAGCTTCAAGTAAAAGCCCTGCGCTAATCGTTTTTACTTGTCGCTTGCCGCTTGCCACTTACCGCTGCTACTCCGCAATTAGCCAATCCATCTGCCACCCACCCTGGGTCTGCCCCAACTTCTGGGACAACCACGGCAACAACTCACGCAATTCCTCTTCCAGCCCCCACGGCGGATTCGCAATCGCCAACCCCGAACCGTTCAGGCTGTTCGGCGTATCCAGCGGATGCACCAACAACTCCACCCGCAACAACTTCGGCGCGCCCGAGCCCGCCAGGTCCTGATAGAAACGACGCAGCAGACGCTGGTCCTTCACCGGGTACCAAATCGCCGCCACGGTCTGACGCATCCGCCCCACCGCTTCTTTGAGCGACGCCGCGCAACGCTGCATCTCATCAAGCTGCTCGAACGGCGGATCAATCAACATCACCGCCCGCTTCTCCTGCACCGGCAGCATCGCCCGCGGCACATGCCAGCCTTCGCCCAAGTGAACCTTCACCCGACGATCACCGGCCATGTTGTCCTTGAGCAGCAAACCGTCCTCGGGGTGCTTCTCGTTGAGCATCACCCGATCCTGCGGCCGCGTCAGGCGCCGCGCCAACTCCGGCGAGCCCGGGTAATAGCGCAACTGGCCATCCGGGTTCATGTCGTGCAGCACCTTCATGTAATCGGCGGTCAGCTCCGGTAGATCCGGCTGATCCCACAACCGCGCGATCCCTTCCAGGTACTCCCCGGTACGGCTCGCCTGATCACCCTGCAGGTCATACAGACCAATGCCGGCGTGAGTGTCGAGATAGGCAAACGGCTGCTCCTTGCGCGACATCAGGGCGATGAGGCGGGTCAAAGTCAGGTGTTTGAACACATCGGCGTGATTGCCGGCATGGAAGGCGTGACGATAATTCATGATTGCTCCTGCGAAGGCCGGGAAGTTTACCTTGTACCGAGCCGAACGTCAGGGGTTCACGGCCGAGCGGGCATTCCGCACTCTGATCATTCCCACGCTCCGCGTGGGAATGCCTCCCGGGACGCTCCGCGTTCCAGCTGCACCACCGATGCCGCGCCTGATACCGAGGTGACGCAGAGCGTCACGGGCTGCATTCCCACGCAGGAGCGTGGGAACGATCATCACGCAGCCTTACTCCGGCGACCGAGCCCGCAACCGCCGCCCAATCACATCCAACACATCACACCCATCGCGCAACGGAATGGCACAGAGCAAGGCAAAGTCACTGAGGATGAAGGACTCACACTCGATGGAATCGCGCATGGACAGGTTTTCCAGCACCTGGGTAACGGCGCGGATTCGATAGTTGGCAGCGTCATACAAAACATCGAGCGGGGCGTGGGTGTCGACGAACAGGGTGGGCATTTCGCAGCAATTGCTGGTAAGTGCCATGTAGCGGTTGTCGGGGTGAGGAACTGGTTTTTCGTAGGGTGGGTCGGGATGAAGAGTTTTCATTTTTTTTAGACCTTGGGGGATAGATTGAAGCTACCAACGGCCTTTCCTACGGGCTTGGGTGGCAGCCGTGCGCGGGAGTAGGAAACTGAGGTACCCACCAAACTCAGCCACGCCGAAGCGTGTCCCGCGCACAACCGCCGCGAACGATCTTACGGACACGAATTAAGTGCCGCAATCAGACGACAGCGCAGATGCGCGGTGAATACCTAAGGGTTCCTACACCCTGCCACTGCATTCGCAGCGACAGCCAAAGACTATCCACGGATCTCACATCGCACCAGTTCATGGAAACCGCCACAGCTTGAAGGAAACTTCCGACGACCTTGTCCGGAAATTTCGCTAACGATTAGGCTTCAGACTCAAGAGCTGACGATCAAACAAATCCAATAAATGTAACAACCAAGATTCACCAGACGGCCAATCGAGCCAATAACAGTAACTGCAGCACATATCACTCAATAGAAATTGCCGCAGCTCGACTTCGTTTTTATCAAACGACAAAAGGGTCATCATCTGAGCACGCACTTCTAATATGGAGTCGACATACGACTCCATAAAAAACGACTGTATTACTTCATCTGCCGCCCTATGCATGCACATCCAGTCTTGATGAAAATAACAACCAAAGAACTGGAACAACTCTTCAAAATCCTGCTTATTGCTTCCGTCTTTATCGCCATACTCCTCACCTACCACGTCGAAAAATCCTCTTGGCTGGCTTTATACAATTCATCACACCAGGCTTCGGATAGCTTAAGGTGTATATCTTCAAAAAACGCCTTTGGATCTATCATTTCACTCCATCCAACAGGAAGCAAAGAATGCGCCTTCGGATCATGCTCAAAAATCTTAGAGAAAGCACTAGAGTCACCGTCAAGAGCCTCACTCAGTACAAAAAACAAAACAAATTTGTGCCGATAACTCAAACCCGCGAAGCGCTTGATAATAAATTTAGATATTAAAAATTCTCTATCCGAAGGGCAGTCTGGATCGTATGCCGACAATTCAACACCAAGACTCTCCTCGCGGTCATATATATCAAACCCGCCGAGGAAATGCCCTAAGAGGGGCTTATATGGAACCTCAAGAAATGGATGCATCAGCATTAGATTTTCTCTATCGGATAAAGCGCTATAGGCTGCAACGTCTCGAAGTCGAATTTCATCTCAAACGCATTCATTTGAGGAATGAAACGCGGATTTTCTGGATCTAAAGGATTAGGCTCATATCCCTGACCTACATTTTCAGCCTCCATTCTTACTAACAAATTTCCTTTGCTATCCTCACCAGTAAAACGAGACATTTTTCTAGCCTCCCTTGTCATCGATTCATTGTAAGCATTCAGTTGCGCTCTATGGCTTATAAATTTAGAGCTTGGAACAGCTCTCCACTCCCTACTTACAAAAAGAAGTTCGCGACCAAGGGTTTGCTGCTCAGTTGCAGAGCCGGAATTTTCCACTTGATGATTATCCGAATTTTTCATTGCAGCAATTCTTTTTCTATGACCACTAAAAAACGCAATCTTTAGAAGCTGATTATTCAATACAATCGCCATACTTTTTAAGCACTTCATCTTCGTAATTACAGCCTGAATTGAAAAATGGAAAAACTCTATTTACTCCCAGAGCTATGCACGCCTTTCAGCCACATACCCGTTAGCTACTACTGTCAACACAACATGCCACTCGCGAGCACAAGTAAAACAATAGCTAAACGCTACTTTTGCAGAGTCGTTCAACGCCAGCTCCTGCGACAAAGGCGTTACATCCTTCACAAACATCTCTGAGATCTCCGCCCCCACTGCCCCAACGGATTTAAATCCCAGAACATTCTCAAATGTAATTATCCAGCGTTCTTCCTGCCAATCTAGAAACTCTATAAAAAGACTCTCTCTCCCACATGTTATTTTTTTAATGACGCCGTCTGAAACTGGAAATTCTGTCATTTTAGTAAAAAACAAAGCAAAACGAAAAAGATTCAATCATTCAAATTATTCGTTTGTCGATCAGAAAGAAACATCAATCCTATCCACCCTGACCTTTACGAATTGTTCGTTAAACTCTGGATTGTCGTAGTGGATTTCCTGATCCATAAAATCAACAAAGGATCGGAAGACACTTCCGTCCAAATAGCCATATATAAAGCATGAAAATCCATCGCCTATCACTTCAATCAGTGAGTCGGGTCGCTTTTCTGCAACGGTAATGAAGTCATCATTAGGAAGGACTATCTCGAACTCGGCCTCATAGGATCCCCCTACCTGAATTTTTTCAGAGCAGCAGCTCGCAAAGCATTTAACTTCCACACCATTAACAAGCAATAAAACTTCTTTTTCAACGACGAGACTTACTGCCAGGACAGTCACAACATACTTATCTATCATTTGAAGCCCCCACAGCTTTATTGAAAATCCAAACTTTTACTTCCTTACCAAAAAGCAACAACTAAAGACCTACCAACGACACACCACCCAATAAAACAACTTAACGCATCGTCTCCCCACCAAAAAGCCCCAAATCCAACGCTACCAAGCTTCTGTAATAAAAGTCGCTATTGCTACTTGTATAGGCATGTCTAAAATCAAGAAGCTGTTTGTAAAGAGCCTGTATTGCGGGATCTTTTATAAGCCTCATACCATCTAAAACCAAGCAGATATCATAAATCTCTTCCGCTTGCGCTTCCATCTCAGCCCTATATTCCTCTCTGGACTTAACTCCTAGAAAACGTGAAAAATAAAATGGAAGATTTCCATTCGAACGAAAGATCCTTAAAAAAAGAGTTACAAACCTATCTACAAAATATCTTCTATTCGGGCACGCTGGATCTGCTGTAAATTCTAATAAGCCTTTGGCCCCTAGCACCCTCATCACAGCATTATCAAAGCACGCAGCGTCTCCATCACAATCACTTTCAGCCAAATCAATAACAGTGCGCCCATAGGCCCAATCTGTAATTACCCCACGCGTTAGTTTTTGATCAGACATCTAACACTCCATTTTAAATTGCCAAAACAATTCAAAATTATTTCTTCACCAAGTGGACCGATCTTCCAACCCTGCCTTAAGCAGCTCATCTTTCCAGACTTCTTGCGCCAAGGTATAGACATGTTCAAGAAAACCACGAGGATTCTCTAATTCGTACCATTCACCGCGTGGCCAGCTCGCAGCCTCGTCTTCATCAATATCGAACAAACCTTGGAAGTCATAGCTTTTGTCATTCAGCTTCTCTGCTAAAGACTCCACCAAAACGAGCTTATGTCGGTAGTTCAAATAGCCTAAATTCAATGTGTACTTTCTAATCAGCTCGCCCCTATCCCACCTATTGTTAGGATCATAGATTGAAAGCTCCGCACCTAGCGTCTCTTCACGATCATAAACATCAAAAACCCCAATAATCCACATTAAACCTGGATGAAACTCTTCACCTAAAAATGGGTCTCGCAACACTATTTGTCTCAGCCCCCAAAATGCAAATTCTGGCCAAAAGCAATCAAACTAACAATCACTAGACTTTTTACCAACTCTCTGGATCTTCAAGACTGGCCCTTTGAAGGTCTTCTTTCCATACGACAGTTGCCAATCGGTAAATATCTTCAAAAAAAACTCTTGTATTTTCCATTTCATCCCACCCATAGGGAAATGAGGAATATGCCTCTGGGTCATACTTAAAAAGTGCCTGGAAATCGTAGCTTTTGTCCTGAAGCGCCTGTTCCAAACATTTATAAAGCAAAAAATGATGTCGGTAGGTACGATTACTAACCAGACAATACTTGAGTATTAACTCTTCCCTATCCGCCGGATCATTCGGATTAAATTTCTCCAACTCCTCTCCAAGTGTTTCTTCACGATCATAAATATCGAAACACCCCAAAAAATATGAAGGTGTCGGAACATATGGCTGCCCAGTTCCAAGATCAACAAACATACTCACCTCACCTAATTGGATACAACGTAAACGGTATGCCTTTATCATCGAATTTCATCTCGAAGCGGTCCATGCTAACGCGTACAGGGTGTTCTTTTGAATTAGCATTTGGTATGTACCCTTCCCCTGCACCCGGAAGTCTCATTCTGACAATATTGTTGCCCTCTCGGTCTATACCGGTGAATTGAGACAGCCCGCGCTCCGTTCTCGTTGTTGCAAGAGTGTAAGCCTCCAGCATCAACTCCCAACTGATAAATCTGGAGCTTGGATTACCACGTCGATTCCTGGGTCTTCTACCAGTAATGGGGTCCGTACCATCAATAGCTCTCTGTTTCCATTTGTTATCTGGAACCTCAGGGCTATGTTTCCCCACCATATGCATGCCTTGGCTCGTGTCCAAACGTTTGATTTCTATCTCGGCAAGCTCCGCCGGACTTAATTGGGGCTTCGGTAGTTCAGGCTCACCCTCATCAACCCTAGCGCCAGTCGTATCACCCGGCACTGTACAACCAGCCGCTTTCGGTGGCGGGCAGCTCAACCCCAACGGATCAACCCACCCCGTCGGATTCGGCGTGTACTGGTACTGGTTCAGCCCGCCCGCCAACTTGATCGGATCAGGCGTCAGGTACCGGCCAATGTCCGGATCATAGTACCGATGCCGGTTGTAGTGCAGGCCTGACTCGGCATCGAAGTACTGCCCTTGAAACCGCAATGGCTGTTCAAGTTGTTCGCCGGCCCCGCGTGTCAGGCGGGTGACGTTGCCGTAGGCGTTGTATTTCGCGGACCAAACGATTTCGCCGCTGTAGTCGGTCAGTTCCTGCGGGGTGCCGAGGTGGTCGAGTTGGTAGTAGAACGGGCAGGCTTTGCGCGGGCCTTTGCCGTCGAGCATGGCCAAGGGGCGGAAGGTGCCGGGTTCGTAGACGTAGCTGCGGTGGTGTTCGCGGCTGCTTTCGGCGACGACTTGGTCGCCTTGCCAGAAGAATTCGGTGGTTTTGCCGTCGACGGTTTTGGCGATGCGGCGGCCGAAGGCGTCGTAGCGATAATTCGCACAGCTGCCATCGGGCAACGTAACGCCCACCAACCGGTGCTGGCAGTCGTAGCGGTATTCGGTGACCCGTTTTTGCGCAGTACCACGGCGTTCGCGGATGAGGTTGCCGAAAGCGTCGTAGTCGTAATGTCGGTCGCCCTGCATCAGCAGGCGATTGCCCTTGATGGTCGCCGCGCCGGGGCGGTCCTGCATCAGCAGGTTGCCCGCCGGGTCGTGGGCGAAGCTTTCCGGTGGGTCGTCGCGGGTGTGGCGGACGCGGGTCAGGCGGTTGAGGGCGTCGTAACCATAGCTGCGCTGGCCGTGGCGGGTGTCGGCGATGTGGTCGAGGTTGCCATTGGCGCTGTAGGCATAGTCGCGGCGATACAACGGTTGCTGCTGTTGGCTGACAGCGTGAGCCTTCAAACGCCCCTGATCGTCGTAGGCATATTCGCTGAGCAGCAAACCTTGCTGGCGCTGACGCTCACGGCCGAATTGGAATTGATGAGCGGTGAGTCGCGCGCCGTTGAGGTCGATGGCCGTCAGCGCACCGCCCTTGGCGTAGTGGTAGTCGAGTTTGCTGTTGTCCGGCAGGCGCAGGCGTTTGAGTTGGCCGCAGGCGTCGTAGCTGTAACGCAACGTTCCCCAACCCTCGTGCTCGGTGATCAACCGATCCTGTTTGTCGTAGGCAAATTCCAGTGGATGATCGTGACCGTCATCGACGCTGACCAGGCGCCCGAGGCTGTCGTAGCGATACTCGACCTTGACGCCATCGGGCAGGGTCTTGACCAACAGGCGCCCGGCCGAATCCCGCGCGTAACCGGTGACCAACCGCGAGCCGTCATCACCGAACTCAGTTTTCTCCAGCAGTTGGCCATTGAGGTCGTAGGCATACGCCGTGCGCTGCCCGTCGAATCCAGTTTCCTGTCGGATCAATCCATTGGCGGTGTAGTCCAGCTGATATTTTTCGCCGGATTCGTTTTCAATTTCTGTCAGCAGAAGTTGCGGATTGTCGTAACGGTATTTCAGCTGCGTGCCGTCGGGATTGATCCGGCGGCTGACCAGGTGCAGGTCTTCGGCGTATTCATAACGGGTGATGCGGCCGAGTTCGTCTCGCTCGGCGGTGATCTGACTGTAGGCGTTGTAACTGAAGGCGCGAGTGGCACCTGTAGGAAGGGTCGTCTGGATCAGTCGGCCAACGGCGTCCCACTGGTAACGGGTGACGGCGCCATGTTCGTCCTGGCTGGTAATCCGCCGCCCCAAGACGTCGTAGGAAAACTTTCGCTGTCCGCCACCCGGCAAGGTCTCTTCTACCCGTTGCCCCAAACCATTCCAGACGAAGATGTGCCGACTGGTATCGGGGTAGCGGATCGTCAGCAACCGCCCTTGGACGTCGTAGTAGTAATGGGTGACCTGCCCGTCCGGATCGACCGCCTCGGTCACATCGCCCTGGGCATTGCGGCGATAGGTCCACACTGCGTCGCCGCGATAGCGCGCGTGTAGGAAGCCGTTGCGATACTCGTAGGCCGTTGGCTCGTCTTCCGGCGGAATCAGCGCCACCAGGCGTCCGACTTCGTCGTAGCGGTATTCGGTGATCGCGCCGAGCGGGTCTTGCTCGGCGATCAATCGCCCCTGTTCGTCGTAGGACTTGAGGTGTTCGCCGCCGTCGAGTTCGACCTTGCGCACCAGTCGCGCCCGGTCGTCGTGGACGTAAACCTCCTCGCTGCCGTCGATGTTCTTGACGGTGACACTGCCTTCGTCATCCCAGACATAACGCGTGTCCATCTGCGAAAACGACGCCCAATGCCGGACGCATCGCGCAGCCTTGCCGGACTTTTCCCACTCCCAAAAGAAACTCGCCCCACCGGTCAGTTGCCGCTGCAGGATGACGTGATGGTCGTCGTAGTCGTAGCGCTCGCTGTCGCCGGCCGCGTTGATGGCGGCGATCAGCCGGCCACGCTCGTCGTAGTCGTAACTGACCAGCGTTTGCTCGGTGTGCCAGGCCTCCTCGAGGGTGGCCGCCGGGCGGAATTGCTGGTAGTCGATGGCGATCAAATGGCGCCGCACATAGCGCAACAGCAAGGCGCGGCCCGCACCGTTGTCGAGGCGTTTGATCCGGCCCTGGTGGTCGCGGGTGATGCGCAACCGGTTGTCGTACCCGTCGCTAATCGCTGTCAGAAAACCGTTGTGAAAGTGGTAGAAACGGGTTTCTTCGCCAGCCTGGGCGAGGATCAGTTCTTCAGGCTCTTCGCCGAGATAAATCGCCGCGCGCGACAGGCTGTTGTGGATGGTCGGACGTTCGCTGCTCGGTAGCGGAAAGGTCGTACGCCGGTTTTCGTGGTCGATCCAGATGACGTGTTCGCCATCGATTTCCAGGCGATGGGCCAGGCTGTGGCTCCAGCCGAAACCGAGGCCGCTGTCGATCTCGGCGGCGCTGGTGCGGTAGAGCCGGGTGAAGTCGAACGGCAGCACACCGTCGAGGGTGCCATCGGTCAACGTCAGCAGTTCTTC
Organism: Pseudomonas sp. TE3899; assembly: GCF_056279105.1. NCBI lineage: Bacteria > Pseudomonadati > Pseudomonadota > Gammaproteobacteria > Pseudomonadales > Pseudomonadaceae > Pseudomonas > Pseudomonas sp. TE3899. The sequence goes on from NZ_JBWBQR010000001.1 coordinate 4,436,075, forward strand.
GCCAGTGACCATCGACACCGGGCAGCCATTTTTGCAGGTCGATGGCACACAGGTGGCGCTGTCGCCGTTGGGGTTTTTCGCTTGGTCGGGGGCGTCGTCGTGGTGTTCGTCTTTCTTCAGCGAAGCGTTGCGGCGGGCACGCCAGTTCAGCCGCATCCGGCCTTTTTGCATGCCGGCCGCGATGCCTCGTGCGGCGATTTTTTTGTAGCGGTCAACGTAGCTGATGAAGGTGTTGATGATCGTGAAGATCGCCTTCACCAGACGCAGCACGGCACTGAGTAATTGCGCGCCTCGGTCCGCCAGACGCATCGTCAAGTAGGCGATGCCAGCAACCGCTCCGGCGAACGTCAGGACGATGCCGATCAGGATGTCGATCAACAACTGCACCACGATCATCGACATTGCTTCGGCGGTTTTACCGGCGATTTCGCTCGGTGGCAGCATGTCCAACCAGAGGCTGGCACTGCGCACCAGCAAGCACAGCGCTGCCTCGTCACTGGCCAGCAATTGGGCTTTTTCCATAACGTGCGGGGCGGTTTGCGCGAGGTCTTTCAGCGCTGCGGCGCTCTCGCCCAACCGCTCGGCAAACTTTCCGGGATCCTTGAGAATCTCCGACAGCAGGCTGATACCGTCCCACACGCCTTCGATAGCCGCCCAACTGCCCGCGAGCAGTCCATTGCCTACAGCCGCCGAAGAAGATTCCGACCACTTCGGTTTAAACGTCTGCCACTCATCCCGCAGCCACGTTTCCAGCTCCCTCGTCAGCCCATCGTAGGAAGAGAAGAGATCTTCAACCTGCTCCGGCGTGACTTCGTCGTGAACGTGAATACGGTAGAACTTGCCCTCTTCTCCTCTGAATGTCCCTTTACCGTTTTCATCCAGCGTGACCGGCGTCACCTCCCCAACCATCGGCCGCAATCACATCGACCTGGATATTTCCTACAGGGATGTCATAAACCGATTCGAACTTGCTCTCGATCTCGAGCGTTCCGCCCTTCGGACACTGCACAACGGTGGAAATAAAGTCGTCGTCAGCACTGCCCACAATGGTGCTGGCATTGCCGAACCGGACGATCCGCTCCATCCCCATCAACGAAGGCAAATCAGCCGCATGACTGGCCGCGTCCGCCGTCCGGCTGAACCAATGCTTAAGCTGTTCACGGTAGAGGGAAAGGGTGTTTGGAAAACTGTCGAGCTCCTGCTCGATGCGCACAATCTGATCCATCAATTCAGCTCCGCCGTCAGGTAATCCACCAAGGCTTGTTTCGGTGCTCCAGGAAGGGACGGCGCCCCAAGAAAACTCGCGACCTTGTGTCGCAAAACGCTGTAGGAAAAAGCTTCGAACAGATCACGATGGTCCTCACTCAGCCACTTCAGTAAGTTGTTGATCCGGGTGATTTCAGACTGTGTGGCGAGTTGTTCCAGCAGGGCCTCGGGGATCTGCCACCAAGGAAAAACCTGCGAACTCTTCAGTGCGCGTCCACCGATTTCGAGCGGCTGGCCGTTGATCAGGCAACGACTGATTAGCGGGAGCAGTTGCGCACCATCGACTTCGCCGGATTGCAGAATCGGCAGCAGATAACGCCCATCCCAGAAACGGAAAAACACCGAGTCGCCGTTGGGCAGCAGCGCTTGCGTGAGGGAGCGCAAGTGCTCGACCAGCGCTTCCTGGCTCGCGGAAGAAACCGCCAACCAACCCCAATCGCGAGACTCGGTGGTGGCGACCCACTCCAAAAACTCACTGTCAGCGGCAACGATTCCCACAAAGGGCATCACCGGTTCCCACTCGGCATACACGGTGTCAGCCCAGATCGGGCTCGGTGCTTGCGCGGTGATCGAGCGTTGCCAGGCAACGAAAGGTTCAGCGGCGCTGGCATTGCTGAAAATGGCGAAGAGTTTTTCCGAGGGCTTGAGCGGTTGCTGCTCCAGCCAGTCGCGAGGAGCCAAGAGATCAGGCTGCACAAACACCCTCCTTGCAGCGCTCGCATTCTTCACAGAACGGCGCATCACTTTTCAGGCTGAGAATCTGTGCGGTGCTGAGCAACGCCGCTGGCGCTGCGGCGAGTTTCAGTGGCACGTCTGGCGAACTCGCAACCGCAGTCATCGCCGCCATCGGCGCCCCGCCCACCTGGATCGGCACGCTGCTGAAAATCCCGCCGGGGCCGATGTTGATCCACTGCCCACCCGCCTGAATGGTTGCGCTGGCGCCGCCGTCGATGACCACTTGCTGGCCGGCGCGGACATGGAATTGCTGGCTGGCGTTGAGGGCCTGGCTGGTCACGCGGATGTGGCGGTCGCCGGTCACCAGCAGGTGGTCGTCCTGGCGGATTTCGGTTTGGCGCTGGCCGTGGGTGATGCGCTGCTCGTCGGCCTTCAGCTCGTGCCGGGCGATGCCGGTGACGACGATGCTGCGGGCGTTATCCACTTGCACCTGTTGATCATTCAACACGTGCTGAGTCCAGTTTCGCTGGGCGCGCAGGTAAATTTCCTCGGCGCCTTTGCGATCCTCGATGCGCAATTCGTTGTAGCCACCGCCGCCGGGGCTGCTCTGGCTGCGGAAAATGCTGCGGGTCTTGTCGGCGGGAAGGTCCAGCGGCACGGGGGTTGCGGCGTTGGGTAGGCAGCCCATCACCACGGGTTTGTCGGCGTCGGCGTCGATGAAACCCACCAGCACTTCCATGCCGACGCGGGGTATCAATACGCTGCCGTAGCGGTCGTGCGCCCAACCGGTGGCGACCCGCAGCCAGCAACTGGAATGCTCGTTGAGTTGGCCGTCGCGGTCCCAGGCGAGCTGGACTTTGACGCGGCCATATTCGTCGCAATGGATTTCGCTGTCGGACGGACCGGTGACGACGGCATGTTGATAGCCGAGCATGCGCGGCTTGTCCGGCCCCAGCGGTGGGCGAAACGGCGCACTCCACGGCGTCGCGAGAAAGGTATTGCGGTAGCCCTGGAATCCGCCGTCGTCGGTGACGGACTCCTCAAGCACTTGCGGTTGACGGCCCTGGTGCTCGATTTCCGTAACCAGCCACAAGACATTCCAGTCGGCACGCGGATGCTCGGCCATCTGCAGGAAATGTCCGCTGACCAATGCCGATTGATCGCTGCGACCTTCCGCCAGACGGTAATCCGCCGCATGGCGCTCCAGGGCTCGCTGGGTCAGTTGCTTGCCGGATTCGCGATCAGTGAATTGACCGGGGAAGTGGTAATCCTCCAGTACCGGCAGCTGTTCGCTGTCGACACGGCTTTCGAGTTGCAGGCGCGGTTTGTGGAAGTCGTAGTCCCGGCGTGTAACGGTTGTAGTCCGAGTTTCCCAACGCACGTTGAAACGCTTGATCGCCGGCGCGCTCGCGGCCATGCCGCTGCCGGGCAGGTACAGCGTGGGTTCGGGCAGCGGCGGGAACAACGGTCTGGTCGTCGCCGAACACCAACAGATGCCCGTCGGGGCTGTGTTGAAAGTGGAAGTGAATGCCGATCTCGGCGCAGAGGCGCTGGATGAACGCCAGGTCGCTTTCCGCGTACTGCACGCAGTACTCGCGCTCGGGGTAGTCGCTGCCAAGTTGAAACTTGAAGGCATCGCGCTGGATGCCGTGGTCCTTGAGAACCTGCGCGATGATCGCCGGCACGCTTTTGTGCTGGAAGATCCGCTGATTGAAGCGCTGACCGAGGTAGGTCAGACGCGGGACCAGGCTGACTTGATAGCGTGTCAGACGTTTACCGCAATCCCCTTGGCCAATGCGATAGATCTGACCGTGAATGCCGGAACCTTGCCCATCGAAACTCAGAAACGCCTGACGGTGCAGGAGGTTTTCCAGTTCCAGATCCGGCCGCTCGCTGACCAGTTCCAGGTCGAAACGGAACGGTTGGCTGATGGCTTCCTTGCCGGTGAACTCAAGCACCTTGAGCTCATTCTGGACACCGTCGAGGGTCAACGTGAAACGCGGTTGATTGGCAGGCGCGAACATCCGATGTGTCTCTGCAGAATGAGGGCGGGCGATTCTGCATGAGCAACAGGGCGGTTTGAGCAGAGGGCAGGGAAATCAGATTTTCCCTACTTTTTTAGGGAATTGTCCTTCAAGAATCGGTGCATTTAGCTACAGACATTTCCCTACGGAAGCAGTGTGGTGAAGCTGAAGACGCCTTCGCGGGCAAGCCTCGCTCCTACAGGATTGCGCTGGATCGTGAGCTGAACCCTGTAGGCGCGAGGCTTGCCCGCAAACAAAAAAAAACGGCCCGCCTCCAAAGGAGACGGGCCGCTTTCCTACAAGCGCTGGCGTTAAATCATCACTTGTTCAAGCGGAAATCCGCTTCAGCCGCCGCAAAGCGCATCAGCATGCCTTTGGTCGGCGCGCCCAGCTTGCTGACGATGTAGATCGCCAGGCTGGCGAAGATGAAGCCCGGGATAATTTCGTACAGACCCAGCAGTTCGAAATGTTTCCAGACAATCACGGTGATTGCACCGACCAGAATGCCGGCCAGTGCGCCGTTGCGGGTCATGTCTTTCCAGATCACCGAGATCAACACAACCGGACCGAACGCAGCGCCGAAACCGGCCCAGGCGTAGCTGACCAGCCCCAGTACACGGTTGTTCGGGTTGGCCGCCAACGCGATGGCGATCAGGGCAACCAGCAACACCATGGCGCGACCGACCCAGACCAGCTCGACCTGGGAAGCGGTTTTACGCAGGAAGGTTTTGTAGAAGTCTTCGGTCAGCGCGCTGGAGCACACCAGCAATTGGCAGCTCAGGGTGCTCATTACGGCCGCCAGGATGGCCGACAGCAACACACCAGCAACCCATGGGTTGAAGAGGATTTTTGCCAGTTCGATAAACACACGTTCGTGGTTTTCGGTTACCGGCGCGGCCAGCTCAGGGTGAGCCGAGAAGTAGGCGATGCCAAAGAAGCCTACCGCGACGGTGCCGCCCAGGCACAGGATCATCCAGGTCATGGAGATGCGGCGTGCTTTAGCAATCGACTTGACCGAATCCGCCGCCATGAAACGCGCGAGGATGTGCGGCTGGCCGAAGTAGCCCAGACCCCAGCCCATCAGCGAAATCACGCCGATGAAGGAGGTGTTTTTCAGCATGTCGAAGTTGCTTGGGTCTTGCGCTTCGATCGCCAGGAACGTGGTGTCAACGCCACCAGTGGCCAGCAGCACGATGACCGGCGTCAGCAACAGCGCGAAGATCATCAGCGTCGCTTGTACGGTATCGGTCCAGCTCACGGCCAGGAAACCGCCGACGAAGGTGTAGGCAATTGTCGCCGCAGCACCGGCCCACAGCGCCGTTTCGTACGACATGCCGAAGGTGCTTTCGAACAGACGGGCACCGGCCACGATGCCGGAAGCGCAATAGATAGTGAAAAACACCAGGATCACGATGGCGGAGATGATCCGCAGCACGCCGCTTTTATCTTCGAAACGGCTGGAGAAGTAGTCCGGCAGGGTCAACGCGTCGCCGTTGTGCTCGGTCTGCACCCGCAGGCGACCGGCCACGAACAGCCAGTTCAAGTAGGCACCGACGATCAGGCCAATGGCAATCCAGCTTTCGGACAGGCCGGACATGTAGATGGCGCCGGGCAAGCCCATCAGCAACCAGCCACTCATGTCGGAAGCGCCGGCGGAAAGCGCGGTCACGACGCTGCCCAGGCTGCGACCGCCCAGGATGTAGTCAGAAAGGTTGTTGGTGGAGCGATAGGCCATGAAGCCGATCAGCACCATTGCTGCGATGTAGATCACGAACGTGATCAGGGTTGGATTGCTTACGCTCATTCGAATGCTGCCCTGGCTTTGTTTTTATGTAGTGGCGAAGTGTGAAACGCCGACAAACGACACTGTTTGTTCAGACGGTTTCCAGCCCCGCGCATTTATGACTGATGTTTCCCCAGGAAAGCCATCAGCCGGTACTCCTGTCTTTTTTTGACCGGTTGCACCTTGGGCGCGAATCCTATTCAACAATCCAAATGAGGTGCAACCCATTTCTTGAGAATAAGTTGCACCTAGTCGGATTTTCGTGAAAAAGCCTAGTTTTTGCTCCTTTTTAGAGCAGTCCTGGCCATTTACTAGAAGCAAAAGCACCAAGCAGAAGCGGCACGTTCGTACCGGAATTTAATTCCTGACGAGCTGCTTATTATTCCGACAAAAAAAGGGTTGCACCCGGTTGCACCTCTGCCAGCGCACAGCTAATCTTGCCGCCAGCTGATGCCACGCAGTCGTGGCAAACATGAGGATAAAAATATGGCTACCACCACCCTTGGGGTCAAACTTGACGACCCAACCCGCGAGCGCCTCAAGGCTGCCGCGACCTCGATTGATCGCACGCCGCACTGGCTGATCAAGCAGGCAATTTTCAATTACCTGGAAAAACTCGAGGGTGGTGCAACCCTGACCGAGCTGAGCGGTTTGACCCAAGGATGCCGACGACGCCGTCGATGCGCCAACGGATCACGCCCATCAGTGCTTCCTCGAATTCGCTGAAAGCATCCTGCCGCAATCGGTGCTGCGCGCTTCAATCACTTCCGCTTACCGTCGCCCTGAGCCGGAAGTGGTGCCGATGCTGATCGAACAGGCACGCCTGCCAGCAGCAATGGCCGAAGCCACCAACAAACTCGCCTCCTCGATTGCCGACAAACTGCGCAATCAGAAAAGCGCTGGCGGCCGTGCCGGGATTGTTCAGGGCTTGCTGCAGGAATTTTCCCTGTCGTCCCAGGAAGGCGTGGCGCTGATGTGCCTGGCCGAAGCGCTGCTGCGCATCCCGGACAAAGGCACCCGTGACGCACTGATCCGCGACAAGATCAGCACCGGTAACTGGCAGCCACACTTGGGCAACAGCCCGTCGCTGTTCGTCAACGCCGCCACCTGGGGCTTGCTGCTGACCGGCAAACTGGTCGCCACCCACAACGAAACCGGGCCTGACTTCGTCCCTGAGCCGCATCATCGGCAAGAGCGGCGAGCCGATGATCCGCAAGGGCGTCGACATGGCCATGCGCCTGATGGGCGAGCAGTTCGTCACCGGCGAAACCATCGCCGAAGCCCTGGCCAATGCGAGCAAGTTCGAATCCAAGGGCTTCCGTTATTCCTACGACATGCTGGGTGAAGCCGCACTGACCGAGCACGACGCGCAGAAGTACCTGGCCTCGTACGAACAAGCCATCCACTCGATCGGCAAAGCCTCCCACGGTCGTGGGATTTATGAAGGCCCGGGCATTTCCATCAAACTGTCGGCCCTGCACCCGCGTTACAGCCGTGCGCAGTACGAGCGTGTGATGGACGAGTTGTACCCGCGCCTGCTGTCGCTGACTTTGCTGGCCAAGCAATACGACATCGGCCTGAACATCGACGCCGAAGAAGCCGACCGCCTCGAGCTGTCGCTGGATCTGCTCGAACGCCTGTGCTTCGAGCCGCAATTGACCGGCTGGAACGGCATCGGTTTCGTGATTCAGGCGTATCAAAAGCGTTGCCCGTACGTGATCGATTACGTGATCGACCTGGCTCGCCGCAGCCGTCATCGCCTGATGATCCGCCTGGTAAAAGGCGCGTACTGGGACAGCGAAATCAAGCGCGCCCAGGTCGAAGGCCTGGAAGGCTATCCGGTCTACACCCGCAAGGTGTACACCGACGTTTCCTACATCGCTTGCGCCCGCAAATTGCTGTCGGTGCCGGAAGTCATCTACCCGCAATTCGCCACGCACAACGCCCACACCCTGTCGGCCATTTACCACATCGCCGGTCAGAACTATTACCCCGGCCAGTACGAGTTCCAGTGCCTGCACGGCATGGGTGAACCGCTGTACGAACAGGTTGTAGGCAAAGTTTCCGAAGGCAAGTTGAATCGTCCGTGCCGCGTGTACGCACCGGTCGGTACTCACGAAACACTGCTGGCGTACCTGGTACGTCGTCTGCTGGAAAACGGCGCAAACACTTCGTTCGTCAACCAGATTGCCGATCAGTCGATTTCGATCCAGGCGTTGGTGGCCGATCCCGTGGCCAGCATCGAGCAGATGGCGACGGTGGAAGGCGGCTTCGGCCTGCCGCACCCGCGTATCCCGCTGCCCCGCGACCTTTATGGTGCCGAGCGCGCCAACTCCAGCGGCATCGACATGGCCAACGAACATCGTCTGGCTTCGCTGTCCTGCGCCCTGCTGGCCACCGCACATAACAGCTGGAAAGCCGCGCCGATGCTCGGTTGCACGTCCAGCACTGAAACTCCTGCGCCAGTTCTGAACCCGTCCGACCTGCGTGACGTGGTCGGCTATGTCCAGGAAGCCACCGTCGAAGACGTCGACAACGCGATCCAGTGCGCACTGAATGCTGGCCCAATCTGGCAGGCCACCCCGCCCGCCGAACGCGCCGCGATCCTGGAACGCGCCGCCGATCTGATGGAAGGCGAGATTCAGCCGCTGATGGGCCTGCTGGCTCGCGAAGCCGGCAAGACCTTCGCCAACGCCATCGCCGAAGTGCGCGAAGCCGTGGACTTCCTGCGTTATTACGCGGTGCAGGCACGCAACGATTTCACCAACGACGCCCACCGCCCATTGGGTCCGGTGGTCTGCATCAGCCCGTGGAACTTCCCGCTGGCGATCTTCAGCGGCCAAGTGGCTGCTGCCCTCGCCGCCGGCAACCCGGTATTGGCCAAGCCTGCGGAACAAACCCCGTTGGTGGCCGCTCAAGCCGTGCGTTTGCTGCTCGAAGCCGGTATTCCGGAAGGCGTGTTGCAACTGCTGCCGGGCCGTGGCGAAACCGTTGGCGCCCGTCTGGTGGGTGACGATCGGGTTAAAGGCGTGATGTTCACCGGCTCGACCGAAGTCGCGCGTTTGCTGCAACGTAACGTCGCCGGTCGTCTGGATGCACAGGGGCGTCCGATTCCGCTGATCGCTGAAACCGGCGGCCAGAACGCGATGATTGTCGACTCGTCGGCACTGACCGAACAGGTGGTGATCGACGTGGTGTCCTCGGCCTTCGACAGTGCCGGTCAACGTTGCTCGGCTCTGCGTGTGTTGTGCTTGCAGGAAGATTCCGCCGACCGTGTCATCGAAATGCTCAAGGGCGCCATGGCTGAATGCCGTCTCGGCAACCCTGAGCGCCTGTCCGTGGACATCGGCCCGGTGATCGACGCCGAAGCCAAGGCCGGCATCGAGAAGCACATCCAGGCCATGCGCGACAAAGGTCGCAACGTGTACCAGGTGGCTATCGCCGATGCCGAAGAAGTCAAACGCGGCACCTTCGTGATGCCGACGCTGATTGAACTGGAAAGCTTCGACGAACTGCAACGGGAGATCTTCGGCCCGGTGCTGCACGTGGTTCGCTACAAGCGCAAAGACATCGACCAACTGATCGGCCAGATCAATGCGTCCGGCTACGGCCTGACCCTGGGCGTACACACCCGGATCGACGAGACCATCGCCAAGGTGATCGACAACGTCAATGCCGGTAACGTCTACGTAAACCGCAACATCGTTGGCGCCGTGGTTGGCGTGCAGCCGTTCGGTGGTGAAGGTTTGTCGGGCACGGGGCCGAAGGCCGGTGGCCCGCTGTACCTGTACCGTCTGCTGTCGACCCGTCCTACGGATGCGATCGAACAATCCTTCGCTCGCGGTGATGCCATCGCTGCGCCGGATGTGCGTTTGCGCGATGCCATGAGCAAACCGCTGACCGCCCTGCAAACCTGGGCCGACAGCCACAAGTTTGCCGACCTGAGCACCTTGTGCGTGCAGTTCGCCGCGCAATCGCAAAGCGGGATCACCCGCGTCCTCGCTGGCCCGACCGGCGAGCGCAACAGCTACGCCATCCTGCCGCGCGAACACGTGCTGTGCCTGGCGGAAGTCGAAGGCGATCTGCTGACGCAACTGGCGGCGGTATTGGCGGTGGGCGGTTCGGCGGTCTGGCCGGAGGCTGACTTGACCAAGGCCTTGTTCGCACGTTTGCCGAAGGAAGTTCAGGCGCGGATCAAGCTGGTTTCCGACTGGAACAAGGACGAAGTGGTGTTTGATGCGGTCCTGCATCATGGCCATTCCGATCAGTTGCGTGCGGTGTGCCAGCAAGTGGCCAAGCGTGCCGGGGCGATTGTCGGGGTTCACGGGTTGTCCCAGGGCGAGACCAACATTGCGCTGGAGCGGTTGGTGATCGAGCGGGCGTTGAGCGTTAACACGGCTGCTGCTGGAGGCAATGCCAGTCTGATGACCATCGGCTAAGCAGCAGCGGCAAGTTATAAGCTGCAAGTAGAAGCAAACTGCTTTTACTTGCAGCTTGAAGCTTGTAACTTGTGCCGCCCCATCACCCCCATCTATCTTCCTTCCCCATTTTTATAAGCCAACCTAGACTGCGGCATACTTTTTAAAGGTAGGTCGACATGTCCGAGACGTTGCTCAGTTCCCGCAATCTGGCTTTTGAGCTGTACGAAGTCCTCGATGCCGAGGGCCTGACCCAGCGTGAGCGGTTCGCCGAGCACAATCGCGAGACGTTCGACGCCGCCATCGGCACCGCCCGCAACATCGCCGAGAAGTTCTTCGCCCCGCACAATCGTAAGGGCGACGAGAACGAGCCGCGCTATGAGAACGGTCAGGCGATTCTGATTCCTGAGGTGAAACCGGCGGTGGATGCGTTCCTCGAGGCTGGTTTCCTCAACGCCGCGCGAAGTTTCGACGCCGGCGGCATGCAACTGCCTACGCTGCTGTCCCAAGCCTGTTTTGCCCACTTCCAATCCGCCAATGCGGCGTCGACCTCGTATCCGTTCCTGACTATGGGCGCGGCCAACCTGATCGAAAGTTTCGGCACCGAGGAACAGAAGCAGCGCTTCCTGCAACCGATGATCGACGGTCGCTTCTTCGGCACCATGGCATTGACCGAACCCCACGCCGGATCGTCGTTGTCGGATATTCGTACACGGGCCGAGCCGGCGTCTGACGGCACTTATCGACTCAAGGGCAACAAGATCTTCATTTCCGGCGGCGACCATCCGCTGTCGGAAAACATCGTGCACATGGTGCTGGCCAAGTTGCCGGACGCACCGGCCGGGGTGAAGGGGATTTCGCTGTTTATCGTGCCCAAGTTTCTGGTCAACGATGACGGCAGCCTCGGTCAGCGCAATGACGTGTTGCTGGCCGGGTTGTTTCACAAGATGGGCTGGCGCGGCACGACCTCCACCGCGCTGAACTTCGGCGATAACGGTGAGTGTGTCGGCTATCTGGTGGGCAAGCCGCACCACGGTTTGAGCTACATGTTCCAGATGATGAACGAGGCGCGGATTGGCGTCGGCATGGGCGCGGTGATGCTCGGTTACGCCGGGTATCTGTACTCGCTGGAGTACGCCCGCGAGCGGCCGCAGGGCCGGGTGCCGGACAGCAAGGATCCGAACACCGCGCCGGTGGCGATCATCCAGCACGCGGACGTCAAACGTATGCTGCTGACGCAAAAGGCCTACGTCGAAGGTTCGTTCGACCTGGGGCTGTACGCGGCGCGACTGTTCGATGACACCACCACCCTTGAAACCGAAGACGCACGCAAGCAGGCCCATGAACTGCTGGATTTGCTCACGCCGATCGTCAAATCCTGGCCGTCGGAGTTTTGCCTGAAGGCCAACGAACTGGCGATCCAGATTCTCGGCGGCCACGGCTACACCCGCGAATACCCGGTGGAGCAGTACTACCGCGACAACCGGCTGAACCCGATCCATGAAGGCACCCACGGCATACAGTCCCTGGACTTGCTCGGTCGCAAACTCGCGCAAAACGGTGGTGCCGGCCTCAAGCAATTGATTCGCCTGATCGCCCACACCGCCGAGCGCGCCCAAGCCCACGAATCCCTGACCCCACTGCGCGAGCCGCTGGAGAAACTGGTTGCACGCCTGCAAACCGTGACCATCGGCCTGCTGACGGATCTGGGCCAGGGCAAGGTCAACAGCAGCCTGGCGAACTCGGCGCTGTACCTGAAAGTGTTCGGTCACACGGTGATTGGCTGGCGCTGGCTGGAGCAGGCGATTCGCGCCGAGGAAGGGCTGGCCAAGGGTAATGCGGCGGATGTGAGCTTCTATAAGGGCAAGTTGCAGGCCGCGCGGTATTTCCTGACGTGGGAAGTGCCGGGTTGTCACCATGAGTTGGCGATTCTGGAAGCGCGGGATGATGTGTGTCTGAGCATGCAGGACGAGTGGTTCTAACACCGACCGATCGTTCCCACGCTCTGCATGGGAATGCAGCCCGGGACGCTCCGCGTCCCATTAACAGCGTGACGCGGAGCGTCACAGGAGGCATTCCCACGCGGAGCGTGGGAACGATCATTCGGCGTGGGAACGATGGGTCAGCTCAACTTGAACCCACCCATCTGCCGCGCCAAATCATCCGCCAAGCGCTGCAACGTCTGACAATCCTCGCGACACGCCCTGACCTCCCCCGCCGTCGCCCGTGCCAGGTCGGAAACACCGACCGATCGTTCCCACGCTCTGCGTGGGAATGCAGCCCGGGACGCTCCGCGTCCCATTAACAGCGTGACGCGGAGCGTCACAGGAGGCATTCCCACGCGGAGCGTGGGAACGATCATTCGGCGTGGGAACGATCAGTCAGGTGAGTTTGAACCCACCCATCTGCCGCGCCAAATCATCCGCCAAGCGCTGCAACGTCTGGCAATCCTCGCGACACGCCCTGACCTCTCCCGCCGTCGCCCGTGCCAGGTCGGAAATGCCCTGCACGTTGCGGTTGATTTCTTCGGTAACGGCGGACTGCTCTTCGGTCGCCGTCGCCACCTGATGGTTCATGTCGCTGATGCGCTCGATCTGCCCGGTAATCGCCGTCAACGAGGTCCCGGTACGCTGGCTCGATTCGACGCCGGTGCCGGTCGCGGCTTGCCCCGAATGCATCGACGACACAGCGTTTTCCGCGCCCTGCTTGAGGCTGCCGATCATCTGCTGAATCTCGTCGGTGGACGACTGTGTACGTCTGGCTAACGTGCGCACTTCATCCGCCACCACCGCAAAGCCGCGCCCCATGTCCCCGGCCCGCGCCGCTTCAATCGCAGCATTGAGCGCCAACAGGTTGGTCTGCTCGGAAATCCCGCGAATCACCGCCAGCACTTGATCGATAGACGCCACCTGATGCGCCAACTCGCCCACCGCCGTGGCCGCGACACCGATTTCATCGGACATGCTTTCTATATGCCGGATCGAACCACCGACCACTTCCCGCGCCTGCAGCGCTTCATCGCGAGCGCTTTGCGATGCCACCGCCGCGTTGCCGGCGTTCTGGGCGATTTCCTGCACGGTCAGGCCCATTTCGTGGACAGCGGTGGCCACCATGTCGGTCATTTCCTGCTGACGCCCGGAACGCTCGGCGGTGTTGTCCACCACCTTCGCCACTTGGCCGACGGCGGTACGCAGACGTTCGCTGGTGGTCAGCACTTCGCCGATCATCTCGCGCTGACTTTCCAGGAAGCGGTTGAAGCCCCGGGCCAGGTCGCCCAGTTCATCGGCGCGGCTGGAATCTAACCGGTGGGTCAAATCTCCACCACCGCTACCGATGGCCACCAGTGCCGCTGTTACCTGACGAATCGGTCGCACCAAGCCACGGGCCAGCAACACCACCAGCATCAGGCACACCAGCGCCACCGCCAGGCCGATTGCGCTGCTGGTCCACATCGCGCGGCGGGCTTCGGCGTAGATCTGCGACTGAGGCACTTCGGCCACCAAGGTCCATCCGAGATCCCGCAGCGGCAGGCTCAATGCCAGAAAATCTTCGCCATCGCGGACAAAACTGCTGTTGGTGGCAACTTTTTGACCCATCACCGCTTGGGCCGCCGGGCCACCAATTTGCTCGGCCAACGTGCGCTTGCCACTGAACTGCGCCTCGGGATGAACCTGGATCAAACCGTCGGAACGCACGAGATAGACCTTGCCGCGCGCTCCGAAGTTGAAGTTGTGGATCAGCTCCGACAGCTCTTTCATGCTCAGCCCCAAGCCCGCAACGCCCACGACTTTACCGGCCTGCTCGACCTTGAGGTCGATGAACAGCGCCAATTCTCCGGTCGCGGTGTCGTTATCGATATTGAGGGTGCGCGGCTGGTTGCTGTCGAGGAATGTGTAGAACCAGGCGTCTTTCGGGTTGGAGCGGCTGAGGGTGCGGTCCAGGCCTTTTTCCGTGAGGTAGTGGTTGGACGCCGTGCCGACGATCAGTGCGGTAAAGGCCTTGTGCTCGGCGCGGATGCCTTCCAGGTACTTCACGAAGGTGTCGGTCTGGGCACTGTTTTCACCCCCGGCCAACCAGTCGCGCACCATGCTGTTGCTGGCGATGTCCTTGGCGGCGGTGAGGGGTTGCACGAGGATGCGTTCGATGTCGTTGCGCATCGCTTCGATGCTCGACGGCAGCGCCTGTTCGACCAGATAGCTCTGGGCGAGACGGTTGACCACCAAGGTATAAACGCCAACCACGATCAGAATACTGACCAGCAGGGCGGTGCCCATACTCAGGATCAACTGCCATTGAATACTGCGTCGCCAGAACTGCATGGAGCACCCCCAAAGAATAAGAGGCTGAAACACTGCAACAGCCGTGCCGATTGTATACAACGCAAACGACAATTTTATTCTTTGGTTGTGCGCAAACTGATCAGGCCTGATTGATCGTCTTGGCGATTACTTCAACCGTGGCGCTGACTTGCTCTTGGTAACGGTCGAGTTCCTGCTGGTGCTGCTTTTTCATTTCGATCTGCTGGGAGCACAGATTCATCGCCGCCAGCACCAGCAAACGATCACCGATCAACGTCGGGTATTTGCGTTTGGTGTCGGCCAGGGCAGCCTTCAACATCATGGCGGCGTCCAGCAGGGTTTGCTCTTCCCCGGCCGGCGCCTTGATCGAATAGTCCTCCCCCAGGATCGAGACGACTTTTACCCCTGCGGCGCCCTGATTCATGCGCTGACAGGGCCGGCGCTGACGCGCTCGACCAGGGCCTGGATGCGGGCGGCGGTGGCGCCTTGTTTCTCTTCCTGTTCCATCAGGCTCAGTTGCAGGCTTTCGTTTTCATCCTTGGCCTGGGCCAGTTCGGCGCTCAGGGTCTGGTTGGTGCCGAGCAGAGTCTGGTTCTGTTGCACCAGGTCGCTGACCAGTTGTTCCAATTGACTCAGGGATGCTTCCAACATTTTGATTTTCCAAGCTTTTTCAAAGGGCGCGTACGATAAAGAAAAGTCACCACGGATGCCAGGGTTATTGGGGCGCAAGGCCTTGATTTTCCTGGCGGGCAACCTTGCTCGCGAGCTTTAAAGACTGTGATTGGCGGATCTGGTTCCTGCACTTCGTCGCCGCAACCCGCGTGCGACAAATACGCGCAGGGGCTCAAGACTTTAGTCGTAGAACCGATAAGTCACTCATACAGCAGTCTCAGCCCCGCACGGATGCGCTTTCACGGTAAACACCATGTCCCTTCGTAATATGAATATCGCGCCGCGCGCGTTCCTCGGTTTTGCCCTGATTGGCGCCCTGATGCTGATTCTGGGTGTGTTCGCCCTGAACCAGATGAGCAAAATTCGCTCGGCCGGCGAAGACATCGCCAACGCCAGCGTGCCGAGCATCAAGAGCCTGGACGAGTTCACCCAACTGACCCTGCGCCTGCGCGTGCTGTCCTACCGTTTGCTGATCAACCGCGAACCGGACGTGCAGCAGAAAACCATGGACCTGTTCGAGGTGCGTAACCAGCAGATCCGCGACGCCCAGCGGGTTTACGAACCATTGATCGACGGCCCGCAGGAACGTGCGGCTTATGATCAGTACGTGCAGTTGCTGGCGCAGTACCGTCAACTCGAAGACCGGATGAAGAGCCTGTCGCGCAACAACCAGATCGATGAGTTGCGCAGCATGCTCAACACCGAACTGCTGGCCAACTCTGAGGCGGTCAACAATGCCTTGGCGAAGCTGCTGGAGATCAATACCCAGCAGATTGCCGCGACCGATCAAGGGGCGAGCGATCAGTATTCGTCGTCGTTTAACCTGGTGATCACACTGCTGGTGATCGCCACCGGCCTGACCCTGCTGTTCGCCTGGCTGCTGACCAACAGCATCACCAAGCCCATCGCCAACGCCTTGAGCGCTGCGGAAGAAATTGCTGAGGGCAACCTGACACGTCCGATTACGGTCGATGGCGAAGACGAAGCCGGTCGCTTGCTGGCGGCCATGTCGAAAATGCAGGACAAGCTGCGCGATACCCTGCAGCGGATTTCCGGCTCGGCCACGCAATTGGCCTCCGCCGCTGAAGAGCTGAACAGCGTCACCGACGAAAGCGCCCGTGGCCTGACCCAGCAGAACAACGAAATCGAACAGGCCGCCACCGCAGTCAATGAAATGACCAGCGCCGTGGAAGAAGTCGCGCGCAACGCGGTGAGCACGTCCGAAGCCTCGAAAAACGCCACCACTTCCGCCGGTGACGGCCGTGACCTGGTGCAGGAAACCGTCAGCGCCATCGAACGCATGAGCGCCGATGTGCAGAGCACCGCGACCCTGATCGGCGATCTGGCCAACGAATCCCGCGACATCGGCAAAGTGCTGGACGTGATTCGTGGCTTGGCCGACCAGACCAACTTGCTGGCCCTGAACGCCGCGATCGAAGCGGCCCGTGCCGGTGAAGCCGGGCGTGGTTTTGCGGTGGTGGCGGATGAGGTTCGTGCCTTGGCGCACCGTACCCAGCAGTCCACCAGCGAAATCGAACGCATGATCGGCAGCATCCAGAGCGGCACCGAACACGCGGTGGATTCGATGCGTAACAGCACCGAGCGCGCCGAGTCGACGTTGAACATTGCCCGTGGTGCCGGGATGTCGCTGGACACGATCAACAGTGCGATTGTCGAGATCAACGAGCGCAACCTGGTGATCGCCAGCGCGGCCGAAGAGCAGGCGCAGGTGGCTCGCGAGGTTGACCGCAACCTGGTGAACATTCGCGATCTGTCGGTGCAATCGGCGACCGGGGCGAATCAGACCAGTGCGGCGAGCAATGAACTGTCGCGGTTGGCGCTGGACCTGAACAACATGGTTGGGCGGTTTAGCCTCTAAACGAAGATCGCATCACTGCCGGAAAGATCGCAGCCTCGTTTCACTCGACAGCTCCTACAGGTTGATTGATCGTTCCCACGCTCTGCGTGGGAATGCAGCCCGGGACGCTCCGCGTCCCATCAAGAGCCGATCGCGGAGCGTCCGTTGAGGCATTCCCACGCAGAGCGTGGAACCGATCGACACCACACCGTCAAAACCTTTTTGACAGCATCACATTTCAACAGGTTAGAATCGCTGGCACGCAGACTGCATGGTCAGTTTGTCCGCCTTTCAGCTTTCTGGAGTATTGCCTTTGAATGCGACGACCATCAACAGCCTGTTCTTGATCGGCGCGTTGCTGGTAGGTGCAAGCATTCTGGTGAGTTCCCTTTCGTCCCGCCTCGGTATCCCGATTCTGGTGATTATCCTGGCCGTGGGCATGGCCGCTGGCGTCGACGGCGGCGGCATTATTTTCGATAACTACCCCACGGCTTATCTGGTCGGCAACCTGGCGTTGGCCGTCATCCTGCTCGACGGTGGCTTGCGCACCCGGGTCTCCAGTTTCCGCGTGGCGTTGTGGCCGGCGCTGTCGCTGGCCACGGTCGGGGTGTTGATCACCACCGGGCTGACCGGCATGGCCGCAGCGTGGCTGTTCAACCTGAACATCATCCAGGGCTTGCTGATCGGCGCCATTGTCGGCTCTACCGACGCCGCAGCGGTGTTTTCGCTGCTGGGCGGCAAGGGCCTGAACGAACGGGTGACCGCCAGCCTCGAAATCGAATCCGGCAGCAACGACCCGATGGCGGTGTTCCTCACCGTGACCCTGATCGACATGCTCGCCAGCGGCCAGACCGGCCTGCACTGGAGCCTGCTCGGTCATCTGGTGCGTGAATTCGGCATCGGCGGCGTGATCGGTTTGGGCGGCGGCTGGGTCATGCTGCAACTGGTGAACCGCATCAACCTGGCCAACGGCCTCTACCCGATCCTGGTGATTGCCGGCGGCCTGCTGGTGTTCGCCCTGACCAACGCCTTGCACGGCAGCGGCTTCCTCGCCGTTTACCTGTGCGGGCTGGTGATCGGCAACCGCCCGGTGCGCAGCCGCCACGGCATTCTGCACATGCTCGACGGCATGGCCTGGCTGGCGCAGATCGGCATGTTCCTGGTGCTGGGCCTGCTGGTCACGCCCCACGACTTGCTGCCGATCGCCCTGCCCGCTTTGGGCCTGGCGCTGTGGATGATCCTGTTCGCGCGGCCGCTGTCGGTGATGGTCGGCCTGCTGCCGTTCAAAGCCTTCCATGGTCGCGAAAAAGCCTTCATTTCCTGGGTCGGCCTGCGCGGCGCGGTGCCGATCATTCTGGCGGTGTTCCCGCTGATGGCCGGGCTGCCGCACGCCCAGCTGTATTTCAACCTCGCGTTCTTTATCGTGCTGGTGTCGCTGCTGGTACAGGGCACAAGCCTGCCGTGGGTCGCCAAACTGCTGAAGGTAACCGTCCCACCGGAGCCGGCACCGATCTCCCGCTCGGCGCTGGAAGTTCACGTCACCAGCGAGTGGGAGCTGTTCGTTTACCGCCTCGGCGCCGAGAAATGGTGCATCGGCTCGCCCCTTCGTGAACTGAAAATGCCCGAAGGCACCCGTATCGCGGCGCTGTTTCGTGGCCAGCAACTGCTCCATCCGTCGGGTAGTACGGTGCTGGAAGTCGACGATTTGCTCTGCGTGATCGGCCATGAACACAACTTGACGGCCCTCGGAAAACTCTTCAGCCAGGCACCGCAACGGGGTCTGGATTTGCGTTTCTTCGGCGACTTCGTGCTCGAAGGAGACGCCCAGTTGGCCGCGGTTGCTGCGCTGTACGGGTTGAAAGTCGAAGGCATCGATCCGGACATGTCCCTGGGCCGCTTCATTGCCCAGAAGGTCGGCGGTGCACCGGTCGTGGGCGACCAGGTGGAGTGGAACAACACCATTTGGACGGTCGCGGTCATGGAAGGGAACAAGATCGGCAAAGTGGGCGTCAGATTCCCCGAAGGAAGTCGCCCGGGTCCCGGACTCTTCCTCTAAACTGCCATTCTTTTCACCTGATCGATCGGTCTCTATGCCAACCCTGCGCTCTTTGTTTGCCATTGCCCTGCTGGGCTTGAGTCTCTCCATCGGTACCTTGCAAGCGGCGGAACCGCCGTCCAGCGAAGCCGTGCAGGGCAGCCTGGACCGGATCGCCGAGCGCAAACTGCCGGAAGCCGATCAAAAGGCGCTGCAAAACATCCTGCAGAGCACGCTGACCCAGCTCAACAGCAAGCGCGATTACGATCAGAAACTGATCGATCTGAAGCAACAACTGGCCACCGCGCCCAAGCAGAACATTGAAAACCAGCGCGAACTGGCCCGGCTCAAGGGCACCAAGGTCGTGCCGATCGAGCAACGCTACGCCAATTCGTCGATCCAGCAACTCGAACAGATGCTGACCGAGCGTTCCACCCAACAAGGCAATCTGCAAAAAGCCCTGGCCGACGCCAACAGCCTGATCATCACCGCCCAGACCCGCCCCGAGCGCGCCCAGGCGGAGATCGCCGGCAGCCAGACGCGTATCCAGCAGATCAACAACATCCTCAAGGCCGGCAAAGACAACGGCAAGGCCTTGAGCATCGAGCAGCGTGACCAGCTCAACGCCGAACTCGCGGCGCTCAACGCGCTGATCCCGCTGCGCCGCCAGGAACTGGCCGGCAACAGCCAGTTGCAGGATCTGGGCAACAGCCAGCACGACTTGCTCTCGGAAAAAGTCGCGCGCCAGGATCAGGAAATCCAGGAACTGCAAACCCTGATCAACCAGAAGCGCCTGGCCCAGTCCCAAGAGACGGTGACCCAACAGTCCATCGAAGCGCAGAAGTCCGGCAGCAGCAGCCTCCTGGCCACCGAAAGCGCGGCCAACCTCAAGCTCTCGGACTACCTGCTCAAAAGCACCGACCGCCTCAACGAAGTCACCCAGCAAAACCTGCAAACCAAGCAACAGCTGGACAGTGTGACCCAGAGCGATTCGGCCCTGGACGAGCAGATCAACGTGCTCAAGGGCAGCCTGCTGCTGTCGAAGATTCTCTATAAACAGAAACAGGCCCTGCCGCGCCTCAAGCTCGACCGCGACCTGGCGGACCAGATCGCCGACATTCGTCTGTATCAATTTGAAGTCAGCCAACAGCGCGAACTGCTCAGCAACCCGGCGACCTATGTCGACAACCTGCTGGCTACCCAACCGCCGGAGCAAGTCACCCCGCAGTTACGCAAGAACCTGCTGGAGCTGGCCAATACCCGTGCCGACCTGCTGGAACGCCTGAACCGGGAATTGAGCGCGGTACTCAACGAATCGATCACCCTGCAACTCAACCAGAAACAATTGCTCAGCACCGCGCAAAGCCTGCGGGCGACCCTCGACGAGCAGATGTTCTGGATCCCCAGCAACAAACCGCTGGACCTGGAATGGATGCACGCCGTGCCGGAGCGTCTGCAACGGCAAGTCACCACGCTGCCATGGACCTCGAGCCTGAGCGAATTGAGCGATGGCCTGGTTCAGCGACCGCTGCTGTTCCTGCCCCTGGTGTTGCTGATCGGTGCCCTGCTGTGGCGCCGCAAGAGTCTATATGCCCGCCTGAACAAGGTTCACCAGGACATCGGCCACTTCAAGCGTGACAGCCAGTGGCATACGCCCCAGGCGATCCTGATCAATATCCTGCTGGCGATGCCGGTGGCGCTGGGCCTGGCCTTGTGTGGCCTGGCCTTGCAGATCGACGCCCGTGGGCAGAACGCCAATATGGGCGCGGCACTTCTGCAAATGGGCCAGGCCTGGCTGGTGTTCTACACCGCCTACCGGATCCTCGCGCCGGGTGGCGTGGCCGAATTGCACTTCCGCTGGGAAAAACCCCAGGTCGAATTCCTGCAAGGCTGGGTCCGGCGTCTCGGGCTGGTCGTGATGGCTCTGGTTGCGGTGGTGGCCGTCGCCGAATTGCAACCGGCGGCACTGGCCGATGACGTGCTGGGCATGCCGGTAGTGCTGACCTGTTATGCCTTGATGGCCTGGCTGCTCGGTCGCTTGCTGATCAGCAGCCCGACCCATGAGAGCGCGTCGCTGTTCCGCAAGGCCGTGGGGATCATGTTCACCGTCCTGCCGGTCGCGCTGTTCGTCGCCGTGTGCTTCGGCTACTACTACACCGCGCTGAAACTCAGCGACCGGTTGATCAACACCTTGTACCTGCTGATGTTCTGGCTGGTGATCGAAGCCACGTTCGTGCGCGGCCTGAGTGTGGCGGCGCGGCGCCTGGCGTATCAGCGTGCCCTGGCCAAACGCCAGGCGGCGAAAGAGGCTGGCGAAGGCGAAGCGGTGATCGAAGAGCCGACGCTGGACATCGAAAAGGTCAACGAACAGTCGCTGCGCCTGATCCGCCTGGCGCTGCTGGCCGGCTTCATCGCGGCGCTGTATTGGGTCTGGTCGGACCTGATCTCAGTGTTCTCGTACCTGGACAACGTGACCCTCTACGAATACACCAGCGGCACGGGCGCCAACTTGAGCATGGTGCCGATCAGCATCGGCGACTTGCTCGGCGCGCTGATCATCATCGGCATCACCTTCGCCCTGGCGCGCAACTTGCCCGGGCTGCTGGAAGTGTTGGTGCTGTCAAAGCTGAACCTGGCCCAGGGCAGCGCCTACGCCACCACCACCTTGCTGTCCTACGTGATCGCCGGCGTTGGTTTCGTCTCCACCCTGTCCACCCTCGGCGTCAGTTGGGACAAATTGCAGTGGCTGGTGGCCGCGCTCTCGCTGGGTATCGGTTTCGGGATGCAGGAGATTTTCGCCAACTTCATCTCCGGCATCATGATCCTGTTCGAACGCCCGGTGCGGATCGGCGACACCATCACCATTGGCAACCTGTCCGGCACGGTGAGCAAGATCCGCATTCGTGCCACGACCATTACCGACTTCGACCGCAAGGACATCATTGTCCCGAACAAGACGTTCATCACCGGGCAACTGATCAACTGGTCCCTGACCGACACCATCACCCGGGTGACCCTCAAGCTCGGCGTCGACTACGGCTCGGACCTGGACCTGGTCAAAGCCTTGTTGCTGCAAGCCGCCCGGGAAAACCCGCGAGTGCTCAAGGAACCCGAGCCACACGTGTACTTCCTGAACTTCGGCGAAAGCACCCTCGACCACGAGTTGCGCATGCATGTGCGCGACCTCGGCGACCGGAACCCGGTGCTCGATGAGGTCAACCGCTTCATCAACCGCGAGTTCAAGAAGCAGCACATCAACATCTCGTTCCGGCAGATGGAGGTGTACCTGAAGAACCTTCACGGCCAGGAATACAAGTTGGTACCGGTCGAGGAAGAGAACAAAACCATCATCTCCCGCGAAGCGCCCCGTGACGCGCCCCTTGAGTCCACGCCCGACGTTCCGGAACAAGAGCCGCCTCCGACCAAACTCGACTAACCGCCTTATCCCTAGCAGAATGCTCGGACATTCTGCTGGAGATGGCCGTTGAAAGCCCTCGACGAACTGACCTTCGACAATCGCTTCGCCCGCCTGGGCGATGCGTTCTCAACCCACGTGCTGCCCGAGCCCATCGCTGCGCCGCGACTGGTGATCGCCAGCCCCGCCGCCATGGCGCTGCTGGACCTGGACCCGGCCGTGGCCGAGACGCCGGTGTTCGCCGAACTGTTTGGCGGGCACAAGCTCTGGGCCGAAGCCGAACCCCGGGCGATGGTCTATTCCGGGCATCAATTCGGTTCCTACAATCCGCAACTGGGCGATGGCCGCGGTTTGTTGCTGGGCGAGGTGTACAACGAAGCGGGCGAGCACTGGGACTTGCACCTCAAGGGCGCCGGTCAGACGCCCTACTCTCGGATGGGCGATGGACGAGCGGTTTTGCGTTCATCGATCCGCGAGTTTCTCGCCTCCGAAGCGCTGCATGCCCTGAACATTCCGACCACCCGCGCCCTGTGCGTGATCGGCTCCGATACGCCGGTATGGCGCGAGAAACAGGAACGCGCGGCCATGGTCCTGCGCCTGTCGCCGAGCCACGTGCGCTTCGGCCATTTCGAATATTTCTACTACACCAAGCGCCCCGAACAGCAAAAGGCTCTCGGCGAACACGTGCTGGCCATGCACTTCCCCGAATGCCTGGAACAGCCGGAACCCTACCTGGCGATGTTCCGCGAAATCGTCGAGCGCAACGCCGAACTCATCGCCAAATGGCAGGCCTACGGCTTCTGCCACGGGGTGATGAACACCGACAACATGTCGATCCTGGGCATCACCTTCGACTTCGGCCCGTTCGCCTTCCTCGACGACTTCGACGCCAACTTCATCTGCAACCACTCCGACGACCAGGGCCGCTACTCCTTCAGCAACCAGGTGCCGATCGGCCAGTGGAACCTCAGCGCCCTCGCCCAGGCCCTGACGCCGTTCATCAGCGTCGACGCCCTGCGCGAAACCCTCGGCCTGTACCTGCCGCTGTACCAGGCTCACTACCTCGACCTGATGCGCCGCCGCCTCGGCCTGACCACCGCTGAAGATGACGATCAGAAACTGCTGGAGCGTCTGCTGCAATTGATGCAGAACAGTGGCGTTGATTACACGCTGTTCTTCCGTCGTTTGGGGGATGAATCAGCCGAGTTGGCCGTCGCTCGCTTGCGTGATGACTTCGTTGATATCAAGGGCTTTGATGCCTGGGGCGAGCAGTATGTGGCCCGGGTTGGCCGCGAAGGTCCGCTTGATCAAGAACAGCGCCGGGTTCGGATGCATGCGGTTAATCCGCTGTACATCCTGCGCAACTACCTGGCGCAGAAGGCCATCGATGCGGCGGAGAGCGGTGACTACTCGCAAGTTCGTCGCCTGCATGCGGTGCTGAGCAACCCGTTCGAGGAGCAAGCCGGGATGGAAAGCTACGCCGAGCGGCCGCCGGAGTGGGGCAAGCATCTGGAGATCAGTTGTTCGTCGTGAGATCCATCAGGTAAACGCTTACTCAATGAACAGGGACGTTCCATGCATTACCAACAGCATCTCAGCGTCGGCGAACTGATCGCGATACTCAGAAAACAGGAAAAAACCCTGCATTTCTGTGTCTATGGCGCTCAGGACTCCAGCACCATCACCTTGCAGACCTTGTGCGTGATCGACGCCTTTCCCCAGATCACCGACAACGACGAAGAAATTTACCCGGACTTTGTCGTCCACCAAGGGCTGGAGTTCTGGTTCAGCGACGAACTACTGGAGGATGTGGTGATGAGCGCGTTGCACCACAAACCGTCAGTGACAGACTCCGAACTGCTCAAAGCAATCGGGCATTACGCCGAGCACGATTGCTTCATGAATTTCGACTGATCCCTTTCCAGTAAACCCGTGAAATTTCACGACAAGGACGTTCCCGTGCCTTTCTGTAACACCCCGCAGCAGGATGAGGTATTGGTGTGATCAGCAAAAGCGATCTTGAAGGGCTGCTGATCCTGGGTTTTGGAGTGATCGTGCTGCTCAAGGTGACTCCCATTGCCTGGGAGTATTTTTCCTTGGCCCTAACGACCCGAAGCGTAATCAGGAACGCCGTGCCGGTTCGTCAACTAAGCGACGAAGAAAGAGCCGCGCTCGCATTTCTTGGTGGTCCCGCCAGGTTTTATGTTGATTGGGTCGGCGTCACGCAACTGCCGCTGCACAAACTGGCCACCGCGCAAGGCGCGAAAGCTGCGGTTTATCAACTACGCGGGCCGTTAGGCGGATGGGGCTACCAGATGCACCCGGGGGGCGAGGTGCATTACGCGATACAAGGTGCAGAAGTATTTATGCCGCTCGAAGACATTACCGTCTGCACGACCAAGGACAACATTGTCGAGGTCGTGTTCTGCAAAAAAATCGGGGTCATCCTCACCTGCAATAACCAGTACTCCATTGTCGACACCAGCGATAAATGGCAGATATTGTTTCAATCACGCAAGGACGGCCCGTCGTCGTGATGATCCCCTTCTGGTGAAAAGGACTTCGCCACCCACGACCCGCATTCGACCGCACCCCCCACTGATGTGCTGGTCGGTCAAGGTCCAGACCCGGCCGACCGGAGCATGGAATATCGCCATGTCGGTACTTGTTCTGCCAGGAATCGTCGTTCTGGCCAACAGCCTGTATGAAAGCCACTTCGGCCCACCCGGCCATGGGGGGAAATCCGTGCTGTTCAACAGCGTCTTTGGCGTGACCTGGCTGCTGATCATGGGCTACTTGTGGGTCATGATGGGTCGCCGCAAGACCGTCCACCACTACAGCATCCACCACTGGCTAGGGCTGGACATTGAGGCGCGCTCGGAGATCTCGGTGCCCTGGAGTTCGTATCAGCGAGTGCTGATCGATCGCCCAAACAACCGGGTTGTCGCGTGTCAGGCGGACCGCAATGACAGGTTCGATGTGCATCTGCCGGAACACTTGCTGGATCGCTTCCTCAGCATCCTGGGCTCGTTGCTGCCAGACACCGCGCTGTTCATACAAAACCGCTGATTTCGCGCACCTGCCCTGGACCTCATTGCCAGTCTGAGTGCGCCAGTCCACGGTAGTGGATCTCTCAGGCAACTTGATATTCGCCCGCGCGCCACCATCTACCCTGCTTCTTATCGATTTTTGCGGAGCCGCACGCATGTCCGAGCCACTGCTAATCCCCTGCCCCCACTGCAACGGCCTCAACCGCATCCCCGCCGAGCGCCTCAGCGATCATCCGAAATGCGGGCGCTGCAAGGCCGGGGTGTTGCTGAGCAAGCCTTTCGAATTGAAGCAAGGCGATTACGCCAGCCAGATCAAGGGTGATCTGCCGTTGCTGGTGGACGTGTGGGCGGAGTGGTGTGGGCCGTGCAAGTCGTTTGCGCCGGTGTTTGAGCAGGCGGCGGGGCAGTTGGCGGGGAAGTGTCGATTGGCCAAGCTTGATAGTGAGGCGAATCAGCAGTTGTCGGCGCAGTTGGGGATTCGCTCGATTCCGAGCCTGATTCTGTTCAAGAACGGCCGGGAAGTGGCGCGCCAGAGCGGGGCGTTTCCGTTGCCGCAGTTGATGAGCTGGTTGCGTAGCCAGGGGATTTGAACGAGATCTCGAAAACACCGCGAAACCGTAGGAGCGTGGCTTGCCCGCGAAGGCGAACTGACATTCAACGACAGCGTTGAATGTTAAACCCTCTTCGCGGGCAAGCCACGCTCCTACAAAGGGCAGTCAGGCGTTTTCCAGCAAATTGTGCAACTCGACAAACTGCTGCGTCAGCTTGTGCCGCGGGTCGAGGTGGATCAGCGGCGTATTGGCC
The DNA here is from genome assembly GCF_056279105.1 of Pseudomonas sp. TE3899. Taxonomy (NCBI): domain Bacteria; kingdom Pseudomonadati; phylum Pseudomonadota; class Gammaproteobacteria; order Pseudomonadales; family Pseudomonadaceae; genus Pseudomonas; species Pseudomonas sp. TE3899. The sequence continues at coordinate 4,462,373 of NZ_JBWBQR010000001.1, forward strand.
TGGTGCGATTCACGCATGCGAACCGAGCTGCCCAAGTACACCGGCAGCACCGGCAGGCCTTCGGCGATCAGTTCGTCGAGGATTTGCTGAGGCAGGCTCGCACGGGCCTGGAACTGATTAACCACAATGCCTTCGACTTCCAGCCCTTCGTTGTGGTCTTCCTTCAACTCTTCGATTTCCGCCAGCAGGCCGTACAACGCTTGACGCGAAAAGCTGTCGCAATCGAACGGGATCAGCACCCGATCAGCGGCAATCAACGCCGACACCGCATAGAAGTTCAGCGCCGGCGGGGTGTCGAGGTAGATCCGGTCGTAGTCTTCGCTCAACTCATCCAGCAGTTTGCGCAGCTTGTTGATCTTGTGTTTGGCCTCAAGCTTGGGCTGCAAGTCGGCCAGTTCGGCGGTGGCGGTGATGACGTGGAGGTTATCGAACGGAGTTTCGTAGATATCCACCTGGTTTTTCTTCGAGAACGGCCCGGAAGACAGGGTCTGCTTGAAGAAATCGGCAATGCCCATGGGGATGTCATTGCCGGTGAGGCCGGTCAGGTACTGAGTGGAGTTGGCCTGAGCATCGAGATCCACCAACAGGGTGCGATAGCCCTCGCTGGCACTGACCGCTGCCAGATTGCAGGCGATGCTGGATTTACCCACACCGCCTTTCTGATTGAACACCACGCGCCGCATGTCAAAACCTCCGTGTACCAAAGAATGACCGAGTGTAGTAGTCCAAAGCGCTGCTTAGCTACCTCGCGGGCATGGGGACTACACAGTCAGACGTAATCTCCTGGCGAAAAAGCCGCGAACTCGTCGGTTGATTGCAGACAGGGACGACAGACTTGCTTGCCGCAACGTGGATAATGGCCAAACGACAGCTTTTTCACGAACCAAGCGGTACATTTGTTTGCGCAAACTGTAACCAGTATTTGCTACACGCCGGCCGCACCGGGATAATGCGCGCCACTCGGCGTTAAGCGCCACGTCAGGTCGGCTGTGGATTTTGCGACCGGCCCGTCAAGGAAAGCCCGCAGGGGCGGGATGAATCTTTGTGATCAACTTCAACATCGCCCAATGGCGCGCATGGGCCCCTGGGCTCGAAAGCGTGGACGATTGGCAGGCCTGGAGCCGACAACCGGTCGCACTCCCATGCAGCGATGCCGCCCCCGATGTGTCGCTCCTGCCGGCCATGCAGCGTCGTCGACTCAGTCGCCTGGCGCGGATGGCCTTCAGTGTGGGCTGGCCGTTGGCCGATGGTCGGCGGGACCTACCGTTGGTCTTTATTTCCCGTCACGGCGAAACCCCACGCACCTTCGACATTCTCAGTGACCTGGCGGCCGATCAGCCGCTGTCACCGACCCAATTCAGCCTGTCTGTGCATAACGCGGTCATCGGCCTGTGGTCGATCATGCGCGGCGAAACCAGCGAGATGACGGCCCTGGCCGCCGCTGGCGACGGCCTTGAACACGGCATGCTTGAGGCCGCGGCGCTACTTTCCGAGGGCGCGCCCGCCGTTCTGCTGGTGGTTACTGAAGAACAACCGCCCAAGGCCTACTCGGCCTGGATCGACGATGTGCCCTTCCCTTATGCGGTCGGTCTGCTGCTCACCCCCGGCACCGACTGGCAGCTGTCCCTGAACAGCAACCCGGATGCACTGTCCAACGCTCACTGGCCCCATGCCCTGAATCTATTGCGTACCCTGCTCGGCCAGCAGTCAACCTGCCAACATGCCTGGAAAAATCGTGTATGGACCTGGCAACGCAACCTGTAGCCGATAAAAACCGCGACGCCTATTACTGGCGCCTGCTGGCCACCGCCGTGAGCTTCACCCTGTTCGGGTTGGGCGGGCTGTGCCTGCGGCTGCTGGTTTTTCCGCTGCTCGGCTGCCTGCCCGGCGATGCCCAGGCCCATCGGCTGCGGGCGCGCAAAACCGTCAGTCGCTGTTTCTGGTTTTTTGTCCGGTTCATGGCCCGCGCAGGAGTGCTGACCTACGACATCCAGGGTGCGGAAAAACTCGGCCGTGCGGGGCAGATGATCATCGCCAACCACCCGTCGCTGATTGACGTGGTGTTCCTGATCGGCCTGGTGCGCCACGCCAACTGCGTGGTCAAAAAAAAGCCTCTGGGAGAACCCCTTCACCCGCGGTCCACTGCGCAGCACCGAATACATCAGCAACGATGGCAGCATGGACATGCTCGACGCCGCGGCCGATGCCCTCAAAAGCGGCCAGACCCTGATCATTTTCCCCGAAGGCACGCGCACCCAACCCGGCCAGGCGCCAGCCTTTCATCGGGGTGCCGCGGCCATTGCCCTGCGCGGTGCGAAAATCCTCACCCCGGTGATCATCAAGGTCAGCCCGAGCACATTGACCAAGGCCGAGCCCTGGTATCGGATACCAAAACGTCGCGTGCACTTCAGTTTCCGTGTGGGTGCCGATATAGACCCACAAGCCTTCGCCGCGCAAGGCGCTCCCCCGCAGGCTTCGCGCAAGCTCAACGACTATCTGCATCACTACTTTATTAAGGAGCTCGCCGAAGATGAGCGATCTGCACCGTGACATAAAACTACTGATCATCGACGCCCTGGGCCTCGAAGACATCAGCATCGACGACATCGGCGACGACCAGACCCTGTTTGGCGAAGGCCTGGGCCTGGACTCGGTCGACGCCCTGGAACTCGGCCTGGCGATCCAGAAAAAGTACGGCATCAAGATCGACGCCGACGCCAAGGACACCCGTAATCACTTCACCAACGTGGCGAGCCTTGCGGCGTTCGTCACTGCAAAACAGGCAGCTTGAGACCGGACCATGCAAACTCGTGACGACATTTTCAACACCCTGCGCGATGCCCTGGTCGAACTCTTCGAGCTGGACCCAGCGCGTGTCAGCCTGGAATCCAACCTGTATCAGGATCTGGAGATCGACAGCATCGACGCGGTCGACCTGATCGACCACATCAAGCGCCAGACCGGCAAGAAAATCGCCGCCGAAGAATTCAAATCGGTGCGTACCGTCAGTGACGTGGTCGAGGCGGTCTACCGTCTGGTTCAACCGGCCGCATGAGCCGATTGATCGGCCTCGGCCTGCTGCTGGCGGGCCTGCTGTACCCCTTTGCGGTGTATTTCGGCATGGAGCACTTCGCCCCGTGGCAGTTTGGCTTGCTGCTGGGCAGCCTGTGGCTGGCGCGTGCGCTGACCGGCGTGCGGCGCCCGGGCAGTCGATGGATGGCCATTATCGCCATCGTGTTTTGCCTGCTGCTGGCGGTGTTCGATAGCCCGGAACTGCTGCGTTGGTATCCGGTGCTGATCAGTGGCTTCATGCTCGCGCTGTTCGGGCTGAGCCTGAAATATGGCCCGCCCATGGCTGAACGCCTGGCCCGTCTGCGTGAACCGCAACTGCCGGCCAAGGCAATCGTTTATACCCGCCAGGTCACGGTGGCCTGGAGCGTGTTTTTTCTTTGCAACGGATTGTGCGCCGCCGCGCTGACGCTCTGGGCGCCGCTGAGTTGGTGGATGTTGTACACCGGCCTGATCTCCTATGGATTGATCGGCCTGATGTTTGCCATTGAATGGCTGATACGACAACGGGTACGAGGCCACCCATGAATTGGATAACACTTGAGCATTTGCTGCTCAAGGCTCAGCCGGAACGTGCCATGACGGCCGAACCGGCGCTGAATCACGCGCAACTGTGCGAACAGGCCCTGAGCCTCGCCGCCGGCCTGCAAGCCCAGGGCGTGCAGCGCATCGCCGTGCACCTTGAAGATGGCGCCGAGCTGGCGATTGCCCTGTTGGGCGCCTGGCGTGCCGGGGTCAGCGTGCTGCTGCCGGCCGATCTGCAAGCCCAGACGCGCCAGCGCTGGTCGAACGAAGTCGATCTGTGGCTGACCGATCAGGCCGACGACGCACACCTCGGCGACTATCAGCATTCGCCAATGCCCGCCGCCGCGCTGGATCTGGATCGCTGCCAGCTCAGCCTGTGCACCTCCGGCTCCAGTGGCGAACCCAAGCGTATCGACAAAACCCTGCGCCAGCTGGCCAATGAAGTCCAAGCCCTGGAACAGCTGTGGGGCGCTGACCTCGGCCCGGCGTGCATCATCGGCAGTGTCGGCACCCAACACATTTACGGTTTGCTGTTCCGGGTACTGTGGCCGCTGTGCGCCGGGCGACCGTTCGTACGCAAGCAACTGGCCTTCCCGGAAGACTTGCAGCGCGCCAGCCGCGAACACCCGGTGTTCGCCTGGGTCGCCAGCCCGGCGCTGCTCAAGCGCATGGGTGACAACCTCGACTGGCCCGCCCTGAGCGCGGTGCGCCGAGTGTTTTCCTCCGGTGGCGCATTGCCCGCCGAAGCTGCCCGAAGCCTGTTCGAGCGCTTGCAGCAATGGCCGACAGAAATCCTCGGCAGCTCGGAAACCGGCGGCATTGCCTGGCGTCAGGGGCAAGATCTGTGGCAGCCGTTCGCCGACGTCATCCTGAGCCAGGACAGTGACGGTGCGCTGCTGATCGTCTCGCCCTACTTGCCCGCCGACCACGTCGAACACACCGCCGACGCTGCGCGGATCGCCACCGATGGCCGTTTCGAACTGTTGGGACGGCTGGACCGCATCGTCAAACTGGAAGAAAAACGTATCTCGCTACCGATGCTGGAACAGGCGCTGATGGCCCACGACTGGGTCGCCGAAGTGCGCCTCGGGGTGGTGCAGGAAAACCGCGCCTCACTGGGTGCGCTGCTGGTGCTCAGCCAAAAAGGGCTGCATGCCCTGCGCAATCAGGGGCGGCGAACCCTCACCCAAGAACTGCGGCAGCACCTGAGCCAGCATTGCGAAGCCCTGGCCTTGCCTCGGCGCTGGCGCTTGCTGCGGCAACTGCCACTGAACGCCCAAGGCAAACTGCCTCAGGCCGAGGTCGAAGCGCTGCTACTGGCACCGCGTCCCAAGGGACCGGAGGTGCTGGAACAGGTCGAAACCGACGGCGAATGGAGCCTGCAACTGGCTGTGCCACCGGACCTCGCCTACTTCAGCGGACACTTTCCCCAGGCACCGGTCTTGCCCGGCGTGGTGCAGGTGGATTGGGCGCTGAGCCTGGGTCAACAGCTGATGGACCTGCCGGCCAGTTTCGCCGGCATGGAAGTGCTGAAATTCCAGCAACTGGTGCGTCCGGGCGATGAAATCCAGCTGCACCTGCGGTTCGACCCGGTGCGCAGCAAGCTGTATTTCACCTTCCGCAATGACACCGCCACCTGCTCCAGCGGGCGGATTGTGCTGGAGGCAGCGGATGCATAACCCCTGCGCCATCATCCCGGTCTACAACCACGAAACCGCCATCACCACGGTGGTCGATGCCCTGCTCGCCAAAGGTTTGCCGTGCATTCTGGTGGACGACGCCAGCACCCCGGCCTGCGCCAAGGTGCTCGATCAACTGGCGCTGCGGGACAACGTCTATCTGATCCGCCTCACCGTCAATCAAGGCAAGGGCGGCGCGGTCATGACCGGTTTGCGCGAAGCCTCGCGCCTGGGCTTCAGCCACGCCTTGCAAGTGGACGCCGACGGCCAGCATGACCTGACCGACGTCGCCGCTTTCATCGAACTGTCCCGCGCCCACCCGGACGCGGTGATCTGCGGTTATCCGCTGTACGACGCCAGCGTGCCCAAGGGCCGTTTGTATGCGCGCTACCTGACCCACGTGATGGTGTGGATCAACACCTTGTCGTTGCAGATCCGCGATTCGATGTGCGGGTTCCGCGTCTATCCCTTGCCACCGACCCTGGCGCTGATCAGTTCGGCGAAGATCGGCAAGCGCATGGATTTCGACTCGGACATTCTGGTGCGGCTGGCCTGGCAAAACCTGCCGATGCAGTGGCTGCAAACCAAGGTCCATTACCCGCTGGATGGCGTTTCGCACTTTCGCCTGTTCCACGACAACGTTTTGATTTCGAGCATGCACACCCGGCTGTTCTTCGGCATGTTGCTGCGTGCTCCGGTGATCCTCTGGCGACGGTGGCGGGCATGAGCACTGACGCGGATAAAAAGCATTGGGCCGACCGCCAGGAGCGCGGCAGTTTCTGGCTGATGAAATTCACCGCTGTCTGCGCCAAAGTGCTCGGTCGGCGGCTGTTGAGCCCGTTGCTGTACGGCATCGTTTTGTACTTTTTCCTGTTCGGCCGCAGCGCGCGCAAAAGCGCCTGGCAATACCAGCAACGCCTCGCCGACTTCAGCGCGCGCCCAGCGTTGCGCCCGACCCATTGGCGGGTCTTCGGCCAGTTCATGGCCTTCGCCGATTCCATGCTCGACAAGCTCGACGTGTGGAACGGCAAGCTGAGCATCCAGCAGATCGAAATCGACGACCCGGCGCTGTTGCGCACCCAACTGCGCGGCGCCCGTGGGCAGATGCTGGTGGGCGCGCACCTGGGCAATCTTGAGGTCTGCCGTGCGCTGGCGGAGATCGGCGAACAAGTCACCATGAACGTGCTGGTGCACACCAAGCACGCCGAACAGTTCAACCGCCTGCTCGGCGAAGCCGGGGCGACCAATTTGCGGCTGATTCAGGTCAGCGAACTGGACCCGGTGATCATGCTGCAACTGCACGAACGCCTGGAGCGCGGCGAGTGGCTGGCGATTGCCGGTGACCGCGTGCCGCTGCATGGCGGGCGTCGCGTGATCGTGGACTTCCTCGGGCATCCGGCGGCGTTCCCCCAGGGCCCTTGGCTGCTGGCCGGTTTGCTCAAGTGCAAGGTCAATCTGTTGCTGTGCCTCAAGCAACCGACGGGCGCCTACCGACTAAGCCTCGAACCCTTCGCCGAGGCCGTGGAGTGGAAGCGCAGCGACCGCGAACAGGTCATTCATCAGTGGGCTTCCCGCTACGCCGAACGCTTGGGTCACTATTGCCTTGAAGCGCCACAACAATGGTTCAACTTTTACCCTTTCTGGAAGACCGATGACGACGCCAACGCTTGAGCCGGTAACCTTCGGCGAACTCCCTTTGCGCATCGAAGACGTGCTGGCCCTGGCCAATCGTCAGGCGCCGACGCAGCTGCAGGGTGACCCTGAATTTCGCGAGCGCATCGCCAAAGGCGCGCGATTCCTCGATTCCCTGCTGGACAAGGAAGGCGTGATCTATGGTGTGACCACCGGTTACGGTGATTCCTGCGTGGTCGCGGTGCCGCTGCATCACGTCGAAGCGCTACCGCGTCATCTGTACACGTTCCACGGCTGCGGCCTGGGCAAATTGCTCGACGCCCAAGCGACCCGCGCCGTACTCGCGGCGCGTTTGCAGTCGCTGTGCCACGGCGTGTCCGGGGTGCGCGTGGAACTGCTGGAACGCCTGCAAGCCTTCCTCGAACACGACATCCTGCCGCTGATCCCGGAAGAAGGCTCGGTGGGCGCCAGCGGTGATTTGACGCCGCTGTCCTACGTCGCCGCGACCTTGTCCGGCGAGCGCGAAGTGATGTTCCGTGGCGAACGTCGCGAAGCTGCCGATGTGCATCGTGAACTGGGCTGGACGCCGCTGGTGTTGCGCCCCAAAGAAGCCCTGGCGTTGATGAACGGCACCGCCGTAATGACCGGCATCGCCTGCCTGGCCTTCGCCCGCGCCGATTACCTGCTGCAACTGGCCACGCGCATCACCGCGATGAACGTGGTCGCGCTGCAAGGCAATCCTGAGCATTTCGACGAGCGCCTGTTCGCCGCCAAGCCGCATCCGGGGCAGATGCAAGTCGCCGCGTGGTTGCGCAAGGATCTGGCGATCGACGCGCCGACCGCGCCGCTGCATCGCCTGCAAGACCGCTATTCCCTGCGTTGCGCACCCCATGTGCTCGGCGTGTTGGCCGACAGCCTGAACTGGCTGCGGTCGTTCATCGAGATCGAGCTCAACAGCGCCAACGACAACCCGATCATCGACGCCGAAGCCGAGCGCGTGCTGCACGGCGGGCACTTCTACGGCGGCCATATCGCGTTCGCCATGGACAGCCTGAAAACCCTGGTGGCCAACGTCGCCGACTTGCTGGATCGGCAACTCGCGCTGCTGGTGGACGAGCGTTACAACCACGGTTTGCCGAGCAACCTGTCCGGCGCCAGTGCCGACCGCGCGATGCTCAACCATGGCTTCAAAGCCGTGCAGATCGGCACCAGCGCCTGGACCGCCGAAGCGCTGAAAAATACGATGCCGGCCAGCGTGTTCTCGCGCTCCACCGAGTGCCATAACCAGGACAAAGTGAGCATGGGCACCATCGCCGCCCGCGATGCCGTTCGGGTGCTGGAGCTGACCGAACAGGTCGCCGCCGCGACCCTGCTCGCGGCTAATCAAGGCGTGTGGCTGCGTGGCCAGGCCGAGGACGCACGCCCCCTGCCGCCGTCCCTGGCGGCGATGCACGAGGAACTGGCCAAGGACTTCCCGCCGGTCATCGAAGACCGCGCCCTGGAAGGCGAACTGCGGCTGTGCCTGAAACGAATCGCCGAGCAACACTGGAGGCTGCATGCGTAGCAAGGGAGTGCTTCACGCCGATACGGAAATCCTCGTGCCGTTCTTCGACGTCGACACCATGCACGTGGTCTGGCACGGCCATTACGTCAAATACCTGGAAGTTGCCCGGTGTGCGCTGCTGGACAAGCTCGGCCACAACTACACCGCGATGGTCGAGTCGGGCTTTGCCTGGCCGGTGATCGACCTGCAACTGCGTTATGTGCGCGGCGCGGTGTTCGGCCAGACGCTCAACGTGCGCGCCAGTCTGGTGGAGTGGGAGAACCGGTTGAAGATCAACTACCTGATCAGCGATCAGCAAACCGGCGAACGCCTGACCCGCGCCAGCACCGTGCAGGTCGCCGTCGACATGAGCAGCCGCGAGATGCAATTGGCCTCGCCGAAAGTCTTCACCGATGCTGTTGAAAGGATGCTGCCATGAACACCATTTTCAAATGCCTCGGCGCGTTAGCGCTGCTCGGATTGTCGTCACTCGCCAATGCCTTCGACCTGCAACAGCTCAGCGATCAACTGGCCAAACCCGACGTGATCCACGGCCACTTCATCCAGGAAAAACACCTGCGCGCCCTGCCGCAGCCGCTGGTCAGCAAGGGCACCTTCGTCCTCGCGAAAAACCACGGCTTGCTGTGGCTGCTGAAAACCCCGCTGCAACAGGATTACCGCATCACCGCCAAGGGTATCGCCCGGCGGGATGCCAACGGCTGGCAGTTGCTGCCGGGCAAGAGCGCGGGCGCGGAGCAGAACCGTTTGTTCCTCGCCGTGTTGCAAGGCGACAGCAGCGGTCTGCAACGGGATTTCGAGCTCTCGCTGAGTGGCGACGCCCAGAAATGGAAGCTGACCCTGACCCCGCGCTCGATGCTGCTCAAGCAGGTGTTCAACCAGATCAACATCGACGGCGGCGAACTGGTCAACAGCATCGAACTGCTCGAAACCCAGGGCGACAGCACCCTCATGCGCATGCAGGACAGCACCAGCGCCCAACCGTTAAGCGATGCGGAGCAACATGATTTTGCCGAGTGAACGGAGGCTCCCACGGCTGTTCCTGATCCTGCTGCTGGCGGTGCTCGCACTCGCCGGTTGGCAATGGCGTGACGGCGCCCCGCTGTCGGCCAATCTGATGGAACTGGTGCCCGGCACGGCGCCGGACGCGCTGGAACTGCGCGCCGAACAACGCATGCAAGAACCGCTGAACCGCGAAATGCTGGTACTGGTCGGCCACACCGATCGCCAGCACGCGGTGGCCATGGCGCAGAAACTCGGCGAACAGTGGCAGGCCAGCGGCCTGTTCGAAAAGGTCCAGTGGACCCTGCAAGCCGACTTGCCCGCCCTGCGCACGCAACTGCTGCAAGGCCGGCTGGCGATGCTCGCGGACGCGGATCGGCAACAACTGATCAAACATCCCGACGCCTTTATCCAGCAACGGGTGCAAGCGCTGTTCGACCCCTTCACCGGTTTCAGCCTGGTGCCGAGCCAGGACGACTGGCTGGGCCTGACCGGGCGCATCCAGAACAGCCAGCCACAACATGGCGCGGTGCAACTGGACATCGGCAGCGGCGCCTTGATCGCCGATGCCGACGGCAAGAGTTGGGTGCTGCTGCGCGCGCGTACCACCGGTAATGCCTTCGACATGAACCTGCCGCTGCAAGTGGCCGACCTGCTCAAACACAGTCGCGAAGAAGCCGCCCAGGGCGACGTGCAATTGCTCGCCGCCAGTGGCTTGCTCTATGCGGCCAACGGTCAGCAACAAGCCACCCGGGAGATGACCTGGGTCGGTGGCGGCGCCACGTTGGGCATTCTGTTGCTGCTGTTGCTGGCCTTCCGGCGTTTGCGTGTATTGCTCGCATTCGTCCCGGTGTTGGTGGGCATGTTGTTCGGTGGCGTGGCGTGCGTGGCGCTGTTCGGCCATATGCATGTGATGACGTTGGTATTGGGCTCAAGCCTGATCGGCGTCGCCGTCGATTACCCGCTGCACTACCTGTCCAAGAGCTGGAGCCTGAAACCCTGGAACAGTTGGCCCGCCCTGCGCCTGACCCTGCCGGGGCTGACCCTGAGCCTGATCACCAGTTGCATCGGCTACCTCGCCCTGGCCTGGACACCGTTCCCGGCGTTGACGCAAATCGCTGTGTTCTCCGCCGCCGGCCTGCTCGGTGCCTACCTGTCGGCGGTGTGCCTGTTGCCGGCGCTGCTCAAGGGTTCTGACCTGCGTCCGGCGCAATGGCCGTTGCGGGTGGCCGAATTTTTGGTGAACCTGCGCGAAGCGATGCTCCAGCGTGCCCGCACGCCGGTGTTGCTGGCCCTGCTGACCGCCTTCTGTATCGGCGGTCTGTTGCAGCTCAGCACCAAGAACGACATTCGCCAATGGGTCGGCATGCCGCAGCATTTGACCGACGAAGCGCAAGCCATCGCGCGCATCACCGGCTACCAGCCCACCAGCCAGTTTTTCCTGATCCGCGCCGCCAACCAGCAAGAATTGCTCGAACGCCAGGCCGCCCTCGGTGATCGCCTGGAGCAACTGGTCAACCTCGACAAACTCCAGGGCTTCTTGTCCCTCAACCAACTGGTCAGCCAGCCGAGCGAACAGAAGCAAGTGCGCGACGCGCTGACCAAGCTGCCGCAGTTCTGGCAACCGTTGCTCAATGTCGGTGTACCGGTCGAGGCGTTGCAAGCCGAGTTGACGAAGTTACAGGCGCTGCCCACCGAAGACATCGACGCAGCCCTGGTCGGGCCGCTGGCCGAGCCTTATCGCACCCTGTGGCTGGGGCCGACCGATGACGGTGGCGTAGCGGCCATGGTCAGCCTGCAAGGCTTGAACAATCCGTCGCTGCTGCGGGTCCAGGCCCTGGACTTGCCGGGGGTGGAACTGGTGGATCGTCTGGGCGAACTGAATAAGGTGTTCGCTGAAACCCAGATCAGCGCGGCGGAATTGAAACTCGCCTCCTGCGTATTGATCGTGCTGGTGCTGATCCTGCCGTTCGGCCTCAGCGGCGCCTTGAGAATCGTCGCCCTGCCGCTGCTCGCCGCACTGTGCAGCCTGGCCAGCCTCGGTTGGCTCGGCCAGCCGCTGACCTTGTTCAGCCTGTTTGGCCTGCTGCTGGTCACGGCGATCAGCGTCGATTACGCGATCCTCATGCGCGAACAGGTCGGCGGCGCTGCGGTGAGCCTGCTGGGCACCTTGCTGGCGGCGCTGACCACGTGGCTGTCGTTCGGTTTGCTGGCGGTGTCCAGCACACCGGCAGTGAGCAACTTCGGCCTGTCGGTGAGCCTCGGCCTGGCGTTCAGCTTCATCCTCGCGCCATGGGCGGGCCGTCAGACCCACGCCGTGGCAGTCGCGGAGCCAACAGCATGATGATCGCGCTGTTTTGGGTCATGGCCCTGGGGATGTTCGCCGTGGCCACCCGCGTCGGTCGGCATTTCGGCTTGATCCCGATTGTCAGCCAGTTGCTGCTGGCGACGTTCGGCCTGCCGCTGCTGATGTATTTCTGGATCGAACCGGGCTGGGAGCTCAGCGGCGCCGCGCTGATTTCCCCGGTGTGGCTGAAAAACCTCTACAGCCTGAGTTTCGCGCTGTTGCTGGGGCACATTCTCAGCGACGTGATCGACCTGAAGCTGGACCGCCAGAGCCTGAAAATCGCCCTGCCGAGTTTCTGCCTGCCGTTCGCCTGCGGCTTGGCGACGGCAGTGTGGCTGTTGCCGCCGCAAGCGTGGATCAGCTCGCTGGCCGTCGGTTTGGTCTTCGCCATCACCGCGATCCCGGTGTTGTACCTCTACCTGCGACACATCAACTACCCGCCCGACGCCACCCGGCGCCTGGTGCAGACCGCGATCCTGATCGACCTCACCTGCTGGACGCTGTTCGGCTTCGCCCAGGGCAGCCTGCACCTGAGCAGTCTGTTGCTGCCTCTGGCCGGCGCGTGCCTGCCGGTGCTGTTGCGCCTGCTTGGCTTGCGCCAACCCTTGCTGTACAGCGGCGGCTTCTTCGCACTGCTGGTGGTGGCCGAGCACTTCAAGCTCAACGCGCTGATTTTCGGCATCGGCTATTTGCTGTGCATGGCCGCGCTCAAAATACCGCTGGTGTTGCCGTTGCCGGCGCTGTGGATGAATCGTTTGCAGACCTGGATCGCCATCCCGCTGATCCTCACATTCGGCATCGTGCAGATCGATGTGCACGCCGCCATGGCCAGCCTCGGTTGGTTGCCACTGATTGCGCTGTTGCTGTTGCCGATTGCCAGCAAACTGCTGGGCAACTGGCTGGGCCTGGGCTGGGCCGGCGTTTCGGTGGATGGCGCCAGTCGCTGGCGCGAAAGCCTGCTGCTGAATATTCGCGGGTTGAGCGAGATCGTCTTTCTCAACCTGCTGCTGCAACAACACCTCATCAGCCCGGCGCTGTACTTTGCGCTGATGCTGATGGGCCTGATCGCAACACTGCTGCCGGCACTGGCCGGCATGCATCGAATCCCGCTGATTATCGCCACCCCGGCAAGGAGTCCACGTGCCAATCGTTGAAATGGAACATCGTCAGGTAGTGGTCATCGGGGCCGGGCCTTCGGGCGCCATCGCCGCCGCGCTGCTCAAGCGCAAGGGTCACGATGTATTGGTGATCGAGCGCCAGCATTTCCCACGCTTTTCCATCGGTGAAAGCCTGCTGTCCCACTGCCTGGATTTCGTCGAAGAAGCCGGCATGCTCGACGCGGTAAACGCCGCCGGGTTCCAGCTCAAAACCGGTGCCGCATTCGCCTGGGGCGAGCAGTACAGTGCGTTCGATTTTGGTGACACGTTCAGCAACGGCAAGCCGACCACCTTCCAGGTGCAACGCGCCGATTTCGACAAGCTGCTGGCCGATCAAGCGGCGCTGCAAGGCGTGGAATTGCGCTATGGCGAAGCCATCGTCAGCGCCGATTTCAGCCTGGCGAAACCGCAGCTGACGGTGCTGCGCGACGATGGCAGCGAGTACCGTGTCGAAGCCGATTTCGTGCTCGATGCCAGCGGCTACGGCCGGGTGTTGCCGCGCTTGCTCGACCTGGAAGCGCCGTCGAATTTCCCGGTGCGCCAAGCCGTGTTCACCCACGTCGAAGACCACATCGACCACCCGAACTTCGACCGTACCAAGATCCTCGTCACCACCCACCCGATTCATCGCGATATCTGGTTCTGGACCATCCCGTTCAGCAACGGCCGTTGCTCGGTGGGCGTGGTGGCGGCGGCCGAACATTTCGAAGGCCGCACCGATGATCTCGACGAGTGCCTGCGCGGCTTTATCGCCGAAACCCCAAGCCTGTCCGGTGTGCTGAACAATGCCGTGTGGGACACCCCGGCACGCACCATCGGCGGCTACTCGGCCAACGTCAAAACCCTCCATGGTCCAGGCTTTGCGCTACTGGGCAACGCGGCGGAATTCCTCGACCCGGTGTTCTCCTCCGGCGTGACCATCGCCATGCGCTCGGCGAGCATGGCCGCCGGTGTATTGCATCGGCAATTGCAGGGCGAAAGCGTTGACTGGCAGACCGAGTTCGCCGACCCGCTGAAACGCGGCGTCGACACCTTCCGTTGCTACGTCGAAGGCTGGTACGCCGGCACCTTCCAGGACGTGATTTTCCACGACGGCAGCTCCACCGATATCCGCCGCATGATCGCCTCGATCCTCGCCGGTTACGCCTGGGATGAACGCAACCCGTTCGTCAGCGAAGCGAAACGCCGGTTGAAGGTGATTTCGGAAATTTGCGCACGGGAAGCCACATGAGCTACCTGAGCGACAACTACGTCGAGGAAACCAAATTCGGTTTCTGGTTCCTGCGTAGCCATACCTGGCAGCACCATGTGCTGCGGGTGGCAATCAATGATTTGCGCGGTTTGTTCAGCGAGTCGCCACCCAGCCACCCGGTGTTGCTGGATGCTGGTTGCGGCCAGGGCAAGTCGTTCCAGTACCTGCGCCAGACCTTTGCGCCCCAGCGTCTGATCGGTGTGGATGCCGATCCGCACAGCCTGAACCTCAGCGGTGAAGAAGCGGCGCGCCAGGGCATGAGCGTGGAACTGATCGGCAGCGATTGCGCGACGCTCAACGTGCCGGACGCCAGTGTCGATCTGCTGTTCTGCCACCAGACCTTTCATCATCTGGTGGAGCAGGACCAGGCGTTGGCCGAGTTCTATCGGGTACTCAAGCCCGGCGGCTATCTGCTGTTCGCCGAGTCCACCGAGGCTTACATTGATACGTGGGTGATTCGCTGGCTGTTCCGCCACCCGATGCACGTGCAAAAGAGCGCGGCCGGGTATCTGGAGATGATTCGCCAGCAGGGTTTCGAATTCGGCCCGCAGAATGTGTCTTATCCGTACCTGTGGTGGAGCCGCGCCAAGGATTTCGGTTTGCTTGAACGCTTTGGTTTGCGCAAGCCCAAGCCCTTTGGCCAACGGGAAGAAACCCTGGTCAATGTGGTGGCGCGCAAGCCGCTTGAAGGTGCTGTGTGATGTCTGGCGCAACTGAAGAGCTTTTGTGGCGAGGGGGCTTGCCCCCGTTGGGCTGCGAAGCGGCCCCAAAACCTGCAACCGCAAAATGTCTGGTTAACCGCATGCAATGGTTTCACGACTGCTGCGCAGCCGAACGGGGGCAAGCCCCCTCGCCACAGAGATTCTCGCTGATTCGTTTCCTGCTCCTGGGTTGTGTCCTGCTGCTGAGCGCCTGCGCCAGCCGCGCCCCGCTGCCCGAGCACAGCCCGAGCCTGGCGCTGCCGCTGCAATTGCATATCCAGCGTCTGGCGGCCGACCAGCGTCAGGACTGGGTATTGGTGATTCAGCAAGAAGGCCCGGCCCTGCGTTGGTCGATGATGGATTTACTGGGCATTCCCCAGGCCCGGCAGAAGCTGATCGACGGCGCCTGGCAGGCCGACGGTCTGCTGCCGCCGAATCCGGAAGCCCGGGAGCTGTTCGCCGCGCTGTTGTTTGCGTTGACGCCGGAAGGTGAGTTGCAAAGCAATTACCCCGTCGCCTGGCAGCATGGCGCGCAACGAACCTTGCCCGAGCGCTGGGACGTCCGATATTCACGCCCGATGAGCTTTGAATTGAACCTGCCCAAAGGCCCGAAATACCAAGTCACGCCGCTGAACGGGGACACGCCATGACCGCCTGGTTGAACGCCTTGGGAGTGATCTGCGCCCTGGGTCGCGACAAACGGGAAGTCGCGCGCAACCTGTTTGCCGGCGATTGTTCCGGCATGCGCAGCGAGGCGGGCTGGGTGACGGGACGTTCATTGCCCGTGGCCGCGGTGCAGGGCGAACTCGCGCCGATTCCCCCGGAACTGGCCGACCAGCGCAGCCGCAACAATCAACTGCTGCTGGAAGCGGCGCTGCAAATTCGCCCGGACATCGAGCAAGCGATCCAGACCTACGGCCATGACCGCATCGGCATCGTATTGGGCACCAGCACCTCGGGCATCGACGAAGCCAGTCGCGGGTTGGCGCATTACATCCGTGAGCATGAATTCCCCGCCGACTACGATTATCGGCAGCAGGAACTCGGTGCACCGGCGAATTTCCTGGCCGACTGGCTGCAATTGAGCGGCCCGGCCTATGTGATTTCCACCGCCTGCACCTCCAGCGCCCGGGCCTTGATGAGTGCCCAGCGCCTGCTCGACCTGGGGTTGTGCGATGCCGTGCTGTGCGGCGGCGTCGACAGTTTGTGCACACTGACCCTCAATGGTTTTTCGGCCCTGGAAGCGGTGTCCGAGCAGCGCTGCAACCCGTTCTCGGCCAACCGCAACGGCATCAACATTGGCGAAGCGGCGGTGCTGTTCTTGATGAGCAAGCAACCGGGCGACGGCCCATCGATTGCCCTGCTCGGCAGCGGCGCCAGCTCCGACGCGCACCATATTTCTGCGCCAGAACCGACCGGCCGTGGCGCCCAGCAAGCCATGCGCAAGGCCTTGAGCCGCGCGGCCCTGGAGCCGTCGCAAATCGCTTATCTGAACCTGCACGGCACCGCCACCCAGCACAACGACGCCATGGAAAGCCTGGCGGTCGCTGCGCTGTTCCCGGACGGCGTGCCCTGTTCGTCGACCAAACCGATGACCGGCCACACCCTCGGCGCCGCCGGGGCCCTGGAAGCGGCGTTCTGCTGGTTGAGCCTGAGCGCCGATAATCCCGAGCACGCCCTGCCGCCGCACCTCTGGGACGGCCAGCCCGACCCCGACTTGCCGCCATTGAACTGGGTGACGCCGGCCCATCGCCTGGCGTCCATTGCACCCCGCTACCTGATGAGCAATTCGTTTGCCTTCGGTGGCAATAACGTCAGCCTGATTATCGGAGACGCCCCATGATTGCCTGGCCGCTCGCCGAACTGCTGCCTCACGCTGGCGACATGATCCTCATCGAGCAGATCCTGTCGTTCGATGACGAGCAGATTCACACTCGCCTCACCGTCAAACCCAATGGCCTGTTCAACCGCCCCGACGGCAGCCTGCCGGCCTGGGTCGGCATCGAACTGATGGCCCAGAGCGTCGCCGCCTACGCCGGTTGCCATGCCCGGGCCCGTGGCGATGCGGTGGAGCTGGGCTTTTTGCTCGGCACCCGCAAATTCGAATGCAACGTCGAACACTTCCCCGCCGGCACCGAGCTGACCATCCACGGCCTGCGTTCGCTGGAAGACGACAGCGGCATGGGCGTGTTCGAATGCCACATCAACGCGCCCGGCATCCACGCCACCGCCCGGCTCAACGTGTATCGCCCGCCGCAAGCGGCGCAATACCTTCAAGAAATCCAAGGAGTCGAGTGATGACTGAATTCGTACTGGTCACCGGCTCCAGCCGTGGCATCGGCCGCGCCATCGCCTTGCGCCTGGCCCAGGCCGGGCATGACATCGTGCTGCATTGCCGCAGCGGCATGGCCGAGGCGATCGCTGTTCAAGGCGAAATTCAGGCGTTGGGCCGTAATGCCCGCGTGCTGCAATTCGACGTGTCCGACCGCGCCAGTTGCAAAGCCATTCTCGAAGCCGACGTCGAAGCCCATGGTGCCTATTACGGCGTGGTGCTCAACGCCGGGCTGACCCGTGACGGTGCTTTTCCGGCCCTGAGCGAGGATGATTGGGACGTGGTGATGCGCACCAACCTCGACGGTTTCTACAACGTGTTGCACCCGGTGATGATGCCGATGATCCGTCGTCGCGCCGCCGGGCGGATAGTGTGCATCACGTCGGTGTCCGGCTTGATCGGCAACCGTGGCCAGGTCAACTACAGCGCCTCCAAGGCCGGGTTGATCGGCGCGGCGAAAGCGTTGGCGATCGAACTGGGCAAGCGCAAGATTACCGTCAACTGTGTCGCACCCGGCCTGATCGACACCGCAATGCTCGACGAAAACGTGCCGGTGGAAGAACTGATGAAAATGATCCCCGCACAACGCATGGGCACCCCCGAAGAGGTGGCCGGCGCCGTGAATTTCCTGATGTCGGCGGAAGCCTCGTACATCACCCGCCAGGTTCTGGCCGTCAATGGAGGCCTGTGCTGATGAAGCGCGTCGTCGTCACCGGCATGGCCGGCATTACTTCACTGGGCAGCGATTGGGACACCATCGCCGGCAACTTCGCGGCCAACCGCAGCGGCATTCGCCGCATGGACGAGTGGGATCGCTTCACTGAACTCAACACGCGCCTGGCTGGCCCCATCGATGATTTCAAAGTCCCGAGCCACTGGACCCGCAAACAACTGCGCAGCATGGGGCGCGTTTCGCGCCTGGCTGTGGGTGCTGCTGAGCAAGCGCTGGCCGACGCCGGGCTGTTGGGCGACGAATCGATCAAGGACGGGCGCATGGGCGTCGCTTGTGGTTCGTCCACCGGCAGCACCGACGAGATCAAGGCATTCGGCAACATGCTGCTCAACTCGGTGGCCGAAGGCCTGAACGCCAACTCCTACGTGCGGATGATGCCGCACACCACGGCAGCGAATATCAGCATCTTCTTCGGCCTCACCGGCCGGTTGATCCCGACCTCCAGCGCCTGCACCAGCGGCAGCCAGGGTATCGGCTACGCCTACGAATCGATCAAGTTCGGGCGCCTGCCGCTGATGCTCGCTGGCGGCGCCGAAGAACTGTGCCCGACCGAAGCCATGGTCTTCGACGCGCTCTACGCCACCAGCCTGAAAAACGACGCGCCGCAAACCAGCCCACGTCCGTACGACAAGGGCCGCGATGGCCTGGTGATCGGTGAAGGCGGCGGCATGCTGGTGCTCGAAGAACTGGAACACGCCCTGGCACGCGGCGCACACATCCATGCCGAACTCGTCGGTTTCGGCAGCAACGCCGACGGCCAGCACACCACCCGCCCCGAGCAGGTGACCATGCGCCGCGCGATGGAACTGGCGCTGGAAGATGCCGGTTTGCAGCCGTCGGACATTGGCTACGTCAACGGTCACGGCACGGCTACAGAACAGGGCGACATTGCCGAAACACTGGCCACCAGTGCGCTGTTCGGTGAACACATGCCGATCAGTTCGCAGAAAAGCTTCCTCGGTCACACGTTGGGTGCCTGCGGTGCGCTGGAGTCCTGGTTCAGCATCGAAATGCTCAATCGCGACCTGTACGTGCACACCTTCAACCTCGACGAGATCGACCCGCACTGCGGCAAGCTCGACTACCTGCGCGGCGAGTTCCGGCAGATGAGCAACCAATACGTGATGAACAACAACTTTGCCTTCGGCGGCGTCAACACTTCGCTGATCTTCCGCCGCTGGTCGTAACCGAACTAATCCGGGTCAAGGAGACCTCCATGCACTTCAAGAAACTCGCTACCGCCGCCACCCTGCTGATCTGCGCCCTGCCGGCCATCAGCCAGGCCCGTGACACCGCCGTGTACCTGCCCTTCGACAAAGCCGTCGCCGAAGCCACCCGCACCGGCAAAATCGATGGCAGCGTGAAGTTCTACCTGGCGGGCAACAACCCGGCCGGCAACGTCACCGTCCTTACTGCAGGCTCGGTGACCAACAAGAAAACCAACGCCTTCAACAAGACCGACACCGTGGCCTGCGAATGGGTCGCGCAATCGGCCATCATCAGCCTGCACGAGGCGGCCAAAAGCGCTGGCGCCAATGCCGTGACCAACATCGTGAGTTTCTACAAAAGCAACGAGCGTAAAGACGCCAAGAACTATGAGTGCCACGCCGGCGCGATCATGGCCGGTGTTGCGTTGAAAGGGGATTTGGTGAAGGTTCAGTAAGGCCAGATACGACAAAGGGCGCCTTTTCAGGCGCCTTTTTTTTGAGCCCGTTTTGATCGGACGCGGAGCGTTGATCGTTCCCACGCTCTGCGTGGGAATGCAGCCCGGGACGCTCCGCGTCCCTTGCCGATGCGGACGCGGAGCGTCTATCGAGGCATTTCCACGCAAGGACGTGGGACGAACATCTCGCTAGCTTCCATCCCGGTAAAAAAATGAAACAGGGAAAGCACCGTCCACGATTTCAGAAACATCCCACAGCAAGACCTTGAGCTTCCCGGTAGGGTCAAGGCCCCGGCGATCTGCCGGGATATTCCAGGGATGAAAATATGACCAGAAAGGCAGTAATTGTTTTTAGCGGCGGCCAAGACTCTACGACCTGCTTGATCCACGCCTTGCCAAACTACGATGAAATACATTGCATCACGTTTGATTATGGACAGCGCCATCGGGCGGAAATTGAAGTTGCACTTCAACTATCAGAAAAACTTGGCGTAACAGTGCACAAGGTTCTCGATGCGGCATTATTAAATGAGTTGGCGATTAGTAGTTTGACTCGCGACAATATCCCGGTTCCTGCTGCCAGATCAGAAGACAACCTGCCGAATACTTTCGTACCTGGCCGGAATATTTTGTTTTTAACGCTAGCTTCTATTTATGCATATCAAGTTGGCGCGAAAACGGTCATAACAGGTGTTTGTGAAACAGATTTTTCAGGGTATCCGGATTGCAGGGACAAATTTATCAAGGCGTTGAATAACGCAGTTGAACTGGGAATGGACTACAAGTTACGAATTGAAACCCCGCTCATGTGGTTGAACAAAGCAGAAACCTGGGCCCTAGCCGACTGCTACAAGCAGCTGGATTTGATTCGTAACCATACGCTTTCTTGTTACAACGGAATAATAGGTAGTGGGTGTAGCGCTTGCGATGCGTGCGTTCTTCGTGCGAAGGGTTTAAATGACTTCATGAAAAACAAAACAGCCATTAAGAACAGTCTAAAAGAAAAACTGGATATAACTACTTAACTATACCGCAAGGGGAGTGACCCACTCCCCTTGCGTTTTTATGCAGCCGGAACCACCGCCACGTATTTTTTGAATAAGTACCTTGCTCCGTAGGCTGGAAAAACATTAAAAACAGCGAAACACATTTTTATGGCTATCTGAATGTAAATTATGCTTAGGATTTCACTATTTGGCATAGTCCCATAAAACGCAATAGAGCAAAAAATAAAGCTATCTATTATCACCGCAAAAAATGTACTTAAAAACACCCTAAGAAACAAAAATCTTGAATTTGTCAGTTCTTTTATCTTACATAACAGGCAAGAATTCAAATACTCAGAAAAAAGAAATGAAATGGAAGACGCTATCAAAACTGAAGAAACATGACCCATAACTTCGCCAAACGGTTCATCTAGCTTCCAACCAGCCAACCCGGGTAGATAACTGGTAGTGCTCAGCAGAATAATAATGAGTGCATTACTTGCAAACGCAAATAATATGGCTTTCCTTGCGAGCCTAAATCCATAGGATTCATTCAGCAAATCGACTATCAAAAATGTTAGCGGATAGAGGAAAACACCGGGCGTGACAACAACATCAAAGCGCTCCAGATAAATAAGCTTCGTAGCTGCGACGTTTGTGAATATGTAAAGCGCAAAAAGCAAAAGATTGAGCACAACATAAGTCAACCAAGATCTTTCATGACGATCATTGACTTCATATGCAGTCAGGGCGGCTCCACCGGAGTAGAATTTCCTGTACACATCTTTAATTTCAGATCTATTTAAATTATCTAACACTTCACTCTTCAATAACTCACTTAGCTTTATTCGGATAACTTTCCCTGTAGAGATCACCATGATCACAGCAAGACTTTTGCTATTTTCAAACCCTAGAAGTTTGTACCTACTATTTTCAGCAGCATCATCCATTGAATCGTTGCTCCAATATATCTCCTACGACACCAACAACACTACAGTCGACATAAGCATTGGCGACCACAAACAACTGTTGCGTTTTCTTGTCATACACCAATTTCTCCTTGGCACTGCTCGACTGACCTTTCTTTACTATTAACAAATCCCCCGCTTCATAGAAGCCTCTGATTTCATTCTCCAAGAGCACACCTATTACATTGCAAGCTGAACCAAAATAGTAAGTAAGCGGTTGAATGGTCGCCAGCTCGCCGATTCTTTTCTCCAAACTTCTAATCAAGAGAGTTTCTTTAATTACCGGAACAGCTGCTGGATTCATATTCCCCAGCAGCGAAACATCACTCTCTATTATTTCCTTTTCTTCAAAATCAACAGTCTCTATTTCTTTGTACGACACACCAAAGAAATCAGAAATCTTGCGAATTGTAGATTGCTGAACATTCACCACCCGTCCTTCCAGAATATTATATATCGTGGTCCGGGTGAGGCCGGCGGAATTGCACAAGGATAGCTGCGTCTCTCCGCGACTCTTTATCAGATATCTAATATTATTCTTTAAGTTTTCTGTTTTTTCTTTCTTATGCATGTTTGGCCTTCACTTACACTTTCAACAAACCGCGCTTCCGAACCGAACCGAATGCACGTATCTCGCTGTGAGTACAGCATCCTATAGGGTCAATCTTTATACAAAAGCAATATCACAAACACGCTTAACAATCATTAGATATTATTTCACAAACGACACCCTGCAGGGCTGCCTGCTGATATACCCCACAACACTTATAGAAACTTCCGACAGCTATTTCTTACAGCCGATTCTTACAGAAATTACCAGACAAGAAATGAATCATTTAATTACATAGATGTTCATTTATTTGATTAATAAAAAAGAATTTTCTGGTAATAAATCTACCGCGCCACTCCTCTTTGCACGCAGCCCACCAATCTTGGCTGACGACATAGGGCTAGGTGGTTTCGTAAATTTTTAAGGGAATTCCAATATGAAAAAGATCCCCCCAGTTCCGCCGGAGTCAGCAACGCCATCTCCCGCCGATGACATCGATCTATCCAAACTCTCCGATATCACCGAACCCCTGGTCAGCGCACGCCTGCGCAATCCCAACCGCCCCGACCCGGTCAGCCATGTCTTTGCCATCCTCCCAACCGTCGACAAGGAGACTCTGCTCTGTCACGCCTGTGAAACTCTGGCATCCCTGAACGTCATGAGCACCGATCTGGCCGACGAACTGGAAAGCTCTCGCCGCAATGTGGCGCTGGCCATCCAGCAACTGGCCGCGATGGCCGAGTTGTTGGTTAACCGAGCATTGGACCTCCTGGAGTTGCCCAAAGAGCTACGCGATCCTCCACCCACCATCAACGCCTGAGCTATCGCGTACTTTTTCCAACTGGAGGTTTTTTGTCATGGATAGATACATGCCCATCACCGGCATCGACTGCACCATCGCGTCGCTGGTGATCGATACACAAGCACCGCTGGACGTATTGCACGAAACAGCGGCCTACCGCATCCGCACCGCAACTCAGCTATTGGAGAACATCGCGTTTAACGAAGGTATTCATAGCGAGCTGGCGCGGGTATTGGTGACGTCATTGCGCGATGGCTGCGATTTGATGGATGTGATCGGGCGACGATTGCAGATGCAAGTCTCTGCCTAGGATAAAAAAACGGGCGACCTGACGAGGCCGCCCGTTTTTTTCGATTACTTGCGCTGGACGTCTTATTTGATGAACGCCAGAAATGACAAAGGGCGCCTTTCGGCGCCCCTTCGCAAACAGGTCGGCTTGTCATCGCCCTTCACCTGTCTGGCTCTGCGATGGCTGGTTACCCAGGATCCTCAGAGTCTCACAAGCCCCTTTCGGGTTCGCCGTTGATTGATCGTTCCCACGCTCTGCGTGGGAATGCAGCCCGGGACGCTCCGCGTCCCTGCCGAGGCGGACGCAGAGCGTCCATTGAGGCATTCCCACGCAGGAGCGTTGGAACGATCATCTCTGTCGTTTTCAAGGTGAGTCGAAGTTGTCCAGCACCCGGTTGACCGCCAGCTCTCCCAACATGATCGACTGCTGAATCCCAAGCAGTGTGTTGCACTGCGATCCCTCCAGAAATCTCACGAAATCACTCGCCATGACATTCGCCGATGCCAGCGATTCACTCGCGTATTCCAGCAAGGTCCGGTTGTCGACTTCGGGCGCGATGAAAACGATGTTGCTGGGTTGTCGCTTGTAGAGGGGCGCTACGTTATCGGCGGACTGATTGAGCGTTTCTGCGTCCGGGGACGTGTCGAGAGATGCCGAATGACCATCCGGCGGGTTTGGTGTGTCCTTGAACATAATTCGGTCTCCAAAAAAGTGGAGCCGTCACCGAATTGCTACTAAACAAAAGGGTGGCAGCTGAACGCAGGTTAGTAGACCGGGGAGACACGAAACCGGCGCGCCCGAGAGCGCCCTGCGCACAGCTACCATCAAGCACAGGCATGGAAAATACCTGACTGTCTGGAACGCAATTACGCTTCGTGTAACCACGAGCTACTAAACCCGATCACTGATGAGCAGTGATGCGAATCAAGTTACCGATGGCCCCCAAAGCGTACAAGCCGGCGGATTCTGAGCCTGTCGTAAGCTCCGCCGCAAGGCGTTGTAGTCTTCCGGAACATAGCTTCGGAAATGTCCCACAGAGGGCATCACGATTTCAGGGGCTCCACCTTCCTCGTCAACAACTCCACAAACGCCTTCGCCATCGGCGATTTCTGATCCTTGCGCTGCACCAGCCACACCGCCGACACCGCTTCCGGATCCAGCAATGGCCGATACACCACGCCATCAATCCGCATCCGCTGGTACGACGCCGGCAGTACCGACACACCCAACCCCGCCGCTACCAACCCAATGATGGTCATCGCCTCGCCAGCCTCTTGGGCAAAGTGCGGGCTAAACCCGGCATCTCGCGCCAGGCTGAGTAGCTGGGCGTACAGACCACTGCCATAACTGCGTGGGAAAAAGACGAAAGGTTCGAGGGCAAGGGCTGACAGAAACAGGCCTTCTTCGCTGTCGTTCGCCAATGGATGCTTGGAACTGAGCACCGCCACCAGGGGCTCGCGCATCAGTTCCACCACACTGAGCGAGTCCGGCAACCCGAGCGGTCGCATGATTCCGATCTCGATTGACTCATCCACTAACGCGTCGGCGACTTGGGTGCTGCTCATCTCCCGCAAGTTCAGGTGCACAGCGGGGAAGCGCTGACGAAACGAGAAAATCGCCTGGGGGATGGTCGAGTTGAAGGGTGCCGACGAGGTGAAGCCGATTTTCAACTCGCCCAGCTCCCCGAGTTGCGCACGGCGGGCAACGTCTGCCGCTTTGTCGACTTGGGCCAGCACCAGTCGCGCCTCTTCCAGAAACAGCCGACCGGCCTCACTCAGCTCAACCCGACGATTGGTCCGCTCAAACAACCGTGCGCCAACCTCGGCTTCCAATGCCTGAATCTGCTGGCTAAGCGGCGGTTGCGAGATGCCCAGCACCTGAGCGGCCCGGCCAAAGTGCAGTTCTTCGGCGACGGCGATGAAGTAGCGCAGATGGCGTAATTCCATGAAAACTCCATTAGGTCGTTAAACGTCTTAAACAGGTCGAATAATATATTGGATTGAATCGTTAGGCGGCTATATGCTTTTTTCCATTACCTGACCGGCTGCGCCCTCCGAGGTCCGAAGTGAAAACTGCTGTCGCCCCACTCGCCCATGAAGTTCCGCCCACTGCGCTGGACGATGTCGTCGCCGAGCTGAACGAGATCTACATCGAAAAAGGCACGCCGATGTTCATGCGCACGGTGCTGGCGCTGTTCTGCGGCGGCTTCGCGACGTTCGCCCTGCTGTATTGCGTGCAGCCGATGATGCCGCTGCTGTCCCACGAGTACTCGATCAACGCGGCCCAGAGCAGCCTGATCCTGTCGGTGGCCACCGGCATGCTCGCGATTGGTCTGCTGATCACCGGCCCGATTTCCGACCGGGTCGGGCGCAAGCCGGTGATGGTGACCGCGTTGTTCGCCGCCGCCCTGTGCACCATGGCCAGCGCGATGATGCCGAGCTGGGAAGGCGTGTTGATCATGCGGGCGTTGATCGGGCTGTCGTTGAGCGGCCTGGCGGCGGTCGCCATGACTTATTTGAGCGAAGAGATTCATCCGCAGCACATTGGCTTGGCCATGGGTTTGTACATCGGCGGCAACGCGATTGGCGGGATGAGCGGACGACTGATTACTGGCGTGTTGATCGACTTCGTCAGCTGGCACACGGCGATGTTGGTGATCGGCGGTCTGGCGCTGATCGCGGCGGCTGTGTTCTGGAAGATCCTGCCCGAGTCACGCAACTTCCGCGCGCGCTCGATGCACCCGCGCAGCCTGCTCGACGGCTTCACCATGCACTTTCGCGACGCCGGCCTGCCGCTGCTGTTCCTTGAGGCTTTTGTGCTGATGGGCGCGTTCGTCACGCTGTTCAACTACATCGGCTATCGCCTGCTGGCCGCGCCTTACAACATGGACCAGGCCTTTGTCGGGCTGCTGTCGGTGGTGTACCTGTCGGGGATTTACAGCTCGGCGAAGATCGGTTCCTTAGCCGACAAACTGGGCCGCCGTAAGGTGCTGTGGGCAACGATCACCTTGATGCTCGCAGGCCTGGCGCTGACCCTGTTTACACCGCTGCCACTGGTGATCATTGGCATGCTGATCTTCACCTTCGGCTTCTTCGGCGCGCATTCGGTGGCCAGCAGCTGGATTGGGCGGCGGGCGATCAAGGCCAAGGGGCAGGCTTCTTCGCTGTATCTGTTCAGCTATTACGCCGGGTCGAGTATTGCGGGGACGGCGGGTGGAGTGTTCTGGCACCTCGGCGGGTGGAACGGGATCGGGTTGTTTATTGGCGGGTTGCTGGTGATTGCGCTGTTGGTAGCGTTGAAGCTGGCGAAGTTGCCGCCGCTGCCAGGCACCGCACAGGTCTAGCCACAACTGCGCCCTAGCGGTAATCGCGAGCCAAGGTACACTGACGGCATTCGTCAGTCTTGGTAAAGGGAAGCCAGAATGCGCCTGGACCGTCTTCACATTCAGAATTTTCGTTGCTACGAAGATGCCACTTTCGACTTTCAGCCGGGTTTCAATCTGGTGGTGGGGGTTAATGGGAGTGGGAAGACTTCGTTGTTGCAGGCGGTGGCAGTTTCATTCATCGAATTTGGCAATGCGATGAAACCTAGCCAGACCTCCCTAAAAAATGAAGACATACGTTTTGTCATAGATCGTTTTGATGGCCGAAGCCGGTACGAACGCAAATTTCCATTACTTGTGCACGGCATGGGTGACGTGTTCGAAGCAACAGAATGGGTGATGAAACGAGATGGGGAAGCCCTTCCACACCTGGTCGATTCCATTTTCGACGCTGAAAAAGACAAAGTACTTCAAAAAATCAACTTGGCTATTCAGGTCGATTTACCCGTACTCGCTTTCTACCGGTCCGATCGTCGCTGGCAAGGTGCGGGGGTAACTGCTGAGTTCGCCGCACAACATCGAGTATCGCGTTTCGACGGATACATAAACTGGTTCGACGCTGTCGCCGATCTTCGCGATTTCGAAAGTTGGTTGATCGGTAAGACGCTTGAGCGGATGCAAAATCTGCTTGATGCAAAACCTGTCTCGGTAGATTTCGAAGACGAACTCGCATGGGTCAATAGTGCTATCAAGTTTGCAGTACCCAAAGCGCGAAACTTACGCTACGACCTAAGACTGCAAAGCCTGTTGATCGATATCGACGACCAAAAAACCATTCCCTTTAACGAACTGAGTGACGGCCAACGCGGGATGGTCGCTCTCTTCGCCGATATCGCCCGCCGCATGTGCATCCTCAACCCACACATGGGTAAGGACGTCCTGAAAAACACTTCAGGCGTGGTCATCATCGATGAGCTGGATATCCACCTTCATCCAGCCTGGCAGCGCAACATTGTTCCGGCATTGAAAGAAGCCTTCCCTAAAGTCCAGTTCATCGCCGCCAGCCACTCCCCTCAAATCATCGGCAGCCTGAAACCCGAAGAAGTGATCGTGCTAAACAATGGCGACGCCTCCCACCCACGGGTCACCTATGGCCTGGATTCCAGCAGTGTTCTGGAGGAAGTCATGGGTGTTACTCAGCGCGAGCCAGAAATTGAAAAACTGCTCTCTGAGCTGTTTTCCACGCTGGAAGACAACGACCTCAAAAAAGCAAAAATCCAACTTGAGACGCTGAAGAAAAAAGCCCCTGACCTCCCAGAGTTTGCGGGCGCCGAAGCGCTGATGAGGCGCAAGGAGATCCTCGGAAAATGAAGCGAGTGCTCAAAGGAACTGAACCTGCTTCATTTACAGAATGGAAAACCTCGGCAAATGATGAGTGGAAACCCACTTATCCGACACTGCAAAACCCGCAAAAACGGGATTTGCATACCAGTTTGCTGATCGAGCAAGGGCACTTCTGTTGTTACTGCGGTAGAGAGATAGAAGCGTCCAACAGTCATATCGAGCATTTCAAGCCTCAAGAGGACTATGGAGAACTGGCGCTGGAGTATCAAAATCTCCACGCCTCCTGCATACGTGAAACCAGGCCCGGCACCCCATTGCACTGCGGCCATCGCAAGGGCAACTGGTTTGACGAAGCGCTGCATATCTCTCCAATGGATGAACGATGTGAGCTGCGCTTCCGGTATCTGAGAACTGGTGAAATCCAACCAACAGACTCTGAAGACCTCCCCGCATCGAAGATGATTGAAGTGTTGGCGCTGGATATTGCCTACCTGAACAATCGGCGTCAGAACACCATCCGGCTGCTGTTCGATGAAGAATTCATCACGCAGGCCAGTGAAGAAGACCTCAATCGTCTCGTCACCGCGATTCGATCAACCGACATCTCCGACCAAAAACCTTTCGACCACATCATCGCCCGCTACGCCGAACAACTCCTCGGCCACTAAGAACCGACACAAAAAAAACGCCCGGCACAAGCCGGGCGTTTTGGTTATCGGGCAACGATCACTCGTGATACTGCGCCGACAATTCATGCACCGCGCGCAGGAACGCGCCCGCATGCTCCGGATCAACTTCCGGGGTAATCCCGTGACCCAGGTTGAACACGTGACCACTGCCCTTGCCGTAGCTGGCAAGGATGCGGCCGACTTCGGTGCGGATGGCTTCTGGTTTGGCGTAGAGCACGGTCGGGTCCATGTTGCCTTGCAGGGCGACTTTGTTGCCGACGCGGTCGCGGGCGTTGCCGATGTCGCAGGTCCAGTCCAGGCCCAACGCATCAGCGCCAGCGTCGGCGATGCTTTCCAGCCACAGCCCCCCGCCCTTGGTGAACAGGATGACCGGCACTTTGCGGCCTTCGTGTTCGCGGATCAGGCCACTGACGATCTTGCGCATGTAGGCCAGGGAGAATTCCTGGTACGCCGCCGCCGAGAGGTTGCCGCCCCAGCTATCGAAGATCTGCACCGCTTGGGCGCCGGCCATGATCTGGCCGTTGAGGTAGCTGGTGACCGACTGAGCCAGCTTGTCCAGCAACAAGTGCAGGGCTTGCGGGTTGTCGTAGAGCATGGTTTTGGTCTTGCGGTAATCTTTCGACGAGCCGCCTTCGACCATGTAGGTGGCCAGGGTCCATGGGCTGCCGGAGAAGCCGATCAGCGGCACGCGGCCGTTCAGTTCGCGGCGGATGGTGCTGACCGCGTCCATCACGTAGCCAAGGTCTTTGTGCGGATCCGGGATCGGCAGGGCTTCGATGTCGGCCATCGTGCTGACGACTTTCTTGAAGCGTGGGCCTTCACCGGTTTCGAAGTACAGGCCTTGGCCCATGGCGTCCGGGATGGTGAGGATGTCGGAGAAGAGGATCGCCGCGTCCAGTTGCGGGTAGCGGTCGAGCGGTTGCATCGTGACTTCGCAAGCGAACTCCGGGTTCATGCACAGGCTCATGAAGTCACCGGCCTTGGCGCGGCTGGCGCGGTATTCCGGCAGGTAGCGACCGGCCTGACGCATCATCCAGACAGGCGTGACGTCTACGGGTTGCTTGAGCAGGGCGCGAAGGAAACGGTCGTTCTTCAGGGCAGTCATGTCGGCATCCGGAAAAAAAGTGCGGGCATTTTCTCAGAGCGCGACGCAGAAAGACAGCCACAAGCGGCAAGCTACAAGCCGCAAGTCTAAAAGCGCCGTTGCTTCTGACTTGCAGCTTGTAGCTTGTAGCTTGCCGCTGGCGTCGTCAGACGCCCAGGTAATCCAGGATCCCTTCGGCGGCATTGCGGCCTTCGAAGATCGCCGTCACCACCAGGTCAGAACCACGAACCATATCGCCACCGGCGAAGATTTTCGGGTTGCTGGTCTGGTGCTTGTATTTACCCTGCTCCGGGGCCACGACGCGGCCCTGGCTGTCGGTCTGGATTTCGTACTGTTCGAACCACGACGCCGGGCTTGGACGGAAACCGAACGCGATGACCACGGCGTCGGCCGGGATGATCTCTTCGGAACCCGGGATCGGCTCGGGGCTGCGACGGCCACGGGCGTCCGGTTCGCCAAGACGGGTCTCGACCACTTTCACGCCTTCGACGCGGTCTTCACCGACGATGGCGATCGGCTGGCGGTTGTAGAGGAATTTCACGCCTTCTTCCTTGGCGTTCTTCACCTCTTTGCGCGAGCCCGGCATGTTCGCTTCGTCGCGACGATACGCACAGGTCACCGACTTGGCGCCCTGGCGGATCGACGTGCGGTTGCAGTCCATCGCCGTGTCGCCGCCGCCCAGCACCACGACCTTCTTGCCTTTCATGTCGACGAAATCTTCCGGCGACTTTTCAAAGCCCAGGTTGCGGTTGACGTTGGCTATCAGGAAGTCGAGCGCGTCGTGCACGCCCGGCAGGTCCTCACCGGCAAAGCCGCCCTTCATGTAGGTGTAAGTGCCCATGCCCATAAACACGGCATCGTATTCGGCGAGCAGTTGCTCGATGGTCACGTCCTTGCCCACTTCGGTGTTGAGGCGGAACTCGATGCCCATGCCGGTGAAGACTTCGCGACGATTGCTCAGCACAGTCTTTTCCAGCTTGAACTCGGGGATGCCGAAGGTCAGCAGACCGCCGATTTCCGGGTTCTTGTCGAACACCACCGGGGTCACGCCGCCGCGCACCAGCACATCGGCACAACCCAGGCCAGCAGGGCCTGCGCCGATGATCGCAACACGCTTACCGGTCGGCTTGACCTTGGACATGTCCGGGCGCCAGCCCATGGCGAACGCGGTGTCGGTGATGTACTTCTCGACCGAACCGATGGTCACCGCACCGAAGCCGTCGTTGAGGGTGCAGGCACCCTCGCACAGACGATCCTGTGGGCACACCCGACCGCAGACTTCCGGCAGGGTGTTGGTCTGGTGCGACAGCTCGGCGGCCTGAAGGATGTTGCCCTCGGCCACCAGTTTCAGCCAGTTGGGAATGAAGTTGTGCACCGGGCACTTCCATTCGCAATACGGGTTACCGCAACCCAGGCAGCGGTGGGCCTGATCGGCCGAATGCTGGGGTTTGAAGGGTTCGTAGATTTCCACGAACTCTTTCTTGCGTTGACGCAACAGTTTCTTCTTCGGATCTTTGCGCCCGACATCGATGAATTGGAAGTCGTTGCTGAGACGTTCGGCCATCTTCAAAACCTCATAACAGCAGCGTCAAGCTACAAGCTTGAAGCTGCAAAAAATCACTCTGCAGGCACATCGCGCACTGCTGTTCGCTTGCGGCTTGAAGCTTGCCGCTTGCAGCTACGTCGATTACTGCGGACTTGCCCGCGTACTGGAGAGCAGCGACTTCAAGCTCGCCGCCTTAGGTTTGACGAGCCAGAAACGACGCAGATAGTCATCGAGGTTCTCAGCGAGGTTACGACCCCATTCGCTGTCGGTTTCCGCGACGTATTCGTCCAGCACGCGTTGCAGGTGGCTGCGATAGGCTTCCATCGCTTCGCCGCTGATCCGCTGGATTTCCACCAGTTCGTGGTTGACCCGGTCAACGAAGGAGTTGTCCTGGTCGAGCACGTAGGCGAAACCGCCGGTCATGCCTGAGCCGAAGTTGTAACCGGTTTTGCCCAGCACGCAGACGAAACCACCGGTCATGTACTCGCAGCAGTGATCGCCAGTGCCTTCCACCACGGTGTGGGCACCGGAGTTACGCACGGCGAAACGCTCGCCCGCGGTGCCAGCGGCAAACAGCTTGCCGCCAGTGGCGCCGTACAGGCAGGTGTTGCCGATGATCGCACTGTCCTGGGTTTTGTAGACGCTGCCCTTCGGCGGAACGATGACCAGTTTGCCACCGGTCATGCCTTTGCCGACGTAGTCGTTGGCGTCGCCTTCCAGGTACATGTTCAGGCCGCCGGCGTTCCACACACCGAAGCTCTGACCGGCCGTCCCTTTGAAGCGGAAGGTGATCGGCGCGTTCGCCATGCCTTGGTTGCCGTGCTTGCGGGCGATTTCACCGGAGATCCGCGCGCCGATCGAACGGTCGCAGTTGCAGATATTCAGCTCGAAATCAGCGCCGCTCTTGTCGTTGATCGCCGAGGTGGCCATGTCGACCATTTTCTCGGCCAGCAGGCCTTTGTCGAACGGTGGGTTGCGCTCGACCTGGCAGAACTGAGGCTTGTCTGCCGGGATGTGATCGCTGCCCAGCAACGGGGTCAGGTCCAGGTGTTGCTGCTTGGCGGTCTGGCCTTCGAGGATTTCCAGCAGATCGGTACGACCGATCAGCTCTTCGAGGGAGCGCACGCCCAGCTTGGCCAGCCACTCACGGGTTTCTTCGGCGACGTAGGTGAAGAAATTCACCACCATGTCGACGGTGCCGATGTAGTGATCCTTGCGCAGCTTCTCGTTCTGAGTCGCGACGCCGGTGGCGCAGTTGTTCAGGTGGCAGATGCGCAGGTATTTGCAGCCCAGGGCGATCATTGGCGCGGTGCCGAAGCCGAAGCTTTCAGCGCCGAGGATCGCAGCCTTGATCACGTCGAGGCCGGTTTTCAGGCCGCCGTCGGTCTGGACCCGGACTTTGCCGCGCAGGTCGTTGCCACGCAGGGTCTGGTGAGTTTCGGCCAGGCCGAGTTCCCACGGCGCGCCCGCGTATTTGATCGAGGTCAGTGGCGATGCACCGGTGCCGCCGTCATAGCCGGAGATGGTGATCAAGTCCGCGTAGGCCTTGGCCACACCGGCGGCGATGGTGCCGACGCCTGCTTCTGCCACCAGCTTCACCGAGACCAAAGCCTTCGGGTTGACTTGTTTCAGGTCGAAAATCAGCTGCGACAAGTCTTCGATCGAGTAGATGTCGTGGTGCGGTGGCGGCGAAATCAGGGTCACGCCCGGCACTGCGTAACGCAGCTTGGCGATCAGACCGTTGACCTTGCCCCCTGGCAGCTGACCACCCTCGCCGGGCTTGGCGCCCTGGGCGACTTTGATCTGCAGCACTTCAGCGTTGACCAGGTATTCCGGGGTCACACCGAAACGGCCAGTCGCAACCTGCTTGATTTTCGAGCTCTTGATGGTGCCGTAGCGCGCCGGGTCTTCGCCGCCTTCGCCGGAGTTGGAACGCGCACCGAGGCGGTTCATGGCTTCGGCCAGGGCTTCGTGAGCCTCAGGCGACAAGGCGCCCAACGAGATGCCAGCGGAGTCGAAGCGCTTGAGCACCGATTCCAGCGGTTCGATCTCGCTGATGTCCAGCGCCGTGTCCAGGGTCTTCACCTTGAACAGGTCGCGGATCATCGACACCGGACGGTTGTCCACCAGCGCCGTGTATTCCTTGAACTTGCTGTAGTCGCCCTGCTGCACAGCGGCTTGCAGGGTGCTGACCACGTCCGGGTTGTAAGCGTGATATTCGCCACCGTGGACGAACTTCAGCAAACCGCCCTGCTGGATAGGCTTGCGCGGGCTCCAGGCTTCGGCGGCGAGGGCTTTCTGCTCGGCTTCGATGTCGACGAAACGCGCACCCTTGATGCGGCTCGGCACGCCACGGAAGCTCAGCTCGCAGACTTCTTCGGACAGGCCAATGGCTTCGAACAACTGCGCACCGCGGTACGAAGTGATGGTCGAGATGCCCATCTTCGACAGGATCTTCAGCAGGCCTTTGGTGATGCCTTTGCGGTAGTTCTTGAACACCTCATAGAGGTCGCCCAGTACTTCACCGGTACGGATCAGGTCGCCCAGCACTTCGTAGGCCAGGAACGGATAGACCGCCGAGGCGCCGAAACCGATCAACACGGCAAAGTGGTGCGGATCGCGAGCGGTGGCGGTTTCCACGAGGATGTTGGAATCGCAGCGCAGGCCTTTTTCGGTCAGGCGGTGATGCACCGCGCCGGTGGCGAGCGAAGCGTGGATCGGCAACTTGCCCGGGGCAATGTGCCGGTCACTCAGCACCACCTGGGTACGGCCGGAGCGCACGGCTTTTTCAGCCTGATCGGCAACGTTGCGGATCGCCGCTTCGAGGCCGACGCTTTCGTCGTAGTTCAGATCGATGATCGCGCGCTCAAAGCCCGGACGATCGAGGTTCATCAGCGAACGCCACTTGGCCGGGGAAATCACCGGCGAGCTGAGGATCACGCGCGAAGCGTGTTCCGGCGACTCCTGGAAGATGTTGCGCTCGGCACCGAGGCAGATCTCCAGCGACATGACGATGGCTTCACGCAGCGGGTCGATCGGCGGGTTGGTCACCTGGGCGAACTGCTGGCGGAAATAGTCGTACGGCGTGCGCACGCGCTGGGACAGCACGGCCATCGGCGTATCGTCGCCCATCGAGCCCACGGCTTCGTAGCCTTGCTCGCCGAGCGGACGCAGCACCTGGTCGCGCTCTTCGAACGTAACCTGATACATCTTCATGTACTGCTTGAGCTGGTCGACGTCGTAGAAAGCCGAACCGTGGTCGTTGTCTTCCATGGTCGCCTGGATGCGCAGGGCATTCTTGCGCAGCCATTGCTTGTACGGATGACGGGACTTCAAGCGGTTGTCGATCGCATCGGTGTCGAGGATCTGACCGGTTTCGGTGTCCACGGCAAAGATCTGGCCCGGGCCAACGCGGCCCTTGGCGATCACGTCTTCAGGCTGGTAATTCCAGACACCGATTTCCGAGGCCAGGGTGATGAAACCGTTCTTGGTGGTGACCCAACGCGCCGGGCGCAGACCGTTACGGTCGAGCAGGCACACCGCGTAACGACCGTCGGTCATTACTACGCCGGCCGGGCCATCCCACGGTTCCATGTGCATCGAGTTGTATTCGTAGAACGCCCGCAGGTCCGGGTCCATGGTTTCGACGTTCTGCCACGCAGGCGGAATGATCATCCGCACGCCACGGAACAGGTCGATGCCGCCGGTGACCATCAGCTCGAGCATGTTGTCCATGCTCGAGGAGTCAGAACCGACACGGTTGACCAGTGGGCCGAGTTCTTCCAGGTCCATCAAGTCGTTGGTGAACTTGGTGCGACGGGCCACGGCCCAGTTGCGGTTACCGGTGATGGTGTTGATCTCGCCGTTATGGGCGAGGAAGCGGAACGGCTGCGCCAGCGGCCATTTCGGCAGGGTATTGGTCGAGAAGCGCTGGTGGAACACGCAGATCGAGGTTTGCAGGCGCTGGTCGCTGAGGTCTGGATAGAAGGCGGTCAAGTCCGCCGGCATCATCAGGCCTTTATAAATGATGGTCTTGTGCGAAAAGCTGCAGATGTAGTGATCGGCGTCGGCGGCGTTGGCCACGGACGAGCGACGACGGGAAGTGAACAGCTTGATCGCCATGTCCTGATCGCTCAGGCCTTCACCGCCGATGTACACCTGTTCGATCTGCGGCAGGCGCTCCAGGGCCAGGCGGCCGAGGACGCTGGTGTCGATCGGCACTTTGCGCCAGCCGACGAGGGTCAGGCCGGCCGCAAGGATCTCGCGGTTCATGTTTTCGCGAGCGGCTTCGGCTTTGACCGGGTCCTGGTTGAAGAAGACCATGCCCACGGCATATTGCTTGGGCAGTTCGACGCCGAAGGTTTCCTGGGCAATGGCTCGCAGGAACACGTCCGGCTTTTGAATCAGCAAGCCGCATCCGTCACCGGTCTTGCCATCGGCGTTGATCCCACCGCGGTGGGTCATGCAGGTCAGGGCCTCAATGGCCGTTTGCAAAAGGGTATGACTGGGCTCGCCCTGCATATGGGCTATCAGGCCAAAACCGCAGTTATCCTTGAATTCATCTGGTTGGTACAGACCTGCTTTCATAGACACTTTCTCACCAGGCTGCCTCTTTTCGAGGCAAATTTCTTTTCAATTCAACCACTTGCATTCCGCGCCGAACGTACGCCAGCTTAGCGGGGGCAAAAGGGTGGTCATTGTACACAGCGACACAGACGCTCACAAATTTGACGACGAACTGTCGCAAATCTATGTCGCATTTGTGAAAGGTTTAAAGCGATCTGCTGTGCTAGTCAAAACTTTTTTAATTTTGACCGCAACGACTCAAAGACTACTGTAACGCAGACACCACAAGGCACGCGGCCTCTAGGGCAGCATGCTACTTGCGGAAAATTTTGAGGTGCCGGGAGAGGCGGCCTGGGTAAGGCCGCCCAATCATCAGCGAGCTGTAGCCAGTTCCTGTTGGACGCTGGCGACGGAGCGAGGCCAAGGTTTACCAGCCTGAACCTTCGCTGGCAAGGCCTTGATGGCGGTAACGGCTGCATCGCGGTTGGCGAAGTTGCCGTAGGTGATGACGTAAAGCGGTTTGCCGTTCAGCACTTTCTTGAAATAACGGTACTCGCCGCCCTGCTCCTTGACGAAGGATTGTGCAGCGGTTTCGGAGCTGGTGCCGAGGATCTGCACCACGTAGTTGCTCGTCGGCTGCCCGGCGTACCAGGTGCCGCCGGCGGCTTTAGCGACGGTAACCGGCTTCTCGGCCGGTTTGGCGGCAACTACGGGCTTGGCCGGCGCTGGAGCCGGCTTGGCCGCTGGCGCAGGCTTGGCGGTAGCGACCTGGGTCGGTGCCGGCGCCGGTTTGGCGGCAGGCGTCGGTGCAGGGCCAGGCTGGATGCCGGTCGGCGGTGCGATGGTGGTCACGGTTGGCGGCGTGGCGCTGGAGCCTTCGACCGGCACGCCGTCGTCGCCTTCAGTGATACCACCGGCCGCTTCGGCCAGTGGGCTGCGCATGACCGGTTGCTGCTGGCCGACGAGCGGCAACGGCATCGGCTGCGTGTTACCGGCGAACTCTACCGAAGGCGCGCCCCCGGCAGCGTTAGGTTTTGGCGTGCCCAGTGGCAGTTGGGCCTGTTCGTTGGCCGGTGCGCCGGTGGTCGGTGTCTTGCTGCGGCCCGGCATCAGCCAGGCGGCGGCTACCGCGACCACGACTACGGCGGAAATCGCCAATACGTGTTTCTTCGGCATGTTGAACCCCATACTTGGACGCTTCACCGCTGTGCGGCTGGCAATCATGGCTTCGATCATCGCATCGCGGGCGACCTGGTTGATGTTGCCAGGCCAACCGTCGGAGCTTTCGTGAATATCAGAGATCTGATCCGCGGTGAAAAGTTCGATACCCCGACCGGCGCCTTCGAGACGCTGATCCAGGTATTCGCGGGTTTCTTCTTCGGTGTAGGGCTGCAATTCGATGACGTGGAAGCGCTCTTCCTCGAGGCTCAACGCCTCCAGTTGCGCAATCAGCGACGATTCGCCGAACAGGAACACATGAGGGCGACCCTCCGGTGCACCGGCGGCCAGGGCCATCAAGGCTTCGAGCGCGGACTCGTCGAGTTGCTCGGCGTCATCCACCAGCAAGTAGACTTCCTGCCCGGTCAGGGCCAGTTGCACCACCTGGGCCAGGATCGCGTTGATCTCGGCCTGGGCCACGTTCAGCGCCTGGGCGACCTGGCGCAGCACACCGGCGGCATCACCGGCACCACGGGCGGAAACCACCACGCTTTGCACGGACTGCTTGTTGGTGCTGGCCACCAGGGCCTGGCGCAACAGGGTCTTGCCGCTGCCTTGCGGGCCAGTGACCACCAGCAGCAACTGGCTGTAACGCGCCAGGTGATGCAGTTGCCCCAGCACCGGTTTGCGCTGGGCCGGGAAAAATTTGAAGCCAGGCACCCGTGGAGCAAAAGGGTCATGACTTAACTGGAAATGGCCGAGGAAAGCCTCGTCGGCATGCAAACTAGTCATCGGGATCTTATTAACCTTTAAGCTGAGCCAGGGCGCGGTAATCCGCTCCCAGCGTGGCCTGTAGAACCTCTTTCGGATAATCGTCGGTCACCACTGCTTCGCCCATGTGGCGCAGCAGCACCAGGCGCAAACGACCGTCGATCACTTTCTTGTCAATTGCCATGTGTTCGAGAAAATCGGCTTCGGTCATCTCTTCTGGCGGGACGACCGGCAGACCGGCACGCTGGAACAGGCGAATACCACGATCTCGCTCCTGTTCGCTGATCCAGCCCAGGCGCGCGGACATTTCCAGCGCCATTACGGTGCCAGCAGCGACCGCCTCACCATGTAGCCACACACCATAGCCCATGTGGGTTTCGATGGCGTGGCCGAAGGTGTGACCCAGGTTCAACGTGGCGCGCACGCCGGTTTCCTTTTCGTCGGCGCCTACCACTTCAGCCTTGGCCTCGCAGGAGCGCTTGATGGCGTATGTCAGGGCGACCTGATCCAGGGCGCGCAGGCGATCGACGTTTTCTTCGAGCCAGGTCAGGAACGGCTCATCGCAGATCAGCCCGTACTTGATAACTTCGGCGAGGCCCGCAGACAGTTCGCGAGCCGGCAAGGTATTGAGCGTCGCGGTATCGATCAGCACCACATTGGGCTGATAGAAGGCGCCCACCATGTTTTTGCCCAGGGGATGGTTGATCCCGGTCTTGCCGCCCACCGACGAGTCGACTTGCGACAGCAGCGTGGTCGGCACCTGAATGAAGTCCACGCCGCGCTGGTAGCAGGCGGCAGCAAAACCGGCCATGTCACCGATCACGCCGCCACCGAGGGCGATCACCGTGGTGCGGCGGTCGTGCCGGGCGGTCAACAGACCGTCGAAAATCAGTTGCAGGGTTTCCCAGGTCTTGAAGGCTTCGCCGTCGGGCAGCACCACCGAGACAACTGAAAACTGTGCGAGGCTTTTGGTCAGACGTTCGAGATAGAGCGGCGCCACGGTCTCATTGGAAATGATTGCCACTTGCCGTCCGCGAACGTGCGGGGCCAGCAATTCGGGCTGATCCAACAAACCTTCGCCAATATGAATCGGGTAGCTGCGCTCGCCTAGATCGACCTTGAGTGTCTGCATGTGTCCCCACAGTGAAGATGGAATCAGGCGTCCTGCCTTGAGTTAACGAATGTGCGCGGCGCCTGCTGGTGTGACGCCATTTGATAGCCATCCGCCACAACCTCGGGCGGCCATGACAGGACGCCGAGGATAGCGCATTTCGCGCCGCGCTTTAACGGGGCGGAAGTTGCTGCAAGCGTTCGAGGATGTCCAGCACGACCATTCGCGGCGGCCGCTCATCGGTTTCCACCACCAGATCGGCGATTTCCCGATAAAGCGGATCGCGGATCGTCAGCAGGTCGCGCAGGGTCTTGGCCGGATCGGCGGTGCGCAACAGCGGACGATTGCGATCGCGGGAGGTGCGGCCAACTTGCTGCTCGACGGAGGCGTGCAGATAAACCACGCGCCCCCCGGCATGCAGGGCCCGACGATTGGCTTCGCGCATCACGGCACCGCCGCCGGTCGCCAGCACGACGCCGTCGCAGGCGCACAGCTCTTCGATCATCGCTTGCTCGCGATCACGAAAGCCGGGCTCGCCCTCTTTATCGAAGATCCACGGGATATTGGCGCCCGTGCGCAATTCAATTTCCTTGTCGGAATCTTTGAATGGCAGGCGCAGCTCTTTGGCCAGCAACCGGCCGATGGTGCTTTTTCCAGCCCCCATCGGTCCAACAAGAATCAAATTTCGCACAGAATCAATGACTCACAGCAATCGCCTGGTTGTTCATGATACGCGGAGTGAGAAATACCAGCAGCTCGGATTTTTTCTCCGAAACCACGTCACGCCGGAAAAGGCGGCCAAGATACGGCACATCGCCCAGAAATGGCACCTTATCTACAACCTTGCTCTGAGTATTTGAGAAAACTCCGCCAATGACGATGGTCTCGC
This sequence comes from Pseudomonas sp. TE3899, assembly GCF_056279105.1. Taxonomy (NCBI): domain Bacteria; kingdom Pseudomonadati; phylum Pseudomonadota; class Gammaproteobacteria; order Pseudomonadales; family Pseudomonadaceae; genus Pseudomonas; species Pseudomonas sp. TE3899. The sequence continues at coordinate 4,502,122 of NZ_JBWBQR010000001.1, forward strand.
CATCGTTGACCAGCACTTTGGCGTTGACTTCGTTTTTCTTGATCGGCGGGACATCGTTGAGCTTGTTCAGATAGTCCGGCTCATCCTTGGTGACCTTGACCTCCATGATGATGCGGTTGTCCGGGGTGATTTGCGGCGTAACTTCCAGGGACAGCGACGCCTCCTTGAACGACACCGAAGTCGCGCCACTGGAGCTGGCTTCCTGATAGGGAATCTCGGTGCCCTTGAGGATTTTCGCGGTCTCCTTGTCGGACGTAACCACCTTGGGCTGCGAGACGATTTCGCCGTTGCCGGTCTTCTCCATCGCCGTCAGCTCAAGATCGAGCAGCACGTTGTCGGTGATGAACGCGATGCCGAGCCCCGAGGTGTTGGCCGCCGTCCCCATGTCGACGAACGACGAGTTGGTGTTCGTGCCGCCAGGCGTACCAATGGTGGCCGACCCGCCGGTGCCGTTGCTGACACCCGACGTGTTCCAGTTGCCCTTGTTCTGGACCGACCCACCCCAGCGCACGCCCAGGCTCTTGTCGTAATCGACGTTGGCTTCGACGATCCGCGCCTCAATCATCACCTGGCGCACCGGGATATCCAGTTGCGCGACGATGCGCCGGAGCTCGTCGAGGCGATCCTGGGTCTGGTAGGCGATGATGTTGTTGGTCCGCTCGTCGACGGTGATCGAACCGCGCTCGTCGACTTTCGCATCGGCGCTGGTCACCGAGGTGAACAGCTTGGCGATGTCCGCGGCCTTGGCGTAGTTGACCTGCAACAGCTCCCGACGCAGTGGCGCCAGTTCGGCGATCTGTTTCTGCGACTCCAGCTCCTGACGCTCCCGCGCGGCGATTTCATCGGCCGGCGCGACCAGCAACACGTTACCGATCTTGCGCTTGTCCAGGCCTTTGGTTTTCAGCACCAGGTCCAGCGCCTGATCCCACGGCACGTTCTGCAGGCGCAAGGTAATGCCGCCCTGCACCGTGTCGCTGGCCACCAGGTTGAGATTGGTGAAGTCGGCGATCAGTTGCAGCACTGAGCGCACATCGATGTCCTGGAAGTTCAGCGAAAGCTTTTCGCCGGTGTAGGCAAAACGTTCAGCATTGCGCTTCTGCAAGTCGTCGGCAGTGACCGCACGGATGCTGACGGTCAGCTTGTTGTCGGTCTGGTAGGTCGAATATTCGAAGGCGCCGCTGGGTTCAACACTGATCACGGCGCGGTCGCCCGTGGCACTGGCGTTGACGAATTGCACCGGGGTGGCGAAATCCTTGACGTCGAGACGCACGCGCAATCGCTCGGGCAATTGGGTCCTGGCGAAACCGAGGAGGATCTTGCCGTCGCGCTCCTGGATGTCCGGGGCAATGGAGGGGTCCGACAAATCGATCACCACATTGCCTTCACCCTGGGTGCCGCGCTGAAAGTCCACGCCACGGATGGCCTTGCCCGCCGGCGCGTAGGTTTTCGCCGGGGCCGGCGTTGCGGTGGCGACGCGCGGTGCGACGGGCTTGGTTGCCGCGCTTTTGGCGCCTTGCCCAACGACCACGAACAGATTGTTGCCTTCAACCCGGGAGCTGTACGGCGCCAGTTGGGTCAGGTTGATGATCAATCGCGTCCGGTCCTTGGCCTCCACCACCGTGGCAGTGCGGGCGTTACCGCCACCCAGGTCGCGATTCTTGCTGGCCAGTTTGCTGACCACGCCCGGTAGATCCAGCGCAATGCGTGCCGGTTGCTCCGTGGTGTAGCCATGGGGCGGCGGCGGTGGTCCGTCGAAGGTCAACTTCAACTCGACGCGGTCACCCGGCAGCGCAGCGACATCCAGCGCATTGAGGTTGGCCGCTTGTACCATCGGCGACAGCAGCGCTATCCATAGCGAAATACCGAGGGTTGAGAAAATCCTGTTCATTGTTCGAGTTCCACTATGAGTGCTCTTTCAAAGGGATGGTCCGTGGTCGTTCCAGCCAGGCGCCTTCGCCGTCGGGAACGATTTCGACCACATCGACTTGTGAGCCGCTGATGGCGACGATCCGTCCATCGTTACGCCCCAGGTAATCGCCGACTTTCAACCGATGCACACCGCCCGCCCCGCGCAGCAGCGCAAAGGAGCCAGAGGCATTGGAGATGGTGCCGACCATTTCAAACTGCTCGATGTTGAAACCTTCGAGGTACTGCTTGACCCGACTGGGGTCGGGCTTGACGTTGCGTGAACCGTGCTTCTGGCCCGCCAGGTCAACCCTGACCTGCCGGGAAAACGGACTGCGCAGGTTCGCCGCGCTGTACGTGAATGTGGGGTAAGACCGGAATGTCGGCGTTGGTTCAATCTTGCCCGGCGGACGCAGGCGCACTTCGTTCAGGTACGCATCCAGGTCGCCGAAGCCATTGTCGCCGCCGCAACCGGCCAGCCCCGCCAACAACACCCCCATCGAAAAACAACGCAACGGGCTCATTTTTGCAGCCCCTTGTCGTTGTAGCGGTAGGTCTTGGCGAGGATGCTCATGCGCAGCTTCGTCCCGCCGTCGGGATTGGCCGGCGCCAGGTCAAAGTCATGCAGGGTGACGATGCGCGGCAGGCCGGCCACGCCACTGACGAACGTGGCCAGGTCGTGATAGGCGCCAGTGACAGTGATCTGGATCGGCAATTCAATGTAGAACTGCTGGGTGACTTCCGGCAGCAACTTGATTTCTTCGAATTCCAGACCGCTGCCCAGGCCGGTACGGGTGATGTCCTCCAGCAAACCGGGGACTTCGGTGTCGCTGGGCAGTTGGCGCAACAGTACACCAAAGGAGTTCTCCATCTCCTTCATCTGCTGGGTATAGAGCTCGAGGTTCGCCGCCATACTGGCCTTGCTGGCGAATTGCTCCTTGAGCGTCGACTCTTCCGTGCGCTTGAGATCGAGCTCGTTTTGCTGGTCGCTGATGAAGAAGTTGTAGCCCAGCGCCAACACCAGAACCATCAGCAGGATGCCCGCCAACGCCTTGATTGCCGGTGGCCAGGAGCCGATGTTGTTGGTGTCCAGATCATTGATGTCGATCTTGCGCAGCCCTTCGAACCATTCCGATGGCGTCATTTAGCAGCCTCCATCGAGACTGGTCGGGTCTGACGCACGGTCAACTGAAAGACGTTGGCCTGGTCCAACTGACCGGCGGTCGTCGCCTTGACCTCGGTCAGGCTTGGCGCGTCGAACCAGTCCGAGGCATCGAGATTGCGCATCAGCTCCGAGACCTTGTTGTTCGACTCGGCCGCGCCGGTAATCGCCAGGCTCTTGCCTTGCATTTTCACTTCGGTGAAATACACGCCGTCCGGCAGGGTACGTGCCAACTGCTCGAAGATACGCCCGCTGATCTGCCGGTTGCCCTGCAGGTCCTGGATGATGCGCATGCGCTCCACCAGTTGCTGGCGGCGGGCCTTGAGGTCGCTGATTTGCTTGATCCGCTCATCGACCACGGCGATCTGTTTGCCGAGGTAATCGTTGCGGGCCATTTGCTGGCTGATGGCGCTGCTGAAAACCTGGTTGGCAATCAGGACCAGGCCCACCGAACCGACCAGCACGCCCACCAACGTCAGCAGAAAACGCTTTCGGCGCTCTTCGCGCAGCTCTTCACGCCAGGGTAAAAGGTTGATCCGCGCCATCAGTCGAAACTCCTGAGGGCCAGACCGCAGGCAATCATCAAGGCCGGCGCATCGCTGGCCAGGGCGCCGGCGTTGACCTTGCTGCTCAGCGACATGTCGGCGAACGGGTTGGCGACTTGGGTCGGGGTGCCCAGTCGTTGTTCGATCAACCGATCGAGCCCGGGCACCGAAGCGGTGCCGCCGGCCAGCAGGATATGGTCGACCGCGTTGTACTGGCCGGACGCAAAGAAAAACTGCAATGAACGGGAGACCTGCTGCACCAACGCTTCGCGGAACGGTTGCAACACCTCGCTGACGTAGTCGTCCGGCAAGCCGCCCTGTTTCTTCGCCAGCCCGGCCTGCTCGACCGTCAGGCCGTAACGGCGCTGGATCTCTTCGGTGAGTTGGCGACCGCCGAACAATTGTTCGCGGGTGTAGATGATCCGGCCGTTGTGCAGCACGCTCAGGGTGGTCATGGTCGCGCCGATGTCCACCACCGCGACGGTCGGACGCTCTTGATTGGAAGCGAGCTGGGGCGCCAGCAGGCCAAAGGAGCGCTCCAGGGCGTAGGCTTCGACGTCCACGACCTTGGCGGTCAACCCGGCCAGGGCCAGGGCAGCCTCACGGACCTCGACGTTTTCTTTTCGACAGGCGGCAAGCAAAACATTGACCCGTTCGGGGTTGCGCACCGACACATTCTGGACTTCGAAGTCGATGGCGACCTCGTCCAAAGGGTAAGGAATGTATTGATCGGCCTCGATCTTGAGCTGGTTTTCCATCTCGTCGTCGGACAGCCCGGCATCCATCTCGATGGTCTTGGTGATCACCGCCGAACCGGCCACGGCCACGGCGACATTGCGGATCCCGGTGCGGGCCTTGAGCAGCACGCGAGACAGGGCCTGGCCCACGCCTTCGAGCTCGGCGATGTTTTTTTCGACGACGGCGCTGGCCGGCAGCGGTTCGACCGCATAGGCCTCGACCCGGTAGCGATCGCCCTGGCGGCTCAGCTCCAGAAGCTTCACCGACGTGGAGCTGATGTCGATCCCCAGAAGCGTTCTGGTCTTTTTATTGAAGAGTCCTAGCACTACCAATTCCCTATGACTATCCGTGAGTTACGGACTCTGTAATGTGCATTGCGTTCAATCACTGCGTCTTGACAGAAGCGCCAATGACGCCCCCGGCGGAAAAATGCTTATAATGCCCAGCGATTTTTTCCGCTTTTACTGCCCGCGCGGGTCGTTCTCTGTGTAGTCGAGACCCTGACGCCAAATTCATTCTTTACCCTGGATGTCCAAACGCCTTGATTCGTCTGCTGAAATTTTTCGGTTGGTCCATCGTCGCCGTTTTCTGCGGACTGCTTTTAGGTCTCAGTGGCGCCTATCTTTACCTTAGTCCGGGTTTGCCGTCCGTGGAGGCGCTGAGAAGCATTCAGTTGCAGATTCCTCTACGGGTATACAGCAGCGATAACAAGTTGATTGCAGAATTCGGCGAAATGCGCCGCACGCCGATCCGGTTCGCCGACATTCCCCCCAATTTCATCAATGCGTTACTAAGTGCTGAAGACGATAACTTCGCCAACCACTATGGCGTCGACCCGAGCAGCCTGATGCGTGCGGCGACCCAATTGGTCAAAAGCGGCCACATCCAGTCCGGCGGCAGCACCATTACCATGCAGGTCGCGAAGAACTTCTTCCTGACCAGCGAACGCAGCTTCTCGCGCAAAACCACCGAAATCCTCCTGGCCTTGCAGATCGAACGGCAGCTGACCAAGGACGAAATCCTTGAGCTGTACGTCAACAAGATTTACCTGGGCAACCGCGCCTACGGCATCGAGGCCGCCGCGCAGGTTTACTACGGCAAATCGATCCGTGATGTGAGCCTGGCGCAGATGGCGATGATCGCCGGTCTGCCCAAAGCCCCGTCGCGCTTCAACCCGTTGGCCAACCCGGCCCGCAGCAAGGAGCGTCGCGACTGGATCCTGGGGCGGATGTACAAGCTCGGGAAAATCACCGAAGCCGACTACACCACCGCGATCAACGAACCGCTGAACGCCAGCTATCACGTGCCGACCCCGGAAGTGAATGCGCCGTACATCGCTGAAATGGCCCGCGCCGAAATGGTCGGCCGCTATGGCAGCGACGCCTACACCGAAGGTTTCCGCGTCACCACCACGGTGCCGAGCAACTTGCAGGAAATGGCCAACACCGCGCTCCACGAAGGCTTGATGACCTACGACCAGCGTCACGGCTATCGTGGTCCCGAGTCGCGCCTGCCGGGCAAGACCCGCGAAGCCTGGGCCACCGAACTGACCAAGCAGCGCACCATCAGCAGCCTGGAGCCGGCCATCGTCACCCAGGTCGACAAGAATGGCCTGCAAGTGATGACCCGCACCGGCGACGAACACGTCAGCTGGGACACCATGAAATGGGCACGGCCATTCCTCAACACCAACAGCATGGGTGCCAATCCGAAGCAGCCGGCGGACGTGGCCCAAGTCGGCGACCTGATTCGTGTGCAGCGCCAGCCGGACAACTCGCTGAAGTTCAGCCAGATCCCGCAGGCACAGGGCGCCTTGGTTTCCCTGGATCCGCAGAACGGCGCGATTCGCTCGCTGGTCGGCGGCTTCGCTTTCGAGCAGAGCAACTACAACCGCGCCCTGCAGGCCAAGCGTCAGCCGGGCTCGAGCTTCAAACCGTTCGTCTACAGTGCCGCCCTGGATAACGGCTACACCGCCGCCACCCTGGTGAACGATGCGCCGATCGTGTTTGTCGACGAGTACCTGGACAAGGTCTGGCGTCCGAAGAACGACACCAACACCTTCCTCGGCCCGATCCGCTTGCGCGAAGGCCTGTACAAGTCGCGTAACCTGGTGTCGATCCGTCTGCTGCAGGCCTTGGGCGTTGATCGCACCATCGATTACATCAGCAAGTTCGGCTTCAACAAGCAGGACCTGCCGCGCAACCTGTCCCTGGCCCTCGGCACCGCGACCCTCACGCCGATGGAAATCGCCACCGGCTGGAGCACGTTCGCCAACGGCGGCTACAAGATCACCCCGTACATCATCGACAAGATCGAAAGCCGCAACGGCGACACGCTGTTCGTCGCCAATCCGCCGAGCGTGCCTAAAGGCGATGCGGCGACCAGTGGCATTGCCGCACCGGTCGCCCAGACGTTCACGGTCAACCCGCCTCCTGGCGAGGCCACGACCGCTCCCGCTACGGTGCCGCAAACCCCGGCCCTGGCCGAACGTATCGTCGATGGTCGCACCACGTTCATTCTCAACAGCATGCTGGAGGACGTGATCAAGCGTGGCACCGGCCGTCGCGCACTGGCTTTGGGCCGCTCCGACATCGCAGGCAAGACCGGTACGACCAACGAATCCAAGGACGCCTGGTTCTCCGGTTACAACGCCGATTACGTGACCACGGTCTGGACCGGTTTCGACCAACCCGAGAGCCTCGGTCGCAGAGAGTTCGGCGGCACCGTCGCGCTGCCGATCTGGATGAACTACATGGCTGCCGCGCTCAAGGATAAGCCGCCACACACGCAAGCGGAGCCGGAAGGCATCCTCAGCCTGCGGGTCGACCCGGTCAGCGGCCGTGCGGCCACGCCAAGCACGCCTGGGGCCTACTTCGAGCTGTTCAAGGCCGAAGACACGCCACCGACGGCCAGCGAACTGGGCAACGGCACCGCGCCGGGCAGCCCGTTGCCGGCGGACGAAGCGGCGCCGATCGATTTGTTCTAGAGAAACAGCTACAAGCGGCAAGCTTTAAGCGACAAGAAGAAGCAAGAGCCATGCGCACCGCTCTTAACTTGCAGCTTGTAGCTTGCCACTTGAAGCCCATAAAAAACCCAGCACTAGGCTGGGTTTTTTATGGGCGCTGCGATGATCGTTCCCTCGCTCCGCGTGGGAATGCCTCAACGGACGCTCCGCGTTCGGCTGTGAGAAGGGACGCGGAGCGTCCCGGGCTGCATTCCTTTGTTGCGCGTGGGAACGATCAAGAAAGCAGCGACTAGCTTTAAGCTGCAAGCTACAAGTAAAAGCAAGAGCCATGCGCGCCGCTTTTGACTTGCAGCTTGCAGCTTGCAGCTTGTCACTTGAAGCCCATAAAAAACCCAGCACTTGGCTGGGTTTTTTATGGGCGCTGCTCTTATCCGTTGAACACGTCATCCACGCTTTTCAGCGGGTAGTTCTTCGGATACGGCAGGGTCGCTACGCCGGTCTCGATAGCGGCTTTGGCCACGGCATCGGAGATCACGGTGATCAGGCGGGCGTCCATTGGTTTCGGGATGATGTACTCACGACCGAATTCCAGCTTGATGCCGCCGTAGGCGTCGCACACTTCCTGAGGAACCGGCAGCTTGGCCAGTTCACGCAGGGCGTTGGCCGCAGCCACTTTCATTTCTTCGTTGATGCGCTTGGCGCGAACGTCCAGGGCACCGCGGAAGATGAACGGGAAGCCCAGTACGTTGTTGACCTGGTTCGGGTAGTCCGAACGGCCGGTCGCCATGATCACGTCATCACGGGTGGCGTGAGCCAGTTCCGGGGCGATTTCCGGATCAGGGTTGGAGCACGCGAACACGATCGGGTTGGCCGCCATGGACTTCAGGCCTTCGGCGCTCAGCAGGTTCGGGCCGGACAGGCCGACGAACACGTCTGCACCGGTCAGGGCGTCAGCCAGGGTGCGTTTTTCAGTCGCGTGAGCGAACACAGCCTTGTACTGGTTCAGGTCGTCACGGCCGGAGTGGATCACACCGGTACGGTCAACCATGAAGATGTTTTCGATGTTGGCGCCCATGCTCACCAGCAATTTCATGCAGGAGATGGCGGCCGCACCGGCGCCCAGGCAGACGATCTTGGCGTCGGCGAGGGTTTTGCCAGCGATTTCCAGGGCGTTGATCATGCCGGCCGCGGTAACGATCGCGGTGCCGTGCTGGTCATCGTGGAACACTGGAATGTCGCACTGCTCGATCAGGGCACGTTCGATCTCAAAGCACTCAGGTGCCTTGATGTCTTCCAGGTTGATGCCACCGAAGGTGATGGAGATACGCTTGACGGTGTCGATGAAGGCTTGCGGGCTTTCGGAGTCGACTTCGATGTCGAACACGTCGATGCCGGCGAAGCGCTTGAACAGCACGCCTTTGCCTTCCATCACAGGCTTGGAAGCCAATGGGCCGAGGTTACCCAGGCCGAGAATCGCGGTGCCATCGGAAATGACTGCAACCAGGTTGCCTTTGCCGGTGTATTTGTAGGCCAGTTCAGGATCGCGGGCGATTTCGCGTACTGGTTCGGCTACGCCGGGGCTGTAGGCCAGCGACAGGTCGCGGGCGGTAGCGGTGGCCTTGGTGAGCTCGACACTCAGCTTCCCTGGACGAGGATGGGCGTGATATTCGAGAGCGGCAGTTTTCAAATCAGACATGTGGGCATTCCGCTTTTTACTGTTGGACAGACGGACCGCCGAGGATACGCGTGTCGCAAAGTCCCTACAAGACTGACCAGTCACCCCTGTCAAGCGCCCGGGCCTACGACTTTGGGCCAAGAGCCACGGAACACAAGGGATTGACTGTTCACAATCCCATCAAAAAATGTCTACAATTTTTTATCGGCGTCCTGCTTGAAGCATAGCGGGATCACTCAAAGGCAAAAGCCATCGCGCCTGACCTTTTTCGAGTCCGCCCCGACGCGAACGGTCCAGCACCCAGCCGCGCGCCTCGATCTGCTTGCCCTTCAGACGCTCCAGTGCGGCCACATCGAACCGCCCCAGCACATTGGGTGCAACGCGCAATACAACTGAATCCTGCAACTCGATCCAAACCCCGCCGCGATTGCGCTGGACCTTGCTCACACGACCGCTGAGCAGCGCAAAACCGGACGCCTTGATCTGATCCGCTTTCAGTACAGGCGATTGCCGCCATAGCCCGCGACCCGCCTGCCGGGCCGCGCGTTCCGCCGCCTGCTGGCAACTCACCAAATCGACATTCGGCGCGATCGCCACCTGAAAACCGAGACCTTCGGCGAGCATTTGCGCTTCGAGACTGGCGCCGTCGGCACTGTAGACATGGGCCAATGTGCGACCGTAGCGATCCTTGCCCTCTTTACCCGGCAGCAAACCGACCCGGCCTTTGCTGGCAGCCACCAGCTCTTCGAGGCGTTTGCGCGCCGCCACGGCGAAGGGTTCGTCGCTTCGGCCTTGCTTGCCCAGTTCCGGGGTGTTCAGGCCGATCATGCGCACGCTGCGGCCATCGCGCAGGCGCAGGGTGTCGCCGTCCACCACCCGTTGCACGGCAACAGGCGTCAAACCGCTCGGCGCAGGGCAAAAGGCCTGGGCGCCGGAAAGCCAAATCGCAGACACAAAAAAGGCGCCCACAAGGGACGCCTTTTTCATTAGCAAGGAAAAGCCCATAAGGCCTTTGAACCTTACTCTGCAGCAGCAGGTTTCTTGCCGAAGGCACCGAAACGGTCTGCGAAGCGCTGTACACGGCCGCCAGTATCCAGAGTCTTCTGCTTACCGGTGTAGAACGGGTGGCACTCGTTGCATACGTCAGTACCCAGTGGCTTGCACAGGTTCGAACGGGTTTCGAACTTGTTGCCGCAGCTGCAAGTGACTGCAATGGTTTCGTACGCTGGATGGATATCGGCTTTCATGGTGTATTCCTCAGGCTAGCGTGCCGCCACTCAACACTATTGTTGAATACCGCACGTAATTAGGCCGCGGATTCTACCAGACCTTTGCAATCACGCAAGCTGTCCCTTCTACCGACCGTCTGCTAGGCTCCCTGCCTTCTTCACCGCCCCATCATCGAGAAAACCTTCGCGTGCCCGACGCCATTCTGCGCCTCGCCCTGCCCTCGCCCCTGCGCCGCCTGTTCGATTACCGTGCCCCGGCCGGGGTCCTGCGCGCCCAGTTGCAGCCGGGCATGCGCCTGCGGGTGCCGTTCGGCCGGCGGGAGATGATCGGCATTCTGGTGGAGGTCACCGACACCAGCGAAGTGCCGGTGGAAAAGCTCAAGCCGGCCATCGCCCTGCTCGATGCCACGCCGCCGCTGCCACCGGCGCTGTTCAAGCTGTGCCTGTGGACGTCCCAGTATTACCAGCACAGCCTCGGCGATACCTTGAGCTGGGCGCTGCCGGTGCTGCTGCGCCAGGGCGAACTGGCCGAAGCCCGCCAGGAGCGCTTCTGGTCCGCCGCCCCCGGCGCCAGCCTGGATGATCCGCGCATCGCCCGCGCTCCGCGCCAGCGTGAAGCCCTGGCCACGCTGGCCCAGCACCCCCACGGCGTCGCTCATCAGTTGCTGAGCAAATTGATGCTGAGCAAGGACAGCCTCGACCTGTTGCTGGCCAAAGACCTGGTGCAAGTCGAAATCCGCAAACACGCGCCCGACGCCCGCCACGAACGCTGGCTGGCGCAACCGGAACTTCCGCTCAACCCGGAACAGCGCGCAGCCTACGAGGCGATCCGCGCCGGGTTCGACAGCTATCACGCGTTCCTGCTGGCCGGCGTCACCGGCAGTGGCAAGACCGAAGTCTATTTGCAGTTGATCCGCGAAACCCTCGAAGCCGGCAAGCAAGCGCTGGTGCTGATCCCGGAGATCAACCTCGGGCCGCAGACCCTGGCGCGCTTCGAGCAGCGCTTCAATGCGCGCATCGCGCTGATCCACTCGGCGGTCAATGATCGCGAACGCCTGGAAGCCTGGCTCGCGGCCCGGGACGGCGATGCCGACATTATTATCGGCACCCGTTCGGCGCTGTTCACGCCGATGAAAAACCCCGGCCTGATCATCATCGACGAAGAGCACGACGGCTCCTATAAACAGCAGGAGGGCCTGCGCTATCACGCTCGCGACCTGGCGCTGGTCCGTGCACGGCAGGAAAACATCCCGATTGTCCTCGGCTCCGCCACGCCTTCGCTGGAAAGCCTGCATAACGCCTACACCGGTCGTTACGGTCTCCTACGCTTGAACGAGCGTGCAGGTGGCGCCAAGCAGCCGCGTTTCCTGCGCCTGGATGTGAAAAGCCGTCCACTGGACAGCGGCATTTCCGGGCCGATGCAGCAAGCCATCGGTCAGACCCTGGCCGCCGGCCAGCAAGTGTTGGTCTTTCTCAACCGTCGCGGCTTTGCCCCGACCCTGCTTTGCCACGATTGCGGCTGGATGTCCGAGTGTCAGCGCTGCGATGCGCGGATGACTGTGCACCAGCGCTCCGGCGAGCTGCGCTGCCACCATTGCGGCTACGTCGAACGCGTGCCCCGGCACTGCCCGAAATGCGGAAAAGTGGATTTGCGGCCCGTCGGTGCGGGCACCGAGCGCGCGGAGGAACGCCTGGCAATTCTGTTCCCGGACGTGCCGGTGCTGCGGGTCGATCGCGACAGTACGTCGCGCAAGGACGCGATGAATCAGCTGTTCGCCACCATCCAGAAAGGCCAGCCGTGCATTCTGGTCGGCACGCAGATGCTTGCCAAAGGGCACCACTTTCCACGGGTGACGTTGGTGTCGATTCTGGATGCCGACGGCGGGTTGTTCTCCGGCGACTTCCGCGCCAGCGAGCGCATGGCGCAGCTGATCGTCCAGGTCGCCGGCCGCGCCGGCCGGGCTGAAGAGCCGGGCCGAGTGATCATCCAGACCCACTTGGCCGACCATCCGCTGCTGGTGCAACTGACTGAACAGGGTTACTTCGCGTTTGCCGAGCAAGCCTTGAGCGAACGTCGCGCCGCCGGCCTGCCGCCATTTGCGCACCTGGCACTGCTGCGGGCCGAAGCGCACAAACCGGGACAGGCCGAAGGCTTTCTCGATGAGGCGTGCAGCGAGGCGGAACGATTGCTGGCCGAGCAGAACCTGAGCGGGATCGAATTGCTCGGGCCGGTGCCGGCGCCGATGGAGCGTCGGGCCGGGCGTTATCGGGCGCAGTTGTTGTTGCAGGCCACGGCGCGGGCGCCGCTGCATCGGTTGCTCAGCAGCTGGTTGTTGATGCTGGAACAGATGCCGAGTGGGCGGGCGGTGCGGTGGTCATTGGATGTTGATCCCGTCGATTTGTATTGATTTTGAGATCGCCACATATCCCTAACCTGCCCGCTATAGTTGGCAAGCACGTCCATGCCACGGATAATGCCCAGTTTTTCCACTAGCGCATCCAGGCGCCGCCGCGCTTGCGGTCGAAAGAGAACACCATGAAAGACACCATTCGCCAGCTGATCCAACAAGCCATCACCCAACTCGTCAACGAAGGTGTGTTGCCTGAAGGCCTGTCGCCGGCGATCCAGGTGGAAAACTCCCGCGACAAGAAGAACGGCGACTTCGCCAGCAATATCGCGATGATGCTGGCCAAACCGGCGGGCATGAAGCCCCGCGATCTGGCGGAAAAGATCATCGCCGCCCTGCCCGCTGACGAAAACGTCACCAAGACCGAAATCGCCGGTCCGGGCTTCCTGAACTTCTTCCAGAACACTGACGCCCTGGCTTCGCGCCTGGACGCCGCTTTGGCCGACCAGCACGTCGGCGTGCGCAAGTCCGGTCCGGTGCAGCGCACCGTGGTCGACCTGTCGGCACCGAACCTGGCCAAAGAGATGCACGTCGGCCACTTGCGCTCGACCATCATTGGCGACGGCGTGGCCCGGGTGCTGGAGTTCCTCGGCGACACCGTGATCCGTCAGAACCACGTCGGCGACTGGGGCACTCAGTTCGGCATGCTGATGGCGTACCTGCAAGAAAACCCGATCACCAGTGACGAGTTGTCGGACCTGGAAAACTTCTACCGCGCCGCCAAGCAGCGCTTCGACGAATCCGAAGAGTTCGCCGACCGCGCCCGTGGCCTGGTGGTCAAGTTGCAGGCCGGCGACGCCGAGTGCCTGGCCCTGTGGACACGCTTCCGCGATATCTCGCTGTCCCACTGCCAGGCGATCTACGAACAACTGAACGTCAAACTGACCATGGCCGACGTGATGGGCGAAAGTGCCTACAACGACGACCTGATCAACGTGGTCAATGACCTCAAGGCTGCTGGCCTGCTGGTCGAGAGCAACGGCGCCCAGTGCGTGTTCCTCGACGAATTCAAGAACGCCGACGGCGACCCGCTGCCGGTGATCATCGTCAAGGCCGACGGTGGCTACCTCTACGCCACCACCGACCTGGCGGCCGTGCGTTATCGCAGCGGCAAGCTCAAGGCTGATCGCGCGCTGTACTTCGTCGACCAGCGCCAGGCCCTGCACTTCCAGCAAGTGTTCCAGGTCGCACGCCTGGCCGGTTTCGTGACGCACCCGATGGAAATGGAGCACATGGGCTTCGGCACCATGAACGGCGCCGATGGCCGTCCGTTCAAGACCCGTGACGGCGGCACCGTGAAACTGGTGGACCTGCTGAACGAAGCCAAGGACCGCGCCTACACCCTGGTGAAAGAGAAGAACCCGGAGCTGGCCGAAGACGATCTGCGCAACATCGCCAAGGTCGTGGGCATTGGCGCGGTGAAATACGCCGACCTGTCCAAGCACCGCACCAGCGACTACAGCTTCAACTTCGACCTGATGCTGAACTTCGAAGGCAACACCGCGCCGTACCTGCTGTACGCCTACACCCGCGTCGCCGGTGTATTCCGCAAGCTGGGCAAGGATTTCACCGAAGTCGAAGGCCAGATTGTCCTTGAAGCACCGCACGAACATGAGCTGGCGGCCAAACTGGCGCAGTTCGGCGAAGTGCTGAACAACGTTTCCGACAAAGGAACGCCGCACATCCTCTGCACCTACCTGTACGATGTCGCCGGTCTGTTCTCCAGCTTCTACGAGAACTGCCCGATCCTCACCGCCGACACTCCGGCGCAAATGCAGAGCCGCCTGCGCCTCGCCGCGCTGACCGGCCGCACACTCAAGCAAGGCCTGGAACTCTTGGGTCTGGAAACTCTGGAGCGTATGTAAGTTGGCTGCCAAGAAAAAACCTGCACCCAAGCGTGGCGCCAGTCGTTACACCGCTCCTGCCAAACAGCCGATCCCGGGCTGGCTGTGGATGGCCATCGGCCTGACGGTCGGCGCGTTTATCGTGTTCCTGATGAAACTGGAGCCGGGCAAGGGCAGTGAAAGCGTCAAGCGCGAAAAAATCGAGCAGCAGAAAGCCAGCAAGATCGCCGAGGCCAACAAGACCCCGCCGAGCCCGACGCAACCGGTGAAGCCGAAGTACGACTTCTACACCCTGTTGCCGGAATCGGAAGTGATCGTGCCGCCGGACGCGGTGCCGGAGAAAACCCTGCCGACGCCGCAAGTACCGACGGTGCCGACCACCCCGGTGACGCCAGAGCAAGCCGCGAAGATCGACACCGCACGGGCCCAGGCCGCGCTCGCCGGGATCACCCCGCCACCGCCGCCACCGGTTTCCAAAGCGGCACCGGTGACCAAGTTCTTCTTGCAGGCGGGCTCGTTCCGCAAGGAAGCTGACGCCGACAAGGTTCGCGCGCAGATCATCTTGCTCGGCCAGGCCGTGGCGGTTGAGTCCGGCATGGTCAAGGATGAAACCTGGTATCGGGTATTGGTCGGGCCGTTCAGCAACCGCGAACAACTGACCACCGCCCAGAAACAACTGGCCGGCAGCGGTTTCAGCAACCTGTTGTTACAACAACGCCAGAGCCGCTGATTTCGTCAGCAGTACCGCGTGATCGTTCTTCGCGGGCAAGCCTCGCTCCTACAGGAAATGCGCCGTTCGCCGTAAATGCGAACGACATAAACCTGTAGGAGCGAGGCTTGCCCGCGAAGGCGCCAGAACAAACAACACACCCTCCCCCGTTTAACACCGCTCGTCCCCCGCCGCTGCCTGCAGTTGAAAAAATCTCCACCACCCCCATATGAGTTGGCATAAGGCATTTTCGCCCCGCTGCGTGGAGACTCTCCCTTGACCACCATCGTTTCAGTTCGCCGCCACGGCAAAGTCGTCATGGGCGGCGACGGCCAGGTTTCTCTCGGCAATACCGTGATGAAAGGCAACGCGAAGAAAGTTCGTCGCCTGTACCACGGTCAGGTCATCGCCGGTTTTGCCGGGGCCACCGCTGACGCCTTCACCCTGTTCGAGCGTTTTGAAGGCCAGCTCGAGAAACATCAGGGTCACCTGGTTCGCGCCGCCGTCGAACTCGCCAAAGAATGGCGCACCGACCGCTCCCTCAGCCGCCTCGAAGCCATGCTCGCGGTCGCCAACAAAGACGCTTCCCTGATCATCACCGGCAACGGTGACGTGGTCGAACCCGAAGAAGGTCTGATCGCCATGGGTTCCGGTGGCGGCTACGCTCAAGCCGCAGCCAGCGCCTTGCTGAAGAAAACCGACCTGTCGGCTCGGGAAATCGTCGAAACCGCGCTCGGTATCGCCGGCGACATCTGTGTATTCACCAACCACACCTTCACCATTGAGGAGCAGGACCTCGCCGAGTAAGCCTGTTTCGGCCTTGCGCCACGGCTCACTTTGACCAGAGGACCGCCAATTACTATGTCCATGACTCCCCGTGAAATCGTCCACGAACTCAATCGCCATATCATCGGCCAGGACGATGCCAAGCGCGCCGTCGCCATCGCGCTGCGTAACCGCTGGCGCCGGATGCAGCTGCCGGAAGAGCTGCGTGTTGAAGTAACACCAAAGAACATCCTGATGATCGGCCCGACCGGTGTCGGTAAAACCGAGATCGCCCGTCGCCTGGCCAAGCTGGCCAACGCGCCGTTCATCAAAGTCGAAGCGACCAAGTTCACCGAAGTCGGCTATGTCGGCCGTGACGTCGAATCGATCATTCGTGATCTGGCTGACGCCGCGATCAAGCTGCTGCGCGAACAGGAAATGACCAAGGTTCGCCACCGCGCCGAAGACGCCGCCGAAGACCGCATCCTCGACGCCCTGCTGCCACCGGCACGCATGGGTTTCAGCAACGAAGAATCGACGTCGTCGGCTGATTCCAACACCCGTCAGCTGTTCCGCAAGCGCCTGCGTGAAGGCCAGCTGGATGACAAGGAGATCGAAATCGAAGTCGCCGAAGTGGCGGGCGTCGATATCTCTGCGCCACCGGGCATGGAAGAGATGACCAACCAGCTGCAAAGCCTGTTTGCCAACATGGGCAAGGGCAAAAAGAAAAGCCGCAAGCTCAAGGTCAAGGAAGCCCTGAAACTGGTGCGTGACGAAGAAGCCGGGCGCCTGGTCAACGACGAAGAGTTGAAGGCCAAGGCCCTGGAAGCGGTCGAGCAGCACGGTATCGTGTTCATCGACGAAATCGACAAGGTCGCCAAGCGCGGCAATTCCGGTGGCGTCGACGTCTCCCGTGAAGGCGTGCAACGCGACTTGCTGCCGCTGATCGAAGGCTGCACCGTCAACACCAAGCTGGGCATGGTCAAGACTGACCACATCCTGTTTATCGCCTCCGGTGCGTTCCATTTGAGCAAGCCGAGTGACCTGGTGCCTGAGCTGCAAGGTCGTCTGCCGATCCGCGTTGAACTGAAAGCCCTGACCCCGGAAGACTTCGAGCGCATCCTCAGCGAACCACACGCGTCGCTGACCGAGCAGTATTGCGCCCTGCTGAAAACCGAAGGCTTGACCATCGAGTTCCAGCCGGACGGGATCAAGCGCATCGCCGAGATCGCCTGGCAGGTCAACGAGAAAACCGAGAACATCGGTGCCCGTCGCCTGCACACGCTGCTTGAGCGTCTGCTGGAAGAGGTGTCGTTCAGCGCCGGTGACCTGGCCAGCGCCCACGATGACAAGGTGATCCTGATCGACGCCGAGTACGTCAACAGCCACCTCGGTGAATTGGCGCAGAACGAAGACCTGTCGCGCTACATTCTGTAGAGCGACAAGTTGCAAGCCGCAAGCTGCAAGTTGGTCACCTACCTCTTGCAGCTTGAAGCTTGGAGCTTGTAGGCTGGCTCCATGAGCCAGATTCCCACCGACATCAAGTTGCACAAAGCCTCGAAAACCCTGTCGCTGAAATACGCGTCCGGCGAGGAATATCACCTGCCCGCCGAGTTCCTGCGCGTGCATTCTCCCTCCGCCGAGGTCCAGGGCCACGGCAAACCTATCCTGCAATTTGGCAAGATCGCCGTCGGCCTGAGCAAAGTAGAACCGGCCGGTCAGTACGCACTGAAATTGACCTTCGATGACGGCCACGACAGCGGCCTGTTCACCTGGGAATACCTGTACCAGTTGGCCGTGCGCCAGGAAGACCTCTGGAACGATTATCTTGCCGAGCTCAAAGCCGCTGGCAAAACCCGCGATCCGAGCCAGTCCATCGTCAAGCTGATGCTCTAGGTCAGGCCTCTTGCTCTTTAGAGGGCATTTTCTAATTTCATCTGTTTGAATGCTCCGCTGCGGCGTCGAGGATCGGCCCGCTTGCGAAAAAAATTAAACTCGGGTAACCAATGGAACTGGCAAGTTCCCTGCAGTGCTCGTTGTGTTGAAAAAGCAGCGATGCAGTATTAACGGTCACCCGAGCAGCAGTACCTGGTATTGGTTGTGTGACTACACGGCTGGCCCCGGGTACTCGTCTCAGGACAATGGAGCGTCGTAGATGAGTAACAAGAACAACGATGACCTGAAGTATCAAGCCTCGGAAAACACCCTGGGGCTTAATCCTGTTGTTGGGCTGCGTGGAAAGGATCTACTGGCTTCTGCTCGGATGGTGCTCCGGCAGGCCATCAAACAACCGATTCACAGCGTCAAGCATGTCGCTCATTTCAGCCTCGAACTCAAGAATGTGCTGTTCGGCAAATCCGAGCTGCACCCGCCGGGCGATGACCGTCGCTTTGCCGATCCGGCCTGGAGCCAGAACCCGCTTTACAAACGTTATCTGCAAACTTACCTGGCGTGGCGCAAGGAACTGCATGCCTGGATCGACGACAGCAGCCTGTCGCCCAAAGACGTCGCCCGCGGGCACTTCGTGATCAACCTCATGACCGAAGCCATGGCCCCGACCAACAGTGCGGCCAACCCCGCGGCGGTCAAGCGCTTCTTCGAAACCGGCGGCAAGAGCCTGCTCGACGGCCTCTCCCATCTGGCCAAGGACATCGTCCACAACGGTGGCATGCCGAGCCAGGTCAACATGGGCGCCTTCGAAGTCGGCAAATCCCTGGGTGTGACCGAAGGCGCGGTGGTGTTTCGCAACGACGTGCTGGAGCTGATCCAGTACCGTCCGATCACCGAGCAGGTGCACGAACGCCCCCTGCTGGTGGTCCCGCCGCAGATCAACAAGTTTTATGTCTTCGACCTGAGCCCGGACAAGAGCCTGGCGCGCTTCTGCCTGCGCAACAACGTACAGACGTTCATTGTCAGCTGGCGCAACCCGACCAAGGAACAGCGCGAGTGGGGCCTGTCCACCTACATCGAGGCGCTCAAGGAAGCGGTGGATGTGGTGATGGCGATCACCGGCAGCAAAGACGTGAACATGCTCGGCGCCTGTTCCGGCGGCATCACCTGCACCGCCCTGCTGGGCCACTACGCGGCGATCGGCGAGAAGAAGGTCAACGCCCTGACCTTGCTGGTGAGCGTGCTGGACACCACCCTGGACAGCGACGTGGCCCTGTTCGTCGACGAGCAGACCCTCGAAGCCGCCAAGCGTCATTCCTACCAGGCCGGCGTACTGGAAGGCCGCGACATGGCGAAAGTCTTTGCCTGGATGCGCCCCAACGACCTGATCTGGAACTACTGGGTCAACAACTACCTGTTGGGTAACGAGCCGCCGGTGTTCGACATCCTGTTCTGGAACAACGACACCACCCGGTTGCCGGCCGCGTTCCACGGTGATCTGATCGAGATGTTCAAGAGCAATCCACTGATCCGCGCCAACGCCCTGGAAGTGTGCGGCACGCCGATCGACCTCAAGCAGGTCACCGCCGACATCTTTTCCCTGGCCGGCACCAACGACCACATCACCCCGTGGAAGTCCTGCTACAAATCGGCGCAACTGTTCGGCGGCAACGTCGAATTCGTGCTGTCGAGCAGCGGGCACATCCAGAGCATCCTCAACCCGCCGGGCAACCCGAAGTCGCGCTACATGACCAGCGCCGACATGCCGGTGAAGGCCGAGGACTGGCAAGAGAACTCCACCAAGCACACCGATTCCTGGTGGCTGCATTGGCAAGCATGGCAGGCCGAGCGTTCAGGCAAGCTGAAGAAATCCCCGACTGTTCTGGGCAACAAAACCTACACGGCGGGCGAAGCTGCGCCGGGCACTTACGTACATGAGCGGTAACTGACACACCTCGCCCTCTGTAGGAGCGAAGCTTGCTCGCGAAAGCGGTCGTTCATTCAACGTAGATGTCGACTGGACTGACGTCTTCGCGAGCAAGCTTCGCTCCTACAGGGGATCGGGGATGAATTTGAGAGCGAGACCCACAGGGCCTGAAGCATGCCGCAACCGTTCATTTTTCGTACCGTCGACCTGGATGGCCAGACCCTCCGCACTGCGGTACGCCCCGGCAAGCCTCACTTGACGCCCTTGCTGATTTTCAACGGCATCGGCGCCAACCTGGAGCTGGTGTTTCCGTTCGTCGCGGCGCTGGACCCGGACCTGGAAGTCATCGCCTTCGACGTTCCCGGGGTTGGCGGCTCGTCAACGCCGAATCACCCGTATCGCTTCCCGGGCCTGGCAAAACTCACGGCACGGATGCTCGACTATCTCGACTACGGCCAAGTCAACGTGATCGGCGTGTCCTGGGGCGGTGCCCTGGCGCAACAGTTCGCCTATGACTATCCCGAGCGCTGCAAGAAACTGGTGCTGGCGGCCACGGCAGCGGGCGCGGTAATGGTGCCCGGCAAGCCGAAAGTGCTGTGGATGATGGCCAGCCCACGGCGTTATATCCAGCCATCCCACGTGATCCGCATTGCACCGATGATCTACGGCGGCTCGTTCCGCCGCGACCCGACGCTGGCCGCCAGCCATGCGGCGAAGGTGCGTTCGGCGGGCAAGCTCGGTTACTACTGGCAGCTGTTCGCCGGCCTCGGCTGGACCAGCATTCACTGGCTGCACAAGATCCACCAGCCGACCCTGGTGCTGGCCGGCGATGACGATCCGCTGATCCCGCTGATCAACATGCGCATCCTGGCCTGGCGGATTCCCAACGCCCAGTTGCACATCATCGATGACGGGCATCTGTTCCTGATTACCCGCGCCGAAGCGGTGGCGCCGATCATCATGAAATTCCTCGAGGAAGAGCGGCAGCGCGCTGTGATGCATCCGCATCCGACGCCATTGGGCGGCTAATCCGCCGTTCAGCCGACGGAAAGGGAATGGCAGGACGCCGTTCCGCGCAACAACCCGTAACAGCGTCTATGGTGTTCTGGTTCGGTGTGTTTGTTTTTGGCCTGAAGACGAAGGAGTGTTGATTCATGCGCGAAAAACCAGCGAGGGAGTTTTTGCCCACTCCCGCCGCGTTCATCAACGCACAGAGTGCGATTACCGGCCTGCGCGGTCGGGATCTGTTTTCAACCCTGCGCAGTGTTGCCGCCCATGGTTTGCGCAACCCGGTGCACAGCGCCCGGCATGCCCTGAAACTGGGTGGCCAGTTGGGTCGCGTGCTGTTGGGGGAAACCCTGCACCCGACCAACCCGCATGACAGTCGCTTTGCCGACCCGGCATGGAGCCTCAACCCGTTCTATCGGCGCAGCTTGCAGGCTTATCTGAGCTGGCAGAAACAGGTCAAGAACTGGATCGACGAGAGCGCCATGAGCCCCGATGATCGCGCCCGCGCCCACTTCGCCTTCGCCCTGCTCAACGATGCCGTGGCGCCGTCCAACACCTTGCTCAATCCGCTGGCGATCAAGGAGATATTCAACTCCGGCGGCAACAGCCTGGTGCGGGGTGTCGGGCACCTGATCGACGATTTCCTGCACAACGATGGCTTGCCCCGGCAGGTCACCAAGCAAGCCTTCGAGGTCGGTAGAACCGTCGCCACCACCACCGGCTCGGTGGTGTTTCGCAACGAACTGCTGGAGCTGATCCAGTACAAGCCGATGAGCGAAAAGCAGTATTCCAAACCGCTGCTGGTGGTGCCGCCGCAGATCAACAAGTACTACATTTTCGACCTCAGCCCGCACAACAGCTTCGTCCAGTTCGCCCTGAAGAACGGCCTGCAAACCTTCATGATCAGCTGGCGCAACCCGGATGTGCGCCATCGCGAGTGGGGGCTGTCGACCTATGTGGAAGCCGTGGAAGAAGCGATGAACGTGTGCCGGGCGATCACCGGCGCCCGGGAAGTCAACCTGATGGGCGCCTGCGCCGGCGGGCTGACCATTGCCGCGTTGCAGGGTCATCTCCAGGCCAAGCGGCAACTGCGCCGAGTGTCGAGCGCGACCTATCTGGTGAGCCTGCTCGACAGCCAAATGGACAGCCCGGCCACTCTGTTCGCCGACGAACAGACCCTGGAAGCGGCCAAGCGCCGTTCCTATCAGAAGGGCGTGCTCGACGGTCGCGACATGGCCAAAGTGTTCGCCTGGATGCGCCCCAACGATTTGATCTGGAGTTATTTCGTCAATAACTACCTGCTGGGCAAGGAGCCGCCGGCGTTCGACATCCTCTACTGGAACAACGACAACACACGCCTGCCCGCGGCGTTCCACGGCGACCTGCTGGACTTCTTCAAGCACAACCCGCTGAGCCATCCAGGTGGTCTGGAAGTGTGTGGCACGCCGATCGACTTGCAGAAAGTCACGGTCGACAGTTTCAGCGTGGCCGGCATGAACGATCACATCACGCCGTGGGATGCGGTGTATCGCTCGACCCTGCTGCTGGGCGGTGAGCGGCGCTTTGTGTTGTCCAACAGCGGCCATGTGCAGAGCATTCTCAACCCGCCGTCCAACCCGAAAGCCAACTTCGTCGAAAGCCCGAAACTGAGCAGCGACCCACGGGCCTGGTATTACGACGCCAAGCAAACCGATGGCAGTTGGTGGACCCCCTGGTTGAGCTGGATTCAGGAACGTTCCGGCGCGCAAAAAGAAACCCACATGGCCCTCGGCAACCAGAACTATCCACCGATGGAAGCCGCACCCGGCACTTACGTCCGCGTGCGCTGACGCTCAAACCACCACGGCCGGCGCCGGCCGTGGCCTGACTCGACCATTAAGAAGACTGGATGAAAACCCGCGACCGGATCCTCGAATGTGCCCTGCAGTTGTTCAATCACAAGGGCGAACCGAACGTCTCCACCATGGAAGTTGCCAACGAAATGGGGATCAGCCCCGGCAACCTCTACTACCACTTCCACGGCAAGGAACCACTGATCCTGGGGTTGTTCGAACGCTTCCAGAATGAGTTGGCGCCGCTGCTCGATCCGCCTTCCGATGTGGAGCTGGGGCCTGAAGATTACTGGCTGTTCCTGCACCTGATCGTCGAGCGCCTGGCGCACTACCGATTCCTGTTCCAGGACCTGTCGAACCTGGCCGGGCGCCTGCCGAAACTGGCCAAGGGCATCCGCAATTTGCTCAATGCGTTGAAGCGCACGCTGGCGTCATTGCTCGCGCGGTTGAAGGCACAGGGGCAATTGGTCAGCGATACCCAGGCGTTGGGCCAACTGGTGGAACAGATCACCATGACGTTGCTGTTTTCCCTGGACTACCAGCGGATTCTGGATCGCGAGGGAGAGGTTCGGTTGGTGGTGTACCAGATCATGATGCTGGTCGCGCCGCACTTGCTGCCGCCGATCAAGGCTGCGACGGAGTTGTTGGCGTTGCAGTATCTGGAGGAGCACTAAGATCTTTAAAAAAACGCCCGACCTTTGCAGGCCGGGCGTGATCGTTCCCATGCTCCGCGTGGGAATGCAGCCGGTGACGCTCTGCGTCACTGCCGCAGGGGACGCGGAGCGTCCGTTGAGGCATTCCCACGCAGAGCGTGGGAACGATCATCAGGACTGACTGGTTGGCGTCGATGGAGCTGGCGCGGCAGTCGGGGTAGCAGCAGGGGTCGGCGCTGCAGCGGAGTTCGCTGAAGTGGCCGGGGTTGCCGGTTTGGCGGCAGCCACTGCTGGTTTTGGCGCGGCGGCTTTTGGTGCTGCCGGTTTTTTCACCACGGGCTTCTTCGCGGCGGCAGGTTTTGCCGCTGGCTTGGCCGCTGCGGTTTTGGCAGCAGGTTTCGCTGCTGGTTTTGCAGCTGCTTTGGCGGCGACCGGTTTGGCCGCTGGCTTGGCTGCTGCAGGTTTTGCTGCGGCCGTTTTGGCGGCTGGTTTGGCAGCCGGTTTAGCGGCAGCTTTAGCCAGTGGCTTGGCAGCGGTTTTAGCCGCTGGTTTGGCCGCTGCGGTTTTCGCCGCAACAGGCGCAACCTTGGCACCGGTGAGTTTTTCGATCTGCTTGGTCAGGGTATCGACCTTGCTGTGCAGCGCTTTGACTTCGTTGCGGCTCGGAACACCCAGGCGCGAAATGGCGCTGTTCAGACGCTTGTCGAAAGCCCCTTCCAGCTCATCCCACTTGCCCAGTGCGCGATCTTTCACGCCGCTGATGCGCGACTTGGCCGACGAAGCGGAGTCCTTGGCGGCGTCGACTTTCTTGCCAACAGCGCTTTTGGTGAGCTTCTCGGCTTTCTCGCCGTCTTTAACCAATGTATCGAAGAGTTTGCTGCCGTCAGTGTCGATCTTCGAATACACGCCTAAACCAGCCAGCCAGATTTTGCGGGAGTAGTCTTCGACTTTCCCGATCCACGAGCTGCCTTCTTTTTCAGTATTCTTTTTGCCAGCCATCCCGTTCTCCTTAAGATTTACGCGCGACACGTTCGAGCAATGCCGTCAGCTCATCGAGCTTAGCAGAGAGTGTCTCAACGTCATGTTTAGACGGAATGCCAATACGATTCAAGGCACTTGCGACACGCGAGTCAAAAGCCTTCTCGACCTTGTCGAGTTGCACTTCGACCTTGCCTTTGAAAGTGCTCACTTCAGTCTTGGCTTCATCGATCTCGGCATTAGCCGCTTCGAGTTTTTCAGCAACGACTTTTTTGCCTTTCTTTTCAACAGTTTGACCAGCCTTGATCAACTCTTGAAAGTACTCGCTGCCCTCGTGGCCAACCTTAGTGTAGGCACCCAGGCCTGCCAGCCAGATCTTGCGGGCATACGATCTGACGTCTTGCAGAGCGTTAGTCGATGCGTCGATTTTTTTCTTCAAAATAACTTTGGCCATGGTGCACCTCACGCGCAGAAGGTTTGAGGAACTGCCCGCGAAAGTGTCGGGCTCAGGCACAAAGTAGGGAGAAAAATTAGAAACGGCACCCTAACAACCGCAACATTTGCGTGCCGTGAAACCTGTAGGAGCGAGCGGTGCGGCGATCCGACTTGCCCGCGAAGGCGGAGTTCCTGCCAAAGAAGATGCAGCGAATGTACCGGCCTCTTCGCGAGCAAGCTTCGCTCCTACAGGTATTAATTACACCAACGCTTTGTCGAGGGCCTTTTCGATTTCCGATTTGATGGTGCCGCTCATGGCCGACATCAACAGGCCCAGCTCGACATCGACCTTGATCGAATCCTCACCGACCAATACCGCGCCTTTCACACCCGAACGCTTGAGGTTCAGGGTATCGCCGGACCACGACGGCTCCAGGCCATATTGCTCGGACAGTTTCTGCGCCAACAGGTCGGCCTTCTCGCGCGCCGCTTCCTTGCCCAGGCCGTGGGCACGTTCAACACTAATTCGGGCCATCGAATGACTCCTGCTTTATGGATACTTTCCTGAAGCATCTTGACCGCTGCTGCGGCAAAACGTCCCGGTGGTCGCCTATCTTACCTTCAGTGTTGCCAAGACAAAGCAGGCCACCGGGATTAGAATGTCCCGCATTCTCTTCTGGTGACAGCGATATGACTGATCAGCGCAAAGGCAGCGATGCCGAACCCACCACTCACTTCGGTTTCAAAAACGTTCCGGAAAGCCAAAAAGCGGAAAAAGTCGCTGAAGTTTTCCACTCGGTAGCCGCCAAGTACGACTTGATGAACGACCTCCTGTCGGGCGGCATGCACCGTCTGTGGAAGCGTTTCGCGATCGAGCTGTCGGGCGTTCGCACCGGTAACCGCGTGCTGGACATTGCCGGCGGCACCGGCGACCTGACCAAAAAGTTCTCGCACCTCGTGGGCCCGACCGGCCAGGTGGTGTTGGCCGACATCAACGAATCCATGCTCAAGGTCGGTCGTGACCGCCTGCTGGACCTCGGTGTGGCCGGCAACGTTGAATTCGTCCAGGCCGATGCGGAAAAGCTGCCGTTCCCGGACAACCATTTCGACTGCGTGACCATCGCTTTCGGCCTGCGCAACGTGACGCATAAAGAAGACGCCCTGCGTTCGATGCTGCGCGTGCTCAAGCCGGGCGGTCGCCTGCTGGTGCTGGAATTCTCCAAGCCGACCAACGCGCTGATGTCCAAAGCCTACGACGCCTACTCGTTCGCCTTCATGCCGCTGATGGGCAAGCTGATCACCAACGACTCGGAAAGCTATCGCTACCTGGCCGAATCGATCCGCATGCACCCGAATCAGGAAACCCTGAAGTCGATGATGGTCGAGGCCGGTTTCGACCGCGTGACCTACCACAACATGACCGCAGGCATCGTTGCCCTGCACCGCGGCATCAAGCCCTGATGCTGCTGGCCGGCCTGCTCGCCAGCGTTGAACTCGGCCTGAACCGGGTGCTGCGGCTCGACAGCACCGCGCTGCCGCGCCTGGCGCATTTGAGCGGCCGGGTGATTGCCGTCGACTGCCGCAGCCCGGCGCTGCAGCTGTTCATCCTGCCCAGCGATGAAGGCCTGATGCTCGCCTCCCAATGGGAAACCGGCGCCGACTGCACCTTGCGTGCACCGGCCTCGAGCCTGTTGAAACTGGCGCTGAGCAAGGATAAGACTTCGATCTTGCACAGCCCGGAAGTCGAACTCGACGGTGACAGCGGCGTGCTGCTGGAACTGGCGGCCATCCTGCAAGACCTGGAGCTGGACTGGGAGTACGAACTCTCGCGCTGGCTCGGCCCGGTCGCCACGCAACTGGTCGGCGGTCACCTGCGCAGCCGCGCACGTTTTTACCAGCAAGGGTTCGCCAGCCTGAATCAGAACCTGGGCGAATACCTGGCCGAAGAATCACGCACCCTCGTCGGTCAGCGTGAAGCCGAAGCCCGTTTCAGTGAACTGGACCAGATCAAACTTGATCTTGAACGTCTCGAGGCGCGTTTCGAGCGCCTTTCCCGATCCCTCGACCCAAGCGATAACGCATGAAGCTGCTTGCCGTCCGCCGTTTGTTGCGCATCCAGCGCGTCGTGATCCGCTACCGCCTCGATGACCTGCTGTTCGCCCTGCCGCTGCCCTGGTTTCTGCTGGCGCTGCGCTATGCCTTGCCGTGGCGCTGGTTCCCGCGCAAGACCCTGGACCTGACCCGTGGCGCGCGATTGCGCCTGGCGTTGCAGGACCTGGGGCCGATTTTCATCAAGTTCGGACAGATTCTGTCCACTCGCCGCGACCTGTTGCCGGAAGACATCGCCGATGAGCTGATGAAGCTGCAGGACCGCGTCCCGCCGTTCGACTCGCAAGTCTCGATCAAGCTGATTGAAGAACAGCTCGGGAAAAAGATCAGCGAAGTCTTCAGCCGATTCGACGTCGAACCGCTGGCCTCGGCCTCGGTGGCGCAGGTGCATGCCGCGCAGCTGAAAACCGGTGAAGAAGTGGTGGTCAAGGTGATCCGCCCGGGCCTGAAGCCGATCATCGCCCAGGACCTCGCGTGGCTGTTCATCCTCGCCCGCGCCGCTGAAAAACTCTCGGCCGATGCACGCCTGCTGCACCCGGTGGACGTGGTCCAGGACTACGAAAAAACCATCTACGACGAACTCGACCTGTTGCGCGAGGCGGCCAACGCCAGCCAGTTGAAGCGCAACTTCGAAGGCTCGGACCTGCTGTACGTGCCACAAGTCTATTGGGACTGGTGCCGGCCGAAAGTGCTGGTCATGGAGCGCATCTACGGGATTCAGGTCACGGACCTGGCGACCCTCGCCGACCAGCGCACCGACATGAAAATGCTCGCCGAACGCGGTGTGGAGATCTTCTTCACCCAGGTGTTCCGCGACAGTTTCTTCCACGCCGACATGCACCCGGGCAACATCTTCGTCAGCACCGTCAACCCGTGGAGCCCGCAATACATTGCGATCGACTGCGGCATCGTCGGCAGCCTGACTCCGGAAGACCAGGACTACCTGGCGCGCAACCTGTTCGCGTTCTTCAAGCGTGACTACCGGCGTGTGGCGCAGTTGCACATCGATTCGGGCTGGGTCCCGGCGGAAACCAAACTCAACGAATTCGAAGCGGCGATCCGCACCGTGTGCGAGCCGATTTTCGAAAAACCGTTAAAAGATATTTCCTTCGGCCAGGTGCTGATGCGCCTGTTCCAGACCGCTCGGCGCTTCAACATGGAAGTGCAGCCGCAGCTCGTCTTGCTGCAAAAAACCCTGCTGAACATCGAAGGCCTGGGCCGTCAGCTGTACCCGGACCTGGATCTGTGGAACACCGCCCAGCCGTTTCTCGAACGCTGGATGCGCGAGCGCGTCAGCCCGAAAGCCTTGATCGGCAACGTACAGAGCCAATTTGAGCAGTTACCGCACTTGGCCAACATGGCCCGCGACCTGCTGGAACGCATGTCCCAGCCTCACGCTTATGACCCGCCGCCACCGTGGCATCGACGCAAGGACGACTGGTTCCTGCGCCTGCTCGGTTGCGCGCACCTGGGCGGTGGCGCGGTGCTCGCGGCAGGTGGTCCGCTGAATGAACTGGGGCATTGGCCGGCCGGCATCATGATGGTGGTCGGTTTGTATCTGGTCGTTCGCCGATAGCCGGATTGAGCTGCAAGCGATAAGCTTCAGGCTTCAAGCGCTTCGTTTGCACGACGCAGATTGTTTTTTACTTGCAGCTTGCAGCTTAAAGCTCGCCGCTGCTCCGGGACGGACCATGAACAACTGGCTGGACGAGATCAAGTGGGACGCTGACGGACTGGTGCCGGCGATTGCCCAGGATCACAAGACCGGGCGCGTCCTGATGATGGCCTGGATGAACCGCGAAGCGCTGGAACTGAGCGCTGCCGAGAACCGTGCCATTTACTGGTCACGTTCCCGTGGCAAGTTGTGGCGCAAGGGTGAAGAATCCGGCCATGTGCAGACCCTGCATGAGATGCGTCTGGACTGTGACGCCGACGTGATCATCCTGATGGTCGAGCAGATTGGCGACATCGCCTGCCATACCGGCCGCCAGAGCTGCTTCTATCGCGTCTTCGAAAACGGCGACTGGAAAATTGTCGACCCGGTGCTGAAAGATCCGCACGCCATCTATTCCGCAGGACATTAGGATGTGTCATCAGTCATTTCCTGAGCTGCGTTGCCGGCTCAAAGCGCGCCAGGCAAGGCGTAGGCCGCCGGTAATGTCGTTTCCTTGCCAAGGCCTGCAACGCAGCATGGCGCGCTTTGAGCCGGCAACCCGAAGGGCCGGGCCTGATTTTGTGCAGGGCTGCGTTACTCGTCGTTTATTTGAAACACCAAACCACACGCCTCGCGCCTTGCCCTGCACAAAATCAGGCACCGGCGCAGCTCAGGAAATGACTGATGACACATCCTCACATGAGTGACACTCTCACGCGTCTGGCGCAGGTTCTGGAAGAGCGCAAAGGCGCCGCCGCCGACAGCTCGTATGTCGCCAGCCTGTACCACAAGGGCTTGAACAAGATTCTGGAAAAAGTCGGCGAAGAGTCGGTCGAAACTATCATCGCCGCCAAGGACGCCGCCATCAGCGGTGACTGCAGCGACGTGATCTACGAGACCGCCGATTTGTGGTTCCACAGCATGGTCATGCTCGCCCAACTGGGGCAGCATCCACAGGCTGTGCTCGATGAACTGGACCGTCGCTTCGGTCTGTCCGGACACGCCGAGAAAGCCTCGCGTCCGTCCGCCTGAATAACTATTTGAGAGGAGCAGCAACATGGGCATTTTTGACTGGAAACACTGGATCGTCATCCTGGTTGTCGTGGTGCTGGTGTTCGGCACCAAAAAACTGAAAAACCTCGGCACTGACGTCGGCGAGTCGATCAAAGGCTTTCGCAAAGCCATGAACGACGAAGAGAAACCGGCCGATCCGACCGTGACCCCGGCGCAACCGGTGCCACCTGCTCAACCAACCACGACCTCGCCACTGAACCAGCCGCACACCATCGACGTGCAGGCACAGAAAGTCGAAGAGCCGATCCGCAAAGACGTGTGAGCACTGACTAATGTTTGGTATCAGCTTCTCTGAACTGCTGCTCGTCGGCCTCGTGGCCCTGCTGGTGCTGGGCCCCGAGCGTCTGCCGGGTGCTGCGCGCACCGCCGGTCTGTGGATCGGGCGGCTGAAGCGCAGCTTCAACGCGATCAAACAGGAAGTTGAACGTGAAATCGGTGCCGACGAGATTCGTCGGCAACTGCACAACGAGCACATCCTGTCCCTGGAGCAGGAGGCGCGGAAGATCTTCACGCCGACCCAGCAGGAAGCCACGCCGGTGCAGCCGGTTGAACCGGTGGCCGAGCAGACGATTCACGCGCCGGGCACCGAACCGGTGGCCTCCATGGGCGGCGTCGAACCCGCACCTGTTGTCCCCGCGCCGACACCCGTAGAACCTGTTGCTCCTGCTGCCGCGCCAACTGCGCCGGCTCCTCACGACCCAACACTGCCGCCGCGAGCCCCATGATAAGGGCCTGTCATCGGTCATTTCCTGTGTCGCGTTGTCGCCTGAAAGCGGGCCAGGCAAGGCGTAGGCCGCAGGGAATGGTTGTTCCCTTTCCAAGGGCTACAACGCAGCCTGGCCCGCTTTCAGGCACAACCCGAAGGGCCGGCCTGTATTTGCGCAGGGCTGCGTTACTCGTCGCTTATTTGAAACGCCAAACTACGCTTCTCGCGCCTTGCCCTGCGCAAATACAGGCTCGGCGCGACACAGGAAATGACCGATGACAGGCCCTAATCTTCCGGAAAACGACCAGCACATGCCCCTGGTTTCGCACCTCACCGAGTTGCGTACTCGCCTGCTGCGCTGTGTAGCGGCGATTTTCATCATCTTCGCCGGGTTGTTCGCGTTTACCCAGCAGATCTACACCTTCGTCTCCACGCCGCTGCGCCAGTATCTGCCGGTGGGCGCGACGATGATTGCCACTGACGTGTCGTCGCCGTTCCTGACGCCACTGAAGCTGACGATGATGGTGTCGCTGTTCCTGGCGATCCCGGTGATCCTGCATCAGATCTGGGGCTTCATCGCGCCGGGCCTGTACAAGCACGAGAAGCGCATCGCGGTGCCGTTACTGGTCTCCAGCATCCTGCTGTTCTACACCGGCATGGCCTTCGCCTATTACCTGGTGTTCCCGCTGATCTTCAAATTCTTCGCCGCTGCCACCCCGGCCGGCGTGGAGATGATGACCGACATCAGCAGCTACCTCGATTTCGTCATGACCCTGTTCTTCGCCTTTGGCGTGGCGTTCGAGATCCCGGTGGCCGTGGTGCTGCTGGTGTGGATCGGCGTGGTCAACGTCGCTTACCTGAAGAAAATCCGCCCGTACGTGGTCATCGGCTGCTTCGTGGTCGGCATGATCCTGACCCCGCCGGACATCTTCTCCCAGACCCTGTTGGCGGTACCGATGTGGTTGCTGTTCGAAATCGGCATCCTGTTCGGCAGCCTGGTCAGCAAGCGCGGCGAGCACCCGGACGATCAACCGGCTGACGATCACAACGACCAGCCGCCAGCGACCCAGCCGTGAACCTGCTGCTGCTCGAAGAGGCCGACTTTATTGCGGCCGACCGGGTGATCCTGCGCGATCGGCGCTTGACGCATATGCAGGAAGTCCATCGCTGCGTGGTGGGTGACAGCATGCGCGTCGGCCGGATCGGCGGCTTGATGGGCTCGGCCGAAGTGCTGCGCCTGGAGGCCGGCGAAGCGGAATTGCGCGTCGTCCTCGACCAACAACCACCGACCAAGTTGCCATTGACCCTGGTATTGGCTCTGCCACGGCCGAAAATGCTCCGTAGGGTGTTTCAGACCGTGGCGGCCATGGGTGTGCCACGGATCGTGCTGGTGAACAGCTACCGCGTCGAGAAGAGCTTCTGGCAAACCCCGTTCCTGGAGCCTGAAGCGATTCGCGAGCAGTTGATCCTGGGTCTGGAACAGGCCCGGGACAGCGTGCTGCCGGAAGTCGTCATCGAGAAGCGCTTCAAGCCGTTCGTCGAAGACCGGCTGCCCGCGATCACCGAAGGCACCCTCGGCCTGGTCGGCCACCCTGGCAACTACCCGCCCTGCCCTCGCGGCCTGGATGAACCGGTGACCCTGGCGATCGGCCCCGAAGGTGGCTGGATTCCTTATGAAATCGAATTGCTGGGCAAGTCCGGGCTGAATCCGGTGCAACTGGGTGATCGCATTCTGCGGGTTGAAACCGCCGTCACCGCGCTGCTGGCACGCCTCTTCTAACCGCCCCCCTCTTCTGTAGGAGCAAAGCTTGCTCGCGATAGCGGACGGTCAGTCAGCCCTTTATTGGCTGACACACCGCCATCGCGAGCAAGCTTTGCTCCTACAGGGGATGTCGTCGCTCCAACCCACGTGTACGCCTACAGATTCCCGCCCGCCAGCCGATACAGCTCCCATAAAACCAAATTGTGTTCCGAGGGGAGTAGCAGCATGTACCGTTGGCTAGCCGAGAAACTGGGAAACGTAAGCGTTAATCGCAAACTGGGTGTCGGCTTCGGTCTCGTCCTGCTCCTGACCTTATTGATCACATTCACCGGCTGGACCGGGTTGACGGGTGTGATGAGCCGTGGCGACAAGCTCGGGTTCATTGCCAGCATCAATGAGCTGGCCAAGGATTTACGCGTGGCGCGCCTGGACTACGAAATGCGCCGTGGCGAACAAGGCCCGGGCGCGGTCAACGGCTATTTGGATCAGATCGAAGCCGGCCTGCAAACTGCACGCAAGATGATCGAGCAACCCGCCGACGTCGCGATGATCGACCAGCAACTGGCCGGCGTCAGCCAGTACCGGCAAGCCTTCACCGCCATGATCCAGGCCGGTGCCAACCGCGAAGATGCCCGCAGCAAACTCGGTGCCACCGCCGACAACGCCGTGGCCAAGGTGTCTGAGGTCGAGAAGGCACTGCTGCAAGGTGACAGCGTCGCCCAGTTCAACAGCGTGATCGACCTGAGCAAACTGATCCAGCAAGCGCGCTTCCAGGTACGCGGCTACACCTACAGCGCCAAAATCGAGGCCGAACAGCCGGCGCTGGACGCCATCGATAACGCCCTGAAAAACCTCGAGAGCCTGCCAGCCAAACTGCCGGAACAGTTCAGCGCCAACCTGCAACAGGCCTCCGATTCGCTCAAGGCCTACCGTGCCGCTGTCAGCCAGTACCGCGACTCTCAGGTCGCCAGCGCTGCCGCCCTCAAGCGTATGGCTGACCAAGGCGACAATCTGCGCGAACTCAGCAAGAAACTGACCATTTCGCAAACCGTCGTGCGTGACACCGATGCCGCCCACGCCAAGAACCTGCTGCTGATGGCCACGGTCCTCGCCCTGGCTTTCGGCCTGCTCGCCGCTTGGGCCATCACTCGCCAGATCGTCATTCCCCTGAGCCAGACCCTCAAGGTGGCCGAGCGCGTCGCCTCGGGCGATCTGACCCACAACCTGATCTCCGAACGCCAGGACGAACTCGGCCAGCTCCAGCGCGCCATGCAGAGCATGACCCTGGGCCTGCGCGAGTTGATCGGCGGCATCAGCGATGGCGTTACGCAAATCGCCAGCGCTGCCGAAGAGTTGTCCGCCGTGACCGAGCAAACCAGCGCCGGGGTCAACAGCCAGAAGGTGGAAACCGATCAGGTGGCCACCGCGATGCACGAGATGACCGCCACGGTGCAGGAAGTCGCGCGTAACGCCGAAGAAGCCTCCGAAGCCGCCGTCGCTGCCGATCAACAGGCCCGTGAAGGTGACAAAGTGGTCGGCGAAGCCATCGCCCAGATCGAACGCCTGGCCATCGAAGTCGGTAACTCGACTGTCGCCATGAGCGATCTGAAGCGCGAAAGCGACAAGATCGGCAGCGTGCTCGACGTGATCAAATCCGTGGCGCAACAGACCAACCTGCTGGCGCTCAACGCCGCCATCGAAGCGGCCCGTGCCGGTGAAGCCGGACGCGGTTTTGCCGTGGTCGCCGACGAAGTCCGCAGCCTGGCCCAGCGCACCCAGAAGTCCACCGAAGAAATCGAAGAGTTGATCGTCGGCCTGCAAACCGGCACCCAGCAAGTCGCGACCATCATGGACAACAGCCGCAGCCTGACCGACAGCAGCGTCGAACTGACCCGCCGCGCCGGTGGCTCGCTGGAAAGCATCACCCGCACGGTGTCAGCGATCCAGTCGATGAACCAGCAGATCGCTGCAGCCGCCGAGCAACAGAGCGCCGTGGCCGAAGAGATCAACCGCAGCGTGCTGAACGTGCGCGATGTGTCCGAGCAGACCTCGGCGGCGAGCGAAGAGACCGCGGCGTCCAGCGTTGAGCTGGCGCGGTTGGGGACGCATTTGCAGATGTTGGTTGGGCGGTTCAAGGTTTAACAGGGGAAAAGGGGCCTGCACCCAGGCCCCCCGACTTACTCTGCAAGCCCGGCGACACGGCGAATGTGCCGTGCCATGGATGCCAAGTCCTGGGTAGTTTCGCCTTTGAAGTCATGAGATGAGATGTAACCCTCGTAACGCTCAAAGTACTTGTCGATGTTCGAACTGATGGGCTTGAAGGCGCTTGAGTCACCAGTGCCGTGCATGGGAAAGAGTTTGGCGTGCAAATGGTCAACTCCGTAACCTTCCAGCATCAGTGCGGTGCGACCGACATCTGCAAAGGATTCGTCGAGCAGCAGTGCAACTTTCTTGGCCGCTATGATCAGCCCCGATAACACTTCATCGGACTGCGCGAATGCATAACTTCCAAAGTGGCGCTTTGGAACAACCACCGAAAAACCCGGCGTATTGGGATAAATGGAAAGGAATGCGGCATGGGCATCATCCTCCCAAATCAAATGCATCGGCGCCTGACCGTCGATCATCTTGCAAAAGATACATTCCATGTGATTGAACCACCCTCGGTACTCTTTATTTTTCGACAGTTAGACAAACGATTTCATCCCACTAACCTAACAACGTATTGAACTTCAAAGGCACACTATTGGCGTCCCAGACAACGCTATGTTGTTCTGAACTTCCGAGCGTACGAGACGCCAGCGCTGCAATGACCGAAGACGCCAATATCGAAGCCAGGCCGAAATTACTTGGGCCATAACTGGGCATGATCCCCTTTGGCAAACGCTGCCATTCGAATGAGCGAGCGGATGTCCCGACACCGGCCATCGAATCAGTCTCCTGATGGCCGCTACCGTTATAAAAATTAGTCATGCACATACGATGCAGATAACCGCCGCTGACCACAGGAATACGATGTTTATCGGCCAGTCGCTTGCACTCACTGGCCAGCGTGGCCGGTTCGTCAGCGGTCACCACGACGGCGTCGTAACCCTCTGAGATCAAGCGATCAGCGTCATCCAGATCAAGTTGGCGCTTGATCGTCTGGACGTTTATATCCGGAAACTTTTCTTGCAGGATTTCCTGCAGCACGTCTGCCTTGAACCCGCCAACGTCGCTTCGACGCCAGAACAACTGCCGGTTCAGGTTGCTTTCTTCAATGCGGTCGCCGTCGCTCAGCGTCAGATGCCCAATGCCACTGCCCGCCAATAGCATGCTGGCAGTGCTGCCAATGCCGCCGCAGCCAAACAGCAAAATCCGCGAGCGCTGTAACGTGGCCATGTCTTCCAGCACGTCCTCACAGGAGCGGGCGCTGCAAAGCAGATAGCTGACGGTGCGACTGGTACGTGGGTCCTCAAGCAATTGACGTACACCCTGCATGGCGCAGGCTGATCCTGGAACCAGTGCACCAGCGGTGTCCAGCGCCTCAAGCATCGCCGTCTCCCCCTGCCCCGCCAGTTGCACGACGCCCGAGGGACCACTGATGTACATTCCGCCATCGTGTATGCCGTACAGGGTGGAGGGCGCAACCACGCCCATGAATCCTGAACCGGCAAAAAAATCATCCTGATTGTTCATCACACACTCACCCTCAAACCTCGTCCCGCAAGGGACGAGGTCAACACTCATGAAAGTCTTGGTTCAAGTCTTAGTTACAGAGCGGGGTGAAGCCATGCTTGCGCATATACGCCAGTTCCTGAGAAGTGCAAGGGAGCTGACCGTAAGCAACTACTTTATTGCCCGGTTGCATTTTGTATTCGGCCACGAATGGGTTTGCCGGTTTAACTTCATCCGCCTGAACGGTAGAAGAAATAGCCGCCACACCTGCCAACAGAGCGATAAGGCCAAACATTTTCTTTTCCATAAGAATAAATGCTCACCAACAGTGGGTTAATTGAAGTGGAATGCGCAACTTCTTGATGCGCTTTCAATAAACGCGACGATCAGTTAGAAATTTAGACTTCACGTAAATTAAAAATTAAATACAACTCACGCGCGTCGCAGCCTTCGACAACACAAGCAGTTTTATATAAAAACCAAGCTGTCGAAGGCTGCGATTTTTTAGCGCCGGGGTTACAGAACCTGCCGCAAAAACGCCTGCGCCCGAGGATCCTTCGGCGCATCAAAAAACTCGGCCGGCGAAGCGTCTTCCAGCAATTTGCCGTGATCGAAGAACAACACCCGATCTGCCACTTCCCGGGCAAAGCCCATTTCGTGGGTCACGCAGACCATGGTCATGCCTTCCACGGCCAGGGTTTTCATCACGTCCAGCACTTCACCGACCATTTCCGGATCCAGCGCCGAGGTTGGCTCATCAAACAACATGACCTTCGGTTCCATCGCCAGCGCCCGGGCAATCGCCACGCGCTGTTGCTGACCGCCGGACAGGCGTGACGGAAACTCGTTGGCCTTTTGCGCGATGCCGACCTTCTCCAGCAACGCCAGGGCCTTGGCCTCGCGTTCCTTTTTGCCGCGCTTGCGCACGACCTTCTGGGCCAGGCAGAGGTTTTCCAGCACGGTCATGTGCGGGAACAGGTTGAAGTGCTGGAACACCATGCCGACTTCCCGACGATAGGCATTCACGTCGGTTTTCGGGTCGGCCAGTTGCAAACCGTCGATGCTCACCGAGCCCGAATCAAACTCTTCCAGACCATTGAGGCAGCGCAGGAAGGTCGATTTGCCGGAACCCGACGGCCCGATCACCACCAGCACTTCGCCCCTGGCCACGGTCGTGGACACGTTATCCACCGCGCGCACCACCTGGCCACGGGTGTCGAAGACTTTTACCAGATCGCGGACTTCAATCACTTTGCGCGAGCCTCCGCTCAAGCCGGCTGGCGATTTTCGACAGCGGCAGGTTGATCAACAGGTACAGCCCGGCCACGCAGAACAGGATTTCGAACGGCGAGAACGAGGTGGTGATGACTTCGCGGCCACTTTTCAGCAGTTCGGTAATCGCGATCACCGACACCAGCGACGTGTCTTTCACCAGGCTGATGAACTGCCCGGCCAGCGGCGGCAGCACGCGTTTCAAGGCTTGCGGCAATACCACGTGGCGCATCGACTGGCCAGCGCTCAAGCCGAGCGAGCGCGCGGCTTCGTTCTGCCCACGGGCAATCGACTGCACGCCGGAACGGATGATCTCCGCCACGTAGGCGCCAGTGAACAGCGACAGCGCGGCGATCCCGGCGAACTCCCGGGACAGGTTCATTACCGTGCCGATGAAGAAGTAGAAAATGAAGATCTGCACCAGCAGCGGCGTACCGCGCACCAGTTCGACGTAAAGGGTCGAAAGGTCGCGCAGGGTCGGGTTGTTCGACAGCCGGCACAGGCCGGCCGCAAGGCCGATCAACAGCCCGAGCACGCCAGACACCACGGACAGCCACAACGTGGTCCACAGGCCCCACAGCAACGGTCCGGCGGCCCAATGCCGGGTGACACCGATCACGTCGCCTTCCGCCACGTCATCGCCCCGGGCGACTTGCAGGCTGTTTTCATCGACGATCAGGTGTTGTTCTGTACCTGCGTCATTGCGCAGGGTGACTTCGGCCTTGTCGCCCTGGCGCACCAGTTCACTGACCGTGGAGATATCGGCGGCGCGCTGGGATTCTTCGGCGTGGTAGGCGAAGTACTGCGGCACGCGGTTCCAGCGCCATTCGTAGGCCATCAGCGAGGTGGCGTAATACAACGCGCCGGCCAGGCCGATCAGCACCAGCACCGTTAACACGTGCCAGGGCAGTTGGGATTTCTTGTGTTTCATTTGCTTTGGAGATTCCGGATTTGTGTCGCCTGGGAGGCCGCCTTCGCGGGCAAGCCTCGCTCCTACAGGGGAACGCATTCCAAATGTAGGAGCGAGGCTTGCCCGCGAATGGGGCGGCGCGGTCTAGCTGACCGAGCCTTATTCCATGTCCTTGAGCCAAGCGGTGTCTTTAAACCACTTGTCATGGATGCGGTCGTAGGTGCCGTCTTCGTGGATCTGGTGCAGGAAGTTGTTGATGAAGTTGAGGCTGTCGTAGTCGCCCTTCTTCAAGCCGAAGGCCAGCGGCTCGTAGGTGAACGGCTTGTCGAGGAACACCAGTTTGCCGGCGCCGACCTTGTTCACCGCGACCACGTTGTACGGGGCGTCGTAGATGAAGGCGTCGGCCTTGCCGTTGACCACGTCGAGCACGGCTTCCTGCTCATTGTCGTAGCCGTGGTACTTGGCTTTGGCGATCAGCTTCCTGGCGACCATCTCACCGGTGGTGCCGAGCTTGGAGGTGATGCGGTACTCGTCGGTGTTCAGGTCTTTGTAGGACTTGATGGTGCCTTCCAGGTCCTTGCGGATCAGCAGGGTCTGGCCGACGACGATGAACGGTTCACTGAAGTTCAGGCGCAGGTTGCGTTCCTGGGTCAGGGTCATGCCGCTGCCGATCATGTCGAACTTGTCGGTCATCAGGGCCGGGATGATGCCGTCGTATCCGGTGGACACCAGCTCCAGCTTGACGCCCATGGCCTTGGTCATAGCCTTGAGGAGGTCGACTTCGAAGCCGATGATCTCGCCACGCTTGTTGGTCATTTCGAACGGCATGTAGGTCGGGTCCATGCCGACTTTCAGCGTGCCGCGCTTGACCGCGTCATCGATGGCACCGGCCTGCGCCGCGTTGACTGCAACCAATGCCGTGACGCCGACCAGCAGCATCGAGAGATACTTCTTCATCATCAAGTCCCCAAAACCATTGCGGTGTGAGGCGCGCAATCGGCGGTTTTCGTTAGAAAACCGGAAGATACGAACAGAAAGCTGTCCGGGCGCACCAATTCGGGGACGGATCCTATCGCACTCGTTCGTTTGCACAAGGGTTAGCGCAGGAATTTGATCGTTCCCACGCTCTGCGTGGGAATGCAGCCCGGGACGCTCCGCGTCCCAAGAGCGGACGCAGAGCGTCCATGGAGGCATTCCCACGCAGAGCGTGGGAACGATCAGTCGGGCCAAAAAAAACCCCGCTTTCGCGGGGTTTTTCATTACGCCAACTGAGGCTGTGCACTCAATGGCTTGAGCGGCAACAGCGGCGCATGGGGATCGGCTTTCACCGATTTGCGCCAGGCGTCCAGCCACTCGGCGTGACCTTCGCTCCAGACCGCGTCATGCAGACGACCCAATGCCACCGGATCGCTCAGCAATTGCAGGCGCTCATGGTTGTTCAGCCCGGCAGGGCCGGCCTTCAACGCATGACGAACCCGTTCGACGCGCAACCACTCGATCGGCTCGGCCTGACCGTGACGGGACGTCGCCAGCGCGCACGCCAACGCATTCTGCTGTGGATCGACCACCGCCCGGATGAAGCCGTCATTCAGCGCGTGATAACGGTTTTCATGGGTGTACTGGTCGGTCGCCACCAAGGCCTGTGGCGGATTGTATTCCTCAGGGATCAGGAACAGGCTCTCGTCACGGGACTTGAGGCCCAGGCCGACACGGCTGGAGATCACCGACACCGGGATCGACAGCATCAACGAACCGACGATCGGTACCAGCCACCAGAGAAAGCTCGGGTTCAGCCAGATCACCAGCAGGGCCCAGAAGAAGCCCAGCAAGGTTTGCGGACCGTGGCGCTTGACCGCCTCGCTCCATGGCGTGGAGTCGTCGTCACGTTGTGGCGAGTTCCAGGTCGCGGCCCAGCCGAGGAACGCGGCGAGCACGAAGCGGGTGTGGAAAATCATCCGCACCGGCGCCAGCAGCATGGAGAACAACATCTCCAGCAGCATCGACGTCGTCACCTTGAACTTGCCACCGAACTCTTTCGCGCCCTTGGCCCAGATCAGGATGATGCTCAGCAACTTCGGCAGGAACAGCAGCACGACGGTGGTCGAGAACAGCGCGACGGCCTTGTCCGGGTGCCATTGTGGCCACAACGGATAGAGCTGGCGCGGCGCCATGAAGTACTGCGGCTCCATCAGGGTGTTCACCGCCAACAGCGCGGTGGACAACACCAGGAAGAAGAACCACAACGGCGCCGACAGGTAAGACATCACGCCGGTCAGGAACACCGCGCGGTGCACCGGGTGCATGCCCTTGACCAGGAACAGGCGGAAGTTCATCAGGTTACCGTGGCACCAGCGACGGTCACGCTTGAGTTCGTCCAGCAAGTTCGGCGGCAGTTCTTCGTAGCTGCCCGGCAAGTCGTAGGCAATCCACACGCCCCAGCCGGCACGGCGCATCAGCGCGGCTTCGACGAAGTCGTGGGACAGAATCGCACCGGCAAACGCACCTTTACCCGGCAACGGCGCCAAGGCGCAGTGCTCGATAAACGGCTTCATGCGGATGATCGCGTTGTGACCCCAGTAGTGGGATTCACCCAACTGCCAGAAGTGCAGGCCGGCGGTGAACAGCGGACCGTACACACGGGTCGCAAATTGCTGCATCCGCGCATACAGGGTGTCCATGCCCGACGCACGTGGCGCGGTCTGGATGATCCCGGCGTCCGGCGTGGCTTCCATCAAGCGCACCAGACTGGTCAGGCATTCGCCGCTCATCACGGAGTCCGCGTCGAGCACGACCATGTACTTGTAGTCACCGCCCCAACGACGGCAGAAGTCGTCGAGGTTGCCGCTTTTACGCTTGACGCGACGACGACGGCGGCGATAGAAAATCTTGCCGAAGCCCTTGGCTTCCCGGCAGACGTCCAGCCAGGCCTGTTGCTCGGCGACGCAGATATCGGTTTCGTTACTGTCGCTGAGGACGAAGAAGTCGAAGCGGTCCAGGTCACCCGTGGCCGCTACCGACTCGAAGGTCGCGCGCAGACCGGCAAACACCCGTGGCACGTCTTCGTTGCAGATCGGCATCACCAGTGCGGTGCGTGCGTCCTTGGCGATCGGCTCATTGCCGGCGCTTTTACCGGAAATGCGGTATTTGTCGTGACCGGTGAGCAACTCGAGGAAGCCCATCAGCGCAGTCCAGAAACCGGCCGACACCCAGCAGAACAGAATCCCGAACAGAATCAGGATGCTGGTTTGCAAGGCATAAGGCAGGACCTGCATCGCAGTTTGCGTCAGGGACTGGTTGATGATTTCGTCCATGTCGACGAACGACCAGCCCTGGTACGGCATGATGCCTTTCATGTACCAGCCGGCCACGATGGTCTGGCCGAGCATCAGCACCAGCAGAATGTAGCGACGGATCGAACCGACGGTGCGCCAGCGAGCCGCTGGCAACACGCGTTCATCCTTCGGCGGGGCTGGTGGATTGGTGCGACCGGTCATCCGGCGCCAGCCGCGCACCAGGATGTTGGTACGCCACGGCTCCGGCACGACCTTGGTCCGACGGATCGGCGGAGTCGCTTTGAGTACGACACGACCACTGGCGTCAAGCGCCAGCATCTCCGCTTCTTCCAGCTCTTCAGCACTGTTGAGGAGCAAGCGTTTGCCCACCGAGGCTTGTGCAGCCTCGGCAGGAGCGTCGAACGTCGAAGACGAAAGACGCTGGTGCAGTTCACTGAAGGACTGGCAGCCTGCGAGTTCCGCGCGCTGCTCGTCGGTCATCGGTAAATGCGCCAGATACTCGGAGAGAGTCTCTGGCTTTAGTTGAGAATTACTCATCGGCAGGCAACTGGTAGCTCCAGGTCTCGGTCAGGACTTCTTCAGTCTCGTTCGATTCCGGTGTGGCTGGGGCCGCGTCCGCAGCAGCAGGCTGCTTGGCGTCTTTGTTGTCCTTGTTCTTGGCATCGGTCACTGGCTTGGCATCAGCCTGCTTGGCGTCTGCCTGCTTGGCGTCCTTGGTTTCCTTGTCCACTTTCTCTTGCTGCTTGGCGGCGACTTTGTCGGCCTTGGCAACAGAGGAGCTGGAGGAAGGCACCAACGACTTGGCCAGATCTTCAGGCTGGATCTTCTGGACCAGTGCCGCGCGCATCTCGGTGGCCTTGCTCGGATCCTTGATTTTCATGCGCAGCATCAGGCGCCAGCCCTTGGTTTCAGGGTTGTAGCGCACGGTGTTCTCGACCAGTTCGGCATTGTCGCCAATGCTGACCTGGCTGCGCACGTCGGCGTTTTCCGGCAAAGCGGCCAGGGACGGGCCTTCGAAGTCCACCAGGTAGGCAACGCTGCCATCCGGCTGACGGATCAGGTTCGACTGTTTGACGTCGCCGGTGGAACGCAGGGTCTGTTTGACCCAGGCGCTGTCCGGTGCGTGAATCGAGGCTTCGTCAATGGTCCAGTGCATGCGATAGGCGACGTCGAGTGGCTGGCCTGGTTCAGGCAGTTTTTCCGGGCTCCAGAAGGCAACGATGTTGTCGTTGGTTTCGTCGGCGGTCGGAATTTCCACCAGGTCTACAGAACCCTTGCCCCAATCGCCTTTTGGCTCGATCCACGCACTTGGGCGCTTGTCGTAGCGGTCGTCGAGGTCTTCATAGTGGCTGAAGTCACGACCACGCTGCAGCAAGCCGAAGCCACGCGGGTTTTCGATGGCGAAGTTGCTGACCGCCAAGTGTTTTGGATTGTTCAGGGGGCGCCAGATCCACTCGCCGTTGCCGGCATGGATCGACAGACCGCTGGAGTCGTGCAGTTCGCGGCGATAGTTCAGCACTTTCGACGGCTGGTTGGCGCCGAACAGGAACATGCTGGTCAGCGGCGCAACGCCAAGCTTGGTGACTTTGTCACGCAGGAACATCTTGGCCTTGACGTCGACCACGGTGTCGCTGCCTGGACGCAGGGTCAGACGGTAAGCACCGGTGGCACGCGGGGAATCCAGCAGGGCGAAGATCACCAGGTGCTTGTCACCTGGCTTGGGCTGTTGAATCCAGAATTCGGTGAAACGCGGGAATTCTTCGCCGGACGGCAAGGCGGTGTCGATGGCCATGCCGCGAGCGGACAAGCCATAGGTGTGACCCTTGCCAACCACGCGGAAGTAACTCGCGCCGAGCATGGTCATGATTTCGTCTTGCTTGTCGGCCTTGTTGATCGGGTACAGCACACGGAAACCGGCATAACCCAGTTGTTCGGTGGCTTTAGGATCGAACGAGACATCGCCGAAATCGAAACGACTTGGGTCGTATTTGATCTCTTCGACGGTGTTGGCCGTGATTTCGTTGATTTTCACCGGGGTGTCGAAGTGCATGCCCTGGTGATAGAACGACAGCTTGAACGGGGTTTTCTGATCGGCCCACTCGGCTTTTTCAGTGCGGAAACGAATTTTCTGATAGTCCGCGAATTTCATTTCGCGGAATTCGTTCGGCAGGTTACTGCGCGGGGCTTCGTATTTCTGCCCGGCCAGCTCTTTCGCCTTGACCGACACATCATCCAGGTTGAATGCCCAAAGCTGGCCGGCGCTGAGCAGGCACAGCAGTGCAGAGCCCGCTACCAGAGCGCTTCGGAACCGTTGGGCAGACAATTTTGGTGCATTACAGGGACTAACAATCACGAGCAACCCTCGCCGAAAACAGATCAAAAAACCAACGGCCAGCTATCTATATGCCAGGTTGGCGAGCATTGTTCCGACTCCTATGGGGCTAAATGATTCCCCAACAGGTCCGGGCAAGTCTCTACATAAGTCAAATGGGCCAACGAACGCTGATCCCCGTAGCGCGCGATTATCTAGTAGGCCGCGTTACAAAGCATCAGGGGGTAACAAAGTATTTATCGCGCAAAACCCCTGTTTTCAGTCGAAACGCCCTGAAAAACAGGTTTCAGGGCGTTTCAGGCCTGTAACAGGAAGGTGACCGGGCCATCATTGACCAGATGCACCTGCATATCCGCGCCGAATCTACCTGATGCCACAGTGCCATGCACCTCTTTCGCTTTGCCTAATAGATAGTCGAAAAGTTCTTCACCCAGAGCCGGAGGTGCCGCGGTCGAAAAACTCGGGCGCAGCCCACTCTTGGTGTCGGCCGCCAGGGTGAATTGCGAGACCAGCAGCAACCCACCGCCAACGTCCACCAGGGACAGATTCATCTTGCCCTCGGCGTCACTGAATACACGATAGTTAAGCATCTTATGCAGAAGTTTGTCGGCACTGGCCCGAGTGTCCCCGGGCTCGACCGCCACCAATACCAGCAAACCCTGGTCGACGGCACCGACCACCTCCCCCGCTACCTCGACACGCGCGCCTCGCACGCGCTGCAACAGACCCTTCATGCTTCTTCAGGCGGCAGATCAAGCAAGCGTCGGGCCA
Source organism: Pseudomonas sp. TE3899 (assembly GCF_056279105.1). Lineage (NCBI taxonomy): Bacteria > Pseudomonadati > Pseudomonadota > Gammaproteobacteria > Pseudomonadales > Pseudomonadaceae > Pseudomonas > Pseudomonas sp. TE3899. Next base: position 4,546,330 of record NZ_JBWBQR010000001.1, read on the forward strand.
TCTGACCGGCGGCACGTACCAATGCATCGGTGATGCCCGGTTCGGAGGCGGCGTGGCCGGCATCGCGGATGACCTGCAGTTCGCTGTTCGGCCAGGCCTGGTGCAATTCCCAGGCGTTGTCCAACGGGCAGATCACGTCGTAACGGCCATGGACGATCACGCCAGGCAAATGGGCGATCTTGCCCATGTCGCGGATCAGCTGGTTCGGTTCAAGGAACGCATTGTTGGTGAAGTAGTGGCATTCGATGCGGGCAATCGACAAAGCGCGCTGTGGTTCGGAGAAACGATCGACCACCAGCGGGTTCGGGCGCAGGGTCGCGGTCCGGCCTTCCCAGGTGGACCAGGCCTTGGCCGCGTGCATCTGGGCGATCTGATCGTTGCCGGTCAGGCGCTTGTGGAAAGCGGTGAGCAAGTCGCCGCGCTCGTCCAGCGGAATTGGCGCGATGTAGTCCTGCCAGTAGTCGGGAAACAGGCGACTGGCGCCGGCCTGGTAGAACCACTCGATTTCCTGCGGACGGCACAGAAAGATCCCGCGCAGGATCAGGCCGTGCACACGCTCGGGGTGGGTTTGCGCGTAGGCCAGCGCCAGGGTCGAGCCCCAGGAGCCGCCGAACAATACCCATTTTTCGATATTCAGGTGCTTGCGGATCCGTTCCAGGTCGGCGACCAGATCCCAGGTGGTGTTGTTTTCAAGATTGGCGTGGGGCGTGGAGCGACCGCAGCCGCGCTGGTCGAAGGTGACAATGCGATACAGGTTCGGATCGAAATACCGACGGCTTTGGGCATCACACCCGGCGCCGGGGCCGCCATGGATGAACACCACCGGCAAACCTTCCGGGGAACCGCTTTCGTCGACGTACAGCGTGTGAGTCTTATCGACGGCCAGATCGTGCCGGGCGTAGGGTTTGATCTGCGGGAACAAAGTCTGCATTGCGCGCTCCGTAAGGGGTCGGGTCATCCCTGGGGGGACTTCTATTATTCTGCCGTCCGGCATCATAAACCCGAATTACGTCAATGAGCATGCCCTTGCAACGTCAGAGCCTGTCAGCCAGAAACCCGACCAGCGTTTCGTACAGTCGGTCGACCTCGGCGACCTGCCCGCGACCCCGCAGGCAGCCGTGCACCAGCCCTTCGCCGTAGTAAAGCGTTGCACTGACGCCCGCGGCATTGAGTCGCTCGGCATAGCGCACACCGTCGTCGCGCAGCGGGTCGAATTGCGCCACGGCGATCCATGCAGGGGGCAAACCGCTGAGATCGTCGGCAAGCAGGGGCATGGCGTAGGCGCTCGGTGGTGCGTTGCCGCGCAAGTAAAGGGCGTGATAGCAATCCACGTCGCGGCCGCTGAGCAACGGCGCGTCGGCGCATTCGCTGCGGGACGGTAGACGGTGATCGCCACCCAGGCCCGGGTAAATCAGCACTTGTGCGGTGGGCAACGGCTCGCCCGCGTCGCGTAACGCCAGGCATAACGCGGCGGCGAGATTGCCACCGGCGCTGTCTCCGGCGACGACCATTCGCTCCGGGTCGAACCAGAACGGCCCTGACCGAAGCGCCTGCCAGACCTTCAGGCAATCGTCGAACCCGGCCGGGAACGGATGCTCGGGCGCCAACCGATAATCCACCGCGACCACCATCGCTCCCGTCACCGATGCCAGTTCGGCGCAGATGAAGTCATGGGAATCCAGATCCCCGACCACCCAGCCACCGCCGTGTAGATACAGGATGCACGGCCAGCCGCTGGTCGGCGGCGTCACCGGGGGACGATAGGAACGCACCGCCACGCCCGCGAGGGTGAAGTCGGTGACCTCAAGCCCGACGGGCCGGGGCGGGGTAAACGCCCGGCACATCTCGCTGTAGGCCTGGCGCAACCCGGTGAGGCTGCTGTCGGTGCTGTTGAAGCCGAGGGTTTTCTCGACGAAGGCCGACATTTGGATAGAAAGAGGGTAAGGAGCCATGGACCGGCCTTTAGTCACGGATAAATTGAGGTGCTTTTGTGGCGAGGGGGCTTGCCCCCGTTCGGCGGCGCAGCCGTCGTAAAACCGGCTGGCAGAGTGCATCTGATGCTACTCGGCTGAATGGTTTTGGGGCTGCTTCGCCGCCCAACGGGGGCAAGCCCCCTCGCCACAATGTGCGCACACCTGCCGATCAGTTTTTGAGGCTGGCCTGCACCGTCGCCACACCCTCTTTACCATCAAAACTGCTAACCCCCGCCAGCCAACGCTGAAGGTCTTCCGGATGCTCACGCAACCACTGCTTGGCAACGTCCTGCGGCGTCTTGCGTTCCATGATCGGCACCATCAACTGGCTTTCCTGGGACGCGGTGAAGGTCAGGTTTTGCAGCAGGCGATTCACGTTCGGGCAGCGCTCGGCGTAGTCCGGGGCGGTGACGGTGGAGACGGTCGCCGCGCCTTCGTTCGGGCCGTAGACGTCTTCGCTGCCGGTCAGGTAGGTGATGTTCATGTTGATGTTCATCGGGTGCGGGGTCCAGCCGACGAACACCACGAATTCCTTGCGGTTCACCGCCCGTTGTACGGCGGCGAGCATGCCGGCCTCACCGGACTCGATCAGTTTGAAATCCTTCAGGCCAAAGTGATTGGTTTCGATCATGGTCTTGATCGTGGTATTGGCGCCGCTGCCCGGCTCGATGCCATAGATCTTGCCGCCCAACTGGTCTTTGAATTTGGCGATATCCGCGAAAGTCTTCAGCCCGGCCGCTGCCACGTATTCAGGTACGGCGAGGGTTGCCTGGGCATCGGCCAGGCTCGGCTTGTCCATGACCTTGACCTGATTGGCCGCCACGAACGGGGCGATGTTCTTGTCCATCGCCGGTTTCCAGTAACCGAGGAAGATATCGAGGCGCTTGTCGCGGATGCCGGCGAAGATGATTTGCTGCACGGCGCTGGTTTGCTTGCTGTCGTAGCCCAGGCCATTGAGCAGCACATCAGCCATGCCGCTGGTGGCGATCACATCGGTCCAGTTGACCACGCCCATGCGCACGGCTTTGCAGGACGCGTCGTCACTGGCCATGACGCTGGTGCTCAGGAGAGCGGTGCCGCAGAGGATTGAGAGACAGCGGGTGAACAGTCTTTTCATCGGAGGGATCTCGTGCGGCAGCAATTATTGTGGGATTCGGCGTCTTTGTGCACCGTGCCCAGAACATTACGCAGCAGACGAGCGGTAAAAGCGAACTGTGGCGACCGAGATTTGCACGGTGGCGACTTGATAGCGAAGTGCTGATCGTTCCCACGCTCTGGTCTGCGTGGGAACGATCAGCGCGCTCAGTGTGGGAACGGTCGGCGGCCGGTTACGCGTAGTGCTTCTGGCCCCAAGCCAACAACCCTTCCAGCAATTCCTTGAGCACCACCTGCGTCGGCGCCGCCAGGTCCGGGCGATAGCGGAACGGCTCAAACTCTTCCATATACGTGCACTGCCCCAACTCCAGTTGCACCGCGTGGATGTTTTCGGCCGGGTTGCCGTAATGGCGGGTGATGTGGCCGCCCTTGAAGCGTCCGTTCAGCACATGGCTGTACTCGGTGTGTTTGGCGCAGATCGTTTCCAGTTGCGTGGCCAACTGAGGATCGCAACTGGCGCCGTTGAAGGTGCCGAGGTTGAAGTCCGGAAGTTTGCCGTCGAACAGGTGCGGGATGATCGAGCGGATCGAGTGCGCATCGAACAGCAGCGCGTAGCCGAACTCGGCCTTCAAGCGTGCCAGTTCGCTCTGCAAGGTGCGGTGATACGACGTCCAGATCTGTTCCAGGTAGGTCGCGCGCTCGGCCGCCGTCGGCTCCATGCCCTCGCGGAACAATGGAATGCCATCGAACAGTATCGACGGGTACAGGCCGGTGGTGGCGCCGACGTACATCGGTTTGTCGTCGGACGGTCGGTTCAGGTCGATGACAAACCGCGAGTACTCGCCGGCCAGGGTGCTGGCGCCCAGTTCGGTGGCGAAATCGTAAAGCTGCGGGATGTGCCAGTCGGTGTCCGGCAGGCTTTTCGCGTCGGGGATCAACCCGGCTTCGACCACAGGCGTCAGGCGCAGGCCGGCGTGGGGCATGCTGATCAGCAGCGGCACGCGGCCTTGTTTGAAGTTCAGAACCTTATCCACAACTGCTCTCCTAAAGACTTGTCTCGACGCCGTGACGCACGACGCGTTTTTCCAGGTCGCCGCCCAGCCAGTACGACAGGTCGGCGGGACGATCGATTTGCCAGGCGACGAAATCCGCAACTTTGCCGACTTCCAGCGAACCATGGGTATCAGCCATGCCCAGCGCGGTAGCGGCATGAATGGTTGCGCCGGCCAGGGCTTCTTCCGGGGTCATGCGGAAACAGGTGCAAGCCATGTTCAACATCAGGCGCAGCGACAACGCCGGCGAGGTGCCGGGGTTGAGGTCGCTGGCGATGGCGATTTTCACCCCGTGCTTGCGCAGGGCCTCCATGGGCGGCAACTGGGTTTCGCGCAGGAAGTAGAACGCCCCCGGCAGCAGCACCGCGACGGTGCCGGACTGGGCCATGGCGATGGCGTCGTCTTCGTCCATGAATTCCAGGTGATCGGCGGACAGCGCGTGGTAACGCGCGGCCAGACTCGAACCGTGCAAGGGCGACAACTGCTCGGCATGCAGCTTCACCGGCAGACCGAGTGCCTGTGCGGTGATAAATACGCGCTCGACCTGCGCCGGCGAGAACGCCAGGTATTCGCAGAACGCATCCACCGCATCCACCAGCCCTTCGGCGGCGAGAGCCGGCAGCATCTCGGCGCAGATGTGATCGATGTAGTCGTCGGCGCGATCCTTGTATTCCGGCGGCAAGGCGTGCGCCGCCAGGCACGTGCTGCGCACGCTGACCGGCAACTCGGCGCCGAGGCGACGCGCGACCCGCAGCATTTTGCGTTCGTTGACCAGGTCCAGACCGTAACCGGACTTGATTTCGACCGTGGTCACGCCGTCGCGCAGCAGGCTTTTCAAACGCTTGGCGGCGCTGACGAACAGGTCATCTTCAGTGGCCGTACGGGTGGCGCGTACGGTGCTGGCGATGCCGCCACCGGCCGCGGCGATGTCCGAATAGCTGACGCCTTGCAGACGCTGTTCGAATTCACCGCTGCGGTTACCGCCGAACACCGTGTGGGTGTGGCAGTCGATCAGGCCCGGCGTGACCCAGGCTCCTTTCAAGTCGTTGACCGCCGGGTAGTCACCCGACGGCAATTGAGCACGTGGGCCGATCCACTCGATGTGCGCACCGGACGTCACGATGGCCGCATCCTCGATGATCGAGTAGACGCCTTGCGCCATGGTTGCGACGTTGCAGTGTTGCCAGAGCGTTTTCATCCTGGCCTCCGTTAGGTTATCGATGAGAAAAATCAGGGTTTCGCGTCACTAATGCAGCTTTACCGGCCGCGGGTTTGACCCAGGTCAGGTAGGCCAGCACCAGCAACACGATCCAGACCACGCCAACGACCAGCGCGGCCTGGGTATCCGGGAAGTAGCCGAGCACGCCGAAAATAAACAGCATGAACGCAATCGCCGCTATCGGCGCATAAGGCCAGAACGGCACCGGGAATTTCAGTTGCGCGACCTGTTCGGCGCTCATGGAACGGCGCATCGCCACCTGGGTGAACAGAATCATCAGCCAGACCCACACCGTGGCGAAGGTCGCGATGGAGGCGATCAGCAGGAACACGTTCTCCGGGATCAGGTAGTTCAGCAGCACGCCCAACAGCAGCGCGACACTCATCACCACCACGGTCATCCACGGCACGCCGTTGCCGGACAAGCGGGCGAACCCCTTGGGTGCGTGGCCTTGCTGGGCCAGGCCGTACATCATCCGACCCGCGCCGAAGATGTCACTGTTGATCGCCGACACCGCCGCCGAGATCACCACGATGTTGAGGATGGTCGCTGCCGAGCTGATGCCCAGGTTGTCGAAAATCTGCACGAACGGGCTGCCCTGGCTGCCAATCTGCTGCCACGGGAAGATCGACATCAGCACAAACATGGTCAGCACGTAGAACAGCAGGATGCGCAACGGCACGGCATTGATCGCCCGGGGCAGCACGTGCTGCGGGTCCTTGGCTTCGCCGGCGGTGACGCCGATGATTTCAATGCCGCCAAAGGCGAACATCACCACGGCGAACGAGGCAATCAGGCCACCCACGCCGTTGGGCATGAAACCGCCATGGCTCCAGAGGTTGCTGATGTCAGTCGCCTGGGCGCCAGGGGCGGTGCTGATGCCGAACAGCATGATGCCGAAGCCGCCGAGGATCATCGCGACGATGGCCGCGACCTTGAGCAGCGACAGCCAGAACTCCATTTCGCCAAAGACTTTGACGTTGCACAGGTTCAGGCCGCCGACCACCGAAACGATGCCCAGGACCCAGATCCAGCGCGCGACTTCCGGAAACCAGAAGCCCATGTAAATACCGAACGCGGTGACGTCAGCCATGCCGACGATGACCATTTCAAACGCGTAGGTCCAACCGAGGATGAAGCCCGCCATCGGCCCCAGGTAGGTGCTGGCGTAGTGACCGAACGAGCCGGCCACCGGGTTGTGCACCGCCATCTCACCGAGGGCGCGCATGACCATGAACACCGCCGCGCCACCCATCAGGTAGGCGAGCAGTACCGCAGGCCCGGCCATTTGAATGGCCGAGGCAGAGCCGTAGAACAGCCCGGTGCCGATCGCCGACCCCAGCGCCATGAAGCGAATATGTCGGGCAGAGAGCCCGCGTTTTAATCCTTTTGCTTGCGGTTGCATTGCTCGTCCTTAATTATTTTTATTGGTGGAGTTGATCGTACCCATGCGCAGCAAAGGAATGCCTCTGGGGACGCTCCGCGTCCAGTGACGCGGAGCGTCACGGGCTGCGTTCCCACGCAGAGCGTGGGAACGATCACCAACAGACTTACAGGCTCGGCAACAACTTCGCCGCTACCAGCTCGTTCAGGCAACGGGTCGCCAACAACTCGCTCGCCGCATTGATGTCCGGCGCGAAGAAGCGGTCCTTCTCATAGAACGGCACTTCGGCACGCAGGATGGCGCGGGCCTTTTCCAGTTTGGTCGAGGTCTTCAGACCGTCACGCAGATCAAGGCCCTGAGCCGCCGCCAGCCACTCGACCGCCAACACGCCGCGCGTGTTTTCGGCCATTTCCCACAGACGCTTGCCAGCGGCCGGCGCCATGGACACGTGGTCTTCCTGGTTGGCAGATGTCGGCAGGCTGTCCACCGAATGCGGATGGGACAACGCCTTGTTCTCGCTGGCCAGGGCCGCCGCCGTCACCTGGGCGATCATGAAGCCGGAGTTCACGCCGCCATTGGCCACCAGGAACGGCGGCAGTTGCGACATGTGCTTGTCCATCATCAGCGAGATACGACGCTCGCTCAGGGAACCGATTTCCGCGATAGCCAATGCCATGTTGTCAGCGGCCATGGCCACTGGCTCGGCGTGGAAGTTACCGCCGGAGATCACGTCGCCTTCAGCGGCGAAGACCAACGGGTTGTCGGACACGGCGTTGGCTTCGACGGCCAGCACTTCGGCCGCCTGACGGAACTGGGTCAGGCAGGCGCCCATGACTTGCGGCTGGCAGCGCAGAGAGTACGGGTCCTGGACCTTTTCGCAGTTCTGGTGCGAATCGGACACTTCACTGCGCTCGCCCAACAGATCGCGGTAAGCAGCAGCGGCGTCGATCTGGCCTTTTTGGCCACGGGCGGCGTGAATGCGTGCGTCGAACGGCGAGCGCGAGCCCAACACCGCTTCAACGGTCATGCCGCCAATGGCCAGGGCGCCGGCGAACAGGTCCTCGCCTTCGAACAGACCGCGCAGTGCATAAGCGGTCGACACCTGGGTGCCGTTGAGCAGCGCCAGGCCTTCTTTGGCCGCGAGGGTCAGCGGCGTCAGGCCGGCGACTTTCAGCGCTTCGGTGGCTTCCATCCACTCGCCCTTGTAGCGCGCCTTGCCTTCGCCCAGCAGCACCAGGGACATGTGCGCCAACGGCGCCAGGTCGCCGGATGCACCGACCGAACCTTTCAATGGAATGTGCGGGTAAACCTCGGCGTTGATCAGGGCGATCAGCGCGTCGATGACCACGCGGCGAATCCCGGAGAAACCACGGCTCAGGCTGTTGACCTTGAGCACCATGACCAGGCGCACCAGTGCGTCGCTGATCGGCTCGCCGACGCCGGCGGCGTGGGACAGAACGAGCGAGCGCTGGAGGTTTTCCAGGTCTTCGCTGGCGATGCGGGTCGAGGCCAGCAGGCCGAAACCGGTGTTGATGCCGTAGGCGGTGCGGTTTTCGGCGAGGATCTGTTCCACGCAGGCAACGCTGGCTTCGATCTGGGCCGAGGCGCTGTTGTCGAGGGTGAGTTTCACCGGTTGCTGATACACATCACGCAGTTGGGCAAGGCTCAGTTGGCCGGGAATCAAATTAAGCGCAGTCACATCGTTCTCCTTTTGAGAGTTTTTTATTAACTCACCAGACGCTCCGGAGATGTCCGTTGTCCGTCGCGTCTCGTTTGTGGGGAGACGCGCCTTGGCACGCTGGTGTTGTGGATTTCAGTTCAGATTGGGTAAAGCCATTTGCAGCAAAATCGGGTCTTTCAGCACGCTGGCAGCGGCGGCGATGTCCGGTGCCAGCCAACGGTCCTGGTCGTAGGCCGGAACCCGTTCGCGCAGCAGACGCCAAGCGGTATCGGTGCCGGCGCCGAAGCGTTGTTCCTTGAGGAATTCAAACGCCTGGGCCGCCAGCAGGTACTCGATGGCGAGGATCTGCGTGACGTTTTCCAGGGCGCGGTGCAGCTTCAGCGCGGCGTTGGTGCCGAGGCTCAGGTGGTCTTCCTGCAGGCCAGAGGTGACGTAGTTGTCGAGCACCGCCGGTTGCGCCAACTGGCGGTTTTCCGCACACAGCGAAGCGGCGACGTATTGGACGATCATCATCCCGGAGTTCACCCCCGGATTGGCCACCAGAAACGCCGGCAGACCGCTGACGTGCGGGTTGATCAAGCGATCCAGACGCCGCTCGGCAATCGAGCCGATTTCGGCCATGGCCATCGCCAGCAGATCCGCCGCCATCGCCACGGACTGGCCGTGCGGGTTGGCCTGGGACATCACCCGGAAGTTGTCCGGCGTGCCCAGCAGCATCGGGTTGTCGGTGACCGAGTTGAGTTCGGTTTCAATCTGCTTTTTCGCGTGCTCAAGCTGATCGCGAGCGGCGCCGTGAACCTGCGGAATCGAACGGATGCTCAAAGCATCTTGCGTGCGAATGCCGAGGCTTGTAGCAATCACTTCACTGCCATCGAGCAGCGCCCGCAGATTGACGCCGACGTGCTGCATGCCCGGGTGTGGCTTGAGCGCGATGATCTCGGCATCAAACGCCGCAATCTGACCGCGCTGGGCTTCGAAACTCATGGCACCGATCACGTCGGCCCATTGCACCAGGCGCGTCGCATCGGCCAGGGCCAGGCAGCTCAGACCGGTCATGCACGGCGTGCCGTTGACCAGGCACAAACCGTCCTTGGCGCCGAGTTGAACCGGCTCCAGACCTTCCTCGGCCAGGGCTTGCTGCGCGGAAACGATCTGCCCGCGATAGCTGACATTGCCGACGCCCAGCAGCGTGATGCTGATGTGGGCCATGTGGGTCAGGTAACCCACCGAACCCTGGGACGGCACTTGCGGGGTGATGCCGCGATTGAGCAGCGCCAGCAAGGCCTCGACCACCCGGCGATGGATGCCGGATTTGCCGTGACTGTAGTTGCGGATCGCGGCGCAGATGATGGCGCGGGTCTGTTCGTCGGCCAAGGGCGCGCCAACGCCGCAAGCGTGGCTGAGCAGCGTGTTGCGCGACAGTTGGCTGAGTTGTTCGTCTTTCAGCGAGACATTGCACAAGGCGCCGAGGCCGGTGTTGACGCCGTACGCACGCTCACCGCTGGCGACGATGCGCTGCACGATGGCCTGGGCATTGTCGATCCGTGCCCAGGTCTCGGCCGACAGCTCAAGCTGCGCGCCATGACGGGCGACGGCGACCACATCCTGCCAACGCAACGGGGCGTCGGCGATAACGATTTTTTCAGCCTGGGACATCTTTGACCTCTTGAAGTTGATCGTTCCCACGCTCTGCGTGGGAATGCCGCCTGGGACGCTCCGCGTCCCGTGTTCAGCGCAAGGTTCAAGCCCGGCGCAGGGGTGACGCGGAGCGTCACGGGATGCATTCCCACGCAGAGCGTGGGAACGATCGACTGTTAAACCACCGCAGCCCGCCGCTGCACGAAGCGGTCAACATACTCATCCGCCGGCGAATGCAGGATCTCTCGCGGCGTGCCGACCTGAATCAACCGGCCATCCTTGAGAATCGCAATGCGATTACCGATGCGCACGGCCTCGTCGAGGTCGTGGGTGATGAAGACGATGGTCTTGTGCAGGGTCTTTTGCAGTTCCAGCAACTGGTCCTGCATCTCGGCACGGATCAGCGGGTCGAGGGCGCTGAACGCTTCGTCCATCAAGATGATGTCGGTGTCTGCCGCCAGGGCGCGGGCCAGGCCCACACGTTGGCGCATGCCACCCGAGAGCTGGTGCGGGTATTTGTTTTCGTAGCCTTTGAGGCCCACGGTGTTGATCCAGTGCAGCGCACGCTCGGAGCACATTTGCTTGCTCTCGCCACGCACTTTCAGGCCGTAGGCGACGTTGTCGACCACGGTCTTGTGCGGCAGCAGGCCGAAGCTCTGGAACACCATGCTGATCTTGTGGCGACGGAATTGGCGCAGGGCTTCCATGTCGTATTGCAGGATGTCCACGCCGTCCACCAGGATCGCGCCGCTAGTCGGATCGATCAGGCGATTGAAGTGACGCACCAACGTCGATTTGCCGGAACCGGACAGGCCCATGATCACGAAGATCTCACCGGTGCCGATGCTCAACGACAAATCGTTCACGCCGACCACGCAGCCGGTTTCGGCCAGCACCTGATCCTTGGTCTTGCCCTGGCCAATCATGCCCAGGGCTTCCTTGGAACGGTTGCCGAAAATCTTGAAGACGTTTTTGACTTCGATTTTGCTCACGGTTGCGTCGTTCATTTGCTCACCTCATGCCGTGGCCGACCGTACGCTTGCGTAATGCGGTCGATCACCACTGCCAGAATCACGATCGCCAGACCGGCTTCAAGGCCACGTCCGACGTTGAGGGTCTGAATCCCCACCAACACGTCTTCGCCCAGGCCACGGGCACCGATCATCGAGGCAATCACCACCATCGACAGGGCCATCATGGTGGTCTGGTTAATCCCGGCCATGATGCTCGGCAGGGCCAGCGGCAGTTGCACGCCAAACAGTTGCTGCCAGCGGTTGGCACCGAAGGCGTTGATCGCTTCCATCACTTCGCCGTCGACCTGACGAATGCCCAGGTCAGTCAGACGAATCAGCGGTGGTGCGGCGTAGATCACCGTGGCGAAAATCGCCGGGACCTTGCCCAGGCCGAACAGCATCAGCACCGGGATCAGGTACACGAAACTCGGCATGGTCTGCATGATGTCCAGCAGCGGCATCAGCACCGAACGCAGGCGATTGCTGCGCGCCGAGAGAATGCCCAGGGGGATGCCGATCAGCACCGAAATGATCGTCGCCACCATCATCAGCGCCAGGGTTTGCATCAGCTTGTCCCAGAGGCCGACCGCGCCGACCAGGAACAGCAGGCCGACGATCACCGCCGTGGTCACGACTTTACGGGTCGCGTGCCAGGCCACGCCCGCCACGATGAGCAGCATCAGCCACCACGGCGCCGCACGCAGCATGCCTTCAAGATTGACGATGGCCCACAACAGGGTGTCGGAGATGTGCCGGAACACGTCGCCGTAGTTGGTGACCAGCGAATCGACCCAACTGTTGACCCAGTCGGCGATGGAAAAGGTAAAGCTTTCGGGAAACATAAGAGACTCTCAATCAAGGGGTTGCGATCAAGCGTCCGACTGCCGTCGCCAGCAGTCGGAGAGGCTCAACCTACAAGGCCGCGTCGATTTTCTTGGCTGCGTCGTCGCTCACCCATGCGTGCCAGACTTCAGGATGTTCCTTCAAGAAGATCTTGGCCAGTTTTGGCGATTCGATCCGCTCTTTGGTCATGCGCCCCAGGTTCTGGTTCAGCAGGTCGATTGGCAGGTTGACCTTTTCCAGCACGGCCACCAGTTCCGGGGCCTGCTCGTGGAACACCTTGGACAGGCCGACCTTGATGGTCACGCGCTTGTCGACGCCTGGCTTCTCTTCGAGTTTGACCAGGTCCACCTGGCCCATCAGCGGGGTTGGCGACCAGTAGTAGAACAGGATCGGCTCACCACGCTTGTAGCTCGACAGCACGGCCGCATCCAGCGCCGGGCCGGTGCCTGGGCGGAAGTTGGTGTAGGTGCTTTCCAGGCCATAACTTTTCAGCATTTCGCTGTTGTCGAGTTCACAGGTCCAGCCGGCCGGGCAGTTGTAGAAACGGCCCTTGGACGGCTCTTCCTGATCCTTGAACACCGAGGCGTACTTGGCCAGGTCGGCGATGTTTTTCAGGTCCGGTGCCTTGGGTTCCAGCTTGCGCTTGGCGTCGCCTTCGATCACGTAGCGCGGCACGTACCAGCCTTCGACTGCGCCCACCACTGGAGCGCCGACACCGACGACTTTGCCGGCCTTCTCGGCCTTGTTCCAGACCTCGCTGCGGCCAACCCACTCTTCGGCGAACACCTGGATGTCGTTGCTGCTCAGGGCGTTTTCCATGGTGATGGAGTTGCCCGGCAGGCTGTCGGTCTTGCAGTCGTAGCCTTTCTCCAACACGACTTGCAGCACGTCGGTCAGCAGCATGGCGCTTTCCCAGTTCAGGCCGGCGAATTTCACCGGTTTGCCCGATTCGCACCAACCGGCAGCCTGGGTGGCGCCGGCGCTGGCGAGCAGGCCCATGGAAAGCAATGTGGTCAGCAGGGTCTTGTTCGATTTCATTGTAGTGACGCTCCTAATCATGAGTTGGCTTACGGCAGTCAAGAGGCATCCAAGCCCTGTCCACATCCCGTCAGGCCTGCGCCGCAGCGCGACCGGCCCCGCTTTTTATAGGTGCTGCATCGCTGTCCTGCTCGACTGGCAGAATCAGGTGATCAGGTACTGCGCTGTGCCATTTTTTCGCGCACACGTAATACAGCGCGGCGGGAATCACCAGGCCGATGATCCAGGAAATATCCACATCACCCAGGGCCGCGACCAGCGGACCGGTGTAGAACTTGGTGGAGATGAACGGCAATTGCACCAGCACACCGAAGACATAGACGCTGATGCCAAGGATGTTCCAACGGCCGTAGCGACCGTTCGGATCGGCCAGCGCCGGTACGTCATAGCGCTCGCGGGTGATGCAGTAGTAGTCCACCAGGTTGATCGCGCTCCAGGGCGTAAAGAACGCGAGCAGGAACAGGATGAAGGACTTGAACGCACCGAGGAACGAGTGCTGACCGAGCAACGCCATCAGGGTCGCGGCACCGACGATCACCAGCACGAAGACCAGACGCTGCAAGCGCGATACTTTCAGATCACCACGGAAGCCGCTGATGACGGTCGCAATGCACATGAAGCTGCCGTAGGAGTTCAGCGTGGAGATGGTGACCTTGCCAAATGCGATGCTGAAATACAGCAGCGCCGCGGTGGCACCGGTACCGCCCAGGCCCACGATGTAGGCGACTTCGTGGCCGGCGAATTGGCCGTTGGCCGATGCGGCAGCGAACACGCCGAGGACCATCGCAACCTGCGCACCAATGACCGAACCTGCGCCTGCGGCGAAAAAGGTTTTCACCGAGGACGTCTTGCTCGGCAGGTAGCGAGAGTAGTCAGCCACATAAGGGCCGAAGGCGATCTGCCAGGACGCCGCGAGCGATACCGCGAGCAAGAAACTGCTCCAGCTGAAGTGGCGGATTTGCAACAGTGCGCCAACATCAACCTGGCTCATCAGACGGCTGAACAGATAAACAAAAGCAATCACACCAATGACACTGGCAATACGGCCGATCCAATGGATCACTCGATAACCGAGTACCGTGACCAGCACGATGACACTGGCGAAAAGAAGAATGCCGGCGCTGTCGCTGACGCCAAACAACTGGCCCAGCGCCTGGCCGGACAGCACGGTTCCGGTTGCGGTGAAACCGAGGTACATCAAGCACACCAGCACGATCGGAATCGCGGCGCCATACACGCCAAACTGCACCCGGCTGGAGATCATCTGCGGCAGGCCAAGCTTCGGTCCTTGCGCCGCATGCAACGCCATCACACCGCCGCCGAGCAATTGGCCGATCAGCAAACCGATCAACGACCAGAACACGTCACCGCCCAACACCACGGCCAAGGCCCCGGTGACAATCGCAGTGATTTGCAGGTTGGCACCCATCCACAGGGTGAACTGGCTTAACAGACGACCGTGTCTTTCCGCTTCCGGGATGTAGTCGATCGAACGTTTCTCGATCAACGGTTTGTTGCTTGCACGATCGGTGTTAACAGCCATGATTCAACCTCTGTGGATTGTTGTCGGTGTTAGTGGAATCCCTGTAGGAGCGAGGCTTGCCCGCGAAGAATGCACCGCGGTGTGTCAGTTATGACGCCTTCGCGGGCAAGCCTCGCTCCTACAGGTATTGCGTTAAGCCAGCCCGTTTTATTTGCCGGTAATCATCGGCAAATTCAGGCCCTGTTCCTTGGCGCAGTCGATCGCGATCTGGTAACCCGCATCGGCGTGACGCATCACGCCGGTCGCCGGGTCGTTGTGCAGCACGCGGGCAATACGCTCGGCCGCTTCGTCGGTACCGTCGCAGACAATCACCATGCCCGAGTGCTGGGAGAAGCCCATGCCGACGCCGCCGCCGTGGTGCAGGGAAACCCAGGTCGCGCCGCTCGCGGTGTTCAGCAGAGCGTTGAGCAGTGGCCAGTCGGACACAGCGTCGGAACCGTCCTGCATCGACTCGGTTTCGCGGTTCGGGCTGGCCACCGAACCGGAGTCCAGGTGGTCGCGACCGATCACGATTGGCGCGGACAATTCACCGCTACGCACCATTTCGTTGAACGCCAGGCCAAGCTTGGCACGCAGGCCCAGGCCAACCCAGCAGATACGTGCCGGCAGACCCTGGAAGCTGATGCGCTCGCGGGCCATGTCCAACCAGTTGTGCAGGTGGGCATCGTCCGGGATCAGTTCTTTGACCTTGGCGTCGGTTTTGTAGATGTCTTCAGCGTTGCCAGACAGTGCAGCCCAACGGAATGGACCGATGCCACGGCAGAACAGCGGACGGATGTACGCCGGTACGAAGCCTGGGAAGTCGAAGGCGTTCTCGACGCCTTCTTCCTGGGCCATCTGACGGATGTTGTTGCCGTAGTCGAAGGTCGGAATGCCCATTTTCTGGAAGTCGAGCATCGCTCTGACGTGCACGGCCATGGATTGCTTGGCTGCTTTGACGACAGCGGCTGGCTCGGTCTTGGCGCGAGCGCGGTACTCTTCCCAGGTCCAGCCGGCTGGCAGGTAACCGTTGAGCGGGTCGTGGGCGCTGGTCTGGTCGGTGACCATGTCCGGGCGCACGCCGCGCTTGACCAGTTCCGGCAGGATTTCCGCCGCGTTGCCCAGCAGCGCGATGGAGATCGCCTTGCCTTCTTTGGTGTATTTCTCGATGCGGGCCAGGGCGTCGTCGAGGTCTTTGGCTTGCTCGTCGACGTAACGGCTGTTGAGGCGGAAATCGATGCTGACCTGCTGGCATTCGATGTTCAGCGAGCAGGCGCCGGCCAAGGTAGCAGCCAGAGGCTGAGCGCCACCCATGCCGCCGAGGCCGGCGGTCAGGACCCAACGACCTTTCAGGTCATCGTTGTAGTGTTGGCGACCGGCTTCGACGAAGGTTTCGTAGGTGCCCTGGACGATGCCCTGGCTGCCGATGTAGATCCAGCTGCCGGCGGTCATCTGGCCGTACATGGCCAGGCCTTTGGCGTCGAGTTCGTTGAAGTGTTCCCAACTCGCCCAGTGCGGCACCAGGTTGGAGTTGGCGATCAGCACGCGCGGTGCATTGGTGTGGGTCTTGAACACGCCGACCGGCTTGCCGGATTGCACCAGCAGGGTCTCGTCGTCGTTCAGGTTGGTCAGGCTTTCGACGATTTTGTCGTAGCACTCCCAGTTACGCGCCGCACGCCCGATACCACCGTAAACCACCAGTTCTTTAGGGTTCTCGGCGACTTCCGGGTCGAGGTTGTTCATCAACATGCGCAGCGGCGCTTCAGTCAGCCAGCTCTTGGCGGTCAGCTTGTTACCGCGGGCAGCGCGGATTTCGACGTCACGATGCTTTGTGAAAGAAGCGGTCGTAGATTTATTGTCAGTCACGAAAAAGACTCCTCAGCGATCAATTCAAACCAACCCTGGCGGTGGGCAAGCCAGCCTGTGCGCGTCACAGCGCCACAAGCGAATCAGTGGACGCTGCGAGGAGTCTCGGTCGACTCATACGCATACGTCTTTACTTGTACATACAAGCATATGCAATCAAGCGGCCAACTTGTTGGATGGGCATTCAAGAAAAGTTTCTGGAGGACTGGAAAGCTTGTAGATCAAGGGTTTTGAGGATGATGAAATTTTTCGCGGGGATTTTGCGTGGGCGTGGCGGCTGTTACTTGAGCGTGGTTTTGCGCCACGCTGGGGCGTTCGGTAACAAAGTGGTGCGCTTCGGGGAACAGGAGGGACCGCTTTTTGTGGCGAGGGGGCTTGCCCCCGTTCGACTGCGCAGCAGTCGCAAAATTTGATGCGAACATCGAGGGCGGCTTCGCCACCCAACGGGGGCAAGCCCCCTCGCCACAGAGATGTTCTAAACAGTTGGATCAGCGGGCGATCAGTTCGATCACGCAGCATTGGCCGCTGACGCAGACTTCCAGCAGGCCGGTATTGCGGTCGAGTTGCAGGCAATCATGGCGCCCCAGTTGTGCGTCGCTGTTACCGACTTTCACTTCTAACGCCTCGGTGACACTGAACACCAGCACAGTCCCCGCCGAACTGAAAAACCGCTGCTCGCCCTCCAGCCACTGCAACCGCGCGCTATAGCGCTGCGGTGCATAAATCAGGTTGAAATCGCGAATCGGTCCGCCGAGCAAGGTGCACGACACCTGACTCTCGCCGCTGAAGGCAAACGGGTCCAGCGGTAACAACGGCCGTGTGTCCTGGCCGTCAACGCGCAGGGTCATGCCGTCGCCTTGCAGCACGGTAATCACCCGCTCGTAGCCGGCGAATGTCGAGAAGCCGCCCGACTCACCAATATCGGCAATCGACAGGCGCCAGCCGAAACCATCAAGGCCGGTACCCGCATCGCGGGTGATTTCTTCCGTGCTGCCGCCGCCGTTTTTCCACGGCATGCGCGGGTAATCTTTGGCGCGTAAAACTTTCATCTCACTCATTTATGGAACCGACCTTCCAGACGATGACGGGAACCGGGGTGGATCAAACGGGCGGCGGTCACGGGCTGGCGGCCGGACCAGGTGCGGCGGCGGATCAGCAGGCACGGCTCGCCCTTTTCAATCTGTAGCAACTTGCACTCGGACGCCTCGGCGAGAATCGCCTCGACCACGTGCTCGCCTTCGGTCAGCGGCGCAACCTGGTTCAAATAGGCGTAAGGCGTTTGCAGGGTGAAGTCCTGCTTGAGGTAATCCGGGGCGACCAGCGCGTTGACGAAACGGTCTTCGATTTGCACCGGGATATCGTTCTCGAAATGCACGATCAACGAGTGGAACACCCGTTGCCCTTCGCGCATGTCCAGGGCCAACGCGCGCTCGGAACCGGCGGCCTCTTCTTCGAGGGTGATGACCTTACAAGTGTGACGATGGCCACGGGAGGCGATTTCGTCGGCGATGTTGTGCACTTCAAACAGCGCGGACTGGCTTTTCGGCTCGGCGACGAAGGTGCCGACACCTTGCATGCGCACCAGCAGGCCGTCGGCGGTCATCTCGCGCAGGGCGCGGTTGATGGTCATGCGGCTGAAACCCAGTTGGCTGACCAGCTCGCTTTCCGACGGAACGCGGTAGTGCGGCGGCCAGTTTCCACTGTCGATTTGCTGGGTGATCATCTGTTTGACGCGGGCGTACAAGGGCGCCGGACTGTCGCCCATGTTCGCGGCCAACGGTGACACTGCAGGCGGAGTCGGCACGGTTAATCCTTGTTCGTTTGATAAGGGTTGCTAGCTTGCCGGAGTTTACCGAGCAGGCAAACGTCTGTATATGTATATACAAATAACACACGATGGGGTGCTGAACCATGTCCGCCTTCTTTGCCGAACGCGCGCTGCTGCCTAGTGGATGGGCCAACAATGTACGTCTTGAGGTCAGCGCCGACGGCGTATTGACCCATATCCAGGCCGATTCCAATGCAGATGGCGCCGAACGGCTAAGCGGTCCGCTGCTGCCGGGGATGCCCAATCTGCACTCCCACGCCTTCCAACGGGCGATGGCCGGATTGGCCGAAGTGGCGGGTAATCCGAACGACAGTTTCTGGACCTGGCGCGACTTGATGTATCGCCTCGTCGGAAAAGTCAGCCCCGACCAACTCGGCGTCATCGCCCGTCAGCTGTACATCGAAATGCTCAAGGCCGGTTACACCTCGGTCGCGGAATTTCATTACGTGCACCACGACACCAATGGCCAGCCTTACGCCGACCCCGCCGAACTGGCGCTGCGCATCAGCCAGGCCGCCAGCTCGGCCGGCATCGGTTTGACCTTGCTGCCGGTGCTCTACAGCCATTCCGGTTTCGGCGGCCAGGCCCCGAACGACGGTCAGCGCCGGTTTATCAACAGCACCGAAAACTACCTCACGCTTCAGTCGCGCTTGCAGCCGATCCTGGCGCAGCAACCGGCGCAGTCGCTGGGGCTGTGTTTCCACTCGTTACGCGCCGTCACGCCGCAGCAGATCAGCGACGTGCTGGCCGCCAGCGACAAGCAGTGCCCGGTGCACATTCACATCGCCGAACAGCAGAAGGAAGTCGATGACTGCCTGAGCTGGAGCGGTCGTCGCCCACTGCAATGGCTGTACGAAAACACCGAAGTCGATCAGCGCTGGTGCCTGGTCCACGCGACCCACGCCAACCCGGAAGAAGTCACGCTGATGGCCAAGAGTCGCGCCATCGCCGGCCTGTGCCTGACCACCGAGGCCAACCTCGGCGACGGGATTTTCCCGGCGGTGGACTTCCTCGCTCAGGGCGGGCGCATGGGCATCGGTTCCGACAGCCATGTGTCGTTGAGCGTGGTGGAAGAATTGCGTTGGCTGGAATACGGCCAGCGGTTGCGGGATCAGCGGCGCAATCGCTTGTATGGCGCGGATCAGCCGATGGTCGGCCGCACGCTGTACGACGCGGCGCTGGATGGCGGTGCTCAGGCGTTGGGGCAGCCGATCGGCGCACTGGAAGTCGGCAAGCGTGCGGATTGGCTGGTGCTCGACGGCAACGATCCGTACCTGGCGACAGCCAGTGGCGACGGGATTCTGAATCGCTGGCTGTTTGCTGGCGGCGATCGCCAGGTGCGCGATGTGCTGGTCAACGGCCAGTGGGTTGTGCGGGATGGGCGTCATGCCGGCGAAGAAGAAAGCAGCCGCGCGTTCACCCAGGTCCTGCGCGATCTTCTCGGATAATCCCTGACCGATCATTCCCACGCTCTGCGTGGGAATGCAGCCGGGACGCTCCGCGTCCCATTCCAAAGCCGAACGCGGAGCGTCCGTTGAGGCATTACCACGCAGAGCGTGGGAACGATCAGTAGCCGAGTGATCAGTTCGAGGTCTTGGCCATCTTCGTATCCGACGCTCGCCAGATCAGCCGCGTCGTGTCGTAACCCTGCTGCCGCGCCTTGCTCAGCAGTTCTTCACGCACCACACCGTTGACGGTCGGGGTCCGTGACAGCAGCCACAGGTACTTGCGGCTCGGGTCGCCAACAATAGCGGTCTTGTAGTCGTCGCTGACGTACAGCACCCAGTATTCGCCCTTCGCCACACCCGGAATCAAACGCGAAAACCAGTTATCGAACTGGACCCACAGTTTGTCGGTCTTGCCCGGCACCTGCGGCCAGGCCGTGCCTTTGGCTTCTTCCCACTGCCAATCCGGGGTCAGGCAGCGGTTGAGCACCGCCACATTACCGTCAGGCAAGAGCGTGTAATGCGCTTCGGATTGCGCGCAATTGCGCTGGAAATACATCGGCAGCCGGGCCAACTCGTACCAGGTCCCCTGGTATTTCTTGAGATTGACGCTGTTGGCTGTCTTGGGTGCCAACGGATCTACGCCAGAAGAGGCGCAGCCGGCCAATACCAGGCCGGCAAAAAGTACTATCAATAACCGCTTCATTGTTTTTCTCCCGCGGGCGCGTAGCCCCGGTTTACTTCAGGCCTTGGCCAGAAAACATCAGCACTTTGTCACCGGCGTACTGCACGCTGATAAAGCTGTTTTTGTCGCCCCAGGTGCAACTGGACATCCCAAGCGCGCCCGAGCAATCGGCGGGTTTGCCCAGCAAGGTTTCAACCTCGGCCTTGGGCATGCCGGCCGACAGCTTGGAGTAGTTCTCTTGATTGACCTTGCTGCACGCGACCAACAACACGCAGAACGAGAGCAAGGCGAAAGATCGCAGCGACATGGTGTAGCTCCTGGGGCGAAGGGGGAATGGCATGGCTGCCAAGCTGAAGCTTAGAAGAGAAAACCCCCATCTGGTTCCCCGACTGCCCGGCTATTTGTTGGGCCGCTCGTCTGCCTTTCGCCGATAAATCAGCGACTTTCTCGCGCCGTTGGGCAATTCGTCGGTTTTTGCTGAATAACGCCTAATCTTTGGCGTTGGTCAGTCGAAATAGAGGCAGCGCAAAGCCCGCTACTGTGGCAAATTGCCGCTCCCTCGTTGACCAGCCCTTTTGCGGTAGTTCACCTAATGACCAGAAACATGAAGTTCAGCCACAAGATTTTGTTGGCTGCCGCCCTCGTAGTGGCCGTTGCATTCGCCTGTTTCATCCTCTTCAACGACTACCGCCAGCGCCAGACCCTGCGCAGCAGTACCGAATCCTCGATGCAGGAACTCGGTAGCCTTACCACCAGCAACATCCAGACCTGGCTGGAAGCGCGCATCCAGTTGCTGCAATCGCTGTCGCAACAGATCGCCGTGGACGGCAGCGCCCCGGCCAGCCTGAAACGCGCCATCGACCTGCCGGCCTACACCGGCAACTTCCAGTTGAGCTACTTCGGCAGCACCGAAGGCGTGATGACCTCGATCCCGGCGGGCAACCGCGCCGCCGACTACGACCCTCGCGCCCGTGGCTGGTACAAGGCGGCCGACAGCGCGCGGCAAACCATCGTTACCGAACCCTACATCGCTGCGTCGTCGGGCAAACTGGTGATCACCGTCGCCACGCCGGTGCAGCACGAGAACAAGATGATCGGCGTCGCCGGCGCGGACATTGATCTGTCCAGCGTCAGCGCGATCATCAACTCGCTGAACTTCGGCGGTCACGGCCATGCCTTTATCGTCAGCGCCGACGGCAAGATACTGATCCACCCGGACAGTAAACTGGTGCTCAAAACCCTGGCCGAGGCCTACCCGAACGGTGCGCCACGGGTCAGCCCGGGCATGAAAGAAGTCGAGGTCGACGGCAAGTCGCAGTTCATCTCCTTCACCCACGTCAACGGCGTGCCGTCGGCGGATTGGTACGTGGCACTGGTGCTGGATCAGGACACCGCGTTCGCAATGCTCAGCGAATTCCGCACCTCGGCGATCATCGCCATGGTCATCGCCGTGGTGATCATCATCGCGCTGCTGGGCATGCTGATCAGCTTCCTGATGCAACCGCTGCTGACCATGGGCCGCGCGATGCATGACATCGCCGAGGGTGAAGGCGATCTGACCAAACGCCTGACCATCCACGGCCACGATGAATTCGGCGCCCTGGGTACCTCGTTCAACCGTTTTGTGGAGCGGATCCACACCTCGATCCGCGAAGTGGCCTCGGCCACCGGCCAGGTCAACGAAGTCGCCCTGCGCGTAGTGGCGGCGTCGAACTCGTCGATGTTCAACTCCGACCAGCAAGCCTCGCGCACCAGCAGCGTCGCCGCGGCGATCAACGAACTGGGGGCCGCCGCCCAGGAAATTGCGCAGAACGCCGCCCTCGCCTCCCAGCATTCGAGCGACGCTCGCGCCCTGGCCGAAGACGGTCAGCAAGTGGTGGATAAAACCATCGCCGCGATGCAGCAGCTGTCGGCGAAGATCAGCGATTCGTGCGGCAACATCGAAACGCTCAACAGCAACACGGTGAACATCGGGCAGATTCTGGAAGTGATCACCAGCATCTCCCAGCAAACCAACCTGTTGGCACTGAACGCCGCCATCGAAGCCGCCCGCGCCGGTGAAGCCGGACGCGGTTTCGCGGTCGTGGCCGACGAAGTGCGCAACCTCGCCCACCGCACCCAGGATTCGGCGCAGCAAGTGCAGAAGATGATCGAAGAACTGCAAGTCGGCGCCCGGGAAGCGGTCAGCACCATGACCGACAGCCAGCGCCAGAGCGAAAGCAGCGTCGGCATCGCCAACCAGGCCGGCGAACGCCTGGGCAGCGTGACCCAGCGCATCGGCGAAATCGACGGCATGAACCAATCCGTCGCCACCGCCACCGAAGAGCAGACCGCCGTGGTGGAATCGATCAACGTCGACATCACCGAAATCAACACCCTGAACCAGGAAGGGGTGGAGAACTTGCAGGCGACGTTGCGTGCGTGCTCGGACCTTGAACAGCAGGCGGCGCGGTTGAAGCAGTTGGTGGGTAGTTTCAGGATCTAGATCGTTCTTGCGGGCCCCTTCGCGGGCAAGCCTCGCTCCTACAGGATCAGCGCTGCATTTTGAACAGCGCGCCACCTGTAGGAGCGAGGCTTGCCCGCGAAGACGGCATCAGCCACAACAAAGAATCAGAACCTGGACCCAGGCCCCGAAAGAAACTCAATCTCCTCAGCCGTAGACTCGCGCCCCAACACCGCATTGCGATGGGGAAACCGTCCAAACCGCGCAATCACCTTCTGATGCCGCTCGGCATAGTCCAGGTTATCGGCGAACACCGCGCGATCCGCTTCTGGCTGTTCATCAACCAACGCGATAAACCGCGAAACCGCCTCATTCTGCACCGCCAAATTCTCGCAATGCTCAAACACCAGGTAGATGAATACCCGCTGGATCGGTCGTAACTGCCGATCAAAATCCGCAGCAATACCTTGCGCCACCAGGGCTTGGGCCCGGAGGTCACCGGAGAAGGATTTGGGGGTGTCGCGAAAGATCATTCGCGGGAGTTGGTCGAGGAGCAGCACCAAGGCCAGCCAACCTTCGGGGCGTTGCGCCCACTCGGTCAAACCGCCGGCCAGTGCCTGCTCGACCCAGTCCCCGAAACGCTCGCGCGCTTCGCGGTCCTGGCTATCGCGCTTGCCGAACCACAACTTGCCTCTGTCAGCCGCTATGTCGTTGGGGGATTCGAGGGTTCCGAACCACCATTCGAGCAACGGCTGCCAGGGCGCGGTCATGGTTTATTCCTTGTGGTAAGCCGTGACACGGGCGACTTCTTCTTTCGAGCCGAGGAACACCGCTACGCGCTGGTGCAGGCCATCGGGCTTGATGTCGAGGATGCGCTGGTGACCATCGGTGGACGCGCCGCCGGCCTGTTCGACCAGGAACGACATCGGGTTGGCTTCGTACATCAAACGCAGTTTGCCCGGCTTGGAGGGCTCGCGGCTGTCACGTGGGTACATGAACAGGCCACCACGGGTCAGGATGCGGTGCACATCGGCAACCATCGCGGCCACCCAGCGCATGTTGTAGTTCTTTTTCAGCGGGCCTTCATCGCCGGCCAGCAATTCGCTGACGTAGCGTTGAACCGGCGCTTCCCAGTGACGCTGGTTAGACGAGTTGATCGCGAATTCCTGAGTGGATTCCGGAATCTGGATGTCTTCGTGGGTCAGCACGAAGCTGCCCATTTCGCGGTCCAGGGTGAAGCCCTTCACGCCGTCGCCCAGAGTCAGTACCAGCATGGTTTGCGGGCCGTAGATGGCATAACCGGCGGCAACTTGCTCGGTACCTGGTTGCAGGAAGGCTTTTTCGTTCAGCGCTTCGTTCTGGCTCAGGTATTCGTTCGGGCAACGCAGCACCGAGAAGATGGTGCCGACCGGGGCGTTGATGTCGATGTTCGACGAACCGTCCAGCGGGTCGAAAACCAGCAGGTACGCGCCTTTCGGGTATTTGCCCGGGATCTGGTAGGCATTGTCCATTTCTTCGGACGCCATGCCGGCCAGGTGACCGCCCCATTCGTTGGCTTCGAGCAGGATCTCGTTGGAGATCACGTCGAGCTTCTTCTGCACTTCGCCTTGGACGTTTTCAGTGCCCATGCTGCCCAGAACACCACCGAGGGCGCCTTTGGACACGGCGTGGCTGATCTCTTTGCAAGCACGCGCCACCACTTCGATCAGGAAACGCAGATCGGCAGGGGTGTTATTGCTACGGGTCTGCTCAATCAAATAGCGACTCAGGGTAACGCGGGACATGGAAGGCTCCGGTGGAATGGGGGGCTAAAAACCCGCGCAGTTTAACGCGAGTCGGGGCGTATTTCCTCCTATCAGACGTGATACGCCCAATAGAGTTCATGTGCGGGGTTGAGCGTAGTTCGAAACCGACCAGATCAAATGGCGGTTTCAAGATTTTTGCTGACTCCAAGGACGCCATCGCGGGCAAGCCTTGCTCCTATGGTTTTGTGTCGTTCGCGGAAATTGGCACGACGCGAACCTGTAGGAGCGAGGCTTGCCCGCGAACGGCGCGCAGCGCCGGCCATTCTCAAGGTTTGACCGGCGGCTTGCGCAACAGACTGAACGCCATCACCGCCAAAAACAGCACACTGAGCAACAACACCGCCCACAACCCGAATTTCTTCCAGTGGGTGTCCGCCGTCGCCGCCGCCACCGCTGGGGGCGCGACCGTGACCACCGCCCCGCCCTCGACCGAGGCCTTGCCCAACGACGCAAACTTCGCCGCGCTGTAATCCGGAATCAACGTCGACAGCGGCAGGTTCGCCGTCTTCACCGTGGCATTGCCCAGCGCCAGGGTATACGGCCCGGCGCCACGGGCCAGGAACACCACTTGCGTCGAGCGCACCGCGAATTTCACGCTCGGCGCCTCAGCACCCAAGCCGCCACCGCGCTCGTCCACCGTCAGTTTCAATTGCTGCACGGTTTGCCCCGACAGCTGTAATTCGTTCTGCACCACGTCCTGACCATTCTGGTTCAGGCGATACAGCAAACCGCCACTGAGCGGCTGCCACGGCAGACTGCTCTCGCGGCGCCCGGACAAGGTCACTGGCGCCAGGCTGTTAGGCTGATTCAACTCGATCTGCACTCGCTCGAGATTCAGGCCCATCGGCAATTGCCAGGTGTATTCACCGGCCTTCGCGCTGCTGCCGGCCAAGGGTGGCGACCAGACCAACGGCAGCGGCAGGCTGCGGGTGCTGGCGCTTTCCAGTTGTGCGGAGGTCAAGGTAGGCGCCGATTGCGGGGCGTTCCACAGCAAACGCAGATAGCGTGCCGATTGCCCCGGCAGGCCGACTTCATGTTGCTCGACCCGCTCGTCGGCAAACGACAGCCGCGCCACCTGGCCTTCGCCCCACGACTGCCAGTGCTGCAAGTCGTCGCTGGCTTCGATGCTGAAACGCTGGAAACCTTCGCGCTCGCTGGTCCAGTCGAGGATCAACTGCTGCAACGGCGCCTTGATCCCGCTGGCATCGAGCAACCAGCCGCGCAACACTTCTTCGCCCGCCTCCAGTTGAGTCGACGGCTGCACTTCCACCAGCGTGCCGTTGGCGCTCGACTGCACCCGCACACTCGGCGCACGTTCGGTGGCATCTGCCGAGCTGTACAGCGGGAACCATTTCACGTCGGTGGTGGTACGGCTTTCGGCGGACTGCGCGGTTTCCCGGGCCAAGGCATAGGCCTGGGGCTCACCGGCCGCGTTGAACACGCGCACGTCGCTGAGATCGGTCTGTCGTGCGTTCAGTTGCACGCTCAGCGGCAGTTCGAGGCGATACCACGGCCCCTCGCCGCTCACGGACAACGGCACTTGGGTGCTGAAGTCCGACGGTTTTTCCAGGGCGCTGGCCGACATCGCCACGCCCAGCGCAACAGCGCCCAACCACCCCAGGTTCAGCTTCTGACTCAAGACGACACTCCTTCGGTTTCAGGGGCCGGTTTTTCAGGCTCCGGCTCGGCTTCGGCGCGCTTGGGTGGCAACGGGGCGAAATAGCCCACCACCAACAGCAACACGCCCACGCCGATAAACGAGACGATCCGGGCGAGTCCGCCACGGTTACTCAATTCGACAAAGAACAGTTTGGCCACCACCAGCCCGATCAGCGCGGCACCGATCAGCCAGACCTCACGGCGATGGCGCAAATGGCCGCCGATCATCAAGCCCAGCGCCATCAAGGTCCAGACGATCGACAAACCGGCCTGCACCTGCATCGACACCAGCAGTTGATCCAGCTCGAATGGCACGCCGCCCCAATGGTGCGCGGTGCGCGTGACCACGGCGGAGAAAAACACGAACAACGAAGCCCCGGCGATCAGCTGCGTGGCGTTCTCGGCGTACACCTTCGGCAGGGCAAATTGCGTCACGGCGCTACGCGACCACACGTAAACCCCGAACAGCGCGAACAGCAGGCCCAATTCCAGCGGGTTGATCAGCGGCACGTACGGCAGCGGCTCGGCGGTGCCGTCGCTGACGCCGTTCGCCAGCCAGAACCAGCCCAGCATCAACAACGCCAACGGCGCCGCAGCGTAAACACGGTACTCGCGGGAATACGCCGACACCGGCCATGGCCACGCACGCGGCGCGGCAGCCAGCACCAGATACAGACTCGGCAGAATCGCCCAGCCCAACCAGCGCCAGGCGTTGTACTGCTCGGACAACAGCAGCAAGCCATAACGCAGCTCCAGGGCCAGCACACCGAGCAACAGCCAGCAGCCGAGCACATGGGCGGTGCTGAGGGCGCGTGCCGGCAGCATCGGCGCCAGGCGCCGCAGGGAGATGAAATGCACGACGAACACCGCCGCCCACACCAGCCAGCCGAAGTTGGCCGCCGGGTGATAACGCGACTGCCATGCGGCGACCAGCACCAGGCCCGCCGCCGGAATCAGCAAGGTGCAGAGCAAGCCCAGCGCCGACCATTTCAGGCGCAGCGCCAACACCGTCCACAGCGCCACACTCAGCGCCGCGACGGCCAGCAGCAAGGTCGCTTGCAGATTCAGCGGGGCAAAGCGCAGCACTTCGCTGAGCCACGCCAACGTCCACCAGCCCGCGCCCCACATCAGGAGCAATTCGGACAAGCGATTCAGGCTCAGCGCATCAAACGCCGACGCATGATTGCCCACTTGCAAGCGCCACGCACCGACCAACGCGGCCAGGCCGAGCACCAACGGTGTCCAGAAACCGCTATGCGCCAGCGGCTTCAAGCCTTCACTGGCCAGCGGCCCCAGAAGGTCCGGCCCGGCGAACAGGAACGCCGCGCCACCGATCACCTGCAACAGCAGGCCAAAGACAAAACTCACCCGCTGCTTGAGGTACAGACTCAGCCAGATGATGAACAACCCGCTGGCAGCCCACACCGCACTCGCGGTTTGCCACGGCAGCACGAACAGCACCGCGAGGTTGATCAGCACCAGACCCGCCAGCAGGATCACTGACAAGCCGCGCAGCAATCGAGGATCGTTGCGCACCATCTCGTCGCGAGCCGCCAGCAACATGCCGCCGATCAACGCCAGACCGATCAGCGAGGCGCTGAGCAATCCGCTCCAGCCCGCGCTGAGCACCGCCGCCGAATCGCCGCTCGCCCCTTTCAGCCGTAGCAGGAACAACGCGCCGCCGAGCAATTGCACGGCAAACGCGGTGAACAGGAACGTGCGCGATTGCAGGCGCAGGCCGACGAACAGCGTCGCCAGCCCGGCCAGCGCCCAACTGATCGCGGTGCCGTGGGTCAGGAAAAACAACGGCGCCAGCAGGTACAGGAAAGTCAGGCCCAGGCATGTCAACACCGGCAAGCCCTGGCGTTCCCAGGCGCAAGTCTGCTCCGGCGGGGCCTGGCGCAATTGGTAGAAACTGAACAGCAACGCCACGCCGAGCATCAGCGCGCCGAGCCAGGAACCGTCCAACAGGCTGCCTTCGCCGGGCTGCAATTCGCTGAGAAAGGCCAGCGCCGAGCCCAGTTGCAGCAGCAAGGCGAAAGCCCGGGCCAGCGGCCGTTGCTGACGCAGGCCGAGCCAGAAAATCCCCGCGCCTTCCACGGCCCAGGCGGCAGCGGTCCAGCGTGCGTCGAGGCCCAAGGGGATCGCGAGGCTGGTGAAGATCACGCCCAGCGCCAGACAAGTTTCCGCCAGCAGCAACGCGCGACCGCCCATCAGCAAGCGGGCCAGGCCCATGTAGAGCATGCCCAGCGCCAACGCACTGAACGCGGCGGCGAATTCCAGATGCTGGACCAACGCCAACTGCAAGCCGAAACCCACCAGCGGCGGCCCGAACAGCATCGTGCCGTCAACGTAATCGCCCTTGCGCGCCGACCAATGCAGCAACGCCTGACGGCTGTCGTCTTCCGGCGCGTCGGTCATCTCCAACAGCTTGCGCCGGGTAAACAGCAGGCCAATGCCCAGGTACATCAGGAAGAACAGAATCAGGAACGGTTCGGTGCTCCACAGCAGTTCCGGCGTGTAGGAGCGCACCCCCCAGGCGAAACCGATGCCGAAGGTGCCGACAAAACCGATCAGGTTGAGCGGACGCCAGGCCTTGAACCAGGCGATGGCGAGGATGCCGGTGTTGAGCAGCGCGAAGTAGCTGAACAACGCGACGTGGTTACCGGAGCCGGTGGACGTCAGGATCGGCGCGGCGAAACCGCCCAGTGCAGCGACGCAGGCCAGGGCCAGGGAATCCTGGGTGATCGCCAGGATCGCCGAGAACACCGTCACCGCCACCAGCAAGCCCAAGGCTGCCGTTGGGTCGAGCAGCGGATGCAAGCGCATGGCGGCGAACACCGTCAGGTACAACACGGCAATCCCGGTGCCTTGCAACATCAGCGCGTATTGGCTGTTGCGATGGCGCAGCCACCAGCCCAGACCGAGCAAGCCCAGGGCACTGGCGGCAACCCCGGCGTAACGCATCTCGATCGGCACCACCATGCCTTCAGTGGCGTAGCGCAGCAGGAAGGCCAGACCGAGGAACAACAGCACCACGCCCACCCGCAGCACGGTGTTGCCGCCGAACAGCCAGTTGCGCGCGCCCATGATCGCGCGGTCGAACACATTAGGTTCGCGTGGGGCCGCCGGTTGACGCGGTTCACGGGCGACCGGCTCCGGGGTCCAGACATCGGCGGGCAGCGGACGGCTGGCCTCGGTGGGGGTGGCGGTGATCGATTGGAGTTCGGGCGGAAGTGTCCACACCAGTTCCGGGGATTGGGCGGGGGCTTTGACGGGGATGTCGAGGTGAACGTCGTCGAGGATGAATTCGGGGGTGGCGACGGGTTCGCTGACGTCAGCCTGAGCGGCTTCGGCTGGCGTGGCGTGCGGCGGCATGACGCCGGACGCCTCTAGCGTCCTGACCCGTTGCAGCAACGTATTGAGCGCAACCTGCGTCTGCTCAAGCAGTTGATGGTGCCGGGCCGCTTGCGCGTGCAAACGGGCAATGTGAATGGCCTGGCCAATGCCCAACCCGAGCAACCCGCCCAACAGCGCATCGCTGAGTGACTCATCGAGTACCCAGCCGAGCACCAAGCCAATCAGCATGAAAATCCATTGCATGGTCGATATCCCTAAGCGGCCCATTGGCGGGCAAGTCCAGAAGCCTGGCGTCGTCTGTGCTGACGTCTTCGCGGGCAAGCCTCGCGCCTACAGGTTATGTGTCGTGGCCCAATCCATGGCACACGCAAAACCTGTAGGAGCGAGGCTTGCCCGCGAAAGCGTTCGCGCAGACGCCACTGAAACATCCGGCAAAACTGACGCTTAGTATATCGATCCGGCCCAACGTACGTTGGGCCTTGCTCGCAATTATTGCTAAAAGTTACTCCAAAGCCTTCCAGATATCGGTCGCGTACTCACGAATCGTCCGATCCGACGAGAACCAGCCCATCCGCGACGTGTTCAGCACCGCCGACCGCCACCATGCCTGGGAGTCATGCCAGTGCGCTTCAACGCGCATCTGTGCGTCCCAATAGGAGTCGAAATCGGCGCAGACCAGGAAGCGGTCGTAGTCGATCAGCGAATCGATCAGCCCGGTGTAGCGCGACGGATCATCCGGCGAGAACACCCCGCCGCGAATCGCTTGCAACACGTCGTTGAGGCGATGGGACGCGGCAATGTCCGGCGCGGCGTTGAACTCATGGTTCTGCTTGCGCGCTTCGACCTGTTGCGCGCTGAGGCCGAAGATGAACATGTGCTCCACGCCAATGCGCTCGCTCATTTCGACGTTGGCGCCATCGAGGGTGCCGATGGTCAGCGCGCCGTTGAGGCCGAACTTCATGTTGCTGGTGCCCGACGCCTCGAAACCGGCGGTGGAAATCTGCTCCGACAAATCCGCCGCCGGAATGATGCTCTCCGCCAGGCTGACGTTGTAGTTGGGCAGGAACACCACCTTGAGCAAGCCGCGCACGGTCGGGTCGTTGTTGACCACCCGGGCGATGTCGTTGGTCAGCTTGATGATCAACTTGGCTTGGTGATAACTCGCCGCGGCCTTGCCGGCGAAGATCTTCACGCGCGGCACCCAGTCGATTTCCGGCTCGGCACGAATCGCCTGGTACAGCGCGACGGTGTGCAGCAGGTTGAGCAACTGGCGCTTGTATTCGTGGATCCTTTTCACCTGCACGTCAAACATCGCCGCCGGGTTGACCGCGATGCCCAGCCGTTCGTGAATCAGGTACGCCAGGGCTTTCTTGCTGTGCAGGCGCTGTTCGGCGAAGGCCTTGCGGAACGCGGGTTTCTCGGCGAACGGCTGCAGATCGAGCAAGCGCTCTTCCGGGTTATCCAGCAAGTCAGGACCCAGCGCATCGACCAGCATCGAGGTCAGTTCGGAGTTGGCCTGATACAGCCAGCGGCGGAACGTGATGCCGTTGGTTTTGTTGTTGATCCGTTCCGGGTAGAGCTTGTGCAGTTCGGAGAACACGGTTTTACGCATCAGTTGCGTGTGCAATGCGGATACACCGTTGACGCTGTGGGAACCGAGGAATGCGAGGTTGCCCATGCGCACGCGGCGGCCATTGTCTTCCTCGATCAGCGACACCGCGCGCAGCACGTCGAAGTCGTGGATGCCTTTGGCCCGCAGCGAATCGATGTGCTGGGCGTTGATCAGGTAAATGATCTGCATGTGTCGTGGCAGCATGCGTTCCATCAAGCCGACCGGCCAGGTTTCCAGCGCTTCCGGCAGCAGCGTGTGGTTGGTGTACGACAGCGTATCGACCGTGACCTGCCACGCGGCATCCCACGCGACATCGTAGACATCGACCAACTGACGCATCAGCTCGGCCACGGCGATTGATGGGTGAGTGTCGTTGAGCTGGATCGCCGCGTGGTCACCCAGGGTCAGCACCGAGGTGTGCATGTTGCGATGGCGGCGCAGCAAATCCTGCAGGGACGCGGCGACGAAGAAGTATTCCTGGCGCAGGCGCAGTTCCTGGCCGGCTTCGGTGCTGTCCGCCGGGTAAAGCACGCGGGAAATACTTTCGGCCCGGGCGACTTCGGCCACGGCGCCCAAGTGGTCACCGGCGTTGAAGCGTTCCAGGTGCAAATCTTCCACGGCGCGGGCGCGCCACAAGCGCAGGGTGTTGACGCTGGCACCGCGCCAGCCGACCACCGGGGTGTCGTAGGCAATCGCCCGCACGGTTTCCACCGGAGTCCAGACTTGCCGGGACTTGCCCGTATCGTCGGTGACAGTTTCGACGCTGCCGCCAAAGCCGATCGGGTACACGACCTCTGGCCGTTCGAACTCCCACGGGTTACCGAAATCCAGCCAGTGTTCGGTCTGCTCCTGCTGCCAGCCATCGACGATGGCCTGGCGGAACAAACCGTGCTCATAACGAATGCCGTAGCCGTGGCCGGCGATGCCGAGGGTCGACATGCTTTCCATGAAGCAGGCGGCCAGACGACCGAGGCCGCCGTTGCCCAGCGCCGCATCGGGCTCCAGCAGGCGGATGCGTTCGAGGTCGACGCCGAGCTCGGTCAGCGCTTCGCGGGCGACGTCGAGCAGGCCGAGGTTGCTCAGGCTGTCGTAGAGCAAGCGGCCGATGAGAAATTCCAGGGACAGGTAGTACACCCGTTTCTGCCCTTTGCGGTAGATCTGCCGGGTGTGGTCCATCCAGTGCTCGACCATGTGGTCGCGCGCTGCCAGGGCAATGGCTTCGAACCAGTCGTGGTCGAAGGCGTGGTCCGGGTCTTTGCCCACCGCGTAGGTGAGTTTGGTCAAGACGGCGTCGCGGAATGCGGCCACCTCTGCTTCGCGAACAAGTGGTTCTTGAGTCATCGATAAGACCTCGAGCGAGCTTTGAGTTGTCTGAGCCTAGACGGTCTGACAGGCGGTATGGGCTCTGGTTCGGCAGTTTTTCCTGATAGTGCGAGATAGGTCGGCATTACATTGGCACGTGCCTGAATCAATGCAGGGGCCGTGCCGGATTAACGGTGTTTATGGGGCCTTTCAGAAAAAAACTGGCGAAAGGTTGTTCAAAAATCCACCAGTCCCGGTATGATCGCGCGCCCTGATGCACACGCTGGTAACAACCGATGATGAAGTCCAACCTGATCGCCGCCGCGGAGATCGACCGCCTCGATACCTGGGCCAAATATTCTGCCCCGATGTGCGGTTCCTGCGTGTCGAGCTGCTGCACCTTGCCGGTCGAGGTCAAGATCAAGGATCTGATCCGCATCGGCATCGTCGACGAGTTCGAACGTGGCGAGCCGGCGAAGAACATCGCCAAGCGCTTGCAGAAGGAAGGGATCGTCGAGCGTTACAACCAGAAGTCCGAGATCTTCACTCTCCAGCGCATGAGCAACAACGATTGCCTGTACCTGGATCGTAAGAGCCGTCTGTGCACTATTTATGAAAAGCGCCCGGATACTTGCCGCAACCACCCGAAAATCGGGCCGCGGCCGGGGTATTGCGCTTACAAGCCCAAAGCAGTGGCGCGTGAGAGCAGCGAGAGCCGGCGTACCCTCGAGAAATTCTGATCCGCAATCTCACTGCCCGATGATCGTTCCCACGCTCCGCGTGGGCATGCAGCCCGGGACGCTCTGCGTCCCAAAGCGGACGCGGAGCGTCCATTGAGGCATTCCCACGCAGAGCGTGGGAACGATCATCTTCCGCCAGACAAACAAAAACGCCCCCGACCTTGCGGTCGGGGGCGTTTTTTTGTCAGCTAACTAAGTAACTCAGTTACCGGACTTCTTGGCAGCGCGGGTACGCTCGCTTTCGCCCAGGATCTTCTTGCGAAGACGGATGGACTTAGGAGTGACTTCGCACAATTCGTCTTCTTGAACGAATTCCAGCGCTTGTTCCAGGGTGAAACGGATAGGCGGAACCAGAGCGATGGTTTCGTCTTTACCCGAGGCACGCATGTTGTCGAGCTTCTTGCCTTTGGTTGGGTTGACGCCCAGGTCGTTGTCGCGGCTGTTGATGCCGACGATTTGACCTTCGTACACGTCTTCGCCGTGACCCAGGAACAGTTTGCCGCGAGCTTGCAGGGTTTCCAGCGAGTAAGTCAGCGCCTTACCGGTAGCCACCGAAACCAGCACGCCGTTCTGACGGCCGGACATGTCGCCGGACTTCATCACGTCGTAACGGTCGAAGATCGAGGTCAGGATGCCTGCACCGGAGGTCAGGGTCAGGAACTCGTTACGGAAACCGATCAAGCCACGAGCCGGGATGTTGTACTCAAGGCGCACACGGCCCTTGCCATCCGGAACCATGTTGGTCAGGTCGCCTTTACGGATACCGATCTGTTCCATGATCGAACCTTGCGATTCTTCTGGCAGGTCGATGGTCACGTTTTCGTACGGTTCGTGCTTAACGCCGTCAACCATACGGATGATCACTTCCGGACGACCAACACCCATTTCGAAGCCTTCGCGACGCATGGTTTCGATCAGTACCGAGAGGTGCAGCTCACCACGGCCGGAGACTTTGAACTTGTCGGCGGTGTCGCCTTCTTCAACGCGCAGGGCAACGTTGTAGAGCAGTTCTTTGTCCAGACGCTCTTTGATGTTACGGCTGGTGACGAACTTGCCTTCACGGCCGCAGAACGGCGAGTCGTTAACCTGGAAGGTCATCGAAACGGTTGGTTCGTCAACGGTCAGCGGCTTCATCGCTTCAACGTTCAGTGGGTCGCACAGAGTGTCGGAGATGAACAGCGAATCGAAGCCGCTGATGCAGACGATGTCGCCGGCAGCTGCTTCGTCAACGTCGACACGGTGCAGACCGTGGTGACCCATCAGCTTCAGGATACGGCCGTTACGGCGCTTGCCGTCGGCATCGATCGCCACAACCTGGGTGTTCGGCTTGACGCGACCACGAGCGATACGGCCAACGCCGATGATGCCCAGGAAGCTGTTGTAGTCCAGTGCCGAGATTTGCATCTGGAACGGACCGTCACGGTCAACTTTCGGTGCTGGTACGTTGTCGACGATCGACTGGTACAGCGGGGTCATGTCTTCAGCCATGTCGGTGTGTTCCAGACCGGCAATGCCGTTCAGGGCCGAGGCGTAGACGACTTTGAAGTCCAGCTGTTCTTCGGTAGCACCGAGGTTGTCGAACAGGTCGAAGATCTGGTCCAGAACCCAGTCCGGACGCGCGCCTGGACGGTCGACCTTGTTGATCACCA
Organism: Pseudomonas sp. TE3899; assembly: GCF_056279105.1. NCBI lineage: Bacteria > Pseudomonadati > Pseudomonadota > Gammaproteobacteria > Pseudomonadales > Pseudomonadaceae > Pseudomonas > Pseudomonas sp. TE3899. The sequence goes on from NZ_JBWBQR010000001.1 coordinate 4,581,182, forward strand.
CGATTGGACGCAGGCCGGCTTCGAAAGCCTTCTTGGTCACGAAACGGGTTTGCGGCATAGGGCCGTCTTGAGCGTCAACCAGCAGCAGAACGGAGTCAACCATCGACATTACGCGTTCAACTTCGCCGCCGAAGTCGGCGTGGCCCGGGGTGTCCACGATGTTGATGTGGTAGCCGTTCCAGTTGATGGCGGTGTTTTTCGCCAGAATGGTAATACCGCGCTCTTTCTCCTGGTCGTTGGAGTCCATCACGCGCTCGTCGTTGAGCTCGTTGCGCTCCAGGGTGCCGGATTGACGCAAGAGTTTGTCTACCAGGGTGGTTTTACCATGGTCAACGTGAGCAATGATGGCGATGTTGCGTAGATTTTCGATCACTTGTGTATCTCGATCAGAGGATTCGGTGTGCTGACAAGTCTTGGCAGCGATTAACAGTAGAGTCCGGCAAAGCCGTTACAGCTTGACGGCGGCGTCGGGGGGCCGGTGACGCAGGCCACAGGCAAACAGCCCCGGGCACTTAGCTCGGTCGATAAACGCGCACATTGGCATGCCCCTCACTGAGCAAATGGTGGGCATGCAGGCGACTCATCACGCCTTTGTCGCAATACAGCAGGTACTGGCGAGTAGGGTCCAGTTCCTTGAAACGAGCGTTCAATGCATAAAACGGCATCGTCTGTACCTCAATGCCAGCCAGTTCCAGCGGCTCGTCTTCAGCGGCATCCGGGTGACGGATGTCGATGATGATCTGGCCCGCCAGAGCTTCGCTGACTTCTTCGATCTGCAAGTCCTGGCCCAATTCGTCGATCACGCGATCGATCGGCACCAGTTTGGCGTTTTCGAGCGCACGCTCGAGGACCGCCATGTCGAACTGTTGTTCTTCGTACTCCACGCGGTTGCGCTTGGCGTGGGTCTTGGGGTTCACCGAGATGACCCCGCAGTATTCGGGCATGTGCTTGGCGAAGTCGGCGGTGCCGATTTCGTTGGCCAGGTCGATGATGTCCTGCTTGTGACTGGCGATCAGCGGGCGCAAGACCAGCTTCTCGGTCACACAGTCGATCAGGGACAGGTTCGGCAACGTCTGGCTCGAAACCTGGGAGATCGCCTCACCGGTGACCAGCGCATCGATATCGAGCCGATCGGCAATCTTCGATGCAGCGCGCAACATCATACGCTTCAAAACTACGCCCATATGACTGTTATCGACTTTCCCGAGAATTTCTCCCAGTACTTCCTCGAACGGCACACTGACAAATAACACGCGTTGGGAGCTGCCGTACTTCTTCCAGATGAAGTGCGCGACTTCCATGACGCCCAGTTCATGGGCCCTGCCGCCCAGGTTAAAGAAGCAGAAATGGCTCATCAGGCCACGGCGCATGATCTGGTAGGCGGCGACTGTCGAGTCAAAGCCGCCGGACATCAGTACAAGCGTCTGTTCCAGCGCTCCCAGCGGATAACCGCCGATGCTGTTGTGCTGGCTGTGGATCACATACAACCGTTGGTCGCGAATTTCGATGCGAACTTCGATTTCCGGCTCTTTCAGGGAAATCCCGGCGGCGCCGCACTGACGACGCAGCTGGCTGCCGACGTATTTCTCCACGTCCATGGACGTGAAGGTGTGGTGCCCGCCGCGCTTGCAGCGCACCGAAAAGATCTTCCCGGCCAAGGCATCGCCGTAGTGCGCTTTGCACTTGGCCACGATGTCGTCGAAGTCACCCAGCGGGTATTCGTCGACCTGCAGGAAATGCGCGATGCCCGGCATGCAGCTCAGGCGCTCGGTCATCTCCTTCAGGGCCCGGGGCTCAGTGACGCGGGTTTCCAGCTCGAGGTTGTCCCACACACCGTTCACCACCACAGCCGGGTCCAGATCGCGGAGCACGGCACGGATGTTCTTGGCCAACTGGCGGATGAAACGCATCCGTACCGGGCGGCTCTTGATGGTGATCTCGGGAAAGACTTTTACGATTAGTTTCATGAAAACAGCGCGCGCTGGGCCAGCCGAAAAAGGGGGGCGCGGATTATAGCGGAAATTGCTCAAGGTTTAACCAGTTAATATGCAGAAGGTTTCGCGCGCACCAAAACGGGTCATTTGTGGAAATAGACGCTACATTACAGGGCGCTTATTTCAGCTTTGCGACGCTTTGCACCTCTATAAGCGTGAAATTGGGGCAAAAAACCCATGGTGGGGCACTGGCATGCAATTTGCTCCCTTGTGAGGCAGGTTGCCTTGGCAGAGTATTCGCGCCGGCATCACCCACATTCTAAGGGCATCCACTACTAAGCCCGAAGCCACCCGGAGGACACTATGTCGAAGTCGGTTCAACTCATCAAAGATCATGACGTCAAGTGGATTGATCTGCGCTTCACGGACACCAAAGGCACTCAGCACCACGTGACCATGCCGGCTCGCGATGCGCTGGATGAAGCTTTCTTCGAAGAAGGCAAAATGTTCGACGGTTCCTCCATCGCTGGCTGGAAAGGCATCGAAGCCTCCGACATGATCCTGCTGCCGGACGACAGCACTGCCGTTCTCGACCCGTTCACCGAAGACCCAACGCTGATCATCGTTTGCGACGTCATCGAGCCTTCGACCATGCAAGGCTACGATCGCGACCCGCGTGCGATCGCCAAGCGTGCCGAGGAATACCTGAAGTCGACCGGTATCGGCGACACCGTATTCGTAGGTCCAGAGCCTGAGTTCTTCATCTTCGACCAGGTGAAGTTCAAGTCCGACATCTCCGGCTCGATGTTCAAAATCTTCTCCGAACAGGGTTCGTGGATGTCCGACCAGGACATCGAAGGCGGTAACCACGGCCACCGTCCAGGTATCAAAGGCGGCTACTTCCCGGTGCCTCCGTTCGACCACGACCACGAAATCCGTACCTCCATGTGCAACGCCATGGAAGAAATGGGCCTGGTCATCGAAGTTCACCACCACGAAGTGGCGACTGCCGGCCAGAACGAAATCGGTGTGAAGTTCAACACCCTGGTCGCCAAGGCTGACGAAGTTCAGACCCTCAAGTACTGCGTGCACAACGTAGCTGTGGCTTACGGCCGCACCGCGACCTTCATGCCTAAGCCTCTGTACGGCGATAACGGTTCGGGTATGCACGTTCACCTGTCCATCGCCAAAGATGGCAAGAACACCTTCGCTGGCGAAGGTTATGCCGGCCTGTCCGACACCGCCCTGTACTTCATCGGCGGCATCATCAAGCACGGTAAGGCCCTGAACGGCTTCACCAACCCGTCGACCAACTCCTACAAGCGTCTGGTCCCAGGTTTCGAAGCTCCGGTAATGCTGGCCTACTCGGCGCGCAACCGTTCCGCTTCGATCCGTATTCCTTACGTGTCCAGCCCTCGCGCTCGCCGTATCGAAGCCCGCTTCCCGGATCCGGCAGCCAACCCATACCTGGGCTTCGCTGCACTGTTGATGGCTGGCCTGGACGGCATCCAGAACAAGATCCACCCTGGCGACGCAGCTGACAAAAACCTGTACGACCTGCCGCCTGAAGAGGCGAAAGAGATCCCACAAGTTTGCGGCAGCCTGAAAGAAGCCCTGGAAGAGCTGGACAAGGGTCGCGCGTTCCTGACCAAAGGCGGCGTATTCTCCGACGACTTCATCGACGCTTACATCGCTCTGAAAAGCGAAGAAGAAATCAAGGTCCGCACCTTCGTACACCCACTGGAATATGAGCTGTACTACAGCTGCTGATCCGGTAGCGCTGCGCTACGCGGCGTGACAAAAAGAGGCCTCCTTCGGGAGGCCTTTTTTGTGGGCGCTCGTTTACCTGATCGCCCTGTTGGTGATCGTTCCCACGCTCCGCGTGGGAATGCAGCCCGTGACGCTCCGCGTCACTGGACGCGGAGCGTCCCTTGAGGCATTCCCACGCAGAGCATGGGAACGATCAATCCTGCTTTTCCATTCCAAGATGTTTACAACTTGGGTCTATCGCCAGCCCTGACCTATGCTGCAACCCAACGCCTTCGCTTCCGGTCGATTTTTATGGGTCGTGGTTTTCTCCTGATGCTGCTGTTGATCGCCCTGCCCGCCGCAGCGCAGATCTATAAGTACACCGACGCCAACGGCAACACCGCCTACAGCAATCAACCGCCCGATGGCGTCAAAGCGCAGCCGGTGGAGTTGCCGCCGCTCAACAGCGTCGCGCCCTCGGCGCCGCCCGCCGCTCCCGTCGAGGCCAGCAGCCGTGAACAACCCCGCCACGCCTACGAGGTGCTGGAGTTGACGGGCCTGCCCACCACCGAAGCCCTGCGCGCCAACAACGGCACCTTCACCGTCAATGTGCTGATCAAGCCGCGCCTGCAAGGCCCGCATCAGTTCCGGTTGTTGCTGGACGAGCAGCCTTATGGCCAGCCGAGCAACGTGCCGATCCTGCAACTGGTGAATGTGGATCGCGGCGAACACAGCCTCGCGGTCCAGGTGATCAGCGGAGAGGACGTCATCCAGCAAAGCCCCAGCGTGACCTTCACCGTGCAGCGGGTGCATACGCCTTGAGCCGCTGGCTGATGGGCGCACTGCTTTTGTTCAGCAGCCTGACAGCGATGGCTGACGTCTATACCTACGTCGACGCCCAGGGCAATCGGGTCTTCACCGATCAACCGCGCCCCGGCAACGCCAAGCGTGTGCCGCTGGCCACCAGCAATCGCATGTCGGCCAACCCGACCAAGGCAGCGCCGGTGATCGCCGCACAAAAGTCCGAAGTAAAACCGCCGTTCCACTACGACATGCTGCGCGTACTGGTGCCAGAACCCGACGCGACAATCCGCAGCAGCGCCGGCGAGGTGATTGTCAGCGTTACCAGCGAACCCGGCCTGCAACCGGGGCATCGCTACCGTTTGCTACTCGACGGCCAGCCCACCGCCGAGCCGGGCCTCAGTCCGGTGTTCGCCCTGAGCAATCTCGACCGTGGCAGTCACAACCTGTCGGTAGAAATCCTCGACGAACAGGGTCGCACCGTCGAGCGCACGGCCAATCAACCCTTCCACATGCTGCGCATCTCGCTGGCGCAGAAGCGCCAGGTCAAGCCCTGCACCCTCACCGACTACGGCCAACGGCCGGAATGTCCGCTCAAAGACAAACCTCCTGAAGAAAAAAACCCCTTCCTGAAGTTCTTCTAACCTCGTTCAGCTTTGCGCACTATATTGGTGCAATCGGTTGCACCGTACCCACATCGAAACCCATTTTGGTTCGAAAGTACCCGCGAAAGCTGGCAGAACGCCACGCGATCGAGCGCTAAACGCCCGTTTCAGGCCTTAAACGCTTCTTTTCGGAGCTTTGGTTTGGTTTTTGCATTTTCCCCGCATCAGCGCTCAGTTCATGGGCGCGCCCCTGCTCCAAAAGAGGTCCGGATGACCATTAGCGACGCACTGCATCGGCTATTACTCGACAACCTGACCACCGCCACCATCCTGCTCGACGCCGAACTGCGCCTCGAGTACATGAACCCGGCGGCGGAGATGCTCCTGGCCATCAGCGGCCAGCGCAGCCATGGGCAGTTCATCAGTGAGTTGTTCACCGAATCCACCGAAGCGCTGAATTCCCTGCGCCAGGCGGTCGAGCAGGCGCACCCGTTCACCAAGCGCGAAGCGATGCTCACCGCCCTGACCGGCCAGACCCTGACCGTCGATTACGCGGTCACGCCGATCCTGAGCAATGGCGACACGATGCTGTTGCTGGAAGTGCATCCCCGTGACCGCTTGCTGCGCATCACCAAGGAAGAGGCGCAGCTGTCGAAGCAGGAAACCAGCAAGATGCTGGTGCGCGGCCTCGCTCACGAAATCAAGAACCCGCTGGGCGGGATTCGCGGCGCCGCACAACTGCTAGCCCGTGAGCTGCCGGAAGAAAGCCTGCGCGACTACACCAACGTGATCATCGAAGAAGCCGACCGCCTGCGAAACCTGGTGGACCGCATGCTTGGCTCGAACAAGCTGCCGTCCCTGGCCATGTGCAACATTCACGAGGTGCTGGAGCGGGTCAGTCAGTTGGTCGAGGCCGAAAGCCAGGGCTGCATCACCTTGGTGCGCGACTACGACCCGAGCATTCCCGACGTCCTGATCGACCGCGAACAGATGATTCAGGCCGTCCTCAATATCGTGCGCAACGCAATGCAGGCCATCAGCAGCCAGAACGAACTGCGCCTGGGCCGCATCAGCCTGCGCACCCGCGCCATGCGCCAGTTCACCATCGGCCATGTGCGCCATCGCCTGGTGACCAAGATCGAGATCATCGACAACGGCCCTGGCATCCCTGCGGAGTTGCAGGAAACCATCTTCTTTCCCATGGTCAGCGGCCGCCCGGACGGTACCGGGCTGGGCCTGGCCATTACCCAGAACATCATCAGCCAGCACCAGGGCCTGATCGAGTGTGACAGCCACCCAGGCCACACCACGTTCTCGATCTTTCTGCCACTGGAACAAGGAGCCACATCGACATGAGCCGTAGTGAAACCGTGTGGATCGTCGATGACGACCGTTCTATCCGTTGGGTCCTGGAAAAGGCCTTGCAGCAAGAAGGCATGACCACGCAAAGCTTCGACAGCGCCGATGGTGTGATGAGCCGCCTGGCGCGCCAGCAGCCGGACGTGATCATCTCCGACATCCGCATGCCGGGTGCCAGTGGCCTGGACCTTCTGGCGCGGATTCGCGAACAACACCCACGGCTGCCGGTCATCATCATGACCGCCCACTCCGACCTCGACAGCGCGGTGGCCTCGTATCAGGGCGGCGCGTTCGAATACCTGCCAAAACCCTTTGATGTCGATGAAGCGGTGTCCCTGGTCAAGCGCGCCAACCAGCACGCTCAGGAACAGCAAGGCCTGGAAGTCCCGGTCGCGTTGACCCGCACCCCGGAAATCATCGGTGAAGCGCCGGCGATGCAGGAAGTGTTTCGTGCCATCGGGCGCTTGAGCCACTCCAACATCACCGTGCTGATCAACGGCGAATCCGGCACCGGTAAAGAATTGGTGGCCCACGCCCTGCACCGCCACAGCCCTCGGGCGGCGTCGCCGTTCATTGCGTTGAACATGGCGGCGATCCCCAAGGATCTGATGGAATCCGAGCTGTTCGGCCATGAGAAAGGCGCGTTCACTGGCGCGGCCAACCTGCGTCGCGGGCGTTTTGAGCAGGCGGACGGCGGCACGCTGTTCCTCGATGAAATCGGCGACATGCCGGCGGACACCCAGACCCGTTTGCTGCGGGTGCTGGCTGACGGCGAGTTTTACCGCGTCGGCGGTCATACGCCGGTGAAGGTCGATGTGCGCATCATCGCTGCGACCCACCAGAACCTGGAAACCCTGGTCCACGCCGGGAAATTCCGTGAGGACTTGTTCCACCGCCTCAACGTGATCCGCATTCACATCCCACGGCTGTCGGACCGTCGCGAAGACATCCCGACCCTGGCCAAGCACTTCCTCAGCCGCGCCGCGCAAGAACTGGCGGTGGAGCCGAAGCTGCTCAAAAGCGAGACCGAGGAATACCTGAAGAACCTGCCGTGGGGCGGCAACGTGCGTCAGTTGGAGAACACCTGCCGCTGGATCACGGTGATGGCTTCGGGTCGCGAAGTGCACATCAGCGACCTGCCACCGGAGTTGCTGAACCTGCCGCAGGACTCGGCGCCGGTGACCAACTGGGAGCAAGCGCTGCGCCAGTGGGCTGATCAGGCACTGGCTCGCGGCCAGTCGAGCCTGCTCGACAGCGCCGTGCCGGCGTTCGAGCGGATCATGATCGAAACCGCCCTCAAACACACCGCCGGCCGCCGCCGCGATGCTGCGGTTTTGCTGGGTTGGGGGCGCAATACCCTGACGCGCAAGATCAAGGAATTGGGGATGAAGGTTGATGGTGGGGATGATGATGAGGCGGAAGAGGGTTAAACAGCCTTTAAATCTTGATCGTTCCCACGCTCCGCGTGGGAATGCAGCCCGGGACGCTCCGCGTCCCAAAGCGGACGCAGAGCGTCCATTGAGGCATTCCCACGCAGAGCGTGGGAACGATCAATCATTGTGTTCGCGGGCCCATCGTGCACCGCCGCAATGCACCGTGAACCGCAATCGCGCACGGCGACCGATCTCAAATCCCGCCTTCCCTCGCAATGAAACCCAACTTACAAAAATGGCAAAGCCCCGGATAACGGGGCTTTCAGCGCTTTAACACGGCTTTGTGTTTCATTTTATTAAAACCTGGCACGCCCCCTGCAATAGTCCATTCAGTGATTCAGTTCACTACCCGGTTTCGGGGACCTTGGTACAGGCAGGCCGGGGATTCCCATCTTTACATCGGGCTCACACCGCACTGGCGACGAGCCCAACCCGTTTTGGGGCCCTTGATACAGGCAGGTCAGGGGTTCCTTCTTTACACCGGGACTTGCACGCAATGCGCGAGTCCCTGCCGTTTTGGGAACCTTGGTACAGGCAGGCCGGGGATTCCCTCTTTTATTGCTCCCGGAGATGGATCTCCAGCCGCCAGCGGTCGTCGACCTCGCGACCGGCCCACTCGCCCAGCAGTGGCCGGGCCGCCACCACCGTCAGCAACAACCCCCCATCACTCAACCGCACGCGCCAGTTCACGTCTTTGCCGTTGACCTTGAGTTGGCCTTTCTGCGCCTTGCCTTCAGCCTCAAACAGCAACGCAACGCTGCCGTCCACAACCTCGCCGTGGGTCTTGGGTTCGTTGTTGAACCACACCACCAACCCATCGCCGGTGACCTCGACCTGCTGCAATTCGCTGGGGTCGGGAGTGGTCAGGCGACCGATCATCAGCCCGACCATCATCCCGACAATCGCCAGCGAACCGATCACCCGCGGGAATAGTTTCGAACGGTTGTCCACGGGCGGCGTAGAATGCCGCTCATCTTTACCTTCGGAGCCGTGCATGTTTCACGTCATCCTTTTCCAACCAGAAATTCCGCCGAATACCGGCAACGTTATCAGGCTGTGCGCCAACAGTGGCTGCCACCTGCATTTGATCGAGCCGTTGGGCTTCGAGATGGACGACAAGCGCCTGCGCCGGGCCGGCCTCGATTACCACGAGTACGCCACCCTGCAACGCCACGCCGACCTCGCCAGCTGCCTGGAAAGCCTGGGCCATCCACGGCTGTTCGCGTTCACCACCAAGGGCTCGCGACCGTTCCATGATGCCAGCTTCGCCGAGGGCGACGCCTTCCTGTTCGGCCCGGAAAGCCGTGGCCTGCCCGCCGACGTGCTCGACGCCCTGCCCGGCGAACAACGCCTGCGCCTGCCGATGCGCGAAGGCTGCCGCAGCCTGAACCTGTCGAACACCGTGGCTGTCGCGGTGTATGAAGGCTGGCGTCAATTGGGTTTCAAGTAACCCTGCGACCTGATCGTTCCCACGCTCTGCATGGGAATGCAGCCCGTGACGCTCCGCGTCACTGGACGCGGAGCGTCCCTAGAAGCATTCCCACGCGGAGCGTGGGAACGATCAAATCCGCCGCCGTTTCATCCCGCCCATGAAAAAAGCGCCTGTTACGGCGCTTTTTTCGTTACGGCATCGAACGCTTATTGCACAGTCGGGGTTTCGCCCGAGGCCTGCATGCGTTGCAGTTCTTGTGCGTACAGCGCGTCGAAGTTCACCGGAGCCAGCATCAGAGCCGGGAACGAACCACGGGTCACCAGGCTGTCCAGGGTTTCGCGAGCGTACGGGAACAGGATGTTCGGGCAGAACGCGCCGAGGGTGTGGCTCATCGAGGCGTCGTCCAGGTTCTTGATCAGGAAGATCCCGGCCTGTTGCACTTCAGCGATGAACGCCACTTCGCCGTTCTCACCGTTTTTCACGGTCACGGACAAGGTCAGCACGACTTCGTGGAAGTCGCCTTCCAGGGCCTTTTGACGGGTATTCAGATCCAGACCGACGCTCGGTTCCCACTGCTGGCGGAAGATCGCCGGGCTTTTCGGGGCTTCGAAGGACAAGTCACGTACGTAGATGCGCTGCAAGGAGAATTGCGGTGCGTTTTCTTCTTCGCTAGCTGCAGTGTTCTGTTGGTCAGTCATCTCAGATCCTTTCTGATCTTGGGTCTTATAGGGAGGCACTAGGCCTTGAGCATGGCGTCGAGCTTACCCGCGCGCTCAAGGGCAAACAAATCATCACAACCGCCGATGTGGCGCTCGCCGATCCAGATCTGCGGCACGGACGTGCGTCCGGCCTTCTGAGCCATCGCGGCGCGCACCTGCGGCTTGCCATCGACCTTGATCTCTTCGAAGGCCACGCCTTTGTTCTCGAGCAGGTACTTGGCTCGCGAGCAGTAAGGGCAGTAATCGCTGGAATAGACGACGACGTTGTTCATCTCACTTCACCAACGGCAGGTTGTCGCCTTTCCAGCTGGAAATCCCGCCGGACAGCTTGGCGGCGTTGAAACCGGCTTTCAAGAGTTCGCGGGCGTGGGTGCCAGCGGTCTGGCCTTGGGCGTCGACCAGGATGATGGTCTTGTCCTTGTGCTTGTTCAGTTCGCCGACACGAGCAGTCAGTTTGTCGTGAGGAATGTTCAGCGCGCCAACGATATGGCCGGCGGCGAAATCCTTGGCCGAACGGATGTCGATCACCACGCCTGCGTCCTTGTTGACCAGCCCGGTCAGTTCACCGGTGCTCAGGCTACGACCGCCGCCTTTCATCTCATGGGCGATCAGCAGAGCCAGCAGAACAACGAAAATACCGGCCAGCAAATAGTGGGTGGTGGCAAATGCAATCAGGTGATCAAGCATTTAAGGTGGTTCCAGGGCGTGAAAAGTGGGCCAGTATACACAGCCCCTATGGCGGGCCAAACCCCGTCCGGCGGTGACGCGGTCGGAACTTCGCTTTAAACTGCCACTCCCTTTTCCATCGCCCTCTTTTTAACTCAGCCACGAGTGGAATCCATGACTACCACGCCTAAACCTTTGGTCCTGATTATTCTCGATGGCTTCGGTCACAGTGAGAGCCACGAAGCCAACGCCGTGTACTCGGCCAGGAAGCCCGTTCTGGACCGTCTGTCGGCCACCGTGCCGAACGGCCTGATCTCGGGCAGCGGCATGGACGTCGGCTTGCCCGATGGCCAGATGGGCAACTCCGAAGTCGGCCACATGAACCTCGGGGCCGGTCGCGTGGTGTATCAGGACTTCACCCGCGTGACCAAATCGATCCGCGACGGCGAGTTCTTCGAGAACCCGACCATCTGCGCCGCCGTGGATAAAGCCGTGGCCGCCGGCAAAGCCGTGCACTTCATGGGCCTGCTGTCTGACGGCGGCGTGCACAGCCATCAGGATCACCTGGTCGCCATGGCCGAACTGGCCTTCAAGCGCGGCGCCGAAAAAATCTACCTGCACGCCTTCCTTGATGGTCGCGACACGCCGCCGAAAAGCGCGCAGTCGTCCATCGAACTGCTCGACGCGACCTTCCAGGCCCTCGGCAAAGGCCGGATCGCCAGCATTGTCGGCCGTTATTTCGCCATGGACCGCGACAATCGCTGGGACCGTGTAGCCCAGGCCTACAACCTGATTGTCGACGGCAAGGGCGAATTCAACGCCGCCACCGCTCAGGAAGGCCTGCAAGCCGCTTACGAACGTGGCGAGAGTGACGAATTCGTCAAAGCCACTTCCATCGGCGAGCCGGTGAAAGTCGAAGACGGCGACGCCGTGGTGTTCATGAACTTCCGCGCCGACCGCGCCCGCGAACTGACCCGCGTGTTCGTCGAGGACGGCTTCAAGGAATTCGAACGTGCGCGCCAGCCGAAACTGGCAGGCTTCGTGATGCTGACCCAATACGCCGCGAGCATTCCTGCGCCTTCGGCCTTCGCCGCCGGCAGCCTGGAAAACGTGCTGGGCGACTACCTGGCGAAGAACGGCAAGACCCAACTGCGCATCGCCGAAACCGAAAAATATGCCCACGTAACTTTCTTCTTCTCCGGCGGCCGTGAAGAACCGTTCCCGGGCGAAGAACGCATCTTGATCCCGTCGCCAAAAGTCGCTACCTATGACTTGCAGCCGGAGATGAGCGCCCCGGAAGTCACCGACCGCATCGTCGACGCCATCGACAACCAGCGTTATGACGTGATCGTGGTCAACTACGCCAACGGCGACATGGTCGGCCACAGCGGTAACCTTGAAGCCGCGATCAAAGCCGTGGAATGCCTGGACCTGTGCGTCGGGCGCATCGTCGATGCCCTGGATAAAGTCGGCGGCGAAGCGCTGATCACCGCCGACCACGGCAACTGCGAGAAAATGTCCGACGAAGAAACCCACCAGGCCCACACCGCCCACACCACCGAGCCGGTGCCGTTCATTTATGTCGGCAAGCGTGACTTCAAGGTGCGCGATGGCGGCGTGCTGGCGGACGTGGCGCCGACCATGCTGATGTTGATGGGCCTTGCGAAGCCGGCCGAAATGACGGGCACTTCGATCCTGGTCTGAGCGTAAAAGCCCCTTATAAACAGCCCGAAACGGCTTTTTATGACGAACGCCTCAAAGCAGTTGCCTTTGAGGCGTTTTTTTTGCGGCGCTTGGCGGGCATACTAGGCCGTCCCTTTCCCTGGTGTCGCCCGCCTCTATGCTTCGCGTCCTGATAGCCCTTGCTCTGACTTGCCTGCTCCAACCGGCCTTTGCTGACGAGCGCGCGCAAACCCAACAACAGTTGGACGCCACGCGTCAGGACATTGCCGAGCTGAAAAAACTGCTGGGCAAGCTCCAGGAAGAAAAATCCGGTGTGCAAAAGGATCTCAAGGGCACCGAGACCGAGATGGGCAAGCTGGAGAAGCAGGTCGACGCTCTGCAAAAAGAGCTGAAGAAAAGCGAATCCGAGCTGCAGCGACTCGATGGTGAGAAAAAAAAACTCCAGAGCGCGCGCATTGAACAGCAGCGACTGATCGCCATCCAGGCCCGCGCGGCCTATCAGAATGGCCGTCAGGAGTACCTGAAACTGCTGCTCAACCAGCAGAACCCGGAAAAATTCGCCCGCACCCTCACCTATTACGACTACCTGAGCCAGGCCCGCCTGGAGCAGCTGAAGAATTTCAACGAAACCCTGCGCCAACTGGCCAATGTCGAAAAAGACATCTCCATGCAACAGGCGCAGTTGCTGGTGCAGAAAAGTAGCCTCGACAGCCAGCGCGACGAACTCGACAAAGTCCGTCAGGAACGGCAGAAAGTCCTGGCCAAGCTCAACGACGACGTCAAGGCGCGCGATCAGAAGCTCGCCACCCGCGAGCAGGATCAGGCAGACCTGTCTAAAGTCCTTAAAACCATTGAAGAAACCCTGGCCCGTCAGGCCCGTGAGGCAGAAGAAGCGCGGCAAAAAGCGCTGATCGCCCAGCAGGAAGCCGAAAAAAAGCGTTTACGTGAGGCTCAGGAACAGGCCGACGCCAACACTGATGCCCCACGCAAACCGCCTAAATCGACACCCGGCGCGCTGGTTTCAAGTTCAGGCGAGACCTTCGGCGGCGCATTTGCTTCAGCCCGCGGCAAACTTCCATGGCCGGTTGATGGTCGACTGTTGGCGCGCTTCGGCGAAAGCCGCGGCGATGATGCCCGGACCAAGTGGGATGGGGTGATGATCAGCGCCTCCGCCGGCAGCCAGGTGCATGCCGTGCACGGTGGTCGCGTGGTGTTCGCCGATTGGTTGCGCGGCGCGGGGCTGCTGGTGATTCTGGACCACGGCAACGGTTTCTTGAGTCTTTATGGTCACAACCAGACGCTGCTCAAGTCTGCGGGTGATGTGGTTAAAGCCGGTGAGTCCATCTCCACTGTCGGTAACAGCGGCGGGCAGGACACACCGGCGCTGTATTTCGCAATTCGTCAGCAGGGTCACCCGAGTGATCCGGCGCAATGGTGCCGCGCGCAAGGATAGGCGTTGAGTCACCTACATTAGGAGTTCGTTCGACATGCTGCATTTGTCCCGCCTTACCTCGCTGGCCCTGACGATCGCCCTGGTGATCGGCGCGCCTCTGGCGTTTGCCGCTCAGCCTGCCCCGGCAACGGCGCCAGCGCCTGCACCTGCGGGCACGGCTGCGACCACCAAGGCGCCATTGCCTCTGGACGAGTTGCGCACCTTTGCCGAGGTCATGGACCGGATCAAGGCTGCCTATGTCGAACCGGTCGATGACAAGACCCTGCTGGAAAATGCCATCAAGGGCATGCTCAGCAACCTCGACCCGCACTCCGCCTACCTGGGCCCGGAAGATTTCGCCGAGCTGCAGGAAAGCACCAGCGGCGAATTCGGTGGGCTGGGCATCGAAGTCGGTGCCGAGGACGGTTTCATTAAAGTGGTGTCGCCGATCGATGACACCCCGGCCTCCAAGGCCGGCATCCAGGCTGGCGACTTCATCGTCAAGATCAACGGCGCCCCGACCCGCGGCCAGAGCATGACCGAAGCCGTGGACAAGATGCGCGGCAAGATCGGCCAGAAAATCACCCTGACCCTGGTCCGCGATGGCGGCACACCTTTCGACGTGGTGCTGACCCGCGCCACCATCCAAGTCAAGAGCGTCAAGGCGCAGCTGCTGGAATCGGGCTACGGCTACATCCGTATCACCCAGTTCCAGGTCAAGACCGGCGAAGAGGTCTCCAAGGCCCTGGCAAAGTTGCGCAAGGACAATGGCAAGAAGCTCAACGGCATCATCCTCGACCTGCGCAACAACCCGGGCGGCGTGCTGCAAGCAGCAGTGGAAGTGGTCGATCACTTCATCACCAAGGGCCTGATCGTCTACACCAAAGGCCGCATCGCCAACTCCGAGCTGCGCTTCTCCGCCACCGGCAAGGACGAAAGCGAAGCCGTGCCGATGGTCGCACTGATCAACGGCGGCAGCGCCTCGGCGTCGGAAATCGTCGCCGGCGCCTTGCAGGATCAGAAACGCGCAGTGGTCATGGGCACCACGAGTTTCGGCAAAGGCTCGGTACAAACCGTGCTGCCGCTGAATAACGACCGCGCCCTGAAGATCACCACGGCGCTGTATTACACGCCGAACGGTCGCTCGATCCAGGCCCAGGGCATCGTCCCGGACATCGAAGTGCGCAAGGCCAAAATCACCAACGAGCAGGACGGCGAGTACTTCAAGGAAGCCGATCTGCAAGGTCACTTGGGCAATGGCAACGGCGGCGCCGACAAGCCGACGTCCAGCAGCAAAGCCAAGGCGATGCCGCAGGATGACGATTACCAACTGGCCCAGGCCCTGAGCCTGCTCAAAGGGCTGAGCATCACCTCCGGCCGCTGAGATGCGCCTGCGGTTGATCCTCGCTCTGGTGTGCTGCCTGGCGGGTGCTGCTCACGCGGAACCCGCCAAGCCAACGCCACACAAGGCCTACCTGACACTGATCATCGATGACCTGGGGCAGAACCTGCCCCGGGATCGTCGCGTGCTCGCCCTGCCCGGCCCGGTGACGACGGCGATCATGCCCGACACACCCCACGCCGCCGAATTCGCCCGCGAAGCCCATCGCGCCGGCAAGATCGTCATTCTTCACATGCCCATGGACCCGGCCACCGGCCCGTTCGCCTGGCATCCTGACCTGCCTATCGAAGAACTGGAGAAACGCCTCAACGCGGCGTTCAAGGCTGTGCCGTACACCGCCGGCATCAACAACCACATGGGCAGCCGCATGACCGCGCAACAACCGGCCATGGCCTGGCTGATGGCGGACTTGCAGCGCCGGCACAAATTCTTCGTCGACAGCCGCACCAGCGCGCAAACCGTGGGCGCGGCTGAAGCACAGAGGATCGGATTGGCGAGCGTTTCGCGGGATGTGTTTCTCGATGACGAACGCACGGAAGCGGCGATCTTCACTCAGCTACAGACGGCGATCAGCCTCGCACACAAACAGGGTTCGGCGGTGATGATCGGGCATCCGTATCCGCAGACACTGGCGGTGCTGGAACGTGAGTTACCGAAGCTGAAGGCTCTGGGGATTGACTGGATCAACATCAAAATGATGATCAGTGTGCGCAGCAATCGGGCGACGGCTGCGCATGGAAAAGATGGCGTGTACCGCTGAAACACGATCGTTCCCACGCTCTGCGTGGGAATGCAGCCATGGATGCTCCGCGTCCACTGTGACGCAGAGCGTCACGGGAGGCGTTACCACGCGGGAGCGTGGGAACGATCAGAGATGGCGTGTACCGCTGAAACACGATCGCTCCCACGCTCTGCGTGGGAATGCAGCCATGGACGCTCCGCGTCCACTGTGACGCAGAGCGTCACGGGCGGCGTTACCACGCGGGAGCGTGGGAACGGGCAGCCAATAGTCAGAGATACTTCGCCATGATCTCGTCAACCACGCCTTCCTTGCGCAACTGGTCCAGCGCCGCTTGCAACTTGGCCACGGTCTCATCCGGCACGTCTTTATTCAGCGCCAGATACAACTCGGCGCTGTTGAAGCGCAGTACGGTCTTGAGCCCGGTCACGCCGTCCTGGCGGGCCAGATAACGCCCGGCCGGGTCGCCGGTGGCCCACAGATCGATCTGCCCGCTCACCAGCTTCTTCGCATTGTCCTGATCCCGTAGCACCACAATCGGCTTCAAGCCTTGCTTGGCCAGGGTCTCGGCAATCGCGTCGCCCTTGTAGGCGCCGATCTTGTACTTGCGCGCCTGCTCCAGGGTATCGAGGGTGATCTTGCTGTCAGCCTTGGCCAACATGATCCAGTCATCCGGGCCGATGGGGCCGACCCACTTGAAAAGCTTTTCGCGATCCGGCAGCCGCGCCATGACAAACACGCCGTAACCGGGTTTTTCCAGGGCGATCTTATAGATGCGCTCCCAGGGGAAACGCAGGGTCAGGCTGTAGGTGATGTTGGCGCGTTTGAACATCTCGCGGACGATGTCCACGGCGATGCCATTGATGTTCTCGTCCTGAGCGAAGTTCTTGCCGTTCTTCGCCATGTTGTAGGGCGGGAAGTTTTCCGTCAGCAGCACCAGGTCGGTGGCGGGACTTTCTTCGGCGCGGGCTGCGTTGATGAGCAACAGAGAAGCGCTGGCGAGGACAAGAAGAAAACGTTTGAGCATGTCGGGCTACCGAAATCCATGGCGTGCCCAAGAGTGCCCTGAGCCCGCCATGCTGTCCACTGGCCTGTATGGGTTTTAGCGCATCACGATGCCGCGATGGGCCATGTAAGCCTTGGCTTCCTGCACGGTGTATTCGCCGAAGTGGAAAATACTCGCCGCCAGCACCGCACTGGCGTGGCCTTCGATAATGCCGTCAGCCAGATGTTGCAGGTTACCGACACCGCCGGAAGCGATCACCGGAATGCCCAGCGCATCGCTGATCGCACGGGTAACACCCAGGTCGAAGCCGTTCTTCATGCCATCCTGGTCCATGCTGGTCAGGAGGATTTCACCAGCGCCCAGGCCTTCCATCTTCTTCGCCCACTCGACGGCGTCGAGGCCGGTCGGCTTGCGGCCACCGTGGGTGAAGATTTCCCAGCGAGGGGTTTCGCCCGGCAGTGACACCTTCTTCGCGTCGATGGCGACGACGATGCATTGCGAGCCGAAATGCTGCGCCGCTTCGCCAACGAATTCCGGGTTGAACACGGCGGCGGTGTTGATCGACACCTTGTCCGCGCCGGCATTCAGCAAGTTGCGAATGTCCTGCACGGTACGCACGCCACCGCCCACGGTCAGCGGGATAAACACCTGGCTGGCCATGCGCTCGACGGTATGCAGCGTGGTGTCGCGGCCATCGACGCTGGCGGTGATGTCGAGAAAGGTAATCTCATCGGCACCCTGCTCGTCATAGCGACGGGCGATTTCCACCGGGTCACCGGCGTCGCGGATGTTCTCGAACTTCACACCTTTGACGACCCGGCCGTTGTCCACGTCCAGGCAAGGGATGATGCGTTTGGCTAACGCCATGGGCTTAATCTCCGATTAAGAGTTGCAAGCTTGGAGCTTCAAGCTGCAAGACAGAGCAGATCACTGCCGCGCTCTTACTTGCAGCTCGCAGCTTGCAACTTGAAGCTGTTTTATCTGGCCGCGTAGCCATCACAAAAGGCTTGGGCTTCTGCAACATCAAGCGTGCCCTCATAAATCGCGCGGCCGGTGATCGCGCCGATGATGCCCGGCGCCTTGGCGTCGAGCAGCGACTTGATGTCACCGAGGTTGTGAATGCCACCGGACGCGATCACCGGAATGCGCGTGGCAGCGGCCAGCGCGGCGGTGAACGGTACGTTGCAGCCCTGCATCATGCCGTCTTTGGCGATGTCGGTATAAACGATCGCGGACACGCCGTCGGCTTCAAACTGCTTGGCCAGGTCGATCACCTGGATGGTGCTGATTTCAGCCCAGCCGTCGGTGGCGACGAAACCGTCTTTAGCGTCGAGGGCCAACGATCACCTTACCCGGGAATGCGCGGCACGCTTCAGCGACGAAGGCCGGATCTTTCACGGCTTTGGTGCCGATGATCACGTAGCTCACGCCCGCTTTCACGTAGTGCTCGATGGTTTCCAGGGAGCGGATACCGCCGCCGATCTGGATCGGCAGGTTCGGGTAGCGCTTGGCGATGGCTGTGACCACTTCGCCGTTGACCGGCTGGCCTTCGAAGGCGCCGTTCAAATCGACCAGATGCAGACGACGGCAACCGCCCTCCACCCACTTGGCGGCCATGCTCACCGGGTCATCGGAGAACACCGTGGAATCTTCCATGCGGCCCTGGCGCAGACGAACACAGGCACCGTCTTTAAGATCGATAGCGGGAATAATTAGCATGCTTTTCCTTCGTCAAAGAGCTGCAAGCTGCAAGCCATAAGCTGCAAGCGCGCACGCGTGTCTACTTCTTGCAGCTTGCAGCTTGAAGCTTGCCGCTGCCCTAATTCTTCTCAAGCGCCCACAGGTCGCTTTCGATGCTTTCGAACCTTTCTTTAAGGTGCGTCTGCACATCGAAAATCGCTCTGTTGTAATAGTGCGGCGCAATTTCGCGGGTAAACAGCTCAAGGATTTCAGCCGCTTCGAACGAACCCAGGTCCAGTTCGAAGCGATCCTCCATAAAGCGCTTGATCTTGTGATTGGCCTCGTTCTCCTGTTCGGGAGTGAGGGTCAGGATCGGCGGCTTCTTCTTGACGGCCATTTACCAGCGACCATCCCACGCGGCGAAGTTCTGCAGCAATTGCAGGCCATGGGTATGGCTCTTCTCCGGGTGGAACTGCACGGCGAAACGCGAGCCATCGGCCAGCGCTGCGGCGAAATCGACACCGTAGTGACCGCCACCCACCACTTGCCGCGCATTGCCGGCAGCGATGTAGTAGCTGTGCACGAAGTAGAAACGCGCCAGGTCCGGAATGTTGTGCCACAGCGGGTGACTCACCGTCTGCTTCACTTCGTTCCAGCCCATGTGCGGGACTTTCAGGTGTTCGCCGTCTTCATGCAGGTCTTTGCCGAAGAACTTCACCGCGCCCGGGAACAGGCCGATGCAGTCCACGCCGTCGTTCTCTTCACTGCTGTCGAGCAGGGCTTGCATGCCCACGCAAATGCCGAGGAACGGACGGTCCTGGCTGACTTCACGCACCAACGAATCGAAGCCAAGACGACGGATCTCCGCCATGCAATCACGAATCGCGCCGACGCCGGGGAATACCACCCGGTCAGCTTCGCGAATCACAGCGGCATCACTGGTGATCAACACCTTGCCGGCACCGACGTGCTCGAGGGCCTTGGCCACCGAGTGCAGGTTGCCCATGCCGTAATCGATAACCGCGACCGTCTGCATTACAGAACGCCCTTGGTCGACGGCATTTGCCCGGCCATGCGGTCATCCAGCTCGACCGCCATGCGCAATGCGCGGCCGAAAGCCTTGAACACGGTTTCGATCTGGTGGTGGGTGTTGGTGCCACGCAGGTTGTCGATGTGCAGGCTGACGAGGGCGTGGTTGACGAAGCCCTGGAAGAATTCCTGGAACAGGTCCACGTCAAAGCCGCCAACGGTGGCGCGGGTATAGGGAACGTGCATCTGCAGGCCAGGACGGCCGGAGAAGTCGATCACCACGCGCGACAGCGCTTCATCGAGCGGCACGTAGGCGTGGCCGTAGCGACGGATGCCTTTCTTGTCGCCGATGGCTTTGGCAAAGGCCTGACCCAGGGTGATACCGACGTCTTCCACGGTGTGGTGGTCGTCGATATGCAGGTCGCCCTTGCTGACAATATCCAGGTCGATCAGCCCGTGACGGGCGATCTGGTCCAGCATGTGCTCAAGAAAAGGAACACCGATATCAAATCGGGCCTTTCCGGTGCCATCCAGGTTGATCGAGGCTTTGATCTGGGTTTCCAGAGTGTCGCGCTCGACTGACGCCTTACGTTCGGCCATCACCAGCTCCGCAAAATCATTGGGCGAAAAAGGCAGCCATTATAGGGGCGCGGGGCCGAAACAGAAACACGAGAGGTGATATGGCTGACGGACAGACCCCAACGGTGCCGGGGATATACCTGTAATGACATGTAGGAGCGAGGCTTGCCCGCGAAGACGGTATGCCAGACATACCTTATCGCTGATCGCTCCCACACTCTGCTGGGAGTGCAGCCCCGGACGCTCCGCGTCCACTTCGAAAGTGACGCAGAGCGTCACGGGAGGCATTCCCACGCGGAGCGTGGGAACGATCAGGTGCAGAGAACTTAGTGGAACAGAACCGCCGTCTTCTGCAGGGTCACCCACACACCCCACGCCAACGGAATCCCCACCACCAGCCACGCCGCAACCGCCAAAGGCTTGCTGCCCGGCGCCGCTTTCCACTCCAGCACGGTGCTGCTGTCAGCACCTTTGTCGTGGCCCAGCGCTTGTTCGGCAGCCAGTTCAGCGTCGGTCATGAAGTACTTGTCGGCCACCGGACGCACCAGCAGGTTGCACAGGAAACCCAGCACCAGCAGGCCCGCGAGGATGTACAACGTGATGTCGTAAGCTGCGGCACGTTCAACGCCGATGCTCAGTTGATATTCACGCAGGTAGTTCACCAACACCGGACCCAACACGCCCGCCGCCGCCCACGCCGTCAGCAGACGACCGTGGATCGCGCCGACCATTTGCGTGCCGAACAGGTCCGCCAGGTAAGCCGGAACGGTCGCAAAACCACCGCCGTACATCGACAGGATGATGCAGAACGCCGCCACGAACAGCGCGACGTTGCCCAGGTGACCCAGGTTCGGGATCAGCGCGTACAGGGCAAAGCCCAACGCAAAGAACACGAAATAGGTGTTTTTACGACCCAGGTAGTCGGAGAACGAAGCCCAGAAGAACCGGCCGCCGATGTTGAACAGGCTCAGCAAACCGGTGAAACCGGCGGCAATCGCCGCGATCGAGGCCAGTTGCCCGGCGTCCAGCTTGCCAAATGGCAGGTCGACACCGATCAATTTGCCGCCGAACACTTCCTGCAACAGCGGCGAAGCCATGCCGAGGATACCGATACCAGCCGATACGTTCAGGCACAGCACCAGCCACACCAGGCGGAATTGCGGGGTTTTCCACGCGACGTTCACGTGAACGTGGCGATGAGTGATCATCGCGTTCGACGCTTTTTTCGCCGGAGCGGTCCAGCCTTCAGGCTTCCAGCCAGTAGGCGGAACGCGATAGGACAGTGCGCCGCCGATCATGAACACGAAGTAGATCGCGGCCATCACCAGGAAGCTCTGCCATACGCCCACGCCCGTTGGCGAAGCGAAGTGACTCATCAGTGCCGCAGCCAATGGAGCGCCCACCATCGCGCCGCCACCGAAGCCCATGATCGCCATGCCGGTCGCCATGCCGCGCTTGTCCGGGAACCACTTGATCAAGGTCGACACTGGCGAGATGTAGCCCAGGCCCAGGCCGATACCGCCAATGACCCCGGAGCCGACCCACATCAGCCAGATCTGGTGGGTATAAATCCCCAGCGCCGAAATCAGCAGGCCACCGCACCAGCACAGTGCCGATACAACACCGGCCTTGCGCGGACCCGCATGTTCCAGCCAGCCACCCCAGATCGCTGCCGAGCAGCCAAGGAAGATGAAGAACAAGGTGTAGATCCAGCCGAGCATCGAGATCGGCCAGTCGCATTGGGACGAGAAGATTTGTGAGATGAAGCTCATGTCCGGCGCACAAGCGACCGGAGCGGTGACGCCCAGGGCCTTGGACAGCGGCAACCAGAACACCGAGAAGCCGTAGGCCATGCCGATGCACAGGTGGATGGCCAACGCGGCTGGTGGAACCAGCCAACGGTTGAAACCGGGCTTGGCGATGATGCGCTCCTTGGACAGGAACGCGGGCTGGCCGGCGATGACGCCGTCCGCCGTGATGCTCGTGCTCATTGTGTATCCCCCAATTATTAGTATGGTTCGCCAGCCACTCCTCACCCTCAGCCTTATATGCACGCAGGCATGACCTTTTTCTTGGGTGAAGCTCCATTTGGGCGCGACGTTACGTCGCAGAAGGACGGACGAACGTGGAGAGGTTACCATTTGCTCGTGACAGAAAAACCAAACTGACATCACCTTTTCTATGTCATCTGATCTCTTTCTTTTGCAGGAGCTGCCGAAGGCTGCGAACTTTTGATTTTTTTGTAACCGACGAAAGATCAAAAGATCGCAGCCTTCGGCAGCTCCCACAGGTCGAAATCTGTACCCATCTGACAGGAGCCGCCATGCCGATAATAGTCGAGCCGTTGACTGAAGCCACTTATCAGGATCAACAAGACCTGCAGAAGATCTACCGCGACGCACCGGACTGGCTGTTTGCGCCGTTTGCCGGCGAGGTGCAGTTGATCGAAGGCTGCCTGGGCGACGGTTCGCTGATCGCCGGGCGCTTCAACGATCGGTTGCTGGGCGCCGCACGCCTGCAACGCCAATCGGACGTCTGGCACCTTTCCCAAATTTGCGTACGAAAAATCACCCGACGCCGTGGCGTGGCGGAGCGCCTGGTGAACGAAGCGCAGAAAATGGCGTCGCAGTCGGGCGCGACATTGCGCCTGCTGGCGCCCGCCGGGCATCTGGAAGCCCAGGCACTGGCAGCCAAACTGAACGTGCCGCTGGACATGCTGCCCATATGAACTGACCGGTCGTCAGTTTCGGAGCGCTATACTCCCCGGCTAAATTTCGAATTCGACTAACTACAAGGACTCGCCCATGAAAGCGTTCGGCAAAATCCTGGGTCTGGTACTTCTCGGGCTGTTGCTGATCATTGTGGCGCTGGGCTTTGCCCTGACCCACCTCTTCGATCCCAACGACTATAAAGACGAGATTCGCCAGATTGCCCGCGACAAGGCCCACATCGAGCTGACGCTCAATGGCGACATCGGTTGGAGCCTGTTCCCGTGGCTGGGCCTGGAATTGCACGAAGCCAGTGTCGCGACCCTGGTCAAACCCACCGAACCGTTTGCAGACTTGCAGATGCTCGGCCTGTCCGTGCGCGTGCTGCCACTGCTGCGCCGTGAAGTGCAGATGAGCGACGTACGCGTCGAAGGCCTGAACCTGCGCCTGAACCGTGACAAGGATGGCCACGGCAACTGGGAAGACATCGGCAAGATCCCGGCCCCGGCCACTACCGGCGCGACCCCGCCTGCCGTTGCCGCTGGCGAACCAGCCCCGGAAGCCCCCGTCGTCGCGGAAAAACCGCCGCAGCCGATCCGCCTGGACATCGACAGCCTGACCGTGAACAACGCGCGGGTTGAATACAACGATGAAAAAACCGGCAAGATCTACAGCGCCGAAAGCATTCAGATGAGCACCGGCGCGGTCCACGACTCGACCAATATACCGCTCAAACTCACCGCATTCCTGTCTTCCAACCAGCCGGCGCTGCGCGTGCGTACCGAGTTGAACGGCGAGTTGCGCATCGCCCGCGCCCTCCAGCGTTACCAGTTCGAAGACATGAAACTGTCGGGCGAAGTCACCGGCGATCCGCTGCAAGGCAAGACCATGACCTTCGCCGCCCAAGGCCAGTTGTTGCTGGATAAAGCAGCCAACGTCGCCGAATGGACCGGGATCAAGATCTCCGCCAACCAGTTGCGCGCGCTGGGCGAACTGAAGGTCAACGACCTCGACAAGACCCCGCAAGTCAACGGCGGCCTGTCGATTGCCCAGTTTGACCTGGCCAAATTCGTCGACAGCATCGGCCAGAAACTCCCGGCCATGGCCGAGGGCAGCCTGAGTAAAGTCGAGCTGGTCAGCCGCCTCTCCGGGACGCCCACCAGCCTGGCGTTCGACAACATCAACCTGAAAGTCGACGACAGCAGCTTCAGCGGCCGTATCGCCATCGAGGATTTCGCCAAGCAATCCCTGCGCGCGATCCTCAAGGCTGACACGTTCAACGTCGATCGCTATCTGCCGCCGAAATCCGCCGCAGCCAACAGCGCGACGCAAGTGCGCCAGGCTGAAGTGGCCAGCACCGAGGCCGATGCCATGGCGGGCGCGGGCAGCACGCCGCTGCCGCCCTCACCGACCAAAGGCGCGTGGAGCACCGAGCGCCTGTTGCCGGTGGAGCGCCTGGCCAAACTCGATGTGGATGCCGACCTGACGTTCGGCCAACTGACCCTCGACAAACTGCCGATCCAGAACGCTGCGCTCAAGGCCACCGGCCAGGGCGGCCTGCTGACCCTGGAGAACCTGCGGGGTGATTTGTACAACGGCAACTTCGAAGCCAAGGGCACCCTCGACGTGCGCCAGCCGGTGCCCGCTCTGAGCATGCAAACTCGCATCACCAAGGTGCCGGTGGAAAAAATCCTTGAAAGCCAGGGTAAAAATCCGCCGGTCAAAGGCCTGGTGACGCTCAACAGTGCGCTGACCGGTAGCGGCAATAGCCAGAGCGCGCTGATCGAAACGCTCAACGGCAACGCCAGTTTCGTGATCAACAATGGCGTGCTGCTCAACGCCAACCTTGAGCAACAACTGTGCAAAGGCATCGCCACCCTGAATCGCAAAACCCTCAGCGGCGAACCCCGGGGCAAGGACACGCCATTCCAGGAACTCAAGGGCAACCTGACCTTCCGCAACGGCGTGGCGAGCAATCCGGACATGAAAGTGCGCATCCCCGGCATGACCGTCAATGGTGACGGCGACGTCGATCTGCGGGTGCTGGGCATGGACTATCGCGTCGGCATCCTCGTCGAAGGCGACACCAGCGCCATGCCTGATCCGGCCTGTCAGGTCGGCGAGAA
Source organism: Pseudomonas sp. TE3899 (assembly GCF_056279105.1). Taxonomy (NCBI): domain Bacteria; kingdom Pseudomonadati; phylum Pseudomonadota; class Gammaproteobacteria; order Pseudomonadales; family Pseudomonadaceae; genus Pseudomonas; species Pseudomonas sp. TE3899. Next base: position 4,606,264 of record NZ_JBWBQR010000001.1, read on the forward strand.
GTTTGTCGGCATCGAATGGCCGCTACGCTGCCGTGGTCCACTTGAACTCGGGGCCAAGGCTTGCCGCGTGGATAACGAACGCATGGGCCAGGTCGCCGCCAAACTGGCGGGCGAGAAACTCAGCGACAAGATCGACGAGAAGCTCGGGGACAAAGTCAGCCCTGAACTGAAAAACGCGTTGAAGGGGCTGTTCAAGCGATGAGAGCCGAGCAGTTTTCATCGGCGGTGCTGGATTGGTACGACCGCCACGGCCGCCACGATTTGCCCTGGCAACAGGGCATCACCCCGTATCGGGTGTGGGTCTCGGAAATCATGCTGCAACAGACCCAGGTCAGCACCGTGCTGAATTACTTCGACCGGTTCATGGCTTCGCTGCCGACGGTCGAGGCCCTGGCCGCCGCGCCGGAAGACGAAGTGCTGCACCTGTGGACGGGCCTGGGTTACTACACCCGTGCGCGCAATCTGCAGAAGACCGCGAAGATCGTCGTTGCCGAACATGGCGGTGAGTTTCCCCGGGATGTGGAAAAACTGGTCGAGTTGCCGGGCATCGGGTTGTCCACGGCCGGCGCCATCGCCAGCCTGAGCATGGGCCTGCGGGCACCGATCCTCGATGGCAACGTTAAACGCGTGCTGGCGCGCTTTACCGCGCAAGAGGGTTATCCGGGTGAGCCGAAGGTCGCCAAACAGCTCTGGGCGAACGCTGAGCGCTTTACGCCCCATGATCGGGTCAACGCCTACACCCAGGCGATGATGGACCTGGGCGCCACGCTCTGCACCCGCAGCAAACCGAGTTGCCTGCTCTGCCCGCTGGAAAAGGGCTGCGAAGCGCACATGCTCGGCCTGGAAACCCGCTACCCGATCCCCAAGCCGCGCAAAGCCGTACCGCAGAAGCGCACGCTGATGCCGATGCTCGCCAATGGCGAAGGCGCGATTCTGCTTTACCGTCGCCCTTCCACGGGCTTGTGGGGTGGTTTGTGGAGTTTGCCGGAGCTCGACGACCTCGACGACCTGCAACACCTGGCCACCCAGCACTCGCTGGAACTGGGCAGCCAACAGGCGTTGCCGAGCCTGGTGCACACCTTCAGCCACTTTCAATTGTCCATCGAACCCTGGCTTGTCCAGGTCCAGGAGGCAGGCCATCACGTGGCCGAGGCCGACTGGCTCTGGTATAACCTCGCCACCCCGCCGCGCCTGGGCCTTGCCGCCCCGGTCAAAACCTTGCTCGAACGCGCGGCCGCCGTATTGAACGCAGGAGAGTCGTCATGACCCGCACCATCATGTGCCGCAAGTACAAAGAAGAATTGCCCGCCCTGGCGCACGCGCCGTTCCCGGGCGTAAAAGGTCAGGACATTCTTGACCACGTTTCCGCCAAGGCCTGGGCCGACTGGCAGAAACACCAGACCCTGCTGATCAACGAAAAACGCCTGAACATGATGAACGCCGAAGATCGCAAATATCTGCAGGGCGAGATGGACAAGTTCTTTTCCGGCGAGGAATACGCCCAGGCCGAAGGCTACGTTCCGCCGGCTGAATAATCCCGATTTTTCGGGGGTCGGAACGTAAGCGACGGTAATAATTAAAATTTTTTTGAAAACTTTCTTGACGACCCCCTGAAAAACCAGTTTAATGCGCCCCGTTGCCCAGATAGCTCAGTCGGTAGAGCAGGGGATTGAAAATCCCCGTGTCGGCGGTTCGATTCCGTCTCTGGGCACCAAATACCGAAAACCCTGAATCGCAAGATTCAGGGTTTTTTTATGCCTTCGATTTGATCCGGTGCGGTTTCTGCGTTCGAACGGACGTGCTGGTTGCTGATTGCCAGGCACAGCATCAGCGCCCTTGGTTTGCTTGCCACGGGAACAGCAGCGTTCTGGCTGCGCAGAATCGTGATGGCGCCGTCGGACGAGCCAAACGCAAACAGCCTCGTCGATTAGCCCGGCTAGCCTCTTGACGCGCCACAGGACGCGTCAGATTAAGGTTGCGTCATAACGTGTTGACGTAATCCACTGGCAGCAACACGGTGTCCAGCGCGGCATCCACCGGCAGGGACACCACCGTGATGAGCGGACACACAATCATGAAGTAGCAAATGACCGCCTCCGGCATACCGCTGCTACCGCCGCCCCTGGCGCCCAGCAGGTGGAGATCGCCATCAACGCCTTTGTAGTAATTTTCTTCCGATGCGCCATTCAGTCGGCCCATCAGCGTTCCACAACCGGCGAGCACCAGAGCAAGGCTCACCACAGAACCCACGCGTAAAATCCGTTTCAAATCCAGCATCCTTTTTTAAATCATATGGCGTCGCGACAATCCAACCAGCGCCCGAGGCCGCCTTAGTCCGCATCTGAATCCATCAGCGACTCGAGCGCCGCGTCGGCCTCTTTACGCTGGGCGGGCGTTGGCGCGGCTGCGAACTGGCTGCGCTGTTTGTCGAGGGTCAGGTAGGCGTTGTCACCATTGCCCCAGATGTACGAATAGACCAACAGGAAACTGTCGGAATTGGCTTCGCAGTAAGGGGCAACACTGCGCAGCGGCGCCAGCAACTGGATCATCTCGCCGTAGTTCTCGCTGAATTGCGGCAAGGCATACTGCCAACTCCCTGTGGCCGGGTCATACCGAGACAGCCCGCCCCAGGCTTGCAGCAGCTCCTCCAGGCTCTGCGCCCCAGAATCACGCAGCGATTCGGCATCGACCTTGCCCGAGCCGGACATGTCCACCCCGTCGAACCACTGTTGCCAGTCGCTGTACGCGTGCGCCGAACCCGGGGGAGCCGCCATTGCCTTGGCGTACTGCGCCGGGGCCATGGTGCAACGCAGGTACACCGAGGACGGCTCGCTCGCCCACGCTTGTCCGGTTGAGCTCAATAGCGCCGCCAGCGCCGGTCCCACCCATGAGTGCCGCTTTATCATTGTCGTCCCTGATCAATCGCTAAAGGACGCGATCATACCTGCGCGAACAGCGCGGGATTTCAGCTGTACTGAAAAAAACACAAAACCTGTGTCTCTCCCCTCGCCGGAAAAATCGCCAACCTCTCCAAGCCTCGGCGAGTCACTGATTGCCCCCATCAATGCAAGCGCCCCACTGCGGACAGACTCACGGTTAAGGAAAACAGCGTATGGCTCCACTCTTGCTGCAAATGTCGCCCATCGGCCTGGTAATCGCCCTGATCCTCATCATGCGCAGGCCTCCAGTACAAGCTGCGCTGGCGGGTGTCGCGCTGGTGTTTGTGTTGTGGGTCTCGGGGGCTGCGGGCCCTCTTTCGGTGGCGATCACGACGGCCATCTTTCAGGACACCGCGATACTGTTCCTCAGTACCGCCTGCGTGATTGTGCCGGGCCTGGCCTTTGTCATATTCGTCGAGCGCGGTGGCGCGCCACAGGCCATTGGCGACTGGGTCAAGGAGCTCGGCTGGACACCCCCCGCGCAAGTCCTCTTCATTGTGCTGGGCCTGGCCCCGCTGCTCGAATCGATGACAGGCTTCGGCGTGTCCCTGATCGCCACCGTGCCGCTGTTGATGGGCCTGTTCACGCGCCAGTCGGGGATGAAAATCGCCCTCGCCGGCATGGTCATCATGCCGTGGGGGACCTTGGGGCTTGCCACCGCGATTGGCGCGTTGCTGGCTGATTTACCGCCTGAAACACTCGGTAGTCACTCGGCACTGATCAGCGCGCCCGTCTTCCTCTGCCTCGCCGCCATCGCCTTGTGGCAAGCGGGAATACGCACCGTCGCGCCGTGGCTTGGGCTCATGATGGTGACGGCGCTGTTCGTGGCGGTGCTCTATGGCGTCAATCGGTGGATAGGCCCGGAAGTGTCAGGCGTGCTGGCGGGCCTTGCCGTTGCGGGCGCGGGCCTGGGGATTTCGTTCTTTCAGCGTAAAAAGCGGGTGCGCTGGCCGAGCGCGGCATGGCCTTACCTGGCGTTGCTGGGCGTCATCGTCGCGTCGCGCGGGTTATTTGTGCTCACCGGTTGGGACGCACTCTGGATCGTCAAAGGCGAGCATGTGTCGTGGAAACCGCTGGCATCCCCCGGGCTGGCGTTGCTGATCGTCACCCTGCTGATGTCGATAAAGTACGGCGCGGCGACGGGCTTCCCCTGGCGCCCCCTGTTCAACCGAGCCAGGTTCCCGGTCAGCACGATTTTCCTGTTTCTGCTGCTGTCCCAGGTCATGGTCAACGCCGGGTTTCTGCTGGAGGCGCAACACACACTGCAATCGCTGTCCGGTGTCTCACTGGCTCCGACCATCGCGTTGCTGGCGGGTATTGCCGGCTATGTCACGGGCTCCAACGTGGGCGGCAACACCCTCGTCATGCCGTCTATCGCCGCCCTGGCAACGGGGCACGGGCCCTGGCTTGCCGCGATGGTCAACAGTGCGGCCGGGCATGGCGCGCTGGGATCGTTGTCCATTCTTTCTCTGATCACCGGGCTGGCAGGCGCCAATCGGCAGGAGGAGCACACGCTGATCCGATTCGCCTTTGGCCTTGTTTGCCTCAATATCGCCATCGTTGCTGCGGCCGGGGCCGTTTTACTTTATTTTCTTTGATGTCATTCCCGAATTCGCCCACGAGAACTTATGGATAGGTTTGATCGAGCCGACAAACACTGGCGGATAGTCAATGACTGGGTGATTCGCCAGATCGAAAGTGGTGAATGGGCGGCGGAATCAAAACTGCCCTCGATTCGGACCCTGGCCCGGCTGTTTGAAACCAGCATCACCACCGTTCAGCGCGCGCTGGCTGATCTGCAAGCCAATGCCTATGTCTTTACCGTTCCGCGTGTCGGTTATTTCGTCTCGGCATCAGCGCAGGCGAAACCTGCGAGCGGTTTTGATTTCTCCAGTGTCACGGTCAACGTCAATCAAGCCGTCGTCACAATGCTCTCCCAGGCGGCCTCGCGCGCCACGGCATCGTTGAGTTCCGCCGTCTTGCGCAGCGATCTCACCCCGCACGTTCTGTTGAACAAGTGCCTGGGTGCCGTGGCGACCAAAGCCGACAACGCGTTGACCGGGCTGGTGGCCCCTCCTGGCCTGCCGGCACTGAGACGGCGAATTGCCGGACTCATGCTGGCACGCGGTGTCGTCTGCGGACCGGACGATATCCTCGTGACGTCAGGCGATACGATCGCCTTGGAACTGGCCCTCGAAGCCATCGCACCCAGGGGCTCGACCGTCGCCATCGAAACCCCCACTTACTACGGAATACTCCAGACCATTGAACGCCTGGGCATGCGCGCCCTGCCTATTCGGACGCACGGCAAACTGGGCATCGATGTCGATCATCTCGAAGAAGCCTTGAAACAGAAAAAGGTCGCGGTGATCTTTCTCAATCCAACCCTGCAAAACCCACGCGGCTTCATCATGCCCGATGAAACCCGCGCACGACTTTCACGGGTGGCACGCGCGGCGGATGTGCCGATTATCGAAGACGATATTTTTTTCGATCTGGTGCCTGAAGGTGAGCGCACACGCGCCATCAAGAGCTACGACACCAGCGGCCAGACGATTTACTGCTCTTCATTCTCCAAGACGGTTGCCCCGGGTTATCGCGTGGGCTGGTGTGTCGCCGGTAAGTACCGCGATGCGATTCTTGCGCACATGTTTTCCCGCAATCTGGCTGTCTCAAGCCTTGCGCAACATGTACTCAGTGAGTTCATCGGCCGTGGGTACATGGAAGAGCACTGCGCCAGGCTCAGGGCGCAACTGTCCTCGCTCTCCCGTTTTTTTGAAGCACGGGTTCGGTCGGATTTTCCCGTGGGTACGCTCTACGTTCCTCCACAAGGAGGTTTCATCCACTGGATCGAACTGCCGGAGCACACGGACATGTCGACGCTGGAACGTCTGGCGAGCGAACGAGGTTGCCATGTGGCCGGCAGCGGGATCTTTTTCGCCGACGGGCATCCCACCACCGGACTCAGAATATGCCTGGGGACAACGCTGTCGCCGCCAGTCATGCAGAGCTTGAGCGTCATTGCCGAATGCGCGCACCTGGCGGCGGGCAACTCGCCGGTGCGGCAGAAAATGCACCTCTAGCTGTCACCATTCCAGTGGAAAACCAGATTGCGCGCCGTGCCGTCCCCGACATCCGTCACGTCACGCCGCACCTCGCCATTGCGTGTCGCAACCACGGTGTACTTGCCGGCGGGCAACTGGACATAAACCAGAGGGCCAGCCTGATTAAGCGTCAGCACGGTTTGCCCCTGGGCTTTTTGAATGACCACATCCACGTCGGGGATGTATTCATTCAGCGACCCCACGGAAAACGTCATGTGCAGGTTGTAACCCTTGGCCTGCTGGATGGCCTTTGCCTCATCCTCGCCGATACCACCGGACAGGTAGCTGATCCCGTTTTGCAATTGCGGCTGGACTTGCACGCCCGAACTGTCGACCGGGTCGAGGCTGGCGGCATAGGACAGGGTTGGGAACATCAACACGCCTAGAGCGGCGAGTAGCACTACGAGGGAATGAACGTATTTCATGATGGCGACTCCCGGGTTCCACGGAACCCAATCGTTACCTCTTTTAGATTTCTGGCGGGATGCTCGAGTTTTAGATTGATTGGCACTTGGAATCACTGCGAATGGGACTACAGGGTGTATTCCGAATTCCTGGGTGTCGTCGGCATGATCCTGCAAAACGAATCCGGCATTTCCTTCCGATCTACCGGCAACGCCCGGCATCGCTGACCCGTCCGTCATTGGCATCCTTTTCCGCCTGTTCATCCAGCGGCGGAAAACTTCATGAGCAACCTCAAACCCGACAACACTCAAGAACCACAACTCGCCTCACTGCTTGGCGACCTTGGGGAGCTGATCCGGCAGGCACGCCAGAAAGTGTTGAGAGCGGTCGATACTGCTCAGGTGCAAACTTGCTGGCAGATTGGGCGACATATTGTTGAGTTCGAGCAGCAGGGGGCCCGGCGGGCGGAATATGGCAAGCAGTTGCTTTTGACGCTTGCGCAGAGTTTGACAGCGGAGTTCGGCAAGGGGTTTGACGAGACCAATTTGCGAAAAATGCGACTGTTTTATCAGGCGTTTCCAATTCGAGACGCACTGCGGCTCGAATTGAGCTGGACCCATTACCGCCGACTGCTGCGCGTCGACAGTGACAAGGCACGCACGTGGTACATGGACGAAGCCGCCAACCAGAACTGGTCAAGCCGCGCCCTGGAACGGCAGATCAACACCTTGTACTACGAGCGCCTGTTGATGAGCCGGGACAAGGCGCCCGTCATGACGGAAGCCGCGACCAACATCCATGCGATGGCCGAGAGCCCACGGGAATTCATCCGGGATCCCGTGATGCTGGAGTTTCTCGGCCTGCCCAATGCAGGGCTCGTCCAGGAAACCGAACTCGAACAAGCCCTCATCGAGCAACTCCAGGGCTTCCTCTTAGAGCTGGGTAACGGTTTCGCGTTTGTCGCCCGCCAGCAACGCATCAGCACCGAAGGCCGAGACTTCTACATCGATCTGGTGTTCTACAACTACCTGCTCAAATGCTTTGTCATCTTCGATCTCAAGCGCGGTGAACTGACCCATCAGGACGTCGGGCAAATGGACATGTATGTGCGCATGTACGACGACCTCAAGCGCAACGCTGAAGACGGACCGACCGTCGGCATCATTCTGTGCGCGCAAAAAAACGAGTCGGTGGTGCGCTACTCGGTGTTGCAGGGCAATGAACAACTGTTTGCCAGTAAGTACAAACGGGTGCTGCCGAGTGAGGATGAACTGCGGGCGGAGCTGGATCGGGAACGAGCGGCGCTTGAGGAGCGGTTGCTCAACCAGCAAACATGTTAGCGCTGACGGATTGTTCACAGGCTGCGTGAAGACTATCGTTGGCAGCTACCCGCAAAGGTTCGAAGTCGATGAATTTGCAGGACATGTCCTCACTGGCACCAACAGAGTTGGCGCCATCTGCTCCCGGTGCCCCCATCAAGGAACCCGCCCCCGACGGCTTCCTCCTCGGCGGCTTCACCTGGCGCCACGCCCATGCAGACAGCACCCGCCCGGTCGTGATCATCAACGCCGCCACCTCCGTCCGATGCCGCCACTATTCGCGCTTCGCCGATTACCTGTTCGCCAACGGCTTCGACGTCATCACCTACGATTACCGCGGCATCGGCGAATCACGGCCGGCATCGCTGAAAGGCCTCGACGCCACGTGGTCCGACTGGGGCGCGCTGGATTTTGAAGCGATGCTCAAGCGTGCTCAGCGTGAATTCCCCGGGCAACCCATTGACGTGGTCGGCCACAGTTTCGGCGGCTGTGCGGCGGGCCTTGGGGCTTCCGGGCACTTGATCCGGCATCTGGTGACCGTCGGCGCGCAGTTCGCCTACTGGCGTGACTATGCGCCCGCTCATCGTTGGCGGATGTTCGGCAAGTGGCACTTGGTGATGCCGTTGGTGACGATGATCTACGGCTACTTCCCCGGCAAACGCCTCGGCTGGCTGGAAGACACGCCCGCCGGCGTCGTGCGCGACTGGAGCACGCCCACCTCGCGCTACGAGACGCGCCCCAGCGGCCGTGTGATCCACGCAAAGCACGGACGGTTACCGTTCGCCAATGTCACGGCGAAAACCCTGGCGATCAGTATCAGCGACGATCCTTACGGCACCGTCCCGGCGATCGAGCGCCTGCTCGACTACCTCACCGACGGCACGACCACCCATCTGCGAATCGAGCCGAAAGACATCGGCGAAGAAGAAGTCGGACATTTCGCCTTTTTTCGTAGCCCATACCAAGCCACACTATGGCCCATTGCATTGTCCTGGCTGCAAAACGGCGAACTGGCCCCCGATACCCCCGGGCGGCGAGTGCCACGCGGCTGAGTGACCTGCCCTCTCAACGAAATACGGAACGACGCCCATGGCCTCCGCCGACAAGCAGCAAAAACGCGCCACCCGTGCCAAAGCCAAGGCCAAGCAGAACCGCACCCAACGGGCCGCCGCCCCCGTCGAGCTGGACCCGAACGATGATCGCATCGACTTCGAATCGGTGGACCTGACCGAACTGTTCAAAGAAATGATCGACGCGCAAAAGATCAGCCAACAAGCGATGTGCGCGGCGTTTCTTGAACACCCGCTGCTCGCACTGGTGCTGGAGCAGGAAGGCGAAGAAACAGCGACAGACTTCATCCTCGCGGCACTGATCGAGTATCGCCAGTGGTCCGCCGAAGTGGACGAAGCCGCCGCCCTGGCGTGGATCGAATCCCCAGCCTTCCAGGCTGACTACGTGGCGGCGTCCGACGCCATCGCGGCCCAAACACAACCGAAAGCGAACTGAAATAAATGGCATCCCTGAACAAGCAACAGAAACGCGCCAAACGCGCCAAGATCAAAGCCAAGCAAATCAACATCCACGGCCGTAAACCCGCCGCGCTGGACGAAGATCTGGATGATGACCTGGGCGAAATCGGCGAGCCGATTCCGGAATACACCCTGGCAATGTTCAGCAAAATGCGCGACGCCGAAGCCATCGGCCGCAACGACATGCTGCTGGCCCTGCTGTCGGACCTCGCCGGGATCATCAGCGACCATCCAGAACTGCTGGACATGGAAAACGCCGACAACGAAGCCATGGCCGCCACTCACCTGGCTGCCGACATGCTGATCGATTACCGCATGTGGGCCGACGGCATGGACCGCGACACCGCCCAGGCCTGGCTGACCGATCCGCAGTTCATCACTGATTTCGGTACGGCACTGGACAGCTATCGCCAGACGCTGGACGACGCCGAGGCCAAGGACGAGTCCGTCTGATCAACTGAACTACGGACAAACAAAACGGGCGCAATCATCGCTGATTGCGCCCGTTTTTTTTGCCCGCCGAAGATCAAATCTTAGGCAGCGACACCTTCCAGACGCGGGATTTCAATGCCGATCTTGGAGCTGGCGTAGCTCAGGTCACCTTTGGCGATGGATTGGGCTTTGAAGCCGGCACCGATCAGGTCCTGCACGTACAACTTGTTGTAGATGAACATGAACACCAGATTGCTCAGGCTGAAGGTAAAGCAGGCCACTACGAACATGATCGCGGCCCACTTAATGTCGCCACGGAACAATGCCGGAAAAAAGCCAAAGAAAAACACGGTCCACGAAAAGCCGATTGGCGCTTCTTTCATGGCACCGGTTTGAGGGTTTTTGAACACAACCGATGTAAACGCCATGCCTATCTCCTTGATGCCCCGATGATTGGCTGAATGGCGGGGCTAGCTCCATGCAGCTCTGATTCTGATCTGCCGTGTTAATCGGCAGGCACACGCAAATGCATCTGTGACGCGCGTCAGATGAGGGAGCAGGCATGAAAGGCTCGGGGGCTTTAGCCAGGAAGGCTGGGGGCGTCGAACAATCCGTGTCCTGAATCTCCATTGCATCTCGCAATAGCGAGATACACATTCGGTGCGAAGGCTACTATCTCGCCATCACTGTGTCCATCAGATCGCCACCCAATCAAGCGCCTGAATGAAAACAAAAACGACCGCGATCATGTCTGATGGCGGTCGTTTCCGTATTTCAACAGCGCTTGGCTTGAGTCAGAACACTCAGCGCGCGACTGCTGCGATCAACTTTTCATTGCGACGACGGTGAGCCACAAACAACCCGACCGCGACCACCATCAAACTCAGGAACCCGGTCGCGAGGATTTCCACGCGGTGGGCTTCCTGGAACAGCATGATGGTCAGGGCCGCGACGATGAAGACGATCACCGCGTAGGTCAGGCCCGGGAACAGCCACATGCTGAAGGCGATTTTTTCGCCGCGTGCCATGCGCTGTTTGCGCATACGCAATTGCGAAATGGCGATCACCAGGTACACCAGCAGCGCGATGGCACCGGAAGTGGCCAACAGGAATTCGAACACAGCGGCCGGGGCCACGTAGTTGGCGAATACCGCAACGAACGCAGCACCGGTAGACAGAATCACGGCCCAGTACGGCGTGCCACTTTTGTTGGTGCGTTGGGAAACGGCCGGTGCATCACCGCGTTTGCCCAGGGAGAACATCATGCGCGAGGCGGTGTACAGCGCCGAGTTCAGGCAGCTGGTCACAGCAACCAATACGACGATGTCGACGATCAGCTTGGCGTTCGGGATGCCCATGCGTTCAAGCACGGTCTGGTAGGAACCGACGGCGGCCAGTACTGGATCGTTCCACGGCACCAGGGCCACAACGATGAAGATCGAAACGAGGTAGAACAAGCCGATCCGCCAGATCACCGAGTTGGTGGCCTTGGAAATTTGCTGGCCCGGGTTCTTCGATTCGGCGGCGGCGATGGTGACGATCTCGGTGCCCATGAAGGAGAACATGGTGGTCAGGATCGCACCCAGCACCGCGCCCATGCCGTTTGGCAGGAAGCCTTGGGTGTCGAACAGGTGCGAAACGCCGCTGACCTGGCTGTTCGGCAGGAAGCCGAAGATCGCCAGAATGCCGAGGCCGATGAAGCCGATGATCGCGATGACTTTGACCAGGGCGAACCAGAATTCGAACTCACCGTAGTTCTTCACGCTGAACAGGTTGGTGACCGTCAGCAATAACGTGATCACGAGGGTGAAGGCCCAGATCGCCACGTTCGGGAACCAGGCATGCAGGATGGTCGCGGCGGCGTTGGCCTCCAGCGGAATCACCAACACCCAGAACCACCAGTACAGCCAGCCGATGGTGAAACCGGCCCAGTGACCGATCGCGCGATCGGCGTATGTCGAGAAGGAGCCGGTGTCCGGCGAGGCCACGGCCATTTCGCCGAGCATGCGCATGACCAGGACCACCAGCGCACCAGCGGCAGCGTAAGCCAACAGCACGGCCGGGCCGGCCGCTGCGATAGCGTGGCCCGAGCCAACAAACAGGCCGGCGCCGATAACCCCGGCGATCGACAACATGGTCACATGACGCGGTTTGAGCCCCTGTTCGAGGCCATTGGAGCTTTGGGTGCTGCTCATTGAAACTACCTTTGCAAGGAAAGCGATTCAGTCCACCGCGTCTGGCATTTCTTTCTCGTAAAAAGAATCCAACGGGGCGTTCCTTATTCTGCACGCAATAATTGCGCCAAAATGTTACAGACTCCCCAGAACCGCGGCTCTCCGCTTGACCGGTCAGTCATCGCAAGTCATTGAGATTAATGGCAATTCGCCAGAGCGTTACCCAGCGACCCACATTAGGAACGAATCAGCGCACCAGAAACACACTGAAAAAATGTGGGATGCACAATAAAAGTGCAGATCAGGAACGTTTGGCCGGTTAGCGCTTCCAACACCCCGTCAAAGCTGGCAACATCGCGCCCTTTTTTACGCAACACCCGCGGGCCGACTGGTTCAAACGGCTGTTCGGTTGATAGCAGCGCGACACACGGCTGTACCGATGCGACAACCTGCCACGCACCATCCGTTTACCGCCCGCAGCGCTGTTGGCTGCCATTCGAACGCTATGCTAGCTTGGCCGCCTCGCCAGGAAGGCCGCCAACAGCAGGAGCGAAACACTATGAGGAACGCACATGGCTGAGGCCACGCCCGCGCTTGAAATCCGCAACTTGCACAAACGCTACGGAAAGCTTGAGGTGCTCAAAGGCATCTCGCTGACCGCCCGCGACGGCGATGTGATCTCGATCCTGGGTTCCTCCGGTTCCGGCAAGTCCACGTTCCTGCGTTGCATCAACCTGCTGGAAAACCCGCACCAGGGCCAGATCCTGGTGGCCGGCGAAGAACTCAAGCTCAAGGCCGCGAAAAACGGCGAACTGGTTGCCGCCGATGGCAAACAGATCAATCGCCTGCGCAGCGAGATCGGTTTTGTGTTTCAAAACTTTAATCTGTGGCCGCACATGAGCGTGCTCGACAACATCATCGAAGCCCCGCGCCGGGTGCTCGGCCAGAGTAAAGCCGAAGCCATCGAAGTCGCGGAAGCCTTGCTGGCCAAGGTCGGCATCGCCGACAAGCGCCACGCCTACCCGGCGCAATTGTCCGGTGGCCAGCAGCAACGGGCGGCGATTGCCCGCACGCTGGCGATGCAGCCCAAGGTGATCCTGTTCGACGAGCCGACCTCAGCCCTTGACCCGGAAATGGTCCAGGAAGTACTTAATGTCATCCGCGCCCTGGCCGAAGAAGGCCGCACCATGTTGCTCGTGACCCACGAAATGGGCTTTGCCCGTCAGGTCTCCAGCGAAGTGGTGTTCCTCCACCAGGGCCTGGTAGAAGAACAAGGATCGCCACAGCAGGTGTTCGACAACCCGCTTTCGGCACGCTGCAAACAATTCATGTCCAGCAACCGCTAACGGAGCTACCCGCATGCAGAACTTCAAAAAGATCTTCCTGGCAGCCGCCGTCACCCTGGCCTTCAGCGCCGGTGCCATGGCCGAGACCTTGAAGATGGGCATCGAAGCGGCCTACCCGCCGTTCAACAACAAAGATGCCAGTGGCAATGTCGTCGGCTTCGACAAAGAAATCGGCGACGCCCTGTGCGCCAAGATGAAAGTCGACTGCACCGTGGTCACGTCCGACTGGGACGGCATCATCCCGGCCCTGAACGCCAAGAAATTCGACTTCCTGATCTCCTCGATGTCGATCACCGACGAGCGCAAGCAAGCGGTCGACTTCACCGACCCGTACTACTCCAACAAGCTGCAATTCATCGCGCCGAAAGACAAAGAGTTCAAAACCGACAAGGCTTCCCTGCAAGGCAAAGTGATCGGCGCGCAACGTGCGACCCTCGCCGGCACCTGGATGGAAGACAACATGCCAGGCGTTGACGTCAAACTCTACGACACCCAGGAAAACGCCTACCTCGACCTGACTTCCGGTCGTCTGGACGGCATCCTGGCGGACAAGTACGTCAACTACGAGTGGCTGAAAAGCGAAGCCGGTCGTTCTTATGAATTCAAGGGCGACCCGGTGGAAGAAAGCGACAAGATCGGTATCGCTGTACGTAAAGGCGACACCCTGCGCGCGAAGCTGAACCTGGCCTTGAAAGAAATCGTCGAAGACGGCACCTACAAGAAGATCAACGACAAGTACTTCCCGTTCAGCATCTATTGATTCTGACCTGCCTGACCGGCGCCGTTCGCTGACGGCGCCAGTCCTTGGCATTGCCTGCCGCGATTGAAAAGAAACCCATGATTATCGACCTCTACGGATTCGGCCCGGCGCTCGCCGCTGGTGCGCTGATGACTGTGAAACTGGCACTCTCGGCGCTGTGCCTGGGGCTGGTGCTCGGTCTGCTCGGCGCCTTGGCCAAGACATCCCCGCACAAGCCATTGCAATGGCTGGGCGGCACTTATTCGACGCTGGTTCGCGGCATCCCGGAATTGCTCTGGGTGCTGTTGATCTACTTCGGCACCGTCAATCTGATGCGTGCCTTGGGCGAGTTTTTCGGCAACCCCGACCTCGCCCTCAATGCCTTCGCCGCCGGCGTGATCGCGCTGGGCCTGTGCTTCGGCGCCTACGCCACGGAAGTGTTTCGCGGCGCCATCCTGGCGATCCCAAAGGGTCATCGTGAAGCCGGCGTGGCCTTGGGCATGTCGAAATTCCGCATCTTCACCCGATTGATCATGCCGCAGATGTGGCGCATCGCCCTACCAGGCCTGGGCAACCTGTTCATGATCCTGATGAAAGATACTGCGCTGGTGTCGGTGATCGGCCTGGAAGAAATCATGCGTCATGCGCAAATCGGCGTGACCGTGTCCAAGCAGCCGTTCACCTTCTTTATGGTCGCTGCCTTTATGTACCTGGGCCTGACCATTCTGGCCATGACCGGCATGTACTTCCTGGAACGACGCGCCGCTCGCGGCTTCGCGAGGAGCACCCAATGAACTGGGAAGTCATCATCAAGTGGCTGCCGAAACTGGCCCAAGGCGCGACGCTGACCCTGGAACTGGTGGCCATCGCCGTGATCGCCGGATTGCTGCTGGCAATCCCGCTGGGCATCGCACGCTCGTCGCGGCGCTGGTACGTGCGGTCATTGCCCTACGCGTACATCTTCTTTTTCCGTGGCACGCCGTTGCTGGTGCAACTGTTCCTCGTCTACTACGGCCTGGCGCAGTTCGATGCGGTGCGTAACAGCTCGATGTGGCCGTACCTGCGCGATCCGTTCTGGTGCGCCACGGCGACCATGACCTTGCACACGGCGGCCTATATCGCCGAGATCCTGCGCGGCGCGATCCAGGCGATTCCGCCGGGCGAAATCGAAGCAGCGCGGGCGCTGGGCATGTCCAAGCCCAAGGCGCTGTTCTACATCATCCTGCCCCGTGCCGCGCGCATCGGCCTGCCGGCCTACAGCAACGAAGTGATCCTGATGCTCAAAGCCAGCGCCCTGGCCAGCACCGTGACCCTTCTGGAACTGACCGGCATGGCTCGCACCATCATTGCCCGGACCTACCTGCCGGTGGAGATCTTCTTCGCCGCCGGCATGTTCTATCTGGTGATGGCTTACGTGCTCGTGCGCGGCTTCAAGCTGCTGGAGCGCTGGTTGCGCGTCGATGCCTGCCAGGGGCGTTGATTCTTCCTGCGTGCTGACGGGCGAGGCCCTACTCGCCCGTTTCACGGCGCTGGACGCTTTTCTGATTGAGCATCAGGCGCTGTGGAAGCCACGACCGTTTACTCATCTGCAGCTGCCTTGGGAAACGTCCTACCCATCGCTGTCTTCCTGGCTACGCGGGCGCTCGCTGGAAGAGGCGGAAAGCAGTCATAACCAACCGTACTTGCTGGAGGCGCCTGAGCCGTTCGCTTCGTTGGCGGCGTTGTCCCTTGAGCTGAGTTCGGTGGCTGAGTTGCCGGGGCATGCGCTTGAAGCGGCCGGACATCGGTTGAACGTCGATGTACCGGGGCGCAAGTGGCAGCAGATTGAGGCGTTTGCCAGTCGCTTATCGTTCACCGCGTCAGCGAGGCATTGGCTGGATTGGTGTTCGGGCAAGGGGCACTTGGGGCGACGCCTGTTGCAAACCGGGCAGCAGCTGACCTGCCTGGAATACGATCCTTCTTTGGTGTTGAGCGGCCAAACACTCAGCCAGCGTCATCAGTTGCAGGCGCTGCATATTGAGCAAGATGTGCTCGCGGTTGGCGCTGCCTCCTTTTTGAAGGCTGAGCACACGCCGGTAGCGCTGCACGCTTGTGGTGATCTGCATGTGCGGTTGATCCGGCTCGCCAGTGCGGCCGGATGTAAACAATTGGCCATTGCGCCGTGCTGCTATAACCGGATCAGTCTTTCGACGTATGAGGCGCTTTCTTCGGCGGGTAGGCGATCCGACCTACAACTATCCCTCGAAGACCTCGCACTACCAATGAGCGAAACCGTTACCGCCGGTGCACGGGTGCGACGTCAACGGGACACGTCCATGGCCCGGCGCCTGGGTTTCGACCTGCTGCAACGGCAATTGCGTGGCATCGACGAATACCTGCCAACGCCGTCCCTGCCCAGCGCCTGGCTGGATAAACCCTTCGCCGACTACTGCCATCATTTGGCCGCGTTGAAGGAGTTATCCACAGTTGGCGTTGTAGATTGGGCAGCACTCGAAGCCGCCGGGTGGCAGCGATTGGCCGAAGTGCGCAACCTGGAGCTGCTGCGGGGCCTTTTCCGACGCCCGCTGGAGCTATGGCTGGTGCTTGATCGAGCACTTTTCCTATCCGCTCAGGGTTATGCCGTTCGCCTCGGCACCTTCTGCGAAACCTCCCTCACACCGCGCAATTTCCTGCTCCTGGCCGAACGCCCTTAATCAGTCGCAGCCTGTGGATAACTCTGTTGATGAAATTCTCGTGGATCCAATAAATGCGCTGTTTCGCGACTGAAACACAACTGTTCATTTTTCGTACACATAAATAAAAAACCCTAAAAACAGGGATTTGCGAACAAATGAGAACGAGTCCACAAAAGCGCTGTTGATCGAGCTAATCAGCGGTCCCGTTGTGCATAAGCATTCAACCGAAAGGACATAAACGCCGAATTCCGGACCTCACCAGCGGAAAATTGCGCCCGGCATCCGCCCTTGTTATACAAGACGACAAGGACGCCGAAAGCGCGGCCACGAACCACCGACAGGAAGCCGCAGTGACCTTCATTTCCTATGCCCAGAATTTCGAAGACATCCGCCTGTGGCGCGCCCTCAAACAGTTCGAAAACGGCTTCTACATCGACATAGGCGCCAACGACCCCACCCACGACTCCGTGACCAAAGCTTTCCACGATCGCGGCTGGACCGGCATCAACGTCGAACCGATGCAGCACTACTACGACGCCCTGTGCCAACAACGCCCCACCGACACCAACCTGCAATGCGTGGCCAGCGACAGCACCGAAGACCTCATCCTCTACGGCATCCCCGGCACCGGCCTCTCCACCGTCGACCCGGCCACCGCCCAGCAACGCACAGCCCTCGGGATGGACATCCATCGCCAAACCGTCAAAGCCCGCACCCTCACCTCCATCTGCGAGCAATACGCCCAGAATCGCCCGATCCACTTCCTGAAAATCGACGTCGAAGGCCACGAAGAAACCGTCCTGCGCGGCATGGACTTCGCAAAATGGCGCCCCTGGATCATCCTCATCGAAACCCCATGGGCCCGCGACCACACCTGGGAACACCTCGTCACCGACGCCGGTTACGAGGCCGTCCTGTTCGATGGCATCAACACTTGGTTCCTGGCCAACGAACACATCGACCTCAAACCGGCGTTCGAGATTCCGCCGTGCAATCTGGACAACTTCCAACTATGTCAGGGTCATGCGCTCAGCTACCCCGTCAGCGCCACGGAATCGCAGCTTTCCGCCGCCCTGCAACGGGCCGAACAGGCGGAAGCGCAGGTGCGTGCGATGGAAAATAGCCGGGGTTGGCGCACTCTCCAGAAACTCAGGAAAGCACTGGTTCGTGGGTAACCTGAGGGTCGAGTAAAAATAGTCTGAATTCAGGGGTTTACAGAACCAACGCAATCGCTATAATCGTCGCCCTAACACGCCGGTATAGCTCAGTTGGTAGAGCAACTGACTTGTAATCAGTAGGTCCCGGGTTCGACTCCTGGTGCCGGCACCATACGCAGTAACGAGAAAGGCTCACCGAAAGGTGGGCCTTTTTTGTTTTCCATATGTTTCGCGTCTTAGACCAACGCTTCTAACCATCTGGAATTGTCGGTAAAAGGTAACCCGCGCCCTGATTCTGAGCTTCAGAACAGGGAAATGACTACTTTCTACCCACTGGACCGTTACCGCTGGAGAACCAATGAGCTTCTACATGATTACCTACGGGATGACTCAAATCGAAGAGCTCTTCGTTGGCGAGACCGAGGAAAATACCGTAGCAAATGCGCGAGAACTCATCGACCAATGGCCTGAATACGCAAAGCTTTCAGACGAAGAAATCGTTGAGCTGGCCAAATCTGAACAAATGGAATTTGACCTGGTCGAGATTCATGCCCCTTGGCCAATCGACGACACCAATCGCAGCCATCTCATTGCTCTTTATGAACAACAATACAGCTGAGATAGCTGCTAATACCCCTTGGGAAAAGTTGCCAATGAACGCAACCGAAGTAGCCCCATCAAGCTATACAGTCCTTGATGGCTGTCCAATAGGCGATTAGCGTCCGGCGGCTCGCACGGTCACAGCGATGTGATGGATGCCTACTTCTACCAGAGTGTCCACTGCGGCAACTCATCCCCTTTTATAGCTGCCCTGCAGCAACCTATCCGCTTGGCCATTTCATTGCGCCAACCTGCGCCCGTCTCTTTCTTCCGGAAAGAGACGGGCGCTCCTACCGCTGCTGCAGCCCAACTCGTACAGGGCTTTGCGGCATTCCCCCTCGTGACAATCGGAGTGACAAACACCGAAGTCACTAGCAACAGCGATGCAGATGATGGTGCCGCAGCCGACGGAATGGACTGCACCTGACTGACAGTCAGGCATGCCCCGGTCATCGCATCACTGCCTTCACCCGACTCAGGATCTCGCGGCGCTGGTCTCGTCAGCCAATGCAGCCTCCACCCGCCCACCTCTTAAGAGGTGTTCAGGAGGCCAGATCATGAGATGCCCAAGCTCCCGGTCGTAAAGAGCCGCCAGTCCCGCGTTAGAGGACAACCCTCACAGGTCGCAGGGGCCTTGATCCCTGATAACACTCAACATCCATGGCGGGATGACGTGGGGATGGTTTTAAAGGTTTTGCTTCGAGAGGAGTTTGATCATGGCATTGGTCGGTAGACGGGGCTAAATCTCAACGCGACCACACACCTTCTCAGCATCGCGCAATACTATCGTGCCATTACTCGAAATTTCGGTAAGATGCGGGTGGATAAGGATTTCTGGAGAGGTTGAAAAATGGACTTCACCCCTATCATCGCCCAGATCTGGGGCATGCCGAACTGGATTTTTCCGGGCGCATTTTTTCTCGCTCGGCTCAAGCGGCCGCTAAGCCAAGGCTATCACGGTGAACTTTCGGTGCGACTGCTCGCCCGGAAGCCGGGCAAGCACATCTATCTCCAGCTGCACAATCTCACTCTAAATACGTTAGGCAGCACCACGCAGATCCACCGATTTGTTGGAGAGGTCTGGCCATGGCAGCGCCCCCCCCTATTACCAAGCGAAAAAACCTGGGCTATAAAAATGCTTCCAGTTGAAATAAAGCTAATATCTTCCACACACGAACTACATGTCATCAATATAGAATCGTTGGATACCAAAATAACTAAATATCTTGATGATTTTTTGGTATCGATATGTGAGGG
This sequence comes from Pseudomonas sp. TE3899, assembly GCF_056279105.1. Lineage (NCBI taxonomy): Bacteria > Pseudomonadati > Pseudomonadota > Gammaproteobacteria > Pseudomonadales > Pseudomonadaceae > Pseudomonas > Pseudomonas sp. TE3899. Next base: position 4,625,940 of record NZ_JBWBQR010000001.1, read on the forward strand.
CAGCTCTGACAGCGAGCTAGACCTAGTTAAAATAAGGCTGAGAAAATTTCTGGAAGATAAAGATACCAATACTCGAATGGGAGCAGCCGCGGAGCTTTTTGCTCATTTATACTTAAGAATGATTGGTTACAAACAGGAATTCCTATTCTTTAATCTAGAAGAAGGATCAATAAAAAAAGGATTTGATGGTTTTTTCTCTAAAGACTCTGAAACCTATCTACTTGAAAGTAAATCCGGCTCTATATCCAGTAAAAGAATCAGTCACAAAGATAAGCTTAAACATGCCTACTCCGATTTAGAAAAGTACGTTTCTGGGAAAAGTGAGAAAGGTAAAAACAACCCATGGAAGAATGCCTACAACCATGCCTCCCATATAGATGTAGGAACGGAAAAATCAATCAGAAAGAAAATTAAAAATCTTCAGGATATGTTTGACCAAGGAACCTTTAACAAGATAACCGAATTCAATATCATCACATGTTCAACGATATTCCTAAATGGCGTGTGGGACTCAACAGCGAGCGCTGAAATCTTAAATGATAACAGCTTCGTATTAAGCTTTGACGGAAAAACGATTAAAGCTATGTGCTTGACAAAATCTAGCCTAAATAGCTTTGTTGAATACCTGGAGAAGTAAAATGGCAATTAGCCTGACTTGGCTCAAGAGCAATAAATTATTTTCAGAAGTTATGAGGAAGACCTCTCTAAACATCCAGCTTGACAATAGAGAGCTGGAGTTCATCCTAAGCTGTGCAATTGTATTTTTTAACGAATACAGTGGCGACAAGAGGAGATCCCCCTACTTTGAGATTGCATACTATATAACCTTGAAGTGCGCGACTAATAACAATTATTATCAACCACTACTAGATGCAAGCTCAAATTTTGGGATCTACCCGGTAGCGCAGTACATATCAAAAAATAAATTAACCGAGAATTCAACAAGCACAAACTTCACTTTAGAGTACCAGTTGGAAAAATTTCTAAACAAACACATAACTGAAACCTACGAGCAAAAAAAATATCGAGAGCAAATAATTAACAGCGGTAGCAAGGAGAACTGTTACATCGCGCCGACCTCTTTTGGAAAAAGCACATTAATTATAGATATAATAAAAGCAAGGAATCCCAAGAGAACCGCAATCATCGTACCAACCAAATCACTCCTTATACAAACTTACAAGTTAATCAAAGCTAATTTCCCGCTCCGCCACATTATATTTCATGATGAAATGTATGATGGGGCAGGAAATTTTATTTCCATATTCACTCAAGAGCGTGCTCTCAGGCTCTTAAAAAACAAAGATATATCATTTGAACTGCTGATAATTGATGAAGCCCACAACTTATTTGAAATGGATGGAAGAAGTATTCTGCTAACAAGGCTAATACGTAGGAATAGGCTTAGAAATCCGGAGTCGACAAACTATTATTTATCACCCTTGGTATCTGAAACAGAAAACCTTAAAACTGATGAAAATCAGGAATTTTTTGAACGGCGCATAGCAAGCAATATTAAAGAACCAGAAATCTATGAATATAAATCAAATGGAGAACAGCACGCCTACAATAGATTCATGAATGAGTTTTATCGCTTAGGGAATGAGTCGAGTTTCGTAGACTACATAATAAAAAACAAGAAAGAGAAGAACTTCCTATACCTCAGAGCACCGAAGAAAGTTGAAGAGCTTTCCATGCTTATAAGCAAGGAGCTACCATATATTGGCTCAAGTGTACTCGGCGATTTATCTCAGACCATTTCAAACAACGTTCATAGTGACTTCTATTGCGTAGAGCATATAAAAAAGGGGATGATTTATTTGCATGGAAAGCTCCCGGATTTAGTAAAAGAATATTTGGAGCACAAGTTTTCACAAACCAAAGAGCTAAAATACCTGATTGCGAATTCAGTAATTCTAGAGGGGGTTAACCTGCCGATCGACAACCTATTTATTCTAAACACTTACGATCTGGATGGAAAATCATTAACCAACTTGATTGGCAGGGTAAATAGACTTAACGATGTGTTCGATGACAGCAGAAAATCTCTCGACAAACTTCTTCCACCTATACATTTCGTAAACTCAGACCAGTTTAATCGGAAGGGTGGAAAGATGGAAAATAAAATAAGACTTCTAAAAAATGGAATATTTAAAGACAACATAGAAAACCCTCTACTGCTGAATTTCGACTTGAGCCAAGTCATTAAAGACTTAGACATAGCGCGCGAAAATATAGATCAAGATGGTATAGAGACTCTAGAGAGGAAAATTAATCAATTTGAATATATCCAGAGCAAAGAGGACTTCTTGATACACAGTGATGGGGACGAGTCTAGCAAAGTAAAGCACACGCTTATGGAGTCAGGCATTTCTTCTGTGTACTATAATCCTGAGAGAGTCTTTGGCTTACTTGAAAGACGCCTAGGTACAATTTCCTCAAGTGAGGAATGGATAGCATCCGACGTAATTGACAAAGTGTATTTATATTTTATCAAGGCTCTTGAAAATCAGATTTCAGATGCCGCGTTTCTTCGCCTTCAGCACCCAAAAGCTAGAGATTTCTACAAACTATTCACAAGAAATCTCCATCGCCTAAATCTTAAAGATCACTTATCAGACACAGTAAAGTATTTCCACAGCATTAAACTTATCGATAGTGGAAAAGAGTTTTTCATTGGAAGTTCCTATGGCGAGATAGCCAAAAACAGGGCCGACGGCGTACATGGCAGCAATGTATACATAGATCTATCAAAAAAAACAGACAAAGAATTGGTAAACTTGGCGCTAGTGAAAATTAAGATAGAAAGTGACTTTGTCTCTTATAGACTCAATGAATACGTGAAAGCCCTTCATGACTTGAGACTGATTACTGAGAATGAGTACAATCTACATATTTACGGAACCAACAAAAAAACAAATGCCGAATTCGTCAAGATGGGCATTAGTGGGTCTTTGGTGAATAAATTGGAGCGTGACAAGCAGACAGGCAATATTTCAATAAATGAGCTTGGAGAGGTTAAATTCAATAGCGAATTTGCTGACTATGTAAACTCGCAAGATGACCTTGTTCAGTTTGAAATAAGAAAGTACATAGACATCCAATAGGGGTTTATTTTTACGTGAATGTAATAATTCTCTCAAGTCGTCCCTGCTAATTTTTAATTGGAGGCCCAATTGCCACGGGCGACTATGATTATTCCAGGGTTTCGTACAGAGCCTCTTTATAACTCAGCTCGCCTTTTTCGACCTGATCGACGACCGACAATTTAAAGGTCAGCGTGTAGTCGCGCTGACTCCGCCTTTTAGCTGATTCCATTACGTCCTCCTGAAAAACAGATCAGAAGGTGTAAACCTTATTCAGGACGGGACAGAGAGAAAAAATAAATCAGTCCCCTTTTCGCCCGTGTACGCCTTGAGACCGGTATTTGTAGGCGCAGCAGAGCTATTAGGGTTTGAACATTTTGACGAGGAACTTACATCCTTGCCTCGATCGGTTTGAGGCTCTTCCGCAACATTTCCTTTAGGGAAAGCTCAAAATGTCAACGGCAGGCGAGAAATCTGCCAACGTATGATCCATCGAGCTAAAAATCTTGAAAATCGCAATCGGCCATAAGCAGGCAGTAGACTATATGGTGGCGTTGAGCTATCGTCTGAATGGTCCGTACCTAGGAGAAGGTGCCCACGCTTCTCACAAAAATAAGCTATACATAACCCTACCAGAATAAGCACGAAGAAAATAATGTACTCTTTAATAACGTATGGATTTCCGTTAATCCTTGTAGCTTTCGAATGGGGTTTGAAATACATAATGAAGGTAGAAAACACTTCATTTGCTGGTCCCGCTCTAGCTGCTGCAGCACTATCTTTTCTTATGCCACTCACTAAACCAAAAGTCCTACAGATGAATATCCCAGGTCACCCTAATAGCTTTTTAACGACCACCAGAGATAGTCAGGTCGTAGGATTGACATGGATTTTGGTTTTTGTTTTTTTGTTTCTATGGGCTGGAAGTTGCTTTCTAACAACCGAACAACCTATAAGAAAGCTTTGGGTGTTAGATATGCCCTTAGCAATTGGTGGGGCCGTATACGTGGTTAGTTTAATCATGACGTGGGCAAAGGAGAAACTATAATGGATGAGCTTATTATTTCAACAGCGGTTGCGCTGCTCATCCCGCTTATTACTGTTTTGGCAAAAAAAGCCTTGAAAAAAACCTTCGATGGCAAGATGACACAATTAATAGTTAAAGATACAAATGGAAAAGAGCAAAAAATATCATATAGCGGAAAAGTCGAGCTCGGAGCAATACAAAAAATTGTCGAGAAAGAATACGCCTTCGAAAGCAAGGTGGAACAAATATTAAAAGCTTATATGAAAAAAAATAAGGGGTTTAGTTATACAAAAAATCATAGCGTTGATTTTTTGCTAAAGTTTTCCGGCCACGTAATAGGCCTTGAAGTAAAAAGGAATTACAGCCTGCCATCAAAAAAATATTTTAATACAGTGAAAGAAACTCATCCAGACCTAGAGCAGCTTCTGTTTTTGTTTGACTCGGAAGTCCCCGAAAAATATCTACACGCATATGAAAATGATGATTTTGTAAAATTCATCTCATCCCCGAGAGAAAAGAAATTGTCGGAAAAAATAATATCCATCTTGGATCAGAAAAGAGTAAACGGGGTTTAACTACTATTGGTGAGAGTTTTGGCATAACCAAAACGTTTTAGTGTCGACCTCTCGCTATAATATTTCGATGAAGATTGCCTTACAGGGTCATTTTGACCCAATTACTGTACTGTGAATAGGGGGCAGACCACGCTTTCAATTAAATGTCGAAAATCGTGGTCTGACCCCGCTTTTCCGCATCGGGACATAATGGCATTTTGGCTCCAGGTGGAGTATTAAGGGCCACCGACATTGGGTCGATATACATGGAGATACTCTGGTGGGCAAAAAAATAGGATCTGGAATTATCATATCCATTGGGATATTTTCCGTCCTGAGCTTTTACATTATATATTACGCTTTTTTGTATTCTGGATACGCAGATTCACTGGATGTCTCAGAATTGAAAGGCGTTCGCAGCGGTACTTTTGGTGATGCCTTTGGAACACTTAATGCGTTTTTCTCGGCACTCGCATTTTCTGGCGTACTACTTTCGCTTCACTTTCAAAGAAAGGATATTAAGTCGAGCCATGCTCAGACTCATAGGCAACAGATTGAATCGCAATTTTACAACTTGCTAAGTTTGCAGCAGCAAATTGTCCAAGGATTTGATCTGCACTTAACAAGGAATGGTCATGCCGTTGTCATTCAGGGAAGAGACTGCTTTCGGAGCTGGCGCAGGAAGCTTAGATTACGATTCGTTCGCTTTCGCAAAGAGGGCACTATAACGAGCGAGGCCTCCAAGTTTGCATATAACTCTGTACTTGAGTCACATCGTGGTGATTTAGGCCTATACTTCAGAAGCTTGTATTCAATTTTCAGGTTTATTGAAAACTCTGACGGAGTAGACAAAAAACATCTGGGAACTATTGTGCGCTCCATGCTATCGGATTACGAACTGGTTTTTCTTTTCTATAACTGCTTGAGCAAGAAAGGGGGAAAGTTCATGAGATTCGCTGAAGACTACGCGTTGTTTGATAACCTAGATGTGAAACTGTTACTCCATCATTCCGACTTAAAGCTGATGAAGGCTAAAGTTTTCGGCGAAAATTCGGAAGCGCTTGAAATCCAAGCAAGCCTCAGCACTGCGTAATACTTATTACCGCTCAAACTTTATCTTTAGGATCGACAAGAACGGCGACATAAATCTACTCCTAGCACGACGGCAGCGAGGTTGACGTTAATTACACCATGCCGTCGCGACAGGTAATACTTCTTTTAACCGCAGCATCTCGACGAGATTTAGGGATGAATTTTGAAAACGGAAAAATAATATTTGAAACTCATGATTTAAGAGAAATGCGAGAGCGGCTAATTGAGCCTGAAAATGTAAAAAAATACAACATACAATGCCAAGGATGTAGAAGCGTAATAGTATTTACGCAAGCCTTGACATCTAATGTTACGTTACCCAATGGCACACTAATCCCAAAGTTCGATGAAGACGGAGTGGTAACTTTTGAGTGCACTAAATGTCAAAAACTGTCTAGAATAAAGGTAGTTAATCCCGACGTTTGCTATGCTTATGAAGGCGCTGAGAAAATTGAGTATGCTTTTCTTGAGGGTATGCCTGAGCCCTTAAATTTAGAAACTGGCGAGATTGCCACATGCGATGACTATCTTGCGCAAGATATTGGACTTCATGAACTTGACCATAACTATAGCCCGACCGGGGAACCACTTTATACATGTCATACATGCGGTGCCGGCTTAGATGAAAAAGCGTATGAAATACTTATCGGGCAAATCAACAATATATCAAATGGATTTGATCGATACCTAAACTGGTATCTGGCAAACGGCGGGGGGCCTAGGCCGGAATATCAGATTGTCAGGCTTCCCTGTAAATGTGAGTGCGGACTGGATACCGTATCATACTTCAGCAAGCCCTATAGCGAATCGGCAAATATTAAAGAAACTGATTTCGCGCTAATCAATATAGTAGGCGCAAAAAATCTGCAAGGACACTTAACACCAGGGAGCTTCTCCAAAACTCAAATCATGCAATGGTTAAGAAAACTACAGCACAGGTGGGCAATTCTGTTTGACGACATATATTTAATAACTCCATTTATCGGCCATCAGTACCTTAAAAGTGAGCAGAGGGTAGAAAACTGGCTAAACGTGGTGCGTAAGATATCACCAGAAAAAACAAAAATTGTAACCCGCTCCTCTGAGGTGAAACTTTTTGAGAAAGCTTACAGCAGCATATCAGGAATTGACTACAACAAGCTGCAAGAGCTTGGACTGAGTTCACAAGCGATTGACGGCACAATAAAGAAAAACAAGTTCCACATCAAACTATATTGCGCTATTTCGAAATTTGGCTTCGAGGCACTTAGTGGATCAGCAAATATTGTTGAAGGACCATCGATCGAATCGATGATATTTATGTCCGGAGCCGACTCCCACGAGTTCAATGAGAAGTTCTTGAAGCCACTCGGGCTTAATTGCGAACTATCTCACAAACATGAATCAAAAGATCACAGGTACTCGTTACTCTTGAGAGAAAGTGAAAACTTCAATCCACTTTATGCACCAACACTACACGCCCATCATTATCGATCTCTTATCTTGCAGGATTCCCAACCAGTGGACAATTGGTAATCAATTCGCCTTTAATTTGTGTAAGTCCAAACAAAGAAAAGAAGAGTCTACAAACTGGCGACAGCAGTAGAAAGTTTTACCCCTAGGTTACCTAACAGGTAATCTGTCGCCTTTTTTTCTCAACAAAGAGAGCTCAAACCATTTTTTCGCCATCTGCCAACCACTAAAATCAACTCAACCATACATATTTATTATTGCGAGCACAGCCTATGCTCCACCATAAACTATGGCAAGCAACAATCGGGTACTTTTAGAGGTATACTTGTAGGCTAGTTATTACATTTATATTAAATTTCAATAAACTACCATTCGATTCGACTCCTGGTGCCGCACCATACAAAACGAAGCCTCCACAGAAATGTGGGGGCTTTGTTGTTTCTGGAACGCCCACTTTTTGTCCACGCATTGGAATCTGTGGGAGTGAGCCTGCTCGCGATGAGACCATCAACCCCAGCGACAATCTACTGACCAAAGCAAAGGCCGCTTTTTCCAAGGCACGGAAAACGAAGCGACCTCAACCAAACAGCATCTTTTGCCAATGATCCTCACCCACAATGGCAATCGAAGCTCCTGCCTCCCGCAACTCCACTGCCTTCATGATCTTCGTTCCGTAAGTACTGTGACGCCATTGCTCATTACCCACGCTACCGACCACCAGGTAGTGAACCTTCTTGCTCACACCGCCCCCGATCAAACCACCTCGTTCTTCGACTAGCGCCTGACAATCCTTACGCGGCCCAAAGGTCATGACACCCGTAAATACGAACATCCGACCATCCCACACCAAATCAGGGGCCGGTGAGTTGAAAGGCAGATCCGTAGGAGTAACGGCAACGGTATCGCCGACCTTCGGCCTCTCAATGACTACGCCAGAAAAACCACGCAAAATGTTAAGTAGCTCCTGGGACTCATCCATGTCTAGAGCACTGTCCTGAAGCATGCACGCTAAACGCGAATACAGCAGATTGATCACCGGATCGTTCAGATGCGCGAGGTTGTTTTCCAACCATTGTTTTAGAAATACCGCTTCTGTGATGTTCACAACACCGTCCGCCGTAATCCCAGCGGCCAATCCCACCAAGGCATCGGCGTCGCGTCGATCGATACGGGCGCGGTGGAAGAATTTGCTGCTCTCGAACTCGTGGTGTAGATCCATTACGGGTTTTCCTTGGGGGTGGGTACTGGTTCGCAACCGAAGCATTTGCGGGTAAATGTTCTGTTCAAAGCTAGCACCACTGCGCGCAGACACCTCATTTTTAGCCGGAAAATAGATCCGTCCCGTTTCCCTTCGGCTGGCACGCAATGAACCAGGTGGTTGCCCGGAGTACTTGGCCAGCGTTATGGAGCTGGCCTACCTGTGTCGGCTGCGCGGCATCGAGGTGGTGAACCTCATGGACGTCAACGAACTGGACGAGGGGCTATAGACCAACCAGCGCAAGGGTAGCCGGGACAACATCGTGCGTTGGACTCCGCGGTTACGTGCGGTTTGGGATAGCGCGAAGGCGCTTCGTGCCAGGACCTCGAAACGTCGAAAGACGGCTATCCCGATCTCCCCATCACGCCGTCACATCATCGTGGCCAGCCATGGCGGCCCGCTTCGCAAATCCAGCCTCGACACCGCCTGGCAGCGGTTCATCACACTGGCGATAGCGGACTGCGCCGTGACACCAGAGGAACGCTTTGCCCTGCATGACCTGAAACGACGCGGCATTACCGATACGGTGGGCACACGGGCTGATAAGCAAGAGGCAAGCGGGCACCGTGATCCGAAGATGATGGACGTCTACGATCACAGCGTTCCAATCGTTTCCCCATCAGTGGAATGAAATGGGTACAAAAGAGGAGCTACGGCTCCCCGCTATTTCTCAAAGCGACTACCCTCTGAGTGCAACACGAAATAATTCTTCTAGGCATTCACTCGGTGAAATATGGACATCAGCGAAAACGAATTTCGGGATTTCTTATTCAAGAATCACACTGAAAACTTTTCATCGCTCATCATTGGACGGAGGGAACCGGTGAGTTGGCCTGGTGATTCCTTTCCACCAATTCATATTTTGTTGCAGCAAAGAGCCGAGAAAAAAATCAATGAAACATTAGACAACCTGGAAGATCTGACACTAACAGCAAAAGAGTTAAGACTTACAAGGGAGGCCGATTCGACAACCCGCATTGACCTAGTGGGAAATTCAGAAAGCGCAGGCTTGACAATAATCGAGCTAAAAAAATCCAAACAAACCGAAAGACAAGCCTTCTCCGAACTTCTGGCTTATTCAAATCACTTCTGCACCGTTTTCCCCGGACTAAAAGAAACTTCAATAACATCCATATTAGTTGCACCAATGGAAACACGAACGATACGAGACGCATACGCACAAGAATTAGTGTCCAACAACAAATACATAATTTCCTTAATACCGAAATATGAAAATGAAACAGCCCAGCTATCTGTGTATTATCCTGCCCCATCATATTACAAATGGTTCGAAAACAACCTTCTCGATGATCGGTCCATCATCACAGTAGCGCTGGCGTTCCAAGAAATAGAGGGCTGGATCGATCTAGAAACAGGTCAGGAAGGGATGCCTAGTCACAGCGTGAGGGCTCTAAATACGCTAACTAGCGCCATCTCAAATATGCTTGAAGCTTGTGGGTACCATAGCATGTGTTACTCGACCCAGCCGTGGGGCGAAATTGCTGCTGGTCTAAATTACCCATTCCCAAATGTCATATACGTAGCAGCGATAAATCCTTTCTCAAGTTTTAGAACCGAAATATCAGAACATGGAATATCTGGAAGCTCTCTAGAAGGAAGACTCACGGAAATCCAAGCAGTCCATGATCAACTATCCGGCTTGGAAAGACAGTTTTGGATAGAAACGATGGAAGGGAATTTTCATAATCGATTGATTAGATTAGTCCGGAGCGAATTCAAAAAACTTCTAAAAAACAAAGAACAAGAAAAGATAAAATTTGAAATATCTCTTCCGGATTGGTACGGAATTAAAACAAGCATGATCGAGTCGGTCACTGTCAACCATGGAGATTTATACTTAACAGGACTTCTACGAGAGATCCATTCCGAATATATGGAGTACGTCTATAGACCGGACGTAGATTACGCCATCTATTATTCCGATGACATACCGAAGTATTTTTACAGATCTCTCAGAAGATTTCTGCCTATCTGGGAGATTTTGAGCGGCCTTGGGGTTGGCGACAGCGACAGTGAGGATCAGAACGAGGACGCATGACCGACGTTGCGCCCGACCGGTAGCGTAACAAGGTTCATCAAAGCCTTGTAAATGGGGTGGTCGAGACGATGGCGCACGTAATAAAGAATCGCTCAAGCTATTGATTTTACTGTTCTGAGCAGCTTCCTTGTAATCAGTAGGTCCCGGGGCCGACTCCTGGTACCGGCACCATACAAAACGAAGCCCTCGTAGAAATACGAGGGCTTCGTTGTTTCTGGGATTTGAAGATCCCACGTGTTTCCCGCCCTATCAGCGTCATGGACGCTATTCCTCAGGCTGCACCGCCCTGCCTTTTCTGCTAGTTACAATTGCACATAAGCGTCCCGTTGACGGTGCTGCTTACCTTCTTAAAATGCACGCCAATACACCCGCCAAGCCTAGGTCGACTCAGTCAGCAAGCTCAAATCGTGCGGCTTTTTTTGAATGGAGAAAGCGATATGAAGCCATGCGATAGATAAATCCCCCCTGTTCAGAGCTGCACAGGGGTGAAGTTTCTTGCAATAAATCTGTTCTCAAAGCCAAGGAGTAATCAATGTTTAGCTATTCAAGCGTGAGGGGCATCATCGAGCACCCTGTCGATCTGATTGGCGATGCCTGCAAAAAAGCCGGCACAGATGATGTCAATCAAGCATTAAGCGCATTAGGCTACGAGCGTCAATTCGAAATTGGCAACCCTGAAATCGCGGCCATCGAGCTGTTTAGAAACTTTGGGAAGTGCGATTACTCCGCCCTAGTCCATTTGACATTGGGCAGTGAGGTACAGCTGTATGGGATGCAAAATTTTCATGACGTTTTGGAGTTTGTGAAAGAGTATGTCCCAACGGTCAAAGCAATCACTGAACTGGCCGAAAAAGAATTCGGCTGAGCAAAACAAAGCCCTCGCATTTCTGCGAGGGCTTTGTTGTTTCTGCAGTTTATAAAATCAAGCTTTAGTGTCCGGCACTCTGCCCACCATCAACATGCAGAATTTCACCCGTAACAAAATTCGCAGTGTCGAGATAAACAATCGCCTGGGTAATGTCGTGAACTTCCCCCATGTGCCCGACCGGGTGCAATGCGCCCAGAGCAGCGTGAGTTTCCTCACCATGCATCGGCGTCTTGATAATGCCAGGGCTCACCGCATTCACCCGAATCCCACGCTTGGCATATTCAATCGCCAATGACTTTGTCGCCGCATTCAAGCCACCCTTGGTCAACGAAGCCAGTACCGAAGGCACGCCATCAATCGCATGGTCCACCAGGCTGGTGGTGATGTTGACGACATGACCACTGCCCTGCTTTTCCATCTGGGTAATCGCAAGTTGGGTGATGTAGAAGAAGCCATTCAGATTCACCGAGAGCACCGCAGCGTAATCTTCCTGGGTGTATGCGGTGAATGGTTTGGCGACGAAGATCCCGGCGTTGTTGACCAGCGTATCGACGCGACCAAAACGCTCAATCGCTTCACGGATAACGCGCTGGGCAACTGCGGGATCACCGATGTCGCCGGCAACTGTGTGAATATCCGGATCAGTGGAAGGTTTGATCGAACGCGAAGTGGCGACGACTTTGTAATCCAGTTCACGAAACGCCTTGACCATGCCAGCGCCGAGACCTTGGGAAGCGCCAGTAATTACGATGACTTTTTTCGAATTGCTCATGATGAACCTCAACTAATAAATGATGGTTTGAAAAGGTGATTAATCAGGCTTCAACAGGCGCCTGCGCCATTTGTCGCAACATCTGTTCGTAGTACTCGACCGACTGCGAGCCGGACACCAGGTGACGACCGTTCAGCACCATGGCCGGAACGGAGTTGATGCCGCGCTCGCGATAAAACACCTCAAGATCACGCACTTCCGTGGTGAACGCCCCGGACGCCAGCACCTCGCGGGCTGCCGCCGCATCCAGCCCCACTTCCGCCGCCAGTCGAACCAGCGTCTCGCGATCACTCAGGTTCTGGCCGTCGGTGAAGTAAGCGCGCAGCAAGGCTTTTTTCAGCGCGACCTGCCGCCCTTCCCGCAATGCCCACGTCAGCAACCGATGCGCATCAAACGTGTTGTAGAAGTGGCTGCGTTTCTCCAGATCGAATGTGAATCCGAGGGCATTACCAAGAGCAATTTGCGTCGCTTTACCGGCGGCGACGTCTTCGGCGGTTCGTCCATATTTGCGCATCAAATGCTCGACGGCTTTTTCGCCGACTGCTGGCATATCCGGGTTCAACTCGAAAGGCTTGTAAGTCAACTCGACCGACACTTCACCGGCCACGTTCTCGATCGCCTGCTCCAACGCCGTCGCGCCCAACGCACACCACGGGCACACCACGTCGGAGATGAAATCGATAGACACGGTCGCGGTCATGACTTGCCCTCCGCCTCTGCCAGTTGCTTGCGGTACTGGGTGGTGGAGATGCCGGCGTAACCCCAGTTATCGGTGTCGACTTCTTCGATCACGATGTGGGTCAGGTGCGGGTCCTTCTTGAGGACGCGCTGCAGGGTTTCAGTAATTTCGGCGATCACCTGAGCTTTCTGCTCCGAGGTAACGCCATCGCGGGTGATGCGAACGCTTACGAAAGGCATGAGGAAAATCTCCAGTGACCTGCCCCGTCGGGATGATGGGGAGGCGTTGGAGAAGAATGTAGGGGGTTGGGTCAGGGGGATAAAGGTGGGGGTGGGTACTTCATTAGTTACGCCGCGTAATGAGTGCCGAGATTGTCGCTCGAAAAAATGTTTGCCTGGGAAATGATCAATTAGCTAATCTTCAATTATCGTAAATTTTAGATAACAGCAGAAATTGAGGTTAATCGTTTATGGCAATTCAATTCTTCGACAGCCCATTCCACGTCACCCACGATGAGGAGGTTGCCAGCAAAATGGCTTTGAAAATGGAGCTTTCAATATTCATCACTGACTGCATCAAAAAACTGGGCCTCAAACAAAGTGAGGCCGCAGCCAAGCTGGACGTGACCCAATCACGTGTTTCTGAACTCACGACTGGCAAGATCGAGAAATTCACAATCGATGCAATGATGGACATGCTGGATAAACTCGGCTTTCGCACCACTTTTACCTTGCCGCCCAACGATGCCGGCGTCTCGCCTCAGATCGTGATTTCGCAGCGTCGCACCTGCTAAACGTTGTCACCCATCCTCCTAACATTCATGCCCTCTGAGTGCGTCAGTAGACGATTTTGGAGGCGCTGTTTAGCTGTTTAGTAGTTATCGAGGACTGTTTGAGCAGTAGGATCTTGCCCCTTTTTTTGTAGTCCATTGAGTTGCGTATCGCCAACGACACGTGAAACTCCAAGCGCTCAAGCACTTAGCCCGGTAGCAAAGTAAATTTTTGACCGACGCCACCACCTGGCCACGATTGCGCTCCCTCCCGCCTAAAGCTACCTTCAAGCCGTCGCTGCCAATTCAGCGACCGGGCCTGAGAACCCAAGTAAGATACAGGCGCACAAGCGCCCCAAATCACGATTGCCGGCGTTTTTTTGTGTCTGCATTTCCGTGTAATGGCGGCTGTGCGTGGGAGACCTTCGGGTCTGCCGGGTTCCTGTATCTCCGGTTTCTCAGCCCGCGCATAGCTGCCACCCATTCGCCTGAGAACGAACGTGGTAGCTCTAACTTTGATTCAGGAGTTTTTGCTAATGCCCGTTATCAATCCGTTCGAAATTTGCGTTTCTGCAACACCGGTTCATGCCCACCACCGCCCAAAAACCGGAGGTGCCCAATGACCATCCCTCAAGACCTGAAAACCATCGGCCTCACCCCTTTCTCCTACCACGCCAACGAAGCGCTGTTCCGCATCAACTCCGGTGTCCCGGTGATCGAAGCCCTTTCCCACGCTTCCAACCTGCTCCACGTCGCCAAACTGCTCGCCTCTGACGCTGCTATGGTTCGCGAAACCGACCGGCATGCCTGGGCGTCGTATTATTTGCAGGAAATGAGCAAGGCGATCATCGATGACGTGGTGAAGGTGCTCGATGCACCGTGTAACAACCGCCGTCCAACGTAGTCGCGCACGCATAAAAAAGCCCCGAATCAATCGGGGCTTTTTGCGTGCTGCAATCATTAAAAACCTGAGCTCCGTGCATAAAAACGATTCTCCCTGCATAAAAACGAATATAAAACGGACCTTTTGCATAAAACCGATTAGAAACTGGCCAAATCATTCGCAACTCCTAACAATTTCGGGCCTCCCCCTCAAACCTCACTCACCTCAAACACAAACGAAATCCTCCGACTGCTCGCACTCCACACATACCGAATGTGCTTCCCCTGCTTCGGAATCGACACCGCCGGTGGTCGAAACGCCGCAACACATTCATGCCCCGGCAAACGAACGCTGTTGTAGAGCAATCCCCATGACAACGTTTCGCGAAGTTGCCGAGCAAAGGCCTGGGACGGGCCGTAAGCAGTCGGGTCCGGATCATGGAGCTGCGGATAGTTTTCGCGAATGTCATGCAGCGGTTTGACGACTTTGTTGACGTAAGTGCGCATGGTCAACTCAAGGTCCGGTTCGTTGGTGGCCGCGAGAAACCGTTCCTGGTGATAGCTCGTCTCGGCAATGGCTGCAGCCTGGCTGCTCGCAGCGTAATAGACGCCAAACGTGCCATCGGTAAAGCGGCTGGTTTTGCCGATGTGGGTAAACGCCGCCATCACCGGCGTGGAGCCGGGCCCGGAAATTCGGTCTTCGGGACGGACTCGGGAGAGCACGCCGGCCTCTTCCATCAGCCGATCATTGGTCAGTGCTTCAAGTGCGTAGGCCGTGGGCAAATCTTCTGGATCGAGCACGTCTTCAAATAACGAGATCGGCGGGAAGCAGCTGTTAACGATCCGATAGGCCCGCGACCATTGCGGGTCGGCCAGTTCCGGCGCCATCAACCGCGCACTCCGTCGAGGTAGCGGCGCACGTCAGCGATGTCCACGACGCGGCCGACCAACATGTATTCCAAAGCGGTTTGGCCATTGAACGGTGCGGCGGTGTTCGGGCTGCTGACCCATTTATAGGCGCGCTCGCGGCTGTTGCTGAAGATGATGCTCAGCGCTTTGTGGATACCCATCAGGTAGGAAATGCGCTCAAGAGTGTCGTGGGGCAAACGCACGTTGGGCGGTAAGTGTTTGTACTTGTAGAACGTAGTGTTGCCGACTTTGCCCAGCAGCGTGCGTTGTTGCTCGGCGCTGCAGCCCCAACGCTCCATGAGGTTGAAGAAGAACTTGAGCGCGACGCGGCCGGCTTCGGGGGAGTCGAGTTGTTGCTGTGGGCTGAGGGCGGGGGATGAGGTAGGCATGGGGTGGCCTCCTTGAGAATGTCTTAGGGCCAGATTAGTACAGATGCGGATAGATATGTACTATTAATTCGCAAGTGTACTAAGCACTATTTCAGCGCATTGACACAAAATCGTTTGCTGCAGAAAATCGCGTCAAGAGCGCGAAACCGACTGCCTTCAAGTGGCGATAGTCGGCGTTAGGAACCCTGTTGATGACTTGAACGTCAGCGCTCGGGTGAGACCTCTTATGTGAAGCAGCCTAATTAAATTGGGCTGCTTTTTTTGGAGCGTTGACCGAGATTCATACCCTCTATTTGAACAGCTCAGAATGGCTTCCGAGATCAACAAATGTAATCAGGTCGGGGCGAGTGTTCTGGTAGATCAGCAAGAAATCACCACCAATATGACATTCCCGAAATCCAGCCCAATCGCCAGTCAAAGCATGATCCAGGTACTCAGCTGGTAATTGCTCACCTAGAAATAACAGGACCATCATGTGGCGGACTTCATTCATGTCACGACGCCCAGCTCGTTTATAACGTTCCCAAGACTTCTTGAATTCCGACGTTTGCGCGCACTGCTTAGGCAGCTCAGCGCGCTTTTGCTTTTTTTCCGGTTTTGCCATCAACGTCCCTCAGCATGTCGTCTATCGAGCCGAACCGCTGGCCAATCTCTTGTGCTTCCATCATAGCCCGGGCGGTTTTCTCAGAAGGGACGCGAACCTCAAACGGGAGTCCTTGAGTCGCTACGACCTGGCGGAGAAAAAGACGCATGGCGTCACTGATACTCAGCCCGCAAGCGCTTAATACTTCTGTCGCACGCATCTTCAGATCCTCATCAATGCGGCACCGAACGTCGGTAGTTTTCAGTAATGCACCCATGTTAATAACCTCATCGTCATTTGTAGCTACATTGGCGCTACCTCTGCATTGTGATTGGGGGTCTCATTTTCGGTCAATGGCAAGTTGATAGGCGGCCTTACCATTTGCTCAATCGAAGATATTTATCGACCGGAGATCTCTCGACCTATTACAACCGCTGCCGATAGCGACAACCATCAGCCCGATCGCAATCTTCCCTGAGACTCTTCCGAGACCGCTGCAGGAAGAATCCCCGCAGCCGTAAGCCCCACCCAATAAAAAATGCCCGAACCTTTCCAGTCCGGGCATCTTTTTTGACCTCAATCACCCCCAACCCCACCAAAAACCCCGATCCTGTGTAAGCCTCCAGCCATCGGCTGCGGAATCAATTCGCTACTAAACTCGCGACAACTATGCTCAGGTGCAGGAATATAGCCGGCATACGGCGCCGGATAGGCCGCAGGTACACAACAATTGCCAGCCCACTTTAGAGGGCATTACCCCATGGATAGCAGAACCTTACGCAACCTCATGCGCATCGTGCAGACCGGCTCGTTGTCGGCGGCAGCAGAGCATTCCTGTTTGACGGTGCAGGCGTTGGCCGCGCAGTTGAACAAGGTCGAAGAGCAGTTTGGATTTCGTCTGTTTCGACGTTCCAACAAGGGCCTGACCCTGACTGCGCAGGGCACGGAGCTCACGCCCTATATTGACAAGGTCCTGGTCGCGACGCGGCAGATGGAAGAGAAAGTGGCGGCGCTGAAGGTGCCCGGCCAGCGCACGCTGAAGGTGGCGTTGAATACCACGCTGTCGGAGGATTTCAATCGGCGCATGATTGGACGCCTGTTTGAGGTGTTTCCTGACCATCAACTGGAGTTTTCCTACGCCGAGTCGATGGAAAACCTCAGCAAGCTGAAGAACGAAGACTTCGACCTGGCCATTTTGATCGGCCCGCAAAAGCCGGGGCTGCCGAGCATTTTGCTGCCGGACGTGCACGTTCAGGTGGTCGGCGCGCATTGCGGTCAGGAAAACGACCCGCTGGTGATGCTGGGCGACAAGTTTCAGGTTCGTCCTGCGGATGATTGTCCGTATTCCCACAGTTTCCTACGCTTTCTCGACGCCGGCCTGGGCAACTACGAAACCGGCCAACGGATGATTTATTCCTGCAGTGAAACCCTGACCCTGTCGCTGATCCCGCAAATGGACGGCATCGGCATGGTGTCTCGCGACGCCGCGCAGCGTAACGGCTTGACCATTTTCCCTGGCTTCGAGGATTTCCTCGAAGTGCGGCTGGCGGTCAATAACCCTGAGTTGTCGGGCCAGGCCTTGAGCGATGTGGTCGACCTGCGCCTACATGAACGAGCCGAGCGCAATGTACGCAGCCGTCCCAACCGCCACACTGAGAAAGAGGTTTTTGCTGAAATACGCACATAACAACGTCGGAATCGCGGCATAGAATTCCGGGCGATCGAGCTGCACATGCTGGTCCTTGATCAACAAGGGCGTAAGGCTGATCGCAGCGACGATCGCCACTGGCAGGTATTCCAGCGCTCGCGCGACGAAGGGCGGCCAGTGGTCGGTGTTGACTTGAAGCGGCAGTGCGCGTGGCAGGAAGGTCACGGCCATCATCAGCACGACGACCAGGATCAGGAACGTTTGGTCAGGCATACACCCACCCCGCAACCCACGAATGTGGCGATAAACACGTTGAACGGCGAACTGCCAACCAGGCTCAAGGCGCCCATGCAGGTGACTGCGGCCGCTGCGGCGATCAGCTTGTTACGAGTGTTGCACAGCGACACCAGCACGTAGAGCATCATCGCGGTCAGGGCGTAGTCGAGTTGGTATTTGATCAAGTGCGAGGCGTACTGCGCGCAAATCGCCCCGAGCAAACCGCCGAGCACCCACGAGGTGTGGCAAAACAGGTTGAAGCCGATCAGGTAACGCACGTTGACCGGCGCGCCGCTGCCCAGTTTCACGCTGTGGAAGGCGAACGATTCATCGGTCAGCCCACCGGCATAACACCAACGTTCAAAACGACTGAGCCCCAACGCCCGCAAGGCCTTGGCCATGTAGACCGACATCAGCATGTGCCGCGCGTTGATCAAAAACGTGGTGAGGATAATCGTGGTCAGCGACGCGCCGCTGGAGATCAGCGCCAACGCGGCGAACTGCGAAGCGCCGGCATACACGAACAGGCACATCGCAACCGGCAACCACACGGGCAACCCGGCGTTGACGGCCATCAAACCAAACACAAACGACACCGTGAAGTAACCGGCCACCACCGGGCTGGCTTCTGCAAAGGTGCGCGAAGGCTGCGGCTCGACCATCAGCGGCTGGCTGCTGGACGTCTCATTCATAGGTCCCTCTCAAAGGTCGTTTCGCCACGCGGCTCGCAAAAACCCTGGGCAGTCCAAAAACGTTTGCCGGCAAGGTTAGCATCGTCGACGAACAGGAACATCCGCAGCACGCCCACGCGCTTCATGTCCGCCGAAGCCGCTTCCACCAGGCGCTGACCCACGCCTTGTGCGCGATAGTGCGGGCTCACCGCCAAGTGGTTGATGGTGCCGCGGCTGCCGAGCATACCGCCCAGCACCGCGCCGACCACTTCGCCGCTGAGGTCGAGCGCCAGGTACGCGGTGGTGGTCTTTTGCACCAACACACCACGCAGGCATTTGGCGTCCTGCCACTCGCAAAACGACACCTCGTCGAACTGCCGAAAAAAGCGCTCCAGGCGCACGGCATCCTTTGCATTGGCCCGCCACATCATCACGGATGTGGCGGGGCTGTCCATGGGGTCGAGCTGTTCAGCGAACAATGTCGAAAGCGGTCCCGGGCCGCGAGAAGGAAATCGCCAGGATCTGCCGATACGCCATGTCGTGGGAATGGGTATTGCGGGCAGGGGTTACGTAGTGGCGCATGTCGCGGTCGAGGAAGAACGTGGTGTCGAGGATTTCCTGATACGTCGTCGACGCCAGTTGCTCTTCGTGGGCGCTGTAGAGGCGGCTTTCAGCACCGTCCACATTGTTGCGGCCCCAGAAGTGCACACCGCTGAACGGATAACCGTCGCAATGAATGCCTTCAGGGGTGATTTCCAGTTGCTTGCCCGGTTTGATCTCGATGCGGATCTGATGGATCTGGCATTGCCAGATTTCATCGTGCAACTCCGGCGGCAGCACGTTTTTATACACTTCGAAATCGATGTCGATCAGGCTGCGCATCACCGGCGAATTGATCACTTCTTCGGAGAAGTCCTGGAAGTGCCGAATCATGCCGCCGACGTAGCTGTTGTTGGCCTTGGATTGCACATAGGCGCGGTGTTCCAGCTGCGTCAGTTCGCGGGTTACCGGGTTGTATTCGAAGTCGCTGTAACGACGGAAACGCATGCCGGATTCGGCCTGGCCGTAGTAGCTGTCCGGCTCCATGTTTTCCCAACTTTTGGTCAGGCGGACGAAGTCGGCGAAATGACCGTAGAGGTTGAAGTCACCACCCTGGACGTTGACAAATTTGTCGCGCCGTAGCGATTCGCCAACTTCTCTGTTTAACACGATCATTACTAGTCTCCGCTGCATTGAGCGGCCTAATCTATTAGGTGCAGGATTTGCGTCCATGAGAAAGAATTTCAGGCATCTCAAGCATTGCTTGAAGCGCCATAAAAAGATCACTTGAATCGACATTTTTATGCCAAAAAAAGAGCTTTTAGAGCGTTTTCATCAGAAAACAGCAAAAAAAAACCCCGAGCCAGTCGGGGTTTTTTATTGAGTTTTTTAACTCAGCCGATCATCAGAAGATGTTGATCGGGTAGTCCACGAACACACGCAGTTCGTTACCGCTGGCGTTGTACTCACTGGATTTCTGCGACACGCGCAGGATCGAGCTGCGCAACTTCACGCTCAGGTCTTTGGCCGGGCCGCTTTGCACGACGTACTTGAACTGGTTGAAGATTTCGCGCTCGGTACCGCCCTCGCTGGTGGAGGTGGTGATGTTGTCGCCGCGCACGTAAGCCACGTTGTAGCTCAGGCCCGGAATGCCGAAGGTGCTGAAGTCCAGGCCATAGCCCAACTGCCAGCTGCGTTCGTCTTCGGCGTTGAAGTCGGACCAGTAGGAGTTGGCCAGGTAGATGGTGTTGCCACCGTCGCCGACACGACCCTGGTCTTTCTGATAGCCGCCGTAGGCGTAGCCCAGGTTGCTGTCGCCGGTGCTGCGCTGGTGCGCGATGGTGAACGAGTGCGGGCCGGTGGCGAAGGTTGCGGCCAGGCTCCAGATCTTGTTGTCGTCGCCGGTGATTCCGTTTTCGCGGACGTAGGAATTGTCCAGCTTGGTGCGGTAGCCGTTGAAGTCCAGGGTCAGGGACTGATCCTTGTCGATCGGGAACACGTAGTTGGCGTTCACGTATTGCTTCTTCAGCACATCTTCGACGTCAGACGCGTAGACCGCTGCCTTGAACTGCTCGGTGAACTGGTAGCTGCCGCCCAACACGTTGATCGACTTCAAGCCACCGCTGTCACGGCCTTCCGCGCTTTTACGCGATTCGGCGGTGAAGCGACCGGCGTTCAGGACCAGGCCTTTGATCTCCTTGGAGGTGATCAGGGTGCCGGTGTAGCTTTCTGGCAGCAGGCGGGAGTTGTCGTAGTTCAGCACCGGCAATTCCGGCATCTGGTCGCCGTAGGTCAGCGTGGTGCTGGACAGGCGGAATTTGACGGCGGCGCCGCCCTTGGACAGGTCGTTGGCCGGGTGGCCGCTGTCGCCCTTCTTGAAGAAGTCGATGCCCTGGGCACCGCTGCGGTCTTCACTGCGCTCCAGATTGAGGGCATACAGACCAAAAGCGTCGACACCGACACCGACGGTGCCTTGGGTGAAACCGGACGAGAACGTACCGATGGCCGCTTGGCCCCACTCGGATTTATCGTCGTTGCCGTCTTTGTAGTCACGATTGATGTAGGCATTGCGCAGCAGCACTTTGAGGCTGCTGTCTTCAACAAATCCCTTGGCTTCGGCCTGGTCGTTAGCCATGGCCTGTGTAGCGCTCAACATCCCCAGAGCGATCAGGCTGATTCGCTTATTCAACATTTTGTTTTCCTTATTACGGGTTGATACGCGCTGTGCCGAACGGCTGAAATGGCGCTATTGCGCTCTTTTTTCACCCCGAAACAAAAAGGCCCGCCCACGAAAAATCGCGGCGGGCCTTTTTATTGTTTTGTGAGTCATGGCGGTTAGCCACAGGCGTTGGCGTGGATCCTATCCGCGCCCTTCACCGTGTGTCAATTTCATGAATCGTCTGAGAATAGGCAAAAATCGTCTAAGAATCTCTGATAGGCGAGCGCCAGTTGCAAAGTTTCACGGGAATTCAGTGGATGCAGCCGTCGAGGCCGCAGGCTTGAAACCCGGACGCCGGGGCTTGGGCGGGCAGCGATTGACGCAGCCACGCCGCGAAGGCTTCCGGTTTGCCGAGCCACGGGCCGATGTCGATCAAGGTGAATTGGCCGTTGTGTTCCAGGGCGAAAGTCGGGAAGCCTTGGCCGCCGACATTGGCCAGCAATGCGCGGCTTTCCTTGATATGCCGCTCAGTGTCGGCCTCGTGGAAAGCGCTTTGGAAAGCCTGCGGATCGAGCCCGATGGCGTTCGCCAGCTCAAACAGGACCGCTTCGTCAGCGATGCGGCGTCCTTCCTGGTAGTGAGCCGTCTGCAAACGGCCCAGCAACTCCAATCCACGACCGGCCATGTGCTCGGCGGCCAACACAGCGGCAATCGGCGGCGCGGAATCGAACACCGCTGTTTCGTCGCGCAGCAAACCTTCGAAATACGCCTCACCAAACGGCTGACCGGTGAATTCGGCGATGCGCCGGTCGTGGGGCATCACGTAGTTGCGCAGCTGTGGTGAAACGGTTTGGCGATTGGCACCGGTCATCATGCCGCCGCCGTGGGCGATCACGGGCAACACGGCTTGTGCGGCTTGCACCAGGGGTTTGGCCCCGTAGCACCAGCCGCACAACGGGTCGTAAATGTAGTGAAGAGTCATAGGAAGGCTCCGGCAAAAAGGTAGGAAAAATCGATGCCGGCAGACTAGTCCTCAGACCGTTGCGGAAAAACGCTGGAATGGCTTTCAGACTGTTTCGGGAATCGGGCGAATGCGCTGCGTATCAACCTCGACACAAGTTGAAACAATCATTCAAGGGAACCCTTTAGGAATAGTTAACGAAAGTAAATAGCAAGCATTACCATTCGCACCATCGAATTCTTCCACCCTTTCGGATGCGCTTCAGATGCCTGCCCCGTTCCGCTTCACGCCCGTCACCCTTGGCCTTTCTGCTTTGTTGTCTGCCGGTTTCGCCGGCGCCGCGACCACCGTATTACCCGAAACCTCCATCAGCGCCGAATCCGAAGCGGACGACCCGCGCGTCAAGGAAACCAGCACCGCTACCCGCACGGCAACCCCGGTGCGCTATGTGCCGCAAGCCATCGACTCGGTTAAAACCGCCAACATTTCGGACTACGGCACCAACGACCTGGGCACTGCGTTAAGTGGCATCCCCAACGTCAGCAGCGGCGCCGACACGCGTTTCGACAGCCTGCGCATCCGCGGTTTCGACGCCAGCAACGACTTCTACCTCGACGGCATCCGTGACGACAGCCAGTACGTGCGCGACCTGCACAACATCGAACGCATCGAAGTGCTCAAAGGCCCGGCCGCCGTGTTGTATGGCCGTGGCAGCCAGGGCGGGATCGTCAATCGGGTCAGCAAGCTGCCAGAGTTCGGCCGCCGCTCGACCATCGAAGCCCAAGGCGGCAGCGATGATTTGCGCAGTCTTTATGCGGACCTGAGCACCGACCCGAGCGAGAACATCAGCCTGCGTTTGAACATGGGCAACATGGATCAGAACAGCTTCCGCGATGGCGTCAGCGGCAACCGCCAACTGTTCGCGCCGTCCATGAGCTGGCAACTGACGCCGGACCTGAACTGGCTGGTGCAGTACGAATACAGCCGCTACAACCGTACGCCGGATCGCGGTATCCCCGGGGTAAATGGACGCCCGGCGGACGTAGGCCGGGATACGACCTACGGCAACGATCACGACTTCATCGACGACAAGTCACAATCCCTACGCTCCAAACTCAGCTATGAACTCAGCGACAACTGGCAACTGCGCCACACCCTCGGTGTGTTCAAGCTCGACAGCGATTTCGATAACACCTACCTCACGGGTTACACCCCGGCGACCCAAAAAGTCACCCGCCAGCACTGGCAACAGGACCTGACCACCCGCAACGTTTACAACAACGTCGAGCTGGAAGGTGGTTTCGATACCTTGGGCCTGGAGCACCGCCTGCTGACCGGCATCGAGATCGGCAGCCAGCGTCGCGACCCGAAGCTGTCCAACGCCGCAACGTCCGGGCCGGGCAGTTCGCCGGTGCCGGCGCTGGACCTGTACAACCCGAACCGCGATCTGCGCCACACCGGGCGCATGCAGGTGTCCAGCGACAACCACACCGAAGTCGAAAGCCGTGCGGTGTACGTGCAGGATCAACTGCGCCTGCACGATCAATGGCAACTGCTCGCCGGTTTGCGCTACGACACCTTTGATATCGAGTCGACCAACAAGCTGCGCAACCTTTCCGAAGACCGTGACAGCCACAGCACCAGCCCCCGTGTCGGCATCGTCTGGACGCCGCTGCAGAATCATTCCTTCTACGCCTCCTGGACCAAGACCTTCTCGCCGGTCGGCGGTGGCTTGATCGGCATCACGCCTGGCGTGGCGGGTAACAGCAACGACCTGAGCCCGGAGCTGACCAAGCAGAAGGAAATCGGGGTGAAAAGCGACTGGCTCGACGATCGCTTGAGCACCACCCTGGCAATCTACGAACTGGAACTCAACAACCGCCGCACCAGTGATCCGCTCAACCCGACCGTTACCCTGCTCACCGGCGAACAACGCTCCCGTGGTATCGAGCTGACCGGCACCGGCAAGCTCGGCGGCAACTGGTACGTGCGCGGTGGCGTCGGCGTGCAGGACGCTACCGTGGTCAAAGACAACAATGGCTTTGAAGGCAAACGCATCAGCAACGTGGCCAAGCACAACGGCAGCCTGTTCCTGACCTGGAAACCGGAAATGGGCTGGTACGCCGAAACCGGCCTGACCCTGGTCGGCGAGCGTTATGCCGACAACCTCAACACCACGGTCCTGCCGGGTTATGGGCGTTGGGATGCCCTGGCCGGGTTCCGGCAGAAAGATTGGGACTTGCGCGCGGCGTTGAACAACATCAGCGACAAGACCTATTACGCGTCGTCCACCAGCCAGTATCAGATTCAGCCGGGCGAGCCGCGTAGCCTGGTCGTGACCGGGACCTACAGTTTCTAAACACCATCAATGTAGAAGCGAGGCTTGCCCGCGAAGACGGTATAACAGCCGACGAATAAGTTGGATGTTCTGACGCCTTCGCGGGCAAGCCTCGCTCCTACAGCTATTTGATGATCGTTCCCACGCGCAGCAAAGGAATGCAGCCGGGACGCTCTGCGTCCCAAAAGCCGAACGCGGAGCGTCCGTTGAGGCATTCCCACGCAGAGCGTGGGAACGATCAGCGCCCAAAAAAAAGCGCCGCCTTCCCGGCAGCGCTTTTATCAATCCGTTGTTGTTCTTCTTATCCTTCCATCACATCCCACAACGCTTCCAGCTCCGCTTCGCTGAATAAACCAGCGGGGTAGCGCTCGATCATCATCCGGCGCGGATCAGGTTCCCTGATCTGACGCGTTCCATTGGACTTCAACCAGTGCGCAAGGATCTGTAGCGATTCGCTATTGACTGCCAGGGGATGCAATGTCCGCTCGCTCACCACATTCACTTCGGCGTTCATTTCAGCGCTCTCTCCCGGTTTGTGAGCGGCTAACTTATCCAAGGTTTATGACAGAACGTCGCCGTTCTCCCCTCCCTGTTTTGCCCCATGACAGATACAAGAGCTGTGCCAATGTTTCGGACCTGTCGATGAGCGGATACAAAAAAGCCCGCGGTCCTGACGGGCTGCGGGCTTTCTGTAAGGCGAAACGGGAAAACGTTTGCGAGACTGATTTTGCAATCAACTCAGGCTGTTACAACGGCACTCACTCGTTGTGCGGCGCGGGCTGTTGTTGGGTAAGGCAGTGGATGTTACCGCCTCCCAGTAACAATTCGCGGCCAGGCACCATCACCACTTCGTGCTGCGGGAACAGGCTCTGCAAAATCTCCTTGGCCGGGCCGTCCAGCGGATCGTCGAAGCTCGGCGCAATAATGCCGCCGTTGACGATCAGGAAGTTCACGTAGGAACCCGCCAGGCGAACGGTAGGATTGCGCTCCTGAGTGCCGTCCACGGGATCGACACCGGCGCACTCTTCCTCGGTGGCATACAGCGGCCCCGGAATCGGCATCTTGTGCACCGTGAACGGGCGACCCTTGGCGTCGGTGCTGCTTTCCAGCACCTTCATGGCCGCCTGGCAGCGCGGGTAGTTCGGGTCCTGCGGGTCATCGGTCCAGGCCAGCAGTACTTCGCCCGGACGCACGTAGCAGCAGAAGTTATCCACATGGCCGTCGGTTTCGTCGTTGAACAGACCGTCCGGCAGCCAGATGATCTTATCCACAGCCAGATTCGCGCTGAGCACCGCTTCGATGTCGGCACGGTTCAGGTGCGGATTGCGATTGCGGTTGAGCAGGCATTCTTCGGTGGTGATCAGGGTGCCTTCGCCATCGACGTGAATCGACCCGCCTTCAAGCACGAAGCCCTCGGTGCGGTAGCGTTGGCTGCGCTCGATCTCGAGGATCTTGCCGCCAACCTGGGAATCACGGTTCCACGGCGAGTACAGACCGCCGTCAAAACCGCCCCAGGAGTTGAAGTCCCAGTTCACGCCACGGACTTCGCCGCTGTGATTGATCACGAAGGTCGGGCCGGTGTCGCGAACCCAGGCGTCGTCGCTGGACATCTCGACCACGCGGATATTCGGCACGTCGAGACGGGCGCGGGCATTTTCGTACTGGCCGGCAGAAACACCAACGGTCACCGGTTCAAAACGCGCGATGGCCTTGGCCACCGCAACATGCGCGGCTTGCGCCGGTTTGCCGCCCAGGCGCCAGTTGTCCGGGCGCTCGGGCCAGATCATCCAGGTCTGGGTTTGCGGCGCCCACTCGGCGGGCATGTAGAAGCCATCGGCGCGCGGGGTGCTGTTTAAAGTGGTCATTGGGATCAGGACTCCAGGGAACCGTCGAGGGTTTTGAGCGCATTGTATAGGTTCGGACGACGATCACGGAACGAGCCCCAGGCACTGCGGGTGTGCTCCAGTTCGTCGAGGTCGAAGCTGTGGACCAGCACGCCCTCTTCGGTTTTATCGAGTTCCTGCACCTTCTCGCCGAACTGGTTGGCGATAAACGACGAGCCGTAGAAGGTGATGTCGTAGCCGTCCTGCTCCTCATTACCGATGCGGTTACTGGCAATCAGCGGCATCAGGTTGGCGCCGGCATGGCCCTGCTGCACACGCTGCCAATGATCGCGGGACGAAATGGTCTTGTCATGGGGTTCGCTGCCAATGGCGGTCGGGTAAAACAGGATTTCCGCGCCGAGCAACGCCATGCTGCGGGCACACTCCGGGAACCACTGGTCCCAGCAGATGCCGACGCCGATTTTCGCGTAACGGGTGTTCCAGACTTTGAAGCCGGTATCGCCCGGGTTGAAGTAATACTTTTCGTGGTAGCCCGGGCCGTCCGGGATGTGGCTTTTACGATAAATCCCGAGGTTGGAACCGTCGGCATCGATGATCGCGATGCTGTTGAAGCGGGCGCGGCCGGCCAGTTCGTAGAAGCTGATCGGCAGCACCACTTGCAGCTCCTGGGCGACTTTCTGGAAATGCTTGATCGCGACGTTGTCTTCAACGGTCGTGGCCAATTGCAGGTAATCCGGGTTCGGCTTCTGGCAGAAGTACGGCGCCTCGAACAATTCCTGGATCAGGATGATCTGCGCACCTTTGGCCGCGGCCTCGCGGACCAGCTTCTCGGCGGTCTCGATGTTGGCTTCAAGGTCCCAGGAACAAGCCATCTGGGTAGCGGCGACGGTAACGATACGGCTCATGAATCATCTCCTGGGTCTTTTTTATAGGTAGGCAATGGCGACTTTATAGCCGATAAATATCGGCTTTAAAAGTTACTTGAACGCCTTTCGTCTGAATAGACCCATCAAAAGCCGATAATAATCGATATTCTGTGTCGGTTTTGAGGACGCCTTCGCGGGCAAGCCTCGCTCCTACAGGTTTGTAAACGCCACCGACCTGTAGGAGCAAGGCTTGCCCGCGAATGCGGTCTCAAATCCTACAACCCTTCCCCCAACACCTTCGAAAGCATGTCGACAAAGAAATCCACACTCCGGCGCGAAGTCACCATCGGCGGCTTAATCTTGAGCACGTTCAGAAAATCCCCCGTCGGCTGCATGAAAATCCCCAGCTCACGCAAGCGGTCACACAGCGCCGTGGTTTCTTCGGTCGCCGGTTCCAGGGTGTCGCGGTTGCGGATCAGCTCGACCCCCAGATAGAAACCGGAACCATGCACCGCACCCACCAACGGATGAATGTCGATCAACGCTTCCAGCCGTTCCTTGAAGTAACCGCCGACGACCTGGGCGTTTTCCCAGAGCTTTTCTTCTTCCATGACATCCAGTACCGCCATGCCGATCTGGCAACTGACCGGACTGCCCCCGGCCGAGGAGAAGAAGTAACCCTCGGCTTCCAGCGCCTCGGCGATTTCCCGGCGGGTGATCACCGCGCCCAGCGGCTGGCCGTTGCCCATGCCCTTGGCCATGGTGATGATGTCCGGCACCACGCCCTGCTCTTCGAAGCCCCAGAAAAAGTGGCCCATGCGGCCATAACCGACCTGCACTTCATCGGCGATACACACGCCGCCCTGAGCGCGGACCATTGCGTAAACCTGCTGCAAATACCCAGGCGGCAGCGAGATGCCGCCGGCATTGCCGTACACCGGTTCACAGATGAACCCAGCGAGCTGGCGTTTCTGTTCGGCGATTTTCGCCAGGTTGTGTTCGACGCTGCGCACGTAATCCGGCGCGCTGTCCGGGCCACGGAATTCGCCACGATAGGTGTTCGGCGCAATCACCGGATGCACCCAGTCGGGACGGCTGCTCAAGGCCTTGGGGTTGTCGGCAATCGAGGTCGACACCGCGTCCGAGCCCACCGTCCAGCCGTGATACGCCTCAAGCACGCTGAGCATGTCGCGCCCGCCGCTATACGCCCACGCCAGACGAATCGCCAGGTCGTTGGCTTCGCTACCGCTGTTGACCAGAAACACACGGTCCATGGAATCCGGCGCCAACTTCAACAAGCGTTCGGAGAATTGCGCCACCGCCGCGTAATTGAACCGCGAGTTGGTGTTGAGCAGCGACCACTGGCGGCTGGCGACGGCGGCCATGCGCGGATGACCGTGGCCGAGCACCGCGACGTTGTTGAGCATGTCGAGGTAGGAGCGGCCCTGCATGTCGATCAGGTGATTACGCCAGCCGCGCTCAATGCGGGGCGGGTCGACGTAATAGTGTTTTTGGGTGCGGGCGAAACTGGCCTCGCGACGTGCCAGCAACGTCTTCGAATCAAGTTCCTCCTCGGCGTCACAGGCCAGCCCGAGCAGCACCGCGGGTGACGGGCACAACGCCTGCCAGGCCAAGGCGCGGGACGGCGTGCAAAACAATGGCGCATCGAACGCAGCGCCTCGGCACAACTGCACCCTCAGCGGCCCGCTGACCGAACCCAGCACCTGGCCTTTGACCAGCGCCGCGCCACTGTGCAGCGACGGGGTCACACCCCACAGGCGCACGCTCAGTTGCGGACCGTCGAGTTGCAACACCCCCGCCGATGGCTGGTGAACCACCCCGGCAAACGGCGATTCAACCGCCGTGCCGTGTGGCACGCATAACTCGACGTGCAATGGGCAAGTATCGGGTTCGTCGGCACTGTCCGGTCGGGTACGAGACAACCGATATTGGCCATAACGGCTGGCCGCCAGGCCGTGGGCCGTTGCGGCCTCCGTCAGCAGGCGCTGATCGATCCCTTCTTGCTCCCAGTTACCGGCCTCGAAATGCGGGCTGAGTACGCCCAAATCGATCAAGGCAAATTCACGGCCGACCAGGCTCGGCAGCAACGGTGCGAAACCTTCGCTGCCGATACTCGGCAAGCTGTGGCCGACGGTGGTCAGGATCGCCGCTTCCATCAGTTCTAACGGCACCGAGGTAGCGACGCGGAAAATTTCCCATTCGTGGGTCAAGTTGTCACGACTGTACTCATTGCCCGGATCGATGCTGACCTGCTGCTCGCCGCTGAGCACCAACACCGCCGCACGGGCCACGATCAACGGCCACAACGCCTGTAACTCTTCATGCTGCAGCGGATTGACCGCGTGATAGGCCTGCACCGCCGGCAAGATGCAGAACGGGTCGCCATCGGCGTGGTGCAGCAGCGCCGCGCAGGTCACGGACAGATCGGTAATGCGCCAGGTCCGGATCAAGTCGCCGAAATCGATCACACCCTGCAATTGCCATTGCCGTTGCGAATCCCGCTGCCAGACCACGTTGTCGTCGGTGATGTCCATGTGAATCGCCTGCACCGGCAGTTTCGCCACTAACGGCAGCAAGCGTCGTTCGGCCTGTTCGGCGGCGGCGGCAATCAACCCGCGCTGCCGATCATCCTGAATCACTGGCAACAGGTGGGCGATCAAGGCATTGGCATGGCGGGCGTCCCATTGCAGCGTGCGCTCCAGCCCCGGATGGTCAAAGCCCGCCAGCGCCAGATCCATTTCGCCACAGAGCCGACCAAAACCGGCGACCACCGAACCCGGCAAGTGTTCGAGGTGAGTCAGCGACCGGCCTTCGATGTAATCCAGCAGGCGCACATGCACCGCTTGCCCGTCGATGTCCAGAGAAAGCAGATCGGCACCGTTGTTCGCGGCAATCACGCGCGGCACGTGCAGATCGGGATGTGCGGCCAAATGTTTGAGCCCCGCGTGCTGGGCTTGCAGCTCCAGCGCCGAGTAATCACCCCGGCAGATTTTCAGGACGAAACGACCGCGTTCACTGTCGACGCGGTAGTTCAGGTCCTGCTGGCTGCCCAGGGCCTGCAATGTCCCGCTCAACCCGTAATGTGCCTGCAACAGCGCTGACGCTTGCTCCGCAGACACTTGCGGGCTGGGCAAACTGGCGCGATGAATCAACGTGGCGAGCGGCATACAACGACCCCTGAGATTTTATTAGGCGCTTATATCGCCACCGCTGCGGCCGATACGCAACCCCCGCCCCTGATCGGCACAAGGCAAAAGACATCGCCGCACTCGCGCCCGCCAGCACTTTGCGCAAGAATGTCCCCCATCTTTTCTATCGCTGGAGAAAACCCATGAACGTAGTCACCACCGACCTGCCCGGTGTCCTGATCATCGAGCCCAAGGTATTTGGTGACGAGCGTGGCTTCTTTTACGAAAGCTTCAACGCCAAGGCTTTCGAAGAAGCGACCGGTCTGAACACGCAGTTCGTTCAGGACAACCATTCCCGCTCGCAAAAAGGCGTGCTGCGCGGCCTGCACTACCAACTGGAAAATACCCAGGGCAAACTGGTGCGCGTCACCGCCGGTGAAGTGCTCGACGTGGCGGTGGACATTCGCCGCAGCTCGCCGCACTTCGGCAAATGGGTCGCCGTTCGCCTGTCCGCCGACAACCATCGTCAACTGTGGGTCCCGGAAGGTTTCGCCCACGGCTTCGTGGTGCTAAGCGAGTTCGCCGAATTCCTCTACAAAACCACCGACTACTACACCCCGTCGGCCGAACGCGCCATTCGCTGGGACGATCCGGACCTGGGCATCGACTGGCAACTGGATGAGGCGCCAAAACTGTCGGGCAAGGATGCAGCGGCGGCGTTCTTCAAGGACGCTGACGTCTTTTCCTGAAACCCTGCCTGAATCTTCACTTCAGCCGTGCGGTGCCGCAGCTGCGCAGACTGCGCCCGCAACCCTAGGCATAATGCGCCTGTCCCCCCAGGCGCTCGATGCCCATGACTCCGACCCTTCCCCGCAGACCCCGTTGGCGCAGCCTGGCCCTGCTCGCGCTGTGCCTGGCACCGTTGCTGTGGCCGTTGCAGCATCTGGCGGAGCGCTACTACCGCAGTGAACTGGCCGGGCAGAATCGTCAGACCCTCGACCTCTACGTCGCCAACCTGCTGGGCACCCTGCACCGTTATGAAGTATTGCCGCAAATCCTCGGCGACCTCCCCGCTTTACGCGCCGTGCTCGGGGCGCCTGACGATGGCGTCACCCAAGGCAACGCCAACCGCCTGCTGAAAAACATCAGCGCCCAGACCGGCGCCGAAGTCATGTACCTGATGAACACCAGCGGCAAGACCCTCGCCGCGTCCAATTGGGACAAACACGACAGTTTCGTCGGGCGCAATTTCTCCTTCCGGCCGTACTTCAGTGAAGCCATGGCCGGGCGACTCGGACGCTTTTTCGGCTTGGGCACCACCTCGGCCAAGCGCGGTTACTTCTTCGCCGCCGCCGTGCGCGAAGGCGAAAAAGTCATCGGCGTGTTGGTGGTCAAGGTCGATCTCGATCACACCGAAAGCCTGTGGGGCAAAACCCCGGAACAACTGCTGCTGACCGATAACAACGGCGTGGTCATTCTCACGTCGCGGCCCGAGTGGCGTTTTCGCTCCACCCGCGCGTTGAGTGATGACGAGAACAAAGCCATCAGCGCGATCCAGCCCTACCCGACCCGCGATCCGAAGCCGTTGAAGCTCAATCCCAATGCCTGGCTGACCCAGACCCAGTCGATTGCGGAAACCGGCTGGAACGTCAGCATCCTCGCGCCACGCACCCTGATCGACCGCCCGGTGCGTACGGTCGTGGCCATCGGTGGCGCCACCTTGCTGGTGTTGATGTTGCTGCTCGGGCTGATGATGCAGCGCCGTCGCCATTACCTGGAGCGGATCGCCTTCGAAGCCAAGGCCCGCCGCGAGCTGGAAGGCCGGGTGGCCGAGCGCACCAGCGACCTCGAAGGCCTCAACCGGCGCCTGAAACAGGAAGTGCTGGAGCGCGAACACGCCCAGCAGGAACTGGTGCGCGCCCAGGACGATCTGGTGCAGGCCGGCAAGTTGTCAGCATTGGGGACGATGTCCGCGAGCATCAGCCATGAACTCAATCAACCGCTGGCGGCCATCCGCAGCTACGCGGAAAACGCCGAAGTATTGCTCGATCACCAGCGCACCGACGATGCCCGGGGCAACCTCAAGCTGATCAGCGAACTGACCGGGCGCATGGCCTCGATTATCGCCCACTTGCGCGCCTTCGCCCGCCGCGATCGCCACGCCCCGGAAAGCGTGGCCCTGCAACCGGCGCTGGACGATGCCCTGGCGTTGCTGGCCAAGCGGCGGCGCAGCATGGAGGTCGAGCTGATCCGCGACCTGCCGGCGGCCACGTTGTGGGTCGAGGCCGGGGAAACCCGGTTGCGCCAGGTGCTCGGCAACCTGCTGGCCAACGCCCTCGACGCCCTGACCGAAAAAGGTCCGCCGCGTAAACTCTGGCTGAGTGCCCAATCCACCGCCGATGGCGTCAACCTGTACATTCGCGACAACGGCCCGGGGTTTTGCATGGAAGCCCTGGGTCGCGCCAGCGAACCTTTCTACACCACCAAGACCCGCACCCAGGGCCTTGGGTTGGGGTTGGCGATTTGCGACACGTTGATGCGCGCCTTCGGTGGTGAATTGTCGTTCTCCAACCACAAGGAGGGTGGCGCTCTGATTACCCTGAAGCTGCGCGCCGGCGCACCCGGCGTGAGCCTGCAACCGTCCGAGGACCGAAGTGCATGACCATCGATAACCGCATCCAGGTCGTGTTGATCGACGATGATCCGCACTTGCGCCAGGCCCTGAGCCAGACCCTGGACCTGGCCGGCCTGAAAATCCTGCCCCTGGCCGAAGCCAAGGGCCTGGCCGGGCAACTGGAGCGCGACTGGCCGGGCGTGGTGGTCAGTGACATTCGCATGCCCGGCATGGACGGCCTCGACCTGCTGACCGAACTGCACGCCCAGGACCCGGAGCTGCCGGTGCTGCTGATCACCGGCCACGGCGATGTGCCGCTGGCGGTGCAAGCGATGCGCGCCGGGGCCTATGACTTCCTGGAAAAACCCTTCGCCAGCGACGCCCTGCTCGACAGCGTGCGCCGCGCCCTGGCCTTGCGCCGGTTGGTGCTGGACAACCGCAGCCTGCGCCTGGCCCTGAGCGACCGCAATGAACTGAGCGCCCGACTGGTCGGGCAATCGGCACCGATGCTGCGCCTGCGCGAGCAAATCGGCGCCCTGGCGGCGACCAAGGCTGACGTGCTGATCCTCGGCGAAACCGGTGCCGGCAAAGAAGTGGTGGCGCGGGCGCTGCACGATTTGTCGAGCCGTCGTAACGGTCCGTTCGTGGCGATCAACGCCGGGGCCCTAGCCGAATCGGTGGTGGAAAGCGAGTTGTTCGGTCACGAACCCGGCGCGTTTACTGGCGCGCAAAAACGCCGCATCGGCAAGTTCGAATTCGCCAACGGCGGCACGCTGTTTCTCGATGAGATCGAGAGCATGAGCCTGGATGTGCAGGTGAAATTGCTGCGCATGTTGCAAGAGCGCGTGGTCGAGCGGTTGGGTGGCAATCAACTGATCCCGCTGGACATCCGCGTCATCGCCGCCACCAAGGAAGACCTGCGCCAATCCGCCGATCAGGGACGTTTCCGCGCCGACTTGTATTACCGGCTGAACGTCGCGCCCTTACGCATTCCGCCGCTACGCGAACGCGGTGAAGATGCGTTGATGCTGTTCCAGCATTTCGCCGACGAAGCCAGCGCCCGCCACGGTTTGCCGCCTCACGAACTGCAACCGGGGCAACGGGCTTTACTGCTGCGCCACACCTGGCCGGGCAACGTACGCGAACTGCAAAACGCCGCCGAACGCTTTGCTCTCGGCCTGGAACTGGCCCTGGACAACAGCGCCCCGGACGGCGGCGTCAGCACCACGGTCGAAGTGGTCAGCGGCGGGCTCAGCGAGCAGGTGGAAAACTTCGAAAAAACCCTGATTGCCGCCGAGCTGGCGCGCTCCCACAGCTCGGTGCGCAGCCTCGCCGAAGCCCTGGGCATTCCGCGCAAGACCCTGCACGACAAACTGCGCAAGCACGGGCTGAACTTCGCCGACGGCGGCGCCCACAGCCACACCGATGACCTCGATTGAGCTACCGTCCCATCATCATCTTCAAACAAGAGAACCGTGCATGAGCCGCGACAGTCGTCACCTGGAATCGATCCTGCACCACGACATCCCCCTCACGCGGGACATGGGCCTCCGGGTGCTCGACTGGCACGACCAGCAACTGCGCCTGCACTTGCCGCTGGAGGCCAACGTCAATCACAAAAGCACCATGTTCGGCGGCAGCCTGTATTGCGGCGCGGTGCTGGCGGGTTGGGGCTGGCTGCATTTGCGCTTGCGTGAAGAAGGGATTGAGGACGGGCACATCGTGATTCAGGAAGGCCAGATCCATTACCCGCTGCCGGTGACCACCGATGCCATCGCCATATGCCAGGCACCGGGCGCGGTGACCTGGAAGAAGTTTGTGGCGATGTACAAGCGTTATGGCCGGGCGCGGTTGACGCTGCAGTCGCGGATTGTGAATGTGGGGAGCGAGGAGAATGCGGTGACGTTTAGCGGGCAGTACGTCCTGCACCGCTGAGCCGGGCTGACATTGATCGTTCCCACGCTCTGCGTGGGAATGCAGCCCGTGACGCTCCGCGTCACTGGACGCGGAGCGTCCCTTGAGGCGTTACCACGCAGAGCGTGGGAACGATCTTAACCGCGTGCAAGCTCCAGCAGTTTTTCCCGCCACGCCGCCTTCGCCGGCAACGCCAAAAAGAACTCATTGCGCAACGATTCCCGCGCCGGATAGCTGAACGGCGCACCACTCAAATCCAGCACTTCACCGCCCGCCCCTTCCAGCACACCTTGCGCCGCCGCCGTGTCCCACTGCGAAGTCGGTGCCAGGCGTGGATAACAATCCGCCGCCCCTTCGGCGACCATGCAAAATTTCAGCGAGCTGCCGTAATTCGCCAGTTGCAGTTCACCCAGGCTTTCGCTCAGCCCCGCCAGTAAGCGCTCCTGCTCCGGGCTGGAATGCCGACGACTGGCCACCACGGTAAACGCCTCGCCGGCCGCCGGCACGTCGCGCACCTGAATCGGCAACGGCGTTTCGCCTTGATCACCGCGCCATGCACCCAACCCGGCGCCACCGACGTAGAAACGCCCGTTGGTTGGCATCGACACCACGCCAAACACCACGCGACCCTGTTCGATCAGCGCGATGTTGACGGTAAATTCTTCGCTGCCGGAAATGAATTCCTTGGTCCCGTCGAGCGGGTCCACCAGCCACCAGCGCTGCCACCCGGCGCGCACGCTCTGGGGGATGTCGGCGTCTTCCTCGGACAGCACCGGGATGCTCGGATCCAGTGCCGTCAGCCCTGCCAGAATCAGATGATGGGC
Organism: Pseudomonas sp. TE3899; assembly: GCF_056279105.1. Classification (NCBI taxonomy): domain Bacteria; kingdom Pseudomonadati; phylum Pseudomonadota; class Gammaproteobacteria; order Pseudomonadales; family Pseudomonadaceae; genus Pseudomonas; species Pseudomonas sp. TE3899. Next base: position 4,662,122 of record NZ_JBWBQR010000001.1, read on the forward strand.
GGCCAGGTCGGCGGCGGTCACCGGCGAATCATCAGACTTCGCGGTCACGGCCGTGCCGGTGCGCCAGAACGGCAGGATCGCATCGCCTGCCTTCAATGCCAGCTCAACCACCGGCGCCATCAACGGATGGGGGAAATTCAACTTCATGGCAAAAACACCCCACGTTGGGTCAGTAAGTCACGGGCCAGATACAACGCCGCCAAGGCGCGGCCCTCGGTGAATTTTGGGTTCTGGGCCAGGCCCGACAACTCGCGCAGGTTGACCTTGTCCACGCCCATCGGCTCAGGCTCGTCGCCCTCCAGGCGTTCTTCGTACAGGTCGGTGGCCAGGACCACCTGGATCTTCTGGCTCATGTAACCGGGGGACAACGACAGCTCGGTCAAATGCTCCAACTGCCGCGCGCCGTACCCGGCCTCTTCCTTGAGCTCGCGCTCGGCCGCAGCCAGCACGTCTTCGCCCGGCTCGATCAAGCCTTTGGGCAACGACAATTCGTATTCATCGGTGCCGCCGCAATATTCTTCGACCAGCACCGCGTGGTCCGCATCGAGCATCGCCACGATCATCACTGCGCCATACCCGGCGCCCTTGCCGACCAGACGCTCGTAGGTGCGCTCCACGCCATTGGAAAAGCGCAGCTTCAGCTCTTCGACGCAGAATAAACGGCTGGTGGCGACGATCTCGCGGGCGAGGACAGTGGGTTTCTGGCGCATAGACGGCTCCTTGGCGTGAACGCGTTACTATACCCGGCCTATCCTGATTGTTTGAGCCGGATATCTTTTTTACAGCTGGAGAAGTTTTTTATGTCCCTGCTGCCCTGGCGCGACATCGACACCGTTCTGCTGGACATGGATGGCACGCTGCTGGACCTGCACTACGACAACCATTTCTGGATGGAACACCTGCCCCAGCGATATGCCGAGTTGCACGGAGTGAGCCGGGCCATGGCGGAAATGGAATTGCAGCCGCTGTTTGAGCGCAATGCCGGCCAGTTGCAGTGGTACTGCCTGGACTTCTGGAGCGCCGAGCTGAATATCCCGGTACGCGAACTGAAACTCGAAACCGCGCACCTGATCGCCCTGCGCCCGGATGCCGATACCTTTCTGGCGGCGATCAAGCAGGCCGGCAAGCGTGTGGTGATGATCACCAACGCCCATCGCGATTCGCTGTCACTCAAGCTGGAACGGATTGAGCTGGCGCCGTATTTCGAGCGTTTGATCAGCTCCCACGATTATGGTTTTGCCAAGGAAAACCCGCAGTTCTGGGATGCCTTGCAGGCGGACATCGGTTTCGATCCGGCGCGCAGCCTGTTTATCGACGATACGTTGCCGATCCTGCGCAGTGCGCGCCAATTTGGCGTGGCGCATCTGTTGGCCGTGAGCGAGCCGGACAGCCGCAAAGGGCCGAAGGACACGGCGGAGTTTGCGGCGGTGGTCGATTATCGCGAGTTGATTGCAGGCCTCTGAAACCGCGTCGACTGCTTCGCGGGCAAGCCTCGCTCCTACAGGTCTTGCGCCATTTCTGATCGTTCCCACGCTGAGCGTGGGAATGCAGCCCGGGACGCTCCGCGTCCCATCAAAGCCGAACGCGGAGCGTCCGTTGAGGCATTCCCACGCTGAGCGTGGGAACGATCAATTGTGGCGAGGGGGCTTGCCCCCGTTGGGTTGCGAAGCGACCCTAAAATCTTTACGACTGCTTCGCAGCCGAACGGGGGCAAGCCCCCTCGCCACAGGTCTTGAGCCTTACTCAGGAATCCGCAACGACTGCCCCGGATAGATCTTGTTCGGATCCTTGAGCATCGGCTTGTTGGCCTGAAAGATTTTGTTCTGATCGTTCCCACGCTCTGCGTGGGAATGCAGCCCGGGACGCTCCGCGTCCCATCCAAAGCCGAACGCGAAGCGTCCGTTGAGGCACTCCCACGCTGAGCGTGGGAACGATCAATTGTGGCGAGGGGGCTTGCCCCCGTTGGGTTGCGAAGCGACCCTAAAATCTTTACGACTGCTTCGCAGCCGAACGGGGGCAAGCCCCCTCGCCACAGGTCTTGAGCCTTACTCAGGAATCCGCAACGACTGCCCCGGATAGATCTTGTTCGGATCCTTGAGCATCGGCTTGTTGGCCTGAAAGATTTTGTCGTACTTGTTCGGATCGCCATACACACGCTTGGAAATCGCGCTGAGCGTGTCGCCCTTCTCGACCGTGACGAATTTCGCTGGCGTGGCCACTCCTCCCGTCACAGTGATCTGATCATCAACGCCACTGACACCGGCTACGTTACCCAGCGACAGCAGGATTTTTTCTTTCTCTTCCTGTGTCGCTGCTTCGCCTGTAGCAATGACTTTATCGCCTTCGACCTTCACTTGAATCTTGGAAGTATCGATGCCCGTCAGTGCTTCCTTGACGTGCTTGGTCAGCGCCTCGCTGTTGGCCTCGGCCTTGTCCGGCGTCAGCGCATCAAGGATTTTTTCACCGGCATCTTTTAAAAAGCTGAAAAGGCTCATCGTGTTCTCTCCATGGGATAAGGGTCCAGACGCAAAAGACTAGACCAAGCCTGCAAGCCCTGGTTCCAACCCGACCAATGACCCCACCCCGCGCAAGCGCTAGAATCGCAAACCCTGCCCGCGCCCTGGAGCGAAGATGGACATCAAGCAGCTCAAATTCCTCATCGCCCTCGACGAAACCCGGCACTTCGGCCAAGCCGCCGCGCGCTGTCACATCACCCAGCCAACCCTGTCCATGCGCCTGCGCAGCCTCGAAGAAGAACTGGAGCTGCCGCTGGTCAATCGAGGCCAGCGCTTCGAAGGCTTCACCGCGCCGGGCGAACGGGTGCTGGCCTGGGCGCGCACGGTGTTGGCGGCTTACGACGGGTTGCAGGCCGAGGCGGCGGCGTGTCGCGGCAATCTGGTGGGGACGTTGCGCCTGGGCGTGGTGCCGCTGTCGAGCTTCGACCCACTGCCATTGATGCAACGCCTGCACGCCGAACACCCGAACCTGCGCTTCGAACTGTCGGCGCTGAGTTCCGAGCAGATCCTCGAACAACTGGCGAACAATCGGCTGGACCTCGGCGTGTCCTACCTGGAGCGCCTCGACGGCGAGCGCTTCGATTCCCTGGCCTTCAGCGAAACCCGCATGGGCCTGCTCTACGACCAACGTTTCTACACCTTCGGCGAGGCGCCGCTGAGTTGGGAATCACTGATCGAATTGCCCTTGGGCATGCTCACCAGCGGCATGCACTTTCGCCAGTCCATCGACCACAACTTCCACAGTCGCGGACTGACGCCCCAACCGTTGCTGCAAACCGACGCAGTCCACCAGTTATTACAAGCGGTGCATGGCGGCTTCTGTTGCGCGGTGATGCCTCTGGAGGGCGGCCTGGAAAATCTCACCGACCATCTACGCCTGCAACCCATCGAAAACGCGCAAACCCTCGGCCGGCTGGGGCTGATCATGCGTCGTAGCGCTCCCCGTTCCGCCTTGGCGGAAGCCTGTTTTGCGATCTATCAGAAATCGCCGACAGGTTCTTGATCGACGTCATCTATCGGTACATCAGTACTAGTGATTAGACGCGACATGTTGACGCGCCTAGTCTTACAACTGATCAATCCGTTGGTGATGCCATGAACGCCAAGCGCCCTGCGAGCGCGGCGCCCGCACTCGAAACGCCCGCGCCAGACGCAAGCCAGACTTACAGTTACAGCGACCTTCAATACACCGATTCGGACAGCACCGCGCTGGCCGAAGAAGTCGCGTTGGCGATTGCCTATAACGGCATCAGCCAGGCCGTCATGTTGGTCACGCCAACCGATCTTGAAGACTTCATCGTCGGTTTCAGCCTCGGCAGCGGCATCATCGAAGACGCCACCGACATCTATGACCTGCAATTGACCGGCGAGGGTTCGGCGCAATACGCGCAAGTGACCATCGCCAACCGCGCCTTCTGGAACCTCAAGCAGCAACGTCGGCAACTGGCCGGCACCAGCGGTTGCGGGCTCTGTGGCGTGGAAGCGGTGGAACAAGCGTTGCCCGACCTCAAAGTGCTGCCCGGCGCGCCGTTGCCGCCCGCCGAATGGCTCGATGGCCTGCGCCAGCGCATCGGCGCCTTCCAGCCGCTGGGCCAGCATTGCGGCGCCGTGCATGCGGCGGTGTTCATGAACGGCCAAGGCGAATTGTTGATGGGTCGCGAAGACATCGGCCGGCACAACGCCCTCGACAAGCTCATCGGCGGCTTGATCCGCCAGAACATCCCGACTGCGGGCGGCGTGGCGATTGTCACCAGCCGTTGCAGCCTCGAACTAATCCAGAAAGTGCTGCGCGCCGGGATTCAAACCCTGGTCAGCCTGTCGTCGCCCACCGGCCTTGCCGTGCAATGGGCCCGTCGGCACAACCTCAACCTCATCCACCTGCCGCAAAAAAGTGCGCCGCGGGTCTACAGCCCTGCGTTGGAGAATCAAGCGTGAGTCAACACAATCAAGCCGACCAGACACCCGTTCCGCGTTACAAGCCTTACAAGGGTCCGGCCGGTGGTTGGGGCGCACTGGCCAGCGTGGCCCGGGCCTGGTTGACCAGTGACAACGCACTGAAAAACCTGCGCATGATGCTCAAGACCAACAAGAACGGCGGGTTCGACTGCCCCGGTTGCGCCTGGGGCGACTCCAATGAAGCCGGCATGGTGGCGTTCTGCGAGAACGGCGCCAAGGCAGTGAACTGGGAAGCGACCAAACGTCGTGTCGATGGCGCATTCTTCGCCAAACACAGCGTCAGCTCCTTGCTGGAACAGAGTGATTACTGGCTTGAGTATCAAGGCCGTTTGACCGAGCCGATGAGCTACGACGCCGAAACCGATCGCTACAAGCCGATCAGCTGGGACGCGGCGTTCGCCTTGATCGCCAAACATTTGCAGGGCCTGTCGAGCCCGAACCAGGCCGAGTTCTACACTTCGGGCCGTGCCAGCAACGAAGCGGCGTACCTCTATCAATTGTTCGTGCGCAGCTACGGCACCAACAACTTCCCCGACTGCTCGAACATGTGCCACGAGGCCAGTGGTGTGGCATTGGCGCAGAGCGTTGGCGTCGGCAAAGGCACCGTGACCTTCGACGATTTCGAACACGCCGATGCGATTTTTGTCTGGGGCCAGAACCCGGGCACCAACCACCCACGGATGCTCGAACCCCTGCGCGAAGCGGTAAAACGCGGCGCTCAGGTGGTGTGCATCAACCCGCTGAAAGAGCGTGGCCTGGAACGCTTCCAGCACCCGCAACACCCGATCGAAATGCTCACCAACAGCGACAAGCCGACCAACACCGCGTACTTCCGTCCGGCCTTGGGCGGCGACATGGCGATCATGCGCGGCATGGCCAAGTTCCTGCTGCAATGGGAGCGCGATGCACAGAAGGCCGGTGAGCCTGCGGTGTTCGACCACGACTTTCTCAATGAGCACAGCGTCAACGTGCTGGAATACCTGGGCATCGTCGACGACACGCCGTGGGAGCAGATCGTCGAGCAGTCCGGCCTGCCGCTGGTGGAAATCGAGCAAGCGGCGCGCATGTACGCCAAGGGCAAGAACGTCATCATGTGTTGGGCGATGGGCATTACCCAGCATCGCCATTCGGTGGCGACCATCCAGGAAATCGCCAACCTGATGCTGCTGCGCGGCAACATCGGTCGGCCGGGTGCCGGTCTGTGCCCGGTGCGCGGTCACAGTAACGTGCAGGGCGACCGGACCATGGGCATCAACGAGCGTCCGCCGGTGGCGTTCCTCGATTCCCTGGAACGTCGCTTCCAGTTCAAGGTGCCGCGCGACAACGGTCACAACGTGGTCGAAGCGATCCATGCCATGGCCGATGGTCGCGCCAAAGTCTTCATCGGCCTGGGCGGCAACTTCGCCCAAGCCACCCCGGACAGCCCGCGCACCTTTCAGGCCCTGAGCAATTGCGACCTGACTGTGCAAATCAGCACCAAGCTCAACCGCAGCCACTTGGCCCACGGTAAAGAAGCGCTGATCCTGCCGTGCCTGGGCCGCACCGACATCGATATCCAGACCGAAGGCCCGCAAGCCGTCACCGTGGAAGATTCGTTCAGCATGGTCCACGCCTCCAACGGTCAGTTGCAGGCGCTGTCGAAGCAGATGCGTTCGGAGCCGGCAATCATCGCCGGCATCGCCGCCGCGACTCTGGGCAGCAAACCGGTGGACTGGAACTGGCTCGTGGCCGACTACGACCGCATCCGCGACCTGATCGCCGACACCATCCCGGGTTTTCGTGATTTCAACGAGCGGGTGAAAAATCCGGGCGGCTTCTACCTCGGCAACAGTGCCGGTGCGCGCAAGTGGAACACGCCGTCGGGACGGGCTAATTTCCGTGCAAACGTTTTGCCGAAAGACCTGGTGCACGAACGCGCGCGTGCCACGGGTGTGTTGCCGGACCTGATCATGCAGTCGCTGCGTTCCCACGATCAGTACAACACCACGATTTATGGTCTGGATGACCGTTATCGCGGGGTGAAGGGTCAGCGGGATGTGTTGTTCGTGAACGAAGCGGACATCATTCGCCTGGGCTTCAAACCGGGGCAGAAGGCTGACATCGTGTCGATCTGGGACGATGGTCGTGAGCGTCGGGTGAAAGGCTTTACGCTGCTGGCGTTTGATATTCCGGCGGGCCAGGCGGCGGCGTATTACCCGGAAGTGAATCCGCTGGTGCCGCTGGAAAGCACGGGGGATGGCAGCCATACACCGACATCGAAATTTGTGGCGATCCGGTTGGAAATGGCCAGTGAGACGGGGTTGATCTTCGCGAAGTCGGCGTAACGCACATACCACTGTGGCGAGGGAGCTTGCTCCCGTTCGGCTGCGCAGCAGTCGCAAATCCGGCCAACCCAATCTATCTGGTAGATTGGGTTTGCTGCTTTTTGGGGGCCGCTTCGCGACCCAGCGGGAGCAAGCTCCCTCGCCACAGGATGATGTTCACCTCTGATTTCAGCGGTAATTCACTTTCCAATCGCCCACAAAAAAGGCCGTTTCTGCAAAGAAACGGCCTGTCCGAAGTAGCTAAAGACCGGCGAAAAACCCTTAAGTTCCGCTAAAAAAACAGTAACTTATAGAATTGTGTACAAGTCGTGTTACTCGTCGGATTTCGATTGTCACAATCAGGACACAGCCTCAGGATCGCGCCGTCATCCCCTTGAGGTTCCTCTATGAAGTTCTCCTCGATTCTCTTGTTGTCCCTTAGCCTGGCCAGTGGCTTAGCTTCTGCCGGAGGCACCACCGAAGCAGGTGTGGGCGGCGCATTGGGCGGGGTTTTGGGCTCGGTCGTCGGTCAATCACTAGGCGGCAATACCGGTTCCACCATTGGCGCGGCCCTGGGCGGCGCGGGTGGTAGTGCCGTCGGCGCCGACAAACGCAGCCGTGGCGAAGCCGCCATTGGCGGTGCGTTGGGCGCAGCCGGCGGTAACGTGGTCGGTCGCAGCCTGGGTGGCGGCACCGGCAGCCTGATCGGCTCCGCAGCCGGCGGTGGCGCCGGTGGCGCGCTGGGTAACTACATGGGCAACAAGAGCAATGAGGATGACGATCGTCGTTCGTATCGGGGTCGTGATGACCGTCGTTACTACCGTGACGACCACCGGGGTCGCGGTCATGCCTACGGCCACCGCAAGCATCACAGATACTATCGTGATCGCTGAGGCCGGCACGGCTTCGCGGTCAGGTAGATCAGAAATCGCAGCCCCAGGGCTGCGATTTTTTTTGGCCTGTCAAACCACCAACCGTTCCAGCGCCCCGCGCAATCCGGCTGGAATCGCCACCGGCTGATTCGACGCCCGATCCACAAACACATGCACAAAGCGCCCAGCCGCACAGGCTTCCTCTTCACCTTGCTTGAACACGGCCAGTTCGTACTGCACTGAGCTGTTGCCCAACTTGCCAACCCGCAGGCCGATCTCGATGCGATCCGGGAAAGCGATGGACGCAAAGTAATCGCACGCCGAGCTCACCACAAAACCCACCACTTCGCCGTCATGGATATCCAGCCCGCCCACTTCGATCAGGTAGGTGTTCACGGCCGTGTCGAAAAAGCTGTAGTAGGTGACGTTGTTCACGTGACCGTAGGCGTCGTTGTCATGCCAGCGGGTGGTGATGGGCTGGAAGTGCGGGTAGTCGGTGCGTTGGTTCATGGGGTTCTCGAAGATCGTTCCCACGCTCTGCGTGGGAATGCAGCCCGGGACGCTCCGCGTCCCAACAGCGGACGCAGAGCGTCCATGGAGGCGTTCCCACGCGGAGCATGGGAACGATCAAACAGGCGGAGTCTACCTGTCGGCAAACCCCTTACCCACCGCCGCCAACTCCCCAATCAACCGCGCCGGCTTCCACTGATCGCCCTGCCGGGTTTCCAACGCCAGCAACCGCTGATGAATATCCGCCAATCCCTGCTGATCCGCCCAGGCCATCGGCCCGCCCTTGTCCGCCGGGAAGCCATAGCCATTGAGGTAAACCAGGTCAATGTCATGGGCTGATGCGGCAATGCCTTCCTCAAGAATCTTCGCCCCTTCGTTGACCAGCGCCAGCAAACAACGCTCCAGCACCTCCTCAGGCCCGATCTCACGCCGCTGGAAGCCCAAACCCTCGCTGACCTTCAACACCAGCGCATCGACCTCCACATCGTGCTCAGCCTGCCGGCTGCCCGGCTCATAGTGGTAATAACCGTTGCCGCTCTTCTGGCCAAACCGTCCCAACTCACACAAGCGATTGTCGATCTGAACCTCGGGCGCATCCTGACCTTTACCGGCCAGTTCGCGGGCCCGCCATTCCAGATCGATGCCGACCACGTCGTACATGCGAAACGGCCCCATGGCGAAACCGAAGCCTTGCAGCGCCGCGTCCACCTGATAGGGGAAAGCCCCTTCGAGCAGCATCTTGCGCGCCTCGAGCACGTAGGTATGCAGCATGCGATTGCCGATAAAACCGTGACAGTTGCCCGACACGACGCTGACCTTGCCCATGTGCTTGCCCAGATCCTGCGCGGCATCGAGCACCGCCGGAGCGGTTTGCGCACCGCGAACGATCTCCAGCAGTTTCATGATGTGCGCCGGGCTGAAGAAGTGCAGGCCCAGCACCTGTTTCGGCCGGCGAGTGGCGGCGGCAATCGCGTCGATGTCCAGCGCCGACGTGTTGCTGGCCAGGATCGCTTCGGGCTTAAGCAGGCCATCCAGTTCACGGAAGATTTTCTGCTTCAATTCGAGGTTTTCGTACACCGCTTCAATCACCAGATCGACATCACGGATTGCCGCGTAATCGGCAGCCGATTTTATCCGCGCAATACGAGCATCGGCTTCAGCCTGATCGATCCGGCCCTGGCGCACATTATTGGCGTAGGTCTCAGCGACGGCGGCCAGCGCCTGTTCCAGCATCTGCGGATTGTTATCGACCCACTGCACCGGCACCCCGGCATTGGCCAGGCACATGACAATGCCTCGGCCCATGGTGCCCGCGCCGATCACGGCGGCGCGCTGAATATTGAACGGCGTCTGGCTCATTGTTGTTCTCTTGTTGGCGGCTCAGGGACAGCCTTCACCATAGTCAGCCATCGCACGTTTTTGAAATTTATTCGTGTGATGGGAGACATTCAGGGGATGGATGCGCCCCAAGGCTCAGAGATGCGCCTGCGCCCATTCCCGCACATCGGCATACGGATAATCCTCCAGCGCACCCGAGCCCGGAATCGACCGCGCCTTGAGCTTGGTAAACAACGGCACACTGATCCCGCACAGAAACCGCGTCACCCGCTCCGCCGACGGAAAATGCCCGGTGTGCTGCTCATGCCTGTGGATAAAGTCACCACACAGCGCTTCAAAGTTTTTATCCACAAGCGCTGGCAACTCCGGCGGTGCCGGCAGCCGCGCCACATCCCCGTGACACACCGAACAATGCCCGCACTGCCGGGGTGCGTTTTCGTCGCCGAAATATTCGGCCAGGCGATAACCCAGACAGTGATCGGTGGCGAACAGATCGAGCATCGCGTGGATCCGCGCGATCTCGGTTTGCTCATGCCGAGTGAAGTAGGCGTGCAGCTCTTCGCTCAGGGCCTGGGCATCAAAACCGGTTTGCAGCAGGCTGTAGACCTCGGTCATCTGCTTGCTTTCAAGCTCGACCCAGCCCTTCTCCTGAAAGTAATCCAGCGCCTTGACCACCCGATTGCGCTCGGCCGAATGCTGCTCGTACAGCGCATCGAAATTCACCGTCGCCCAGGTCCGCGCACGGGTGGAGGTCTGGATAATCGCCGCGACGAAATCCTTGCGCTCACCCTCGAAACGGGCGAGCAACGCCTCGGGTTCCTGCAAATATTTGAAACGGTATTCCGCGTAATAGGCATAGCGCGGAGCGATGATTCCGCGCAGCTCCAATTGCACCAGCAAGGTCTTGAGCGGCAACTGACGAATGTTGCTCTGATCCGCCAACGGCCCCAGCAGAAACTCCCATTGCCCTTCGGGAGCAGCCGCTTGCAACTCGTCGAGCACGCAGCGAATGCCATCCAGTTCCGGCGTGTCGCCGTAGACGAAGTTTTCCAGCACATTGAGGCTGTCGCGGTTGGCTAAGACGAGGCAGTCGGAGGGCTGCCCGTCACGCCCGGCGCGACCGATTTCCTGGCTGTAGTTTTCGATGGATTTGGGCAGGTCGAAATGCACGACGTTGCGGATGTCGCTTTTATCGATGCCCATCCCGAATGCAATGGTGGCGACGATGCAATTCGACTGCCCGCCCATGAAGCGCTTCTGAATGCCTTCCCGTTGTTCATGGGGTAAACCGGCGTGATAGGCCTCGGCCTGAATGCCGTTGCGGCCCAGATGCTCGGCTATGTGCTCGGCGGTTTTCTGCAGGGTGACGTAGACGATGCTCGGCTGGCCGGGACGCTGGCTCATCCACTCAACCAGACGTCGGCGTTTGTCCTGGCCGCGCACCGGTTCCACCAGCAGGTTGAGGTTCGGCCGATAGAAACCAGTGGTCACTACGTCTTCGGGAGCGATGGCGAATTTCGCCTCCATGTCCGCGATGACTTTGGGCGTCGCCGTGGCGGTCAGCAGCAAGGCCTGGGGGATGTTGAACTGACGCTGATAGTCCGGAAGCTTGAGGTAGTCGGGGCGGAAGTTGTGGCCCCATTCCGAGATGCAGTGCGCCTCGTCCACCACCAGCAGCGAGATCGGCACCTGCTGCAAGAAATTGCGGAAGCGCTCGTTCTTCAGGCGCTCCACGGAAATCATCAGAATCTTCAACTCGCCCGACTTGGCCCGGGCCATCACGTCACTGGCGTCGTCGCGGCTCTGGGCCGAATCGATACTGCCCGCCGAAATGCCATGGCGTTGCAGGAACGCCAACTGATCCTGCATCAACGCCAGCAGTGGCGACACCACCAACGTCAGGTGCGGCAGCAATAGCGCCGGCAATTGATAACACAGGGACTTGCCCGAGCCGGTAGGGAAAATCGCCGCCGCCGAGCGCCCGGCCAACACCGCGCTGACCGCTGCCTCCTGGCCGGGCCGAAACTGTGGATAACCGAAAACCTGTTCCAGGGTGTTGTGCATAAGCTGTCACTCCGTTGACTGCTGCGATGCCAAAAGCCTAGCCGGCGATTGCAGCGAGTCGAGAAAAGGTCGGGGGCCAAAACAATACGAGATGATACAGCCTTCGCCGCCCAGGGCTTTTGCCACAGAATGAAACAAACGAAACACTTTAGGCTCTCGCGGCACCAGCCGATCTGCAGGTAATGTTCGCCCTCACAAAACCACTGTCCGCGCACCTCCCATCATGGCAGGACGCCTGATGCGCGCGGATCCAGACGAAGGAACGACCATGCTGCCCACACCACTTTATCCAATAGCTTTTGCCTCTCTGCTGCTCACCGGTTGTATGCAGCTCCCCGAAGATCCACCGCTCCTCGCCACGTTCGAAACCCCGGAATATCAGGCCCAGAAAGGCCTGGCAGTGATTAATGCCGCAAGCCTCTACGCACGCGGCGGCACCGGTCAGGACGTGTCCGTTGCGCTGGTCGACTCAGGCCTGAACAGCCTGCTGCCGGAGTTTCAAGGGCGGGTCCGTGACCCGGGATTCGACTACGTCGAGCAAAAGGTCGGCACCATTGACCGGATCGGTCACGGCACTCAAATGGCCGGTATTCTCGCGGCCAACAAGGATGATCAGGGCATGCACGGCGTCGCGTACAACGCGCAACTGATCCCCTTCCGATTCGGCGACGACAATGAGCCGTTTTTTTTCGACAATGAAATCGCGCGCTCCTGGCAGTCAGGTTTCGATAAGGGCGCACGAATCCTCAGTAACTCATGGGCCAATGCCATCCCGGCGACTGAGATTAATGAGGCGCGCTATCGCCAGGTAATGCCCAAATCGATGACGACCGCGCAAAAGCTTGTGCAGGAAGGCGCGGTGTTTGTGTTTCCGACCGGCAACGAACTGAAAAGAGAACCGTTGGCCGAGCCCGGTTTGCCCATCGCATCACCCGAGCTGGAGAAGGGATGGCTGGCGGTGGTCGCGCTGAAAAATGACGGCAGCGCCATCAATGCAAAATCCAATTACTGCGGCGTGGCAGCAGACTGGTGCATCGCCGCACCGGGTGGCGACGCGGGCGAAGAAAATGGCTTGCTGACGACCAGCAAGGACGGCAAATACGTACAAACCGCGGGCACATCGCCTGCCACTGCACTGGTCAGCGGCGCACTGGCAGCCCTGCAAAGCCATTATCCCGAGCTCAGCGCCCAGCAAGTGCGCGATCACCTGTTGGCGACCGCCAATCGAACCGGCATCTACGCCAACAGTGAAGCCTATGGCAGAGGGCTGCTGGACCTTGATGCTGCATCGCGCCAGCCTCCACAGCGGATGAATAATTGATTCAAGCTGCTTAAGGAATCAACACCGCCACTCTCAGCTGCTCATTCAGCGCCTGCTCATGAAATACCCGGCTCTTGCTCGCCCAGGCGGCATAAGCCGGGCTGATTTCACCGGTGAACGCCGCTGCCAACTGACGCAAATCAGCAACGCTGCGCGCACGCGGACAGAAGAGTTCGCCATCGCAGTTCTGGCTGGCATTGCGGTAAGTGGTGAGCAAGCGATCCCACAAGCCGTCACGCACTTGTCGCACAGACTTGAGCTTCACCGCCTGCACGCCCAGTCGTTGTTTCAGACCGGGTTCGTCCAGCGCTTCGCTGTCCAGCAGCGCCTTGCCAATCATCAGCACTTCGGCGCGGGACGCGGTATCGACTTCAGCCTGAGTGGTCAGGGCGTCCGGCCAGCCGGTGCGGTCCATATTGGCCTGCACCATCGAACCACCCGCGTCAGTGGCGACCGCCACACGACAGACACCGGCCCACAACAACACCATCGAGGCCATACGTAGCCAATGCATACCTAATTCCCTTTAAGCGTGTGTCAGACGTTTGGAAACGTCCTACAGATTCTGGCGCGCACCATACAGAGGTTTGCCGCGCAATGCCTGACAAACCCGTGGGAAATTTAACCCGTAAGGGTTTTTCCATAAAAACCCTCGGCAAACGCGTAGGCCAAGTCCTAAAACACGGGTAAAACCCCTACGAATCCTGTCCATCGCGGTCCTATAGCCGCGCCGTGTGATGCCCTTTTATAGTCTTTGGCGCGGCTGAATCAGTGTCTCGGCCTGCCGTGATTTCGCACAGGACGAACCTTGATGAACACGCTCCAATCACAGACCGACCGCTATCGCCCTCTCAAGTCCAGCTACAGCGACACCCCGGTGCTGGTCATCGATACCGAAGCCGACCCGCACGAAATCCTCGACGCCGCCCGCCAACGCATCGGCGCCGCCAACGACCTGCTCGAAACGCTTTATTTGCCAGAGTTTCAATGAAGCGGATATCAAGGACATTCCACATATCATTAATGCACTTTACTTATTAACCCAGGACGGGCACCAACTTCTGGAAGTTGCAACAACACGAATAAAACCCTGATACGAAACCGGCAATAACTCACTGCTTTATTATTTATCCGACTAAAACTGGTCTGCAGACTCTTATAATCCATCAAGTCTTTTGTGGTACCGGCTCGACTAAATTTGATAACAAGAACCCTGTTTACCGAGACGGTGGGCGAGGTCGAAAGACACGACGTGTTTAAAAGACTGGCGAATCCGTAGGAACGGCCTATCAAAGCTTCGTCCCGTTCCTACAAGCGAAGACTCCTTGTCTTCTATCGCAGCCCCGTAGCCCATCTCTATAGTTGTGACTGTCGCTGCCAAATCAGCGACTCGGGCTTGGTCACCCGGATAGATACGCGTCAGCCTCCGATGTATGCTGCCGGCACCTCAAGTGTCTGCACGCTATGTGGTGGCTGTGTTTGGGACGCCTTCGGGCGTGCCGGGTAATGCGTATTGATCCTCACCGGTTGACCAACCCGAACACAGTCCGCCTCCCATCGCTTGGTCACGATGGCGGCGGCATCATTTGATGCATTTGAGGATAAATACAATGACGACATTGTTCACCGATCGATACCGCCCACTCCAAACCAACCTCACCGACTCCCTCCCCCTGATCATCGACACAGAGGCCGACCCACAGGACATCCTCGAAGCCGCCCTCCAGCGAATCCGAGCCTCAAGCGACCTCCTCAAAACCCTGCACTGCACCTGTTTCAAACACGGCGACGTCGAAGACATCCCCCACATCACCCACGCGCTGTACCTGCTCAGCCAGGACGGCTGCGACCTACTCAAAGTCGCCCAACAACGCATGATGGGCTGGAAAGCACCCACCTGACACCGTGCGAAGATCGTTCCCACGCTCCGCGTGGGAATGCCTCAGCGGACGCTCCGCGTTCGGCTCTTGGGACGCAGAGCGTCCCGGGCTGCATTCCCACGCAGAGCGTGGGAACGATCAAAATTTGATCAACACCTAACACGCCGCGAAATCAGGCTTAATCCACCTCATCGAAATGCCCCTGACGGAAGACGCACCATGAACCTCGCCCCCAACTTCCCCGACGACCATGCCATGCACCTGCTCATGCAGTTATTGCACGAAGAACTCGGCCTGCCCGAACGCAAAACCATCAGCCTCACCACCTCGATCAACTTCGACCTCGGCTGCGACGGCACCGATGCCAGAAACCTGATGGAAGCGCTGGAAGAACAGTTCGGGATCGACTTCATCGACTACGACGCTTATCGCTACTTCCAGCCGGAAGGATTCGATGTACATCTCAAGCGCAGAGCCAAGGGGCGCGGCGACAAAGTCCCGCTGACCATCGGCATGCTGTACCAAGCGGTCCAAGTGCAGCGTTGGGATACGCAATCTCTGGAAGGTCTCTAACGAACTTATAAGTGGTAATATTCTGGCTGTTTGTTTCCGATTCAGTTGGAATAATGGCTGTTATAAGCATTCACTGACACAGCGACGTACTGTTAGGCGGCGTTGAAGCCACCCAGCAAACCACAACATAAGTGCTATTATTCTGGCAGTTAATAGCCAAAAATGAAGGAATAATGGCACATGGCTAAGAAAACAGCGCCGCTCATGCCATCCGCATCCAGACTGCTCGCGGAGTTTGGCGAACGCCTGAAACTCGCTCGATTACGCCGCAGGCTGACCGCAAAGCAAGTCGCCGAAAGGGCAGGCATGTCGCTGACAACGCTTCGCTCTCTGGAGTCCGGCGGTTCAGGCGTGACGATAGGGGCGTACATGTCTGTGATGCAGGTTCTGGGCTTGGAGAAAGACTTGAACAAGCTCGCTGCAACCGATGAGTTGGGACGCCAGCTGCAAGACGCGCGATTAACTCCACAGGCGAACGCGGTAGCCAGTAAACGCCAACGAGTGCGCAACATGTCCTCCACAAAGGCGTCGTCACCGATTCGCGACAGGACGGAGGAAGCGTCGCAAAGCCCCATCTCCGATTCGGATATTGAGGTCGACTTCCCATTGAACACTCACTCGTTTTCCAAGTTGTTTACCACGAAAAAAAACAAACCTGAGACGGATTGAAAATGACACTGATCGCGGTGTATGCCGATTGGGAAACCCTGAACGGACCAAGGCGTCTTGGGTTTCTCCATGCCCGAAAGGCTCGCTCCACCAACGTGTTCGAGTTCGAATACGACCCTGCCGCTTTGGCCGATCCCGAGTTGAACTTCACGACGCTGGATCCCCGCATCGGGCTCTTCGAAGGACGACAGTTCCCTGGGCAACACCAGACCCGCTTCGGCGTTTTTGCCGACTCAAGCCCGGATCGCTGGGGACAATTGCTGATGAAGCGCCGACTGGAACGAGACATCCGCGAAGGCTTGGTCCCAAAAGGCACAAAGCTCTACGAGTCCGATTACCTGCTAGGCGTTCATGACCTCTATCGAGTCGGAGCTATCCGCTACAAGTTGAATGACGAAGGCAGTTTCCTGGACGATCGAGATAACTTGGCAGCACCGCCCTTTACCGAACTACGCGCGTTGGAGCAGGCAAGCCGTGCACTGGAAAACGACCCCGACAACACCTCACTCGATGGACGCGAGTGGTTGAGAATGTTGATCGCACCCGGTGGCTCACTGGGTGGCGCCAGACCCAAAGCCAGCGTAGCCGACAAGAACGGTCATCTGTGGATCGCCAAATTCCCGAGCACTCGTGACGACTACGACGTCGGTGGCTGGGAATTCGTGGTGAACGCCTTGGCAGACCAGTGTGGCCTGCGAGTGGCCAGGGGAATGGCGCAACGCTATGCGAGCGACCACCACTGCTTCATGGTCAAACGCTTCGACCGCACCGCAACGAATGGGAGGCTGCATTTCGCCTCAGCCATGACCATGACTGACCGCGTGGACAGTGACGATGCGTCGGTAGGCGCCAGTTACCTTGAGCTGGCTGAAGTACTCGTGCGGCACGGCTCAGAGCCCGACGAAGATCTACGCGAATTGTGGTCGCGGATCGTATTCAACATCCTGGTCTCCAATACCGACGACCACATGCGCAACCATGGCTTTCTTCTTGATCCTGGTCGTGGCTGGCGCTTGTCTGATGCCTACGACATGAATCCGGTGGCACATGCCGATGGGTTGAAGCTCAACATTACCGATGCCGACAACGCCTTGGATCTCGAACTCGCTCGCGAAGTGGCCGAAATCTTTCGGGTTAGCCGTGATGAGGCGGAAGAGATTATTGAGCGTTTCCAAGACGTGGTGAGCCAGTGGCCAAAAGTGGCTAGCGCGGCGGGATTGTCGAAGCGTGAACAAGACAATATGGCTTCAGCGTTTCGCCTGTCCGCCAAATGACCCTCTACTGCTCTTCTTTCGCCCACAAAAAAACCGCCCTAAAAGGGCGGCTTTTTCATTTCGCTAAACCCAAGCCTTACAACTTAGGCCCAGCCGCCTTAATCGCATCACTCACTTCAAACTTCTTGAAGTTCTCAACAAACAACCCAGCCAACGCTTTAGCCGCTTCATCGTAAGCAGCCTTGTCAGCCCAGGTATTACGCGGGTTCAACAGGCCAGTCTCAACACCAGGAACAGCCAACGGCACGTCCAGGTTGATGGTGTCCAGGTGTTCGGTTTCAACGCCAATCAACGCACCGCTCTGGATCGCTGCGATCACGCCACGGGTGGTCGGGATGTTGAAGCGTTTGCCGACGCCGTAGCCGCCGCCAGTCCAACCGGTGTTGACCAGGTAGACCTTGGAGCCGAAGCCGCGGATGCGTTTGATCAGCAGTTCTGCGTATTCGCCGGCCGGACGCGGGAAGAACGGTGCGCCGAAGCAGGTGGAGAAGGTGGATTTGATGCCGCTGCCGGAACCCATTTCGGTCGAGCCCACCAGTGCGGTGTAGCCGGACAGGAAGTGGTAGGCCGCTTGTTCTTCGCTGAGGATCGAGACTGGCGGCAGCACGCCGGTCAGGTCGCAGGTCAGGAAGATCACAGCGTTTGGCTCGCCACCGAGGTTCTTCTCGGAACGCTTGGCAACGTGCTCCAGCGGGTAGGCGGCGCGGCTGTTCTGGGTCAGGCTGACATCGGCGTAGTCGGCGTGCTTGGCGTCGTCGATGACGACGTTTTCCAGGACTGCGCCGTGCTTGATGGCTTTCCAGATGACCGGCTCGTTCTTCTCGGAGAGGTCGATGCACTTGGCGTAGCAGCCGCCTTCGATGTTGAAGACAACGCCTTCGCCCCAGCCGTGTTCGTCGTCACCGATCAGGTAACGGCTTTCGTCGGCGGACAGGGTGGTTTTGCCGGTGCCGGACAGACCGAAGAACAGGGTCACGTCGCCTGCTTCGCCGATGTTGGCGGCGCAGTGCATTGGCAGCACGTCCGAAGCCGGCAGCAGGTAGTTCTGCACGGAGAACATGGCTTTCTTCATTTCACCGGCGTAACGCATGCCGGCGATCAGCACTTTTTTCTGTGCGAAGTTCAGGATCACGCAACCGTCGGAGTTGGTGCCGTCACGCTCAGGCACGCACTCGAAATTGGCCACGTTGAGCACTTGCCATTCGTCACGACCGGCCGGGTTGTACTTTTCCGGGTTGATGAACAGGCAACGACCGAACAGGTTCTGCCAGGCAGTCTGGGTGGTCATCTTCACAGCCAGGTAGTGGTCTTCAGACGCACCTACATGCACGTGGGAAACGAAATGCTCTTGCGCGTTGTTGAACGCCTCGACGCGAGCCCACAGGGCATCGAACTTGTCGGCCGGGAACTTGCGGTTGATCGGGCCCCAGGCGATGGAAGCCGAAGTGGACGGCTCGTCAACGATGAAACGATCAACTGGCGAGCGGCCGGTGCGGTGACC
This sequence comes from Pseudomonas sp. TE3899, assembly GCF_056279105.1. Classification (NCBI taxonomy): domain Bacteria; kingdom Pseudomonadati; phylum Pseudomonadota; class Gammaproteobacteria; order Pseudomonadales; family Pseudomonadaceae; genus Pseudomonas; species Pseudomonas sp. TE3899. Next base: position 4,680,899 of record NZ_JBWBQR010000001.1, read on the forward strand.
GGTGCGAACAACCAGCGCGCCGGTATCGGCAAGCTCGCCTTCACCGCGATTCAAGGCTTCTTTTACCAGATCATCAACACTCAGATCGGTGTACACGGCGTTATTGGCTTGCGTCATGAGATTCCCCGTCGGCCAGTGGCCGAGTGTGCTCCAAACGTTTTGTAGTAGAAAGTCGTGCACTACTACCGCGACAAAAAGTGGGCCGGATTATGCCAGAAACGCCCAAAAATAGTAGGGCCCTCCCGTCGTAACGGCGTTATTCCGGCGCTAACCAGTGAATTTACCTGCGCTGAACCGTTTTAGTGCCGGGTATCTGACGGCGTATCGACACCCGCGCCGGCGAACAATTGAGTGATATCCGCGGCATCGAACAGGTAGCGCTGGTTGCAAAACTGGCAATCGATCTCGATGTGGCCGCCGTGTTCGATCACCAGCGACTGGGCATCTTCCAGACCCAAGCTGACCAGCGCATTGGCAGAACGTTCGCGCGAGCAACTGCAACGGAAGCGCAGTTTCTGCACATCGAACAGGCGCACCTGCTCTTCGTGGTAGAGGCGATGGAGCACGGTTTCGTTGTCCAGGCTCAGCAATTCGTCGGCGGTCAGGGTGCTGCCCAGCGCGGTGATGTGCTGCCAACTGGCGGCGCGTTCTTCTTCGTCTTTCAGACGGTCGGCAGGCAATTGCTGCAGCAACAGGCCACGGGCGCGACGGCCGTCGGCGTACAGCCAGAAGCGCGTGCCGACTTGCTGGGACATGACGAAGTAGTTGGTGAAGCACTCGGACAGGGTTTCGCCGTCGAGGTCGACGATGCCCTGGTAACGCTGGCCCTGGGTCGGGTCGACGGTCAGCGCCAACACGCCGTTGGGCATGAGGTCGGCGAGGGTCGCGTCGGGGGCAATCTGGTCGGCTTCGTAACGGGCCAGGCCACGGATTTCGCGCTCGCTGGAACACTCGATCATCAGCAAAGGGATCGGGCCATCGGAACGCGCCTGCAGGATCAGCAGCCCATCAAACTTGAGGGTGCCCACCAGCAACGCGGCGGCGGCCATCAGTTCGCCCAGCAGTTGCGCAACCGGCTCTGGGTAGGGGTGTTTGGCCAGCACTTCGGCATAGCTACGTTCCAACGCCACCAGCTCGCCGCGGGTGTCGCTGTCATCGAAGATGAAGCGTTGGGTGAAGTCGGAATCCGGTAGATCGGTCATAGGTCTGGGTATCTGAAGTGATGACAATTTAGTTACAAGTAGTGACAATTACGCTTTGCGGCACCGTTTTGGTGCGCGATGTTCAGCCATTGGAGGCATTTTATGAACAATCCGGGTTTGTTCCAAGCAAGGTGGAACCTCCGCCGGTTGGTGCTGTGCAATTTCGTGCCTCTGGTACTGCTGGCATTCTGGTTATGGCCTACGGGTCAGATGTTGTGCGTGTTTTTCGACGAGTGGCTGTTTCACCTGCTCAATGCTCCGTTGGCCAGCAACCCGATATGGCTCCACATCTGGGCAATTGCAAGTCTGCGTCCGTTCGACGCGGTGGTCGGGGTGATTTTGCTGACACTGCTGATCAAGGGCGATTGGGTGTTCGACGCCATCGATGTCCGCCGGGCGTTTTTCGGCTTCCTGGCGATCCTGTTGTTGCTGCTGTTTATCCGCATGCTGTTTTCGAAACTTGCCGATCACATGGGCTGGCAGCACAGCAGTCCGTCGATGATGATCAACGGCGCGATTCAGATGAGCGATTACTTCCCCGGGCTTGAGAAGACGTGGGAATTGAAGGACCGATCGAGCCAGAGCTTTCCCGGTGACCATGCGTCTGTTCTGTTGATCTGGGCACTGTTCATGACGGTGTTCAGCCGTGGAACCGGGCAGACGCTGACGATCTGGGGCCTGGCGTTGCTGTTCATGATGCCGCGACTGGTGGCGGGCGCGCATTGGGGCCAGGACGATTACATCGGCGGCGTACTGCTGGCGGTGTGGGCGTTGGGCTGGGGTTACTACACGCCCTTTGCGTATCACGTTTCGGGGTTTTTCCTGAAGGTGACGGCGCCGGTGTTCGGGCTGCTGGGGAAATTGCCGGTGCTTTCGGCGGATGAGTGTGGTGCGTAGCGTTTCAGTTCGGTAATTGATCGTTCCCCACGCTCTGCGTGGGAAATGCAGCCCGGGACGCTCCGCGTCCCAAAGCGGACGCGGAGCGCCCATTGAGGCATTCCCACGCAGAGCGTGGGAACGATCCTTGGACTACTCGTCGTTACTGCTCCCGCGAAACTTGAACAAATCCCGTCGCTGTTTCTTGCTCGGCTTGCCATCGGTGCTCACGCCCAACGACCCGGCCTTGCGCATCGCCGCGGCCGCTTCACGCTTGGCGACGCTTGCCTCGGTCTCGGCGTACAACGTCTGCGCTTCTGGCGCGCCACGGCGCACGATCGACAGCGCCTGGACCACAATGGTCTTTTCCTCAAACCCGATGCGAATCTGGAACTCATCGCCGATGCGCGGCTCCTTGCCCGGCTTGCAGCGATCTCCCCGGCAGTGCACCTTGCCACTCTCGATGGCCGACTTGGCCAAGGCCCGTGTTTTGTAAAAACGCGCGGCCCACAACCATTTGTCGAGACGGACCTTGTCGTCCTCTTCCTGTTTTTGTGCCATACGAATTCCTCTTTCTGCCAATAGTCGGAACTGTACTACTGATTCTGTCGGGCGCAAGAACCGGGTCTGCCAGCTAGAATCTGGTCTCGGCCGGATCTCCGGCATGGAGTGATCGAGTGACTATATTTCCGTCTTCATTAACTTCGCCCCAAAACGCTTGCAAGGGCTGCCAGCAAAGCGAGCCGCTGGGCTTCGATTTTGCCTTTGCCTTCCAACCCATCGTCGACCTGCGGGACCAATCGGTGTTCGCCCACGAAGCCCTCGTCCGTGGCCTGGCCGGTGAAGGCGCGCTGTCCGTGTTAGATCAGGTTACAGAAGAGAACCGCTACCGTTTCGACCAGCGCTGCCGGACCCGCGCGATCGAAGGTGCGGCCAATCTTAATATGCAGACACACTTGTCGATCAACTTCATGCCCAACGCGGTCTATCGTCCAGAACTATGCATTCGCAGCACCCTGGCGGCGGCGAAGGAACACAATTTTCCGATCGACCGACTGATTTTCGAAACCCTGGAAAGCCAACACGTAGATAACTATCGCCATTTGACCAATATTCTGCGTGAATACCGCGAATTCGGCTTCAAGACCGCCATCGACGATTTCGGTGCCGGTTATTCGGGGCTCAATCTGCTGGCTGATTTCCAACCGGACCTGATCAAACTCGACATGGCGCTGATCCGCAATGTCGATCGCGACCGTGTTCGTCAGGCTATCGTTCGGGGGGTTGTCACAATGTGTGCGGAGTTGAACGTTACAGTCATTGCCGAAGGCATTGAGAGCGCCGGTGAACGGGATTTCCTGGCGGACTGTGGAATATTTCTGATGCAGGGCTTCTGGTTCGCCAAACCTGCATTCAAGGCATTGCCCCAGGTACCCCCTGAGGCGTGGATGCGTTAATCGCCGGTTTTTCCTATTGAAGACATTTGACCATTTGACCGTTGTCGGTCTGCGCGAGTGGGTGGCGCTCCCGGATTTGGGAGTCGCGGGCCTTCGGGCAAAAATCGACACCGGCGCCAGCACCTCCAGCCTGCACGCCACCGACATCGAGACCTTCGAGCGGGACGGGCAGGAATGGGTGCGCTTCACCGCGCACCTGGGCACGGTGGTGCAACTGCGCCACCGCCGCTGCGAGGCACCGCTGGTGACGATGAAAACCATCAAGAGCTCCAACGGCCACGCGCAGATGCGCTACGTGGTCAGCACCACCCTGGCCCTCGGTGATCGGGTCTGGCGGGTCGAGTTCACCCTCGCCTGCCGCAAGTCCATGCGTTATCGCCTGTTACTCGGTTCCAAAGCCCTGATCGACGGCCAGTTGGTGGTCAATCCGGGGATCAAATACGTACAAGACAAGCCGGTGTTCCCGGTATCTACCTCTTCCACAGGTGTTGCATGAAGATCGCTGTGCTGTCGCGAAACCCGCGTCTGTATTCCACCCGTCGTCTGGTCGAAGCCGGTATCGAGCGTGGCCATGAAATGGTGGTGATCGACACCCTGCGCGCCTACATGAACATTGCCAGCCACAAACCGCAGATCCACTACCGCGGCAAGCCGCTGGAGGGTTTCGATGCGGTGATCCCGCGGATCGGTGCGTCGGTGACGTTTTATGGCTGCGCGGTGTTGCGTCAGTTCGAAATGATGGGCGTGTTCCCGCTCAACGAGTCGGTGGCCATCGCCCGTTCCCGGGACAAATTGCGCTCGCTGCAATTGCTGTCGCGCCGGGGCATCGGTTTGCCAGTCACCGGGTTTGCCCACTCGCCGGACGACATTCCCGACCTGATCGACATGGTCAACGGCGCGCCGCTGGTGATCAAAGTACTGGAAGGCACCCAGGGCATCGGTGTGGTGCTGTGTGAAACGGCCACCGCGGCAGAGTCGGTGATCGAAGCGTTCATGGGCCTGAAGCAGAACATCATGGTTCAGGAGTACATCAAGGAAGCCGGTGGCGCGGACATTCGCTGCTTCGTGGTCGGCGACAAGGTAATCGCGGCGATGAAGCGTCAGGCCAAGCCAGGGGAGTTCCGCTCCAACCTGCATCGCGGCGGCAGTGCCAGTTTGATCAAGATTACGCCGGAAGAACGCATGACCGCGTTGCGTGCCGCGAAGGTGATGGGTTTGGCGGTGGCCGGTGTGGATATCCTGCGTTCCAATCACGGCCCGCTGGTGATGGAAGTGAACTCGTCGCCGGGTCTGGAAGGGATAGAGACCACCACCGGTAAGAACGTGGCGGGGATCATCATTGAGCATTTGGAGAAGAATGGTGGGCCGAACATGACGCGCACCAAGGGCAAGGGATAGAAGCAGCTTTAAGCGGCAAGCTTTAAGCTGCAAGGGAAAAGCGACGGCGGCTTAACGCTGGACTTGCTTTTCACTTGGGGCTTGCAGCTTGCCACTCGCAGCTGTCGTCAGACCGCATCCCGCGGCAGCATCAACCCCAGCGGCAACCGCACCCGCGCCTCAAGTCCACCACCCGAACGGTTACGCAGCTCAACATTCCCGCCATGCATCGAAGCAATCCGCTTCACAATCGCCAGGCCCAGGCCTGTGCCCTTCCCGCCCCGCGCCCGATCACCGCGGGTAAACGGGTTGAAGATCGCCTCCAGCTCCGACGGATCAATCCCCGCGCCACGGTCCATGACGCTCAGCACCACATACGGCGCACTGATGTCGCCGGACACATAGGCCGCGACTTCGACACTGCTGCCCGCATGGTTCAAGGCGTTGCCGATCAGGTTGTTCAGCAAGCGCTTCATCGAGACTCGACGCAGCGGAAACGGCTGTATCGGCTCCAGGCGCAACTGGACTTTCTGTTCGTTCTGGTTGTACGGCGCAGCCACTTCCCGCACCAGATCCGTCAGGTCCACCTCTTCCACCGACTCGTCACGACCGTCGCGAATGAACGCCAGGAACTGATCGAGAATCGCGTCCATGTCTTCGATGTCACGCACCATGTCATCGCTGAGATCACTGTGGTCGCCCATCAATTCCAGGGACAGACGCAAACGGGTCAGCGGCGTGCGCAGGTCGTGGGACACCCCGGCCAGCATCAATTCGCGCTCGCGGCCGGCCTGCTCGACGTCTTCGGCCATCTGGTTGAAAGCGCGGTAAACCTCGGCCATCTCGCTCGGCGTGTCGCTGATCGGCAGGCGCACGCTGCGGCCCTGGCCGAGTTGCCGTGCGGCATAGACCAGGCGTTTCAAGGGTTGATTGAGCTGGCTGACGAAGATCCACGCCGAAGCGGTGGACAGCAAGCCGATGGCGAGGAACCAGCCGAGCACGTTCCAGATTTTCTGGCCACGCAACGGATGCGGGTACAGCGGCACTTTCAGCCAGCCATCGCCCAGGCTCGGCGCCCGGACCCACAGCGCTGGCGGGGAGTGCATGCGTAATCGAACCTCGGTGTCGGCGCCCAGCTCCGCCTGCATTTGCCGCTGGTAGATCTCGCTGTACGGCCAGTGTTGTTCGCCTTCCGGCACACCGGCGCCCACGACCCGAATCAGGGTCGCGGCATCTGCAATTTTCGTACGGTTTTCTTCATCGGCGGCCCAATAGGCGCGCAGCGTCAGGGCGACGCCGTGGCTGTATTGGCGGTCCACCAGCACGTCTTCGTTCATCAATAGATAAACCAGGGTCAGCGCTTTGGAGAACAGGACGACAATCAGCACCAGCCACAGGGTGCGGGAGAAGAAACTCTGGGGGAACCAAACGGGGGTTTTCATGGATAACCGCTACACACTTGCAGGAGCGAGCGATGCTCGCATATTGCGGATCGCGAGTCTGCGGACAACTTCGTCCGCAAACCCGCTCCTACAAATCGCCGATCACTTGGTGGCGGCGCCGTCCGGAACGAACACGTAACCCACGCCCCAGACTGTCTGGATGTAGCGCGGTTTGGACGGATCGGGCTCGATCATCCGGCGCAGACGGGAGATCTGCACGTCGATGGAACGCTCCAGGGCATCCCATTCGCGGCCACGGGCCAGGTTCATCAGCTTGTCGCGGGTCAGCGGCTGACGGGCGTTCATGACCAAGGCTTTGAGTACCGCGAACTCACCGGTGGTGAGCATGTGTACTTCGTCACCGCGCTTGAGTTCGCGGGTGGCCAGGGACAGTTCGTAGTCACCGAAGGTCACGCTTTCGTCTTCGCTGCCCGGCGCACCCGGCACAGGTGCGGCCTGGCGACGCAGGACCGCTTTGACCCGGGCCATCAGCTCGTCCGGGTTGAACGGCTTGGCCAGGTAATCGTCGGCGCCCAGTTCCAGGCCCTTGATGCGGCTCAGCTCATCGCCCTTGGCGGTGAGCATGATGATCGGGATCAGGTTGTTCGCGCCACGCAGGCGGCGGCAGGCGGTCAAACCGTCTTCGCCGGGCAACATCAAGTCGAGGACGACCAGGTTGAACACTTCACGCGCCAGCAGGCGGTCCATCTGTTCGGTGTTCGGTACGGCGCGGGCGCGGTAGCCCTTGCTGACGAAAAAGCGTTCCAGCAGGCTGCTCAGCCCTGGATCGTCATCAACAATCAGAATTTTTTCGCCTTCAGCATTGTTTGCAGTGCTGCTCATTAGATGCTCCTTTTAGCTCGGCGCGCATTATGGCGTAGCTGCCGTTATACGCACCGTGTGCATTGTTAGCAGATTTTTCCTTCATCGCCAGAAAACCGGTATTTCTGCCTACAGGGTGCAATGCCCCCGAATGACAGAACGCTGGTTATAATGCGCGGCGTTTTGTGTCAGGCAACGTCTGATCGTCACTGTGGGTGGCCGCTTTTTATTTTCACGGCTTGCGCAGTAATTGTTCGATTTCACGGGTCAACGGAATGCCTTTTGACCCAGGCAGCGGCGCAGGCCAGGCCGCTCAACCAGACTCGCCGGGCCTTTATCCCTGCGCCTGCGAGCCTGCTTTCACAATTTGTCAGGTGGTTTTATGGACAGCATCAACAGCCGCATCGCCGAGGAACTCGGTGTACGCCCACAACAGGTCGAAGCGGCCGTCGCGCTACTCGATGAGGGCTCTACCGTTCCCTTCATCGCCCGCTACCGGAAAGAAGTGACCGGCAGCCTCGATGACATCCAGTTGCGGCATCTGGAAGAGCGTCTGCGCTACCTGCGAGAACTCGACGAACGGCGCATCAGCATCCTGGCCAGCATCCAGGAACAGGGCAAGCTGACCCCGCAACTCGAGCGCGACATCAAACTCGCCGACACCAAGACCCGCCTCGAAGACTTGTACCTGCCGTACAAGCAGAAGCGCCGCACCAAGGGCCAGATCGCCCTGGAAGCCGGCCTCGGCGAGCTGGCTGACGGCCTGTTCAACGACCCGAGCCTGACGCCAGACGCCGAAGCCGCACGCTTCGTCGACGCCGAAAAAGGCGTGGCCGATGTGAAGGCCGCCCTCGAAGGCGCCAAATACATCCTCATGGAACGCTTCGCCGAAGACGCCGGCCTGCTGGACAAGCTGCGCAGCTACCTCAAGCAGGAAGCCACCCTCAGTGCCCGCGTGATCGCCGGCAAGGAAGAGGAAGGCGCCAAGTTCCGCGACTATTTCGAACACGATGAACCGCTCAAAAGCATGCCGTCGCACCGCGCGCTGGCGATTTTCCGTGGCCGCAACGAAGGCATCCTGAGTTCGGCGCTGAAAGTCGGCGACGAGTTGCCGGGCACCATGCACCCGTGCGAAGGCATGATCGGCCAACAATTCGGCATCCAGAACCAGAACCGCGCCGCCGACAAATGGCTGGGCGAAGTGGTGCGCTGGACCTGGAAAGTGAAGCTCTACACGCATTTGGAAACCGATCTGCTGGGCGAACTGCGCGACGGCGCCGAGACCGAAGCGATCAACGTGTTCGCGCACAACCTGCACGACTTGCTGCTGTCGGCCCCGGCCGGCCCGCGCGCCACCCTGGGCCTCGACCCGGGCCTGCGCACCGGTTGCAAGGTCGCCGTGGTCGATTCCACCGGCAAGCTGCTGGATCACGCCACGGTTTACCCGCACGTGCCGCACAACAAGTGGGACCAGACTATCGCGATCCTCGCCGCCCTGTGCGCCAAGCACGCGGTAGACCTGATCGCCATCGGCAACGGCACCGCCAGCCGTGAAACCGACAAACTGGCTGCTGAGCTGATCAAAAAATACCCAGCGATGAAGATGACCAAAGTCATGGTGTCCGAGGCCGGTGCATCGGTTTACTCGGCGTCGGAACTGGCGTCCAAGGAATTCCCGGACCTCGACGTGTCGATCCGTGGCGCGGTGTCGATTGCTCGGCGCTTGCAGGATCCGCTGGCGGAGTTGGTGAAGATCGACCCGAAATCCATCGGTGTCGGCCAATACCAGCACGACGTGTCGCAGCTGAAACTGGCGCGCGGCCTGGACGCGGTGGTCGAAGACTGCGTAAACGCCGTGGGCGTGGACGTGAACACCGCTTCCGTGGCGCTGCTGGCCCGCATCTCCGGCCTCAATGCGACCCTGGCACAGAACATCGTCAGCCACCGCGACGAGCACGGCGCGTTCAAAACCCGTGCGGCGCTGAAGAAAGTCGCGCGTCTGGGCGAAAAAACCTTCGAACAGGCTGCCGGTTTCCTACGCGTCATGAATGGCGACAACCCGCTGGATTCGTCCGCCGTTCACCCGGAAGCCTATCCGCTGGTCCAGCGCATTGCCGCTGAAACCGACCGAGATATCCGCTCGCTGATCGGCGACGCGAGCTTCCTAAAGCGCCTCGATCCGAAGAAGTACACCGATGAAACATTCGGTCTGCCAACGGTCACCGACATCCTGCAAGAACTGGAAAAACCCGGTCGCGATCCGCGTCCCGAGTTCAAGACCGCCGAGTTCCAGGAAGGCGTCGAAGACCTCAAGGACCTGCAACTGGGGATGATCCTCGAAGGCGTGGTGACCAACGTGACCAACTTCGGCGCGTTCGTCGACATCGGCGTGCATCAGGACGGTTTGGTGCACATCTCCGCGCTTTCGGAGAAGTTCATCAAGGATCCGCGCGAAGCGGTGAAGGCCGGTGATGTGGTCAAGGTGAAGGTCATGGAAGTCGATATCCCGCGCAAACGCGTCGGCCTGTCGATGCGCATGAGCGACACGCCGGGCGAGAAAATCGACGGCGCCCGTGGCGCACGCCCGGGCTCGTCTTCGCGCCAATCCCAGAACACTGCACCGCGCAAGGAAACCACGGCGCCGGCCCCGGCCAACAACGCCATGGCTTCGCTGTTCGCCAATGCCAAGCAGTTGAAGAAACGCTGATGGACATCCCTGCCGGGCTGACCGAAAGCGCTTTTTTCAAGTTGCTGGGATGTCGTTTGCACAGTCTGGTAACCGGGGTGGCGCAAGTCGCCCTGGGGCTGGCGCCAGAACTGCGCAATCGCGGCGGCAAGCTGCACGGCGGGGCGTTGTTCAGTCTGGTGGACATTGCCATGGGGCTGGCCTGTTCCAGCACCCACGGCTTTGACCAGCAGAGCGCGACCATCGAATGCAAGATCAACTACATTCGCGCCGTGTCTGACGGTGAAGTGATGTGCACGGCGCGGGTCATCCATCCGGGCCGCCGCACATTGGTGGTCGAAGCCGACGTGATGCAAGGCGACAAATTGGTCGCAAAAGCGCAAGGCACGTTCGCTGTCCTATAGCTCCCCACCCTCGATTTGAGTTAATTTCGGCGCTACGACTGCGGCGTCGAACTTTTCCGCGTGCGCGACAGCCAGATTCAGGGAGTGAAGTTGGCATTTCAGTACGGGCCGATATGGCTCAAGAACCAGGCGAAAACGCCAGTTTTAACTTCACCCTTGTAGACCGTCTTGCCCACCCCCATATTGGGGCGACTGACGCGTGAAGGAATCCAACTTGAGCGAACTTCTCAACCGCCGCCTGGCTCTGCTCGGCGAGCGCGCTAACCTCTCTCTGCTCGAACAGTGCCTTCACGGCATCGAACGTGAATGCCTGCGCGTGACCGATGAAGGTCGACTGGCGCAAACGCCGCACCCGGAAGAATTGGGTTCCGCGCTGACCAACGAAAAAATCACCACCGATTATTCCGAATCGCTGCTGGAGTTCATCACGCCCGCCCTGCCCGACCCGGCAGACACGTTGGCGAGCCTGGACAGCATTCACCGTTTTGCCTACAGCAAGCTCGGCAACGAGTACCTGTGGAGTCCATCGATGCCGTGCCCGTTGCCGGCCGAGGAAGATATCCCGATCGCCTATTACGGCACGTCCAACATCGGTCAACTCAAGTACGTCTACCGCAAGGGTTTGGCCCTGCGTTATGGCAAGACCATGCAGTGCATCGCCGGGATTCACTACAACTTCTCCTTGCCGGAACAGCTCTGGCCGCTGCTCAAAGAGGCTGAAGGCTTTGTCGGCACCGACCGCGACTATCAGTCGTCGGCCTACATCGCGCTGATTCGCAACTTCCGTCGCTACAGCTGGCTGCTGATGTATCTGTTCGGTGCCTCGCCGGCGCTGGATGCCGGTTTCCTGCGCGGCCGCTCCCATCAACTGGAGCAACTGGACCCGGACACCTTGTACCTGCCATACGCCACCAGCCTGCGCATGAGCGACCTCGGTTATCAAAGCAACGCTCAGGCCGGCCTGACGCCTTGCTACAACGACCTGGCGAGCTACACCGACAGCCTGCGCAAAGCGGTGGCCACGCCTTACGCCCCGTACGTTGAAGTCGGCACGCACAAGGACGGTGAGTGGATTCAGCTCAACACCAACATCCTGCAGATCGAAAACGAGTACTACTCCAACATCCGCCCCAAACGCGTGACTTACACCGGCGAGCGGCCGATCCAGGCGCTGGTGGCCCGTGGCATTCAGTACGTCGAAGTACGTTGCCTGGACATCAATCCGTTCCTGCCGATGGGCATCGACCTGACCGAGTCGCGCTTCCTCGATGCGTTCCTGCTGTACTGCGCGTTGAATGAAAGCCCGTTGCTGGCCAACACCACCTGCACCAATGCCACGACCAACTTCCTCAGCGTGGTCAAGGAAGGTCGCCGCCCGGGCCTGCAATTGCAGCGTGACGGCCAACCGGTGGACATGAAGGAATGGGCCACCGAGTTGCTGGAGCAGATTGCCCCGCTGGCCGCGTTGCTTGATCAAAGCCATGGCGGCGAGGCGCACAGCAAGGCGCTGGACGTGCAATTGGAGAAGATCAAGGACCCGTCCCGGACGCCTTCGGCCATGGTGCTGGCGGCGATGGCCGAGCATAAGGAAACCTTTGCCCAGTTCTCCCTGCGTCAGAGCCGGGTTCATGCGGAGTACTTTCGCAGTGAACCGCTGAGCGTTGAAGAGCAGGCGAAGTTTGAGGAGCTGGCGCGCAAGTCGCTGGCTGATCAGGCGGAACTGGAACAGAACGAAGTCGGCGATTTCGATGTGTTTGTCGGGTCGTATCAGGCGAGTATTCTGGCGATCAGTAACTAAACGACGATCTTGATCGTTCCCATGCTCCGCGTGGGAACGCCTCAAGGGACGCTCTGCGCCCAGTGACGCGGAGCGTCATGGGCTGCATTTCCACGCAGAGCGTGGGAACGATCTGGTGACGCGCTTAGAATTTTCCGCTCATAAGCTAATTCGAAAAAGTTATTTATTTTCGGATTCTTATATCATTTAGTCTCCTTTCACGCCGATCCTCGGTCGCCTGATAGGAGCTTCTCTCAATGAAAATGAATTTCCCTCTTCGCCTCCTGGCGGCCGCGTCTTTGGCTGCGGCGAGTTTCTTTGCCCAGGCGGCTGACGTCACTGTCGCCTACCAGACCACCGTCGACCCGGCCAAAGTCGCCCAGGCTGACGGCGCATACGAAAAAGCCACCAACGCCAAGATCGACTGGCGCAAATTCGACAACGGTGCCGACATCATCGCCGCCATCGCTTCCGGCGACGTGCAGATCGGCTACCTCGGTTCCAGCCCCCTGACCGCTGCCATCACTCGCAAAGTCCCGGTGGAAACCTTCCTCATTGCCACCCAGATCGGCGCCGCTGAAGCCCTGGTCGCTCGCGACGGTTCCGGGATCAAGACCCCGCAAGACCTGATCGGCAAGAAAATCGCCGTGCCATTCGTTTCCACCGGCCACTACAGCCTGCTGGCCGCGCTCAAACACTGGAACATCGACCCGTCGAAAGTCACCATCCTCAACCTCGCGCCGCCGGCCATCGTGGCTGCGTGGAAACGCGGTGATATCGACGCCACTTACGTTTGGGACCCGGCTCTGGGCGTCGCCAAGGAAAACGGCAAAGTGCTGATCACCTCTGGCGAACTGGCCAAGTTCGGCGCGCCGACTTTCGATGCCTGGATCGTGCGTAAAGACTTCGCCGAGAAGCACCCGGAAATCGTCACCGCGTTCGCCAAAGTGACCCTCGACGCCTACGCCGACTACCGCAAAGACCCAAAAACCTGGCTCGCCAACCAAAGCAACGTCGACAAACTGGTGAAGCTGTCCGGCGCCAAAGCGGCTGACATTCCATTGCTGCTGCAAGGCAACGTCTACCCACTGGCGGCTGATCAAGTGATCACCCTCGGCGCACCGACCACCAAGGCCATCACCGACACCGCCGCGTTCCTGAAAGAACAAGGCAAGGTCGAGGCCGTGCTGCCGGACTACGCCCCGTATGTCAGCGCGAAATACATCACCAACTGATCGGAGTTAACCGCGATGGCTTTGCTACAGCTGGAGCGCATCAGCGCACAGTACCCCGGCAGTCCGGAACCGGTACTGACGGATATTTCCTTGAGCCTGGGGCCCCAGCAATTGCTGGTGGCCCTCGGCCCGTCCGGCAGTGGCAAGACTTCGCTGTTGAACCTGATTGCCGGTTTCGTCGAACCCAGCGCCGGACGCATCACCCTCGATGGCGTGCCGGTCAAAGGCCCGAGTGCCGAACGCGGCGTGGTGTTCCAGGACGACGCCCTGCTGCCTTGGCAGGACGTGTTGGCCAATGTGGGTTTCGGTCTGGAACTGGCCGGTGTGTCGAAAGAAAAACGCGAGATCCGCGCCAGGGAAATGCTCGCACTGGTGGACCTGTCCGGTTTCGAAAACCGGCGCATCTGGCAGCTCTCGGGCGGCCAGAAGCAACGTGTTGGCCTCGCCCGCGCCCTTGCTGCCGACCCGCGTGTGTTGCTGATGGACGAGCCTTTCGGCGCCCTCGATGCCTTCACCCGCGAACAGATGCAGGAGCTGTTGCTGCAAGTCTGGCAGCGCACCGCCAAACCGGTGTTCCTGATCACCCACGACATCGAAGAAGCGGTGTTCCTCGCCACTGACCTGATTCTGCTGGCGCCCAACCCCGGGCAAATCGTCGAGCGCCTGAGCCTGGACTTCGGCCAGCGTTACGCCGCCGGTGAGTCGGCACGGGCGATCAAATCCGACCCGCGCTTTATCGAAACCCGCGAACACGTGCTCGCCAAAGTGTTCTCCCAACGCAGCGCCGCCACGCGGCAGGAGCGCGCATGAGCAGCTATGAAATTCCGGCCGTGACGGTGAAACCCGGTTCGACGGTGATTCCGGTGCGGCGCAGTGTGAGCACGCGCTGGATCAGCGTGCTGACGTTGTTCGCTTTGGTGTTCATCTGGTGGGCCGTCACCGCCACCGGCATGATCGAGCCGCTGTTCCTGCCACCGCCGTCCGCCGTGCTGCAAAAAGGCTGGCTGCTGGCGACCACCGGCTACATGGATTCGACCTTGTGGCAGCACTTGGGCGCGAGCCTGAGCCGTATCGGCCTGGGCCTCGGCTTCGCGGTGCTCACCGCCGTGCCGGTGGGGATTGCCATCGGCCACAACCGCATCGCTCGCGGCATTCTCGATCCGCTGATCGAGTTCTACCGCCCGATTCCACCGCTGGCCTACCTGCCGCTGATCGTGATCTGGTGCGGCATCGGTGAGCTGTCGAAAGTCTTGCTGATCTACCTGGCGATCTTCGCCCCGATTGCCATCGCCACCGCCACCGGCGTGCGCACGGTTGATCCGGCCAAGTTGCGCGCCGCGCAGTCCTTGGGCGCGACCCGGGCGCAGTTGATTCGGCATGTGATTCTGCCGAGCGCGCTGCCGGATATCTTGACCGGCGTGCGGATTGGTTTGGGCGTGGGATGGTCGACGCTGGTCGCCGCCGAATTGATCGCCGCCACCAGCGGTTTGGGCTTTATGGTGCAGTCGGCGGCGCAATTCCTGGTCACCGATGTGGTGGTGCTGGGGATTCTGGTGATCGCGCTGATTGCCTTCGCCATGGAAATGGGCCTGCGCGCCCTGCAACGCAAACTGGTGCCGTGGCACGGCCAGGCGCACTGAAGATTTGTCACTGACTACGCCGACAACTCGGCGCCCCGGATTGAAGAGAACCACCATGAGCCACCTGACCATCGTCCCTTTAAGCTCGGCCCTCGGCGCGCAGATCAGCGGCATCGACATCAGTCAGCCGCTGACCCCGCCACAGCGTGACGCCATCGAACAGGCGCTGCTCAAGCATCAGGTGCTGTTCTTCCGCGACCAACCGATCGAGCCGCAACAACAGGCACGGTTCGCCGCGAATTTTGGCGACCTGCACATTCACCCGATCTACCCGAACGTGCCGGAACAGCCGGAAGTGCTGATCCTCGACACCGCCGTCACCGACGTGCGCGACAACGCGATCTGGCACACCGACGTCACTTTCCTGCCGACCCCGGCGATGGGCGCGGTACTCAGTGCCAAGTTACTGCCGGAGTTTGGTGGCGACACGTTATGGGCCAGCGGGATTGCGGCGTATGAAGCGTTGTCGGCGCCGATGAAAACCTTGCTCGAAGGGCTGACCGCGACTCACGATTTCACCCGTTCATTCCCGCTGGAGCGCTACGGCAACACGCCGGAAGCATTAGCGCAGTGGGAGGAAGCCCGACGCAAGAACCCGCCGCTGTCGCACCCGGTGATTCGTACACACCCGGTGAGCGGGCGCCGGTCGCTGTTCGTCAATGAAGGGTTTACGTCGAAGATCAATGAGCTGTCGGAGACCGAGAGCGAGGTGATCCTGAAGTTTCTCTTCGCCCACGCCACACGGCCGGATTTCACCATTCGCTGGCGCTGGCAGAAGGACGACGTGGCGTTCTGGGATAACCGCGTGACTCAGCATTACGCGGTGGATGATTACCGCCCGGCGCGGCGGGTGATGCAGCGGGCGACGGTGTTGGGGGATGTGCCGTTTTTCCGGTGAACCGATCGTTCCCACGCTCCGCGTGGTAACGCAGCCATGGACGCTCCGCGTCCGCTGTGACGCGGAGCGTCACGGGATGCATTCCTTTGCTGCGCGAGGGAACGATCAGTACTCAGTTACTCAGTTACTCAGTTACTCAGTTACTCAGCGGTAGAAGGCTTCTCCCAAAGATTGATCCCGCCCTCCTGGGCAAACCGATCAATCTCCGCCAACTCTTGCGCGCTAAAGCTCAGATTCTGCAACGCCCCGACGTTCTCGATAATCTGCTCCGGCCGGCTCGCGCCGATCAGGGCCGAGGTCACGCGCGGGTCACGCAGGGTCCAGGCCAAGGCCAGTTGCGCCAGGCTCTGGCCACGCCGCTTGGCAATCTCATTGAGCCCGCGCACGTGGGCGATGTTGGCTTCAGACAGGTGCGCCGACTGCAACGAACCACCGCCCGGACGGTTGACCCGCGCATCCTTCGGAATGCCGTTGAGGTATTTGTCGGTCAACAAACCCTGGGCCAACGGGGTGAACGCAATCACGCCAGCGCCGAGTTCATCGGTGACATCCAGCAGATCTTTTTCCACCCAGCGATTGAGCAGGTTGTAGGCCGGTTGGTGAATCAACAGTGGCACTTTCCACTCTTGCAGCAGCGCGGCCATTTCGCGGGTTTTCACCCCGGAGTAGGACGAGATGCCGATGTACAACGCCTTGCCCTGCTGCACGGCAGTGGCCAATGCGCTGGCGGTTTCTTCCAGTGGGGTGTCCGGGTCGAAGCGGTGGGAATAGAAGATGTCCACGTAGTCCAGGCCCAGGCGTTGCAAGCTCTGGTCGAGGCTGGCCAGCACGTATTTGCGCGAACCGCCGCCCTGGCCGTACGGGCCTGGCCACATGTCCCAACCGGCCTTGCTGGAGATGATCAGTTCGTCGCGGTACTGCTTGAAGTCTTCACGCAGCAAGCGACCGAAGTTGATTTCGGCGCTGCCGTACGGCGGGCCATAGTTGTTGGCCAGGTCGAAGTGGTTGATGCCCAGGTCAAACGCCGTGCGCAGCAACGAGCGCTGGGTGTCGATCGGCGTACTGTCGCCGAAGTTGTGCCACAGCCCCAGGGACAGTGCCGGCAGCACCAGCCCGCTGCGACCTACGCGGCGGTAAGGGATGGACTCATAGCGGTTTTCGGCAGCGGTGTAAGTCATCGAATCCTCTCTTGTCTGTTTTGAAATGGTGTCGATTTCTACCCGGGCCAACTCGCTTGCGAGAGAGGCCCGTCTTCTAATGTTCAGTGACTTCGATACGTCGAAGTTGACCAGCATACGCCCAAGTAATGCGCCGCCAACCCTGGCTGCGACTAATTGCTGAAACGTTTCATACTTCTTCCACACGCGGCTCTCGGCTTGCACGCGTGCGGCCCGAACGATCACCGACTACCCTTTGGATGAGCGCCACATTCAACGACCCTCCGAGTCGGTGGTGCCCACCGCCGCCGCCCAAATGTGTACTTTCCCGAGAAGCAGTATGTACCGCGAACCTCAGCGCTACCTGCACAACGAAACCTCGACAACTTCGGTACAAAACGGTCAGATCACGGGCCGAGCGCCACTCTGAAACTGACGTGGCGAGGCAATATTTCGTACTACATGGCATGCATTTTTATAGGGGGTACAGCGATGACACCCAGGCCCAAAGCGCCCGTTCAGGGCGCTCGATACAACCTGCAAAGTCAAGGGTTCAGCGTGGTCTGAGCGCGTCATGGACTGGAAATCGCTCCGGGCGCAGCGCTCGTCCTTGGGGACTACTCGCTCACACGGGAGACCGCCCGGCTGGCGACGATGCGAAGGGGGATGGAGAGTCCGGACGCGGGAACACCCGAGCGAAAGACACATCCCGGATCGACATGCACTACGCCCACACTGGATCTCCAGCGACCACTAAACTGGTGAACAACAAGGATCAATTGTGGGAGCGAGCTCGCTCGCGATGGCGGTCGGACAGGCAACACCTATCGACAGGCGGAGCACATATGCACACCACCATCATCATCTTCTTCGGCCTGGTCCTGCTCGCACTGATGCTCTACATCGGCGAGCGAGTCGGCTTCAGCCGCCAGACACTGACTTACAGCTTCGTCGTCCTGTGGCTGGCACTGACGGTGATCAACGGCGCGGTGGGCGTGGTCACGGCCAACCAGCCCGTGAGTTCGGAGCTGGTGGTCGGCACGGTGGTGTTCAGTGTGCCGGTGGCGGCGCTGGTGTTGTTCATGGTGTTGAACAAAGCCTAGCCGCCACCGGCGCTCGATCAACGCACCAGGTGCAGGAACTGCATGTGCCGTTCGTACTGGTCGAGGATGTCGTTGATGATCTGCTCCTTGGTGTAACCCACCAGATCGTAGTCCTGACTGCCCTCGCTCAGATGCACCTCGGCGCGGTAGTAGCGACGGTTGTTGAGTTGCTTGGAACCCATACCGCCACGGGCGAAGGACGGCGTGAAGTAGCCGCGCATCTGCACCTGGTAGATGAACGGATGCTGCTCGCCATGACCAATTTCCAGGCTGACGCTGTCGTTGGCCGGGTCTGGCTGAGCAACCACGCTCAAGCCCTTCTCGACAAACACCGCCGTCACTTCTTCAATCGCCGGACGCACCGAGGTTTCTAGGAAGCGATAAACCTCATCCCGCGACGGGAAATGCACCGCCTGACTCAAGCGCTGACGCCAGCCGCCACGCTTGGAACCGGAGACCGGCGCCAGGGAGTGCATCTGCGCAATCTGCTTCTGCGACTCCAGGTAGAAGGCCTTGTGCAGCCCCCACATCATCAGCAGCAGGATCATCGAGAACGGCAACGAGGTCAGCACTACCGCCGACTTCAGCGCATCGATGCTGCCGGAGAACAGCAGCGCGCTGGTCACCAGCGCCGTCATCGCGCCCCAGAACACCCGCAGCCATTTCGGCCCGTCTTCATCCGGATTGCCGCCCTTGGCCGACAGCGTCGACAGGACTACGGTGCCGGAGTCAGCGGAGGTGACGAAGAACACGAAGCTGATAAACACCGTGACCGCGATCACAGTCTTGCTCCACGGATAGGTTTCCAGCAGCAGGTACAGGGTCATCGACGGGTTATCGATGGCCGACATACCGAGCGCCGTCATGCCGTGGTTGAGCACCTGGTCGATGGCGCTGTTGCCGAAGATCGACATCCACGCCAGGGTGAAACCGAGCGGGATCAACAGCACGCCGAAGACGAATTCGCGGATGGTCCGGCCACGGGAAATCCGCGCGATGAACAGGCCCACGAACGGCGACCATGCGATCCACCAGGCCCAGTAGAACACCGTCCAGCCGCCTAGCCAGTCGCTGGGTTTATCGTAGGCGTAGAGGTCGAAACTCTTCATCGGCAACGCGCCGAGGTAGTCGCCGATGTTCTGGATCAAGGTGTTGAGCAGGTGCTGGGTCGGGCCGGCAAACAGCACGAACAGCAGCAGCGCGCAGGCCAGCAGCATGTTGATGTCGGACATCACCCGCACGCCTTTATCGACGCCGGAGACGGCAACGATGATCGCCGCGCCCATCATCAGCGTGATCAGGCCCACCTGAATCCAGTGGGTGTGGGCGATGCCGAACAGGTAGTCGAGCCCCGAGTTGAGGTGCAACACGCCAAAACCCATGTCCGCGCCGAGGCCGAACACCGTGGCGATGATGCCGAAGCCATCCACCGCGTAACCAATGGGGCCATTGATGCGCTTGCCGATCAGCGGGTACAGCGCCGAACGCAGGGCCAGCGGCAGGTTATGCCGATAGGCGAAGTAGGCCAGCGCCATACCGACAAAGGCGAAAACGCCCCAGCCATGCAGGCCCCAGTGCAGAAACAGAATCTGCATCGCCTGGCGCGCCGCTTCCGGCGTGCCGGCGGTGCCTTGGGGCGGCTGCGCCAGGTGCGTCAGCGGTTCGGACACACAAAAGAAAAACAGCGTGATACTGATCCCGGCCGCGAACAGCATGCCGGCCCAGGACAGGTAACTGAATTCGGGTTCGTCGTGGTCGGCACCGAGCTTGATCTTGCCGTAGCCCGATAACGCGGTGACCACCACGAAGACCAGATACAGGGTCATCGCGAGCATGTAATACCAGCCGACCGTATTGGCCGCCCAGTTTTGCGCTTCCAGCAGCCAGGCACCGGCCTGCTTGGGGAAGGCCATGACAACGATGCCGAACAACAGGATGAAACCCGCCGCGAAGTAAAACACCGGTGGATTCATGCGGACTTGGCCGCTTGCAGGGGTGGACGGTGCACTCATGAACAGCGCACCTCAAGGGGGTGAAACAGGGCAATCAGAAACGGACTCGGCAAGGGCAAGCCTCCTGTTGTGAGCGGGCAGCAAACCGGCGGTTTAACTTGAATGAGCGTTCAAGTTAAACATGAATAGCGTGCTAAGGACTAATCGCAGGGCTCGGCGGTCGCTTTCCTACGCTAGCTCAAGGAAGGGTATGACGTGGGGGTAGGGGGATTCGTTCACTGGGAAATTGGCGGATTGCCATTATCGCGGTTCGGCTTGAAACCATTCGCGGGCAAGCCTCGCTCCTACAGGTCCGCGCAATTTCGAAAAATCGCGCATAACCTGTAGGAGCGAGGCTTGCCCGCGAAGAGGCCAGTTCAGTCAGCCCAGATCTCGGGCCTTACTTCTGCGTTCCATCATCATGTTGCAAATTCGCCTGCGTCAGGTTGCACCCCGCCGGTACGCTGCGGGTCAGCCATACGTTGCCGCCAATGGTCGAGCCCTTGCCGATGGTGATCCGCCCCAGAATCGTCGCCCCGGCATAGATCACCACATCGTCCTCGACAATCGGATGCCGCGGATGGCCCTTCTGCAACTGGCCGTCCTCATCCGATGGGAAACGCTTGGCACCCAACGTCACGGCCTGATAGATCCGCACCCGCTCGCCGATGATCGCCGTTTCGCCAATCACCACACCCGTCCCGTGATCGATAAAGAAGCTGCGGCCGATCTGCGCCCCCGGATGAATGTCGATGCCGGTCGCCGAGTGCGCGATTTCCGCGCTGATCCGCGCCAGCAACGGCAACCCGGCGCGGTACAGATGGTGGGCGAGGCGATGGTGAATCACCGCCAGGATCCCCGGATAGCACAGCAGCACTTCATCGACGCTGCGCGCTGCCGGGTCGCCGTGATAGGCCGCCAGCACGTCGGTGTCGAGCAGACTACGCAGCCCCGGCAAGGCGAGGGCGAAGTCCTGGATGATGGAAATGGTCTTGGCCTCGACTTCGGTGTCGACCTCGGCGCTGTGCCGGGCGGCGTAACGCAGTTCGAGTCGCGCCTGGGCCAGCAATGCGTTCAGCGCCACGTCGAGGGTATGGCCGACGTAGAAGTCTTCACTCTCTTCACGCAAATCCACCGGCCCCAGACGCATCGGGAACAACGCCCCGCACAAGGCTTCAAGAATCTCCGCCATCGCCGCCCGGGACGGCAACTCGCGACCGCCCTGCTCGCCGCTGGCGCGGCCGTTTTGTGCACGCCATTGATCACGTGCCGTGCGCAGCTGGCTGACGATGGTCTGCAATTGCCAATGGCTGGAACGCTCGCTCACGGTAAAAACTCCACACGGGCGGCCGGACTGTCTGGCCGCGCTGACGGCGATTACTTTACGGCAAGGGCTCGGAGCCGAATTAAGAACCAATTGTGCTGTGTTCAGCACATTCGGATATAAGCGATTGGCGGTTGCTCGCACAAATAGCCGTGCCTATAGTCCTGACATCCTCCTCCGCCAGTACGGACCCATGATCAAACAATCGCTTGCCCGCTTTAACCGCCTCGACCTGCTTGGCCACCCTACCGCTCTGGAAAAACTCGAACGCTTGTCCACCTGGCTGGGCCGCGATGTCTACGTCAAACGCGACGACCTGACACCGCTGGCCATGGGCGGCAACAAGCTGCGCAAACTCGAATACCTGGCCGCCGATGCGCTGGCCCAAGGCGCCGACACCTTGATCACCGCCGGCGCACTGCAATCCAACCACGTACGCCAGACTGCGGCCATCGCCGCCAAACTGGGCCTGGGTTGTGTGGCGCTGCTGGAAAATCCGCTGGGCACGGATGACGCCAACTATGTTGGCAACGGCAATCGGCTGTTGCTGGATTTGTTCGATGCCAAGGTCGAGCTGGTGGAGAACCTCGACAACGCCGACGACCAACTCCAAGCCTTGGCCGATCGCCTGCGCAATAACGGCAAGCATCCGTACGTGGTGCCGATTGGCGGCTCCAACGCCTTGGGTGCGCTGGGTTACGTTCGCGCCGGGCTGGAATTGGCAGAACAGATCAAGGACACCGGCCTGAAGTTCGCGGCCGTGGTGCTGGCGTCGGGCAGTGCCGGCACCCACAGTGGCCTGGCATTGGCCTTGAATGAAGCACTCCCGGATTTGCCAGTGATTGGCGTGACGGTGTCCCGTAGCGAGGAAGATCAGCGACCGAAAGTCCAGGGCCTGGCCGAGCGCACGGCGGAGTTGCTGGGGGTGAGTTTGCCGTCATCGTTCAAAGTCGAGTTGTGGGATGAATACTTCGGCCCGCGTTATGGCGAGCCGAATGCCGGGACGTTGTCGGCGGTGAAGTTGCTGGCGAGTCAGGAAGGTTTGCTGCTGGATCCGGTGTACACCGGCAAGGCCATGGCCGGGTTGCTCGATGGCATTGGCCGTGGGCGGTTTGATGACGGCCCGATCATCTTCCTGCACACCGGTGGGGCGCCGGCGTTGTTTGCCTATAAAGACTTTCTTTGACCGATCGTTCCCACGCAGACAGATCGTTCCCACGCTCCGCGTGGGAATGCCTCAAGGGACGCTCTGCGTTCCAATGGGACGCGGAGCGTCCCGGGCTGCATTCCCACGCAGAGCGTGGGAACGATCAACTGCGTCGGCCGCATATTCTATAAACGAATAACAAAATTGATATTTAGTATTTTCCTATCTAACGCCATCATCATATAGTCGCGCCGCAGGCGAATTTGGCGCGAGACGCATAAGCTGCTTTAGGGCAGGATATCGCAATCGTTCAAATCCCGATTTTGCCAACATTCCTAATAGCGTCTTCCATAAGAAAACACAGGGGCTTGTCATGAATTTTTCCGCACTACGTCGCAACCTGCTGGTAGGTTCGCTGGGCCTGGCATTGAGCGCCGGCCTGTTGGGGCAAGCGGTTGCCGGTGAGCAGCTGCAAAAAATCAAGGACGCAGGCGTGATCAACGTCGGCCTGGAAGGCACTTATCCACCGTTCAGTTTCGTCGACGCCGACGGCAAACTGGCCGGCTTCGAAGTCGAGCTCTCCGAAGCCCTGGCCAAAAAGCTGGGCGTTAAAGCCAAGATTCAGCCAACCAAGTGGGACGGCATCCTAGCCGCTCTGGAATCCAAGCGCCTGGACCTGGTGGTCAACCAGGTGACCATCTCCGACGAGCGCAAGAAGAAGTATGACTTCTCCGAGCCGTACACCATCTCCGGGATTCAAGCGCTGGTGCTGAAGAGCAAGGAAGCCGCGCTGAACATCAAGACCGCCGCTGACCTGACCGGCAAGAAAGTCGGTGTAGGCCTGGGTACCAACTACGAACAGTGGGTCCGCGCCAACGTGCCGGGCGCTGACGTGCGCACCTACGACGATGATCCGACCAAGTTCGCCGACCTGAACAACGGCCGTACCGACGCCATCCTGATCGACCGCCTCGCGGCGCTTGAATACGCCAAGAAAGCCCCGAAAACCGTGGCTGCCGGCCAGGCATTCTCCCGTCAGGAATCCGGGATTGCCCTGCGTAAAGGCGAACCTGAACTGCTGGCTGCAGTGAACAAGGCCCTCGACGAGCTGCGCGCCGACGGCACACTGGCCAAGATCTCGGAAAAATACTTCCAGACTGACGTCACCAAATAATGGAAGAAGCTTTCCAACTCGCACTGGACTCCGCGCCCTTCCTGTTGAAGGGCGCGTACTACACGGTGATCTTGAGCCTGGGCGGGATGTTCTTCGGCCTGGTGATGGGCTTCGGCCTGGCGTTGATGCGCCTGTCGCGGTTCAAATCGGTGAGCTGGCTCGCCCGCATCTACGTGTCGTTCTTTCGCGGCACGCCGTTGCTGGTGCAACTGTTCGTGATTTATTACGGCTTGCCGCAATTGGGGGTCGAACTTGATCCGCTGCCGGCAGCCCTGATCGGCTTCTCGCTGAACATGGCCGCCTACGCCTGCGAAATCCTGCGTGCCGCGATCAGTTCCATCGAGCGTGGCCAATGGGAAGCCGCCGCGAGCATCGGCATGACCCGCGCGCAGACCTTGCGCCGGGCCATCATTCCGCAAGCGATGCGCACGGCTTTGCCGCCGCTGGGCAACAGCTTCATTTCCCTGGTCAAGGACACCGCGCTGGCCGCCACCATCCAGGTGCCGGAGCTGTTCCGCCAGGCGCAATTGATCACCGCCCGCACCTTCGAAGTGTTCACCATGTATCTGGCCGCCGCGCTGATCTACTGGATTCTGGCCACGGTGCTCTCGCACCTGCAGAACAAGTTGGAAGCGCGGGTCAATCGGCACGACCAGGAGTCCTGACCCAATGATTGTCGTGGAAAAACTGACAAAGCAGTTCAAGGGTCAAGTGGTGCTTAACGGCATCAATCTGGAAGTGAAAGAAGGCGAGGTCGTGGCGATTATCGGGCCCAGCGGCTCGGGCAAGACCACGTTCCTGCGTTGCCTGAACTTCCTCGAAGAACCCACCAGCGGCCGGATCAAGGTCGGCGACATCGAGATCGATGGCAGCCGCCCGCTGAACCAGCAGCAAGGCCTGGTGCGACGTTTGCGCCAGCACGTGGGCTTCGTGTTCCAGAACTTCAACCTGTTCCCCCATCGCACCGCCCTGGAAAACGTCATCGAAGGCCCGATCATCGTAAAGAAGATCCCGCACGCCGAAGCCGTGGCCCTGGGTAAAAAGCTGTTGGCCAGGGTTGGCCTGGCGGGCAAGGAAGACGCTTACCCGCGACGCCTCTCCGGTGGTCAGCAACAGCGCGTGGCCATTGCCCGAGCGCTGGCGATGGAGCCGGAAGTGATCCTGTTCGATGAGCCCACTTCTGCGCTCGACCCCGAGCTGGTCGGTGAAGTGTTGTCGACCATCCGCAGCCTCGCCGAAGAGAACCGCACCATGGTCATCGTCACCCACGAAATGGGCTTTGCCCGTGACGTAGCGAACCGCGTGGTGTTTTTCGACAAGGGTGTGATCGTCGAGCAAGGTGACGCGAAGGCGCTGTTTGCCAATCCTAAAGAAGAACGGACCCAACAGTTCCTCAGCAAGTTTCTGAACAACTCGCACAACTGAAAGATGATTTAAAACTTGTTAACTTCCATGGATGGAAGTGACAGTTACCTTCCGCTTCAAACACCCCTCTCTCGAATCAAGCCTATATAACTTCGCCGGCCTGAATGCGGTACATATATATGTTCTGCAACAGAATCCTCCTGCCTAAAATTCGCCATTAACCCGAACCACCCGGCTCAACGGGTCTGCGTACCCGACGGGTCAAACCGGGAGAAAACGTGGGTAAAGTTCGACAGCACGCTGCAGCTTATTAACTGCACCGTGTAGGAAATTTCTGAATAACACTGAATCCATCATCCAACTAACAAACTCTATTGACACCTATTCCGGCGCGCTCTTATCTAGTCTGCAACAGACGCCAATTATCCCGACGCATTCGTTATCACTACGAACTTTTTGTTGCCCGGTAATTCACGCCTATTGAACTTCCAGAAACGGACTTCGCTGCAAGGCTTCAAGGAGAGAACCATGACAAGCACCTCGAACAAACCCGAACTTGCGGCCCCGACCCTGGCGCAATCCCACAGGAGTGGCATCAACATCACCTCGGCCGCCCACTTGCTGATCGCTGTAGCGCCCTACCCCGGGATGGACGAAGGCGATCTGATCGAACTGTACTGGGACGACTGCTACGTGGCTTCAAAAGCCCTGATCGTCGACGACGTCAATCAAACCGTGCAACTGCGCGTGCCCGAGAGCTTTGTCGTCAATGGCACCTCCCACGTCCACTACCGCGTCATGCAGGTCGGGCAGGACCCGGCGCTGTCGCTGACCACGCGGTTGCAGATCAAACTCGATTGCCCCGGCGGCCAGGCGCCCGCGGTGTCCGGTGACGAAAACCAGGGGCTGGCCCCGGTCAACCTCCCCGATACCATTCGCCGTCACGGGGTCAACCCGAACCAGATCAAACGCGGTGTGCCGCTGACCATCGAGCCCTACCTGAACATGGCCGTCGACGACGAAATCACCCTGCAGTGGGGCGATGTGCGCATGGACCTGCCCAAGCTCAAGGCCGGAGATATTGGCCAGCCGATCCAGGTCTGGGTGCCGCCGGCGATCATTCTTGAAGCCGGCGAAGACCTGAGGCTGGAAGTGACCTACTGCATCCTCGACCGGGTCGGCAATAACTCGCGCTGGGCGCCGCCGCGAATGCTCAGGATCGGCTGCGCCAATCCCTACCTGAAAGTGGCGTTGAAAGAAGAACTCAAAGCCGCAGAACCCCGCAAGAAGTGAAGCCACCGTTGTGGCTGGAGGGCCTTTGTGGCGAGGGGGCTTGCCCCCGTTGGGGCGCGAAGCGCCCCCAAATCTACAACTGCGATTTATCTATTAATCGCGGTGAAGGGGTTGGCGACTGCTGCGCAGTCGAACGGGGGCAAGCCCCCTCACCACAGCAAGCCCCCTCCCAAAGGAGCCCCTCTCCACCCCAGCCCACGCGTCGACTGTTGCTCCACAAACAACTGTTGCCCCACGGACAGACGCCCTTCTATACATATTCCCAAAAGTTAGTTTATTAATTTTTTATACACGCTTAGGGTATATGCACCGGACCACCGGACATTCTTGTTTTTCGCTCGCCGCCACCCTCGCGGCGTTTTTCATGAGATGTGAGGTAGGTATGGTCCGGAACACAATCACCCCAGTGCAGATCGCCAGGGCATTGCGTGCAGCCAAGGAGCGGCACTGATGTCCAGTCTGGCAGAAGCTACTATCCAGAGTGACCTGGATATCGCCCCCCTGTTGTTGCCCGCGCAGGTTTTGCGCAACGACGCACAAGCCATCAAGGCCGCCCATGAGCTGGCGCAAGTCGCCCGCCTGCAAGCCGCCAAACGTGACCAGCAGCGCAAGTTGCCGTGGTCGGAAATCGAACAGTTCACCCGTAGCGGCCTGGGCAGCATTGCCATCCCGCGCGAGTACGGTGGCCCGCAGGTTTCGTTCGTCACCATTGCCGATGTGTTCGCGATCATTTCCGCGGCCGATCCGGCACTCGGGCAAATCCCGCAGAACCAGTTCGGCATCCTGAATCTGGTGCTCGGCAGCGCCACGCAAGCGCAGAAAAAGCAGCTGTTCAAAAGCGTGCTCGAAGGCTGGCGCATCGGCAATGCCGGGCCGGAACGCGGCACCAAGAACACCCTCGAACTCAAGGCGCGGATCACGGCGGATGGTGACGGTTTTGTCATCAGCGGCCAGAAGTTCTACTCCACCGGCGCGCTGTTCGCCCACTGGGTCGCGGTCAAGGCCTTGAACGATGACGGCAAGCAAGTGCTGGCCTTCGTCCGCCGTGGTACGCCGGGGCTGCGCATCGTCGATGACTGGTCCGGTTTCGGCCAGCGCACCACCGCCAGCGGCACCATTTTGCTCAACAACGTGCGGGTCGACGCCGAGCTGGTGGTGGATAACTGGAAGATCAACGACAGCCCGAACATCCAGGGCGCCGTGTCGCAATTGATCCAGGCGGCCATCGACGCCGGCATCGCCCGTGGCGCCATCGACGACGCCATCGAATTCGTCAAAACCCGCGCCCGCCCATGGATCGACGCCAAGGTCGAACGGGCCAGCGATGACCTGTATGTGATCGCCGACATCGGCAAACTGAAAATCGAACTGCACGCCGCCGAAGCGCTGCTGCGCAAGGCCGGGCAAGTGCTCGATCAGGTCAACGCCGCGCCGCTCACCGCCGAATCCGCCGCTCGCGCCTCGATTGCCGTGGCCGAAGCCAAAGTGCTGACCACCGAGATCTCGTTGCTGGCCAGCGAAAAGCTCTTCGAACTGGCCGGCAGCCGCGCCACCCTCGCCGAATTCAACCTCGACCGTCACTGGCGCAACGCCCGCGTGCACACCTTGCACGACCCCGTTCGCTGGAAGTACCACGCTGTCGGCGCTTATCACCTGAACGGCACGCTACCCGCTCGTCACTCCTGGATCTAACGACCAGAACACTTTTGACCAGATCTCTGGAGAAACACATGACTCTTTCTCACCACGTCGCGGTCATAACCAGCGATGAGCAAGCCCTGATCGTCGCCAGTGACCTGGCCGACGACTTCAAACGCGACAGCGCCCTGCGCGACCGCGAACGCCGTTTGCCACACCCGGAACTCGAAGTGTTTTCCCGCTCGGGCCTCTGGGGCATCAGCGTGCCAAAAGAATACGGCGGGGCTGGCGTGTCCAACGTCACCCTGGCCAAGGTCATTGCCTTGATTGCCCAGGCTGACGGCTCCCTCGGGCAAATCCCGCAGAACCATTTCTACGCCCTCGAAGTGCTGCGGGTGAATGGCAGCGAAGACCAGAAAAAGCGCCTGTACGCCGAAGTCCTGGCCGGCCAGCGTTTCGGCAATGCCCTGGCCGAACTTGGCACCAAAACCGCCCATGACCGCGTCACCAGCCTCAAACGCGACGGTGATGGCTATCGCATCAACGGTCGCAAGTTCTACGCCACCGGCGCGATCTATGCCCAGCGCATCCCGACTTCGGTGGTGGATGAACACGGCGTGCAGCAACTCGCCTTCGTGCCGCGTGACAGCAAAGGCCTGACGGTGATCGACGACTGGAGCGGCTTCGGCCAGCGCACCACCGGCAGCGGTTCGGTGGTGTTTGAAGACGTGTACGTCGCCGCCGAAGACGTGATCCCGTTCCAAAGCGCTTTCGAACGCCCGACCACCGTCGGCCCGCTGGCGCAGATCCTTCACGCCGCCATCGACACCGGCATCGCCCGCGCCGCTTACGAAGATGCCCTGCACTTCGTGCGCACCAAGACCCGGCCGTGGATCGACGCCACCCATGAAAAAGCCGTCGACGACCCACTGACCATCAAGAGCTTCGGCCATTTGGCGATTCGCCTGCACGCCACCGAAGCCTTGCTCGAACGCTCCGGCGAATTTCTCGACAAGGCCCAGGCCGAGATGAACGCCGAGACCGTCGCCGCTGCGTCGATTGCCGTCGCCGAAGCCCGGGCCATCAGCACCGAAATCTCCCTCGCCGCCGGCAGCACGCTGTTCGAACTCGCCGGCAGCCAGGCCACCCTGATCGAACACGGTCTGGATCGGCACTGGCGCAACGCTCGGGTGCACACCCTGCACGACCCGGTGCGCTGGAAGTATCACGCGGTAGGCAATTACTACCTCAACGATGAAAACCCGCCGCTGCGGGGGACCCTCTGATGGCCGACGCGAAGAAAAAAATCCTGCTCAACGCGTTCAACATGAACTGCATCGGGCACATCAACCATGGCCTGTGGACCCATCCGCGGGACACGTCCACCCAGTACAAAACCATCGAATACTGGACCGAACTGGCGCAACTGCTGGAGCGCGGACTGTTCGACGGCTTGTTCATCGCCGACATCGTCGGCGTGTATGACGTCTATCAAAACTCGGTGGACGTGCCGCTGAAAGAGTCGATCCAGCTGCCGGTCAACGACCCGTTGCTGCTGGTCTCGGCGATGGCGGCGGTGACGAAAAATCTCGGTTTCGGCCTCACCGCCAACCTGACTTACGAAACGCCGTACCTGTTCGCCCGGCGCATGTCGACCCTCGACCATTTGAGTCGCGGTCGGGTCGGTTGGAACATCGTCACCGGCTACCTCGACAGCGCGGCCAAGGCCATGGGCCTGAGCGAGCAAGTCGAGCACGACCGCCGCTACGACCAGGCCGATGAATACCTGCAAGTGCTCTACAAACTCTGGGAAGGCAGTTGGGAGGACGGCGCGGTGCTCAACGATCCCAAGCAGCGGATCTACGCCCAACCGGAGAAAGTGCACAAGGTCGAGCACAAGGGCGAGTTCTATCAGGTCGAGGGTTATCACCTCTGCGAGCCGTCGCCGCAGCGCACGCCGGTGCTGTTCCAGGCCGGCAGTTCGGATCGCGGCTTGCTGTTCGCCGGGCGTCACGCCGAGTGCGTGTTCATCAGCGGCCAGAACAAACCGTCGACCAAAGTCCAGGTGGACAAGGTCCGCGCCAGCGCGGTCGAGGCCGGGCGCAATCCTGAGGACATCAAGGTGTTCATGGGTTTGAACGTGATCGTCGGCGCCACCGAGGAGCTTGCCTGGAAGAAGCACGCCGAGTACCTGAGCTACGCCAGCGCCGAGGCCGGTGTCGCGCATTTTTCGGCGTCCACGGCGATCGATTTTTCCCAGTACGAAATCGACGAGCCGATCCAGTACGTGAAAAGCAACGCGATCCAGTCGGCGACCAAGAACCTGCAAAACAACGACTGGACCCGGCGCAAATTGCTCGAACAACACGCCCTCGGTGGCCGCTACATCACCGTGGTGGGTTCGCCTGAGCAAGTGGCGGATGAACTGGAATCCTGGATCGCCGAAACCGGGCTGGATGGCTTCAACCTGACGCGGATTGTCACGCCGGAAAGCTATGTGGATTTCATCGACCTGGTGATTCCTGAGTTGCAGCGTCGCGGGTCGTACAAAACCGCCTACGACAGCGGCAGCCTGCGCGAGAAGCTGTTTCACGGTGAAGCGCACTTGCCGGAGCAACACACCGGCGCCCACTACCGATACCAACCCCATACCTGATCGTTCCCACGCTCCGCGTGGGAATGCAGCCAGTGACGCTCTGCGTCACAGCCGCAGGGACGCGGAGCGTCCCGGGAGGCATTCCCACGCAGAGCGTGGGAACGATCCACAAACTTCAATGCCCTGACTGGAATAACCATCATGACCAAGCACTACCTCTCTCACCCAGTCAAAGCACTGGCCCTGGCCCTCGGCCTCTTCAGCTCGGTGGTGTTCGCCGCCGACGCGCCGCTGAAAGTCGGCACCACCGCCGCGTTCGCAATCCCGCTGGAAGCCGCCGTCGAAGAGGCCTCCAAGCAAGGCCTGAAAGTCGAACTCGTCGAGTTCAGTGACTGGATCGCCCCGAACGTCAGCCTCGCCGCCGGCGACATCGACGTGAATTACTTCCAGCACATCCCGTTCCTGGAAAACGCCAAGGCCGCCGCCGGGTTTGACCTGGTGCCGTTCGCGCCGGGGATCATCAACAACGTCGGCCTCTACTCGAAGAAATACAAAAGCTTCGACGAGCTGCCAGAGGGTGCCAGCGTGGCCATCGCCAACGACCCGATCAACAGCGGGCGCGGCCTGCAACTGCTGGCCAAGGCGGGCCTGATCACCCTCAAGCCGGGCGTGGGCTACAAGGCCACCGAAGAAGATATCATCGCCAACCCGAAGAAAATCAAAATCCTCCAGGTTGAAGCCGTGCAACTGGTTCGCGCCTACGACGACGCTGATCTGGTCCAGGGCTACCCGGCCTACATTCGTCTGTCGAAGACCTTCGATGCCGGCTCGGCGTTGCTGTTCGACGGCCTCGATCACAAGGAATACGTGATTCAGTTCGTGATCCAGCCCAAGAGCAAAACCGACCCGCGCCTGATCAAATTCGTCGACATCTACCAGCACTCGCCCGCCGTTCGTGCAGCGCTGGATAAAGCCCACGGCAAGCTCTATCAAGCCGGCTGGGAAAGCTAAGCATGACGGCCGCGATCCAACGGCGACTGGAGATTCCAGAGCCCCAGAAAGCCGAACACACCGAACTGCGCCCGGACCTCAATCGCGCCCATGTGCGCTTCATCGGCCTGGGCAAAACCTACAACGGCCAGCAAGGCCCGGTGGCGGCGTTGCACGGCATCGACCTGGCGATTCAGCGCGGTGAGGTGTTCGGCATCATCGGCCGCAGCGGCGCCGGCAAGTCGTCGCTGATCCGCACGATCAATCGCCTGGAACAACCGAGCACCGGGCGGGTATTGATCGATCAAGTGGACATCGGCGACTTCGATGAAGACCGCTTGGTGGCGCTGCGCCGGCGGATCGGCATGATCTTCCAGCACTTCAATCTGATGTCGGCCAAGACGGTTTGGCAGAACGTTGAGTTGCCGCTGAAAGTGGCCGGAGTACCGAAGGACAAGCGCGAGAAAAAGGTCCGCGAACTGCTGGAACTGGTGGGCCTGCAAGAGAAGCACAAAGCCTACCCGGCACAGCTTTCCGGCGGGCAGAAGCAGCGCGTCGGCATCGCCCGCGCATTGGTGCATGACCCGGAAATCCTGCTGTGTGACGAAGCGACTTCGGCGCTGGATCCTGAGACCACCCAGTCGATCCTCGGCCTGTTGCGCGAGATCAATCGGCGCCTGGGTTTGACCATCGTGCTGATCACCCACGAGATGGCGGTGATCCGCGATATCTGCGACCGGGTCGTGGTGCTTGAGCACGGACGTGTCGTCGAGCAAGGGCCGGTGTGGGAAGTCTTCGGCAATCCGCAGCATGAGGTCAGCAAGACGTTGCTCGCGCCGCTGCAACACGCGTTGCCGGAGGAATTGCAGAGTCGCCTACAGGCACAGCCGCAATCCTCGGACGCCGCGGTGGTGCTGCGTTTGCAATTCACCGGCAGCGCCACCGACGAACCGGACCTGGCGGCATTGTTTGCCGCCCTCGGTGGCCGCGTGAGGTTGCTTCAGGGCGGCGTGGAACGGATTCAGGGGCATGCGCTGGGGCAATTGCTGTTGGCGGTGACAGGTTCGTCCCTGGGCGCCGAGGCACTGCGTCAGCGCGCCGGCCACTGGGCGCAACAGGTGGAGGTGCTGGGTTATGTGGTTTGATCGCTTGCTGCAGGGCTTTATCGACACGTTTTTGATGGTGGGTGTCTCATCGCTCATCGCGCTGCTGGCGGGGATTCCGATGGCCGTGATTCTGGTCACCAGCGACAAGGGCGGCATCTACCAGGCGCCCGTGCTGAACCGTGCACTGGGGGCGTTCGTGAACCTGTTCCGCTCGATTCCGTTTTTGATTCTGATGGTGGCGCTGATCCCGTTCACGCGGCTGATCGTTGGGACCACTTACGGTGTCTGGGCGGCGGTCGTGCCGCTGACCATTGCCGCGACACCGTTCTTTGCGCGCATCGCCGAGGTGAGTTTGCGCGAGGTCGATCACGGCTTGATCGAAGCGGCGCAGGCGATGGGTTGCCGGCGCTGGCATATCGTCTGGCATGTGCTGTTGCCAGAGGCGTTGCCGGGGATTGTCGGCGGTTTCACCATTACCTTGGTGACGATGATCAACTCATCGGCCATGGCCGGGGCGATTGGCGCCGGTGGGCTGGGGGACATTGCGTATCGGTACGGGTATCAGCGCTTTGACAGCCAGATCATGTTGACGGTGATTGTGTTGCTGGTGGTGTTGGTGGCCATCATCCAATTGGGTGGGGATCGCCTCGCACGGGGCCTCAACAAACGCTAGGCAAGTTGCGAACACCTAATGCGGGGGAAGGGGCTTTTGTGGCGAGGGGGTTTACCCCCGTTGGGCTGCGAAGCGGCCCCAAAACCTGCCGACCTGTTTTGCCTGACACACCTCTTTGAATGGCTGGGGGCTGCTTCGCAGCCCAACGGGGGTAAACCCCCTCGCCACAAAAGCTCGTCTGCCGTAAGTCATCACCGACCTGTGAAGGGAAGTTTTCGTACAAGAAAATCAGAGTGCCAGCAGGCCCGTTCCCTTTCATTTGCAGGACATTTCCTAGATCATTTCGCACGCTTGCGCCTGCCAAATCCCGTGGCTAGTCTTCGGCCCGTCACTGCTTATCAGTGATCGGGTTTAGTCGCCCGGATTACCGGGCGCACAGCGCCACCTCATCTCAGGTGTTTTATCGCCTGTAATTTATGGTGGCTGTGCGCAGGGCACCCTCGGGTGCGCCGGTATTGCCTGGTGACCGGTCGACTAACCTGCGCGCAGCCGCCACCTCTGTTCGTTTAGTCGCGATATCGGTCGGCTCCAATCAATATCAGGAGTTTTACCCATGAAAAGATCCGTTCCCGATCCACCCTCCAACGCACCTGAAGCCGACGCCCCGCTCAGAGACCGATCCGCGCTCTATCGGGCAATCGATTTCTACCTCACTGGCGAACAGCCTTCGGCGCCCGATGAACTGCGTTTCTACAACGTCAGTGACGATGTGAGCTTTGAAGACACCCAACTCTATGTAGCTGACTTGCTGCGTTGTGCCTCAGTCACGGCGTATCAGTGTGGCGATCAGCTCAAAGGGGCGGACCGCGCCATGGTGTTTTCGGTTTGGCATTTGCTGGAGATCGCCAAAGCCATGGTTGATCGTTCGATTGATTGCCTGGGGATGAAGCAGGGCTGAAGATTTGGCGGCTGTACACAGGGCACTCTCGGGTGCACCGGTTTTCCTATTGACCGGCCTACTAACCTGCGTACAGCCGCCACCCACGTTGCCACCCCGTCCTTAGGCTCATGGCGTATATTCGGCAAATCCCCATTGCCTGCGCAGCCCACCATGAAACAGACCCCCGACGACCTCCAGCAGATCACCGCCACCACCCTGGGCCATTACAACTCCGTGGCAGAGGGCTTTCGCGAGGGGACGCGCGATCACGATGTCAGCCAGAACATCGACGCGCTGCTGCGGCACATCCAGGGTGAGGCGCCGTTCAGCATTCTCGATTTTGGCTGCGGTCCCGGCCGGGATCTACAGACCTTCACGCGCATGGGGCACATCGCTGTCGGGCTTGATGGCTCGGAAAAGTTTGCGCAGATGGCCCGGGAGGACAGTGGTTGCGAAGTGTGGCAGCAGGACTTCCTGAAGCTCGATTTACCATCAGAACGCTTCGATGGGATCTTTGCCAACGCGGTGCTGTTTCACATCCCGCGCCAGGAATTGCCTCGGGTGTTGAAGGAGCTGTACGCCGCGTTGAAACCGGGCGGGGTGTTGTTCAGTTCCAATCCGCGCGGGGAGAATCAGGAAGGCTGGAACGGGCCGCGTTATGGCGCGTATCACGATTTGCAGGCGTGGCAGGCGTTGCTGACCGAGGCGGGGTTTGTGGAGCTGGAGCATTACTACCGACCAGCGGGGTTGCCCCGGGAGCAGCAGCCTTGGTTGGCCAGCGTTTGGCGCCGCGCCGACTGATCGTTCCCACGCTCTGCGTGGGAATGCAGCCCGTGACGCTCTGCGTCACCGCCGTAGGGACGCGGAGCGTCCCGGGAGGCATTCCCACGCGGAGCGTGGGAACGATCATTAAGCGGACTCTTTTTTCGGCTCGCGAATCTTGTACCAGGCCACATACAGCGCCGGCAAAAACAGCAGCGTCAGCAAGGTCGCGATGATGATCCCGCCAATCATCGCGTAAGCCATCGGCCCCCAGAACACTTCCCTCGCAATCGGGATCATCCCCAGGCTCGCCGCCGCTGCCGTCAGCAGAATCGGCCGGCGACGATGTTCCGTCGCCTGCGCCACCGCGTCCCACGGTTCAAGGCCTTCCTTCTCCAACGACTCAATTTGCGTCACCAGAATCACCGAGTTGCGGATGATGATGCCGATCAGCGCCAGGATGCCGAGGATCGCCACGAAGCCCATCGGCGTGCCGGTGGGGATCAGCGCCAGCACCACGCCGATCAGCCCGAGCGGCGCGACGCTGGCCACCAGGAACAGCTTCTGCACGCTGTGCAGCTGGATCATCAGGAACGTCGCCATCAAAAACAGCATCAGCGGCACAACCTTGGCAATCGGCCCCTGGGCCTTGCCGCTTTCCTCGACGGTGCCGCCGGTGGCGACTTTGTAGCCCACCGGCAAACCGGCGGCGAAGTGGTCGATGGTCGGTTGCAGTTGTTTCACCAGATCGGTCGGCTGGATTTCGTCGCGCACCGCAGCCTTGATGGTAATCGTCGGTTTGCGGTCGCGGCGCCAGACCAGCGGCTGCTCCAGCTCATACCGCACCGTGGCGAAGGCCAGCAGCGGAATCGACGTACCGCTCGGCGTGACGATTTGCAGGTTTTGCAAGGTCTCCGGCGTACCGCGTTCGGCGTCTTCAGCACGACCAACCACGTTGATCAGGTAGATGTCATCGTCCACCTGAGTGATCGGCGAACCCACCACAATGCTGTTCATCAGGTTGGCCACGTCTTCCGAGGACAGCCCCAGTTGCCGCGCCTTGTCCTGGGCGATGTCGATGCGCAGGACTTTGCCCGGCTCGTTCCAGTCGTAAATGATCTCGCCGATGTGCGAGTTTTTATCCAGTTCGGTGGCCAGTTCTATCGCGTGTTTACGCACCTGATCGATGTCCTTGCCGCTGACCCGGTACTGGATCGGCCGCCCCACCGGCGGGCCCATTTCCAGGGCCTGGACGTAGCTGCCGATGCCGACAAAGTCCTTGCGCAGCCGCTCGCGCAAGCGCTGGCTGAGCGCGGTGCGCGATTCCAGGCCTTTGCTGACGATGATCAATTGCGCGTAATACGGGTTCTGTAATTGCTGGTCGAGGGGCAGGTAGAAACGGATCGCGCCTTCGCCGATGTAGGTGCTCCAGCGCACGATGTCCGGGTCGTCCTTGAACGTCGCTTCGAGCTTGTCCACCGCCTTGCGCGTCTCGTCGATCGAGGCGTTTTGCGGCAGGTTGAGGTCGACGAGGATTTCCGGCCGGTCCGAGGACGGGAAGAACTGGTTCTGCACGAACTGCATGGAAAACACCGACGCCACAAACAACGCGACAGTGATGCCGATGGCCCACCAGCGGTTGCGCATGGCCCAGAACATGCCGCCATTGAACGCCCGACCGATGCGACCCGGCTCGGCGGAATGCGGTTTCACATTGGTGCTGAGAATGTGCACGGCGATCACCGGGGCGAACAGCACCGCGACCACCCATGACACCAGCATCGCCACAGCGATCACCGCAAACAGGGTGAAGGTGTACTCACCGGCGGAACTGGCGTTCAAGCCAATCGGCACAAAACCGGCCACCGTCACCAACGTACCGGTGAGCATCGGGAATGCAGTCGAGGTGTAGGCGAACGTCGCCGCCTGCTCCTTGGTCTCGCCCATTTCCAGGCGCGTGACCATCATCTCCACGGTGATCATCGCGTCGTCCACCAGCAGGCCGAGGGCGATGATCAGCGCGCCGAGGGAAATCCGCTGCATGGTGATGCCGCTGTATTCCATAAAGACGAAAACCATCGCCAGCACCAGCGGTATCGAGCACGCCACCACCAGCCCGGCGCGCACGCCAAGGCTGATGAAGCTGACGATCAGCACGATCACCACCGCTTCGAACAACGCACTGGTGAAGCCGCCAACGGCTTTTTCCACCACCGCGGCCTGGTCGGACACGTTGTGCACGCCGACGCCCACCGGCAAATCGGCGGTCAGGTCAGTCATGCGCTGGTGCAGGGCCTTGCCGAACTCCTGGATGTTGCCGCCCTTCTTCATCGCAATCGCCAGGCCAATGGCCGAGTGACCGTTGAAACGGAATTGCGGGGTGGCCGGGTCGACATAGCCACGGCTGATTTCAGCGATGTCGGCCAGACGATAGAAGCGGTCGTTGAGCC
Source organism: Pseudomonas sp. TE3899 (assembly GCF_056279105.1). Taxonomy (NCBI): domain Bacteria; kingdom Pseudomonadati; phylum Pseudomonadota; class Gammaproteobacteria; order Pseudomonadales; family Pseudomonadaceae; genus Pseudomonas; species Pseudomonas sp. TE3899. Next base: position 4,718,364 of record NZ_JBWBQR010000001.1, read on the forward strand.
GCAGGTTGACGTTGGCCAGGTCTTTCTCGGACTCAAACTGGCCCGAGGTGCGCACGGAAATCCGCTCGGGACCTGCCTCGATCACACCCGCCGGGGTCACGGCGTTCTGCGATTGCAGGCTCTGCACCACCTGGCGCTGATCGATGCCGAGCGCGGCGAGTTTGCGCGTGGAGAAATTCAGGTACAGGACTTCATCCTGCTCGCCGATCATCTCGACCTTGCCCAGCCCCGGCACATCGCGAATCGCCGCCCGCACTTGTTCCACATAGTCGCGCAACTGACGCATCGACAAGCCGTCAGCGGTAAAGGCATACACCGAGCCGAACACATCGCCGAATTCGTCGTTGAACCCCGGCCCTTGCAGGCCCTTGGGGAAGTCGCCGCGAATGTCGTTGATCTTCTTGCGCACCTGGTACCAGATTTCCGGGATGTCCTTGGCGCTGGTGGTGTCGCGCAGGTACACGAACACGGTTGATTCACCGGGTCGGGTGTAGCTTTTCACGTAGTCGAGGGAGTCGAGTTCCTCGAGTTTTTTCTCGATGCGGTCCGTGACCTGCTTGAGGGTTTCTTCCTGGGTCGCGCCGGGCCAGCGGGTCTGGATGACCATGGTTTTGATGGTGAACGAGGGGTCTTCCTCGCGGCCCAGGTTCATGTAGGAGAACACGCCCATCAGCAGCGCGACGAACATCAAATACCAGACAAACGACTGATGTTTGAGGGCCCATTCGGATAAGTTGAAACTCCCTTTCATTGCGGGCTGCCCTCATCGACTTTGACTTTCTGCCCGGGTTTCAGGCTGTTTACACCGGCACTGACCACGCGCTCGCCGGACTTCACGCCGTCGGCCAGCACCACCGTTGAATCGGTGCGGCTGATCAGGCTCACATCCCGAGGGGAAACGGTTTGAGTCTGCGGGTCGACCACCCAGATCCGGGTTTTGCCATCGACCTCTTGCAGGGCGTTGAGCGGCAATTCAAGACGCGGTTTGATCGCGGAACTGAGGGTCACGCTGATCGCGGTGCCGAGGCGAAAGCCCGCTGGCGTGTCGGTCAGGGTCAGGCGTGCGCGACGGGTGCGGGTCGCGCTTTGGGCCTGGGGCTCGATTTCACGGATCGTCGCGGTGCTGGTGATGCTCGGGTCCAGTTGCGCGGCCACCTGAAACACCACGTCCGCCGGCAACTGATCGACCAGGGTATCGGGCAGGTCGATCACCGCTTCCTTGATGTCCGGTTGCGCCAGGGTCACGACTTGCTGGCCGGCGGTGACGACTTGCCCGGCTTCGGCATTCCACGCGGTGACGATGGCTTTGTGATCGGTGCGCAATTGCACGTAGTTGAGTTGGTCCTTGGCCTGATCCACCGAAGCCTTGGCCTGATCGAGGGACGCCTGGGTGGTTTTCAGGTCGGTCTGGGCGATGTCGAGTTGCGCCTGGGCGCCGACCCCACGATCAAACAATTCCTGCTGCCGGCGAGCGCTGGCCTGGGCGTTGATGAGCTGCGCCTGGATCCGCGCCAGATCGCCCTGGGCCGAGCGCAATTGGTTCTGCTGATCGGTGGGGTCGAGGGTCGCGAGCAAGGCGCCCTTCTCGACTTCGGCGCCGACATCGACGTTACGGCTGGCAATCCGGCCCGGCACCCGAAAGCCGATATTGCTTTCGTAGCGCGCCTGGATGCTGCCGGCGAAACGGCCGAGGTCTTCCTGACTCAACGCTTTGACCTCGATGGACAGCACCGGGCGCACCGGCTCCGGCGGCGGTTCTTTTTTCGAGCAGGCGACCAGTAGCAAACCGGTGGTCAACAGCATCAGGCGCTTCATTGTTCAGCTCCCGGCGCCAGATCCTTGTAGGTGTTCTCGGCGATTTCCACTTTCATTCCCGGGTGCAATAACTGGCCGCCAGCGATGATGACTTTTTCACCACCGTCCAGGCCGTCGCTGATGATGACGTTGCCCGTCAGGTAACGGCCGACGGTGACGTTGTGCAGTTGCGCCTTGCCGTCGGCGTCCACCAGCCACACGGCGGGTTCGTTGAGGTTTTTCGTTAGCGCTGACCAGGGCAATTCCACGGCGGATTTGCCCGGCGCCTTGGCCGTGGCGCTGACCACCGAGCCGAGTTGCATGCCGTCGGGCAGGCCGTTGAGGGTGACTTTGACTTGCACGGTGCCGGTCTGCGCGGACACCGCTGGCGTGATTTCCCGGACAGTGCCGGTGGTTTTGATCGCCGGGTTGTCGAGCAGGCTGACTACCACGGATTTGTCCGAGGGCGGCTCGGCCAGCAGCGATTCGTAGACGTTGAACACGGCGTCGCGTTCGCCGTCCCGGGCCAGGCTGAAGATCGGCACGGTGGCCTGCACGACCTGGCCGACTTCGGCCTGGCGCGCGGTAATCACCCCCGGCGCTTCGGAGATCAGTGAGGTGTAGCTCAGTTGTTCCCGGGCGTTGGCCAATTGCGCCTGGGCGGCGGTCAGGGCGCTTTGACTACTGCGTAGTGCAGCCTGGGCCGCATCGTATTCGCTTTGGCTGGTGTAGCCCTTGGGCAGGAGTTTTTGCTGGCGCACGAACGCGGCGGCGGTCTGCTTGACCCGGGCCTGTTCGGCGGTGACCTGGGCCTGGGCGGAATCGACGTTGGTCTGCAGGTCCTTCGGGTCAAGTTTGGCCAGTACCTGCTTGGCCGAAACCCGGTCACCGACATCGACCATGCGCTGAATGATCTTGCCGCCGACGCGGAACGACAACTCGGTCTGCACCCGGGCCTGGACGTCGCCGGTAAGGGTCACGGAAGCGGCGTAATCCGCAGGCTTGACCGCTTGCACGAAGACGCGCGGCAGGTCTTTCTCGACCGGTTTTTTATCGCCACAGGCGGTCAGCAGGGCGAAGACGCCCAGCCCCACTATTATTTTCAACCCGGTACCCGCCATGCAGACTCCTTTTCCTTGTACGAACGTGCAAGTGACGATACGACTGTGAGCTTAGAACAGGGTTCAACGGGCGTGCAGGTTTGCTGCAAACCCTGGGGCCCAGTGAATAACCTGTGGCGAGGGGGCTTGCCCCCGTTCGACTGCGCAGCAGTCGCAATAGCTGCAGATGCGGTGTATCTGAGAAAACAGCGGGGCCGCTTCGCAGCCCAACGGGGGCAAGCCCCCTCGCCACAGGCAAGCTCGCTCGCCACAAATGCTCGCTTGCCACAGGGATCTACTCATGGCCGACAATAAGGCAAACTGGCCGCCTACGCAGCAGGAAGCTCCCCATGCTCAAAACCCTCGCGGTGGCCAATTACCGCTCAATCAATAAATTGGTGATCCCGCTGGGTCGGTTGAACCTGATCACCGGCCCCAACGGCAGCGGCAAGTCCAACCTCTATCGCGCCTTGCGCCTGTTGGCGGAAACGGCCCAGGGCGGCGTGGTCAATGCGCTGGCCCGTGAGGGCGGGCTGGATTCAACGTTCTGGGCCGGGCCGGAGAACATCAGCCGGCGCATGCGTAACGGCGAAGTGCCGATCGAAGCCACCGTGCGCCAGGGCGTCAAACGCCTGCGCCTGGGGTTTGCCGGCGAAGACTTCAGCTATTCGATTGCCCTGGGTTTGCCGGCGCCGACCGAGTCTTACTTTGCCCTCGACCCGGAAATCAAAAAAGAATGCATCTGGGCCGGGCCGCTCTACCGCCCGGCCAGCCTGCTGGTGGATCGCGAAGGCCCGATGATCCGCGCCCGCGAGGGCCGCAACTGGGATGTACTGGCTCAACACACGCCGAATTTCGACAGCCTGTTCGATCAGGTCGGCAGTTTTCGCACCTCCCCGGAAGTCATGCACCTGCGCGAGTTCATCCGCCGCTGGCGCTTCTACGATCACTTTCGCAGTGACGCCGACGCCCCGGTGCGTCAACCGCAGTTGGGTACGCGCACGCCGGTGCTGCACCACGACGGTCGCGACCTCGCGGCAGCGTTGCAGACCATCCGCGAAATCGGCGATCCCGAAGCGTTGCAGGCCGCCATCAGCGATGCGTTCCCCGGCGCGCGCTTGAACATCGCACCGTTGCAGGGTGGACGCTTCGCCATCGAGTTTTATCAGGAAGGGTTGTTGCGGCCGTTGTCGGCGGCGGAGTTGTCGGATGGCACGCTGCGTTATCTGCTGCTGGTCGCCGCCTTGCTGACGCCTCGACCGCCGACGCTGATGGTGCTGAACGAGCCGGAAACCAGCCTGCACCCGGACCTGTTGCCGGCGTTGGCGCGGTTGATCATCCGTGCGTCCGAGCAATGTCAGGTGTGGGTGGTGTCCCATGCCCGGCGCTTGATCTCGGCGTTGCAGGAAGACCTGGAGTGCAATTGCATTGTGCTGGAGAAGACCTTGGGCCAGACCGGGATCGTCGGGCAACGGGTGCTGGATGAGCCGGCGTGGAATTGGCCGGATTGAAGTACACCGATCGTTCCCACGCTTTGTGGCGAGGGAGCTTGCTCCCGCTCGGCTGCGCAGCAGCCGTAAAACCATCGATGCGTTAACTCAGACAAATCGCATACTCAGGTCTTGGGGGTGCGGCGCACCCCAGCGGGAGCAAGCTCCCTCGCCACAGGTGGGAACGATCAGGTCAGCGAATCACCCCTGCCACTTCCCACCTTCAACAATCACGCTCTCAGGCTTGGTGTCATCGCTCAGTTCTTTACGCACGTACTGGTCGTACAGCTTGAGCAGATATTTCTCTTCACCCAACTTCGCCAACTCGGTGTTCACCCAGTCCCGCAGTTCGAGGTTGCCCTTCTTCACCGCCGGCGCAATCGGTGCTTCGGCGCCCAGGGTCTGGGCCAGCACGCGGTAGCCAGGATTCTGCTTGGCCCAGCTGAACAGCACCAGGTTGTCTTGTGCATAAGCATCGCCACGACCATTGGCCAGGGCTTGCAGGGACTCGGAGTTTTTCTCGAACTTGAGCAGTTTCCAGTCCGGGTGATTCTTGGTCAGCCAGATATCGGCGGTGGTGCCGGTGGTCACGATGGTGGTGCGGGTCGCGAGGTCATCGAGGTTTTTCACCGAGCTGCCCTGCGGGACAAGGGCCTGCACCGCGACCTTGAGGTTCGGGTTGGTGAATTCCACCGCTTCCTTGCGCTCCGGGGTGACGGTCATGTTGGCCAGGATCAGGTCAACCTTGTCGCTTTGCAGGAACGGAATCCGGCTCGCCGGTTCAACGGCGACGAATTCGACTTTGTTCTCATCGCCCAACAGATCCTTGGCGAATTGACGGCCGATGTCGGTATCAAAACCGACGTAGCGCCCGGCCTCATCGACAAAACCGAACGGTGGCTTATCGGTGAAGACGCCGACGATCAGCTTGTCCCGGGCCTTGATTTTGTCCAGGTAGCCGGCCGGCGCGGCGCTTTCGCTGGCGACTTTCGGCTTCGGCGGTTCTTCGGTTTTGTTGCAACCGGCCAGCAGTGCGAGGCCGAGCAGCGGCAGTAAAAAGAGTGAAGACTTGGCAGTTTTCATAGCGGTTCCAGTTCCTTTGTTTGAGTCTTTTTGGGCAGGGCTTCGACGTAGGAGAATTTCTCCAGGAACTGCTGCGCTCGTGCGGTTTGCGGGTTCGTAAAGAAAAGCTCGGGAGGGTTTTGTTCGAGGATGCGCCCGGCATCCATGAACACAATGCGGTCAGCCACGGCGCGGGCAAAGGCCATTTCGTGGGTGACGATGAGCAAGGTCATGCCTTCGCGGGCCAGGCCCTGAATCACTTCCAGCACTTCCTTGACCATCTCCGGGTCGAGGGCGGCGGTGACTTCATCGAACAGCATCACTTTAGGGTTCATGCACAGCGAGCGGACGATGGCGATGCGTTGCTGCTGGCCGCCGGAGAGCTGACGTGGGAAGGCGTCGCGCTTGTCCAGCAGACCGACGCGTTCGAGCAGCGCTTCTGCCTGGGCGCGGGCGTCGCGGCGATCGCGTTTCTGTACTTTGACCGGGCCGAGCAGCACGTTGTCGAGCACGTTCATGTGCGGGAACAGGTGATAACTCTGGAACACCATGCCGATCTGCTGACGCACGTCGCGCCAGTCGGTGCCCTTGTCCAGCAACTCGCGGCCGTTGAAGGTCAGGCTGCCGCTGTGGGCGACTTCGAGGCCGTTGAGACAGCGCAGCAAGGTGCTTTTGCCGCAGCCGCTGGGGCCGAGGATCACGATGACTTCGCCTGGTTTTACTTGCAGGTCGATCTCTTTGAGCACCTGCTGCTCGCCGAAAAACTTGTTGAAACCCTTGAACTCGATCAATGCGCTCATGCTTGCGTCCAGCGCCGCTCCAGCACGCGCGAGGCGGCCGAGAGCGGGTAGCAGATGAAAAAGAAAAACAGGAACAGTGCGCCGTAGATCAGCACCGATTCGTAGGTACGTTCGATGATCTGCTGGCCGACCTTGATCACGTCCACCACACCGATCAGCACCGCCAGGGAACTGGTCTTGATGATTCGCGTGTAGACGTTGATGGTCGGCGGCGTCATGCGTTTCAGCGCCTGGGGCAGCAGCACGTAGCCGTAGAGTTGCGGGCCATCCAGGCCAATCGACAACCCCGCTTCGCGCTGGCCGCGAGGCAACGACAACAACGCGCCGCGCACCACTTCGCCCACCTCGCTGGCGCCCCACAGCGACAGCACCAGCACCGCGCACCAGAAGCTCGGAATGCTCAGGCCAAAGAAAATCGGCAGGCCGAAAAACATCAGGTACAGCCAGACCAACACCGGGATCGCGCGGAACAGTTCCAGATAGACCCGCAGGAACGCGTTCAGCCATTTCGAATTCAGCGTGCGCAGCACGCCGTAGAGCACGCCGCCGACGGTACTGATGGCGATGCTCAGAAAGGAAATCGATAAGGTTTGCGCGGCGCCCTTGCCCAGTTGCGGCAACGACACCCACAGCAATTCAAGACCCGAACTGGCCATGCTGGAGCCTCCTTTCCAGACGGCTGAGCAGCAGCGACAGCGGCAAGAACAGCAGCACGCAAATCAGCGTCAGCACGGCGAGCATTTCGTAGGTTTTGTAGTAGAGCGCGATGTAGCTCTTGGTGGTGTAGAGAATCTCCGGCACCGCCACCGCCGAAACCACGGTGGTTTCCTTGAGCAGGAAAATGAAATTGGCGAACAGCGACGGCAGGCTGAGGATCCCGGCTTGCGGCAGGATCACGTAGCGCAGCAATTGCCCGTGGGACAGGCCGATGGAGCGGCCCGATTCCAGTTGCGCGTGCGGCACCGCATCCACACCCGCACGCAGCACTTCCGTGAGGTACGCGCCGCCAAGGAAGGTCATGGTGATGATCGCTGCGGTAAATCCGGAAACGCGAATGCCCAGCGTTGGCAGGGCGAAGTAGACGAAGAACAACTGAATCAACAACGGGGTGTTGCGCGCCAGTTCCACATACAACCCGACCAGGCGCTGCAAGTAAGGCGTGCGAAACACCAGGATCGTCGCGTTGATCAGCGCCACCAGCAGCGAGGTGCCGATGGCGATGAAGCCGACCTGCAGCGTCACGCCCACGGCTTTGAGAAACGCCGGCAGGGTGCTGAGGATAAAAGCGTAATCGAAGTTCATTGAACATCCTGGACGTCGCTCGGTAAGCGACGGTGGTGCAGTCCATGAACGGTGGATAACCGTCCGGCAGGCACCGACTTTAAAGGTATAAAAAGAGGAATTTAAATACCGTTAAAGCATATTGATATCACACAAAAAACTATCTCGTGGATTTGCGGCAACAACGGATGACGGCTATTTTCCTTTTCGCTGTAGGAAGGATCTTTTTTTCAAAAAGCCCCTCCAAGGACGCACAGCTTTTGGCCAGACTCCCGGCCAAACCCATCACAAGGAAGAGAAGAATATGGCTGACGTAAAAGCACCGCAGCGGCTGGACCCGCAGGACATCGTGAAGTTGTTGGTGGCGTTGCGCCGGGCGTTGAAGGCGCAGGCGGCCTGAAGAGCGCTTTGATCGTTCCCACGCTCCGCGTGGGAATGCAGCCCGTGACGCTCCGCGTCACATCCAAAGCCGAACGCGGAGCGTCCGTTGAGGCATTCCCACGCAGAGCGTGGGAACGATCACGCCGACGCTAGCATCAGCCGTCGGCGTTCGAAACCTTGAAGGGGTTTAAAGCGGCGTCAAATCAGAACGCTGGCAATACCGCGCCGTTGTACTTCTTGGCGATGAACGCTTTCACTTCCGGGCTGGTCAGGGCTTTGGCCAGTTTCTGGATAGCGTCGCTGTCCTTGTTGTCCGGACGAGCCACCAGGAAGTTCACGTACGGCGAATCGGCACCTTCAATCACCAGCGCGTCTTTAGCCGGGTTCAGGCCTGCTTCCAGCGCGTAGTTGGTGTTGATCATGTCCAGGTCGACCTGGTCCAGCACACGCGGGAGCATGGCCGATTCCAGTTCCTTGAACTTGAAGTTGTGCGGGTTCTTGGCGATGTCTTTCGGGGTGGCCAGGGCGTTTTTCGGGTCTTTCAACTCGATCAGGCCAGCCTTCTGCAGCAGGATCAGGGCGCGGCCGCTGTTGCTGCCTTCGTTAGGGATGGCGATGGTGGCGCCGTCCTTGAGCTCAGCCAGGGTTTTGACTTTCTTCGAGTAGCCGCCGAACGGTTCGACGTGCACGCCGATCACGGTCACCAGGTTAGTGCCTTTGCCTTCGTTGAAGCTTTTCAGGTACGGCAGGGTCTGGAAGTAGTTGGCGTCCAGACGCTTCTGATCGACCTGCACGTTCGGCTGAACGTAGTCGGTGAAGACTTTGATTTCCAGATCCACGCCTTCTTTGGCGAGGGTCGGTTTGATCAGTTCCAGAATCTCGGCGTGTGGGACCGGGGTCGCCGCAACCACCAGTTTCTCGCCAGCCTGGGCCAGGCTTGCAGTCAGGGCAGCCGCCAATGCGGTGAACAACAGAACCTTTTTCATGCAGTGTCCTTATCGGAAATCACGGTCGCTTATGGCGACGGCTATTAGTACGAGTGCCAGTGAAGTGCTATCGCTGGCGTGAAGCGGACAATACCGGGATTTTTTATTCCCGAACAATATCTTTTATTCACTTTGATATTCCATTTTGTTCATACAGCTCTAGCCCGCACGTTACCTGTAGGAGCGAGGCTTGCCCGCGAAGGCGTCCTTCATGACACACCGCGTCGTCTGGGTTCGCGAGCAAGCTTTGCTCCTACAGCGATAGCGTTCTTTCTGACACACCGTGTCGTCTGGTTCGCGAGCAAGCTTTGCTCCTACAGCGATAGCGTTCTTTCTGACACACCGTGTCGTCTGGTTCGCGAGCAAGCTTTGCTCCTACAGCGATAGCGTTCTTCCTGATACACCGTGTCGTCTGGTTCGCGAGCAAGCTTTGCTCCTACAGCGATAGCGTTCTTTCTGACACACCGCGTCGTCTGGTTCGCGAGCAAGCTTTGCTCCTACAGGAGTGCGGCGTTTTTTAGCAGTTGTTTCAAGGCTGTTTGTTCCGCCACAGATCCATTGCCGAGAATCTGTTTGATCTGACTCTCAATCTGCACCAATGAAATAGGCACCTCCGGCAAATTCAAATGCTCCGGCAAGATCTCATCCCCGGTGCTCACCAGCAGCGCGAAGTGAATGACGTTCTCCAGCTCCCGGGTGTTGCCCGGCCAGCTGTGAGCCTCCAGTACCTGTTGCGCGGCTTCGCTGATCAGCGGCACGGGCAGGTCCAGGCGTTGGCTGTAGATGCCGAGGAAATATTCCGCCAAGGACAGAATGTCGCCCACCCGCTCACGCAACGCAGGCAATTCGAGCTGGCCTTCGCTGAGGTAGTGATAAAGCCGTTCGTGAAATTTTCCCGCTGCCACGGCTTGGGCCAGGTCGATGCTGGTGGCGGCGACCAGGCGCACGTCCACCGGGCTCGGCTGGGGCGCGCCGACGCGGGTGACTTCGTGGTTTTCCAGGGCCGACAGCAACTTGATCTGGATCGGCAACGGCAAGTCGCCGATCTCGTCCAGGTACAGCGTCCCGCCATTGGCCGAGCCAAACCAGCCGGCGCGACTGCTGGCCGAGCCGGTGTAGCTGCCGGCGGCGTAGCCGAACAATTCGGCGTCGGCGTAAGTGGGACTGATCGCGCCGCAATTGACCGAGACGAACAAGCCGCCGCGATCACTGGCGCGATGAATGTGGCGCGCGAGCAATTCCTTGCCGCTGCCGGTTTCGCCGCGAATCAATACGGAAATGGCGCGTGGGGCCAATTGCTCCAATTCCTGGCGCAACTGCCGCGAGCGTGGATCGACGAACACCAGCGCTTTGGCGCGGATGCTCAGGGGGCTTTTTTCGGCGTCGGGGAAGGTCAGCAGCGGCTGACCGAAGGCTTCAAAACTCATGGCAGACTCCCGCCCAAAACCGCCGGGAGACGGGGGCGTTGAAAAAATAGAAATCAGGCGCGGCGCAGGGCGTGATGCTCCATGCGGTTTTGCAGGCGATAGAGATAGGCAAAACCCTGCTCCCAACGCTGGTGACCGGACTTGACGTTGATGTGCCCGGCACCCGAGAGAATTCCCGCCTCGGCGCCCCAATTGCGGGCCAGCTCCATTGCACGGGGAGCACTGACGGCGCTGTCGTTGTCGGAGCTGACGACCTGGCTCGGGAACGGCAACAGGGTGGTCGGAATCGGTGCGAAATTACGCAACGCTGGCGAGCACGCCGGGCGTTCGACGTCCGCCGGCGCGACCAGCAAGGCGCCGCGCACTTGCCGCAAAAACTGCACCGGCGCGGTGGCGGCCCAATGGGCCACGGTGATGCAACCCAGGCTGTGGGCGATCAGGATCACCGGCGTGCTGTCGGCGGCGATCGCCTCGGCCAGCGCCGCGACCCAGTCTTCACGGCGTGGCGTCAGCCAATCGGCCTGCTCCACCCGTGCGCTGTTCGGCAGACTGTTCTGCCAATGGCTTTGCCAATGATCTTCCGGCGATCCTTGCCAGCCCGGCACAATCAGGTAGCGAATTGATTCGTTGCGCATGGGGGAGCTCTCCTGCTGCGTGTCTGTTCCTGATCGAGTATAGGGACGAGAGTTATATTCGTTAAGGAATAAGAAGCTATTTATTAAGACCTATAAAGAATATGAAGCCGGATACTGATCGTTCCCACGCGCAGCAAAGGAATGCATCCTGTGACGCTCCGCGTCACGACATTGGAAGGGACGCGGAGCGTCCCGGGCGGCATTCCTTTGCTGCGCGTGGGAACGATCGTTAGAGCGTGGGAACGATCTTTACGCCAAAAAAAAGGGCCGCACCCTGCCAAGGAGACGGCCCCGGAAAACTGTAGAAAACCTACCGCGCGGTAATCACCGACAACTTGGTAATCCCCGCCCGCTCGATCGAGGCCATGGCCCGTGCCACTTCGCCATAATTCACCCCGTCGTCCGCCTGTAATTGCACGCGCACTTCCGGGTCCTTGGCCTTCGCCGATTTCAGGTTGAATTCCAGCAAGTCCGGCTGGATTTCATCCTTGTTGATAAACAGCTTGCCGGCGCCGTCGATGCTGACCACCAGCGGGTCTTTCTGCTCCACCGGGGCCACGGCCTCGGTCTTGGGCAGGTTGATCGGGATCGCATTGGTCAGCAGCGGCGCGGTGACGATAAACACCACCAGCAGCACCAGCATCACGTCCACCAGCGGTGTCACGTTGATCTCGCTCAGCACCTCATCGCTGTCTTGCGTGGAGAAGGCCATATCAGGACGCCTCCTTCACTTTCTGCGCGCCACCCTGGGCCACCACCTTGTGCGAGGTCGGATGAATCAACAGGCGGAACGAACTCTTCTGCGCCAGGCTGTAGAAGTCGTGGGCGAAGTCATCCAGGTCCGCCGCCGTCAGTTTCAGGCGACGCAAAAAGTAGTTGTAAACCAGCACCGCCGGCACCGCGACGGCGATCCCTACACCGGTGGCGACCAGCGCCGCACCAATCGGCCCGGCCACGGTTTCCAGGCTCGCCGAACCCGCCGCGCTGATGCCTTTCAACGCTTCCATGATTCCCCACACCGTGCCGAACAAACCAATGAACGGCGAGGTGCTGCCAATACTCGCGACCACCGCCAGCCCGGTTTCCAGCGAACGACGTTCGCGGACGATCTGCTGACGCAAGGCGCGCTCCAGACGATCCTGATGATTGATCGCCTGGCTCAAATCATTGGCCTGCGGCGCTTCACCCACCTGGATCGCCGCATAACCGGCCTGGGCCACACGGGCCGCAGCACCCGGTTGGGTTTCGCTTAACTCGGCCGCCGAATCAAGACTCGACGCCGCCCAGAACTGTTTATGAAACTTGCGATCCTGGGCTTTCAGGCGACCGAACTGCACGCCCTTGAGCAACGCCAACCCCCAGGTGGCAACGGAAAAAACCACCAGCAGCCAGATCACCGCGCCTTCGATGGATTCAAGTGGAGAGGCCAGTAACGTCATGATGTATTCCCTCGTGTAAATTTTTTGCGCGAAATTGGTTTCGGTTTAATGAATCTTGAAATCGATGGGCACGCTGACCCAGCCATCCTGGGCGACATCACCTTGCTTGGCCGGCACGAAGCTCCAACGCTTCACCGCGTTGAGCGCGGCCTCGTCGAGCTGATCGCGACCACTGCTTTTCTGAATCTGGATTTCGCCGGGCTTGCCGTTGGCCAGCACATGCACTCGCAACAACACCGTGCCTTCCCAACCGCGGCGCTGGGCCAGGGACGGGTATTCCGGCGCCGGGTTCTTCAGGTACGCGGCATTGGCCGAGGCCGGGGTCACTGGCGCGGGCGCCGGTGGTGCAGGCGGTGCCGGAGCGGCAACAGGCGCTGTCGGTTGTGGCGGCGCCGGTGGCTGTTCAACGGCTTTAGGTGCCGGTTTCGGTACAGGTTTGGCGACCGGTTTTGGTTTAGGAATCGGCTTCGGTGGCGGCGGCTTCACGGCCAGCTCGTCTTCCACCGGCGGCGGAGGCTCGACCACCTGTTGAACCGGTGGAGGTGGTGGCGGTGGCGTCTCGACCACGGGCGGCGCCGGGCGCGAGAACTCGATAGTCATCGGCGGAATTTCCGGCGGTACGATCGGCAGTTCCTTGATCGGCTGCTGGTTGACCCAATAGATCACCGCGCCATGCACCAGCAACGCCAGTACACCGAGCAGGATCGCTTCGCGCCGGCTCAGGATGCCCTTGGGCGCCCGCTGCAAACGCAACTGGCCCAACGGCACGCGATGCACCCGGCCGAGGTCGACCAACTCGCCACTCGGCGCCTGGCGCCAGAGCAGCTCATGTGCGCCGGCGGCGGTCTGGACATTGCCCATTGATTAACTCCCTGCGGTCTCTTTGCGAATAACCCGATGACACCCCGCACTGAATCCCCCGCGCGGTGTATCGATGGGCCAATCATTGGGCCAGACGCTTATCTCTTAAAGTAATCTTTGAAGTTATGGATAGACCCAGATCGTATATGTGAAACGGTCAATTTCGCCAAAGCCACGCTGTACAAGGCTTACAGCGCAGCATCGAAAAAACGATGCTTTGCGAGCATCAAAAGTATTCGTGGAAGGCATCGATTCAGGGGGAAAGTCATAGCAGTTACAACTAACTACAGCGTATATCGCCCACAAACAAAAACAGGCTGATGCATGTTCAATGCATTAGCCTGTTGCTTGTTACAGCACTGATTATTGCTTGATTAACTCTCCAGCCAGACCTACTACTTCGCCATCAAAGTTGGTGCTCGAACCCACCGCACGAACTTTTTTGTCATTGTGGTCAGGTGAAAACAACGACCCTGTTTGAAAACCACTGCTGCCCTTCAGCCGATGAGCTTGGTGGTGGTTGGTTGAGTGACTATAAATAATTCAAAACAGCTTTACTCCTGCTTCTGTTGGCACTCAGTGATACCTACGCTCAACCAACAATTACCCAATTGCTGCGAACGTGAAAAATCATGATTAATCGCGATTAAAAATCGCCTGAAAATTCAAAAATGCTATTAAACAGTCGAAGGAACTGTAATTTCTGACAGTAGCGCCTCTTTATAAAAAGCTTTCAACTAGTCGCACACCCATTCAGGATGGCGAGAAACACCATGAACACCAAAACCCTTATTGCCGCGCTCGTTATGCTTTGTGCATCACACCTCTATGCAGCAGAAGAAATTAAAACGCCCTATTACAGTACCGAGATCAAGAATGATTCCAAGACAATCACAATGGGCATACGCGTTCACGGTCAGCCGGACACTTCACTACTCCCTGGACGCACGTTTTCTGTCACTTCTTTCCCAACAGCAGGTGGCCTGTTCAACGCTTCACCGAGCAACAAATTCAAATTTGTCTCTATTGCCATGACAGGCTGCACCAAAGAGATGTGTATCACGATGTCCGACTCCGAAACGGCTAACGCCGCCGACGGCAAAAAATCCGACAAAAACACACACTCGACCCCTGACTTTGAAATCTTCAACGCAAGCTCTTCCAATATTACGGTTCACAAAGCAGGAGATTCGTCCTGGGTAACGATCCCGAAAGATGGAAAAGCGACAATCCACGGCATCCTTGATTCAGGCTTCACTGTCAAAGGCCAAATGGAGGTCATCCAGATTGATAGGCAAAAGTGCGAGACGCCCTACTGCTATCGAGTCCTGCAATAACCGAATGGCTTTAGAAGCCTTAGGTCGCTTATCAGAAGTCGTAGCGACCGGTCAGGCCGAGGGTGCGCGGCGTACCGAGCAACCCTTCATAACCACCATTGCCGCCCGTCCACAGCGTTGTGTAATAGGTTTTGTCGAAGGCGTTTTTCAGCCACAGCGACACATCCCACTGCCCCTGGTTGAAGTCGCCGCGCAGGCCTGTGGATAAGTTGACCACCGCGTAACTCGGGATCTGCCCGTAGTCGGAATCCTCCACCGTGCCCACCGCTTTGGAGCGGAACGCGTAGCTGGCGGTGACGTATTCTTCGAAGCCGTTGCTCAGGTTCCATTTGTATTCGCCGTTGGCGTTGCCGATCCATTTCGAGGCGCCGACCACCTGGTGGCCGCTGAGGTCGCAAGAGGCCGGTGCGCCTGGACGCTGGCTGACTTCCGGCGGGCACGGGGCATCTTTGTAGGAGAGGTAGCTGACGTCGTTGAAGGAGCCGTTGAGGTTCAGGGTCAGGCCGCGCAACGGGATGATCGTGCTTTCGACTTCCACACCGCGCGAACGCACCGAGCCGGCGTTGGTCAGGTATTGCACGCGGTTGACGTCGTCGTAAGCGTTGGTCTGGTAGGCGTTGACCTGGGTCCAGAACACATTGGCGTTGAGTTGCAAACGACGGTCCCACAGGGTGCTTTTGAAACCGAGTTCGGCGTTGTTCGCGCGCTCGGTGCCGATCAACAGCGAGTCGGCGCCGGCGGTGGGTGCGGAGCCGACCGCGAGGTTCACGCCACCGGATTTTTCGCCGTGGGACAAGGTCGCGTAACCGAGCAAATCATCGGTAAAGCGGTAGCTCAGGTTCAGCAGGCCGGAAGGGCTGGAGCTGTACTGATTCAGATCGCCGGAATCGTAGGCGCCAGTGCGACCACGTCTGGCCGTCGCCGCCGCCCCGGTCACCGCCGCGCCACCCACCGGTGCATCGCGAGTGACCCAGGCGTTTTTCTCTTCGTAGGTGCCACGTACCCCGGCGGTGAAGTCCAGCCGTGGGGTGAGGTGCCAGGTGCCTTGGGCAAACAACGCAAAGCTGTTGGTTTCGATATGACCGTTGCCGACGCTGTCGACGTTGGCCAGTGCACCCCGTGGCGTGCCGTTCCAGATGTCGGCTTGCGGGCCGTAGTAGGCGAAGGATTTGTTGTCCAGGTCCGAGCCGAAGTAGTAGGCGCCGAGCACGTAGTCGAAGAATTCGCCCTTGGGCGACGCCAAACGAAACTCCTGGGAGTACTGCTTATCTTCCACCGAGACCCCGGCGTTGTAGCTCGCCGGTACGTTCAAGCCGTCGTCATTGCGCGGGGTGAAATTCCACCAGCGATAGGCGCTGACCGAGGTCAAGGTGAAGTCGCTCGGCAAGGTCCAGTTAGCCTCCACCGACGTACCGCCCTGATGCACCGTGACGTGTTGATCGTTGTCCAGGTTGACCTTGCGGTGGGAGCCGTTGACCAGCGTCGCCCCCGCCGCAGCGGCCCGTGATTCGTAGAGATTGACGCCATTGATGGTCGGCCCGGTGCTGTACAGCACGCGGGTGCCGGCGCTGGAATCCTCTTCGTTGTAATCGCCGATCCAGCGCAGGTTGAACGACTCGTTGGGCTTGAACAGTAACTGGCCACGGAAGCCTTCGCGAGAACCACCGTTCAAGTCGTGGCCGTTGAATTCGTTCTTGATGTCGCCGTCGCTGCGGGTGCGATACGCGGAAAAGCGCCCGGCGAGTTCGTCGTTCAGCGGCCCGGAAATCGTGCCCTTGGTCTGGAAGTAACCGTCCTCGCCCACCGAAGTTTCGATGCTGCGTTCCGGGGTAAACGAGGGCGCGCGGGTGCTGATGTTGATCACCCCGGCGGTGGTGTTCTTGCCGAACAACGTGCCCTGGGGACCGCGCAGCACTTCGAGTTGTTCGATGTCCATCAGGTCGAACACCGCCATGCCCGGCCGCCCGAGGTAAACGTTGTCGATGTAGAGCCCGACGCTGCCCTCCAGGCCATCGCTGGCCGGGTTGTTGCCCAGGCCCCGGATCGACACGCTGGACTGGCGCGCATGCATGTAGGCGACGTTGACGCTGGGCACCAGTTGCTGCAAATCCTGAATGCGATAGACCCGCTGGGTTTCCAGGGCCTGGCCGCTGACGACGCTCATCGGTGTTGGCACGTCTTGCGAGCTTTCTTCGCGGCGACGGGTGGTGACGGTCACGGTTTCCAGTTGCGAACTGTCGGCAGTGGGTTTGCTGGCAGGTGCCGCTTCGGGCGTTGTGCTGTCGGCCGCATAGGCCTGGGCACTGCCCGCCAGCAACAGGGCCAGGGGCAGGCGTTTGAGCCGTCGGGGCGATAAGGGCGAGGCAAGGTTCAACGGACTCATGGGGCGGCTCCTGGTCAAAAAACACGCAGTGACATTCAGCAGTGCATATTCTTTTAAGTTATTTATTTATGTTTTTACAAAGATTTACTGCATAAGAGATTGCCTTTATAAGGAGTCCACCCGATGCATATCCAATGCATTCGCCCGATATTTTTTATGTGAAAAATGCATATCGATTTGCGCCAACTCCGCCACTTCATCGCCCTCGCCGACCAGCGCAGTTTTGTCGCGGGCGCCTTGGCGGTGAACCTCTCGCAATCGGCGTTCAGCCGCAGCATCCAGGCCCTGGAACACAGCGTCGGTTGTCAGTTGGTGGATCGCGGCCGCAAGGACCTGGCGCCGACCAAACAGGGCCAGGTATTGCTCGAACATGCACGGCGCCTGGTCAGCGGCGCGCAGCAGATGGCCAACGAGATCAGCCAGTTCAATGGCCTGGAGGCCGGGGAGTTGCGCTTCGGTTGCGGCCCTGCACCGGCGGCGGGGTTGATCCCCCGGGCCATCGGCAGTTTTATCGGGCGCTATCCGAAAGCGCGGGTGCAGTTTCAGGTGGACGACTGGCAGAGCCTGAGCAAGCGATTGCTGAGCGAGGAGTTCGAATTCTTTGTCGCGGACACCCGCTATTTCGAAGCCGACCCGGACTACCTGACTCAACGCCTGCGCCCGCGCAAATGGCATTTCTGCTGCCGCGCCGGGCATCCTTTGGCGGGGCGTGAAAGCGTCAGCGCGGCGGAATTGATGAGCTATCCGATGGCCGTGACCATCCGCCCGCCAAACCTGCGCAAAGTCATCGTCGACCTGAGTGGCCGCCCGGATTTCACGCCGAATGTGGAATGTGAAAACAGCTCCAGCTTGCTGAGCGTGGTGATGCGTTCGGATGCCATCGGGATTGTCGGTGCTTATTCAGATGCGCTGCATTTGGCCAGAGGTGAATTGGTGTGTTTGAAGATCGATGGGCTGGCGGATGATCTGGAGGAGTTGTACACGCGCTACGGGATCGTCAGCCGCGCCGGGTATCGCTTGTCGCCGTTGGCCGAGGCGATGATTGCGCAGATCAAGGCGATTGATGCGGTGGATGAGGAGGTGTGTTCGCTGGAGAATCTCGCTGTCTGATCGGGCCTCTTCGCGGGCAAGACTCGCTCCTACGGGTTTGTGGCGCGCCCGGACCTGATGCACCCGCTGCATAAAACCCATTCCTCAAATGCACTTGCCTCTACCCCGTCCAACCAGCGAAAACCCTCGCCTGTCTTCCGATCGGTGAACCCCATGCCCAACACCCAAAACCCCGTGCGCAACGTGCTGTACATCATGTGCGATCAACTGCGCCGCGATTACCTGTCGTGCTACGGCCACCCGCATTTACACACGCCGAATATCGATCGCCTGGCCGCCGCTGGCGTGCGTTTCAGCCGCGCCTACACCCAAGGCACAATCTGCGGGCCGTCGCGGATGTCGGCCTACACCGGGCGCTATGTCAGCAGCCATCAAGTGGCGTGGAACGCCGTGCCGTTGCCCCTGGAAGAACTGACCATCGGTGACTATCTGCGCCCGCATGGCATCCGCACCGCGCTGGTGGGCAAGACCCACGCCACACCTAATCTGGATGCCTTGCAACGGCTCGCGATCGATCCTTCCAGCGAGCAGGCCGACGTGTTGAACGAGGTGGGTTTCGAAGCCTTTTTCCGCCACGACGGCATCTTCCCCGACGACCCGCTGTTCGACGACAAACGCGAGTCCGCGCCCTACACCCATTACCTGCGCGACCACGGTTTCGACGGTCGTAATCCGTGGCACGACTGGGCCAACGCCGCCGAAGGCGCCAAGGGCGAAATCCTCAGCGGCTGGAAAATGCGCAACGCCCATCTCCCCGCACGCGTCCCCGAGCAGCATTCAGAAACCGTCTACACCACCGACCGCGCCATCGACTTCATCGCCGAGCAAGGCGAGCAGCCGTGGTGCCTGCACCTGTCGTACATCAAGCCGCACTGGCCCTACATCGCCCCGGCGCCGTATCACGCGCTGTATGGCGCCGAGCAGGTGATCGAACCGGTGCGCGCAGCGCTTGGCGAGGAGAGCGATCACCCGGTGTACAACGCGTTTCGCCAACACGAAGAGAGCCTGAATTTCTCCCGGGATGAGGTGCGGTTGAACGTGGTGCCCACCTACATGGGGCTGATCAAACAGGTCGATGATCAGCTCGGGCGATTGTTTGATGTTCTGCAGAGCAACGGGCGCTGGGACGACACGCTGATCGTGTTCACCAGCGATCACGGCGACTTCCTCGGCGATCATTACCTGGGGGAAAAAGAGTTTTTGCTGGAACCGGCCGTGGGGATTCCGTTGATCGTGCGCGACCCGCGAGCGGCGGCGGATGGCACCCGGGGATCGGTGGACGATCGGCTGGTGGAAACCATTGATGCGCTGCCGACCTTTCTTGAGGCACTGGGTTTGCCGAGCGCGGATCACCGGCTCGAAGGACGCTCGCTAATCCCGTTGCTGCATGGCGTGGAAACCGACTGGCGCCGCTATGCGATCAGCGAATACGACTACGCCTTCCAGGCCCCGGCGCGGGAGCGTCTGGCGCAACCCATCGACCGTTGCCGCATGACCATGGTGCGCAGCGAGCGCTGGAAATACCTGGCGTATGACGGGTTTCGGCCGCAGCTGTTTGATTTGCTGAATGACCCGCAGGAGTTGCGCGATCTGGGCGCGGACCCGGCGTTTGCCGCCGTTCGCGAAGAGCATGCGGGGTATCTGTTTGAGTGGGTGCGCGGGTTGAAACGGCGCACCACCATCAGTCATCAGGAGATTGATCTGCGCGGGCAGCGGTTTCGGTATGGCGAGCCGCAGATCGAGAAGTTGGTGCAGATCGGCGTGTGGTAACCCATATTGTGGCGAGGGAGCTTGCTCCCGCTGGACTGCGCAGCAGTCCCTTTTTTTGGGGCCGCTTCGCGGCCCAGCGGGAGCAAGCTCCCTCGCCACAGAGTAGGTGCTCGGCCTCAAATCCCTTTGATGGTCTGACTCCGCTGCCCCGCCACGCCCACCGGCACTTCACCCTTCAACGTCACCCGCCGCACGATCCGGTCCTGCGTCCCATAGTCATCCACCGCGTAATGCTGGGTCGAACGGTTATCCCAGATCGCCACATCACCCGCCTTCCAGCGCCAGCGCACGGTGTTTTCCAGGCGCGTGACATGGCTTTGCAACAGGCCAAACAAATGTGCCGAATCCGCTTGGGAGTAGCCCTTGATGCGCTTCACAAAGTGCCCCAGCAGCAAGCTCTTCTCGCCGCTGATCGGGTGCACGCGCACTACCGGATGCTCGGTTTCGTAGACGGTGGAGGTGAAGATCTTGCGGTAGCGCTCCAGCTTCTCCGCCGACACGTCGGGCTTGGCCCCGGCGTAGTCGTATTCGTTGCTGTGCACGGCGGTGAGTTTGTCCGCCAGTTCTCGCAGCTCCGGCGCCAGTTCGTTGTAGGCGGTGGCGGTATTGGCCCAGAAGGTGTCGCCACCGAACGCCGGGGCCACTACCGAGCGCAGGATCGAGGCTTTCGGGTAGGCGTCGACGAAGGTTACGTCGGTGTGCCAGGAGTTGGCGCGCTGGCCTTCAGCGCCGTCCAGTTCCAGCAGGTAACGGGTGCCGTCGCGCACCGGTACGGTCGGGTGCGCCACCGGTTCGCCGAGCAAGTGGGCGAAGGCTTCCTGGCTCTGATCGTCGAGTTGGGTCTGCTCGCGGAAGAACACGACTTTGTACTGCACCAGCGCTTGCTGGATCGCTTCGACGGTGCCGGCGTCCAGCTCACCGGAAAGTTGCACGCCGCGGATCTCGGCGCCGATCCGACCGGCCACCGGATGGATTTCAAGCGCGTGAACAGCAGGTTTTACAGCTAAAGCGGCATTGCTCATGGGTAGACCCTCGATCGGACTGCTGACGGTTGAACGGCAACTAAACATTGCTCTATCTATATTCAATTTAGGTCTAATAGATATTCACATGCTTCGTTGACGGAATAAGAGCTTGCATTTAAAACCTCAAGCAACCCTCGTCGCAAATGCCTTCGAGCTATTTTTAGGATGCCGGAAAAGCATATGGATCTTCGCCAGTTGCGCTACTTCATCGCCCTTAACGAGCACCGTAGTTTTGTCCGCGCGGCCGACGCCATGGGCATCACTCAACCGGCGTTCAGCCGCAGTATCCAAGGGCTGGAGCAAGAATTCGGTTGCGTGCTGGTGGACCGAGGCAACAAGGATCTGCGCCCCACGCCCGAGGGTCAGGTGGTGCTGCAACATGCCCTGACCCTGGTGCAAGGCGCGGCGTTGCTCAACGCCGAAGTGACGCAGATGACCAAGCTCGACGCCGGCGAACTGCGCTTCGGCTGCGGCCCGGCACCGGCGGTGAAACTGGTGCCGGATGCGGTGGCGCAATTCATCAACGCCCACCCGAAAGTGCGCACCTGTTTTCAGGTGGATAACTGGGAAAAACTCAGCCGCGCATTGACCCGGGAAGAGATCGAATTCTTCATCGCCGACATCCGTCATTTCGAGGCCGACCCGAACTTCCAGACCCAGGCGCTGACGCCTAAGCGCGGGGTGTTTTTCTGCCGGCCGGGGCATCCGCTGCTGGTCAAGGACAGCCTGTCCACCAACGACATGTTCGACTATCCGCTGGCGACCACATTGATCCCGCCGGGCATCCGCAAACTGCTGGCGAACCTCAGTGGGCGGATGGATTTTTCACCGACCATCGAGACCGAGCACTTTCCGGCGCTGGTGAAGATTGTGTTGCAGTCGAATGCGATTGGCATTGGCACCGAAGAGGCGTTTGTCGAGGACATTGCCCAGGGTTCGCTGGTGTTGCTGCACTGGCGCAATTTGCCGCAGAACGTCGAGAGCATGAACGCGCGATGCGGGATTGTCAGCCGCACCGGGTTCCGGTTGTCGCCGGCGGCGCGGGCGATGATTGAGACGTTGGTGGCGGTGGATAAACAGCAGATTGCCGTCGCGGTTTGAATGCATTTGTGGCGAGGGCGCTTGCTCCCGCTGGACCGCGAAGCGGCCCCAAACCAGCCAACGCGATGACCCGCAAAGCAAAGCGATCACCGGAATACGACTGCTACGCAGCCGAACGGGAGCAAGCTCCCTCGCCACAGGTGTTCATATCAAAGCTCGGCAGCCGCCAACTCCGGCACCACCCAATCCGTCACCTTGAACGGCTTGCGAATCAGCTTCTGTTGCGAAGCCAGATCCACCGCATCCTGCAATTTCCCGAGGAATACCGGGTCCAGGGTCGAGGGGAATACTTCGCTCAATTTCTGATCCTGCAAATCCTGCTGCAGAATCAGCGGTGGATAACTCGCCAGCCCCGACACCAACTGAATGTACGCGTCCTTGTTGCTGTCCTGGGTCAGCCACTCCACTGCTTGCTGCTGCGCTTTCAACAGTTTTGCGACGACGTCGGGATGCTCGTCGACAAACTTTCCGGTGCCCACCAGCACACTCTGGATACTGCCGGCGCCGCCCAAATCTTTGGTGTTCAACGGCAACTCGGCCAAGCCCTTGGCCCGCAGCGCGGTCAACCCGGAGCTGCCCCACGACGCATCGATCTGCTTGGCCGCCAACGCCGCCACCGCACCGTTGAAAGTCCAGGTTGATCACCTTCACGTCCTTCTCGCTCAAACCCTGGCTGGCCAGCGCCGCATCGAACGACAACTGCGTGGCGGTGCCACGGAAGATCGCCACGCGTTTGCCCTTGAGGTCTTGCAGGGTCTTGATCCCCGAACCGGGCACCACGCCCAGATACTGTTTCACCCCGCGCGCGGAGGCGCTGAGCAGCCGCGTGTCCAAACCGTTGGACTTGCCGATGATCGCTGCCAAATCGCCGAGGTAAGCCAGGTCCACTTGACCGTTGGCGAACGCTTCGTTGATCACGGGACCGGCGCCCTTGAAGAAGCTCCACTGAATCTTGATGCCCTGATCGGCGAAGGCTTTTTCGTAGATCTGCTGGTCGCGCAATACATCCGCTATGCCGCCGCCGCTGTGCTGGGTACCGGCACTGAGGTCGGGCACGGCGATCCTGATTTCCTTGAGTTCATCGGCGTGGGCGGTAAACGCCAGCAACCCCGCCAGGGCCGGGATGGCGAACAGACTGATGACACGTTTGAAGGGACGATTCATGGGTGCGGCTCCTGGTGGTAACGGCGTTGAGGAGCAGAACGTAGGCTGAATCGGGTCCAGCACTTAAATACTATAAATTCACATTTTTATAGCTTTTAGATCTATGCCAGGCAACGCGGGTGTCTTGGGCGGGTATGCATAAACAGCATCGAAAATATTCTTCGAATGCATTGGATGCGTGTGGGCTGGAAGCCTTAAATGGCTTGGCTTATCTCTCAATAGCATTGATTCAATTTTTTATAGATCGATTTCGCATACACCGAAGACCTGTAGGAGCGAGGCTTGCCCACGAAGGCGTTAGTACATCCAACATTTATGGTGACTGACACTGCGCTTTCGCGGGCAAGCCTCGCTCCTACAAAGGTCAAAAACGGAGGTCATCCATGGCCCGTGTTTCCCTTCTCAGCCTGCCGCTGGCCGCTCCGCCGCTCAACAGTCGACGACTTTGGCCCAGCCTGAGCCAACGCCTGTTGCCCTGGTTGTTGCCCATCAGTCTGTTCGCCCTCTGGTGGCTGGCCAGCCGTAATCACTGGATGAGCGAGCAGATCCTGCCGGCGCCCTCGCTGGTGTGGAGCAGCGCGGTCGAACTGTCCCAGGGCGAGTTATGGAGCCATCTGTGGATCAGCCTGCAACGCCTGTTCTGGGGCTTGCTCGCCGGAGTCAGCGCCGGCGCCATCCTCGGCGCGGCGCTGGGTTTCAGTCGGCGCCTGGAGCGTCTGGTATTCCCGACGTTCGCCGGGTTGGCGCAAGTGCCGACCCTGGCCTGGATTCCATTGTTCATGGTGTTTTTCGGCATCGGCGAAGTGCTGAAACTGGTGGTGCTGGTCAAAGCCATCGTGGTGCCGGTGACCCTGCACACCCTGGTTGGCGTGCGGGATGCCCAACCCAAATTGCGCGAAGCCGCCGCCGTGCTGCGCCTGCCCACTCGCTTGTTGATCCGTCGCCTCATCCTGCCCGCCGCCCTCCCTGCCTTCATGGCCGGCGTACGGTTGGCATTGGCCGCCGGTTGGACCTCGTTGCTGGCCGTCGAACTGCTGGCCTCCAGCGAAGGCATCGGCTACCTGATGGTCTGGGCGCGGCAGTTGTTCATGCTCGACATCGTTTTCGTGGTGATCGTGGTGATCGGTTTTATCGGTGTGGCGATGGATCGCGGCATCGGTCTGCTGGATAAAAAACTCGTGCACTGGCCGCATCCCGCCACTGCCGAAATTCGTCGCGGCCCGCGCTATGCCGGGTGGCAGCGGGTACAGCCGTGGCTGTTGCCGCTGGCGCTGCTGGCGTTGTGGCAAGTGACCACGGATCAGCAGTGGATCGACGCGAATATTCTGGTCAGCCCATTGGCCGTGTTGGCAACCACCTGGCACGGTTTGCTCGACGGCACGTTGCTCGGCGGTATGGCCCTGAGCCTGGGCCGCACCCTCGGCGGTCTGCTGCTGGGCGGCGGCCTCGGGTTGGCGCTGGGCTTGTTGCTGGGCCTGTCGCGCACCAGTGAACGGGTGCTCGGCCCGACCCTCGCGGCGATCCGCCAGATCGCGATTTTCGCCTGGGTGCCACTGCTCACCGCGTGGTTTGGCCTGGGGGAATTGGCCAAGTGGGTGTTCGTCGCCCTCGCGGCGTTCTTCCCGCTGTTCATCGCCACCCAACGCAGCGTCGCCAACCTCTCGCCGCAGCTCAATGAAGCGGCGCAGGTGCTGCGCCTCAATCTCGGCCAGCGCCTGCGCCGTCTGGTGCTGCCCGGTGCCGCGCCGGGGATTTTCGCCGGCCTGCGCCTGAGCCTGATCTACGCCTGGCTCGGCACCATCGGCGCCGAATATTTCATGCCGTCCAACGGCGGCATCGGCAGCCAGATGATCGGCGCGCAACAACTGCTGCGCATGGACCTGATCATGGCCGGCATGCTCCTGGTGGGCCTGACCGGCGCTCTGCTCAACCTTATCGGCCAACGCCTGGAAATCCGCGCGACCCGCTGGAGACACGCATGAACGCACCGATTGTCAGCTTCAACCACGTGGGCAAATCCTTCGATGTCGATGGCTTTGAACTGGAGGCGATTCGCGAATTCAACCTGGAAATTGCCGAGGGCGAATTCGTCGCCATTGTCGGCTCCAGCGGCTGCGGCAAATCGACGTTGCTGCGGCTGCTGGTGGGGCTCGATACGCAGTTTCGCGGGCAGATTACCGTGGACGGCAAAGCGGTCAGCGGCATCGGTGGCGAGCGCGGCATCGTGTTTCAGGAACATCGATTGTTCCCGTGGCTGACAGTGGCCGACAACATCGGCCTGGGCCTGGTCAACGAACCCTTGAGCGCCGAGCAAAAGCAAAAACGCATCGACGATTTCATCGAGCTGGTGGGCCTCAAAGACTTCACCCGCGCCTACCCGCATCAACTCTCCGGCGGCATGGCGCAACGAGTCGCCATCGCGCGCGGCCTGGTGGCCAGCCCACGGATTCTGCTGCTGGACGAACCCTTCGGCGCCCTCGATGCTCTGACCCGACAGCAGATGCAGGACGAGCTTCTGGCGATTCGCAGTCGCGCAAAAATCACCACGATCCTCGTGACTCATGACGTCGAGGAAGCGATCTTCCTCGCCGACCGCGTGGTGGTGATGGAGCCGCGCCCCGGACGCATCAAGCAAGTGGTCGACATCGCCCTGCCCCATCCGCGCCAGCGCAGCAGTTTCGACTTCCACCAATTGCGCGAAGAGTTGCTGCACGAACTCACCAGCGACGACCACTACCAACCCACCGTGCCGGTGCAGATCCGTGACCTGCCGCTGTCCTTCATTGCCTGCTGAACAGGAGATTTTTGATGCCGCAACGTCCCAACTTTCTGGTGATCCTGGCCGATGACCTGGGCTTTTCCGATATCGGCGCGTTCGGTGGTGAAATCGCCACGCCGAACCTCGATGCCCTGGCCAACAACGGCCTGCGCCTGACCGATTTCCACACCGCACCCACCTGTTCGCCGACCCGTTCGATGCTGCTGACCGGCACCGACCACCACATCGCCGGCATCGGCACCATGGCCGAAGCGCTGACCCCGGAGTTGATCGGCAAACCGGGTTACGAGGGTCACCTCAACGACCGCGTGGTGGCGTTGCCTGAGTTGCTGCGCGAGGCCGGTTACCAGACGTTGATGAGCGGCAAATGGCACCTGGGCCTGACCGCTGAACTGGCGCCGCACGCACGGGGTTTCGAGCGTTCGTTCTCGTTGCTGCCCGGCGCCGCCAACCATTACGGGTTCGAGCCGACCTACGATGAACACACGCCTGGCCTGCTGAAATCCACCCCGGCGCTGTACATCGAAGACGACACCTTTGTCGAAGAACTGCCGAAGGATTTCTATTCCTCCGATGCCTTTGGCGACAAGCTTTTGCAGTACCTCAAGGAACGTGATCAGACCCGGCCATTCTTCGCCTATCTGCCGTTTTCCGCGCCGCATTGGCCGTTGCAGGCTCCGGCCGATGTGGTTGAAAAATACCGTGGTCGTTATGACGCGGGTCCCGAAGTGCTGCGGTTGGAGCGACTGGAAAAACTCAAGGCATTGGGGTTGATCGACGCCGATGTCGAACCTCATCCGCTGATCCAGCTCACCGCCCAATGGGATGCCTTGAGCGAAGAACAACGCCAGGTGTCCGCCCGGGCCATGGAGGTTTACGCGGCGATGGTCGAGCGCATGGACTGGAACATCGGTCGCGTGGTCGATTACCTGCGCAAACAGGGGCAACTGGACAACACCTTCATCCTGTTCATGTCCGATAACGGCGCTGAAGGCGCATTGCTGGAAGCCTTTCCGAAATTCGGTCCGGAGCTGCTGACCTATCTGAACCAGCACTACGACAACAGCCTGGAGAACATTGGCCGTGCCAACTCTTACGTCTGGTACGGACCGAGTTGGGCCCAGGTCGCGACCGCACCGTCACGGCTGTTCAAGGCCTTCACCACTGAAGGCGGGATTCGTGTGCCGGCGCTGGTGCACTACCCGCAACTGCCGCTCAAGGGACAGATCAGCCATGGGTTTGGCACGGTGATGGACATCACGCCAACGATTCTCGACCTGGCCGGCGTGCGCCATCCCGGCAAGCGTTGGCGTGGCAAGGACGTGGCGCAACTGCGAGGAAAATCGTGGCTGGGGTTTCTGTCCGGTGAAACGGCGCAAGTGCATGACGAACACACGGTGACCGGGTGGGAATTGTTCGGGCGCCGGGCGATTCGGCAGGGGCAGTGGAAAGCGGTGTACATCCCCGGGCCGGTGGGGCCGGCGACCTGGCAGCTTTATGATCTGGGGAGTGATCCGGGGGAGATTCATGATTTGGCGCTGTTGCAGCCGGACAAACTGGCTGCGCTGATTGAGCATTGGCAGCGGTATGTGGATGAAACCGGGGTGATCTTGAGTGAGTCGCCGTTTCAGCCCGACTAACCACCGATCGTTCCCACGCGCAGCAAAGGAATGCAGCCAGGGACGCTCCGCGTCCCAGAAGCAATGGGATGGACTCCTCCTCACTTCGGCATCTTGAGTGCCAGACTGAAAGTGCGAACCACAGTCAACGGTGAGAAGGAGTCCACACATGAAGCTTATGCGAATTGGGGTCGACCTGGCCAAGAACGTGTTTCAGATCCACGGCGTGGATTGTCATGAGCTACCCGTCTGGCGGCAGCGTTTATCGCGCGATCGCTGGCTGCAAACGGTGCTGGAAAAGATCGAACCCGGCTGTGAGATCGGCATGGAAAGTTGCGGTGGTGCGCACCATTGGGCGCGGCAACTACAAGCACGCGGATTTCGGGTGAAGCTGATCGCGCCGCAGTTCGTCAAACCGTACGTCAAGAGCAACAAGAACGACGCCAACGATGCCGAGGCGATCTGCGAAGCCATGAGCCGCCCCAGCATGCGCTTCGTCGCCGTCAAGACCATCGAACAACAGGATATTCAGGCGACGCATCGCATCCGGGCCGGCTTAATCGAACAGCGCACGGCCAAAGCCAATCAGATTCGTGGGCTGATCGCCGAGTACGGCCTCGTTGCGCCGAAGGAATTACTGATGCTGCGTCGCGCAATACCTTGCTGGCTGGAAGATGCAGATAACGGTTTGACGGCACGCTTTCGTCGTCTGCTGAATGGCTTGTGGGACGACCTACGCGCACTTGACGAGCGCGTGAGCGAACTCAATGGCGAGATATCTGCAATCGCGGCAAGTGAACCAACGGCCGTCCGCTTGCAGCAGTTACGCGGTGTAGGCCCAATGATCGCTACCGCGCTCATCGCCGCTATCGGTGATGCCCGCCAGTTTGCCAATGGCCGACAATTGGCGGCCTCACTAGGGCTGACACCCAGACAACACAGTTCTGGCGGAAAGGACCGATTACTTGGCATAAGCAAACGAGGAGATGCCTATTTGCGAACGTTGATGGTCCATGGTGCTCGATCAGCACTGCGCACGGCCAAATCCAAAGACGACCGGCTCAGCCAGTGGGCCGTCCGTTTGGCCGAGCGATCACATCCCAATGTGGCCGCTATCGCGCTGGCCAACAAAACTGCACGCATGGCTTGGGCAATGCTGCGCAATGACACTGATTACCAACCGGACAGGGCCGCAGCCTGACCCACAGACTTAAACGCCAACGAGTAAAAACTGCCTACCACGATTGCGAAGCAACCCTAACGATGGCAAACCGGTCGAACCGGCGTCGGCAAACCCCTCAAGCGTCCAAGTGCGCGAAGCACGTAGAAGCGATTGGGAGCCGGCGCGCGAATAGCCCATCATGGCCCTGCATCGAAACGATGCTGTATCCAGAGGCCGAATATACGTGTGCAGTCGGCACGGGCGCCAAAGCGAAGGAAGCTTCCCAACGAGGAGGAGTCCATATACGGACGCAACGCGTCCGGTGAGGCATTCCCACGCAGAGCGTGGGAACGATCATCACACCCGCACACCCTCGACGGTTTGCCCTTGTACTTCCTCCTTGCGCACAAACCGATTCGCCCGCCCAAACGTCCCGAAATCATTGAACCTCACCCCCATCTCGCGCATGACCTTATGCGCCACCGGCACGGTCATCTGGCGGATGTAGAACGGCTCCTTCACCACAAAATGATGAATCCCGTGGCTGCTGCCGAAGTTGAAGCAGAACGCCTGCATCGGCCACATCCACCACGGGTTCAGCACCTGGGTTTGCTGGATCACATTGCCCAATTCCACATCACCGTAGTAATGCATGTTCGAGCTGACAAAGTGCAGGCAGAAAGTGCGCAACACGTTCGGCCCAATGATCACCACCGCCGCGATGTCGATCACCTGCATCACCGACAACGTGGTCGCCGACCATTCAATCGACGTGCCCATCAGGGACGCGATGCCATTGGCGGCATGGAAGCCGAGAAACACATACCACGCGCCCCAATGCACCAGCGCCAGCGGCGCATAGACCTTCAACGTGCGCTTGATGATGCTGAACTTGTGCGCCCAGGTCTTGGCCCGCAGCATGCGGATAAACGCCGACATCACGTTATCGCCCACCATCAGCAACCGCGCGATGCCCCAGGGCTCGCCGTTGGTGATCGCCCGTTCTTCCATGTCGGTTTCGGTGCCGGAGACCTTGTGGTGGTTGAGGTGCAGATGGCGGCGAATCCACGGGTTGATCGTGCTCGGCCGCGCCAGCCAGACCAGGCCCATCATCAGGTTGTGCGGCACGCGTTGTTTGCGGAAGTACATGCTGTGGATCAGGTCGTGTTCCAGTTCGTGGGTCAACGAGGCGAAAAACGCATTGAGCAGCAAGCACACCCACCCGGCCATGTGCCCGGTGATGTAGAGCGCCGCCGAACCGATCATCCCGGCCAGGGCGAAGGCCAGGATACCGGCGCCCAAGGCGTCTTGATGGTTGAGAATCGGGTAGCGTTTTCGCAGTTCAACGCCTCTGGCCAGCACCACTTCGCGAATATGGGCTGATCGTTGGGCTGCATTCAGTCGCTGGGGACTTGCAGAAGTACCGTCCATGCTTCCATCCTCTGGTTATTGATGGTCACATCCTGCCTTGTGATGCCCCACAAGACGGTAGCCGTGAACGCCAACCTGTTGACCGGAAGCGCCA
The DNA here is from genome assembly GCF_056279105.1 of Pseudomonas sp. TE3899. Taxonomy (NCBI): domain Bacteria; kingdom Pseudomonadati; phylum Pseudomonadota; class Gammaproteobacteria; order Pseudomonadales; family Pseudomonadaceae; genus Pseudomonas; species Pseudomonas sp. TE3899. The sequence continues at coordinate 4,748,595 of NZ_JBWBQR010000001.1, forward strand.
ATCAGCATGACTGAACCGACCTCCCTCGCCAGCTGGACCCGCGCCCTGCGCAAGCAACTCGATGCGTTGGGCCTCGACAGCACCGCCCTGTGCCACCAGGCGGGGCTTGACCCGCAGTTGATGGACGACCCTAACGCCCGTTATCCGTTGTCCAGCACCACGCGCCTGTGGGAAATCGCCGTGCAAGTCAGCGGCGACCCGGCGATTGGCTTGCGGGTGTCGCGTTTCGTCAGCCCGACCACCTTCCATGCGCTCGGATATGCGCTGGTGGCCAGCGGCAGTCTGCGGGAGGTGTTCGAGCGCATCGTGCGTTATCACCAAGTGGTCAGCGATGCCCTGGAACTGGAACTGACCCGCAGCGACGACCGCTACCGCTTTCGCCTGAAAGTCCCGCCCGGCAACCCGGCCCCGGCCTTCGAAGCCATCGACGCCTTTGCCGCGATCTACGTGCGCACCTGCCGCAATCGCCTGGGCCGCGACTACGCCCCGCTGGCGGTGTACCTTCGCCGCCCGGAACCGGCGGACCCGCACCAATGGCACAAAGTGTTCCGCTCGCCGGTGTACTTTGCCGCCGCCGAAGATCGACTGGAATTCGCCCTGGTGGACTTCGAAAGTCACCTCGACGACGCCAACCCGGAACTGGTCGAACACAACGAAACCGTGCTCAAACGCACCCTCGCCCAGCTCAAACCCCTGACTTGGGAACGCAAGGTACGCGACGCCATCGAAGAACAACTGCCCGAAGGCGAACCCAGCGCCGAACACATCGCCAAGACCCTGCACCTGAGCCTGCGCAGCCTGCAACGGCACCTGGCGGACGAGGGGTGCCGCTTCGACACCTTGCTCAACGAAAGCCGCGAGAACCTGGCGCTGCTGCACCTGCGTGATCCGCAGTGTTCGTTGAGTGAGATCAGTTATCTGCTGGGGTTTGCAGATACAAGCAGCTTCAGCCGCGCGTTCAAACGCTGGACGGGGATGACGCCGGGGCAGTTTCGGGATGGGTTGCGCTGACGGATTTTGGAAATGGGTTGCCAGGACAGGCCTCTTCGCGGGCAAGCCTCGCTCCTACAGGGGTAATGCGATCCAATGTAGGAGCGAGGCTTGCCCGCGAAGGCGATTTCCCAGACGCCACAGAAATCTTTCAGCGCCCCCGATCCCGCCGCAACAACTTGCGCACCCGCGCCACCAGTTCACTTACGGCGAACGGCTTGAGCAGGTAGTCATCCTCATGCAATTCCAACCCGCGCAGGCGATCTTCGATGCCGTCCTTGGTGGTGAGGAACAGCACCGGGGTTTCGCCGAGTTTGCGGATTTGTTGCTGTAGCTGCCAGCCGTTGAGGCCCGGGAGCATGACGTCGAGGATGATCAGGTCGTATTCGCCGGACTCGATGAAGCGCCGGCCGTCCATGCCGTTGAGCGCCACATCCACCGAATAGCTCGCTTCGTTCAGGCCGTTGGCCAGGAGTTTGGCGGTTTCGGGTTCGTCTTCCACTAAAAGGACACGCATGGCACACCTCGATTAATCAGGGGTACAGGCTAGGCGTGTTCGGGTCGATTGCCCACCACAAACTTCGAAGACTGCACAACCTGTAGGAGCAAAGCTTGCTCGCGAAGAGGCCCGGCCAGTCGACGAATGTTTGTTGACTGGCCCGGCCTCTTCGCGAGCAAGCTCTGCTCCTACAGGGGTTTGTGTTGGAGGTTAGATTGTGGCTAATGCTCGGAGCCGCGCGGCATCGAGGATTTCGATCTCGCCATAGCCCAGGCCAATAATCCCCTGCCCCTGCAATTCCTTGAGCATCTGGTTGGTGGTCTGGCGCGACAAGGACAGCATCGACGCCAATTGTTCCTGGGGCAGTTGCAACACCCGGCGCGGCGGATCGATTTCGCCATAGCCTTCGGCAATCATCAGCAGGCGATGGGCCAGGCGCGCCGGGGCGGGCATCAGGCTCAGTTGTTCGAGGTTGATGAAGGTCAGGCGCAGTTTGTGGCTCATCAGCAGCGCCAGTTGCCGCCAGTACAGCGGTTGTTCGTCGAGCAGCTTCAGCAACGCCGATTGTGGGATGTGCAGCAAGGTGCACTGCCCGGCGCCGAACGCATCGTGGGTGCGGGGCTGGCCATCGAACAGGCAGATTTCGCCAAACCAGTGCGGCGGTTCGACCAGGCTCAACAACGCTTCTTTGCCTTGCTCGCTCACCGCGCCAATGCGCACCGAACCTTCAAGCACCGCGTACAACCCGCACGGCGGATCGCCACGCTTGAACAGCCGCTGCCCAGGCGCCAACCGCCGCAGCCGGGCCGCAGCCAGCAGACTATCCTGTAAAGGAACAGGTAAATGGCTGAACCACTGCCCGCTCATCAGGCGCGAACGCCAAACCTGCATGTCCATGAAGACTCCTGGAAATTGTCGCCTGGCTGACAGAGCGAACGCCGGCCCCGGGGCATGATCCCTCACCCTACAGGAGGAATAACAATGAAAAGCCTCGTTGACCATCTCAGTCAATACGCCGCCTACCACCGTGACCCGCGCAATATCGTCAGCCACTTTATCGGTATTCCGCTGATTGTGGTGGCGGTGGCGGTTTTGCTGTCGCGGCCGCAATGGGCCGGCGGCTGGGTGTCGCCGGCGGTGCTGGTGGCGCTGGCGTCGGCGTGGTTTTACCTGCGCCTGGAGCTGCGCCTCGGGGTGTTGATGACGGTGTTGCTCGGCCTGTGCGTCTGGGCAGGGCAGGTGCTCGCGCAGCAAAGCACGATGCTCTGGCTGAGCAGCGGCGTGGCAATGTTTGTGATTGGCTGGGCGATCCAGTTTGTCGGGCATCATTACGAAGGGCGCAAACCGGCGTTTGTCGATGATGTGACGGGGCTGATCGTCGGGCCGTTGTTTGTGGTGGCGGAGTTGGCGTTTTTGTTGGGGTTGCGGCGCGACCTCAAGGAGCAGATTGAGGCGCGGGTCGGGGGTGTGAGAATCAATCCGAAGCGTGCTGCTGCGTAGATCGCATTCGCGGGCAAGCCTCGCTCCTACAGGGATCACACAATCCAATGTAGGAGCGAGGCTTGCCCGCGAAGCTTTTGCCTTAGATGTTGGCGACTTTCTGCCAAACCTTGGGCTTGAAGAACAACGTCTCACCCTTGGCCAACCCGACCAGGCTGTCGTGATCCTTCACCACTTCCGCCTCGATCAATTCGCTCTGCCCTTCCACTTTCAACGTCACCCGCGTGGTCGCGCCCAGCGGCCGGATATCCCGCACTTCAGCCGCGTGGTGGTCCTCCAGCTCATGCCGCGACAGCGACACTTCGTGGGGACGGAACAGCACGTGCTTGTCGTCACCCAGGTGCAAACGGTTCGAATCGCCGAGGAAGTGATAAACGAAATCACTGGCCGGGTTTTCGTAGACGTCGCCCGGTGAGCCGATCTGCTCGATCACACCCTTGTTCATCACCACAATGCGATCCGCGACCTCCATCGCTTCTTCCTGGTCGTGGGTCACGAACACGGAGGTCAGGTTGATGTCTTCGTGCAGCCGCGCCAGCCAGCGACGCAGTTCCTTCCGGACCTTGGCATCGAGAGCGCCGAAGGGTTCATCGAGCAGCAGGACTTTCGGTTCCACCGCCAGGGCGCGGGCCAAGGCAATCCGCTGGCGCTGACCACCGGACAATTGCTCCGGGTAGCGATCCGACAACCAATCCAGTTGCACCATGTTCAGCAGTTCGTGGACTTTCACCGCGATCTGGCTTTCGCTCGGGCGCTGGTTTTTCGGTTTCATGCGCAGGCCGAACGCGACGTTGTCGAACACCGTCATGTGGCGGAACAAGGCGTAATGCTGAAACACGAAACCGACGTTGCGATCACGCACGTCGTGGCCGGAGACGTCTTCACCGTGGAACACGATGTTGCCCTGGTCCGGGGTTTCCAGGCCGGCGATGATCCGCAGCAGCGTGGTCTTGCCGCAGCCCGATGGGCCGAGCAGGGCCACGAGTTCGCCGCTGTGGATGTCCAGGCTGATGTCGTTCAAAGCTTTGAACGCGTTGAAATTCTTGCTGACGTTACGCACTTCGATCGACATGAATTATTCCTCCGCGGCGCTGGCGCGCAGGCGGTTAATACGGTTTTCGCTCCACTGCTTCAGCAGCAGGATGAAGAGCGCCATGATCAGCAACAGGCTCGCCACGGCGAACGCGGCCACGTGGTTGTATTCGTTGTAGAGGATCTCGACGTGCAGCGGCAAGGTGTTGGTCACCCCGCGAATGTGCCCGGAAACCACCGACACCGCACCGAACTCGCCCATCGCCCGCGCGGTACACAGCACCACGCCGTAGATCAGGCCCCATTTGATATTGGGAACGGTGACGTGCCAGAACATCTGCCAGCCATTGGCGCCGAGCAGCCGCGCGGCTTCTTCTTCCTGGGTGCCTTGTTCCTGCATCAGCGGGATCAGCTCACGGGCCACGAACGGCACGGTGACGAAAATCGTCGCCAGCACGATGCCCGGCAGGGCGAAGACGATCTGGATGTCGTGATCCTGCAACCACGGCCCGAACAGGCCCTGGGCGCCGAACATCAGCACATAGACCAGACCGGCGATCACCGGCGACACCGAAAACGGCAGGTCGATCAGCGTCACCAGCATGCTCTTGCCACGGAATGAGTACTTGCTCACGCACCACGCCGCGCTGACGCCGAACACGACGTTCAGCGGCACCGAAATCAGCACCGCGATGACCGTGAGTTTCAGCGCCGACAAGGCGTCCGGTTCAAAGATCGCGGTGAAGAACGCGCCCAGGCCGTTTTTCAAGCCCTGGGACACCACGATGAACAGCGGCAACAACAGAAACAGGGTGAAGACCAGCCAGCACAAGCCGATCAGGATGCGCCGCGACGTAGCACTGCCACGGCGGGCGGCGTTGGCCGAAGAGGCGGCTGCAATAGACGATTGGGACATGGTTCGCGCCTCCTTATGGGGTTTCGATGCGCCGCTGCAGCAAGTTGATCAGCAGCAACAGGACGAAGGAAACCACCAGCATCAACACGCCAATGGAGGTAGCACCGGTGTAATCGTATTGGTCGAGCTTGACCATGATCAGCAGCGGCAGGATCTCGGTTTTCATCGGCATGTTGCCGGCGATGAAAATCACCGAACCGTACTCGCCAACACCACGGGCAAACGCCAGGGCGAAACCGGTCAGCCACGCGGGCAACAGCGCGGGCACCAGGATGTAGCGGAACACCTGCAACGGCTTGGCGCCCAGGCACGCGGCGGCTTCTTCCACTTCACGCGGGATGTCGGCCAACACCGGCTGCACCGTGCGCACCACGAACGGCAGCGTGACGAAGGTCAGCGCCAGGGTGATGCCGAGGGGGGTGTAGGCGATCTTGAAGCCCATGTCCGCAGCGAACTGCCCGACCAGGCCGGTCGGCGTATACAGCGCGGTCAGCGCGATACCGGCCACGGCGGTGGGCAGGGCGAACGGCAGGTCGATCATCGCGTCGATGATCTTGCGCCCCGGGAAGGTGTAGCGCACCAGCACCCAGGCCAGCAACGTGCCGATGATGCCGTTGATGATCGCGGCATACAGCGCCGTGCCGAAGCTCAGCTTCAACGCCGCCAGCACCCGAGGTGCGGTGACGATGGCGTAGAACTGATCCCAGGTGAGTTGGGAGGCATGGATGAACATCGCCGCCAGTGGAATAAGCACAATCAGGCTGAGGTACACCAAGGTGTAGCCCAGCGTCAGCCCGAAGCCGGGTATGACGGGGGAGATACGACGCGACATAAAAGTCCTTGGTTGAGAACGCGCAAAGCCCCGACGGTTAAATCGGGGCTCGTTTTATGGCTGCTGCAGGTTACTGCGCCTGGTAAATCTGGTCGAACACGCCACCGTCATTGAAGAATTTCGGTTGGGCAGTTTTCCAGCCGCCGAAGTCTTTGTCGATGGTCACAAGGTCCAGTTTCGGGAACTGCTTGGCGTACTTCGCCGCTACATCTTTATCCCGTGGACGGTAGAAGTTTTTCGCGGCGATTTCCTGGCCGGCCGGGCTGTACAGGTGCTTAAGGTAGGCTTCGGCGATCTGCTCGTTGCCCTTTTTCTCGGCGTTCTTGTCGACCACGGCCACGGGCGGCTCGGCGAGGATCGACAGCGAAGGCACGACGATCTCGAACTTGTCGGCGCCGCCGTCTTCTTTCAGCGCCAGGAACGCTTCGTTTTCCCAGGCCAGCAACACGTCGCCCTGACCGTTGTTGACGAAAGTGATGGTCGAACCGCGCGCGCCGGTGTCCAGCACGGGCACGTGTTTGAACAGGGTCTGGATATATTCCTTGGCCTTGGCCTCGTCACCGCCGTTGGCTTTCAGGCCATAGGCCCACGCCGCGAGGAAGTTCCAGCGGGCGCCGCCGGAGGTTTTCGGGTTCGGGGTGATAACCGACACATCGTTCTTGACCAGGTCGCCCCAGTCCTTGATGCCTTTAGGGTTGCCCTTGCGCACCAGGAACACGATGGTCGAGGTGTAAGGCGTGCTCGCATCCGGCAGGCGTGTTTGCCAGTCGGCTGGCAGGGTTTTGCCGAGTTTGGCGATTTCGTCGATGTCGCCGGCCAGGGCCAGGGTCACCACATCAGCACGCAGACCGTCGATCACCGCACGGCCCTGTTTGCCCGAGCCGCCGTGGGACTGCTGGATCTTCACGTTGTCGCCCGCGTGGTCTTTCTTCCAGAAGTTGATGAATTCGGCGTTGTAGTCCTGATACAGCTCGCGGGTCGGGTCGTACGACACGTTGAGCAGCTCGTAATCCTTGGCAACCGCGGAACCCGCAAAAAGGGCGCTGGCCAGCGCGGCCAAAGCAAAATGACGAATCGACGACATGGTGAAAGCTCCTGGAATTCTGGTGGTGTTGGCTTTTCTTATGGTTTGAAACCGGGTTGCCTGTTTAAAGATCGCCGCCTTCGGCAGCTCCCACATCAATCCCCCGCAGGCGCTGCCGAAGGCTGCGATCTTTTGATCTTTTCAGCTCGGCTTGTTGGTCGGGTTCTGCAAGCGGAATTTCTCTTTGCGCTCGATCTGGACCACCTGAGCGTTGTGCACGGTGATTTCCACTGCGCCAAAACGCAGATCGCGCAGGGCGCTCTGGATCTCACGCAAAATGGTTGCTTCGTCCTGGCCGTCAACGCTACGTAGGGATGCGCTCATGGTGCTGCTCCTTCGACTGAGAGGTTGCCTGGCAGTGGCGACACTGCTTGCGGCGTGAGGGCAATAGTAGATAGGCGCTGATATTCTTAAAAAGACTATTTAAGAATGTTTATATAACTAGAAAGTATTATTTGATGGGACAAGGGGTTGCGGGGGTTTTCACATTTTCGAAAGCCCCACAAAACCCCTGTGGGGAGGGGGCTTGCCCCCGTTCCCCACAAAACCCTGTGGCGAGGGGGCTTGCCCCCGTTCGGCTGCGAAGCAGTCGTAAATTCTGCTAGCGCGGTGTATCAGACATTTTGGGGCGGCTTCGCCACCCGACGGGGGCAAGCCCCCTAGCCACACAAGCTCCCTCGCCACAAAAGCAGGTCGTGAGCCTCAGCCAATCACCGGCGCCCGTGCCCAATCCAGTTGCTCAGCCGGCACCGGACGGCCAAACCAATAACCCTGCCCCAGATCGCAATCGTGTTCGAGCAGGAACCCCGCCTGCTCTACCTGCTCGATCCCTTCGGCGTGCACCTGCATCCCCATACTTTTGGCCAACGCAATAATCACCCGCACAATCGCGCCATCGTCCTCATCCCACGGCAACCCGGCGACAAAGCCCTGATCGATCTTGAGTTTCTGCACCGGCAAGCGCTTGAGCCGCAGCAGCGACGAATACCCGGTGCCGAAATCATCGATAGCCAGGCGCACGCCCAACTCACGCAAGCGGTGCATCTGCTCCAGCGCCACTTCCGGATCGTCCATCACCGCGCTTTCGGTAACTTCCAGTTCCAGATACGCCGGATCCAGCCCGGTTTCGTGCAGCACGTGCGCCACCTGCTGATACAACTCGCGGCGGGCAAATAGGCGCGAAGACACATTCACCGCGACAAACGACAACACCACCCCGGCCTGCTGCCATTGGCACATCTGCTGACACGCCTGTTGCATGACCCACGCGTCGATCTCGGCAATCAACCCGGTGCGTTCGGCGACGGGGATGAATTCTGCCGGGGATATCAATCCGCGTTGCGGGTGCTCCCAGCGCACCAGCGCTTCGACGCCGATCAGGCGACTGGTTTTGAGGTCATGGACTGGCTGGTAGTAAACCCGCAGTTCCTGCAGCTCCAGCGCGCGACGCAGTTCAAAGGCGATCTCGACCCGCTGTTGGGCATGGGCGGTCAATTCTTCGGTGTACAGCGCGTAACCATCGCGCCCGGTGCTCTTGGCCTTGAACAGCGCCGAATCGGCGTTGCGCAGCAATTGCTCGGCGCTCAAGGCGTCGCTGGGGAACAGGCTGATGCCGATGCTGGCGTTGATGAACAACTGATGCCCGTCGATCTCGAACGGCTGCTTCAGGCCATCGATGATCCGCTGCGCCAGTGCCGCCGCCTGCACCAGTTGCGGGCAGTTTTCGGCAAGCACCGCAAATTCGTCGCCACCCAGGCGCGCCAGGGTAACGCCCGGTGCGAACAGCCCCTGGAAACGTCCGGCCACCGCTTTAAGCAACTGGTCGCCGACGTTGTGCCCGAGGCTGTCGTTGATCATCTTGAAGTGATCGAGGTCGATCATCAGCAAGGCGCAGCCGCGCTTGTGCAGTTGCGCCGAGGTCAGCGCTTGCTCGACGCGATCGGTGAACAGCAGACGGTTGGGCAGGTCGGTCAGCGGGTCGTGGTGGGCCAGGTGCATCAGTTCGTGTTCGGAGTTCTTGATCGCGCTGATGTCGGAAAACACCGCCACGTAATGACTGACCCGACCCAGATCGTCATGAATGAGGCGGATGGTCTGCCATTGCGGGTAGATCTCGCCGCTTTTGCGCCGGTTCCAGATTTCCCCGCTCCACTCGCCGACGCTGCCGAGCATCGCGAACATCGCCTGATAGAACGCCGGCGGGTGGTGACCGGACTTGAACAGGCTCGGCTGCTGCCCCAGGACTTCTTCGCTCTGATAACCGGTGATTTCCATAAACGCCCGGTTCACATGCACGATCAGGCCTTGGCTGTCGGTGACCAGCACCCCTTCCCGGGTGCAATCGAATACGGCGGCGGCCTGGCGCAAGCGTTCGCGGTCGTCATTTTGCTCACGCAATTTGGCGCCGATGCCCAGGCAACGGAACAACTTGGCCCGGGCGAGGAAGATTAATCCGGCGCTCAGCAGCACCCAGGCGTAACCGTTGATCAGTTGCCATCGCAGCAGTTCATGGGAGCTATCGAAGAAACTGTTCAATAAATAACCACTGAACTGGAGCCAGACTACTGAAATCACCAGGTAAAGCAGCGCTGCACGCAATGCATCGCGGTATGTGGCTGACATTCGGCCGTCCATGTCCCTACAAAAGGGTTGGAATTATAGGTCAAAGAAACATCCGGCCACTCTTATCTGAAAGGGCGACTGGTTTTATCTGTGGGCTTAGTGATAATGCATCGGCTGTTTATTTATTAATCGAGGGCCCTATAGCCTATGTGGTACGAAGGTTTTCTCGGCTTGTCGCCCTGGTCACTGGTGGCAGTCACCCTGCTGATGACCCATGTGACCATTGTGGGTGTCACGGTCTATCTGCATCGCTATTCAGCCCATCGCTCTTTGGAGCTCAATGCCGGCCTGAAACATTTCTTCCGCTTCTGGCTGTGGTTGACCACGGCGCAGAACACCCGCGAGTGGACCGCCATCCACCGCAAGCATCACGCCAAATGCGAAACCGTCGATGACCCGCACAGCCCGGTCATCAAGGGCCTTTCCACCGTTCTGCGCAAGGGCGCCGAGTTGTACCGCGAAGAAGCGGAAAACCCGGAAACCCTGCGCATCTACGGCAAGAACTGCCCCGAAGACTGGATCGAACGCAACCTCTACAGCCGTTTCCCGCTGTTGGGCGTGGCGATCATGGGCGTCATCGACCTGCTGCTGTTCGGCACCATCGGCATCACCATCTGGGCCATCCAGATGATGTGGATCCCGGTCTGGGCCGCCGGCGTGGTCAATGGCCTGGGCCATGCCATCGGCTACCGCAACTTCGAATGCCGCGATGCGGCGACCAATCTGGTGCCCTGGGGCATCCTGATCGGCGGCGAAGAACTGCATAACAACCATCACACCTACCCTAACTCGGCAAAACTGTCGGTGAAGAAGTGGGAATTCGACCTCGGCTGGGCCTGGATCCAAGTCTTCAGTTTCTTCCGCCTGGCCAAGGTCCAGCGTGTTGCGCCGATCGCCCACCGGGTCGAAGGCAAAGGCAGCCTGGACATGGACACCGCCATGGCCATCCTCAACAACCGCTTCCAGATCATGGCCCAGTACCGCAAATTGGTCATCGCGCCGCTGGTCAAGCAGGAGCTGGAAAAGGTCGATCACTCGGTCCGTCACCAGTTCCACCGCGCCAAGCGTTTGCTCTCCCGGGAAACCAGCCTGCTGGACGACAAGCACCATGTCCGCATCCAGAACATGCTCGAGCACAGCCAGGCGCTGAAGGTAATTTACGAGAAACGCCTGGCCTTGCAGCAGATCTGGGTCAAGACCAGCTCAAATGGTCACGACATGCTCGCGGCCATCAAGGATTGGGTACACGAAGCCGAAGCCAGCGGGATTCAATCCCTGCGTGACTTCGCCGACCAGCTGAAAACCTACTCCCTGCGTCCTGCTGCCGCTGTCTGACCTGCAATCACAGGCTTGCCTCAGGATTGGGGCAAACCTGTGGCAAGGGCGCTGCCTGTGGCGAGGGGGCTTGTCGGATCGCCGCACCGCCCCGTTCGGCTGCGCAGCAGTCGCTTCCCCGGGCAATACGTTTCAACTGAAATGACAAATCGCCACTACCGCCCGGCGGGAGCCACCACCCTCGCCACCACAAGCGGGAACTAAGCTCCAAATCCCCTATCTCAAAGACACTTCGCCATCCAGGCGGGCCGAGACCTGTTATCAATTATTTCCCACCAAAGCGTGACAGCGCCTGCTGTGGCACAAGAAATAATCGATAAGGGGCCCACGTAGTGGCCGCTTTCGACACTCGAGCGGCGCACGCCCTTTGAGATCTGTGCCGATGGTCACCAAAAACCTACAAGACTCATCCCACCCGCAGTGGCCCGAGGCCGCGCAAACCCTGATGGCATTGATGCATGCCCAAGGTGAAGTCGCGCGCCTGAGCGAACGTGAACAACTCTTCAGCTCGCTGCTGGTCAGCGTCAACGCCGTGCTTTGGGCCTTCAACTGGGAAACCCGTCAGGTGCTGTACGTCAGCCCCGCCTATGAACGGATTTTCGGCCGATCCGCCGGCCTGTTGCTGGCCGACTACAACCAGTGGCGCGACAGCATCTACCCCGACGATCTGGAGTACGCCGAGCGCAGCCTGGCCGAAGTACTGGACAAAGGTGCCGTCGAAGACCGCGAATACCGCATCATCGCGGCCGACGGCCAAGTGCGCTGGCTTAGCGACAAATGCTTCATCAACCGCCAGGCCGAACCGGGGCAACCGGTGATCATCGTCGGCATTGCCGAGGACATCACCGAAAAGAAGCAGATGGAAGCCGAGCTGCAACGCCTGGCGACCACCGACGTATTGACCCAGAGCAGCAACCGCCGGCACTTCTTCGAATGCGCCCATCGCGAATTCGAACAGGCGCGGCTGCAAGGCGCGCCGATGGCCTTCCTGCTGCTGGACATCGATGACTTCAAAGTGGTCAACGACACCTACGGCCACCAGGGCGGCGACATCGTGCTGCAACGCATCGCCGAGAGCGGTCGCGCGGCCCTGCGTCGGGGGGATCTGTTCGGGCGAATTGGCGGGGAAGAGTTTGCCGCGGTGTTCCCCGGCTGTGCGCCGGACATGGCCATGCAAGTGGCCGAGCGCCTGCAACGGGAGATTCAGCGGTTGAGCTTCAGCCATGATGACCAGACCTTCGGCATCACCGTCAGCCAGGGCCTCACCAGCCTTACCGACGATGACGAAAGCCTCGACAGCCTGTTCGCCCGCGCCGATGCGGCGATGTACGAAGCCAAGCGCCAGGGCAAGAACCGCATCATCTCCGCCTGACAACGCACCTCTGTGGCGAGGGAGCTTGCTCCCGCTGGACTGCGCAGCAGTCCCCTTCAGCATTTGGGATAAAGGGGGCCGCTTCGCGCCCCAGCGGGAGCAAGCTCCCTCGCCACAGGGACCGTTATTTTTTGCGTAGGCGCATCAATTCCGGCAATCCAATCTTCAGCAAGCGCGCCGTGCGGCTTTTGGACAGTTCCTCAATGCCCTCATGCTCGGTCAGGCGCGCCAGTTGTGCAGCCATGTTCATCACCAGCGCTTCGCGGGAGTAAACCCCGCCACCGAGCTGGTAGACCGCTGCAATCAGTTCTCGCAACTCCAGCGGCAGACGCCAGCGCGTGCGCAGCGCCGAACCATAACCGGCACCAAACTCGGCCAGCGCATCGCCCACCTCTTCCCATTCATCCAGCTCACCGCCGGCCTGCTTCCACTCCTGCAAACAGCGCAGCAGCGCCAAGTCGCCGAGACGATGCAACATCCCCGCGCAATAGCAGCGCTCCTGATCCAGGTCCAGCAAGCGCGCCAAAGTCCGGCCATATTCGGCGGTGCGCAGCGACAGTTCCCAATAACGTTCGGCGTAGTCCGCCAATTGCGGATCGCTCAGCCGCGCGCAACGCTTGAGGGCCAAGCCCAAAATCAGGTTCATGCTTTGCGCGGTGCCGAGGCGATGCAACGCCTGGGACAGGGTTTGCACCGCCACGCCGTGATGCTGGGCCGCACTGTTGGCAGCGGCGATCAGCACGGCCGTGATTTGCGGGTCATTGCGGATCTCGCCTTCCAGCAGCGTCAGGTCGAGGCCATTGGGGTTGAGGCTGCGTTTCACCGCCAACTGCACGTCGGTCATCAACGCCGCACCGTCTGTCGACTCACGTCGCCGCTCCAGGTACACCGACAAGGTCATCCCCGGCGACAGCGTTGGCGCCTCGCAGGACACCTCTTCACCGGCGTTCAGCAGTAAATCTTGCAGACGATGGGTCAGGCCTTCCATGTCCAGGGGTTTGGTCAGGTACGCGGTGGGCGCCAGGGGCAAGGCTTCGCGCACGCTCGCGCTGTCGTTGCGGCTGCTCATCAGAATGAACGGCAACGGCGGATTACGTTTGCGCTGACGGACACTGCGCAAAACGGTCAGGCCATCGATGCCCGGCAACTCCCAGTCAACGATCACCAGGTCGTAGGGCACTTCTGCCAACAGCTCCATCGCCTGCTGGCCGTCGGCACACAGGTCCAGCCGTGCGTCGCAGCGCACATTCAACAACACCTGTTTGAGCAGGTCGCGGGACCAGGGATCGGCCTCGGCAATCAGTACTCGCGGAACAGCGGGCAACACCACAGCGGTCATTCGTCTACTCCAATGGCAATGCCTGAACCTTAGTCAATGCTGGCCATTCGATACAGCACGATGTGTTCCGCGGACACGAAAAAACCCGCCGAGGCGGGTTTTTTTGTCGATCAGGTCACACTCGGTCGATTACAGCTCCGAGAAGCACTCTTCGATGATGGCCAGACCTTTGTCCAGTTGCTCGTCCGGCGAAGTCAGCGGTACCAGGACGCGCAGAACGTTGCCGTAGGTGCCGCAGGACAGCAGGATCAGACCCTTGTCGCGCGCCTTGGCCACAACCGCTGCCACTGCTGGAGCGTTCGGCTTGTGGCTGTCGCCATCAACAAACAGCTCGACCGCGATCATGGCGCCCAGGGCACGGACTTCACCGATCACCGGGTACTTGGCTTGAATGGCTTTCAGGCCAGTAACCAGACGCTCGCCAACAGCCTTGCAGCGATCCAGCAGGTGTTCTTCTTCGAACACTTCCATCACGGCCAGGGCTGCGGCGCAAGCGATCGGGCTACCGGCGTAGGTGCCGCCCAGGCCGCCTGGCGCAATGGCGTCCATGTATTCGGCCTTGCCGCACACACCGGCCAACGGGAAGCCGCCAGCGATGGATTTGGCGAAGGTGGTCAGGTCGGCAGCAACGCCCATCTGTTCCATGGCGAAGAAAGTGCCGGTACGGCCAGCGCCGGTTTGCACTTCGTCAGCGATCAACAGGATGCCGTGCTGGTCGCACAGGGCGCGCAGACGCTTCATGAATTCTTTAGGCGCGACGTAGAAACCACCTTCGCCCTGAACTGGCTCGATGATGATCGCAGCGATATCACGCGGCTCGGCGTCGTTCTTGAAGATGCGTTCGATGCTGGCGATCGAGTCGTCGACGCTCACACCGTGCAGTTCGTTCGGGTACAGCGCGCGGAAGATGCCGCCTGGCATCAGGCCCATGCCGGCCGAGTAAGGCACGACTTTACCGGTCAGGCCCAGGGTCATCATGGTGCGACCGTGGTAAGCGCCGGTGAACGCGATCACGCCGGCGCGGCCAGTGGCGGCACGGGCGATTTTCACGGCGTTCTCTACCGCTTCGGAACCAGTGGTCACCAGCAGGGTTTTCTTGGCGAAATCACCTGGCACCTTGGCGTTGATTTTTTCGCACAGCTCAACGTACGGCTCGTAGGCCAGTACCTGGAAGCAGGTGTGAGTCAGCTTGTTCAACTGCGCGGTCACGGCGGCGATGATTTTCGGGTGCAGGTGACCGGTGTTCAGCACGGCGATACCGCCGGCGAAGTCGATGAACTCGCGACCTTCAACGTCGGTCACGGTGGCGTTCTTCGCGGACTCGGCGAAGATCGGGTGAATCTGGCCAACACCGCGTGGTACAGCGGCTTCGCGGCGTTTCATCAGGGAAGCGTTAGTCTTGCTCATAAAGTCCTCATTCACCGCTCATCGGGCGGCGTAGTTCAAGGAAAATGCGGCGGGGAGGCAACTACGGCAGCATTCGATGATCGACTGTCACAGCGTTCCCGGCCACAGAGAAAATTCCATTTGAAGCGCAGAAAGGGACAGCGCTCTCGTGCCCTTTCCGCTTATTGCATTCCCGTCTGCCGAGCTTAGATGCCCAGGCAGAGGTATTTGATTTCCAGGTAATCTTCGATGCCGTACTTGGAGCCTTCACGGCCCAGGCCCGACGCCTTGATGCCGCCGAACGGCGCGACTTCGTTGGAGATCAACCCGGTGTTGACGCCGACCATGCCGTATTCCAGGGCTTCAGCCACACGGAACACACGGCCCAGGTCACGGGCATAGAAGTACGAAGCCAGGCCGAACTCGGTGTCGTTGGACATCGCGATCACTTCGGCTTCGTCTTTGAAGCGGAACAGCGGCGCCAGTGGACCGAAGGTTTCTTCCTTGGCCACTGCAGCGTTTTTCGGCACGTTGGTCAGGATGGTCGGCTCAAAGAAGTTGCCTTCCATGACCTTGCCGCCCGCCAGAACGGTCGCGCCTTTGCTGATCGCGTCAGCAATGTGCTCTTGAACCTTGGCCACGGCTTTTTCGTCGATCAGCGGGCCAGTGGTGGTGCCTTCTTCCAGACCGTTGCCGATCTTGAGCTTGGCCACCGCCACTTTCAGCTTCTCGGCGAACGCGTCGTAGACCGAATCCTGAATGTACAGACGGTTGGCGCAGACGCAGGTCTGGCCGTTGTTGCGGTACTTGGAAATGATCGCGCCTTCGACGGCCTTATCCAGGTCCGCGTCGTCGAACACGATGAACGGCGCGTTGCCGCCCAATTCCAGGGACACTTTCTTGATGTCCTTGGCGCATTCAGCCATCAACTGACGACCGATTTCGGTCGAGCCGGTGAAGGACAGTTTGCGCACGATCGGGTTGCTGGTCAGCTCGCTGCCGATATCGCCGGCGCTGCCGGACACCACGCTGAACACACCGTTCGGAATACCGGCACGCTGGGCCAGTTCAGCCAGAGCGAATGCGGAGAACGGGGTTTGCGAAGCAGGCTTGAGCACCATGGTGCAACCGGCAGCCAGGGCCGGGCCGGCCTTACGGGTGATCATCGCGGCCGGGAAGTTCCACGGGGTGATTGCTGCGGTCACGCCGATAGGCTGCTTGATCACGATCAAGCGCTTGTCTGGCTGGTGACCCGGAATCACATCACCGTAGACGCGCTTGGCTTCTTCGGCGAACCACTCAATAAAGGAAGCGGCGTAAACGATTTCGCCCTTGGCTTCGGCCAATGGCTTGCCTTGCTCGAGGGTCATCAGGCGAGCCAGGTCGTCCTGGTTCTCGATGATCAGTTCGAACCAGCGACGCAGCTTGTTCGCACGGTCCTTGGCGGTCAGTGCACGCCAGGCCGGCAGCGCTTTGTCAGCGGCTTCGATGGCACGGCGGGTTTCGGCAGCGCCCATCTTCGGCACAGTGCCCAGAATTTCGCCCGTTGCCGGGTTATTGACCTTGATCGTCTGACCGTTGTCCGCATCGACCCAAGCGCCATCGATAAAGGCTTGCTGGCGGAACAACTGGGTGTCTTTAAGCTGCATGTCGGCTTTCCTTAACAGCACCGCGACCAGCGCGGAGCGAATTATGATTGTAGAAAGGCGCCTCAAAGGCTGCCGTCAGGGAAATCATTCACCGGGCTGAAGCACATAAATAGCGCACTGATCGAAACTCGTGCGGTTCAGCACCCAGACAAGAGCGTTTGAAATCTCGAACGAATCCTAGGATCAATGCCGGGAAAGGACAATAGCCCGTTCGAAAAAAAGAACGAAAACGCCGCATTTGCGGATTTTTTCTGATCAACGTAGCAAACGGCTGTTACAGCTTGGAAAAACACAGGCGATTCAGCAGCATGGACGCCCGCAACGCTTATGAGTATCATGGCGCCCGCTTGCACCAGTAGCTCAGCTGGATAGAGTACTGCCCTCCGAAGGCAGTGGTCGTGGGTTCGAATCCCGCCTGGTGCACCATATAGAAGAAACGAGAAAGCCTCAGGCCCGTAGGGACTGGGGCTTTTTTGTGGGTGCTGGTATCCCAAGTGGCCAATTCAGGTGTTTGATCAATGGGGCTTGGGTCGGTAGGGCAGTTGTCAACTTAGAGTTTACAACTGCCGTGAACCATCTCTCGCGAGTTTCCAGCAGCTTTCGGAAATCCGGAAGAGAAGGATTTGTGGTGTCTCGTTTCAGTTATGCGCAAACCCATGATCCATTTGGATTCTGATGGGCTCCGAGAAAATAAATCTGTCCCTCTTTTCAGAAAATAAATCTGTCCCTCTTTTCCGCTCTTTTCCGTGTCCCTCTTTTCCGAAACGACAATCCACAGGAGTATGCGGGCAGGCGCTAGGCTCAAGTGCACCTTCGGCTCCATTGCTCCCCGCCCCCTGTTCTCAAACACATCAGTTAAACCTGCAAAAAATCCTATTTTAGAGCGTTACATCTAGGCTCTGACTTCAGCCAAAAAAACTTTAATTTTTTCATACTCTTCAAAAGTCACCTCATAAGTGGCCAATATTTTTTGGCCTGGCAATGATTTAACCGCTAGAAATTTATGTAAAAACTGCCACACCCAAACTAATAAAATCAAAGCCACAATATATACAAGAAGATACAAACTAAAGACGAAAATAAGCTGCGAACTATCTTTGAAGTTCAGTAGCGATGAAACGTATACCAAGGTGTTGGTGGAGACTATAAATAAAAGAATGAAAACCCATAATAAAAAATTACGCATGCCAGCCTTGAGCTTCATATTTAACCACCTAAAAATTCAGCACTGTAAAAGTCACTCGTTCACGCAGTTCGTTTTACGCCGCGCAGAGTGACAGTTCTTTGGTGTGAGCGCGCGACCAGCATGATTTAGCCTGCAACGCAGGCATCTGTCTAAGGCTTGGCTCGGTCCCATTGACACTCCTTCAACCTGTCTACGTCAGTACCGCTCTCTTTTCGCATATCAATGTTGCCATCTGCGTCTAGGTAAATATCGGTGTTAGGCCACTTCGGCGTGACGCTGATGCAATGATTACGCCCTTCTTTTTTGCTCCACCACGAAAATTCCATGAAGAACTCGTCGTCAGGAAAAAGCACGCCATTATCAATCGCACCACCACCGGGAAGCATTCCCCCTTTATAAATCCGGTCTTGAACGTTCCAGATGTACCGAAACTCATCTCTCCCTGCTTTAGAGTAATGAACATTTACGGTTGGCAGGGCTATATCCCAGTGAGTGACCGCAAAATACAGCACAGGTAACCACAGTAGCCGTATGTACCATGGCCGACGCTTACTTACATTCGTGGACACGGATTCCCTCTCCCCAGTTCTCTGGTGGTACTGCTAACACTTCGTCCATGATCATCTTCGCGGTTACCCCACCTGTGGGGTGCTGTTTGGCGAGCTTCATCCCAATTTTAATCGATACTCTATCGCCAACACCGTCCCATGATCGCGGTTCGGTCCATGAGCTCGCCGTTTTATGTGGTCCACCTTTGGTAGCAGCGTCCCACAAAAATTGTGCAGCCCCTGCGCCATCCAGTAGCTCGCTTTCCGACATGCCCCCTATGATTCCAACGTATCCATAGTGAACGTTCGACCAGATGTCGTAGAAATATTCATAAGCCCCCTGTTTGTGGTAGACGCCAACAAACAGCTTACGGAGCTTAGGTTTATGATCCCAGTCCATCTGGGGACCCACTTTACTTGTCCAGATTGCCCACGATGTAGCGATGTCTCTGTACTTGTTTAGCGCACGTGCAGCTGGCCCGCCCAAGCCTTTGAGTAGCGGGGCGTCCTGTCCGGCGAGGCGGGATCATAGTTATTAAGCCTTTGCATCGATAAAACTTCCGAACTCAAGATGTTTCGGTTCATCTCATCGGCGATATAGTTAGCCAGCCCTTCCATTTCGTCAGGGTCGTTGCAAGCAACAGGTTCCGCCTCTGGCTTAGGCCCGGGCTTCGCGTCCGGCTGCTTAGTAGCTGCCTTGGGATCTACCAAAGCATTAGCAGCGGTTGCCTTCTCTGTCAGCTTCGGATCAGCCAGCAGTGTGGCCATTTTCTCATCGTCCACAGTGCCGTCGGGCCGAAATGCTCCGAGTGCCATGAAGTTGATGATTGTTGCGCCGCCAGCATCCCCCATGACAAAGCCGCCACCGACATCGCCTGACCCAGTAATGATGGTTCCGCCGTGACTGGTAGGACTGCCCAAATGAACCATAGGACGCCCGTTCACTTGGATGGACGGAAACCCGGTCGTGATAACAGCGCCACACCCACAGGTATCGCCCACACGAGCAGAACCCATGAGGTTGATGTTTGTGTCAGCGGAGGCAGAGGCAATCGGGGTAGTACCGTGCCCCGGTAAATGGGCAGACATGTTTGTCACCCAATCGAGCAGAGGAAATCATTCGTCGTCCTTGTCGTGCATAAAAACCCCCGTCAGTGGAGGCCAAGAGCGTTGTTTAGGCGCCGCGAGGTTACCGCATGTGATGGTGGGCGGTCTCTAGGAAAAATCTGAACTTATTTCTCTCGCTTGCCCAAAATTTTAGCCTGCCCGCCCTTCACTGCTGTAGTCGCCGTAGGCGTCAGTAGTCCACTGATAGTGAGTGAGGGAACAAACCAGCGGATAGGAGGCGTCTGCAAACATTTGGCGATTGCACACAGATTTGGCGGTCAATCTTTATCCGAATGACGGGTACCTCTCGACCCATAGCTGCCAGTCATCGGCTAGTATCAAAAGCCAAGCTACCAGGTCGGTTGGCAGTGAGAGTTAGGGAAAGCACTATGGATATGATTAGTGTGAACTCGTCGGCAATCACGGCTGTAGGCTACGACGCCACCACAGCACGGATGAAAATCACGTTCAAACAAGGTCGCACATACGACTTCTGCCGCGTGCCATCAGGCGTATATCAGGGTTTGATGGCGGCAGGCTCCAAAGGGTCGTATTTCGACAGAGTCATTAAAGATCGCTACCAGTGCTAGCTCATTGCATGGGGTAGGTTTTCAAGCCAATACCCTACCAGCAGCATGGACCGTGTATGCCCACGTGTATGCCTAACCGAAACACCACTGACCAAACCCTTATAGAATGGGGCCCGCAGAGCCCAGTTCAAACGACGCCTAGGCACCATATAGAAGAAACGAGAAAGCCTCAGGCCCTTAGGGTTTGGGGCTTTTTTGTGGGTCCTGTAAATCTCAGAATGAGCGAGATGCTGAAGGTTTCAGTTGTTCGGCTTAGCCGAATAACTGAAGCCAATAAAAAACCGCCTAAGCGGTTTTTTATCATTCAGTCGTCCAATCAAACTCGTCATATTCCTCATCATCCTCGTCCCCATCCTCCAACACCTCATCCTCAACGGTGTCTTCCTCGGGAACGCCTGCTTCCTGCTTGTTCAGCAGAAATTCCTTACGACTCTCAATTATCCCCCGCCTCAGCTCTTCCCCCTTCTTCGGGCAGTTGAGCATTTGGGCGATGCGATCGATTTTTTTCGCCACGGCTTCCTCCAACGCATCGGCTATGCCCCGATAGTGCGCGCTTTCGGGGCTGGTTGCCAAATGGGTGGAGGGCCGGGGCTCAGTTTTTCTTCAGGGCCTTGAGTCGGGTGGTGAGGTTTTCGTTGGGGTAGCGTTTGTGCAGGGTCTTCATCAGTTCGTCGGCGGCTTGGGTTTGACCGGTGTTTTGCAGGCGCAGGACTTCATGCAGTTGATCGTCGAGGGTTTTCACCGGGGCAGCGGCGCGTTTGCTGACCTTGGCTTCGTCAGCCATTTCCGCGTTGATGGATTCGCTCTGTGCGGGCGCGGCGTAATCAGCCATCGGCGCGGCGGGTGCAGGGGCGGATAACGCGCCAGCCGGGGCGGACAACGAACGTGCAATCGGTGCCGGGGCTTCTTTCTTGGCTGCAAAGGATGACGTTTTGGGCGCTGGGGCGGAGTCGAATTGCGGCGCTTGCTCGGGCGTGCGTTGCACCAGTGCCAGCATCAGTGCGACGCCAACCAGGCTGGCAAACGCCACCTGCCAACGGGGTTTCTGGCAGGCCTGGACCCAGCGCTGCCACAGGTTCGGTTTGTGTACAGGTGCTTCCCGATGGGCGGCGGCGAGGATGAAAGCGTCGAGATGCGACGGCGGGCCATCGTTGCTGTGTTCACGATAGTGCTTCAACACTTCGTCTTCTTTATTCGAGCGGGCGTCAGTCATGTCAGTACCTCCTCGGCCAGCAGCCGACGCAGTTTTTGCTGGGCGTAGCGCAAGCGGCTTTTGACGGTTTCCAGCGGTGTTTCGGTGAGGGTGGCGATTTGGGGCAGGTCGAGGTCGCCGTGGGCGCGCAGCAGGAAGACTTCCCGTTGGTCGGCGGGCAGGGTTTGCAGGGCGGTTTCGAGGCGCTGGGTGTCGCGGCTCAGGCTCAGCAGTTGTTCGGGGTCGGCGGCGTGGTCGATCACGGCGTGGGCCTGTTCGTCGTAGCTGTCGTGCAAGGGGTTGTGGATGCCATGTTTGCGCCAGTGGTCGATCAGTCGGTTGCGGGCAATCTGGTAGAGCCAGGTACGAAAATTCGCCCGGCCTTGTGGCTGACTGGTGCTGCGGATCAGGCTGAGCCAGGTGTCCTGGTAGACCTCTTCGGCCAGTTCAGCCTTGCCGCTGAGGCCGAGGAGGAATCGATAAAGTCCCTGACGGTGGCGGGCGTACAAGATCTCGAACGCCGGCCCGTCGCCGGATCGATAGCGCGCCAGCAGCGATTCGTCGCTGCTGGCGTCGGTGCTCATTTCAGGAGCGGTCATATCGGTGATGATCCCCTTCACTCGATGCGGTTGGCGTGGGCTTGTTGATTGGAGGCCGTGGAAGTCCGCAGGCTCTGGGCCAATTCGACCAGTTGCACGAACTCAGCGCGCAAGCCGAAGCGGTCATCACCCCGGGCGCCGCGGGCCAGGGCTTCGGTGTCTTTGAGGCTGAAATCGCCGGTGTAGCGGCCGTCCTTCAACTGCTGTGAAAACGCTGCCACCGCCGCCGCAAAGCGCAGATCATCGCTGGCAGGTGCCGAGCTCGAAGCAATCGGGCGCTCGATCAAGCGACTATTCCCACCTTCCGGCAACTGATATCGCACACGCAACATGGCCATTTCCGCGGATTTCCCGGAAGCGCCTGACGCTGCATCACCATAACGCAACGGCTCCAACCACCCCTTCTCGCCCACAGGGACAATTTCATACAACGCCGTCACCGTATGCCCTGCACCGATTTCCCCGGCATCGACCTTGTCATTACTGAAATCCTCACGCTTCAACGCACGATTCTCATACCCCAACAGCCGATATTCGCTGACCTGCGCCGGGTTGAACTCCACTTGCAGCTTCACGTTCTTCGCCACTACATCGAGGGTCGAGCCGAGTTGATCCACCAGCACCTTGCGCGCCTCACGCAGGTTGTCGATGTAGGCGTAGTTACCGTCGCCGGCATCGGCCAGTTGCTCCATCAGGTGTTCATTGTAGTTATCCACACCAAAACCCAACGTGGTCAGGGAAATGCCGGTCTTGCGTTTATCCACCGCCATTTGCTTGAGGCTGTCGAAGTCGCTGATGCCGACGTTGAAGTCGCCGTCGGTGGCCAACAGGATGCGGTTGATACCTTTGGGGATGAAGGCCTGTTGTGCCATTTGATAGGCCAGTTCGATGCCCGATGCGCCAGCGGTTGAGCCGCCCGCAGTCAGTTGGTCGATGGCTGTACGAATCTTCGCTTTGTCCCGTCCGGAAGTGGGCTCAAGCACGACACGAGATTCGCCAGCGTAGACCACCAGCGACACCCGATCCTGTTCGCGCAGTTGATCGACCAGCAATTTCAGAGTGCTTTTGACCAGCGGCAAACCCTCACGGCGGTCCATCGAGCCGGACACATCCACCAGAAATACCAGATTCGCCGGGGCCAGCTCCGACACTGCGCGATCCGAAGCCTTGATACCGATGCGCAGCAACCGGGTATGCGGGTTCCACGGCGACGGCGCCAGTTCGGTGGTCACGCCGAACGGCGAGCCATCGGTGGGCAAGGCGTAATCGTAGGGAAAGTAATTGACCATCTCCTCCAGCCGCACCGCGCCTTCTGGCGGCAGGCGCCCCTGATTCAGCAAGCGGCGGACGTTGGCGTAGGCGCCGGTATCGACGTCAGCGCTGAAGGTCGAGACCGGCGCCTCGGCCACGCTGTGGATCGGGTTATCGGCCAACGCTTGATACTGCTCGCGCTGCTCATCCTGATAGCCGGGCGGAGCGGCTTCAGACATCGGTGCAAAACTGGCCATCGGCGCTGCACGCACACTGCGCTTGGCCATCGTGACATCCGCCATGACCGCGACTTCAGTCTTCAACTCACCTTGAGCCGATGACGGCAACGGTGGCGACGGCGCAACTACAGCGGAATCAGGCTTGGACGAAACACCACAACCAGCAACAGCCAGCAGCAACCCGATGGCGAAACCATGGGCGGCCGGACGCAGAAAATGCAGAGGGAGGGACATGGGGGCTGACCTCAGGAGGAAATTGATCCATTCATCCTCTGAGACGGGCAGCCCGCCAGATTCGGGTTAAACCGCTAAGAAAAAAATCTTCAGCGGTGATAACGCCGCACCACGCTGCTGTTGCGCAGCACGTGATCCTTGATTTTTTCCAGCAGTTGCGCGCGGGTCAGGCCGGCGGGCAAGGCGTCCGGGGCCAGGTCCAGGGCGTAGATCTGGATGATGTAGTGGTGCGCGCTGTCGCCGACCGGCGGGCAAGGGCCGACGTAAGTCGTGGTGCCTTTGACGTTGGTGCCACCGACGCCTTCGAGGGCGCCTTTCGCGCCGACACCCGCCGGGATCTGGTGGGTGCTCGCCTTGATGCCGTAATGCACCCAATGATCGACGCCCTGGCCTTTCCCGCCGTCGGGGTCGTGCATGACGATCGCGTAGCTGAGGGTGCCCGCCGGGCCGGCGTTCCAGTTCAGGGCCGGCGATTGGTTATGCCCGCCACAATTGGGCGCATCGCTGGCCGCCGCCGACGTAAACAGTCGATCGTCCGTGACACCGGGGATGTTGAGGGTGAAACGCTCCTGGGCCTGCACGGGTATTTGCACGCAAAGGGCGACTGCAACGGCCGCCAGCCAAGGGTTCAGAGAGGTCAATCGGGTCATTACCGGAGCACCTTGTGCGGATTAGGCCGTCGTCGGCTCGCAGACTATAGCCGTACCGTTGACGCGGTGGCAGTAGGAATTGGGCTGAACCTCGGGATAAGGGCCAAACTCAATAGAGAAACCCCTGTCTGGAGAGCGCTCATGGCCCTGCATCGCGTCGCCCGTTTCGCCGATGTGCCGGAAAACCGGGGTCTTGAAGTCAAGATCGCCGACACCAAAATTGTGTTGCTGCGGGTCGGCGATCAGTTGCGCGCCTTCCAGGGCGAGTGCCCCCACGCCGGGGCGCCGCTGGCCGAGGGCGCGCTGTGTCACGGGCGGCTGATCTGTCCGTGGCACAAGGCTGCTTATCGCATCGAAGACGGTGCGCTGTGCGAGCCACCGTCACTGGATGGTCTCATGCGCTACCCGCTGGAAATGCGCGACGACGAGGTTTGGGTCGACGACCAGCCGATGGTCGACGCCCATACGCCGCCCGCCGACGATGAGCGCATCTTTGTGATCATTGGTGCGGGCGCCGCAGGCACCGCCGCAGCGGCCGCCCTGCGTGAAAAAGGCTTTGGCGGCCGAATCCAACTGATCGACCGGGAAGCCGACGCCGGCTACGACCGCACCGTGCTGAGCAAATTCGTGATCGCCGGGGAAATGCCGCCGGACGAAGTCCCGCCCCTGCGCGACCAGGCTTTTTACGGCAAACAGCGCATCGAACGCCTGCGCGGCGAAGTCGCCAGCTTCGACGCGCAACACAAAACCTTGAAACTGACCGATGGCCAAACCCTGAGCTACGATGCCGCATTGCTCGCCACCGGCGGCCTCCCCAAACCTTTGGAACTGCCCGGCGCCGAGCTGCCGCAGGTGTTTCTACTGCGCTCGAAGGACCAGGCAACACGGATTCTGGAAGCCGCCAGACCCGGCCAGAAAGCCGTGATCATCGGCGACAGTTTCATTGCCCTGGAATCGGCCTCGGCCCTGCGCACCTATGGCCTGGACGTGACCGTGCTCGCCCGCCACGCCGTGCCGTTCGCGGCGCAGTTTGGCGAGACCGTCGGCAAGGCGATTCGCGCCCGGCATGTGGCCCACGGCGTGGTTTTTCACACCGATGGCGAAGCCACGTCCATCGAAGGTTCGGGCAAGGTCGAAGCAGTGCTGCTGGATAACGGCCAGCGCTTGCCGGCGGATCTGGTGCTGGTCGGGATCGGCGTCACCCCGGCCACCGACGTGTTTGCCGATCTGCCCAAGGAAAAAGACCAGTCGCTGAAAGTCGACGGCGGCATGCGCGTGAGCGATGGACTGTGGGCCGTCGGTGATATCGCGACCTTCCCGCTCAACGGTCAGCCGCAACGGATCGAGCACTGGCGCCTGGCGCAGCAACAGGCGCGGATCGCGGCCGCGAACATGCTCGGTGGCGATGAGCATTACCTCGATGTGCCGTATTTCTGGACCTGGCATTTCGGCAAAAACTACGACTACCTGGGCCATGCCGAGAGTTGGGACGAGGTGGAGTTCAAGGGTGATCCATACCATCCGCCGTTTATTGGCCTGTTCGGCAAGCACGGGGTGGTGGTGGCGGCGGTGGCCTGCGATGAGGAGCGAGCGATGGCGATGTTGGCGGAGCGGATGAAACAGCCGTTGCCGGTGGATGAGGCGTGGCGGTTGGTGCGGGATCTGAATTGACGTTGAAATCGGTAGGAGCAAGGCTTGCCCGCGATGGCGTCCGTAAAATCGCCTTCGCGGGCAAGCCTCGCTCCTACAGGGATTTGTGTCGAATTTAGAGATGGATCACCGGTTCGCGGTTTTCGTCATCTTCGGCCGGCAATCGAATCACCAACGGATGCTCCAACGGCGCCAGCGGTGACGATCGCAGCGCTGGTTCAATCGGGAAGTAGTGAGTGATCACATGGCTCACATCGCCCTCCTGATTGTTGTGAATGGTCATCGAGCCCGGCGTACGCAGCTTCTCCAGACGATCACCGGTCAACTTGAAACTTTTGCTCAAGCCGATGTCATCCACCACCGGCGCAGGCAGGCGACGTTGGGCAAAGCTCTTGCTCTTGCGATGCTGATAACGCGCCCAGGAAATCAGGATCACCGCGTTCAACACCGCCACCCACAAATAAATCTGCAACGTGCCGAGGGCGTCGAACACCGACGCATCAATACGCGGCCCGTCGTGGGTATCAATCAGCGGCCACAACCCGCGCACCAGCAGATAGAGCAGGCCGATCCAGGCCAGCACCGTGAAAAAGGCATCGATCACGACCAGGAACGGTCGCTGCCGGGTTCTGATGATTTTCATTTGATGACTTCCTCCTCATCGTCAAACGGCTTGATGCCCCGGTCGGGACTGACCCAGCGCGCGCGTTTCTGATGTTGGCCGAACAGCACTTTCGGAAAACTCACCAGCGTCGTCAGCAGACTGATGAGCCAGAACATCAACGGGTACCAGACGACCCAGAACATGGTCTTGCCCAGGCCCTTTTCATAACGCCGGTCGATCAGGATGCTGACCGCAAACTGCAACAGGCAGACCATGGCCAACAGCAACCCGGTAAACGCGGGCGGCAGCAAATGGTCCACCGCGATTGCAGAAGGCATTTCGACAAACTTGCCCACGCCCCAGAAGATCACCGACAGCAAGAAAGTGAAGGCCCACCCGGTGGACAAGCAGTATTCGAACAGCAGCGGCCAGAGGTAGCGATGGCGGTACTGCCAGATGCCGCGGATGTTCTTGAACAACACTTCGGCGCCGCCCTGGGCCCAGCGCAACCGCTGTTTCCACAGGCCGCCGAGGGTTTCCGGCATCAGGATCCAGCACAGGGCGCGGGGCTCGTAGAAGATGCTCCAGTGGTCCAGTTGCAGTTTCCAGCTGATGTCGATGTCTTCGGTGATCATGTCCGGGCTCCAGTAGCCGACCCGGTTCAGCGCCGAACGGCGGAACGCGACGATCACCCCGGAGACGGTGAAGATCCGCCCGAACACCCGTTGCGTGCGCTTGATCAAACCAATGATCGACGAGAACTCACCGACCTGAACCCGGCCCACCAGCGTCGAACGGGTGCGGATGCGCGGGTTGCCGGTCACGGCGCCGAGGCGCGCGTTATCGAGCATTGGCGCCACCAGATACGCCGCAGTGTTTGGCGCCAGCAATGCATCACCGTCGATGCACACCAAGTATTCGCTGTGCGCCGCGATGGCACCCATGCGCAGGGCCACGGCTTTGCCCTGGTTTTCCGCCAGGTGCAGCACCCGCAGGCGTGGGTCTTGCGCGGCCAGTGCGTCGAGCACAGCGGCGGTGTTGTCCTTGGAGCCGTCGTTGATCGCGATCACTTCGATGTTCGGGTAATGCTGGGCCAGCGCCGCGTGGATGGTGTCGGCGGCGTTGTCACCTTCGTTGTAGCAAGGGATCAGGATCGAAATCAGCGGCTCGCCAGCCAGCGGCGGCGGCAAAGTATCGTCCTGCCAGGGCCAGTGCCGCTCCCAGTGCAGCCAGAAATACAGGCCGCCGGCGATCCACAATCCGGACATGAACAGGGGATAAAAGAACACGAAGTCCATCAGAAATTGCCCGGTGACCAGGAAGATCAGCCCCAGGGGAATCCCCAGGACGATCGCCAGAACCAGCAGGGCCAGCAGTCTATCCAGCATGTTATGGATTCCACTTGTTGGAGAGCGCGGGCCGCACGGTTTTCAGGTCCGGCTGGTTCTCTAGGAAATTGTCCGGGTAGTAGCCGAAACTGGTGGCGCCCTGACGCTTGAGGCGGCCCATCCAGTCGCTCAGCTGCGCGCCGTCGATGTCGGCATCGGTCTGTTTGGTCCAGTCCTTGGCCTGCAATTCGAACACCGTGCGTTCAAGCGCACCGGGACGCGCCTTGACCGTCGCCACCAACGCTTCGAGCCAGGGCCCGGATTGCGCGAGGCTCTGTTTTTCCATCAGTGGCATGGCCATCGGCGCCGTCCAGTCGTAGGTGCCGAGGAAGTCGTCGAGGTTCTGCGCAAACCAGGCTTCGCTCTCGGGGTTGAGCATCGGCTCGGCGAAGATATTGCGCGCGGTCAGCACCTGCGGGCCGCGAATGGCGCGGACCTTGGCGGTCAGCTCTTTGGTGAAGTCGATCAGGTAACGGCTCTTGAACCGCGTCCAGCGTTGCAGCGTGGCCGGGTCATCGCGCAGCGCCGCTATCGAGCCCGGCAAGCCGTTGGCGGCATAGACCTTGAGCGCTTCGGGGCCGGCGTCTTCGAAGTCCGACAGCACGGCGTCGTCGTGATAGAGGATGCCGTCGACCGAGGTCAGGCGCGCCACGTCTTCGTAGATTTCACCGATGATCCGGCGCACGTTCGGGTCGAACGGCGACAGGCGTTTGTATTGGTCCGGGTCCACCGACGTGGTCCCGGTCTTCGGGTCCCAACGGGTGACGCGGGGCAGCTTGGAATCCAGGGCAAAACTCAGCACCGGCATCCAGGCGAAGACTTTAACGTGAGCCCGGGTACGCAACTGCCAGGCGACGCGGTCGAAGATATCGGCGCGCACCGGCAGGTGACGGTTGGGGAAGTACAACGAATGCACCAGGCCGTCGCCTTTCGGGTCGGCGAACGCCTGCAGGAACACAGTATTGGCGCCCATGTCGGCCATGCGCTGGATCAGTTTGCCGAGGTTGATTTCCAACTGCGCCGGGTCGGCGTCGTAGACGTTATCCAGGTCCACATGCACCACGCGCATCGGCGATTCGGCCTGCACCGAGACGATGCTGTTGGCGAAGTGCTCACCGTCCGGGTCCGAGGCCACCAGGAAGCGCGGGCTGCTCATCAGGTTGTCGAGGGCATCGAGGCCGTCGTCCAGGGTCAGGGCCATTTGATAGCCCTGCTCGCTCACCACTTGCAGCGAAGTACCGTCCGCCGCGCCGTAAGGCCAGACCCAGACACGCGGTTTGTAACCGGTGACCTTGCGGATTTTCTCGGTGATGGTCACGACGTCGGCGCGCATCCGCGCCTGAAACTCGGCTTCTGTTTCGTAGCGACCCGCGAGCGCATCGTAGCGACGGGTCGCGGCGGCCGGTTGCAGGTTGCCTTGCGGGTTGGCCAGTACACCTTTGTGGCTGGCATCGGTGTGCGCGGCGATTTCCACCAGCCCGGATTTGGAGATTTCCCGAATCTGCTCCCAGGTCAGGAAGTCCGAACGCTGGCGCGGTGTGCCGGCGAAATCCACCGGTTGGTTCAGCGGCGTATCGATCCACACCCCGACCGGCGCCAGCAAGGCGTGCCAGTTGTAGGCGCGCAGTACCGGCATGACGCGGGTGTAGAAGCTCGAATAACCGTCATCGAAACTCAGCAGGATCGCCTTGGGCGGCAGCTCTGGGCCACCGGTGCGGGCGGCCATGATCTGGTCGACGGTCACCGGTTTGTAGTTGTTCTCCCGCAGCCACGCCAACTGCTCGATCATGCGTTCGGTGCGCACCGCCACCACCGCTTGATCGGGGTCGCGGTCTTCGACGTCGTGGTAAGCGATGCCGAGCACGTGGTTTTTCGGCCACGGTTTTTCGTTGGCCGGCACCGGGCGCTCGGCGGGTGGTGTAAACGCCGGGGCCTGCTGGGCGCAGGCGCTGACCAGCAGCGCTCCCAGCAGAAGGATGAAACGCGAGATAAAAGGCATCTTCAAACTCTTCTAGAAGCGGTAAGTGAGGTCGACGAGCAGGCGCAGATCGGTTTCGCGGTCGCCGTCGTAAGGCCGGTTGATCACGGTCAACAAGCCGCCCACCTCGAACACGTCGTTCCAGCTGTAGCGCTGGCCGTAGCCCAGCAGGCCGATGCCGCCGGTGCCGAAGTCGCGTTGGCTGTAAGTGCCCGCGCCGGCCTGGAATTGTTGGCTCCAGGAGGTTTCGTAGCGGCGATACAGCACGTGGTTGACGTTGACTGTCGGCAGCACGCTGAAGTCGGATTTGGGGTTGAAGTACGGCACGTCCTCGGACGCGGAGTTGTGGCTGGTGCCGACTTCCAGGCCGAGGTCGACTTGCACCTTCGGCGCGGTGTAGACGCCCTCGCGCCCGGTCAGCAACGCTTCGACGCGGTTGTTGCCGTCGCTGAAGTGCGAGGGGCTGACCGCCAGTTTCCATTCGCGGCTTTCATTGGCGCGCCAGCGGATAAAACCGCTGCCGCCGTTGGCCGTGACGTCGCTGTTCAACGCGCGCAGCGGTGTATCTGCCGAGAGGTAAGCGAGGCTGCCGCCATACTGCCAGTGATCGTCGATGTCCCGGGCAATCGACAGGCGTGCGCCTTGCTTGTTGCCGTAGCCGAAGTTGTGATTGGAGACTTCCGCTTCCAGGGTCATGTCGCGGGTGCGCCGCTCCACGCCAAGCCGTTGCGTGCGATCACGCCCGGTGCCTTCCTGGAAGTCCCCCGTGGCGTAACCGACCCCGGCGAATACCCGCCAGTCTTCGTCGATGGGTGGGCTGTAGAGCACGGTTTCGATCCCGAAATCCTTGCTGCCCGCGACCGCACCGGCCGTGCTATCCCCACCGCCATAACTCTTGCCGCCGTAGGTCTGCACCCGCAGCTCGGCCATGTCATGCACCGCGCGCTGGCGCTGCAAACGCTGGACCTGACGGTTGTCCGGGAAACGTGCTGCCACGTCGTCAGTCAGCGCATCCATCTGCCGCCATTCCTGCAAATCCATGGCGGTGTGGGCCTGGGCCACTTCCAGGCCCATGTCTCGCGGGACCATGCTTTCGGTTTCCTTGAGCTGCAATTCGGCGCGGCGCGGCCAGTCACGGGCCAGGTACAGATCAGCCTGGGCCAGGCGCAAGCCGATGTTGCCCGGTGCCTGATCGACCAACGTCTGCAAGCGCTGCTCGCCGGACGGCAAATCGGCGCCGTAGGTCCCGGCCTGGGCGGCGAGTTGTTGCGCGTCCATCCACTCATCGTTGGGATTGCCCACCGGCAAACCCTTGAGTTCAACCCGTGGTTTCTGGGCCTTGGCCAAGTCCTCGGCGACCTTGCGCGCTTCGTCAGCCTTGTCGCTTTCGAGCAGCGCGTAATAGAGCGCGGTGCTGTCTTCAAGACGATCACCGACATCGGCGTCCGGCGCGATCAACACTTGGCGATAGAGGTCCGTGGCGATCTCCGGCTGGCGCTGGTCCAGGTAGGACGACGCCACCCAGCGCAGGGCGTAGGTCGGAATCTTCCCGCCTTCGCCGATCAGCTTCTGGTACTCGCTGATCACATCGGCGGTGCGCGCCCGGGCCTTGAGCGCGCCCATGCGGTCGATGCGCCAACGGGTGACATCGTCGTGGGCCGCCGGGTCCGGGGTCCAGGTGGCGAGCAATTGGTCGTAGTCGGCCAGCGCTCGATCAGCGATGACATAGCGTTCTTTTTCGCTGCGGGTGGCCAGTTCCGCCAGACGCACACGCTCGGCGGCCAGATCGCCTTCGATCAGGCGCAAATGCACCGGATCGATCAGCCCCGGCCGCTGCTTGGCCAGGCGCAGGGCCGGTTCCGGCAGGCGCGCACGTTGCAGGGCAAACACGTATTCCCGGGCGACGTCCGGCTTGCTGCCGGAGCGGATGAAAGCCTGGTCGTATTCAAACAGTGCGTCGTAATTTTTGCCGGCGCGGGTCAAGGCATAGGCCAGCGCCAGACGTCGGGCAGGATCGTCCGGTTTGGCGGCTACCAGGGCTTTGGTGCGGGTCACGGCGTCGTCGGGTTTGCCGGCGTCTGCCTGGGTCAGGGCCAGGCCGAGTTGCAGGTCCGGGTTCTGCGGCTCCAGCGCCAAGGCCTTGGTGTAGACCTCGGTCGCCGATTCCCAGCGCTTGAGGTTGCGATAGGCCCGCGCCGTGGCGGTCAACGCCTGGATCGGCAACGCCCGGCTGCGGCCCTGGGTTTCATAGACCTGCACCACTTCGGCGTCGAGCCCGGCCCAACTGGCGATCTGCAAGTGATCGCTGACCTGGCCGGTGGTGGCCTGGCTCACGGGCACCTGGCGCAACACCGTCAGCGCGGGCGCGTAATTGCCCGCACGGGCATCGCGAACCATCTGGTCGTACGGCGTGTCGGCAAACGCCAGCGTCGGCCAGAGCAACTGGCTGCACAACGCCACGCGCCACAAGGGGCGTAGACCACGATGAATAAAGGGACCTGCAAAACGCGGCATTTGTCAGCATCCTTACATGGCCAGCCGGGTCGCGATGCCCCCTTGCCCATTCGTAATGGAAGGCCGGATCGAGGAGATCCGGTTAATCGGGGCGCAGTCTTGCACGCGAGTTTGGTCAACTATTCAGAACACAATATTTATTCAGATTCGTGACGGTCCCTGCGTCACGCTGCAGCCACGCTCAAACGCCAGACAGCAAAACGCCCGGCGTCTGCGTTGCACAGAGGCCGGGCGTTGCGCTGTATTGCCGGGGTGTTACTGGACTTGCCCAGCACCACCGAGCTTGCCCATCACGAAGCCGACGAACTGCTCAACGGTCATTTTCTGGCCGTTGAATTCGACCTGATTGTTGGCGTAATGCAGTTTGGTGACGACGTTGGTGCCGTCCAGTTTGGCCAATTGCGTGCCAACGGCCATGCTGCTGAACATGTCGCTGGTAGCCGTAGCCTGGTCGACGATGGTCTTGGGGTCGGTCTGGCCATCGGCTTGTGCCTGGACGCTGAGCAGGTCAACGAGCATTGGCTTGGACACTTGCAGATTGAAGTCCAGCAGCGCAATCAACTGGCGGACCAATTGATCCGGTGGCAGGTCCATGGACGCTGGTTTGGTCAGGTCGACCACCAGGTTGGCGCGGCTTTCACCGTTGGCGGTGTTGAACGACAGGTTCTCCAGCGCAAACTGCGGACCGGCGGCCAGCAGTTTTTCCAGGCCGGCCTTGACCTGTTTTTCTTCTTCCGGCGTCAGGTTCAGCTCGGGGGCTGGCAGACCGGCGGCGACAGCTTCGGCGGCGGCTTTTTCATATGGCTGCAACTTGGTCTGGTAAATCTGCATCAGCGACATGGTCGACGGGATGTCGAGGTTCTTCAGGCTCATGGCCATCTGCGCCGAACCGACGGTTTTGCCGTTGAACGAGATTTCGCCCACCTTGTAATCCGCACGCCCGGAAGCGCTGGTGCCGGATTCTTCGGTCTGGTTCTTCATTTCGAATTTGTTGACGCCGACGATCGACTGCTTGGCGCCGAACGTGGTCTTGCTGCTGGTCAGCTCGAGGGTGTTTTCGCCGGTGTAGTAGCCATAGGTGCTTTTCACCAGGTTGCTGGCCAGGGTCAGGCCATTCAGCTCGACCGTCACGGGCGCCTGATCTTCAGACACGGTGGTCAGCTTCAGGCTGTCCATGTAGCCGTTGGCCTTGACCTTCTGGGCCTGGGCGTTGGCGGCGATGTCCATGTTCAGCCCGGAGAACTTCAGGCTGGACTTGTCATCCAGCGCCACTTCCAGCGGCAGCAATTCGAAATTGCCATTGGTGGAGTTGTCGTAACCGATGTTGACCACGCCTTTGACCGGCGACTGGCCGTTGGCGGCGGCGAACCATTTTTCCGTGGTCGGGGTCTTTTCCAGCTCGAAGTGGTTGGTGGCCATGACCGGCAACCATTTCAACGAAGCCAGGCGCGAGAACGGCAGCGGGCCGTGTTCGACACGATCAACGAAGAGCAACTCGACCGGCGCACCGCCGAACATCTCGCCTTCGCCCTTGAGGCGGTAATGCGCGGTGCTGCTGAACACGCCACGTTCCAGGGACACCAGCTCCAGAGACGCCGTGCCATTGGAACCTACCAGCGCGGTTTGCAGTTCTTTGTTGGCGTCTGCAACCGAGGCGTTGAGCACGCCTTCCAGTTTAGTGCCGGTGTACCAGGCACCGCCGGCGCTGATCGCACCGATGGCGACGACAATTCCAAGAAGCACGCCTGCTGATTTATTCATGAATTACCCGATCAATGTCCGTTGTTGAAAAAGTGGTCGTCTTCCCTGAACCCATGACGGGTCGTGGTCACGACTGCGCAAAAGTGCGGTGGAGATTAGCATTTGCGGGGGCGCAGGGCCCAATGTTTAAAGGTGAAAGAGTGTCTATGGACAGGTGGCGGGGGTCGAGAGTTTCAGTGCTCATGAAAACGCCTTCGCGGGCAAGCCTTGCTCCTACAAGGGAGATGCGATCCCCTGTAGGAGCGAGGCTTGCCCGCGAAGGCGTCAGCCCAGACAACAACGATTCACGAATACTGCACTTCAATCTCATCCAACTGATGATCAAAGCTCTTAAGCCGCGCCGTCCACGTATAGACCAACACTTCAAAATCCCGATTGATCACCGCCCCGCCCGTGATTTCCGCGCGCGGGTCGCAGAAGTCCAGTTGATAGCGTTCGCGGGCCATGGCGTTGGCCACGTCGGAGAGTTCGCGGGCGTTGTTGAGCCAGTGCCAGCCTTCTTCGGTGACTTGCTTGTCCAGCGCCAGGCATTGGGTTTTCAGCGCTTCAAGGCTTTTTTCCAGCGGGGTGCCGGTGAGTTCGCCCATGACTTCCTGGAACGTGCGCCCCGGTTGCCAGTAGCTGCCCCAGAAATAGCGGTCGAACACGGTTTCGACCCGACGCAGCGCGACTTTGGTGTCCCAAATCAGCACCAGCGTCTTGCCTTGTTCGAGGTGTCTTCGTTTGATGCGCGTGCCCTGAACCGACGCCCAGGCGACCACGACGATGGACATCACGGCAATCAAGGCCGCCGCGCTGTCGAGGAACACCAGCGCCTTGTCGATCTGGTGGGCGAGCATGATGCCGTAGAAATAGGTGGCCGACAGCAGGACTAATGCCGCAATAGCGCACCAGAAGCCGGGAGCATAAGGGTTTTTCATTATTAGAGTCCCCATGACCAACGCGAGCCTTGACTGATGAAGTCGTCACGCGACCTCATCAAGTCAAAGCATAGCAACGGCCTCAGGGTTTGCCGGGTTGTGACGCTTGCGTTCGTCCGCTTTCCCAACCGCCGCCCAGCGCCAGGAACAAATCGATCTGGCTCATCGCGACCTGGGTGTTGGCCGAGGCCAGTTGTGCGGTGACATCGGTGTAGGTGCGGGTGGCTTGCAGGTCCGCCAGGAACGACGCGCGGCCGGCCTGGAAGAAGCGGTGGGTCTGGTCCGCCGCCAGTTGTGCCGACTGCTCGGCGTCGGCCAGGGCATCCCGGCGTTGCAGCAGCGCGGAGTACTGGGCCAGACCGGTTTGCGTCTCGCGAATCGCGTTGAGCACCACGCCGTCAAAATGCGCCAGCGCACCTTGAGTCGAGGCTTCGGCTTCGCGGATTCGTGCGCGGGAGCCGTTGGACGGTACGGTCCAGCTCAGCAGTGGGCCGAAGCCCCAGCGGTTGGCCGACGGTTTGCCGAGGTTTTCCAGCAGGCCGACGGTGCCGACGGTCGCGCCGATGCTGATGTCCGGGTACAACTCGCCGGTGGCAATGCCGATACCGGCGGTTGCGGCAGCCAAACGACGCTCGGCCTGACGCACATCCGGACGGCGTTTGAGCAGCGTGGCGCCGTCACCCACTGGCAACAATTGCGCAATCTTCGGCAGTTCGGCGCAGCTGTCAGTGCCGGCCGGCAGTTGATCCAGGGGTTTGGCCAGCAGCATCGACAAGCGGAACAGCCCTGACTGACGCGCCGCTTCATAACGAGGCATGTCGGCACGCAGGGATTTGAACTGGGTCTGCGAACGGGTGACCTGGGTTTCATCGCCACGCCCGGCATCGCGCAGACGCTGGGTCAACGTGGTGCTCTGGGCTTGCAGGTCGAGGGAATGCTGGGCGATTTCCCGTTCTTCATTCGCTGCGCAGACCTGGGTGTACGCCCGGACCACATCCGCCACCAGGGTGATGCGCGCCGTGTCCGCCGCGGCTTGGGTGGCGTCGGCATTGGCCTTGGCCGCTTCGATCCCGCGCTGCAAAGTACCGAACAGGTCGAATTGATAAGACGTGGTAATGCCGATATCGCCGACGTTGGCCACCGGCACCTTTTCCGGCAGCAGGAACGCTTCGCCGGACTCCTGCAAACGCTGGGCGCCCATCTTCACGCCGCCGCTCCAGCCGCCCGCCGCTTGCGCTTCATCCACCTGCGCCCGGGCCCGGGACAGGTTCGCCGCCGCCACGCGCAGGTCGGTGTTGGAGGCCATGGCCTGCTCCACCAATTGGTCGAGACGCGGGTCCTGATACAAGCGCCACCAGTCGCTGGGCACCGGCGCCGACACCACGTCTTTGTCGTTCGGCGCGAGGTTGCCCTGCAAGTCTTCACGGTGCAGGGCCGCGTCGTCCGGCACGTGATAATCCGGCCCGACCACCTGACACGCCGACAGCAACAGGCCTAACCCGGCCACCGCCAAAGCCGAGGCTTTGCTCATTTCGCGGGCTCCTCGGTTTTGTCTTTGTCATCAATGATCGACACCGTCGCGGTGCGCCCGGCAATCATGCGGAAATCCGCCGGTACATCGTCGAAGGCAATCCGTACCGGAATCCGCTGCGCCAGGCGCACCCAACTGAACGCCGGGTTGACGTTGGGCAGCAAGTTGCTGCCGCTGCTGCGGTCGCGGTCTTCAATGCCGGCGACGATGCTTTCCACATGCCCGCGCAAGCGAGCACGGTCGCCGATCACCCGGATATCCACGCCTTGGCCGACATGAATGCCGTCCAGTTTGGTTTCTTCGAAATAGCCGTCGATGTGGAACGAATTGCTGTCCACCACCGACAACACCGGGCGCCCGGCGGTGACGAATTCCTGGGCGCGGGGCGCACGGTCGTTGATGTAGCCGTCCACCGGGCTGCGGATGGTCGAGCGGTCGAGGTTGAGCTGGGCGCTGTCCACGGTCACCAGCGCTTCGGCCAAGGCCGACTGCGCCCGGGCGACTTTCGACAGGCTCTCTTCCAGTTGCTCGCCGGGCACCAGGTTGCCGAGGCCACGGTTACGCTTGGCCTCGCGCTGGGCCTGGGCCAGGGTTTCTTCGCGGTCCGCCACGGCGGCTTTCGCCTGGCGCAGGGCCAGTTTGAAACGGTCCTGGTCGATGCTGAACAGCACTTGGCCGCGCTGCACCAACTGGTTGTCGCGCACTTGCACTTGCTGAATCAGCCCGGACACGTCCGGGGCGATCTGCACGATGTCGGCGCGGATGTGCCCGTCCCGGGTCCAGGGCGCGAACATGTAGTACATCACCATGCGCCAGACCACGACGACGGCGAAGGACACGATCAGTAAGGTCAGCAGCACGCGACCAATGGTCAAAAAAGGTTTTTTCATGTCATCAGGTATCGACTGAGTGAGTCCACGGCGCCGAGCAGCAAAGCGTAGAGAGCCACGTTGAACAATGCCCGGTGCCAGACCAGACGGTAAAAGTGCAGGCGCGTGAGCACCCCGTGCACCAACAGGTAAAACAGGTAGGTAATGCCCATCAGCACCAGCAGCGTGGGCAGGAACACCCCGCTGATATCCAGATCACCGATCATAAAGGCGCTCCATCGATGCCATGGGGCAGTGGTTCTTCAAGTTGTGGTGTGCCGACGAATTCGACCCCGGGCAACAACGCCAGGCGCAGTCCGCTCAAGGCGTGCAGCAAATGTAGCCGGGCGCCGTCATCGCACTCGATGTTGAGGGCGCGACGGGCGCGGTCCATGGTCATCAATAACGGGCTCGGCGCCGGCAAGCGCTCGCCGGCCTTGAGGCAGGCCTTGAAGTACTCGCCGACTTCGGCCACCACTTGATGCAGCAGCACTTGCGGCACGCCGAGCACCCGCGGGGTGTAGGCGAGCAGGTCGAGCAGGTTCAGCGCCACGCGTACTTCCCGCAGGGCGACGCCGGTGTCCTGGCCGATCAGACCCAGACGCGGCAAGTGCTGCATCAACCGGTCGAGCATCTGCACGCCCAGCTTGCGGTGTTCGGAGAGCGTCGCCGGTTCGGTGAGGCTGACGATGTCGCGCCAACTGAAACGGGTCAGGCGCTTGGCCGCCAGTTCCGCGCCGAACGGCCGGGCAATCAGGGTCCAGACAAACGCGAACAACAAACCAATCGGCCCCGCCAGGTTGGAGTTGGAGAAGCTGAGGAAATCCGCATCGTAGGCGCCCTGAATGCTGATAAACGACGAAGTGTTCACCAGCGTCAGCAGCATGCCCAGGTAAAACTGCGGCTTGACCGTCAAGGTGCCAATGCAGATAAACGGCACGGAAAACGCCAGCACCAGCATCGGGAAATCGTGCAGGTTAGGCAGCACCAGAAACAGATAGAGGCTGGCGAACAACACCGACATCGCGGTCCAGAAAAAGAACCGGAAAATCTGCGGCGCCGGGTCGTCCATCGAGGCGAAGAAGCTGCACGCCACCGCCGCCAGAATCACCGCGCTGCCGCCGTCGGTCCAGCCGAGCAGGATCCACAGCACCGAGGCGACGATGATCGCGCTGACCGTCGACAACGCCGAATAGAGCATCAACCCACGGTCGAGAAACGGCGTCAGGCGACCCAGGCGCCAGTGCCGATACACCGCGCGCCAACTGCCCTGGTTTTCGCACTGGATGGCGTATTGCAGGCTGCGGCAGTCTTGCCACAAATCGATCCACTCGCCGAGGCGATACAGGGCGTTGGAGAACAGCAGCTGCTTGCGATCATCCAGCGCCTCGGCGCTCGGTTGCAGGGCTTCGAGTTGATCTTTCAGCGCTTGCCAGCGGTTGAGGTCGGCGTCTTTGTAATTGAGCCATTCAGTGGTCGCGGTCAGCAGCGGTGCGAACTTATCCACAAGCTCCGGGGTGCGGCGCTCCAAGGCGTAGAGCGCGTCATCCAGAGCATCGATCACCGGCAGCAAGTGGATCATCCGCCCGCGCAGTTCCTTGGTATTACGCACCGTTTGCGGCCGCGCGCCTTCGTGGGGCAGTTGGCCGATCATCAATTCAAGGCTGTTGAAGGTCGTGACCATCGCCGAGCGCAGGGCGCTGACTTCTTCGGGTTTCACCTGGCGAGTGAGGAAACGCAGGCTGTAGGTCGAGGCGTCGGTGAACCATTTATTCACCGAATCGTTGAACACCGGCGCCAGCCGTCGCGGCCAGAACATCGCACCGACCACCGCCGCCACGGCAATACCGAGGAAGATTTCTTCGGTGCGCGCCTCGGCGATGTCCCACACCGCCAGCGGGTTATCCAGCACCGGCAACGCGATCAGCGGCAAGGTGTAACCGGCGAGCATCAAGGCGTAGCTGTTGGCGGTGCGCAGATGCAGGGACAGGAACAGCAACGTCCCGGTCCACAACGCGATGATCACCACCAGCACCCATGGGCTCTGCACAAACATCGGCACAAAAAACACCGCCGCCGCTGCGCCCATGAACGTGCCGACCGCACGGTACAACGCCTTGGAGCTGGTCGGGCCGACAAACGGGCTGGAAACGATATACACCGTGGCCATCGCCCAATAGGGGCGCGGCATCTGCATGAGCATGGCGATGTACAACGCGATCATCGACGCCGCGAAAGTACGCACACCGTAGAACCAGTCCCGCGCCGGGGGAACGCCTGTCCAGAAACCGTTCACGGGTGGATCACCAGCGGTGGGTTGGCGGCTTCAAAGGCTCGCAACACACGCAATGCGGCTTCCAGATCATTCTGGTCGATGCCTTCCAGCACCTCATGACGCAAACGCACCAACTCGACTTCAACCGCTTGCACCAACTCGCGACCGGTGTCGGTCAGGCTCAGGCATTTGGCGCGGCGGTCGTGGGCGTCTTCCGTACGGCGCACATACCCGGAATGGCACAACTGATCCAACAAACGCACCAACGACGGACTCTCCATCCCCGCCGCCTGCGCCACCGTCACCTGCCGCACACCCTCCCCCAAACGCCCGATCATCAACAACGGGACGGCGCAGGCTTCGGAGATTCCATAATTGACCAGCGTGGTCTGGCAGATCTTGCGCCAATGCCTGGCGGCCACCACCATGGCACTGCTGATGTTCATCTGGAGAGCGTCGAGGTTTTTTGGCACGGGGGAATGACACACTGTTAGTTTGCTAACTATCAATATCGCATTCGAGGGAAAGGGTGGTCAAGTTTTGAAACAAATTCGTGGGAGGGCATCACGCCTGGCCTAGTCAGAAATTGCCATAGCATTCGGATCCCGTAACGCTTTACGACCCGACTGAGGATCGAATCAATGACAAAACGATCTGCATCAAAACTCGAAAACACCTCGGATTTCGCAGTTTCAAAGCAGTACGTCAGCTTCTTGCAACGGAAAGTAGACACGGCACGGCGATCGTTGAAGGGCGAAGGCCTTAGCAATGAAGAAATCGAAAGTGAATTTGCCGCGAGACGGGCGCAAGCGGCAGAGTCAATAGGTCAGGCCTGTTAGCGTTGCTTTGCTCGGTCGTAGACAGCACTGCGCTCACGCTTGCCGACTGCCACTACGGAAACCACCACACGCTCATCGATAACCTCGTACACCAACCTGTACCCCGCTGACCGCAACTTGATTTTGTAGCAGTCAGGCATGCCGTGCAGCGAATCCGACGACACTCGCGGAAGCTCAAGTCGCTCGGCCAGTTTCTTTTTGAATTGCTCGCGCAGTGTATGACCCAGTTTGTCCCACTCCTTGCGTGCGGACGGCAGGAATTCGAGCTTATAGGTCATCCAGATTTACCGGGATCGGGGTTTCATGCCTGCGTGAGCGAACAATTTCGGCTAACTCAAGATCATCGAGGCGTTCCATCATGGACTCAAAAACATCGGCCGGAACCATGTAGCCCATGACGCGATTGTGATTCAGCACTGCCACGGGCCCGCCATGGGCGCCGTTCAGTACCGCTGATGGATTTTTCTTCAACTCGGACACGCTGACAGCAATGTCGGCCAGAACATTTTGCATAATTAAGACCTCAATTAAGGTCGTTATTCTGGTCTATTGATCCCCGCCGAGCAACTCAGAAAAAACTTACTGCACAGCCTTAGCCTAAGATTTTTTTACCAATCACCAGTTTTTTTTACATTTCGCCATTTTCTCTCAGATTTTTTTACACCCCCCGCCCCTTCCTCATCAACACATCCAACTGATCCACCACCTCCGCCCAATCCGCGTCATCCAGAATTTCATCCCGCAAAAATTGCGCCTGGCTCTCGCTCCAGAAAAACGCGTCGGCCAGGTGCAGTTCGGGTTTGAGCGGTGAATGGGTGGCGATGAATTTATCGATGCTGACCGGATCGTTGTCCAGGCCGAGTTGTTTGAACAGGGACGGCAGGCTGTGGGTTGGGGATTCCATGGTGGGGCTCCTGGGTGGTAGGAAAATTGTTCGCGGGCAAGCCTCGCTCCTACAGGAGAACGCAGTCCCCTGTAGGAGCGAGGCTTGCCCGCGAAGGCGATATCACTGACACCGTAAACCTAATGACTCAACTCACAAACCTCCGCATGCGGCACCATCCTCAAATACTCCGGCATGCTCATGTGCAGCAGGTTGTTGTGGTTGCCGGCCTCCAGGTAGATGTCTTTCTGCCGGGTCAACAATGGGTCGATGACCATGTCCA
This sequence comes from Pseudomonas sp. TE3899, assembly GCF_056279105.1. Lineage (NCBI taxonomy): Bacteria > Pseudomonadati > Pseudomonadota > Gammaproteobacteria > Pseudomonadales > Pseudomonadaceae > Pseudomonas > Pseudomonas sp. TE3899. Next base: position 4,790,242 of record NZ_JBWBQR010000001.1, read on the forward strand.
TGCCATAGGACTCGCCCAGCGCCGGGACTGCGCCGCGTTCGCAGTCGGTGAACAGGTGGGCCAGGGTGCTTTCCCGGGTGATTTGCCATTCGCCGCTGCCGCGCACTTTGCTCAGGTCCAGGTGACGGCTGGCGGGGAGGACGGCCATCAGGTAGTGGCCGTGGTGGTCGTCGAGGATCACCGATTTGGCCACCCGTTCGGCAGGAATATTCGCCACGCGAGCCGTTTCCAGGCTGCTGGCCGAGTGCGGGTGGGTGACGATGTCGAATTCGCAGTGAGCCTTGTTGAGGCTCTCCTGCACCGTTCTTGCCATACGCATGATGCACCTCGGTGTCCGCAACAACGTTTCGCGGACGATGGTTAAACCGCTTCTCACCCCTGAAAGTCTAGGCCCGCTGGCGTCAGTGCGCGGGAAATCTGCTGGCCGGAACACCGTCAATAACTGGTCAAAATTCGTACAACTGAGGGCTCAGCTAGACTGTAGACAGAGCACCCCGACTCTCCCGGAGGGTCACGTGAACATTCGTTGTTGTGCGGTGGCGTTGCTGCTGGCCCTGAGCGGATCGGTTTTCGCGGCGGACGCCGTTGTGCTGTTCGTGCCCGATCCCCTCGGTATGTGGCTGATCGTGTTCGGCATCGCGTTTCTGGTGGCCGAGGCCACGTTGCCCAATTACGGCGTGATCGGCCTCGGCGGGCTGGTGATGTTTGTGGCCGGCGCGGTGATTCTGACCAACACCGACGTGCCGGTGCCGTTGATGATCGGCCTGGGGCTGGTCAGCGCGCTGTTGCTGGTGTTCCTGGTGATCCATGCCCTGAAAACCCGACCGCGCGAAAACGTCAGCGGTGATGCCGGACTGGTGGGCAGCGTCACGCCGGTGATGACGTTGCAGACCGGCAGTGCCTATAACGGCTGGGTGCACCTGCAAGGCGAACAGTGGCAAGTACAGAGCGCCACACCGCTGCAACCCGGGCAATGGGTCCGGGTGGTGGCGCGCAAGGGATTACTGCTGGAAGTGGCCGCGGCTGACGCGGCGCCGGGTGGAGAATAACCATGGGCTTGCAACTGGGTTTTGCCGCGCTACTGCTGTTGGCGATTGCACTGGCGGGGTCGACCTTTCGCATCCTGCGTGAATACGAGCGCGGGGTGGTGTTCCAGCTCGGGCGATTTTGGCAGGTCAAAGGCCCCGGTTTGATCCTGTTGATTCCGGCGGTGCAGCAAATGGTGCGTGTGGACTTGCGCACCATCGTCCTCGACGTCCCGCCCCAGGACGTGATCACCCGGGACAATGTCTCGGTGAAGGTCAACGCCGTGCTGTACTTCCGCGTGCTTGACCCGCAGAAGGCAATTATCCAGGTCGAAGACTTCCTCATGGCCACCAGCCAATTGGCCCAAACCACACTGCGCGCGGTGTTGGGTAAACACGAACTCGATGAATTACTGGCCGAACGCGAGCGGCTGAACGTGGACATCCAGCAAGTACTCGACGCCCAGACCGACGCCTGGGGGATCAAGGTCGCCAACGTCGAGATCAAGCACGTGGACCTCAATGAATCGATGATCCGCGCCATCGCCAAACAGGCCGAGGCGGAACGGGAGCGGCGGGCCAAGGTGATCCACGCCGAGGGTGAATTGCAGGCGTCGGAAAAACTCATGCAAGCCGCGGAAATGCTCGGGCGTCAGCCCGGGGCGATGCAGTTGCGGTACATGCAGACGTTGAGTTCGATTGCCGGGGACAAGAGTTCGACGATTGTCTTTCCGTTGCCGATTGAGTTGTTGAAGGGGATGGCGGATTTGTCGTCGAAACCTTAAAAGATCGCAGCCTTCGGCGGCGCCCACAGGCGCGTAGGCGCTGCCGAAGGCTGCGATCTTCTGATCTTTCCTACAGGCACCAACGTCCGGCAATCCCGTCGGAGATTTCCTTCAAGTTGTAGTGGTGTTCGTGAACTTGTTCCAGCCCGGAGCCAGGTCTAGTCTGGCTTTGTCACTGAATAAACGGTGACACGGACGTGCAAGTCCGACGAAACTGTTTAGGTTGCAACTGCTATGTATCCAACGAGCCTTTATCGGTTCGCTGCTTTATGGCGGCTGCGCGCAGGAGATCCTCGGATCTGCTGGGTGTCCTAAACAGTCCCGGTCTTGCACACCTGCGCTCGGCCGCCACCCCATTCGCGTGCAAGCGAACGGTGACGGCCTCCACTTACTGTTTAGGATTTTTATATGCACAAAGTTACTCCGAATCCTCCAGATAACTCTGGAACCGATTCCCCCGAAGCACTCGACGCCATAAAAATGAAAGAAGCCGCCGACCGCGCCTTCGCCCATTACTTCCCCCCAGCGGATGCAAAACCCGCCAAGCGCCGCAAATACCAACTCTTCACCGTCGCCCCGGACATCGACGACCCCGAAGCCCTTCTGGCCAATGCGTCCGAAGACTTGCTGTCCATCAGCGCCATCGCGGCCGGCCTGGCGGACGACGTGGAAGGCTCACTCCGTTCGGTGGCCCTGGCGATCAGCCGTTTGACCGATGGCGTGCAGTTGTTGGTGGAGCGGGTGCTGGATCACCATGAGGCGAAGGCTGAGGCCAAGGTTTAGCCGTTACACCTGATCGTTCCCACGCGCAGCAAAGGAATGCAGCCCGGGACGCTCTGCGTCCCATTCGGGAGCTGGAACGCAGAGCGTCCCTTGAGGCATTCCCACGCAGAGCGTGGGAACGATCAACGAAAATTTTGCAAACACCTCCGCCCCGTAGGAGCGAGGCTTGCCCGCGAAGGCGTCAGACCTGACGCCCCGTTTCCAGCGCCTGGTACGGCGATCGCGCCCAACGCTCCACCCGCTCGATCAACAACGCCGAAGCCTCGCGACGCTTGCTGTCGCTGTCCCCGACAAACACTTCCGATGGCTGCTTGGCATGCCGCCCCACCGCCGCAAACACCTGCTCGCGCTGCCCATCATCCAACCCGAAAAACCCGGCCAACCGCCCCGCCATTGCGTCCGGTAATTCGCTGTAATTAACAACCAATCCCCCAAACTCCCGGCAATGCGCCAACCCCGTCGACAGCAACCGCCCCAACCGCCGTGCGATGTAATCCTCGCGGCTCTCAACCGGCAATTCGTCATCCAGCCCACTCGCGCCAATCATTCCCGGCACCATGTGCATGCCCGAACGGCGCAGGTGTGAAACGGCAATTTCCAACGGATCGCGGTACAAAAACATCCACGGCGTCTCAGGAAAACACGCCCGCAACAACGGCAATTCAGCAATGTTCCAGGCATCAAGCTTGATCACCAACCGCTGCTCCGAACCGCAACGCCGCTGACCATAGGCGGACAGCAATCCTTCGATGGCGACACGCCGTTCAACGGCAGGCAAATCGCTGCGCAGCAAGGCATCCAGCGGCGGCGGTTCGCTGATGACGATGTGATTATCGAGCCGGGCCAGCATCTGACTGATCAACGTCGAACCACACCGCGACGCATGAAAAATAAACGCACTCGGCGCCAACCCAGGACTCTCGGCCTGCCACTCACCGAGAGCGGCCAACGGCGTTTGCCGACGAAACGCCTGGTTGAATGGCAACCGCAGCGCATCGTCCACGGCCTCGCGAAAAAACGGCTGATGCAGCGGCGTATCACCAAACCAGCACCAATCCACCTGCCACTCGCCGGCCGGCTGCCAGACCCGAATCGGCAACCACCCTTCCAGGTTCAGGCGTTCCATTGTTCATTCCATTGGCGACGGCCGTTGCGCATCGCCGCCCGCAGTTCTTCCCGGGAAAACACCAGGCCTCGCTCCGCCGCCAGTTCTAAAGTACGAGCGATAAAAACCTCGGTGTCGGCCAAGCCCTGCAACGCTTTCGAAAGCCCGGCATCCCCCGCCACCAACCGCTGAAATTGCTGCAAAGCACCCTCCCCAACATCAGGCGCAGGCGTCGTCGGCCCCCCATCGATAATCGCCTGCTCCAGCCACGCACCGGGCCGGCAATCAAGCACCAGATGCACCCGCGCCGAAGTGTCGCGATTGTCCACCCGATGCGGCCGCGACAAATCGAGAAACCAGCATTCCCCCGCCGCCATCGGCATGCGCTGGCCATCGAGGAAAAAATCCACCTGCGGCGGACTCAGCAACGGAATGTGCAGACGCAAATCCGCCCCCGGCGCGCCCAGGTCATAGTCACGATGCTCATGAATGTGCCCGCCCGGACCGAGCCGCAACAGGCGCGCCGAGATGATTTCCAACGACAGGTCGCGCAAGGCTTGCTGCCAGCGGCCATCGCGCAACCACGGCGCGCGCAACAGCGGCTCACCCAGGCCCGGCGACAATTCAGTCAACGCATCCGCCGCCGAAATCAGCGCCACGCCACTCCACTCACCCGCAAAGTAAGCCGTGTTGAAATGCCCGTGCCATTCGTCCTCACCAACCGCCGCCAACGCTTGCAACAGCAACGGCAAATCCACCGTCACCGGCAAACGCGAGAACGCGGCTCGGCTCATCGTTTTGGCAGCACCGCGCATTCGCCGAGCCAGGTCAGCAAGCGGTCGAGGCAGGCCTCGACCGACTGCACGCCGGTGTCGAGCACCAGCGACGCACACGGTGGTGTTTCGTAAGGCGCGGAAACGCCGGTGAACCCCGCCAGATCGCCGCGCCGGGCGCGGGCATAATGACCTTTCGGGTCGCGCTGTTCGCACACCGCCAGGGAGGCGCTGCACCAGACTTCGCGGTAGTCCTCGCCCAGGCGCTGGGCAAACATTTCTCGCAACTCCACCAATGGCGCAATCATCGCCAGGATCACGATCTGCCCGTTCTCCACCAGCAACGCGGCGAGTTCACTGGCACGGCGAATGTTTTCCTGACGATCACTATCGGCAAAGCCCAGATCGCGATTGAGCCCGACCCGCAGCCCGTCGCCATCGAGCACCACGCTCTGCACCCCGCGTTCGAACAACTCGGCGTGCAGCGCCTGGGCCAGGGTCGACTTGCCCGCCGCCGGCAAACCGGTGAGCAGAATCGCCGTGCCGCGATGGCCGTTGCGGGCCTCGCGTTGGGCACGGCTGATGCTGGCGGTCGGCGCCCGCAGGTTATTGAGCTGGGGCATGCGCCGCCACCGGCACCGCAATGTTGCCCGACGCCCACGCGGCTTCACGATTGGCCAACGCGGTGGCGATGGACTGGACTTCGGTGGATTGCACTTCGTCCGGCATCGGGTCGAGCCCGGCGCTGGCGAAGATCTGGCCGTACGCATTGCGCAGATCGGCGTAGGACAGGTCCCGACGCAAATCCGCCTGCAAGGTGTTGAGTTCGCCCTGGATCAAATCCAGTTCGCCGATGCCGGCCGCCTGATGGCGGTTACGCAACTGGCCAAGAATCTGCCCGTCGATGCTCGACAGTTCCTGGTTAGTCTGGAATTGATGCAGCGCTTCCTGGTAGTTGGCGTTGGCCACGTAGAGCTGCGCCAGCACGGCGATCGACATCGCCTGACGCCGCGCCTTGGCCACTTCTTCGCCGGCCTTGGCCACGTTGATGGCCGCCGGGGCAGAGATCACGTTGAACAGGTTCCAGGTCAGCTTCACGCCGTAGTCGGCCCACTTGTCGTTGACCAGAAACGAGTTGCTGTCGTAATGCCCGCCAGCGGAAAACTCCAACCCTGGCAACAGCCGCAGCATGGCTTTGCGGGTTTCGGCGGTGCTGATGCGGGTCTGGTAATCCTGCTCGCGCAGTTCCGGACGGCTGGCCAGGGCTTCGTGCTCGAGGCTGGCCATGCCGACTTTCAATTGCGGAATCGTGTAGTCATCCGGGGTCGCCAGTTTCAGGTCGGTGCCCATCGGCAGGTTGATCAGGGTCGACAGTTCGGTCTTGGCCAGGGACAACGCGCGGCGCTGTTCCTGCAACTGGCGGGTCGCTTCGATCAGCGAGCGCTGGTAACCCAACGCAACCACCGGATCGCCGATGCGTTGATCGCTCATGCTCTGGCTGTTTTTGCGCGCCGTATCGACCCGCGCCGTCAGGCTGTCGATCTGGGTCAGCAAACGTTCGGCAGCCACCGCGCGCCAATACGCCGAGCGCACGTCCTGGACGATGGTGTTGATCACTTTGCGCCGGCGTTCCTGCACGATCAGACGCTGGTCGCCCTGCTGCTTGGCGCTGATGTAGCTGACGCCGAAGTCGAGGACGTTCCACACCATGGTCAGGTCGGCGACGCGACGGTCGCGGTCCTGGGAGGTCGACGGTTCCAGGGGACTGGGTGCCGGTCAGCACGCTTTGGCTGCTGGAGGCGCCCTGGTTGCTGCGCCCGGCATAGCCGGCATCGAGGGCCATGCGCGGCAGCATGTCGAAACTGGCGAGGTCGAGTTGGCGCTTGGCCAGGGCCTCTTCCATGATCTTGAGCCGGCCTTCGAGGTTGTATTTCACCGCGCGAGCCATGGCCTGGTGCAAGGTCAGCGGGCCATTGAGCGGCTCCTGGCCGGTGTACATGGTTTGCATATCGCTTTTGGCGCGTTGCTCACTCACGCTGCGTTCAATCGGCTCACTTTTGACGGCACATCCGCTGATTGCAAGCGCCAGCAGGCTGGCGCCGAATAACTTATGACTTCTTTTCATCCCTGGATCGCCCCTAGGTGCCGCACTGTATTAGGTGTGTGTTCAAGCCTGCATTTCGCTGATGCCGGCCTGTTGCAAAGCTGCGGCCAGAAGGCTGACCTGCCGCTGCTCGGTGTCTTTGAGTTCTTGTAATTGCTGGGTCAGGCTCGGCGCGCCAAATACGCCACGCAGTCCCTGGGAAACATCGCCGCTACGGATCGAATGATTGCCGAATGAATTCAGCGAATCGCGCTCGGCGCCACTGTCCTGATGGAACAGGCTCGACAACGTGCTGGTGCCGAACACCCCGCCATCGCCGCCGCCAAACCCGAGGAAACCGTGCCCCGAGCCATCGCCGGCACTGTCGCTGCTGGCAAAGACCTGAGCGATGAAGCTCGGGGCCAGCGCGCCACGGTTGATGAAGATGTCCCCCAGCGGCCGGATACCGTCGCCCAGCACCCGATCTTCGAACAACGGCGCAAAGGTCAGTGGCGAGGCCAGCGTGCCGGTGGGTGCGGCGAAGATCACCGGTTGCAGCGGCAGGTGCGGTTGATCGATGACGATCACCGGTGCCGGCGTGCGGAATTCCGGATCCGCCGGCACCACCACGACTGTCGTCGGCGGGGCGGTCACAGTGTTGATCGCATAGCCGTTGGATTGGCTGGTGCCGCTGCCGGCATTGCCCGAACCATCGGTCACGCCCGCGACGTTGAGGCTGATCGCATTGTTGGCGTTGCTGAGGTTGCTGGTGGGCGTCAGGGTCGCGGTCCAGGTTTTGCCGCCGTCGTTGCTCGCCAGGTTGGACAAGGTGCCGTTGGCCACGCTGATGTCGGATAGGTCGAAACCGCTCACCGCTTCGTTGAAGCTGAACGTCACCAGCGAGGTCTGGCCCACGCCCAGGTTCGGGTTGGCCACCACCACCGTGGCGGTCGGCCGTTCACTGTCGATGGCGTAGTTGTTGGACACCGCCACGCCCGTGCCGGTGTTGCCGGCCAGGTCGGTGACGTTGCTGGTATCGAGTGCGATGAAGTTGCTCGGGTCGGTCACGCCGGCGGTTGGCTTGAAGGTCGCGGTCCAGGTCTTGCCGCCATCGGTGCTCGCCAGGTTGCTCAACTCGCCGTTGGTCACGCTCAGGTCCGACAGGTCGAAATTGCTCACCGCTTCGCTGAAGGTGAAGGTCACCAGCGTGCTCTGGCCGATGCCCAGGTTCGGGTTGGCGACCGAGATGGTCGCGGTTGGCCGGGTGGCGTCGAGGATGTAGTTGTTGGAGATCGCAATCGTACTGCCGGTGTTGCCGGCGAGGTCCGTCACGTTGCTGTTGTCGAGGATGATCAGGTTGGTGGTGTCGTTGATGCTGGCCGTCGGCGTCAGGGTCGCGGTCCAGGTGGTTCCGCCGTCACTGCTGAGCAGGTTGGACAGGGTGCCATTGGCCACGCTGAGGTCCGACAGGTCGAAACCCGAGACTGCTTCGCTGAAGGTGATGGTCACCGTGGTGGTCGAGCCGATGCCCAGGCGACTGTCCGCCACAACAATGGTCGAGGTCGGCCGCGCGGTGTCGATGGCGTAGTTGTTGGAGTCGGTCACGCCCACGCCGCTGTTGCCCGAGGCATTGGTCACGCCGCTGTTGTCGAGGCTGATCAGGTTGGTGGTGTCGGTCACGTTGACGGTTGGGGTGAAGGTTGCGGTCCAGGTAATGCCGCCGTCACTCGACGTCACGTTGCTCAAGGTGCCATTGGCGATGGTGAGGTCGGCGTTAGTGAAACCGCTGACCGCTTCGCTGAACGTAATGGTCACCCCTGAAGTTTCCCCGACTTTCAATGCGTTGTCGGCGACCACGATAGTCGCCGTTGGCACCTCGGTGTCCACCGCATAGTTCGCTGAGTTGGTCACACCGGTCCCGGCATTGCCGGCCAGGTCGCTGATGCCGGCATTGTTGAGCGTGATGAGGTTGGTGGCATCGGTCACGCCCACGGTCGGGGTGAAGGTCGCGGTCCAGGTGATGCCGCCGTCACTGCTGCTGACGTTGCTCAGCGTACCGTTGGCGACGCTCAAATCACTGTTGTCGAAACCAGTCACGGCTTCGCTGAAGGTGATGGTCACCAACGAGGTTTCGCCCGGCCGCAGGTCGGTATCAGCCATGACGATTGTGGCGCTCGGACGCTGACTGTCGATCACGTAGTTGTTGGAATCGGTGGTGCCTGCACCGGCGTTGCCGGCCAGGTCCTGAATGCCGGTGTTGTCCAGGCGAATGATGTTGCTGGTGTCGGTGATGCCAGCCAACGGTGACAGGGTCGCGGTCCAGGTAATGCCGCCGTCGCTGCTGCTGACGTTGCTCAGGGTCGCGTTATCGATCAACAGGTCGGCGTTGGTAAAACCGGTCACGGCTTCGCTGAAGGTGATGGTCACCAGGCTGGTTTGACCGACGCCGAGTGCCGCGTCGGCGACCACGATGGTCGCAGTGGGACGCTGGGTATCGATGGCAAAGTTGTTTGAGTTGGTGACGCCGCTGCCGGCGTTGCCCGAGGCGTTTTGCACGCCGCTGTTGTCCAGGGTGATGAGGTTGGTCGCGTCGGTGATGGCGTTGGTCGGTGTAAACGTCGCCGTCCAGGTAATGCCGCCATCGCTGCTGGTCACCCCCGTAAGTGTGCCGTTGGCAATCGTCAGGTCGGCGTTGCTGAAGCCGGTCACGGCCTCAGAGAACGTGATCGTCACCAACGAGGTTTCGCCGATGTTCAGCGCGTTGTCGGCGACCACGATGGTGGCGGTCGGCAGCACGGTGTCGATGGTGTAGTTGCCCGAGTTAGTGGTGCCAGTGCCCGCGTTGCCGGCCAGGTCAGCCACGCCGGTATTGGCCAGGGTGATGACGTTGGTCGCGTCATTCACGCCAACGCTCGGCGTGAAGGTCGCGGTCCAGGTGAGGCCGCCGTCGCTGCTGCTCACGGCGCTCAACGTGCCGTTGGCAATCGCCAGGTCGGCATTGGTGAAACCGGTCACGGCCTCAGAGAAGGTGATCGTCACCAACGAGGTTTCACCAGCGCTCAGGGCGGTGTCGGCCAGGACGATGGTCGCCGTCGGGCGGACCGTGTCGATGGCGTAGTTGTTGGAATCGGTGGTGCCGCTGCCAGCATTGCCCGCCAGATCCTGAACCCCGGTGTTGTCGAGGGTGATCAGGTTGGTCGCGTCGGTGATGGCGCTGGTCGGGGTGAAGGTCGCCGTCCAGGTGATGCCGCCGTCGCTGCTGCTGACCGCCGACAACGTGCCGTTGGTAATCGTCAGGTCGGCGTTGGTGAAACCGCTGACCGCTTCACTGAAGGTGAACGTGACCAGGGAGGTGTCACCGATTTTCAGCGCGGTATCCGCGAGCACGACGGTAGCCGTTGGCCGCACGGTGTCGATGGCGTAGTTGTTCGAATTGCTGGAACCCACGCCGACGTTGCCGGAGGAAACGCCTTGTACGCCGGTATTGTCCAGGGTGATCAGGTTGGTCGCGTCGGTGATCGCGCTGGTCGGGGTGAAAGTCGCCGTCCAGGTCACGCCGCCGTCGCTGCTGCTCACGGCGCTCAACGTACCGTTGGCGATGGTCAGGTCGGCGTTGGTGAAACCACTGACCGCTTCGCTGAAGGTGATGGTCACCAACGAGGTTTCGCCGATTTTCAGGGCGTTGTCGGCGACCACGATGGTGGCGCTCGGCGCGACGGTGTCGACCACGTAGTTGCCCGAGTTGGTGGTGCCGCTGCCGGCATTACCCGCCAGGTCCGCCACCCCGGCGTTGGCCAGGGTGATGACGTTGGTCGTATCGTTGACGCCCGCGCTCGGGGTGAAGGTCGCGGTCCAGGTGATGCCGCCATCGCTGCTGCTGACAGCGCTCAACGTGCCGTTGGCGATGGTCAGGTCGGCGTTGGTGAAACCGGTGACCGCCTCGGAGAAGGTGATGGTCACCAGCGAGGTTTCGCCGGCACTCAGGGTCGTGTCGGCCAGGACGATGGTCGCCGTAGGTCGGACCGTGTCGATGACATAGTTGTTGGAGTTGGTGCTGCCCGTGCCGGCATTGCCTGCCGAGTCGCTGACCCCGGTGTTGTCCAGGGTAATGACGTTGGTGGTGTCGTTGATGCTGGCGCTCGGGGTGAACGTGGCCGTCCAGGTGACGCCGCCGTCGCTGCTGCTCACCGCGCTCAGCGTACCGTTGGCGATGGTCAGGTCGGCGTTGGTGAAACCGCTGACCGCCTCGCTGAAGGTGATGGTCACCAGCGACGTCTGGCCGATGGCCAACGTGGTGCTTGCGACCACGATGGTCGCTGTAGGTCGAACCGTGTCGATCACGTAGTTGTTGGAGTTGGTGGTTCCCGTGCCGGCGTTGCCTGACAGATCGCTGACTCCGGTTTTGTCCAGGGTCACGACGTTGGTGGTGTCGTTGATCGAAGCGGTCGGGGTCAGCGTGCCGGTCCAGGTAATGCCGCCGTCGCTGCTGCTGACCGCCGTGAGCGTGCCGTTGGCAATGGTCAGATCCGCGTTGGTGAAACCGCTGACTGCCTCGGAAAAGGTGATGGTCACCAACGAGGTCTGGCCGATAGCGAGGCTGGAGGTGGCGACCACGATGGTGGCGGTCGGCCGCACGGTATCAACCCCGTAGTTGTTGGAGTTGGTGGTGCCCGTGCCGGCGTTGCCCGACAGGCTGCTGACCCCGGTGTTATCCAGGATGACGAGGTTGGTGGTGTCGGTTATCGCGTTGGTTGGGGTCAGCGTAGCGGTCCAGGTGATACCGCCGTCGCTGGTGCTCAGTCCGCTGACGGTGCCGTTGGCCACGGTCAGGTCGGCGGTGGTGAAACCGGTCACCGCTTCGTTGAAAGTGATGGTCACCAGCGAGGTTTCGCCGATGGCCAGTGCGGTGTCGGCGACGACGATGGTCGCGCTCGGGCGCACGGTATCCACGGTGTAGTTGTTCGAGTTGGTGCTGCCCGTGCCGGCATTGCCTGCCGAGTCATTGACCCCGGTGTTGTCCAGGGTAATGACGTTGGTGGTGTCGTTGATGCTGGCGCTCGGGGTGAACGTGCCCGTCCAGGTGACGCCGCCGTCGCTGCTGCTCACGGCGCTCAACGTGCCGTTGGCGATGGTCAGGTCGGCGTTGGTGAAACCGGTCACGGCTTCGCTGAAGGTGATGGTGACTTGCGAGGTTTCGCCGGCGGTCAGCGCGTTGTCCGCGACCACGATGGTCGCGGTCGGCCGCACGGTATCGACCACGTAATTGTTGGAATCGCTGGTGCCGATGCCCACGACACTGCCACTGACGCTCTGCACCCCGGTGTTGTCCAGGGTGATGACGTTGGTGGTGTCGGTGATCGATGCGCTCGGGGTGAACGTCGCGGTCCAGGTCACGCCGCCATCGCTGCTGCTCACCGCGCTCAGCGTCCCGTTGGGGATGGTCAGGTCGGCGTTGGTGAAACCGGTCACGGCGGTGCTGAAGGTGATGGTCACCAGGGAGGTTTCGCCGATGCCTAAGGTCGGGTCGGCCACGACGATGGTCGCGGTGGGCGGCTCGATGTAATTGTTGATCAGGGTGCCGTCGTTGCGCAGGTTGGTCACGTTCGAGGGCGTGCTGCCCGCAGCGCCGCCGCCCGATGCACCACCGCCGGAGCCACTGCCGCCGACGTTGCCGTTCAGGGCCGTGAAGTTGGCCGCCGTCATGATCAGCGTGCCCTTGTTCCAGATCCCGCCGATGCCTTGGCCGGCCGCACCGCCGGGATCAGCGCTACCGCCGTCACCGGCGATCCCGCCGCCACCACCACCGCCGCCACCGGCCGCGATGTTGCCGGTGATGTGCGAGGTGCCAATCACGGTCAAGGTGCCGGAGTTGTAGACGCCGCCCGCAGCTGAACCGCCGATACCGCCGACCCTGTCCCAACCGGAGCCGCCACCGCCGCCACCGACCGTAATGGTGCCGTTGGTGGCTGAACCGCCATGGCCGCCAACGCTGTAGCCCGATGTGCCGGAAGTGCCGCCAGCACCGCCGGTACCGTTGACGGCACCGCCACGACCACCGAGATGAATCGAGTCATAACTGCCGCCGATACCGCCCGCGCCGGAACCACCCACGGTCCCGAAATACGTTGGCCGGCCCTGTGCCGTGGTGTTGCCGCCGGCACCGCCGCCCGCTCCGCCAACGCCGCCGCCACCACCACCGCTACCACCGCCGTAAATCGGCGTCACGCCACCGCCGCCACCGCCCCCGGACGCCGCGTTGGCCGTCACGGTGACGTTTTTCAGGGTCAGGTTACCGGCATTCGAAATCCCGCCGCCCAAGGCGTCAGCAGCGGTGAAACCACTGTTGGCGCCATTGCCGGCCGCCAGGCCTTTGGTGATGGTCAAGCCGTCGAGTAACACGGTGCTGCCGGACGCGACTTCGATGACACGGGTTTTGTATTGACCGCTGAGGGTCACGTCCGCCACGCCGTCGTTGTTCAGGTCGCCGTCGATGGTGACGTTCTTATTGATCAGCAATTCGGTGTTCAGGTTGACGGTCATGCTGGCGCTGAACGTGACGATGTCGCCGTTCTGCGCCAGCGCCAGTCGGCCGCGCAGGGACGCACTGTCGCCGCTGTCCAGGTTATTGGTCGCGGTCCAGGTCGCCAGGCCCCATTGGTAGGCGCTCATGGACTGGGTCGAGAGCACGTTGACGCTTTCGATGCTGCCGGTTGCGATTTCCAGGTTCCAGTCGCCGCCCACACCGGTGCGGTTGGTGGACGCGGCAACATCGCGGCCGGTCATGCTGGCAATCGAGTCGACGAAACTCAGGCCACGATCACCTTCGGCGGTGTAGCAACCGTAGATCAGGATGTCGCCACCGACGTTCATGTCCTTGCCGATTTGCCCGAGTACCGCGCTGCGCTCGCCGACGTTATCGGCGGACAGGTAAGTGCTGCCCAGCCACAGATCCCCGGCGTTGCCGTGGGCAATGATTTCTACCGTGCTGATGCCTTGGTGGCTGCCGAGGTAATCGGCGATCTGTTGCAAGCCGTCCTTGCTGCCGTCGAGTTGCACCACCTGGGTGCCGGGAGCGACGCCTTTGAGCAGGCTGTCCGAGTCTTTGACCCGCGAATCGACGAACACCACCGTCTGCCCTGGCACCGCAACCGGCGTGGCGGCCGGCGCAGGTGTCGCATCGGCCTGGCCGTGGGTGTCCTTGCTGGCGACCGGGTGATCGGCAGTCGGCGCTTTGGCGGCGTCGGTGGTCGGATGGCTGTCAGGCTGGGCGGCATCGGCCACCGTGGCTGCCACCGCGCCGTCGAACAGCATGCGCGGTTCCAGCGAAATGATCATGGGGGCAGCCAGTGCCCGTGCGCCTTCGGTAACCCGTGACTTGCCTTTGCTCCACCACATGCTGCTCACCCGAACTCGAACTTTCTTGAGGCATCATTGAAAACGCCGCGATCAACTGATCGCGGCGTCGGCTTTCATACGAATGACATTGGCGGCGCTGGCTGAGCCATCGAGCCAAAAGGACAACTCTGCGTATTGTTTGAACAAATCCGGCGGCAGGACGGTGCGTCGGGTTTGCAGTTCAACCTTGGGTTTGACCTTGTGCAGGCCCGCGACCCCAAGACCTTGATCGAACTCCGGCGCGTCATACGCCAGGTTGTTGAAGTCGTGCTCAAACCACGGCTCGTCGATAAAGTCGTAGACCAGCCGCAGCACTCGCTCCGGGGCCTGGGTCAGCAGGTCGTAATCGACCAGCAGCAACGAATCGGCCTGTTCGCCGTAATACGCTTCCTTGAGCGCCGCCCAGGCAAAACCCACCAAACGATTGCGCTGGGCCAGGGTTTCGCAACGGCTGTAAACGGTGTTGCGCTCAGCGGCGTCGACAAACAGCTTGGTGTTTTCATAAGGATTGGCGCGGTAAATGCGCTCGAGGCTGTCCATCACCCACGCGACATTGCGCACACAGGCAATCACCTTGGCTTTGGGGAACAGGTCGTTGATGGCCGGCAGACGCGAACTCCAGAGCCGGTTGGTGTCGAACACCACCGGTTTGTCGGCCTTGTCGGCATAGAAAGAGTCGAACAACCCGCGAAGCAAACGGCGGCGCAGGTCGGTATCGATTACCGCGCCAAACTCACTGCCGGCGCTGCATTGATCAAGGACACTACTGAAGAGAGAACCGACCGGGCTGGTCATACCGGCGTGAAAACGCGGGTTCTGCAAAAGAATTGCAGAAAGCAGGGTGGAGCCTGAGCGCGGCAAGCCGGAGATAAAGTGGAACTGCTGCAATCCCTTCACCCTAGTCATAAGTCCATTTGTAGGGCAAAGCGTAGTCTATGGCTGGGGTTTCGACTAGTGGTGTTTTGATATCAAATTGGCGCTGAACGGGCGGGGAACTGCGGTGAATGTCACTGTTTTTCAGGTGAAACGTTTAAGCGATTTTCAAGAGGCCGACAAACGGTAATGCTGGTTCGATTCGTAGGTTGTGTTGGCATGCGGCTTTACTTTTAGCGACGGGTTGAATCAAAGCTTGGTCCAGAGACTTGCGTCGTGATTACCGAGGCGCCTGCACAACCCGCCAACCAGCGGTTTCACTATGCCCCTCACGGCCGCACAAACAACCTCGCCCGGATATCGCCCACCCGCTTCTCGCTCAGGTTTTTCCAGCCGGCAGGCAACGAAGGGAACTCATCCGGCATCTGTGCCAAACCAATCAACCAGACGCGCCCGCCGTTTTTAACCACATCATCGAGTCGGTCTACATACACATCGCTGCTCATCAATGTACCGAAGCCATAGGCATTCGGCCGGCTCGATGCTCCATCGGCCTGGGGCGGCGTATACAGCAGCGGCTTGGCCTCGGTGCGGTTGTAATAGACGTAAACGAGATACCAGAGCATGTCGCCCGTCACGATTTGGTCACCGGGGGCGAAGTGCTGATTGACGTAGTCGACCATGACGCTGAATTGTTCATCCGGATTGGCCGAAGCGTTGTTCTTCACCCCCACCAGTTCAACGCCGATGAACAACACCAGAATAGCCAGGGCCAGCACCCGGAAGTGGGCGTACAGGCGATCAACCGCCAGTGCCACCAGCATCGGCAAGCCCAACGCATAAGCGGTCAAATAACGCTCAATGAACACCGGCGAGATGAACGACACCGCGAAGACCAGCAGAACCGGCAGCACGCCGAAAAATGCCAACAGCACGCTGCCACGGAAAACGCTGCGATCCCGTGCCAGCGCCACGCCAATCACCGCCAGCAACGCCAGCGGCAAGGTGATGAACAACCAGATTGGTAACGTTCCTCCATCGTCCTGAGTAAAAAACAACCAGATCATCGACGGCAACGAGCTCAGCGTGACCGGGTCTTCCCAGCCGACATCACCGTTGGCCTTGAGCGCGTCCATGTGCTGCACCAGATCGATCAGGTTGGGCACCCAAGGCAGGTACAACAATACAATCGCCAGGTTCGCCAACCACCAGGCCGGACGCTGGACATGCCGCAGGCGATAACCTGGTTGCAGACGCACCACGGCCAGCCACAGCCAGTGGCCGATCACGCACAACGCAGTGAAATAGTGGGTATAGAACGCCGCCGCCATCAGCAGCGCATAGACCACCAGGTAGCCGTTACGCCGGGGCTGCCGTACCCAGTAAACCAGCGCAATCGTGGCGCCGATCAGGAGCAGGCCGAGCAGGGAGTACATGCGCACTTCCTGGCTGTAACGCACCGCCGTGGGCAGCAGCGCCAGGAGGATCCCGGCCAGCAACGCCGCGCGCCGGGTGGCGAGCAAATCCACCAGCCACACGCCCAGCCCGACCGTGATGATCCCCGGCAATGCACTCAGGGTGCGGATCGAAAAAATGCCGTCGCCGAACCAGTCGATCCAGCCGTGCAACAGCAGGAAATACAGCGGTGGGTGCACGTCGTGGGCGGCATGGACCCAGATGTCGCTGAACGAATTCTGACTCAGCAGCAGGCTGGAACCTTCGTCGCCCCAGATCGCGGCGGCCGTCAGGTCGTAGAAACGCACCAGCGTCGCCAACACCATGATCGGCAACAACCAGTGTTCTTTGGCCCAGCGAACCCATCGTTGAGCGCCCATCCAGGCGCCTGGCGCTGCGTGGGGATCTTGCCTGTCGCCGACCGGCGTTTCTCTGCGCGCCTCCATTACTTCCTCTTGCGGGGCCGGTAAATTCACGACGGTGTGGTCACTGAAACATGCCGTCACTTTAGGCCAGCCAGGGTTAGCCGTCGATGCTGGCCTTGTCTGACACGACATCCGGCAGCACCGCCGATCCGGGTCTACGCTCTGCCTTGGCGTGACCTGGCCACGCACAGACGCGGGGCCCGCCAGAACATTTACCTGAAGGATGAGGATTTATGGACGTATTTATGGGCACCGTCATGACGTTTGGCTTTAACTTTGCGCCCAACGGTTGGGCTTTGTGTAACGGTCAGATCATGAACATCCAGCAATACCAAGCCTTGTTTACGCTGCTGGGGACCGTCTATGGCGGCAACGGCAGCCAGACATTCGGGCTGCCCAACCTGCAAAGCCGCTTGCCGATCTGCCAAGGCACCGGCCCGGGCCTGACCACCCGCGTCATGGGGGAAAACTCCGGCACCGAAAACATCACCGCCACCCTCAGCAACCTGCCCAACCACACCCACACCCTGAGCGGGATCACCGCGACCACCACCCTGCAATTGGCCAACCCGGCAAGCAACCCGGCCAGCGTGCCGACCGCGACCAATGCCTATCTCGGCACCTCGGGTGGCGGGCCAGGTCTGGCGACGATCTATTCCGACGCTCAGGGCGCATCGCCCGTTGCGCTCAAAGGTGCGACCACCACCGTGTCCGGCACCGTTTCGCCCACTGGCACCGGCCTGCCGATGGCCAGCATGAACCCCTTCCTGGTGCTGAACTTCAGCATCGCGCTGCAAGGCCTGTTTCCTTCGCGCAACTGAAAACACGCCGGGGGATTCGCCTCCCCCGGCCACTCACTTTGCTGGAGCGACACCATGCTGGAACAGGTTCAAGACCAACACTTCCAACCGCTGCTGGGCCAGACCACCACGTTGCGCCTGCCCGATGGCAGTGAACTGCCGATTCATATCGATAGCCTCGAACAAAAAACCCGCTCGCAACTGCCCCACAGCGAGCGTGTGCCGTTTAGTGTGGGATTCAACAGCCTCGAACCGACGGAGTTTGTGGACGGATTATGTGCGCTGGACCTGCCGGGGTTGGGGGCGGTGCAGGATATTTTCGTGTCCCGCGTGCCGGCGATGGGGCGGGATCCGGCGTTGGGATATTTCTATATCGCGTTTAATTGACCAACCGCCAACATCTCCACTGTGGGAGCTTGCTCGCTCCCACAGGTTATGCAGCGTTTTTTCGGGCTCTAACCTCGCGGATACCAGACCAACCGCTCCGCTGCCGGATTACACTCTTCAACCGAAAACCCCAACGCCAGGTAATGCCGACGCGCATGCGGATTGCTCGCCCACACCACCGTCGCCACCGGGCAGCGAATCTGCTGCGCGGCTTTCTGCACCCCTTGCAGCACCGTGCGGCCATGCCCTTGGCCGCGCGCCTGAGGAATGAACGCCAGGTACAACACGCGAATTTCATTGGGGCCGAAATCCGTGGTCAGCGCGCCGATGGGGGTGTCGAGTTTTTCCACCACGTAATGCATCGCGTGGGGGTATTCATCCTCAATGCCTTGTTCCTGCACCCGAAACTGCTGGGCGACCAATTCTTCGACCCGCTCGGGCTCGCCGTCGATCCATTGCAGATCCGGCCGGGCCGACTGATACAGGCTCTGCAGAAAAGGTCCGTCACTGGCCCGCGAAGGCCTTACCACCAAACCGTCCGCCGCCACTGCACCCTTGTTCGCCATGCTGCTCTCCCTTAAAAACCGCTTTCCCTGACACCCAGCGCCGCCATGCGCCGCCAGGCCCTACCCAGCAATGATTCACCGCTGCCCTGCAACACCACAATGCCGCGCAGGGGCTGCATCGGTGTCGACGCATTGTCGAGCAGGCTGAGCCGTGCGCCGTATTGCGCTTGTACCGGCTCCGCCCGTTGCGACTGATCACGGCGCACGGCAATCGGCCCGTGATGGTCGGACGTCAGCGCTTCCTGATCCACATAAGCAACGCCATTGGCATCGATGTCGGTCAGTTGCACGGCGACGGCCGGGTGCATCGGATCGTCGGCGATAAAGCGCCCGTGCGCGCCCGGCGTCACCCGCCAGAGATCAGCCTCGGCCAGATAACCGCGCAACCGCGCCCCGTCTTCGACCACCCGCGCCAACGCGTCTTTGGTGGCCAGCCAACGACCGGGCACCAGTTGCGGCAATAGATCGCGCACTGTGCCGGCGTGGGGCGCGCGAAGCAGCAGGCGCTCGCGCTGAGCGGCCAGCCCACGGTATTCGGCCACCGCTTCGGCGAGGCGTTGTTCAACGATAGTGGCGTCCGCCGCGGTTTCGCTGCGACCGGCCTGACGGCGCATCTGCAACTGCTGGATCTGAATTTCCTGGCGCACGATCGCCTGGCGCGAATCCAGGTCCGGCGATTCCAGCTCGACCAGCACATCGCCCTCGGCAACCACCTGACCGTCCTGCACATTCACGCGTTTGACCCGCGATGCCACCGGCGCATGCAAGGCACTGGCGCGTCCGGCCTCGAGCATCGTCGGCAACTCCACCGCGCTGCGCCATGGCAACACCAGCACCAGCAGCATCCCGAGCAACGCCAGGCCACTCAGCAATACGCGCGACCCGTGGGCCTGTTCACGACGGGTCCACCACTGGCGCCATTCACTCATGATCGGCAGAAAAATGAACCACACGAGCTCCACCAGCATCAGGAAAACCCCCAATACCTTGAAGAACAAGTGGTAGACCGCCAGCGCGATCCCGAAAAACAACACCGCACGCCACAGCCATGAGCCATACCCCCAAATCAACAAACGCCGCTGCATCTTCGGCGACCACGGCTCCGGCGCCGCTTCGCCATAGCCGAACAGAAACTCGCGCAGACGCCAGCGGCACAGGGCAAAGGCCCGCCCCTGGAGGTTGTCCACTTCGAGAAAATCGCTGAGCAAAAAATAACCGTCAAAACGCATGAATGGATTGAGGTTGATCACCAGCGTGGTCATCCACGTGGCGCTGGCGAGCATGAACGCCGCCGTGCGCGCCGGGCCGTCCGGCAGCAGTGACCAAGCCAATAGCGCGATGCAGGCCAGCAGCAATTCCGCCAGCACGCCGCCGGCACCGATCAGCAGCCGGGCTCGACGGTCATTGACCCGCCAGGCATCGCTCACATCCGTATAAAACATCGGCAGCATCACCATGAACGCCACACCCATGCTCTGCACCCGACAACCGGCGCGCTTGGCCATGAACGCGTGGCCGAACTCGTGACAGAGCTTGGCGAAGAACAGCGCCACGCCGAAGGACAGCGCGCCGCCGAGGCTGAACAGGTGCGGGAACGTCGCGATAAAGCGCTGCCAGTCGCGGGACACCAGAAACACACCCAGCCCCAAAGTGGCCGGCAACCCGTAGCGCAATGCACGCGGGCCGTACCGCTCCAGCCACGGCCAGGCGCGATTGAGAAACGCGTCGGGGCGCCACAGCGGAATGCGGAAAAACAGGTACTGATGCAGCAGGATTTGCCACAGGCTGCGGCGCTGAGCGGCGGCTTTCAGGCTGTAGCTGGCACGTTGTTGCGGATCGAGTGCGGTGATCAAATCGTGGCTGCGCAAAAAACCCAGCAACTGCTCAAGCTCGGCACCGTCCAGCGGCAAACCCGGCTCACGGTTGGCGGCACGCAGCACTTGCTCGGGATCGCCAAGGGACCAATGCCGCAACAAGCGCATCGCCGCCGCGCCGAGTTTGAAATAGCGCCCGCGCACCGGATCCGCCAGGGTCCAGCGCGGCGAGCCGTCGAGGGCTGGGGCGGCGGCCGACAATTGCAGGTCGGCCCGCAAGCTCGGCAAGGTCATTTAGAGGCCCACGCTTTGCCGTAACCCGGCCAGCGGCCGGCGCAACAGGTACAACGCGAGCGGCGCGCGGTCGCCGAAGATTTTCGCGGTGCCGCGCAAACCGATTCGGGGCGGGGCATTTTCGAAATTGGCGTCCAGTCGGTAAGCCAGTTGCCCGCCCGCCGTGGGCTGCGCCTCGTAGGCTGAGCGTTCGAGTTTGGCCAAGTGACGCTGCAAGGGGTCGCTGTCGAGGAACAACGCGACCTGCGCCCCCGGCGCCAGGGCAATCGCATCGCCCACCGCCAGTTCGATGCGCAGTTCAGCCTGGTTCGGGTCGGCAATTTCCATCAACCGTTCGCCGGTCTGCACTGGTTTTCCGGTCCAGCGGTCGGCGTCGGCAAACACCGCGATGCCGTCGCGTTCGGCACGGACTTCGCTGCGTTTGAGCAGTTCGCGGGCGTAATCACGCTCAGCGCGTTTCTGCTCGACCCGCGCCGCCAACAGATCAATCTTCGAACTGGACTCCGTGTCGGCGAACGAGCGCTGGGAATTGGCCTTGAGCTCAGCTTCCGCCACACCCAGCGCACGATCGGCCACATCGGCCTGAGCCTTGAGGGTGGTGCTTTCGAAGCGCAGCAGCAGGTCGCCGGTTTTTACCGTTTGGTTGGGTTTGACCAGAAATTCGGCGATCACCCCGTCCAGCGGCGCCGCCACTACGCGCCCACCCAGCGGCACCACTTGCGCCGGCGCCAGCACCGATTGGCGCACCGGGATCAACAACCCCAGCAACAACACGGCGACCAAGGCGACCTGACGTTTTCGGGTCCAGCGCAGGCGCCAGGGTTTGCGCGGTTGCAGCGCCAGCCAGGCGTGGCTGTAGGTGTCGCCCAGTTGCGACAGCAGGATTTGTTCGGGTGGGTTCCACGCCACGTCGCGGGCCAGCCATAAACCGCCAAACACCTCGCCCTGATGATCCACCAACGGCAACCAAAACACCTGGGCGCTGGACAGACTTTTCCAATCGGCCTGAATCGGTTCGCTTAGCAGCGTGGGGGAAATCGCTCGCGCCTGTTTCAACAGCTCGAGCTTGAACAACTGCGCCACCGCCTGCTCGACAAACGCCACGAACGGCGCGTTCGGGTCCACGGTGCTGACACCGGTCACGGCTTGCACTTTGCCGGCAATCAACAGCGCCGCGTGGCGGAAACCGAACAACGCCTGGCCGTCATTGACCAGGCTGTAAGCCAGTTGCGCCGGGTTGCGAGCGGCGCGGGTCTGACGTTCAAGGTCGAGGAATCGGGCGAAGACCTGCTCGGCCCCGCCGGTCACCGGGGCGTTCACTTAAGCTCCGCGAATCGTGCCGTACCGCTCATACCCGCCATCAGGCCTGCAGCGTTCGGCAGCGTCGCTACCAACAGCAAGGTCTGGCTGCCTTCATCGATCCGCGCGCCCAGGCGCTTGACCGTGGCGTTCAGCGGTTGACCGGTTTCATCGGGGACAAAACTGAAGGTCTGGCCGGGCTTGAGCTTGCCCATCCAGCGCGACGGAATCAGCAAATGAATTTCCAGGGTGCGGTTATCGACCACATCCAGCAACGGCGCACCGGCCGCCACGCTTTCATAACGCTGGACCTTGCGCTCGACCACCTGGCCATCGAACGGTGCGAGCACGCTGCAGCGTTTGACCTGCACCTGATACACCTGGGATTGCGCCTGAGTCTCACTGACCTTGGCCTCGGCCCGCGCCACTTCGAAACGCCCGACCGAATTCAACGCCGCCAATTGTTTGTTGTGCGACAGCTCTTCACTGGCGCCACGGCTGGCGGCTTGCGCGGCATTGAGCTGGGCCTGAAAACCCGAGCAATCGAACTTGGCCAGGGTATCGCCCTTCTTGAACGACTCGCCCTCGCTGAACGGCAACTCGACAATCCGCCCCGGCAACTCGCTGGCCAGCACCGCCTGATCCCGCGCCCGCAACACACCCCGGGCCTCACTGCTGGCCTGGGCAGTGCCACCGGCCGCGCTGTTCTCCAGCAACGGATCGTCTGGCGCAGGGGTTTGCGCTTGTACTGCGCACGTTACAAAGGTCAATCCGATAACCCAACTTCCAAAACGCGGCATAACCGTGACTCCCTGACGGATGACCGGAGTCTACGACAGCGGGGGGTTGCGTCAAGCAAATAGCCAGCATTGGGTGGAAATGTGTTGTTTCAAAAAGGACAAAATTTTCAGAGTGCTTGTTTGCTCTCTCGCCTAATGAGGGCGGGTACAAAATCCCACACGAAATTGGGAACTCGCCTTCAGTCGAAACTGAAGCGGGGGATGGACGCTTCGCCCCTGCACACTATCCGCCTCTTCGCAGCTTGCCTGTTGCAACAATCGTTAACAGATGAAGCCATTTGTGACTTGACCCTCAACCTGGCAGCTGTCCAAAACTGGGTTGCCGGTGCTGGAAAGAATCCAGTCGAGTAGAGCCCTGATCCGTCAATGGTTGACGTGCATGACACATGCAATTTAGGATCTGCGCACTACTCAACCCCGTACGCAGAGATTCAGTTCTCTGGCAGTTGGGGTGAAAAAACCGGCTTCGGCCGGTTTTTTCGTTTCTGAGGGTTGGATTTGTGCGCACTGCGTTCTTCGTTGATGGCTACAACGTGTTCTACGGGTTGCTGGCTGATACTCCTTACAAATGGCTAAACCTGCCGCAGTTGTTGGCCTATATCGCTCACATTGAAAACCCTCAAAGCGCTGTCGCCTCAATCGACTACTTCACTGCGTCGGTTAAACCGGAACTGGCTACGCGTGGCATCGCATCCAAGGAGGCTCAAGATACTTACGTCCGGGCTCTGAGGGCTCACAAAGTTGACGTTCACTATGGCCGCCACCAACTCGAACCGGCGCGCGCGCCCCGTTTCATCAACAAGAAAATAGGTGCCTCGCGGCAGGACACAACGCCTATCTGGAAGCTGGAAGAAAAGGAAACTGACGTCCATATCGCGATAAGCATGTACCGCACAGCGGCCAGGCAAACCAAGGTCACCGCAGCTGAAAGCATCCAGCAACTCGTTCTGGTATCTGGGGATACAGACATGGCTCCCGCACTGAAAGCTATCCGAGAAGACTTTCCCCACATAACCATAGGTATCGTTCTTCCCTACAGGACAGGGCTCAAACGAATTCCGCCCGGCTCCTTGAAAGACCATTCACACTGGATGCGACGCGCCATCTCCGCAGAAGAGCTCCAGTCACACCAGTTTCCAGACAAGGTCCCTACCCGCAAGACGCCAGCCATCAAACCGGATTATTGGTAGCGACTTTCGCCACCGGATAAACCGACTCCCACCCTCCCCCCAACGCCTTGTACAACCCCACCATCGCCAACGACACGCCCGTCGAACTCTCAACCCACTGCTGCTGAGTTGCCAACAACTCCCCTTGCACCGTCAGCACGTTGACGAAATCCACCACGCCTTCCACGTATTGCTGTTGCGCGGTACGTAACGCGATCTGGTTCTGGCGCACGGCTTCGGCGAGGCTGTCGCGGCGCAGTTGGCTGGCGTTGTAGGCGGTCAACTGGTCGTCGATTTCATGCCAGGCGCGCAGTACGGTTTGCTGGTAGGCGATGGCCGCTTCCTGTTGTTGGGCTTCGCGCAGGTTGAGCATGCCGCGCAGTCTGCCGCCGTCGAACAGCGGCAGGCTGAATTGCGGGCCGATGCCGAACGAGCGCGAGCCCCAGGAGCCGAAATCGCTCAGTTGCATGGCCTGGGAACCGATGTTGCCCGACAGGGTGATCCGCGGATAGAAATCACCCTTGGCCACACCGATGCTCGCTGTTGCGGCATGCAGGCGGGCTTCGGCCTGGCGGATGTCCGGGCGCCGTTCGGCCAGTTGCGACGGCAGGCCGATGGCGACCTGGCGCGGGGTCTGCGGCACGGGCGCGTCTGTGGATAACTCGGCGTGCAACGCTTGCGGTGGTTCGCCCATCAACAGGCTCAGAGCGTTGATCAGTTGTGACTGGCGCTGCTCCAGCGCGGGCAGGCGCGATTCGATGGCCGCCACTTGCGCGGCGGCTTCGGCGACGTCCAGGTCCGTGGCGACGCCATCGGCCAGGCGCAGTTGCGAGAGCTTCAGACTGTGCCGGGCGACGTCGAGGTTCTGCTCGGTGACGGCGCGGGTGTTCTGCACGCCGCGCAGCTGGATGTAGTCCTGGGCGGTTTCGGCCAATACCGACAGCAGCACGCCGCGACGGTCGTTTTCGGCGACTTCGAGGGTGGCGTCGGCAGCTTCGGTTTCGCGGCGCACGCGGCCCCAGACATCCAGTTCCCAGGAGGCGGAAAAACCGGCGTCCCAGAGGTTGAAGGCTGAGTTGCCGTTTTTGCCTGAGGGATCGCTCAGGCCTTCGCCGCTGTTGCGTTCACGCCCGTAGCTGCCAGTGGCGGCGGTCGTGGGATAGCGGTCAGCGGTGATGACTTGGCGTGCGGCGCGGCTTTGCTGCAAGCGGCTGCTGGCGAGTTTCAGGTCGAGGTTATCGGTCAGGGCACGTTGGCTCAGGGCCGAAAGTTTCGGGTCATGGAACACTTCCCACCAGCTCTCGTCCATGGTTTGGGTGACCGCTTGGCTTTCGGCAGCCTTTTGCGGTTTTGACCATTCGGTGACCTGTTGTGGCTCGGGTTTGTGGAAGTCCGGGCCGACGGTGCAGGCGCTCAGGAAAAACAGGCTCAACACAAGAGCGACTGGCTGCATGCAACTTTTGTGGCGAGGGGGCTTGTCGGAATGCCGCACCACCCCGTTGGGCCGCGAAGCGGACCCAGAATCTGCGAGTGCTGCGCACTCGAACGGGGGCAAGCCCCCTCGCCACAGGGATGAGTGATTAGCGGAGTTCATCGCTTGGCCACCTCATGCATTGGCGTCGCCGTATCAATCCGCGCCTCCACCGACATCCCCACCCGCAACCGATCCGCCAATGGCTGGCCCGGATCGAGGACGATCTTCACCGGAATCCGCTGCACGACCTTGGTGAAGTTGCCGGTGGCGTTGTCCGGTTTGACCGAGGCAAACGTCACCCCGGTGGCCGGTGCAATGCTTTCGACGCGGCCGCTCAACATCTCGCCGCCGAGACTATCGACGCGCACCTGCACGTCCTGCCCCTGCTGCACATCCCGCAGCTGAGTCTCCTGGAAATTGGCCACCACAAACGCCTGGGCCAACGGCACCACGGCGAGAATCTTGCTGCCCGGCGTCACGTAGGCGCCGACCCGCACCGCGCGCTCACCGACCATGCCATCCTGCGGCGCGACGATGCGCGTGTAAGACAGTTCGTAACTGGCGATTTCCAGCGCCGCTTGCGAGCGTTTCAGTCCACCTTCGGCGGCATCACGCTGGGCGGTGAGAATGTCCACTTGCTTGCGCTCCGCCGCCAGCACCGCCGTGGCGTTGGCCAGCCGCGCGGTCGCCTGATCGATGCGGGTACGTGCCTGTTGCGCGTTCTGCACCGTACCGGCGCCGACGCCGGCGAGGTGGTCGTAGCGATTCAATTCATGCTCGGCGAAGGCCATTTCCGCCTTGGCCGCGACCACCGTGGCCTGGGCCTGGGCGATCACCGAGGTCTGGCGTTCAAGAGTCGCTCGAGCGTTTTGCAGTTGCGCCCGTGCGACCAGGGTTTCGGCGTCGGCAGCCTGGACGGCGGCGCGCAGGTCGCGGTCATCAATCAAGGCCAACAACTGCCCGGCCTTGACCTGCTGGTTGTCCTCCACCAACACCTCTTTGATAAACCCGGCGACCCGTGGCACGACCAGGGTGAAGTCCGCCGAGACAAAGGCATCGTTGGTGCTCTGTTGCGTGCGTTTGCCGAACAGCCCCGGCGCGACCAGGTAAATCAGCACGCCGACCGCGATCGCGGCGGCCACGCCAACCGCCACTTTTTGCTTGGTAAAAGTCGTCATAAAAACCTTCTGTTTCAGTGAAGCGTTCAAGTCGGCGCCCGGGGCGGGAAGATCCGCGTCGGCAGCCAGAAAATCAGCAGGATCAGCGCGACCGCGACGCCCGCCATGCACAGATAAAGATCGGAGGCCGTGAGCACCACGGCCTGCTCGTGCAGTCGGTGGGCAAGGCCGGCGCTGTCGCTGTCGGCCAGGGGCGAGTTGCCGAGGTTGTCCACCAACATGGTCGAGTGGAAATGCAGGCGGGCGGTGGTCAGCGCGTCGATGACGCCGGTGGCGATCACCGCCGACAGGCCTTTGACGGTGTTGAACCAGGCCGAGGCGAACGGCCCTTCCATCGGCGTGATGCTGCCGGTTGCGAGCATCAACAGCGGCAACACCGCCATCGGTTGCCCGAAGATTTGCAGCAGTTGCAGAACGTAGAAATCATCACGAATCCACACCGAGGTCAGCTGCGAACCCCCGAGGCAGGACAGCGCCAACATGCTCAAGCCAAGCCCCAGCACCCAGCGACAATCGACCCAGCGCAGGTTGCACAACGCCGCCACCAACGGCAGCGCGATCAACTGCGGCAGCGCCGCCAGCAGCATGATCGGCGCGGTCTGGATCGGCCGATAACCCTGGACTTGCGCCAGGTAACTGGACGGAATGATCACCACCGCCAGCAACACAACCAACACTCCAGCGAGTGTCATCAAGGCAAACGACAGGTTGCGAATGCCGAGCATCTGCAACTTGAAAAACGGGATCGGTTGCGACCATTCGTTGATCAGAAACAGCACCAACAACAGCAAACCGCCGCCAAGCAAAAAGCAGATCAGGCTCGATTCGAACCAGTCCAGCCGATTGCCCTGCAAGATGCCGATCACCAACATGCAAATCGCTGGGAAACCCAGCAGCAAACCGCGCCAGTTGAATTGCTTCAAGCGTTCCAGGCGCAGCGGGTCCTGGGGCAAACCATAAGCCACGGCCGCCATCGCGATCAGACACGGCACGATGATTTGCCAGAAGGTCCATTGCCAGCCGACGTACTCGGTCCACAACCCGGCCAGCGGCGTGCCGAGGCCGGGGCCGAAGGTCGCGGTCAGGGCATACCCGGCCAGGCCGTAGAGCTTGACGTTGGCCGGCAGGAAACGCAGGGCGACGGTCATCAGCATCGGCGGCAACGCCCCGCCGGCCAGACCTTGCAAGATGCGCATGAGCAACAGGCTTTCGTAGCTCGGAGCGAATGGGCACAGCACGCCCAGCAGCGTGAAAACGCCGATGGCGTAGAGGGTGAAACGCCTCAAGGAAAACGTCACCGAGCACCACGGCGCGAACGCCATCGCCGCCACCGACGTCGCGGTGTAACTGGCGACCAGCCAGGTGCCTTCGTCGTAACCGATGGCCAACGCGCCGCGAATGTCGGCGAGGGCGACTTTGGTCACCATCTCGTTCAGACCGGACACCAGCACCGCCAGCAACACGCCCACCAGACCGATGATGATCCGCAGGCCGAAAACCGGCGGTGTGACGGCGGCAGGGCTGGCCACGGCGAGAGGGGCCGGGGCCGTGAGGGAAGTCATGGACTGCGAGCTCCGGGGTGTGAATACCGGGGCATTTTAGGGAGGATGAGGCGTTACGAAAATTGACTTGTTGGCAGGTTATAAGTGCGTCAGACGCAACAATTGCGGGATCAGGCTTTTGTGGCGAGGGGGCTTGCCCCCGTTGGACTGCGCAGCAGTCCCTGTGCTTTGGTTTTGGGGCCGCTTCGCGACCCAACGGGGGCAAGCCCCCTCACCACACAAGCCCGCTCCTACAAGGGGGCCGTGATCAACTTGAGATGGGCTGCGCGGCCAACCACGTCTCATCGCAACACGCCTTCAGCGTTTCACGCATCCAGCGATGGGCCGGATCCTTGTCGTAGCGTGGGTGCCAGGCCTGGGTCAGCATCAGCGTCGGCAGTGGAATCGGCAGCGTGAACGAGCGCAGTTTCAGGCCCAGGCGCCGTACGCTCAGCAGTGCTTCCTGGGGTACCGGCAGCAGCAGGTCGGAATCGGGCAGGGCAAACATCGCGGCATGAAAGCTCGGCGCAATCACTGCCACACGACGCTCCAGCCCCAACGCCTCAAGTGCCGTGTCGATTGGCCCACGGGCAATCCCGCGCCGGGACATGCTGATATGCGAAAACCCGGCGTAGCGCTCGGCGGTGATCTCCTGACCGAACAACGGATGATCTTCCCGCGCCAGACCAACGAAATGCGTTGAAAACAGGTTCTGGATCTTCACTTCCGGCATCGACGGGCGATTGTTGCTGACGCTCAGGTCGATTCGCCCTTCGCGCAGCGCCTCATCGTCGCCATCGCCTTCAGGGACGAACCGCAGCTCGCAGTGCGGGGCCTGGCGCTCCATGGTGTCGAACAACTTGCCGCCGTAAACGCCGACGAAAAAGTCATTGGCGCGGATGCTGAAACGCCGGCGTAACGTGCCCAGTTCCACCGCATCCGCCGAGCGAAATAGTAATGCGGCTTGCTCGACCACATCACGCACTTGCTCGCGCAACGCCAGGGCTTTAGGGGTTGGCACCAGGCCACGGCCAGCGCGGACCAGGATCGGGTCGCCGATGGCTTCGCGGATGCGGGTCAGCGTTCGGCTCATGGCGGCCGGGCTGAGGTTCATCCGCCGCGCGGCGCCCACCACACTGCCCTCGTCGAGCAAAGCGTCGAGGGCGACCAACAGGTTCATGTCCGGGAGTTGCATGCTGAGCACTCATCGCTGATCAGGATTGATTCAGGCGCAATGCTAGCAGCGAATCCGTACTGTAGGAGCAAAGCTTGCTCGCGATGGAAGCGTCGCGGTGTATCAGGTGGACCGCGTTATCGTTTATCGCGAGCAAGCTTTGCTCCTACGGCGGGGGTGGGTGTTTTAGCGTTGCATCCCCCAACGCTTCACCGTCACCCGCTCCAACGTATCGAACACCAGGTTCTCCACCAGCAACCCAATCAGAATCACCACGGCCAACCCGGCAAACACCTTGTCGGTGTACAGCTCATTGCGATTCTGAAAGATGTACCACCCCAACCCGCCCTTGCCGCTGGTGGCACCAAACACCAACTCCGCCGCGATCAACGTGCGCCAGGCGAAGGCCCAGCCGATTTTCAGCCCGGCCAGAATCGACGGCAACGCCGCCGGGATCAGGATGAACAGCACGAAACGCATACCCTTCAAGCCATAGTTGCGCCCGGCCATGCGCAGGGTTTCCGAGACACCGAGGAACCCCGCGTAAGTGTTCAAGGCCAAGGCCCACAGCACCGAATGCACCAGCACAAAAATCAGGCTGTTCTGCCCCAGGCCAAACCACAGCAACGCCAGTGGCAACAACGCAATCGCCGGCAGCGGGTTGAACATCGAGGTCAGCGTACTCAGCAGATCACGACCGAACTGCGTGGAGACCGCCAGGGTGGTCAAGGCAAACGCCAGGACGATGCCGATCAGGTAACCCTTGAGCAAAACCACCAGCGAAATCCACACTTTGCCCAGCAATTCGCCGCTGAGCAGGCCGTCATACAGCGCGCTGCTGGTTTGCAGGAAGCTTGGCAGCAGCAGGTCGTTGTTCTGGAGACGGGCCACCACTTCCCACAACACGGCGAGCAAGATCAGGATCAGGCTTTTGCGAACCCAGCCTTGTTGCCATACACGCTGGCCGAGGGGCAATTCTCGCTCCAGCGGTACGCTCGTCAGGGGCTCTAATACGGTTTCGAATTCTTGACGCGCGGATGAAAACTGGCTCATCGGGCACTCCTCTCAATGGCTCAATAAGCGATGCGGATGTCAGAAAAATCCAGCTCGCGCTCGGTTTCCGGCGATTGACCTTCATCGAACAACAACCGGTGAATGCGCCGCGCCGATTCCTGAAACGCCACGCCACCCAGGCTGTGCAAGTCGTATTGATGGCTGTGGACTTCCGCCCGCACCCGCCCCGGATGCGGCGACAGCAGCAGGATGCGATTGCCCACCACCAGCGCCTCTTCGATGGAATGCGTCACGAACAGCAGCGTGAAGCGCACCTCTTCCCAAAGCAGCAGCAATTCTTCCTGCATCTTGCGTCGGGTCAGCGCGTCCAGGGCGGCGAAGGGTTCGTCCATCAGCAGGATTTTTGGCTGCATGGCCAATGCCCGGGCGATGGCCACCCGCGCCTTCATGCCGCCGGACAAGGTGTGCGGATAAGCATCGGCAAACGCCGCCAACCCGACCTTGTCCAGATAGTGCAGCGCCCGCTCCTCGGCTTCCTTGCGCTTGAGGGTTTTCGAGGCCAGCAGCGGAAACATCACGTTCTGCTTCACCGTTTTCCACGGCGGCAGTTGATCGAATTCCTGAAACACCACGATTCGGTCCGGCCCTGGCGCGTGGACGGTTTGCCCCAACAGACGAATCTCGCCCTCGCAAGGCTGGATGAACCCGGCCACTGCTTTGAGCAATGTCGACTTACCGCACCCGGACGGGCCGAGCAGCACAAAACGGTCCGCAGGATCGATCTCGAAACTGACCTGATGAGTGGCCCGGACAACGCGCTGCGGCGTGCGGTATTC
The DNA here is from genome assembly GCF_056279105.1 of Pseudomonas sp. TE3899. Classification (NCBI taxonomy): domain Bacteria; kingdom Pseudomonadati; phylum Pseudomonadota; class Gammaproteobacteria; order Pseudomonadales; family Pseudomonadaceae; genus Pseudomonas; species Pseudomonas sp. TE3899. Next base: position 4,821,290 of record NZ_JBWBQR010000001.1, read on the forward strand.
CAGGCTGACATGATCGACCGACAGCAGCGCCTGGGCTGCCGTGATCGGGTTGCTGGCCGTGTGGCCTTGCAAAGGGGCATTCATCTCGATCAGCTCCCTTGCAGCGGTTTGGCGTCCTGGAAGAAGTAGTCCTTCCACGAATCCGGTTTGTTTTTGATGGCGCCGACGCGGTAGAGGAACTCGGCCAGCGGGTAGGTGTTTTTCGGCGTGACGCTGAATTCGAACTGCGGGTTGTCGATGATTTTCAGCAGCGCCGCACGGTCGATTTTAGCTTTGGTCACGCGGAGGTAAGTGTCCGCCGCTGCGCCTTTATCGTTCTGCGCGAATTGCGCCGCTTCGGTCAGGGCTTCGACGAAGGCCTTGTAGGTTTTCGGGTTCTCGTCGCGGAATTTTTCGGTGGCGAACAGCACGGTCGGCGAGTTCGGGCCGAGCAGGTCGTAGGTGTTGAGCACCACATGCACGTTGGGGTTTTCCAGCGCCTGATCCTGGAACGGCGGGTTGGAGAAATGCCCGGTCAGCTCAGTGCCGCCCGCGATCAGCGCCGCCGTAGCGTCCGGGTGCGGAATGGCGATGGTGTATTTGTCGAGACGATTGAATTCCTTGTCGCCCCACTGCTTGGCGGCCGCGTATTGCAGGAAGCGCGACTGCACCGACACCCCGACCGCCGGCACCGCAATGCGGTCCTTTTCGGTGAAGTCAGCGATGGTTTTAACCTTGGGATTGTTGCTCACCAGGTAATACGGGAAGTTACCCAACGAAGCGACGGCTTTGACGTTCTGCTTGCCGTGGGTGCGGTCCCAGATGGTCAGCAGCGGACCGACGCCGGCCCCGGCTATGTCGATGGAGCCGGAGAGCAACGCATCGTTGACCGCCGCCCCGCCCGAGAGCTGGGTCCAGTCGACCTTGATGTCGATGCCTTCCTGCTTGCCGTATTTCTCGATCAGGTTTTGATCGCGGACCACGTTGAGCAGCAGGTAAACAATACCGAACTGCTCGGCGATGCGGATTTCACCTTCAGCCTGAGCCACGGTCGGCGCCAACAGGCTGCTGGCGATCAGGCTGAAACCCAGGCCGATGGCCGCAGCCAGCGGTGCCAATGAAAGACGTTTGGACATGGTGGTTCTCCGACAAATCAGAAAGGCGCGTCGCCCTGGATGGTGGTGCGATACAACTTGCGGCGCAGGTAGCCGGGGCAGCCGGCGGCAAGGTGGATCAGCGAACGGTTGTCCCAGAACACCAGGTCGTGGGGCTGCCACTGATGGCGGTAGATGTTTTGCGGCAACACGCTGTGGGCGTAGAGCTCGGCGAGCAGCTGTTTGCTCTCATCTGTAGGCAGGCCAACGATGCGCGTGGTGAAGCCTTCGCTGACGAACAGCGCCTTGCGCCCGTTTTCCGGGTGGGTGCGGACAATCGGGTGCACGACTTCGGCGACCTGGGCGAGTTGCTCAGGCGTCAGGGTCGGGCGCCAATTGCCTTCGAATTTGGTTTCGCTGTAACGCGCCGTGTAGGAGTGCGCGGCGGAGCGGCCTTCGACGGCTTTTCGCAGCGCGCCGGGCAAGCCGTCCCAGGCTTTGTGCATGTCGGCGAACAGGGTGTCGCCGCCTTCGGAGGGCAGTTCCTGGGCGTGCAGCATCGAGCCCAGGCTCGGCAGCTCTTTGTAGGAAAGGTCGGAATGCCAGAACTTGCCGGCATCACCGAGGCCGACGGAGACGCCGTTTTCGATGATGTTGGACACGATGAGGATTTCCGGGTGCCCGGCCAGCAGGAACTGCTTGAGCACATGGATCTGCAACACGCCGAAGCGGCGGCTGAAGTCGATTTGTTGTTCGGGGGTAATGCGCTGGTCGCGGAACACAACGACGTGATGATCCAGGTGCGCGCGGTGGATGCGGGCGAAGTCCTGGTCATTGATCGGGCGGGACAGGTCCAGGCCGATGATTTCGGCACCGACGGCACCACTGAACGGGCGGATGTCGAAGGTTTGCGGCGCGATGCTTTGAGATGCAGAGACGGCTGACATTTAAATCACTCCCACGCACGGCACGCTCAAGGGCGCGCGCGTCGATCAGAAACTCACGGAGGTCCCGTGTTGGTTCGTGTCGTGCGGCGCGCCGATTGGTCGGCAGGTACGCAGGAGAGTGACTTTATAGTCATAAGAATTGAAATTTAAATACCGTTAATGAATAACGATATGCCACCGATTGTTCCCACGCCCCGGTGTGGGAACACACCCCGTGACGCTCTGCGTCACGGTGGACGCGGAGCGTCCATGGCGGCATTCCCACGCAGAGCGTGGGAACGATCAGCAAGTGGTGTTTTTGAGGACGCCTTCGCGGGCAAGCCTCGCGCCTACAGGTCCGCGTCGCACACAAATGATGTGAACGACACAAACCTTGTAGGAGCGAGGCTTGCCCGCGAAGAGGCCATCAGCCCCTGCGAAGATCTACCGCTCGTGCAACGCCTCAGCTCGCGCCCGAATGATCGGCTTGAGCAGATAGCTGAGCACCGTCTTCTTGCCGGTGATGATGTCCACCGACGCCACCATCCCCGGAATGATCAGCAACGGCTTTTCATCGGTCCCGAGGTGACTGCGATCGGTGCGCAGCTTGATGATGTAGTAGGTGGTTTTCTTGTCTTCATCGGTAATGGTGTCAGCACCGATCTGCTCCAGCTTGGCTTTGAGCCCACCGTAGATGGTGTAGTCGTACGCGGTGAATTTCACCGTCGCCTCTTGCCCCGGGTGCAGGAAGGCGATGTCTTGCGGGCGGACTTTGGCTTCCACCAGCAAGGTGTCGTCCAGCGGCACGATTTCCACCAGGTCGACGCCCGGCTGGATCACGCCGCCAATGGTGTTCACCAGCAATTTGTTGACGATCCCGCGCACTGGCGATGTCACCAGGGTGCGGCTCACGCGATCTTCCAGGGCCTTGCCGGTGGCTTGGGCCTTGTTCAGGTCGGTGCGGGCTTCGTTGAGTTGGGTCAGGGCTTCGCTGCGGAACTTGCCGCGGGTCTCGTCGATCTTGCGCTGCACTTCCTTGATCGCCGATTCGGCGCGGGGAATGGCCAGGGTTGTCGCGTCCAGTTGCCCGCGGGTTTCCACTTCAGCACGCTTGAGCCGCAGCACTTCCACCGGCGATACCGCGCCCTGGGCCACCAGCGGCTCGGACATGTTGATTTCCTGGCGTTGTAACGCCAGGCCATTGCGGTACTGCGACTGCTTGGAGGAGAACTCGCGCAGCTCTTGCTGACGCTGGATCAACTGTTCCTGCAAGCCGCCGATTTCATCGTGCAACTGCTGACGACGGCTGGTGTACAGCGACTCTTCGCTGGCCGCCTGGCCGGGAACGGCTTTGAGCACGTCAGCCGGGAAATTCAGCGGACGGTCATCGACCTCGGCGCTCAAGCGCTCGACCCGCAGCAGCATCGACAGGCGATCCGCCTCGGTTTCGCCAACGTTGGAGGCGAATCGCGTGTCATCCAGGCGAATCAGCGGCGCGCCAGCCTCGACGATCTGCCCTTCCTTGACGAACAGTTCGGAGACGATCCCGCCCTCAAGGTTCTGGATTTTCTGGATCTTCGACGACGGAATCGCCTTGCCGTCGCCCTTGGTCACTTCGTCGATCACGGCGAAGTTGGCCCACAGCATCAGGAACACGAAGAAGCCGATGATCGCCCAGATGGTCAACCGCACCACACGCGGCGCATCTTCGATCAGTGCCTTGTTCACTTCCGGCAACGGCTGGCCTTGCAGCGAGGCAGAGCCTTTGAAGTAGCGGCGGATAGAGTCCTTGAAACCCGACTTAAGCAACACTGATCTGCCCCTTCTTCAACGCTTCCATCACAACGGCTTTCGGCCCATCGGCGAGAATCTGCCCACGGTCGATCACCAACAGGCGATCCACCAGCGACAGCAGCGACGCCCGGTGCGTCACCAGCACCACGGTTTTGCTTTCAACCACCGCGGCGAGGCGTTGCTTGAGGCGTTCTTCGCCGGTGTTGTCCATGGCACTGGTCGGTTCGTCGAGCAGCAGGATCGGCGGGTTGAGCAGCAGCGCACGCGCCAGGGCCACGTTCTGCCGTTGGCCGCCGGACAGGTTCTGTCCGCGCTCGCCCACTTGCAGTTCATAACCCTGCGGGTGCAGACGGGCGAATTCGTGGACGCCGGCCAATTCGGCGGCTTGCAGCACCAGTTCGTCTTCTACATAGCGCGCGCCCGAGACCAAATTGTCCCGCAGCGTACCGGCGAGCAATTGAATGTCCTGAGGCACGTAGCCGATGTTGTGGCGCAGTTCGCTGACGTCGATCTGGCGGATATCAACGCCATCCACCAGCAAGGCACCGTCGTCCGGCTGATAGAGGCCCACCAGCAACTTGGCCAGGGAGCTTTTGCCCGAGCCGCTGCGACCGATGATGCCGATTTTTTCACCGGGCTTGATGATCAGGTTGATGTTCTTCAGCGCCGGGTTTTGCTGGTTCGGGTAGGTGAAGTTCAGCTGACGGCATTCGATGGCGCCTTGCAGGACCTTGCGGCTCAGCGGGCGCTCTTCGAAGTTGCGCTCTTGGGGCAACTCCATCATCTGGTCCACCGACACCATGGTCACCCGCGCTTGCTGGTAACGGGTCAGCAGGCCGGAAAGCGAGGCCAGCGGGCTCAGCGCACGACCGCTGAGCATGTAGCAGGCGATAAGGCCGCCCATGCTCAAGTTGCCGGCAATGATCTGGTACACGCCGAAGACAATCATGATCACCCCGGCCAGTTGCTGGATCAGCAGGGTGATGTTCATCGCCAGACCGGAGAGCATTTTCACTCGCAGCTCGAGGCGGCTGAGGGTGCCGATGGTCTGTTCCCACTGGTACTGGCGTTCGCTTTCGGCGTTGTTGACCTTCACGGCATCGAGGCCGGCGAGGGTTTCGATCAGGCTCGACTGGCGCTCGGCGGCCAGAGCCATGGTGCGTTCCATGGTCGCTACCAGCGGCTTCTGCAAGGCGTAGCCGATCAGCAGCGCTATCGGAAACGCGAGCACCGGAATCCAAACCAGATGGCCGCCGAGAATGGCGATGACCATGAAGATCAGCAGGGTAAACGGCAGGTCGATCAGGCTGGTCAGGGTCAGCGAGGCGAGGAAGTCGCGCAGGCTCTGAAACTCATGGATGTTCTGGGCGAAGCTGCCGACCCGGGCCGGGCGGTACTTCATGGCCATGCCGACGATGCGCTCGAACAGCGTGGCCGAGATGATCAGGTCGGTTTTCTTGCCGGCCAGGTCCAGGCACAGACTGCGCAGGCTCTTGAGGATCAGGTCGAACAGGTAGGCGCCAGTGATGCCGATCGCCAGCACCCACAGGGTCGATTCCGCCTGGTTCGGCACCACGCGGTCGTAGACGTTCATCACGAACAGCGGCGCGGCCATGGCGATGATGTTGATCAGGAAACTGGCGGCGATGGCGTCGGCGTACAGCCAGCGCGAACGCTTGAGGGTGTCGCGGAACCACGAACGCGCGCGGGGAATCAGCGTGCCGTGGTTAACGTCAAATTTATGTTGCGGTTGGGCGAAGAAGACTTTGCCGATGTAGTCGTCGGCCAGCAGTTCACGGTTGACGACACTTTCGCCGCCATCGGTTTCACTGAGCAGCACGCGAGCCTGGTCTTCACCTTGCCAGCCCAGCAGCACCGCACTGCGGCCGTCCTTGAGCAGCAATAGCGCCGGCATCGCAATCGTCGGAATATCTTCCAGCTTGCGCTGCAGCACCCGCCCTTGCAGCCCGGCGCGAGCCGCGGCGCGGGGCAGCAACTCGATGCTCAGGCGTTGCTTGGGCAGCGGCAGGCCAGTGGTGAGCATCGCCGCGCTGGCGGGTTTCTGGTGCAGCGTGCACAGGGCCAGCAGACCATCCAGTAACGGATCGTCATGCAGCGCGCGTGGATCATGAATGAGTTGAACTCGACTGACTTCTGATTCCACGCTCGGCACTCTTGGCTAACAATTGAACGATAAAGGTCCTGCTCAATTCATACCGGGCAATTGAACCTTTGGCTTCACGTCGTTCTGCACAACGGATGCCAACGGTGCGACCACTCCCTGGCTCTTGAGCAACTCGCCCATGGTCGCCTTGATTCGGTACTGAGTAAATAACTGAGTGTTTTTAATGTCCGCCAGGCGGCGCGAAGCGGTGAACAACTCGTTTTCACTGTCGAGCAAGTCGAGCAAGGTGCGCTGACCCAGGCTGAACTGCTTCTGATAAGCCGTGCGTACCGCGGTGCTGTGATCGACATATTGCTGGGCGATCGGCACCTGGGCGTTGGCGTTGTTCAGGGCGTTCCAGGCCAGGCCCAGTTCTTCGTTCAACACGCGCAAGGCGTTGTTGCGGATGTCCAGCGCCTGGTTTGACAGGTACGACTTGGATTCCAGGTCCGCCTTGTTGCTGCCACCGGCGAACAGGTTGAAGCGCATGCGCAGCATGGCTTGCCACTCGTTGCTGTGGCCATTCTGGCCGTCGACATCGTTGTCGGCAGAGCGGCCCAGTTCGGCATCAAAACGCGGGTAGAACGACGACTTGGCCGCTTCGTACTGTTTTTCCGCCGCAGAAATGTCGGACTCGGCGGAGCGCAGAATCGGGCTGTTTTCCAGCATCTGCGAGCGGGCTTCGTTCAGGTTGGCCGGCAGCAGGGCGAGGAATGGCGCAGGACGCTCAAGCTGATCGGGCATCTGGCCGACGGCGCTGAGGAAGTTGGTCTCGGCGTCGGCCAGGTTGGTCTGTTCGGTGATCAGGTTGTTGCGGGCCTGGGCCATACGGGCTTCGGCCTGGTCCATGTCAGCGCCGCTGCCGACACCCCGGGAGGTGCGCAATTTGATCTGGTCGAAGATGCGCTCGTGGCTCTTGAGGTTGTCTTCGGCCAGGCGCACGAATTCACGGCGGGTCAGCACGTCGAGGTAAACCTGGGCCACGGTCAGCGCGGTGCGCTCGGAAGTGCCCAGCAGGGAATAGGCGCGGGAGTTAACGGTGGCTTGTTGACGCCCCACTTCGCTGGACGTCGCAAAACCGTCAAAAACCATTTGCGACAGACGCAAACTTGACTCGCTGCGGTTCAGGGTTTCCCAGTGATTGCTGCCGGTGTCGGCGCGGGTGGTGACGTTATCCGTGCCTTCGCGGCCGTAACCGCCCAGCAGATCGACCCGTGGCAGGTATCCACCTTTGGCTGCCTTTAACTGATAATCCGCGGCCAATCGGCTATTAACCGCTGCCTGGATCTCCGGATGGACGTCCAGCGCTTGTTGCATGGCTTCTGGAAGGCTTTGTGCTTGTACGAAACTGGCGGCAAGGGCAAAGGGTAAGGCTTTGAACAAGTACGAACGCATGAAGAAAATTTCCCAGAACTTCTTGTCTTGAGTCACAGCAAATAGGGGCGCTGCGTCGGATGATGGCAACAGTAATGACCGTATGTCGGAAAGTTCAAAACAGGAACTGGATCACACGCTGTAGGACAGGTCGCCGCTTAAATATCAATGTGACATTACGGGGGCGATTGTTTAGGATGGCACCCATAAGGTCAATAGTTTGGCATAAAGTAAATAGCGAAAAAATATAGCCAAATTGTTGACGGATTACAGCGTCAAGCTTATGCCCTACATTTTTTAAAAGTACGTCCAGACTGCTTTGGCGAGTTCGCCATCAGGTCCATGGAAGTCAACTGAACGTGACACCCGGAGAGTCTTCAATGAGCAGTGTTGTTGCCATCGTCAAAAGCATTGTCGGTCAGGTTTTCGCGGTGTCCCCAGAGGGCGTGCGCCGCGTACTCGTTGAAGGCGATCGACTGCTTGTCGGCGATCAGGTAGACACCGGTGCCGCTGGCGCCGTCACGCTCGAACTGGCTGATGGCCGGACCCTGGACCTGGGCCGCGACACTCAATGGAGTGGCAGCGCTCCGGATTCCAGCACCGACCTGGCAGAAGCCACTGCACAAGCCGCGCCATCGGTTGAAGAACTGCAGCAGGCCATCGCTGCCGGCGCCGACCCGACCACAGACCTCGAAGCCACCGCAGCCGGCCCGACCGCTGCCGGTACAGGCGGCGCGGCCGGTGGCGGCCATAGCTTCGTGATGTTGGACGCCACCGCTGGCCGGGTAGACCCGACCATTGGTTTCCCGACCGCGGGCATCGGCGCTGCCGGAGCGACCACGCAGAACACCATCGGCGGCCAGACCACCAACAACGCCAACATCGTGCAGGCCTCGACCCTGAGCCTGAGCGCCACGCCAACCATCACCGAAGCCGGCGGCGTTCTGGTTTACACCGCGACCCTGACCCAGGCACCGACCAGCGACCTGACCATCACCCTGTCCAACGGCGCGGTGATCGTGATTCAGGCTGGCCAAACCACCGGCACCGTCAACGTACCGCTGGCGCCGAACGACACCGTCTATAACGACCCGACCCAGATCGACGTGACCGTCACCGGCACCACGGGCGGCGCCGGCATCATCGTGACCCCACCGACCGTGCCGGCGACGACTCAAGTCACCGACACCATCGACACCACCACCGTCACCCTGACGGCGGGCGGCACCGTGACTGAAGGCGGGCAGATCACCTACACCGCGACATTGACCAACCCGGCGCAGACGCCGGTTACCGTCACCCTGTCCAACGGCTCGACCATCACCATCGGCGCCGGCCAGACCACCGGCACCGTCAACGTTCCGACGCCCGCCAATGACGTCTACAACAATGGCAGCACTGTCAGCACCACGATCACCAGTGCAACCGGCGGTAACTTCGAACAGTTGTCTCCAAACCCAGCGCCAGCGGTCACGACTATTACCGATTCGGTGGACACCACCAACCTGACCCTCACGGCCACTGGCACCGTCGTCGAGGGCGGCGAGATCACCTACACCGCGACATTGACCAACCCGGCACAAACGCCGGTCACTGTGACCCTGTCCAACGGTTCGACCATCACTATTGGCGCCGGCCAGACCACCGGCAGCGTGAACGTTCCAACGCCAGCCAATGATGTCTACAACAATGGCAGCACCGTCAGCATCACCGTTACCGGCACTACCGGCGGGAATTTTGAGAACCTGGTGCCGAGCAACGTAGCGGCCGTCACCACCATCACCGACTCGATCGACACCACGACCGTAACGCTGACCGCGACCCCGAGTGTTGCGGAGAACGGCACCATCACGTACACCGCGACCCTGACCGATGCCAAAGGCAACCTGGTCACTGCGCACAACGAGCCCGTGACCGTGACGCTGAACAGCGGCAAAGTCATCACCATCGCGGTCGGTGAAAGCTCCGGTAGCTTGCCGGTCACGGCGGACAACGACGTCTACAAAGGCCCAACCACCGTTTCCGAGTCGATCAAGGAAGCGGCCGGTGGCAACCTCGAAGCCGTTGCGCCGAACACGACGCCTGCCACGACCATCGTCAGCGACGTGAATGACGCCACCACGGTAACCCTGACGGCGACCCCAGGCGTTGCCGAGAACGGCACCATTACCTACACCGCGACCCTGACTGACGCCAAAGGCAACCTGGTCACTGCGCACAACGAGCCCGTCACCGTGACGCTGAACAGCGGCAAAGTGATCACCATCGCGGTCGGTGAAAGCTCGGGCAGCCTGCCGGTCACGGCGGACAATGACGTCTACAAAGGTCCAACCACCGTTTCCGAGTCGATCAAGGATGCCTCGGGCGGTAATTTGGAAGCCGTCGCACCAAATACCACGCCTGCGACCACCATCGTCAGCGACGTGAATGACGCAACGACCGTAACGTTGACTGCCTCGCCGACGGTGAATGAAAACGGCACCATCACGTACACCGCGACCCTGACCGACGCCAAAGGCAACCTGGTCACCGCGCACAACGAACCCGTGACCGTCACCCTGAACAGCGGCAAGGTCATCACCATCGCGGTCGGTGAAAGCTCCGGTAGCTTGCCGGTCACGGCGGACAACGACGTCTACAAAGGTCCGACCACCGTTTCCGAGTCCATCAAGGATGCCTCGGGCGGGAATTTGGAAGCGGTAGCGCCGAACACTACGCCTGCGACCACCATCGTCAGCGACGTCAATGACGCCACCACGGTAACCCTGACCGCGACCCCAGGCGTTGCCGAGAACGGCACCATTACGTACACCGCGACCCTGACTGACGCCAAAGGCAATCTGGTCACCGCGCATAACGAACCCGTGACCGTGACGCTGAACAGCGGGAAAGTCATCACCATCGCGGTCGGCGAAAGCTCCGGCAGCCTGCCGGTCACGGCGGACAATGACGTCTACAAAGGTCCAACCACCGTTTCCGAGTCGATCAAGGATGCCTCGGGCGGGAATTTGGAAGCGGTAGCGCCGAACACCACGCCAGCCACGACCATCGTCAGCGACGTGAATGACGCCACCACGGTAACCCTGACGGCGACCCCAGGCGTTGCCGAGAACGGCACCATTACCTACACCGCGACCCTGACCGATGCCAAAGGCAATCTGGTCACTGCGCACAACGAACCCGTCACCGTCACCCTGAACAGCGGCAAAGTCATCACCATCGCTGTGGGTGAAAGCTCCGGCAGCCTGCCGGTCACGGCGGACAATGACGTCTACAAAGGTCCGACCACCGTTTCCGAATCCATCAAGGAAGCGGCCGGTGGCAACCTTGAAGCCGTCGCGCCAAACACCACGCCAGCCACGACCATCGTCAGCGACGTGAATGACGCAACGACCGTGACGTTGACTGCATCGCCGACCGTGAATGAAAACGGCACCATCACCTACACTGCAACCCTGACCGACGCCAAAGGCAACCTGGTCACCGCGCACAACGAGCCCGTGACCGTCACGCTGAACAGCGGCAAGGTCATCACCATCGCGGTCGGTGAAAGCTCCGGTAGCCTATCCGTCACGGCGGACAACGACGTCTACAAAGGTCCGACCACCGTTTCCGAGTCGATCAAAGAAGCGGCCGGTGGCAACCTCGAAGCCGTTGCGCCGAACACTACGCCTGCAACTACTATCGTCAGCGACGTCAATGACGCAACGACCGTGACGTTGACCGCCTCGCCGACCGTGAATGAAAACGGCACCATCACCTACACCGCGACCCTGACCGATGCCAAAGGCAACCTGGTCACCGCGCACAACGAGCCCGTGACCGTCACCCTGAACAGCGGCAAGGTCATCACCATCGCCGTGGGTGAAAGCTCCGGCAGCCTGCCGGTCACGGCGGACAATGACGTCTACAAAGGCCCAACCACCGTTTCCGAGTCGATCAAGGATGCCTCGGGCGGGAATTTGGAAGCCGTCGCACCAAACACCACGCCTGCAACCACCATCGTCAGCGACGTCAATGACGCGACGACCGTGACGTTGACTGCCTCGCCGACCGTGAATGAAAACGGCACGATCACCTACACCGCAACCCTGACCGACGCCAAAGGCAATCTCGTCACCGCGCACAACGAACCCGTGACCGTGACGCTGAACAGCGGCAAAGTCATCACCATCGCTGTCGGTGAAAGCTCCGGCAGCCTGCCAGTCACGGCGAACAACGACGTCTACAAAGGCCCGACCACCGTTTCCGAGTCGATCAAGGAAGCGGCCGGTGGCAACCTCGAAGCCGTTGCGCCAAACACCACGCCAGCCACGACCATCGTCAGCGACGTCAATGACGCCACCACGGTAACCCTGACCGCGACCCCAGGCGTTGCCGAGAACGGCACGATCACCTACACCGCGACCCTGACCGACGCCAAAGGCAACCTGGTCACCGCGCACAACGAACCCGTGACCGTGACGCTGAACAGCGGCAAGGTGATCACCATCGCGGTCGGCGAAAGCTCGGGCAGCCTGCCGGTCACGGCGGACAATGACGTCTATAAAGGCCCGACCACCGTTTCCGAGTCGATCAAGGATGCCTCGGGCGGGAATTTGGAAGCGGTAGCGCCGAACACCACGCCTGCGACCACCATCGTCAGCGATGTGAATGACGCAACGACCGTGACGTTGACCGCCTCGCCGACCGTGAATGAAAACGGCACGATCACCTACACCGCAACCCTGACCGACGCCAAAGGCAACCTGGTCACCGCGCACAACGAGCCCGTCACCGTCACCCTGAACAGCGGCAAAGTCATCACCATCGCTGTGGGTGAAAGCTCCGGCAGCCTGCCGGTCACGGCGGACAATGACGTCTACAAAGGTCCGACCACCGTTTCCGAATCCATCAAGGAAGCGGCCGGTGGCAACCTTGAAGCCGTCGCGCCAAACACCACGCCAGCCACGACCATCGTCAGCGACGTGAATGACGCAACGACCGTGACGTTGACTGCATCGCCGACCGTGAATGAAAACGGCACCATCACCTACACTGCAACCCTGACCGACGCCAAAGGCAACCTGGTCACCGCGCACAACGAGCCCGTGACCGTCACGCTGAACAGCGGCAAGGTCATCACCATCGCGGTCGGTGAAAGCTCCGGTAGCTTGCCGGTCACGGCGGACAACGACGTCTACAAAGGTCCGACCACCGTTTCCGAATCGATCAAGGAAGCGGCCGGTGGCAACCTCGAAGCCGTTGCGCCGAACACGACGCCTGCCACGACCATCGTCAGCGACGTGAATGACGCCACCACGGTAACCCTGACGGCGACCCCAGGCGTTGCCGAGAACGGCACCATTACCTACACCGCGACCCTGACTGACGCCAAAGGCAACCTGGTCACTGCGCACAACGAGCCAGTCACCGTGACGCTGAACAGCGGCAAGGTGATCACCATCGCTGTGGGCGAAAGCTCCGGCAGCCTGCCGGTCACGGCGAACAACGACGTCTATAAAGGTCCAACCACCGTTTCCGAATCGATCAAGGAAGCAGCCGGTGGCAACCTCGAAGCCGTTGCGCCAAACACCACGCCAGCCACGACCATCGTCAGCGACGTGAATGACGCAACGACCGTGACGTTGACTGCCTCGCCGACCGTGAATGAAAACGGCACCATCACGTACACCGCAACCCTGACCGACGCCAAAGGCAACCTGGTCACCGCGCACAACGAGCCCGTGACCGTCACCCTGAACAGCGGCAAGGTCATCACCATCGCCGTGGGTGAAAGCTCCGGCAGCCTGCCGGTCACGGCGGACAATGACGTCTACAAAGGCCCAACCACCGTTTCCGAGTCGATCAAGGATGCCTCGGGCGGGAATTTGGAAGCGGTAGCGCCGAACACTACGCCAGCCACGACCATCGTCAGCGACGTCAATGACGCCACCACGGTAACCCTGACCGCGACCCCAGGCGTTGCCGAGAACGGCACCATCACCTACACCGCAACCCTGACCGACGCCAAAGGCAACTTGGTCACTGCGCACAACGAGCCAGTCACCGTCACCCTGAACAGCGGCAAGGTGATCACCATCGCTGTGGGCGAAAGCTCCGGCAGCCTGCCGGTCACGGCGGACAACGACGTCTACAAAGGTCCGACCACCGTTTCCGAATCCATCAAGAATGCCTCGGGCGGGAATTTGGAAGCGGTAGCGCCGAATACCACGCCTGCGACCACCATCGTCAGCGACGTCAATGACGCCACCACGGTAACCCTGACAGCAACCCCAGGCGTTGCCGAGAACGGCACGATCACCTACACCGCGACCCTGACTGATGCCAAAGGCAACCTCGTCACTGCGCACAACGAGCCAGTCACCGTGACGCTGAACAGCGGCAAAGTGATCACCATCGCTGTGGGTGAAAGCTCCGGTAGCCTGCCAGTCACGGCAAGTAACGACGTCTACAAAGGCCCGACCACCGTTTCCGAGTCGATCAAGGAAGCGGCCGGTGGCAACCTCGAAGCCGTTGCGCCAAACACTACGCCTGCAACCACTATCGTCAGCGACGTCAATGACGCAACGACTGTGACGCTCACTGCCTCGCCGACCGTGAATGAAAACGGCACCATCACCTACACTGCAACCCTGACCGACGCCAAAGGCAACCTGGTCACCGCGCACAACGAACCCGTCACCGTCACCCTGAACAGCGGCAAAGTCATCACCATCGCTGTGGGCGAAAGCTCCGGAAGCTTGCCGGTCACGGCGGACAACGACGCCTATAAAGGCCCAACCACCGTTTCCGAGTCGATCAAGGATGCCTCGGGCGGGAATTTGGAAGCCGTCGCACCAAACACCACGCCTGCAACCACCATCGTCAGCGACGTCAATGACGCCACCACGGTAACCCTGACGGCGACCCCAGGCGTTGCCGAGAACGGCACGATCACCTACACCGCAACCCTGACCGACGCCAAAGGCAACTTGGTCACTGCGCACAACGAGCCAGTCACCGTCACCCTGAACAGCGGCAAGGTGATCACCATCGCCGTCGGCCAGAGCTCCGGGATCTTGGCCGTGGCGGCCGGCAACGACGTCTACAAAGGCCCGACCACCGTGGCCGAATCCATCAAGGATGCGGCTGGTGGCAACCTCGAAGCCGTTGTGCCGAACAAAACGCCGGTCACCACTACGGTGAATGACGTCAATGACACGACTACCGTGACGTTGACCGCCTCGCCGACGGTGAATGAAAACGGCACGATCACCTACACCGCAACCCTGACCGACGCCAAAGGCAACCTGGTCACTGCGCACAACGAGCCCGTCACCGTCACCCTGAACAGCGGCAAGGTGATCACCATCGCCGTCGGCCAGAGCTCCGGGAGCTTGGCCGTGGCGGCCGGCAACGACGTCTACAAAGGCCCGACCACCGTGGCCGAATCCATCAAGGATGCGGCCGGTGGCAACCTCGAAGCCGTCGCGCCGAACAAAACGCCGGTCACCACTACGGTGAATGACGTCAATGACGCAACGACCGTGACGTTGACCGCCTCACCGACGGTGAATGAAAACGGTACCATCACCTACACCGCAACCCTGACCGACGCCAAAGGTAACCTGGTCACCGCGCACAACGAACCCGTGACCGTGACGCTGAACAGCGGCAAGGTGATCACCATCGCGGTCGGCCAGAGCTCCGGGATCTTGGCCGTGGCGGCCGGCAACGACGTCTACAAAGGCCCGACCACCGTTTCCGAATCCATCAAGGAAGCGGCCGGTGGCAACCTTGAAGCCGTCGCGCCAAACACCACGCCAGCCACGACCATCGTCAGCGACGTGAATGACGCAACGACCGTGACGCTCACTGCCTCGCCAACCGTGAATGAAAACGGCACCATCACCTACACCGCGACCCTGACCGACGCCAAAGGCAATCTGGTCACCGCGCACAACGACCCAGTGACCGTCACCCTGAACAGCGGCAAGGTGATCACCATCGCCGTCGGCCAGAGCTCCGGGATCTTGGCCGTGGCGGCCGGCAACGACGTCTACAAAGGCCCGACCACCGTGGCCGAATCCATCAAGGATGCGGCCGGTGGCAACCTCGAAGCCGTCGCGCCGAACAAAACGCCGGTCACCACTACGGTGAATGACGTCAATGACGCAACGACCGTGACGTTGACCGCCTCGCCGACGGTGAATGAAAACGGCACCATCACCTACACCGCGACCCTGACCGACGCCAAAGGCAATCTGGTCACCGCGCACAACGACCCAGTGACCGTCACCCTGAACAGCGGCAAGGTGATCACCATCGCCGTCGGCCAGAGCTCCGGGATCTTGGCCGTGGCGGCCGGCAACGACGTCTACAAAGGTCCAACCACCGTTTCCGAGTCGATCAAGGAAGCGGCCGGTGGCAACCTCGAAGCCGTCGCGCCAAACACCACGCCAGCCACGACCATCGTCAGCGACGTCAATGACGCGACTACCGTGACGTTGACCGCCTCGCCGACCGTGAATGAAAACGGCACCATCACTTACACCGCGACCCTGACCGACGCCAAAGGCAACCTGGTCACTGCGCACAACGAACCCGTCACCGTCACCCTGAACAGCGGCAAGGTGATCACCATCGCCGTCGGCCAGAGCGCCGGGATCTTGGCCGTGGCGGCCGGCAACGACGTCTACAAAGGCCCGACCACCGTGGCCGAATCCATCAAGGATGCGGCCGGTGGCAACCTCGAAGCCGTTGCGCCGAACAAAACGCCGGTCACCACTACGGTGAATGACGTCAATGACACGACGACCGTGACGTTGACCGCCTCACCGACGGTGAATGAAAACGGCACCATCACCTACACCGCGACCCTGACCGACGCCAAAGGCAACCTGGTCACCGCGCACAACGAGCCTGTGACCGTCACCCTGGACAGCGGCAAAGTGATCACCATCGCCGTTGGCCAGAGCTCCGGCAGCTTGCCGGTCATCGCGGGCAACGATTTCTACATCGGCGCACCGACTGTCACTGACTCGATCAAGAGCGCCAGCGGCGGTAACCTCGAAGCCATCGGCGCGAACAAGTCAGTCGTTTCGACCACTGTCACCGACACCATCGACAAGACCGAAGTCAGCATCACCGGCAGCACCTCGGTGACCGAAGGCCAGACCGCCAGCTACACCGTCAGTCTGACGCACCCGGCGCAAACCGACGTGACGCTGAAAATCGTCTACAGCGGCACTGCCGCCGACGGTTCGGACTTCACCGGTGTGTACACCGTGAAGATCCCGGCCGGCGCCAGCAGCGCCAGCTTCAACGTGGCGACCATTGACGACAAGATCACCGAAGGCACCGAAAACTTCGTGGTCAAGATCGACTCGGCCACCGGCGGCAACTTCGAGAACCTCGCAGTCAGCGCCACCAATGGCAGCGTCAGCACCTCGATCATCGACAACGATGCGCCGCCGGTCATCGACCTGGATGCCAACAACTCCAGCGGTGCCACTGGTGCCAACTACAACGTGACCTTCACCGAAAACACCCCGGGCGCGGGCGTGTCGATTGCCGACACCGACCTGAAAATCACCGACCCGGACAGCACGATGCTGACCGGCGCGACCGTGGTACTGACCAACCGTCAGGACGGCGATGCGCTGAACCTGGGCAACAGCGTCAACGGCATCACCATCAATGCCAACAGCACCAACGGCACGGTGACGCTGACCCTGTCGGGCAACGCGACGCTGGCCGACTACATGCAGGCGATCAAGAACATCAGCTTCACCAACAACAGTGAAGACCCAAGCACCGTGCCGCGGATCATCACCGTGACCGTGACCGATGGCGGTAACTACTCGAACGTCGCAACCACCACCGTCAACGTGGTCGCTGTGAACGATGCGCCGACCGCTGCGCCAGTCAATGTCACCGGTACCGAAGACACCCCGCTGATCCTCGGCTGGTCGACCTTCGGCGTCAGTGATGTCGACAGCCCGGCCGCGAGCCTGGGGGTGAAAATCACCGGCCTGCCGGGCGAAGGCAAGTTGCAGTACCTGAATGGCTCGACCTGGACCGACGTCACCAACAACCAGACCTTCACCAAGGCTGACATTGACGCCGGCAAGCTGCGTTTCACTCCGGACGCTAACGAATCCGGGACCAACGGCTACGGCGGCACCGGCCTGGGTAACAATCAGGCGGACTACGCGCAGATCAAGTTCCAGCCAACCGACGGTCAATTGCTGGGCAACACCGGCACGATCAAAATCGACATCACGCCGGTCGCCGATGCACCGTCCCTGACCGTTGCGGACAACAGCGTCAAATCCACCGGGCTGATCAAGGAAGTCTGGACCGGTCTGTCGGGCCTGGGCACCGACGGCAGCGGCGCGCCGACTGGCACGCTCAAGTCGGTGATCGACGCGGCGGGTACACCGAACTCCAGCACCAACGTGACCAACGTGCAGTCCGACGGCAGTGTCGCAGCGGGTACGGCATCGAAAACTTCCGGCCTGATCTACCTCGAAGCCGGCAAGACCTACACCTTCAGCGGTTCTGGCGATGACAGCCTGCTGGTGACCATTGGCGGCAAGAACGTCGCGTCCGCCCTGTGGGGTGCGGGCGGCAGCTTGAGCGGTTCGTTCACCCCGACCGCCAGCGGCTACTACACCCTCGACATCTACCACCACAACCAGAGCGGCCCGGGCAGCTATGACGTCAACCTGTCGGTCAATGGCGCGACACCGGTCGATCTGAGCAGCGCGGGCGTGCCGTTGTACACCGGCGTGGCGGATCTGGCCGCGTCCGGCGTAACCGTCTCCGACCTGCATGGCACGGGCGGTGAGGGTTACTACGACGGCTACAAACTCAATACCGGTTTCGAAGGCACCAGCGTTCACCTGTCCGCGATAAAGACTGCACTGACCGACACCGACGGCTCCGAAAGCCTGAGCGTTAAAATCAGCGGCATCCCGGCAGGCTCGATCCTCACCGATGGCGCCGGCCACACCTTCACCGCCACCGCGACGGTCGGCGAAGCCAACGTCACCGGCTGGAACCTCGGCACCCTGACCGTGACCCCGCCGCCGTACTACAACGGCCAGTTCAACCTGACCGTGACCTCGACCTCCACCGAGGCCCTGGGCGGTTCGGCCATCAGCACGGCGCAGATCCCGGTCACCGTTTTCCCGGCGACGTACAACGCGATCACTGCCACCTCGGCCAGCGACACCGTCACCGGTACCGACGGCAACGACATCATCGTCGCCGACATCGGCGGCCTGACCGTGGTGCCGGGCACCAACTACAACATCGCCTTCATGGTCGACAGCTCGGGCAGCATGAGCGCGTCGTCGATCAACGCGGCCAAGGACTCGCTGACGTCGGTGTTCAACACCCTCAAGCAGAGCATGGGCGGCAACTCGGGCACCGTGAACATCTTCCTGGTGGACTTCGATACCCAGGTCAACAAGTCGGTGTCGGTCAACCTGAACGACCCGAACGCGCTGGCCTCGCTCAAGGCCGTCCTGAACTCGATGGCGTCGGGCGGCGGCACCAACTACGAGGACGTGTTCAAGACCACGGCCAACTGGTTCCAGAGCGCCGATGCAGTGGCCAACACCGGGGCGAAGAACCTCACGTATTTCATCACCGACGGCAAGCCGACCTACTACCAGAGCGGCGAGCAGACCAACCCGACGCTGTACAGCAACGTGAAACTCGACGACGTGGTGAAAACCAGCAACTACAAACCGGGCGACACGTTCTCCACGACCATCGACAGCACGCACATCCTGAACATCAACAGTGCGGGCGTCGCGACGCTGAAAACCGCCAACTGGTGGGGTGGCTGGGACTCCAGCAACCTCGGCACCGTTCACGCCCAGGGCGATGGCACCTACGAGTTGTCGGCGCTGGCGGGCAGTGGCAGCAGCACCACCCAGACCACCATCGACAACGCCAGCAGCAGCTTCGCGTTGTTGGGTAGCCTGTCGAACGTCGAAGCCATTGGCCTGAACAGCGATGTCACGCTCAACGACCTCAAGCCGTACGACTCGGACAAAACGCCGCAAACCAACATCAACCCCAATGACCTGGCCAACTCGATCATCGGTCACACCGAAGCGACGCTGCCAGGTTCCGACACGGTCAATGGCGGTGACGGCAACGACATCCTGTTCGGCGACCTGGTGAGCTTCAACGGCATCGCCGGCGAGGGTTACCAGGCCATGCAGGCATTCGTCGCCCAGCAGACCGGCGTGGACGTCAGCAAAGTCACCACCAGCAACGTGCATCAGTTCGTGACCGAGCACTACACCACGTTCGACGTGTCCGGCGCCCACGACGGCAACGACACACTGCTGGGCGGCGCAGGCAATGACATCCTGTTCGGCTCGGGCGGTAACGACCTGCTCGATGGCGGCAAAGGCAATGACATCCTGCTCGGCGGCACCGGTAACGACACGCTGATCGGCGGTTCGGGCAACGACATCCTGATTGGCGGCTCGGGTGCCGACACCTTCGTGTGGAAGGCGGGCGACACCGGCAGCGACGTGATCAAGGACTTCAAGGCCAGCGAAGGTGACCGTATCGACCTGCGCGATCTGTTGCAGGGTGAAACCGGCAGCACCATCGACAACTTCCTGAAGATCTCCACCGTTGACGGCGTGTCGTCGTTGCAGGTCAGCTCGGCCGGCAAGTTCAACTCGGCGGATGCCGCGGCGGCGACGCCGGACGTGACGATCAAACTGGAAGGTAACAACTGGTCCACCGCCAACCTGCACTCGTTGATTGCCGGCAGCGATCCGACCATCAAAGTCGACCACAACAACAGCTGATCCAACGTAAAACGGCCGCCCTTATGGGGCGGCCGTCACGTTTGCGCCTATGTCACCGGTGACGATTTCGTCGCCGCACCGCATACTCGCCACCAGTTGGCCTATGCTGCTGACAGCATGACGCTGGTCCATTTCTGAGGGATGCTCAATGTTTTACGTGCAACGCGATGCGCAAGGCCAATTGGTGCGCGTGGAAGCCGCGGCCTACGCCGAGGCCACGGAAACACTGCCGGCCGACAATCACGAGATTCAGGCCTGGTACGCCAACGAAGTGATGGAAACCAGCCTCAAGCAGCTCAAGCAGAGCGACCTGGAAATGATCCGGGTACTCGACGACTTGATCCAGGTGCTGACCAGCAAAGGCGTGATCCGCGTCACCGACCTGCCGGCCGCCGCCCAGGCCAAGCTGATGGACCGGACCCAGGCCCGGGAAGCGTTGGGTGGGTTGAGCCATTTGATTGATGATGATGAGACGGGGTTGATCTAAGCAATCAAACCTTGTTGATCGTTCCCACGCTCTGCGTGGGAATGCAGCCCGTGACGCTCTGCGTCACAACGGTGCCAGGCGCAATGCCGACAGTGAGGCTGGAACGCGGAGCGTCTCTGGAGGAACTCCCACGCAGAGCGCGGGAACGATCAGCGGGTTACTTCCAGGGCTTGGGCTCACCAAACAACTGCCCCTGAACCCCATACAACCCCATCTCGCGAATCACCGACAGCTCCCCCTCTGTCTCGACCCGCTCGGCTATCAACGGCAAATCAATGCTGTGCGCCGCCCGCTGGATCGCCTCGATGAACAGACGCTTGTCACTTTCCTGGTCAATCGCCCGAATGTAGCTGCCATCGATCTTCAGATACGCCAACCCCAGCCGTGCCAGGTTGCCGATCATGCTGAACCGCCCGCCAAACCGTTGCAGGCTCAGGGAGAAGCCCAGCTCGCGCAGACGCCGGGTCAGTTGTTCCAGCACCGCTTGTTCGGGCAATTGCTCTTCGCCGATTTCCAGGGTCAGGCGCTCACCCTGGTTCGAGTGCTGACGCAAGATCTCGAAGACTCGATTCAACGCCTGCGGATCCGCCAGGGTCGCCGACGACAGGTTCAGCGCCAGGGACTCTTCATGCCCGGCCATTTGCTCCAGCACCAATTCCAGCATCAGCCGATCCAGCCGCGCGGTCCAGCCAAAGCGCTCCAGCCACGGCAGAAAGCGTCCGGCGGGGATGGTCTGACCCTGATCATCGATCAAGCGCGACAACACCTTGTAATGCAGCACCAGTGTGGTGTCTTGTGCCGCCACCACCGGTTGGAAGTACAACTCGAAGCGCTGCTGATTCAGCGCCACGTCCAGCAAATTGTGCCAGGCATGATGGTCGTCGCCGACACTGGCCGAGGCGCTGTGGTCCAGGCACGCCCAGCTCGATTCGCCCTGGCCTTCGGCCTGCGCCAACGCCTGATCCGCCAGGCCGAGCACCGCTTGCGGCGAGTCGCCATGAACAAACGGCGCCAACCCGATGGACGCCACCGACGCCACATCGGTGGCACCGGTCGCGTGCAAACTGGCCAATGCACTGTCGAGGTTCTGTGCCAGTTGCAGCGCTTCTTCGCGCACCAGGCCCGGCGCCAGCACGGCAAATTCGCCGCCGCGAATCCGCGTCACGAGGTTCTGGGTTTCCGGGTACTTGGCGCACTCGCGGGATAATTGCTCGCCCACCGCTTTCAATAAATCATCGGTGCGTTGACCGCCCAGGCGCTGGTTCAAACCGGCCAGGTCCTTGACTCGCAACAGCAACAGATAACCGGAACTGGCCTGCTCCGGGTTGCTCACCCGGGCGTTCAATTGCATTTCGAAATAGCGCCGGTTGGCGAGGCCGGTGAGGTTGTCCTGATACGACTCGACCCGCAGTTTTTCGCTGCGCTCGGCCTGCTCCTGGAACAGCGCCTTGAGCTTCTCGACCATCTGGTTCATCGCCTGCACTACCCGGCGCAGTTCCGGGGTGCGCGGCAGTTCCGGCAGGCTGAGGAACTCGCGACGGGCAATGGCGTGGGATTGCTGGACCATGTAGTCCAGCGGTTTCAATTGCCGACGCAACAGCAGCGCGCCCAACACCGCACTCACCGCGCCGCAGATCAGCAACCAGCCGAGACTACCGAGCGCGCTCTGCCACAACTTGGCCAGGGCGAACATCGGGTGGCTGACCACCTCGACCCGCGCCGCTTGTTCCCAACCCCGGCTGACCAGTGCATCACCACCGGCCGGCTCCAGGCCAATCATTTTGACGAACCAGTCCGGCACGTTGTTCACCGCCGGAATACCGCTGCGCTCGACGATGGTCTGGTCGGTCTTGAGGTCGACCACGCGGATGCTCGCGTAGTAGCCGCTGTCGAAGATCGAACTGACCAGCAACTCGACCATCGCCGGGTCATCGATATTGGGCGTCAGGGACAATGCGAGCGCCGTGGCGGCGTCCTGGGCGTGGGAGCGCAACTGGTTGACGTACTGGGTGCGCGAGCTCTCCAGGCTGACCATGAAGCTGCCAGTGAAGGCGACCACAAGGAACAGGCAGATAGCGATCAACAGCTGTTTGAACAAAGACATCTGAGCGCGTGCTCCTAGTTAGTCGTCTCGACCGGAAATCCTTCGGCCTGCATTTTCTTCAACACATCCTGCCAACGGGACAGGCGCTTGGTGTCGCCGACTTTCTTGTTGCCCTTGGCACCGGGCAAGTACAAGCCTTCAGCATTGAAAGAGTAGACCGGCAGCAAATCGGTTCGTTGGCTGGCGGGTTTGATCTCGTTGATCAGACTGTCGAGCACCAGCGGCATCGCCTCGGGCGTCGAATAGTAGGTCAATACCATGTGCGCCCGATTCAGGCGCAACGCCTTGACGTAGGTGATGCGCAGTTTGTCACTGGACACCCCGAGATGGCGCAGGCTGAAGTATTTGGCGATGGCGTAGTCTTCGCAGTCGCCGGCGCCTTTCCACAAGGCTTCGATCGGGGTTTCCCAATAGTCGACTTCGTGCCACAGGTCGATGTCTTCTTCGTAGCGCATCTGTTTGTTGAAGAACTGGTTCACCACGTTGAGCTTTTCCATCTCGCCGACCTGCTTCTGGGTCGCCAGCAAACGCTGCCAGGCATCGATGCGTTGCTGCCCCTCGCCCAACGGCCCGTAAATGGCCTGGGCGCGACGGCTGATCAGGGAAAAATCCCAGTCGGCATGCAACCCGCCCAGCATGACGCCGGCCAGCAGCAGCGCGCAGCACAGCCAGCGCATCATCCGAGGGATCGCGAAACGTACCGCCAATGCAAGGCATCCAGGGTAGGCAGGTGGGAATCGGTTGATGGTGAAGGTTAGCTCGATAAAAGACAATGGCACGGTGCAATCACTGTTGCCACGCTAGACTTGATATGTGGCTGATCATAAAAAGATTGCCGCGCAAGACAGATCCTACAAAGTGACGGGCGTGAGGTATTGTTGCAGCGTTCTTTTACAAGGTTTGACAACGTGTATAACAGTCACTAGTGTCCATTGGATCCAATAATAACTTCATTCATTCAGGGTGCGTAGTAGTGACACAGAAGCCCAATCCGTTAAACAGCATCAAGGTCAACGGGCCGATACCCGCTCATCTGGCGCGTTCGGTTATTGAAGAAACCCTGCGCTCGGCCATTCTCGACGGGCGCATCCCGTGCGGTACCGCCCTGCGCCAGCAAGACTTGGCCGACCTGTTCGGTGTCAGCCGCATGCCGGTGCGCGAAGCGTTGCGCCAGCTCGAGGCGCAAGCGTTGCTCAATGTGGTCGCCCACAAAGGCGCCGTGGTCGCCGCGCTGGTTCAGGGCGACGCCGCTGAAACCTATGAACTGCGCATCCTGCTTGAATCCGAAGCACTGCGCCGCTCGATTCCCTTGCTTGAAGCCGCCGATTTCGAACTGGCTGCCCGCTACATCGACGAATTGGAAACCGAGC
The DNA here is from genome assembly GCF_056279105.1 of Pseudomonas sp. TE3899. Taxonomy (NCBI): domain Bacteria; kingdom Pseudomonadati; phylum Pseudomonadota; class Gammaproteobacteria; order Pseudomonadales; family Pseudomonadaceae; genus Pseudomonas; species Pseudomonas sp. TE3899. The sequence goes on from NZ_JBWBQR010000001.1 coordinate 4,845,409, forward strand.
ACAACTACACCGAGCTCGGTCGGCTCAATCGGCTGTTTCACATGACCTTGTACAACAAGGCACCCAATCGCCGGTTATTGCGCCTGGTGGAAGACGGGTTGAACGAAGAAGAGCGCTTCCTGCGCTTCAACCTCGAAGCGATGGGCCTGGGCAAGCTGTCCCAGGAAGATCACCGGGACCTGTTGCGAGCCGTCGAAGACCGGGACACCGAACGCGCGGTAAAACTGCTGGAGCATCACCTCAATCGCGGTGTCGAGGTCATCACCCAATACCTCGCCAGCTCTGTCGCCCAGAAAAAACCTTGAAGTAGTACGACACCCCGCGCGCGGGCGAGCCATTGCGCTCGCCTTGCCTGGCTGATACCCGTCCTGGGTTACTCGGCGAATAGCTTTCTTACAAATCCCCTGTTCACTTATCTCTGATCGCCCGTGCGATGCCGTTCCTGCCAGTCCTGAGTCCCGCCTGCAACGCCCCCTTCCAGCTCGATAAATGCAGTCATCGAATGACGCACCAACGATAGCGGCTGCCGCCATTTACGCTCACTCTTGGGCCTGCCAACCCAACAATGACGGATGACGCGCCGCAGCCACGGCGCAGTCAACGCACCAAGAACCTACGGAAGGAGTCTTGCCACGGGAAAGGAAGTCAACGGCGTACTCCCGGCCAACTTCCATCCCCTCAGATCACACCAACGATTGCAGTTTTAAAGTTGCTCTGAGTGAGGCATTCACTCTCTTATTCGATTCTGACTTATATAAGCCGGAAGGAGCAACTTCATCCAAATAAAACTTGAGCCAGAAGTTTTATCGGAACTTGTCGCGCCCGCGAAAGTTGAGCTTTCAAATAATATAAAAATAACTTGCCGGGAACTTTATTGATGTATTAGTTTTTCTCCGCCGACATTGGATCCAGGCGCAAGCCAGATTCCACAAGGCCCGCAAAGACTGTTTCATTACTTAAACACATCAATTCGATTGAGGCCCGCGCTCGCCAACAGAAAACATTAACCCACTGTCGCTTATTGATTACGTCCCACTTTGGTATTCCCACTAACTTATAGGCTCGCCCATGAAACCGACTAAAGACCGTCTCAATCAAAAGAAAGCAGAACTTAGCGCCCACCCGATTTTTGGCGAAATACATTCGCTTTCCATCCTGCAGCGCTTTATGGAAACCCACGTCTTTGCGGTCTGGGATTTCATGTCGCTGACCAAGCGCCTGCAACAGGAACTGACCTGCGTTCAACTGCCCTGGCTGCCGCCGCGAGATCCGCAGGCAGCGCGACTGATCAACGAGATTGTGCTCGGCGAAGAGTCCGATGATCGTCCCGCCAATGGTCACTACAGCCATTTCGAGTTGTACCTGGATGCGATGCGCGAAGTCGGTGCAAGTACCGCGGCGGTGGAACGTTTCGTGGCGCTGCAGAAGGAAGGCGTGAGCTACGACGTGGCCCTGCAAAGCGTGGACGTCGACCCCGCCGCCGCACAGTTTGTGCGCGACACCTTGCACACCGCGCTGCATGCCCCCGGCCATAGTGTGGCTGCCGCGTTTTTGCATGGTCGCGAGAGTGTGATCCCGCAGATGTTCCAGCGGATTCTCGACGACTGGGGCATTGGCATCGAACAGGCGCCGACCTTCCGTTACTACCTGGAACGCCACATCGAAGTCGACTCCGAAGACCACGGCCCCGCAGCGGAAAAACTCCTCGCCCGGCTGATCGATGGCGACCCGCAACGCCAGGAAGACGTGTACGCCAGCGCCATCGCCGCCGTGGAAAGCCGCATCGCCCTGTGGGATGGCTTGCGCGTCAGCATGAGTGAATCCGTCGGTGAGGTGAGCGCATGAACGCTGCCGACTACCAATCCTTCGCCGACGCCTGGGAAAGCCGCGCCACCATCCGCACCCGCCCTCGGCGCGTGCTGGAGAACGACACCAGGCTGATCTATCCGTTGAGCCGCCAACCCTTGGTGCTGAGCGAAACCTTCCTGCGCGAATGCCCGGAACAACGGGACTTCGCCCTGGTGCAGACGCTCTACAAGTTCATCAACGACGTGGTGATTTTCGAAACCGAGATCGTCGACAAGACTGCCCGCAGCATCGCCAAGAATCGCTTCACCGTGGCCTTCCCGTTCGCCTGCCGCTACGACGCCATGACTGTGGTGATAGACGAGGATTACCACGCGTTGGTGGCGATGGATTTCATGCAGCAAACCGTGGCGATGACCGGCATCACGCCGATCGAATTGCCGGATGAAATCGAGCTGAGCCGGGCGATTCCGGCCGCGGTGGCGCTGGCCCCGGAACACCTGCGCAGCGCCGTGGAACTGATCTGCGTGGCCATCGCCGAGAACACCGTGACGGGTGACGTGGCGGCGTTCGCCAAGGACGACACGGTCAAGCAGTCGATCAAGGGGCTGATGGCCGATCACTTGCTGGACGAGGGTCGCCACTCGAGTTTTTGGGCGCGTCTGGTGCGCATCTACTGGCACACCGCGAGCGAAGCCGACCGCCAGTGCATCGCCCGGATCCTGCCGGTGTTCATCGGCCATTACCTGACCAACGACCTTCAGAAGTCCTTCGACTTTCGCCTGATCGAGTCCTTGCAGATCAGTGACGCCGCGCGCCGGGCACTCAAGAGCGAAGTTTCGGGGCTGGCCTTCCCGATCAATCGCCATCACCCGCTGGTCGCCAACATCGTGCGGTTCTTCCGCAGCAGTTCGCTGCTCGATTCGCCGTGCGTTCAAGAAGCCTTGAGCGACTACCTGGTTTAACGAGGAGAACATCATGAGACGTCTCGACATTGTGCTTATAGGGCAGAGCCAGGCCTTGACCGACCTGGCGCTGGAGCTCGAACAACATGGACATTCACTGGTACGCCTGACGGATGTCGGCGAGCCAGGGTTGGGCAGCGTCGATTTGGTGATCGACGATGCCAGCCTGGCCTTTCCCGACTTCGGTGAAGTGCCGCGATTGACGTTGCAGCTGGGTGTTGGTGAGGCTTCGGGCCTGCCAACTCTGGACCTGCTGTGCACCTACGGCAGGACGCTGTTCACACGCGTACCGATTGCCGAGGAACCTTCCGGTAACGGACAGGCGTTACGCTTGCGTGCGGTGGCGGATCTGGTGGACCACGTGGCACTGCTGATCAGCCGTTTTTCCCGGGATACCGAGTATTTTCAATTCGCCGAAACGACGGCACCCGCGCACTTCGAACGCGTGGAAAACCTGCTGTTTCTGGAGCACTTGGCCTTCGTCCACCAACTCAATCTCACGACGAATCCCGAGCTGCTGCAACGGGGCCAGATCCCGATGATCGAGCGGCTTGTACAGCGCTTTATCCACTGCGCCGAACGCCCCGCGCTGAACATCGCCGGCACCTCGCTCAGCTATCGTCAATTGCATGCCCATAGCCGTGCGATCCAGCAGCGTTTGCAGCCGTTGCTCGATCAACATCAAGGGTCGTTGGTGGTGGGTATCTGCCTGCCGAAAAGCAGCGCGTTGTACGCGGGGATCCTGGCGATTCTGGGCAGCGGTGCGGTGTACCTGCCGCTGGAGCCGAGCCATCCGCTGCAACGTCAGCAATACATCCTGGAAAACGCCGGGGCAGTGTTGCTGCTGCATGATGGCGAGCATCCCCTGGCGGGTCAGGTGCCAGGCCTGGACATCAGCCGTATCGACATCGCTGACGCGGATCTCGATCAACCGTTGATGCGCCGACGACCCTCCCTCGATGCGCCCTGCATGGCGCTTTACACCTCGGGCACCACCGGGCACCCGAAAGGCGTGTTGCTCAGCCAGGCCAATCTCGCGCACTTCACCGCGTGGTACGCCGACTACGTGCAGCTGACGGAACAGAGTCGAGTGCTGCAGTTCTCGTCGCTGAGTTTCGACTCGTCGCTGATCGATATTTTCCCGACGCTGCTGCAGGGCGCCGAGCTGATCGTGCCCAGCGATGATCAACGCCGTGATCCGTTGCAACTGGTTGAACTGATCCGTCATCAGCAACTGAGCCACGCCTTCCTGCCGCCGGCGCTGTTGAGCATTCTGCCGCTGGATCAGTTGCAGGTGCTGGATCATGTCATGACGGGCGGCGACGTCTGCGAACCCTACGTCATCGAGCAACTGACCCGCCAGGGCAACCTCTACAACCTCTACGGCCCGACCGAAGCCACGGTGCTGATCACCGCGCGGCAACTACGGCCCGGCGACAACAACCGCACCCTCGGCGGCCCGATTGCCAACAGTCAGGTGCTGATTCTCGATGAGGATTTTCAACCCGTCGCCGAACAGACCGTCGGTGAGTTGTACATCGTCGGCCCGGGCGTGTGCCTGGGTTACCTGAACAACCCGCAGCAGACCGCCGAACGTTATCTGGACCTGAGCCTGCCGACCGGTGAAAGCCTGCGCGCCTACCGCACCGGCGACATGGCGAAGTGGACGGGCGACGGTATCGAGCTGTGTGGGCGGCGGGACAATCAGGTGAAGATCCGCGGCTTCCGGGTCGAGCCGGAAGAGATCGAACGCTGCCTGCGCGACAGTCACCTGTACCGGCAGGTGGCGGTGGTCATCGACAGCCAGCGGCGGATCCTGGCGTTCCTCGCCCAACCGCAGGAAGAGCAACCGGGTGCCGCGCGCGAAGCGTTGAAGGCCCACGCCGTGCAGTTCCTGCCGGACTACATGCAACCGGTTGCCTGGACCGAACTGGCGAGCATGCCATTCGCCAGCAACGGCAAGGTTGATCGCAAGGCGCTGCTGGCGCTGCCGGTGACCGTGTTGGAGAACAGTGCGCGTCGGTTACCGGCCAGTGCCGATGAAGCGTTGCTGCTGGAGATCTGGGCCGAGTTGCTGGAGCTGCCGGCCAGCGACATATCCACCGACGAAAGCTTCTTCAATCTCGGCGGCCACTCGATCCTGCTGTCGCGCATGTTGCTGCGTTTGCGTGAGGAGTTCGGGCGCAGCATTTCGATCAATCGCTTTATCGAGTTGCCGACGATTGCGAAGTTGGCGACGTTGGTGCGCGGCTCGGGCACCGAAGAAGTGTTAAGCGAGCAGGCGATGGCCGATGCCTTCCGCGAACTGGATATCCAGCCGTTGCCAGTCAGCCGCATGGGCGATGTGCACAAGGTGATCGTCACCGGCGCCAACAGTTTTGTCGGCGTGCACATCGTCGAGGCGTTGCTGGCCTGGGGCGCCACTGAAGTTGCTTGCCTGGTGCGCGATGGCGGCGGGCAATCGGCGGCCGAGCGCTTCGCCCAAGCATTGCGCGAGAACCGGTTGGAGCATCTGGACCTGCATCGGGTGCGGGTTTACGCGGCGGACATCACGCGTCCGTTGCTGGGGCTTACGCAGGACGTCTACGAGCGCCTGGATCGAGAGTTCGGCGCACTGGTGCACAACGCGGCCAACGTCAATCACGTGCTCGATTACGAGTCGCTGGCGCGGGACAACGTCGAGCCGATTTTCGAGTGCCTGCGTTTGTGTGAAGGGCGCAGCAAGAAGATCTTCAACTTCGTCTCGACGCTCTCGGCCTCCAGCACGATTTCTGACGATGGCCGGGTGCTGGAACTGCCCGCCGCGCAAACGCCACCGATCTACATCAAGAACGGCTACAACCTGTCGAAATGGGTTGGCGAGCGGATCCTGGAGCGGGCACGGGAGCGGGGGGTGCGGGTCAACCTGTATCGCCCCGGCAACATCAGTTTCAACAGCCTTACCGGCGTCTGCCAGCCGCACAAGAATCGCTTGATGCTGATGCTCAAGGGTTCGATCCAGCTCGGCCAGGTGCCGGAGTTCTCCCTGAACTTCGACCTGATGCCGGTGGACTTCCTCGCTCGCTTCATCGCCTTCCATGCCAGCCGTTATCAGCCGGAACACGCGGTGTTCAACCTGCACAACCCCGAACCGCTGAGCTGGGATGCCTACGTGGATTCGTTTCGCGAGGCCGGTCGGGAGTTCTCGATGGTCAGCGTCGCCGACTGGCAGCAGCAACTGGGCCGGGTGGATAGCGAAAACGCGCTGTTCGGTGTGTTGGGGTTCTACCTCAACGGCTTTGAAGAAGACATCGGCGACATCTCGATGATCGGCCACGACAACGCTCAGGCCGGTGTCCGGCAGATGGGCGCGCACTACCCGCAAAAGTCCCCGGCGCTGCTGCGTCGCGGCTGCGATTACCTCAAAGAAATCAACTTCATCTGAACCACCCAACTGGAGCAAGACCATGAAAACCCTGCAACCCGATACCCTGATCCAAAACCCACACGGCTGCCACGTGGCGTCTTCGGTGGACGTGCCGGCGGACGCTTCGAAGGTCTGGGCGGTGGTCGGCGACTTTGCCGGCTTCGATAAATTCATCCCCGCGCTGTCGCACATCGAGATGACCGGCGAAGGCGTGTCGTCCCTGCGCAAGAAAGTCTTCAAGGACGGCAATCTGGTGGTCGAGCAACTCAACTCCCGGGACGACCAGGCGCTGAGCATGACCTGGACGACCATCTACAACACGCTAGGCGTAGCCAACTTGTGGGCGGCGATGAACGTGGAATCCCTGGGGGCAGGCAAGTCCCGGGCGACCTGGACCATCATCGCCGAACCTGCCCAGGGTGGCGCCGAGGCGCTGCCGGGGTTCCAGGACTTCGTGCAGGGGTTTGCCGATGACGCGATGAACAATGTGCTGAAGCTGTTTGCGTAAGGCATGAAAAAGCCCGCTGTGGAGATGATCCGCAGCGGGCTTTTGTACATCGTTGGATCAGATTTTGAAGCTGTCGACCAATTGCTTCAAACGGTTGGCTTGCAACGACAGCGCATCGCAATCCTTCAACGTTTCATTGAGGTTGGCCACGCTTTGCTGGTTCAGCAGGTTGATCTGGTTGACGTCGACGTTGAGGGTTTCCACCACCGCGGTCTGCTCTTCGGTCGCCGCGGCAACCGATTGGTTCATGCCGTCGATCTCGCCGATGCGCTGGGTCACGCTGACCAGACGCAAACCGGCCTGGTTCGCCACTTCAACGCTCTCTTCACTGGAGACCTGGCTGGCGTTCATGGTGGTCACCGCTTCGCGCGAACCGATCTGCAGCGAGGTGATCATCTTGTGGATTTCTTCTGCCGATTCCTGGGTGCGATGGGCGAGGTTACGCACTTCGTCCGCCACCACCGCAAAACCACGACCGGCTTCACCGGCACGGGCCGCTTCGATGGCCGCGTTCAGGGCCAGCAGGTTGGTCTGCTGGGAGATGCCTTTGATCACATCCAGAATGTGCCCGATGTTGTCGGTGCTGGCATTCAGGGTTTCGATCTGGGTGCAGGACAGGCTGATTTTCTGCGACAGCTCGGTCATGGCCAGAATGGTTTTCTCCACCACCTGACGACCGTCGTCGGCCTGCTCGCTCGCGCCGCTGGCGTGCTGCGAAGCATCGGCGGCGTTGCGCGCAATTTCCTGAGTCGCGGCGCCAAGCTCGTTGATCGCGGCAGCCACACTGTTGGTGCGGGCGCTTTGTTCATCGGAACCGATGATCGAGGCGTTGGACGAGGCCATCACGCGTTGCGACAGGTCGTGGACCTGACGGGTTGCGGACGACACTTCGGAAATCGACGCGTGAATCCGTTCTACAAACTGGTTGAACGCACCGCCCAGCTCGCCGAATTCGTCTTTGCTTTCCACGGCCAGGCGGCGGGTCAGGTCACCTTCGCCCTGGGCGATGTCTTTCATCGCACGGCCCATAGTGGTCAGCGGGCGCATCAATACGTTGATCAGCAGGCTCAGCAGCACGGCAATGGCGCTCACGGCGATAAACATCGCGATGAGTGCCGAGGTACGGAATTGGCTCAGTGGTGCGTAGGCCTTGTCCTTATCGATCGACAGACCGATGTACCACTCGGCATTCGGCAAGCCACTCACCGGGGTGAACGAGAGGATGCGGTCCTGCTTGTTCAGGGTGACGTCCTGATTACCCTTCTCGATGCGTACGCTGGAACCTGGGTAGATGTCTTTGAGGTTCTTCATCACCTGATCTTTGTCCGGGCTGACGATCACCTGACCGTCGGTGCTGACCAGGAATGCGTGGCCGATACCACCGAAGTCCACCGAGTTGATGATCTTCACCAGGGTTTCCAGGCTCAGGTCACCGCCGACAACGCCGAGCAGTTCGCCGTTCTTTTTCACCGGCATGGCGATGGTGACAACGAGGCCACCGACCGCGGCCATGTAAGGCGGGGTCAGCATGGTCTTGTCGGCAGCGACGGCCTGTTTGTACCAGGGACGCTGACGTGGGTCGTAGCCATCCGGCATCTTCGCGTCAGGGCGCTGGGTGAATACACCGTTGGCCTGGCCGACGTAGGTGAACTGGAAGTTCGAGGTGAAGGCGGGTTGATCCACCAGTCCTGGCAGATCGGCATTCGCCCCTTGGTGAGCAACGTTCTGCGCCAGGTTCTCCAATACCAGCACGCGGCCGCTCATCCAGTTCTGAACGCTGCTGGCGGTCAAGTCGCCCGCTTGCTGCACGGAGGATTCGAGATTCTGCCGGATGGTGTTTCGCTGCAAATAGTCGTTGTACAAAGTGAACAACGCGAAAGCCAGCACCACGACGCCTGAAGCGGCCAGCAGGATTTTATGGCTGAACTTGAGATTCATTTCATGGGACTTCTTATGCAAAAAGTGGGGATGCGTTCCGGATTGCAACATTCCATGTAACAGCGCAGGCAGCTTTCTGAGGCCGCTCTACTTTGGTGCACGCATGTCTCACCAGTTTTTCGGCACGAGTAGGAGAAATCTTAGGGGTTTGTATGAAATGGATGACATTCACGCCAGTTTCCCGCCGAACGGTGTACTTGAGCGTCTGGATCGGCATTGCTGGCGCTTGAGATTTTGTCGGCGCCAAAACGACAAAACCCCTGTCTGCGTTAGCAGACAGGGGTTTCGGAATTCAATCTTGACGATGACCTACTCTCACATGGGGAAACCCCACACTACCATCGGCGATGCATCGTTTCACTGCTGAGTTCGGGATGGGATCAGGTGGTTCCAATGCTCTATGGTCGTCAAGAAATTCTGTGACCAGCCCGTTACCGCAGCAACGTGCCAGCAAAAAAGGTGACTTCTACTAAAACAAAACCCCTACCTGCATACGCAGATAGGGGTTTCGGAATTTAATCTTGACGATGACCTACTCTCACATGGGGAAACCCCACACTACCATCGGCGATGCATCGTTTCACTGCTGAGTTCGGGATGGGATCAGGTGGTTCCAATGCTCTATGGTCGTCAAGAAATTCGGGTACTGAGTCGCGGCCAGCTGGCCTCGCTTCAGCAAATTGGGTATGTGATAGCTTTCGGTGTTTTGTGAGTCTTTCGAACTTTCGGTTCGTTTCGTCTTCACACACCGCAATCTGCTCTTTCGACGCAAATTGCTTGGGTGTTATATGGTCAAGCCTCACGGGCAATTAGTATTGGTTAGCTCAACGCCTCACAGCGCTTACACACCCAACCTATCAACGTCGTAGTCTTCGACGGCCCTTCAGGGGACTCAAGGTCCCAGTGAGATCTCATCTTGAGGCTAGTTTCCCGCTTAGATGCTTTCAGCGGTTATCTATTCCGAACATAGCTACCCGGCAATGCCACTGGCGTGACAACCGGAACACCAGAGGTTCGTCCACTCCGGTCCTCTCGTACTAGGAGCAGCCCCTCTCAAATCTCAAACGTCCACGGCAGATAGGGACCGAACTGTCTCACGACGTTCTAAACCCAGCTCGCGTACCACTTTAAATGGCGAACAGCCATACCCTTGGGACCGGCTTCAGCCCCAGGATGTGATGAGCCGACATCGAGGTGCCAAACACCGCCGTCGATATGAACTCTTGGGCGGTATCAGCCTGTTATCCCCGGAGTACCTTTTATCCGTTGAGCGATGGCCCTTCCATACAGAACCACCGGATCACTAAGACCTACTTTCGTACCTGCTCGACGTGTCTGTCTCGCAGTCAAGCGCGCTTTTGCCTTTATACTCTACGACCGATTTCCGACCGGTCTGAGCGCACCTTCGTACTCCTCCGTTACTCTTTAGGAGGAGACCGCCCCAGTCAAACTACCCACCATACACTGTCCTCGATCCGGATAACGGACCTGAGTTAGAACCTCAAAGTTGCCAGGGTGGTATTTCAAGGTTGGCTCCACGCGAACTGGCGTCCACGCTTCAAAGCCTCCCACCTATCCTACACAAGCAAATTCAAAGTCCAGTGCAAAGCTATAGTAAAGGTTCACGGGGTCTTTCCGTCTAGCCGCGGATACACTGCATCTTCACAGCGATTTCAATTTCACTGAGTCTCGGGTGGAGACAGCGCCGCCATCGTTACGCCATTCGTGCAGGTCGGAACTTACCCGACAAGGAATTTCGCTACCTTAGGACCGTTATAGTTACGGCCGCCGTTTACCGGGGCTTCGATCAAGAGCTTCGCGTTAGCTAACCCCATCAATTAACCTTCCGGCACCGGGCAGGCGTCACACCCTATACGTCCACTTTCGTGTTTGCAGAGTGCTGTGTTTTTAATAAACAGTCGCAGCGGCCTGGTATCTTCGACCGGCATGGGCTTACGCAGTAAATGCTTCACCCTCACCGGCGCACCTTCTCCCGAAGTTACGGTGCCATTTTGCCTAGTTCCTTCACCCGAGTTCTCTCAAGCGCCTTGGTATTCTCTACCCAACCACCTGTGTCGGTTTGGGGTACGGTTCCTGGTTACCTGAAGCTTAGAAGCTTTTCTTGGAAGCATGGCATCAACCACTTCGTGTTCTAAAAGAACACTCGTCATCAGCTCTCGGCCTTAGAATCCCGGATTTACCTAAGATTCCAGCCTACCACCTTAAACTTGGACAACCAACGCCAAGCTGGCCTAGCCTTCTCCGTCCCTCCATCGCAATAACCAGAAGTACAGGAATATTAACCTGTTTTCCATCGACTACGCTTTTCAGCCTCGCCTTAGGGACCGACTAACCCTGCGTCGATTAACGTTGCGCAGGAAACCTTGGTCTTTCGGCGTGGGTGTTTTTCACACCCATTGTCGTTACTCATGTCAGCATTCGCACTTCTGATACCTCCAGCAAGCTTCTCAACTCACCTTCACAGGCTTACAGAACGCTCCTCTACCGCATCACCTAAGTGATACCCGTAGCTTCGGTGTATGGTTTGAGCCCCGTTACATCTTCCGCGCAGGCCGACTCGACTAGTGAGCTATTACGCTTTCTTTAAAGGGTGGCTGCTTCTAAGCCAACCTCCTAGCTGTCTAAGCCTTCCCACATCGTTTCCCACTTAACCATAACTTTGGGACCTTAGCTGACGGTCTGGGTTGTTTCCCTTTTCACGACGGACGTTAGCACCCGCCGTGTGTCTCCCATGCTCGGCACTTGTAGGTATTCGGAGTTTGCATCGGTTTGGTAAGTCGGGATGACCCCCTAGCCGAAACAGTGCTCTACCCCCTACAGTGATACATGAGGCGCTACCTAAATAGCTTTCGAGGAGAACCAGCTATCTCCGAGCTTGATTAGCCTTTCACTCCGATCCACAGGTCATCCGCTAACTTTTCAACGGTAGTCGGTTCGGTCCTCCAGTTAGTGTTACCCAACCTTCAACCTGCCCATGGATAGATCGCCCGGTTTCGGGTCTATTCCCAGCGACTAGACGCCCTATTAAGACTCGCTTTCGCTACGCCTCCCCTATTCGGTTAAGCTCGCCACTGAAAATAAGTCGCTGACCCATTATACAAAAGGTACGCAGTCACCCAACAAAGTGGGCTCCCACTGCTTGTACGCATACGGTTTCAGGATCTATTTCACTCCCCTCTCCGGGGTTCTTTTCGCCTTTCCCTCACGGTACTAGTTCACTATCGGTCAGTCAGTAGTATTTAGCCTTGGAGGATGGTCCCCCCATATTCAGACAAAGTTTCTCGTGCTCCGTCCTACTCGATTTCATGACTAAGAGATTTTCGCGTACAGGGCTATCACCCACTATGGCCGCACTTTCCAGAGCGTTCCGCTAATCTCAAAGCCACTTAAGGGCTAGTCCCCGTTCGCTCGCCACTACTAAGGGAATCTCGGTTGATTTCTTTTCCTC
>NZ_JBWBQR010000001.1:4860000-6067500 GCF_056279105.1 Pseudomonas sp. TE3899
CGCTGTCGAAAACTGCGTAACTCTTTGTTTACCAAGGAGTTTTCCGTTTCGACTGCGCCGGAAGTGGGGCGAATTATAGACTTCCAGAATCTGCCGTCAAGCACTGATTTGGCTTTTCTATCAATAACTTGCAGAAAGCCGGAAAACACCCCGCTCGCGCTATATATAGAAGAGCAAAACCGCTCCCTCTATATAGAAGAAACCTTCAGAGCACTCCGTCTTGCTTGAGAGCAGCCACAGCACCAGCGCTCAAACCCAATACCCGCTGCAGAACCTCCAGCGTATGTTCCCCTAATAGCGGAGGCGCATTGCGGTACTCCACAGGCGTCTCGGACAGACGAATCGGACTCGCCACCTGGGGCACCATCCCGGCCAGCACATGAGGCAGTTCAATAGCCAACCCACGCGCTTTAACCTGCGGATCAGCAAACACCTGCGCCAAATCATTGATCGGCCCGCACGGCACGCCAGCCTGCTCCAGCTGCAACACCCACTCAGCCGTCGTCTTGAATACTGTCGCCTGACGAATCAGCGGAATCAGCACCGCCCGATTGGCCACCCGCAGCTTGTTGGTAGAAAAACGCGGATCATCCGCCCACTGCGGCTGCCCCGCCACCTCGGCAAACTTGCGGAATTGCCCGTCGTTACCCACGGTGAGGATGAAATCGCCATCCGCCGTAGGAAAGTCCTGATAAGGCACGATGTTTGGGTGCGCATTCCCCAAGCGCTTCGGCGCATTGCCGGTAGTCAGGTAGTTCATCGCCTGGTTAGCCAGGCATGCCACCTGCACATCCAGCAATGCCATATCAATGTGCTGACCTCCACCGTCATGATCCCGATGCGCCAGCGCCGCCAATATAGCCACCGTCGAATAGAGCCCGGTCAGAATGTCCGTCAGCGCTACACCGACTTTCACCGGCCCGGCACCCTCATCACCTTCAGGCCGCCCCGTCAGGCTCATCAAGCCACCCAACCCCTGGATCATGAAGTCATAGCCCGCACGTTTGGCGTAGGGCCCGGTCTGACCAAACCCGGTGATCGAGCAATAAATCAGATTCGGGTTGATCGCCTTGAGCGATTCATAGTCCAGCCCATAAGCCGCCAGACCGCCCACCTTGAAGTTCTCAATCAAAATGTCCGACTTCTCTGCCAGCTCGCGCACCAGCCTCTGGCCTTCAGGCCGAGTGAAGTCGATGGTCACCGATTGCTTGTTGCGATTGGCCGACAAGTAATAAGCGGCCTCGCTGGTGTTCTCGCCATAGGCGTCTTTCAGGAACGGAGGTCCCCAGGCGCGCGTGTCGTCGCCATTGCCCGGGCGCTCGACCTTGATCACCTCAGCGCCAAGGTCCGCCAGGATCTGCCCGGACCAAGGCCCGGCCAGCACCCGCGATAAATCCAGTACCCGTAAATGCGAAAGCGCGCCCATTGCCGTTCTCCTATTAATAGAACGCCTGGATGCCGGTCTGCGCGCGACCCAGGATCAGCGCGTGCACGTCATGCGTACCTTCGTAGGTATTCACCACTTCCAGGTTGACCAGGTGGCGAGCCACCCCGAATTCATCGGAGATGCCGTTGCCGCCCAACATGTCGCGAGCCATGCGCGCGATGTCCAGGGACTTGCCGCAGGAGTTGCGCTTCATCATCGAAGTGATCTCGACCGCAGCCGTGCCTTCATCCTTCATGCGACCCAGACGCAGGCAGCCTTGCAGCGCCATGGTGATTTCAGTCTGCATATCGGCCAACTTCTTCTGGATCAACTGAGTGGCGGCCAATGGGCGACCGAACTGCTGACGATCCAGGGTGTATTGACGCGCGGTGTGCCAGCAGAACTCGGCGGCGCCCAGCGCGCCCCAGGAGATGCCGTAACGTGCGGAGTTGAGGCAGGTAAACGGACCTTTCAGGCCACGGACATCCGGGAAGATGTTTTCTTCAGGAACAAACACGTTGTCCATGACGATTTCGCCCGTGATCGACGCACGCAGGCCAACCTTGCCGTGAATCGCCGGAGCGCTCAGGCCTTTCCAGCCCTTCTCCAGTACGAAGCCACGGATGTCGCCGGCGTCGTCCTTGCCCCAGACCACGAACACATCGGCGATCGGGCTGTTGGTGATCCACATCTTGCTGCCGGTCAGGCTGTAGCCGCCTTCCACTTTTCGTGCACGAGTAATCATCGCGCCCGGGTCGGAACCGTGGTTCGGCTCTGTCAGACCGAAGCAACCGATCCACTCGCCCGAAGCGAGTTTCGGCAGGTACTTCTGCTTTTGCGCTTCAGTACCGAACTCATTGATCGGCACCATCACCAGCGAAGATTGCACGCTCATCATCGACCGATAGCCGGAGTCGACGCGCTCGACCTCACGGGCGATCAGGCCGTAGCTGACGTAGTTCAGGCCGCTGCCACCGTATTCCTCAGGAATGGTCGCGCCCAACAAACCCACGTCGCCCATCTCACGGAAGATCGCGATGTCGGTCTTCTCATGGCGGAAAGCTTCCAGAACACGCGGCGCGAGTTTCTGCTGAGCGAACTGCTCGGCGGTGTCGCGAATCATGCGCTCTTCTTCGGTGAGCTGTTGATCCAGCAGCAGGGGATCGATCCAGTTGAAGCTAGCTTTACCGCCCATGAGTGTGTCCTCTCGAATCGGGTCAAATAACGTGAACTGATCCTAGGCCCCGTTCGGCGTCACGGCAAACGAGGATTTCGCATACTGTTGTGCTAATTTCTCACTCCGAAGCATCGCGCAAGGTCATTAATGCGATGTATTAGTGAGGTTCACGTACATGCGCAGGAAAATCCCCAGCACCACCGCCCTGATCAGCTTCGAAGCGGCAGCGCGCCATGAGAGCTTTACCAAGGCTGCACAGGAACTTTCCCTCACCCAAGGAGCGATTTGCCGACAGATCGCCAGCCTGGAGGAGTTCCTCAGCGTCGAACTGTTCCGACGCTCCCGGCGCGGAGTGAAGCTGACCGAAGCCGGACTTTCCTACAGCCGTCGGGTGGCCACGCAACTCGATGCGGTTGAGCGGGACACGTTGTCAGTGATGGGCCAGCAAGGCGCCAACGTGATCGAACTCGCGGTGGTGCCGACCTTCGGCACCCAATGGCTGCTGCCGCGACTCAAAGACTTTCAGCACAAGCACCCCGAGGTGACCGTCAACCTCACCAACCGCACCCGCCCCTTTCTGTTTGCCGACACCGAATTCGATGCGGCGATCTATTTCGGCGATGCGGACTGGTCCGGTACCGAATCCCACAGACTGATGGGAGAAAACCCGATGCCGGTGTGCAGCCCCGCCCTACTGGGCAATAAGACAAATCTGACAGCCACTGAAATCGCGGAATTACCCTTGTTGCAGCAAACCACCCGCCCCTATGCCTGGCGCCAATGGTTCAACTTTCAGAACCTGAATATCCCCCGCGACATGACAGGCCCGCGTTACGAGCTATTCTCCATGCTCGCCCAGGCAGCCATGCACGACATGGGGATCGCACTGATTCCGCCGTTTCTGATCCAGCGTGAATTGGCGGAGAAGCGCCTGGTGATTGCCAATACTCAGGCGCTATCGAGCATCAAGGCGTATTACCTGATGATTCCTGAGCGGAAGGTCGAATCGGCATCTTTAAGGGCTTTTCGCGACTGGCTGGTAAACCAGGCACACAGCTACAGCCTAGAAGGATAGAGGCTTTTAGCTATTAACTGACCTCGTAGTCAATAAAAACAAAACACTACAGATATAAGTATTTGTCGCATATCCATAGACTGTACCGACAAGCAGTACAAACGTCCCACAAGTGCCTGAAGACGTGGCCTTGAGCCTCTATTTCGAAGCAATGACCACTCATTCACCGCGCCGATGTGGAAATTCTTCAATTTCGACCAGACTCCTTACAAGGCACGGCCTGCAAGGGATTGAACAGGTTGGTTGCGACATTCGGTCACGGGGTGACTTGTAGTTAATTTTCCGTCACCCGTCATAATCCCTTGAAGGGCACAAAGTTCGCCTGCAAAATGCCGCGCCCCGCCCTGATTTGGCGGGATCGTGCTGATCGGCCGCCCCAGCCGCACCATCCGAAGTGCCTGGGTTTACTCAATAAGATCACGCAGGAGATTTGACGTGCACATTGGTGTTCCTCTCGAAACCCAGACGGGTGAAACACGGGTTGCTGCAACCCCGGAAACCATCAAAAAGTTGATCGGCCAGGGTCATAAGGTCACTGTACAAAGCGGCGCCGGCGTCAAAGCCAGCGTTGTCGACAGTGCTTATGAAGCGGCAGGCGCGACCATTGGCAGCGCCAACGATGCGTTTGGTGCCGAGCTGATTCTCAAGGTGGTCGCCCCCAGCGACAGCGAGCTGGCGCTGATTAAAAGCGGCACCGTTGTGGTGGGGATGCTCAATCCGTTCAGCAATGAAACCATCGCCAAACTGGCCGAGTGCGGCATTACCGCGTTCGCACTGGAAGCAGCGCCGCGTACCTCCCGCGCTCAAAGCCTGGATGTGCTCTCCTCGCAAGCGAACATTGCCGGCTATAAAGCCGTGCTGCTCGCCGCTCACTATTACCCACGCTTCATGCCGATGCTGATGACCGCTGCGGGTACCGTGAAAGCGGCGCGCGTGCTGATTCTCGGCGCTGGCGTGGCGGGCTTGCAGGCGATCGCCACGGCGAAACGCCTGGGCGCAGTGATCGAAGCGTCTGACGTACGTCCGGCGGTAAAAGAGCAAATCGAATCCCTCGGCGCCAAGTTCGTCGACGTGCCTTACGAGACTGACGAAGAGCGCGAATGCGCTGTCGGTGTCGGCGGCTACGCGCGGCCTATGCCCGCAAGCTGGATGCAACGTCAGGCCCTGGCCGTGCACGAACGCGCCAAACAAGCCGACATCGTCATCACCACCGCACTGATCCCGGGCCGTAAGGCACCGACACTGTTGAGCGCGGAAACCGTGGCGCAGATGAAGCCAGGCTCGGTAGTCATCGACCTCGCCGCCGCCCAGGGCGGCAACTGCCCGCTGACCGTGGCCGATCAAGTCGTCGTCGAGAATGGCGTAACCATTTGTGGCCCGACCAACCTGGCTGGTGAAGTCGCGGCAGACGCTTCGGCGCTGTACGCCCGCAACCTGCTGGACTTCCTGAAGCTGGTCTTCAACAAAGAAGGCCAGTTCGAAGTGAACCTCGAAGACGACATCGTCGCCGCGTGCCTGATGTGCCGCGACGGCCAAGTCATCCGCAAAAACGCCTAAGCAGGGATTCAGACGATGGAAGAGCTTATCTCCCCCGGTATCTACAACCTGATCATCTTCGTGCTGGCGATTTATGTCGGTTATCACGTGGTCTGGAACGTTACACCTGCACTGCACACGCCATTGATGGCGGTGACCAACGCCATTTCCGCGATCGTCATCGTCGGCGCCATGCTGGCAGCGGCTTTGACCGTGACACCACTGGGCAAGACCATGGGCACCCTCGCCGTGGCCCTGGCAGCGGTAAACGTGTTCGGTGGCTTCCTGGTCACCCGCAGGATGCTTGAGATGTTCAAGAAAAAAGCCCCGAAAGTCGTAAAAGAAGAGGCGCCCAAGTAATGAGCATGAACCTTGTCACGACGCTCTACTTGATCGCGTCGATCTGCTTCATCCAGGCCCTCAAAGGCCTGTCGCACCCGACCACGTCGCGGCGCGGCAACGTCTACGGCATGCTCGGCATGGCGCTGGCGATCCTCACCACTGTCGGCCTCATCTATAAGCTGGGCGCTGAGCTGGCCACTGCCGGCATCGGTTACGTCATCGTTGGCCTGCTGGTCGGCGGCACCGCTGGCTCGATCATGGCCAAGCGCGTCGAAATGACCAAGATGCCGGAACTGGTTGCCTTCATGCACAGCATGATCGGTATGGCGGCGGTGTTCATTGCCATTGCTGCCGTGGTTGAGCCGCAGTCGCTGGGTATCGTCAAGCAACTGGGTGATGCGATTCCTGCCGGTAACCGCCTGGAGCTGTTCCTCGGCGCGGCCATCGGTGCCATCACCTTCTCCGGTTCGGTAATCGCCTTCGGCAAGCTGTCGGGCAAGTACAAGTTCCGCCTGTTCCAGGGCGCACCGGTACAGTTCGGTGGCCAGCACAAACTAAACCTGGTGCTGGGCCTGGCAACGCTGGCACTGGGCGTCACCTTCATGCTGACCGGCAACCTCAATGCTTTCGCACTGATGCTGGCCCTGGCCTTCGTGCTGGGTGTGCTGATCATCATCCCGATCGGCGGCGCGGACATGCCGGTGGTTGTCTCGATGCTCAACAGCTATTCCGGCTGGGCAGCGGCGGGTATCGGCTTCTCGCTGAACAACTCGATGCTGATCATCGCCGGTTCGCTGGTGGGTTCGTCGGGTGCGATCCTCTCCTATATCATGTGCAAGGCGATGAACCGCTCCTTCTTTAATGTGTTGCTCGGCGGTTTCGGCAACACCGCGGACGCGGCGGGTCCGGCAGGTTCGAAAGAAGCGCGTCCGGTGAAATCCGGTTCGGCTGACGATGCGACCTTCCTGCTGACCAACGCCGACACCGTGATCATCGTTCCAGGCTACGGCCTGGCGGTAGCACGGGCGCAACACGCGCTCAAAGAGCTGACCGAGAAGCTGACCCACCGCGGCGTGACCGTGAAGTACGCGATCCACCCGGTGGCCGGTCGGATGCCTGGCCACATGAACGTATTGCTGGCCGAGGCCGAAGTGCCTTACGACCAGGTGTTCGAGATGGAAGACATCAACTCCGAGTTCGGTCAGGCCGACGTGGTGCTGGTGCTGGGCGCCAACGACGTGGTCAACCCGGCCGCGAAGAACGATCCGAAATCGCCGATTGCCGGCATGCCGATTCTCGAAGCGTTCAAGGCCAAGACCATCATCGTCAACAAGCGCTCGATGGCCAGCGGTTATGCCGGTCTGGACAACGAACTGTTCTACCTCGACAAAACCATGATGGTTTTTGGCGACGCCAAGAAAGTCATCGAAGACATGGTTAAAGCTGTCGAGTAAAACCTGCTCCAACGCAATACCCAAAACCTCAGCCTTTAGTAGGCTGGGGTTTTTTTATTCCCGTGAAACCCGACCAAAGGCTCTAAATCAGGGCTTGGCATTCGACCATGGTAGCGGGACGGATGTTTTTCAAATCACTAGACTGCGTACCTTGCTTTCGTTGCCCGAGATAACAATCCATGTACCGTGATCGTATTCGCTTGCCTTCGTTGTTGGATAAGGTGATGAGCGCCGCTGACGCTGCCGCTCTGATTGAGGACGGCATGACCGTCGGCATGAGCGGTTTCACCCGCGCCGGTGAAGCCAAGGCGGTGCCCCACGCACTGGCCGAACGCGCCAAAATCACCCCGCTGAAAATCACCCTGATGACCGGCGCGAGCCTGGGCAACGACCTCGATAAACAACTGACCGAAGCTGGCGTCCTGTCGCGGCGCATGCCGTTCCAGGTAGACAGCACCCTGCGCAAGGCGATCAACGCCGGCGAAGTCATGTTCATTGACCAGCATCTGTCGGAAACCGTCGAGATGCTGCGCAACCAGCAACTCACGCGGCCGGACATCGCGGTGATTGAAGCCGTGGCGATCACCGAGCAGGGCCATATCGTGCCGACCACGTCGGTGGGCAACTCGGCCAGCTTCGCGATCTTCGCCAAGCACGTGATTGTCGAGATCAACATGGCGCACAACCCGAATCTGGAGGGTTTGCACGACATCTATATCCCGACCTACCGCCCGACCCGTACGCCGATTCCACTGGTGAAGGTCGATGACCGGATTGGCAGCACTGCAATCCCGATCCCTGCGGACAAGATCGTGGCAATCGTGATCACCAACCAATCCGACTCGCCTTCCACTGTGCTGCCGCCGGACGCCGACACCCAGGCCATCGCCGATCACCTGATCGACTTCTTCAAGCAGGAAGTCGCGGCCGGGCGCATGACCAACAAGCTCGGTCCGCTGCAGGCCGGGATCGGCACCATCGCCAACTCGGTGATGTGCGGCTTGATCGACTCGCCATTCGAAGACCTGACCATGTACTCCGAAGTGTTGCAGGATTCGACCTTCGACCTGATCGACGCCGGCAAACTGAGCTTTGCATCGGGCAGTTCGATCACGTTGTCGGCACGACGCAATACCGATGTGTTCGGCAACCTGGAGCATTACAAGGACAAGCTGGTGCTGCGTCCTCAGGAAATCTCCAACCACCCGGAAGTGGTTCGGCGCCTGGGTATCATCGCCGTCAACACAGCGCTGGAGTTTGATCTGTATGGCAACGTCAACTCCACCCACGTCTGCGGCACGCGGATGATGAATGGCATCGGTGGTTCGGGGGACTTCGCGCGCAACGCGCACTTGTCGATCTTTGTCACCAAGTCGATCGCCAAGGGTGGCGCGATTTCCAGCGTGGTGCCGATGGTCAGTCACGTTGACCATACCGAACATGACGTCGACATCCTGGTGACCGAGATCGGCCTGGCCGACCTGCGTGGCCTGGCGCCGCGGGAGCGGGCTCGGGTGGTCATCGACAACTGTGTGCACCCGGACTATCGCGAAGCCCTGAATGACTACTTCACGGCGGCCTGTGCAATCGGTGGCCACACCCCGCACATCCTGCGCGATGCCCTGAGTTGGCACATCAACCTGGAAGAAACCGGGCGGATGCTTAAGGCCTGATTGAACAAAAACACAGCTGACGCACACACAGTTGCGTCAGCTGGTACGTGCAACACACTCTTCTGTAAAAAACTGTACTGCTGTACTGGTCGTTTCCTACGGCTTTTGCCTACATTTCCTAACGCCTCGGTGGAAAATGCACCTTATTAGTGCCGACAGGTACAGTTGCCTCAATTACGACCAGTACACCCCCTGTAAACAGTTAACTGGTCTCTCACAATACAAGTGAACTGTATCTAGGGAGTCTGGCCAAACGAGAGGATCATTGGCATCAGTTAAACCACTACCTAATCCCGCCACAAGCGGAAGGATGCTAACCATGGAACGTACACTCAGTTCCGAACTGTTCTTCGAAGACACTGCTGCAAAAACCCAGGCTTCCATGCCTCTTCGCGTTATCGCCAACCTGATGTTGTGGCAGCGCCGCATTACCAGCCGCCATCAACTGGCTCGTCTGGATTCGCGTCTGCTGGCTGATGCCGGGATTAGCGAAGCACAACGCTACGAAGAGCTGAGCAAGCCGTTCTGGCGCTAAGTTAGCGTCGCTGGCCCTGACCTGTAGGGTCCACCGCCAGCACCCGAATTGAACAAACAAGACCCGTCGTGGGAAACCACGACGGGTTTTGTCGTTTCAGGACCCGGAAAAAGCCATACAGGTACAGTTTTAAAATTACGAAAATGCAGCAGTACACCTTCAAAGGAGCGGCCGTTTCATCTAGATGGGCTATTCGAATTCATCCTCACCGGCCTAATATCCAATCAGAACGTGGCGAACGCTTCCCAGCAGGCGTCTGATCAACCAGACACTGCGCCACCTCTCAATCGGTTTATCCAAAGGAGCTACCCCATGTCCCGTCTTCGTCTGCTGAGCGCCGCAGCCCTGCTCGCCGTGGCTGCCAATGCCCACGCCTCCAGTTTTATCGTGACCACCGACGCCGTAGTCGGCGCCCTCAAATCCAGTTCCGATGCGACCTCCGACGCCTCTTCTTCACTGCGCGATAACAAAATCGTACGTGCTGCTCGTGATGACGCCGCCAGCTTTGTCGCCAGCAACGGTGACATTCGTGGTGTGAAACTGGAAAGTGCAATCGATGAGATTCACCGCCAATTGCCTCAGTTGAACGCTACTGATGCACAGATTGCCCAAGCCATCCTGGCGATCTGAACGTCAGCTGAACGACGGGGCACGCCCATCGTGTCCCGATGTTTCGGCGCTGGCTCTAGTCCGGGCATTGCGCTAGCCTTGGGACTCGCTTTCAGCTATCGAGTCCCATGCGGTTTCTTTCAAATCTGTTACTCACGCAAGTGATTATTGCGGCCTCCTGGTCGGGCTCGGCCCATGCCTTCGATGCCTTCAACCTGTCTACACAAGGCACTGTCGTCAGTGGCTACGCCACAAGCATGGTGACCTCCGCGCCCTTCGACCATAAACTGCTGATCGCCGCTCAGGATGACGCCGCGGCTTTCATCGCCAGTGACGGCCAACTGCGAGGAGCGCAACTGGAATCCGCCCTGGTTTACCTGCGTCGGACCCAGCCAAAACTTCATGCCAGCGACCTTGAACTGGCACAGGCAATTCTCGTCCAATAGTTATCATCGTTCCTCCGGAGTCGTTCCATGCGTAGCCCGCTGATTGCTGCCACCCTTGGCCTGCTGTTGTTGGCCGACGTGGCCCAGGCACACACCCTGGTTGCCACCAGTAATATCCTCATTCGCGCCACCCAGCGCACACTCGACTTCACGTCCGATACCACCACGTCCATTCGCGATTCGAAAATCGTCCGCGAAGCCCATGACGATGCGGCCAGTTTCATCGCCAGCGATGGTGATATTCGTGGCGCCCACCTGGAAGCGGCCTTCAATACCTTGCGCACCCGCGTGCCGGAAGCCCGCGATGCCAGTGACCAGGTTCTCGCCGAAGCCATCCTCGCACTGTGAGGTCGCTTAGCGTCTGGCTGCTGGCCGGGATGGTGTTGCTGCTCGGCAACACCGCCCAGGCCAGCCTGCAACTACGCCTCAAGACCGACGGTCTGAGCCCCGCGCAAGTGCAGGCCAGCCAGGCGCTGCTTGATGAAGCCATGCAGGCGCTGCCGCCGCGTTTCGTCGAGCAACTGGATCGGCGCATCGATGTCGGCTGGACCGACGACATGCCCAGTAACGCCTACGGCCAGGCGTCCCTGGTGTCCGAGCTCGATCTGAATCGCAATCTACTCGCCAGCCTCACCGACGGCAGCGCCGCGACAAAAAAGACGTATCGCCCCCACGGCACCGTGCGCCGGGAAATGCTCGCCACGGTCCTGCACGAACTCACCCATATTTATGACCGCGCGCGCCTGTGGCCAGACGCCGAGCGCACGCTGATCCAGCGTTGCAATCGACGCAACAGCAGCTCAGGGCTGATCGGCATTCCCGATCAATGCCGCGGCCAGACAGCACGCCGCTTTACCCTCAGTGATGACCCACGACTGCTGGACCTGGCCGGCTGGCCGCAATACGTCGGCCGTCGTGGCGAACGCGAAGCGCACAACCGGCAAGTCGCCCGCAGCCCGGACCTCTACGAGACGACCAATCCCAAGGAGTTCGTGGCGGTCAACATGGAGTATTTCCTCCTCGACCCAAGCTATGCCTGCCGTCGTCCCGCGCTGTACCGTTACTACAAGGAACATTTCGGCTGGGCGCCTGCCGCCAAGGACACTTGCGCCAAAACCTTCGCCTTCCTGAATGCCGGCAACGACTTCGCCAAGACACCGCTGGGCCAGGTCGACCCGGAGCGGGTTTACGCCGTCGACTACCTGCTGGCTGAAGCCAACCAGAACTGGGTCAGCCGCTGGGGCCACAGCATGTTGCGCCTGGTGATCTGCGCGCCGGGCCGTCCACGCGGGCCGGATTGCCGACTGGACCTGGATCAGCACCTGGTGCTGTCCTACCGCGCTTTCGTCGGTGACGTGCAGCTGTCGAGTTGGGACGGCCTCGTCGGCAAATACCCGTCGCGCCTGTTTGTCTTGCCCCTGGCCCAAGTCATCGATGAATACACCAAGACCGAACTGCGCAGCCTCGCTTCGGTGCCATTGAACCTGTCGCGCACCGAGATCGAGGAAGTGGTGGAACACGCGGCGGAGATGCACTGGAGCTACGACGGCAACTACTTCTTCCTGTCCAACAACTGCGCGGTGGAAAGCCTGAAACTGCTGCGCAGCGGCAGCAACAACGCGCAACTGACGGGTCTGGACAGCATCATGCCCAACGGCTTGCTGGAAGTGCTCAAGGGTCGCGGACTGGCGGACACCAGCGTACTCGACGACCCGCGCGAGGCCTTGCGCCTGGGCTATCGCTTCGACTCCTTCCGCGATCGTTATCAAGCGATGTTCGAAGTGCTGAAGAAGCACTTGCCGATCAAACAGACCACCGTCGAAGACTGGCTGTCATTGAGCGCTGAAGAACGTCGGCAATGGATCGACCAGGCGGACCTGCGCACCAGTGCGGCGTTGCTGTTGCTGGAGCAGGCCAGTTTCCGTCGCCAGCTCCAGTTGGCTCAGGATGAAGTGAAGCAGCGCTATCTGGGGGCTCGCGAACTGAAGAACGGCGGCATGGACAAGGCCAACGCGACCTTGCAGCAGATTCTCGCCAACAGCGGCTTCCTCAGCCGCCCCGCCGAATTGCTCGGCTCTGGCGGTTATGGTTTGCCCCAGCCAAGCGAGTCGGCGCGACTGGAGGCGGAAAGCAGCCTGCGCCAGAAACAGCTGCAATCGCTGACCGGGGATCTGGACAAGGAAGTGCGGGCATTGCTGGAACCGAGCCGTGCGGCGGAGATTGCGGCCAATGAAGCCAACCTGAAGCAGGTTGGCGAGCATTTGCGGGCGTTGCACAAGGCGGCGGGCGGGTTGGAGCTGCCCTGATAGAAAAGCAAAAGATCGCAGCCTTCGGCAGCGCCCACAGGTGCGTAGGAGCCGCCGAAGGCTGCGAACTTTTTTGCGGCACAACGCGCAATGCGCTGTGCCGAACACCCCCTTAATTCAACACGTTATCCAGAATCTCATAAACAATCCCTGTCCCCACCGCGATCAACACAATGTCGCCACCGGCACGACGCCATTCGTAGCCCTGGTAATTCGGCAGATGCGACAACGCGCGATTATCCAGGCGCTCACCGTAATAGCCATGAGGCAACGGCCGACCACGTTCCAGGCGAATACCTGGAGGTGGCGGCGCACCGCGCACGAAATAACCGTGATTATCGTGAATGCTCTGACGCACCGGGCCAAAGTCCCGTGGCGGAGGGCCGCCACGATGGTTGTCCTGCGGGCCACGGTGATCATTGCCACGATTATCACCATGATCGTTGCCGCGGTTATCGTACTGGCCCTGCTGCGGGCCGCCGTGGTCGTGATCGTCGCGCTGGTCGGCGCTGGCGTGCAGCAACGGGGTCGCACTGAGCATCAGTACGCCCAGGCTGGCAATCAGACGTTTCGGCATTTTCATCGGGGGTTTCCTCACTGCACATACAGCAAAAAGGGATTCAGAACGATGTTCTGAATCCCTCGGTCTTGCTGATTAGTGTGTGCGGCGAGGCGCTAATTCCTCTGTATCAAGAACTTTACCTTCAACTGACCCGGGCCTTACGCACGCCCTCGGACAACGCCGCACAAAGGCTCAGCACGCCGTCGATGGCCTGGTCCGGCGTCGAGGCATTGGCGATGTGATCGATCAACGCCGAACCCACCACCACACCGTCCGCCAGACGAGCGATAGCCGCTGCCTGCTCCGGTGTACGGATACCGAAACCGATGCTGATCGGCAGGTCGGTATGGCGACGCAGACGCGCCACCGCTTCCTCGACGTGCTCCAACGTTGCCGCACCCGCACCGGTCACACCCGCAACCGACACGTAATAGACGAAGCCGGAGCTGCCGTTCAGCACGGTCGGCAGGCGCACATCATCGGTGGTCGGCGTAGTCAAACGGATGAAGTCCAGGCCCGCAGCCTGAGCCGGGTCACACAGCTCACCGTTATGTTCCGGCGGCAGATCGACCACGATCAAACCATCGACACCAGCCTCTTTGGCATCCGCGATGAAACGCGGCACGCCATACATGTGAATCGGGTTGAAATAACCCATCAGCACCAGCGGCGTCTCGGTGTTGCCTTCACGGAACTCGCGAACCATTTGCAGGGTTTTCGCCAGGTTCTGCTTGGCGCCCAAGGCGCGGATGTTGGCCAACTGGATTGCCGGGCCGTCGGCCATCGGGTCGGTGAAGGGCATGCCCAATTCGATCACGTCGGCACCAGCGCCCGGCAAGCCTTTGAGGATCGCCAGCGAGGTGTCGTAGCTCGGATCGCCGGCGGTGACGAAGGTCACCAGCGCAGCGCGGTTCTGTTCTTTAAGTTCAGCAAAACGCGTTTGCAGGCGGCTCATCAGTGTTTCTCCTGCTTCGATTGTTCCATATGGTGCATCACGGTTTGCATGTCTTTGTCGCCACGGCCGGACAGGTTGACCACCATCAGGTGATCCTTCGGCAGCTTCGGTGCGCGCTTGAACACTTCGGCCAGGGCATGGGCGCTTTCCAGCGCAGGAATAATCCCTTCCAGGCGGCAGCATTTGTGGAACGCGTCGAGGGCTTCGTCGTCGGTCACCGAGGTGTACTGGACGCGGCCGATGTCATGCAACCAGGCGTGTTCAGGGCCGATGCCCGGATAGTCGAGGCCGGCGGAGATCGAGTGGGCGTCGATGATCTGACCGTCGTCGTCCTGCAACAGGAAGGTGCGATTGCCGTGCAGCACGCCCGGTACGCCGCCGTTCAGGCTGGCCGCGTGTTTGCCGGTTTCGATACCGTAGCCGGCGGCTTCAACGCCGATGATCTCGACGCTCTTGTCATCCAGGAACGGGTGGAACAGGCCCATGGCATTGGAACCACCGCCGATGCACGCCACCAGACTGTCTGGCAGGCGGCCTTCCTGGTCTTGCAACTGAGTACGGGTTTCTTTGCCGATCACCGATTGGAAGTCACGAACCATCGCCGGGTAAGGGTGTGGACCCGCAACAGTGCCGATCAGATAGAAGGTGCTGTCGACGTTGGTCACCCAGTCTCGCAGGGCTTCGTTCATTGCATCTTTCAGGGTGCCGGTGCCGGCCACGACCGGGATCACTTCGGCGCCCAGCAGCTTCATGCGGAACACGTTGGCCTGCTGACGTTCGATGTCAGTGGTGCCCATGTAGATCACGCAATCCAGGCCAAAACGCGCGGCCACGGTGGCGGTCGCCACGCCGTGCATGCCGGCGCCGGTCTCGGCGATGATGCGTTTCTTGCCCATGCGCCGCGCCAGCAGGATCTGGCCGATGCAGTTGTTGATCTTGTGCGCGCCGGTGTGGTTCAGCTCTTCGCGCTTGAGGTAAATCTTCGCGCCGCCGCAGAACTCGGTCAGGCGTTCAGCGTAATAGAGAGGACTTGGACGTCCGACATAGTCGCGCTGGAAGTAGGCCAATTCTTCTTTGAAGGCAGGATCTTCCTTGGCCAGTTCGTATTCACGGGCCAGGTCGAGGATCAACGGCATCAGGGTTTCGGCGACGTAACGGCCGCCGAACGAGCCAAACAGGCCGTTGGCGTCGGGGCCGTTGCGCAGATTAGTCTGGGTCATGGGTCGCTCCAGTGGGATTCGTGTGATGACAATGACGCTCACTCTACCCCTGACGTCCCGGCCTGAAAACCGATAAGATCGCCGCAACCTGTCAGGAAAACTCACAGATCCCATGAGCCACGACCTCCCTCCGCTGAACGCCCTTCGGGCCTTCGAAGCCACTGCCCGCCTGAACAGCGTCAGCCAGGCTGCCGAACAGCTGCACGTCACCCATGGCGCGGTCAGCCGGCAACTGAAGGTGCTGGAAGAACACTTGGGCGTCAGCCTGTTCATCAAGGACGGGCGTGGCCTTAAACTCACAGATGCCGGCATTCGTTTGCGCGATGCCAGCACTGAAGCGTTCGAGCGCTTGCGCACCGTATGTGCCGAATTGACCCAAAGCACCGCCGATGCACCGTTCGTGCTTGGCTGCTCCGGGAGTTTGCTCGCGCGCTGGTTCATTCCGCGCCTGGGACGATTGAATGCGGACTTGCCGGACCTGCGCCTGCACCTGTCGGCCGGGGAAGGCGATCTTGACCCTCGGCGGCCGGGGCTGGACGCCTTGCTGGTATTTGCCGAGCCTCCCTGGCCGGCGGACATGCAGGTCTACGAACTGGCCAGTGAACGCATCGGCCCGGTCATGAGCCCTCGCTTCGCCGGTTACGAACGGCTACAACAGGCGCCAGCCAGTGCGCTGATGACCGAGCCGCTGTTGCACACCACATCGCGCCCTCAGGCTTGGCCGAGCTGGGCACAGCAAAGCGGCCTCGACGCCAAGGCGTTGAAGTTCGGGCAGGGTTTCGAGCATTTGTATTATTTGCTGGAAGCGGCGGTGGCAGGGTTGGGTGTGGCGATTGCCCCTGAACCACTGGTGGCCGAGGATTTGAAGGCCGGTCGCCTGGTTGCGCCATGGGGTTTTTGTGAAACCCCGGCGCAACTGGCGCTTTGGCTACCCAAGCGCGCCGCGGATGGGCGCGCTCGGCAACTGGCGCAGTGGCTCAAGAACGAGCTTCGCCAAGCGGATTAGTCGCCGCGTTTGCACAACAGGTAAGCCGCGAGCAAACCCAGTGCGCCAACCGCGACACCGGCTGTCGTCCAAGGGTGTTCCTGGGCGTAGTCTCGAGTGGCGATCCCGGTTTCGCGGGTTTTCACTTTGACTTCTTCATAAGCATCGCTGAGCAGATGACGCGAATGTTTCAGCGCGCTCTCGGCATTGGCTTTCAACGCCTTGAGGGTTTTACGCGACTCGTCCGAGGCGTCGTCCTTCAGGTTTTCCAGCGACTTGAGAAGACTCTCGATCTCGGCTTCCATGCTTTGCAATGAGGCTTTACGTAAAGAGGTGTTGGCCATGGTGGCTCTCCTTCATTGGTGATGAGTAGCGTGTGTTGGTTGGGACTTCAGGGGTTTGAGAAAGTGCAGTAAATCTGAACTTTGCTGTGGGAATGACCGACAGAAGTAATACGAAAAATCACTGCTAGGCTGTATTTCATACCCCAAGGAGAACGCCATGACTGACCATCACACCTACAAGAAAGTCGAGCTGGTCGGCTCGTCCCCTACCAGCATCGAAGATGCGATCAACAACGCGCTGGCCGAAGCCAGCAAAAGCCTCAAGCATCTGGAATGGTTCGAAGTGACCGAAACCCGCGGGCACATCAAGGACGGCAAGGCTGCGCACTTCCAGGTGACGTTGAAAGTCGGGTTCCGGATTGCCAGCAGCTGAGTTTGAGCTAGTCTTCTGAACTTGCGCGCTGGCCGAGTGCCATAGGGAATGGCAAAGCGCTACATGTGTGCACCTGGCTGAATGCCGGGGGCCCCTATTGATCCGACCAGGGAATGCAACCGATGAAGAAGTTTATTTTGGCAGTAGGTTTGTTGAGCCTTGCAGGAACAGCCTTTGCTGACGGCAAGTCGTGCGAAGAGCTCAAAGCCGAAATCGCAGCGAAAATCGATGCCAAAGGCGCGTCGAATTACACACTGGAAATCGTCGATAAAGGCGCCGCTGCCGACGGCAAAGTCGTTGGTAAGTGCGAAAAAGGCTCCAAGGAAATCGTCTACAAGCGTGGCTGATTTCCTTCAAGAATGAAAAAGCCGACGTATCAGCGTCGGCTTTTTTATGCCCGCAGTTTGAGCGTCAGCCCTTCATCGCCTGCGCCAGCAACTCGTAGGAATGCACGCGATCGGCATGTTCATACAGGTCGCTGGTGAAAATCAGCTCGTCAGCCTGGGTCTGCTCAATCAGCACCTCCAGTTTGGCGCGGATTTTCTGTGGGCTGCCGACCATGGCCAGGCCGAGGAAATCGCCGACCGCTTCTTTCTCATGGGGCAGCCACAGGCCGTCCATGGTTTTCACCGGCGGACGCTGCACCAGGCTCTGGCCACGCATCAGCGCAAGAATCCGCTGGTAGACCGACGTTGCCAGGTAATCGGCCTGTTCGTCGGTGTCGGCCGCCACCAGTGGCACGCCGAGCATCACGTAGGGCTTGTCCAACACCGCCGAAGGCTTGAAATGATTGCGATAGACGCGAATCGCCTCGTGCATGAAACGCGGTGCGAAATGCGAGGCGAAGGCGTAGGGCAAACCGCGCTCACCGGCCAGTTGCGCGCTGAACAGGCTCGAACCCAACAACCAGACGGGGACGTTGGTGCCGGTCCCCGGCATCGCGATGATCCGCTGATCCGGCGTGCGTGGGCCGAGGTAGCGCATCAGTTCTGCCACGTCTTCCGGGAATTCGTCGGCGCTGCCGGAGCGCTCACGACGCAACGCGCGGGCGGTCATCTGATCGGAACCCGGTGCGCGGCCCAGGCCCAGGTCGATACGGCCGGGGTACAGGCTTTCCAGGGTGCCGAACTGTTCGGCAATCACCAAAGGCGCGTGGTTGGGCAGCATCACGCCGCCGGAACCGACACGAATGGTCGAGGTGCCGCCCGCCAGATAGCCGAGCAGCACCGAGGTCGCGGAACTGGCGATGCCATCCATGTTGTGGTGTTCGGCGACCCAGAAGCGGGTGTAGCCAAATTTTTCAACATGCTGCGCCAGGTCCAGGGAATTGCGCAGCGACTGGGCCGCGCTGCCGTTCTCGCGCACGGGCACCAGGTCGAGGGTGGAGTATTTGATATCGGACAATCGTTTCATAAACCTGCTTCTCCAATGGGGGCGCAGGTTTTTTCACGAACGAAAACCTGCCGAGTCTAAAGGCGTTCCCTATGCAATGAGGGCATATACCCGAGTTTCAATAGCAGACCTGAATTTGCCTGCCAGATAAGCGGTTTGATCCGACAAGATGAACTTTGCCAAGTCTTCTATCCTCAGAACCCTTAGCAACCGAAAACCACGAAGGCGCGACATTCCGCGCCGGATCTTGAGGAGGCAGACATGGCTATCACGAAGAAAGCATCGGCTCATTGGGAAGGTGATCTGAAAACCGGCATCGGCTCGATTTCCACGGAAACCGGTGTCCTCAGAGAAGCGCCCTACGGCTTCAAGGCCCGTTTCGAAGGCGGCAAGGGCACCAATCCCGAAGAGCTGATCGGCGCGGCCCATGCGGGCTGTTTCTCCATGGCGTTTTCGATGATCCTCGGCGATGCCGGCCTCAAGGCTGACAGCATCGATACCAATGCCGAGGTCACGCTGGATCAGGTAGACGGTGGTTTTGCGATCACCGCAGTGAAACTGATCCTTAAGGCGAAAATCCCCGGGGCGACCCAGGCGCAGTTTGAAGAGCTGAGCAACAAGGCCAAAGAAGGCTGTCCGGTGTCCAAGGTGCTGAATGCGAAGATCAGCCTGGATGCCACGCTAGTCAGCTAAAACGGCGTCGAGACGAAAAGATCGCAGCCTTCGGCAGCTCCAGATGACTTGGGGCTGGTGAACGCTGCGATCTTTTTTGTCTCAGAACAAAACCCGGCAGGCACAATGGTGTTCGAATAAATGACAGCAGTCTGAAGCGCAGCACCCTGCGCGCTGCTTCAAGGAGCTTCAACCATGAAACGTTTTGCCTTGGCGATTATCTGTTGCGCGCTGGCCACTTCGGCCCTGGCGAAACCGAAATCCTGTGAAGACCTCAAGAAAGAGATTGAAGTGAAGATTCAGGCCAAAGCTGTGCCCTCCTACACATTGGAGATTGTCACGAAAGAAGAAGCCGACAAGCACGACGCCGCCATGGTCGTTGGCACCTGTGAGAACGGCACCAAAGCCATCATCTACCAAAAGAACGATCGCTGATTGGCCTAGGGCACGCAGTTGATCTGCCGCTCCGTGGCCACAATCTGGCCCTTGGCGTTCACCAGTCGGGCGCTCGGGGTAAAGGACAGGGAGCGCCCCTCCAGGCGATAGCGCTGGCCGGCTTCAAAGTGATCATACGGCACGGTCATATAACACAGCCGCTCCTGCGGATCGCTCAGCATGCCCAGCCCTCCGGCGAACGTTTCAAAATCGAAACGCACCGTCAGTTCGTGGCTGCCAGGCGTTACCTGGAAGAATCGCCCATCAGTCAGGCGCTGATTATCCAAACGCTCCGCCATCAGTAATTTGCCGCCCGGCGTCGGGGTCGCGAGGTCAATCCACGCCATCTGCGGATTGACGCTGGGCAACGGGCTCACGCAACCGGCGATAACGCCCGCACTGAGCAATAGCAAGAACCTGCGCATGATGAATGTCCCGAGGATTGGGCATTCAGCATAACGCCGATCACGTGCGTTGGCAGCCTGCCGGTGTGCCCTGCCCGATCACGTTGCGCTGCTGGTCGTAGAGCTTGGCCCACGGCCGGAAGCCGATATTCCCCGCTTGCAGTTGATAACGCTCACCGGCATTGAAATCCTTGAATTTCACATTCAACTGGCAATCGCGCCACAGCGGCTCGGCGTCGGTGCCGATGTTGGTGGGCTGCACCGCGAATTGGTAGCGAACCTTCAATTCATGGCTGCCGGGCTGCACTTCGAAGTAGCGTTTGTCGGTGGCGGCCTTGTCATCGACCTTCAGCGCTTGCAGAGCGGCATCTTCCTGTTTTGAGTTCAGGTCGATCCACGCCTGGTTCGGGTCCGGGTCGGGCATTCCGAATCCGGCACAGCCGGCCAGCATCAGCAGGCCCCCTGTCAGCATCAACTTGCGCATAGCGGAGCTCCAGTGTGGCGGGATAGTCTTGTGGGCAGACTTTCCAGGGATGTTCTTATTTTGATCAGGCCGCTTCCAAGCCTTGGGTTACTTGATCGCGTTTTGCGCGTTTTGTTTCCGGGTGTGTTGTTTTTGTTGCTCAACGGTTGCACCAGCGTCAGCTACTACGGCCAATTGGCCGAGGGTCAGCTGCAATTGCTGCGAGTCCGGGAGCCGGTTTCCCAAGTGATTGCCGATCCCCAACGCGATCCAAAACTGCGTGCGCATCTGGCCCAGTCGCAAAAGGCCCGGGTATTCGCCAGCGAGCATCTGCACCTGCCGGATAACCAAAGTTACCGTCTGTACGCCGACATTGGCCGGCCGTATGTCGTCTGGAATGTCTTCGCCACGCCGGAATTTTCCCTCAAGGCGCAAAACCATTGCTTTCCCATCGCCGGGTGCGTCGCCTATCGCGGCTACTACAGCCAGAGCGCGGCCAGGGGCGAAGCGGCATTGCAGCGACTGAAGGGCATGGACGTGTCAATTGGCGGGGTCGAGGCCTACTCGACGCTGGGTTGGTTCAACGATCCGATCATCAGCTCGATGATGAACTGGGGCGACGAGCGGCTGGCCACGCTGATCTTTCATGAGCTGGCCCATCAACGTTTTTATGTGAAGGACGACACTGAGTTCAACGAATCCTTTGCCACGTTTGTCGAGCAGGAAGGCACTCGCCAATGGCGTGCCAGTCGCGGGCTCGCCCCGGACAATGGCGCACTGATGCAACAGCGTGATCAGCTCACTCAACTGATTCTGGACACCCGCGCACGCCTGGAACGCCTCTACGCACAACCCTTGGCTGCCGAGCAGATGCGCCAACGCAAAGCCGCGGAGTTCGAACGGTTACGCCGTGATTATCGGACGATGCGTGATACCCGATGGGCTGGCGATAAACGCTATGACGCGTGGATCAATGCGCCAATGAACAACGCCAAGCTGCTGCCATTTGGTTTGTATGACCAGTGGGTGCCGGCGTTTGCGGCG
Source organism: Pseudomonas sp. TE3899 (assembly GCF_056279105.1). Classification (NCBI taxonomy): domain Bacteria; kingdom Pseudomonadati; phylum Pseudomonadota; class Gammaproteobacteria; order Pseudomonadales; family Pseudomonadaceae; genus Pseudomonas; species Pseudomonas sp. TE3899. The sequence continues at coordinate 4,881,429 of NZ_JBWBQR010000001.1, forward strand.
TTGTTCAAGCAGGTTGATGGGGATTGGGTGAGGTTTTATGCCGAGGTGGAGCGGTTGGGTGGGTTGCCGGTGCTTGAGCGTAAGGCGGCGTTGAAATCGTTGGCGGGGTCAGGAATTGGCGGTGGCTAATCCGGCCTTTTCGCGGGCAAGCCTCGCTCCTACGGGTTTTGCGTTGATTTCGAAATCGACGTGAACCTGTAGGAGCGAGGCTTGCCCGCGAAGGCGTCTTTGAAATCACAACCAAATCGCATCCCACAGCGGATAATCCCCAACCTTCGAAACCAATCCCGCACGTATCGGATTGCGCACGATGTATCGAGCAACAGCCTGCAAATCCTCTTCCTTTCGGATTGCGCGATCGTGATACCCGTGTTGCCAAACGGGACCTTGGCGCCCTATCGCACGATTCAGCGTCACTGCAATGCGTGATTTGGTCCGAGCCATCAACGTGGGCAGTTGAGTGTTTTGTAACTCGATCAGCCAATGGAAATGGTCCGGCATGACGACCCAGGCCAGTGAGTCCGCGAAGCCTTCTCGCTCAGCCGTTCTAAAGGCGTCGACCACCGAACGCCCACACTTGAAGTCGTGGAACAGCGGTTCTCGATTGAGCACTACGGCCGTCAGTAGATAAATCTGCCCAGTTTCCGAATAGCGTCCGTTGCGCAATCGATGGGCATGTTTGAGCTCTGGCAATGATGATCCTCCTTGATCGTGGCCTTGGTTTTTAGCCTAGGACGATCAGAAGGGATCGGAGTGAGGACAGTTGGTCAGGATGTGTCTGCTGGGACGCCTTCGCGGGCAAGCCTCGCTCCTACAGGTGATACACCAATGTAATGAACTTCCTGTAGGAGCGAGGCTTGCCCGCGAAGGCGTATTGATTAACGCCGCAAAAACGCCCGATGCATCTCTTCCAGCGTTTCAAAGTGATACGCCGGTGCTTCGGCGCTCAGTTCTTCCCGGCTGCCAAAACCGTAACCCACTGCCGCTGCGTCCAGGCCATTGCTGCAGGCGCCGATCAAGTCGTGTTTGCGATCGCCGATCATCAGGGTGTTGGCCGGGTCGAGGCCTTCTTCGGCGATCAAATGGGCAATCAGTTCGACTTTGTTGGTGCGGGTGCCATCCAGTTCGCTGCCGTAAATCACTTTGAAGTGCTTGGCGAAGTCGAAGTGCCGGGCGATTTCCCGGGCAAACACCCAGGGTTTGGAGGTGGCAATGTAGAGCTGCCGCCCTTGCCCGCTCAGGGTTTCCAGTAGCGGTGTAACGCCGTCGAATACGCGGTTTTCATACAGGCCGGTGACTTTGAAACGCTCGCGATAAAAGTTCACCGCTTCCCAGGCCTTGGGCACGTCGAACTCATAGAACTGCATGAACGCCTGCAACAGCGGCGGGCCGATGAAGTGTTCGAGCTTGGTCAGGTCGGGCTCGTCGATGCCCAGTTTGGCCAGGGCGAACTGGATCGAACGGGTAATACCCTCGCGCGGGTCGGTGAGGGTGCCATCGAGGTCGAACAGAACAGTTTGGTAATGCATGAAAAATCCTGGTCAATAGTGGGACGGTTCAGAGCTGGTCGTAGCCTTCAGCCAGATGCAGGTCCTTGAGCTTCACGTAGTTCGCCGCGCTGTAGGTGAAAAAGGCCTGTTCCTTGTCAGTCAATGGCCGGATCTGTTTCACCGGGCTGCCGACATACAGGAAACCGCTTTCCAGGCGCTTGCCCGGCGGCACCAGGCTGCCGGCGCCGATGATCACATCGTCCTCGACCACCGCGCCATCCATGACAATGCTGCCCATGCCGATCAACACCCGATTGCCCACCGAACAGCCGTGCAGCATGACCTTGTGCGCGACGGTCACGTCATCCCCGATCAAACACGGAAAGCCATCCGGGTTGAACGGCCCGGCATGGGTGATGTGCAGCACGCAGCCATCCTGGATGCTGGTGCGTGCACCGATGCGGATGCGGTGCATGTCGCCGCGAATCACCGTCAGCGGCCAGACGGAGCTGTCATCGCCGATTTCGACGTCGCCGATCACCACCGCCGAGCCATCGACAAAAGCGCCTTTGCCCAGTAGTGGCGTGTGGTTCAGATACTTGCGAAGGGTCACGATAGGTTCTCTCTCTGTCGCTGATAGCTGCGGTGAGCGTCGATTGTAATTAAGATGGCCGCATGTTTCTTCCAGCCAAGGTGCCAACCGTGAGCGTGAACAACCCTCTTTTGCAGTCCTACGACCTGCCGCCGTTCTCGGCGATCCGCGCCGAGCACGTGCAACCGGCCATTGAACAGATCCTGGCTGACAACCGCGCCGCCATCATCGAGATCCTCAAAACCCAGGCCACACAACCGACCTGGGCCGGCCTGGTGCTGGCGATGGACGAACTCAATGATCGCCTGGGCGCTGCCTGGAGCCCGGTCAGCCACCTGAACGCCGTGTGCAACAGCGCCGAATTGCGTGAAGCCTACGAATCCTGCCTGCCAGCCCTGAGCGCCTATTCCACCGAGATGGGCCAGAACCGCGAACTGTTCCAAGCCTTCGAAGCCCTGGCCAACAGCCCGGAAGCCGCCGGTTTCGATGTGGCGCAGAAAACCGTCCTGGAACACTCGCTGCGTGACTTCCGCCTGTCGGGTATCGATCTGCCGGAAGCCGAACAGAAGCGTTACGCCGAAGTGCAAAGCAAATTGTCGGAGCTGGGCAGCCGCTTCTCCAACCAGTTGCTCGACGCCACCCAGGCCTGGACCAAACACGTTACCGACGAAGCCGCGCTTGCCGGCCTGACCGATTCGGCCAAGGCGCAAATGGCTGCTGCGGCACAGGCCAAAGGCCTGGAAGGTTTCCTGATCACCCTGGAATTCCCGAGCTACTACGCGGTGATGACCTACGCCCACGACCGCGCCCTGCGCGAAGAAGTCTACGCCGCCTACTGCACCCGTGCGTCGGACCAAGGCCCGAATGCCGGTCAGAACGATAACGGCCCGGTGATGGAAGAAATCCTCGACCTGCGTCAGGAGCTTGCAAGACTCTTGGGTTTCGCCAGCTTCTCGGAGCTGAGTCTGGCGACCAAAATGGCTGAATCCAGCGACCAGGTACTCAGTTTCCTACGTGACCTGGCCAAGCGCAGCAAACCGTTCGCCGCCCAGGACCTGCAACAGCTCAAGGCCTACGCCGCCGAACAAGGCTGCCCGGACCTGCAAAGCTGGGACAGCGGTTTCTACGGTGAAAAACTCCGTGAACAACGCTACAGCGTTGCCCAGGAAGCCCTGCGCGCCTACTTCCCGATCGACAAAGTGCTGGGCGGGCTGTTCGCCATCGTTCAGCGTCTGTACGGCATCGAAATCGCCGAGCAGAAAGGCTTCGACACCTGGCACCCGGATGTTCGCCTGTTCGAGATCAAGGAAAACGGCCAGCACGTCGGCCGCTTCTTCTTCGACCTCTACGCCCGCGCCAACAAGCGCGGCGGGGCCTGGATGGACGGCGCCCGCGACCGTCGTCGCACCGCTGAAGGCGTGCTGCAAAGCCCGGTGGCCAATCTGGTGTGCAACTTCACCCCGGCCGACAGCGGCAAGCCTGCGCTGCTGACCCACGATGAAGTCACCACCCTGTTCCACGAATTCGGCCATGGCCTGCATCACCTGCTGACCCGCGTCGAGCATGCTGGCGTGTCCGGCATCAACGGCGTGGCGTGGGATGCGGTCGAGCTGCCAAGCCAGTTCATGGAGAACTGGTGCTGGGAGCCGGAAGGCCTGGCGCTGATTTCCGGTCACTACGAAACCGGCGAACCGCTGCCCCAGGACCTGCTGGGCAAAATGCTCGCAGCGAAGAACTTCCAGTCCGGCCTGATGATGGTCCGCCAACTGGAGTTCTCGCTGTTCGACTTCGAACTGCATGCCACCCACGGCGATGGCCGCAGTGTGGCGCAAGTGCTCGAAGGCGTGCGCGACGAAGTCTCGGTGATGCGTCCGCCGGCCTACAACCGCTTCCCGAACAGCTTCGCCCACATCTTCGCCGGCGGTTACGCGGCGGGTTACTACAGCTACAAGTGGGCGGAAGTGCTGTCGGCCGATGCTTTCTCCAAGTTCGAAGAAGACGGCGTACTGAATGCCGAAACCGGCCGCGCCTTCCGCGAAGCGATCCTGGCCCGCGGTGGTTCTCAGGAACCGATGGTGCTGTTCGTCGACTTCCGTGGCCGTGCGCCATCGATTGACGCACTCTTGCGCCACAGCGGCCTGAGTGAGGACGCGGCAGCATGAGCGAGGGGCCTGTGATCACGAAAAAACGCTTTATCGCCGGGGCGGTCTGCCCGGCGTGCAGCGAGCCAGACAAATTGATGATGTGGAACGAAGACGAGGTCCCGCACCGAGAGTGCGTGGCCTGCGGTTATTCCGACACGCTCAATGAACAAGGCCTGTCGGTGCCCAAGGAATTGGGCACGCGGGTCAACGTTTCGGCGCTAAAAGCGCCGGATGCCAAGGTTCAGGCAGTGCAATTCTTCCCGAACCCGAAGCTGAAGAAAAAGCCTGACGAGCCACACTGAGTCGATACCGCCGTCCATGCCGCAAGGGTGTGGACGGTGGGCCGCTTGACTACTTCTCGACGTTGGCCGACTTGAACCAGCTCTTCATCGAGCACATGGCGAACGGGCTGGTGCTGCAATCGCCATTGGCCAGCGCGGTGCGCAGTTTGTCGGCATCGGCCTGCATCATGTAGCGAACGCCCTCCCTGAAGTGGGTGCTGTCGCCAAAACCACCTTCGGTCATTTCTTTCAGCGCGTCTTCCTTGCTCCAGCCCTGCACCACTACCCGATACATCGCGGCCATCAGGCCAGTGCGATCAGAACCGTGTTTGCAATGCATCAGCACCGGGCCTTTGGCCTCAGCGGTCTGAATCGCGCGCAGGGCGGCGAGTACCTGCGCGTCATCCACGTGATTGGTGCGGTAAGGCAGTTGGACCTGATTGATGCCAGGCGTGGTCAGCCAGCGGGAGTCCGATTCAGGCAGGAAGTTGATAACGGTTCCAACCTTGAGCTTTTCCAGCAGCGGCACTATTGCGCTATCGGGCAAGGCGCTGCGGTAAAGGGTCGGGGACATCTGAAAGAGGTTGTACTTCGTCTCCACCGACTGCGCCCATTCCGCAGGCCGAGGTGAAACGGCATCGTCGGCCATGGCCAGCGACAGGTTGAAAAAGGCAACCAGCGACAGGCACATCGCAGGGATAAGACGGGTTTTAGACATGCTGGGACCGTGCAGGAGGAAGCGGATTGATGACAGTCAGCTTCGGCTTTGAGCGGTCAAAGGGCCGTGAGCCGCCTGTCAAAGAATCGTGAATCCATCGCACCGCAGGCGACTTTCGTCGCAAAAGCCCGGTTTATTTAGGCTGAATCGGTTTTTCTTGATACTTAGGCTGCTACCATTTGTTACCAAAGTTTGCAGAAATGCGGGAGGTTTACTCATTAACCATCGTCCCCATTCCTGCCAAAACGAAAAGCCGCTCCACGAAACGGCTAAAAAACCATCAATGCCTGATGAGGTGCACCCCCATGTCTGATCAAGATCGAGACAACCCCCGGCGTGAGTTTTTGCGCAAATCCCTGACCTTGATCCCGGTGGTCACCGTCGCCAGCACCGCGCTGGGCAGTTCTGTCCTGCTCGCCGCACCCGAAGCGGCGCCTGCCAGTCCCGGCAAGACGCCCGTCGGCGCCAGCACCTATGAACCCAGCTACTTCACCGCCGAAGAATGGGCATTCATCAAGGCCGCCGTCGCTCAACTGATCCCGAACGATGCCCAAGGCCCCGGCGCCCTGGAAGCCGGCGTGCCGGAATACATCGATCGCCAGATGAACACCCCGTACGCCGCCGGCGCGTTGTGGTTCATGCAGGGTCCGTTCAATGCCGACGCCCCGGCGGAAATGGGCTGGCAGAGCAAACTCGTACCCAAAGAGATCTATCGCCTGGGCATCGCCGCCACGGACGCTTGGTCGAAAACCTTCAACGGTAAAGTATTTGCTGAGCAAGACAGCGCTACCCGAGACGATTTGCTCAAGCAACTCGAGGCCGGAAAACCCGATTTCGCCAGCGTGCCGTCGAAAATTTTCTTCAACCTGCTGCTGCAAAACACCAAGGAAGGGTTCTTCTGCGACCCGATCCACGGCGGCAACAAAGGCATGGTCGGCTGGACCATGATCGGCTTCCCCGGCGCCCGCGCCGATTTCATGGATTGGGTGGAACGCAACGAGCAATACCCCTTCCCGGCAGTTTCGATTCGCGGCGAGAGGGCATAAGCCATGGCAACGGTAATGAAGAAGGTCGACGCAGTGATCGTCGGTTTTGGCTGGACGGGCGCGATCATGGCCAAGGAGCTGACAGAAGCGGGCCTGAACGTGCTGGCGCTGGAGCGCGGGCCGATGCAGGACACTTACCCCGACGGCAACTATCCCCAGGTGATCGACGAACTCACCTACAGCGTGCGGAAAAAACTCTTCCAGGACATCTCCAAAGAAACCGTGACCATTCGCCATAGCGTGAATGACATCGCCCTGCCGAACCGCCAGCTCGGCGCGTTCCTGCCCGGCAATGGCGTGGGCGGCGCGGGTCTGCACTGGTCCGGCGTGCACTTTCGGGTTGATCCGATTGAGTTGCGGATGCGCAGCCATTACGAAGAACGCTACGGCAAACACTTCATCCCCAAGGACATGACTATCCAGGACTTCGGCGTCAGCTATGAAGAACTGGAACCGTTTTTCGATTACGCCGAAAAAGTGTTCGGCACCTCGGGCCAGGCCTGGACGGTGAACGGTCAGCTGGTCGGTGAAGGCAAGGGCGGCAACCCTTACGCGCCGGATCGCTCGAACCCCTTCCCGCTGGAATCGCAGAAGAACACCGTTTCCGCACAACTGTTTCAGAAAGCCGCCACAGCCGTGGGTTACAAACCCTACAACCTGCCGTCGGCCAACACCTCCGGCCCGTACACCAATCCCTACGGCGCACAGATGGGCCCGTGCAACTTCTGCGGTTTTTGCAGCGGTTACGTCTGCTACATGTATTCCAAGGCATCGCCCAACGTGAACATTCTGCCGGCGCTCAAGCCGCTGCCGAATTTCGAACTGCGCGCCAACTCCCACGTGCTGCGGGTCAATCTCGACAGCACCAAGAGCAAAGCCACCGGCGTGACCTATATCGATGGCCAGGGCCGGGAGATCGAGCAACCCGCCGACCTGGTGATCCTCGGCGCCTTCCAGTTCCACAACGTGCGCTTGATGCTGCTGTCCGGCATCGGCAAGCCGTACGACCCGATCAGTGGCGAAGGCGTGGTCGGCAAGAACTTCGCCTACCAGAACATGGCCACGATCAAGGCGTTCTTTGACAAGGGCACCCACACCAACAACTTCATCGGAGCCGGCGGCAATGGCGTGGCGATCGATGATTTCAACGCTGACAACTTCGATCACGGCCCTCATGGCTTCGTCGGCGGTTCGCCGATGTGGGTCAACCAGGCCGGCAGCCGACCGATCGCCGGGACCTCCAACCCGCCGGGCACACCGGCCTGGGGCAGTGCCTGGAAACGCGCCACCGCCGATTACTACACCCATCAGGTGTCGATGGACGCCCACGGTGCGCATCAGTCCTACCGTGGCAACTACCTCGATCTCGACCCGGTGTACCGCGATTCCTACGGCTTGCCGCTGCTGCGGATGACCTTCGACTGGCAGGAAAACGACATCAAGATGAACCGCTTCATGGTCGAGAAAATGGGCAAGATCGCCGAAGCCATGGGCCCCAAAGCCATCGCGGTGATCGGCAAACAGGTCGGTGATCACTTCAACACTGCGGCCTACCAGACCACTCACCTCAACGGTGGCGCGATCATGGGCACCGACCCGAAAACCAGTGCGCTGAACCGCTACTTGCAGAGCTGGGACGTGCACAACGTATTCGTCCCTGGTGCATCCGCTTTCCCACAAGGCCTGGGCTACAACCCTACAGGTCTGGTGGCGGCGTTGACCTACTGGTCGGCCCGGGCGATCCGCGAGCAGTACCTGAAAAACCCCGGCCCGCTGGTTCAGGCTTAAGGAGCGATCACCATGAAAGCACTCGTTATCGCGACCTTCTTCCTGCTCGGCAGTGGCTCGATCTGCGCCGCAGAAGTTGATCAAAATCTGATCAAACAAGGCGAATACCTGGCCCGGGCCGGCGACTGCGTGGCCTGCCACACCGCCAAGGACGGCAAGCCGTTCGCCGGCGGCTTGCCGATGGAAACACCGATCGGCACGATCTACTCCACCAACATCACCCCGGACAAAACCGGCCTCGGGGACTACAGCTTCGAAGACTTCGACAAAGCGGTGCGCCACGGTGTGGCCAAAAACGGCAGCACCTTGTACCCGGCGATGCCGTATCCGTCCTACGCCAGCGTCAACCAAACCGACATGCAGGCCTTGTATGCCTACTTCATGCACGGCGTGGCGCCAGTGGCCCAAGAGAACAAGACCAGCGACATTCCCTGGCCGTTGAGCATGCGTTGGCCGCTGATGGGCTGGCGCTGGCTGTTCGCCCCGGCCGTGGCGGATTACCAGGCAGCGCCCGGCGCCGATGCGGTCGTCAGCCGTGGGGCGTATCTGGTGGAAGGCCTGGGACATTGCGGCGCCTGCCATACGCCGCGCGCCCTGACCATGCAGGAAAAATCCCTGAATGCGAGCGAAGGCAGCACGTTTCTGTCAGGCAGCGCGCCGCTGGAAGGCTGGATCGCGAAAAGTCTGCGGGGCGACCACAAGGACGGCCTCGGTAGCTGGAGCGAAGAGCAACTGGTGCAATTCCTCAAGACCGGCCGCAGCGACCGCAGTGCAGTATTCGGCGGCATGAGCGATGTGGTGACCCACAGCATGCAATACATGACCGACGCCGACCTGACCGCGATTGCCCGCTACCTCAAGTCCCTGCCAGCCAACGACCCTAACGACCAGCCGCACCAGTACGACAAGCAAGTCGCCCAGGCACTGTGGAAGGGTGATGACAGCAAGCCGGGCGCCTCGGTGTACATCGACAACTGCGCTGCCTGTCACCGGACGGACGGCCATGGCTATACGCGGGTGTTCCCGGCGCTGGCGGGCAACCCGGTGTTGCAGTCGGAAGATGCGACGTCGCTGATTCACATCGTACTCAAGGGCGGTACGTTACCGGCGACTCACACCGCGCCTTCAACCTTCACCATGCCTGGGTTTGCCTGGCGCTTGTCGGATCAGGAAGTGGCGGAAGTCGTAACTTTCATCCGTACGAGTTGGGGAAATAAAGGGTCGATAGTTAAACCCGGCGAGGTGGCGGAGTTGCGCAAAGACGATATGAAAACAACATCCAGCGATGACCTTGGCCAACTTACGCAACATAACTAAATCGTCACGCGCATAAAAACCTGCATGAGTGATCATGCAGGTTGATCAACTAACCGCGTATCAAGGATTGACGATGGCCGCGTATGCCTTGGCCAGAGCCAACAGCTTTGCCTTGTCAGCGCCATCGATATCACCGTCACCGTCTACATCGCTTGGGACAGTGTTGATACTGAAGGACTGGCCGGCATCGCCGGACACCGCAGTAACAGTGATGGAATCCACCAGAGATTCGGTCTGTTCTTCATTGACCGCGTCCCAGCCCATTTCTTTGCGGGCAAGTTGCATCGAGACTTGTACCTCGTTCGGGCTAACAATACTTGGAGCCATTAGCTGCAAAAAGATACCGCGCTGATTAAAAAACGACATGGGTTAATTCCATTTAATTAAGTTAAACACGAGAATCCGTGTGCTGCGGATTTTAATTAGACTATCAGCCGGCAGACAACTGATTATATGTTTCGTGATTTCACCAAATCGGGGCTTATAGCCACCAGTACAACTTGAGCTTACCCGATTTAATCATTAGATCTTCAGCACTTAAAGAAGAGCAAGTTACCGAAGTGTTCAAGGTAGAACCGATCAGCCATAAAGATGAACCGACCTACAGGGTCATTGCAAAATCCTCCAGATCAATGAGGGACCTCAAGCTCTGAAACGCTTGTTAACTTGAAAACGGCGTCGCTCCGGACGCCGAACGGCACTGGTCGCCGATTGCCTCCTGCGATACTGTATGTGCATACAGCATCGCAGGATCATCTAATGCACACGCCATTGCCCCCTCGCGGTCGCGGCACCGCCACCAACCCGCACAACCGCTTCGCGCCGAACCGTTCGGTGGCCGAGGATGACGGCTGGTATCAGGAAGCGCCGGTCACCCAGGGCACCGAAGTGCGTATCGAGACGGCGAAAACCATCATCACCCGCAATAACTCGCCGGACCTGCCCTTCGACCGTTCGATCAATCCCTATCGCGGCTGCGAGCATGGATGCATCTATTGCTACGCGCGACCCAGCCATGCCTATTGGGACATGTCGCCGGGGCTGGATTTCGAAACCAGGCTGATCGCCAAGACCAACGCCGCCGACGTGCTGGAGGAGCAACTGTCCAAACGCGGCTATCAATGTGCGCCAATCAACCTGGGCTCCAACACTGATCCTTATCAGCCGATCGAGCGCGAACACAAGATCACCCGGCAAACCCTGGAAGTGCTGCTGCGTTACCGGCATCCGGTGACCATCATTACCAAGGGTTCGCTGATCCTGCGCGACCTGGATCTGCTGGTTGAGCTCGCCGAACAGCGCCTTGTGGCGGTGATGATCAGCCTCACCACCCTGGACGATGAACTCAAGCGCATCCTCGAACCTCGCGCGGCGGCACCCAAGGCGCGGTTGCGGGCCATTCGGGTGATGCGCGAAGCGGGGATTCCGGTGGGGGTCTTGTGCTCACCGATGATTCCGATGATCAATGACAGCGAGCTTGAAAGCCTGCTCACCGAAGCCCACGCGGCCGGGGCCCAGAGCGCGGCCTATATGATGTTGCGCCTGCCGCTGGAGGTCGCGCCGCTGTTCGAGGAATGGCTGGCCGCCCACTACCCGCAGCGTGCGGCGCATGTGCTGAGCCTGATCCGCCAGAGTCGAGGGGGGGAGCTGTACGACAGCCGTTTCGGTGCGCGGATGCGCGGTGAAGGACCGTTCGCCAACCTGTTGGCCCAACGCTTCGCCAAGTCCATCAAACGCCTGGGGCTCAATCGGCGCGAAGGGTTTAATCTGGACTGCGATGCCTTCTGTCCGCCGGGTCGCCAAATGTCGTTGATTTAAGGACAATTGGCCTAAGGTTGAGTAGGGTAAAAGGCACTGCGCCATTACGCCGGTCACGTTTTTTGTGACCTGGAACACACGTTCTAGAGCGTTTGATTCAGTTTGAGTTAAGTTTCGGCAGTTACCTTGTTCATCGAGTGACTGATGGGTCGAGATCTTCGACCTGGACGTTTTTTAAACAGCCACTGGCTTCATATCGGACAAAACGGGAAACTTCCCCCGACTCCGTCAAAGAGGATGAATCATGAGTGACAAGGATAAACAGCCGCTGGCTGCGTCGGCGCAAGCGCTTCCCGAGGCGGAATCCGCCGATGCAGCGCTGAAGCATATCGTTGACGGCTTTTTGCATTTTCATCACGAAGTCTTTCCGCAGCAGGAAGAACTCTTCAAGAAACTCGCCACGGCCCAGAGCCCACGGGCGATGTTCATCGCCTGCGCCGATTCGCGCATCGTGCCGGAGTTGATTACCCAAAGCTCCCCGGGTGATTTGTTCGTGACCCGTAACGTCGGCAACGTTGTGCCACCTTATGGGCAAATGAACGGCGGCGTTTCCACGGCCATCGAATACGCGGTGCTGGCCTTGGGCGTGCAACACATCATCATTTGCGGCCATTCCGATTGCGGCGCCATGCGCGCGGTGCTCAACCCGCAAAGCCTGGAAAAAATGCCCACCGTCAAAGCCTGGCTGCGGCACGCCGAAGTGGCGAAAACCATGGTCCAGGAAAACTGCAATTGCGCTAACGAAAGCGAAAGCATGCACATCCTCACCGAAGAGAATGTGATCGCCCAGTTGCAGCACCTGCGCACCCATCCATCGGTGGCCTCGCGCATGGCCAACGGTCAGCTGTTTATCCATGGCTGGGTCTACAGCATCGAAACCAGCGAAATCAAAGCCTATGACGCCGATCAGGGCTGTTTCCTGCCCCTGGATGGCAGTCATCCGATTCCGGTGGCGACGCCTAAAGCGCGCTTCTAAAACCTCCTAAATCCCCAGCGTGGTTGAGCCGAGGCTGCCGATTGAGCAGCCAGGCTTTGCCATGCCTGAAGAAAACTTCGGGAGATTCCCTATGCGTGCTGCGCAACTGAAAGCTGTTCTGCCACGGGAGCTGTTGGCTTCGGTGGTTGTGTTCCTGGTGGCCCTGCCCTTGTGCATGGGCATCGCCATCGCCTCGGGGTTGCCGCCGGCCAAAGGCCTGATCACCGGGATCATCGGTGGCCTGGTCGTAGGCTGGATTGCCGGCTCACCGCTGCAAGTCAGCGGCCCGGCGGCGGGTCTGGCGGTGTTGGTGTTCGAGCTGGTGCGCCAGCATGGTGTCGCCATGCTCGGACCGATCCTGCTACTGGCGGGTTTTCTGCAACTGCTGGCCGGGCGCTTCAAATTGGGCTGCTGGTTTCGGGTGACGGCACCGGCGGTGGTCTACGGCATGCTCGCCGGGATTGGCGTGTTGATCGTGCTGTCACAAGTGCATGTGATGCTCGATGCCGTGCCCAAACCGTCCGGGCTGGATAACCTGGCGGCTTTTCCGGCGGCGGTGCTCCAGGCCTTGCCGTCCTTTGGCTGGCAGGCCGGTTTGCTCGGGCTGTCGACGATTGCGGTGATGTGGTTGTGGGAAAAATTCCGCCCTCATTCCCTGCGGTTCGTGCCCGGTGCCTTGCTGGGTGTCGGTCTGGCGACGGTTGCCAGCCTGATGCTCGCCTTGCAGGTCAAACGCGTGGAAGTCCCGGCCAATCTGGCGGAAGCCATCGACTGGCTGAAACCGGCGGACCTGCTCAACCTGGCCGATCCGACGATCCTGATCGCCGCGTTCGCCGTGGCCTTTATCGCCAGCGCCGAAACCCTGCTCTCGGCTGCCGCCGTGGACCGCATGCACAGCGGCGAGCGTTCGGACTTCGACCGGGAATTGTCGGCACAAGGCGTGGGCAACATGCTCTGCGGTTTGCTCGGCGCACTGCCGATGACCGGCGTGATCGTGCGCAGTTCGGCCAACGTCCAAGCCGGTGCAACAACCCGCTACTCGGCCATTTTCCATGGCCTGTGGTTGCTGGCGTTCGTGCTGTTGCTGTCCAGCGTGCTGCAAAGCATTCCGGTGGCGAGCCTGGCGGGTGTGCTGGTCTACACCGGGTTCAAACTGGTGGACCTCAAGGCCTTTCGCGGCCTGGGCCGTTACGGCCGGATGCCGATGTTTACCTATGCGGCGACCGCATTGGCGATCATCTTCACCGACCTGCTGACCGGCGTGCTGATCGGCTTCGGCCTGACCCTGGCCAAACTGGCCTGGAAAGCCTCGCGACTGAAGATCAGCCTGATCGACCTGCCCAAGGACGGCGAAATGGAGCTGCGTTTGATCGGTGCGGCGACCTTTCTCAAGGTGCCGGCGCTGACTCAAGTACTGGGGACCATTCCCGCGGGCGCGACGGTGCATGTGCCGCTCAATAACCTGAGCTACATCGACCATTCGTGTCTGGAGTTACTTGAGGAGTGGGGCCGGGCAAATGCGGCCAAGGGCTCGAAATTGGTGATTGAAGCGCGGGGGTTGAAGCGTCGGTTGGAGGGGCGTTTACGGACCACATCCGGCGTAGGTTCCGCCGGGTAATACGTAACCTGTAGGAGCGAAGCTTGCTCGCGAAGCTTTTGGCGTACTTGAGTACGCCATCGCGGGCAAGCCTTGCTCCTACAGCGGGATGTGTCGTTTAGGCGGCTGGCTGATCCAGCTCCAGGCCCACGCCCAACTGGCGCGACAGGCACGGCCAGCGTTTCCACGCAGCACCGGTGTCCGGGCTGTTGAGTTTCTCGCGGTAGGCCTCCACCGATTCCAGCGCGAAACTGTCTTCGTTAAGCATCTCGTCCACGGCGTGATGCACCGCCTCATCCAGCTGGTTGGCAAATTCCTCGCCGATCAGTTGGTGGGCAATCAGGTTGGCGACAGTCATGTCCAAGGGGATCAGTGGCTGGCCAAAATGCTTGATGTACAGGTCATTGACCTCTTCGACCAACCGATGCGCCAGATAGGCTTCGTCCAGCAGGCTGTCCAGGCCGATATGCCCGGTCATGATCGCCGGCGGCTGGAGGAAGAACTGCTCGGCGATTTTCAGCACCGGTTTGATCTGCGATTCGATGCCCGCTTCCCGTGCGACATCATTGGCTGCGTCCAACAGGTCCGGCACTTGTTCTATATAAGCCGTCACAAAACGGGTCATCACGCCTTTGGCATCGACATCCGGGAGTTGGATGGCAGCGTGCAGGTGAGGCAGTTGGGTTTCCAGTTGACGAGTTAACAGGCCGGTCTCGGCCTCGTGTTGTTGGGCTTTTTGGATCTGCTCGCGCAATGCGGCGGTGTTCATGAAAACTCCAGGAAACAAAGGCTGTGAAATAGGGAAGACATAACTTAGCTGGCGTAGGAAATTTCCTAAGACGCATTTGTCATAATTATTTCATCCTTGATACTTCGAAGTTATATCTATTTTGCCACCACTCGTCTGCATCCTTCTCCATTCGTGCCCTTGAACGCAAGTCCCAGCTGTTTCAGATCATTTACGCCCTCACGTTGCGAGGTAGCGGTCGCTGTCTATACTCGGGTGGGAATGGAGTTAGCTGATGACGCCCGACTGCACACGCAGCAAGGCTCGGCAATTCAAGTTCGTAGTCTGAAAAAGCCGCTCCCTTGCCGTTGGTGAAAGCCGGCGGGATAACAAGAACGATAAGGGGAACCCGCAATGATGCGACATCCACACGTCTGGATGGGCCTCCTGTTGTGGTCAATTTTCAGCCAGGCACAAGCGGCCTGGACTGTGAATATGGCGCCGGGAGCGACTGAAATCAGTCACGCAGTATTCGACCTGCACATGACCATCTTCTGGATCTGTGTAGTGATCGGCATCATCGTCTTCGGCGCCATGTTCTGGTCGATGATGGTCCACCGCCGCTCGACCGGGCAGGTGGCCGCCAAATTTCATGAAAGCACCACCGTCGAAATCCTCTGGACCATCGTGCCCTTCATCATTTTGGTGGCCATGGCGGTTCCCGCGACGGCGACCCTGATCAAGATGTACGACGCCAGTGAGCCGGATATCGATATCCAGATCACCGGCTATCAGTGGAAGTGGCACTACAAATACCTGGGCCAGGACGTCGAGTTCTTCAGCAACCTGGCCACGCCCCAGGACCAGATCCATAACAAGGAGGCCAAAGGCGAGCACTACTTGCTCGAGGTCGACAAGCCGTTGGTGCTGCCGATTGGCGCCAAGGTGCGCTTCCTGGTGACCTCCGCCGACGTTATCCACTCCTGGTGGGTGCCGGCCTTCGCGGTCAAGCGCGATGCGATTCCGGGGTTCGTCAACGAAGCCTGGACCCGCATCGACAAGCCCGGCATCTACCGTGGCCAGTGCGCCGAGTTGTGCGGCAAGGACCATGGCTTCATGCCAATCGTGGTCGAGGTCAAGGAAAAGGCCGATTACGACAAGTGGCTGGCCGAGCGCAAGGCTGAAGCCCTGCAGCTCAAAGAGCTGACCAGCAAGGAATGGACCCTCGACGAGCTCAAGGAACGTGGCGACAAGATCTACCACACCACGTGCGTGGCCTGTCACCAGGCCGAAGGCCAGGGCCTGCCGCCGATGTTCCCGGCGCTCAAAGGCTCGCCGATTGCCACCGGACCGAAAGCCGACCACCTGCACCGCGTCTACTTCGGCAAACCGGGCACCGCCATGGCGGCGTTCGGCAAGCAGCTCTCGGAAGTCGATATCGCGGCGGTCGTGACCTACGAACGTAACGCCTGGGGCAATAACAAAGGCGACATGGTCACTCCTAAAGAAGTGCTGGAGCTGAAACAGGCGGAAAGCAAATGACCCGGTCTATCGCGCACGTCAGGAACCGGTCGGGGCAGTGCGCCCCGGCCTGCCCAGCCCATTCGTTCTCAGGAGAACGGCCATGAGTGCTGTCATCGATGATCATGGTCATGCCACCGACCACGCCCACGGTCCCGCCAAGGGCCTGATGCGTTGGGTGCTGACCACCAACCACAAGGACATCGGCACGCTGTACCTGTGGTTCGCGTTTTCCATGTTCCTGCTCGGTGGCTCGTTCGCGATGGTGATTCGCGCCGAGCTGTTCCAGCCGGGGCTGCAAATCGTCGAACCGGCGTTCTTCAACCAGATGACCACCATGCACGGCCTGGTGATGGTGTTCGGTGCGGTGATGCCGGCGTTTGTCGGCCTCGCCAACTGGATGATCCCGTTGATGATCGGCGCGCCGGACATGGCCCTGCCACGGATGAACAACTTCAGCTTCTGGCTGTTGCCGGCGGCGTTCATCCTGCTGGTGTCGACCCTGTTCACCGCCGGTGGCGGGCCGAACTTCGGCTGGACCTTCTACGCCCCGCTCTCCACGACCTACGCGCCGGAAAGCGTGACCTTCTTTATCTTCGCCATCCACTTGATGGGCATCAGCTCGATCATGGGCGCGATCAACGTGATCGCGACCATCCTCAACCTGCGCGCCCCCGGCATGACGCTGATGAAAATGCCGCTGTTCGTCTGGACCTGGCTGATCACCGCATTCCTGCTGATCGCGGTAATGCCGGTGCTGGCCGGGTGCGTGACGATGATGCTGATGGACATCCACTTCGGCACCAGTTTCTTCAGTGCCGCCGGTGGCGGTGACCCGGTGCTGTTCCAGCATGTGTTCTGGTTCTTCGGGCATCCCGAGGTGTACATCATGATCCTGCCGGCCTTCGGTGCCGTCAGCTCGATCATCCCGACCTTCTCGCGCAAGCCGCTGTTCGGCTACACCTCGATGGTCTACGCCACGGCGAGCATCGCGTTCCTGTCGTTCATCGTCTGGGCCCACCACATGTTCGTGGTCGGCATTCCGCTGGTGGGCGAGCTGTTCTTCATGTACGCAACGCTGCTGATCGCGGTGCCCACGGGCGTGAAGGTGTTCAACTGGGCGAGCACCATGTGGCAAGGCTCGCTGACCTTCGAAACGCCAATGTTGTTCGCGGTGGCGTTCGTGATCCTGTTCTCCATCGGCGGGTTCTCCGGGCTGATGCTGGCCATCGCCCCGGCGGACTTCCAGTACCAGGACACCTACTTCGTGGTCGCGCATTTCCACTACGTGCTGGTGCCGGGGGCGATCTTCGGGATCTTCGCCTCGGCGTACTACTGGCTGCCGAAATGGACCGGCCACATGTACGACGAAACCCTCGGCAAGCTGCACTTCTGGCTGTCGTTCGTGGGCATGAACCTGACGTTCTTCCCGATGCACTTCGTCGGGCTGGCGGGCATGCCGCGGCGGATTCCGGACTACAACCTGCAGTTCGCCGACTTCAACATGGTGTCGTCGATTGGCGCGTTCATGTTCGGCACCACGCAGTTGTTCTTCCTGTTCATCGTGATCAAGACCATCCGCGGTGGCCCGCCAGCACCGGCCAAACCGTGGGAAGGGGCCGAAGGCCTGGAGTGGAGCGTGCCGTCGCCGGCGCCGTATCACACCTTCACTACGCCGCCGGAAGTGAAATGAACATCACCTCTGTAAGCGCTGACCAAGCCCTTGTGGCGAGGGGGCTTGCCCCCGTTGGATCGCGAAGCGGCCCCAAAACCTGTGATCGTGGTGTATCAGGCATACCGCAGGCGCTGGTTTTACGACTGCTGCGCAGCCGAACGGGGGTAAACCCCCTCGCCACAGGTCAGTGTTCATCAAGCAAGCTCGCTGCCACAGGGTTATGCGGTGAGGGTTGGAATCATGGCTGATTCGATTTCGTTGAAGAAGCTGGTCACTCGCCTGCTGATGGTGGTGGTAGCCATGTTTGTGTTCGGCTTTGCCCTGGTGCCGATTTACGACGTGATGTGCAAAGCGTTCGGCATCAACGGCAAAACCGCCGGGCAGTACGAGGGCGAGCAAACGGTCGACACCTCGCGCCAGGTGCGCGTGCAGTTTCTGTCGACCAATAACGCCGACATGGTCTGGGAGTTCTATCCCAAGGGCAACGAGCTGACGGCGCACCCGGGGGCGGTGAACGAAATGATTTTCGTCGCCTACAACCCCACCGACCGCCCGATGAGCGCGCAAGCCGTGCCGAGTATCGCCCCCAGTGAAGCGGCGGCGTACTTCCACAAGACCGAATGTTTCTGCTTTACCCAGCAAGTGCTGCAGCCCGGTGAGCGAATCGAGATGCCAGTACGTTTCATCGTTGACCGTGACATGCCCAAGGATGTGAAGCACCTGACGCTGTCCTACACGCTGTTCGATATCACCGCCCGACATCCACCGGTCGCTGTAAACACTGGCGGTTGAGCGTGCCCGATAAGGAGAACAATAAATGGCAACTCATGAACACTATTTCGTACCGGCCCAGAGCAAATGGCCGATCATCGCCACGGTCGGCATGTTGGTCACGGTATTCGGCCTGGCGACCTGGTTCAACGACCTGAAAGCGGCGCGCCCGGAATCCCACGGCCCGCTGATCTTCTTCGTCGGCGGCCTGCTGCTGGCGTACATGCTGTTCGGCTGGTTCGGCACGGTGATCAAGGAAGGTCGCCAAGGCTTGTATAGCGCACAGATGGATCGCTCGTTCCGCTGGGGCATGAGCTGGTTCATCTTCTCCGAGGTGATGTTCTTCATCGCCTTCTTCGGCGCGCTGTTTTATGTGCGGCACATCTCCGGCCCGGCGCTGGGGGGTGAAGGCCCGAAAGGCATCGCGCATATGCTGTGGCCGAACTTCCAGTTCACCTGGCCGCTGCTGCATACGCCGGACCCAAAACTGTTCCCGCCACCCAAGGAAGTCATCAGCCCGTGGGGCCTGCCGCTGATCAACACGATTTTGCTGGTCAGCTCCAGCGTCACCGTGACCATCGCCCACCACGCCTTGAAAAAGGGCCATCGCGGCGCGCTGAAAATCTGGCTGGCGATCACGGTGTTGCTGGGTTGCGGCTTCCTCGCCTTGCAGGCCGAAGAGTACATGCACGCCTACCACGAACTGGGACTGACTCTCGGTTCGGGCATCTACGGCGCGACGTTCTTCATGCTCACCGGGTTCCACGGCGCCCACGTGACCATCGGCACCATCATCCTGTTCGTGATGCTGATGCGGATCATGCGCGGGCACTTCGATAACGAGCACCAGTTCGGCTTCGAGGCGGCGAGTTGGTACTGGCACTTCGTGGATGTGGTTTGGATCGGTTTGTTCGTTTTCGTGTATGTGCTTTAGAGCGGCAAGTTTTGAGCTTCAAGCTTCAAGCGTTGAACTTGCAGCTTGCAGCTTGCCACTTGCAGCTACCACGGAACATGGGACACCAATTGGCCGCTGAAAAAGCCCCAGGCGATCAAGCCAACGGTGGTAGCGGCCAGGGCTACACGAATACTCAGGGCAATGACCAGGCGGTTCGAGCTGCTGTCGTCCTTGACCAGAAAAAACAGGCCGCTGAACAGGCTGACAACCGTGGCAATCAGCATCAGGACGATGGCTGCTTTGAGCATGGTGAGACTCCGGGGGGACAGGCGATGCAGTTGAGTATAGCTATCGCGATCACCGACTTTCTGGCGACGTCATGAAGCGCTTTCGGCCGGGCGTCGTGCCGACCCTCGTCGTGGCGCTGCTGTTGCCGCTGCTGGTGTCACTGGGGTTCTGGCAGTTGAGCCGGGGCGCGGAGAAAAGCGCGCTGCTGCAAACCTACGCCGAGCGCCGGGCGGCCGAGCCGATGGCCAGTGCCGAGCTGCTGAACACGCAAGATCCAGCCTTTCGCCGGGTGCGTCTGCACGGTGAATTCGATGCCGAGCACAGCCTGCTGTTGGATAACCGGCAGCGCGACGGCAAGGTCGGCGTCGAGCTGCTGCAACCGTTTCACGATCAGGCCACCGGCCTTTGGCTGCTGGTCAATCGCGGCTGGCTGCCATGGCCGGACCGGCGCACGCCGCCGCAATTCAAAACGCCAAATCAAGCATTAAGCCTTGATGCCTGGGTCTACGTATCCCCCGGCGCGACTTTCCAGCTGCACGCTGATCCGAGCACCACAACCTGGCCTCAGGTCATCACCGCCGTCGAGCCCGCCAAACTCTGGACGACGCTGAACCGCGAAGGCTTTGCCTACGAATTACGTGAAGAAACCGGCCCGTCGTCCTACCAGGCCGATTGGCCGGTGGTGGCCATGGGGCCGGAGAAACACATCGCTTATGCCGTGCAGTGGTTCGCCATGGCGATCGCCCTGCTCGGCCTTTTTATCTATCTCGGCTGGCACAACGCAAAGGAGAAACACCATGGGAGCGGCCATGAATCCACCCAACATGTCTGAGGCGAAAACCCCGGCAAGTCGGCGCAAGGGTCGTTTGCAGTTGCTGCTGATCGTGCTGGGGGTGGTGGGTCCGATGATCCTCGCCACCGGTATGTATAAATTGAATTTCTGGGTGCCGGACGGTCGCAGCTATCACGGCGAACTGATCGGCAACGGCCAGACCCGCGCCGACCTTGGCGTGCAGGCCCAGGAAGATCGCTGGCAGATGCTGGTGACCGCGCCCAAGGATTGCGCCGTGGATTGCCAGCAGTTGGTGTACCTGGCGCGACAGATCCAGATCGGCCTCGGCCGCGATGCCTCCCGGGCCAGCCACGCCCTGGCCGCCGCTCAACCGCTGAGCAGCGACTACGAAGCCAAGCTGACCCGCGAATATCCGCAGTTGCAGCGCTACCCCATGGACCTCACGACTTTCAGCAAGACCACCGGCGACAAGACCGCGCCGCAACTGTGGATCATCGACCCTCACGGCAATCTGGTGCTGCGCTATGACCCGACCGTGAAGGGTAAGGACCTGCTGAACGACCTGCGTCACCTGTTGAAACTGTCGAACATCGGATAAGGGCATCGTCATGGCCAAACCTGGATTTCGCCTCGCGCTGTTTGCCACCTTGCTGGCACTGATTGTGGTGCTGCTCGGCGCCTACACCCGCCTGACCCACGCGGGCCTCGGCTGCCCGGACTGGCCGGGCTGTTATGGCTTTATCAGCGTGCCGAAAAGCGAAGCCCAACTGGCCCATGCCGAACTGCATTTTCCCGATACGCCGGTTGTGGCCCATAAGGGTTGGAACGAGATGATCCACCGCTACTTCGCCGGCACCCTGGGGCTGTTGATCTCGGTGCTGGCCGGTCGCGCCTGGGTGCATCGGCGCCATCCCGGGCAACCGGTGAAGTTGCCGCTGTTCCTGCTCGGCGTGGTGTTTGCGCAAGCAGCGTTTGGCATGTGGACGGTGACGCTCAAGCTCTGGCCGCAAGTGGTCACCGGGCATTTGCTCGGCGGCTTTGCGACTTTGAGTCTGTTGTTTTTGCTGACGTTGCGATTGTCCGGCGTATTGCCCGCGCTGACCGTGCCCAAGCGCTTGCAGTACTGGGCGACCGCCGGGTTGTTGCTGGTGATCCTGCAAATCGCCCTCGGCGGCTGGGTCAGTTCCAATTACGCGGCGGTGGCGTGCATCGACTTCCCGACTTGCCACGGCCAATGGCTGCCCCCGGCGGATTTCGCCAACGGCTTTCACCTGACCCAACACATCGGCCCCAACTACCTCGGCGGGCAACTGGACAGCGATGCGCGCACGGCGATTCACCTGACCCACCGCATCGGCGCCCTGTTGGTGACGCTGGTACTGCTGGGCCTTGCCTGGCAACTGAAAGTGGTCGGCATGACGCGCCTCGCCGGCTTGGTGCTGATCGCCCTCGGCGCGCAAATCACCCTCGGCATCAGCAACGTGCTGTTTCACCTGCCGCTGCCGATCGCCGTTGCCCACAACGCGGGCGGCGCGGCGCTGTTGCTGACCATGGTGCTGGTCAATTATCACGCGCGAACCAGCCTGGTTCGGGTCAAGCAACAAGCACCCGCGCGCTGGCGGTTCAGCCCGCGTAAACATTCAGCCGGGCCCATAACAATAAAAGGAGAAATGCCATGGCGGTTCTGATTGGCGAGCGTCACAACCAAGCGATCTGGCGCGATTATCTGGAGCTGACCAAGCCCAAAGTGGTGGTGCTGATGCTCATCACCTCCTTGGTGGGGATGTTCCTCGCGACCCGCGCCGGGGTGCCGTGGACGGTGCTGGTGTTCGGCAATCTGGGGATCGCGTTGTGTGCCGGCGGCGCGGCGGCGGTCAATCATGTGGTGGATCGGCGCATCGATGCGGTCATGGCCCGCACCCACAAGCGGCCGCTGGCGGAAGGCCGAGTGTCGCCTCGCGCGGCGCTGACGTTTGCGTTGGTACTCGCCGTATTGGGCCAAGCGGTGCTGCTGGCCTTCACCAATCCGCTGACGGCGTGGCTGACCCTCGCCTCCCTGCTCGGTTACGCCGTGGTCTACACCGGTTTCCTCAAACGGGCGACGCCACAGAACATCGTCATCGGCGGACTGGCCGGTGCTGCCCCGCCGCTGCTCGGCTGGGTCGCGGCCACCGGCCATGTCAGCGCCGAACCGTTGCTGCTGGTGCTGATCATCTTCGCCTGGACCCCGCCACACTTCTGGGCCCTGGCCATTCACCGCAAAGAGGAATACGCCAAGGCCGATATCCCGATGTTGCCGGTGACCCATGGCGAGCACTACACCAAAATCCACATCCTGCTTTACACCTTCGCGCTGCTGGCGGTCAGCCTGATGCCGTATGTGATCCACATGAGCGGCGTGCTCTATCTGGTTTGTGCGTTGGGACTGGGCGCGCGGTTTCTGCAATGGGCCGTGGTGCTGTACCGTGGCACTCGGCCGCACGCGGCGATCAATACGTTCAAGTACTCTATCTGGTACTTGTTCCTGCTGTTTATCGCCCTGCTCGTAGACCACTACTTACTGTTGAACCTATGACTCGAACTCAGAAAACCGTCTTCATCCTCGTCGCCCTGATCGCGCTGGTTCTGGGCCTGACCGTCAATAAGGTGCTGTCCGGCAAAGGCCAGGGCGACCCGACGGCACTGATCGACGCCGGGATCATCCTGCTGCCGCAAAGCCGTAACCTGCCAGACGTGACCATGACCGACCAGGACGGCAAACCGGTGGCGGTCAACGAGCTGAAAGACAAGTGGAGCCTGCTGTTCTTCGGCTACACCTTCTGCCCGGACATCTGCCCCACCACCCTCGCCCAACTGCGCCAGATCAAGAGCGAACTGCCGCCCGAAGCGGCGGCCAAGTTGCAGATCATCCTGGTCAGCGTCGACCCGAACCGCGACACGCCCCAGCAGCTCAAGCAATACCTGGGCTACTTCGATCCGCAATTTCAGGGTTTGACCGCATCGAGCGTGGATGACATCCAGAAGCTGGCCAACGCGGTGAGCATTCCGTTTATTCCGGCGGACACCAGCAAGCCTAACTACACGGTCGACCACAGCGGCAACCTCGCGGTGATCGGGCCGGATGGCACGCAACGCGGGTTTATTCGTGCGCCGCTGAACAACGTGAAGCTGGTGGCGCAGTTGCCGGTGATGCTCAAGCGTAACTGAGCCTTTCACGGTCCTGTAGGAGCCAGGCTTGCCGGCGAAGGCGTCCGTGAAATCGCCTTCGCCGGCAAGCCTGGCTCCTACAGGGACCGGTGTTTCAGGCACAAAAAAGGGGACGCTCATGGCGTCCCCTTTTTCGTTTGATCGTTCCCACGCTCTGCGTGGGCATGCAGCCCGGGACGCTCCGCGTCCCTTCAAGAGCCGAACGCGGAGCGTCCGTTGAGGCATTCCCACGCGGAGCGTGGGAACGATCGGTGTGAGCGGTGTGAGCGGTGTGAGCGGTGTGAGCGGTGTGATCGTGTAACGGTTCAGATCAGAACGCCGGCAATACCGCGCCTTTGTACTTCTCGAGAATGAACGCTTTCACTTCCGGGCTGTGCAGCGCAGCAACCAGTTTCTTCATCGCCTCGCTGTCCTTGTCGTCCGGACGGGCGACCAGGATGTTCACGTAAGGCGAGTCGTTGCCTTCGATCACCAGCGCATCCTTGGACGGATCCAGCTTGGCTTCCAGCGCGTAGTTGGTGTTGATCAGCGCCAGGTCGACCTGGGTCAGCACACGCGGGATCGTCGCGGCTTCCAGTTCGCGGAATTTCAGGTCCTTCGAGTTTTCGGTGATGTCCTTGACGGTCGACAGGATGTTGTTCGGCTCCTTCAACTTGATCAGGCCGGCCTTCTGCAGCAGCAACAGCGCACGGCCGCCGTTGGTGGCGTCGTTCGGGATCACCACGTTGGCGCCGCCAGGCAGTTCGGTCAGCGCCTTGTACTTGCTGGAGTAAGCGCCCAGGGGTTCCAGGTGCACACCGGCAACGGCCACCAGGTTGGTGCCCTTGGCTTTGTTGAACTCATCCAGGTACGGCTGGTGCTGGAAGAAGTTGGCGTCCAGGCGCTTCTCGGCGACCTGCACGTTTGGCTGGATGTAGTCGGTGAAGACCTTGATCTTCAGGTCCACGCCTTCTTTGGCCAGGGCCGGTTTCACGAACTCCAGAATCTCCGCATGCGGGACTGGGGTGGCGGCAACGGTCAGTTCGTCGGCCTGGGCGGAAAACGCCGCTACAGCGGCCAATGCGACGAGTAGTTTTTTCATTCAGCTAACTCCTTGTGAGGCGCCCGTGTGGCGCCTGCCAGCGAATGGCCGGCTCATGTCTTGGTTACGCGAACCATTTATTTTCTGGAAAAGTGTACGACCAGCTTGTCGCCAACCATCTGCAGGACCTGCACCAGCACCAGCAACAGCACCACGGTGACGATCATCACGTCGGTCTGGAAACGCTGGTAGCCGAAACGGATCGCCAGGTCGCCCAAACCACCGGCGCCGACCACACCGGCCATGGCCGTGTAGGACACCAGTGTAATCGCCGTCACCGTAATCGCCGCGTAGATGCCCGGGCGGGCTTCTGGCAACAAGGCGTTGGTGATGATCTGCCGGGTGGTCGCGCCCATGGCCTGGGTCGCTTCGATGATGCCGCGATCGACTTCACGCAGGGCGGTTTCCACCAGACGGCCGAAGAACGGCGTAGCGCCCACGACCAGCGGTGGAATCGCGCCAGCGACGCCGAGCGACGTGCCAGTGATCAGCACCGTGAACGGGATCATCACGATCAGCAGAATGATGAATGGCAGCGAACGCAGGATGTTCACCACCAGCGACAGCACGGCGTAGACGCCCCGGGATTCGAGCAACTGACGCGGGCTGCACAGGAACAACAACACGCCCAGCGGCAGGCCCAGCAAAATGGTGAACAACAGCGAACCGCCGAGCATCAACAGCGTGTCGCCCGTGGCCAGCCAGATTTCGAACCAGTCGATATTGGCGAAGAAACTCATCAAGGCTTCCATCAGCGCAGGACCTCCATGTGGACATCAGCCGCGGTGAAGAGGGCGAACGCCGCCTCCATGTCACCGCCGGTGACGGCCAGGGTCAGTTGCCCGTAAGGGACGTCTTTGATGCGGTCGATACGACCGGCCAGGATGCTGTAGTCCACACCGGTTTCCCGAGCGACGGTACCCAGCAACGGTGCGTAGGTCGCTTCGCCCTGGAAGGTCAGACGCACGATACGACCCGGCACGTGAGCGAAGTCATCGCGCTGTTCGCTTTCGTCGATCTGCTCGCTTTCCTGCACGAAGCGTTTGGTAGTCGGGTGCTTGGGATGCAGGAATACATCGGCGACCGAACCTTGCTCGACGATCACACCGGCATCCATCACCGCCACCTGGTCGCAGACCCGACGGATCACGTCCATCTCGTGGGTGATCAGAACGATGGTCAGTTTCAGTTCGCGGTTGATTTCGGCCAGCAATTGCAGGACCGACGCGGTGGTTTGTGGGTCCAGGGCGCTGGTGGCTTCGTCGCACAGCAGGATTTTCGGCTTGGTCGCCAGGGCGCGGGCGATGCCGACGCGCTGCTTCTGGCCACCGGACAACTGCGCCGGGTACTTCTTGGCGTGATCGGACAGGCCGACACGCTTGAGCAACTCGGCCACACGCCGGTCGATATCGCTGCGGGACAGTTCGCCGGCCAGGGTCAGCGGCAACGCGACGTTGTCGGCCACGGTCTTGGAGGCCAGCAAGTTGAAGTGCTGGAAAATCATCCCGACCTGCTGACGGAAGCGCCGCAGGCTGTTGGGATCGAGCGCGGTGACTTCTTCGCCATCGACGAAGATCTTGCCGCCACTGGACTCTTCCAGGCGATTGATCAGACGCAGCAGGGTACTTTTTCCCGCACCGGAATGACCGATCAGACCGAAGACCTGACCATTCTCAATCGTCAGACTGGTCGGATGCAGGGCGGGAATATCCTTACCGGCGACGCGGTAAGTCTTATGGACGTTTTGAAACTCGATCACGTAGCGAACCTTGTGGGGCGCGTTGGAATGGGATCAGCGGTTAGCCGGGCGCGCATTTTAGCCTGTCCGTATAGAGGTTATTAGCATTTATTCGGCATTCAACCTTTCATTTGGCAATAACGCGATCAAAGGTCATAAAAAAGGAACGGCAAAAAATCCCATCAGTCACTAATAAGGCAACTCGAAAACACCCCCGGTGCCGTGCCAGGGGAATGAATAAGCGTCCTGGCTAAGGCAGGAATCGCCACGAGGAGTTTACGACTGATGAGTACTAAAAAGCCTGCCGCCCCCAAAAGCGCACTGGCCGGGACCGATACCCTGGACCGCGGCAACACCAACGCCAAGCTCGACAGCCTGGAAAAGTTTCGCTCTGACGCCACCGAGCAAGCCCTGCGCACCAACCAGGGCGTGAAAGTCTCGGATAACCAGAACACCTTGAAGGTCGGCGCGCGCGGGCCGTCGCTGCTGGAAGACTTCATCATGCGTGAAAAAATCACGCACTTTGACCATGAGCGTATCCCGGAGCGCATCGTCCACGCCCGTGGCACCGGCGCCCATGGTTTCTTCCAGACGTACGAGAACCATTCGGTACTGACCAAGGCTGGATTCCTACAAGACCCAAGCCAAAAAACTCCGGTGTTCGTGCGCTTTTCCACGGTGCAGGGCCCACGGGGGTCAGGCGATACCGTGCGGGACGTACGCGGTTTCGCCGTGAAGTTCTTCACCGACGAAGGCAACTTCGACCTGGTGGGCAACAACATGCCGGTGTTCTTCATCCAGGACGCGATCAAGTTTCCCGACTTCGTGCACGCGGTAAAACCTGAGCCTCACAACGAGATGCCTACCGGCGGCTCGGCGCACGATACGTTCTGGGACTTCGTGTCGCTGCAACCCGAATCGGCGCACATGGTGATTTGGGCCATGTCCGACCGGGCGATCCCGAAAAGCCTGCGCAGCATGCAGGGCTTTGGCGTGCACACCTTCCGCCTGGTGAACGCCGAGGGCAAATCGCGCTTCGTCAAATTCCACTGGCGCCCTACCGCCGGCACCTGTTCGCTGGTGTGGGATGAGGCGCAGAAGCTCGCCGGTAAAGATACTGACTACCACCGTCGCGATCTCTGGGAGTCCATCGAGATCGGGGACTACCCGGAATGGGAACTGGGTGTACAGATCGTCGAGGAAGAAAACGAACACGACTTCGATTTCGACCTGCTGGATCCGACCAAAATCATTCCCGAAGAAATCGTGCCGATCACGCCGCTGGGCAAAATGACCCTCAACCGCAACCCGGACAATTTCTTCACCGAAACCGAACAGGTCGCGTTCTGCCCGGGGCATATCGTGCCGGGGATCGATTTCTCCAACGATCCGCTGCTGCAAGGTCGGTTGTTTTCCTACACCGATACGCAAATCAGCCGACTCGGCGGGCCGAATTTTCACGAGATCCCGATCAACCGTCCGGTAGCGCCGTTCCATAACGGCCAGCGTGACGGTCTGCACCGCATGACCATCGACAAGGGTCGCGCGTCCTACGAGCCGAATTCGATTGATGGCGGCTGGCCGAAGGAAACCCCACCGGCCGCGCAGGATGGCGGTTTCGAGACGTATCCGGAGCGCATCGACGCCAACAAGATCCGTCAGCGTAGCGAGTCGTTCGGCGATCACTTCTCCCAGGCCCGGCTGTTTTTCCACAGCATGAGCAAGCATGAGCAGGAACACATCATCTCGGCTTACAGCTTTGAGCTGGGCAAGGTGGATCGGTTGTGGATTCGTGAACGTCAGGTCAATGAGATCCTGGCCAATATTGATCTGGAACTGGCCAAGCGTGTTGCCCAAAACCTGGGTCTGCCAGCACCGAAGGCGGGGACCGTGGACGTGCCGAAAATCTCGCTGGATCGCTCGCCGGCCCTGAGCCAGGCCAACTTGCTGCCAGAGAATATCAAAACGCGGAAAGTGGCGATTCTTGCAGCCAACGGCGTCGATGGTGCCGCGATTGATGCAATGAAGAAGGCATTGGCGGCAGAGGGAGCCCACGCCAAACTGCTCGGCCCGACGTCCGCGCCGGTGACGACCGCCGATGGCAAATCATTGCCGGTGGATGCATCGATGGAAGGCCTGCCGTCCGTGGCCTTCGATGCGGTGTTCGTGCCGGGTGGCGCGGCGTCGATCAAGGCGTTGAGCACCGATGGAGTGGCGCTGCATTACCTGCTCGAGGCATACAAACACTTGAAGGCGATTGCGCTGCATGGCGAGGCCAAGCAGTTGCTGGATGTGTTGAAGCTGGAGGTGGATGCGGGGCTGGTGGTTGGCGCGGATGCGAAGTTGATCAAGCCGTTTTTTGCGGCGATCGGACAGCATCGGGTTTGGGATCGGGAGCCTAAGGCTAAGGCGATTCCGGCTTAAAGAGATGCATTGCGAGTGAGGACGCCTTCGCGGGCAAGCCTCGCTCCTACGGGTGCGATGTCTTGAGCGACTCGGACCTGTAGGAGCGAGCGGTGCGACGATTCGACTTGCCCGCGAAGCTTTTCAGGGCTTACGCGGACTCAACACCATCTGCGCCGGAATGTTGCGCAAGATCTGCTTCTCCAGCTTCAGGTCGAACCCCGAATCCAGCTTCTTCACCCGCTTGGTCAGCAACGTGGCTAACCAAGGGTAATCCTGGGTACGCGGCGCCTGAATGCTCACGGCACATTCATAATTCACCACATCGGCGGCGATAGCGTCCAGTTGGCGACGCAGTTTGCTCATATCGGTGAGGTTCAGCGCCACCGTGGTGCTTTCAGCCGTTGGATCGATCACTTTCGCCTTCGGCTTGGCCTCGGCCGCCATCAGCGCCGCTTCGGCCCGGTCCAGCTCTGCCTTGCGTGCATTGACGATGGCGTTGTTCACCCCGCCCGTCAGCGCCGGGGCCTTGGGCATCAACGCCCGGGCACGACTCAGGGCGGTAGCGGCCGCGTTAACGTCACCTTTTTGCAGCACGATCTGGCTGCGGCGCAGATAGGCTTCGGCCAGCTGCCGTTGATATTGCACGAGGCTTGGGTCGTCGGGCGACTGGGCCTGCAAGGTTGCCAATTGATCTTCGGCGGTGGCCAGTTCGCTGCTGGCCAGGTTTTGTTCCAGCTGTGCGATGGCCGTAGCCCGCGCATCGGGGGCCTCGGTGGCCGCCGGTGGCGTGCTTTGGCAAGCGCCCAGCAGCAGAGAAAATGCGACAAGGAGCAGATAACGGGAGGCGAACGGCTTCATTCCTGCGACTCTCTATTTGCGCAAAAAACGAGCAAGTCTACACCCCTCGACGGGGCAGGACAAAACTCAGCAGAAACAGCGCGGCGGCCGTCACCACAATCGACGGGCCCGCCGGGGTGTCCTTGAACCATGACAACGCGAGCCCGCCACACACCGCGAGCATACCCAGCAGGCTCGCGCCCAGTGCCATCTGCTCCGGCGAGCGGGCGTGACGTTGTGCCGCAGCCGCCGGGATGATCAACAGCGACGTAATCAGCAACACACCGACGATTTTCATCGCCACGGCAATTACTACGGCGATCAGCAGCATCAGGGTCAAACGCAACGCCGCCACGGGCAAACCTTCCACCGTGGCCAACTCTTCGTGCACGGTGATCGCCAGCAACGGCCGCCACAACGTCACCAGCAACCCCAGCACCGCCGCGCTGCCGCCGAGGATCCAGGCCAGATCGGTCGGACTGATCGCCAGCAGGTCGCCGAACAGATAGGCCATCAGGTCGATCCGCACTTCGTGCATGAAGCTTAGTACCACCAGGCCCAGAGAGAGCGTGCTCGGTGCGAGAATTCCCAAAAGGGTGTCGGACGCCAGCGGCTGACGCTGTTGCAACGTCACCAGCAACACCGCCAACAACAGGCAGCCAACGGTGACGGCCACGGCAGGGCTGACATCCAGCAGGAAGCCCAGGGCCACGCCGAGCAACGCGGCGTGGGACAAGGTGTCGCCGAAATACGCCATGCGGCGCCAGACCACGAACGAACCCAGCGGGCCCGCGACCAACGCCAGGGCCAGACCTGCAAGCAGGGCGTAGAGCAGAAAATCAGCCATGCTTGCAGCTATCTCCGTGAACGTGGGGTTTGGCCGACGGGGCCGCGCTGACCACCGCGCCATGCAGGTCATGGGCGTGGTCGTGATGGTGGTGATAAATCGCCAGGCTTTGTGCGTTCTTGCCGAACAGCTCGACGAACGCGGGATCGCCGCTGACGTGTTCCGGATGCCCGGAACAGCAAACGTGGCGATTCAGGCACACCACCTGGTCGGTGGTGCTCATCACCAGGTGCAAATCGTGGGAAACCATCAACACGCCGCAACCATGACGGTCGCGCAGGCGTGTGATCAGGCTGTACAGCTCGGCCTGGCCGGCCACGTCGACGCCTTGCACCGGTTCGTCGAGTACCAGCAATTCCGGCTCACGCAACAGCGCCCGGGCCAGCAGCACGCGCTGCATTTCGCCACCGGAAACACTTTGTACCGGGCTGTCGATGACCTGCTCGGCGCCGACTTCCTTGAGTGCCGCCAACGCCCGCGCCCGGTCCACACCCGGGACCAGACGCAAGAAGCGCAGCACTGAGAGCGGCAGGGTCGGATCGACGTGAAGTTTTTGCGGCATATAGCCAACGCGCAATTTCGGCTTGCGCCAGACGCTGCCGCTGTCCGGCTTCAATAGACCGAGCACGGCGCGCACCAACGTGGTTTTGCCCGCGCCATTGGGGCCGATCAGGGTCACAATCTGCCCCGGCTCGACGCTCAGATCGATGTTTTCCAGCACGTTTTGCCCGGCAAACGTGACGGCGACCTGCTCAAGACGGATCAACGCATTGCTCATCAAGCCCCCTGGCAACCGGAGCAGAGCCCGATGACTTCAACGGTCTGGGCTTCGACGATAAAGCCGACGTCTTTGGCGCTGATGACAATCGCGTCGCTGATGGATTTCTGTTCAAGCTCGATGGCGGCGTGACAGGTGCGGCAAATCAGGAACTGGCCCTGGTGCGCATGTTCCGGGTGATTGCAGCCGACGAAGGCGTTCAGCGAGGAGATGCGGTGTACGAGGCCATTTTCCAGCAGGAAATCCAGCGCGCGGTACACGGTCGGCGGCGCGGCGCGGCGGCCATCCTGCTCGCTGAGCACCGCCAGGATGTCGTAGGCACCCAGCGGTTTATGGCTTTGCCACACCAGTTCCAGCACCCGCCGACGCAAGGCGGTCAGGCGCAAGCCTTGACGTGCGCACAGGGCATCGGCCTCAGACAATGCGCTGTGAACGCAATGAGAGTGGTCGTGGGGACGGCTGGCAATCGGTGTTTTAGGCATGAGCGGCGACGCATTTTGTGAGAGACGTTATTATGTTACCCGTTCTCGCCTCTTCGAGTGGTCATCGTGTCCCGACTTTTTTCTATCTTTGTCGCATTCATCGCAAGTTTCCTGCTGATCGGTTCGGCCCACGCCGAGGTCAAAGTGCTGACCAGCATCAAGCCGCTACAGCTGATTGCTGCGGCGGTGCAGGACGGTGTGGCGATTCCGGAAGTGCTGCTGCCGCCCGGTGCTTCGCCGCATAACTACGCCTTGCGCCCGTCCGACGTACGGAAAGTGCAATCGGTGGATCTGGTGTACTGGATCGGCCCGGACATGGAAGGTTTCCTGCCCCGCGTGCTGAAAGGTCGCACATTGCCAACCGTGGCCGTGCAGGATTTGCCTGATCTGAAACTGCGACACTTCGCCGAAGATAGTCAGTCTCATGCCGAAGATGCCGACGAACATGACCACGATCACCGTCCGGGTACCCTGGACGCGCATTTGTGGTTATCGCCAGTAAATGCCCGGGTGATCGCCACAAAAATGGCCGCCGACCTGAGTGCTGCCGATCCCGCCAACGCGGCGCGTTATCAGAACAACCTCAAGGCCTTCGATGAGCGCCTGGATGCGTTGGACCTGCGCTTGAAGGCTCGCCTGGCAGGCATTGCCGGTAAGCCGTACTTCGTGTTCCACGAAGCGTTCGACTACTTCGAAGACGCTTACGGCCTCAAGCACACGGGCGTATTCAGCGTGGCCGCCGAAGTGCAGCCCGGCGCCCAGCATGTCGCGGCGATGCGTACGCGATTGCAGGAAGTCGGCAAAACCTGCGTGTTCAGCGAGCCGCCACTGCGCCCTCGCCTGGCCGAAACCCTGGTGGCCGGCCTGCCGGTGAAACTGGCGGAACTGGATGCGTTGGGCGGGTACACGCCGGCGACCGCTCAGGGGTATGAGCAGGTGCTGGAGAAGTTGGGGAATGATTTGGCGGGGTGTCTGGAGTCGTTGTAACCCCACAATACCTGTGGCGAGGGGGCTTGCCCCCGTTGGGCTGCGAAGCAGCCCCTGATTTTTCAAATTGGAAATCGCAGGGGGAACGCTTCGCGCTCCAACGGGGGCAAGCCCCCTCGCCACAATTTAAAGGGCGAAAGGCAACGGCGTATTAACTTTCTGCCGCTGCGCCAAGCGCTGCTGAAACTCCATCGGATCGTGAATCAACACGTCCTGCCCGGCGAACGACTCAGCAGCAATCAGCCGCGACAACCAGAACCGCACACATGCGACCCGCAGCAGGGTCGGCCACAGCTCAGCTTCGGCCGCCGTAAAGGGTCGCAGCGCCGCATAGGCGCCCAATAGCGCCCGGGCGCGCGGCCCATCGATCACGCCTTGCTCGTCCGAGCACCAGTCATTCAAGGCAATCGCCACGTCGTACAACATCGGCCCGGAACAGGCGTTGTAGAAGTCGATCAACCCGGTCAGGTGTGTGCCTTCGAACATCGCATTATCGCGGAACAGGTCGGCGTGGATGTTGGCTCGGGGCAACGCCAGAATTTTCGTCTTCTGTTGAGTGATTTCGTCCAATGCCCGTTGCAGCAGTTCGCTCTGCTCGGCATTCAGGTGCGAGAGCAACTGCGTGCCCTCCTCCAGCATCCAGTCCAGGCCGCGATCGGTCTTGCGCTTGATCATGTTGGCCTGGGTCGCCAGATGCAGGTGGCCGAGCAGCTCGCCGACCTGAGAGCAATGCTGGGCATTGGCATCCTTGATGTGTTTGCCGGCCAGGCGCGGCTGCAACAGCGCCGGTTTGCCGGCCAGTTCACGTAGAGCCACGCCGTCAGTGGTGCGCAGCGCGTAGGGCACCGGCAGGTCGGCGTCGTGCAACACGTCGAGCAGTTCGATGAAGAACGGCATTTCCTGAACCGGGCCGCGCTCAACCAGGGTCAGGACAAATTCGCCCTGTTCCAGACTGATAAAGAAATTGGTGTTTTCGCTACCGGCGGCAATCCCCTGGAAATCAAGCAGGCGGCCGAGCCCGTATGGGGCGAGAAAGGTTTCCAGCTCGGGCCGAGCCAGGGGGGTGAACACAGACATGGTTAAAAACTGCTCAGTTCGGGCGCCGCTATGTAAAGCGGCGCCGATTAAAGTTAAGAAACTACTTCCAGGTAAAGATTTCCCACGCGGGAATCAGCATATCCGGCTGGTCCGAACGGATGTAATTGGCATCAGTCCCGTCCGCACGCACCAGGAAATACGGCTTCCCAACGCTCGGCGTCACCTTGATGGCGTAGGTAAACCCGCCCTTCTTGTACTCCTGAATGACCTTATCGCCTTCCTTGTGCGTGCTAATAGTAACTTCCGGCTCTGCCGACGGCGCGTCATCCGCCGCCATGACGGCCAATGGAACGGTTGCAAACAACCCAGCCAGCAACAGGCGATTTAGTGTGCGCATGATAACCTTGTCCCTTTGTCGTCAATGGTCCCGCTATTCTAGCCCCGGACCCGCCGAAAAGGTTGATCCTGCTCATGAGCCAAGCCCCCCTCGTCCTGGTGGACGGTTCTTCTTACCTGTACCGAGCCTTTCACGCGCTGCCACCGCTGACCACTTCCAAAGGCCTGCCGACCGGCGCGGTCAAGGGTGTGTTGAACATGCTCAAGAGTCTGCGCAAGCAGTACCCGGACAGTCCGTTCGCCGTGGTGTTCGACGCCAAGGGCGGGACGTTCCGCGACGAGATGTTCGCCGAGTACAAGGCCAATCGCCCGAGCATGCCCGATGACATGCGCGTACAAATCGAACCGCTGCACCAGAGCGTGATCGCCCTCGGCTTCCCGCTGCTGTGCGTCGAAGGCGTAGAAGCCGATGACGTGATCGGCACCCTGGCCCGCAGCAGCGCGGCCGCCGACCGTCCGGTGGTGATCTCCACCGGCGACAAGGACATGGCGCAACTGGTCGACGGGCACATTACCTTGGTCAATACCATGACCGGTAGCAGCATGGACGTGGAGGGCGTGAAGGAGAAATTCGGCGTCGCTCCCGAGCAGATCATCGATTACCTGGCACTGATGGGCGATTCGTCCGACAACATCCCGGGCGTTCCGGGCATCGGCCCAAAAACCGCTTCCGGCCTGCTGGTCGGCGTGAATGGCGGCCTGACCGAGCTTTACGCGCAACTCGACATCGTCCCGACCCTGCCGATTCGCGGGGCCAAGACCCTGCCGGCCAAGCTCGAAGAACACAAGGAGATGGCGTTCCTCTCCTATCGCCTGGCAACCATCAAGATCGACGTACCGCTGGACATCGGCCTCGACGACCTGCAAATGGGCCAACCGGATCACGACAAACTCGCCGAGCTCTACACCCTGCTCGAATTCAAGAGCTGGTTCGAAGACAACCAGCGCGATGCCAAGCGTTCCGGCCAGGAAGTGGTCGCGCCAGTGGCTGAAGAAGAGGTCGCCGCAGCTGTTGAACTCAAGTACACGACGATCCTCACCCAGGCCGATTTCGATCTCTGGCTGAAGAAGTTGAACGACGCCAAGCTCTTCGCCTTCGATACCGAAACCACCGGGATTGATGCGCAAAAGGCCCAACTGGTCGGCCTGTCGTTCGCGGTACAAGCCAACGAAGCAGCCTACATTCCGCTGACCCACTCCTACATGGGCGCGCCGGAGCAGCTGGATCGCGACACCGTTCTGCGCGCCCTGAAACCGATCCTCGAAGACCCGAGCAAGCTCAAGGTCGGCCAGCACGCCAAATTCGACATGAACATCCTGGCCAACTGCGCCATCGGTGGCGATCAGAGCTGCGGCATCACCGTGCAAGGCATCGCCTTCGACACCATGCTCGAATCCTACGTGCTGGACTCCACCGCGACCCGCCACGACATGGACAGCCTGGCGCTCAAGTACCTGAATCACACCACCACCGGTTTTACCGATATCGCCGGCAAGGGTGCCAAGCAGCTGACATTCGATCAGATTGCCCTGGAACTGGCCGGGCCTTACGCCGCCGAAGACGCCGACGTGACCCTGCGCCTGCATCAAACCTTGCAGGCCAAGCTCAATGCGATTCCGAGCCTGAGCAAGGTCTTGAGCGAGATCGAAATGCCGCTGGTGCCGGTGCTGGCACGGATCGAGCGCCAGGGCGCGCTGGTCGATGCCGAGTTGCTGGGGATCCAGAGCGTTGAGCTGGGCACGAAAATGGTCGAGCTGGAGCGTGAGGCCTACGCCATCGCCGGCGAAGAATTCAACCTCGGCTCGCCGAAGCAATTGGGCGCGATCCTGTACGAAAAACTCGGCCTGCCAGTCCTCAGCAAAACCGCCAAGGGCCAGGCTTCCACCGCCGAAGCCGTGCTGGCGGAACTGGCCGACCAGGATTTCCCGCTGCCCAAGGTACTGATGCAGTACCGCTCGATGAGCAAGCTGAAAAGCACCTACACCGACCGCTTGCCGGAGCAGATCAACCCGCGCACCGGGCGGATTCACACCTCTTATCACCAAGCCGTTGCCGCGACCGGGCGCTTATCCTCCAGCGATCCAAACCTGCAGAACATCCCGATCCGCACGGCTGAAGGCCGGCGGATTCGCCAGGCGTTCATCGCGCCACCGGGCTACAAACTGTTGGCGGCGGACTACTCGCAGATTGAACTGCGAATCATGGCGCACCTGGCCAAGGACGCAGGCTTGCTGCACGCCTTCCGCAACGACCTGGACGTGCACAAGGCCACGGCGGCGGAAGTCTTCGGCGTTGAGCTGACGGAGGTCACCACCGATCAGCGTCGCAGCGCCAAGGCGATCAACTTCGGCCTGATCTACGGCATGAGCGCGTTTGGCCTGGCCAAGCAGATCGGTGTGGATCGCAAGCAATCCCAGGCGTACATCGACCGTTACTTCGCCCGCTACCCCGGTGTTCTGGAGTACATGGAGCGCACCCGTACCCAGGCTGCCGAGCAGGGCTTCGTCGAAACCATCTTCGGTCGTCGCCTGTACTTGCCGGACATCAATGCGAAAAACCCGGCTTTACGCAAAGGCGCCGAACGCACGGCGATCAACGCCCCGATGCAAGGCACGGCGGCGGACATCATCAAGAAGGCCATGGTGGCGGTGGATAACTGGCTGACGTCGTCAGGCCTGGACGCCAAAGTCATCCTGCAGGTACACGATGAATTGGTGCTTGAGGTGCGCGAAGACCTGGTCGATCAGGTACGTGAAGAAATTCGTGCGCACATGAGCAACGCCGTGAAGCTCGATGTACCGCTGTTGGTAGAGGTGGGCGTGGGTAATAACTGGGATGAGGCTCACTGAGCCGTCTGAACCGGGCTTTGTGCCGCGGCATAGTGCCGCGGCGGAAAAGGATCGAAGGGTGCTTAGTTCGAAAAATGCGCCGGGTTATTCCAAAGGCATTTGAAAATATTCTGAACTAATCTTCCAAATCGCCACTCAGAGTTACTGAATGGCTGGTGAAGCCCTTCGATGCTCCTATGTTGTGTTAAGTGTTGGCAGATAATCTGGACCCCGCCCTAGCGGTCCGGAACTTGAACCCCGGAACTTCCCCCTCCCCATAAGAAGTCCGGGGTTTTTTTTGCCTGTAGAAAAGTTCTACTCGGCAATCTGGGCAATCTCGGTGCCTTTGTCCGCCAATTCCATCCAGCCCGCCAATACAGTGTAGGCGTCTTCCAGGCCCAGGCGTTTTGGCGCCGAGAACAATTGGATGGTGATCGCATCACCCCAGCCCTTGCGAATGTCGGCCTGAACCTTGAGCAGGACGTTTTTCGCCGCGCCGTAGGTCAGCTTGTCGGCTTTGGTCAGCAAAATGTGCATCGGCATGCCGCTGGCGACTGCCCAATCGAGCATCAGCAAATCGAAGTCGGTCATTGGATGACGGATGTCCATCATCAGGATCAGACCCTTCAAACTCTCGCGACCGCCCAGATAAGCTTCCAGGTGACGCTGCCAGTGCAGCTTCAATGGGATAGGTACTTTTGCGTAACCGTAGCCCGGAAGGTCGACCAGACGCCGATCATCGTCTAGCTTGAAGAAGTTCAACAACTGCGTGCGACCCGGCGTTTTCGAGGTCCGCGCCAGGCTGGCGTGAGTCAGGGTGTTCAGCGCGCTGGATTTGCCGGCGTTAGAACGCCCGGCGAAGGCTACTTCAAAGCCCTCGTCGTCCGGGCATTGGTCGACTTTGGCAGCGCTGAGCATGAAGGTGGACTGTTGGCACAGGCCGAGGATGGGGTTCTTGAGTTGCATGGGATTTCCGATGTGGGCGGCGCCGGGAATGGACGCGGCGAGCAGTGTCGTTTCCGTTTCAGTAGCGCCAGTATATAATGCCGCAGATTTTGTGTGCGCTTTGTCCCAGCGTAGGATGAAGTTCACGAGAGCGAAAGACCTTGATTGCGCACTAGAACGCAGAATGCTCTCTACCCTGAAAAGGTCGTTTTATGACGAAATGGCTGCTAGCTGCCGGTGTCTTGATGCCGCTTTACAGCGCTCAGGCTACACAGGATCCGGAAGCTGTGTACAACCGTGTTTGTGGTGCCTGTCATTCCGGCCAACTACCCTTGGCGCCTCAGAAGGGCGATCAGGAAGCTTGGACGCCGAGGTTGGCGAAAGGTATGGAGACGCTGGTGCAACACGTGACCCAGGGTTTCAAGGCGATGCCGCCGCGTGGTTTGTGCATGGACTGCAGTGCCGAGGATTACCAAGCCATCATCCACTGGATGAGCGAGTAAACCCGGCCCATAACTCTTTAACCCTTAGCCGTAGTTGGATTAGCTGATGAACAAATTGATCGTGAGTCTGCTGTTGACCGTGGGGATCTCCGGCATAGCCCATGCTGCAGGTGACGCAACCGCTGGCCAGGCGAAAGCCGCAGTGTGTGGCGCCTGTCATGGCCCGGATGGCAATAGCATGGCGCCTAACTTTCCGAAACTGGCAGGTCAGGGCGAGCGTTATCTGAACAAGCAGTTGCACGACATCAAGTCCGGCAAACGCACGGTACTGGAAATGACCGGCCTGCTGACCAACCTGAGCGATCAGGACCTGGCCGATATCGCCGCCTACTTCGCCAGCCAGAAAGGCAGCGTTGGCGCCGCCGACCCTAAAGTCGTGGCTCGCGGTGAAGCACTGTTCCGCGGTGGTGACCTGGCCAAGGGCCTGCCAGCCTGCACCGGCTGCCATTCGCCCAATGGCGCAGGCAACGCCGCCGCCGGTTTCCCGCACCTGGGTGGCCAGCACGCTCAATACGTGGCCAAGCAACTGACCGACTTCCGCAAGGAAGAAGGCGGGCGCAACAACGACGGCGACACCAAAACCATGCAGACCATCGCCAAACGGCTGAGCGACGAAGACATCGCCGCGGTGTCCAGCTACATCCAGGGCCTGCACTAAGGCCTGCGGATCGAGCGTTGCGCGGGATGGACATCCCCTGCAACGTTAACGCTCGATTAATCCGTCGATGCAAGCATAAAAAGGGTGGCTTTGGCCGCCCTTTTTTGTGGCCGCTGCCGTTACACTACAGAACTCAAGCCCGCCAGGACCTGTCTGAAAACAGGTCGCGCGAGGCGACCCAATTTGTCCAGGAGTAAAGCATGCGTAATCTGATCATCAGCGCCGCACTCGTCGCTGCCAGCCTGTTCGGCATGAACGCCGCCCAAGCCGCCGAAGCACCTGCTGCCCCTTACGTCGAACTAGCCAATGCTGTTCCGGTGGCTGTCCCTGGCAAGATCGAAGTGGTGGAGCTGTTCTGGTACGGCTGCCCGCATTGCTACGCATTCGAGCCAGTGATCAATCCATGGGTTGAGAAACTGCCTTCCGACGTCAACTTCGTCCGCATCCCTGCCATGTTCGGCGGCCCTTGGGACGCTCACGGGCAAATGTTCCTGACCCTGGAAGCCATGGGCGTCGAGAGCAAAGTGCACAAGGCAGTATTTGAAGCCATCCAGAAAGAACACAAGAAACTGACCGACAAGAACGACATGGCTGACTTCCTGGCCACCCAAGGCGTAGACAAGGACAAGTTCCTGGCCACCTTCGACTCCTTCGCCATCAAGGGCAAGATCGTCCAGGCCAAAGAACTGGCCAAGAAATATGAGATCTCCGGTGTTCCAACCATGATCGTCAACGGCAAATACCGCTTTGACGTGGGCTCTGCCGGCGGTGCCGAACAAGCCCTGAAACTGGCCGACAAACTGGTCGACAAAGAGCGAGCGGCTAACAAGGCTGCCGCCAACTAAGCGCGGCCCCTGCCATGCGCCGCTGGGGTACTGAACGCGTCGTTGGCCTGCATGAACCGCAGATCAACACGCATCACCTGGAAACGACGGGCCTGCCCGCAGACAGCCGTCTCCGCTTGCTCAGCTTCAACATCCAGGTCGGCATCAGTACCGAACGCTATCGGCACTACCTGACCCGTGGCTGGCAACACCTGTTGCCGCACACCGGGCGTGCCGACAACCTGCAAAAGATCGGCAACCTGTTGGGCGACTTCGATCTGGTCGCCTTGCAGGAAGCCGATGGCGGCAGCCTGCGATCAGGCTACGTCAATCAAGTCGAACACCTGGCCCAACTCGGGGCCTTCCCCTACTGGTATCAACAACTCAATCGCAACCTCGGTCGCCTCGGCCAGCACAGCAATGGCGTGCTCAGCCGCTTGCGCCCATGGGCGATTGAAGATCACCCGCTACCGGGGCCCAAGGGCCGCGGGGCAATCCTGGTGCGTTTCGGCGAAGGTCCGGAGGCGCTGGTGGTCGTGATGATGCACCTGGCCCTCGGCGCCCGCGTGCGCAGCCTGCAACTGGCCTACATCCGCGAATTGATCGGCGGCTACAAACACCAGGTGCTGATGGGTGACATGAACACCCACGCCAGCGACTTGCTGCAAAACTCCCCGTTGCGCGACCTCGGCCTATTGGCGCCGCAACTGGAAGCGACGTTCCCCAGCTGGCGCCCGCAACGCTGCCTGGACCACATTCTGCTCAGCCCGACCCTGACCCTGGAAAGAGTCCAAGTGCTGGCACAACCGATTTCCGATCACCTGCCGGTCGCGGTAGAGATTCGTTTGCCGGGTTCGCTCACGGCCGATGCATTCCCCGCGTTGAGTCCTGACCCTCGCGGATCCCATGAATGAGCGACGAAGCACAGCGCTGGAAAGAGAAGTACCTCAAAAGCATCGAACAACAGGAAAAACTCGAGCGTCGCTGGGACGCCCGGCTCGACCTGCTGCGCCGCGGCCTGGTACGCAGCACCCTGGCGGCCGAGGGCACCGACCGCGCCGTTGACCTGTGCATGAAGGAAATGCGCGAAGTCGTGCGCACCGATGACATGGACGCCGGCCTCGCCGCGCTGCTGCCACGCCTGGAAAAAGCCGTGCTCGACTCCGAGCAACGCCGCGAAACCCGGGTCGATCAGGTCAGCGCGGCACTGAACGCGCTGGTTGCGCAGCTCCAGGCATTGCCGCTGCCCCGGGAAGTCAGCCGGCCGCTCAAGACCTTCGCCAAGCAACTGGATGGGCGCGTGGGTCAGGCCCGCGAGATTCCCTTGCTGCTCAGCGAACTGAGTGGCTTGCAAGGCAAAGCCCTGAACCAATTGGAAAACCCTGCCGAACCCGGCCGACCGGGTTTGCTCCAGCGACTGTTTGGCAGTCGCGAAACGGAAGAAGCCGTGGCACAGGTCGCGGCTCCAGTGGTGCAGGTGCAGGCGCCGGCCCCGCCCTCTCCCGCGCCGCTTTCTGCCCCCCCTGCTGAGGAACCGCAGACCAAGGCCGACATCACGCCAGTCGCCACTGCGCCGCAGTCGGTACCGGTACCGGTGCCGCCAACAGTCCAAGCCGCGCCAATCGCCGCCGTCATTCCCGAACCACCAGCACCGCAGTCGACACCCGTACCATCACCGGAAATCGTGGCATTTGTCCCGCCAGTTCTGGAGCCGCAAGTTACCCGCGCCCAACCGCCCGTGCCGCAACCAGAAGCTGAACAGCCCCAAGCACCAACGCCACCGATCATCACACCCGCCGTCCACACTCAACCGGCCTTTAATCCGGACGAACTGACTCCAACGGCCACCCCCGAAACACCCGTTTTCCTCGACAGCCTGCCCTTGCCTTCCGTGATGGCTCAGGCACTGGCCGCCATCGATCCTGAGCACCCCGAGCAAGACATACTTTACGCGCTACCGGATTCACCCGAGCCGTCCTACAGCTCCGTGGCCACGCACATCGAAGAGACGTTGCTGGGCCTGCTCGATGACTTGACCCTGCCAGAACGCCATCGCCCGCAGGCCGAAGCCATGCGCGAACGCCTGCAAAATGGTTTGAACTGGTATGAACTGCTGCCGATTCTCGACGATCTGGCGACTTTGATGCTGGCGATCACCGACAGCGGCCAGCATGAGTTCGAAGCCTACTTGCAGCAGCTCAATGAGCGCCTTGAGTCGTTCCAGAGCAACCTGCAAGCCGCCAGTGCCGGCCATGCCGATACCCGTTCCGCGGCGCGGGAGATGGACACGCAGATCCGCGAACAAGTCGACGGTTTGCAAACCAGCATGCAGGACGCCGCCGACCTGGAAGACCTCAAGCACGTACTGGAAAACCATCTCGAAGGCCTGCTGGGCACCATGGACCAGCATCAGAAGCAGCGCGACGAACGCGAGCAGGAAGTCGCGGCGCGCCTGCAAGGCCTGGCCGAACGGGTGGCGCACATGGAGCAGGAAGCCATGGGCTACCGTGAACACCTTGAAGAACAGCGGCAAAAAGCCCTGATCGACCCGCTGACCGGCCTGCCCAACCGCGCCGCCTGGGGCGAAAGGCTGGACCACGAAATCGGCGAATGGCAGCAGCATGGCAATACGCTGATGCTGGCGATGCTCGATCTCGACCACTTCAAACGCATCAACGACAACTACGGCCACCTGGCGGGCGACAAAGTACTGAAGATCATCGCCAGCGTGTTGCGCAAACGCCTGCGCGGTTCGGATTTCATTGCCCGCTTTGGTGGCGAAGAGTTTGTGCTGTTGATGCCCGCGACGGTGCCGGCAGCCGGCGCAAAACTGCTGGAAACCCTGCGCGCGTCGATTG
Source organism: Pseudomonas sp. TE3899 (assembly GCF_056279105.1). Lineage (NCBI taxonomy): Bacteria > Pseudomonadati > Pseudomonadota > Gammaproteobacteria > Pseudomonadales > Pseudomonadaceae > Pseudomonas > Pseudomonas sp. TE3899. The sequence continues at coordinate 4,924,280 of NZ_JBWBQR010000001.1, forward strand.
AAGCCTGCCCGTTTCACTTCAAGGGCGAGCGCGTCACCATCACGATTTCCATGGGGCTGACCGCGTTCAAACCCGGAGAACATAGCGATATGGTGCTTAAAAGAGCCGATCAGGCGCTCTATAGAGCCAAAAATGCCGGGCGCAACCGGGTGGAACTGGGCTAAGCGCCAATTGTTCCATTTTGTTTAAAGCGGCTCTTCGGCCTTCGTGGCGCAAGGCATTACGTTACACTGTTGCATTACAGTCCTGCGTGTATTGCCTTCTGCCATGAAATATCTTGCTCTCGCTCTGTCGCTTCTACTGCTGGCTGGTTGTGCCAGCGGTCCGCGCTTCGACACCAGCCACCCTTCCGCCAACTTCGACAGCCGCGTGCAGTTCGTGGTCGTGCATTACACCTCCGCCTCGCTGGAGCGTTCGCTGCAGCTGTTGACCCACGGCGAGGTCAGCAGCCATTACCTGATCGGTGACGATCAAGGCGCGACCATCTACAAACTGGTGGATGAAAACCTGCGCGCCTGGCACGCCGGGGAAAGCGAATGGCAAGGCCGGACGTGGCTGAACTCAAGCTCCATCGGCATCGAAATCGTCAATCCGGGCTTCCGCGAAACGCCGACCGGCGGCCGGTTCTGGTACCCCTACAGCGAAGCCCAGGTCCAATCCCTGATCGTCCTGCTCAAGGACATCAGCAAACGCAATGGCATCAGCCCTCGGCACATCATCGGTCATAGCGACATCGCCCCGCTGCGCAAGCTGGATCCGGGTCCGTTGTTTCCCTGGAAGCGCCTGGCCGCCGAAGGCCTGGGCATCTGGCCGGACGAGCAGGCGGTCGCCCGTCGGCAAGTGCAATTCGAGGTAGAGCTGCCGAGCATCGGCTGGTTCCAGGAACAACTGGCGCGCCTGGGTTACGCGACGCCGCAAACCGGCGAACTGGATGTGGCGACACACCATGTGTTGGCGGCCTTCCAGATGCATTACCGCCCTTCCCGCTTCGACGGCATGCCGGATGCGCAAACCGCTGCCATGCTGCTGGTGTTGAATCAGACAAAATAATGACGCCGCCCGACGGTCCGGGCTTTTTCTCAATCAGCAGCTATAACTCATTGGTAATTCTTCGGATATTTCCATATGCCTGCTGCTCGAGAGAGGTTGCGTAGTTGGTTCTATCGCCCCTGGTTTTTGGCGATGCTGGCTGCTGCCTTGAGCGCAACGCTGTTGATGGCCGGCAGTCTGTTCATCGCCATGAATCAGGTCGAGCAAAACGAAAGTCAGGAAATGAACGCCCAGGGTGAGCGCTTCCTCGCCCGCCTGGAGCAGATGTTCGGGCAGTTGCGCGAAAGCCTGGATGATCTGGAAGCCCAACCGCTGCGAAGGTGCGACGACGAAATGATCGCCACCTTGCAGCAAATCAGCTTCAGTTATCGCTTCGTCTACGAAGCCGCCTATATGGACGGCACCCGGATTTGCTCCAACCGCCCCCGCCAGGAAGGCGTGTCGATGATCCGGCCGTCGGACATCAAAGGCCCTATCTACAGTTATTGGCTGAACACCACCACCGAACCCGATGAAAACCGCGCCGCGCTGATGCTCAGTCGCGGCAATTTCCGGGTGGCAACTTCGCGCGGGCATCTGACCGATATGGTCGACCTCTCCCCTGGCAGCAGCCTTCTGGTGGTGCTCGACCACGGTAAGCGAGCGATCCCGGTGCTGGGCGTCGAGCAGGCTTGGCCGCCCACCGAGCCCTGGCCACCGAAAAGCCTAGATGCCCTGCAAGTGACTCAAACTCGCCTGATTTACCGCATGCCCACCAGTAATCCGGAATATCAGTTGGTACTGATCACCCCGCGTACAGCCATGCATGTGCCGGCGATCTGGTGGTGGCTGCTGCCGACGAGCCTGGTGCTGGGGATTATCGTCGGCTTCCTGGTATTTCTGCTGGTGCGCCAGCGTCAGTCGCTGGATGCCGAGCTGCAAGGCGCCATACGCCGAGGCGAGTTGCAGGTGCTGTATCAACCGATCTTCGACCTCGCCAGTCGCAACTGCGTCGGTGCCGAAGCCCTGCTGCGCTGGCGTAGACCCGATGGCACGCTGACCAGTCCCGATCTGTTTATCCCGATGGCGGAGAACACCGGTCAGATTCGCCAGATGACCGACTTCGTCTTGCAGCGCTTGCTGGAACAGTTAGGTCAGCTGCTGCGGGCTAATCCGCAGCTGTACATCTCGGTCAACCTGGCGGCCTGCGATGTGATGGTGCCGCGTATCGGCCAGGTGATGGCGCGGCTGCTGACCTTGCACCGGGTGGCGGCCAAACAGATTGCCTTCGAGGTGACGGAGCGCGGCTTGATCGACGTGGTAGTGGCGCGGGAAAACCTGCAAGCCCTGCGCGATGTCGGGCATCAAGTGCTGATCGACGACTTTGGCACCGGCTATTGCAGCCTGGCGTACCTGCAAACCCTGCCGGTGGACTGCCTGAAAATCGACAAGGCCTTTATCGATGCCCTGGGCCATGACGCCGCCAGCAGTGGCGTGGCCCCGTACATCATTCACATGGCCCAGGCCCTGCAACTCAAGGTGATCGCCGAGGGCATCGAGCATGAAGCCCAGGCGGAGTTCCTGAGCAGTGAAGGGGTGAAGTTCGGGCAGGGTTGGCTGTTTGCCCATGCGTTGAGCGCCGTGCAGTTCATCGAACTGATTACCCGTGGTCGCCGGGTGACAGGCCGGCGCCTGGATGACGAAGCGTAACTGCGCCCTACACCGCCAGCGCCATATAGAACTGCGTGCCCTGCCCCGGCCGCGAATAAACGCCCATTCGACCGCCGTGCAATTGCACGATTTCCTTGCACAACGCCAGGCCCAGTCCAGCACCACCCTTCTTGCGCCCGACCTGCACGAACGGTTCGAAAATCCGCCCCTGCTGACCATAGGCAATGCCTTCGCCGTTATCTTCGACACTGATAATCACCCGCTCGCCGTGGCGCCGGGCCTGCAAGCGGATCTGCCCCTTCTCGGCGGTATGGCGCAGGGCGTTGTCGATCAAGTTGTCCAGCACTCGATCCAGTTGCGCCTGATCGGCCTGCAAGCGCGGCAACGGCCCCTGCACTTCCACCAACAGGTCGATGCCTCTTTCAGCGGCCGACGCCGCAAACCGCCCTTGGGCCTGCTCCAGCAAGTCTTCGATGGAGCACGGCCCCAGGGTGAGTTTCTGCAAGCCGTTCTGGTAGCGGGAGAAATTCAGCAAGTCGTTGATCAGCTGCATCAAGCGCTGCATTTCTTCGTTCACTGTATCCAGCAAGTCAGCTTCGCGGGAATCCGGCGGGAACTTGGCTCGCTCGCGAAACAGGCCGAATGCCATGTGCATCCCGGTGACCGGCGTGCGCAACTCGTGGGAGGCACGCAAGACGAATTCACTGCGCACCCGTTCGAACGCCCGCTGTTCGGTGACGTCATGCAACACCATCACCGCACCGAGGATATGCCCTTGGGTATGGCTCACCGGGGTCAGGCTGTAGGTCAACAACCGCGACTCACCATCGACTTCGACGGCCAGGTCTTCCGGCGCCCGTTCCAGCGTGCCACCACGCAAGACCAATTGCAGTTGTTCATCCAGCTCCGGCCGTTCGAGCGCCGAACCCAAACCCTGGCCGAGGCGGTCGGTGTCCCAACCCAGTTGCCGTTGCGCCACTGGGTTTAAGTGCTCCAGATACCCTTCGCGGTCGATCATCAGCAAACCGTCGTCGATGCTGTCGAGCACCGCCTGCAAGCGTTGCTGACCGGCCAGCAATTCGTCGACATTGGTCGCCTGATGCTCACGCAGGGCCTCGGCCATGATCCCGAAGCGCTTGGTCAGCTGGTTCATCTCCACCGCCGAGGAAATCGGCAGGGTCACCTCGAAGTTGCCTTGGCCAATATTGTCCGCCGCCTGGGCCAGCGCCTCGATGGGCGCGCCGAAACGCCGGGCAATTGCATGGGCCGTGATGAAACCGATGATCAGCACCGCCAGCCCCACCAACCCGAGCAGGCCGGCGATCAGCAGCGCCCGGTCACGGGCCTTGCGCTGGGTATCGTTGATGTTGTCCAGCGAGCGTTTGTGTTCGGCGATCAAACCGTTACGCAACGCATTGAATTTTTCCGTGAGCGCTTCATTGCCACTCAGCACGTGGGTCGGGTCGCGGGACTCGCTGTATGCCTGGAGAAAACTCAGGTAATCGGTCTTGGCTTGAGTGAAACCGTAGTGGGCATCATCGCCAGGTTGCTCATGGGCGATGCCTTCATCGAGCAATTGAAAGTAGTGCTGCTTGGAGGCCTCGAATGCCGCCGGATCCGGTTTCTCGCTCAGCATGATGATCAATTGATCGCCGAGGGTCTGGCGCAGCTTCAGGCCCAGGTCGAGGGTCACGAAGTTATTGCGCACCAACGCTTCCTGGCTGCCAGCCATCTGCATCACGCTGACCAGCCCGAGCAACAGCCCGAGCAACGCCACGGTGATGAGTGCGGAAATGCTCAGGAATAGCCGGGTCCGCAACTTCATCGCCAGTTTCATAAGGTGCTCACAGGTTGTACTGCTTGCGTTTGCGGTACAGGGTCGAGGCGTCGATGCCCAAGGTCTTGGCCGCCTGGTCCAGGGTTCCGGCGGTGGCGAGAACGGCGCCGATATGGGCTTTTTCCAGTTCATCCAGACTCAACGCGGCGCCTACCCGTGGCGAGTTGTTGGCCGGTTGCTCGGCCATGCCCAGGTGGCTGATTTCCACGCGCTCCTGCGGGCAAATGATGCTCGCCCGCTCCACCACGTTGCGCAGCTCCCGAATGTTGCCCGGCCATCGATAGCTGAGCAGCGCTTCCCGAGCCTCATCGCTGAAGCCTCGGGCCGGGCGCGCATATTCCTTGACGAAGCGCGCGAGGAAGCGATCCGCCAGGTTCAGGATGTCTTCGCTGCGCTCGCGCAACGGCGGCAGGTGCAAGGTGATGACGTTCAGGCGATAGAGCAAGTCTTCACGGAAACGACCGTCGCGGACCATGTCTTCAAGGTTGAGGTTGGTCGCGGCAAGAATCCGCACATCGGCGCGACGGGTCACCGGATCGCCCACCCGCTCGTATTCCTTGTCCTGGATAAAACGCAGCAACTTGGGCTGCAACGTCAGGGGAAAGTCGCCGATCTCGTCGAGAAACAGCGTGCCGCCATCCGCCTGATTGACGCGACCCAAGGTGCTTTCGCTGGCCCCGGTAAACGCACCACGACTATGGCCGAACAGTTCGCTTTCCATCAGTTCGGCGGTCAGGGACGGACAGTTGATGGTGACGCAGGATTTTTTCTCGCGCTTGCTCCAGCCGTGAATGGCCCGGGCCAGCTCACCTTTACCGGTCCCGGACTCGCCGAGGATCAGGATGTTGGCGTCGGTCCCGGCCACCTGGCGGGCGGTTTCCAGTACGACTTTCATGGCCGGGCTGTGGGAATCCAGGCCATCCTTGGTCTTGCGCACTTCACCTTCGAGGGCTTCCAGGCGCGCCGAGAGTTGGCGCACTTCCAGTTGCTTGGCGGTGGCCAGGCGCAATTGATCCGGGCTGCACGGTTTGACCAGGTAATCGGCGGCGCCGGCCTGAATCGCATCGACGGCGGTGTCGACGGCGGAATGCGCGGTCACAATCACCACGCGCATCCACGGCGCCTGAATACGCATCTGCGCCAGGACATCGAGGCCGTTGTCCTCGCCCAGGCGCAAATCCAGGAAACACAGATCAAATACCTGGCGCTGCAACAGGGCATCAGCCTGGGCCGCACTGTTGGCGGTGGCGACGGTATAACCTTCGTCTTCGAGGCAATAGCGGAAGGTACGAAGGATGGCGGACTCGTCGTCTACCAGCAGAATGCGGCCTTGATGCTCAGTGGCTGATTCCATTTTCCTACGCTCCTTTCTGAATGATTTTGGTTAGTCCCGGAGAAATCGGGCAAGTTGCATGGTTGATTCTGGTCCATTCCAGCACCGGCAGGGTAGATATCTGCTGCTCTACTCATTAATAGCCTGATTTCGTTGGTTTTTTATAAAAAAACCAGTCTTTCAGCGATTGCCTACGTGAACGTCTGACATCCGCGCCCTCCTCGCAATTCAAATTTTTTGAAAGTTCCTACAAATCTTTCGTGCATTACGCACGACTGCCACGACCCCATCGTGCAGGATGCGTGCGAAACGATTTTCGACTAAATCATAACTAATTGATTTAATTGATATTTTTTTAATAAAAAAGCTGGCATGCAGGCTGCAATAGTCTTGTTAACGCAAGGCATTCACGGAATGAGCGCCTTCAACAAGATGACCACTCAGGTGGAGGAGCTACAGGATGAATCGCCAACGTGCCGCCCAATTGCGTATCTCGCCTCTGCATATCCAGCAGGGCTTGTTCGCGATGCTCGCCCTCACGATCACCTTGATCGGCGGCCAGCAGTTTGTCCGTTGGGAACAGAGCCAGCAGCCAGAGGCGCCGCGCCTGTCGATTCAACACGCTACCCAGACCCACTTCAGCGCCGTCAGCAGCAACCTGGCTGACAGCGCTCCAATGCGAATGATGGACGTCGACCAGGCCCAGCCTGTGGATCAGATGCCCCGTCAGGAACGTTGGGTGTTCTAAAGAACCGGACTTGGCGCGATGGCTGCGCCGGGAAAAGCACCACCTGCATCACCTCTAAATAGAAGCGTAAGGAGAATCACCATGTTGAGTTGGGCAATCACATTCCTGATCATTGCCATCATCGCCGCCGTACTGGGCTTCGGTGGTATCGCGGGCACCGCCACGGGTATCGCCAAGATTCTCTTTGTCGTATTCCTGGTGATGTTCATCGCATCGTTCTTCTTTGGCCGTCGCGGTCGAGGCTGAATATGAGCGTTTTGTTCAAGACACTGGCAGCCGCCCTGCTTCTGGGCGGTAGTGCCATGGCGATGGCGGCCAATGATGGCCAAGCGCGGGTCAATGAGCTGTTGAGCTCGGACCCGCAGTACCGTGAAACATGGACAAAGGTCGTCAAGAAGGAAGAGCGTCTGCCGGAATGGGTGATGAACCTGACCGGTACCTCTGACCAAATGAATGCCGTTACTGAAGATGGCGATGGGTATCTGGTCGGGCCGTTGTGTGAGAAACAGGACACCTGCCTGAGCAATCGCTTGATCGTTGCATTCAGTCTCGACAAGAAAGATGCGTACGCGATGTGGATCCAAGTGCCAGCGGGTCTGCCCGCCGACAAGTCGCCGACGCGCCATGCCGATTACCGCTTCCTCGGGAAGCCAGATGAAGGCATGCAGAAGCTGTTGATGGAAACGCTGAAAAAAGATCCGAACTGGTACTGAGTTTGAAACACGAGAGGAGCAGCCTTGCTTCTCTCCAGTGCGCCACCCGAGGAAGGCCGGCGCATGACCAAGGGGTCGGGACGTTCTGACTGTTTCAGGGTCGGAGTGACCTACGGGCACATGGAGTGCCTGCGCAAGGGCCGGGTCAGGTATTAAAAGCTGCGACGCAAGTTCGCCGGCCCCGAGTGGCTCGACGGACTTGCGAAGAGCTTAAACGCGCAAAACGTTGATCTAGAGCATTTCGCTCATTCCCTTCTGCTGCATATTCCCCGCAAAACCGTTTCGCGGTGTTTCTTCGCGACCGTATATCGAGAAACCTGCGCCTTTCGTGCGATGACATTTCGTCGCTAAACGTAGGATTTTTCCCAAGTTTTAACCTGAATCATCCTGTTTAAAAAACAACCAAGCTGCTCTGAAATGGCCGGTTCACGGCACTTATGCCTGCCGAAATGTCGTATTCGAACCGGTTGGGACGCCAGTTTCATTTGAAAAAGCTCATGCCGATTCGGCATAGGGTAGGCGTTTACGGCATTAGACGTCGCTTACTTGCATCGGAATAGTTGCGCCTTTTTTCGCCTGCCGAAGAGCCGTAAATACGCGCTTCGGGGCACCTTATACGGGGGCAGATGCACAGACTTTTCCGCTACTGAGCGTTCCAGTTCGCGCATCTGCCCGAGTCAAACTGAAGTAAGGGTAATGATATGAAGAAGGCAAAGCTTAGCCTCGCCTGGCAGATCCTCATCGGTCTGGTATTGGGGATAGCAATCGGTGCGCTGCTCAACCATTTCAGCGCCGAAAAAGCCTGGTGGATCAGTAACGTCCTGCAACCTGCGGGCGATATCTTTATCCGTCTGATCAAGATGATCGTGATCCCGATCGTGATCTCCTCGCTGGTGGTGGGTATTGCCGGCGTGGGTGATGCGAAGAAACTCGGGCGCATCGGCCTCAAAACCATCCTTTACTTCGAAGTCGTCACCACCATCGCCATCCTGGTCGGTCTGGTGCTGGCCAACGTGGTCCATCCGGGCACCGGCATCGACATGAGCACCCTGGGTACGGTGGATATTTCCAAGTACCAGGCGACTGCCGCCGAGGTTCAGCATGAACACGCGTTCATCGAAACCATCCTCAACCTGATCCCGTCGAACATCTTCGCGGCCATGGCCCGCGGCGAGATGCTGCCGATCATCTTCTTCTCCGTGTTGTTCGGTCTCGGCCTGTCGAGCCTGCAATCGGACCTGCGTGAGCCGCTGGTGAAGATGTTCCAGGGCGTGTCCGAGAGCATGTTCAAAGTCACCCACATGATCATGAACTACGCGCCCATCGGCGTGTTCGCCCTGATCGCGGTGACCGTGGCCAACTTCGGTTTCGCCTCCTTGCTGCCGCTGGCCAAACTGGTGGTACTGGTTTACTTCGCCATTGCCTTCTTCGCCTTCGTGGTGCTGGGCCTGATCGCCAAGCTGTTCGGCTTCTCGGTGATCAAGCTGATGCGCATCTTCAAGGATGAGCTGGTACTGGCTTACTCCACCGCCAGCTCCGAAACCGTGCTGCCGCGCGTGATCGAGAAGATGGAAGCCTACGGCGCGCCGAAAGCCATTTGCAGCTTCGTGGTGCCGACCGGTTATTCGTTCAACCTCGACGGTTCGACCCTGTACCAGAGCATCGCGGCCATCTTCATTGCCCAGCTCTACGGCATCGACCTGTCGATCAGCCAGCAATTGCTGCTGGTGCTGACCCTGATGGTCACCTCCAAAGGCATCGCCGGTGTACCGGGCGTGTCCTTCGTGGTGCTGCTGGCCACCCTGGGCAGCGTCGGCATTCCGCTGGAAGGCCTGGCGTTCATCGCCGGTGTCGACCGCATCATGGACATGGCCCGTACCGCGTTGAACGTGATCGGCAATGCCCTGGCCGTATTGGTTATCTCGCGCTGGGAAGGCATGTACGACGACGCCAAGGGCGAGCGCTACTGGAACTCCCTGCCGCACTGGCGCAGCAAGGAAAAACTGCCGGCAGGTGAAATTTCCAAGAGTTGATGCGTTGCCCTTGTAGGAGCGAGGCTTGCCCGCGAAGGCGGTGTGTCAGTCAACACAGATGTTGAATGTACCGGCCTCTTCGCGGGCAAGCCTCGCTCCTACAGGGGATAGATGTGATCGGTGCAGTGCCAAACCAAACCCCGGAGAAATCCGGGGTTTGTCGTTTCTGGCGACCCCGCTATCATTCGCCGCATTCTTCGGGGGATTTAACTGATGCTCAATGGCCTGTGGCTTGGCTTCTTCATCGTGGCTGCCGTGTCGGCGCTGGCGCAGTGGCTGATCGGCGGCAATGCCGGGATCTTCGCGGCGATGGTGGAAAGCATCTTCGCCATGGCCAAGCTGTCGGTGGAGGTCATGGTCCTGCTGTTCGGCACCCTGACCCTGTGGCTGGGCTTTCTGCGGATTGCCGAGAAGGCTGGCATCGTCGACTGGCTGGCCAAGGCCCTGGGCCCGTTGTTCCTGCGCCTGATGCCGGAAGTGCCACCCGGTCACCCGGCCATCGGCCTGATCACCCTCAACTTCGCCGCCAATGGCCTGGGCCTGGACAATGCCGCCACGCCGATCGGCCTCAAGGCCATGAAGGCGCTGCAAGAACTCAACCCCAGCGCCACGGTCGCCAGCAACGCGCAGATCCTGTTCCTGGTGCTCAACGCCTCGTCCCTGACCCTGCTGCCGGTGACGATCTTCATGTACCGCGCCCAGCAAGGCGCGCCGGACCCGACGCTGGTGTTCCTGCCGATTCTGCTCGCCACCAGTTGCTCGACCATCGTCGGCCTGTTGTCCGTGGCATTCATGCAACGCCTGCGCCTGTGGGACCCGGTGGTGCTTGCGTATCTGATTCCCGGTGCGTTGGCACTGGGTGCCTTCATGGCGCTGCTGGGGACGCTCTCAGCGACTGCGTTGGCGGGGCTGTCCTCGATCCTCGGCAACCTGACGCTGTTCGGCCTGATCATGCTGTTCCTGATCATTGGCGCGTTGCGCAAAGTGAAGGTCTACGAAGCGTTCGTCGAAGGTGCGAAGGAAGGCTTCGACGTGGCGAAGAACCTGCTGCCGTACCTGGTGGCGATGCTGTGTGCGGTGGGCGTATTGCGCGCGTCCGGGGCGTTGGACTTCGGGCTGGACGGGATTCGGCACCTGGTGGAGTGGGCCGGTTGGGACACACGCTTCGTCGACGCCTTGCCGACGGCGATGGTCAAACCGTTCTCCGGCAGCGCCGCCCGGGCGATGCTGATCGAAACCATGAAGACCTCCGGGGTCGACAGCTTCCCGGCGCTGGTGGCGGCGACGATCCAGGGCAGTACCGAAACCACGTTCTATGTACTGGCGGTGTACTTCGGTGCAGTGGGGATCCAGCGGGCGCGGCACGCGGTGGGGTGTGCGTTGCTGGCGGAATTTGCCGGGGTGCTGGGGGCGATTGGGGTTTGTTATTGGTTCTTCGGCTAACCACACCACCTTATGGGAGAAGGCTTGTGTGGCGAGGGAGCTTGCTCCCGTTGGACTGCGCAGCAGTCCCATCTTTTGGGGCCGCTTCGCGACCCAGCGGGAGCAAGCTCCCTCGCCACAATGAGACGCCTGACCTTCAGGGCCTTGGCGATGGCGCCAGCTTCTGCCCTTGCTCCACCGCCCAACTCACCACCTGCGCCGTCAACTGATCGCTGGCCTGGCCAAACCCGGCCACCACCGCCGGCACCTTCATATCGCTCAGCGGCTGACGCACTTCAAAGCGCCGGCTCGCGAGGATGCGCTGGTCATACCCACGCACCAACAACGCATCCAGGCGCACGACCACACTCGCGTTCGGGCCCTGATACTCCGTCTGGAACGCTTGCAGACTCCCGCCCAACTCCAGGTCCGCCTGGAAATTGCTGTCATCGGTGCTCAACAACGACACCCGACCATCGCGCTGAAACCCGTCCAGCAATCGATTACGCAGCAGCACCGGTGCCGGATCGCTCCAGCGCGACGCCTTGTAGCTGCTGATCAGATCCCCTTGAGGGATTACAGCGATTTTCGGGCTGTTCAACACTTCGCTGGCCTGGGGCTTGGCCAGGCGCAACGACCAGCGTTGCGGCGTGCCGTGGCTGACCGTTGCGCTGCTCTGAGCCGACGGTAAGCGATAGACATCCGACGGCTCGGCCTTGGGCAGGATCGAGCAGGCGCTGACCAACACAAAACCGGCGAGGAGGGCGAGGTGAGTCAGCTTCATGGCGTGAATTCCTTGTTCTTGTCGCTGCCCAGCAGGTAACCGCTGGGGTTGGCTTCCAGGCGCTGGGAAATGGCTCGCAGCGAGGTCAGGGTGTCGCGCAATTCACGCACCGCCGGGGCCAGGCCATTGAGGCCCTGCATGCCGCTGTTGAGGGAATCCTGATTGTTGGTCAGCAACTTATTGATGGTCGCGCTGCTCTGCTCCAGCGACTTCATCGCCTGCTCGGCACTGCCGAACATCTGCTTGCCCTGATCGTTGAGCAGGCCATTGGCGTTGCGCATCAGCGCCGAGGTCTGTTCCATCATGGTGTTGGCCTGTTTGCCGACCGACGCCAGTTGCTGCATCGCCTGACGAATATCGCCGCGCTGCTCGGCGATGGTCCCGGTGGTTTGCTCCAGGTGCTCCAGGGTCTTGCTGATGCGCTCGACGTTCTCCGACGAAAACATCTGATTGGCGTTGTGCATCAACACGTTCACCCCGGCCATCAAGTCGTTACTGTCGTTCAGCAGGCGGGCGATGGGCGAGGGCGCCGCGACAATCGTCGGCAACTCGCCGTCCTTGCCCCGCAGCTTGGGACTTTGCGGCGTGCCGCCACTGAGCTGGATGATCGAGGTGCCGGTGATCCCGGTCAGCGCCAGTTTGGCCTCGGTGTCTTCCTTGATCGGCGTGTCGCCGCCAAGTCGAATCCGTGCCAGCACCCGACGCGGGTCTTTCGGGTCCAGGCGCAGGGTCACTACGTCACCGACCTTGATCCCGCTGTACTGCACGGCGCTGCCCTTGGACAGACCGCTGACCGCCTCATTGAAGACGATTTCGTAATCCTTGAACTCGGTGTCGACGCTGGACTTGGCCAGCCACAAACCGAAGAGCAGGGCGCCCGCCACCACAATCACGGTGAACAGGCCGATCAATACATGATGGGCTCGGGTTTCCATGTCAGACCTCGTTAAGCTGTTGAGCGGCCGTCAGCGCCGCGCGGCCCCGTGGGCCATGGAAGTATTCGTGAATCCACGGGTCGTCGGTTTCCGAGACCTTGTCGATGGCGTCCGCCACCAGCACTTTCTTCTGCGCCAGCACCGCCACCCGGTCGGTGATGGTGTAGAGCGTGTCGAGGTCGTGAGTCACCAGGAACACGCTCAGGCCCAGGGCATCGCGCAGGGTCAGAATCAGTTGATCAAACGCGGCGGCGCCAATCGGATCGAGGCCGGCGGTGGGTTCGTCGAGAAACAGGATGTCCGGGTCCAGCGCCAGGGCACGGGCCAGCGCCGCACGCTTGATCATGCCGCCGGACAGGGACGCGGGGTATTTGTCTGCCGCCGACAGCGGCAACCCGGCCAACGCCAGTTTCACCGCCGCCAGGTGCTCGGCATCGGCACGGCTGAGGCCGGCGTGTTCGATCAAGGGCAGGGCGACGTTCTCGGTCACGGTCAGCGAGGAGAACAGCGCGCCTTTCTGGAACAGCACACCGAAGCGCCGCTCAACCATCGAGCGCTCGTGTTCGGAGAGCGTCGGCAGGTTCTTGCCGAAGACCTTCACCACCCCTTCGCTGGGCTGGCGCAAGCCGACAATGCTGCGCAGCAACACCGACTTGCCGCTGCCGGAGCCACCGACCACCGCGAGGATTTCACCTTTGTACAAATCCAGGTCGAGGTTTTCGTGCACGCTCTGGCTGCCGAAGCGATTGCACAGCCCACGGACTTCGATCACCGCCTCGGAAGGCGCTCGGGGTTGTCGACTCACCAGCCCATCTCCATGAAAAACAACGCGGCCACGGCATCGAGCACGATCACCACGAAAATCGACTGGACCACGCTGGACGTGGTGTGGGCACCGACGGATTCGGCGCTGCCGCTGACCTTGAAGCCTTCCAGGCAACCGATGGCCGCAATCAGGAACGCGAAGATCGGCGCTTTGACGATCCCCACCAGAAAATGCTGAACGCCAATGTCGGTTTGCAGCAGCGACAGGAACATCGCCGGGGAAATCCCCAGCGACACCGCACACACCACGCCGCCACCGACAATCCCGGAGATCATCGCCAGGAAGGTCAGCATCGGCAGCGCCACCAGCAACGCCAACACACGCGGGACCACGAGCAATTCCATCGGATCGAGACCGAGGGTGCGGATCGCGTCAATTTCTTCGTTGGCCTTCATCGAGCCGATCTGCGCGGTAAACGCACTGGCGGTGCGGCCGGCCATCAGGATCGCCGTCAACAACACGCCGAACTCGCGCAGGAAGGAGAACGCCACCAGGTCGACGGTGAAAATACTCGCGCCGAAACTCGCCAGCACCGTCGCCCCGAGAAACGCCACCACCGCGCCGACCAGAAAGGTCAGCAGGGCGACGATGGGCGCGGCATCGAGGCCGGTCTGCTCGATGTGCGCGACCATCGGCGTAATGCGCCAGCGCTTGGGGCGGAACAACCCACGAGCGATGGTTTCGAGGATCAGGCCGACAAAGCCGAGCAGTTGCAGAGTGTCCTGCCAGACCATGTCGACGGCGCGGCCGATGCGGGTCAGCAGTTGAATGCCGGTGCTGGTTTCCGGTTCCTTGAGCGGTACGCAGAAATCGGTCAGCGAGCAATAGACGGTGTGCAGCAACGCGCGATCGGCGCTGGAGATCGTGCACTCGGGGTGTTCGGCCGATCGGCCCAGACGCTCGGAACCCAGCAGCTCCACCAGCAGCGAGGCGCCGGCGGTGTCGAGCGCGCCGAGGCCATTGAGGTCGATGTGGGTGTTGTCGTCGTACTGGCCGCGCAGTTTGTCGCCCAGGCGCTTGAGGTCAGCGTAATGGGCAAGCGTCCAGTCACCTGTGACCCGCAACTGTGCAGGGGTGTGGGAGGTGTCCAGTTGGGCACTGCCGGGCAATGTGCTGCTGGTCATAAGCTCCGTGCTTGTTCGGTTGTTACGCAGGTCTAACGTAATAGCACGAACCGGATTACTTTTCTTTGATCGGTGTGCTGTCCTTGACCACGAAGCGCAATACGCCGATCACTTGGCCGTCTTCGGTCAGCACCCGAACCTGCCATTTGCCCGCCGGGTTGCCGGGGAAGTTCTGCTTGTGGGTCCAGGCCCGGTAGCCTTCCTTGCGCCCGCCGTGGATATCCAGCGGGATGCGGTCGACTTCTTGGCCGTTGAACTGCCACACGTGATAAATCCGCTCATCCAGCCCGCGCGGCGCATTGATCGCGGTGTAGGCGTAGAGCCCGCCGCCGCGAATCTGCTCGGCGCTGACTTCGTCCAGGCTCTCGCCGGGGGTGCGGTCCTGCATTTGCGTGCTGATGGCGACGTCGGTCATCCACAGCGTCGCCGGCGGCACCCACGAACGCAGGACCCAGCCGAGGGCGCCGATGCCGAGGGTGATGCTCAGGATCGCCAGGGCGTTGCGCACGGTGCGGATCGGGAAAATCGACGCCAGGCTCGGGAACGACAACAACATGGCGATGCCCAGGGCCAGTTTGAAACTCTGGGACGTGGTCAGGTGCAGGATCACGGGCAGGGCGGTGAGCAGGGCGGCGAACAGGGTCAGGGTGTGCAACGCGAGGAACGCCCAGCGCCGTGGGGCCAGCCATTTGTAATAGAGCGGGTCGATGATGGAAATCAGCGCCGAGATGCTCAGCAGCCCGGTGAAAAACAGTTGGCCGCTGTTCCAGGTGGTGGTGATGAAGAAGAACGGCAGGACGAAAAACAGGCTTTCCTGGTGGATCATCTGCGTCGCGTAACGCAGCAGCGGCTGGGGGATTTCCCGTTTGAACACCCGGGTAAACAGCTGCGTGAGGCTGTTTTCCAGCATCAGCCACACCCAGCTGACCAGCATGATCGTAGTGATCCAGGTCGCCAGACCCTGTTGGCGATCCACCAGCATGAAACTGCCGACGCCGGAGATAAAACCACCGAGCGCAATCACCCCCGGATAGCGCTTCATCAATTCAAGACCGCGCTGGACGATAAGGGGCAGGGTAGGCATTCGGCGGTTCACATTAGTCGTAGGAAAAATCCTCGACAGGGTAACGCCGAGGAGCTTTTGTGGCGATCACATTCAGGCAACCACAAAACCAGAGTGAATGATGACCTGTGGCGAGGGAGCTTGCTCCCGCTGGGGTGCGAAGCGCCCCCAAAACCATTCACTGCATTTCTTCAGGTAAATCTTGCTGGCTGGTTTTACGACTGCTGCGCAGCCGAGCGGGAGCAAGCTCCCTCGCCACAGGGTAGTTAGTGTTTGCGATGCAAGCGCCAGCCCAGCACACCCAGCACCAGCAACCCAAACACCCCTGCCAACACCCACAACAACTGATCATCACTGATCAACGGCTTCTCGATCCGCAAATACCCCGGCTGCAGCAGCAACTCGCGCATGGCCTTGTTCGCTTCTTCCAGCGTCACCCCTTGCAGTTCCTTGGCCGGGTTGGTGAAGCGTCCGTCCTCGTAATCCCCCAGGGCGCTCCAGTAGTAATCGGCCAGGGCGCTGTTGCCTTGCACGGCCCAGGACTGGCGAGCGATAGCGGCTTGCTTGAGGCGGTCGAAGGTCTCGGCGTCGAGGCCGTTCTTGAGCAGCTCGGCCTTCATGTCTTCCAGCACTTGCTTGGCTTCGTCGACGTTTTCGCGCTCAAGGTCGGCATTCAGGCTCATGAAACCGACGCTGCCGAACAACTCGCGCTCGGCCCACGGGCCGTAGGACAAACCATGGGCCAGGCGCATCTGCCGATAGAGCGCCCAATCCAGGTAATCCTTGAGCAGGTCAAAGGCTTGATCGGGGATGTCTTCCAGCACCGGCTCCGGCACCAGCCAGTGCAGCTTGGCCCCACCGCCGACGAAACCGTGGATCAGGCTGCGTTCATGGGCCGCGCTGGTCTTGATGTCCGGCAACGGCAAATGCTCGGACGGATCGACCGCCTCAAGCGGCCCCCAGGCCCGTTCCAGATAGGCCGGCAGCAGCTTGTCGAGGTCGCCGACCACGATCAGGGTCATGTTGTTGGGGGCGTACCAGGCCTTGCGCACCTTATCCAGCTGCTCGCGGGTCAGGTGATCGACTTCGGCCCGCTCGGGGCATTTGAGGCCCAGCTCCACCGCCAGTTGATTACTGGCGGTGTGGCCCAGGTCCTGACGATCCATCCAGCGCTGCAGGTGCGAATAGTGGCCGCCGTCTTCACGCTCGACCACTTGCTTGGCGGCGTTGATCGCGTTGTCGTCAAATCGGGTCTGGGTCAGCAGCGCCAACAACAGGTCGAGGACCTTGCGCTGGTTTTTCGCCGGGGCTTCGATCACGAAGGTGGTATCGGCGTTGCTCGTGAAGGCGTTCCATTCACCGCCCAGGGCCTGCATGCGTTCTTCCAGCCCCCCTTCACCGCTGGCGTCGATGCCGCTGAACAGCAGGTGTTCGAGCAGGTGCGGCAGTTCCTTTTCATCGCACTTGAAGTCATCGATGCCGACGCCGACCACCAGCCGAATCGCCACATGCCCACGGTCATTGCCGGGCTTGAGCAGCAATTGCAGGCCGTTGGGCAGCGCATAGCCTTCGACCTGGAAACGATCCAGGGCAAACGAAGGGAATGAACCGAGCAACAGACAGGCGAACAACAGACAACGCATAACGAGCTTCCAGGCTGAACCATTGTTACTGACTGGCCACACCGTCAGACGTTCAAGGTGAATGCGTGATGTCCGCCAAATCGTCAGCCGCCAGCGCACCGGTGTCGGACGTTTCCAATACCGCGTAGGCACTGCTGCAAAACAGCGAATTCAAGCGTTTCATGTCGGCGATCAACTCCAGGTGCAACGAACTGGTTTCGATACTTTGCACGATCTTACGTTGCAAACGGCTGACATGAGCATGGGCCAGGCGGCGTTCCTGTGCGCGAAAGCGACGTTTCTCGCGCAGCAACTGCCGGGCGCTTTCCGGATCGCTGCTGAGGAACACCGACAGCCCCAGGCGCAAATTGGAGATCAACTGACTGTGCAACCCCGCCAACTCTTCCAGGCCGACGTCGGAAAAGGACCGGCGCTGCGAAGTCTTCTGCTGCTGGACCTTGCGCAGCATGCGTTCGATCAAGTCGCTGGCGAGTTTGAGGTTGATCGCCAGCTCGATGATTTCCGCCCAGCGCCGACTGTCCTGATCGCTGAGGTCTTCCCGGGGCATCTGCGCCAGGTAGAGCTTGATCGCGCTGTAGAGCGCTTCGACGTCATCGGTGTGGCGACGCATTTCCTGGGTGACGGCGGTCTGTTTGCCGTGCAACACGTCGAGCATGGCTTCGAGCATGTTGTCGATCAGATCGCCAATGCGCAGGGTTTCCCGGGCGGCGTTGGCCAGCGCCAGGCTCGGGGTGACCAGCGCGGTCGCGTCCAGATGCCGGGGCTTGGCCATGCCGTTGAGTTCCGGGCGCTCCGGCAACAACCAGGCGCAGAGCCTGGCCATCGGCCCGACGCTGGGCAACAGGATCAGGCAACGCGCGGTGTTGTAGAGCAAGTGGAAGCCAATGACCATTTCCTGCGGGCTGAAATCCAGGCTGTCGATCCAGTGCACCAGCGGGTCGAGCACCGGGATGATCAGCAACAGCCCAATCAGTTTGTACAACAGGCTGCCCAGCGCCACCTGGCGCCCGGCGGCGTTCTGCATGCTGGTGCTCATGAACGCCAGTACACCGCTGCCGATGTTGGCGCCGATCACCAGGCCGATGGCCACCGGCAGGCTGATCACACCGGCACCGGCCAGGGTCGCGGTCAGCAGGACGGCGGCCAGGCTGGAGTAGGAAATCATCGCGAACAGCGCGCCAATCAGGGCATCGAGCAGGATGTCGCCGGTCAGGGAGGCGAAGATCACCTTCACCCCTTGGGCGTGGGTGATCGGGGCGGCGGCTTCGACGATCAGTTGCAGCGCGAGGATGATCAGGCCCAGGCCGATGGCGACCCGGCCCATTTGTCCGACGCGGGTCTGTTTGCGCGACAGGAAGAAAATCACCCCGAGGAAGATCAGCAGCGGCGACAGCCACGACAGGTCGAACGTCAGCACCCGCGCCATCAGCGCCGTACCGACGTCGGCGCCGAGCATGGTCGCCAGCGCCGGGGTCAGCGCCATCAGGCCCTGCCCGACGAAGGAAGTAACCAGCATGGCCGTGGCGTTGCTGCTCTGGACCATGGCGGTCACGACGATACCGGCGATGAACGCCAGGCCACGCTTGGACATGTTCTGGCCAATCACATGGCGCAGATTGGAACCGTAGACCCGCAGGATGCCGGTTCGGACGATGTGCGTGCCCCAGATCAGCAAGGTCACGGCGGAAAGCAAATTGAGCAGGGTCAGCATGCTGGGCCCCCTGTGGTGGTAGCGTCCCAAAGGGACAAGTTGACGGTACCGCGCGACGTTCTACGTTCTGTACTTAAGCTGTAGTTGGCTAACGGTCTGGGCGCCAGCATCGCATAGCTAAAGAAGTGATTGAAACAAAACTGTCATAAAAACAGCTTGATACAGAGATGAAAAAGGGGCCCGAAGGCCCCTGCGCAATATTTGGAGTCACCGCATGACTGTGGCGAGGGAGCTTGCTCCCGTTCGGCTGCGCAGCAGTCGTAAAACCGGCGAATGCGGTTCGTCTGATAAACCGCGTCGCCGATATGGGGGCCGCTTCGCGGCCCAGCGGGAGCAAGCTCCCTCGCCACAAAAGCAGCTTTGCCACACCGGCTCCATCACAGCAGATTACTGGCCCGGAATGTCCTTGCGCAGTTTCACCGGATCCTGCTGTTTCTTCTTTTTCGCAATCGCGGTGCGCATCTTGATGTTGATCGCTTCCACGGCCAGCGAGAACGCCATGGCGAAGTAGACGTAGCCTTTTGGCACGTGCACGTCGAAGGATTCGGCAATCAGCACGGTACCGACGATCAGCAGGAACGACAGCGCCAGCATCTTCAGCGACGGGTGCTTGTCGATGAACTCGCTGATGGTGCCGGACGCCCACATCATCACCAGCACGGCGACGATGATCGCCGCGATCATGACCGGTACGTGGGAAACCATGCCGACGGCGGTGATCACCGAATCCAGCGAGAACACGATGTCGATGATCGCGATCTGGATGATGGTGTAGAGGAAGTTGCCGCCCTTGCCGCTGGGCTCTTCGTTGGTTTCGTCTTCGCCTTCCAGCGCGTGGTACATCTCTTGCGAGCTCTTCCACAGCAGGAACAGACCACCGAAGAACAGAATCAGGTCACGCCCGGAAATGCCCTGGCCGAACACTTCGAACAGGTCGGCGGTGAGGCGCATGACCCAGGTGATCGACAGCAGCAACAGGATCCGCGTGACCATGGCCAGGGCCAGGCCGAACAGCCGGGTGCGCTTTTGCATGTGCTTGGGCATGCGGCTGACCAGGATCGAAATCATGATGATGTTGTCGATGCCCAGGACGATCTCCAGGGCAGTCAGGGTAAAGAAGGCAACCCAGATTTCAGGGTTGGTCAGCCATTCCATGTGTATTCCTTTGAGCGAGTGTTAAACCCAGAAGAGCCGGGCTTCAACCAGCGAAGCGCGGCCCGTCGGGGTGAGTCTTTGATTTATAGAGTGCTGAAAACCGGGAAAATCCCCATCAGCAACGCCGCAACCAATATGCAGAGGCACACCAGAACGGCCCATTTCAGAGTGAAGCGCTGGTGGTCACCAAATTCAATACCGGCCAGGGCCACCAACAGATAAGTCGATGGAACCAGCGGGCTAAGCAAGTGGACGGGCTGGCCGACAATCGAGGCACGGGCCATTTCCACGGCGGTGATGCCGTAATGGCTGGCGGCTTCGGCCAGAACCGGTAACACGCCGTAATAAAATGCATCGTTGGACATGAAGAACGTGAACGGCATGCTCACCAGCGCCGTGATCACCGCCAGGTACGGGCCGAGGAAATCCGGGATAACCGCCAACAGACTTTTCGACATGGCATCGACCATGCCGGTGCCCGACAGAATACCGGTGAAGATACCGGCCGCGAAGATCAAACCGACCACCGCCAGCACGCTGCCGGCGTGGGCCGCGACACGGTCCTTCTGCTGTTGCAGGCATGGATAATTGACGATCATCGCGATACTGAAGGCCACCATGAACAGCACCGGCAGCGGCAACAGGCCGGCGATCAAGGTACCCATCAGGGCCAGGGTCAGTGCGCCGTTGAACCAGATCAGCTTCGGACGACGGGCGTCCGGGAACTGCGAAACGCTGATTTCACTGTGGTCCACTTCGTCGCCTGCCAGGTGCAATTCACCCAGGCGCGCGCGCTCACGTTTACCGTAGAAGTAGGCAATCGCCAGGATCGCCACCACACCGGCCAGCATCGCCGGAATCATCGGCA
The DNA here is from genome assembly GCF_056279105.1 of Pseudomonas sp. TE3899. Taxonomy (NCBI): domain Bacteria; kingdom Pseudomonadati; phylum Pseudomonadota; class Gammaproteobacteria; order Pseudomonadales; family Pseudomonadaceae; genus Pseudomonas; species Pseudomonas sp. TE3899. Next base: position 4,945,175 of record NZ_JBWBQR010000001.1, read on the forward strand.
CGAAAATGTCCGATGGGTCCACGTGCAGCGCACTCGCCGCACGAGCGGTCGGGCCGCCCCACGGGGTCATGTTCATCACGCCGCCGGCCAGGATGATCAAGCCGGCCATGATCCGCGGGCTCATGCCGATGCGGCTGTAGAGCGGCAGCATGGCGGCCACGCAGATCATATAAGTGGTCGCGCCGTCACCATCGAGGGAGACAACGAGCGCCAGAACGGCGGTACCGACCGAAACTTTCAACGGGTCGCCCTTGACCAGTTTGAGGATCTTGCGCACGGCCGGGTCAAACAGGCCGGAGTCGATCATCAGGGCGAAGTACAGAATGGCGAACATCAGCATCACGCCGGTCGGCGCAAGCTTGGTGATGCCTTCGAGCATCATCGGGCCGATCTTCGGCGCAAAACCGCCGAACAGGGCAAAGACGATTGGAATAATAATCAGGGCGATCAGCGCGGACAGGCGCTTGGTCATGATCAGGAACATGAACGTGATGACCATGGCAAAGCCAAGGAAAGTCAGCATGGGAATACTCCAGGCGTAGCGCGGCTAGGGAATGGGCGAACCGGGTGGGGTCAGCGCAGAACGGGAAGCACGAGGCGTACGGGGGGAGTTGCGGCAAAGCGGCGGGTAGCAGAAGACATCAGAATCACCATTGTTGTTGTTAATTGGGCCGTGCGAGCGATAAAACACAGGCAGTGGCCAACCGGTCTGTTGCCGGTAGTGGGGGCGATCCTAATGGGGAAAGCTTTCAGCCAGCTTTCGCTGGTGAAAGCATTGACCGGATGGGCAACCGGCCGTCGGACGGGCTCAACGTCCCGAAACACGGGGCAGGAGGCAAAAAATGGACAAAATTCATACCGGCGGCTGCCACTGCGGACATCTGCGCTATCAATTCAGCGGGCCGCTGCACGACATCGCCCACTGCCATTGCTCGATCTGTCGGCGGGTCAGCGGCGGGATCGTGACCACCTGGATCACCGTGCCCGTTTCAGCGTTTGAATGGAAAGGTGGGACACCGGCGCGGTACGACTCTTCTGAACACTGCGCGCGATATTTCTGCCCGACCTGTGGGGCACAGGTGGCCCTGATCACGCAGCTCAGCCCCGAGAGCATTGACCTGACGATCGCCACCCTCGATCACCCGGAGCAGGCCCCGGCCGACCGGCACATCTGGACCGACAGCCGCTTGCCCTGGCTGCACCTGGACGAGCACCTGCCCAGTGAAGCCGAGGAAAACATCTGATCAGAAAATAGACAGGTTCAACGGCCGGATCGCGCCCATCCACACGGCGTGTTCGGTGTGATCGAGCAGGTCATCGCCAGTGTCCGGGTGCAGGAATACCACCAGACCGTTGCGGTTTAGCACCAGCCACGGCAGCACCTCGCCAAGGAGTTCCGGCCCGAACGCCAACTGGCAGCTCCAGTCCGGGTGCGGACCGACCGGGCGCTCATGCACGCGGCCCATCTTCAAAGGGAATAAGGTTGCGGCCTGTTCACACAAGGCCCTTGCCTGGTCGATCGTACTGGCGTCGAAATAGACGTGGGCGTGATAGCCCGTGATTTGCTGCATTTGAACCTCTCGAAAAACCCGGTCGAACCGTTGCCGTTTCCTACAGGTCACACACCATATAGTTAGGAAACAAGGAACTCAGCCATGAAAAATGCCGAAACCCCGGTGGTGAAAGTGGTGCTCTATGGTGCCATGAGTAGCCTGGGCAGTGCGCTGATGGCTGAAATGCTGCGGCGCCAGCATGAAGTGATCGCGATTCTCGATGACCTGACCGCGCTGGCGCCACGTCCGGGCCTGCGCACCAAGAACGGTGATCTGTTCGACGCCGAGCGGGTCAAGCAAAGCGTGGCCGGGTGTTCGGCGGTGATCTGTTTGCTGGACGCACCGGGCCTGCCGATCAACAGCGAACATGTGGAAAAAACCATCGTGCCGGGTCCGGTCGAGCAGGTGCTGGCGGTGGATGCGCTGATTGACGGCATGCAAGCCGCCGGCATTGGCCGGTTGTTCGTAGTGGGGGATTTTGCCGAACTCGATGAAGCGGAAGTCGAGGACGACCTTCAGCATCATGCCGCCGAAGAAATCCTCGAAGCCCTGCAAAGCAGCGGCCTGCACTGGACATTGGTGGATGCGCCGCGCGGGGCTGCCGGGCTGACCATCGAGCATTTCAGCCAGGTCAGCAGCAGCCTGGAGCCGGGGTTGGGCGAAGCGCTAGAGCGATTGAATCGGGTGGCCGTCGGTATTGCCGATGAGCTGCGGTTGAATCTGCACCTCGGGGAGCATGTGAGTTTTGTGGCGGCTTCCGGACCGTAAAGATTCCAGCCTTTCACACCGCAATCGACGGTAACGGCAAACCGTTCAACGACTGCGCACTGCTGGCCTGCTCCGCCATCAACCAATCCACAAACTGTTTAATCAACACCCCACGGCGTTTGCGCTGGGGCAACACCACGTAATAACCCAACCGGGAAATAATCGTGTCGGCAATCGGCCGGCACAACAAACCCTGGGCCAGCAAGTTATCCACAAGGTGCCGCCAACCGATGGCCACGCCCTGTCCGCCGATCGCCGCCTGGATCAACAAGGTGTAATTGTCGAAACGCAGCTGCCCCGGTGCCGGTGCGGACGTTAACCCCAGCTCACGGAATACGCCGCTCCAGTCGAACCAATTGGCGCTGTTTTCACCGCGAAGGTGCAGCAGCGGCAACTCCAGCAGCGACTGGATCGGCAAGGGCAGGGCGCGCTCCTTTAACAACAGCGGACTGCACACCGGGAACACTTCCTCGCTGAACAGCCAATGGCTTTCGCCCTGTTTAAAGCGGCCATCGCCAAACAGGATCGCCACGTCGATATCGGTGCGCAGCATGTTGTGATTGCGCTCGCTGGTAACCAGGCTGACGTCGACCTGCGGATTGGCTTCATGGAAGCGGTGCAGGCGCGGCATTAGCCAATACGCCGCGAAGGCGAAATCGGTGGCGACTTGCAGCACTTCATGTGATTGCTGAGCGCTGATTGCGGTCAACCCTGCATCGATATTCTGCAAACCGAGCTGAACCTGCTCGAAAAGGATCATCCCGGTTTCGGTCAATTCGATACCGCGATAGATGCGATCGAACAGCCGCGTGCCGAGCTGTTCCTCCAACCGCTTGATCTGCTGACTGATCGCAGGCTGCGTGGTGCCGAGCTCCACCGCAGCCGCGGTGAAGCTGTGCTGACGGGCCGCTGACTCGAAGGCGCGCAGCAGGTCCAGGGACAAATCACCAAGGGCGTCATACATAAGCTGTGCTTATCCTAGTCATTGCCGTGCATGGGCTTTACCGTAAAACGCATGGACTCCATGCTCGATCGCAGCACTCTCGCATAAATATTCACTATGGAATGCCGCGATCACATGAAGCGCAAGAATATTCTTTTCATCATGGCCGATCAGATGGCCGCGCCAATGTTGCCGTTCTACGGGCCTTCGCCGATCAAACTCCCGAATCTGAGCCGCCTCGCCGCCGAAGGCGTGGTGTTCGACGCCGCGTATTGCAACAGCCCGTTGTGCGCGCCGTCGCGGTTTACCCTGGTCAGCGGTCAGTTGCCGAGCAAGATCGGCGCCTACGACAACGCGGCCGATTTCCCCGCCGATGTCCCGACTTACGCCCACTACCTGCGGCGCCTCGGTTACCGCACCGCGCTGTCGGGCAAGATGCATTTCTGCGGTCCCGATCAACTCCACGGTTATGAAGAACGCCTGACCAGTGACATTTACCCGGCCGACTACGGTTGGTCAGTGAACTGGGACGAACCGGACGTGCGCCCGACTTGGTATCACAACATGTCGTCGGTGCTGCAAGCCGGGCCATGCGTGCGTACCAATCAGCTGGATTTCGACGAAGAGGTGGTGTTCAAGGCCCAGCAATACCTGTTCGACCACATCCGCGAGGATGGCGACCAGCCGTTCTGCCTGACCGTGTCGATGACTCACCCACACGACCCGTACACCATTCCCAAGGCGTTTTGGGATATGTACGACGACGCCGACATCCCGTTGCCTACAACGCCGGCCCAGACTGAACTCGACCCGCACTCCCAGCGTTTGCTCAAGGTCTACGACCTGTGGAACAAGCCTTTGCCTGTGGATAAGATTCGCGACGCACGTCGGGCGTACTTCGGAGCATGCAGCTATATCGACAGCAACGTCGGCAAACTCCTGCAAACACTCGAAGAAACCGGTCTGATCGATGACACCATCATCGTGTTCTCCGGCGACCATGGCGACATGCTCGGCGAGCGTGGCCTCTGGTACAAAATGCACTGGTTCGAAATGGCCGCCCGCGTGCCCCTGTTGATCAGTGCGCCGGGACAATTCGGGGCAGGCCGGGTCAGCGCGGCGGTTTCCACGGCGGATCTGCTGCCAACCTTCGTCGAACTGGCGGGCGGAACGCTGGAAGCCAATCTGCCGCTGGACGGCCGCTCGCTGGTTTCACATCTGCAAGGGCAGGGCGGTCACGACGAAGTGTTCGGCGAATACATGGCCGAAGGCACCATCAGTCCGTTGATGATGATCCGCCGTGGCGCCTACAAATTCATCTACAGCGAAGACGACCCTTGTCTACTCTTCGACGTACACAACGACCCGCGCGAGCAGGAAGAACTGAGCCATTCGCCGCAACATCGCCAGCTTTTCGACGATTTTCTCGCCGAAGCCCGGGCCAAATGGAATATTCCGGCGATCCACCAACAGGTGCTCGACAGCCAACGGCGCCGGCGTTTCGTCGCCGACGCCCTGACCATCGGCAAACTGAAGAGCTGGGATCACCAGCCGCTGGTGGACGCCAGTCAGCAGTACATGCGCAACCACATCGACCTCGATGATCTGGAGCGCAAAGCACGTTATCCACAACCCTGCCAAAACCAATAATGTGAAGGGGAAGTCCATGCAAAGGTTATCCACAGTACTGACGGTCGGGCTTCTGGCTCTGGGCAGTGCATCGGTTTACGCCGATCAATGCGACACGGTGAAAATGGCCGACCCTGGCTGGAGCGACATCGCCGCCACCAACGCCATCACCGGGTTTCTGCTGGACGGCATGGGCTACAAGGCCAAGGTCGACACCCTCGCGGTGCCGATTACCTTTGGCGGTTTGAAGGAGGGCCAGGTGGATGTGTTCCTGGGTAACTGGATGCCAGCGCAGCAGGGCTTCTATGACAAGTTCGTAGCCACGGGCGATGTCACGCAACTGGCGAAAAACCTTGATGGCACCGAATTCACGTTGGCGGTCCCGGACTATGTGTGGGACGCGGGTGTGCATAACTTTTCCGACCTGAACAAATACGCCGACAAGTTCGAGAAAAAGATCTACGGCATCGGCTCCGGCGCCCCGGCGAACATCTCGTTGCAGGACATCATCAAGAAGAACGACTTCGAGCTGGGCCAGTGGAAGCTGATCGAGTCCAGCGAGCAGGCGATGCTGGCCGAAGTGTCCCGCGCGGTGAAAAAACAGAAGTTCGTGACCTTCCTCGGCTGGACCCCGCACCCGATGAACGTGCAGCTGAAAATGCATTACCTCAAGGGCGGCGAGAAGTACTTCGGCGACACCGGCGCGGTTTATACACTGACCCGCAAAGGTTATGCACAGGCCTGTCCGAACGTGGGCAAGCTGCTGACCAACCTGAGTTTTACCCAGGAAATGGAAAACAGCATCATGGCTGAGGTGGTGAACAAGAAAGTCAGCAATGCCGAGGCGGTGAAGGCGTGGATCAAGGCCAATCCGGCGGTACTGGATAAGTGGCTGGATGGGGTGAAGACCGTGGATGGCAAGGATGCGTTGGGGGCGGTCAAAGCCAAGCTTTAACACTCTCCACTGATCGTTCCCACGCTCTGCGTGGGAATGCATCCCGTGACGCTCCGCGTCACCTCCCGAAGCGGACGCGGAGCGTCCATGGCGGCATTCCCACGCAGAGCGTGGGAACGATCAGCGTCTGTCCTGTTACCCTTTGCGCAAACTCCCACCCGAGAGGACCCATGGCCTTCCCCAGCCGCCATTCACTCTTCCCGTTTCTCAGTTGGCTGCCCCGGCAGACCCGCGCCAGCGTCGGGCGTGACTTGATCGTCGGCCTCAGCGGCGCGATTCTCGCGCTGCCGCAATCCATTGCCTACGCGCTGATTGCCGGTCTCCCACCGGAATACGGCTTGTATGCCGCGATCATCCCGGTGCTGATCGCCTGTTTGTGGGGTTCGTCGTGGCATTTGATCTGCGGTCCTACAGCCGCCATCTCCATTGTCTTGTACGCCAGCGTCAGTCCTCTGGCCGTGCCCGCGTCCCAGGACTACATCACGCTGATCCTGCTTCTGACACTCCTGGCCGGGATTTTCCAGTGGTTGCTGGGGATGCTGCGTTTCGGCGCGCTGGTGAATTTCGTCTCGCACTCGGTGGTGCTGGGGTTCACCCTCGGCGCGGCGGTGGTGATTGCCATCGGGCAGATGCCGAACCTGCTGGGATTGGAATTGCCCAATCAGGCCACGGCGCTCAACAGCCTGATGACCTTGATCACGCATCTCGGGGCTGTGGATAAACCTTCGCTGGTGCTGGGCCTGGCCACGGTGGTGGTCGGTATCGTGTTGAAACTGTTACTGCCGCGCTGGCCGACGCTGCTGATCGCCCTGGTCCTGAGCGGTTTGCTGGTGTGGCTGTGGCCGTCGATGTTCGGCCATGTGAAATTGGTCAGTGCGTTTTTCGGACGCTTGCCGCCCTTCAGCGCGCTGCCGTTGGACCTCGAATTGATCCTGCGTCTGCTGCCGAGCGCGGTCGCCGTGGGCATGCTCGGGTTGGTGACGAGCCTGTCGATCGCCCGTTCCCTGTCGGCACGTTCGCAGCAATTGCTCGACGCCAACCAGGAAGTCCGCGCCCAAGGGTTATCCAACATCGTCGGGGCGTTTTTTTCCGGGTCGCTGTCCGCCGGTTCATTCACTCGCTCGGGGCTGAGTTATGAAGCGGGCGCCTGCTCACCGCTGGCCGGGGTGTTCTCGGCGTTGTGGGTGGCGTTGTTCGCGATCTTCGGTGCCGGGTTGATCGCGCACATTCCGATCCCGGCCATGGCCGGCAGCATTTTGTTGATCGCCTGGGGGCTGGTGGACCATCGCGGTATTCGTGCGTTGCTGCGGGTCAGCCGCGCCGAATTCGTGGTCATGGCCCTGACCTGTGTCGCGACATTGCTGCTGGAATTGCAAACCGCGATCTACGCCGGAGTGCTGGCCTCGCTGTTCTTCTACCTCAAACGCACCTCGCAACCGCGGGTGCAGCATTGGCGTGATGGCGATGAAGACATCCTGCGGGTCGGCGGCTCGATCTTCTTTGGCGCCAGCCATTACCTGCAAGTGCGTCTGCAACGGATGCATGGCGCGCGGGTGGTGATAGAGGCGCAGCACATCAACTTCATCGACTATTCAGGCGTGGAGATGCTGCACCAGGAGGCGCGGCGGTTGCTTAAACAGGATCGCAGCCTGACGTTGCGCGGGGCGAGGCCACCGGTGGTGGAGGAGTTGCGGAAACTCGAAGGGGCGGAGAGGTGCCCAATCCGATTCGAAGATTGAAACACGACCCCCTGTAGGAGCGAGGCTTGCCCGCGAAGGCGTCCTCAGGTACGCCAAAAGCTTCGCGGGCAAGCCTCGCTCCTACAAGGGCGGGGTTAGGCGCCGAGTTGGCGGCGCAGTTCGGCCAACACTGGCGCCGTATCCGGCCGCACGCCGCGCCACAGGTAGAAGGCTTCCGCCGCCTGCTCGGCCAGCATCCCCAAGCCGTCCATCGCCATTGCCGCGCCGTGTTCGCTGGCCCAGCGGCAGAACGAGGTCGGTTCCTTGCCGTACATCATGTCGTAGCACAGCGTCCTGCCCGGTTCGATCAAACTTGCGGCAATCGGTGGTACATCGCCTGACAGGCTGGCGGAGGTGGCGTTGATGATCAGGTCCACCGGCTCTTGCAACCAGTCGAAACCACTGGCGGATACCGGCCCCAAATCGGCAAACAAATGCGCCAGCAACTCGGCTTTTTCCACGGTGCGGTTGGCGATGATCAGCGACGCCGGTTGCTCGGCCAGCAAAGGCTCCAGCGCACCGCGCACCGCGCCGCCAGCACCCAGCAGCAGGATGCGTTTGCCCTTGAGGCTGAAACCGGCGTTGACCGTCAGGTCCCGCACCAGCCCGGCGCCGTCGGTGTTGTCGCCCAACAACGTGCCGTCAGCCAGTTTGCTCAGGGTGTTCACCGCACCGGCCCGTTGCGCACGCTCGGTCAGGCTGTCGGCCAGGCGAAAGGCGTCTTCCTTGAACGGCACGGTGACATTCGCCCCACGCCCTTCAGCGAAAAATGCCCGGGCAAAGTCGGAAAAGTCGTCGAGTGGCGCCAGCGACGTGCTGTAGTCCAATTGCTCACCGGTCTGCTCGGCAAACAGGCGATGGATCAACGGCGACTTGCTGTGGCCAATCGGGTTACCGAATACGACATAACGATCCATCAGGATTCCTCGTTCAAGCCTTGGCCAACCAATCACGATCTTGCAGGAAATACTCGGTCAACCGCGCTTCCTCGCTGCCCGGTTCGACCTTCCAGTCATAGCCCCAGCGCACTTGCGGCGGCAGAGACATGAGGATCGACTCGGTACGCCCACCCGATTGCAGGCCGAACAACGTGCCACGGTCGTAAACCAGGTTGAACTCGACATAACGACCCCGGCGGAATTCCTGGAACTCACGCTGTTTCTCAGTGAACGCATCGTTCTTGCGCCGCTGCACGATCGGCAGGTAGGCGTCGATGAACGCATCACCGATGGCGCGCATGAAGGCGAAACTGGTGTCGAAGTCCCATTCGTTCAGGTCATCGAAAAACAGACCGCCAATGCCCCGAGGTTCGTGACGATGCTTGATGTGGAAGTACGTGTCGCACCAGGCCTTGTAGCGCGGGTAGACGTCCGCCCCGAACGGCGCGCAGGCCTGCTCGGCGATGCGGTGCCAGTGCACGCAGTCTTCTTCATTGCCGTAGTAAGGGGTCAGGTCGAAGCCGCCGCCGAACCACCAGACCGGTTCTTCGCCTTCTTTTTCGGCGATGAAAAAGCGCACATTGGCGTGGGACGTCGGAACATGGGGGTTGTGCGGGTGAATCACCAACGACACGCCCAGTGCTTCGAAGCCGCGCCCGGCCAATTCCGGCCGATGGGCACTGGCGGACGGTGGGAGACCGCTGCCAAAGACGTGGGAAAAGTTGACGCCGCCCTTTTCGATCACGGCGCCGTTTTCGATCACCCGGGTGCGACCGCCACCGCCGGCCGGGCGGGTCCAGGCGTCTTCGACGAAGCGCGTGCCGCCGTCCTCGGTTTCCAGGGCGGCGCAAATGCGGTCTTGCAGGTCGAGCAGGTAGGCTTTTACGGCCTCGGTGCGGGTCGTCATGTCATCACCTTGAATCGGGCAAAACTACGCGGCGCGCCACGGGAGCGGGGGCCGGCGCAAATGGGCGCGTAGCATAACATCGCCGATACACCTGCCGCAGTTGACGAAGATCAAGCATAGGAGTCCGATAGGGAGCTTCGTAATGCGACCTAAGGAGAGTTCTGATGGCAAAGCGTATTCAATTCCGCGCCCATGGCGGCCCCGAAGTGCTTGAGTATGTCGATTACCAGCCCGCCGAGCCCGGCCCGCAGCAAGTGCGCGTCACCAACAAGGCGATCGGCCTGAACTTCATCGACACCTACTACCGCAGCGGCCTCTATCCGCTGCCAGCGTTGCCGTCCGGTCTGGGTTCGGAAGGCGCCGGCATCGTCGAAGCCGTGGGCAGTGAAGTCACCCGCTTCAAAGTCGGTGATCGCGTGGCGTATGGCAGCGGACCGCTGGGTGCATATAGCGAAGTCCATGTGCTGCCGGAAGCCAATCTGGTGAGCCTGCCGGATGCGATCAGCTTCGAGCAGGCCGCCGGCGTGATGCTCAAGGGCCTCACCGTGCAGTACCTGTTGCGTCAAACGTATGAACTCAAAGGTGGCGAAACCATCCTGTTCCATGCAGCAGCGGGTGGTGTCGGTTCCCTGGCCTGCCAGTGGGCCAAGGCTCTGGGCGTGAAGCTGATCGGCACTGTCAGCTCAGCGGAGAAAGCCGCGCTGGCCAAGGCCAACGGCGCCTGGGCGACGATCGATTACAGCCACGAAGATGTCGCAAAACGCGTGCTGGAATTGACTGACGGGAAAAAAGTCCCGGTGGTGTATGACGGCGTCGGTAAAGACACCTGGCTGACGTCGCTCGATAGCGTGCAGCCTCGGGGCTTGGTGGTGAGCTTCGGCAATGCGTCGGGCGCGGTGGACGGGGTGAACCTGGGGATTCTGTCGGCGAAGGGTTCGCTGTACGTGACCCGGCCAACCCTGGCGACTTACGCCAACAACGCCGAGAACTTGCAGCGCATGGCCGATGAACTGTTCGAGATGATCATCAGCGGCAAGTTGAAGGTCGATATCAGCCAGAAGTATCCATTGGCACAAGCGGCGAAGGCGCAGACCGAGTTGTCGGCGCGGCGCACGACGGGTTCTACGGTGTTGTTGCCGTAACGCCGCACTGTGGCGAGGGAGCTTGCTCCCGCTGGGCTGCGAAGCGGCCCCGCTTCTCCCTAAAAAGAAGGGGACTGCTGCGCAGTCCAACGGGAGCAAGCTCCCTCGCCACAAGTCACTCAGGTGTTAGCCCGGGCGCACCACATGCCCGGTCGCCACATCCCGAATCACACTCGGGTTCTTGCGCCCACCGAGATTACCGCCCAGCACGCCATCGATTTGCCCACGGAAATACTGCTCGACGCGAATCCGCGTGCGCGCCGCCGGCCGGCCCTGCGGGTTGGCAGACGTCGACACCAGCGGCCCCACTGCTGCGCACAAATCCCGCACCAACGGGTGATCGCTGACCCGCAGCGCCACCGTTTCATGCACGCCGGTAATCCATTGCGGCAACAGATTCTGGTGTGGCACCAACCAAGTGTTTGGCCCCGGCCAGGTGCTGGCCATACGGTCCATCCACAGTTCAGGGAAATCTTCGAACAGGAAGTCGAACTGCCGAATATTGTCGGCCACCAGGATCAGGCCTTTACCCATGGCCCGGCCCTTGATCATCAACAAACGGCTGACCGCTTCTTCGTTCCACGGATCACAACCCAGGCCCCAGACGGCTTCGGTTGGATAGGCAATCACCGCCCCTGCGCGAACGGCTTGCGCGGCTTGTTGCACACGCCAACTGTTGACCATGAAAAAACTCTCCGGAATAAGGCTCTGCGCAGTTTACCGATCTTCCTTATAAAACCTAGCTCACCCGCGCGAACCAGCGTCCGCTTTCGCACACGGCCCGGCCGTCCATTTCCAGTTCCGTCAACGCCGCCAGCACTTTGGGCAGGGCCCACCCGCTACTGTGGGCCAACGCTTCACTGGTGTGCGGCGCCGCGTGCAGCAACATCAGCAACGGATGGGTCGCCTGCGGAGTTTCTGTGGATAACGGCAATTGTTGCCAGCCGCGTAGGGCTTCGAGAATGTGGTCGATGGTTTCCACCAGCATCGCGCCTTCGCGGATCAGTTGATGGCAGCCCTTGGCGCCGGGGTGATGAATCGATCCCGGAATCGCATACACCTCGCGCCCCTGTTCCGCCGCAAGCCTGGCCGTAATCAACGAACCGCTGGCGACACTGGCCTCGACCACCAACACGCCGAGGGATAAACCGCTGATGATCCGGTTGCGCCGGGGGAAGTTGCTGGCGCTCGGGCCGGCGTCCAGCGGGAACTCGGAAAGCACCGCGCTGCCCGAGGCAATCATGGCGTCCGCCAGTCGACGGTTGCGCTGTGGATAAAACTTTTCAAGTCCCGTGCCAAGTACCCCGACCGTTCGCCCGCCCACGTCCAAAGCCGCCTGATGTGCGGCAGCATCGATGCCCAGGGCCAGGCCGCTGGTGATGACGAATCCGGCACCGGCCAGGCTGCGGGAAAACGCAGCGGCCGTGTCCATCCCCGGCCGTGAAGCACGGCGGCTGCCGACCATCGCCAGTTGCGGTTTTTCGAGGATGCCCGGATCGCCGGCGACAAATAACAGCGGCGGTGCATCGCTGATTTCCGCCAGTAACGCCGGGTACTCGGGTTGGTCCCACATCAGTAAATGCTGGGCCGGACGCTCTAGCCAGGCCAATGCGTGGCTGGCGCCGTCGCGGATTTCACTGGAGCGTCGAGCCTCGGCGCTGGCCGCCGGCAACCCCAACGCACGCCAGGCACTGGCGGGCGCGCTAATGGCTTTTGAGGCCGAACCAAAGGCTTCGAGGAGTTTTTTAAATCGCGCCGGTCCGAGTTCGGGCAGGCGATGCAGGCGTAGACGGGCTTCCAGTTCCGCAGGAGAAACTGGGGTAAAAGCAGTGAGCGACATGGATCATCCTTGATCGTTATGAGCCCCGTTCAAACGGGAATAAGCTGTGGATAACTCTGTTGGTAACTTGTGGAGCAGGCTAAGGATTTCGCACCTTATCCATCACCGCAAGCGAGCGCGATGCGTTAAGAACCAACCCGAAACTAAGTTTGTCGTAGGTGCGGAAAACCATCAGCAAACCGGCGCGTTCATCGGGAATTTTCAGCGGTTGGCCGGTCACGCGATCACGCACGGTTTCGCCGGTTTTCATCACCACCAGCACATTGCCTTCGACCAGGCCGTCCCGTTGCCCCTTGTTCAGCGTGACCACGTCCATCGCGCCAATCTGCGTGACCCCGCGCGGCACATCGATGATCAAGCCGTTGATGTCGTTCTTCGGCGCGCTGGGCATGAAGGTCGAATTGATCGCCCGTTCTTCGCCGCTGAACAAGCGGTCACCGAGGCGCACTTCCTGGGTGGTGCGTTGCAGCGCCAGGGTGGCGACATCGCCCTCGGTCGCGACAATCTCGCCGCCGCCGATGTCGTCGGCGTTGATCCCCAGGAACTCCTTGCTCTGCGGATCGGTGTAGACCTTGCCCTGGCGGAAGATGCCGTACACCGGCTGGTTCGGGTCGAAGTGGCCGCGGGCGAAGATGCGGTCGCCGGTGCCGCTGAGGACGCGTTCGGCATCGCCGGCGACGATGTAAGGCGCCTTGTCGAAGTCCTCTACCTTGTCGACGATGCGGTTGCTCAACAGAAAGCTATTGATCGATTGCAGCGGAATGCTCGGTATCGCGTCGGCCACCGGGCTGCTGCGGATCCGTGGCGAGAGCTTGATGGTGCCGCGGGACTCGCCGCGATTGAGGGTCAGGCGCGGCTGGCCGTTGACGTAAGTGAGCGTCAGCAAGTCGCCGGGATAGATCAGATTGGGATTCTGGATTTGCGGATTGACCTGCCAGAGTTCGGGCCATTTCCACGGCTCACGCAGGAATTTGCCGGAGATGTCCCAAAGTGTGTCGCCCCTTACCACTGTGTATTGCTGCGGAAAACCTTCCTTGAGCTGCACTTGCCCGTGCGCCAAACCGGCCGAGGCCAGAAGGAGCAAGGCGAGTAGTGATTTCCTCATGCGGTGAATCCCTTTATTATGTGCGTTCGCGTAAAACGCCAGAGCCCCCGTGGCTCGCTCCTGGCTCTTCACAAAGAAAGGAGCTACGTTTTACAACGGTAGCCTGCATCTTCGGACCCGCCAGGCCATCGACCCGACTTTACCTCACATGTGCAGCAATTAAGCTTATGGCCATTTTAGACATCCTCGAATTTCCCGACTCGCGCCTGCGCACTATCGCCAAACCCGTGGCCGTAGTGGACGACGAAGTGCGTCAGTTGGTCGATGACATGTTTTGAAACAATGTATGAAGCGCCAGGCATCGGCCTCGCCGCGACCCAGGTCAACGTGCACAAACGTATCGTCGTGATGGACCTCTCCGAAGACCGCAGCGAACCCCGGGTGTTCATCAACCCCGAGTTCGAAACCCTGACCGACGAGATGGAGCAATACCAGGAAGGCTGCCTCTCGGTGCCGGGCTTCTACGAAAACGTCGATCGCCCGCAAAAGGTCAGGATCAAAGCCCTGGACCGCGATGGCCAACCCTACGAACTGATCGCCGAAGGCCTGCTCGCCGTGTGCATCCAGCATGAATGCGACCACCTCAACGGCAAGTTGTTCGTCGATTACCTGTCGAACCTTAAACGCGACCGAATCAAGAAGAAACTGGAAAAGCTCCATCGCCAGAACGCTTGATGCCCTCCTTTCAAAGGCTTGCTGCGGCAAGCCTTTTTCTTTTCAGAGATTGCTCCCATGACTGAGCCACTGCGCATCGTCTTTGCCGGCACCCCGGAATTCGCCGCCGAACACCTCAAGGCCCTGCTCGCCAGCCCTTACGAGATCGTCGCGGTCTACACCCAACCGGACCGTCCGGCGGGCCGCGGGCAAAAACTGATGCCGAGCCCGGTCAAGCAACTGGCTGTGGAAAACAACATCCCGGTGCTGCAACCGCCGACCCTGCGCAACGAAGACGCCCAGGCTGAACTGGCCGCACTCAAGCCCGACTTGCTGGTGGTGGTCGCCTACGGTCTTATCCTGCCGCAAGTGGTGCTGGATATTCCGCGCCTGGGTTGCATCAACAGCCACGCCTCGCTGCTGCCACGCTGGCGTGGGGCGGCGCCGATCCAGCGCGCCGTTGAAGCGGGCGATGCCGAAAGCGGCGTGACGGTGATGCGCATGGAACTGGGCCTGGATACCGGCCCGATGCTGCTGAAAGTCACCACGCCGATCACTGGCGAAGACACTGGCGGCAGCCTCCACGACCGTCTGGCGGATATGGGCCCGCCCGCCGTGATTCAAGCGATTGCCGGCCTCGCTGCCGGAACGCTGGAAGGCGAAGTGCAGGACGACAGCCTCGCCACTTATGCTCACAAATTGAACAAAGACGAAGCACGCATCGACTGGAGCCGTCCGGCGGTTGAGCTGGAACGCCTGGTCCGCGCCTTCAACCCGTGGCCGATCACCCACAGCACGCTGAATGGCGAAGCGCTGAAAGTATTGGCCGCCAATCTCGCCGAAGGGCAGGGCAATCCGGGGCAAATCCTCGGCGCCAGCAAGGACGGTCTGATCGTCGCCTGCGGTGAACAGGCGCTGTGCCTGACCCGTCTGCAATTGCCCGGCGGCAAGGCGCTGAACTTCAGCGACTTGTTCAACAGCCGCCGTGAGAAATTCGCCGTCGGCACCGTGCTCGGCCAAGTGGTGGACGCTCAATGAACCCGCGTCTGGCCGCCGCCAAGGCACTTGCCGCTGTCCTGAACGGAAAAGCTTCGCTCAACAGTTCCCTGCCGACGCAGATGGACAAGGTCGAAGACCGCGATCGTGGCTTCACCCAGGACCTGGCGTTCGGCACTGCGCGCTGGCAGCCACGCTTGTCGGCGCTGGCGGCCAAGTTGTTGCAGAAGCCGTTCAAAGCGGCGGATGCCGATGTCGAGGCGTTGTTGCTGGTCGGCCTCTATCAATTGCTTTACACCCGCGTCCCGGCCCACGCCGCCATTGGCGAAACCGTCGGTTGTGCCGACAAGCTCAAGAAGCCCTGGGCCAAGGCCTTGCTCAACGCCGTGCTGCGCCGCGCCCAACGGGAAAGCGAAGCGCTGCTGGCCGAGCTGGAACACGACCCGGTAGTGCGCACCGCCCATCCTCGCTGGCTGCAAAAATCCCTGAAAGCGTTCTGGCCTGAGCAGTGGGAAGCCATCTGCGCGGCGAACAACGCGCATCCGCCGATGATTCTGCGGGTCAACCGTCGCCATCAGACGCGCGATGCGTACCTCGGCTTGCTGAGTGACGCGGGCATCGCCGCCACGCCATGCGTTTACAGCCGCGACGGCATCATTCTCGACGCCGCCGCCGACGTACGCAGCCTGCCGGGTTTCGCCGAAGGCTGGATTAGCGTGCAGGACGAAGCCGCGCAACTGGCCGCCGATCTACTTGACTTGGCGCCGGGCCAACGGGTACTCGACGCCTGCTGCGCCCCCGGCGGCAAGACCTGCCACATCCTCGAAGCCGAGCCGGCACTGGCCGGCGTGGTGGCGGTGGACCTGGAAGCCAAGCGTCTGGTGCGGGTGAGGGAAAACCTCGCGCGTCTGGGCCTGAGCGCCGAACTGATCGCCGCCGACGGCCGCGACACCGCGACCTGGTGGGACGGCAAGCCATTCCAGCGCATCCTGCTCGACGCGCCGTGCTCGGCCACCGGCGTGATCCGTCGCCACCCGGACATCAAGCTGACCCGCCAACCGGACGACATCGCCGCACTCGCGGTGCTGCAAGGCGAATTGCTCGACGCCATGTGGATAACTCTGGAAGTGGGCGGGATTCTGCTTTACGCCACCTGCTCGACGCTGCCGACCGAGAACACCGAAGTCATCGAAGCCTTCCTCGCCCGCACGCCGGGTGCCCGTGAACTGGACCTCGCCACCACAGCCGGGATCAAGCAGCCCCATGGTCGCCAATTGCTGGCCCAGCAGGGCGGTCACGACGGGTTCTACTACGCCAAGCTGATCAAGATTGCCGCCGCACGCGGTTAACCGGATTTTCAAGGGAGTGACTGGATGAAGATCATCATCCTCGGCGCGGGGCAGGTCGGCGGTTCGCTGGCGGAACACTTGGCCAGCGAAGCCAACGACATCACCGTGGTCGACACCGATGGCGAACGCCTGCGCGACCTCGGTGATCGTCTCGACATCCGCACCGTGCAGGGCCGCGCGTCGTTTCCGACGGTGCTGCGTCAGGCCGGCGCCGACGACGCGGACATGCTGGTCGCCGTGACCAACAGCGACGAAACCAACATGGTCGCCTGCCAGGTCGCCCACACCCTGTTCCACACCCCGACCAAAATCGCTCGGGTTCGCGAAGCCGCGTATCTGACGCGCGGCGGGCTGTTCAACAACGACGCGATCCCGGTGGACGTGCTGATCAGCCCGGAACAAGTGGTCACCAACTACATCAAGCGCCTGATCGAACACCCCGGCGCCTTGCAGGTGATCGACTTCGCCGAAGGCAAAGCGCAATTGGTGGCGGTGAAGGCCTATTACGGCGGGCCGTTGGTGGGTCAGCAACTGCGACAATTGCGCGAGCACATGCCGAACGTCGAAACCCGCGTAGCGGCGATTTTTCGTCGCGACCGACCCATCCTGCCCCAGGGCGATACGGTAATCGAGGCCGACGACGAAGTGTTTTTCATCGCGGCCAAGGCGAATATTCGCGCGGTGATGAGCGAAATGCGCCGCCTCGATGAAAGCTACAAGCGCATCGTCATCGCCGGTGGCGGACAGATCGGTGAACGGCTGGCCGAGGCCATTGAAAGCCGTTACCAGGTGAAGATCATCGAGATGAACCCGGCGCGCTGCCGTCATCTCTCGGACACCCTCGACAGCACCGTCGTCCTGCAGGGCAGCGCTTCGGACCGGGACCTGCTGCTGGAAGAGAACATCGCCGACGCCGACCTGTTCCTGGCCCTGACCAACGACGACGAAGCCAACATCATGTCGTCGTTGCTGGCCAAGCGCTTGGGCGCGAAGAAGGTGATGACGATCATCAACAACCCGGCCTACGTTGATCTGATCCAGGGCGGCGACATCGACATCGCCATCAGCCCGCAATTGGCGACTATCGGCACCCTGTTGGCCCACGTGCGCCGTGGCGATATCGTCAGCGTGCACTCACTGCGCCGGGGCGC
Source organism: Pseudomonas sp. TE3899 (assembly GCF_056279105.1). Taxonomy (NCBI): domain Bacteria; kingdom Pseudomonadati; phylum Pseudomonadota; class Gammaproteobacteria; order Pseudomonadales; family Pseudomonadaceae; genus Pseudomonas; species Pseudomonas sp. TE3899. The sequence goes on from NZ_JBWBQR010000001.1 coordinate 4,962,844, forward strand.
GGCGGAAGCCATCGAGGCGATTGCCCATGGCGATGCGAAGTCGAGCAAGGTGATTGGCAAGGCCATCGAGAACATCGGTTTGCCGCCGGGCACCACCATCGGCGCGATCATTCGTGACGAAGAAGTGATCATTGCCCACGGCGATACGGTGATCAAAACCGGCGACCATGTGATTCTGTTCCTTGTGGATAAGAAGCACATTCGGGATGTGGAGAAGCTTTTTCATGTCGGGTTGAGCTTCTTCTGATCCGAGGGCCTCTTCGCGGGCAAGCCTCGCTCCTACAGATTGAATAGCTGATCGTTCCCACGCGGAGCGTGGGAACGATCGCTGTCGAAAGAGGTAAACAAATGATCGAATCCCTGGAAAAAATGCTCGCCAAGGGTGTGGATAACTCATTGCTGCGCTTCGGCCTGGGCAAGGGGTATCTGGATCTTGGGGAAAATGCCAAGGCCGCCGAGCATTTCCAGCGTTGCGTCGAGTTCGATCCGAAGTATTCGGCGGCGTGGAAGTTGCTGGGCAAGGCCCATCTGGCGCTGTCGGATCATGCCGCCGCGCGTCAGGCCTGGGAACAAGGCCTGGAAGCCGCCCGCGCCCATGGCGACAAGCAGGCGGAAAAGGAGATGACGGTGTTCCTGAAGAAGCTTGATCGTCAGGCCCACTGATCAGAGATAGCGCAGGCCAATCCCCTCGGCGTCCACCAGCACCACTTCCATGCGCACGCGCGGCGCGCCTGTGGGTAAGCCCTGCACCTGGCCATAGACCACCGCGCCCTTGGGCAACGCCGACAGGGTCGGATGCTGGACGTAGACGCCCGTCGTCGAGAGGTTACGGGTCTGGCCCAGGCATTCGCCGAAGCTTTCGTGACTGATCTTGATGCGCAATGATTTGCGGTGTTCGGACATCTTCTGCGCCCTTGCTGAACGTGGGTTGTGGATAACCTGAACTTGTAGGAGCGAGGCTTGCCCGCGAAGAGGCCGGTACATTCAACATCTGTGTTGACTGACACACCGCCTTCGCGGGCAAGCCTCGCTCCTACAGGGCGTAGTTATCCACAGATCGTGCCATTTATGTCAGTACCAGCGTTCTTCACCCGGTGGACGCTTCTTGAAGCGCTTCATGCTCCACATGTACTGGCTCGGATACGCCCGCACGTAGCGCTCGACCACCTGGCTCATCGCTGCGCAGGACGTCTCGGTATCGGTGCTGTACATGGCGTCTGGTGCGGCTTCGAGGATCACTTTGTACCCCGAACCGTCCGGAAGGCGCAGGGCATGCAGGAACACGCCGACCGCTTTGCCGCCGGCGAGCATGTTCGGTACGAATTTACTGGTCAGCGCCTGGGTGGCGAAGAACGGCACGAAGATCCCGGCGGATTCGGCCGGCTCCGGGTCAGCGGGGATGCCCACTGCACCACCTTTGCGCACTTCCTTGATCACGCTGAGGATGCCTTCCTTGGTGGAAGCGGCCACGCGGTTGCCCAATTGCACCCGCTGCTTGCGCAGCAAATCGTCCACGGCTTTCAATTTCGGCGGACGATAGAAAATGATCGGTTTGCACTGGTTGCAATAGAAGTGGTTCAACACTTCCCAGTTGCCGAGGTGGCTGGTGATGCCCACCACACCTTTGCCGGAAGCGAGTGCGTCTTTTAATACGTCGAGGCCTTCGACTTCACGCACCAGGTCGATGGAGCGCTGGGCCGGCCAGATCCAGGCGCAGGCGCTTTCGGTCAGGGACTTGCCGATGTCTCTCAGACTCTGGCCCACCAGACGCTCGCGTTCGGCCGGGTCCATGTCCGGGAAGCACTTGGCCAGGTTGATCCGCACCACGTCGCGGGAACGGTTGGGGGTTTTCCACATCATCCAGCCAATGGCCGAACCGACGGCTTGCACGGCCCGCCACGGAAGCAGGGCAAACAGCCGCAGAGCGCCTACCAGCAAGGCGCCTTTAAACTTATCCACAGGTCACTCCTGATCTTGTGCTGTGTGCGAGGCGGCCATTCTAACCGCCGTTCGCCAGCGTCGCGTAGCGATCGCAATCCTGGGTATGGTCCATGACCATGCCCGAGGCCTGCATCAGCGCGTAACAAATGGTCGGGCCAACGAACGTAAAGCCAGCCTTTTTCAGGCCTTTGCTCATCTCCACGGCGACCGGCGTCACGGCCGGCACCTGGCTGCGATCCTTGAAATGATTAATCAGCGGTTTGCCACCCACGAAGGACCAGAGAAACGCCACCGGGTCCTCCAGCGCCAGCCAGGCCTGGGCGTTGCGCCGGGCCGCGTTGAGTTTGAGGCGGTTGCGGATGATGCCGGGATCGAGCATCAATTCATCGATTTCCGCGTCGCTCATCTGCGCCACGCGTTGTACGTCGAAGCCGAACAACACCTCGCGATAACGCTCACGTTTGCGCAACACGGTGATCCATGAAAGGCCGGCCTGGAACCCTTCGAGCAAAAGCAACTCGAACAATCCCTGCGCATCGCGTAGCGGCGTGCCCCACTCCTGATCGTGATAAGCCATGTACAGCGGATCTTCGGAACACCAAAAGCAGCGTGGCATAAGGCTCCAGGGGGCGTGCGCAGCAACGAATCGGGTATACTCCCGCTCTTTAAATCGCAGCCCAAGAAACAGGTGAATTACGTGAGCCAGCCTACGCCAGCCGTGCGTACCTTCCAAGACTTGATCCTCGCCCTCCAGCAATACTGGGCCGAGCAAGGTTGCGTGGTACTTCAGCCCTACGATATGGAAGTAGGCGCCGGCACTTTCCACACAGCCACGTTTCTGCGCGCCATCGGCCCGGAAACCTGGAACGCCGCTTATGTGCAGCCCAGTCGTCGCCCGACTGACGGCCGCTACGGCGAAAACCCGAACCGTCTGCAGCACTACTACCAGTTCCAGGTAGTCCTGAAGCCGAACCCGGACAACTTCCAGGAACTGTACCTGGGCTCCCTCAAGCACGTTGGCCTGGACCCGTTGGTCCACGACATTCGCTTCGTCGAAGACAACTGGGAGTCGCCAACCCTGGGCGCCTGGGGTCTTGGCTGGGAAGTCTGGCTCAACGGCATGGAAGTGACGCAGTTCACGTACTTCCAGCAAGCGGGCGGCATCGAATGCTACCCGGTGACCGGCGAGATCACTTACGGTCTTGAGCGTCTGGCCATGTACCTGCAAGGCGTGGACTCGGTTTACGACCTGGTCTGGGCTGACGGCCCGATGGGCAAAGTCACCTACGGCGACGTGTTCCACCAGAACGAAGTCGAGCAATCGACCTACAACTTTGAACACGCCAACGTCGAGAAGCTGTTCGAGCTGTTCGATTTCTACGAAAGCGAAGCCAAGCGCCTGATCGAACTCGACCAGCCGCTGCCGTTGCCGAGCTACGAAATGGTGTTGAAGGCGTCCCATACCTTCAACCTGCTGGATGCGCGCCGGGCAATCTCGGTGACTGCGCGTCAGCAATACATCCTGCGTGTACGCACCCTGGCGCGTTCCGTTGCGCAAGCCTACCTGCTGGCTCGCGCCAAGCTGGGCTTCCCGATGGCAACCCCGGACCTGCGTGATGAAGTGTTGGCTAAGCTGGAGGCTGCACAATGAGTGCTCTGGATTTCCTGGTTGAATTGGGCACCGAAGAACTGCCACCCAAAGCCCTGAACACCCTGGCCGATGCGTTCCTGGCCGGTATCGACAAAGGCCTGCAAGCCGCTGGCTTGAACTACGAAGCCAAAACCGTGTACGCCGCGCCGCGTCGCCTGGCCGTGCTGATCACCGCACTGGCGACCCAGCAACCGGATCGCAGCATCAACCTCGACGGCCCGCCGCGTCAGGCTGCCTTCGATGCCGATGGCAACCCGACCCAAGCAGCACTGGGCTTTGCCAAGAAGTGCGGCGTCGACCTGAGCGAAATCGATCAGAGCGGTCCGAAACTGCGTTACAGCCAGAGCATCGCCGGCAAACCGACCGCGAGCCTGCTGCCGACCATCGTCGAAGACTCCCTGAACGACCTGCCGATCCCGAAGCGCATGCGCTGGGGCGCTCGCAAGGAAGAATTCGTGCGTCCGACCCAGTGGCTGGTGATGCTGCTCGGTGACCAGGTCATCGACTGCACGATCCTCGCCCAGAAGGCTGGCCGCGATTCCCGTGGCCACCGCTTCCATCACCCACAAAGCGTGCGCATCACGGCGCCGGCCAACTACCTGGCCGACCTGCGTGCAGCCTACGTATTGGCCGATGCCAACGAGCGTCGCGCCATCATCAGCAAGCGCACCGAAGAACTGGCGACCATGCAGGAAGGCACCGCCATCGTTCCTCCAGCCTTGCTCGATGAAGTGACCGCGCTGGTTGAATGGCCGGTGCCGCTGGTGTGCTCGTTCGAGGAGCGTTTCCTCGATGTGCCGCAAGAAGCCCTGATCACCACCATGCAGGACAACCAGAAGTACTTCTGCCTGCTGGATGCCGACGGCAAGTTGCTGCCACGTTTCATTACCGTGGCCAACATCGAAAGCAAAGACCCGCAGCAGATCATCGCCGGTAACGAGAAAGTGGTTCGCCCACGCCTGACCGACGCCGAGTTCTTCTTCAAGCAAGACAAGAAGCAGAAACTCGAAGACTTCAACCTGCGCCTGCAAAACGTGGTGTTCCAGGAAAAACTCGGCAGCGTCTATGACAAGGCCGAGCGCGTTTCCAAACTGGCCGCGTACATCGCGCAGCGCATTGGCGGCAACGCAGCCTGGGCCTCCCGTGCCGGCCTGCTGTCCAAGTGCGACCTGGCGACCGAGATGGTCGGTGAGTTCCCGGAGATGCAAGGCGTCGCCGGTTACTACTACGCCCTCAACGACGGCGAGCCGGAAGAAGTCGCTCTGGCCCTGAACGAGCAGTACATGCCTCGCGGTGCCGGCGCTGAACTGCCGACCACCCTGACCGGTGCGGCCGTGGCCATCGCCGACAAACTCGACACCCTGGTCGGCATCTTCGGCATCGGCATGCTGCCTACCGGTAGCAAAGACCCGTATGCCCTGCGCCGTGCGGCACTGGGCGTGTTGCGCATCCTGATCGACAAGAAGCTCGACCTCGACCTGAACGACGCCGTGGCTTTTGCCGTGAACGCGTTCGGCGCCAAGATCAAGGCTGCCGGCCTGAACGATTTGGTGCTGGAGTTTATCTTCGACCGTCTGCGTGCCCGTTACGAAGACGAAGGCGTGGATGTCGGCACTTACCTGTCGGTGCGTGCGCTGAAACCGGGTTCCGCACTGGACTTCGATCAGCGTGTTCAAGCGGTAGAAGCGTTCCGCAAATTGCCGGAAGCCGCCGCCCTGGCTGCGGTGAACAAGCGCGTTTCGAACCTGCTGAGCAAAGCCGAAGGCTCGATTCCGTCGGTAGTGGAAGCCAAGTACTTCGACAACGCCAACGAGTTCTCCCTGTACTCGGCGATCCAGCAGGCTGACCAGGCTGTCCAGCCGATGGCCGCTGCGCGTCAGTACAGCGAATCGCTGGCGCGCCTGGCTGCCTTGCGCGAGCCGGTGGATGCGTTCTTCGAAGCGGTGATGGTCAATGCGGAGGATGCCAAGGTGCGCGCCAACCGTTATGCCTTGCTGTCGCGTCTGCGTGGGCTGTTCCTCGGCGTTGCCGACATTTCGCTGCTGGGGTAAGACAGTTTGAAACTGCTGATTCTCGATCGGGACGGGGTGATCAATTACGACTCCGACGCTTACATCAAGTCGGTGGAGGAGTGGATTCCGCTCCCCGGTTCGATCGCAGCCATCGCGCAGTTGAGCAAGGCCGGCTGGACGGTGGCGGTCGCTACCAACCAGTCGGGCATCGCTCGCGGCTATTACGACATCGCCACCCTGGACGCCATGCACGAGCGCTTGCGCTCACTGGTGGCGGAGCAGGGTGGTGAGGTCGGGCTGATCGTCTATTGCCCCCACGGGCCGGACGACGGCTGCGATTGCCGCAAGCCAAAACCCGGGATGTTGAAAACCATCGCCGCGCATTACAACGTGTCGCTGACTGATCTATGGTTTGTCGGCGATACCCTTGGTGACCTGGAAGCCGCAAAAGCCGTCGATTCTCAGCCAGTTTTGGTAAAGACCGGGAAAGGCGAAAAGACTTTGGGCAAGGCCCTACCGGCAGGCACCTTGATTTTTGACGATCTGGCGGCGATTGCCGCAGAACTTATCCACAATTAGAGCGTTTCGAGATTCCTGACCAAGGATTGATCGGGATTGCGCTTTATATAGACGGGCAGAGCCCGCACGGTAAACGTCACCATGTCGATATTGCAGGCCATCAGAACCTTCCTCTTTTACCTGCTGCTGGGCACCAGCTCGTTGCTCTGGTGCAGCCTGAGCTTTTTTATCGCGCCATTTCTGCCGTTCAAGGCGCGTTATCGCTTTATCAATGTGTACTGGTGCCGCTGCGCGCTGTGGTTGAGCAAAGTGTTCCTGGGCATCCGCTATGAAGTGAAGGGTGCCGAGAACGTGCCGGACCAACCTTGCGTGATTCAATCGAATCATCAGAGCACTTGGGAGACGTTCTTTCTCTCGGCTTATTTCGAGCCGTTGAGCCAGGTCCTCAAGCGTTCCCTGCTCTTTGTGCCGTTCTTCGGTTGGGCGATGGCGATGCTGCGACCGATCGCCATCGACCGCGATAACCCGAAAGCCGCGCTCAAGCATGTGGCGAAAAAGGGCGATGAGTTGCTGAAGGACGGCGTCTGGGTGCTGATCTTCCCTGAGGGCACTCGTGTTCCCTACGGCACTGTCGGAAAGTTCTCACGGGGCGGTAGCGCTTTGGCGGTCAACGCCGCACTTCCGGTGCTGCCGATTGCACACAATGCCGGCAAGTTTTGGCCGAAAACCGGTTGGGCAAAGAAGCAAGGCGTGATCACTGTGATCATCGGCGAACCGATGTACGCCGAGGGCAGCGGGCCGCGAGCCATTGCTGCGCTGAACGATCGAGTCCAGGCCTGGAACGAACAGATGCAACGCGATATGGGTTCGCTGCCACCGGCCCCTCAGGCCCCCGCCGCGACGGATCAAGTGGCTGTCTGAGATTCTGTGGATAACCTGTGTACCGTTTTGTTGAAAAACAGCGGATTTAGTCTGTATAGCTATGATTTATATACATATTTCTTAAGCTCATAAAATTCCGGAAAAGGTGCATAAGTTTTTTTCGGACGTAAAAAAACCGGCTGATATAGCCGGTTTTTTATGCCCGCGATTTACTGATCCAGCAGGGGAAAATGCAGGCTGAAACGGGTGCCTTTGCCCACCTCACTCTGGCACTCGATCTGCCCACCGTGGTGATCCACCACGGCTTTAACCATCGACAACCCTAATCCCACGCCATCAATACCTTGAGCCGAAGAAAAGCGTCGGTACTGATTGAACAGCTCAGGCAACTCATGGGCGGCGATGCCTTTGCCTTGATCGGCCAGTTCACACTTCAGCCATCCTGCACTGCAACTGACTTGCAGACTGATGCGCGTGCCGGCATCGCTGTACTTGATGGCGTTCTCCAACAGGTTGAACAACGCACGGGTCAGCAGCCCCTGATCGGCCATGATCAGGCTTTCCTGGGCATCGTCCTCCAGGTAATGGACCAACTCGATCTGTTTCAGCTGCGCGATGCTCAGGGCCTGGTCGAACACATCCAGCACCAGCATGGCGAACAGACTGGGCTGGAATTCATAGGTCTCGGACTCGGCTCTGGCTAATTGCACGAAACCGTCCGTGAGGTCCAACGCCCTGCGCACCTGGCGCTCGATCTGATCGAACAGCTGCGTATCGCCGCCGATTTGCTGGCGATGCACATCGAGCAGGGCCAGGATCGCCGAATGCGGCGCGCGCAGGTCATGGGACAAAAAACGCAGCAGCACGCCACGTTGTTCCTCGGCATCGCGTTCGACACTCAGGTCGGTCAGGCTCAGCAGCCAACCGATCGGCGTCTCACCGTCCACTGGCAGCAGTGCCGCACGCTCCAGGCGCAGGCTACGACCCTTGATATCCCTGAACTCGACCAGGGCCAAAGTCGACAAGGGCGGGCGCGATCCATCGAGCAGTTCCGGGTAACCCAGGCGCGCCAATTGCTCGAGCACGTCATCACCGGCCAGCTCAGCGCCAAACACGTCTCGAGCGTTGCGGTTGCCGAGCAAAATCCGGCCTTGGGGATCGCTGATCAACGTCGCGACCGGCAAATACTCCAGGCCATCGGCGATAAAGCGTCGGGTGTCGCGGGTGCGACTCATGGCTTGTTCCAGGGCCATGATTTGCCGCTGCAAATGATCCCCCGTAGGAAACTGCACGCGGCGGCGCTCCGGGAACACTTTCGGTTCGTTGTCCAGACGGGCCAGCTCCCAGCCGAAATAGGTCAGCACCACGCTCAGTCGCCGCCAGTTCCAGATCAGGTAACCGAACAACATGCCCATCAGGCTCGCTGTCGGGGACCACCACCAACGCAACTCGGCCAGACCGGCGCTGATCAGTAGCGCGCAACTCATGCCGCCCAAGGTCAACCAAAGCGCCAGGCGCGGGCGCAGCAACATTAAGCCGAGTACACAGGCCACCAGGCTAACCGAGATCAACGCTCCCATCGCGCCCGAACCTTCGGGTCCATCCGATTGGGCGCTGTAGGAAAGCAGCGCCGTCAACGGCAGCAGGGTCAGACTTATCCACAACCATTCACGGACCAATTGCCGGAACAAACGCTGAACTTGAGTGGGCTCGCGACTCTCGCGGCGACGCTGATTCGTCATGGAAAAAAAGGATAGGGGAGGGGCCGGGGAATTAGGTTCATGAGTCACTGGTCTGATTGGTAGATTGAACCTGGAGAATCATAGCGGACGACGACCAATGGGGCGCCGCTTACTTTCACTCCCCAGGCCGAGCCGGTATCGTCTACCGCCCACCCGCCATCAAGGAACTGCCGCACATGCGCGTCGCGATACTGGACGATGAACCCGCCGAATTACGCCGGGTGGAACAGACCCTGCGGCAAATGGCCGAACCGGGCGAACAGCCCTGGTCATTGCACAGCTTCGAGCGCGGGGAAGACCTGTTGCGCCAGCTACGCCGGGAAACCTTCGACCTGTTGATCCTCGACTGGCAACTGCCGGACCTCAGCGGACTCTCGCTGCTGCGCTGGACCCGCGAACACATGGACGCGCCGCCAGCCGCCATCATGCTCACCAGCCGCGACGCCGAGAGCGACATCGTCCAGGCTCTGAATGCCGGGGCCGACGACTACGTCAGCAAACCGTTCCGCCCCAACGAATTGAAAGCCCGGGTCGCTGCCGTGTTGCGCAGACATAGCCAGCAACGGGCGACGGCCACCGAAGCCTTGAGTTTCAATGACCTGGTATTCGACGACGCCGACCTGACCGTCACCCGCGCCGGCACGCCAATCGGCATGACCGAGCGGGAATACAGCCTGGCCCGTTGCTTGTTTACCAATCTCGGCCGGCCATTGTCCCGGGAGTATCTGTATGGGCGGTTCTGGAGTCATGAAGAGATGGTGTCTTCACGGCCGCTGGACACGCACATTTATCGCCTGCGCAATAAATTGGGGCTGACGGCGGATCGGGGTTGGCAGTTGCTGACGATTTATGGGTATGGGTATCGGTTGGAGAGTGTGGGGCCCCACAAACGAATGAGATCAAAAGATCGCAGCCTTCGGCGGCTCCTACATTTGAAATGCAATATCTGTAGGTGCTGCCGAAGGCCGTGAACTTTTGATTTTCCCGAAACCATAAAAAAGGCCAACGCATGTGCGTTGGCCTTTTTCGTTTTGGCGCTGCCGCTGGATCAGAAGTCCAGGTTGGAAACCGCCAAGGCGTTGCTTTCGATGAAGTCACGACGGGGTTCGACCGCATCACCCATCAGGGTGTTGAAGATCTGGTCCGCGCCAATGGCGTCTTCGATGGTCACTTTGAGCATCCGGCGCTGAGCTGGGTCCATGGTGGTTTCCCACAGCTGATCCGGGTTCATCTCGCCCAGACCTTTGTATCGCTGGATGGTGTGACGCTTGGTGCTTTCAGCCATCAGCCATTCAAGGGCTTCCTTGAATTCGGTGACCGGTTTCTTGCGCTCGCCGCGCTGGATGTACGCGCCGTCGTCGAGCAAGGTGCTCAGTTGAGCTCCCAGGGAAACGACAGTTTTGTAATCGTTGCTGCCGAAGAAGTCGCGGTTGAAAGTGATGTAGTTCGACAGGCCGTGGGAGATCAGTTCGACCTCTGGCAGCCAGACGTTACGTTCACGGTCTTCACGCAGGCTGGCTTTGTAGACCAGGCCGGACTTCTCGACGGTACGCAGGCGAACTTCGAACTTGGCCATCCAGTCTTGCATCACTGCGTGATCGGACAGTTGCTCCAGGGTGACAGCAGGCAGGTAAATGAAGTGCTCGGTCAGTTCCTGTGGGTACAGGCGCGACAGGCGCTTGAGGGTCTTCATGACCAGACGGAAGTCATTCACCAGGCGCTCAAGGGCTGGTCCGGAGATACCCGGAGCGTCCTCGTTCAGGTGCAGGCTCGCGTCTTCCAGGGCCGACTGCGTCATGTACTCTTCCATGGCGTCGTCGTCTTTGATGTATTGCTCTTGCTTGCCTTTCTTGACCTTGTACAGCGGCGGCTGGGCGATGTAGATGTAACCGCGCTCGATCAGCTCCGGCAACTGACGGAAGAAGAAGGTCAGCAGCAGGGTACGGATGTGCGAACCGTCGACGTCAGCATCGGTCATGATGATGATGTTGTGGTAACGCAGTTTGGCGATGTTGTATTCGTCACGGCCAATGCCGCAACCCAGCGCAGTGATCAAGGTGCCCACTTCTTGCGAAGAGATCATCTTGTCGAAGCGCGCTTTCTCGACGTTCAGGATCTTGCCTTTCAACGGCAGGATGGCCTGGGTGCGACGGTTGCGACCCTGCTTGGCGGAGCCGCCAGCAGAGTCACCTTCCACGAGGTACAGTTCGGACAGGGCAGGGTCTTTTTCCTGGCAGTCAGCCAGTTTGCCCGGCAGGCCGGCGATATCCAGCGCGCCTTTACGACGGGTCATCTCACGGGCTTTACGCGCCGCTTCACGGGCACGGGCCGCGTCGATCATCTTGCCGACGACCAGCTTGGCTTCGTTCGGGTTTTCCAGCAGGAAGTCGGAGAAGTACTTGCCCATTTCCTGTTCGACCGCGGTCTTCACTTCGGAAGAAACCAGCTTGTCTTTGGTCTGGGAGCTGAACTTCGGATCCGGAACCTTCACCGAAATGATCGCGGTCAGGCCTTCACGGGCATCGTCACCAGTGGTGGCAACTTTGTGTTTCTTCGCCAGGCCTTCCGCTTCGATGTAGGTGTTCAGGTTACGCGTCAGTGCGGAACGGAAACCCACCAGGTGAGTACCGCCGTCGCGCTGTGGAATGTTGTTGGTGAAGCACAACAGGTTCTCGTTGAAGCTGTCGTTCCACTGCAGGGCGATTTCAACGCCGATGCCGTCTTCACGCTGGATGTTGAAGTGGAACACCTGGTTGACCGGAGTCTTGTTGGTGTTCAGGTATTCAACGAACGCACGCAGGCCGCCTTCGTACTTGAACAACTCTTCCTTGCCGCTGCGCTCGTCCTTGAGGACGATGCCGACACCGGAGTTGAGGAAGGACAGTTCACGAATCCGCTTGGCCAGGATGTCCCAGCTGAAATGGATGTTCTTGAAGGTCAGGTCGGACGGCTTGAAGTGAATCTGGGTACCGGTGGTTTCGCTCTCGCCAACGATTTTCATCGGCTCTTTCGGAACACCGTGGATGTAGGTCTGCTCCCAGATCTTGCCGCTGCGGCGCACCGTGAGAACAAGCTCTTCGGACAGGGCGTTCACTACCGATACGCCCACACCGTGCAGGCCGCCGGAAACTTTATAGGAGTTGTCGTCGAACTTACCGCCGGCGTGCAGCACGGTCATGATGACCTCGGCTGCGGAAACGCCTTCTTCTTTATGCACGTCTACCGGGATGCCACGACCGTTGTCGCGCACGGTGATGGACTCATCCGGGTGGATAATGATGCTGATATCGTCGCAGTGGCCAGCGAGCGCTTCATCGATGGAGTTGTCGACTACCTCGAAGACCATGTGGTGCAGACCGCTACCATCGTCGGTGTCACCAATGTACATACCGGGACGTTTGCGTACGGCATCCAGGCCTTTCAGCACTTTAATGCTCGTTGAGTCGTAGGTATTCGTATTTTCTTCGCTCAATGCCTTCACTCCCGATGGTCGTGGGTCTGGGTGATACGGCCCTGTTCCACGTGGAACAGAGCGACTGGCGTTTCCGTCTGCCAGCCTTCCCTCAATAATTCGTGATCTACACAGGTGATAAACACCTGGCAGCGTAAGTCTTCCAGCAAGCGGCAAAGCGCACGGCGGTGTTGCTCGTCCAGTTCGGACGGCAGGTCATCCACCAGATAAATACACTGGCCGCGTCGGGCCTGGCTAACCAAGTGCCCCTGGGCAATCCGCAATGCACAGACCACTAACTTCTGCTGACCCCGGGACAAAATATCCGCGGCGTTATGTGCGCCCAATCTAAGACGCAAATCAGCGCGTTGTGGTCCGGCTTGGGTATGACCCATTTGCTGATCCCGCTGCAGGGACCCGGCGAGCACTGCACTCAACTCGCGGTCCTTGTCCCATCCGCGGTAATAGCTGAGCGTCAAACCTTCGAGCTCAACCAGTTCGCTCAAGGTCTGTTCAAAGACTGGTTTCAAGGCTTTGATATAAGCGCGGCGGTATTCATCAATTTCTGCACTGGCCTGGCACAGTTCCCTGTCCCAAACCGCTTGCGAAACGGCGTCAAGTGTACCATGCCGCAGCCAAGAGTTTCTCTGGCGCAGGGCCTTCTGCAAGCGCTGCCAGGTGGACATGAATCGCGGTTCCACGTGGAACACACCCCAGTCGAGAAACTGCCGGCGAATCTTCGGCGCGCCCTCCAACAGCCGGAAGCTGTCGGGGTTGATCAGTTGCAATGGCAGGATCTCCGCCAACTGCGCCGCGCTACGGGCGTTCTGCCCATCGATGCGGATCTGGAACTCGCCTTGTCGGTCCCGGGAAATCCCCAAGGCGCTGTGCCCGCCCTCGGACAATTCCACCTGCCCAAACACCGTGCACGCCAATTGCTCGTACTGAATGACGGGCAAAAGACGGCTGCTACGAAACGAACGGGCAAGCCCCAGCAGATGAATGGCTTCCAGAACACTGGTTTTGCCGCTGCCGTTGGCGCCGTAAAGAATGTTGATTCGGGGAGAGGGGGAGAAGGTCACCGGGTGCAGATTGCGCACCGCGGTGACCGAGACGCGACTTAAGGACATCTAGCTTCTGCTGAGCATGATTACAGACGCATCGGCATGACAACGTAAGCCGAGTCGTCGTTGTCGGACTCTTGCACCAGCGCACTGCTGTTGGAGTCGGACAGGATCAGGCGAACCTGCTCGGTGGTCATCACGCCCAGCACGTCGAGCAGGTAGCTCACGTTGAAGCCGATTTCCAGATTGCCGCCGTTGTATTCAACGCCGACTTCTTCTTCCGCTTCTTCCTGCTCCGGGTTGTTGGCCTGGATCTTCAACTGACCGTTGGCCAATTGCAGACGAATACCGCGGTACTTCTCGTTGGACAGGATCGCGGTGCGGCTGAAGGCTTCACGCAGGGCCTGGCGGTCGCCGAGTACCAGTTTGTCGCCGCCCTTCGGCAGAACGCGCTCGTAATCCGGGAATTTGCCGTCGACCAGTTTCGAGGTGAAGGTGAATTCGCCGGTAGTCGCACGGATGTGGTGCTGACCGAGGACGATGCTGACGAGGCCATCCGGCTCGGTCAGCAGGCGCGCCAGTTCAAGGATACCCTTGCGCGGCACGATCACCTGGTGACGATCCGGCTGACCGATGTCGGCCTTCATCGAGCACATGGCCAGACGGTGACCGTCGGTGGCCACGGCGCGGATGATGCCTTCGGACACTTCCAGCAGCATGCCGTTGAGGTAGTAACGCACGTCCTGCTGGGCCATGGCGAAGCTGGTGCGTTCGATCAGACGACGCAGTTTGCTTTGCTCCAGGCTGCAAGTCAGCGAACCCGGGCCTTCTTCCACCGTCGGGAAATCGTTGGCCGGCAAGGTCGACAGGGTGAAGCGGCTACGGCCAGCCTTCACCACGAGCTTCTGCTCATCGACCTTGATGTCGATCAGCGCGTCGTTCGGCAGGCTCTTGCAGATGTCCATCAACTTGCGCGCAGGCACGGTGATGGAACCTGGATCAGCCGGCTCTTCGAGTTGCACACGACCGACCAGCTCGACTTCCAGGTCTGTACCGGTCAGCGACAGCTGCTGGCCTTCGACAACCAGCAGCACGTTGGAGAGCACCGGCAAGGTCTGTCGGCGCTCGACGACGCCTGCGACCAGTTGCAGGGGTTTCAACAGGGCTTCGCGTTGAATGGTAAAATGCATGGTCTAGTCCCTTGCCTTAATAAGCTGCGCTGGTGTTCATCAAGTGGTCAGTGTACGCAGCAGGTTCTTGTAGTCCTCGCGGATGTCCGCGTCGGATTCCTTAAGTTCGTTGATCTTGCGGCAGGCGTGCAAAACGGTCGTGTGGTCGCGGCCGCCAAACACATCGCCGATTTCCGGCAGGCTGTGGTTAGTCAACTCTTTGGAGAGGGCCATTGCAACCTGACGCGGACGTGCGACCGAGCGTGAACGACGCTTGGACAGCAAGTCGGAGATCTTGATCTTGTAGTACTCGGCGACGGTGCGCTGAATGTTATCCACAGAGACCAGTTTGTCTTGCAGCGCCAACAGATCTTTCAAGGATTCGCGAATCAGCTCGATGGTGATGTCGCGGCCCATGAAGTGCGAGTGGGCGATCACGCGCTTCAGCGCGCCTTCGAGCTCACGGACGTTGGAGCGAATACGTTGGGCAATGAAGAACGCCGCATCGTGGGGCAGATCGACTTTGGCCTGGTCGGCCTTTTTCATCAGGATCGCCACGCGGGTTTCCAGCTCCGGCGGCTCGACAGCCACCGTCAGGCCCCAGCCGAAGCGGGACTTGAGGCGCTCTTCGAGGCCTTCGATTTCTTTCGGGTAGCGGTCACTGGTGAGAATGACCTGCTGGCCACCTTCAAGCAGGGCGTTGAAGGTGTGGAAAAACTCTTCCTGGGAACGTTCCTTGCGAGCGAAGAACTGAATGTCATCGATCAGCAGGGCGTCCACCGAACGGTAGAAGCGCTTGAACTCGTTGATCGCGTTCAGTTGCAGCGCCTTGACCATGTCGGCCACGAAACGCTCGGAATGCAAGTACACGACCTTGGCATTCGGGTTCTTCTTTAATAGGTGGTTACCCACAGCGTGCATCAAGTGGGTCTTACCCAAGCCGACGCCACCATAAAGGAAGAGCGGGTTGTAACCATGCTTCGGGTTGTCCGCCACTTGCCAGGCCGCAGCCCGGGCCAGTTGGTTGGACTTACCTTCGACGAAGTTCTCGAACGTGAACGTTCGGTTCAGGTAGCTGGTGTGCTTGAGCGCGCCTTCCACCTGGACGGTGCGTTGTTCGGCGCGAACCGGGGCCTGTTGCGAACTGGCGCCGGCCATTGGATCGAAACTGTCGCGGGATGGCTCTTCACTGACGTCGGCAATCTTTTGGGTTGCGCGTTTGGTCTGTGTGGCGGCCGGGGCAGGCGCGGGTGCGCTGACCGGTGCCTGGGAGACTTGCGCCTGGGACGCCGCAGCGGCCAGCGGGGCGTTGGGTGCCGCACGCGGGGCCGAACTGCGTTTGCTGCCTATTAATAAGGAAAGCACCGGCGCCATGCCATTGCCATGCTCATCCATCAGTTCGAGGACGCGGCCCAGGTACTTTTCGTTGACCCAGTCGAGAACAAAACGATTCGGTGCGTAGACACGCAACTCATCGCCTTCGGCTTCGACCTGTAGTGGACGGATCCAAGTGTTGAATTGTTGGGCAGGCAGCTCATCGCGCAAAAGCTCCACGCACTGCTGCCAAAGTTCCACTGACACGGATATCCCCTAAGTTGAAAGCCGGTGAGGCAAAAACAAGCGGCCATTGTAGCGGCCAGACGCGCACTTATCCACATGCAGGTTGCGCACAGCCCATGAATTATCAACGCGTTAACTACTTAAAAGGCGACCAGCGGTATGTGCATAAGCTCTGTGGATAACCGCCCATGAGGGCACTGGACAAGTGGGGGGTAAACTCGGTGGATAACTGGCCTGTGGATAACTGGCCATTCCACACACAGCTTATCCGACAGCGCAGCACAGGCTGACCACCGTTTTCCACCGTAGTTGTCATTCCCTGTACATCACGGATTAGAAGGGCTAAAGGCAGTTATCCACAGCAGATGGCGTCCCTAGCTTTTATAAGCTTTACAGAAAAGCTTTAAATAATTCCCTTCTTTATTTCTATATCTAGCGAAGGAGCGTCGGGCGAGAAACCCCTGGAGATCTATTTATAAGGAAACGCTGGTTGGAAATTGACCTAGAGGCTTGCTTTCTCTAGAATCCCCGGTCTCTTAAAACGGGGGCCATTCCGGCCCGTTGTGGACGAACCAGGTAACACGACAATGAAACGTACTTTCCAACCAAGCACTATCAAACGCGCTCGTACCCACGGTTTCCGTGCTCGCATGGCTACCAAAAACGGTCGTGCCGTCCTGTCGCGTCGTCGCGCCAAAGGTCGTGCGCGTCTGGCAGTTTGATAATCCGGCACTGGAGGTGAGTCAGGACTTCAGTCGGGACAAGCGTTTGCTTACGCCCCGGCATTTCAAAGCAGTCTTTGACTCCCCTACCGGCAAGGTTCCGGGGAAAAATCTCCTGCTCCTTGCGCGCAACAACGATCTTGATCACCCCCGTCTCGGGCTGGTTATCGGGAAAAAGAGCGTAAAGCTCTCCGTCGAGCGCAATCGCCTCAAACGTCTGATGCGCGAATCGTTTCGCCTGAACCAGGATTCACTGGTCGGTTGGGACATTGTTATCGTCGCGCGCAAAGGTTTGGGGGACGTAGAAAACCCCGAATTGATTCAGCATTTCGGCAAACTCTGGAAGCGTCTGGCACGCAGCACGCCAGTACCAGCAGTTAAAACCGAAACTGTAGGGGTAGACAGTCCTGATGCGTAAACTGGCACTCGTTCCGATCCAGTTTTATCGCTATGCCATTAGTCCCCTGATGGCCAGTCACTGTCGTTTCTACCCCAGTTGTTCCTGCTACGCGTACGAAGCCATAGAAAATCATGGCCTTCTGCGCGGTGGCTGGCTGGCCTTTCGTCGTTTAGGTCGCTGTCATCCGTGGAATCCCGGTGGTTATGACCCGGTTCCGCCTATCCCTACCTCCCGTTCTTCTTCGATGGCCGAGTAATCATGGATATCAAACGCACGATCCTGATCGTCGCCCTGGCAATCGTGTCCTACGTTATGGTTCTTAAATGGAACCAGGACTATGGCCAGGCTGCCCTGCCGACTCAGAATGTTGCTTCCAGTACTACCGCACCGGGCCTACCGGACACGGCGACTGGCAATAATGCTTCTGTCAGTGACGACATTCCCCGCGCCGCAAGCGATACCAGCACTGCACCTGCCGAAACTCCGGTAGCTGTCAGTAAAGACCTCATCCAGATCAAAACGGATGTGCTCAACCTGGCCATCGATCCACAAGGTGGTGATGTTGCCCAGCTGACGCTGCCGCTGTATCCACGTCGCCAGGACCATCCGGAAATTCCATTCCAGTTGTTTGATAACGGCAACGAGCGGACTTATCTGGCCCAGAGCGGTTTGATCGGCGCCGACGGTCCGGACGCAAGTCCAACCGGTCGTCCGGTTTACGCTTCGGAGAAGAAGATTTATCAGTTGGCTGACGGTCAGGACCAATTGGTCGTGGACCTGAAGTTCAGCAAGGACGGCGTCAACTACATCAAGCGTTTCACCGTGAAACGTGGCCTGTATGACGTAACCGTTTCCTACCTGATCGACAACGAAAGCGCCAAGCCTTGGTCCGGCGCGATGTTCGCGCAACTGAAGCGTGATGCCAGTTCCGATCCTTCTTCCAGCACGGCCACCGGTACCGCGACTTACCTGGGCGCCGCCCTGTGGACAAGTAACGAGCCGTACAAGAAAGTGTCGATGAAGGACATGGACAAGGCTCAGCTGAAAGAAACCGTGAACGGTGGTTGGGTTGCCTGGTTGCAACACTACTTTGTGACCGCCTGGATTCCGGCCAAGGGCGAAAACAATGTCGTCCAGACCCGTAAAGACAGCAAAGGCAACTACATCATCGGTTACACCGCTCCGGCAGTGACCGTTGCGCCAGGTGCCAAAGGTGAAATCAGCGCTGTTCTGTACGCCGGCCCGAAAAGCCAGGCTGTTCTGAAAGAGTTGTCCCCAGGTCTGGAACTGACCGTCGACTACGGCATTCTGTGGTTCATTGCCCAGCCAATCTTCTGGTTGCTGCAACACATCCACGCCATTGTCGGTAACTGGGGCTGGTCGATCATCTTCCTGACCATGCTGATCAAGGGGCTTTTCTTCCCTCTGTCGGCTGCCAGCTACAAATCCATGGCGCGCATGCGTGCAGTGGCACCGAAACTGGCATTGCTGAAAGAGCAGCATGGCGACGACCGGCAGAAAATGTCCCAAGCCATGATGGAGCTGTACAAGAAAGAGAAAATCAATCCGCTGGGCGGCTGCTTGCCGATCCTGGTGCAGATGCCGGTTTTCCTTTCGCTGTACTGGGTTCTGCTGGAAAGCGTGGAAATGCGCCAAGCGCCGTTCATGCTGTGGATTACTGACCTGTCGATCAAGGACCCGTTCTTCATTCTGCCGATCATCATGGGTGCAACCATGTTTATCCAGCAGCGGTTGAACCCAACGCCTCCGGATCCGATGCAGGCCAAGGTGATGAAGCTGATGCCAATCATCTTCACCTTCTTCTTCCTGTGGTTCCCGGCGGGTCTGGTGCTGTACTGGGTGGTCAACAACTGCCTGTCCATCAGCCAACAGTGGTACATCACGCGTAAGATCGAAGCGGCTACCAAAAAAGCCGCTGCGTAACTTACTCTGTGGATAACCACTCAAAACGCCCCCTAGTGGGGCGTTTTGCTATCTGTCACTTTTGTCTGGATACCGGTTTATGAGCGTTCCTCGTGAAACCATCGCCGCCGTCGCCACCGCTCAAGGTCGCGGCGGGGTGGGCATCGTCCGTATTTCCGGGCCGCTGGCGAGTGTGGCGGCCAAAGCCATCAGCGGTCGCGAACTGAAACCGCGTTACGCCCATTACGGCCCGTTCCTGAGTGAAACCGAAGAGGTACTGGACGAAGGCATCGCCTTGTATTTCCCCGGTCCAAACTCGTTCACCGGCGAAGATGTGCTGGAACTCCAGGGCCACGGCGGTCCGATCGTCCTGGATATGCTGCTCAAGCGCTGCCTGGAATTGGGTTGTCGCCTGGCCCGACCGGGTGAATTCAGCGAACGCGCCTTCCTCAACGACAAACTCGACCTGGCCCAGGCCGAGGCGATTGCCGATTTGATCGAGGCCAGTTCTGCACAGGCTGCGCGTAATGCCCTGCGTTCCTTGCAAGGTGCGTTTTCCCAGCGTGTGCATAACCTCACCGAGCAATTGATCGGTTTGCGCATCTACGTTGAAGCCGCCATCGACTTCCCGGAAGAAGAAATCGACTTCCTCGCCGATGGCCATGTGCTGAGCATGCTCGACAAGGTCCGCGATGAATTATCCACAGTGCTGCGCGAAGCCGGGCAGGGTGCCTTGCTGCGGGACGGCATGAACGTCGTTATCGCAGGACGGCCGAACGCCGGCAAATCCAGCCTGCTCAATGCCTTGGCCGGTCGTGAAGCGGCGATTGTTACCGAGATTGCCGGCACCACCCGGGACATTCTTCGCGAACATATCCACATCGACGGCATGCCGTTGCACGTGGTCGACACTGCAGGCCTGCGCGATACCGATGACCAGGTGGAAAAAATCGGCGTTGAGCGAGCGTTGAAAGCCATCGGCGAAGCGGATCGGGTGTTGCTGGTGGTGGATGCCACCGCGCCGGAAGCCCTGGATCCGTTTGCCCTGTGGCCAGAATTCCTCGAAACCCGGCCAGACCCGGCCAAAGTCACGCTGATCCGTAACAAGGCTGACCTGACGGGCGAAGCGATTGCCCTGGAAGTCAGCGACGATGGCCATGTCACCATCAGCTTGAGTGCCAAGTCTGCGGGCGAGGGCCTTGAGCTGCTGCGTGAACACCTCAAGACCTGCATGGGCTACGAGCAGACCTCGGAAAGCAGCTTCAGCGCACGCCGGCGTCACCTGGAGGCGCTGCGCCATGCCAGTGCCTCCCTCGAGCACGGCCGTGCGCAGCTGACGTTGGCAGGTGCCGGCGAGCTATTGGCTGAAGATCTGCGTCAAGCGCAACACTCTTTAGGTGAAATCACCGGCGCTTTCAGCTCCGATGACCTGCTGGGGCGGATCTTTTCCAGCTTCTGCATCGGTAAATAGCCCCTTCGTTGTTCACAGACAGGCCATTCGTGCCTGTCTGTTCCCTCCTTTTCTGAAAACTTCCCCCAGTGCCGAGCAGATTCTTTCTGCTTGAGCGGATTTCTCCTGCCCGGAAATCGTCCTTTCGACGCTTTTCTGTGAATTAAGCCCTGTGAATAACTGCCACTAAGGGCAGTTGATAACAGGGCCTGAAAACTGAAGATAAACCCCTCTGTGGATAACCACCCCTTTCATCCACAGGCTTACACCGGTTATCCAAGGGCCTCCTTGGCACATGACCACAGGGTTTTGAATCTCTGTACATATTGAATATAAAGGCCTGTAGAGATCTATCCACAGAAATGGTGCTCAGTAGAAATAAACATAAAAACAAAGATTTAATAAATTTCTCTCTTTTTAATTTCTATAACCCCGACTTCTCCACAGCTGGTTAAATTTTGTGCAAAGGGTTCTTTAGGAAGGGCGAAGTCCCTATACTTGCCGACCAGGTCCAAAAACCTGAGACCAACCTATTCCGGATTACCTAACTGAAGCAGGCACGAGGTGCGTGGTGGATTTCCCTTCCCGTTTTGAAGTGATCGTCATCGGCGGCGGTCATGCCGGTACCGAGGCAGCACTGGCGTCAGCACGTATGGGGGCAAAAACCCTGTTGCTGACGCATAACGTGGAAACCCTCGGTGCCATGAGTTGCAACCCTGCCATTGGCGGGATCGGCAAAAGCCACCTGGTCAAGGAAATCGACGCCCTCGGCGGCGCGATGGCCATGGCCACCGATAAGGGGGGTATTCAGTTTCGCGTGTTGAACAGCCGAAAAGGCCCGGCCGTGCGAGCGACTCGCGCTCAAGCCGACCGGGTTTTGTACAAGGCCGCTGTCCGCGAAGCCCTGGAAAACCAGCCCAACCTGTGGATATTTCAACAAGCCGCTGATGACCTGATCGTCGAACAGGAAACGGTGCGCGGTGTTGTCACCCAAATGGGTCTGCGTTTCTTCGCCGATTCTGTGGTGTTGACCACTGGCACCTTCCTCGGTGGACTTATCCACATTGGCATGCAGAATTATTCCGGCGGTCGCGCCGGTGATCCACCATCGATTGCCCTGGCTCGCCGCTTGCGTGAGTTGCCGCTGCGTGTTGGTCGCTTGAAAACCGGTACGCCGCCGCGTATCGACGGCCGTTCCGTGGATTTCTCGGTGATGACCGAGCAAGCAGGCGATACGCCGATCCCGGTGATGTCGTTCATGGGCTCCAAAGAGCAGCACCCGAAACAGGTCAGCTGCTGGATTACCCACACCAACGCCCGGACCCACGAAATCATCGCCGCGAACCTCGACCGTTCGCCGATGTATTCCGATGCCGGGCAGATCGAAGGCATCGGTCCGCGTTATTGCCCCTCGATCGAAGACAAGATCCACCGCTTTGCCGACAAGGAAAGCCATCAGGTCTTCATCGAACCGGAAGGCTTGACCACCCACGAGCTGTACCCGAACGGGATTTCCACTTCCCTGCCATTCGACGTGCAATTGCAGATCGTGCAATCGATCCGCGGCATGGAAAACGCGCACATCGTTCGCCCGGGCTATGCCATCGAATACGACTACTTCGACCCGCGTGACCTGAAGTACAGCCTGGAAACCAAAGTGATTGGCGGTCTGTTCTTCGCCGGACAAATCAACGGCACCACCGGTTACGAAGAGGCCGGCGCCCAAGGCTTGCTGGCCGGAGCCAACGCCGCGCTTCGTGCACAGGGCAAAGACGCCTGGTGTCCGCGTCGCGACGAGGCGTACATCGGGGTGTTGGTCGATGACCTGATTACCCTGGGTACCCAGGAACCGTACCGGATGTTTACGTCCCGGGCCGAATACCGCCTGATCTTGCGCGAAGACAACGCCGACCTGCGTCTGACCGAAAAAGGTCGCGAACTCGGTTTGGTCGATGATGCCCGTTGGGCAGCGTTCTGCAAGAAACGCGAAAGCATCGATCTGGAAGAGCAGCGCCTGAAAAGTACCTGGGTTCGCCCGGGCACCGAGCAGGGCGATGCGATTTCCGAGAAGTTCGGCACGCCGCTGACCCACGAATACAACTTGCTCAATCTCTTGAGCCGTCCGGAAATCGACTACGCTGGTCTGATCGCCGTGACGGGCGGTGGTGCAGAAGATCCACAGGTCGCGGAACAGGTCGAAATCAAGACCAAGTACGCTGGCTACATCGATCGCCAACAGGATGAAATCGTTCGTCTGCGGGCCAGCGAAAATACCAAGTTGCCTGTGGATATCGATTACACGAACATCTCCGGTCTCTCCAAAGAGATCCAGAGCAAG
Source organism: Pseudomonas sp. TE3899 (assembly GCF_056279105.1). Taxonomy (NCBI): domain Bacteria; kingdom Pseudomonadati; phylum Pseudomonadota; class Gammaproteobacteria; order Pseudomonadales; family Pseudomonadaceae; genus Pseudomonas; species Pseudomonas sp. TE3899. The sequence goes on from NZ_JBWBQR010000001.1 coordinate 4,985,668, forward strand.
CTCGGTGCGACCCGTCCAGAGACGTTGGGCCAGGCGTCGCGTATCCCGGGCGTGACCCCGGCAGCGATTTCGCTGTTGATGATTCATTTGAAAAAACGCGGCGCGGGCCGTCAGTTGGAGCAAAGCGCTTGAGTTCGTTGGTCACCTCGCAACATGCAGAAGAGTTATCCACAGGTGCTCGCCAGCTCGGTGTCACGCTGACAGAAATCCAGCACGCGTTGCTGCTGGGTTATCTGGCCCTGTTGATAAAGTGGAACAAGGCCTACAACCTGACTGCCGTGCGTGATCCGGACGAAATGGTGTCCCGTCATTTGCTCGACAGTCTGAGCATCATGTCGTTTGTGGAAAACGGCCGCTGGCTGGACGTTGGCAGCGGCGGCGGCATGCCGGGCATTCCGTTGGCCATCCTGTTTCCAGAGTCTCAAGTGACCTGCCTGGACAGCAATGGCAAGAAAACCCGCTTCCTGACCCAGGTCAAACTCGAACTCAAACTGGATAACCTGCAAGTTATCCACAGTCGCGTTGAAAGTTTCCAGCCAGAACAGCCGTTCAACGGGATCATCTCCCGGGCGTTCAGCAGCATGGAAAACTTCAGCAACTGGACGCGCCACCTCGGCGACCGCGATACACGTTGGCTGGCAATGAAGGGCGTTCATCCCGCCGATGAGCTGGTAGCATTGCCGGCAGACTTCCACCTCGATAGCGAACACGCCCTGGCCGTACCTGGTTGCCAAGGCCAACGCCATCTGCTGATACTGCGCCGCACGGCATGATTGGGAACACAAGCAAGAATGGCTAAGGTATTCGCGATAGCGAACCAAAAGGGTGGTGTGGGCAAGACCACCACCTGCATCAACCTCGCAGCTTCCCTGGTCGCTACCAAGCGCCGGGTGTTGTTGATCGATCTCGATCCACAGGGCAACGCCACCATGGGTAGCGGTGTGGATAAACACGGCCTGGAAAACTCGGTCTATGACCTGTTGATCGGTGAGTGCGACCTGGCCCAGGCCATGCACTTCTCCGAGCACGGTGGTTACCAGCTGTTGCCGGCCAACCGCGATTTGACGGCGGCCGAAGTGGTGCTGCTGGAAATGCAGATGAAAGAAAGTCGTCTGCGCAGCGCATTGGCGCCGATCCGTGAAAACTACGATTACATTTTGATCGACTGCCCGCCGTCGCTGTCGATGTTGACCCTGAACGCACTGGTCGCCGCTGACGGGGTCATTATCCCCATGCAGTGCGAGTACTTTGCGCTCGAAGGTTTGAGCGACCTTGTGGATAACATCAAGCGCATCGCCGAACTGCTGAACCCTAACCTGAAAGTCGAAGGCCTGTTGCGGACCATGTATGACCCGCGCCTGAGCCTGATGAACGATGTCTCGGCCCAGCTCAAGGAACACTTCGGCGAGCAGCTCTACGACACCGTAATTCCGCGCAACATCCGCCTGGCCGAAGCGCCAAGCTATGGCATGCCGGCGCTGGCGTACGACAAATCATCGCGTGGCGCCATCGCCTACCTGGCATTGGCGGGCGAACTGGTTCGCCGCCAGCGCAAAAACTCACGCACCGCCGCCGCTCAGGCAACTTAAGGAATCCCCATGGCCGTCAAGAAACGAGGTCTCGGACGTGGACTGGATGCACTGCTGAGTGGTCCGACTGTCAGCTCGCTCGAAGAGCAAGCGGTACAAGCCGATCAGCGTGAGCTGCAGCACCTGCCCCTGGACCTGATCCAGCGCGGCAAGTACCAGCCGCGCCGGGACATGGATCCCCAGGCGCTGGAAGAGCTGGCGATGTCGATCAAGGCCCAGGGCGTCATGCAGCCGATCGTGGTTCGCCCGATTGGCAACGGTCGTTTCGAAATCATCGCCGGCGAACGCCGCTGGCGTGCCAGCCAGCAGGCCGGCCAGGAAACCATCCCGGCGATGGTGCGCGATGTGCCGGATGAAACCGCCATCGCCATGGCGCTGATCGAGAACATCCAGCGCGAAGACCTCAATCCAATCGAAGAAGCGGTGGCCCTGCAGCGTTTGCAGCAGGAGTTCCAGCTGACCCAGCAACAGGTCGCCGAGGCTGTGGGTAAGTCCCGCGTCACCGTCGCCAATTTGCTGCGCCTGATCGCGTTGCCGGAAGTCATCAAGACCATGTTGTCCCACGGCGACCTTGAAATGGGCCACGCACGTGCTTTACTGGGTTTGCGGGAGAATCAGCAGGTTGAGGGGGCGCGACACGTTGTCGCACGCGGGCTGACCGTGCGCCAGACTGAGGCACTGGTTCGCCAGTGGCTGAGTGGCAAACCGGAGCCTGTGGAAGCCGCAAAACCCGACCCGGATATCGCTCGACTTGAGCAGCGCCTGGCCGAGCGCCTAGGCTCTGCGGTGCAGATCCGCCACGGAAAGAAGGGCAAAGGGCAGCTGGTGATTGGTTATAACTCTCTCGACGAGCTTCAAGGTGTGCTTGCGCACATCCGCTGAAACATTTCCTCATGTAGCGCGCAGTCGGAAATCACTACCTGACAGTTGAATAGGGGCTGAACCGCCCCTATACTCTGCGCGCATTTTGTCGGCACAAATTATGCCAAGTTATTGAATTCTGGCAGCCGACCATTGGGGAGTAAAAGTGATGGAAACCCGCACGCCAAACCGCTTGCCGTTCCATCGCCTGGCAGTTTTTCCGGTGCTAATGGCTCAATTTATCGTTTTGCTCATCGCTGCTTTGGCGCTGTGGCAATGGTACGGAGTCGTTGCCGGGTACTCAGGACTCTGCGGAGGCCTGATAGCCTTGTTACCCAATGTTTATTTCGCTCACAGGGCATTTCGGTTTTCCGGCGCCCGAGCAGCTCAAGCCATCGTCCGGTCTTTTTATGCTGGCGAGGCGGGCAAATTAATTCTGACGGCAGTGCTCTTTGCATTGACGTTTGCAGGTGTGAAGCCATTGGCGCCGCTAGCTGTATTCGGCGTCTTCGTGTTGACCCAACTGGTCAGCTGGTTCGCGCCCCTGCTGATGAGAACAAGACTTTCGAGACCTTAGGGCGTTTGAGGCAACCATGGCAGAGACAACCGCTTCGGGCTATATCCAGCACCACTTGCAGAACCTGACCTTCGGTCAGCATCCTACCGGCGGCTGGGGCTTTGCCCACACCGCAGCAGAGGCCAAAGAAATGGGCTTCTGGGCTTTCCACGTCGATACTCTCGGCTGGTCGGTCGCGTTGGGTCTGATCTTCGTTCTGATTTTCCGCATGGCGGCAAAGAAGGCGACTTCCGGTCAACCAGGTGCTTTGCAGAACTTCGTTGAAGTATTGGTCGAATTCGTCGATGGCAGCGTGAAAGACAGCTTCCATGGCCGTAGCCCGGTGATTGCACCGCTGGCACTGACCATCTTCGTCTGGGTCTTCCTGATGAACGCCGTCGACCTGATCCCGGTCGACTGGATTCCTCATTTGGCCATCCTGATCACTGGCGATTCGCACATTCCATTCCGTGCCGTATCGACCACTGACCCGAACGCTACCCTGGGCATGGCCCTGTCGGTGTTCGCGTTGATCATTTTCTACAGCATCAAGGTCAAGGGCATCGGCGGCTTCATCGGCGAACTGACCCTGCACCCGTTTGGCAGCAAGAACATTTTCCTGCAAGCGCTGTTGATCCCGGTGAACTTCCTGCTGGAATTCGTCACCCTGATCGCCAAGCCAATCTCCTTGGCACTGCGTCTGTTCGGCAACATGTACGCCGGCGAGCTGGTCTTCATTCTGATCGCCGTGATGTTCGGCAGCGGTCTGCTCTGGCTTAGCGGCCTGGGCGTAGTTCTGCAGTGGGCGTGGGCTGTGTTCCACATCCTGATCATCACCCTGCAGGCGTTTATCTTCATGATGCTGACCATCGTTTACCTGTCGATGGCGCACGAAGAGAACCATTAAGACCAGTCTCGACTAGTCTGATGTCCCACCCGGTCAAACGGGTGGGTGCCCGAACAGGGCTTATGAAACGATTTGTTTTACCGCTTTAAAATCTAAAAAACCTAAACCATACGACGTAAAAGTCGGGAGGAAAGATGGAAACTGTAGTTGGTCTAACCGCTATCGCTGTTGCACTGTTGATCGGCCTGGGCGCACTGGGTACCGCAATTGGTTTCGGCCTGTTGGGCGGCAAGTTCCTGGAAGGCGCAGCGCGTCAGCCAGAAATGGTTCCAATGCTGCAAGTCAAAATGTTCATCGTTGCCGGTCTGCTCGACGCCGTAACCATGATCGGTGTTGGTATCGCTCTGTTCTTCACCTTCGCGAACCCATTCGTTGGTCAACTCGCTGGCTAATCACTCGAACCTTCGAGTGATTGGTTTGATGTGCAACGAACGAGCGAGGTGTTGGCGTGAACATTAATGCAACCCTGATTGGCCAGTCCGTTGCGTTCTTCATTTTTGTACTGTTTTGCATGAAGTTCGTGTGGCCTCCGGTCATCGCGGCTTTGCACGAACGTCAGAAGAAGATCGCGGATGGACTGGACGCTGCCGCCCGAGCAGCTCGCGACCTGGAGCTGGCCCAAGATAAAGCGGGTCAGCAACTGCGCGAAGCAAAAGCTCAGGCAGCCGAAATCATTGAGCAAGCCAAGAAACGCGGTAACCAGATTGTTGAAGAGGCTGTTGAAAAAGCCCGTATCGACGCTGACCGTGTGAAGGTCCAGGCTCAGGCCGAGATCGAGCAGGAACTGAACAGTGTCAAAGACGCGCTGCGTGCCCAACTGGGTGCACTGGCCGTCGGCGGCGCCGAGAAGATCCTGGGTGCCACAATCGATCAAAACGCGCACGCGGAGCTGGTAAACAAACTGGCTGCTGAAATTTAAGCGAGGGCGATCATGGCAGAATTGACCACGTTGGCCCGACCTTACGCTAAGGCAGCCTTCGAGCACGCCCAGGCCCACCAGCAACTGGCCTCTTGGTCAGCCATGCTCGGCCTGGCTGCAGCAGTGTCGCAAGATGACACCATGCAGCGCGTGCTCAAGGCCCCGCGACTGACGAGCGCAGACAAGGCCACCACGTTTATTGACGTGTGTGGCGACAAGTTTGATGCCAAGGCACAGAACTTCATTCACGTCGTTGCCGAAAACGACCGTCTCCCGCTTTTGCCGGAGATATCCGCTCTGTTCGACCTGTACAAGGCCGAACAAGAGAAGTCGGTAGACGTTGAAGTGACCAGTGCTTTTGCATTGAACCAAGAACAGCAAGACAAACTCGCCAAGGTTCTCAGTGCACGACTCAACCGGGAAGTGCGCCTGCAAGTCGAGGAAGACAAATCCCTTATTGGGGGCATTGTCATCCGCGCCGGCGACCTGGTTATCGATGGCTCGGTTCGCGGAAAACTCGCAAGCCTTGCCGAAGCATTGAAATCTTGAGTTTGAAGGGGCAGCAGAGCAATGCAGCAACTCAATCCTTCCGAAATAAGTGAAATTATCAAGGGCCGCATCGACAAGCTCGATGTGACCTCCCAAGCCCGTAACGAAGGCACAGTCGTCAGCGTATCTGACGGTATCGTGCGGATTCACGGTCTGGCCGACGTCATGTACGGCGAGATGATCGAGTTTCCGGGCGGCGTCTTCGGCATGGCCCTCAACCTTGAGCAAGACTCTGTAGGCGCCGTTGTATTGGGCTCCTATCAGTCTCTGGCTGAAGGCATGAGCGCCAAGTGCACTGGCCGCATCCTCGAAGTTCCGGTTGGTAAGGAACTGCTGGGTCGCGTAGTCGACGCACTGGGTAACCCTGTTGACGGTAAAGGTCCACTGGGCAACACCGAGACCGACGCGGTCGAGAAAGTTGCTCCAGGTGTGATCTGGCGTAAGTCGGTAGACCAGCCTGTACAGACTGGCTACAAGGCTGTCGATGCCATGATCCCTGTCGGCCGTGGCCAGCGTGAGCTGATCATCGGTGACCGTCAGATCGGTAAAACCGCTCTGGCGATCGACGCGATCATCAACCAGAAAGACAGCGGCATTTTCTGCGTCTACGTAGCGATCGGTCAGAAGCAATCGACCATCGCCAACGTTGTTCGCAAGCTGGAAGAAAACGGCGCACTGGCTAACACCATCGTCGTGGCAGCGAGCGCTTCGGAATCTGCAGCACTGCAATTCCTGGCACCGTACTCCGGTTGCACCATGGGTGAATTCTTCCGCGACCGCGGTGAAGACGCGCTGATCGTTTATGACGATCTGTCCAAGCAAGCAGTGGCTTACCGCCAGATTTCCCTGCTGCTGCGCCGTCCACCAGGCCGTGAAGCTTACCCAGGCGACGTGTTCTATCTCCACTCCCGTCTGCTGGAGCGCGCATCCCGCGTTTCGGAAGAATACGTAGAGAAGTTCACCAACGGCGCAGTGACCGGCAAAACCGGTTCCCTGACCGCACTGCCGATCATCGAAACCCAGGCTGGCGACGTTTCCGCGTTCGTTCCGACCAACGTGATTTCCATCACCGACGGTCAGATCTTCCTGGAATCGGCCATGTTCAACTCCGGGATCCGTCCTGCTGTGAACGCCGGTGTTTCGGTATCCCGTGTGGGTGGTGCCGCTCAGACCAAGATCATCAAGAAGCTCTCCGGTGGTATCCGTACCGCTCTGGCTCAGTACCGTGAACTGGCGGCATTCGCCCAGTTCGCTTCTGACCTGGACGAAGCGACCCGTAAGCAACTTGAGCATGGTCAGCGCGTTACCGAGCTGATGAAGCAGAAGCAATACGCACCAATGTCGATCGCTGACATGGCGCTGTCGCTGTATGCCGCTGAGCGTGGGTTCCTGACTGACATTGAAATCGCCAAGATCGGCAGCTTCGAACAAGCGCTGATTGCTTTCTTCAACCGCGATCACGCCGATTTGATGGCGAAGATCAACGTGAAGGGTGACTTCAATGACGAAATCGACGCTGGCATGAAAGCCGGTATCGAGAAGTTCAAGGCCACCCAAACCTGGTAAGCCGCAGCGGGAGCCGCAAGGCTCCCGCTTGCTAACCTGATAGGTGTTACATGGCAGGCGCAAAAGAGATTCGCAGTAAGATTGCGAGCATCAAAAGCACGCAAAAGATTACCAGCGCCATGGAAAAAGTGGCGGTCAGTAAAATGCGCAAGGCACAAATGCGCATGGCTGCTAGCCGTCCTTACGCGGAGCGCATCCGCCAGGTTATTGGTCATTTGGCCAACGCTAACCCGGAATATCGCCACCCATTCATGATCGACCGTGAAATCAAGCGCGTCGGTTATGTCGTGGTGAGCAGTGACCGTGGTCTGTGTGGTGGCTTGAACACCAACCTGTTCAAGGCCCTGGTCAAGGACATGGCGAAAAACCGTGAAAACGGCGTCGAGATCGATCTGTGTGTTGTTGGTAGCAAGGGTGCGGCTTTCTTCCGCAACTTCGGCGGTAACGTCGTCGCCGCTATCAGCCACCTGGGTGAAGAGCCATCGATCAATGATCTGATTGGCAGTGTCAAGGTGATGCTGGATGCCTACCTCGATGGTCGTATCGACCGTTTGAGCGTTGTGTCCAACAAGTTCATCAACACCATGACGCAGCAGCCTACCGTGGAGCAGTTGATTCCACTGGTTGCAACCCCGGATCAAGGCCTCAAGCACCACTGGGACTATCTCTACGAGCCGGACGCCAAAGAGCTGCTTGACGGCTTGATGGTTCGCTACGTGGAGTCGCAGGTCTACCAGGCGGTGGTCGAGAACAACGCGGCTGAACAAGCTGCGCGGATGATCGCGATGAAGAACGCTACCGACAACGCCGGTGATTTGATCAGCGATTTGCAGCTGATCTACAACAAGGCGCGTCAGGCTGCGATCACCCAAGAGATCTCGGAAATCGTCGGCGGCGCTGCCGCGGTTTAACGGTTCAAATATTCAGAGGATCCAGCTATGAGTAGCGGACGTATCGTTCAAATCATCGGCGCCGTTATCGACGTGGAATTTCCACGCGACAGCGTACCGAGCATCTACAACGCGTTGAAAGTTGTAAGCGCGGCCGAAACCACCCTGGAAGTTCAGCAGCAGCTGGGCGACGGCGTGGTTCGTACCATTGCGATGGGTTCCACCGAGGGCTTGAAGCGCGGTCTGGAAGTCACCGACTCTGGCGCAGCCATCTCCGTACCGGTCGGTAAAGCGACCCTGGGCCGGATCATGGACGTCCTCGGTAACCCGATCGACGAAGCTGGCCCGATCGACACCGAAGAGCGCTGGGGCATTCACCGTCCTGCGCCAACCTTCGCTGAACAAGCGGGCGGCAACGACCTGCTGGAAACCGGCATCAAGGTTATCGACCTGGTTTGCCCGTTCGCCAAGGGCGGTAAAGTCGGTCTGTTCGGTGGTGCCGGTGTAGGCAAAACCGTAAACATGATGGAACTGATCCGTAACATCGCCATCGAGCACAGCGGTTATTCCGTGTTCGCCGGTGTGGGTGAGCGTACTCGTGAGGGTAACGACTTCTACCACGAGATGAAGGATTCCAACGTTCTGGACAAAGTGGCACTGGTTTACGGTCAAATGAACGAGCCGCCGGGTAACCGTCTGCGCGTAGCACTGACCGGCCTGACCATGGCCGAGAAGTTCCGTGACGAAGGTAACGACGTTCTGCTGTTCGTCGACAACATCTATCGTTACACCCTGGCCGGTACTGAAGTATCCGCACTGCTGGGCCGTATGCCTTCGGCAGTAGGTTACCAGCCGACCCTGGCCGAAGAGATGGGTACTCTGCAAGAGCGTATCACTTCGACCAAAAACGGTTCGATCACCTCGATCCAAGCGGTATACGTACCTGCGGATGACTTGACTGACCCGTCGCCAGCGACCACTTTCGCCCACTTGGACGCCACCGTCGTTCTGTCCCGTGACATCGCTTCCCTGGGTATCTACCCAGCGGTCGATCCACTCGACTCGACTTCGCGCCAGCTGGACCCGAACGTGATCGGCCAGGACCACTACGACACCGCTCGCGGCGTCCAGTACGTTCTGCAGCGTTACAAAGAACTGAAGGACATCATTGCGATCCTGGGTATGGACGAGCTGTCGGAATCCGACAAGCAGTTGGTAAACCGTGCTCGTAAGATCCAGCGCTTCTTGTCGCAGCCGTTCTTCGTGGCTGAAGTCTTCACCGGTGCCTCGGGTAAATACGTTTCCCTGAAAGACACCATTGCTGGCTTCAAAGGCATCCTCAACGGTGACTACGACCACCTGCCAGAACAAGCGTTCTACATGGTCGGCGGCATCGAAGAAGCGATCGAGAAAGCCAAGAAACTGTAATCCCGGCGCCCGGCAACGGGCGCTAATTTAGGTTGAGGCAATCAGATGGCTATGACAGTCCATTGCGATATCGTCAGCGCGGAAGGGGAAATCTTTTCCGGCCTGGTCGAGATGGTGATTGCGCACGGTGCACTGGGTGATCTTGGTATCGCCCTGGGTCACGCGCCGCTGATCACTAATCTCAAGCCAGGCCCGATCCGCCTGATCAAGCAGGGCGGGGAAACCGAGGTGTTCTACATCTCCGGTGGTTTCCTCGAGGTTCAGCCGAACATGGTCAAGGTTCTTGCCGACACCGTGCAACGTGCTGCCGACCTGGATGAAGCCTCCGCTCAGGAAGCCGTTAAGGCTGCCGAGAAGGCCTTGCATGAACGTGGCGCAGAATTCGATTACGGTTCTGCTGCCGCACGTCTGGCCGAGGCGACAGCTCAGCTGCGCACCGTCCAGCAGATCCGCAAGAAGTTCGGCCACTAATAGGCCGGTGCTTGTTGTGTGATTGATTAAAAAGGGTAGCCTCGGCTACCCTTTTTTCTTTTCCGATGTTCATAACCCGGTCGCAGTTGCTGACCACCCAGGATTGGTAGCCAGTCATGTCTCTTGAAATCGTAATCCTCGCTGCCGGCCAAGGCACTCGCATGCGCTCGGCGTTGCCCAAGGTGTTGCACCCGATTGCCGGCAACTCGATGCTGGGCCATGTTATCCACAGCGCCCGGCAACTTGATCCACAGCGCATCCATGTGGTGATCGGCCACGGCGCCGACGCCGTGCGTGAACGCTTGGCAGCGGATGACCTGAATTTCGTGTTGCAGGACAAGCAACTGGGCACCGGGCATGCCGTGGCCCAGGCCGTACCGTTTATCAAATCCGATACCGTGCTGATCCTTTACGGCGACGTGCCGCTGATCGAAGTCGAAACCCTGCAACGCCTGCTCAAGCAGGTGACGCCGCAGCAACTGGGCTTACTCACTGTAGAGCTGACCGACCCGACCGGTTACGGCCGTATCGTGCGTGATGCCGACGGCAAGGTCGCCGCGATCGTCGAGCAGAAAGACGCCAATGAAGACGAGCGCAAGATCACCGAAGGCAACACCGGGATTCTGGCGGTGCCGTTTGAGCGTCTGGGCGACTGGATGAGCCGGCTCTCCAACAACAATGCCCAGGGCGAGTACTACCTGACCGATGTGATTGCCATGGCCGTCAGCGATGGTCTGGTGGTGGCTACCGAACAACCCCATGACGCCATGGAAGTGCAGGGCGCCAACGACCGCAAGCAACTCGCGGAACTGGAGCGTCACTATCAGTTGCGCGCCGGTCGCCGGTTAATGGCCCAGGGCGTAACCCTGCGCGATCCGGCTCGCTTCGATGTGCGCGGTGAAGTGACTGTCGGTCGCGACGTGCTCATCGACATCAACGTGATCCTCGAAGGCAACGTCGTGATCGAAGACGACGTGGTCATCGGCCCGAACTGTGTGATCAAGGACAGCACCCTGCGTAAAGGCGTGGTGATCAAGGCCAACAGTCACATCGAAGGCGCGATTCTGGGCGAGGGCAGCGATGCCGGCCCGTTCGCCCGTTTGCGTCAGGGTACCGTGCTTGAGGCGCGGGCCCATGTGGGTAACTTCGTCGAGCTGAAAAACGCGCATATGGGCGAAGGCGCCAAGGCCGGTCATCTGACGTACCTGGGCGATGCCGAAATCGGCGCGCGCACCAACATCGGCGCCGGCACCATTACTTGCAACTACGACGGCGCGAACAAATGGAAAACCGTGCTGGGTGAAGATGTGTTCATCGGCTCCAACAACTCGTTGGTAGCGCCTGTGGATATCTCGTCCGGCGCAACCACTGCGGCGGGTTCGACTATTACGCAGAATGTGGATAACGCGCAGTTGGCGGTGGGCCGGGCGCGGCAGAAAAACATCGATGGCTGGAAGCGGCCGGAGAAAATCAAGAAGAGCTGAGTTATCCACAGCTCGTAAAATAAAAAGTTCGCAGCCTTTGGCAGCTCCCACAGGGTGATACGTATCCCGTGTAGGAGCAGCCGAAGGCTGCGATCTTTTTTATGGGTTATCCACAGGTGGTGTTCCACCCGGCTTCCAGCGGGGTTACTGGCAGTGCGCGCGAAGCGATTTTGTAGAGCATGCGCAAGCCCGAATCCGAGCGCTGGGACAGTCGTGTCAGCAGCATGATCCACGCGACACCGGCGTGGGACACTTTGACCGGCCTGAGCGGATTTTTATGGACGTTACGCAGGGTCAACAGCGCCAGGCCAATGTTCCACAGCAGAAAACGCCGAATACCCGTATGCCTGGCCGGTATGAGCAGGGCGTATTGCAGCGCCCGCTGCAAATGGGAATGGGCGGTGCCAATCAGCTCCGCAACGGCCTGTGCATAAAGTGGGTCGTTGTGCCCGGCCTTGAGCTGTGCGAACTGGACACCATGCTTGGCGAGCAGGTCCCGAGGCAGCCAGCAGGCGCCCCGTAAACGGTCGTCCCACTGATCCTTGAGGATATTGGTCAACTGCAGGCCCATGCCAAAGGAAAGGGCCAGCCGATGCAGGTTCTCTCGCTGGGGCAGCAGGGCGGGTTCAAAATCGATGAACAGCTCTGTCAGCAGCTTTCCCACGACACCAGCCACACAGTAGCAATAACGGTCCAGCTGCTCAGAGGTGTCCAAACCCTGCACGCCGGCATTCTCCTGAAATTCGCTCATGCCCTGGGTCATCACGCTCAGGCACTGCAGGATCGCCTCCTGCTGAAAAGGGCGCAGGGCGTGGAATATCGTCAACATCTGTGGCAGATGGCGGACCAGGTCGTGTTCAGCCTGAAGGGTCTGATCCGTCAGGTGCTCACTCAGATCATCACTGAAGGCCTGGGCATCCGCCTCGCCTGATACAACATTCAGGAACGCATTTTCGTACTGGCGTTTTTGCCGGGCCGTGAGGCCGGGTTCATCTTCGATGGTATCGGCGATCCGACAGAGCAAGTAGGCGTTGGTCACCACCGGGTAAAGTTCGGGCGGCAACTGGGGGATGGTCAGGGCAAAACTGCGCGATACCCGGGTGAGGATCTCGTCCTGATAACGGGTCGGGTCAACATAGGCGTCGGACTGTGCCCGTAATCGCCATTGTTCGAGCTGGCAGGCCGGGGCGCTCAGGATGGTCTTGAACCAGACGGTGAAGGCTTCGGGCTCGGCATCGATCCACTGCAATAACTCGGATGTTTCAATCCACCGCCATTGCGCGGCTTCCTCCGGGTTTACCTCGGGTTTGCCGTCAAACCGACCGATGAAAATATGATCGAACTCGTGCTCGATCAGATCGCCCGGGACTTCAGACTTGTAAATCAGGGTCGTGACTTCTTCCAGTGGGCAATCGAAGCCCATTTCCTCCCCAAGCCGGCGGTGAGCCGCTTGGGCGGTGCTCTCGCCCGGGCGAGGGTGGCCACAACATGAGTTGGTCCACAGGCCCCCGGAGTGGTATTTGCTCAGCGCGCGCTGCTGCAGCATCAACCGCCCTTGGCCATCAAAGATGAAGAGCGAGAACGCGCGATGCAGCAGCCCTTCGCGGTGAATGGGCAACTTGTGACCGGTGCCGATTTGCTGATCATTGCGATCCACCAGAATCAGTGATTCTTCCATGTTTCAAATCACCTCAGTCGCTGGAGTCCGGGCCTGGCGCAACGTGCAGTAGCGTGCCAGGGCCCACATTGGAAAGTACAAACCGTATCCGTGATACGTCGTGTAAAGCACCCGAGGTACACCGGTGCCCGTGGCATGCGGGTCTGTCCAGGTGCCCTCGTTTTTTTGCGCCTTGAGCAAGTATTCAATGCCTTTTGCCGTGACGGGATGCTCCACGGCACCGGCCGCCATTAATCCCAATAAGGCCCATGCCGTTTGGGATGGGGTGCTGACCGAAGGCTGATGGCGTGGGTGATCCAGGGAATAGCCGCAAGCATCTTCGCCCCAGCCTCCGTCCTCGTTCTGCCTCAGGATCAGCCAGTGGCGAGCCTTTTGAACAGCCGATGACTGGGTGTCGTAACCCATGGCGGCAAGCCCCTCCAGCACCGACCAGGTGCCATAGATGAAGTTGATGCCCCATCGCCCGTACCAACTGCCATCCGTTTCCTGCTCCGCCAGCAGGTAATTCAGTGCCTTGCCCGTGATGTCATCGCAGACCGGGGTTGCACCCAGTTGCCCGAGCAGCGCCAGGCAGCGGCCGCTGACATCGGCGGTGGGATGATCAATCATCATGCCGTGTTCGGCAAAGGGAATACTGTTGAGGTAATACTGGGTGTTGTCAGCCTCGTAGGCGCCCCAGCCGCCATGGCGACCTTGCATACCCTTTATCCATTCCTGTGCCCGGGCAATCGACTCGCCGTAGTCAGCACCGGGAACGACCTGCATGGCCTTGTGCATGACGGTCGCGACCAGAGCGGCGTCGTCGACATCGGGATGGTTGGGCAACACGTATTGAAACGCCCAGCCGCCGGGACGCAGGTGAGGCCTGGTCACCGCCCAGCCCCCGTACACGTCGAGTATCTGCCGTTGCTTGAGCCAGTCGATGCCGCGCACTGCCGCCTCCCATCCCCGGCGATTGCCGGTTTCCAGCAATGCCTGACAGGCCCATGCCGTGTCCCAGACGGGCGACACGCATGGTTGGCAGTAAGCCTGCTGCTCGGTCACCACCAACAGTTTTTCGCAGGCTCTACGCGCCGTTTGCATCGCGCGATGGTCACGGGGATAACCCAGGGCCTGAAGCATGATCAAGCTGATCGCGATGGTCGGCAGCGTTGCGCCGTAGCCATCTTCGCCATTGAGCTGTCCGGTCACGTACGCCACCGCTGTATCCAACGCTTTTTTACGTCGGCCCTTGGGACGCCACGGATCGATGCGGTGCAAAAGACGATCGATCGCGGAAAAACAGACAAACCAGGTCCGGTTTTGGGGGGCGCCCGGGGTAATGGAGTGGTTTCGTTTGCCGGGTGGATAAACAGCTCGGTGATGCCGACGTCTTGGGGATTACGCGCCGTGGGCCGCAAGACCTGCAACACGGAAACAGCCACCGTGAACAGGCGAGGGATGCAGAAAATCTTCGACAGATGAAACGGAAACCAGCGTGGCAGCAACATCACTTCCACGGGAATCAGGGGCAATACACGCCAGGGGATGACGTTGTACAAGGCGAGCCAGATGCGGGTGACCACGTTGCAGTTAGCGGCCCCGCCGTGCTGGCGAATAAGCGTGCCAGCACGTTGCATGTGCGGCTCGTCCTTCGTATGTCCGAGCAGCTTGAGCGCAAAGTAGGTTTTGACACTGGCATTGAGGTTAAAACGGCCTCCTTGCAGTAACGACCATCCGCCTTCTGCCTGTTGCCGGTCTCGCAAGTAGCGCGCGAGCCTGGTTTGCAAGGTGGGTTCAAGGGATTCGCCCAGGAAATGCATCAGCAACACATATTCAGCGGTTATCCCCGCATCGGCCTCGAACTCGAAGACCCAATGGCCGTCGGCTTGCTGTTTGCCCAGCAGGGCGCTCAAGGCGTTGTCCAGTACGTCTTTAACGCGAGTGTTCATTGAGGGAGGCTCTGGTCGTGGCGGTACCTACGCAGATTAAAAACGTCATTGCCCGGGCGTTGTAACTGTCAAAAATAACAGTTGCGATGAATGGTCATCTTAGAAATCGTCCCTCGACGCCTCAAACCCCCCCTTGACGAAGTTTCGCCAATAGGTTCTGATTGCTTTCGTTATCTTTCGAATCGAAACTTACCAGCCCATGTCGAAGCGCAATACACCACAACGCCGCCACAACATCCTCGCCTTGCTCACCGAGCTGGGGGAAGTCAGCGTGGACGAGTTGGCCAAGCGCTTCGAGACCTCGGAAGTGACGATCCGCAAAGACCTCGCCGCCCTTGAGAGCAATGGCCTGCTGCTGCGCCGTTACGGTGGCGCGATCACCATGCCCCAGGAACTGGTGGCTGATCTCGGCCAACCGGTGTCCAAGTACAAGCAAGCCATCGCGCGTGCCGCCGTGCTGCGGATTCGCGAGCATGCGCGGATCATCATCGACAGCGGCAGCACCACCGCCGCCATGATCCCGGAACTCGGCCAGCAGCCGGGCCTGGTGGTGATGACCAATTCCCTGAATGTGGCCAACGCCCTGAGCGAGTTGGAGCACGAACCGGTGCTGTTGATGACCGGCGGCACCTGGGACCCGCATTCCGAGTCCTTTCAGGGGCAGGTCGCCGAGCAGGTACTACGCTCTTACGACTTTGACCAGTTGTTCATCGGTGCCGATGGCATCGATCTGGTCCGTGGCACCACCACCTTCAACGAATTGCTGGGCTTGAGCCGCGTGATGGCTGAAGTCGCCCGGGAAGTGGTGGTGATGGTCGAAGCCGACAAGATCGGTCGCAAGATTCCCAACCTGGAACTGCCCTGGAGCAGCGTCCATACCCTTATTACCGATGATCGCCTGCCACTTGAGGCACGGGATCAGATTCAGGCTCGCGGTATCAATTTGATCCTCGCGGCTGTCAGTCAGGAGAAATAGCATGTGTGGAATTGTCGGCGCCGTCGCAGAACGTAACATCACCGCCATCCTGCTCGAAGGGCTGAAGCGCCTCGAATACCGGGGCTATGACAGCGCGGGCGTGGCGGTATTCACCAATGACGGGATCCTTGATCGCCTGCGCCGTCCGGGCAAGGTCAGCGAGCTGGATCAAGCCCTCGCCGAGACACCGCTGATCGGTCGCCTGGGCATCGCCCACACCCGCTGGGCCACCCATGGCGCACCGTGCGAACGCAATGCTCACCCGCACTTCTCCGGGCAGAACCTGGCCGTTGTGCACAACGGCATCATCGAAAACCACGAAGCCCTGCGTGAGCAATTGAAAGCCCAGGGTTACGTGTTCACCTCGGACACCGACACCGAAGTCATTGCCCACCTGCTGGCGCATAAACTCAAAGACCTGCACGACCTGACCGTGGCCCTCAAAGCCACCGTTAAAGAGTTGCACGGTGCCTATGGCTTGGCGGTGATCAGCGCCGATCAGCCGGATCGCCTGGTCGCCGCCCGCAGTGGCAGCCCGCTGGTGATTGGCCTGGGCCTGGGGGAAAACTTCCTCGCCTCCGACCAATTGGCCCTGCGTCAGGTCACTGACCGCTTCATGTACCTGGAAGAAGGCGATATCGCCGAGATTCGCCGCGACAGCGTGCAGATCTGGGACATCGACGGCAAAGCCGTTGAGCGCGAAGCGGTGCAGTATGGCGACAACGCCGAATCCGCCGAGAAGGGCGAGTACCGCCACTTCATGCTCAAGGAAATCCACGAGCAACCAACGGTGGTGCAACGCACCCTGGAAGGGCGTTTGAGCCAGCAACAAGTGTTGGTGCAAGCCTTCGGTCCAGAGGCGCCCGAGCTGTTCGCCAAAGTGCGCAACGTGCAGATCGTTGCCTGCGGCACCAGCTACCACGCCGGCATGGTTGCCCGTTACTGGCTCGAAGAGCTGGCCGGGATTCCGTGCCAGGTCGAAGTCGCCAGCGAATTCCGCTACCGCAAAGTCGTGGTGCAACCCGACAGCCTGTTCGTGACCATCTCCCAGTCCGGCGAAACTGCCGACACCCTGGCCGCTCTGCGCAATGCCAAGGAACTGGGCTTCCTCGCCAGCCTGGCGATCTGCAACGTCGGCATCAGCTCGCTGGTGCGTGAGTCCGACCTGACTTTGCTGACCCAGGCCGGTCGCGAAATCGGCGTGGCCTCGACCAAAGCCTTCACCACGCAGTTGGTTGGCCTGTTGCTGCTGACCCTGTCCCTCGGTCAGGTCCGCGGTACGTTGGCCCCAGGCGTCGAAGCCACGCTGGTCGAAGAACTGCGTCGCCTGCCGACCCGTCTGGGCGAAGCCCTGGCCATGGACAGCACCGTGGAAAAAATCGCCGAGCTGTTCGCCGACAAGAACCACACTTTGTTCCTGGGGCGCGGCGCGCAATACCCGGTGGCGATGGAAGGGGCTCTGAAACTCAAAGAGATCTCCTACATCCACGCCGAAGCCTACCCGGCCGGCGAACTGAAACACGGCCCGTTGGCGCTGGTGGATAACGACATGCCCGTGGTCACCGTGGCGCCGAACAACGAATTGCTGGAGAAGTTGAAATCCAACCTCCAGGAAGTCCGCGCCCGAGGTGGCGAGCTGATCGTCTTCGCGGACGAAAAGGCCGGCATGACCAATGGCGAAGGCACTCACGTGGTACAGATGCCGCACATCCACGACATCCTGTCGCCGATCCTCTACACCATCCCGCTGCAGTTGCTGTCGTACTACGTCGCGGTGTTGAAAGGCACGGACGTCGACCAACCGCGCAACCTGGCGAAGTCGGTGACGGTGGAATAAGTTATCCACAGACGTTACGGATAGAGATTGCTGCGCAGTGCCTTAATCGAGCGGCTGTTTAATACAGTCGCTCAAGGCACAAACTCCACGCGCAGCCCTCTCGTCGCGCTTCGCCCCTGATCATCACTGACGCGCAACTGATATACCCCGGACTTGCCCGGCCGCCAATTCAGCGCGGTCTGCGGCGGGCCTTGGCCGATGAGGGTCTGGTCGGCAAACCAATAGAGGTTCACTGCATCACTGGCCGCATTCGCGCTCAGGGAGAGGCTGTCCTGTGGCTGGGAAAGCCGTAGCTGATAGCTGACCTGGGTGAGTGGCGAGCGGATTTGCGGCGCTTCGCTCTGATCGCCGCTGGGGTTGGGCTGGCAGTTCTTGACCACGTTGGGCGGTGTGCGCCGGGGCAGGCCGGCGGCGCGGTACAGGCGTTGCACGTCGCTGGGCCAGAACTCGAAGACTTCTTCGCGGGTGTATTGCGGGTCGAATGGCGCGCAGGCGGCTTTGCCGGTGCGGGTGTCGATCAGCACCGGGCGATGCAGGTTGGACACGCGGATCGGCGAGACGCCGGGGACGTACCAGGTTTTGCGCGTCAATGGGCACCAGCGGTTGGGCAACTCGCCGGAAGCTGCGCAGATGTCGATGCGCTTGAGGCCCGCGGGCGGTTTGTCGACGCGATCCGCCACCGTGGGCAAGGCCAGCGGCAGGGCGTCGGCGATGCGAAAGAACAGCGGCGCTGCGGTTTTGGCGCCGATAAACGCCGGGTTGGGGCGACCGTCGAAGTTGCCGACCCACACCACCAACACGTAGGGCCCGACGATGCCGGCGCTCCAGGCATCGTGGAAACCCCACGAGGTGCCGGTTTTCCACGCGGTGCGCCAATGCCGGCCACGGCTGTCGGCGGGCAGGCCATCGGGGCGCGGGTTACGCCGCAGCATGTCGCGGACCATGAACGCGGCTTGCGGCGTCAGCAAGGCATCGCCGCTGCTTTGCGGTTGTTCGCGCAGATAACGCAGGGGCCGCAAATGCCCATCGCCCGCCAACATCAGGTACAGCCGCGCCAACTCCTCGGGCGTCATCTCGCCGCCGCCCAAGGCCAGGGCCAGACCGTAATGGCTTTCGCCGCGCATCCCCTTGATCCCGGCTTGCTGCAAAAAACCGTACAACGATGGGGATTTGACCTGGCTGGCCAGCCACACCGCCGGAATATTACGGCTGCGGATCAAGGCATCGCGGGCGGTCAACGGACCGATATAACTGCCGTCGAAATTTTCCGGCTGGAAGTAGCCGAAGCTGCTCGGCATGTCCTTGAGGATGCTCATCGGGTGGATCAGCCCCTGGTCCAACGCCAGCCCGTAAAGAAACGGCTTGAGGGTCGAGCCCGGCGAGCGTCGCGCCAGAATGCCGTTGACCTGCCCGTGCAGGGCTGTGGATAAGTAGTCCGCCGAGCCGACCAGGGCCTTGACGCTCTGGTCGCGGCTGTCGATCAGGATCGCCGTGGCGTTTTCGACACCGGTGCTTTTGCGCTCGGCAATAAATCCGCCGATCAGCCGTTCCAGTAGCTGCTGCAACGGCAGATTCAATGTGCTGTTGAGCTCGTTGCCAGTCTGGGCCGCCAGTAATTGCTCGCTCAAATGCGGCGCCAGAAACGGAATCTGCTGGCGGTTGCGCGCTTCCAGCGGCAGCTCCAGCAAACTGCTGTTGCGTGGGTCGTCGGGATAAGTGTCGCGCCACTGCGCCATCAAGCGCAGCCGCGCGTTCTGCAACGACGGCCCGAAACTGGCGCGGCGTCCCGGTTGCTGGGGAATCACCGCCAGCGCCAAGGCTTCGGACAACGACAACTGCGCCGCCGGTTTGCCGAAGTAAATCCGGCTCGCCGCTTCGGCGCCTTCGATGTTGCCGCCCATGGGCGCCAGATTGAGGTAGGCCTCAAGAATCTCGTGCTTGCTGTAGCGCGCCTCCAGCCACAGGGCCAAGGCCATTTGTTGCAGCTTGCCGGGGATCTGCCGAGTGTTGAGGTCCCACAGGCGCCGCGCCAGTTGCATGCTCAGCGTCGAGCCGCCCTGACGCTGGCCACCGCTGTAAGTCGCCGTGGCCGCGCGCAGCAGGGCAGGAGGATTGATCCCCGGATGCCAGAAGAAATTGCGATCTTCCTTGAGCAGCAGCGCTTCGACCAACGTCGGCGAGAGGCGCTCCAGTGGCAGCCAAAGCCGATATTGGCCATCGGCGGCCAGGGTCATGCGCAGCAGCGAGCCATCGTCCGCCAACACCTGGCGTGACGATGACGTCGTTTCGCTCAGCGGCGCATGGGGCCACAGCCTCAGCCCCAGCAACGTCGCCCCCACCGCCAATCCAACGGCCAGCAGGGGTTTCAAGCGTCGCCCCGGTGTTCTCAAGGTTTGACGATTTCCAGCTGACCGACTTTGCCTCGGCCCTGCAGGGTGGTTTCGTACATGCCTTCAGCGTAGGCCGGTGGCGTCTTGAAGGTCCCGGCGTTGGTGGCGCGTACCCGGTAGACGAACGTGCCGACATCGCGCCGCGCCGTACCGTAGAACACCACGCGATCATCACGCACATCGATGTAGCTTGGCGACCAGTCGCTCAACGCGCTTTCACCGACCGGAGGTTGCCAGGCCTCGGCTTCTTCGCTGTCGTCGCTGTATTGCGACTCATCGTCCTCCTCGCTGGCGGCTTTCGGTTCCGGTGGCAGGCGATACACCGGCTCGACCCCGCCCGGCAGCAAATCGACCACAGCCACTTGCTGCACCTGGTCGCGATCGGTCGCGCGCAACCGCAAGCGCACCAGGAACTCATCGCCGACACTGACCTTACTGACCGCTTTGCCGTCCAGGTCGAGGTATTCGTGGATGATCTCCAGGCCATTGCTGATCGGCTTGAGGGTGCCGCGATCGAAACCGGCCTCACTGAACATGTAGAACGCCGCCGGGCCGTCGGTTTTTTCCAGCAGCAGTTTCTTCGTGCCGACCGGTACGGGCGCGCGGGGCGGTTGACCGGCCATTTCCAACAGTTGTTGCTGCTTGTCGCCCAACCAGGCCGAGGCCTTGAGGGTCATGTCGGTTTGCGCACGCTGGCCGTAGTTGTCCAAGCCACGCAACAACAGCGCGGCGGACAGCGAGTTGTAGCGCTGCTCGTTGAGGCGTTTGCCGAGTTTATCCAGCAGGGCCACCGGCACATCGTCCAGCAACTCGGGGAAATGGCGGCTGAGCAAATGCAGGTGCTCGGCGTCATGCACCAGCGGGTCGTAATACAGACCGTCGCTGTCCCAGGCATCGGCGACGGAGCGCCATGGGATCTTGCGGAACAGCGCGTCGGCCTGGCGATCCTGCTTGAGCAATTTGTAGCTGGCGGCGAGGTAAGCGGCGCCCAGGTCGTTGGTCCAAGTGGCTTTGAAGTAGGTTTCGTAACGCTCGCGGATATCACTCACCGCGCCGCTGACCAGAATCCCCTGACGGCTCAGCAAGTAGCTGGCGTAGGCGCGGTTGCGCAGTTCGGCCAAACCTTCGCTCGGGCCGTTGGCCAGGTCGGTGAGGTAGGCATTGGCGCGCACCAGCAGGTCTTCCGGCACGGCCAGGCCACGTTCCTTGGCTTCGATCAGGAAGTCAGTGGCGTACAGGCTGGCGTAAGGCGCGACGTCCGGGTTGGCCGCCCACAGACCAAAACCACCGGCCTGATTCTGCCGCTGACGCAGCATCCGTACCGCGCCGGTAAAGGCTTGTTCGGCCTCGGGTGCGGTGCCACCCCAGATCAACGCCGGCATGGCCTTGGACACCCATTGCTCGGTGCAGGCGTACCCGTAGTCATCCAGGTAATGCTTGAGGCCATTGGCCCAGACCAGCGGCGAGGCGGCGACACCTACTTGCACATTGCGCAACTGCCCGAACAGATCGCGGGTCGGCTTCAGCTCTTTGCTGGCGCTGTCGAAACGGCCGAGGCTCAGGGCGACCCGGTGTTCGGTCAACGGGCGGATCGACGTGGTTTCGGCGACCTGGATCCGTTTGCCGTCCGGCAGCACCGCGATAAAGCGCAGGTCCGCCGAGCCGAGGTTTTCCAGGACCTTGATGCGGAACTGCGCCACGCCTTCCTTGCGCGGTTGCAGCTCCAGGATGTTGTCCTGAGCGCCTTCGACTTTCAGGCCGCTGCTGGTTTGCAGCTCGAATTTCACCTTGGCGGCCGTGTCGAGGTTGCTGAACACCCCGGCGCTGACGCTGAACACATCGCCCGGCGCGACAAACGCCGGCACGTTCGGCGTGATCACCAGCGGCCCGCGCACTTCGGTGGCGGCCTCGCTGACACCGACGCTGTCGGCATCCACGGCCACGGTGAACAGATGCAATTTGCCGTTGAAGCTGTCCGGTACCTGGTAATGCAGCACGGTTTCCCCGGCCGGCAAGTCGATCAGCCCCGACCACCAGGCCACGGGTGGCTGGTGTTTGCGCTTGAACGGGTTGAGGTGCGAGGCCAGGGCGTTTTCGGTATCGCCGCCCGGTGCCGCGCCGCTGAGCAAGCGGCTGAATTCCGGCAGGATCAGGTCAAGGATCTGGCTGGTGTTGACCTCCAGCGCGCGTTTCTGGAAGAAGAAGGCCAGCGGGTCCGGCGCCTTGTAGCGCGCGACTTGCAGAATGCCTTCGTCCACCGCATAAACCACGGCACGGGAAGGCCGGTCCGCCGTGACCTTGATATCCAGCACTTGCCCCGGCTCGATTTTCGCCGGGCCTTCGACTTTCAGCGCCATGCGCCGTGCATCGAGGTTGATGCCGAACGGCACCACGCCGTAGGACAACGGGCTCATGTAGACCTCGGACGAACCGATGTCCCGCACGAATTGCACGTTGATGTAGGCGTTGCCTTCAATCCCGGCCGGCACCCGGATGTGTTGAACGCTGTTGGTGCTGTCGGCCTTGAACCATTGCTGGGTGTAGACCTTGTCGCGTTCGATGGTGATCAGCCCGGCGCCGGTGTAAGGCGCGCGAATGCTGATCGCAATCTCGTCGCCGGTGGCGTAGCTGCGCTTGTCCAGGCGCAGTTGCAGTTCGGCGTTGCGCTCCAGGGAGCGCGAGGTGTTGGCACGCCCGGCGACGCTGTAGTCGATGGCGTTGATGACGTTGCCGCTCGGGTCCTTCAATTGCAGGGTGTAATCGCCCGGGGTGGCGGTGTTCAGCGTCTGCTTGGCGCCGGCCTTGCCCAGGGTCAGGGGCACGGCAGGTTGGCTGATGTTCTTGATCCGCGATTCGTATTTGAACGTGCCGTTGGCTTGTTTGACCAGGACCGAAACGTAGCGGTGTTCCACCAGCTCGGTGCTCAGGCCATCCACCGCCCGTGGCGTGAGGTCCGGCGCGATGGCCAGCCATTGCACCTGGCGCGGGGCGTCCTTGGCGACATAGCTGAGGGCATCCGGGCTGGTCACGCCCACCAGATACGGCGCGGAAGACACCAGCAGGCTGCTTTGGGCCGCAACGTTGCGGCCACCTTCGGCCTCGTAGACCTGGGTCATGACTTGCAGGCGATAGGTGCTGTTGGCGAAGCGTTGCAGGTCGAGGTCGAGCACCGCTTGACCGTTGTCGTCGGCCTCGGCTTCCGCCAGGTCTTCGGAACTGGCTTCTTCCAGGGCAGCGCGCAGGTGGAATCGGTAATCCGGGTAACGATCAAACGCCGCCGCCGTCGGGTTCAGGGACATTTTTGCCGTTATACGCCGGCCCGTTGCCGGGGCGCCGAACAGGTGCAGGGCGGTGACCTTGGCCACCACTTGCTCGGGCGGGATCCAGCCGACAACAGGCGTGTCGTGCAGGGTCAGGCTGACCTTCATGCGGTCCGGCTCGAAATCGCGGACCTTGAAACTGACGCTGCCCAGGTCGGTTCGCGACTGCTTCTCGCCGATCAATTGCAGGGTCGCGGTGTAGTCCCCGGCGGGTGCCACTTCGCTGCTGGGAAAATCAAAGCTTTCAAAGCCCGAAGCCGACAGTTTGAGCGGCTGGCGAATGACTTCCATGCCCCGTGGGTCGAGGATTTTCAGTTCCACCGGCAGGCCTTGCAAACCACCTTTCCAGTTGCCACTACGGACGATCATGCCCAAGTGCGCCGTTTCGCCGGGACGATAGAGGCCACGGTCGGTAAACAGGTAAGCGCTCAGGCGCTCGGTGGCGCCGTCTTCTTCCAGGCCGCCGATGTCGAAGCGCGACAGGTCCAGTTGCTGGGACTGGCGGGCAATCGGCAGGAAGGATTGGTCGTTGCCACGGGTCACCACGTACATCAACGGGGTTTTCTCACGGCGCAACTCATCGAGCTTGGCGAAGTGCACGTGGCCTTCGGCGTCGGTTTTGCCGCTGCTCACGGGCAAACCGTTGCGGCCGATGATGTCGACCTGAGCTTCGCTCACGGGCGAGCCGTTGCCGATGGATTGCACGTAGACATCGTGGCTGCCGTCGCTGGAACGCTTGGCGATGATCCCCAGGTCCGTGACCACAATGAAGCGCAAGTCGCTGGTGGTGCTCTCGGAGTAGCGGTCGAAGGTGCGCTCGGCCTGATCATCCTGGGAGCTCAGCTTCAGCACGAAAATCCCGCGACGCCCGCCATTGGCGTTGAGGTAGCGGCTGAGGTCGACGTTGTCGTAGACGGTTTTCGACGGGTCGGCGGCGTTCAGCGGGATGTCCAGGGACATGCGCTCGACCATCCGGTCGAAATAGTCATTGCTGAAATTGGGCCGGGCGAAGCTGCCGCTGCTCTGGTCCACCAGGTGTTGCAACTGGTTGGGCAGCAAACGGGCGATTTCCACATGGGCGCCGGGCACGCCACGGGACATGAAGCCCAGGCGTTTCTCGCCGGTGAGGCTCAGCAGCGCGCCGTCGGACAGGAAGCGCAAACTGCGCGGGTAGGCCGGCATGCTGACCAGCGACACCGTCGGATTCTTCGCCAGGTAACCGCCGATGGCTTCGAGGTTGGCCGGGACGCGGATGTACAACGCACGACCCGCCGGCGCCTTGAACTTGAAGGCGTGCTGGGTGTTGAGCGGTTCGATGCTCGGTACGTGGGTCAGCGCGACTTTGGTGCTGCGGGCCAGTAGTTTTTCGTCGATGTCCTGGCCGTACCAGGGCGTTTGATCGTCGGCGGGTTTTTCCGGCAGCAGCCAGGCTTGCACCTTGCCGGCCAGCATTTCATCGGCCACGGCGCTGGAACTGCTGAACATCAGCACCGGTTCCGGCTCGCCGCGTTCGTTGTCGACAAACTGCACGTCGGCGTTGCCGAAGGTCAGGCGATAGCGGCCGGGTACGGTGACTTCAGCGCTCAGCGGAGCAGGGCTGGCATTGCCGCCGTCCCGGGCCTTGATGCCTTCATCGAGCTTGATCGTCACCGCCACGCTTTCCAGCGGAGTGGCGAGGGCGGCGGAGCGGACGTAGACGTTGAGCTTGTGTTCGTCGAAGGTGATTTCAGGCTTGTTCGGGGCCTGGGCGTCGCGGTAGGCCAGGCCTTTGCCAAGGGTGACGGTCACGCGTTTGCGCACGCTGTCTTCGTCCACCGGATGGGTGAAGCCAAAGGTTGCGGCTTGCTGCTTCAGCGTCGGGTTGACCGGGTCTTGATACAGCTCGTTCTGGACCAGGCGCACACGGAAGGAGTCCGTGGTTATCTTGCTGGCGTACTGGTTCAGCAGCACGCCGCCGGCCAGCAGGCCTTTCTTGGCGAGGTCGAGGCTGTATTCGGCCTTGATCGGCCAATCCTGTTCCGGCGTGAACACCAGATTGCGATCATCCTCCCAACGCCAGACGCCTTTGACGGCGGGTTTAAGGGTGATGCCCTTGGTGACCGGTTTACCGATGTCCTGCAACGGCGCCACGGATTCAGTGAAGCGCACTCGCACGTTGTTGACGGTGGGCGGCGTGACGGCGTAGTTCGTCAGGCTCGGCGATTGCACCGAGTAGGTCACGGTGTGCGGTTGCGGCAGGTGGGAATACCAATGCCAGCCATACACACCGGCCGCCACCAGCAGCGCAACACCCAGCACCGCCGCCGCAATCTGCTTTGGATAAGGCCGGGCCTTGTGCCCCAACGCAACCAGGCGTTTGCCGAGGGCAGCCAGCCAGGACGGCGGCTGCCATTGGCCGAAGACTGCTTTAAGCAGCCAGCCCATGAGGCTGAAAAGCGCACCCATCACGCTTAAAAAAACACCGAAAAAACGGCGGCAGGTTTTTTTGAACGTGTCGAACATGGTGCGCATCCTTGGCAAAGTGCGGCATATCCTACACGCGAACCTGAAAAGTGTTACGGGGCTTTTAGATCAAGGCTCTCAAGTCCACCAGTAGCGCACCAGATGAAAGAAGATCGGCGCCGCGAAACACACCGAATCCAGCCGATCCAGCATCCCGCCGTGGCCTTCGATCATGTGCCCCCAATCCTTTACGCCGCGATCGCGCTTGATCGCCGACATCACAATGCCGCCGGCAAAGCCCAGCAGGTTGATCAGCAGGGCAATCAGGAACGACTGCCACGGGTTGAACGGCGTGGTCCACCACAACGCCGCGCCAATCAGCGAGGACAGCAGCACGCCGCCGACAAAGCCTTCGACGGTTTTCGACGGCGACAGGTTGGGCGCGATTTTGTGTTTGCCGAACAGCTTGCCGCACACGTACTGCAACACGTCCGACAGCTGCACCACGATCACCAGGTAAGCGATCAGCAGCAGGTTGCGGCCTTCATAACCGGCGATGTCCAGGGTCAGCAGGGCGGGCACGAACGACACGCAGAACACCGCGATCATCAAGCCCCACTGCACTTTCGACGCCCGTTCGAGGAAGTGCGTGCTGTCGCCGCCCAGGGAGGCGAGGATCGGCAGCAGCAAAAACACATAAACCGGGATAAAGATCGAAAACAGGCCGTACCAATCGAAATAAATCAGCAGGTATTGCAGCGGCAACGCCAGGTAAAACGCCGCCACCAGCGCCGGGTAATCGCTGCGCCGGGTCGGCGTGAGGGTGAGGAATTCGCGCAGGGCGTAGAACGACACCGCGTAGAACAGCAGGATCACCGCGCCGGTGCCCAGCCAGAAGGCAAGGCCGATCACCACCACCATCACCCACCACGCATTGATGCGGGCGTTGAGGTTATCCACCACCGGATTCGGTGTGCCGCGGGTGCGCAACTTGAGGATCAGGCCGATCAGCGAAGCCAGCACCAGAATCAGGCCGATCCCGCCGAACAGCATCAGGGTTTGTCTATCCATGTCAGGAATGCTCCGGGGCGAGGGCCAGCAGCGCGTCGCGGCTGCGTGTCAGGAACTGCTCTTTGCTCTCGTCTTCTTCCAATTGCAGGGGCGTGCCGAAACTGGTGGTACACAGCAGCGGCAACGGCAGCACCCGGCCCTTGGGCATGACGCGGTTGAGGTTGGCGATCCACACCGGGATCACCTGGGCCTGTGGGTAACTTTTGGCCAGGTGATACAGGCCGCTTTTGAACGGCAGCAGCCCGTCTTCCGGGTTGCGCGTGCCTTCGGGAAAGATGATCAATGAATAACCCGTTGCCAGGGCGTCGAGCATCGGCTGCAAAGGGTTATCCACAGGGTCCTTGCGCTCGCGGTCGATCAGCACGCCGTTGAACACCCGGTTGATGATGTAGCGGCGTACCGCGCTTTTGTTCCAGTAGTCGCTGCCGGCCACCGGGCGCGTGAGTTTACGCAGGGCGGGAGGCAGCGAGGCCCAGAGCAGCACGAAGTCGCCGTGGCTGCTGTGGTTGGCGAAATAAATCCGCTGCACCGGTTCCGGCGCGCAGCCCATCCACAGGCTGCGGGCGCCGGTGACGGTGCGGGCCATGGAGGTGATGAGGGTGGCGACCACAGGTTCGAACATAAAAGATTTCCTTATCCGGCGAAGGACAGCCAAGGGCTGGCCAGGATCAGCGCCAATGTCGGCAGCACCTGCATGGCCAGTAGGACAGCTTGTTTGCGCAGCAGGTTCAGCGCCCCGCGCTGACGTTCGGCCCAGGGCCGCCCGGCACGGTTGGCCGGTTGCAGGCCGAGGCTGTGCAGGGCTTGATCGAGATCGACCGTGCGGTGCGGCACGGCGTCAGCGTCCTGGGCGACCGCATCAAACAAGTCAGCATCGAAAGCGACACGTAGCGCCCAGTATTTTTGCACCAGACCCACGACGATCAGCCAGGCGCTAAGGAGCAGGCCCAGTGCCACCGGGGTGACCAGCAGCAATTGCAGCAGACCGAACACCACCCCGAGCAACGTCAGCCCTGTGGATAACTGATCGAGGGCGCGGCCCCGGCGCAGCAGACTGGCGACCACCTGCAGCTCCATATCAACCGGCATAGGCATTCTCCAGCGCTTGGCGATGGGCCGGGTGCAGCACCACGTGCGGGCGTGCGGCTCGAATCATCGCCATGGCCCCATCGACGGTGGTGGCTCGCCCGCTGTGCAGCAACCACGCCGCCACCGCCGTGGCGCTGCGCGAATAACCCAGCGCGCAGCACACCAGCAACGGACCTTGCTGGCGCAGGCGTTCAATGGCCTGGGCGGCGGCGAGGCATTGTTCTGCGTTGGGTGCCGTCAGGTCGAGGACCGGAATGCTGTGATAAGCGCGGTCGCCGGGATCGAGCGGCAACTCGGCACACAGATCAACCACCGCTTTGAACGGCGTCAGCTGCGCGGCACTCGGCAGCCGGCCCAGCCAAACGTTATCCACAACCTCATCCGGCTGTGGATGCTTGCGTGTCCACAGTCGTGAGTTGATCCACGCCGCCGCCACGTAAGGCGCAAACAACCAACGGGCGGCGGGGCTCAAGCGGCCGTCGGCGCGTTTCTGAAACCCGGCAGCGTCCAGCACCGCGTAGTTGAGCGCCACCAGCAGCAACGCCACGGCCGGCCAGATCAACCACAACCCTCCGCCGCCCAGGCCAAAGGCTGGAATGGCCAACACGGCGGCACCGAGGCCATAACGCAACGCCAGGCTCCAGCGCTTCGGATCCTTGGCCAACCGCAGGCTGCTCAACGGACTCGGCCGATCCAGCGGCCACAACCACACGCACAGCCAACCGGCGAGGGCGCCTGTGGGTAAGTCGATAAAGTGATGTTGATAAGTGGTCAGCACCGAAATCCCGATCAGCGCGAACCAGCCATGCACCAACCAACGCCACACGCCTTGCGAGTGCCGTTGGTACATCACCCACAGAATCACCAGCAGCGCGATGTGCAGCGACGGCGCCTGATTGAACGGTTTGTCGAACCCGGCCAGCACCGCGAACAGCCAGCCGAACACCCCGTCCAGTTCCGGACGTTCAAAGGTGTAGCGCAGCGGCCACAACAGGAAGCAACTGACCGAAATCACCTGGGCGCTGAGCAAACGCAGGGCATGGCGTTTGAGTTCATGCCGGCTGTTGGGCAGCAGCAGCGAAAAGCCGTACAGCAGATCAATCGTCCAGTAGGGCACGATGGTCCACGCCCAGAAGGGCATGGCGCTTTCCCACTCGAAAACGAAGGTGCCGACGTCGCTGCGTTGGGTGGTGAACCACGTGGCAAAGCCGTAGCTGGCGAAAAACAGCGGCGCCAGCAACAGCAACCAAAGCACCGCCGGTTTCAGCAAACCCGGCTCTCTTGCGCTTGAGGCGTCCGGCATCATTGCACCCGTTGCGCGAGGGACACGGTGAAGATCCCCCATTCATCCACACGCTGGGTGATCTTGCGGAAACCCGCGGCTTCCACCAGTTGATCCATTTCCGCCTGGCTGCGCCGACGCATTACCCACGCCTGGCCTTGACGGTGACTGGTGAGGGCGCGGGCGATCAGTTCCAGCTGCGGGTGCCACGGTTGGCCGGTGTAGACCAGATAACCACCGGGCTCCACGGCTTCGGCCAGGCCCGCCAGCGAACCGCCGACCATCGTGTTGTCGGCAAACAATTCATACAACCCGGACACCACCGCCAAGGTTGGCTTGGGCTCCAGCGCGGCCAGGTCGGCGCGATCAAACGCGTCGCCCTTCACAAATTGCGCGATGTCGCCCAGGCCTTTATCGCGGATCAGCGCGCCACCGTCGCGTACGTTGATGTCGCTGTAGTCGCGCAGCAG
The DNA here is from genome assembly GCF_056279105.1 of Pseudomonas sp. TE3899. Taxonomy (NCBI): domain Bacteria; kingdom Pseudomonadati; phylum Pseudomonadota; class Gammaproteobacteria; order Pseudomonadales; family Pseudomonadaceae; genus Pseudomonas; species Pseudomonas sp. TE3899. Next base: position 5,015,374 of record NZ_JBWBQR010000001.1, read on the forward strand.
GATCGATTCCGGCAACGGGCTGACGCCCTGCAAGGCTTCGAGAATGTAGCGGCCATGACCGGCGGCGATGTCGACGATACGCACCGGGCGACCTTCGTCGCGCAGTCTGGCCATGGTCAGGCGCAGCAGTTCTTCGACGTTGAGTTTGCGCTGGCGAATGCCGCGCCAGCCGATCGAGTTCAGGTAGTTCTGGTCAATCATCCGCCCGAGCCCGCCCTTGCCGGTGGGCTGGTTGCGGTACACGTAGTCCAGGGTGCTGCCGGAGTCGAAACCGGTGTCGAAGCCGAGCTTCACGCCATCGGACAGTTTGCTGCCCAAACGCATGCTGGCGCGGGTCATGCGCCAGTACAGGTCACGCAACGAGTTATGCGGCAGCGGGGCGGCGAGGGATTCGGATTCGGCGCAGGTCAGGCCGATTTTGTCGGCATCGAGCAGCGAGGCGCGGTCCAGCGGGTAGTCGAAGTTTTGCAGGATAAAGCGTTTGGCACTGGCCACGGCCACGGCGCGATCACGTTCGCCGAGGGTGTCGTGGAAGAAACCGGGGAGGATGTGTTTCTCTTTTTTCAGGCTGCCCAGGCGTTCGAAAAACTGTTCCTGGGGTTTGCGGTGCACCACGAAGTCCGAGCCGGAGATCAGCAACTGGGTCGGCACCTGGATCGCCTGGGCATCGGCCACCACGCGGTCGGCGGCTTCGTACAGGCCGAGCAACACGTTCACCGAAATCGCCTTGGTGATCAGCGGGTCGCTGTCGTAGGAGGCCACGCGCTCCGGGTCGTGGCTGAGGAACTTGGCCTTGACGTAGCTGTTGACGAAAAAGTTGCCGCGAAACTTGCGCATCAGCCCCAGGCCCGACCGGGCGAACGGCACGTAGAGCTTGACCTTGAACGCGGGCGAGGCGAGCACCAACGAGCGGATACGCGGCGCGTAGTCGTGGACCCAGGTCGAGACGATCACGGCGCCGACGCTTTGGGCGATCACCGCCATGTTCTCTGCGTCGATCTGGTGGGCGGCGCTCAGGTGGTCGCAGAAGGTCTGCACATCGCGCACGCTGGTGGCGAAACTCGGGCTGTCGCCGCGCGCACCGGGCGATTGGCCATGGCCACGGGCATCCCAGGCAAAGAAGTCGAAGCCCGGCAGGTCCAGTTCATCCACCAGGTGGGCAATGCGCCCGGAGTGTTCATGGCCGCGGTGGAACAGCAGCACGGCTTTGCGCGGCTCGCCCGGATCGGCTGCAGTGGCCGGCCAGTGGCGGTAGAACAGCTCGACGCCGTCGTGGGTGGTGAAGGTCTGCTGCTGGGGTTCACGCATTGCATCTTCCTTATGCTCAGAGGGCTTACGCCGAGGGGACGTTTTCCTGCACTTCTTTGAGGCCCTGACGGACCCGGTTGACCAAGGTGTATGCCAGCAGGACGGCGACCACCCCAAACACCACGTTAATCCACAACGGGTTGATCCAGCCAATGGCGATGCCGGTGGCCACGACACCGAGGACAAACGCGCGATCGCTTTTGCCCATCGGCCCGTCATAGCGCCGCGAAGCGCCGACCATCGGGCCAAGCACGCCACTGTACTCGCTGAACAATGCCAGCAGCGTGACCAACAACACAACCAGCAGATTCACGCCGGGAATCAGCGCAAACGGCAGGATCAGCGCGCAGTCGGCGACGATATCGCACAGTTCATTGAGATAGGCACCCAGGCGCGACTGCTGGCCGAACTCACGGGCGAGCATACCGTCGATGGCATTCAGCGCCATGCGCAGGATCATCCACACCGGAATCAGCACAAACACCCACGGGTGCTGGGCGAAACAGGCAATCGCCACGCCCACCACCACCGAAATGACGGCGGCCAGCACGGTGATCTGGTTGGCGGTGGTGCCGTTATCGAACAAGCGTTGCACCAGCGGGCGCAACAGATTCTGGAAGGCAGGTTTGAGCTGGTAAATGGAAGGCATCGTGAGACGGTCTCAATAATTGAAAGCGCGAACGTTCAGGGTTATACGTCACACTAATCAGAATGCCAGCAAAACCCGTCTTCCCGCGAATCCTGGGCCAATCGAGATCACTTGGCCTGGGGTATTTCAGTGCTCAGGAGTTCATCGATGGACCGCTTCCAGGAAATGCAGGTCTTCGCCGCCGTCGCCCAGGACCAGGGCTTTTCGGCGGCGGCACGGCGTTTGGGCATGTCGGCGGCCAGCGTCACCCGGGCGGTGGCGGCGCTGGAGCAACGCATCGGCACACTGCTGCTGACGCGCACCACCCGCAGCGTGCATTTGAGCGAGGCGGGCCAGCGGTATCTGGAAGACTGTCGCCGAATCCTCGCCGAAGTGCAGGAAGCCGAGGATTCGGCGGCGGGCAGCCACGCGCAACCCCGTGGGCAACTGACGGTGACGGCGCCGGTGTTGTTCGGCGAGTTGTTTGTCACGCCGGTGATGGTGAGTTATCTCAACCGGTTTCCTGACGTCACGATCAACGGGTTGCTGCTCGATCGCATCGTCAACATGGTCGAGGAGGGCATCGATGTGGCCGTGCGCATTGGCGAGCTGCCGGACAGCAGCCAGCACGCGATTCGGGTGGGTGAAGTGCGGCGGGTGATTTGCGGCTCGCCGGCCTATCTGGAAACCCATGGCCGGCCGCGTCATCCCCAGGATTTGAACGGCGTGCCGGTGGTCGCGACGTCGGCCATCGGGCAACTCAGGACCTGGCCTTTTCTCGATGACGGGCAGCCGCTGGGCGTGCGTGCGGAATCGCGGCTGGTGGTGTCGTCCAACCAGGCGGCGATCAACGCCGCGAGCCTGGGCCTGGGCCTGACCAGAGTCTTGTCCTATCAAGTGGCAAGCAAAGTCGCGAACGGTGAACTGGAAATCGTCCTGGCGGACTTCGAACTGCCGCCGTTGCCCATTCATGTCGTGTATCAGGGCGGGCGCAAGGCCCCGGCGCGGATTCGCAGTTTTGTGGATTTTGCAGTGAAGGCCCTGCGTGAACACCCGGCCCTGAGGTAAGACGCAGTGGGATTGTGTGGCGAGGGAGCTTGCTCCCGCTGGGTCGCGCAGCGGCCCCAACGCTTGGCGACTGCTTCGCAGCCGAACGGGAGCAAGCTCCCTCGCCACACAAGCTTTGCTCCTACAGGGGAAAGCGCGCTGGTTTATTGCGCCGGCTGAAACAATTGATTGCGTTTGCTGGTGATTCTGTTGTTTTGGCGATGGGTAGATGATGCGTGCCATCGGTGCTGATCATCCCTGAACGGCGCCATCACCCAGCGGAGCCGCTCATGCACGCCATCAAACTCTACAACTTCCCCCGCTCCGGCCATGCTCACCGTGCCGAGTTGATGCTGTCGCTGCTGCAACTGCCGACCGAGCTGATCCTCGTCGATCTGGCCAAAGGCGAGCATAAACAGCCGAAGTTCCTGGCGATCAACCCGTTTGGCCAAGTACCGGTGCTGGATGATCAAGGCGTGATACTGGCCGACTCCAACGCCATTCTGGTTTACCTGGCGCAGAAGTATGGCAATGGCCGCTGGCTGCCGACGGACCCGGTGGGTGCTGCAAAGGTCCAGCGCTGGTTATCGGTAGCGGCCGGGCAGATTGCCTTCGGCCCGGCCAGGGCTCGGCTGATCACCGTGTTTGGCGCGTCTTACAACGCTGAAGAAGTGATTGCCCGTTCCCACGACCTGCTCAAAGTGATGGATCAGGAATTGGCCCATTCCGAGTACCTGGTGGGCAACGAACCGACCATCGCCGACGTCGCGGCCTACAGCTACATCGCCCATGCCCCGGAAGGCAACGTGTCCCTGGCGGATTACGCCAACGTGCGTGCCTGGCTGGCGCGGATCGAAGCCTTGCCCGGGTTTGTCGGCATGCCGCGCACCGCCGTCGGCCTGCAACAAAGCGCCTGACCTACTTGAGTGGTACACGCTGTGCCTTGGGCGCAGGGGAGAGGCTGTGATGGAACATTCACCGTGGCACGCCGGCGAGAAACAATTGCAGGAGCACGTGGGCGTCGCCGAGCGCATGGAAACCCTGGGTCGCCGGGTGATTCGCAACGAAATGCCGGACCAGCATCGCCAGTTCTATCAGCAACTGCCGTTCATGTTGTTCGGCGCGGTGGATGCCGACGGTCGTCCTTGGGCGAGCATCCTCGAAGGGTTGCCGGGTTTCGCGCATTCTCCTGCCCCTGGCGAGTTGCAGTTCGAGCGTTTGCCGGCAGCCGATGACCCGGCGCAATTGCAGGACGGGGCCGCCATTGGCCTGCTCGGCATCGAACTGCACACCCGGCGGCGTAATCGGCTCAATGGTCGGGTTGGCGGGATGACTGCGAGCGGTTTCGGTGTCTCGGTGGATCAGTCTTTCGGCAATTGCCCGCAATACATCCAATTGCGGCAGTTTCGTACGGTGCCGCTGGCGGATCCGTCGACCCGCATCGCCCAGCACCTCGACGCGCTGGATGACGCGGCCAGAACCATGATCACCCAGGCCGATACCTTGTTTGTCGCCAGTTACGTGGACGTCGAGGGCCGGCGCTCGGTGGACGTGTCCCATCGTGGCGGCCAACCGGGTTTTGTCCGTGTCGAAGGCAATCGCCTGACCATCCCGGACTTTGCCGGCAACTTGTTTTTCAACACCTTGGGTAATTTGCTGATCAATCCACGGGCTGGTTTGCTGTTCATCGATTTCAATTCGGGCGAGGTGCTGCAGCTCAGCGGTCGTACCGAAGTCATCCTCGACGGCCCGCAGATTGAGGCCTTCCAGGGCGCCGAGCGGTTGTGGACGCTGGACGTCGAACGCGTTGTGCGGCGCCCGGCGGCGTTGGCCCTGCGCTGGCGTTTCGACGGAATGTCGCCCAACAGTTTGATGACCGGCACCTGGGACCAGGCCGCCGCTCGCCTGCAAGCCCAAGCCCTGGGTGACGCCTGGCGGCCGCTGCGGGTGACGCGCATCGAAGCGGAAAGCCAGAACATCCGCTCGATCTATCTGGAGCCTGCCGATGGCGCCGGATTGCCGGTGTTCCAGGCCGGGCAGCATTTGCCGCTGCGCTTCAAGATCGGCGACGAGGTGCATATCCGCACCTACAGCCTGTCGAGTGCGCCGTCCGACGACTTTTTCCGTATCAGTGTGAAGCGCGACGGTCTGGTGTCTTCGCACCTGCATGAACAGATCCGTGTCGGCGATGTGCTTGAAGCCCGGGCGCCTCAGGGGCATTTCACCGTGGCGCCCCACGAGCGTCGGCCGCTGGTGTTGTTGGCCGCCGGGGTTGGCATCACGCCGTTGCTGTCGATGCTGCGCGAGGTGGTTTATCAGGGCTGGCGCACGCGGCGGATTCGGCCGACCTGGTTTTTCCAGAGTTCGCGGACCCTGGCCGATCAACCGTTCCGTGCAGAGCTGGACCGTTTGCTGGAAGGCGCTGGCGATACTGTGCGCGTGCTGCGCCTGCTCAGCCAACCGGAAGCCGAGGCGCGGGAGGGCGAGGACTTCGACCTGACCGGGCGCATCGACACGGCGTTGCTGCACGGCATGCTTGAGGTCGAAGATTTCGATGAAGTGGATTTTGTCCTGTGCGGGCCGGGGGCATTCACTCAAGGGGTATACGACGGCCTGCGGGCACTGGATATTCGCGATTCGAGAATTCACGCCGAGACGTTCGGCCCTTCGACATTGCGTCGCCAGCCCGACCCGGATGCCATCGTCATCGAACAACCGCCGGCGGCCACCACCTCGGTGCCGGTGGTGTTCCAGCGTTCGGCCAAAGAGGCCCGCTGGCAACCGGACGGCGGCAGTTTGCTGGAGTTGGCGGAGAGCCGTGGCTTGCGTCCGGAATTCAGTTGTCGCGGCGGCTCGTGCGGCACCTGCAAGACCCGGTTGATCAGCGGCCAGGTGAATTATCCACAGCCTCCCGCCGAGGTGCCGGATGAGGGGCAGGTGCTGATTTGTTGTGCGATTCCGGCCCAGAGTTCGCAGCCACTGGTGTTGGACTTATAACTCCGCTGATCCCTGTAAGAGCAGAGCTTGCTCGCGAAAGCGGTGTATCAGTCGACAACACGGGTGAATCTGGCGCCGCCATCGCGAGCAAGCTTGGCTCCTACAGGTTGTGACGGGGTCAGGCGTAGGACAGGGATTTCTCTTCCAGCAGCTCCTGATACAGCGCCGTCCACTTACGCCCCATGTCTTCGGCGGTAAACAACTGCCGATACCGCGCCTCCGCCTTCATCCCCATCTGCGCCGCGCGCACCGGGTTGTCCCACAAGGTTCGCATCGCCTCGCGGAACGCCAGTGGATTGCTCGGAGGCACCACCAGCCCGGTTTCGTTGTGGATGTTGATGTAGCTGGTGCCGGTGCCAATCTCGCTGGAGATCATCGGTTTGCCGTACATCGCGCCTTCCAGCAGCGAAATGCCGAACGCCTCGGAGCGCAGGTGCGACGGGAACACGATGGCGTAGCTCAGTTGCAGCAGCGCCACTTTGTCTTCATCGCCCAGGCGCCCGAGGAAATGGATATTGCGCAGCCCCAAGGCCTTGGCCTGGGCATGCAGTTCCAATTCCTTCGGGCCGGCACCGACGATCACCACCGGGTAATCCAGGTCTTTCATAGCGTCGAGCAGGATGTGCAAACCTTTGTAGTAGCGCATCACCCCCACGAACAGGAAAAACTTATCCCCAAGTTTTTGCCGCCAACCGGCCATGCGTTCGGCGTCAGGTTGTGGATAACCGGCCTTGTTCAAGCCATAGGGAATGACGCGGGTCTTGTCCTGGAACTGCTGCAACACATCACTGGTGTGCAGGTAGTTGGGCGAGGCCGCCACGATGCGGTCGGCGCTGGCGAGAAAGCGGTTCATCAAGGGCCGGTAGAGTTTGAGCAATGTCTTCTGGCGGATGATGTCGGAGTGGTAAGTCACGACGCTGGGTTTGCGCATCCCGCTGACAAAGTGCACCACATCCATGAACGGCCAGGGGAAGTGATAGTTGACCACGTCGGCCTCGGCCGCCAGCTCGCGAAACTGTTTGAAGACGCTCAGGGAGAAACCTGTGGACGCGAACTGAAGATCGAGTTTGGCTCGATGGACCTCATGTTGTCCGACTTGTACCACGGGCGGTGTCGGGTCGCTGCTCAGTGACAGCACTTGTCCCTCTATACCTTGCTGGGCACAGCTTTCGCACAGTTGGAAGATCACTTGTTCGATCCCGCCGACGGTGTCGGGCAGGGACGTTTTGTAAAAATGAAGAACTCGCATTTAACCTCCCAAAGCCTGGCGGTAGGCGCGGGCTGTGATCTTCGCGCAACGCTCCCAGGAAAAAAGCTTCGCTTGTTGCAGTCCCGCTTCTCGGCATACCTGCCAATGCGTTTTATCGTCGATCAGTCGGCTCATGGCATCGCGCAAGCCTTGTGGGTCGTCGGGTTCAATATAGTTGCCCGCAGCGCCGGCAACCTCCGGCATGGCCGAATGCCGCACCACAATCACCGGCGTGCCGCTGGCCATGGCCTCCAGCACGGGGAGGCCGAAGCCTTCGTAGATCGACGGGAAAATCAGCGCCCGCGCCCCGGCCAGCAGTTGCGCCACGTGCTCGTCGGGCAGATAACCGAGCAAACACACGTGACCGGCGGCCAATGCCTGTCGCAGCTCGTCGTTGAAGTGCTCGCGCTGCCAACCGGCCATGCCGACGATCAACAGCGGGTATTGCTGGCGCTGCGCTTGCGGCAGCAGGGCATGGGCGCGCAGGGCCAGGGTCAGGTTTTTACGCGGTTCCAGGGTGCCGACGCACAGGAAGTATTCTCGCGCCTCGACGCCATGCGCCTTGAGCACCGTGTCGATGTCGGCGGCGTCGCGCGGATGAAAACGCGCCGCGACGCCCAGCGGCGCGACGATAAAACGCTCGGCCGGCAGGGCGAAATAATCCTGGGCTTCGTCGGCAATGAACTGCGAGTCAGTCAGGATCAGCCGCGCCTGTTGCACCCCTTCAGCCAGTCGCCGCTCGATTTCGCGCAGGCGTGCCGGCGGCTGCGTCTCGGGGTAATGCAGGTGCGTCAGGTCATGCAGGGTCATGATCGTCGGGCCGTCGAACGACAGCGGCCACAGACTGGGTTCGTGAAAGAGGTCAATCGACGGCGGCCGGCCTTGATCGAAGCGTTTCTGCGCCAGCCAGCGTCGCGCCTGGTAAGCCCCGGGAATTTGCCGCAGCAACGGCGTCAGGCGCGAGTAGCCGGGCATGGTCGCGTCGGGCAGCGTCGAACTCCAGCCCCAGCCGTGGAACAGCGCCAGCTCGACGTCGGGTTCGGCGGCGAGGGCGCCCACCAGTTCGGCGACATAATGGCCGATGCCGGTGCGCGGGGCCTGGAGGATCCGGGCGTTAAGGGCAATTTGCATGTTGCCTCTCTGGCTCGGCCGGTATTGCTTCAAGATTGCGCAGGGTCCGTTCGACCAGTTGCGCACTGGCTTCACGCCAGCCAATCCAGCGCCAGTCGGCGACGGCGCGGGCGGCCGGGAATTGGCTGCTGCTTTCGAAACGGACGACCAGATCGGCCAGGCTTTGCGGCGCGGCCAGGTCGAAGTAGGCCATGAACTCGCCACCGATTTCACGGAACACCGGAATGTCGCTGCCCATGGCCGGCAAACCGCGCTGCATGGCTTCCACCAGGGGCAGGCCGAAGCCTTCGACCCAGGACGCAAAGACCAGCGAACGGGCGTGGGAATAGGCGTATTCGAGGCTGGTGTCGCTCAGGTCGTTGAACATGAACAACCGTTTGTTCAACTGCGGATGGTTGCGTACCCGGGCGAGCAGGGCGTCGCACTTCCAGCCGATGCGCCCGGCAATGCAAAACCGGGCTTTGGAGCCCGCCGCCCAGGCGAGTTCAAAGGCGTCCAGCAGGTAGTCGTGGTTCTTGCGCGGTTCGATGGTGCTGACCATCAGGAACACCGGCTCCGGGGTGTCGAACATGCGCATCAGGCGCGGCTCGACGGCGGCATTGGCTTCGCGCAGGTCGAGTTCGGAGCCGAGGTGGAAATAGTCGAACCACAGAGCGTCGACTTTCGCTGGGCCGACCCGGCGCTGCAATTCCGCGCGCACTTGATCACGCACCGTGGCGGAGATCGCCACATAGCCGTCGGCGGTCTTGCTGATCCAGTCGAACCACTCGCTGAAAACCTCCACCAGCCGTGTGTCGTAGAACTGCGGGTGCGTCAGCGGGATCAAGTCGTAGATCACCGACACGATGCCCACGCCGTCGCGTTTGAGCTGTTCGGCAAACGGAAAGAAATCGGTGTGCCAGGAGGAATCGAGCAACACCAGTTGGTCACCGGGCTGATGCTGTAACGGCGCGCAACGCTTGGGCAGTTGATATTGGTTGACCCGGTCGACCAGCCGCAACGGCACGCTGAAACAGGCCAGCGCCGTCAGACGATAAGCCACGTACAGCAGGCGTCGGGCGAATCGTGAGGTGCAACGCTGATCGAGGCGCTGGTGCAGTTGCCAGAAACGATGGGCCAGGCGTTCCAGGCGTCCGGCAAACATCATCAGCCCATCGAAAAACGGGATGTTCAAGGCGCCCAGTTTCAGCACCCGATAGAGCTTGCCCTTGAGCATCACCACAGGAATGCACTCGACACCGTCCACGCTGGGCGGCAGTTGATTGACGACGTTGCGCACCACCCGCTGAATGCCCGAGTTGACCTTGGGGTGCTGGAAGACGTGGGTGCATTCAACCAATAGACGGGTCATGGCAAACGTTCCGTGACAGTCGAGCCGGTGCGGGCAATGGTGGTTTTCGCCGCCAGCCACGAGCAGCCGACGAAGTCTTCATGCCGGTTGTTGATCACGTGGAACACCAGCCCGTAATCGCGCCATTCGTAGTTGCGGTCCAGGTGCGAGTCCAGCCGCGACAGGCTCAGGGACACCGAATAGTTGCCCTTGCCCAGGCCCATGACGAAGGCAAAGCGGTAGGTGAAGCGTTCGCCGGCGTGCAGGTCGGTCAGCGCCTTGTCCTGGCGATGGGTGTTGATGCCATACATCATCTGGCCCAGGCGATCCTTGAGGATGAAGCCCAGGACCAGGCGCTCGATGTCCTGGCGGACTTCAACCTGCACTTCCAGCACCACGGCTTGCCCGACTTCGGCGGCGTCGATGGAGCGATCGTTTTCGTCCAGCAGGCGCACGCTGAGGATCCCGGCTTCGCCGGTGCCGGACACGGTCTGCACTTCGCCGCCGGCGAGCATTTCCTGGCGCACGACCTGGCCTTCGCGTTCGGCCATCAGGGCGTTGTAATAGTCCAGGACCGCTTCGGGTTTACCGTACATGGCCATGCGGCCGTCCTTGAGCAGGATCGCCGAATCGCAGATCGACTGGATCGCCGAGCGGTCGTGGGACACGATCAGCAACGTGGTGCCGGCCTTGCGGAAGCTGCGGATGCGCTCGAAGCTCTTGTGCTGGAAATAGGCATCGCCCACGGACAGCGCTTCGTCGACGATCAGGATGTCCGGGCGCCGCGCGGTGGCGACACTGAAGGCCAGGCGCATTTGCATGCCGCTGGAATAGGTGCGGACCGGGTGGTCGATGGCCTCGCCGATTTCGGCGAAATGCTCGATCTCGGGCATCAGCGCTTCAATCTCGGCGACCTGCATGCCCAGCAATTGCCCGGCCATGAACGCGTTCTGGCGGCCGGTAAAGTCCGGGTGAAAACCCATGCCCAGTTCCAGCAGCGCCGCCACGCGACCTTCGGTTTCGATCTTGCCGCAGGTGGGTTGGGTGGTGCCGGTGATCATCTTCAGCAAGGTACTTTTGCCCGCACCGTTGGCCCCGACGATGCCCACCGCTTCACCGGGGGCAATCTCGAACTCGACGTCTTGCAGCACCCAATGCTGCTGGTGGCGCAGCCGGGAAAACGGGATCAGCCACTCGGCCAGTCGGCTCCAGCGGTTCGGGTATTGCTTGTAGGCCTTGCCCAGGCCCGTGACGCGAATATGCCCCATCAGAGTTCATCCACCATTTCGCCGACCCGCTGGCGAAACAGCCGCAGCCCGATCAGACAGAACACCACGCCGGTGACGAAAATCGGCAGCAGCGAACTCCAGACCGGCCATTGCCCGTACAGGAACATGTTCTGGTAGCTGGCGATCAGGTTGGTCAGGGGGTTGAGTTGCAGCAGGCGTTGGACCCAGTCCGGCAGGATGCTCATCGGGTACACGATGGGCGTCAGCCAGAACCAGAATTGCAGGCAGATACCGAACAGTTGCCCGACATCGCGGAAGAACACATTCAACACGCCAAGCACCATCCCCAGCCCGGCGCAGAACATCATTTGCAACGCCATCAACGGTAACAGCGCCAGCATCGCCATGCCCGGCCAGCGCCCGGTGATAAGCAGGAAACCGAGGAACAGGCCCATGATGATCGCGAAGTTGATGCCGGCATTGATCAACACAATCACCGGCAGGCAGATCCGAGGGAAGCTGATTTTCTTCAGCAGGTTGGCGTTTTCCAGAAACATGTTCTGGCTGCGCAGGGTGATTTCGGTAAACAGTCCCCAAGCCAGCAGGCCGGCACACAGATAAACGCTGTAGGCCATGCCGTCATCCACCCCCGGCAGGCGCGCGCGCATGATGTGGGAAAACACCACGGTGTAGACGATGATCATCGACAGCGGGTTGAGCACGGGCCACAGGGCACCGAACAGCGAATTGCGATAACGCGCTTGAAACTCTCGCTGGACGCTGCCGAGGATGAAACCTCGATAACCCCACAGCGAGCGGTACAGGGAAAGCAGCATTTAAACCGTCCTGCCGTATTGGTCTTCGAAGCGGACGATGTCGTCCTCTCCCAGGTATTCGCCGCTTTGCACTTCAATGATCACCAGGTCGATCACCCCCGGGTTCTCCAGGCGATGCTTGTGGCCGGCGGCAATGAAAGTGGATTCGTTCTTGGCCACCAAGTGGGTGCCGGTGCCGTTGTTGGTGACCTTGGCCATGCCTTCGACCACCACCCAGTGTTCGTTGCGGTGATGGTGCATTTGCAGCGACAACTTGCCGCCGGGCTTGACCACGATGCGCTTGATCTTGAAGCGCGTACCTTCTTCGAGCACGGTGTAGGTGCCCCACGGCCGGCTGACCGTGCGGTGCAGGCGATAGGCTTCGTGCTTTTTGTCCTTGAGCTGCTTGGCCACCCGGCGCACATCCTGGGCGCGGTCGGCATGGGCCACCAGCACGGCGTCGGCGGTGTCGACGATGATCAGGTTATCCACACCCACGGCGGCCACCAGCCGGCCTTCGCTCTGGACGAAGTTGTTGTGGCTGTCGACAAACACCGCGTCGCCGCTGGCGCGATTGTTCTGCGCATCCGGCGGTATCAGCGCGGCCAGTGCACTCCAGGAACCGATGTCGCTCCAGTCGAAACCGGCGGGCACCACGACGACGTTGTCCGAGCGTTCCATCAAGGCGTAGTCGATGGAGATGTCGGTGATCTCGGCAAACAGCGTCGGCGACAATTCCTGTTGCAAGCAACCGCCGGTTTCCACCGGGGCGCTGACGGCCATGCAGGCGCGGGTCTGTTCGAGCAATTCGGGGGCGTGGACCTGCAACTCGGCCAGCAACGTGGCCACCGAGAAGCAGAACATCCCCGAGTTCCACAGGAAGTTGCCGCTTTCCAGGTAATGCGTCGCGGTTTGCAGGTCAGGTTTTTCGACGAAACGCTGGACCTTGGCCGCGCCTTTGTCGTCCAGCGGGGCGCCGGTTTCGATGTAGCCGAAGCCGGTTTCCGGCGCCGTCGGCACCACGCCGAAGGTCACCAGGTGACCGCTCTTGGCCAGCGTCACCGCATGCTCGACCGCACTCTGCAACGCGTTGACATTGATGATCAGGTGGTCGGCCGGCATCACCACCATGATCGCCTCGTCCCCGTGCAGTGCTTGCAGCGACAGCGCCGCCGCCGCGATGGCCGGGGCGGTGTTGCGGCCCGTCGGCTCCAGCAGGAAGTGCCCGCGATGACGCGCCAGTTGCGCGTCCTGATAGTGATCCTTGCTCTGGAAGTAGTACTCGCGGTTGGTCACCGTGACGATGTCGCCCCAACCATCGAGCAGGCCCGCCGCGCGCCGATACGTCTTGCCCAGCAGCGACTGGCCGTCGGGCAGGGTCATGAACGGCTTCGGATGGCCTTCGCGGGACACCGGCCACAAACGGGTCCCGGCACCGCCGGAGAGGATCACAGGAATCAGCATGGCCTACTCCTTGGCGACGCGTTTCATGTCCGCGTCCATCATCGCGCGGATCAAGGTATCCAGATCGGTTTTTGGCTTCCAGCCCAGTACACGCTGGGCTTTGGCCGGGTTGCCGAGCAGCACGTCGACTTCGGCCGGGCGGAAAAACGCCGGGTCAATCTTCACGTAGTCGCGGTAGTTCAGGCCAATGTGCTCGAAGGCGATGCGGCACATTTCACGCACGGTGGTGGTCACGCCGGTGGCGACCACGTAGTCGTCGGCCTTGTCCTGTTGCAGCATCAGCCACATGGCTTCGACGTAGTCGCCGGCAAAGCCCCAGTCGCGCTTGGTGTCGATGTTGCCCAGGCGCAATTCGTGCTGTTTGCCTTGCTTGATGCGCGCGGCGGCGTCGGTGACCTTGCGGGTCACGAACTCGATGCCACGCAGCGGCGATTCGTGGTTGAACAGGATCCCGCTGCTGGCGTGCAGGTTGAAGCTTTCGCGGTAGTTCACGGTGATCCAGTGGCCGTAGAGCTTGGCCACGCCGTAAGGGCTGCGCGGGTAGAACGGGGTGTTTTCGTCCTGCTGCTCGGCCTGGATCAGGCCGAACATTTCGCTGGTGGAGGCTTGATAGAAGCGCGTGTGCGGACTGAATTGGCGGATCGCTTCGAGCAGGTGAGTCACGCCCAAACCGTCGACGATGCCGGTGGTCACCGGTTGGTCCCAGGACGCAGCGACAAAACTTTGCGCCGCCAGGTTGTAGACCTCGTCCGGCGCCGACTTGATCACCGCGCGCTGCACCGAGCAGGCATCGGCCATGTCGCCGTCCAGGTAAACGATGTCGCCCTCGACCCCCATCTCGCGCAGGCGCCAGCGCGAATCGCTGCTGCGCCGGGCGACCAGACCGTGGACCTTGTAGCCCTTGTCGAGCAACAGTTTGGCGAGGTACGCGCCGTCCTGGCCGGTGATCCCTGTGATCAGTGCACTTTTTGTCATTCTTCTTTCACTCGCTTCTCCCAGTCGGACAGGATCGCCCGCAGGGATTGTTGTGTTGTGATTTCAGGCGTCCATCCGGTGGCCTGGGCCAGCCTGGCATGGCTGCCGCAAACGCGACGCTGATCTGCGCGACGCATGCGCGCAGGGTCCTGAATCAATTGCAGGTCGACCTGGGCCAGATCCCCCAGCTGTTCGATCAGGCTGCGGATGCTTTGCTCGCGCCCCGAGCAAATGTTGTAGACCTGGCCCGGCGTGCCTTTTTCCAGCAGGGCGAGATAGGCCGAGATCACATCGCCGACGTCGAGGAAGTCGCGGGTGACATCAATGTCGCCGACTTCCAGTTGTGGCGCTTGCAGGCCTTGTTTGATCCGGTTGATTTGCCGCGCGGCGCTGGCGATGACGAAGCTGTCCTTCTGCCCGGTGCCGATGTGGTTGAACGGACGCGCCACCAAAACCGGCCAGCCTTCGCTCAAACCCCATTGCAGGCTGAGAAATTCGGCCGACAGTTTGCTCACCGCGTAGGGGTTGCGCGGGCAGGGGGGCTGGAGTTCGGTGATCGGTAACTGGGCTTCGCTGACCTGGCCGTAGACGTCGCCGGAGCTGACGTACAGGAAGGTGCCGCTGAAACCGCGCGCCTTGAGGGCTTGCAGCAGGTTCAGGGTGCCGAGCACATTGATGTTCAGGGTGCGCGCCGGATCCCGGAAGGCTTCGGGAACGAAGGTCTGGCCGGCCAGATGAATGACCGCGTCGGGCATCTCGGGCCACAGGCCTTCGAGGGTTTGCGGGTTGCCCAGGTCATAGCGTGACGGGGTAGGCAGCAGTTCCCATTCCGAGGCGACAGCACTCAGACGCGATTGGATGTGTTGTCCTACGAATCCACTCAGACCCGTCACGAACAGACGCTTTTTCAAACAGCGATCCCCTGGTCATACACTTCGTCCATTCCCCACAGGCTTTACGGAGATGTCTGACGGACCGGGTAAATTCCTTGGTCGAAAGACAGGCGAAATGCTTTGTTGTAGTTATTTGGTTGCCAATCTGTGCCAATTGCTCGGCAATTTCAACAGGTCCAACCGTGACTGGTCAGTTCTCGTTAGCGTAGCTCGATTTATTCTCGCCGGGCGGTTCACGAATCCTCAACGGATGTGTTTAGAATGCCCCTCGTCACGATTATTCAGCGTTCGTGCGGTGGGGTATGAAAGTCGTTCCCGCCCTCGTGAAGCTGACCATTAAAACAAGAACGTAGACGGGCAAGAAGACGAAGGACGACGACCGGTAAGTACCGACTCGATCCTGGCTTGGCCGTCATAGAGTGGGGCCGTCGGGTTGGCGGTTTCATCGTGGGATGCCATGAATTTCATTCTTTACTCGGACGTCAACGACAGCTCCATCAGCCAGAGTCTCGGGCGTCCCGAATACAGCTATTACTTCGTGCTCAAGGCTTATCGCCCTGTGCTCGAAAGCCTTGGGCGGGTGCATGTGGTGTCCTCCGTCGCCGAGGTCGATCCCCTCTATCGACAATTGCTCGCCGCTGGCGAAGACAGCCTGTTCCTGTCCTTCACGCCGCCGCAGAAAACCCCCAATGACCTGGAATGCCCGACGATTTGCGTGGTGGCCTGGGAGTTCGATTCGATACCCGACGAGCAATGGGACAACGACCCACGCCAGGACTGGACGCACATGCTGGCGCGCCAGGGGCGGGTGATCACGCTCTCCAGTCACACGGCCCGGGCCATTCGCCGGGCCATGGGCGAAGACTTCCCGGTGCTGGTCTTGCCGACGCCGTTGTGGGAAAACTTCGCCGACATTCGTAGCCGTCATACCAGCGCCCCGGTCAATCCGGGTTCGACCCTGGACATCAAGGGCTGCCTCTTCGACACGCGTACCCTCGGGCTCAATGCCGATGCATTGATTCCAGCGCCACCCACGGCTGAAGAGTTGGCGGCGCTGGAGGCCCTGCGGCCACCGCCGCTGACGCTCAAGCGCCGCTTCGTCATTGCCCGTCACTTCTTGCGTCTGTGGGCACTGGACCTGGGCAAAGGGCAACCGGTGCCGGTGCATCGCACGCATTTTCTCAAGCAGTGGTATTGGGAAGGGATCCGCGATCTGTTATCGGACGCGGCCCATGACCGGCTGGCCAACGCCCTGCCAAACATCGCCGGCCCGTTGCCGATTGTGTTGCCCGAACCCGTACCACGGACCTGGCCAGACACCACCGCCCTGGTCGAAACCCAAGTCGATGGCGTGGTCTACGCCACGGTGTTCAACCCCAAGGACGGTCGCAAGAATTGGCACCAATTGATCACCGCGTTCTGCTGGGCCTTGCGCGATAAGGACGACGCCACCCTGGTGCTGAAGATTACCCAGAGCGACCTGTCGTCCTACTACGACGAGCTGATGACGCTGCTCGCGCAGTTGTCGCCGTTCAGCTGTCGGGTGGTGGTGATGCACGGTTATCTGGACGATCCGCAGTACGCCCGGCTCTACGAAGCCGCGAGTTTCTACGTCAATGCTTCACGCTGCGAAGGCCTGTGCCTGCCGCTGATGGAGTTCATGGCCTGCGGCAAACCGGTGATCGCCCCGGACCACACCGCGATGGAAGACTACATCGATGAGGACGTGGCGTTTGTGGTCAAGTCCAGCGAAGAACTGACGATCTGGCCCCAGGACACACGCATCATCTACCGCACCCTGCGTTATCGACCGGACTGGGGTTCACTGAAAACCGCCTACGAAAACAGCTACCGGATGGCCAAGGAACAACCCCAGGACTACCAGCAAATGTCCCGGGCCGCCATCGAGCGCATGCACGCTTACTGCGCGTTCACCCCGGTGCAGCAGCGCCTGGCGGACTTCTTCGGCCTGGCCACCCAGGCTCCGGCGCCTGCGACCGTGACGGATAACGCCTCATGCTGATCATCATTCATTCGGAAACCAACCAGCACACCATCGCCCTCAACCTCGGCCGTTCCGAGTACAGCTATTACTTCGTGCTCAAGGAATACCGGCCGGTGCTGGAACGCTTGGGTCGGGTGGTGGAAGTCAGCGATCCCCAGACCGAAGTCGATGCCCTGTACCTCGACTGCCTGTCCCGGGGCGAACCGTGCGTGTTCCTGTCGTTCTCGCCGCCCCATCGCACGCCGGTCAACCTGTCCTGCCCGACCCTGCCGGTGTTCGCGTGGGAATTCAGCACCATTCCCAACGAACCGTTCGACGGCGAGCCGCGCAATGATTGGCGCAGCGTATTGCGGGCGTGCGGTGCGGCGATCACCCATTCCAGCTACACGGTCAACGCCGTGCGCGAGGCCATGGGCGCGGATTATCCGATCGTCGCCGTGCCCGCCCCGGTGTGGGACCGGTTTGCCGCCCGTGGCGCGCAGTTGCAGCGTCAACCGCTGGCCAATCAGGTGACGTTGAAGATCAAGGGCTTGGTGGCGGACAGTCGCCAACTCGATCTGCAAGCCTTTGGCCCGGCACATTTGCGCACGGGGGAGGGCATCGATTTCGACGCGCCGGCCAGTGAACATGAGTTGCTCCTCGATGGCGTGATCTACACCTCGGTGTTCAACCCCAGCGACGGGCGCAAGAACTGGGAAGACATGCTCAGTGCCTTTTGCGTGACGTTCCGCGAAGCGCCGGACGCGACCCTGGTGCTGAAACTGACCCACCACGATGCCGAAGAAGCCCTGGCCGACATACTTCACCATTTGTACAAGAACCAGTCTTACCGCTGCCGGATCGTGCTGATCTACGGTTATCTGGCGGATGTGGATTACGAGCGCCTGGTCGAGGCCACGAGTTACGTGGTCAACACCGCGTACGGCGAAGGGCAGTGCTTGCCGCTGATGGAATTCATGTCCTGCGGCAAACCGGCGGTGGCGCCACGCACCACGGCGATGCTCGATTACCTGGATGCCGACAACGCGTTCATCATCGACACCACCGACGAACTGACCGCCTGGCCCCATGACCCGCGCCGGGCGTTCCGCACGTTGCGCTACATCACCCATTGGGCATCGTTGTGCACGGCGTATCGCAGCAGTTATGACGTGGCCCGGGATGATCCCGAGCGCTATGGCCGGATGTCCGCCCACGCGGTGGCCAGCCTCAAAACCTTCTGCAGCCAGGCCACCGCCGAGCAACGCCTGAAGGTGTTCTTTGCCGACCTGTTCGAAACCCGCGCTGTCTCTGCCGAGGAAACCCCCGAGATATGAACGGCAGCAAACGAATCATGGACATCGAGCTGCTGCGCGGCATTGCGGTGCTGGGCGTGTTGTTTCATCACCTGACGGGCAGCCTGTTCACCGACCCGGTGCCGCTGCTGGAAAAAATCCATGGCTGGGGACAACCCTGGTGGGGCGTCGATCTGTTTTTCGCCATCTCCGGTTTCGTCATCGCCCGCAGCCTGATCCCCGCCTTGCAGGGTTGCAGCACACGCCAGGAATACTGGCAGCAGACGCGCAACTTCTGGCTGCGCCGGGCCTTTCGCTTGTTGCCGTCGGCGTGGCTGTGGCTGGCACTGATGCTACTGGCCTGTGTGTTGATCAACCGCTCCGGCGCGTTCGGCACGTTACACGCCAACCTCCAGGCGACCCTGGCCGGGGTCGCGCAGTTTGCCAACTTCCGTTTCGCCGACAGCTTCTATCGCTACGAATACGGCACCAGTTTCGTCTACTGGAGTTTGTCGCTGGAGGAGCAGTTCTACCTGCTGTTCCCGCTGCTGATCCTGATCTGTCGCAAGCACCTGGTCTGGGCCTTGCTGGCGTTGGTCGCGGTGCAGTTGTTTACCCTGCGCACACCGCTGCTGATGGTGGTGCGCACCGACGCACTGGCCCTGGGCATCCTCTTGGCGATGTGGAGCGCCCGGCCAGGTTATGTGCGCTGGGAACCGACCTTCCTGCGCCGGCCTTGGGCGGGTGTGTCATTCCTGGTGCTGGTAGCGCTGGCGTTGAGCGTGATTGCCACCGATCGCTTCACCTTCACCAGCTACCGCATCGGTGCGATTGCCGTGCTCAGCGCGGTGCTGGTCTGGGTCGCGTCCTACAACCGTGACTACCTGATGCCGCGCGGTCTGCTGAAAAATCTGATGGTGTGGATCGGCAGCCGCTCCTACGGGATTTACCTGATCCACATTCCTGCCTATGCACTGGTGCGAGAAGTGATCTTCCGATTGCAGGGCGCCGGTCTGCCGAGCCCGGCGGGGCATCCGATCCTGACCATCCTTATCGCCGGCGGGCTGATCGCCCTGTTGAGCGAACTCAATTACCGCTTCGTCGAAATGCCCATGCGCAATCGTGGCGCCGCGTTGGTGCAACGCCTGGGCACGTCCCGAAACGCCGTCCCATCTCCTGGAGCTACCTCATGCTGAGCATTTTGAAGAGACTCACGGCGGGCACACCCGCGCCCACGCAGCCCGTGGCGCCGGTGCCGGACAAGGTCGACCCGTACATGCTCGGCTTGCACGATGCGATGCTCAGCGGCTGGTTCAATCAGCAAACCGGTGAGCTGTTCACCGGTTTCCCGGTGACCGCCGAGGACACGTTGCTCGACGTGGGCTGCGGTGATGGCGGTAACGTGCATTTCTGCGGCATGCGTGGGGCGAAGATCATCATTGCCGACATCGACGCGGCCAAGGTCGAGGCGACTCGCCAGCGCCTGGGCGACACCCCGGCCCGGGACGTCGAATGCCATGTCACCGACTGCAATCCGCTGCCGATTGCCGATGGCACCGCCACCCGCGTGGTGTCCACAGAAGTCATTGAGCACGTCGACGACCCGGCGCAGTTCCTTGCCGAGTTGGTGCGGGTCGGCAAACCGGGGGCGCTGTACCTGCTCAGCGTGCCGCACCCCAGCTCCGAAGACCTGCAAAAAGACATCGCCGCGCCGGAGTACTTCCAGAAGCCCAACCACATTCGCATCATCAGCGAAGAACAGTTCAAGGCCATGGTCAGCGATGCCGGCCTGGAAGTCCTGAGCCACAGCCAGTACGGGTTCTACTGGTCGATGTGGATGCTGTTGTTCTGGGAAGCCAAGGTCGATTTCAGCAGCCCCGATCACCCCTTGCTCAATCATTGGGCCGATACCTGGCAGGCGATCCTCGATTCGCCCCGGGGCGCGCAGATCAAACAGGCGCTGGATGCGGTGGTGGCGAAAAGTCAGGTGATCATCGCGCGTAAGCCCTAAGCACATCCCTGTGGGAGCGGGCTTTTGTGGAGAGGGGCTTGCTGAGAGCAGGGGGCTTTGGTGGCGAGGGAGCTTGCTCCCGCTCGACTGCGCAGCAGTCGTAATATCAGACAACCCGGTTTGTCTGGAAGGGTGCAGGGGGCCGCTTCGCAGCCCAGCGGGAGCAAGCTCCCTCGCCACAGGTTATCTGTCAGGCATTAGACTGCATTACCCTGTCGGCCTGTGTTTGTAGGGATCAGGGATGTGATGTCGTTCTTTATTCGCCTGTTGGGTCTGTTTGCCGCTTTCACCTTGCTCAACGGCTGCGACCAGCCCCACGCCCCGCCACTCGATCAACAACTCTATGTCTGGCAACGGCAATGGACCCCGGCCCACGAAGCCGCGTTGCGGGACAGCCATGCCGATTTCTCGACCTTGCGCGTGCTGGCGTTGCAGGCCTTTCCCCAGGACGGCTGGAAGCGGGCGCGGATTGATTCGGCGTTGCTCAAACAGGATGCGCGGCCGCTGATTGCGGTGATTCGCCTGGACGGCCAGCTCAAGGCGCTGGATCAGGACGAGATCATTGCCCAAGTCCGGCAAGTGCTCGACGACTGGCAAACCCAGGGCTTGACCGTGACTGGCGTGGAAATCGATCACGATGCCGGCAACGCTCGATTGCCGGTTTATCGGTCATTCCTCACGCAACTAAAAGCGGCACTGCCGGCGTCTCTGCCGCTGAGCATCACCGCGTTACCGGCCTGGCTCGACAGCCCTGATTTGCCCGACTTGTTGGCGACCGTCGATAGCAGCGTCTTGCAGGTGCATGCGGTCAGTGATCCGCGCCGGGGCTTGTTCGACGTGGATCAGGCCCGGCAATGGGCCAAGGCCTGGGGTCGCGTGACGCAGAAACCCTTCTATCTGGCCCTGCCGGCCTATGGCGTGGCGTTGTTGCCGGGGGCCGACGGCGCACCGGTGGTGGAAAGCGAAGTGCCCATCGAACGCGGTGGTGAGCGCCGGGAACTGTTGGCCGATCCACTGCAACTAAGCACGCTGGCCCTGGACCTGCGCAACGATCCGCCGCCGCACCTTGCCGGGCTGATCTGGTTTCGCCTGCCGTTGGCCGGTGATCGCCGGGCCTGGAGCCTGACCACCCTCGGCGCCGTCGCTCGCGGTGATGCCCTCGACAGTCGCCTGAACCTGCAACTTTCCGAACAAGGCGGCCTCTATGACATCGCCGTCAGCAACCAGGGCAATCTCGACAACGCCTGGCCCGAACGCCTGACGCTGGCGGTGCACGGCTGTGACGGCGCCGATGCCCTGGCCGGTTATGCGTTGCAACAAAGCCCGGATCTGCTTACCTTCACCCGCCTGCGCGACGGTCGAATTGCCGCCGGCGGCCAACGCGCCATCGGTTGGGCTCGCTGCACCCACATTGATCAAGGAGGTTCGAATGTTCACCCGTAACTGGCCCCGCCATCTGCTCTGCCTGAGCCTCGGTTTACCGCTGGGTTCGGCGCTGGCCTGCGGGCCGGATTTCCCGATGCGCCTGCTGGAAGACCGCGCCGGGTCACTGGCGCAGTTGCCGGAAGGTAACTTCAAATTCGAGATCAGTCGCCTCGGGCATGCCATCGCCGGGCTGAAGAATGTCACGGCGGCCACCAACAGCCCGGACAACGGCTATGGCGAGACGCCGTCCTACACCGAGCAACGGGACCAGGCCGAGCAGGCCGGTTTGAGCGCGGAACAACAAGCGCTGGTCAAGCAAACGCGCACGCTGACCGATGCGCATCAGGTGGAGGTTCAGGGCGCGAGCCTGCCGGTGGATCTGCGGCTGTACCTGGCGGGTGCCGTGGCGTTCAACGCCGGGGAGTATCAGCTCGCTGCCGAATATTTCCAGAAGGTGTTGGCCCTGCCGGTGGAGCAACGGCCGTTGCGCAGCACCTGGGCCGCGTATTCGCTGGGCCGGGCGTTGTATGAAATGAGCGCCGAAGCAGACGCCGAGCCAGATCTGTTAGCCCAGGCGCAAAAAGCCTTCGAGCAGACCCGTCAACTGAGCATCGATGGCTTCAGCGATCCGCTGGAACTGGGCGTCGCCAGCCTCGGCGAAGAAGCGCGCGTGGTGCGCACGGCGGGTGACTGGAACCGCGCGATCGAACTCTATGCCACGCAACACATCCACGGTTCGGCGGTGGGTTACGCCTCGCTCAAGCAGTTGATGGGCGAACTCACGGCGCTGCCTGACGATGAGTTGACCGCGTTGCTCAAAGGCAAGACCGTGCAGCAATTGGTCACTGCATCCTTGCTCAGTCGCGTCGGCTGGTCATTTGACGGGCAACCGCCGGGCGAGAAAAAACTCATCCAACTGCTGCAAGGCAGCACGCGCGGCAGCCTCGACAATGCGGATCGCCTGGCCGCCCTGAATTATCAACAGGGCGACTACGCCAGCGCCAAGGCCTTCGTCGAACACGCGGGCGACGGCGGCCTGGCCTGGTGGGTGCGGGCCAAACTGGCCCTGCGCGAGGGCGATAAAACCGCCGCCACCGCCGCCTATGCGAAAGCGGCCCAGGCGTTCCCGCAGAATGAAGCCTGGGGCGAGGCGCGTCTCCCGGAATGGGATTACAACGACGTCGTCGTCCAGCCCAAATGCCGGGTCGAGGGCGAAAGCGCGATCCTCGCCTTGCAGCGCGGGGATTACCTGCAAGCCTTCGATCAGCTCTATCGCAGCAATGGCGTCTATTGGCTCGACGCGGCCACCGTGGCCGAGCGGGTGCTGACCGTGGATGAGCTCAAGCATTACGTCGACACCAACGTGCCGGCCGTACCGCCGCAGACCCAGGAGCAACGGGACAACTATGCGCCGTTGCCGGTGGCCGCGAGCCTGCGCGATTTGCTCGGGCGGCGGTTGTTGCGCGAGGAGCGTTACGACGAAGCGCCGGGGTACTTCGACAACGTCGAATTGCAGAACAAGGCCAAGGCCTACGCAGAGCAACGTCAGGAGGCCGATGCGGCCTGGTGGCCCACCACTCGCGCCGCCGCGTTGTTCAACGCCGGTAGCATGGCTCGACAGTGGGGGATGGAGATCCTCGGCTATGAGATGTCACCGGATTACGCCAGTTTGTTCGGTGGCAACTTCAGCCTGGAGACTGCCGAGCTGAAAGTCGGGCCGCTGGTGTCCGAGGGTGAGGTCCAGCGCCAACAGGCCAGCGCGGCTCAGCCAGACGTGCGCTTTCACTACCGATTCGTCGCCACGGCCCTGGCCAGTCGCGCCGCCGACAACTTGCCGCACACCAGTCAGGCCTTTGCGGCTGTGCTGTGCACGGCGTATAGCTGGAACTCCAGTCTTGAGGAGCAGAGCGCGATCTATCAACGCTACGTCGACGAAGGCCCTTACGTGTACTGGGCCGGGGACTTCGGCCATCAGTGCCGCTCCCCGGACTTCCAGAATGCCAGCAAACGCTACGTGACCCAGGCCACGGATTCCGTGCGTTCAGCACTGCGGCCGTACAAGAAGCCAGTGCAGTTTGGCGGTGTGGTGGTCGTGGTGGCGGCGGCCTTGTTGCTGATCAACCGCCGTCGCCGCAAAGCGCAGTAAGGCTCACGCCTGTTGAACAAAGGTCAGCCTCACCGCGAACCCGATCAACAGGCTGCCGAACAGCCATTGCTGGACCCGTTGGGCCGATGGACTGCGTTGCAGCCAACGGCCCAGCGCCGCGCCGACCAAGGCGTAGGCGCTGTCGAACAGCAAGCCAACGCCGACCAGCAGCACGCCTAGCGTGGCGAACTGGGCGAGTACCGGGCCGGCCTGGGGGTTGATGAACTGCGGCAGCAATACCGAGCAGAACAGCAACGCCTTGGGGTTGAGCAGGTTGGTCAGTAATCCGCGCTGGATCGACTCGCGCCAGCGCGGTTTTTCCACCGTTGCGTCGGCGCCGTTCAGGTTCGGCAGCATCGTGCTGCGCAGGCATTGAATACCGATCCACAACAGGTACGCGGCCCCGGCCAGGCGCACCACGTCGAAGGTCCAGGGCGCAGCCTTGAACAACGCCGCCAGCCCCAGCGCCGCCAACGCCACATGACAAGCCCGGGCGATGCCCAAACCAATCGCCGTGGCCAGCGCTGCGCTTTTGCCTTGGCGGGCACCGGTTTGCAGCAGCAGGATCATGTCCGGGCCGGGCAGTAGATAGACCACCGCCAGCGCCATGAAAAACAGCCAGAGTCCCGCCATGTCGCACCCCATTCGTTGTCGATTTGGTAGGGCCAGTCTAGGGCGGGAGGGCGGGGCAGGTGCTTGCGTAGTTGGCTACTAAAGTCTCGTGGATTGGCATAACCTGCCACGCAATGACGCGCTGACTATCGGGATCTGCCAAACCATGAAACTGGACGCCTACGACCGCAAAATCCTCGCCGCCCTGCAACGGGACGGGCGCCTGAGCAATGTGCAATTGGCAGATGAGATCGGATTGTCGGCGTCACCGTGCTTGCGCCGGGTGCGGATGCTCGAAGAGGCGGGGGTGATTCGCGGCTATCAAGCCAACCTCGATCGCGACGAAGTGGGGCTGGGGCTGACGGTGTTTGTCGGGGTCAAGGTCGAACGGCACAACGATGAACAGGCTGACGCGTTCCGCGAGGCGGTGACGGCGCTGCCGGAGGTGATTTCGGCGTTCCTGGTGTCCGGGGAATCGGATTTCCTGCTGCAAGTGGTGGTGCCGGACCTGCGCGCCTATGACCGGTTTCTTACCGGGCGGTTGCTGAAGTTGCCGGGGGTGAGTGATATCCGCAGCAACTTTGCGATTCACACGGTGAAGACGCCAGGGGCGTTGCCTCTGGAGCATTTGCCGGTCACCTAGGATCGTTCCCACGCTCTGCGTGGGAATGCAGCCCGTGACGCTCCGCGTCACTGGACGCGGAGCGTCCCTTGAGGCATTCCCACACGGAGCGTGGGAACGATCATCTGCGAAAAATTACATCTGCGTCGCCATCCCCTCCACATTCATCGCCGCCTGGCGCAACGCCTCTGAGCGGGTCGGGTGTGGGTGGCAGGTCAGGGCAATGTCCTCGGCGGACGCGCTGAACTCCATGGCCACGCAATATTCACCGATCATTTCACTGACGCTCGGACCCACCAGGTGCACGCCGAGGATTTCGTCGGTGCGCTCATCGGCCAGCACTTTGGCGAAGCCTTCGGTCTCGTGATTGATCTTCGCCCGGCTGTTGGCGGTGAACGGGAACTTGCCCACCTTATAGGCACGACCTTCAGCCTTGAGCTGTTCCTCGGTCTTGCCGACGCTGGCCAGTTCCGGTTTGGTGTAGATCACGTTGGGGATCAGGTCGTAATTGACCTCGCCGGCCTTGCCGACAATCTGCTCGACGCAGGCCATGGCTTCGTCTTCGGCCTTGTGCGCGAGCATCGGCCCGGACGTGACGTCGCCGATCACCCAGATGCCAGCGGCTTCGGTGCGGTGCCCTTTGTTGGCGAGCATGCCGCGTTTGTCGGTGGCGAGGCCGACGTTCTCCAGCCCCAGGCCTTGGGTGTAAGGCCGACGCCCGATGGCCACCAGCACGTAATCCGCTTCGAGCAACTCGGCGGTGCCCCCGGCGGCGGGTTCGACGCTGAGCTGCACGCCGTTGGCCGAGGTGGTGGCGCTGGTGACTTTCGAACTCAACTTAAAGCTGATGCCTTGCTTGGTCAGCGAGCGCTGCAGGGTTTTGCCGGCCTCGCCGTCGACACCGGGGCAGATCCGGTCGAGAAACTCGACCACCGTCACCTGCGCGCCCAGGCGCCGCCAGACCGAACCCAGCTCCAGGCCGATCACCCCGGCACCGATCACCACCAGGTGCTTCGGTACTTCAGCCAGGGACAGCGCGCCGGTGGAGTCGAGGATGCGTTGGTTGTCGATGTCGACACCGGGCAGGGGAGTGGGCTCGGAGCCGGTGGCGATGATGATGTCCTTGGCGCTCAGCTCGGTCTTGTTGCCCTGGCTGTCGGTGACAGTGACCTTGCCCGGCCCGTCGATATGGCCCCAGCCTTTGATCCAGTCGACTTTGTTCTTGCGAAACAGAAACTCGATGCCCTTGGTCAGCCCGGCAACGCTTTCATCCTTCTGCTTCATCATTTGCGCGAGATTAAGGGTCGGTTTGACCTCGATCCCCAGGTTGGCAAACTCCGCGCCCATGGCCGCGTCATACAGTTCGGAGGCGTGCAACAGCGCTTTGGACGGCATGCAGCCGACGTTCAGGCAGGTGCCGCCGAGGGTGGCACGGCCTTCGACGCACGCGGCTTTCAAACCGAGTTGGCCGGCACGGATCGCCGCGTTATAACCACCCGGGCCTCCGCCCAGAATCACGATGTCATAGGTGCTCATGCTGTTACTCCTGGAGTGAAGGGACCGGATCGGTCGTAGCTGTTGCTAAAAATTACGAACGTAATATGTGCGCTCAACGGTATTTCGGTCAAGGCTTCAGCCAAGCGACAGGTTGTGCACCTTTAGATAGAGCGATTTAGAACGGAAATTTCACGCCTTTCGTTATAAGGTAACGAGATGTGACGGGCTTTGACGTCAGCAACGATAAACACTGGGGTGGTATGCAAGTTGATCTTGATGTCGATGGAACTCAAGTAGCCGGGCTGCCGCGCTTTCAGCAGGCGTTGTTCCACGGGCGAAGTTTGCGTCAGTACGCCATCGGTTTGAGCGCTTTGGCGGCGGCTGGGCTGGTACTGGCGTTTTTTGTCGCGCTGTTTGCGCCGCAATCACTGTGGGGCGCGCTGTTGGTCAACCAGAGCGGCGGGTTGCTGGTGCTGGTCGCCGGTTTGCAATCGGCGTGGTGGGTGACGCAATGGCGAGCTCGCGCGATGAATCCGGTGGTGTCGGTGCCGGTGGTTGTAGAAGAAGAAGTGGTCGCGCCGGCAGGTTGGTACGAACGCTTGCTGGACCGGATCGGCCAGCGCTGGGTGCATCTGCTGGGGCAGATCGGTGCGCCGACGTTGTGGCTGGCCGGTTGGAGCGTGCTGACGCTGTACAGCATCGGCCAGGTCTGGAACCTGGCGCTGACCCCCGCAGCGCTGGGCTTGTCCGCCAGTGTCGGCGCGGTGCTGTCGCTGCTGCTGGCGTTCGGTCTGCTGGTGCTGGAACGTCAACTGGCTCAGGAAAACAGCGCCGAATGGCCCGAAGCCGGGGCGTTGGCGCAGCTCACGCGCGTCGCGATTATTGGCTTGGTAGTGAGCGCGCTGTGCCTGCTGTTCGGCAATGAAACCTCAGTCTGGCCGGTACGCCTGGCGGTGCTGATCGGTTTGCTGCCGGGGTTGGTGGCGATCGAATTATTGCTGCGCGCGGTGCTGTCGCTGTTCAGTCCGCAACGGGAACAACTTGAACCGTCATTGCTGGCGCGCAGCTTTGTCGCGGACATGCTGCGTTGGCCGCCACAACCGTTGCTGGCCTTGCAGCACGAATTGCATAACCGCTTCGGCATCGATCTGCGACAAATCTGGGCCTTCACCTATATGCGCCGGGCCTTCTTGCCGGTGCTGGCGGTGGTGGCGATGGTTGGTTGGGCGCTGACCGGGATTCATGAAATACCGCTGCAAGGGCGCGGGATCTACGAGCGTTTCGGCAAACCGGTTGAGGTGTTCGGTCCCGGTTTGCACGCCGGTTTGCCGTGGCCGTTGGGCCGGGTGCTGAGCGTCGAGAACGGTGTGGTCCATGAGTTGGCCACCAGCGGTGAAGCCACCACGCCTGTGGTGCTCGAACCGGCAGAAGGCCCGGCGCCGGCGATTGCCAATCGCTTGTGGGATGCCAGTCATGTGAACGATAAATCCCAGGTCATTGCCAGCAGCCGCGCCGACAAACAGAGCTTCCAGATCGTCAACATGGACGTGCGTTTCGTGTATCGCATCGGCTTGAACGACAAGGACGCGTTGGCCGCGACCTACAACAGCGCGGATGTACCGACGCTGATTCGCAGCACCGCCAGCCGGATTCTGGTGCACGACTTCGCCTCGCGCACCCTCGACGGTTTGCTCGGTGCAGACCGGGTAGGGCTGGGCGAAGAGATCGGTCGCGCCGTGCAGGCTGACCTGAAAAAACTCGACAGCGGCGTGGAAATTCTCGCCACCGTGGTCGAGGCGATTCACCCGCCGGCCGGCGCCGCCAATGCCTATCACGCGGTGCAAGCGGCGCAGATCGGTGCGCAAGCGTTGATCTCGCGTGAGCGCGGTTCGGCAGCGCAAGCCAGCAACCAGGCGCAGATGCAAGCCAGCATCGCCCGCGATCAAGCCACCGCCAGCGCCCGGGAAATCAACGCGACGGCCCAGGCGTCCGACCTGCGCTTCAGTGCCGAACGCAAAGCCTACGCCAGCGCCGGCCAGGCCTTTGTGCTGGAACAATATTTCAGTCAGCTGACCCAGGGCCTGGCCAATGCCAAGTTGCTGGTGCTCGATCATCGCCTGGGCGGCAGCAGCAACGCGCCGACCATTGACCTGCGTACGTTCACGCTGCCGGCTGACCCTGCGTCGCCGCGTAACACCGCTCAGCCAGGAGCCACCCATTGAGCCAGTCGAATACTCACGATCACGATGACCACACTGGCCACGATCACAGCCATGGCGGGCATCACCACGGTCATCATCACCATCACCACGGCGATCCCCAGGAAGCCGGGCCGTTCCCTTGGCGACGCATGGGCTGGGCGGCGTTGCTGGTAGCGTTCGCCATTGCGGCGGCGAGCCTGGTGCAAGTGCGTTCGGGGGAGGCCACGGTGATCACCCGTTTCGGCAATCCGTCGCGGGTGTTGCTGGAACCGGGATTGGGCTGGCGTTGGCCGGCGCCGTTTGAAGCGGCGATTCCGGTGGATTTGCGCCTGCGCACGACGTCCAGCGGTTTGCAGGATGTCGGTACGCGGGACGGTTTGCGCATCATCGTGCAGGCGTACGTGGCGTGGCAGGTGCAGGGTGACCCGGACAATGTGCAGCGCTTTATGCGCGCGGTGCAGAACCAGCCGGATGAAGCGGCGCGGCAGATTCGCACGTTTGTTGGTTCCGCGCTGGAAACCACCGCCAGCAGTTTTGACCTGGCCAACCTGGTGAACACCGATGCCAACCAAGTGCACATCGCCGATTTTGAAGCGCAGTTGCGTCAGCAGATTGATCAGCAGTTGCTCACCACCTATGGCGTGCGCGTGCTGCAAGTCGGCATCGAACGCCTGACGCTGCCCTCCGTTACGCTGACCGCCACCGTCGATCGCATGCGCGCCGAGCGTGAAACAATCGCCACCGAACGCACGGCCATCGGCAAACGCGAAGCGGCGCAAATCCGTTCTGCCGCCGAACGGGACGCGCGCATTGTGCAGGCCGATGCCACGGTGAAAGCCGCCGACATCGAGGCGCAATCCCGGGTCGAAGCTGCACAGATTTATGGCCGCGCTTACGCCGGATCGCCGCAGCTCTACAACTTGCTGCGCTCCCTCGACACCTTGGGCACGATTGTTTCACCGGGCACCAAACTGATTTTGCGCACCGACGCCGCCCCATTCCGGGTGTTGGTGGACGGCCCGCCAAGCCTTGATAACAAGTCCGGGTCGCAGCCATGAATTTGGTTCCACGTGGAACAAATGAGTTAAGCAGCCCCTGGATTCAGGCCGGGCGTCTGGCGTTTTTGGCGCTTTACGCGGTGACGGTGCTGGCGGCTTTGGCGTGGGCATTCTCCAATGTGCGGCAGATTGATCCGCAGAATCGCGCCGTGGTGTTGCACTTTGGTGCGCTGGATCGCATTCAGAATGCCGGTCTGTTGTTGGCGTGGCCGCGTCCGTTTGAGCAGGTGATTTTGTTGCCGGCAGCGGATCGGGTGATTGAGCGTCGAGTGGAAAACCTGCTGCGCAGTGATGTCGCTTTGCAGGCGGATCGGGTGGCGACGTTTGCCACGCCGCTGAGCGATGCACTCGCCGGCTCCGGTTATCTGCTGACCGGTGATGCCGGTGTGGTGCAGCTGGATGTGCGGGTGTTTTACAAAGTCACCGAGCCGTACGCGTTCGTGCTGCAAGGCGAACATGTGCTGCCGGCGCTGGATCGCTTGGTCACGCGCAGCGCGGTGGCGCTCACTGCCGCTCGCGACTTGGACACCATCCTGGTGGCGCGCCCCGAACTGATCGGCACCGACAACAAAGCCGCCGAACGCCGCGAACGCCTGCGCGGTGACTTGGTGCAAAGCATCAATCAACGCCTCGCCGAACTGACTGCGACGGGGCAGGGGATTGGTATTGAAGTCGCCCGGGTCGATGTGCAATCGAGTCTGCCCGGCCCGGCGGTGAATGCGTTCAACGCCGTACTCACTGCCAGTCAGCAGGCCGACAAAGCCGTGGCCAACGCTCGCACCGACGCCGAGAAACTCACCCAGACCGCCAACGAACAAGCCGATCGCACCCTGCAGGTTGCCCATGCCCAGGCCAGTGAACGACTGGCTAAAGCATCGGCCGATACCGCCACGGTATTGAGTCTGGCTCAGGCGCAACAGCAGGGCACCGACCCGCAAATGCTCCTGCGCATTTACCGTGAGCGGATGCCGAAGATTCTCGGTCAGGCCGGCTCGGTGACCACGGTCGATCCGAAAGACGATTCCCGCCTGATCATTCAGGGAGCTGCACAATGACCGCCCAAACCGCCGCCGCACCGAGCATGTTGTCCTCGGCCGAGCAACGCAGCGCCGCGCGCCAACTGACCCTGGCCATGCTTGCCCTGGGCTTGCTCGCGTTGGGGCTGATCTGGCGTTGGGTCTCGCCGGAGCAAACCGGCGTCAGCCAATTGCTGTTGGGTTTTGCCTCGATCCTGGTGGCCGTGCCGGTGATGCGCTCGGCCTGGTACAGCTTGCGTTACCCGAGCCTGCATGGGATCACCGATCAGTTGATTGCCCTGGCGATGCTCGGCGCCTGGGCCACCGGTGATTTGCTCACCGCCGCGTTGCTGCCGATCATCATGATCTTCGGCCACGTGCTGGAAGAGCGCAGCGTGATCGGTTCCCAGGAAGCGATTCATGCCCTCGGCAAACTGACCCGCAGTCACGCGCGCAAAGTGCAGGCCGACGGGGCCATTGTCGAAGTCGATAACGGCACGCTCAAGGCCGGCGACATTGTCGAAGTGCGCGCCGGCGATCGCGTGCCGGCGGATGGCCGTGTGTTGTCCGGTCAGGCGAGCCTCGACACCGCATCGATTACCGGCGAGTCGGTGCCGTTGGAGGCGGTGGTCGGCATGACCGTGTTCGGTGGCGCGATCAACCTCGATGGTTTGCTGCGCATTGAAGTGACCCGCACCGGCAACGAATCGACCCTCGGCAAAGTCATCGCGCTGATGCAAAGCGCCGAACGTTCCAAGCCGCCGATCACCCGTTTGCTGGAGCGTTACGCCGGCAGCTACATGGTGTTGGTGTTGTTGCTGGCGGCGGTGACTTGGTTCGTCACCAACGATGCCCAGGCGATGCTCGCGGTGTTGGTCGCCGCTTGCCCCTGCGCGCTGGTGTTGTCGGCACCGGCCACGGCGATTGCCGGGGTGGCGGTGGCGGCGCGGCACGGGATCCTGATTCGCAGCTCGGCGTTCCTCGAAGAGCTGGCGGACCTGACGTCACTGGTGGTGGATAAAACCGGGACGCTGACCTTCGGCACCTTGCGCCTGCAATCCATCGACAGTCCATTGGAAGATCGCAGCCACGTACTCAAACTCGCGGCCAGTCTTGGCTCGGCGAGCAGTCACCCGGTCAGTCGCGCGTTGGCCAGTCTGGTGACGCAGGAGCATTTCCTGCTGCTCTCGGACATTCACGAGCGCCAGGGGTTGGGCGTGGTGGCGATGACCGAACAGGGCGAAGCGGCGCTCGGGCGTCCGGAGTTGTTCGCACAATTGGGCATCGCCACTTCGGTCGTGCCCGATCACGACGGGCCGATTGCCGGGTTGGCGCTGAACGGTGAATTCCTCGCGTGGCTGCTACTGGCAGACACGATCAAACCGGAAGCACGCTTTGCCTTGAATGAATTGCGCGAGCTGGGTTTGGGACGGCAATTGCTGCTCACCGGGGATCGCCAAAGCGTCGCGCATACCCTGGCCCGCGACGTCGGCATCAGCGACGTCGAAGCCCAGGCCTTGCCCGAAGACAAACTCAATCGGGTGATGACGGAAATCGGCAATGGCTTCCGGCCGATGGTGGTCGGCGACGGCATCAACGACTCCCTGGCGCTGAAGGCCGGCGTCGTCGGCGTGGCGATGGGTGCCGGCGGGGCGGACATTGCACTGGCCTCGGCGGACATCGTGCTGATCGGCAGCGACCTGCGCCGGCTCGGCACTTGCGTGCGTTTGAGTCGCCAGTGCCGGCAGACGTTGCAGGTCAACGTGATCATCGGATTGGGCTGGACCCTGGCAATCGTCGCCTTCGCCGCATTCGGCTGGCTCGGCGCAGCGGGGGCGATGATTGCCGCGTTGCTGCACAACTTGAGCACGCTCTTGGTATTGGGCAACGCCGGACGGTTGCTGCGGTTTCAGGAGCCGCTGCTTAAATTGAAAGATGAAGTCTGATATATCCCCTAAGGGAACGCTCTAAACCAGGAGATATCGGCGCTCTAAACTTTTTAGAACTGTGTGCTCACTTCGTAGTCATCTAGGTGTGGACCATTGGTTTCAGATCACGACGGCGGTTCGAAGCGTCGCGAGCTATATAGAAAAAGGCTATTAAATCGATAGCCAGCTATTTTTCTAGGATGGTCTACCCTCACATCAGACGTCTGAAATAAGGGGGGATTTTCCATGCTCGCGCAACTTCCACCGGCCTTACAGAATCTGCAGTTACCGCTTCGTCTGCGACTCTGGGATGGCCATGAATTCAATCTGGGCCCGACGCCCAGCGTCACCATTGTGGTAAAGGACCCACAGATGGTTACCCAGTTGACCCACCCAAGCCTTGATTCGCTGGGAGCGGCGTTTGTTGAAGGCAAACTTGAGCTTGAAGGCTCCATCAGCGACGTGATCCGCGTCTGCGATGAGTGGAGTCAGGCCTTGCTGGGCGAGGCCGACAGTCAGCCGGTGCGCCTGGCCCACGACAAGGAAACCGACGCCAAGGCGATTTCCTACCACTACGACCTCTCCAATGCGTTTTATCAGCTGTGGCTCGACAGCGACATGGCCTATTCCTGCGCCTATTTCGAAACCGGCAGTGAAACCCTGGAGCAAGCCCAGCAAGCCAAATTCCGCCACCTGTGCCGCAAGCTGCGCCTGCAACCGGGTGACTACCTGCTGGATGTCGGTTGCGGCTGGGGTGGGTTGGCACGCTACGCGGCCCGGGAATTTGGCGCGAAGGTGTTCGGGATCACCCTGAGTAAAGAGCAACTGGCCCTGGCCCGCGAACGGGTTAAAGAAGAAGGCCTGGAGGATTTGATTGAGCTTCAACTGCTCGACTATCGCGATCTGCCCCAGGACGGGCGTTTCGACAAAGTGGTCAGCGTCGGCATGTTCGAACACGTCGGTCATGCGAACCTGGCCGAGTACTGCAAAATCCTGTTCGGCGCGGTGAAGGAGGGCGGTCTGGTGATGAATCACGGGATCACCGCCAAGTACACCGATGGCCGTCCCGTGGGACGCGGTGCCGGCGATTTCATCGAGAAGTACGTGTTCCCCAACGGCGAGCTGCCGCACCTGTCGATGATCTCTGCCGAGATCAGCGAAGCCGGCCTGGAGATCGTCGATGTCGAGAGCCTGCGCCTGCATTACGCACGCACCCTCGACCACTGGAGCGAACGCCTGGAAGACAACCTCGAAGCCGCCGCCAAAGAGGTGCCGCAACAGGCGCTGCGGATCTGGCGCCTGTACCTGGCCGGCTGCGCTTATGCGTTCGCCAAGGGCTGGATCAACCTGCACCAGATTCTCGCGGTCAAAGCGCACCCGGACGGCAGCCATGAACTGCCCTGGACCCGCGACGACATCTACAACCCCTAGAGAATCGGGGAAATAAGCCGGGCGACCCGCATGCCGATCTGTTGCAGGCGGTGGGTCTCCCGGCTTTCTTCTTTGGCGATTTCGTGGGAAACGGCGAAATCGTCGTTGAGCATCTGTTCCACCTCGGCGGCAAACGCGCTGTCGACGGTCAGCAGCATCACTTCGAAATTCAGCCGGAACGAACGGTTGTCCAGATTGGCGCTGCCGATGGCGCTGATTTCGCTGTCGATCAACACCACTTTCTGATGCAGGAAACCGGGTTCATAACGGAACACCCGCACGCCTGCGCGCACGGCTTCGAAGGCGTAGAGGCTGGAGGCGGCGTAGACAATGCGGTGATCCGGGCGCGACGGCAGCAGCAATCGCACATCGACACCGCGCAGTACGGCCAGGCGTAAGGCTGCGAAAACGGCTTCGTCCGGGATGAAATAAGGGCTGGTGATCCATACCCGCTCGGTCGCCGCGTGGATGGCTTCGACGAAGAACAGGGAACAGGTTTCGTAGGAATCCGCCGGACCGCTGGCGAGCAATTGGCAGAGCACGCCGTCGTCCGGGTAGACGTCTGGCAGGATCAGCGGCGGCAAGGTGCGGGCGGCCCAGAACCAGTCTTCAGCAAAGGATTCCTGCATGCATGCCACCACCGGTCCGCTCACTTGCACGTGGGTATCGCGCCACGGCGCCAGGGGCGGTTTCTCGCCCATGTATTCGTCGCCGACGTTGTGCCCGCCGACGAAACCGAGCACACCGTCCACGACCACGATCTTGCGGTGGTTGCGGAAGTTGACCTGGAAACGGTTGAGCCAGCCGCTGCGGGTGGCAAACGCCTTGACCTCGACACCGGCATCACGCAACGGCTGCACGTAACTGTGGGGCAACGAGTGGCTGCCGATGCGGTCGTAAAGCAGGTACACCGCCACGCCTTCGGCGGCTTTTTTCAGCAGCAGGCTTTGCAGGCGCTGGCCGAGTCGGTCGTCGTGGATGATGAAGAACTGGATCAGCACGGCTTCTTTGGCATCGCTGATCGCTTGGAAAATCGCCTCAAAGGTCGCCGTGCCGTTGATCAACAGGCGCACTTCATTGTTCGCCAGGCACGGCATGCGCCCCAGTTTCGGCATCGCCCGCAAGGAGGCGTAGGCATTGGAGGCGCGGGCGGTCAGGGCTTCTTCGACCCACGGACGCCAGTTCAGCTCGGAGATGGCCTTGCGCATTTCCTCGTTGGCCTGGCGCCGCGCCTTGATGTAGCCATCGAAGGTGCTGCGGCCGAAGACCAGGTACGGGATAAGTGTCAGGTAGGGAATGAACAGCAACGACAGGGCCCAGGCGATCGAGCCTTGGGCGGTCCGAACGGTCAACACGGCGTGGATGGCGGCAATCAGGCCCAGCGTGTGCAATAGCGCGATCAGGTATCCGAAAACATGCGGTCCAAAATAATCCATGGGGCAACCTTGCTCCTGAAGATTCAATACGTAACAGACCATGTTCCGTGCAGAATGTCGCTATTTAATTGGCCCATGAACCGAAGCCCGTGGCTGACGTCTAACGGCCACTAATGATCAGGAGTTACTCGATGAACGTTCGTCTGCTGGGTTTGGCCATGGCCCTTGGTTTGTCCCTTCCTGTGGCGGCTCAGGCGCAGATGCTGCAACCGGGTTTGTGGGAATTGACCACGAGCAATATGAAAGTCGATGACCAGAACCTGCCGGATCTGCAACTGATCCTCGGTCAGTTGCAGGGCCAGATGACCCCGGCACAACGGGCGCAGCTGGAGAAGCAGGGCATCACCATGGGCGGCAAAGGGATTCGTGCGTGCCTGACGCAGGCGCAAGTCGCCTCCGACAACATTCCGCTGACCGATCCACAATCGGGCTGCAAGCAGGAAATTACGGATCGCACCGGTAACCAGTGGAAATTCCGCTTCAGTTGCCCGAAAGCGCAGGGTGCGGGTGTGGCGACGTTCCTCAGCGATCGTGAGTTCACCACCAAGGTGAATGGCACGTTCAATGCGACCGGGATTCAGCAGAAGGGCAGTCTGGATACCCGCGCCGTTTGGCTGGGGCAGGATTGCGGGACTGTTAAGCCGAGAGCCTAAAAGCAATCGCGAGCAAGCTTTGCTCCTACGGACGGTGATGTCCGTAGGAGCAAGGCTTGCCCGCGAAGGCGTCCTTTCAAACTCCACAATCTTTAGGGTGTAAAAACCCGCACACCTCATCAATCCGCATCCGCCCGAAATCCTCCCCGCCACAACTGCGCACGCTGACAAACCCCCCGTCCTTTTCCTTCGCTCCGACCACCAGCAGGTACGGCACGTTGCGTTCACTGTGCACGCGAATTTTGTGAGCGATCTTCTCGTTGCGCAGATCCGCATGGGCACGCACGCCACTGCGTCGCAGCTGCTCGGTCACCGACTGGGTGTAA
The DNA here is from genome assembly GCF_056279105.1 of Pseudomonas sp. TE3899. Taxonomy (NCBI): domain Bacteria; kingdom Pseudomonadati; phylum Pseudomonadota; class Gammaproteobacteria; order Pseudomonadales; family Pseudomonadaceae; genus Pseudomonas; species Pseudomonas sp. TE3899. The sequence continues at coordinate 5,052,081 of NZ_JBWBQR010000001.1, forward strand.
TCGATCTGGCGTTCATCGATGTTCACCACCATCACCTGAGGCGGTACTTGCCATTGCTCCAGTTCCTGTTGGGTGGGCCAGCAAGTGCCGTAGATCCGTTGCAGCGACGTGCCTCCGACATGATCCAGGGTAAAAGCTTGCAGCACTCGGGTGGCGGGGACGTGGGGACCCTTGCTCAGGTAGTCGCCGTCGCCCAAGCGGTACACCGAGTGACGTTCTGTCGCAGAGAGTGGCCGCTGTCGAATGGAATGGTTGGTCGCGGCCAGCGTGCGCATCCGCTCCTCAATCGGTGTCAGGTCAGCCACCGTTAACATCCGCTGCAACGCAAACTCATAGAAGAACCCGTCCCCCATTGCCGACCCCTTGAGCAACAGCACGCTGGGTGTGCAGTTGCTTGACCGCCATGGCCAGCATCAGCGCACAGGAACGGCGCAGGATCTCCAGTCCATCGGGCTCCTGAGGCGTGACGATACTGACCCGCGCATCGCCCTGGAGCATGAACCCACAGTCCACCAGCACGCCGTCCACCCGCCCGGCCACAGCCGCTTTGGCCAGCGCGAAACCGATACTCGCCGCCAGTTCGTACACGGACAGCGGCTGATCGTATTCACGCAGAGAGCCGTCGGGCAGGGTGATGTGGATCATGGTCAGGTTCTCGGTACTGGGGTGTTAACGCATGAAGCGCAGGGGCAAACCCTGGCAGCTGTCATGTAGACGATTGGCGTGCCAGGCAATTTGGCCCGACACCAGGGTGGTGCTGACGCTGTAGCGAAAACGATGCTGGGCGAAGGGTGTCCAGCCGCACTGCGAGAGGATCGGTTGCTGGGACACGGCGACGCCGTCGGGCTCGGATTTGATCAGCACCAGGTCCGCCCAATAGCCTTCGCGCAAATACCCTCGGTCGGGAATCGCGAACAGATCGGCGACCCGGTGGCTGGTCTTGGCCACGAGGGTGGTGATGGGCAGCACGTCATCCGCCACCAGTTCCAACAGCGCGGGGAGGGCGTGTTGCACCAGCGGCAGGCCGGACGGCGCCTGAGTGTAAGGCCGTTGTTTTTCGGCCCAGGTGTGCGGCGCATGATCGCTGCCGATCACGTCCAGCCGATTGCTCAACAGGGCTTGGCGCAGCGCGTCACGGTCGGTCTGAGACTTGATTGCCGGGTTGCACTTGATCAGGTTGCCCAGGCTCGGGTAATCGCGATCATCGAACAGCAGATGATGCAGACAGACTTCGGCGGTGATGTGTTTCTGGTTCAGCGGTTTGTCTTCGAACAAGGCCAGTTCGAGCGCGGTGGTCAGGTGCAAAACGTGCAGGCGGGTGCCGTGCCGTTTGGCCAGGTCCACGGCCATTGAGGAGGAACGAAAGCAGGCCTCGGCATTGCGGATCAGCGGATGGGCCTCGGCCGTCAGGTGTTCACCGTACAGCGCTCGCAGGGTGGCCGCATTGGCTTCGATGCTGGGCGTGTGTTCGCAGTGGGCCAGCAGAAGGGTTGGCACTTCAGCGAACAGGCGTTCAAGAATCCGCGGATCGTCCACCAGCATGTTGCCCGTGGACGCGCCCATGAACACCTTCACCCCGGCGACTTCGCAAGGATTGAGCGCGGCCACGGTGTCGAGGTTGTCGTTGCTCACACCGAAGTGAAAGCCGTAGTTGGCCACCGAATTGATCGCGGCGCGGCGCTTTTTATCGTCCAGTGCTTCGAGGGTCAGGGTGGCCGGTTGGGTGTTGGGCATGTCCATGAAACTGGTGATGCCACCGGCCACCGCTGCTCGGGATTCGGTGTAGAAACTGCCTTTGTCCGGCGCCCCGGGATCTCGGAAATGCACCTGGTCGTCGATCATGCCGGGCAGCAGCCATTGGCCCCGCGCATCGATTTCCACGCGCGCGGTTTCGCCTTCAATGCTGCCGGCGATCTTGACGATGCGGCCATTGCTCACCAGCAGGTCGCCGTCAAACACGCGACCTTCGTTCACCAAACGGGCATTGCGAATCAGCACGCTGCTCATGGTCAGAACTCGTTCTGCAGGGCTTTGTAGCCGCGCACCAGATCAACGTTGGTGCGCGCCACATCCTCGGAAAACTCCGAGGCGCTGACGCTCACCGGCGGGAACTGCGAAAGGTCGGTGCCGGGGCCGATTCGCGTAGTGGACGGCACATAGAAGGCCGCGGGCAAGTCCCGGCCGTCGACTACCGAGTTGTGCCGTACCACGCAGCCGTTACCCACCGAACAGTTGAACAGCACGCTGTTGAAGCCGATGAACACCCGGTCGCCGACGGTGCAGGGACCGTGGACGATGGAGCGGTGGGCGATGGAACTGAACTCGCCGATGGTCACCGCCGCGCCGGACTTGGAATGGATCACCACGCCGTCCTGGATGTTCGAATTGGCGCCGATGGTGATTGGCTCCATGTCACCCGAGGCATCGACTTCGTCAGCGCGAATGACTGCATAGGGACCGACGAAGACGTTCTCGCCGATCACCACTTTGCCGCAGATGATCGCGGTTTTGTCCACGTACGAGGACTCCGCAATCACCGGCAGATGACCTGAGGGATTCTTGCGGATCATGGCTTGCTCAACGCGTCGTAGAGGGTGTTGAGGTTGTATTCGAACAGTCCGGCGAAGGTGCTGGCTGGGCCGCTTGCCGCGAGCGCATCGGAGTAAAGAGTGCCACCGATGTGCGCGCCGCTTTCATCGGCAATCTGCTTGAGCAGGCGCGCGTCCTTGATGTTTTCCATAAACACCGCTTTGACCTTCGCTTGGCGAATCTGGGTGATCAACGCTGCGACTTCGGCGGCGGAAGGTTCGCGCTCGGTGGACAGACCCTGGGGCGCCATGAAGTCGATACCGTAAGCCTGGCCGAGATAGCCGAACGCATCGTGGGACGTGACGATCTTGCGGTTACCCGGTGGCAGCGAACCGAGTTTGGCCTTGGCTTCGGCGAGCAGGGCGTAGATCTGTTTCAGGTAGGCCTGGCTGTTGCGCTGGTAGTCGGCTTTGTTGGCCGGGTCGGCGGCGATCAACGCTTTGGTGATGTTGGCGATGTACAACTCGGTGTTCGCCAGGTTGTGCCAGGCGTGCGGGTCGGGAACGGTTTCGCCGTCTTCATCCAGGGAGCGCGGAATTACACCGTGGCTGGCGCTGATCACCGGGGCTTTGGTTTCGGTGCTGGTCACCAGGCGGTCCAGCCACGGCTCGAAGCCGAGGCCGTTCTTGATGATGAGCCTGGCCTTGAGCAGCGCTTTGGCATCGTCCGGGGTCGGCTCGTAGGTGTGGGCATCGGCGTCAGGGCCGACCATGTTGGTGATCTGGATATGCTCGCCGCCGACCTGATGGGTCATGTCGGCGAGGATGCTGAAACTGGTGACTACCTGCAGTTTTTCTGCGGCGGACAGCGACATGGACAGCATCAAACTGAACAGCACGAGTAAAGCGCGCATCGGGAAACACCTCATTGGGATGTGAGCAAAGGCGGGCGGCGCAGCAAGCCGTGCACCGGACCGAACACCACGGACAGCAGATACAAACCCCCAGCCACCAGCACGATGGCCGGGCCGCTGGGCAGCGAGTAGTAGAACGACAGCAGCAAACCGAACCACACCGAGAGGCAGCCGAGCATGGCGGCGATCGCCATCAGCACCGGCAAACGACGGCTCCAGAATCGCGAAGCAGCGGCGGGCAACATCATCAAACCGACCACCATCAGCGCGCCGATGGCCTGGAAACCGATCACCAGATTCAGCACCACGAGCGTCAGAAATACCCCGTGGGCGAGCGGCCCGAGACGGCTGACGGTTTGCAGAAAGAGCGGGTCGAGGGTGTCCAGCAGCAGCGGTTTGTAGATCAGCGCCATGGCGATCAAGCTGAAGCCGGAGACCCAGAGCATGCCGGTCAACGTCGGGCCGTCGACGGCCAACGCCGAGCCGAACAGCAGGTGCAAAAGGTCCAGGCGTTTGCCAGCGATGCCGAGGATCAGGATGCCGCTGGCCAGGGAGATTGGGTAGATCGCCGCGAGGCTGGCGTCTTCCCGCAGGCCGGTGCGGCGGGTGATCCAAGCGGCGAGACCGGCCATGCTCAGGCCGGCGCCGAGGCCGCCGATGGTCAGCGCCGGAAGACTGAGGCCGGCAAACCAGAAGCCTAACGCCGCGCCGGGCAAGATGCCGTGAGCGACCGCATCGCCGATCAGGCTCATGCGGCGCAGGATCAGAAACACTCCGAGTGGCGCGGTGCTGCACGCCAGGACCAGACCGCCAAGCAGCGCCCGGCGCATGAACACGAACTCGTGGAACGGTTGCCAAAGCTGTGCGGCGACAATCATCAAGCCACCTGCGTTTGCGGTTGTTGGCGGATCAGCTCGGTGCTGAGCCCGAGGCTGCAGCCGCTGCTTTTGATCAGCAGGGTTCGGGGGATGTGTTGGCGCACGGCGGCGAGGTCATGGCACACGACCACCAGGGTTCGACCGTTGGCGTGCCAGGCGTGGATGTGTTTCCAGAGCAGTTCCTGGCCAAGTTCATCGAGGGCGGCGTGGGGTTCGTCGAGCAGCAGAAGAGGCGCTTCGGCGAGACTTAAACGGGCGAGCAGGGCGCGTTGTAATTCGCCTCCGGAAAGGGCCATCAATGGGCGATGTTCCAGGCCTGACAGGCACCAGTCTTCCAGCACGGCTTTGAGTTTTTGGCTACGCGCTTCAGGCGTTTGCTTGCTGCTCCAGAATCCGGCGGCTACCAGCTCTTGCAGGCTGATGGGGAATTGTCGGTCCAGGTGTTGTTGCTGGGGCAGGAACGAGAGGCCGCCCTTGCGGGGAACATCCAGCGAGATTTTGCCAGCCAGTGGTTTTTGCAGGCCGGCGATGACTTTCAGCAGGCTGCTTTTGCCTGAGCCGTTGGCGCCGATCACGGCGGTCAGGCTGCCCTTGGGTAGCTCGAAGTCGACGGCCGGCGTGAGCGGTTGACCGGGTGCGCCCCAGCGTAGGGATTGGCAGCGGATCATGTGGCGGACTCCCAGTTCCAGCGACTCTCGGCAACGGCGTCGTGGGCGTGAAGGCTTTCCGCGTGCACAACTCGCAGGTGGATGCCGTTGATGCCGGGGGAGCGTTTCAGGGCGAGGTTCAAGCGTCGCGCGGCGTCTTCGCAGAACATCAGGTTCTGACCGTTGGCCAGGGCAAAGGCTTGTTCGTCGGCGCGTTTCACCGCGGTTTGCACGGCTGTGCCGAGGGCGGCTTCGGCGTCGTTGATGATCGCAATCAACGGTAAGTCGTCGAGGTAATCGTCAAGACGCAGCTGTAAGTGAGCGGTGCTGCGTTGGCTGTGCGGTGTCGCGACGATGCCTTTTGTGGAGCCGAGCCAGGCCAAAACGTCGGCATGTTGCAGGGGTGTGTTGACGAAATCATCGACGAATTGCTGCTGGATAAGTTGGCGCGACAACGCGGCTGAACACGGGCACGTAGAGGAATAAGCCACGTCGATTTTTAGTTCCACGTGGAACATGTCGTTTTTCAATCGCGCTTCGATGCTCACTGGATAGCTTTTCCAGCCCGCCAATGGGCTGATCAGCGCCGGCCTTTTTAACAGCAAGTCAGCGTGAATTTTCAGGTAAGCGCTGGAGGACAATCCTTCATGGCTGTCGAGAAAACGCCGCAACACTTTGCGCAGTAATCCCGGCGTGAGGTTGCCCTGCTCAAGCATTTCCAACGCCAGATAAAGCCGCGACATATGGATACCGCGCGCTTCTCCATCGTCGAGACTGACGCCGGCATCCGCCTTCGCACTCAGCCGTTGGCCATCGAATAAAACAGGAAGAGCAATGCCGCACATGCCCACCCACTCCAGTGGCAGGGCTTGGCGTGAGGCCTGCGCGGCGATATCCGGCAGAGTCAGCGCATTCATGAGCAGGTCCATCGTGGGAGTTGATTTGGCATGTTATATTATTACGTTCAAATCGACGATGCCTTTTTCACGAGCGGGCTTTCACCATGCACAGACGTCACTTGCTCAACTGGATTCTGGCCAGCGCGGCCTTCGCTTTACCCTTTGGTGTTTCGGCCACGCAGATACGCAACGCACGGCTCTGGCGTTCGGATGACAAGTTGCGATTGGTGTTCGATCTGAGCGGACCGGTGCAATTCAAGACGTTTTCCCTGAGCGCGCCCGAGCGGCTGATCATCGATCTGAATGGCGCCAGTCTCAGCGGCGATTTCAGTCAGTTGGTGCTGAACAACACGGTGATCCGTTCCATTCGCTCCGGGCATTACGGGCATGGCGACACGCGGATCGTCCTCGACCTCAGCGAACCGGTGCAGCTCAACAGCTTCCAGCTACCGCCACAGGACGGGCAGGGCCATCGACTGGTGCTCGATCTGAAGACCGCCGCGCCACTTCAAATTGCCGCTGCGCCGATCATCGACAAGGCTCACCCCAAGCGCGACATCATCGTGGTGGTCGATCCCGGTCACGGCGGCAAAGACCCTGGCGCAGTCGGCGCCAAAGGTGAGCGGGAGAAAGACGTGGTGCTGTCGATCGCGCAGTTGCTGGCCAAACGACTGAAACGCGAGAAGGGTTTCGACGTGAAACTGGTGCGCAACGACGACTTCTTCGTCCCGCTACGCAAGCGCGTGGAGATTGCCCGCAAGCACAACGCCGACATGTTCATCTCGGTGCACGCGGATGCAGCGCCACGGCTCTCCGCGTCCGGCGCTTCGGTGTATTGCCTGTCCGAAGGCGGCGCGACTTCGGCCACGGCCAGGTTCATGGCGCAGCGCGAGAACGGCGCGGACTTGCTCGGTGCAACCAGCCTGCTCAATCTCAAGGACAAAGACCCGATGCTCGCCGGAGTGATTCTCGACATGTCGATGAATGCGACCATCGCCGCCAGCCTGCAACTGGGCAGCACCGTGCTTGGTAGCCTCGCGGGCATCACCACGCTGCATCAGAAACGCGTGGAACAGGCCGGATTCGCGGTGCTGAAGTCGCCGGACGTGCCGTCGATCCTGGTGGAAACCGGCTTTATTTCCAACGCTCGCGACAGTCAGCGACTGGTCACGGCGCGGCATCAGCAGGCTGTCGCTGACGGTTTGTTCGAAGGTTTGCAGCGCTATTTCCAGAAGAACCCGCCGATGAACAGCTACATCGCCTGGCAGCAAGAACAGAAAAAAGCCCGGGTCTAGCAGCCCGTTATCCGGCTACAGGTGAACTTGCCACTGCTGCCGCCGGAGCTGGAAAACCGATTGATGGTGGTCCAGCCGACGCGGCGACTGTAGCCGACCCAAGCTTCGCCGTCGGAGGCGAGGCCGGTGAAAAAGGTCAGTTGCCCGTAGCGGCTGCTGGTCTGCGCCCAATAGCGTTTGCCGAGCACTTCAAAGCCTCGCAGGTAGATCGTGCTGCCGACGGTATTGACGCTGTAGGCGTTGCCATCGGGATCGACACACGCGAGCAGATTGGCACTGCGGGTGCAGGTGGCCAGGCTCGGGATCTGTGCCCAGGCATCGGCGGTCATCAATAGCGATAGGCTCAACAGCGCGCACTTCAGGGCGTTTCCCATGGCATTTCTCGAGGAGCGAACGGTTCAAGCATCGTGCCCTTTGTCTTGGCGGACAAGAGGGGAGTGGTTTATTTGTGTTGTTATACTATAACATTAAAAACATACTTGCCCTTGTGCCCCAAGAACGTGAAGAGCTGCGCGAACGCCACAAACGGGCGTCGACCGGCCACATCCTGTGAGGAATACCTGATGCCCCATCGTCTCCCCGTGACCGTCCTGTCGGGCTTTCTCGGCGCCGGCAAGAGTACGTTGCTCAATTACGTACTACGTAATCGCGAAAACCTGCGCGTTGCCGTGATCGTCAACGACATGAGCGAAATCAATATCGACGGCAGCGAAGTCCAGCGCGATGTGAGCCTGAACCGCGCCGAAGAAAAACTCGTGGAAATGAGCAACGGCTGCATTTGCTGCACCTTGCGTGAAGACTTGTTGGACGAGGTCAGCAAACTCGCCAAGGAGGGTCGTTTCGATTACCTGTTGATCGAATCCACCGGCATTTCCGAGCCGCTGCCCGTGGCGGAAACCTTCACCTTCCGTGACGACGAAGGCCAGAGCCTGGCCGACATCGCCCGGCTCGACACCATGGTCACGGTGGTCGACGGCATGAACTTCCTGCTCGACTACCAGGCCGCCGAAAGCCTCGCGTCCCGGGGTGAAACCCTGGGCGAGGAGGATGAGCGTTCGATCACTGACCTGTTGATCGAGCAGATCGAATTCGCCGACGTGATCCTGATCAGCAAGATCGATTTGATCAGCAGCAGCGAGCGCCAGGAGCTGATCGCGATCCTCGAACGGCTCAACTCACAGGCGGAAATCATCCCGATGGTCATGGGCGAAATCCCGCTGGAAAAAATCCTCAACACCGGCCGCTTCGACTTCGAAAAAGCCGCTCAGGCGCCAGGCTGGTTGCAGGAATTGCGCGGCGAGCACGTGCCGGAAACCGATGAATATGGCATCGCTTCCACGGCCTACCGCGCACGCCGGCCGTTTCATCCGCAGCGGTTTTTCAGCTTTATCGATCGCCCGTGGGTCAACGGCAAACTGCTGCGCTCCAAGGGTTTTTTCTGGCTGGCCAGCAAGCACATGGACGCCGGCAGCTGGTCCCAGGCCGGCGGCTTGATGCGTCATGGATTTGCTGGCCGCTGGTGGCGTTTCGTGCCGAAAACCCAATGGCCGCAGGATGAAGAAAGCACTGCCGCAATCATGGAAAACTGGACCGCCAGCACCGGCGATTGCCGCCAGGAATTGGTGTTCATCGGCCAGAACATCGACTTCGCGCAACTCACCGCCGAACTCGATAACTGCCTGCTGACCGACGATGAAATGGCCCAAGGGATCGAGAGCTGGCGCCTGTTGCCGGATCCGTTTGGCCCTTGGCACGAAGAGGCTGCCTGATGCTGACCCTGATTCGGCCAACTCTCCAGCACCACGGCGCCAACCCGAAAGTCCTGACCAAAATCCTCCACGACGACGCCAATCTCGCCGTCTGGCAGCGCCAACTCCCGGTGCACATCGCCGATTTCGCCCGTCTGCTGCTGTCGCTGAACGAGCCCCTGGCCGAATCGCTATCACTGGAACTTGCCAGCGAAGACGCCGAGCCCAACCTGCGCGGATTGGCTTCAGGTTTCAGCGATCTGCAAGGCTACGAAGGTTTTATCACCGACGTCTCCTGGCTGGTCAGTGCCTTCGCCTGTTTGTTGGGCGCCAAGCGCATCGGCCTGCGCCTGCGCGTGCTCGACAAAGCCATGTGCCCACGCTTCCACGTCGATCACGTGCCGGTTCGGCTGATCACCACTTATGCCGGCGTCGGCAGCCAGTGGCTGAAAGAAGGCGCGATGGATCGCCGTCAACTGGGCAAACCGGAAGCAGAACCGCAGTCGCAGATCCAGCAAGTCAGCAGCGGCGATGTGGCGTTGCTCAAAGGCGAGAAGTGGCACGGCAACGAAGGCTTCGGTTTGATCCATCGTTCACCGGAACCGGCGCCCGGCGAGCGTCGGTTGATCCTGACACTCGACTGGCTCGCCTAGGGCTTGAGCCAGTGACCCTGGCTCTGCGCCTCGCAAAACGGCTGTAAATACGCCGCATCGGTGGCCACGCCGTAATAGTGAATATCCTGGCGGTAGGGCATATTGGCGACTTGGGCGTTGTTGCACACCCCGAAAGCGCCGGTGGGGCATTGGTCGACGTATTGCACCTCGACTTTCTGCCCGGGAAGATTCGGCTGGCAGAAGCCGTCAGCGAAGAGTTTTTCCGGGATGTTGCGGTTCTGCTGGCAGACTTTCACGTCGAGTCGTTCCGCCGTGCTATGTACCACGCAGGCCTGGGCCAGCGCCTCGCCCGACACCAGCGCCAACAGCAACGACAATCCCATCAACCGCATTCTCTACCTCCTCAGAAACCTTCGACCATGTTGCAGAACATCCCCACTCATGTCATCGCCGGCCCATTGGGTGCCGGCAAGACCAGCCTGATCAAGCACCTGCTGGCACAGCGGCCGGCGAATGAGCGCTGGGCGGTGCTGATCAACGAGTTCGGCCAGATCGGCCTCGATGCCGCGCTGCTGACCCAGGACGCCGATGGTATCGCACTGGGCGAAGTGGCCGGGGGCTGTTTGTGTTGCGTCAATGGTGCGCCGTTCCAGATCGGCCTTGGGCGGTTGCTGCGCAAGGCGCGACCGGATCGGCTGTTTATCGAGCCCTCCGGGCTGGGGCATCCGGCGCAGTTGCTGCGGCAGTTGAGCGAGGCGCCGTGGCTTGGAGTGCTGGCGGTGCAGCCGTGTGTGCTGGTGCTGGATGCCCAGGCGCTGGCGGCCGGGAAACCGTTGCCGGCGGCGCAACAGGAGGCGTTAATCAGCGCGGGTTTGTTGCTGCTGAACAAGTCAGAACACCTCGATGACACTGATCGTCAGCGAATCAGTGGGCAGTTGCCAGCACGTCGGCTGTATTGGACGCAGCAAGCGGTCTTGCCATTGAGCGAGTTGCCGGGGCTTGAGAGTCAGGCTGTCGCGGGTGTGGATAACTTCGTCGCGCCCAAGGGATTGGCGCAGATGCCGGCCATCTGGACCGACCCCGCGTTCCCCATTTGCTTGAGTCAGGAACAGGAGGGTGGCTGGAGCATTGGCTGGCGTTGGCACCCGAGCCAGACGTTTGATGCAGCGCTCATCGGCAAGTGGCTTGAAAGCCTTGCCTGGCGGCGGGCGAAGCTGGTTATCCACAGTGACGGTGGTTGGATTTCAGCGAATGCGGTGGATAACTCGGCGTTGGAGTGGCGGCCGAGCGAATGGCGTCAGGATTCGCGGATTGAGCTGATTTTTAGCGAGCCGCAGGATGTAGATACATTGCAACGAGCGCTTGCCGACTGCCGGACAATCAAGGCCGCCACTTAGTGTGTTCCTGCCGCCACTGGCTCATCTCAATCACTTCACCCCGCGGCTTCACCACCTCAACTACCGGCGGCGTGTCGTCAAACGGCATCGGGTAGGGCGCCAGTTCAATCTGCGCGCTGTGCGCACCGAATTGGGTGATGGTCCCGGTATGGCGGGTTTCGCCGGTCACGGTGAATTCGAAGTTATACACACGCGCCAACCGTCGACGACCGTTCGCATCTTTGATAAAACCGATTTTTTTCAGCGCCACGTTGCCGTCGAGCAACTCGATCTCGAGCTTGGCGCAATGCTGCTTGACCCGCTCCAGCGCGCGCTCGCGCAAGCCGTGGTTGTGCCACAGCCATGCGGCGCCGGTGGCGAGCAGCATTAGCACGAAGATATTTCCGAGGGTCAGCATCAACAAAGTGCTCCAACAAGATAGTGCCAGCTTAACTGTGTCGCCGGTCTGTCGTACAGGCTGTGTTTAGTCGCATACTGCGCGGCTCGAATTTCAATCGTTTTACGGAAACTCACCGCATGAAACGTACGCCCCATCTGCTCGCCATCCAGTCCCACGTGGTGTTCGGCCACGCTGGCAACAGCGCCGCGGTTTTCCCGATGCAGCGGGTCGGGGTGAATGTCTGGCCGCTCAACACCGTGCAATTCTCCAACCACACGCAATACGGGCAGTGGGCGGGGGAAATTCTGCCGCCGCACCAGATCCCGGAGCTGGTGGAAGGCATCGCCGCGATCGGTGAACTGGGCAACTGCGATGCGGTGCTGTCCGGTTACCTTGGCAGTGCGGCCCAGGGCCGGGCGATCCTTACTGGCGTGGCACGGATCAAGTCGGTCAACCCGAAGGCGTTGTACCTGTGCGACCCGGTAATGGGCCATCCGGAGAAGGGTTGCAGCGTACCGGCCGAGGTCAGCGACTTCCTGCTGGAGGAAGCCGCCGCCGTGGCGGACTTCATGTGCCCGAATCAGCTGGAGCTGGACAGCTTCTCGGGGCGCAAGCCGCAGTCGTTGTTCGATTGCCTGGCCATGGCGCGAGCGCTGTTGGCGCGCGGTCCGAAGGCAGTACTGGTCAAGCATCTGGACTATCCCGGCAAACCGGAAGAAGTGTTCGAGATGCTGCTGGTGACCGCTGAGGGCAGTTGGCATTTGCGTCGGCCGTTGTTGGCGTTTCCGCGTCAGCCGGTAGGGGTCGGTGACCTGACGTCCGGGCTGTTCCTGGCCCGCGTGCTGTTGGGGGACAGCCTGGTGGCGGCGTTCGAATTCACCGCGGCCGCGGTGCATGAAGTGCTGCTGGAAACCCAGGCCTGCGCCAGCTATGAGCTGGAACTGGTGCGGGCGCAGGACCGGATCGCGCATCCGCGGGTGCGGTTCGAGGCGACGCCGATCAGCCTTTAAAAGCTTCGCGGGCAAGCCTCGCTCCTACAGGTTTGGGTTGATCACACATCATGTGTACGACGCAAATCCGTAGGAGCGAAGCTTGCCCGCGAAAGCGATCTCAAGCCAAACGCTTCAGACGTCGCCCTTGATCTCCTGATAGCGCTTTTCCAGTTCCTGACGAATCTGCCGACGCTGCTGAGCCTGGATGAAGCGGCGCTTGTCCTCGCTGTTCTGCGGTTGCAGCGGCGGGACGACGGCCGGTTTGCGCTGGTCATCCACCGCGACCATGGTGAAGAAGCAACTGTTGGTGTGGCGCACCGAGCGCTCGCGAATGTTTTCGGTCACCACCTTGATACCCACCTCCATCGAGGTGTTGCCGGTGTAGTTGACCGACGCCAGGAAGGTCACCAACTCGCCGACATGAATCGGCTCGCGGAAAATCACCTGGTCCACCGACAAGGTCACCACGTAGCGGCCGGCATAACGGCTGGCGCAGGCGTAGGCCACTTCGTCGAGGTATTTGAGCAGGGTGCCGCCGTGGACATTGCCAGAGAAGTTGGCCATGTCGGGGGTCATCAATACCGTCATCGACAGTTGGGCGTTTCCGGGTTCCATAGCGTTCTCACGGGTCAAGGCAGGATTTCGGGAGCGCACCTCTGCGGGTGCGTGGTCGGCTTTTCAAAACCAACAGTTATCGGGACGCCGGGCAGGGGGCTGCCGTCACGCGCGGATCGATCTGTTTCCATATATTGCACCGCCTTTCTGCCGGAAGTCGCGGTGTTACGCTCCGGGAAGTCGATTTCAAGGAGCCCCATACCATGCATGCCATCAGTTTCATCCAGGATCTGGCAGTGATCATGTTGGTCGCAGGTGTGGTGACCGTGCTCTTTCACCGGTTCAAGCAACCGGTGGTCCTCGGCTACATCGTCGCCGGTTTCATCATCGGCCCGCACACCCCGCCGTTCGGCCTGATCCACGACGAAGAGACGATCAAGACCCTCGCCGAACTCGGAGTGATCTTCCTGATGTTCTGCCTGGGCCTGGAGTTCAGCCTGCGCAAGCTGTTCAAGGTCGGGGCCACGGCGTTTATCGCGGCGTTCCTGGAAATCGTGCTGATGATCTGGATCGGCTACGAAATCGGCCGCTGGTTTGACTGGAACACCATGGATTCGCTGTTCCTCGGGGCGATCCTGGCGATTTCCTCGACCACCATCATCGTCAAGGCCCTCAACGATCTGAAGATGAAGAACGAGCGCTTCGCCCAGTTGATCTTCGGCGTGCTGATTGTCGAAGACATTCTCGGCATCGGCATCATCGCCTTGCTGTCGAGCATCGCCGTCAGCGGTACCGTCAGCTCGGGCGAAGTGTTCTCCACTGTCGGCAAACTCTCGCTGTTCATGATCGTCGCACTGGTCATCGGCATCCTGCTGGTGCCACGCCTGTTGGCCTACGTGGCCAAGTTCGAAAGCAACGAGATGCTGTTGATCACCGTGCTGGGCTTGTGTTTCGGCTTCTGCCTGCTGGTGGTCAAACTCGAATACAGCATGGTCCTCGGCGCCTTCCTGATTGGGGCGATCATGGCCGAATCCCGGCAGTTACTGAAGATCGAACGCCTGATCGAGCCGGTTCGCGACCTGTTCAGCGCGATCTTCTTCGTGGCCATCGGGCTGATGCTCGACCCGCTGATCCTGCTGCAATACGCCTGGCCGATCGCGGTGATCACTGTGGCCGTGGTGTTGGGCAAGATGTTGTCCTGCGGCCTCGGCGCCTTTATCGCCGGCAATGACGGACGTACCTCACTGCGGGTCGGGATGGGTCTGTCACAGATTGGCGAATTTTCCTTCATCATCGCCGCGTTGGGCATGACGTTGCAGGTCACCAGCAATTTCCTCTATCCAGTGGCCGTGGCGGTGTCGGTGATTACCACGTTGCTGACGCCCTACCTGATCCGCGCCGCCGACCCACTGTCGATCAAGCTGGCGGCGGTCATGCCGGGGCGCCTGAGCCGCGTGCTGGGGATGTATGGCGAATGGCTGCGCAGCATTCAGCCGCAAGGCGAGGGCGCACTGCTGGCGTCGATGATTCGGCGGATTCTGTTGCAGGTGGGGGTCAATCTGGCGCTGGTGATCGCGATCTTCTTTTCGGGCGCGTTTTTCGCCGAGCGCATGTCGGAGTACCTGCAAGCCTGGATCAGCGAGCCGAGCTGGCAAAAAGCGTTGATCTGGGGTGGGGCATTGCTGTTGTCGCTGCCCTTCCTGATCGCCGCCTATCGCAAGCTCAAGGCGCTGTCGATGCTGCTGGCGGAGATGGGCGTGAAGCCGGAGATGGCGGGCCGTCACACGCAGCGAGTGCGCCGGGTGATCGCCGAAGTGATCCCGATCCTCTCGCTGCTGGTGATTTTCCTGCTGCTGGCAGCCTTGTCGGCCAGTATTCTGCCGACCAACAAGTTGCTGGTGCTGATCGCCGTGGTCACGGCCGCCGTAGCGGCGCTGCTCTGGCGCTGGTTCATCCGCGTGCACACGCGCATGCAGGTGGCCTTGCTGGAAACCTTGGACAACCACAAGGAATCGTCCGGGCATTGACCGGCGGGGGGCTCCGGGTGAATCAGCTTTCCAGCCAGACGTCCCGCGCCCAGTGCCAGACCGATTCCCAGGTTTCTTCGGCAATCAGTTCTTCTTCGGCTTGCCACAGCACCACGGTGCCGTCTTCTTCGACCAGGTAGTAGTCGTCACCGTCCTGGCAGATCGGGATCATGCTGCGGTCCACGCCAGCGTCCCAGGCGTTGGCGGCAACGTCCGGCAGGTAGGTGTGGGATTGGGGGTCGGTCACGGTGACCGGCTCCAGGCTGCCGTAGACCACGTCGCTGACGGTCAGCAAAAATTCTCTGAAGACGAACGGGATGTCGATGAACAGCTGTTCTTCGATTTCCACGATCTGATCTTCGTCCGGCAACTCCAAGGGGACCGGTACCGGTTCGTTGGCTTCACGCAGTTGTTCGATGATTTCTTCCACGTCCGGGATCCTCTTGCTTGATGGCGCGGTTTAGTTGGGGCGGTTTATACAGTAGCTCGCTATAGATGCAACCGCGAAATAGAAAACCCCGGCCAAGGCCGGGGCTTTTTACAGGGATAACATTGCGACAGGCTTAACCCGCGTCGGTTCAGCCGTTCTGGCGGATACCGGCGACCAGCCAAGGCTGGTTCTCGCCCTGTGCACGCTCCATGTTCCAGCTTTCGCTGAACACTTCGCCCTGGTCGAAACGCGAGGTCTTCGACAAACCGCTGAAGGTCAGGGTGGCGATGGTCTTGTCCACACGATCATCCACGCCGTCCAGTTGGACATTGAGGTTATCGATGTAGGTCGACTGGAAGCCGTCGCCCAGGTCGGCACGTTCGCGCTTGAGGAACTCCAGCATTTGCGGGGTCACGAACTCGGCGATCTTGTCCATTTCGTTGGCGTCCCAGTGCTGCTGCAGCGACTGGAAGTGACTGCGGGCCGCTTCGATGAAGTTCTGTTCATTGAACCAGGCGGGAGCGTTGATCACCGGACGAGCGGCAGGTGCTGCCGAGCCACCGAAGATCGAACCGCCGGCCGGCTTGTTCTCGAACGTTTCGCGATGCATCGGCGCGCCAGCCGGAGCCAGGTGCTCCTGTTGCTTGCGGCGACGTGCGGCGATGAAACGAAAGATCAGGAAGGCGATGACGGCCATGATCAGGATGTCGAAGATCTGCATGCCCTGGAAGCCGCCGCCCATGAACATGGAGGCCAGCAGGCCACCAGCCGCGAGACCGGCCAGAGGGCCGAGCCAGCGCGAAGCACCGCCGGCTTTGGCCGCAGCGCCTGCGGCACCGGCAGCACCTGCGGTTGCAGCAGCGCCGCCCGCAGCCGAAGAAGGCGCCATCTGGCTGGTCTGGTGGGTCGGCGCAGCGCCGGCGCTTTTGCCGCCGCCAAAGCGTTTGGCATTGGCGTCGAGGCTCATCGTCAGGCCGATACACAGCGCCATGGCGATGCTAAGAAAACGTTTCATAAGGGGAATTCCCATTTGTGGATTGCACGCCGGCCATGTTGCACAGCTGAAGTGTCACTGGCTAGCGGCAGAGTGTTTCGGGCTTTTGCCTGACAGGTTGCGTTCAGCTTGAGTCAGCGCAATAGGGCCTTTTACCTTTCGTCCGTAGGACAAGTGGATAAGTGTTGTAGGAAGAAAACCTAGCGTCGCAGCGCCAGCAGGACCACACCGGCCGTGATCAAACCGATCCCGCCCCATTGGCGCAGGTCCAGTCTTTCGCCCAGCAGGATCACCCCGAGCACCGCCACCAGCACCACGCTGAGTTTGTCGACGGGAGCGACCAACGAGGCCGGGCCGAGTTTCAGCGCACGGAAGTAGCAGATCCATGACGCACCGGTCGCCAGCCCTGACAGCAGCAGGAACAGATAGCTCCTGGCAGAGATTGATCCTAATGACTGATATTGGCCCGTGGCGTACAAAATCAAGGCCAGGCTGACGAGTACCACCATCGTGCGCAGGAGGGTGGCGAAGTCGGAATTGACGTTTTCGATGCCGATCTTCGCAAAGATGGCGGTCATGGCGGCGAATACCGCCGACAACAGGGCCCAGAATGTCCAGGAGGAAAAGAAGCCTGAGCCCATGAACGTTCCTCCATTGATCATTCCCACGCCGAGCGTGGGAATGATCTGGCTGTACTAGATCGCTTCCAGCTTTGCGTAACCCAGCATCAACCACTTGCTGCCTTCACCAAAGTTCACCTGCACCCGAGCCTGGGCCCCGGCGCCTTCGAAGTTCAGGATCACGCCATCGCCAAACACCGAATGCCGCACGGCTTGGCCCAGGCTGAAACCGGTGTCCGGGATCTCGCTGCCGCCGAACAGGCTGCTGGAACTCTGCTGCTGGCCACCGCCGAACGGACGGCTGACGCTGTTGGACAACCGCACCTCCTGGATCAGGCCTTTCGGCACTTCCCGTACGAAACGCGACACCTTGTTGTAGGTCTCGCTGCCGTACAGGCGTCGGGTTTCAGCATAGGTCATCACCAGGTTTTGCATGGCCCGGGTGATGCCGACGTAGGCCAGGCGCCGTTCTTCTTCAAGACGACCGGGTTCTTCCAGGCTCATCTTGTGCGGGAACAAGCCTTCTTCCATGCCCACAAGGAACACGTAAGGGAATTCCAGGCCTTTGGCGCTGTGCAGGGTCATCAGCTGAATACTGTCTTCATGCTCGTCGGCCTGGGTGTCGCCAGCTTCCAGCGACGCATGACCGAGGAACGCTGACAGTGGCGTCAGGTCTTCGTCTTCTTCGGTGTTCTCGAAGTTGCGCGCGGCGCTGACCAGTTCCTCAAGGTTTTCCACCCGAGCCTGGCCTTTCTCGCCTTTTTCCGCTTCGTGGTAGGCAATCAGCCCGGACTGCTCGATGACGGTCTGGGTCATCAGGTGCAGCGGCATGTCCAGGCACTTGGCGGCGAGGTTCTCGATCAGCTCGATAAACGCCCCGAGTGCGCCAGCCGCACGACCGGTCAGGCCTTTATTGGCGACCAGCAGACGCATCGCTTCCCACATCGACACATCGCTGTGACGGGCGTGGTCGCGGATCGCTTCGACGGTTTTCTCGCCAATACCGCGAGCCGGCACGTTGATTACCCGTTCCAGCGCCGCATCGTTGCCACGGCCTTCCAGCAACCGCATATAAGCCATGGCGTTCTTGATTTCCGCCCGCTCGAAGAAGCGCTGACCGCCATAGATGCGATACGGAATGCGCTCGCGCAGCAAGGCTTCTTCCAAAACGCGGGATTGGGCGTTGGAGCGGTACAAAATCGCGATATCGCTGCGGGCCAAGCCGGTTTTCAGCGCGCTTTCGATGGTTTCCACCACATAGCGTGCTTCATCGTGCTCGTTGAACGCGGCGTACAGGTTGATCGCTTCGCCTTCACCGCCATCGGTCCACAGCTCTTTGCCCATGCGCCCGGTGTTGTTGGCGATCAGGGCGTTGGCAGCCTTGAGGATGCCGGCGGTGGAGCGATAGTTTTGCTCCAGGCGAATGGTTTCCGCATCGGGGAAGTCGTCGGAATACTGATAGATGTTCTCGATTTTCGCCCCGCGCCAGCCGTAGATCGACTGGTCGTCGTCGCCGACCACCATCAGGCTGTCGCCGCCCTTGGCCAGCAGACGCAACCACGCGTACTGCACGGCGTTGGTGTCCTGGAACTCGTCCACCAGGATGTGCCGGAAGCGCTTCTGGTAATGCGCCAGCAGACCGGGATTGTCGCGCCACAGATCGAGGGCGCGCAGCAGCAGTTCGGAGAAGTCGATGACGCCGGCACGCACGCACGCAGCCTCGTAGGCTTCATAAATGCTGCGCATGGTCGCCAGGAACAGGTCGCCACTGGCTTGAATGTGTTGCGGGCGCAGACCTTCGTCTTTCTGCCCGTTGATAAACCACTGGGCCTGACGGGCCGGCCAGCGTTGCTCATCCAGGCCCAGCTCGCGGATCACCCGCTTGACCAGTCGTTGTTGATCGTCGCTGTCGAGAATCTGGAAGGTCTGGCTCAGCTTGGCTTCCTGCCAGTGCGCCCGCAGCAAGCGATGCGCCAGGCCGTGGAAGGTGCCGACCCACATGCCGGCCGGGTTCAGCCCCATCAACTGCTCGATGCGATGACGCATCTCGGCAGCGGCCTTATTGGTGAAGGTCACCGACAGGATGGAGTGGGGCGAGGCGTTTTCGACCTGGATCAACCAGGCGATACGGTGCACCAGCACTCGGGTTTTACCGGAGCCAGCACCGGCCAGGACCAACTGACGACCCACGGAGGCAGCTACGGCCTGGCGTTGGGCATCGTTGAGGGAGTTCAGCAGAAGGGAGAGATCATCGCGCATCGGGGCATTCTAGGGGGCGGCGCCACACCGGGCAAACATCGCTTTGATTTAGCCGATGAAAGATCGAGGGAGGACGACCGGTCGGTCACTGGCTGCAGGCGGCGGCGGGGCTCGCTCGGGCACTTTTTCAGCGACACCGTCGGTCGAGACTTTGGTCTACTTTGTGATCTGGAGCAGTTTGGTCATCGCCATTGCTTGTGTATGCTCCGTGCAGAATTCGGGCTCACCACGCTCCATATAAGAACAAGAAAATTGCCTATGACCCTCAGCTCCGACCTGTCGGGCCCCTCCGTGGAGCCCCGGGTTATCCGTAAACAGTACGCCATGGAAATGGCGGTCGAGCGCACGCGCCTGCTGTACCAGGGCTCGCTGTTGCCGACGCTGTTCATGCTGATCAATGGCCTGGTCTGCGCCGGTTTGCTCTGGAGCCCGCAGCGCTACTTCCTGGTCAGCGTCTGGCTGGTCTGGTTGTTGTCACTGGTGGCGCTGCGGGTGATCCAGGTGGCGGCCTTCGATTCGGCGATTCCCAACCGCCAGGCCCATCCGATCTGGATCCGCATGTTTTTGCTTGGCTCGGCCATGACCGGCCTGACCCTCGCCGGCGCCGGCATCGCCCTGGTCCCTGCCGACACCTTCATCCAGCAAGCCTGGGTCTTCGGCCTGATCGGTGCCGCCGCGCTGTCGGCCAGCGTGGCCTACGCCGTCAGCCTTCCTGCGTTTCTCTCCTTTACCTTGCCCTGCCTGTTGCCGGCCATCGGCTATATGTTCTGGGGTGGCGACGTCCAGCAGCAGGGCTGGGGATGGTTCGGGCTGATTCTGCTGGGCGCCTTGAGTGTCGTGGCCTGGCAGGTCAATCGGCTGATTGATCGCGGCTTGCTTCGGCGCTTTCAGAATCAGGCGTTGATCGAGCATTTGCAGCTTGCTCAAACCCAGGGCGAGCAACTCAATCACGAACTGGCCAAGGAAATCGATCAGCGCCGCAGCGCCGAAGAAGAGCTGCGCGAAGCCCAGGTCGAACTGGAAAACCGCGTGGCCGAGCGTAGCCAGGAACTGAACACCGCCACCCAAGCCCTGAGCAAAAGCGAAGCGCGCCTGGCGCTGGCGTTGAAGGCCAGCGAATTGGGACTGTGGGACTGGAACCTGCAAACCGATGAAGTCCATCACACGCAAATTCAGGAGTTGTTCGGCCTGGCGCCGGAATACGTGACCGCCATGCTCAGCCACCTCCGGCCGCGGCTGCACCCCGATGACGTGCCACCCCTCAAGCGCGCGCTGGTCGAGCATTTGAAGGGCCGTAGCGAGGATTACCAGATCGAATACCGCGTGCGCCATGGCGATGGCCATTGGGTCTGGATCGAAGACCGGGGCCGGGCCGTGGAGCGCAGCGAAAATGGCCGGGTCGTGCGCATGGTCGGCACCCGCCGCGACATCAGCGCCAGCAAGGGCCAAGAGGAACAGCGACAACTGGCGGCGACGGTGTTCGAAGCGGCCAGCGAGGGCATCGTGATCTTCGATCCGAATTACGCGCTGATCGCAGTCAACCAGGCCTTCAGCCGTGTCACCGGTTACGACATCGAGGACATGCTGGGGCGCAACGTCGTCGAGTTGCCTTGCAGTCGTGATGCCCGTCGGCACTACAGCGCGATTCATCAAGCCTTGGAGCAGCACGGCAGTTGGCAAGGCGAACTGGTGGAAACCCGCAAGAACGGCGAGCTGTATCCACAGTGGCTGCAATTGAACGCGGTGCGCGATAGTCGCGGAAAGGTCAGTCATATCGTCGGCTTCTTCGCCGATCTATCGGCACGGCGCGAATCCGAAGAGCGCATGCGCTACCTGACTCATTACGACGAACTCACCGGCCTGGCCAACCGCTCGCTGTTCCGCGAACGGCTGCACGAGGCGCATCAACGGGTGCGACAGGGCGGGCGACGCAGTTTGGCGTTGCTGCACATCAATCTCGATCGTTTCAAGCTGCTCAATGACAGCCTCGGCCATGAAATCGCCGACCAGTTATTGCAGAAAATGGCCCGGCGGCTGGTGAATGCGCTGCCGGAAGCGGACACCATCGCGCGGCTCTCCGGGGATGAGTTCGCGGTGTTGTTTGATGCCTATGGCAACTTGTCGAGCCTGGCCCGGGTGGCGACGCGCTTGTCGTCCAAGCTGCGTTTGCCGGTGACGGTGGAGGGGCATGAACTGGTGGTCAGCGCGTCCATGGGCATCAGCATGTTGCCGGACAATGCGCGGGAGATTTCCGCGTTGGTGAGCCAGTCGAACATGGCCATGCAACACGCCAAACACCTGGGCGGCAACAATTTCCAGTTCTACACCGACAGCCTGCAAGCCAGCACGCTTGAGCGTTTGCAACTCGAGAATCAACTGCGCAAAGCCATCGAAGAAAAGCAGTTGAAGGTGTTCTACCAGCCGAAACTGTGCCTCGCCACCGGCCGCTTGAACGCTGCCGAGGCGCTGGTGCGCTGGGACCATCCGACCATGGGCCGGGTGCCGCCCAACGATTTCATTGGCCTGGCCGAGGAAACCGGGCTCATTGGTCCGATCGGCGAGTTCGTGCTGCGCCAGGCCTGCTGGCAAGCCTGCGAATGGCAGCGCCAGGGGCTTGAACCGATCCGGGTGTCGGTCAATTTGTCGGTGCATCAGTTGCGTCAGGGCAAACTGGTCAGCCTGGTGCGTCAGGTGCTGGAAGAAACCGGCCTGGCGCCGCATTACCTGGAATTGGAGCTCACCGAAAGCCAATTGCTGGACAGCGTCGAACACATCATCGCGACCTTCCAGCAATTGCGCGATCTGGGGGTGAAACTGGCGATCGACGATTTCGGCACCGGTTATTCGTCCCTGAGTTATCTCAAGCGCATCCCGGTGGATTACGTGAAGATCGATCAGGCGTTTATTCGTGGCTTGGGGGAGGGCGGCGAGGATGCGGCGATTACCCGGGCGATCATCGCCATGGCCCATGGCTTGTCGCTCAAAGTCGTGGCCGAAGGCGTGGAGCGCGTCGAGCAACTGGAGTTTCTGCAAGCCGAGCACTGCGATGAAGTGCAGGGCTATTTGATCAGTCGTCCAGTAGAAGCCGCTGATCTGGCTGAGCTGCTGCGCGCGGACGCAAAACCCCTGTAGGGGCTACATGGAGCGCGCGACGCGTGGAATGGGGGCATTGAGTTACGCATTGAGCAGGCAAAAAGCCGATTCATGTAGTATAACTACAAGCGTGCTACATCCCCGGCAACTGCCAATAACAAAGAGTCCACCCCTTTGAATCTGCTGCAACACATCGCCCAGTCCCGTCACCTGTTACGCAAGTCGGAGCTCAAGGTCGCCGACCATGTGCTGCTTGACCCTGCGGCGGTGATGCACAGCTCCATGGCCGACCTGGCCCACAGCGTGGGTATCAGCGAGCCGACCATCGTGCGCTTTTGTCGTGCTATCGGTTGCTCCGGTTTCCAGGATTTGAAACTGAAGCTGGCGCAGAGCCTGGCAGCCGGTGCGAGTTTCGGGCAGTTCGCGATTCATGAAGACGATTCGGTCGCTGACTACAGCCTGAAAATCTTCGACACCACCCTGCACACGTTGATGGAGGTTCGCGAGAAGCTCGATCCGGTGGAATTGCAGCGGGCGGTGTCGCTGATGTCCCAGGCGCAGCGCGTTGAGTTCTATGGCTTTGGCGCATCGGGCGCGGTGGCGGCGGATGCCCAGCACAAGTTCTTCCGTTTGCTGCTGACGGCCGCGGCATATTCCGACCCGCACATGCAGGCGATGTCGGCGGTGACCCTGAAGCCAACTGACGTAGCGATCTGCATTTCCCAGTCGGGGCGTTCCAAGGATTTGTTGATCACGGCGAATCTGGTCCGCGAAAGCGGCGCTTCGCTGATCACCTTGTGCCCGAGCCAGACGCCATTGGCCGAGCTGTCGACCGTCAACCTGGCGATCGATGTGCACGAAGACACCGAAATCTATACGCCGCTGACTTCGCGCATCGCCCACCTGGTGGTGATCGACGTGTTGGCGATGGGCGTGGCCATGGCGCGCGGGCCGAGCCTGGTCAACCACCTCAAGAGCGTCAAGCGCAGCCTGCGCAGCTTGCGGTTGTCGCCCAAATCGGTGAAAGCGCTGGACGATTGATCACTGCGCGGCTCTTGTGGCGAGGGGGCTTGCCCCCGTTCGGCTGCGCAGCAGACGCAAAATCTCTGGGTCCGCTCCGCGACCCAACGGGGGCAAGCCCCCTCGCCACAATGCAATGTGCCAAAGCACAAACTTTCATCTCCCTGTAACCCACCCGCCGCCAAACCGTCATCCCCCGCGTTCATCGTGTAACTCCCGTACTCGACTTGGGAGACCTGCAATGGCCCAGCCCTACGAAGAACGCAACAGCGCCCTCAAAACCCGTCGCCAGCAAGAAGACCAGCGCCGCATGGAATTTCGCCGCGCTATCGAAGATCGCTGCGAACGCCGTCAGCTTCTGGCCGAAATCGGCGATTTCCCGGACGACCTGGAACTCAATTACTGGCAGGCAGCACCGGCAACTTCCCGTCGAAACGCTCAACCAACGCGCTGATCTGCACCCGTTCGCTGCGGATAAACGCCAGGAAGGCGTGCGCCACTGGTGACAGGCGTTTGGCTTTGGCCTGCACCAGGCACCAACTGCGATACAGCGGCAGCTCCTCGACCGGCAACTCAATGAGCGCGCCGGTCGCCAACTCCAGGTTCAGGGCGTGGCGCGTCAACAAGGCCAGGCCCAGACCCGCCAACACACACTCACGCTGGGCTTCCGCCGACGCGACCTCCTGGGTCTGGGTGAAGTGCACGCGCTTCTCTTTGAAATACTCTTCGCACGCCATCCGCGTACCAGAACCCGGCTCGCGCATCAGCAGCGTGTACGGCTCCAGATCCTGCAAACGCAGCGGTCCCATGTGGCACAGCGGATGGTCCGGCGGCGCCACGGCCACGATCGGGTTGTTTAAAAACGGTAGGAATTCCAGGCCCATGTCCTGGGGCACCATCGACATGATCACCAGATCATCGCGGTTATCCGACAGGCGCCGAATCACCTGGCCACGGTTAACGACCGTCAGGTGCAGGTTCACTTCCGGGTGTTGGCGCTTGAAGGCGGCGAACAGGTGCGGCACGAAGTACTTGGCGCTGGATTCCACTGCCAGTTTCAGCTGACCCTGCAACGAGCCCTGCATGTCCGACAACTGCATGTCGAGGTTTTCCAGGCGTCCGAAAATGTCCCGGCTGGCGCGCTGAAGCGCTTCCGCCGCCTCGGTCATGTAGAGTTTTTTGCCGACGTAATCGAACAACGGCTGACCGATCAGCTCCTCAAGTTGACGAATCTGTAGGCTCACGGCAGGTTGTGTGAGAGACATTTCCTCAGCCGCGCGGCTGTAGGACCTCAGATCACAGACTTCATTGAAAATCTGCAATTGACGCAATGTCATACGCATCAATGACTTACGCATTATTCGAAGGCTCCGGCCACAGGCTGATGCCTCAACTATAAGTCTTTACTTATGGCTAACCCAATTATTAATCATTTTTGTTAATCCCTCATGGGGGCTAGTGTGGGGCTGCGACTAAATCGAAACATTTAGTCACGCGTCGACCTGGTCTAGCAGGTCGTGGGTATCACCGGCTCAAGGGAACCTCCAAGTGATAACAAAGATCCTGATCGCCAACCGTGGTGAGATTGCCGTACGAATCGTGCGTGCCTGCGCCGAGATGGGCATTCGCTCGGTCGCGGTCTACTCCGACGCCGACCGGCACGCCTTGCACGTCAAACGTGCGGACGAAGCCCACAGCATCGGTGCCGACCCGCTGGCCGGTTACCTGAACCCGCGCAAGCTGGTGAACCTGGCCGTGGAAACCGGTTGCGATGCATTGCACCCCGGCTACGGTTTCCTTTCGGAAAACGCCGAACTGGCAGACATCTGCGCCGAACGCGGCATCAAATTCATTGGACCATCGGCTGAAGTCATTCGCCGCATGGGCGACAAGACCGAAGCACGCCGCAGCATGATCAAGGCTGGCGTCCCGGTCACTCCCGGCACCGAGGGCAACGTGGCGGACATCGCCGAGGCGCTGGTCGAAGGCGACCGCATCGGTTACCCGGTGATGCTCAAAGCCACCTCCGGTGGTGGCGGCCGCGGCATTCGTCGCTGCAACAGCCGCGATGAACTCGAACAAGCCTTCCCCCGGGTGATTTCCGAAGCGACCAAGGCCTTTGGTTCGGCGGAAGTGTTCCTGGAAAAATGCATCGTCAACCCGAAACACATTGAAGCGCAGATCCTGGGCGACAGCTTTGGCAATGTGGTGCACCTGTTCGAGCGTGACTGCTCGATTCAGCGTCGTAACCAGAAGCTGATCGAAATCGCCCCGAGCCCGCAGCTGACCCCGGAACAGCGCGCGTATATCGGCGACCTGTCGGTGCGCGCAGCCAAGGCCGTGGGTTACGAAAACGCCGGCACCGTGGAGTTCCTGCTCGCCGAGGGCGAGGTGTACTTCATGGAGATGAACACCCGGGTGCAGGTGGAACACACCATCACCGAAGAAATCACCGGCATCGACATTGTGCGTGAGCAGATCCGCATTGCGTCGGGCCTGCCGCTTTCGGTGAAGCAGGAAGACATCCAGCACCGTGGCTTTGCGTTGCAGTTCCGGATCAACGCCGAAGACCCGAAAAACAACTTCCTGCCGAGCTTCGGCAAGATCACCCGTTATTACGCACCCGGCGGCCCCGGCGTACGTACCGACACGGCGATCTACACCGGCTACACCATTCCGCCGTTCTATGACTCCATGTGCCTGAAACTGGTGGTGTGGGCGTTGACCTGGGAAGAGGCGATGGACCGTGGCTTGCGCGCCCTCGACGACATGCGTCTGCAAGGGGTCAAGACCACCGCCGCGTACTACCAGGAAATCCTGCGCAACCCGGAATTCCGTAGCGGTCAGTTCAATACCAGCTTCGTTGAAGCCCACCCTGAACTGACCAACTACTCGATCAAGCGCAAACCCGAAGAGCTGGCCCTGGCCATCGCTGCCGCCATCGCCGCACACGCGGGTTTATGAATAAACAGCGGCAAGCTTTTAGCTGCAAGCGGCAAGTAAGAGCAGATTGGCTTTTTCTTGCGGCTTGTAGCTTGGAGCTTGAAGCTCTGAGGAGATACCAATGACTAAGAAGATCTTCGTCACCGACACCATCCTGCGCGACGCCCACCAATCGCTGCTCGCCACCCGCATGCGCACCGAAGACATGCTGCCGATCTGCGACAAGCTCGACAAAGTCGGCTACTGGTCGCTGGAATGCTGGGGCGGTGCGACGTTCGACGCCTGCGTACGCTTCCTGAAGGAAGACCCATGGGAGCGCCTGCGCCAACTGCGCGCCGCACTGCCTAACACGCGTCTACAAATGCTCCTGCGTGGCCAGAACCTGCTGGGCTACCGCCATTACAGCGACGACGTGGTCAAAGCCTTCGTCGCCAAGGCCGCGGTCAACGGCATCGACGTGTTCCGCATCTTCGACGCCATGAACGACGTGCGTAACCTGCGCGTGGCCATCGAAGCCGTAAAAGCCGCCGGCAAACATGCCCAGGGCACCATCGCCTACACCACCAGCCCAGTGCACACCATCGACGCGTTCGTGGCCCAAGCCCGGCAAATGGAAGCCATGGGTTGCGACTCGGTGGCGATCAAGGACATGGCCGGCCTGCTGACCCCGTACGCTACCGGCGAACTGGTCAAGGCGCTGAAATCCGAGCAGTCGCTGCCCGTGTTCATTCACTCCCACGACACCTCGGGCATGGCCACCATGTGCCAACTCAAGGCCATCGAAAACGGTGCCGATCACATCGACACCGCGATCTCCAGCTTCGCCTCGGGCACCAGCCACCCGGGCACCGAATCGATGGTCGCCGCCCTTAAAGGCAGCGAGTTCGACACCGGCCTGAATCTGGAGCTGCTGCAAGAGATCGGCCTGTACTTCTACGCCGTGCGCAAGAAGTACCACCAGTTCGAAAGCGAATTCACCGCCGTCGATACCCGCGTGCAGGTCAATCAGGTGCCGGGCGGGATGATTTCCAACCTGGCCAACCAGTTGAAAGAGCAGGGCGCACTTAATCGCATGGGCGAAGTGCTGGCCGAAATCCCGCGGGTTCGCGAAGACCTCGGCTTCCCGCCGCTGGTGACGCCGACCTCGCAGATCGTCGGCACCCAGGCGTTCTTCAACGTGCTGGCCGGCGAGCGCTACAAAACCATCACCAACGAAGTGAAGCTCTACCTGCAAGGTGGCTATGGCAAGGCGCCGGGCACCGTGAACGAGAAACTGCGTCGCCAGGCCATCGGCAGCGAAGAGGTGATCGACGTTCGTCCGGCCGACCTGCTCAAGCCGGAAATGACCAAGTTGCGTGCCGAAATCGGTGCCGTGGCCAAGTCCGAAGAAGACGTGCTGACCTACGCCATGTTCCCGGACATCGGCCGCAAGTTCCTCGAAGAGCGCAACGCCGGCACCCTGACACCTGAAGTGTTGCTGCCCATTCCTGAAGCCGGCGGCGTGACCTCGGCCAGTGGCGAAGGCGTGCCGACCGAGTTCGTCATCGACGTCCACGGCGAAACCTACCGCGTCGACATCACCGGTGTCGGCGTCAAGGCTGAAGGCAAGCGCCACTTCTACCTGTCCATCGACGGCATGCCGGAAGAAGTGGTGTTCGAACCGCTCAACGAATTCGTCAGCGGCGGCAGCAGCAAGCGCAAGCAAGCCACGGCGCCGGGCCACGTCAGCACGACCATGCCGGGCAACATCGTCGATGTGCTGGTCAAGGAAGGCGACACCGTGAAAGCTGGCCAGTCCGTGCTGATCACCGAAGCGATGAAGATGGAAACCGAAGTGCAAGCCGCCATCGCCGGCAAAGTCACCGCCATCCACGTGGCCAAGGGCGACCGGGTGAACCCGGGCGAAATCCTGATCGAGATCGAAGGCTGATTTAACAGCCCGGATCACACCGCTTTAAACCTCGGGGGGGGCATGTGCTCCCCTTTTTTTTGCCCGGTATTTGACCCGTGTAGGAGCGAGCGGTGCGACGATTCGACTTGCCCGCGAAGGCGGTGTACCAATCAACACAGATGTTGAAAGTTCCGGCCTCTTCGCGGGCAAGTCGAATCGTCGCACCGCTCGCCCTACAGGGTTTGTGGTGTGTCAGGTGTTGATCAGAACGCCATGCGCCACTGGCCCATGACGCCGTGGTTGCGGCTGTCGCTGCCGACCTCACCAGTCAGGCCTACGCCCACGCTGTGGTTTGCCGAAACCCCAAGATCCAGCCCCGCATCCACCAGCAAACTATTGCGATCCAGCTCCGCACCATAAACGGTGTAGTTGCTGCCGCCAGTGACCAGTCGCTGGCGCGTTGCCGTGTAGGTATCGCCATAGGTGTGCTTCCAGCCAGCACTGAATCGCGGCGTCAGACGCATGCCGTTATCCAGGGTCTCGACCTTCGCCACCCTCAGGCCAAACGTGCTGTTCATGTTGCTTTGGGATTGCTGGTGAACCTTCAGCGCCGCAGCCCCACCTTTCTCGGTGTAGCCGTCGCGCTGGTAGCGTTGATAGCCAAGGCTGGCGAAGGGTTCGATGCTGACGTTGGCGCGGCCCAGGTTGTACCCCACTTCGGCGAAGGCTTGCTGGGTACTGGCGTCGTAGCTGCCTTTGGGGCGATCGCTGAAACCGGCGAAGGCAATTCGGCGTGCAGTGCTTCCGTCGTGGTTGCTGTAAGTCGCGCCTAGGCGCAGGGACATCGGGCCGTTCTGCCTCAACGCATAGGCGCCCAGGTGCCAGCTGTCGAGATTGCCGTCGAGTTCCTTGCTGTCCATTTGCGTCCGGGATGTTCCGCCCATCAACCCCAGGCGCCATTCCTCATCGAGGCTCCAGTCCGCGCCCAGCAGCAGGCCTTTGGTCGAATGTTGCAGCGGTTCAACGTCTCGATCCAGTTTGCCGCCATGACCGAGTGCTTGCAGCCAGACACGGCCGTTGTCTTCGCTGCCGGCCGCCAAACGCGGTGCATTGTTTCGTGAACTCAAGTTGTTGGTACCCAACTGGCGCATGGCAGAGAGCAGGCTGCCGTTGACCGGGTCAACACTGCTCAAGGTGGCTTTGGCAAGGTTGGCGTTGCTGGAGCCGGCCAGTTGTTCGAGGGCGTAGGAGGCTGTCTCAGTGTTGGTGGCTAGCAGGGCGGTGACGGCTGCATTCGTCACGGTGGCTGGTTGTGGCGCCGTGCTAGCAGTGTCGGCGACGGTGGCTGGTTGTGGCGCCGTGTTAGCAGTGTCGGCGACGGTGGCTGGTTGTGGCGCCGTGCTAGCACTGTCGGCGACGGTGGCTGGTTGTGGCGCCGTGCTAGAAGTGTCGGCGACGGCAGATGGATGTGGCTCTGTGTCAGAAGTATCGGTGACGGCGATTGGCTGTGGAGCTGGTGCGGGAACGCCGGCGGATGGCGTCACGTCCGCGACGCTGGTATTTACGATGTCAGAGTGTAATTGAGCTTCGGGAACGTGTTCCGGCTCGGAGATATTTTTGGCGAACTCCCGTCCGTTTTCGGAAGTGGCGAGACTCTCGAAAGGTACTTCGTTACGAGCATAGGTCAGGCCAACGCTTTTATTGTTGTACCTGAGGGTCGGTGCCATAAATGCCAAGTCATTGAGGACTTCGCCGAATTCACCTTCGACTTTATCCTTCGCCTCGATAACGGTGTAGCGGTTGCTTTGCAGATATTCGCCCGGCATCGCAACGATTTTCAGAGTGGAGCCGCCCAGCCTGGCAGTGCCACCGACTCTGATCGTTTGGCCTTTGCCTTCGGGATTGACCTCGTAGGCCAATACACCTGTCTTTGACAGGTTCAAGTCCCCTCTGACCCGTGGGGCGCCATGCATTTTATTGACGTCGACGCGACCGTGTACTTGCAAGCTTCCGACGGTCCCGGAACCCGCGAAAGTGCCGCGTTCCCTGACATCGACGTGGCCATCTATGGTGCCTTTATTGAAGAGCTGTCCGACCGCAATCGCACGGCCGAGGATCTTCCCGTTATTGGTCAGGATGCCGTCATTCAACACCACCACGCCGTCATGGAAATCGCTCTTGCTGGTCAGCGTCCATGAACCCAGATGACTGACCAGGCCGGTGGTATTTTTTGTTTCTCCCAGAACACCACCGTCAGAGGCCTCAAGGTGTATGACGTTGATGCCTCCTCCTCCATCCGCCGGGCCTTTGATGCTACCGCCGTTCTTCAGGGTAATGAGGTCGTTGGCGTCTGTTCCTTGTACAACCGTCTCGGGTGAATCGATCACATTAGGAACGGCGTCGTGAACCTTGGTGAAAGTTGGAAGAAGAGCCTCCAGATCGATTCTCGGCTCGGACTCATGCCGCTCTATTATCTTGGCGTCGACCGGTGGTTCGGCTCTGCCAGTCAGCTCTTGAGCCATGGAAAATTCAGCACCTCCCAGCGCCAGAGCAATGGCAAGTGAGAGGTGTTGCGGTCGGAATTTGGGCTGATTGGACATGGGCTAGGCCTCAGTTGTAAGGAGGCCAAACTCTAAAATCCGATGCCAATGTCTGGATGCCGGGCGTTTCCTAGCGTTGTGCAAGGCGCAGCTGAACCGCTTGTAGCCGAATCAACACCGAGCCTTGACCACCAGCGATTTCACCGATGATCAGGCGAACTTGCCTACAACATTCCCGGAAGCTTCGATTGGCGAAATCTCAGAAACTCATCTGCCACTGCCCAATCAACCCATGATTGCGGCTGTTGCTGCCAATCTCGCCGCTGTAGCCAACGCCGAGGGTATGCCGCGCCGAGATCCCCAGATCCAGCCCCGCCTCCAGCACCAGGCTGTCACGATCCAGCGAACTGCCATCGACACTGAACGCCGTGCCGCCGACCACGAAGGCCTGGCGCGTCGAGCTGCTGACATCGCCATACGTGTGCTTCCAGCCAGCGGTCATGCGCGGGGTCAGGCTCATGCCGTTGTCCAGGGTGCTCAGGTGTGCCAGGCGTACGCCGAAGGTGCTGCTGAAGTTGTCCTGGGTTTGCTCGTCGACTTGCAGCGCGGCGGCGCCCCCTTTTTCTTTGTAGCTGTCGCGGTGATAGCGCTGGTAGCCGAGGTTGGCGAAGGGTTCGGCGCTGAGGCGTCCGCTGCCCATGGCGTAACCCAGTTCAGCGAAGGCTTGTTGGCTGTCGGCGTCGTAATCGCCTTTTGGCCGGTCGTTGAAACCGTTGAACGCGACGGTGCGTTTGCTTTCGCCTTGATGGCCGCTGTAGGCCGCGCCGAGGCGCAACGCGAACGGGCCACTTTGGCGCAGGGCGTAGACCCCGGCGTGCCAGCTCTCGACATTGCCGTCGACGCCGGTGGCATCCAGATCGGTTTTCGAATAACCGCCCAACACGCCCAGGCGCCATTGCGGATTGAGTGCCCAATCGGCACCGAGCACGCTGCCCTTTGTGCGTTGTTCCAGACCGCTGTTGCCGTGTTCGCCGTCGAGCTTGCCGTAGCCGCCGATGGCTTGCAGCCAGAGTCGGCCCTGGGCATTCGGGTCGTTGAGGTTGCGTGCTTCAGATGGCACGCCGTTGGAGGCGAGGACTGGTGTGTCCCGGGAATCGAGGCCCACAAGCAAGCCTGATCCGCCGCCCATTTGCTGCATCGCCGAGAGCATGCTGCCGCCAATCTGGCTGCTGGCGCCGAGGGTGGCGCTGGTCAGGTTGGCGTTGCTCGCGCCGGCCAGTTGCTCAATCGCCGCGCCGGCCGTGGCGTTGGTGGTGTTGAGCAGCGCGTTGTAGAGCGCGTTGTTTTTGCCCAGTGAGGCCAGGCTGTTGGCGGCGTTGCTGCCGTTGCCGGTGGCGGCGAATTCATTGAAGGCGATGTCGTTGCGGGTGTAGGTCAGATCGACCTGGGTCGGGGTGTAGGCGAGGGCTGGCGTGAGGAACGCGTAGTCGCTGATGACCTTGCCGAAGGTGCCGTTGACGCTCGCGGCTTGCAGCACGGTGTAATGGCTTTGCCACGGGTAGGTGCCGCTGCCGGGGTTTACCGCCAGGGTCGCGCCGTTCAGATTGGCGGTGCCGCCGATCTTCACCGGGGCGCTGGTACCGTCGGCATTCACGCCATAAGCCAGGGTGCCGCCGCTGCCGAAGGTCAAATCGTGAGTGATGGTTGCAGTGCCGAGTTGCGTATTGGTCTGCAACGTACCGTTGACCAGCAGATTGCCTACCGAGCCGCCGCCGGCATACACGCCGCCCTGATCCACCGTCAGCGTGCCGGCAATGCCGCCCTGGTTGAGCAGCGTCGCGCCATTGCGCACCGCGCCGCCGTCGCTGAAATCACCGCTGCCGGTCAGGGTCCAGGCCCCTTGCTTGACCTCCAGCCATTCGAAGTTGCGACTGGCACCGAAACTGCCGCCCGCCACGTCGTCCATCACCACTCGGTCATAACCGCTGCCGCCATCGACCACACCGACGAAGCGGCTGCCGTTGCGCAGGGTCAGGCTGTCGTTGCCGCCGCCCAGGTCCAGGGCCAAGCCGTTGCTGCCGCTGATGGTGCCGCCGTTGGTTACGCTGTCGGCAAACTCGCCGACGAACTTCACCCCGAAACCGTCGAGGCCCTGGATGGTGCCGAAGTTTTCCAGGGTGGTCGCCGCCGCCCCCGAACCGCCGCTGCCGTCGTCCACCAGGATCGCGCTGTTGGCGCCGCTGATCAGCGCCTCTTTGGCGTTCAATACATAGCCGCCACCCAACGCGATGCCTTCGCTGCCGTTAGCGAAACCACCCTTGTCCACACCGCCCGCGCCGACGCCTTGAATGGTGCCGTAGTTTTCGATGTGGGCGATCTTGTCGATGTCCACGCCATCGCCGTCACCGTTGGGTTGCAGCCCCGAATACGCGCCGGTGATCGTGCCGTGGTTGATGACGGTGCCGTCGCCATCGGAGCCGAATCCCGAACCGTTGCGCCCGGTGATCTGCCCGTAGTTGACCAGCGTGGCGCCGAGGTCGGTGGTGATGCCGTGGCGTCCGGCGGAAATGGTGCCGTAGTTGGTCACCGTCACGCCGGTTGCCGTGTCGATATCAATGCCGTCGAACTTCTCGTCGGCGTTGTGCGAATCACCCGTAGAGATCTCGCCATAGTTGGTGATCGTCGCGTTGGCCCCGGTCTTCATGCCGTCGCTGGCATCCCCGCGTATCAGCCCGCCCGCGCGGTTGATGATTGTGGTTTTCACGTTGTTGCTACGTAGCGCATCCAGGTCCAGCCCCTGGCCAGTGGTGGAGCGAATGATGCCGCTGTTATCGATCAACAGACTGCCGCTGGCGAAGTTGCTGTCGATGCGCAACGCGTCGTTGAACCCGAGGATCTGCCCGCCACTGCGGTTATAAATGCTGTAGTTGCGCGCCTGGGTCAGGTCGCCGCTGCTGTCGATCGCCCGGCCACCGGTGGACACGATCTTGCCCGCGTTATCGACCACCACGCCGACACCACTGGTGCTGTCCTTCAAGCTCACGGCCTTGCCGCTGTTGGTGATGCTGCCGGGCGCGGAAATTGTCAGCGTGTCATTACCGCCGAGGGTTTGCGCGGCGGTGGTGGCGGTGTCGATCTGCACGTTTTTGGCGTGGGCGGCGGTGGCGCTGATGAGAAGGGCGATGGTCAGGGCGAGACGCTGGGGCGAGAAGGGCATGGGGTGGACAGCCTTTTTGTTATAAGCGGGCTGTGTTGTATAGCGGAGGGTTTTTACAGAATGATGTCGTTGGTTAAGTGCAATCTTTTGCAGATACTTCGGATTTCGAGGCATCTATACGCAATTTAATGCGTATCTGGACAATGTAGGCGCTGCTGAAGGTTGCGATCTTTTGATCATGGGGCCGCTCCGCAGCCCAACGGGAGCAAGCTCCCTCGCCACAGGTTTCGCGTTTGCTCAGGAGACTCAGCTACGACTCAAATACGCCTTGCCGTAATGCCGCTCCATCCGCGCTTGTATCAGCTCCAACCCTATCGACATCACCCAATAAATCACCGCCGCGGTTGTCAGCATCTCGATATACCGATAACTCGAGCGCCCATACGACTGCGCCAGAAACATCACTTCCCACACCCCCATCACCGAGATCAACGACGAGTCCTTGAGCATGGAGATGAATTGGTTAGTGGTCGGCGGGATGATGGTGCGCATGGCTTGGGGCAGGGTGACGCGCCAGAAGATCACGGTTTCGCGCATGCCCAGGGCCAGGGAGGCTTCCCGTTGGCCGTGGGGGACGCCGAGGATGCCGGCGCGGAAGATTTCGCTCAGGTAGGCGCCGTAGTTCAGCGACAGGGCGATGATCCCGGCGGCGATGGCGCCGGGCACGATGCCCAGTTGCGGCAGGCCGAGGTAGATCAGCAGGATCTGGATCAGCAGCGGCGTGCCGCGAAAGAACGACGCGTAGAAACTCGCAATGCCGAACGCCACGGCGCTTTTCGATAGCCGCCCCAGGGCGGTGATGAAGCCCAGCAGCGATGAGGCGACGATCGAGCAGGCGCAGAGAAACAACGTCAGCGCCGCGCCTTGCAGGAAGCCGTTGGGCGCCAGGTGCAGGCCGACGAGGTTCGGCAGTTTGTCGAGGATGATCGAGAACTTCAGGTCGAAGCTCAGGAAAAAACTGGCGAACAAGCCGAGCATCGCCGCCCAGGTCAGGTACAGCCGCGTGCGAAATCCGAAGATCCGTTGCAGCCGTGACTCAGCGACGGGTTGCGGCGGCTGGGGAGGTGTCGGGAAAGAAGTCATTTGCTGATATCGGCGCCGATCCATTTTTGCGAGAGCTTGCTCAACGTGCCGTCCTGTTTCAGCTGCGCGAAGACTTCACGCACTTTGCCGTCCCACTGCGGGTCACCCTTTTCGATGGCCACTGAGTTCGGCTCGGAGTACAGCGCCTCGCCTGCCAGTTTGAAGCGTTTGTCTTCGTTCAGGCGCGGTTGCGCGGTCACCAGGTTGGTGAGGATCGCGTCCAGTCGAACACCGGCGCCCAGGCCCAAATCCTGGAAGGCCACGTTGTCGGTGTCATACGGAGCGATCTGCACGTCCTCGAACGGGTACTGCAACTGCGTGTCTTCGGCGCCTTCGATCACCAGGTTTTTGTTCAGGTAGCTTTCGTAGCTGGAGGCGCTGGTGAGGCCGACTTTCTTGCCACTCAGGTCCTTGGCGTTATGGATGCGGTCATCCTTGGCGTTGACCACGATCACCGCCGGGGATGCGTAGTACTCGACCGGGAAATCGAAGACTTCGGCGCGTGCCTTGCTCGGGGTCATGGAGCAGATGCAGATGTCGTAGCGACCGCTCCAGCGGCCGGCGGCAATCACGTCCCAGGACGGGGTTTCGAGGCGCAGTTTCACGCCGAGTTTCTCGGCCACGGCTTTGGCCACATCGACGTCGAAACCGTCGAGCTGGTTCTGGTCGTTGAGGAACGAGAACGGTGGATAACTTTCCATCAGCACGCCCACCAGTTCTTTTTTCTGCTCGACGCGATCCAGCGTGACGCCGCCAAAGGCTTGAGTGGAGGCAGCCAGAATCGTCAGGCCCAAGGCCAATAGCGGTTGAAATTTCACAGTCGATCCCTGAAAAAAGAGGTTGTTATTAACCAGATGTTACGTATTAAATAGTTATAAGAACGACTCTGGTAGTGAGTTATTTTCATAAGCTTATGAGTGAAAAGCATATGGGCGCAGGAAGCACAGTGATTCTGGATGGCGGCATGGGTCGTGAGCTACAGCGCCGTGGGGCACCATTCAGGCAGCCCGAGTGGTCGGCGCTGGCCTTGAGCGAAGCGCCGCAAGCCGTCGAGGCGGTGCACGCGGCCTATATCGAAAGCGGTGCAAACGTCATCACCAGCAACAGCTATGCGGTGGTGCCGTTCCATATCGGCGAAGAGCGCTTTGCCGCTGAAGGCCAGGCGCTCGCGGCGTTGGCTGGCGAGTTGGCCCGGCGTGCGGTGGAGGCGGCGGGTAAACCGGTACGCGTGGCCGGTTCGTTGCCGCCGTTGTTCGGTTCCTATCGTCCGGACCTGTTCGACGCTGCGCGGGTCACGGAATTGCTGACGCCGCTGGTGAAAGGACTCGGGCCGCATGTGGATCTCTGGCTGGCGGAAACCCAGAGCTCGATCGTTGAGGCGCGGGCGATCCACGCCGGGCTGCCGAAGGATGGCAAACCGTTCTGGCTGTCGTTTACTTTGAAGGATGAAGACACCGACGACGTGCCGCGCTTGCGTTCCGGCGAGCCGGTGGCCGAAGCAGCCGCCGTGGCCGCTGAGCTGGGTGTCGAGACGTTGCTGTTCAACTGCAGCCAGCCGGAAGTCATCGGCGCGGCGATTGATGCAGCGCGGGAAACGTTCGAGCGGTTGGGTGTGAATATTCACATCGGCGCATACGCCAACGCCTTCCCGCCGCAACCGAAAGAGGCCACGGCCAACGACGGGTTGGACCCGTTGCGCGATGATCTCGATCCGCCGGGTTACCTGCACTGGGCGGCGGATTGGCAGAAGCGTGGGGCGAGCCATTTAGGCGGGTGCTGCGGGATTGGGCCGGAGCATATCGCCGTGCTGGCCCAGAAACTCGTCTGAAAAGATCGTTCCCACGCTCTGCGTGGGAATGCCTCAATGGACGCTCTGCGTCCGCTTTGGGACGCAGAGCGTCCCGGGTTGCATTCCCACGCAGAGCGTGGGAACGATCACTAGGCGCGGCACTCGGCCAAGGTTTTCACTTGCCCTGAATCCGTCTGGTTTTCATCTGAAAGCCACCGCTCAAACCCCGCCCCAACCACCGGCCATTCCGAATCCAGAATCGAATACCAAGCCGTATCGCGATTCTGTCCCTTGACCACCATGTGCTGGCGAAACACTCCTTCAAAACTGAACCCCAAACGCTCGGCCGCGTATTTGGAGCGGGCGTTGCCGTTGTTGCATTTCCACTCCAGACGCCGGTAGCCCAGGGCAAACGACTCCTTGGCCAGCAGGTAAACCGCCTCGGTACTTTTCGGTGAACGCTGCATCGACGCACCGAAAGTCACGTGGCCGATTTCGATGCGGCCCTGGGCCGGGACGATGGACATCAGGCTGAGGATGCCTTGCACGTCGCCGCTGGCACGGTCGATCACGGTGAAAAAATACGGGTCGCTGTTGGCCGCGTGGTTGTTCAGCCAGTCGTTGAATACGCTGCGTTCCGGGAAGGGGCCGTAAGGCAAATAGTCCCAGAGTTTCGGGTCGGCGCCAGGGCCTTGCAGGGCTTTGAACAAGCCGTCGGCGTGGCGCGCCGGGTCAAGTTTTTCCAGGCGGATGAAGCGCCCTTCCAGTAGTTGAACCGTGGGGGCCGGGACGCCTTTCCAGTCTGCGAGTGAAGTGGTCATTGTTGTTCTCCTTGAACCTTAAAGGGCTTTGCGAAACTGGAGGAGGCCCGGGCGTTCGGCGATTCGCTCGTAGAGCTGGATCGCAGTGGCGTTGGTCTCGTGGGTCAGCCAGTGAACCTTGCAGCAACCGTCCGCTTTGGCGGTGGCGTAGACGAACTCGATCAGTTTGCGACCGACGCCGGTGCCACGGGTTTCGGGCTCTACGATCAAGTCTTGCAGGTAACAGGAGTTTTCGATGCTCCAGTTCGAGCGATGGTAGATGAAGTTCACCATGCCCACCGCTTTGCCATCGGCCCAGGCGAGGGCGGAGTGGGTCGGCTCGTTCGGGTCGAGCATGCGCTGCCAGGTGCTTTGGCTCACGACTTCCGGCAATTCGGTGTTGTAGAAGCGCAGGTAGGCCTGCCACAACGGCAACCACGCGGCGTGGTCGTCGGCAGTGACCTGGCGAATCTCGATCTGACTCATGTTCATTCCTTAACGCATCAAGTGGGCGAGGGCCTGGTCCTGCGCGTCGGGGCTGGCAGCCAACCCTTCGCGCACACCGGCGATGTCTGCGGCGTTGCGGTTCTGGCTCAGTTTGCGTTTGCCTTCCAGGCGCTGGATCGGCAAGGCGAAACCGACGATGGCCTTGAGCATACCGTCGATGTAGTCGGCGGGGGCGTCAGCAACTTGCCAGGGCTGGGCGCGACCCGCTTCGTGGCGATCGGTGAGGGCGCTGACCAAATTGAGCAGACGATGGGCGTCGGTGAACACTTCAGCCACACCGTAAGCGTGCACGGCTGCGTAATTCCAGGTCGGCACGACTTTGCCGTGCTCGGCTTTGCTCGGGTAAAACCCCGGGCTGACGTAAGCGTCGGCACCGGCAAAAATCACCATCGCCTCGGCACCGTTCTGCAAGTCTTTCCACTGCGGATTGGCCTTGGCGAAGTGCCCGTAGAGGGTGCCATTCGGACCCTGTTCGGCGTCCAGCAGCACCGGGATATGACTCGCCTGCAAACCTTGCTCGCCGTGGGTCACCAGGATGGCGAGGCGGGTGGCGAGTATCTGCTGCTGCAAGTCCGGCAAATCTTGGATGGCAAACGAGCTGGGGTTGTACATGGAAATATCCCTTGGCGAATGGCTCCATCCTAGGCAGGCTATTGGTCTGTTGTAAGAGCCATTACTGGCCAATTTCATAGGTCCATTCTTGATAGGTTCAGGCCATGACCGATGCGCCGCTGTCCTTGTCCTTCAACCCCGCCGGTATCGAACTCGATCCCCGCCAAGGGCTCAGCCGTCAGCTCTACCAGGCCTTGCGCGTGCGCGTGCTCGACGGGCGCCTGGCCAGTGGCACGCGTTTGCCAGCCAGTCGCGACCTGGCGGCGGCGTTGTCGATTTCCCGTAACAGCGTGGTCCGCGCCTACGATCAGCTCTACGCCGAGGGCTTTATCGAAGGGCGGGTCGGCGACGGCACTTACGTCGCGCAGTTGCCGCAAACCGTGCTGCCGGCAAAAAAACTATCCACAAAAGTATCCACAGGGTTGTCAACAGGGTTATCCCCAGCCTTATCCACAAATTGGCTGGATTTACCTGTGATTTCATCCAGTAAAGTTATCCACAGCGGTGCTTTGCAGCGGGTGGAAAACAACCATTTGGCCCTGCCACCGAGTGGTCCGCCGAAGGCTTTTCGCGTGGGCGTGCCGGCCTTCGATCTGTTTCCGTTCGAGGTCTGGGCCAAGCTGAACGCGGCTTTCTGGCGCAAACCGGATCTGCAGCAGTTGTGCTACGGCGACCCGGCGGGCGATGCGCGCCTGCGCGGGATGATTGCCGCGTATTTGCGCAGTTCCCGGGGCATGCAGTGCACGGCTGAGCAAATTGTGATCACCAGTGGCGCACAGCAGGGGATTAGCCTTTGTGCACAGCTGCTGGTCGAGCCGGGCGATGGAGTGGCGATCGAGAATCCGGGGTATCGCGCGGCCGGTCATGCCTTCGCCGTGGCCGGGGGCCGATTGCGCGGGGTGTCGGTGGACAGTGAGGGCATCAATTGCGCCGAACTGGAAGGTTTGAAGGATTGCCGACTGGCGTACGTGACCCCATCCCATCAGTACCCGACCGGGGTGATCATGAGCCTGGCCCGGCGCCTGGAATTGCTGGCGTGGGCCGAGCGCACCCAGGGCTGGATCGTCGAGGACGATTACGACGGCGAGTACCGCTACAGCGGCGCACCGTTGGCACCGTTGGCGGCACTGGATCGCCAGGGCCGAGTGCTCTACGTCGGGACCTTCGGCAAAGTGGCGTTCCCGGCCTTGCGCCTTGGCTACCTGGTGCTGCCGCCGGGGTTGGTGGATGCGTTCTCCCGTCGTCGCGCCGTGGATGTGCGGCATTCGGAAGTCAGCACCCAAGCGGTCATGGCCGAGTTCATCGCGGCCGGACATTTCCAGCGCCACATCCGCCGGATGCGCCGTGCGGCCCTGAGTCGGCGCAATGCGCTGTTGGCCGGTTGGCCGAAGGACATTCCCGGCGTGGGCAGTTTGCCGACCGTCGCCGCCGGGTTGCACATGACGGTGCCGGTCGACAGCCTGGCCCGTGAACAGGAACTCATCGAAAAAGCTGCCGCCGTTGCGGTCGAGATCAACGGTTTGAGCAGCTATTGGCTGCCCGATTCAACGCGACCACTGGATCAGCGGGCCGGCCTGGTGCTGGGCTTCGCCGCCGTGCCGGAGGCCGACATCGCCTGCGCACTCAAGCGCCTGCGTAACGCCTGGTCTTGCTAGGCCAGGGGCGACGCGGGGGGCGGTGGTTCGAGGGCGAGAAATAACCGGCGCGTGGCCGGATCGCTGATCCGGCGAAACACGTAATCCACGGGTTCGATCGACGTCAGTTGCTGTCGAAGCGCCGGGTCCAGAGTGTCCAGGTACGTGTCCGCGACTTTCAAGTGCGCGGCGGTGGGCTGGTTGGCCGGACTATCGAGGGCGGCATAGTGAAAGTGAGCCAGCCACAGCGGCTGGTCGTTGCGTGCGATGTCGAGTATCCGGTACTCCTGGAAGTAGTCGCCCCGGGATTTGGTTTTGACCCGCCCCTGTTGGTTGCGCACCAGCCGGACCTGAGCGTTGTCATGCAACCATTGGAAATACTCCAGGCGCGGTTTGCGTTGTTTCAACATGGAGGCTCGCACCTCGATCCCGCTGCTGCGCAGGCGGGTAGCGCCATTGCGCAGTTCCAGGCTCAACGTGCCGACCGGTGGCGGCATACCGCTGGCCGCGCGAATGTTCGCCATGGCCGTCTCGACCGCCGTGGCTTCCTCCTCGTACTTGAGGGCCTGGGAATCGAACAGGTGCTGCATGTCCGCCGGAATCCGCTTCGCCCGTTGGGCGTCCTCGCGGGTGCGGGTGATGAAACCCTCCAGCCCGAGGTTCAGCGCCAACCCGTCGACGATGACGTCATTGTCGGTTCTCACCGGTTTACCGGCCCCGCCACTTTTGGGCGCGAACTTCTTGAACAGGGCCGCCTCGGGTTTGGACT
Organism: Pseudomonas sp. TE3899; assembly: GCF_056279105.1. Taxonomy (NCBI): domain Bacteria; kingdom Pseudomonadati; phylum Pseudomonadota; class Gammaproteobacteria; order Pseudomonadales; family Pseudomonadaceae; genus Pseudomonas; species Pseudomonas sp. TE3899. The sequence goes on from NZ_JBWBQR010000001.1 coordinate 5,093,155, forward strand.
CGCTGGCCGGCAGCGGATCCCGCGGCCGCGTCTTCAGCACCTTGCCCGGAAGGTGCGACGGGCCGGCCGTCGCGGCGACGGTGGCGCCCCGCTCGAACGGCAGCTCGTCCTCGGGCAGCAGGTCGTAGAGCTGGGATTGCGCCAGGGCCTGGAATTCCTTGATCAGCGCCTGCAAGCGCGCCAATGCCTGGGGATGGGTCATGCCCGGGTATTGGCCGGGCAGGTCCTCGATGCGCTGAAGCGTGTCGGCGTAGATGTCCAGCAGTGGCGTCAGTGTTGTGATGCGTTGCTCGGTCGATTGCTCGACGGGCGGTGCGCTCACCAAGTCCGTGAGTGTTTGGCTGGCCTCGGAGGCTTCGATAACGATGTTCGCCACGGCGGCCCGGGCTTGAGGCATTTGCGCGCTGGCCTGTTCTTGCACGCAGAGATCGTAGGCCAGGCCGATTTCGTTGGCCTTGTAGTCCAGGGGTGAGTGTCGCGGCAGCAACTGACGGATCGTCTGGGACGTCTCCCGTGCCGTGCGCCCCAGGACCTTGAGGCCAGCCACGGCTTGGTAGGCCTGCTCGGTGCGTTCAATGATCGCCTGGCTCAATTGGATGGCCTTTTGCGCGGCCGGAACGCTGGCGCCCACGGCCAGCTCGGGGTTGATCGAGCCTTCGCCGGTCATCGGTGCGATGGTGATGGAGTACTGGCTGCTCTTGAGCGTAAACCACAGGGACAGGTGTTTCTCGAGCAAGGTCGTCAGGCGCAACAGGTCATAGGTATAGCCGACCGTGCCGCCCAGTTCGCGCCACTGCTTCAGGTGCTCAAGGGCTTCCCGGTGTTCGTCGATCAACACGTCGAGTCTGTCGACCAGGCGCAGGGCGTGGGCATCGAATTGCTGGTCACTGGCTTCAGACATCCCCTGCTGAAGCGCATTGATTTCGGCTTGTATGGCACTTTCGCGGTTTTTGAAGGCCTGGATCTTTTCCTGCAGGGCCTCCTTGCGCTGGGCCTTGTCCAGTTTGATGGCCTTGAGCCGACTCCTCATCCCGCCACCGCGCAGGCGCAACCGCGTATCGACGTACCAGTTGCCGTGCAGGTCGTGGGTCAACAGCGGGCCGCTGCGTGACGGGTTTTTCGGATTGAAGATCTGCACCTGTTCATCGTCATTGATCAGCACCTGGAACCAGCGATTGACGACCCGGGCGTAGTGTTTGTCGTTGAGTTGGTACAGATACGGCGGCGCCTGGTTGAGGATGGCCACGTCTTTGTGGGCCAGGTCCGGCGCGCTGACTTTGACGCTGTCCAGATAAACCCCCAGGGCCGACGGGGTGCGGCGCGGCACCGATTCGCCGGCTTCCAGCGCTGTGGCGTGTTCGGCGGGGAGCTCGCCGGCCAGCGCGGTGGGTTCCAGGGTCATAGTGGTCAGCGCGGGCAGGGGCGTGGGGCGCAACGTCAGGTGGCGTGGCGCCGAGTCTTTGCGTTTGTCGCGCCAATGCTCGACTTCATCGCGGGTGCGGCGCAGGTTGGCCTGATGGATCAGCAGCATGCCCACGGTCATCAGCACATCCCCCAGAGACGTCCACTCCACCAGGCTGTCGCCCCGCTCATGGGCCGCCAGCCCCTGCTGCAATTGCTCGATGCCTTGCCAGACCCAGACCGCAGTCCCCACCGGACCGGTCAGGAACGTCGACGCCACGTTGAAAATCGCCCAGCCACTGTCCCGCAGCAGCGCCCAGCGGCGTTCGCCATTGGACAGGGATTGGCGGTCAGCCTGTTCGACCAGCGTGTGGGCGTTGCTGGTGAAGAGCGTGGCGAGCAGGTTAGCGGTGATCACCTCGGAACCCAGGCTGATCGGGCCGCTCAGGTCCAGATTCAGCAGCAGTTCGACGCCCGTTTCTGTCGCCAGCCAGGGCGAAGGCAGGCCGACGGGAAATACGTACTGAGCGTATTCAAAACTGAGGGCGGGCGTGGGCAGCCAGGCCAGCACCGAGTCACGCAATTCACCGGGTTGGTGGATGGCGTAAATCAGGTTCTGTAACGACGCGAATTGCAGCAATGGCTGTTCCAGTGCCGGGCGATACAGCAGGCACGGCCCCGCGTGGGGATGGCGCGGGCCGATGATAAACATATTGGCCACGGTGTCGGCCGTCGACAGGGCGCGATAGCGGGGAATAAAGCTCAGCGGGCGGAGAGTGATGTCGATCGGATGCTTGCGAGCATGGCCCTGGGCGATGTCCATCAACTCGCAGACATAGCGATAGCCCGTCTCGTCGACGCCGCCCTCGTTTTGCAGTTTGCATTCCAGGGCCTTGAGCCTGAGCAGGTCGGGCAACAGGCTGACGTAACGTTGCTGCTGGAGTCGTGCCTGGTGGGCGTCATCAATCAGCCGGGTCTTGAGCAACGCCGGGTAGTGTTTGCCGACGTCGACCTGGCGGGCCATGGTCCCGAGGTAGTCCACGGTGAGCCATGGCGGGCAAGGCTGGTTGTTGTTGAACGTGATGTCGGCCTGGTAGGGCGGGGTGTTCTGCAGGGCGAATTCGCCGAGGGTTTCGACCTGGGTATCGTGGGGGTTGGGCAGGGTGAAGGCGCCGACGGTGAAGCTGTTGGTAATGCTGATCCGCAGTTCATCAAGCGCCAGTTGGGCGGCGTCATTGGCGTGATGCTCGCGCCGGTTCGCAACGATCGCGTTGCGCATCTGCTCCTGGGCGTAATCCCGGATCAACTTGATGTCATTCAGACCGTAGGTGTTGCGCAGCCGGCCCTGAGTCGACAGGTAATGGCCGTAGTCTTGCAACTCGGTGGCCGACGCTTTCGACAGCCAGTCGGGAATGGCGGCTTCAAGTTGGTCGAGGTATTTTTTTTCCTCTTCGTTGAAGCGCCCGACCCCATGGGCGCTCGACGCAAAGAAAGCACTTTGCGCGTCGGGGGCTGATATCAGCGTCGCGATGGCCTCCAGTTGAGCGGCGATCAGTGCCCAGGCCATGTGGTCGAACACGTTGCCGTCCGGCTCGAACAAGCGCCATTGCAATGACTTTCCGGCGGTTTCCATGGCGATGCGCGCGGGCAGGGACGCGCCCAGTGCGGCCATGGATTCGAACGTTTCGTAGCCACCTTCGATGGTGTACAGCAACAGGATGTCGAGCTGGTTATGCACGGCTTTCAAGACGATCGCACCGCCCAGCAGCAGGTGGCGGTGGTTGTCCGGTTCGTTGTAGTCGATATCGATGAGGCAGGCCTGAATGCCCGGGATCGCTGTATTGGCTCGGGAACGCTCAGCCTTGTCCGGGTGGGCGGAAACGGCACGGGCGACCTCGCACTCCTCAGCCGTCCAGCCGTTGACGTGCTGGAGGTTCAACGCCTTCCTCAGGGTGTCGCTCAGTTCATGCCAGCGAGGTTTGTGCTTAACCGAAGTGTTCCAGTAGTCGAGTTGCTGCTGCTGGAATTCGATGTACAGCAGCGGCGCATAGTTGTTCAGCACGAGGGCAATGTCTTCGATGCTGACGGCCAGTTGCATCACCGGTTCGGTCAATGGCGCGGGGGTGAGGAAGTGCTCGCCTTCGATGAAATTGGCGACCTGCGAGGACTGGCTCTGGCGCAGTAACGCGGCGGTCAGTGTCTCGGTGTGTGGCGCCAGACGCGTCTGCGTGTCGGTGGTGGTTTGCCATTGCGGCGTGACGATCAAGGTGCGGTCCGGATCAATCGCCAGTTCCGGGTACTGCTCGTTCAAGGCATGGCGCAACAGCTTGGCGCCGACCTCTTGAAGGCCGGGCCCCTGATTGGTCTGGGAGATCAGCGCATTTTTTTCCTGGAGCAGTATTTCGGCGTTTTGGCGGTCGGGCGTGGACGTCGGCGTCATGGTCGTTTCCTTGTGACCGGAGCGGGAACGACGACGGTAGGGAACGTGGCGCGGGTTGAGGTGGTAATTATTTATCGCAGGCAAAAAAGACCCGCGCGAGGGCGGGTCTTATGTGGCGACTATCAGGTCCCGGACTTGATCTTGGTCCAGGCCCGGGTCCGTGCGCGCTCGGCATCGCGCGGCAGCGGTTGCAGGGTGTAGAGCGTGCTCATCGCCGATTCGGTCGGGTACAGGTTCGGGTTGTTGCGGATGGCCGGGTCGACCAGCTCCGTGGCGTCCTTGTTCGGGTTCGGGTAGCCGACGAAGTCGCTGACCGGCGCAATCACTTGCGGTTGCAGCAGGTAGTTGATGAAGGTGTAGGCGTCTTCCGTATTTTTCGCGCCTTTGGGGATCGCGAGCATGTCGAACCAGATCGGCGCACCTTCTTTCGGCAGGCGCATATCGACGACCACACCGTTCTTGGCTTCCTTGGCGCGGTTGGCAGCCTGGGAGAAGCTGCCGGAATAACCGACTGCGACGCAGATGTCACCGTTGGCGATGTCGGCCATGTACTTGGAGGAATGGAAGTAGGTGACGTACGGCCGGATCTTCATCAGCAGCGCTTCAGCCTTGTCGTAGTCCGCAGGCTTTTTGCTGTTGGGGTCCAGGCCGAGGTGTTGCAGGGCCAGCGGCAAAATCTCCGATGGCGAGTCGAGCAGGGCGACGCCGCACTGCTTGAGCTTGCTGATGTTCTCTTCCTTGAAGATCAGGTCCCAGCTGTCCACCGGCGCGTCGGCACCCAGCGCGGCTTTGACCTTGTCCGGGTTGAAGCCGATCAGGATGGTGCCGTACATGTAGGGCACGGCGAATTTGTTGCCGGGGTCGTTGGCTTCGATCAGCTTCATCAGCTTGGGATCGAGGTGGTTCCAGTTCGGCAGCTTGCTGCGGTCCAGCGGCTGGAACACCCCGGCTTCGATCTGCTTGGCCAGGAACACGTTGGACGGCACCACCACGTCATACCCGGAGTTGCCGGTCAGCAGCTTGGCCTCCAGCGCTTCGTTGGTGTCGAAGATGTCGTAGACCAGTTTGGTCTGGGTGTTCTGCGCCTTGAAATCGTCCAGGGCTTTGGGGGTGATGTAGTCGAACCAGTTGTAGACGCGCAACGTTCGCTCTTCGGCGTGCACGGCGCCACTGAGCAGCGTCGCGCACAGCGCTGGAGCGATAAAACGCTTGAGTCTGTTCATTGTTCTAATTCCTCATTGGGCGCTTTCAAAACCTTCGAGAACGTTCACGGCGTTGATGCCGATTTCTTCTACCGCGTAGCCGCCTTCCATCACGAACAGCGTCGGCTTGCCGAGCTTCGCAATGCGCTCGCCCATGGCCAGGTAATCCGGGCTGTCGAGCTTGAATTGGGAGATCGGGTCGTCCTTGAAGGTGTCCACGCCCAGGGACACGACGACGATGTCGGCGCCGTACTTCTCGATCTCCTTACAGGCTTGCTCCAGCGCGGCGCTCCAGGTGTCCCAGCCGGAGCCGCCGGGCAACGGGTAGTTAAAGTTGAAACCTTCGCCGGCGCCTTCACCGAGCTCATCTTCGTAGCCGAGGAAGAACGGGAATTCAGCTTCCGGGTGGCCGTGGATCGAGGTGAACAGCACGTCGCTGCGCTCGTAGAAAATCGATTGCGTGCCGTTGCCGTGGTGGTAATCGACGTCGAGGATCGCGACCTTCTGGTGGCCCTGATCGATGAACGCCTGGGCGGCGATGGCGGCGTTGTTGAGGTAGCAATAACCGCCCATCAAGTCGCTGGCGGCGTGGTGTCCCGGTGGACGGCACAACGCGAAAGCACTGCGGGCGCCGGATTGAATGGCGGCTTGGGCGGTCAATGCGACTTGGGCTGCGCTGTATGCCGCTTGCCAGGTGCCGGCGGTGATCGGGGCGCCGCCGTCGAAGCTGTAATAACCGAGCTGGCCGTGCAGGCTGGCGGGTTTGATCCGGCGCAGGGTGCGGGCCGGCCAGGTGTAGGGCAGCAAGTCGCCGTCGGTGTTGAACTCGGTCCAGCGTGCCCAGGCCCCTTTGAGGAAATCGAGGTAGTCGCGGTCGTGGATGCGTTGGATCGGCACCAGGCCGAAATCCTGCGGCGCTTCCACTGGGCCGAGGTCGCGGTCTTGCACGCGCTGTAGAACATGATCGGCACGGGACGGCATTTCGAAGCAGGGCATTAGCTGCCCGTCCATCAATTCACAACGGCCGTGGTGCAGGTGGTGATCGTCCGAGTAGATCGTCAGCATTTTCTTGTTCTCCGCAGGCTGATTCGGTTGAACACAGTCTTGCGGGGCGCGGCGTTTGGGAGAACGGCAGGAAAGGCCAAAAGGGGATTGATATGGCCAAAAGATCTGACCGAAATTCGCCCCTTATTGGCGCGACAATGCCCCAGGGTTGGGCGCGCACCCCTTGATCGTTCCCACGCTCCGCGTGGGAGTGCAGCCCGTGACGCTCCGCGTCACCGGGACGCGGAGCGTCCCAAGAGGCATTCCCACGCAGGAGCGTGGGAACGATCAGCACGATCAGCACGATCAGCGCGATCAGTGCTAAGGCCGGAACTGACTGGGCGCCACACCACTCCAGCGCACAAACGCATGGCGAAAACTCGCGGTTTCGCTGAACCCCAACGCTTCGGCAATCCGATAGATCGGCAACTGGTCCTCGCAGAGCATTTGCTTGGCCTGTTCAAACCGCAGCTCATCGAGCAGTTCCTGATAACTGCAGCCCAGATCCTTGAGGTGTCGGCGCAACGTCCGCGCCGAGCAATTCATCTGCACCGCCAACCCTTCAAGCCCCGGCGCCGCATTCAACTGCGCACGCAGCAACTGGCGAATCCGTCCCAGCCACGCCTGGCGTCCGGTGAACTCGGTGTTCTGCTTGCGGCAGCGATCGGCCATGGCCTGATGGGTGATGACGTCCGCCAGCGGCAGGGGTTGGTCGAGCCACTTGCGCTCGAAGGCAAACGCGTTGTCCCGCGCCTCGAAGCTCAGTGGGCAGTCGAAGTGTTCGGCGTAAGTCGCCTGATAGTCCGGCGCCACGTGTTCGAAGCGTGCAGCCAAGAGTGGCAGCGGATGGCCGAGCAGGTCGTCGCAAATGACTTTCAGCGACACCAGGCAGAACTCGGCATTGAACACCGCCAGTGCCGGGCTTTCCCGGTAATCGGCAGCGACGAACCAGATGCGCTCGCCATCATCGTCCAGGCTCAGCTCGAAAAGTGTTCCCAACAGCGCCGGATAACGGATCGCCAGGCGCAAAGCGTCACCGAAGGTGGCACTGGTGAGCAGCGCATAACCGAGCATGCCATAGGACGAAACGTGCATCCGCCGGCCCAGTTCCAGGCCAATGTCGCGCTTGAGCGCGACCGCGTTGGCGCAAACCTGCATCTCCTGGTTGGTGGTGATGCGCGTGTCCGCCCGGCTCAGGTCCGCCGCGCTGATGCCGCTGCCCGCGAGCAGCGCTTCGCTGGACAGGCCTTGGGCCTTGAAGGCGTTGAGCACCAGGGAGACCGCGTTGAGCGTGGTGAGGTGGGAGTGCAGCATGTTCGCTTCCGTCCATGAGGTCTGCCGGAAGGGAGCAAGTTGCATGCCGCCCCGGTGGGCGCCTGCTTGCCGCCGATAGCCGATTGGTGCAACCTGCCTGCCATTCACCCTCGGGTGGCGTGGCAAACAACCATAAAGGACTAGGTATGACATTCACTCCATCGCGCTCCATCCTCCTGGCCTCCAGCCTGTTGCTCAGCTCGCTGTGCTTTGCCGAAGGCGAGCCGGTCGACGGCAGCAGCATCAAGGATTCGGCCAAGGCGGCGGTCTCGTCGGCGATTTCGGCCGGCAAGAACCTGTTGGGCGGGGTCAGTGAAGGGGTGCTCGATGGGCGTCAATCGGCACAAGGCGTTGACGGCGCTGCGATTGTTTCCTCTCGCGAACAAATGAAGGACCGCATCGATGTTCAAGTGCTGAAGACCGAGGCCGTCGGCGACACGTTTATTGTCACCCTGGGCTTCAAGAACAGCAGCGACAGCCAACTGCGCTTGATCAACCTCAAGCAGACCGGCGCCTTGCTGGCGATCGATCAGGACGGTTACGCCAACGGGCTGACCGCCAGCCTGGATAACCCGGATGAGGTCACCGTTCCGCCCAAAGCGGCGGTACGCCAGAAATTCACCTTTGAAGGGCCGATTGAGACGTCCACCACGGTGCGTGTGTGGGGCCAGGATTATCAGGTCAAGAAGTAAGCCGCACGGCTAGCCGGCGCCTGCCACATGGCAGGCGCCGGCAAGTCACGGTCGATCAGCTCAACTCGCCACACAGATCCAGTTCGACCAGGCGTCGCACGTTGGCGTTATCCAGGTCGGCGCCGAGCAGCGCATGGAGCTTGCCGAACGCCGCTTCTCGGGTCATGCCGCCACCCGACAACACGCCGACACCGCGCAGGCGACTGCCCGCCTCATACACATCCAGCTCGACCCCGCCTTCATGGCACTGCGTCACCGCCACCACCACCACGCCGTTGTCCCGCGCCCGTTCCAGCGCGGCGAGAAACTCAGGGTTATCACTTGGCCCGGTACCGCTGCCGTAGCACTCCAACACCAAGCCTTGAATGCCGCTGTCGAGCAGGCCATTCAGCACGTCGGCACCAATGCCGGGGAACAGCGGCAGTACCGCGACGTTCGCCAATTGCTTGGGTTGGTTGTAGGTCAGCGCTGCCGGCAGAGAAGCCGCCTTCACGCCGCCACCTTGACGCTCAAGCCGCTTGAATGGATGACGACCGAAACTGCGCACCTTCGCGCAACGGGTCGGGTCCAGCAGTTCGCCGTGGAAGTACAGGTGCACGCCCGGCGCCAGACCATGGCCCAAGGCAACCAGCGCACCACTGAGGTTTTCCCAGGCATCGCTGTCAGTCACGCCGGCCGGCAGCATCGAGCCGGTGAAACACACACGGGCATGCAGGCCGAGCAACTGGAAGCTCATGGCGGCGGCGCTGTAGGCGAGGGTGTCGGTGCCGTGCAGGATCAGCACACTGTCGCAGCCCTGGACATCCACGGCATCGACCACCGCTTCGCGCAGTTGCTGCCAATAGGCCGGGGTCATGTTGGCGCTGTCGATCAGCGGGCTCATCTCGCGAAAGCGCCACTGTGGCACCACCAGCTCTGGTTGGCTGTGCAGGTAGTCGCGCATCCGCACTTCGAAACCGGATGCCGGGGCCAGGCCGTGGGCGCTGGCTTGCATGCCGATGGTGCCGCCGGTGTAGAGCACCATGACGTGCTGGGCGGCAGGGTAGGTCGAGGCATTCATGGAGGTTCTCCGAAAGCGAAAACAACATACGACCGAGCATGACGCCGGTCGTACGTTGTGTCACGTCGGGCGCAGGGGAGGCGCCCGGTTTTTTACCGATCAGCGTTGCGCTGCGGGTACGCCTTGCGGCTCAACGGCTGCTTTTGGCGCAGCGGCTGGCGGGTTGGCTGGCCAGGCTTGCAGGTCCAGGTCCAGATCCGGGAACTTGCTCGAATCGAACACTGGCGTCTTGATGCCGGCGGCACGCTGGTCATCGTAGTCACGCAGGATGCGCATGCCGACCTTGAACAGCAGGAACAGCGCGATCAGGTTCACGAACGCGAGCATGGTCATGGTGATGTCGGCGAAGGCGAACACCGTGCCGAGGTTTTCGATGGCACCCCAGAAGATCAACACCAATACCAGGGCACGGTAGCCGATCAGCGCCCAGCGGTTTTCACCGATCATGAAGCGCAGGTTGCTCTCGCCCAGGTAGTAGTTGTAGAGGATCGAGGTGAACACGAACAACGACAGGGCCACGGAGATGAAGCTGCGGCCCCAGTCACCGACCACGGCGGCCAGGGAGTTCTGGGTCAGGGCAATGCCGTCGCCTTCGAAGCCTGGGGTGTAGAAGCCCGAGAGCAGGATCAGCAACGCGGTGCAGGTGCAGATCACGAAGGTGTCGAGGAACACGCTGAACGCCTGAACCACGCCTTGTGCCACCGGGTGCTCGACCGAAGCGACCGCCGCCACGTTTGGCGCACTGCCCAGGCCGGCTTCGTTGGCGAACACGCCACGCTTCACGCCCATGACGATGGCGCTGCCGATCAGGCCGCCGAAGGCCTGGTCCAGACCGAAGGCGCTTTTGACGATGGTCATGAGCATCGCTGGAACGTGGTCGAATTGCAGCACGATCACGTAAAGGGTCACGCCGATGTACACCAGGGTTTTCACCGGCACCAGCAGGTCAGCAACCTTGGCGATGCGCTTGATGCCACCGATGAACACCAGGCCCAGCAGCACCGCCAGCGCGAGGCCGGTGTAGGTGGTGTCGAGGCCGAACGCGTTGTTCAGCGAGTGGGTCACGGCGTGGGATTGCAGGCCGTTGAACGCGAAACCGAAGGTGATCAGCAGCAGGAACGCCATGATCATCCCCAACCAGCGTTTCTGCAGGCCATGCTGGATGTAATAGGACGGGCCGCCACGGTAAGTGCCGTCGGAGTCGCAGCGCTTATAGAGCTGGCCGAGGGAGCATTCGAAGAAGCTGCTGGACATGCCGACCAGCGCGGTCACCCACATCCAGAACACCGCGCCTGGCCCGCCGAGGGTCACGGCGATGCCGACACCGGCGATGTTGCCCGCACCGACGCGGCCGGCGAGGCTGAGCATCAGGGCCTGGAACGAACTGAGTTGCCCGGCGCTGCTTTTGAGGCTGTCACGGAATACCGCAAACATGTGGAAGAAGTGGCGCAATTGAACGAAACGCGAGCGGATCGTGAAGTAGCTACCGAGCCCGACAATGAGCACGATCAGTACTTTCCCTGAGAGGAAGTCGTTGATGACTTCGAGCATGGATTATTCCTCGCTGTTTTTTGTTTAAGCAAATGCTGGAGAGGCAGAAACATCGCGTTACACCGGTTTGCGCAAGGCATGACAGGTGAGGCGAGGGTTCGTCCCGGTTCCATATCGCGGGTTGTTATTAGTTCGGGTTTCGCATGGGTTTGGGCCTCGTTACCGACGACCGCTCACGCGAAGAGGGGCGGCACTATACCTATCAGTGCGACGCCCGTCTGCACGGTTGTGGTGCAAGCGACGAAACGAGGTCCTTTCTCTTGCAGGAACATGGCTTGCCCGCGATGGCGATTTTGCGGGCGCCATCGCGGGCAAGCCTTGCTCCTACAGAAGTCGATCCAGGCACGATCTATACGGTCGGGCCTGTAAACAGTTAAAAAAAAGGGCTTGGGGAACGAATCCCCAAGCCCTCAAAAGGTGAGAGGTGTCTAGTCCCTCGACCTGGTGAGCGTGTGCAGCGTTCGGTTAAGCCTTCAGAGGCACCAGACGCGGAGCAATCATGTTTTCCGGGCGCAGGATGTCGGCGAGCATTTCGTCGTCGAGCAAGCCTTCTTCGCGCACCAGTTCCAGCACGCCGCGCCCGCTTTCGAGGGCGATACGGGCGATGCGGGTGGCGTTTTCATAGCCGATGTACGGGTTCAGCGCGGTGACCAGGCCGATCGAGTGCTCGACCAGTTCGCGGCAGCGCTCTTCGTTGGCGGTGATGCCGACGATGCAGTGCTCGCGCAGCATGTCCATGGCGCGTTGCAGCAGGCGGATCGAGTCGAAGATCTTGAACGCGATCAGCGGCTCCATCACGTTCAGTTGCAACTGGCCGCCTTCGGCCGCGATGGTCAGGGCCAGGTCGTTGCCGATGATCTGGAACGCGACCTGGTTAACCGCTTCCGGAATCACCGGGTTGACCTTGCCAGGCATGATCGAGCTGCCTGGCTGACGAGCCGGCAGGTTGATTTCGTTGATGCCGGTGCGTGGGCCGCTGGACAGCAGGCGCAGGTCGTTGCAGATCTTCGACAGCTTGACCGCGGTGCGCTTGAGCATGCCGGAGAACAGCACGAAGGCGCCCATGTCGGAAGTGGCTTCGATCAGGTCGGCGGCCGGCACTAGCGGTTGACCGCTGATCAGGGCCAGGCGCTGCACGGCCAGGTGCTGGTAACGCGGGTCAGCGTTGATGCCGGTGCCGATGGCGGTGCCGCCCAGGTTCACTTCAGTCAGCAGTTCCGGGGCCAGCGTCTTCAGACGGGCCAGGTCTTCGCCCAGCGTGGTGGCGAACGCGCGGAATTCCTGGCCGAGGGTCATCGGCACGGCGTCTTGCAGTTGGGTACGGCCCATCTTCAATACGTGGCTGAACTCAACACCTTTGGCAGCGAACGCCTGGATCAGGCTGTCGAGGCTGGCCAGCAGCGCGTCGTGACCCAACAGCAGACCCAGGCGGATCGCGGTCGGATAGGCGTCGTTGGTCGACTGCGCCATGTTCACGTCGTTGTTCGGGTGCAGGTATTGGTATTCGCCCTTCTGGTGACCCATGGCCTCCAGCGCGATGTTGGCGATGACTTCGTTGGCATTCATGTTGGTCGAAGTGCCAGCGCCGCCTTGAATCATGTCCACCACGAACTCTTCGTGGAAATCGCCGCGGATCAGTCGTGCACAGGCTTCGCTGATGGCAGCGTGCTTGGCTTCGCTCAGGTGACCCAGCTCGCGGTTGGCATCAGCGGCGGCTTGTTTAACCATCGCCAGGCCGACCACCAGTTTCGGGTAATGCGAAATCGGAACGCCGGAGAGACGGAAGTTGTTCACCGCTCGCAGGGTCTGGATGCCGTAATACGCTTGAGCAGGTACTTCGAGTACGCCAAGCAGGTCTTTTTCTGTGCGGAAAGATGCAGCGGAGGACATGATAGAAATCATCTCAATATGGACCCGGACTGTGCCGGAACGCTGCGAATGCTAGGCTTGTGGAGATTTTTGGGCCAATGCTGTTAAGCGCTGGCCTATGCACATTCGGCATAATGCCCGTGTGACGCCGCGTGTGCGGCGAGCGTGTGACCTAAATTGGTGCGTGTCCGGGAGGATCTGATGAATCTGGAAAGCAAATGGCTGGAGGACTTTAGTGCCCTGGCCGCCACCCGCAGCTTTTCCCAGGCTGCGGAACGCCGCTTCGTGACCCAGCCTGCGTTTAGCCGACGGATCCGCAGCCTGGAAGCCGCGTTGGGCCTGCAACTGGTCAACCGTTCGCGCACGCCGGTCGAGCTGACGGCGGCGGGGCAATTGTTCCTGGTGACCGCACGGACGGTGGTCGAGCAGTTGGGCGAAGTGCTGCGCCATCTGCATCACCTGGAAGGCGGGCAGGGCGAAGTGATGCAGGTGGCGGCCGCTCACTCGCTGGCGCTGGGGTTCTTTCCGCGCTGGATCGCGCAGTTGCGGAATGAAGGCCTGAACATTGCCACGCGGCTGGTGGCCACCAACGTCGGCGATGCGGTGCATGCGCTTCGCGAGGGCGGCTGTGACTTGATGCTGGCGTTCTACGACCCCGATGCGGCGTTGCAGATGGACCCGGAGATTTTCCCGTCGTTGCACCTGGGCCATACCGAAATGCTGCCGGTCTGCGCCGCCGATGCCGAAGGTAAGCCATTGTTCGATCTGGAAGGCGAAGGCAGTGTGCCGCTGCTGGCCTACAGCGCCGGCGCGTTTCTTGGCCGTTCGGTGAACATGTTGCTGCGCCAGCGGGCGCTACGTTTCACCACCATTTATGAGACCGCCATGGCCGACAGCCTGAAAAGCATGGCGCTGGAAGGCCTGGGCATTGCCTGGGTGCCGCAACTGAGCGTGCGCGCCGAACTGGCGCGCGGTGAACTGGTGGTGTGCGGCGGCCCGCAATGGCATGTGCCGCTGGAGATTCGTTTGTACCGCTGCGCGCTGGTGCGCAAGGCGAATGTGCGGTTGTTGTGGCGCAAGCTTGAAGGGGGCGCCGCGCAAGGCACGACCGGGCAATGATCGTTCCTACGCTCTGCGTGGGAATGCAGCCCGGGACGCTCCGCGTCCCAAAAAGCGTGATGCAGAGCGTCACAGGAGGTGTTGCCCCGCAGAGCGTGGGAACGATCGATTTACGCTATTTTTCGCTGACCTTCGAGTCAATAAAACCGGCACTTTGCGCCGGATGACAGATGGTCGTCCCGGGGGCTGTTTATCTGCTTCATTGAGGTATACTGCGCGGCCTTCGGCCGGTTCGTCCGGCCATTTTTCGTACAATCAAGCCACGCATTTCTGCGTGGCTTGTTGTTTTTGACGCGCCTGCGGGCGCCCAGAGAGAAGAGGCACGACGATGAGTGCACTGGTTGGCGTGATCATGGGCTCCAAGTCCGATTGGTCCACCCTTAGCCACACCGCCGATATGCTGGAAAAGCTCGGCATCCCTTACGAGGTGAAAGTGGTCTCTGCCCACCGCACCCCGGACCTGCTGTTCCAGTACGCCGAAGAGGCCGAGGCGCGTGGCATCGAGGTGATCATCGCCGGTGCCGGTGGCGCGGCCCACCTGCCAGGCATGTGTGCGGCCAAGACCCACCTGCCGGTGCTGGGCGTTCCGGTGCAGTCGTCGATGCTGTCCGGCGTCGATTCCCTGCTGTCGATCGTGCAGATGCCCGCGGGCATTCCGGTCGCCACCCTGGCCATCGGCAAGGCTGGCGCGATCAACGCAGCCCTGCTGTCGGCAAGTATCCTCGGCGCCAAGCACCCGCAGTTCCACGCGGTGCTGAAAACCTTCCGTGCTGAGCAGACAGACAGCGTCCTGGACAATCCAGACCCACGCATCGCCTGAGGTTGTTGACGATGAAAATCGGTGTAATCGGTGGCGGCCAGTTGGGCCGCATGTTGGCGCTGGCGGGCACTCCGCTGGGCATGAACTTCGCTTTCCTCGACCCGGCGCCGGACGCTTGCGCGGCTGCGTTGGGCGAACACCTGCGGGCCGATTACGGCGATCAGGATCACTTGCGTCAACTGGCCGATGAAGTCGATCTGGTGACCTTCGAGTTCGAAAGCGTCCCGGCCGAAACCGTGGCCTTCCTCTCGCAATTCGTCCCGGTCTACCCGAGCGCCGAAGCCCTGCGCATCGCCCGTGATCGCTGGTTCGAGAAGAGCATGTTCAAGGACCTGGGGATTCCCACCCCGGCGTTCGCCGACATCCAGTCGCAAGCTGATCTGGACGCTGCCGTGGCTTCCATCGGTCTGCCGGCCGTGTTGAAAACCCGCACGCTGGGTTACGACGGCAAGGGCCAGAAAGTCCTGCGCAAACCGGAAGACGTGGTCGGAACCTTCGCCGAACTGGGCAGCGTCGCTTGCCTGCTGGAAGGCTTCGTGCCGTTCACTGGCGAAGTCTCGCTGATCGCCGTGCGTGCTCGCGATGGCGAAACCCGCTTCTATCCACTGGTTCACAACACCCACGACAGCGGCATCCTCAAGCTGTCCGTGGCCAGCACCGATCACCCGCTGCAAGCCCTGGCGCAAGACTATTCCAGCCGTGTGCTCAAGCAGCTGAATTACGTCGGCGTGATGGCGTTCGAGTTCTTTGAAGTCGACGGTGGCCTCAAAGCCAACGAAATCGCCCCGCGCGTGCACAACTCCGGGCACTGGACCACCGAAGGCGCCGAGTGCAGCCAGTTCGAAAACCACCTGCGGGCCGTTGCCGGTCTGCCGTTGGGTTCGACAGCCAAGATTGGCGAGAGCGCGATGCTCAACTTCATCGGCGTTGTTCCGCCGGTCGAGAAAGTGATCGCCATCGACGACTGCCATTTGCACCACTACGGCAAGGCGTTCAAGGCCGGGCGCAAGGTTGGTCACGCCAACCTGCGTTGCGCCGATCGCGAGACCCTCGCGGCGCAGATCCTCAAGGTCGAAGCGCTGATCGCCGAATAGTTTCATGTGGCAGCGGCGGAACCTTCAGAGTCCGCCGTTCTCTGATGGCAGGATGCCAAAGTCTGTCTAGGCTTTGGCATAACCAACCAATCAGAGGGAAATGCCATGGGAATTATCGGAACCATCTTTATCGGCTTGATCGTCGGCCTGCTGGCTCGGTTCCTGAAACCGGGCGATGACAGCATGGGGTGGATCATGACCATCCTGCTCGGTATCGGCGGTTCGCTGGCGGCCACTTACGGCGGCCAGGCTCTGGGCATCTACCAGGCTGGCCAGGGCGCAGGCTTCCTCGGTGCGCTGGTTGGCGCCGTGGTGTTGCTGGTGCTCTACGGCTTGATCAAAAAGAACTGATTGATGCGACAAAGCCCTCTCTGCTGCGCAGGCAGAGAGGGCTAGAATGCTCGCCATTCATACCGTCCTTTCTTATGTCGAGCACCTCCATGCGCCGTCTTCTGCTGACTATCCTTTTATTGGGCTCGGGCCTTGCCCATGCCGGCGAGCTGCCGGAAACCGACTGGCTGGAGCTGATGCCCAAGTCGGACCAGAAAGCCCTCGAGGCCATGCCCGAAATCGACCACAACACCCCCGAAGGCGATGGCACCTTTACCTCAAAGGGTGGCATGAAGCAGAGCAAGGGCCTGCCGGCGGTGATGTACTCGACCAAAACCGTGCCGTCGATGAACGACAAGAACATTCGCATCGGTGGTTACCCGGTGCCGCTGGAGTCCGACGCCAAGGGTCGCAGCACGCTGTTTTTCCTGGTGCCGTACCCGGGCGCCTGCATCCACGTGCCGCCACCGCCGCCTAACCAGTTGGTGCTGGTGCGTTATCCGAAAGGCTTGAAGCTGGACGATATCTACACACCGCTGTGGGTGACGGGCACGCTCAAGATCGAGAAGGTCAACAACGACCTGGCTGACGCGGCGTATGCGCTGGATGCGGCGAAGGTGCGGGTGGTGAAAGAATCAGATTTGTAGCGTTTGGTGGATCGATTCGCGGGCAAGCCTCGCTCCTACAGGGGCGAGGTCCGACCACGAAAATTGTGGCGGCACCAATCCCCTGTAGGAGCGAGGCTTGCCCGCGAAGCTTTTAAAGCGGTTTGCTACCGATGCTCACACCCAGGGTATGACTGGCACCCGCCGCCAGGTTCACCACGTCATCCATCACATTCGCGGTCTCGATGCACAACATGCGCTGCCAGCCATCGTCGGCCATGTCGCTGAACGCCGCCGCGCGATCGATCCACGGGTTCCAGATCACCGCCGTGCGCGAACCGCTGCTGGTCAGCTCGATGCGCCGTTCCCAGGCCGCGTCGACAAGGCTCAGCTTCGACGGGGTATTCAGGTAGATACGGTCTGTCTCGCCCGTAAAGGCCAGATCCCCGGCCTGAGTGACCGTGCTCCAGTCCTTCGTCGTATCGATGTAACTCAAGCCATCCAGCCCTTCAACCTGCACGTTGCGCACATCGCTGACGGCGAAATAGCTGTGCAGCGCCTGGCTGATCGACACGGTCTCAGCACCGCGGTTGTGGCTGGTCAGGCTGATGTGCAGTTGCTCGTCCAGACGAATGCTCAACGTCAAGTCCACCTGATGCGGCCAGCCCGGGAAACCACCTTCGGGGTACGGCAGGAGGAACTCCACGTTCAGGCTTTCGCCCTCGGTTTCGATGCCACCCAGCTCCCAATCCGTCGCCCGGACAAAACCATGGGCGCCCGCCGGCTCGTTGCTGACGCGCATGGCCTTGACGCTCGGCGGGTTGCGATCGAAGTTGCCGAACCACGGCCAGCAGATCGGCACACCGGCGCGGATGCTTTTGCCGGTCTTGAACACGGCCTCGTCGTTGAGCCAGATCAGCGGCGGTTGGCCGGCCAATTGGTAACTGAGGATGTGCGCGCCTTGCTGGGCCACCAGCAATTCGGCCTGACCGTGGCGGATGCGCCAGCAGTTCAGTTCATCCAGTTTGACGGCTTCAACGTTGGGCGTGCTCATGGGGACAACTCTCAATCAGGATCAATGACTGCAATGGACCGCAAACCCCGCGCCGTGTTTAACGTGCGCGGGGCGGAACCGAACGGGTGCGACCGCTGCCGTCGATGGCGACGAACACGAACACCGCTTCAGTCACCTTACGCCACTCGCTGGACAGCGGATCGTCGCTCCAGACCTCGACCATCATCTGGATCGAGCTGCGGCCGATTTCCAGCGCCTGGGTATAGAAGGAAAGCTGCGCGCCCACTGCCACCGGCACCAGGAACGCCATGCGGTCGATGGCAACGGTCGCGACGCGGCCGCCGGCGACCTTGCTGGCCATCGCGGTGCCGGCCAAATCCATCTGCGCCACCAGCCAGCCGCCGAAAATATCGCCAAAGCCGTTGGTTTCGCGCGGGAGCGCGGTGATTTGCAGGGCCAGGTCGCCTTGCGGGATCGGATCTTCTTGTTCGAGCTCTATCATGCCGGGGGTGCCTCTGACCCGTGACTCTTCATTAGTACTTCAAGGTGAATAGCCGTCTCAGAAAAAACGATTCAGCCCCGAACATACTACGTTCGTCACGTTTTTCATAAGGCGCCTAAAGGGAAACTCTGCGAAATCGCCTGTGAAGCCTGGCAGGCGTTTTCGCACAGCAACCCCTTACAAAAGCAGGTGCAAGGTTGCGAGTATATCGGTCGGTAGACTCCGAGACGACCGTCCGGTTCTCATTTCGACCGTCAAATACGCACCTCTATGTGCTTTTTCGAACAATTTGCTATCGTGCCGGACCTGCCCAAGCCTCCGCCAGCGTTGTTGGGGTTGCAGATCCGACTATAAGAGAAGCCCTTGCCATGACCACAGCGCCCTCGAGCACTGCGCAGCCGACGCAATCCGCACGTCCGTTGTCCCGCAACGATTACAAGACCTTGTCGCTGTCCGCCTTGGGCGGCGCGCTGGAGTTTTACGACTTCATCATCTTCGTGTTCTTCGCCACGGTGGTCGGCAAACTGTTCTTTCCGGCCGACATGCCCGATTGGCTGCGCCTGATGCAGACCTTCGGCATCTTCGCCGCCGGCTACCTGGCACGGCCGTTGGGCGGCATTGTCATGGCGCACTTCGGTGACCTGCTGGGGCGCAAGAAAATGTTCACCCTGAGCATTTTCATGATGGCCGTGCCGACGCTGATCATGGGTCTGCTGCCAACCTATGCGCAGATCGGCCTGTGGGCGCCGATCCTGTTGTTGCTGATGCGCGTGATCCAGGGCGCGGCGATTGGCGGGGAAGTGCCCGGTGCCTGGGTCTTCGTTTCCGAACACGTGCCCCAGCGGCACATCGGCTACGCCTGCGGCACCCTGACCTGCGGCCTGACGGCCGGTATCCTCTTGGGTTCGTTGGTGGCCACGGCGATCAACAGTATCTACACCCCGGTGGAAGTCGCGGATTACGCCTGGCGGATCCCGTTCCTGCTGGGCGGCGTGTTCGGCCTGTTCTCGGTCTACCTGCGCCGCTGGTTGCACGAAACCCCGGTGTTCGCCGAGCTGCAACTGCGCAAGGCCCTGGCCGAAGAAGTGCCGCTGCGCGCGGTGCTGCGCGACCATCGCGGGGCGATCCTGATTTCCATGCTGCTGACCTGGTTGCTGTCCGCCGGCATCATCGTCGTCATCCTGATGACCCCGACCGTGCTACAGACCGTCTACCACTTCTCGCCGACCACCGCATTACAGGCCAACAGCCTGGCCATCGTGTTCCTGAGCCTGGGTTGCGTGGCCTCCGGCGCACTGGCCGACCGCTTCGGCGCCGGCCGGGTGTTCGTGTTCGGCAGCGCCGCGTTGCTGATCAGTTCGTGGACCTTCTACCACAGCCTGTTCAACCACCCGGACTGGCTGTTCCCGATGTACGCCGTGACCGGCCTGCTCGTCGGCACCATCGGCGCCGTGCCGTACGTGATGGTCAAGGCCTTCCCGGCAGTGGTGCGCTTCAGCGGGCTGTCGTTCTCCTACAACCTGGCTTACGCGATTTTTGGTGGACTGACGCCGATGGTTGTGACGTTGCTGCTCAAGGAGAGCCCGATGGGGCCGGCCTATTACGTGGCGATTATTTGTGGGGTCGGGATTTTGGTGGGTGCGTATCTTTGGAAGGAGGGGCGTTAAGTGGAGCCTGCGATGCTAAGGCTTTCTCCAGTGCGAAAGCCTTGCATCACATTCGTTTGAGGGTAGGCGTGCCCCGTGCTCGAGCATATTGTCCAGCGCATCTGCGGCTTGCGTGAGTGGGATGACGCAATGCTCGACCATCAGATCCAACAACCAAAGCGCGCCGTGCACTTGCAACCCATCCCGTTGTGCCTGACGCCTTAACTTGCCATCGCCGGTCAGCAGAGGTCGACCTGTCTCTTGCGCGAGCAAATAGCAGGACACGTCGGCGAGCGAGCTGTTGTTGTGCTCGATTTTTAAATTGAACAGTCGAGCAACACCCGCACCATCGAAGGATTCGACCATCAACCCATGGCCGAGCAGTTCGGCATGGGGAAAGTCTTCGAGCTCATGCAGCACGAAATCCGTGCAGCAGAGGGTGAATGGCAGCCTGAACATCTGTTCAAGCAGTCCCGCGTTCCTGAAATCAATCCAAATATTCGTATCGCTGATGTAAATCAGGGTCATGCACTCTCCAGTGAGCCCAGGAAGTTGGGATCAAGGGCGCTCACTGGTTTACGTAGAAGTTCAGCTGCACGGGATTTAGTAATGAGGCCCTCCGCCAGCCCCCAGAACACCAACGATTCGAAGCGTTGCGGTGGTTTGCATGGCATCGGTTCGGGTTCGGCCTTGCGCCAGCCATTAGCACTGAATTGAATGGTTAGGGATTTGTAACCCCCGTCGCTCAGCAGGTTCAGATCCTTCAGGCGTCGAAGTGCGGCGTGCATCGAGATTCCGTATTGGCGTTTGGCGATGAGCAACTCGCGGGGATGAACCCGTGAGCGAGGGTGGCTGCCGAAGTCACTGGCGACACTTTTGGCTGGATAGAGGAAGGCGCCAGCGAAGCGATGGCAGCAGTTTTCCTTGTCGCGCTCGGACATGTCGTCGGGTAATCGCATGACCCAATGCCCGAGTTCGTGGGCAGCAGTGAAGCGAATGCGTTCGCCGGGACGCTTCGCGTTCAAGGCAATCAGGACATGGCGACCATCCTCGGTGGCGGCGCAGGCTCCATCGAAGTCATCAGGTCCCTTGAGCATCGCAACCTTGATGCTGTGCTCTTCCAGTTGTTCGGTGATGTTGGAAATGGGATCGCTGCCAATTCTCCAAAACTCGCGCAGAGACTCGGCGGCGTGTTCAGCCTCTTCAATAGAAGAGACCGGCAACATTTGTGCCGGGGTGGCGGGAGTCTGGATATCGACCGGGTCGAAGCAGTCTTCCAGCGCAATGTAGCGTTCGAGGTGTTCGCGAATCTGTTCTTCGACCTGAACCTGACGGTACTTCGGCATTTTCGCGAGCTTACGAAACTCCAAAGGCGCCAACGGTACCGGGTCCGCACGAAAGAAATACTCGGGACTGACCTGCAGCACTTTGGCCATTTGCAGCAGGCGAGAGGAGTTCGGAGTACTTAACCCTTTCTCGTATTTGCTCAGGCCTTGCTTGCTGATGTCGCCAAGCTGGAGCGCCAGGGCTTCCAGGGACATGCCTCGCAGAAGGCGAGCGCGGCGAATTCGGTCGTTGATCATGTGTTCCTCTCGTGGTTGACAAGACTATCTTTTGATAATGATTTGTCAACCTCGCCACGGAGCCTTGGTGTTTCTGGTTTCCGAATGCTGGCCTTTCATCCAATTGTCATATTTCAGCCATAGAGTGTTCACACGGCCTGCTGATACTTGGCCCCGACTTAACACACCCTATCTGCTAGGAGTAAGGCATGAAACTGAAGCGTTTGATGGCGGCAATGACTTTTGTCGCTGCTGGCGTTGCGACTGCCAACGCGTTCGCCGCTGTTGACCCTGCGATCCCGAGCTACACCAAGACCACTGGTGTATCGGGCAACCTGTCCAGCGTCGGCTCCGATACCCTGGCCAACCTCATGACCCTGTGGGCTGAGAACTACAAAAAAGAATACCCGAACGTAAACATCCAGATTCAGGCCGCTGGCTCCGCCACTGCGCCACCTGCGCTGACTGAAGGCACCTCTAACCTGGGCCCGATGAGCCGCAAGATGAAGGACACCGAACTGGCGGCCTTCGAGCAGAAGTACGGCTACAAGCCAACCGCTATCCCGGTTGCCGTGGACGCCCTGGCTGTTTTCGTACACAAAGACAACCCGATCCAGCACCTGACCATGGAACAAGTCGACGCGATCTTCTCGTCCACTCGTCTGTGCGGCGCTAAAGCCGACGTTAAAACCTGGGGCGACCTGGGTGTGACCGGCGACCTGGCCAACAAGCCGGTTCAGCTGTTCGGTCGTAACTCGGTGTCCGGCACCTACGGCTACTTCAAAGAAGAAGCCCTGTGCAAAGGCGACTACAAGCCAAACGTCAACGAACAACCAGGTTCGGCTTCGGTCGTGCAGTCGATCAGCTCCTCGCTGAACGGCATCGGTTACTCGGGCATCGGCTACAAAACCGCTAGCGTGAAAACCGTGGCTCTGTCGAAGAAGGGCAGCACTGAATTCATCGAAGACAGCGAAGAAAACGCCCTGAACGGCAAATACCCGTTGTCGCGTTTCCTCTACGTGTATGTCAACAAAGCCCCGAACAAGCCTCTGGCCCCGCTGGAAGCCGAGTTCGTGAAACTGGTTCTGTCCAAACAGGGCCAGGAAGTTGTAGTGAAAGACGGCTACATCCCACTGCCAGCCAAGGTTGCTGCAAAAGCACTGGCTGACCTGGGTCTGGCGGAAGGCGGCGCTGAAGTCGCAAAAAAGTAAAACCCTAGGCCCAGGGTACGCCCCGGACCTGTGTAGGAGCGAAGCTTGGGTGGCGAGGGGGCTTGCCCCCGTTTGACTGCGAAGCAGTCATAAATCGGTCGACGACGATAATGCGATGGCTGATTCGATGGGGGCGCTTCGCTCCCCAACGGGGGCAAGCCCCCTCGCCACACAAGCCTCGCTCCTACAAATGCCGGTCAATACCGGCTCCCAAATTTCCGGTCCTCTGCCAGTTCCCGCTGGCGGCGGATTTGTTGCGTCACTGCATTGTCATCTTTCTGTCATACAGGATCGCTAGGGTGTGCGCATGAATGATCTGGCCAATTCCACCATGACTAACAATCCCCCCAAGCGAATTGACTTCAATACGCCTGAACTGCAACGCAAGCGTCGCATCCGCGCGCTCAAAGATCGCCTGACCCGCTGGTACGTGCTCATTGGCGGTCTCGCCGTCCTCGGTGCGATCACGCTGATCTTCTTCTTCCTTGGTTACGTCGTCTTTCCCCTGTTTCAGGGGGCTGATCTGACGGCCAAGGACGCCATCACGCCTGCCTGGATGCAAGACGCCGGCAAGCCGCTGATGATCTCTCTGGAAGAACAGAACCAGGTCGCCATGCGGGTTTCCGACAAGGGCCAGGCTCTTTTCTTCGATATCGACAGTGGCGCCGAACTGCGGCGCGTCGATCTGCCAATTCCGGCCGGTGCCACCGTAACCTCGATTGGCGAAGACCAGCCTGGCCATCCGCTGGTGGCGGTCGGTCTGTCCAATGGTCAGGTGCTGGTGTTCCGTCACACCTATAAAGTCAGTTACCCGGACGGCAAGAAGACCATTTCACCAGCCGTCGAGTACCCGTACGGCGAAACCCCGATTGCGTTGAACGAAGCGGGCGGTGCGCTGGAGCACGTCAGCCTCAACGCCACCGACACCACGCTGATGCTGGTTGGCTCCACCGGTTCGCAACTCAATGTGCTGTCGCTGACCAGCGAAGAAAACATGATGACCGGTGAAGTCACCAACGAGCAGAAGCGTATCGATCTGCCGCAAATGACCGAGCCGGTGAAGAACATCTTCGTCGACCCGCGCCAACAGTGGTTGTACGTGATTAACGGGCGCGCCCAGGCCGATGTGTTCAGCCTGCGCGACAAGAGCCTTAACGGTCGCTACAAATTGCTTGAAGACGGCGAAGCGCAAATCACGGCCAGCACCCAATTGGTGGGCGGTATTTCGCTGATTCTCGGTGACTCCAAGGGTGGCCTGGCCCAGTGGTTTATGGCTCGCGACCCGGATGGCGAACTGCGCCTGAAGCAGATCCGCACCTTCCAGATGGGCACCACGCCGATCGTTGAAATCAGCGCCGAAGAACGTCGCAAAGGTTTTGTTGCCCTCGACGCCTCCGGCAAGCTTGGTGTGTTCCACAGCACCGCGCACCGCACCTTGCTGGTCGATCAGGTGGTCGATGGCCAAGGGATCTTCGGTCTGTCGCCACGGGCTAACCGCCTGATCGTCGAAGCAGGCGGCAAGATTCAACCGCTGCTGCTCGACAACCCGCACCCGGAGGTTTCCTGGAGCGCCCTGTGGAGCAAGGTCTGGTACGAGAACTACGACGAACCTAAATACGTCTGGCAATCGACTGCAGCCAACACTGACTTCGAACCGAAGATGAGTTTGTCGCCGCTGACCTTCGGTACCTTGAAGGCCGCGTTCTACGCCATGTTGCTGGCCGCACCGCTGGCCGTCGCTGCCGCGATCTACACCGCCTACTTCATGGCCCCGAGCTTGCGCCGCAAGGTCAAACCGGTGATCGAACTGATGGAAGCGATGCCGACGGTGATCCTCGGTTTCTTCGCCGGCCTGTTCCTCGCACCTTATGTGGAAGGGCATTTGCCGGGCATCTTCAGCCTATTGATGCTCCTGCCGATTGGCATCCTGGTGGCCGGTTTCGTCTTCAGCCGCCTGCCTGAGTCGATCCGCCTGAAAGTGCCGGACGGCTGGGAAAGCGCGATCCTGATCCCGGTGATCCTGTTTGTGGGCTGGTTGTCGCTGTACATGAGCCCGTACATGGAAACCTGGTTCTTCGGCGGCGACATGCGCATGTGGATCTCCCACGACCTGGGCATCACCTACGACCAGCGCAACGCACTGGTAGTCGGCCTGGCCATGGGTTTCGCGGTGATCCCGAACATCTACTCCATCGCCGAAGACGCCGTGTTCAGCGTGCCTCGCGGCCTGACCCTCGGTTCCCTGGCCCTCGGCGCCACGCCTTGGCAGACCATGACCCGCGTGGTGATCCTCACCGCCAGCCCGGGCATTTTCTCGGCACTGATGATCGGCATGGGCCGCGCGGTCGGTGAAACGATGATCGTGCTGATGGCCACCGGTAACACCCCGGTCATGGAAATGAACCTGTTCGAAGGCCTGCGCACCCTGGCGGCCAACGTTGCGGTGGAAATGCCGGAGTCGGAAGTCGGCGGCAGCCACTACCGCGTGCTGTTCCTCTCGGCGCTGGTGCTGCTGTTGTTCACCTTCGTCATGAACACCCTCGCCGAGCTGATTCGTCAGCGTCTGCGCAAGAAATACTCGTCGCTTTAAGAAAGGTAGAAGTCTGTGAAACAGAACTCCCTGAATGGATGGTTCAAGAGCGGCGCCCCCGGCGTCTGGATCAGCGGAGGCGCGGTGTCCATCGCGGTCATCATGACCATTGGCTTGCTGGCCGTGATTGCCGTGCGCGGCCTCGGTCACTTCTGGCCGGCGGACCTGATCCACGCCAGCTACGACGTCCCGGGCCAGGCCAATCACCTGGTGATCGGCGAAGTGGTGCAGAAAGAAGAAGTGCCCCGCGAGCGCCTGAAAAGCGCTGGCCTGCCGGTGCCCGATGTGGGCCCGGAGTTCATGACCCGCGAGCTGATCAAGGTCGGCAACCGTGACTTGAACGGCAACGACTTCACCTGGATCGTCGGCGAGTGGCTGACCAACCAGAAGACGCCACCCGAGCTGATGGCCATCGAGCGTCGCGAGTGGGGCAACTTCTACGGTTACCTGGTCAACGTCAAACAGGACGGCAAGGTGATCGCCGAGGGCGAGGCCGCGTGGCCGGAGTTGCAAGCCCGTGTCGATCGCGTCAACAAGCTTGCGGCACAGCTCAAGACCCTGGAGAAATCCGACATCGGCGCGATCAACGCCGGTCTGGAACGTATCCGTCTGCACGGTCGCAAGCTGGAACTGGCCGGCAAACTGGACGCTACCGCGCAAGCGGACATGGACGCCGAAAAGGCTGAACTGAACGCCCGTTACCAGGACATCGAAGCGCGCCTGAGCGATCTGCACGCCCAATTCAACCGCGACAGCCTCACCGCTCGCGACGCCAACGGCAAAGAGCTCGAAATCGGCATCGGCAAAGTGGTTCACGCCTACCAGCCGAACGCCATGGGCACCTTTACCAAGATCGGCTTCTACTTTGGCAAGGTCTGGGAATTCCTGTCCGACGACCCGCGCGAAGCGAACACCGAAGGCGGGATCTTCCCGGCGATCTTCGGCACCGTGATGATGACCCTGATCATGGCGATGATCGTGACCCCGTTCGGCGTGCTGGCGGCGGTGTACCTGCGTGAATACGCCAAGCAGAACGCGCTGACGCGGATTATCCGCATCGCCGTGAACAACCTGGCGGGCGTCCCGGCCATCGTTTACGGGGTGTTCGGCCTGGGCTTCTTCGTGTACGTACTTGGCGGTTCGCTGGACCGGATCTTCTTCCCCGAAGCCTTGCCGGCACCGACCTTCGGTACGCCAGGCCTGCTCTGGGCTTCGCTGACCCTGGCATTGCTGGCGGTGCCGGTGGTGATCGTGGCCACCGAAGAAGGCCTGGCGCGGATTCCTCGCACCGTGCGTGAAGGCTCGTTGGCCCTCGGCGCGACCAAGGCGGAAACCTTGTGGAAGATCGTGCTGCCGATGGCCAGCCCGGCGATGATGACCGGCATGATCCTCGCCGTGGCCCGCGCCGCCGGTGAAGTGGCGCCGCTGATGCTGGTAGGTGTGGTGAAACTGGCGCCGTCGCTGCCGGTGGACGGCAACTACCCGTACTTGCACCTTGACCAGAAGATCATGCACTTGGGCTTCCATATTTATGACGTCGGCTTCCAGAGCCCGAACGTCGAAGCCGCACGACCGCTGGTGTACGCCACGGCACTGTTGCTGGTGCTGGTGATCGCGACGTTGAACCTGTCGGCGGTCTACATCCGCAACCACCTGCGCGAAAAATACAAAGCGTTGGATAGCTAAAGCCATTAGCCACAAGCGGCAAGCTACACGCCGCTTTTGCTCAAACTTGCAGCTTGCAGCTAAAAGCTTGCAGCTACGAACGGAGTGAGACCATGCAGCACGAAACACATACCCACGGCATCAACATGTCCGCCCTGGGCCGCGACAAACAGAGCCTGAGCCTTGCGCAGGAAACCGTGGCCATCGAAGTGCCGGGCCTGAGCCTGTTCTACGGCGACAAACAAGCGCTGTTCGATGTCAGCATGAACATCCCGAAACAGCGCGTGACCGCCTTCATCGGCCCGTCCGGCTGCGGCAAGTCCACGCTGCTGCGCACCTTCAACCGCATGAACGACCTGGTGGACGGCTGCCGCGTCGAAGGCGCGATCAACCTCTACGGCAACAACATCTACCGCAAGGGCGAAGACGTGGCCGAGCTGCGTCGCCGTGTGGGCATGGTGTTCCAGAAGCCGAACCCGTTCCCGAAAACCATCTACGAAAACGTGGTTTACGGCCTGCGCATCCAGGGCATCAACAAGAAACGCATTCTTGATGAAGCCGTCGAGTGGGCGTTGAAAGGCGCGGCGCTGTGGGATGAGGTCAAAGATCGCCTGCACGAGTCGGCACTCGGCCTGTCCGGTGGTCAGCAGCAACGTCTGGTGATCGCCCGCACCATCGCCGTGGAACCGGAAGTGCTGCTGCTCGACGAACCATGCTCGGCCCTCGACCCGATCTCCACGCTGAAAGTCGAAGAGCTGATCTACGAACTGAAATCCAAGTTCACCATTGTCATCGTGACCCACAACATGCAACAGGCTGCGCGGGTTTCCGACTACACGGCGTTCATGTACATGGGCAAACTGGTGGAGTTCGGCGACACCGACACCTTGTTCACCAATCCGGCGAAGAAGCAGACCGAAGATTACATTACCGGCCGGTATGGCTAGGAATAGCTGCAAGCCGCAAGCTTCAAGCGGCAAGTAAAAGCGGTCCGAGTACGACACAACACAGCTTGCAGCTTGTAGCTTGCAGCTCACAGCTATCGCGGAGCAAAAGATGATTTCGAAGGAAGGCTTAACCCACCACATCTCTGCACAGTTCAACGCTGAGCTGGAGGAAGTGCGCAGCCACCTCCTGGCCATGGGCGGGCTGGTGGAGAAGCAGGTCAACGACGCAGTGACCGCGCTGATCGAGGCCGACTCCGGCCTGGCCCAGCAAGTGCGTGAGATCGACGACCAGATCAACCAGATGGAACGCAACATCGACGAAGAATGCCTGCGCATTCTCGCCCGTCGTCAGCCGGCGGCGTCCGACTTGCGGTTGATCATCAGCATTTCCAAATCGGTGATCGACCTGGAACGCATCGGTGACGAAGCGACCAAGATCGCCCGTCGCGCCATCCAGTTGTGCGAAGAAGGCGAGGCCCCACGGGGTTACGTCGAGGTTCGCCACATCGGCGACCAGGTGCGCAACATGGTTCGCGATGCACTGGACGCGTTTGCCCGTTTCGACGCCGACCTGGCGTTGTCGGTGGCGCAGTACGACAAGATCATCGACCGCGAATACAAGACCGCGCTGCGTGAGCTGGCGACCTACATGATGGAAGACCCGCGCTCTATCTCGCGGGTCTTGAGCATCATTTGGGTGCTGCGCTCCCTGGAGCGTATCGGCGACCACGCGCGCAACATCTCGGAGCTGGTGATTTACCTGGTGCGCGGCACCGACGTGCGGCACCTTGGCCTCAAGCGCATGAAAGAAGAAGTTGAAGGCACAAGTGGCGAAACCGCTAATGTTCCGGGCAAAGCTGACGATAAGTAAGATTGCCTGAGAAAAGCGCCCGGCCTTTTGGCCGGGCGTTTTTGTTTGTGGTTTTTGAATGTGGAAGCAGCACCCGCGAACGAAAAGTCCCGGCGTGACTGAAGATTTAAGGCAATGTGCCATCAGCAAAGCGGTATGCTTGCCGGGATTTTTTTAAGGGGTTGTGGATGAGTAAGGTCAGTGTGTTGGTCGTGGACGATGCGTCGTTCATTCGTGACCTGGTGAAGAAGTGCCTGCGCAACTACTTCCCGGGTATCCGGATCGAAGACGCGGTCAACGGCAAGAAGGCTCAGGCGATTCTGGCGCGCGAAGCGTTCGACCTGGTTCTGTGTGACTGGGAAATGCCGGAAATGTCCGGCCTGGAACTGCTGACCTGGTGCCGCGAGCAGGACAACCTCAAGACCATGCCGTTCGTGATGGTGACCAGCCGTGGCGACAAGGAAAATGTGGTCCAGGCGATCCAGGCCGGGGTTTCCGGCTACGTCAGCAAGCCGTTCACCAACGAGCAACTGCTGACCAAGGTCAAACAGGCGCTGAACAAGGTCGGCAAGCTCGACACCTTGATGAACAGCGCCCCGACCAAAATGAACTCGGCGTTCGGCAACGATTCCCTGAGCGCACTCACTGGCGGCAAGGCTGCCGTGGCCGCGCCAGCCGCTGCCCCGGTCAACCCGTTCGCCAAACCTGTCGCTGCCGCCCCGGCACCCGCCGCTGCACCATCCCGTGGGTTGCTCAACAGCCCGCCGGTCAAGGCACCTGGCGCCGCTTCGGCAGCACCGGCGGGTGGCCGTGGCCAAGGCCAGTTGCGCCTATCGAGTGGCACCCAGCCCTGCGTGATCAAGGCCTTGAGCCTCAAGGAAGCGCTGCTGGTAGTGAAACGCACCGACATCCTGCCGCAAGTGCTCGAAAGCGCCGTGCTCGACCTGGAGCAGGGCGACAACGCTGAAACCGCGCGCCTCAACGGCTATCTGCACGCCATCGTCGCCCACGAGCAAAAGCCCGACAGCGACTGGCTGCAACTGACCTTCCGCTTCGTCGATAAAGACGCACAGAAGCTCGACTACATCTCCCGCCTGATTGCCCGTGGTACGGCGCAGAAGCATTTCGTACCGGGCGCGTAATCGTCGTCGCCTGACAGTCCGCCTTCGCGGGCAAGCCTCGCTCCTACAGGTGTCGCGCTCATTGCGGACGACACAAACCTTGTAGGAGCGAGGCTTGCCCGCGAAGGGGCCAAAACAATCCCCGCAAAAAAAAGCGCATAGCCCACACGTCAGATATCCATAATTCTCGCCTTGATTTATATCGGTTTCGATATAGACTGTTCCATACCGATCCTTATCAGCCATGCCTTGAAACAACCCCGCCCTACGTGCCTCGATGGCGTCGATTACCCTTTTCCTTGTCAACAACAGGAGAAGTCGATGCCAAGACACAAGGACGTGGTGTTTATCGGGAGCGCGTTAAAGGATTTGAAATCGTTTCCGCTCGATGCGCGAAGAGCCGCCGGTTTTCAGTTGGATCTCTTGCAGCAGGGGGAAGAACCCTTCGACTGGCGGCCGATGAAAACCGTAGGGCGGGGCGTAAACGAAATCAGGATCACCGAGGAATCAGGGGCGTTTCGAGTGTTTTATGTGGTTAACCGGCCAGAGGCCATCTATGTGCTACATGCCTTGCACAAAACCACCCGTAAAACCGAGACGCGCGATATCGAACTGGCTCGCGCCAGATTGCAGGAAATCAATTAACGTCATGACGGATCATCAAAACCCGACCCAGCGGTTCGCCAGTATCTGGGATGCGCTGGAAGATACGCCTCAGGAAGCCGCGAATATGCGTCTGCGCTCCAAGCTGATGATGGAGTTGTGCAGCGTCATTCGAGGCTGGGAGCTTTCCCAAAAGGAGGCGGCCAAACGCCTGAAAATAACCCAGCCGCGGCTTAATGATGTATTGAGCGGCAAGATCGACAAGTTCTCGCTGGATGCGTTGGTGAACTTGTCCGCTGCGGCGCAGTTGGGTGTGGATATCACATTCAACCCGTTTGTTCGTGACGCGGCGCAGAAGCATTTCGTACCGGGCGCGTAATCGTCGTCGCCTGACAGTCCGCCTTCGCGGGCAAGCCTCGCTCCTACAGGTGTCGCGCTCATTGCGGACGACACAAACCTTGTAGGAGCGAGGCTTGCCCGCGAAGGGGCCATCCCATTCACCACACCGCTCTGATCGTTCCCACGCTCCGCGTGGGGACGATCATTTGAAACATCTGCCGACTACGCTGGTCCATCTCAGCTGCTAGGCTCCTCCCAGGCCTTATTCGACAGACTCTTGCCCATGCTCGCGCGCCTGCTGTTTTTCTGTGGTCTTTTCATGGCCTCCACCTCGGCTGTGGCCATGACCATTTACAAGTCCACCGACGCCAATGGCGTGGTCTCCTACAGCGACCGCCCCACGAAAGGCTCCCAGGTGTTTGTGTTTCGGGATCGGATGGTCGAGCACCTGGAGCGGCAGGTGTATCTGGACATCAAGAAGCAGAAGGGCGTGGACGTGGTGTTTGTGCGCAACGATTTGTATGCACCGGTGGAGGTCGAGCTGAGTTTTGCCGGGTTGAGCAATGTGAAGGGCGCGCCGAGCCAGCCGATTCGCCGGGTCTTGCCGGCGCGCAGTAACTCGCGCCTGGCGCTGCTCACGGCGATTATCGGCGGCAAGCCGCTGGTGTATACCCCGAGCTTCCAATACTCCATGGGCGACCCTTCAGGCGCCGCTCAGAGCTATCGATATCCCTTCCCGTGGCGTGGTGGTCCGTTTCGCTTGAGTCAGGGCGCCAATGGCCAATACAGCCACTTCGGTGCCAAGAACCGTTTCGCCATGGACATCGCCATGCCTGAAGGCACGCCGATCATCGCGGCGCGGGCCGGGATGGTAGTGAAGACCGAGAATAGCCAGAGCGGTCGCGGCAATGATCCATCCGGCAATTTCGTGCGGGTGTTGCACGATGACGGGACCATGGGCGTGTATCTGCACCTCAAGCAAGGCTCGGTGAGCGTGCGCGAAGGGCAGCGGGTGGCGGTGGGCAGTGCGCTGGCATTGTCGGGCAACACCGGCAACAGCAGCGGGCCGCACCTGCATTTCGTGGTGCAGCGCAATACCGGGTTGGGGCTGGTGTCGATTCCGTACCAGTTCAATCAACCGGTGGGGGCGTTGCCCAACTTTGCGTTGGGCAAGCAGTGATGTGGTGCCTGGTCTGACGCCTTCGCGGGCAAGCCTCGCTCCTACGGATCACACGAACCTGTAGGAGCGAGGCTTGCCCGCGAAGGGCGCGATGCGGTTTCACCCGGATCGCTTAATCGAGCATCAACACCTTGGCCAAAATAATCTTCGGCCCTTTCATCTTCTTGATGATGATCCGCAAACCTTCGACTTCCAGCACTTCTTCCTCTTCCGGTACCCGTTTCAGGGTTTCGTAGACCAGCCCGGCGAGGGTTTCGGCTTCGATGTGGTCCAGGTCGATGCCCAGCAGGCGTTCAACCTTGAACAGCGGCGTATCGCCGCGCACCAGCAGCTTGCCCGGCTGGTACGCAAGGATCCCGCGCTCGGCCTTGCGGTGTTCGTCCTGAATGTCGCCTACCAGCACTTCCAGCACGTCTTCCATGGTCAGGTAGCCGATGATGTTGCCGTCGGCTTCTTCGACCAAGGCGAAGTGCGAGCCGCCCTTGCGGAACTGTTCCAGCAATTGCGACAGCGGCATGTGCCGCGAAATGCGCTCCAGCGGGCGAGTCAGCTCCGCCAGGTTGAACGACTCGGGAATGTGGTCCAGAGCCGCCAGTTCCAGCAGCAGATCCTTGATGTGCAGCAGGCCGACGAACTCCTGGCGTTCGCTGTCGTACACCGGATAACGGCTGAACTTGTGGCGACGGAACAACGCAAGGATTTGTTTCAGCGGCGCGTTGAACTCCAGCGTCACCAGGTCTTCCCGGGAGTTGGCCCAGTCCACCACTTCCAGTTCACCCATTTCCACTGCCGAGGCCAATACACGCATGCCTTGGTCGCTCGGGTCCTGGCCACGGCTGGAGTGCAGGATCAGTTTCAGTTCTTCACGGCTGTAATGGTGTTCGTGATGCGGGCCGGGTTCGCCCTGGCCGGCGATGCGCAGAATCGCGTTGGCGCTGGCGTTGAGCAGGTAGATGGCCGGGTACATCGCCCAGTAGAACAGGTACAGCGGCACGGCGGTCCAGAGCGACAGCAACTCGGGTTTGCGGATCGCCCACGACTTGGGCGCCAGCTCACCGACCACGATGTGCAGGTACGAAATCACGAAGAACGCGGCAAAGAACGACACGCCTTTGATCACTTCGGGCGACTGTACGCCGACGGCTTCAAGGATAGGCTCGAGGATGTGCGCAAACGCCGGCTCACCGACCCAGCCCAGACCCAGCGAGGCGAGGGTGATACCCAACTGGCACGCCGAGAGGTACGCATCGAGCTGACTGTGCACGGTGCGCAGGATATGTCCGCGCCAGCCGTTTTTATCAGCGATGGCCTCGACCCGGGTCGAGCGCAGTTTGACCATGGCAAATTCGGCCGCAACGAAGAATCCGTTGAGCAAAACCAGGATCAGAGCAAAAAGAATCATGCCGAAATCGGCGAAGAGTGTCGCGAGGGTCAAGCCAGGGGATGGGTCCATGATGGGGTTTTGCGGGTTCCGTGTATTCGAAAAAGAAGGAAATGCGGTGCCTGAAGGGCAGGCACAAGTCAGCCAATGTAGCGGCTGACTCGGCGATTGCCTAGGGGCGAGTGCCGGCCGGTATCAATCGGCAGCGCTGATCAGCTGGGATTTGGTCACCTGGGCCGGCGCAAAATGGCAGGTGAAGGTGCTGCCATGCCCCGGCACGCTGCTGATTTCCATCCGTGCACGGTGGCGCAGCAGCACGTGCTTGACGATGGCCAGCCCGAGCCCGGTGCCGCCGGTGTTGGAGTTGCGGCTGGAGTCGACGCGATAGAAGCGTTCGGTCAGGCGCGGCAGGTGTTTGCTGTCAATGCCGATCCCGGAATCCTGCACGCTCAAATGCGCGCCCTGGTCGTCGCCCCACCAGCGAATGCGGATATTGCCTTCGGCCGGGGTGTATTTCACGGCGTTGAACACCAGGTTGGAAAACGCGCTGCGCAATTCCGCTTCGCTGCCCTTGAGCAGAATCGTGGAATCGGCCTCCAGGGTGATCTTCTGATTCTTTTGCGCGGACAGCTGCTGAGCATCGCTCTTGATCGATTTCAGCAGGCTGTCGATGACGACGGGCTGGTTGTCCGACGGGTAATCGGTGGCTTCCAGCTTGGCCAACAGCAGCAGGTCGTTGAGCAGGGTCTGCATGCGGCCGCCCTGTTGCTGCATCTGCTGCAAGGCTCGGGTCCAGCGCGGGTTCACGTCCTCGACGTTGTCGAGCAAGGTTTCCAGGTAGCCGCAGATCACCGTCAGTGGCGTGCGCAGTTCGTGGGAAACGTTGGCGATAAAGTCTTTGCGCATCTGCTCCAACTGATGGATGCGCGTGACGTCGCGCACCAGCATCAAGTGTTCGTTGTTGCCGTAGCGGGTGATGTACAGCTGAATGCGCAGGCGATCGTTGATCGGCGAGGGGATTTCCAGCGGCTCGGCGTAGCTGTCCTGCTCGAAGTATTCCTTGAAGCGCGGATGGCGCACCAGGTTGGTCACCGGTTGGCCGCTGTCTTGCGGGGTTTTGAGGCCGAGCAGGGTTTCGGCGGCGCGGTTCCACCATTCGAGGTTGCCGTCGCTGTCGAGCATGATCACCGCGTCTTTGAGCGCGGCAGTGGATTCCTGGACCCGGTCGATCACCGCTTGCAGGCGCCCGCGCACCCGTTGGTCGCGGCGTTGCAGGTGGTAGATGCTGTCGAACACTTCGCCCCACAGGCCATAGCCATCGGGCGGTGCTTCATCAGGTTTGTGCAGGCGCAGCCATTCGTGCAGGCGCAACAGCTGCTTGAGGGTCCAGGCCAGGTAAAGGCCCAGGCCAGCGGCGAGGCTCCAGCCGTAGTAGCCGGAAATCAGGCCGATCACCAAGCAGGCGGTGACCAGCAACAGCATGTGGCGAATCAGGGTGCCATGCCAGTTTTGGTTCAAGGGGGGCGTCCTAGCGCAGCTCCAAGTTTCAAGCTACAAGCTTCAAGTCAAAGCGGCTCTGCTTTCGCTTGCCGCTTGTAGCTTAAAGCTTGCCGCCGCTTCTATGCTTTGGTGGAAAACCGGTAACCGGTGCCGCGCACGGTTTGTACCAGATTTTCATAGGCATCGCCGAGGGCTTTGCGCAGGCGCCGGATGTGCACGTCGACGGTACGTTCTTCGACATAGACATTGCCGCCCCAGACCTGATCCAGCAACTGGCCACGGGTGTAGGCGCGTTCCTGGTGGGTCATGAAGAATTGCAGCAGACGGTATTCGGTCGGGCCCATCTCGGCGGGTTTGCCGTCGATGGTCACGCGGTGGCTGATCGGGTCCAGCAGCAGGCCGCCGACTTCGATCGGGGTTTCGCCATCGGTCGGGCCGGCGCGGCGCAGCACGGCTTTGAGGCGCGCCACCAGCTCGCGGGGCGAGAACGGTTTGGTGATGTAGTCATCGGCGCCGACTTCCAGGCCCTGGATCTTGTTGTCCTCTTCGCCCTTGGCGGTGAGCATGATGATCGGGATATCCCCGGTCAGCTCATCGCGCTTGAGGCGCCGGGCCAACTCGATGCCGGACGTGCCGGGCAACATCCAGTCCAGCAGGATCAGGTCCGGCTTGCGGTCGACGATGATGGCATGGGCCTGCTGGGAGTTCTCAGCCTCCAGGCAGTCATAGCCGGCCATTTCCAACGCAACGGCGATCATTTCGCGAATGGGCGCTTCGTCGTCGACGATCAGAATGCTCCTGCCAACCATGCCTATATTCCTCTTGTCATTTAACTGTCTTGCGCCGCATTAGATAACGGAATTATTGCAGTCGTGTGACAGTATTTTAGTCGAGCGGCGATTGTCATGATCCTGGGCTAAGCTCTAATTCCGAATCCTGACAACCACAAGAGAAGGTTTCCATGACTCAATTCACGTTCTCCCTTAAGGCTCTGATGTTGGCCGCTGCTCTGGCGTTACCGGCGATGGCCTTCGCTGCCGAACCGGCCATGATGAAGGGCGGCATGATGGTCGATCACAAGGGCATGACCGTTTACACGTTCGACAAGGACAGTGGCGGCAAGTCCATGTGTAACGCGGATTGCGCCAAGAACTGGCCGCCGATGATGGCGCCGGCGGGTGCCAAGGCTGAAGGCAAATGGACGGTCATCAAGCGTGATGACGGCATGATGCAATATGCCTACGACGGCAAGCCGCTCTACACGTTTGTGAAGGACGAAAAACCTGGAGAGATGAAGGGTGACGGCATGAAAGATGTCTGGCACGTCGTTCACGAATCGCAGAAGTAAGCGCTTCGCCAGGTCGTTAAAGATCGCGGCTTGCGGCAATGCCTACGGATATACACCTGTAGGAGCCGCCGCAGGCTGCGATTTTTCGCTTTTTATCAACGCAATGCGTAATCCAGCACAATCCCGACAAAAATCGCCAACCCGGCCCAGTGGTTGTGCAAGAACGCCTTGAAGCAACGCATCCGGTCCTTGCTCCGGGTGTACCAGAACTCCCAGGCAAAACACCCGGCGGCGGCCAGCAACCCGAGATGGAACCAGCCGCCAAGCTGGAACTTCGACCCGGCCAGCAGCAGGCTGCCCAGCGCCAGACCTTGCAACGTCAGAATGATGACCCGGTCCGCATCACCAAACAGAATCGCCGTGGACTTCACGCCGATCTTCAAGTCATCGTCGCGGTCGGTCATCGCGTAATAGGTGTCGTAGGCCACCGTCCACAGCAGGTTGGCAATCCACAGCAGCCAGGCTTCTGCCGGCAGCGAACCGGTCTCGGCCGTGAACGCCATCGGCATGCCCCAGGAAAACGCCGCGCCCAGTACCACTTGCGGGTAGTAGGTGTATCGCTTCATGAACGGGTAACTAAAGGCCAGCGCCAGACCGCCCAGCGATAGCCAGACGGTTGCCGCGTTGGTGCACAGCACCAGCAGAAAGGCGATGCCCATCAGCACGGCAAAAAACACCAAGGCCTCTTTGGAACTGATCTTGCCGCTCACCAGTGGCCGCTGCTCGGTGCGTTTCACATGGCCGTCGACCTTACGGTCCGCCCAGTCATTGATCACGCAACCGCCCGCGCGGGTCAGCACCACGCCAAGCACGAAAATCACGATGTTGGCCAATGACGGCGAACCCTTGCCGGCAATCCACAGCGCCCACAGGGTTGGCCACAGCAGCAGGTAAATGCCGATCGGCTTGTCCATGCGCGTCAGTTGAATGAAATCCCAGGCCCGGGGATTCAGGCGGTTCAGGGATTTGAGCAGGCGGGTGTACATCAACGGTTCTCCGGATGGGCGCGGGCGGCGAGCCATAAGGTCGGCAGGAAAATCTCGGCCACCAGCACGCTCAAGGCGCCACGGTCGAAACGCGAGCGGCGGCCCCACAGCTCGGGCGCTCGGGACTCCAGCGGCAACCATTCTTGAGGATAGTGACAAACCTCGATGGCCTGGCGCTGGAACGCCCGATCGCAAAACAACAACTCGCCCAACGACCGGCTGCCCAACTCATCCATGTGCAACCCATCGCCCTGCAACGCACTGCGCGCCGCCACACTGCGGGCAAACACCCAGGCTTCGCCATTGCCGCGCAGGTACACCTCGCGCACCCAGCCTTCGCTGCCTTCTTCCAGTTCCAGCGCCGCGCATTCGTCGGCGCGCAAGGCTTGCCAGCCTTCGAATAATGGCGTGACGCTGAAGCGGTCATTCGACAAACCAATCAGGCGCCGGGTCAGGGAGCCTTCGTCGAACAGCCAGTCGAGGGTAGACGCGTCGGGGAGGGGAGTGAGTCGGCTTTGGGGGAGCCAGAACGGGGATTTTGAGTGCGGCACAGTGAGTCATTATTGGCAGCAAATGAGGCGGCGAGCTTACCATGGCAGCCGGCGATTTTGATTGAGTCGACCCGACCTTGCATCGAACAGGCTTGCATCTGCCGGGTTCGATCAGTACAAAACGCCCTGAGCCGGACGGCAACGCTTTACCCATCGACCGTTCGCGCCGGCAAACGCCTGAATCCCGAGGAAGTAACTGAATGAAAAAGTGGCAATGTGTGGTCTGCGGCCTGATCTATAACGAAGCCGACGGCTGGCCGGATGACGGCATCGCGCCGGGCACCCTGTGGCAGGACGTGCCGGAAGATTGGCTGTGCCCGGACTGCGGCGTGGGCAAGATGGATTTCGAAATGATCGAAATCAACTAAGACAAAAGAGGAGTAGGGAATGAACGCACCTGTCGTGATCGTCGGTACTGGCCTGGCTGGCTACAACCTGGCCCGGGAGTTTCGCAAACTCGATGGCGAAACCCCGCTACTGCTGATTACCGCCGATGACGGGCGTTCCTACTCCAAGCCGATGCTCTCCACCGGCTTCGGCAAAAACAAGGACGCCGACGGCCTGAGCATGGCCGAGCCCGGCGCCATGGCCGAGCAGTTGAAAGCCGAAGTGCGCACCCACACCCGCATCAGCGGCATCGACCCGGGCCATAAACGCCTGTGGATCGGCGAGGAAGCGGTGATCTACCGTGACCTGATCCTGGCCTGGGGCGCGGAAACCGTGCGGGTGCCGATCGAAGGCGACGGCGCTGATGCGGTGTTCCCGATCAATGACCTGGAAGACTACGCGCGCTTTCGCGCCGCGGCGGCCGGCAAGCGCCGGGTATTGCTGCTCGGTGCCGGCCTGATCGGCTGCGAATTCGCCAACGACCTGATCCTCGGCGGTTACGAAGTGCAACTGGTCGCACCATGCGAACAGGTCATGCCGACATTGCTGCACCCAGCGGCGGCCGCAGCGGTCCAGGCCGGGCTGGAAAGCCTCGGTGCACGCTTCCACCTCGGGCCGGTACTCAACCGGTTGCAGCGGGTGGCGGACGGACTGGAGGCGCACCTGTCCGACGGCCAGATCATCCCGTGCGATGTGGTGGTCTCGGCCATTGGTTTGCGTCCGCGCATCGATCTGGCGGCTGCCGCAGGTGTCCAGGTCAATCGCGGCGTGGTGGTCGACCGGCATCTGAAGACGTCCCACGCCAATATCTACGCCCTGGGCGACTGTGCCGAGGTCGATGGACTGAATTTGTTGTACGTGATGCCCCTGATGAGCTGTGCGAGAGCGCTGGCCCAAACCTTGGCGGGAAACCCTACGGCCGTGAGTTATGGCCCGATGCCGATCACCGTGAAAACCCCGGTCTGCCCGTTGGTGGTTTCGCCGCCTCCACGGGGCGCCGAGGGCGTCTGGACGGTCGAGGGGCAGGGCGCCGACATCAAGGTCCTGTGCCGCGATGACTCGGGCAAATTGCTCGGTTATGCCCTGACAGGCGCGGCGGTGATGGAAAAACTCGCATTGAACAAAGAGCTTCCGGCCCTGCTGGCGTAAATACCGGTCGTTCTGTCGGATTCACCCCGCTTTTGCCCCTACAAAGGTCGCGCCGAGACTGGCGCGGCTCTTCCGTGCGTGCCATCCTCACTCCCGTCTGCCGCAGAGTAGAGCACCTGCGGCGCCTTGGGCGCTGTTCCAACGAGAACAGCACGGACATAACAACAAAAAACCGTCAAAGGGGCTTCACTAATGCGTAAACCAGAACTCGCCGCTGCAATCGCTGAAAAAGCAGACCTCACCAAAGAGCAGGCCAACCGCGTACTCAACGCCGTTCTCGAAGAAATCACCGGCGCTCTGCACCGCAAGGACAGCGTCACGCTGGTGGGCTTCGGTACCTTCCTGCAACGCCACCGCGGTGCCCGCACCGGCAAAAACCCGCAAACCGGTGAGCCTGTGAAAATCAAGGCCAGCAATACCGTCGCCTTCAAGCCAGGCAAGTCGTTGAAAGACAGCGTCAATCCATAATTGCGGCAAACTCCCTGAGTAGCGGGGAGAACCGTATTGAAAAATGGGCATATCGATTGCGGTCGGATGCCCATTTTTTATGGGCGTGCGTATTCCGATGAGGTGTGATGGGGTGGTTTGACCAACGCAAAGCCAATCAACTTTCCCTCGAAAGTCCACTGTCCTGTTGAGGTTCCAGATCAACAAGGCGCGTGTCGGGACCGTTGGCTTTCAGGCGTTCGGTAACCACTTTCGGCCACAAGTTGCGGGAACGGCGTTTAGCGAGGCTGTAGGTGAGTTCTTGAATTCGATCCTGCGGGTAGAGCCGTGGCTCAAGTAGCAGTTTTGCTACATCGCTGCTCTGTAAATAGTTTTTGCCACCGGCGTCTTTCTTCGCCTGTTTCAGCTGCGCCAAGGTGTGTTTGAAGCTGTCACTCATTTTGAATCGCACCGCCAACTGGCTTTTTACAAACGCATCCGACTCACTGTGATTACCGTGCTCATCGAAGTAAGGGCCGTTGTTCATATAAGAGCGGATGTACTCCCAAAAACCTCGGAATAACCGACAATGCCGACTGCGCCGCCATTCCTGCTACCGGCGAACCACCCTCAACAATCGCCACACTGCTAAAAATCCCACCGGCATTGATGACGATGTGATGCCCACCAGCCGTGAGCGTCAGGCTCATGCCCGCCTCGATCACCACGTTGGCCGCGTTGACATGCGCCTGCGGCCCCGCCTGAATCACCAGCGTGCCAGCCGCTGTCATGCTGCTGTTGCCGCTGATGCTGATCAGTTCATCCCCGCCGATCACCGTGTTGCGCAGGCCTTGGGTGGTGTGCGTCTCATCGCCTTTGATCAGACTCGCGCTGTGCTGGTCCACCTGCTCAAAACGGTCGCCACCAATCAGGCTGTGACTGTCGCGGGTAATTTGTTCGCGGCGGTCGTGGCCGATCTGGGTGGCGCTGTCATTGAGGATCAGTTGCTCGATGTCGCGTTGCGCCCGCAGGTAGATTTTTTCCTGCTCGGCGCGGTCTTCCAGCGACAGCTCGTTGTAGCCACCGTTGTGTGGCGAGCTGTGGCTGCGCAGCACGGTTTTGGTCTTGTGCTCGGGCAAGGTGTAGGGCACAGAGGTCACTCTGTTGGCCACACAACCGGTGATCAGCGGCCGATCCGGATCGCCTTCCAGAAACGTGACCACGACTTCCATGCCGATACGCGGGATAGTCACCGCGCCGAAATCCTGGCCCGCCCAACTCGAGGAAACCCGCAGCCAACAGCTGCTTTTTTCGCTGTTGAGTTCCGCGCGATCCCACGGCAGTTCGACCTTCACCCTTCCATATTCATCGCAATAGATCTCTTCACCGGGCGGTCCGGTGACGCGGGCGGTCTGGCTCACCAGTTGCGTTGTTCGCGGGCACAACGGCGGACGGAAATGCACGTCCCAGGGAATGGCGCTGAAGCGGTTGCGGTAGCCTTGGGTGAAGCCGTCCTCGGGGTTGACGTCGCTGGTGAGCGACTCCTCCAGCACCTGAGGCTGTCGGCCGGTGTGGGTCACGCTGAGCAACAGCCACAGACCGTTGGGGGTTTTACGCGGGTGTTCGGTCAGGTCGAAGAAGTGACCGCTGCGCAGGCATGGCTGATCGCTCTGGCCTTCGGCCACTTGGTAATCGCAACGGTGCCGCTCCAGGGCCTGGCGGGCGAGTTGCCTGCCACGTTTTTCGTTCTCGATCAGGACGGGGTAGCGATAGTCTTCGAGCTCGGGGCTGAACTCGGCGGTGAAACGGCTTTCCAGCAACAGGCTGGGGCGCCGGAAATCGTAGTCCCGGCGCGTGGTGGTGCTGACATGAAAGGTGAACGCGTCGCTCTGAATGCCGTGCCCTTTAAGCACCTGCGCGATGATCTGCGGCACCGTCAGGTGCTGGAAAATCCGCCGGTCGTGACTGAACTGCAAATAGTGCAGCGCCGGCACCAGGGTCAGGTGATAACGGGTCAGGCGCTTGCCGGCGTCCCCCACCCAGACGTCCTCGATACGGCCGTGCAGCCTTCGCCCTTGAGGCCGAACTGCAGAAACGCCAGTTGACTGAGCAGGCTTTCAATATCGAAATCCGGGTGCTCGCTGACCAGCTCAACGCGGATGGCATACAGGGTGCTGATGGCTTCGCTGCCGTCGAAGGCCAGCACCTTGAAATCGTGACGAACAGCGGGGATGTGAAGCGAAAAATGCGCCGCATTGGCCGGCCCGAACATACGCTTATCCTTAAGCTAAAGAGGAAAAAAGCGCGATATCCAAACCGTCCATGGTTTGTGCACGCGAAAACTGGCGGGCACGTTATCAACGGGGAAAGAGGATTAATGTAGGAGGAGTCTTTGAATAAAGTGAGAGCCTTCCGGGTTTAAAGTGGGCGTGTGTTCCTAGGACACGATTGTGTAAGTTGCGTGCAATTGGACGATAACTCCGTGCAATTGCCCTTCACATGACAGCATTGGACGCATTTGTTGAAACATAAAAATGCCATCACTTTAATGGCGTTTTTTTAATTGGCAGTTGTCTTTCATCAAATTGAAGGTCTGTCGCAGTAACTTTTCGGAAGAATCCTACATTCATCTTTTTCAATTCTTGTCATGCTTTGCGCCCACATCGTTGACGGAAACGCCAATGATTGCTGGGGATTTGCGCGAACGCTCTGGAGCAGGGGTTGCGGGTCAGCAGGTCAGCAGAGGGAATATTAAAGTGATATCAGGGGATACCCTTACAAATATAGGGCTATCTCCTACACGAGGCACTGAACTGCTCGTCTTGTTGTTTAATCGGATGCTTGCTAGTGGCCATCATCGTGAGTACGATGCGCCAACTTGAAAGAGCACGAACTCAATTGGATGAGTCCCATCGCAGCTCTTTGATACTGTCCGCCGCCGTTGAAACTCCGATTGGCGTGTGACCGTAATCCTAAATAAAGGCCATGGATGTCCTACTCAAGCAAGCTTTCCGCCCATTACCTTGAACTCGCAAAAGCCTCTGTTTCCAAAGAGAATTTCGCGGGCGAGGATGTT
The DNA here is from genome assembly GCF_056279105.1 of Pseudomonas sp. TE3899. NCBI lineage: Bacteria > Pseudomonadati > Pseudomonadota > Gammaproteobacteria > Pseudomonadales > Pseudomonadaceae > Pseudomonas > Pseudomonas sp. TE3899. The sequence continues at coordinate 5,135,731 of NZ_JBWBQR010000001.1, forward strand.
CGCTTTTCGAGCGAATATGAGGCCCTGGAAAGCGAGCTGGCCAAAGCCCAGTCGATGCATGAAGCCGGTCAGATCGACTGGCTGAAAATCCGTGAAAACAGCGAAAACCTGCTGCGTACCCAGTCCAAGGATTTGCGGGTCGGCGCCTGGCTGACCTGGGCTTTGTACCAGCGCGAATCCTTTCAGGGGCTGCTGGCGGGCCTCGGTTTGCTGCATCATTTGTCGGAAAATCACTGGGCCGAAGTTCACCCGAACAAGGCACGTACCCGCTCCGCGGCCATCAGTTGGTTGGTGCCGCGTCTTGAGCAAGTGCTGACCGAAAATGTCGCGATCAAAGAGCAGTTGCCGATGTTCCGCCGGATGGTGGAGCACCTGGAAGGTCTCGATGCCGCTTGCACCGAGCACCTGGGCGATGACGCACCGTTGCTGCTGCCGATCTCTCGCCGCCTGAAAAACATGGTGCAGCGCGCCGCCGACAACCAGCCGGAACCCGGTGTGGTCGGGGCTGCCGTGGCCCAGGTCAAGCAAGCCGCGACCCAGCTGTTCACCCCCGGCGCGCCAATCGATAACGAAAAAGAAGCCCACAAGGCTTTGCGCGCCCAGCAGGAAAACGCCCGTCCGTTGTGCGCCTGGTGGCTCAAGCAGAAAGCCACCGACCTGCGCGCCCTGCGCCTTAATCGCACGCTGCTGTGGCTGCCCATCGACGCGGTGCCCGAGCGCAACGCCGAGCAGATCACCATGTTGCGCGGGTTGCCGGCGGACAAGCTCAAGGCCTATCAGGATCGCTACGACCAGGCCAAATACGCCGACCTGCTGGTAGAACTGGAGGCGAGCCTGGCGAAGGCGCCGTTCTGGTTCGATGGCCAACGAATGGTCTGGGAATGCCTCCAGGGCCTGAATGCCGAGATGGCTATGCGCGAAGTGGAAATCCACTTCGCGCTTTTGATTCAGCGCCTGCCCGGCATCATCGAATTGCGTTTCCATGACGGCGCGCCGTTTGCCGACCCGGCCACCCGTGCCTGGGTCAGCGCCCACGTCATGCCGCACCTGCAAAGCGCCAGTGCGCCGCGCAAGGTCGAAGTTGTCGACAACCAGCCGGCCTGGGAAGTGGCCTTGGAAGAAGTCCTGCCCATCTTGCGCAAGGACGGCCTCAAGGCCGCCGTGCAAATCCTCAAGCAGGGCCTGCAAGGTGCCCAAGGTGGGCGGGCGCGATTTTTCTGGCAGTTCGCCCTGGCGCGGCTGTGCTTCATGGCCAAAAAGTACGAACTGGCCAGGACCCAACTCGAAACCCTCGACCAAACATTACAGGACTCAGGCCTGAACGCCTGGGAGCCCGATCTTGCGCTGGAAGTGCTGCATTTGCTGCATAGCTGCTGTGAGTTGTTACCGCAGAACCATGCAGTGCGTGAACGCAAGGAAGAGATTTATCGCAGGCTGTGCCACCTCGATCTCGAAGTGGTACTCGAATAGGCCCCAGGGCCACAACCGCAAGGAGAAAAGCCATGGCCAAAGAAGGCTCGGTAGCCCCCAAGGAACGCATCAACGTCACCTTCAAACCTGCCACCGGTGGTGCACAGGAAGAGATCGAACTGCCGTTGAAACTACTGGCAATCGGTGACTACACCCACCGCAAGGACGAACGCAAAGTCGAAGATCGCAAGCCGATCAGCATCGACAAGATGACCTTCGACGAAGTGCTGGCCAAGCAAGAGCTGAGCCTGACGATGAACGTGCCGAACCGTCTTCAGGAAGAAGGCAGCACTGAAGAGCTGGGCGTGCAACTGCGCGTCAACTCGATGAAGGACTTCAACCCGGCCTCGCTGGTCGAGCAAGTGCCTGAGCTGAAGAAACTGATGGAACTGCGCGACGCGCTGGTGGCCCTCAAAGGCCCGCTGGGTAACGCGCCTGCGTTCCGCAAAGCCATCGAAGGCGTTCTCGCCGACGACGAATCCCGCGGTCGCGTACTGGGTGAGCTGGGCTTGAACGCCGCCGCCCAGGACGCCTGAGTCTCTATCAGCCAAGGAAGCCAACACAATGAGCACTAGCGCAGCACAGCAAAAGAGCAAAGAGAGCGGCGAATACAGCATTCTCGACAGCATCATCGCCGAAACCCGCCTGACGCCGGACGACGAAGCCTACGACATCGCCAAGCGCGGCGTGTCGGCCTTCATCGAAGAGCTGCTCAAGCCGCAGAACAACGGTGAGCCGGTCAAGAAGGCCATGGTCGACCGCATGATCGCCGAGATCGATGCCAAGCTCAGCCGCCAGATGGACGAAATCCTGCACCACCCGGACTTCCAGTCCCTGGAATCGTCGTGGCGTGGCTTGCAGTTGCTGGTCGATCGCACCAACTTCCGCGAAAACATCAAGATCGAAATCCTCAACGTCTCCAAAGAAGACCTGCTGGACGATTTCGAAGATTCGCCGGAAGTGATGCAGTCGGGCCTGTACAAGCACATCTACACCGCTGAATACGGTCAGTTCGGTGGTCAGCCTGTGGGCGCGATCATCGCTAACTACTACATGTCCCCAAGCTCGCCGGACGTGAAGCTGATGCAGTACGTGTCCAGCGTTGCCTGCATGTCTCACGCGCCGTTCATCGCGGCGGCCGGCCCGAAATTCTTCGGCCTGGAAAGCTTCACCGGCCTGCCGGACCTGAAGGATCTGAAAGATCACTTCGAAGGCCCGCAATTCGCCAAATGGCAGAGCTTCCGCGAGTCGGAAGACTCCCGTTACGTTGGCCTGACCGTGCCGCGTTTCCTGCTGCGTAACCCGTACGATCCGGAAGAAAACCCGGTCAAATCGTTCGTGTACAAAGAAACCGTCGCCAACAGCCACGAGCACTACCTGTGGGGCAACACTGCCTACGCGTTCGGCACCAAGCTGACCGACAGTTTCGCCAAGTTCCGCTGGTGCCCGAACATCATCGGCCCGCAGAGCGGTGGCGCGGTTGAAGACCTGCCGTTGCACCACTTCGAAAGCATGGGCGAAATCGAAACCAAGATTCCTACGGAAGTATTGGTTAGCGACCGTCGTGAATACGAATTGGCCGAGGAAGGCTTCATCTCCCTGACCATGCGCAAAGGCTCCGACAACGCGGCGTTCTTCTCCGCGAGCTCGGTGCAGAAGCCGAAGTTCTTCGGCATCAGCGCAGAAGGCAAGGCCGCAGAGCTGAACTACAAGCTCGGCACCCAACTGCCGTACATGATGATCGTCAACCGCCTGGCTCACTACTTGAAAGTGCTGCAGCGCGAGCAACTCGGTTCGTGGAAAGAACGTACCGACCTCGAGCTGGAACTCAACAAGTGGATCCGCCAGTACGTGGCCGACCAGGAAAACCCAAGCGCCGAAGTCCGTGGCCGTCGTCCACTGCGCGCTGCCCAGATCATCGTCAGCGATGTCGAAGGCGAGCCTGGCTGGTACCGCGTCAGCCTGAACGTGCGCCCGCACTTCAAGTACATGGGTGCCGATTTCACCCTGTCGCTGGTTGGCAAGCTGGACAAAGAGTAAGCGGAGCTAACTCATGACTGGATACGGCAGCCTTTTCGAACGCCTGGGTGGCGACGCGGACAAACGCGTCGGCTGGAGCCGCGAGGTCTCCGCCATGGCGTCCGTGGCTGCCCATCTGGCCAAGATGCTCAGCACCCGTTCGGGCAGCGTGCAAACGCTGTCCGATTACGGGCTACCCGATCTCAATGACATGCGTCTGAGCCTGCACGACTCCCTGAGTCAGGCCCGTCTGGCCATCGAAAATTTCATCGAAGCCTACGAGCCACGCCTGAGCAACGTGCGTGTCATTTCCCTGCCGCGTGACCACGATCAGCTTCGCCTGTCCTTCAGCATCGAAGGCCTGCTGGAAGTTGATGGTTTCAAGCGCCAGGTTACGTTTGCCGCGCGCCTGGATGGCAGCGGTCAAGTCAAGGTCAGCTAAGGCATGCAATGGACAATTCCGAAGCAGGATGCAGTGGTCATGACGGGGCGTAGGGCGTTGCTGCTCATAGCCTTGGCGGCCGTTGCGGCGGTTTCAGGCGCCTGCTACGTGAAAATGGCGGCGGCGCGGCTGGCGCATGTCTATTCCAAGACCTGGAACGATGCCGGGACGTGCTACATCAACTCGTACATTCCCCAGTACTCGGCCCTGGGGCTGGCCGGACAGATTGTCCGGATATTCACCAGCGAAGCGTTTTTCAGGGTGTACGCAAAGGACGGCACGTTGTTGAAGTCGTCCGAATGGTTGCTCTGGCAGAACGAATTCACCGTGGATGAGCGCTCACAGTGGGTGGATGGCCGTGCGATCTACCCGACCGTGAAAGGCTACGAGAGCTGGAATGTTCCAGCGTGTCGGTGAGCAATGAGTCGTCACACCATGGGTAACGTCGCTGGCGCAAAACCCGATTCGTTCCACCTATCCGTGAGCCGAAATGGCAACGGTCAAGTCAAGGTTGACTAAGGAGACCCGTATGTCCGGCAAACCCGCAGCACGCCTTACCGACCCCACCGCTTGCCCGGTCTCCGGCCACGGCACCAACCCGATCGCCGCCGGTTCCGGCGACGTCTTCTTCGACGGCCTCGCGGCCGCCCGCCAAGGCGATGCCTCGGCGTGTGGTGGTGCGATGTCGGGTGGGTTGGCGACGACGGTTTTGATCAACGGTAAAGCGGCGGCGACTGTGGACTCCGTCGGGACGCATGGCAACAAGGTTACGGCGGGTTCCGGGACGGTGATTATCGGGAATTCGCATTCTCCGGTGCCGTTTGTGGCGCCGATTCCACTGATGCTTTTCTCTCATTGCCAGCATGTTGTGATGAAAGACCAGGACGGCAATCCATTACAGGGGATTCCGTATCACATTAAAAATGCCAAGGGAGAAATTGTCTCGGGACAAACAGATGCCATGGGAAGAACTCAAATGGTTGGAGGCAAGGAAGGCGAGAGCTTTGATTTTCATCCAGCCATCGACGGGGTTCTGCTATGACTGCGGAAGTTCTCTCGATGTTGTATGTCTCCTCGGTGGCTCTAACTCCAAAAGCCGATCCGGTTGGGAAAGAAGTAGTCTTGAAGGTTTTTTGGCCAACTACGAAGTTATGGTCAGACGCTGATATCGCGGCCTATCACGATGAGGCGCCGATGATTGCAGAAAGACTAATTAATGAGAAATATTGGAATAAAAACGGTGAGATAAGCGACTACAAGTTTACCTGCGAGGATTTTGCAATACGCGTCTTGGTAGAGTTTTCCAGTAAGCGCGGGCTGCCGGTAAAACTTAAGACCGGCGTCAGAACTTATAAAAACATGGAGAACTATAGCGCGGCTGCACATGATCGATATGCCTCGAATATGTACGGTTTCGCCGAAATGGTCATGCTGACCTACGGCGCACGTGAGATGCAAAACACCGTAGAAAACACCACGGCAGTAGCTACAGTCGAAGATTTGAAGCCCGGCGACATTCTTGCTCAGGCGCTTGACCGGCCGATGATGACAACCGCCCATCATATTCAAATGGCCGTTTCCGTGACCAGTGACCAGATAGATATACGCCAAGGAAATACCGATGCCGCCATTGTGTGGCCGTTTACTTGGGGGGTAAAACTAACAGGGGAAGATATGGCTGATCCCCAAAGTGGTGGATATGTGGGCCTTCCTGTTCAGAAAGGTTATTTCACCAAAGACGTATCTGGCTGGACTTATCATAATTTGAATAAGGGAACCACACGGGAAGATTTTTTAAAGGCCTTCGAGTTTTATCGCTGGAATTTTATCGGCTTTAATAAGGAGTGAACATGGAAGGCTACTTCTCTGGAATGGTAGATAACAATTATTTCGGGTTGTTGGCGATTTTTTGTTTTGTAGTTGGAGTTGCAGGTCTGGTCCCTCGTATCAGGGTAAAAAAGTTTTATAAATTTTTTAATTTTTTGTGCGTTATGGCGATTCCGGCAATGTACCTGCTGGGACTTTATTACTTGACTCACTCTGAGGTCTGATGACGTTGGAGGCATCGCAGTGATCTGGGTAAAACGCTTCCTCATGGTGGTAGGGCTCCTGGCCTGCATCGCCAGTGTGTTGGTCGTTTCCCGGATGGATTTTTCAAAGGATGAGCCTCGGGTGTTGAGTGAGCACCCCAACGCGAAATGGCGCGGCGGTGCCGATGGTGGGCAGTACATCGAAGTCACCCGCTCCGAGCCGCCTTATTACTTCGTTCAGGTTCGCAACGACGACGGCTCGTTATGGGACGAAGGTTGGCTCAAGTTTGGCGAGAAAAACGGCGAGCCGCTCACGGCGAATGATGTGGTCGTGTTCACTGGCGAGGGCGTTATTTACCTCCAGCAATGCAAGGTGCTCAGTGCCGACCGGGCCAAGGCTGAACAGAAGCGGTGCTGATGTTTTTTTACAGGATGAAAGGGAAGAGGGATCTTGGGTGATTGATCGTGGCGAAGCATTGCGTGGCAGCGTTTGAACATGAATAGCCAACGAGTGATCGGGTTGGTCGTCCATGGGATGGCCTGCGTGCTCTATATCGTGATGAATGGCTTCGCCGTGCCGATCTATAAAACCCTGGTCGGCGGGCTGACTTCCCGTGGCGTCGCCATCGGCATGGGCATGTACCTGGTTTATTACTTTTTCGTTTTCCTGAATCTTGTTTTGGTCTTCATCCCGCGCCTGGCCGCCCAGTTTGGCGTGGCGATTTTCATGATGGCCTCGATCCTGGTTTACCTGCTGCCGCGCTATCCCGTACGGGCCATGGCGTATTGCGCCCTGGCGGGTGGTTTGACCCTTTGCGCCATTCTGGTCACCCGCGCCCTCAATGCCGCTTTTACCCGCTGGCGCGCAGCACAGGGAGTGGCCCGATCCCCCGCACCTCGTGCGCCCGTCAAACATCCTCTGGCCAAAGGGCTCGCTGTGGCCGTCGCGGTCGTGACAGCGATCCTGGCCTGGGCGACGCCTGTGTTTTCCAACGCCTTCATGTTGCTGATGGACCGGGCGAATTTCATTCCGCGCGAGTCGTCGATCTGGACCTTCGAGCCCTACGAAATCAACCAGGGCTCGAGCAACTACTGGCTCTACGGCGAAGACGCGCAGCGCTATTACTACTTCGCCTACACCCCCGACGCGCCTTATCGCTCAATCGCCAAGCGCAATCAGTGCGCAGGCTTCGACAAGCGCGATGTGCGCACTTGGTGCACGCCATGACGCGTTCGATGCAGGTGTGGAAATGGCTCAATCATGTGCTGAGCGCCATCGGTGTGTTGACGATCATCGCGCTGGTGACGCTGTTCATCTCGCTGCGCCCCTCCAATCCTTCAGCGCCCGTGCTGCCAGGCCACCCCGATGCGGTATGGCGCGGGGCGCAGGATGGTGGCTTTTTCATCGAGATCACCCGGTCCAATCCGCCGGATTACTTTGTGCAGGTGCGGTATGAAACCGGAGACCTCAATAGCGAGGGCTGGATCCGGTTCCAGACCCCTGACGGCAAGCCGCTGACGATGGCGCGCATCAACAGTGCCGATGGCGAGTTTCTGTATGTCGACTCGTACCTGCCCATGACACCGAACAAAGGAGGGACTCGTCGATGAGCCTTCGCTCCTTCGTGGCGTCTGTGTTGGCAGCGGGATATCTGTCGTTGGTCGGCTGCACGACGCAACTGACGTACATCTACGAAATTGACCTGTTGAATACCTGCGGCGTGCCGCTGCAGATTGAATCGAAAAATGCCAGCAACTGGTTGCCGCTGATGGAGCCGCGCGTCCTTGCACCGGGCAAGCAGTACGCCGTGGCCAGTTACCTGTCTTACGACGAAGACGGCGGTATACAGGTTGATGACAACTTTTTGCTGACCGTCAAAGGATCTGAAAAAACGCGCCTCTTCAGCGCGGACGACCTACGCAACGCCCTGCCTGGCATCAAACGCGAACGCGATGGCAGTCGCCGTATCTGGACACTCAAGGATGGAGTCTTTTGCCCATGATCAACGTATCGGACGAGATGCGTGGTTACCTGATGTACGTGGCCGACAGTGATCTGTTCGGCGGCCTCGCGATACTGAGCCTGCTGTTGGTGGTCACGGCGATCAGCCGACGCCTGCGCCAGTCGCGGCTGCATCGCGCGCTGACGTTCATGGTCCTGATTTCACTGGTCGCGATCGAAGTCGCCGGCAGTTGCTACTCCTCAGTGAGCCCGGCATGAACACCCCGAGCCGAATTCTAATCAGCGTATTGATCCACAGCCTTGGCTGTGTGGCTGACGCGATCCTGAATGACGCAGGTGTTCGCCCGTGATCAGTCTGAACCGACGCCTGTTCCTGGGCGCCGCCCTCTGGGTGCCGATCATCGCGTTCGAGGTTCTGGTTTATCTCGAATCGACGGTGGGGTTCCCGAAGGCTTTCAACTGGGAGCAGTTCCTGACAATGCAGGGCCTCTGGTTCGGAGCCCTGGCCTATATCGTGTTTGCCGCGTGGGCAACCCGACGGCTGAGCAGGACAACCGAACAACAGATCGTGAAGAAAATCTGGTGCGCGCCGCTGATGTTCATCCCTTTTTACGCGGCGCCCTGGGTGATCGGCGGGCTGGGACTTTTGCTTTTCGGGCAACTGTCCGGGCTCGGAATGATGGTGATGTGGGTGGCTTTTTTGCCCTATCTGCTGGGCGTCGGCTACGTCATCTCCGGGCTCACGGTTGCGCTCTACAGGACGTTTTATTCATGAGATTTCTTACCAGGCAGGTAACCCGTGTCCTTTAACCACTACTACCAAAGCGAACTCACCGCACTTCGCCAGTTGGGTCGTCGATTCGCCGAGCGTAGCCCGGCGTTGGCGCCTTTCCTGGGCCAGGCCGGGCGGGATCCGGACGTGGAGCGGTTGCTCGAGGGCTTCGCTTTCCTGACCGGGCGCCTGCGCCAGAAGCTCGATGACGAGTTACCGGAACTCAGCCATTCGCTGATGCACCTGCTGTGGCCCAACTACATGCGGCCGCTGCCGGCGTTCAGCATCTTGCAGTTCGACCCGCTGAAGCGTTCCGGGCCGGCGTTGATGGTCGAGCGCGACACACCGGTGGAAAGCGTACCGATTGACGACGTGCGCTGCCGCTTCCGCACCTGCTACCCGACCGAAGTCCTGCCGCTGGATCTGGCCGCGCTGAATTACTCGGTGAAGGGCGACGGTTCGCTGTTGAGCCTGCGGCTGGAGATGAGCGCCGACGGCCACCTCGGAGAGCTGGAACTGAGCCGCTTGCGCCTGCACTTTGCCGGCGAGCGCTACATCAGCCAGATGCTCTACTTGAGCCTGCTGCGCAACCTCGAAGGCATCGAGCTGATCCCGCTCGACGGCGCCGGCAAACCCATCAATGGCGTCAACGGCACGCCGATGGCGTTCAAGATGCCGGGCGACCGCGTGCAGCCGGTGGGGTTTGCCGAAGAAGAAGCGCTGATCCCGTATCCGCTGAACACCTTCCGCGGCTACCGCTACCTGCAAGAGTATTTCGCCTTCCAGGACAAATTCCTGTTCGTCGACATCAACGGCCTCGACCTGCTCAAGGCGCTGCCGGAAGACACCCTCAAGCAAGTGCGCGGCCTCGAATTGCGCTTCGACATTCGCAAGAGCGGCATCCAGCGCCTGCGCCCGACCCTGGACAACGTGAAGCTCTACTGCACGCCCATCGTCAACCTGTTCAAGCACGATGCGTTGCCGATCCGCCTCGATGGCAAACAGGACGAATACCTGCTGCTGCCGGCGGAATACGACCTGGAAAACTGCGGCGTGTTCTCCGTCGAAACGGTCACGGGCTGGAAGCCGGGCGGCCTCGGTTATCAGGAATACGTGCCGTTCGAATCCTTCGAGCACGACCCGAGTTTCGACGTGCCCAACAGCCGTCCGCACTACAGCATCCGCCAGCGGTCGTCCTCGTTGCACAACGGCCTCGACACCTACCTGAGCTTCGGCATCCGCCACACCGAAGCCCACGAAACCCTGTCGATCGAGCTGATGTGCACCAACCAGAACCTGCCGCGCAAGCTCAAGCTCGGCGACATCAGCCAGGCCTGCGAAGAGACGCCGGAGTTCCTGAGTTTCCGCAACATCACCCCGGCCACGCCCAGTTACGCGCCGCCGCTGAACCGTGACTTCCTGTGGAAGCTGATCAGCAACATGTCGCTTAACTACCTGTCGCTGGCCGACGTCAACGCGCTGAAGGTGATTCTCGAAACCTACGACCTGCCGCGCTACTACGACCAACACGCCGAAAAAGTCAGCAAACGCCTGCTGGGCGGGCTCAAGTCGATCAAGCACCAGCACGTGGACAGATTGCACCGAGGGTTGCCGGTACGCGGGTTGCGCACCGAGCTGACCATCGACCCGGAAGGGTATATCGGCGAAGGCGACCTGTTCGTTTTCGCTTCGGTTCTTAACGAGTTTTTCGCGCTTTACGCCAGTCTCAATTCGTACCACGAGTTGCGCGTAAAAAGCACACAGGGAGAGGTGTACCAATGGACACCACGTATGGGCCTTCAGCCGCTGCTTTAAGCGGGCTGACCCGAGGAATACGCGAGTACTCGCTGTTTCAGGCCGTGCTGCTGGTGGTGGACCGGCTGCGCGAGGCCCACCCGCACCTGAGCCAGGACGACTTGTACGACCAGCTGGAATTCCAGGCCAACCCGAGCCTGGGTTTCCCTGGCAGTGACGTTGATCGCGTGGAGTTTTTCACCGAGCACGGGCACCTGCGCGCGCGTATGCGTTTCAACCTGATCGGCCTGGTCGGCTCGGGTTCGCCGCTGCCGGCGTTCTACGGCGAACAAGCCCTGGGCGACAGCGAAGACGGCAACCCGACACGCAACTTCCTCGACCTGTTCCACCATCGCCTGCAACGGCTGATGCTGCCGATCTGGCGCAAGTACCGCTACCGCGCGAGCTTCGAGAGCGGGGCGCTTGACCCGTTCTCCGCGCAGTTGTTTGCGTTGATCGGTCTGGGCGGCGAAGAGATCCGCAAGGCCAAGGAACTGAACTGGAAACGCCTGCTGCCGTACCTCGGCCTGCTCAGCTTGCGCGCGCACTCGGCGGCGTTGATCGAAGCGGTGCTGCGGTACTACTTCAAACACGCCGAACTGACCATCGAGCAGTGCATCGAGCGCCGCGTGGAAATCCTCGACGAGCAGCGCAATCGTTTGGGCCGCGCCAACAGCATGCTCGGCGAAGACCTGGTCCTCGGCGAGCACGTGCGCGATCGCAGCGGCAAGTTCCGCATTCACATCCGCGAGCTCGACTGGCTGCGTTTTCACGAATTCCTGCCCATCGGTTTCGGCTACCAGCCGTTGTGCGCGCTGGTGCGGTTCACCCTGCGTGACCCGCTCGATTACGACATTCGCCTGGTGCTGCGCCAGGAAGAAATCCGCGAACTGCGCATCGGTGAGCAGAACGCCTGTCGCCTGGGGTGGACCAGTTGGCTCGGCCGCGAAAAAGCGGACGGCGTGGTGACCCTCGGCAGCAAAATTCATTAAGGACAGATGACTAAATGAGCAACGTAGACCTGCAACAACTGATTCAGGCGCTGGACGCCGAAACCCGCCGTGACCTGGAAAGCTCGGCCGAACGCTGCGTCGCCCGTGGCGGCAGCAAGATCCTCGTCGAAGACCTGCTGCTGGGCTTGCTGGAGCGTCCCAATGGCCTGCTCGCACGCGCGCTGCAAGATGCCGAAGTGGATGCCGGAGAACTGAGCGCCGCCCTGCAATCGCGGGTCGAGCACAGCGCCTCGCGCAACCCGGTGTTCGCTCCGGAACTGGTGCAATGGCTGCAAGACGCCTTGCTGGTGGCCAACCTTGAACTGGGCCAGACCCAGGTCGAGCAAGCGGCGTTGATCCTCGCGCTGCTGCGCAATCCGATGCGCTACGCCGGCAGCCGCTACCAGGCATTGCTGGCCAAACTGAACATCGACCGCCTGAAAGAATTTGCTCTGTCCCAGAAAGAACAACCGGCCACTGGCAAATCCGCCGTGCCCGGCGAATCCCTGCTGGAGCGCTTCACCCACAACCTGACCCAACAGGCCCGCGACGGCAAACTCGACCCGGTGCTGTGCCGCGATGGCGCGATCCGCCAGATGATCGACATCCTCGCCCGTCGCCGCAAAAACAACCCGATCGTGGTCGGTGAAGCCGGCGTCGGTAAAACCGCGATCGTCGAAGGCCTGGCCTCGCGCATTGCGGCCGGTGAAGTGCCGCAAGTGTTGAAAGGCGTTGAGCTGCTGTCCCTGGACATGGGCCTGTTGCAGGCCGGTGCCAGCGTCAAAGGTGAATTCGAGCGGCGCCTCAAAGGCGTGATCGACGAAGTCAAAGCCTCGCCAAAACCGATCATCATCTTCATCGACGAAGCCCACACCCTGATCGGCGCGGGCGGCAATGCCGGTGGTTCCGACGCGGCCAACCTGCTCAAGCCAGCCCTGGCCCGTGGCGAGTTGCGCACCATCGCCGCCACCACGTGGGCGGAGTACAAGAAGTACTTCGAGAAAGACCCGGCCCTGGCCCGTCGTTTCCAACCGGTGCAACTGCACGAACCGACCGTCAGCGAAGCGGTGACCATCCTGCGTGGCCTGGCTCAGGTCTACGAGAAGAGCCACGGCATCTACCTGCGCGATGACGCGGTGGTTGCAGCGGCCGAACTGTCCGCCCGTTACCTTGCCGGTCGTCAACTGCCGGACAAGGCTGTGGACGTGCTCGACACCGCTTGCGCCCGCGTCCGCATCAGCCTCGCCGCCGCCCCGGAAAGCCTGGAGCGCCTGCGTGGCGAACTGGCTGAAGGTGGCCGTCAGCGTCAGGCCCTGCGCCGTGATGCCGAAGCCGGTCTGCTGATCGACCACGAAGCGCTGGAGGCTCTGGAAGCTCGCCTGGAAGAAGCCGAGGACGAAAGCGTCGCGCTGGAAGCCCTGTGGACCGAACAGAAAGAACTCGCCGAGCGCCTGCTGGATCTGCGTCAGCAATTGGCCAAGGCCCGGGTCGCGGTCGCCGTTGAGCCCACCGTCACGGTTGAAGAAGACGCCGAAGGCACCGTGATCGAAACCCTCGAAGTGCCGGTGGATGAAACGCAAAGCGTCGCGTCCCTGGAAGCCGCGCTTAACGACACCCACAAAACCCTGACGGCACTGCAAGTCAAAGAGCGGCTGGTGAGCTTCGAAGTCTGCCCGCGTCTGGTGGCTGAAGTGATCAGCGCCTGGACCGGCGTGCCCTTGGCGCAACTGGCCCGCGAGCACAACGCCAAGGTCGCAAGCTTCGCCACCGACCTGCGCGTGCGCATCCGTGGTCAGGAACAAGCCGTCCACGCGCTGGATCGCTCGATGCGCGCCACTGCCGCCGGCCTGAACAAACCCGATGCACCGGTGGGCGTGTTCCTGCTGGTCGGCCCGAGCGGCGTCGGCAAGACCGAAACCGCGCTGGCCCTCGCCGATTTGCTGTACGGCGGTGATCGCTTTATCACCACCATCAACATGTCCGAGTTCCAGGAGAAGCACACCGTGTCGCGCCTGATCGGTGCACCGCCGGGCTACGTCGGCTACGGCGAGGGCGGCATGCTCACCGAAGCCGTGCGGCAGAAACCGTACTCCGTGGTGCTGCTCGATGAAGTCGAAAAAGCCGACCCGGACGTGCTCAACCTGTTCTACCAAATCTTCGACAAAGGCGTGGCCAACGACGGCGAAGGGCGCGAGATCGACTTCCGCAATACGTTGATCCTGATGACCTCGAACCTGGGCAGCGATTTGATCGCCGACCTCTGCGAAAACGGCGAGCGGCCATCGGCCGAAGTGCTCGAAGAAACCATTCGCCCGGTGCTGAGCAAACACTTCAAACCGGCACTGCTGGCACGGATGCGCGTGATCCCTTACTTCCCGGTGGGCGGCCCGGTGCTGCGCGAGCTGATCGAGATCAAACTCGGTCGTCTGGGCGAGCGTTTGAACCGTCGTCAGCTGGAATTCACCTGGTGCCAGAACCTCGTCGATCACCTGTCCGAACGCTGCACCCAAGGCGACAGCGGCGCGCGTCTGATCGACCATCTGCTGGACCTGCACGTGCTGCCGCTGGTAGCCGACCGCTTGCTCGATGCGATGGCCACCGGTGAGAGCCTCAAGCGCGTTCACGCAACGCTCGACGGCAACGCCAGCGTGATTTGCGAGTTTGCCTGAGGTGGGTGTGATGTTCACTCAAGTGCCGCAACCACTGGTCTATGCCGAAGCCTTGCTGGCGCAGTTCGCCAGCCTGTCGCGGGCAGCGGACGGTGCTGCGCTGCTGGGTGACTTCGTGCGCGGTTTGGCCGAACTCAGCGGTTGCGAGTTGACCCAGTTGTACCTGTTGGACGCGACCCACACTTGCCTGGGCATGAACGCCGAGTGCCTCAATGGCACCCTGCAACTGCAAGGCGCGGCGAGCATGCCGGCGGATTACACCGGTGAGCAACTGCTGCAATTCGCCCTGTGCCAGAACCGCGTGGTGTGCCTCAGCGAGTTGAGCGGCAGCCTGCACGAAACCAGTTTTCTGCCGCTGCAGGCCACGCCGTGGCAATCGCTGTTGTGCGTGCCGCTGGTCAATCAGCAGAAGGCTGTCGAAGGCTTGCTGCTGTGCGCCAGTCCCCGGCACATCGCCCTGCAAGGCTTTGCCGATTCCCTTGGGCAACTGGGGTCGTTCGTGCTCGGCCAATTGCATCTGCTGCAACGCCTGCGTCAGCCTGCCAATGCCGCCGCGCCGGTCAATCGCGGTGCTCCGAGTGTCAGCGGTTATGGCTTGATCGGCAAAAGTGCGGCCATGCGCCAGACCTATTCGCTGATCAGCAAAGTCCTGCACAGCCCGTACACCGTGCTGCTGCGCGGCGAAACCGGCACCGGCAAGGAAGTGGTCGCGCGGGCGATTCACGATTGCGGGCCGCGCCGTTCCCAGGCGTTCATCGTGCAGAACTGCGCGGCGTTCCCCGAGAACCTGCTGGAAAGCGAGCTGTTCGGCTACCGCAAAGGCGCCTTCACCGGCGCTGATCGCGACCGCGCCGGGCTGTTCGACGCGGCCAACGGCGGGACCTTGCTGCTGGATGAAATCGGCGACATGCCGTTGTCCCTGCAAGCCAAGCTGTTGCGTGTGTTGCAGGAAGGCGAGATCCGGCCGCTGGGTTCCAACGACACGCACAAGATCGACGTGCGCATCATCGCCGCGACCCACCGGGATCTGGCGGTGCTGGTCAGCGAAGGCAAATTCCGCGAGGACTTGTACTACCGCCTCGCGCAATTCCCGATCGAGTTGCCGGCCCTGCGTCAGCGCGAAGGCGACATCCTCGATCTGGCCCGGCACTTCGCCGAAAAGGCCTGTGCATTCTTGCAGCGCGATGCGGTGCGTTGGTCCGAGGCGGCGCTGGATCACCTGTCCGGTTACGCCTTCCCCGGCAACGTGCGCGAACTCAAAGGCCTGGTCGAACGCGCGGTGCTGCTGTGCGAGGGCGGCGAGTTGCTGGCCGAGCATTTCTCCCTGCGCATGGAAGCCATGCCCGAAGACAACAGCGGCTTGAACCTGCGCGAACGCCTGGAGCAGGTCGAACGCAGCCTGCTGCTCGATTGCCTGCGCAAGAACGACGGCAACCAGACGCTCGCCGCCCGAGAACTCGGGCTGCCGCGCCGCACGCTGCTGTATCGCCTTGGGCGCTTGAATATCAATTTGGGTGATTTCGATGGCTGATCTCAACGTCTGGACTCGGATTGGAACGCCACCTGTGGCTTGCGAATTCCCTGTGGGGAGGGAGCTTGCTCCCGCTGGGCTGCGCAGCGGCCCCAAAACTCTGCGACGCGGTGTGTCAGTCAAACCGCGTCTGCTGTTTTACGACTGCTTCGCAGCCGGGCGGGAGCAAGCTCCCTCGCCACAGAGGCCTTGTGCCAGAGCCCTTGGCTTCACCTTATTCGCTTCTGACAGCGCCGCCCAAACGGGTCGGCGCTTTGTACTTTGTCTACCTCTGGAGTCCCTCTGATGTCTGTTCGTCACTGGCAAGCCGTCCTGCTGACCCTCGTCGTTCTATGCGGCCTCGGCGGCTGCAGCGGCAATTACAAATTCAACGACAACACCTATCGCCCATTGGGTGATCCGCAGGCGGTCAATCGCGGCAAGTGACCGCAAGGAGCATCATCATGGAACTGGTTTTCGAAATGCTGAACACCAAGCAGTTCGTGCCCACGGATTTGTGCCAGAAGACCTTCAAGCAGGCCGGTGGCGTGATTGGCCGGGGCGAGGATTGCGACTGGATCATCCCGGACCGCAAGCGTCACCTGTCCAACCACCATGTGGACATCAGCTACCGCGAAGGCACTTTCTTCCTGACCGACACCAGCAGCAACGGTGTTCAGGACGGGCAGAGCGGCGCGCGCCTGCGCAAGGGCGAAGCGGTGCGTATCGAACACGGCAGCACCTACGTGCTGGGTGACTTTGAGATCCGCGCGCGCCTGGTGCGCGACCCGGCGACGTTCGACGTCGAAGTCGGCCGTCCACAGGCCGCGGGCAGCATCATTCCTGACGATGCGTTCCTCGACCTCGACCCGATGAACGCCCTCGACCAGCAGGAGCGCGTGTACTCGGAAATCGACGAACTGATCTCCCCGCGCAACGCGCCCGAGGACACCCGTCAACGCGCCGATTACGCGCGTATCGACATGGAAAGCCTGATGGTGCCGGAGCTGATCGACGCCCCGGTCGAACCGGCGCCAGCCCCGCCGCCGAAAGCCGTCGAGCGTCAGAGCGACGGTTTCTGGGAACACTTCGGTGCCGCCCTGGGCGTGGACCTCAAAGGCCTCGACCACGACGCCCGCGAAGCCCTGGCGCTGCACGCTGCGCGTCTGCTGCGCCAAAGCGTCGGCGGCTTGCAACAGAGCCTGCGCACCCGTAGCGAGTTGAAGAACGAACTGCGCCTGGCCCAGACCCTGGTTCAGGGCAACCAGAAAAATCCGCTGAAATTTGCCGTGGATCCGGGTGAAGCGCTGGAGATTCTGCTGCAGCCGAACAAACCGGGGCAGATGCCGGCCGAGCAGGCGATCTCCCGCTCGTTCCGCGATTTGCAGGCGCACCAAGTGGCGTTGCTGACCGCCAGCCGTGCGGCGGTTCGCGGCACCCTGGAACACTTCTCGCCCGAGCAGTTGACCTTGCGTTTCGAGCGCGACAACAAGCCGATCCTGGCCACTTCCGGCAGTCGCTGGAGAGCCTACGGCCGTTATCACCAGGCCCTGCGCCAGGACGATGACTGGAGCGAACGCCTGCTGGCCCGCGACTTTGCCCAGGCTTACGAAGAACAGATCCGCCTGATTTCCACCCTACACACCGACCACCAAGGATGATGCGCATGTCTCGCTGCTCGACCGCTTTTTTCAAGACGCTGATGGCGCTGACGGCCCTGGTGCTGCTGGCCGGCTGCTCGTCGCTGTCGCCGTATTCCACCGTGACCAAGCTCAACCTGAAGCTGACCGCCAGCGATCAACTGAACCCGGACCTCAATGGGCGCCCGTCGCCGATCGTGGTGCGCCTGTTTGAGCTCAAGCACCCGGTGACCTTCGAAAACGCTGACTTCTTCAGCCTGTACGAACGCGCCAAGGAATCCCTGGCCCCGGACCTGGTCGCCACCGAAGAGCTGGAACTGCGTCCGGGCGAATCCGTGGACCTCAAGCTCAGCGTGGAGGAGGGCAGCCGTTACGTCGGTGTCCTCGCGGCCTACCGCGACCTGCCGGAAACCAAATGGCGCTACACGGTGCAAGTCACCCCGGTGGAACTCACCGAGGCTGACCTGACTCTCGACCAGGCCGGCATCCGCAACACCAATGAAACGCTCGCCAAGGCGGTTGACTGATCATGAACTCCCATAAAGTCATTTGGCAGGAAGGCATGCTGCTGCGTCCGCAGCACTTCCAGCACAACGATCGTTACTACGACCACCAGATGAAGACCCGCACCCAGTTGCTGGGCAGCTACACCTGGGGCTTCCTGAACCTGGACATCGACTTGCAGTTCCTGAACATGGGCAAACTGGTGATCAGCCAGGCCTCGGGGATCCTGCCGGACGGCAGCCTGTTCGAACTGGGCGGCAACACCGAGCCGCTGGCGCTCGACGTACCGCCGAACACCGGCAACACGCCGATTTACCTGGCGCTGCCGCTGGTCACGGGCAACCACATCGAAGCCCGCCGCCCGGAGCAATCCGACGTGCTGGCGCGCTACACCGCGTATGAAGCGGAAGTCGCCGACTCCAACGCCGGCGACGACTCCGCCAGCCAGGTCAGCTGCGCCCGTCCGGACTTCAAACTGTTGCTCGGCGAGCAGCAGAGCGACCAGGCGTATGTGAAGCTAAAGATCTGCGAAGTGCTCGACACCACGCCCGACGGCGTGATCAGCCTCGACCCGGACTTCGTGCCGACTTACATCCAGGCGCATTCCTCCAGCTACCTGCTGTCGTGCCTCAAAGAAGTGATCAGCATGCTCGGCCACCGGGGCGACACCATCGCCGACCGGATCCGTTCCAACGGCAAGGTCGGCGGCGCGGAAGTCGGCGACTTCATGATGCTGCAACTGATCAACCGCACCGAACTGCTGCTGCGCCACTACCTCGGCCTGGAACAGGTTCACCCGGAAGAGTTGTACCGCACGCTGCTGACCATGCTCGGTGATTTGGCGACCTTCTCCAGCGACAGCAAACGCCCGCGCCTGGACAGCCGTTACCAGCACAGCGACCAGGGCGCGAGCTTCCGCAAACTGATGGAAGCGATTCGTCAGGTGCTGTCGATGGTGCTCGAACAGCACGCCATCGAGCTGGTGCTGCAAGCGCGTCAGTACGGGATCATCGTCTCGCCGTTGCACGACCACAAACTGTTGGGCTCGGCCTCGTTCGTGCTCGCGGCCAGTGCCAACTGCGATTCCGAAGAACTGCGCCACCGCTTGCCGGCGCACCTCAAGGTCGGCCCGGTGGAGCGCATCCGCCAACTGGTCAACCTGCATCTGCCAGGCATCAAGGTCAAACCGTTGCCGGTGGCCCCGCGGCAGATCGCGTTCCACTCCAACAAAACCTATTTCATCCTCGAACTCAGTTCCGAAGACCTGGCGCAACTCGAGCGCTCCGGCGGCTTCGCGTTCCACGTGTCCGGCGAATTCGCCGAGCTTGAACTGAAATTCTGGGCCATCAGGAACTGACCGACATGATCAAGGACACGGAATACAACCAGGACGATAAAACCGTCCTGCTCGACCGCCAGGGCCACGGCCCTGCTTCGAGTCCGCTGACAGATTTCGCCGCACCGCCGCGTTTCGAACAGCTTGAAGAACGCATGATCTACGCCGCGCGTTTGCGTCCGGCCGAAGCGTTCAACATCAGCCTCAATTCGCTGGTGGCCGCCGCCTCCGACCTGTTGTCGGAAGTGGTGCGCCTCAAGCACAGCGACACCCGCGAAGACATGTACGCGCTCAACGAGCGACTGACCTCCGCGCTGAAGCTGTTTGAAGTGCGTGCGCTGCACAACGGCGCCGAAAGCAGCCAGGTGATGGCCGCCCGTTACGTGCTCTGCACCGTGGTCGACGAAGCCGTCGTGACCACGCCGTGGGGCAACGAGAGCGAGTGGTCGCAGATGAGCTTGCTCAGCAGCTTCCACAACGAAACCTTCGGCGGCGAGAAGTTCTTCCAGCTGCTGGATCGCCTGTCGAAAAACCCGGTCAAGCACTTGCCGATGCTGGAGTTGATGTACCTGTGCCTGTCCCTGGGCTTCGAAGGCAAGTACCGGGTGCAAGCCCGCGGCATGCTCGAGCTCGAAGGCATCCGCGACGCCTTGTATCGCCAGATTCGTCAACTGCGCGGCGACGTGCCACGTGAGCTGTCACCCCATTGGGAAGGCCTGAACGATCAACGCCGCAGCCTGGTGCGCATCGTGCCGGCGTGGATGGTGGTGCTGTTCACCGTGGTCTGCCTGGTGGTGATGTATTCGGGTTTTGCCTGGGTACTGGGCGAACAACGCGAAACCGTTCTGCAACCTTATCAGCAGCTAGATCCGGCCGCGGTCCAGCCGCAGTCGCAGCCGTAAACAGGGACGTGTGATGAAAAAGTTTTTCAAGAAAGTCGGCGCATTCTTGCGCAAGACCTGGGTCTGGACCTTGCTGGTGGTGCTGTTTCTCGCGCTGCTGGTGTGGTTCGTCGGGCCGCTGCTGGCGGTGGATGACTACAAGTTCTGGGAAGGTTCGACCTCCCGCTTGCTGACCATCAGTGTGCTGTTCCTGATCTGGGGCCTGACCATGGTCTTCGTCAGCTGGCGCGCCGGTGTGCGTAAAAAGGCTGTCGAAGATACCGAAGACGGCCAGGATCGTATCCGCCGTGAAGAGCTGATCGACGAAGAGCAGAAAGAGTTGAAGGTGCGCTTCAAAGACGCGCTGAAAACCCTGAAGACCTCGAGCCTGTATCGCGGTCGCAGTGAGCGCTGGCGCAGTGATTTGCCCTGGTACTTGCTGATCGGTCCACAGGGCAGCGGCAAGACCAGTCTGCTGGACTTCTCGGGCCTTGAGTTTCCGATCAACAAGATCGACCGCAAACTGACCCGCGACACCCTAGGCACCCGTCATTGCGACTGGTACTTCGCCGACCACGGTGTGCTGATCGACACCGCTGGCCGCTACCTGACCCAGCCGGATCAAGAGGTCGATGGCAGCGCCTGGAACACCTTGCTCGACCTGCTGCGCAAGCGTCGTCGCAACCGTCCGCTGAACGGCGTGCTGGTGACCATTCCGGTGGAAACCCTGCTGGGCGGCAGCGAGCAGGACCTCGACACTCTGGCGCGCCAGGTGCGTGCCCGTCTGCAAGAGGTGCATCAGAAACTGCACGTCGACGTGCCGATCTATCTCGTATTGAGCAAGGCTGATCGCCTGCTCGGCTTCGACGAGTTCTTCGATCAACTGACCCGCGAAGAAAGCGATCAGGTGCTCGGCACCAGCTTCCGCAAAGAGCAGAGCGGTACCGATGTCGCCGTGCTGCGCGCCGAGTTCGAAGAGCTGCTGCGTCGTCTGAACAGCCAAGTGATCATGCGCATGCACCAGGAGCGCGACACCCAGCGCCGTGGCCGCATTCTCGACTTCCCGCATCAACTGGGGCAGATCGGCGAGCGCCTGTGCCTGTTCGTCGACATGGCGTTTACCGGCAACCGCTACCAGCGTGTCAGCCAGTTGCGTGGTTTCTACCTGACCAGCGCACCGCACCTGACCCAGGAAATGGACCAGACCACCGCCGGCATCGGCGCCAATCTGGGGCTGAATGCCGGCGTGCTGCCGACCCTGCGCAGTGGCCGTTCGCGCTTCATCCACCATTTGCTCAGCCGCGTGATTTTCCCGGAAGCCGATCTGGCGGGCCTGGACAAGCGCGAGCGCAGCCGCATCCACTGGGGCCAGCGTGCCTTGTACGTGGGGGCGCTGGCGGCATTGGCGCTGTTCGGCATCCTGTGGGCCGGTGGATTCTCGGCCAACTACGAGCGCCTGGAAAGCCTGCGCAACCTGGCACAAAACTGGACGCAATCGCGCTCGGCACTGACCGCGCGTGACGACTCCATGGCCGTGCTCAAGACCCTCGACACCAGCTACGCGGCGACCCAGGTCTTCCCGAACAAGGGTGACGTGAGTTATCACGAGCGCGGCGGTCTGTACCAGGGCGAAGAGTCCAACCCGGTAGTGAAAGCAGCCTACGAGCGTGAGCTTCAGGCGCAACTGCTACCACGGGTCGCGACCCTGCTCGAAGGGCAGATCCGCGCCAACATGCAGGACCGCGAGCGCTTGCTCAACAGCCTGCGCGCGTACCTGATGCTGAACATGAAGGATCGCCGCGATGCAGGCTGGCTCAAGGATTGGGTCGCCACCGACTGGTCCACGCGTTACGCCGGTAACACCGCGGTGCAGAACGGTTTGAACACGCACTTCGAGCGCTTGTTGCAGCAGCCGTTTATCTACCCGCTCAACGATCAACTGGTGGCCCAGGCCCGTCAGGTCTTGCGCAGCGAGTCCCTGGCCAACGTGGTTTACCGGATGCTGCGCGAGCAGGCCCGCAACCTGCCGGAATACCGTCTGAGCCAACACATGGGCCCGCAAGCGGCGCTGTTTGTCGGCACGGACTACGTGATCCCGGGCTTCTACACCCAACAGGGTTATCAGCAGTACTTCTCGATCCAGGGTTCGGCGCTGGTCACCGATATCCTGCGCGACAACTGGGTGCTGGGCGAAGGCTCGGGCATCAGCGGCATGGACTTGCGTCGCCTGATGGTCGAACTGGAGCAACTGTACTTCCGCGACTACGCCAACTTCTGGAGTGAAGCGGTGGGCCAGGTTGCCCTGCCACCGATCAGCGATTTCAGCGAGGGCGCCGAGCAACTGGCGGGCCTGACCTCGGCCAACTCCCCAGTCCTGCAACTGCTGGTGGAAGTGCGCGAGAACACCCGGTTCCCGGCAGAAGCCGATCCGGTTGATCAAGCGGCGGATGCGGCTGGCGCACTGGCTGATCAGAAGGGCAAGTTGGGCAAAGTCGGCAAACTGGCGGCGGCCGCAGCGGATAAAGCCTCGGACATGGCGGCGACCAAAAACCTGCCGGACACCGCGAAGAAATCCCTGCAACGGCGCTTCGAACCGCTGCACCGCTTGCTGGATGACAACAACGGCCCGGCCGCTGATTTGACCCCGGCGCTGACCGCGCTCAACGACCTGCAACTGCAAGTGGCCAGCCTGGCCCGCGCCAGTTCGCCGGAGCAAGCCGCGTTCGAAATGGCCAAGACCCGCATGGGTGGCCAGCGTGATGCGCTGAGCAACCTGCGCAACGCGTCCAACCGTTTGCCGCGTCCGGTCAGTGTCTGGTTCAACGTGTTGGCCGAAGACACCTGGCGTCTGGTGCTCAACGATTCCTACCAGTACCTGAACCAGCGTTATCAGAGCGAGCTGTACAGCTTCTACGGCAAAGCGATCAACAAGCGTTATCCGTTCAGCGCCCACAGCACCAGCGACGTGGCGATCAGCGACTTCCGCGAGTTCTTCAAGGCTCAAGGCATCAACGACCGCTTCTTCGAAACCTACATGCGTCCCTTCGTCAGCGGCGATCCGGGCAACTACCGCATGCGCAGCGTCGATGGCCACAGCCTGCCGATCTCCAAGGTCTACCTCGACCAGATGGCGGCAGCGCAAACCATTCGCCAGAGCTTCTTTGCCGAGAACCCGGCCGAGCCGCAAGTGCAATTCAAACTGGAGCCGTACACCCTCGACCCGGCCGTCAGCCGTTCTGAGTTCAAGTTTGGCGACAAGACCATCGAATACCGCCACGGCCCGATCGTGCCGGTGTCGTTCAAATGGCCGACCGATGCTGAAGACGGCCGCACCAGCCTGGTCCTCGACAAAATGGCCGGCCGCCCGATCGGTATCGAGAAGAACACCGGCCCTTGGTCGCTGTTCCGTCTGTTCGACCTGATGCAGACCGAGTACCTGAACGGTCGCGACGTGCTGGTGCTCAAAGCGGACGTGGGTGGCCTGCGCGCCAACTACCTGCTGTCGAGCCAACGCACGCCGAACCCGTTCGACATGGGCGTGCTGCGGACCTTCCGTATGCCGGTGCAACTCTGATGGCGGTTGCCAGTTCCTGGCGCAGCGCTGCGCGTACCGATCCTGGCAAGGTTCGGGCGCGCAACGAAGATGCCTTCCTCGACGCGCCACAGCAGGGGCTGTGGGTGGTCGCGGACGGCATGGGCGGTCATCAGGCTGGCGACATTGCCAGCCAGTTGATCGTCGCCAGCCTGGCGGAACTGCCGGTGCAGGATGACTTCGACGAACGACTCAAGGGCATTCGCCAGTGCTTGCACTGGATCAACCGCCGCTTGGGTCAGGAGTTGACCGTCACCGCCGGGCGCCACGACAGCATCATGGGCAGCACCGTGGTGGCGCTGCTGGTGGAAGGCAGTCGCGCGGCCTGCATCTGGGCCGGCGACAGCCGCTGCTATCTGTGGCGTGGCCAGCGTTTGTATCAGCTGTCCAAGGACCATTCGCTGCAACAGCAACTGATCGACGAGCAAAACATGAGCCTCGAAGACGCCCGCGCCCATCCTTCGGCCCATGCCCTGACCCGTGCGGTCGGGGCGGCCGATGTGCTGACGCTGGACGTGCTCGAACTCGAGGTTTACCCCGGCGATACGTTCCTGTTGTGCAGCGACGGTTTGTACCAAGGCCTGAGCAGCGATGCCCTGGGCAACGCCCTGAGCCTGACCGCGCCGCACGTTGCGCTGGAGCGTCTGTTCGACAGCGCTCTGCGTGGCGCGGCCCGGGACAATCTGACTGCCGTGGTGATCCGCCAATGACTGAACTCATGCGACCGATCGACGACCTGCTGGTGAGCGAAGAGCAGGACAACAACCTGACCTACTTTGCGTTTGCCAAATCTCATCAGGCTGAACCTGCACTGGCGCCCACACGGGCCAGCGTCGGCGAATTGCCCGACGTGCTGGGCGGGCGTTACCGCATCGAGCGCCTGCTCGGTGCCGGTGGCATGGGTGCGGTTTACCGCGCACGGGACTTGCTGAACGAACAGTTCGGCGATCCCGACCCTTACATCGCGCTGAAAATCCTCAGCGAAGAATTTGCCGAATCGCCGGACGCCAGTGCCTTGCTCTACAGCGAGTTCGCCCTGACCCGACGCCTGCGCCACGACAACGTGCTGCGCTTGCACACCTTTGAAGTCGACACCGACTGCCAGCGCGCCTTCATCACCATGGAACTCATGCGTGGGCTGACCCTGGACAAATTACTCTGCGAGCGGCCCACCGGCCTGCCGTGGAAAGAACTGCGCGACATCGCGCTGCCGCTGCTCGACGCGCTGGCCTACGCCCACGCTCGCGGCGTGCTGCACGGCGACATGAAGCCGAGCAACGTGATGCTCAGCGAGGAGGGCGTGCGCCTGTTCGACTTCGGCCTCGGCCAGGCCGAAGAGGGCATCTTGCCCGGCCTGCCGCACCTGAGCCGCAGCCGCTTCAACGCCTGGACCCCCGGCTACGCCGCCCCGGAACTGCTCGAAGGCCAGCCGCTGACCGCCAGCGCCGACGTCTATGGCGTGGCCTGCGTGCTCTACGAACTGGCGAGCGGCAAACACCCGTTCCGCCGCTTGCCCTCGACCCAGGCCCGCGACGAACGTCTGGAGCGCGAACTGCACGCACCCAAGAACCTCCCGAAACACTGCTGGCCAGCCCTGCGCAACGCGCTGACCTTCAACGCGGCTGATCGTACGGTCAGCGCCGCTCAATTACGCGACGCCATGGGCGCCACCTCGTCCTGGCTGCAACGCCTGCGTCTCTCGGCGTAACGGATGACACTCGAACAGGGACCGACCAATGTTCAACCCAGCTAACGAAACGCACTTCAGCCTGACCGTTGAAGACTACGTGGGCGACCTGCAAGTGCTGTCGTTCACCGGCACCGAAGGCATCAGCCAGCCCTATCGCATGGAAGTGGAACTGGTCAGCGAAAACCCCGACCTGGACCTGGAAAAACTCCTGCACAAACAGGCGTTCCTGGCGTTCGACCCGCAAGGCTCCGGCATCCACGGCCAGATCTACCGCGTCGCCCAAGGCGATGCCGGTAAACGCCTGACCCGCTACAAAATCTCCCTGGTGCCGCAACTGCAATACCTGCACCACCGCACCAACCAGCGCATCTACCAGCAGATGTCGGCGCCGAAAATCATCGCGCTGATCCTCGAAGAACACGGCATCAAGGCCAACGCCTACAACTTCCAGTTGAGCGTTACCTGCCCGGACCGTGATTACTGCGTGCAGTACGACGAAACCGACCTGCACTTCGTCCAGCGCCTGTGCGAAGAAGAAGGCATTCACTACCACTTCCAGCACACGCCAAAAGGGCATTTGCTGGTGTTCGGCGATGACCAGACCGTGTTCCCCAAACTCGGCCAGCCAACGGCGTATGTGCAAGGCAGCGGCATGGTCGCCGCAGAACCGGTGATCAAAGGCTTCAAGCTGCGCCTGGAAACCCGCACCGGCCGCGTCACCCGTCGCGACTACGATTTTGAAAAGCCACGCCTGCAACTGGAGTCTGCCTACAAACCCGACGGCGACAGCACCGAACCGGACCTGGAAGACTACGACTACCCCGGCCGCTTCATCGACCGCGCGCGCGGCAAGTTCCTCAGCCAACGCGCCCTCGAACGCCACCGCGCCGACTACCAGCAAGCCGAAGGCAACGGCGACCAGACCCGATTGGTCAGCGGCCACTTCCTGGAACTCTCCGACCACCCGCGCACCGAGTGGAACGACCTCTGGCTGCTCACCGAAATCCTCCACGAAGGCAAGCAACCACAAGTCCTCGAAGAATCAGTGACCAGCGACACCACCGACAACAAAGACGACTTCCACCAGGGCTACCGCAACCGCTTCCTCGCCACCCCATGGACCGTGTTCTACCGCCCGGCGCTGCAACACCCCAAACCCCGCGTCCTCGGCAGCCAAACAGCCCTGGTCACCGGCCCCAAAGGCGAAGAAATCCACTGCGACCAGTACGGCCGCATCAAGGTCCAATTCCACTGGGACCGCGAGGGCCAGGCCGACGACAAAACCAGCTGCTGGATGCGCGTCTCATCGAGCTGGGCCGGCGACCGCTACGGCGCCATCACCATCCCGCGCATCGGCATGGAAGTCCTCGTCACCTTCCTCGAAGGCGACCCCGACCAACCCCTGGTAACCGGCTGCCTCTACCACAAGGAAAACCAGGTCCCCTACGAACTGCCGGCGAACAAAACCCGCACCGTCTTCAAAACCCTCAGCTCACCGGGAGGCGGCGGCTACAACGAACTGCGCATCGAAGACAAAAAAGGCGCCGAACAGATCTACCTCCACGCCCAGCGAGACTGGGATGAAAACATCGAACACGACCAAAAAATCCGCGTCGGCAACGAACGCCACGACACCGTCGAGAAGAACACCTACACCGAACTCAAAGCCGAAGAACACCGCACCACCATTGCCGATCGCAAGATCGAAACGCGGATGGACGATCACCTGACGATCGGCCAGAGCCAGCACGTGAAGCTCGGGACTGCACAGCTGACCAGTGCCGGGAAAGAGATTCACCTGAAGGCTGGGGACAAGATTGTTATTGAGGCGGGGATGGAACTCACGGTTAAGGCCGGGGGGAGTTTTATCAAGCTGGATGCCGGTGGGATTACGGTGGTTGGGCCGGTGATCAAGATCAATGCCGGTGGGTCGGCGGGGAGTGGGACCGGGATTGGGATCAAGCCGCCGGTGCTGCCGGGCGCGGCCGACACGGACATCGCTGGCGACGTACCGCCCCAGGCACTCGGCAACGCCCCGACGCCGATGCCGCCACCGCCAGTCTGCAAAGAATGCCTGGCCCGGGCCAAACGAAACGCCCAGGCCCTGGCCGCGCGATAAAGGACGACTTCATGACCACAAGCAACCTGCACTGGCTCGACGAGTTATGGGTCAACGCCCAGCAACTGCAACACCAGCACCTCGACCTGCTGATCGACGCCACCAGCCTCGACTACCCGCTGCTGCAAGAACTGGCAGAGCAAACCGACGCGCCACAATTGGCCAAACTGTTCGAAAACACCCCGGAAGTCGCCATCGCCGACTTCGGCCCGCTGCTGCTGCGCGTAGATACGTCCCAACGGCCCTGGCTGAAAACCTTCATCAGCGCCGTCGACTGCAACAAACACGTCGTCGCCTTGTTCAGCCCTTGGGCGTTCGAAGCTTTGGCCGATCACCTGCGCGGCTTCCTCCAAGCCCAATGGAATCAGGGCCGCTCGGAAGGCGTGTTGCGCTACTACGACCCGCGCATGCTACTGCCGGTCGCCGAAACCCTCACACCGGCGCAAAGCAACGCCTTCCATGCCGCGATCATTTCCTGGCACTGGCTCGACCGCGACCAACGCCCACAAAGCCTGCCCGGCAACTACGTCCGCCACGCCGCCGCCCCACCCAGCGCCCCGGTCATGTTCGACCACGCACAAGTGGCCAACCTGCTCGCCTGGACCGAAGCCGACGCCTACCGCATCGACCACTGCGCCATCCCGCAGCACTATGGTTTAAGCCGTAATGAGAGCCTTATTCGTCATCTGTATCGCAGCCAATTGGCGGCGAACCAGAAGGGATTGAACGAGCCGGAGGAGCGGGAACCGTTTATTGATCAATGGTTGGTGGAGAACTCACCGTTTGTGATTGATGAGCCGGTTAGGGCGTTGATTTGATGAGTGGGTTGGCGGGGGGGGCGGGGGAAGTGATGGCTTCCTGGCTGGTCCGTGGGTGGGTGTTGGTGGTGCTGGTAGGGGTAAGCGGGTGCCATTCAGGCCCCGAAATGGTGTCTGCCCCGGTAACTGGTTATAACCATACCTCCGCAGAAATTATACGGTTCAGTATCAATGGCGCTGGCGGTCCTCGGATTCCACCCAATCAGGCTGGAGGTGAGGTTTGCTGCGGCGTACTTCCTGTTCAATGGACCTCTGAACTTAGAGCGTTTATCGAATGGGACAAAGACCCAAAGCCATACGAATCCCTAGAGCGTGATCAGTACGGCCAAATTGTCAAAGAGGCCGCTATTCGCCACACCGTTGGTTATTCTCATCACTCAGCTACTGTAGAAATCCCTAAATACGCTGAAGAAGTGTGCGCTTTGCAAGTTCACTTTTTTCCTTGCGATCAAGTAAGGGTGTCCACGACTTGTTATACCCTTGGGCATCAGAATTATCCCGACAAGGCGTATTTTCAGGTAAAGGAGTCGACGACATGTCCGGAAATTTAGAGAGGCTCGTGAACCTGATGGCGACAAAAAAATGTGATTTTTATCTCGCGGGCAAATATTTACATTCTCAGGCAGCATCAACCCGGTTCTCCGGGCATTTAAGTATTACCCGATGAATATGGAGGGATCGAAGGTATGTCAAATCTAATAGGGAAAGTTGTCAGCAGGTATTTTGGAATGTCATTTCCATTCGTCAGATCATTACTGAGGCCAGATATGCCTATGAAGGCTCTATCCCGTTCTGGAAGAGCGTTTAGATCACGCTTTATACGTGCGATTTTATTGCTGGCTGGCATATTAACCATGACTGCCTGCCAGGCGCAGTCAAAAATGCTCCCTACATCGGTTACTGGCTATAACCATACTTCCGCCGCTATTAATAGATTTACCGTCAATGGCGCTGGAGGACCGAACATAGGCCCGCATCAAGGTGGAGGAAGCGAAGTTTGTTGTGGTGTAATACCAAGGGTATGGACACCTGGATTAAGAGCCATTGTTGAGTGGGAGGCAGACCCTAATTCAAATTCGTCAACCAAATGGCCTCCTCTTGGTACGGATGCTTTTCGTGCAGAGTTAAAAAAACACGCAGCTCAATATACGCATCACACGGTGACTGTCGATATTCCAAAATACGAAGTTGCAGGCTCTTTGAAGGTGCATTTTCTTCCATGTGATCAAGTTCGCGTTTCAGCTGACAACATTAAGCGCGGAGATCCTGCCTATCCTTATAACTTTCCAATGATTATGGAGGAGCCGAAGGTATGTCCAAACAAATAGGCGCAGAGATTAAATCTCGTCCAGCCTCTGCATTGGTGCCACCAGTGTTTCCTGGGCAAGGACGTTTGCCTACAGATCCAAATCAGGTTTCGGAAAATATACGTAAACAAAAGGCGGATGAGACACGCTTTACAAACCAACAACGAAAACTGCTCCAGTCTATGGGCAATATTCAAAGCGGTCCGCCATGCAGTAAGGCTTTGCATATAACAATTGCGTTTGATGGAACCAACAATAATGACGCAGCTGACAGCTCTTCGAGTCCATCCTCGTGTAGCAATATAGCTCGTATATTTCATGCGAGTTTAGGTTCAGATCCTACAACCCAAACAGGGTACTATCGTTACTATAGTCCAGGGGTGGGGACAACATTTCCTGAGATCAATGAAGTTGTACCAGACTCATTCGGCCTGATCGGCGCAAATGGTGGTGAGAATCGAATAAATTGGGGGTTAACCCGACTGATTGCGGCCCTAAAGGATGCTATTCCGGAGCAAAATCCGCTTTCGCCAGATCAAACGTTAGAGTTGGTGGAGGGCATGGCGACTTCTTGGTTAGGTACTGTCATGACGGCAGGGCTGATGGAAAATGGAGAGAAAAAGCGCGAAGCAGTTATGCGGCCGCATATCCAAGATTTAGAAAAAGAGCTTAAGAAGTTCAATGAGGCAGACCAAAAGCCTCGAATCCTAGCGATGCGTTTGTATGTATATGGATTTTCCCGTGGGGCTGCTCAGGCGCGTACTTTTGCTAACTGGCTTCAAACGTTGACGCGTTGCCAAGGCGATAGTGGCGTCATGGAATACCGCTTTGCAGGCTTGCCGTTGTCTATAGAGTTTCTTGGTCTCTGCGACACCGTTGCTGCAGTTGGTCTGGCTGATAGTGCGCCATTCGCTGCTGGGCATATGGGGTGGGCTGACGACACCATGCGGTTGCCTGAAGACCTGATCACCGCGAGTCTGGACACAACAGTTCCCGAAGATCGTCACTTTTTAAAGCGCTGCGTGCATTTGGTCTCGGCTCATGAGCAGCGCGCCAGTTTTCCTCTGGACTCTATACGCCGCCGGCCAAAAAAAATTGATGGTCAGCGGGATACAGAAGCGCCGTCCGGCTATCGTGATAATACCGTCGAGTATTTTTATCCTGGCGTGCACTCGGACGTAGGAGGCGGGTATTCACCGAAAGACCAAGGCAAAGCAGTCGCAGGCACCCACGAATTGTTGTCCCAGATTCCTCTGCATCATCTCTACGCTGAAGCGTTCAAGGCCGGTGCTCCGTTGCAAGTCCCCAAAGAAGCCCTTCTGCCCGATCACGAGGTGTGGCGTGCTATGGAGAAATCCGTCTTAGGCGAATTCGATTTCAGCGCTGACTTGGTTCGACGCTTCAACGCTTGGCAAGCGCAAGCCAAAGGAGGTGCTTTAGAGGAGGTAATGAAGCAGGAGCATGTGCTAATTACCGCATGGAGAATCGACCGTTATGCCGGTGGCGTAGAAAAGCAACCATTCTTTCAAAGCTCTTCCTCTGACATGCCAAAAGCCAAAATTGATGCTTGGGAAGCGATACAGGCACGCAGAGATGCCAAGACTTCTGCTGCTGCTGAGGGTAAGCCTGAGCCGACTTGTACGGAGGCTGAGGAAAAGGAAAACCAACTGAATATACAAATTGTCGGCGGCCAAGAAAAAGTCGACAAAATGCGTTGGGAGAAAAAATTTGAGCCTCCTCTAGATCATCGTCAGTTGAGTGGAGCAGCGGGGGAGTTCCGGCACGACTACCTGAAAGAGTGGGGCGTGGTAGATGATTCAATCACTATTGGTGGCGTAGCCGACATGCTTCTAGGCGGTACTGTGTTCCTTATAAATGAGGAGGACGAAGCCGAGGAATACGCATACCTACATGATGAAGGCACAAAGCGATACGAGAAAATGTTTATCGCTCCGAATAAGCCTAGACCCGGTCAGGAAGATCTAGTGGCACTGTTCGATAATCAGGTTCATGACTCCCGTGCATGGTTTATGAACCATTCCGCTATCGGCCCGCGAGAACCTTTTACGGACTATTTCCGTATTCGACTGGTTCATTTCGATAACGAATCTAATAAGCAACTATCACTCTTGGTTACTGCTGGACGAGTAATCGGAGTTGGTATTGCCTTGGCTAGCGTAGGCCTGAGCATTAAGAGGAAAGACCCTCGCATGTTGCTGGGGCTGTTCCTGCCGTCCTTGGCGAGGCCAGTACTCAGCGGCAAAGTTGGTCTTCCGGAAATCAGCGCTTTCGACCCGCTTACCGGTGTTGCACTACCGATGCTCACTAACCTCGATTCATTGAGGTCGTTCACCAAAGAACCAGGCGACATGGTGGCTAAAGTTGCCGCATTACCACCGCTGCAGCCGCTTACCGCAGCCAACGCAAACACTCCAGCCCTTCAGAAAATCCTGGTGGCCCATCAGGCAGTCGAAGCAGCCCGCAAGAAAGACGCTAGTGCCTTGGCAAGTCTGGTGGCCAAAGCGGCTAACGATGAGGATAAGCCCGGAGGTTGGATGGATATGGTGGCCGATCAGGCTGGTAAGTTGAACTCGTCTGAAAAGACTGTGTAACTGCAAAACGCTGGAGGGCGGCTCTTGATGAGCCGTCCTTTGCGTTTGTGCGCTCAGGTTTCTGGATCAGAATTCGCGACCGGATGAGGTTCTCCCAGCTACCCCTACAGCTACCCGATGCAAATGGACGAACCCAAGGTCTGTCCAGGCTCCTAATCGCCAACAAAAAACGGCCCTGATTGTTGGTAATTCCAATCCAGGGCCGTTTTTTTATTGGGCTGGCGAGCCAGGTTCGCGTTATGCCTTAGCCCGATGCGCCCCCGGATCTGGCGAATCAATTTGATCCAGCGCTCGCTCCACCAACAAATGCACTCCATCCGCCAATCGACTCAATGCCAAGGCTACCGAGCGGCGTGAGCCTTCCACGTCATCGGCGAGGTCTGCGGCGATGGCGCTGATGGATAGTAGGTCTTCGGACGCGTTGGCCAGGAGGGTTTCGGTTTGGAGGTCGGGGGTGACGTTGAACAGGGCACCTTTGCGGGGCCTGGATTTGGGTTTTACGTCGGGTTTTGGGCCGAGGTGGTAGTCGAGGGCGCGTTCGGCGGCTTCGTGGAGTTTTTTCGAATCGAGGGATTCGTAGGGGGATGTGGATAACTCGTCAGGGGGATTAGGTGTTGGCTTAATCATTTAGTAGCACCGATTTTTTGAGCTGGCACCATTCGCTCGCACTTCGAATGGGGGTGGCAGCTGTGTATGGGTGTGCAAGACCGGAATCGGTAAACCGGCAGACCCGAAGGTCTCCCACACACAGCCGCCATAACGATTCGCGAGCATAAGAAAACGCTCGATGAATAGCCATAACCGATTGTGTACCAATTCCGGACTTGCACGTCTGGGTCACCGTTTTTTGCGATGACGAAAAGAGGTTATCGGTGAACGCAAACGATGCCTAGTTCACGAACACCCCCACGTATCGAAGGAAATATCCGATGGTTTTGCAGGCAATGTAAGCGGATGATCCGACACTTTTAAACGCAGCCACCGCACAGCTTAAACAAGGGCTTTTTGAGTGATCGACATGGATTGTTTAGTGAACAAAAACCGCGCAGCACTGAAGGCTGCTTTCCTGCTCAGCCTGTTCTTGGCTAGCGCGAATGCATTCGCTGAAGACCCACCTTGCCCGTTCGAAGTCCCGCAAACAGATCTGAAGGTCGCGAGCTGCATGCAGGAAGGGGGCGTGAACATCCTGAAACTCGTGCCCCGCAACAACCCTGAGTCCACCAACGTCTTCGATAACCTGCCTACCTTCGTCGTCTCCGGGAAAAACCTGCCGGACATTTTGGCGGTTGTCGGCATCGACAGTGCGCGGCGTTACAACAAGCTGATCGAAGTGCCTCACGCTGAAGAACTTCAGGAGTTTTCGGACGCTGCGCCCACAGCAAAAGCGTTAATGAAGCAGCAAGGCTGGACGCTGTTGGACATGAAAAACGTTATCTACCCTGGCCCGGATGATGTTGAGGGGTTCTCATTAGTCTGCAACACACTTCAAGCAGAAACAGCCCAGGGTTTTGTCGTGGTTTCGCAGTGCAACACCTTTTATGAAGAGGGTGTCTCGAGCCTGAAAAAACTCCTCGCCCGAATCACCTGCAATCCCCCAAAAAGTGAAGCCTTCCCAGCGCTGCAAACAGAATCGGGCGCTATCGTTTTCAACTACACCAACCTGCCCGAAGACGAATCCCAAGACCCCGACGAAAAAGCCATCGACATCGATTTCGTAAATTGCGCCGACGGTAAAAAGACGAACATCGGCGGCCTGCCATTTCTGGCGGCCACCGGGCGCGTACAAGCGGCTTTCTTCGCTCAGGCCAAACCCGACGCCGAGCCAATGCTGTTCGTCATTCATGCCGTCGGAATCAGAGCCGATACCGGCGTTAATTATTTGGGCGAGTACTACACCGTTCACGCGTATTCCCCTACGGCGAAGGGCTATGTGAGGGATGAGCAACTGTCGAACTACTTCGGCAATGGCGGCGATATCGTGCGCGATTTCGACTCCGAGGAGTTGGTCTACACGTTCCCCTATAAAACCGCCGATGCCATCGTCGCCAAACTCAATTCCGCCGCTTATAAACACTGGGCAGCGGGAGACAAAGTAACGCTCACCATCAACAAGAAGACCTCCCTCTACAGTTCGCCGGTTTTAGCGGAGGTGACGAAGATGTATTTGATCCCGGGTGATTCGGTGTTGCAGGAAGGGGTTGAGGCGGGTTGGGTCAAGGTGCTGTTCAAAACGCCCAAGGGCAAAGCGATTCGGGGTTGGGTGCAATGCGGCGATGCCGGTGGTTGCTGATCGATACTTCGGCCTATGAGTGGGGGCTCGCCACTGCCATTAATAAATAAATCTGTCCCCGATTTCCTTTAGACTTGCCCCCCTCAAGGAAGCCCTCAGGACACGGAATGCCAGTCCCCTCAAATACCCTTCGCCAAGCCCTGGTCGCTTGGCTATCCGCCGCCGCGCTGGTGCATCTGCTGGTCAGTATCGTGCTGACCTGGGTCGGCCCTTCGGGATGGCTCGACGTCTACCTGCAAAACGTCGACTACGCCTTCTGGACGGACTTGCCACCACGCGCTGCCCGCGAGCAGCAACTCTGGTGGCTCGCCGTGTTCGGCGCCACGCTGCAAAGTTATTCGCTCTACATGCTCGGTCTCGTGCGCATCGGCAATCGCCTGAAAAGTCCCATGGCCTGGGGCTGGTTGATCGCCGGCATTGTGCTGTGGGCGCCGCAGGACATGTGGTTCTCCTTGACGGCGCAGCTGTGGGTGAACCTGTGGATCGACGGCTTCGCGCTACTGACTTTATTGCCGCCGCTGATCTGGCTGTATCGCCACGACCGCCGCGCCGCCTCTTCAAACACCCCACCGAGTGACGCTGACCATGCCTGATTTTTCTCTTCTGGATTGGGCGGTCGCGCTGCTGATTGCCCAGGCGATTTTGGGTGCGCTGGATACGATTTATCACCACGAACTGACCGTCGCGCTGCCGTATCGGCACAGTGCGCGGCTGGAGTTGTCGATCCATGCGCTGCGCTCGTGTTTCTACGGGATTCTGTTTCTGGGCATGGCGCATCTGGCGTTCCAGGGCACGTGGGCGATTGTGATTGCGCTGCTGTTTGCCCTAGAGATTTGCCTGACGCTGTGGGATTTCGTGGTCGAGGATCGCAGCCGCAAACTGCCGGCCATCGAGCGGATCATGCACACCGTGTTGGCGGTGAATGGCGGGGCGTTTTTTGCGCTGTACGGCGTGCAACTGGCGCAGTGGGCGAGCCTGCCGACGGGCCTGACCGCGATAGATTTCGGCTGGCGCGGTTGGTTGCTGACGTTGTTTGCGATTGGCGTGACGGCTTCGGGGATTCGCGATGGCTTGGCGGCGTTGCGCATGCAGCGCGAAGGCAAACCGTCGAACCCGTTCGCGGGTGGCACTTATAAGCGCGTGCTGGTGACCGGTGGCACCGGGTTTATCGGTGAAGTGCTGGTCAATCAATTGCTCGACGCCGGTCATACGGTCAGCGTCTTGGCGCGTGATCCGTTGAAAGCGGCGTACCTGTTTGACGGGCGCGCCCGGTGCGTGCGTTCCCTGAGCAAGCTCGGCTACGACGAAACCTTCGACGTGGTGATCAACCTCGCGGGCGCGCCGGTTGCCGGGCCGCGTTGGAGTGAGAAACGCCAGGCGCAATTGATCGCCAGTCGGGTCAACACCACCGAAGCGCTGATGACCTGGCTGAAGAACGCCAAACACAAACCGGCGCTGTGGATTCAGGCCTCGGCCATCGGTTTTTACGGCGTGCGCGATGCCAGCGAAAGCCTGGATGAAGGCGCGAGCAAGGGCGACGGTTTCATGGCTGAGTTGTGCGCCCAGTGGGAAGCCGCCGCGCAACCGGCCACCGAGTTCGGCGTGCGTCAGGTGGTGCTGCGCTTGGGCGTGGTGTTCGGCCCGGGCGGCGCGTTGTTGCCGTTGCTGATTCCGTTTCGCCTGGGGTTCGGCGGGCGCATGGGCGATGGGCAGCAGATCATGAGTTGGGTGCATCGCGACGATGTGATTCAAGTGATCGCCCGTGCCTTCGATGACAACAGCTTGAGCGGCACGTACAACCTGGTGGCGCCGGATGCGGTGAGTCAGGGCGTGTTCGCCAGCCGCGTCGGTAAAGCCCTGAAGCGCCCGGTGTGGTTCCACATTCCCGCCGCGCCCGTACGCGCACTGGCCGGCGAGATGGCGCAGTTGTTTTTCGATGGGCAACGGGTGGTGCCGAGCCGATTGACCGAGGCCGGCTACACCTTCCGTTACCCGACCCTCGACGCTGCCCTGCGCGACCTGGCCTGAGGATTGTCCATGAGCAAGCCTGTGATGTACCTGCTGGCCGGCAACGGCAGCGCCGCCGAATGGTGGGATGACGCGCTGCCGCACTTTCAGCGCTACCACGTGGTGCCGCTGGAATTGCCGGGCTTCGGCAGCAATCCACAGGCGCCGTGCGAAGACCTTACGGCGTACGCGCAAGCGTTGCTGGCGATGACGGTTGAAGGCAGCGCGATCATGGCGGTCGGGGTCAATGCGTTGCTGGTGTTGCACGCGCTGCAACGTCAGCCGGGGCACTTTTGCCGCAGCGTGTTGCTGGCGCCGGTCGGCGCATTTTTGTGGCAACGACGGTTGCCGGCGTTGATGTCGCCGCTGCCGATTCGCAAGACCATTCACTGGTTGCTGTCGAACAAACCCGCGGTGTTCGCGCACAAGTTCTCCAACCAGACCTGGACGCCCGCGCAGTACCAGCGCATGGGCGCCGGATACGCTCGTTGCCGCGCGTTTGTGCCGCACTGGGACCTGGTGCGCGCCGACACGGCGTTGCCGCTGCTGGAGTGGATCACCGACCCGGTCGAGCTGGTCTGGGGCGATCAGGACAACGTGCTCGGCATCGCGCAGGCTGCCGCGTGGTCGGCGATTCTGGCTCGCGCAGATCTCACAATCAGCTTGAAAACCGGTTGGGGCCATTACCCGTGGATCGACTCACCGGCCGAGTTCGCCGCATGGCTGGAATCGGGCGAATGCGGATTCGTTGCGCACACCAAGGGTGGTCGCTTGCGCCTGGCCGAGTTGGCCGGGCAAGCGGTGCCGCCGGCGCTGTCGCTCAACGAGGGTCACGATCCGCGCTTGCCGGCGTTTCTCGCCAGTCAACCGGACGCCACGTGGGCGGTGCGTTCCTCCAGTTATGGCGAGGATCAGGCCGATGCGGCGAATGCCGGGTTGAGCACCACGTTCCTGCGCGAACCGACGTCCAACGTGTCGGCGCGCATCGCCGAGTTGAGCGCGGCGGGTGTGGAAGAAGTGGTGGTGCAGCGCTTCATCACGCCCAAGGTGTCCGGGATCGGGTTTGTGCGGCATCTGTCGGTGGAACTGGAGTGGGTCGAAGGGCATCTCGAGTCGCTGGCCGACGGGCAGGTCAGCCCCGAGCGCGCGATCATTTCCCGCCTCGGTGATTCGTGGAGCAGCGACACGTTCAAGCCTTCCCATGGCCTGACGGCGGACCTGTTGTGGCGCTTTCTGCAAGGCGTGTTGCGGGTCTTTCACTACGTGCCCGGCGACGTCGAATGGGCCTGGGATGGCCAGCAACTCTGGTTGCTGCAATACCGGCCGATCAGCGATTACGGCTGGCGCCGGCACCTGACCGCCGCCAACATTGCCGAGATCCTGCCACCGCAACCGAGCGTGTTCGTGGAGTACGCGCAACGGCGTGCGGCGGCGAGTATTCCGGCGATCATGGCGCGTTGGGACTCGCGGGTGTTGCAGGACAACGAGCCGTTTACCGCGGTGTTTGGCGGCGCCTCATACATCAACAACGATCTGTTTCTTGCGCGGCTGGCCGACTGGGGCATTTCCGCCAGCAGCTATGCCGGTGAAGTCGGTGGCGCGACACCGCACCTGCCGTGGCGACCGCTGCGAATGCTGCGTTCGTTGTCGTTGTTCCTGCGCATGCAACGTATCGCCCGCGGGCACTTACTGACGTTGGAACCGCGTTTGCGCCGCTTCGACGAAGAACTGTCCGGACTGATCGCCCAAGGTGCCAACGGCCAACAACTGGCCGACTGGTTCACCCGGTTCTATGTGTTCGTGGTGCAAGGCAATCTGTGCATCGCCACATCATTGGCCAGCAGCGGCGGCGATCTGCTGGGCCGGCCGCCGACGGCGTATGAAGATCTTGAAAACAGCCCGCATCGATTGCCTTGGGAAACCGATCCGGCCACGCCACGGCCGGCACCGACTGACTTGCCGTTGCAGGCCTTCCCGCAATGGTCGGGGCTTATCCGTGTCGCCCATTCCACTGGCCTGCCGGGCCTGCGAGGCTACTACCTGCAAGTGCGCGAGTGGTATCGCGACAACCTGATGCGGGTGTTCTTCCGCCTGCACCACGCCATGCCGATGGCGGATCGAGTGCATTGGTTCGCGCCGCATCCAGACATTCGCAGCCGCGACGGCAGCTTCTGGCAAGACGGTCGCGAAGGCACCGAGCAAGCGACGGGTTTCATGATTTATCCGGGGCAGGTGCAAGGCATTCTGGGCGACGACATTTTGCTCGAAGACACCCTGGACCCCGGTCGCCACGCGCACTACCAGGCCGCGCGGGCAGTGATTGCGCGCATGGGTGGGCGCTTGTCCCACGGCTCGACCTTGTTGCGTGAACTGCGCAAGCCTTCGGCGGTGTTGCCTCAAGTTGATGTGGCATGGCTGGGGTGTGAGGTGTTGTATCGCGATGGTGAACTGACGTTGGTGAAGTAGTTTTTTGATGAAAAGGAATTCTGTTGTGGCGGGTTTGAAGCGTGGGTACCTGGCGTGGTGGGCGCTGGTGATGTCGTCGGCGGCGTTTGCGGCGGAGCCGGGTGCAGTGCTATGCCCCAGCGCCAATTTTGCGCAGTTCATCATCGCGTTTACGGCGAATGTGGACACGCAGCCAGCCTTTGTCGCTTCGCCGGTGATGGAGTTGTCGGTGGTCTCCACCGGGTCGAAACCCCGGGTGGTGCAACGGCAGGTGGCGACGCTGGGGCCGCGATCACTGACTGAGCTGTCGGCGGATTACATCGCGAAATCCGGGCTGAGTTTGCAGGTTCAGTTGCCCAACTATGTGTTCGTCCGCGACCACAAAGGCGAAGTGCTGAAGGCCTTCACGTTCAAGTTCGGCGATTGCTGGAAATTGGTGCGGGTCGAAGACTGGTCACTGGAAAAGGTGCTGTCAGAGCAACAAGGCGAACTGCGCGCTGCGCCGGGTGCCCGCGCCCTCAAGCGAGGGGCGCTGTATGACAAGCTGACGAACGAGTCGGGGTATCCGGCTGATGTGCAATTGTATGTTTCGTCCCTGGACAGTTACCTGGACGGTGCCGCCCAAGGTAACGACCAGGCGGCCTATGCTGCCGCGTCAGTCAGCCTTTCGGGGCAGGCGCCGCGCCTGGACAACAGCAAAATTCTCGAGCTTTTGAGCCAAGGTTCCCGAACGCTGGCCCAGGCCAGTCATGCACTTTCCGGGTTTTATTGTGACGAGGGTGAGTATGGCGACCCGCGTCCTTGCGCCGACCCGGCAAAATCCCTGGCGGCGCTGAAAAGGTCCGCTGCGCAAGGTTCGCCCTATGCGCTCAATGACCTGGGCAGTGCCTTTCAACGTGGCACCCTGGGCATTCAGGATTCGCCACGGGCACTGGCCTGTTACCTGGCGGCGGCCAACATGGGACAGGAAGATTCACGCACTAACGCAGAGCAGTTGAGCGCTCAAGGCATACAGGTTGACCCGGCCAAGCCCTGCCTGATGCCGGAACCTGCCGAACAAGCCCAGGTGTTGGGCTGTCCCTCGAAGGATTTCGAAGGGTTTTTAGCCGACTTCATGGAAAGCACGGCCAGTCAAAAAACCTTCACCCGCGTTCCGATGAAGAAGCTGATTACGGTAGACGCCGAGCCTGAGCCGAAGCAGGTCAGTACGTTGCTGGATCGCAGTGACCTGGTGTTCCCGCTGATCCCCGAGGCGAAGGCGCGTGAGATGCAAGGGCTGACGCTAGAGATCGTGGACAAGAGCGACACGTCGGCGACGGTGAAACTGCAAAAAACCGGATACGGGTTATCAGGTGATTTACCGGTTCAGTTTTGAGGGGTGTTGGGGGCTGGATGAAGTGCAGGACTTTTCGATTTGAAGGCGGGTTATTTCAAGGGATTTGAAGTGAAAAGATGGCTGCTGTTGGTGGTTGGCGTGCTGCCGTTGGCGGGTCGGTGCGAGGTGGTGTCGGAAATCTATTGTTTTGGGACAGGTGAGTCGAGCCCGGTGAATTTCGAGCTGCGAACCTATTACGACGAAACGAACAAATGGCACGGTGGGTTTGTTAAGTACGCTTCCTCCGGTGTGGCGATTCCTCTGGTTTTAACCGACAGCGAATCTGAAGAAGTGAGCCCGGGCAGGCCTTGGCTGGCCACCACTACGTGGACCGAGGTCTCTGAGGGGAAGGTAACCGGCGTATACGAAATGGTGAGTCAGGGCGTAACAGTCCTGTCCATGACTTACACCAAGAAATCGAATGGCAAGCAGTACGATTTTTCTCACAAGTGGAATATCGACTTTTCTCTGGAGAAGGGATGCCAATGGGAACAGTGAATTTGTTCAGGAGTTACAACTTGAAAGGACTGTCGATTTTATTGGGCTGCATCCTGGCCGGTGCAACCTCTTTATCCTTCGCCGCCGAGCCATCCTTCACAGACTTCACCATCACCGAAGTGTTTGCCGGCCCAAACCACGCCCCGCTGCCGTACGAAAACAGCAACCAATGGATGGATAAAGATCGCGCACAAGCCCTCGCCGGCAAGGTCAATTTCGCCGGGCACTACGTTCTGCACCGGATGGGCTGTGGCGGCAGCACGATGTGTGTCGAAGTGCTGGATGCGCAGACGGGCGAAATCGCCACGGGGCTGCCGAATGCCTACGACGGCAACGCGCTGGCGCTGTCTTACCGGCCCGACAGCAACTTGATCATCGTCTACGGCATCACCGTCGACACCGAAGAAGACCTGAAGGGTAAACAGCTGAAAAATCGCTACCGGACTCGCTATTACGAGTTTGTGAACAACGAATTCCGGCTGTTGAAAATCACCGATTCATAAGCGATCTGGCAAAGGGAGTTGTCTTTGAAAAAGTTATTGACGCTGATGTTGCTGGCCTTTCCCGCATTCGCTCACAGCGAAGTGGGAACGGAAATTGACTGTTTTAAATCCCTGGAAGGCAAAAACATAAAGCTTGAGTTCAGGATCTACCGT
Organism: Pseudomonas sp. TE3899; assembly: GCF_056279105.1. Classification (NCBI taxonomy): domain Bacteria; kingdom Pseudomonadati; phylum Pseudomonadota; class Gammaproteobacteria; order Pseudomonadales; family Pseudomonadaceae; genus Pseudomonas; species Pseudomonas sp. TE3899. The sequence goes on from NZ_JBWBQR010000001.1 coordinate 5,177,162, forward strand.
GATGAGGCCGCGAAGTGGAGCGGGGCGGGGGCCAAGTATGGGACGTCCAAAGAGTCGATCCCGCTGGTGTTCAAAAGTACCGAGCAAGAAGAAATGGCCGAGGGCCGGCCTTTTCAATTCACCACCACCTGGGTCGAAGTCGTGGGCGGCGCCGTCACCGGTGAATACGTCATGGTGCGCCAGGGTGCGTTGATTTACGGCATGTCCTACACCAATGCCAAAACCAAGAAACGGTTTGAGTTTGATCATCACCCGTTGACTGAGTCTTCTGCCGAGAAGGGGTGTCAGTGGTGAAGCTGTTTACCTTGAAGATTTCAATGTTCTTGATGGCGCTATTGAGCTTTGGTGCGAGTGCTGCTGAGTCGGTTTTCCCCCACGCAACGATCTGTGGGTATTACGGCAAGGCGACCGGCAGTTGTTCAGTGGCCCTGGATGACGAGGGCTATGTTTTAGATGCCAGCTCAGGAAAGCGACTGTTCGACGACGCGGAATATACCGGCGCGATGTTTACCAACGCGCTGTATCGATCCGGCAATCAGTACATTCTGGACAGTGAAAATTACTCTTCCGCTAAGTCTCGCCGTTGGGTGGTCTTCAGTTATGACGGCAAAGAAGTCGTCCTGAACCATCTCTATATTTTTTCCCAGAATATCTCGATGCAAGTGGGCCCTTACTGGCATGGCTATGACTGCCGTCCGGTCAGTGCGAAGTTGGGCGCGCATACGGGGAAGTCACTCTTGGAGTCGGCAGCCGATACCCTTTGCAAGGACGTTGAAGCAAACGTGGTAACGGTTGTTGAACCTGCTCCGGCCTCTTCGGCCGCCGCTTCGCTGGCGGTCAGTGTGCCGGTGTACAGCGACGGGCAACGCAATGGCGCGGCAACTTATGTGTTCGAGGGGACGGACGCGCCTGAGCTTTTGAAGTTGGCGTGTGATTCCGGCTGCGCGCTGCCCTTGAAAGAAACGGCTTCGCAAAGTACGGGCAAGGTCGCGCAACCAAGTTCCGGTGCCAATCCGCCAACGGTGATCAAACAGCAACAGGCCAGTTTATTGGGTGACGCATCCCGTCAAAACGTGTCTGTGCTGTCCGGTGAAGCCGGCGCAGACTACCGCCGCCTGCAGATCACACCTGAACACGGCACCGGCAACGACATCCTGCTGGATACGGCCAAGGCATTGCCGTTGATCAAGAGCCAATACTCGTCGGCCATGAGCGATATCTTCAGCGTCCACATCATCAGCAACCCGGCAGGCGTGCTGAAGGTCATCGATCCGCAAAGTGACACCGTGTCGGTCAAGCAGCCTTCTGCCGAGGCCGGGAACGCCCTTGTACTGGTCAGCAGCGAAGAAGATAACGCCGTTTATAACTTCAACCTGGTGTTTCGCTACAACAAAAGCTCCCGGCAGTTCGAGCTGAAACATGTATTGCAGGTCGTCAACAACGAGTCCTGCGATCACTCGCTTGTCAGTGTTGAAGAAGTCCCAAAAAGCCTGATCGGCGAAATGTCCCTGGCATCTTTCGATGGTCGCAAGCTGTTTGAGCAGTTGTCTGAGTTGCGCATTCAAGCGGGCGGCGATTACAAAAAATTGATGATGACGGACGTCGCGGAACAGCTCGACAAGGCGTTGGCGCTGTATCGAAAAGGGCAGACCGAGGCGCTCTCGGAGGTGATGGGAAGCTTCCTGATGTACGACAACGCAGGTCAATGCGATCCGGACAACTACATCGCGCAAAAGTATGACTTTCCTCAGTTACCCGGCTGGTCTAACGACGTGGGGTTTCTATTGGGTGAAACAGGTTATTACCAAGAGTCCATCGAGTTGCTGGACGCCGTGATTGCCCGAAATCCCACACGCACCGTGGCCTATCTGAACCTCGCCGACAGTTACTGGGGTTTGAAGAATAAAGCGCTGGCGGCACAGGCTTACACGAAGTACGCCTCGCTAATGAGCGACGCGGGCAAGGCGTCGAAGATTCCTGCGCGAGTGGCTGAGCGTAGCAGTGGAGTGGTGGAATGAACGGATGCAAGAAGGCGTTTGTGAATTTCGCAGGCGTGGTCCTGGCGGCGTCCATGTTCTCGGCTTTCGCCCAGCCGAACTGCAATGTCGACAGTTTTGAAACACCTGATTGGTTGATCTGCAGCCAAAAAACCTTCGATGCACTCGACACCGCATTGAACGATCAATACAAAAAAGCGCAGGCCAGCTTGGCCCCGGACAACAGGAAGTTATTGATTGATGTGCAGCGCAGTTGGGTGAAGTTCAAGGAAGAATACTGCGAAACGCTTTATCAAAAGGCTGAGGCGGGTGAGGCGGCGGCACTCAAAAAGTGGTCCTGTCTGCTGCACACCACCAATGGCCGGCTGAACGAATTGATGTATTTGCAGACCGGGATGACCAACGATGGTTTCTACAACGCGACCCTGGCGATGGTGGGTAAAGACAACGCCATGACGATGGAGGCAGCAGCGCAGCGGTTGGGAGGCGAGCCGCTGGTTGACCCGGTATGGCAGCACTACGTGGCTGGTCACTGTGAGATGGCTTACGGTCTGTTCCGAGAAGACCTGGATCTATGTGGGCAGCGGATGCGTTTTCAGTTGCCGATCAATCGTTGATCGTGGGCCGTAGAGGCGTTGCCTCGTTAGTTGAAAAGCGTGACTTGGCAGTCATTGACGCCAAAAACCGCATCATCTTCTTCAAACACAACGCAATAGTGTCGTTATCGTCTGAAGTCGCTACACTGCGCCGGCCGTTCATTTTTCTTTGAGGCTGTGCGCATGAAATTTCGTTTTCTTCTGTGGATGCTGGGTTTGTTGATGGGTAAGGCCAGTCGGACCAATCCTGCGTTTCAACAGCAGTTGGGGGACAAGGAACTGGTGTTTCAACTCCAGACCCTGGACGGGAAGGTGGCGCGGCATTTTCGCGTGAAGGATCAGCGCATCACCAGCAAGTCCGGGGTGTATGCCGAACCGGCGTTTGCGATTGCCTTTAAAGACGCGGCGTATGGCTTTGCCACGATGCAGGCGAAGAACAAGCAGTTGGCGTTTATGACGGGGATTCAGGACAAGTCGATTCAAATCAAGGGCAACCCGGCGCTGGTGATCTGGTTCCAGGGGTTGACCAAGTATTTGAAGCCGAGGAAGGCTAAGCCTAAGGCTTGAGTTCGGTGTTGGGGCTGTGACGCGGAGCGTCACGGGATGCGTTACCACGCGGGAGCGTGGGAACGATCAGGTAGACAGGAAGACCGAGTTGGGTTCATCGCGGGCAAGCCTTGCTCCTGTAGGAGCGAGGCTTGCCCGCGAAGCTTTTAGGCCTGGGTGAACTGCGAAGCCAGTTCGCGCAGCAGCACTTCGGCTTCAAGCACTTTGCTGACCACGTCGTTGGCCTTGTCGCGGGTCAGGCCCACACGCTCCAGCAACGCATCCGGGATGTCTTCATCCGGCCCGGAGCCAATCCCGCGACTGCGCAGCAAACGCACCGCCAGGCATACCAGGTTCGGGTATTCGGCATAGGCGCCGTCATAGCCCGGATCGTGCTGGAAGCGCAGCGCAGTCGCCAACTCATCCGGCATGTCCCAATAGCGCATCAACCAGGAACCGATCTGTTCGCGACTGATGCCCAGCAGATGTTGTTCAACATAGCTGTGGCACAGGTGCGGGTTGACCTCCAGGTGGCGGCAGATCAGCGAGAAGTGCGGCGGGAAGACGTGGGCCAGCAGCAGGTAGCCGAAGTTGTGCAGCAGGCCGGCGAGGTAGGTCAGGCCGGCTTCCGGGCGCTGGGCCCGGGGCATGGCGCGGGTCAGGCCTTCGATGACGGCGGCGGTGTAGATCGATTGCTGCCAGTACGGCGTGGTGTGTTGCGGGTGGTCTTTGGGCAGGCTCAAGGTCTTGCCGAGGGCCAGGCCCAGGGCCAGGTTGATCACCAGATCGAAGCCCAGCACCCGAACGATCGCATCTTCCACCGAACGAATCTTGCCCGGCGAGGCGTAATACGGCGACGCCGCCCAGCTCACGACTTGCGCGGCCAAAGCCGGGTCGGTTTCAACCACGCCGGTGATGTCGTCGATGGTGGCGTTGGGGTCGACCCGCAGTTTGATGATTTTTTGCGCGGTTTCGGCCAGCGGCGGAATCTCGATGGTGGCTTCCAGGCGTTGCTGGATGCGCCGCGCGGTGAACGCCTGGACGGCCTGGGTGATTTCCTCGCGGTCATCGTCGGGGCGGTCGAGGTTCGGGCGGATGCTGGTCAGGGCTTCGCCAAAGTTGGCGGCGCTGGCCTTGGTCAGCATGCTCTTGAAGGCTTCGCTGGTGATTTCCAGCAGCACATTCGGCTCGCCCGAGTTGATCAGCAACTTCGGCTCGCGCAGCAGGCTTTCTTCGTACAGGCACGGTGAACTGGTCAGCGCCGGCAGGCCGGGCAGCAGGCTCAGGCTGTGTTTGCCGAGCATCTTCTCCAGGCGTTCGGTCGAGACAGCAGTCAGTCGGCGGCCCGTCAGTTCGGCGAGGCGATTGAGGTCCAGCAACTGACTCTGCGGGAACAGCACCATGAGTGCGCCGACCGCATCATCCAGCAAAACCGCCTGCACTTTACGTGCGGCGTTGAGGCCGTGATGGTCGAGGACTTCTTCGTAGGCGATGCCCAGTTTGCCGAGCAGCAGCCGAATAACAGACGGAGCGTGCGGGGTTTCGGGGATGAGGGCAGCTTCGGTCATGGTGTGTATCCGTTTTTGAAACAATTGCTGGAGTATAACCAGCTTGTTTAAAGCCATGGTCCAGAAACTGCGACGGTGCTCACACTTGGCCGTATTGCTGCCCATGGCGCAGCCAACGATCAAGCAACGGGCTGACATGATCGGGCCAGCGCTCCAGCAGCGCCTGGGCCGCATCGCGCACGGCGGGCAGCAGGTCGGCGTCACGCATCAGGTCCGCGACCTTGAATTGCAGCAGACCGGTCTGGCGTGTGCCGAGCATTTCGCCGGGGCCGCGCAGTTCGAGGTCTTTTTCGGCGATGACAAATCCGTCGTTGGTCTCGCGCATGATGCCCAGGCGCTGACGGCCGATCTGTGACAGCGGCGGATGGTAGAGCAGCACGCAATGGCTGGCGGCGCTGCCCCGACCGACACGACCGCGCAACTGGTGGAGTTGCGCGAGGCCGAGGCGTTCGGGGTTTTCGATGATCATCAGGCTGGCGTTGGGCACGTCGACGCCGACTTCAATCACCGTGGTCGCGACCAGCAGTTGCAGGTTGCCGGCCTTGAATTCCGCCATCACCGCGGCTTTCTCGACAGGCTTCATGCGCCCGTGGATCAGCCCGACCTTCAACTCGCCGAGGGCGGCGGTCAGGTCTTCGTAAGTGGTTTCCGCCGCTTGGCAGGTCAGCTCTTCGGATTCTTCGATCAGCGTGCAAACCCAATAGGCCTGACGTCCTTCGGCACAGGCGCCGCGCACCCGTTCGATGACTTCGACGCGCCGTGTATCGGTGACCAGCACGGTGTTGACCGGGGTTCGACCGGGAGGCAGTTCGTCGAGGATCGAGGTGTCGAGGTCGGCGTAGGCGCTCATGGCCAACGTCCGTGGAATCGGCGTGGCGGTCATGATCAGTTGATGCGGGCACATCCGTCCGCCAACGCCTTTCTGCCGTAGGGCGAGGCGCTGCTGGACGCCGAAGCGGTGCTGTTCGTCGATGATTGCCAGCGCGAGGTTCTTGAACTGCACTTCTTCCTGGAACAACGCATGAGTGCCGACCACCATGGGCGCGCCGTTGGCGATTTGCTCCAACGCCGCGACGCGGTTCTTGCCCTTGAGCTTGCCGGCCAGCCACGCGACTTCGATGCCCAGCGGTTCGAGCCAGCGCTTGAAGGTGATGAAGTGCTGTTCAGCGAGGATCTCGGTCGGCGCCATCAAGGCAACCTGATAACCGGCCTCCAGCGCTTGCAACGCGGCGAGGGCGGCGACCACGGTCTTGCCCGCGCCGACGTCACCCTGGATCAGGCGCAGCATCGGCTCGTGCTGGCTGAGGTCGTAGGCGATTTCATTGCCGACCCGCTGCTGGGCGCCGGTCGGCGTGAAGCCGAGGTTGGCCAGGTACTTGGCCGGCAGCTTGGTGGCTTTGGGCATCGCCGGCGCGCGCAGGGAACGCATGCTTTCGCGCAGACGCTGCTGGGACAGTTGATGGGTCAGCAGTTCTTCAAAGGCCAAGCGATGCTGCGCCCAGTGATGACCGAGGGCGAGTTCGTCGACGTCGGCATCGGCGGGCGGGTGATGCAGGTAGCGGATCGCATCGGCCAGCGGCGCCAGTTGATAGTCCGCGGGCCAATTCGGTCGGCAGCCAGTCGGGCAGGCTTGTAGGGCCGAGCAGGGTCAGGGTTTGCATGCACAGTTGGCGCAGGCGTTGTTGGGTCAGGCCTTCGGTCAGCGGGTAAACCGGGGTCAGGGTTTCATCCACTGGCGGTGGCTCGTCACCGGTAATGGCGCGGTATTCCGGGTGGTAGATTTCCAGCCCCGAAGCGCCGGGCCGGGCTTCGCCGTAGCAGCGAATCCGCGTGCCGCGTTTGAGGCCTTCTTTCTGGGCGTTGCTGAAATGGTAGAAGCGCAGGCTGAGGCCGCCGGTGCCATCTTGAATCCGCACCACGAGGCTGCGACGACGGCCCATGACCACATCGGCACCGCTGACGGTGCCTTCAATCACGGCGTCCTGACCGGGTCGCAAATGGCCGATCGGGACCACACGAGTGCGGTCCTGGTAGCGCAACGGCAGGTGAAAGAGCACGTCCTGGAGATTCTCCAGGCCGACCTTGGCCAGTTTCTCGGCCATGGCTTCACCGACACCCTTGAGTGCCGTCACCGACACTTGCGACAACTCGGTCATGGCAGCGACTTAACCGGCCACCACCGGCGCTTGTGGCTTGGCCACCGAGCACAGGCGAATGGAGTCAGCGAGGATTTCAATCGCCTTCGGCCGCGGGAAGCTGGCGCGCCAGGCGATGGCCACGGTGCGGAACGGCACCGGCGGCGACAGAGGACGCACGGCAATCACGCCGGGGGCGTAGTGGTGGCTGTCCACGGCCGACAACGGCAGGATCGAGATGCCCAGGCCAGAGGCGACCATGTGGCGGATGGTTTCCAGGGAGCTGGATTCCACCGTGGTGTGCTTGGCGCCGTCGTTGCCTTTGCCCAGGGTCGGGCAGGCTTCCAGCACCTGGTCGCGGAAGCAGTGGCCTTCGCCGAGCAGCAGCAGGCTCTTGTCGTTGAGCAGGGCGGCGTCGATGGTTTCTTTCTGGGTCCAGGGGTGCTGGGCCGGCATCAGGACGTAGAACGGTTCGTCGTAGAGCGGCAGGGTCAGCACGTCGGCTTCGTTGAACGGCAGGGCGATGATGATCGCGTCGAGCTCGCCGTTGCGCAGTTTGTCGCGCAGCACGTGGGTGAAGTTTTCTTCGATGTACAACGGCATCTGCGGGGCGACCCGGTGCAGTTGCGGAATCAGATGTGGAAACAGGTACGGGCCGACGGTGTAGATCGCGCCGACTTTCAGCGGGGCGGTCAGTTGGTTCTTGCCGGCCTGGGCCAGTTCGCGGATGCCTTGGGCCTGTTCCAGGACTTTTTGCGCCTGGGCCACGATGCCTTCGCCGACCGGAGTCAGGCGCACGGCGCTCTTGCTGCGCTCGAAAATCAGCACACCGAGTTCGTCTTCAAGCTTTTTCACGCCCACCGACAGGGTCGGCTGGCTGACGTGGCAACGCTCGGCCGCGTGGCCGAAGTGCTGCTCTTGGGCGAGGGTAACGATGTAGCGTAATTCTGTAAGAGTCATAGCGAGCGTCCATGAAGTTGCGGGCCAAGCATACCGGCTGCAATCGATAGACGCACGTTATCAGAGAGAGTGTGTTGAGTGACACAGGGCAATGCGGGTTTGCCGCTGGCGGATAAGCAAAAGGCACCTTTCGGTGCCTTTATGGCCGCTGCATAACCTGTAGGAGCAGAGCTTGCTCGCGAAAGCGGTTTATCAGCCAACATGGATGTTGGATGTGATGGCCTCTTCGCGAGCAAGCTTCGCTCCTACAGGTGCCGTGTGTTGTTTAGCGCCGGCGTTTTTCCAGCGAATAAACAAACGGTGCAACGATTTCGATCGAGCCGTTGTTCAGCATGTCCGCCGGTGGCTTGGGCAGTGGCTGGGCACGTTTGATCATGTCCAGGGTCGCCCGGTCCAGGTCGGCGTTGCCGGAACGGCCCACCAGTTCGAACGACAACACATTGCCTTCACCATCGACCACGAAGCGCAGGCGGTTCAGACCTTCCTTGCCCCTTGATTGCGCGCTGGCCGGGTACTTTTTGTACTTGGCCAAGTGCGCGAGCAGGGTGCCTTGCCAACTGGCCTTGGCGGCCTGCTGGGCGGGCGATGGACCTGGCGCCGGTTGTGCGGATTTCTCGGTCGGGGCCTGGGTCGGTTGCGCGTCGCTCGGTTTTTCCTCGGACGGTTTTTCCTTCGGCGGCTCCGGCTTTTTCTCCACAGGCTTGGGCGGTTGCGGCTTGGGCTTGGGTTTGACCGGTTTCGGCACGGCAATTTCTGCCTTAGGCACTTGCGCCAGTTTCGGGATCGGCAGTTCTTCCACCGGGGCCGGTGGCTGAGGCGGCGTGATCACCTTCGGCGGTGCCGGCGGTGGCGGGGCCGGAACCGGCGCCAACTCGACCATCATCGCCTGCGGAGGCAATTCAATCGGTGGGCGCGCCGTCCAGTTCACCGCCAGCGCAATGGCCAGCGCATGGACGCCCAGCACCACGGCCAGGCTCCCGCTGTAACGCGTCAGCTTATGGCGCGTCGTGATCATTTCTTGACTGCCGTCTCAAGCCCGACCAGACCCACCTTCAGGTAACCGGCGGAGCGCAGGTTGTCCATCACGCTCATCAGGTCGCCGTAATCCACGCCTTTATCGGCCTGGAAGAAGATCGTCGTGTCTTTCTTGCCCTTGGTCCTGGCGTCGAGGGTGGCGCCGAGTGCTTCGGCCTTCACTTCGTCTTCACCGAGGAACAGGCGCTGGTCAGCTTTTACGCTGAGGAATACCGGTTTCTCTGGCCGTGGCGCCGGTTTGGCGCTGGAGGCCGGCAGGTCGACCTTGATGTCCACGGTGGCCAACGGTGCAGCCACCATGAAGATGATCAACAGCACCAGCATCACGTCGATAAACGGCGTGACGTTGATTTCGTGGTTCTCGACCAGATCGTCGTCTGCGCCTTCTTTCAAATGCAAGCCCATGGCTGATTACCCTACTTTGACCACGTGGGGTTGCGTGGAGCGCTCAGCGGTCGGCAGGTGATCCAGATCACGGCTGACCAGCAACAGGACTTCAGCAGAGGCGTCCGACACTTGCGCCTTGTAACCGGCGATGGAGCGGGCGAAGACGTTGTAGATGACCACGGCAGGAATCGCGGCAACCAGGCCCAGCGCAGTAGCCAACAGGGCTTCTGCGATGCCGGGAGCGACGACGGCGAGGTTGGTGGTCTGGGTTTTGGCGATGCCGATGAAGCTGTTCATGATGCCCCACACGGTGCCGAACAGACCCACGAACGGCGCGGTGGAACCGATGGTGGCGAGCACGCCGGTGCCGCTGCTCATGTTACGACCGCAGGCGGCAACCAGGCGCTCAAGACGGAAGGCGACACGTTCCTTGATGCCTTCTTTCTCGCGGCTGTTGGCCGACAGGCGCATTTCTTCGAGGGCATCGTGGACCAGCAGATGAGCGAGGGTGCCTTGCTTGGTGGCGCTGGCGCTGGCTTCTTTCAGGGTGGTGGCTTTCTTCAGGTGGACGATCTCACCGCGCAGACGACGCTTGGCGCCCATCAGCTCAAAGCCCTTGGCGATCCAGATGGTCCAGGTGATGATCGAGGCGATGGCCAGGCCGATCATCACGATTTTCACGATAATATCGGCGTTCTGGTACATGCCCCATGGCGACAGGTCGTGGGCCATGCCCAGGGAATTGTCCGGTTCGAGGACTTCTGGCGCGTCTTCGGCGTTGGCATCTACCGCCGGGGCCGGATCGGTTGCGGCAGGTACTACGGCGGGAGCGGCGTGATCCGCCGGGGCTGCAGCGGTGGCGGCAGGAGTGGCAGGTGCTTGTGCATCAGCGAAAGCGGCAACAGGCGCCAGCATCAGGCTGAGCAGCAGGGCGGCCACAGCGCTCCAGGCGCGAGGTCGTTTGGTTGGCGAAGCGGGGAATTGATTGCGTGTCATGCTGGCCGGACCTGAGAGAAAAATAGGGTAAATGTTCTTCCAGGCCTCGTAAGGCCGAGAACAAAAGTGGTCGGCATTATTGCAAGTAATTCTTGTTAACAGAAGTAATTGCATGTCTTTTTTTCCTCCATTGCTATCCGCTCGTCCTTTACGGGCGCTAATCTGTACCTTTCCTGAGGGAGTTTTCTGATGTCTGCGCCATCTGTTTTGATCGCCGGCTGCGGTGATGTCGGCAGTCGTCTGGCCACGCAATTACTGGCTTCGGGTTGGGAAGTTCACGGCTTGCGGCGTGACGTCTCGCGCCTGCCCGAAGGGGTGATTGGCGTTGCCGGCGACTTGTTCAATAAAGACTGTCCGGAAACCTGGCCAATCGGTGCGGTGGATTACCTGGTGTATTGCGCGGCGGCCACCGATCACGATGAAGCAGGTTATCGCGCCGCTTATATTCAGGGTTTGCAGCACGTGCTGGAATGGCTGGGCGATTACGGCCAGGTGCCGAATCGGTTGCTGTTCGTGTCCAGCAGCAGTGTTTATGGCCAGCAGGACGGCGAGTGGGTCGACGAGACTTCACCGACTGTGGCGGCTGGTTATTCCGGGCAAGTGATGCTGGAAGCCGAGCAAATTGCCCTTAATAGCGGCATCCCGGCGAGCATCGTGCGGCTGACCGGGATTTACGGTCCGGGACGCGAATTTCTGCTGACTCAGGTTCGTCGCGGTTATCGCGTGGCGATTGACCCGCCGTTATACGGCAACCGCATTCACTCGGACGATGCGGCTGGGTTGATGGCGTATCTGCTTGAGGCTGATCAGCGAGGAGTTGCGCTGGATAACGTCTATATAGGCGTCGACGATGCGCCTGCGCCATTGGCTGACGTGGTGGGCTGGTTGCGTGAGTATCTGGGCGTGACCGAGTGGGCCGAGAACGAGAGTGTGCGCAGGACTGGCAGCAAGCGTTGCAGCAATGCGCGGGCGAAAGCGCTGGGCTGGGAGCCGAAGTACCCGAGTTATCGCGAAGGCTATGCCGCAATTCTTGGAGACCGCAGCTAACTTCGAGTCACCCAAAACAACTGTAGGAGCAAGGCTTGCCCGCGAAAGCGATGTAACAGCCGACATAGATGTTGGATGTTATGACGCTTTCGCGGGCAAGCCTCGCTCCTACAGGTATTCGATCACTGCTTTTCCAGCAACCACTTGCGATCACCCGGCGTGAACTGCGGCATTTCATCCGCCTGCGCCGTGTTCACGGCCTGGAAGATTTCCAGTTCCTTGCCTTTACGCGCAAAGATCCAGGTGTTGCCCTGGCCGTTGAGTTGCAGCCACATATTGTCGTTGCCACCGCTCATCGACGCGCAGTCACCCGCCAGACACAGGGCATAACGATCCGCACCCGGCAGGCCGGCCACCTGGCCATCCGCCTGGAACTGCACGGTGCTGCCTTCACCCTGGCCGTTGACGATTTTCCAGCTGCCGCCCATGTAGGCCGAGTACAGCGCGCGTTCGAAGCTGGCGCCAATTGGCGCGCCTTCCGGGACTGGAATCAGGGCGCGGTCGAAGACTTGCGCCGGTTCGTTGTCGTTGGCGACCTGGCTCAATTGCTTGCCGTCACGTCGCAGTTCGCTGGCGGAACTGCCATAGAAGTCGACTTTCCAGGCGCCGGACTCATCGGCCAGCAGCTTGCCTTCGACGTTTTCAAAACCGTTGGTGTAGCGGGCCTGGCTGGCCTTGGTGTTGACGTCCCATTCCAGGTTCGGACCGTAAGCCTGGAGCGCTTCGCGCAGGGGGCCGCCCTTGGAGGCAGCATCGATGGCCACCTGGTTGATCCAGGTGCCGCTGATATCACGGTCGGCAGGGTTGCTGGCGCAGCCGCCGAGGAAAACGGCGAGCAAGGAGAGGGCAAGCGCTTTGCGCATGGTGGAATCCTTTCAAAACGAAAACGGCGCAGCCTGGGAGGCTGCGCCGGATGTATTACTCGATGACCAGAATGGCGTCCATTTCTACCTGCGAACCCTTTGGCAGGGCTGCAACGCCAATGGCGGCGCGGGCAGGGTAGGGCTGGTCAAAGTATTTGCCCATGATCTCGTTGACCTTGGCGAAGTGGCTCAGGTCGGTGAGGAAGATGTTCAGTTTGACGATGTCCTTGAACGAACCGCCAGCGGCTTCAGCCACGGCTTTCAGGTTCTCGAACACCTGGACGGTCTGGGCTTCGAAGCCTTCGACCAGTTCCATGGTTTTTGGGTCCAGGGGAATCTGACCCGACATGTAGACGGTATTGCCAGCCTTGATCGCCTGGGAATAAGTGCCGATGGCGGCCGGGGCTTTGTCGCTGGTGATAACAGTCTTGGTCATGAATGACTCCTTGTAATGGATGGGCTACGCACGCATGCGGGTGATGCGAATCACCCCGGTCAAGGCGCGCAGTTTCTTGATCACGCGGGCCAGATGCACACGGTCGTGCACGCTGACCACCAGTTGGACCACGCTGATGCGACCATCGCGTTCGTCCATGCTGATTTTTTCGATATTGCCGTCGGCCGCGTTGACGCTGCTGGCCAGCAGGGCGATCAGGCCGCGCTGATGTTCCAGTTCGACGCGCAACTCGACGTTGAATTCGCCGGTGACATCCTTGGCCCACGAGAGCTGGATGCATTTTTCCGGGTTGTGGCGGATTTCGCTGATGTTGCGGCAGTTGTCCAGGTGCACGACCATGCCTTTGCCCGCCGACAGGTGCCCGACAATCGGGTCGCCCGGGATCGGCGTGCAGCACTTGGCGTAGCTGAGGACCAGGCCTTCGGTGCCGCGAATCGCCAGTGGGCCTTCGGCGCTCGGCAGTTGTTCGCCTTCGCCCAGCAGGCGGCGAGCGACCACATAGGCCATGCGATTGCCCAGGCCGATGTCTTCGAGCAGGTCTTCGATCAGTTCCAGGCGGTACTCGGTGAGCATCGCCTTGACGCGCTCGGCCGGGACTTTGTCCAGGGTGCTGTCGAAACCGTTGAGGACCTTGTTCAGCAGGCGTTCGCCGAGGCTGATGGATTCGGAGCGGCGTTGCAGCTTCAGCGCATGGCGGATGTGGGTCCGCGCCTTGCCGGTGACCACAAAGTTGAGCCACGCCGGGTTCGGCCGCGCGCCAGGCGCGCTGACGATCTCGACCGTGGAGCCGCTTTGCAGCGGTTCGGACAGCGGTGCGAGACGACGATTGATCCGGCAGGCGATGCAGCTGTTGCCGACGTCGGTGTGCACCGCGTAAGCGAAGTCGACCGCTGTGGAGCCTTTGGGCAGCTCCATGATCCGGCCTTTGGGCGTGAACACGTAGACCTCGTCCGGGAACAGGTCGATCTTCACGCTTTCGATGAATTCCAGCGAGTTGCCGGCGCGCTGCTGCATTTCCAGCACGCCTTTGACCCACTGGCGGGCGCGGGCGTGAGTGCCTTTTGGTTGCTCGTCGCCGCTGGATTTGTACAGCCAATGGGCGGCGATGCCGTTGTTGGCCATCTCCTCCATTTCACGGGTGCGGATCTGGATCTCGATCGGTACGCCGTGCATGCCGAACAGCGTGGTGTGCAGCGACTGATAGCCGTTGGCCTTGGGGATCGCGATGTAATCCTTGAAGCGTCCCGGCAACGGTTTGTACAAATTATGCACAGCACCTAGCACGCGGTAGCAGGTATCGACCTTGTCGACGATGATCCGGAACGCGTAGACGTCCATGATCTCGTTGAAGGCCCGACGCTTACCGCGCATTTTCTTGTAGATGCCGTAGAGGTGTTTCTGCCGTCCGCTGACTTCGCCCTGGATTTCATCAATCGCCAGGCAATGGCTCAGGGATTCTTCGATCTTGTTGACGATTTCCTTGCGGTTGCCCCGGGCGCGTTTGACGGCCTGGTTGATCCGTGCGGAACGCATCGGGTGCATGGCCTTGAAGCCGAGGTCTTCGAATTCTATGCGGATGGCGTGCATGCCCAGCCGATTGGCGATGGGCGCATAGATTTCCAGGGTTTCCTTGGCGATGCGCCGGCGTTTTTCGCCGGACAGCACTTCCAGCGTGCGCATGTTGTGCAGGCGGTCGGCGAGCTTGACCAGGATCACGCGAATATCGCGCGCCATGGCCATGGCCATTTTCTGGAAGTTTTCGGCCTGGGCTTCGGCTTTGGTCTCGAAGTTCATCTGGGTCAGTTTGCTGACCCCGTCGACCAGTTCGGCCACGGTTTCGCCGAACTGCGCTTGCAGCGCTTCCTTGGCAATCCCGGTGTCTTCGATCACGTCATGCAGCATCGCGGCCATCAAACTCTGATGGTCCATGTGCATGTCGGCAAGAATATTCGCCACGGCAAGGGGATGCGTGACATACGCCTCGCCGCTGCGGCGGCGTTGGCCGTCGTGGGCTTGTTCGGCGTAGAAATACGCTCGGCGGACCAGGTTCACCTGGTCCTTGCCGAGGTAGGTCGATAAGCGATCGGCGAGGGCGTCTATGCTGGGCATGATGACTCCTGCCGTTCGCTGTGACCCCGCGCCGTGCTACGTCGACCAGGCATAGGCTTAGACGGCCTCGTTGGACTCGTCCTCGAACGCTGCGAACAGCGGTTCGTCTTCGACGATTTCAGCATTGGCGATGAACTCATAGCTCATCAGGCCTTCAGCGATTTCACGCAGCGCTACAACGGTAGGCTTGTCGTTTTCCCACTGAACCAGTGGCTCTTTGCCGCCGGTGGCCAGTTGACGGGCACGTTTGGTGGACAGCATGACCAGCTCAAAACGGTTTTCCACGTGGTTCAGGCAGTCTTCAACGGTTACGCGGGCCATGGTATTCCTCGGAGCGAATGCAATATGCGCGCTGCCCGGTTGGGCGAGCGGACTCAACAGTTTAAAAAATCACCAGCGATTAGGGAAGCGCTGATTTTTTGACCAAGCCCTTCAACGCGCTGCAAGTGCCAATGTAAAGCCCCCGCAGCGGTTTTGGGAAGAGCTGTTTAGCCGAGCAATTCAGCCAAAAGTTTTCCGTTACGCTGCTGCTGACGCTTCTGATGCAGCTGATTGGCACGGAAAATCGCCTTCAAATCGTGCAGGGCGTGGGCAAAATCGTCGTTGATGATCAGGTAGTCGTAGTCGACATAGTGGCTCATCTCGCTGACCGCTTCACGCATCCGGCCGTCAATGATCTCGTCGCTGTCCTGGCCGCGATTGGTCAGGCGCTGGTGCAAGGCTTCCAGGGACGGCGGCAGAATGAAGATCGAACGGGCTTGCGGCATCAACTTGCGCACTTGTTCGGCGCCCTGCCAGTCGATTTCCAGGATCAGGTCGTGGCCCGCGTCCAGGGTCTGCTGCAAGTGACTTTGCGAGGTGCCGTAGAGATTGCCGAACACTTCGGCGCGCTCCAGGAAATCACCGTGTTCGCCCATCTTCACGAACGCTTCGCGCGAGACGAAGTGATAGTTCACGCCGTCCACTTCACCGGGACGCATGGCGCGGGTGGTGTGGGAAACCGAGACGCGGATTTCCTGGTCGGAGTCGGTCAGGGCCTTGACCAGGCTGCTTTTGCCCGCGCCCGAAGGCGCGGAAATGATGTAAAGGGTGCCGGTGCTGTGGGTCATGTCGGGGTGGCCTTACTCTATGTTCTGTACTTGTTCGCGCATCTGCTCGATCAACACTTTGAGGTTGACCGCCGCCTGGGTGCTGCGCGGATCGAAGGCTTTGGAGCCCAGTGTATTGGCTTCGCGGTTGAGTTCTTGCATCAGGAAGTCCAGGCGCCGACCGGCCGCACCGCCGGACTTGAGCACCCGGCGCACTTCGATGATGTGGGTGCTCAGGCGATCCAGTTCTTCGGCGACGTCGCTCTTTTGCGCGAGCATGACCATTTCCTGCTCCAGGCGCTGGGGGTCCATATCGGCTTTCATGTCGGCAAAGCGATCGAGGACTTTCTGGCGCTGGGTGGCGAGCATCTGCGGGACCAGTTCGCGCAGGGTCACGACGTCTTCTTCAATGGACGTCAGGCGCTCGTTGATCAGGCGAGCCAGCTCCGCGCCTTCGCGCTCGCGGCCGGCCTTCAGCTCTTTCAAGCCTTGATTGAACAGCGCCAGTGCCTCGGCATTCAGGGCTTGCGGGTCAGTAGCGTCGCCCACCAGCACGCCGGGCCAGGCCAGGACTTCCAGCGGGTTCAACGCCGCCGGGTTCTTGATCAGGCCGGCAATCGTTTCGGCGGCGGCGACCAATTGCGCGGCGCGCTCGCGATCCACTTGCAGGGTTTTGCCAGTGCTTTCTTCAGTGAAACGCAGGGTGCATTCCAGCTTGCCTCGGGAAATGCCCTGGCGCAGCGCTTCGCGGACGGCGCCTTCGAGGTCGCGAAAGGATTCCGGCAGACGCAGGTGCGGTTCCAGGTAGCGGCTGTTGACCGAGCGCAGTTCCCAGCTCAGGGTGCCTTGGGCGCCGGCGTTTTCGACACGGGCGAAGGCGGTCATGCTGTGCACCATGGAGGTACCTCGCAATGCAGGCCGGCGCGAAACCCGTGGGGCTTCGCGGACCCGATATCAGTGAATGTAAGCCGACTGGCAGCAAAGGCGCAGGATTGTAGCGCAGTGGGGCGGATGCGCCCAAACACACCCTGTGACAAAGGGCAGCAGGCCGTCGGTTAGGCACCTTTTTGCCGCCTTCAACCGTCGGCCGGATTTTTTAGAAGTGCCCAGTCGTGGCTGGCGGCTCTATAATGCTCCGCAGTTTTCCGTCCCCAGTACAGGTATTCCCTATGAAACGTCCAAGTGGTCGCGTTGCCGATCAGCTCCGCTCGATCCGCATTACCCGCAACTACACCAAACACGCCGAGGGTTCTGTGCTGGTCGAGTTCGGTGATACCAAAGTCATCTGCACCGTCAGCGTCGAGAACGGCGTGCCACGTTTTCTTAAAGGTCAGGGCCAGGGCTGGTTGACCGCTGAATACGGCATGCTGCCGCGCGCCACCGGCGAGCGTAACCAGCGTGAAGCGAGCCGTGGCAAGCAAGGCGGGCGCACCCTGGAAATCCAGCGCCTGATCGGTCGTTCCCTGCGCGCTGCGCTGGACATGTCCAAGCTGGGCGATGTCACCCTGTACGTCGATTGCGACGTGATCCAGGCTGACGGCGGCACTCGCACCGCATCCATCACTGGCGCCATGGTTGCGCTGGTCGATGCCTTGAAAGTGATCAAGAAGCGCGGCGGCCTGAAAGGCGGCGACCCGCTCAAGCAAATGATCGCGGCCGTTTCGGTGGGCATGTACCAGGGCGAACCTGTGCTTGACCTTGACTACCTGGAAGACTCGGCTGCCGAGACTGACCTGAACGTCGTGATGACCAGCACTGGCGGCTTCATCGAAGTCCAGGGCACCGCTGAAGGCGCGCCGTTCCAGCCGGAAGAGCTGAACGCCATGCTGGAACTGGCCAAGAAAGGCATGAATGAAATTTTCGAATTGCAGAAAGCCGCCCTGGCTGACTGATCGAACCTTTCCACACCAAGGAGGACGCCATGAGTGATCAGCAACTGCTACCCACGCCGAGCCAGGAGGTTCGTCAGTGGGCAATGTTTTGTCACTTGTCCGCCTTGCTGGGGATCTGGATTCCGTTTGGTACGCTGATTGGCCCGTTGATTCTCTGGCAGATGAAGCGCGAGAGTGATCCGTTTATTGATGCGCAGGGCAAGGAAGCGCTCAATTTTCAGATCACCGTCGCCATCGCCGCGACCCTATCGTTCTTTTTGATGTTGGTGGTCATCGGGTTCTTCCTGCTTGGCCTGATCGCCATCGGCGCGTTGGTGCTGACGATCATTGCTGGCGTGAAAGCCAATGAAGGGGTGCCTTATCGATATCCGTTCACCTGGCGGGTGATCAAGTAACGATCAATCCGGGCAGGCCCGCCTTACATTGAGCGCTGTAAAACAAATGCCCTGACTTGTCAGGGCATTTGTATTTTTGCAGTTCAATTCACATCTCTGGCGCACGGGGCGGGTGATAACTGCGCCGCAGTTCTATATCAGCGATCACTCTTACATCTTTAGTCACAACTGTAATGCCTCAACATTGGCTGCGTCCTTGGCAATGAGACTTTACGGTTGATAGAGTTGCCCCACGTTATA
This sequence comes from Pseudomonas sp. TE3899, assembly GCF_056279105.1. Taxonomy (NCBI): domain Bacteria; kingdom Pseudomonadati; phylum Pseudomonadota; class Gammaproteobacteria; order Pseudomonadales; family Pseudomonadaceae; genus Pseudomonas; species Pseudomonas sp. TE3899. Next base: position 5,195,473 of record NZ_JBWBQR010000001.1, read on the forward strand.
TTCACTAAGAAATATTTCGACATATTCAAGCCATCGAAGGTCCTTGAATTTCAAGCAATCAGTGTTGAGAAACTCAGCCGGTTCAAGAGGCGTGCGCAGGTAAAAAGTTCGCCTTTGAATATATATAGCCAAGAATAATCCCAATGATTCAGCTCGATTTTTATGGAACGCTTGTGGCCGCCTCCTTGGTGCTTTTGCTGGGGCGCGGACTTGTTACACGTGTTGGGTTTCTACGTAATTACAATATTCCCGAACCCGTTGCCGGCGGTCTGTTGGTTGCCCTGGCTCTCCTGATATTGCGAACTTTTGATATTGAAGTACGCTTCGATACTTCATTACAGACGCCGTTGATGTTGGCTTTTTTCGCCACGATCGGCTTGAGTGCGGACTTCGCCAGCCTAAAGAAGGGCGGTCGCGTAGTGGGCGTTTTTCTGCTGGCGGTGGCCGGACTGCTGATCGTCCAGAATGCCATGGGCATCGGCCTCGCAAAAATGCTCGGGCTCGATCCTTTGATGGGACTGCTGACCGGTTCGATTACGTTGTCGGGCGGTCACGGTACAGGCGCTGCATGGGGGACGGTGTTTAGCGAGAAGTATGGTCTGGCGTCGGCCTCCGAGCTGGCGATTGCCTCTGCGACGTTCGGCCTGGTGTTGGGTGGCTTGATTGGTGGTCCGGTCGCTCGCCTGCTGATCAAGCGTGTTCAAGTACCAGGCTGCCATCCTCAGGAAACACCACAGTTGCCAAAGGGCTTTGAGCAGCCGAACAAAGAGCGCTCGATTACGCCATTTTCGTTTATCGAAACACTTGCCCTGATTGCCGTCAGCTTATTGGCCGGCAATCTTCTGAATGGCTGGCTGCAAGGAACGGCACTTGAATTGCCGACGTTCGTTTGTGTCTTGTTCGTGGGTGTCGTTTTACGCAATGGGCTTTCAGCGTTGGGCTTGTATCAGGTATTCGAGCGTGAAGTCTCGGTGCTGGGGAATGTCAGCCTGTCGCTGTTTCTGGCGATTGCCTTGATGTCGCTCAAACTGTGGGACCTGGCGGCACTGGCCTTGCCGATCTTCATCATTCTGGCTGCGCAAGCGTTGGTCATGGCGCTGTTTGCGATTTTCGTGACGTTCAGAATCATGGGCAGTAACTACGATGCGGCGGTGTTGGCGGCAGGGCACTGCGGTTTCGGGCTGGGTGCCACACCTACGGCCATCGCTAACATGCAGGCGGTGACGCAGCGCTACGGGCCTTCGCAGATAGCGTTTCTCGTGGTTCCGATGGTGGGTGCGTTCTTCATCGACATCATTAACGTCATCGTGATCAAGCTGTACCTTGCGCTGCCGTTTTTTGCCGTTGCCTGAGGTTCGGGTCATGTCGACTGATGCATAAAAAAATGCCCGTATCTTGCGATACGGGCATTCTTTTATCGGCGAATCGACGCTTAGATAGTCAGCGTCCAGTCGTAGTCCACGATCAGCGGTGCGTGTTGCGAGAACCGTGGCTGACGTGGCAGGCGTGCGCTGCGTACAAAGCGGCGCAAGCCCGGGGTCAGCAACTGGTAGTCGAAACGCCAGCCCAGGTTGAGCATCTCAGCCTGTTCGTTGTCCGGCCACCAGCTGTACTGGTCGCCTTCACGACTGACTTCGCGCAGGGCATCGACATAACCCATATTGCCGACAATCTCGTCCATCCAGGCACGTTCAGGTGCCAGGAAGCCCGGGGATTGCTGGCTGTCGCGCCAGTTCTTGATATCCAGCTTCTGTTGCGCCACGTACAGCGAGCCACAATAAATGTACTCGCGACGCTTGCGTCGCTGTTTATCCAGATAACGGGCGAAATCGTCCATTAGCTTGAACTTCTGGTTCAAGTCTTCATCGCCATTCTGCCCCGAAGGGAGCAGCAAGGTCGCGATGCTGACCTTATCGAAATCGGCTTGCAGGTAGCGCCCGTAGCGGTCGGCCGTCTCGAAGCCGAGACCGCTGATGACTGCCTTCGGTTGCAACCGCGAGTACAAAGCCACGCCACCCTGGGCGGGAACTTCAGCTTCGCAGGCATAAAGGAAGTAGCCATCCAGTTGGAAGGCTGGATCGTCCAGTTCAAAGGCGGAGGCGCGGGTGTCCTGCAGGCAGATGACGTCGGCATTCTGTGCTTGCAGCCAACTGAGCAAACCTCGCTCCACTGCAGCCTGAATACCATTGACGTTCACACTGATGATCCGCATAAATGGCCCCAAAAATCGCGTGCGTGTATGATACACGGCGTCAACCTAATTAGCTAAATCCGTGGTATTTGGGGTTTTTTTCATGCAAGCGTATCAGCGCGATTTCATTCGTTTTGCCATCGATCGCGGCGTTTTGCGCTTCGGTGAGTTCACCCTGAAGTCCGGGCGCACCAGTCCTTACTTCTTCAATGCCGGCCTGTTCAACAGTGGTTCGGCCCTGGCGCAACTGGGTCGTTTCTACGCGGCAGCCATCGTTGAGAGCGGCATTCCTTTCGATGTTCTGTTTGGCCCTGCGTACAAAGGCATCCCGTTGGCTGCGACCACTGCAGTGGCCTTGGCCGAACATCACGGCCGTGACCTGCCATGGTGCTTCAACCGTAAGGAAGCCAAGGCCCACGGCGAAGGCGGCAGCCTGGTCGGCGCACCGTTGACCGGTGAAGTGCTGATCATTGACGACGTGATCACCGCCGGCACCGCGATCCGCGAAGTGATGCAGATCATTGACAGCCAGGACGGCGCCAAAGCCGCCGGCGTGCTGATCGCCCTGAACCGTCAGGAGCGTGGCAACGGCGAGTTGTCGGCGATCCAGGAAGTGGAGCGTGACTTCAAGATCCCGGTCATCAGCATTGTGTCGCTGACCCAGGTCCTGCAATTCCTGGCCGATGATCCGCAGCTCAAGCAGCATTTGCCTGCCGTAGAAGCCTACCGCGCCCAGTTCGGCGTTTAACGCTGATCTCCCTGTGGGGCGGGCTTGTGTGGCGAGGGAGCTTGCTCCCCTTGAGTGCGCAGCGCTCACAAGCTCTTGAGTCTGCTGCGCAGCCCAGCGGGAGCAAGCTTCCTCGCCACAAATAGACGTGTCCCCCGCAGGGATCGCAGGCAAAAAAAGACCCCGCTCAGCCAGGCTGAGCGGGGTCTTTTTGTAGGTGTCGCTTACGGACGCTTGCGATTGCTGATCAAAGTCCCCACACCGGTATCGGTGAAGATCTCCAGCAGAATCGCATTCGGTACCCGGCCATCAATGATCAGCGAGCTGCCCACGCCGCCCTGTACCGCTTCCAGCGCGCAACGGATCTTCGGCAACATGCCGCCGTAGATCGTGCCGTCGGCGATCAGGTCGTCGACTTGCTGGGTGGTCAGGCCGGTCAGTACCGTGCCTTGCTTGTCCATCAGGCCGGCGATGTTGGTCAGCAGCATCAGCTTTTCAGCTTTCAGTGCTTCGGCCACTTTACCGGCCACCAAATCGGCGTTGATGTTGTACGACTCGCCGTTGGCGCCCACGCCGATTGGCGCGATCACCGGGATGAAATCGCCTTTGACCAGCAGGTTCAGCAGGTCGGTGTTAATCCCGACCACTTCGCCCACTTGCCCGATGTCGATGATTTCCGGCTGAGTCATCTCCGGCGTCTGGCGGGTCACGGTGAGCTTTTTCGCACGAATCAGCTCGGCGTCTTTACCCGTCAGGCCGATGGCGCTGCCGCCATGACGGTTGATCAGGTTGACGATGTCCTTGTTCACCTGGCCGCCGAGGACCATTTCCACCACGTCCATGGTCTGCGCGTCAGTCACGCGCATGCCATCGATGAAGTGGCTCTCGATCGACAGGCGCTTGAGCAGGTCGCCGATTTGCGGGCCGCCGCCGTGAACCACCACCGGGTTGATACCCACGGCTTTCATCAGCACGATGTCGCGGGCGAAGCCGGTTTTCAGCTCCTCGCTTTCCATCGCGTTGCCGCCGTATTTGATCACCAGCGTCTTGCCGACATAACGGCGGATGTAAGGCAGCGCTTCGGACAGGACCTTGGCGGTGTTGGCGGCGGCTTCGCGTTCGAGGGTCATTCAGGGCTCCGGGTGAATCAGAAGATCAAAACGGTAGTTGGAGATCAGGGGCAACACGCTTCAACTGGACTTTGAATACGTCCTTGATGCGCTGCAGTTCAGCCTCGTCATCAGCCTCGAAACGCAGCACCAGCACCGGTGTGGTGTTGGAGGCGCGCACCAGGCCCCAGCCTTTGGCGTAGTCGACCCGCACGCCGTCGATGGTGGTCAGGTCGGCGCCTTCGCCCCACTTCGCGTCGTGCAGAGCATCAATGATGCTGAATTTGCTCTCTTCGGTCACATGGATATTGATTTCAGGCGTAGAAATATCGTTCGGGAAGGTCGCAAACAGCTCTTCCGCGGTGGATTTTTCCTTGCTGAGGATCTCCAGCAACCGCGCGGCGCTGTAAATGCCGTCGTCGAAACCGAACCAGCGCTCCTTGAAGAAGATGTGCCCGCTCATTTCGCCGGCCAACAGGGCGCCGGTTTGTTTCATTTTCTTTTTGATCAACGAATGACCGGTCTTCCACATTAGCGGACGACCTCCGTATTCCTTGATCAGCGGCGTCAGGCGACGGGTGCATTTGACGTCGAAGATGATTTCCGCGTTGGCGTTGCGCGCCAGAACATCGCGGGCGAACAGCATCAGCAGGCGGTCCGGGTAGACGATGCTGCCGGTGTTGGTCACCACGCCGACGCGGTCGCCGTCACCGTCGAAAGCCAGGCCCAGGTCGGCGTTGGTTTCCTTGACCTTGGCGATCAGGTCCACGAGGTTTTCAGGCTTGCCCGGATCCGGGTGATGGTTCGGGAAGTTGCCGTCGACGTCGCAGAACAGCGGGATAACTTCGCAATTCAGCGCTTCGATCAGTTGCGGGGCGATCACGCCAGCCGCGCCGTTACCGCAATCGACCACGACTTTGAGGCGACGGGCCAGTTTGATGTCCTGGACGATTTCGGTGTTGTAGCGATCGAGGATCTCGACCTGGGTGATGCTGCCCTTGCCGCTGGTCAGGTTGTTGGTCTTGAGGCGTTCGTGCAGGGCCTGGATCTGTTCGTTGGCCAGGGTGTCGCCGGCAATGACGATCTTGAAACCGTTGTAGTTCGACGGGTTGTGGCTGCCAGTCAACATGACACCGGATTTACCGGCCAGTACGTTGGCGGCGTAGTACAGCGCAGGCGTTGGCACCAGGCCGACGTCGCTGACGTGGCAGCCGCTGTCGGCCAGGCCTTGAATCAGGCGTTCGACCAGTTCCGGGCCGGACAGGCGGCCATCGCGGCCGACGGAAACATTGGGTTCGTCCTGAGCCAGGCTCTGGGCGCCGATGGCACGGCCGAGCCAGTAAGCGGTTTCACCGTTCAAGAATTCCGGGACGGTGCCGCGAATGTCGTAGGCGCGGAAGATGCTGTCGGGGAACTTGGGTGCGACTTGGGCTGGACTGCTCATCTGTGGGATTGCTCCATTTCGAAAGTGACTGGACCTGCCAGGAATTAACTTGTCGGCAGGCTCAAACTGAAGGGTATGACGGCGTTTTCCACAGAGAGTTCGTGGTGTGCAAAGGCCATGACCGCGGCATCGGCGCGCATTTGGCCCGCCAATCCCTTGATATTCAGTGGTAAACCTTCCAGATGACGGCTGTGCAATTTGTACCCTGGAATGCACTTGTGGCGAGGGAGCTAGCTCGCGCTGGAGTGCGCAGCGCTCCCAAGCTTTTGGGGCCGCTTCGCAGCCCAGCGCGAGCAAGCTCCCTCGCCACAAAGGGGGCATCTATCGGATCAATGGCTACCGGAATGGCCGAAACCGCCGGCACCGCGCTCGGTTTCGACGAATTCTTCGACCATCTCGAAATGCGCTTGAACCACCGGTACAAGAACCAACTGAGCCAGACGCTCACCCACTTCCAGGGTGAATTCCTTGTCGCTGCGGTTCCAGCACGAAACCATCAACGGTCCTTGGTAATCGGAGTCGATCAGGCCAACCAGGTTGCCCAGCACGATGCCATGCTTATGGCCCAGGCCAGAGCGCGGCAGGATCAGCGCCGCCAGGCCCGGGTCGCCGATGTAGACGGACAGGCCGGTGGGGATCAGCAGGGTTTCGCCCGGCTTGATCACGGTGTCTTTTTCCAGCATGGCGCGCAGGTCGAGGCCGGCGGAGCCTGGGGTGGCGTACTGTGGCAGCGGGAAGTCGGTACCGATGCGGGGGTCGAGGATCTTGGCTTGCAAAGCGTGCATGTAAATTAAACCTGGTTCAGACGGTCGGCGATAAAAGTGATCAGCTGGCGAGCAATCTTGCTCTTGCTGGTCTGGGCGAAAAGCGTGGCGTGCAGGTCCCGGTCGATCACGCTGCAGGCGTTTTCTTCGCTGTTGAAGCCAATACTCGGGTTGGCGACGTCATTGGCGACGATCAAATCGAGGTTTTTGTCTTTCAGCTTGCGCGCAGCGTAATCGAGCAGGTGTTCGGTTTCGGCGGCAAAACCGACACTGAACGGACGGTCAGGGCGAGTGGCGATGCTGGCCAGAATGTCTGGATTGCGCACCATTTGAAGCAACAAGCCGTCGCCGTTCGTAGGATCTTTCTTGAGTTTTTGTGGGGCGACCACTTCCGGGCGGTAGTCCGCGACCGCTGCCGAGGCGATAAACAAGTCGCAGGGGATCGCGGCTTCACAGGCGGCGAGCATGTCCCGGGCGCTGACCACATCGATGCGCGTCACGCGATCCGGCGTCGGCAAATGCACCGGGCCGGTGATCAGCGTGACGCGGGCGCCGGCTTCCACTGCGGCTTCGGCCAGGGCAAAGCCCATTTTCCCGGAGCTGTGGTTGGTGATGTAGCGCACCGGGTCGATGTTTTCCTGGGTCGGGCCGGCGGTGATCAGCACGTGTTTGCCGGTCAGCGCCATGCGCTGGAAGCAGTCCGCCGCGCACTGGGCGAGGTCGGTGGCTTCGAGCATGCGGCCCATGCCGACGTCGCCGCAGGCCTGGCTGCCGGAGGCCGGGCCGAAGGACTTGATGCCGCGGCTTTCGAGGAGTTGCAGATTGGCCTGGGTCGCAGGATCGCGCCACATCGCCTGGTTCATCGCCGGGGCCACGGCGACCACGGCGTCGGTGGCCAGCACCAGCGTAGTCAGCAGGTCATTGGCGATGCCTTGGGCCAGGCGGGCGATCAAGTCCGCAGTAGCGGGGGCGATCAGCACCAGGTCGGCCCATTTGGCCAGCTCGATGTGTCCCATGGCGGCTTCGGCCGCGGGGTCCAGCAGGTCGAGATGGACCGGGTGCCCGGACAGCGCCTGCATGGTCAACGGGGTGATGAACTCGCTGCCGCCACGGGTCATGACCACGCGCACTTCGGCGCCCTGGTCGATCAGGCGGCGAACCAGGTCGGCGCTCTTGTAGGCAGCAATGCCGCCGCCGACGCCCAGAACGATGCGTTTCCGATACAGCCGCTGCATAGGTCTGCCTTTCATTTCGTTGATGACTGCGTGGCGAAACCCCCTCCCCAGGGATGAATTCGTCCGCAAAAAAGATGGGCTACGATATCACAGCGACCGCTACGGAACAGCGGCGCCCACAGACCAGGGAGGTGTTATGAGTATTCGTGATTGGCCAGCGGCGGAGCGGCCGCGGGAGAGGTTATTGGAGTTGGGCCCGGCGAGTCTTTCGGATGCCGAGCTGCTGGCGATTTTTTTACGGACCGGCGTCTCCGGCAAAAGCGCGGTGGACCTGGCGCGACACTTGTTGAGTCAGTTCGGCAACCTGCGTTCGCTGCTGGAGGCTGATCAAAAAACATTCAGCAAACAATTGGGGCTCGGGCCGGCGAAATTCGCTCAATTGCAGGCCGTTCAGGAAATGGCGCGACGGCATCTGGCGGAACACTCACGGCAGAAGTCGGCGCTGGAAAACCCGCAGGCTGTTCGTGATTACCTCAAAGCGATGCTGCGCCATGAGCCTCACGAAGTATTCGGTTGTCTGTTTCTGGATTCCAGGCATCGGGTGCTGGCGTTCGAAGCACTGTTTCGCGGCTCCATCGACAGCACCAGCGTTTATCCGCGACAAGTGGTCAAGCGTGCCCTGGCTCACAACGCCGCAGCGCTGATCCTGTGCCACAACCACCCCTCCGGCAACGCCGACCCCAGTCAGGCGGACCGAATGCTGACCAAGAGGCTGCAGGAGGCGCTGGAGCTGGTTGATGTGCGAGTGCTCGACCATTTCATCGTCGGCGACGGTGATCCGCTGTCGATGGCGGAGTACGGCTGGATGTAGAAGCAGCTGCAAGTTTCAAGCTTCAAGCGGCCAGCTAAAGCAGTGCACGGCCTGCTCTAACTTGCAGCTTGCAGCTTGCAGCTTACGGCTTGAAGCTGATTTTGGAGTAATCCTGCCGGCCGAAAGGACTGACGGCGTAACCCTGCACATCCTTGCGCGTCAACGCGAACGCCGTCGGATGCGCCAGTGGCAGCCACAACGCCTGTTGCTGGATCTGCGCCTGGGCCTGTTCGTAGAGCTTGGTGCGTACGCCTTGCTCGCTGGTGGTCTTGCCGGCGCTGATCAGCTTGTCCAGGTCCTGGTTGCAGTAACGGGCGAAGTTGGTGCCGGACTTGACCGCCGCGCAGGAAAATTGCGGCGTGAGGAAGTTGTCCGGGTCGCCGTTGTCGCCGGCCCAGCCCATGAACAGCAGGTCATGCTCGCCGGCCTTGGCGCGGCGGATCAGCTCGCCCCATTCGATCACGCGGATTTCGGCCTGGATGCCGATTTCCGCCAGATCGGACTGCAACAGTTGCGCGCCGAGGCTCGGGTTAGGGTTCAGCAAGCTGCCGGACGGGCGAGTCCAGATGGTGGTTTGGAAACCGTCCTTGAGCCCGGCCTTGGCCATCAATGCCTTGGCTTTCGCCACGTCGTGGGGATAACCCGGCAGGCTCTTGGCGTAGCTCCAGGTGTTCGGCGGGTAAGGGCCGTTGGCGGCTTCGGCGGTGTCTTCGAACACGGCTTTGAGGTAGTTGGCCTTGTCGAACGCGAGGTTGATGGCCTGGCGCACTTCAGGTTTGTCCAGCGGGGGATGCTGGCTGTTGATGCCGACGAAAGCGGTCATGAACGCGTCAGTCTTTTCCACATTCAGCGTCGGCTCTTGCTTGGCGGCCACCACATCCAGTGGCTTGGGCGACAGGGCGATTTGGCACTCGTTGCGGCGCAGTTTCTGCAAACGCACATTGGCGTCCGGGGTGATGGCGAAGATCAACGGATCCACTGACGGCTTGCCACCGAAGTAGTCCGCATTGGCTTTGTAGCGAATCACAGCGTCTTTCTGGAACCGCGTAAAGATGAAGGGGCCGCTGCCGATCGGCTGGCTGTTGAGCTTTTCGGGCGTGCCGGCCTTCAGCAGTTTGTCGGCGTATTCAGCGGAATAGATCGAGGCGAAGCCCATGCTCAGGGTGGCGAGGAAGGTCGAGTCGGGGTGATCGAGGGTGAAGCGCACGGTCAGCGGATCGAGGGCGTCGATCTTTTTGATCAGTGCCGGCAGTTGCATCGACTGGGCATGGGGGAAGCCGCTCTGGGCGACTTTGTGCCACGGGTGAGCCGGGTCGAGCATGCGGTCGAAGCTGAATTTGACGTCTTCGGCGCTCAAATCGCGAGTCGGGCTGAAGTACTCGGTTTTGTGGAATTTCACTTGCGGGTGCAATTTGAAGACGTAGCTCAGGCCGTCGGGCGAGACTTCCCAGCTGTCCGCAAGGCTGGCGACCACTTTGCCGCTGGCGGTGTCGAAGTCCACCAGGCGATTCATCAGTACATCGGCCGAGGCGTTGGTGGTGGTCAGCGAGTTGTACTGCACCACGTCGAACCCTTCAGGGCTGGCCTCGGTGCAGACGGTCAGGGCGGCGGCTTGGGCCAGCGGGCTCAGTAACAATGGGGCAAGCAGCAGCGGTAGGGCAGCGAGGCGCATGGTCGGATTCCTTTACAGATCGAAGGCCCATCTGCAAGTGCAGTCTGGAAAAGGCCTACCCTAGTGGGCTCTTTTGCAAATGACTATCCCCATTTTCATTTTGAGGCGACTATAGGCGCCTTATTTGCGTGTGCGTGGTTTCATAAAGCCGTTGATTGGCGTGTTGGCCGATGCTCTGCGACGAGCGGTCGCCATCGACGACAGCCTTTGTCCAAGGCGCTCGTAGCCCGGAAAATGGGCTTTTTGTGAATTCATCGCACACTGAATGTTGTTGCTCTCTGGTCTTTCTGGTATAAAGCAGCGCTCTTTTCTAGGGGCCCGGTTCCTTCACTGTAGGTGTAGCCGGTAAGACCTCTAAAGAAACGCGGCGCCTGGCGCCAAATGACTGAGAGATTAAGCGGCCAACCCATGCCGGGTTGGGCATGTGGTTTTAGAGGGCTGAGGCATGTCGAGAGTCTGTCAAGTTACCGGTAAGGGTCCGGTAACTGGGAATAACATTTCCCACGCAAACAACAAAACCCGTCGTCGTTTCCTGCCGAACCTGCAGCATCATCGCTTCTGGGTTGAAGAAGAGAAACGTTTCGTGCGTCTGCGCGTATCTGCCAAAGGCATGCGTATCATCGACAAGCGTGGCATCACTGTCGTGCTGGCCGAAATCCGCAAAGCTGGCAAGATCTAAGGGAGCTAATCATGCGTGAATTGATTCGAATGATTTCTAGCGCCGGTACTGGTCACTTCTACACTACCGACAAGAACAAGCGTACTACCCCGGACAAGCTCGAAAAGCGCATGTTCGACCCGCGCGTTCGTAAGCACGTGATGTACAAAGAAGGCAAAATCAAGTAATTGATTTTTCTCTCTTACAAAAAAGGCCCGTATCGCGAGATACGGGCCTTTTTTGTTGCCTGTGGGTTATGCATTGCCTGTCAGGACGCCTTCGCGGGCAAGCCTCGCTCGGATCACACTGAACTGTAGGAGCGAGGCTTGCCCGCGAAGAGGCCGGCCCGGACAACACAAATCCACAAATCCTCAAGCCTTCTGTTCAAACACCACATAAATCTTGCGGCACGACTCCAGCACTTCCCAGGTCCCGCGAAAACCCGCCGGAATCACAAAACGATCACCCACCCGCAGCGTCTTGCTGTTGCCATCGTTATCGCGCAGCACCGACACGCCCTGGACGATCTCGCAGTATTCATGTTCGGTGTAATTCACCAGCCACTGGCCGATTTCGCCTTCCCACACACCAGCGCTCATCTGCCCGCACGGGCTGTTGTAGTGGTTGTACACCGCTTGCTCGGGGTCGCCCTTGAGGACTTTGGCCGGGTCCGGCCGATAGCGATCGGGCTGGGTGGCGGCCTGGCTGAAGTCGACGACATCCTGAATATTCATTTTGTTGTAATCCCCCGTGATTGCGGCGCAATGGCTGAAAAGACCCAAAGTCTATGTTTATTAAAATGAACACTGCAAGGCCGTTTTCCGACCTTGTGTCAAATATATTGAAACAACCCCGGCCACTGGTTTAGGGTGGCAGGTGCCTCGGGCCGATAGTAGGCTGTGCCGGGCAGAATTCCTGACAGTACCCGCGAAGAACGCGGGGCTCTCGTATTCAACAAGAGGAGGACACTCGAATGACCACCCTGACTCGTGCCGACTGGGAACAACGGGCTCGCGATCTGAAGATCGAAGGCCGCGCCTACATCAATGGCGAATACACCGATGCCGTCTCCAGCGAGACCTTCGAGTGCATCAGCCCGGTCGATGGCCGTCTGCTGGGCAAGATTGCCAGCTGTGACGCCGCCGACGCCCAGCGCGCCGTGGAAAACGCCCGCGCCACCTTCAATTCCGGCGTGTGGTCGCGCCTGGCGCCGACCAAACGCAAAGCCACCATGATTCGTTTCGCCGGCCTGCTCAAACAGCACGCCGAAGAACTCGCCCTGCTTGAAACCCTGGACATGGGCAAGCCGATCAGCGACTCCCTGTACATCGACGTTCCCGGCGCGGCGCAAGCCCTGAGCTGGAGCGGCGAGGCCATCGACAAGATCTACGACGAAGTGGCCGCCACTCCGCACGATCAACTGGGTCTGGTCACTCGCGAGCCAGTCGGCGTGGTCGGCGCCATCGTGCCGTGGAACTTCCCGTTGATGATGGCCTGCTGGAAACTCGGCCCGGCGCTGTCCACCGGTAACTCGGTAATCCTCAAGCCGTCGGAAAAATCCCCGCTGACCGCTATCCGCATCGCGGCGCTGGCTGTTGAAGCCGGCATTCCGAAAGGCGTGCTGAACGTGCTGCCAGGCTACGGCCACACCGTCGGCAAGGCCCTGGCCCTGCACAACGACGTGGACACCCTGGTGTTCACCGGTTCGACCAAGATCGCCAAGCAGTTGCTGATCTATTCGGGCGAATCGAACATGAAGCGCGTCTGGCTCGAAGCCGGCGGCAAGAGCCCGAACATCGTGTTCGCCGATGCCCCGGACCTGCAAGCCGCCGCCGAATCCGCCGCCAGCGCCATCGCCTTCAACCAGGGCGAAGTCTGCACCGCCGGTTCGCGTCTGCTGGTCGAGCGTTCGATCAAGGACACCTTCCTGCCGCTGGTGATCGAAGCACTGAAAACCTGGAAGCCGGGCAATCCGCTGGACCCGGCGACCAACGTCGGCGCGTTGGTGGACACCCAGCAGATGAACACCGTGCTGTCCTACATCGAATCCGGCCACACCGATGGCGCCAAACTGGTGGCCGGCGGCAAGCGCATCCTGCAGGAAACCGGCGGCACCTACGTTGAACCGACGATTTTCGACGGCGTGAACAACGCGATGAAAATCGCCCAGGAAGAAATCTTTGGCCCGGTGTTGTCGGTCATCGCTTTCGATACCGCCGAAGAAGCCATTGCGATTGCCAACGACACGCCCTACGGCCTGGCCGCTGCGGTGTGGACCAAGGACATCTCCAAGGCACACCTGACCGCCAAGGCCCTGCGTGCCGGTAGCGTGTGGGTCAACCAGTACGACGGCGGCGATATGACTGCGCCGTTCGGTGGTTTCAAACAGTCGGGCAATGGTCGCGACAAGTCGCTGCATGCGTTCGACAAGTACACCGAGCTGAAGGCGACCTGGATCAAGTTGTAAGTCTCAAGCCTGCGGTGTTGCTGATCACGCCTTCGCGGGCAAGCCTCGCTCCTACAGAGATCGCGTAGGGCGGGGCGACGCGGTACCACAGGTCTATCGCCGCAGCCGGACTTTCCTCAAAGGAAGGTCCGGCTGTGTCGTCTCTGTTGTTTGAAAAACACTATCCACAGGAGCGTGGAACATGCGTTGGGCGACTTATTTCGCCGTGTTGGCGTCGGTCTTGAGTGTCGGCCTGGCCCTGGGTGTCAGCATGCCGCTGGTGTCGTTTCGCCTGGAAAGCTGGGGTTACGGTTCGTTTGCCATTGGTGTGATGGCGGCGATGCCGGCCATTGGTGTGCTGCTGGGGGCGAAGATCTCCAGTCACCTGGCCGCGCGTCTTGGCACCGCGAATCTGATGCGTCTGTGCCTGTGGGGCCGGGGCGGTGTCCATCGGATTGCTGGCGCTGTTGCCGAGTTATCCGATCTGGCTGGTGTTGCGCCTGATGATCGGGGTGATTCTGACCCTGGTCTTTATCCTCGGTGAAAGCTGGATCAACCAACTGGTGATCGAAAAGTGGCGCGGGCGCCTGGTGGCGTTGTATGGCAGCAGCTATGCGTTGAGCCAACTGGGCGGGCCGTTGCTGCTGGGCGCGTTGGGCACGGAACACGATTACGGCTTCTGGGTCGGCGTCGGGTTATTGCTGACGGCACCGTTGCTGCTGTTGGGCCGCAGCGGCGCACCGAGCAGTGAAGCCAGCAGCGTGACCTTCGGCGATTTGTGGACCTTCTGCCGAGGGTTGCCGGCGATTGCCTGGGCGGTGTCGCTGTTCGCCGCGTTTGAAGCGATGATCCTGACCTTGTTGCCGGTGTATTGCCTGCGCCAAGGCTTCACTGCGGAAATCGCCCTGGCCATGGTCAGTACCGTGGTGGTCGGCGATGCCTTGCTGCAGCTTCCCATCGGTGCGCTGGCGGATCGGTTGTCCCGGCGCAGTCTGTTCACGGGCTGCGCGGTAGTCTTGCTGCTGTCCAGCCTGGCGATTCCGCTGCTGATCGATACGTTGCTGATCTGGCCGCTGTGGGTGTTGTTCGGCGCCAGTGCCGGTGGATTGTTCACCCTGTCGCTGATCCTGATCGGCGAGCGTTATCGCGACGATGCGCTGGTGCGGGCCAATGCCCATATCGCGCAGTTGTGGGGAATCGGGTGCCTGATCGGCCCCTTGGCGGCCGGGGCGGGGAGCCAGTGGATCAGCGGGCATGCGTTGCCGTTGCTAATGGCGGTGGGGGCGTTTGGGTTGGTGGTTTTGCTGATGCGCCAAGGGGCGTTTGGCGCGGTGGCCGAGCCCGCTTAAAACCTGTGGAAGCGAGCTTGTGTGGCGAGGGGGCTTGCCCCCGTTCGGCTGTGCAGCAGTCGTAAAACCATCCAGCGCGACATAACGGGTAGATTCGTGTCTTCAACTTTGGGGCTGCTTCGCCGCCCAGCGGGGGCAAGCCCCCTCGCCACAATTGATCAGTAAACCTTGACTACAACATCCGCTCCAGGCCGACGGTGGTGCTGAACCACGCATTAAACCGGCGCCACAGGCTTCCCGGTTCCTTGGTCAGGGTGTGCAACTTACCGTTGTCCTCGGTCACCCAAACGATCTGCCCCTTCTCCAGTTTCGCCTCATAACTCAACGGCGGCGCCATGCCTTGCAGCGCCAATTCACGCACATGCGCGGCCAGCTCCGGGCTGTCCACCAGCACGCCGACTTCGGTGTTCCACAGCACCGAGCGCGGGTCGAAATTGAATGAGCCGATAAACGATTTCTGTTGATCGAAGATCATCGCCTTGCTGTGCAGGCTCGAATCCGAGCCCTGATAGGCCGAACGCCGGAACAGATGCGGACCACTGCCGCTGCCGGCGCCAGGCTGGCGACGCAGTTCGAACAGCTTCACGCCATGCTCCAGCAAGGCCTTGCGATACGGCGCGTAACCACCGTGCACCGCCGGTACGTCGGTGGCTTCCAGCGCGTTGGTCAGCAGGCTCACCGAGACCCCGGCGTCGGCGCGCCCGGTCAGGTACACCAGCCCAGGTTGGCCGGGCACGAAGTAGGCGGAAATCATGATCAGCTCTTTGCTCACGCCGCGCAGTTCCGGCGCCAATTGCGTGGTCAGCAGCAACTGCGGGTCGGGCTCGCCCTTGGACAGGACTTTGCTCGGCGCGTCCCACAGCGCCTGATTCCAGGCCCAGATCAGCTCCCGGCGCCAGATGTCCAGGCGTGGGTATTTGTCGTAGACCATCAGTTGTTGATACAGCGCGTGGTTCTGCTTGCGGGTTTCTTCCAGGGATTGTTCCAGGCGCGTGCGGGTGTTTTTCAGGTCCTTGAGCGTCGGTTTGCTGGAGAGGAATTCGTCGATCGGCTTGCTCAGGGCGCTGTTCCAGTACTGGTCGAAGCTGTGCCCGAGCTGCTCGGCCACCGGCCCGACGCTGAGCATGTCGATGTCGGTGAAGTTCAGGTTGGGCTCGGCATCGAAATACTCGTCGCCCAGGTTTCGCCCGCCGACGATGGCCGCGCTGTTGTCCGCCAGCCACAGCTTGTTATGCATGCGCCGGTGTTGCAGCGACAAGTCGAACAAACGGCCCATGGTCCGCGTCACGCCCGTGCTGCGCCCCAGGTGCAGCGGGTTGAACAGGCGGATCTGGATCTGCGGATGGGCCGCCAGGGTCGCGATAATCTGGTCGAGGTCATCGCTGGTGGTGTCATCGAGCAGGATCCGCACCCGCACACCGCGATCAGCGGCCTTGAGCAATTCTTCCACCAGCATGCGCGTGCTGATGCCGTCGTGGACGATGTAGTACTGCAAGTCGAGGCTGGTCTGGGCGTTGCGGATCAACTCGGCCCGGGCCATGAAGGCTTCGGTGCTGTTGGACAGCAGGCGAAAGCCGGATTGCCCCTGATGCGGCGCGGCCTGGGCCTGGATTGAGCGGCCGAAGCTTGAGTCGGCTGCGGGCAATGCCTGGCTCGGTTCGCGGGGCACGTCGAGGCTGGCGCAACCGCTGAGGAACGAGGCGAGTAACAGCAGAGCGAGTAGGGGCTGTCTGAGGCTCACGTGGGGTCGTTCCGATTGGCTAGGGTCGGCATATGGACGCGGGTTTTCGGATAAAGGTCAGTCGTTGAGGCAATCAGTTTCCGCAAGCAGTTTGATCGCCGCCGCGCCCACCTTGCGCACAGCGTCTTCGATCTGCGCTGTTGGCTTGGCAGCGTAGTTCATCCGCAGGCAATTACGATATTTGCCCGAAGCCGAAAAGATGCTGCCGACGGCAATCTGTACGCCCTGGTCGTGCAGCGCACGATTCAGTTTCAGGGTATCGAAGCCTTCCGGCAGTTCGACCCACAGCATGAAACTGCCTTGGGGACGACTGGCCCGGGTGCCGGCGGGGAAGTAGCGCGTGACCCAATCGATCATCATGTCGCGATTGCGCTGGTATTGGGTGCGCATCCGCCGCAAATGCGGTTCGAAGTGCCCGGCCTTGAGGAAATCGGCGATGGCGATCTGCGCTTGTGGCGCGGTGGAGCCGGTGCTGATGTATTTCATGTGCAGCACCCGTTCCAGATACCGGCCCGGTGCGACCCAACCGATGCGCAGCCCCGGCGCCAACGTCTTGGAAAACGAACTGCACAGCAGCACGCGGCCGTCTTCGTCGAAGGATTTGATCGTGCGGGGACGCGGGTAGGTGTAGGCCAGTTCGCCATACACATCGTCCTCGATGATCGCCACGTCGAAGCGCTGTGCCAGGTTCAACAATGCGCGTTTACGCGCCTCCGGCATGATGTAGCCCAAGGGGTTGTTGCAGTTGGGGGTCAACTGTATGGCCTTGATCGGCCATTGTTCCAGGGCCAGTTCCAGCGCATCGAGGCTGATGCCGGTGATCGGGTCGGTGGGGATTTCCAGGGCCTTCATGCCCAGGCCCTTGAGGGTCTGCATGGCGCCGTGGAAGCTCGGCGAATCCACGGCGACGATGTCACCAGGTGAGCAGATGGAGCGGATGCTGGTGGACAGCGCTTCGTGGCAACCGGTGGTGACCACCAGGTCGGCGGCGCTCAGTTGGCAACCGGAATCGAGCATTAGCCGGGCGATCTGTTCGCGCAGGTCGAGGTTGCCGTGGATGTTGTCGTAATACAGGCCGGGCATGTCCTGGCGACGGCTGATCTGCGCCAGCCCGCGTAGCAACGGTTTCATGGTTGGCGTGGTGATGTCCGGCATGCCGCGACCGAGTTGCACCACGTCTTTGCGCGGCACGGCGCGGATCAGCTCCAGCACCTGGTCCCACTGGGAAATATCCACCGGGCGTTGTGCCGGACGGCCGACGGCGGGCAGTTCCGGCAGCTCGCGACTGACCGGCACAAAGTACCCGGATTTGGGTTTCGGCGTCGCCAGCCCGCTGTCTTCCAGCACCCGATACGCCTGCTGCACCGTGCTCAGGCTGACCCCGTGCTCGACACTCAACGCCCGCACCGACGGCAGCCGGTCGCCGGGACGATAGAAGCCCTGTTCGATACGTGTGCCGAGCAATTCGGCGAGATTGACGTAAAGGGTCATGACACTGCCTCGATGCGGGTGATTCGGTTAACCAGTACAGATGGGGCAAAAATACGTGATTCAGAGGTTTAAGCGGTCAATCTGTATGGAAATAATACAGCGGCTTTGAATCTGTAATGCTTTTCGCCGTCCGCGCATGATGAAACCTCTGGCTACCCAAGTAAACAGGAGCGATCAACATGAACGGCTTGAGCGATGTGCGGCTGACGTTACACAGTCAGGAACTGGCGGCAGGGCAGAACCACGGCACCCGTGAGGCGCAAATGCGCAACGCGCCGTCCTGCCTGGGGCGCTGGGGTCTGTTCTGGCATCGTCTGCACACGCGCAAGGCGTTGCTGAGCCTGACCCCGGAGCAGTTGCGGGATGTTGGGTTGAGTCGGGAGCAGGCATTGGCGGAGGGGCTTAAGCCGTTCTGGCGGATCTGAGTCTTGTGTCAATCTTTCGATCCATTCGCGGGCAAGCCTCGCTCCTGCGGTTTAGCGTTGATCCAACGAACGACGCGTAACCTGTAGGAGCGAGGCTTGCCCGCGAAGGCGCCCTTACAGACGCTAAAGAGCTATCAGACCAACTCTTTCATCCGATGCCACAACATCCCCAACGCCAACAACGGCGAACGCAAATGCCTGCCGCCCAGGAAGGTGATGTGCGGCACCTGGGCAAACAGATCGAACCCTCCGCTGTGTTGGCCGCTGATGGCTTCAGCCAGCAACTTGCCCGCCAGGTGCGTGGCATTCACCCCGTGACCGGAATAGGCCTGGGCGTAATAGACGTTCGGCTGGTCCTTGAGCCGGCCGATCTGCGGCAGTCGGTTGGCGCCGATGCCGATCATGCCGCCCCATTGATAGTCGATCTTCACCCCGGCCAACTGCGGGAATACGTCCAGCATCTTCGGCCGCATATACGCTGCGATGTCTTTCGGGTCCCGACCCGAGTAATGGCAGGCACCGCCGAACAGCAAGCGCCGATCCGCCGAGAGCCGGTAGTAATCCAGCGCTACCCGTTGATCACACACCGCCATGTTCTGCGGCAGCAAGGCGTGCGCCTGCTCTTCGTTCAACGGCTCGGTGGCGATGATGTAGCTGCCGGCGGGTAGCACTTTGCCGCTGAGTTCGGGGTTGAGGTCGTTGAGGTAGGCGTTGCAGCCCAGCACCAGAGTTTTGGCGCGGACGGAGCCTTGGGCGGTGTGGACCTTCACTTCGCTGCCGTACTCGATGCGAGTGACTGCCGACTGTTCGAACAGTCTTGCGCCCAATTGCTGTGCGGCTGCCGCTTCGCCGAGCGCCAGGTTAAGCGGGTGCAGATGCCCGGAACCCATGTCGATCAAGCCGCCGACGTAACGGTCGGAGCCGACCACCGAGTGCATCTCGTTGGCTTGCAGCAGTCGGGTTTCATAGCGGTAACCGAGGCCGCGCAGTTCTTCGGCGTCCTCGGCGAAGCCTTCAAGATCCCGGGGTTTGTTGGCCAGATCGCAATAACCCCAGGTCAGGTCGCAGGGAATCTGAAAACGCTCGACTCGCTGTCGGACGATTTCCACCGCTTCCAGGCCCATGAGTTTCATCTGACGCACGCCGTCGGCACCGATGACGTTGGTGAACTGATCGAGGCCATGGCCGACCCCGCGAATCAATTGCCCGCCGTTGCGCCCGCTCGCGCCCCAGCCAATCTTGTGGGCTTCCAGCAGCACCACGCTGAGGCCGCGTTCCGCCAGTTCCAGTGCGGTGTTCAGCCCGGAAAACCCGCCGCCGACCACGCACACATCCGCCGTCAACTCGCCTTGCAGCGCCGGATGATCGGGCTGCGGCAGGCTGCTGGCGGCGTAATAAGAGGCGGTGTGCCGGGCAGGGGCATTCATGCGTGGATTCCTGATGCGTGTGTTTGAAAAAGTTGACGGAGCATAAGCCGGACCTTCCGACGCGGGCAACACTGGTCAGTTGCGGCTGTATGGATCGGGCCGGATGCGTCAGAATCGCGCTCTATTCCGCTTTTGGTCACCACTTCGATGAGCTGCAACAGTCAGAAGATTCGCACCCTGCGCCAGCAAATCCCCTCGTTCGAGTGCGTGCCGGGCTGCCATGACTGCTGCGGGCCGGTCACCACCTCACCGGAAGAAATGTCCCGCCTGCCGCGCAAGACCCGCGCCGAGCAGGATGCGGCGATGGATGAGCTCAATTGCGTCCACCTGGGGCCCGACGGCTGCACCGTGTATGGCGAGCGGCCGCTGATCTGCCGGCTGTTCGGCACCACCAAGACCTTGCCATGCCCCAACGGGCGTGGGCCGGTGGAGCTGATTCATCCGCGGGTGGAGAAGCAGATTCATGAGTACATGGCTTCGACGCGGCAGGTCCTCGTGTGATCGTTCCCACGCTCCGCGTGGGAATGCAGCCCGGGACGCTCTGCGTCCCAAGAGCCGAACGCGGAGCGTCCGTTGAGGCATTCCCACGCAGAGCGTGGGAACGATCGGCGTGAGGTCAATCCGGAATCGGCAAACACAAACTCTCTTTCACCTCTTCCATCACGATATAGCTCTTGGATTCGCGCACATGCGGCAGCTTGAGCAAGATATCGCCCAGCAATTTGCGGTACGACGCCATCTCGGAAATCCGCGCCTTCACCAGATAATCGAAGTCCCCTGACACCAAATGGCACTCCAGCACGTGGGGCAGTTTCAGCACGGCGCGTCGGAACTCTTCGAAAGTGTCGCCGGATTTGTAGTCGAGACTGATCTCGACAAACACCAGCAGGCTGCCCTTGAGGTGCTGCGGATTGAGCCGGGCGTTGTAGCCCATGATGATTCCTTCGCGCTCCAGCCGACGGACCCGCTCGGTGCAGGGCGTGGTCGACAGGCCGACCTTTTCCCCCAGCTCGGTGAAGGAGATGCGCCCGTCCGCTTGCAGGATCCGCAGGATGTTGCGGTCGATCTTGTCCAGCTCACGTTTGGTCTGAGTGTTGGTACGCATAGGGGATGCGCCTCCGTGAAAAGGGTTTTTGCCGAGAATTGTCGCCAAATATAGGCACTTATATAGTGAAATGCACTGGCTAATCTTTTTTAAACTGCCCACATCTTCGGTCTGCACAACACACGTCAGCGGTAAGCCGCGATGAGGGATACAAAAATGCGCGTTATGGTCTTGGGTAGCGGCGTCATCGGTACCGCCAGTGCTTACTATCTGGCCCGTGCCGGATTTGAAGTGGTGGTGGTCGACCGGCAGCCGGCCGCTGCCATGGAGACCAGTTTCGCCAACGCCGGGCAGGTCTCGCCGGGTTATGCCTCGCCGTGGGCCGCGCCGGGTGTGCCGCTCAAGGCCATCAAGTGGCTGCTGCAGCGCCACGCGCCGCTGGCGATCAAGGCGACTGCCGACATCGACCAATACCTGTGGATGGCGCAGATGCTGCGCAACTGCACCGCCAACCGTTATGCGGTGAACAAGGAGCGCATGGTGCGTCTGTCCGAGTACAGCCGTGACTGCCTCGACGAGTTGCGCGCCGAAACCGGCATTGCCTACGAAGGCCGCAGCCTGGGGACTACGCAACTGTTCCGCACCCAGGCTCAGCTCGACGGCGCCGCGAAAGACATCGCCGTGCTCAAAGAGTCCGGCGTGCCGTTCGAACTGCTCGACCGCGCCGGCATTGCCCGGGTTGAACCGGCCCTGGCGGCTGTCACCGACATCCTCGCCGGTGCCCTGCGCCTGCCGAACGACCAGACCGGCGACTGCCAGATCTTCACCACCCGCCTGGCCGAAATGGCCGTGAAGCTGGGTGTGGAGTTCCGCTACGGCCAGGACATCCAGCGCCTCGACCACGCTGGTGATCGCGTGAATGGCGTGTGGATCGACGGCAAGCTGGAAACCGCTGACCGCTACGTCCTCGCCCTCGGCAGCTACTCGCCGCAACTGCTCAAGCCGCTGGGCATCAAGGCCCCGGTGTATCCGCTCAAGGGTTACTCCCTGACCGTGCCGATCACCAACCCGGCAATGGCCCCGACCTCGACTATTCTCGACGAGACCTACAAGGTCGCGATCACCCGTTTCGATAACCGCATCCGCGTGGGCGGCATGGCGGAAATCGCCGGTTTTGACCTGTCGCTTAACCCGCGTCGGCGCGAAACCCTGGAGATGATCGTCAACGACCTCTATCCTCAGGGCGGCGACCTGGCCCAGGCGAGTTTCTGGACCGGCCTGCGTCCGACCACCCCGGACGGCACACCGATCGTTGGCGCCACCCCGTTCAGCAACTTGTTCCTGAACACCGGCCACGGCACCCTCGGTTGGACCATGGCTTGTGGTTCCGGTCGTTTGCTGGCTGACCTGATGGCGAAGAAAACGCCGCAGATCAGCGCCGAAGGCCTCGATATTTCCCGTTATGGCAGCAAAATCAAGGAGTCCGCAAAGCATGGCAATCCAGCGCCAGCTCACCAATGAACGCATGAGTCAGATCGTCGCCCACAACGGTACGGTGTACCTGGCAGGGCAGGTCGGCGATGACATGAGCGCCGGGATTGAACAGCAGACCCGTGAAACCCTGGCCAACATCGAGCGGTTGCTCGACCTGGCCGGCACCGACAAGAACCACATACTGTCGGTGACGATTTACCTGAAAGACATCAACGCCGATTTCGCCGGCATGAATTCGGTATGGGACAAGTGGCTGCCAAAAGGCGTCGCCCCGGCCCGTGCCACGGTTGAGTCGAAGCTGTGCGAACCGCAAATCCTGGTTGAGCTGTCAGTGGTTGCCGCACTGCCTTAATCGGTCGTAACTATCCCTCTCCCGGTGCTGTTGGCGGTTCACGCCGTCAGCCAGCGCCGGTTTTTATTCCCATGACCGCCTAGAAGTCTGCCGCCATGCGTCCTGCCCGTGCCCTGATCGACCTTCAAGCTCTGCGTCACAACTACCAGATCGCCCGTGAACTCACGCCGGGGGCCAAAGCCCTCGCGGTGATCAAGGCCGATGCCTACGGCCATGGCGCGGTGCGTTGCGCCCAGGCGCTGGAAGCCGAGGCGGACGGCTTTGCCGTGGCCTGCATCGAAGAAGCCTTGGAGCTGCGCGCCGCCGGTATCAAGGCGCCGGTGTTGTTGCTGGAAGGTTTTTTCGAAGCCGATGAGCTGTCGCTGATTGTCGAGCACGACTTCTGGTGTGTGGTGCATTCGCTGTGGCAACTCGAAGCAATTGAGAAGGCCGCGCTGAGCAAACCGATCACGGTCTGGCTCAAACTCGATTCCGGCATGCACCGGGTCGGTCTGCATCCAAAGGATTTCCAGTCGGGTTATCAACGGCTCCTGGCGAGCGGCAAAGTGGCAAAAATCGTCTTGATGAGCCACTTCGCCCGGGCCGATGAGCTGCATGAGCAGGCCAGTGCCGAGCAGGTTGCGGTGTTCGAGGCGGCGCGCCAGGGCTTGTCCGCCGAGGTCAGCCTGCGCAACTCGCCGGCGGTGCTCGGTTGGCCGCAGATCCCCAGCGATTGGGTACGTCCGGGCATCATGCTCTACGGCGCCACACCTTTTGAAGAAGCCAACGCCGTGGCCTCGCGCCTGCAACCGGTGATGACACTGGAATCGAAAGTGATCTGCGTGCGCGAACTGCCGGCCGGCGAGCCGGTTGGCTATGGCGCCAAATTCATCACCCAGAAGCCGATGCGCATTGGCGTGGTCGCCATGGGTTATGCCGACGGCTACCCGCGTCATGCGCCGACCGGTACGCCGGTGCTGGTCGCCGGGCAACGCAGCCAGTTGCTGGGCCGGGTGTCGATGGACATGCTCTGCATCGACCTGACCGATGTGCCGCAAGCCGGGCTCGGTTCGACCGTCGAGTTGTGGGGAAAAAACATCCTGGCCAGCGAAGTGGCCATGGCCGCCGACACGATTCCGTACCAGATCTTCTGCAACCTGCGCCGGGTGCCGCTGCTCTATTCCGGGGCTTGAGACGAAACGACGCGCGTCGGAAGTCGCCTCGCCGAATGGGATTCAGGCCAAAGTGTTGTAAATACTGAACGCTGTCGCCATGATAACGCTCAATATCCTTACAACCTGAATCCCTGGAGGCTCCAGCATTGGACGTCGGTGAACGACTGCAATCCATCCGTAAGCTCAAAGGTCTTTCGCAGCGTGAGCTCGCCAAGCGCGCGGGCGTCACCAACAGCACCATTTCGATGATCGAGAAAAACAGCGTCAGCCCCTCGATCAGTTCGCTGCGCAAAGTGTTGGGCGGGATTCCCATGTCCATGGTCGAGTTCTTTTCCGAAGAAATCCTGCAGGAAAAACCGACCCAGATCGTCTACAAGGCCAACGAGCTGATCGATATCTCCGATGGCGCCGTGACCATGAAGCTGGTCGGCCGCGCGCACCCGAGCCGGGCTATCGCGTTCCTCAATGAAATCTACCCGCCAGGCGCCGACACCGGTGACGAGATGCTCACCCATGAGGGCGAGGAAACCGGGATTCTGGTGGAAGGGCGGCTGGAGTTGGTGGTCGGCGCTGAAACTTTTGTGCTCGAAGCCGGCGACAGCTACTACTTTGAAAGTACCAAGCCGCACCGTTTCCGGAATCCGTTCGACGCACCGGCGCGACTAATCAGCGCAGCCACGCCGGCGAACTTCTAAAAAGAGGCGTCCTGTAAGCATTGCGAAGGCGCCTGAACCGTTTTACGCCACGCAACAAGACCCCTTCGACTTTGGGGTTGTTTCAGTGTGGCGGGCTTGCCGTTATACTTGCGCCCGCCTGCGAACCGTGGCCGCGGGCGTGAATAGCCACCATTGAGGGTGAACGCGTGAACCTAATTATGAAAATGCTGGCTGCACCAGCAACTGTATTGGCCCTTTGGGCTGTGAGCGCACAAGCTGCAACGAACGACGATATTGCTAAACGCCTTGAGCCTGTGGGTCAGGTTTGTGTAACGGGTCAAGAGTGCAAAGGGATGGAAGTCGCGGCTTCGGCGGGCGGCGGTGGTGGGGCCAAGACCCCTGATGAAGTGATTGCAAAACATTGCAACGCTTGCCACGGTACTGGCCTGTTGGGCTCGCCAAAAATAGGCGATGCGGCTGACTGGGGCAAACGTGCCAAAGAACAAGGCGGGCTTGACGGTCTGCTGGCCAAAGCCATCACCGGCATCAACTCCATGCCGCCAAAAGGCACCTGCGCCGACTGCTCCGATCCTGAGCTGAAGGGCGCAATCGAGAAGATGTCCGGCCTGAAATAAGCCCCCATCTTCAGCGAAATAGCCGCTTGCGAGCGGCTTTTTTGTGCCTGCGATTTGCCTGCGCGACTATTCTTTGCAGCAAAGACCCGGCAAGCTCGGTCCAACCCCAATTCACGGAACGTGCGGGAGGATCAGATGGTGCAGTTGTGTTCTATCGAACAGGCGGTCGATGACGTACTGGCGCGGTTGCCGGCGCATATTCACATGGGCCTGCCCCTGGGTCTGGGCAAGCCCAATCACTTCGTCAACGCGCTGTACCAGCGTATCGCGCAACTGCCCGAGCGGCGGCTGACGATCTACACCGCCCTGTGCCTCGGCCGGCCCTCCTTGGGCGATGGCCTGCAAAAGCGCTTCCTCGAACCCTTCATCGAACGGGTTTTCGGCGATTATCCAGAGCTGGAGTTTCTGGCGCCGCTGCAAAAAGACAGCCTGCCGCCGAATATCCAGGTCCAGCAATTCTTCATGCAGCCCGGCAGCCTGTTGCACAGCGCCCAGGCCCAGCAGGATTACGTCAGCAGCAACTACAGCCACGCCGCCCGGGACATCAACGCCGCCGGGCTGAATCTGGTGGCGCAACTGGTGGCCAGCCATGGCGACCATCCCGATCGCCTCAGCCTGAGCTGCAACCCGGACATCACCCTCGACCTGTTTCCGATGATCGCCAAACGGCGTGAGGCGGGGGAGACGATCCTGCTGGTGGGCCAGGTGCACAACGATTTGCCCTACATGCCCGGTGATGCCGAAGTCGGCATGGACGCGTTCGACCTGCTGATCGACGAGAAGGACAACACCACGCTGTTCTCGACGCCCAACATGCCGGTGGGTTTCCAGGATCACTTCATCGGCCTGCACGCCAGTACGCTGGTGCGCGATGGCGGCACCTTGCAGATCGGCATCGGCTCCATGGGGGATGCGCTGACCGCGGCATTGCTGGCGCGCCAGGCGGATAACGCCGGGTACAAGGCGCTGCTGGCTGACCTGAACCTGAGCCAGTGGGCGCAGTTGATCGAGCGCGAGGGCGGCGTCGAACCTTTCGCCAAGGGGCTCTATGGTTGCAGCGAGATGTTCGTCAACGGTTTGCTGGTGCTGGGCGACGCCGGCATCATCCGGCGCAAGGTCTACCCGGACGTGCCGACCCAGCAACAGGCCAACGACGGCACCCTCGACGAAGCGGCGCAAACCGACGGCATCTCGGTGCACGGCGGCTTCTTCCTCGGCCCGCGCAGTTTCTACGAGCGCCTGCGCGAGTTGCCCCAAAGCAAGCGCCTCGAGTTCAACATGACCCGCATCAGCTACATCAACGAACTCTACGGCCAGGAAGAGCTCAAGCGTTTGCAGCGCCTGGATGCGCGGTTCATCAACACCGTGTTCACCATGACCCTGATGGGGGCCGGTGTGGCGGATCAGCTGGAAGACGGGCGGGTGCTCAGCGGCGTCGGCGGGCAGTACAACTTCGTCGCCCAGGGCCATGCGCTGGAAGGTGCGCGTTCGGTGCTGATCCTGCGCAGTTGGCGCGAGTCGGGCGGGGAGGTCAGTTCGAACATTGTCTGGGAGTACGGCCATTGCACCATTCCCCGGCATCTGCGGGATATCGTCGTCACTGAATACGGCATCGCCGATTTGCGCGGCAAGACCGATTCGGCGGTGATCGAGGCGTTGCTCAATATCAGCGATTCACGCTTCCAGCCGGGGCTGATTGAACAGGCGCAGAACGTCGGCAAACTGCCGAAGAACTTCCGCCTCGATCCGCGCTTTGCCGACAACCATCCACAGCGTTTGCAGGCGATCCAGGCGCGGCATCCGAATTTATTTCCGGAATATCCGCTGGGCTGTGATTTCACCGAGGTGGAGCGGGATGTGTTGCGGGCGCTGAACTGGTTGAAGAGCAAGTTCAAGCTGAGCGAGATTCTGGAACTGGGCAAGGCTGCGCTGGATGCGCCTGAAGCATCGCAATACCCGGAGCATCTGGAGCGGATGCAGCTGACTGACACGGACGGGTTGAAAGAGGATTTGTTTCAGCGGCTACTGCTCACCGGCCTGAAAGCCACCGGCCAGCAGTGAGGGCGCCTTCGCGGGCAAGCCTCGCTCCTACAGGGGTTATGTCGACTACAACATTTGGCACGACATGCTGATCGTTCCCACGCTCTGCGTGGGAATGCCTCTTCGGACGCTCCGCGTTCGGCTTGGATGGGACGCGGAGCGTCCCGGGCTGCATTCCCACGCGGAGCGTGGGAACGATCATTGCGGGGGTTACTCGATGAAGGTCACGACACCGCCAGCCAACGACTGAACGCGTGCCAACGACTCAACGCGATAACCCTGTGCATCCAGTTCCGCACGCCCACCCTGGAACGACTTCTCGATCACGATCCCCAAACCGGCGACCGTCGCGCCAGCCTGTTTGATGATCGAGATCAGCGCCTGGGACGCCTTACCGTTGGCCAAAAAGTCATCGATGATCAGCACGCGGTCGCTGCTGGTCAGGTGGCGCGGGGAGATGGCCACGGTGCTTTCGGTCTGCTTGGTGAACGAATAAACGGTCGCCGACAGCAGGTTTTCGGTCAGGGTCAGGGACTGGTGCTTGCGTGCGAAGATCACCGGCACGCCCAGATTCAGGCCAGTCATGATCGCCGGGGCAATGCCCGAGGCTTCGATGGTGACGATCTTGGTGATGCCCGAGTCCTTGAACAGCGTGGCGAATTCGTCGCCGATCAGCTTCATCAAGGCCGGGTCGATCTGGTGGTTCAGAAAGGCGTCGACTTTCAGGACCTGATCGGAAAGCACGATGCCTTCTTCGCGAATTTTCTTGTGCAGTGCTTCCATGAAGCTTTCCTCTACGGACGCCTGTGCGTCCAGGGCTGGTTAAAAAGTAGTCGATTCTAGCGCTTTAACATCGCGCGTATATCCGCCAATGCGGTGTTGCCGCGAACGGCTTTGACTTCAACGGGCGTGTCGTCGTTGCCTTCCCAGGCCAGGTCGTCCGGCGGCAGTTCATCGAGGAAGCGGCTCGGTGCGCAGTCGATGATCTCGCCGTATTGCTTACGCTTGGCGGCAAAAGTGAAGGCCAGAGTCTGACGCGCCCGGGTAATCCCGACGTAGGCCAGTCGGCGTTCTTCTTCGATGGTGTCGGCTTCGATGCTGGAGCGGTGCGGGAGGATTTCCTCTTCCATGCCCATGATGAACACGTAGGGGAATTCCAGGCCCTTGGAGGCGTGCAAGGTCATCATCTGCACGCCTTCGGCGCCGTCTTCCTCTTCCTGCTGACGTTCCAGCATGTCGCGCAAAACCAGTTTGCCGATGGCGTCTTCGACGGTCATCTCGCCTTCTTCGTCTTTCTCCAGGGTGTTTTTCAACGCCTCGATCAGGAACCAGACGTTACCCATGCGGTAGTCGGCGGCCTTGTCGCTGGAGCTGTTGGTGCGCAGCCAGTTCTCGTAATCGATGTCCATGACCATGCTGCGCAGTGCCGAGATCGGGTCTTCGCCGGCGCACTGCTCGCGGACCTTGTCCATGAAGCGCTTGAAGCGCGACAGGCGATCGGTGAACCGCGTGTCCAGATGCTCGCCCAGGCCGATTTCGTCGGTGGCGGCGTACATCGAGATCTTGCGTTCGGTGGCGTAGTTGCCGAGTTTTTCCAGGGTCGTCGAACCGATTTCCCGGCGCGGCACGTTGATCACGCGCAGGAAGGCGTTGTCGTCGTCCGGGTTCACGATCAGGCGGAAGTAGGCCATCAGGTCTTTCACTTCCTGACGTCCGAAAAAGCTGTTGCCGCCGGAAAGTCGGTAAGGAATCTGATGGTGTTGCAGCTTCAGCTCGATCAGCTTGGCCTGGTAGTTGCCGCGATAGAGGATCGCGAAATCGCTGTACGGCCGGTCGGTGCGCAGGTGCAGGGTCAGCAACTCGACGGCCACGCGCTCGGCTTCGGCGTCTTCGTTGCGGCAGCGGATCACTCGGATCTCGTCGCCGTGGCCCATCTCGCTCCACAGTTGTTTTTCAAACTCGTGGGGGTTGTTCGAGATCAGCACGTTGGCGCAGCGCAGGATGCGGCTGGTGGAGCGGTAGTTTTGCTCCAGCATCACCACTTTCAGGGACGGGTAGTCGTCCTTCAAAAGCATCAGGTTTTCCGGCCGGGCACCGCGCCAGGCGTAGATCGACTGGTCATCGTCGCCGACCACGGTGAACTGGTTGCGCGTGCCGATCAGCAGTTTCACCAGCAAATACTGGCTGGCGTTGGTGTCCTGGTATTCGTCCACCAGCAGGTAGCGCACCTTGTTCTGCCACTTTTCGAGGATGTCGGCGTGTTCCTGGAAGAGTTTTACCGGCAGCAGGATCAGGTCGTCGAAGTCCACCGCGTTGAACGCCTTGAGCGTGCGCTGGTAGTGGGTGTAGACGATGGCGGCGGTCTGTTCCTTGGGATTACGCGCGTTTTCCAGGGCTTCGGGCGGCAGGATCAGGTCGTTCTTCCACGAGCCGATCATGTTCTTGATCTCGTCGACGCCGTCGTCGCCCGCGTATTCCTTCTGCATGATGTCGGTCATCAAGGCTTTGACGTCAGTCTCGTCAAAGATCGAGAAGCCCGGCTTGTAGCCCAGCCGCACGTGTTCCTTGCGGATGATGTTCAGGCCCAGGTTGTGGAAGGTACACACGGTCAGGCCACGACCTTCGCCGCCCTTGAGCAGGGTGCCGACCCGTTCCTTCATCTCCCGCGCAGCCTTGTTGGTAAAGGTCATGGCGACGATGTACTGGGCACGGATGCCGCAGTTCTGGATCAAGTGCGCGATCTTGCGCGTGATCACGCTGGTCTTGCCGGAGCCTGCACCGGCGAGCACCAATAGAGGGCCGCCGACGTAGTTCACGGCTTCTTGCTGCCGGGGATTGAGTCGGGACATACGAAATCAGGGAGTCATCTGTGAAATGGGCCGGCATTTTAACAGGCTCAGCGAATTGTGCTGCTCTCTCCGACTTGTGACGCAGCACGCGATCTCTATTTGCCGGTTTTGTTACTTTCACGCAGGATGCGCGGAGAATTTGCGGCTAATGTTCGTATTCCAGACACAAAGCCGTGTTTGATAACCGGTGTCATTTGGTCATTGGTTACCGGCGCGGCATAATGCCCGCCGCCTACATCATTGCAGAGTCTAGGGAGCTAGCTTGTCTACGCCTGTCGAACCCTTGCGTTTGCTGCTACTGGCCGAAGAGCCAGCGTGGACAGCGTTGTTGCGCGAGTGTCTGGCTCCAATGGGGAGCTCGGCAGTGCTGATCAGCGCGCCGAGTTGGGAGTCGGTCAGCAGTCTGTTCGATGACAACCGCAACGCGGTGTTGTTGACGATCCCGGCCCTTCAGCCCGCCCCCGGCCGGTGCAGCCTGCCGATGGTGTTGCTGCTCGAACACGAACCGCTGACCCCGCCCGACGGTGTGAGCGACTGGCTGGTGCGCGATCTGCTCGATCCTGGCATGTTGCGCCGGTGCCTGCGCCATGTGCGCGAACGCGGCGTGCTGGAAAACACCCTGCAACGCCTGGCCGAGCAAGACCCGCTGACCGGCATCGCCAACCGCCAGGGTTTCCAGACCTTGCTGGCGGCGCGTCTGGCGGAAAACGACGGTCGCGGCCTGGCCCTCGGGCACCTCGACCTCGACAATTTCCGGCACGCCAACGACGCCCTCGGCCATCAGGCCGGCGACCGATTGATCCTGCAAGTGGTCGCGCGACTCAAAAGCCAACTCGAGGCCGGGGATCAACTGGCACGACTGGGCAGCGATGAATTCGCCCTGTTGATCGACACCCGCCGCGCCCCGCAACGGGCCGAGTGGATGGCCGAACGCATCACCGAAGCGCTGGCCGAGCCTTACTGGATCGATGGCGAAAGCCTGTTGATCGGCTCCAGCCTCGGCATTGCTCACGCCCGGGCCCAGGCCGGCGCCGACCCGTTGATGTGGCACGCGCACATTGCCATGCAGCAGGCCAAGAGCACCCAGGGCTGCACCTTTCATATCTTCAACGAACGCATCAACCGCAACGCCCGCAGCATCGCCGACCTCGAAAGCGAACTGCGCCGGGCCTTGCGTCGCGATGAACTGGAACTGCATTACCAGCCGCGCCTGAATCTTGAAGACGGCCAGATCGTCGGCCTTGAAGCCTTGGTGCGCTGGCGTCACGCTGAGCGGGGTTTGCTGCCACCGAGCGAATTTGTGCCGCTGGCGGAGCAAAGCGGTTTGATCGTGCCGCTGGGTTACTGGGTGATTTCCCGGGCCCTGCGCGACATGCAGGCGTTGCGCGAACGGGGTTTGCCGGCGTTGCACATGGCGATCAACCTGTCGTTCCGCCAGTTTCAGGACAGTCAGCTGTTGTCGACGTTGAGCCGCTTGATTACTGAGCGCGGCGTCGAAGCGCAATGGCTGGAATTCGAACTGACCGAAACCGCCGTGATGCGCCGCAGCGACCTGGTCAAGCAAACCATGGACGCCCTCGGCCGCCTCGGTGTGCGTTTTTCCCTCGACGACTTCGGTACCGGGTTCTCCTCGTTCGTGCACCTCAACAGCCTGCCGATCACCTTGCTCAAGGTCGACAAGAGCTTTGTCGGCGGCATGGAAGAGCGGGAGGAGAACCGCAAACTGGTGCACGCGATGATCAACCTGGCGCACAACCTCAACCTCGAAGTGGTGGCTGAAGGTGTGGAAACCCCGGAGCAGCTGGATTTGTTGCGCGGGTTTGGGTGTGATCAGGTGCAGGGTTATCTGATCAGCAAGCCGTTGCCGTTGGCGGAGTTGGTGGAGTATCTGACGTTTGGCAGCAGCCAACAGCCCGCCCTCGAAATCGTGAGCTAACGCCGACCCCTGTAGGAGCGAGGCTTGCCCGCGAAGGCGTCGTATCAGTCGACATCGTTGTTAACTGACACGACACCTTCGCGGGCAAGCCTCGCTCCTACAGGGATCCTAATCTGGCTGAATCACCCTGAAACTGGCCTGCACCGCAGGCTCGCGCCGAATCATCCGCTTCATCTTCCACTCAAACGCCAGCGTCAAACTCACCGCCGCACATGCCAATCCCAGCGCCAAGCCCCACCAGACCCCCGTCGGCCCCCCGTTCAGATTGAACGCCATCACCCACGCGGCCGGCGCGCCGATCAGCCAATAGCAACCGAGCCCGACCAGGAATGTAGTCTTGGCATCCTTGAGCCCCCGGATGCAGCCCATGGCGATGGTTTGCGTGCCGTCGAACAGCTCGAACCACGCCGCCACCGCCAACAGGCTCACGGCCAGGTCGATGACCGGGCGGAAGGCCGGGTCGTTATGGTCCAGGAACAAACCGATCAACTGATTCGGCCACAGCCAGAACACCATGGCGAAGGCCACCATCGAGGCCGCGCCAAATACGATCCCGACCCGACCGGACAGCCGCGCATCGAGCAATTGCCCGGCGCCGTAGTGCTGGCCGATGCGCATGGTGATCGCATACGACAACCCCGCCGGGACCATGAACGCCACCGACACAATTTGCAGCGCAATCTGATGCGCCGCCAGTTGCGTGCTGCCCATCGTCCCCATGCACAGCGCCGCGAAGGCGAACAACCCGACTTCCACCGCGTAGGTGCCGCCAATCGGCAGGCCCAGGCGCCACAGTTCTTTCAGGTACTGGCGGTTCGGCCGCGACAGGCCCTGGCGCAACGGGTAAGCGTCGTAAGCCGGATGCCGCCGAATGTGCAGCGCCAACGCCACAGCCATCAGGTTGGCGACAATCGCAGTCACCAGACCAATCCCCACCAGACCCATTTTCGGCAAGCCGAACATGCCGGTGATGAACGCGTAATTGAGTGCGAAGTTGGCCACGGTGCCGCACAGGCTGATCACCATCACCGGCGTTGCCCGGCCGATGGCGCTGGTGAAACCGCGCAGGGCCATGAAACTCAGGTAGCCGGGCAGGGCGAACGGCAGGAACGTCAGGAACAGCCCGGCGGAGTGGACGTTGGTGTCGGTCTGGCCGAACAGCAGCAACACCGGTTTGAGGTTCCACAGCAGCAGCCCGGCCACCAGCGCCATCAACCACGCCAGCCACAACCCGGCCTGGGTCAACCGCGCGGCGCCGACGATATCGCCCGCGCCTTTACGAATCGCCACCAACGTGCCGACTGCCGCGATCACGCCAATGCAGAAAATCGACACGAACGAGTAAGTCGCCGCGCCCAGGCCGCCGCCGGCCAGCGCCTCGGGGCTCAGGCGCGCCATCATCAGGGTGTCGGTGAGGACCATCAACATGTGCGCCAACTGCGAGGCAATCAACGGCCCCGCCAGCCGCAGGATGGCCCAGAGTTCGGTACGTGCTGGATGCTGCATGGTCATCACGCTCCATTGGCAGTATTAATGGGAAAGGCTCGATTCTCGGCGCTCTGCGGGGTTTGCACAAAGGGATAAAAAGGATGGGTGGCATGATTAAAACTCATCCAGCGGACTTTCTGATAAGTTGGCCCCATCCCGCTATAGGAGCTTTCTGCATGTCTCGTCGGCTTCCTCCCTTGTATGCCCTGCGCGCATTCGAAGCGGCGGCGCGGCATAGCTCCTTTACCCGCGCGGCGGAAGAACTGTCGATTACCCAAAGTGCGGTCAGTCGGCATATTCGTACGCTCGAAGAGCATTTTGCCTGCCGGCTGTTTCACCGCAGCGGGCGCAACCTGCAATTGACCGAGTCGGCGCGGCTGATCCTGCCGGGCATTCGTGAAGGTTTCACCGCGCTGGAGCGCGCCTGCAATACCTTGCGCGCCGAAGACGACATCCTGCGCATGAAAGCCCCGTCGACCCTGACCATGCGCTGGCTGCTGGCGCGGCTCAGTCGCTTCCGGCACCTGCAACCGGGCAACGAAGTGCAACTGACCAGCGCCTGGATGGACATCGACACCGTGGACTTCAACCACGAACCCTTCGATTGCGCGGTGATCCTCAGTCGAGGCAATTTCCCACCGGACTGGGAGACGACGTTGCTGTTCCCGGAAGAACTGATCCCGGTCGGCGCGCCCAATCTGCTGGACGACCAGCCCTGGGACGTCGCCCGACTGGCCACCACCGAACTGCTGCACCCGGCGCCGGACCGCCGTGACTGGCGCAATTGGTTGGAGCGCATGGGACTGGCCGATCAGGTGTCGCTCAAGGGCGGGCAGGTGTTCGATACCCTGGAGCTGGGCATGATCGCCGCCGCCCGGGGGTATGGCGTGTCGATGGGGGATTTGCTGATGGTGGCCGAGGATGTGGCGCAGGGGCGTCTGAGTTTGCCGTGGCCGACCGCCGTTGCCAGCGGTGAGAAATATTACCTGGTCTGGCCGAAAACCCGTCCCGGTGGTGAGCGTATGCGCCGGCTCAGCGATTTCCTACAGGGCGAAGTGCGGGCCATGGAATTGCCGGACGTTGAACGCCTGAGTTGAAAAAGCGATAGTGGCTTTGCGCTATAACCTGGCCCAAGACTCAAGTATTCAGGTTTGCCGCCGAAAATCTGCAGGTGGAACCTTCGTGCCGGTTTCGCGTTTTTCCCATTATTCGAAATTTTGCTGAGCGCAGAGCCTGATCAAGGAGGATCCGGTCGCTTGGCCAGGAGCTGTCATGTCTCAACCCCGTGCCCGGATCGCCTCACAGCTTGGTCTCGCGCTTGCCGTGATTCTGGCGATTGTCATCAGCGGCAGCACCGTGTTCGCCCTGCGCTCGCTGGACACCGCCAACCTCGCCACCCGCGAAGAGCATCTGGCCAGTGAGGCCCGCCTGCTCGCCGATCAGCTCAGCACGTTCCACGGCACGCTGCGGGAAAGCACCCAGCGTCTCAGTGGTCTGTTCGAGAAGCGCTTCAGCGCCGGCCTCAGCGTGCACCCGGATGAGCCGGTGACCGTGGCCGGCGTGCAGACCCCGGGCCTGCACCTGGGCAGCGAGGTGCTGAACAACAACTTCAAGGAAGTTGACGAGTTCAAGCAAATGACCGCCGGCGTCGCGACCTTGTTCGTACGTAGCGGCGAAGACTTCGTTCGGGTCAGCACCTCCCTGAGCAAACAGGACGGCACCCGGGCCATCGGCACCTTGCTCGATCACGCCCACCCGGCCTACGCGCGCTTGATCGCGGGCCAGAGCTACGTCGGTCGCGCCTTGCTGTTCGAACGTTCCTACATGACTCAGTACACCCCCGTACGTGACAGCGGCGGTAAGGTGATTGCCGTGCTGTTCGTAGGATTCGATTACACCGACGCGCAGAACGCGCAGTTCGAAAACCTCAAGCGCTTCCGCATCGGCAAGACCGGTTCCCTGGCGTTGCTGGATGAACAGGGCAAATGGCTGGTGCCGATTGCCGGTGTGCAAGCACTGGATAAGGCGGTGCCAACCGTTACCGACTTGGCGAAGACGCCGGGTAAAGGCGAGTTCTGGAGCGACAAATCCGAAGATTTCTACAGCCTGGCCGTGCCGTTCGAAGGCGGGCCGTGGTCGGTAGTGGCGAGCATGCCGAAAGCCGAAATCAGCGCCGTGACCTGGAGCGTCGGCATTCAACTGGCCATCGGCAGCCTGTTGGCGATGTTGATCGCAGTCGGTTCGGCGGTCTGGTTGTTGCGCAGCAAACTGGCACCGCTGGGCGACCTGGTACGTCAAGCCGAAGCCTTGGGCGCCGGTGATTTGAGCGTGCGCCTGAATGTGTCGAGCAACGACGAAATCGGTCAATTGGCCCGGGCCTTCAACCAGATGAGCCAGGCCCTGTCGACCATGGTCGAGCACATCCGCAAGGCGTCGGAAGAGGTCAACAGCCGCGCCCAGGCCTTGTCCGGTCTGTCCGGCGGTGCTTATGAAGGGATGGAGCAGCAGTCCGGCGAAATCACCAGCATGGCCGGCGCCGTCGAAGAATTCAGCGCCACGTCCCTGAACATCGCCGACAACATGGGCAAC
The DNA here is from genome assembly GCF_056279105.1 of Pseudomonas sp. TE3899. Classification (NCBI taxonomy): domain Bacteria; kingdom Pseudomonadati; phylum Pseudomonadota; class Gammaproteobacteria; order Pseudomonadales; family Pseudomonadaceae; genus Pseudomonas; species Pseudomonas sp. TE3899. Next base: position 5,231,201 of record NZ_JBWBQR010000001.1, read on the forward strand.
ACCCAGCGCATGGCCCAGGAAAACGCACAGCAAACTCAGATCGGTCGTACATCGATGCAGGAAGCTTCTTCTTCACTGGAGCAAATCGCTGGCGCACTGAACAGCACCGCAACGGTGATCAACACCCTCGGGCAGCGCTCCCAGGAAATCGGCGGGATCGTCGGGGTAATTACCGCGATTGCCGACCAGACCAACCTGCTGGCGCTGAACGCCGCCATCGAAGCCGCCCGTGCGGGCGAGCAGGGCCGGGGTTTTGCGGTAGTGGCCGATGAAGTGCGCAACCTGGCGTCACGCACCCGTGAAGCGACCGATGAAATCTCCGGAATGATCCAGAGCATCCAGCAGGAAACCGGCAACGCCATCAGCACCATGGAGCAGGGCAACGTGCTGATGCAGGAAGGCTTGTCCCGAAATGCCAACGTCGCCTCGGCACTTGAGCGGATTGATGAGCAGAGTCGTTCGGCAGGTCAGCAGTTCGCGGCGATCACCACTGCGACCCAGGAACAGAGCAGCACCGCGACCTTGCTCAGCAGCAACTTGCAGAGCATTGCGCTGGCCAACAGCGAGCAGCGCGAAGTGGTGTCGAACCTGGCCATCACCGCCAAGGAGCTGGAATCCCTGGCGGCAGGCCTGCGGCATGAGGTTGATCGGTTTCGTTGAGGTTCAATCAGGGTGTCCCGCCCAGGTGGGCGCCCGTTGAGGTTTTCAGGCTGTGGACCCAGTGGGTTAACTGATCGAATCTGTTCAGCGCAAATGAGGGGCGTCGCGCTCACCATTAGGTGAGCTGCAGCAAATCCGGCTTCTCACTCACCGGAGGCTGCGGATCAACCTGCATCACACCGTGCAGCACGCTATTGCTGGGCTCACCGTAGGTCATGGCAAGCGGCTGTGATGCAATCAATTGGCCCTGGGCGTCTTTCCCGATGACGCGGATGTTTTCACGCCGTACGGTACTCAGCACTTGAGGACTATGGGTCGTAACGATGAAGTTCTGTACGCGCAACTTGTCGAGCCTCACAGGTTTCTCTCCGATTTCGTTATCTGGCCCAGCATAGGGAATACACCTTTGCGTTGCGGTTGGAACAGCATACTCATTCAAACCACATCAACACCAAACAATGCGATACCCGTGAATAACCCATTTGAACACCGGGACGCCGTAGCGGCCGAAGTGGCGTATGCAAGTCGCCGAGTAGTTGTCGGAAATTTCCGGCAATGCCTAATTACACTTGGCATTACTCGCCACTTCCTTACTCGCCAGTTTCAATTGCTTGCCCAACTCCGCCGCGTCGTTGCTGGAGTAAACCCGGCCGCCGGTGTTTTGCGCGATGCAGCGCGACGGGCCGCCGGTGCCGATGTTCACCACGTTGACCCGCAGGCGCGGTTGGTTCTGGGCGATCTGGCGGGAGACGGCGCATACGTCTTTCTGGCAGTTGTCCTCGCCGTCGACGAACATCACGATCACTGCATCGTTATTGCGCCCATCCACGGTGCTGGCGGCTTTGGCCAGGCTGTCGGCCAGGGGTGTGCCGTCGTTGGGGCGCAGGCCGCGAATGCCGTTGATCAGGCGCTGGCGGTCGCCGAACTTGAAGACGCCCTGGTCCGGCGTGCTGTTGCAGCCTTCGTAGGTGATCAGGCGTGTGTCGATCTTCGGGTCGAGCCCGTGGATCATGCCCGCCAGCGAATCCTTGGCCACGTCCATGCGCGTGGGTTTGGCGAAGATCTGCACGGTGCGGTTGGGGTCCAGGTACTTGTTGAGCTCGTTGCTGAAGAACCAGTCCTCATCGGCCTTCACCGACTTGATGTTCATGTCCATCGAGCCCGAGGTGTCGAGCACCACCACAAATTGCGGGATCTTGGTATCCGGCGCTTTTTTACGGCAGGCGAAGTTATCCAGCGTTGGCGCCGGTGGCGGGGCGGCGACCACGGGTTTTGGCGGTGGAACGGGCGCGGGTGCCGGGACTGGCTCGGGCTTGGGTTCCGGTTCGGGTTCTGGAGCGGGCACCACGACGGGTTCAGGCTCGGGGGCCGGGACCACCGGTTTCTCGACGGGTGTCACCACTGGCGCTACGGGTTCAACCACGACCACAGGTTCACGGTGCAGGAACCAGTAAAGCCACAACGCCAACAGCAGCAACAGCAGCGCGAGCAAGGCGGCGGCGACCCACCAGCCACGGCGCGACGGCGCCACGACCGGCACCACGGGGGCCACCGGAATCACCGGCGGCGGAATCGGCCTCGGCGGACGCTGGTTCCAGCGCACCGCCAACGGTTCGCCGTTGAGGCTGTAGAGTTTGTCCAGTTCGGGCGCGCCGAGCAGGCTGCGCAACTCGTCGGCTACGGTCGGCTGCCCACGTTTTTGCAGTTCGTCCGCCAGCAGTTCAAGGGACTTCTGGCGTACTTCGTAGGTGTCCAGCAAACGTCGTTGCGCGTCTTCGTTGAGCTCGGCATAGGGCGTGGGTTGGCCACCCAGTTCGGTCCACCATTCCAGCACCTCGCCGCTGCCCATTCGCGGAATGGCGAAGAGGCTGGCGACGTTCGGTGGAAAGTGTTTCTGGATAAGGGCGACTTTGGCTTGCAGCGCACTCATCCCCTCCGGTGTGGCTTGCGCATCCCTGATGACCCGCTGCATGACGACGATTCCTGGAAAAAGGTGCAGGCCTCCAGAGGGAGGCCTGCGGGGGTGAAAAGTTACTCTTCGTAACCGAGGCTGAATTGCAGTTGATTGACTTTCTTCTGCAGTGTTTTCAGCTGTTCCTGCTTGGCAGCCAGCGACGCGGGCGTGGCCTTGGTCGTGGGGGCCACCTGTGTTGCCTGGAGCTGCTGTTCGAGCCCGGCAATCTGCTTCTGGATCTGGCTTTCATTGCCGTGCCGGGACTTCAGCGAGCTCAGCAATTGCCCCAGCGACTGATTCAATGCCGCCTGGGATTTCTGCTGGCTGGCCAGGTCGGTCCTGGTGCTCAGTTGCTGGGCCTGAATGTTCTCGTACACCTGGCGGAACATTGCGTTTTCCTGACGGGACGCGGCCAGGGCCAGTTCCTTTTGCTTGACCTGGTCGCTGTAGCCACCGGAGTAGTCGCAGTTCATCTTGGTCAGCATGCTGCTGTCGCGATTGGTCGCATCGCATTCGCCAGGCTTGGTCGCGCAACCGCTCAAGGCCAGAACGGCGGTGAGGACCGCCAGTTGTCGTAGAGTCATGTGCTTAGCCCAGGGTGATCGCGGAGCGCTGGCTGTAAAGACCGTCGACTTCCTTTTGCAAGGCGGCGACTTTCTCGTTCATTTTCAGGATGCTCACGTCCACTTGCTTCATTTCGGCACTGCTGCCCTGGGTCCGCTCGGCGTTGGCCACTTTGGTGTACTCGGTGACTTTGGTGCGCATGTTGCCCAGGTCTTTACGCAGGCGCGCGATGTTCTGGTCGATCTCGGCGATTTGCGCCTGGGCCTTGGTCTTGTCGACCTTTTTGCTGGCGATGTCCTTCTTGATCTGGGCGATGCGCGCCTGATCGTCGTTGATCACCTGCTGGGCGGTCGCGGTACGGGCGATCACGTTCTGGGTGTCTTGCTCGACGTCGCTGTTCATCTTCGCCAGGCGGGTGGTGGTGTCGGAGTATTCGCTGCGACGCTGATCCAGGTAGTAATTCGCGCCCATGGCCACGCCACAGGCGGTGATTCCGGCGGCGATGGCGCACACGGCCTTGTTGCTGCTGTTGGACAGGGCGCAACCGAGGATGCCGACACCGGCGCCGACGGCGCAGGCCTGGTAACCGGATTTGCTGAAGAACTGGGCGTCATTGCCTTGGGTCAGGCGCGGGTCGGTTCCGTCGCTGCCCCCGAGCATCGAACTGCCGGTGTTGGCACAACCACTCAGCAGCAAACTGCCGGCGAGGACGAAAGCGATCTGTAGCTTGAAGCGAGTCCAAAGGCTGCGCGACATGGTGAAACTCCTTGGTGGCGGTGTTGGCGTGTTGTTTTTCGAAGAATTATTGAGTCACGGTTTTGCAACTGGTCAGCCAGGCGTCCGTGTCGATCTTCTGCTTTTGCAGGAAGGTCTTCTGGTTCGCCCAGTGGGTCCGCAAGTAGGGTTTGAGGTCTTGCAGTTGTTTGTTGCGGGTGATGATTTCTTCCATCACCGGCACTTGCGCTTCCAGCAGTGGCTGGCCGTACAAGGTGGCCGATTCCACCAGGCTGCTGGCGTAGTAGCGGCTGAGTTTGTGCAGGCGATCCTTCTGCTCGTCGAGCTTGCCTTTGCGCATGTCGCAACTGGCGTCCTTGTCGGCGGATTCGCAATTGAGCTTGTAGTTCTTTTGCAGGAAATCCACGTACTGGCCGTCGTCGAGCATCTTGGTGCACAGGAACGCGCCCAGGTTGAGGCTGGCGCGGATCGCCTGGTCGCGGGTTTCTTCCTGCTGCTGGTTGCTGGCGCGCAACTGGTTTTCCAGGGCCTGGAGTTTTTCCTTGAGGGCTTTGTCCTCGACGCCCGAGGCCAGGTTGTTCAGCGACTGCACCGTGCCTTTGTCCGCCGACTCGGTTTCCTTGCTGCCGGTGCCGAGTTTCTTCCAGCTGCTTTCGAGACTGGCCACGCGTTCGCGGGAGGTCAGGGTCGGCGAGACCAGCACCAGGCGCAGGCCGGTGGTCTTGTTCTTCACCTGGCCGTCGGCGTTGTAGTAGGGCTCTTCCTTGCGCAACGCGGTACGCAGGTCGGCCTGGGCGGTCAGGTAGTTGCCGCCACGCACCACGTAGCCGCCGGCCTGACCGTGCTGGCGGTCGAGTTTGTTCAGGCGAAATGGCTCGAACATCATCTCGTCGACGTTGCCGAGCATGTCGTGCAGGCCCAGGGGATTGGGCTTTTGCAGGCCCGACAACTGCAATTTGCCGTTGGACGATTGCGCCCCGGCAAACCACTCGTAAGCGTTGATCCCTTCGGGCATCGGATAGCGCGTATCACGGAATTCCGCGGCACCGACTTCCAGGCCACCACGGGCCGCAAACTCCCACTCCACTTCGGTCGGCAAGCGCAGGAAGCCCAGCGCGCCATCTTCTTTCGGCAGTTTGTCGGCAGCGTTTTTGCGCAGCCACAGGTTGTACTTGTCGGACGCTTCGACGGCTTGTACCCAGCTCACCGACACCTGCGGCAAGCGCATTTTGGTGGCGGCGGTGGGGCAGGTGTCTTCGGTCAAGGCCGCGTATTGCAGCTGACTCATCTCGTACTTGGCCATCAGGTAATAGCGGGACTTGTCGGTCTTGGCGCCGGTGAAGCTGCCGGCGATAAACGTCGGCCGGGTTTGCTCCACGTAGCCGTATTCCGCGCCGTCCTGGCCGATGTTGATCGGGTAGTCGTCGAGGGGGCCGGCCACCGGGATGAACACCTTGCGAAACACCATCGAGCCTTCGCATGGCATCGGCAGCACCACATCGCTGGCCTCGGGCATCGGGTTGTAATACTTCTCTTCCCAGCCCGCCGCCGAGGCGTCGAGCACGTAGCCCAGGCTCAGGGGCAACAGCAAGCCAAAACGTTTATAGCTCACGCAGACTCTCCGCAGGTTGGATGCTGATGGCTCGCACGGCGCCGATCACGGCCACCAGTGCAGCGACCAGAAAGGTCAGGAGCAGGGCGGCGAGGCCATGCCAGATAGTGATGTGACAGACGAAGGTGCCGGTGGCCTGGCTGCTGCCGAGCAGGTAGTCGAACAAATGGCTGCCGACTGCATAAAACGCTAGCCCGCCGAGGTAGCCGGCCAGGCTCAGCAGCAGCGCTTGCAGGACCACGAAACCGCCGACCGCCGTGCGTTTGAAGCCCAGCAGGCGCAGGACCGCGAGGCTTTTGCGCTTGCGGTCGATATTGGCCAGGAACGCGCCGACCATCGATGCCACGCAGCCGATCAGCGCCGCGAGTGCGATCACGCCGAAGATCAGACCCAGCACATGGTTGATGGCTTTGACGTTGTCGATGTCGGCCAGTCGGCTCGAGGTTTCGATGTGTTGTTCGTTGAGCCAGCGCTCCAGCGGCGCGACTTGATCGATATCCCGCGCATAGACCCGGGCCCGGGCATACAGCGGTGGCAGGTCGCCAATCGGTTTGCCGGTGGCGATGCCGAACGCGGCGACCTGATAACCGTCGCGAAAACGCTCCAGCTCCAGCAGCAGCGGCGGGGCGACAAACCCCGCCGCGCGGCCGAAACGGGCACCGTCGAGCACCGCGAGCACGGTCAAGGTCAGTTCGCCGCGCTCATTGGCACCGTCCAGGCGCCGCAGCACTCGCAGTTGCACGCTGTCGCCCACCTTGGCCTGCAAGCGTTGCGCGGCGCGGGCGCTGAGGATTACTTGATGGCCGACGGGATTGAATTGCGGCAGGTTCAACTGCGGATCGCCGGGTTCGGTGGCGATGATTTCCGCGCTTTCGACAAAGCGTGTCAGGCCGATCAATAAGTCGGCCTGGGTGTTGAGCGAGCGGGTCTGGCCCAGGGCAAACCCGGTCTCGGGACGCAGGCGCAAACGCTCGATCCAGGCACCGTCGTAATTGCCGTTGCTGAGCATCTTCACTTCGAGGTTGCGTGGGTCGCGCAGCAGTTCGTCCTGCAACTGGCTGACCACTCCGTGTTTGAGGCCGAACAGCAGCAACAGCGGCGCGATCACCGCCACCAGCGAGGCGGCGATGCACAACGACACCTTGCGGTCGTGCCACAGATCTTGCAGGGCCAGGGTGGCCAGCAGGCGCAGGCGATCAGTCCATCGGTTCAAACAGTGTTTCTCCCTGACGGCTGATAGCGCCGAGTCGCGGCAAGCCGAAATCCTTCAGCAGGGCCCAGTCGTGGGACACAACAAGCGCGCTCAGGCCCATGCTCGACACCAGGCTCAGCAGCAACTCGAACAAGCGCCGGGCACTGTGGGGATCGAGCGCGGCGGTCGGTTCGTCGGCCAGCAACAGCAATGGTTCGTGGGCAATCGCCCGCACGCAGGCCACCCGCTGGCGTTCGCCAATCGACAGCGCCTGGGGGTGTTTATCCAGCAAGCCTTGCAGGCGCAGCACCTCGACCGCGTGGTCGATGTGCGCGCTCTGCGTCGACATCCCGAGCAAGCGCCGGGGCAGGCTGATGTTGTCGCGCACGCTCAAAAACGGCAGCAAACCGCCGCTCTGCAAAATGAATCCCAAATGCCGCGAACGCACCGCCGCCAGGGCCGGTTGGTCGTCGCTGGCCAGCAGTCGGGCGATGTCCTGCGCCTCGTGCCCGCCCGCCCGCGCCGGACCCAGGCGAAAGCGCTCGAGCTCGACCGGTGCCAGCAACAGGCCGATGGCTTCGAGCAACGTGCTTTTGCCGCTGCCGCTCTCGCCGGTGATGGCGAGGATTTCCCCGGCACCCACCTGCAAGTGCGGCAGGCGCACATGATGGGCCAGCGCGCCTTCACCACGGCGCACCAGCAGGTTCTTGATATCGAGCATCGGTGTCTCGTTAAGGCATCATTTCCAGGGGCACGGGGTAAACGTTGTCCCGTGCGTCGCTGTCCTTGGCTAAAGCCACCCAACGGTCGACGTCAGCGTTGTAGCGCTGGTAGTGCCGCAGTTTGGTGTTGAGCGTGCGGATGAATTTCTCCTGGGCCAGGCCATCCCAGCTCTTCCAGGTCTCTTCATCCAGGTTCAGCACTTCGCTCTGGTACGGCAGGTCTTCGAGGTACTCGCCGAGTACGCCCATGTCCGCCAGTTTGGCGTTGCCGTTCTGCTTGAGCTGGTTCGGATCGGCACCCATGGTCGCGGCCACCGCACGCAGGCGATCGAACATCTCGGTTGGCGAGATCAGGCCTTCGTTGGCGGCGTCGAGAATCTGCTTCATCACGTCGCTCAAGTCGCTGAGCTGGGACTTGGTCAGCAGCACCCGTACATCGGTGGTCGGGATGTTCTGCTTGATCAGGTCACGGTCGGTGATCCACGCCTTGAACACCGGCGGGGCCTTGCTGTTGGTGCGTTCGCCCAGATAAGCGAGTTGCATGGCGTGGCCGATCAGGGCGGCGTCTTCGAGCATTTTCTTCTCGGCCGGATCCTGCTTGGCATTCGCCGCGCTGCCGATGGCGTCTTCACCCATGTAGGCGGCTTTCACCTGGGAGGTGATGGCCGTGGCCAGGGCATCGACCTTGCGTCCGAACTCCTGCACATCACCGGCATTCACCGGGTAATACAGCGAGGTGTTGGTGCCCGGATAGGTCGACAGATTCTGGTACTGCGCCTCGGCCTTGGCGTGATCCTTGACCCCGGCCGGGGTTTTCAGGTGCAGGGTGTAAATCGCCACGCCAGGATTGGCGGCTTCGAGGCGGACCTGGGAAGCGCTCAAACCGGTCTGCGAGAGCTTGTCGTCGCCTTCGATGGCGCCGGCGTCGGTGATCAGCACCACGTAGCGCGCACCGAACTGGCTCCAGTCGATCTTGTCGATGCTGTGCATGACCCCGGCGAAGGCGTCTTCGTCGTAACTGCTGCTCGACACCTTGGCTTGCTTGAGGTCGGCGACCTTGGCCAGGAAGTCGGAGCTGTCCTTCACCTGGGTCGGGTCGGCGTACATCTTGGTGGTGTATTCCAGGCCCGGCACCGCCTGGGTGCTGGAACGGAACGCCACTAGGCCGAACTTGACCTGCTTGCCGAGGTTCTGCGATTCGATCTGTTGATAGACCTTGCGGATCGCCTCGCGGGTGCGGTCGATGTACGGGTCCATGGAAATCGTCGAGTCGATGACAAACACCACCGCCGCACTGAATTCCTTCAGTTGACTGGCGGCTTTTTCATCAGCCTCTTTGCTACCGGTGGCGCCGTTTTTGGCTGCACCACCCTTGGGATCCTTGTCATCGGGCTTGCTCACCGATGCCACATTCAGCAGGCGCGTGCGGAAACCGCCCTCGGTCATGACTTCTTCGCCGCTGAGCACCGGCAACAGGTAGAACTGCTTTTGCAGGTCGACGAAGTATTCCGGTTCTTCGGCGAGCACGCCGGGGGCTTGTTGGCCCTTCTTCAGCGTTGCCCGCAGCGGGGCGACTTTGCTCACCGGGTCCGGCGCATCGAGGATGCCTTCGACGGTGGCGCGTTCCTTGAAGAACAACAAACGATCGCGGTTGGCCGGGTTGGTGAAGGCCAGGGTCAGTTGCATCTTCCAGTCGGTGGTGCACGCGGCGGGCAGCCAGCCAATGGTCTTGCCGTAGCTGTCGGGGCCGACTTTCAGCCATTCGGCATTGGCGGCCTGGGCCCGTTCGTAGACGTAGAAACGGCTGAACACCGGTTGCGCATCACCTGCCGCGCCACCGGCCGTCGGGCTGATTTTGCAGCCCGGGGTGGTCAGTACGCGCTGGAACAAGGTCTTTTTACCGGCCTGGATCAGCGGCTTGTCATCGGCCTGGGACAACGGGCTGATGCACAGCGCCAGCAACGCGGCGCCACTCAACAGGAAACGACTCAGGGGCGAACGCATCACTTCTGCAACTCCTCGAAACGCTGCTTGGCTTCGGCGTTGTTCGGGTCCTGGGTCAGGATGGTTTCGTACCAATAGGCAGCAGTGGCGTTGTCCGCGACCGGGAAGCACTCGCTGGCCTTCAGGTATTTCGGGTCGTACTCGCGGGCATAGGCATTGGCGATCAGCGGATCACCGGCCTGGGCGCGGTTGGCGTACAGGCGCTGGGCGACGCCGCAGTGTTTGCCGGCCTTGGCCTGGTTGATGATCTCCAGCAGCTTGGCGCTGTCGGGCGCGGCCTTGATGCAGGTCTGGACGAAGGTCAGTTCGGGCAGGCTGTTCATGCTGTCGAGGGTGCAGGCTTCGGCGTTGGCCGTGGCCGGTGCGGCAGCTGCGACCACCGGGGCAGTCGCCGGGGTGCGTTTGTAGAACCAGAACCCGGCGCCCGCGGCCAGCAGCAATAGCACCACGATCAACAGGGCGATCAGGCCTTTGTTGCTCTTTTTCACCGGGGCCGGTGGCGGGGTGTAGACGGGTTCGGCAACCAGCGGTTCCGGCTCCGCTTCCGGCTCGGCCGTTGGCAGGATCAGTTCAGGCAGTTCCGGGATCTCGGGTTCCGGCTCCTTTGGCGCCGTCAATTCTGCGCCGCCGTAAGTCGAGCGGGTCTGGCCGCCAGCCGTGGACGGCAGCAGCCCGACGCCAGGGCGCACCACGCCTTTGTCGGAATGCCCGAGTCCTTGTTCACGCAGTTCGATCTGGAATTGCGAACCGGCGCTGCCTTCCAGCAACGGGTCGAGCACATCCGCACCGACCGGGGTTTCGAGGGCTTCGCCACTGGCCGCGACGTTGAAGCGTGCGACCTGGAACCAGAACGGATTGTTGCTCCAGGCCTTTTTGTCCTGGAGGTAGAAGCCGTCCTGATTACGCTGGATGGAAAACTCCAGCCGTTCTTCGCCACCCTGCCATTTCTTCACAGTGAGGTTGGCCTGGCCAGGCACATTGGGCTCTAAGGCGAGCAGGTCGACACGAATTGGCATTGCTTATCTCGCTGCGAAGGCTGAGAGCACATGGCCCAGCCGTTCGTTCTGTTCAGGGGTGATTTCGCGACCGGCACCATGGCCGGCGTTGTCCATCGTGATGTAGGCCAGACCCGAGAGCCAGTCGCCCAGGAACCGCTGCGCCTGGTTCGCCGGTTGCGCCGGCAGCACGGGCACCTGGCCCGGGCCGATGTCGGAGTAGAACGAAAACAACGGTGCCTTGGCCCCGGCGCGGCTGATCGGCCGCTCGCTCACCGGTTTCTGGATGTAGCCGAACCAGGACACGAAATCCCGCAGGACCCGTTGCACTTCCAGGACCTGGCGCTCGACCAGTTGATCCCTTCGCGCGCCGCTTTGCGCACGCTTGAGCACGGCACGGCTGAGTTGCCCCGGCAGGTCCTGGCGGTAACCGGCGGTGATCAGTTCGTCGACCACCGCTTCGAGCAAGGCTTTTTCCAGGCCCAGCAGGTTGAGCAGGCTTTGCCGGGTGGTCAGTTCACGCAGGTGCGCGATCCAGGCCTTGAACGCGGCTTTGGCAAAGCGGTGTTCGTTGCTTTGCAGTTCCGGTGCCGGGGCGCCGGTCTTGCTGCTGGGCGGTGTGTCGTGGCCCAGGTCGTCGCCGAAATCGAAGTCGAAACCGGCGTCATTGCCGTACAGGCTCTGGTTTGCGGTCGGAGCGACCGGTTCATCGCTGGCGGCGGATTCGTCCTCGGTTTCGTACACGCCGCTGAGGTACAGGTCGCGTACCTCTTCGCTCGGCATGTCGAGTTGATCGATGAACTCGCCCAGTACCGCCGGGCGACGACCCAGGCCTGACAGAATCATCTGCGCCTGGGCTTTCTTGGCGGCGGCGGCGCCATCACCGTCAGCGTGATACCAGGTGCTCAGGCCGTGGGTGGTCAGACCTTCGAGGCACTCGTCCAGTTGCTCGCGGATGCGTTGCAGTTTGAAATCGATGTTGGCCACGCCCTTGAAACTGCCGCTGAAGTGGCTGATGCCACCGTCGTCGTTGCGCAGCATTTCCTTCCAGGTGTTGGCAGGGGCGTTGATGTGTTTGCACACCAGTGCGTTGCTCGCAAAACTGCTGCCCAGGGCATCGATGCGTTCTTGATAGCCGGCATTGATCCCTGTTTCGGCGCCGCTGGCGTCCTGGCCGATGAACGCCGCATCCATGCGCGGTTTGCGCACCAGGAAGGTGTTCTGGAACGGCGTGCCGGCCCAGTCGTTCATCCAGCTCAGGCTGCCGAAGCGCTCGAGCATGGTCAGCTTGACCATGCCGTTCCAGCTCTCGTCGTACTGATCCGGTGTCAGGCTCAGGGAGTTGGTGATGCGCAGGTCGAGCATGGTCAGCGCCCAGATCAGGCCGGTGCTGCGTTTGCTGCGCGCGGCGGCGTCGGCGCCCTGGGTTTTCTCGATCCAGCGCGTCAGCACCGGGCCCACGTCGTTGACGTCGCTCTGCTTGGTCGAACCGGTGCACACCACCAGCGCGTTCATTTCCTGGTTGTCGGTGTAGCGTTCGAACAGGTACGCGACCTTGCCGCGCAGGATCAGCTGCGAGACGGAATTGTCCTTGGTCGCGGATTCCGGGTCGTTGGAGTCGGCGATTTCGTGCAACTTCTTGCGCCCGCGATAGCCGGGGAAGTCCAGCAGATCGACCTGGTTGACGATGTCGTCGGCCGGGGCTTCGATCAGGCAGAAGGTCATTTCGGCGGTCAAGGCCGCCAGTTGCGCGACGGGAATGCCCTGGCTGTTTTGCAGGCGCCCGTCGATCCGGGGCCGCACGTCGATCGGCAAGTCCCGCGGGCTGCCGAAGCGTTCGAGGATGTCGACGTTCATGATGCTGTCGCGCTGGCTGTAGGTGTCGTTTTCGAAACTCACCAAGGCCTTCAACGGTGCGAACACGGTCTCGGGCAGGCCCAGCTTGTGCAGGGCGCCGGCCAGTTGCTGGTACACCCGGGTCAACTCGCTCTGTTCACCCCAAAGGATGGCGAACAGTTCGGCGCGCTCCTGGAAATTCAGGCGGGGTGCCAGTTGCAAGGCCTTCGGCCAATACAGGTGTTCGAGTTTCTTCACCGAGTTGCGGAAGTTGTCCCGCAGGTAATCCCACAACGACACCAGGTCGTCAGCGTTGACCCCGGGCTGGATCGGCCCGTTTTCCCGACCTTCGAACGGCTTGAGCACACGCTGGATGCGTTCTTCGTCGATCTCGTAGGAAATCCTCTCCAGATCGAAGTCCTTGAACCAGGAATTGGCGAGAATCTTCGCCAGTTCGATTTCCTTGAACAGTGTGAGCTCGACCGGAAACTGATCGTCCGTGCTCGGCGTGGCACGACGGCTGAAGCGCGTCACCAGGCCGGTGGCTTCCTTGCCGCCACCCACCGGGTTGATGTGCTTGATGAAGTCCAGGCGCTGGCCGCCGTAATGGGTTTCCAGCTTGCCGTTCTGCCCGGCCGCGAGGGCCGAGATCAGGTAGGACTTGCCTGCCTGGGACAAACCGAAGAAGCCAATGGTCATCGGCGTGCAGGCCACGCGACCCAGGCTGTGGGCCAGGTTGCGGGCGCGGTGCAGGCGGATGTTCAGGTTGTCGGCTTCGCTGTCCAGGCGGGGCGCGTTGACGCGCGTCTGGCCAATCCATTCCAGCGCCTGACCGGCACCTTCATAAACAGCGGCCCAACTGGCAGAGAGCTTTTGTTGATCGGGGGTCAGGTCATTCATTTGCGTTTCACACTTCCACTGTCGAGCCAGTACTTGGTCTCGCTCAGGCCGGCGTCGAGCATGGTGTTGAGTTCCAGCTCGAGGTCGCTGCGCGGGTTGAAGTTGACGTTGTTACTGTTGGATTCGATGTCGCGTACCGAGAGGCGGTCGCTGACCAGATCCTGCTTGCGGGTGTACTTGTCCGCCGGTTTCACCTCGAAGCGCACCTTGAGCAGCGGCGCGCTGCCGTTTTCACCGACCGCGCGGGAGAACTTCTCCCGGCCGGCTTTGGTAAAGCGCAAGGTGTACAGCGGCGAGGCGGCCCAGCGGTCGGCGGCCAACTGGCGGAAACCGAGGCGCAGGTCGCCGCGCATTTCCAGTTGCGGCGTGTCGGCGTCGTCGCCCGTGCCGATTTCCGGCAGCTTGATTTTGTAGTCTTCGGACTGGATGTCGCGGTACAGCACGTCGGCATCCTTGATCACGTTGTTCAGGTCGATGACGCCGATGTGCTTGACCGTCGAATACGGTTTGAGCGCCGAGGAGCGGAAATAGAAGTTCGGCACGCTGTGGTTGGCGCACAGCAGGCACAGCATCGCGCCGACCGACGCGGTGCTTTTCGGGTCGTCGATCCGGCCATTCTTGTGGAACGGATACCAGCCGCCAGTGCGGTAGTTCTGCAACGCCAGAATGCGCCCCGGTGGCAGCGGCAACACCTTGCGGATGAAGGCCTGGATGCCGGGCAGGCGCGAAGGGCGGCCGGTCAGCAGCAGGACGTCGCAGGGGTAATGCGCGACCACTTCACACAGTGCGCCGAGGATCTTGGTGATGTTGATCTGATCGTTGAGGAACGCGGCGTGGAGCTTTTGCAGGTCGAAGCTGATCGACGCTTCATACAGGTCGAAACCGCTCTGGCCGCCAACATCGCGGCGTACGGCGGCGTTGACGTAATCGAGCACGGTCTGGCTGATCGCGTTGTCACCCAGCAGTTGGCGATAACTTTGCGGGCTGACTTCCTGCGGCACTTGCGGGTCGTAATGCTCGTAGGCCTTGAGCAATGCGAGACCCAGCGGCGAGAACACCTGCAGGTTCAATTGCTGGCGCAGGATCATGTCCTGGGCGCTGACCGATTCATCGCCGCACAAGCGCGACATCAGCGAATCCGGGGCCTTGACCCCGGCGTTCTGCAAGGCTTTCTCGAAGCTCGGCAGGATGAAGTCCTGGATCACGTCCAGCAGGATGTCGTCGCCAGCGACTTTGAAACCGTCGCGGAAACGCTGTTCCGGCACGATGTGCACGTTGCTGCCGCTGCCCGTGTTGCCGGCGCGGTCGAGGCGGTAGTCGGTGATCACCAGGTCGGTGGTGCCGCCGCCGATGTCGATCGTCGCCAGCGTGATGCGCTCGCGGTCGGACTTGTCGGGGCGCGCGATGGTGTCGAAAAACTCTTCCGGGTGACCGGCGAAGTTCTCGTTGACCTCGGTGTACAGGTACACCAATTGGCCGCAGGAGGCTTCGTCCCATTCGACGCGGATACTCGGGATCGGCGTGCGCGTGCTGATGGCCGGGTCCTGATGCGGATCTTCCTCGCCGGCATGCCAGCCGAGGCTTTTCCACACCAGGCCGATGGCTTGCAACATGCGTTCGTTGAGGATGCTGCGCTCGGCCTGGGGCATCCCCGGCGGCACGGTCAGAGTGATGCTATTGAGCTGGCGCGGCGAACGGGTGTGACCCTGGCGCGAGCGCTGGGCCGGGCTGTTGATCTGCGACAGCGCCTGGGCCAGGACTTCGGCGAGCATGAAGGTCATCAGCGAACTGCGCGAGTAACGGGGCATGAACACCGGCAGGCGATCGTCTTCTTCAAGGCTGTAGAGCGCCTCGCCGGTTTCATTGATCAGGTGCGAGAACGGCGCCGCCGTGGCGTACGGTTCGTTGTCGGTCTTGATGTACGAGCAGTTGAAACGCCAGCCGTGGCCGTAGGCGTTTTCGTCCCACAGGTAACGTTTCGGGCTCGACAGCCCGGTGGAACCTTCGGTGCCGCGACGGCGGCTGGCCAGGCGGCCAGCCTCATTACCGACCCGGGCGATGGTTGCCCACTGGAACGCATCGTGGCGGCCACTCTTGACCGAGCAATGGTCCTTGCCGAAATTCGCCTGGGCGAATTCAACACGGCTTTCGAACGGTTGGTTGTAGGTGTGCTCGGGGGTGATCAGGTCACGTAGTTCCAGCACGTAGTTCTGCTTAAGCCCGGAGCCGGCCTGGCCGTGGTTTTCGATCAGGATGCCGCAGGTGCGAGAGTTGCCGACGTCCAGTACCAGGTCCACCAGGATCGGCTTGACCAGGCCATTGCTGTCGTTGGCGACCACTTTCAGTTCGGGGATTTCGACCTTCGGCCGCGCCGTCGACTGCGCGGCCACTGACGGTTTGCTCAACAGGCTCAGCAAATTGAGGTAGTGCGCCAGGTGATGGTTGGCGCGGATGTCGATGTCCAGCTCTTCCCGGGAGCGGTGGGCGTTGCCTTCGTTGAACACTTCGAGCAGCCATTCGTTGACCCACGGCTGGGACAGGAACCAACGGGTTTCGCTGGCTTTGGTCGCCAGTTTGAAGGACACGCCGGAGCTGATGTCTTCTTCGTTCGGCGCCAGGTAGGCGGTGCCGTCACGCTTGGGCATGACGCGGCTGTCGAAGGCCATGGTCAGTCGGTGGGTGTTGCCGTCGATATCGGGTGTGGCCAGTTTCACCAGGCGCATGCGCGACCAGTTGCTCGGGCCTTCGTCGAAGCGGTACGGCGGCATGAAGCGGAAAAACGGGATCGGCAGCCAGACACCGTCGAGCAGCTCCAGGCTGCTTTTCATGTCGACGCTGAACGCCGGTTTGGCCTTCTCGACCTTTTCCGGTTCGGGCTCGTAGAAGTAGAAGTCTTTCTCTTCGTTGTACATCAGCCGGCAGATCAGCCCGCTGATCATCGGCGCGAACTCGCCCGCCGGTTCCTTGCGAGGATCCAGGCGCAGGGCGAAATCCATGAACTGGATACCCGTGTCGCTGACCAGGGTGACGGTGTCTTCGAATTGGGTGACTTCAGGCAACATGTCAGGTTATTCCGTATTTATTCGCCCGCTTGCCGCATGGACATGGGGAATTGATCTTTTCCGTAACCGCCGGTGCAGTCCGCGACCGTAGTCGCCCCTTTGCGACAGTTGACCTTGGGCATGTCGTAGGTGCTGCCATCGCCGCACACGGCCTGGCCCTGGCTGTCGATGGCCAGACTGCCCCCCTTCATGGCGGCGGTGACCGGGCCGCTGCATTTCGAGCCGTCGGCCTGGTGCACGGTGACTTCGCCTTTACCGTCCTTGAACTGGTATTCCAGGCGCAGCGGCTTGCCGGTGCGGCGGTCCTGAATGCCGGCGCCCGCGCGGTACTGGCCATCGAGGAAGTCGGCGGCACCGTCGGCGGCGTCCGGTGGAATGCTCAGCGCCGGGCCGGGTTTGGCGGCAGCGGCTTTTTCCGCGTCGGGCGGTGTGACGGCGGGCGGCGCAGTTTTGTTTTCAGGTGGCGTGGCCGGGGCTTCGGCTGCCGGGTCCTGGGTGATGTCGGCAGGCGCAGCGTCCGCCTCGTCGCCTTCGACCGCTGGCGCTTCCACACCGTGGGTGCCTTCCACGGCAGCAGCGGTGGAAGAGCCTGTGACGGTGCCGGTCACGGGAACGCCATTCAGCGTCGTGGCTGTGCCGGTCAGTTGTGGTTCTTCCCGTTGGTTATCTACCGGGACGAGGCCCGTTGGCAGCAGATCAACCGCCACCAGCGGAATCGGCACGCAACCGCGCAAGCCGAGCAACAGCCACAACAGCAGCAGCAAGAAGGGCAGCAGTAATAGCCACCACCAGCGACGCCACCACGGACGAGCGATCACCACCGGCACGACAGGCGCAACCACCGGCGCTTCGACCACCGGTGGCAGGGTGAATACGGGCGGAACCGAATAGAGGCAGTGCAATGGATCGCGATTGCGGTCGGCACCGGCATGCTCGAAACCCCAGAAAGTCAGCACCGGTTTGCCTTGCACCAGGTAAACGAAGTTTTCGTCGGGGAAATGAATGACGCGCTTGAGCAACTTGCCGAACACGGCTTTATCGCCTTGCTGCTGTTCGGCCGGGTCAGTGCCCAGGAAACGCAGGCTCAACTCGTCGAGCGCCGTCTTCAGGGCTTCCAGTTGGCGACGGGCAGGCGCGCGCTCCTCTTCGGTGGCGCTGCTCCACGGGATCACATCGCCGTCGAGGCCGCTGTACCAGTCGATCTGGTTACCGAGTTCATCGCTTTGAGGAATGGCCAGGTGATCGACCAGCTCAGGGTTCTTGCGGCGAATGGCTTCGCGCAATTGCAGGGCTGCCCGGTAGACCGGTTGACCTGTTTCGCCCAGGGCAGTGAATGACCCGCTCTTACCGCTGCGTAATAGTGCCCCGCGCATCCAAACTCCATATGATCCGTTGCGCAAAATGACAGACAAACATGTCTGTACTTGCTCCTGCATTTAGCTGGCGACCTTAATGTCATTATGATGTCGCCGTCAATCAGTCGATGGTCCAAAACCGTTTGAGACTAGTGCAAGAATCAAGAGGCTGCTTGAGGTTGATGTGTATTTGCTGGGGAGCGCCGGGACGTGTGCATTTTTTAACCTTGCTGAATCGTTTCATCAGCGCTATAAAAAATACACAAATCCAAGAAAGGCTTCCCCCATGACCCCGCTCAAACTTGTCATCACCCTTGGCGCGCTGTCCGCCGCTTCCCACGCCATGGCCTGGGATTACGTCCTCCTCGACACCGACAAAGCTGCCCAGAACTGGCAAATCACCAGCCAGCAACTGGGGGTGAAAACCGACAAACCCTTCTCCGTGACCCTGCGAACCTTGCACGGTGGTCGGCAGGAGGGCGTCAGCATCGTCGACATCGACAACGGCACGCTGAAACTCTCGGTGGTGCCGACTCGCGGGATGAACGTCCTGCAAGCGTCTGTAGGCAATGTGCGCATGGGTTGGGATTCGCCGGTCAAGGACGTGGTCAATCCTTCCTTCATCGAACTCAATGGTCGCGGCGGCCTGGGCTGGCTGGAAGGTTTCAACGAACTCGTCGCCCGCTGCGGCTACGAATGGGTCGGCCACCCCGGCCTGGACAACGGCGAACTGCTG
This sequence comes from Pseudomonas sp. TE3899, assembly GCF_056279105.1. Taxonomy (NCBI): domain Bacteria; kingdom Pseudomonadati; phylum Pseudomonadota; class Gammaproteobacteria; order Pseudomonadales; family Pseudomonadaceae; genus Pseudomonas; species Pseudomonas sp. TE3899. The sequence continues at coordinate 5,249,528 of NZ_JBWBQR010000001.1, forward strand.
ACCCTGCACGGTCGCGCCGCCAACATCCCGGCCAGCACAGTCACCCTGCATATAGATGAAAAGCCGCCGTACGCCATCAGCCTGCGCGGCGAGTTGAAGGAACAGGCGTTCAAGAAAGTCGATTTCTCGGTGCATACCGAACTGGTCACCGAGCCCGGCAGCGTGGCGTTTGCCCTCAACGATACCTTGACCAACAACGGCGACTATCCGAAGGAGTATCAGGCGCTGTACCACAGCAATTTCAGCACTCCGTTCCTTGAACAAGGCGCCCGTTTTGTCGCACCGGTGAAACAGGTTTCGCCGTTCAACGACAAGGCCAAGGGTGACTTGCCGGACTGGCAGACTTACCGTGCGCCGACCAAGGATTACGACGAAACGGTTTACAACGTCGTGCCGTACGGCGACGCCAAGGGCGACACCTTGACCGTGCTGCACAACAAGGCGGGCAGCCTTGGGATTTCGGTGGGCTTCAATACTCAGCAGTTGCCGGTGTTCTCGTTGTGGAAAAACACCGATACCCAAGGGCAGGGCTATGTCACCGGGCTGGAACCGGGAACAAGTTTTTCCTACAACCGCCGGTATCAACGGCCGCTCGGTTTGGTGCCGACGATTGGGGTGAAAGAGCAGAAGCAGTTTCAGATTCGCTATAGCTTGTTGGCGGATAAAGGGGCTGTGGATAAGGCATTGGCGCGGGTGAATGAGATTCAGGGTGGGCGGGCGACTGAGGTGAGGCAGGCGCCGTTGGTGGATTTGTCCAAAGAATAAGCGGCCTTACGAGATGAGCGGTGGATACCAGTTTCCGCTGCTCATTAAAGGGCTAGAAGGGGAGTCTCATTTCTGAGGCTTGTGCAGCGTCGAACAGACGCCGGATGAAATCGAAGTCATTCCAGGTTTGGTTGGTATAAAACCGGTGTTCCTTATTTCTGATCTCATCGATGTAATAAATGACGTACTCCGCATACTTCTCATCGGCGTTGAAGCTGTAACGCAATGAAAGAGAAAATTCCTTTTCTTTGAGTTTCACAAACGAATTGTTGTCGTCGTAACTCCAGGTGAATTCACCCCGCTCCGTTCTCGCGGTGAGTGCTTTGATGAAATCGAAAAATCTAGGCGGTAGCATATTGGCGCCCTCTGGCTGGATTAACTTTTTCTAGGTTTTCTTTGATGTTTTCAAGATTGTGATGAAGAAGGATTCTGACCGGCTTTTCGAGCGGGGTGGTTGCCGTCGCGAAAACTCCTTTTCTGATACTGATTTCTGTTTCTCCAAGGATAGTGTCAATCCTTTCGAACTCCTGACCTGTACCGGGTATTTTGGCAAACAGAATCCTGAAATGCTGATAGCACTTCAGCGCCAATGGGTAGTTTTCGGTGTCAACATAACCTGCTGTTTCATTGAGCGTCGCAATGCATTCACTGACGGCTGAGGCGCCCTCTACGGCTTTTGCGTCCTTGAGTATTCTGTTGGCTTCTGCACTGATACTGCGTGAGTAACGAACAGTGTGCAAAACTTCAGATATTGAAATGATGAGCGCGACGATCGTAATTACAGTGCCAATGTAGGAAAAGTTATTCAGGGTGGTCGGGGAGCCAACAACAAATTCCTGCTGTAAGAGCGCCGCCCATACGATAGCAATGCTTAACAGGCAATAAACAAATCTGATCCAATGACTTTTTAGTAGATCCATGTATTTCTGATGCTCCCTGTAAATAGTGATCTGCATAAATTATTTGCGGTGATGCCCATTGGTTATGTTGAGGCAGGTCGATATTGCAACGCTTCCGCCAAGTGCTCGCGGTTGATCCCGTTAACCTGTTCAAGGTCCGCCAACGTACGGGCGACTTTGAGCAGTCTGTGAGCCGCCCGCAGTGACAACGTCAGACGTTCGCAGGCGGATTCCAGCCAAGCTTCATCGGCTGTGGATAACTTGCAGTGCCGACGCAAGCCCGGCAGATCAAGGAAGGCGTTGGCGCAGCCTTGGCGTTTGTGTTGCCGTTCCCGTGCGGCGGCGACCAGCGCTGCGGCGGTGGCGGTGTCATCACCGGGTTTGGGCGAAGGATTCAACGCCGTGGCTTCCCGGGCGACGGTCAGGTGCAGGTCGATGCGATCCAGCAGCGGGCCGGAGAGTTTGTTGCGGTAGCGCTGGACCATGTCCGGTGTGCAACTGCATTTGCCGCTGGGTTCGCCAAGATATCCACAGGGGCAGGGGTTCATTGCGGCCACCAGTTGGAAGCGTGCCGGGAAGCGCACTCGGTCCTTGGCACGGGATATCACGATGTGGCCGGACTCCAGCGGCTCCCTCAACACCTCCAAGACTTTGCGATCAAACTCTGGGAGTTCGTCGAGGAACAGCACGCCATGGTGGGCGAGGGTGATTTCGCCGGGTTGCGGTTTTGAGCCGCCACCGACCAGCGCCGGGCCTGATGCGGAGTGGTGGGGTTGGCGAAACGGTCGCTGCGGCCAATGACTCAACGGCATACAACTGACCACTGATTGAATCGCCGCGACTTCCAGCGCTTCCGTCTCGGCCAAGGGTGGCAACAGCCCTGGCAAGCGGCTCGCCAGCAAGGTTTTCCCCGTGCCTGGCGGACCGCTGAACAACAAGTTGTGCGCGCCCGCCGCCGCGATCAGCAGCGCCCGCTTGGCAGAGAGTTGCCCCTGCACTTCATTCAGGTCGGGATAGGGTTTGCTGGCGTATAGCAATCCATCGGAGACGTAGGGCTCAACGGGCGTATGACCATTGAAATGCGCCACTGCCTGAAGCAGATGATCCACCGCAATCACCTTCAACCCCGACGCCAGGCAAGCCTCTTCGGCATTCGCCCGCGGCACCACCAGCGTCCGCCCGGCCTTGCGCGCTGCCAACGCGGCCGGCAACACACCGCGAACCGCCCGCACTGCGCCCGATAGTGCTAATTCTCCGAGACATTCCACGTCATCCAGCGTCAACGTCGGCACCTGCACGCTGGCCGACAGAATCCCCAAGGCAATCGCCAGATCAAACCGCCCGCCATCCTTCGGCAAATCCGCCGGGGCGAGATTCAACGTGATGCGCCGCGCCGGAAATTGCAGGCCGGAATTGATGATCGCGCTGCGCACCCGGTCCTTGCTTTCCTTCACGGCCGCCTCGGGCAAACCAACCATCGTCAGCGACGGCAAGCCGTTGGCCAGATGGACTTCTACGGTAACGGCGGGGGCATCGACACCAATCTGGGCGCGGCTGTGGACGATGGAGAGGGACATGGTCGTTCCTTGAGCTTTTACGGGAACCGCTTCCTGCGGTTTTTGAAGGGTAGCCGGGTCGTGTGGCGGCGCAGGCGCCAAACTTTCGCAGGATGTTGCGAGTCCGTTGCAGCTATGGGTTGACCGTTTCTTTTGAAGGACAAATCAGGCGTGCGCCCGCTTGTAGACCGGGAGGTTCCCGTTCCTTTCCACGCGTTGCGCCGACTTCCAGAAATCGACGCTGATTGGCTGACACTTGGCCGGCTAACTGGCGTGCCTGAACATGATATTCGACGACCAATAACGCCTTTGCCCTTCGTTTTTTGTCTTTCATGGACACCTCATGGCCAGATGCTCTGTGATCTGGTGATGAAGCGTAAGCGAGCGAGGGGTACCGGCGTAATCAGTCGTGGGATGAGGTTGTTGTAGGACGTTGCCTGGATCGATGAAGGACGTCGGTGAAAGCCGAATCGAAGGCGAAAAAAAACCGCCTTGAGTAGACGGTTTTTTATTTGCAGGCTTCGGTGAGGCCGAGGCCTGCACTTCCTCAATGAACACACTCACGGTGGGAAGCCTATTCAAATTTTCTCCTCCAGGCAAGCGTCGATAACAATCTGCTGATGGTAGGAACTAACAACGGCGATGAACCGGAAAAGGATTTCGCCACTTCATGATTTGATACAACTCGTTAACAGATTTGAAAGGTACGCATTGAAAGAACTGCGATAGCATTCGCCGCGATGAGGCTCGATGAGTGAGTGAGTCGCGAAGTGTGGCTGGGAGCGTAAAGATTTTCATGTTCCTCGACACGGTGTGAGAGTCGTGCCGGTGCAGGTTTTGAGGAACCCACACCCGGCCGCCTCAATGAATGCACTCACATGTATTCCCAAAGGTGCGCGTACACCGGAAAGCGCACTGGAGGTTTGGCCTCACGCAAGGAGGGCCAAAGTATGTCTAAGTTTCTTAAACATATGTGGAGCCTCGTTAGAAACGCGTTATGGGCTTTTCGCCTGTACGAGTTTCTGCGGGACCGCTGGGATGATCCGCAGTAAGGATTGACCCGGTGGAAACCGCCCTGGCTTCGGCTGGGGCGGTTTTTCGATCTGTATGAAAGTTAAGAGCTACATGTTTCAAGTTTGCTCCGTCATTCAACGCTGAATATTCGTTGTCGGTGCCAGAGGCAATATGAGTAATGACTAAAAACGGTATGCGCCCGGTTCACCCCGGCGAGATCCTCAAAGAGGAATACCTGGAGCCTCTGAGCCTTACAGCAGCGGCGTTGGCCAGGGCATTGAGCGTTTCGACGCCTACGGTGAATGACATCGTGCTTCAGCGTCGTGGTGTCAGTGCTGATATGGCTATTAGGCTTTCTATCTGCCTGGACACGACTCCCGAGTTTTGGCTGAACCTGCAATCGACTTACGATTTGCGTAAAGCCGAGATTGAACGAGGGGCTGCGATTCGGGATCAGGTTGAGCGTCTTGCGCACTGCGCCTGATTCTCTGCTCTAGAACGAACCCCACGCTACAAACGTGGGGTTTTTTGTGTCGTTCAAAATGCCTGGAGCATTCGCGATGCACGCTTCCACCAAGGCGCATTCACCGCACGCCGTGGCCGCTCACCCTCCAACAGCATATGCGGCACATCCTGTAACCGAATCCACGGCTGGTTATTCCAGTGCAGCAAGCTCAATGACATCTCTGGCCAGTTCAGCAGGCTCAAAATCGGGCGTTCGGTTGTGGTCGATTGTTGGGCATCTCTGAGGGCTGGGACGACGTCGTGGGTCAGCCATTCGCGCAGGCCTCGGTATTCGGGGCAGTAGTGGTAGATCAGTAGTGCGTAAACGCCGGATTCGCTGATGAGCAGGGTGTTTTCGACGGTGCCGTGGCTGAGCATTTTCAGAGTCTGGTGTTGGTCGGGGTCGAGTTTGCGCACGGCGCGTTCGTCGAGGTAGAGGCGCAGGAGGCGGCCGAGGTCGCGGGCGCTGAACCAGGGTTGGTTTTGGAGGAGGAGGGCGTGGAGGTGGAGTTTGTGGCGGGTGAAGACGTGGGGGACTAGATAGTTGTCGTCCATAAACAGTTCTCAAATTCGCTTGATAGATCACTGCCACTTATCGTCGCCAAACAATAAGGGTGGCAGCTGCGTGCGGGTTGGCGAACCGGCCAAGCGAATACCGGCAGACCCGAAGGTCTCCCACACGCAGCCGCCATATTTCGAATTGGGAGAGATACCCATAATCGGATGTGGTTGCGTGCATAGCTTGGTTCCAGGTCGCCAAACCCAGTGCTGAACAAGTCAGCTGAGAATGAGCTTAGGACCCGGCGCTTTGCGACGCTATCGGACGGCGGTAGTGATCTTTGTAGGACGTTGCCGAGATTGTTGCGAGGCGCAAGATCAAAAGATCGCAGCCTTCGGCAGCTCCTGCAGGACATAGAGCGGAACGCGGAGCGTCCCTGGCGGCATTCCCACGCAGAGCGTGGGAACTATCAGTTACTCCGCGTCGGCTGGCGGGTTGAGCTTGGCTTCCAGCTCAGCAACCTTCGCCTCAAGGCTTTCCAATCGTGCCCGAGTGCGCGCCAACACCACCATCTGGCTATCAAACTCTTCCCGGCTCACCAGATCCAGTTTGCTGAAGCCGCTCTGCAACAAGGCTTTGAACTGGCTTTCGATTTCGCTTTTCGGCAGCGGGGTGTCGCCGCTGAAGAGGCGGGAGGCGGTGCCGCTCAGGGCGTCGAGGAAGTCTTTGGGCGCGAGCATGGGAAAGGTCCTGGAAACAATGGCGGGCAGTGTATCACGCAGTGTCTATAGTCAATCCCGCAGGCAGGGATGCACGCTTTTCGCGCAGGCGGACGGACGGCAGCGCACTGTTGTTGTGCGTAATGCCATTGGCATTTGTGGAAAGCAGCTTGCAGCAGTGACCAAGGGGTTGAATTCAGTGAGTTTTGGCGAGATGGCAAGGTTTCTGCTTAGTCACCCTTGACCCATGCACTGATGCAGTCGCTGTGACGAATGCAGTGCGCCACACGAAACGGGGAAGTTTCGTACGGAGTGGTTAGCTGGCGTCGGACGGGCAGGTTGGGCCGACGATGCGTTACAAAGCCAGGCACTGCGCTTAGACTTGAGACGGGTTTGTTTTCCTGGGGCAAGTCCACCAATTCGGGAGAGAGTTTTCATGAAGCTAGTCACTGCCATCATCAAGCCGTTCAAACTGGACGATGTACGCGAGTCGTTGTCCGAGATCGGCGTGCAGGGCATTACCGTTACTGAGGTCAAAGGCTTCGGTCGGCAGAAGGGTCACACCGAGCTGTATCGCGGCGCGGAGTACGTGGTCGATTTTCTGCCCAAGGTGAAGATTGATGTCGCCATTGACGACAAGGATCTTGACCGGGTTATCGAGGCGATAACCAAGGCAGCCAACACCGGCAAGATCGGTGACGGCAAGATCTTCGTGGTCAATCTGGAACAGGCGATTCGCATCCGTACCGGCGAAACCGATACCGACGCAATCTAAGCCGCCACAAACCCCAACGCCCCAGGAGAAAACAATATGACTCTGCGTAAATTCGCAGGGCTAGGAGCCCTGTTGTCCATCGTAATGCCCGGCCTGGCTTTGGCGGCAGATCCGGTGGCGCCTCCAGTCCTCAATTCCGGCGATACCGCCTGGATGTTGACCTCGACTGCCCTTGTGCTGTTCATGACCATTCCGGGCCTTGCGCTGTTCTACGGCGGCATGGTTCGCTCCAAAAACATTCTTTCCGTGATGATGCAGTGCTTCGCCATTACCGGTCTGATCACCATCCTGTGGTTCATTTATGGCTACAGCATGGCGTTCGATACCACGGGGATGGAAGCCAACGTCGTCAACCTCAACTCCTTTGTCGGCAGCTTTGCCAAGGCCTTCCTCGCGGGCATCACGCCTGCCAGCATTACCGGCCCGGCGGCGCTGTTCCCTGAGGCAGTATTCGTTACTTACCAGATGACCTTTGCGATCATCACCCCGGCGCTGATCGTCGGTGCGTTCGCCGAGCGGATGAAGTTCTCCGCGATGCTGATCTTCATGGGCGTCTGGTTCACCCTGGTTTATGCGCCAATCGCGCACATGGTCTGGAGCGGTCCGGGTTCGCTGTTGGGCGACTGGGGCGTGCTCGACTTCGCGGGCGGCACCGTGGTTCACATCAACGCTGGTGTGGCGGGCCTGATTGCCTGCCTGGTGTTGGGCAAGCGCAAAGGCTTCCCGACCACCCCGATGGCACCGCATAACCTCGGTTACACCCTGATGGGCGCCGCCATGCTGTGGGTCGGCTGGTTCGGCTTCAACGCCGGTTCCGCTGCAGCGGCCAACGGCACGGCCGGTATGGCGATGCTGGTCACCCAGATCGCAACTGCTGCCGCTGCACTGGGCTGGATGTTCGCCGAGTGGATCACCCACGGCAAACCCAGTGCACTGGGTATCGCTTCGGGTGTGGTTGCCGGTCTGGTCGCCATTACCCCGGCTGCGGGCACCGTGGGCCCGATGGGCTCGCTGATCATCGGCCTGGCGGCTGGCGTGGTGTGCTTCTTCTGCGCCACCACCCTGAAACGCAAACTCGGCTATGACGATTCCCTGGACGCCTTCGGCGTGCACGGTATCGGCGGTATTCTCGGTGCGATCCTGACCGGTGTGTTCGCTGCACCGTCCCTGGGTGGCTTCGGCACCGTCACCGACATCGCCGCACAAGTCTGGATTCAAACCAAAGGCGTGGGCTTCACGGTGATCTACACCGCGATCGTCACCTTCATCATCCTCAAGGTCCTGGACGCCGTCATGGGTCTGCGTGTGACCGACGAAGAAGAAGCGGTCGGCCTCGATCTGGCACAACACAACGAACGCGGCTACAACTTGTAAGACGCGCAGAAAAAAACTTGCCCGGCTTGCCGGGCATTTTTTTGTCCGGGATTTGTCATTAAAGAGGTAGCTGAAAGGTTTTTTCCTACGGCTTAAGTCGTGTTTACGACGAGCGTTTTTCTGGGGCGAAAAACTTACAGCAATGCAGGAATATTAGGGCCTTTGTTTTTTCCCAGAGCGCGCTAGAATGCGCCCCGAACGTGCGGAGAACTGTATGTGGCAACAGACTCTGATTACCCTGCGGGCAAGGCCCCGGGGCTTTCATCTGGTAACGGACGAGTTACTCGCCGGCTTGCCTGAACTCAAGGCGTGTCGGGTCGGTCTGTTGCATTTGTGGCTGCAGCATACCTCGGCGTCGTTGACCATCAACGAGAACGCCGATCCGGCGGTACGTCGCGACTTCGAACGATTTTTCAATCGTCTGATCCCACAAGGAACAGACGGCTATGAGCATAACGACGAAGGCCTGGACGACCTCCCGGCGCACTTCAAGGCCAGCGTGCTTGGCTGTCAGCTCAGTTTGCCGATTTCGGCGGGCCGACTGGCGTTGGGGACCTGGCAAGGCGTTTATCTGGGCGAGCACCGTGATTTTGGCGGTGCCCGTAAAGTCCTCGCCACCGTGCACGGTGAAGGGGCATAAGCCGCTGGTTGCCAGCGGCTGTTGATTTTTTTCCGGCGGCCTTCGACAGATGGCGAAGCTGGGCTATAACTAATCTGCTTTTCGCAAGTCATGAGGTAGAACATGAGCGACGATGATCTGGAAAACGACGACCTCGAAGTAGGCGACGAAGACGAGGCCGAAGAAGGCTTGGAAGCAGCAGCGGAAGACGTTGCTGACGACGACGGCGGTGAAACGCCGGTTCCGACCGCTAAAGGCAAGGCCAAGGCTGCTGTGTCAGTCGATGAGCTGCCGAGCGTCGAAGCCAAAAACAAGGAACGCGACGCCCTGGCCAAAGCCATGGAAGAGTTCCTGGCCAAAGGTGGCAAGGTGCAGGAAGTGGAGGCCAATGTGGTCGCCGATCCGCCCAAGAAGCCTGACAACAAGTACGGCAGCCGGCCTATCTAAGCGCCTGCTACTGGCTTGCTTGCTGAAAAAGCCCGCCGTCGCTGCGGGCTTTTTCATGGGCGTAACAAAAGCCGGGGAACGCCTGCGTAGGAGCAAAGCTTGCTCGCGATAGCGGAGGGTCAGCCAATATCAATGCCGACTGACAGGGCCCCTTCGCGGGCAAGCCTCGCTCCTACAGGGTTGATGGCGTTCATACAATTGGCGTACGACACAAGTCCGTAGGAGCGAGGCTTGCCCGCGAAGAGGCAGTCACATTCAAAATGGATGTGGCTGACCCACCGCAATCGCGAGCAAGCTTTGCTCCTACGGGTTTTGTGTCAGGCCGAGGCTGCGTTCCAGCGGGCTAAAAGTGCCGGCAAATCGGTCAGGCTGCGAATCTCCGCATCCGGCAAACGATCCGCTTCCCAGGCCTTGCCCGCCGGGTTAAACCAGATTGCGCGCAAGCCTGCCTGTTGGGCGCCGGCAATGTCATCGCCGGGGTGATCGCCAATGTGCACCGCCGTTTCGGCCGTCGCACCGCCACGCTGCAACGCCTCGTGAAACAGCCGCGCATCGGGCTTGGCGATGCCGATGTCTTCGGCGCACAACGCAAACTTGAAGTAATCCGCCAGCCCCAGCCGACGCACGTCGGCGTTGCCATTGGTGACCACGCCGAGGGCGTAATGGTTGGCCAGGGTTTCCAGGGTCGGCTGCACTTCCGGGAATATTTGCAGTTGATGCCGGGCGTGCAGGAACACTTCGAAGCTCTGATCCGCCAGGTCCGAAGCCTGGTCATGGGCATAACCCGCGTCTTCCAGCGCATGGAACAGCACCCGCCGACGCAGGGCGCTGATGCGGTGCTTCAGGCCCGGTTCGTTGGTCAAGACCCGCTCACGAATGGCCCACAAATGCTCCACCGGCACCGCGCCCAGCTTCGGCGCATGTTCGGTCAACCATTCACGCAACATGGCTTCGGCGCTGACGATCACCGGGGCGGTGTCCCACAGGGTGTCGTCGAGGTCGAAGGTGATCAACTGGATTCTCATGACTCATCGCCTTTGATGCGTTTGGCCCGTGGATGGGCGCTGTCGTAGACCGTGGCCAGGTGCTGGAAGTCCAGGTGGGTGTAGATCTGGGTGGTCTTGATGTCCGAGTGGCCGAGCAGTTCCTGCACCGCGCGCAGGTCCTGGGAGGATTCGAGCAGGTGGCTGGCGAAGGAGTGCCGCAGCATGTGCGGGTGCAGGTTTTGCCCCAGCTCGCGTTCGCCGGCAGCCTTGACCCGCACCTGAATCGCCCGTGGGCCGAGGCGCCGGCCTTGCTGGCTGACAAACACCGCGTCGTCCGTCGGGTTAGTCATCGCGCGCAGCGGTAGCCATAGCTCCAGCGCTTCCCGAGCCTTTTTGCCCACCGGCAGCAGGCGAGTCTTGCTGCCCTTGCCGAGCACCTGGACCATGCCGTCAGCCAGATCAAGCTGATCCATATTGAGCCCGGTCAGCTCCGAAAGCCGTAAACCCGAGGAATAGAACAATTCCAGAATCGCCTGATCCCGACGTGCCAGAAAGTCATCCTCGACCGCACCTTCCAAAAGTTGCAGCGCGCGGTCGGTGTCGAGGGTTTTCGGCAAGCGGCGTTCGCCCTTGGGCGGCGCCAGGCCGTTGGCCGGGTCGTGATCGCACAAGCCTTCGCGATTCAGGTAGTGATAGAGCCCACGCACCGCCGACAGCAACCGCGCCAGGCTGCGGGACGATTGCCCCTGGGAATGCAGGCGTGCGATCAGGCTGCGCAGGCGCTGGATATCCAGCCCGGCCCAGCTGTCGATGTTCTGTTTGACACACCAGCCGAGCACTTTGTCGAGGTCGCGGCGGTAGGCGTACAAGGTGTGGGGCGACACCTGTCGCTCACTGCGCAGGTGTTCGCAGTAAGCGTCCAGTTGTCGTTCCACGATCAGCGTACCGAGCGTAGGGAGTTGTTGACCCGAGGCAACACACGGCCCATGACTTCGGCGATGTAGCTCAGGAACAGCGTGCCCACCGAACTCTTGTAGTGCTGCGGATCGCGGCTGGCGATGGCCAGGACGCCATGGATGCCTTGATGGCTGATGGCGACGACGGCCGTGGAACCGATCTGTTTGCGTTGTTCTTCGCCAAACAGGAAGTCCAGTTCGTGTTCACGCAGGCTGCCGCTGACGCTTTTGTCTTCCGAGAGCAGGCCACCAATGGCGGTTTGTGCTTCGGCGTGGGTGACCCAGCGGCCCACCGGCATCGGGTTGTCACCGAGCAGAATCAGGCTGACGAAGGGCACCTGGAAATCCTGGCGCAGGCTGTCTTCGACGCTGATCACCACGTCTTCGAGGCTGGCGGCGTCCATCAGCGTGAGGATCAGGCGACGGGTCTTGTCGAACAGGCGATCATTGTCGCGCGCGACGTCCATCAGGTGCGACAGGCGATGGCGCAACTCGATGTTGCGGTCGCGCAGGATGGTCATCTGGCGTTCCACCAGCGAGATGGTATCGCCGCGCTGGTGGGGAATGCGCAAGGCCGGGAGCAGTTCTTCGTGTTCGACGAAGAAATCCGGATGAGCCTCCAGGTACGCGGCAATCGCCGCCGCCTCAAGGCTTTCGGAAGGAGATTCGTCGGGCTGTAGGGCGGGAACCTGAGGCTTGTCTTTCATGGATTTGGCTCTCTCAAAGACGCACTTGTCCTTCATATACGCGGACTGCCGGGCCGGTCATCAAGACCGGTTGGCCAGGGCCTGCCCATTCAATGGACAGACGCCCGCCAGGCAGGTCGATCAATAGCGGCGAATCCATCCACCCCTGGCTGATCGCGGCCACCGCCGCAGCACAGGCACCGGTGCCGCAAGCCTGGGTTTCCCCGGCCCCGCGTTCCCAGACCCGCAGCTGCGCACGGTTGCGGTCAATGACCTGGAGAAAACCGACATTGACCCGCGACGGGAAGCGCGGATGGTGTTCGATCTTCGGGCCCAGTTCATGCACCGGTGCGTTATTGATGTCGCTGACCCGCAGCACGGCATGGGGGTTGCCCATGGACACCGCCGCCAGTTCCACCGTGTTGCCGTCGACTTCGAGCTGATAGCTCAAGGCCTGGCCTTCGGCTTCGAACGGGATGTCGGCCGGTACCAGGCGCGGCGCGCCCATGTCGACGCTGATCTGGCCGTCGCTGCGGATATCCAGTTCGATGATGCCGCTTTTGGTCTCGACGCGAATCTGCCGCTTGGCGGTCAGGCGCTTGTCGAGCACGAAGCGGGCGAAGCAGCGCGCACCGTTGCCGCACTGCTCCACTTCGGAACCGTCGGAGTTGAAGATCCGGTAACGGAAATCCACGTCCGGGTTGCTCGGTGCTTCGACGATCAGCAACTGGTCGAAACCGATGCCGGTGTGCCGATCGCCCCATTGCTTGGCGTGCTTGGGCAGGATGTGCGCGTGCTGGCTGACCAGGTCGAGGACCATGAAGTCATTGCCCAGGCCGTGCATCTTGGTAAAACGCAGCAGCATGGTTTTACTCCGGCAGCAGGCTTTCGCCAGCAAACAACTCGGCTACCGTCTCACGGCGACGCACTTCAAATGCCTGATCACCGTCCACCAACACTTCGGCGGTACGCCCGCGGGTGTTGTAGTTGGAACTCATGACAAACCCGTAGGCACCGGCCGAATGCACGGCCAGCAGGTCGCCTTCTTCCAGGGCCAGTTCACGCTCCTTGGCCAGGAAGTCGCCGGTCTCGCAGATCGGGCCGACGATGTCGTAGGCGCGAGCAGCGGTATCGCGCGGGCGCACCGCGGTGACGTCCATCCAGGCCTGGTACAGCGCCGGGCGGATCAGGTCGTTCATGGCCGCATCGACGATGGCGAAGTCTTTGTGCTCGGTGTGCTTGAGGTACTCGACCTGGGTCAGCAGCACGCCGGCGTTGGCGACGATGTAGCGGCCCGGTTCGAACACCAGCGCCAGCTCGCGACCTTCGCAGCGCTCGCGCACGGCTTTGATGTAGTCGGCCACCAGCGGCGGCTCTTCATCGCGATAACGCACGCCGACGCCGCCACCGAGGTCGATGTGACGCAGGTAAATGCCGCATTCACCCAGACGATCGATCAAGCCCAGCAGGCGATCGAGGGCATCGAGGAAAGGAGGCAGGCTGGTCAGTTGCGAGCCGATGTGGCAATCGACGCCCAGCACTTCCAGGTTCGGCAGTTGCGCGGCGCGGATGTACACGTCTTCGGCGTCGGCGATGGCGATGCCGAACTTGTTCTCTTTAAGACCGGTGGAAATGTACGGGTGGGTGCCGGCATCGACGTCCGGGTTCACACGCAACGAGATCGGCGCGCGAACGCCCAGTTCGGCGGCGACCACTTGCAGGCGTTCCAGCTCATCGGTGGATTCGACGTTGAAGCAATGCACGCCGACTTCCAGGGCGCGGCGCATGTCTTCACGGGTCTTGCCGACACCGGAGAACACGATCTTGTCCGGGCTGCCGCCAGCGGCGAGGACGCGTTCCAGCTCGCCACGGGAGACGATGTCAAAACCGGCGCCGAGACGGGCCAGGACATTCAGTACACCGAGGTTGGAGTTGGCCTTGACCGCAAAACAGACCAGGTGCGGCACGCCGGCCAGGGCATCGGCATACGCCAGGTACTGGGCTTCGATGTGGGCGCGGGAGTAGACGTAGGTCGGCGTGCCGAAGCGTTCGGCGATGGCGGACAGGGCCACGCCTTCCGCGAACAGCTCACCGTCACGGTAATTAAAAGCGTCCATGGCGTTCCCTTATTATTGGTAGACGTCGTGCTTGTGTGCTTTGGAGGCAGGCTGCTTTTGCGAGGACTGGGCCTGCTCGGCAGGGTCCTGGTTGTCGTCAGGCAGGTACAGCGGGCCTTTTTGACCACAGGCCGACACAAGGCAAGCGACCGCGAGGAGCGCGGCAAGGGAAGAGATCAGGCGCTTCATGGCGAAATCCTTGAAAATGCGTTAATTGCGCCGGAGTATACCGGCCACCCGTCAGCTTGCCTATGTAACGCGGCTCCCGTCCGGCGGGCCTTGGATTGAAGTGCGTTCACGGGTCCCGGGTCTTGCGTCGATATTTCATAACGCTACCGGGCGCTTGGTCGTTATCCTTTGCAATCGCCGGGGCTCGCCCGTATCTTGCGGCGCTTGAGCGTGAACAGACACTTTTTGAGGTTCCTGCAATGAGTTTGACCGAAGCCCGTTTCCACGACCTGGTCGATGCCACCCAGCAATCGCTGGAAGACATTTTCGATGAGAGTGACCTGGATATCGATCTGGAGAGCTCGGCCGGTGTGCTCACCGTCAAGTTCGAAAACGGCAGCCAGTTGATCTTCAGCCGCCAGGAACCACTGCGCCAGTTGTGGCTGGCGGCGGTGTCCGGCGGCTTCCACTTCGACTATGACGAAGAGAGCGAGCGCTGGATGTGCGACAAGAGCGAAGAGCAGCTGGGCGAAATGCTTGAGCGCATCGTCAAGCAGCAGGCGGGCGCCGAATTCGATTTCGAAGGCCTGTGAAACCGTGACTCAGCCTGCACCGGTTCGTCCGCCCAAGCCGCTCTACAGCAACATCAGCCCGGCGGTGCCTTCGCCGTGCAGCGGCGTGTGCCGGCTGGATGAACAGAAGGTCTGCCTGGGGTGTTTTCGCCATGTCGAAGACATCCGCGAATGGCGCTCGGCCGACGACGATCGTCGTCGGGTGATCTGCGCCCAGGCGGCTGACCGCAAAGCCCTGGCATAAGAGCTTTTGTGGCGAGGGGGCTTGCCCCCGCTGGGTCGCGAAGCGGCCCCAAAAGCTCACGACTGCTTCGCAGCCGAACGGGCGGCAAGCCCCCTCGCCACAGTGTTTCTCCCCGCGTGTCTGAAGCGCCCCTTCCCCTCACTTGTATATTTATTGAGCTGTGATAGTGTCCAGAAACGCCTCAACCCATCGAGGCTCGTGAAAACCCCGCCTTTTTCTGGCGGGGTTTTGCTTTTTTTGTGCAGAAGAAAGGAGTCTGCCCGGATCATGACCGTACCTTCCATCACCCTTACTCGTCTGGACGTGCAACGTCTGGAGCGCCTGATCGACAGCCTGGATGACACGCTGCCGGGCGTTATCGCGCTGCAAACCGAACTGGACCGCGCCGATACAGTGGTCGGTCACGATGAAGTGCCC
This sequence comes from Pseudomonas sp. TE3899, assembly GCF_056279105.1. Classification (NCBI taxonomy): domain Bacteria; kingdom Pseudomonadati; phylum Pseudomonadota; class Gammaproteobacteria; order Pseudomonadales; family Pseudomonadaceae; genus Pseudomonas; species Pseudomonas sp. TE3899. The sequence continues at coordinate 5,264,845 of NZ_JBWBQR010000001.1, forward strand.
GCCGATGTCGTCACCATGAATTCCCGCGTGCATTGCCGCGAAGAGATCAGCGGCAAGGACTATCACCTGACGCTGGTGTATCCCAAGGATGCCAATGCCGACGAAGGCAAGATTTCCATTCTGGCGCCCGTGGGCAGCGCCTTGCTCGGCCTGAAAGTCGGCCAGCACATCGACTGGCCGGCACCGGGTGGCAAGACCCTGAAACTGACCCTGCTGGAAGTGGAATCGCAGCCGGCCAATGGCGGCGCCTTTCCGGAATAACGCCTCAGACCTGCTCGAGTGCTTCGTTCAGTGCGCGCTCCAGGTCGGCCTTGTAGCGCAGATACAAATTGCTTGAACTCTGCCCATCACCGAGCAGGCCCGACAGGTCCAGGTCGGTGATGTAGCAGCGGTAGCGCTCAATCTCGCGGCGCTGCTCGACGATTTCCCGGGCGACCACGGTAAACAGCTGATCGCCATACTCCAGTTCCGAAAACTCCCGCTGATTGCAATACAACGTGACCTGCACCTGGCCCGGTGCGGCTTTGCCGATGATCGCCTGCACGTCGTAGAACGGCTTGTTGACCGGGGTTTGCGGCGCTGGCCGCGCTTCGACCCGACGTGCCCGGCCAGGGCCGGACGGCAATAGTTGGTAATACAAAGTGTCGAGGCTCAACGGCTGGGCGGCGTCCATCGGCAACAAGGCGTCCCGGCGATACAGGATCGATTGCAGGAAACGTTGCAGCGGCACCAGCAGGCTTTGCTCGTCGTGATACGGCAGGCGTTGCTGCCACAGCGCGTTGAACTCATCCAATACGTACAGATCGGCCTGCTGCTCGGTGATCCGGTAGAACACCTGGATGCACTCGGGCTGACCCATCGGCAACAGCAACGCGAGGTCCTGTTCTTCGAGGGCCATCGGGTCCAGGTGCAGCGGGCTGTAGCTCGCCAGCTCCTCGCCCAGGTAGTCGAACAGCGCCGGCAGGGTGGCGAGGGCGACGTGGTTGACCTGGCCGGGCACCAACTCCAGCACGTGGTAATGCTGCTGCACCTGAATCAGGTAGCGATGGTTGAGTTTGCTCAACAGCAGGTTCTGCGCGGTATCGAGGATTTCTTCGACCCGCCGCGCAATGAATTGCGCACGGTTGTGGCAGAAACAACGGACCCGCAAGCGCGGCTGTTGCGGCCCTTTGGGCAGGTTGTTGAGGTAATCGCGCAGGCAGTCGAGCAGCGCGTGCGGCCCGTCGTAGCGGCTGACCAGCACTTCATTCCAGCTATTGAGCGTGACCTGATCCAGGGTTAGCACCAGGTTTTCCCGCACGCCGGCGTAACTCAGGGAGTCGGTGCGCTCGGTGGTCATCAGGATGTTGAGGTCACGATGGTGCTTGAGCGGATCGACGCCGACGTTCACCAGGATCAACACTTCGCCGGGCACGCTGGGGCGCAACAGGGCATCTTCGGCGACGGTGGTCAGGGGCAGGGCGATGCTCTGCTGCAGGCTGCCGAGCAGGTTGAACAGTTCGAATTCGCTCAAGTCGCTGGTGCCGGGGTGCAAGGCCAGGCGGGTGCTGCTGTCGATCACGCCATTGCGGTGGCACCAGGTCAGCAGTTCCAGCAACTGACGGCTGCGCTTGATCGGCGCGCGAAATGCTCCCACTCGTGGGCGGTCAGGCTGCCGTTGTACAAACCCCATTGGGTTTGCCCCGGTTCTTTCTTGTTTGGCGCCTGCACCAGGGTCAGGGTGTCTTCGGCCAGGTCCGGGGCGATGCCCGGGTTGATGAATTCGACCTTGTCGGCCTTGCGCTCGAACGCCGCGTACAGCCGCCGGCCCAGCACATTGAGGTCGCGCTTGTTGATCAGGCTGACGGTTTGCTCGGTGCGGGCGAATTGGGTCAGGAAGCGGTAGCTGTAATTCAGTTCGTTGACCAGCGCCCGGCGTTCGGCGCTGACCTGGCGGACTTTCCACTGGCTGCGGCTGTCGAGCAACGCCAGTTGCCGTTGATCCCAATGCCATTCGCTGGCCAGGCGTTCCAGCAGCGAGCGCTGCCAACTCGCGGTGCGGCTGTTGCTGCCGGTGAGCTTGCGATTGACCTTCAGGTACAGCGCACGGCGCACCAGTTCCAGGCGTTCGGGTTCGCCACGAGCGGTCAGGTATTCCTCGATGCGGCGGTAGACCACGATGTATGGGTCCAGCTCGTCGAGGTCCAGCCGATTGGCGAACACTGCCTGTTTGAAGCGCAGGCTCAGGCAATGGACCTTGGGGTGTTCGCTGGCGTACACCTCGATCAGCAGCAGTTTAAGCACCGACTTGTAGGGCGATTCGATGCCCTTGAACAACTGCCAGAGCCCGGCGCCGATGAACTCTCCCGGCGGAATGTGCGCCAGGTGCCCCAGGTCCAGGGTTTCGTCGGCGCGGATAAAGCGCTTGGACAGCAGCGTGTGGGTGTATTGGTGATAACCCGTTTCTTCGTAAACCGGCACCAGCCACCAGATCGGCGTGCGGCCAGCGAGCCAGATCGCCGTGCGATAGAACTCGTCCAGCAGCAAGTAATGCTGGGTGGTGCCGCAGTCTTCCGAACTCAGTTGCGTATCGCGCTCGCCGTGCATGAAGCGGGTCGGGTCGATCAGGAAAAAGTGTGCCTCGGCGCCCTGGCTGGCGGCCCAGGCTTCGAGCAGTTGGCATTTCTTGCGCAGTTCGACGAGTTCGCTTTCGCTCAGATCCGGGCCGTGGCACACCCACACGTCCATGTCGCTCTGGTCGGCCTGGGCCAGGGTGCCGAGGCTGCCCATCAGGAACAGGCCATGAATCGGTCGTGGCGGATTGCTGCCGTGGCGCGGCTTGTAGGAAAACGAACGGGTCAGGCGCTGGGCTTCGGCGAGGGTGTTGGCGTCGGGCTCGTAATTCGACAGCCCGGCCGGCGCGCTGCCGGACACGTAACCCGGCAGCAGCGGGTGATTGACGTGGAAAAACAGCGGCAGCAGGGTCAACACCCCTTGCTGGCGCGTCGACAACCCTTCCATGGCGCGGGCCATGCGGCCTTCGTTGAGCTTCAGGAAACGGGCGCGCAGCTGGCTCAGGACCTTGCGGTCGATGCCTTCGTCCAGGTCGGGGCGGATTTCATGGGTTCGGGTCATGTCAGCTCAAACCGGCTCGCGAAGCTCGGACGTAGGGTCTGCGGATGAGGGGCAGTTTAGCGCCTCGGCCCCGGGACTTTTAAGCTGTATTTGTTTTTTGGCGCCAGATTTCTATCGCGAGGCGACAAGCTGCCCGCGGAAATCCCGTCACAGGGGTTTCCGTGGGCGATGCGGTGGGGTTTAGGCTGTTTCCCGAACGCTCAGAATGGTCAGAACGGTTTGTACATTTTGCGCGGCGTCACGACCCAGGCTGGTCAGGTAACCGCCATCGGGCTGGTCGATCAGTTCTTTTTCGTGCAGGCGTTTAGCGGCGGCAATGTGTTTCGGGGCAGCGGTCTGATGAATTTTCAAACCTTCCTGGGAACTGTCCAGGTTGAAGAGTGCAAGGACTTCCAGTTCGGCAACCAACTCAGGGGTAAGCGACATAAGGACTCCAGACTTTCTAGGAATTGGACGACAGCGCCCCTAAGGTGAGCTCACTCGTGCGGCATGTCCAGTGCTGGCAGCAGGGTTTTTTCGCCTTGGGATCCGTTCCCCGATAACGGGGTGTTGTAGGAGCAAGGCTTGCCCGCGATTGCCGCGCCGCAATCTGTCAGATGAACCGTGTAATCGTTCATCGCGGGCAAGCCTCGCTCCTACAGGGGGGCGGTGCTTACTTTTTTTCTGGTGGCAATTCAGGAAGTGCACGCAGGGCGGCTTCGTACCATTCGGTATTGAACGCGCGGTCTTCTTCGAGGATCGCGTCGATTTCCACCGCCAGCACATGGGCCATCAGGTTGAGGATTTCTTCGCGCTCGTAACCCACCAGGGTCAACTTGTTGAAGGTGGCCTTGGCGGCCGGCGGGTTGTCGCTTTCGATCTGGTTTTCAATCGCTTCGATCAGGGTGTTCTCGGTGAATTCTTCTTCGTCGCTATCGATATCAGTCGGCTCGCTCATGGCAGGCTCCTCAAGTTAAGGCGGGCAGTTTACCCGCATTCAGCGCCGTGATGCTGCTGGCAAGAAACGCCTGGGCGTTCTATAAACAGGCACTGCCCACCCCGCACGGCCTGGAGGCTTTGTGATGCTCAAGCTTTATGGATTTTCCGTCAGCAACTACTACAACATGGTGAAACTGGCGCTGCTCGAGAAAGGACTGCCGTTCGAGGAAGTGCTGTTTTACCCGTCCCCGACCCCCGAGGCGTTGGCCATCAGCCCGCGTGGCAAGGTTCCGGTGCTGGGCGTCGAACAGGGTTTCGTCAACGAAACCGCCGTCATTCTTGAATACATCGAGCAAACCCAGAAAGGCACGCCGCTGCTGCCGAGCGATCCTTTCGAGCGCTCGCAGGCCCTGGCGCTGGCCAAGGAAATCGAGCTGTACATCGAGTTGCCGGGCCGCGCCTGTTATGGCGAAGCGTTTTTCGGCTCGCCTGTACCGGACGCGATCAAGGACAAGACCAAGGCCGAGTTGCTGCTGGGCTTTGCGTCGCTGGGTCGGCACGGCCAGTTCGCCCCTTATGTGGCGGGCGATAGCCTGAGCATTGCCGATTTGTATTTCCTCTACAGCGTGCCGCTGGCCTGTGCGGTCGGGCAGAAGCTGTTCGGGATTGATCTGTTGGCCGAAATGCCGGCGGCCAAGGCGCTGCTGGAGCGTCTGGAGCAAAACCCGCATGTGCAGCGGATTGCAGCGGACAAGGAAGCGGCGATGCCAGGGTTTTTGGCGATGGTCGCGTCCAAGAAGTAGGGTTTGTGTAGCGCATCCGAAATTGCATTCGCGGGCAAGCCTCGCTCCTACGCAGGTACAGCGCGACCTGTGTAGGAGCGAGCGGTGCGACGATTCGACTTGCCCGCGAAGCTTTTAACGGCTGGCGAGCAATGCCTGACCGCGCACCACGGCTTTCTTGACCTGCGCCGGCGCAGTCCCGCCGATATGGTCACGGGCATTCACCGAGCCTTCCAGGGTCAGCACGGCAAACACGTCCTGATCGATCTGGTCGCTGAACTTGCGCAGTTCTTCCAGGCTCATTTCCGCCAGGTCCTTGCCGCTTTCCACACCGTACTTCACCGCATGGCCAACGATCTCGTGGCAGTCACGGAACGGCAGGCCACGGCGTACCAGGTAGTCCGCCAGGTCGGTGGCGGTGGAGAAACCGCGCAGCGCCGCTTCGCGCATCATGGCGTGCTTGGGTTTGATCGCCGGGATCATGTCGGCAAAGGCCCGCAGCGAGTCGCGCAACGTATCGGCGGCGTCGAACAGCGGCTCTTTGTCTTCCTGGTTGTCCTTGTTGTAGGCCAATGGCTGGCCTTTCATCAAGGTCAGCAGGCCCATCAGCGCGCCGAACACACGGCCGGTCTTGCCACGCACCAGTTCCGGCACGTCCGGGTTTTTCTTTTGCGGCATGATCGAGCTGCCGGTGCAGAAGCGGTCCGGCAGATCGATGAACTGGAACTGCGCGCTGGTCCACAGCACCAGTTCTTCGGAGAAGCGCGACAAGTGCATCATCGCAATGCTCGCGGCCGAACAGAATTCGATGGCGAAGTCACGATCCGACACGTTGTCCAGCGAGTTGCCGCCGACGGCATCGAAGCCCAGCAGTTGCGCGGTGAACTCACGGTCGATCGGGTAGGTGGTGCCGGCCAGCGCGGCGCTGCCCAGGGGCATGCGGTTGGTGCGCTTGCGGCAATCCACCAGGCGCTCGTAGTCGCGGCTAAGCATTTCGAACCAGGCCAGCATGTGGTGCCCGAAGGTCACTGGCTGCGCGGTTTGCAGGTGGGTGAAGCCCGGCATGATGCTGCCGGCTTCGCGCTCGGCCTGCTCCAGCAAGCCTTTTTGCAGGCGGGTGATTTCGGCGAGGATCAGGTCGATCTCGTCCCGCAGCCACAGGCGGATGTCAGTGGCGACCTGGTCGTTACGGCTGCGGCCGGTGTGCAGCTTTTTACCGGTCACGCCGATGCGATCGGTCAGGCGCGCCTCGATGTTCATATGCACGTCTTCGAGGTCGATGCGCCAGTCGAACTGGCCAGCCTCGATTTCACCCTGGATGGTCTTCAGGCCATCGGTGATGCTGTCGCGCTCGGCATCGGTCAGCACGCCGACCTTGGCCAGCATGGTGGCGTGGGCGATCGAACCCATGATGTCGTGGCGATACAGGCGCTGGTCGAAAGTGACGGAGGCGGTGAAGCGGGCGACGAAGGCGTCGACGGGTTCACTGAAGCGGCCGCCCCAGGACTGATTGGTCTTGTCAGTGCTCATGAATTCGCTCGTATCGGCTTGAAGAAGGTTGGCGTTTAACGCTGGGGCGGATAATAACAGGGTTGCCAATCCTGTCGCTGACACTGGTCGATACGTTTTTTTCTCATACGCCGGCCCATACTCGGGGTATCGCCAGAAGGCGTTGCGCAACGATATTTTTCAATTGAGCAATATCACGCCGGCAACCGTCTACAGTTGGACAGTAGGATCAGCGCACTTCTGTGCGCTGGCGCTGCCTATAAAAAGAGGGGGTGTTCGTATTGTGTATCAGCAAACCCTACGGCGATGCCTCGCCAACGCGGGCCCGGGCCGCCAATCGCCCCGCAGATGAAAATTTAGCCGCCGGTCTCGCGGCACTTTTTGGCCCTCGCGCCAGTCTTAGCGTGGATCGCGGTGACGGATGTCACTTCACCTGTCTACGCTATCCTTGTGCGAGACTCACGCAGGAATCCAGCGCAATATGAATGTCCTGATCGTTGATGACGAACCCCTAGCCCGCGAGCGCCTGAGCCGAATGGTCGGTGAACTCGAGGGATACAGTGTCATGGAGCCCGGTGCCACGAACGGCGAAGAGGCGTTGGCGCTGATCGACAGCCACAAGCCGGATATCGTGCTGCTCGATATCCGCATGCCGGGCCTCGATGGCCTGCAAGTGGCTGCGCGATTGTGCGAGCGTGAAACGCCGCCGGCCGTGGTGTTTTGCAGCGGCCCGGATGAATTCGCCGCCGAGGCCTTGCAGGCCAGTGGCGTGGGTTATCTGGTCAAGCCGGTGCGCACCGAGTTATTGCTCGAAGCCTTGAAGAAGGCCGAGCGGCCCAATCGCGTGCAACTCGCCGCCCTGACACGCCCGGCAGCCGAAACCGGCAGCGGCCCGCGCAGCCACATCAGTGCCCGCACCCGCAAAGGTATTGAACTGATCCCGTTGGGTCAGGTGGTCTATTTCATTGCCGACCACAAATACGTGACCTTACGCCACGAAGGCGGCGAAGTGCTGCTGGACGAACCGCTCAAGGCCCTGGAAGACGAATTCGGCGACCGCTTCGTGCGTATCCATCGCAACGCCCTGGTCGCCCGCGAACGCATCGAACGCCTGCAACGCACGCCCCTGGGGCATTTTCAGTTGTTCCTCAAGGGCTTGAACGGCGATGCGTTGATCGTCAGCCGTCGTCATGTGGCCGGCGTGCGCAAGATGATGCAGCAGCTTTAATCCGCCGTTCCCAGGCGGACTCCACACCCGATTGCCGGACGTCGAAGGCCAGGGAGGCCAAGCAGTTCCTGATACAAGTCAAAGTGGATTTGGCTGAGCTGTTATTATCCGCCGTATCTATTCAGTACGGATTGATCCATGTCCTCTCGCGAAATCCGCATCGCCACCCGTAAAAGTGCGCTGGCCCTCTGGCAGGCCGAATACGTCAAAGCTCGTCTTGAGCAAGCCCATCCAGGCCTGTTGGTGACGCTGGTGCCCATGGTCAGTCGCGGCGACAAGCTGCTCGACTCGCCACTGTCGAAAATCGGCGGCAAGGGCCTGTTCGTCAAGGAACTGGAAACCGCGCTGCTGGAAAACGAAGCCGACATCGCTGTGCACTCGATGAAAGACGTGCCAATGGACTTCCCCGAAGGCCTCGGTCTGTTTTGCATCTGCGAGCGCGAAGACCCGCGCGACGCTTTCGTTTCCAATACCTATGCCAGCCTCGATGAGTTGCCCCAGGGCAGCATCGTCGGCACGTCGAGCCTGCGCCGTCAGGCCCAGTTGCTGACGCGCCGGCCGGACCTGGAAATCCGCTTCCTGCGCGGCAACGTCAACACACGCCTGGCCAAGCTCGATGCCGGCGAGTACGACGCCATCATCCTCGCTGCGGCGGGTTTGATTCGCCTGGGCTTCGAAGACCGCATCACCTCGGCCATCAGCGTCGACGACAGCCTGCCGGCCGGTGGCCAGGGCGCGGTCGGGATCGAATGCCGCAGCGTCGACACTGAAATCCACGCCTTGCTCGCACCGCTGCATCACCAGGACACCGCCACCCGCGTCACCGCCGAACGTGCCCTCAACAAACATTTGAATGGCGGCTGCCAAGTGCCGATCGCCTGCTACGCCGTGCTTGAAGGCGAGCAGATCTGGTTGCGCGGGCTGGTGGGCGATCCGAGCGGTGGCCTGCTGCTCAATGCCGAGGCCCGTGCGCCGCGCAGTGACGCCGAATCCCTGGGTGTGCAGGTCGCCGAAGACCTGCTGAACCAGGGGGCCGGTGACATTCTGAAAGCGGTCTACGGCGAGGCAGGTCACGAGTGAATGGCTGGCGTCTGCTGCTGACGCGCCCCGCAGATGAGTCGGCGGCGCTGAGCAGCGTGTTGGCCGAGAGCGGGATTTTCAGCAACTGCCTGCCGCTTTTGGAAATCGAGCCGATTGCCGCCTCTGACACAATGCGCGCGGTGATCCGGGAGCTGGATCGCTATTGCGCGGTGATTGTGGTCAGCAAGCCGGCGGCCAGGCTTGGCGTTGATCTGCTCAGCCAGCAGTGGCCGCAGCCACCTCAACTGAAATGGTTCACCGTAGGCGCCGCGACCGCGCAAATCCTTGAAGATTTCGGGCTCGATGTGAGCTTCCCGGTCGATGGCGATGACAGCGAAGCCTTGCTTGAACTGGCGCAGTTGCGCGAGGCTGTCGCCCGGCCTGATCCGCGTGTGTTGATCATGCGCGGGGAGGGTGGCCGCGAGTTGCTGGCCGGGCGTTTGCGTGAGCTTGGTGCTAGTGTCGAGTATCTGGAGTTATACCGTCGTGGCTTGCCGAGCTATTCGACGACTGCGCTGCCGGACCGGATCGAAGCGGAACGCTTGAACGGGCTGGTGGTCAGCAGTGGACAGGGTTTTGAGCACCTGCACCAGTTGGCCGGCGATGCCTGGCCACGGTTGGCGCAGTTGCCGTTGTTTGTTCCAAGCCCAAGGGTCGCCGAGCTGGCACGTGCCGCCGGGGCCCAAACAGTTGTGGATTGTCGTGGCGCCAGTGCCACGGCTTTGCTGACGGCGTTACGGGAGCAACCCGTACCCGTTCTCTAATGCAAAGGATGGATACGTGAGCGAAACAGTCTTGCCTAAAGATGACGTGCAGCCGGTGCTCGATGCACCCGTTGAAACTCCACCACCTGCTGCGGTGCCGCGCAGGGGCAATGGACTGGCAATCGTCGCGCTGTTGCTGGGTGCCGCCGGCGTTGCCGTGGGCGGCTGGGGAGTGTGGCAAGTGCGCCACCTGCAGGCCAACACCCAACAGCAGTTGAGTGAAGTCCAGGCGCTGAACGATCAGGCCCAGAGCCTCAAGCTTAACGATCAACGCCTGACCGCACGTCTCGAACAACTGCCCGCCGCCGATGAGCTGGAAGACCGTCGCCGTCTGGTGACCCAGCTGCAAGGCGATCAACAACGCCTGAATCAAAAGCTGGAAACCGTCCTCGGTGCCAGTCGCAAGGATTGGCGCCTGGCCGAGGCCGAGCACTTGCTGCGTCTGGCCAGCCTGCGTCTTTCCGCGTTGCAGGACATCAGCAGCGCCCAGGCCCTGGTGCAGGGTGCCGATGAAATCCTGCGCGAACAGAACGACCCCGGCGCCTTCGCCGCCCGCGAGCAAGTGGCCAAGACCCTTGTGGCCTTGCGCAGCACCGAGCAGCCGGATCGCACCGGGTTGTTCCTGAGGCTGGGTGCATTGCGCGATCAGGTGATCAACCTCACCGAGCTGGCGCCGGAGTACAAGGACCGTGGCGAATCCCTGTTGGGCCTGACCGCCGATGGCGACGGCGCCAGTCGCTGGGCGCAATGGTGGGACGAGGTTTCGCGCTACATCCGCATCGACTTCAACGCCGACAAGAATGTGCGTCCGTTGCTGGCCGGGCAAAGCCTCAGCCAGGTGCGTCTGGCCCTGAGCCTGGCGTTGGAGCAGGCGCAGTGGGCCGCGCTCAACGGCCAGGCCTCGGTGTATACCCAGTCGCTGAAGGAAGCGCGGGATGTGCTCAAGGGCAACTTCAACCCGGACAACCCGCAGAGCAAAGCGATGCTTGAGCAGGTGGCCGATCTGGGTACGCAACCGGTCACGGTCGTCACGCCGGACCTGACGGGCACGTTGAGCGCGGTTCAGGGTTACCTGGAGCGGCGTAATGTGAATGCCGAGGATTCGATCAAACCGCTGGCCAAACCTGCCGCGAACACTGCGCAGGAGGCCACGCCATGAAACGCCTCTATGTGATCCTGTTCCTGGTCATCGCCGCTGCCGGGGCGCTGGGGCTGGCGATTGCCGAGCATTCCGGCTACGTGCTGATCGCCTACAAAAGCTTCCGCTATGAGTCGAGCCTGTGGGCGACCCTGGCCTTGCTGGCGGTGCTGTGGCTGGTGTTCTGGGGCATCAAGGCGTTGGTCGAACTGGTGACGACCTCCGGCGGTGTGGTCAACCCGTGGTCCCGACGCAATCGCAGTCGCCGGGTGCAAGTGGCGATCGAACATGGTCAGCTGGATTTGGCCGAAGGGCGGTGGGCCAGTGCCCAGCGTCATCTGCATCGGGCCGCCGAAGCCGAGCGCCAGCCACTGTTGTATTACCTCGGTGCGGCGCGTGCCGCCAACGAGCAAGGTCATTACGAAGAAAGCGACAACTTGCTGGAGCGCGCGCTGGAGCGTCAGCCCCAGGCCGAGCTGGCGATTGCCTTGAGCCACGCGCAATTGCAGACCGATCGCGGCGACACCGACGGCGCCCTGGCGACCCTGGAAGCCATGCACGAGCGTCATCCGCATAACGTGCAGACCCTGCGTCAATTGCAGCGCCTGCATCAGCAGCGCGGCGACTGGTCGGCAGTGATTCGCCTGCTGCCGGAACTGCGCAAAGACAAGGTCCTGCCAGCGGCCGAGCTGGCAGAGCTGGAGCGCCGGGCCTGGGGTGAAAATCTCAACCTGGCGGCGCACCGCGAGGAGGATGGCGTCGTTGGTTTGCAGTCCCTCAATCGGGCCTGGCAGCAACTCAGCACGGCGCAGCGTCAAGAGTCGCCACTGGTGCTGGCCTATGCCGAGCAATTGCGGCAGTTGGGCGCGCAGGCCGAAGCGGAAGAGGTTCTGCGTGCGGCGCTCAAGCGCAAGTACGACAGCCATCTGGCGCGTCTCTATGGGTTGGTGCGCGGCAGCGATCCGTCGCGGCAGTTGCAGACCGCCGAGGGTTGGCTCAAGGATCATCCCGCTGACCCGAGCCTGCTGCTGACCCTGGGCCGTCTGTGCCTGCAAAGCAGTCTGTGGGGCAAGGCCCGGGATTATCTGGAAAGCAGCCTGCGTGTGCAGCGCAACCCGGAAGCCTGTGCGGAGCTGGCCAGGTTGCTGGCGCAACTGGGCGATACCGAACGCAGTAACCAACTGTTCCAGGAAGGCCTTGGCCTGTTGGACGAGCGTCTACTGGCGGCGCCGTTGCCCGTCGCCGTCCGCGCCTGATTTCCGGGTTGGCATAAATCCTGGGGCGAGGGAGCTTGCTTGTGGCGAGGGGGCTTGCCCCCGTTGGACTGCGCAGCAGTCCCATCTGGAGGCGCTTCGCACCTCTGTGAGAGCAAGCGCCTCGCCGCAAAACGCTCACTCCAGCGTCTTGTGTTTAGCTCTTGTCGTCCGCCATCGGCAACGTCCTACAAGGTGCTACATCTAATCCTTCAGATCCTGTCGGGAATTCCCTACACCTTTGGTGAAGTGTCCGTGGTGGCCCGCCTTGAAAGGCTGGCGCGCTTTCCTCTACCGTAACCGCCTGTCTCTAAAGTTACGGATTAGCCATGTCTTTGGCCTGCTCACGCTCCTTGTTTTTCATGGCTTTCACTGCAGGTGCCCTGGCCTTGGGCGTTTCCTTTTACCTGGAATATGTGGTCGGGCTCAGACCTTGCGGGTTGTGTTTATTGCAGCGGATTTTCCTCGCGCTGCTCATGCTGGTTTGCCTGGTGGCCTCGGTGCACGGCCCGCGGCGATTCGGGTCTTTTGTTTATTGGCTGATGGGGTTGTCTGCCAGCCTGGGCGGAACCGTCACCGCGTGGCGCCAGGTGCTGTTGCAAGCGGATCCGCTGCAGCAGTTGTCACTCTGCTCGCCCAATCTGGATGACGTGTACGAAAACCTGCCCTGGGCCTGCGCCGTGAAACGGATGTTCAAGGGCGGCGATGATTGCGCGCAACTCTCATGGACCTTGTTCGACCTGAGCATCCCGGAATGGAGCCTGCTGTTCTTCGTCGCGATGCTGATCCTGAGCATTTATCAGTTGCTGCGCCATGTCTGGATCGCCTGTCAGCGACCGCTCAGCGGCGTGTCGTCGCACCCGGCGGTGGCGCGTGATTAAACACTTGTATGAACTTTATCTCCTGCGTACCTTGAAGGCATTGTCGTGCGGGCATAATCTGGCCCGCACGTGTCATTGGATTTATGTTGCTCGATGACGCTCTGCCTGGCCGATTCTTGACCTTCAAGGGTGCGACAGGTGTAGAGCAGCATGACCCACAAGGGAAGAGAGATCACCATGCTCGAAAGTTGTCAGAATGCTCAGGAACGCTGGGGTGGAGTGCATCTGCTGATCGACCGCTGGTTGCAGGAGCGTCACGAACTGGTTCGGGCCTATGATGCTCTCGGCGACAAGCCTGAAGCGCTGGGTGAGAGCCGCAAACCGTTGCAGGAATTTTGCGGTGTGCTGGTCGACTACGTGTCGGCGGGGCATTTCGAGATCTACGAACAGCTCACCGGTGAAGCCAAGGCCTTTGGTGACAAGCGTGGTCTGGAGCTGGCCGAGACGATCTACCCACGCATCGACGTCATCACCGAGAAGCTGCTCGCGTTCAACGACCTGTGTGATGCAGGCAAGTGTGTCGCCGAGAAATTCAAAGAGCTGGGTGGCCTATTGCATGAACGCTTCGAGCTGGAAGATTGCCTGATCGAAGTGCTGCACACGGCTCACAAGGAAGAGGATTCGGTTCAAGCCTGAACCCCTTCCCGCAACAACCGAAACGGTGCGCTATGCGCGCCGTTTTTCGTTTCCGCGATTCAGCTGGTGGCGTCGCGCAATTCGACTTCAAACACCAGCGGAGTGAATGGCGCGATCAAGTCGCCGGCACCATCGGCGCCATAAGCCTGGGCCGATGGAATCACCAGTCGCCACTTCGCGCCAACCGGCATGTTTTGCAGCGCCGTGCGCCAGCCGGTGATCACGCTGTCGAGGCTGAACCACTGCGGCTGGCTGTTCTGATCGAACACCGTGCCGTCGGGCAGGCGACCGATGTACATCACCTGAACCTTGCCATTCGGCCCGGCCTTGGCGCCGTTGCCCGGGGTCAATTCCGTCAGCAAAATTCCATCGTCCAGTTCACGAACGCCGGGCCGGGCTTTTTCCTGAGTAAGAAAACGCTGCTCTTTTTCCAGGGCTTCTTCGGTTTGCGGCGCTGGCGTTTGCAAGGCGACCTGGGCTTCGTGGTCGGCCAGGATCTGCTCGATCTGCGCGTCTTTCAGCGCCAGGGGTTTGCCTTGATAGGCTTGCTGCAGGCCATCGACCAGCGCCTGAAGTTGCAGGTCCGGAACCTCTTGGCGCAAGCGTTCGCCGAGGCTTGCCCCCAGGCTGTAGGCGAGATCGTGAGCATCATTTGCAGCGGTTTTTTCCGCGGCATGAACGACGGAAAAACACACCAGCAGGGATAAAAAAAGGTAACGCGACATGGGCACTCTCCGACCTGAGATGCGGGGGATTATGCCAGCGAGGATGGGTTGAACGGTGAACTGCTTTTGCGCCGATGCAGAACATTTTCGATTCGCTGCAACGCAACGCTTTGGATACTGTCAACATGACCTAGCGGCGGTGTCAGCAGAGGTCTAGTATGAGCCGCATTCACGTCAGCCAGGAGGTAAACCATGTCGGCCACCAAGAAGCCTGTAAATACTCCGTTGCACTTACTCCAACAACTCTCGGGCAGCCTGCTCGAGCATTTGGAAACCGCTTGTTCCCAAGCCTTGGCTGATGCTGAAAAACTGCTCGCCAAACTGGAAAAGCAGCGCGGTAAAGCGCAAGAAAAACTGCACAAATCCCGTACCAAATTGCAGGACGCTGCGGCGGCCGGCAAAGCCAAGGCACAAGCCAAGGCGAAGGACGGAGTGAAGCAACTCGAAGACTTGCTCGATGCCTTGAAAGATCGTCAGTCCGAGACCCGCACCTACATTCTGCAACTCAAGCGCGATGCTCAGGAAAGCCTGAAACTGGCCCAGGGCGTCGGTCGCGTACAAGAGGCTGTGAGCAAGGCGTTGTCCCTGCGTTCGGCCAAGCCTGCTGCGGCACCTGCCAAGAAAGCCGCGGCCAAACCGGTTGCTGCAAAAGCAGCCGCCAAGCCTGCTGCCAAACCGGCTGCCAAAGCACCGGCCAAAGCCGCAGCAAAACCTGCCGCGAAAAAACCAGTGGCTGCCAGCGCTGCGAAACCAGCTGCCAGAGCGACGGCTGCCAAGCCAGCTGCCGCCAAGCCAGTTGCTGCAAAAACGGCTGCTGCCAAACCGACTGCGGCGAAAACCGCAGCCGCTAAACCTGCTGCAAAAACGGCCGCCAAACCAGCCGCAAAACCGGCTGCTAAACCAGCTGCCAGAACGGCAGCAGCGAAACCGGCTGCCAAGCCAGCCGCCAAGCCAGTAGCTGCAAAAGCCGCTGCAAAACCAGCCGCCAAGCCGGCAGCAAAACCAGCGGCTAAAACCGCAGCCGCCAAGCCTGCAGCCGCTAAACCTGCTGCTGCAAAATCGGCCGCCAAACCAGCAGCCGCTAAACCGGCTACTGCGAGCGCTGCAAAACCTGCCGCAGCCAAACCCGCTGCCAAGCCGGCTGCTGCAAAACCAGCTGCCGCTAAACCTGCTGCAAAACCAGCGGTGAAAAAACCAGTCGCGGCCAAACCCGCTGCGGCCAAACCGGCTACCGCGCCAGTCGCCAAGCCTGCCACCCCGGCTCCGGCAGCATCGTCTGCTCCAGCCGCTACTACCTCGACCCCGACTGCTGCGCCAACGCCAGCCGCCGCATCGAGCACTGCCACCACCCCAACCAGCGCTTCCTAAGTGCCGGTTACCGCGGCGCGCAGCTGATGCAGCAGCGCGTCGCGGTCCAGGTTGGCGGCGCCTGCCGCCACACCTTCCAGCCAGGCCGATCGTTCGGTCACCTCAGCTTGCGGCCAATCCTGGGCCGTACGTTCCAATCGCAACAGCAGATGCCGTTCGGTTTCCAACTCCAGTGCCTTCACTTGTTCGCGTAACGCGTTGAGTTCGACGTCGTCCACGGCGGCGGCTTTCCATTGCATGCGCAATGCTCGCAGCGGCTGTACGACATTCATCTCCCACGGCCCGGCCACCTGAAATAGCGCCTGCAAGCGTTGCTCGGTGCAGCCCACGCCTCGTTGTTCCAGCCACAGCCCACACAGCAGCAGGCACACATTCGCCCCCGCCGCCTGCCATTGCAGGCACAGGCCTTCCACACCGGGACGGGCGTAAGTGTTCAGGGAAAAGCTCCACAGGTCAGCAGACATATGCTACTCGCGCCAGTTGTGAGCGAAGCTGATAGACTCCGCCGCCATTATGATCCGAATTCAGAACCTGACTTTACAGCGTGGCCCGCAACGTCTGCTAGAAGACGCCGAGCTGACCCTGCACGCCGGCCACAAAGCCGGCCTCATCGGTGCCAACGGCGCCGGCAAATCGAGCCTGTTCGCCTTGCTCCTGGGCGACCTGCACCCGGACTCGGGTGATTGCTTGCTGCCGGGCGACTGGCGCATCGCCCACATGCGCCAGGAGATCGACACCCTCGATCGCATCGCGGTCGACTACGTGCTCGATGGCGACCTGCGCCTGCGCGAGGTGCAACGTGACCTCGCCGCGGCCGAAGCGGCCCATGACGGTGCCGCCCAGGCCCGCCTGCATGCCGAGCTCGACAGCGCCGACGGTTACACCGCCGACGCCCGGGCGCGCAAGTTGCTGGCCGGCCTTGGGTTCACCAACGATCAGATGGATCGTCAGGTAGGCGATTTCTCCGGTGGCTGGCGGATGCGTCTGAACCTGGCGCAGGCTTTGATGTGTCCTTCGGACTTGCTGCTGCTCGATGAACCGACCAACCACTTGGACCTCGACGCCATCATCTGGCTCGAAGAGTGGCTCAAGAGCTACCCCGGCACCTTGATGCTGATTTCCCACGACCGGGACTTCCTCGATGCCGTGGTCGATCACGTCGCTCACGTCGATCAGCGCAAGATCACCTTGTATCGCGGCGGCTACAGCGCCTTCGAACGTGCGCGTGCCGAACGCCTGGCCCAGCAACAGCAGGCCTACGAGAAGCAGCAGGCGCAACGTGCGCACATGGAAAGCTACATCGCCCGCTTCAAGGCCCAGGCCACCAAGGCCCGTCAGGCCCAGAGCCGGATCAAGGCGCTGGAGCGGATGGAAGAACTGTCCGCCGCCCACGTCGATTCGCCGTTCGACTTCGTGTTCCGCGAGTCGCACAAAATCTCCAGCCCGTTGATTGATATCTCCGACGCTCGCCTGGGTTACGGCGAGCGCGCCGTGCTGGAGAAGGTCAAGCTGCAACTGACCCCTGGCGCGCGCATCGGCTTGCTCGGCCCCAACGGCGCGGGCAAATCGACCCTGATCAAAAACCTCGCCGGTGAACTCGAGCCATTGTCCGGTCGCCTGACCCGCGGCGAGAACACCGTGGTCGGCTACTTTGCCCAGCATCAACTGGACTCGCTCGACTCCAAGGCCAGCCCGTTGCTGCACATGCAGCGCCTGGCGCCGACCGAGCGCGAGCAGACCCTGCGCGACTTCCTCGGCGGTTTCGACTTCCGCGGTGCGCGCATTGATGAGCCGGTGCTGAATTTCTCCGGTGGCGAAAAGGCCCGACTGGCGCTGGCGTTGATCGCCTGGGGCCGCCCGAACCTGTTGCTGCTCGACGAACCGACCAACCACCTGGACCTGGAAATGCGCCTGGCGCTGACCATGGCCTTGCAGGAGTTCAGTGGCGCGGTACTGGTGGTCTCCCACGACCGTCATTTGCTCAAAAGCACCACTGACAATTTCTATCTGGTGGCGGACGGTAAGGTCGAAGAGTTCGACGGCGATCTGGAGGACTACACCCGCTGGCTGGTGGAGTATCGTCAGCGCAACGCGCCGGTCAGCAACACCCCGGTGAACCCGGACAAGACCGACAAGAAGGCCCAGCGTCAGGCTGCCGCTGCGTTGCGTCAGCAACTGGCGCCGCACAAGCGTGAGGCTGACAAGCTCGAAGCCGAGCTGGGCAAGCTCCACGAGAAACTGGCGAAGATCGATGTCAGCCTCGGCGACAGCGATATCTACGAACCGATGCGCAAGAACGAATTGCGTGATCTGCTGGCCGAGCAAGCCAAGCTCAAGGTGCGTGAAGCCGAACTGGAAGAGTCCTGGATGGAAGCCCTGGAACTGCTGGAAAGCATGCAGGCGGAGCTGGAGGCGTTGTCCTGATGGACGCCTTCAAATGGCCGCTGCCGGCGGTGTGGGTCGAGCCGATCTGGCTCGTCGTGCAAATCCTGCTGATCCTGCTGGCCGGTTACTTCGCCCAGCGCTTCGTCGCCAAATGCCTGACTCGCCTCGGTGAGCGCTACCCGTTTCCGCCGCAACTGCTGATGCCGCTGCGCGGTGGCCTGCGCTGGCTGATCATGGGTAGCGCGTTGATCTTCGTGCTGGAACGCCTCGGCGTTTCGGCGACGGTGCTCTGGACCGCGTTGTCCGGGTTCGTCGCCGTAGCGGCGGTGGCGTTCTTCGCCATGTGGAGCGTGCTCTCCAACCTGCTGTGCGCGATCCTGATCTTCACCGTCGGCCCGTTCCGCATTGGTGACGTGGTCGAGCTGGTGGACACCCTCGACAAGCCCGGCGTCAAAGGCCGGGTCGTGGCGATCAATCTGCTGTTCACCACGCTGATCGAAGCCGAAGAAGCCGGGACTGGCAGCGCCATGGTGCAAGTGCCTAACAGCCTGTTCTTCCAGCGCTCGGTTCGGCGCTGGCGCGGTAGCGATGTATTCCCTTCGAGCGGTTTCGAAAAATAGGCGACACCGCCGATCACGCTGGTCGGCCGTCGTTCTGGTCCTGCAAAAAATCGGTAGTCATCGGCCCCAAGCCGCATTAGCTTAGACGTCTGTCACGAGTCTGAGTCGAGGTGTGCAATGGTGCTTCAAACATGGCTGGCGTTTTTTGCCGCCTGCTGGGTGATCAGCCTGTCGCCCGGTGCCGGCGCGATTGCGTCGATGTCCAGCGGTCTGCGATACGGTTTCTGGCGCGGTTACTGGAACGCCCTGGGCCTGCAGCTGGGCCTGGCGGTGCAGATTGCGATTGTCGGTGCGGGGGTGGGCGCCATTCTCACGGCTTCGGCAACCGCGTTCTATGCGATCAAATGGTTCGGTGTGGCGTACCTGGTTTACCTCGCGGTCAAGCAATGGCGGGCACTGCCCAGCGACATGAGCGACGACGGCGCGGTGCGCCAGATTGGCAAGCCGCTGGCCTTGATGTTCCGGGGGTTCCTGGTGAACATCAGCAACCCCAAGGCTCTGGTGTTCATGCTGGCCGTGTTGCCGCAGTTCATTGATCCCCATGCGCCGCTGCTGGCTCAATACCTGATCATCGGCGTCACCATGGTCTGCGTCGACCTGATCGTCATGGCCGGTTACACCGGGCTGGCGGCCAAAGTGTTGCGGATGTTGCGCACGCCCCAACAGCAGAAACGCATGAACCGCACGTTTGCCGGGCTGTTCATCGGTGCGGCGGCGTTCATGGCGACGTTGCGTAAAGCGGTGGTGTAAAACCGTCAGGCACAAAAAAGGCGACCTTTTCAGGTCGCCTTTTTCATTTGCCTCGTACTCATTGTGGCGAGGGAGCTTCTGTGGCGAGGGGGCTTGCCCCCGTTGAGGTGCGAAGCGCCTCCAAAATGGGCCTGCTGCGCAGTCCAACGGGGGCAAGCCCCCTCGCCACAGTGGTGTCCGGCCTGGATGTCAGCGCAGGATAACCGGCGCCGTGTCCCGCGGCAGGTTGTTACGCTGCGCGGCTGGCCCCGGCTGCTCGTAACCACCGCCACCCAGTTGTTGGCTCAGTTGCGCCGCCACGTCTTCGCCCAAGGCCTTGGACACATCACGCACCACCCGTGGGCGGTTCAGTGACACGTGGATGTCCCGGTCATTCACCAGTTTGGTGTCCTGGGCCTCACCCATGGCGGTGAAGGCCGAGGTGATTTCGAAGGTCTTGGTATTGATCAGGCTGAAATCTGCCACCAGGGTCAACGCCAGCACCGCCGAATAGCTGTCGGTGTTGGCCAGTTCGTTCATGTCCTGGGTGAAGTCGATGTCCGACACCGTGCCAAACAGCACGTAATCGGCGCCCTTGAAGTCGCCGGCCTTGATGCGCTTGATTACGTCGTACACATCGCGCTTGGCGCTGGCCGTGTAAGGCGTGCCCTGGATCAGCTGAAACATCCCGGTCTTGAGCATTTCCCCCTTGATGTCGCCGCTGAAGCGTCGGATCTCGGTCTGCTCCAGGTAACTGTTGCGCGTGGTGTACTCGTCATAACTGGACGAGCCGCTAGCGCCGTAATAGTCCTGCTGTTGATTGTCCCGGGCCGAGATGACGTGGACGTATTGATCCACGCTGGCCTCATAGGCGAGGTCGGTGACAGCGATTTTCGGCGCGGCCTGGGCGCTCAACGCACAGGCCAGGGTGATGAAGCCAATCCATGCACGCATTGCTTAGCGCTCCGTGGTTTTGCGGATTTCTTTCTCGTCCATCCACTCGGCCAGTCCGCTTTCGACGTCGACCAGTTGCAGGCTGAATTTGTAGAAGACGTCCTTGTAGTCGTTGCTGCGCTTGACGATCGAGCTGATCGAGCCTTCCAGGCGATAGCGGGCGGCGATCATGTTGCCGGTCTTGGCCACCGTGCTTTTCTTGTACAGGCCACTCTGGTTTTGCAGCTTGAGGTGGTCGACCTGGCTTTGCATGTCGGTGTTGTCGCTGGCAAAACGCGCGGCGCCGCTGCGCATCAACTGGGTCTTGATCGAGGTGGTGATTTCCCGCGTGTCGATGTACTCGCTGGTCTTGTTCATCACGTCGTACACCTGCACCACCGGGCGGCCCTTCAGGACACCGGACTGGGCGAGGGAACGGGTCATGCTCTCGGCGATCATTTGCAGGTCGGTCGAGCCGAATTCGTTGGTCACCAGCTCCACGGCCTTCGGGTCGCCATAGCTGATGTTGCCACTGCCCAATACCGGCGAGCGATTGTCGGCACAGCCACCGACCAGCAACGCGGCCAGGGCAACGCAAGAGAGGCGGGCCATCATGTGTGGGCGGTTCACGGCGTATTGATCTCCAGGCGGAAGTCCACGGCTTGTGGTACGGGGGCGATGGCGGGCAGGAAATTCGTCTGGCCGGCGTACAGGGTCAGGCTTTTCCAGGTATCGGCTTCGGCGACCGGAAATCCTTCCGGTCCCAGCCACAGATAGCGGTAATAGAGCGTTCGGTTATCGGTATCGGTATTGCTCAGCTGGGCGTTGACCGTGAGGAAGCCGTTTTCCCGGGCCATGCGCATCGGGCCGACGGCGACGTGCTGGATCGGTCCGGTGGCCATGACTTTACTGGCGGCGCTGCCGGGTTCCGGCGGCGGTGGCGGGGTGGCGCAACCGGCCAACAGGGCCAGGGCGATAACGGCGAAGCATTTCAATCCCATGAAAATCTCCGTTCAGGGTAGGGCGGGTTTGGCGTCAACGAGGGGGGCTGACTGGGCGTCTTGTCGCATGGCGAGGTCGGCGGCGTAAATCCGGTTACCCACGGCGCGCAAACTGAAGGCTTGATGGGTTTTATCAATCTCGAATTTGATCGGAAGGTATTGTGGCGCATTCGGTAGCGTCAGTTGGTGCATGCCCTTGCTCAGCCGGATTCGGGCGATCAAGGTCCTGTCGGGCAAGGTGCGCCAGACACGGGTATCGGCGTCCTCTTGCTGGGTTTGCCGCAGCATTTCCTCTTCAAGTTTCTCCGGGCTGCGTTTTTTCAGGAACGCCAGGTATTGGGCATTGGTGCGGGCGCGATGCAGCGTGCGTTGAATAATCCCCGGCATGTCGTCACGCAATGAACGGCGCGACATGTCGCCGAAGCTGTTGATCAGGGTCAGCTTCTGTTTTTTGTCGTCCACCGTTATGAAGTCCACCGGTGGCGTGGAGGTGTCGGGGAGGACGGCCGGAAACGACATGTTGGTAATGAAGGTCTGGCCCTCGACGTCGACCGAAATCGGCACGCGCACCGACTGCAGCGCCGGCGCCAGACCGGTTTGCACGATCAACAGCACATCGGCCTCGCCAGCCTTGAGCGGGGATTTGGCCAGGTTGCGCAAGGCTTGTTCCAGCAGCGGTGTATTCGGGCGCAGTTCGATGGCCTGGCGATAACC
Source organism: Pseudomonas sp. TE3899 (assembly GCF_056279105.1). Taxonomy (NCBI): domain Bacteria; kingdom Pseudomonadati; phylum Pseudomonadota; class Gammaproteobacteria; order Pseudomonadales; family Pseudomonadaceae; genus Pseudomonas; species Pseudomonas sp. TE3899. The sequence goes on from NZ_JBWBQR010000001.1 coordinate 5,286,623, forward strand.
CGGCGCGGCGAGGTCTTTCTCATCCAGTGATTCATAGATGAACCCGGCGAGGTAATGGCTGAACGCGCTCTGGTAGCTGTTTTTCAGTGCGACCACTTCGGGAGCGTCGAGGGTTGCCACCGGGTAGCCCTGAAGGTCTTTGTATTGCAGCGCGACCCCCTGATCCTTCGCCTGGTTTTCCAGGGCCAGGTATTCCAAGTCACGCTTGTCGGCAATGATCGCCTCGCGCTCGTGGGTTTTCTTGATCGCGACGCGAGCCTTTTCCGTCTCGGCGGCGGAGAGCAACATCAGGGCCATTTGCGTGGTCAGCGCGACTTTCTCGAAATCATGGCCGTCGTATAAGCGCACTTTGTCGTTGGCGCCGTAGCTGTTGAAGTCGGTGAAGCCTTTGAACGTGCCGAAATAGGGCGAGTTTGCCCACCCTTCGATCAAGCGGTCGGCGTAGTCCCAATTGGCGTAACTGCCGCTCATGTCGCCGTTCATGCGCAACAACTCACCCCGCTCGAAGTTGTAGAGGAGGTCGCCGGGGGCAATGGGGTTGTTGCGGTCGAGCACGGCAACAGCGCTTTCGATATCGCCGCCCCTGAAATAATAGAGGGTCTCGTCGAGCTCCGCGTTGTAGTCACGGAACGAGGTGCACGCGCTCAGTAGAAGGCACGTACTGAGGACAAACCAGAAGCGCAGGCGGGTGGCCATTTGCTGTGTGTCTTCCTTGAAGATAAGCCGCCAAGAGGCGGCAAATTATAGACTTGAATGATGGCACTTTGTTCCTGTTCGTCAGCGGCCGGCGTAGACAAAGCTTGAGTGAAACTCATTGGGAGTGAACAATGTGTTACTTCGTATTTCCATTTGAGATTCATTCATGACTGCCTCCTCTCGTTTTCTGGCGTGGCTAGTGCTGCCGGTGATCGCGCTTTGCAGCTTCAATGCGCTGGCCGAGACTGCCGAAGGCGCGCCCAAAGCGCTGCATTTACTCGACTACATTGGCGCTGATTACCCGGCGACGGTCGAGGCCGGCAAGGTCATTGATGAGTCCGAGTACCGCGAACAACAAGAGTTCATGGTGGTTCTGCAAGGGTTGATCGCCGAATTGCCGGCCAGGCCCGAGCGCGCCGAGCTGGAGCAGGGCGTTAGCAACCTGCGCGCGGCTATCGTCGCTCGCAGGGACAGCGCCGACGTCGTGCGTCAGGCCCGTCAGCTCGGTGCGAAGCTGGCCGTAGCCTATGAAGTCAGCCAGGCCCCGGTGATCACCCCGGACCCGACTCGCGGCGCGCCGCTGTATGCCCAGCAATGTTCGGTGTGCCACGGCGATGCGGGCGCCGGTGACGGCCCGGCCGGCGTTGGCATGACCCCGGCGCCGGCCAACCTGCGGGATGCAACGCGGCTGGATCGCCTGAGCCTCTACGGGATCTACAACACCCTGGGCCAGGGCGTCGAAGGCACCGACATGCCGTCCTTCGCCGACCAGCTGGATGACCGTCAGCGCTGGGATCTGGCGACTTATATTGCTGGTTTCAGCGCCGACCCGGGCGCCGCTAAATCCGAAAAGACCTACAACATCGCCGACCTGGCCCGTCAGACCCCGGCCGAAGTGCTGGCCGCCGAAGGCCCGCAAGCCGTGGCGACGTTCCGTGCGCAGCGGGCGCAACCGCCCCAGGTCAAGCGTGGCCCGGCGCAGTTGCTCGATTACACCGCCGCAACGCTCGACAAAAGCATCGCCGCCTACCGGACTGGCGAGCACGATCAGGCCTACGACCTGTCGGTGGCCGCGTACCTGGAAGGCTTCGAACTGGTCGAAAGCTCCCTGGACAACGTCGACGCCAACGTGCGCAAAGACACTGAAAAATCCCTGATGGCCTACCGTCAGTCGTTGCAGGATGGTTTGCCGCTGGCCCAGGTCGAGCAGCGTCTGGACGCGGCCAAGGCCAAGTTGAAGCAATCCGCTGGCCTGCTGGGCAGCGATGGCTTGAGCTGGTCCCTGAGCTACATCTCCGGCCTGTTGATTCTGCTGCGCGAAGGCCTGGAAGCGATTCTGGTGCTGGCGGCGATCCTCGCGTTCCTGCGCAATACCGGCCAGCAATCGGCGGTGCGCAGCGTCAACGTCGGTTGGGGGTTGGCGTTGTTGGCGGGACTCGGGACCTGGGCGCTGGCGGCGTATGTGATCGATGTCAGCGGCGCCCAGCGTGAATTGCTGGAGGGCGCGACGGCGTTGTTTGCCAGTGTCATGGTGCTTTGGCTTGGCGTGTGGATGCACGACCGTCGCCACGCGGCGGCCTGGCAGGATTACATCAAGAGCAGCCTGGTGGGCGGCGGCGGGCGTTTCGGCTTTGCGATCCTTGCGTTCTTCTCGGTGTATCGCGAACTGTTCGAAGTGATCCTGTTCTACGAAACCCTGTGGCTGCAGGCCGGTCCCGCCGGGCACAACGCGGTATTGGCCGGCGGTGCCACGGCGCTGGTGTTGCTGGTCGGCCTGGCCTGGGTGATCCTGCGCGGTTCGGCGAAACTGCCGCTGGCGCTGTTCTTCGGCATCAACGCCGGGTTGCTGTGCGCGTTGTCGGTGGTGTTTGCCGGGCATGGCGTGAAGGCGTTGCAGGAAGCCGGGATCTTCGGCACCCGGCCGGTGCCGTTCTTTGACTTCGACTGGTTGGGGATCCACGCTGATGCGTATTCGCTGAGTGCGCAGGCGGTGGCGATTATTGCGATTGTCGTGCTTTACAGTCGTAGCCGGATGGCTGAGAAGCGGCGGGTGCAGACGTCTTAAGTCCGCGTCGTCCCCATTCGCGGGCAAGCCTCGCTGCTACAGGATTCATGCGCCGGTTGCGTATAACCTGTAGGAGCAAGGCTTGCCCGCGATGCTTTTAAGAGGAAACACAATGCGTGTGTGGATCGATGCCGACGCTTGCCCAAGGGCGGCCAAGGATCTGGTGGTGAAATTCGCCCTCAAGCGCCAGTACGAAGTGGTGCTGGTGGCCGGTCAGCCGCAGATCAAGCCCGGCCTGGCGCTGGTGAAGCTGATCGTGGTGCCCAGTGGCCCGGATGCGGCCGACGATTATCTGGTGGAACACGCGGTGCCCGGTGAGCTGGTGATTTGCAGCGATGTGCCGTTGGCTGATCGCCTGGTGAAGAAGGGTGTTGCGGCGCTGGACCCGCGGGGCAAAGAGTTCGATGCGCAGAACATGGGCGACAGATTGGCGGTGCGTAATCTGTTCACTGACCTGCGCGAGCAGGGCCAGATGAGCGGCGGGCCCGCGCCATTTGGCGAGCGGGAGAAACAGGCGTTTGCCAATGCGCTGGATCGGATCCTGACCCGGCTGACCCGGGCACAATGATCGTTCCCACGCTCCGCGTGGGAATGCAGCCCGGGACGCTCCGCGTCCCATCCAGAGCCGAACGCGGAGCGTCCGTTGAGGCATTCCCACGCAGAGCGTGGGAACGATCAGGTGTCAGGCGTCGTTTTCGTGGGTCAGTTCGAGCACACGGTCGACCAGCTTATTGATCCCCGACGCCGCCTCGCTGATCGTCTGCGCCAACATGTACGCCGGTGTACTCACCAACTTGCGCGCCTTGTCTTCGACAATATCGCCCACGGCGCAATCGGCGTGGGTCGCGCCCATTTTGTTCATGGCTGCCGCCGTTTCGGCATCATTACCAATGGTGCAGGTTACGCCCGGGCCGTAAATCTTCGCCGCCAGCGCCGGCGAGATGCAGATCAACCCCACCGGTTTAGCGGCTTCGGCAAAGGCTTCGGCCAGTGCCAGGACTTGCGGTTGTACCGTGCAGCCAGCGCCTTCGACGGCAAAATTGGAGAGGTTCTTCGCCGCGCCGAAACCGCCCGGCACGATCAACGCATCGAAGTCTTCGACGTTGGCTTCGCGGATGTCCTTGATATTGCCCCGGGTGATGCGCGCCGATTCCACCAGCACATTGCGCGACTCGGGCATTTCTTCGCCGGTCAGGTGGTTGATTACATGCAACTGCGCAATGTTCGGCGCGAAGCACTGCACCTGGGCACCACGCTGGTCCAGGCGCAGCAGGGTGATCACGCTTTCGTGGATTTCGGCGCCGTCGTACACGCCACAGCCGGAAAGGATCACTGCAATTTTTTTGCTCATGGGCTTTTCTCCAGGTTCATGGCGCTAAATGTCCACTAATTTGTCGCGGGTTGCCATAGGGTTAATTCGCGGCGAGGCCTAGGATCAGTCATCACAATTGCCTTCAGGTCGCGTCATGAATTTCATTCTGTATGCGGTGCCGTTTTTCTTCGTGCTGATCGCCGTCGAACTGCTGGCCGACCGTTGGCGCGGGGTGCGCAATTATCGACTGGCCGACGCGATCAACAGCATCAGCACCGGTGTGTTGTCCACCACCACCGGCCTGCTGACCAAGGGAGTAGGGCTGCTGACCTATGCGTTCGCCCTGGAACACGTGGCGCTGTTCAAACTCTCGGGCGACAGCGTCTGGGTCTGGGTATTCGCGTTCGTCCTGTATGACTTTTGCTATTACTGGCTGCACCGCATGGGCCACGAGCGCAACATCCTGTGGGCCGCGCATTCGGTGCATCACCAGAGCGAGGACTACAACCTCTCCACCGCGTTGCGCCAGACCAGCACCGGTTTTCTGCTGAGCTGGATCTTCTACCTGCCCATGGCCGTGCTCGGCGTGCCGTTGCTGGTGTTTGTCAGCGTCGCGGCGCTGAACCTGCTGTATCAATTCTGGGTGCACACCAAACACATTCCCAAGCTTGGCTGGTTCGAGTGGTGCTTCGTCACGCCATCCAATCATCGGGCCCACCATGCACAGAACGCTCTCTACATGGATCGCAACTACGGCGGGGTGTTCATTATTTGGGACCGTCTATTTGGCTCGTTCCAGGAAGAGGACGCCAACGAACCGGTGATTTTTGGCGTGACCACGCCGTTGGCGAGCTGGAATCCGCTGTGGGCCAACCTGCAGTTTTATGCGCAGTTGTGGGGTGACGCGAAGCGGGCGCAGAGCAAGTGGGACAAGTTGCGGATCTGGTTCATGCGTACCGGTTGGCGCCCGGCGGACGTGGCGGCCCAGTGCCCGATGCACAAGCCGGACCTGAGCCAGTTCCGCAAATTCGAAGTGCCGCTGGACGGGCGCCAGCAGCGGTATGTGGCGTTGCAGTTCGGCGTCTACATCGCGTTGGGCAGCTATTTGATGAACCTGGAACAGAGCCTGCCGGCCGCCGCGTTGCTGCTCGGCTGGAGCGCGATCGCGCTGGGTCTGTTTACCTTGGGCGTGGCCCTGGAGAATCGCCCGTGGGCGTGGAAGCTGGAGCTGCTGCGGCTGGCGTCGAACCTGCCGCTGGTGTGGCTGGCGCCGCTGGTCGGGCTGTGGCCGGCCAGCGCGGTGGGCTGGGCCGGCCTGTTCAGTTACAGCCTGCTCAGCGCCATCGGGCTCTACTGGTGTAGAAACCGCTTCACTCGATTGGCGTCTTAGGCTCGCTGATCCGGGCTTGTTCGGCTTTCAAGGCTTGCTCGTCGGCGTAGATCTTCTTCGCCAGGCGCGCATTCTTGAAGCGCCGGCGCAGCCACAGGCCCAGGCCCAGCACGAGCAGCGCGCCGAGCACCCATAGCTCGTACTTCTTGACGCTGCCCAGCATGCCTTCGAGCACCGCACCGAAGTGATAGGCCGCCGCTGCGAGCGCGGAGGCCCAGACCGCGGCACCAATCCCGTTCAGCAGCAGGTAACGTCCCGGCGGATAACCCGACAGGCCGATCGCCACTGGCATCACCGTGCGCAGGCCGTAGACAAAGCGGAAGCTCAGGACCCAGATGTCCGGGTGCTTGCGGATGTGCTCCAGCGCGCGGTCGCCCCATCAATTGCCAGCGCGGTTTGCGTGCCAGCAATTTGCGACCGTGCTTGCGTCCCAGGAAGTACCACAGCTGATCACCGGCATAACTGCCGAAGAACGCCACGACGACGACCAAATTGATGTCCATGTATCCGCGAAACGCGAGGAAGCCCGCGAGCACCAGGATGGTTTCGCCTTCGAAGAACGTGCCGAGAAAAAGGGCAAAGTAGCCGAAGTCATGCAGAAATTGTTGGAGCATTGTCTGGGTGCTGGCGAAATGAACGCGCAGCCTAACCCTTCGTGCACATTCATGAAAGTGTCCAAATGTGTCTCGACGTGAACAATTCCTACAACGACAATGGAATGCGACTACGTGTCACGGGGATAAGCACAACTGTCATCTGTTCGTCATAATGGCCGCTTATAACTGTCACGCTCGCCTGCCAGCGCGGGCTCAGGAGTCTGCCGTGAGCTTTACCCCCGCCAACCGTTTGTTTCCTGCTACCCGCCTGCGTCGCAACCGTCGTGATGAATTCTCGCGTCGACTGGTCCGTGAAAACGTCCTGACCGTCGATGACCTGATCCTGCCGGTGTTCGTGCTGGACGGTGAAAACCGTCGCGAAGCGGTGGCGTCGATGCCGGGCGTGGAACGCCTGACCATCGATCTGTTGCTGGAAGAAGCGGTGAAGTGGGTCGAGCTGGGGATTCCGGCAGTGGCGTTGTTCCCGGTCACGCCACCAGAACTCAAGTCGCTGGACGCCGCCGAAGCCTGGAACCCGGACGGCATCGCCCAGCGCGCCACCCGCGCCCTGCGTGATCGCTTCCCGGAACTGGGTGTGATCACCGACGTCGCCCTGGACCCGTTCACCACCCACGGCCAGGACGGTATCCTCGACGAAGAAGGCTACGTGCAGAACGACATCACCGTCGATGCGCTGGTCAAACAGGCGCTGTCCCACGCCGCAGCCGGCGCCCAGGTGGTGGCCCCGTCGGACATGATGGACGGGCGTATCCAGGCGATCCGCGAAGCCCTTGAGCTGGCCGATCACGTCAATGTGCGGATCATGGCCTACTCGGCGAAGTACGCCAGCGCCTATTACGGCCCGTTCCGCGATGCAGTCGGTTCGGCGCTGAACCTGGGCAAGGCCAACAAGGCCTCCTATCAGATGGACCCGGCCAACGGCAACGAAGCCCTGCACGAAGTGGCGGCGGACTTGTCAGAAGGCGCGGATATGGTCATGGTCAAGCCAGGCATGCCGTATCTGGACATCCTTTACCGGGTCAAAGAAGAATTCAAAGTGCCGACGTTTGTTTACCAAGTCAGCGGCGAATACGCCATGCACATGGCGGCGATCCAGAATGGCTGGTTGAGCGAAGGGGTTATTCTCGAATCCCTGACCGCTTTTAAACGTGCAGGCGCAGATGGCATCCTCACTTACTTTGCCGTGCGCGCTGCCCAATTGTTACGAGAGCAAAAATAAGCCCTCCCAGGAACATTCCATGAATACCGAAGGACTCACTGAAGTTGCCGTAAAAGAGGCTCAGCCCGTGGTGGAGCAAATCGACGAAACCCCGCCGGACGTAGAGCCAGCTCCCGCCGCGGTGGTGACCGAACCCGCCGTTGCGGCGCCGGCGATTGCCATTCCCGGCCTGGATGACAGCAGCCTGTACATCCATCGCGAGCTCTCGCAACTGCAGTTCAACATCCGCGTGCTGGAACAGGCGCTGGATGAGTCCTACCCGTTGCTGGAGCGGCTGAAATTCCTGCTGATCTTCTCCAGCAACCTGGACGAGTTCTTCGAGATTCGCGTGGCCGGTCTGAAGAAGCAGATCACCTTCGCCCGTGAACAGGCCGGCGCCGATGGTCTGCAACCGCATCAGGCCCTGGCCCGGATCAGCGAACTGGTGCACGGTCACGTCGACCGCCAGTACGCGATCCTCAACGACATTCTGTTGCCGGAACTGGAGAAACATCAGGTCCGCTTCATCCGTCGTCGTCACTGGACGACCAAGATCAAAACCTGGGTCCGTCGTTATTTCCGCGACGAGATCGCGCCGATCATCACCCCGATCGGCCTGGACCCGACGCACCCGTTCCCGTTGCTGGTGAACAAGAGCCTGAACTTCATCGTCGAGCTGGAAGGCATCGATGCCTTCGGTCGCGACTCCGGTCTGGCGATCATCCCGGCACCACGTCTGCTGCCGCGCGTCATCAAGTTGCCGGAAGAGGTGGGCGGCGCAGGCGACAACTACGTGTTCCTGTCGTCGATGATCCATGCGCACGCCGATGACCTGTTCCAGGGCATGAAGGTCAAGGGCTGCTACCAGTTCCGTCTGACCCGAAACGCCGACCTCGCCGTCGACACCGAAGACGTGGAAGACCTGGCCCGCGCCCTGCGCGGCGAGTTGTTCTCCCGTCGCTACGGTGACGCGGTGCGTCTGGAAGTGGCCGACACCTGTCCGAAACACCTGTCCGACTACTTGCTCAAGCAGTTCAACCTGCACGAGACCGAGCTGTATCAGGTTAACGGTCCGGTCAACCTGACCCGCCTGTTCAGCATCACCGGTCTGGACAGCCAGCGAGCGCTGCAATACACGCCGTTCACCCCGCAGATCCCGAAACTGCTGCAAAACAGCGAGAACATCTTCAGCGTGATCAGCAAGCAGGACATCCTGCTGCTGCACCCGTTCGAGTCCTTCACTCCAGTGGTCGATCTGCTGCGCCAGGCGGCCAAGGACCCGCATGTATTGGCGGTCCGTCAGACCCTGTACCGCTCCGGCGCCAACTCGGAAATCGTCGATGCACTGGTCGACGCGGCGCGTAACGGCAAGGAAGTCACCGCGGTGATCGAATTGCGCGCGCGGTTCGACGAAGAGTCCAACCTGCAACTGGCCAGCCGTCTGCAAGCGGCCGGTGCGGTGGTGATCTACGGCGTGGTCGGCTTCAAGACCCACGCCAAGATGATGCTGATCCTGCGTCGCGAGGCCGGCGAAATCGTGCGTTACGCGCACTTGGGCACCGGCAACTACCACGCGGCCAACGCCCGTCTGTACACCGACTACAGCTTGCTGACCTCCGACGACGCCTTGTGCGAAGACGTCGGCAAACTGTTCAGCCAGTTGATCGGCATGGGCAAGACCCTGCGCATGAAGAAGTTGCTGCACGCGCCGTTCACGCTGAAGAAGGGCATGCTCGACATGATTGCCCGGGAAACCCAGTTCGCCCTCGACGGCAAACCGGCGCACATCATTGCCAAGTTCAACTCGCTGACCGATCCGAAGATCATCCGCGCGCTGTACAAGGCCAGTCAGTCTGGTGTGCGCATCGATCTGGTGGTGCGTGGCATGTGTTGCCTGCGTCCGGGCATTGCCGGGGTTTCGCACAACATCCACGTGCGCTCGATCATCGGTCGCTTCCTGGAACACACCCGGGTGTTCTACTTCCTCAACGGCGGCGAAGAGCAGATGTTCCTCTCCAGCGCCGACTGGATGGAGCGCAACCTCGATAAGCGCGTCGAGACGTGCTTCCCGGTGGAAGGCAAGAAGCTGATCATGCGGGTCAAGAAAGAGCTGGAGCTTTATCTGACCGATAACACGCATAGCTGGAGCTTGCAGGCGGACGGGCGCTACATTCGCAACACCCCGACCGGCAACCAGAACCCGCGCAGTGCCCAGGCGACATTGCTGGAGCGGTTGGGGAGTCCGATTCTGGCGGTTCGCTAACGCGCAAAACCCTGTCGGAGCGGGCCTTTGTGGCGAGGGGGCTTGCCCCCGTTGGGTCGCGAAGCGGCCCTAAAATCCGCAATCGCGGTGTATCAGGTACATCGCGTGTAATGTTCTACGACTGCTACGCAGCCAAACGGGGGCAAGCCCCCTCGCCACAAAGGCCCGCTCCCACAGGGAGGGAGTCGCCTGCCGAATGGCAGGCATAAAAAAGGCCTTCCGAAGAAGGCCTTTTTCAATTTCAGTGCACGTTTCAGCGCACGTTCAGGGTAAAGCCAACCCGCGTCAGCCATTCCGCTTCCAGGGCGAAGTCGGCCTGGGTCAGCTGGTTTTCGTCCAGCCAGTTTTCCGGGAACAACACATCGAGGCTGTCGCCGTTGGCGCGCAGGATGACCTGAGGCATTTCCTGGGTGCCGCGGATGTGATGGAACAGAATCGCAAAGCGCAGCAGCACGCACAGGCGAATCAGCTTGCTGCCATCGCTGCCGAACTCGGCAAATTTGTCCTTGGGGATATTGCGGCGGTGACCGCGTACCAGCAGCGCGAGCATTTGCTGGTCTTCGCGAGAGAAGCCGGCCAGGTCCGAGTGCTCGATCAGGTAAGCGCCGTGCTTGTGGTAGTGATAGTGGGCGATGTCCAGGCCGACTTCATGGACCTTGGCGGCCCAGCCCAGCAGTTCGCGCCAGACGCCGTCGTCCAGGTCCCAGTCCTCGGCCACTTGATCGAAGGCATGCAGGGCCTTGCGTTCAACCCGCGCCGCTTGTTCCAGATCGACGTGATAACGCTCCATCAACGAGCTGAGGGTGCGCTCACGGACGTCTTCGTGATGATGACGGCCCAGCAGGTCGTAGAGCACGCCTTCACGCAGGGCGCCTTCACAGTGGTCCATGCGTTGCAGTTCGAGGGCGTCGAAGATCGCTTCGAGAATCGCCAGGCCGGCCGGGAAGATTGCGCGGCGGTCGGGCTTGATGCCCTCGAAGTCGATTTTCTCGACATCACCCAGCTTCATCAATTTGCGCTTGAGCCAGGCCAGGCCCTGGGCATTCACTTCGCCGGTACCGTGCCCGCCAGCCTTCAGCGCCAGGCCGATGGCGCGGATGGTGCCCGAGGAGCCGATGGCTTCATCCCAGGTCAGGCGGTGCAGGGCGTGCTCGATGCTCATGATCTCCAACCGTGCCGCGGTGTACGCCTGGGCGTAGCGGGCCGGGGTGACCTTGCCATCTTTGAAGTAACGCTGGGTGTAGCTGACGCAACCCATTTGCAGGCTTTCGCGCAGCAGCGGCTCGAAGCGCTGGCCGATGATGAATTCGGTACTGCCACCGCCGATGTCGGCCACCAGGCGCTTGCCCGGGGTGTCGGCGAGGGTGTGGGAGACGCCGAGGTAGATCAGGCGCGCTTCTTCACGGCCGGAGATGACTTCCACCGGGTGGCCGAGGATTTCTTCGGCGCGGCGGATGAATTCGCCACGGTTGCGGGCTTCACGCAGGGCGTTGGTGCCGACGATGCGCACGGCGCCGGGGGGCATACCGTTGATCAGTTGGGCAAAACGCTTGAGGCAATCAAGCCCGCGCTGCATGGATTCTTCGTTGAGCTGGCGCTCGTCGTCGATGCCGGCGGCCAGTTGGACCTTTTCGCCGAGGCGCTCAAGAATACGGATTTCGCCGTTCTGGGCCTTGGCCACGACCATGTGAAAGCTGTTGGAGCCCAGGTCGATTGCGGCGATCAGGGACAGATTCTTGGCTTGGGATTGCGGCATGGTCAGGGGGGTCTCGGTCGATAACCCCGACATCGTGCCACGATCAAACGCTGACGCCAACGCGTACGGCGCAAAGCCTTGATCCAGAGCACCCGAGTCCGATCGTTCCCACGCTCCGCGTGGGAATGCCTCAAGGGACGCTCTGCGTTCCAGTGGGACGCGGAGCGTCCCGGGCTGCATTCCCACGCGGGAGCGTGGGAACGATCGTTAACCGGCGGCTTCCACCGTGCCGATAAAATTCGCCAGCTCCGCCGTTTGCGGATTGGCGAACAACAGCTTCGGATCCCCCACCTCATGCACCTTGCCCTGATGCATGAACACCAACTTATCCCCCACCTCCCGGGCAAAACGCATCTCGTGGGTGACCATGATCAACGTCATGCCTTCCTTGGCCAGTTGCCGGACCACGCTCAGCACTTCGTTAACCAGTTCCGGGTCCAGCGCCGAGGTGATCTCGTCGCACAGCAACACCTTGGGCGACATCGCCAGGGCCCGGGCAATCGCCACGCGCTGTTGCTGGCCGCCGGACAGTCGATCCGGGAACGCATCAAATTTTTCCCCCAGGCCGACCCGTTCCAGCATCGCTTTTGCCAGCTCTTTAGCTTTCGCCTTGGGCACTTTCTGCACCACCTGCGGCGCGAGCATCACGTTCTCGCCCACGGTCAGGTGCGGAAACAGGTTGAACTGCTGGAACACCATCCCGACCTTCTGCCGCAAGCTGCGCAGGTCGGCGCGGGCGGCGTCGAGGTATTCGCCGTCGACTTCGATCACGCCGTCGTTGATCGACTCCAAACCATTCAAGGTACGGAGCAAGGTGGATTTGCCCGAGCCACTGCGACCGATGATCGCCACCACCTGGCCTTCCTCGACACTCAGGTCGATGCCTTTGAGCACATGGTGGTCGCCGTAATATTTATGCAGGGCCGAAATTCTAAGCAGAGGCATGCAGTCTCCTTTCCAGGTAGCGCGCACTGAGGGACAAGGGGTAGCAGAGCAAAAAGTAACCAAGGGCGACCAGGCCGTAGACCATGAACGGTTCAAACGTGGCGTTGGCCAACATGCCGCCGGTCTTGGTCAGTTCGGTGAAGCCGATGATCGAGGTGACGGCGGTGCCTTTGACCACTTGCACCGAGAAACCCACGGTCGGCGCCACGGCGATGCGCAGGGCTTGCGGCAGGATCACGTAGCGCAATTGCTCCAGCGGGTTCAGCGCCAGGCTCGATGAGGCTTCCCACTGGCCATTGGGGATCGAATCGACGCAACCGCGCCAGATCTCCGCGAGATAGGCGCTGGTGAACAGCGTCAATGCCACCGCCGCCGCCATCCACGGCGAAATCTCCACCCCGGCCAACGCCACGCCGAAGAACACCAGGAACAGCTGCATCAGCAGCGGCGTGCCCTGGAACAGTTCGATGTAGGTGCGGGCGAAGCTGCGGGGAAAGGTCTTTTTCGAGATGCGCATGACCATGACCAGCAAACCAATCACGCCACCGCCGATAAACGCCACCAGCGACAACGCCAGGGTCCATTGCAGGCCCGTGAGCAGGTTGCGCACGACGTCCCAGAAGGTGAAATCGCTCATTGGCTGCTCCGTGAAATGTAGCGCCGGCCAATCCAGTTCAATAGCTGGCGAATCATCAGCGCCATGCACAGGTAGATCAGCGTGGTCAGGGCGTAGGTTTCAAAGGCGCGGAAGTTGCGCGACTGAATGAAGTTGGCGGCGAAGCTCAACTCTTCGGTGGCGATCTGCGAACACACCGCCGAGCCGAGCATGACGATGATGATCTGGCTGCTCAGCGCCGGCCACACCTTGCCCAGCGCCGGCAGCAACACCACGTGGCGAAAGGCTTCGAAGCGGCTCATCGCCAACGCGGCGGCGGCCTCCAGTTGGCCGCGAGGGATCGCCTGGATGCCGGCGCGGATGATCTCGGTCGAATAAGCCCCGAGGTTGATCACCATCGCCAGCACCGCCGCCTGCCATTCGGAAATCTGCACGCCGAGCGAAGGCAGGCCGAAGAAGATGAAAAACAACTGCACCAGGAACGGCGTGTTGCGGATCAACTCGACGTAGACCCCGAAGATTGCCGAGAACGGGCGGATGTTCCATGCCCGCACCAGCGCCCCGACAATGCCCAGGCCCACGCCGAACACGGCGCCGATGGCCGTCAGTTCAAGGGTGAAAAGCGCACCGCGCAGCAACAGGTCGGTGTTTTGCACCACCGGTAGAAAATCGAACTGGTAAGCCATGTTTAGTCTCCTGCGCGGCGATCAGAGATCGGCCGGCAGCGGCTCTTTGAGCCAGGTCATGGCGTTCTTTTCCAGCGAGCCGTCGGTCTTGGCGGTGGCGATGATCTGGTTGACCTTGTCCAGCAACGCCGCTTCGTTCTTGTTCACGCCGACGTAGACCGGCGAGTCCTTGAGCTTCACTTTCAGCGCCGGCACGCGTTTCGGGTTTTTCTCGCTGATCGCCACCATCACCACGTTGCCGCTGGCGATCAGGTCGACCTGGCCGGCGAGGTAGGCGGCGATGGTCGAGTTGTTGTCTTCGAAGCGCTTGATGGTCACGCCTTCGGGGGCGACTTTGGTCAGCTCGATGTCTTCGATGGCGCCACGGGTGACGCTGATGGTCTTGCCCTTGAGGTCGTCCAGGGTTTTGATCGCCGCGTCTGGCGGGCCGAACACGGCGAGGTAGAACGGTGCGTAGGCGCTGGAGAAGTCGATGACTTTCTCCCGCTCAGGGTTCTTGCCGAGGCTGGAAATCACCAGGTCGACCTTGCCGGTGGTCAGGAACGGAATGCGGTTGGTGCTGTTGACCGGGGTCAGTTCGAGTTTGACCTTGAGCTGGTCGGCCAGCAGTTTGGCGGTGTCGATGTCCAGGCCCCGGGGTTTCATGTCCGGGCCGACCGAGCCGAACGGCGGGAAGTCCTGGGGCACGGCGACCTTGAGGGTGCCGCGCTTGACCACATCCTCCAGACCGTCGGCGTGGGCGGGTGCCTGGCTCAGCATCAGGCTGGCAAACAGGGCGGCGAGGAGGGCGCTGTAACGCTGGGTCATGGCAAATCTCCGAATCGGCGGGAAGTGATTTCTGCGGTTCGACAGAGCACGGGGCATGCCAACATCGGGCTTCTGGGGCGGCAGGCCACGGGTTTGCTGGGGTTGATCGGTCTTACTGGTCTGAACAGTCAGGTCCGGTTTCGCACCCCGATAGCGCATCGCCGTTGCTCGCCGAACCCCGGTGGGGCACGACTTGCCGGGCGCGGCGAATAGCTTTACAACTAGCCGCTCATTGGCCTGGTTCGTCCGAAAAACCATGAACTCGATCTCTCGCGCCGTACCTGAAGTGGCGCTGCAAGCCATCCGCAAACTGATCACCGAACAAGGCTTCGGGGCGGGGGATGCCTTGCCCTCGCAACGGGACCTGGCGGTGCAATTGGGGGTTAGCCGGGCGTCGTTGCGTGAGGCGTTGTCGTCCCTGAGTGCGCTGGGGGTGATCAGCATTCAACCGGGCAAGGGTGTGTTCGTGCAGGCGCCGGTGGAGTTGCCGCGAGGTGATGCGGCGGCCAGTTGGCCGTTCGCGGCCCAGGCTTCGCCGCTGGATATTTTTCAGTTGCGCTATGCCCTGGAAGGTTTTGCGGCGGGGCTGGCGGCGGTGACGTTGAGCACGTTTGATCTCGATGCCCTGGAAGACAACGTCGCCGCCATGCGTACCGAACTGAAGGCCGGCGACTTCGATGCCGCCGCTCGTTTGGACTTCGACTTTCACCGGCGCATCCTGCTGGCCAGTGGTAATCAGGCGATGCTGAGCATCCTCACCGCCAGCGCCGACATCTTTCTGGAGAGCCAGAAGCTACCGTTCATCCGGGCCGAGCGGGCCATGGAAACCTGGCAGGAGCACCGCAAGATCCTCCGCGCACTGGCGCGCCGGGCGTCCGGGGCGGCACAGAAGGCGATGCAGGAACATGTACGCAATGCCGCACTGCGCACCGGAATTGCCTTCGTCGCCCCCGCCACCTCCTGACTTGAGCTATACCCAAACTCATGCGCCACCATAGCGAGACTCAATCATCTGCACCTTCCTGAACGAGGGAAGGACGGCTATGATGGGCCACGTTTTTTTGCTTACAACCTGGAGACTTCCATGAGCAGCGATCTTATCAAACACGTTAGCGACGCTAGCTTCGAGGCCGACGTACTCAAGGCCGAAGGCGCTGTACTGGTCGACTACTGGGCTGAATGGTGCGGCCCTTGCAAAATGATCGCTCCTGTCCTGGACGAGATTGCTGAAACGTACAAAGGCAAGCTGACCATTGCCAAACTGAACATCGATGAAAACCAGGAAACCCCGGCCAAGCACGGCGTGCGCGGTATCCCGACCCTGATGCTGTTCAAGAACGGCAACGTGGAAGCGACCAAGGTTGGCGCGCTGTCCAAGTCGCAACTGGCTGCATTCCTCGACGCCAACATCTAAGTCGGCGACGTTGTAAGAAAAGCCCCGCATATTGCGGGGCTTTTTGCGTATTCAGGGCTAGACGCTCCGAAACTCAGGTGGTACATTCGGCCCCGCACTGGTTTCTCCACTGCCCCCTGCTAGCCGTCGCCGACGCACTCCTTTTCGAATAAGTACGCGATCCTGTCGCCTTCTCTGCGGCGCGGCCTCATTAAGCCAAAAGCTTAATTTCCCCCCTCCATAAATGATTACGTCATTCCTATATGAATCTGACTGAACTCAAGCAAAAGCCGATTACCGAACTGCTCGAATTGGCCGAACAGATGGGCATAGAAAATATGGCCCGTTCGCGCAAGCAGGACGTGATTTTCTCCCTGCTCAAAAAGCACGCGAAAAGCGGCGAGGAAATCTCCGGTGATGGCGTGCTGGAGATTCTCCAGGACGGCTTCGGCTTCCTCCGCTCTGCTGACGCTTCCTATCTCGCCGGCCCAGACGATATCTACGTCTCGCCGAGCCAGATCCGTCGCTTCAACTTGCGCACCGGTGACACCATCGTTGGCAAGATCCGCCCTCCCAAGGAAGGCGAGCGTTATTTCGCACTGCTCAAGGTCGACACGATCAACTACGATCGTCCCGAGAACGCGAAAAACAAGATTCTCTTCGAGAACCTGACCCCGCTGTTCCCGACCGTGCGCATGAAGATGGAAGCCGGCAACGGTTCCACCGAAGACTTGACCGGTCGTGTCATCGACCTGTGCGCCCCGATCGGCAAAGGCCAGCGCGGTCTGATCGTTGCACCGCCCAAAGCCGGTAAAACGATCATGCTGCAGAACATCGCAGCGAACATCGCACGTAACAATCCTGAAGTTCACCTGATCGTGCTGCTGATCGATGAGCGTCCGGAAGAAGTCACCGAAATGCAGCGCACCGTGCGCGGCGAAGTGGTTGCCTCGACGTTCGATGAGCCGCCAACCCGCCACGTGCAGGTTGCCGAAATGGTGATCGAGAAGGCCAAGCGCCTGGTCGAACACAAGAAAGACGTGGTGATCCTGCTCGACTCCATCACCCGTCTGGCTCGCGCCTACAACACCGTGATCCCGAGCTCCGGCAAAGTGCTCACCGGTGGTGTCGATGCCCACGCCCTGGAGAAACCGAAACGTTTCTTCGGCGCTGCACGGAACATCGAAGAGGGCGGCTCGCTGACCATCATCGCCACCGCGCTGGTTGAAACCGGCTCGAAAATGGACGAAGTGATCTACGAGGAATTCAAAGGCACCGGCAACATGGAACTGCCTCTGGATCGCCGCATCGCTGAAAAACGCGTGTTCCCGGCCATCAACATCAACCGTTCCGGCACGCGCCGCGAAGAGTTGCTGACCGCCGACGACGAGTTGCAGCGCATGTGGATCCTGCGCAAGCTGCTGCACCCGATGGACGAAATCGCTGCCATCGAGTTCCTGGTCGACAAGCTGAAAACGACCAAGACCAACGACGAGTTCTTCTTGTCGATGAAGCGTAAGTAAGACGGTTTTTTAACCGCTAAAAATGGCGTCCTTCGGGGCGCCATTTTTTTTGCAAAAAAAAAAGGAAGGATTACGACTAGGGTTGGTCAGTACTGAAACGAAATGGGTCGACGAACCCAGAACTTCAATCTGACTGGCATTTTCTGTTTATGAGCACTCTTGCTTATCGAAGGGATATTGACGGCTTGCGGGCAATCGCCGTGATCGCGGTCGTGTTGTTCCATTTTGGCGTTCCTGGCTTTACCGGCGGCTTTGTCGGTGTCGACGTGTTCTTTGTGATATCCGGTTACCTGATTACTTCGATCATCTGGAACCAGCGCCAGGCCGGGCGTTTCAGCTTTGTCGATTTCTGGGCGCGACGTGCCCGGCGGATCCTGCCGGCGCTGTTTGTGATGATTGCTGCGGTGCTGGCGGTGGGCTGGTTCCTGATGGCACCCAAGGACTATGAAGAGCTGGGGCGCTCGGTGCGCTACCAGGTGATGTTCGTCTCCAACATCCTGTTCATGCGCCAGGACGGTTACTTCGATGTGGCGTCCGACCTCAAGCCATTGCTGCACACGTGGTCGCTGGCGGTTGAAGAGCAGTTCTACATTGTCTTCCCGCTGCTGCTGACCTTGTTGTCGAGCCGCCTCAAGCATTGGCGGCTGGCGTTGTTCGGTGTGTTGCTGGTGTCGTTCGGGCTCAGCGTCTGGGCCGTGGCGCACCACCCTGAGAAAGCCTTTTTTCTGTTGCCGATGCGTGCCTGGGAGCTATTGGCTGGCGCGATGCTGGCGGTCGCGCCACGCGGCCACTGGCGCCTGACGGCGACCGGCGCTCAAGTCGTCAGCCTGTTTGGCTTCGGTCTGATCCTGCTGGCGGTGTTTGCCTACGATAAAAGCACGCCATTCCCCGGCGCGGCGGCGTTGTTGCCGACCCTCGGCGTGGTCACGTTGATCTGGGCCAATGGCCATCGGCAAACGCTGGTCGGTGGACTGCTGGCCAGTCGTGTGCTGGTCGGCCTCGGCCTGATTTCCTATTCCTGGTACCTGTGGCATTGGCCGGTCTTTGTCTTCGCCAGCTATGCCAGTGTCGAGGAGCCGGGGCTGGTGGATACCGCCGGTTTGATTCTGCTCACGCTGCTGCTCGGTTACCTGTCGTGGCGGTTTGTCGAGACACCGTTCCGCGAGCGCCGCTTGTTGGCCGGACGCCGGCAGATCCTGATCGCGGCCGGTTGTGGCGTGGTGGTCCTCGGTCTGGCCGGTCAAGCGCTGCGCTGGACCGATGGCTTGCCTTCGCGCCTGTCTGATCAAGCTTTGCAATACGCCAAAGGCAAGGAGTGGCGGCCCGAACTGATGCGCTGCCTGGCCGATGACAAGACCCCTGACGACAAACTCTTTTGTCATTACGGGAAGCTTGCACCGAGCTCTACAAAGGCCTTGGTCTGGGGCGACAGTCACGCCACGGCGCTGATTCCGGTGTTCGATGATGGCGCGCAAAAGCATGGTGTCAGCGTGATTCTCGCCAGTTCTCCCGGCTGCATTCCGGTTGAAGGGCTTGAACACGATCAGCGATGTGCCCGTTTCAATCGTCGGGTCGAAGGGGCGTTGAAGCCGCAAGCAGTGGGCGACGTGGTGCTGGTCGCGCGTTGGAGCCTGTATCTCTATGGCGATGTGAAAGGCGATCTCGGGCACGTGCTGCGCGATACCCATGGCCGTTATGACCGCGCCACCGCCGAGCAACGCCTGGCTGACGGCTTGCAGGCGACCGTCCGGCAACTGCGTGAGGGCGGGCATCGCGTCTGGCTGATCAAGGAGGCGCCGTTGCAGCAGTTCAGCCCGCCATATCGCCTGACGCGCCTGGCCATGTTGCATCGGCCGACGGATGACGTGGGCCTGGCGGTGACCGAGCACTTCAAGCGCCAGGCCTTCATCAGCCAGTTGTTCGCGCAAATAGCCGCTGCCAATTCGGGGGTGAGCGTGGTGGACCCGGCGCCATTGCTGTGTGATGACGCGGGACTTTGCCGGGTCGAGCGCGACGGCCATTCGCTGTATACCGATGACAATCACCTGTCGGAGATCGGCGCACGGTTCGTGGCGCCGGTGCTTGAGCCGCTGTTCAAGCGCTTGCAGGCCCAGGCCACACTCGGCAATGGCAACGTGAATGCGGCCAAGTAAGCAGCGATAAGCTGCCAGCGGCCGGCAGAGCAGGTAGGATGTACGCCTATTTTACGGGTGCCATCATCAATGAAATTCAAGGACCTTCGGGATTTCGTGCAGCAGCTTGAGCAGCGCGGAGAGTTGAAACGCATCCAGATCCCTGTCTCTCCAGTGCTGGAGATGACTGAAGTCTGTGATCGCACGCTGAGGGCCAAAGGCCCGGCGCTGCTGTTCGAGAACCCTACCGGCTACGACATCCCGGTCCTCGGCAACCTGTTCGGCACCCCCGAGCGGGTGGCCATGGGCATGGGCGCCGAGGCCGTCAGCGAGCTGCGCGAGATCGGCAAGTTGCTGGCGTTCCTCAAGGAACCCGAGCCGCCGAAGGGCTTGAAGGATGCGTGGTCCAAGCTGCCGATCTTCCGCAAGATCATCGCCATGGCGCCGAAAGTGGTCAAAGACGCGGTGTGCCAGGAAGTGGTCATCGAAGGCGACGACGTCGACCTGGCGATGCTGCCGGTGCAGACTTGCTGGCCTGGCGATGTCGGCCCGCTGATCACCTGGGGCCTGACTGTCACCAAGGGCCCGAACAAGGACCGGCAGAACCTCGGCATCTACCGTCAGCAAGTGATCGGCCGCAACAAGGTCATCATGCGTTGGCTGAGCCACCGTGGCGGCGCGCTGGATTACCGCGAGTGGTGCGAGAAGCACCCCGGCCAGCCGTTCCCGGTGTCCGTGGCGTTGGGCGCTGACCCGGCGACCATCCTCGGCGCCGTAACGCCGGTGCCGGACAGCCTCTCCGAATACGCCTTCGCCGGTCTGCTGCGGGGTAACCGCACCGAACTGGTGAAGTGCCGTGGCAACGACCTGCAAGTGCCGGCCACCGCCGAAATCATCCTGGAAGGCGTGATCCATCCGGGCGAAATGGCCGACGAAGGCCCGTACGGCGACCACACCGGTTACTACAACGAAGTCGACAGCTTCCCGGTGTTCACCGTCGAACGCATTACCCACCGGATCAAACCGATCTACCACAGCACCTACACCGGCCGTCCACCGGATGAACCGGCGATTCTCGGTGTGGCGCTGAACGAAGTGTTCGTGCCGATCCTGCAGAAGCAGTTCCCGGAAATCACCGACTTCTACCTGCCGCCCGAAGGCTGCTCGTACCGCATGGCCATCGTGACCATGAAGAAGTCGTATCCGGGCCATGCCAAGCGGGTAATGCTCGGTGTCTGGTCGTTTTTGCGACAGTTCATGTACACCAAGTTCGTTATCGTCACTGATGACGATATCAACGCGCGGGACTGGAACGACGTGATCTGGGCCATTACCACGCGCATGGACCCCAAGCGCGACACGGTGATGATCGACAACACGCCGATCGACTACCTCGACTTCGCCTCGCCGGTGTCCGGCCTGGGGTCGAAGATGGGGCTCGATGCCACGCATAAATGGCCCGGCGAAACCACTCGCGAGTGGGGCCGGGTGATCGTCAAGGATGAAGCCGTGACAAAACGGATCGATGCCATCTGGAATCAGTTAGGAATAGATTGATGCGTGTAACCTTGCAGCCCTCCGGAGCAGTGCTTGAGATATTGCCCGGCGAGCGGATTCTCGATGGCGCGCGGCGCTTGGGCTATGAATGCCCGCAAAGCTGTCGCAACGGCAATTGCCACGTCTGCGCGGCGTTGCTGGTGGAAGGCCGGGTTGAACAGGCCGGCCATGTGCGGGACCACGGCGAGTTCTACACTTGCATAGCTGAGCCGCTGGAAGACTGCATCGTGCTGTGGGATGGCGTGCTCGCGCTGGGAGAACTGCCGGTGCGCAGCTTGTCGTGTCAGGTCATTGAATGCAGGGACGTCGGCGGGGATACCTTTCGGGTGCACCTGCGGGCGCCGGCCGGCAAGCCGCCGCGCTATCACGCCGGTCAGTACCTGATGATCGAGCGCGAGAACGGCGAGAAATCCGCGTTCTCCCTGGCCTCGGCACCCCATGCCGGGCGCGACCTGGAAATCCATGTGCTGGCGCGCGAAAGCAGTGCGCTGAGCCTGATCGATCAGCTGCAACGCAATGCCATGGTGCGCATCGAGATGCCATTCGGCGACACCCACCTGGCCGAGTTGCCGGACGGGCCGCTGGTGCTGATCGCCGCGGGTACCGGCATGGGCCAGATTCACAGCCTGATCGAACATTGCCGCGCCACCGGGTTCAAGCACCCGGTGCATCTGTATTGGGGCGTGCGGCGTCCTGAAGACTTTTATGAAATAGAACACTGGGACGAATGGCTGAAACTGCCCAATCTGTTCCTGCATAAAGTCGTCAGCGATCAATGCGGCTGGGAAGGGCGCTGCGGCATGTTGCATGAGGCGGTGTGCGAGGATTTCCCGGATCTGAAGGCGCTGCATGTTTACGCCAGCGGTTCTCCGGCGATGGTCTACGGCACGCTGGATGCGTTGGTTGAAGCGGGGATGGATGCGCATCAGATGCGCGCCGACGTATTCGCTTATGCCCCTCGGTCTTAAATCGTTATAACTCCCTATATAGCCGATCGGTATTTATAGATTTATATAAATACCGGTAGGTTATATGTCATATGGGCAATTATTTAAGAACTGTGCCATGGCACTTAAATTGCCTTAAAACATATGTGCCTTATTGTTACAGCGGTGCGTTCTATTAAGTAATTCTTTATCCGCGGGGAGCTGAACGCTATTCGCCATGAGCGCCATTGAATCTGCTTTTCTGAATTTGCCTTACCCTCCGCGGCTCGATCTGGGGCCGCAGCTTACGCACGAACAATTGCTCAGCTCGATGCAGGCAACCATGGCGCGCCACAAGGGTGGGCCGGTCTGGCTGTTCGCGTACGGCTCACTGATCTGGCGCCCTGAATGCCCGGCGGTGGAGCGAGTGCGCGGTCGGGTTCATGGCTACCATCGCGGTTTGTACCTGTGGTCCCACGAACATCGCGGTACGCCGGAAGTGCCGGGCCTGGTATTTGGCCTGGATCGCGGCGGCTCTTGCAGCGGTTTTGCCTATCGCCTTCCCGAAGAACAACTCGAAGCCTCGCTCTACGCCTTGTGGCAGCGCGAAATGCCATTCCCGTCCTATCGCCCACATTGGCTCAACTGCCGTCTTGAAGACGGAAGCCAGGTTCAGGCGTTGGGATTTGTTTTGGAACGGCACCTGCCCAGCTATGCCGGCAACTTGCCGGATCACGTGCTGAGCCAGGTGTTCGAAAGCGCTTGCGGGCGGTACGGCACCACTCGCGATTACGTCGAGCAGACCGCCAACGCCCTGCGTAGCCACGCCATGCCAGACCGGAATCTGGAGGCGCGGCTCAAGCGTTGTCAATCAAAGTCGGATCAGGCGATTGCTTCTTCGCGGGTCTGACTGGCGCTTTGTTTGTGCCCCAGCGTGGGAGCCAGGAAAGCCATCGCCAGCAAACAAGCAGCGACCAGCAGGATGAAGCCGCCATCCCAGCCGAAATAGTCCACGGTGTAGCCCATCAGCGCACTGGCCGCGACTGACCCGCCCAGGTAACCGAACAGGCCGGTAAAGCCCGCGGCGGTGCCGGCGGCCTTCTTCGGCACCAGTTCCAGCGCTTGCAAACCCACCAGCATCACCGGACCGTAGATCAGGAAGCCGATCGCGAACAGCGAGATCATGTCGATCATCGGGTTGCCCGGCGGGTTCAGCCAATACACGATCGTCGCCACGGTCACCAACCCCATGAACACCATGCCGGTCAGGCCACGGTTGCCACGGAAGACCTTGTCCGACATCCAGCCGCACAGCAGCGTGCCCGGAATGCCCGCCCACTCGTAGAGGAAATACGCCCAGGACGTTTTGTCAAAGTCGAAGTGCTTGACCTCTTTGAGGTAGGTCGGCGCCCAGTCGAGGATGCCGTAGCGCAGCAGGTAGACGAAGACGTTGGCCAGGGCGATAAGCCAGAGCATTTTGTTGCGCAGCACGTATTTGACGAAGATGTCCTTGGCGCTGAATTCTTCTTCGTGGCTGGCGTCGTAGCCTTCCGGGTAATCGTTCTTGTACTTCTCGATCGGCGGCAGGCCGGTCGATTGCGGGGTATCGCGCATCACAATGAAGGCAAATACCGCGACCAGCAGCGCCACGGCGGCCGGAACGTAGAACTTGCTGTGCCAGTCGTTGAACCAGCCCATGCCGAGAATCGCCAGTGGACCAATCAACCCGCCGCCGACGTTATGCGCGGTGTTCCAGACCGACACCACCTGGCCACGTTCTTTCTGCGACCACCAGTGCACCATGGTCCGGCCGCTCGGTGGCCAGCCCATGCCTTGTGCCCAGCCGTTGATGAACAACAGGGTGAACATCATCGTCACACTCGACGTCGCCCAGGGCGCGAAACCGAAAACGAACATGACCCCGGCCGACACTATCAGGCCGAAGGGCAGGAAGTAACGTGGGTTGGAGCGGTCGGACACAATGCCCATCAAAAATTTGGACAGACCGTAGGCGATCGCAATCGCCGACATCGCCACACCCAGTTGACCCTTTGTGTAGCCCTGGGCGATCAGGTCCGGGAAGGCCAGCGTGAAGTTTTTGCGCAGCAGGTAGTAACCCGCATAGCCAATAAAAATCCCGGCGAAGATCTGCCAGCGAAGGCGTTTATAGGTGTCGTCTATTTTTTCTTCAGGCAGGGGCGCCTGATGTGCGGCAGGTCGAAAGAAAGCAAACATTCAAGAGCTCCAAATTTCTTGTTTTGACTGCGGATGCGAATGTTACAGTTTCGTTACCGAAAATAGCACCGGTTCGCATTGGTCAAACAGCGGAAAAGTTGGAGATCGCGTGTTCCTTTATGAACATGTCGCTCAGGTGTAAGTGTAGGGCGGTGTGGGAAAGGTTACTGGGTGAGCCGTTGTGCGCTTTTCAAGCCAGAGTCGTGCGGGGTTTTGGGAAATGTCCTTCAAATAAAGAAGAAGCGATCCGGACTCTGCCATCCAGACCGCTTCACTCGGCTCAGCGAACCTGTACCACCACTTTCCCGACCGCTTTGCGCTGGCCAAGATCATTAATCGCCTGCGCCGCATTGCTCAGCGGGTACACCTGCGACACCAGTGGCTTCAACTTGCCCTCGGCAAACCAGCCAAATAGCTGCTGGAAGTTCGCCGCGTTGTCCTGGGGTTGGCGCTGGGCGAAGGAGCCCCAGAACACGCCGACCACCGCCGCGCCTTTGAGCAAGGCGAGGTTGACCGGGAATTCGGGGATGCGTCCGCTGGCAAAGCCGACCACCAGCAGGCGGCCGTTCCAGGCGATGGCGCGCACGGCCTGGTCGAACAGGTCGCCGCCGACCGGGTCGTAGATCACGTCGGCGCCCTGGCCGTCGGTCAGGCGTTTGATTTCGTCCTTGAGACTGGTTTCGCTGTAGTTGATCAGCTCATCGGCGCCGGCAGCCTTGGCCACGGCGAGTTTTTCGGCGCTGCTGGCGGCGGCAATCACCCGGGCGCCCATGGCTTTGCCGATTTCCACGGCGGCCAGGCCGACACCGCCGGACGCGCCGAGCACCAGCAAGGTTTCACCCGGTTGCAGATTGGCCCGCTGCTTGAGGGCGTGCATCGAGGTGCCGTAGGTCATGCTGAACGCGGCGGCGGTGTTGAAGTCCATCGACGGCGGGATCGGCAGCACGTTGTAGCCCGGCACCGCGACCTGCTCGGCAAAGCTGCCCCAACCGGTCAGGGCCATGACCCGGTCGCCGACCTTGAGATGGCTGACCTTTTCACCCACTGCACTGACCACGCCGGCCGCCTCACCGCCCGGCGAAAACGGGAAGGGCGGTTTGAACTGGTATTTGCCCTCGATGATCAGCGTGTCCGGAAAGTTGACCCCGGCGGCGTGCACGTCCAGCAGGATTTCGTTCTTCTTGGCGACAGGACTGGCGACGTCTTCCAGCACCAGCGATTCGGCGGGGCCGAAGGCTTTGCATAGCACGGCTTTCATCAGGGCTATTCCTTTGGGAGTGATGGCCGATAAGTGTAGGTGTGTGAGTCGACGGGTCAACGAGCATGCCCGGCCCTGATAGTCAGCCATAAGCTTGTGCTTGCGCGGCGGGTCGTTATGCTAGGCCGCAAACCGGATAAGGAGCGAATTGTGAAAGCGTGGATCATGTTGTTGCTGGCCCTGTCTCTGCCTTTGGCAGCAGTGGCTGAAGAAGCCGCCAAAGAAGGTGAGGCCCCAAAGGTCAACTACATCACCCTGAGCCCGCCGTTCGTGGGCAATTATGGGTTGGACGGCACGCCGAAGTTGAAGGTGTTCAAGGCTGACGTGGCGTTGCGGGTGACCGGTGAAGAGGCGACCAAAGCGGTCAAGGCCAACGAACCGTTGATTCGCAATCAACTGGTGGCGTTGTTCAGCCAGCAGACCACCGAGGCGATGGGCAGCAATGAAGGCAAGGAAAAGCTGCGTCAGGAAGCCCTGAAGCAAACCCAGCAAGTGATGAATGATGAAACGGGCAAGCCGGTGGTTGAGGATCTGTTGTTCAACAACCTGATCATTCAATAAGACTTCCTGCGGGCTTTTGTGGCGAGGGGGCTTGCCCCCGTCGGACTGCGCAGCAGCCCCCTGCTTCTTTGGGATGGGGCCGCTTCGCAGCCCAACGGGGGCAAGCCCCCTCGCCACAAAGCCCCTCATTCCAAAGGTCAGGACGCCAGACTCTTGCGAAACCGCATCAGCGCAATCGCAAAGAACACCAGCCCGATGGCGGTCAGTGCCAGCAAGTCCGGCCAGACCACGCTCAGCCCGGCGTCGCGAAACAGAATCGCGGCGCTCAAGCTGACAAAGTGCGTCGATGGCGAACCCTGCATCACCCATTGCAGCCACTGCGGCATGCTGTCGAGCGGCGTGCTGCCGCCCGATAGCAGCAACATCGGGATGATCACCGGGATGGCCAGCAGTCCGAACTGCGGCGTCGAGCGGGCCAGGGTCGCGAGAAAGATCCCCAGCGCCGTACTGGCGAACAGATAAACCGCTGTCACCAGCAAAAACAAGGTCATTGAACCGGCCAGCGGCACGCCCAGCGCGCCTTTGACGATCACTTCAAGCGAAATCCAGGTGCACAGCACCACCACCAGCATGTTGCTCCAGATTTTTGCCAGCATGATTTCCAGTGCGGTCAGTGGCAGCACCAGCAAATGGTCGAGAGTGCCGTGTTCACGCTCTCGCAGCAGCGCGGTGCCGGTGAGGATGATGGCGAGAATGGTGATGTTGTTGACGATCTGGATCACCGCCAGAAACCAGCCACCTTCCAGATTTGGATTGAACAGCGAGCGCGTGGTCAGCAGCGCCGGCGCTTTGCTGGCGGGATCATTCTGGCCACTGTAGTTCAGCAGTTCGCGCTGGAAAATCCGCCCGATGTAACCCGCGCCCATGAACGCCTGGCTCATGGCCGTGGCGTCAACATTGACCTGCACCGCCGGTTGGCGTCCGGCCAGCAAATCGGTCTGGAAATTCACCGGCACATTGATCACAAACGTGTACTGGCCGCTGTCCATGACTTGATCCAGTTGCTCATAAGGCAGCAGCACCGGACGCTGGAATTCCGGTGGTTGCAGGGCCTGGGTCAATTCCCGTGAGAGGTGACTGCGGTCTTCGTCTACCACGGCCACGCTGGCGTTGTGCACGCCGATGACCGAGCCGGCGGCCGGCATGTAGATCGCCACGGTAAAGGCGTAGAACAGAAACAGCAGCAACACGCTGTCGTGGCGCAGGCTGGTCAGTTCCTTGAGGCCGAGTCGCAAGATATGCGCAAGCTTATGCATCAGGCCTCCTGCTTTTTCAGCATGACCAGGCTGAGCCCGGTGAATCCGAGGAAGAACCCGAACAGCGCCAGGCATTGCGGCCATAGCTGTCGCAGGTCCAGTGCTTTGGTGAACGTGCCGACGGCGATATCGAGGAAATACCCCGCCGGAAACAGCATCCCCATGACCGAAGCCGCGCCTTCGAGGGAGGAGCGCGGCACGATCAGCCCGGAAAACTGGATGGTCGGCAGGCTGGTGATGATCATGGTGCCGAGGATCGCGGCGATCTGGGTTCGGGTGAACGCCGAAATCAGCAGGCCCATGCTGGTGGTGGCCAGTACGTAGAGCAATCCGCCGAAGGCCAGGGTCAGGCCGCTGCCCTTGAACGGCACGCCAAACAGCCAGCGGTTCATGGCCACCAGCACCGCCAGGTTGATCAGGCTGATCGCCAGATAGGGCGCCTGTTTACCCAGCAGGAATTCCAGTCGGGTCAGGGGCGTGGCGTAGAAGTTGGTGATCGAACCCAACTCCTTCTCGCGCACGATCCCCAGCGCCGTGAGCATGGCCGGGATGAAGGCGAGGATCAGCGCCATCACCCCGGGGCCGATGGCGTTGACGCTGACCACGTCCTGGTTGTAGCGGAACCGGGTTTCCAGTTTGGCCGCTGCGGGTCGGTTGCGCGCGGGGCTGCTCTGTTCGGCCAGTTGCTCAAGGTTGGCTTGATGCACTGCTTCCACGTAATTGCGGCTGGTCTCGGCCCGAAACGGCATGCCGCCATCCAGCCAGGCGGCGACGGTGGGTTGGCGCCCGGCGTACAGGTCGCGGCCAAAGCCTGGCGGGATCTCCAGCGCCAGTTTGATTTCCGAGCGTTGAAGGCGTCGATGCAATTCTTTGCTGTCGCGGATCGGTGATTGTTCGGCGAAATAGCGAGAACTGCGGAACGCTTCCAGATACGTGCGGCTTTGGGGCGTCTGGTCCTGGTCGAACACGGCGAAGGCGAGTTTTTCCACGTCCAGGGAAATGCCGTAGCCGAAGATCACCATCATGAAAATCGCCCCCAGCAGGGCGAACGCCATCCGCACTTTGTCGCGCAGCAATTCCTTGCCTTCACGACTGGCCACGGCTACCAGGCGGCCGACGCTGAAACCACGTTCTTTCATTGGCGTTGTCGGTGCGACTGGCGTGTCGGCGGGCACTTGCGGCGTCGGTGCTTCGCTAGCGCCCTGGGCCTGCTCCAGGCAGGTGACAAACGCCGCTTCCAGGGTGTCGCCCTTGAACTGCTGTTGCAGCGCCGCCGGGGTATCGCAGGCCAGTACTTTGCCGGCGTGCATCAGCGAAATGCGGTCGCAGCGCTGGGCTTCGTTCATGAAATGGGTGGACAGGAAAATCGTCACGCCTTGCTCGCGGGACAACTCGATCAGCAGCCGCCAGAAGTCATCTCGCGCCGCCGGGTCGACGCCGGAAGTCGGTTCATCGAGGATCAGCACTTCCGGGCGATGCAGCACCGCCACGGCCAGGGACAATCGTTGGCGTAAACCCAGGGGCAGGGCGCCGGACTGTTGATCGGCCACGTTGACCAGATTGAAGCGCTGGATCAGTTCGTCGATGCGTTGGGCGCTGTCGGCCTTGGGCAAATCGAACAGGCGCGCGTGCAAGTCGAGGTTTTGCCGCACGCTGAGTTCGCCATACAGCGAGAAACTCTGGGACATGAAACCGACACGCTTGCGCGTGGCCAGGTCCTTGGCGTTCACCGCGTTGCCCAGCAATGTGGCGCTGCCCTCACTGGCCGGCATCAGCCCGGTGAGGACTTTCATGGTGGTGGTTTTGCCACAGCCGTTGGAGCCGAGAAAACCGAAAATCTCCCCGCGACCGATGGCGAAGCTGACCTTGTCCACGGCGGTGAAATCGCCGAAGCGCAAGGTCAGGTCGTGGGCTTCGATGGCGATGTCAGTGTTGGCGCCGGTGCGGGGTGGAATCACCAGTGGCTGATTGTCGTGGCCACTGTCGCCCTGAAAGTGGGTGAAGGCTTCATCGAGTTTGCCGCTGGCAGTCGCGGCGGCCAATTCGCTGCTCAGACCGGTGGCGATCAGCTTGCCGCCGTCGAGCATCAGGCAATGTTCGAATTGCTCGGCCTCTTCCATGTACGCGGTGGCGACCAGCAGCGTCAGTTGCGGGCGTTGGCCGCGCACATCATCTACCAGCTCCCAGAAGCGCCGTCGGGACAAGGGATCGACGCCGGTGGTGGGTTCGTCGAGGATCAACAGGTCCGGTTCGTGGATCAGCGCGCAACAGAGCCCGAGTTTCTGCTTCATACCACCGGAGAGCTTGCCGGCCGGGCGGTCCGCGAAGCGCAGCAGGTCGGTGGCCAGCAACAGGCTGTGCATGCGCTGGTCGCATTCGGCTTTCGACAGGCCGAACAGGGTGGCGAAAAAGTGGATGTTCTCGCTGATCGACAATTCGGGATACAGGTTGCCGCCCAGGCCTTGCGGCATGAAGGCGATGCGTGGGTAGAGGCTGTTGCGATGGCGACGGTTCTGGATCGAGCCGCCCAGCACTTCCAGCTGACCTTGTTGCAGGGTTTTCACCCCGGCGATCAGGCCCAGCAAACTCGACTTGCCGGCGCCGTCCGGGCCAATCAACCCGCAGCGCGTGCCGGCGGGCAGGCTGAAGGTGATGTCGGCCAGGGCCTGCTGTTTGCCGTAACGGTGGTTGATGCCGGTCGCTTGCAGCGCCAGGTCGGTCATTGCAGGTTGGCCGGCCAGCTAATCGGCGCGGTGCGCACATAACCGGCGCCGGGCATGCCCGGCTTGGCCTGGGGCAGGGCGCTCGGGTCGGTCAGCCGCAGTTTGACGCGGAACACCAGTTTCTGGCGTTCGTCACGGGTTTCGACTTCTTTGGGCGTGAACTGTGATTTGCCGGCGACGAAAGTGATTTTGGCTGGCACCGGGTGGTCGGGCAGGGCGTCGAGCAGGATGCGCGCGTCATCGCCAACGGCCACGCGCCCGGTGACGGAGGCCGGGAGGTAGAGGTTCATGTATTGGTCGCTCGGATCAATCAGCAGCAGCACTCGTCCGCCGGCGCCGAGCACTTCGCCCGGTTCGGCCATGCGCAACTGGATCACCCCGTCTATGGACGCCCGCAAGCTGCTGTCATCTATTTCGCTGGTCAGCATCGCGACCTGGGCCTGGGCCGCGCCAATCGCGGCGCCGACCGCCGACACCTGGGCGCGGGACGCGGCGACTGCCGCACTGCCGGTGTCCAGGCGTGCCTGTTGTTGATCGATGATCTGGCCGCTGACGAAGCCGTGCTTGAACAGTTCCTGGGAACGCTTGAGTTCTTGTTGGGCGAGCAGTTGTTCGCTCTGGCGCAATTGCACGTTGGCCTGGGCCGCGGCGAGGTTTTCCCGGGCGCGCAGCACCTCGGCTTCGGCCTGATTGCGCTGGGCTTCGAGGGTGCGGGTGTCCATGCGGGCCAGCAGTTGGCCCTTGGTGACTTTATCGCCCTCATCGACGAGCACCTCGGCCAGGCGCCCGGGTGTTTTGCTGGCGATCTGCACTTCTGTGGCTTCGAGGCGACCGTTGCCGACATACAAGCCTTCGGGCAGACGGTCATGCATCGACTTCCAGTAACCGAACCCCCCGGCGGCCAGCAGTAAAACCATCAAGGAACTGGCGAAGAAAATCGAAGAGCGACTGTGCGTAGACATGCGGGCATCCTGCGGCTGTAACGTCCTAGTCTGGCTGATCGAGCGCCGAAGCGGCTTGATGCCAGTCAACTAAGGCGCAAGCCTAACCCCATTGAGCAGGGAAAAGAGGATGACCGGGCAGTTCTGCTTTATTTAACGCAAGCCGAGTACCGCAGCCCATTGTTCGGCGGTGACGGGCATCACCGACAGCCGAGTGCCTTTCTGCACCAGTGGCATCTCGGCCAGCGCCGTCTGCTGCTTCAGATAATCCAGCTTCAGCACTTTGGCAAACGTCTCGACATGCGCGACATCAATCGCGCTCCAGGCGTTTTTCTCCGGGGTGGCCTTCGGATCGTAGTAATGACTCTGCGGCTCAAGGGCCGTCGGGTCCGGGTACGCCGCTTCGACAATCTGGCCGATCCCGGCAATCCCCGGCTCCGGGCAACTGGAGTGATAGAAGAAGAACTCGTCCCCCACCGCCATCGCCCGCAGGAAATTGCGCGCCTGGTAGTTGCGAACCCCGTCCCAGCGCGCTTTGCCAAGCTTCTCAAGGTCTTTGATCGAGAGCTCGTCGGGCTCGGATTTCATCAGCCAATAGGCCATGGTTTTTGCTCCTTGCGAGAGGGGTGGGCAAGTTGTCGGGCAATTTTATGACAAACCGACAGTCGGTTGACGCCAGTGTTTGCGTGTCGGTTCACGTTGTCGCAAAATGCCGGCCTTCTAAGCTTTACGCTGCTGCACGGCCTACAACGGAAACCGCTGCTGTCATCGTGTTGATATGCCTTTGGGGGGCAATCGATGAAACGCAAACCGGATTTACTATGGATTTTGGTTATTTTGTTCGGCCTCGGCGTCGTGACCACTGGCTACGCCCA
The DNA here is from genome assembly GCF_056279105.1 of Pseudomonas sp. TE3899. Lineage (NCBI taxonomy): Bacteria > Pseudomonadati > Pseudomonadota > Gammaproteobacteria > Pseudomonadales > Pseudomonadaceae > Pseudomonas > Pseudomonas sp. TE3899. The sequence continues at coordinate 5,318,354 of NZ_JBWBQR010000001.1, forward strand.
AAGCCTATGGAACAACAAGACCGACGCACCGATCGAAATCGCGCAGCAACAACAGCCGTCGGCCTTCAAGCGCTGATCTCTGTCTTTCGGACGCCGCACCCGTAGCAGCAAAGCTTGCTCGCGATGACGGCGTCACCTTCAACATCCATGTGCCTGTAGGACCGCTATCGCGAGCAAGCTTTGCTCCTACAGTGCGGCGCCTGCGAAATACCACGCCTTGTCTGTCACCGTTCCTTGCAACGGCACATCCCAGCTCGCTTGAGCCAATCGTTCGACCTTCTGACATTCATGGGCCAGCCCCAGCAGCGTCGGCTTGCGCCAGGTTTTGCGCCGCGCCAGATACGCCAGGCTGCGGTCATAGAAGCCGCCGCCCATGCCCAGGCGTCCACCCACGTCGTCAAATCCAACCAATGGCAACAACACTAAATCAAGCGCCCAGACTTTGCGTTGCCGGGCGAGGTTGTGCCTTGGTTCCAGAATACGGAAACGGTTGGGTTTCAATTTGTCGCCGGGGCGAACGCGCTGGAACACCATTTTGGTTCGCGGCCAGGCGCTGAGCACCGGCAGATACGTCGCCTTGCCCCGACGTTGAGCGGCACGCAGCAAAACACGCGGATCGATTTCACCGTCTGTAGGCAGATAAAGAGAGATATGTCTGGCGCGGCGAAACAGCGGGTGCTGGGCCAATTGCTTGTACAGCCCGCGAGCGGCCTGGCGCTGCTGACTGGGTGTCAGTGCGCGGCGGGCCTTGCGCAGCATGCGTCGAAGTTGCGGGCGGGGAAGCAGCGCAGGTTCGTTCATGAATTAGGCTTCGGCAGGGCGGGTACACAAAGCGTACCCGTAAAAAAGCCGATGCCGGTAATTAAACCGGCATCGGACTGGAATCAGGCTCCCCGGATGAACCGCTGCTGACTTAGCCCTTGAACCCGAAAGTTCAAGGTGGAAGAAGCAGTAGGCTTTAAGGCTTTCCGTCTAGCGGACATGCACACCAGCCCAACGTGCAACTTCCAGGGTAGTGCGAATCGGCTCAGGGACATCGTCAACTGGCAAGCACCCCAGGGAGTGACGCGAGTATACCCCAAGCGATTCCACGAATCAGCCCTTGGTGACGTCCGGATCAGTTGCCAGCACCAGATCGACGCGATCCAGCAGGTCGCGAACCTGCTCGCGGGTCGAGCCGCTGGCCTGTACGTCCGGGCGTTCTTCCTTGTGCAGCAGGTCGTGGGTGATGTTCAGCGCGGCCATCACGGCGATGCGGTCGGCGCCGATGACTTTGCCGCTGCTGCGGATTTCGCGCATCTTGCCGTCCAGGTAGCGGGCGGCACTCACCAGGTTGCTGCGCTCTTCCTGGGGGCAAATGATCGAATATTCTTTATCGAGGATCTGCACGGTAACGCTATTGCTTGAACTCATGAGTCTTGCTCCAGGGCCTTGAGGCGCGAAATCATCGATTCGACCTTACGCCGGGCGATTTCGTTTTTTTCAATGAGGTGAGCGCGTTCCTCGCGCCAGGTCTTTTCCTGAGCTAATAGGAGTCCATTTTGGCTCTTTAGTTGCTCGACTCGGCTAATTAGCAACTCGAGTCTTGCCATCAGCGCTTGCAGATCGGTGTCTTCCATTGTGTCCACTGAATATGTGTCTGATGGGTGGCAGGCTCTGTAGGAAACTGCCGACGCGTCGGGCGCGCCTAGTTTCGTACAGCTCCAGGCTGGCGGACAGCCTTTAATAGTCTTGGCGAGTCTGTCGATGTAGGATACAAGGCCTTCATTCTAGACATAGCGCCGTCTGGCGCCTAGCTGCCCATGCCCATTCAGAATTCCCCGTACCAAGCCTTCGCCACCCTGCTGACTTCCAGCGGCCATAACGTCTCGCCTGCCGAACTGCATGGCCTGTTGCTCGGCCGCAGTTGCGCCGGTGCCGGCTTCGAAGCCGACAGCTGGCTGGCCGATGCCGCCGAGCTGCTCGAAGGCGAGCCACAAGACAACGTTCGCAATGCCCTGATCGGCCTGCAAGAGATGGTCAAGGGCGAGCTGACCGGCGACGACATGACCGTTGTCCTGCTGCTGCCCACCGACGACGCCCCGCTGGCCGACCGCGCCGCTGCGCTGGGCCAATGGTGCCAGGGCTTCCTGACTGGCTTCGGTCTGACCCGTCGTGAATATGCCCTGACCACCGAAGCGACCGAAGTGTTGCAGGATCTGGCCGCCATCGCCCAGGTGCAAGACGCCCTGGAAGAGTCTGACGACGGCGAAAGCGATTACATGGAAGTGATGGAGTACCTGCGCGTGGCTCCGTTGTTGCTGTTCACGGAAACCAAGAAAACCGACGAAGCCGCCGCCAAACCGTCGTTGCATTAATCGCCTGCCAGGGAACGCCATCTGCCCATGATTCATATCCCGAAATCGGAATACAGCCGTCGCCGCAAGGCCTTGATGGCGCAGATGGAACCCAACAGCATCGCGATCCTGCCCGCCGCCGCGGTGGCCATTCGCAACCGCGACGTTGAGCATGTCTATCGCCAGGACAGCGATTTCCAGTACCTCAGCGGTTTCCCCGAGCCACAAGCCGTCATCGTCCTGATGCCCGGCCGTGAGCACGGCGAATACCTGCTGTTTTGCCGGGAGCGCAACGTTGAGCGGGAGCTGTGGGACGGCCTGCGCGCCGGGCAGGAAGGCGCGATCCGCGACTTCGGCGCCGATGACGCCTTCCCCATCACTGACATCGACGACATCCTGCCGGGCCTGATCGAAGGGCGCGACCGGGTGTATTCGGCCATGGGCAGCAACCCGGAATTCGACCGGCACCTGATGGACTGGATCAACGTGATCCGCTCTAAAGCGCACCTTGGCGCCCAGCCACCGAACGAATTCGTTGCCCTGGATCATCTGCTGCACGACATGCGCCTGTATAAATCGGCGGCAGAAGTGAAGGTGATGCGCGAGGCCGCACGGATTTCCGCACAGGCGCATATCCGCGCGATGCAGGCCAGCCGCGCCGGTTTGCACGAGTTCAGCCTCGAAGCCGAGCTTGATTACGAGTTCCGCAAGGGCGGGGCGAAGATGCCGGCGTACGGCTCGATCGTCGCCGCCGGGCGCAACAGCTGCATCCTGCATTACCAGCAGAATGACGCCGTGCTCAAGGACGGCGACCTGGTGCTGATCGACGCCGGTTGCGAGATCGACTGCTACGCCAGCGACATCACCCGCACCTGGCCGGTCAACGGCAAGTATTCAGCGGAACAGAAGGCGATCTACGAGTTGGTGCTGGCTTCGCAAGAAGCGGCGTTCGCCGAGATTGCCCCGAACAAGCATTGGAATCAGGCCCACGAAGCCACGGTCCGGGTCATTACGACCGGGCTGGTGAAACTGGGGCTGTTGCAGGGCGACGTCGACGAGTTGATCGCCAGCGAAGCCTATAAAGCTTTCTATATGCACCGCGCCGGCCACTGGCTGGGCATGGATGTGCATGACGTCGGCGAGTACAAGGTCGGCGGCGAGTGGCGCGTGCTGGAGGTCGGCATGGCGCTGACCGTGGAACCGGGGATCTACATCGCCCCGGACAACCAGAACGTGGCAAAGAAATGGCGTGGCATTGGCGTGCGCATCGAGGACGACGTGGTAGTGACCAAGACCGGTTGTGAAATCCTGACCCAAGGCGTGCCGAAAACGGTCGCTGAAATCGAGGCCTTGATGGCCCAAGCACGGGCACACGCGGCATGAGTCGAGTCAATCTGGCAATCATCGGTGGCGGCCTGGTCGGCGCGAGTCTGGCGTTGGCCTTGCAGGCCGGGGCCAAGGCGCGCGGCTGGAAGATCGTGCTGATCGAACCGTTCGCCCCCGGTGACACCTATCAACCGAGCTACGACGCCCGTTCTTCGGCGCTGTCCTACGGCGCCCGGCAGATTTATCAACGGCTGGGCGTGTGGCAGGAAATCTCCCGCCGCGCCGAGCCGATCAAGCAGATTCACGTGTCCGACCGTGGGCGTTTCTCCACGGCGCGACTGTCGGCGATGGAAGAGGGCGTTCCGGCCCTCGGCTATGTGGTGGAAAACGCCTGGCTCGGCCAATGCCTCTGGCAAGGCCTGGATAAGGACGTGGTCAGCTGGCGTTGCCCGGCGGAAGTCACCCGCATGGAACCGCTGACCGACGGCTATCGCCTGACCCTCAACGACGAAACCACCCTGGAATGCGACCTCGCGGTGCTCGCCGATGGCGGCCGCTCCGGCCTGCGCGAGCAACTGGGGATCGGCATCAAGACGCGCCCGTATAACCAGAGTGCGCTGATCGCCAACATTACCCCGAGCGAAGCCCATAACGGCATGGCGTTCGAGCGTTTCACCGACGAAGGCCCGATGGCCTTGTTGCCGTTGCCAGATAATCGCTGCGCCTTGGTCTGGACCCGTCTGGGCATGGACGCGCAACGATTGGCCGCCCTCGATGAAAAGAGTTTCCTCAGCGAGCTGCAAGGCGTGTTCGGTTATCGCCTAGGGACCTTGAAACAGGTTGGCGCGCGGCATTTGTACCCGCTGACCTTGATCGAGGCCGAAGAGCAGGTGCGCCCGCATCTGGCGATTCTCGGCAACGCCGCCCACAGCCTGCACCCGATTGCCGGCCAGGGTTTCAACCTGTCATTGCGCGATGCCCAGGCCCTGGCCGATGCATTGCTGGCCAGCGAAACCGGGCCCGGCGACTTCGCGACCTTGCAGGCTTATCGCGAACGCCAGCGCATGGACCAGAACCTCACCGTCGGTTTCTCCGACCAGGTCACCCGCTTGTTTGGCAGCACTCAGCCACTGGTGTCCCTGGGCCGCAACATTGGCTTGCTTGGCCTTGATCTGTTGCCGCCGGCCAAACGCTGGTTCGCCCGGCAGGCCATGGGTTTGGGTACTCGCCCGGATGCTTGAGTGGCTGACTGCAACATTCGGCAAGGCGCGGTTGATGCGCTGGGTCATGACGTTTTACCCGCCGTATCTCGGCGCCGGGGTACGGGTTCGGCACATCAGCGATGACTTCCGGGACATCAAGGTGTCGATGGGCCTGGGCTGGTACAACCGCAATTACGTCGGCACCCAGTTCGGTGGCAGCCTGTATTCGATGGTCGATCCGTTCTACATGCTGATGCTGATGGAAAACCTCGGGCGTCAATACATCGTCTGGGACAAAGCCGCCGACATCGATTTCATTGCGCCGGGCAAAGGCCCGGTGTTCGCCCGTTTCAACATCGACGAGACCTTGCTTGACGAGATCCGCCGGCAGACGGCCAGTGGCGAAAAATACCTGCCGCAGTTGCGGGTCGATATTCACGACGGCGCCGGCACCTTGGTGGCGCGGGTCGAAAAAACCCTTTACGTGCGGCTCAAGCCGCAAGCGAGACAGGCTTAAAGCATGGACATGCGCGCAGATCTGCTGATTGTCGGGGCCGGAATGGTCGGCAGCGCCCTGGCGCTGGCGTTACAGGACAGCGGGCTGGAAGTCCTGCTGCTGGACGGCAGCCCGATGAGCGTCAAACCCTTTGATGGTCAGGCACCGTTCGAACCGCGAGTGAGCGCCTTGTCGGCCGCCAGTCAGCGAATTCTTGAACGCCTCGGCGTCTGGGACGGCATCGCCAATCGGCGCAGCAGCCCCTACACCGACATGCACGTCTGGGACGGCAGCGGCACCGGACAGATCCACTTCTCGGCCGCCAGTGTGCATGCCGAGGTGCTCGGCCATATCGTCGAGAACCGCGTGGTGCAGGACGCCTTGCTCGACCGCTTGCACGACTGCGACCTCGGGATGCTGGCCAATGCGCGCCTGGAGCAGATGCGCCGCTCCGGCGATGACTGGCTGCTGACCCTGGCCGATGGCCGCACCTTGCGTGCGCCGTTGGTGATCGCGGCGGATGGCGCCAATTCGGCCGTTCGCCGGTTGACCGGTGTCGCCACCCGGGAGTGGGATTATCTGCATCACGCCATCGTGACCAGCGTGCGCAGTTCCAAAGCGCATCAGATGACCGCTTGGCAGCGTTTTACCGATAACGGTCCGCTGGCGTTTTTGCCGCTGGAGCGGGACGGTCAGCAGGATTGGTGTTCGATCGTCTGGTCGACCACGCCGAGCGAAGCCGAACGCTTGATGGCGCTGGATGACGAAGGTTTCTGTCGTGAACTGGAACGGGCCTTCGAGGGGCGTTTGGGCACGGTGCTCAGCGCCGATCCGCGCCTGTGCGTGCCGCTGCGTCAGCGCCATGCCAAGCGTTATGTGGCCGAAGGCCTGGCGCTGATCGGCGATGCGGCGCACACCATTCACCCGCTGGCCGGGCAGGGCGTGAACCTGGGCTTCCTCGATGCGGCGGTGCTGGCTGAAGTGCTGTTGCAAGCGGCGGAACGCGGCGAGCGCCTGGCGGATGTGAAAGTCCTCAGCCGCTACGAGCGCCGGCGCATGCCGCACAACCTGGCGTTGATGGCGGCGATGGAAGGCTTTGAACGGTTGTTCCAGGCCAATCCGCTGCCGGTGCGCTGGTTGCGCAATGCCGGGTTGAAAATGGTCGAGCAGATGCCGGAGGCCAAGGCGTTGTTTGTGCGTGAGGCGCTGGGGTTGACCGGGGATTTGCCGGCGTTGGCCAAGGCCTGAGGTCGGCATGGCCCTGTGGCGAGGGGGCTTGCCCCCGTTGGGCTGCGAAGCAGCCCCTGCATTTTTTCAGACAAACCCTGCATTCCGATTTGCGACCGCTTCGCGGTTGAACGGGGGCAAGCCCCCTCGCCACAAGGGGTGTGCGCGCATCCTGTGCAACATCTGGTAACTCCTCCGCAAAGTGTTCGATTGAGCTGGCAAATGTGAGTCCTTATCATTTGGCCTCATTTTTCAATCGAGAGACCGCTCCCATGTTGGCATCCAAGCGTCTATTGACCGCGCTGGCCCTGACCCTGATCGGCAGCACCGCCGCCCAGGCCGCCGACGAGGTGGTGGTCTACTCCTCGCGCATCGACGAACTGATCAAGCCTGTGTTTGATGCCTACACCGCGAAAACCGGTGTGCAGGTGAAGTTCATCACCGACAAGGAAGCGCCGCTGATGCAGCGCATCAAGGCCGAGGGCGAAAACGCCACCGCCGACCTGCTGCTCACCGTCGATGCCGGCAACCTCTGGCAGGCCGAGCAGATGGGCATTCTCCAGCCCTTCACCTCGAAAACCATCGACGCCAACATCCCGCTGCAATATCGCTCCTCGGCCCACGCCTGGACCGGCCTGAGCCTGCGTGCGCGGACCATCGCTTACTCCACCGACCGAGTGAAGCCGGGTGAACTGACCACGTACGAAGGCCTGGCCGACAAGAACTGGGAAGGTCGCCTGTGCCTGCGCACGGCGAAGAAGGTCTACAACCAGTCACTGACCGCCACCATGATCGAAGTCCACGGCGCCGATAAAACCGAGCAGATCCTCAAGGGCTGGGTGAGCAACCTGTCCACCGACGTGTTCTCCGACGACATCGCGGTGCTGGAGGCGATCAACGCCGGCCAATGCGACGTCGGCATCGTCAACACCTACTACTACGGTCGCTTGCACAAGCAGAAACCGGACCTGGCGGTGAAGCTGTTCTGGCCGAACCAGGGCGACCGTGGCGTGCACGTCAACCTGTCGGGCATCGGCCTGACCAAGCATGCGCCGCACCCGGAAGCAGCCAAGGCCCTGGTCGAGTGGATGACCACGCCTGAGGCGCAGAAGATCTTTGCGGATGTTAACCAGGAATTCCCGGCCAACCCTGCCGTTGCACCTTCTGCGGAAGTGGCAAGTTGGGGCAAGTTTGTTGCCGATACCTTGCCGGTGGAAATCGCTGGCAAGCGTCAGGCTGAAGCGATTCGCATGATGGATCGGGCGGGTTGGAACTGAGTCTGTGGCGAGGGGGCTTGCCCCCGTTCGAGCGCGAAGCGGTCGCAATTTGGCGTGTAGGGTTTGTCTGAAAAAATGCAGGGGGCTGCTTTGCAGCCCAACGGGGGCAAGCCCCCTCGCCACAGAGAGACCGGCGTTAAGCTAGCGTCGCTCAACACCTTCTAGAGAACGCCCTTGGCCCACCCCGCCCAACGCCGCTGGTACCCCCTGGTCTTCGCCATCGCTGCGCTGGTCCTGCTGCCCCTGAGCGTGCTGTTTTTCTCCTGGCAAACCATCGATCAACAGATCTGGTCCCACCTCTGGGACACGCAGATGCCACGTCTGTTGGGCAACACCCTGACCCTGGTCGTCGGTGTCGGCATCGGCGTGACGCTGTTGGGCGTGAGCCTGGCCTGGCTCACCAGTCTTTGCGAATTCCCCGGCCGACGTTGGCTGGACTGGGCGCTGATGCTGCCCTTTGCGATTCCCGCCTATGTGCTGGCGTTCGTCTTCGTCGGTCTGCTGGACTTCGCCGGCCCGGTGCAAACCCTGCTGCGGGAATGGTTCGGCAGCGGGCTGCGCTTGCCGAGAGTGCGTTCCACCGGCGGGGTGATCCTGGTGCTGGTGCTGGTGTTTTATCCCTACGTTTACCTGCTGGCCCGCACCGCGTTCCTCGCCCAGGGCAAAGGCTTGATGGAGGCTGCCCGGGTCCTCGGGCAATCGCCGTGGCAAGCGTTCTGGCGTGTGGCATTGCCGATGGCGCGTCCGGCCATTGGTGCCGGCGTGGCGTTGGCGTTGATGGAAACCCTGGCGGATTTCGGCGCGGTGTCAGTGTTCAACTTCGACACCTTCACCACCGCCATCTACAAGACCTGGTACGGCTTCTTCAGCCTGTCGACCGCCGCGCAACTGGCCAGTCTGTTGCTGCTGGTGGTGATGGTGGTGCTGTACGGCGAGCGCCGCGCCCGAGGCGCCAATCGGGCGAGCAACGAGCGACCGCGGGTCAAGGCGCTGTATCACCTGCGCGGCTTCAAGGCGTTGGCGGCGACGGGGTGGTGCGGGTTGGTGTTCGCCTGCGCCTTCGTCATTCCAATGCTCCAACTGGTGGTGTGGTTCTGGCAGCGCGGGCGCTTCGATCTGGATGAGCGCTACGCCGGCCTGATCGTCCACACCCTGTACCTGGGCGGCATGGCGGCGCTGATCACGGTTAGCGTGGCGTTGCTGCTGGCGTTTGCCCGACGCCTGGCGCCAACCCGGGTGATCCGCTCCGGCGTCAGCCTGGCCAACCTCGGCTACGCCTTGCCCGGCTCGGTGCTGGCGGTGTCGATCATGCTGGCGTTCAGTTACCTGGACCGCGAACTGGTCGTACCGCTGTGGGGCAAACCGTTGCTGTTGGGCAGTCTGTCGGCTCTGATCCTGGCTTATCTGGTGCGTTTCATCGCGGTGGCTTATGGACCACTGGAAAGCAGCCTGGCGCGAATACGGCCTTCTTTGCCCGAAGCAGCACGTAGCCTTGGGGTCAGTGGGCCACGACTGTTTTTCAAAGTGTATCTGCCACTTTTGCTGCCGGGCACGTTGAGCGCGACGTTGCTGGTGTTTGTCGATGTGCTCAAGGAAATGCCGGCGACCCTGCTGATGCGCCCGTTTGGCTGGGACACGCTGGCCGTGCGCATCTTTGAAATGACCAGCGAAGGCGAGTGGGCGAGGGCCTCGTTGCCGGCGCTGACCCTGGTTTTGGTCGGGCTGTTACCGGTCATCGGATTGATTCGACGTTCGGCGCATCGAAACGCCTAGGTGCCAGTCCTACACCATGCGGCTACAATGCGCGGCATTCGGTACGGTCCGTCTGACAGACCAGGTAGCTGAAATCGGCTGTAGGCCTTCTATTTCAAGGCTTTCAGCTGTAAGCGCCTGTCCGCACCTTCGCCACGCCCGGAAGGAGAAACCCATGGGACAGCGTACGCCTCTGTATGACCTTCATCTCGCCCTCGGCGCGAAGATGGTCGATTTTGGCGGTTGGGATATGCCACTGCATTACGGCTCGCAGGTCGAGGAACACCATCAGGTGCGCCGCGATTGCGGGGTTTTCGATGTATCCCACATGACCGTGATCGATGTCGACGGCCCCCAGGCCAAGGCCTGGCTCCAGCAGTTGCTGGCCAATGACGTCGAACGCCTGCACAGCCCCGGCCGTGCCTTGTACAGCACCATGCTCAACGAGCGTGGCGGCATCGTCGATGACATGCTCGTCTACCGTCTCGAAGACGGTTATCGCCTGGTGGTCAACGCCTCCACCCGGGATCAGGACCTGGCCTGGATGCAAGCCCATGTCGGCGCCTTCAAGGTCCAGCTCCACGAGCGTTCCGAGTTGGCGATGCTGGCGATTCAAGGTCCCCAGGCCCGGCACAAGATTGCCGAGCTGGTCACGCAGTCTCGCGGCAATCTCATTCAAATCCTCAAGCCTTTCGAAGGCCGGTCCGACGGTGACTGGTTTATCGCCCGCACCGGTTACACCGGCGAAGACGGGTTGGAAATCGTGTTGCCCGCTGATCAGGCACCCGGATTCTTCAACGATCTGGTCGGCGCGGGCATCTCGCCCATCGGTCTTGGCGCCCGCGACACCTTGCGGGTCGAGGCCGGGATGAACCTCTACGGTCAGGACATTCATCAAGACGTCTCGCCGCTGGCCTCTAATATGGCCTGGAGCATTGCCTGGGAACCGGCCACCCGCCAGTTCATCGGTCGCGCTGCCCTGGAAGCCGAAAAGGCCAACGGCGTGCAGCACAAACTGGTCGGTCTGGTGCTTGAAGAGCGCGGGGTTTTGCGCGCCCATCAAGTGGTCCGTATCGCCAATGTTGGCGAAGGGGAGATCACCAGTGGTAGTTTCTCTCCTACGCTTAGCAAGTCGATTGCACTGGCGCGCGTGCCGATGGCGACCGCCGACCGCGCAGAAGTGGAAATCCGTGGCAAGTGGTACCCGGTCCGAGTGGTCAAACCGACCTTCGTACGCCATGGCAAAACCTTGATTTAAACTTTTCTGGCGGGCATCGACCGCTGACATTCTTCTTGAGGACACTGAACATGAGCGATATCCCTGCCGGCCTGCGTTTCGCCGAAAGTCACGAATGGGCGCGTCTGGAAGCCGATGGCACCGTCACCGTAGGCATCAGCGATCACGCTCAGGAAGCCTTGGGCGACGTGGTGTTCGTTGAGCTGACCGAAGTGGGCAAAGAGTTCGCTGCCGGCGATCAAGCCGGAGTGGTCGAGTCGGTTAAAGCCGCTTCCGACATCTACTCCCCGATTTCCGGTGAAGTGATCGCGATCAACGAAGAGCTGGGTGGTTCGCCTGAACTGCTCAACACCGACCCGTACGGTGCGTGGATCTTCAAGCTCAAGCCAAGCGACAAGGCTGAGCTGGACAAGCTGCTCGACGCGGCCGGTTACAAAGCCGCAATCGGCGAATAATCTTCGCCCCTGTAGGAGCAAGGCTTGCCCGCGATGGCGTCCTCGAAAACGCCATCGCGGGCAAGCCATGCTCCTACAAGGAACGATTCAAGGCTTCAGTACGGCTTTGACCGCCGCCACCGAACGCTCGACATCCGTCTTGCTCATGGTGGTAAACATCGGCAATGACACGATCAAACGGCCGACACGCTCTGCCACCGGGAACATCCCCTCCTTGAAACCGCGTTCGCGGTAAAGACTCAGCAAGTGAATCGGCGGGTAGTGATAGCCGATGCCGACGCCCAATCCCTGCATCTGTTCCATAAACATCGCCCGTGGCTTGCGCTCCGGCAACACCAGCTGAAACAGATGCCAGTTGCTGTTCTCGAAATCCGCCGGCGGCAGTTGTGCCCCGTACTGCGCTTCGAAATCCGCGCCGAAACACGTGAAGTAGTGCCGCGCCAGCTCACGTCGATGCGCCGTGATCGCTTCAATGTGGGCAAATTGCCCCAGGCCAATGGCCGCCGCGACGTCGGTCATATTGAACTTGCCGCCCAGCACATCCACATCCAGGCCATCGAAGCCAGTGCGGGTGACGCCCTGCAGACGGTACTTCTCCGCCAGTCGCACCTCTTCAGGCGTGTTCAGCACCAGGCAACCGCCCTCCGAGCAGGTGACGTTCTTGTTCGCCTGGAAACTGAACGACACGAAATCGCCGGTAGCGCCGATGCGCTGGCCGTTCCAGCTCGAACCCAGGGCTTGCGCCGCGTCTTCGACAATTCGTAAGCCGTGTTTTTGCGCGATGGCATACAGCCGAGTCATGTCCAGAGGCAACCCGGCGAGGTACACCGGAATGATCGCCTTGGTGCGTGGCGTGATCGCCGCTTCCAGTTGATCGAGGTCGATGTTGCGGGTCACTGGGTCGATGTCGGCAAACACCGGGGTGGCGCCCACTTCCAGAATCACGTTGGCGGTGGCGACCCAGGAAATCGGCGTGGTGATCACTTCATCCCCCGGCCCGACGCCGGCAATGCGCAACGCAATCTCCATCGTGCAGGTGCCGGAGTTGAAGGTGCGCACCGGGCGCCCGCCAAAGTACGCCGACAGTTGCGCTTCAAAGGCCTGGACCTTGGGGCCGCTGGTGATCCAGCCCGAGCGCAGCACATCGCCGACCGCGGCAATGGTGGCTTCATCGATGACCGGTTTGGAAAATGGCAAAAACGGCAATTGGCTCATAAGCGATAGACACCCGATAGCGGACGTTAAGTTGGCGCCGAACATGATGATCGGGATTGGCCGAAGGCGCTACGCCATCCGCTCGGGTATCGACTGCTATGCTGGTTTGACCGTGTTGCATCGACGCCGAGCGCCAGTCAAGAGAGAGCCCGTCATGTCCCAGTTGCCGTCCTTGAGCCAGTTACGCGACCCCAATGCCTTCCTGCGCCGCCACCTGGGGCCCGACGCCGCCGAGCAGCAGGCGATGCTCGACAGCCTCGGTGTTGGCAGCCGGGTCGAGTTGATTGAGCAGACCGTGCCACCGGGCATTCGCCTCAACCGGGAACTGGACTTGCCGCCGGCCCTCGATGAAGAAGCCGCGCTGGCCAAGCTGCGCGGCTATGCCGAACAGAACCGGGTCTGGACCAGCCTGATCGGCATGGGCTACCACGGCACCCTCACGCCGACGGTGATCCTGCGCAACGTGCTGGAAAATCCCGGCTGGTACACCGCCTACACGCCGTATCAACCGGAGATTGCCCAGGGCCGGCTCGAAGCGCTGCTCAATTTTCAGCAACTGACCATCGACCTCACAGGTCTGGAACTGGCCAACGCTTCGCTGCTGGATGAGGCTACGGCTGCGGCGGAAGCCATGGCGCTGGCCAAGCGCGTCGCCAAGTCCAAGAGCAATTTGTTTTTCGTCGACGAGAACTGTCATCCGCAGACCATTTCCGTGGTCCAGACCCGGGCCGAGGGCTTCGGTTTCGAGCTGATCATCGACGCTGTGGATAACTTGAAACAGCATCAAGTGTTCGGTGCATTGCTGCAGTACCCCGACACCCACGGCGAGATCCGCGATTTGCGGCCGCTGATCGATCATCTGCATGCCCAGCAAGCCTTGGCCTGCGTCGCGGCGGATCTGCTGAGCCTGTTGCTGCTGACGCCGCCGGGGGAGTTGGGGGCTGATGTGGTGTTCGGTTCATCGCAACGTTTCGGCGTACCGATGGGCTACGGCGGACCCCACGCGGCGTTTTTCGCCAGTCGCGACGAGTACAAACGGGCGATTCCCGGACGGATCATCGGTGTGTCGAAAGATGCCCGTGGCAACGTCGCCTTGCGCATGGCCCTGCAAACCCGCGAGCAACATATCCGCCGGGAGAAGGCCAACTCGAACATTTGCACCGCCCAGGTGCTGCTGGCCAATATCGCCAGTTTCTACGCGGTCTATCACGGCCCGGAAGGGTTGAAACGGATCGCCCAGCGTGTGCATCGGCTGACCTGCATCCTGGCGACCGGTCTGGAGCGGCACGGTATTACCCGGCTCAACCAACAGTTCTTCGACACCCTGACCCTCGAAGTCGGCGGCACCCAAACGGCGATCATTGAAAGCGCCCAGGCCGCACAAATCAATTTGCGCATTCTCGGGCGCGGGCAATTGGGCTTGAGCCTGGATGAAACCTGCGATGAAAGCACCGTGGCGAAATTGTTCGATGTGTTCCTCGGTGCCGATCATGGGCTCAACGTCGAGGAACTGGACGCTGAAACCTTGGCCTGCGGGATTCCTGATGGATTATTGCGAACCACGCCTTACCTGCGTCACCCGGTGTTCAGCGCCCATCACAGCGAAACCGAAATGCTGCGCTACCTCAAGCAACTGGAGAACAAGGACCTGGCGCTGAACCAGTCGATGATCCCGCTGGGCTCCTGCACCATGAAGCTCAACGCCACCAGCGAGATGATCCCGATCACTTGGCCGCAATTCGCCAATCTGCATCCGTTCGCGCCCAAGGAACAAGCCGTTGGTTATGGGCTGATGATCGAGGAGCTGGAGCGCTGGCTCTGCGCGATCACCGGTTTCGATGCGATCTGCATGCAGCCCAACTCTGGCGCCCAGGGCGAGTACGCCGGGTTGCTGGCGATCCGCAAATACCACGAGAGCCGGCATCAGGGTGGCCGAGACATTTGCCTGATCCCATCCTCGGCCCACGGCACCAACCCGGCCTCGGCGCAAATGGCCGGGATGCGCGTGGTGATCGTCGAGTGCGACGAGGCGGGCAACGTCGATCTGGACGACCTGAAGGACAAAGCCTCGGCGGCGGGGGACAAACTCGCGGCCCTGATGGCGACGTATCCTTCAACCCACGGCGTGTACGAGGAAGGCATCAGCGAAATCTGCGAAGTTATCCACAGCCACGGCGGCCAGGTCTACATGGATGGCGCCAACCTCAACGCTCAGGTGGGCTTGGCGCGGCCAGCGGACATTGGCGCCGACGTTTCCCACATGAACCTGCACAAAACCTTCTGCATTCCCCACGGTGGCGGCGGGCCGGGGATGGGGCCGATTGGTGTGCGGGCACATCTGGCGCCGTTCGTGGCCAATCACCCGGTGGTGCCGATCGACGGCCCGCAACCGCAGAACGGCGCCGTCAGCGCCGCGCCTTGGGGCAGTGCAAGCATTTTGCCGATCAGCTGGATGTACATCGCGATGATGGGGCCGCAACTGGCGGACGCCAGTGAGGTGGCGATCCTGGCGGCGAATTACCTGGCGCAGCATTTGTCCGGCGCCTTCCCGGTGCTCTACACCGGGCGTAACGAGCGCGTGGCCCACGAATGCATCCTCGATCTGCGGCCGCTCAAGGCACTGACCGGGATCAGCGAAGAAGACGTGGCCAAGCGCCTGATGGACTACGGCTTCCATGCGCCAACCATGTCCTTCCCGGTACCGGGGACGTTGATGGTCGAGCCGACCGAGAGCGAATCCAAGGCCGAGCTGGACCGTTTTATCGGGGCGATGCTGAGCATTCGTGCGGAAATCACCGAGGTACAAAACGGTAATTGGGACCCGGAAGACAATCCTCTGAAACGCTCGCCCCACACCCTGGCTGACATCACCGGCGTGTGGGAGCGGCCTTACAGCATCGAGCAAGCGGTGACACCGGATGCGCACACCAAGGCCCATAAATATTGGCCGGCGGTGAACCGCGTCGATAACGTCTACGGCGACCGCAATCTGTTTTGCGCGTGTGTCCCGGTGGATGATTACCGATGAGAAGACCAAAAGATCGCAGCCTTCGGCAACTCGTACAGAAAGATGCGTTTCCATAGAGCTGCCGAAGGCTGCGATCTTTTGCTTTTTATGGTCGATGAATCAGAACGTCATACGCGCCTCGACGTACAGGTTCTGCTCCCGCAACTTGCCCTTGAGCTGTTCGTCCCGGGCATTGATGCGGTTGGCGAAGGTGTTGTACCCGGTTTCGATGTTGCCCATGTCGACATAGCGATAACCGGCGCCGAGGCTAATTTGCTGGTTGAGCTTGAGGTCAGCCCCGACACCCATGGCGTAGGCGAAGTTGTTCTGGCTGTTGTTGGCGAATCGTCGCGAAGGGTTGGTTTGATAACCTTCGGAGTTGACGTGCGCGACCCCCACGCCGGCCATTGCATACAGCGACAGGTAGTCGTTAAGCGGGAAATCCTTGTAGCCGTTGAGCATCAGGCGCTTGGACGAGACTTGCATGTTGTTGACGTTGGCGTTGAACGGCGCCCAGCGGCTCTTGAACTCCGAATCCTGCTTGATGCTGTATTCGGCTTCCAGGCGCCAATCGCCCTTGAATCCGTAGCCCAGCGCCACAGAGCCGCCAACATCTTTGTTGGTGTCCGGGCTGGCCACGCGATTGTTGACCCGGGGGCTGGTGAGCAGGGCGCTTTCCAGGTCTTGCTGGACGCTCTGGATTTTGACCGAGCCGTACAGGCCCTCGGCATGGGACACATTGCTGAACGCTGCAGCGAGCAGCAATAACGGCAGACCTGGGTTTTTCATGGGTATCGATTCGCTTGTGTAGGGTGTTCGAATCGACAAAGTTTGCAGGCCCGCAGCCGCCGCAAAAATCAGAGCATTCCTCAGTCATGCGCTGAATTCTCGTCAGGGTGGTGGGGAATTGGCATTCATCGCTGTAGGAAAATGCCCCATAAAAAATGCCGCTCATATGAGCGGCATTTCTACAGCTGGAAAAGTTTAGTCCGACGCGACGGCATTTTTCGCCAGGATCGCGTTCGCCAACTCCATGTCCGTGGCTTGCAGGCCCGGGTTGTCGGCACGGACTTTCTGCATCGCCGCTTCCAGGTAAGGGCCGCGGATGCCGCCGTCACTGGCGACGAAACTGCCGGCATCGTCCTGGGCCGCGACGATCAGCTTGTGATCCTTGAAGGTCAGGTAGGTCGAACCGGTGGTTGCACCGGACGAAATGACGTTACGCCAAAAGCTGTCGGCCATTGCTGAACCAACGGGGAGGGACAGCAAGGCAAGGGTAGCGACAGCAAGTTTGAGACGCATGATGGGTGACTCCACTGGGGTTAACTACGGGGTTGGATCGTCATTTACCCAATCGAGTTCCATGACTGCTCAGTCAGCCGGTTCCACCAGCAGAATCGCCCCTTGCTGGCTGACCACGCGCACGCGGCTATCCAGCGCCGCGTCTGGCCCGCGCGCCATCCACACGCCATCGGCGACTTTGATCTTGCCGCGACCGTCGACAATCGCCTCGTGTACCACAAAGGTTTTGCCGATCAGTTCCTGGCCGCGCAGGTTGAGGTTCGGCTGATCACTCTCGCGCACGGCGCTGCGCTGGCGTCGCCACCAGTACACGGCGGTGGCGATCGAGAGCAGGCCGAACAGCAAAAATTGCAGCTCCCAGGACATGCTCGGCAGCCCAAAGGTCAGCACGCCCACCGCTGCGGCGGCCATGCCGATCCACAGCAAGTAACCCCCGGCGCCGAACACTTCAAGAATCAGCAGCACCGTGCCCAGTGCCAACCAGTCCCAGAACGACAGATGTTGCAGGAATGCCCACATGGCGCGCGCCTCAGGCTTTCTTGTTGTCGAACGTGGCCTTGACGATTTCGCCGATACCACCGACGGCACCGATCATCGAGCTGGCCTCAAGCGGCATCAGGATCACTTTGCTGTTGTTGGCCGAGGCCAGCTTGCCCAGGGCATCGATGTACTTTTGCGCGACGAAGTAGTTCACCGCCTGCACGTTGCCATTGGCGATGGCCTCGGACACCACTTTGGTGGCCTGGGCTTCGGCTTCGGCCTGACGCTCCCGGGCTTCGGACTCAAGGAAAGCGGCCTGACGACCCCCTTCGGCCTCCAGGATCTGCGCCTGCTTCTTGCCTTCTGCGGTCAGGATCGCCGCGGCCCGCAGGCCTTCGGCTTCGAGGATTTGCGCGCGCTTGATCCGCTCGGCTTTCATCTGGCCGGACATGGCGGCCATCAAGTCCGCTGGCGGGCTGATGTCCTTGATCTCGATCCGGGTAATCTTGATGCCCCACGGTGCCGTTGCTTCATCGACCGTGCGCAGCAGTTTTTCGTTGATGTTGTCGCGCTGGCTGAGCATCGCGTCCAGCTCCATGGAGCCGAGCACCGTACGGATATTGGTTTGCAGCAGGTTACGCACGGCGTGCTCGAGGTTGTTCACCTCGTAGGCAGCCTGGGCGGTGTTGACCACCTGGAAGAAACACACGGCATCGATCTGCACCGTGGCGTTATCGGCCGTGATGACTTCCTGGGGCGGAATATCCAGCACGCTTTCCATCACGTTGATCTTGCGACCAATGCGATCCATCACCGGAATGATGATGTTCAGGCCGGGCTTGAGGGTGTTGGTGTAACGACCAAAACGCTCGACCGTCCACTGATAACCCTGGGGCACGACCTTGAAACCCATGAACAGAATGGCGACGACCAGGCCGACAAACAGTAAAAGCACACTACCGATCTGCATAACGAATCCTTGTTGATGAATTGGCGATGGCAGGAGTGTAACGGCGCGCGTCGGCCAGCAGAACTGCTTAGTCATTCCTCGCATCATCAGGAGACATAAAAGGTTTCATTTCTGCTCACTCTGCGGCGTCACCCGCAATACCTCCTCAATTGTCGTCAGGCCCGCTGCGACTTTCTGCGCGCCGGACAGCCGCAAGCTGCGCATGCCTTCCTTGAACGCCTGGCGCCGGATCGCCAGCAAGTCGGTATCGGGGGTGATCAGGGCTTTGACGCTGTCGGTCAGTTGCATGATTTCGTAGACCCCGGCGCGGCCGCGGTAGCCGGTGTCGCGGCATTCCAGGCAGCCGATGGCGCGGTGGGCGTTGTTGGGTAGCGGGGCTTGCCAGGGCCGGGTCAGGGTTTGCCAGTCTTCTTCACCGAGGGTCAGCGGCGCCTTGCAGTGTGGGCACAAGGTGCGGACCAGGCGCTGGGCCATGACCCCGAGCACCGTGGCTTTGATCAGGTAATGCGGCACGCCGAGTTCCAGCAGGCGGCTGATGGCGCTCGGTGCGTCGTTGGTGTGCAGGGTCGAGAGCACGAGGTGACCGGTGAGCGCGGCCTGGATCGCCATTTCGGCGGTTTCGAGGTCGCGGATCTCGCCGATCATGATGATGTCCGGGTCTTGCCGCATCAGTGCGCGCACGCCGGCAGCGAAGGTCAGGTCGATGTTGTGCTGGACCTGCATCTGGTTGAACGCTGGCTCGACCATCTCAATCGGGTCTTCGATGGTGCAGAGGTTGACCTCCGGCGTCGCCAGTTTCTTCAGTGTTGTATAGAGCGTGGTGGTCTTGCCCGAACCGGTCGGCCCGGTCACCAGGATGATGCCGTTGGGCTGGCGGGTCATGTCCTGCCAGCGGCGCAGGTCATCGGCGGAGAAACCCAACTGATCGAAGTCCTTGAGCAGCACTTCCGGGTCGAAGATCCGCATGACCATTTTTTCGCCGAACGCGGTGGGCAGCGTCGATAGCCGCAGTTCCACTTCACCGCCGTCCGGGGTCTTGGTCTTGACCCGGCCGTCCTGGGGTTTGCGTTTCTCCGCGACGTTCATCCGGCCCAGGCTTTTCAGGCGACTGACGATGGCCATGGTCACCTGGGGCGGGAATTGATAGACGTTGTGCAGCACGCCGTCGATGCGAAACCGCACCGTGCCTTGCTCGCGCCGGGGCTCGATATGGATATCACTGGCGCGCTGCTGGAACGCGTACTGGAACAGCCAGTCGACGATATTGACGATGTGCGCGTCGTTGGCGTCCGGCTCCTGATCGCTGGCGCCGAGGTTCAGCAGTTGCTCGAAATTGCCGAGGGTGCTGGTCTGCTGATCGGCATTGGTGGCGCCGGTGACCGACTTGGCCAGGCGGAAAAACTCCACGCTGAAGCGCTGGATATCCGCCGGGTTGGCCACCACGCGCTTGATCGGCAGCTTCAATACGTGAGTCAGGTCGGCTTCCCAGCCCGTGACGTAGGGCTGGGCACTGGCCACGGTCACCGCATCGCGGTCGATGGAAACGGCGAGGATTTTGTGGCGCTGGGCGAAGGCGTAGGACATCAGCGGCGTAATGGCCGCGACGTTGATCTTCAGCGGGTCGATGCGCAGGTAAGGCTGGCCGGCCTGTTGCGACAACCACAGGGTCAGGCTTTCGAGGTCGAGGTGTTTGCCGGGACGGCTGAGGTCGTCCAGGTGTTGGCTGGCAATAAACTCCAACGGATGCAACTGGCCATTGGCGGCATGCCGGCGTCGGGCGTTGAGCGCGAGTTCGGCCGAATCCTGGTTGATAAAGCCCTGGGCGACCAGCTCTCGCAGCAAATCATTGAGATCCAGCCAGCGGTCCTGAGTGGCAAGTTGAACGGACATGCGGGTTCCTTTTGAACAATCCTGCAAACAGCGATCTAGACCGCAGTGTGCAAAGGATAGTCGCGGACCCGCTGACCGTTGGGCCACTACCCGACGAAGCCGTTTCCAGTTCTTTCAGCCGGCCGCTTGCGCCTGCTCATCCCACGCAGAATCGGCACTTTGCAGGTTCACCGAACAGATGCTAATCAGGTTACGAAGTTTTTCCGCGATCACTTGGGCGCGATGCCAGGTCAGGCCGTCGATCACAATGTCAATCGACAGCAGATCGTCCATGCGCTGCACGTTGACCTGCTCCGGCGTCAAAAACTGCATGGCGAACAGGTTGAGTGCTCGGCACAGTAAGTCCGGCTCGGCTTCGGCCAGCAGTTGGTATCGCACGCGGCAATGGGCGTTGCTGACATTCCAGACATCGGCGCGGGTCGGTGGGGTGTTCACGGCTTCTAGATGCGGCATGGGTCGGGCTCCAAAATCACTGGAGGAATTTTTACATTCGGTGCCGGGCATTTCTTGGCTATGATCGGGCGTATTACCGATTTATCGAATCGTTTGATTCAACAAGTAGTCAATCAAGGGTTTTTCTATGCACGCCGAGCTGGATGGCTACGACCGCAAGATTCTCGCGTTGCTGCAAGAGGACGCTTCGCTGTCCAGCGCGCAGATTGCCGAGCAGGTGGGGCTGTCCCAGTCGCCGTGCTGGCGGCGGATTCAGCGGATGAAGGAGGAGGGGATCATTCGCGGTCAGGTGACGTTGCTCGACCGCAAGAAAATCGGCCTGAACACGCAGATCTTCGCCGAAATCAAACTCAACGCCCACGGGCGTTCTAACTTCACGGAGTTCACCGAGGCAATTCGCGGTTTTCCCGAAGTGCTGGAGTGTTATGTGCTGATGGGGTCGGTGGATTTTTTGCTGCGGATTGTCACGGCGGATATCGAGGCGTATGAGCGGTTTTTCTTCGAGAAGCTGTCGATGGTGCCGGGGATTCAGGAAGTGAATTCGATAGTGGCGTTATCGGAAATCAAGTCGACGACGAGTTTGCCGGTGTTGCACTAAGTGATCGTTCCCACGCTCTGCGTGGGAATGCAGCCGGTGACGCTCCGCGTCACCTGGACGCAGAGCGTCCCTTGAGGCATTCCCACGCAGAGCGTGGGAACGATCATGTGGGGGGCGGGCTTACATACGCAGCAACATTTTCCAGGCACGATTCTGATACACGGCGATGGCCTGCTGCTTACGCGCATCCAGGCTTTCGTCGGTGATCGGCTCGTTGGCCAGTTGCGCCAGTTTGTTCAGTTCGCCGTACAGGCGATCCATTTCCGGGATGTCCAGTACGCCACGGGCATGGTGCATCCAGGCCTGGATGCGTTCGATGCGCGGCAGTTGCTCGGCCAGGTCTTCGGGCTGTTGCTGGTAGCGTTGCAATTGCAGCGACGTGGCTTCTTCGCCCAGCAGGCGCGGCAGCCAGTTGGCCAGTTGTGCAGCGCCTTGGCGATTGCCACGCACGTTGCGGTCGGCAGCCCAGGTGCGAGCCAGCAACCAACGGGAAGTGTTCAGCGAGAACAGGCCCCAGCGCGGGTCTTGCAGTTCTTCGAGGAACTGCTCCGGCGCGGCTTTGCGCACGTCTTCGTCGTCCAGGCCGGCTTGCACCAGTGGGCGCCAGTCTTCCAGCAAGGCATCCAGCGCAAGGCGCAGGTCGTGGGTCGACTGACGCGGTGCGGCTTGGCCAAGGCTGCTCAGCAGTGCGCGCAGTTCGCCGAGGTTTTCGACCCAGTCCTGCAACAGGCGCCAGTGACCGTTGAAGCGATATTGCTCAGCCAGACGCTGGCTGCTGCCCAGCAAGTGCCAGCTCAGCGCGGCGAAAGCGTCGTCCAGCGGCATTTCGGCGGTGATTTGCGGCGCCGGCAGGCTCAGCGAATAGCTGTTGGCGTCGTACAAACGGTAGCCGCGCTCGGCCTTGCTGATGTCACACGGCATCAGGGCCAGGGTCGCGGCCAATTCAGCGGCCAGTTCCAGCAGCGCGGCAGGTTCGCCTTCACGCAGTTCCAGTTCCAGCTCGCAGATTTCTTCCTTCTGCTTGCCGACGACCACATGGCCAAAGTCCAGCGCCGCTTCGATGACCACTTTGGTCTTGCCGCGACCCCAAGCGATCTCGGCGCGTTCGCGCACGAAATCGGTGGTGAAGATGGCTTTCAGGGTTTTCTTGTCCAGCTCCGCCAGCTCTTCAGGCCAGCATTCGCCGTCGAGTTTCTTCACGTCGAGCTTGGCTTTGGGCAGGTTCCAGTCGTATTCGTTACGTTCGGACAGACCGGCAACACTCTGGCCACGGGTCTTGAGGGTCTGGATCACTTCTTCGCCATCGCGGCGCAGGCGCAGGGCAACCTTGGCACGGGCCAGGTCGCGCTCAGGCGTGTCGAAGTACTGGTTCATCAACTCACGGCGTTCCCAGCCACTTTTGTTGCGTTTTTTCAGGAGCGGGTGCTCGCGCAGGGCGGCGAGGGTTTCGCGGCTGACGCGGAGTTTGATTTCGGTTTCTTTCTGCATGGCCGGAAAATCCAGGATCGGGAGCGCAGCCGGGGGAATGTGTGGCTGCCAAGGTCGTGCAGTGTACAGGAGTAGCCTGTCCTACGCGCCGCGACGGTTTATTCCTGTCGCCGGATGGTTCTATGATGGACTTCAATTCGGGAGTTGGAGTCAGCGATGCCTTTGCCGTCCATGAAAGATCAGTTCGCTGCGCTGATCGCTGCGCCGTCCGTCAGCTGTACCCAGCCGAGTCTCGATCAGACCAATCGCCCGGTGATCGATTTGCTGGCAACCTGGCTCGGCGATCTGGGTTTTACCTGCGATATCCAGCAGGTCAGCCCCGGCAAATTCAACCTGCTTGCCAGTTTCGGTTCCGGCCCGGGCGGCCTGGTGCTGGCCGGGCACAGCGACACCGTGCCGTTCGATGGCGCGTTGTGGCAGACCGATCCGTTGAAGCTGACCGAAGTGGACGGCCGCTGGGTGGGCCTGGGCAGTTGCGACATGAAGGGCTTTTTCGCCCTGGCCATCGAGGCAGTGATCCCGCTGCTCGACCAACCGTTCAAACAGCCGTTGCTGATCCTCGCCACCTGCGATGAAGAAAGCTCGATGTCCGGCGCGCGTGCCCTGGCCAAAGCCGGGCGTCCGCTGGGCCGGGCGGCGGTGATTGGCGAGCCGACCGGGCTCAAGCCGATCCGCATGCACAAAGGCATCATGATGGAGCGCATCGACATCCTCGGGCAGAGCGGCCATTCCTCCGACCCGCGCCTGGGCCACAGCGCCCTCGAAGCGATGCACGATGCCATCGGCGAACTGCGCGGCTTGCGCCTGTTGTGGCAGCGCGAATTCCGCAATCCGCAGTTTGGCGTGCCGACCCCGACGATGAATTTCGGCTGCATCCATGGCGGCGACAACCCCAATCGCATCTGTGGTCAATGCTCGCTGGAATTCGACCTGCGGCCGCTGCCGGGCATGGACCCCAAAGCCCTGCGTGCGGAAATCCTGGCGCGGCTCAAGCCGGTTGCCGAACGCCATCAGGTGAAGATCGACTACGCGCCGCTGTTCCCCGAAGTGCCCCCGTTCGAGCAGGCCGAGGACGCCGAATTGGTCCGCGTCGCGGAAAAGCTCACCGGCCATCGCGCCGAAGCAGTAGCGTTCGGCACCGAAGCGCCTTATCTTCAGCGTCTTGGCTGCGAAACACTGGTGCTTGGCCCGGGCGACATCGCCTGTGCTCACCAACCGGGGGAATACCTCGAAATGTCACGTTTGCAGCCTACCGTGCATCTATTACGTCAATTGATTGAACATTACTGCCTGACGCCGGCCCAAAGCCCTACGTTGGCCAATTGAACGCAACACCTGTAGGAGCAACGCTTGCTCGCGATGGCGCCATTAAATCCGACATCACAGTTGGCTGATACACCGCTATCACGAGCAAGCTTTGCTCCTACAGAAATATATAAATTACCGGTGTCCCAACCCGTATTCATGAGGAGAGCTCGCGTGTCGCCAAGCCTGTTCCGACGATAACCACCAGCCCGTTGTGCGTTTTTTGCTTTGCCCATTTTTTTGGCTGCTATTTATTACAGGCCCAGGTTCATGCCCGACTACGTTAATTGGCTTCGTCACGCGTCTCCTTACATCAATGCCCACCGCGATTGCACGTTCGTCGTCATGCTGCCCGGTGACGGTGTGGAGCATCCGAACTTCGGCAATATCGTCCACGACCTGGTGCTGTTGCACAGCCTTGGTGTGCGACTGGTGTTGGTCCACGGTTCCCGTCCGCAAATCGAAACCCGCCTGGCCGCACGCGGCCTGATCCCGCATTACCACCACGGCATGCGCATCACCGATGCCGCGACCCTGGAATGCGTGATCGATGCCGTGGGCCAGTTGCGTATCGCCATCGAAGCGCGGTTGTCCATGGACATGGCTTCGTCGCCGATGCAGGGCTCGCGCCTGCGGGTGGCCAGCGGCAACCTGGTGACGGCACGGCCGATCGGCGTGCTTGAAGGCGTCGATTATCACCACACCGGCGAAGTGCGCCGGGTCGATCGCAAGGGCATCAATCGCCTGTTGGACGAGCGCTCCATCGTGCTGTTGTCGCCGCTCGGCTACTCGCCGACCGGTGAAATCTTCAACCTCGCTTGCGAAGACGTCGCCACCCGCGCGGCCATCGACCTGGGTGCGGATAAATTGCTGCTGTTCGGCGCCGACCTGGGCCTGATCGATGAAAACGGTCGCCTGGTTCGCGAACTGCGTCCGCAACAAGTGCCGGCGCACCTGCAACGTCTGGGCAACAACTATCAGGGCGAACTGCTGGATGCGGCGGCTGAAGCCTGCCGTGGTGGCGTAGCCCGTAGCCATATCGTCAGCTACGCCGAAGACGGCGCGCTGCTGACCGAACTGTTCACCCGTGACGGTGGCGGTACGCTGGTGGCCCAGGAGCAATTCGAACTGGTGCGCGAAGCGGCGATTGAAGACGTCGGCGGTTTGCTGGATTTGATCAGCCCGCTGGAAGAGCAGGGGATTCTGGTGCGTCGTTCCCGGGAAGTGCTGGAACGCGAGATCGAGCAGTTCAGCGTGGTCGAGCGGGAAGGCATGATCATCGCGTGCGCGGCGCTGTATCAGATTGCCGACTCGGATGCCGGGGAGCTGGCGTGCCTGGCGGTGAACCCGGAGTATCGCCATGGCGGTCGCGGCGATGAATTGCTGGAGCGGATCGAAACCCGCGCCCGGGCCCAGGGGTTGAAAACCTTGTTCGTCCTCACCACCCGCACCGCGCACTGGTTCCGCGAGCGCGGTTTCGAACCGAGCAGCGTTGAGCGCCTGCCGTCGGCACGGGCGTCGCTGTACAACTACCAGCGCAATTCGAAGATCTTCGAAAAGACCCTGTAACCGTAGCGCCACCCTCCTGTAGGAGCGAGGCTTGCCCGCGAAGGCGTCGTCACAGCCACTATCAATATCGGGCGTGATGGCCTCTTCGCGGGCAAGCCTCGCTCCTACGGGAGGTGGTGTTACTCGATGACGAACTTCGCGCTCACATACGGCGAATAATCCGGCAGAACCGTCTCCACCTTTCCTTGTTCCTTCAAAAACTTCGCCGTCTCGCCGATCGCCTTGGCTGTGCCACCCTCGAGCCGTGCGATGGTTTGCCGGGCCTTGGCCTCCGGAAAGTTGAACCGGCGACCACCTCGGGATGCTTTTCGGCGTAATCCTCGTACACAGACTTCAAAAGTCGGCGCTCCCCCATTGGCCAACCTGCGCCGCGTCGGTGAGGCGCCTGTCAGTCTTGCGAATGGCCCCCAGCGTTGGCGACCAGCCATACGCACCCTCAATGGCACCGGATGCAGATGCCGGTGACCACCTGCAAACCGCTTTTAAAACGGCGTCAGTCGATTTTATGACCTATGGTCTTCTCACAAATCCCATCGGCCTCGGCGCTTTGCTCGGGTCGATACCGGTTTGTAGCCGGAAGTGAGGCTGGCTGGCTGGGCTTCCAAAAATCTTAATATCGATACACAAACTGTAACAATTGAGCCGGATAGTTCGCGTTTGATTGGCATGGCGTGGCTTTTGATTTGATGGATTGCGAGTGCTTTAAAAAACGAATCGATCTAAAAAAATACTAATAAATACCTTTTAGGAATTGGCTTGTGAGCCGCCATTTCAGCGGGCAGCAGCGCAGATCAATTCCTAAAGGGTATGAGAAAGGGTCTGCTGATTCTTTTTAGGCTTATGAAAATTCATGACCTTGCAGGGACCAAATCAGGGGGGGGTTAGACCATGGTCGTAGACACATAAAGTTACGATTGACTTGTGGGTCACGGTCTGGCGCTAATCGCCAATCCTAGAAACCCCGGGCTATTGACTCAGGGCCAGGAACACAAAAATTAGAAACGAGAGGAGCTTAACAATGAACAAGTCCACCTTGGCCTTGGCTGTGGCCGTAGGGGTTTTGGCGCAGCAGGCAGGCGCCGCGGGTTTCCTGGAAGACAGCAAGGCTTCCGTCAGTTCCCGCACCATGTATTACAACAACGATTTCCGCGAAGGCGCTAATACTCCTGCCAACAGTCAGCGAGAAACCGCTGAAGGTCTGAAGTTCGATTACCTGTCCGGTTTTACCCAAGGTGTTGTCGGCTTCGGTATTGATGCTCAGGCGCTTGTCGGTATCCATCTGGACGGTGGCAAGGGCCATCATCCGGACAGCAACTCGTTCTTCCCAAGCGACAGTGACGGTTCGGCCGTGGACGAGTGGAGCCGTGCATCGGCTAACGTCAAGGCACGCTTCTCGAAGACCGAGGCCCACGTGGGTGGCGCTCTGGCACCTCAGTTGCCGATCCTGCTGTCGAACGACAGCCGTCTGCTGCCGCAGACCTTTGACGGTGGCACCATCACCTCGAAAGAAATCGACAACGTGACCTTCAACGCAGGTCAGCTGGAACACTCGGCCGGTCGTGCATCGTCCAACTCCACCGGCCTGGCAGTGGCGGGCGGTACTCAGGATAGCAACCAGTTCCGTTACGCTGGTGCTGACTGGAAGGTCACCAAAGACCTGATGCTGCAGTACTACTACGCGAACCTGGAAGACTACTACAAGCAGAGCTTCCTCGGCCTGGTGCACCTGTACCAGATCGCCCCGAACCAGTCGTTCAAAACCGACATCCGTTATTTCGACAGCAGCTCTGACGGCAAGAACGGCGACGTAGGCTACCGCTTCAACAACAACAACGGTTTCGCCAAGAACCCGGGCGAGGTCGATAACAAGACCTGGAGCGCCATGTTCACCTATACCCTGGGTGGCAACGCCTTCCTGGTCGGGCACCAGCGCGTCAGCGATGACGGCGGCTTCGTCATGCTGAACCAGGGCAACGTGGTTGATGGCAATAACCGTCCTGAAGGGAACGGAGGCACCAGCTTCTATCTATTCACTGACTCCATGGTTAACAGCTTTATCCGTGCCGGTGAAAACACCACCTTCGGTCAGTACAGCTACGACTTCGCGAGCCTGGGTGTACCTGGTCTGAGAGCGTCCATCGCCTACCTGCATGGCGACGATATCAAAGCCACGACTGGCAATGGCCCTGATGCATCCGAGTGGGAACGCGACATGCGGGTCGACTACACCATCCAGCAGGGCGCCCTTAAAGGTTTTGGCGTGACCGTGCGTAATGGTGTCTACCGGGGCAGCGAAGTCTCTAACAACCCCGATGTTGACCAGACCCGTCTGATCTTCAACTACACCTACAGCTTCTTGTAATCGCCTCGGAAAAAACCTCGCTGAATGGCGAGGTTTTTTTTCGTGTTTTTTTTGATATTTCTAATTGAGCTTATCTACAAATTTTTTATTCTTTTTAGCTTTTAATCGAATCGCCTAAAGTGCATGCCGTATGGGCCGATACCTTATGTCCGACGTTACGAAGTAGTGCCCATTGATATTCCAGATCGGCATGAAAAATAATGAAATAATTTTTTATATGTTTAACATGCGTGCCCCCATCTGCATTGGTCGACTGGCAAGTCACGATTCGGTCGCGAGCGCATATTTCAGGATCCAGGGCATTCGACCCAGGGCCGGAACACAAGAATTAGAAACGAGAGGAGCGAAACAATGAACAAGTCCACCTTGGCCCTGGCTGTGGCCGTAGGGGTTTTGGCGCAGCAGGCAGGCGCCGCCGGTTTTATCGAAGACAGCAAGGCCACTCTGGGTCTGCGTAACTTCTACATCAACACCGATAACCGTGATGGCACCGCCAGCCCAAGTCGAAACGAAGAGTGGGGCCAAGGCTTCGACCTGCGCTTCATTTCCGGTTACACCCAAGGCACCGTCGGCTTCGGTATCGACGCCATCGGCCTGCTGGGCGTACGCCTGGATTCGGGCGGCGGCACTAACGGCAACGTTGCCGCGAATGGCAGCCCTGGTACCGCTTACGGCGGCACTGTTTTCCCAAGCGAGTCCAACGGCCAGGCGGTTGATAACTTCTCCAGCCTGGGCTTGACCGCCAAAGCCAAGATCTCCCAGACCGAATTGAAGTTGGGCACTCTGCAGCCGAAGAACCCGGTGATTGTGACCAACGACGGTCGTCTGCTGCCGCAAACCTGGCAGGGCGGTCAGATCACTTCCGGCGAAATCAAGGACCTGACCCTGGTTGGCGGTCAGATCGAAGCTGTGAAGGGGCGTAACTCCAGCAACAACGAGAACCTGTCCATTAACGGTGCCTCCCCGCGTACCGCCAACAGCAATAAGTTCATCTACGCCGGTGGTGACTACAAAATCACCAAGGACCTGACTGCTCAGTACTACTACGGCAACCTGGAAGACTTCTACAAGCAACATTTCCTGGGTCTGGTTCACAACTGGGCCATCGGCCCGGGCGTATTGAAGTCCGACTTGCGCTACTTCAACAGCTCCGATGACGGCAAGAACGGCACCGATCCGCTGTACTACAGCACCGGTAACTACAGCAGCACTGCCAACGGTAAAGGCAAGGTCGACAACAACCTGTACAGCGGCCTGTTCCTGTACTCCGTTGCCG
The DNA here is from genome assembly GCF_056279105.1 of Pseudomonas sp. TE3899. Classification (NCBI taxonomy): domain Bacteria; kingdom Pseudomonadati; phylum Pseudomonadota; class Gammaproteobacteria; order Pseudomonadales; family Pseudomonadaceae; genus Pseudomonas; species Pseudomonas sp. TE3899. The sequence continues at coordinate 5,347,577 of NZ_JBWBQR010000001.1, forward strand.
GTCACACCTTCGGTGGCGGTTACCAGGTCAGCAATGGCAGCAGCGACTTCCCTTGGCTGAACCAAGGTGACGGCTCGTCGAACTACACCATCACCGATATGCAGATCCAGAAGTTCGGCCGTGCCGGCGAGAAAACCTGGCAGGCTCGCTACTCGTATGATTTCGCCAAGGTCGGCTTGCCTGGCTTGACGGCTGGTATGGTTTATCTGCGTGGCGACGGTATCGACACTAACCGCGTCAGCGCTACCGTTCCAGCAGGTAACAACAGCACTGAATGGGAACGCGACCTGACCGTCGCTTACGTAGTACCAGAAGGTCCGCTGAAAAACGTTGGCTTCATGTGGAAAAATGCTACCTGGCGTACCGATATCCCGGGCGTTCGCTCCCAGGACGAAAACCGCCTGATCCTCAGCTACTCGATCCCGCTGCTGTAATAGCGCGCTCAAGTACACCTGAGTAAAAAAAGCCCCGCCCGGCACCTCGCCGGGCGGGGCTTTTGCGTTTTCAGGGCGGAGTCACCCCCGTAATCCCGCCCTGAAATTCCCCTCTTTTGCAGCAACTCAAGGCCTTCTCGAACCTTGTGGGCGATGTTGGCCGCGATGGCGGGCGAGGTCCAGTGAACAGATGTTTAATATTCACTTATGATCTAAATAAATCGATATTTATTCTTTTTAATTCAATCGGAATGCAGGCACAGTTGAGCTCAACAAGCACTCACCAGGAGCAGCACCATGAGCCTCAGACTTGGCGATATCGCCCCCGATTTCGAACAGGATTCCAGCGCCGGCACCATCCGTTTCCACGAATGGCTGGGCGATAGCTGGGGCGTGCTGTTTTCCCATCCGGCGGACTTCACCCCGGTGTGCACCACCGAACTGGGCTTTACCGCCAAGCTCAAGGATGAATTCTCCAAACGTGGCGTCAAAGCCATCGCACTGTCGGTGGACCCGGTGGACTCGCACCACAAGTGGATCGAGGACATCAACGAAACCCAGAACACGATCGTCAACTTCCCGATCCTCGCCGACGCTGATCGCAAGGTCTCGGACCTGTACGACCTGATTCACCCGAACGCCAACGACACCCTGACCGTACGCTCGCTGTTCGTGATCGACCCGAACAAGAAGGTTCGGCTAACCATCACCTACCCGGCGAGCACCGGCCGTAACTTCCATGAAATCCTGCGGGTGATCGACTCGCTGCAACTCACCGACAACTACAAGGTGGCCACCCCGGCCAACTGGCAGGACGGTGATGAAGTGGTGATCGTGCCGTCGCTCAAGGACGAAGACGAAATCAAGAAACGCTTTCCCAAGGGCTATCGCGCGGTGAAGCCGTACCTGCGCCTGACGCCGCAGCCGAATCGTTAATGATCGTTCCTACGCTCTGCGTGGGAACGATCAGCAACCCCTGTAGGAGCGAGGCTTGCCCGCGAAGGCGTCATCAAGGCCGCCATTGATGCAAGCCGTGATGGCCTCTTCGCGGGCAAGCCTCGCTCCTACAGGGGGTATGTGTATTCACAAAGCAGGGGATTTTTCAGGCCGTTTTTACGGCCTGTTTTTTTGTCTGGAGAAAGGTGTATCGCATAGTTCTTTAAAGAATAACCAAATGAATAAATATGATTTATGGATATATAAATCACCTGTTAAGGTCACTTCCATCAAAGCGAGATCGCACACTGCGAATCGCCACACCGCTCAAGGAATCACCTGAATGCTGGTCGTCTCACTCGGTGGCAGCCCCAGCCAACGCTCTCGTTCCGGGGTGTTGCTGGAGCGTTCGCAACGCTGGTTGCAGGAACAAGGGGTGGAAGTAGTGAGTTATCAGGTACGGGACTTCCCGGCCGAAGACTTGCTGCACGCACGCTTCGACAGCCCGAAGGTAATCGACCTGCTGCAACAGATTGAAAACGCCGACGGCCTGCTGATCGCGACGCCGGTGTACAAGGCGTCGTTCTCCGGTGCCTTGAAAACCGTACTCGACTTGCTGCCCGAGCGCGCCCTGGCGCACAAAGTGGTGTTGCCAATGGCGACCGGCGGCAGCATCGCCCACATGCTGGCGGTGGATTACGCGCTCAAACCAGTGCTGTCGGCACTCAAGGCCCAGGAAATGCTCCACGGGATTTTCGCCGTGGACAGCCAGATCGCTTACGGCGAAGGCAGTGCCCAGGCGCAATTGGCGCCGGAGCTGGAGCAACGATTGACTGAATCCCTGGAGCTGTTTTTCAGCGCCATGGCGCGACGGCCCAAGCCGATCGACCCGAACCTCTTGAACGAACGTTTGTTGAGTGCTCGCTGGAGCATTTGAGCCTTACCCCGAATTTGATCCACTCACCTTACTCAGCCGCCAACGGCCAAGCAGGTGCAGCCAACACCCAACAGCAAATAGGAGAGCGCTATGCGCACTGTCATTTTGCGTCGTGGTCTGGTCGCCCTGTTTGTGGCGGCTGTGTCCTTCGGCGTTATTTCCCAAGCACAAGCCGAGACATTGCGAATCGGTTATCAGAAGTACGGCACCCTGGTGCTGCTCAAGGCCAAAGGTACCCTGGAAAAACGCCTCGCCGCCCAAGGCGTGGACGTGCAATGGACTGAATTCCCCGGCGGCCCGCAACTGCTGGAAGGCCTGAACGTCGGCTCGATTGACTTCGGCGTCACCGGCGAAACCCCGCCCGTCTTCGCTCAAGCCGCCGGTGCCGATCTGCTCTACGTCGCCTACGAACCGCCAGCACCTCACAGCGAAGCGATCCTGGTGCCGAAGGACTCGACGATCAAATCCGTTGCCGACCTCAAGGGCAAGAAAGTCGTCCTGAACAAGGGCTCCAACGTTCATTACCTGCTGGTCCGCGCGCTCGAAGACGCCGGCCTCAAATACACCGATATCCAGACCGTATTCCTGCCACCCGCCGATGCCCGCGCTGCGTTCGAACGCGGCAGCGTCGATGCCTGGGTGATCTGGGACCCGTACCAGGCGGCCGCCGAACAGCAACTGCAAGCACGCACCCTGCGTGATGGCCAAGGCATCGTCGACAACCATCAGTTCTACCTGGCGACCAAGCCTTACGCACAGAAAAACCCCGAGGTGATCAAGACCCTCGTCGAAGAAGTGCGCGCCGTTGGGGAATGGTCCAAAGCCAACCCGGAAGACGTGACCAAACAGGTGTCGCCACTGCTCGGCCTGTCGCCAGAGATCACCCTGACTTCGGTAAAACGCCAGGGCTACGGCGCGCTGTTCCTGACCCCGGAAGTGGTCGCCGCGCAACAGAAAATCGCCGACAGCTTCTACCAGCTCAAGCTGATTCCCAAGCCGCTCAGCATTAAAGACGTGATCTGGACGCCACCGGCAGCCGTTGCCAAAGCGCAGTAATTCGAATTTCCCAAGGAGACCACTCCATGAGCCTCAATATTTTCTGGTTCCTGCCTACCCACGGCGACGGCCATTACCTTGGCACCGCCGAAGGCGCTCGCGCCGTTGACCACGGTTATTTGCAGCAGATCGCCCAGGCAGCGGATCGCCTGGGTTTCGGCGGGGTGTTGATCCCGACCGGCCGCTCCTGTGAAGACTCGTGGCTGGTGGCCGCGTCGCTGATCCCGGTGACCCAGCGTCTGAAATTCCTTGTCGCCCTGCGCCCCGGGATCATTTCCCCGACGGTGGCGGCGCGGCAGGCAGCGACCCTGGATCGACTGTCCGGCGGTCGTGCGCTGTTCAACCTGGTGACCGGTGGCGATCCAGATGAACTGGCCGGCGATGGTTTGTTCCTCAGCCACGAAGAGCGTTATCAGGCGTCGGTGGAATTCACCCGCATCTGGCGCCGGGTGCTGGAAGGCGAAACCGTGGATTACGACGGTCAGCACATCAGCGTGAAGGGCGCGAAGTTGCTCTATCCGCCGATCCAGCAACCGCGTCCGCCGCTGTACTTCGGCGGTTCTTCGGAAGCAGCTCAAGACTTGGCAGCCGAGCAAGTGGAGATGGTCCTGACCTGGGGCGAACCTCCAGCGGCCGTGGCCGAGAAGATTGAACAAGTGCGCGCCAAAGCGGCGAAGCTCGGGCGTACCGTGCGCTTCGGTATTCGTTTGCATGTGATCGTGCGGGAAACCAACGAGGAAGCGTGGGCGGCGGCGGATCGGCTGATCTCCCATGTGGACGACGAAACCATCGCTCGGGCGCAAGCGTCCCTGTCGCGTTTCGATTCGGTCGGCCAGCAACGCATGGCCGCGCTGCATGGCGGCAGCCGCGACAACCTGGAAGTCAGCCCTAACCTGTGGGCCGGCGTAGGCCTGGTGCGCGGCGGTGCCGGGACGGCGCTGGTAGGCGACGGTCCGACCGTGGCTGCGCGGATGAAGGAATACGCGGACCTGGGCATCGACACGTTCATCTTCTCCGGTTATCCACACTTGGAAGAGGCTTACCGCGTGGCCGAATTGCTGTTCCCGCACATCGACGTGCAGCGTCCGGAACAACCCCAAGGTGCCAACTTCGTCAGCCCGTTCGGCGAAATGGTGGCCAACGACATTCTTCCCAAAGCCGCGTCCCAGAGCTGAGGCGCCGCCATGAAAAGAATTATCCACAACCTCGCGCCCTGGGCGTTGCCGGTGTTGCTGTTGGCGGTGTGGCAGTTGTCGGTGTCGGCGGGCTGGTTGTCGACGCGGATCCTGCCGGCGCCCATCGCGGTGATCGAGGCGGGCGTGAGTCTGGTGCGCAGCGGTGAAATCTGGACCCACCTGGCCATCAGCGGCTGGCGTGCGGCACTCGGTTTCACCATTGGCGGCGGCATTGGTCTGGCCTTGGGTTTCATCACCGGTCTGTCGAAGTGGGGCGAACGCCTGCTCGACAGTTCGGTGCAGATGATCCGCAACGTGCCGCACCTGGCGCTGATTCCGCTGGTGATCCTGTGGTTCGGCATCGATGAGTCGGCGAAGATTTTCCTCGTGGCCCTGGGCACGTTGTTCCCGATCTACCTCAACACGTATCACGGCATCCGCAACGTCGATCCGGCGCTGGTAGAGATGGCGCGCAGTTATGGCTTGTCCGGTTTCAGCCTGTTCCGTCAGGTGATTTTGCCGGGGGCGTTGCCTTCGATTCTGGTCGGTGTGCGTTTCGCTCTGGGGTTCATGTGGCTGACGCTGATCGTGGCCGAAACCATTTCCGCCAGTTCCGGCATTGGCTACCTGGCGATGAATGCCCGGGAGTTTTTGCAGACCGACGTGGTGGTGCTGGCGATTCTGTTGTACGCGGTGCTCGGCAAACTGGCTGACCTCGCGGCCCGTGGACTTGAGCGCGTTTGGTTGCGCTGGCATCCGGCGTATCAGGTTGCCAAAGGAGGTGCCGCATGACCGCTCAACAACCTCCACGCCTGCTGCGCGGGATTCCGCTGGCCGTGCGCAAGCTGCAAAAGACCTTTGGTTCGCGGCAAGTGCTGCGCGAGGTCGACCTGCATATTCCGGCCGGGCAATTCGTGGCGGTGGTCGGTCGCAGCGGCTGTGGCAAAAGTACCCTGCTGCGCTTGCTCGCCGGTCTCGACAAGCCTACGGGCGGCGAGCTGCTGGCCGGTTCGGCGCCACTGAGCGATGCCCGGGAAGACACGCGATTGATGTTCCAGGAAGCGCGTCTGCTGCCGTGGAAAAAGGTCATCGACAACGTCGGCCTGGGGCTTAAGGGCAACTGGCGCCCTCAAGCGTTGGAAGCGCTGGAGTCGGTGGGCCTGGCGGATCGCGCCAATGAGTGGCCAGCCGCGCTGTCCGGTGGGCAGAAGCAACGTGTGGCCCTGGCCCGCGCGCTGATCCATCAACCGCGCTTGCTGCTGCTGGATGAGCCTTTGGGCGCCCTGGATGCCCTGACCCGAATTGAAATGCAGCAGCTGATCGAACGGCTCTGGCAAAAGCACGGCTTCACTGTGTTGCTGGTGACCCACGACGTCAGTGAAGCGGTGGCGATTGCCGATCGGGTGATCCTGATCGAAGACGGCGAAGTCGGCCTCGACCTGCACGTGGAACTGCCGCGCCCTCGGGTGCGCGGCTCCCATCGGCTGGCGGCGCTGGAAACCGAAGTCCTCAACCGCGTGCTGTCCCTGCCGGGCGAGCCGCCGGAACCGGAACCCGTTTCACCCTTGCCTACGCAACTGCGTTGGGCGCAATAGAAGCAGCGGTAAGTTGCAAGCTTCAAGCGGCAAGAAGAAGCAGAGCGCTTTTACTTGCGGCTTGTAGCTTGGAGCTTGCGGCTCATTTCGACTCGAGGAGAAATCGCATGACTATCAAAGCCATCAACGTTCGTAACCAGTTCAAAGGCTCGATCAAGGAAATCGTATTGGGTGACGTGCTGTCGGAAATCGACGTGCAGACCGCGTCGGGCATCGTTACTTCCGTCATCACTACCCGTTCGGTGAAAGAGCTGGAACTGGTGGTCGGCAGCGAAGTGATTGCCTTCGTGAAATCCACTGAAGTGTCGATCGCCAAGTTGTAAACAATGCCGAAAGGTAGGCCCCGATCGTTCCCACGCTCTGCGTGGGAATGCAGCCCGGGACGCTCCGCGTCCCATTGGAACGCAGAGCGTCTCTGGAGGCATTCCCCCGTGGTGCGTGGGAACGATCAGAGGGTGCGCTTGGGCAAGTACGGCGGCAGGTAAAGCCCCAGATACGCATCGAACACCCGCATCCCTTCCTCGGCCATTCGCGGTGTGATCTGCCCGTGCTGCTGCACCGAACGTGCATACACCCGATCCCCCAGCTCCATGGCCAACGCAAACACATCGACATCCTTGGGCAGCCTCGGCAGCTCGAAGTGATGATCGAACAGCTTGTGCATCAAGTCGCCCAGTTCGATGTCGTGCTGACGGTCGGCCTGGGTGACTTCGGTCAGGCCGTGTTGGGCAAGGATCAACTGGCGGGCGGCGGCGTCTTCGCCGTAGATGTCGAGCATGCGCTGTTCCACCAGCCGCGACAGGTCACGCCAGCCGCTGAGGGCTGCGTGGTCGATCGGTTCTAGCAGGCAGGCGCGGAACGCGGCGTGGACGTCGGCGGTCAGGGCTTCGAGCAGGGCCGGAACGCTGGCGAAGAAGTGGTAGACGGAGGAGGGCGGAATCTCCGCACGCTCGGCGACGCTGTAGATCGACAGGCTGGCCACGCCCTCGGCGGCGAGCAGCGTGCGGGCGGCATCGAGGATCGAATCGATCCGCGCCTGGCTGCGTGCGCGGGGTTTGCGGATAGGGGCGGGGCGCGTCATTGGAGTCTCCTGCGGGGCAGCGGGCATTGTACGCAGAGGATGGGATTGAGCCATACCCTGCGGCGAGGGGGCTTGCCCCCGTTGGAGTGCGCAGCACTCCCAAATCCGGCTCATGCGGTGTGTCTGGTTTAATTTGGGGCTGCTACGCCGCCCAACGGGGGCAAGCCCCCCTCGCCACAGGGTTTTATGCAGGCCATAAAAAAACGCCGTCAGCTTCATCAGCCGACGGCGTTCTTTTTTCACGGCAACCGCTTAAACGGTATGCAGGTACCAGTTGTACTCAAGGTCGGAGATAGAGTGTTCGAATTCCTCCAGCTCACTTTCCTTGCAGGCCACGAAGATATCGATGTACTTCGGATCGATGTACTTGGCCATGACTTCGCTGTCGTCCAGCTCGCGCAGTGCATCACGCAGGTTGTTCGGCAGGCTTTGCTCGTTCTGCTCGTAGGAGTTGCCTTCCACGGGCGCGCCCGGCTCGATCTTGTTGGTCAGGCCGTGATGCACGCCTGCCAGGACCGAAGCCATCAGCAGGTACGGGTTGGCATCGGCGCCGGCCACGCGGTGCTCGATACGCACCGCATCGGACGAGCCGGTCGGTACGCGAATCGCCACGGTCCGGTTGTCCAGGCCCCAGCACGGCGAGTTCGGCACGTAGAACTGTGCGCCGAAACGACGGTACGAGTTGACGTTCGGGCACAGGAAAGCCATTTGCGCCGGTAGGGTCTCGAGCACACCGCCGATCGCGTGACGCAGTGCGGCGTTCTGCTCGGGATCCTCGCTGGCAAAAATATTCTTGCCGTCACGGTCGAGAATCGAGATGTGGACGTGCAGCCCGTTACCCGCCTGGCCTGGGTAAGGCTTGGCCATGAAGGTGGTGTCCATCTCATGGTCGTAGGCGATGTTCTTGATCAGGCGCTTGAGCAGTACCGCATAGTCGCAAGCCTTGATCGGGTCGGCGACGTGGTGCAGGTTCACTTCGAACTGCGCCGGGGCACTTTCCTTGACGATGGCGTCGGCCGGGATACCTTGCTCCTTCGCACCTTCCAGAATGTCCTGGAGGCAGTCGACGTATTCGTCGAGGTCGTCGATCAGGTAGACCTGTGTCGAATGCGGGCGTTTGCCGGAGATCGGCGAGCGTGGCGGTTGCGGTCGGCCGTTCACGTTTTCCTGGTCGATCAGGTAGAACTCCAGTTCGAACGCGGCACAGATCGTCAGACCCATGTCATCGAACTTGGTCACCACTTGACGCAAGACTTCACGGGGATCCGCGAAGAAAGGTTCACCTTCGATTTCGTGCATGGTCATCAGCAGTTGCGCGGTAGGGCGCTTTTGCCAAGGCTCATTGCACAGGGTGTCGGGGATTGGATAGCAGATTCGGTCAGCATCGCCGATGTCCAGGCCCAGGCCGGTGCTTTCCACCGTCGAGCCATTGATATCCAGAGCAAATAGAGAGGCCGGCAGGTTGATGCCTTTCTCGTAAACCTTGTGGAGGCTGGTGCGTTCAATGCGCTTGCCGCGCACCACACCATTCATATCCGCAATCAGAAGGTCAACGTACAGAACCTCAGGATGTTCCTTAAGGAACGCGTTCGCTTCGTTAAGCTGAACGGCACGCGGGGGTACCGACATGATGCAACACCTTTGTTGTTAAAAATATCAATCATTGATCTCTTCGGGTTTCAGTCAACCCGAACGGCATGCCGAAGTCAAGCGAGGCCTTTTTTGCCCTAAAAAAGCGCTCACGCGGCTTTTTTGAGGCAGTTTGGGGCGTTTTTATGCCTTTGGACGCTTTGGCGCCCGCAGGCTTGAGCGGGCCGTGTTGTATTTTTTACGGGGGTGTTGTGTAAAAAAATGAACAAGGCTAAGCTCGATTCAAACCCATAACAGCAATAATACCGGGGTGCTTCATGTCTCGCCTGCCGTCAATCGGCGTCGCCGTCTGCTCTGGGCAGAACGGTCTGCATGCTTATCACATCAGTGGCGATCGTTGCGTTCACGCCAAGGCCCAAGTTGCCAAAGGCGTGCCGTCGACTCTTCCTTCCCCGGTGGCCTCGCTGGCCCCGTCCGATATTCTGGACGGTCTGCACGACATTCTCTTTACTGCCCGTACTCCCAATATAGAACCGTTTTACTTCAGCGGCCCGGCCAATGCGTCGGGCCCTGCTCATGATTCTGCACGTCCGGCTACGCTCTCTCTCACCCACGCCCTGGTCGCGGCGGGTGTTTGTGCGCGGCCCTTGCAGTGGCAATCTGTAACACGCGACGCCGATGCGTCAAACAACGCCTGACTTATCAGAGTCAGGAAACTCAGCCCAGAGGCATTTATGAGTAACAACCTCGACCAGCTCACCGATTGGTTGAAAGACCACAAGATCACAGAAGTCGAATGCATGATCGCCGACTTGACCGGGATCACCCGGGGCAAGATTTCGCCGACCAACAAGTTCATTGCCGAAAAAGGCATGCGCCTGCCCGAGAGCGTTCTGTTGCAGACCGTGACCGGCGACTATGTCGAAGACGACATCTATTACGAACTGCTCGACCCGGCCGACATCGACATGATCTGCCGCCCCGACCAGAACGCGGTGTACCTGGTGCCCTGGTCTATCGAGCCCACGGCTCAGGTGATCCACGACACCTACGATAAGCAAGGCAACCCGATCGAGCTGTCGCCGCGCAACGTATTGAAGAAGGTCCTGAAACTCTATGCCGACAAGGGCTGGCAGCCGATCGTGGCGCCGGAAATGGAGTTTTACCTGACCAAGCGCTGCGAAGACCCGGACTTCCCGCTGCAACCGCCCATCGGCCGTTCCGGTCGCCCGGAAACCGGTCGCCAGTCGTTCTCCATTGAAGCGGCGAACGAGTTCGACCCGCTGTTCGAAGACGTCTACGACTGGTGCGAACTGCAGGAGCTGGACCTCGACACACTGATCCACGAGGACGGCACGGCGCAGATGGAAATCAACTTCCGTCACGGCGATGCCCTGTCCCTGGCCGACCAGATCCTGGTGTTCAAGCGCACCATGCGCGAAGCCGCGCTCAAGCACGACGTCGCGGCGACGTTCATGGCCAAGCCCATGACCGGCGAACCCGGCAGCGCGATGCATATCCACCAGAGCATCATCGATATCGAGACCGGCAAGAACGTCTTCTCCAATGAAGACGGGACCATGAGCCAGTTGTTCCTGCACCACATCGGTGGTTTGCAGAAACTGATCCCCGAGCTGCTGCCGCTGTTCGCCCCGAACGTCAACTCGTTCCGCCGCTTCCTGCCGGACACCTCGGCACCGGTGAACGTGGAGTGGGGCGAAGAGAACCGCACCGTAGGCCTGCGCGTGCCGGATGCCGGCCCGCAAAACCGTCGGGTGGAAAACCGCCTGCCGGGCGCCGACGCCAACCCGTACCTGGCGATTGCCGCGAGCCTGCTCTGCGGCTACATCGGCATGGTCGAAGGCTTGAACCCGAGTGCGCCGGTGGTGGGCCGTGGCTATGAACGCCGCAACCTGCGCCTGCCACTGACCATCGAAGACGCGCTGGAACGCATGGAACACAGCGCGACCATCGAGAAATACCTGGGCAAGAAATTCATTACTGGCTACGTCGCGGTCAAGCGGGCCGAGCATGAAAACTTCAAGCGCGTGATCAGTTCGTGGGAGCGGGAATTCCTGCTCTTCGCCGTCTGATACGCCGGGGCGCGGACGGAAGTTTCCGCGCCCTTCACTGGATAACTAGGAGAATTCGCATGACCAGCAACAACCCGCAAACCCGTGAATGGCAAGCCTTGAGCAGCGAGCACCACCTGGCGCCGTTCAGCGATTTCAAGCAGCTCAAAGAGAAAGGCCCGCGCATCATCACCAGCGCCAAGGGCGTTTATCTGTGGGACAGCGAAGGCAACAAGATCCTCGACGGCATGGCCGGCCTGTGGTGCGTGGCGATCGGTTACGGTCGCGATGAACTGGCCGACGCCGCTGCCAAGCAGATGCGCGAACTGCCTTATTACAACCTGTTCTTCCAGACCGCTCACCCGCCGGTACTGGAGCTGGCCAAGGCGATTTCCGACATCGCGCCGGAAGGCATGAACCACGTGTTCTTCACCGGTTCCGGCTCCGAAGGCAACGACACCATGTTGCGCATGGTCCGCCACTATTGGGCGATCAAGGGCCAGCCGAACAAGAAAGTCATCATCAGCCGCAAGAACGGTTATCACGGTTCCACCGTGGCCGGCGCGAGCCTGGGCGGCATGACGTACATGCACGAACAGGGCGACCTGCCGATCCCGGGCATCGTCCACATTGCCCAGCCGTACTGGTTCGGTGAAGGCGGCGACATGAGCCCGGACGAGTTCGGTATCTGGGCCGCCAATCAACTGGAAGAGAAAATCCTGGAACTGGGCGTGGATAACGTCGGTGCCTTTATTGCCGAGCCGATTCAGGGCGCCGGTGGCGTGATCGTGCCGCCCGACAGCTACTGGCCGCGCATCAAGGAAATCCTCGCCAAGTACGACATCCTGTTCGTGGCCGACGAAGTGATCTGTGGTTTCGGTCGTACTGGTGAGTGGTTCGGTAGCGATTACTACGATCTGAAGCCCGACATGATGACCATCGCCAAGGGCCTGACCTCCGGCTACATCCCGATGGGTGGCCTGATCGTGCGTGACGAAGTGGTGAAGGTGCTCAACGAGGGTGGCGATTTCAACCACGGTTTCACCTACTCCGGGCACCCGGTAGCCGCAGCGGTAGCGTTGGAAAACATCCGCATCCTGCGCGAAGAAAAAATTATCGAGCGCGTCCACGCCGAAACGGCACCCTATTTGCAAAAGCGTCTACGGGAACTGAACGATCACCCGTTGGTGGGAGAAGTGCGCGGCGTCGGTCTGTTGGGGGCCATCGAACTGGTCCAGGACAAGGCCACTCGCAAACGTTACGAAGGCAAGGGCGTGGGCATGATTTGCCGCACTTTCTGCTTCGACAACGGCCTGATCATGCGTGCCGTGGGCGACACCATGATCATCTCCCCGCCATTGGTGATTACCAAGGCGGAAATCGATGAGTTGGTGGCCAAGGCGCGCAAGTGCCTGGACCTGACCCTGAGTGCGTTGCAGGGCTAAGTGCTAGGCTCTGGGCGAGGTGTGCGGTCGGCACTTCGCCCAGTGCAAATAAAGGAGGGGTCTTTCCTTGAAAGCCTGCCTCGGAACTTGCCAGACTACCGGTTGTTCGGATGCCCAGTAACAGGCCGCTGAGCGCGTGGTTAAAAAGAAAAATTGGAGCATTACCCACATGAAGGCATTAGGTATGAAGATAGCTGGCAAGACCCTCCTCGCCATGTCCCTGATGGGCGTGATGGCGGGTGCAGTACAGGCCGATGACAAGGTACTGCACGTCTATAACTGGTCCGACTACATTGCACCGGACACCATCGCGAACTTCGAGAAAGAGTCCGGGATCAAGGTGGTGTATGACGTTTTCGACAGCAACGAAACCCTGGAAGCCAAGTTGCTGGCAGGCAAGTCCGGTTACGACGTGGTCGTGCCGTCGAACAACTTCCTCGCCAAGCAGATCAAGGCCGGGGTTTACCAGGAGCTGGACAAGTCCAAGCTGTCCAACTACGGCAACCTGAACAAATCGCTGCTTAAAGCGGTTTCCGTCAGCGACCCGGACAACAAACACGCCTTCCCTTACATGTGGGGCTCGATCGGCATCGGTTACAACGCGGAGAAAGTCAAAGCCGCGTTGGGCGTCGACACCATCGATTCCTGGGACATCCTGTTCAAGCCTGAAAACATCGCCAAGCTCAAGGGCTGCGGTGTGAGCTTCCTCGATTCGCCGACCGAAATGCTGCCGGTCGCGCTGCACTACCTGGGCCTGCCAACCGACAGCCAGAAGAAAGAAGACATCAAGAAAGCCGAAGAGCTGTTCCTCAAGATTCGTCCTTCGGTCACCTACTTCCACTCGTCCAAGTACATCTCCGACCTGGCCAACGGCAACATCTGCGTAGCCGTGGGTTACTCGGGTGACGTGCAACAAGCCAAGTCCCGCGCTGCTGAAGCCGGTGACAAGGTCAAAGTCAGCTACGCCATTCCGAAAGAAGGCGCGGGCAGCTTCTACGACATGGTCGCTATTCCGAAAGACGCGGAAAACGTCGACGGTGCCTACAAGTTCATGAACTACCTGTTGCAGCCGAAAGTGATGGCCGACATCACCAACGCCGTGCGTTTCCCTAACGGTAACGCCGAAGCGACCCAGTTCGTGAGCAAGGACATCACCTCGGACCCAGGCATCTACCCGACAGCCGACGTGCAGGCCAAGTTGTACGCGATTGCCGATTTGCCGGCCGCTACTCAGCGTGACCTGACCCGCAGCTGGACCAAGATCAAATCCGGTAAATAAGCCGGTTTGAGGCGACATCCTGTTGCCGCTGCCTGCGCGGTGGCGGCAACAGGAATAATTAAATGACGGAAAGTTTTGCTGGAAAGGTTTATCGAGGGTAAGTTGCGCGCCGGTTTTGTTGCCAGGCAGCCATGGCTGTCATGTAACGCTGGGCAACTTGGGCCCAACTAATTTTAGAGGACCTCCACGTGCCTATTTTTTCTTTGTTACGCAATGCCCTGCTGGTCGGCGCCGGGCTGACGCTTGCCGTCAGTGTCCAGGCCGCCGGTACGGTGCATGTTTATAACTGGTCGGATTACATCGGCTCGACCACCCTGGCCGACTTCCAGAAAGAAACCGGGATCAAACCGGTGTACGACGTGTTCGACAGTAACGAAACCCTGGAAGGCAAGTTGCTGGCCGGGCGCACCGGCTACGACGTGGTCGTGCCGTCCAACCACTTCCTCGGCAAGCAGATCAAGGCGGGCGCGTTCCAGAAGCTCGACCGCAAGTTGCTGACCAACTACGCCAACCTCGACCCGGTGCTGCTCAAGCGCCTGGAACAGAACGATCCGGGCAACCAGTACGCCGTGCCGTACCTGTGGGGCACCAACGGCATCGGTTACAACGTCGACAAGATCAAGCAAGTGCTGGGCGTCGACAAGATCGATTCCTGGAGCGTGCTGTTCGAGCCGGAGAACATCAAGAAACTGCACAGCTGCGGCGTGGCGTTCCTCGATTCCGCCGATGAAATGATGCCCACCGTGCTCAACTACATGGGCCTCAACGCCAACAGCACCAACCCTGACGATTACAAAAAGGCCACCGCCAAGCTGCTCGCGGTGCGCCCGTACGTGACCTACTTCCACTCGTCCAAATACATCACCGACCTGGCCAACGGCGACATCTGCATCGCCATCGGTTTCTCCGGCGACATGTTCCAGGCCAAGGCCAGGGCCGCCGAAGCGGGCAAGGGCGTGAAGGTGGCCTACACCATTCCGAAAGAGGGTGGGGCGCTGTGGTTCGACATGCTGGCGATTCCAAAGGACTCGTCCAACGTCAAGGAAGCCCACGCCTTCATCAACTATTTGCTCAAACCTGAAGTGATTGCCCAGGTCAGTGATTCGGTCGGCTATGCCAACCCCAACCCTGGCTCGGACAAATTGATGGAGCAATCCATCCGCACGGACGAATCGGTGTATCCACCGCAGGCCGTGCTCGACAAGACCTACGTGTCGGTCGAGCTGCCGCCCAAGATTCAACGTTTGATGACCCGCAGCTGGACCACGGTCAAGACGGGTAAATAGCTTCAAGGCTCAAACTATCCAAAGTTGGCCCACCTCGGGCGAACTGCACTCTTTTTTTCTGGGAGTTTCGTAAATGGCAGTTGCCTCCGGCGCCTATAAGAAAGCCCTCGAGGGCGACCAGACACCTAAACAGGTGTTGGTCAAAATCGACCGGGTCACGAAGAAGTTCGACGAGACGATTGCCGTGGACGACGTGTCCCTGGAAATCAAGAAAGGCGAGATCTTCGCCCTGCTCGGCGGTTCGGGATCGGGCAAATCCACCTTGCTGCGCATGCTCGCAGGGTTTGAACGGCCCACGGAGGGGCGCATTTACCTCGACGGCGTCGACATCACCGAGATGCCGCCGTACGAGCGACCGATCAACATGATGTTCCAGTCCTACGCCTTGTTCCCGCACATGACCGTGGCGCAGAACATTGCCTTCGGCCTTAAGCAAGACAAGATCCCCGCCGCTGAAGTCGATGCCCGTGTCGCGGACATGCTCAAGCTGGTTCAGATGACGCAGTACGCCAAGCGCAAGCCGCATCAGTTGTCCGGTGGCCAGCGTCAGCGTGTGGCCCTGGCCCGTTCGCTGGCCAAGCGGCCGAAGCTGTTGCTGCTCGACGAACCGATGGGCGCACTGGATAAAAAGCTGCGTTCGCAAATGCAGTTGGAGCTGGTGGAGATCATCGAGCGCGTCGGCGTAACCTGCGTGATGGTGACCCACGACCAGGAAGAGGCCATGACCATGGCCGAGCGCATCGCGATCATGCACCTGGGCTGGATCGCCCAGATCGGCAGCCCGATCGACATCTACGAAACCCCGACCAGTCGCCTGGTCTGCGAATTCATCGGCAACGTCAACATCTTCGAAGGCGAAGTGATCGACGACGCTGAAGGCCACGCGACCATCACCTGCAAAGACCTGGATCGGCAGATCTACGTCGGCCACGGCATCAGCACCTCGGTGCAGGACAAGTCCGTCACCTACGCGATCCGCCCGGAGAAACTGCTGGTCACCGCCGAAATGCCGACCTGCGAGTACAACTGGTCCAGCGGCAAGGTGCATGACATCGCCTACCTCGGCGGTCACTCGGTGTTCTACGTCGAATTGCCGAGCGGCAAACTGGTGCAATCGTTCGTCGCCAACGCCGAGCGCCGTGGCCAGCGTCCGACCTGGGGCGATCAGGTCTACGTGTACTGGGAAGATGACAGCGGCGTGGTACTTCGCTCATGAACATGCGCAAATTCAAACGCCGCCTCAACCGAATAATTCCCGGTGGCCGCCAACTGGTCATCGGGGTTCCGTTCATCTGGCTGTTCATGTTCTTCATGCTGCCGTTCTTCATCGTCCTGAAGATCAGCTTTGCCGAAGCCGACGTGGCTATCCCGCCGTACACCGAGATCTACAGCTTCATCGACCAGAAGCTCCAGGTGCTGTTGAACCTGGGCAACTACGCGATGCTCGGCGACGACGAGTTGTACATCGCCGCCTACCTCGGCTCGCTGAAGATGGCGCTGATCAGCACCGTGCTGTGCCTGCTGATCGGTTACCCGATGGCCTACGCCATTGCCAGCGCCCGTAAAGAGCTGCAAACGGTGCTGGTGCTGCTGATCATGATGCCGACCTGGACCGCAATCCTGATCCGCGTTTACGCGTGGATGGGCATCCTCAGCAACAACGGTCTGCTCAACGGTTTCCTGATGACCATGGGCTGGATCAACGAACCGCTGCAGATCCTCAACACCAACCTCGCGGTGTACATCGGCGTTGTGTATTCGTACTTGCCGTTCATGATCCTGCCGCTCTACGCCAACCTGGTGAAGCACGACAACAGCCTGCTGGAAGCCGCGTCCGACCTGGGTTCGAGCACCTTCAACAGCTTCTGGAAGATCACCATTCCTCTGTCGAAAAACGGCATCGTCGCCGGCTGCATGCTGGTGTTCATTCCGGTGGTGGGCGAGTTCGTGATCCCGGAACTGCTCGGCGGTCCGGAAACCCTGATGATCGGTAAAGTGCTGTGGCAAGAGTTCTTCAACAACCGTGACTGGCCGGTGGCGTCCGCCCTGGCGGTGGTGATGCTGGCGATCCTGATTGTGCCGATCATCCTGTTCAACCGCAGTCAGGCCAAGGAAATGGAGGGCAAAGAATGAAGAACTTCCGTTTCTCCAGCCTGATGCTGGTGTTGGGTCTGCTGTTCATCTACGCACCGATGCTGATCCTGGTGATCTACTCGTTCAACGCCTCGAAACTGGTAACGGTGTGGGGTGGCTGGTCGATCAAGTGGTACGTCGGTTTGCTCGACAACACCCAACTGATGGGCTCGGTGGTGCGTTCGCTGGAAATCGCCTGCTACACCGCGATTGCGGCCGTAGCGCTGGGCACATTGGCGGCGTTCGTCCTGACGCGGATCACGCGCTTCAAGGGCCGCACGCTGTTCGGTGGCCTGGTCACCGCGCCGTTGGTGATGCCGGAAGTGATCACCGGTCTGTCGCTGTTGCTGCTGTTCGTGGCCATGGCGCAGATGATCGGTTGGCCCCAGGAACGCGGCATCGTCACCATCTGGATCGCCCACACCACGTTCTGTGCGGCGTATGTGGCGGTGGTGGTGTCGGCGCGCTTGCGTGAGCTGGACCTGTCCATCGAAGAGGCCGCCATGGACTTGGGTGCGCGGCCATGGAAGGTGTTCTTCCTGATCACCATTCCGATGATCGCGCCATCGCTGGCGGCGGGCGGGATGATGTCCTTCGCGCTGTCGCTGGATGACCTGGTGTTGGCGAGCTTCGTGTCGGGTCCGGGGTCGACGACCCTGCCGATGGAAGTGTTCTCGGCGGTGCGTCTGGGCGTGAAGCCGGAAATCAACGCGGTGGCCAGTCTGATTCTGCTGGCGGTGTCGATCGTGACTTTCCTGGTGTGGTTCTTCAGCCGCCGCGCCGAAGAATCGCGCAAAAAGGCGATTCAGCAAGCGATCGAAGAAGGCGCTGCCGATTCCTGGAAGCAACCGGACGTGCGCCGGGCGCAACAGGCGCCGGAAGTGGCCTGATGATCGTTCCCACGCTCCGCGTGGGAATGCCTCTTGTGACGCTCCGCGTCACGCTTTGGGACGCGGAGCGTCCCGGGCTGCATTCCCACGCAGAACCTGGGAACGATCAGTGTGGGGTCAGGCAGCCCAAGGGGATTTGCGGATGATCTCGACAAAGTTCATCGGCTTGAACCCCGGCTCGCTGTCCACCAGCACATCCGCGTTCACCGTGCCGAACGTGGTGTCGGGCTTGTGTTTGAAGCCATTGGCGAACGCACACAGGATGCATTCCTTGAAGCCTTCGCCACGGGGGTGGGCATGCACCACCGCCTCGCGCTGCGCCGTCGGGAACGCGGCGTAATCGATACCCAGCACATCCATCTCAACCCCTGCCGTGACCAGCGCCACATTCGGCCGCAGGTGTTGCGGCACGCCTGGCGTGGTGTGCAGGGCAATCGACAACCACACCTGTTCGATATCGTCCTCGCTCAACCCGTAAGGCTTGAGGAAGGCCTTGGCCGCATTGGCACTGTCGACTTCAAACCGCTCGTTATCGCTGCGCTGACCTTCCACCAGACCCAGGTCGTGGAACATCGCGCCGACGTAGAGCAACTCCGGGTTGTAAGCCAGTTGCTTGCGTTCACCGCTCAAGGCGCCGAACAGGAATACCCGGCGCGAGTGGTGGAACAACAAGTCGGATTCGACGTCGCGGATGTATTCGGTGGTGGCACTGGCCAATGCGCTGTCGGGGATTTTGATGCCGGCAATGATGCTGCTCATGGTGCTTTCCTCGTGGGGAACGCCGTGGCGGCGCTGATGGGGAAAGTCTGTGCCCGCACCCGAAACCGGACAATCGATCCATGGCTGCGATCCCGGCCAATGAGCATGCATATCGCGCCAACCTCGCTTGTTGGGCGGTGTTTCGCTAGGGTTGGTTGCGAATGACCCATTGTGGCGAGGGGGCTTGCCCCCGTTGGAGTGCGCAGCACTCGCCATCCCGGCACACGCGGTGAGCCTGAAATGGGGCCGCTTCGCAGCCCAACGGGGGCAAGCCCCCTCGCCACAGGTTTTGTGTTTGCCACAGGTCTGAAGTCAGAGGCGTTTCGAACCATGCAAAAATCCGTCGCCATCGTGGTGTTTTCCGGTGTGCAGTCCCTGGACGTCACCGGCCCCATGGATGTGTTCGCCGAGGCCAATCGGTTCCTCGCGCCCGAGGATCACTATCGGCTGGAGGTGATCGGGGTCGAGCGCGGGATGATGCCGTGTTCCAACGGCTTGTCCCTGAACGCGCACCGGCATTTCAGCGAAGCGCTGGAGGCTTACGACTTGCTGTTGGTGGCGGGCGGGCCGCAGTTGCCGTTCCTGAATTTCGGCGCGACGTTCGACACCTGGCTGCGCGAGGCCTGCGCGCGGGCGCAGCGGTTTGGGTCGATCTGCAACGGTGCGTTCATGCTGGCCCGGGCCGGGTTGCTCGATGGGCGCACCGTCACCACGCATTGGGGCGATGCGGTGGCGCTGGCGGCGTTGTGTCCGTCCGCCCAGGTGGACGCGGATCGGTTGTACGTGCAGGACGGCGAGCTCTACACCTCGGCGGGGGTCACGGCGGGAATCGATCTGTCGCTGTATCTGCTGGGGCGCGATCACGGCCCGGAAGTGGCGCTCAGCGTGGCCAAGCGTTTGGTGGTGTTCACCCAGCGCTCTGGCGGGCAATCGCAGTTCAGTCCGTTCCTCACGCCCCACGCCGAACCGACCTCGGCGGTGGCGCTGGTGCAGCTCTATGTGCTCGCCAACCTTACCGGCGACTTGACCCTCGCCGATCTCGCGAATGCGGCCAACATGAGCGCGCGCAATTTTTCACGGGTGTTTGCCAAGGAAGCGAAAGTGACCCCGGCGGAATTCGTCGAGCGGGCGCGGGTGGATGCGGCGCGGGTGCTGTTGGAAAGCACCACGTCGCCGCTGAAGACGGTGGCGTATCAATGCGGGTTTCGCGATGCCCAGCACATGCGCAGCGTGTTCAACCGCCGACTGGGCGTGACGCCGCAACAGTTCAGGCTGAACTTTGCGGCGATGGTCTAACGCCGATCGTTCCCACGCTCTGCGTGGGAATGCATCCCGGGACGCTCCGCGTCCCAAAGGCGGACGCAGAGCGTCCATGGCGGCATTCCCACGCAGAGCGTGGGAACGATCGGTGCGCTCAACCTTTCAGTGAGTCATACGCCTCCAGCGTGCGCAGCGAGTAGATGTACGCCGCCCCGGCATTCAGCGAAATCGCCGTCGCCAGTGTCGCGGCGACTTCTTCGCGACTCGCCCCAGCCTTGATCGCCGCATCCGTATGCGCCGCGATACACCCATCACAACGGGTAGTGATCGCCACGGCAATGGAGATCAGCTCGCGGGTCTTGGCATCCAGCACATCGTTTTCCGCAGCCGCTTCGCCAAGGGCCATGTAGGCCTTGACCATTTTCGGGTTGCTCTTGCCCAGGGCGCCAAAGGCTTTCTGGATGGTGGGCAGCAGTTCGGACCAGTTATGGAACATAGCGTTAACTCCTCAGCGGGTTGGGTGTACTGTTTCGACACGCTCAGTTTTGTCCTTTGGCGCGGTTCGGGTTTGTTCGATCCGCTCAGTTCTTTCTTCGATGCGCTCAAATGAATCCGATCGATAAACTCATCACTTTGGCCAACGTGCGCGGCACGCTGGATTTGCGCTGCCAGTTCCAGGGCGACTGGGCTCTGGCCCACGAGCAGCAAGCGCTGGGCATGGCGCCGTACCACATCGTGTTGGCCGGCGAGTGCCGCGTGGAATTTCCCGACGGCCAGCGCCTGCCCATGCGCGCGGGCGACATCCTGCTGCTGCCCGGCGGCACGCCTCACGTGATCCACAGCCCCGGGAAAACCGTCGCGCCCACGGCACAAAAGATCATCCGCGGCGGCGCGTTGCCGGTGCATCGAATTGGTGGCGCCAGTGCCGATCTGGACATGCTCTGCGGGACCTTTCACTACAACCGCGCCTCGCTGCTGTTTGCGTCGCTGCCGGACTATCTGGTGATCCCCAGCGGCGCGTTGCCGGCGAATGGGCCGTTGCCAGCGTTGGTCCAGGTGTTGCGCGGGGAGGCGGAGGGCAATCAGGCCGGGGCGAAGTTTTTGCTCGACGCCCTGTCCCAGGCGTTGTTCACCCTGATGCTGCGGGCGCACCTGGCGACGCTGGGACCGGCCAGCGGCACCCTGGCGCTGCTCGGCGACAAACGCCTGGGTCGTGCCTGGCAAGCGATGCTGGCCGATCCAGCTCACGAGTGGACCATCGAAAGTCTGGCGGAAGCGGCGAGCATGTCCCGGGCCACGTTCATGCGCGCGTTTGTGAAGGTGGCCGGGGTGTCACCGTGGGTGTTGCTGACGCAGGTGCGGATGGAATTGGCGTTCAGTTTGTTGAGCCAATCGCATCTGGGGTTGAGTGATATTGCGGTGCAGGTGGGGTATCAGTCCCAAGCGGCGTTCAGCAAGAAATTCAAGGAGATTTATGGGGAGGCGCCGGGGCGGGTGCGGCGCGGGATTTAGATTTTTGGTGTCAGTGATGGCCTCTTCGCGGCCTCCAAAAATCTACCGCGCCGGCAACAGCTTCAACGTACTCCGTGTATTCGCCGTCACTTCCTCATCACTGAAATGCGCCTGCATGTACATCCCCTCGACATACGCCTCCGCCTGATCCTCATAGTGACTGTCAAACGGCACGCCACTCTGGCCGACCGGGTTGATGGTCAGGCTGTGGGCCGGGTCGGCGAAGTCGATCAGGCGTCGGGTCGAAGGACCATAGGTCACCGGCCATGGCGCCGGGCCGATCCGGGCCGAGAGGTTGTTCGGCACTTCGTGGGTGCCGGGCGCGTCGAACGGGCCGACGTTGAAGATCCGGTCCAACGGCTTCTGCGCCCCCAGCGGATGACCGTGAGTCAGCGTATGCACCTTGCCCCACTGCCACTGCGCGAAATCAGGACCGAGGACGGTCTTGAGGTGCGCGATGCTCGCCTGCCACGCCACTTTCACCGTGTCGGCGCGGGTTTCCCTGGCCGGGGTGTTGCGGTTGTCCCACCACGGCGAATCGGCGCTGGCGGCCAGACGCGGTAGCGCGGCGTCGATCACCCGGGTCGAGAGCAGGGTTTCAAAGAAGTCGTTGCCCAACTCATCGTGCAGCGTCGCATCGGTCAGGTTGAACAGGAACTGGTTGAACACCGTGGCGCTGATCGAACTGAGCGGGTAATCGCCTGGCCACTGAGCCAGTTGCTCCACCAGTTTGAGTTCGGCCGGGTCGCTTACAACGTCACGCAGCACCGGCAGCAACGGCGCGAGCAGGCGCGGGCCGTAAGCGGTGGTGGTGCCCAGTTGCAGCTTCTGGTTGGCGTCGTTGTCCCATTTCACGCTCTTGTCGCTGAGCTGGCGATTGAGCTGCTGACCGCGATCCGAAAGGTTGTAGTAACCGGGAATCTCCATCCCGGTCGGCGAAACCGGCTGGAAGTTGGCCGAGACGATATAGCCCCGTGCCGGGTTCTCTTCCTGGGGGTTGGCGCTGAAGGGGTAGAAGCCTTCCTTGTCCGGTTGATTAGTGCTGCCGTCGAGGATGAAGCCGGGCTTCACTCCAGCCGTACGCTTGGGCAGCAACGCCGAGGCCCACCAGCCGATATCACCCTTGGCGTTGGCATACACGATGTTCAATCCTGGCGCCTGCACCTTGGCAGCGGCGGCGCGGGCCTTGGCCAGGGTGTCGGCGCGATTGAGCTGGTAGAAACCTTCGAGAATCGGGTTCGGCGTTTCGAGGAACGCCCACCACATCGCCACTGGGGTCTTGCCGGCGGCGGTGCCGAGGGCGTCGTTGATGATCGGGCCGTGGGGCGACTGGCGCAGGGTCAGCGTCACCGGCGCCTGGCCCTTCACCGCGATCTGCTGCTCGGTCTTGACCATGTCCACCCATTTGCCGCGATACCAGACCTGGTTCGGATTGTCCGGGTTGACCTTCTCGGCGATCAAATCCAGGTCGTCGTTCTGGAACATGGTCAGGCTCCAGCCGAAATCCAGGTTGTGGCCGAGAAAGGCAAACGGCACCAGCGCCTGATGATGGCCGTACAGTTCGAAGCCCGGCGCCGACAGTTGCGCCTCGTACCACACCGACGGCACCGAGAAGCGAATATGCGGATCACCGGCCAGCAGTGGCTTGCCGCTTTTGCTGCGGTTGCCGGAGATAGCCCAGGCGTTGCTGCCTTCGAACTGCGGCAGGCCATTGTCGGCCAGGGCTTGGTCGCTCAAACGGGCGAGGGCGTTCAGGTCTTGCCAGTCGCCGGCGGCCAGGGCCGGGCCCGGTTTGCTGCGTGCCTTGACCAGCACGCCTTTGGGCTGCCAGTCGAGGTCGAAGATGTTCAGGTACTCGGGGCCGAGCTCATCGCGCACGTAGGTCAGCAACGGTTCGGTGCGAAACGCCGCGGCAAAGCTGTAGGCCATGTAGCCGGCGACGCTGATGGTGTCTTCGGCGGTGAAGGGGCGCTTGTGGATCCCCAGCACGTCAAACTCAACGGGCGCGGCGTGGGTGTCCTGATATTGGTTGATCCCGTCCAGGTAGGCTTGCAGGGCCTTCCACGCCGGTGACTGCCGATCGAGCGCGGCCACATAACTCTCGGCGCGCTCGCGGATGCGCAGGCTGCGGAACAGTTTGTCGGTGTCCACCAGTTTCGGCCCGAGGACTTCCGCCAGTTCACCCCGGGCGAGGCGACGCATGGCTTCCATCTGGAACAAGCGGTCCTGGGCGTGCACGTAGCCGAGGGCGCGGTAGAGGTCGGTTTCGTTTTCGGCGCGGATATGCGGCACACCGCGCTCGTCGTAGCGCACGGTCACCGAGCCCTGAAGATTGTTCAACGTCACCTGGCCCTGGCGCGTCGGCTGCTTGCTGTAGACGTAGCCGCCAACCCCGATGGCGAGGGCGACGAGCAGCAAGGCGAGTACGGTCAGGACGCGTTTCATGGTGACTCCTTGTTCTTTTCGGTTGCCACCCGTGTGGGCTGCAAACATGTAGCACAGACCTTCCGTGCCGGGCACCACCGTCCTCGAATTGTCCGCAATGCCTTATTTCACTTCCACCGGCCACGGGCAGTAGCAACCCACCGCCAGGGTGTGGGTGGCGTTGACTGTGCGGCCTTCGTTCAGTGCTTGCAGGATCGGCTCGATAAAGCTGTTGCTCGAATTGCAGGTCAGGCCTTCACTGTAAGGGCCGAAATACGCGAGTTTGCCGGCGCGGTCCCAGATCGCCACCGCCGGGCTGGCGGGGATCTGCTCGGAACCGGGCAGCACGGTGATGGTTTTCAGGCGGCTCAAGGTGCTGGGCAACTGGCCGTGGCTACCGGGTTTTTGGACTGCGTAAAACTCGACGCCCTTGGGTACATACAGCTCGACGAGTTCGGTGAGGTGTTGTTGGTTGCCGACGTTGCACGGGCAGGCCGGGTCCCAGAAATGCACCAGGCGGACGGCACCGGGGCCGGCGAGGTCGTCGGGCAGGCGCAACGGGTCGCCGGAAAACACCGCGGTGTGCTCGCTGAACGCCCGCAGGTAGCGCCCCTGAAACCAGTCGTAAGCGGCCCACAGCACGCCGGCGCACACAAGGGCGAGCAGGCTGGCAAGCAGTGTGGTGCGGTAGGCCGAACGCATGGGTTTCAATCCTCGAAGGTCGCCCAGCTTGCCATGCTTGCCGCGACAGATGAATATCGCAGGCCCATAAAGTCTGTTTCGCGTTCTGGAATTACCCATGCTTGCTACTTTCGACCCCGATCATTTGCGCGCCAGCCTGCGGCCATTGGCTGATTGGCAGCCGCTGTCGACGGAGGGCCTGGCCTATCAAGCGTTCTATGGGCTGGATTTGCCGGGGCGCACGCTGCGCCGTGGCCTGGGGCGGTTTCAGGTCGATGGTTATGAAGTGGTCAGCCAGGTCTGGTGGCCGGAGCGGGCGAAGGCGACGATGTTCCTGTTTCACGGTTTCTACGATCACACGGGGCTGTATCGGCATGTGATCGAGTGGGCGCTGGATCAGGGGTTCGCGGTGATTGCCTGCGACTTGCCGGGGCATGGCCTGTCCAGTGGCGAGCGCGCGAGCATCAAGGATTTCGCCGAGTATCAGGACACCTTGCAAGGCTTGTTCGCCGAAGCGCGGTCCCTGGAATTACCACAGCCGTGGCACTTGTTCGGACAGAGCACCGGCGGGGCGATTGTGATCGACCATGTGCTGAGTCAGGGCGCGGAGAGCCCGGCGCAAGGTCAGGTGATCCTGCTGTCGCCGCTGGTACGACCACGGGCCTGGGGCTGGTCGCAGTTGAGTTATTACCTGCTCAAGCCCTTCGTCAACGGCATCGCCCGGCGCTTCAGCGAGAACTCCAATGACCCGGCGTTCCTGCCCTTCCTGCAAGCCGACCCGTTGCAGCCGCTGCGTTTGCCGACCGCGTGGGTCGGTGCGCTGAAACGCTGGATCAAGCGTATCGAGGCGTCGACGAACAGTCCGCGGCGGCCACTGATTGTGCAGGGGCAGGCAGACATGACCGTGGATTGGGAGCACAACCTGGAGGTGTTGAAGGCCAAGTTCGATCGGCCGCAGGTGTTGATGCTGCCGGAGGCGCGGCACCATTTGGCGAATGAGACGGTGGCGTTTCGGGAGGAGTATTTCGGGTTTCTGACGAAGCGGATCAAGGGGCGGAATCTCTAGCGGTCGTTCCGGCCTCTTCCCGGGCAAGCCTCGTTCCTACAGCGAAGGCAATCTTCCGGGCGGCGAAAATCCTACTGCCCCACCGCCAACCCCGCCCGAATCGCCGCCAACGCCGCCTGGTAATACGCCTTGCCCTCATCCGACTCGGCAAAGGTCGCAAACTCTTCCAGTTCGTTATCCGACAAGTCGCGATAGACGTAGAGCAGCGTGTTGTTCAGATCGGCGCCAATCTGATCCATCAGCCGCTGGCGCTGACCATTCAACATCCCGGGGGCCTGACCGCCGCCGAGCAGGCCCGGGATCATCGAGCTCAAGCTGTCCGCCGCGACCCCGGCAATCGCCAGGGTGACTTCGGCACCGGCCTCGCGGGCGGGCAGGGCCTGGGCCAGGTGGCCGATGATCAGCAGGCGCGTGTCACTGGCCTCAATCTTGGGCAAGCCCTTGGCGTTTTTCGCCAGTTGATCGCGTCGGGTCGCCAGCAACTCGGCGGCGACGACCTTCTTGCCCAGCGGGGTCTGGAAAAACGCCAGGGCCGGTTTCGGATCGGCGAGGGTCTTGCGCAGTTGCGCTTCGGCGCGCTGGTCCATGGCCTGGGGGGCGAAGCGCTGGTTGCTGTTGTTGACCAACGCTTGGAAGACGGCGGGCGGCAGGCTGTTCTGGTAGCGCTGCTGGGCGGCCGAGAGGGCGTCGTTAAAATGCGCACGTTGGTCTGGCCAACCGGCGACCTTGTACAACTGGTCGTGGCCGTCTGCCCAGGCGGGCAAAACACAGAGCATCAACAGTGAAAAAAGCAAACGGCGCATAGGGACTCCTGTCGGCAGGCGACTATTCTCCGTGCGGTACAGGAACTTGTCGAGAATTCGTATCAGCCCGCCGCGCGGCTCTGTCGGATTTGCAGGCACAGGAATACTATGCGCGCCATGCAAATACCCTCTGATCACCCGCTGCTGTTACGTATCGTCGACGACCTGGCCGAACGGGGCTGGTCGCAGCAGAATATTTTCCTGCCTCTGGATCTGACCCGAGCGTTGGCGGCTGAGTGCCGTAAACGTGCGGCCGAAGGTGAACTGGCCCCGGCGGCGGTGGGGCGCGGGCCAACGTCGGAGATTCGCGAAGGAATCCGTGGTGATCACATCCAGTGGCTCGAACCCGGCGAGACAGAGGCCTGCGACAGTTATCTGAGCTTGATGGACAGCCTGCGCGAGGCGATGAATCGTGGCCTGTTCCTCGGTCTGGAAGATTTCGAAAGCCATTTCGCCCTGTACCCGCCCGGCGCGTTCTACCTCAAGCACGTGGACCGTTTTCGCGACGACGACCGGCGCATGGTCTCGGCGGTGATCTACCTCAACGACGCCTGGCTGCCGGAACACGGCGGCGAACTGCGCATGTACCTGGACGGTGGCGTTGAACACAATGTGGTGCCCACCGGCGGCTGCCTGGTTGTGTTCCTGTCGGGCGAAGTGCCCCACGAAGTCCTGCCCGCGACCCGGGATCGCCTGTCATTGACCGGTTGGTTCCGCCGTCGCGGTAACGAGCCGTTCTGATCATGCAAAAAATTCTGGTAAGCCGCTGCCTGCTCGGCCATCGCGTGCGTTACGACGGCGGGGCGAGTGGGCCGTTTGATCTACTGGACCAATGGATCGCCGAGGGCCGGGTGGTGCCGTTGTGCCCGGAAGTGGCCGGAGGGTTGCCGACACCGAGGGCGGCGGCAGAGATTCCGGGTGGGCAGGGTGGTGAGGTGCTGGATGGGCATGCGTCGGTGATGACCACTGAAGGTGAAGACGTCAGTGCCGAGTTTCTGTCGGGGGCTTATCAAGCGCTGGAGTTGGTGCAAAAGCACGGCATCCGGATTGCGGTGTTGAAGGCCAACAGTCCGTCTTGCGGGAATTTGCTGACCTATGACGGGACTTTCAGCGGCGTGAAAGTCAGTGGCGAAGGGGTGACGGCGGCATTGCTCAAGCGCCATGGCGTTCAAGTGTTCAGCGAACTGGAATTGGCCGAAGCCGCCGCTTTGCTCACACAAGACTGACGACTTGGACAAACCTTTAAGGGGCGAGCCTGAAATCAGGGCTTGGCCTCGACACTCGTATCCGCCCCAAACCACTTCTGCGTCAACGCCTCCAGCCGACCATCCGCCTTGATCCGCTGCAACGCGTTATCGAGGCTGGCGTGGAATGCCGGGTTACCTTTCTGGAACGGAATCGCCAGGCTCACCGGCTCGCTGGCCTTGGGCGCTTCTTCCTTCAACGTCTGCACCAGCAACATCGACTGTGGCTGCTCTTCTTTCTGCGCGATCAATTGCGCATCGGTGTGGCTGTAAGGCGCGCTGAAGTCGAAACGATCCTTCAGATCCGCGGTCATTGCTATGTGGTTGATGGCGACGTCGTACTTGCCGGTTTCAACACCTGGCAGCAGATCGGCGGCATCGGTCACGACGAAGTCGGCGCGCACATCCAGTTCATTGGCCAGCAGTTGACCCAACTCGACTTCGAACCCGGTCAGTTTGCCGTCGTCCTTGAAATTGAATGGCGGTGTATTAGCCTCAAGAGCAATGCGCAATTCGCCACGGTCGAATACATCGTCAATCAGTTCGGCATGAGCCAAAGGGCTCAAAAGGGGTAGCAGGCAGATCAGGCCAGGCAAGAAACGCATGGTCACTCCTTTGAATTCATTATTGCGACGCTCTGATTCAGGCGCGCTTTGCTATGGTTGTCGAGTGCCTTCGACAACGAATGGCCGTGAAGTTAGATACGGTCACGCGGATTTTACGGAAAAACTGGAGAAGAGAATGAAAACGTTTATGTCACGAGCAGCATTGGCTGGCCTGTTGATGGGTGTGTCGGTGCTCGCCAGCGCTGCTACCCCGGCCCCTAAAGGTGCGGAAGTGTCCATCGTTTCTCCTGAAGATGGTGGGACTGTCCAGAAAACCTTCAAGGTTAAATTCGCTGTCGAGAATGTTGCGCTGGCGCCCGCGGGCGATACCACCAAGAACACCGGCCACCACCATTTGCTGATCGATGCCAAGGATGTTGTGGCTGCAGGCGCAGTCATCCCGGCAGATGCCAATCACGTTCATTTTGGCAAGGCGCAAACCGAAACCGAGCTGACGCTGACACCTGGCAAGCACACCTTGCAGTTGGAATTAGGCGACATGAACCATATGGCCTTCGATCCGCCCATCGTGTCGAAAAAGATCACCGTCAATGTGAAATAAAAAAAGGGAGCCCCTTTTGGGGGCTCCCTTTTTTTATAGCTGCAAGCTTCAAGCTATAAGCCACAAGTCAAAGCAAAAGCGAACTCAACTTGCCGCTTGAAGCTTATCGCTTGTAGCTGCTCTTAAAACAAGACCCGGCAACGAATGGTGCCGTTGATGTGCTGCAGTTTCTCCTGGGCGATTTCCGAGTAATCGGCATCGACGTCGATCACGACGTAGCCGACTTTCTCGTTGGTCTGCAGGAACTGACCGGAAATGTTGATGCCGTTTTCGGCGAAGACCTTGTTGATCTCGCTCATCACACCCGGGATGTTCTCGTGGATGTGCAGCAAACGGTGCTTGCCAGGGTGAGCCGGCAGGGCCACTTCCGGGAAGTTCACCGACGAAACGGACGTACCGTTGTCGCTGTACTTGACCAGTTTTTCCGCCACTTCCAGACCGATGTTGGCTTGCGCTTCAGCGGTGGAACCGCCGATGTGCGGGGTCAGTATCACGTTGTCCAGGCCACGCAGCGGGCTTTCGAACTCTTCGTCGTTGGAGCGCGGCTCCACCGGGAACACGTCGATGGCCGCGCCGATCAGGTGCTTGTCCTTGATCGCGTCTGCCAGGGCTTGCAACTCAACCACAGTGCCGCGCGCGGCGTTGATCAGGATGCCGCCCTTCTTGATGGCGCGGATTTCCTTCTCGCCGATCATCCACTGGGTGGCGGCGGTTTCCGGAACGTGCAGGGTGACGATGTCGGACATGGCCAGCAGGTCGGTCAGTTTGCCGACCTGAGTCGCGTTGCCCAACGGCAGCTTGGTCACGGTGTCGTAGAAGAACACCTGCATGCCCAGGCCTTCAGCCAGGACCGACAGCTGAGTACCGATCGAGCCGTAACCGACGATGCCGAGCTTCTTGCCACGGATTTCGAAGGAATTGGCCGCGCTCTTGATCCAGCCGCCACGGTGGCAGGAAGCGTTCTTCTCAGGGATGCCGCGCAGCAACAGGATCGCTTCGGCCAGCACCAGCTCGGCCACGGAGCGGGTGTTGGAGTACGGCGCGTTGAACACGGCGATACCGCGTTCGCGGGCAGCGTTCAGGTCAACCTGGTTGGTGCCGATGCAGAAACAGCCGACAGCGACCAGCTTCTTCGCGTGATCGAAGATCTCTTCGGTCAGTTGAGTGCGGGAGCGAATGCCGATGAAGTGCGCATCAGCGATCTTTTCCTTCAACTGGGCTTCCGGCAGAGAACCGGTGAGGTACTCGATGCTGGTGTAGCCAGCCGACTTGAGAACGTCGACAGCCGATTGGTGGACGCCTTCGAGAAGAAGGAACTTGATCTTGCTCTTATCGAGAGAAGTCTTGCTCATCTGCGTAAACCTGTATCCCGGAGAAAAATGGCAGGAAATGGTCAACAGATGCTGACCCGGACGGCAACAATGCCATCACCGCAGAATAGCCGTTGGGCACTACCCTGCGGGGTCGGTATGCTAGCATACGCACCCCGCTAAACACTCATTCCTGCGACGTGAAGCGTTCTCAGGATGACCATGAATTGTTCGAGAGTTCTGTCGATGACCAATCCTGCCCTGATTGAAGAGCTGAAGACCCTGGTTGAGCCTGGCAAGGTCCTGACCGATGCCGACTCCCTCAATGCTTATGGCAAGGATTGGACCAAGCATTTCGCCCCGGCCCCGACGGCCATCGTGTTTCCCAAGACCACCGAACAAGTCCAGGCCATCGTGCGTTGGGCTAATGAGCACAAAGTGGCGCTGGTACCGTCCGGCGGTCGCACCGGGCTTTCCGCTGCTGCGGTGGCCGCGAATGGCGAAGTGGTCGTCTCGTTCGACTACATGAACCAGATCCTCGACGTGAACCTCACCGACCGCACGGCCGTTTGTCAGCCAGGCGTGGTCACCGAGCATCTGCAGAACGTCGCCGAAGAAAAAGGCCTGTACTACCCGGTGGATTTCGCGTCCGCAGGTTCGAGCCAGATTGGCGGCAATATCGGCACCAATGCCGGCGGGATCAAGGTGATTCGCTATGGCATGACCCGTAACTGGGTGGCTGGCATGAAAGTCGTCACCGGCAAGGGCGATCTGTTGGAGCTGAACCGCGACCTGATCAAGAACGCCACCGGCTACGACCTGCGTCAGTTGTTCATCGGCGCTGAAGGCACCCTCGGTTTCGTGGTCGAAGCGACCATGCGCCTGGACCGGGCGCCGAAAAACCTCACCGCGATGGTCCTCGGCACCGCCGATTTCGACTCGATCATGCCGGTATTGCACGCGTTCCAGAGCAAACTCGACCTGACCGCCTTCGAATTCTTCTCCGACAAAGCCCTGGCCAAGGTCATGGGGCGCGGTGACGTGCCGGCGCCGTTCGAAACCGATTGCCCGTTCTACGCGTTGCTGGAATTCGAAGCGACCACCGAAGAAGTGGCCAACCACGCCCTGGAAACCTTCGAACACTGCGTCGAGCAAGGCTGGGTGCTGGACGGCGTGATGAGCCAGAGCGAAACCCAGTTGCAGAACCTGTGGAAGTTGCGCGAGTACATCTCCGAGACCATCTCCCACTGGACGCCGTACAAGAACGACATCTCGGTTACCGTCTCGAAAGTCCCGGCGTTCCTGAAGGAAATCGACGCGATTGTCGGTGAACACTACCCGGACTTCGAAATCGTCTGGTTCGGCCACATCGGCGACGGCAACCTGCACTTGAACATCCTCAAGCCGGAAAACCTGAGCAAGGACGAGTTCTTTGCCAAGTGCGCGACCGTGAACAAGTGGGTGTTCGAAACCGTCGAGAAGTACAACGGCTCGATTTCCGCCGAACACGGCGTGGGCATGACCAAGCGCGACTACTTGACCTACAGCCGTTCCCCGGTTGAGATCGAGTACATGAAAGCCGTGAAAGCGGTGTTCGACCCGAACGGCATCATGAACCCGGGCAAAATTTTTGCTGTTTGAATCAACGAGCAGGAGTCGGTAATGAGCTATCAGCACCAGTATGTCGACGGTACGCGTATTCACTTCCCGCTGGGGAAAGTGGTGTGCATCGGCCGTAACTATGCCGAACACGCCAAGGAACTGGACAACCCGGTGCCTACCGAGCCGCTGCTGTTCATCAAGCCGGGCAGTTGCGTGGTGCCGCTGGAAGGCGGTTTTGCCATTCCGACCGAGCGCGGTTCGGTGCACTACGAAGCGGAAATCGCCGTGTTGATCGGCAAGCCGCTGTCGACCAAACCGAGCCGTGAAGAAGTGCTCGACGCCATCTCCGGTTTCGCCCCGGCCCTGGACCTGACCCTGCGCGACAAACAGGCCGAGCTGAAATCCAAGGGCCTGCCCTGGGAAATTGCCAAGTCCTTCGATGGCGCGGCGGTGCTTGCCCCGTTCGTGTCCGCGGGCAGCTTCGCCGACCTGACCGACATCGGCATCCGCCTGACCATCAATGGCGAAGTGCGCCAGGATGGCAACAGCAAGGACATGCTCAACCCGATCGTGCCGATGATCCAGTACATGGCCGGCTGCTTCTCGCTGCAGGCCGGCGACGTGATCCTCACCGGTACGCCGGTGGGTGTCGGCCCGCTGAATGTCGGTGACGAACTGGTGCTGGAATTGCCGGGTGTCAGCAGCTTCAACAGCAGCGTTCGCTGATCTACGCATAATCGTTCCCACGCTCTGCGTGGGAATGCATCCCGTGATGCTCCGCGTCACATTCGAAGCGGACGCGGAGCGTCCATGGCGGCATTCCCGCGCAGTGCGAGGGAACGATCAGGCGCAGGGCTTTCCCGCCATTTCCCGTTTTTTTCACATCCCTTCTGGATAATTCCTCGGTTCCTGGCGTCTGAGCCTGCCCGATTGTGCTATTACCTTTAGCCTGAATTTCTGGAACGCATCCCCTGATGGCCACACCACCGCTCCCGACCCTGCCAACTCCTCGTCGTCCACGATTCCTCATGCGCTGGTATTACTGGTTGTTGCTGGCCGTTGCAGCGGGTTATGGCCTGGCGTTTGCGATGCATTGGGACGACCGCGGTGCGCTTTGGCTGATGGAGCGTTTTGAAAGCCCGGGCCGAGCGCCAACAGAGTGTCTGGCTCCCGGATTACCGGGCGGTGATCGACGCCAAACTGCTGCCGGGCATGGAAAAGGACGAAGCCTCGGACCTGTCCTACGACCCGCAGACCAAAACCCTGTTCTCGGTGATGGGCAAGAACCCGTTCCTGGTCGAACTGACCCTGCAGGGCGATGTGCTGCGCAAGATGCCACTGGTGGGCTGGACCAATCCGGAAGGCGTGACGACCATGGGCAATGGCTTGATCGCCATTACCGATGAGCGCGAGCACATGTTGTCGATCATCAAGGTCGATGCCAACACCCGTGAACTGCACCGCGAAGACTTCCCGAAATACGACCTGGGCCCGTCGAAAGACCAGAACAAGGCGTTCGAAGCCATCGTCTGGGATCCGCGCAATCAGCAACTGTTGCTGGGCGAAGAGCGCCCGCCGCAGCTGTTCAGCTGGAAAAGCGACGGCAGCCAGACCCTCACCGGCGATAAACAGAAACTGGCCAGCAACGAACTGGATATCCGCAACCTGTCGGCCCTGGCCATTGACCCGCGCACCGGCCATACGCTGGCGCTGTCCGCCGACTCGCACCTGCTGCTGGAGCTGGACGAGAAGGGCGAGCAGGTCAGCTTCATGACTCTGCTCGGCGGCTTCAACGGTCTGAAAAAGACCATCCCCCGCGCCGAAGGCGTAACCATGGACGAAGCGGGCACGCTGTACATGGTCAGCGAGCCGAATCTGTTTTATCGCTTCGAAAAACAGAAATAGCCTACAGACGCGGGGTGGCGCGCGGTCGCCGGTTAAGGTAAACCTGCGGGGCCGCGGCCATAGGCCATTAAGTTTGGATTCAGTCAGCCGTGGTATTTCATCCGCCCGCCCTGATTTCGAGCTTGCCTGAATGCGTCGACTTGCCCGCCCCAAACCCCTGATTCTGATCCTGTCGGTGATTGCGCTGATCGTGCTGGTCGCGGTCGGCCAGTACCTGCGTCTGTTCGAGCGCGCCTGGTTCAATGTGCACACGCTCTGGCAGCCGATGAATGCCGAGGCCATTGGCCTGGATCAGTATCGGGTCGAGATCGAGGCGCAAGTGATCGACGGGCTGGACGATGACGTCTCGGCGCTGACCTACGATCCGGTGCGCCACAGCCTGTTCACGGTGACCAACAAAAACGCCGAGCTGATCGAGCTGTCCCTGGACGGCAAGATCCTGCGGCGTATCGCGCTGATCGGTTTTGGCGACCCGGAGGCGGTGGAGTTCATCAGCGCCGACACCTACGTGGTCACCGACGAACGCCAGCAGCGCCTGATCAAGATTCACCTGGAGAAAGACACCACGTTCCTCGACGCCGCGGACGCCGAGCAGATGACGCTTGGTGTGCACATGAGCGGCAACAAGGGTTTCGAAGGGTTGGCGTATGACTCGGTGGGCAAGCGCCTGTTTGTCGCCAAGGAACGCGACCCGATGCTGATCTACGAAGTGCAGGGCTTCCCGCATTACAACCCGGAGAAGTCCTACGCCGTGCACGTGGTCAACAACCCCAAACGCGATGCCGGGATGTTCGTGCGGGACCTGTCGAGCCTGCAATACGACGAACGCAGCGGCCACTTGATGGCGCTGTCCGATGAATCGCGGCTGATTATCGAGCTGGATGTGGATGGGCGACCGTTGAGCACGATGTCATTAAATAGCGGGCGTCAGGGCCTGAAAAAGACCGTGCCGCAAGCGGAAGGCATCGCCATGGACGATGAAGGCACCTTGTACCTGGTCAGCGAACCAAACCTGTTCTACACCTTCAAAAAACCTGCACAGCCCTGACCATCACCACAATCCCCTGTAGGAGCGAAGCTTGCTCGCGAAGGGGCCATAACTTTCAACATCTCAGTCGACTGTTATGGCCTCTTCGCGAGCAAGCTTCGCTCCTGCAGGGTAACGCGTCAGGCCTTGAGGGTTTTTACGCCTTCAGGGGTACCCAACAACAGCAAATCCGCCGGACGCGCCGCGAACAGGCCATTGGTAACCACGCCGACGATCGCATTGATCTGCGTCTCCAGCTCCACCGGGTTGGTGATCTGCATGTTGAACACGTCGAGGATGATGTTGCCGTTGTCGGTCAGCACGCCTTCGCGGTAAACCGGGTCGCCGCCCAGTTTCACCAGCTCGCGGGCCACGTGGCTGCGGGCCATCGGGATGACTTCCACCGGTAGCGGGAACGCACCGAGCACCGGCACCAGTTTGCTGCCATCGGCGATGCAGATGAAAGTCTTGGCCACGGCCGCAACGATCTTCTCGCGGGTCAGGGCCGCGCCGCCGCCCTTGATCAGGTTCAGGTGCTCGTCGCTTTCGTCGGCACCGTCGACGTAGAACTCCAGGTCGCTGACCGTATTCAGCTCATACACCGGAATACCGTGGCCCTTGAGGCGCGCGGCGGTGGCTTCGGAGCTGGCGACCGCGCCATCGAACGCACCCTTGTGCTTGGCCAGTGCATCGATGAAGCAGTTGGCGGTGGAGCCGGTGCCGACACCGACGACGCTCTTGTCGTCGAGTTTCGGGAGGATGAAGTCGACGGCGGCCTGGGCCACTGCCTGTTTGAGTTGATCCTGGGTCATGCGGGCTCCGAAGCGGGCAAGGGGAGAACGGAAAGGCCGGCATTATAGGCTTCGGGGCGGGGAAGGTCATTGGCCGATTGGCAGGCCGCGACGGTTACCTGTAGGAGCGAGGCTTGCCCGCGAAGAGGCCGTCACATCCAGCATAAATGTTGGCAGTAAGATCGCTTTCGCGGGCAAGCCTCGCTCCTACAGGTCCGAGATCCGTTCAGGAGAGGTAAAACCACCCGTTTAGTGTGGTCGCTCAGGCGAAAGCCGGGTTAGACTCCTTGGCCCTGCCCAACCCGCTCAGTGATGCTTTCCGATGCTCGAACAGTACGTCAAGAAGATCCTCACCTCGCGCGTTTATGACGTTGCCGTAGAAACCCCATTGCAGACTGCTCGCCAGCTCTCCGAGCGGCTGGGCAACAGTATTTGGCTCAAGCGCGAAGACTTGCAGCCGGTGTTCTCGTTCAAGATTCGCGGCGCTTACAACAAGCTGACGCAGCTGAGCGATGAAGAACGTGCGCGCGGCGTGGTTACCGCATCGGCGGGCAACCATGCGCAAGGCCTGGCCCTGGCGGCCAAGGTGTTGGGCGTGAAAGCCACCATTGTGATGCCCAAGACCACCCCGGAAATCAAAGTCGAAGGCGTGCGTTCCCGTGGCGGCAAAGTGGTGTTGCACGGCGATTCGTTCCCGGAAGCCCTGGCCTACTCGCTGAAACTGGTCGACGAAAAAGGCTACGTCTACATCCACCCCTACGACGATCCCCACACCATTGCCGGGCAGGGCACAGTGGCGATGGAGATTCTGCGCCAGCACCCGGGCCGTCTCGACGCGATTTTCGTCCCGGTGGGCGGCGGCGGCCTGATCGCCGGCATTGCGGCTTATGTGAAATACCTGCGTCCGGAAATCAAGATCATCGGCGTCGAACCGGACGACTCCAACTGCCTGCAAGCCGCCATGGCCGCTGGCGAACGGGTGATTCTGCCGACCGTGGGCATCTTCGCCGACGGCGTGGCCGTGGCGCAGATTGGCCAGCACACCTTTGATATCTGCAAACACTATGTCGATGAAGTGATCACCGTCAGTACCGATGAAATCTGCGCGGCGATCAAGGACATCTACGACGATACCCGCTCGATCACCGAACCTGCCGGCGCCCTGGGCGTGGCCGGGATCAAGAAGTACGTCGAGCAGCGCGGCGTCACCGGGCACACGTTCGTGGCCATCGACTCCGGCGCCAACGTCAACTTCGACCGACTGCGCCACGTTGCCGAGCGCGCCGAGCTGGGCGAGGGCCGCGAAGCCATCATCGCCGTGACCATCCCCGAGAAACCGGGCAGCTTCAAGGCCTTCTGCGAAGCCGTCGGCAAACGCCAGATCACCGAATTCAACTACCGCTACAACACCGGCAGCGAAGCGCACATCTTCGTTGGCGTACAGACGCACCCGGACACCGATCCGCGCAGCGCGTTGATCACCAGCCTGAGCGAGCAGGGCTTCCCGGTGTTGGACCTGACCGACAACGAACTGGCCAAGCTGCACATCCGCCATATGGTCGGTGGTCGTGCGGCCCAGGTTGTCGATGAAGTGGTGCTGCGCTTTGAGTTCCCGGAACGTCCGGGAGCGCTGTTCAACTTCCTCAACAAACTCGGCGGGCGCTGGAACATCTCGATGTTCCACTACCGCAACCACGGCGCGGCAGATGGCCGGGTAGTCGCCGGCCTGCAAGTGCCCCACGACGAGCGTCATCTGGTGCCGGCGGCCCTGGAAGAAATCGGCTACCCGTACTGGGATGAAAGCGACAACCCGGCCTACAAACTGTTTCTCGGCTGAGCGGCTACGCTGATGGGCACGTCATAAGGAAATCGAACCATGGAAACATTAACCGCCCTCAAAGTGGCGCATGTGGTGGCGACGGTGTTGCTGCTGGCCAGCGCATTGGGCCTGGCGATCTGGGTCGGGCTTGCGCGGCGTAAGGGTGATGCCACGGCGGGCAGTCGCACGCTGCAACGGCCACGGGTGTTCGTCTGGCTGCTGATGGGCCTGGCCTTGCTGAGTATGCCGTTCACCGGTTGGTGGATGGTGCATCTGGTGGGCTGGCCGCTGGGGCAGACCTGGATTCTGGCGTCGAGCGTGCTTTACACCGTGGCGGCGCTGGCGTGGTTCTGGCTGCTGGTGCGGCTGAACAAGCTGCGCAAGGCGCCGGGTGGCGTGGGGAAATTTACCTTTGCGTTGGCGTTGTTCAGTTTTGTCTGCTTGATCGCGATTGCGGGTTTGATGGGCGCGAAACCGGTTTAAGGCGCTGGACCGCGTCGAGCCATTCGCGGACAAGTCGAATCGTCGCACCGCTCGCTCCTGCGGTTTATGCGCCGTGTCCATTTCCGGCGCGCAACACAAATCCTGTAGGAGCGAGGCCGCGAAGGCGATATCAGTCGCGCAGAGTCATCACCGGCCAACCGCGCTTCTCGGCTTCGGCACGCAGATTCGGATCAGGGTCCACCGCGACCGGATGCGTCACCTGCTCCAGCAACGGCAAATCATTCATCGAATCGCTATAGAAATAGCTGTCTTCCAGCGAGTGCCCGGTCTCTTCCAGCCAGCGACTCAAGCGCGTGACCTTGCCTTCGCGGAAGCACGGAATGTCGGTGCTGCGCCCGGTGTAGCGGCCTTCGATCATTTCGCACTCGGTGGCGATCAGGGTGTCGACGCCCAGGCGCCGGGCAATCGGCCCGGTGACGAAACGGTTGGTGGCGGTGATGATCACCAGTTTGTCGCCGGCTTCGCGGTGTTTGGCCAGCAGGGCCAGGGCCTTGGGCAGCACGATCGGTTCGATGCAGTCGCGCATGTAGTCCAGATGCCATTGATCCAGGGTGGCCATCTCGGTGCGGCCGAGGATTTCCAGGCAAAAGTTCAGGTACTCGGCGTTATCGAGCTTGCCCGCGAGGTAATCCTGATAGAACTCGTCGTTGCGTGTCTTGTACGTCACGGCATCGAGAAAGCCGCGTTCGCACAGGTAATCGCCCCAGGCGTGGTCGCTGTCGCCGCCCAAAAGCGTGTTGTCCAAGTCGAATAAAGCCAGGCGCATTGCAGTTACTCGCTGAAAAGTCTGTAGAAAGGCGCCCAGAATACGTACTTTTCACAAGAGTGCACATAAGGTGGGCCGGCTCGTTGCTGCCTTCACAACCTTTGTGGAACAATGCGGCGACATGCGTTTGCGAGGTTGTTGCCGTGATCGACCCCGATGGTTTCCGCCCCAATGTCGGGATCATTCTCACGAATGATGCCGGCCAGGTGCTATGGGCTCGCCGTATCAATCAAGATGCCTGGCAGTTTCCACAGGGCGGGATCAACCCCCAGGAGACGCCGGAAGACGCCTTGTATCGCGAGTTGAACGAAGAAGTGGGTCTTGAGCGCGAAGATGTTGAAATTCTCGCCTGCACCCGGGGCTGGTTGCGCTATCGTTTGCCGCAACGTCTGGTCCGTACCCACAGCCAACCGCTGTGCATCGGCCAGAAACAGAAATGGTTTCTCCTGCGCCTGATCTCCAACGAGCAGCGGGTGCGGATGGATTTGACCGGTAAACCGGAATTCGATGGCTGGCGCTGGGTCAGTTATTGGTATCCGTTGGGCCAGGTGGTGACATTCAAGCGCGAGGTGTATCGACGCGCTCTCAAAGAGCTTGCCCCGCGCCTTTTAACGCGCGACTGACGACGGAGTTCGACCCCGAGCCATGCTCAATACGCTGCGCAAGATCGTCCAGGAAGTTAACTCCGCCAAGGATCTCAAGGCGGCGTTGGGGATTATTGTGTTGCGCGTCAAAGAGGCCATGGGCAGCCAGGTCTGCTCGGTCTACCTGCTTGATCCGGAAACCAACCGCTTCGTACTGATGGCCACCGAGGGCTTGAACAAGCGCTCGATCGGCAAAGTCAGCATGGCGCCCAACGAAGGTCTGGTTGGCCTGGTCGGCACGCGTGAAGAACCCCTGAACCTCGAAAACGCCGCGGATCACCCGCGCTACCGTTACTTCGCCGAGACCGGTGAAGAACGCTACGCCTCATTCCTCGGGGCGCCGATCATTCACCACCGTCGCGTCGTCGGCGTGTTGGTCATTCAGCAAAAAGAACGCCGCCAGTTCGATGAAGGTGAAGAAGCCTTCCTCGTGACCATGAGCGCGCAACTGGCGGGCGTTATCGCCCACGCCGAGGCCACCGGTTCGATCCGTGGCCTGGGCCGCCAGGGCAAAGGCATCCAGGAAGCCAAGTTCGTCGGCGTGCCGGGTTCGCCGGGTGCGGCGGTCGGGACCGCGGTGGTCATGCTGCCACCCGCCGACCTGGACGTGGTGCCGGACAAGACCATCACCGACATCAACGCCGAACTCGGGCTGTTCAAGACCGCCATCGAAGGCGTGCGCGCCGACATGCGCGCCTTGTCCGCCAAGCTCGCGACCCAGCTGCGGCCGGAAGAGCGCGCGCTGTTCGACGTCTACCTGATGATGCTCGACGATGCCTCCCTGGGCAGCGAAATCACCACGGTGATCAAGACCGGCCAGTGGGCCCAGGGCGCGTTGCGCCAGGTGGTCACCGAGCACGTCAACCGTTTCGAATTGATGGACGACGCCTACCTGCGTGAGCGCGCCTCCGACGTCAAGGACCTGGGCCGGCGCTTGCTGGCTTACTTGCAGGAAGAGCGTCAGCAGACCCTGGTCTACCCCGACAACACCATTCTGATCAGCGAAGAACTGACGCCGGCGATGCTCGGCGAGGTGCCGGAAGGCAAGCTGGTGGGTTTGGTGTCGGTACTCGGCTCCGG
This sequence comes from Pseudomonas sp. TE3899, assembly GCF_056279105.1. NCBI lineage: Bacteria > Pseudomonadati > Pseudomonadota > Gammaproteobacteria > Pseudomonadales > Pseudomonadaceae > Pseudomonas > Pseudomonas sp. TE3899. The sequence continues at coordinate 5,387,850 of NZ_JBWBQR010000001.1, forward strand.
TAACTCCCACGTTGCAATCCTGGCCCGTGCCATGGGTATTCCGACGGTGATGGGCCTGGTCGATCTGCCGTATTCCAAGGTCGACGGCATCCAGATGATCGTCGACGGCTACCACGGCGAGGTCTACACCAACCCGAGTGACGTACTGCGCAAGCAGTTCGCCGAAGTGGTCGAGGAAGAGAAACAACTGTCCCTGGGGCTGGATAAGCTGCGGGACTTGCCGTGCGTGACCCTCGATGGCCACCGCATGCCGCTGTGGGTCAACACCGGCCTGCTGGCGGACGTGGCGCGGGCGCAGAAGCGTGGCGCCGAAGGCGTTGGCCTGTACCGCACCGAAGTGCCGTTCATGATCAACCAGCGCTTCCCAAGCGAAAAAGAGCAGCTGGCGATCTATCGCGAGCAGCTCGCCGCGTTCCACCCGCAACCGGTGACCATGCGCAGCCTGGACATCGGCGGCGACAAGTCGCTGTCGTACTTCCCGATCAAGGAAGACAACCCGTTCCTCGGCTGGCGCGGCATTCGCGTCACCCTCGACCACCCGGAAATCTTCCTGGTCCAGACCCGCGCCATGCTCAAGGCCAGCGAAGGCTTGAACAACCTGCGGATCCTGCTGCCGATGATCTCCGGCATCCACGAACTCGAAGAAGCCCTGCACCTGATCCATCGGGCCTGGGGCGAAGTCCGCGACGAAGGCACCGACGTGCCGATGCCGCCGATTGGGGTGATGATCGAGATTCCGGCGGCGGTGTACCAGACCAAGGAACTGGCGCGGATGGTGGACTTCCTGTCGGTCGGCTCCAACGACCTGACTCAGTACCTGCTGGCCGTGGACCGCAATAACCCGCGGGTGGCCGACCTTTACGACTACCTGCACCCGGCGGTGCTGCAAGCCCTGCAGAACGTCGTGCGTGACGCCCATGCCGAAGGCAAGCCAGTGAGTATCTGCGGCGAGATGGCCGGCGACCCGGCAGCGGCGGTGCTGTTGATGGCGATGGGCTTCGACAGCCTGTCGATGAACGCCACCAACTTGCCGAAAGTGAAGTGGATGCTGCGTCAGATCAACCTGAGCAAGGCCAAGGAATTGCTGGCGGAGTTGATGACCATCGACAACCCGCAAGTTATCCACAGCTCGCTGCAATTGGCGCTGAAGAACCTTGGGTTGGCGCGGATGATCAATCCGGCTTCGGTCAAGACCCTCTGAAAGGCTGATGGCCCCTTCGCGGGCAAGCCTCGCTCCTACAGGTTTGGTGTTGTTCGCGGATATCGCAAATCACCTGTAGGAGCGAGGCTTGCCCGCGAAGGCGTCGGCACAATCACCGCAATCTAAACCCTGATCTCCACTTCCCCCAAATGCCCGCCATACGGCCCGAAACTCCTTTCGACCATCACCCGCGTCCCATCCGCCGAAACAATCAACGCCGTACTCGCCCGGGTCCCATACGTCGGGCTGGCAATAAACACACTCGACAACAACGTCTCGGTGGCCAATCCAACCCCGGTATCCGGCAGCTCCGTGAGCGGCGCCGTTGCCGAGTCCGCCAAAATCGCCAGCATCGCCGCAGGTTGCGGATCATCCAGAAGTTCGCTCAATGCAGCTTTGGCCTTGAGCACTTTCGGCCACGGCGTATCCAGCCCCGCGTTCGACAGCCCATAAACCCCGGGCGCCAGCATCACCGCCTCGGTATCCCAAGCATTGAAGTGCCACAGCTCGTTGGAATTGCCGACCAGCAGGTTAAACCCGGCATACTCCGCCGAACGGGCGACAACGTCGCTTAAATAGTCATCAATCGACATCTCGCCGCTGAGAAATCCTGCGACCAGTTCACCCCGTGATTTCGGTGACGCTGGTTGATCGGGTTTGCGGATATTGGTCAGCGCGGCAAAGCGCCCATTGGCACCGATACCGAGCCAGGTACCGCCCGCTTCCAGATCCCGACCGGCATGGACATGAGGTGCATCGGCCCATTGCGCCAGGGGCTGGGTGGGCCGTGCATAGAATTCGTCGCGGTTGGCCGCCACGATCAGGGGCTGGGCGTGGCCCGGTCGCCAAGCGAAAACAATCAGGCACATAAGGTGGTCCTTGTGTGTTTTTGCTCACTCTACGCAGACATTGCGCGCGCATCCATCGCCATCCAGTAGAGCTTGAGGCCATGCATCCGTTACCATGCCGCTCCTATTTTCGGGATGCGTGGACTACGGCCATGGAATTTCTGCTCTACCTGGCGCTGGGCGCCTGTGCAGGCGTGCTGGCCGGGCTGTTTGGCGTCGGCGGCGGGATCATTATCGTCCCGGTGCTGGTCTTCAGCTTCAAGTTGCAGGGCTTCGATCCGTCGATCCTCACGCACCTGGCCGTCGGCACGTCCCTGGCGACGATCATTTTTACTTCGGTCAATGCAATCCGCGAGCATCACCGTCGCGGCGCCGTGCGTTGGCCGATCTTTGCCTGGATGACCCTCGGCATCCTGATCGGCGCCGGTTTCGGTGCGCTGACCGCCGAAGCGATCTCCGGCCCGCATTTGCAGAAGATCATCGGCGTCTTCGCGCTGATCGTCGCCGCGCAGCTCGCTTTGGACTTCAAACCCAAGGCCAGCCGAACGGTGCCGGGCAAAGTCGGTCTGACCGTGGCCGGCAGTGTGATTGGCTGGGCCTCGGCGATTTTCGGGATTGGCGGCGGGTCGTTGACGGTGCCGTTCCTGACCTGGCGCAGCGTGCCGATGCAGCAGGCGGTGGCCACGTCATCGGCCTGCGGGCTGCCCATCGCTCTGGCAAGTGCATTAAGTTTCATGATTCTGGGCTGGCACGATCCATTGTTGCCGGCTCATAGTCTCGGTTTTATTTATTTGCCGGCGCTGCTGGGGATCGCCCTGACCAGCATGTTCTTCGCCCGCTTCGGCGCGCGACTGGCGCACAATTTGTCGCCGCGCTTGCTCAAAAGACTGTTCGCCGCTTTGCTGTTGTGCGTCGGCCTGAATTTCCTGCTCTGACAATCCCGGCTTAATCCTGAGGTGGCAACGTCCCCCGGGAATTTTGAAGGTTTCAACTCTAACGAGGAGTCGCAATGCTGCCTTACCCGCAGATCGACCCGGTGGCCCTGGCCATCGGTCCGCTGAAAATCCACTGGTACGGCCTGATGTACCTGATCGGCATCGGCGGCGCCTGGCTGCTGGCGTCCCGTCGCCTGAACCGCTTCGACCCGACCTGGACCAAGGAGAAACTCTCCGACATGGTCTTCTGGATGTCGATGGGGGTGATTGTCGGCGGCCGCCTGGGCTACGTGCTGTTCTACGACCTGAGCGCGTACCTGGCCAACCCGATGCTGATTCTCGAAGTGTGGAAGGGCGGCATGTCGTTCCACGGCGGGTTTATCGGCGTGATGCTGGCGGCGTTGTGGTTCGGCAAGAAGAACAACAAGTCGTTCTTCCAGTTGATGGACTTCGTTGCACCGATGGTGCCGATCGGCCTGGGTGCCGGGCGCATCGGTAACTTCATCAACGCCGAGTTGTGGGGCAAGCCGACCGATGTGGCGTGGGCGATGGTCTTCCCGACCGATCCGGCGCAGCTGGCACGTCATCCTTCGCAGCTGTATCAGTTCGCGCTGGAAGGCGTGGCGCTGTTCCTGATCTTGTGGATCTTCTCGCGCAAGCCACGGCCAACCATGGCGGTGTCCGGGATGTTCACGCTGTTCTACGGCATCTTCCGTTTCATCGTCGAATTCGTCCGCGTTCCGGACGCGCAACTGGGCTATCTGGCCTGGGGCTGGCTGACCATGGGTCAGGTGCTGTGCGTACCGATGGTGCTCGCCGGTCTGTTCCTGATCTGGCTGGCGTATCATCGCGCCCCGGCAGCGCCAGCGGCGGCCGTATAAATTCGAATCCCGGGGGCGACGGCTCCCGGGTTCAAGGACACAGGTAACTCATGAAGCAATATCTCGATCTGGTGGCCCACGTCATCAAGAACGGCACCAAGCAAGCCAACCGCACTGGCGTGAACACCATCAGCTTCCCTGGCGCGATGCTGCGCTATGACCTGAAGGAAGGTTTCCCGGCGATCACCACCCGCAAAATGGCTTTCAAATCGGCCATCGGCGAGATGTGCGGTTTCCTGCGTGGCGTGAACAACGCCGCCGAATTCCGTGCCCTGGGCTGCAAGGTCTGGGACCAGAACGCCAACGAAAACGCGCAGTGGCTGGCCAACCCGTTCCGCCAGGGCGAAGACGACCTCGGCGAGATCTACGGCGTGCAATGGCGCAAATGGCCGGCGTACAAGCAGATCCCGGTCAGCAACCAAGCCGCCATCGAGCAGACCTTGAGCCAGGGCTATCGTCAGATTGCCGAAGGCGAAGAAGACGGCCAGGCCTATGTGGTGCTGTACAAGGCGATCGACCAGATTCGTCAGTGCGTAGACACGATCATTAAAGACCCGGGCAGCCGCCGCATCCTGTTCCACGGCTGGAACGTCGCCCAGCTAGATGAAATGGCCCTGCCGCCGTGCCACTTGCTGTACCAGTTCCACCCGAATGTCGAGACCAAGGAAATCTCCCTGACCCTCTACATCCGCTCCAATGATTTGGGCCTGGGCACGCCGTTCAACCTCACCGAAGGCGCCGCGCTGCTGAGCCTGATCGGACGCCTGACCGGCTACACGCCGCGCTGGTTCACCTATTTCATCGGCGATGCGCACGTCTACGAAAACCATCTGGACATGCTGAATGAACAGCTCAAGCGCGAGCCATTCCCGATGCCAAAACTGGTAATCAGTGATCGTGTGCCGGCGTTTGCCGAGACCGGCGTGTACCAGCCGGAATGGCTGGAGTTGATCGAGCCGAGTGATTTCTCGCTTGAGGGTTATCAGCACCACGCGCCGATGACCGCGCCGATGGCGGTCTGATCAGGCACCGCTTCGCGGTGTTCGCGGGCAAGCCTCGCTCCTACAGGGAAATGCGATGATCGTTCCCACGCTCCGCGTGGGAATGCCGCCGTGGACGCTCCGCGTCCTATGTGACGCAGAGCGTCACGTGATTCATTCCCACGCGGAGCGTGGGAACGATCATTGAACGATCAAGCCGGGTTATGCGGTGTGTTTAGTGGCCGTGACTGCGGCCCACATGGGGAGTGCTCAACCTCCGTCGCCACCACCCCGCCACTCACTTCCAACCGCTGCAAAATCCCACAATGATCGACATTCGGCCCTTCACCACAACGTTGGCGCAGGTCGAGCAGTTGTGTCTGCAAGGCCAGCAAGCCGTCGATCCGTGCCTTGACGTGGTGGATGTGTTCGTCGATCAGCGCGTTGACGCTTTCGCACTGATCCTGCGGGCTATCACGCAGGGCCAGGAGGCTGCGGATTTCTTCGAGGGTCATGTCGAGGGTGCGGCAATTGCGGATAAACGTCAGGCGTTCGGCGTGGGCCTGGGTGTAGACGCGGTAGTTGCCGTCGCTGCGGGCGGGCTCTGGCAGCAGGCTTTCGCGCTCGTAATAACGGATGGTTTCCACCGCGCAGTCGGTCAGTTTGGCCAGTTCTCCGATCTTCATCGCGACAATCTCCAAAAGGTTGCTTGACCCTATAGTGGCTACAGGGTCTTTACTTGGCAACAGGCACCTTTCATGGACGCGACCCGATGAGCGATTCCCTTCACACCCACAAACCCGAGGCTGATCACGATCACGATCACGATCATGATCACAGCCACAAGCTGCAGCCTGTGCAAAAGCACGCCCATGGCGGCCATGGCGATTCCTGCTGTTCGTCGAAAGCGGCAGCGCCATCGCTGATCAAGTTAAGCGAAACCTCGACCGACGGCGCGCGGCTGAGCAGTTTCCGCATCGATGCCATGGACTGCCCGACCGAGCAAACGCTGATTCAGAACAAGCTTGGAAAATTGACCGGCATCCAGCAGTTGGAGTTCAACCTGATCAACCGGGTACTGGGCGTGACCCACGACCTGCCGAGCACCGCACCGATCATCGACGCGATCAAGTCGCTGGGCATGGTGGCCGAGCCGTTGGAAAAAGGTGTTGAAGCCCCTGCGCCGGTCGCCGAGAAGAAGCACTGGTGGCCATTGGCGCTGTCCGGCGTGGGTGCCCTGGCGGCTGAAGTGATCCACTTCACCAACGCCGCGCCGAACTGGGTGGTGGCCATCATTGCGCTGGTGTCGATCCTCAGCGGCGGCCTGACCACTTACAAAAAAGGCTGGATCGCCCTCAAGAACCTCAACCTGAACATCAACGCGCTGATGAGCATCGCGGTGACCGGCGCGATCCTGATCGGCCAGTGGCCGGAAGCGGCGATGGTGATGTTTCTCTTCACCGTGGCCGAGTTGATCGAAGCCAAGTCCCTGGACCGTGCGCGCAACGCCATCGGCGGGCTGATGCAGATGACCCCGGAACAGGCCACAGTGCAGCAGGCTGATGGCAGTTGGGTCGAACAGGACGTTAAAAGCATCGAACTGGGCGCGCGGGTGCGGGTGCGGCCGGGCGAGCGAATTGGTCTCGACGGTGAAGTCGTGTCTGGCACGTCCACCATCGATCAGGCGCCGATCACCGGCGAAAGCCTGCCGATCGAGAAAACGGTGGGCGATAAAGTCTTCGCCGGCACCATCAACCAGGCGGGCTCTCTGGAATACACGGTGACCGCTGCCGCCAACAACTCGACCCTGGCGCGGATCATCCACGCCGTGGAGCAGGCCCAAGGCGCCCGGGCACCGACCCAGCGCTTCGTCGATCAATTCTCGAAAATCTACACCCCGGCGGTGTTTGTCCTCGCCCTGGCCGTGGCGGTCATCCCGCCGCTGTTCATGGGCGCGGTGTGGTTCGACTGGATTTACCGGGCGCTGGTGTTGCTGGTGGTCGCTTGCCCGTGTGCGCTGGTGATTTCCACCCCGGTAACCATCGTCAGCGGCCTCGCGGCGGCGGCGCGCAAAGGGATCCTGGTCAAGGGCGGCGTCTATCTGGAGGGCGGTTACAAGCTCGATTACCTGGCCCTGGACAAGACCGGCACCATCACCCATGGCAAACCGGTGCAGACCGATTTCCTGTTGCTCGTGCCAACCGCCGCAGACACTGCCCCGGCGATTGCGGCGGCGCTGGCTGGCCGCTCCGATCACCCGGTATCGCTGGCCATCGCCAACGCGGCTGTGGATAAACAATTCGCGCCGCAGGTTGTGGATAACTTCGAAGCCCTGGCCGGACGCGGTGTGCGCGGCGAGGTCAACGGTCAGGTCTACCACTTGGGCAACCATCGCCTGGTGGAAGAGCTCAACCTCTGCTCGCCAGCGCTGGAAGAGAAACTGTTCGCTCTGGAGAAGCAAGGCAAATCCGTGGTGCTGCTGCTCGATCAGTCCGGTCCATTGGCGCTGTTCGCCGTGGCCGACACGGTCAAGGAATCCAGCCGCGAAGCGATCCAGCAACTCCACGACCTGGGCATCAAAACCCTGATGCTCACCGGCGACAACGTCCACACCGCCCAGGCGATTGCCGCACAAGTGGGCATCGACGAAGCCAAGGGCGATCTGTTGCCGACCGATAAGCTGCAAGCCATTGAAGCCTTGTATGCACAGGGTCACAACGTCGGCATGGTCGGCGACGGCATCAACGACGCCCCAGCGCTGGCCCGGGCGGAAATCGGGTTTGCCATGGCCGCGGCGGGCACCGATACCGCCATTGAGACCGCCGATGTCGCCCTGATGGACGACGATCTGCGCAAGATCCCCGCGTTCATTCGCCTGTCGCGGCAAACCTCGAGCATCCTGAAACAGAACATCGCCCTCGCTTTGGTCATCAAGGCGATCTTTCTTGGGGTAACCTTCGCCGGGATCGCCACCATGTGGATGGCGGTGTTCGCCGACATGGGCGTGAGCCTGTTGGTGGTGTTCAATGGTTTGCGCCTGCTGCGCAAATAAACGATGAGGGAAGGGTGTGCTGAGTGCCGAGCTGAAGGCGTTTTACATGGTGGCCCGCCTGGGCAGCATTACCCTGGCGGCGAAGAAGCTCGGCCTGAGCCAACCCACCGTGACCACGCAGATTCGCAATCTGGAAAGCCAGTACTCGGTTGAGCTGTTCTACCGTGGCGGACGCCGCCTCAGCGTCAGTGACGAAGGCGCGCGGCTACTGCCGATGGTCAAGGCGCTGTTGCAGCAGGAAGCCGATATCGAGTTTTTCCTGCGCAACAGCGGCCAGGTCCAGGGCACTTTACGCATTGCGGCCACGGCGCCGTATTACATCCTCGATCTGGTGAAGACCTTTCGCGAGCGCTTGCCGCAAGTGGAAGTGTCGGTGGAAATCGGCAACTCCCAGCAAGTTCTCGAAGCGCTGGAGGATTACCGGGTCGATGTCGCCGCGTCTTCGCAGTTGCTGGACGATGCGCGGCTGATTCGTCGGGTGCTCGGCAGCGACCCATTGGTGCTGGCGGTGCACCGCAATCATCCGCTGGCGGTGCACGATCATGTGCCGCTCAGTGCGTTGGCTGGGCATACGTTGTTGATGCGTGAGTCGGGTTCGACCACTCGGCGGTTGACCGAAGAATTGCTGGCCGGCGCCGGGGTGAGTTTCGGGCCGTTGCTGGAGATTGGCAGCCGCGAGTCGATTCGCGAGGCCGTGCTGCGCAATATCGGCATCAGCATCATCGCCCGCCAGGAAGTACCCCATGATCCACAGCTGCGGGTGCTGACAATTGAGAATGCGCCGCAGATTCCCGAGTATTTGTATTGCCTCAAGGAACGCAAAGGCGCGCGGTTGCCGGCGGCGTTTCTGGGGTTGGCGCAGGAAATGGCCCCCGCATAGATCCCTGTGGCGAGGGGGCTTGCCCCCGTTCGGCGGCGAAGCCGTCGCAAACCCATCGAATGCGGTATGCCTGACAAAACACGGTTGCAGGTTTTGGGGCCGCTTCGCGACCCAACGGGGGCAAGCCCCCTCGCCACAATTTCATCCGACATAAGATCGTGGAATTTCCCAACCCAAATCCCCGAATACCACTATCAACCGTTTTTGCCTCACTGCCACATGACGGACGCATTACAAACCTAGGATGGGCCTCATCTGCTTGATGAGGTCTGTCCATGAACCACTCGATCGCAACTGCCCTGACCAACCCCGGCGCACCGATGAAGGTGCGTGGCGTGCAGAAACGCTTCGGCGCGTTCACTGCGCTGGATAACGTCTCCCTCGACGTGGCGGCCGGTGAGCTGGTGTGTCTGCTGGGCCCGTCGGGTTGTGGCAAAACCACCTTGCTGCGCTGCATCGCCGGCTTGGAGAAACAAGACAGCGGCGAGTTGTACCTCGGCGAGCGCGATGTTTCCCACCTGGCGCCGCAAGCCCGGGACTACGGAATTCTGTTCCAGTCTTACGCGCTGTTCCCCAATCTGACCGTCGAAGCGAACATTGCCTACGGCCTCGCCGGCAGTGGTCGCGATGAAGTGCGCAAGCGTGTGGGCCAGATGCTGGAACTGGTCGGCCTGCTCGGCAGCGAGAAAAAATACCCCGGCCAATTGTCCGGCGGCCAACAACAACGCGTGGCCCTGGCCCGTGCTTTGGCCCCGGCGCCTTCGCTGCTGCTGCTGGACGAACCGATGTCCGCCCTCGATGCCCGGGTCCGCGAGCACCTGTGCACCGAGCTGCGCCAACTGCAACGCAACCTCGGCGTCACCACCCTGATGGTCACCCACAACCAGGACGAGGCCATGCTGATGGCCGACCGTATCGCCGTGATGAACAACGGCAAGGTCGAGCAGTACGCCACGCCGCAGGAAATCTACGACCGCCCGGCCACGCCATTCGTGGCGGAGTTTGTCGGCCAGGGCAACTGGCTGCCGTTCCGTCGCAGCAGCGACAGCCACGCCCAGGTCGGCGGCATGAATATGCGCCTGGCCGAAGGCAGTGCCAAAACCGCTTCCGGCCGTCTGTTCTGCCGCCCGGAGGCGATCAACGTCAACCCGCCGGTGCATGAAGAAAACCTGTTCCCGGCCAAGGTTCGCGAAATCACCTTCCTCGGCAATCGTTGCCGCATGAGCTTCGAGCTCGATCAACTGCCGGGCCACGCCTTGCTCGCGGAACTCGCCCCGGAAGCCATGCCGCGCCTCGGCGCCCAGCACATCATGGTCGCCTTGCCTCCACGCAGCCTGCAGGTGTTTGCCTGATGAGCGCGAACCTCGCGCTGCCGATACCGCACAAGCAGGTTCGGCAGACCTCCCGTGCCGAGATCGGCGACCGGGTGTTCGTGGTGGGCGGCAAAGTCCTGTTGCTGGTGTTGCTCGGCCTCGCGGTGTTGATGCCGTTGCTGGCGATCTTCTGGCGCGGTTTCAGCGCCGAAGCCGGGCAGGGCGGTGGTTTGGTCGCTGCTCGTGAACTGGTCACCAGCGCGAATTTCCATTGGTTGCTCGGCAATAGCCTGAAAGTTTCCCTCAGCGTCGCGGCGATTGTCGTACCGCTGGCCTACCTGTTTGCCTACGCATTGCAACGCACATTGATTCCGGGCAAAGGCATCTGGCGCGGCATGTCGTTGTTGCCGCTGATGGCGCCGTCGATGCTGCCGGGGATTGCGCTGGTTTATCTGTTCGGCAATCAGGGCCTGTTGCGCGGATTGCTCTCGGACAATATCTACGGCTTCTGGGGCATTGTTCTGGGTGAGGTGATCTACACCTTCCCACATGCCTTGATGATTCTTCTGTCGGCGCTTTCGTTGGCGGATGCGCGACTGTTCGATGCGGCGTCGAGCATGGGCGCCAGTCCGGCCAAAGCCTTTCGCAGCATCACCTGGCCGGCGACGCGTCAGGCGGTGTTCGCGGCGTTCTGTTTAGTCTTCACGTTGACCATCACCGACTTCGGCGTGCCCGTAGTAGTCGGCGGTGATTACCAAGTGCTGGCGCTGGAAGCCTACAAAGCCGTGGTCGGCCAGCAACAATTCGGTCGTGGTGCGTTGATCGGCATGGTGTTGCTGCTGCCGGCGCTGTTCAGCTTCGGCGTTGATGCCTGGCTGCGTCGGCGTCACGGCGATTCCATGAGCGGCCGCGCGCAAGTGTTCAAACCGGCGCCATCGCAGCTGCGGGACGGTTGCTACCTGGCCATCGTCCTATTGATCTGCGCGGTGTTGCTGCTGGTGTTCGGCATGGCGGTGTACTCGTCGCTGGTGAAATTCTGGCCGTACAACCTGTCGCTGTCGCTCAACCATTACCAGTTCAACGACACGGCGGGCGGCGGCTGGCTGGCCTATGGCAACAGCGTGAAGATGGCGTTGTGCACGGCGTTGATCGGCAGCGTGCTGATCTTCACTGGCGCCTACCTGATGGAAAAAACCAAGGGCCAGCGCGGACTGAATCTGACACTGCGCATGCTCAGTTTCGTACCGATGGCGGTGCCGGGACTGGTGTTGGGTCTGGGTTACGTCTTCTTCTTCAACCTCAGCGGCAACCCGCTGCATGTGCTCTACGGGACCATGACGTTGCTGGTGGTCTGCACCATTGCTCACTATTTGACCACCGCGCAAATGACCGCCACCACCGCGCTGCGCCAGCTCGACGCCGAGTTCGAAGCCGCCGCGCTGTCGCTCAAGGCACCGCTGTATCGGCATTACCTGCGGGTCACCGTGCCGATCTGTCTGCCGGCGCTGCTGGACATCGTGCGCTACCTGTTCGTCTCGGCCATGACCACCGTCTCGGCGGCGATCTTCCTCTACAGCCCCGACACCATCCTCGCGGCGGTGGCGGTGCTGAACATGGACGACGCCGGCAACGTTGGCGGCGCGGCGGCGATGTCGACCCTGATTCTGTTCACCTCGGCGGGCGTGTCCCTGCTACTGGCCTGGGCTTCGCGCGGTTTGCTGCGTCGCTCCCAAGCCTGGCGGCAGACCGCGCCTGGCAACTGATTCAATAAATAAATCTGTCCCCATAAAAGGAACCGCATCATGTTCAAGCCTTTGGCCCTGGCCGCTGCTGTCCTCACCACTTTCAGCCTGAACGCCTTCGCGGCGAAAACCGAGTTGACGGTGTACACCGCCCTCGAAGCCGAACAATTGAAGACCTACAAGGACGCCTTCGAAAAGGCCAATCCGGACGTTGAGATCAAGTGGGTGCGTGATTCCACCGGGATCATCACCGCCAAGTTGCTGGCCGAGAAAGAGCGCCCGCAAGCCGATGCGGTCTGGGGTCTGGCCGCGTCGAGCCTGGCGATTCTCGATCAACAAGGCATGCTGCAAAGCTACGCGCCAAAGGACCTGGGCAAGATCGGCGGCAACTACCGCGACGCCGCCAACCCGCCCGCCTGGGTCGGCATGGACGTGTGGGCCGCGACGATTTGCTTCAACACTGTCGAAGCCGAGAAGCAGGGCCTGACCAAACCCGTGAGCTGGCAAGACCTGACCAAGCCTGAGTACAAAGGCAAGATCGTCATGCCGAACCCGGCGTCGTCCGGCACCGGTTTCCTCGACGTCAGCGCCTGGCTGCAAACCTTCGGCGAGAAGCAGGGCTGGGCCTACATGGATGGCTTGCACCAGAACATCGGCCAGTACGTTCACTCCGGTTCCAAGCCGTGCAAACTCGCGGCTTCCGGGGAATTCCCGATTGGTATCTCCTTTGAATACCCGGCGGTTCAACTGAAACGCCAGGGCGCGCCACTGGACATCATCCTGCCGAAAGAAGGCCTGGGCTGGGAAATCGAAGCCACCGCCGTGATCAAGGGCACCGCCCACGAAGACGCGGCGAAGAAACTGGCCGACTTCTCCGCCAGCCCGGCGGCGATGGAGCTCTATAAAGAGAACTTCGCGGTCCTCGCGCAGCCAGGTATCGCCAAGCCGCAGACCGAATTGCCGGCAGATTACGAGCAGCGTCTGATCAAGAACGACTTCGCCTGGGCCTCGAAAAATCGCGACGAGATCCTGACCGAGTGGCGCAAGCGCTATGACGGCAAGTCCGAGAAAGTGGTTGCCAAGTAACCGACACCGCTCGACCGATCGTTCCCACGCTCTGCGTGGGAATGCAGCCAAGGACGCTCCGCGTCCTCTGTGACGCAGAGCGTCACGGGATTCATTCCCACGCGGAGCGTGGGAACGATCATTGGGGGAACTCTATGACGCAACACCACGACATGCTCATCGTCGGCGCCGGCATCCTCGGCCTGTCCCATGCCTACGCCGCCGCCAAGCGCGGTCTGAAAGTCAGCGTTTTCGAACGCAGCGAAACACCTTTGGGCGCCTCGGTCCGCAACTTCGGCCAGGCCCTGGTCACCGGCCAGCCACCGGGTCCGATGCTCGAACTGGCCAAAGCCAGCCGCGACATCTGGGGCCATTGGGCCAACGTCGCCGGCCTGCCACTCAAGCGCAACGGCTCGTACCTGTTCGCCCGCACCGAAGCCGAAGAACACTTGCTGCAAGCCTTTTGCAACGGTCGCGCCGTGGAACACAACTACAACGTCGAACTGCTGCGCGGTGCTGCCCTGCGGGATTTGTACGGCGGCCAGTTCAGCCATCATCGCGCCGCGCTGCACGGCATCGACGATCAGCAACTGTATTCCCGCGAAGCGATTCCGGCGCTGATCGATTACCTGCGCCGCGAACTCGGCGTCGAGTTTCACTTCTCCACCCTGGTGCGCGACATCGAGCCCGGTCGCTTGCACAGCACCGCCGGCAGCTTCAGCGCTGGGCAGATCATCGTTTGTTCGGGGCACGACTATCAGACCTTGCTGGCCGAGCCGATCGCCGCGCTCAACCCGCACATCTGCCGCCTGCAAATGCTCCGCGCCCGGCCGCAGATCGATCTGAATCTGCAACACGCACTGCTCACCGGATTGAGCTGCGTGCATTACGGCGCATTCGCCGACCTGCCGGAAGCCGCCGCCGTACAGGCGCAAATCCTGCGCGATGCCCCGCACCTGCACGACAACGGAATCCACCTGCTGATCAGCCCGACGCCTTACGGCGAATTGATCATCGGCGATTCTCATCACTACGGCAGCGATCCCTCACCGTTCAACGCCGAGCAGGTGGACGACTGGATGATCGAACTGGCCGAACAGACGTTGGGCTGCAAGATTCAGGTCATCGAGCGCTGGCAGGGGGTCTATGGTTCCAAGGGGCCGGGCCCGTTCTCGTTCCTGCGCCCGCAACCCGGCGTCAGCGTGGCGCTGATGCACACTGGCGTCGGCATGAGTGTCGGGCCGGCGATGGCCGAGCGTAACGTCGGCCTTCTATTGGGAGAGGATTGATGGCGCGGCATGAACAAGTGATTGCCGAGGTGTTCGCGCTGTACGAACGCTTCGGCGACAGCGACTACATCGGCGAACCGGTGTCGCAGATCGAGCACATGTCCCAGGCCGCCGAATTGGCCATGGCCGAAGGCTTCGACGATGAAGTGGTGCTGGCGGCGTTCTTTCACGATATCGGGCATATCTGTGCTGAAGGTGCCGAGAACATGGGGGGGTTCGGCGTGGTCAGCCATGAACGCCTGGGTGCGGATTACCTGCGTCGCGCCGGTTTCAGCGAACGCATGGCGCGGCTGGTGGAATACCACGTGCAGGCCAAGCGGTATCTGACGCTGAAAGAGCCGGGGTACTACGAACGCTTGAGCGAGGCCAGTCGCCGGACCCTGGAATATCAGGGTGGGGTGATGACGCCGGCCGAGGCTGAGGCGTTCGAGCAGGACCCTTTGTGTGCGGTGAGTTTGCGCATGCGCCAGTGGGATGAGCAGGCCAAGGAGATGTGGGTGCCGGTGTTGGATCTTGGTCTTTTGAAGGCAAAGGCGTTGCGCCTGTTGGCGGCGTAGGGCCATAAGAGCGAGGTGCGGTCATCGCGGGCAAGCCTTGCTCCTACAAGGGATCAGCGCCACCCTCCTGTAGGAGCAAGGCGTGCCCGCGATGGCGTATAGATAGATCGTTCCCACGCTCGGCGTGGGAATGCCTCAAGGGACGCTCCGCGTTCCAGTGACGCAGAGCGTCACGGGCTGCATTCCCACGCCGAGCGTGGGAACGATCACTCAACCACTTTCGCAGCCAACCCCTCAACCTGCTCCTGCCGCTCCGCCTGGCTCAACTTCGCCTGGGGATTGAGCGACGACCACTGCGGATGCGCCCGCGCCTTGTTCAGCGCCTCGGGCAGTTTGCCTTCGCGCCAGGTCTTGTCCTGGGGCGTGGCCACCTGGATGCTGTCCATCGCCGCATGCCCGCGCTGGTTCAAGGCTTGTACCAGTTGCCGCTGACGCAGGGCCAATAGCCGCAACACGCTGTCATCGACGGTCAATTCGCGCTGGCCCTTGATCTTGCCCAGCAAGCGCCCGCCGTAACTGCGGGCGGTTTGCAGGGCACCGCCAGCAATCGCCCCGGCCAATGCCGCCACGCCGAGGGTCAGGCCGCCGACCAGCAGATCCACGCCAGCCCCCGCCGCCGCACCCGCCGCAATGCCACCGCCAACCCGCACGCCCAATTGCTTGAGGGTTTCGGGGTTGAACAAGTCATCGCCCCAACGGCCGTCGAGCAGCGGCAAGTCACTGGCCGCCGCGTCTTGCGGGCGGAAGGCGTAGAGCTTGAGCAAGGCTTCGACGCAACGCTGTTCCCGTTGGCGCACGGCTTTGCGCAGTTCGCTGATGGCTTGTTGTTCCTGTTCCGCCTCGCTGACCACGCTGCGTCGGCACGCAGCGCAATCGATCAATAAATCGGCAATCAGCCGCGCCGCGCTGTGCTGACGGGCGATGCGTTGGGCCTGTTGATCGGCGATCAGGCGATCCAGTTGCGGGCGGGCGTTTTCCAGCAACAGCGCGAGGCTTTCATAGAGCCGGCGTTCGCCATCCTCCGGCGGGGCGACGCTGTCGAAGCGCACCAACGCATGCAGCCCGAGACGCGCCAGAGCTTCACGCCAATCCGGCTCGCGATGCTGGGCGCTGCTGACGAAATTCAGCACCGGCAGCAGCGGTTTACCGCAACTGGCCAACACTTCCAGTTCATCGCGGTACTTGGCCAGCACTGGTTCCCGGGCGTCGATCACATAGAGGCCGGCGTCCGAGGCCAATAGTTGGCGCAGCACTTTGGCTTCCTGTTCGAAACGCTGCCGGGCTTCGCTGCCTTCAAGGAATCGCGTCAGTCGCGCCGGGCCGTCGAGGCGTTCGCCCGGGCGCTCCAGGCGTTCGAGGTAGTCGAGCAGGGCGATGGCGTCTTCCAGCCCGGGCGTGTCGTAGAGGTCGAGCAACGGTTCGCCGTCCACCGACAGCCGGGCACCTTCGACATGCCGAGTGGTGCTGGGCCGATGGGACACTTCGCCGAAACCGACATCCCGGGTCAGGGTGCGCAGCAATGAGGTTTTGCCGACGTTGGTGTGGCCGACCACCGCGAGTTTCAAAGGCTTAGTCATGACCGCTCTCCAGCCAATTCAACGGCGCGCAATCGGCGAAGGGCAGTTCAAGTTGTTGCAGCGCTGTGTGCCAGTCGCCGAGGCGCTCGGCATCCAGCGCTTCGCCGGGCGGCGCTTGCAGCAGCCAGACCCGGGTGGCGCTGGCGTTGCGTGCCAGCTCGGCGATCAAGGCCAGGCTGCCGCGATCCGGCGAACGCCGTGGATCGCAGGCAATCGCGAGGCGTGCCGGGGGAAAACGGCTCAATTGTTCGAGGAGTTTGTTACGGGATTCGCGGCTGTCGAGGATGCCTGCATCGCTGACGGATTTGGGCAGGGCCGGCGGCCACGGGCGTTGATCGTCGAGTTCGATGGCCACCAACAGTGCGCCTTCGGTTTGCAGGTCACTGACGCCGCTTTCGACGCGGTGAAGCTGATCCGGCGCGGCATCGCTGATCCCTAGGCGTTCGCTGGTGGGCATCAGGCGTTCGCGCAGTTGCGCGTAGCCGGGCAGGTTCAGGTCCAGACGCAGGGTCGCGCGCCCGCGCTTCCAGCGCCAGCGGCAGAACAGCATCAAAAACAGACGCGGCAATACGCCGTAAATCAGCACGGCACCGACCAGCCAAATGGCCCAGCTCTGACGTACCAGCTCCCGGTTGTAATCGGTGTCCAGGGTGACACGAATCATGTCGACTCGGGGTGCGCTCCAGCCCAGCGCATGGGGCACGGCCGCCAAGGCGTCAGTGAGGGCCGCAAAAAAGTCGGCGCCAAACAGCGTGCTTTCCCAGATGAAGTCATAGCGCCGGGTGGCCATCATGAGCACCAGTAACGTCAGGGCGCTGAGCATGATCAGCAACCAGAGACCGTTGACCAGCGTTCCGATGGCCCAGCGATTGAGTTTATGGCGTTGCAGCAACAGCAGCAGGGCGGGTGGCAGCTGTGCGGCTTTGGTATCGCGCGCGAATTTTTCGCTGAGCCACAACCACAGACGGCCGAGGGCGGCGCCATGCTCACCGGCAAACACCAGGCCCATCGCCCAACTCAGCATCAGAATCAGGTTCAGGCCCAACAGCGTACCCAACGCCCAGAACACATTGACCGGCTGTGTGCCGTTGCCCAATGCCGAGAACGCCAGGCCGGCGCCGCTAATGGCCGCCAGCACGATCATCAACAACAACGCCAGGCGTGCCCCTTGCAGCCAATGTTTGAGCGCGCTGGTCAGTCCATCGCGCTCGGCCAGCCACAGGGCGCGGCGTTGAATCCGTGTCGGCAGATCGCCGCCAGCACTGCGGGCCAGTCGGTTGGCTTCCAGGTCGTCCAGAGGGCCGGCGTGTTCTTCGCGCAGGCGGATGGTTTCTGTCAGCCAGAGGTTATTCAGTTCAGTCACGCGGCATCCCGTCGCTTAGATGAACGGTGAGCATAACCGCTGTGGCGCTTATCGGGAAAAGGGAGGCTCTGGTATCCTCGCCGGCATGACTAAATCACTCCCCCTCAGCCTGATCGCAGCCCTCGGTGAAAACCGCGTGATCGGCGTCGACAACAGCATGCCCTGGCACTTGCCGGGGGACTTCAAATACTTCAAGGCCACCACCCTGGGCAAGCCGATCATCATGGGTCGCAAGACCTGGGATTCCCTCGGTCGTCCGCTGCCGGGCCGGTTGAACATCGTGGTCAGCCGTCAGGTGGATCTGGTGCTGGAAGGCGCGGAGGTTTATCCGTCGCTGGAAGCCGCCGTCGTTCGCGCCGAAGAATGGGCAAAAGCGCAGGGTGTCGATGAGCTGATGCTGATTGGCGGGGCGCAGTTGTATGCGCAAGGGTTGGCGCAGGCTGATCGGCTGTATCTGACGCGCGTGGCGTTGAGCCCGGAAGGGGATGCGTGGTTTCCAGAGTTTGATTTGAACGAATGGAAATTGGTGTCGAACATTGAGAATCCGGCGGTGGAAGATAAGCCGGCATACAACTTCGAGGTTTGGGAGCGCGCATAGATCGTTCCCACGCTTTGCGTGGGAATGCAGCCCGTGACGCTCCGCGTCACTGGACGCGGAGCGTCCCTAGAGGCATTCCCACGCGGGAGCGTGGGAACGATCGGTGCTGCAAGTACAAGCGGATGGGCTTTTTCTTGCAGCTTGCAGCTTGCAGCTTATAGCTCAGCTAGCTCGCTAGCTGCGCATGCTCATCCGCATCCAGCAGCGCTTTATCGGTCTGCTGCATCATCTGGCTGGTAATCGCCCCGGCCGTAATCGACCCGCTGACGTTCAGCGCCGTACGGCCCATGTCGATCAGCGGCTCAACCGAAATCAGCAACGCCACCAGTGACACCGGCAAGCCCATGGCCGGCAGCACGATCAGCGCGGCAAACGTCGCGCCGCCACCCACGCCCGCCACACCGGCCGAACTCAGGGTCACAATCGCCACCAGCGTCGCGATCCACAGCGGATCGAGCGGGTTGATGCCCACGGTCGGCGCAACCATCACCGCCAACATCGCCGGGTACAGACCGGCACAACCGTTCTGGCCAATGGTCGCGCCGAACGAAGCGGCGAAACTGGCGATGGATTGCGGAATGCCCAAACGACGGGTCTGCGCTTCGATGCTCAGCGGAATGCTCGCGGCGCTGGAGCGGCTGGTGAAGGCAAAGGTCAGCACCGGCCAGATCTTGCGGAAGAAGCGCAGCGGGTTGATCCCGGCCGCCGACACCAGCAGACCGTGGACCACGAACATCAGGCCCAGGCCGATATAGGACACCACCACAAAACTGCCGAGCTTGATGATGTCTTGCAGGTTGGAACCGGCGACCACTTTGGTCATCAGCGCCAGCACGCCGTACGGGGTCAGTTTCATCACCAGGCGCACCAGGCGCATCACCCAGGCTTGCAGGGTGTCGATGGCGTTGATCACTTTCTGACCTTTTTCGACGTCATCTTTCAGCAGTTGCAGCGCGGCGACTCCGAGGAACGCAGCGAAGATCACCACGCTGATGATCGAGGTCGGCTTGGCCCGGGCCAGGTCGGCGAACGGGTTCTGCGGGATGAACGACAGCAGCAACTGCGGCACATTCAGGTCCGCCACCTTGCCCGCGTAATCGGTCTGGATCGTTTGCAGGCGCGCCATTTCCTGGGTGCCGGCCACCAGGCCTTCGGCGGTCAGGCCGAACAGGTTGGTCAGGCCGATGCCGATCAGCGCCGCGATGGCGGTGGTGAACAGCAGCGTGCCGATGGTCAGGAAGCTGATCTTGCCCAACGACGAAGCGTTGTGCAGACGGGCCACGGCACTGAGGATCGAGGCGAACACCAGCGGGATCACGATCATTTGCAGCAACTGCACGTAACCGTTGCCGACCAGATCGAACCAGCCGATCGAGGCTTTCAGCACCGGGTTGCCGGCGCCGTAAATCGTGTGCAAGGCCACGCCAAACGCCACGCCCAAGGCCAGTGCCAGCAGGACCTTCTTGGCTAGACTCCAGGAGGTGTGACGGGTTTGCGCCAGGCCCAAGAGCAGGGCGAGGAACACCAGCAGATTGAGAATCAGCGGCAGATTCATAGAGACTCCATAGACTTGTGCCAGCCACCTTCGTGTGTGACTGCGAACCGGCAAGCCTAACAGCTTGATATCTAATGAATTAATACCAAAAACCGAGGTGGACTGTCGTTTTTGGAATAAGCCGGTGTCGCTGTCAGGGATGCAACTGGCGCGAAGGGGACGCAAGCGGTCGCGGGCAGGCGGGAACTGTCACACTTTTTTGTTAGCGTCGATGTCTTTGAATCTGGGTCTCTACAAGGAAGCATGCCGATGAAATTCGCACCGAAAATGCTGGCTGCCGCACTGGGTCTAGGGTTGGGCCTCGCCCTCGCCAGCCAGGCGTTCGCCACGGATTTGAAACACTGGCCAGCCGATCAGGCCAAGGCGCTGGACGCGATGATCGCGGCCAATGCCAACAAGGGTAACTTCGCGGTGTTCGACATGGACAACACCAGTTACCGCTACGACCTCGAAGAGTCGTTGCTGCCGTTCATGGAAAACAAGGGCCTGATCACCCGCGAAACCCTCGACCCCTCCCTGAAGCTGATCCCGTTCAAGGACACCGCCGACCACAAGGAAAGCCTGTTCAGCTATTACTACCGCCTCTGCGAAATCGACGACATGGTTTGCTACCCATGGGTCGCGCAGGTGTTCTCCGGCTTCACCCTGCAAGAACTCAAGGGCTATGTCGATGAGCTGATGGCGTCCGGCAAACCGGTGCCGAGCACGTATTACGACGGCGATGTGGTCAAGACCATCGACGTCCAGCCGCCGAAAGTCTTCACCGGCCAGGCCGAGCTGTACAACAAGCTGATGGAGAACGGTATCGAGGTCTACGTGATGACCGCCGCCTCCGAAGAACTGGTGCGCATGGTCGCGGCTGATCCGAAGTACGGCTACAACGTCAAACCGCAGAACGTGATCGGCGTGACCACGCTGCTCAAGGACCGCAAGACCGGCGAACTGACGACCGCGCGCAAACAGATCAGCGCCGGCAAGTATGACGAGAAGGCCAACCTCGGCCTGGAACTGACCCCGTACCTGTGGACCCCGGCGACCTGGATGGCCGGCAAGCAAGCGGCGATCCTGACTTACATCGATGAATGGAAAAAACCGGTGCTGGTGGGCGGCGATACCCCGAGCAGCGACGGCTACATGCTGTTCCACAGCGTCGACGTGGCCAAGGGCGGCATTCATTTGTGGGTCAACCGCAAAGACAAATACATGACCCAGATTAACGGCATGATGGCCAAGCACGCCGCGGCCCAGGCCAAGGAAGGGTTGCCGGTGACGGCGGACAAGAATTGGGTGATCGTGAAACCGGAAGAGATTCAGTAAGACCCGGCGCTCGATTCCACCGTGATGGTCGTTCCCACGCTCCTGCGTGGGAATGCAGCCCGTGACGCTCCGCGTCACTGGACGCGGAGCGTCCCTTGAGGCATTCCCACGCGGGAGCGTGGGAACGATCAAGCGGCGAGCTGCAAGCCGCAAGTAAGAACCGCTTTGCTCTTTCTTGCCGCTTGTAGCTCATTGCTTGTAACTGCTTTAGATCCCGTCGAGCATCGCCTTGTTACGCACGGCACCCTTGTCGGCGCTGGTGGCCAGCAGGGCGTAGGCTTTGAGTGCGGTGGTCACTTTGCGTGGACGTTTTTCCACCGGTTTCCAGCCTTTCTGATCCTGCTCGACCCGGCGTGCCGCCAGTTCTTCATCGCTGACCAACAGGTTGATCGAGCGGTTTGGAATGTCGATCAGTACCTTGTCGCCATCCTGCACCAGGCCAATTGCGCCGCCGGCAGCGGCTTCTGGCGAAGCGTGGCCGATGGACAGGCCCGAGGTGCCGCCGGAGAAGCGACCGTCGGTGAGCAAGGCGCAAGCTTTGCCCAGGCCTTTGGATTTCAGGTAGGACGTCGGGTACAGCATTTCCTGCATGCCCGGGCCGCCTTTCGGGCCTTCGTAACGGATGATCACGATATCGCCGGCCTTCACTTCGTCAGCGAGGATGCCGCGCACGGCGCTGTCCTGGCTTTCAAAGATCTTCGCGTTGCCTTCGAACACGTGGATCGACTCGTCGACGCCAGCGGTTTTCACCACGCAACCGTCGAGGGCGATGTTGCCGTACAGAACGGCCAGGCCACCTTCTTGCGAATAAGCGTGCTCGACACTGCGGATACAGCCGTTTTCACGGTCGTCGTCCAGGGTTTCCCAACGGGTCGACTGGCTGAACGCAGTTTGCGTCGGGATGCCCGCAGGACCGGCCTTGAAGAAGTGATGCACCGCTTCGTCGGTGGTTTGGGTGATATCCCACTTGGCAATGCCTTCGGCCATGGACTTGCTGTGCACGGTCGGCAGCTCGGTGTGCAACAGGCCGCCACGGGCCAGCGAGCCGAGGATGCTGAAGATCCCGCCGGCGCGGTGAACGTCTTCCATGTGGTACTTCTGGATGTTCGGCGCGACTTTGCACAGTTGCGGTACGTGGCGGGAGAGGCGGTCGATGTCCTTCAGGTCGAAGTCGATCTCGGCTTCCTGGGCGGCGGCCAGCAAGTGCAGGATGGTATTGGTGGAACCGCCCATGGCGATGTCCAGGGTCATGGCGTTTTCGAACGCCTTGAAGTTGGCGATGTTGCGCGGCAACACCGACTCATCGTTGTCGCCGTAGTAACGCTTGCACAGGTCGACGATGGTGCGGCCGGCTTGCAGGAACAGCTGTTCGCGGTCGCTGTGGGTCGCGAGGGTCGAACCGTTGCCCGGCAAGGCCAGGCCCAGGGCTTCAACCAGGCAGTTCATCGAGTTGGCGGTGAACATGCCGGAGCACGAACCGCACGTCGGGCAGGCGCTGCGCTCGTACTCAGCGACTTTCTCGTCAGAAGCGCTGGAGTCGGCGGCGATCACCATGGCATCGACCAGGTCGAGACCGTGGCTGGCCAGTTTGGTCTTGCCGGCTTCCATCGGGCCGCCGGACACGAAGATCACCGGGATGTTCAGGCGCAAGGCGGCCATCAGCATGCCGGGGGTGATCTTGTCGCAGTTGGAGATGCAGACGATGGCGTCGGCGCAGTGGGCGTTGACCATGTATTCGACGGAGTCGGCGATGATCTCGCGGCTCGGCAGCGAATAGAGCATGCCGTCGTGGCCCATGGCGATGCCGTCATCCACAGCGATGGTGTTGAATTCTTTGGCAACGCCACCGGCCCGTTCGATCTCGCGGGCGACCAGTTGGCCCAGGTCCTTGAGGTGGACGTGGCCCGGTACGAACTGGGTGAAGGAGTTGGCAATGGCGATGATCGGCTTCTTGAAGTCGTCATCTTTCATCCCCGTGGCGCGCCACAGTGCGCGGGCACCGGCCATGTTGCGGCCGTGGGTGGATGTTTTCGAGCGGTAATCAGGCATGGAGCACTCCGGGCGGCTAATCAGGTATCAAAGGGGAGTGAGCTTCTATTGACGTCTGGAACACTCAGAAATGGCCGTGTGTCCGGAAGTTGCCGATGACTTTGCGGGATCGCCGCTTGCCTCAGCCTGAGCTCATAAACCCGCCGGGGGATGAATGGCGATGAATCTCGCGATTCTACACCGCTGGCGTCAGGAGGGAATGGCTCAAAGTGTTGATCCAGCCCTGACGCCGTGTGCGGGATGACCATCGGTAAGGTGAACAAGCCTCCCGTGGGGATATCAGCACACGGGACGCTTGGCTAAACTGCCGCCCTTCGCGTAATCGCACCAAAAGGAATTGGCATGCCGCTGTTCAATCGCTCGTTGTGGTTTTACCTGCTCATCGGTCTGTGCCAGGGGGTGGTTTTCTGGCAGATCGAGTCATTTGGTTCACGCGGCGTGCTGGCGGCGAGCCTGACGCTGGTCGTGGTCGGGGGGCTGGTCCTGCAACTGCTCGGCCCAAAACTCAAGGACCGCCGGGTGCTGGCGCTGACGCTGGGCTTTTGCCTGTTGATGATGGCAATCAGTTCCTGGGTTCAACAGACCGGCCTCGATAACGGCAATCGTTGGTTGATGGAGAATTGGCTGTTAACCGGCGTGCCGTTGAGCTACGTGGTGTGTGCGTTTCTCGCCAGTTGGCCCTCGGGCACCGGCCGGCGCTGGGACTATGCTGATCTGTACCACAGCGCCTGGAGCCATGTGTTCGTGGTGTTTTTTGCACTGATGCTGACGGGCGTGTTCAGCCTGTTGCTGCTGCTCTGGAGCAAGTTGTTCCTCATGCTGGGCATCGATTTTTTTGCCGAGCAGTTCTCCTCCCGGGTCTTTATCTGCCTCAGCCTGTCGGTTGTCTTCTCCCTGGCCATGCGCCTGGGCCTGCACAACGAAAGAGTCATCGGCATGTTGCGGGGCGTCTTGTTGGCGGCCTGTCATTTCCTGTTGCCGTTGATCACCCTGATTACGGTCCTGTTTACCGTGACATTGCCCTTTACCGGCGTGCAAAAGATCTGGGACACCGGCTACTCGACCCCGATTCTGTTGTGCCTGGTGGGGACGTACCTGTTTTTGCTCAACGGGGTGTTCCAGGACGGGCGCCAGGCCAAGCCTTATCCGGCGTGGCTGATGCGCTGTGTCGAGGCGGGTTTGCTGTGCTTGCCAGTGCTGGTGGCGTTGTCCGGGTATTCCAGCTGGCTGCGTGTCGAGCAATACGGCTTGTCGCCCCGGCGTTTCATGGGGCTGTTGCTGGTCGCGATCTTCGCGGCGTACAGCCTGGCGGCGATGTTGGCCGTGGTGCAACGCAATGCCTTCTGGCTCAACGGGCTGCGGCGCAGCAACCCGGCCCTGGCCTTGGCGGTATGCCTGCTATTGGTGCTGATTAATACACCCTGGTTCAACGGCCAATCCTTCAGCGCACGGGATCAGGTGCACCGCTTGCTGGATGGCCGCACGTCGGTGCTGACGTTCGATAGCAATTACCTGCGCAATGGTTTGGGTACGGCCGGTCGGCAGCAGTTCGAGGCGTTGTCCGAACGGGTTGAACGCGATGAGGTGCTCGATGCGCCTTCGCGAGAGGTGCTGCGCGCCCAGATCAAACGCACGCCCGGTGAATCCACGGTTGAGCCCCGACCCTATACACCGAGCCCGGTGAACCTGGAATGGATCGGCCCGAAAGTGGACGGCAGCGAGCAATTCATCAGCCTCAACAGTCGCCAGCTTCAGTGCCAGGATGCTGGTTGCGTGATGTGGGGCGTCGACCTTGATGGCGATGGCCAGGCTGAAGTGGTGCAATTCAATCAGCAGCCGTGGGACCACCGGGCGTTGCTCTACAAACGTGCCGCTGACGGCGAGTGGCAATACGTCACCGTGCTGCTGGGCGCCAATCTCTCGCCGCAGAACCTGAATCGGCTGCGCGCCGGTGACGTCAAGATCATCGAGCCGCGCTTCAAGAGCGTGCAAATAGGCGACCTCACATTGGCCCCCGAACCTGAGGAGCAATGACTTCCACTGGCTTCAGGCCTCACTCAAGGCCGGGCTGCGCAGGCGGAGATGGCTGCACACCACCAGCCCGATGCTGCTCAGGACGATGAAGGCGAGTGCCAGCGTCAGTTGCAATTCGAAGGGACTCAGGCTGATCAGGGCGCTGATCAGGCCGCCCGAGACGAAGATCAGGGAACTGCCGGCTGACGCCGAGGTGCCGGCCATTTCCGGAAAAACGTCCATCGCCATCGAAGTGGCGACTGGCCGGGCGATGGTGGTGCCGGCGGTGCAGATGATCATCGGGACCAGTACGGTGAAGGTCGATAACCCCAGCCACGCTGAAAGCACCAGCATCACCAGGCCCGAAAAGAGGATCAGGCCCAGGCCCACGACGATCTGCGTAGTGGGTGCGATCCGGCCGCCGAGGAACCGGGCGACGATGCCGCCGATGATGTAGGCCAGGCCATAGAGCAGCAGGATCAGCGAAAATTCGTAGGGCGTGAGGTGCAACTGCTCCATGAAAATCAGCGGCGAAATGACGATGAAGGAAAAGTGGCAGGCAAAGGCGATTGAGGAGATCAGCCAATACCCCATGAACCCGGCATCGCGATAGACCAGGCGGTATGACTGGGCGATGCTGCGCCGTATGACGTTGGCGGGACGCTGGTTTTCAAGAAACAGGCAGGCTTTCAGAAACACCGCGCCGGCCAGGACGATGAAGATCACAAAGCTGCCGGGCCAGTCCATGGCTTGTTGCAGCAGGGTCCCGGCCAGAGGCGAAATGGAAATGCAGATGCCGCTGGCGGTCACCAACAGTATCCGCAAGCGATCCCGATCCTTGCCTTCGAACAGGTCTTGCACCAGGGCTTGCGTGAGCACGAAGCAGCCGCAGCCGACAGCCTGGACCACACGGAACAGCAGGAACCAGGAATACTCGGTGGAAAGCATGCAACCCGCCGCGCCGATGATCGCAACGGCCATTCCGGACAGCAGCAGGCCTTTGCGCCCAATGATGTCCGACAACGGCCCGATCAGCAGTTGAGACAGGGAGATACCGACGGCGAACAGGCTGATGGATAACGCAATGTCGGTCGGGGTGGTCTGAAAGTGTTGGGCCAGTGCCGGAAACGACGGCAACAGAACATCCAGCGGAAAGACCCCGAGCACCACCATGGTCATTAACAGGATGACGGCGGCACGTCGTTTATCAGCAGGTTTTCCTTCATCCATCCACGAGCCCTGCCTGTGCGAAAAGTTGCTGGTTGGCGCGCAGGTCGAAAAACCCTGCGCTGTGTAAGGCCTGGAGCGTGGCGCCGGCCCCCGAGCGAGCCCGCAGCACGGTGGCTTGCTCGCCCGTCAGCCCATCGAGAATGTCTGCGATAACGGCATTGTTCAGGCCTACGCTGTGCAGGCTTGCCTTCAGCCATCGCTCATCGACTTCAAAGAACAACAGAATGATGTCCACCAGCAGTTTGGCGGTGAACGTGCGTTGACTGCTGTTCAGGGTCAGCCACAGGTAGTGGAACACTTCTGAAAAATAGCGACTGTGGCGCGCCTCGTCCGTCAGGTGATCCCTGAGCATTTCCTGGACGCTGGAGACTAGTCCATCACGGCAAACTTCGAGCAGTTCCCTGGCGATGATCGTCTCTGACACGAAACCGACCATAAACCAGGCCAGTGCCTTGTGCCGGTCCGGGGCCTGGTCCAGCAGGGCATTGAGCCGGGATATCCGCCGTGGCATCGCTGGCCGCTGGGTGATGCCGTAATGACCGGCAACCTGCTCGGCGAGGCTGTTGGAGAACAACGCGTGAAAACCTTCATCGGTGTAGAGCTGCAACGCAGCGGTTTTCATGCGCGGCGGAATGCTCACATCCAGCTCGCCGTGGACGATGGTTTTCTACGGCGCGGTTGACGATGCGATGTTCGAGCAGGGTGGTGTAGTCGAGGAAATACACCAGGTGGTTGGCCGATAAGCGATGGATGACCGATTGGCCCGCGGCTTCGATGCTCGGGTGACTGAGGTAGGGCAGAAAGGCTGGCGGAAACCAGTGACGGGTTTCCAGTTGCTGCTTCAGGTCCGGCGGCAAGAGGTAGGTGTGCTCGCTGGCGCGCACCGAGGCTCGGGTATCCCATTCGCCAAGGGTGAAACGCCGGGCCCAGAATTCCGGGACAGAGGAGGCACCGGTCATTGTTGCGGGCCCTCGTTCAACAACGCTTTCAACTCCTTGCACATCGCCTGGCCATCGCTCTGGCCGCAACCGACAAAAAACAACGGTTGTTCCGCGCTGTCTTCAAGCCCCAGCAGTGTTTCCACCTGATCGTCCGTCAGTGCCCCCGTCAGCCAGGTATTCAGGCCCAGTGCAGTCGCCACCAGTTGGAACGTCTGGGAAATATGACCGGCCTCGACGTAGGCCATTCGGTAGGCCCGGGAGTGTTGGTATTTCCACCACAGTTTGTCGAAGCGCGCACTGATGAACAGGCCCACGGGCAAGTTGTTGATGAAGTGTTGCCCACACAGCAACTGACCCAGCGGCGAGCCGGGCAACGGGTTGATAAAGCTCAGCGCGTGATCAGCCGGATGGTAGGCGTAGAGCCCGGGCTCCAGGCCTGTGACGTTCTGCGCCAGAAGAAACCCTTCACAGGCATTCAAGCCTCCCCCCGAAGGGCTGCTGCGGCGGGCGGCCAGGCCTTCGGCGATCGTTTCATCGACGTCGTATTCGCGCTCTTTAAGGTAGCCGAGGGACAAATACAGCAGGTTACTGATATCGCCGAGAGAAACCGCTTCACCGGTGAACGAGCGACAGGTCTTGCGGCGGACCAGGGCATCGCCGAGGCTCTCGGCCGGCAACCCGGAAGGCGCGGGCAGGGCAATCATCCCGGTGGCCGCACGGTGCGCGAGATCGGCGTCGGGTGCGCCGCAGGTCAATACTTCGGTGCAATGGTCCAGATAGTGTCTCGACCATTCATGAATATTCTGCGGTATGTATTGGCAAGGTATGTTCTTGGTGCCGATATGAAAGATCTTTGATAGTTCATCCCAGCCCCAGTCTTGAGGCGCTTCTATTGAAGTTGTCAGTATTCCTGTATTCAAGAATTGAGTGTCGATTATATTGGCGCTGTCGAATACTTCTGTATTGTCGATAAGTTGTGCAAGCCGGATTGAGTAATCCAGGTTTAGTTCGAATTGCTTGTGGTTTCTGTAATCCCAGACTATTTGCCCGGGTGTGCGAGGCAGTATGAATAGATGAGGGTTTATCTGCATGACGGGCGCTTCACTCTGGGCTGGGCCATGGAAAACGCTGGGTAAGCCGGCACTCCCCAGCGTCTTGCCTACTTAACGGGCTTTAGGGGCAACCAGAAAAGCCAGGTTAGCGATTTTGTTGGTTTCCAGAGTAACTGCTTTCATGTTTTTAACTCCTTGTAAGTGATAGTGAGTGCCACCGCTTGGTGACAACTCAATCATAGTTTGTAATGAGTTCTTATCAAGGGGTAAAACGGTAGGAAATATCCAGTAATTTTGTGGGAGCGATCTTTAGGTTGAAGGGTGCTTGTAAGTCTTATTCTTTAGAATAAAAGATGCAGGGAAACTTCCTGCACGTCTGTAGGACGGCAAGTGTAAGAAATAGAAGGATTCAGTGGGGGTAGAACGCAAACGGGGAGCCTGCTGACTCCCCGTCAAACCCGCGTAATCAGCTGTTTGGCAGCAGGCGGCAGGTGATGCTCTTGATGTAGCGGGTCTCGGCGATGGCCGGATGTACCGGATGATCCGGACCCTGACCGCCACGTTCCAGCATCTGGATGTTGCGATCCAGGTGACGGGCGCTGGTCAGCAGGATGTTCTGCAGGTCATCTTCCGGCAGGTGCATGGAGCACGAAGCACTGATGAGGATGCCGTCCTTGCTGAGCAGGCGCATGGCTTGCTCGTTCAGGCGACGGTAAGCGCCTTCACCGTTCTTCATGTCTTTCTTGCGTTTGATGAACGCCGGCGGGTCGGCCACGATCACGTCGAAACGCTCTTCGCTGGCTTTCAGCTCTTTCAGGGCTTCGAAGACATCGCCTTCGACGCAGGTCATTTTCTCGGCGACGCCGTTCAGTGCGGCGTTGCGCTCGACGCCGTCGAGGGCGAAGGCCGACGAGTCGACGCAGAACACTTCACTGGCGCCGAACGCGGCCGCTTGCACGCCCCAGCCGCCGATGTAGCTGTACAGGTCCAGCACGCGTTTGCCTTTGGCATACGGCGCCAGGCGTGCGCGGTTCATGCGGTGGTCGTAGAACCAGCCGGTTTTCTGGCCCTGGATGACCGGCGCTTCGAATTTCACGCCGTTCTCTTCCAGCGCCACCCACTCCGGCACCAGGCCGAACACGGTTTCGACGTAGCGGTTGAGGCCTTCGGCGTCGCGAGCGGCGGAATCGTTCTTGAACAGAATCCCGCTTGGCTTGAGCACTTGGGTCAGCGCCGCGATCACGTCATCTTTATGGGCTTCCATGGTCGCCGAAGCGATCTGCACGACCAGGATGTCGCCGAAACGGTCGACCACCAGGCCTGGCAACAGGTCGGAATCACCGTAGACCAGGCGATAGAACGGCTTGTCGAACAGGCGATCGCGCAGGGACAGGGCGACGTTCAGGCGATGCACCAGCAGCGATTTGTCCAGCGGCAACTTGATGTCGCGCGACAGCAGGCGGGCGCAGATCAGGTTGTTCGGGCTCATGGCGACGATGCCCAGCGGCTTGCCGCCGGCGGCTTCGAGGATCGCCTGGTCACCGGCCTTGAAGCCGTGCAACGGGGTGGCGGCCACGTCGATTTCGTTGCTGTAGACCCACAAGTGGCCGTTTCGCAGGCGTCGGTCGGCGTTGGCTTTGAGGCGCAGGCTAGGCAGGGACATGACGTCGCTCCGGAAAAAAGAGCGGGAGTATAGCGTGTTGCGCCTAAGGTTAGGTCTGCGAGTAGACCTGTGGCGAGGGGGCTTGTCGGAATGCCGCATCACCCCGTTCGGCTGCGAAGCAGTCGTTGCTTTTTGGGCCGGCTCCGCCGTCCAACGGGGGCAAGCCCCCTCGCCACAGGAAGCCGCCTGAGCTTGGGCACTCGATGAAATTTTCGTCGATCTGCCGGCCAGTGTGTCGGATCCAACTTTATAAGGGTTAGAATCCCCGCCTGTCCCAGAGTGTGTACTTATGTCCCAAGAGCTGAGTTCCGAACAGATTCAACAGTCCCTGCAAGGCATCAGCGTGCCGGCCCAGCCGCAGATCATGGTGGATCTGCAGATGGAGCAGTACATGCCCGACCCGGACCTGGAAGTGATCGCGAAGCTGATTTCCCAGGACCCGGGCCTCTCCGGGGCGCTGCTGAAAATCGTCAACTCGCCGTATTACGGCTTGAGTAACAAGATCGCCTCGATCCAGCGTGCGGTGAACCTGCTGGGCAGCCGCTCGATCATCAACCTGATCAATGCGCAGTCGATCAAGGGCGAGATGAATGACGACACGATCGTCACCCTGAACCGGTTCTGGGACACGGCTCAGGATGTGGCGATGACCTGCCTGACCCTGGCCAAGCGCATCGGCTCCCAGGCCGGCGACGAGGCGTATGCGCTGGGCCTGTTCCACGATTGCGGCGTGCCGCTGATGCTCAAGCGTTTCCCGGATTACATGAAGACCCTGGAACTGGCCTACGCCGACGCCAGCGCTGAAAACCGGGTCGTGGACACCGAAAACCGCGTGTTCAACACCAACCATGCGGTGGTCGGCTATTACACCGCCAAGTCCTGGCGTCTGCCGGAACACATCACCTCTGCCATCGCCAATCACCACAACGCCCTGGCGATCTTCACCGATGAGTCCTCGCGCAACACGCAGATGAAAAACCTGCTGTCGATCCTGAAAATGGCCGAGCACATTTGCGCGTCCTATCGGGTGTTGGGCAATCAGACCGAAGATCATGAGTGGAACAGCGTCGGGCCGTTGGTGCTCGATTATGTCGGCCTGTCGGATTACGATTTCGAGACCCTGAAACAAACGATCCGCGACCTGGGTAGCCACCACTGAAGATCAGCCATTGCCTGATCAATCGCGTCTGATTCGAGAGCACCATGCCTGAACTGCCGGAAGTTGAAACCACCCGCCGGGGCATCGCCCCGCACCTGGAAGGCCAGCGCGTCAGCCGGGTCATCGTGCGTGAGCGGCGCCTGCGCTGGCCGATTCCCGAAGACCTGGACGTGCGCCTGTCCGGCCAGCGCATCGTGCTGGTGGAGCGTCGCGCCAAGTACCTGTTGATCAATGCCGAGGTCGGGACGCTGATCAGCCACTTGGGCATGTCGGGCAACCTGCGGCTGGTGGAAGTCGGTTCGCCGGCGGCCAAGCATGAGCATGTGGATATCGAACTGGAATCCGGCCTGGCCCTGCGCTACACCGACCCACGGCGGTTTGGCGCGATGCTGTGGAGCCTCGATCCGCTCAATCACGAATTGCTGATTCGCCTGGGGCCGGAGCCGTTGACCGACCTGTTCGACGGCGAGCGTCTGTTCCAGCAATCGCGCAACCGCTCGATGGCGGTCAAGCCGTTCATCATGGACAACGCGGTGGTGGTGGGGGTGGGCAATATCTATGCGACCGAAGCCTTGTTCGCCGCCGGCATCGACCCGCGCCGTGAAGCCAAGAGCATTTCCCGGGCGCGTTATCTGAAACTGGCGATCGAGATCAAACGCATCCTCGCCCACGCCATCGAACGGGGCGGCACTACGTTGCGCGACTTTATCGGCGGTGACGGCCAGCCGGGTTATTTCCAGCAGGAACTGTTCGTCTATGGCCGTGGCAGTGAGCCGTGCAAAGTCTGCGGCACGGAGTTGCGCAGTGTGATGCTGGGCCAGCGCGCCAGCGTCTTTTGCCCACGCTGCCAGAGCTGATACGCGTGACGGTCTATAGTCAGTGTTCTGACTGCCTAGCCGAAGGACCGTGCCATGAATTCGTTTCGAACCTTTGTCGTTGCCTTGCTGCTGAGCACCGGCCTGCCGGCGCTGGCGGCTGACAACGGCAGTGGCGACCCGCGCTACACCATTCAGAACCCACCGGCCTACGCCATGATCGGCGACTTGCTGATTGCCCGACCCTTGCTGGTCGCGGCGACGGTGATTGGTGCGGGGGTGTTTGTGGTGTCGTTGCCGTTTACCGCGCTGGGTGGCGGTGTGGGCGATGCGGGGCAGGCGTTGGTGGTCGATCCGGCGAAAGCCGCGTTTGTGCGGTGCCTGGGGTGTGTCGGGGAAGGGTTTGAGCAGCGGGAGTGAGCTTTAAAAGCTTCGCGGGCAAGCCTCGCTCCTACAGGGATCGCGCTAATTCATGATTGGCGCAAGACCTGTAGGAGCGAGGCTTGCCCGCGAAGGCGCCCTCACAGACGCCAAAGGAATCAAGCCTTACCGGTAATGACCCGATACTTCGCCATCAACTGCTCTTCAGTCTCCGGATGCGCCTCGTCCAGCGGAATGCAATCCACCGGGCAGACCTGTTGGCACTGAGGCTCATCGTAGTGGCCGACACATTGTGTGCACAGGTTCGGGTCGATCACGTAGATCTCTTCGCCCTGGGAAATGGCGGCGTTCGGGCACTCGGGTTCGCAGACGTCGCAGTTGATGCAATCGTCGGTGATGATCAGGGACATGCTAACTCCAGCCGGGGCGGCAGGCCCGGGCGCAATAAACCAATGCGCGCAATTGTGCCGCATTGGCGCCCGCAGTGCACGCGGGCGCCGCTTGAGCGGTCGTTACTTCTTGAAGCGCTCGGTGAGGGCGTCCGCCACCGCCGGGTGGACAAACTTGGTGATATCGCCGCCCAGGGCCGCGATTTCACGCACCAGCGTCGAGGAAATGAACGAATAACGTTCGGAAGGCGTAAGAAACAGGCTTTCCACATCCGGCGCCAATTGGCGGTTCATGTTGGCCAGCTGGAATTCGTATTCGAAGTCTGACACTGCGCGCAAGCCACGCAGGAACACATTGGCGTTCTTCTCTTTGGCAAAGTGCGCCAGCAGTGTCGAGAAGCCGACGACTTCCACGTTGGGCAGATGTTTAGTGACCTCGCGGGCCAGCTCCACACGCTGTTCCAGGGGAAACAACGGGTTTTTCTTCGGGCTGGCAGCGACGGCGATGATCACGTGATCGAACAGGCGCGCGGCGCGTTCGACCAGATCGCCATGGCCCTTGGTAATAGGGTCGAAGGTACCTGGGTACAACACTCGGTTCATCGCGTCGTCCTGGCGGGAGTCCGTTGGGGACTCGGATGGTATCGCAGCCTTCCCGGTCGGGAAAGTCGCCTGTTAGGTAAGAAAGCACTATAGACGATAGGAATAGTGTGGTTTTTCATGGGTTTTTCAGGCGTTCGGCCAACGCCGTCGCCAGTTGTGCCGTCAGCCCGTACACCGACAATTGCGGGTTTGCGCCAATGCTGGTGGGGAACAGCGAGCCGTCGTGGATCGACAGATTACTCAGCTGGTGATGCCGGCCAAGGCTGTCGGTCACGGCATTCTTCGGGTCTTCGCCCATCGCGCACCCGCCCATCACATGGGCGCTGCCCAGGCGTGTGCGATACAGCTCAAGGCTCAAACCGTCGATCAGGCTGCGAGCCTCGGCGAGGGTTTTGACGTAACGCGCATCGGCGTGCATCGGCATGACCGCTTTGGCGCCGCCAGCGAACTGGATCTCGGCCATGCTGTGGAACGCCCGGCGTAAACCGTCCCAGGCGTAGGGCGAAACCTGATAATCGAGCACTGGCGTGCCGTCGCCGCGCAACTCGACACTGCCGCCGGGGCTGTCCGGGTGGAAACCGTCCCGCAGCAAGGCCAGCATGGCGTGGGTGTGGGGCAGGTTTTCCATGTGCTGGGAGTTTTCTTTACCAAAGCCGCCGAGCAAGGTCGCCGCCAACGCCGGTTGCAGCGGCGGCACTTCGAGTTTGTAAGACATTTTGCCGGTGGTGCCGTCCTGCCATTGGAAATGGTCGGAATAGATCGACTGCGGTGCGCCATAGAACGGGTTGATCACCTCGTCGAACAGCCCGGCGGACATGTTCACCAGATGCAGGAAGGTGCGGGTGCCCAGGCGTTTATGCGGGTCTGGCGCATCGGAACGCAGCAGCAACGCCGGGCTGTTGATCCCGCCACCGGCCAGTACGTAATGCCGCGCCTTGACCGTGATGCGGCGACCGGTCGGCGCCACGCAACGCTCATCCATCGCCACGCAATTCAGGCCAGTGACCTTGCCATCCTTGATCGACAACTTTTCGGCGCGGGCCAGGTACAGCAACTCGCCACCCTTTTCCAGGGTCGCCGGAATGGTCGTCACCATCATCGATTGCTTGGCGTTGGTCGGGCAGCCCATGCCGCAGTAGCCGAGGTTCCAGCAGCCGCGCACGTTGCGCGGGATCACGTGCCAGCTATAACCGAGTTGCTCGCAGCCTTTGCGGATCACGTCGTTATTGGCATTGGGCGGAACCAGCCACGGGGCGACGCCGAGGCGTTGTTCCATTTTCTCGAACCACGGCGCCATCTCTGCCGGGCTGTGACCTTTGACGTTGTGTTCTTTGGCCCAGTGTTCGAGGGTCGGGTCCGGGGTGCGGAAGCTTGAGGTCCAGTTGATCAACGTGGTGCCGCCCACCGCTCGGCCCTGGAGAATGGTGATCGCGCCGTCCTTGCTCATGCGCCCGATGCCTTCCTGGTAGAGGCTGGCGTAGGCCTGGTCTTCGAGCATCTTGAAGTCGCTGCTGGTCTTGAGCGGGCCTTCTTCGATCAGCAACACCTTGTAGCCGGCGGCGCTAAGGATTTCGGCCGTGGTGCCGCCGCCGGCACCGCTGCCGATGATGGCCACGTCGGCTTCCAGGGTCAGGTCCTGGGTCAGTTGCGCGCCGTTGTAGGTTTTCCAGCCGCGGGCCAGGCCTTCGCGGAACGGATCGGGTACGGGCATGTTTGGGGTCTCTTCTTATTTTTGGATTCAGTGGTGAGGCGGCTGGCGCCTTCGCGGGCAAGCCTCGCTCCTACAAGGGGAACGCGTGCCTTCGTAGGAGCGAGGCTTGCCCGCGAAGGGCGAGACACGGTCTTAAACGGTAGGCGGCCCGGGATAACCGCAATGCGCCCAGGACTCCGCCCGGCTGTACCACGCCATCATCACCAGTTGCAGCAACGAGCTATGCCCCATGCGCAGCAAGCTCAGCGAACTGTTTTCCCAGCGATCCAGGAAGTGCCGGATCTCATCGGCGGAAGCATTTTCCCAACTGCCCCAGATCCCGGTCAGCGGCCCACGGGTCACGGCCATGCCGAGCACATCGAATAATTGCCGGGTCAGTTTGAGCATTTCCGGCGACAGGTGATTGAGGCCGTTATCCAGGGTTTTCAGGGTGCCATCGACGGCGGCCGGCATGTTTGCGCTGACCACGGCGCCGTCGAGCATCACCGGGATCAGCGCGCGCAAAAACAGCAGGTCGCCGCTACGCAGAATCGCGAAACCGTCAGCGGAAATACTGGAGGAGCAACCGCTGAGGCTGGCGCCCAATCCCGCCGTGGCGAGGAAGACGCTGGCGCCCAGACTGAATTTCAGTAAGCCGCGCCGTGACAGCGCGGGTGTAGCGGACAGGCTTGGGTTCATTATTGTTATTACCCGGCGGTGATGATTGTTAGCGGATAAACAGCTTCTGAATCAGTTTCTGGATGGCTTTGCCGTACGGCGGGTAAATCAGCTTCGCCGCGTTGAACCGCTGTTTGATCAGCACACCCTTGGCCTTGCTGAAGGTCAGGAAACCTTCGTGGCCGTGGTAATGGCCCATGCCCGAGGCACCGATGCCGCCGAACGGCATGTCGTCCTGGGCTACGTGCAACAGCGTGTCGTTGAGGCATACGCCGCCGGAATGGGTCTCGTGGAGCACGCGGTTTTGCTCGCGCTTGTCGTAGCCGAAGTAGTACAGCGCCAGCGGACGAGGCCGTTGATTGATGTAGGCAAACGCCTGGTCCAGATCGCTGTACGGCACGATCGGCAGCACCGGGCCGAAGATTTCATCCTGCATTACTGTCATGTCGTCGCTGACATTGAGCAGCAGGCTATGGCCCATGCGTCGGCCCTGGCCCTGGTCAAACAGCGGAATCAGCAGCGCACCCTTGCTGGTCGCGTCGCTGAGGTAGCCGTTGAGCCGCGCCAGTTGTCGGTCATTGATGATCGCGGTGTAGTCCGGGTTGTCAGTCAGGGTCGGATAAAACCCGCGAACCGCCTGGCGATAAGCTTCGACGAAGGAGCCGACGCGGTCTTCCGGTACCAGCACGTAGTCCGGGGCCACGCAGGTTTGCCCGGCGTTGAGGGTCTTGCCGAAGGCGATGCGCTCGGCGGCGTCCTTGAGCGGCACGTCCCGGGAGACGATGGCCGGGGAACTTGCCGCCCAGTTCGAGGGTCACCGGGGTCAGGTTCTCCGCTGCCGCGCGCATCACGTGTTTGCCGATGCTGGTGGCGCCGGTAAACAGCAAATGATCGAAACGCAGGCGGGAGAACGCGACGCCGATATCCGCCTCGCCCAGTACCACGCAGACCAGATCTGTCGGAAAGATCCGTGCGAGCAATGCCTTGAGCAGCAAGCCCGTGGCGGGCGTGGACTCGCTGAGTTTGAGCATCACCCGATTACCCGCCGCCAACGCTCCCACCAGCGGGCCGATGGCCAGGTACAGCGGGTAGTTCCAGGGCACGATCACGCCGACCACGCCCAATGGCTGGTAAACGACTTTGGCTGAAGCGGGTTGAAAGGCGATGCCGACCTTGCGCCGCGACGGTTTCATCCAGCCTTTGAGGTGCTGGCTGGCGTAATGGATGCCGTGCAGGCTGGGCATCAGCTCGGCGAGCAGGGTTTCATCGGCGCTGCGGTGGCTGAAATCCTGGCTGATCGCATCGATCAGGGCTTGGCGTTCATGGCTCAAGAGATCGCGCAATGCCTTGAGCCATTGCTGGCGCTGACCGGCGGTTGGCATCGGGTTGGCGGCGTAAGCGGCGCGCTGCGCATTGAACAAAGTCTGGAGCTCATCCAAAGGCTGCTGTAGGTTCTGCAGGTAGGCAATGTCGGCAGTCATCGTCGGCTCCGGATTTATTGTAATGAGGGACTTTTTAGAGTCTATGCTCTAGAAAGTCAAATGACTTCCTGATGCAGCATGGTTTTATCCACCACCGGATAGGCCGTAAGATGCTCCGTCACCGCACTCTGAATTAAAGCTCAAGCCATGGCCCCCAGGATCAAAACCAGCGAGCGCATCGTGCAGAACAGCCTGGAACTGTTCAATCAGCAGGGTGAGCGCAGCATCAGCACCAACCACATTGCAGCCCACATGGAAATTTCCCCGGGCAACCTGTACTACCACTTCCCCAACAAGCAGGCGATCATCGCCGTGTTGTTCAGTGAGTACGAAACCCTGGTGGACAGCTTCCTGCGCCCACCCCAGGGCCGCGCCGCCACGGTCGAAGACAAGCGCTACTACCTCAAGGAGCTGCTGTCGGCGATGTGGCGCTACCGCTTCCTGCACCGCGACCTCGAGCACTTGCTGGAAAGCGACCCGGACCTGGCTGCCCGTTACCGACGCTTTTCACAGCGCTGCGTGATTCAGGGCACCGCCATCTACGTCGGCTTCGTCGAGGCCGGCATCCTCAACATGGATCGCGTGCAGATCGAATCCCTGACCATCAATGCCTGGATCATTCTCACGTCCTGGGTGCGTTTCCTGTGCACCACGCGGGAAAACTCCAATCACCTGAGCGAACAGGCGATCAAGCGCGGCGTGTACCAGGTGCTGGTGCTGGAAGCGGGGTTTGTCACCGAGCAGGCGCGCGGCGAGGTGAATGCCCTGTTCGAAGAGTTTTACGTGCCGTTGGCCCAAGCCCTGGAAGAAGTGCAGTAGGATCAGACACCGACTTAAGCACAGGAGCCCGTTATGCCCATTGCGCAACTGATCAGCCCGCAAGCGTTGGACCTGAAAAAGGAGCCGCCGGGGCTGGTGATTCTGGATTGTCGTTTTGCCCTCGAAGACCCGGACTACGGTCAGCGCAGCTACTCGGAAGGGCATATCGCCGGGGCGCGCTTTGCCGATCTTGAGCGTGATCTGAGCGGGCCCGTGGTGAAGGGCGTCACCGGGCGTCATCCGCTGCCGGAACCTGAAGCCTTGATCGAACGCCTGCAAGCCTGGGGCATCAACGCCGACAGCGAAGTGGTTTTATACGATGACGGTCCCGGTGCCTTCGCGGCGCGGGCCTGGTGGTTGCTGGCCTGGCTGGGCAAGCGTGACGGCGTGTTTATCCTCGATGGCGGGCTCAAGGCCTGGCACGCGGCGGGGCTGCCGTTGAGTCTCGATGCGCCTTCCGTTATCCGTGGCACCTTCAGCGGCAAGCCGGATGCTTCGTTGCTGCTCAGTGCCGAACAACTCCAGCAACGTCTAGGCCAACCTGCGCTGACCCTGCTCGACGCCCGGGCTTTGCCACGCTTCAAGGGCGAAGTGGAACCGATCGACCCGATCGCCGGGCACATCCCCGGCGCGCAATGCGCGGCGTTCACCGAGAACCTGGGCAGTGACGGGCGTTTCCTGCCAGCGGACCAGCTCAAGCAACGCTTTGCCGCGAAACTCGGTGATCGCTCGCCAACGGAGTTGGTGGCGTATTGCGGCTCCGGCGTGACGGCGTGCCACAACCTGTTTGCGTTGTGCCTGGCGGGTTATCCGTTGGCGGCGTTGTATGCCGGGTCTTGGAGCGAGTGGATCAATGAGCCGGCGCGGGGCATCGCTACCGGCGAATAACCCCGTAGCCCTTGGACCTGTCTTAATTCCTGAGGGGTGTTCGCGCACTGCGATACGCCCCCGGCCCAACCCCGTAAACCTGCTTGAACTGCCGGCTCAAGTGACTCTGGTCGGCAAACCCCAGTTGGGTCGCAACTTCCAGCGGCAGGCAACCACCCTGTAACAACGCCCGCGCCCGCGCAATACGTTGCTGCATCAGCCAGGTGTGCGGCGGCATGCCGGTGGCGCGGCGGAACACCCGGGCGAAGTGGAAGGGCGACAGGTTCACCGCGCTGGCCAGTTCTTCCAGCGACGGCGGCGCCGCCAGTTGCGAGTGCAACAAGTCCTTGGCCAGGGTCACCGCCCGGTGTTCCTTGCCGGGTTTGCCGGCAATCGGCACGGCGGCGTGGCGTTGCAGCAGCGACAGCATCATTTCCCGCCACACCGTTTGCTGTTGCAGCGCCGTGGACGGGCTCTCCAGCAAACGATGCAACTGACAGAAGCCCTTCACCAGATCCGGGTCGCGATACAGCGTGGCGCCAAACGCCGGCAACTCATTGGTCGGCAATTCCAGTTCGGCCAGCAGCGACAGGATCTGCCCGCTGTCGGGGTAAAACGCCCGGTACAACCAGCCGTCCTCCGTGCCTTTATGGCCGGTGTGCAGTTCATCGGGGTTGATCAACACCAGCGTGCCGCTGCCCGCCAGGTGTTCGGCGCCGCGATAACGGTAACGCTGGGCGCCGGCCATGATCATGCCGATCACATAGCCGTCGTGCACATGGGGCGCGAAGCGGTGTTCGATGTAGCGCGCCGACAACAGCTCGACCCCGGCCAGCGGCGCTGTTTGCCAGAAGTGGATCGACTCGCCCTGATCGACGTCCATGACTTACTCGCGACCTGGGCTGGCCAGCCAGCGGGGGATGCGGCGTTCCAGGTAATAACTCGGCTGCCGGAACGAGCCGTCGACAAAACCGACATGCCCGCCCTTGGCCTGCAATTCGAACTGGGTGCTGGCGGACAATTCGCTGGCATCGGGCAGGCTGTGGGGAAAGACGAACGGATCGTCGGCGGCCTGGATGATCAAGGTCGGCGTACGAATTTCCCCGAGGAAATAACGACTCGACGCGCGGCGATAGTAATCCTCGGCGTCGACAAAACCATTCAGCGGCGCCGTGACCCGGCCATCGAAATCCCAGAAGGTGCGCATGTTCTCCAGCGAACCCAGTGCCGCCAATGCCGCGAGGCCATCCTCGCGCCCGTCATGCTGGAACTGCCGTTGCTTGTTCTTGATGTAGGCGACCATCTCGCGCATGAAATGCGCCTGGTAAACCTTGGAAAAACCTTTGCCGATCCGGTCCGCGCACTGGTCGAGACGAAACGGCACCGACACCGCCACCGCGCCGAGCACACCGCTGTCGCTGCCGGTTTCGCCCAAGTGCTTGAGCAACACGTTGCCGCCCAGGGAATAGCCGACCGCGTACAACGGCGCGAGCGGGCGTTTGGCTTTCAGGTGTTTGATGGCTTCGGCCAGGTCTTCGCTGGCGCCAGAGTGATAGCTGCGGGGCAACAGATTCGGCTCCCCAGAGCAGCCGCGCCAGTTCAGCGCGACGCTGGCCCAACCTTGATCCCCGAGGACTTTTTGCAGGCCGGCGACATAAGGCGAGTTCGACGAGCCGGTCAGCCCGTGCAGCACCAGCACCAACGGCGCATCGACGGTGTGCGGGCCGTGCCAGTCGAGGTCGAGGAAGTCGCCATCGTCGAGCCACAGGCGTTCACGGTCACGTTCGATATGGGTGGTTTTGCGCCATAGCGGCCCCCACAAGGTTTGCAAGTGCGGGTTGCCGAGGCCGAAGGCCGGGGTGAAGCGTTCGCTGGGCTGGAGCACGGTGGTTCTCTGCAAGGTAAAACAATCGGCGGCAGGGCTGGAGCCTGCCACCGATGTCCAAAGAATCTAACTTGCCACAATCCCCGGCTCGGCGCGACACATGCTCTGGGTGGCCCCGCTGATCGGCAAGGGCAATGGCTGCTGTTCCACCGTCGGGCCGACGGTCACCACCGACCATTGGTCCGGGTCAAAATGCCGGTTCAACGCCGTTTTGATGTGCTCGGTCGTCAACCCTTGGGCCTGCTCAATGGTGAAGTCCAGGTCCAGGGGCAAGTTGTAGTGGTTGATCGCGACCAGTCGCTTCAGGATCTGTGCGTTGCTCGAACTGTTCAGCGCGGAGTGGCTGCGCAGCTGGCGCAGGGTGTCATCGAGTTCCTGTTGGGTCGGACCGGTTTGCAAAAACTCGCGATACATCGACTGCACCTTGTTCACCACGCCCTCACTGAACTGCGGGCTGGTCTGCAGGCTGACGATGGCGCTGCCGCCGCCCTGCCAGGGCGTGGTCTTCAGGTGTACGCCGTAGGTCACCCCGCGTTTTTCCCGTAGCTCGGTCATCAAGCGAGAGGTCAGTTTCTGGCCGCCGAAAATCGTATGACCCACTGTCAATGCCACGTAATCAGGATGCAGGCGCGGCACGCTTGGTTGGCCGAGCATGATCTGTGTCTGGCTCGCCGCTCGCTCGATATGCCGTGACGGTGCGTCGCCTTGTCGGCGGGGAACTGGCGGCACGGGGGCTAATTCGGCACCGGCCGGTAGCCTGTTGAACACATGCAGGCTGATGGCCTGGGCTTGCTCCAGCGTCAGGTCGCCCACCAGGGTGATCCGTGCGTTGGAGCCGGTGTAGGCCTGCCGATGGAACGCCCGTATCTGCTCCCGCGAGAGTGCGGCCACGCCGGGTTCGGTGCCCAGGACTGGCCTGGCATAGGGGTGACCCGCCATCAGCAAATCATTCATGGCTTGGGCGGTCTGCGATTCCGGGTTCTGCGGCCCGGCCTGGATCAGCTCGACGAGTTGTTTCTTGACGTGGATCAGCGCTTCTTCGGCCAACAAGGGTTGGCCAAGGATCTGGGTGAACAGCGCCAGCGCGGGGACGCTTTTGTCCTTGGCGGTCAGGCTGCGCAAGGACAACGAGACCTGATCCTGATCGATGTTCATGGCAAATCGGGCGCCGAGCCCGTCAAAGGTTTCGGTAATCGCGGCCAGGTCCTTGCCCGACACACCCTCGTTCAGCAGGCTGAACGTCGCGGCCGCCAGCCCCGGATGTTCACCGTCCCGCGCGCTGCCGGCGGGGAAGCTCACATGCAGGTCGAACATCGGCAGTTCCGGGGTGTGGACAAACAGCACCTTGCCGCCAACCGGTGACTTCCAGCCGCGGATTTCCAGGGCGCGTTTGGCGCTGGCCGTTTCGTCCAGCTCGGCCAGGGATTGCAGGCGCGGGGGCTCGCTGTCGGCCAGGGCCAGGCAACCTTGCAGGCCACTGATCAGCAGCCATAGGGTCACGCAAGTGAGCTTATTCATGGGGTTTCTCCACGTGGACATGGGCCGAACTCAGGCGTTGGCGGGTCAGGTAGGTGATGGCGGCGTGCTGGATGTCGGCGGGGGTGACCTGATTCAGTTCGTGGGTGTCCTGTTCCGTCAGTTGCCAGGGAAGACCGACGCTCTCAAATGTACCCAGGAGGGACGCCTGGCTTTCGATGGCGTCGCGGTCGTAAACCTGCCGGGCGATCAGTTGGGTGCGGGCGCGTTCCAGTTCGGCGGGGGCGGGCGGGGTGGACTTCAATTCCTCCAGCAGCGCCCAGATGCGTGCCTGTGCCTGATCGAGGCTTTCAGTGCGATGGGGGTTGAGTTGGGCAGTGAGGGTCAAAAGGCTGTCGCCGCGATACAGGGCGTTGTAATGGGAGGTCGCGCTGGAAAACAGCCGGTCGGTGAGTTGCAGGCGTTTGGGCAGGCGTGCGCTGGGAGAATCGCCCAGCAAGATGTTGAGCAGCCGCAAGGCATGTACCGAACGGCGGTTTTCAGCCGTGACCAGGCTCGGGACGTTGAACGACATGATCAGCCGAGGCGCAGCAATGGCTTGGTGCAGGGTGATGGTTCGCTCGCCGGGTTCGGCCAGTTCCAGGGAGGTTGTCGGGGCAATGAACGGCTTGGCCGGGACGACACCGAAGTAGCGCTCGGCCAAGGGTTTGATCGTCTCCAGCGTGACATCGCCGACCAGCACCAGCGTCGCGTTGCCGGGGGCGTAGCGGGTTTGATACCAATGGCGCAGGTCGTCGGCGGTCAGGCGTTGGATGTCGTGCATCCAGCCGATGACTGGTGCGCCAGAACTGCTGGCGGGGTAGGCGATACGGGTGAGGCGCTCATGGGCGATCTCGTCCGGATTGTCATCGGTGCGCAGCCGGCGCTCTTCCTGGATGACCGCCCGTTCGGGGATGAAATCCTCGGCGCGCAGGGTCGCCGTGGACATCATGTCGGCCATCAGTTCGAACGCGACGCCCAGTTGGTGGGGCTGCAAGGTCTGGTGATAAGTGGTCACGTCCTGGTCGGTAAAGGCGTTATGGTTCGCGCCCAGGTTGTCCAGGATGGCCGTGGCCTCGCCGGTGCAGGTCTTGCTGCTGCCCTTGAACAGCATGTGTTCCAGGGCGTGGGACAGGCCGGACTTCCCCGGCGGTTCATCGCTGGAGCCGACGCGAAACCAGAGTTGTGCGGTCACCACTGGCGCGCGGTGGTCTTCGCGCACCACGACCTTGAGGCCGTTGCCGAGCGTGAATTCGTGGGTGGGTTGTGCGGGTTCGGCCAATGCCGAGAAGGGCAATAGCCAGGAAAAGAGCAGCATCCTGCTGCGAGCGACGTTCATCCGTGTTCATCCTCAGTGGTTTACGAAACATGCGTAAACCACTGTGGCGAATCGGACGTGGCGCCTGGCGGTAATTATCTACCGCACGGGCCGGGGTGTTTCAGGGATGGCGGCTCAGTTCGCCAGCGGGCTGCGCTGCCACAGCGCGTAGTAAACGCGCCCGGACTTCTGCTCCCGGTGCAGGCGCCAGTTACCCGGCAAACCCAGCACCGACGGCGCGTTCTCGCTTTCGGTATAGACCCAGGCGTCATCGGCCAGCCACTGCCGCTCTTCGAGCAAGGCGCACACGCCTGGCAACAGGTTCTGGTTGAACGGCGGGTCGAGGAACACCACGTCGTAGGCGGTCGCTGGCTGGATTTCCAGGTAGCGCAAGGCATCGGCGGTCTGGACCTGGCCGGTGGTGCAGCGCAGGGTGCCCAGGTGTTCCTTGATGCTGGAGACCGCGATGTTGCTCGCGTCCAGCGCCTGGCCCATGGCGGCGCCGCGGGACAGGGCTTCGAGGAACAGCGCGCCGCTACCGGCGAACGGGTCCAGCACCTTGGCCCCGGCGATATACGGTGCCAGCCAGTTGAACAAGGTTTCACGCACCCGGTCCGGGGTCGGACGCAGGCCCGGGGCGTCAGGGAAACTCAGCTTCCGGCTGCCCCATTCGCCGCCGATGATGCGCAGTTGGTTCACGCCGTTGTGCACGTTGTGAACAGGTTTTTTAGGACGAGTGGCCATTAATGCTCCGGAACCCCGAGCGGCTGCTCGGCGGGTTT
This sequence comes from Pseudomonas sp. TE3899, assembly GCF_056279105.1. Classification (NCBI taxonomy): domain Bacteria; kingdom Pseudomonadati; phylum Pseudomonadota; class Gammaproteobacteria; order Pseudomonadales; family Pseudomonadaceae; genus Pseudomonas; species Pseudomonas sp. TE3899. Next base: position 5,432,333 of record NZ_JBWBQR010000001.1, read on the forward strand.
ATCAGATGGGGCCGGTAACGGCTTTTGCGGCACGGTCGGGCCAGCGCTGACGATGACCATTTTGTCCGTGCTCAGGTGTTTGTTCAGTGCGTTTTTCACCTGCTCGACCGTCAGGCTCTGGGACTGCTGCATGAAGTCCTCAAGGTAGGTCAGCGGCAGGTTGTAGAAACCCATGGCGCCGAGCTGGCCGACGATATCGGCGTTGCTGGCGGTGGACAGCGGGAAGCTGCCGGCCAGTTCGCGCTTGGCGTCGTCGAGTTCTTTCTCGGTCGGGCCGGTTTTAAGGTAGTCGGCGAGTACGTCCTGCACCAGTTTCAGCGTGCCTTCGCTCATTTCGGCGCGGGTCTGCAGGTTGATCATGAACGGGCCACGGGCCTGCATCGGGGTGAAGCCCGAGTAGACGCCGTAAGCCAGGCCACGCTTCTCGCGCACTTCGCTCATCAAGCGGGTGCCGAAGCCACCGCCGCCGAGGATCTGGTTGCCCATGGACAGCGCCGCGTAGTCCGGGTCATCGCGGTCGATGCCCAGTTGCGCGAGCATCAGGTTGGTCTGCTTGGACGGGAACTCGATGTGGCCGATGCTGGCCTTGGGTTCGACCGGTTGCGGGATCTTCGCCAGGGCCGGACCCTTTTGGCAGCGCGCTGGAGACTTGCGCGGCAATCGCTTCGGCCTCGGCACGGGACAGGTCGCCCACCAGCGCAATCACCACGTTGCCAGCGGCGTAGGCTTTCTCGTGGAAGGCCCGCAACTGCGCCAGGGTGATCGCCGGAACGGATTTCGCCGTGCCATCGCTGGAATTGGCGTAAGGATGATCGCCGTACAAGCGTTTCATCAGCTCAAGGCCGGCCAGTTTGCCGGGGTTCTGCTTCTGGTATTCGAAACCGGCGAGCAGCTGGTTCTTGATCCGCGCGAACGAGTCGGCGGGGAAGGTCGGTTTGCCGATGACTTCGGAAAACAGCTTCAAGGCTGGCTCGCGTTTGTCGGCGGCGCTCAAACTGCGCAGCGAAGCAACGGCCATGTCTTTGTAGGCGCCGTTGCCAAAGTCTGCCCCCAGGCCTTCGAAACCCTGGGCGATGGCGCCGACATCTTTACCGGCCACGCCTTCGTTGAGCATGGCATTGGTCAGCAGCGCGAGGCCCGGCGCATTGCCGTCCTGGCTGCTGCCGGCGGCGAAGATCAGGCGCATGTCGAACATCGGCAGCTCCCGGGCTTCGACAAACATCACCTTGGCGCCTTCGGCGGTGGTCCAGGTCTGCACGTCCATGTTGCGGTGGCTCGGGGCCTTGCCGTCGAGTTCGGCCAGAGATTGCAGCTTCTGGCTGGACTTGGCCTTGTCGAGGGCTTCGCTGGCCGTGGACTCGTCGGGCCGCAACAGGTAGACGGTGGCCGAGCCGATCAGTGCAACGAGGATCAGGCCAATCAGCGCCAGGCGCGGTTTTTTACGCTCACTCATGAGTCGTCTCCAGTGGAAGTACATGGGCGACGCTGAGACGTTCGCGGGTGAAATACAGCTTGGCGGCTTTCTGGATGTCGTCGGGGGTGACGCTTTCCAGGTCGGCGAGTTCGGTGTCCATCAGTTTCCACGACAAGCCGACGGTTTCGAGTTGGCCGATGGCGGTGGCCTGGCTGGTGATCGAATCCCGCTCGTAGACCAGGCCGGCAATGACCTGGGCCCGCACGCGCTCCAGCTCTTCAGCCGATGGCGCCGTGGTTTTCAACTGTTCGAGCAGCTTCCACAGGCCGGCTTCCGCCTGGGCGATGGTTTTCTTCTTTTGCGAGTTCGGGCTGGCCGACAGGGTGAACAGGCTGTCGCCACGGGTGTAGGCGTCGTAGCTCGACGAACCGCCGGACACCAGCTCTTCGCCGCGCTCCAGTTGCGTCGGAATCCGACCGCTGTAGCCGCCGTCGAGCAGGGCCGAGATCAGGCGCAAGGCATTCACCGAGCGCTTGTCTTCGGCGGTGGCGATGCTAGGCACGTTGAAGGCCAGCATCAGGCTCGGCAGTTGGGTCTGCACGTGCAGGGTGATCTGCCGTTCGCCGGGCTCGGCCAGTTCCAGCGGGATTTTCGCCGGTGGCACGTCACGCTTGGCAATCGGGCCGAAGTAACGCTGGGCCAGGGTTTTGACTTCATCCGGGGTGACGTCGCCGACCACGACGAGGGTGGCGTTGTTCGGCACGTACCAGGATTTGTACCAATTGCGCAGTTCTTCGACTTTCATGCGCTCAAGGTCAGCCATCCAGCCGATAGTCGGCGTGTGATAGCCGCTGGCCGGGTAAGCCATGGCCTTGAAGCGTTCGTAGGCCTTGGACATCGGCTTGTCGTCGGTGCGCAGGCGACGTTCTTCCTTAATAACCTCGATTTCGCGGCTGAATTCGTCGGCCGGGAGTTTCAGGTTGGCCATGCGGTCGGCTTCGAGTTCGAAGGCCACGCCCAGGCGATCCCGGGCCAGCACTTGGTAATAGGCGGTGAAGTCGTCGCTGGTGAAGGCGTTTTCTTCGGCGCCGAGGTCGCGCAGGATCAGCGACGCTTCGCCGGGGCCGACTTTCTCGCTGCCCTTGAACATCATGTGCTCCAGGGCGTGGGACAAACCGGTCTGACCCGGGGTCTCGTAGCTGGAGCCGACCTTGTACCAGACTTGGGAAACCACCACCGGCGCCCGATGGTCTTCGCGCACGACGACCTTCAAGCCGTTGTCGAGGGTGAATTCATGGGTGGGTTGCGGATCGGCAGCCAGGGCCGAGAGGGGCAGACAAACTGCGCTGAACAGCAGGCCTGCAGCGCGGCGGGCTAGAGCATTCATACGTTTTTAAACCTTTGGGGCTGCCCGCTTGTTCTTAGCGTCAGCGGGCGAGAGGGTGCTAGGATACTGATCCGTTTTACTGGCGGCCACGCCTGTGAGCCTTTTATCGGCGCGCAGGTTGTCTGGGTTCTCGGCAGAAGCTTTGAGTTTGTCCGCTAAACTCTGCGTTTTCGCCGACGATGCCGGTCCAGTCCTTCGTATTAGTCGACCTTTGAGGTGCCGTTGGCACCTCGACAAATTGTTGCGCGTGAACAAGCTGGGTGAATCGCAGTCTGTTCTGCATCGAATATTTATTTGCCGGGGCGCCCTTTGGCGCGTCGCTACCGTGAGATAGCCGTCCTCCATGTTTGGTTCCAACGACGACAAGAAGACCCCAGCTGCGGCTGGCGAGAAGAAAGGCCTGTTCGGATGGCTGCGCAAAAAGCCGCAGGAAACCGTCGTCGAACAGCCACAATCCATTCCTGAGCCTGTTCCCGCACCGGTAATAGAAGAAGAGCCGGCACCGGTTGTTCTGCCGAATGTCGAGCCGGTATCGCAACCGGTGGTTGAGACCGAGCCTGAAGTCGTGGCCGAATTGCCGCTGACGCCAGCCGCTGAGCCTTGGCTGACCTTGCCGGTCGCGGAAGAGCCGGTGGCGTTGGTTGAGGATGAGCAGGCGCCGCACATTGCTCCGCCTATTCCAGCGCCGATTGCGTTTACCCCTGAGCCGATTCATGTGCCGGTGATGGAGCCGGTTGTCGCGCCAGTCTTCGTGGCCGAACCTGAACCGGTGGTTGTTCCAGAGCCAGAAGCGCCGGCCTTCGTAGCGCCTGTCGCGCCGATTGTCCAGGCGCCTGCGCCTGTGCCGGTTGTCGCTCCCGTTGTCGAAGCACCTGTCGCCCTCGTTGAAACCCCGGCCGAGCCGCCGCGCACCGAGGAAACCAAAGCCGGTTTCTTCGCCCGTCTCAAGCAGGGCCTGTCCAAGACCAGCGCCAGCATCGGCGAAGGCATGGCCAGTCTGTTCCTGGGCCGCAAGACCATCGATGACGAACTGCTCGAAGACATCGAAACCCGTCTGCTGACCGCTGACGTGGGGGTCGAGGCGACCTCGGTGATCATTCAGCGCCTGACCCAGAAGGTCGCGCGCAAAGAATTGGCCGACGCCGACGCGCTGTACAAATCCCTGCAAGCTGAACTGGCGGCGATGCTCAAGCCTGTCGAGCAGCCGCTGAAAATCACCTCGCAGAACAAGCCATTCGTGATTCTGGTCGTCGGCGTCAACGGCGCCGGCAAGACCACCACCATCGGCAAACTGGCGAAGAAGCTGCAACTGGAAGGCAAGAAAGTCATGCTGGCCGCCGGTGACACCTTCCGCGCCGCCGCGGTGGAGCAATTGCAGGTCTGGGGTGAGCGCAACAAGATCCCGGTGATCGCCCAGCACACCGGCGCCGATTCGGCTTCGGTGATCTTCGACGCCGTGCAGGCTGCCAAGGCCCGTGGCATCGATGTGTTGATCGCCGACACCGCCGGTCGTCTGCACACCAAAGACAACCTGATGGAAGAGTTGAAAAAGGTGCGCCGGGTAATCAGCAAGCTCGACGCCGACGCGCCCCACGAGGTGCTGCTGGTGCTCGACGCCGGTACCGGCCAGAACGCGATCAACCAGGCCAAGCAGTTCAACCAGACCGTGCAACTGACGGGCCTGGCGCTGACCAAGCTCGACGGCACCGCCAAGGGTGGGGTGATTTTCGCCCTGGCCAAACAGTTTGGCTTGCCCATCCGCTACATCGGTGTCGGTGAAGGCATCGATGATTTGCGTACCTTTGAAGCAGAACCCTTTGTCCAGGCATTGTTTGCCGAGCGGGAGCGTTCATGATTCGTTTCGAACAGGTCGGTAAACGCTACCCGAACGGTCACGTCGGCTTGCATGAGCTGAGCTTTCGAGTCCGTCGGGGCGAATTCTTGTTTGTCACCGGCCATTCCGGCGCCGGTAAAAGCACCTTGTTGCGGCTGTTGTTGGCGATGGAACGCCCGAGCACCGGCAAGTTGCTGCTGGCCGGGCAAGACCTGAGCACCATCAGCAACGCGCAGATTCCTTACCTGCGTCGGCAGATCGGCGTGGTGTTCCAGAACCACCAGTTGCTGTTTGATCGCACGGTGTTCAATAACGTCGCGCTGCCGTTGCAGATTCTTGGCCTGTCCAAGGCCGAAATCGTCAAGCGGGTGGATTCGGCCCTGGAGCGTGTGGCGCTCTCGGACAAGACCGATCTGTATCCCGGCGACTTGTCCACCGGTCAGCAACAGCGCGTCGGCATTGCCCGCGCCATCGTGCATCGCCCGGCCTTGCTGCTGGCGGACGAACCGACCGGTAACCTCGACCCGCGCCTGGCGGCCGAGATCATGGGCGTGTTTGAAGACATCAACCGTCTGGGCACCAGCGTGCTCATCGCCAGTCACGACCTGGCGCTGATCGCCCGTATGCGCCACCGCATGCTGACCCTGCAGCGCGGCCGCTTGATCGGCGACGGGGAGGCTGGCGTATGAGTGCGACACGCAGCCCCAAGGTTTCCGAGCGCGTGGCCCCGAAGGCCGCCGATCCGCAACCGCAAAAGAAAAAACGCGACGATGACGACGGCCCGGATTTCGCCACGCTGCTGCGCGCCTGGATCGAAAGCCATCGTGCCAGCCTGGTGGACAGCCTGCGTCGGTTGGGCAAACAGCCGATCGGCAGTTTTTTCACCTGCCTGGTGATGGCGGTAGCCCTGAGTTTGCCGATGGGGCTGTCACTTTTGCTGAATAACGTCGAGCGGCTGGGCGGCTCCTGGCAGCGTGCGGCGCAGATTTCCCTGTACTTGCAACTCGACGCCAGCCCAGAGCAGGGCGAGTCGTTGCGCGAGCAGATCAAAGGCATGCCCGGCGTCGCGGAGGCGGAATATGTCGGTCGCGACCAGGCACTGGAGGAATTCCAGCAGCAGTCCGGTTTGGGCGAGGCGCTCAAGGAGCTGCCGGAAAACCCGCTGCCGGGCGTGGTGCTGGTGACGCCGAACGAAGTCGACAAGCCAACGCTTGAAGCATTAAGACAAAAACTTTCCGAGCTGCCGAAGGTACAACAGGCTCAACTTGATCTAGTCTGGGTCGAGCGTCTGGCCGCCATCCTCAAGCTCGGAGACCGGTTTGTCTTCGGCCTGACCGTGCTTTTGGTGTCTGCATTACTTTTGGTGATAGGCAATACCATTCGTCTTCATATTGAAAACCGCCGCACAGAGATAGAAGTGATTAAACTCGTCGGCGGCACGGACAGCTATGTGCGCAGGCCCTTTCTGTATATGGGCGCGCTTTATGGCTTCGGTGCGGGGATTCTTTCCTGGGGCGTGTTGGCGTTCGGCCTGAACTGGTTGAACGACGCGGTGGTTGGTTTGGCCGGCTTGTACGGCAGTAATTTTGCGCTGGCCGGAGTGCCAGTTGCCGATGGTCTGTCGCTCTTGCTTGGCGCGGTGCTGTTGGGTTATATCGGTGCATGGATTGCAGTCGCACGTCATCTCAGGGAGTTGGCGCCGAAGTAGTATCTTTTTGCGCGTATTGACCTTTCGGTTTTTATGGGAACTTGTCCCACGGTTTCCGGTCAATTTTCGCAGTGCTGAACTGCACGAGTTATGTAAGACGGAGGTTTTTTCGTATGACCACTTCTTTGCAACCTGCTTATGCTCTGGTCCCAGGCGCAAACCTGGAGGCCTATGTGCACACGGTGAACAGCATTCCATTGCTGACGCCGGAGCAGGAGCGTGAACTGGCCGAGAGTCTCTATTATGAGCAGGATTTGGGGGCGGCTCGGCAGATGGTGCTCGCCCACCTGCGTTTTGTCGTACACATTGCCCGTAGCTATTCCGGCTACGGCCTGGCCCAGGCTGACCTGATCCAGGAAGGCAACGTCGGCCTGATGAAGGCCGTTAAGCGCTTCAACCCGGAAATGGGTGTGCGCCTGGTATCGTTCGCTGTGCACTGGATCAAGGCGGAAATCCACGAGTTCATCCTGCGCAACTGGCGCATTGTGAAAGTCGCGACCACCAAGGCCCAGCGCAAGCTGTTCTTCAACCTGCGCAGCCAGAAGAAACGCCTGGCGTGGTTGAACAACGAAGAAGTCCACCGCGTGGCGGAAAGCCTCGGCGTAGAGCCGCGGGAAGTGCGCGAGATGGAAAGTCGCCTGACCGGCCATGACATGGCCTTCGACCCGGCCGCGGAAGCGGACGACGACAGCGCTTTCCAGTCGCCGGCCAACTATCTGGAAGACCACCGGTACGACCCGGCCCGTCAACTGGAAGATGCTGACTGGAGCGACAACTCCAACCACAACCTGCACGAAGCGCTTGAAGTGCTGGACGACCGCAGCCGTGACATCCTCTACCAGCGTTGGCTGGCAGAAGAAAAAGCCACGCTGCACGACCTGGCGCAGAAGTACAACGTGTCGGCCGAGCGTATTCGTCAGCTTGAGAAGAGCGCGATGAACAAGCTCAAGTTGTCGATTGCCGCCTAACCGGCGCACCGGCAATAAAAACGCCCCGATCAGTGATGATCGGGGCGTTTTTGTTGGTGTCCGCTATTCCTGCCTCGCTCCTACAGGGATCGCGTCAATTCATTGGGCCCACGGTGCGCGTCGCGAATCGTTGAGGCCCAGCAGATAACTATCGCCACCCAGCTGACTCATCTGCTGGCGAATCCACCCGGCACGCCGCGCTACATAATTAGTCGGATGACTCGCGCTCCAAACCCGTGGATTCGGCAACACCGCCGCCAGCAAACTCGCCTGCTGCCGGGACAATGACCGGGCGCCGACACCAAAGTGATGCCGGGCCGCCGCTTCCGCGCCAAACACCCCGTCATCCCACTCGACGCTGTTCAGGTAAACCTCAAGAATCCGCTGTTTGGGCCACAACACTTCAATCAGCCCGGTAAACCACGCTTCCAGGCCTTTGCGCAGCCAGCTGCGGCCGGACCACAGAAACAGGTTTTTCGACACTTGCTGACTCAAGGTACTGGCACCACGAATCGAGCCGCCGAGTTCGTTGTGCGCCAGAGCTGCCTGGATCGCACCGAAGTCGAATCCCCAGTGCTCCGGGAACTTCTGGTCTTCGCCGGCAATCACCGCGACTTTTAGGTCGTCCGAGATTTCATCCCAGGGTTTCCAGGTACGTTGCAGGTCGATGGGCTCGCCGTCGAACCAGGATTCGACTTTGCGCTCGACCATCAACGCCGTACCCGGTGGAGGCACCACGCGGAAAATCAGGACCAGCGCCACGCTGCCGCAAGCGAACCAGAGCAGGGCCTTAGTGAATCGTCGTAAAAATAAACGCAGCATAGAGATGGCTTGGCCGAACCCGTTGAGCGGGCCATTATACAGACCCTGTTGATCGAGTCTGACTGGAGTTCTCATGCTGCGTGGCTTTCTGATGCTGGCCGCTTTCTTCGGCTTCACCGGCGTGGCCCTTGGCGCGTTCGCCGCCCATGGCCTGAAAAACCGCCTGACCCCGGAATACCTGGCGATTTTCCATACCGGCGTCACCTACCAACTGGTGCACACCCTGGCGTTGCTGGGCGTCGCGTTGCTGGCCACGCAGATCCAGGGGCGTTTGATCACCTGGGCTGGCGCATCCTTTGCCATTGGCATCCTGCTTTTTTCCGGCAGTTTGTACCTGCTGACCATCACCGGAGTCAGCAAGCTGGGGATCATCACACCGTTCGGAGGCCTGGCGTTCCTGATTGGTTGGCTGTGTCTGGGCCTCGCCGCGTGGCGCTTGCCGCTGACCGCTTGACGCTTGGTGCTGACCTTTAGGTCATGATCGGGCTAGAATGCCAGCCCCTAAAAATGATGGCGGCTTCTTGCATGCGCATTCAGTTGAACGGCGAATCCCTTGAACTGCCCGACGGTGAAACCGTCGCGGCCCTGCTGACCCGTCTGGAACTGACCGGACGCCGGGTGGCGGTTGAGCTCAATCTGGATATCGTCCCGCGCAGCCAGCACGCTGACACCACGTTGAACGACGGCGACAGCGTCGAAGTCGTGCACGCCATCGGCGGCGGCTAGTCGCCCGGCCCGCAAGGGCACAGAATTCTGCAAGAACCTCACCCCTACAGAGGATTTCCCATGAGCATCGTTCGTAGCGACAAGCCCTTCGTCCTGGCCGGTCGTACTTACCAGTCGCGTTTGCTGGTAGGCACCGGCAAGTACCGCGACATGGAAGAAACCCGCCTGGCCATCGAAGCCTCGGGTGCCGAGATCGTCACCTTCGCCGTGCGTCGCACCAACCTGGGCCAGAACCCGGGAGAGCCGAACCTGCTCGAAGTCCTGTCGCCGGATCGCTACACCTTCCTGCCGAACACCGCCGGTTGCTTCGACGCGACCGAGGCTGTGCGCACCTGCCGCCTGGCCCGTGAGCTGCTCGGCGGCCATAACCTGGTGAAGCTGGAAGTGCTGGCCGACCAGAAAACCCTGTTCCCCAACGTGATCGAAACCCTCAAGGCCGCCGAAGTGCTGGTCAAGGAAGGCTTCGACGTGATGGTCTACACCAGCGATGACCCGATCATCGCCCGTCAACTGGCGGAAATCGGCGTTATCGCGGTGATGCCGCTGGCTGGTCTGATCGGCACGGGCCTGGGGATCTGCAACCCGTACAACCTGCAGATCATCCTTGAAGAAGCCAAGATTCCGGTGTTGGTGGATGCCGGTGTCGGCACCGCTTCCGACGCCACCATCGCCATGGAACTGGGTTGCGAAGCGGTGCTGATGAACTCGGCCATCGCCCACGCCCAGCAGCCGATCATGATGGCCGAAGCCATGAAACACGCCATCGTCGCCGGTCGCCTGGCCTACCTCGCCGGCCGCATGCCGAAAAAACTCTATGCCAGCGCCTCCTCGCCGCTGGATGGTCTGATCAAGTAAGAGCCATTGATGACTGAATCGAACGACACGCCTATCCAGCCGGAAGAAGGCGAAGAACGCCAACACCGCCGCATCAAGAGTTTCGTGATGCGCGCCGGACGCATGACCGAAGGCCAGCAAAAAGGCCTGGAGCAGGGCACGCCGCTGTTCGTCCTGCCGCTGGCCGATGCGCCGGTGGACTTCGACCAGGTGTTCGGCCGCTCGGCCCCGCGCTCCCTGGAAATCGGCTTCGGCATGGGCCATTCGCTGCTGGAAATGGCCGCGGCTTCGCCGGAACAGGATTTCATTGGCGTGGAAGTTCACCGTCCGGGTGTCGGCGCGCTGCTCAATGGCGTGCTGACTCAGGGCCTGACCAACCTGCGGGTCTACGATTGCGACGCGATCGAAGTGCTCAACCAATGCATCGCCGACAACAGCCTCGACCGTCTGATGCTGTTTTTCCCGGACCCGTGGCACAAGAGCCGTCACCACAAGCGCCGCATCGTCCAGGCCTCGTTCGCTGAACTGGTGCGCAGCAAATTGAAAGTCGGCGGCATTCTGCACATGGCCACCGACTGGGAACCGTATGCCGAGTACATGCTGGAAGTGATGAACGTCGCGCCGGGCTACCGCAACCTGGCCGAAGACGGCAAATGCGTCCCGCGCCCGACCGAGCGCCCGATTACCAAGTTCGAACGCCGCGGCGAACGTCTTGGGCATGGCGTGTGGGACCTGAAGTTCGAAAAGCAGTCCTAAGCATAGCCCGACTGATCGTTCCTACGCAGAGCGTCGGAACGATCAAAAACAGCCTTAAGCGACCCGCAACCTGTAGGAGCGAGGCTTGCCCGCGAAGGCGGCGTGCCAGCCACTATCATCATCGACTGACACACCGCTTTCGCGGGCAAGCCTCGCTCCTACGTTTTTTTGTGCGGCGGCTACACCGGTGTGATGAATTTCACCGGTACATGCTCTGTCAGCCAGACGCCATTCTCAGCCTGATAGAACTTGAAGCCTTGCTCCAGCATCTGCAAAGCAGCGACCTTCAGAATCACCACGGTCCCATAACGCTGGCCTACGGCGCTGGCGGTTTCGACCTCTTGGGACAGGTGCACGTGATGGCGCGACCCCGCAATCAATCCCTGCTCGTTGATCGATGCCATGAACCGTGTCGCGGTGCCGTGGTACAGCGTGGCAGGAGGGCGTTTCTCTTCGAATTGCAGGTCGACGGTTTTGGTCGAGTGGCCTTGCACGGCGCGAATGCGTTGGTCGTCTTCGGAGATTGAAAAGCGTTTCTTGTCGCTGCTGTCGACGACTTGCTGGATCAAGTCCCGATCCAGCGTTCTGCCATCGAGCGCCGCGCCGCTAATCAGTGCGTCGATATCCGCCCAGCCGTCGGCATCCAGTTCCAGCCCGATGGCCTGGGGTTCGTGACGCAATACATAGCTGAGAAATTTGCTTGTCTCGTCCAGCAGCTTTTTACTCATGATCTTCCCTGACTGTTAGCAAACAATGCATCGACCACAACCTTGTAGGAGCGAGGCTTGCCCGCGAAGGCGTCGTATCAGTCACGATCATCATCGACTGATACGACGCCTTCGCGGGCAAGCCTCGCTCCTACGGGTTTTTCTGGGATTCAGCGGCGATCAGCGACCACGCCAATCAACACCAACACCACCAGCAACACCGGCGCCAGGCTGTAGTTGTTGAACTGGCTCAGGCCCTTGATGATCCATGGCGTGGCGTAGATCAGCGCGACGCCGCTACCCACCATGCACAGCAGGGACATCAACGGGACGCGCAGGGCGCCGGCGATGCCGCCCAGGCGTTGTTCGACCCAGCCTTTGATGTCGGCGCCAAACAGCACCAGCAGGCAGCCCACCAGGGCCAGGGAGATTTCCGACAGGTTGCTACGGCTCCAGCGGGACACGGTGGCGAGCAGGTCGAGGATCAGATCCATTGGTTTTCCCTTAAGGCTGAAATCAGCTCAGAAATGTCTGCAGCAAGTCATTGAGAAACAGTTGTCCGCGCTCGGTGGCCGCCAGACGTGACGGTTCGACCTGCAACAAGCCGCTTTGTTCTGCCTCGCGGCGACCTTCGGCGAGGCTTTCCAGGGGCAGGCCGGTGCGCTCCGGATACAGGCGCGATTCCACGCCCTCGGTCAGACGCAGGGCGTTCATCAGGAAGTCGAAAGGCAACTCGTCATTGGTCAGGGCTTTCTCGCCAGCCTTGAAGCTTTTGGCCGGGTTGAGGTAATCCTTTGGCAAGCGGGTTTTCCAGGTGCGCACGATGCGCCCGTCCGGGTGACTCAGCTTGCCGTGGGCGCCGGCGCCGATGCCGATGAAGTCGCCGAAACTCCAGTAATTGAGGTTATGCCGCGCCGGGCGACCGGGCAGGGCATAGGCCGAAACTTCGTACTGCGCGTAACCGTGTTCGGCGAGCAGCGCCTGGCCAGCCTCTTGAATGTCCCACAACGTGTCGTCTTCCGGCAGCGTCGGCGGCTGGTTCCAGAACACGGTGTTCGGCTCCAGGGTCAGCTGATACCAGGACAAATGGGTGGGTTTCAGGGCGATGGCCTGGCGCAAGTCGCTCAGGGCGTCGTCCAGAGACTGATCGGGCAAGCCGTGCATCAGGTCCAGGTTGAAGTTGTCGAACCCGGCCTGACGGGCCATGCCGGCGGCACGTATCGCTTCGTCGCCGTTGTGAATTCGCCCCAGGGCCTTGAGTTTCTCTTCCTGGAAGCTCTGGATGCCAATCGACAGGCGATTGATCCCCAGCGCGCGGTAGGCAACGAACTTCTCTTGTTCGAAGGTCCCGGGGTTGGCTTCCAGGGTGATTTCGATGTCGCCGGCAAACGGAATCCGTTGTTCCACACCCTTGAGCAAACGGCCCAGTGCTGCGGCACTGAACAGGCTCGGCGTGCCGCCACCGAAGAAGATCGAGCTCAGTTCGCGCCCGTAAACCGCGTGCAGGTCCTGATCGAGGTCGGCCAGCAACGCGTCGACGTACTCTTCTTCCGGCAGCACCGGGCTGGCGGTGTGGGAGTTGAAGTCGCAATAAGGGCATTTGCGCACACACCACGGGATGTGGATGTACAGCGCCAGGGGCGGCAGCACTGGCAGCGCGGCCCGAGGCGATTGGGCGGCGCCGCCGAAGATCAGCGGCGACGCGGATGAGTCGTGGGTCATATCAAGCCTAGACGCTGGCGCAGCAGATCCATTGCACGGGCGCGGTGGCTGATCAGGTTCTTTTCGCTCGGGCTCAATTCGGCGCTGGAGCAGTCGCGTGACGGCACCCAGAACAGCGGGTCATAACCAAAACCGTGCTCGCCGCTGGCAGCTTGCAGGATTCGGCCGTGCCACAGGCCTTCGCAGAGGACCGGCAATGGATCATCGGCATGTCGCACCAGCGCCAGCACGCAGACGAACTGCGCACCGCGCGCTCGGCTTCCGGCACATCTTTCATGGCGTCGAGCAGTTTGGCGTTGTTCGCCGCATCGCCCTGACCGTCAGCGTAACGCGCCGAATAAATGCCCGGCGCACCGCCCAGGAAATCCACCGCCAGCCCCGAATCGTCGGCCAGCGCCGGCAGGCCGGAGATGCGCGCGGCGTTGCGGGCCTTGAGGATGGCGTTCTCGACGAACGACAAGCCGGTTTCCTCAGGCTCGATGCTGCTGAACTCGCCGATCGAGCGCAGTTGCACCGAGGCGCCGAGCATGGCCTGGAGTTCCTTGAGTTTGCCGGCGTTATGGCTGGCCAGTACGAGTTGCGTGAAGTTCATCATTCGCCGGGGAAAAGCTCTTGGTTGAAGTTGATGGTGTTGATTTTATCGCCGTTCTGCACCTTGATTTCAAAGGTGCGGGTTTCCTGCTGGTCCACCGGGTATTGCGCGATGTAGTAGACCGCACCCTGTTCGGTGATCTGGCGGAAGTTCAGCGTGACGGTTTTGCTGGTCAGGTCTTTGATTGTGCCGCTGACCTGGGCGATCAGCGGTTTGCCGTCCTTGATCACCGACACGTTGATCACGCCCTGGTTCTTGCTGCGGATCAGCTCGGCCGCTTTGGCAATGTCCGGTGTCAGAAACGTGGAATTGAAGGTGTTGTAGTGCACCGTCACATCACCAAACGTTTCCTGGCGCTCGCCCTTGATGATATCGGCGGCCATGGCGGTGACGCTCAGGCAGGCAGTAAGTACAAACAGCGCTAGACGACCCATGTTCGTTCTCCTTGGAATGGCGTGGTTTCAGACCGCGACCTTGTGGTCTTGCAGCCCGGGACTGCTGACGCGGTAGATACCGATCTCACCTAACAGATTAGGCCATAGCTTACTGGCCCACCCGTGTCGGTGCTGTTGATCCACGGCAAGCCGATCAATGACCTTCGCTTCACGTTCGCGGCACAGTTCTTCAAAGTCGCCGAAAGTGCAGAAGTGGATGTTCGGCGTGTTGTACCAGGTGTACGGCAGGAACTCGGACACCGGCATCCGGCCCTTGCTCGCCAGGTACCAGCGGCAACGCCAGTGACCGAAGTTGGGGAAGGTGATGATGCACTGGCGCCCGACCCGCAGCATTTCGTCGAGAATCCGGTCCGGGTAATGCACGGCTTGCAGGGCCTGGGTCATGACCACGATGTCGAAGCTGTTGCTGGCAAAGTTGCCGAGGCCCTTGTCCAGGTCCTGCTCGATCACATTGATGCCCTTGGCCACGCACTCGGCGATGTTGTCCGCATCGTTTTCCAGGCCATAACCGGTGACTTGCTTGTTGTCGCGCAGCCAGGTCAGCAGTTCGCCGTCGCCGCAACCGAGGTCGAGCACGCGGCTACCGGCGGGAATCCATTCCTGGATGATTTCCAGATCAGCTCTCATGGCTTACTCACAACGAAATACGGTTCATGTAATTGCTGAACGCCTGCAGGTAACGCGGGATCGGAATCAGGAAGGCGTCGTGGCCTTGCGGAGCATCGATCTCGAGGTAGCACACGTCTTTCTTGGCCGCCATCAGCGCGTCCACCAGTTCCCGGGAGCGGGCAGGGGAGAAGCGCCAGTCGGTGGTAAACGACATCACGCAGAACTTGGAGGTGGCGCCGGCGAAGGTTTTCGCCAGGTCATCGTCGAAGTTTGCCGCCGGGTCGAAGTAATCCAGGGCTTTGGTCATCAACAGGTAAGTGTTGGCGTCGAAACGCCCGGAGAACTCTTCACCCTGATAGCGCAGGTAGCTCTCGACCTGGAACTCGACGCTGTGGAAGTCGTAGTTGAGCTTTTCACTCTTGAGGCCGCGGCCGAATTTCTCGCCCATGGAATCGTCGGACAGGTAAGTGATGTGCCCGACCATCCGCGCCAGCATCAGGCCACGCTTGGGGATCACCCCGGCTTCCTGGAACGAACCACCGTGGAACTCGGGGTCGGTGAGGATGGCCTGGCGCGCCACTTCGTTGAACGCGATGTTCTGCGCCGACAGCTTGGGCGCCGAGGCGATGGCCAGGCAGTGCCGCACGCGGTCGGGGTAGGTGATGGTCCACTGCAAGGCCTGCATGCCGCCGAGGCTGCCGCCGATCACCGCCGCCCACTGGCGGATGCCGAGCAGGTCGGACAGACGCGCCTGGCTGTGCACCCAGTCTTCCACGGTCAGCACCGGGAAGTCGGCGCCGAACGGCTTGCCGGTTTCCGGGTTGAGGCTGCTGGGGCCGGTGGAACCGTTGCAGCCGCCGAGGTTGTTCAGGCTGACCACGAAGAACTTGCTGGTGTCGATCGGCTTGCCGGGGCCGATGCAGCTGTCCCACCAACCGGGTTTGCGGTCGTCGGGGCTGTGGAAACCGGCAGCGTGGTGGTGACCGGACAAGGCGTGGCAGATCAGCACGGCGTTGCTCGCCGTGGCGTTCAGCGTGCCGTAGGTTTCGTAGATCAGGTCATAAGCTGGGAGCGAACGGCCGCAGGCCAGGGCCAGGGGTTCACTGAAGTGCGCCATTTGCGGCGTCACCAGACCAACAGAATCGGCGGGAAAGGCAGTTGGCATCGACCCTGCTCTCGTTGAAATGAGGCGTAAGTCTAAAGACCGCTGTGGCTAGCGGCAAGCAAAGGGCGGGGCTGATTTCATTCAGTTAAACCGAGGTGCGGCCTTCGCGGGCAAGCCTTGCTCCTACGGGGTTTGTGTTGGTAGCGGAATCGGGTGCGACCCCGGACCTGTAGGAGCGAGGCTTGCCCGCGAAGAACGATAACGCGGTCAACCTGCCGGACGCACCAGATCCGGCAACTCAGGCAACTTCTTTGGCGAACAAATCCGCACCCGCTTCTGCCGGTTCAGCTCGCCGCTGATCAAACTCACCTGGCTCTTGGACACGCCAAACGCCTTGGCCAGAAACGCCATCAGGTAGGCGTTGGCCTTGCCCTCGACCGGCGGCGCGGTCAGGCGGATTTTCAGTCGGTCGCCATGCAGCCCGCAGAAATCATCGCTGCGGGCCGCCGGTTGCAGGTGACATTCCAGAATCAAGTCATCACCGTCCCAGCGAAAGTAGCTCACCGGGTCAGATCAGCAAACGCAGGATGTCCGGCATCATGGTCATGGCGGCGAGGTTGTTGATCACCAGCATGTCCAGCAGTTTGAGCACCATGAACGCGAGGATCGGCGAGATATCCAGGCCACCCAGATTGGGCAGGATCTTGCGGAACGGCGCCAGGGCCGGCTCGCAGATCTGGTTCACCAGTTCGGCGCCGGGGTTATGGCTGGCCGGAGCGACCCAGGACAGGATCACGCTGATGATCAGGGCGAAGAAGAAGATCTTCAGGAACAGCGCGGTCACGCCGATCAGCGACCAGATAAACAATTGCAGCGGGTTACCGGTGGTGCCGTAGGTCAGCAGCAGGGTCAGGGCCATCAACGCCAGTTGCACGAGGATCGCCAGCACCAGCGAGGACATGTCCAGGCCGAACATGCTCGGGATGATCCGGCGCAGTGGTTTGAGCAGCGGCTGGGTGGCTTTTACCGCGAACTGGCACAGCGGGTTGTAGAAGTTGGCGCGCACCAGTTGCAGCACAAAGCGCAACAGCACGATCAGCAGGTACAGGCTGCCGAGGGTTTGCAGCACGTAGACCGCTGCAGTGTTCAATCCAATCATGAAAGGCTCCTTATTGACCCAATTGTTCGGCCATCTCGGCCGAGCGGTGCGCAGCGGCGCCGAGTGCTTTTTCTACCAGGGCTTCGAAGCCCCCGGCCTGGAACGACTTGATGGCGGCTTCCGTGGTGCCCGCAGGCGAAGTCACACGGCGACGCAGTTCTGCCGCGTCGACATCACTGGCGACCGCCATGTGCGCGGCGCCGAGTGCGGTTTGCAGGGTCAGTTGCGCGGCGATGTCCGCGGGCAGGCCGAGTTTCACCCCGGCCGCGGTCATCGCTTCGATCAGCAGGAAGAAGTACGCCGGCCCCGAGCCCGAAACAGCGGTGACGGCGTCCAGTTGCTGCTCTTCGTCCAGCCACAGCGCGAGGCCGACGGCGGACAGCAGCTCTTGCGCCTGTTGGCGTTGCTCGGCATTCACTTCGGCGGTGGCGTACAAGCCGCTCACGCCCTGACGCAATAGCGCCGGGGTGTTGGGCATGCAACGCACGATCGGCTGGGCGCCGAGCCAGTTGTTCATGCTGGCGCAAGTGATGCCGGCGGCGATGGACACCACCAGTTGGTTCGGTTTCAAGCTTGGGCGAATCGCTTCGCACACGGCTTTCATCGCCTGGGGTTTGACCGCCAGCACCACGACGTCGGCGTCCTGGATGGCTTCGGCGTTGTCGGCGAACACTTCGATGCCGTGTTCAGCGCTCACGCGAGCGCGGGTTTCGGCGCCCGGGTCGCTGGCGCGGATGTGGGCCGCTTCCAGACCTTTGGCGCGCAGGCCACCGATCAGGCTGGCGGCCATGTTGCCGGCACCGATAAAGGCAATACGAGTCTTGCTCATGTCAGGTCCTTGTAAAGAGAGGAATCAGTCACGTTATGGCTGGCCATAGTCGCGGGCGCCAAACAGGGCCGTACCGATACGGACCCACGTGGCGCCTTGGGCGATAGCCGACTCGAGGTCGTGGCTCATGCCCATGGAAAGTGTGTCGAGCGGCAGGTTCAGGCTGGCTTGCAGGCTTTGCACGGCAGCAAAAGCGGCATCCTGGGCGGCGCGATCTTCGGTCGGCTCGGGGATCGCCATCAAGCCGCGCAATTTCAGGCGCGGCAGGGCGCTGATGGCAGTCGCCAGCGTGGGCAGGTCGGCCGGAGTGCAGCCGGACTTGCTGTCCTCGCCGCTGACGTTGACCTGGATGCAGATGTTCAGAGGTGGCAAATCGGCAGGACGTTGTTCGGACAGGCGTTGTGCGATTTTCAAACGATCCACGGAATGCACCCAAGCGAAGTGCTCGGCGATAGCGCGAGTCTTGTTCGATTGAATGGGGCCGATGAAGTGCCAGATCAAGGGCAGGTCGGCCAATTCGAGCTGTTTGCTCAGGGCTTCCTGCAGATAATTCTCGCCAAAGTCCCGCAACCCGGCGGCGTAGGCTTCACGCAGGGCCTCGGCGGGCTTGGTCTTGCTCACGGCCAGCAACTGGACGCTGTGCTCATCGCGGTGAGCCGCTTGGGTCGCAGCCTGGATACGCGAACTAACCTGGAGAATGTTGTCTGCTATCGTGGACATCAAGAGGCGCCGCCAGTCTGAAGGTTCGCGGCATTCTACTGGAATTGAGGAGCGCTATGGATATCACTGAGCTGCTGGCATTCAGCGCCAAACAGGGCGCGTCCGACTTGCACCTGTCTGCCGGCCTGCCACCGATGATTCGCGTCGATGGCGATGTGCGGCGGATCAATCTGCCGGCTCTGGACCAGAAACAGGTGCAGGAGCTGATCTACGACATCATGAACGACACCCAGCGGGTGGACTTCGAGAAGCATCTGGAAACCGATTTTTCCTTTGACGTGCCGGGCCTGGCGCGCTTCCGGGTCAACGCGTTCAACCAAAACCGGGGCGCCGGCGCCGTGTTCCGCACCATTCCGTCGAAGGTCCTGAGCATGGACGACCTTGGCATGGGCGATGTGTTTCGCAAGATTACCGACGCTCCCCGTGGCCTGGTGCTGGTGACCGGCCCGACCGGTTCCGGCAAGTCCACCACCCTGGCGGCGATGATCGATTACCTCAACAACCATCGCCATCACCACATCCTCACCATCGAAGACCCGATCGAGTTCGTGCATGAATCGCGCAAATGCCTGATCAATCAGCGCGAAGTTCACCGTGATACCCGCAGTTTCGCCACCGCCCTGCGCTCGGCGCTGCGCGAAGACCCGGACGTGATTCTGGTGGGCGAGATGCGCGATCTGGAGACCATTCGCCTGGCGTTGACGGCAGCCGAGACCGGTCACCTGGTGTTTGGCACGCTGCACACCACGTCGGCGGCGAAGACCATCGACCGAGTGGTGGACGTGTTTCCGGGGGACGAGAAGTCGATGGTGCGTTCGATGCTGTCCGAATCGTTGTTGGCGGTGGTGTCACAGACGCTGGTCAAGAAGATCGGCGGCGGGCGGATTGCGGCGCACGAGATCATGCTCGGCACGTCGGCGATCCGTAACCTGATTCGCGAAGACAAAGTGGCGCAGATGTACTCGTCGATTCAGACCGGGGGCAACCTGGGGATGCAGACGCTGGATATGTGCTTGAAGGAGTTGGTGACCAAGGGCTTGATCAGCCGCGAGCACGCGCGGGAGAAGGCGCGGTCGCCGGATAACTTTTGACAGATCCACAAACGCCTTCGCGGGCAAGCCTCGCTCCTACAGGATTGATATGTGCCGTGAAAATGGCGCATGACCTGTAGGAGCGAGGCTTGCCCGCGAAGGGGACCTCAAGAACGACGGAAGCTTCAAATCAACGCTGAACGACGCGCATCTGATTCGGTTCTTTCGGCA
Organism: Pseudomonas sp. TE3899; assembly: GCF_056279105.1. Lineage (NCBI taxonomy): Bacteria > Pseudomonadati > Pseudomonadota > Gammaproteobacteria > Pseudomonadales > Pseudomonadaceae > Pseudomonas > Pseudomonas sp. TE3899. Next base: position 5,451,942 of record NZ_JBWBQR010000001.1, read on the forward strand.
AAACCCGCTTGGCCACCACATAGTGGCTTTCCCAATACGGCTTCTTCAGCGTATCGATGGACACCGCTTTGCCACGACGTGGTGCGTGGATGAAGCGGTCGTTGCCCAGGTAGATGGCGACGTGGTTGACTCGACGGCTCTTGATGTTGAAGAAAATCAGATCGCCCGGCTTCAGATCCTTGCGATCGACTTTCTCGCCATGACCACTGGCCATCGCGTTGGACGTGCGCGGCAGGTCGAACGTAGCGTCGTTGAACGCGTATTTCACTAGGCCACTGCAATCGAACCCTTTACTTGGGCTGCTGCCGCCCCAACGGTAAGGAGTGCCGAGGACGTTCACGGCACGGCTCAACACGTTGCTGCTTTGCTTGGTCGCCATTGGCGGCACCAGCTTGCTGTTGGCGGTGGCCAGCGTGGTGGAGTGTTTGGCACTTTGCTTGTTTTTGCTCGAAGGAGCAGAAACATGGGATTTCGGGGTGTAACCATTAACGTTTGGAAGACGTTGCTCACGATTGGTGGCGTGGGCGGCCAGTGGCATCAAAAGGCAAATGGTTAGCCATGTCTTGAAAAATGGACGCATTAGGCAAGGCTCATATGGGTTAGCGCGCAACTTTATAACAGCTTTTTTGACCCTTCCGAGCCCGTTGGTCGATTGGACCTTGGAGTCAACGGAACCAAATAAGCGGTAAATTGACGCGATTGTCTGACAGAGGTCAGGTGGTATAAGGCTTTGACGGGAGTGAAGGTAGCATTTGCCATACGTCGGGTGCTCGTAAAAAAGTCACAAAGAATTCAACAATATTTATCTATCGTCTGAAACGAGGTCATCAATGAACAGCTATCGACACCCTGGCGAATACCAAGACACCCACAGCAAAGTCATTGGTTACCTGCTGTGGATTTTCGGTTTTACCGGGGCTCACCGCTTCTATTACGGCAAGCCGGTGACCGGGACGATCTGGTTCTTCACTTTCGGTTTGTTTGGCATCGGCTGGTTGATCGACCTGTTCCTGATCCCGGCCATGGACCGTGAGGCAGACCTGCGTTTTACCGCTGGGCCGATCGAATACAACGTCGCGTGGATCCTGCTGGCGTTTCTGGGGGTGTTCGGCGTGCACCGGATGTATCAGGGGAAGTGGATCAGCGGTTTGCTGTACCTGGTGACGGGCGGGGTGTTCTTTCTGGGGGTGTTGTATGACTTCTGGACGCTGAATGATCAGGTGTCGGTGCGTAACGCGCAGAGTCAAAGATAAGAGCGAAGATGATCGTTCCCACGCGGAGAGTGGGAACGATCAACGGGGGCAAGCCCCCTCGCCACAAGGTGTTAAGCCTGGTGGCAGATCCGCCCATCCACCAGGGTGTAACGCACCACGCCCGGCAAGCTGTGGCCAATGAACGGGCAGTTCTCGCCCTTGGACAGCCAGGTTTCACCGGCCACGGTCGAGGCCGCCGGGTCGAACAGCACGATATCCGCCGCACCGCCCACCGCCAACTTGCCCGCCGGCAAGCGCAAGGCGTCGGCTGGCCCTGCGCTCAAGCGCGCGAGCAGGGTCGGCAGATCGAGCAAGCCATCCTCCACCAAGGTCATCGCCAACGGCAGCAACAGCTCAACACTGCTGATCCCTGGCTCGGTGGCACCGAACGGCGCCAGTTTGGCGTCCCGCTCGTGGGGCTGGTGATGGCTGGAGATGGCCGAAACCACACCGGACTTCACCGCCGCCCGCAGGCCATCCCGGTCGGCGCGGGTGCGCAGCGGCGGCTGGACGTGATAAAGGCTGCTGAAGTCGATCAGCGCTTCGTCGGTCAGGATCAACTGGTACAGGGCGACATCGGCGGTCACCGGCAATCCACGCGCCTGGGCCTGAGCGATCAGGGCCACGCCGCGAGCGCTGGTGAGCTGGCTGAAGTGCGCACGCACGCCGCTTTGCTCGACCAGCAGCAGATCCCGGGCCAGGGCCACGGTTTCAGCGGTTTCCGGAATCCCCGGCAAGCCAAGGAAACTCGCGGTCGGGCCTTCATGGGCCAGGCCACCTTCGGCCAGGTCATGATCCTGAGAATTGAAAATCACCGTCAGGTCGAACGTCGCCGCATATTCCAGCGCCCGACACAGCGTGCGGGTGTTGCGGAAGCTCTCCAGACCGTTGCCGAAGGCCACGCAGCCGGCATCGCGCAACGCGACCAGCTCGGCCAGCTGCTCGCCGTCCAGGCCTTTGCTCAGGGCGCCAATCGGGAACACCTTGGTGTTGCCGGCCTCCCGGGCGCGGTCGAGGATCAGTTCGGCCACAGCCGAGGTGTCGAGCACCGGTTTGGTCTTCGGCGGGCAGCACAGGCTGGTCACGCCACCGGCGGCAGCGGCGCGGGTTTCGCTGGCAATCGAGCCTTTGCGGCTGTAACCCGGTTCGCGCAGGGCGACGTTCAGGTCAACCAGCCCAGGCGCGGCCACCAGGCCTTTGGCGTCGATGGTCTCGACCGGGACAAAACCGGCCGGCGCCGCGCCAAGGGCAACGATCTTGCAGGCTTCAACATGGATATCGGTAACTTGATCCAGCCCCGAGGCTGGATCGATGACGCGTGCGCCGAGAATGCTGAGCTTCACTGGGCGTTCTCCTGCTCGAATTGGCGCTGGGCTGTTTGCCCGCTCATGGCCATGGACAGCACGGCCATACGAATCGCAATACCGTAAGTCACCTGGTTGAGGATCACCGAGTGCGGGCCGTCGGCCACCGCCGACTCAATCTCCACCCCACGGTTGATCGGCCCCGGGTGCATGACGATGCAATCGGGCTTGGCCCCGGCCAGGCGCGCGGTAGTCAGACCGAACAGGCGGTAGAACTCGCCTTCGCTCGGCAGCAGGCCGCCGGTCATGCGCTCACGTTGCAGGCGCAGCATGATCACCACGTCGACGTCTTTCAGGCCTTCGGTCATGTCGGTGTAAACCTTCACGCCGTATTGCTCGATGCCGATCGGCAGCAGGGTTTTCGGCGCGATCACGCGGATGTCCGGGCAGCCGAGGGTTTTCAGCGCGAGCATGTTCGAGCGCGCGACCCGCGAGTGCAGGATGTCGCCGACGATGGCCACGGAGAGGTTTTCGAAGCCGCCCTTGTGCCGACGAATCGTCAGCATGTCGAGCATGCCCTGGGTCGGGTGCGCGTGGCGGCCGTCGCCACCGTTGATGATTGCCACTTGCGGGCAAACATGTTCGGCGATGAAGTGCGCGGCGCCGGAGTCACCGTGGCGCACGACGAACATGTCGGCGGCCATGGCTTCCAGGTTGCGCAGGGTGTCGAGCAGGGTTTCGCCCTTGCTCGCCGACGAGGTCGACACGTTCAGGGTGATCACGTCCGCCGACAGGCGTTGGGCCGCCAGTTCGAAGGTGGTGCGGGTGCGGGTGGAGTTCTCGAAGAACACGTTGCACACGGTCTTGCCGCGCAGCAACGGGACCTTCTTCACCGCCCGGGCGCCGACTTCGAGGAACGAGTCGGCTGTGTCGAGGATTTCCGTCAGCAACTCGCGGCGCAAACCGTCGAGCGAGAGGAAGTGGCGCAGCTGGCCCTGATCATTGAGCTGCAGCGGGCGCTTGGTATCTAGAGGCGTCATCGCGAGGGGGACTCTCAATAGGGCGGATTAAAGGGCGAGGTCTTGCAGTTCGAGCACCAGCGGTGACGGGCCGGACAGCTTCACCCGTTCGTGGGCCGCCAGTGACAGGGTCGCGCCCACCACGTTCGGGCGGATCGGCAGCTCGCCGGCGTCCAGGTCCAGCAGGCATACCAGCGTCACGCTGGCCGGGCGGCCATAGTCGAACAGTTCGTTCATGGCGGCGCGGATGGTGCGGCCGCTCATCAGTACGTCATCGATCAGCACCAGATCCTGGCCTTCGATCTCGAACGGCAGGGCCGACGGGCGCACTTGCGGGTGCAGGCCGTTCTGGCTGAAGTCGTCGCGGTAGAAGGACACGTCCAGGGTACCGAGGGGCGAGTCGCTGCCCAGTTCATCGAGCAAGGCCTGGGCGACCCAGACGCCGCCGGTACGAATACCGATGTAGCGCGGTTCACTGATGCCACGGTGTTCCAGGTGTGCCTTGAGACGGATCGCCATCTGGCTGATCAGTTCGGCGGGATTGGGCAGGCTCATGGTTGCTCCTTCTTGGGCCCGAGCCCTGCCTTTGAGTAAGGCGGCGTGGTTTGGCTCGGGTTGTCGCTATAGAGAGGCGTCGAGACGACTCTTCAGGATTCGAACAGTGCGGTGTTTTCGTCGAGCCAGCCTTGCAGCAGCAGCGCGGCGGCAATGGCATCGACCGGGTTGTCGCGGTAGCTGCCTTTTTGCCCGCCACGATCACGCCGCTCGCCCTTGGCTTCAAAAGTGGTCAGGCGTTCGTCGTGGGTATAGAAGGGCAGGTTGTAGCGGCCGTTGAGGCGGCGGGCGAACTTCTCGGCCCGCAGGCACATGTCGCTCGGCGTACCGTCCATGTTCAGCGGCAGGCCGACCACCACGGCGTCGGGTTTCCATTCCTTGATCAGGGCTTCGACCTGATTCCAGTCTGGGATACCGTTTTGTGCCTTCAAGGTGCACAGCTCGCGAGCCTGGCCGGTAATCACCTGGCCGACCGCCACGCCGATCTGTTTGGTGCCGTAGTCAAAACCCAGGATCAGTCGCAGGGCCATCAGGCGTGGCCCGCCTGGCTGGTCAGCAGGCTGAGGTTGACACCTAAGTGCCGGGCCGCCGCTTCGAGGCGCGATTCGCTGCTGGTATTGAAGAGGATGTCGGCGTTGTACGGGCAGGTCAGCCAGGCGTTGTCCGCCAGCTCGGCTTCCAGTTGCCCGGCTTCCCAACCGGCGTAGCCGAGGGTGATCACGCTTTTTGCCGGACCGACGCCGTCGGCGATGGCGAACAGCACGTCCTGGGAGGTGGACAAGGACAGCTCGCCTTCCAGATCAACGGTCGCCTGGAAGGTTTTCCCCGACGGATGCAGGACAAACCCGCGATCGGTCTGCACCGGCCCGCCGATAAAGATCGGCACATGCTGACAGAGCACGGGCGGCTCGATGTCAGGGCGCAGTTGCTCGAGGATATCGGCCAGGTTCAGTTCTTGCGGACGGTTGACCACCAGCCCCATGGCGCCATTGGCCGTGTGCTCGACGATGTAGGTCAAGGTGTGCGCAAAGTTCGGGTCGGCCATGTGAGGCATGGCGATCAGGAAGTGATGCTTGAGGTAGCTGGGGCTGACGTTCTTCATGAGCGCTAGTGTGGCGTTGGAGGGGCGAACTGACAAGCTGGGGATGTGTAGGAAATGGCTGCGCGGGTGTGTTTTTGATCTGGGTTTGCTTGAGGGGCCCTTCGCGGGCAAGCCTCGCTCCTACAGGAGCGAAGGCGTCGGCCCGATCACCACAAATCCATCGGTCAGTTACTGGAGAGCTTGTCCCCGCGCGCAAACTTCCACGTCCGAATGATTTCCAGCCGGTCGATGTCCGACAAATCCCCGGTAAACGGCGAAAACGGTGCCGCCAGCCGCACGATCCGCTGGGCCGCCTGGTCCAGCAACGGTTGCCCGGAGGATTCCAGCACCAGCACTTCGTACAGCGAGCCGTCGCGGTTGATCGAGACCATCAGGCGCAAGTTGCCGTAGATCTGCTTGCGTCGCGCTTCGTCGGGGTAGTTGAGGTTGCCGATGCGCTCGACCTTCTTGCGCCATTCGTCCTTGTACCAGGCGCCCTTGTCTTTCATGGTCGAGGCCGCGCTCAAGCGGTGGATGCGCGGGCGCTTGGCGTACAGCTGTTGTTCGTTGGCCAGTTCCGCTTCCAGGCTGGCAATGTCGCTGGACAGCTGCGAGCTGTCGAACGTCGGCGCGGCCACGGCGGGTTTGGGCGGGGTCTTGGGTTCTTCGTTCTTGGCCGGGGCTTTTTTCGGCTTCGGCGCGACGGTGGTCACCGCAGCCTTGGGCGCGGCTTCCGGCACTTCGGGCTTGGCTGCCGGCGGTGGAGTGACTTTCTGCACCTTGTTGTCCTGGAACGGCGCGACCTCGGTGGTCTTGGGAATCGCCTTTTTATCCAGGGTGCCGCTGCCTTGCTGATTTTCCTGGGCGAGGAAATCGGCTTTTTTCGGCTTGGTGTCGCTTTTGAAGGTGGCGAGGGTGATTTCCAGGGTTTTGCTGATCTGCTTGGGTTCGACCATGGAAAAGCCGACGCCCAACAGCAAGGCCAGGTGAATCAACGCCGCGAGAAACAGGGTAAAACCGAGGCGATCGGCCGGGCGCACGCCACGATGGGCGAGTTCAACGGGCAGATCGGACGGGAGCGTCATAACAGAAAAACCAACATCGCGTTTTTACGGGCTCGGCATGATAACGCAATGTTGGTTTTTAGCTTCAAGGTTCAAGCTTCAAGCGACAAGTTGCACGCCGAGCGCTTCAAACTTGCGGCTTGGAGCTTGCAACTTGCAGCTTCTTCTCGATCGCCTCCATCAGCATCCCACCGATATCGGTGCCAAACGCGTTATCAATCTCGCGAATGCAGGTCGGGCTGGTGACGTTGATTTCGGTCAGGCTCTCGCCGATCACGTCCAGACCCACGAACAACAGGCCTTTCTCACGCAGGGTCGGGCCGACCTGGGCGGCGATCCAGCGGTCCTTGTCGCTCAGCGGACGGGCTTCGCCACGACCACCGGCGGCGAGGTTGCCACGGGTTTCGCCCGCCGCCGGAATGCGCGCCAGGCAGTAATCCACCGGCTCGCCGTCGATCATCAGGATGCGTTTGTCGCCGTCCTTGATTGCCGGCAGGTAAGCCTGGCCCATGATCTGCTGGGTGCCCAGGGCGGTCAGGGTTTCGAGGATCACCGACAGGTTCGGATCGCCCGCACGGTGACGGAAGATCGAGGTGCCGCCCATGCCGTCCAGCGGCTTGAGGATCACATCGCCGTGCTTGGCGGCGAATTCACGCAACACGTCGGCGCGGCGGCTGACCACGGTCGGCGGCGTGCACTGCGGGAACAGCGTGGCGAACAGCTTTTCATTGCAGTCGCGCAGGCTCTGCGGCTTGTTGACCACCAGCACGCCCGCGCGCTCGGCTTGCTCCAGCAAGTAGGTGGAGTAAACGAATTCCATGTCGAACGGCGGATCCTTGCGCATCAGGATCACGTCCAGATCGCTCAGCAACGCGTCGGTCTCGGCTTCCAGTTCGAACCACTTCTCCGGGTTGGCGAACACCTTCAGCGGCCGCATCCGCGCCCGTGCTTCACCTTCGCCCTGGTACAAATCCTTCTGTTCCATATAGAACAGTTCCCAGCCGCGCTTCTGTGCGGCCAGCAGCATGGCCAGCGAGCTATCCTTTTTATAGGAGATGCTGGCGATAGGGTCCATGACAATCCCGACGCGAACGCTCATGGGTTTTTCCTCGAAATGGGGTGGTCCGAAAGGACACGAAAAAGTGGCGTCAGAGTGGCGCTGAGTGTGTTCCCGGTCAAGGAAAAACCACCGCGCCCGTCGGCCGATAGATTGGTCATTGAGACTGTGCTAAAAAGGTCGCCAAGTGCGACTGGCCCTTCACCATCAAGGGTTTGAAGCCGTCAAACGGACAAATTGATTCGCAAAGGCGACGGTAGAGCATTTATGGAACAGCATTCCAGCGCCTTGAAGGTCATGGTGATCGACGATTCGAAGACGATTCGCCGCACCGCCGAAACGCTGCTGAAAAACGTGGGCTGTGAAGTCATCACCGCCGTCGATGGTTTCGATGCGCTGGCCAAGATTGCCGACAATCACCCGGGCATTATCTTTGTCGACATCATGATGCCGCGCCTGGATGGTTATCAGACCTGCGCTTTAATCAAGAACAACAGTGCGTTCAAGTCCACGCCAGTGATTATGCTGTCGTCCAAGGACGGGTTGTTCGACAAGGCCAAGGGGCGCATCGTCGGCTCCGACCAGTTTTTGACCAAGCCTTTCAGCAAGGAAGAACTGCTGAACGCGATCCAGGCCCATGTTCCGGGCTTCGCCGCCGTTTTGCCGCAGTAGGACACGCACAGTGACGCTCGGCCAACGGGCCCGGCGTCGACAAGAAGAATGGGGAAGACCATGGCACGTATTCTGATCGTCGATGATTCGCCGACCGAAATGTACAAACTGACCGGCATGCTGGAAAAGCACGGTCATGAAGTGTTGAAAGCCGAAAACGGCGCCGACGGCGTGGCGCTGGCCCGCCAGGAAAAACCCGACGCCGTGCTGATGGACATCGTCATGCCCGGCCTCAACGGTTTCCAGGCCACCCGCCAGTTGACCAAAGACCCGGACACCGGGCACATCCCGGTGATCATCATCACCACCAAGGATCAGGAGACCGACAAGGTCTGGGGCACCCGCCAGGGCGCCAAGGACTACCTGACCAAACCGGTCGACGAAGAAACCCTGATCAAGACCCTGAACAACGTGCTGGCCGGTTGATCGCCCGGTCATGAGCGAGTCGCTGACGGCTTTCGAACTGCTGCTGCAGATCGACCAGCGTTGTCGCGTGCTGGCCGCAGACCTGCCGTCCCAGCCGTCGCGACAGGACAACTGGAGCGGCATCGGTTTTCGCCTGGGCGAGCACTGGTACGTCGCGCCGATGGGCGAAGTCAGCGAAGTCCTGCATGAACCGCGCTACACCCAACTGCCGGGGGTCAAGCCTTGGGTCAAGGGCGTGGCCAACTTGCGCGGGCGGTTGTTGCCGATCATGGATGTGTGCGCTTTCTTTTCTGATCAAGAGCTCGGTCATGAGCTGTCGGCGGTGCGCAAGCAGCGGCGGGTGTTGGTGGTGGAATACAAAGACGTATTCGCCGGGTTGATGGTCGATGAAGTCTACGGTTTGCAGCACTTTGCCCAGGACAGCCTGGAAGCGGTGCCGCCGAACGAGATCAGCGGCGCGATGGACGCGTTCGTCCAGGGCCGGTTCCAGCGGGAACAGAGCTGGCAAGTGTTCAGCCCGTTTGCGTTGGCGCAGTCCCAGGATTTCATGCATGTGGCGGTGTAGGCACCGCAATCCCGTAGGAGCGAGGCTTGCCCGCGAAGGCGTCGTGTCAGTCGACATTAATGTTGAATGAATAACCGCTTTCGCGGGCAAGCCTCGCTCCTACAGGGGATGGGTTGAATTGGGCAGTACAGGCGAGGACCGATGACAAAAGCAAAAACAGGCACCCCCGAAGGGTCCCGCAGCCGTTCGCAGATCATCGTGCTGTTTATCGCGCTGATCATCTTCATCATGCTGCTGTTCGCCAACTTCGCTTACCTCAACACCCAGGCCACCTACGACAAGCAGTACATCGGCCACGCCGGTGAGCTGCGCGTGCTGTCCCAGCGCATCGCCAAGAACGCCACGGAAGCCGCCGCCGGCAAGGCTGCCGCGTTCAAGTTGCTCAGCGATGCGCGCAACGACTTTGCCCAGCGCTGGGGTTACCTGAAAAAGGGCGACCCGAGCACCGGCCTGCCGCCCGCGCCGTCCACCGTGCGCCCGGAAATGCGCGCCGTGCAGCTGGACTGGGAACGCCTGCTGAAAAACACCGACGCCATTCTGTCCAGCGAACAAACCGTGCTGTCCCTGCATCAGGTCGCCGCGACCCTGGCCGAAACCGTGCCGCAGTTGCAGGTCGAGTACGAAAAAGTCGTCGAAATCCTCCTGCAGCGCGGTGCCCCGGCAGCTCAGGTCGCGATGGCCCAGCGTCAATCGCTGTTGGCTGAACGGATTCTCGGCGCGGTGAACACGGTGTTGTCCGGCGACGAAAACTCGCAGCAGGCCGCCGACGCCTTCGGCCGCGATGCCGCCCGTTTCGGTCAGGTGCTCAACGGCATGCTCCAGGGCAACCCGGCGCTGAAAGTCAGCCAGGTCGAAGACAAGGATGCTCGGGCGCGCCTGACCGAAATCTCCGAACTGTTCGAATTCGTCTCCGGCTCGGTGGATGAAATCCTCGAAACCTCGCCGGAACTGTTCAAAGTCCGCGAGTCCGCCACCAGCATCTTCACCCTGTCGCAAACCCTGCTCGATGAAGCCTCGCACCTGGCCACCGGTTTCGAAAACCTCGCGGGCGGGCGCAACACCGACACCATCGGCGGCTACGTGCTGGGTTTGCTGGCGCTGATGTCGATCATCCTCATCGGTCTGGTGATGGTTCGCGAAACCAACCGCCAGCTCCAGGAAACCGCCGAGAAGAACGAGCGCAACCAGAACGCGATCATGCGTTTGCTGGACGAAATCGAAGACCTGGCCGACGGCGACCTGACCGTGACCGCTTCGGTGACCGAAGACTTCACCGGGACCATCGCCGACTCGATCAACTATTCCGTCGACCAACTGCGCGACCTGGTGGCGACCATCAACCTCACCGCCGGCCAGGTCGCCGCCGCCGTGCAGGAAACCCAGGCCACCGCCATGCACCTGGCCCAGGCCTCGGAGCATCAGGCGCAGCAGATTTCCGAAGCCTCCACGGCAATCAACGACATGGCGCAGTCCATCGATCAGGTCTCGGCCAACGCTGCCGAATCCTCCGCGGTGGCCGAGCGTTCGGTGGAAATCGCCAACAAGGGCAACGAGGTGGTGCACAACACCATCCACGGCATGGACAACATCCGCGAGCAGATCCAGGACACTGCCAAACGCATCAAGCGCCTGGGCGAGTCTTCCCAGGAAATCGGCGACATCGTCAGCCTGATCGACGACATTGCCGACCAGACCAACATCCTCGCCCTCAACGCAGCCATTCAAGCCTCCATGGCCGGTGACGCCGGGCGCGGCTTTGCCGTGGTCGCTGACGAAGTGCAACGGCTGGCCGAACGTTCGTCCGCCGCGACCCGACAAATTGAAACCCTTGTCCGGGCGATCCAGACTGATACCAATGAAGCGGTGATTTCCATGGAGCAGACCACCACCGAAGTGGTGCGTGGCGCGCGGCTGGCGCAGGATGCCGGGGTGGCCCTGGAAGAAATCGAAGGCGTATCGAAGACCCTGGCGGCGCTGATCCAGAGCATTTCCAACGCCGCGCAGCAACAGACGTCGTCCGCCGGGCAGATTTCCCTGACCATGAACGTGATCCAGCAGATCACCTCGCAGACTTCGTCCGGCTCCACGGCGACCGCCGAGAGCATCGGCAACCTGGCAAAAATGGCCAGCCAGTTGCGGCGCTCGGTGTCGGGTTTCACCTTGCCGACCGAGCCCAAGCCGGCCACGGACAAGGCTTGAACCGCCTGCGGGCGTAAAGAATGAAGAGTGGAGTGGTTATGGGTGATCGGCACGACTATGTGGCCCTCGAGTGGGTCAAAGGCGAGATTGCCGAAACGCTGAAGCAGGCTCATCAGGCGTTGGAGCAACTGCTCGACGACCCCCAGGCGACCTACGCGCTGGGCGAGTGCCTGGCGTGTATCCATCAGGTGCACGGCAGTTTGCAGATGGTCGAGTTCTACGGCGCGGCCCTGCTCGCCGAAGAAATGGAGCAACTGACCGCTGCCCTGCAACAAAACCGCGTCAGTCATCGCGATGAAGCCATTCATCTGTTAAGACAGGCCTTGGGGCAGCTGCCGATCTACCTCGACCGGGTGCAAGGCGCACGTCGCGACCTGCCGCTGGTGGTGCTGCCGCTGATCAACGATCTGCGCAGTGCCCGAGGCGAAAGCCTGCTCTCGGAAACCAGCCTGTTCAGCCCGCAACTGCCGGACTTGCCGCCGCTGGATCCGGACGATCTGGCGCTGCTGGAACCACCCGAATTACCGAATGTGCTGCGCAAATTGCGGCAGATGTTGCAGATGGCCTTGGTCGGTTTGCTTCGCGAGCAGGATGGCGAAACCAATCTGGATTACCTGACCAAAGTCTTCGCCAAGCTCGAAGCGTTGTGCGGTGACGCGCCGCTGAGCCCGTTGTGGCAGGTCGCGTCGGCGCTGGTCGAAGGCCTGCGCAATGGCGCGATTGCCAACAGCCCGGCCCTGCGCAGCCTGTTCAAGGACGCCGACAAGGAACTCAAACGCTTGCTGGAACAGGGCATGGCCGGGGTCAATCAGGCGCCGCCGCCCGAGCTGTTCAAAAGCTTGTTGTTCTACATTGCCAAAGCCGAACATCCCACCGGGCAGATGCTGACCATGAAAGATCGCTACGGACTGGACGATGCGCTGCCTGACAGCGCGATGGTCGACGAAGAACGCGCACGCCTCGCCGGCCCCGACCGCGATGCCATGCGCTCGGTGCTCGCCGCGCTGTGCGAAGAACTGGTGCGGGTCAAGGAACGCCTGGACCTGTTCGTGCGCAGCGACCGCCAGCACACCTCCGACCTGGAAAGCCTGCTGGCGCCCCTGCGGCAAATCGCTGACACCCTGGCGGTGCTCGGTTTCGGCCAGCCGCGCAAAGTGATCATCGATCAACTGGCGGTGGTGCTCAGCCTTGCCCAAGGCCAGCGCGAACCCAACGACGCGATCCTGATGGACGTGGCCGGGGCCTTGCTTTACGTCGAAGCGACGCTGGCCGGGATGGTCGGCACCGTGGAGCCGGAGAGCCAGGAAGAAAGCCGCCTGCCGACCACCGACCTGACCCAGATTCATCAGATCGTCATCCGCGAGGCACGGATTTGCCTGCAACAAGCCAAGGACATGATCGTCGACTACATCGACGCCGATTGGGATCGCCAGCAACTGCAACCCTTGCCGGCGCTGCTGACCCAGGTGCGCGGCGCACTGGCGATGATTCCGCTGAACCGTGCCGCGAGCCTGATCGAAGCCTGCAACGGCTTTATCCGCGAACACTTGCTGGTGGACACCGATCACCCCGGCTGGCAGCAACTCGACAGCCTGGCCGACGTCATCACCAGCATTGAGTACTACCTCGAACGCCTGAACGACGACCCGCAAGAATTGGACGAACACCTGCTCGACGTCGCGGAAAACAGCCTGGCCGCCCTCGGGTTTTTCCCTGCCGAAAAACTTGTTCCGATACTTGAAGACGTACTGAGCCCCAACGAAGCCCAGGTCATGCAAGACCTGCAGGAACTGGACGATCCCGACACCGTGCAGTCCCTGGCCGCCGTGCTGGCCAGCCCGGTTTCAGCCGTCAACCCGCCCGCCCTGAACACCCCGGGCAGCCTGTTGCCACCGCCGTCGGGTGAAGAGCCGGTGGACGATGAGCTGCGGGAAGTCTTTCTCGAAGAAACCGACGAAGTCCTGGACGTGCTGCGCGAATACCTGCCGCGCTGGTCCGCGAATGTTGGCGATAGCGCAGCACTGAGCGAACTGCGCCGGGCCTTCCACACCTTGAAAGGCAGCGGCCGGATGGTCCGCGCACTGGTGCTGGGCGAACTGGCCTGGGCCGTGGAAAACCTGCTCAACCGCGTGCTGGAACACAGCGTCGAGCCTGGGCCGGCGGTGCAGCAACTGCTGACCGACGCGCTCAACCTGCTACCAGAACTGATCACCGATTTTGCCGCCAACGCCCAGCGCCAGCGCGACGACGTCGACCGCTTGGCCGCCCGGGCTCACGCCTTGGCCAAGGGCGATGCGCTGCTGTCCGACGAAGACACCCAGGACGTCGCCGCCCTCGATCCGTTGTTGCTGGAGATCTTCCGCAACGAGGCCGAAACCCACCTCGCCAGCCTCAACCGCTACCTCGACCAAGCCGCCGAGCATGTGCCGCTGCAAGCCAGCGACGAATTGCAGCGGGCCTTGCACACGCTCAAGGGCAGCGCCTCGATGGCCGGTGTGGTGCCGATTGCCGAACTCGCCGCGCCGCTGGATCACCTGGCCCGGGAATACAAGGCGCACCTGATTGCGCTGGACCTGGATGAGGTCGAGTTGCTGCTGGAAGCCGAAGGGTTGTTCCGCCTCGGCTTGCGTCAACTCAAGACCGATCCACTGGCCGAGATTCCCGGCGCCCGTTCGTTGATCGAGCGCACGCGAACGTTGCTGGACCAACGCCTGGAAGCGATCCTCAGCGCGCCGAACCGGGGTTTGCGGATCAAGCGCGATCCGCAGTTGATCAACAACTTCCTGGCCCAGGGCATGGACATCCTGCTCGACGCCGAAAGCCTGTTGCGCCGCTGGCAGCAACACCCCGGCGAGCGCCAGGAACTCAGCGCGTTGCTGGATGAGCTGACCACCCTCGGTGAAGGCGCGCACCTGGCCGACCTGCACCCGGTGGATGAACTGTGCGAAGCCTTGCTCGACCTGTATGGCGCGGTGGAAGAAAGCAGCCTGGCGGTCAGCGACGAGTTTTTCCATGAAGCGCAAAGTGCCCACGAAGCGCTGATCAACATGCTCGACGAACTGGCCGCCGGCCAGGAAGTCAGCCCGCAACCGGAACGGGTCCGGGCCTTGCGCGATTTGCTCGACACCAGCCTCGATCCGTCGGCCACGGGCCTGATTCGCAGCGATGGCAGTCGTAGCCTGAGCATTCGCGAACTGGGCACTGCCACCGCTGAGCTGTCGAAAACCGCGACGCAACTTGAACACGACGACGAGATCGTTTCGATCTTCCTCGAAGAAGCGGTGGATATCCTCGAAAGCGCCGGCCAGGCCTTGCAGCGCTGGTTGAACGACCCGGATAACGCCGCACCGCTGTCGTCGTTGCAGCGGGATTTGCACACCCTCAAGGGCGGCGCGCGCATGGCCGAGGTTGAAGAAGTCGGCGACCTGGCCCATGAGCTGGAGAATCTTTACGAAGGCTTGGTTGACCGCCGTTACAGCCACAGCGAAGCGCTGGCGCGGTTGCTGCAAACCAGTCATGACCGCTTGGCGGTGCTGCTGGAACAGTTGCAGCAGCAGAAAGCCTTGGGTGATCCGAGCGAGCAGATCGAAGCGATTCGCCAGTTCCGCCAAAGCCACGCCAGCACGCCAGAAGCTGTCGAGCCGACCCACGAACATGATTCCCCCGGCCATGACCCGGAGCTGCTGGAGATCTTCCTCGAAGAAGGTTTCGACATCATCGAAAACTCCGGCGCGGCGCTGGTGCGCTGGCAGGCCGAGCCGTCGAATCGCCAGGAAGTGGAAACCCTGCTGCGGGATTTGCACACCCTCAAGGGCGGCGCGCGGATGGTGGAAATCGCCCCGATTGGCGACCTCGCCCATGAGCTGGAATTCCTTTACGAAGGCTTGTCCGCCGGGGTGCTGCAACCGACGGCGCCGTTGTTCACGCTGTTGCAAAGCAGCCACGATCGCTTGGCGCAGATGCTCGATGCCACCCGCGCCGGGCAACCTTGTCCGCCAGCGGACCGGTTGATTGATGCGATCAAGAATTTCAGTCATCCGGCCGTTCCTGAAGCCCCGGTAGTCGCGCCTGTTGTGGCTAAACCGGAAGTGCCGACGCCCGAGGCCGGCGCGGACATGGTCAAGGTTTCGGCCGAGTTGCTGGACGATCTGGTCAACCTCGCCGGGGAAACTTCGATCTTCCGTGGCCGTATCGAGCAGCAGGTCAACGACGCCCGCGTGGCCCTGAGCGAGATGGAAACCACCATTGAGCGGATGCGCGATCAGTTGCGGCGCCTCGACACCGAAACCCAAGGGCGGATTCTCAGCCGCCAGCAAGTCGAAGCCGAACGCTTGGGCTACGAAGAATTCGATCCGCTGGAAATGGACCGCCATTCGCAGTTGCAGCAACTGTCCCGGGCGCTATTCGAATCCGCCTCCGACTTGCTCGACCTCAAGGAAACCCTCGACCGGACCAATCAGGACGCGGACAACCTGCTGCAACAGCAGGGCCGCATCAACACCGAATTGCAGGAAGGCCTGATGCGCACGCGCATGGTGCCGTTCGAACGAATGCTGCCGCGTTTGAAACGTATCGTGCGTCAGGTCTCCAGCGAACTGGGCAAGGACGTGGAGTTCGTCGTCGGTAACGCCGAAGGCGAGATGGATCGAAACGTGCTGGAACGCATGGCCGCGCCGCTGGAACACATGCTGCGCAACGCTGTGGACCATGGCCTGGAATCCACCGAAGCGCGGATCGCGGCGGGCAAACCGGCCCAGGGTCGTATCACGCTGGACCTGTCGCGAGAGGGCGGCGACATCATTTTCGACATCCGCGACGACGGTGCCGGCGTGCCGCTGGACGCGGTGCGAAGCAAGGCGATCAAGCGCGGCATGCTCGCGCCGGACAGCGACATCAGCGACCGCGACGTCCTGCAATTCATCCTGCAACCGGGGTTCTCCACCGCCGAGAAAATCACCCAGATTTCCGGGCGTGGCGTCGGTATGGACGTGGTGCATGAAGAGGTGCGGCAACTGGGCGGCAGCATGGTGATCGACTCTGTGCCGGGGCAGGGCGTGCATTTCCGCATTCGCCTGCCGTTCACCGTGTCGGTCAACCGCGCGCTGATGGTGCAGTGTTTTGATGACCAATACGCAATCCCGCTGAACACCATCGACGGCATCGTCCGCGTGTTGCCCAACGAACTCGAAGGCCATTACCGCCTCGATCCGCCGACCTACAAATACGCCGGGCAGGACTACGAACTGTGCTACCTCGGCGAACTGCTGAAAACCAGCACCCGCCCGAAACTGCTGGGCCAGAGCCTGCCGCTGCCGGTGCTGCTGGTGCAATGCAACGAACGGCACATCGCCGTGCAAGTGGATTCCATGGCCGGTACGCGGGAGATCGTGGTCAAAAGCCTCGGCCCGCAATTTGCCGCCGTGCAGGGGTTGTCCGGGGCGACGATTCTGGGGGATGGCCGGGTGGTGCTGATTCTCGATTTGCTGGCGCCGATCCGCGCCATGCAGGCCCGCGTGCCGCAACGCCCGGTGCTTCAGGAAATGGAAGCCGAGCCGCACAAGCCGTTGCTGGTGCTGGTGGTGGACGACTCGGTCACCGTGCGCAAGGTCACCAGCCGTTTGCTCGAACGCCACGGCATGAACGTGCTCACCGCCAAGGACGGGGTCGATGCCATGTTGCTGCTTGAAGAGCACATGCCCGACGTGATGCTGCTCGACATCGAAATGCCGCGCATGGACGGCTTCGAAGTCGCCACCCAAGTGCGCGCCGACGAACGCCTGCAACACCTGCCGATCATCATGATCACCTCCCGCACTGGCCAAAAACACCGCGACCGCGCCATGGCCATTGGCGTCAACGACTACCTCGGCAAGCCGTACCAGGAATCGGTGCTGCTCGAAAGCATCGCCCTGTGGAGCAGAACCCATGCTTGAGCATCGCACCAGCAACCTCACGGGCCTGTTGCTGCCCTTGGCGGATCGCAACTTGATCCTGCCCAACGTCGCCGTCGCCGAGTTGATCGACTACCAACCGGCGGCGTTCGACCTCGATACACCGCCGTGGTACCTGGGGCTGGTGACGTGGCGGGATCGGCAGATTCCGTTGCTCAGTTTTGAGTCTGCATGTGGCAGCAAAGTGGTGATCGGCGAGCGCGTGCGCATCGTCATCCTCAATGCCCTGGGCGGGCGACCGGAGTTGAAGTTCATTGCGCTGCTGGTGCAGGGGATTCCGCGCTCGTACAAGTTGGATAGCCAATTGAGCTATGTGGATGTGCCGTTGTGTCCGCTTGAGCAAGCGGCGGTGCAGGTGGGGGAGCAAGTGGCGAAAGTGCCGGATTTATTGGCGCTGGAGGAGTTGTTGGTGAGTGCCGGGCTCGTCTGACGGGCCCCTTCGCGGGCAAGCCTCGCTCCTACAAGGGGCAACGTAAATCCTGTAGGAGCGAGGCTTGCCCGCGAAGGCGGCCGTCAATTCACCACAACATCAACGGCTAAACCTTGCCCGCGGCCAACGCCTCATGGTGATCCAGCACCCGCTCCACCAACAATTGCACGCCATCGGTCAAACGGCTGATCGCCAAAGCTACCGAACGGCGCGTGCCTTCCACATCGTCCGCCAAATCGGCAGCAATCGCGCTGATGGACAGCAAGTCTTCGGAAGCGTTGGCCAGCAGGGCCTCGGGGTCGTTGATTCCCGGGGCAACGGCGAAGAGTTGGTATTTCCGGCGCTTGGCGGGTTTTGCATCCGCCGGGGGGAAGTAATGGGCGAAGGCGCGGTCGGCGGCTTCTTTCATCTTTTCGGCATCGAGGGATGGTTGGGAATCGGTGCCGGATTCTGGGGGGGTGGGGGTAGCTTTGAACATAGTGAAATCTCCAGTAATGAGTTTCAGCTGCTCCCTCGGTTCCAGCCGAAGGGGTGGCAGCTGTACGCGGGCTGGAACCCGAGGTGGAGAAAACCCGGTAGACCCGAAGGTCTCCCGCGCACAGCCGCCATAACTGAATGCACACATTAAAGGTGCGCAAGCATACGTCATGAGGGGCGCTTTCGCGCCTTCTACACCTCGGGATTCCAGACCCGGTCGCTGAATTGGCAGCGACACACAAACGATAAAGATCAACGCAAAACCCCACCAGTCAGCGTGTTCCCCCATTGCTGTAGGCAGTGACGTCAGACCGCGTAGCCGCCAACCCTTCCTGCGCCGCAACTTTTAAACACAAATCCCCTGGCGGTCGAACTCCCTGTGGCGAGGGGGCTTGCCCCCGTTGGGCTGCGAAGCAGCTCCAAAATCTGCAACCGAGGTGTATCAGGCACACCGGGTGCGATGGTTTTACGACTGCTGCGCAGCCGAACGGGGGCAAGCCCCCTCGCCACAGGAGTTGATCGTTCCCACGCTCCGCGTGGGAACGATCAATCCCCCATTTAGCTGGCGAAGGTTGAAGATTCCCAAAAAGGGACCTATCGTTCCCTTTTTGGGACTCTTTGGTTGCCAATGTGAAAAACCTTTCCCTCAGCGAAGCCCTGTTCACCACCACCCAGCAAAAAGTGCTGGGTTTGTTGTTTGGCAAACCCGACCGCAGTTTCTACGCCAACGAAATCGCCCGGTGGGCGCAAGTCGGTAAAGGCAGCCTTATGCGCGAACTGGATCGGTTGCAGCAGGCCGGCGTGCTGACCCTGACCCGCCAGGGCAACCAGACCCACTATCAAGCCAACCCCGACTGCCCGATCTATGCCGAACTGCTGGGCATCGCCCGCAAAACCTTCGGCATCGCCGAGCCCCTGCGCCAGGCGCTGCAACCCTTCGCCGAACAGATCACCTGGGCCTTCGTGTACGGCTCCATCGCCAAGGATTCGGCAAACGCATCCAGTGACATTGATCTCATGCTGATCGGCGAAAGCCTGCACTACAGTGAAGTGATGGAGCGGCTCTTGCCCCTGGAGGAGCAACTGGGCCGCGTCCTCAACCCGACGCTCTACACCCCCGGCGACTGGGTCGCCAAACTGGCGGCTGAAAACAGTTTTGTCGTGCGTGTGGCGCAGCAGGACAAAATCAATCTGATGGGGCAAAACCCTTTGGAGTCCAAGGATGGGCAGCAACGAGAATCTGGAGAACCTGTTACGTAGCGGTGGACTGAAAGCCGAGCCGCCGGATCGCAAGGAATGTGAAGGGCTGATGCGTTCGGCGGTGGATCGATTGAAAGATGCGCAAACGGCTTCGCTGTCCTTCGCGAGTCGTTTCGACTTGGCTTACAACGCTGCCCATGCGCTTGCACTGACGGCACTTCGCTTGTGTGGTTACCGCTCGGACAAGCGATATCTGGTGTTTCAGTGCCTGGTTCACACGGCTGATATTGGCAAGGTGCAGGTTCGGTTGTTTGCCTTGTGTCATGAACGACGAAACCTGGCGGAGTACGAAGGCTATATGGATGAAGATCCGGCGTTGTTGGCGCAGTTGTTGGAAAGCGCTGAGCAGCTTCTGGTTCGGGTGCAGGAGCAGATGACGCCGCAAACCTGATCGTTCCCACGCGCAGCAAAGGAATGCAGCCCGGGACGCTCCGCGTCCCAAGAGCCGAACGCGGAGCGTCCGTTGAGGCATTCCCACGCAGAGCGTGGGAACGATCAAAGTCCCAAAAAGGGACTGATCGGTCCTCTTTTGGGACTGATCGAAGATCGCGGTGATTGGTCTGGCCTCTTCGCGGGCAAGCCTCGCTCCTACAGGTTTGTGTCGTTCGCAGAGGTTGTGTACGACGCGACCTTGTAGGAGCGAGGCTTGCCCGCGAAGGCGTCAGCCCGGCCAACCATTACCCTGACCGTAACGATCCGTCGCTCTGCTTGATTGATGCCCCACACCCAACCCTCCTAAGGTGGCCCCACGACAGCGAACCCGTGGAGTGGTCATGACAACAACAATATCCCCCGACTCGCGATGGACGCGGCGGCGCAGCGAGAAGCAGCGGCGTCTTGAGTTGGTCAAAGGTTTTGCCGACGGCGTGGTGTTGCCCACCGACAAGATCGTCGCAGCGCTGGAGGCGTTGATTCTGCCCGGCGACCGGGTGGTGCTGGAGGGCAATAACCAGAAGCAGGCGGATTTCCTTTCGCGCTCCCTGGCCAAGGCTGATCCCGCGAAGCTGCACGATTTGCACATGATCATGCCCAGCGTCGGCCGCTCCGAGCACCTCGATTTGTTCGAACGGGGCATCGCCCGCAAGCTCGATTTCTCCTTCGCCGGCACCCAGAGCCTGCGCATCAGCCAGTTGCTGGAAGATGGCCTGCTGGAAATCGGCGCGATCCACACCTACATCGAACTCTACGCACGACTGGTGGTGGACCTGATCCCCAACGTCGTGCTCTCCGCCGGTTTCATGGCCGACCGCGCCGGCAACATCTACACCGGGCCGAGCACCGAAGACACCCCGGCATTGATCGAACCGGCAGCCTTCAGCGATGGCATCGTTATCGTCCAGGTCAATCAACTGGTGGACGACGTCACCGATCTGCCCCGCGTTGATATCCCCGCGTCCTGGGTCGATTTCGTGGTGGTGGCGGACAAGCCGTTCTACATCGAACCGCTGTTCACCCGCGACCCTCGCCACATCAAGCCTGTGCACGTATTGATGGCGATGATGGCGATTCGCGGGATCTACGAAAAACACAACGTACAGTCGCTGAACCACGGCATCGGTTTCAACACCGCCGCCATCGAATTGATCCTGCCGACCTACGGCGAATCCCTCGGCCTCAAAGGCAAGATCTGCCGCAACTGGACCCTCAATCCGCACCCAACCCTGATCCCGGCCATCGAAAGCGGTTGGGTCGAGAGTGTGCATTGCTTCGGCACTGAACTGGGGATGGAAAACTACATCGCCGCCCGGCCCGACGTGTTCTTCACCGGGCGCGACGGCTCGTTGCGTTCCAACCGCATGTTCTGCCAACTGGCCGGACAGTACGCGGTGGACCTGTTCATTGGCGCGACCCTGCAGGTCGATGGCGACGGTCATTCCTCCACCGTAACTCGCGGACGCTTGGCCGGTTTCGGTGGCGCGCCGAACATGGGCCACGACCCGCGCGGTCGCCGCCATGGCACCCCGGCCTGGCTCGACATGCGCCACGACGATGCGCCGGAAGCCTTGCTCGAACGCGGCAAAAAACTCGTGGTGCAAATGGTCGAGACGTTCCAGGAGGGCGGCAAACCGACCTTCGTCGAAACCCTCGACGCGGTGGAAGTGGCGCGTAAGAGCGGCATGCCGTTGGCGCCGATCATGATCTACGGCGACGACGTCACCCACCTGCTGACCGAAGAAGGCATCGCCTATCTGTACAAGGCGCGCTCGCTGGAAGAACGCCAGGCGATGATCGCGGCGGTCGCGGGCGTCACCGTGATCGGCTTGCGCCACAACCCGAAAGACACCGCCCGCATGCGCCGCGAAGGTTTGATCGCCTTGCCCGAAGACCTCGGCATCCGCCGCACCGACGCCACCCGCGAACTGCTCGCGGCCAAAAGCGTGGCCGATCTGGTGGAGTGGTCCGGTGGCCTCTACAACCCGCCCGCCAAGTTCAGGAGCTGGTAAATGCACGCACTTAACCTGCAACCCAAAACACTGACCCTGGCCGAGCGGCTGGCGGATTTGGCGGTGGACGCGCTGATCGACGAAGCAGACCTGTCGCCGAAACCGGCGCTGGTGGACCGTCGCGGCAACGGAGCGCACACCGATTTGCACCTGGGCTTGATGCACGCGTCGGCGTTGTCGTTATGGCCGGCGTTCAAGGAAATGGCCGACGTGGCCATCGCGTTTGGCGACGTCGGTCTGCCGCTGCGCGAAGCCCTCGGGCGCATTGGTCGGGAAGGGGAGCAAGCAATGCTCACCACCACCGATGGCGTGAATACTCATCGTGGGGCGATCTGGGCGCTGGGGCTGTTGGTCGCTGCCGCCGCCCTTGAAAACACCAACGCCAGCGCCGTCACGCTGTGCGCCGCACGTTTGGCTTTGCTCGACGACCGTCACGCGCCACGCCCGCTAAGCCACGGCGCCCAAGTCGCCCAACGCTACGGCGCACGCGGTGCCCGTGAAGAAGCGCAACTCGGCTTCCCTTCCGTCCTGCAACGCGCGCTCCCACAACTCAAACGCAGCCGCGCCCTCGGCCACGGCGAACAAAACGCTCGCCTCGACGCCTTGCTCGCGATCATGACCCGACTGGCCGACACCTGTGTGCTCTACCGCGCCGGCGAAACCGGCCTGCAAACCATGCAACTCGGCGCCCAAGCCGTACTCGACGCAGGCGGCAGTGCCAGCCTCGGTGGTCGTCGCCGCTTGCATGAACTGGATGAACAACTCATCGCGTTGAACGCCTCGCCGGGTGGAGCCGCTGATTTGCTCGCCGCGTGCCTGTTCATCGACCGCCTCGAATTCGGAGCTTTCTGATGGAAACCTTATCCTTTGAATTCCCCGCCGGGCAGCCGCCCCGGGGCCGGACGCTGGTGGGCTGTGTTGGCTCGGGCGATCTGGAAGTGCTGATCGAACCGGGTGTGGCCGGCAAGTTGACCATCCAGGTGCAGACCTCGGTCAATGGCGCCGAACAGCGTTGGCAGCATCTGTTTGCGCGGATGTTTGACGGTCAGACGCCGCCCGCCATGGCCATCGATATCCACGACTTCGGCGCGACGCCGGGTGTGGTGCGCTTGCGTCTGGAGCAAGGCTTTGAGGAGATTGGCCATGACTGATCTCCTTAACAAACATAGCTTCGTCGAACTCGGTGCGCGGCAGCGGGCGAAAGCCTTGCTCGACGCCGGCACCTTCCGCGAATTACTCGATCCGTTTCAGCGAATCATGTCGCCGTGGCTGTCGCGCCAGGGCGTGGTGCCGCAAGCCGATGACGGCGTGGTGATCGCCAAGGGCAGCATCGGCGGTTTGCCGGTGGTGATCGCGGCGATTGAAGGCGCGTTTCAGGGTGGGAGCCTTGGAGAAGTCGGCGGGGCGAAGATTTCTGGTGCGCTGGAACTCGCCGCCGAAGATAACCGCAAAGGCATTCCAACCCGCGCTGTGTTGCTGCTGGAAACCGGTGGCGTACGGTTGCAGGAGGCCAATCTCGGGTTGGCAGCGATTGCGGATATCCATGCGGCGATTGTCGATTTGCGTCAGTACCAGCCTGTTGTTGGCGTGGTGGCGGGCAGCGTCGGTTGCTTTGGCGGGATGTCGATTGCCGCCGGGTTGTGCAGCTATTTGCTGGTGACTCAGGAAGCGCGGCTTGGTCTCAACGGTCCGCAGGTGATCGAGCAGGAAGCGGGGCTTGAGGAATACGACTCCCGGGATCGTCCTTTCATCTGGAGCCTGACCGGTGGTGAGCAGCGGTTTGCCAGTGGTTTGGTGGATCGTTATGTGGCCGATGATGTGGCGCAGATTCAACTGCAGGTCAGTGAATTGCTCAAGCAAGGCTTGCCGGAGCAGCAACGTAGCCAGCAGGCCGGGTTGTTTCTGGAGCGCTTGGCGCGATTGGATGCTGAACCGCAAATCGAACCGTCGGTGGTTCGCGATCTGTATCAAGGAGAGCGCTCATGAGAGGTTTGAACTGGTTTAACGCCTTGAGTACCGGTGCGAAACCGGTCGAAGGTTTGCCTGCTTCGTTGAAGGTGGCCGATGGTGTGTTGGGTGATCAGCCCGTGCGGTTTATCGCGGTGGTGACTGATCCCGACAACCGCTTCGTCCGTGCCCGCAACGGTGAGGTCGGTCTGCTGGAAGGCTGGGGGTTGGCCAAAGCCGTGGATGAAGTCATCGCGGCCGACAGCGATAAATCTCAGAAGCGTGCCTTGATCGCCATCGTCGATGTACCCAGCCAAGCCTATGGCCGCCGCGAAGAAGCCCTCGGTATTCATCAGGCATTGGCTGGTGCGGCGGACAGTTATGCTCGTGCTCGACTGGCCGGACACGCGGTGATCGGTTTGCTGGTGGGCAAGGCGATGTCCGGGGCGTTTCTCGCTCACGGGTATCAAGCCAATCGACTAATTGCCTTGCGCGATCCCGGCGTAATGGTTCACGCCATGGGCAAGGCGTCGGCGGCGCGGGTGACGTTGCGCAGTGTCGAAGAACTCGAAGCCCTGGCCGCCAGCGTGCCGCCGATGGCGTATGACATTGAAAGCTACGCCAGCCTCGGTTTGCTCTGGGAAACCTTGTCGGTGGAACAGATTGAGCAGCCGACGGCGCAAGATCTGACCCGCGTGACGGAATGCCTGAATCAAGCGATCAGCGATGTCGCCGCGAAGGGTCGTGATTTGAGCAGTCGCTTGGGTGCCAGCAATCGCGCGGCATCGAGCAAGGTGCGTGAACTGCTGAGAGCGCAGTGGTGAATACGTTTCTGGCTCACGACTTGCTCTGGGGCATGACCCCGGAGCAGTTGCCGCTGGATGCGCCGATGTGGGCGACAGACGCTTTGGCTCAGGGTCAGCCAGTGGTGGTCCGGCGTGCGTTGTGCGCGCCGGGTCAGGTTGCCGTCGGCGTGCGTGGGCCGATGCGTGAGCAGCGGTTTGCGACGGTGATGGCAGTCGAGGCGATTCAGCGTCGGGTCAAACCTGAAGATCTTCGTCATGTTTCGATTGATCGGGATCTACCCGCATTGCGCGCACTGACTCAACTGCGGTCGATGCTGGATGCTTGCGGTTTCGTATGGGGCATCAGCGGCAGCGCCGGTTTCGAATTGGCCAGTGGTGTTCAGGCCTTGCATGAGCGCAGCGACCTCGACTTGATCCTGCGCACACCGCAACCCTTGAGCCGCGCACAGGCTCAGGAACTGGTGAAGATTTTCGATACCGCCGCGTGTCAGGTGGACATGCAATTGCAGACGCCTTTGGGTGCCATCGCCTTGCGCGAATGGGCCGGGCCTGCGCGGCGAGTCTTGCTGAAAAACGCCAGTGAGGCTTGTCTGGTGCTCGATCCGTGGAACCCCCAGGAGCAAGCGGCGTGAGCAGTTTGCTGGTGTTCCCGGGCCAAGGTGCGCAGCAGCCGGGCATGCTCCATCGTTTGCCTTTGGAAACGGTGACGGAGGCGAGTGATGTCCTCGGTGAAGACGCCTTATTGTTGGATTCTGCCGAGGCCTTGAAGACGACGCGGGCGGTGCAGCTTTGCCTGCTGATCGCTGGCGTCGCGGCTTCACGGCAACTACAGGAACCGGCGGATTACGTGGCCGGGTTGTCCATCGGCGCCTATCCGGCAGCGGTCGTCGCCGGGGCTCTGGGCTTCAGCGATGCCCTGCATCTGGTCAGCCTGCGCGGTGAGCTGATGCAACAGGCTTATCCACAGGGCTACGGCATGACCGCGATCATCGGTCTCGATTTATTCACCGTCGAACAGTTGCTCGCCCAGGTTCACAGCAATGAAACGCCGGTGTACCTGGCCAATATCAACGCCGATAACCAGGTGGTGATTGCGGGTAGCGATGGGGCGATGAAAGCCGTGGCGCAGTTGGCGAAAGGTCACGGTGCAGGTCTGGCCAAGCGTCTGGCCGTCAGCGTGCCGTCGCACTGTCCTTTGCTGGACGCGCCAGCGAAAACCCTCGCCGAAGCCTTCGCCAAGGTGTCACTGAAAACCCCATCGATGGGCTACCTGAGCGGCAGTCGCGCCCGGCCCATCGTCAACGTCGAAGCCCTGCGCGACGACCTCGCTTTCAATATGTGCCGCGTCGTCGATTGGCGCGGCACCGTGCAAAGCGCCTACGAGCGCGGCGTACGGCTACAAATCGAACTGCCGCCCGGTGCGGTGTTGACCGGGCTGGCGCGCCGGGTGTTCGAGCAGGGCACCGTGATTGCCTTCGACGGTGCTCGCCTCGACACCTTGCAAGCGCTGTTGCGTGAGGAGGGAAGCCGCCAACCCTAGAACACCGACTCAGGCTTGCGAAGCACAAAAACAACAACTTCGACGATGCACTTTGAGGACTACAACAATGATTATTTACGGTGTGGCGCTGTTGGCGATCTGTACGCTGGCAGGGGTGATCCTGGGCGATGCCCTGGGCATGTTATTGGGCGTGAAGTCCAACGTGGGCGGGGTCGGCATCGCCATGATCCTACTGATCTGCGCGCGGTTGTACATGCAAAAGCGCGGCGGCATGACTAAGGATTGCGAGATGGGCGTCGGCTTCTGGGGCGCGATGTACATTCCGGTGGTCGTGGCGATGGCCGCGCAACAAAACGTAGTGACTGCGCTGCACGGCGGTCCGGTGGCGGTGTTGGCCGCCATCGGTTCGGTGGTGATTTGCGGCTGCACCATTGCCCTGATCAGCCGGACCCACAAAGGCGAACCCCTGCCCGATGAACCGGCGGAAGTGACGCCGGTCGGCACCCCAGTAGGAGGTCGCTGATATGTGGGAAGTCATCGAGAAAGGCCTGATCAATAATTCGCTGATCACCGCGTTCGCCTTCGTCGGCGTGATCATGTGGGTGTCGGTGGTGTTGTCCAAGCGCCTGACGTTCGGGCGGATTCACGGCTCGGCGATTGCCATCGTCATCGGCCTGGTGCTGGCCTGGGTCGGCGGCACCATGACTGGCGGGCAGAAAGGCCTGGCAGATCTGTCGTTGTTCTCTGGCATCGGCTTGATGGGCGGCGCCATGCTGCGGGACTTTGCCATCGTCGCCACGGCGTTCGAAGTGCAGGCCACCGAAGCAAAAAAGGCCGGGATGATCGGCGCGATAGCGTTGCTGCTGGGCACGATTCTGCCGTTCATTGTCGGCGCGAGCATTGCCTGGGCCTTCGGTTATCGCGATGCAATCAGCATGACCACCATCGGCGCGGGCGCCGTGACCTACATCGTCGGGCCGGTGACCGGGGCGGCGATTGGTGCCAGTTCGGATGTGGTGGCGTTGTCGATTGCCACCGGGTTGATCAAGGCGATTTTCGTGATGGTCGGCACGCCGATGGCGGCGAAATGGATGGGCCTGGATAACCCGCGTTCGGCGATGGTGTTTGGCGGGTTGGCCGGCACCGTGAGTGGCGTGACGGCGGGGCTGGCGGCGACGGATCGGCGGTTGGTGCCTTATGGGGCGTTGACCGCGACGTTCCATACCGGGCTTGGGTGCTTGCTGGGGCCTTCGTTGTTGTACTTCATTGTTCGCGGGATTGTCGGCTAAGCCGCCAGAAACCGATCGTTCCCACGCGGAGCGTGGGAACGATCAGCGTGGGAATGATCAAAACGCTGACTGCTTTTTGTGGCGAGGGAGCTTGCTCCCGCTGGGCTGCGCAGCAGCCCCAATTCTTGCGGGTGCTGCGCACCCGAGCGGGAGCAAGCTCCCTCGCCACAGGGTCTCAAGCCTGGCGATTGGCATACATCCGACACTCCGCCAGCAACGCCAGCAGATTCGGATCGCGCTCCTTGGCCTTCAGGAACACCACGCCAATGTGCTGCTGCAACCGGTACTTTTCCTGCAACGGAATCAGCTTCACCCGATTCTCATACACCGCCGCAATCCGCCCCGGCAGCAACGCATAACCCACTCCCGAGCTGACCATGCTCAGCAGGGTGAAGATGTCGTTGACCTGCATCGCCACTTTCGGCTCGAAACCCGCCTGTTTGAACACCCGGATCCCGTCCTGGTGCGTGGCGAAGCCCTGGGTCAGGGTGATGAAGGTTTCGTCGCGCACTTCCGCCAGGTCGACTTCCGCCCGTTGGGCAAACTTCGAATCGGCCGGGGTGGCGAGGAAGATGTCGTCGGAGAACAGTTGAATCTGCTCGCAGTCCGGGTCGTTGACGCTGTCGTCCAGGGACACCAGGATCGCGTCGACTTCCATGTTTTTCAGCTTGTAGAGCAGGTCAATATTCGAGCCGAGGATCAGGTCGATGTTGAGTTCGCTGCGGCGGATTTTCAGGCCCATGATCAGCTGCGGCACGGTCTTCACCGTCAGCGAATACAGCGAACCGAGTTTGAAGCGCTCCGCCGAGAACCCGGCCGCTTCGCGGGTCAGGCGCACGCTTTCGACCACGTCCTGAATCAGCTTCTGCGCCCGTTCTTCCAGCACATAAGCGCTTTCCAGCGGCGTCAGGTTGCGGCCTTCGTGCTTGAACAACGGACAGCGCAGTGCGCTTTCCAGAGAGTGGATGGCGCGGTGCACGCTGACGTTGCTGGTCTGCAACTCGGCAGCGGCCCGGGCCAGGTTGCCGGTGCGCATGAAGGCCAGGAACACCTCGAGTTTTTTCAGGGTCAACTCTTCGTCGATCAGCATGGGCCGGACTCTTATTCGAATGGCTCGATTGTGCACGTATGTGGGGAATACGGGGATATGTGTCCTGAAACATTGCGCTTTTAGTCTCAAGGCCTGAGCCTTGCGCACTGCGGCAACGAATTTCGAGGAAAGCGATACATGTATCACGGGGAACGATTGAACGCCTGGACCCATCTGGTCGGGGCGGTGGCGGCGACGGTCGGGGTGGTGTGGATGCTGGTGATCGCCAGCATGGACGGCAGCCCGTGGAAGATTGTCAGCGTGGCGATTTACGGTTTCACCTTGATGGTGCTCTACAGCGCGTCGACCGTGTACCACAGCGTGCGCGGGCGCAAGAAAGAGATCATGCAGAAGGTTGATCACTTTTCGATCTATTTGCTGATCGCCGGCAGCTACACGCCGTTTTGCCTGGTGACCCTGCGTGGGCCGTGGGGCTGGACGTTGTTCGGCATTGTCTGGGGATTGGCGCTGATCGGCATCCTGCAAGAGATCAAGCCGCGCTCGGAGGCGCGGATTCTGTCGATCGTGATCTACGCGGTGATGGGCTGGATCGTGCTGGTGGCGGTCAAGCCGCTGCTTGCGGCGCTGGGCTCGACCGGTTTTGCCTGGCTGGCGTCGGGTGGGGTGTTGTACACCGTGGGCATTATCTTTTTTGCCCTCGACCATCGCCTGCGCCATGCCCACGGGATCTGGCATCTGTTCGTGATCGCCGGGAGCCTGCTGCACTTTGTGGCGATTCTGTTTTACGTGCTCTAAACGATAATGCGTCCTGTAGGAGCGAGGCTTGCCCGCGACGGCGGCGTGTCAGTCAGCATAAATGTTGAATGTACCGACGCTTTCGCGGGCAAGCCTCGCTCCTACGGGTGATGGGGCCCTAGAAGTCCCCCCACAATTGCTGACGCTTTCGCGAGCAGGCACACATTACAGAATCAATCGATCCAGTTGCGCCTGCGCCCTGCGGCTGAAGACCTGCAACAGGTCGCTCAAGGTATGCGGCGGCGGTTCGTCGGCGCGGGTCACGGCGTACAAGGTGATCGGCAGCGCCGGTGCCAGGGGACGAATCGCCGTGGCGGCGGGGGAGGCGCCGAGGGCGGTGAACGGGTCGATGACCGCCAGCCCGGCCCCGGATTCCACCATCGCCCGGGCCAGTGAATAAGTTTGCACGGCAATGCGCACTCGCGGCGGCGGATCGACCGCTTCCAGGTAGCTGTCGAGCCGGGCGGCCAATGGGTCGGCGCTGGACAGGCCGATCAGCGGCGCGCCGGCCAGTTCGAGCAATGGCAACGGCTGGCCGTGGCTGTCAGCGGGCCAATAACCCAGCGGCGCCAACGCCACCAGCATCCCGCTGGCCAGGGCTTGGGCCTTCAGCCCCGGATGATCCGGCGGCTGCAACGTCAGGGCGACGTCCACTTCGCGCATCAACAGGTTCTGCATCAACTCACGGCTGTGGGCGCTGGACAGTTCGCAGACGATGTCCGGGTAACGTTGTGTCCATTCGTTGATCGCCGGTGGCAGCAGCGACAGCGCTAACGCCGGGATCGCGCCGATCCGCACACTGTGGCCCGGCTCGCGGCGCAGGCTCTGGGCCAGGCGTCGCACACCTTGCAGGCTTTCGGTGACCTTATCGACCTCACGCTCAAGCTCCAGCGCTTCGGGCGTGGCCTGCAATTTACCGCGCACCCGCAGGAATAACGCAAAGCCCAGTTGCTGCTCGGCGTGTTGCAGTACTTTGCTCACCGCCGGCTGCGAGACGTGCAGCAACTGGGCGGCGCCACTGACCGAACCGGTCTGGCGAATGGCTTGGAAAATCTCGATGTGACGCAGGCGCATGGCGAGTCCATAACCTTTGTTTATGGGTGAGCCATCTTTATGCATTGTTCAACGGCTGTCACCTGGTCCTAACCTGAGGCCTGTTTCAACAACGGTTAAGGACAGACATGGCTCAGCGGGTTTGCATCATCGGCGGCGGCGTCATCGGGCTGACCACGGCTTACGCACTGGTGCGCGACGGCATCGACGTGACGCTGGTCGAGGCCCGGGACTCGCTGGCCAGCGAAACCAGTTTCGCCAACGGCGGCCAGTTGTCCTACCGCTACGTCGCACCGCTGGCCGACGCCGGCGTGCCGTTGCAGGCGATCGGCTGGATGCTGCGCGGTGACTCACCCCTGAAGCTGCGCCCACGGCTGGACCCGGCGCAATGGCGCTGGATGGCGTCCTTTCTGGCGGCCTGCCGCAGCTCGGTGAACCAGCGCAACAGCGCGCATCTGCTGCGCCTGGCGCTGCTCAGCCAGACGACGTTGCAAGGCTGGCGCGAGGAAGACCGTCTCGACGGCTTCGACTGGCGGCGCAACGGCAAACTGGTGACGTTTCGTGAAGCCGCGAGTTTCGAGCATGCGCGCCACGGTCTGGCTGATCCACAACAGCAGCAGGTGTTGTCCCGGGCCGAATGCGCCCAACTGGAACCGGCACTTGCCGAGGCGCCGTTCGTGGGCGCGATTTACACCCCGGATGAAGAAGTCGCCGACTGCCACGGGTTCTGCCAGCAACTGGTGGCCCGGCTCAAGGCGTCGGGGCGTTGCGAGTTTTTGCTCGGGCAAACGGTCACCGGCATTCGCCACATGGACGGCGCGGTGCAGGCCATCGAAATGGGCGCGCAGGTGTTGCCGGTCGAGCAGCTGGTGATCGCGGCCGGGCATCGCAGCCCGGCGCTGGCGTTGCCCGGTATGAACCTGCCGCTGTACCCGCTCAAGGGCTATAGCCTGACCGCACCGATTCGCGCCGAACATCGCGCGCCGGATCTGAGCATCACCGATTACAACCGCAAGATCGTTTACGCCCGCATCGGTGCTCAACTGCGGGTGGCGGCGATGGTCGACATTGTCGGCTTCGACCCGGCGCTCGATCCCAAGCGCCTGGCGCTGATCAAACGCCAGGCCCAGGACACCTTGCCCCATGCCGGCGACTACGACGCCGCCATCGAATGGGCCGGCATGCGCCCGGCGACCCCCAGCGGCGTGCCGCTGATTGGCGCCACGGCGTACCGCAACCTTTGGCTCAATCTCGGCCATGGCGCGCTGGGTTTCACCTTGGCCTGCGGCAGCGCGCGACTGCTCAGGGATTTGCTGACGCAGCGCGCACCTTCGATTGAAATGCACGGCCTCGCGCCTCGCGTCGCCTGACTTGAGCTTGAAAAGGAAGAACCGATGAGCATCAACCGAATCAACAGCAACAGCCGCCTCTCCGCCGCCCTGACCTTTGGCGAACTGGTGTTTCTCTCGGGCCAGGTGCCGGGCGAGAGCCGCGACGTCAGCGGCCAGACCGCCGAGGTGCTGGCGAAAATCGATGCGCTGCTGGCCGAGGCCGACAGCGACAAGGATCACCTGCTCAGCGCGACTATTTACCTAAGCGACATTGGCCGCGATTTCGCCGCCATGAACGAGGTCTGGTCGCAATGGCTGTCGCTGGGCAAGGCGCCGACCCGCACCACCTTGCAGGCGCAACTGGCCCGTCCCGAAGTACTGGTGGAAATCACCGTGATCGCCGCCCGCCGCTAATCGCCCCACCCACAACGGAGAATAACAATGCAAAAAATCACGTTGATCGGCTGCACCCTCGGTCTGCTGCTCGGCAGTCAGGTCCAGGCCACGGAAGCGCCGCTGACGGGCACGCTGAACAAGGTCGCGAATGCCAAGAGCATCACCCTGGGCTATCGCGATGCGTCGGTGCCGTTCTCCTACGTGGGTGATCACTCGGGGCAGCCGATGGGTTACTCGGTGGACCTGGCGGGCAAAATTGTCGAGCGCATCAAGCAAAAACTCGATCAGCCGAACTTGCAGGTGAAGTACAACCTGGTGACCTCGCAAACCCGCATTCCGCTGGTGCAGAACGGCACGGTCGACCTTGAGTGCGGCTCCACCGGGGTGACGGCCGAGCGCCTGCAGCAAGTGGCGTTTTCCTACGGGTTTATCTATGTGAAAGGGCAGTTGCTCACGGCCAAGGACAGCGGGATCAAAAGCTTCGCCGACCTGCGTGGCAAGAATGTCGTGACCACTGCGGGGACCACCAATGAGCGGTTTCTGAAGAGCTACAACGTCGATCACAAGATCGACATGTTCGTGATCAGCGCCAAGGACCACGGCGAAGCGTTCCAGATGTTGCAGTCGGGCAGGGCGGCGGCGTTTTACATGGACGATGCGCTGCTCTACGGCGAACGGGCCAAGGCTCGCGATCCGCATAACTGGGTGGTGGTGGGTGAGGAACAATCGCGGGAAATCTACAGCTGCATGGTGCGCAAGGGCGATCCGCAATTTCTCGAGTTGGTGAACTCGACACTCGCCGACCTGTACAGCTCGGGGGAAATCAACGGCATCTACAACCGCTGGTTCCAGCAGCCGATTCCGCCCAAGGGCTTGAACCTGGAGTTTCCGATGACCAGCGAGTTGAAAGCGATCATCGCCAAACCGGTGAGTGAGCCGGTGCAATAACCGACTCCTGATCCTGATCGTTGATCGTTGATCGTTCCCACGCTCCGCGTGGGAATGCAGCCCGGGACGCTCCGCGTCCCATCCAGAGCCGAACGCAGAGCGTCCGAAGAGGCATTCCCACGCAGAGCGTGGGAACGATCAAAGGCTGCGATCTTTTTAGAAATCACCCCACAATTGCTGAGCCACCGCCAACGCCACCACCGGCGCGGTCTCTGTGCGCAACACCCGCGGGCCCAGTCGAGCCGCATGAAAACCCGCCCCTTTGGCCTGATCCACTTCCGCCTCCGACAACCCCCCTTCAGGGCCGATCAGAAACGCCAGGGTCGCAGGCTTGGCATGACTCACCAGCGGCTGCGCCACCGGATGCAGCACCAGCTTCAATTCCGCGTCGGTCTGCTTCAACCAATCCGCCAACAGCAGCGGCGGATGAATCACCGGCACCCGTGAGCGCCCGCACTGCTCGCAAGCGCTGATCGCCACCTGGCGCCAATGCAGCAGGCGTTTGTCGGCGCGTTCGTCCTTGAGGCGGACTTCGCAGCGGTCGGTGAAGATCGGGGTGATTTCGGTCACGCCCAGTTCGGTGGCTTTCTGGATCGCCCAATCCATCCGCTCGCCACGGGACAGGCCCTGGCCGAGGTGGATCGACAACGGCGACTCCACTTGCCCGATGAAGCTTTCATCGAGTTGCACCACCACGCGTTTCTTGCCGACTTCCACCAGCGAACCCCGAAACTCGTGGCCCGAGCCGTCGAACAATTGCACCGCATCACCCTCGGCCATGCGCAGCACGCGGCTGATGTAATGGGCCTGGGCCTCGGGCAACTCGTGCTCGCCGGTGCTCAGGGGGGCGTCGATAAAGAAGCGGGACAGTCTCATCTTGGGTCTCTAAAAATTGGCTCGGAATCGCTTTTGTGGCTGCTGACTCTTTGTGGCGAGGGAGCTTGCTCCCGTTCGGCTGCGAAGCAGTCGCCAATCCATTCAGCGCGGTGTTTCTGATGTACCGCGTTGAGTGGGGTTGGGAGTCCTTCGGCCTCCAGCGGGAGCAAGCTCCCTCGCCACAAGGGTTATGCAGTGCCTGTTAGCCCGGATCGCGGAAGCCGGGGTGAAAGTCTTCCGGCACCGACACGCTGACGCTATTGCGGGTCGCAATATCGATCCCTTCACTGGCCACCTCCGCGAGGAAATCAATCTGCTCCGGGGTAATCACGTACGGCGGCAGGAAATACACCACGCTGCCCAACGGGCGAAGTAAAGCACCGCGCTCCAAGGCGTGCTTGAACACTTTCAAGCCACGGCGCTCTTGCCACGGGTAGGCTTCCTTGGTCGCCTTGTCCTTGACCATCTCGATGGCCAGGACCATGCCGGTCTGGCGCACTTCCGCCACGTTCGGGTGATCGACCAGGTGCGCGGTGGAGGTGGCCATGCGCTGGGCCAGGGCCTTGTTGTTCTCGATGACGTTGTCTTCTTCGAAGATATCCAGCGTCGCCAGTGCCGCTGCGCACGCCAGCGGGTTGCCGGTGTAGCTGTGGGAATGGAGGAAGGCGCGCAGGGTCGGGTAGTCGTCGTAGAAGGCGCTGTAGACGTCGTCGGTGGTCAGCACCGCCGCCAGTGGCAGGTAGCCGCCGGTCAGGGCCTTGGACAGGCACAGGAAGTCCGGGCGGATGCCGGCCTGTTCACAGGCGAACATCGTCCCGGTGCGGCCGAAGCCGACGGCGATTTCGTCGTGGATCAGGTGCACGCCATAACGGTCGCAGGCTTCGCGCAGCAGCTTGAGGTAAACCGGGTGGTACATGCGCATGCCGCCCGCGCCTTGAATCAACGGCTCAAGGATCACGGCGGCGACGGTGTCATGGTTCTCGGCCAGGGTCTGTTCCATGGCGACGAACAGGTTGCGCGAGTGTTCTTCCCAGCTCATGCCTTCCGGGCGCAGGTAGCAATCCGGGCTCGGCACCTTGATGGTGTCCATCAGCAGGGCTTTATAGGTTTCGGTGAACAGCGGCACGTCGCCCACCGCCATCGCCGCCATGGTTTCGCCGTGATAGCCGTTGGTCAGGGTGACGAAGCGCTTCTTGTTTGGCTGGCCGCGGTTGAGCCAGTAGTGAAAGCTCATTTTCAGCGCGACTTCGATGCAGGACGAACCGTTATCGGCGTAGAAGCACCGGGTCAGGCCTTCCGGGGTCATCTTCACCAGGCGTTCGGACAGCTCGATCACCGGCTGATGGCTGAAACCAGCAAGGATCACGTGTTCCAGTTGATCGACCTGGTCCTTGATGCGCTGATTGATTCGCGGGTTGGCGTGGCCGAACACGTTGACCCACCAGGAACTGACGGCGTCGAGGTAGCGCTTGCCTTCGAAGTCTTCCAGCCAGATGCCTTCACCGCGCTTGATCGGGATCAGCGGCAGCTGTTCGTGGTCTTTCATCTGGGTGCAGGGGTGCCACAACACGGCCAGGTCCCGTTGCATCCACTGATTATTCAGGCCCATTTACAGTCTCCTCGAGGCGGTCCGCGGCAGGCGCGGGCAAACAATCGCGCAAGCCTATGCAATGCATCGCGCCGGGACAACCCATTGTGTCGATTGAGCTACTTTGTATGGGGTGATAGACGTCGCTGGCGGCGTTTTGATGGCTGACGTATTCTTCGCGGTTCTTTGAGTCGTCTGACTCGCAAAACTGCTTTTTCCTACCTGATTTCCGGAGTTCGCTGAATGTCTGCTGGTTGGCTGCGCGCCTGTGCGCTGGTGATGTTGGGGCTGTTCAGCGTTTCGGCGCTGGCCAAGGATAAAACGGCAATCGTGATCGGCGGCGGGCTTTCGGGCCTCACCGCGGCCTACGAGCTGCAAAACAAAGGCTGGCAGGTCACCCTGCTGGAAGCCAAGCCAAGCCTGGGCGGTCGCTCCGGCATGGCCACCAGCGAGTGGATTGGTAACGACAAGGCCCAACCGGTGCTGAACAAATATGTGTCGACCTTCAAGCTCGGCACCACGCCGGCGCCTGAATTCGTGCGTACACCGGGCTACCTGATCGACGGCGAATACTTCACCGCCGCCGACCTGGCAACCAAGCAACCGGCCACCGCCGAAGCGCTCAAACGCTACGAAAAGACCCTCGACGACCTGGCGCGCTCGATCACCGACCCGCAAAACCCGGCAGCCAACAGCACGCTGTTCGCCCTGGACCAGATCAACGTGGCCAACTGGCTCGATCGTCTGACCCTGCCAGCGACTGCCCGTCAGTTGGTGAACCAGCAGATTCGTACCCGTTACGACGAACCTTCGCGCCTGTCGCTGCTGTATTTCGCACAACAGAGCCGTGTGTACCAAGGCGTTTCCGACCGTGACTTGCGCGCTTCGCGCCTGATCGGCGGTAGCCCGGTGCTGGCCCAGGCCTTCGTCAAACAACTGAAGACGATCAAGACCAACTCGCCAGTCTCGGCCATCACCCAGGACAAGGACGGCGTGACCGTCAAGGTCGGCAGTGTTGGCTATCAGGCTGACTACGTAGTGGTCGCTGTGCCATTGCGCGCCCTGAGCAAGATCATCATGACCCCGTCGCTGGATGCCCAGCACATGGGCGCGATCAAGGGCACCAACTACGGTTGGCGCGACCAGATCATGCTGAAGTTCAAGACCCCGGTCTGGGAAAGCAAGGCGCGCATGTCCGGCGAGATCTACAGCAACGCCGGCCTCGGTATGTTGTGGGTAGAGCCGGCGCTCAAGGGTGGCGCCAACGTGGTGATCAACCTGTCCGGCGACAATGCGCGGGTGATGCAGGCTTTCGGCGACAAGCAGATGGTCGATCAGGTGCTGATTCGCCTGCACGCGTTTTATCCACAGGCGCGCGGTTCGTTCACCGGTTATGAAATCCGCCGCTACAGCACCGACCCGTCGATGGGTGGCGCTTACCTGGCCTTCGGTCCGGGCCAGATCAGCAAGTACTGGCGCCTGTGGGAGCGTCCGCTGCAACGTGTAGCCTTTGCCGGCGAACACACCGACACCTTGTACCCGGGCACCCTGGAAGGCGCATTGCGCACCGGCCAGCGTGCGGCCAGTCAGGTTGAAGACCTGGCGGCGGGCAAGTCGTTTGAACCGGTGAAAGTTGTGCCGGCAGCGACCGCAGCAGCGGCCGGCGCAGTGGCGGCGAAGAAAGGTAACTTCTTCACCAACCTGTTCGGCGGTTCGGATGACGACAAGAAGCCAGAACCGGTCAAGGCCCCAGAGCCAGTGACCCCGCCAGCTCCGGCCCCTGCTCCAGTGCCAACCCCGGCCCCGGCGCCAGTGGAAGCACCGAAGCCAGCGGCACCGGCCAAGGCCGAGCCTGCGAAGAAAGCGGCCAAGCCTGCGGCGAAGAAGCCGGCAGCGAAAACCGATGCTAAAAAGGTTCCGGCCAAGAAAGCTGAACCGGCGAAGAAACCAGCGGCCAAGAAGCCAGCTGCAACGACACCGGCAGCGACCGATACCAAAGCGCAGTAGGGCTTTGGGTTGAAAAAGAAAGCGCGGCAGTGATGCCGCGCTTTTTTTACGCCTGAAGAAAAGGGCCCTCACGATTCGAATAAACCGGATGGCGCAGGTGTTCTTGGCCTGGACTACCTGGTTTTTCAGAGATTGGCGTCTTTAATCTTTCCTTAACGCATCCCTAAGAGACTCTTGATCGTATTTCTCGATATTTCAAAGCGAAATTTTCCGCTTTAAATCGATAGATAACTCGATAGTCTTGGGCCAGCACTTACAGGGACTTGGCAATGCAACTACGAAACTCTACTGCTCGCTACGGCTGGGTCAGCATCTTCATGCACTGGGGCGTAGCGCTGGCGGTGTTCGCAATGTTCGCGTTGGGTCTGTGGATGGTCGGTCTCGGTTATTACGATCCCTGGCGCAAGGCAGGGCCGGATATCCACAAGAGCATCGGTCTGATCTTGCTGGCGTTGATGGTGTTTCGCGTGGTGTGGCGCCTTATCAGCCCACCGCCACCGACCTTGACCAGCTACAGCCGCATGACGCGCCTGGGTGCGAAATTCGGGCATGCCTTTCTGTATCTCTGCCTGTTTGCTGTGATGATTGCCGGTTACCTGATTTCCACCGCAGAAGGCGTCGGGATCCCGGTGTTTGATTGGTTTGAAGTGCCTGCACTGGTGTCCGGACTACCGGACCAGGCAGATACCGCAGGTGCGATTCATCTGTACCTGGCGTGGGCGCTGGTAATTTTTTCCGGTCTCCATGCGTTGGCAGCATTGAAGCACCACTTTATCGACCGTGATGTGACCCTTAAGCGAATGCTGGGTCGCAAAGCCTGAAATTCAACCTCGACTCCAAAAGGAAATAAAGCATGTTGAAAAAGACTCTCGCCGCTCTGGCAATCGGTTCTGCGCTGCTGTCCGCTAACGTGATGGCTGCTGACTACACCGTCGACAAGGAAGGCCAGCACGCCTTCGTTGACTTCAAGATCAGCCACTTGGGTTACAGCTACATCACCGGTACCTTCAAGGATATCGACGGCAAGTTCAGCTTCGACGCTGCCAAGCCAGAAGACAGCAAGATCGAGTTCAACGTGAACACCGCCAGCGTTTTCACTAACAACGCTGAGCGCGACAAGCACATCTCCAGCAAAGACTTCCTGAAAGTAGCTGATTTCCCTAAAGCTACGTTCGTGTCCACCGGCGTTAAAACCACCGGCAAAAACGCCGACGGCAAAGTCACTGCCGACGTGGCGGGCAACCTGACTATTGCTGGTGTCACCAAACCAGTTGTGGTCAAGGCCACTTTCCTGGGTGAAGGCAAGGATCCATGGGGCGGCTACCGTGCAGGCTTCGAAGGCACCACCAGCATCAAGCGCTCTGATTTCGGCAAGATGATGGACCTGGGTCCGCAGTCCGACGCGGTTGATCTGTACGTCACGTTTGAAGGTGTGAAAGCGAAGTAACATTCGTCGCTTCAACAAAAACGCCCCCGATCTCACGGTCGGGGGCGTTTTTTTATGGCCGAACACAAATTGCATGGACGACAAAACCCTGTAGGAGCGAGGCTTGCCCGCGAACGGGGGCAACTCGGTTTCTGTTGTGTCGCGGATGGCGCCTTCGCGGGCAAGCCTCGCTCCTACAGGGGTTGGTGCGCATAAAAAATGCCCCGAATCTCGCGATCCGGGGCATTTTTGATTACTTCAAAAAATCAGCGATTGCGAGTCAGCAATGCTGGTTTTTCGCCGCGTGGGCGGCCTGGCAGTTGATCCAGTTGCTCAGGCGTCGGGAACCGATCGGTTTTCGACTCTTTATGGATGATCTTCGGTGCCGGGCCACGCGGGTTCTGCACGGCCGGTTCCGAACGAGGCTGGTCGTCGGTGCGGGCCGGGCGGCGGTTGCGGGACTCTTCGCGACGGGCCTGACCGTCACGTGGCGCGCCGTTGCGTGGGCCGCTGCGCTTGGCTGGCGGGGTGCCGGTGGTGGCGCCGTCGCTGCTGCGCGGACCGCTTTGGCGACCCTGAGGCTTGCCGCCGGTGCGCGGAGCACCAGCACCTGCGCCCGCTGCCGCGCCTTGTGCCGGAGCACCCGGACGACGACCACGGCCCTGGGCCGGTTTGGCTTGCGGCACGTAGTCAACGCGGTTACCGAAGTTATCCACGTCATCGTCCAGGAACTCGTCCGGCGCGCGATCAGCCGCCGCAGCGCGTGGCGCCGGACGCTGTTGTTCGCGGGCCGGAGTGCCTTCGCGTGGTTTGTGCTCACGGGCAGGGCGATCGCCACGGCCAGTAGCGGCAGGTTTTTCCTTGCCGCCCTTGTCCTTGCCTTTGTCTTTACGACCGCCGCCACCGCCAGTGCCGTTCGGACCGTCGCCGCGCGGGCCACGTGGGTTGCGCGGGTTACGCACATCCGGACGCTCGCGGACTTCTGGCTTCTCGGCTTCTACAGCGCTGGAGTCGAAGCCCATCAGGTTGCCGTCGGCAATCTTCTGCTTGGTCATGCGCTCGATGCTTTTCAGCAGCTTCTCTTCGTCCGGGGCGACCAGCGAGATCGCCTCGCCCGAACGACCGGCCCGGCCCGTACGGCCGATACGGTGCACATAGTCTTCGTCGACGTTCGGCAGTTCGAAGTTGACCACGTGGGGCAACTGGTCGATGTCGAGGCCGCGAGCGGCGATGTCGGTGGCAACCAGGATGCGCACTTCACCGGCCTTGAAGTCGGCCAGGGCTTTGGTGCGCGCGTTCTGGCTCTTGTTACCGTGGATCGCGACGGCGCTGAGGCCGTGTTTGTCCAGGTACTCGGCCAGGCGGTTGGCGCCGTGCTTGGTGCGGGTGAAGACCAGAACCTGTTCCCAGGCGCCGGCGGTAATCAAATGCGCCAGCAAGGAGCGCTTGTGGCTCGCGGCCAGGCGGAACACACGCTGTTCGATACGCTCGACCGTGGTGTTCGGCGGCGTGACTTCGATGCGTTCCGGGTTGTGCAGCAGTTTGCCGGCGAGGTCGGTGATGTCTTTGGAGAAGGTCGCCGAGAACAGCAGGTTCTGGCGTTTGCTCGGCAGACGGGCAAGGACCTTTTTCACGTCATGGACAAAGCCCATGTCGAGCATGCGGTCGGCTTCGTCCAGCACGAGGATTTCCACGTGGGACAGATCGACGCTGCCTTGACCGGCGAGGTCGAGCAGGCGGCCAGGGCAGGCCACCAGCACGTCAACACCGCGGGACATGGCCTGAACCTGTGGGTTCATGCCGACGCCGCCGAAGATGCAGGCGCTGACGAACTTCAGGTCACGGGCATAGACCTTGAAGCTTTCATGGACCTGAGCCGCGAGTTCGCGGGTAGGGGTCAGGACCAGGACGCGCGGTTGGCGCGGGCCGTGACGCTGGGATTTGTCCGGGTGACCGTTGGGGAACAACCGCTCCAGGATCGGAAGGGCGAAGCCGCCGGTTTTACCAGTACCTGTCTGCGCCGCGACCATCAGGTCGCGACCTTGCAACACGGCGGGGATAGCCCGCTGTTGCACCGGAGTAGGCTCGGTATAGCCCGCTGCCTCGATGGCACGGACTAAAGCCTCGGAGAGACCGAGGGAAGCAAAGGACATGAGTAATCCTGTTTTAGTTAGGGCTTGGCCCAATGGGAGTCTTGCCTGGCGCGAATGGCGTTTAAGAGGACGCAATCCCGTCCGGTCCTGCTGGGTTTTCGAAGGCTCGTCTGGAGCGCTCGCGCGGGCTGAAAAGCTGCGCTGTAGCGGGGTCGAGATGCCTTGAACGATTCCGAGCGTCCGGGCGTGAGCCTGGCGGGAAGGCCGGAGTATAACAGAGCATTCACTGCGCGCCGCTTTCCTGCTGCTCAACGGTTTTTCCACGGGCGGCGGTGATGCCTGGCGCTTGCAGATCGGGGGCCGGGCCGGCGCCATAACGGGCGCTCAGCTCGGCGTAGGCGGGCTCACGCTTGAAGCGCTTGAGTTCGGCGCCGAAACGTTGCACCAGCAAATCCATGCCGGCATTGCGTCGGACCGCCAGGAATTGGCTCTGGTGGCTGATGATCGTCGGGTTTTCGCTGATCTGATCGCGAATGTTCAGCTCATCCAGCAAATGCTGGCCGACCCGGCGGTCAGTGATCAACAGGTCGATGCGCCCGCGCAGCAGCTTGCCGAAGTTGGCTTCGTGGGTCGGCGCCGGCTCCCGGGTAAACAATGTCGAACCGCTGAAGTCCTCGCTGTAGAGATAACCCGGCGAGGTGCCGATGGTCAGGCCTTTGAGTTCTTCAAGGGTGCGAAACGGATGAGGTCGTTCGTTGGCGTAGAACATCACGAACTCGACTTCCGAGAGCGGTTCGCTGGGGTAGAGCAGGGTGGCGTCGCGTTCGTCGCTGTGGAAAATGTCCAGCGCACCGTCGGCCTGGCCGGTGTCGAGCATCGACAGGCAGCGCTTCCAGGGCAGGAATTGCCATTCCACTTCGATGCCCAGGCGTTTGAAGACGATGGCGGTGGTTTCGTAGTCCAGGCCCAGGGCTTTGCCGTTTTCCTCGTACACGTACGGCGCCCACGGCTCTGTGACAATGCGCAATTTCTCGCCCCGGGCGGCGAAGCTCAGGCAAGTGAAAAGAAGCACGGTCAGTAACTGCGCGATCAATGGCATGACTTGAGATTACGACGAGAAACCGTAAAGAGCCAGAAACGGGATCCAGAAGCTCTGTTTCGGGCGTTGAAAGCAAAAGATCGCAGCGCTCGGAGGCGCGTGGGCGCTGCCGAAGGCTGCGATCTTTTGATCTGGCTTGTCGCTTTCAACTTGAAGCTTGCAGCTGTTTTACCGCGGCAACTTCAGGTTATTCCACACCGCCAGACTCGGCTCAGCCTGGTTTAACGTATAGAAGTGCAACCCTGGCGCGCCACCTTGCAGCAGGCGTTCGCACATTTCGGTGATGACTTGCTCGCCAAAGCCTTGAATGCTCTGGGTGTCATCGCCGTAGGCTTCCAGTTGCTTGCGGATCCAGCGCGGGATTTCCGCACCGCAGGCATCGGAGAAGCGCGCGAGTTTGCTGTAGTTGGTGATCGGCATGATCCCCGGCACGATCGGGATGTTCACGCCCATCGCCCGTACACGCTCGACAAAGTAGAAGTAGCTGTCGGCGTTGAAGAAGTACTGGGTGATCGCGCTGTCGGCGCCGGCGTTGGCCTTGCGCACGAAGTTGTTCAGATCGTCTTCGAAATTGCGCGCTTGTGGATGCATTTCCGGGTAAGCGGCGACTTCGATGTGGAAATGATCGCCGGTTTCTTCACGAATGAATTCAACCAGGTCGTTGGCGTGGCGCAGTTCACCGCTGGCCATGCCCATGCCCGAAGGCAGGTCACCGCGCAGGGCAACGATACGGGTAATGCCGGCAGCCTTGTATTGCGTCAGCAGGCTGCGCAGGTCGTCCTTGCTGTCGCCCACGCAAGACAGATGCGGTGCGGCCGGGACTTTGACTTCACTTTCGAGCTGCAACACGGTGTTGATGGT
The DNA here is from genome assembly GCF_056279105.1 of Pseudomonas sp. TE3899. NCBI lineage: Bacteria > Pseudomonadati > Pseudomonadota > Gammaproteobacteria > Pseudomonadales > Pseudomonadaceae > Pseudomonas > Pseudomonas sp. TE3899. The sequence continues at coordinate 5,494,766 of NZ_JBWBQR010000001.1, forward strand.
GCGATCACGGGTCGAACCGCCAGCGCCATAGGTGCAGGAAAAGAAATCGGGGTTGTACGTCGCCAGCTGACGGGCAGTGGCGAGCAGTTTTTCATGCCCAGCATCGGTCTTGGTCGGGAAGAACTCGAAGCTGTAGCGACGGTCTTGGGACATGGAGGGGACCTCCAGCTGCAAGTTGCAAGCTGCAAGCTGCAAGAGGGCGTAGCGCCGACTCTCGTAGTTGAAGCCCGCAACTCACGGCTGCAAAAAAGCGATGAAGAAGCAAGCGCCTGCCTCAAGCCACAAGTAAACGAACCGCTTTTACTTGCCGCTTGAAGCTTGCCACTTGCAGCTGCTGTCAGTACCGGTAGGCGTGCGGCTTGAACGGGCCTTCGACGGTCACGCCGATGTAGTCGGCCTGGGTCTTGGTCAGTTGAGTCACGACGCCGCCGAAACCGCGGACCATTTCCAGGGCCACTTCTTCGTCGAGTTTCTTCGGCAGTACTTCAACGGTCAGGCGCTCGGCTTTCTGGGCTGGCGACAGGTCGGCGTACTTCTGGCCGAACAGGAAGATCTGCGCCAGCACCTGGTTGGCGAACGAACCGTCCATGATGCGGCTTGGGTGACCGGTGGCGTTACCCAGGTTAACCAGACGGCCTTCGGCCAGCAGGATCAGGTAGTCGTCGTTCTGGGCGTCGAACGCGCCAGGGCCGGTACGGTGGATCTTGTGAACCTGTGGCTTCACTTCTTCCCATGCCCAGTTCTTGCGCATGAAAGCGGTGTCGATTTCGTTGTCGAAGTGGCCGATGTTGCAGACAACAGCGCGCTTCTTCAGGGCCTTGAGCATGTTCGAGTCGCACACATTGACGTTACCGGTGGTGGTCACGATCAGGTCGATCTTGCCCAGCAGCGCTTTGTCGATGGAGGCTTCGGTGCCGTTGTTGATGCCGTCGATGAACGGCGAAACCAGCTCATAGCCGTCCATGCAGGCTTGCATGGCGCAGATCGGGTCAACTTCGGAAACCTTGACGATCATGCCTTCCTGACGCAGGGACTGGGCCGAGCCCTTGCCCACGTCACCGTAACCGATGACCAGCGCTTGCTTGCCGGACAGCAGGTGGTCGGTGCCGCGCTTGATCGCGTCGTTCAGGCTGTGACGGCAGCCGTACTTGTTGTCGTTCTTGCTCTTGGTCACCGAGTCGTTGACGTTGATGGCCGGGATTTTCAGCTCGCCCTTGGCCAGCATGTCCAGCAGACGGTGCACGCCAGTGGTGGTTTCTTCGGTGACGCCGTGGACGCGGTCCAGGATCGCCGGGTATTTCTTGTGCAGCAGCTCGGTCAGGTCGCCGCCGTCGTCGAGGATCATGTTGGCATCCCAAGGCGCGCCATCTTTCAGGATGGTTTGCTCCAGGCACCACTCGTACTCTTCTTCGGTTTCGCCTTTCCAGGCATACACCGCGATGCCGGCAGCGGCGATAGCAGCAGCGGCCTGGTCTTGAGTCGAGAAAATGTTGCAGGACGACCAGCGTACTTCGGCACCCAGGGCAACCAGGGTTTCGATCAGCACGGCAGTCTGAATGGTCATGTGGATGCAGCCGAGAATCTTGGCGCCTTTGAGCGGCTGCTCACCGGCGTACTTGCGGCGCAGACCCATCAGGGCAGGCATTTCGGATTCGGCGATGATGGTTTCGCGACGACCCCAGGCAGCCAGGGACATGTCGGCAACTTTGTAATCGGTAAAATCTGCAGGCGTGATGACAGCGCTCATGATGAGCCTCCATTCGTAATGTATGCGAATGGGCGCCGTTGTGCGTTTAGTGTCTGGCCAGGGCCAGGCAACGCCCCATCCGAGCCTGACAGGTTTGACCTGCTGCAGCGCCCCTCGGACAGGTGGCGGGAAAACGGTAGTAGCCGTTTTGAAACGGTGGCGATTATAGCTTTCTTTGTCCGGCTAGTGGCAAGTGACAAGCTACAAGCGGCAAGTAACAGCGAATCTGCTTTTACTTGCAGCTTGTCGCTTAAAACTTGAAGCTGGGGGCAGAAACCTATCGCTCAAACGCCTCAACCCCGGAGCCCCCCATGAATTTCCACACCCGCAAATGGGTAAAACCCGAAGACCTCAACCCCAACGGCACGCTGTTCGGCGGCAGCCTGTTGCGCTGGATCGACGAAGAAGCGGCGATCTATGCGATCGTCCAGCTGGGCAACCAGCGCGTGGTCACCAAGTACATTTCCGAGATCAACTTCGTCAGCGCCTCGCGCCAGGGCGACATCATCGAACTGGGCATCACCGCCACCGAGTTCGGCCGCACCTCGATCACCCTGACCTGCGAAGTGCGCAACAAGATCACCCGCAAAAGCATCCTGACCGTCGAGCGCATGGTGTTCGTCAACCTCGGCGAAGACGGCCTGCCGGCGCCCCACGGCCGCACCGAAATCCTCTACGTCAAAGACCAGTTCAAGGACGACGTCGTCGTTGATTGATGATCGTTCCCACGCTCCGCGTGGGAATGCAGCCCGGGACGCTCTGCGTCCCAAAGCGTGACGCAGAGCGTCACAAGAGGCATTCCCACGCAGAGCGTGGGAACGATCTGCCGAGGTCAGTGAACAGCTCCGAACCCCGCGTGTCGTACCTACATGACACGCCACCGGTTCCGGAGCTCCATGGACACTCAAAAAGACGGCAAGACCCCGAACCTCTCGGCTGAAGAGCAGCACGAAGCCGACCGCAACCAGCCGCCCCGGGCGGCGGTGTTGCATGAAATCATCCGCACCCAGGGCGATCAGGAGCTGGAACGCAGCGTCGCCGCGCTGTGGTGGTCGGCCCTGGCCGCCGGCCTGACCATGGGCCTGTCGCTGATGGCCATGGGGCTGCTCAATTCCCGCCTGCCGGACGGCGAAGGTTTCAAGGTGATCGCCAGTTTCGGCTACTGCGCCGGTTTCCTCGCGGTGATCCTGGCGCGCCAGCAACTGTTCACCGAAAACACCCTGACGGCCGTGCTGCCGATCATGACCAAACCCACGTTGAGCAATTTCGGGCGCTTGCTGCGCCTGTGGGGTGTCGTGCTGTTCGGCAACCTGTGCGGGACGTTGCTGGTGGCCTACGTGATGCTGCACCTGCCGATCTTCGACACCAAGACCGATCTGGCCTTCCTCGACATCGGGCGCAAGATCATGGAAAACAGCGCCAGCCAGATGTTCGCCAAAGGCATCATTTCCGGCTGGATGATCGCCACCATGGTCTGGATGATCCCGTCCATGGAGAGCGCCAAGATGTGGATCATCATCCTCATCACTTATCTGATGGCGCTGGGGGATTTCACCCACATCGTCGTCGGTTCGGCGGAAGTGTCGTACCTGGTGTTTGCCGGCGAATTGCCGTGGAAGGATTTCTGGCTGGTGTTCGCCGGGCCGACGCTGGCGGGCAACATCATTGGCGGCAGTTTCATTTTTGCCCTGATCAGCCATGCCCAGGTGCGCAGTGAAAGCAGCACGCCGAACAAGGCTGCGGATCAGCCCGGGAAGCCTGACCCGCAGAAGATCAAAAAGTAATCAGTGATGCTCGGCCTGTGCCGTTGGCGCAGGCTCATCCCGGGTCACGTACTTGACCAGTTTGCCGATGCTCAAACCCTGCAACAGGATCGACGACAACACCACGATGTAGGTGATGCTCAGGATCAGGTCGCGCTCCGGGCCCAGCGGCAACGCCAGGGCCAGGGCTACCGACACACCGCCGCGCAAACCACCCCAGGTCAGGATTCGGATCGTCCCGCGCGGCACGGTGCGCCAGCGCCGCAACAGCAGGATGGCCGGGGCCACGGTCAACAGACGCGACAGCAGAATCGCCAACGCCAGCAAACTCGCGGCCAATACGTGCAGCCAGTTGAATGGCAGCAGCAACAGTTCCATGCCGATCAGCGCGAACAGCAGGGCGTTGAGCATGTCGTCGAGCAGTTCCCAGAAACCGTCCAGGTACTTTCGGGTCATGTCGTTCATCGCCAGGTTGCGCCCCAGGTTACCGATGATCAGACCGGCGACCACCATCGCGATCGGCGCGGACACGTGCAGCTCCGAAGCCATGGCCGAACCGCCGATCACCAGCGCCAGGGTCAGCATCACTTCGATCTGATGCTGCTCGATGCTCTTGATCATCAGGTACACCAGGTAACCGATCAGCCCGCCAAACACCACGCCACCAATCGCCTCGTGGGCGAACAGCATGGCCGTGGCGCCGACGGTCGGGGTTTCGCCCAATTGCGCGATGCCCAGCAACACGGTGAACACCACCACCGCTGTGCCATCGTTGAACAGCGACTCGCCGACGATCGTGGTTTTCAGCGGCTTGGACGCGTTGGCGGTCCGCAGCACACCGAGCACCGCAATCGGGTCGGTGGGGGAAATCAGCGCGCCGAACAGCAGGCAATACAAGAAGCTCACGTGCCAGCCGAACAGGGCAAAAATGTAATAGGCGAGGCTGCCGATCACCGCCGTGGCGATCAATACGCCGAAGGTCGCGAGCAGGCCGATGGGCCAGCGGTAACTGCGCAGGTCGCTCAGATTGACGTGCAGGGCGCCGGCGAACAGCAGGAACGAGAGCATCCAGTTCATCAGCAGATCACCGAAGTCGATCTGGCCGATCAGCTGTTGTACGCGCTCTTCGAGACCGGGGTAGCCGAGCAGGCTCAGGCCTTGCAACAGCAGGGAAAACATCAGCGCCGTGACCATCACACCGATGGTCGGGGGCAGGCCGATGAAGCGGAAATTCACGTAGGTGAGGAGGGACGTGAGGCAGATAAACGCAGCGACAAGTTCAAGCATCCGGGGTCCTTTGGATGGTGGGTGGAGTTGGGCACGATGCGGGTCGTGCATGAGGTTGGATGGGCTGTCGCAAGTCAGGGACACAAATGCGATCCCCTGTGGCGAGGGGGCTTGCCCCCGTTGGGCTGCGAAGCGGCCCTCAAATCTGCAATCGCGGTAAATCAGGATGAGCGCGGCGTCTGGATTGCGACTGCTGCGCAGCCGAACGGGGGCAAGCCCCCTTGCCACAGGTTAATGCAGTGCGTCGAGTCAGCCGGACACATTGACCGCAGCCGCCCCGCGCCGTTGCAGGTAGATATAGAACAGCGCCGTCAGCACCGTCAGCCCGCTGACCAGCGCCCCCGTCCACGGCAAATCCGCCAGGTCCGCGCCGCTGGCGACCACCAGCCCGCCAATCCACGCGCCAGCGGCATTGCCGAGGTTGAATGCACTCTGGTTCAACGTCGAACCGAGGTTCGGCGCCTCATGCGCCTGATCAATGATCAGCAGTTGCAGGATCGGGCACAGGGCAAACGCAAAAATCCCCCACAACACCAGCGTAATCGCCGCCGGAATCACCGAATGGCTGGTCTGGCTGAACGCCGCCAGCACCACCGCGACCGCCAGGGCCATGCCCACCAGCGAAGGCAGCAAGCGACTGTCCGCCAAGCGCCCGCCGAGCATGCTGCCCGCCGTCAGACCCACGCCGAACAACAGCAACATGATGGTCACGCCGTGGGGGCTGACGCCGGTGACGTCTTGCAGGATCGGTGCGATGTAGGTGAAGACGCTGAACAGACTGGTGGACGCCAGCACGCTCATGCCCAGGGCCAGCAACACGTTGACCTTGCCCAGCACCTTGAACTCGCTGGCCAGGTTCGCCTTGTCCATGACGATGTCTTTCGGCAACCACACCCATTGGGCGATGGCCGCGATCACGCCGATCACCGATACCGCCCAGAACGTCGAGCGCCAACCGGCGTATTGGCCGAGCGCCGTGCCCAGTGGCACGCCGAGCACGTTGGCGAGGGTCAGGCCGGTGAACATCATGGCAATCGCCTGGGCCCGTTTGTTCGGCGCCACCAGACCGGCCGCGACCACCGAACCGATACCGAAGAACGCTCCGTGGCACAACGCGGTGACCACCCGCGCAGCCATCAGCGTCGCGTAGTTCGGCGCCAGGGCGCAGAGGATGTTGCCGAGGATGAACATCAGCGTCATGCCCAGCAGCGTGGCTTTGCGTGGCATGTTCGCGGTGCCGATCGCCAGGATCGGCGCGCCGAACACCACGCCCAGGGCGTAGCCGGTAATCAACAGGCCGGCGTGGGGAATGCTCACGGCGAGGTCGCGGGCGACATCGGGCATCAAGCCCATGATGACGAATTCAGTGGTGCCGATGCCGAACGCGGCAACAGCGAGGGCAAGCAAGGCGAGTGGCATGCGCAAGGTCTCTGTCGGTAGTCTTGACGCTCGGATCAGGCATACGCAGGCCATCGGCCGTTCTCGAGGAGAGCGGGCGGGGGCAGGAATTATTGGAATTAGTCTGTGCGCAACTGAGTGCGGCGTGGTCGCTTGCAGTATAAACAGCTGCGGACATATGGCGAATCAATTATCTGCCCGCTTTCCGTAGGAGCGAGGCTTGCCCGCGAAGGCGTCCTTGAGATCGCCTTCGCGGGCAAGCCTCGCTCCTACAGGGATGGGGGTGGGCAACAGAAGGAGTGAACCGTGCTTGCAACAGCACTGGTGTTGGTCGCGGCGCTGTTGCACGCGGCGTGGAATACCCTGATCAAATTCAGCGCCGAGCGGCTGCTGGTGGTGGCGTGCATGGACTCGGTGGCGATGCTGTTTGTCGCCGTGATGCTGCCGTTCGTGAACGTGCCGCCGATTGAAATCTGGCCGTGGATCCTGGCGTCGGCGGCGTTCGAGTTGCTCTATCGCTATTTGCTGATCCAGGCCTACCGGGTTGGCGACCTGGGGCTGGTCTATCCGCTGATGCGGGGCCTGTCGCCACTGGTGGTGCTGGCGCTGACGCTGATCTTCGCCGGGGAAGTGCTGACGAATCAGCAGATCTTCGGCATTTTGCTGATCCCGTTCGGCATGCTGTGCCTGCTGTGGCAGGGCGGTGGCGGTGCGCGATTGCCGTGGTCAATGCTGCCGGTGGTGGCGCTGATTGGCCTGTGCATCGGCTGCTACACCTTCATCGATGGCCAGGCGTTGCGGCGCTGGTCGCATCCGCTGGATTACCTGGTGTGGGTCACGCTGCTCAGTGCCTGGCCATTCCCGTTGCTGGCGCTGGTGCGCAAGCGACCGGCGTTCATGCTGTTCTGGCGAGAACAGTGGCGACTGGGGCTGGCGGTCGGGTTTTGCGTGTTGTTCAGCTACGCTCTGGTGCTGTGGGCGATGCAACTGGGCTCGATTGCCGAAGCGGCGGCGTTGCGTGAGATCAGTGTGATCCTGGTGGTGCTGCTCGGCATGCGCTACTTGAAAGAACCTTTCGGCCGGCCGCGGCTCTTAGCCTGTGGGTTGGTGCTGATCGGCATCTTGGTGATGAAGTTTTGACCGACCACCGAATTTCTGAAAACTGAAGAAGGGACTGCTTTATGACGGTTGCGCTGTGGTGCGTTTTGATTGCGATTTTCCTGCCCTATGTCTGCACGGCCATCGCCAAGGCCAGTGGCAGGTACAACCTGAAAGACAACCATGATCCCCGGGACTTTCTCGAATCGCTGAATGGCTTGGGTCGGCGTGCCCATGCGGCGCAGTTGAACAGTTTTGAAGTGATGCCGGCGTTCGCGGTGGCAGTGCTCGCGGCCCATCTGGTGGGCACGGCGCAGTTGGTGACGGTCAACGTGCTGGCGGTGCTGTTTATCACCAGTCGGCTGCTGTACATCATTTGCTACCTGGCGGACTGGGCGATCTTGCGGTCGCTGGTGTGGTTTGTGGGGATGGGGTTGATTGCCAGTTTCTTTTTTGTGTCGATCTGATTGAAGCAAAAGCAAAAGATCGCAGCCTTCGGTAGCTCCTACAGGGACCGTGTTCACAACGATTCCCCGTAGGAGCCTGCGATCTTTTGACGTTAAGGCTTGTCAGCCACCTGCGGCACTTGCGGCAACGCTGCACCTTTAGGCCACAACATCCAGATCTGCCCCTGCTGCTTCATATCCCCCGCCAATTGCCCGGCCGCTTCGCCGGTGCCCCAGAACAGGTCCGCCCGCACTTCGCCGGCAATCGCGCCGCCAGTGTCCTGGGCCGCCACCGGCCGCACCAGTGCGCTGCCATCCGGTTTGGTGGTGGATAACCAAAGCAGACTGCCCAGCGGAATCACCTTGCGATCCACCGCCGCGCTGTAGCCCGCCGTCAGCGGTACGTTCAGCGAGCCGCGAGGCCCTTCGTTGCTGTCCGGATTTTGGGTGAAAAACACGTAGCTGGGGTTGCTGCCGAGCAATTGCGGAATGCGCGACGGATTCGCCTTGGCCCAGGCGCTGATAGCGCCCATGGTCACGTCTTCCTTCTTCAGTTCACCCTGATCCACCAGCCAGCGGCCGATGGGACGATACGGATGGCCGTTCTGGTCGGCATAAGCGATACGCAGTTGTCGACCACTGTCGAGCTGGATCCGCCCGGAACCCTGGATTTGCAGGAATTGCAGGTTCATCGGGTCGGTCAGCCAGGCCACGACCGGCGCCTTGACCCCTTTGCTCTCGATGGTGGCGGCGTCGTCGTAGGGTTTGAGCACGCGACCTTCAAGTCGACCGCGCAGGCGTTTGCCCTTGAGTTCCGGGTAGAGGCTGTCCAGGGACACAATGATCATGTCCTCGGGCACGCCGTAAACCGGGACATTAGCCACTTCGGTCTGGGTCAGGCTGCCGGGGTACACCGGTTCGTAGTAGCCGGTGATCAGGCCATTGGGATTGTCGTTAGCGGCACGCAGGCCGTAGACGTCCAGGTTCTGCTTGAGAAAGCCGCGAATCTCGCCGGCGGTTTGCGCCACATTGGCGGACGCTGCGCAGGTCGAGCCCCAGACCGGGTCGGCCTTGAGTCGGGTGCAGGCGCTGCGCCAGGAACCGAAACCGGCCACCAGATCATCGTCGGACACCGTTGGCAACGCTTCCCAGGTGGCGCTGGTGTAGGTGGCCAGGGCGTGGGTTTTCGGGGTGTTGTTTTCGCCGCCGGTGCAGCCCGCAAGCACGGCTACCATCGGAAGGGTCCAGGCCAGGCGCGGGCGCCAGGCCATGAAACGGCTGTTCATGGAGTAATTCCTTTGACGGCTGCCTGAGTGCTCCATGCGCTCAAACAACCCTTATTGATAATAGGGCTATTGGTGTTTAACGATGACGCGAGGATACTGGCCGCCGTTCCCCGTGACCTGAAGCCACCATGACTCTTAAAAGACTTTCTGTTGTATTGCTGGCCTGCCTGACCTTGTCCGCCTGCGGCGGTGTTGATCCGAATTCGCCATTGGGTCAACGCAAGGCGATCTTCAAGCAAATGCTCAAGACCGGCGAAGACCTGGGTGGCATGTTGCGCGGACGCATTCCGTTCGACGGGCCGAAATTTGCCGAGGGTGCGGTGAAACTCGATGCGCTGTCCCATGAGCCGTGGAAACATTTCCCGCAGGTGCGCGAAGAAGATCACACCAGCGCCAAGGACGATGTGTGGAAGCAACAGGCACGCTTCCAGGAAATGGCCCGCAACCTTGAAGGCGCCACCGGTGAATTGGTGATTGCCAGCAAGGTCCAGCCGTACAAGGCCAGCAACCTCGGGCCGGCGGTGCAGAAAGTTGAAGATGCCTGCAGTGCTTGCCATAAACAGTTTCGGGATCATTGATCTAGCGGTGTGTATTCCCTGTGGCGAGGGGGCTTGCCCCCGTTCGGCTGCGAAGCAGTCGTCAATTCGGCCCGCGCGGTCTATCTGATTATCCGCGTCTGCTGATTTTGCGGTCGCTCGCGACCCAACGGGGGCAAGCCCCCTCGCCACAAAAGCTTCCTCGCAACGCCGAGATCCTACTTATCCAGTTCATCCAGCGCTTCCTGCAATTCCTTGCGGGACTCGGCCAGTTTGTCTTTGCGTTTGTTGATTTTCTCGGCATCGCCCTTGCTCATGGCCTTGTCGAGATCGGCCTGGCGCTTGCTGACTTCATGCTTGGCGTCGAGCACCTTGTTTTCCCGTTCCTTCTTCAAGGAGGCGTCGGTGCAGTGGGTGGTGACTTCGTTCAGGGCGGTTTCCAGGCCCGCCTGCTGATCGGCGTTGCCATGGGATTTGGCCAGTTCGATCTGGTTGACGATGCCCTGTTTCTTGGCGGCGCAACCGGTCAGTTCCGGGATCTCTTCGGCTGCCATCAGCGGAGCAGCCATCATGCCGCAAAGGGTCAGCAGGGCGAGCGGTGCAAGAAATTTCATAAAAGCTCCATGCAAAAAAAGGCAAGCGGGTCGAGGTGGCAATGGGCTGTTTGAGCGCAGCGCCACCATTGGGTTCCCGGGCTGACAGGCATTGTTGGTCGCTAAAAACCGTCAATCCCCGCCATACGTAATGTTTCACTCAAGGCCAGGACCTGCGGGTCGCGAAAAAACGCGCTCAATTGCGCTGCGCGTCCCGGGCCGATGCCGGCTTCGGCCAGCCACTGTTCGTGGCTGCGTTGCGCCAGGGTCTGCCATGAATCGGCAAGCTTCGCCTGACCCGTCGGCGGCAAGCCAAGGGCTTTGAGCCAGCGAGCAAACGGACGCTGCCGGGCACTTTCAAAACTGTTTAAAAGACGAGCACTGCTGCGCTCGCCGAGGCCGGCAATGTTAGCAAGCTCTTGGGCATCGAGGGTCAACCAATCCAGCAGGCTGTTGAGGCGGCCTGTTTCGAGAAGTTTCTCCCAGGTGCCCGGTCCGACATGCGGCAAGGCCAGCCCTTGCTTGCCGCTTAGCCAGGTCAGCCGGGCGAGAAATTGGCTTTCGCAGCCCGGCGTTGGCTGCCAGCAGCTCAGCGGATGAAAGTCAGCCGCCAGCGGTGCATTCACTTCCGCGCGCTCGGCGCTGCGCAGCACGACGTCATCGAGCCTGGGAATGGTCAGGCCCGCGAGGCTGATGGCAACCTGATCACCGGGGCGAATGTCCAATTGCTCCCAGCGTTGCATGGAGCTGACGCTCACTCGTTTGATCTGCCGGTCATCGAGCTTTACCGGCGACAGCTCCAGTACCGGGGTGATCCGCCCGGTCCGGCCGATCTTGAAATGCACCTTGCGCACCTCGGCCAATGCCTGGGCGAAGGGGTATTTCCAGGCGACGCTCCAGTAAGGTGGCCGGGCCTGCCAGCGTTCGGCGGGTGGACGTGAATCCTGGCGCAGGACGACGCCGTCGCTGGCGAAAGGCAGGGGCGAGCGATACCAGTGATCGCGCCAGCGGTCTGCATCGGCAAAGGTGTTGATCGATTGGCTGTAGACGCCGGTGGCCGGGAATCCCAGCCTATCCAAAGCGGTGACCCGGGCAGGCCAGCTTTCCGGACCTTGCGGCCAATCCCAGACAAACAACCCGATCCCGGCAGCCTGCTCCGCGCTCAGCGACTTGCGCGCCATCAACCCGGCCACGCTGGCGCGGGCGTTGAGGCTGCCGGCTTTGGCTTGTATGTGATCGGTCAGGCGCCAGTAGAGTTCGCCTTGCACGAGGACGTCCATTGGTTGCTTCAGTTGCTGGGGGATGCCGGCGATCTGGCGTGCGGAGGCGGTCCAGTCCTGGCCGTTCATGCCGTCGCCGCGACTGATCGCCTGTTGCAGCAGGCCTTTGCTGTAGATCAGCGATACCGCCACGCCGTCGACCTTTGGCTGAATCCAGACATCCTTGCGATCGCGCAGCCAGTGTTCGACGGCGGGTCCGTCGTGGAGTTTTTCCAACCCCGTGTGGACGATGGGGTGAGGCACCTTGCCGCCCGCCGTTCGCAGCGGTTCAGGGGCAGGGGCGAGGTTTAAACAGGTGCGCCATTGCGTCAGCCGGGCTCGGGACTGGTCGTAGAGTTCGTCGCCGATCAGGGATTGGCCCTTGCGGTGGTAGCTGTCGTCCCAACGGTCGAGTTGCTGTTGCAGGGTGGTGATTTCGGCTTGGGCACGCGCGGGTGCCCAGTCGGGGCAATCGGCGGCGCTGGCGGTCAGGGATGTCAGCAGGAGGGCGAAAAACAGGCGCAGGCTGGGGAGCATCGAGAGCGTCCTTGCTCGTTGGGATGTCTGGAAGATTAGTCGGTCATCAGTTTTGTAAAAGCGGGGTGTTTTTCGGGGTGTTTCGAGGACAGATTTTCCAGCATGAAAAAGCCCCGCACGGCGCGAGCCGTGCGGGGCTTTGGGTACCGCCGGGGAAGTCTTACAGGCCGGCAGCAGCGCGCAACGAATCGGCGCGGTCGGTCTTTTCCCAGGTGAACGTGGTGAAGGTGTCTTCGCCCACGGTCTTGGTTTCCGGGGTGCGACCGAAGTGGCCGTACGCAGCGGTTTCCTGGTACATCGGGTGCAGCAGGTCGAGCATGGTGGTGATGGCGTATGGACGCAGGTCGAACACTTCGCGAACCAGTTTGACGATTTTGTCGTCGCTGATTTTGCCGGTGCCGAAGGTGTTCAACGAGATCGAAGTCGGCTGGGCAACACCGATCGCGTAGGAAACCTGGATCTCGCAACGCTCGGCCAGGCCGGCCGCGACGATGTTCTTGGCCACGTAACGACCGGCATAAGCCGCCGAACGGTCAACCTTCGATGGATCTTTACCGGAGAACGCGCCGCCGCCGTGACGGGCCATGCCGCCGTAGCTGTCGACGATGATCTTGCGACCGGTCAGACCGCAGTCGCCAACCGGGCCGCCGATGATGAACTGGCCAGTCGGGTTGATGTGGAACTGGGTGTCCTTGGTAAGCAACTCGGCAGGCAGCACGTGCTTGACGATCAGCTCCATCACGCCTTCGCGCAGGTCTTTGTACGACACTTCAGGGTTGTGCTGGGTCGACAGAACAACGGCGTCGATCCCGACAACCTTGCCGCCTTCGTAACGGCAAGTCACTTGTGACTTGGCGTCCGGGCGCAGCCAAGGCAGCAGGCCGGATTTACGGGCTTCGGCTTGCCGTTGCACGAGCTGGTGCGAGAAGGTGATCGGTGCTGGCATCAGCACGTCGGTTTCGTTGCTCGCGTAGCCGAACATCAGGCCCTGGTCGCCGGCGCCCTGATCTTCAGGCTTGGCACGGTCGACACCCTGGTTGATGTCAGGGGACTGCTTGCCGATGATGTTCATCACGCCGCAAGTGGCACCGTCGAAGCCGACATCGGAGCTGTTGTAGCCGATGTCCAGAATGACGTTACGCACGATCTCTTCGAGATCGACCCAGGCCGACGTGGTGACTTCACCTGCGATGATTGCCACGCCGGTCTTGACCAGAGTCTCGCACGCCACACGGGCGAACTTGTCTTCAGCAATGATGGCGTCCAGCACCGCATCGGAAATCTGGTCGGCGATTTTGTCCGGATGCCCTTCAGACACGGACTCGGAGGTGAAGAGGGAGTATTCGCTCATCTCGATGTTTTCCTGAATTTACCGATGGTGAGTGTCGCCAGCCGGCCGCTGAAAATGGCGGACCTGAATCTGGAAACCATTACGTAAGCCTACATAGAGGCTTTCCCCGGGAACGAGTCCCGCAGCGGTGGCCCAACGGGCCAGATCGTCCTGTTCAAACCCCAACCATAGATCACCGCAGGCCTCCCTGGCCCAACTCTGGTTGTGGCTACATAACTCTGTCACTAACAGGCTACCGCCTGGTTGCAGCAAGCCGGCCATGTGCTTGAGCGCTTCGGCCGGTGCGGCGAAATGGTGCAGCACCATGTTCAGTACAACGCAATCGGCGGTCAGGCTTACGCCATTCAATGCATCGGCCAATTGCAGGCTGACGTTAGTCAGCCTTTCACGTTCACAGACCTGGCGCGCCAGTTCGAGCATCGCCGGACTGTTGTCCAGCGCCGTGACCTGGGTGAAGCGGCGCGCCAGTTCCGGCAGGAAACCGCCATCGCCGGGGCCGACTTCAATCGCCGTGGCGCCTTCGCTGAAGCTCAGCTTGTCGAGCAGCGCCACCACGCTTTCGCGGTACTGCGCCAGGCCGGCGATCAGGTCTTGCTGGGCGCGAAACTTCTCCGCCACCCGTGAGAAAAAGTCCTGGCTGGCCGCCGCCCGTTGCCCGTGTACCTGAGCGATCCGCAATTGCACATCGGCCGGCAGGGTCAGGTTGTCCACTTCGTCCAGCAAGGCCGCGTGTAACTGGCCGCCCAGCAAGTCGGTGTGGGGCAGGGCGCGACGATAGAAAATCGCGTTGCCTTCACGGCGGGTCGCCACCAGGTCGGCCTGGGCCAGGACCTTGAGGTGGTGACTCATGCCGGATTGACCGATGCCGAAGATCTGCGCCAGTTCCAGTACGCCAAACGAATCGTTGGCCAGCGCGCGCAATACATTCAGGCGTAGAGGATCGCCACCGGCCTTGCACAAGGCCGCCAGCTCATCGCAATCGTCATGTTGAATGGAAGGCACGCGTAGATTCATAGGGCCAGCAGTCTAGTGATGGTCAGAAAGCCTCGCAAGAGCAATATCAAAAAGTTTTGATATTGCTCGATAGATGGCACTTCTCAAGGCGCTGTTGTCTCTACAAACGAATAGCAGAAAGGTTTCACCCGCCGAAACCGTCGTTATCCATTGGAAAAACGTCTCTAGATGACTATCTGTCATTGCCCCGAGGCGGGTGGGTGAGGGAAAATGCTCGCCTTTTTTCCGTTTCGTTTTATTCAAACCCTAGGAGATCAGCGATGCCAAGCCGTCGTGAGCGTGCCAACGCCATTCGTGCCCTCAGCATGGATGCCGTGCAAAAAGCCAACAGCGGCCATCCGGGTGCCCCTATGGGTATGGCGGATATCGCCGAAGTGCTGTGGCGTGACTACCTCAAGCACAACCCAAGCAATCCATCGTTCGCCGACCGTGACCGCTTCGTGCTGTCCAACGGCCACGGCTCGATGCTGATCTACTCGCTGCTGCACCTGACCGGCTACGACCTGTCGATCGAAGACCTCAAGCAGTTCCGCCAACTGCACAGCCGCACCCCGGGTCACCCGGAATTCGGCTACACCCCAGGCGTTGAAACCACCACCGGTCCACTGGGCCAAGGCTTGGCCAACGCCGTGGGTTTCGCCCTGGCTGAGAAAGTCCTGGCGGCGCAGTTCAACCGTCCTGGCCACAACATCGTCGACCACCACACCTACGTGTTCCTGGGTGATGGCTGCATGATGGAAGGCATTTCCCACGAAGTCGGCTCCCTGGCCGGTACCTTGGGTCTGGGCAAACTGATCGCCTTCTACGATGACAACGGCATCTCCATCGATGGCGAAGTCGAAGGCTGGTTCACCGACGACACGCCGAAGCGTTTCGAAGCCTACAACTGGCAAGTGATCCGCAACGTCGACGGTCACGACCCGGAAGAAATCAAGATTGCGATCGAGACCGCGCGCAAAAGCGAGCTGCCGACCCTGATCTGCTGCAAGACCACCATCGGTTTCGGTTCGCCGAACAAGCAAGGCAAGGAAGACTGCCACGGCGCCCCACTGGGTGACGCGGAAATCGCCCTGACCCGCAAGGCGCTGAACTGGAACCACGGCCCGTTCGAAATCCCGGCTGACATCTATGCCGAGTGGGACGCCAAGGAAAAAGGCCGCGCTGCCGAAGCCGAGTGGGACCAGCGTTTCGCCGCTTACTCCGCCGCGTTCCCGACCGAAGCCAACGAACTGGTGCGTCGCCTCAGCGGTGAATTGCCAGCCGATTTTGCGGAAAAAGCCTCGGCTTACATCGCGGAAGTTGCGGCCAAGGGCGAAACCATCGCCAGCCGTAAAGCCAGCCAGAACGCCCTGAATGCCTACGGCCCGCTGCTGCCTGAACTGCTCGGCGGCTCCGCTGACCTGGCCGGTTCCAACCTGACCCTGTGGAAAGGTTGCAAAGGTGTGTCGGCTGAAGACGCCAGCGGCAACTACATGTACTACGGCGTTCGCGAGTTCGGCATGAGCGCGATCATGAACGGCGTGTCCCTGCACGGTGGCCTGGTGCCTTACGGCGCGACCTTCCTGATGTTCATGGAATACGCGCGCAACGCGGTGCGCATGGCCTCGCTGATGAAGAAACGCGTGGTGTTCGTCTACACCCACGACTCCATCGGTCTGGGCGAAGACGGCCCGACTCACCAGCCGATCGAGCAACTGACCAGCCTGCGCAGCACCCCGAACCTCGACACCTGGCGTCCAGCCGATGCCGTTGAATCGGCTGTTTGCTGGAAACTGGCCATCGAGCGCAAGGACGGCCCTTCGGCGCTGATCTTCTCGCGTCAGAACCTGCAGCACCAGGAGCGTGATGCCGGCCAGATCGCCGACATCGCCCGTGGCGGTTACGTGTTGAAGGACTGCGCAGGCGAGCCTGAGCTGATCCTGATCTCCACCGGTTCGGAAGTGGGTCTGGCGGTTCAGGCTTACGACAAACTGACCGAGCAAGGCCGCAAGGTACGCGTCGTTTCGATGCCGTGCACCAGCGTGTTCGATGCTCAGGACGCTGGCTACAAGCAAGCCGTTCTGCCGTTGCAGGTCAGTGCGCGTATCGCCATCGAGGCCGCTCACGCGGACTACTGGTACAAGTACGTGGGCCTGGAAGGTCGTGTCATCGGCATGACCACCTTTGGCGAGTCGGCGCCTGCGCCAGCCTTGTTCGAAGAATTCGGTTTCACCCTGGAAAACATCCTGGGTCAGGCTGAAGAGCTGCTGGAAGACTAAGTCCGAAGGTTGCGTTGTCCGGGCTGGCCTCTTCGCGGGCAAGCCTCGCTCCTACAAGGGGTCGTGTTGTTTTTCATGACAGCCGAAAACCTGTAGGAGCGAGGCTTGCCCGCGAAGGCGTCGGCCCTGCCAGCACTGCAACAACGGATTCACCACGGTAATCGAGAACCCCATGCCCCAACCGCATCCCTACAAAGTTGCACTCAACGGCTACGGCCGGATTGGTCGTTGCGTCTTGCGTGCGTTGTTTGAGCGAGGCGAGAAGGCCGGGTTTGAAATTGTCGCGATCAACGATCTGGCAGACATGGCCAGCATCGAATACCTGACACGCTTCGACTCCACTCACGGGCGTTTCCCCGGCGAAGTGCGGGTGGAGGACGATTGTCTGCATATTAATGGCAACTGCGTGAAGGTCCTGCGCAGTGCTACCCCCGAAGGCATCGATTGGGCGTCGTTGGGCGTCGATCTGGTGCTGGAGTGCTCCGGCGCTTACCACACCCGCACCGATGGCCAGCGCTTCCTCGACGCCGGCGCTCCCCGCGTGCTGTTTTCCCAGCCGATGGCCAGCGAGGCGGATGTCGACGCCACCATCGTCTACGGCGTGAACCAGGATTGCCTGACCGGCGACGAGCTGCTGGTGTCCAACGCGTCCTGCACCACCAACTGCGGCGTGCCGCTGTTGCGTCTGCTGGACCAGGCCATTGGTCTGGAATACGTGTCGATCACCACCATCCACTCGGCGATGAACGACCAGCCGGTGATCGACGCCTACCATCATGAAGACCTGCGCCGCACCCGTTCGGCGTTCCAGTCGGTGATCCCGGTGTCCACTGGTCTGGCGCGCGGCATCGAACGTCTGCTGCCGGAACTTGCCGGGCGAATTCAGGCCAAAGCCGTACGCGTGCCGACGGTGAACGTGTCGTGTCTCGACATTACGATGCAAACCGTCAGCGACACCGACGCCGTGGAGGTCAACCGGATCCTGCGCGAAGCCGCCACCAGTGGCCCGCTCAAAGGTCTGCTGGCTTACACCGAGCTTCCCCACGCAAGCTGTGATTTCAATCACGACCCACATTCGGCCATCGTCGATGCCAGTCAGACCCGCGTTTCCGGCCCACGGCTGGTGAACATCCTGGCCTGGTTCGACAACGAATGGGGTTTTGCCAACCGAATGCTGGACGTTGCAGAACACTATCTGCACATAGCTGCTCCACTTTCTGTCACTCAAAAACAGTAATTCAGGAATTGCGACCCATGACCGTGTTGAAGATGACCGACCTCGATCTGCAAGGTAAGCGCGTACTGATCCGCGAAGACCTCAACGTCCCAGTCAAGGACGGTGTTGTCACCAGCGATGCGCGTATCCTGGCTTCGCTGCCGACCATCAAGCTGGCCCTGGAAAAAGGCGCGGCCGTGATGGTCTGCTCGCACCTTGGCCGTCCGACCGAAGGCGAGTTCTCGGCCGAGAACAGCCTCAAGCCCGTCGCCGACTACCTGAGCAAGGCCCTGGGCCGCGACGTGCCGCTGGTGGCCGATTACCTGGGCGGCGTTGACGTCAAGGCCGGCGACATCGTGCTGTTCGAAAACGTGCGCTTCAACAAAGGCGAGAAAAAGAACGCTGACGAACTGGCCCAGCAATACGCCGCCCTGTGCGACGTGTTCGTGATGGACGCTTTCGGCACCGCTCACCGCGCCGAGGGTTCGACCCACGGCGTGGCCAAGTTCGCCAAAGTCGCCGCCGCCGGCCCGCTGCTGGCTGCTGAACTGGACGCACTGGGCAAAGCCCTCGGCGCCCCGGCCCAGCCAATGGCTGCCATCGTGGCCGGCTCCAAGGTCTCGACCAAACTCGACGTGCTCAACAGCCTGAGCCAGATCTGCAACCAGCTGATCGTCGGCGGCGGCATTGCCAACACCTTCCTGGCCGCCGCCGGTCACCCGGTCGGCAAATCCCTGTACGAACCGGACCTGCTGGACACCGCCCGCGCCATCGCCGCCAAAGTCAGCGTGCCGCTGCCGGTGGACGTCGTAGTCGCCAAGGAATTCGCGGAAAGCGCCACCGCTACCGTCAAGCTGATTGCCGACGTAGCCGCCGACGACATGATCCTGGACATCGGCCCACAGACCGCGGCGAATTTCGCCGAGTTGCTGAAGTCGTCCAAGACCATCCTGTGGAACGGCCCGGTGGGCGTGTTCGAATTCGACCAGTTCGGCAACGGCACCAAAGTCCTGGCCCAGGCCATCGCGGACAGCTCGGCGTTCTCCATTGCCGGCGGTGGCGACACCCTGGCGGCCATCGATAAATATGGCGTTGCCGATCAGATCTCCTACATTTCTACCGGCGGCGGCGCGTTCCTTGAGTTCGTCGAAGGCAAAGTACTGCCGGCGGTTGAAGTCCTGGAAAGCCGGGCCAAGGCCTGAGATCACTCAAATGACCAGGCAAAGGAGTGTTGATATGGTCAGGACGATAGCGCTGTTGATCGTCGCGGTGTCGCTGGCGGCTTGCGGGAGTAACCCGAAAGCCAAGCCGGACCCCGCGCCGTCTGCGCCGGCGGATAGAGGCTGTTACCAGGCCGACTGGCAGGCTGAAACCAACCCGGTGCTCAACAAGCGTTCCGGGCCCGATGGCCTGGACAAATACGAGACACAGACCCCGGCCAAGGAACATGGCTGCCCTTGACGGGTCTGACTCTTTAATCAAGGCTGGCGGCGTGCGCCGTCGGTCGAGGAACATGGATGAAAGGTTTTATCGCCGTCATGGCGCTGGCACTGCTGGCAGGTTGCTCCAATTTCAACCTGTTCAACACCTCGGCGCCTGCGGACAACTGGACCACCTGGACCTGCGACAGCCAGGCCAAAGTGCTCTGGCGCTACACCGACGACAGCCTTAGGGAAGTCGACGTGCGCCTCGGCGGGGCCGATCAGGTCTACCGCTTGAAGCTTGAACCGGGCGCCGAAGGTTCGCTGTACAGCAACGACATGCTGGCGTTTCACGTAAAAGGTGAGGAAGGCCTGGTTTACTGGGTCGCCACCAATGATTTGATTGGCCGCGGTTGTAAAGCCGAGTAATCGAAGGCTCGCGCCAAACCTGTAGGAGCGAAGCTTGCTCGCGAAGAGGCCAGCACATTCAACACATGTGTTGGCGGTTAAACCGCTTTCGCGAGCAAGCTTTGCTCCTACAGGTCATCGATGGCTCGTAGAGATTTTTGTCATACCGAATGAGCGGACCGGACCCACCCCCGATCTGCAATAACTTGAATAGCCGCCGCCGCTACGGCAGGCTGGCACGATTAACGACCCAAACCGGGAGAGACACACACAATGGCACTTATCAGCATGCGCCAGATGTTGGACCACGCAGCCGAATTCGGCTACGGCGTTCCAGCCTTCAACGTCAACAACCTTGAGCAGATGCGCGCCATCATGGAAGCCGCTGACAAGACTGACTCCCCGGTGATCGTCCAGGCTTCGGCCGGTGCTCGCAAATACGCCGGCGCCCCGTTCCTGCGTCACCTGATCCTAGCGGCCATCGAAGAATTCCCGCACATCCCGGTGTGCATGCACCAGGACCACGGCACCAGCCCTGACGTCTGCCAGCGCTCCATCCAACTGGGCTTCAGCTCGGTGATGATGGACGGTTCCCTGGGCGAAGACGGCAAGACCCCGACCGACTACGACTACAACATCCGCGTCACCCAACAAACCGTGGCCATGGCTCACGCCTGCGGCGTATCGGTAGAAGGCGAGCTGGGCTGCCTGGGTTCCCTGGAAACCGGCATGGCCGGTGAAGAAGACGGCATCGGCGCCGAAGGCGTTCTGGATCACAGCCAAATGCTGACCGACCCGGAAGAAGCCGCTGACTTCGTCAAACGCACCCAGGTCGACGCCCTGGCCATCGCCATCGGCACCAGCCACGGCGCCTACAAGTTCACCAAACCACCGACCGGCGACGTGCTGGCCATCGACCGCATCAAAGAAATCCACAAACGCATCCCCAACACCCACCTGGTGATGCACGGCTCGTCTTCGGTCCCACAAGACTGGCTGGCGATCATCAACCAGTACGGCGGCGACATCAAAGAAACCTACGGCGTGCCGGTTGAAGAAATCGTCGAAGGCATCAAGCACGGCGTGCGCAAGGTCAACATCGACACCGACCTGCGTCTGGCGTCCACCGGTGCGATGCGTCGCCTGATGGCCACCAACCCAAGCGAATTCGACCCGCGCAAGTTCTTCGGCGCGACCGTGACCGCCATGCGTGATGTGTGTATCGCTCGTTATGAAGCGTTTGGTACTGCCGGTAATGCTTCGAAGATCAAGCCGATCTCGTTGGAAGCGATGTATCAGCGTTATCTGAAAGGTGAGTTGAACGCTAAGGTGAACTAAGCCTGGGCGTTAAGCTGCGTTGATAAGAAACCCGCCGAGAGGCGGGTTTTTTTGTGGAGAGAATTAAGGGGTAGATTAAATAAATCTATTTACTTTTTTTATCTGTTTTTTCTTGGGGGCTAAGAAATTCGTCCCAAGCCAAATTGCTGAGAGTTCCAGACTCCTGTGGCGCCTGCAAAGTTGCGACTTCCCTGCAAAGCATTAAAGTCGGAAGTGTTGAATGTCCAACTTTCTGCGTTCACGCCTACACTGCCGGTCAGCATAATGGTTGTAGTGGTAGCGCCGATTTTTTGCGTTCCTGTTAGCGGGCCAGTTTGCCCATTAACAATGGCAGTTGCGTTTACCGCTCCGCCAATGTCGTCACTACTGTTGACGGTAAGGTATATATGATCCTGGCCATACGCGCCATAGAAAGTTCCGACTAGAGCACCCATGATAGTAATCCTTTTAAAATGTTTAATAGTTTTTTTGCTGGAGGAAAAGGGTCAGGTTTATTTGTCTGTTCTTTTCCTTTTGTTTGTTTCGTATTGAATGGTAGGTGGCGCAGGTTTCGCTGTCAGCTGTAAAAGTTGACAGTTCTTAAGATCTTTTTGTTATGGATATTAAAACAAAGGAAAAGGGGGCGGATTTATTTTGGGGAAAAGGGGACAGATTTATTTAATCGATCCCCTCTAATGACAACTATCGTATTGACCTATTTCGCCGGCCGTCCCCGTGCTCTTTCTGTTATCCGCAATCCCGTAATTTTTTCAATTTCATCCGTAAATTGCGAGTTGCCTGTCAGTTGCCCTCGTTGAAGAGCCCCTCTTATCAGTTGCAGTTCCGAGGTGGGAATCGGCTGGTCCATGAAGGAGTGGTAGCGGGCAAGGCGTTCGGCGGGCGTTGCGCCGAGGTCAAGGTAGCCAGGGGGATTGTCCAGCCAATTGCTTTCAGGCGATTCGTTGAGCCGTAGACGCAGGCTGGACCAAGGGTAGTCTTGTGCACGTTGAACCATTTGCGCGCGTACGGGGTTAAGTTCGATATATCGGCTACAGGCCAGCAAGTAGGTATCGGTCTGAACGATGCTGGATTTGTAGCGACTTTCCCATAGCGTGCCCGAGCGTCCTTCCAGTTTGTTGCGGTGCCGCGTCATTCGCGCTGCCAAGGCTTTCATCAGCTTGCCTAGGCCTGTTGAGTCACTAGGCGCAAGTAACAAGTGGACATGGTTGGTCATTAGACAAAATGCGTACACCTTCACATCAAAGACGGTTTTGAGTTCTTGCAAGTCCGCCAGGTAACCTCCGAAGTCGTTTGTGTGGGCGAAGACCACCTGTTTGTTGTGGCCTCGTTGCACAACATGATGCGGATAGTTGGGTAATACAATGCGTGCTGCTCTAGGCATATAGCCACCTACTTCCTTGTACGTTTCAGGAAGCGTAGCAGGCCGTGGCAGGAAATAGTCTATGGATTCGTTGTAAGATTTTGTATCATATCTTATTGCTCTGTTATCGCAAAATTGTATTAGGAACTGTTATTTCTTACAGGTGATTATTTATGGGGAGTGGTTGTCGTTAGGCATGAAGGTGGTGGATAAATAAATCCGTCCCCTTTTTACACTAAGGTTAATTATGGCTGGGCGTTAAACAGCGTTGATAAAAAAACCGCCGAGAGGCGGGTTTTTTGTGTGCGCAATCTTCACTTTCGGAATGGGCTGACATAAGTGCGCTGCGATGTCACTTATAGTGGACATAGCCAAGGAGTAAAACCCCAAAAGTCCGTTATAGGCGACATATATGGTTCTGTACAACCCGGCAGTATTTGCTGAAAGGCTACGCCAATTACGCCGTGCCAAAGGCTATAGCCAGCAGCAATTGGCGCAGAGAGCGAAATGCAGTCGAAAGACCATTGTGGCGTTGGAGGCTGGTGAGAATGTCGCGTTATATACGGTGTTTAGAGTCACTGCGGCCTTAGGGGGGGCTTGAAATAGTCGATAACCGTATTGATATTAAAAGTCTTGTCGAGTTGGTTGAGCGTGACTAGTGGTAACTGCTCAACCCAAAGCTAGGGGCGGGACAGAATAAATAAATCTGTCCCTTTTTAAGTCCCTTCCGCTCAAGATCAAAGTACAGTAGTTTCCAATGCTTGGCTCCAATAGGAATATGTAGAGCCGTCCGTTTGCCGTATCTGAACGTGGTAGGTTCCTGTGAGACTTTGCATGATATTATAGTTCGCAGTAAATGAAAAACCTCCGTCGTCACCGACTGGGCCGGCTCCCAAGTACTCTCCCGTTCCTGCTTTATGAACATCTATTCGCCAGCCTGGGTTTGCTCCGAATCCTACAATGTCTATTCGGCCGTAACTGCCGTTTGCTGTCTGTAAAACAGGTGCGCTAACGTCTGTCATGATGTAAAAACTCCTTTTTTGTATCATAAGTAGTACTAAGGGAGAACTCGCCTTCTCCGTTAGATGTTTTTCATGTTTCGTGCTTAGGATAGGCAGTGCGTTGCTGTGCGTAACCTGTAAGAAATGACAGTCCTTTATATTTTTTTGAAATTAAATACGGAATAAATGGAGGCGAATTTATTTAAGAACAGAAAAATTGGCTCACAGCTAAAGCAGTTAAAGAGCAAAAAGTGGACAGATTTATTTAATCGTCCCCTGGTTGGCTGGCCTCGCGCTCGTAATCTAGAGTTTTGTAATAGTGTGGCGCAAGAGTTTGAGATTTTGTTATCGCAAAATTGTATTAAGGACTGTTATTTCTAACAGGTGATTATTTAGGGTGGAGTGTCTATCGTTGAGTGTGTAGGTGCGAGTAGGTAAATCTGGTTCATTTTAAAAGAGTACGCCATGATGACTACACGAAAAGCACGGCCTGAAGATACAAAAAAACCAGCAAGTTCGCAGAAGCAACCTGTTGATTCAGGGATGGCGGAAGGCATAATCAAACACTCGAAAGGACCTGCGTCTTTCACGCTTCCAAAAGAGTCGGAATAAAAATCGCGCTAATAAAAACCCGCCGTCGTGCGGGTTTTTATCGGTTGATGATTAGTGCGATGGTTAAGGCGTATCAAACCCACGCTTTTCAATCACCTTAAATACATCACCCACATCCCGCAGCAGAATCAACGCGATGTTGCTGACGGTGTTGATGTCGTTTTCGGCGTAGTCCGGCAGGCTGGTGCAGGCCATGAGGTTGAGGTATTTGATGACGGCGTTGAGGCGTTCGCTGACGCAGTTGTGCAATTCGCGGAGCGGGGCGTCGCTGTCGATGAGTAGGACGGGGTAGTCGGTGGCGAATTGGGACATGGGGGTGAAGCGGCGCGGCGGTTGTTGATCTGTCATGGGAAATCCTTAACTCAAGAAAGAATTCACCACCGTTTGCTGCGAAACAAATTGGGTGGCAACTGTGCGCGGGTTCGCAGACCGAGGAGTTAAGACCCGGCAGACCCGAAGGTCTCCCACGCACAGCCGCCATATAAAAGCCGAACATAGGCGGACATCGCCTATGTCGGATTTTGACGGTTGCGGTTTTAACTCGGTAGGGCTGCGAAACCCTATCGCCGACTGCTGTCAGCGACGGGGCGAACTATAAGCGGCGACTTTGATGGCTGCAACCGCACTGTAGGGCGGCGCATAACCCTTGTGGCGAGGGGGCTTGCCCCCGTTCGGCGGCGCAGCCGCCGCAAAACCGGGCGTTGCGGTGGGGCTGTAGGAATGCGGTGGCAGGTGGATGGGGCTGCTTCGCCGCCCGGCGGGAGCAAGCTCCCTCGCCATAAAGGCATTATTCCTACGGGATTTGCGGAAGGCTTGAGATTAATTGGGGCTGCTGCGCAGCCCAACGGGGGCAAGCCCCCTCGCCACAAAATGCCTCATCGGACGCTCTGCGTTGGGCTCTGGATGGGACGCGGAGCGTCCCGGGCTGCATTCCTTTGCTGCGCGTGGGAACGATCAGGGCAGAAGGCTTACTTGTCGTGATCGATATCCAGCTTGCTGAACGTCACTTTCCCACCCTCGCTGGTATACCCGGTGTGGTCCTGCACATACACGCCCGCCTTGAAATACAGCGGTTTGTCGCGCCACGTCGCGCTGATGTTTGAATCCCACTGATAACCCGCCGCACTGATACCCAATTGACCGCCCGGGCTCAGGTGCAGGAGGTAGGAAAACTCCTGATCCAGCTTCACGCCGGTGGCGATGGTGATCACCCGCCCTTCGCCGTCATCGGGGTGCATGCGCACTTTGGCGACGATGTTGCCCGTTTGCGTGCTGGTCTTGAATTGATATTCAAGCTTGATCAACGGTTTCTGGCTTTCATAGGCGTGGATCTGGCCTATGACGATCTTGCCGGAGCTCGGCACCTGGTTCACCGCGAGGGTGGCGCGCAGGGAATTGTCGGCGTCCGGGTAGAGCCAGTTGCGCAGGGTGCCGTTGCTGTAGGTTTCGCGAAGTTCGGTGCGGGGGTATTTGGCGTTTGCGGTTTTGGAGCCGGTGACCGGGGACCAGAAGAACAGGGTGCCGGTGTCGGAATGGAAGTATTGGTCCTTGAAACCCTTCACCAGTTTGGCTGTTTCGACGGTGTAAGGCGGATTGCCGACAGGAACACTGAGGTTCCATGTTGCGAGATCGATCATAGACAAAGCTTCCACGAATTCATGCTGCACGCCCGTGCCACAAGCTCTAGCACGGGCCTTGGAGGGCTGCCTTTATAAGCGTAGTCGCGTGCTTTGTTAATGCCCGCCGGGCAGAAGATTGACGTCAACATCCTGTCAAAAAGCCATCTTTCCCGGTTTTCGGGGGCTGTAGCGCCGACCGTTAGTCGGGTTATGGACGGTTTGGTTACATGATGGCGCGATGACACCTACTGCTTTTTCGGATCCGGGTCTAGAGTGAAGGCGTAGTATTTGTCCGGTTTTCACGAGAAACCGGCCTGTCGCCCCGAACAAGAGAAGCAGCATGGAATGCGCGCAACCCACGCCAAGTGAAGGCAGCTCTGTCCTTTTAATCGTTGATGATTACCCTGAAAACCTGATCAGCATGCGCGCCTTGTTACAGCGCCAGGACTGGCAGGTCATGACCGCCGCCTCGGGCTTCGAGGCCCTCAGCTTGCTGCTTGAACACGATGTCGACCTGGTGCTGCTGGATGTGCAGATGCCGGGCATGGATGGTTTTGAAGTCGCGCGGTTGATGCGCGGCAGTCAGCGCACCCGCTTGACCCCGATCATTTTCCTCACCGCCAACGAACAGTCCCAGGACGCCGTGATCAAGGGCTACGCCAGCGGCGCGGTGGATTACCTGTTCAAACCCTTCGACCCGCAAATCCTCAAGCCCAAAGTCCAGGCGTTGCTGGAGCATCAGCGCAACCGCCGGGCCTTGCAGCGCCTGAGCCACGATCTGGAGGTCGCCCGCGCCTTTAACGCCTCGGTGCTGGATAACGCCGCCGAAGGCATTCTGGTGGTGGGTGAGGACGGTCTGATTCGTTTTGCCAACCCGGCGATGTCGCGGCTGCTCAATGCCACGGTCAAGGACCTGCAGGGCCGGGAGTTTTTGGACTTCCTGCAAAAACCGCACATCCCGATCTGGGCCGATTCCGACCTGTATACCGGTTACAAACGCGGCGAAACCCTGCGCCTGCACGACGCGCTGCTGCGCACGGCGCCGGGCCAGCAGGTGCCGGTGGCGTTGTCCTGCGCGCCGCTGCCCTCCGAGCAACACGCGATGGTGGTGACGGTGCTGGACATGTCGGTGGTGCGCCATCTGCATCAGCAACTGGAGTTCCAGGCCGTCACCGATCCGCTGACCGGGCTGCTCAACCGCCGTGGTTTCCACCAGACCGTGGAAAACCTGCTGCTGCGCGGCGAACGTTCCGACAGTGCCTGGGTGCTGTTGTACCTGGATCTGGACGGCTTCAAACGGGTCAATGATTCCCTCGGCCACGACGCTGGCGACCGGGTGTTGCGCTGGGTGTCCGAGCAGTTGAAGGCCTGCCTGCGGCCCTTCGACATTCTGGCGCGCATGGGCGGCGATGAATTCACCGCGCTGCTGGACCTGGAGTTTCCGGAGCAAGCGGCAAAGATTGCCGAGAAGCTGATCGAGCGTGTGTCGATCTGTCAGCAGATCGAAGGGTTGGACATCGCCCTCGGCGCCAGCATCGGTATTGCCACGTACCCGGATTGTGGTTCCAACCTCGACGGTTTGCTGCGCGCGTCCGACATCGCGATGTACGAAGCCAAGCGCGCCGGGCGTCAGCAATATCGCTTCTACGATCACGAAATGAACGGCCGGGCGCGTTCGCGCTTGATGCTGGAAGAGAGTGTGCGCACCGCCATTGAGAACCGTGATTTCAACCTGGTGTATCAGCCGCAAGTGGCGATCAATGGCGGGCAGACTCGCGGTTTTGAGGCGTTGCTGCGCTGGCAGCACCCGAGTGTCGGCGATGTGCCGCCGGGGCTGTTTTTGCCGTTGCTGGAAGAGGCGCGGTTGATCAGTCGCCTGGGCAGCTGGATTTACCATCGCAGCGCCAAGCAGCGTAAGGCCTGGGAAACCTTGTTCGCCGAGGACCTGGTGCTGGGGGTGAGTTTGAGCAGTACGCAATTCGGCATGCCGAACCTGGTCACGGAGTTGCGGCAAACCCTGGAGCGCCATGCATTGCGGCCGAGCCAGATAGAAGTCGAGGTCACCGAAGAAGCGTTGATGATCAACCCCGACGAAACCCGCAAGCAGCTGCGTTTGCTGCGCAATCTGGGGGTGCGGGTGGCGCTGGATGACTTCGGTTCGGGACCGTGTTCGCTGGCGCATCTGCGGGACCTGGAGCTGGACACTCTCAAGCTCGACCGGCATTTGATTGCGCGGCTGCCGGAGTCGACGCGGGATGCCTCGCTGGTGCGCACGGTGATCGATCTGTGCAAGCAATACGGTCTGCTGGTGATCGCCGAAGGGGTGGAAACGGTGGCGCAATATGACTGGCTGCAGGCCAACGGCTGCGAGTATGTGCAGGGTTTTTTGGTGGCGCGGCCCATGACCTCCGACGATGCCGGGGAGTTTGTGCAGCCCTTCGACTGGAGCGCGCTGCACCGCTGAATTCGCTACACTGGCGACCTTTTCGTGATTCGTGTTGCCCGCCCAATGACCGCGTTGAAATACCTCCAGGCCTATCCCGCTGCGTTGCAGGACCAGGTGCGCCAGTTGATCGCCGACGGTCGGCTGGGCGACTACCTGACCCAGCGTTACCCGCAAAAGCACGCGGTGCAAAGTGACAAGGCGTTGTACACCTACGCCCTGGACCTGAAGCAGGAATACCTGCGCAACGCCCCGGCCATCGACAAGGTGTTGTTCGATAATCGCCTGGACCTGACCCACCGCGCCCTCGGCCTGCACACCACGATTTCCCGGGTGCAGGGCGGCAAGCTCAAGTCCAAGAAGGAAATCCGCGTGGCGTCGCTGTTCAAGGAAGCGCCGTCGGAGTTCCTGAAAATGATCGTGGTGCATGAGCTGGCGCATTTCAAAGAGTCGGATCACAACAAGGCGTTCTACAAACTGTGCGAACACATGTTGCCGGGGTATCACCAGGTGGAGTTTGATCTGCGGGTGTATCTGACTTGGCGGGATATGCAATAAGGAGTGTCCGGATGGACGTCAGCAAAACCAAAAGCAGCTTCTACCGCCGGCTATACGTGGCGTACCTGATCGACAGCGGACTGGCCAGCAGCGTGCCGACCCTGACCGAAGTCACCGGCATGCCCCGGCGTACGGCCCAGGACACCATCGCGGCGCTGGCGGATCTGGACATTGTTTGCGAGTTCGAGCAGGAAGACGGCGCACGCAATCATGCCGGGCGTTACCGGATTCGCGAGTGGGGGGCGATTGATCGCGGGTGGATCGAGCGCAATTTGCGGCAGATTAAAGCGGTGTTGGAATATCCCTGAGATTTGCCGCGCCTGGGCTGACGCCTTCGCGGGCAAGCCTTGCTCCTACAGGTAAGGCGTCGTGCATAAAATCGCGCGAACCTGTAGGCGCGAGGCTTGCCCGCGAAGAGGCCCTCAAGTACGCCGCATCCCGATATGCGGAATATCATCCTCCAGGTATTGCTCCCCAACCGCGACAAACCCATACCGCCCGTAATACCCCTGCAAATGCGCCTGCGCCGACAGATAGATCGGCACTTCCGGCCAGCGCTTCTCAGCCTGTTTCAACGCCTGTTCCATCATTTCATGCCCCAGCCCCTGGCCACGGCCTTCAGGCGCCGTCACCACGCGTCCGATGACCACGTCGCCACCCTGCAATTCCGGGTCGAGCAAGCGCAGGTACGCCAGCAGCGCATCCCCGCTCCAGCCCATCAAATGGCAGGTGTCGCCTTCAAGGTCCTGGCCATCGACGTCCTGATAGGCACAGCGCTGCTCGACCACAAACACCTCGGCGCGCAGTTTCAAAATGGCATACAGCTGCTCTTTACCCAGATCGCTGTGATGTTTGCAGACCCACTCGATTGTCATCTTCACATTCCTTGAATTACGTCCCTGCGATACTAGGCGTCTGGGCGAAAGATGTCTTGATGACTGAGAAATCTGTGATAAAGGCCAAAATGCCATCATTCATTTCGCGCGCCCTTGTCTTCTTTGTGTAATCTGCAAGTCAGCGCTGTGCATTGGCTTCCATGAGCTAAGGTTTAGTACCGCTGCGCCGGTATTCGAGTCTTGGAGTTTTGGCTGAAAACACGTCGGGCCGCCCGCCCGCTAAGGATTTTCTAGCATGCCGCGATTGCATCGAGCTTTTGCTTTGATTGGCTTGCTGTTGCTGACTCAGACTGCGGCAGCGGAAAAGCTGCGTCTGGTGGCCGATGCCTGGCCGCCCTTTACCGATGCCACGCTGGTCAACGGTGGCTTGGCCACGGACATCGTCAGCACGGCACTGGCCCGGGCCGGTTACGCCAGCGATTTCGAGCAGGTGCCCTGGGCGCGCGCCTTGCTGGGCGTGGGCGAGGGCCGCTACGACGTGCTAGTCAACGCCTGGTACAACGACGACCGGACCAAACTCGGGCAGTTTTCCGCCGAGTACCTGCTCAATCGCGTGCGCTTCATCAAGCGCAAAGACGCACCCATCGAATACAACAACCTGCAGCAACTGCACACCTACCCGATCGCCGTGGTGCGCGGTTACGCCTATTCGCCGGAATTCGATGAGGATAAAGCGCTGCAGAAAGTCCCGGTGCACAACTTCGCCATGGCCGTGCGCATGCTCGCGGCCGACCGGGTCAAGTTGACCCTGGAAGATGAATTCGTCGCCCGTTATTACCTGGCCCGGGAATCGTCCAGGGTGCGCAATACGGTCGAGTTTTTGCCCAAGCCCTTGAGCGAGAACAGCCTGCACATTCTGGTCAGCCTGAAGAACCCGGCGCATGAGCAGATCGTGGCGGGGTTTGATCGGGAGATTGCGGCGATGAAGGCGGATGGGAGTTATGAGCGGTTGATGAAGCAGCATGGGATGTAGGGCAGCGGCAGGTTTTGAGCTTCAAGCGGCAAGTGGGTTGGGGTGAATCCGTGATTTTCGGCACGACACAACCCGTGTAGGAGCGAGGCTTGCCCGCGAAGAGGCCCGCCCAGCCGCTACAAATCTCAGACCTCGCTGGTGTCTTTAATCAGATGCGCCGCCAGCGTGCGCAACGGCCCCAACTGCCGACAGATCAACGCCAACTGCGTCTGCACCAGCCGCTGTCCTTCATCGATCTCGTCCGGCATCTGCTCCAGCTCATTGGCCAGTGCCTCTTCCGCGTCGCTTTGGATCGCCACCGGCAGTTTGCTCGCCAACCCCTGGGCGATTTCGTCGATGCTGGCCGCCAGGCTCACCCCGGCGCCATCGATCAAATGCTCGCGCACGTCCGGCGGCAATTGCGTCTCGCGGTGCGCGCCGAGCCCTGACAAATAGCTGAGCAACGTGTGGGACAGCACCAGGAAGCGGAACCCGACATCCGCTTCCTTCCGGAAATGCCCGGGCTCCATCAGCATGTTGGCCAATGTGGTCGACAGCGCCGCATCGGCGTTGTGCGCGTTGCGTCGGGCCAGGCGATAGGCCAGGTCGTCGCTTTTGCCGGCGGCGTATTGCTGCATGATCTGGCGCAGGTAAATGCTGTTGCAGGTCAGGGTGTTGGCCAGCACTTTGTTCAGGCGTCGACCCTGCCAGTCCGGCAGGAACAGGAACACCGCGAGGCCGGCGATCAGGCTGCCGAGCAAGGTATCGAACAGGCGCGGCAGGAACAGCCCGTAACCGTCGCCGACCTGGTTGAAGCAGAACAGCACCATCAGGGTGATCGCCGCCGTCGCCAGGGTGTAGCGCGTGGTGCGGTTGATAAAGAACACCACCCCGGCGGCGATGGCGAAGCACGACTGCACCAGTGGATTGGGAAACAGATCGAACAGCGCCCAGGCCAGGGTCAGGCCGATGGCGGTGCCGATGATCCGCTGCCCAAGTTTGCGCCGGGTGGCGCCGTAGTTCGGTTGGCAGACAAAGAGTGTGGTGAGGATGATCCAGTAACCCTGGGACGGGTGGATCAAATGCACCATGGCGTAGCCGATGCTCAGCGCCAGGGGCAAACGCAGGGCGTGGCGGAACAGCAACGAGGTCGGCGTCAGTTGGGTGCGCAAGCGCAGCCACACATCCTTGAGGTTGCGCGGCGAGCGGTCGAGCAGGCTACTGTCGGTGGCGTCGGCGAGGGCGTCGGGGTTGCTCGCGTCGCTGAGCAAACGGTCGAGAGTGCCGAGGTTGGCCGCCAGTGCGCGCAAGGAACGCAGCAATCCGCGCCAGGCCGGGTTGCTCTGGATGCGCAGGTGTTCGAGGGAGGCGTGCAGGTCGCCCAGGGCTTCGGCGAAGCTGGCGTCGTAGACGAAGGGCTGGCGCATCTGGATCGATTCGGCCAGGGCCCGGCAGGCTTTGCCTTGTTGGCGCAGCAGGCGCTGGCAACGGAACATCACGTCGCTGTGGAAGAACGCGTCGGCCAGGGCGTTGTAAGGGTAGTGCGAAGAACTGGCGCGCTCGTGGATGTCCTGGGCGAGGAAATAGAGTTTTAGGTAACGGCTGACTTTCGAGCCCGGCCGACCGTTGCCGACCCGGTGCAGAATGATTTCCTTGGCCACGTTCAACGCGGCGACCACCCGGCCGTTTTGCTGGGCCAGCTCCAGGCGCCGGGCTTCCACGTCCAGTTGCCGGATCGGTTCGAACAGCGATGACTTGAGCTTCAGGTACAACCCCAATTCCCGGAACAACCGCGCCAGACTCTGCTGCACCGGCTGATTGGAAAACAGCGCCTGCCACAACACCGAGAGCAAGCCGTACCAGGCGGCACCGGCCACCAGCAGCACCGGTTCGTGCCAGAAATCGGTCACCGCGCCGCCGCGCTGGTCCACGCCGATCATGGTGTAGACCGACAGGATCAACGTCGCCGAGGCAATCGCGCCATAGCGTTCGCCCAGCGCACCGAGCATGGTCAGGCCGAACGCGGCCAGGGCCAGGGCGATGATGAAGATGATGGGGTAGGGGAACAGCAATTCGACCGAGAACGCGGCGATGCTGAAACACACCAGCGTCACGGCCAGCGCGTTGAGGCGGCCCTGCCAACTGTCGTCGGTCTCGGCCAGGGCGCTGGCGATGATGCCCAGGAACAACGGGATCAACAGCCCCATTTCATCCTGGTACCAACAGACGGCCATGCTGCCGGTCAGGGCGATGAACACCCTTACGCTGTAACTGAATTTATCCAGCGCCCAGAGGCGGCGTAGAGACTGACTAAAAGGGGTCGATGACATGAAGTGCGAGGGCCTTCCGAGGCGATGACGCTAAATTGAGCCAGTAATGACGCCGACGCAATGGCGCCGATCACATCTGACAGCAAAATCTGTTCCCTTGATGGTTCTGTGTTGTCTGTTCGGACGCTTTCGCGGGCAAGTCGAATCGTCGCACCGCTCGCTCCTACAGGTCCGTGCCATGCGCAATATCGCGTTCGACGCGTCGTTCGCTATATCACGTTCGACGCCAACCTGTAGGAGCGAGGCTTGCCCGCGAAGAGGCCAATGCATTCAACATCCATGTCGACTGTAAGACCGCTATCGCGAGCAAGCTTTGCTCCTACAGCGTCAGACGTATTGCGCCGCCGCATAACCCGAAGCCCACGCCCACTGGAAGTTGAAGCCGCCCAGATGCCCGGTCACATCCAGCACTTCACCAATGAAGTACAACCCAGGGCTTTTCAGCGATTCCATGGTCTTGGACGACACCTCATGGGTGTCGACCCCGCCCAGGGTCACTTCAGCCGTGCGATAGCCTTCAGTCCCGGCGGGCACGATCTTCCAGCTCGCCAGTTTTTCGGCGATGTCGGCGATTTCCGCGTGGGTGTATTGCTTCATCGGTTTGGACACGAACCAGTTGTCCGCCAGCAGGTTGGCCATCTTCTTGGTGAAGATTTCCCCCAGCAGGGTTTTCAACTCGCTGTTCGGACGTTCGGCTTGCTGCTGTTGCAGCCAGGTCGGCACGTCGTGGTCGGGCATCAGGTTGATTTCAACCGTGTCGCCGGATTCCCAGAACGAGGAAATCTGCAAAATCGCCGGGCCGCTGAGGCCACGGTGAGTGAACAGGATGTTCTCGCGAAAGCTCTGCTCATTGCAGCTCACCAGACAGTCCACCGAGGTGCCGGACAGTTCGGTGCACAGTTCTTTGAGCTGATCGGTGATGGTGAACGGCACCAGGCCGGCGCGGGTCGGCAGCAACTCGTGGCCGAATTGCTTGGCCACTTGATAACCGAAACCGGTGGCGCCCAGGGTCGGGATCGACAAACCGCCGGTGGCGATCACCAGGGATTCACAGGTGATTTGGCCGAGCGTGGTGTCCAGCAGGTAGCCACTTTCGAGTTTCTCGATGGTCTGGATCGAGGTGTCCAGGTGCAGGCTGACGCCGACCTGATCGCACTCGCTCAAAAGCATCTCGAGGATGTCGCTGGATTTGTTATCGCAGAACAGTTGGCCGAGCTTCTTCTCGTGGTACGGCACGCCGTGTTTGGCGACCATGCCGATGAAATCCCACTGGGTGTAGCGGGCCAGGGCGGATTTGCAGAAGTGTTCGTTCTGCGAGAGGAAATTGCCCGGTTCGGTGTACATGTTGGTGAAATTGCAGCGGCCACCGCCCGACATCAGGATTTTCTTGCCGGCCTTGTTGGCGTGGTCGAGCAACATCACCTGGCGCCCGCGCCCGGCGGTGGTCAGCGCACACATCAACCCTGCGGCGCCAGCGCCAATGATCACGACTTCGGTAGAGCGCAAAACGGTGTCCTCACACAATGATCGTTCCCACGCTCTGCGTGGGAATGCCGCCATGGACGCTCTGCGTCCGCCGTTATGTGACGCGGAGCGTCACGGGATGCATTCCCACGCGGAGCGTGGGAACGATCAGGATCAGAGGATACGCACGCGCAACGAACGACCTTTGATCTTGCCGTCGTTCAAGCGCTGCAAGGCCTGCTTGGCGATCCCGCGTTCCACCGCCACAAATGCCTGGAAGTCGAAGATCGCAATCTTGCCCACCTGGGCACCCGGAATACCGGCGTCGCCAGTCAGTGCGCCGAGAATGTCGCCCGGACGTACCTTGTCTTTACGGCCCGCGCCGATGCACAACGTGCTCATCACCGGCAGCAGCGGTGCGCCGCCCTGGGAGGTGAGGTTGTCGATCTGATCCCAGTTCAACGGCGACTGCTGCAGTTTCTCGATGGCTTGGGCGCGGATGGCTTCGGACGGTGCCACCAGGCTGATCGCAATGCCTTTCTCACCGGCGCGACCGGTACGGCCGACACGGTGGATGTGGATTTCCGAATCGCGGGCCAGTTCGACGTTGATCACCATGTCCAGCGCATCGATGTCCAGGCCGCGAGCGGCGACGTCGGTGGCGACCAGTACCGACGTACTGCGGTTGGAGAACATGGCCAACACCTGGTCGCGGTCACGCTGTTCCAGATCGCCGTGCAGGCCGACGGCGGAGATGCCTTTGGAGGTCAGGTGATCGACGGTTTCCTGAACCTGCTGCTTGGTGAAGCAGAAGGCTACGGTGGACGCCGGACGGAAGTGGCCAAGCACCTTGGTCACCGCGCTCATGCGTTCTTCCGGGGAGATTTCGTAGAAGCGCTGCTCGATCTGCGAGTCGTCGTGGAACGCCTCGGCCTTGACGATCTGCGGGTTGCGCATGAACTTGGCGGCCAGCTGCTTGATGCCCGACGGGTAGGTCGCGGAGAACAGCAGGGTCTGGCGGCGTTCCGGGGTCTGGGCAATGATTTCTTCGATGGAATCGTAGAAACCCATGTCGAGCATGCGGTCGGCTTCGTCGAGGATCAGGGTGTTCAGGCCATGCAGGATCAGCGAGCCCTTGCGCAGGTGCTGCTGGATGCGGCCCGGGGTGCCGACGATGATGTGCGCGCCGTGCTCCAGGGAGCCGATCTGCGGGCCGAGGGACACGCCGCCGCACAGGGTCAGGACCTTGATGTTGTCTTCGGCACGGGCCAGACGACGGATTTCCTTGGCCACCTGGTCCGCCAGCTCGCGGGTCGGGCAGATGATCAGCGCCTGGCAACCGAAGAAGCGCGGATTGATCGGGTTCAGCAGGCCGATGCCGAAGGCAGCCGTCTTGCCGCTGCCGGTCTTGGCCTGGGCGATCAGGTCCATCCCTTTGAGGATCACCGGCAAGCTTTGCGCCTGGATCGGCGTCATCTCGGCATAACCCAAAGAGTCGAGGTTAGCCAGCATGGCGGCGGACAGCGGCAAAGTATTAAAAGCGGTGGCGATGGTGGTCACGGGACGGGCCTGCAAAACAAAATGTCGCGCAGTGTATCAGGCCCGTGGCCATTCGCCCGGAGTTTCCAGACGAGAAGTCGCCGAGCGAAGACTAGGCAAGGCGAAAACTGGCGAGAAAGCGGAGTTGGCTTTAGCCAATGAGCATTTCGAGTCAGTTTTCAACGCAGCATGGTCGAGCGCAGGCACTTATCGTCTGGAAACTAAGGTTCGATGTGTTCTTCCGGACTCCTGACGCGCCGTCCGTCTTCCTTTGAGAGCTGCGAGAAGATCGTCGCGGCCAGCATCGCCATGACGCCGACGGTGACAAACGTGAGTTGGAACGCGCCCAAAATGGTCTCCACGCCATCATTTCCGACCTCCGCCGTAAAGCCACCGAGCAGCGCACCGGCGCACGCCACACCCAGGCTCAGGGACAATTGCGCCACCACCGACAGCAAACTGTTGCCGCTGCTGGCGCTGGCGTCGTCGAGGTCGATCAGGGTCACGGTGTTCATTGCGGTGAACTGCAAGGAGTTGATCGCGCCGGCAATCGCCAGCATCACCAGCAGCAGCCAATACGGCGTCTGCTCGCTGACCAGGCCCATGGCCGCCAGCATGATGCCCAGGGCCAGGGTGTTGCCGGTCAGCACGATGCGGTAACCGAAGCGTTCGATCAGTGGTCGCGCCACGGACTTGGCGAACATCGCCGCCGCCGCCAGCGGCAACATGCTCATCCCGGCTTGGGACGGCGAATACCCCAGCGCCACTTGCAGCAGCAACGGCACGAGGAATGGCAGGGCGCCGCTGCCCAGGCGGGCGAACAGATTGCCGAGGATGCCCACGGCGAACGTGCGGGTCTTGAACAGCGATGGCGCGAACAGCGGATTATCGATATGCCCGGCCCGCAGCCAATAAGCCGCGAGGCAGGCCATGCCGCCGAACAGCAGCAACATCACGCGAAGGTGCGGCAAATGCAATTCGCCGAGGCCTTCCATGGCAATGGTGATCAACACCATGGCCGCGCCGAACAGCAGAAAGCCGAGACTATCGAACCGCGTGCGTTCGCTGCCGC
This sequence comes from Pseudomonas sp. TE3899, assembly GCF_056279105.1. Taxonomy (NCBI): domain Bacteria; kingdom Pseudomonadati; phylum Pseudomonadota; class Gammaproteobacteria; order Pseudomonadales; family Pseudomonadaceae; genus Pseudomonas; species Pseudomonas sp. TE3899. Next base: position 5,531,568 of record NZ_JBWBQR010000001.1, read on the forward strand.
GCAGGTCGGGGATGAACTTCCACACGGCGTAGCAACCGATCACGCCGACCGGCAGGTTGATCAAAAAAATCCAGTGCCACGACAGGTACTGCACCATCCAGCCGCCGGTGGTCGGGCCGAGCAACGGGCCGAGCAGACCGGGAATGGTGATGAAACCCATGATCCGCACCAGTTCCGAGCGCGGGTAGGCCCGCAGCACCACCAGCCTGCCCACCGGCAGCATCAAGGCACCGCCCAGGCCTTGGATGATCCGGGCACCGATCAACATGGTCAGGGTGCTCGATAACGCGCAGAGCAACGAGCCGATGCTGAACAACAGGATCGCGCCGAAGAAGATCTTCTTGGTGCCAAAACGGTCGGCGATCCAGCCCGAGGCGGGGATCAGCAGGGCGACGGTGAGCATGTAGGCGATGATCACGCCCTGCATGCGCAACGGGTTTTCCGCCAGGTCCAGGGCCATGGCCGGCAGGGCGGTGTTGAGGATGGTCCCGTCGAGGGACTGCATGAAGAAGGCAATGGCGACGACCCACGGCAACCAGCGGGCAGTGACAGCGTCGAGAGGCGGGCGGTTGGGCATGGGACCTCTGTGGGTTTATCAATGATCGTTCCCACGCTCCGCGTGGGAATGCATCCTGTGACGCTCTGCGTTACGCCTTCAATGGGACGCGGAGCGTCCCGGGCTGCATTCCCACGCGGAGCGTGGGAACGATCTGGGTCAGAGGGTCAAGGTCAATCGGCTGACCAGCGCCCCCGGCAACAACGCCGACGCCGTCGCCCGCTGACTGTAAGTACTCGCCGACAGCAGCAACTCGCGCTCCTGGGTCAACGCTTCCAGCTGCGAACCGAGCAGGCTGTAGGCGCTGTCATCAAATCGCATGGTGCTCACCGGGGCCTGGATCTCGCCGTTCTCGACCCAGAAGGTCGCAAACCGCGTCATACCTGTCAGGCGCGCCGCTGGTTGATCCGAGTAGTTCAGGTACCAGAGGTTGCTGATGTACAGCCCCGTGCCCAGTTGCTTGAGAATCTCGGCTTGCGGCAATGTACCGGGCGCCATGTTCAACGCGCTCGGCATCTCACCACCGCCGGCACCGTTGGCCGGCAAGCCGTATTCCGCGGCGCTGCGCGAGCTGACCATTTGCGCGCCGGCCTTGCCCGCGACGATCAACCCCAGATCACTGCGCGGATAACCTTCGCCGGAAAACGCCGGGCTCAGGGAACCGCTGACTTTCTCATCGACGGACACCAACGGGCTGAACGCGTTGTCCCCTGCGTAGAGCTTCTGCAACGGGCTGTTCTTGCTGGCAATCGACTGCGCCGAGAAACCGCCCCAGCCGAGCATGTCCATGATTTCTTCCATGGCCGCCGGAGCGAGGTAGGCGCGGTAGTTACCCGGCGCCAGGGTGCGCAATGGCCGACCGAGAAACGTCAATTGCTCGCGGGCGAGGGCAAAGCGCTTGGCAAACCCTTCGCTGCTCCAGTCGTGCCCGGCGTAACTGGCTTTCACCGCTTGGCCGTTTTCATGCACCAGGCTGAAATCGAAGTTGAAGCTATTGGCCTGATGCCAGCCAAACGCGCCCGAAGAACTGGCGAAACCACGACTGATCGGCCCGGCCGCGTAGAAACCGACCAGGTCGAGCCCTTCGGCGGCCTGGGTGATTTCAGCGACGACCTGCTCGGTGTCCGGCAACGGGTGATCCTGCACATTCTTGCTCTGCCAGCCGTTGTGGTTGAGCAGCAGGTACGGATCCTGGGGCAGCAACGGCAGGGTTTCGCGCAGCTGTTGCAGACCTTCGGCCAGGCGCTGCACATCGACTTCAGCCTCACCCGACAGCGTGATGTTCAGGTCGGCGTGGCGACCGTCGTTGATCAGCTTGAAACCGACACTCGCCTGTTGCACTTGCCCGGCCTGACGGACCTTGGCGTGATTGAAGCGCACGAAGGCCGAGGACTCGGCGGCGTAGCTGAGGGTGAATTGTTCCGGCTCGCGAATCGCCTCGCGCAGCCAAGTGACCAAGGCCTTGAACGCATCGGCCTGATTTTTTGCAGTGCTCATCAGGCATCTCCCCCAAACACATCCACATTGCTGAACACGCAGGCCGGCGACGCATGGCCGACGCGAATCACCTGGTTCGGTTCGCCCTTGCCGCAGTTCGGCGTGCCCAGGACCTTGACGGTGTTGGCGTCGCCGACGGCGCTGAGGCTTTTCCAGAACTGCGCCGAAATCGCCCGGTAGTTCGGGTTCTTGACCACGCCTTTGAGTTCGCCGTTCTCGATCAACTGGCCCCATTCGCAACCGAACTGGAACTTGTTGCGCGCATCGTCGATGGACCAGGAACGGTTGGTGCTCATCAAGATGCCGTGTTCGATATTGCCGATCATCTGTTCCAGCGGTTGATCGCCGGGCTCGATGTTCAGGTTGGCCATGCGATCGATCGGCGGACGGTTCCAGCCACAGGCGCGGCTGTTGGCCACGCCATCCATGCCGGCGCGGAACTGCGACAGCGCACCGCCCAATGGCCGCAGCAACAGGCCTTCCTTGATCAGGAATTGCTTGCTTGCGGCAGTGCCGTCGTCATCGTGACCGTAACTGGCCAACTGCTCGGGAATGTCCGGGTCGAAGGTCACGTTGAGCAGTTTGGAGCCGTATTGCAGGCGGCCAAAGTCCTCGGCCTTGACGAAACTGGTGCCGGCGTAATTGCGCTCATCACCGAGGATGCGGTCCAGTTCCAGCGGGTGACCGATGGATTCGTGGATCTGCAGCATCATTTGGTCCGGCATTAACAGCAGGTCGCGCGGGCCTTTCGGGGTGTTGGGCGCCAACAGCAATTGCAGCGCCTGATCGGCGATTTTCGGCGCGGCGCCGACCAGGCCGCAGCGGCTGATCACGTCAAAGCCGCCCTGCTGGCCGAAGTTCTCGCGGCCGAGGGTGCGGGTCTGGCTGTCGTTACCGTCGTAGGCGGTGACTTCCAGGCTCGGGAAGATAAAGCGCTGGGCCTGGCGCAGTTCGGCGCCGGCGTTGCTGAGGTAGATCTGCTCGACGTGGGTGATGCCGATGCTCACTTCCCAGTTCACCAGACGCTCGTCCTTGGGCACGGCGGCGGATTCGGCGCCGAGCAGTTGGTAGCAATCACTCAGGGACGGGAAGGGCTGGTCGAGGTTCGGCGAAAAGTAGTCGGCGCGGTCGCTGGAGACCGTTTGTGCGCTCAGGTCGAGCAAAGCGTGGGGCTTGAGGCGGCGGGCTTGTTGCTCGGCCTTCTCCAGCGCGGCTTGCAGGCCTTGTTGCGACAGGTCATTGGTCGCCGCGTAGGCTTCGACGCCGTTGACCCGAACGGTCAGCATCGCGCCTTCATCACGGCGCAGGCTCGGCGGCTCGGCGACGTTCTTGCGCACTGACAGGTATTGGCCGGACTCGCGTACATAACGCAGCGAAAAGAATTCAGCGCCCGTGCGCAAGGCAGCAAAACGCTGCTTGAGCTGGGGGTGGAAATCGAACATTCGAAAACCTCCTTGGTCTGGAGAAGCGGCGTATCGGTACTGCGAGGGGGTGAAACGTTTGCGTGGCGCTAGATTAGGCCTGGGCGGGGGGTAGGATCAAGCGTGAAGCGGTGTAGGAAAGGATTACCGGGGTGTGTCAGAGGGTTGTGCAGTTGTTTGTGAGGGCCTCTTCGCGGGCAAGCCTCGCTCCTACAGGGGGAATGCGATTCCTTGTAGGAGCGAGGCTTGCCCGCGAAGGCCGCGCCTCGGTATTACGCCTTACTGAGCAGTAGGACTCACATCCCGCATCGGCTTGCCACGCACCGGTGCATCACCGGCCACGAAGTAGTCAGCGGTGCTGCGCGGCAATGGCTGGCGGCCACGGATCTTGTCGGCGATTTTCTCGGCGATCATGATCGTTGGCGCGTTCAGGTTGCCGGTGGTGATGATCGGCATGATCGAGGCGTCGACCACCCGCAGGCTCTGCATGCCATGCACACGGCCTTCAGCATCAACCACGGCCATCTCGTCGGTGCCCATTTTGCAGGAGCAGGACGGGTGGAACGCAGTTTCGGCGTGTTCGCGGATGAACTTGTCGAGCTGTTCATCGGTTTGCACGTCGATGCCCGGGCTGATTTCGCGGCCACGGTAAGCGTCCAGTGCAGGCTGTTGCATGATTTCACGGGTCAGGCGGATGCCGTCGCGGAATTCCTGCCAGTCCTGCTCGGTGGCCATGTAGTTGAAGAGGATGCTCGGGTACTCGCGCGGATCCTTCGACTTGGCCTGGATGCGACCACGGCTTGGCGAGCGCATGGAACCCATGTGCGCCTGGAAGCCGTGCTCTTTCACACCGTTGCTGCCGTTGTAGTTAATCGCGACCGGCAGGAAGTGGTACTGGATGTTCGGCCAATCGAATTCTTCACGGGTACGGATGAAACCGCCGGCTTCGAACTGGTTGCTGGCGCCGATACCGGTGCCGTTGAACAGCCACTCGGCACCGATGGCCGGCTGGTTGTACCAGAGCAGCGACGGGTACAGCGAGACCGGTTGGGTGCAGGCGTATTGCAGGTACAGCTCAAGGTGATCCTGCAGGTTTTCGCCGACGCCTGGCAGGTCGTGGACCACCGGGATGTCGAGCTTGTTCAGCAGTTCAGCCGGGCCGACGCCGGAGCGTTGCAGGATCTGCGGCGAAGCGATGGCGCCGGAGCACAGCAGCACTTCCTTGCGGGCGCGGGCTTCAACGCGCTCTTCAGCGGCGCCGATCAGGTAACGCACGCCGACCGCACGCTTGCCTTCGAACAGGATCTTGTCGGTCAGGGCGTGGGTGACGATGGTCAGGGTCGAACGCTTCTTGGCAATGTCCAGGTAACCGCGAGCGGTGCTGGCGCGACGGCCGTTCGGCGTCACGGTACGGTCCATCGGGCCGAAACCTTCTTGCTGGTAACCGTTCAAGTCTTCGGTGCGCGGGTAACCGGCCTGCACGCCGGCTTCAACCATCGCGTGGAACAGCGGGTTGTTGCCAGCCTTCGGCGTGGTCACGCTGACCGGGCCGTCGCCACCGTGGTAGTCGTTCGGGCCGATGTCGCGGGTTTCCGCTTTGCGGAAGTACGGCAGGCAGTCGAGGTAGGTCCAGTTTTCCAGGCCCGGCAGCTTCGACCAGTTGTCGTAGTCCATCGCGTTGCCGCGGATGTAGCACATGCCGTTGATCAGCGAAGAACCGCCGAGGCCCTTGCCGCGACCGCATTCCATCCGGCGACCGTCCATGTGTGGCTCTGGATCGGTTTCGTACGCCCAGTTGTAGCGACGGCCTTGCAGCGGGAACGCCAGCGCGGCCGGCATTTGCGTGCGGAAGTCGAAACGGTAATCCGGGCCGCCCGCTTCGAGCAGCAGGACGGTGACGCCTTCGTCTTCAGTCAGACGGGTCGCAAGTGTGTTACCTGCGGAACCGGCCCCTATGATGATGTAGTCGTATTCGGTAGTCATGTGGTCTCCTGGGGGAGCTGCAAGCTCTAAGCTCCAAGCTGCAAGAAAAAGCAGCGAGCTATGTCTGTGAAATCGGGGGGAGCGGCAAAAACAAACTGCTTTTACTTACAGCTTGAAGCTTGCCGCTTGTAGCTCCTCAGAACACTGAGGCGTAATCGCCCAGTTCGACTTGCACGGACTTAATGCGCGTGAAGTTATTGAGAGAGCTGATCCCGTTCTCACGGCCCACGCCCGACTGCTTGTAGCCGCCGACCGGCATCTTCGCGTCGGACTCGCCCCAGGCATTGATCCAGCAGATACCGGCTTCCAGTTGATGAATCACGCGGTGAGCGCGGTTCAGGTCCTTGGTGACGATACCGGCGGCCAAACCGAAGTCGGTGTCGTTGGCACGACGGATCACTTCTTCTTCGGTGTCGTAGGTCAGGATCGCCATCACCGGGCCGAAGATTTCTTCGCGAACGATGGTCATCTCGTCGGTGCAGTCGGTGAATACGGTCGGTGCCACGAAGGCGCCTTTGGCCAGGTCGCCTTCGGTCAGACGGGAGCCGCCGCACAGGACGCGAGCGCCTTCTTCCTTACCTTTGGCGATGTAGCCCAGCACGCTTTCCATGTGGGCGAAGCTGACCAGCGGGCCGAAGTTGGTGTTTTCGTCTTCCGGGTTGCCGATGCGGATACGGGCAACGCGCTCGGCGATCTTGGCTTCGAAAGCCGCTTTCAAATGCGTCGGGATAAACACGCGAGTGCCGTTGGTGCAGACCTGGCCGGAGCTGTAGAAGTTGGCCATCATCGCGGTGTCGGCGGCGCGATCGAGGTCGGCGTCGTCGAAGATGATCAGCGGGGACTTGCCGCCCAGTTCCATGGTGACTTCTTTGAGCGAAGAGCTCGAAGCGCTGGCCATGACCTTCTTGCCGGTGTCGGTGCCGCCGGTGAAGGAGATTTTTTCGATGCGTGGGTGCTCGGTCAGCCAGGTGCCGACTTCACGGCCGCTGCCGGTCAGCACGTTGAACACGCCCGCCGGGACGCCGGCTTCGGTGTAGATCTCAGCCAGTTTCAGCGTGGTCAGGGAAGTGACTTCGCTTGGCTTGAAGATCATCGCGTTACCGGCCGCCAGGGCCGGTGCGGATTTCCACAGGGCGATCTGGATCGGGTAGTTCCACGCGCCGATACCGGCGACAACACCGAGCGGCTCGCGACGGGTGTAGATGAACGAAGTAGTGCGCAGTGGAATCTGCTCGCCTTCGATAGCCGGCACCAGGCCTGCGTAGTATTCCAGCACGTCAGCGCCGGTGACGATGTCGACGTACTTGGTTTCGGAGAAGGATTTGCCGGTGTCCAGGGTTTCCAGGGCGGCCAGTTCATCGTTGCGCTCGCGCAGGATGTCGACGGCACGACGCAGGATGCGCGAACGCTCCATGGCGGTCATGGCGGCCCAGATTTTCTGGCCCTTTTCAGCGCTGACCACAGCACGCTCGACGTCGTCGAAAGTCGCGCGCTGTACTTTTGCGAGGACTTCACCGTTAGCCGGGTTGATGGCTTCGAAGGTGGCGTCGCTGCTGGCGTCGGAGTAGCCGCCATCGATGTAGAGTTTTTGCAGTTCGAAACGGGCCATAGTGTCCTCGCAAGTGCATAAGTGGTTGGCGTTGGTCACCGGGTGCCGTGGAGCGTTGGCGATCGGTGACGGTTCAGGGGCTGAGCGGTTATGTGTGCTCTAGCTCACCTGCTTGGCCAATTGGAAATCCATGTATTCGTAAGCGATCTGTTGCGCCTGCCCGGTGTCGAAAGCATCTCCCGACAGCGCGCCGCGCAACCACAAGCCGTCAATGAGGGCTGCCAGGCCACGGGCGGCGTTGCGCGCTTCATCGAGCGGCAATGCACGGCGGAACTGGCAGCACAGGTTGGAATACAGGCGGTGATCGTTGATCCGCTGCAACCTGTGCAAAGACGGCTGGTGCATGCTGGTGGCCCAGAAGGCCAGCCAGGTTTTCATTGCCGGGCCATTGACCTGGCTGGCGTCGAAGTTGCCTTCGATAATCACCTGAAGGTGCGCCCTTGGGCTGCTGTCCTCCAGCGCCTGACGACGCGCGGTGACGTTCTCGCTGAGGACGCTCATCAGATACCGCATCGTGGCGGCGATCAGGCCATTCTTGTCCTGAAAATAGTGACTGATGATGCCATTCGAGACACCGGCCAAACGGGCGATCAGCGCAATGCTGGCGTCCCCCATCCCGACCTGATCGACAGCCTGTAAAGTGGCTTCGATCAATTGCTGGCGACGGATGGGTTGCATACCGACCTTGGGCATCTTGCACATCTCCTTAGGCCTTCCGGCGGACGAAAAACGTCTGTCGGATTGAAGGCCAGTCTATTTTGTTTTGATTGAACGTTCAATCAACAAAGAATAAGATCTGCGACAATTCGTCGCTGCCTGCCGGTTTTTCCTACGTGTAGCGGGCGGAAAAACGACATCCGAAACGGCTCGAAACCCCCGCGCACAGGCGCTCCCGGGCTTCGGGCTTTTTTCGGGCTGTCTTTATATCACCCGCTGGTCGGCTGCCAACTAACCGATTGGTCGGGTATCGCGTTGCCTTGTGTTCTTCTCCCGCACTGCCCGGAGCATCTGTGCCATGAGTTCTGCCTCTCTAATAAAGACCCCGCCCGAGAAGGTGACGGTCAACGGTTGGGTGTTCTACACCTCTACCGCGCTGATCCTGTTGTTGACCGCCATTCTGATCATCGCCCCGCAAGAGGCCGGCAGATTGCTCGGCATTGCCCAGGCCTGGTTGTCCCGCAGCTTCGGCTGGTACTACATGGTGGTGATCGCCGCCTACCTGGTGTTCGTGGTCGGCCTGGCGTTTTCGTCCTACGGCAAACTCAAACTGGGCAGCAAGGACGACACCCCGGACTTCAGCTACGGCGCCTGGGCGGGGATGCTGTTCTCGTCGGGCATCGGCATCTCGCTGCTGTACTTCGGTGCCTCCGAGCCGCTGGACCATTACTTCAACCCGCCGGAAGGTGTGGCCGCGAGCAACATGGCGGCGCGTCAGGCGGTTCAGCTGACGTTCCTGCATTGGGGCCTGCATGGCTGGGCGATCTACGCACTGGTCGGTCTGGCTGTTGCTTACTTTGCTTATCGCCACAACCAGCCGCTGGCGCTGCGTTCGGCGCTGTATCCGCTGGTGGGTGAGCGTTGGGTCAAAGGCGCGGCCGGTCACGCAGTGGACGGCTTCGGCATGTTCGTGACGTTGCTGGGGCTGGTGACGAACCTGGGGATTGGTTCGCTGCAAGTGTCTTCGGGGTTGGAAAACCTGTTCGGCATGGAACACAGCAACACCAACCTGCTGATCGTGATCATCGTGATGAGCACCGTGGCGACCATCGCGGCCGTGTCGGGCGTGGAAAACGGCATCCGTCGTCTGTCCAACCTCAACATCGTGCTGTTCAGCGGCCTGCTGATTTTCGTGCTGCTGTTCGGCCCGACGTTGCACCTGCTCAACGGCTTCGTGCAGAACATCGGCGATTACCTGAACGGTGTGGTGCTGAAGACCTTCGACCTCTATGTGTACGAAGGCGACAGTGACAAGTCCGACCGCTGGTTGGGCCTGTGGACTCTGTTCTACTGGGCCTGGTGGATTTCCTGGGCCCCGTTCGTAGGCATGTTCATCGCGCGTATTTCCCGTGGTCGCACGGTGCGTGAACTGGTGGCCGGCGTGCTGCTGATTCCGCTGGGTTTCACCCTGGCGTGGCTGTCGATCTTCGGTAACTCGGCCCTGGACCTGGTGATGAACCATGGGGCGGTGGAGCTCGGGAAGACGGCGCTGGAACAGCCGTCGATGGCGATCTACCAACTGCTTGAGCATTACCCGGCGTCGAAGATTGTGATCGGCGTGTCGATCTTTGTCGGTTTTGTGCTGTTCCTGACCCCGGCGGATTCCGGCGCGGTGATGATGGCCAACCTGTCCTGCAAGGGCGGCAACGTTGATGAAGATGCGCCGCACTGGCTGCGGATCTTCTGGTCGGCGGTGATCACCCTGGTGACCATCGGCCTGCTGTTTGCCGGTAACTTCGAAGCCATGCAAACCATGGTGGTGCTGGCCGGTCTGCCGTTCTCGGTGGTGCTGGTGTTCTTCATGTTCGGTTTGCACAAGCAGATGCGCCTGGACGTGCAGATCGAACAGGAGCAAGCGGAGTTGGCCGCACGCGGTCGTCGCGGTTTCAGCGAGCGCTTGACCCAGCTGGACCTGCAACCGAACCAGTCGATCGTGCAGCGCTTCATGGACAAGCAAGTCAGCCCGGCGCTGGAAGATGCGGCGGTGCAATTGCGCGCTCAAGGCCTGGACGTGCAGACCTTGCTCGGCAAGTCCAAGCGTTGCATGGGCCTGCGGATCGAGATGGAAGAGGGCAACCCTTTTGTCTACGAAGTGAGCCTGGACGGCTATCTGGCGGCGGCGAGTGACACGGTGTCGGCCGAAAGCGCCGATGAACCCCGCGCACGCTACTACCGCGCCGAGGTGTACCTGCACAACGGCAGCCAGGACTATGACCTGATGGGCTTCGCTCAGGATCAGATCACCCGTGACGTGCTCGATCAGTTTGAAAGCCATCGGCAGCTCCTTGGCCGTGTCTATAGCTGAGTAGCGAGATGAGCGTTCCTGCGCTACGCGTGGGAACGCAAAGGGGCTCAAGTTGAGCCCCTTTTTTTGTGCCTGATCGATCGGTTGATCGTTCTCACGCTCTGCGTGGGAATGCCGCCCCGGACGCTCCGCGTCCGCTTTTGAATCGTGACGCGGAGCGTCACCGGATGCATTCCCACGCGGAGCGTGGGAACGATCAAGCGTGGGAACGATCACGCCGCGATCCTCTCGCGGCGTTTTTGTGTCTGTTGCCTTAGCCCAGGTTCTTGCCGAGCAGCGCGTGGTAAAGCTCGCTGTCGCCGAGGATCCCCACCACTTTGTTGTTGTCGTGCAGCACCAGTTTGTTGCCGGTCTGGTAACGAATCTGCAGCGCTTCGCGCATGCCGATGTTCGAATCCACCACCGTTGGCCGACGGCCTAAACCTTCCACCGATTGCCCTGGCACCCAGTTCTGCAGGTCCAGGCTCGCGCCGTTCTGGCGGGCGCCCTTGATGGTGTTGCCCTCGGCCAGGTCCAGCCACGAATCGCCGCCCGGATCCAGGCACACCGAACCGTTGATGCGTTTGCAGTTGTCCAGCGTGCGCATCAGGCTGCGGCCGCACAACACGTTCAGCGGGTTGGTGTGAGCCACGAAGGTGCGCACGTAATCGTCCGCCGGGTTCAACACGATCTCTTCCGGCACGCTGTACTGCACGATGCGCCCGTCTTTCATGATCGCAATCCGGCTGCCGAGCTTCAGCGCTTCATCCAGGTCATGGCTCACGAACACGATGGTCTTGTTCAGCTTGCTTTGCAGTTCCAGCAGTTCGTCTTGCAGGCCTTGGCGGATCAACGGGTCGAGGGCCGAGAACGGTTCGTCCATCAGCAGAATGTCGGCGTCCATCGCCAGCGCACGGGCCAGGCCCACACGTTGCTGCATACCGCCGGAGAGTTCGTCGGGCTTCTTGTTGCGCCACTGGGTCAGGCCCACCAGCTCAAGCTTGTCGTCCACCAGCTTGCGCCGTTCTTTTTCCGGGCGACCCTGCATTTCCAGACCGAAGCTGATGTTCTCGCGCACGGTCAGCCAAGGCATCAGGGCGAACTTCTGGAACACCATCGCGATGCGCTTGGTGCGCATCATTTTCAGTTCGGCCGGGGTACAGGACGCGATATCGATCTGCTTGCCTTCGTGCTCGACGAACAACTTGCCACGGCTGACGGTGTTAAGACCGTTGATACAACGCAGCAGGCTGGATTTACCGGAGCCGGACAGGCCCATCAGCACGCAGATTTCGCCTTTTTCGACGTCCAGGCTGGCTTTTTCAACGCCGACGATCTGCCCGGTTTTCTTCAGGATCTGGTCGCGGGTCATGCCTTGGTCGAGGAGTTTGAGCGCCTCACGCGGGTCTTTGGAGAAGATTACGTCGACGTCTTCGAAGCGAATAATGCTCATGCGTCACCCCCTACTTTAGCGTCGGGTTGTTTGCAGATACGGTCGAGCATGATCGCCAGCAGTACGATTGCCAACCCGGCTTCGAAGCCCAGGGCGATATCGGCGGTGTTCAGTGCGTTGACCACGGGTTTGCCCAGGCCGTCGGCGCCCACCAGTGCAGCGATCACCACCATCGACAACGACAGCATGATGCACTGGGTGATACCGGCCGCGATGCTGGGCATCGCGTAGGGCAGTTCGATGCGTGCGAGCAGTTGACGTCGCGAGCAGCCGAAGGCTTTGCCGGCGTCCATCAGTTCTGCGGGAACATCACGGATACCCAGGTAGGTCAGGCGGATTGGCGCGGCAATCGCGAACACCACCGTCGAGATCAGGCCCGGGACCACACCCAGCCCGAAGAGGGTCAGGGTTGGAATGAGGTACACGAAGGTCGGCACGGTCTGCATCAGATCGAGCACCGGACGCATCAGTGTGTAGAACATCGGTTTGTGCGCGGCGACGATGCCCAACGGCACGCCGATGACCACGCAGACCAGGGTCGCGAAGAGCACCTGGGCGAGGGTTTCCATGGTTTCCTGCCAGTACCCCAGATTGAGGATCAGCAGAAAGGAGGCGATGACGAAAACGGTCAGCCCCCACTTGCGTTGAATGAAGTGTGCCAGTAGCGCGATGAGGCCGATCAATGCCAGCGGGTTGAACCAGGTCAGCGCAAAAGTCACGCCGTGGATCATCGTTTCCAGTGTCACGGCGATTGCGTCGAAGGTGCTGGCGCCGTGTTGCGTCAACCATTCAACGAAGCCCGCGATGTACTGGCCTAGGGGGATTTTCTGATCAATCAGCATGGTAGTGAACGTCCGCATGCAAGGAAATAAACAGCCCGGACGGCCGAAACCGTCCGGCGTAAGCGATTACTGCGCGAGCTTGGCTTTCACGGCCTCCAGGCCTGGTTTACCGTCAATGGTGGTCACGCCAGCGAGCCAGGTATCGAGGACCTGTGGATTCTTTTTCAGCCAGGCCTTGGCGGCCGCGTCAGGCTTCATCTTGTCGTCCAGGATGTTGCCCATCAGCGCGCTTTCCATGTCTACGGTGAATTCCAGGTTTTTCAGCAGAGTACCGACGTTGCTGCATTCCTGGACGTAGCCCTTGCGGGTATTGGTGGCCACGGTGGCGGCACCGAAGTCCTTGCCGAAGAAGTCATCGCCACCGGTCAGGTATTGAATCTTGAAGCGCTTGTTCATCGGGTGCGGTGCCCAGCCGAGGAAGACCACGGCGGTATCGCGTTTCTGCGCGCGATCGACCTGGGACAGCATCCCCGCTTCGCTGGACTCGACGACTTTGAAGCCGGCGGTTTTGAGACCGAAGGCATCCTTGTCGATCATGCTCTGGATCAGGCGGTTGCCGTCGTTGCCTGGCTCGATGCCGTAGATCTTGCCGTCGAGTTCTTTCTTGAATTTGGCGATGTCGGCGAAGTCATGCAGCCCCTTGTCGTACAGGGCTTGCGGAACGGCGAGGGTGTACTTGGCGCCGGTGAGGTTGGTGCGAACGACGTCCACGGTGCCGGCATCGCGGTAGGCCTTGATGTCGTTTTCCATGGTCGGCATCCAGTTACCGAGGAACACGTCCATGTTCTTGCCATCGGCCAGGGACTTGTAGGTCACGGGCACGGAAATCATGGTGGTCTTGGTTTTGTAGCCCAGGGCGTCGAGGACAACGCTGGTGGTCGCGGTAGTCGCGGTGATGTCGGTCCAGCCGACATCAGAGAAGTTTACGGTGCTGCACTGAGCGGGTTCTGCGGCTTGAGCCAGTAACGGCAAACTCAGCATGGCGGCCAACAACAACGACGGGGAACCTTTCATGGGTGGACTCCTTGGTGTTTTTTTTGGCAGTGTTCCGACTGGACCACCGCACTTATAGGTTGCGGTTGGTGGCGTTTTTTAAGACAGCTCTACCACGGCGCCTTGCAATCGAGTCGATACGATCATGTACCAGTGAAAATCTGACGCCTACAGGGGGCGTCGTAACCAGTACAGGGATGGTCGCATCCAGTGTCAGTGACGTCGTTTACAGCTTTTTTCTGCCCTGTTTGCCGCTCTGAACCGCAAAAAAACGGCGAAAACGCAGCGTCGACGACCCGCGGCGTTGTTGGACATGAGTGCGTCGGTGTGAGACGTCGAACGACACCACAAAAGCCTGATGATGCGGCCATCTCGGCGGATTGCAGCTTGAGCGTAGCAGCTCCGTCACTGGGCGCTTTTGCGCCTGGAGTTGGCACATCCAGGAGTTCGGCAGTAATGGCTATCAGCGTTTTCGACCTGTTCAAAATCGGCATTGGCCCTTCCAGTTCGCACACCGTCGGCCCGATGCGGGCGGCGGCGCTGTTCGTGCAAGGTTTGCGTGAGCAGGGTCTTTTGGAACAAGTAAGGCGTGTCGAAGTTCAGCTCTACGGCTCGTTATCGGCCACCGGCATCGGTCACGGCAGCGATAACGCCGTGATCATGGGGCTGATGGGCGAGTGGCCGGACGCGATCGATCCGTCGAAAATCGGCCTGCATATCGAAACCCTGCGCGAAACCCACACCTTGTTGCTCGACGGTCGTTTGTCGGTGCCGTTCATCTGGGCTCGTGACATGCGCCTGATCGACGAGAACCTGCCTTTTCACCCGAATGCCATGACCTTAATTGTAGAAGGCGATCACGGGGAGCTGCACCGCGACACCTACTATTCGATTGGCGGCGGTTTTGTCGTCGATGAGGCACAAGCGTCCAGTGGCGTGGTGGACCTGGATCGCACCGTGTTGCCGTATGACTTCTCCAGTGCGGTGGAACTGCTGGAGTTGTGCCAGAAGCACAACTTGCGCGTGGCCGAGCTGATGCTGGCCAACGAGAAGGTCTGGCGCAGCGAAGAAGAGATCCGCGCCGGCCTGATGAAACTCTGGCGCGCCATGCAGGACTGCGTCGACCAGGGCCTCAAGCACGAAGGCATCCTGCCCGGCGGCCTGAACGTGCGCCGACGTGCCGCCAAGTTGCATCGCAGTCTGCAAGAGCTGGGCAAGCCCAACGTGATCGGCTCGACGTTGAGCGCTATGGAATGGGTCAACCTGTTCGCCCTGGCGGTCAACGAAGAGAACGCGGCCGGTGGGCGCATGGTCACGGCGCCGACCAACGGCGCGGCAGGGATTATTCCGGCGGTGTTGCACTACTTTATGAAGTTCAGCGAGGTGGTGACCGAGGCCAACGTGGTCGACTATTTCCTCAGTGCGGCAGCGGTGGGGATTCTGTGCAAGAAGAACGCCTCCATCTCCGGCGCCGAAGTCGGTTGCCAGGGCGAAGTCGGCTCGGCCTGCGCCATGGCGGCGGCGGGGTTGGCGGAGATTCTCGGCGCCACGCCGGAGCAGTTGTGCAACGCGGCGGAGATTGGCCTGGAACACAACCTCGGCCTGACTTGCGACCCGGTGGGCGGGTTGGTGCAAGTGCCGTGCATCGAGCGCAATGCGATTGCCGCGGTGAAAGCGATCAACGCGGCGCAGATGGCGTTGCGCGGCGATGGTCAGCACTTTATCTCGCTGGACCGGGTGATCCGCACCATGCGCGATACCGGCGCCGATATGCATGACAAATACAAGGAAACGTCGCGGGGTGGGTTGGCGGTGAGTGCGGTGGAGTGTTGATTCAGTAGGACCGCGTCGCGCCATTCGCGGGCAAGCCTCGCTCCTACAAGGGCAATACAAAACCTGTAGGAGCGAGGCTTGCCCGCGAAGGCGTCAGACCAGTCAAAACTGCGCGCTAAGTGAACACCGCACCAAAACCGCGCCACCTTTTAGCGCGTCGCTTACAGACAAGCGCACTTCCCGAGATCCGGGATCCAGTCTGGCCATTACCGCCTGTCACCTGTGCTTGTGGTGACACTCTGCTCCAGCACCTCGCAGCCCCTGTTCCCACAAGTGCTACCGATTTGCTCACACCCCGCAATACTGCGCATTTGCCCGCCTTGATGGCACTTATAACCCCCACTCTGCGCACGGCTTATATAGACACGCCGCGACGTCGTTTTCAGGAGTTATTGAACGCGCATTCAATTTTAGGCATGGCATTTGCTCTGTCATTACAAAGCCCGTCTCCCACGCGAGAACGATGGCAATAACAAGAGCCTCCGCCTGAGGCCATCACCCGCTTTGTGTGAGGAGATACCGCGATGACGACGTTCAACTCGGGGGCTCAACCCCAGAACCGTGCGCCTCAATCCATCGGCTTTCTGCTGCTGGACAATTTCACGCTGATTTCTCTGGCCTCAGCAGTAGAACCCCTGCGCATGGCCAACCAATTGTCCGGCCGCGAGCTGTATCGCTGGACCACCCTCACCGTCGACGGCGGCCAGGTCTGGGCCAGTGACGGTCTGCAAATCACCCCCGATTGCTCCATGCACAAAGCGCCGTCCATGGACACCATCATTGTCTGCGGCGGTATCGGCATCCAGCGCACTGTGACCCGCGAACACGTGTCTTGGCTGCAAAGCCAGGCGCGTCAGTCCAAGCGCCTCGGCGCGGTGTGCACCGGCAGTTGGGCCCTGGCTTGCGCCGGTCTGCTGGATGGCTTCGATTGCAGCGTGCACTGGGAATGCCTGGCGGCTATGCAGGAAGCGTTTCCGCGCGTGGCCATGAGCACCCGCTTGTTTACCCTCGACCGCAACCGTTTCACCAGCTCCGGCGGCACCGCGCCGCTGGACATGATGCTGCACCTGATCAGCCGCGATCACGGCCGTGAACTGTCGGCGGCAATTTCGGAGATGTTTGTCTACGAGCGCATCCGCAACGAGCAGGATCACCAGCGCGTGCCGCTCAAGCACATGCTCGGCACCAACCAGCCGAAGTTGCAGGAAATCGTTGCGCTGATGGAAGCCAACCTGGAAGAGCCTATCGACCTCGACGAACTGGCGGTGTACGTCGCCGTTTCCCGACGTCAGCTGGAGCGGCTGTTCCAGAAATACCTGCACTGCTCTCCGTCGCGCTACTACCTCAAGCTGCGCCTGATCCGCGCCCGGCAGTTGCTCAAGCAAACGCCGATGTCGATCATCGAAGTGGCGTCGGTGTGCGGTTTCGTGTCCACGCCGCACTTCTCCAAGTGCTACCGCGAATACTTCGGCATTCCGCCGCGTGACGAGCGCGTAGGGTCCAACACCACGCAACAGGTGGCGATGATGCCGCTGCCGCAAGCGCTGGTCTTGTCGCCGTTGTCCGGGCCGTTGTCGGCGTTGAGTCAGGCGCGCAATGAGTCAACCTTCGCCAGCGTTAGGCTCTAGACCGAGCGGGCTACTGTGGCGAGGGAGCTTGCTCCCGCTGGGCTGCGCAGCAGTCCCAAAACCGGCGAATGCGGTCTTTCTGACAAACCGCATTCGCTGCTTTTTGCGACCGCTTCGCGGTCGAGCGGGAGCAAGCTCCCTCGCCACAAAAGGCCGCTCAGTGCTGACAATCAGGCGCTACGACTCTGCTGATACTCCGCCAACGCCGGCAACAATTGCTTGTCTATCGCCTGGCGCACCGCCGGCAGGATGGTCGCGCTGCTGGTGTACATCTGCTTGACCATGGTGCGCAGCACGATGGCCCGCTCATCGTTCAAACCCCGCACCGCACACTCGCAAGCCTGTTCGGCGGTGGCACCGCTCGGTACTGGAAAGCCCAACGATTTCAGCTGGCCCAACAGGTCTTCCTGGTCAATCAAATCGGCGTACATCATGACGCAATCCTTCTTCAGGGAACGGTGTCGTGGCTCGATTCTGGTAGGGGGGCGGGGCGTCGGCAAGGACGATTTGTCGCAATGGCCGCGATACCTATGAACAGGTCGTTTTCGGCTAACTTGCCAGGGAGGGGAGTAGGCACACTGGATTCAGCTGGCTTCACGATGGTTTGGTCACCCTCGCGCAACGGCTCCTCAACAGTACCTTGTGCCCCGATCCTGTCACGGCTTGATCGGGGCTTTTTTTTGTCTGGGGAATCAGGTGGGGATGTGTTGTTTGGGCTGACGTCTTCGCGGGCAAGCCTCGCTCCTACAGGGGGTATGCGATCCCCTGTAGGAGAGAGGCTTGCCCGCGAATGAACGATGACGCGGTCTACCGTTGCAACACCAAAATCCGCGACAACAACTCATCCCGATCCACATAACACCCCTGGAAATGCCGGGCGCCGGTGGCAGGGTCGAAGGCGTTGCGGGCGTGGAGGGTGCGGCGGTTGTCGAAACACCACAATTCGCCGGGATTGAGCCGCTGCATCAGGCGAAACCGCGCCTCTCGGGTCATGGCAATAAACCGCCGATACGCCCGATAGAGCTTGGGCATGTCCTCGATCGATGCATCAAACGGCCCGCGCAGGAAGTTCGCCATGCGGGATCTCCGACACGTGCCCCAACGCATCCAGTGCGATGATCGGCGCCAGGCAGCGGTAGTCGCTGTGGCGATCCTTGTTGCGGAACTCCACGGGGATGTCGCACAAGGCCTGGAACGACTCTGGGCTCTCAACCCGCAACGCCTCGGCAATGGCAAAACCGTCGACAAAAATACTCTCGCCACCCTCGGCATCATTCACCAGGCAATGCAGGAATTGCAGCCCCGGTTGCAACTCCCGGGTTGGCAGGTCGCTGTGCAGCGGCAGGTTGAAAGCAGTGTAGGCGTTGCTGTCGGCGTCGGCCTTGGATTGCACGTTGAACAACACGCCGAAATTGCTCTCGCGGATGAAGGAGATGCGCTGGGCGATCAACTTCAGCGAGCCGGGTTCGGTGGGCACGCCACGGACCTGGGTCAGGCCGATATCCCGCACCGCCAGCAGCCATTGCAGCAGGGCGTCGTTGTCGTTCATTAATGCCTGATAGTCGAACACCGGCAGCCGCAAATCGCTGGTCCACAATTTGGATTTCGGTTTGCCCGCCCGTCGCTCGGTGCGGGATTCATCGTCGTAGGCATGGGCCCGCAACCAGCCCGGATCGAAGCGGCTGAGGTGGCCGTCTTGCCAGTCGACGCGCAGGCAACCGTCGGCTTCGAGATGCGCGGCACTGGGTGTCAGGTCTTCCGCGACATCGACGATTTCCAGCACCTGCTCGCGAGTCACGGTATAGACACACAACGGACACGGGCAGTTGTCCCGCAGCCATTGGTGATGAAAAGGGCTGACGCGGCCATCGGCCCAGGTCACTTGGACGCGGTCCGCCAGGGTGTGCACGGCGGTTAACGCGCTGATCAACGGGTAGGTGCGGAAGTCGGCAAAAGCGGCGGCGGTGTTCATGGCGATCTCCTGGTTATTTTTTTGGCGGTAGTGCGATCACTCGGCCGATGTAGTCAGGGGCAGGCAGGTCGGCTTGTTCGGCGACGATGGCTTGCAGCTTGCCCAGGGTGTCTTCGCTGAACGGTGCGGAGCGCGGTCCGGCGAGGTCGACGTGCAGCAGCATTTGCTCGTTGCCGGCCAGTTCCTTGTCACCGCCCACCAGGTGCAGGCTGTGGTAGAGGTGCAGGCGTTTGCTGTCGTGGGCGATGATTTGCGTGTGCACTTCGACGTCGGCGTCGAGCTTCACTTCGTGCAGGTAGTTGAGGTGCAATTCGAGGGTGAACAACGAGTTGCCGCTGGCTTCGCGGTTGTTGCTGTCCATGCCCAGACGATCCATCAGCGCGTCGGTGGCGTAGCTGAAGATCAGCAGGTAGAAGGCGTCGCGCAGGTGGCCGTTGTAGTCGACCCAGTCGGGGATGATTTTGGTTTGGTAGGTGGTGAGGGTGGGCATGTCGTCACATCCGAAAATGGTTGGGTTGTGATCGTTCCCACGCTCCGCGTGGGAATGCCTCTTGTGACGCTCTGCGTCACGCTTTGGGACGCGGAGCGTCCCGGGCTGCATTCCCACGCAGAGCGTGGGAACGATCAGGACGCGGGTTTAGTCGGCAAACGCCATCCCATGCTTCTCTTTGGTGGTCTTCACCGCCTCCAGCACCGCCAGCAAGCAATCATCACGATAGCGTTCCAGCGCTGAAATGCTGTGGCTGCCCAACTGATCACTGGTCCCATCCACCACATCATCAATCAACTTGTCGGTCAGCTCCGGTGCCGGCAGATAGGTCCAAGGCAACTGCAACGCCGGCCCGAATTGCGCCATAAAGTGCCGCATGCCCGCATCGCCACCTGCCAGGGTGTAGGTCAGGAACGTGCCCATGAACGACCAGCGCAGACCCGCGCCAAAGCGGATCGCATCGTCGATTTCGCCGGTAGTCGCCACGCCGTCGTTGACCAGGTGCAGCGCCTCGCGCCACAGCGCTTCGAGCAAGCGGTCGGCGATGAACCCCGGCACTTCCTTGCGTACATGCAGCGGGCGCATCCCTAGGGATTCGTAGACTTTGATCGCCGCTTGAATCGCTTCCGGCGCGGTGTTCTTGCCGCCGACCACTTCTACCAATGGCAGCAGGTAAACCGGGTTGAACGGATGCCCGACCACGCAGCGTTCCGGGTGGGTTGAGCCTTCGTAGAATTCGCTCGGCAACAGCCCCGAGGTGCTGGAGCCGATCAGTGCATTGGGCTTGGCCGCTGCGCTGATTTTGCCGTGCAGTTCCAGTTTCAGTTCCAGACGTTCCGGGGCGCTTTCCTGGATGAAATCCGCGTCGCGCACGCATTCTTCAATGGTGGCGACAAAGCGCAGGCGATCTTGCGAGGCGCCGGGGGCCAGGCCTTGTTTCTCCAGTGCGCCCCAGGCATTGGCGACCCGCTTGCGCAGCGCCGCTTCGGCACCGGGCGCCGGGTCCCAGGCCACCACGTCGAGGCCATGGGCGAGGGCGCGGGAGACCCAGCCGCTGCCGATGACACCGCTGCCCAGCGCGGCGAAGGTTTTGATTTCGGTGATAAAGCTCATGGCGACTTCCTAAATGAATTCAGTGATCCCATGTGGGCCGAACCTTTGTGGCGAGGGGGCTTGGCCCCGTTGGGTCGCGTAGCGGCCCCAAAACCTGCAACCGCGGTATGCCAGGCATACCGCATGCAATGGTTTACGACTGCTTCGCAGCCGAACGGGGGCAAGCCCCCTCGCCACACAAGCCCGCTCCCACAGGTTGAATGTGTTGTGGGGTTTAACCGCGCTTGGTCAGGCCCATTTTTGCCCGGCCTTCGGCCGGCGTCAGGACGCGAGCGCCGAGGCGGCTGAGGATTTCGCTGGCGCGTTCCACCAGTTGGCCGTTGGTCGCCAGTACGCCTTTGTCCAGCCACAGGTTGTCTTCCAGCCCGACCCGTACGTTGCCGCCCAGCAGCACCGCTTGCGCCGCCATCGGCATTTGCATGCGCCCGATGCCGAACCCGGCCCAGACCGCGTCGGCCGGCAGGTTGTCGACCATGGCTTTCATGGTGGTGGTGTCGGCCGGCGCGCCCCACGGGATGCCCAGGCACAGCTGGAACAGCGGGTTGTCGAGCAAGCCTTCCTTGATCATCTGCTTGGCGAACCACAGGTGACCGGTGTCGAAGATTTCCAGCTCGGCCTTCACGCCCAGCTCTTGAATGCGTTTGGCGCCAGCGCGCAGCTGCGCCGGAGTGGAGACGTAAATCGTGTCGCCATCGCCGAAGTTCAGAGTGCCGCAGTCGAGGGTGCAGATTTCCGGCAGCAGTTCTTCGACGTGAGCGAGGCGGGTCAGCGGGCCGACCAGGTCGGTGTTCGGGCCGAACGCCATCGGGTTCTCGCCCGCGCCGATTTCCAGGTCGCCGCCCATGCCGGCGGTGAGGTTGACGATGATGTCCACGTCCGCCTCGCGGATGCGCTCCATCACTTCGCGGTACAGCGCCACGTCACGGCTGAACTTGCCGGTTTCGGGATCGCGGACGTGGCAGTGGACCACGGTGGCGCCGGCCTTGGCGGCTTCCACGGCGGCGGCGGCAATTTGTTTCGGGGTGACCGGCACATGTGGGCTTCTGGCGGTCGTGTCGCCAGCACCGGTGAGTGCGCAGGTGATGATGACGTCGTGGTTCATTAGGCGATTCCTGTTCTTTATGGGTGTGGCAGGCGTGATGATTCCGTTCGCAGCCCGTGCAGGCTGCGATTCGGTGGTTCAATCGGGTTTATTTACTGGTCAATGACAGGTTTTCAGCCGCTGGTTTTCCATCGAAAGTCGTCACACCTTCGAGCCAGCGTTGCTTGTCTTGCGGGTGATCTTTGAGCCATTGCTTGGCCGACTCGAAGGCGTCCTTGTGATCCAGCAACGGCTGCATCATCCGGCTCTCATCTTCGGCGGTGTAGGTCAGGTTGCTCAGCAAACGGCTGACGTTCGGGCATTGTTCGGCGTATTTCGGGGCGGTGACGGTCCAGACCGTGGCCATGCCTTCGTTCGGGCCCAGAGCATCTTCGCTGCCGGTGAGGTAAGTCATCTTCACGTTGACGTTCATCGGGTGCGGCGCCCAGCCGAAGAACACCACGGCTTCCTTGCGGCGCACGGCGCGATCCACGGCGGCGAGCATGCCGGCCTCGCTGGACTCGACCAGCTGGAACTTGCCGAGGCCAAACTGATTCTTGGCGATCATCGCCTTGATCTGGGTGTTGGCGCCCGAGCCCGGTTCGATGCCGTAGATCTTGCCGCCCAGTTCTTTTTCGAACTTGGCGATGTCGGCGAAGGTTTTCAGGCCCTTGTCGGCGAGGTAGGTCGGGACGGCGAGGGTGGCGCGGGCGTCTTTCAGGCTTGGGGCCTCAAGCACCTTGACCTGATTGGCTGCGACGAACGGGGTGATGGTCTGGGTCATCAGCGGGTTCCAGTAGCCCAGGAACAGGTCCAGGCGCTGGTCGCGGATCCCGGCGAAGATGATTTGCTGGGACGCACTGGTTTGTTTGGTGTTGTAGCCGAGGCCATCGAGCAATACCTGAGTCATGGCGCTGGTGGCAATCACATCGGTCCAGTTCACTACGCCCATGCGCACGTTCTGGCACGAGGCAGGGTCGGCGGCCATGACACTGGCGCTCAAGAAAGCGGTACCGCTGAGTGCAAGAACACAGCTGCTGATCAGTCGTTTCATGGTGGGTTCCTCGGCAGGTCGTTATTGTGGGTCCCGGCATCTTCGTGCGCCGGTGATGACCAAGTTACGCAGCTAAGGCCCCGGCCAAACGCACTACGGCGACCAGCTCTTGCACTGCAGCGACCTGCGCTCTTGAATGCCATCGCCAAGTGGCGTATCAACGTCCACACGCTCCCCGCCCTCTCGTTACTTGCCAGTCGAGTGCGCTCCATGTCCCAGGATTTCTACTTCATGCTGATGCCGGGTTTCTCGGCCATCGGTTTTATCTCGGCCATCGAGCCACTGCGGGTCGCCAATCGCTTTCGCGGCGAGCTGTATCGCTGGCATGTATTAAGTGCTGATGGCGGCGCGGTTCTGGCCAGCAACGGCATGTCGGTCAACGCCGATGCGGCGCTGGAACCGCTGAAGAAAGGCGCGACGCTGCTGGTGGTCGCCGGTTTCGAACCGCTGAAATTCGCCACCCCGGCCCTGGAGCACTGGCTGCGCCGACTGGACAACGAGGGCGTCACCCTCGGCGCCATCGACACCGGCAGCTTCGTCCTCGCCGAAGCCGGCCTGCTCGACGGCCATCGCTTGACCCTGCACTGGGAAGCCATCGACGCCTTCAAGGAATCCTACCCACAGCTCAGCGTCACCCAGGAACTGTTCGAGATCGACCGCCGGCGAATCACCTCCGCCGGCGGCACCGCCTCCATCGACCTGATGCTCGACCTCATCGGCCAGGCCCACGGCCCGGAACTGGCGATCCAGGTCAGCGAACAATTCGTACTCGGCCGCATCCGCCCGCGCAAAGACCACCAACGCATGGAAGTCGCCACGCGTTATGGCATCAGCAACAAGAAACTGGTGCAGGTGATCGGCGAGATGGAGCAGCACAGCGAACCGCCGTTGAGTACGCTGGCGTTGGCGGAGTCGATCAAAGTGACGCGGCGGCAGTTGGAGCGGTTGTTTCGGTTGCACCTGAACGACACACCGAGCAATTTTTACCTGCGGCTAAGGCTGGAAAAGGCGCGGCAGTTATTGCGCCAGACCGACATGAGCGTGCTGGAAGTGAGCATTGCGTGCGGGTTTGAATCGCCGTCGTATTTCACCCGCAGTTATCGGGCGCGGTTTGAGCGGTGTCCGCGGGAAGACCGGCGAACCGCCAAGGCATGATTGTTCCCACACTCTGCGTGGGAATGCCGCCAGGGACGCTCCGCGTTCCGCTTCGGGATGTGACGCAGAGCGTCACGGGATGCATTCCCACGCAGAGCGTGGGAACGATCAGTGGAGGGTTTTACTTTTTCATGAGGGCCGAACACGCCGCTTTAAACGCCTCATGCTGATACTTGTTCAGCGTTCCCGGCAGTTCGAAGTTGTGCTTCTTGGCCTGGGCATTGATCGTCTGCGGCGACAGCAGCGTCACCTCGCAACTCTCCAACAGCTGAAAAACCCCCTCGATCTTGAACGTCGTCGGCCCCCCGGCAAACTCACCCTTCTTGCTGCGCTTCTTGATCGCAATCCGGTCTATGGAATTCTCCCGCACAAACGACGCCACTTGAGCGGCGAAGACCTTGACGTTGGCGGCCTCGTCATCATCGTCCAGGGCGATTTTCTTGGTGGCCAGGGCGACGTGGCTCAAGGCCTGACCGTCGAGGGAGGCCACGGCGATGATCGCTTCGCTGCCTTTGATTTCGATGCCGCAGATGTTCATATCAATCCCTTTCAGAAATGGTGGTGTGCAGCCTACAACTCAAGTTGATTGGCCGTGATGCCAAACGCCGCGGCAATTTTCTCGCGGGTGGCCTTGCGCGGTTTCGCAACCGTCTCTTGCTGAGCGAAGGCCGGTTGGGAAATACCCATGCGTTTGGCCACTTCGTCCTGAGTAAGGTTCAGATGTTCGCGCCAGGCGCGAATCGGCGTCGAGCCATCGACAATGCGGCTGACGACTTCGTGGGGAATCAGATCGGGCTCAATCTTCTGCGCCACATATTGCGCGTAGGGAATGACCACGAAAGCAGGATTGCCCTCCGCGTCGTTGATGATTTGAACGTCAGTAGGTGCGTTCATCGCGTTTTTTGACCTCTTGAATACTGACCACTTTGATTGCGCCATCCCAGTCGAACATGACTCGATAATTACCCACTCGAAGTCGATAGGCATAGTCATGACCGACCAGTGCTTTGACATTGCTGATGTCAGGCATGTCAGTCAGCACCGCGACGGCATCACGGACCTGGATCTGGTGAACGGAATGCAATTTCAGAAGCTGCTTAACGGCCTTTCGAGTCCAGTGAATACTGTTCATGAGAGAATATAAGTCTTTTATAAGCTTTTACAATCTTTACTTATAATTCTCTCTCAGCCAATTAACGAAGCATGTCGGGATGTTGCCCGGCCAATAGGGTCTGCTGCGAGGTACTGGAAGTGCTGTAGGTTTAGTCAGCGAGGTTTGTAGGAAACATCATCTCTTCAGGATCGAAAGCCGACGCCGGTGCCAGCTTCCGACGGAAATTCAAGATCACTCCTGCGAAATCGACTCCAAAAACTCCGACCGCTCATCACTCATCCGCGCCACGCAATCATTCTGCGCAATGGTGAAGGCCTTGCTACCGCTCGTCGCCGGAAACGCTTCCACGGCGCAATCGGCATCCCGGCTCTTCAGCCACTGCTGCTGGGCGACCTTGAGCTTTTCAGTGATGTCGCTCAATTGCGCCTTGTTCTTGCCGTAGACCGACTGCAAACGCGTGTTCAGCCCCTGGTAGTTTTCCTTGAGCAGATCTTCGGCGGTGGTTCTGCTGTAGGCCGAGCATTCCAGGGTCTGGACGTCGTTTTCGACTGAATCGCAGGGGTTGTTGTCGGACTCTTCCGCCGCCTGTACGCCGGTCGCTATGAGTGCCAAAGCCAGGAACATCGTTTTCATTGCGTCGTCGCCCCTTTTTCAGTGCATTTCCAGTAATGCCGCGAATTCTGGCCCATGCGCAGGCCCTTGAACAGCTACGCGATCATGCCCGGCGACGACCCTTTGTCGCAGATTGACGCTTTCGGCAAACCCTCTGTCGTTTTTGCACCCGGCTGCCCCGGTCCTCAGGCATATGCTGGCCCCAAAGCGCCGGCACACGATTCGGCGCACGAATCGCTAATAGGGGACAGCCTGATGAGCCCAGCCGAATTGCACGCCGACAGCATCGTTATCGACGGGCTGATTATCGCCAAGTGGAACCGCGAGCTGTTTGAAGACATGCGCAAGGGCGGTCTGACTGCGGCCAACTGCACCGTGTCGGTGTGGGAGGGCTTCCAGGCCACCGTCAACAATATCGCCGCCAGCCAGAAGCTGATCCGCGAGAACAGCGACCTGGTGATTCCAGTGCGCACCACCGCCGATATCCGCAAGGCCAAGGAGCAGGGCAAGACCGGCATCCTCTTCGGCTTCCAGAATGCTCACGCGTTTGAAGACCAGATCGGCTATGTCGAGGTGTTCAAGCAGCTCGGCGTCGGTATCGTGCAGATGTGCTACAACACCCAGAACCTGGTGGGCACCGGTTGCTACGAACGCGATGGCGGCCTGTCGGGTTTCGGTCGTGAAATCGTCGCCGAGATGAACCGCGTCGGCGTTATGTGTGACCTGTCCCACGTCGGCTCCAAGACCTCCGAAGAAGTCATTCTCGAATCCAAGAAGCCGGTCTGCTACTCCCACTGCCTGCCGTCGGGTCTGAAAATCCACCCGCGCAACAAATCCGATGAAGAACTGAAGTTCATCGCCGATCACGGCGGTTTCGTCGGTGTGACCATGTTCGCGCCATTCCTGGCCAAGGGCATCGATTCGACCATCGACGACTACGCCGAAGCCATCGAATACACCATGAACATCGTCGGCGAAGACGCCATCGGCATTGGCACCGACTTCACCCAGGGCCATGGCCAGGACTTCTTCGAATACCTGACCCATGACAAGGGCTACGCCCGCCGTCTGACCAGCTTCGGCAAGATCATCAACCCGCTGGGCATCCGCACCGTCGGCGAGTTCCCGAACCTGACTGAAACCCTGCTCAAGCGCGGCCACTCCGAGCGAGTCGTGCGCAAGATCATGGGCGAGAACTGGGTCAACGTCCTCAAGGACGTCTGGGGCGAATAAGCCACCGCATTCTGAATCCTTTCCCCCGGCCGTCCGCGCCGGGGGCAACACCCCAATTTTTCTGGAGTTAAGTTTCCATGGCCAAGATCGCCCCGCAATTGCCAATCGAAGTCGACAGCGAAACCGGTGTCTGGACCTCCGACGCCCTGCCGATGCTGTACGTACCGCGTCACTTCTTCGTCAACAACCACATGGGCATCGAAGAGGTTTTGGGCGCCGAAGCCTACGCCGAAATCCTCTACAAGGCTGGCTACAAATCCGCCTGGCACTGGTGTGAAAAAGAAGCCGAATGCCACGGCTTGGAAGGCGTCGCGGTGTTCGAGCACTACATGAAGCGCCTGTCGCAGCGCGGCTGGGGCCTGTTCAAGATCCAGGACATCGACCTCGACAAAGGCACCGCGAGCGTCAAGCTCGAACACTCGGCGTTCGTCTACGTGTACGGCAAGGTCGGGCGCAAAGTCGACTACATGTTCACCGGTTGGTTTGCCGGCGCCATGGACCAGATTCTTGAGGCGCGCGGCAGCAAGATCCGTACGGTTGCCGAGCAAGTCTACGGTGGCTCCGAAGAAGGCCACGACGACGGTTTGTTCACCGTCAAGCCGTTGTAAGTCGAGGAACCCGCCATGGCTTTCGAAGCAATGTTCCAGCCGATCCAGATCGGCAAACTGACCATCCGCAACCGCGTGCTCAGCACCGCGCACGCCGAGGTGTATGCCACCGACGGCGGCATGACCACCGACCGGTACGTCAAGTATTACGAAGAGAAAGCCAAGGGCGGGATCGGCCTGGCGATTTGCGGCGGTTCCTCCAGTGTGGCCATCGACAGCCCGCAAGGCTGGTGGAAGTCGGTCAACCTGGCCGACGACCGGATCATTCCGCACTTCCAGAACCTGGCCGATGCCATGCACAAGCATGGCGCCAAGATCATGATCCAGATTACCCACATGGGCCGTCGCTCCCGTTGGGACGGCGAGCACTGGCCAACGTTGCTGTCGCCGTCGGGCATCCGGGAACCGGTGCACCGTGCGACCTGCAAAACCATCGAACCGGAAGAAATCTGGCGGGTGATCGGCAACTACGCCACGGCGGCTGGCCGTGCGAAGGCCGGTGGCCTCGACGGCGTAGAACTGTCGGCAGTGCACCAGCACATGATCGACCAGTTCTGGAGCCCTCGCGTCAACAAACGCACCGACGAATGGGGCGGCAGCTTCGAAAACCGCATGCGTTTCGGCCTGGAAGTGTTGAAGGCTGTGCGCGCTGAAGTTGGGCCGGATTTCTGTGTCGGCATCCGTCTGTGCGGTGATGAATTCCACCCGGACGGCTTGTCCCACGAAGACATGAAGCAGATCGCCAAGTACTACGACGACACCGGCATGATCGACTTCATCGGCGTGGTCGGCTCGGGTTGCGACACCCACAACACCCTGGCCAACGTTATCCCCAACATGAGTTATCCACCGGAGCCATTTTTGCACTTGGCCGCCGGTATCAAGGAAGTGGTCAAGGCCCCGGTCCTGCACGCGCAGAACATCAAGGACCCGAACCAGGCGACCCGTATTCTGGAAGGCGGCTACGTCGACATGGTCGGCATGACCCGCGCCCACATCGCCGACCCGCACCTGATCGCCAAGATCAAAATGGGCCAGGTGGACCAGATCAAGCAATGCGTCGGCGCCAACTACTGCATCGACCGTCAGTACCAGGGCCTGGACGTGCTGTGCATCCAGAACGCCGCGACCTCCCGTGAATACATGGGCGTGCCGCACATCATCGAGAAATCGACCGGTGTGAAGCGCAAAGTCGTGGTGGTCGGTGCCGGCCCTGCGGGGATGGAAGCGGCGCGCGTCTCCGCCGAACGGGGCCACGACGTGACCCTGTTCGAAAAGAAAGAATTCATCGGCGGGCAAATCACCACCGCCTCGAAAGCCCCGCAACGGGACCAGATTGCCGGTATCACTCGCTGGTTCCAACTTGAGCTGGCGCGTCTGAAAGTCGACCTGCGCCTGGGCGTGGCGGCGGATGCGGCGACCATTCTCGACCTGCGTCCGGACGTGGTGGTGCTCGCCGTCGGCGGACATCCATTCCTGGAACAGAACGAACACTGGGGCGCGGCGGAAGGCTTGGTGGTCAGCAGCTGGGACATCCTCGACGGCAAGGTCGCGCCGGGCAAAAACGTGCTGGTCTACGACACCATTTGCGAGTTCACCGGGATGTCCACCGCAGACTTCCTCGCGGACAAGGGCAGCCAGGTCGAGATCGTCACTGACGACATCAAGCCGGGCGTGGCGATTGGCGGTACGTCGTTCCCGACCTACTACCGCAGCATGTACCCGAAAGAAGTGATCATGACCGGCGACATGATGCTGGAGAAGGTCTACCGCGAAGGTGACAAGCTGGTGGCGGTGCTGGAGA
Source organism: Pseudomonas sp. TE3899 (assembly GCF_056279105.1). Classification (NCBI taxonomy): domain Bacteria; kingdom Pseudomonadati; phylum Pseudomonadota; class Gammaproteobacteria; order Pseudomonadales; family Pseudomonadaceae; genus Pseudomonas; species Pseudomonas sp. TE3899. The sequence goes on from NZ_JBWBQR010000001.1 coordinate 5,560,620, forward strand.
ACGAATACACCGGCGCCAAAGAGGAGCGGGTGGTGGACCAGGTCGTCGTCGAAAACGGCGTGCGTCCGGACGAAGAAATCTATTACGCGCTGAAGGAAGCGTCGCGCAACAAGGGCCAGATGGACATCGAAGCCTTGTTCGCGATCAAGCCGCAGCCATCGCTGAGCCAGGCGGGTGACGGCTACTTGCTGTTCCGCATCGGCGACTGCGTGGCCCAGCGCAACACACACGCCGCCATTTATGACGCACTCCGGCTCTGTAAGGATTTTTGACGGCGCAGCTGCAAGCCGTAAGCTGCAAGTCGCAAGTAAAAGCTCAGCCTCGCCGCTGGTCTTTCTTGCAGCTTGTAGCTTGTAGCTTGCACCTCGCTAGAGGTGACTCTGATGTTGAACACCCTTCTTCCAATCCTGCTGTTCGCTGCCCTGGGCCTGGCTGTCCTCGGCGCGTTGCGGCGGATGAATATGTGGCGCCGGGGCCGGGCCTCGAAGGTCGACCTGATCGGCGGCCTGCTGGCCATGCCCAAGCGTTACATGGTCGATTTGCACCACGTCGTCGCGCGGGACAAATACATCGCCAACACCCACGTAGCCACGGCCGGTGGGGCGGTGGCGTCGATTGTGCTGGCGATCCTGGTCCACGGTTTCGGCCTGCACAGCCGTATTCTCGGTTTCGCCCTGTTGATCGCTTCGGCGGTGATGTTTGGCGGGGCGATTTTCATGTTCCTGCGTCGTCGCAATCCACCGGCGCGCCTGTCCAAAGGGCCGTGGATGCGGTTGCCGAAAAGCCTGCTGGCGTTCTCGGCGAGTTTCTTCCTGTTGACCCTGCCGGTCGCTGGCATCCTCCCGGAAAACTTCGGTGGATGGGTGGTAGCTGCGGTCCTCGGCGTCGGCGTGTTGTGGGGCGTTAGCGAACTGTTCTTCGGCATGACCTGGGGCGGCCCGATGAAGCACGCCTTTGCCGGTGCCCTGCACCTGGCCTGGCACCGTCGCGCCGAACGCTTCGGCGGTGGTCGATCCACCGGTTTGAAACCCCTGGACCTGAACGACCCGACCGCGCCTCTGGGCGTGGAAAAACCCAAGGATTTCACCTGGAACCAACTGCTCGGTTTTGACGCCTGCGTGCAGTGCGGTAAGTGCGAAGCGGCGTGCCCGGCCTTCGCCGCCGGCCAGCCGCTGAACCCGAAAAAACTGATTCAAGACATGGTGGTTGGCCTCGCTGGCGGTACTGACGCTAAGTTCGCCGGTAGCCCCTATCCAGGCAAAGCGGTTGGCGAACACGCCGGCAATCCACATCAACCCATCGTCAACGGTCTGGTCGACGCCGAAACCCTGTGGTCCTGCACCACGTGCCGCGCCTGCGTCGAGGAATGCCCGATGATGATCGAGCACGTCGATGCCATCGTCGACATGCGCCGCCATCTGACCCTGGAGCTTGGCGCCACGCCAAACAAGGGCGCCGAAGTCCTGGAAAACCTGATCGCCACCGACAACCCGGGCGGCTTCGCGCCGGGCGGGCGGATGAACTGGGCGGCGGATTTGAACCTGAATTTGATGAGCGAGAAAAAGTCCGTCGACGTGTTGTTCTGGGTCGGCGACGGTGCCTTCGACATGCGCAACCAGCGCACCTTGCGCGCCTTCGTCAAAGTGCTGAAAGCGGCCAAGGTCGACTTCGCGGTGCTGGGTCTTGAAGAGCGCGACAGCGGTGACGTGGCCCGACGTCTGGGCGACGAAGCGACCTTCCAGTTGTTGGCTAAACGCAATATCCAGACCCTGGCGAAGTACAACTTCAACCGCATCGTCACCTGCGATCCGCACAGCTTCCACGTGCTGAAAAACGAATACGGCGCCTTCGACGGCAATTACCTGGTGCAGCACCACAGCACCTACATGGCCGAAATCATTGGCGCTGGCGCCCTGAACCTCGGCCAGCACAAAGGCAGCAGCGTGACCTATCACGACCCGTGCTACCTCGGTCGCTACAACGGCGAATACGAGGCGCCGCGCGAAGTGCTGCGCGCCCTCGGAATCGAAGTGAAGGAAATGCAACGCTCCGGTTTCCGCTCGCGCTGCTGCGGCGGCGGTGGCGGGGCGCCGATCACTGACATTCCGGGCAAGCAACGGATTCCCGACATGCGCATGGACGACATCCGCGAAACCGGTGCCGAACTGGTAGCCGTGGGTTGCCCGCAATGCACGGCGATGCTCGAAGGCGTGGTCGAACCCCGTCCGCTGATCAAGGACATCGCCGAACTGGTGGCGGACGCATTGCTCGAAGATGCCGCGCCGAGCAAGCCGAACACCCCGGCCAAACGTGAACCTGCGGAGGCCCACTGATGAGCGACATTATCCGCCGCGACCCCCGCGCCGAATGGATTGCCCGTAACCGCCTGCACCCGCTGCACGCGGCGATGCAACCGGCGCAACACAGCTGGATGGGGCCCAACGGCGTCATCCGCAAGAACCTGCATGGCATCGGTTTTATCGGGCCGAACGGCATCAAGCGCATCGACCGCAGTGGTGCGCAGCAGGGCGGGGCGACTAAACGTTCGGCCGCCGTTGAAGTGCAATTGCCGCTGCATCAAGTGCCGGCCCCGGCGTTCTACATCAGCGTCGTTCCGGACATGGTCGGTGGCCGTTTGAGCAGCCACGACCGCGATTTGCTCGGCCTCGCCCATCAACTGGCCGGCAAGGATGGCGCGGTGTTGGCCGTGGTCTTCGGCGAACACAAGGAAAACGCCTTCGCCACTGCGGGCGTCGATCGCTTGCTGGTGCTGGATGGCGACGAGTTCAGCGGTTATGCACCGGAACAAAGAGTCCAGGGCCTGCGGTCTGTGGATAACCAGTTCAGCCCGCGTCACTGGTTGCTGCCGGACAGCCGCAGCGGTGGTGGTGAACTCGGTCGGCGCTTTGCCGCTGCTCTGGGCGAACGCCCGGCCACGCGGGTCTGGCAGGTCAAGGATCAGGAGTGTATCGGCCGCGCCGGTGCAGGCCTGCAAGACCTTGCGCGTCCGGTGGCTCGACTGATTCTGGCCGCCGTCGAATGCGCCGAACCGGTCAGTGAAACCCGTCACGAAGCCCTGCCGGTGGAGTTATCCACAGCCGTGGTGCGCAGTCTGTCGCGTATCGAAGATCTGGGCGCGGTGGCGGTGGATCCGGCGGCGATTCCGATGGCCGAAGCCGAGTTCATCTTCTCCGGCGGCAACGGGGTCAAGGACTGGGGACTTTTCCACAGGACCGCCGAAGCCTTGGGCGCGACCGAAGGTGCGTCGCGGGTGGCGGTGGACGATGGGTTCATGGCTCGCGACCGTCAGGTCGGCGCGTCCGGCACCTGGGTCACCGCGCGGGTCTACGTGGCCGTGGGGATTTCCGGGGCGATCCAGCACCTGCAAGGTATCGGTGCCTGCGACAAGGTGGTGGCGATCAACCTCGACCCTGGCTGCGACATGATCAAACGGGCCGACCTGTCGGTGATCGGCGAGAGCGCCGAGATTCTTCAAGCCTTGATCGATGCGATAGCGGCTTATCGCAACGACGCCAAGCGCGATGCGGCTTAAGGGAAGGAAAGGGTCATGAGTACAAAAGTCATCAGCCTGGTGTCCATCGGCGCCCACCCGACCTCTGGCCGGCCCCGCCGCGCCGAGCAGGACGCGCGCGCCGTGGAGCTGGGCCTGCAACTGGCTGGGGATAACCTGCAAGTGCTGCATGCCGGCGATGTTGCAGAACCGGCGTTGCGCGCCTATCTGGGCATGGGACTCGAACAACTGCACGTGCTGGAACAACCGTCGGGCGCCGATGCGCTGCCCGCGTTGACCGCTTATTTGCGTGATGCCGGGGCACAAGTGGTGCTGACAGGCAGCCAGGCGGAAACCGGTGAAGGTTCGGGCATGTTGCCGTTCCTGTTGGCCGAAAGCCTCGGCTGGCCGCTGGTGGTGGGGTTGGCTCAGGTGGAATCCATCGACGGCAATTCGGCCTTGGTCCTGCAAGCCTTGCCCCGGGGCCAGCGTCGTCGTTTGAAAGTGCGGCTGCCGTTCCTGGCGACTGTGGATAACGCCGCGCCGAAGCCTCGGCAAAGCGCCTACGGCCCGGCTCGGCGTGGGGTGTTGCAGGCGGATCAAGTCGAAGTCATCGACGATGAACTGCTGGCTGTCGCCACTTTGCAACCGGCCAAGCCACGGCCTAAACGCCTGAAAGTGATCAAAGCCAAAAGCGGTGCCGACCGCATGAAAGCCGCGACGGCCAAGGCCAGCGGTGGCGGTGGTCAGGTGCTCAAAGGCGTGACGGCGCAAGCCGGCGCAGAAGCCATCCTCAAACTGTTGATCGAAGAAGGCGTCGTCCGCTGATCGTTCCCACGCTCTGCGTGGGAATGCCGCCCGGGACGCTCTGCGTCCCTCTTTGCCGCCTGAGCTCGCCATCCTGTCGGAGAAAATAATGCCCGTTGAATTTCGTTCGGCCCTGCGCGCGGATGCGCGGGAGATTGCTCGCTTGTTTCAGATTTCATCGGAAGGCGCGGCGGATTACATCTGGAGCCAACTGGCCCGGCCCGGCCAGGATCTGCTGGACGTCGGCGCCAGTCGCTATGCCCGTGACGACGTCGATTTCTCTTACCAGAACTGCCTGATCGCAGAGGCCGGGGGCGAGGTTGTCGGCATGTTGCACAGCTACGTGATGCGTCACGATCCGCTGGCCGCGCCGGTTACCGATCCCGTCCTGGCGCCGTACGCCACGATGGAAATCCCCGACACCCTCTACATTTCGAGCCTGGCGCTGCACGAAGGCTGGCGCAATCAGGGCTTGGGCCAACAATTCCTCGCTTACGCTTACGACCGCGCCAATCAATTGGGGCTCAACGGCTTGAGTTTGATCGATTACGCGGTGAACACCGGCGCCCGGCGGTTTTATGAGCGGCATGGGTTTCGGATTGTCGATACCTGCCAGATCACGCCGCATCCGATGATTCGGGTCACCGGTGAGGCCTATCTGATGTACCGGCCATAAGGCCCAAGCCAACCCCTGCAGGAGCAAAGCTTGCTCGCGAAGAGGCCATCACATCCAACATCGATGTCGCCTGACCCACCGCTTTCGCGAGCAAGCTCTGCTCCTACAGGTCGTGGGGGCCCAAGCCAACTCTCTGTAGGAGCAAAGCTTGCTCGCGAAGAGGCCATCACATCCAACATCGATGTCGCCTGACCCACCGCTTTCGCGAGCAAGCTCTGCTCCTACAAGTCGCGGGAGCCCAAGCCAACCCCCTGTAGGAGCGAAGCTTGCTCGCGAAGAGGTCATCCCATCCAACATCGATGTTGTCTGACCCAACGCTATCGCGAGCAAGCTTTGCTCCTACAAGTCGCGGGAGCCCAAGCCAACCCCCTGTAGGAGCGAAGCTTGCTCGCGAAGAGGCCATCACATTCAACATCGATGTCGCCTGACCCACCGCTTTCGCGAGCAAGCTCTGCTCCTACAGGTCGTGGGGGCCCAAGCCAACCCTCTGTAGGAGCGAAGCTTGCTCGCGAAGAGGCCATCCCATCCAACATCGATGTTGTCTGACCCACCGCTATCGCGAGCAAGCTTTGCTCCTACAGGTCGCGGGGGCCCAAGCCAACCCCTGTAGGAGCAAAGCTTGCTCGCGAAGAGGCCATCCCATCCAACATCGATGTCGCCTGACCCACCGCTATCGCGAGCAAGCTTTGCTCCTACAAGGGGATTTTCAGGATTTATGCACAATCCCTGTTAGCGCTTCTGTGGATAACATGTTCGCCCCTCGCTACACCCCATACAAACCGGGCCCTGCAACCCTCCGTACAAAAAACAACCAGCCTAACCTACGGTTTTTTCGGGCTTTTTCCCGAGGATAACTTTGCCCAGGAACCAATACTTGCCCCCAATCTCTGTTGGCGCTTCTGTGGATAAGATGTTCGCTGTCCGCTACAGGCTATATAAACCGGGCCTATCAAGCGACTGATCAAAAAACACCCAATTCATCGTTTTAACTCGTTAAACCGCCTGCGAACCCCGATTTATCGAAGCTATCAGCGGTTTTCCACAGATCCGCCAAAGTTGCCCCCAAAGTCTGTTGGCGCTTCTGTGGATAAGGTGTTCGCCATCCGCTACACGCCATACATAACGTGCCCTCCAGGCTTTTGATCAAAAAACACCCAATCACCTCTGCAAACCCTGCTTCTGGATAAGTCACGGTTTTTCTTCAGTATTTATCAGGCTAATTCCAGGGAAACCCATAGTTGTCCCCATTTGCTGTGGGCGAAGGTGTGGATAACTTGTTCGCTAAACCCTGCAAGCCACGCCGTTCATAGGCCCGAACGCTATAGATCAGATTTCATACAGTTCTAAGGCACTTCCTTGACTTCAAACTGCCGCGTGTCTTCACTAACCAGTTACAAAAGGACAGCCGCCACTTATCCACATCTGGTTCAGGGAGAACGCGTGATGGATAGCCAGCCACACCGCTCGCACCCCATTCCCTGCACGACCTGCGTCCCGGCCGCCGCGACTTCGCTGCGCAAGCGAATCCATCGCCGGGCCGTCAATCAGCGTGCGCGTCTATAGCGCCAGACCTTTGCACTGACACAGCTTGCTGCCGCCGGGTTCGCCCGGTGGCCAGGTGTTCGTTCGCCCATTGATTGCAGGCAACCGCAGAGTTGCCCCATCAGCCTGAGAGGAAAAGAACCATGACCCGGATCGCTACGCCCATCAGCGACATCAAGGAACACTACGACGTGATCGTCATCGGCTCCGGCTATGGCGGCGGGATCGCGGCTTCGCGCCTGTCCCGGGCGGGCAAGCGGGTGTGCCTGCTGGAGCGCGGGCGGGAGATGCAGCCTGGGGAATACCCGAACACCATGATCGCGGCCACCGAGGAATTGCAGGTGCATGACCCGGACGGCCACATCGGCTCGCGCACCGGGTTGTTCGATCTGCACGTCAACGCCCAACAGAACGTGGTGGTCGGTTGCGGTTTGGGCGGTACGTCGCTGATCAACGCCAACGTGGCCCTTGAACCGGAGCCTGGCGTGTTCGACGATCCGCGCTGGCCGCTGGCGGTGCGCGAACATCGCGACACCTTGCTCAAGGACGGTTACGCCCGGGCTCGGGAAATGCTCAAACCGACGCCTTATCCCAGCACCTCCCCGGTGTTGCCGAAACTGGAAGCCAACAAGAAGTCGGCGGATTACCTCAAGCAAGGCGCGCACTTCTACCGGCCGCCGATCAACGTGACCTTCGACAAACTGCCGAACAACCTCAACCACGTCGGCGTCGAACAACTGCCGTGCAACCACTGCGGCGACTGCGTCTCGGGCTGTAACAACAAGGCCAAGAACACCACGCTGATGAACTACCTGCCGGACGCCTGGAACCACGGCGCGGAGATTTTCTGCCAGGCCGAAGTGCGGCATCTGGAGCGCGACGGCGATGGCTGGATCGTGCACTTCCAGTACCTGGACAGCGGCCGTGAGAAATTCTCGGCGCCAACGCTGTTCGTCAAAGCCGACATCGTGGTCGTTTCCGCCGGCACCCTGGGCTCCACCGAAATCCTCCTGCGCTCTAGGGACAAAGGTTTGTCCACGTCCAACCAGCTCGGCGAAAACATGAGCGGCAACGGTGACATCCTCGGCTTCGGCCACAACTGCGAACAGCCGATCAACGGCATCGGTTTCGGCGCCCATCCGGCCAAGGAACTGCAGCCAGTCGGTCCGTGCATCACCTCGATCATCGACATGCGCACCGAAGGCGACTGGCGCAGCCGCATGGTCATCGAAGAAGGCTCGATCCCCGGCGCCCTCGGCCGGCCGATGGTGCCGAGCATGGCCGGGTTCGCTGAACTGATCGGCAAAGCCACTGACGACAGCTTCAGCGGCAAACTGAAATACAAGGAGCGCGAGGCCGAAAGCTTCCTGCGTGGCCCGTATTACGGCGCGCTGCACAACATGCAGACCTACCTGATCATGAGCCACGACGATGGCAAAGGCCGGATGGTGCTCGACAGCAAGGATCAACTGCGTATCGATTGGCCGGGCGTCGGCGAGCAGGAGAACGTCAAAATCGGCAACGAGCGCCTGCACCTGAGCACCAAGGCGCTGGGCGGGATCTGGGTCGAGAACCCGATCTGGACCAAACTGCTCAAGCACAGCATCGTTTCGGTCCACCCGTTGGGCGGCTGCGTGATGGGCGAGGACGCGGGGCAGGGCGTGGTCAACCACAAGGGCCAGGTGTTCAGCGGTGCGAGTGGCACTGACGTGTACGCCGGTTTGTACGTGACCGACGGCGCGGTGATCCCGACGTCCCTGGCGGTCAATCCGCTGCTGACCATCTCGGCGGTGAGCGAGCGCAACATGGGCCTGCTGGCGGCGGATCGCGGTTGGCAGATCGACTACACGCTGCCGTCAGCGCCGCGTAAACAGGTGGCGCCGCCGACCCTCGGCGTGCAGTTCACCGAAACCATGAAGGGCTACTTCTCCAAGGATTTCACCCAGGCCCAAGGCACCGACCTCAAGCTGTATGAAGCGGCGGCCACCCGTGGCGAAGCGGAAAACTCGCCCATCGAGTTCACCCTGACCATCACCGCCAACGACCTCAACCGCATGATCAAGGAGCCGGAACATGCCGCGACCCTGGTCGGCACGCTGAATGCTCCGGGCCTGTCGCCACAGCCACTGACCGCCAGCAACGGCGTGTTCAACCTGTTCGAGCAGTTCGAGGAACAGGTCGGCGTACGCCACATGAAATACGACATGAAACTGACCGCCGAGGACGGTCACGACTATTTCTTCAGCGCCTTCAAAACTGTGCCCGAAGACAACGGCGTGCTGAATATCTGGCACGACACCAGCACCCTCTACGTCACGCTGTACAACGGGCCGGACAAGACTGGCGCGGTGATTGGCTCCGGGGTGATGCACATCCACCCGACCGACTTCGCCAAGCAAATGACCACCATGAAAGTGCTGAATGCGCGCAACGAACGCGAGCGCATCGAAGGCCTGGCGCGGTTCGGCAAGTTCTTCGCCGGGATTCTCTGGGAGAGTTACGGCGGAGTGTTTGCTGGCGACATCTACTTCAACCCGGACGCGCCGCCGCGGCTGAAACGACCGCTGGATGCGCCAACGCCGAGCGTGCATTTCTTCCAGACCGAGGACAACGTGGAGCTGCGCCTGACCCGTTATCAGGGCGGCACTAAAGGCCCGGTGATGCTGGTGCATGGGTTGGGCGTGGGCTCGAACATTTTCTCCACCGACACCATCCAGACCAACCTGCTGGAATTCCTGTGCAAGCACGAGTACGACGTGTGGCTGCTGGATCTGCGGGTGAGCATCCTGCTGCCGGCGAGCAAGCAGGAATGGAACGGCGACCAGATCGCCGAGTACGACTTCAAAGCGGCGATCGCGCAGATCCGGCAGGCGACTCAGGCGAAAGATGTGCAATGCGTGGTGCATTGCTACGGCGCGACGACCTTCTTCATGTCGCTGCTGGCCGGGTTGCAAGGGGTGCGCTCGGTGGTTTGTTCGCAGATTGCGGCGGATACCGTGGTAGCGACGGCGACGGGGCTGAAGGCCGGGTTGCACCTGCCGGGGATGCTCGATGCGATGGGTGTGAAATCCCTCACCGCCTACGCCGACAACAAGGAAAACTGGTTCAACAAACTCTACGACAAAGCCCTCAACGGCTACGCGCGGATCGAGGCCCAGGGCTATTGCACCAACCCGGTGTGCCACCGCATCACCTTCATGTATGCGTCGCTGTACCGCCACGACACCCTCAACGAAACCCTGCACGACAACCTGCACGAACTGTTCGGCGAGTCGAACATGCACACCTTCGAGCACCTGGCGCTGATTGTGCGCAAAGGTCATCTGGTGAACTTCAAGGGTGAAGACGTGTACATGTCGCACTTCGATCGGCTGAGCATGCCGATCTGTTTCATCAGCGGCGCGGACAACCAGTGTTACCTGCCGCAAAGCACGCTCAAGACCTTCGAGCGGGTGTGCAAGGCCCACGGGCCGGAGCGCTACAGCCGGCACGTGGTGCCGGGGTATGGCCACATCGACTGCATGTTCGGCAAGGACGCGGTGGTGGATGTGTACCCGATCATCCTGCAACACCTGGAGAAAACCGCTATCGGCTAGGCGGTAGACCGAGGCGACCCCTTCGCGGGCAAGCCTCGCTCCTACAAAAGCGACGCGAAACCTGTAGGAGCGAGGCTTGCCCGCGAAGGCGATTTACCAGGCGCTACACCTCTGCGGGTCTTGCACAAGGAAATGGATGATATGGACAGTTACATCCGCTGGTTTCAACGCTTCATCTGGCTAGGCATCGTGATGAACATGTTCTTCGCGCTGCCAGCCCTGTTTGCCCCGGCGCTGCTCACGTCGATGCTCGGCCTGCCGCCGCAACTCTCCGATCCCTGGCTGGAAAACGCCGGCATGTTGCTGGTGGGGATCAGCGTGTTCTACATGCCGTCGGGCTTCAACGCGCCGAGGTTCGTGGTGCATTCCTGGTTGTGCGTGTTGTCGCGGCTGATCGCCGTGGCGTTCTGGATCTACCTGATCAACACCAGCAACCAGGCCACGGTGTTCGTGCCGATGTTCCTCGGCGACTTGAGCATGTTCCTGATCCTCGGGATCCTGCTGTACCTCGGCACCACGCCGGCCACTCGGCCGTTGGCGCTGCTGTGCGACGGCTGGCGGGAGTGGCGCGCCGGATGGGCGCTGCGCTGGCAAAGCCACGGCTTCAAGGTCGGGACGCTGATCGTGGTGCTGCTGCTGGGGTTTATCGGCTACGAAACCTGGTACCAAATGCTGCGAGTGGTGCCGGCAGAGAAATACGCCTCGGATGAAGACCACTACAAATACGCCGCCATCGGCCTCGGTATCGAAGCACGCATCCCGTATTACCTGTTCGCCGTACTGCCGCAGATGTGCCCGGAGAAACTGCCGAAACCCGGCGGCTATGAAGTCTTCGGCTTCCTCTACGAAAACGGCAAGGACCTGCCCGTCGGCATGGCCAAGCGGCAGATCGGCTACCCGACCGTGGAGCCGAACTGCGCCCTGTGCCACACCGGTTCCTACCGCGCGAATGCCAGCGACGTCGCCAAAACGGTGGCCACCGCACCGGCCAACACCTTGCAACTCCAGGCCTTCCAGTGGTTCGCCTACGATTGCGCCAGCGACCCGAAATTCACCACCGACGCGGTGATGACGGCGATCAACAGCAAGTTCCAGCTCGGCTTTTTCGAGCGGATTTACAACCGCTACCTGATCATCCCGATGGCCAAGAGCGCGTTGCTCGCGCAGAAACAGGCGTACGCCTGGCAGAAGCTGCGCCCACCTCAAGGACCGGGGCGCACCGACACCTTCAACCCGACCAAAATGGTGGTGTTCGGCTTCCCGGATGACTCGACCATCGGCACCGTCGACCTGCCGCAAGTCTGGAACCAGAAACCCCGGGAGTCGCTGTACCTGCACTGGGACGGCAACAACAACGACATCCACGAGCGCAACTACGCAGCGGCCATGGCCGTGGGCGCGACGCCGGAATCGGTGCTGCCGGAAAGCTTCAACCGCGTGACCAATTGGCTGCTCGGCACCCAGCCACCGAAGTGGCCGTGGGCGCTGGATCAGGCCAAGGTTGCCCAGGGCAAACCGGTGTGGGACAAGAACTGCGCCGGGTGCCATGAGTTCGGCCGCACCGACACCGGCCAGGTCACCACCAACATCGATGAACTGGGCACCGATCCCCATCGCCTGGACTCGTTCACCACCGGTCTGGTGACCGCGTTCCACGGCTTCAAGAAACCGCCGTTCGACTTCAACGCCTATCGCAAGACCCAGAGCTACAGCAACACCCCGACCGACGGCATCTGGATGCGCGCGCCTTACCTGCACAACGGTTCGGTGCCGACCCTGTGGGATTTGCTGCAACCACCGGAACAGCGGCCGCCGGTGTTCTTCACCGGTTCCGACGTCTACGACCAGCAGAAGGTCGGCTTCGTCACCACCACCCAAATCCCGGGGGGCTTCAAATACGACACACGACTGGAAGGCAACCACAACAGCGGCCACCTGTATGGCACGCAGCTGTCGGATGTCGATAAACGGGCGCTCATCGAATTCATGAAAACCCTGTGATCCCACTACGGATGGAGGAAGGCCAACATGTCATTAGTCAGTCATTGGGAACATGAGTACGACAAGGTCAAGCTGCGCCTGCACGGGCTGTTCACGCGGCTGGAAATGTCGTGGAAGAAACTCGTCAGCGAGCTGGAGCCGCAAGAGTTCGAGGCCATTGTCGCGCTGCTGCAGCGCGGTCACGACCAGGCGCAATACGTGCTCAAGCACGGCGACTTGCCGGACGATGAACCGAGCGTGCCGTGGGAGTTGTCCCACGGCTTGTCGATCCTGCACATCGGCAACGCCACCCCGTTGCCGCAATCCACCGACGAGTTGCAAACCCGGGTGCTCAAGGACGGCAGTCTGCTCGGTTGTCGCAAGTGGGAACTGCTGGACTTGCTGTGGAGCGAGGCGTTGCTGAAGTGGATCGAAAACCTGCGGCATCACGCGCCGTTCGCCACCACCCCGGCGCTGATGAAAATGGACAGCGACGTGATTCTGGGGATTGCCGGCGACTGGGGCACCGGGCCGTTCGACAGCCATGCCCCAGCGGTGGCGGTGGCCAATCAGATGCAACTGGCCCAGGCCGATTTCACCATTCACTTGGGGGACGTGTATTACGCCGGCACTCACTCCCAGGAAGACGTCGACATGGTCGGCTGGCCCATGGGCAAGCACGGCTCGTTCACCCTCAATTCCAATCACGAGATGTACAGCGGCGCCCATGGCTACTACAAGGAACTGGCCAAGCGCTTCCCGACGCAGCAGGGCACCAGTTATTTCGCGTTGTACAACGATGACTGGCTGGTGGTCGGGCTCGACACGGCCTACGCCTCGGACGCGATCAACCTGTACATGGACGGCACGCTGAACAAAGAGCAGATCGCCTGGATGAAACAGCTGCCTCAGCGCAAGAAGATCATGGTGCTCAGCCACCACCAGGGCTTTGATATCTCCGGGCACAACAAGACGGCGCTGTATCAACCGGTGTGCGATGCCTTGGGGCGTGAGCCGGATTACTGGTACTGGGGGCATTTGCACAACGGCATCTGCTACGCCGCCCAGGGCGGGCTGCATGCACGGTGCGCCGGGCATGGGGCGATTCCGTATGGCAATGCCAGCGAGCTGAACGGGCATTCGCGGGTGTTGTGGTCGGAAACCGAGAATGCGCGGGACGAGGAATACCCGGATCGGGTGTTGAACGGTTACGTGAAAGTGCGGCTGGTGGGGGAGAACATCGAGGAGACGTTTATCGGGGAGGATGGGTCAGTGCGGTGGTCTTCCCTTAGATGATCGTTCCCACGCTCTGCGTGGGAATGCCTCAATGGACGCTCCGCGTTCGGCTCTTGGGACGCGGAGCGTCCCGGGCTGCGTTCCCACGCGGAGCGTGGGAACGATCATGCTCAGGTCAGCCCTGAACCGGCACGCCTTTGAGGTAAGGCGCAGGCTCCGCCCCGAGGTTGTTCAACAACCGCTCGCTGTACCAATCCACAAAATTCACCACGCCAAACTCATAAGTCTTGGAGTAAGGCCCAGGCTGGTAAGCCGTGGAGTTGATCCCGCGCTGGTTCTCTTCCGCCAGGCGCCGGTCCTGGTCGTTGGTCGCATCCCAGACTTTGCGCATGCGCTCGACGTCGTAATCCACGCCTTCGACGGCATCCTTGTGCACGATCCACTTGGTGGTGACCATGGTTTCCTGTGCGCTGATCGGCCACACGGTGAACACGATGATGTGGTCGCCCATGCAGTGGTTCCACGAGTGCGGCAGGTGCAGGATGCGCATCGAGCCGAGGTCCGGGTTCTTGATCCGGCCCATGAGTTTGGCGCAGCCCTGTTTGCCATCGAGGGTCATCGACACGGTGCCCTTGAGCAGCGGCATGCGCACGATGCGGTTACGCAGGCCGAAACTGGCGTGGGCGTAAGGGATCTTCTCGGCTTCCCAGGCGGCGGCGGAGGCGGCGACGTGGTCCTTGAACGCCTGGTCGGCGCGCGGGTCGGTGACGTCGTCCCATTCCAGCAGGGTCTTCAGCAGTTCCGGGTGCGACGCGTTGCAGTGGTAGCACTCGCGGTTGTTTTCCAGCACCAGTTTCCAGTTGGCCTTTTCGAACAAGGTGGTCTGGATCGCCACCTTGGTGTTCTCCATGTCGTACGGTTCCATGTAATGGTTCAGCGTCGACAGGAAGTCATCAATGGCCGGCGGGTTTTCCGACAGGCTGATAAAGATGTAGCCGCCAGCGGTCTTCACGCTCACCGGTTTGAGGCCGTACTGCTTCATGTCGAAGTCGGCGCCCATTTCGGTGCCGGCGAACAGCAGGCGACCGTCCAGCTCGTAGGTCCACTGGTGGTAGTGGCAAACCAGTTTGGCGACTTTGCCTTTTTCACTGGTGCACAGCCGCGAGCCACGGTGGCGGCAGACGTTGTGGAATGCGTGCACCACGCCGTCGGCGCCGCGGATCACGATGATCGGGTTCTTGCCGACTTGCAGGGTCAGGTAGTTGCCCTTGGCCGGGATTTCGCAGGTCATGCCGGCGATCAACCACTCTTTCTGGAAGATCTCCTGCATATCGATATCAAACAGCCGTTCGTCAGAGTAAAACGGCTGTGGCAGCGAGAAAGTGCGCTCGCGCTCTTGCAGCATCTGCGCGGTGGCCTTGCGTGCGGGTTCCAGCGGATCGCCCAGGCTGATTTTTGCGGTGACGTCCATCGATTTGATCCTCAAGGCCTTTCTGTGAGGCCGGCGAAAGTGGCTGATACGGTTACATCGCAAGGCGTAAAGAAACTGTAGTTGTGTGGAGCGAGTGTGGGGCCGGCGCATCCCTGAACCTTATCCATGGGCGACATGGCCCAATCTGTTCCCGACGCGCAACCCCCGGTAGTTGGGGGCTGGTCGCGATAAGTATGTGAATGTCGCAGATAGGTAAATGGGTGGCTCGCGCTATACGCAGAATCGCCAACATAAGGCCGACCATCGGCGGTGGAGAACAGCATGTCCAACAGCTTCCTGAATCCGGTAACCACCCAGACCTGGGCCAATGGTCGACACATCGTCCGTTGCGTCAAAGTCATCCAGGAAACCTGGGACGTGCGCACCTTCTGCTTTATGGCCGATCAGCCAATCCTGTTCTTCTTCAAGCCCGGGCAGTTCGTGACCCTGGAGCTGGAAATCGACGGCGTGCCGATCATGCGTTCCTACACCATTTCCAGTTCGCCGTCGGTGCCGTACAGCTTTTCGGTGACCATCAAGCGCGTGCCGGGGGGCAAGGTCTCCAACTGGTTGCACGACACGCTGCACGAAGGCCAGGAGCTGGCGGTGCACGGGCCGGTCGGGCTGTTCAACGCCATGGACTTCACCGCGCCGAAGGTGCTCTACCTCAGCGGTGGCGTCGGGATCACGCCGGTCATGTCCATGGCGCGCTGGTTCTACGACACCAACGGCAACGTCGACATGGTGTTTATCCACAGCGCCCGTTCGCCCAAAGACATCATCTATCACCGCGAGCTGGAACACATGGCGTCGCGGATCGATAACTTCAGCCTGCACCTGATCTGCGAGAAGCACGGTCTGGGCGAGCCATGGGCCGGTTATCGCGGCTACCTGAACCACAAGATGCTGGAACTGATGGCGCCGGACTTCATGGAGCGCGAAGTGTTCTGTTGCGGCCCGACGCCGTACATGAACGCGGTCAAACGTATGCTCGAGGCGGCCGGTTTCGACATGAGCCGTTATCACGAGGAATCCTTCGGCGCCACGCCAGCGGAAGCCCGTGCCGATGCGGTGGAACAAGCCGAAATCGCTGCCGACGCGCCGGAAGTCGATTTGGCGGACCTGCATCAAGTCGAATTTATCTCGTCCGGCAAGAGCATTCGGGTGGCCCCGGGTGAAACCGTGCATGCGGCGGCGGCCAAGCTGGGCTTGCTGATTCCAAAGGCGTGCGGGATGGGGATCTGCGGGACATGCAAGGTAATGAAGCTGGGGGGCGAGGTCGAAATGGACCACAACGGCGGGATTACCGAGGAAGACGAGGCCGAGGGTTACATCCTGTCGTGCTGCAGTGTGCCGAAGGGCGACGTGCGGATCGATTTTTGAAGCTCGCGCAATAACCTTGTAGGAGCTGTCGAGCGAAACGAGGCTGCGATCTTTTGATCTTGTTTTCAGGATCAAGATCAAAAGATCGCAGCCTCCGGCAGCTCCTGCAGGGTTCGCTTTTCAGTCGACAAACAGATCCGGCATCAGTTTGTCGATCGAGCCCGGTTCAAACCGATACCCCTCGAACTCCGTCACTCCGCTTTCGCGCAAAACCTCCTCATCAATCAACAACCGCCCGGTCATGCTGCGACCGCTGCTGTCCAGAATGATGTGCGCGGCGTCCGCCATGATCGCCGGCGTTCGTGCGTGTTTGAACGATTCCCGCGAGCCGAGCTGAAACTCGATGGCCGCCGTGGCGATCATGGTTTGCGGCCATAGCGAGTTGACGCTAATGCCGTAATTGGCAAATTCCTCGCTCATTCCCAGCGTCAGCATGCTCATGCCGTACTTGGTCACGGTGTAGGGGCTGTATTGCGCGAACCATTTCGTCGCCAGGTTCAGCGGCGGCGACAGGTTAAGGATGTGGCCGTTGGATTTTTTCAGATAGGGCAGGGCCGCCTGGCTGCACAGCAGCACGGCGCGGGTGTTGATCTGGTGCATCAGGTCGAAGCGCTTGAGTTCGATGTGTTGCACGCCGGTCAACTTGATCGCCCCGGCATTGTTGACCAGCGCATCAATCCCGCCGAAATGCTCATTGGCCCGGGCCAAGGCCTCCCGCACCGCGACTTCATCGCGCACATCCACCTGCAGCGCCAACGCCTGGCCACCCGCCGCTTCAACTTCCTGCGCCACGCTGAAAATCGTCCCCGGCAACTTGGCATGCGCGTCGGCACTTTTAGCCGCAATCACAATATTGGCCCCGTCCCGCGCGGCCCGCAGCGCAATCTCGCGCCCGATGCCACGGCTGGCGCCGGTGATGAACAGGGTTTTGCCTTGAAGGGACATGGGTGCGCTCCTGATTGTTATTGTCTGAGCGATTCAATGTAGTCCAAGACGCGTGCCGCGATGATCGACGATGATCGTTCCCCCGCTCCGCGTGGGAATGCCTCCAGGGACGCTCCGCGTTCCAGCTTCACCGCCAGCGCAAGGCCAGACTCCGCTTGTGACGCGGAGCGTCACGGGCTGCATTCCCACGCGGAGCGTGGGAACGATCAACGTGTCAGTACCACCGCTGTATTTCGATCAGTCCTTCCTGACCTGCGTAATCTCGGGCGCTTGAGTACCTCCACTGTTCCGGTAAGTCCACATACCCACGCTTCACCGGGTTGTAATGGATGTAATCCAGCTTCTGGCGCATCACTGTTTCGCTGAGCACCATCTCGGCATGTGAACCCTCCTGCCACAGCTGATAAACGCGATCCTTCTTGTGCGCCCGTTTACTGAACCGCAGACGCTGCAATGCGCGTTCAGCCCCTTTGCTTTGCAAATCGTCCAGGATTTGTCGGGCAGTGAAGGATTTGAACTGGTGGAGGCATTTACTCAGGTCTGGAGCTTGCGCGACGAAGTGCAGATGGTTTTCCAGGACCACATAGCCATACAGCTTTAAATCCTGATGCGTTTGCTGATAACGCCAGCAATTGAGCAGGTGATCGACGATATAAGGCCGGATGAACAGCGGGAGCCATTCCAGGAGGGTGCAGGTGAGGAAGTGGGGTTTGTCAGGTTCGGTGATGGTGTAGCGGCTTCGGCCCATAGGTGCATTCCATTGCGAAGGGATGACTAGGGTGAGCCGGGTTTTGACGTCAGGCTAGCGGACGGCACCGCGAAGCGCGTGGGAAATGGCGACGCGCCTCCACTGATCGTTCCCCCGCTCCGCGTGGGAATGCCTCCAGGGACGCTCCGCGTTCCAGCTTCACCGCCAGCGCAAGGCCAGACTCCGCTTGTGACGCGGAGCGTCACGGGCTGCATTCCCACGCGGAGCGTGGGAATGATCGGTGTCGGGGCTTAGCGGGACATGACTTCGCGGATGTCCGTTGCGAGTTCGCGTACGCGCTCTTCTTCGGTGTCCCACGAGCACATGAAGCGCGCGCCGCCGTTGCCGATGAAGGTGTAGAAGCGCCAGCCCTTGGCGGTCAGGGCGGCGATGGCGGGTTCCGAGAGTTGCAGGAACACACCGTTGGCCTGTACCGGGAACATCAGTTCCACGCCCTGGATGTCGCTGACCAGTTCCGCCAGCAGTTGCGCGCAGCGGTTGGCGTGTTGGGCGTATTTGAGCCAGGCGTCGTTTTCCAGGATGCCGACCCAGGGGGCCGAGAGGAAACGCATCTTCGAGGCCAGTTGCCCGGCCTGTTTGCAGCGGTAGTCGAAGTCTTCCGCCAGTTTGTGGTTGAAGAACAGGATCGCCTCGCCCACGGCCATGCCGTTTTTCGTGCCGCCGAAGCACAACACATCGACGCCGGCCTTCCAGGTCAGGTCCGCCGGGGTGCAACCGAGGAAGGCGCAGGCGTTGGAGAAGCGCGCGCCGTCCATGTGCAGGTTCAGGCCCAGCTCTTTGCAGGTGACGCTGATGGCGCGGATTTCTTCCGGGGTGTAGACGCTGCCGACTTCGGTCGCCTGGGTCAGGGTCACGACGCGGGGTTTCGGGTAGTGGATGTCCTGGCGCTTGAGCGCGACTTCGCGGATCGATTCCGGGGTCAGCTTGCCGTTTTCAGTGCGCGCGACCAGCAATTTGGAACCGTTGGAGAAAAACTCCGGGGCGCCGCATTCGTCGGTTTCGACGTGGGCGGTTTCCGAGCAGATCACGCTGTGGTAACTCTGGCACAGCGAGGACAGGGCCAAAGAGTTAGCGGCAGTGCCGTTGAACGCGAAGAACACTTCGCAGTCGGTTTCAAACAATTTGCGGAAATCGTCGGACGCGCGGGCGGTCCATTCGTCGTCGCCATAGGCGCGCTGGTGGCCGTGGTTGGCCTGTTCCATGGCTGCCCAGGCTTCAGGGCAGATACCGGAATAGTTGTCGCTGGCAAATTGTTGGCTCTTATCGGTCATGGCCTGATTCCGTGTTCAAGGCCCTTATGGTGAAGGGACTTGTGGTCAATGATGGTGCGCACTTTACCGAAGATCGTCCGGGGAGCACACGCAGTGATGCTGTCAGAAATGTACACAGTTGACGGGCAATTATGCACATGACGCCACGGGACGGCGCGCTGGATCTGCTCAAGTGGCTGGCGCTGCTGAGCATGGTGCTCGATCACCTGCGATATGTCGGTTACTCCGTCGATTTTCTGTATGTGCCGGGGCGGTTGGCGTTTCCGTGGTTTTGTCTGGCAATGGCGACGAATCTGGCGCGGGCGCGTGCAGCCACTGCAACGGGTCAGTGGCGTTACCTGGGGTGGTTGATCGTATTCAGCGCCATCAGCGAAATTCCCTACCGGATCTACATTCCCGATCCCGACACCTTCAATGTGATGCCCACGCTGGTACTTGGCTTGCTGGTGGCGCGGGGCTGGCAGCAGCCGACACTTCAATCGCGATGGCTGGCGATCGGCGCGGTGTTGCTTGCGCTGGTGTTCCCGGAGCGACTGATGTTCGGTTTCTTCGGCGTGCTGTTGCCGCTGGCGATGCTGCTGGTGATCCGCCGGCCCTGGTATTTCAGCCTGTTGCCGGGGCTGGTGTGCCTGGCGGCGAATCAATGGCAGGTGCTGTATGGCGCGGCGCGGATGGGGAACAGCGCGGCGATTTTCGGTATTGCCGCTTGTCTGATTGCGCCACTGATCGGTGTATTGCTACTGCAACACGCTCGTAGCCTCAAGCCACCGCCCATGCGTCGTTGGGCGTACGCGCTCTATCCCGCGCACTTCCTCGCCCTGTTGGCGTTACGCCAACTCATTGCCTGATGCCGTTTCTGTGGATGGGGCTTTTGTGGCGAGGGGGCTTGCCCCCGTTGGGCTGCGAAGCGGCCCCAGATCAAGACATTGCAGTCCCGGGTTTTTTACGACTGCTGCGCAGCCGAACGGGGGCAAGCCCCCTCGCCACAAGCAAGCTCCCTCGCCACAGGACGCAGCCATTTTGCGTCATGTCGTAAACGCACCTTTGCGTGGCGTCCATAGGCATTTGACCTGTCTGCGCCGGTCATACCATCGCATCCAAAGGGCACTGCCGAAAGGTACGTGCCTCACCGAGACGAAAGGCGCACAAGCCGCCGCTGGGAGAGACGCGATGTTCAGCAAGCAAGACCAGATCAAGGGCTACGACGATGCACTGCTGGCGGCGATGAATGCCGAGGAGCAACGCCAGGAAGATCACATCGAGCTGATCGCGTCAGAGAACTACACCAGCAAACGCGTCATGGAAGCGCAAGGCAGTGGCCTGACCAACAAATACGCCGAAGGTTATCCGGGCAAGCGCTACTACGGTGGCTGTGAGCACGTGGACAAGGTTGAAGCCCTGGCCATCGAACGCGCCAAGCAACTGTTCGGCGCCGATTACGCCAACGTCCAGCCGCACTCCGGTTCCTCCGCCAACAGCGCCGTGTACCTGGCCCTGATCCAGCCGGGCGACACCATTCTCGGCATGAGCCTGGCCCACGGCGGTCACCTGACCCACGGCGCCAAAGTGTCGTCCTCCGGCAAGCTCTACAACGCCGTGCAGTACGGTATCGACACCAAGACCGGTCTGATCGACTACGACGAAGTTGAACGCCTGGCCGTCGAGTGCAAGCCGAAAATGATCGTCGCCGGGTTCTCGGCTTACTCCAAGACCCTCGACTTCCCGCGCTTCCGTCAGATTGCCGACAAGGTCGGTGCGCTGCTGTTCGTCGACATGGCCCACGTGGCCGGTCTGGTCGCCGCCGGTCTGTACCCGAACCCGCTGCCGTACGCCGACGTGGTCACCACCACTACCCACAAGACCCTGCGCGGTCCACGTGGCGGCCTGATCCTGTGCAAGGCCAACGAAGAAATCGAGAAAAAGCTCAACTCCGCCGTATTCCCCGGCGCCCAAGGCGGCCCGCTGATGCACGTCATCGCCGGTAAAGCGGTGTGCTTCAAGGAAGCGCTGGAGCCTGGTTTCAAGGCTTACCAACAACAAGTGATCGACAACGCCCAGGCCATGGCCGGCGTGTTTATCAAACGCGGCTACGATGTAGTGTCCGGCGGTACTGACAATCACCTGTTCCTGGTCAGCCTGATCCGTCAGGGCCTCACCGGTAAAGATGCGGACGCCGCCCTCGGTCGCGCCCACATCACCGTGAACAAGAACGCTGTGCCGAACGATCCACAGTCGCCGTTCGTGACCTCGGGCCTGCGCATCGGCACCCCGGCGGTGACCACGCGCGGCTTCAAAGTCACCCAGTGCGTGACGCTGGCCGGCTGGATCTGCGACATCCTCGACAACCTCGGCGATGCCGACGTTGAAGCGAATGTGGCGCAGCAAGTGGCAGCCCTGTGCGCGGACTTCCCGGTTTATCGCTGAGCGCGGTTTTGGAGTAAATGACTATGCAACGCTATTCGGGCTTCGGCCTCTTCAAACACTCCCTCAGCCATCACGAAAACTGGCAGAAAATGTGGCGCACGCCGACCCCGAAAAAGGTCTATGACGTGGTCATCGTCGGTGGTGGCGGGCATGGTCTCGCCACGGCTTACTACCTGGCCAAGGAACACGGCATCACCAACGTGGCTGTGGTCGAGAAAGGCTGGCTGGGCGGCGGGTAACACCGCGCGCAACACCACCATCGTTCGCTCCAACTACCTGTGGGACGAGTCGGCGCACTTGTACGAACACGCGATGAAATTGTGGGAAGGCCTGTCCCAGGACCTGAACTACAACGTGATGTTCTCCCAGCGCGGCGTCTACAACCTGTGCCACACCCTGCAGGACATCCGTGATTCCGAGCGTCGGGTCAGCGCCAACCGCCTCAACGGCGTGGACGGCGAACTGCTGGATGCCAAGCAAGTGGCCGATGAGATTCCGTACCTCGACTGCTCGAAGAACACCCGCTACCCGGTGCTGGGCGCCACCGTCCAGCGTCGCGGCGGCGTGGCCCGTCACGATGCCGTGGCCTGGGGCTTTGCCCGGGCCGCTGACGCACTCGGCGTGGACTTGATCCAACAGACCGAAGTGATCGGTTTCCGCAAGGAAAACGGCGTGTGCATCGGTGTTGAAACCAACAAGGGCTTCATCGGCGCCAAGCGCGTCGGTGTGGTGACCGCCGGCAACTCCGGGCACATGGCCAAGCTCGCCGGTTTCCGTCTGCCGATCGAATCCCACCCGCTGCAAGCGCTGGTGTCCGAGCCGATCAAACCGATTATCGACAGCGTGATCATGTCCAACGCCGTGCACGGTTACATCAGCCAGTCCGACAAGGGCGACCTGGTGATCGGCGCCGGTATCGACGGCTACAACGGCTACGGCCAGCGTGGTTCGTACCCGGTGATCGAGCACACCATCCAGGCCATCGTCGAGATGTTCCCGGTGCTGTCCCGCGTACGCATGAACCGGCAGTGGGGCGGCATCGTCGACACCACGCCGGATGCGTGCCCGATCATCTCCAAGACGCCGGTCCCGAACATGTTCTTCAACTGCGGTTGGGGCACCGGTGGCTTCAAGGCGACACCTGGCTCGGGCAACGTATTTGCCGCGAGCCTGGCCAAGGGTGAAATGCACCCGTTGGCCGCACCTTTCTCCATCGACCGTTTCCACAACGGTGCGTTGATCGATGAACACGGCGCTGCTGCGGTTGCCCACTAACAGGAGAAATCCCCATGTTGCATATCTTCTGTCCTCACTGCGGCGAGCTGCGCTCCGAAGAGGAATTCCACGCATCCGGCCAGGCGCACATCCCGCGTCCACTGGATCCTAATGCCTGCACCGACGAGGAGTGGGGCGACTACATGTTCTTCCGCGATAACCCTCGCGGTCTGCACCACGAACTGTGGATCCACGCCGCCGGTTGCCGCCAGTACTTCAACGCGACCCGCGACACCGTGACCTACGAGATTCTCGAAACCTACAAGATCGGCACCAAGCCCCAATTCACCGACAAGACCGATAGCCCGAAAGCGGCGAGCACGGCTCTGGGAGAGAAGGTATGAGCCAGACCAATCGCCTGTCCAACGGCGGACGGATCGACCGCAACAAAGTGCTGAGCTTCACCTTCAACGGCCAGGTCTACAAAGGCTTTGAAGGCGATTCCCTGGCCGCAGCCTTGTTGGCCAACGGCGTGGATATCATCGGTCGCAGCTTCAAGTATTCCCGTCCGCGCGGCATCTTCGCCGCCGGTGCCGAAGAGCCGAACGCGGTGCTGCAGATTGGCGCCACCGAAGCTACGCAAATCCCGAACGTGCGCGCCACGCAACAAGCGCTGTACCAGGGTTTGGTCGCCACCAGCACCAACGGCTGGCCGAGCGTGAACAACGACATGATGGGGATTCTCGGCAAAGTCGGCGGCAAGCTGATGCCGCCGGGTTTCTACTACAAAACCTTCATGTACCCGCAATCGTTCTGGATGACTTACGAGAAGTACATTCGTAAGGCTGCCGGTCTGGGCCGCTCGCCGACCGAGAACGATCCGGACACCTACGACTACATGAACCAGCACTGCGACGTGCTGATCGTCGGTGCCGGCCCTGCTGGCCTGGCCGCTGCATTGGCCGCTGCGCGCAGCGGTGCTCGCGTGATCCTGGCCGATGAGCAGGAAGAGTTTGGCGGCAGCCTGCTCGATTCTCGGGAAAGTCTCGATGGCAAACCGGCGACCGAATGGGTCGCCAGCGTCATCGAAGAACTGAAAAACACCCCGGACGTGCTGCTGTTGCCCCGCGCCACGGTCAACGGTTACCACGACCATAACTTCCTGACCATTCACGAGCGTCTGACCGATCACCTCGGCGACCGCGCCCCGATTGGCCAGGTGCGCCAGCGCATCCACCGGGTTCGCGCCAAGCGTGTGGTGCTGGCGACCGGCGCTTGCGAGCGTCCATTGGTTTACGGCAACAACGACGTGCCGGGCAACATGCTCGCCGGCGCTGTCTCGACTTACGTGCGCCGCTACGGCGTGGCGCCGGGCAAGAAGCTGGTGCTGTCGACCAACAACGATCACGCCTACCGCGTGGCGCTGGATTGGCTCGACGCCAGCCTGCAAGTCGTGGCCATCGCCGACGCTCGCAGCAATCCGCGTGGCGCTTTGGTTGAAGAAGCCCGCGCCAAAGGCATCCGCATCCTCACCGGCAGCGCCGTGATCGAGGCCCGTGGCACCAAGCGCGTAACCGCTGCTCGCATCGCCGCGATTGATGTGAAGGCCCACGCCGTGACCAGTCCTGGCGAATGGCTCGATTGCGATCTGGTTGCCACTTCCGGCGGTTACAGCCCGGTGGTTCACCTGGCTTCGCACCTGGGCGGCAAGCCGACCTGGCGTGAAGACATTCTCGGTTTCGTACCGGGCGAAGCCCCGCAGAAACGCGTGTGCGTCGGTGGTATCAACGGCGTCTACGGCCTCGGCGATTCCCTGGCCGATGGTTTTGAAGGCGGCGCTCGCGCCGCCAGTGAAGCCGGTTTCGGTGTGGTCGAAGGTTCCTTGCCCAAAGCCCTGAGCCGTCTCGAAGAGCCGACCCTGGCGCTGTTCCAGGTGCCCCACGAAAAGAACACCGCACGGGCGCCGAAGCAATTCGTCGACCTGCAAAACGACGTCACCGCCGCCGCCATCGAACTGGCGACCCGCGAAGGCTTCGAGTCGGTCGAGCACGTCAAACGCTACACCGCGCTGGGCTTCGGTACGGACCAGGGCAAGCTCGGCAACGTCAACGGCCTGGCGATTGCCGCCCGTTCGCTGAACGTGACCATCCCGCAGATGGGCACCACCATGTTCCGCCCGAACTACACGCCGGTGACCTTCGGCGCCGTGGCCGGTCGTCACTGTGGGCACATCTTCGAACCGGTGCGTTTCACCGCGCTGCATCACTGGCACGTGAAAAACGGCGCCGAGTTTGAAGACGTCGGTCAGTGGAAACGTCCTTGGTACTTCCCGAAAAATGGCGAAGACCTGCATGCCGCCGTCAAGCGCGAATGCAAAGCCGTGCGCGATAGCGTCGGCCTGCTGGACGCTTCGACCCTGGGCAAGATCGACATCCAGGGCCCGGATGCCCGTGAGTTCCTGAACCGCATCTACACCAACGCCTGGACCAAGCTCGATGTGGGCAAGGCGCGCTACGGTCTGATGTGCAAAGAAGACGGCATGGTCTTCGACGACGGCGTAACAGCCTGTCTCGCCGACAACCATTTCGTGATGACCACCACCACCGGCGGCGCTGCACGCGTGCTGCAATGGCTGGAAATCTACCAACAGACCGAATGGCCAGACCTGAAGGTGTACTTCACCTCCGTGACGGATCACTGGGCAACCATGACCCTGTCCGGGCCGAACAGCCGCAAGCTGCTCAGCGAAGTCACCGACATTGATCTGAGCAACGAAGCCTTCCCGTTCATGACGTGGAAAGAAGGCCTAGTCGGCGGTGTACCGGCGCGGGTGTTCCGGATCTCGTTTACCGGTGAGCTGTCGTACGAAGTCAACGTGCAGGCCGACTACGCCATGGGCGTGCTCGAAAAAATCGTCGCGGCGGGCAAGCAGTACAACCTGACCCCGTACGGCACCGAAACCATGCACGTACTGCGGGCCGAGAAGGGCTTCATCATCGTGGGCCAAGACACCGACGGCTCGATGACCCCGGACGATTTGAACATGGGCTGGTGTGTCGGTCGCACCAAACCGTTCTCGTGGATCGGCCAGCGCGGGATGAATCGCGAAGACTGCGTGCGTGATCAGCGCAAACAGTTGGTGGGCCTGAAGCCGATCGATCCGACCAAGTGGCTGCCGGAAGGGGCACAACTGGTGTTCAACACCAAGCAAACCATCCCGATGACCATGGTCGGTCACGTGACCTCCAGCTACCTGCACAACTCCCTCGGTTATTCGTTTGCCATGGGCGTGGTCAAGGGTGGGTTGAAGCGCATCGGCGAGCGGGTGTTCGCACCGCTGGCGGATGGCAGCGTGATCGAGGCGGAGATTGTTTCTTCGGTGTTCTTCGATCCGAAGGGTGATCGCCAGAACATCTGACACCACAGTACCTGTGGGAGCGTGGCTTGCCCGCGATGAACGATAACGCGGTGCCTCAGGCAGACCGAGTTGCTCCCATCGCGGGCAAGCCACGCTCCCACAGGTGAGATGCAAGAATTCAGGAAAGGTGCTTTATGACCGCAGCCAATGTTTACCAACAACGCCCAACCACCGGGGCCAAGGCCGAGTCGTCGCTGCATCACGCCGACCTCGCCAGCCTCGTGGGCAAGGGCCGTAAAAGCGCCGGCGTGATCGTGCGTGAGAAAAAACTCCTCGGCCACCTGACCCTTCGTGGTGATGGCCACGATGCCGCGTTCAGCGCCGGCGTGCACAAGGCCCTGGGCATCGAGTTGCCCGGCGCGTTGAGCGTCATCGTCAAAGGCGAAACCAGCCTGCAATGGATGGGGCCGGATGAGTGGCTGCTGATCGTGCCGACCGGCGAAGAATTTGCCGCCGAGCAAAAGCTGCGTGAAGCGTTGGGCGACCTGCACATCCAGATCGTCAACGTCAGCGGCGGCCAGCAGATCCTCGAACTGAGCGGCCCGAACGTGCGCCAGGTGCTGATGAAATCCACCAGCTACGACGTGCATCCGAACAGCTTCCCGGTGGGCAAGGCCGTCGGCACGGTGTTCGCCAAGTCGCAACTGGTGATTCGCCACACCGCTGAAGACACCTGGGAACTGCTGATCCGTCGCAGCTTCTCGGATTACTGGTGGTTGTGGTTGCAGGATGCGGCCGCCGAATACGGGCTTAGCGTCCAGGCGTAATGATCGTTCCCACGCTCTGCGTGGGAATGCATCCCGGGACGCTCCGCGTCCCAAAGCGGACGCAGAGCGTCCATGGCGGCGTTCCCACGCAGAGCGTGGGAACGATCAGATAGGAGTCACCGCACTATGAGCCGCGCCCCAGACACATGGATTCTGACCGCCGACTGCCCAAGCGTCCTCGGCACCGTGGATGCGGTGACCCGCTTTCTGTTCGAGCAGGGCTGCTACGTCACCGAGCACCATTCCTTCGATGACCGGCTCTCGGGTCGTTTCTTCATTCGTGTGGAATTCCGCCAGCCTGACGGCTTCGACGAACAAGCCTTCCGCGCCGGCCTCGAAGAGCGTGGCCAGGCCTTCGGCATGATCTTCGAGCTGACTCCGCCGAACTACCGCCCGAAAGTGGTGATCATGGTCTCCAAGGCCGATCACTGCCTCAACGATTTGCTCTACCGCCAGCGCATCGGCCAGTTGTCCATGGACGTGGCCGCCGTGGTCTCCAACCACCCGGACCTCAAGCCGCTGGCCGACTGGCACCAGATTCCGTACTACCACTTCCCCCTGGACCCGAACGACAAGCCTTCGCAAGAGCGTCAGGTGTTGCAGGTGATCGAGGAGTCCGGCGCCGAACTGGTGATCCTTGCCCGTTACATGCAGGTGTTGTCGCCGGAGCTGTGTCGCAAACTCGACGGCAAGGCGATCAACATTCACCACTCCCTGCTGCCGGGTTTCAAGGGCGCCAAGCCCTATCACCAGGCCTACAACAAGGGCGTGAAACTGGTCGGCGCTACCGCGCACTACATCAACAACGACCTGGACGAAGGCCCGATCATCGCCCAGGGCGTGGAGGTCGTGGACCACAGTCATTACCCGGAAGATTTGATCGCCAAGGGGCGGGATATTGAAGGGCTGACCCTGGCGCGGGCCGTGGGGTATCACATTGAACGCAGGGTTTTCCTCAACGCCAACAGAACCGTCGTTCTTTAGATCGCCTTCGCGGGCAAGCCTCGCTCCTACAGGATTGGGGTTGCTCGTGAAAATGGGGCCACCTCAATCCTGTAGGAGCAAGGCTTGCCCGCGAAGAGGCCCTCACAAACAACGCAAAAAGACACAGGCAATAACCCGAGCAATCAACGCGCCGCCGCTGTCTGGCGACGCGACCGCTACATAAAAACAACAGCGAGGTGAAAGCATGTCTGGTAATCGTGGTGTCGTGTATCTCGGCAACGGCAAGGTCGAAATACAGAAAATCGACTATCCCAAAATGCAGGACCCGCGCGGCAGGAAGATCAATCACGCTGTCATCCTGCGCGTAGTCTCCACCAACATCTGTGGTTCCGATCAGCACATGGTGCGCGGTCGTACCACCGCTCAAACCGGCCTGGTCCTGGGCCACGAAATCACCGGTGAAGTGATCGAGAAGGGCAGCGACGTCGAAAACCTGCAAATCGGCGACCTGGTGTCCGTTCCGTTCAACGTCGCTTGCGGGCGCTGCCGTTCCTGCAAAGAGATGCACACCGGTGTCTGCCTGAGCGTCAACCCGGCCCGTCCCGGCGGTGCTTACGGTTATGTCGACATGGGCGACTGGACCGGCGGCCAGGCGGAATACGCCATGGTGCCGTACGCCGACTTCAACCTGCTGAAACTGCCGGACCGTGATCGCGCGATGGAAAAAATCCGCGACCTGACCTGCCTCTCCGACATCCTGCCGACCGGTTATCACGGCGCCGTGACTGCGGGCGTTGGCCCTGGCAGCACCGTGTACATCGCGGGCGCTGGTCCAGTCGGTCTGGCCGCTGCGGCTTCCGCGCGTCTGCTGGGCGCGGCGGTGGTGATCATCGGTGACGTCAACACCGTGCGCCTGGCGCACGCCAAGGCTCAGGGTTTCGAAATCGCCGACCTGTCCCTCGACACCCCGCTGCACGAACAAATCGCTGCACTGCTGGGCGAACCGGAAGTGGATTGCGCCGTCGACGCCGTGGGCTTCGAAGCGCGTGGTCACGGGCATGACGGCGTGAAACACGAGGCTCCGGCCACCGTGCTCAACTCGCTGATGGGCGTGGTTCGCGTAGCGGGCAAAATCGGTATTCCGGGCCTGTACGTGACGGAAGATCCGGGCGCTGTGGATGCGGCCGCGAAAATGGGCAGCCTGAGCATTCGCTTCGGTCTGGGCTGGGCCAAATCCCACAGCTTCCACACCGGCCAGACGCCCGTGATGAAGTACAACCGCCAGCTGATGCAGGCGATCATGTGGGACCGCATCCACATTGCCGACATCGTCGGCGTGGAAGTCATCAGCCTCGACGACGCACCACGTGGCTATGGCGAGTTCGATGCCGGCGTACCGAAGAAGTTTGTGATCGACCCGCACAAGTTGTTCAGCGCGGCGTAAGACTTTACCGCAATGCAAAACGGCGACCTTCGGGTCGCCGTTTTTTTTTGATTGCAGAATCGTTGGTTGGCAGATGGCGCTAATTACATTTTTTTCTAAAGAACTGTCAGAGATGACAGGTGTAAGTGCACTGGGTTGTTAATACGATGGACTTGTCGTGACATTTGTTATGTCAATCGCAAGGTTCTTCTTGTACCAATGACTTTTATTTTCAGGGAGTGATGATAATGAACATTGCTAAAAAAATAGGATTACCGTGCGCCTCGATATTACTGCTGTTGGTCAGTACCCAGGGTTTCGCCGATGAACAGTGTGCGAAGGCTTTCATGAACAGCTCAGCAGCCGCTACTTGTAGCGGTAACGCAGTGACAACTCAGAACCCTCCGGGCACATGCAATCTGGATCAGACGTGTTTTGGGACAGGCACCTTCACTGATGGTCCCGCTGGATGGACTCGTCGTTCGACGGATCGGGCACAAAACATAATTTCAGTTCCATTGAGCGATGTAGCGAAGTTGTCAAACTGTAATAGCAAGTTAACCGTTGGTAGTTGTTAGTTTCTGCAACGCGTCGGTTCGTGTTGAGCGAAGTAAAACGGCGACCTTCGGGTCGCCGTTTTTTTGAATCAAAAGATCTTGCTGTTTGCTCACAACGCCGCCAACGCCCCTTGATACAACACCGGCCCCGTCGGCTGTCCGGTCGGCGAGCCACCCTTGGGCTCAAGACTCACCGCCAACGCAATCGGTTTGCCGATCAACGCCTTCTGCGCATCGCTCAACTCAACCTTGCCCTTGCCGCCCGCCGGAATCACGCCGAGGGAGATCGGTTTGCCGTTCGCTGGTATCGCCCACAACTCCAGGCTGCGTCCTGGATCAACCGCAGCCAGTGTCAGCGGCTCGACGTTCAGGAAGTTCGCGTGCGCTTCAACTTTCAACGCAGGTTGTGCGTCGGCGCTGAGCAAAGTGGCGCTGTAGCGGGCATCGTCGCGGTTGTAGAGCATGCTCAGGAACACGACCACCACCAGCGAACACAGCGCCGCCGTTACCCGCATCCAGTTCCAGAATGAACGCTTCTCGGGCACGTGCAGCCTCTGCGGTTCGATCCGTGCGGTGATTCCCTGCCACACATGCTCTGGCACCGGTTGCTCGGGCAATGCTTCGGTCAGGCTGGCGAGGCTTTCCTGCCAGTGCGCCAGTTCTGCGCGCAATGCCGCATCCTCCAGCAGCAACTGTTCAAAACGTCGGCGAGCCGCGGCGGGCATCAAGCCAATGGCGTAGTCGGCGGCGAGGGCGCGGCGCAGGGTCGGAGTTTGGTAATTCATGATTCAAGGCACCTGCGCAGGCGCTCCATGCCACGGCGGATCCAGGACTTGACCGAGCCCAGCGGCGCGGCCAGATGCTCCGCCAATTCGGAGCAGGACAGCCCCTGAAAGTACGCCACGGTAATCGATTGGCGCTGCCTGCCTTCGAGGCTTTCCAGGCAGCGGTTCAAGGCATTGGCCTCGCGGGCGGCGTTCAGTAATTCGTGGGCGGAGGGGCTTTCGTCCACCAGCGCCAGTTCTTCCTGATCGGTCAGCGGCCGGTCGCGGTGTTTGCGCAACTGGTCGATGGCTTGATTGCGGGTGATGTTGATCATCCAGGTCAGCGGTGCCGACAGGTGCGATTCATAGCGCGAGGCGTTGTTCCAGATGCGCACGAAGCTTTCCTGCAACACTTCTTCGGCCAGGTCGTGGCGGCCCATGAAACGCAGGGCGATACCGTGCAAGCGCGGGCCGACGCTACGGTAAAGCGTCTCGAACGCGCGGCGGTCCCCCAGTGAACACTGGGCCAGAAGCTGTCGGAGCTGATCGGTGTCGGCGATGGAAATGACGGTTCTCCAGGCAATCGAGCTCGCGACGATGGGCCGCGTACGGTGCCGGTTGCAGGCAGAGGTTAGTTCACCGCGCGGGGTTGTTCCATTCACGGACGGGCACCTCGGAAAAATGCCGGCCCCGATGCGCAGGGCCGGCGAGCACTGCTCAACCTTTGGGCATCAGCACTTTGTCGATGACCTGAATCACACCGTTGGACTGGTACACGTCATAGGTGGTGATGTCGGCGACGTCACCCTTTTCATCCTTGAGCGTGATGTTGTGCGGGCCGTTCATCATCACCCACAGCTTGCCGCCCGCGACGGTGGTGAGTTCGGCTTTGCCGCCGCCCGCCTTGATCTTCGCGGCCAGGGTCATCATGTCGAGTTTGCCGGCGACGACGTGGTAGGTGAGGAGCTTGGTCAGGGTGCCTTTGTTCTCGGGTTTGAGCAGCGTATCGACCGTGCCGGCGGGCAGGGCGGTGAACGCCGAGTTGACCGGGGCGAACACGGTGAACGGGCCTTTGCCTTTGAGGGTGTCGACCAGACCGGCGGCTTTTACCGCAGCCACCAGGGTGGTGTGGTCGGCGGAGTTCACCGCGTTATCGACGATGTCCTTGCTGGGCAGCATGCTTTGGCCGCCGACCATGACGCTGTCGTGGCTCATGTCTGCCGCTTGCACGGTATTGAGGGCGAATCCGCCGGCAAGGGCCAGGGTCAGCAGGCTGGCAATCAACGGGGTTTTGATCGAAGTGCGGTTCATGGTGGTGATCCTTGTGGGGAGAATCGGCCAGGAGTGTCTGTCCGTGCTTGATATACGCGGCGGGGTCTAGACTGGATGCACCACCAAGAAACTCTTTGTGACTGAGGCCTTATGTGGCGAGGGGGCTTGCCCCCGTTCGGCTGCGAAGCAGTCGTCAGTCCGTTGAATGCGGTCTGCCTGGAAAATGCAGGGGCCGCTTCGCGACCCAACGGGGGCAAGCCCCTCGCCACAAAAGCCCGCTCCCACAGGGGGTTGGGAACATTCCCCGGGGATGTCAGTCGAACGCACAGTTTTGCGCCGCTCATGGGTGGGCGGTTTATGCCTATAGAGGTTGTCTCGATGAAGATTTCACGCGGTTTTGCACTGGCTTCGCTCATGACCCTCGCGGCCAGCCCGGTGTTTGCTCAGTTCAACCTGAACGATGCGGCCAATGCCATCTCCGGCATGAAAGGCGACAACGCCGCCGCCGCAGCCGCGCCCACCTCGCAGACGGCCGGCCTGCTGAGTGCGCTCAGCCAATTGAACGTGACCCCGCAACAAGCCGTTGGCGGCACCGGGGCGATGCTCGGTCTGGCCAAAAATCAATTGAGTTCGACGGATTACTCAGAGTTGGCCAAAAGCGTACCGGGGATCGATAAACTGTCGGGTGGCGGTGAGCTGGGTGCCCTCAGCGGCTTGCTCGGTTCGTCCGGCAAATCGGCCGGCCTGGAAAACGCCTTGGGCAATGTGAAGAACACCAATGACCTGAACAGCGCATTCAGCGCCTTGGGCATGGACAGCAGCATGATCGGCCAATTTGCTCCGGTGATTCTCCAGTACCTCGGTGGCCAGGGCGTTGGAGGTCCATTGCTGGAAAGCCTGGGCGGGATCTGGGGCGCCGGCTCCGGTAGCTGATTCAGCGGCGCTCGGTGCGCAACGCGTCGATGCGCTTGTCCTTCTCGATCCAGAGCTGGTTGACCCAGTTCTGGACCGTTTCGCGAAACAGCGGATCGTTTTCGTAATCCCCCTGCCACAACGCCGGGTCCAGTTCGCGGGGCTGGATGTCGATGATGACCTTCGGCACGTTACCGCTGATCAAATCCCAGAACCCCGGAATCGCCTGCTGCGGATACACCACCGTCACATCCAGAATCGCATCCAGCTGTTCGCCCATCGCCGCCAGCACAAACGCCACGCCGCCGGCCTTGGGCTTGAGCAGGTGGGTGAAGGGTGATTGCTGCTCGGTGCTTTTTGCCGCCGTAAACCGGGTGCCTTCCAGGTAATTGACCACCGTCACCGGCTGACGCTTATACAGCTCGCACGCAGCCTTGGTGATCTCCAGATCATGCCCGGCCAATTCAGGGTTTTTCGCCAGGAACGCCTTGGTGTAGCGCTTCATGAACGGGTAATCCAGCGCCCACCAGGCCAGGCCCAGGAACGGCACCCAGATCAGCTCTTTCTTGAGGAAGAATTTGAAGAACGGCGTGCGCCGGTTCAGGGTCTGGATCAGCGCCGGGATATCCACCCAGGACTGGTGGTTGCTGATCACCAGATAGGACGTAACAACTCGCAGGTCAGCGCCCCCGCGAATGTCCCATTGGGTGGGGATGCACAGGCGGAAGATCAGCTTGTCGATTTCGGCCCAGGTCTCGGCGATCCACATCACCGACCACGAGGCGTAATCGCGATAACGGCCGGGCAGGACCAGTTTGAGCAGGGCAAACACCATCAGCGGCCCGAACAGGACCAGGGTGTTGAGCAACAGCAGCAGGGTAACGAAACAGCCGGTGAGCAGGCGGCGCATAAGTAACTCTTGAAAGCATTTGGGCGCGCCATGATAAGCAGCTTCGGGCGGCAGGCCAAATCGGGGGTGACGAATGTTTCACCTTTGAAGCGATATGCTCAGAATCATGAAGATCCCCTGTGGCGAGGGAGCTTGCTCCCGCTTCGGCTGCGAAGCAGTCGTCAACCCGACGCACGCGGTACTGATCGTTCCCACGCAGAGCGTGGGAACGATCTAACCGATAAAGGTCTAAAATCCCGCTGCCCACTCCTTATGGATGCCCAATACGTGAAATCCCTCCTTGCACTGCTGACCCTCGTGGCCCTGCCGGTCATGGCCGCCGAGCCGACCCTGTACGGGCGTTACGAATACATCGCGCTGCCGGAAATCGGCGGTGAAGTCCTCAAGGCCAAGATGGACACCGGCGCCCTGACGGCATCGCTGTCGGCCAAGGACATCGAAATGTTCACCCGCGACGGCGACGATTGGGTGCGCTTCCGCCTCGCCACCAAGGACGCGAGCAACAAGGTCTACGAGCACAAGATCGCGCGGATCAGCAAGATCAAGACCCGCTCCGAAGAAGACGAGGACGAGAAGGACGAAGCCGCACCCACCAAGCGTCCGGTCGTCGATCTGGAACTGTGCCTGGGCAACGTCAAGCGCACGGTCGAGGTCAACCTCACCGACCGCAGCAGCTTCAATTACCCGCTGCTGATCGGCGCCAAGGCCTTGCGTGAATTCGGCGCAGCGGTGAACCCGGCCCGACGTTTTACCGCGGATAAACCCGACTGCTGATTGACGGGATGTGAGGCTTGGGCCACCGTTGCGCAACTTAACTGCCGTGCCCGGACGCCATGCCTCATATCCTGATTGTCGAAGACGAAGCGGCCATTGCCGATACGTTGATTTTTGCCTTGCAGGGCGAAGGCTTTACCACCACGTGGGTGAGCCTTGGCGCCGCCGCGCTTGAACATCAGCGCCAGACCCCGGCCGACCTGATCATCCTCGACATTGGCCTGCCGGACATCAGCGGCTTCGAAACCTGCAAGCAACTGCGGCGTTTCAGCGACGTGCCGGTGATCTTCCTTAGTGCCCGTGATGCGGAAATCGACCGCGTGGTGGGCCTGGAAATCGGTGCCGACGATTACGTGGTCAAGCCGTTCAGCCCGCGAGAAGTGGCGGCGCGGGTCCGGGCGATCCTCAAGCGCATGACCCCGCGTGCTTCAGCCGAAGTGGCCTCGACGCTGTTCCGCATCGACAGCGAACGGGTGCAGATCAGCTATCGCGGCCAGCCCCTGAGCCTGACACGCCATGAGTTCCGTCTGCTGCAATGCCTGCTCGAACAACCTGAGCGTGTCTTCAGTCGCGAGCAATTGCTCGACGCCCTGGGCGTGCCCGCCGATGCCGGCTACGAGCGCAGCATCGACAGCCACATCAAGAGCGTGCGCGCCAAACTGCGCCTGGTGCGGGCCGACGCCGAACCG
This sequence comes from Pseudomonas sp. TE3899, assembly GCF_056279105.1. Classification (NCBI taxonomy): domain Bacteria; kingdom Pseudomonadati; phylum Pseudomonadota; class Gammaproteobacteria; order Pseudomonadales; family Pseudomonadaceae; genus Pseudomonas; species Pseudomonas sp. TE3899. Next base: position 5,595,877 of record NZ_JBWBQR010000001.1, read on the forward strand.
ATCCAGACCCATCGCGGCCTCGGCTACAGCTACAGCCCGGGACACAGCTGATGTCACTGGCGATCCGGATTTTCCTGGTCTACGTGCTGTTTATCGGCCTGACCGGTTATTTCGTGCTCAACACCGTGATCCAGGAAATCCGCCCCGGCGTGCGCCAGTCCACCGAAGAAACCCTGGTGGACACCGCCAACCTGATGGCCGAGATCCTGCGCGATGACTTCAAGGCCGGCACCCTCAACCAGAATCACTGGCCGCAACTGCTCAAGGCCTACGGCGAACGGCAGCCGAAGGCGAGCATCTGGGGCCTGCCGAAGAATCAGGTCAGCCACCGCATCTACGTCACTGACGCCAAAGGCATCGTGGTGCTGGACTCCAGCGGCGTCGCCGTGGGTCAGGACTACTCGCGCTGGAACGACGTCTACCTGACCCTGCGCGGTGAATACGGCGCCCGCTCGACCCGCACCGATCCCAATGACGCCCGCACCTCGGCGATGCACGTTGGCGCGCCGATCCGTGACAACGGCCAGATCATCGGTGTGGTCACCGTGGCCAAGCCCAACAGCTCATTGCAGCCTTACGTCGACCGGACCGAGAGACGCTTGTTCGCTTATGGCGCCGGGTTGATCGGCCTCGGCTTGATGTTTGGCGCCGTGCTGTCCTGGTGGTTGAGCGCGGCGCTGCGGCGGTTGACCGCTTACGCCCAAGCCGTCAGCGAAGGGCGGCGAGTTGAAGTGCCGCATTATCGCGGCGGCGAACTGGAGCAACTGGCGACGGCGGTGGAGCAGATGCGCACACAACTGGAAGGCAAAGCCTACGTCGAGCGCTACGTGCACACCTTGACCCATGAGTTGAAGAGCCCGCTGGCGGCGATTCGCGGCGCGGCGGAACTGTTACAAGGCCAGATGCCGCTGGCCCAGCAGCAGCGTTTCGTCAGCAACATCCACAGCGAAAGCGCGCGGATGCAGCAGTTGATCGAGCGGTTGTTGAACCTGGCGCAGGTTGAGCAGCGGCAAGGGTTGGAAGAACGTGTCGAGGTGCCGTTGGCGGCATTGGTTAAGGCAGTGCTCGACGCTCAGGCCGCACGTATCGAAAGCAAACAATTGCGCGTTGAACAGACGATTGCCCCTGGCCTGGCATTGATCGGTGAGCCGTTCCTGTTGCGCCAGGCATTCGGCAATCTGCTGGAAAACGCCCTGGATTTCACCCCGGTTCAGGGTGTCATGCGGTTTAGCGCCGAGCGTGTGGGCGAGCGGATTGAGTTCAGGCTGTTCAACCAGGCCGAGGCGATTCCTGACTATGCGTTACCCCGCTTGAGTGAACGGTTCTACTCGCTGCCACGACCGGACAGTGGGCGCAAAAGCACCGGGTTGGGACTTAACTTCGTTGAAGAAGTGGTCAAGTTGCATGGTGGCGGAATGCATGTCGGCAATGTGTCGGGCGGTGTAGAGGTCACGCTTCAATTACCCTGAATGCACGCTGCCTTTGTGGCGAGGGAGCTTGCTCCCGTTCGGCTGCGCAGCAGTCGTCATCCGGCGTATGCAGTCAGTCTGAAACAACTCGCAGTTTGGATATGGGGCCGCTTCGCAGCCCAACGGGAGCAAGCTCCCTCGCCACAGGGTTATGTGTTTGCCGAGTTTGAGCAGTCTCCACACACTCTCCACATTCCCCCCACAAAACTCTCACACGCCGACACCAAACTCTCCCTCATTCGAACAGGGAGAGAACCCATGAACCGTAACCTGGCCATAAAACTCGGGGCGATTGCCCTACTGATTCTGTTATTGCTGATTCCATTGCTGATGATCAACGGCGTGATCCAGGACCGTCAGCAATTGCGCGATGGTGTGTTGGAAGACATCGCCCGCAGTTCCAGCTTCAGCCAGCAATTGAGCGGGCCGCTGATGGTGGTGCCGTATCGCAAGGTAGTGCGCAACTGGAAACTCAACGAAAAAACCAACGAGCGTTATCAGGACGTCGGTGAAGAGCGCGGGCGTTTGTACTTTCTCCCGGAACGCTTTGAACTGGATGGCCAGGTCCAGACCGAACTGCGCTCGCGCGGCATTTATGAAGCGCGCCTGTTCCACGCCGACAACCGCATCAGCGGGCATTTTTCGATCCCGGAACAACTGGGCATCAAGGAAGACTTTGCGGATTACCAATTCGACCAGCCCTTTCTGGCGGTCGGCATCAGCGACATTCGTGGCATCGAGAATGCCCTGAAACTGGAACTCGATGGCCAGCGCCTGGACTTCGTTCCGGGTAGCCAGGTGGGCTTTTTGGGGGAGGGTGTGCACGTCATGCTGCCGGCACTGGATGCGAAGCAGGCCACGGAATTGGCCTTCGGTTTCGACCTGCGCTTGCAAGGCACCGGTCAGTTGCAAGTGCTGCCGGTGGGCAAGACCAGCAAAGTCGCGTTCGCCGCCAACTGGCCGCACCCAAGCTTTGTCGGCAACTACCTGCCGACCCAGCGCGAAGTCAGCGACCAGGGTTTCACCGCCAATTGGCAAACCTCGTTTTTCTCCACCAACCTGCAAGAAGCGTTGAACAGTTGCGCGTCCGGCGCGGGCTGTAAAGCGTTCAACGCTCGCAGCTTCGGCGTGAGCTTCATCGACCCGGTGGACCAGTACCTGAAAAGCGACCGGGCGATCAAATATGCCTTGCTGTTTATCGTCCTGACCTTCGCGGGCTTCTTCCTCTTCGAAGTGCTGAAAAGCCTGGCGGTGCACCCGGTGCAATACGCGCTGGTCGGCGTGGCCCTGGCGTTTTTCTACCTGTTGCTGCTGTCGCTGTCCGAGCACATTGGCTTTGCCCTGGCGTATCTGCTGTCGGCGAGTAGCTGTGTGCTGCTGATCGGCTTCTACGTCTGCCACGTGTTGCGCAGCGTGCGCCACGGCCTGAGTTTTTCGGCGGGGCTGGCGGCGTTGTACGGTTTGCTTTATGGCTTGTTGAGTGCCGAGGATTACGCGCTGTTGATGGGCTCGCTGTTGCTGTTCGGCTTGCTCGGGGTGTTCATGGTGCTGACGCGCAAACTGGACTGGTACGGCATCGGCGCGAAGACCACCAAGCCGTTGGAATTTGATATGGGAGCGGTGGAATGAGCCGGTCGTTGGGGTTGCGTGAGGATCAGCGGGAAGGGGAAGTGTTGGCGACGCTGATTTTCGGGTTGTTCCCGTTAGAGCGAGGTGATGCCATCGCGGGCAAGCCTTGCTCCTACAGGAACACGCGGTCTGTAGGAGCAAGGCTTGCCCGCGATGACGGCAGATCAGTCACCGCAAAGATCAGGCCTTAGGCATCGTGGCCAACATGGACGGCCGCTGACTCACCTCAAAAAACCACTCGCCCAGCTTCGGATTCGCCACGCGCCATTCCAGATCGGGATGGCGCAGGTCGAGGTAGCCCAAGGCACACGCCACGCTGATCGCCGCCACATCGAAATGACTGGTCAGCTCGGCAATCGCCTCCGCTTCCAACACGGCCAAGGCACGGCGAATCTTCTCGCGCTGGCCATCGAGCCATTGCTCCCAGTGTTTCTCCGGCGCGCGCAGGGCTTGTTCGTAACGAATCATCACCGCAGCGTCCATGATCCCGTCAGCCAGGGAGGCCAGGGTCAGGCGCCGCCAGCGGGCCGGGCCGTCACGCGGGATCAGCGGATTGCCGACGTGCTGGTGATCGAGGTAATCGAGGATCACCCGGCTGTCATGGATGACGTTGCCATCGGCCAGGCGCAGGGCCGGGATCTTGCCCAGCGGGTTGTCTTCGCACAGCGCCAGGTCCGGGCTGACCGGCGTCAACTGGCTGAGTTGCAGGGCCACGCGGTCGGTCTGGCCGGTCTCGTGCAGCAGCACCGTGACTTTGCGAACAAAGGGCGAAGCGGGGTTGTGGAACAGGGTCATGCTCGGGGCGGACATGGCAGCGTCTCGATCGGTGGCAATGCCGGGCAGCATAGCGTGTTGCCCCGATAGCTCAAGGTGAAAGGTTTTTACTGCCGTTGCAGCAACCCGCGCAGGGCCAGGGCCGCAGGGATGCCCAGGCCCAGCCAGCTCAACGCATCCCACACGCCATCCCCCAGCAGCGCGGAAAACAACCCGGCCGCGCTGAGCAATGCGATTACCGTCGGCGTGGCGAAGACTTTCCAGAAGTTCGGCTGTCGGGGCTTCATGCCGCACGCTCCGCTTTATCGAGCACTGGCTTCGCCGCTTTGCGCCGCACCACCCACAAATACACCCCGCTGCCGAGCACGATGATGGTCAGCACATCCAGGGTCGCCCAGAGGATTTTCATCGGCATGCCGCCGTAATCCCCGAAGTGCAGCGGCTGTGACATGCCCATGGCGTCCATGTACCACGGACGCTCGGCCACGGCCGTGACTTGCAGGGTGCTGGCGTCGATCAGCACCGGGGTCAGCAGGTGCGAGGTCAGGTGCGTGCTGCCTTTCATGAACACCGCGTAATGGTGTTCGCTGGAGAAACGCGTGCCGGGGAAGGCGATGAAGTCCGGCTGCATGCCCGGCGCGACTTCCTTGGCAATATCGAGCAGTCGCGTGGCGGGTGCCAGTTGCGTCAGCGGCGGCGCATCGCGATAGGGTGCGACCATCGCGCTCAGGCTGTCGTTGCGCCAGGCGGCGATCAGCAAGTCGGCGCAGGCGCTGATCACGCCTGTCACGCCAACCACCAAGGCCCAGGTCAGGGTCACCACGCCAATCAGGTTGTGCAGGTCGAGCCAGCGCAGGCGGGTGGATTTGTCCTGGCGCACGGTGGCGAATTTCAAGCGACGCATGAACGGCAGATACAGCACCGTTCCGGACACAATCGCCGCGACAAACATGATGCCCATGAACGCCAGCAGCAATTTGCCCGGCAGCCCGGCGAACATGTCCACGTGCAGGCGCAACATCACCATCATCAGCCCGCCGTTGGCCGACGGCATCTCCAGCGCTTCGCCGGTGCGGGCATCGAGCATGAAGGTGTGGGACGAGTTGGGCTCGGTGCCGGCGGTTTTCGCCATGATCGCGATCACGCCGTTGGTGTCTTCATCGTCGTAACCAAAGTACTGCATGACGTCGCCTGGCCGATGCTGCTCGGCGGCGGCCACCAACTGTTGCAAATTCAGCTGTGGGGTGTCCGCCGGCATGACCTTCAACTCGGCGGCATCCCCCAGCAAATGGTCGATCTCGTGGTGGAAGATCAACGGCAGGCCGGTCAGTGCGAGCATCAGCAGGAACACCGTGCAAATCAGGCTGGTCCAGGTGTGGATGCAGGACCAGCGGCGAATTGTTTTACTTTTCATTTCATGGCCTTCAGAAATACCAAAGCCGTCCTTGAAGGACGGCTTGGTCTTGGAGCTATCAGCTCAGGCAATTACCACTTGTAAGTGGCGCTGGCGATGACACTGCGCTGGTCGCCGTAGTAGCAGTTGTAACTGTCGCAGGTGGACATGTAGTCCTTGTCGAACAGGTTGGTGGCGTTGAGTGCCAGCGACGCGCCCTTGAGGCTGTTATCCAGACGGCCCAAATCGTAATGCACGGCGGCATCGAATACGGTGTAGGCATCCGCCTTGCCCAGCCAGGTGTTGGCCTGGTCGCCGTAAGTGTTGCCGGTGTAACGCACGCCGCCGCCGATACCGAAGCCGTCGAGCACGCCGGTGTGCCAGGTGTAATCGGTCCACAGCGAGGCTTGCTGGTTTGGCATCAGTTGCAGGCGATTGCCTTTGAAATCGCCTTTTTGCACTTCGGACTTGGCCAGGGTGTAGGCGGCGATCACTTTCAGGTTGTCGGTAAGGTCAGAAACTGCTTCCAGTTCCAGGCCTTTGACTTTCACTTCGCCGGTCTGGCTGGTGATCGGCGTGTTGCCGACGGTGGTGGTTACGGCGACGTTCTTCTGGGTCAGGTCATACACTGCCGCGGTAAGCAGGGTCTTGCTGCCCGGTGGCTGGTACTTGACGCCCATTTCCCATTGTTTGCCTTCGGTCGGTTTCAGCGAGCCCGTGGAAGAGGCATCGGCGCCGGACGTGGGCTGGAAGGATTCGGCGTAAGAAATGTACGGTACGAAGCCCGAATCAAACACGTAGCTCAGGGCCGCGTTGCCACTGAAGTTCTTGTCGCGCTGGGTGTTGGTCGCATCGGCCTTGTTGAGGAATTGGGTACCGGTGTGTACCCAGTCTTCACGACCGCCGAGGGTCAGGCGCCATTGGTCGAGCGCCATCTGGTCCTGCACGTACAGGCCGGTTTGATAGGTCTTCTGGTCGTAGTCATAGAACGCAGTGGAGCGCGCAGGACGAACGATCGGCTGGCCGTAGATCGGGTTGTTGACGTTGGTCTTCAGGCCGTCGCCGAAAATCGAGGTGTAATTGGTGTTGCTGCGTTGGTGATCCAGACCCAACAGCAGGGTATGGCGGACATCGCCCGTGGCGAAGTCGGCCTGAAAGTTATTATCCACCGCGAATTGGCTGATGTCTTCGTCGACGGAGGTACTGGTGCGGCCAACGTTGCCATTGGCATCGACAGGGTTGAATTCAAAAGCACCGACGGTGAGGGCCTGGAAGGACAGGTCGGATTTGGTGTAGCGCAGGTTTTGCTTGAACTGCCAGACATCGTTGATGCGGTGTTCAAACGCATAGCCCAGTGCGTAATAAGTGCGGTCGTAGTATTCCCAGTCCGGGTCACCGAGGTTTTTGTGATGGGAAATATCGCCGAGCGGGGAACGGATCTTGGTGCCTTGAATTGGCAGGAACTGGCTAGTGATGCCGGTATCGTCGCGAGTGAACTGGGACAGCAGGGTGAACCTGGTGTCTTCGTCGATGTTCCAGGTCAGGCTCGGCGCGATGTTGTAGCGCTTGTTTTCGATGTGGTCGATCTGCGTATCGCTGTCACGTACCACGCCGCTGATGCCATAAAGGAACTGGCCCGCGTCGTCGATCTTGCCGGTGCTGGCGAAGTTGATCTGACGGTGGTTGTCACTGCCGTATTGCAGTTGGATTTCGCTGCTGGTCACGTCGCTTGGACGGCGGCTGACCATGTCCAGCAGGCCGCCCGGCGGGGTCTGGCCGTAAACCGAAGAGGCCGGACCACGCAGCAGGGCGAGGCGGTCAAGGTTCCAGGTTTCCTGTTTCGGGTTGGCGTACACGCCTTTTGGCAGCGGCAATCCGTCGAGGAACTGGGTCGGCTCGAAACCGCGTACCCGCAACCAGTCGGCTCGGGTGTCGCTGCCGTAGCTGCTGGCGGTGATGCCAGGCATGTAGCGCACGGCGTCGTCGAGGTTCTGTACCTTGCGGTCGTCCATCTGCTGACGGGTCGCGACCGAAATCGAACGCGGTGCTTCGACCAGTGCGGTGTCGGTCTTGGTGCCGGCAGCGGTGCGGGTGGCGACGTAACCCTCGACCGGGCCCCAGGCACTTTCTGTGTTCTCCACACCAATGACGGCAGTTTCCGGCAAGGCCATCACGCCCTCGGGCACGGCCACCAGGCTGTAGGTGCCGGTGTTGCTCTGTTCCAGTTGCAGACCGGTGCCGCGCAAGGCTTCACGTAGGGCCGCAGTGGCGTCGAACTGGCCGTTGACCGGTGCCGAGGTCTTGCCCGCTGCCAACGACGGATTCAACGACAGTGCGAGGCCGGCCTGGCTGGCGATCTGGTTCAGGGTGCTGGCCAATGGCGCGGCCGGCAGGTTGTAGGCGCGAACGCTCGACACCTGTTCAGCGGCGATCAGTTGGCTGCTGGCCAGGGGGGCACAAAGGGCAATGGCAACCGCCAGCAAACTGGGGCGCAACAAGGTGTCGAGCGAACGGGACATACAGCGGCTCCTGAATGGAAATATTTCTCAATTGCCTAGGTGCCGGACGAGAATGCAAAAGTGATAGGGGTGGATGAAAATAATTTCGATTCAGGATTTGTGGTGGGGCTGCTGGCCTCTTCGCGGGCAAGCCTCGCTCCTACAGGTTTTGTGTCGACCGGTAATACTGCGAACGACACAACCCCTGTAGGAGCGAGGCTTGCCCGCGAAGGCGTCAGATCAGACGCCAAAAATCTCAGGGCTTAACGTCAGCCTTCGCCACCGTCACCCACCACGCCGTGTGCTGTTCAATCTGCACCGGCAAGGTCGGCAACAACGCGCTCAACGCCTTGTCGATGTCGTGCAACGGGAAGCTGCCGGTGATGCGCAAATCGGCAATCTCCGGCGCCACGCCCAGATGCCCATGGCGGTAGCGGCCGAGTTCATGCACCAGGTCTTCCAGCCGTGCGTTATCGACGACCAACATGCCCCGGGTCCAGGCGTCGGCGCCGAGGGTGAGCGCGGCAATCGGGCCCAGGCCATTGCTGCGCATCAACACCTGCTGGCCTTCGCGCAAAATCTGTTCTTCGGGGCTCGACTCGGGATGCGCCGCCACTGCCGACTTCAACACGCTCAACCGCGTGCCTGCTTCTTCGCGCTTGACCAGGAACCGCGTGCCCAAGGCGCGCATGCTGCCTTCGCGGGTTTCAACGATAAACGGCCGGGCATCGCCGTGGCCGGTTTCGACGAGGATCTCGCCCTCCTGAAGGATGATCCGCCGCTGCTTCTCATCGAAGCGCACATCCACGGCGCTGTGGGTGTTGAGGTTGATCACCGTGCCGTCAGCCAGGCGCAGGGTGCGCTGCTCGCCGGTGGCGGTGCGCTGGTCGGCGAGCCAATAGTCGACAGGCAGGTAGCGATCACCGGCGAACAGCGCCAAACCGATCACCGCGACAACGCTGGCCAAACCGCTACCGAGCTTGCGCACCCGCCGCCGAATGCTTTCGCGCGATTGCAGCAACGCGGTGCGGGCCGGGCCGCTGGCGACGCTGAAGCGCTGGTCGAGCATGCCCAGTTGGCGCCAGGCGCGGGCGTGTTCTTCGTGGGCGGCGTGCCATTTGGCGAACTCTTCGCGCTCGATCGGGCTGCTGGAATCCAGGGACAGCTGCCAGGCAATCGCCGCATCCAGCACCTGGGCCGACACCGGTTTGGAGCTGACCGGGCTCATACCGGCTCACCGTACAGCGCGATGTAGCACTGGCGAATGCCCTGGGCCAGGTACTGCCGCACACGAGGCACCGAGACCCCGAGTTTCTCGGCGATTTCGGCGTGGGTCAGGCCATCGAGGCGGTTATAAAGGAAGGCGGCCCGGGCCTTGCTCGACAGTTTGCCGAGCAAGCGGTCGATGGCCTTGAGGTCTTCGAGGATCATTTGCTGCTCTTCCACCGACGGCTGTTCGCCCTCGGGGATGAGCATCAACTCGGTGAGGTAGGCCTGTTCCAGCGCGGCGCGACGGAAATAGTCGAACAACAGGCCCTTGGCGATGGCCACCAGGAACGCCCGGGGTTCGCGCGGTTCCTTGAGTTCGTCACGACCGAGCAGGCGGACAAAGGTGTCCTGGCTCAGGTCCTCGGCCCGTTGCGGACAGGCCACATTGCGGCGCAGCCAGGCCAATAGCCAACCGCGATGGTCGCGATATAACGCACCAACGAGCTCACTGTGGGGGCCTTGGACTGACGACACGTAGCATCACCGATTGGGAAGTGTTAACTAACGAGAATTGTTCGCGATTGTGGCAGAGGCGGGGGAGGTAAGCAATTAACGCTGGTCGGGAGACCGCAGCGGGGCATTCAGTTAGACCGCGTTATCGTTCTTCGCGGGCAAGCCTTGCTCCTACAGGTTTTGTGTCGTCGTCCATTTCGCGTCCGACTCGAACCCGTAGAAGCAAGGCTTGCCCGCGATGGCGCCAGAACAGACGCCGCCGATTCAGAACGATGGCGCCCGCTGCCGCCGCTTCCACTGGCTGATCCGCTGCTGCAGATTCAACGGGCTATGAATCTGCTGCTGCCGCGCCCGGCTGAACAAAATCAGCGCCAGTTCCGCCGTGGCCAACGCATCGGCACTGGCGTTATGCCGTTCAAAGACTTCAAGCTTGAACCAGTCGATCCACTCATCCAGCCCCGCCTCGCGGATATTCGCCTGCGGGCAGAGCAGCGGGGCGATGTCGGCTACATCCAGAAACGGATGCTGCAACTTGTAGCCCAGATGATCTTTCAGCGCCCGCCCAAGCATGTGCTGATCGAACGGCGCATGAAACGCCAGCACCGGACTGTCCCCCAGGAACTCCATGAACTCCAGCAACGCCTCGGCCGGGTCGCTGCCAGCGGCAATCGCGCTCGGGCCCAGGCCGTGAATCAACATGCTCGGCGCCAATTTCATATCAACGCATTGCAGGGTGCGTTCGAACTGCTGGCTGAAATCGATCGCCCCGTCCTCGATCACCACCGCGCCGATGGACAGCACCCGATCCTTGTTCAGGTTCAGCCCGGTGGTTTCCAGGTCCAGCACCACCCAGCGCTGCTCGCGCAGGCTGCATTCACGTAGCTCAGCGCCGGTCGGCAAGCGCTGCAAACGCAGTTGCAGATCCTCCGGCAACAGCGGCGTCGCCGGGCGCAACCATGAAAACAGGCTCATAGCTGATACCGCAGGGTCAGGCTGCTTTGCAGGCGTTGGGCCTGGCGCAGGGATTCACGCAGGATACGGCGGTCCAGATGATTGAGGCTGTCGGGATCGACGCGGTTGGAGTAGGGCAAGTTCTCCCGGGTCTGTAGCTGATGTTGCTGCATGCGGGTTTGCTGAATGAAGTGATAGGCCTCTTCGTACGCTGCGCCGTCCAGCCGATCGATGACTTCTTTTTCCACCAGTTGCCGGAAGCGCTCCTGGGTGTTGTTGGCTTCGATGCCATTGGCCAGAGCCAGCAAGCGGGCGCCGTCGACGAAAGGCGTGAGGCCCTGGACTTTCAGGTCCAGCGTGGCTTTCTCGCCATTCTTGCGCGCCAGCACGAACTCGCGGAATCGTCCTACGGGCGGACGGTTGCGCAACGCGTTCTCGGCCATCATCCGCTGGAACAAACGGTTGTCCGCCACCTGATCGAGAATCCCTCGACGCAGTTGCTCGCAGCCTTGCTCGTCGCCCCAGACCACCCGCAAGTCGAAGTAGATGCTCGAACCCAACAGATTCTCCGGCGTCGCCTCGCGGATGAACGCCGCAAAGCGCCGCGCCCATTCGGCCCGGGACAAACACAGCTCGGGGTTGCCGGCCATGATGTTGCCCTTGCACAGGGTAAAGCCGCACAGCGCCAGGCTGTGGTTGATCTGCTGGGCGATGGGCAACAGCTTGCCGCGAATCTCGGCGGCATGCGCCGCGTCCCGGGCTTCGAACAGAATGCCGTTGTCCTGATCGGTGTGCAGGGTCTGCTCGCGGCGGCCTTCGCTGCCGAAGCACAGCCAACTGAATGGAATGCCGGGGTCGCCTTTCTCGGCGAGGGTCAACTCGATTACGCGAGACACGGTGTGGTCGTTGAGCAGGGTAATGATGTGGGTGATCTGGGTTGAGGACGCGCCGTGGGCAAGCATACGCTCCACCAATTGGCCGATCTCGCCGCGCATCGCCACCAGGTTGTCGACTTTCTGTGCGCTACGGATGGTCCGCGCCAGATGCACCAGATCGACCCGTTGCAGGGAAAACAGATCCCGCTCGGACACCACGCCGCACAGGCGCTGCTCCTTGACCAGGCAGACGTGGGCGATGTGCCGCTCGGTCATGGCGATCGCCGCGTCGAAGGCGCTGTGGTCCGGGGTCAGGAAAAAGGGTGCCCGGGTCATGTGCCGTTCGATGACTTCGTTGAAATCGTTGGTGCCTTGGGCCACCACATGGCGTAAATCGCGCAGGGTGAAAATCCCCAGCGGCGCCTTGTGTTCGTCGACGATCACGATGCTGCCGACCTGCTGCTCATGCATCAGGGTCACGGCTTCGCGCAGCGGGGTAGTCGGGCTGCACGTCACCGGGTGACGCATTGCCAGTTCGCCGAGTCGGGTGTTCAGGGAATATTGCGTGCCGAGGGTTTCCACGGCTTTTTGCTGGACCTGCTGATTGACCTGGTCCAACAGGCTGCTGACCCCGCGCAGGGCGAAGTCGCGGAACGTGTTGGAGAGGGCGAACAGCTTGATGAAGGCCAGTTTGTTCAGTTGCAGGCAGAACGTATCTTCGGCGGCGAGGTGCTCGGTGCGGGTCGCCCGTTCCCCCAGCAACGCGGCGAGAGGGAAGCACTCGCCGGTGGTGATCTCGAAGGTGGTTTCGGTGCCGCCCTTGGCCGTGTGCGGGCGTTCCCCGACGACCCGGCCCTGTTTGACGATGTAGAAGTGTTCAACCGGGCCGTCGGCAGGCTTGATGATGCTCTCGCCGGGACCGTAGAAACGCAGCTGGCATTGCTCCACCAGGTAGGCCAGGTGGGCGTGTTCCATCTGATTGAAGGGCGGGAAGCGCTGGAGGAATTGCAGAGTGCCCTGGATGTTCTGCAATACCGCGGTTTTCCCTGCCTGGGTGAAGGCATCCGCTTTACTCATAACTATTACCGCAGTCTTTTTTGAATTGTTGTTGTCGGATCGTTCAGCCATGGTCGGCCCCCGTGCGCGGGGTGCCCATTGGACGTAAGTCTAGGTAGTCGGTGCTTTTGGCTATATTTGGGATATGCCCTACACCCATAGTGGGAAAACGTCTCATTTTTCCTCTAGGCAAAATATCCGACGAAGTGCACATTGAAGCTCTGCTTAGCGATGTCTGACCACTGTGCTAGGGGATTGAATTGAAAACGTAGAGAAAGCCATGTCCGACCACGATATTTTGAGTGACGCCGAGCGCGAGGCGCTCAGTGCGATCATGCTGGAACCTGATCTGCCGCCTCAGCGGGTGTTGATCGTTGATGACGATAAGGATGCCAGGGAGCTGTTGTCGGAGATCCTCGGTCTGGACGGCATTCGGTGCATGACCGCTGCCAGTGGTGAGACTGCACTCAAGATGCTGGAAGAGAAGCCCGCGATCGGTTTGGTGATTACCGATCTGCGGATGGGACATGTGGACGGCTTGGAGCTGATCCGCAAGGTGCGTGAATCGGTCCGGGCGGCGATGCCGATCATCATCGTCTCCGGCGATGCCGACGTGAAAGACGCGATTGCCGCTATGCATTTGAGCGTGGTGGACTTCCTGCTCAAGCCGATTGATACCGGCAAGTTGCTGGTGTTGGTCAAGCATGAGTTGGGGATGGAGCCCTGACACAGACTTCAGGATTGAGGCGCATTTTGTGGCGAGGGAGCTTGCTCCCGCTGGGCTGCGAAGCAGCCCCAATCCCGGCACTCCTGACACACCTCGTTTTCTGGTTTTACGACTGCTGCGCAGCCGAGCGGGAGCAAGCTCCCTCGCCACAGGAGATTGCGCTCGCCCATGAAAAAAGGCCCTGATCGAAAGATCAGGGCCTTTTTTTGTGCGGCATCAACGCTCAGTTACAAGCCATTGGCAGCCTTGAACTCGCGACGACGACGGTGCAGCACTGGCTCGGTATAGCCGTTTGGCTGCTTCGTGCCTTCGATCACCAGTTCGACCGCGGCCTGGAAGGCGATGTTGCTGTCGAAGTTCGGTGCCAGCGGACGGTACAGCGCATCGTTGGCGTTTTGACGGTCAACCACCGGCGCCATGCGCTTGAGGCTTTCCATCACCTGATCTTCAGTCACGATGCCATGACGCAGCCAGTTGGCGATGTGCTGGCTGGAAATGCGCAGCGTTGCGCGGTCTTCCATCAGGCCGACGTCATTGATGTCCGGCACTTTCGAACAACCCACGCCCTGGTCGATCCAGCGCACCACATAACCGAGAATGCCCTGGGCGTTGTTGTCCAGTTCGTTCTTGATCTGCTCGGGCGTCCAGTTCGGATTGACGGCCAGCGGGATGGTCAGGATGTCGTCCACCGAAGCGCGGGCACGTTTGGCCAGTTCGGCCTGACGGGCGAACACGTCAACCTTGTGGTAGTGCAGCGCGTGCAACGCAGCGGCGGTCGGCGAGGGCACCCAAGCGGTGTTGGCGCCGGCCAGTGGGTGAGCGATTTTCTGTTCGAGCATCGCCGCCATCAGGTCGGGCATGGCCCACATGCCTTTACCGATCTGGGCGCGACCTTGCAGGCCGGTGCTCAAGCCGATATCGACGTTCCAGTTTTCGTAGGCGCCGATCCACTTCTCGGCCTTCATGTCAGCCTTGCGCACCATCGGGCCGGCTTCCATGGAGGTGTGGATTTCATCGCCGGTGCGGTCGAGGAAACCGGTGTTGATGAACACCACGCGCTCGCTGGCGGCCTTGATGCAGGCCTTGAGGTTGACCGTGGTGCGGCGCTCCTCGTCCATGATCCCGACTTTCAGCGTATTGCGTGGCAGGTCGAGCACGTCTTCGATGCGCCCGAACAGCTCGTTGGTGAACGCCGCTTCTTCCGGGCCGTGCATCTTCGGCTTCACGATATAGACCGAACCCGTGCGGCTGTTCTTGCGCGAGTTGTGGCCGTTGAGGCTGTGGATCGCCGCCAGGGACGTCACCAGGCCGTCGAGAATGCCTTCCGGCACTTCGTTGCCTTGGTTGTCGAGGATTGCGTCGATGGTCATCAAGTGGCCAACGTTACGCACGAACAACAGTGAACGACCGTGCAGGCTCAATTCTTTACCGTCGATACCGGTGTAAGTGCGATCGGCGTTCATGGTGCGGGTAAAGGTCTTGCCGCCCTTGGAGACTTCTTCCGACAGGTCGCCCTTCATCAGGCCGAGCCAGTTGCGGTAGATCACCACTTTGTCATCGGCATCGACGGCGGCGACGGAGTCTTCGCAGTCCATGATGGTGGTCAGCGCGGCTTCCATCAGGATGTCTTTGACGCCGGCTGCGTCGGTCTGGCCGACCGGGGTGCTGGCGTCGACCTGGATTTCGAAATGCAGGCCGTTGTTCTTCAGCAGGATCGCGGTTGGCGCGGCGGCGTCACCGTGGAAACCGATCAACTGGGCATCGTTGCGCAGGCCGGTGTTGCTGCCACCTTTAAGGGTGACCACCAGTTTGCCGTCGATGATTTTGTAGGCGGTGGAGTCGACGTGAGTGCCGGCCGCCAAAGGCGCCGCTTCGTCGAGGAAGGCACGGGCGAAGGCGATGACCTTGTCGCCGCGCACCTTGTTGTAGCCTTTGCCTTTTTCCGCGCCGTCCGCTTCGCTGATCGCGTCGGTGCCGTAGAGCGCGTCGTACAGCGAACCCCAGCGGGCGTTCGAGGCGTTGAGCGCGAAGCGCGCGTTCATCACCGGCACCACGAGTTGCGGGCCGGCCATGCGGGCGATTTCGTCATCGACGTTTTGCGTCGTTGCCTGGAAATCGGCCGCTTCTGGCAGCAGATAACCGATGTCTTGCAAGAAGGCTTTATAAGCCACGGCGTCGTGGGCCTGACCGGCACGGGCCTGGTGCCAGCCGTCGATACGAGCCTGGAAATCATCGCGTTTGGCGAGTAGGGCTTTGTTCTTCGGCGCCAGGTCATGAATGACCTTGTCGGCACCGGCCCAGAACTTATCGGCGGTGAGGCCGGTACCGGGAATGGCTTCGTTGTTCACGAAGTCGAACAGGACTTTGGCGACCTGCAGGCCACCGACTTGAACGTGTTCAGTCATTGCTTGCCTCACTCTGCTCAGCTATTTCGCTTTTCAGCTCTTCAATTTTGACAATGAAGCCTCTGGCCATTTAAACCACAAACCCGTCCGCCAGTACATGCCCTTGCGGGCGGCTGGGTTCGGTCCAATCAACGGCTTGGAGGCCTTGCTGACGGGGCTTTCAGGGTTGCGAGTATGCCGGTGGCAGACATCGATCCAACGTTATGTAGTGCGCGCTGCGGCATACTACATGATGAATTGCGCTTGTGAAAATTAGACTAATTACGTCGTTCTGCGACCCCATGACGCATTGCAGTCATGTCGGGGAACGGGATGTTCTCAAAAAAGTATTGGATTGTTCCAGTTAAATATAAAAACTTGTACACGATTTGTATTTGGCAGGCTCATTGGTGGTGGGCCATTCGCGGGCAAGCTTCGCTCCTACAAGGTTTTGCGCGATCCCTGTAGGAGCGAGGCTTGCCCGCGAAGGCGTCAGCCCATTCTGCGCAGAACCAGCCCTTGCCTATACTTCTTTTTCAATAACAAAAGAGGACTGCGCCATGGACCACCTCGTACTCACCGTATTCGCACCGGACAAGGCAGGGCAGGTCGAGCGCATTGCCCAATGCATCGCCGAGCACGGCGGTAACTGGCTGGAAAGCCGCATGTCGCGCATGGCCGGGCAGTTCGCCGGGATTCTTCGGGTGGGTGTGCCGGCGGAAGCCTACGACGAATTGGTCGATGCCCTACAGGCGTTGTCGGCCCATGGCATTCGCGTATTGATCGCGGAAAGCGGTATCGAGCAATCCTGCACCTGGAAGCCGATAGCGATGGAGCTGGTGGGCAATGATCGGCCGGGGATTGTGCGCGATATCACGCGTTTGTTGAGCGAGCAGGGGGTGAACCTGGAACGTCTGGTCACGGAAGTACGTCCGGCGCCAATGAGCAGCGAGCCGCTGTTTCACGCCGAAGCCATTCTCGCGGTGCCGCTGACCCTGTCTCTGGACGTGCTGCAATCGCGGCTGGAAACCCTGGCCGACGACTTGATGGTTGAATTGGTGCTGCGCAGCGAACCCTGACGCAGGGTTATCCAAGTTATACGTGCACCTGCCTGTGGATAACCTGTAGAGACACCCCGCCAGGCCACGCCGGCCGGGGCTTTTCAGGTTCTGATCAAAAAACCATCAGTTTCAACAAGTTGCGCACAAACGGCGGGGATCACGCTGTGGATAACCTTGGGAAGGATTGATGCAGGCCACGCAGAACATGGCCTGTAGAGGTTTGTGCGTTTTCTGATCAGCTGCGACGGCGCATGCTGATCACGGCATCGACGCTGTAAATCGCCAGGCCGGCCCAGATAAAGATAAATGCCACCAGGGTGCTGGACGACAAGTGTTCGTCAAACAGCAGCACGGCTTGCAGCAACACCAGCGTCGGCGCCAGGTACTGGAGAAATCCCAACGTGGTGTAGGGCAAATGCCGTGCGGCGGCGTTGAAACACACCAGCGGCACCAGCGTTACCGGGCCGGCGGCCACCAGCCACCAGGCCTCGGACGTGGTCCAGAACGCCGGTTGCGCACTGGCTGCCGCCGGGTTGAACAGCAACCACGCGACCGCAATCGGCACCAGCATCCAGGTTTCCACCACCAGCCCCGGCAATGCCTTCACTGGCGCCTGTTTGCGGATCAGTCCGTAGAAGCCGAAGGTCAGCGCCAGCACCAGCGACACCCACGGCAAACTGCCGACTTGCCACACCTGCTGCGCCACGCCTACCGCCGCCAGACCCACCGCCAGCCATTGCATGCGCCGCAAGCGCTCGCCGAGGATCAGCATCCCCAGCAACACGTTCACCAGCGGGTTGATGTAGTAACCGAGGCTGGCTTCGAGCATGCGACCGTTGTTTACCGACCACACGTAAGTCAGCCAGTTGGCGGCGATCAGCGTGCCGCTCAGGGCCAGGACCGCGAGGCGTTTGGGGTTGTTGCGCAGCTCCTGCCACCAGCCCGGATGCTTCCAGACCATCAGCAGCAAACCGCCAAACAGCGCGGACCAGAGCACCCGGTGGATGATGATTTCTACAGCCGGCACCGAGGCGATGGCTTTGAAGTAGAGCGGGAAAAGTCCCCAGATGATGTAGGCACTCAGGCCCAGGATGTACCCGCGACGCGGGTTGGCGGCTTGCATGCAGAGTCCTTGCTTAGGCAGCTAACAAAGGGGGGATTGTATAGATGTGTTTCGTTTTTTGTAGGAGCGAGGCTTGCCCGCGAAGAACGATGACGCGGTCTGTCTGATGTATCGCGTTATCGTTCTTCGCGGGCAAGCCTCGCTCCTACAGGGGTTGCGGCGTTTAGAAGAGTTTCAGGGGTTCTTCGTTGAGCGCCGACAACTGCTCACGCAACGCCAGTACCTGATCGCCCCAATACCGCTCGCTACCAAACCAAGGAAAGCTGTGGGGGAACGCCGGGTCGTCCCAGCGCCGGGCGAGCCAGGCGCTGTAGTGCATCAGGCGTAATGCCCGCAACGGTTCGATGAGCGCCAATTCCCGTGGGTCGAAGTCGTGAAACTCGTTGTAGCCGTCCATCAATTCCGATAACTGGCCGAGACATTCCTGACGATCCCCGGCGAGCATCATCCAGATGTCTTGCACCGCCGGGCCCATGCGGCAGTCGTCGAGGTCGACGATGTGGAACATCTCGTCGCGGCACATCATGTTGCCGGGGTGGCAGTCGCCGTGCATGCGGATGTTCTGGTGCGGCGTCGCCTTGTAGACCTCTTCGACTCGCTTGAGCAGGTCGCGGGCCACGGACTCGTAGGCCGGCAGTAGGCTCTTGGGGACGAAATTGCCTTCAAGCAAAGTGTTCAGCGAATCGTGGCCGAAGTTCTTCACGCCCAGTGCTTCGCGGTGCTCGAACGGCTTGGTCGCGCCCACGGCGTGCAGGCGCCCGAGCAATTGGCCCAGGCGATACAGTTGATCCAGATTGCCCGGCTCCGGCGCGCGGCCGCCACGGCGGGGGAACAGGGTGAAGCGGAACCCGGCGTGTTCGTGCAGGCTGGCGCCGTTGTGAATCATTGGCGCGACCA
This sequence comes from Pseudomonas sp. TE3899, assembly GCF_056279105.1. Taxonomy (NCBI): domain Bacteria; kingdom Pseudomonadati; phylum Pseudomonadota; class Gammaproteobacteria; order Pseudomonadales; family Pseudomonadaceae; genus Pseudomonas; species Pseudomonas sp. TE3899. Next base: position 5,614,436 of record NZ_JBWBQR010000001.1, read on the forward strand.
CCGGCACATCGCATTCGGCGAGTTCGAAGGTGAATTGGTGTTCTTCGAGGATCGCTTCGTTGGTCCAGCGTTGCGGGCGGTAGAACTTGGCGATCAGCGGCTCGGAGTCTTCGATGCCGACTTGATAGACGCGGTTTTCGTAGCTGTTGAGCGCCAGAATGCGCGCGTCGCTGAGAAAGCCGATGCTTTCGACGGCATCGAGGACGAGGTCTGGGGTGAGGGTTGCAAACGGGTGGGCCATGCTGACTCCTGCGCGCAGCAGGCTGCCGCGTCCGGCCAAGCATGGTAGCGCAGACGGGGCTTCTTTAGGGGATCGTTCCCACGCTCTGCGTGGGAATGCCTCACCGGACGCTCCGCGTCCGCTTGTGGGACGCGGAGCGTCCCGGGCTGCATTCCCACGCAGAGCGTGGGAACGATCATGACGACCTGTAGGCGCGAGGCTTGCCCGCGAAGAGGGCCTATCAGGCGCCGACAACCCCGCCATCTTCCCGAGAAATGGCCATCACCGAAGACCGCGGCTTGCCATTGGGCAAATGCTCAGGGAACGTCGACCCACCGTTTTCCCCCGGGTGCTGAATCCCGACGAACAGGGTTTTCTGGTCCGGCGAAAAGCTGATCCCCGTCACTTCGCAACCAATCGGCCCGACCATGAACCGACGGATTTCCCCGGTCACCGGGTCGGCGCAGAGCATCTGGTTATTGCCCATGCCCGCGAAGTCTCCGGCATTGCTCGAATCGCCATCGGTGAGAATCCACAAGCGCCCGGCCTTGTCGAAGCCCAAACCGTCCGGGCTGTTGAACATGTTCTGCGGGGTGATGTTCGACGACCCGCCCTTCGGCGTGCCGGCGTGCACCCCCGGATTACCGGCGACCACAAACAGATCCCAGGCAAAGCTTTTCGAGCCGTGATCGTCACGGTCGGTACGCCAGCGCAGGATCTGCCCGTAGACGTTCTTCTCCCGTGGATTTGGCCCGCCGACCGGTTGGCCTTCTTCGCCGCGCTTGGCGTTGTTGGTCAGGGTGCAATAAACCTGGCCATCCTTGGGGCTGACGACGATCCATTCCGGGCGGTCCATGCGCGTGGCATTGACCACGCTGGCGGCGAGGCGCGCGTGAATCAGCACTTCGGCCTGATCGGCAAAGCCGCTGCTGGCGTCGATGCCGTTTTTGCCGTGGGTCAGCTCGATCCACTGGCCCTGGCCTTTCGGGTGATCGGCATTGCCGTCACCCGCGTCGAAACGCGCGACGTATAACGTGCCGTGGTCCAGCAGGTCGCGGTTGGCCTTGGGGTTGCGGTGATTGATCCTGTCGCGGCTGACGAATTTGTAGATGAACTCGCCACGTTCATCGTCGCCCATGTAGACCACGGCGCGCCCGTCACTGGTTTCGGCCAGGGCGGCGTTTTCATGCTTGAAGCGACCCAGGGCGGTGCGCTTGACCGGGGTCGATTGCGGGTCGAACGGGTCGATTTCCACCACCCAGCCGTGACGGTTGAGCTCATTGGGGTTCTTCGCCAGGTCGAAACGCGGGTCGTGTGGGTGCCAATTGATTTCTTTACTGGCGGCCACGGCGCCGTAGCGTTTTTGCGCGGCATCGAATTTTTGCTCGGCATTGCTGCTACCGAAGCAATCAGTGAAGTTTTCTTCGCAGGTCAGGTAGGTGCCCCATGGCGTCTTGCCGTTGGCGCAGTTCTGGAAGGTGCCGAGGACTTTCTTGCCGTGCTTGTCGGCGCTGGTCTTGAGCAATTCGTGTCCGGCGGCCGGGCCGCCGAAGCGCAATGTCGAGTTACCGTGAATGCGTCGGTTGTAGCGCGAGCCCTGGACGAATTCCCACTGGCCACGGCGACGCTGCACTTCAATCACCGAAACACCTTCACAGGCCAGTGCTTTACGCACATCTTCCGCCGATTGCGGCATGCCGCCGTGGGGGTAGAGGTAGCGGTAGTTGGTGTATTCGTTGTTGATCGCCATCAGCGCCCGGTCTTTGTCGCCGGGAAACTCAAACAGGCTCATGCCGTCGTTGTTGTCGCCGAACTGGACTTCCTGGGCCTGGGCGGTGCCGTTGCCGCTGGGATCGAAGGCCGGCCCGTTCTTTTGCAGCGGCTGGCCCCAACTGATCAACACCGAGGATTTGTAACCTGGTGGCAGGGTGATGGTGTCGGTCGTGGCGGCGGCGATGCTGTTGAAGCCCAGCAGTTTGCTGGAGCCGGCGCTGACACTGGCGGCCAGCACGCTGCGGCTCAGCAGGTTGCCGCCGAGGAACATCGCCGCACCGCAGAGGGCGCCGGCGCTGATGAAGCCACGACGGCTGAGGCCGACCATTTTTTCCAGGTCGGTGGGTTGGTTTTCTTCTAATAGGCTCACATCAGGCTCCCTGCGGGTTTTTGCAGTCACCTTAATGAGCGTCAGTGAAGGTTTTGTTTCAGAGCGGCGTGCCGAGCAGGACGTTGGACGGCGCAAACTGCACCCGCACCGGTCGGTCGACGCCCAGGCCGGAGGTTCTCAAATGCAGTGGCTCGGCCAGGGCGCAGAGTGTCTGGCCATTGGGCAGGCCGATGCGCACTTCGCTGGGGCCATCTTCGGCATCGAGAATCTCCTCGATAATGCCGTTCAGGCAATTGTTGCCAGGTGTTGCAGTCTGCTCGATGGCCAGCAGTTCCAGCCATCCGGCCTTGATCAGAGCTACGACCTCGGTGCCGCTTTGCAGCTCCAGGCGCAGGGTGCTGTCGTGAGTGATCTGCGCGTCGATGTTCAGGCCTTCCGCCAGCTCAAGACGAATGCGGTCATTGCGCCCCTGGGACTCGATCGCCACGACTTTGCCGTGCAGTTGATTGCGCGCGCTGGTGCGCAACATCAGCCGACCCAGCAGGTCGAGATCGCTGGCGTCTTCGGCCGCTTCCAGCACCTGGGCCTGCAACACTTGCAGCTTTTGATACAAGCGCAGGACCCGTTGACCCTCTTCGGACAACTTCGCGCCACCGCCACCCTTGCCGCCGACACTGCGTTCCACCAGGGGTTTTTGTGCGAGGTTGTTCAGTTCGTCGATGGCATCCCACGCCGCTTTGTAACTCAGGCCCGCGCTTTTCGCGGCGCGGGTGATCGAGCCCTGTTCGGCGATGTGTTGCAGCAGGGCGATGCGCTGCGGGCGACGGACAATGTGTTGGGACAACAACGTAGGCAAGGACATGGCGAGGTGCTTTGGGCGGTGGCAATGAGAGGACGTTGGCGACTTGGGGCTCGGGAGTCAAGTCGGGTCACTCGCCGGGTTTGGGGGTGCGGGCCAGGCAATAGACATCGACCCGGGCGGCACCGGCGTCCATCAGCAAGCGAGCCAGGGTTTGCGCGGTAGCGCCGGTGGTCAGCACGTCATCGATCAGGGCCAGATGCCGGCCCGCGACCGCTGCGCCGGGCGCCAGGGTGAAGGCGTGACGCAGGTTGCGTTTGCGCGCCTGGGCATTCAGGTCCTGTTGGGCGCTGGTGTCCTGAGTTCTCAGTAACAACGTTTCATCGCAAGGAATAGTCAGGCTTTCACTGAGCCAGCGCGCGAGCATCGCCGCCTGGTTGAAGCCGCGTTGGCGCAGACGCCGGGTGGCCAGCGGCACGGGGATCAGCGCATCGGGTCGCTCCAGGTCTTCATCGAAGCGATGTTGCAGGAATTGGGCAAGCAGTTCGCCGAGCAAGCGGCCAAGTGGCCATTTGGCGTTGTGTTTGAAACGTGTAATCAGCGTGTCCAGCGGAAAGCTGTAGGTCCAGGGCGCCGCCACTCGCTCGAAGGCCGGCGGCTGTTGCAGGCATTGGCCGCACGTCAGGCCGGAAGCCGGCAAGGGCAGGGCGCAGGTCTGGCAGTGATCGCCGAGCCAGGGCAGCTCGGTTTCGCAGGCGATGCACAGGGGCGTGGTGTGGTCGGCAGGCTCTGAACAGAGCAGACAAGATTGTTTGTTTTTTAACCAGATGTAAACCGGTCCATCGTAACGTGGTTGACAGCGCATCGCTCTTCCTTAAATATGCCGAACATCCGTGTCGCGCCTGTGGGTATTCCATTCCCCCGGCCGCTTGCCAAGCATAAAACAAAGGAAACGCCCATGAGCGCCAGTACCTCTGCAACCCTGCGTCATGACTGGTCTTTGGCCGAAGTCAAAGCACTCTTCGTTCAGCCATTCAATGACCTGTTGTTCCAGGCCCAGACGGTGCATCGCGCGCATTTCGACGCCAATCGGGTCCAGGTTTCGACGCTGCTGTCGATCAAAACCGGCGCCTGCCCGGAAGATTGCAAATATTGTCCGCAGTCCGGTCACTACAACACCGGCCTGGAAAAAGAAAAGCTGATGGAAGTGCAGAAGGTCCTCGAAGAGGCCGCTCGCGCCAAGGCCATCGGTTCGACCCGTTTCTGCATGGGCGCGGCGTGGAAACATCCGTCGGCCAAAGACATGCCGTACGTGCTGGAGATGGTCAAGGGCGTGAAAGCCATGGGCCTTGAAACCTGCATGACCCTCGGTCGCCTCGACCAGGACCAGACCGTGGCGCTGGCCGACGCCGGCCTCGACTACTACAACCACAACCTCGACACCTCGCCGGAGTTCTACGGCAGCATCATCACCACCCGCACCTACGGCGAGCGCCTGCAAACCCTGGCTTACGTGCGGGAATCGGGGATGAAGATCTGCTCCGGCGGCATCCTCGGCATGGGCGAGTCCCTCGACGACCGCGCTAACCTGCTGATCCAGTTGGCCAACCTGCCGGAGCATCCGGAGTCGGTGCCGATCAACATGCTGGTGAAAGTCGCTGGTACGCCGCTGGAAAACGCCGATGACATCGACCCGTTCGACTTCATCCGCATGCTCGCTGTCGCCCGCATCCTGATGCCGCAATCCCACGTGCGCCTGTCCGCCGGCCGCGAAGCGATGAACGAGCAGATGCAGGCCCTGGCCTTCTTCGCCGGCGCCAACTCGATTTTCTACGGCGACAAACTGCTGACCACCGCCAACCCACAGGCTGACAAGGACATGCAACTGTTCGGGCGCCTGGGGATCCTGCCGGAAGCTCGCGAAGAGCACGCCGATGAAGTGCATCAAGCGGCCATCGAGCAGGCATTGGTCGAGCAGAAGAGCAGCGAGCAGTTCTATAACGCCGCTGTTTGACCGCTTTCTGTAGGAGCGAGGCTTGCCCGCGAATGAGACACCTAGGTCTATCTGAATGACCGCGGTGATGCCTTCGCGGGCAAGCCTCGCTCCTACAGGGGCTATACCTCTTTCCTACTCGCGAGGTCTGCATGTCTTTCGATCTCAGCGCGCGTCTTATTGCCCGTCGTGCCGAAAATCTCTATCGCCAACGTCCACTGCTCGAAAGCCCTCAAGGCCCGGAAGTGGTGGTCGACGGTCAGCCATTGCTGGCGTTCTGTAACAACGATTACCTGGGTTTAGCCAATCACCCGCAAGTGATCGAAGCCTGGCGCGCCGGTGCGGCGCGGTGGGGCGTCGGCGGTGGGGCGTCGCACTTGGTCATTGGTCACAGCACGCCGCATCATGAGCTGGAAGAAGCGCTGGCCGACTTGACCGGTCGTCCGCGGGCGCTGCTGTTCACCACCGGTTACATGGCCAACCTCGGCGCGGTCACTGCGCTGGTCGGGCAGGGCGATACGGTGCTGGAAGACCGGCTCAATCACGCCTCGTTGCTCGATGCCGGCCTGTTGTCCGGTGCGCGGTTCAATCGTTATCTGCACAACGACGCGGGCAGCCTGGCCAAGCGCCTGGAGAAAGCCACCGGCAACACGCTGGTGGTCACCGACGGCGTGTTCAGCATGGATGGCGATCTCGCCGACCTGCCGGCGCTGGCCCGGGAAACCAAGGCCAAAGGCGCGTGGCTGATGGTGGATGACGCGCACGGCTTTGGCCCGCTGGGCGCCAATGGCGCAGGGATCGTCGAGCATTTTGGTTTGAGTCAGGAAGATGTGCCGGTGTTGGTCGGCACCCTCGGCAAGGCGTTCGGCACGGCCGGTGCGTTTGTGGCGGGCAGCGAAGAGTTGGTCGAAAGCCTGATCCAGTTCGCCCGTCCCTACATCTACACCACCAGCCAACCGCCGGCCCTGGCCTGTGCGACGCTGAAAAGCCTTGAATTACTGCGCAGCGAGCATTGGCGGCGCGAGCACCTTAAGGTGCTGATCCGTCAATTTCGTCGAGGGGCCGAGCAGATCGGCCTGGAACTCATGGACAGCTTTACCCCGATTCAACCGATCATGATCGGCGACGCCGGCCGCGCGGTTCGACTGTCGCAGATGCTGCGCGAGCGTGGCCTGATGGTCACCGCGATCCGCCCACCGACCGTGCCGGCCGGCAGCGCCCGCCTGCGGGTGACCCTGACCGCCGCCCACAGCGAGGCACAGGTGCAGCTATTGTTAAATGGACTGGCCGATTGTTTTGCACAACTGGGACCGGAGCCAAGCCATGCGTGATCGACTGATTCTGCTGCCCGGTTGGGGGCTCGGGGTTTCGCCGCTGGAACCGCTGGCGGCAGCGTTGCAGGGACTGGATGAACACCTGCGGGTCGAGATCGAGCCGTTGCCGGAGCTGGAGTCGGGCGATCTTGAAGAGTGGCTCGATGAGCTGGACTCGACCGTGCCTCAGGACACTTGGCTCGGTGGTTGGTCGTTGGGCGGGATGCTCGCCTCGGAATTGGCGGCGCGGCGCGGTGATCGTTGTTGCGGCTTGCTGACCCTGGCGAGCAATCCTTCGTTTGTCGCCCATGAGCAATGGCCGAGCGCGATGCCCGGCGAAACGTTTGATGCGTTTCTGGCGGGTTGTGGCGCCGATCCACGCATGACCTTGAAACGGTTCTCGCTGCTTTGCGCCCAAGGCGCCGAAGACCCGCGCGGTTTGTCGCGATTGTTGCTCGGCGGCGCGCCGCATACGTCGGCCCAAGTGTTGATGAGCGGCCTGGAAGTGCTCGCGCAACTGGATACCCGGCAAGCGCTACAAGCCTTTCGTGGCCCGCAACTGCACCTGTTCGCCGGCCTTGATGGGCTGGTCCCGGCCGAAGCGGCGGGGGACTTGCTGGCGTTGTTGCCGGATGTCGAAATCGGCCTGATCGAACAGGCCAGCCACGCGTTTCTTCTGGAAGACCCCCACGGTGTGGCGGGGGCGATCCAGGCTTTTTTGCATGAGTCCGGTGATGACTGATTTATCCCTTCCCAACCTGCCCGGCGGCTTGCCCGACAAGCGCCAGGTGGCAGCGTCCTTTTCCCGTGCGGCGGCCAGCTACGACAGCGTGGCGCAGTTGCAGCGCGATGTCGGCAGCGAGTTGTTGCGCCGGTTACCCGATGATTTTGTGCCCGGTCGCTGGCTGGACCTGGGCTGCGGCACCGGGCATTTCAGCCGTGCGCTGGGTGAGCGTTTTGCGGCGAGTCACGGGGTGGCGCTGGACATCGCCGAAGGTATGCTCAATCACGCCCGGCCATTGGGCGGTGCCACGCATTTCATCGCCGGCGATGCCGAACGGTTGCCGTTGCGGGATTCGACCTGTGACCTGATCTTCTCCAGCCTCGCGGTGCAGTGGTGTTCGGACTTTGCTGGCGTGCTCAGCGAGGCGTATCGGGCATTGAAACCGGGCGGAATTTTCGCGTTTGCTAGCCTGTGTGTCGGCACGTTGTACGAATTGCGTGACAGTTGGCGTCAGGTGGATGGCATGGTGCACGTCAACCGTTTCCGCGAATTCGAGACATATCAACAGCTGTGCGCGGTCAGTGGCTTGAACGTCGCCAGCCTGCAAACCCGTCCACATGTGTTGCATTACCCGGATGTGCGCAGCTTGACCCACGAGCTCAAGGCGTTGGGCGCGCATAACCTGAACCCCGGTCGGCCTGGCGGTTTGACTGGCCGGGCAAGGATTCTCGGCTTGATCGAGGCGTATGAGCAGTTTCGTCAGGCACAGGGACTGCCGGCGACTTATCAAGTGGTTTACGCCGTGTTGGAGAAACCCTTATGAGCGCAGCGTATTTCATCACCGGCACTGACACCGATGTCGGCAAGACCACCGTGGCGGCGGGTTTGCTGCATGCCGCACGCTTGGCGGGCCTGAGTACGGCGGCGGGCAAACCGGTCGCTTCCGGCTGTGAGGTGACCCCCAAAGGATTGCGCAACGCCGATGCACTGGCGTTGCTGGCGCAATGTTCGGTGCCGCTGACGTATGCACAGGTCAATCCGGTGGCGTTCGAGCCAGCGATCGCCCCGCACCTGGCGGCGCGAGAGGCGGGCATCGCGCTGACGGTGCAATCCTTATTGACGCCGATGCGCGAAATCCTGGACCTCAACGCGGACTTCACCTTGATAGAAGGTGCGGGTGGCTGGCGCGTGCCGTTGGCGGATCAGGACAATCTTTCGGATCTGGCGATGGCCCTGGATCTGCCGGTCATCCTGGTGGTCGGCGTGCGCCTGGGTTGCATCAACCATGCATTGCTGACGGCTGAGGCGATTGCCAACGATGGGCTGCAGTTGGCGGGATGGGTGGCCAACATCATTGAGCCGAAGACTTCGCGCCTGGAGGAGAACCTCGCCACGTTGGCCGAGCGGATACCCGCGCCGTGCCTGGGCCGGGTGCCGAAACTCAAGTCGGTGACGGCGCAGGCGGTGGCTGAGCATCTCCAGCTGGATCTGCTGGATTAATGTTTTTGCCTATGACAAGGCACTGTGCCATTAGTGTTTTTGTCGGGTGTTTTACGTGGGGGTCTGCTTCAATGGCCGCTGTTGATCCTTCATAAGGACGAGTTCTCCCATGGAAATCTCAGGTAGCACCGCTTTTTATGCCGGTCTGAGCACTATTCAGACCGGGCAGAACCGTGTCGATCAGGCTGCCGGCCAGATCGCCAGCACCGTCATTGAACGTTCGCAGTCCAGCCAGTCTTCCGAGTCTCAGGTCGATCGTTTGCGTTCGGTTGATCGCAGCCAGGAAGCCGACCTCGCCAGCAATGTGGTCGAGATGTCCCAAGGCAAGTTTCAGGTTGAGCTCGGCGCGAAAGTGGCCAAGGCTTCCGATGAAATGCTGGGGACGTTGATTGATACGTACGCGTGAAGTTGTCCCCTGCAAAAAATGCGCTCGGATGAGCGCATTTTTTTTGTCTGGGGTTTTCACTGACCCGTAAGCGCTGTGATTTTCGGAAAGCGTGAGGACCAGGCGAAGCCGCTGCTGCCGGCGAGAAGAATGCGTCCGTTAGTCTGGATGGCAATATCGGCAAATTCGCCCCTGAGTGATTCGCTGTTGAATGTCGGGTCGAGACTGCCATTTTCGAGCAACCGCCATTTATGACCATAGATTTGATTCAAGGGGAGTTCACGGTTGACTCCTCTGCCTGCAACTACGATTTTTCGATCGGGTTGTATTGCGACGGTCGTCAACTCAACGTCCATCGAGTCGCGCTCGAAATACACCAGTTCGCCACCGTTGAAACTCGAATCGGGTCGACCGTCCGCGGTCAGTCGCATTATCAAACCCTGGTCTCTACCGGAGGTGTTTCTGAAGCCCGTGAAAACTATTCGGTTGTCATCCATTACAAGGAGCCGGGACGGGAGATTGATTAAAGTCGTTGGGGCACTGACTTTTTCGGATGTCGGTTCGGTGGGTATATCAATAAAGCCGTCATCCCCGAAGGAGTTGTCGAGTACCCCGGAAGGTGAGTAACGGGCAAGTGTCACATTGCCAGAGTCGTATCCCGCTACGACTATGTTGCCATTGCTCTGAATCTGCACGGCACAAACGTGTGATGGTTTGTCATGAAGCCGGATCTCAACAAAACCGCCCTGACCAAATTGATTGTCCAGCTCACCGGTTCTCGTGACGCAGTACAGCCTGCTGTTGCTTTCGTACAGGCTGCCAGTAAGGTAAGTCGCCGTAATAAGAATTTTGCCATCTTGCTGTAAGCAGCCATCGCTGGTGGGTCTGGCGAAACCATATTCAGGATGTGAATTGTCCGGTTGCGGCAGGATTCTGCGGCCGAACACCAGATCCGGACTGCCGTTTGCAAGCAAGCGCATAACGGCAGGTCGATAGCGAGGCATTCCCGTTGGCTCATCCCTGACTAAGGACTCGCCAACGATGACAATCCTTTCGTCTTGTTCATTATCGGTGAGCTTTTGTAAAAGCAGACGATTGGGGCGGGAGTTGTCACCCTCCTCGAAATTCCATCTTTGTGCGTTGAAACCCGCGTCCTTTGTTCCATCGATCAGTGCGCGGTCAATCGACATCTTTCCGTAAAGTTCTGTCGCATGAGTAATGACGCCGTTTTTGGACAGGGCCATCGTCAGTGTCCTGCCTAATTCACTGAAGCCGCCGGTATCAAGATATCCATCGGTGCCAAAGCTCGTGTCTATGTCGCCAGCCTGGCGCGATTGAGCGTTTGTTGAAGGGGGCATGACATTCTCCTCGAGTACGCACGTTCAAATTCGAAGCTTCATTGCAGGTTCGCGAAGCTATCGTTCGTCACATTGAAAGTGTTTTTTGCCTTCGCAGTAACTGTCAGATGTGACAGTTTTTTATAGCTATTAAAGTGTTTTTCACGTTTTTTCAGGTATATCGGGCATAAAGCGTCCAGGGTCACCTCGACCTGTTCAGCTGCGTTTTTCAACTTCACTACGCTAAGTGGTGAGCGGCGAGCTTTTATCGTTAATTGCGTAGGGCTACCGTTTCAGCGACAGAGGCTCGATGACAAATGGTATCGGCTCGGCGCTTGACAAGATTTGGGCGTAAACGTATGTTTCAAACAACTGTTTGACCGTCACAACAAATCAACACGGTCGTTCATTCCCGGTTACATCAGCAGAGGTTTATCGCTATGCCTGACTACAAGGCCCCCTTGCGTGATATTCGCTTCGTTCGTGACGAACTGCTCGGCTACGAAGCGCACTATCAGAGCCTTCCGGCTTGCGCAGACGCAACTCCGGACATGGTTGACGCCATTCTCGAAGAAGGCGCCAAGTTTTGTGAGCAGGTGCTGGCTCCGCTGAACCGCGTGGGTGACACCGAAGGCTGCACCTGGAGCGAGTCCGGCGTTAAAACCCCGACTGGCTTCAAAGAAGCCTACAAGCAATTCGTTGAAGGCGGCTGGCCAAGCCTGGCTCACGACGTGGAGCACGGTGGCCAAGGCCTGCCGGAGTCCCTGGGTCTGGCCGTCAGCGAAATGGTTGGCGAAGCCAACTGGTCGTGGGGCATGTACCCAGGCCTGTCCCATGGCGCGATGAACACCATTTCCGAGCACGGTACGCCTGAGCAGCAAGACGCCTACCTGACCAAACTGGTCTCCGGCGAATGGACCGGCACCATGTGCCTGACCGAACCGCACTGCGGCACCGACCTGGGCATGTTGCGCACCAAGGCCGAACCTCAGGCCGACGGTTCCTACAAAGTTTCCGGCACCAAGATTTTCATCTCGGCCGGTGAACACGACATGGCCGACAACATCGTCCACATCGTGCTGGCCCGCCTGCCGGACGCACCGGCTGGCACCAAAGGTATCTCGCTGTTCATCGTGCCGAAGTTCATGCCGAATGAAGACGGTTCGATCGGCGCGCGCAACGCCGTGACCTGTGGTTCCCTGGAACACAAAATGGGCATCCACGGCAACGCCACTTGCGTGATGAACTTCGACGCGGCCACCGGTTTCCTGATCGGCCCGGCGAACAAAGGCCTGAACTGCATGTTCACCTTTATGAACACCGCTCGCCTGGGCACCGCGCTGCAAGGCCTGGCCCACGCCGAGATCGGCTTCCAGGGCGGCCTGAAATACGCTCGCGATCGTCTGCAAATGCGCTCCCTGACCGGCCCGAAAGCGCCGGAAAAAGCCGCTGACCCAATCATCGTGCACCCTGACGTACGTCGCATGCTGTTGACCATGAAGGCGTTCGCCGAAGGCAACCGCGCGATGGTCTACTTCACCGCCAAGCAAGTCGACATCGTCAAATACGGCGTGGACGAAGAAGAGAAGAAGAAAGCCGACGCACTGCTGGCCTTCATGACTCCGATCGCCAAAGCCTTCATGACTGAAGTCGGCTTCGAATCTGCCAACCACGGCGTGCAAATCTACGGCGGTCACGGTTTCATCGCCGAGTGGGGCATGGAGCAGAACGTTCGCGACAGCCGTATTTCGATGCTGTACGAAGGCACCACCGGTATCCAGGCACTCGACCTGTTGGGCCGCAAAGTGCTGATGACCCAAGGCGAGGCCCTCAAAGGCTTTACCAAGATCGTCCACAAGTTCTGCCAGACCAACGAAGGCAACGAAGCCGTCAAAGAGTTCGTCGAGCCATTGGCTGCGCTGAACAAAGAGTGGGGCGAGCTGACCATGAAGGTCGGTATGGCCGCCATGAAAGATCGCGAAGAAGTCGGCGCCGCTTCGGTGGACTACCTGATGTACTCCGGTTACGCCTGCCTGGCCTACTTCTGGGCTGACATGGCGCGCCTGGCTGCCGAGAAATTGGCTGCCGGCACCACCGAAACCGCGTTCTACACCGCCAAACTGCAGACTGCGCGCTTCTACTTCCAGCGCATCCTGCCGCGTACCCGCACTCACGTAGTGACCATGCTGTCGGGCGCCAACAACCTGATGGACATGAAAGAAGAAGACTTCGCTCTGGGTTACTAAGCCTTCGCGCGGTTCTAAAAAAAACCGCCGCTCTTTTGGGAGCGGCGGTTTTTTTGCTTCTTCCTGACTGCTCAGACATTACCTACCAAGGGGTCGGGTCCAGAGGGCCGACGCCGGTCGGAGTGCCTGCGCCTTCTCCGTTACGCAGGAACGGCAGGTGCCAGAAGTCGTTCGGGACCACCGGGTCGCCAGGCTTGACGCCTTCCGGAAAGATGAACTCAAACACCGGCGCCACGTACTGTCCAGCGATCAGACCATTGGCCACCGTCAACCGGCCGGCATTTTGAATGCAACTGTCCACGGCGGTCTGGGAAGCGGTCAGTTGTGGAACACAAAGTGACCGTACAACAACGCGCAAGGTGCGGGTCGGCTGGCTGAGAAGCCCGGTCGGTGCCTTGGTCGCGCGAATTCTCGCGCGTTGTGGTTGAGGGCCGATGTTCTGGCTCGTGATGCCACCCGAGACACCAAAGCAACTGGCGGGAAGGGACTGTGCAGGGTTGCATTCACCTGTCATCTCATAAGGCGTAACCCAGCGATTGGTTTGTATGCCCGTCGAAGGGTTCACATCTATCAGATAGATATCGACGGGTGTTTTCACGTCGGTTGTCGATGCTTCCAGGAATATCCGGTCCTGCGTTTCCTGCGCTACGCCGTTGATGGCCGTTGCCGAGGGGTCGGCGGTACCGATACCGAATTCCCCGATAGCCAGATAGCTGGGTTGCGTACCGGGTTGGGTGTAGATCCCGATGTTGGCCTCAATCGTGTGGGCGGAGATAAAGTCCGGAGTACCCGCTGTGGCCGATTTGAACAGCGTACCCGCGTAGCTGATGAAGTCGCCGACTTCGAACGGTGCCTGTTGCATCGGGTCGGGGTCGGTCGCTGTGCGCGAAGCATCGCTGAAGCGCTTCATGACAAACTGACTGCAATAAACCTGGCCCAGAACCGGAGGGGTCAGCTCTCCGCTGGCCGGAGGGATGACCCCTGCCTGGCTGAAGTTGCGGCAGTTATTTGTGGTGGTCGGGGTCACGACTTTTGGCCGGTTTTTCTGAGGGCAGAGAGCATCGTCCCCGGAAATGGTGCGGGGTACGCACATCGGGTAACCGGTGGCAGCGTGGATAGTCGGGTTGGCGTCATCCACGGAGAACCGGGGATCGGGGCTTTGAGCACGACCAAAGCGTCCGCTTGGGTCGTTGATCTGGATGATTGTCGGTTGCAGAGGCGTGCCGCTATCCACTTCGAGGTTGCCGTTGGTGTAGTCGATCCGAGTGATGTAGCCGCTGCCGGCATTCGCCGCTTGCTGCGAGACAAAGATCAGCCCGGCTATTTGCTTGTTGGAGACGGTATTGCCCACCACGTGGATCTCGAAAGAGGGGTATGAAGTCGGTCCTTTGTTGAGCGCCAGCGACCCGCCCCTGACAAAATCCGCCCAGGTCAGGGTATTGGCCGGCATTTGCAAAATCGTATTGCACGGCACGGTAATCGTGACGCCGTTCAGTTGGACGGTCCCGCCAAATCGACCAGGATCGCTGGTGCCGGGGCAATTCGCATTGGTGGGATCCAGGGTCATGCTCTGGATAAAACCCGTGACGTCAAAGCCATGAATCGCATCCGGATTGGTAAACACCGGATTAGGCAAAGTGGGGGTCGAGAACGGGGAGGGTGCGCCCTTGACTGGCTTGGCCGTCCCGCCGCCTTGGGCAAGTGCATCACCTGCGCCTCCAATGGCGAGTGCGACGGCGACAGCGCCGGCCAGCAGTGCGTGGTGACCTGAGGTGCCGTTGAGTCGCTTGAGGAACGGCGCTGATGCCAGCGCTTTTGCGTGTAGGGATAAGCTCATGGTTCTCTCCACAATCTTGCGGGACCTGTTGCCGGCCAATCGACTCGCGTCGAGTTGGGGCTCGATCCAGAGGGCAAGTGTCTGAGCATGGTTTCGACATACCTGGCACTCAGCCTTCAGATGCATTCAATCGGCGATGCGTTGGCCGGTTCCGGACACAATCGCGAGAGACATTCCTTGAGCCTGGAACGTGTAAAGCACTAGTCGTGCCGAATTGACGCCAACAGTTGTTTGCCAGCAATAAATGCGGGCTGCGCGGATGTTGTGGTATTGCACGCAACAATATCTATATGAATGGCACCGAAGTAGGGGGGGCTAGGCGCCCACGTTTGGGAGTGCTGAACTAATTACCCTTCGGGCAGTTATAAGCAGGTAATTGAGAACCGTTGTCTATAGATACACTTAACACCAATCGAATGGCAAGTGGAATATAGAGAGGTCTATGAAATAATTGTTTTTTTGCACCCATATAAAAATTAAACAATAGCTCGCGCAGTGCAACTAGCGCACGAGTATTATTTTTGATTAGTGACGACTCATTCAACCAGGTGTCGGATCTCTAAAATTGCAAAGACTGTGCTGGTTATCTTACGAGTTATGAATTAGCAATTACTTTGCCAATATTATTTTTCTGATGGTTAAGGCTTAACATATTGTTAAATATGGGTATTTTGTCGCTTATCAATTGTGGTTGGGGAATGGCACCCAAGAATGGGGGGGATGTTCACCCTAATTGAGTGGGTGCTTGCAGTTACCATGGATGGGCTTCCCGGCCGATGGCTATTAACTGAGGCGTTGATCAGTCGAGATAAAAAATACTAATTTTTTTTGTTGAAATTATTTGTTACAGCTAGAGTTGAGTTAAGCGCTCCTCACGGCGCGACAAAAACAACGTTTCAATTAAGCCTGAGCCAAGAGAGTACTTTGCCAGTTAGGCCTCGTTTCGCATCGGCCAACTTCCAGTGGGTGCGTTTAGTCGTGCGAGCAGCAATATCCCTGGTGATGAGTTCCTCTCGTAACAGGATAATCCCGGAGCCTGGCTACTCCGTACTGAATCGAGAATGTCATCATGGTGAAGTCCTTGAGCATCCTTCGTATTATCCGCTGGGCCTGTTCGATCACAGGTGGCCTGATCGCTGTCGGTCTGGCTTGCGAGAGCGCCATCGCTGCGTCCCCGCCAGAGGTTGTCACACCCGTGGTAGACGTCCCCAGCTTGCAGTCGTTGCACGGCATGACGCCACCCGACCCTTCTGGAACCGAAGGCGGGCGCAAAGTCGACCTGATGACCGACTACGTCCTCAACCGCTCAGCGGCGATTCTGTTGGGCAAGGCGCTGTTCTGGGACATGGAGATCGGCAGTGACGGTTCCACCGCATGCGCCTCCTGCCACTTCCACGCGGGTGTCGATCACCGCATCACCAACCAGATCAATCCTGGCCAGGCGAACATCAACACAAACGTTTCTTCGATCTTCAACAAGCCGTTTGTAGCGTCCGACATTCCGGGCGACGTCGCTTCCTACTTGACCAAATCCGGCGGCAAGGGCGGCCCGAACTACACGCTGAAGAAAAGCGACTTCCCGACCCATGTGCTGGCCGATCCACTGGATCGCAATTCGCCGATTCTCTATTCCACCGACGATGTGATCGGCTCCCAAGGCGTGTTCGACGCCAACTTCGTCAAGCCACACCAAGCGCGTTTCGACAAGTGCACGGCGCAGCCAGACGGCATATTCCAGGTAGGCGGCATCAATGTCCGTCGCAGCACCGGGCGTAACGCGCCGACGGTGATCAACGCCGCGTTCAATGTGCGAAATTTCTGGGATGGCCGGGCGAACAACGTGTTCAACGGCTTCTCGCCGTTCGGCAATCGCGATCCCGATGCCGGGATTTTCGTCACCGGTGATCGCGGCGGCGTAGCCACCAAAGTGCGACTGGCGCTCAAGGATGCCTCGGCGGCCTCGCAAGCGGTGGGACCTCCCGGCAGCCCGGTGGAAATGTCCTGTGGCGGGCGCACCTTTGCCGATATCGGCCGGCGCATGCTCGACACCCTGATGCTCAAGCAGCAACGGATTTCCTCGACTGATTCGGTGCTGGCCTCCGTTTCCGGTGCGCGCCGGCCGACTTACCGTGAACTGATCAAGGCTGCGTTCCAGCCACGTTTGTGGAATGCCACGCAGCAGGTGCTGTTGGGCGATGCGCCGTACACTCAGATGGAGGCCAATTTCCCGCTGTTCTTCGGCCTGGCGATCCAGATGTACGAATCCACCCTGATCTCGGATAAGGCACCGCTGGACGCTTACTTGCAGGGCGATCATTCGGCCATGAATGCCCAGCAGGTCGAAGGCATGAACCTGTTCCTGGGCAAGGGCAAATGCGTCAGTTGCCATGGTGGCGCGGAACTGACCAACGCCGGTAGCCGCTTGCTGTTCCATCCGCGTGAACGCATCGAGCGCATGGTGATGGCCGACAACCTCACCACGCTCTATGACAACGGCTTCTACAACACTGGCGTGCGGCCGACGTCGGAAGATTTGGCGCTAGGTGGTTCGGACGCGTGGGGCAACCCTTGGTCCTTCACACGTCAGTACAACACCCTGCTGCAGGGCGGTAACGTGCCTGACCCGCTGGATATCGACGTTTGCACATTCGAAGCGCCATTGAGTGCAGCGTTGCCGTGTGATGCGACGCTTAAACCGAATGTCGGTTTCCGTGATTCCGTGGATGGTGCTTTCAAGACGCCGACACTGCGCAACATCGCCTTGACCGGGCCGTATTTCCACAATGGCAGCCGGGCGACGCTCAAACAGGTCATGGAGTTCTACAACCGCGGCGGTGATCGGCGTGGTGAGGATGCGAGCAACACCAGCGGGTTCGAGCATCCGTCGGCGAATCAGCACAACGCCTCGAACCTTGATCCGGATATGACTTCGCTGAACCTGACCCCTGAGGAAGTCGATGCGCTGGTCAAGTTTATGGAAGTCGGGTTGACCGATCCGCGCGTGGCCTGGGAGCAGGCGCCGTTCGATCATCCGTCGCTGGTTATTCCCCAAGGTCACGTCGGTGATGAGAATGCGGTAACGGCACGGCCTGTGAGTCCGAAGATTTCGACCCGGCAGGCGCTGGATGCACCGATTGCGCTCAAGCCGATTGGTGCGGAAGGGCGCACCGCCACCGAGGGGCCTTTGCAGCCGTTCTACAACGATCTCTGAAGCATCGGGTATTGGTGGCGAGGGGGGCTTTTGTGGAGCGGGAGCAAGCTCCCTCTCCACAACATGTGTGTTGCATTAAAAAACCTCGGCAATTGACTCAGATACTCGGCATTTCTGCCGTTAAAGAGACGTTCACGTGACCTGCATCACATTTCGTGTGCTTAATCGTGCGCATTGCAGGCACAATGCCATCAATTGCTATGCCGGGTCGGAGCTTTACCCTTGCCGCGTTCTTCCGCTGTACGTTTCAGTCATTTCTTGCCCTCACTACTGCTATTGCTCGCTGGGCTTTCGGCTGCGTACATCAAGGATCTCAACGTCTTCTTCACGTCGCTGTTCAACGTACTGCCCACCCTGGTGCTGCTGCTCGGCGGCGCGTACTGCGCGGTTTACCGACGCCAGCGTGAACTGTTCCTGATGGTCACGGTGTACATCGCCTATTTCCTGCTCGACACCCAGACCGATTATTACCGCGACAACGGCAAGGTTCGCGAAGACGCGGCGGTGGTGTTCCATCTCTGTTGTTTGCTGCTGCCCTTGCTGTTCGGCCTGTTCGCGGCGTGGCAAGAGCGTACTCACCTGTTCCAGGACATGGTGGCGCGCTTCGCCGTGTTGCTGGCGTTCGGCAGCGTGGCACTGGGCATTGAGCAAAGTTACCCACAGGCGTTGTTGATGTGGCTGTCGGAGATTCGCTGGCCTGCCTTGCATGGCGCCTGGATGAGCCTGATCCAGTTGTCCTACCCGGTCTTCATCGCCTCGTTCCTGCTCCTGGCCTGGCAATACTGGCGCAACCCGCGACCTCTGCACGCCGCGCAGTTGGTGGGATTGTTGGGACTGTTCTGGATGTTGCCGAAAACCTTCATCCTGCCGTTCACCCTGAACATCATGTGCAGCCAGGTGATGCTGATGATTGCCGCGGCTGTGGCCCACGAAGCCTATCAAATGGCCTTCCGCGACGAACTCACCGGCCTGCCGGGGCGCCGCGCGTTGAACGAACGCATGCAGCGCCTGGGGCGCAATTACGTGCTTGCGATGAGCGACGTCGATCACTTCAAGAAATTCAACGACACCCACGGCCACGATGTCGGCGATCAGGTGCTGCGACTGGTCGCGAGCAAGCTGTCGAAAATCAGCGGCGGCGGTAGGGCGTATCGCTACGGTGGCGAGGAATTTGCCCTGGTGTTTGCGGGCAAGACGCTGGAAGAGTGTATGCCGCATCTGGAAGTCATTCGCGAGTCGATTGCGTCCTACAACATTCAACTGCGCAATCCGGATCGTCCCCAGGACGACCAGCAAGGTCGCCAGCGCCGGGCAGGCTCCGGCGCTTCGAGTGTGTCGGTGACGGTCAGCATCGGTGTCGCCGAGCGCCTGGAGCAGCGCACCCCCGAACAAGTGCTCAAGTCCGCTGACGAGGCGCTCTACAGCGCCAAGGGCGCCGGGCGCAACTGCGTGGTGGCGTTCGGTCAAAGCCGCCGTGGCGCGGTGCGCATGGACGCCGCTGCGGGTTGAGTGATGACGGCGCATTCAGCGTCTGGACTGTGATTGTGAGGCATGGTGCGCGGCAGTAGGTTTGAAGAATCTGCCGCCGGAGAAACGACCATGCCCGAGTACAAAGCTCCCCTGCGCGACATGCGCTTCCTGATCGACCACGTCTTCGACTTTCACAGCAACTACGCCGCGCTGGGCGCTACCGATGCCAGCCCGGACATGGTCAACGCGATCCTCGAAGAAGGCGCGAAATTCTGTGAGAACGTTCTGGCACCGCTTAATCGCAGCGGTGACGAAGAAGGCTGCCATTTCGACAACGGCGTGGTGACAACGCCTACAGGCTTCAAGCAAGCCTTCGCACAATATGTCGAGGCGGGCTGGCACGGCCTGGCGGCTGATCCGGTTTACGGCGGTCAAGGCTTGCCTAGCTCACTGGGCCTGGTCATCAGTGAGATGGTTGCCTCCAGCAACACTTCCTGGGGCATGTACCCCGGCCTGACCCACGGCGCGATGTCGGCGATCCACGCCCATGGCACCGAGGAACAAAAACACACCTACCTGAGCAAACTCACCGCCGGCCAGTGGACCGGCACCATGTGCCTGACCGAAGCCCATTGCGGCACCGACCTGGGCATCATCAAGACCCGCGCGGTGCCCCAAGCCGACGGCAGTTATGCGATCTCCGGCAGCAAGATCTTCATCTCGGCCGGCGAACACGACATGAGCGACAACATCATTCATTTGGTGTTGGCCAAGTTGCCGGACGCGCCGGCCGGGACCAAGGGCATTTCGCTGTTTATCGTGCCCAAATTCCTACCCGATGCTGACGGCGAAGCGGGCGAGCGCAACGGCGTTTCCTGCGGCTCCATCGAACACAAAATGGGCATCAAGGCTTCGGCCACCTGCGTGCTCAATTTCGACGACGCCAAGGGCTATTTGATTGGTGAAGCGAACAAGGGCCTGAACTGCATGTTCACCATGATGAACCATGCGCGCCTGGGCACTGGCATGCAGGGTTTGTGTCTGGGTGAAGCGAGCTTCCAGGGTGCGATCAAATACGCCAACGACCGCCTGCAAATGCGTTCGCTGACCGGCCCGAAAGCCCCGGAAAAAGTCGCTGACCCGATCATCGTGCACCCGGACGTACGACGGATGTTGCTGACGATGAAGGCCTTCAACGAAGGCAACCGGGCGCTGACCTATTTCACCGCACAGTTGCTGGATATCGCCCACCTGAGTGCGGACGCCACGGCGCGCCAGGAGGCCGAGGACTTGCTGGCGTTCCTGACGCCGATCTGCAAAGCCTTCATGACCGACACCGGCCTGGAAGTGACCAACCACGGCATGCAGGTGTTTGGCGGCCACGGTTTTATCCGCGAGTGGGGCATGGAGCAGCTGGTGCGCGACTGCCGGATTGCGCCGATCTACGAGGGCACCAACGGCATTCAGGCACTGGACCTGCTGGGGCGCAAAGTCCTCGGCAGCCAGGGCAAGCTGCTGCGCGGTTTCACTAAAATCGTCCACAAGTTCTGCGCGGCCAACGCCGAGCATCCGCAGTTGGGTAGCTTCGTGGCGCAGCTCAACGAGTTGAATCAGCAGTGGGGCGAGGTGACGACGAAGATCGGCATGGCTGCGATGAAGAATGCGGATGAAGTCGGCGCGGCGTCGGTGGATTACTTGATGTACAGCGGTTACATCATCCTCGGCTATCTGTGGCTGCGTATGGCGCTGGTGGCTCAAGCGCAGTTGGACGCGGGCAGCGGTGATGCGGATTATTTGCGCGGCAAACTGGCGACCTGCGAGTTCTATTTCAAGCGATTGCTGCCACGTACTGCTGCACATCGGGCGGCGATCGAGGCGGGGAGTGATTGCCTGATGAAGTTGCCGGCGGAGTTGTTTGCGCTGTAGTCGTTTTTTAAGAGCTTCGCGGGCAAGCCTCGCTCCTACAGATCCTCGCCGTGCGCAGACTTCGCGAACGATAGAGAACCTGTAGGAGCGAGGCTTGCCCGCGAATGCGTTTTGTCAGATACACGCTGATGACTAAACATTACAAATCAGTCATGAGCTGACCCTATGTGTCGTAAAAGTTGTTGGGTTACACTCGAACCCAACGAAAGCACAATTCCTACGAATCACCCGTTTAGATCCTGCGAGGTTTGCCATGGCTGACTACAAAGCGCCCCTGCGCGATATGCGCTTCGTCCTCAATGAAGTTTTCGAGGTCGCCAAACTCTGGGCCGAGCTGCCGGCGCTGGCGGATACCGTCGATGCCGAAACCGTCGAAGCCATTCTCGAAGAAGCCGGCAAGGTCACCAGCAAAAGCATCGCGCCCCTGAGCCGTGCGGCTGACGAAGAAGGTTGCCATTGGGCGGACGGTGCCGTCACCACGCCGGCAGGTTTCCCACAGGCTTATCAGACTTACGCTGAAGGCGGTTGGGTCGGTGTTGGTGGCGATCCGGCCTACGGCGGCATGGGCATGCCCAAGGCTGTGTCGGCCCAGGTCGAAGAGATGGTCAACTCCTCCAGCCTGTCGTTCGGTCTGTACCCGATGCTGACCGCTGGCGCCTGCCTGTCGATCAACGCCCACGCCAGCGACGAGCTGAAAGCCGCGTACCTGCCGAACATGTACGCCGGCGTCTGGGCCGGCTCCATGTGCCTGACCGAGCCGCACGCCGGTACAGACCTGGGGATCATTCGCACCAAGGCCGAACCTCAGGCCGACGGTTCCTACAAAGTCAGCGGCACCAAGATTTTCATCACGGGTGGCGAACACGACCTCACCGAAAACATCATCCACTTGGTGCTGGCCAAACTGCCGGACGCACCGGCCGGTCCGAAGGGCATCTCGCTGTTCCTGGTGCCGAAGTTCATGGTCAATGCCGACGGCAGCCTGGGCGCGCGTAACCCGGCGAACTGCGGTTCGATCGAACACAAAATGGGCATCCAGGCGTCCGCGACCTGCGTGATGAACTTCGACGAAGCCGTGGGTTACCTGGTCGGCGAGCCGAACAAAGGCCTGGCGGCGATGTTCACCATGATGAACTACGAACGTCTGGGCGTCGGTATCCAGGGATTGGCCACCGGCGAACGCTCGTATCAGAACGCCATCGAATACGCCCGCGATCGCCTGCAAAGCCGTTCGCCGACCGGCGCGCAAAACAAAGACAAAGTCGCTGACCCGATCATCGTCCACCCGGACGTGCGTCGCATGCTGCTGACCATGAAAGCCTCGAACGAAGGCGGCCGTGCCTTCTCGACGTACGTGGCGATGCAGTTGGACACCGCCAAGTTCAGCGAAGACGCGACCACCCGCAAGCGTGCGGAAGATCTGGTTGCTCTGCTGACGCCAGTGGCCAAGGCCTTCCTGACCGATCTGGGTCTGGAAACCACCGTGCATGGCCAGCAAGTGTTCGGCGGCCACGGTTACATCCGTGAATGGGGCCAGGAACAACTGGTTCGCGACGTACGTATCACCCAGATCTACGAAGGCACCAACGGTATTCAGGCGCTGGACCTTGTAGGACGCAAGATCGTTGGCAGCGGCGGGGCGTTCTACAACCTGTTCGCCGACGAGATTCGTCACTTCACCGCGACCGCCAGCGCTGATCTGGCGGAGTTCACCAAGCCGTTGAACGACGCGGTGACTACCCTCGATGAGCTGACTTCGTGGCTGCTGGACCGGGCGAAAAACAACCCGAATGAAATCGGCGCGGCGTCGGTCGAGTATCTGCAAGTATTTGGATACGTTGCCTATGCCTACATGTGGGCATTGATGGCCAAGGCGGCCTTCGGCAAAGAGGCGCAAGACGATTTCTACGCGAGCAAACTTGGCACCGCGCGGTTCTATTTCGCCCGTCTGCTGCCGCGGATTCACTCGTTGAGCGCGTCGGTGAAGGCCGGTAGCGAATCGTTGTTCCTGCTGGACGCCTCGCAGTTCTGACGATGTAACGTCATGTAAGCATTCTCTTACATGACGTGCTGCTGTTTTCCCATATGCGCCGATTGGATCCAGAGCTAATCTACTTCACATGGACGTCGCGCAGGAAGCGCAAAGCAACAACACGGACACGTAGGATTCTGCCAGGACGGCGGAGTGAAATGGATGTCAGGGAAACAGTCTGCAAAGCCCCGCTTCGGCGGGGTTTTCTTTTACCTGCAGAAAAGTGCTCAGGTCATTGTCACCGGGCCGTTCAAGCGGTCATCGGGCCCATTCAGTACTTCTTCCAGCAATGTCTGCAACAGCGCCAGCGAGGCTTGTTGCCGTTGCACATCTCGACACACCAAGCCGACTTTCAGCGGTACGCGCGGCTCGGTCAGTGGTTTCCACAGCAGTTCATGGTTGCCGAGGGCTTTTTGCGAGCGCCCGGGCAGCACCGTGGCCAGTCGGGTATGGGGCAGGCTGTCGAGAATCCCCGCCATGTTATTCAGCTCGGCTTGCACTTGCGGACGCCGGCCCAGGCTGGCCAATTGCGTCTGCCAGATCTGTCGTAGCTGAAACTCTTCGCCCAACAGCAGCATCGGCAATTCCGCGGCCTGGCTCATGGAAACTTTCTTGAATTCCCGCAGCGGATGATCCGCCGGGATGACAAGGGTCAGTTCATCTTCGTACAGCATCACGCCATGCAGCCCTGGCTGACGCGGCGGCAAATAGCTGATGCCGATGTCCAGGGAACCGTTGAGCAAGCGCCGCTCAATCTCGAGGCCGGTCAGCTCGTAGATCTGCACCACCAGATGCGGCTGCGCCTTGCGCACCCGTTCGAGCATCTGCGGCACCAGGCTGCTGTGCACAGTCTGCAACACGCCAATGGCCAGGGTACGCAGTGCCTGACCCTTGAAATTACCCAAGGCCTCCCGTGCCCGTTGCAGACCATCGAGCAGGGGCAAGGCGTGGTTGTACAACGTGTGCGCCGCCAGAGTCGGCAACAGGCGTTTGCTGCTGCGCTCGAACAGGCTCACATCGAGGTTCTGTTCGAGGTGACGGATCTGTTGCGACAGCGCCGGTTGGGAGATGGACAGTCGCTCCGCCGCCCGGCCTACATGGCCTTCTTCGTAGACCGCGACGAAATAACGCAGTTGTTTGAAATCCATAAGTAATACTTATCGAAAATGCTGTGAAATCGAAATGGCTCAGCGCCGTGCCTGGGCCTAGTCTAACCGCATTCATAAGGCTTACAGGGCCAGAACGAGCAATGAATACCGTTTGCAGCGATGGTGTTTACATAGGAAAGACAAAAAACCTCAAACGGGGCTTTTTGCTATGAATCTGTTTAATTTGCGACGTAACCCACCCAGCCTGGATGACTTGGTTCTGGGCGTTTCATTGCCCTCTCACAGTGACAACCTTTCCAGCGAGTGCCTGATGCCCAGCGTCGAGCGACCACAACAGATTTTTGTCCGGGGCCAGGGCTCGTGGTTGTGGGACAGCGATGATCGCGCTTATCTGGATTTCACTCAGGGCGGCGGCGCCAACAGCTTGGGCCACAGCCCATCCGTGCTGGTCAACGCCATTTCGGATCAGGCCCGGGCACTGATCAACCCCGGTTTCGGCCTGCATAACCGTGGCATGCTCAACCTCGCCGAACGTCTCTGCGCCAGTACCGGCAGCGACCAGGCCTACCTGCTCAACAGTGGCAGTGAAGCTTGCGATGCGGCGATCAAGTTGGCTCGCAAGTGGGGCCAACTGCATCGTGGCGGCGCTTCGCGGATCATCGTCGCCAACAAGGGTTGCCATGGTCGTAGTCTCGGGACGATTTCGGCGTCGGACAGTTCGAACCTGACCAACCGATTCGAGCCGCAGTTGCCCGGTTTCAGTCATGTCCCGTTCAATGACCTGCCAGCGTTGCATGCCGCAGTAGACGCCCGGACTGTGGCGATCATGCTCGAGCCAATTCAGAGTGAGGCCGGGGTGATTCCGGCCGACGAGCATTACCTCAAGGGTGTCGAGCGTTTGTGCCGCGAACTGGGCATCCTGCTGATTCTCGACGAAGTGCAAACCGGGATTGGCCGCTGCGGCACCTTGCTCGCGGAACAATCCTACGGCGTACGAGCGGATATCGTTGTGCTCGGCAAAGGCCTGGGCGGCGGCGTGCCGTTGGCGGCGTTGCTGGCCCGGGGCAAGGCGTGCTGTTTCGACCTCGGTGAAATGACCGGCACCCATCACGGCAATGCGCTGATGACCGCGGCTGGCCTCGCCGTGTTGGGCAGCGTGCAGGACCACGGATTTCTTGATCATGTACGCCAGACCGGTCAACACCTTCGCGAAGGCCTCCGGCGTCTGTCCCATCGCTACGGCCACGGCGAATTGCGCGGGCAAGGCCTGCTTTGGGGGCTGAGCCTGTCCGACGATTCAGCAGACGCGGTAGTCAAAGCGGCACTCCACGAAGGCTTGCTCCTCAACGCTCCACAACCCGATTGCCTGCGCTTCACCCCGGCCCTCACCGTCAGCAAAGCCAACATCGACGAAATGCTGCTGCGCCTGACCCGAGCGTTCTCCCGAGTGCGCACCGCGCAATTGCAGTGCCGCAAAGGGATTGCCGTCTGATCAGAGCCGTCCAACACGAATTCCCGAACCGTCTCGCGGTAATAACGCATCGCCCCATGCCTGATTCTTTTGGTGTGGGGCGTTTTTTTTGTCTCGGCGAAATGTTGGTCTGAAGAACCGCACTGAACCCTGACGAACGGAGCAGGTCGATTGGTTGTGTGGCTCGTACGAGCCAACTTCAAATCAGGAGCTGACCCATGGACTTTATTCGAATCATCATTGCCATTCTGTTGCCGCCCCTGGGTGTGTTTCTGCAAGTCGGTTTCGCCGGGGCGTTCTGGCTGAATATTCTGCTGACGTTGTGCGGGTATATTCCGGGGATCGTGCATGCGGTGTACATCATTGCCAAGCGCTGACATTTTCGGTGTCAGGTAGATAGCGTTCGCGGGCGGCGTTCCGACTTGCCCGCGAAGGGCGCGCCGCGGTTTCAATCGGCCAATTCCATCACCCGCCGATAAAACAACCACTCCTGTTCCAGCGCATGGGCCTGATTCCCCGCCTTGCGAAACCCATGACGCTCATCAGCGTAATAGTGGGCCTCGACCAGAATGCCGTTGTCCTCCAGCGCCGTGACCATGTCGCGGGTCTGCTGTGGCACCACCACGGCATCGAGCTCACCCTGAAAGAAAATCACCGGCACTGCGATGTTGCGCGCATGCAATAGCGGTGTTCGCGCGGCATAACGTTCGGCGTCCTGACGCGGATCGCCAATCAACCAATCCAGATAGTCGCCTTCGAACTTGTGGGTTGCCTTGCCCAGTGCAACCGGATCACTGACGCCATACAGGCTGGCCCCTGCGCGAAAGACCTTGTGAAACGCCAGCGCGCAGAGGGTGGTGTAACCGCCGGCACTGCCGCCACGAATGAAGGCCTTGTCGCCATCGATCAGCCCGCGTTCGGCGAGGTAAGTGACCACGGCACAGGCATCTTCCACATCCACATCGCCCCAACTCAGGTGCAGCGCCTGCCGATAATCCCGGCCATAGCCGCTGCTGCCACGGTAGTTGAGGTCGGCCACGGCGAAGCCGCGTTGCGCCCAATACTGGATGCGCGGGTCGAGCATCGGGTAGCAGGCCGAAGTCGGGCCGCCATGGATGAACACCACCAGCGGCGGTTTTGCAGCGCCGGTCATCGCCGGGTAGAAGAAGCCATGGGCCTCCCCCGAACCGCTCGGGTAGCGCAGGGTTTGCGCACGGCTGATCTGCTCGGCGGGCAAGGGGGCAATGCCGCCGGCGATGACGTTGACTTGCCGGGTGTTGCGGTCGATGGCAAGCACCGCCGAGGAGCTGATGGGCGAGGCGGCGATGCAGTAAATGAACTGTTCATCCAGTGCGAGACTTCGGAAACGGCTGTAGTTCCCGGTGAAATCCTCCGGGGCGTCGCCGCACAGACCCAGTCGGCCAAAGCCGCCTTCGGTCCAGCTCGCCAGATAAGCGTTTTCGCCAAGTGGCAACCAAGTGCTGCCACCGAGCTGCCACGGCGCGGGTCCGTGATCAGCCGCGGCGCTGGCCAGCGGGGTCAGTCCTTCTACGGATTCCATCCATGGCTGCCAGTAGCCGCCGCGATCAGTCAGGCAATACAAGCGGCCCGTGGCATCGAAACGGGGTTGTTGCAGCGACTCTTCAGCACCATCGCCGGCCACACAACGCGGCGGACCAAAGCCCTCGTTCTGGCGTTCGGCAACCATCAACCGGGTCGCGGTCCATGGCTGGTCCGGCCGGCTCCACTCGATCCAGGCCAAACGTTTTGTGTCAGGACTCAGCGTCGGCGCGGCATAAAAATCCGCGCCCTCGGCCAGCAAATGACGCACACCGTCCGCCAGGTCGATGGCCACCAATCGATGCTGATCGTGATGTTCTTCAACCGCCAACACCTGGCCATTGGCAAACTGCAGATCGCCATAACGGCACTCAGCCGACGTCAGCACCTCAGGCGTCTCACCGTTCAACGATTGCCGATACAACTGCTGGTCCGCCTCGTTGACGAAAACAATCCCGTCATCCGTCAGACAAAACGCCCCACCGCCATATTCGTACACCCGACTGCGCACACTAAACCCCAGCGGCGTCAGGCATTGCGCCTGGCCTTCGTGCCAATGCCAGATTCGGCACGCGGCATCCTCGGGCCGGTACTCGTTCCAGAACAAGCCATGGCGGCCGAGTTGCAACTCGGCGAAGTCGATACCGGCCGCGACGGCCCGGATGGCGCTGAAGGGTTCAGCTTTTGGCGATGAGGCGTGAGTTTCGTTCATTGCGAAAGGCCAGTTGTTCGATGGTTTGGGTCGCGTGCTCGGCTTCTTCGCGGGCCTTGAGAATCACGCCGTGATGTTCCGATTTGCTGCACACCGGATCGGCATTGCTGGCATCGCCCGTGAGCATGAACGCTTGGCAACGGCAACCGCCGAAGTCCTTCTCTTTTTCATCGCACGAACGGCAAGGCTCAGGCATCCAGTCGTAACCGCGAAAGCGGTTGAAGCCAAACGAGTCGTACCAGATGTGCTGCATGCTGTGGTCGCGCACGTTGGGAAATTGCACCGGCATCTGTCGGGCACCGTGACAGGGCAGGGCGGTTCCGTCCGGCGTCACTGTCAGAAAAATACTGCCCCAGCCGTTCATGCAGGCTTTCGGGCGTTCTTCGTAGTAGTCCGGGGTGACGAAAATCAGCTTGCACGGATGCCCTTCGGCTTCCAGTTTGGCGCGGTATTCGTTGGTGATGCGTTCGGCGCGGACCAGTTGTTCCTTGGTCGGCAGCAGGCCGACACGATTGAGCTGGGCCCAACCGTAGAACTGGCAGGTGGCGAGCTCGACGAAGTCCGCTTCGAGGGCGATGCACAACTCAATGATGCGGTCGATCTTGTCAATGTTGTGCCGATGGGTCACGAAGTTCAGCACCATCGGATAACCGTGGGCCTTCACCGCACGGGCCATTTCCAGTTTCTGAGCGAAAGCCTTTTTCGAGCCGGCCAGCAGGTTGTTCACCTGTTCGTCGCTGGCCTGGAAACTGATCTGGATATGGTCCAGACCAGCCTTCTTGAAGTCGCGGATTTTCTGCTCGGTAAGGCCGATGCCGGAGGTGATCAGGTTGGTGTAGAAACCCAGCTTGCGCGCCTCGGCGATCAGCTCGGCGAGGTCTTGGCGCACCAGTGGTTCACCGCCGGAGAAACCCAGCTGCGCCGCGCCCATCTCCCGGGCTTCGCGGAACACCTTGATCCACTGCTCGGTGCTCAGCTCTTTGCCCTGCTCGGCGAAATCCAGCGGATTGGAGCAGTACGGGCATTGCAGCGGGCAGCGGTAGGTCAATTCGGCCAGCAGCCACAGCGGCAGGCCGATGTCCGGTTTGGGCGGTAACTTGTCCGACACGGAATCAGGCAAGTTCGATCCAGTGCTCAGCACGGGCGACCTCCATGAATTGCTCGATGTCTTCACCGAGTTCAGGCACGCCGGGGAACTGCGCGTCCAGCTCGGCAATGATCGCCGCCACATCACGCTCGCCGTCGATCAAACCACCGATCAGCGCGGCGCTTTCATTGAGTTTGATCATGCCTTCGGGGTACAGCAGCACGTGGCCTTTTTGCGCGGGTTCGTACTGGTAGCGGTAGCCCTGACGCCAGGTCGGGATCTTGCTGCGATCAAAACTCATAAGGTGATTCCTTTATGCCAGACCCGTTGCTCGGTCACGCTGTGATAAGGCGGGCGATTCAGCTCGTAGGCCATCGTCATGGCATCGAGCATGCTCCAAAGAATGTCCAGTTTGAACTGGAGAATTTCCAGCATGCGCTCCTGGCCTTCCCGCGTCGTGTAGTGCTGCAAGGTGATCGCCAGACCGTGCTCGACGTCACGACGGGCCTGACCCAGGCGAGTGCGGAAATACTCGTAGCCGGCCGGGTCGATCCACGGGTAATGCTGGGGCCAGCTGTCGAGGCGCGATTGGTGGATCTGCGGCGCGAACAGTTCAGTCAGCGAGCTGCTGGCGGCTTCCTGCCAACTGGCACGGCGGGCGAAGTTGACGTAGGCGTCCACGGCGAAACGCACGCCGGGCAGCACCAGTTCCTGGGAGCGCAATTGATCCGGGTCGAGGCCGACGGCTTGACCGAGGCGCAGCCAGGCTTCAATGCCGCCGTCTTCACCGGGGGCGCCGTCGTGGTCGAGCAGGCGCTGAATCCACTCGCGGCGAATCTCGCGGTCCGGGCAGTTGGCGAGGATCGCGGCGTCCTTCAGGGGGATGTTCACCTGATAGTAGAAACGGTTGGCAACCCAGCCCTGGATCTGCTCGCGGGTCGCCCGGCCTTCGTACATCGCCACGTGATACGGGTGGTAGATGTGGTAGTAGGCGCCCTTGGCGCGCAGGGCGGCTTCGAACTCGGTGGGGGACATTGCGGTGTCAGTCATTTCGGTTCTCCGGGTAGGACCGGTGGGTTCTTTGGTGTCGGGTCTGACGTCTTCGCGGGCAAGCCTCGCTCCTACAAGGGATAGCGATCAACCTGTAGGAGCGAGGCTTGCCCGCGAAGGGGCCATTGGCTACAACACAATACCCATCCCGTCATACGCCACTTCAACCCCACGCCGATTCAGCTCCGCCCGCTCCGGCGAATTTTCATCGAGAATGGGGTTGGTGTTGTTGATGTGGATAAGCACTTTGCGCTGCTCGGGCAATTGTTCCAGCACTTCCAGCATGCCGCCGGGGCCGTTCTGCGCCAAATGACCCATTTCCCGACCCGTGCGGGTGCCAACGCCACGACGCTGCATTTCATCGTCATCCCACATCGTGCCGTCTACCAGCAGGCAATCGCTGCCGGCCATGATTTCCAGCAAAGGTGCGTCGACCTTGCCCAGGCCGGGCGCATAGAACAGCTTGCCACCGGTGCTGAGGTCTTCGACGATCAGGCCGATGTTGTCGCCCGGGTGCGGGTCGAAGCGGTGCGGTGAGTAAGGCGGGGCGGCGCTGCGCAGGGGCAGCGGGGTGAACCGCAGGTTCGGGCAGGCCGGTACTGTGAAACTCTGGTCGAGTTCGATGCGGTTCCAGTTCAGCCCGCCGTTCCAGTGGGTCAGCATGGTGAACAGCGGAAAACCGGTGCTCAGGTCTTCGTGGACCATGTCCGTGCACCAGACCTGATGCGGGCAACCTTCGCGCAGGCTGAGCAGGCCGGTGGTGTGGTCGATCTGGCTGTCCATCAGGATGATCGCGCTGATCCCGGTGTCGCGCAGGGCCCGGCCCGGTTGCATCGGGCTGAAGCCCTGGAGTTGGGCGCGGATGTCCGGCGAGGCGTTGCACAGCACCCAGTTCACGCCGTCATCGGAAATCGCGATGGACGACTGGGTCCGCGCCTTGGCGTTCAGGCTGCCGTCGCGAAAACCGGCGCAGTTCACGCAGTTGCAATTCCACTGCGGGAAACCGCCGCCGGCAGCGGAACCTAGAATCTGGACAAACATGGGCGCTCCATCATTTCAACGCTGAAAATAAAAACGCCTCGGCAGACCGAGGCGTTGCACAACGATACAAACTTAGCGGCTTGCGAAGTACATGGTGACTTCAAAGCCGATACGCAGGTCGGTGTAAGCAGGTTTGGACCAGGACATGGGAGTGCTCCTTTCAGGTGGTAGGGACAGTTGAGACCTATACATATAGTCCACCTCCAGTCGGAGATGTTCAGATAGTTAGGTGGCTATGTTACTCAAAATTACCGAGCGCTTGCCCGTGAAACTTTGAGAAAGCTAATTGCGGCGTTCGTAATGATCATTTTGCCGCTTGCCAGGGTGCGCCAGGGCAAGCGGTGTTGGCCAGGCAGCGCCAACCGCCTTCGGCGTTGTTCAGGCGTCGGGCGGCGGCGAGCAGTGCTTGTCGGTCGATCTTTAAAATTGCTTCAGGAAGTTGCGTCAGGTAATCCGACGAGTGGCCTGCAAGCTTGGCCTGCCACAGCCATTCGGCGGCCTGGAGGGTGGGCAACGTGGTGTTGTCGAATTGATCGGCGAGGGCTTGGCGTTGGGCGAGGTAAGTGGATGCCTCGATGCCGTCGGCCAGTCCGTTCAGGAAGTGTTCGATGTGTTTCAGCAATTCGGCAGTAGCGACATTGGGTGATTGCACACCCAACAGCAGCCCGGTCTGGCCGTTTATCTGGCGTAGACCGCTGAACACGGCGTAACCCAGTTGAAGCTCGACCCGCAGGCGTTGGTAGAACGGCGTCTGGCACAGGTGCGCCAGCAGGCGCCAAGCGGCCTCGTCAGAGATTTCCTGGGTGGCTGTCGGACAGAACAGCAGCAGCGCGTGTTCGCTTGAATCGGTGCCGACGGTGTGCCACAGGTGCTGCGAGTTGATCGAGGGCGGTGGTGTCAGTTGAGTGTCCGCAACACCCGGGATACGACTCAGGGCAACGCCCATGGCGGCTTGGGTCTGGGCGGACAGGCCTACGGCGAGACCATCCCAACGGGCGCTCAACCAGAGTTGTTGCAGATCGGCTGAGACGGTGGCGTGTTCAAGGCAATGTTCGGGCAAGGCTTTGAGCAGTTGCCGGATCGGCATCAACCCAAGGTTTGTCGTTTCGGCTTGTGGGAAATCGGCATTCGTTTTTGTCAGAACCGTTAGCGCGTGCTCCAGGACGATTGGCATCGGCTCCTGCAGACCGGTCATTTTTAGCAGCCATTCGTTGCCCGTGGCACTGAAGGAAAAATCGACACCGGCCTGGCGGGCGTCTTCGCGCAAGGGTTGCAGGCTGTGTTCCAGGCCTGACTGAAGGCCGCTCTCAGGCTTCGACTCCAGCCGCCAGCGCACGTAAATCGCACCTTCATCAGTGTTCCCCGGTAACGCTTGGCTGAACTGCATCGGCGAGCGTTCACGACGACCACGGGACCGATCCTGGGCAAAGGTGCGCAAACCACGGTGGGCGCTGGTCTGGCCACGGATCAGTCCGGCATTGGCGAGCGGTTCTTCAGCGCGCAAAAACGGGTTAGGCGCCGGCAGTTGCCATTGGCCGGTGAAGTTATCCACAGCTCCGATTTGTTTCAGGATGTCCTTGAGGGCGGCCACGCCCTGTTCGGACAGCCGGGGTTCGAGTTGTTCACTGTCCCGTTGGGCCCGTTGCAGGGCGCTGCTGACCTGCTGTTGGCGTAGTTGCAGGGCCGCGTATTCGTCGCGCAGCCCGTTCCAGTCTTGTTGGGCGGTGAAGAACCCGAGCCAATCCATCAGTTGTTCACGGATTCCTGTTGTCTGGGTGGGCAGCTTGAATTCGATATGCAGCACGGCTTGCCCGGCGAACTGGTAAAGCGGGGTGGCTTTCAGGCTGTTGGCGCATCCGTTGTCTTGCAGCTTGGCCAGCAGCCCACCGGGTTTCGCGGCGTTCAGCCAATGGCACAGGAACTCCAGCGCTTGGGCTGACGAGCCGGGAAGCGCTTCGAAGGTAAACAGCAGATCCAGCCGACGTTCGCCGGCCTGTTGATAACTTTTGTCGGAAGCGTCCATCAGTGGAAGCGGCGATTGCTGTAGAGCTTTTTCACCCAGGGTCATGACGGCGCCGAACGCTTCGGCCATCGCTCTCAACTCATCAAGACTTTGCGGCCCTGCCAGACTCAACGTCATCTGCCCGGTCTGATAGAACCGCTGATAAAAGTCTTTCAACGCCTGCTGAAACTCAGGCTGCGGCACCGGCAGGCTATCTCGGTTGCCCGCATGAAACGCCCGCAATGGGTGCGCCCCGGATAGCCCATCAAACAAGGCCAGTTGCTGTTGCGCGGCAGCGTCCTGGGACCAGGCCACAAATTCCGCCTGCAACACCTCCCGTTCCCGCAACTGATCGTCCAGATTCATACACGGGTGAGCGAGCATGTCTGACAGACGCTCCAGCCCACCGCCAAATGCCTGAGGCGGCAACTCAAAAAAGAAGTCCGTGGTGCGTTCACTGGTGCGCGCATTCACCTGCCCGCCATGCCCCTGGACGTAGGCCATCAGCCCTTCGCCGGTAGGAAAGCGCTCGGTGCCGAGAAACAGCAAATGCTCAAGAAAGTGCGCCAGTCCGGGCCAGGCCAATGGCACGTCATGACTGCCGGCCGCGACCCGCAACGCCGCAGCGCTGCGCTTCAAATCCGGGGCATGGCGCAGCGTCACCCGCAGGCCGTTGGCCAGGGTTTCAGTGTGAGGGCGGGGGGGATTCAACGCAGGCATGAGCACTTCCAGAGCAGAGAAGCGCTAATGCTAGCGGATAACGGTAACTCAGCGCTTGTTCAGCTCGCCATACAGCTCCGGACGGCGATCAATGAGGTAGCGATTGGCGGCGCGGGAATCGACCATCAACTGCCGATCCAGCTCACCGACAATCAACGCTTCATCCAGACCGGCCTGGGCGATACGGCTGCCATCCGGCGCGGCGATGCTGCTTTGGCCGCAGTACTGGATATCGCCTTCGTGGCCGCAATAGTTGGCGTAAGCCACATAACATTGGTTTTCGAAGGCCCGGGCGCGAACGGTGATGTCGGCGACAAAGTCGAAGGGAATCATGTTCGCCGTCGGCACCAGGATCAGCTCGGCACCGGCCAGGGCCAGGCGCCGGGCGTTTTCCGGGAATTCCATGTCGTAGCAGATCAGGAATCCAAGCTTCCAGCCGTTGAGCTCAACAATCGGGAAATCATCCCCGCCGGCACTGAACATCGAGTGATCGAGGTCGCCGAACAGATGAGTCTTGCGGTAGTTGCACAGGCGTTCGCCATGAGCGTCGATCAGTTGCACCGAGTTGTAAATCTGGCCGTCTTCGGTGCGCTCGGGGTAGCCATAAAGAATGGCAATCCCGGCCGTCTTGGCGATGCGCGCAATCTGCTGCGCCGATTCACCGTTGTGCACCTCGGCGAGGACGCTGACCGCATCGACGCCGATGTTGTAGCCGGTCAGGAACATCTCCGGCAGCACCAGCACATCGGCGCCTTTGGCCTCCAGCGCCAATTGATGCAGACGTTGCAAATTGCCGGCGACGTCCAGGGGCAGTGGTGGACATTGGTAAAGGGCTACGCGCATTTCGGATTCCTCTTACTCGGGCAGGGCGATCGGACCGATCTCGTTGAACACATCTCCTGGACCCGGGTTCTCGGCGTGAGTTTCACCGCCGAAGTGTTTCATGATGCCCCACACCGCGTTGAGCGAGGTCTGCACCGCGCCTTCGACCCAGGCTGGCGTCCACGAAACATCGTCGCCGGCGATGAAAATCCCGCGTTGCTCGGCCGGCATGTCGTCCTGCATGAAGTGCGCGTACATGCGCTGGTTGTAGCGATAGTGGCCGGGCAGGGCGCCTTTGAAAGCGCCGAGGAAGTGCGGGTCGGATTCCCACGACACAGTGATCGGATCGCCAATGATGCGCGCGGCGATGTCGACTTTCGGGTAGATCTTCTTCAACGCATCCAGCGCCAGCTTCACGCGTTTTTCCACCGGGTGCGGCAGCATTTTCAGCGCGTCGCTCATCCATGAGTACGACAGGCAAATCACCCCCGGCTTGTCGTCGCCGTTATCGAACAGGTAAGTGCCACGGGTCAGGCGATCGGTGAGGGTCATGCTCATCAGGTCGCGGCCGGTTTCCGGATCCTTGTCCTTCCAGAACGGGCGGTCGACCATCACGAAGGTCTTCGACGATTGCATGTAGCGAGTGCGGTCGAGGGCCATCCACATCTTTTGCGAGAACAGGGTTTCATCGCATTCGATCTGGGTGGTCAGCAGCCAGCTCTGGCAGGTGGTCAGGACGGCAGCGTATTCGCGGCTATCGCCATAGTTGTCGGTGACGGTGAAACGGCCGTTCGGCGCGTGAGCGATTTTCTTCACCCCGGAACGCGGGGCGCCACGGTGCAACGAACTGAGACTGGTGCCTGCCGGCCAATGCACGCAGCGCTCCGGCACATGACGCCAGATGCCCAGCGGCACTTGCTCGACGCCGCCGACCACCAGGTGTTGGTGATCGTCGCAGTTGGTCATCACCACGCGGAAGATTTCCAGCATCGAGTTGGGGAAGTCCGAGTCCCAGCCGCCGGTGCCGAAACCGACCTGGCCGAACACTTCGCGGTGATGGAATGACAGCTTGGCGAAGGCTTTGGAGGTGGCGACGAAATCGTAGAAGGTGCGGTCGTCCCACAGCGGCACCAGGGTGTTCCACAGTTCTTTGAGGCGCGGTACATCGCGGTCGCGGATCGCTTGCTGGATCTCTTTGAAGCGCGAGCCGTCTTCCAGCGCATCGGCCCAGGCGTCAGCCACTTCCTGGAACAGTGCAGGAAGATCCGACAGCTTCTGTGCGTAATGGGTCTGGCCTTCCAGGTCGATCACCGTGCTGCCCGACGCCGGTGTCAGCGGGTTCGGGAACGGTTTGGTCTCCAGGCCGAGTTTGTCGACGTAGTGATAAAACGCAGTGGACGACACCGGGAAGCGCATGCCGCCGAGCTCGGCGACGATGCCTTCGGCGCCATTGAACGCCTGGGAGCGCAAACGGCCGCCCATCTTCGAGGCTTCATAGACGACAGGTTTGAGGCCCAGTTTCATCAACTCGTAGGCCGCCACCAGACCGGCAATCCCGCCACCGACGATTGCCACTTCGGCACCGTGGTTGTGCTCGGGAATACTGCCCAGGCCGGCCGGGTGCTCGATCCAGTCGTCGAAGGCGAACGGAAAATCCGGGCCGAAAATGGTGACTGGTTTTTTACCGTCTGCAGGATGGCGATTATTCTTGTTCATGGCTGACCTTGCTGGCGACCCGACGCGGGATGCGCGTCTGAGTATAGGAAAAGATGGCAGCCATTCTAGAGAGCGTAGAACACGTTAATAAGACGCAATGTGTCGTCGTTTTGCCATCTTATAGATCAATATGACGATCTATCGCTACACATCGACCCTGTAGGAGCAAGGCTTGCCCGCGAAGGGGCCCTCAAAGACACTACAAAACAACCAGTCCAAAACTCAAACCGGCTGCCCCCGATCAATCTTGCTGCTCAAGATGATTGAAGTGGTCGTCTTCTCCACCCCATCCACGCTGCCAATCTGGTCCAGCAACTGATCCAGCTGCTCCGGCGAATCCGTACGCAACCACGCCACGTAATCAAATTCACCACTCACCGCGCACAGCTGCTGCACCTGAGCCATCGCACTGAGCCGGCGCAACACTTCCTTGCCGGAGCGCGGCTGCACCGTGATGCCGACATACGCCTGCAACCCGCCATCCACCACCCGCTGACCCAAGCGCACGCCATAACCGGTGATGACCTTGGCCTTCTCCAGTCGCGCCAACCGCGAAGTGACCGTGGTGCGCGCGATGCCCAATTGCCGCGCGAGCATGGCCACGCTTTCACGGGCGTTGATCTGCAAGGCCGCGATCAACTGGCGGTCGATTTCGTCGAGCACGGGTGGGCGGGTGTCAGGCAAAGGTCGTCTCCAGCAACATAAATTGGTGGGTTGGCATGTTACAGCACGGCTTGCCCGGCGGAGGTTTGATCTGGCCTCAGGACCGTTCAGAACTTTTTCATCTGCGACAAATTGCCATAAGTAACTAGGTAGTACATCATTTCGCGCTTGTCACAAATGGGGAAAACTTCCGACATGAATAATTCTGGGGCTGCCGCCGGCAGCAAATGGTTGCTGTGGGGGCTGGGTGTCCTGATTGCGTTGATCGGGCTCGGTCTGGCCGGTGGCGGTGGTTACCTGATTGCGTTGGGAGGGAGTTGGTACTTCCTGCTGATGGGCCTGGCGATGCTGTTGTCCGGGCTGATGATTGCCCGTCGTAAGCCGCAAGGAGCGTGGCTGTACGCTCTGGCGCTGATTCTGACGGCGATCTGGGCGGTGTGGGACAGCGGTTTCGATTACTGGCCGCTGGTTTCGCGGGTACTGACGTTTGCCGTGATCGGTCTGGTTGTCGCGCTGATTTATCCCACGCTGGTGCGTGCTTCCGGCGCTCATGCTGGGCGCGGCGCCTACGGTCTGGCAGGCATTCTGGGGGTGGGCGTCGTCGCCACGCTGGCCTACATGTTTGTGCCGACCCACGTGGTCAGGGCCAGCATTGAGCCTGCGGTGACCCCGGTGAAACCGGGCACCGAACAGAAAGACTGGGCCCACTGGGGCAACACCACCGCCGGCAATCGTTTCGCCGCGCTGGACCAGATCAACAAAGGCAACATCGACAAGTTGCAGGTGGCCTGGACTTTCCACACCGGCGACATCCCGCAAAGCACCGGCGCTGGCGCCGAAGACCAGAACACCCCGCTGCAAATCGGGGACACGGTCTACACCTGCACCGCCTACGGCAAAGTCTTCGCCCTGGACGCCGACACCGGCACCCAGCGCTGGAAGTTCGACCCTCAAGGCACCGCGCCGAACTGGCAGCGTTGCCGTGGCCTGGGTTATTCCGAAACCCCTGTGTCGTCGGATAACCAGCCAACGGCCTGTGCGAAACGTCTGTTTCTGCCGACGGGCGATGCCCGTCTGATCGCCATCAATGCCGATACCGGCAAGCCGTGTGAAGACTTCGGCGACAAAGGCACCGTCGACCTGAAAACCGACATGGGCGAAGTCAAACCGGGTTACTACCAGCAAACCTCGACCCCGCTGGTCGCGGGCAATGTGGTGATCGTCGGCGGACGCGTGGCCGACAACTATTCCACCGGTGAACCACCCGGCGTAGTCCGTGCCTACGACGTGCGCAGCGGTGAACTGGTGTGGGCGTGGGATCCGGGCAACCCGAACACCACCAAGCGCCCGCCGGCCGGCGAGACCTATACCCGTGGTACGCCCAACGTCTGGTCGGCCATGTCCTACGACGCCAAGCTCGGTCTGGTCTACCTGCCAACCGGCAACGCTACGCCTGACTTCTTCGGTGGCCAACGCACGGCCTTCGATGACAAGTGGAACTCATCCATCGTCGCCATCGACGTGAGGACTGGTCAGGTGCGCTGGCACTTCCAGACCACCCACCACGACCTCTGGGACTTCGACCTGCCGGCGCAACCGCTGCTCTACGATGTGCCGGACGACAAGGGCGGCACTCAGCCAGCCTTGGCGCAAGTCACCAAACAGGGCGAGATCTTCCTGCTCAACCGCGAAACCGGCGTGCCCATCGCCCGGGTCGAAGAACGGCCGGTACCGCAAGGCAACGTCCCCGGCGAACGTTATTCGCCGACCCAGCCGTTCTCGGTGGAAATGCCGTCAATCGGCAACCAGACACTGACCGAATCCGACATGTGGGGTGCTACCCCGTTCGACCAATTGATGTGCCGCATCCAGTTCAAAGGCATGCGCCACCAAGGCGTCTACACCCCGCCGGGCCTTGATCGCGCACTGCAATTCCCGGGCTCCCTGGGCGGCATGAATTGGGGCAGCGTGTCGGTTGATCCGAACACGAATTACATGTTCGTCAACGACATGCGCCTGGGCCTGGCCAACTACATGATCCCGCGCAACAAAATCGCCGCGGGGGCCAGCGGCATTGAAATGGGCGTTGTGCCACAGGAAGGCACGCCATTCGGCGCCATGCGCGAACGTTTCCTCTCGGCGGCCGGTATCCCGTGCCAGAAACCACCGTTTGGCACGATGTCCGCCATCGACCTCAAGACCCACAAACTGATGTGGCAGGTTCCGGTCGGCACCGTGCAAGACACGGGGCCGCTGGGCATTCGCATGCACTTGCAGATCCCGATTGGCATGCCGACGCTGGGCGCTTCGCTGGCGACTCAGTCGGGGTTGTTGTTCTTTGCCGGCACTCAGGATTTCTATCTGCGGGCGTTTGATACCGGTAATGGCAATGAGATCTGGAAGTCGCGCTTGCCGGTGGGCAGTCAGTCCGGGCCGATGACTTACGTTTCACCGAAGACTGGCAAGCAATACATCTTGCTGACGGTGGGTGGGGCGCGACAGTCATCGGATCGCGGGGATTATGTGATTGCTTATGCGTTGCCTGAGTAAGGGGAGTCGCAGGTGAAGAAAAAGCCCGGCATTTTTTGCCGGGCTTTACAGAACATTCAGACTCAAGCGCATGCTTGGTTGTGC
Source organism: Pseudomonas sp. TE3899 (assembly GCF_056279105.1). Lineage (NCBI taxonomy): Bacteria > Pseudomonadati > Pseudomonadota > Gammaproteobacteria > Pseudomonadales > Pseudomonadaceae > Pseudomonas > Pseudomonas sp. TE3899. The sequence goes on from NZ_JBWBQR010000001.1 coordinate 5,654,120, forward strand.
CATTCGCCTTCAAACTCCAGATTCAGTTTGTAGAGTTCGTGGTCCATTTTGTTGATGGTATTGATAGCCGCCATCAGATCCGCTTCACCCGTTTTGGCTTCAAGATAAAGGCCTCGCAAGTAACGGTCGTTTACCATCGGGATCTTGTCGGTTTTTTCCCAGATCGCTACAGCCTGACTTGTCAAACCAACAATCTCGGCGAGGCTTTCCTGGGACAGGCCAAGCTCCTTCCTCAAAAATCTGAACTCAGCACCTGTTAGTACTGAAGGTTTCTCCGCGATGGCTTTGCCGATTACGTCATGGAGGCCCTTCACATCCGTGATGGCGACAGACTCGCCATAGGCGGTCTCCTTCACCACGAAGCCATTGCTAAGCCATACGTTCGGTAGGCCGCTTTCTACGTAGTGGTACATAAAATTCATCCCTTCTTTTGTATCGTGGTCACTATGACGAGAAATGTCCCGTCGTCATCGATGTCGATTGCCCCGACGACCTGGAGAGGTGACCCAGCTTTGAACCAGGAAATAGTAAATCTCCAATCACCTCCCGGTTGCTGAAACGGCCCCTCGGTGATCTGCCCTTTACCCAGACAGTCCATCACGTCCGGCATGTTCACGCCTCGTTCAATCATCCGCGCCTTAGCGTGTGGGGAGTAGAAGATGCGTTCCGATACCTCTGAAAGCTCACGAATAATTTCAAGCGCTTTCTTTTTTGGCAGTGGAAAAGGAAGAAGAGGGCTCATGTGTTTTTCTATAGTATTTATAGGTTGAGCCGTCCTAAAGTTCAAGGTCGGTTTGTCAATTTCAAATTTGTGTCTACGGATGACTTCGTGTCGCTGGAAATCGATGTGGACACTTTGTGGACATTTCCGCTGCTTTATTGAAGCAAAACTCATCTGAAAAACCAGAACGCCAGACACGAAAAAGCCGCGCATCAGCGCGGCTTTTTTGTTTGGTGGGCCCACACGGACTTGAACCGTGGACCAAAGGATTATGAGTCCTCTGCTCTAACCAACTGAGCTATAGGCCCTCAGTAGGCCGCGGATTATAGCGATGGTTTCTCGGCTGTGCTATCCGAAAAATCCGATACGGCTATACGAAGAAACGTCGCGGCGAATTCTTCGGGCGGTAAGGGCAGGCTGACGATGTAGCCCTGGATCTGTTCGCAGCCTTCGAGGGCGAGGAATTCTTGCTGGGCCTGGGTTTCGACGCCCTCGGCGATGATGGTGAATTGCATGCTGCGGCCGAGGGCGATGATGGCTCGCACAATGGCCGCGTCGTGGGGGTCATCCGGCAGTCCGCGGACGAAGGACTGGTCGATCTTGAGGATGTCCAGCGGCAGGCGCTTGAGGTAACTGAGGGACGAATAACCGGTGCCGAAGTCGTCGATCGCCAGTTGTACGCCCAGGTGTTTGAGTTGGTGCAGCACGGCCAGCGCTTCTTCAGCTTGGCTCATGATGAAGTTTTCGGTAATTTCCAGTTGCAGAAATCCGGGCTTGAGGCGGTTGTCCTTGAGCAGTTGTTCGATGCGGCCGAGCAGGTTCGGCTGGCGCAGTTGTGCGCCGGCGAGGTTGACCGACAGTGGGCCGAGGCTTTCGTAGAGCTGGTTCCATTCAAACATCTGCCGGCACGCGGTCTCGAGTACCCAATCGCCGATCTGCAGGATCATGCCGTTTTCTTCAGCCAGGGGAATGAAGTGCTCAGGGGGCACGTCACCGAAGGTCGGGTGGCGCCAGCGTATAAGCGCTTCGGCGCCCACCAGGCGATGGTCGTCGAGGCTGATCTTCGGTTGGTAGTACAGGTGCAATTCATTGCGCTCGATGGCGCGCCGCAGTTCGTGTTCCAGCGCTATGCGCTCGCTGGCCTGGGCCGTGAGGTCGCGGGTGTAGCTTTCGACCCGGTTGCGCCCCTTGGCCTTGGAGCGGTACATCGCCGCATCGGCGTTTTTGACCAGCGTGGCGACGTCACAACCGTCCTTCGGATAAAGACTGGTGCCGATGCTGGCGCTGATGAAGAACTCGTGTTCACCGGCCTGAAACGGTGCGCAGAAGCAGTTGAGCAGTTTGGTGGCGATGTGGTCGGCATCGCTGGCTTGCTGCAAGCCGGGCAGCAGAATGATGAACTCGTCGCCGCCCAGGCGCGCGACCGTGTCGATGTCCCGCAGCTGCTCCTTGAGGCGCACGGCGATGCCTTTGAGGAGCAGGTCGCCGACCGGGTGGCCGAGGCTGTCATTGATGTGCTTGAAGCGGTCTAGGTCGAGGAACAACACCGCGCCTTGGCCGCCGTTTTCCTGCTGGTTGTTGAGCGCGGTCAGCAGTCGGCTTTCGAACAGCGTGCGGTTCGGCAGGCCAGTGAGCGGGTCGTGGTGCGCCTGGTAATCGAGCTTGGCCTGGGCGTGCTTGAGGCTGGAGATGTCCGCGAACACGGCGACAAAGTGCGTGATGAACTTGTCGCGGTTGCGCACGGCGCTGATGGTCAGCCAGCTCGGGTACAGTTCGCCGTTCTTGCGCCGGTTGGAGATCTCGCCCTGCCAATGGCCCTCGTCGGTCAATTGATGCCACATCGCCGCGTAGAACGCGCTGTCATGCAGGCCCGAAGCGAGCAGGCGAGGGGTGTGGCCCAGTGCTTCGCTCTCGCTGTAACCGGTGATTTCGGTGAAAGCGCGATTGACCGCGCTGATGTGCTGCTGGGTGTCGGTGATCAACACGCCTTCGGCGGTGCTCTCGAATACCGTGGCGGCCTGTTGCAGTTTCTCCTGCATCAGGTGGCGCTCGGTGATGTCTCGGGCGATGGTCAGCATGCAATCTTCATCACCGATCGGCAGCGGCCGGCTGGACACTTCGCAGAGGCGGATCTGCCCGTCATTGCGGCGGATGTGGCAGCTGAAATCCCGGACAAAGCCATCCCGATGCAGCAAGTCGAGCATCTGTTTGCGTTCGTTCAGATTGACCCAGATCCCCAAGTCCAGCGCCGAACGATCCACTGACATCGCGCTGTTGAAGCCCGTAATGCGGCTGAAACCCTCGTTGACCTCCAGCAGCAGGCCATCGCTCTGCCGCGACAGCAACAAGCCGTCAGGCGAGGCGTGGAAGGCCTTGGCGAACTTTTCTTCGGAGGTTTGCAGCTGTTGCTGGGTTTCCTTGAGCTGACTGATGTCCCGCACCACGACCACCAGTGCGGGCGTCGTATCGAGATCGAACGGCTCGGCGGAAATAAGGCCGGTGAACACCTGGCCGTTGTTGCGGCGAAAGGGCATCTCCAGATTGCGGATGCTGCCGGCCTGCAACCGTTGCAGCAAGCCCGGCCCAACCCCCGGAATGCCCCAGATGTTCAAATCGGTGGCAGTCTGGCCGATGACGTCCCGGGCCTTGAGGCCAATCTGCTCTTCAAAGGCTTCGTTGACCTCCAGCAGGCAGCCATCGGACAGCCGCGCGATCACCAGGATGTCCGGGCATTGCTGGAACACCGAGGCGAACTTCTGTTCCGACAGGCGCAGCGCCTCTTCCGTACGCTTGGCGTCGCTGATGTCGATCATCAGCCCGCGCAGCACCGGTTCATGGCCGTGCTCGATCAGGCTGACGATATCGCGCACCCACAGGCAGCGGCCATCGGCCGTGATGACCCGGTAATCGACGCTGTGATCGCGCCCGGCCAGCACTTCGTGGTCGCAAAAGGTCTGGGCGCGGGTCAGGTCCGCGGGGTGGATGATGTTGCGCCAGAACCCCGGAATCAGCCAATGGGACAGGGGATAGCCGAGCAGATCCTCGGCGTGGGGCGACACGTAGCTGTAGGTGAAATCGCTGATCCGTGCTTCCCAGGCAATGGCGGACAGGCTCTCTACCAGCCCGCGATAGTGGTATTCGCTGCTGCGCAGTTCCTGTTCCAGATCGATTCGCCGTGCGATTTCCGAGCTCAGGCGGCGATTGATCCGGATCACCACCGCCAGGATGATGATCAGCAATACCAGGCCCGGCAGCCCGTAGACCAACAAGTCGGACCAGAAAGTCCGGTGATCGAGGACGTTGCCGACCCAATGCTCTTGAATCGCACTGATTTCGCTCGGGCTCATGTCCGCCAGGACTTTATCGATGATGCCGACGAGCATTTTGTTTTTCGGCGGCACCGCCATTGCCAATTGATAGCGATAAGGCGTCTCGCCGCTGACATAGAGCCCGTCGAGCTTGAGCTGGCGCAGGCTCCAGACGCTGGAGGCGAGATCACCCACCACGGCATCCACTTCGTCGGTGGCCAGCGCCTGCAACGCCGAGCTGACGTTGGGCATCGCCACCAGGTTCAGATCCGGATGATGGGTGCGTAGCAGCTCATGGGGGGCGTAGTTTTCCACCACGGCGATTTTCAGGCCGTACAGGTCCTCGATTTTGCGCGGCTGGGCGCCTCCGACATGGGCGAGGATGACAATCGGAAAATCCAGGTAGGGGCGGGTGAACGACAGGTAAGTCTGGCGTTCCGGGGTCGACATGATGCCGGGCAACAGGTCCAGCTTGCCTTGTTTGACCTGTTCCAGCACCACCGTCCAGCTGACGGGCTCGATGGGGGTGAGCTTGATGTCCAGGCGTTGGCGGATCACGTTGATATAGTCCGCGGCCAGGCCCTGGTAGCGCGCCTGTTCGTCGCGGAACTCGAAGGGTGGCCAGGACGCGTCGACGCCCAGACGCAAGTCCGGGTGAGCCGCCAGCCAGCTACGTTCTTCGTCGGTCAGAGTCAGCGCGCCAGCCGTTGCGGTCCAGGTCATCAGCGACAGCAAAAAAAGCACGGTCGGCAATCTGGGCATAACGGTCTCGTTATGGCTCGGGGGGAATGTTTCGAGTGTAGACGGGCAATTCGGCGGGGGGGTGATGCGGGGGATTTAATCTGTATAAAGCAAAACCCCCGGCCTGGGCCGGGGGTTTTGTGATCACTCGTCGAGGAAGGAGCGCAAATGCTCGCTTCTCGTCGGGTGGCGCAGCTTGCGCAGCGCCTTGGCTTCGATCTGACGAATCCGTTCACGGGTCACGTCGAACTGCTTACCAACCTCCTCGAGGGTGTGGTCGGTATTCATGTCGATACCGAAGCGCATGCGCAGAACCTTGGCTTCACGGGCAGTGAGGCCGGAGAGAACTTCGCGAGTCGCTTCTTTAAGGCTCTCAACGGTAGCAACATCGATTGGCGACTGCATGGTCGAGTCTTCGATGAAGTCACCCAGATGGGAGTCTTCGTCATCACCGATCGGGGTTTCCATGGAGATCGGCTCTTTAGCGATCTTCAATACCTTGCGGATCTTGTCCTCAGGCATTTCCATGCGTTCGCCCAGCTCTTCCGGGGTCGGTTCGCGACCCATTTCCTGCAACATCTGCCGGGAAATACGGTTGAGCTTGTTGATCGTCTCGATCATGTGCACCGGAATACGGATGGTGCGGGCCTGGTCAGCGATCGAGCGAGTGATCGCCTGACGGATCCACCAGGTGGCATAAGTCGAGAATTTGTAGCCGCGGCGGTATTCGAACTTGTCTACCGCTTTCATCAAACCGATGTTGCCTTCCTGGATCAGATCGAGGAACTGCAGGCCACGGTTGGTGTACTTCTTGGCGATGGAGATCACCAGACGCAAGTTCGCTTCAACCATCTCTTTCTTCGCGCGGCGGGCCTTGGCCTCACCGATCGACATGCGACGGTTGATGTCCTTGATCTCGGCAATCGTCAAACCGGTTTCGGTTTGCAGCGCGATCAGCTTTTGCTGGCAACGAATGATGTCCGGTTGCAGGCGACCGATGGCTTCGGCGTATTTGCCTTTGCCCTTGGCCAAGCCGTCGGACCAGCTTTCGTCGACTTCGTTACCCGGGAACTGGCGCAGGAAATCGGCACGCGGCATGCGCGCATCACGAACGCAAAGCTGCATGATCGCGCGCTCTTGCTGACGCAGGCGATCCAGGGCACTGCGAACACGCTCGACCAGGCCTTCGAATTGCTTCGGCACCAGTTTGATCGGCATGAACAGCTCAGCCAGCAGCACCAGTTCGGCAATCGCCGCCTTGTTGCCACGACCGTGCTTCTTCAGCGCCTTGCGGGTGATTTCCATCTGATCGGAGACAGCGCCAAAACGCTGTGCCGCGATGACCGGATCCGGCCCGCTTTCGGCTTCTTCTTCGTCGTCGGTGCTGGCTTCAGCTTCTTCGTCGTCGGTGTCGTCATCCGCTTTCACGGCTTTCGGATCGACAGGCGGAGGTACTTCGGCTGCAGGCGGCGCAATGCCGTCGTCCGGGTCGATATAACCGCTCAGGACGTCGGACAGGCGGCCACCTTCGGTGGTGACGCGAGTGTATTCGGACAGAATGTGGTCAACCGTGCCAGGGAAGTGCGCAATTGCGCCCATCACTTCGCGGATGCCCTCTTCAATACGCTTGGCGATTTCAATTTCGCCTTCACGAGTGAGGAGCTCTACCGTACCCATTTCACGCATGTACATGCGCACTGGGTCGGTGGTGCGACCAATGTCGGTCTCGACCGCTGCCAACGCTGCTGCTGCCTCTTCGGCCGCGGCTTCGTCGGTATCGGCGTCGGCCAGCATAAGGGAATCCTTATCTGGCGCAACCTCGAATACGTTGATCCCCATGTCGTTGATCATGCGGATGATGTCTTCCACCTGTTCCGGATCTGAAATATCCTCCGGCAGGTGGTCGTTGACCTCCGCGTAAGTCAGGTAACCCTGCTCACGACCAAGTGTGATCAACTCTTTGATACGAGACTGCTGTTGCGCTTTTCCGGACATAACACCCTATCCACTGAAGGTCTTGGCGGGCAAAAAACAAGCCGAGGATTATACCTGAGCTATGACCTCACGCGCCAGTTGAGGTCGGGGTTGATACAGCCATATTGCGTTTTAATAGGTCGCGCATCTGATTTGCGATCTGATTTGCTTCCTCCGCGGTCAGTCCTGGCTGCCTTGCTTTCCTGATTAGTGCTTCCAGGCTATCCGTGTGTTGCGTTGCCGATAACCTAGTAATGGTGTCTAAAAACTGTTGTTCAAGGTTGTCACCGTCAATCAGCCATTCCTTTTCCGCCAAAGCCTTGAGCAAACGTCCCTGTTCGGTCCCGTGCCAGCGGGCCATTAGCTGGATTGAGTTTAGCTTAGGATTTTTTTGCACGGCCCCGATCAGGGCGACCAGCAACTGCGCGTAGGTATTGCTCTCATTGGCGAAGTGGTCGGCGGTTTCTACCTTGCCGGCCAGGTCCGGGTGATGAATGAGCGTGCGCAGCGCGATCAGCGTCGGGGCTTCTACGGCAATCGGTGTGCGTGGCGCGCTCGGTTGATCGCGATCGCCGCCACGCTTGCCATTCTTGTCCCAGGGTTTCTTGTCCCACTTCTTGCCGCCGGCGCCGGGTTTCTTCGGCGTCCATTCCTGCTGCGGCGCGTACGTGTCTTGTGCCTGAGGCTGATGGTAGTCGCTGTAATCCGGCATGGCGTCGTAATCGATGCCCGGATCGTAGGCCGGCGGCGCGTCCTGAGGAGCGCTTTGCACCAGCTGACTCATGGCTTCGCCCGTCAGGCCGGTGATTTCGGTCAGTCGCTGGCGCATCAGGATGCGCAGGTTGGCGCCCGGGACTTTATCGATCAGCGGCGCGGCGAGGGTGGCCATGTGAGCCTTGCCTTCGAGCGAGCGCGGGTCCGATTCTTCGGTCAGTTGCTGGAAAAAATAATCGGCCAGTGGTTGCGCGTGTTGATTGATCCGCGCGCGGAAGGCGTCAGTGCCTTCGGAGCGCACCAGCGTATCCGGGTCTTCGCCTTCGGGCAGAAACAGGAAACGTGCGCGCCGACCATCCTGCAGGCACGGCAGCGCCGCTTCCAGCGCTCGCCAGGCGGCATTTCGCCCGGCCTGGTCACCATCGAAACAGAACAATACGTTGGGCACGACGCGAAACAATCGCTTCAAGTGCTCTTCGCTGGTGGCGGTGCCCAGGGTCGCGACAGCATTGCGCAGGCCTTGCTGGGCGAGGGCGATGACGTCCATGTAGCCTTCGACGACGATGATTTCGTCGAGGTTGCGGTTGTTCTTGCGCGCTTCATAAAGGCCGTAAAGCTCTTGGCCTTTATGGAAGACCGGGGTTTCCGGTGAGTTCAGGTATTTCGGCTTGTCGTCACCCAGCACGCGGCCACCGAAGGCAATGATGCGCCCGCGACTGTCGCGGATCGGGAACATCACGCGATCACGGAAGCGGTCATAGCGTTTGCCGGTTTCGGCGTTCTCGATCAGCAGGCCGGCGTCGACCATGGCTTTTTGTTGCAGGGTGTCGCTGCTCAAATGCTTGAACAGATTGTCCCAGCCGGGCGGGGCGAAGCCGAGGCCGAAGTCCCGGGCGATTTCACCGGTCAGGCCGCGACCTTTCAAGTAGTCCACGGCGGCTTTGCGCGATGGGTGGCTTTTCAGTGCTTGCCGGTAAAACTCGGCGGCGGCGGTGAGCAGCGGGTACAGCGGCGAATCGGTCGGCTGCCGCGGCTTGTGCGGGCGGCCGCTTTCTTCGCGGGGGATTTCCATGCCAGCGGCTTTGGCCAGTTCTTCGACCGCCTGGACGAAATCCAGGTTGTCGTGGTCCATCATGAAGCCGAGGGCGTTACCGCCAGCACCGCAACCGAAGCAGTAATAGAACTGCTTGTCGGGGCTGACGCTGAAGGACGGGGTTTTCTCTTTGTGAAACGGGCAGCAGGCGGTGTAGTTCTTGCCGGCTTTTTTCATTTGCAGGCGCGAGCTGACCACGTCGACGATGTCGGTGCGGTTCAGAAGGTCGTCAATAAAGCTCTGGGGAATTAGCCCGGCCATGGCGTTCTCGTCATCTGAAATGGACCCAAAACAAAGGCTGGCGAACACAGGGTATTGTTTGAGGCACGCAAAATGTGCGGCTCGACCGGTGTCGTCTGCGTAATCGCTGTCGGGAAGTGTATCTGCCGAAAATCCACTGACGTTAGTACCAATCAGTATTCGACTATTTGAAAGTGTTGCGCTGAAATCCGCTGCGGCCAGTCGATGGCCTCGGATAGCTCATAAGCGGGCACGCAAGAAGGTGCCTTGGGCTGATCGTCGTGAGAGGAATCAGTGGGTGTGCTCGTCAGTAGCCTTGGAAGGCTCGTCAGAAAAGACGTGCACCGCTGGCAAAAGAGCCAGGTCTGACGCTGTGAAGCAGGTTTGTCTCGGTCGCGTCTGCGGCGTTGACGGTAAAGCATCAAGCGTTTTACGCAAATGCCATAAGCCCGGCTGAGGGCCGGGCTTGGCAGAAGCTTGCTACGAACGTCTGTGTATTAGTACAGACGAACGGCGCGGCGCTGTTCGCGCTGTACTTTCTTGGCGTGACGCTTAACAGCGGCTGCTGCTTTGCGCTTACGCTCAGAAGTTGGCTTCTCGTAAAATTCGCGGCTACGAACTTCAGCCAGTACACCGGCTTTTTCGCAGGAGCGCTTGAAACGACGCAGAGCTACGTCGAAGGGTTCGTTCTCTTTTACTTTGACGGCTGGCATCCAGAGCTACCTTCATTCATTACCGGGGTCAACATCCTCGCGGCAAAAGAGCACTTGAAGACGTCGGTTTTTAAGGGTTGCGGATGTTAACTCCTCATCGACCGGAATGCAAAGCCTCTGATCGAAAACCGCTAGTCGGGGCATCCCATGGCGACTATTATGCGCGCCTTCGAATTCAGCCTAAACAAGGCGCAAACCCATGCTAGTACTGGGATTAGAAACCTCCTGCGACGAAACCGGTGTCGCATTATATGACAGTGAACGCGGCCTGCTGGCCGACGCGCTGTTCAGCCAGATCGACCTGCATCGCGCCTATGGCGGCGTGGTGCCGGAGCTGGCCCTCCCGTGATCACGTCAAACGCATGCTGCCCTTGATTCGTCAGGTGTTGGCCGAGGCCGGCTGCGTGCCGACCGAGATCGACGCCATCGCTTATACCGCCGGTCCCGGACTGGTCGGGGCGCTGCTGGTCGGGGCGTCCTGCGCCCAGGCGCTGGCCTTTGCCTGGGGCATTCCGGCCCTTGGCGTACACCACATGGAAGGCCACTTGCTGGCGCCGATGCTGGAGCCGCAACCGCCCGAATTCCCGTTCGTCGCTTTGTTGGTATCAGGCGGTCATACGCAGCTGGTTCAGGTCGACGGGATCGGCCAATACACGTTGTTGGGCGAGACCCTCGACGATGCCGCCGGCGAAGCATTCGACAAGACTGCGAAGATGATGGGGCTCAATTATCCGGGCGGTCCGGAAATCGCGCGCCTGGCGGAGCAAGGGGTTGCAGGACGTTTCACCTTCCCGCGACCAATGTGCGACCGCCCGGGCCTGGCCTTCAGCTTCAGCGGCTTGAAAACCTCCGCCCTGAACACCTGGCAGCAATGCGTCAGCGCCGGGGACGACAGCGAGCAAGCCCGTTGCGACATCTCTCTGGCGTTCCAGCAGGCCGTGGTGGAGACTTTGACCATCAAGTGCAAGCGCGCCCTGAAAGCGGCGGGCATGAAGCGTCTGGTGATCGCTGGGGGCGTCAGCGCCAACAAGGCACTGCGCACCTCCCTGGAAAAAATGCTCGGCGTTATGAAGGGCGATGTGTTTTATGCGCGCCCGGAATTCTGCACCGATAACGGCGCGATGATTGCGTTTGCCGGTTGCCAGCGGTTGCAGGCGGGCCAGCACGAAAGCTTGGCGATCAGCGTGCAGGCGCGCTGGCCGATGGAGCAGTTGTCGGCGCTGTGATGAGCGGCGCTCATGGGCGGTATTTAAAAATGCCGTTCGCGCCCGGCAAACAGGTCGCGTAGATTGCCGCGATGACGCCAGACGATCAGTGCCGTGAGTGCGCTCATGGGCAGCAATGCCGCCGGCTCTTGCCAGGCGAGCAGCGGCAGGGTCAGCGGTGTGGCGATCAGCGCCGCCAGCGAGCTGGTGCGGGTCAGGTAGAACGTCAGTAGCCAGGCACAGACCGCCAACAAGGCTGCCGGCGGGTACAGGCCCAGCAACATGCCGGCCGCGGTGGCGACACCCTTGCCGCCGCGAAAGCGGAAGTACAGTGGGAACAGGTGACCGATTACGGCGCAGACGCCGACCCAGGCCTGTTCTTGCAGCGAAAGACCTGCAACACCGGCGATCAGCACCGGCAGCAAGCCTTTGCATAAATCGCCGAGCAAGGTCAGGACGGCGAGTTTCTTGCCGGCCAGGCGCAACATGTTGGTGGCGCCGGCATTGCCCGAGCCACTCATTCGCGGATCGGGGTTACCGGTCAGGCGGCTGAGCAAAATGGCGAAGGACAGCGAGCCGAGCAGGTAGGCGAAGGTCGCCAATAACCAAAACATGCTAACTATTCCGGGCGAGGACGCCCTGATTCTAACGGCGCATTGCGCCCTTGTCGTGCAGCGGAGAAAAGTGCTTGGACAGAGTGTTTATCGAGGGCCTGGAAGTCGACACCGTGATTGGTGCCTACGACTGGGAGCGCGGCATCCGACAATGCCTGCGACTTGATCTGAGCTTCGCTTGGGACAATCGCCCGGCAGCGGCGGGTGACGACCTGACCCTGGCGCTCGACTACGCGAGCGTTTCGTCGCGTATCCAGGCCTTTGCCGAGCAGGCGCAATACCAACTGGTCGAGACCTTTGCCGAGCGTTTGGTTGAGGTCCTGATGAGCGAATTCAAGATCACATGGATGCGCCTCAAGCTGACCAAGCCGGGCGCGGTCCCGGCGGCCACCGGCGGCGTCGGCGTGGAGATCGAGCGCGGATGTCGCTGACTCAGGTGTACCTCGGGCTCGGTAGCAATATCGAGCGTGAAACCCATTTGCAGGCTGGCCTGGAGGCCCTGGCGGGTTTCCTGGTGGATATCCGCTGCTCGGCGGTGTTCGAAAGCCAGCCGGTGGGGATCAAGAGCGGTCCGTTCTTCAATTTCGTGGTGTCGGCTTTTACCGACTTGCCGCTGATGGAGCTGGATCGCCGGCTGAAATTCATCGAGGCCGACAACGGCCGTTACGCGCCGGACCGCAAGGGTTTGCCGTTGGATATCGACGTGCTGTTGTTCGGCGATCTGGTGGGTAACTTCGATGGCTTGATCCTGCCCCGGGCAGAAATTCTGAAAAACGCCTTTGTGCTGTGGCCGTTGTCGCTGATTGCGCCAGATCGGGTGCATCCGGGTGTCGGCAAAAGCTTTGCGACCTTGTGGGACGAAGCGCAGATTGATCAGGTATTGGCGCCGGTGGCGTTTGAGTGGCGTGGGCAGCCGTTGACGCCTTCAGATTTGTTGTGAGGCGGATGACGCCTTCGCGGGCAAGCCTTGCTCCTACAAGGGTTTGCAGAAGTCCTGTAGGAGCGAGGCTTGCCCGCGAAGCTTTTCAGGCCGACGCCGCCTCTTTGTAGGCCTTCAACGCCTTAAGCCGTTCCCGTTTGATCGCCTCGCCCAGCTCCGGCCCCTTGAATCCCTTCTCCAGCAAGGGCTGAACCGCAACGCCCCGCGCCGCAACCGCTGCCCCGCGCAGATAATCCGCCTGTGGATAACTTCTCTGCTCCAGGCCTTTACGTCCGCGAGCATCCATCTCGCACGCCGCAATAAATTCCTCAAACCGCTGCGGCCGCCGGTAGACGTCGAAGCTTTGCAGCAACTCCAGCAAGGTCGATGGCTTCAGCTCCAGGGCCCGATGCCCATGGGTGTGGTATTGGCCCACCAGCAGCGCCAGTTCCTGACAGTCTTTCGGCGCCTTGAACCGTTCGTTCACCGCTTTTATCAGCTTCAGGCCCGTGTGCTCGTGGGCGATATGCCGAGGCCATTCCTCTTTCGGGGTCAGGCCTTTGCCCAAATCATGCAGCAGGCAAGCCCAGCGTACCGTCAGTGGTTGTTTGTGCAGCGCCGCTTGCTCCAGCACGCCCAAGGTGTGCACGCCGGTGTCGATTTCCGGGTGATGGGCTTCGGGCTGCGGCACGCCGAACAACGCGTCGACCTCCGGTATCAGCACCTTGAGCGCGCCACACGCCCGCAGTACTTCGATGAACACCTGCGGCTGATCTTCCATCAGGGCGCGGGAGATTTCCTTCCAGCTACGCTCTGCGGTCAAGGCTTCGAGTTCGCCTGAATCGCTCAGTTGACGCATCAACTCCAGCGTCTCGGGGGCCACGGTGAAACCCAGTCCGGCATAGCGCGTGGCAAAGCGGGCAACGCGCAGGACACGGAGCGGATCTTCGGCGAACGCGGGGGAAACGTGGCGCAGAACACGGGCTTCAAGATCGCGCTGGCCATGGTAAGGATCAGTCAGGTTGTGCTGATCGTCTTCGGCCATGGCGTTGATCGTCAGGTCGCGGCGAATCAGGTCTTCTTCGAGGGTGACTTCGGGGCTGGCGTGAAAAGTGAAACCGCCATAACCACGTCCACTTTTGCGCTCGGTGCGGGCGAGGGCGTATTCCTCGCCGGTCTTGGGGTGAAGAAACACCGGGAAGTCCGCACCCACCGGGCGAAAACCCTTGGCGAGCATTTCTTCGGTGGTCGCGCCGACCACAACCCGGTCGACGTCAGTGACCGGTATGCCCAGCAGGCGATCGCGTACGGCGCCGCCAACTTTATAAATCTGCATAAAAAACCTCCGTTAGCTCGACAGAATAACCGTTGCGTCGAACTTCCGGAGGCAGAAACCAAAAATCACAGGTGAATGACAGCCAGGTCGAGCCGACCGTAATCCCCTTCGGCGTGCTCGCTTCTGGGTGGAACATGATGGACTTTCATCACTTGGTCGCCTTGCAGGGTTTCCAGGTGAATGTCGAAGCCCCACAGCCGATGCAGGTGCTTGAGCACTTCCTCGGTGGACTCGCCCAGTGGCTTGCGGTCGTGTTGCTGGTGACGCAAGGTCAGGGAGCGGTCGCCACGCCGATCGATGCTGTAGATCTGCACGTTGGGCTCGCGATTGCCCAGGTTGTACTGGGCGGCCAGGGTTTCACGGATGGTCCGGTAGCCGGGTTCATCGTGAATGGCCGGGACCAGCAGATCATCCTTCTGGTCGTCATCGAGAATGCTGAACAGTTTCAGGTCGCGGATCACCTGGGGTGACAAATATTGCAGGATGAAACTCTCATCCTTGAAGCTGCTCATGGCGAACTTGATGCTCGACAACCAATCGGTGCCGGCGATTTCCGGGAACCAGCGGTAGTCCTCCTCGGTGGGGTGTTCACACATGCGCCGAATGTCCCGGTACATGGCGAAGCCCAAAGCATAGGGGTTGATGCCGTTGTAGTAGGGACTATCGAAACCTGGCTGCATCACCACGCTGGTGTGGGACGTCAGGAATTCCATCATGAAGCCGTCGGTGACCAGGCCTTCGTCGTACAGGTCATTCATCAGCGTGTAGTGCCAGAACGTCGCCCAGCCTTCGTTCATCACCTGTGTCTGGCGCTGTGGATAGAAATACTGGGCAATCTTGCGCACGATCCGCACGATTTCCCGCTGCCACGGCTCCAGCAGCGGCGCGTGTTTTTCGATGAAGTACAGGATGTTTTCCTGAGGTTCGGCGGGGAAGCGTGCGTTGTCCTTGTCGCTGTACTTGTCCGCGCCTTTGGGAATGGTGCGCCACAGGTCGTTGATCTGTTTCTGCAGATGCTCTTCGCGATCCTTCTGCCGCCGGCGTTCTTCTTCGGCGGAAATCGGGTAGGGACGTTTGTAACGGTCAACGCCGTAGTTCATCAGGGCGTGGCAGGAATCGAGCAAGTCTTCCACCGCGTCGATGCCGTGGCGCTCTTCGCATTGCATGATGTACTGCTTGGCAAACACCAGGTAATCAATGATCGAACTGGCGTCGGTCCAGGTGCGGAACAGGTAATTGCCCTTGAAGAAGCTGTTGTGGCCATAGCACGCGTGAGCCACCACCAGCGCCTGCATGCAGATGGTGTTTTCTTCCATCAGGTAGGCGATGCACGGGTCGGAGTTGATCACGATCTCGTAGGCCAGGCCCATCTGCCCACGGGTGTAGGATTTTTCGGTGCTGAGGAAGTGCTTGCCGTAGGACCAATGGTGATAGCCCAGTGGCATGCCGACGGACGCGTAGGCGTCCATCATCTGCTCGGCGGTGATCACTTCGATCTGGTTGGGGTAGGTATCCAGGGCATAGCGGGCCGCCAGGCGACTGATTTCCTTGTCGTACGCCTGGATCAGCTCGAATGTCCATTCGGAGCCGGTGGAAATGGGTTGGCGCTTCTGCTCTTTGGCGGTCATGTCACTAACCTGCGCTGGAAGAGTTCACGGAAGACCGGGTAGATATCCCCGGCCGAGACCAGTTGCTGCTGGGCAAAAGTGTCAGAGAAGGCTTCGGCGATGCGTTCGTATTCGAACCAAAGGGCCTGGTGTTCGCGCGGGGTGATCTCCACGTAAGTGTAGTACTGCACAAACGGCATGATCTGGTTGATCAGGATGTCACGGCAGATCGGCGAGTCGTCGTTCCAGTTGTCGCCGTCGGAAGCCTGGGCGGCGTAGATGTTCCACTCGTTGCTCGGATAACGCTCGGCCATGATCTCCTGCATCAGTTTCAAGGCGCTGGAAACGATGGTGCCGCCGGTTTCCCGCGAGTAGAAGAACTCTTCCTCGTCCACTTCCCGGGCGCTGGTGTGGTGGCGGATGAACACGACGTCGATCTTGTCGTAGTTACGCTTGAGAAACAGGTACAGCAGGATGAAGAAGCGCTTGGCGATGTCCTTGGTCGCCTGGGTCATCGAGCCGGACACGTCCATCAGGCAGAACATCACCGCTTTGGAGCTGGGGTTGGGCTGCTTGATCAGCAAGTTGTACTTGAGGTCGAATGTGTCGAGGAACGGCACCCGGTGAATCCGCGCACTGAGTTTCTCGATTTCCGCCTCGATTTCCTGGATGTCGCCGAAGTTGTCCGGTTCTTCCCGCTTGAGTCTGGCCAGTTCCTCTTTGGCGTCCCGCAGTCGCGCACGGCTGCTGCCGGACAGGGCGATGCGTCGGGCATGGGCTGAGCGCAGGGTGCGGATGATGTTGATCCGTGACGGGTTGCCCTCGTTGCTGATGCCGGCGCGCACGGTCTTGAAGGTGTCGGTGCCGGTCAGGTTGCGCTTGACCAGGTTCGGCAGCTCGAGGTCCTCGAACATGAACTCGAGGAATTCCTCCTGGGTGATCTGAAAGACGAACTCATCCATCCCTTCGCCGGAGTTGCCGGCCTTGCCGGGACCTCTGCCGCCGCCACCGCCGGGTGGCCGGGCGATGTGTTCGCCGCTGGTGAATTCCTTGTTGCCGGGGTGCACGACGGTCTGCTTGCCACCGCGGCCGTGGTGAAGCACCGGCTCGTCGATGTCGCGGCCGGGAATGCTGATCTGTTCGCCATGTTCCATATCGGTAATGGAACGCCGGCTGACCGCCTCTTCGACGGCCTTTTTGATGTGATCACGGTAACGCCGCAGAAACCGCTGGCGGTTCACCGTGCTCTTGTTCTTGCCATTGAGACG
Source organism: Pseudomonas sp. TE3899 (assembly GCF_056279105.1). Classification (NCBI taxonomy): domain Bacteria; kingdom Pseudomonadati; phylum Pseudomonadota; class Gammaproteobacteria; order Pseudomonadales; family Pseudomonadaceae; genus Pseudomonas; species Pseudomonas sp. TE3899. Next base: position 5,670,573 of record NZ_JBWBQR010000001.1, read on the forward strand.
TCGGTCGATCACATAGCTCATAGGGCCCTCCGGGCAGCTTCAAGTTGTGAGCTGCAAGCTGCAAGAAGAAGCAGTTGCCCGGATATCAGGGCTTATGCGCTTCTCACTTGTCGCTTGCAGCTTGGAGCTTGCCGCTGCGTCACTGAGACTTCCGGACCCGTAGGTACCATTCTGAAAGAAGCCGTACCTGTTTGTCGGTGTAGCCGCGCTCCACCATCCTTGTGACAAAGTCGTTGTGCTTCTGCTGGTCCTCTTTGCTGGCCTTGGCATTGAAGCTGATGACCGGCAGCAGGTCCTCGGTGTTGGAGAACATTTTCTTCTCGATGACCACCCGCAGTTTTTCGTAGCTGAGCCAGGTTGGGTTCTTGCCGTTGTTGTTGGCCCGGGCGCGCAGCACGAAGTTGACGATTTCGTTGCGGAAATCCTTCGGATTGCTGATGCCGGCCGGTTTTTCGATTTTCTCCAGTTCTTCGTTCAGTGCCACGCGGTTGAGGATTTCGCCGGTTTCCGGGTCGCGGTATTCCTGGTCCTGGATCCAGAAGTCGGCGTATAGCACGTAGCGATCGAAGATGTTCTGCCCGTACTCGCTGTAAGACTCGAGGTAGGCGGTTTGGATCTCCTTGCCGATGAATTCGATATAACGCGGCGCCAGGTATTCCTTGAGGAAGCGCAGATAGCGTTCGCGGGTCTCGGCCTGGAATTGTTCCTGTTCGATCTGTTGTTCCAGCACGTAGAGCAGGTGCACCGGGTTGGCGGCGATTTCGTGCGGGTCGAAGTTGAAGACTTTCGACAGGATCTTGAACGCGAACCGGGTCGACAGGCCGTTCATGCCTTCATCTACACCGGCGTTGTCGCGGTATTCCTGGATCGACTTGGCTTTCGGATCGGTGTCCTTGAGGTTCTCGCCGTCATACACGCGCATCTTGGAGTAGATGTTCGAGTTTTCCGGCTCCTTGAGACGCGAGAGCACGGTGAACTGGGCGAGCATTTTCAGGGTGTCGGGGGCGCAATGGGCCTTGGCCAGCGAACTGTTGAACAGCAGCTTGTCGTAGATCTTCACTTCGTCGCTGACCCGCAGGCAGTACGGCACTTTGACGATGTAGATCCGGTCGATGAAGGCTTCGTTGTTCTTGTTGTTGCGGAAGGTGTGCCACTCCGATTCGTTGGAGTGAGCCAACAGGATCCCGGTGAACGGAATCGCGCCCAGGCCTTCGGTACTGTTGTAGTTACCTTCCTGGGTGGCCGTCAGCAATGGGTGCAGCACCTTGATCGGCGCCTTGAACATTTCGACGAATTCCATCAGGCCCTGGTTGGCCCGGCATAGCGCGCCCGAGTAGCTATAGGCGTCGGCGTCGTTTTGCGGGAATTCTTCCAGTTTGCGGATATCGACCTTGCCCACCAGCGCCGAGATGTCCTGGTTGTTCTCATCCCCAGGCTCTGTCTTGGCCACGGCGATCTGATTGAGGATCGACGGATAGAGTTTCACCACCCGGAACTGGCTGATGTCGCCGCCGAATTCGGCCAGGCGTTTGGTCGCCCAGGGCGACATGATGGTATTCACGTAGCGCCGTGGAATGCCGAAATCTTCCTCGAGGATCGCGCCATCTTCAGTGGCGTTGAACAGACCCAGAGGCGATTCGAATACCGGAGAGCCCTTGATCGCGTAGAAGGGCACTTTCTCGATCAGCTGTTTGAGCTTTTCGGCCAGGGACGATTTACCGCCACCGACGGGGCCGAGCAGGTAGAGGATTTGTTTCTTCTCCTCAAGGCCCTGGGCGGCATGGCGGAAATACGACACGATCTGGTCGATGCATTCTTCCATCCCGTGGAAGTCTTCAAAGGCCGGATAGCGGCGGATCACCTTGTTGGAGAAGATTCGCGACAGTCTCGAGTTGGCCGAGGTGTCGAGCAGCTCCGGTTCACCGATGGCCAGCAGCAGGCGCTCGGCGGCGGAAACGTAGGCGCTGCGGTCCTTCTTGCAGAGCTCCAGGTACTCTTGCAGCGAGAGTTCTTCCTGGCGTGTGGACTCGAAGCGTTGTTGGAAGTGGCTAAAGATACTCATGACGTCACCTCGCTCGATACGTGGAGCCGACGCCGGATCATTCAGTCGATGCTGGCAGCCACTGGATATGCAGTCGCTGTTTACCCCCCAGAACTCTTTCGGAGCGGACTCCCCCGAAAGCTACTCCCGATGACCCGCGCGCCGGTGTACCGGCTCTCCCCTGTTTTGGATGGCCTGCGCTTAAGGATAGTTGCTTATTCGGGAGGTAAAGGCGAGATACGTAATTAGTTGTGGCAGACCGTTCGTCTGCCACCGCGCGAGCCCACGGGGGCCGGGGCTTGCACGTTACAAAAAAATTATTCGGAAGTGCCTTGCGCCGTTTCCGAGGGATAAGTCGTGCGCCACAGCTCAAAACCGCCATCCATGCTGTAGACGTCGGAGAAGCCCTGGCTGATCAGGTAGGCGGCGGCGCTCTGGCTGGAATTGCCGTGATAGCAGACCACCACGGTCGGCGCATCGAGGTCGGCGGCGCGGATGAAATCCGAGATGGAAACGTTGTCCAGATGCTTCGAGCCGGCGATGTGCAGCGCGGCATAAGTTTGCGGATCACGGACATCGACCACCACTGCGCCTTGTTCGCGCAGGGCCTGGGCCTGTTCTGGGGGGATACGTTTGAATTCGCTCATGGCGGGCTCCTGTGGCTCGGCGGAAAGCGCAGTCTAGCGCTGGGCGCTGGCTGACGTTTGATCGGGAATAGGTGGGGCGACTGACGGCTTGCTGTGGCCCTGTTCGTCGCATTTGCAGCTCAGGCGCTCGAGGGTGTCGACGTTCATCAGGGTCATGGCGCCGCCCCAGACGCAACCGGTGTCGAGGGCGAAGACGCCGGGCTCGTCGCATTTGCCTTCAAGGGCCGCCCAATGACCGAAGATGATCTTCAGGCCCTTGGTCTTGCGCTCCTTGTACTTGAACCACGGGGCGTAACCCGGTGGCGCGGTGTCGGCGCCTTCCTTGCCCTTGAGGTCAAGCTTGCCCTCGCTGGTGCAGAAGCGCATGCGGGTGAAATAGTTGGTGATCACCCGCAAGCGTTCCACGCCAGTGATGTCGCTGTTCCATTTGGCCGGCTCATTGCCGTACATGCCATCCAGATAAGGCGGGAGCAGGTTGTCGTCGCGCAGGGCGGCTTCGACTTCGCCGGCGTACTTCAAGGCTTTGCGCAGCGACCACTGGGGTGGTATGCCGGCATGAACCAGGGCGATGTCGCGCTGTTCGTCGTAGTGCATGAGTTTTTGCTGACGCAGCCACTCCAGCAGTTCCGCGCGATCCGGCGCTTCGAGGATCTCGCGCAGGGTGTCGTTTTTCTTCAGGCGTTCGATGTTGTGCCCGGCGGCCAGCAAGTGCAGGTCGTGGTTGCCAAGCACGCACACCAGCGATTCGCGCAGGCTATAGAGGAAGCGCAAGGTTTCCAGGGACTGCGGGCCACGGTTGACCAGGTCGCCCACCAGCCACAGTGTGTCCCGGGCAGGGTCGAAGGCTACTTGCTTGAGCAGGCATTGCAGCGGTTCGAGGCAGCCTTGCAGGTCGCCGACGGCGTACGTTGCCATCAGTGCAGGGCTCCGGGCACCGCCAGGCGGAAAGGCGAGATCACGGCGTCGAAGTGTTTACCGTCGTCGGCAATCATCTGATACGTGCCTTGCATGGTGCCGACCTTGGTGGTCATCACTGTGCCGCTGCTGTAGGTGTGGTTTTCGCCGGCCTGGATCAGCGGCTGCAAACCCACGACGCCCGCACCGCGAACCTCTTCCACATGCCCGTCACCGTCGGTGATCACCCAGTGCCGCGACAACAGTTTGGCCGGTAGCTCGCCATTGTTGTGCACGGTGATGGTGTAGGCGAAGGCAAAGCGGTTGTGCTCGGGTTGCGATTGTTCTGCCAGATAGCGGGTGACGACGCTGACGTCGACCTGATAACGAGGATCGGACATGCAAGAGGCCTTAAAAACGGAGCGGGACGCGGGGCGTAGCTGATGGGATTCAGTCTAGGCCAAGTATCGGGTAGTAAACCAGACATCGCGTCTGGCGTCCTACCCGATAACGCTCATCGCCTGTCAGTTGGCAACGGGAGCCTGCAGGACTTGTTCGCTGAGCTTGTCGGCCAGGCGCACGAAGGCGGCCAGGTCAAGTTGCTCGGGACGCAGGCTGCCATCGACGCCGGCGGCTTCGATCTCGTCGTTGCTCAGCAGCAGCTTGAGGGTGTTGCGCAGGGTTTTGCGGCGCTGGTTGAAGGCTTCGCGAACGACGCGCTCCAGCAGCTTGTGATCCTTGGCCGGGTGCGGCAGCACGTCGTGGGGCACCAGGCGCACGATGGCCGAATCGACTTTCGGCGGCGGATTGAACGCGCCCGGGCCGACGTTGAACAGGTGTTCGACCCGGCAATGGTACTGAACCATGATCGACAGGCGACCCCAGTCGCCACCGCCAGGACCTGCCGCCAGACGCTCGACCACTTCTTTTTGCAGCATGAAGTGCATGTCGCGAATGATGCCGGCGTTGTTCAGCAGGTGGAAAATCAGCGGTGTGGAGATGTTGTACGGCAGGTTGCCGACCACTCGCAGGCTGTTCGGCGCGGCATTCAGGCTATTGAAGTCGAATTTCAGCGCATCGCCCTGGTGCAGGTTGAAGTTGCTCTTGTCGGCAAACTGCTGGTTGAGGATCGGGATCAGGTCCTTGTCCAGCTCCACCACGTCCAGTTGCGCGCCGCTGTTGAGCAGGCCCTGGGTCAGTGCGCCCTGGCCCGGGCCGATTTCCAGCAGGCGGTCTTCGGGTTTGGCGCGGATGGCGCGCAGGATACGGTCGATAACGCCGGCATCGTGCAGGAAGTTCTGGCCAAAGCGTTTGCGCGCCTTGTGTTGGTAATGCTCGGTCATAAACGGGTCTCGGCCATCTGGTAGGCGGTTTCCAGGGCGACTTGCAGGCTGCCGGTGTCGATGTTGCCGCTACCGGCCAGGTCCAGGGCAGTGCCGTGGTCCACCGATGTGCGGATGATCGGCAAGCCGAGGGTCACGTTGACTGCCGCGCCGAAGCCTTTGTACTTCAGCACCGGCAGGCCCTGGTCGTGGTACATCGCCAGCACCGCGTCGCAGTGCTCCAGATATTTGGGGGTAAACAGAGTGTCGGCGGGCAGGGGACCGCGAAGGTCCATGCCCTCGCCGCGCAGGCGCTCTAATGTAGGTTCGATGATGTCGATTTCTTCATGGCCCAGGTGTCCGCCTTCACCGGCGTGGGGGTTGAGCCCACAGACCAGGATGCGAGGCTGGGCAATGCCGAATTTTTCTTGCAGGTCGGCGTACAGGATTCGTGTGACCCGCTCCAGGCGCTCCGGGGTGATTGCATCGGCAATCTCGCGCAGGGGCAGGTGAGTGGTGACCAGTGCCACGCGCAATCCGCGCGTCGCGAGCATCATCACCACTTGGGCGGTATGGGTCAGGTCGGCGAGGAATTCCGTGTGCCCGGAAAAAGCGATTCCGGATTCATTGATCACGCCCTTGTGCACTGGCGCGGTGATCATCCCGGCGAAATGCCCGTCCATGCAGCCTTGGCCCGCACGGGTCAGGGTTTCCAGGACGAACGCCGCGTTGGCCTTGTCCAGTTGCCCGGCGGTAACCGGTGCACTGAGCGGCGTATCCCAGACATACAGGCTGTTGGCCGGTGCAGGAGCGTCCGGCCAGTGATCCGGGGTGACCGGCAGCAGGTCGACGACCACGCCCAGTTGCGCGGCCCGCTCGATGAGCAGGTCGCGGCTGGTAATGGCAATCAGGGGATGTGGCTGGGCTTGCGAGGCGAGCAGCAGGCACAGGTCGGGACCTATGCCGGCCGGCTCGCCGGGTGTCAGCGCGAAACGCTTCGGTTTCACTGCGCTGCCTGGTCTGCACCAGGGAGTTTGATCTCTACATACGCTTCGTCACGGATCTGACGCAGCCAGGTTTGCAGCTCTTCGTCGTATTTGCGGTTACGCAGTACAGTCATCGCTTGCTGCTCACGGGCCTGGGTGGTGCTGTCGGTGGCGCGACGGCCAAGGACTTCCAGAACGTGCCAGCCGTATTGGGTCTGGAATGGCTTGGACAGCTGACCTTGCGGGGTCTTGGCCATCACTTCGCGGAACTCAGGTACCAGTGAGTTCGGGTCGATCCAGTTCAGGTCGCCACCGTTGAGGGCAGAACCCGGATCTTCCGAGAAGCTTTTCGCCAGTTCGCCGAAATCTTCGCCCGCTTCGATACGGGTGTAGAGCGACTCGGCCAACGCCTTGGTTTTTGCTTCGTCGCGGATCGGGCTAGGTTTGACCAGGATATGACGCACGTGCACTTCGTCACGCACCTGAGTCGCGCCGCCACGCTTGTCGAGGATCTTCAGGATGATGAAGCCGCCCGGGGTGCGCATTGGCTGGGTGATGTCGCCGACTGCCATGGTGCTCAGCATGCGATCGAACGGAGGTGGCAGTTGGGCCGCTTTGCGGAAGCCCATGTCGCCGCCTTCCAGCGCGGTTTCGCTGGCGGATTTGGCGATTGCCAACTGACCGAAGTCAGCGCCTTGCTTGAGTTGCTGGTACACCGCGTCCGCTTGTTTGGCCGCAGCCTGGATCGCGTCGGAGTTGGCGCTTTCCGGCGTAGGAATCAGGATGTTGGCCAGACGGAATTCTTCGGACAGCTGCATTTTGCCCAGGTCGGATGCCAGGAAGTTCTTCACTTCCTGCTCGGACACCTGGATGCGCTCGGCCACACGGCGTTGGCGCACACGGCTGATGATCATTTCGCGGCGGATCTGGTCACGGGCGTCGTCATAAGACAGACCGTCGTGAGCCAAGGCAGCACGGAATTGATCGATCGACATGTTATTGCGCTGTGCAATGGTGCCGACGGCCTGGTTCAGTTCTTCATCGGTAATACGGATGCCGGAACGTTCGCCGATCTGCAATTGCAGGTTTTCGACGATCAGGCGTTCCAGTACCTGCTGATCCAGCACGCTGGCCGGCGGCACGGCAGTACCGCGTTTGGCGATGGTTTGCTGAACTTCGTGGACCCGCTGGTCCAGTTGGCTCTGCATGACCACGTCGTTGTCGACGATGGCCACCACTTTATCGATGGACTGTACCGCGGCGTTAGCCGCGGTACCCAGGAACAACGCGCCCAGCACTAGCGGGCGCAGACAATCAGAAAGCTTGGTCTTCACGTTCACGATAACCTTGAATGCCTTTGTCGAGGAAGCTCTCTACCTTGGCGCCAGTGAGGCCGCCGAGTCCCTTCAGAACAATTTGGAGGAAGACGCCATGGTCGCCTTTTTCGTTTTGCGGGGCTTCTTGACTGAACTCGTCATAGGAAACCCAGTAACGGTTGATCAGGCGCAGTTTCCAGCAGCAGTTGTCGTACTCGAAACCACCGAAGGCTTCCAGGGTACGGTTGCGGTTGTAGTCATACTGCCAGCGGCTGATGGCGTTCCATTGCGGCACGATCGGCCAGATCACCGAAAAGTCGTGCTGTTGAATCTTGTAGTAATCCTTCACGAAGCCTGGTTGGCCTTCGACGCCATAGTTGCCGCCGCCCACGGTCCATTTACCGGTGTTCTGGTCGTAACGAACCTGGTCGTTGCGATAGCGATAACCGGCGTTGATAACCTTGTTCGGGTTGTCTTCAGGCTGGTAGTGGAACATTGCGCTACCCGAACGCGGGCTGCGGCTGTCCGGGTCCCAGTTGTAGTCGGCCGTGGTGCGCCAATCGCGGTTCCAGCGGTATTCGTATTCCAGTGCGTACGGCGAAACGTTGGCATGCGCGTCGTCGCGGGTTTTCGCGTCGATACCTGGCAACTGGACTTCGCGGTCCTTGAAGTACAGGGCCTGGCCAACGCTGATGCGTTGACGCTCGAAACCGTCTTCTTCGATCCAGCGGTTCGTCACGCCCAGGGACAGTTTGTTCTCGTCGCCGACACGGTCGGTACCGGAGAAGCGATTGTCGCGGAACAGTGACGCGTAGTTGAAGGTGTATTCGCCAGTGTCGAACACTGGGATGTCTTCCTGGTTCTCCTCAGGTACATAGAGGTAAAACAGGCGCGGTTCCAGGGTTTGGCGGTAGTTCTTGCCGAACCATGTGGTATTTCGGTCGAAGTACAGTCCGCTGTCGATACTGGCAATGGGTACGCCACGATTCTGGTTGGAGCCGAAGTGACCATTGACATTGTCTGTCCCGGCTGCGGCAGCGGCTTGATCCTGAGCCACGATCTGGTTTTTGCCGATGCTGTCCAGGTCCAGTTGATACTGGGTGTATTGGTACTTGAGCGATGGTTTCAGGAAACCATATGACCAGTTCAGAGGCAGGCTGACAGTCGGGGCCAGGTTTAGACGATCGCCATTGGCGCGCGCCAGGCCAGCAACGTTCCTGTCCAGTCGCGGACTGACATTGCCGTCTTCATCGGTGAAGTTGCCGTTTTCCAGGTCGCGATCAAACCGCACGATTTCAGTGTTATACGAGAAATCCAACCCGCCCGGATGTTGCGGCAGCGCACCATTGAAGGTGATTTGCGGCAAGCGGTCGTATGGCGTGATGGCCGAGACCGTCGCCAACTGATAGGCCGTGGCGCTGAGCGTCGCGGCGTAGTTATCGCCACGGTATACGACGGCACCCTGCTGGGTGACATAGTCTTCGCTTTTCACACCAATCTGGTCAGTCTGCAGATCCTGGAAGTAATACGGATCGCTGATCTTGGTGTAATCGACTTGTGTGTAGACGCGCGAGTCGAGGCCACCTTTATGCTGCCAGTTATACATGTAGCGGTTTTTCTGGTAATCGGTCTGCTTGCTGCGATCGGTGTCCTCGTCGTTGAGGTACGCAGCACCGAACTGACCTTCGCTGGACTTGGTCAGGTAACGGAACTCGCCTTCCACCAACATGCCATGCTTGCTCATGTAACGCGGATACAACGTGGCGTCGTAGTTCGGTGCCAGGTTGAAGTAGTACGGCGTGACCAGCATGAAGCCGGTATCGCTGCCGGTGCCGATGGTCGGCGGCAGGAAACCGGATTGGCGACGGTCGTCGATCGGGAAGTAGATGTACGGCGTGTACAGGACCGGAATGTCCTTGACCCGCAGCGTCACGTTCGTCGCGGTACCGAAGCCGGTGGCCGGGTTCAAGGTGATGTTGTTGCCCTTGAGCTGCCAGGCGTTGCTATTCGGTTCGCACGTGGTGTACGTACCATCCTTGAGGCGGATGATCGCGTTCTCGGCACGTTTGGCGTACAGCGCGTTACCGCGGATACGGGACTTGTGCATCACGTATTCGGCGTTGTCGACCTTGGCTTCACCGGTGTCAAGCTGCACGTCGGCGTGGTCGCCCACGAGCAGTGCGCCATTGTCGCGAATGCGGACGTTACCGCTCAGTTCGCCACGGCTCTCGGCCTGGTACAGACTGGCCTCATCGGCCTCGGCCTGCATGCTGCCCTGACGCAATACCACGTCACCGGCCAGCGTGCCGACCTGATCTTCGGTGTTATAGCGCGAAGCTTTCGCGCCGATAAAGGTCGGAGCGTCACTTTTATTCGTCTTGTCATTCATGCCAGGACGAATCGGTTCGATATAGGAACCAGAGCAGTAAGGACCGGTTTCGGCCAACTGCGCAGCAGTGAGCTTCTCGCGCGGAACCCAGTCGAGGTGACTGTAGTCTGCGCTACGGGACTTCAGGCCACGGCCCTTGGACTCGGTAACGAGTACAGGCTTGGCGCCGGTGTCTTCGCTGGAGCCGTTCTGGGCTGGAGCTTCGCCGTTCGCGGTGGCTGTTGCGCTGCCGTCATGGACGGGTCGCGGCGGCAAGGCAGCTGCCGGCGACTTGGGCGCACAGTCCCAGGCACCCGAAGCAGAGACTGAGCAGTCATACTGTTCCGCGGCGACCACGTAGGAAGTGGCTAGGGGTTGCAGGGCCAGCAGACTGCCGGTAACCAACAACGGAAATTTTTTACGAAACGCGGGGGATTTCAATGCCATCTTATTAGTCCGGGCTTCCTGCGTGCCATCTGCCCGCGGTGGTGGGCCGCACGCCTCTCGATGGTCTGAAAAAGATGCTGGATAATAAAGCATGACCCGCTTGACGGCTAGCGCCGTCGGAGACCCTTGTAATGCCTGACCAAGATGTACGCTTGCAACACCTGAAAGTTTGGCTCGACGAACAGTTGGCGACCCTCTTTGCCGAGCAAGGCTGGGGCGCCGTGCCCCCGGCCACGTTGACCGCGGCCAGTAGCGACGCGAGTTTCCGGCGCTATTTCCGCTGGGAAGGCGAGGGCAAAAGTTTCATCGTGATGGACGCCCCGCCGCCCCAGGAAAACTGCAAACCCTTCGTGGATATGGCTTTTCTGCTGGCGAAATCCGGAATAAATGTGCCGAAAATTTATGCCGAGGACCTCGAGCGCGGATTTCTTTTGCTCAATGACCTGGGCAGCAAGACGTATCTGGACGTGATCGACAGCGAAAATGCCGACGATTTGTTCAAGGATGCCCTGCAGGCGTTGCTGGCTTTTCAGCAATTGCCGATGGTGGCGCCGCTGCCAAGTTACGACGTGGCCCTGCTGCGTCGCGAGCTGGAACTGTTCCCGCAGTGGTACGTCAAGCACGAACTGGGCATCGAGTTTGACGCCGCCCAGCAAATGCTCTGGCAACAGGCCAGCGATCTGTTGATCGACAGCGCCCTGGCCCAGCCGACCGTGTTGGTGCACCGCGACTACATGCCGCGCAACCTGATGCTCAGCGAGCCGAATCCCGGTGTGCTGGATTTCCAGGATGCGGTGTATGGCCCGGTGACCTACGACGTGACGTGCCTGTTCAAGGACGCGTTCCTCAGCTGGCCTGAAGAGCGGGTGTACGCCTGGTTGCAGGATTACTGGCAACAGGCGGGTGCGCTGGGCATTCCGGTGCAGCCTGACTTCGAAGAGTTCCACCGTGCCTGCGACCTGATGGGCGTGCAGCGTCATCTGAAAGTGATCGGCATCTTCGCGCGCATCTGCCACCGCGACGGCAAGCCGCGCTACCTCGCCGACGTGCCACGCTTCTTTGCTTATATAGACGCGGTGATCGCCCGTCGTCCCGAACTGGCGGAGCTGGATGTGCTGCTGGCCAGCCTGCGTGCTGGAGCCCCGGCATGAAGGCAATGATTCTGGCGGCGGGCAAAGGCGAACGCATGCGCCCGCTGACCCTGACCACCCCCAAACCGCTGGTGCGTGCCGGCGGCGTGCCGTTGATTGAATATCATCTGCACGCCCTGGCGGCCGCCGGATTTACCGAGATCGTGATCAACCACGCCTGGCTCGGTCAGCAGATCGAAGACTACCTGGGCGACGGTTCCCGTTACGGCGTCGGCATCCAGTACTCGCCCGAAGGCGAACCGCTGGAAACCGGTGGCGGGATTTTCCGTGCCTTGCCGTTGCTGGGTGACGAAGCGTTTGTGGTGGTCAACGGCGACATCTGGACCGATTACGACTTCAGCGCGCTACGCCAACCCATTGCCGGGTTGGCTCATCTGGTACTGGCGGACAACCCGGCCCATCACCCGGCCGGGGATTTCGTTCTGGTCGATGGCCAGGTGCGCGACGGGCAACCGGATGCCGAGACCCTGACCTACAGCGGCATCGCGGTGCTGCACCCAAAGCTGTTCGAAGGCTGCTCGGCCGGCGCATTCAAGCTCGCACCGCTGTTTCGCCAAGCCATGGCTGCGGGGCAAGTCTCCGGTGAGCGACTGTCTGGGCATTGGGTAGATGTCGGCACGTACGAACGCCTGGCCGAAGCCGAATCCCTGATAGAAGCGAGCCGCTGACATGTTGTGGCCAGGGACTCTGATCGGAGCCGGAGCGGGCTTTGCCATAGCCAGCATTCCGGGGGCCATGCTCGGCGCCTTGTTGGGACAGGCGCTGGACCGGCGCTTGCACTTGCAGAGCTGGGCGCATTTACGGGAAAAACTCGGCGGTCGGCCGGCGCTTCGCAACGATGAACTGTTGTTCGTGTTGCTGGGCCGGTTGGCCAAGTGTGATGGACGGGTGGTGGATGGTCATATTCAGCAGGCGCGTCAGGAGATGCGTTCGCTGGACATGACCGAGTCGGCGCAGCGGCGTGCGATTGCCGCGTTCAATCGCGGCAAAAACGGGCACGACCGGTTGCGTGGCTATCTGCGACGCTTGAGTGCCCAGCCCCATGCGGCCGAAGGCGTGCTGCGCGCGTGTTGGCGGATGGTCTGGGCCGATGGTCGCGCGGGCAGCAGTGAGCGTGAACTGCTGGCGCAATGGGGTAAATGGTTGGGCTGGACGCCGCAGCAGGTGCTGGCGTTGGCGCACGACTATGAACCACAGAAACGCCCGCAAGTCAGCAGCGCCGTGACGTATCAGGACGCCATGCGGCTGTTGGGGGTATCGGCGACCAGCGAGCCGGAACAGATCAAACGGGCCTATCGGCGCCTGCTCAGTCGTCATCATCCGGACAAGATCGCCGGTTCGGGGGCGACGGCGTTGCAGGTGCGCGAGGCGACGGACAAGACGCGGGAATTGCATAACGCCTATACGTTGATCAAGGCGCGGCGGGATTTTCGCTAGCAGCACATAGTTGTGTTGTCAGTGAGGTCGCCTTCGCGGGCAAGCCTCGCTTCTACAGGGTTTGTGTCGTACGCCGGAAATGGGAACGACATACCCTTTGTAGGCGCGAGGCTTGCCCGCGAACGGGGGCGACGCGGTCTATGGCTCCGCCACCGGCTGCGGATTCAACCACCCGCGCACCCGGCGAAACAATTGCTCCTGCTCAGCCTTGGTATTGCCCGGCAACGCCTTGAGCGACACCTGGCTGAAGGCAGACGTTTTCAGGCGTTTACTGGCTTGCAGGCGCGCGAGTGCTGCATTGCGATCCAGTGGCCTGTCCATATAAAAGAGATCGGCAGTCGGCAGCTTGAGGGTGGGCGTCAGTTCTACCAGTTCCGGTTTACTGGCCGCCGGCGTCTGCGCCGCGACCATCACGAATTTCTCCACTTGCGAAGGCTGCTTCTCGCTGAGGTAGCGCGCGGCCCAATAAGCGCCGGTGCCATGCCCCAGCACCACGATGCGGCGCGCACTTTGCTGTTCGGCAAAGGCGATGGCGGCGTCGATGCGGGCGAAGATGCGCTCGGCGTCGGCTTTGGACTGTTCTTCGGTGGTTTCCACGACCGCTTTATCGGCGACGTCCGCTTCACCGCTGGCCGCTTGCTCGATGGGCGTCGCGGTGGTCGAGTCTTTGCTGCCCGTCTCAGGGGCTTTGATCGTCGGCGGGACTTCGGCGACACGTGGCGCAATGGCATCGCTTTGCAGGTCCGGCAAGGTGATACTCAGGCTGCTCCACTCGGCGTCTGGCAGTTTGTTGCGCAAAGGGCTGATTGCTTGCGGCCAGTCAACAGTCTCGCCGGCGCCAGGGATGATAATCACCGCGCCTTTGGGTTCGGGGGTGTTGGCCGGCTTCCACAAAGCGAGAAACGTATCGGCCCCGGCCTGGAGTTGTTGCTGTTCCTGGGCCGGCACGGTGCGCTCAAGTGCGGTCGCTTCTTCCTGACTACGCTCAAGCAGCGGCTGGCGCTCGGCCGGTTTTGCGTCGGCAGGTTTTTCCGTGGCGGGAGCCGGGTCGGCGGCCTCGACGGAGAAGGCGCAAGGCAGGATCAGCGACAGGCACAATGCTGGCAGTGCCAGGCGGTAGACAGGGGGCATCGGATATTCCAGGCCAGAAGTTATTCCGGCAGCCTAATGGGTTGGTCAGTATTTGTCAGTGTGTGAGACTTCAATGAAGCATTTTCGCTGCCTGTGGGTTATCGGCTGTTTGTGGTTTCCCTTGATGAGTTGGGCGGCGCCCGCGCCTCCTGCGCACGTTGCACAGTTGTCGACGGCCCAGCAGCAGTGGCTGGCCGAGCATGGCGAATTGCGCGTCGGCGTGGTGTTGCAGGCGCCGTATGCGCAATACGATCGACGCTTGCAGCGCTTGTCCGGGGTCAATGTCGAGTTGATGAAGTGGTTGGCCAAGTCGCTCAAGATCGAGTTGAGCTGGCGCAACTTCCCCGACGTCGAACAGCTGGAACAAGCCGTGCGCGAGGGCGAAGTCGATATCGCCCCGGGGCTGACCCAAACTCCCGGCGGGCTCAAGCTCTGGCAATTTTCCGACCCGTACATGCGCGTGCCGCAACTGGTGGTCAGCGACCAGAAGGGTGCCGGTGTGGTGGAGCTGGAAAAACTCGACAGCCAGACCCGCGTCGCCGTGCGCATGCCCAGCGTCACCGCCGATTACCTGCGCAGTAACTTCCCCCACCTGAACCTGCAAGGCGTGCCGATCGAGCGTCAGGCGTTGCAGTTGCTGTTGAGTCAGCAGGCCGGTTACGCGGTGGTTGATGAAGCACAGTTGGGGCGTTTGTCCGCCGAACCTGAATTCGCCGGACTGGTGGTGGTCGGTGATATCGGCCTGCCGCAACTGCTGCGGGTGGCCACGCGCCGGGACTGGCCGGAGCTGGCCGGCATCGTCGAAAGCGCGTTGCGGGCGATCCCGGCCAAGGACCTGGAACAACTGCACAACCAATGGCTGCAACCCAAATACCCGCGGCTGTCCGAGTCGCCGGGATTCTGGCAGAACCTGTGCCTGTTGTTGGCGGTGTTGCTGCTGAGCAGCATGGCCATCGTGTTCTGGCAGCGGCGCCAGCAACACAGCCTGGAGCAACGGCTGCTGGCGGCGCGGCAAGACATCGCCCTGCGCCAGGCCAGTGAGGAAGCCCTGCGCCTGACCCAGTTTTCCATCGATCAAAGCACCGTCGGCATCCTCTGGGTCAACTGGGACAGCCATGTGCGTTACGCCAACCGCGCCGCCGAAGCCATGCTCGGCTATCCATCTGGCGGCATCATCGACCGGCCGTTGATCGACTTCGAGCCCGGGCTGCACATGGACCGCTGGCTGAACCTGTGGAAACGCGCCCGCGCCAGCGAAGAAGGGCCGCAAAGTTTCGAAACCAATTGCGTTCGCGCCGACGGCAGCGTTTTGCCGGCGGATGTTTCGTTGAGCTTCCTGCGGTTTCGCGATGGCGAATATTTGGTGGTGTACCTGAATGACGTCACCGAACGCCGGCGTGCCCTGGCCGCGTTGCAGGAAAGCGAGGCGCGGTTGCAAGGAATCGCCGCCAACGTGCCGGGATTGGTCTTTCGCCTGGAGCGGGCACCGGTGACCGGGCAGATCGACTTTGCCTACATCAGTGAAGGCAGCGAGAGCCTGGTTGGTTATTCGCCGGCGACCCTGGCCCACCGGGACAAAGGTCTGCGCAGCCTGGTGCACCCGGACGATAAGGCCAGTTATCACCAGACCCAGGATCATGCGCTGGACACCGACAGCGACTGGTCGTGGCAGGGCCGAATCCTCACGCGTTCGGGCGAGCAGCGCTGGGCCGAGATCAAGGCCATCACCCGGCGGCTGGAAGATGGCGCGTATGTGTGGGACGGGATCGTCTGGGACATCAGCGAAAGCAAGCGCATCGAACTGGAACTGGCCAGCTCCCGGGCGCAACTGCGGGAGTTGTCGGCGCACCTGGAAAGCGTGCGGGAAGAGGAAAAGGCCCGCATTGCCCGGGAAGTGCACGATGAGCTGGGGCAGATGCTGACCGTGTTGAAACTTGAAACCTCCATGTGTGAATTGGCGTACGCCCAGCTCGATCCTGGGTTGCAGGAACGCTTGAACAGCATGAAGCGGTTGATTGCTCAGTTATTCCAACTGGTGCGGGATGTGGCCACGGCGCTGCGGCCACCGATTCTCGATGCCGGGATCGCCTCGGCCATTGAGTGGCAGGCCCGGCGTTTCGAGGCGCGTACGCAGATCCCGTGCCTGGTGCAGGTGCCGGAGAACCTGCCGCTGCTCAGCGATGCCAAGGCGATTGGCCTGTTCCGCATCCTTCAGGAAGCGCTGACCAATGTCATGCGCCATGCCCAGGCGCATACTGTCGAACTGACATTGGCGCTGGAAGGCGACGAGTTGTGCCTGACCGTCAGCGATGATGGCGTAGGATTTGTTCCCGCTACTGGCCGGTCAACATCCTTTGGTGTCGTGGGTATGCGCGAGCGGGTGTTGATCATGGGCGGGCAGTTGTCGCTTGAAAGTGAGCCGGGGGAGGGCACGACGCTAAGTGTGCGGGTGCCTTTGGATCGCTGAAAGATCGCATTTAATGAGGAGAGGCTAGTGATCCGTGTACTGGTAGCCGAAGACCACACCATCGTCCGTGAAGGCATCAAGCAATTGATCGGCCTGGCCAAGGATTTGCTGGTAGTGGGGGAGGCGAGCAACGGCGAGCAGTTGCTCGAAACCCTGCGTCACGTGCCCTGCGAAGTGGTGTTGCTGGACATCTCCATGCCCGGCGTCAATGGCCTGGAGGCGATTCCACGGATCCGCGCGCTGAACAACCCGCCGGCGATCCTGGTGCTGTCGATGCACGACGAAGCGCAAATGGCCGCCCGGGCGTTGAAGGTCGGCGCCGCTGGTTATGCGACCAAAGACAGCGATCCGGCGCTGCTGCTGACCGCGATCCGCAAAGTCGCGGCGGGCGGGCGTTACATTGACCCGGACCTGGCCGACCGCATGGTCTTCGAGGTCGGTCTGACCGACTCCCGGCCGTTGCACTCGTTATTGTCGGAACGCGAATTCTCGGTGTTCGAACGCCTGGCCCAAGGCGCCAACGTCAACGACATCGCTCAGCAACTGGCCCTGAGCAGCAAAACCATCAGCACCCACAAGGCGCGGCTGATGCAAAAGCTCAACATCACCTCCCTGGCGGAACTGGTGAAGTACGCGATGGAACATAAACTCCTTTAAAACCCCGCCACGAACCCTGTAGGAGCAAGGCTTGCCCGCGAAGGCGTCCTCACTGACGCTAAAAGCTTCGCGGGCAAGCCTCGCTCCTACAAGGGGGCGTGTCAGTCGTATCAATATTGCCTGACACACCGCTTTCGCGAGCAAGCCCGCGCCCACGGGGATCTCGGTGGCATGTCCATTTGCGACACCCCGTAAACCTGCTTTTGCCTGTTCTTGCTGCTTGCAGCTGACCGCCTGCCGCTGCGTTTGCCAAAACGCGCCATCCTTGTAGGGCAATCCCTACCCCCAACCTTCCATCCTGCTGAGGCGATTCTCTCCTGCGCCCCGATTTGCGCGGTCCCCAGCGTCCACTAGGCTTAGTCCACAAGCAGTCATCAATAACAAAGGTGTGGGTATGAGCCAGGTCGATTCAAGTGCAGGGGCCAATGACATTCTGGTCAGCTTTCGTGGAGTGCAGAAAAGCTACGACGGCGAGAACCTGATCGTCAAAGACCTCAACCTGGACATTCGCAAAGGCGAATTCCTCACCTTGCTCGGGCCGTCCGGCTCGGGCAAGACCACCAGCCTGATGATGCTCGCCGGTTTCGAAACCCCGACCGCCGGGGAAATCCTGCTGGCCGGGCGTTCCATCAACAACGTGCCGCCGCACAAACGCGACATCGGCATGGTGTTCCAGAACTACGCGTTGTTCCCACACATGACCGTGTCCGAGAACCTCGCCTTCCCGCTGACCGTACGCGGCTTGAACAAGAGCGACGTCAGCGACAAGGTCAAGAAAGTCCTGAGCATGGTCCAGCTCGATGCGTTCGCCCAGCGTTACCCGGCGCAATTGTCCGGTGGTCAGCAACAACGTGTGGCCCTGGCCCGTGCCCTGGTGTTCGAACCGCAACTGGTGCTGATGGACGAACCCCTCGGCGCGCTGGATAAACAGCTGCGCGAACACATGCAGATGGAAATCAAACACCTGCACCAGCGCCTCGGCGTGACCGTGGTCTACGTGACCCACGACCAGGGTGAAGCCCTGACCATGTCCGATCGTGTGGCGGTGTTCCACCAGGGCGAAATCCAGCAAATCGCCCCGCCGCGCACGCTCTACGAAGAACCGAAAAACACCTTCGTCGCCAACTTCATCGGCGAGAACAACCGCCTCAACGGCCGCCTGCACAGCCACACCGGCGACCGCTGCATCGTTGAACTGGGGCGCGGTGAAAAAGTTGAAGCACTGGCGGTCAACGTCGGCCAGACCGGCGAGCCCGTCACCCTGTCGATTCGCCCGGAACGCGTGAGCCTCAATGGTTCGAGCGAGTCCTGCGTCAACCGCTTCTCAGGGAGGGTGGCGGAATTCATCTATCTGGGCGACCACGTCCGGGTGCGCCTGGAAGTCTGCGGCAAGACCGACTTCTTCGTGAAACAGCCGATTGCCGAGCTCGATCCCGAGCTGGCGGTTGGCGATGTGGTACCGCTTGGCTGGCAGGTCGAGCACGTTCGCGCGCTCGATCCTCTTTTAGAGGCGCATTGATCGCCCCCCGCAATACCAACACCAACCCTGCACGTGGAGAGAACAATAAATGTTGAGATCCCTGAAATTCACCGCTTTGGTCATGGGCATGATCGGTGCGGCACACGCGATGGCTGCGGGCCCGGACCTGACCGTGGTGTCCTTTGGCGGGGCGAACAAGGCCGCGCAAACCAAGGCGTTCTACGCACCGTGGGAAGCGGCGGGCAACGGCAAGATCGTCGCCGGCGAATACAACGGCGAGATGGCCAAGGTCAAAGCCATGGTCGACACCAAGAGCGTGTCCTGGGACCTGGTAGAAGTTGAATCGCCAGAACTGTCCCGTGGTTGCGACGAAGACATGTTCGAGCAGCTTGATCCGAAGTTGTTCGGCAAGACTGAAGACTACGTCAAAGGCGCGATCCAGCCGTGCGGCGTGGGCTTCTTCGTGTGGTCGACCGTGTTGGCCTACAACGCCGACAAATTGGCTTCCGCACCGACTAGCTGGGTGGATTTCTGGGACACCAAGAAATTCCCGGGCAAGCGTGGTCTGCGTAAAGGCGCCAAGTACACCCTGGAATTCGCTCTGATGGCCGACGGCGTGGCGCCGAAAGACGTCTACAAAGTGCTGGCCGGCAAGGATGGCCAGGACCGCGCGTTCAAGAAACTCGATGAACTCAAGCCAAGCATCCAGTGGTGGGAAGCTGGCGCGCAACCGCCGCAATACCTCGCCTCCGGTGACGTGGTCATGAGCTCGGCCTACAACGGTCGGATCGCCGCCGTGCAGAAAGAAAGCAACCTGAAAGTGGTGTGGAACGGCGGGATCTACGACTTCGACGCGTGGGCGATTCCAAAAGGCCTGGATAAAACCCGTGCCGAAGCGGCGAAGAAATTCATCGCGTACTCGGTGGCCCCGCAGCAGCAGAAGACGTACTCGGAAAACATCGCTTACGGCCCGGCCAACATTCAAGCCGTTCCGTTGCTGGCCAAGGACGTGTTGAAAGACATGCCGACCACCCCGGAAAACATCGCCAACCAGGTGCAGATCGACGTCAGCTTCTGGGCTGACAACGGCGAGCAACTGGAACAGCGCTTCAATTCCTGGGCTGCGAAATAAGCCCACCTCGTGGGCTTATTGATCGTTCCCACGCTCTGCGTGGGAATGCCGCCCGGGACGCTCCGCGTCCCTGTGACGCAGAGCGTGGGAACGTTCAGTACCCTGCAGAAGCGAGGCTTGCCCGCGAAGACGTCAGCACATTCAACATTAATGCTGACTGACACACCGCCTTCGCGGGCAAGCCTCGCTCCTACAGGGGTGATGTATCGATAAGAAGAACAGAGGTGGCCTGTCTGCCTCTGTAACGATCAAAGATTTCCGGAGTACGCCATGGCTATCGCCGTTCCCCTGAACGCGGGCACTGACCCCACCTTGAAGCAGCGGCTCAAGCACGCCGAGCGGATCAATCGCTGGAAGGCCCAGGCCTTGATTGCGCCGCTGGTGCTGTTTCTGTTGCTGGTGTTTCTGGTGCCGATTGTGGCGCTGCTCTACAAAAGTGTCGGTAACCCGGAAGTGGTCGGCGGCATGCCGCGCACCGTGACGGCTATCGCCAGTTGGGACGGCCGTGGCCTGCCCGCTGAACCGGTTTACAAGGCTGCCAGCGAAGACCTCGCTGAAGCGCGCAAAAACCAGACCTTGGGTGACTTGTCCAAGCGCTTGAACATGGAACTGGCCGGCTACCGCAGCCTGCTGACCAAAACCGCCCGCGCCTTGCCGTTCGCCACCGAGCCGACCTCTTATAAAGAAGCGCTGGAAGGGCTCGACGAGCGCTGGGGCGATCCGGCCTATTGGCAGGCCGTGCGCCGCAACACCAGCAGCATTACCCCGTACTACTTGCTGGCGGCGGTGGATCACCGGATCGACGACCTCGGCGAAGTGGCCCCTGCCACCCCGGATCAGGCGATCTACCTCGACATCTTCGCCCGCACCTTCTGGATGGGCCTGGTCATCACCGTGATCTGCCTGTTGCTGGCCTATCCGTTGGCCTACCTGCTGGCGAACCTGCCATCGCGGCAAAGTAACCTGTTGATGATTCTGGTGCTGCTGCCGTTCTGGACCTCGATCCTGGTGCGGGTCGCCGCATGGATCGTCTTGCTGCAATCCGGCGGGCTGATCAACAGCGGCCTGATGGCCATGGGCATTATCGATAAGCCGCTGGAGCTGGTGTTCAACCGCACCGGGGTCTACATCTCCATGGTGCACATCCTGCTGCCGTTCATGATTCTGCCGATCTACAGCGTAATGAAAGGCATCTCGCCGACTTACATGCGGGCGGCGATTTCCCTCGGCTGCCATCCGTTCGCCAGTTTCTGGCGGGTGTACTTCCCGCAGACCTATGCCGGTATCGGCGCCGGTTGCCTGTTGGTGTTCATCCTCGCCATCGGCTACTACATCACTCCGGCGTTGCTGGGCAGCCCGAACGATCAGATGGTCAGTTACTTCGTCGCCTTCTACACCAACACCAGCATCAACTGGGGCATGGCGACCGCACTCGGTGGGCTGCTGCTGTTGGCGACCGTGGTGCTTTATCTGATTTACAGCTGGCTGGTGGGCGCCAGTCGCCTGCGCCTGAGCTAAGGGGAGAACGAAATGCTGAGTCCTTATATGTCGCCCATTGAGCGGGTGTGGTTCTACAGTTTGCGGATTCTCTGCGGCTTGGTTTTGCTGTTCCTGATCCTGCCGGTGCTGGTGATCATTCCGCTGTCGTTCAACTCGGGCAGTTTCCTGGTGTACCCACTGCAGGGTTTCTCGCTGCACTGGTATCAGGACTTCTTCGCCTCGGCCGAATGGATGCGCTCGTTGAAGAACAGCATCATCGTCGCCCCGGCGGCCACGGTGCTGGCCATGGTGTTCGGCACGCTGGCGGCGATTGGCCTGACCCGTGGCGACTTCCCCGGCAAAGCGCTGGTGATGGCGCTGGTGATTTCGCCGATGGTGGTGCCGGTGGTGATCATTGGTGTGGCGAGTTATCTGTTCTTTGCGCCGCTGGGTTTGGGTAACAGCTTCTTTTCGCTGATCGTGGTGCATGCGGTGTTGGGCGTGCCGTTCGTGATCATCACGGTGTCGGCGACGTTGCAGGGGTTCAACCACAATCTGGTGCGTGCCGCTGCGAGCCTCGGTGCCTCGCCGCTGACCGCGTTCCGTCGGGTGACCTTGCCGTTGATCGCGCCGGGTGTGATCTCCGGGGCGCTGTTTGCTTTCGCGACGTCGTTCGATGAGGTTGTGGTGACACTGTTCCTTGCCGGTCCCGAGCAAGCGACCCTGCCACGGCAGATGTTCAGCGGCATCCGCGAAAACCTCAGCCCGACGATTGCCGCCGCCGCGACGTTGCTGATTGCCTTCTCGGTGATCCTGCTGCTGACCCTGGAATGGCTGCGTGGCCGCAGCGAAAAACTGCGCACCGCCCAGGTCTGACCTGCACCGCTGATCGTTCCCATGCTCTGCGTGGGAATGCCTTGGGGATGATCGGACCTAATCCTGTAGGAGCGAGGCTTGCCCGCGAAGGCGTCAGCACATTAAACATCTATGTTGACTGACTCACCGTCTTCGCGGGCAAGCCTCGCTCCTACAGGTCACCTCAATCATTCGCGTCGTGAATAAACGACAAACCCCAATCCCCAGCTACTATTGTGCCCAGCTCCCCTAACGATAAGAGGCTGCGCACATGAGTCTTTCCTCTTTCAAAATTGCCCACAAACTGATCACCGGCGCCGGTGCCATCGAGCAACTGGCCGCCGAGCTGACCCGCCTGGATGTCGATAACCCGCTGATCGTCACCGATGCCGCGCTGGTCAAGTCCGGCACGGTCGAGCTGGCGCTGGCGCACCTGGGCGACCGCACCTACGAGGTGTTCGACCGCGTGCTGCCCGACCCGGAAATCGCCATCGTCGAAGACTGCATGCGCGTCTACCGCGAAGGCGGGCATGACGGGTTGATTGGCCTGGGTGGCGGCAGCGCCATCGATATCGCCAAAAGTGTCGCAGCCTATGCCGGTTATCACGGCGCGCTGGAAGATCTGTTCGGCGTCGATCAGGTGCCGCGCAAAGGCCCGCCGCTGATCGCCATCCCGACCACCGCCGGCACCGGATCGGAAGTCACCAACGTGGCGATCCTCTCCGACAAGCTCGCGCAGTTGAAGAAAGGCATCGTCAGCGACTATCTATTACCGGACGTGGCGCTGGTCAGCCCGCAAATGACCCTGACCTGCCCGCGCAGTGTCACTGCCGCCAGTGGCGTCGATGCGCTGGTGCATGCGGTCGAGTCCTACCTGTCGCTGAATGCCTCGGCGATCACCGATGCCTTGGCGATTG
The DNA here is from genome assembly GCF_056279105.1 of Pseudomonas sp. TE3899. Lineage (NCBI taxonomy): Bacteria > Pseudomonadati > Pseudomonadota > Gammaproteobacteria > Pseudomonadales > Pseudomonadaceae > Pseudomonas > Pseudomonas sp. TE3899. The sequence continues at coordinate 5,693,300 of NZ_JBWBQR010000001.1, forward strand.
GTGCGATCAAGCTGATTACCCAGGCGCTGCCCAAGGCCTACGCCAACCCGGCCAACCTGCAAGCCCGCGAAGACATGGCCACCGCCAGCCTGATGGCCGGCATGGCGTTCGGCAATGCCGGGGTCGGCGCGGTGCATGCGCTGGCGTACCCGCTGGGCGGGCGCTACAACATTGCCCACGGCGTCAGTAATGCGTTGCTGCTGCCGTATGTGATGACCTGGAACAAGTTGGCCTGCGTCGAGCGCATGCAGGATATTGCCGAGGCCATGGGCGTGAAAACCGCGCACTTGAGCGCCATCGATGCCGCGGACAAAGCCGTGGAAGCGATGACCGCGTTGTGCCTGGCGGTGGAGATTCCCCTGGGCCTGCGCAGCTTCGGCGTGCCCGAAGACGCGATCCCGGCCATGGCCGTGGAAGCGGCGGGGATCGAGCGCCTGATGCGCAACAATCCACGCAAGTTGAGCGCCGTCGATATCGAGAAGATCTACCGAGCGGCCTACTGATCATCGCGGTCACGTCGCGCGCGTCAAAGCATGAGGTATACAATGCGCGCCATCGTGATTCTGCTCAGAAAAGGTGCGTCATGCAGCCCTTCGTAATTGCTCCGTCGATTCTCTCCGCCGACTTCGCCCGCCTGGGCGAAGAAGTGGACAACGTCCTGGCCGCTGGCGCCGACTTCGTGCACTTCGATGTCATGGACAATCATTACGTGCCCAACCTGACCATCGGCCCGATGGTCTGCGCGGCACTGCGCAAGTACGGCGTGACCGCGCCGATCGACGCCCACTTGATGGTCAGCCCGGTGGATCGCATCGTCGGTGACTTCATTGAAGCCGGTGCGACCTACATCACCTTCCACCCGGAAGCCACCCAGCACGTCGACCGTTCCCTGCAACTGATCCGCGAGGGCGGCTGCAAGGCGGGCCTGGTGTTCAACCCAGCCACTCCCCTGAGCGTGCTTGAGTACGTGATGGACAAGGTCGACATGATCCTGCTGATGAGCGTCAACCCGGGCTTCGGCGGGCAGAAGTTCATTCCTGGCACCCTCGACAAACTGCGTCAGGCCCGTGCGCTGATCGATGCTTCGGGGCGCGACATTCGCCTGGAAATCGACGGCGGGGTCAATGTGAACAACATCCGTGAAATCGCCGCTGCCGGCGCCGACACCTTCGTGGCCGGCTCGGCGATCTTCAATGCGCCGAACTACCAGGAAGTGATCGAGAAGATGCGTGCCGAACTGGCGCTGGCTCGTCCATGAGTGGCTTTGAGCAGCTGTTCCCGGGGCGTCTGCCGCGGCTGGTGATGTTCGATCTGGATGGCACGCTGATCGATTCGGTCCCCGACCTCGCGGTTGCCGTGGATAACATGCTGCTCAAAATGGGCCGTGAACCCGCCGGCCTTGAGTCGGTGCGCGAGTGGGTCGGTAACGGTGCGCCGGTGTTGGTTCGCCGCGCGCTGGCCGGTGGCATCGACCATTCGGCGGTCGATGACGGTGAGGCCGAAGGTGCGCTGGAGATTTTTATGGAAGCCTACGGTGGCAGCCATGAACTGACCGTGGTCTATCCCGGCGTGCGCGACACCCTGAAATGGCTGCACAAGCAGGGCGTCGAGATGGCGCTGATCACCAACAAGCCGGAGCGCTTTGTCGCGCCGCTGCTGGATCAGATGAAGATCGGCCGTTACTTCAAATGGATCATCGGCGGCGACACCCTGCCGCAGAAGAAACCCGACCCGGCCGCGCTGTTTTTCGTGATGAAAATGGCCAACATTCCGGCGTCGCAATCGTTGTTTGTCGGCGATTCGCGCAGTGATGTGCTGGCGGCGAAAGCGGCGGGGGTCAAGTGCGTGGCGCTGAGTTATGGCTACAACCATGGCCGGCCGATTGCCGAAGAGTCACCGGCGTTGGTGATCGACGATCTGCGCAAGCTAATTCCCGGTTGCCTGGACCCGGCGGCTGAGATAACGTTGCCCGACGCTGCTCAACCCCCTTCTGGAAACGCCATCGTGGTGGTCACTCGCAAACTCTGGATGAAAGTCATCAAGGCCCTGGCCCGCTGGCGTTGGCGCGCCTGACTTGTTCCTGGCCGGCATCCCGGCGCGTTTGCATACCTGACTGTTAGACCCTCAAGCCACGAGGCTACCCCATGATCCGCGAAGAATTCCTGCGTTTGGCCGCTGCCGGCTATAACCGTATCCCGATGGCCTGTGAAACCCTGGCCGACTTCGACACGCCACTGTCGATCTACCTGAAACTGGCCGACGAGCCCAATTCCTACCTGCTGGAATCGGTGCAGGGCGGGGAGAAGTGGGGCCGTTACTCGATCATCGGCCTGCCGTGCCGCACCGTGCTGCGGGTTCACGATCACCACATCAGCGTGACCCACGACGGCGTCGAGATCGAAAGCCTTGAGGCCGAAGACCCACTGGCCTTCGTCGAAGCATTCAAAGCCCGCTACAACGTCCCGACCATCCCTGGGCTGCCGCGCTTCAACGGCGGGCTGGTGGGTTACTTCGGTTATGACTGCGTGCGTTATGTGGAGAAGCGTCTGGGCAAATGCCCGAACCCGGATCCACTGGGCGTGCCGGACATTCTGCTGATGGTGTCCGACGCGGTGGTGGTGTTCGACAACCTCGCCGGCAAGATGCACGCGATTGTCCTCGCCGACCCGGCACAAGCCGATGCCTTCGAGCAAGGTCAGGCACGTCTGGAAGAGTTGCTGGAGAAACTGCGCCAGCCAATCACCCCGCGTCGTGGCCTGGACTTCAGCAAGCAACAGTCGGCTGACCCGGTGTTCCGTTCGAGCTTCACCCAGGACGATTACGAAAAAGCCGTCGACACCATCAAGGAATACATCCTGGCCGGTGACTGCATGCAGGTCGTGCCGTCCCAGCGCATGTCGATCGACTTCAAGGCGGCGCCCATCGATCTGTACCGGGCGCTACGTTGCTTCAACCCGACGCCTTACATGTACTTCTTCAACTTCGGCGACTTCCACGTCGTCGGCAGTTCGCCGGAAGTGCTGGTGCGGGTCGAAGACAACCTGATCACCGTGCGCCCGATCGCCGGCACCCGCCCACGCGGGGCCAACGAAGAAGCGGATCTGGCGCTGGAAAAAGACCTGCTGTCCGACGACAAGGAAATCGCCGAGCACTTGATGCTGATTGACCTTGGCCGCAACGACACTGGCCGGGTCTCGGAAATCGGTTCGGTGAAACTCACCGAGAAGATGGTCATCGAGCGCTATTCGAACGTGATGCACATCGTCTCCAACGTCACCGGGCAATTGAAGGCCGGGCTGACGGCGATGGACGCGCTGCGGGCGATTCTGCCGGCGGGCACCTTGTCCGGCGCACCGAAGATTCGCGCGATGGAAATCATCGACGAGCTGGAGCCGGTCAAGCGTGGCGTCTACGGCGGGGCGGTGGGTTACTTCGCCTGGAACGGCAACATGGACACTGCGATTGCGATCCGCACCGCGGTGATCAAGGACGGCGAACTGCACGTGCAGGCCGGTGGCGGCATCGTCGCCGATTCGGTGCCGGCGCTGGAATGGGAAGAAACCCTGAACAAACGGCGTGCGATGTTCCGCGCGGTCGCGTTGGCCGAGCAAACCCCGGACAGTTAAGTTCACACAAAACTTGTGGGAGCTGGCTTGTGTGGCGAGGGGGCTTGCCCCCGTTGGGGCGCGAAGCGGCCCCCTGCATTCTTTCAGGTTTATCGAGCGGTCTGGATTTGCGACTGCTGCGCAGCCGAACGGGGGCAAGCCCCCTCGCCACAATAAGTGTTCAGCATAAAAAAACGCGGCGCCTGTGAGGGCGCCGCGTTTTTTATGGCCTGCCAATTCAGATCACCAAAAGATCGCACCCCCCGTAGGCGTTGCTGAAGGCTGCGATCTTTTGATCTTGCGATTTAGAAGTCCAGGCTCACCCCAAGGTTCACGCCCTGCTGGGTAAAGTCATCATCCTTGCGAATGTCATAACTCGCCCGCAACGCCAAATCCTTGGTGAGGTTGTGACTCACACCCAGGTTCAAACGGTTCAGATTGGTTTGCGGGGTGTAGCCGGCCAGGGTGTAGCGGTTGCCCGGCAGGCTGTTGAGGTTCATGGTCACGTCCTGGGTATCGTCGTTGTACTCACGCTCGTGGGCCAGTTCGCCGAATACCTGGGTCTGCGAGGTGATCTGATACTTGCCCTGGAGGCCAATGCCAAGACGCCGGGAGATGCGTGACTGGTCATCGAGCGTCAGGGCGGTGGAGTCGGCGCCATCCTCCGAGTAACCGTCGACCTCTACCTTGGCGAAGTCGGCGCTGACGAACGGCGACAGGTGCCATGGGCTGCTCGCCAGTGGCGCGATGTCGTAACCGACGCGACCACTGAAAGCCACCAGGTAACCGTCGGTATCGCCTTTCTCCCCGCGCTCGTTGACCCCCAATTGGAATTTGCGTTTGAGGCTGTCGTAGTCCAGATGCCCGGCCGTCACGGCCGCATCACCCCACCAACGATTCTGCTGATACTGAGCGAACGCCGTACCCATGTAGGTGTTGAGCTTGTAGTCCGAATCGTTGTCTCCGGCTTCCAGCTTCTGGTTGTAGAAACCCGCAGCCAGGCCGACGCGCCATGCGTCATTCAGCCGGTAGCTGCCACCGATGTTCAGGTTGGCGCCATTGCCGTCAGCACTGGCGCCGCTGCGCTGGCTGTCGAAGTCTTGATGCTGGCCGCCACCGGCGACAATCGCCCGCCATTGACCCACGCCTTGCCAGTTTTCCCAATCCGCCAGCCACTGGTTACGCAATTCATCCTGATGGGAGCGCAAAGTGCCCTGGGCCATTTGCGGCAACAGGGTCGCCTCCCATGGCGCGGACAACAGCGAGTAGGCGTAATCGGCAATCAGGCGTTGCCCGGCTTCGGTCGGGTGCACCGAGTCGTTGTAGATCAGCTTGGTTGGATCCGGCGTCGCACTGTTGATCCCGTAGCGGGCGTTCTCGGTGCAACTGTTGCCGCTGAAGCAGGTGGCGCTCAGGTTTTGGTCAGTGGCCAGGCCGAACTGCCCCGGGTTGGCAAACGTCTCTTTGAGCAACACCGGAATGTTCAGCGGGATGATGTTGGCGTTGATGCCCTGCAGTTGGCTCACCAGTTCGGTGTTGAACTGGTTGCTCAGTTGGGACGTGAAGTCTTGCAACGGCGAGCCATTGAACGCCGGGGTAAAGCCGATATCCGGCAGCAGCCAGACCATGATGTAACGGGCGCCGGCCTGTTGCAGGGCTTGTGCGCTGCTGGCCAGGCGATCGGCGGCGGCGCTGGCCTGGGGCAGGCTGGTCACGCGGCCTTGCAGGAAGTCGTTACCACCGCCCGAGAGGTAATACAGTGCATTCGGGTCGGCGCGAAAGCCGTTCGACGGCAGATAGCCCGCGCGGGTGCGTTCGCCAGTGGCGGAAGTGCTGGTGATCGAATCGAGGATCTGGTCGGTGCGATAACCGCCGACCGCCCAGTTGTTACCATCGGGCTGGCCTTCGTTGGCGCGTACTGCCGAAGACGAGGACGCTGTCTGGTCCGCCGAATACCCCAGTTTTCCCCCAAGAATTTGCGTGGCGTTGAGCGAGCGTTCTTCACCGCTGCCGTCCAGGTAGACCGGGCCGGTGCGGTTGGTGAAGCGCTGGGTGGACCCGGCAGGCCCGCCGGTGTCGGCGAAGGTCCCGGCGTCGTTGAGGCTGTCGCCGAAGACGATGAAACTCGTGTAAGGATTGGGCGCCGCATTCGCCTGGGCGCAGGCCATGGCGAGCAGGCAACTGGCGAGCGGTACAAACAACGTCTGTTTGATCATGTGCAAGTCCGTTTAATTATTGTTGTAGAGAACGAAACGACAGTACCAAAAACTTCCGGCCTTTTGCCATCTGTCGCGAAGCCTTCATTTGTTTCGCCAGCCTTGGTGTGCGCCTTATTGCACGCTCTGCCCAGCTAAGTTACTGTGCCGAGACGTATGAATGAGACCTTTCCCGTGTTGATCATCAGCAAACTCCTGGATCAAGTCATCAAGGCACACGCCCGCTGGCGTTGGCGCGCCTGAATTCTTTTGCCGGCCCCGCCGGACCTGTACCCGCTTCGCCTTCTGTACCTGTTTGAAATGCCGCTTTGCTGGCGCCACTCCAGCACCTGACAAAGCGCAGCACACTGCGGGTAATCATTCGAAGGCTGTATTAAAAGTCAGTGAATTCAAGAGGTTCCCAGCGCCATGTTGCTGATGATCGATAACTACGACTCTTTTACTTACAACGTTGTGCAGTACCTTGGTGAGCTTGGCTCCCAGGTCAAAGTCGTGCGCAACGATGAACTCACCATCGCCGAAATCGAGGCCCTCAATCCTGAGCGCATCGTCGTGTCCCCCGGTCCTTGCACGCCGACCGAAGCTGGCATCTCCATCGAAGCGATCAAACACTTCGCCGGCAAACTGCCGATCCTCGGTGTCTGCCTCGGCCATCAGTCCATCGGCCAGGCCTTTGGCGGTGATGTGGTGCGCGCCCGTCAGGTGATGCACGGTAAGACTAGTCCGGTATTCCACGAGGACAAGGGTGTTTTCGAAGGCCTGAACCGTCCGCTAACCGTCACCCGCTACCACTCGTTGATCGTCAAGCGTGAAACCTTGCCCGAGTGCCTGGAGCTGACCGCCTGGACCCAGCTCGAAGACGGCTCGGTCGACGAAATCATGGGCCTGCGCCACAAGACGCTGAACATCGAGGGTGTGCAATTCCACCCGGAATCGATCCTCACCGAGCAGGGCCACGAGCTGTTCGCCAACTTCCTCAAACAAACCGGCGGCACGCGCTAAGGACTTTTCATGAACATCAAGACAGCCCTGGGCCGTATCGTCGATCACCTCGACCTCAGCACCGATGAAATGCGCGATGTCATGCGTGAAATCATGACCGGGCAATGCTCGGACGCGCAGATTGGCGCGTTCATGATGGCCATGCGCATGAAGAGCGAAAGCATCGACGAAATCGTCGGTGCGGTATCGGTCATGCGTGAGCTGGCGGACAAAGTCGAACTCAAGACCCTCGACGGCGTGGTCGATGTGGTCGGCACCGGCGGTGACGGCGCCAATATCTTCAACGTCTCGACCGCGTCTTCCTTCGTGGTTGCAGCGGCTGGTTGCACGGTGGCCAAGCACGGTAACCGTGCCGTCTCGGGCAAAAGCGGCAGCGCTGACTTGCTGGAAGCCGCCGGGATCTATTTGAACCTGACGCCAATTCAGGTCGCGCGCTGTATCGATAACGTCGGCATCGGTTTCATGTTCGCCCAGACTCACCACAGTGCCATGAAGTACGCCGCCGGTCCGCGCAAGGACCTTGGCCTGCGCACCCTGTTCAACATGCTCGGCCCGCTTACGAATCCGGCCGGCGTGAAACATCAGGTGGTGGGCGTGTTCAACCCGGCGCTGTGCCGGCCATTGGCCGAAGTCTTGCAGCGTCTGGGCAGCAAACATGTGCTGGTGGTGCATTCGAAGGATGGCCTGGACGAATTCAGCCTCGCAGCGCCGACGTTCGTCGCGGAGCTGAAGAACGATCAGATCACCGAGTATTGGGTCGAGCCGGAAGACCTGGGCATGAAGAGCCAGAGCCTGCACGGCCTCGCGGTGGACAGCCCGGCCGCTTCCCTCGAACTGATCCGCGATGCCCTGGGCAAACGCAAGACCGAAAACGGCCAGAAAGCCGCCGAGATGATCGTGCTCAATGCCGGTGCCGCACTGTATGCCGCTGACCACGCAACAAGTTTGAAAGAGGGCGTTGCCCTGGCGCACGACGCGCTGCACACCGGCCTCGCTCGGGAAAAACTCGAGGAGTTGGGTGCGTTTACCGCGGTATTTCGAGTGGAGAATGAGGGATGAGTGTACCGACGGTTCTGGAAAACATTCTGGCCCGCAAGGTCCAGGAAGTTGCCGAGCGTAGCGCCCGTGTCAGCCTGGCCGAGCTGGAAAGCCTGGCCAAGGCTGCCGATGCACCCCGTGGTTTTGCCCGGGCACTGATCGCCCAGGCCAAGCTCAAGCAGCCGGCGGTGATTGCTGAAATCAAAAAGGCCTCGCCGAGCAAAGGCGTGATCCGCGAGAACTTCGTGCCGGCCGACATCGCCAAGAGCTACGAGAAGGGCGGCGCCACGTGCCTCTCGGTGCTCACCGATATCGATTTTTTCCAGGGTGCCGATGCCTATCTGCAACAAGCGCGCGCCGCGTGCAAGCTGCCGGTGATCCGCAAGGACTTCATGATCGATCCTTACCAGATCGTTGAAGCCCGTGCCCTCGGCGCCGACTGCGTGCTGTTGATCGTCTCCGCTCTGGACGACGTGAAAATGGCCGAACTGGCGGCGGTGGCCAAGAGCGTCGGCCTCGATGTGCTGGTGGAAGTCCACGATGGCAACGAGCTGGAGCGGGCCTTGAAAACCCTCGACACGCCGTTGGTCGGCGTGAACAACCGCAACCTGCACACCTTCGACGTGAATCTGGAAACCACCCTCGACCTGTTGCCGCGCATCCCCCGTGATCGCCTGGTAATTACCGAGAGCGGCATTTTCAATCGCGCCGATGTCGAGCTGATGGAAATCAGCGACGTGTATGCGTTCCTGGTTGGCGAAGCATTCATGCGCGCCGAAAGCCCGGGTACCGAGCTGCAACGTTTGTTCTTTCCAGAGCGCGGCACTGCGGTGAGCGGCTCTACACTCGACTGAACCTGATTCAATGAAGAAGCCGGCGATGCCGGCTTTTTTATAGCCCCGACAAAGGATTTTGCTGCCATGACCCAGCCCGTTGCCCTGACTGTCGAAGCCGGCCTGCTTGCCGAGCAGGATCTGTTGGCGCATGTGTGCACCGGCGATTCAGAGTTTGGCCTGCTGTTTTGGCAGCCAAGCGATCGAGCGCTGGTCATGCCGCGCCGGTTGAATCGTCTTCCGGGTTTCGACGCCGCGTGCGAGGTGTCGGCGGCGGCGGGCTGGCCGGTGCTGCTGCGAGAAACCGGCGGTGAACCGGTGCCGCAATCGGCCGCAACGATCAACATTGCCCTGGTCTATGCAGCACCGCGCAGCGAAGGTGACCAAAACCGCATCGAAACCGCTTACCGCCGACTCTGCGACCCGATGTGTCAGCTGCTGGATGAGTTGGGCGGCGTCTCGTCATTGGGGGAGGTCGACGGCGCCTTCTGTGATGGCCGCTTCAACGTCAACCTCGACGGGCGCAAGATGGTCGGCACCGCCCAGCGCTGGCGTCAGAGCAAGGGTGGAACGCGTCCAGTAGGCTTGGTGCACGGGGCGTTGTTGCTGGATAACGAACGGGAATCGATGGTCGCCGCAGTCAACCGCTTCAACGAAGCGTGCGGCCTGGAACAGCGGGTTCGTGCCGAAAGCCACATCGCCTTGCATGAAAAGTTCGCTGCGCCTGATGCGCTGGAGCGCCTCCATGCGCTGTACCGCCAGTTGCTGGCAGAGATGTTCGAGGCTTAACGCGTGCCGAAGACCACCATGGTCTTGCCTTTGACATCCACCAGGTTGCGTTCCTCAAGATCCTTGAGCACGCGACCGACCATCTCCCGGGAACACCCGACAATCCGCCCGATTTCCTGACGGGTCACCTTGATCTGCATGCCGTCCGGGTGAGTCATGGCGTCTGGCTGCTTGCACAGTTCCAGCAGGCAGCGGGCGACACGGCCGGTCACATCGAAGAAGGCCAGGTCGCCGACCTTGCGCGTGGTATTGCGTAGGCGCTGTGCGATTTGTCCGCTGAGTACGTAAAGAATGTCTGGATCTTGCTGGGACAGTTCGCGGAACTTCGCGTAGCTGATTTCCGCGACTTCGCATTCGACCTTGGCGCGTACCCAGGCACTGCGTTGCTGTTCCATGCCGGCCTGTTCAAACAGCCCGAGCTCGCCGAAAAAGTCCCCGGCGTTCAGGTAGGAGATGATCATCTCGCGGCCGTCATCGTCCTCGATCAGGATGGTGACCGAGCCCTTGATGATGAAGAACAGCGTGTCCGAACGATCGCCGGCACAGATGATGTTGCTCTTGGCCGCATAACGATGGCGCTGGCAGTGCATCAACAGCTTGTCGAGGTTCTTGATTTTGGGTGTTGGGGTAATAGCAACCATGGTTGTATCCCGAAAAGACTGCACGGTGTGGTTGGTTTTTTTATGAATTGCTGATGACGACGCTGCAGGGTTGGCTAAGCGCCAGCGAATTGGCGCCAGCTTAACAGACACATTCCTTCAGGATTCGAGAATTTACGCGGGAGATTGGCACGTCCGTCCTAGGAAGGCGAGGCGCTGTCATTGCGAGGCCCTGTGCTAAGCTGGCGACCCTTTTTTATACAGTGGAGTCTTGGCGATGAAGGCACGCATCCAATGGGCTGGCGAAGCCATGTTCCTCGGCGAATCCGGCAGTGGTCATGTCGTGGTCATGGACGGTCCGCCGGACGCCGGTGGTCGCAACCTGGGTGTACGCCCAATGGAAATGCTCCTGCTGGGTGTCGGCGGTTGCAGCAATTTCGATGTGGTCAGCATTCTCAAGAAGTCCCGGCAGGCCGTCGAAAGCTGCGAAGCCTTCCTCGAAGCCGAACGCGCGACCGAAGATCCCAAGGTGTTCACCAAGATCCACATGCACTTCGTGGTCAAGGGCCGGGGCCTGAAAGAAGCCCAGGTCAAACGCGCCATCGAACTGTCCGCCGAGAAGTATTGCTCGGCCTCGATCATGCTCGGCGCGGCTGGCGTGGCGATTACCCACGACTACGAGATCATCGAACTCGGTTGATTCGACATTCAACTATCATAAAAGCAGTGCAGACTCTGGCGATCCATAGCTGACGTCTGCATAATGCGCCACTTTTTTCAGGGTCGTGGCCCGTCAACCGACAGGCCGCTGATCCGAACGGACAACCAAAATCGCCATCGCGAAGAGGTGTTAACCGTCCTACGCAGCTGCGTTGTTCGCATCTGACGGGCATGCTTGATCACGCGGCCCGGGCCGCAATACATAGAGAGTTTTTAACGGTGAAAAGCAGACTCAAGCTCCACGGGTTCAATAACCTGACTAAGACCTTGAGCTTCAACATCTATGACATCTGCTACGCGGAAACCCCGCAAGACCAGCAGGCTTACGTCGAGTACATCAATGAAGAGTACAACGCGAAGCGCCTGACGCAGATCCTCACAGAAGTTGTCGATATCATTGGTGCCAACATCCTGAACATCGCCAGTCAGGATTACGATCCACAGGGCGCCAGCGTCACGATTCTGATCTCTGAAGAGCCGGTCACCCCGACCGACAGCCAGATCGAAGAGTCCCCGGGCCCGTTGCCCGAGATTATCCTGGCCCACCTCGACAAGAGCCACATCACGGTGCACACCTACCCGGAAATCCATCCGGTGGACGGTATTGCGACATTCCGTGTGGACATTGACGTGTCGACCTGTGGTGTCATTTCACCGCTTAAAGCGCTCAACTTCCTGATTCACCAGTTCGATTCGGACATCGTGACCGTGGATTATCGCGTGCGCGGATTCACCCGTGACGTTGAAGGCAAAAAGCACTTCATCGACCACGAGATCAATTCGATCCAGAACTACCTCTCCGAAGACACCCGCGACAGTTACCAGATGACTGACGTGAACGTGTACCAGGAAAACCTGTTCCACACCAAAATGCTGTTGAAGAACTTCGAACTGGACGATTACCTGTTCGGCGACGCGACCAACAGCCTGTCCTCTGAGCAACGTGCCCAGGTGACTGAACGTGTGAAACACGAAATGCTGGAAATCTTCTACGCGCGCAACATGCCGAGCTAAGATTTTCGAATACAAAAAAAGGCGACTACCTCGGGGTAGTCGCCTTTTTTATGGGTTTCGCAGGGATCAAATCCGATACGTACTCTTGGTCATTACCTTGGCCAACAAACTCATTCCGAACTTCACCGGCGCCGGGAAGCGGAATCCGCCAGCGTCCAGCGCGCTCTCCGCATGATGTTCTTCATCAATGCGCATCTGCTCAAGAATCGCCCGGGATTTTTCATCCTCGGCCGGCAACTGTTCAAGATGTTCATTCAAGTGCTTGCACACCTGATGCTCGGTAGCCGCCACAAACCCCAGGCTGACTTTGTCGCTGATCAAGCCGGCGACAGCGCCAATCCCGAACGACATGCCATAAAACAGCGGATTGAGAATGCTGGTGTGACTGCCCAATTGGTGGATACGTTGTTCGCACCACACCAGGTGATCGATTTCTTCTTCGGCAGCATGTTCCATCGCGGCGCGCACGTGCGGCAGCTTGGCAGTCAGGGCCTGGCCCTGGTACAGCGCCTGGGCGCAGACTTCGCCGGTATGGTTGATGCGCATCAGGCCGGCCACGTGCCGGGTGTCTTCATCGCTCATTTGCGTTTCGGGCTGCACGATGGCTGGCGACGGACGGTACGGCTGACCACTGAACGGCAGCAGGGTACGCATCGCGGCATCGGCTTGCAGCAGAAGGCGGTCAATCGGCGAGTAGTGACGCTGGGTAGTCATGCTGACCTCCGGGGGGGAATCTCGGCGGCCAGTTTAACCGAATCGGCCGGGGAAGGTTTGCGCTGGGTCATTGCAGCACCGCGACCTGTAGGAGCAAGGCTTGTCCGCGAAAGGGGTGACGCGGTCATTCAGATAGACCGCGTTATCGTTCTTCGCGGGCAAGCCTCGCTCCTACAGGGGAAGGTGTTGAATCAGCCCGGCGGCCAGGTCATCTGGCGCTGACCGAGCACATGCATATGAATGTGGTAGACAGTCTGCCCACCGTCTTCATTGCAGTTCATGACCACGCGGAAACCTTTTTCACAGCCCAGCTCCAGCGCCAGGCGTTGGGCGGTGAACAGGATATGCCCGGCCAATGCCTTGTCCTCTTCGGTCAGGTCATTGAGGGTGCGCACCGCTTTTTTCGGGATGACCAGAAAATGCACCGGTGCCTGTGGGGCGATGTCGTGGAAGGCCAGTACCTGGTCGTCCTCGTAGATGATCCTGGCCGGGATTTCCCGGTTGATGATCTTGGTGAACAGAGTATCCACAGCTGTTTTCTCCGTTGTTTGGGCTGGCCTGAGTGTACCCATGGGGTAGGCGCGAGCCCAGCTTATTACCTTCAAGGGTTTCAGCGCGGGCAGTAAGCCTTGTTGACCATACCGGCGATTGTCCGGGTCAGCCATCGCGAACCGAATCGCGGCAGGACGGCGAACCAGCGATTAAGTCGGCCAGGAATAATGATGGCGCGATTTTTGGCCAGGGCCCGCACGGTATACAGCGCCACTTCTTCGGGGCTCATCAGCAGTCTACTGTCGGTGACTTTGACGGCGTCCAGTTGCGCCGTGTGGAAAAACGCCGTGCGCGTAGGACCTGGGCACAGCACCGACACCTTGACCGCACATTTCTTCAGCTCGACGCGCAAGCCTTCGGAAAAGTGCAGCACGTACGCTTTGCTCGCGTAGTAAGTGCTCATCCACGGGCCGGGGTGGAACGCCGCCACCGAGGCGACATTCAGAATCTGCCCGCCGCCCTGCAACGCCATGCTGTTACCGATGGCGTGACACAGGCGGGTGAGGGCGAGGATGTTCACCTCGATCAAGTCCTGCTCGGTCATCCAATCCTGGGCCAGGAACGGGCCGCACGTACCGATACCGGCGCAGTTGACCAGCAGATCGATCTGGCGATCACCTTCTTCCAGTTCCAGCAGGAACCCAGACAGCCTCAAGGGCTCGCCCAGATCGCAGGCGCGGAATAGCACTTCCACGCCAAAACGCTGAGTCAGTTCAATCGCAATGCTTTCCAGCTGATCACGCTGTCGGGCCACCAGAATCAGGCTGCGGCCACGGCGGGCCAGCGCTTCGGCCATCGCCAGGCCGATACCGCTGGAAGCGCCAGTGATCAGAGCGTAACGGGTCATGCAGTTCTCCATCGCAACAGCTCCGCGCCGGCGACGCAGGTGTCAGGGGCGGGGAGCGCTGTTCATTCTTTCGCAGAGTCTACAGGGGCCGGGGCTTCTTCGGCCTCTTCGGTTTCATCGTCTGCGGAATCGGGTGCTTGCACGGCCTCGTCAGCTGGCTCGGCTTCGACCTCGTCAGTGGTTACCGAGCCACTGTCGTAGCTGGTTTGCGCCGCAGTTTCGTACTCTTGCTGGACAGCTGCGAAACCGCCGGCCAGTGCGCCAACGAACATGATCGCGATAAAGGCCACCCAGAGCGAAGCCAGCACCTTGACCGCCGTAGAGTTCGGCGGAGGCGGTGGACCGTATTGGTTGGCAATGTTGCTGCCGGGCACCGCCATGATCACGAACGGGAAGAAACTGCCCAGGAGCGGCACAAGGTTCAGCAGCCAGAGCCAGCCGGACCAACCGATGTCGTGCAGGCGCTGGACGCTGATCTGAATACTGACGACCGCGAGGACGAAGCACAGGATGACCGCTATCAGGCCGCCAATAATCAAGCCTGCGGTGGAATCGGCACTGATGATCGCGATGGCCAGTAGGGCCGCTACGGAACCTACGGCCAGCATGACCAGCGTCAGGGCCATCGTCCACGCCAGATAGCGCAAGCGGCCGATGCGGCCTTCGACGCCGAAGGGCTTGAGCGTGGAAAACGCCGGCAGGCTTTCGCCGACAGCGGCTCGGGGCGGCGCGTAAGGGGAGGAGGGCTCGGCGAAAACTGGTTGGCTGCTGGCGGGCACATGCTCGTGAGCATCGGCCAGATTGAGCTCTATCGACGGTTCGCTTTCGATTCGGGCATCGATACCGGTTTTCGTCAGCGCCTGCAGGTAGGTTTGCGCGTCGATCTGCGACAAGCCTTGCTTGAGCGTGACCGTCTTGCCGGTGAACAGCCGTTCAACGGCAGCCACTTCGCTTTTATACAGCTCGGCGAGATTAAACTTGGCGGTAGTGACATCAACACCTGGCAGCAGAGCGCCGTCGAAAACAATCTTGAAACGGTTGTCGCTCATTGCGAGGCATCCTTGTCGCGAGAAATTAAGTTAGGAAACGTTACAGGTGTGGAGTGTAAAGCCAGCCGGGTGGGCTGGCCAAAATTTTCATCTCAGCGCGGCCAGCGTTTTGGCAGTTGTGCCGCCAGCTCCAGCGCCTTTCGGTATTCCGCGTCCAGCCGTGCGACCAATTGATCGACACTCGGCAGGTCATCGATTTCCCCTACACCCTGCCCGGCAGACCACACGGTTTTCCAGGCTTTGGCTTCATCGCTGATGGGCTTGAGCTTGGAACCGAAGTTCACTTCACCCTTGCCCTGCAAGGCGGCCATGTCGAAGCCGGCGGCCTCCAGGCTCTGGCGCATGAAACTCGCCGGTACACCCGACACCGCTGGAGTATGAACAATGTCCGCCGCTCTGGATGTCAGCAACATCTCCTTGTAGGCGTCAGGCGCGTGACTTTCAGTGGTGCCGATAAATCGCGTGCCGAAGTAGGCCAAATCCGCACCGAGCAATTGTGCGGCGAGAATCTCGTGGCCATGGTTCAGGCAGCCGGCCAGCAGCAGGGTCTTGTCAAAGAACTGGCGAATCTCGGCAATCAGCGAAAACGGGCTCCAGGTTCCGGCGTGTCCGCCGGCTCCCGCCGCCACCGCGATCAAACCGTCGACACCCGCCTCGGCGGCTTTCTCCGCGTGGCGGCGCGTCGTCACGTCGTGAAACACCAAGCCGCCATAGCTGTGCACAGCATCGACCAGTTCTTTCACGGCACCGAGGCTGGTGATCACGATCGGCACCTTGTGCTCGATGCAGATATCCAGGTCCGCTTGCAGGCGCGGGTTGCTGTTGTGGACGATCAGGTTCACCGCGTACGGCGCCGGGTTTTCCAGTGTCGCCAAGCCTGCTTCGATTTCTTCCAACCAGGCCTTGAAGCCGCTGCTCTCGCGCTGGTTCAGCGCAGGAAAACTGCCCACTACGCCATTTCGGCAGCAGGCCAGCACCAGCTGAGGATTGGAGATCAGGAACATCGGCGCGGCCACTACCGGCAGGCGCAGACGTTGTTCGAGCAGAGCGGGCAGCGACATTGGAAGTACCCCGATAGATGTTTGCTTATTGGATTAGAACGGCCGAACGACGACCAGAATTACGATAGCCAGCAATATCAGAACCGGCACTTCATTGAACCAGCGATAAAAGACATGGCTGCGGGGTGTTTTCGCCACGGGCAAAACGTTTTACCTGGGCGCCGCACATGTGGTGGTAGCCGATCAGGATCACCACGAGGGTCAACTTGGCGTGCATCCAGGCGCCCTGGCTGAAGATGCTCGGGTTGAGGTAGATCAGGGCAAGGCCGAAGACCAGGGTGGCGATCATCGCCGGGCCCATGATGCCCCGATACAACTTGCGCTCCATGAGGCTGAAGCGTTCCTTGCTGACGGTGTCTTCGCTTTGCGCGTGATAGACGAACAGTCGCGGCAGGTAAAACAGGCCGGCAAACCAGCAGACCATGCTGACGATGTGAAGCGCTTTGAGCCACAGATAAAGCATTTTTAGTTATTCCCAGGTTCACGGTAGCCCGGATAGTAGAGGCTTGAGCGTCCGCACGTCACCTTGCCGGTTGTCGCAGGACGATACGGGCCCTATTATCGACGGCTTTCCAGTGGGTTCGTTGAGGGCAGGTTTATGGTCAAGGTCGGTATCGTCGGCGGCACGGGTTACACCGGTGTCGAACTGCTGCGTCTGTTGGCACAGCATCCGCAAGCTGAAGTGGTAGTGATCACTTCCCGATCCGAGGCCGGTCTGGCCGTGGCTGATATGTATCCGAACCTGCGAGGCCACTACGACGGCCTGGCGTTCAGCGTTCCGGACATCAAGACCCTGGGCGCCTGCGATGTGGTGTTCTTCGCCACACCACACGGTGTTGCCCATGCTCTGGCCGGCGAACTGCTGGCTGCCGGCACCAAGGTCATCGATCTGTCGGCGGATTTCCGTCTGCAAGACGCTGATGAATGGGCCAAGTGGTACGGCCAGCCGCACGGTGCACCGGAGTTGCTGGAAGAGGCGGTCTATGGCCTGCCGGAAGTCAATCGCGAGCAGATCAAGCAAGCGCGCCTGATCGCCGTGCCGGGTTGCTATCCAACCGCAACCCAGTTGGGTTTCCTGCCATTGCTCGAAGCCGGTCTGGCGGACACTTCCCGTTTGATCGCTGACTGCAAGTCGGGTGTCAGCGGTGCCGGTCGGGGCGCAGCGGTAGGTTCCTTGTACTCCGAGACGTCGGAAAGCATGAAGGCTTACGCGGTCAAAGGGCACCGTCACCTGCCGGAAATTCGCCAGGGTCTGCGTCGCGCATCGGGCAAGGACGTCGGCCTGACTTTCGTTCCGCACCTGACGCCGATGATTCGCGGCATTCACTCGACGCTGTACGCGACCGTCGTCGATCGTTCAGTGGATCTGCAGGCGCTGTTTGAAAAGCGTTATGCCAACGAACCGTTCGTCGATGTGATGCCGGCCGGCAGCCATCCGGAAACGCGCAGCGTGCGCGGTGCCAACGTTTGCCGTATCGCCGTGCATCGTCCACAGGATGGTGACCTGGTGGTGGTGTTGTCAGTGATCGATAACCTGGTCAAGGGCGCGTCGGGCCAGGCGGTGCAGAACCTGAACATCCTGTTCGGGCTGGATGAACGCTTGGGTCTGTCCCACGCGGGCATGCTGCCTTAAGCGCAGCCACAAGCTTCAAGTTGTAAGCCTTAAGCTTAAAGCTAACGACTTGAAGCTTGCCGCTGCTCCTTCTAATAGTTGACCAATTTTCTAGGAGAAGCGGATAATGCCCGTCATCACGCATTATGGCGGCGTAACGCCGGGAGATAGTTAGCATGAGCGTCGAATCCTTCACCCCCACGGCTTTGCAATTCACCCACGGTGCCGCGCACAAGGTGAAGAGCCTGGTCGATGAAGAGGGGAATGATCGCTTGAAGCTGCGCGTATTTGTTACGGGCGGTGGTTGTTCAGGTTTTCAGTACGGCTTCACCTTCGATGAAGAAGTGGCCGATGACGACACCATCGTCGAGCGCGAAGGTGTGAGTCTGGTCGTAGACCCGATGAGCTTCCAGTACCTGGCAGGTGCTGAGGTGGATTATCAGGAAGGTCTGGAAGGTTCGCGGTTCGTGATCAAGAATCCGAACGCCAGCACCACCTGTGGTTGCGGTTCTTCGTTCTCGATCTGATCGCGCATCACCGAATTACAAGGCGCCGCAGGGTTTCACAGCCCTGCGGCGTTTTGCTGTCTGGCCTTTAAGCAGGGTAGATGGCGCCGAGTACGCGCAAGCCGCGGGCACCGGTGACGCTTGGGCGGTTGGCGGCGATGCCTTCGAGGCAGCAATGGGCCAGCCAGGCGAAGGCCATGGCTTCGACCCAGTCCGGGTCGACACCGTAAGCGGCGGTGCTGCTGACTTTGGCATTCGGTAGCAGGCTCGCCAGGCGGGCCATCAGCGTAGCGTTGTGGGCGCCGCCGCCGCAGACCAGTAATTCACGGGTATCTGATTGGGCGCTTTGCAGTGACTCAATAATGGTCAGGGCGGTCAGTTCGAGCAGGGTCGCCTGTACATCTTCAGGAGCGAAGGTGGGCAAGTGCGAGAGGTGCTGCGTCAGCCAAGGCAGGTTGAATACTTCGCGGCCGGTGCTCTTGGGGCCTTTGGTCACGAAAAATGGATCACTGAGTAGCTCGCTCAACAAGGTGGGTTCAACCTTGCCGCTGGCTGCCCATCGGCCGTCGCGATCGAAATTGTCGCCGCGTTGCTGGTGAATCCAGGCATCCAGCAGCACATTGCCCGGGCCGCAGTCGAAACCGGCGACAGGTTTGCCAGGCTCGATCAGGCTCAAGTTACTGAAACCGCCGACGTTCAATACTGCTCGGTTGCCTGGCTGTTCTTCAAACAAGGCTTCGTGAAAGGCTGGAACCAGTGGCGCGCCCTGGCCGCCTGCGGCGACGTCGCGACTGCGGAAATCACCGACCACGGTGATGCCAGTCAGCTCGGTCAGCAGGGCGGGGTTGCCGATTTGCACCGTGAACCCGCGTGCCGGTTCGTGGCGAATGGTCTGGCCGTGGCTGCCAATCGCGCGAATGTCTTCGGCTTTCAGGTTTTGTTGATCGAGGAGGGTGTGAATGCCCTGTGCTGCCAGATTCACCCAGTTCTGTTGGGCGATGGCGGAGCGGGCAATCTCGTCCGGGCCGCTGGCGCACAAGCCAAGCAGCTCGGCGCGCAGGGATTCAGGCATGGGGATGTAGTGCGTGGCGATCAGTTTGATCGCCGGGGTTTGTTCGATCAGCGCAATGTCCAGGCCATCAAGGCTGGTCCCGGACATCACGCCTATATAGAGCGCCATGCTTAGCGTTTGCTCGACGCGAGCATGGTGGCCTTCTCTTGGTCCATCCGAGCCATCAATGGCTGGCTTTGCGCGAGGAAGCGCGAGCGCTCGCCTTTGGCAATCGGGTCAGCCATCGGCAGCTTCTGGCCCAGTGGATCGACGTGCACGCCATTGACCTGGAATTCATAGTGCAAGTGCGGGCCGGTCGACAGGCCGGTGGTGCCGATGTAGCCGATCACCTGGCCTTGTTTGACGCTGCCGCCAGTCTGCACGCCTTTGGCGAAACCTTGCATGTGGCCGTACAACGTACGGTAGGTGTTGCCGTGCTGAATGATGATGGTGTTGCCGTAACCACCACGGCGACCGGCCAGCAGAACTTTGCCGTCCCCGGTTGCCTTGATCGGCGTACCGCGTGGTGCTGCGTAATCGACACCTTTGTGCGCGCGGATCTTGTTCAGGATCGGATGCTTGCGGCCCATGGAGAATTTCGAGCTGATGCGGGCGAAGTCTACCGGAGTACGGATGAATGCCTTGCGCATGCTGTTGCCGTCAGCCGTGTAATAGCTGCTGTTGCCTTGTTTGTTGGTGTAACGCACGGCGGTGTAGGTCTTGCCGCGGTTGGTGAAGCGTGCGGACAGGATCGGGCCAGTGCCGACAGCCTTGCCGTTGACGACTTTCTGTTCGTAGATCACATCGAATTCGTCGCCTTGGCGAATATCCTGGGCGAAGTCGACGTCGTAGCCAAACACGCTGGCCATGTCCATGGTCAGGCTGTGGGACAGGCCGGCGCGAGCCGCGGACTGCGACAGCGAGCTATTGATCACGCCGTGAACGTAGGCGGAGCGTACGGTCGGTTTGGCGGTAATACGGTTGAACACATAACCCTTGTCGTTCTTGGTCAGGGTGATGCTTTCGAGGTCGCTGACTTTGCTGTGCAGGTTGGTCAACTGGCCTTCAGGGTTCAGTTCGAATTCGAGCTTCTGACCATGCTTGAGTTGGCTGAACTGTTTGGCTTGCTTGTCGCTGGCCAAAATTTCATGCACTGAGGCGGCGGGCAGGCCGACCTTTGCAAACAGGGTAGAGAGGGTGTCGCCTTTGCCAACAATGACTTCTTTATGGTTGGGGGCTTTCTTTGGTTCGACCACTGGCGCAGGGGCGGCTTGAGCGGTTTCCTTGGTGTCTTCGGCGCTGTCTTCGATCTGCGCGAACGGGGAGCCTGCCGGTTCATTTGTGGCTTGGACGGCATCGGCAGCGTCTTGATCTTGTGTCAGTTGTTCAGCAGGACTTTCCAGTTCAAGGCTCAGGGTCGTCTTTTTGGCTTCAACATCACTGGAAGGAAATACCAGGAGAGCCAGGCTGAGAAGGGCGGCGATCCCACTTGCGGCAAGCAGGTGGGTCTTCGGGTAAAGCGGCGGCGCTTTAGACGGTTCTGTGGTCATAGGTAATTTTTGACTTTGAAAAGATGAATTGGAAAAGATGAATGACATGATGAAGATGAAATAACTGTATAAAATATAACCAAATCATCTCTGAAGCAAGCCTGCGGATGCTCTGTCTGTGGATTGGCGTGCGTGCGCCGGGCAAAACTTGTATTTGGTGCGCGATCTTGTATGGTTGGTTCCCTTTGAATCTGAGCCTTGCGGGTCTGTTATGAAGTCGGTTGAAGAGCAGCTAGCGCTGATCAAACGTGGTGCAGAAGAACTGTTGGTCGAGTCCGAGCTGATCGAAAAGCTCAAGCGTGGCCAGCCGCTACGTATTAAGGCGGGCTTCGATCCGACCGCGCCGGATTTGCACCTGGGTCACACAGTGCTTATTAATAAGCTGCGTCAGTTCCAGGAGCTGGGGCACCAGGTGATCTTCCTTATAGGAGACTTCACCGGGATGATCGGCGATCCGAGTGGCAAGAGTGCCACCCGTCCTCCGCTGACCCGCGAGCAGGTTCTCGAGAATGCCGAGACCTACAAGACTCAGGTTTTCAAGATTCTCGATCCGGCCAAAACCGAAGTGGCATTCAACTCCACCTGGATGGATCAGATGGGGCCGGCCGACTTCATTCGTCTGACTTCGCAGTACACCGTGGCTCGCATGCTCGAGCGCGATGACTTCGACAAGCGTTACACAACCAATCAGCCGATCGCCATTCATGAGTTCCTGTATCCGTTGGTTCAGGGTTATGACTCGGTGGCCTTGCGCGCGGACGTCGAGTTGGGTGGTACCGATCAGAAGTTCAACCTGCTGATGGGGCGTGAACTGCAGCGTGGTTATGGGCAGGAGCCGCAGTGCATTCTGACCATGCCGTTGCTCGAAGGTCTGGACGGCGTGAAGAAGATGTCCAAGTCGTTGGGCAACTACGTCGGCATCCAGGAAGCGCCTGGGGTCATGTACAGCAAGCTGGTTTCCATTCCGGATGCGCTGATGTGGCGCTATTTCGAATTGCTCAGCTTCCGTTCCATGGATGAGATCATTGCGTTCCGTGCTGATGTCGAAGCAGGTGCCAATCCAAGGGACATCAAAATCAAGCTGGCTGAAGAGATTGTTGCGCGTTTCCATGGGGAGGAGGCTGCGGCCAGTGCTCACCGTGCGGCGGGGAACCGTATGAAGGAAGGCGAGCTGCCGGATGATCTGCCAGAGATCGAGCTGACTGCTGCTGAAGATATGCCGATTGCTGCTGTCCTTAATAAGGCGGGCTTGGTGAAGAACTCGGCAGTGGCGCGCGATCTTCTGAATTCGGGCGGCGTGCGTATAGATGGTGAGGTTGTCGATCGCACCTTTATATACGTACTGGGCGCGACCCATGTTTGTCAGGCTGGTAAGAAGGCTTTTGCGCGTATTACGCTCAAATCCGAATAAAGCTGAAATCAGTGCTTGACGGCAGATTCTGGAAGTCTATAATTCGCCCCACTTCCGGCGCAGTCGAAACGGAAAACTCCTTGGTAAACAAAGAGTTACGCAGTTTTCGGCAGCGAGTTGCTTCAGGTCATCGAAGCCCAGAAGGAGTTGATAAGGCAGTGTGTTGTCGCCTTGTTAACGGTTCGATCTTCTCGGTCGAAAGCGGAACAAAAGAGGTGTTGACAGCAGCGAGTAACGCTGTAGAATTCGGCTCCCGCTAACGAGAGATCGGAAGCGCAAGTGGTTGAAGTTGCAAAGGAAACTTTGAAAACTTCTGAAAATAACCGCTTGACAGTAACTGGCGCTGCTGTAGAATGCGCGCCTCGGTTGAGACGAAAGATCTTAACCCACCGCTCTTTAACAATTGAATCAAGCAATTCGTGTGGGTGCTTGTGGAGTCAGACTGATAGTCAACAAGATTATCAGCATCACAAGTTACTCCGCGAGAAATCAAAGATGTAACCAACGATTGCTGAGCCAAGTTTAGGGTTTCTTAAAAACCCAAAGATGTTTGAACTGAAGAGTTTGATCATGGCTCAGATTGAACGCTGGCGGCAGGCCTAACACATGCAAGTCGAGCGGCAGCACGGGTACTTGTACCTGGTGGCGAGCGGCGGACGGGTGAGTAATGCCTAGGAATCTGCCTGGTAGTGGGGGATAACGCTCGGAAACGGACGCTAATACCGCATACGTCCTACGGGAGAAAGCAGGGGACCTTCGGGCCTTGCGCTATCAGATGAGCCTAGGTCGGATTAGCTAGTTGGTGAGGTAATGGCTCACCAAGGCGACGATCCGTAACTGGTCTGAGAGGATGATCAGTCACACTGGAACTGAGACACGGTCCAGACTCCTACGGGAGGCAGCAGTGGGGAATATTGGACAATGGGCGAAAGCCTGATCCAGCCATGCCGCGTGTGTGAAGAAGGTCTTCGGATTGTAAAGCACTTTAAGTTGGGAGGAAGGGCATTTACCTAATACGTAAGTGTTTTGACGTTACCGACAGAATAAGCACCGGCTAACTCTGTGCCAGCAGCCGCGGTAATACAGAGGGTGCAAGCGTTAATCGGAATTACTGGGCGTAAAGCGCGCGTAGGTGGTTCGTTAAGTTGGATGTGAAATCCCCGGGCTCAACCTGGGAACTGCATTCAAAACTGTCGAGCTAGAGTATGGTAGAGGGTGGTGGAATTTCCTGTGTAGCGGTGAAATGCGTAGATATAGGAAGGAACACCAGTGGCGAAGGCGACCACCTGGACTAATACTGACACTGAGGTGCGAAAGCGTGGGGAGCAAACAGGATTAGATACCCTGGTAGTCCACGCCGTAAACGATGTCAACTAGCCGTTGGGAGCCTTGAGCTCTTAGTGGCGCAGCTAACGCATTAAGTTGACCGCCTGGGGAGTACGGCCGCAAGGTTAAAACTCAAATGAATTGACGGGGGCCCGCACAAGCGGTGGAGCATGTGGTTTAATTCGAAGCAACGCGAAGAACCTTACCAGGCCTTGACATCCAATGAACTTTCTAGAGATAGATTGGTGCCTTCGGGAACATTGAGACAGGTGCTGCATGGCTGTCGTCAGCTCGTGTCGTGAGATGTTGGGTTA
This sequence comes from Pseudomonas sp. TE3899, assembly GCF_056279105.1. NCBI lineage: Bacteria > Pseudomonadati > Pseudomonadota > Gammaproteobacteria > Pseudomonadales > Pseudomonadaceae > Pseudomonas > Pseudomonas sp. TE3899. The sequence continues at coordinate 5,717,109 of NZ_JBWBQR010000001.1, forward strand.
AGTCCCGTAACGAGCGCAACCCTTGTCCTTAGTTACCAGCACGTAATGGTGGGCACTCTAAGGAGACTGCCGGTGACAAACCGGAGGAAGGTGGGGATGACGTCAAGTCATCATGGCCCTTACGGCCTGGGCTACACACGTGCTACAATGGTCGGTACAGAGGGTTGCCAAGCCGCGAGGTGGAGCTAATCCCAGAAAACCGATCGTAGTCCGGATCGCAGTCTGCAACTCGACTGCGTGAAGTCGGAATCGCTAGTAATCGCGAATCAGAATGTCGCGGTGAATACGTTCCCGGGCCTTGTACACACCGCCCGTCACACCATGGGAGTGGGTTGCACCAGAAGTAGCTAGTCTAACCTTCGGGGGGACGGTTACCACGGTGTGATTCATGACTGGGGTGAAGTCGTAACAAGGTAGCCGTAGGGGAACCTGCGGCTGGATCACCTCCTTAATCGACGACATCAGCTGCTCCATAAGTTCCCACACGAATTGCTTGATTCATTGAAGAAGACGATAAAGAAGCAGCCCGAAATTGGGTCTGTAGCTCAGTTGGTTAGAGCGCACCCCTGATAAGGGTGAGGTCGGCAGTTCGAATCTGCCCAGACCCACCAATTTTGCTTGTGTGGGAAACGCCTGTAGAAATACGGGGCCATAGCTCAGCTGGGAGAGCGCCTGCCTTGCACGCAGGAGGTCAACGGTTCGATCCCGTTTGGCTCCACCACTACTGCTTCTGATTGTTGAAAGCTTAGAAATGAGCATTCCACCAAGACGGTGATGAATGTTGATTTCTAGTCTTTGATTAGATCGTTCTTTAAAAATTTGGGTATGTGATAGAAAGATAGACTGGACGTTACTTTCACTGGTAACGGATCAGGCTAAGGTAAAATTTGTGAGTTCTCTTAATTGAGAAATTCGAATTTTCGGCGAATGTCGTCTTCACAGTATAACCAGATTGCTTGGGGTTATATGGTCAAGTGAAGAAGCGCATACGGTGGATGCCTTGGCAGTCAGAGGCGATGAAAGACGTGGTAGCCTGCGAAAAGCTTCGGGGAGTCGGCAAACAGACTTTGATCCGGAGATGTCTGAATGGGGGAACCCACCTAACATAAGTTAGGTATCTTAAGCTGAATACATAGGCTTAAGAAGCGAACCAGGGGAACTGAAACATCTAAGTACCCTGAGGAAAAGAAATCAACCGAGATTCCCTTAGTAGTGGCGAGCGAACGGGGACTAGCCCTTAAGTGGCTTTGAGATTAGCGGAACGCTCTGGAAAGTGCGGCCATAGTGGGTGATAGCCCTGTACGCGAAAATCTCTTAGTCATGAAATCGAGTAGGACGGAGCACGAGAAACTTTGTCTGAATATGGGGGGACCATCCTCCAAGGCTAAATACTACTGACTGACCGATAGTGAACTAGTACCGTGAGGGAAAGGCGAAAAGAACCCCGGAGAGGGGAGTGAAATAGATCCTGAAACCGTATGCGTACAAGCAGTGGGAGCCCACTTTGTTGGGTGACTGCGTACCTTTTGTATAATGGGTCAGCGACTTATTTTCAGTGGCGAGCTTAACCGAATAGGGGAGGCGTAGCGAAAGCGAGTCTTAATAGGGCGTCTAGTCGCTGGGAATAGACCCGAAACCGGGCGATCTATCCATGGGCAGGTTGAAGGTTGGGTAACACTAACTGGAGGACCGAACCGACTACCGTTGAAAAGTTAGCGGATGACCTGTGGATCGGAGTGAAAGGCTAATCAAGCTCGGAGATAGCTGGTTCTCCTCGAAAGCTATTTAGGTAGCGCCTCATGTATCACTGTAGGGGGTAGAGCACTGTTTCGGCTAGGGGGTCATCCCGACTTACCAAACCGATGCAAACTCCGAATACCTACAAGTGCCGAGCATGGGAGACACACGGCGGGTGCTAACGTCCGTCGTGAAAAGGGAAACAACCCAGACCGTCAGCTAAGGTCCCAAAGTTATGGTTAAGTGGGAAACGATGTGGGAAGGCTTAGACAGCTAGGAGGTTGGCTTAGAAGCAGCCACCCTTTAAAGAAAGCGTAATAGCTCACTAGTCGAGTCGGCCTGCGCGGAAGATGTAACGGGGCTCAAACCATACACCGAAGCTACGGGTATCACTTAGGTGATGCGGTAGAGGAGCGTTCTGTAAGCCTGTGAAGGTGAGTTGAGAAGCTTGCTGGAGGTATCAGAAGTGCGAATGCTGACATGAGTAACGACAATGGGTGTGAAAAACACCCACGCCGAAAGACCAAGGTTTCCTGCGCAACGTTAATCGACGCAGGGTTAGTCGGTCCCTAAGGCGAGGCTGAAAAGCGTAGTCGATGGAAAACAGGTTAATATTCCTGTACTTCTGGTTATTGCGATGGAGGGACGGAGAAGGCTAGGCCAGCTTGGCGTTGGTTGTCCAAGTTTAAGGTGGTAGGCTGGAATCTTAGGTAAATCCGGGATTCTAAGGCCGAGAGCTGATGACGAGTGTTCTTTTAGAACACGAAGTGGTTGATGCCATGCTTCCAAGAAAAGCTTCTAAGCTTCAGGTAACCAGGAACCGTACCCCAAACCGACACAGGTGGTTGGGTAGAGAATACCAAGGCGCTTGAGAGAACTCGGGTGAAGGAACTAGGCAAAATGGCACCGTAACTTCGGGAGAAGGTGCGCCGGTGAGGGTGAAGCATTTACTGCGTAAGCCCATGCCGGTCGAAGATACCAGGCCGCTGCGACTGTTTATTAAAAACACAGCACTCTGCAAACACGAAAGTGGACGTATAGGGTGTGACGCCTGCCCGGTGCCGGAAGGTTAATTGATGGGGTTAGCTAACGCGAAGCTCTTGATCGAAGCCCCGGTAAACGGCGGCCGTAACTATAACGGTCCTAAGGTAGCGAAATTCCTTGTCGGGTAAGTTCCGACCTGCACGAATGGCGTAACGATGGCGGCGCTGTCTCCACCCGAGACTCAGTGAAATTGAAATCGCTGTGAAGATGCAGTGTATCCGCGGCTAGACGGAAAGACCCCGTGAACCTTTACTATAGCTTTGCACTGGACTTTGAATTTGCTTGTGTAGGATAGGTGGGAGGCTTTGAAGCGTGGACGCCAGTTCGCGTGGAGCCAACCTTGAAATACCACCCTGGCAACTTTGAGGTTCTAACTCAGGTCCGTTATCCGGATCGAGGACAGTGTATGGTGGGTAGTTTGACTGGGGCGGTCTCCTCCTAAAGAGTAACGGAGGAGTACGAAGGTGCGCTCAGACCGGTCGGAAATCGGTCGTAGAGTATAAAGGCAAAAGCGCGCTTGACTGCGAGACAGACACGTCGAGCAGGTACGAAAGTAGGTCTTAGTGATCCGGTGGTTCTGTATGGAAGGGCCATCGCTCAACGGATAAAAGGTACTCCGGGGATAACAGGCTGATACCGCCCAAGAGTTCATATCGACGGCGGTGTTTGGCACCTCGATGTCGGCTCATCACATCCTGGGGCTGAAGCCGGTCCCAAGGGTATGGCTGTTCGCCATTTAAAGTGGTACGCGAGCTGGGTTTAGAACGTCGTGAGACAGTTCGGTCCCTATCTGCCGTGGACGTTTGAGATTTGAGAGGGGCTGCTCCTAGTACGAGAGGACCGGAGTGGACGAACCTCTGGTGTTCCGGTTGTCACGCCAGTGGCATTGCCGGGTAGCTATGTTCGGAATAGATAACCGCTGAAAGCATCTAAGCGGGAAACTAGCCTCAAGATGAGATCTCACTGGGACCTTGAGTCCCCTGAAGGGCCGTCGAAGACTACGACGTTGATAGGTTGGGTGTGTAAGCGCTGTGAGGCGTTGAGCTAACCAATACTAATTGCCCGTGAGGCTTGACCATATAACACCCAAGCAATTTGCGTCGAAAGAGCAGATTGCGGTGTGTGAAGACGAAACGAACCGAAAGTTCGAAAGACTCACAAACACCGAAAGCTATCACATACCCAATTTGCTGAAGCGAGGCCAGCTGGTCACGACTCAGTACCCGAATTTCTTGACGACCATAGAGCATTGGAACCACCTGATCCCATCCCGAACTCAGCAGTGAAACGATGCATCGCCGATGGTAGTGTGGGGTTTCCCCATGTGAGAGTAGGTCATCGTCAAGATTAAATTCCGAAACCCCTATCTGCGTATGCAGGTAGGGGTTTTGTTTTGTCCGAAGAAAAATCCGCTCAATAGGGTTTCTATGCAACGGCTCGGGGCATGGCTATCATTCGGGCCTCATTGTGAGGCGGGACTTGCATGCTGACTTTGTTAAAGCTTCTAAAGGATGGCCGATTCCATTCAGGTGAGGCCTTGGGCATAGCCTTGGGTGTCAGTCGAAGTGCTGTGTGGAAGCAGCTTCAGCTTTTAGAGGCTGAATTGGGTCTGTCAATTCATAAGGTACGCGGTCGCGGCTATCAATTGGCTGCGCCATTGACGCTACTTGATCCTGTGGAAATAGATGAAAAGTCGTCTATTTGCGGTTGGCCTGCGCAGGTTTTTGACTCTGTTGACTCTACTAATGCTGAAGCCTTGCGCGCTATCGGGCGAGGTAGGGCTGCGCCGTTCCTGGTACTGGCAGAGCGACAGACTGCTGGTCGCGGAAGGCGAGGTCGTAAATGGGTGAGTCCATTTGCAGAAAACATCTATTACAGCCTCGTGCTACGCATCGAGGGTGGTATGCGGCAGCTGGAAGGCTTGAGTTTGGTCGTAGGGCTTGCGGTAATGCATGCCTTGCGAAAGCAGGGGGTTTCCGGGGTGGGGCTAAAATGGCCCAATGACCTTCTTGTTGGTCAGAAAAAGATCGCGGGGATACTCCTAGAGTTGGTGGGCGATCCTGCTGACGTGTGCCACGTAGTGTTAGGTGTTGGAATCAATGTGAACATGCAGGCCGCTGAAGAGGTTGATCAGCAGTGGACGTCCATGCGGCTTGAGTCTGGCAGGGTGTTTGACCGCAATCTCTTGGTGGTGGAGCTGGGTTTGATGCTCCAGGCTTACTTGGAGCGTCATCAGCGCGACGGCTTTTCAGCCAGCCATGATGAGTGGGAGCAAAACCATCTGTGGCAGGGGCGGGCTGTCTCATTGATTGCCGGCGTCAACCAGATAGATGGCGTTGTAATGGGTATCGATAATCAGGGTGCCTTGCGCTTGAAGGTGGGTGATGTGGAAAAAGTCTTTAGTGGCGGTGAGCTCAGTTTGAGGTTGCGTGATGATTCTTGAGCTCGACTGCGGTAATAGCTTTATAAAGTGGCGGTTGCTCGGTGCGGACGTCCGGTCAGTGGTTGCGGAAGGTATTGTCGATTCGGATCTTGCCTTGCTGGAGAGCTTGAAGCAGGTCAATGGGTTGGCTCTCAAGCATTGTCGATTGGTGAGTGTCAGGACTGGTGAAGAAACCAGTGCCCTGATTTGCCTTTTGACTGACGCGTTTGGGGTGTCCGTCATGTGTGCGGTGTCTGCCCGCGAAATGTCCGGCGTCCGTAATGGCTACGATGATTATGAAAGGCTTGGTCTTGATCGATGGCTTGCGATGCTTGGAGGGTTCCACCTAGCCTCGGGCGCCTGTCTTGTGTTGGATTTCGGCACGGCGGTCACTGCAGACTTTATTGCGAGCGACGGAGAGCATCTTGGGGGATTCATTTGTCCAGGTATGCCCTTGATGCGCAATCAGTTGCGCACCCATACCCGAAGAATCCGCTATGGCGATCTTGCGGCTGAGCGCGCTCTGGAAAGCCTTGTGCCTGGTCGCACAACTGTAGAGGCAGTTGAGAGAGGGTGTTCCTTGATGCTTCAGGGTTTTGTCCTGACCCAGCTCCAGCTGGCGCGCAGCTATTGGGGAGAGGGTTTCACTGTATTCCTCACTGGTGGTGATGCTGACCTGGTTGCCGGGATCGTGCCTGATGCCAGGGTGGTTCCTGATCTGGTGTTTGTAGGTTTGGCTATGGCGTGTCCCTTGCCCTGAGGTTCTTATGCGTTGGTTGTTTCTGTTGCTGGTCGTCCTCAATGTTTTTTATTACGTCTGGCATCAACAAGAGGCGCCCCTTCGTGCGAAGGATGTGACGCCCCTGAGCTTGTATCGAGGCTCTCAGCAGGACATACGTTTGTTGAGCGAGACGACTGACGTTGCTCGCGATAAAGGTAAGCCTCTCCAGGCGGACGGTGATTGCCTCTATGTGGGAGGTTTTGCTCGTCAGGAAACGGTACAGGCGATCGAGCGTCGGTTGAGTGGTTTGGAGATCAAGGCTCAGGTCTTGCCTAAGGATGCCCTGGAATCTGGAGGATTTTGGCTCCGTGTGACGCCTGAAAGCCGGCGTTTACTGGATGACTCGAAGCTGCAAAACCTTTCTAAAGAATTCAATGAGTTAAAACATAAAATAATGCCGTGCGAGGGGGTTGCACCCGTCGAATAGTTTGAATAGAATGGCGCCCGCTTCGCAGTGAAGACCTTCTACGGTAAACAGTGCGAAACGAGGTCAACGCAGCTAACCTCAGGTTTTTAATGAGAAAATGCTTGACAGAAGGCTGGCATGATATAGAATGCCGGCTCGCTTAGGAGGGGTTCCCGAGCGGCCAAAGGGATCAGACTGTAAATCTGACGTCTACGACTTCGAAGGTTCGAATCCTTCCCCCTCCACCATTTTTAGCGAGAGCTGCAAGCTCCGCGGGTATAGTTTAGTGGTAGAACCTCAGCCTTCCAAGCTGATGATGCGGGTTCGATTCCCGCTACCCGCTCCAAGTTTGCAGGTCCTGCAAAGTGTTGCGCTCTTGTAGCTCAGTTGGTAGAGCACACCCTTGGTAAGGGTGAGGTCAGCGGTTCAAATCCGCTCAAGAGCTCCATATAACAAGGCAGATATGAAAATATCTGCCTTTGTTTTAATGGCTGATGTTACTTGCTCAATTCTTCTGCTGGGAGTTATTTCGATGGCTAAGGAAAAGTTCGAACGTAATAAGCCGCACGTCAACGTAGGTACCATCGGTCACGTAGACCATGGCAAAACTACTCTGACCGCAGCCTTGACTCGTGTCTGCTCCGAAGTTTTCGGTTCGGCAAAAGTCGACTTCGACAAAATCGATAGTGCCCCAGAAGAAAAAGCTCGTGGCATCACCATCAACACCGCTCACGTTGAATACGATTCGGCCGTGCGTCACTACGCACACGTTGACTGTCCAGGTCACGCTGACTACGTAAAAAACATGATCACCGGTGCCGCTCAGATGGATGGCGCGATCCTGGTTTGCTCGGCCGCTGATGGTCCGATGCCGCAAACCCGCGAGCATATCCTGCTCTCTCGCCAGGTTGGCGTTCCGTACATTGTTGTCTTCCTGAACAAGGCTGACATGGTAGATGATGCGGAGCTGCTCGAGCTGGTTGAGATGGAAGTGCGCGATCTGCTGAGTACTTACGATTTCCCAGGTGATGACACTCCGATCATCATTGGTTCTGCGCTGATGGCGTTGAACGGTCAAGATGACAACGAGATGGGTACTACTGCCGTCAAGAAGTTGGTTGAGACTCTGGATAGCTACATTCCGCAGCCTGAGCGTGCTATCGACAAGCCGTTCCTGATGCCGATCGAGGATGTGTTCTCGATCTCCGGTCGCGGTACTGTTGTGACTGGTCGTGTTGAGCGTGGCATTGTTCGCATTCAGGAAGAAGTTGAGATTGTGGGTCTTCGTGACACTGTCAAAACTACTTGTACTGGTGTTGAGATGTTCCGCAAGCTGCTCGACGAAGGTCGTGCTGGCGAGAACTGTGGTGTGCTGCTGCGTGGCACCAAGCGTGATGATGTAGAGCGTGGCCAGGTCCTGGTCAAGCCAGGCACTGTCAAGCCTCACACCAAGTTCACTGCAGAGGTTTATGTTCTGAGCAAGGAGGAGGGTGGTCGTCATACGCCGTTCTTCAAGGGTTACCGTCCACAGTTCTACTTCCGTACTACGGATGTGACCGGTAACTGCGAATTGCCAGAAGGCGTTGAAATGGTGATGCCGGGTGATAACGTTCAGATGACCGTTACCCTGATCAAAACCATCGCGATGGAAGATGGTCTTCGTTTCGCTATCCGTGAAGGCGGTCGTACCGTCGGCGCTGGTGTCGTGGCTAAAGTCATCGAGTAAGTTGTTGTAATGTCTTTTTCAGGCCGGCATAATGGTCGGCCTGATTTTGTTTTAGGTCAGTAGCTCAATTGGCAGAGCGACGGTCTCCAAAACCGTAGGTTGGGGGTTCGATTCCCTCCTGACCTGCCAGATTCACTTGGTGTGTCTGGCTTTCTTTTCACAGGATCTTCATAGATGACTCCTAAAGCTGAAGCTCAAGGCTCTCGCTTCGATCTGCTCAAGTGGCTAGTAGTAGTCGCTTTGGTGGTTGTTGGCGTTGTTGGCAATCAGTATTACTCTGCTTCGCCGATCCTGTACCGCGTACTAGCTTTGCTCGCCATTGCTGCTGTAGCTGCCTTTGTAGGCCTGCAGACAGTCAAGGGCAAGTCTTTCTTTGTACTGGTTAAGGAAGCTCGCACCGAGATTCGTAAAGTCGTATGGCCAACTCGCCAAGAAACCACGCAGACCACGTTGATTGTTGTGGCTGTTGTTCTGGTTATGGCGTTGCTGTTGTGGGGGCTTGACTCCCTCCTCGGCTGGCTTGTTTCCTTGATTGTCGGCTAAGGGTGTCCCGTGGCTAAGCGTTGGTACGTTGTGCATGCTTACTCCGGTTACGAGAAGCATGTCATGCGCTCGTTGGTAGAGCGCGTAAAGCTGGCTGGCATGGAAGATGGCTTCGGCGAAATTCTGGTTCCCACTGAAGAAGTGGTTGAAATGCGTAATGGCCAGAAACGCAAAAGCGAGCGCAAGTTCTTCCCAGGTTATGTGCTGGTCCAGATGGACATGAACGAGGGGACTTGGCACTTGGTCAAGGATACTCCTCGGGTGATGGGTTTCATTGGCGGTACCGCCGATAAGCCTGCACCGATCACAGATAAAGAGGCAGAAGCGATTCTGCGTCGCGTTGCTGACGGTAGCGACAAGCCGAAGCCGAAGACACTCTTCGAGCCAGGCGAATCGGTGCGTGTCAACGATGGGCCGTTTGCTGATTTCACTGGCACGGTCGAAGAAGTTAACTACGAAAAGAGCCGAATCCAAGTGGCAGTGCTCATTTTCGGTCGCTCTACTCCGGTAGAGTTAGAGTTCAGTCAGGTCGAAAAGGTCTAGCTGAGCAAGCATCCCAACCCCGCAGCCCTAGGCTGTGGGGTTTTGTCGTCACTGGGATAAACGCGCAAGTAACCGGGGAGCCTTTCGAGGCGTTCGAACCCGTAATTGGAGTGCCTCATGGCCAAGAAGATTACCGCTTACATCAAGCTGCAAGTGAAGGCCGCTCAGGCTAACCCAAGCCCACCTGTTGGTCCTGCTCTGGGTCAGCACGGCGTGAACATCATGGAATTCTGCAAGGCTTTCAACGCCCGTACTCAGGGTCTTGAAGCTGGTCTGCCGACTCCAGTGATCATCACTGTCTATAGCGACCGTAGCTTCACTTTCGAAACCAAATCCACACCTGCTTCGGTTCTGCTGAAGAAGGCTGCTGGTCTGACTAGCGGTTCTGCTCGTCCGAACACCGTTAAGGTTGGCACCGTGACCCGTGCTCAGCTGGAAGAAATCGCGAAAACCAAAAACGCGGATCTGACTGCAGCTGATATGGACGCAGCCGTGCGTACTATCGCCGGTTCTGCTCGTAGCATGGGCCTTAACGTGGAGGGTGTGTAATGGCTAAGTTGACCAAGCGTCAAAAGGCTATCGCCGGCAAAATCGAAGCAGGCAAGGCCTACAACTTTGTAGACGCTGCTGCTCTGCTGGCTGAGCTGTCGACTGTCAAGTTCAGCGAGTCGTTCGACGTTGCTGTAAACCTGGGCGTTGACCCGCGTAAATCCGACCAGGTCGTTCGTAGCGCTACTGTGCTGCCGCACGGCACTGGCAAGACTGTTCGCGTTGCTGTGTTCACCCAGGGGCCAGCTGCTGAGGCCGCTCTGGCTGCCGGCGCTGACCGTGTAGGTATGGACGATCTGGCTGCCGAAATGAAAGGCGGCGACCTGAACTATGACGTAGTTATCGCATCCCCGGATGCAATGCGCGTTGTTGGTCAGTTGGGTCAGATCCTCGGCCCACGTGGTCTGATGCCTAACCCTAAAGTCGGCACCGTAACCCCAGACGTAGCTACCGCGGTTAAAAACGCCAAGGCTGGTCAGGTTCGTTATCGCACCGACAAAAACGGCATCATTCACACCTCCGTTGGCAAAGTCGGTTTCGACGCCGTCAAGCTGAAGGAAAACGTTGAAGCCCTGATCGCTGATCTGAAGCGTATCAAGCCAGCTTCTTCGAAAGGTATTTACGTCAAGCGCGTTACCCTGAGCACCACCATGGGTCCAGGTCTGGTCATCGACCAAGGCTCGCTCGACGCGTAAGACGCAGGTTGGCGCAAGCGATTGCGCCAATTGAAAGATTGGGGTCCCTGCCTGGCGGGGGCTATCCAAGACCGTAGGCGACGCAAGTCTTAAACCTCAAGCCTACGCAGATGGTGCTCCCGGTTCCTTACCGAATCAGACACCAAAACGACATCCGGCTCCGGTTGGATGAAACGGTAACAAGCAGGAGTTAAACCCGTGGCAATTAATCTCGAAGACAAGAAGGCCATCGTCGCTGAAGTCAACGAGGCTGCCAAAGTTGCCCTGTCTGCTGTTGTGGCTGATGCCCGCGGTGTGACAGTAGGCGCAATGACCGGACTCCGTAAAGAGGCTCGTGAAGCTGGCGTATACGTACGTGTTGTACGTAACACCCTGCTCAAGCGCGCTGTTGCTGGCACTGAATACAGTGTCCTCAACGACGTGTTCACCGGCCCGACTCTGATCGCGTTCTCCAAGGATCATCCAGGCGCTGCTGCCCGTTTGTTCAAGGAATTCGCCAAGAGTCAGGATAAGTTCGAGATCAAGGCAGCTGCGTTCGAGGGCAAGTTCCTCGCAGCTAACCAAATCGACGTACTGGCAACACTGCCGACCCGTAACGAAGCTATTTCTCAGCTGATGAGCGTGATTCAAGGCGCTACCAGCAAGTTGGCTCGTACTCTGGCTGCAGTTCGCGAGCAAAAAGAAGCTGCTGCAGCCTAAGGCTGAGCATCTCCTTTCGCGTATTTTTGTTTATTTCGATGGCCGCGTAGGCCGTCCCCCAATTCAGGAAATACAGTAATGTCTATCTCCCAAGAAGATATCCTCAACGCCGTAGCTGAAATGTCGGTTCTGCAGGTTGTTGAGCTGATCAAAGCTTTCGAAGAAAAATTCGGCGTTTCCGCTGCTGCTGCTTCCGCCGGCCCAGCCGCTGTTGCCGCTGTTGCTGAAGAGCAAACCGAATTCAACGTCATGTTGACCGAAACTGGCGAGAAGAAAGTTAACGTGATCAAGGCAGTACGTGAACTGACCGGTCTGGGCTTGAAAGAAGCCAAGGCTGTAGTTGACGGCGCTCCTGCCATGGTTCTGGAAGCTGTTTCGAAAGACGCAGCTGACAAAGCCAAAGCCACTCTGGAAGAAGCAGGCGCTAAAGTCGAGCTGAAGTAAGCATCGACTTTGCGTCTCCAGCCCGAGCGTTAAGCGAAAGGCTGATGGCTGGTGGCTCTTGCCACCGGCCTTTTTCCGTTATTGGCAGCCGACTGGGTCGGTGCTGGTAACGAGCTGTAACCACCCGATGTGGTGGAGCAAACCATGGGGTTTGCACGATTTTCTGGCTGCTCCCGTCGGGAGGGGCCAAACAAGCAGGTGACCAAGCTGGGGAACGCTGATGGCTTACTCATATACTGAGAAAAAACGTATCCGCAAGGACTTTAGCAAGTTGCCGGACGTCATGGATGTGCCGTACCTCCTGGCCATCCAGCTGGATTCGTATCGTGAATTCTTGCAAGCGGGAGCGACTAAAGATCAGTTCCGCGACGTGGGCCTGCATGCGGCCTTCAAATCCGTTTTCCCGATCATCAGCTACTCCGGCAATGCTGCGCTGGAGTACGTCGGTTATCGCCTGGGCGAACCGGCATTTGATGTCAAAGAATGCGTATTGCGCGGTGTAACTTACGCCGTACCGTTGCGGGTAAAAGTGCGCCTGATCATTTTCGACAAAGAATCGTCGAACAAAGCGATCAAGGACATCAAAGAGCAAGAAGTCTACATGGGTGAAATCCCCCTGATGACTGAGAACGGTACCTTCGTAATCAACGGTACCGAGCGTGTAATCGTTTCCCAGCTGCACCGTTCCCCGGGCGTGTTCTTCGACCACGACCGTGGCAAGACGCACAGCTCCGGTAAACTGCTGTACTCCGCGCGCATCATCCACTTACCGCGGTTCGTGGTTGGACTTCGAGTTCGATCCGAAAGACTGCGTATTCGTGCGTATTGACCGTCGTCGCAAGCTGCCTGCATCGGTATTGCTGCGCGCGCTCGGCTATACCACTGAAGAAGTGCTGGACGCGTTCTACACCACCAACGTCTTCCACGTGCAAGGTGAAAACCTCAGCCTGGAACTGGTGCCTCATCGCCTGCGCGGTGAAATTGCTGTCCTGGATATCCTGGATGACAAAGGCAAGGTTATTGTCGAGCAAGGTCGTCGTATTACTGCTCGCCACATCAACCAGCTGGAAAAGGCAGGGATCAAAGAGCTGCAAGTGCCTCTGGACTACGTCCTGGGCCGCACTACAGCCAAGGTCATCGTGCATCCGGCAACCGGCGAAATCCTTGCAGAGTGCAACACCGAGCTGAACACCGAGATCCTGGCGAAAATCGCCAAGTCCCAGGTTGTTCGCATCGAAACTCTGTACACCAACGATATCGACTGCGGTCCGTTCGTCTCCGACACTCTGAAGATCGACTCCACCAGCAACCAATTGGAAGCGCTGGTCGAGATCTATCGCATGATGCGTCCAGGCGAGCCGCCAACCAAAGACGCTGCCGAGACTCTGTTCAACAACCTGTTCTTCAGCCCTGAGCGCTATGATCTGTCTGCGGTCGGCCGGATGAAGTTCAACCGTCGTATCGGTCGTACCGAGATCGAAGGTTCGGGCGTGTTGTGCAAGGAAGACATCGTTGCGGTCCTGAAGACTCTGGTCGACATCCGTAACGGTAAAGGCATCGTCGATGACATCGACCACCTGGGTAACCGTCGTGTTCGCTGCGTAGGCGAAATGGCTGAAAACCAGTTCCGCGTTGGCCTGGTACGTGTTGAGCGTGCGGTCAAAGAGCGTCTGTCGATGGCTGAAAGCGAAGGCCTGATGCCGCAAGACCTGATCAACGCCAAGCCAGTGGCTGCGGCGGTGAAAGAGTTCTTCGGTTCCAGCCAGCTGTCCCAGTTCATGGACCAGAACAACCCGCTGTCCGAGATCACCCACAAGCGTCGTGTGTCTGCACTCGGCCCTGGCGGCTTGACTCGTGAGCGTGCTGGCTTTGAAGTTCGTGACGTACACCCGACTCACTACGGTCGTGTATGCCCGATTGAAACGCCGGAAGGTCCGAACATCGGTCTGATCAACTCCCTGGCTGCCTATGCGCGCACCAACCAGTACGGCTTCCTCGAGAGCCCGTACCGCGTGGTGAAAGACGCTTTGGTCACCGACGAGATCGTTTTCCTGTCCGCCATCGAAGAAGCTGATCACGTGATCGCCCAGGCTTCGGCCACGATGAACGACAAGAAAATGCTGATCGACGAACTGGTAGCTGTTCGTCACTTGAACGAGTTCACCGTCAAGGCGCCGGAAGACGTCACCTTGATGGACGTTTCGCCGAAGCAGGTTGTTTCGGTTGCAGCGTCGCTGATCCCGTTCCTCGAGCACGATGACGCCAACCGTGCGTTGATGGGTTCGAACATGCAGCGTCAAGCTGTACCAACCCTGCGCGCTGACAAGCCGCTGGTCGGTACCGGCATGGAGCGTAACGTAGCTCGTGACTCCGGCGTTTGCGTCGTGGCTCGTCGTGGCGGCGTGATCGATTCCGTTGATGCCAGCCGTATCGTGGTTCGTGTTGCTGATGATGAAGTTGAAACCGGTGAAGCTGGTGTTGACATCTACAACCTCACCAAATACACCCGTTCCAACCAGAACACCTGCATCAACCAGCGTCCGCTGGTGCGTAAAGGTGATCGGGTTCAGCGTAGCGACATCATGGCCGACGGTCCGTCCACCGACATGGGTGAACTGGCGCTGGGTCAGAACATGCGCATCGCGTTCATGGCCTGGAACGGTTACAACTTCGAAGACTCCATCTGCCTGTCGGAACGAGTTGTTCAAGAAGATCGCTTCACCACGATCCACATTCAGGAACTGACCTGTGTGGCACGTGACACCAAGCTTGGGCCAGAGGAAATCACTGCCGACATCCCGAACGTGGGTGAAGCTGCTCTGAACAAGCTGGACGAAGCCGGTATCGTTTACGTAGGTGCTGAAGTTGGCGCAGGCGACATTCTGGTTGGTAAGGTCACTCCGAAAGGCGAGACCCAACTGACTCCGGAAGAGAAGCTGTTGCGTGCCATCTTCGGTGAAAAAGCCAGCGACGTTAAAGACACCTCCCTGCGTGTGCCTACCGGCACCAAGGGTACCGTCATCGACGTACAGGTCTTCACTCGTGACGGCGTAGAGCGTGATGCTCGTGCACTGTCGATCGAGAAGACTCAACTCGACGAGATCCGCAAGGACCTGAACGAAGAGTTCCGTATCGTTGAAGGCGCAACTTTCGAACGTCTGCGTTCCGCTCTGGTCGGCCACAAAGCCGAAGGCGGCGCCGGCCTGAAGAAAGGTCAGGACATCACCGACGAAGTACTCGACGGTCTTGAGCATGGTCAGTGGTTCAAACTGCGCATGACTGAAGATGCTCTGAACGAGCAACTCGAGAAGGCCCAGGCCTACATCGTTGATCGTCGCCGTCTGCTGGACGACAAGTTCGAAGACAAGAAGCGCAAACTGCAGCAGGGCGATGACCTGGCTCCAGGCGTGCTGAAAATCGTCAAGGTTTACCTGGCAATCCGTCGTCGCATCCAGCCGGGCGACAAGATGGCCGGTCGTCACGGTAACAAAGGTGTGGTCTCCGTGATCATGCCGGTTGAAGACATGCCGCACGATGCCAATGGCACCCCGGTCGACGTCGTCCTCAACCCGTTGGGCGTACCTTCGCGTATGAACGTTGGTCAGATCCTTGAAACTCACCTCGGCCTCGCGGCTAAAGGTCTGGGCGAGAAGATCAACCGGATGATCGAAGAACAGCGCAAAGTCGCTGAACTTCGTAAATTCCTCGACGAGATCTACAACCAGATCGGCGGTCGTAACGAAGATCTGGATAGCTTCTCCGACCAGGAAATCCTGGATCTGGCGAAGAACCTGCGTGGCGGCGTTCCAATGGCCACTCCAGTGTTCGACGGTGCCAAGGAAAGCGAAATCAAGGCCATGCTGAAACTGGCAGACCTGCCAGAAAGCGGCCAGATGCAGCTGACCGACGGCCGTACCGGCAACAAGTTCGAGCGCCCGGTTACTGTTGGCTACATGTACATGCTGAAGCTGAACCACTTGGTAGACGACAAGATGCACGCTCGTTCTACCGGTTCGTACAGCCTGGTTACCCAGCAGCCGCTGGGTGGTAAGGCACAGTTCGGTGGTCAGCGTTTCGGGGAGATGGAGGTCTGGGCACTGGAAGCATACGGTGCCGCTTACACTCTGCAAGAAATGCTCACAGTGAAGTCGGACGATGTGAACGGCCGTACCAAGATGTACAAAAACATCGTGGATGGCGATCACCGTATGGAGCCGGGCATGCCCGAGTCTTTCAACGTGTTGATCAAGGAAATTCGTTCCCTCGGCATCGATATCGATCTGGAAACCGAATAACACGTGACGCGAATCGAGAGCGGGGCAGGATTGCCCGCTCTCTGCTCCGCCAGGAGGAAAGGCCTTGAAAGACCTACTGAATTTGCTGAAAAACCAGGGTCAAGTCGAAGAGTTCGACGCCATCCGTATTGGATTGGCATCGCCTGAGATGATCCGTTCGTGGTCGTTCGGTGAAGTTAAAAAGCCGGAAACCATCAACTACCGTACGTTCAAACCTGAGCGTGACGGCCTGTTCTGCGCCAAGATCTTTGGCCCGGTAAAGGATTACGAGTGCCTGTGCGGTAAGTACAAGCGCTTGAAGCACCGTGGTGTGATCTGCGAGAAGTGCGGCGTTGAAGTCGCGCTGGCTAAAGTTCGTCGTGAGCGCATGGCGCACATCGAACTGGCTTCGCCGGTTGCCCACATCTGGTTCCTGAAATCGCTGCCGTCGCGTATCGGCTTGCTGATGGACATGACCCTGCGTGATATCGAACGCGTTCTCTATTTCGAGAGCTATGTCGTTATCGACCCGGGTATGACCACCCTTGAAAAAGGTCAGCTGCTGAACGACGAGCAGTACTTCGAAGCGCTGGAAGAGTTCGGCGACGATTTCGATGCCCGCATGGGTGCCGAAGCTGTCCGTGAACTGTTGCACGCTATCGACCTGGAGCACGAGATTGGCCGTCTGCGCGAAGAAATTCCGCAAACCAACTCCGAAACCAAGATCAAGAAGCTGTCCAAGCGTCTGAAGTTGATGGAAGCCTTCCAGGGTTCCGGCAACCTTCCAGAATGGATGGTGCTGACCGTTCTGCCGGTTCTGCCGCCAGATCTGCGTCCACTGGTCCCGCTGGATGGTGGTCGCTTCGCGACTTCCGACCTCAACGATCTGTATCGTCGAGTGATCAACCGTAACAACCGCTTGAAGCGTCTGCTCGATCTGTCCGCTCCGGACATCATCGTGCGCAACGAAAAGCGTATGTTGCAGGAAGCCGTCGATGCACTGCTCGACAACGGTCGTCGTGGCCGCGCTATCACCGGTTCCAACAAGCGTCCTCTGAAATCCCTGGCTGACATGATCAAGGGTAAACAAGGTCGTTTCCGTCAGAACTTGCTCGGTAAGCGTGTTGACTACTCCGGTCGTTCGGTAATTACCGTAGGTCCGACCCTGCGTCTGCACCAGTGCGGTCTGCCGAAGAAGATGGCTCTCGAGCTGTTCAAGCCGTTCATTTTCGGCAAGCTGGAAATGCGTGGTCTCGCTACCACCATCAAAGCTGCCAAGAAGATGGTCGAGCGCGAGCTGCCGGAAGTTTGGGACGTTCTCGCTGAAGTAATCCGCGAACACCCGGTTCTCCTCAACCGTGCACCGACCCTTCACCGTCTGGGTATCCAGGCGTTTGAACCGGTACTGATCGAAGGTAAGGCTATCCAGCTGCACCCGTTGGTCTGTGCTGCGTACAACGCCGACTTCGACGGCGACCAAATGGCCGTGCACGTACCGCTGACACTGGAAGCCCAGTTGGAAGCGCGTGCGTTGATGATGTCGACCAACAACATTCTGTCGCCAGCCAACGGTGAGCCAATCATCGTTCCGTCGCAGGACGTTGTATTGGGTCTGTACTACATGACTCGTGAAGCGATCAACGCCAAAGGCGAAGGTCGTGTGTTCGCGGATCTGCAGGAAGTTGACCGTGTGTTCCGTGCTGGCGAAGCCGCACTGCACGCTAAAGTCAAAGTGCGGATCCACGAAACCGTCAACGATCGCGATGGTGGCAGCGTCAAGAACACCCGTATCGTCGACACCACTGTCGGCCGTGCGCTGTTGTTCCAGGTTGTTCCGCCTGGCCTGTCGTACGACGTCGTCAACCAGCCGATGAAGAAAAAAGCGATCTCCAAGCTGATCAACCAGTGCTACCGCGTGGTTGGTTTGAAAGAGACCGTGATCTTCGCTGACCAGTTGATGTACACCGGTTTTGCCTATTCGACCATTTCCGGCGTTTCCATCGGTGTTAACGACTTCGTTATCCCGGATGAAAAAGCCCGCATCATCAATGCTGCTACTGATGAAGTGAAAGAGATCGAAAGTCAGTACGCCTCCGGCCTGGTAACCCAGGGCGAGAAGTACAACAAAGTGATCGACCTTTGGTCCAAGGCGAACGACGAAGTTTCCAAGGCGATGATGGCCAACCTCTCGAAAGAGAAAGTCATCGACCGTCATGGCGTCGAAGTCGACCAAGAGTCCTTCAACTCGATGTACATGATGGCCGACTCGGGCGCACGGGGTTCTGCTGCGCAGATCCGTCAGCTCGCCGGTATGCGTGGCCTGATGGCCAAGCCGGACGGTTCCATCATCGAAACGCCGATTACTGCGAACTTCCGTGAAGGTTTGAGCGTACTTCAGTACTTCATCTCCACTCACGGTGCTCGTAAAGGTTTGGCGGATACCGCGTTGAAAACTGCGAACTCCGGTTACCTGACTCGTCGTCTGGTAGACGTGGCGCAGGATCTGGTTGTGACCGAGATCGATTGCGGCACCGAGCATGGCCTGGTAATGACTCCGCACATTGAAGGCGGTGACGTTGTTGAGCCGCTGGGTGAGCGCGTATTGGGTCGTGTCATTGCCCGTGACGTGTTCAAGCCAGGTAGCGAAGAAATCATCGTTCCTGCCGGCACGCTGGTAGACGAGAAG
The DNA here is from genome assembly GCF_056279105.1 of Pseudomonas sp. TE3899. Lineage (NCBI taxonomy): Bacteria > Pseudomonadati > Pseudomonadota > Gammaproteobacteria > Pseudomonadales > Pseudomonadaceae > Pseudomonas > Pseudomonas sp. TE3899. The sequence continues at coordinate 5,735,658 of NZ_JBWBQR010000001.1, forward strand.
TGGGTCGAGTTCATCGAGCTGAACAGCATCGACGAAGTGATCGTGCGTTCGCCGATCAGCTGCGAAACCCGCTACGGCATTTGCGCCAAGTGCTACGGCCGTGACTTGGCTCGTGGTCACCAGGTGAACATCGGTGAAGCGGTCGGCGTTATCGCTGCCCAGTCCATCGGTGAGCCGGGTACTCAGCTGACCATGCGTACGTTCCACATCGGTGGTGCGGCAAGCCGGACCTCCGCAGCTGACAGCGTTCAGGTGAAGAATGGCGGTACCGTCCGTCTGCACAACCTGAAGCACGTTGAGCGAGTGGATGGTTGCCTGGTTGCTGTGTCCCGTTCCGGTGAGCTGGCAATCGCTGATGACTTCGGTCGTGAGCGCGAGCGTTACAAGCTGCCGTACGGTGCTGTGATTTCGGTTAAAGAAGGTGACAAGGTCGACGCTGGCGCAATCGTGGCCAAGTGGGATCCGCACACTCACCCAATCGTTACCGAAATGAAAGGTACCGTGACCTACGTGGGCATGGAAGAAGGCATCACGATCAAGCGTCAGACTGACGAATTGACCGGTATGACCAACATTGAAGTACTCGACGCCAAAGACCGTCCAGCTGCCGGTAAAGACATCCGTCCTGCCGTTAAGATGGTCGGTGTCGATGGCAAGGATCTGCTGCTGCCAGGTACCGACGTACCGGCTCAGTACTTCCTGCCGGCTAACGCCCTGGTCGGTGTAGCGGATGGTGTGCAGGTTGCGATCGGTGATGTTATCGCTCGTATCCCGCAAGAAACTTCGAAAACCCGCGACATCACCGGTGGTCTGCCGCGTGTTGCCGACTTGTTCGAAGCCCGTCGTCCGAAAGAAGCCTCGATTCTGGCTGAAGTCAGCGGCACCATCGCGTTCGGTAAAGAGACCAAAGGCAAGCGCCGTCTGGTTATCACCCCGAACGACGGTACCGATCCGTACGAAGAGCTGATTCCGAAGTGGCGTCACCTGAACGTCTTCGAAGGCGAACAGGTAAACCGCGGCGAAGTTATCTCCGACGGCCCGAGCGATCCACACGACATCCTGCGTCTGCTGGGTGTGAGTGCGCTGGCCAAGTACATCGTGAACGAGATCCAGGACGTTTATCGTCTGCAAGGCGTGAAGATCAACGATAAGCACATCGAGACCATCCTGCGTCAGATGCTGCGTAAAGTTGAAATCGCTGAATCCGGCGACTCGACTTTCATCAAGGGCGACCAGATGGAGTTGACTCACGTTCTGGTAGAGAACGAGCGTCTGGCTGGCGACGAGAAATTCGTTTCCAAGTTCACTCGCGTGCTGTTGGGTATCACCAAGGCGTCGTTGTCCACCGAATCGTTCATCTCGGCGGCTTCCTTCCAGGAAACCACTCGCGTACTGACCGAAGCGGCGGTAACCGGCAAGCGCGATTACCTGCGCGGCCTGAAAGAAAACGTAGTCGTGGGTCGTCTGATCCCGGCCGGTACCGGTCTGGCTTATCACAGCGAGCGTAAGCGCCGCCGTGATGCTGACAAACCGTTGCGCGTAAGCGCCAGTGAAGTGGAAGCTGCACTGACCGAAGCACTGAACTCGAGCGGTAACTGAGTTCTGCAGTAAATGAGTGTGGGGCCCCGGTCGTTCCGTTCATCGAATCGAGACAATTTGTCGAGGTTGGATGAGCGGGGAGGTCGGGGCCTTGCCTTGACTGGGGACAAGATCCTCTTTAGACTCTTGTACCCCTAAATTTGGCGGGAATTCGTTCCTGCCATTTTGCTTTTCTTGCAAGACAATAGCGTCGCAAGACAACAGTGGAGCTAGTAGATGGCAACTATCAACCAGCTGGTACGTCAGCCGCGTAAGCGTATCGTCGAGAAATCCGACGTGCCTGCGCTGCAGAACTGCCCGCAACGTCGTGGCGTATGCACTCGTGTGTATACCACCACGCCGAAAAAACCTAACTCGGCACTGCGTAAAGTATGCCGTGTGCGTCTGACCAACGGTTTCGAGGTTTCCTCGTACATCGGCGGTGAAGGCCACAACCTGCAAGAGCACAGCGTGGTACTGATCCGCGGCGGTCGTGTAAAAGACTTGCCAGGTGTTCGTTACCACACCGTGCGCGGTTCTTTGGATACTTCCGGCGTTAAAGGTCGTAACCAGGGTCGTTCGAAGTACGGTACCAAGAAGCCTAAGTAGTAGCGGCTTTTTGTAAAAACTGATTTTCTATTTTTCTGAGTCGATAAGAGTAAGGTCGGAGGCGTCCCGAAAGGGCACCGATTCCGAGCGAACCTGAAGACCGTTTGAGGGCTTATCCATGCCAAGAAGACGCGTAGCAGCCAAGCGCGAAGTGCTTGACGATCCAAAATACGGAAGCCAAATCCTGGCCAAGTTCATGAACCACGTTATGGAAAGCGGCAAGAAAGCCGTTGCCGAACGTATCGTTTATGGCGCGCTGGAAAAGGTTAAAGAACGCAAGAACAGCGATCCCCTGGAAATCTTCGAGAAAGCTCTCGACGCCATCGCTCCGCTGGTCGAAGTGAAGTCGCGCCGTGTAGGCGGTGCTACTTACCAGGTTCCGGTCGAAGTTCGTCCGTCCCGTCGTAACGCCCTGGCAATGCGCTGGTTGGTAGACTTCGCCCGCAAGCGCGGCGAGAAGTCTATGGCTCTGCGTTTGGCTGGCGAACTGTTGGACGCCGCTGAAGGTAAAGGTGCTGCAGTTAAGAAGCGTGAAGACGTGCACCGTATGGCTGAAGCCAACAAGGCTTTCTCGCACTACCGCTTCTAATTTTAGCGTCACTAATTTTGCGAGGGCTTTATGGCTCGTACTACACCGATTAACCGCTACCGTAACATTGGTATCGTTGCTCACGTGGATGCTGGTAAAACCACCACCACCGAGCGCGTCCTTTTTTACACTGGCAAAAGTCACAAAATGGGCGAGGTGCATGACGGCGCCGCGACCACAGACTGGATGGTGCAGGAGCAGGAGCGTGGTATTACCATTACTTCTGCTGCTATTACCGCCTTCTGGCAGGGTTCCGAGAAGCAGCACAAGGACCAATACCGTTTCAACGTCATCGACACCCCGGGTCACGTTGACTTCACTATTGAAGTTGAACGTTCCCTGCGTGTTCTCGACGGCGCGGTCGTTGTGTTCTGCGGTACCTCGGGTGTTGAGCCTCAGTCGGAAACCGTATGGCGTCAAGCCAACAAGTACGGCGTTCCACGTCTTGTTTACGTAAACAAGATGGACCGTGCTGGTGCGAACTTCCTGCGCGTGATCGGTCAGATCAAACAGCGTCTGGGTCACACTCCGGTGCCAATCCAGTTGGCTATCGGTTCCGAAGATAACTTCCAGGGTCAGATCGACCTGTTGGCCATGGAAGCTGTTTATTGGAATGATGCTGACAAAGGCATGGTTCCAGTTCGTAAGCCTATCCCTGCTGAACTGCAGGAACTGGCTGACGAGTGGCGCGGTAACATGGTTGAGGCTGCGGCCGAAGCCAGCGAAGAACTGATGAACAAGTACCTCGAAGGTGAAGAACTCACCAACGCGGAAATCAAGGCCGCTCTGCGTCAGCGTACTATCGCTGGTGAGATCGTTCTGGCTGTTTGCGGTTCTTCCTTCAAGAACAAGGGTGTTCCCCTGGTTCTCGACGCCGTTATCGACTACCTGCCTGCTCCAACCGACATTCCTGCCATCAAGGGTACTGACCCGGATGACGAGACCAAGGAAATGGAGCGTCACGCAGACGACAGCGAGCCGTTCTCGGCTCTGGCGTTCAAGATCGCTACCGACCCATTCGTGGGTACCTTGACCTTCGTTCGAGTTTACTCGGGCGTGTTGGCCTCCGGCGACGGCGTGATCAACTCGGTTAAAGGCAAGAAAGAGCGCGTGGGTCGTATGGTGCAAATGCACGCAAACGCCCGTGAAGAAATCAAGGAAGTGCGCGCTGGCGACATCGCGGCCTTGATCGGCATGAAGGACGTCACCACTGGTGAGACTTTGTGCAACGCTGACAAGCCAATCATCCTGGTTCGCATGGACTTCCCGGAGCCGGTTATTTCGGTTGCCGTAGAGCCTAAGACCAAGGACGACCAGGAAAAAATGGGTATCGCTCTGGGCAAACTTGCTCAGGAAGACCCGTCTTTCCGCGTCAAGACTGATGAAGAGACTGGTCAAACGATCATCTCCGGCATGGGCGAGTTGCACCTGGACATCCTGGTTGACCGGATGCGCCGTGAGTTCAACGTCGAAGCCAACATCGGTAAGCCTCAGGTTTCCTATCGTGAGCGCATCACGAAGAACTGTGAAATCGAAGGTAAGTTCGTTCGTCAATCCGGCGGTCGTGGCCAGTTCGGTCACTGCTGGATTCGCTTTGCTCCTGCTGACGAAGGTCAGGAAGGTCTGCAATTCGTGAACGAAGTAGTAGGTGGTGTGGTTCCTAAGGAATACATCCCGGCTATCCAGAAGGGTATCGAAGAGCAGATGAAGAACGGCGTTGTTGCCGGCTATCCGCTGATCGGCCTGAAGGCTACCGTGTTTGATGGTTCCTACCACGACGTCGACTCCAACGAGATGGCGTTTAAGGTGGCTGCTTCCATGGCGACCAAGCAACTGGCCCAGAAGGGTGGTGGTGAGTTGCTCGAGCCGATCATGGCGGTAGAGGTTGTTACGCCTGAAGACTATATGGGTGACGTGATGGGCGACCTTAACCGTCGTCGCGGCATGATCCTGGGTATGGAAGACACGGTTTCCGGCAAAGTGATTCGCGCCGAGGTTCCGTTGGGTGAGATGTTCGGTTACGCAACCGACGTTCGTTCCATGTCCCAAGGTCGCGCAAGCTACTCTATGGAATTCAAAAAATACAATACGGCTCCGTCGCACATCGTCGAAACCGTTACCAAAAAACAAGGCTGATTCAGCCCCTTTAGGCTAGGAGTTAATTGTCGTGGCTAAAGAAAAATTTGACCGTACCCTCCCGCACGTCAACGTTGGCACCATCGGTCACGTCGACCACGGTAAAACCACGCTGACCGCTGCTCTGACTCGCGTCTGCTCCGAAGTTTTCGGTTCCGCTGTTGTTGCTTTCGATAAAATCGACAGCGCTCCAGAAGAAAAGGCTCGTGGTATCACCATCAACACCGCGCACGTTGAATACAACTCGCTGATCCGTCACTACGCTCACGTTGACTGCCCAGGTCACGCTGACTATGTGAAGAACATGATCACCGGTGCTGCACAGATGGACGGCGCTATCCTGGTTTGCTCGGCCGCTGATGGTCCGATGCCACAAACCCGTGAGCACATCCTGCTGTCCCGTCAGGTAGGCGTTCCGTACATCGTTGTCTTCCTGAACAAGGCTGACATGGTTGACGACGCTGAGCTGCTGGAACTGGTTGAGATGGAAGTGCGCGACCTGCTGAGCACTTACGACTTCCCAGGTGACGACACTCCGATCATCATCGGTTCGGCTCTGATGGCTCTGAACGGCCAAGACGACAACGAAATGGGCACCACTGCCGTTCGTAAACTGGTTGAGACTCTGGACAGCTACATCCCAGATCCAGTCCGTGTTATCGACAAGCCGTTCCTGATGCCAATCGAAGACGTATTCTCGATCTCCGGTCGCGGTACTGTTGTAACTGGCCGTATCGAGCGCGGTATCGTCAAGGTTCAGGATCCACTGGAAATCGTTGGTCTGCGTGACACTACTGTCACCACCTGCACCGGTGTTGAAATGTTCCGTAAGCTGCTCGACGAAGGTCGTGCTGGCGAGAACTGCGGCGTGCTGCTGCGCGGCACCAAGCGTGACGACGTTGAGCGTGGCCAGGTTCTGGTCAAGCCAGGTTCGGTTAAGCCGCACACTACCTTCGAAGCTGAAGTGTACGTGTTGAGCAAAGAAGAAGGCGGTCGCCACACTCCGTTCTTCAAAGGCTACCGTCCACAGTTCTACTTCCGGACCACTGACGTGACCGGTAACTGCGAACTGCCGGAAGGCGTTGAAATGGTAATGCCAGGCGACAACATCAAAATGGTTGTCACCCTGATCAAAACCATCGCAATGGAAGATGGTCTGCGTTTCGCTATTCGTGAAGGCGGTCGTACCGTCGGCGCTGGCGTCGTAGCCAAAATCATCGCTTAATAAGTGATGACTTGAAAAAGCCCCCGCCTAGCGGGGGCTTTTTTATTGGGTTGACACTGTAGAAACCCGTCTATAGAATTGCGCCTCCTTTTAACGGGCGTATTGCGCTCGCTGGGAATAGCAGCCGGAGTCTGAAATCCAATGCAAAATCAGCAAATCCGTATCAGGTTGAAGGCTTTTGACCATCGCCTGATCGACCAATCCACCCAGGAAATCGTGGAAACCGCGAAACGTACTGGTGCTCAAGTGCGTGGTCCAATTCCACTGCCTACCCGTAAAGAGCGGTTCACCGTTCTGGTCTCCCCGCACGTCAACAAAGACGCGCGTGACCAGTACGAGATCCGTACTCATAAGCGCGTTCTGGACATCGTCCAGCCAACGGATAAAACCGTTGATGCTCTTATGAAGCTCGATCTTGCGGCCGGTGTGGAAGTGCAGATCAGCCTCGGCTAAGACTCGGTCTTAGTCGTGTAACGCTCTGAAATGGGCGGCCATAGCGGGTGAAAGCCCCGTACACTCATGAGGTTTACAACATGACTATTGGTGTAGTCGGTCGTAAATGCGGTATGACCCGTATTTTCACCGAAGAAGGTGTCTCCATTCCGGTCACGGTCATTGAGATCGAACCGAATCGCGTCACCCAGTTCAAAACTGAAGAGACCGATGGCTATCGTGCAGTGCAAGTCACTGTAGGCGAGCGTCGTGCTTCGCGTGTTACAGCTGCTCAAGCTGGCCACTTCGCTAAAGCGAACGTTGCCGCTGGTCGTACCGTAATGGAATTCCGTCTTGAAGAAGGCGAGTACCAGGCCGGCGATCTGATCAACGCTGAAATCTTCGCCGCTGGTCAACTGGTTGATGTAACCGGTCAGTCCAAGGGTAAAGGCTTCCAGGGTACGATCAAGCGTTGGAACTTCCGCGGGCAAGATAATACCCACGGTAACTCCGTGTCCCACCGCGTTCCAGGCTCTATCGGCCAGTGCCAGACTCCTGGTCGTGTATTCAAGGGCAAAAAAATGTCCGGTCATATGGGCGCTGAGCGCGTGACCGTGCAGTCCCTGGAAGTAGTGCGCGTGGACGCTGAACGCAATCTGTTGTTGGTCAAGGGTGCTGTTCCTGGCGCTACTGGCGGCAACTTGGTTGTACGTCCAGCAGCCAAGGCTCGCGGTTAAGGGGAAGCTGACATGCAATTAAATGTAAATGACGCTCAAGCGATCGAAGTTTCCGAACTGACATTTGGCGGCGAATTCAACGAGACGCTGGTTCACCAAGCAGTCGTGGCCTACATGGCCGGCGGCCGTCAAGGTAGCAAGCAGCAAAAGACCCGTTCCGACGTTCGTGGTGGCGGTAAGCGCCCTTGGCGTCAGAAAGGTACTGGCCGTGCTCGTGCCGGTACCATCCGTAGCCCAATCTGGCGTGGCGGCGGTACCACTTTCGCAGCTCGTCCTCAGGATCACACCCAGAAGCTGAACAAGAAGATGTATCGCGCAGCAATGCGTTCCATCCTTGCTGAGCTGGTGCGTACTGATCGTCTGGTTGTGGTTCAGGACTTCGCTGTTGATGCACCGAAGACCAAAGATCTGCTGAACAAACTGACTGGCATGGGCCTGACTGACGTCTTGATCGTGTCTGAAGTAGTTGATCAGAACCTGTACCTGGCTGCTCGTAACCTGCCACACGTTGATGTACGTGACGTTCAAGGTTCCGATCCAGTTAGTCTGATCGCATACGACAAGGTGTTGATCACCGTGTCGGCCGTGAAGAAATTCGAGGAGCTGCTGGGATGAACCAGGAACGCGTATTTAAAGTTCTGCTTGGCCCGCACGTTTCCGAAAAGGCTACGGTTCTGGCTGACAAGAAAGGCCAGTTCGTTTTCAAGGTTGCAACTGACGCAACCAAGCTGGAAATCAAGAAGGCCGTCGAAAGCCTGTTCAGCGTGAAAGTAGAGCGTGTTACTACCCTGAATGTTCTGGGTAAGAGCAAGCGCACTGCTCGCGGTCTGGGCAAGCGTAATGACTGGAAGAAGGCAGTTATCTCCCTTCAGCCAGGCCAAGATCTCGATTTCAGCAGCAGTGCTGAGTAAGGAAGGGGTGCATCATGGCAATCGTTAAATGCAAACCGACTTCCCCTGGCCGCCGTTTTGTGGTCAAGGTGGTCAACCAGGAGCTGCATAAAGGCGCTCCTCACGCACCGCTGCTCGAGAAAAAATCGAAGACTGGTGGTCGTAACAACAATGGTCGTATTACCACTCGTCACATTGGTGGTGGCCATAAGCAGCATTATCGTCTGGTCGATTTCCGTCGCAACGACAAAGATGGCATCGCTGCCACTGTCGAGCGTATTGAATACGATCCAAACCGTACTGCTCACATCGCTCTGCTGCTGTACGCAGATGGCGAGCGTCGCTACATCATCGCCCCTAAAGGCGTGAGTGCTGGCGACCAGCTGATCGCAGGTGCTTTGGCGCCGATCAAGCCGGGCAACGCTCTGCAACTGCGTAACATTCCAGTTGGTAGCACCGTACACGGCATCGAATTGAAGCCAGGTAAAGGCGCGCAAATCGCTCGTTCCGCTGGTGCTTCGGCTCAGCTGATCGCTCGTGAAGGTGTCTACGTGACCCTGCGTCTGCGTTCTGGTGAGATGCGTAAAGTGCTGGCTGAATGCCGCGCGACCCTGGGTGAAGTCTCGAACTCCGAGCACAGCCTGCGTTCGCTGGGTAAAGCTGGTGCCAAACGCTGGCGTGGCGTTCGCCCAACCGTTCGTGGTGTTGCCATGAACCCGGTTGACCACCCACATGGTGGTGGTGAAGGTCGTACCTCTGGTGGTCGTCATCCGGTATCGCCATGGGGCTTCCCGACTAAGGGCGCGAAGACTCGTGGTAATAAGCGTACCGACAAAATGATCGTCCGTCGTCGCAAGTAAATAGAGGGATACGACAGTGCCACGTTCTCTGAAAAAAGGTCCTTTTATTGATCTTCACCTACTGAAGAAGATCGAAGTGGCGGCGGAAAAGAACGATCGCAAACCAGTTAAGACCTGGTCGCGCCGTTCCATGATCCTGCCACAAATGGTCGGTTTGACCATTGCTGTGCATAACGGTCGTCAACATGTTCCAGTTCTCGTGAACGAAGACATGGTCGGCCACAAACTAGGCGAGTTTGCCGGTACCCGCACATATCGTGGGCACGTGGCAGACAAGAAAGCCAAGCGTTAAGGGGTAAGGAACGATGGAAGTAGCCGCTAAGTTGTCGGGCGCTCGAATCTCCGCCCAGAAAGCCCGCTTGGTCGCCGACCAGATCCGCGGGAAGAAGGTGGGCGAAGCGCTCAACCTGTTGGCTTTCAGCAGTAAGAAAGCCGCCGAGATCATGAAGAAAGTGCTGGAGTCGGCCGTAGCCAACGCCGAGCATAACGAAGGCGCAGACGTTGATGACCTTAAAGTCAGCACCGTTTTCGTCAACGAAGGGCGTTCGCTGAAGCGAATCATGCCACGTGCCAAAGGCCGTGCTGATCGCATCGTCAAGCGGTCTTGCCATATCACTGTCAAGGTTGCTGACAAGTAACGGAGTCGAAGAGATGGGTCAGAAAGTACATCCCATTGGCATTCGCCTGGGAATCGTCAAGGAGCACACCTCCGTCTGGTACGCAGACGGTCGGACTTATGCGGACTATTTGTTCGCTGATCTGAAGGTGCGCGAGTATCTCCAAGACAAACTAAAAAGCGCGTCCGTAAGCCGTATCGATATCCATCGTCCGGCCCAAACTGCACGTATCACCATCCACACCGCTCGTCCAGGTATCGTTATCGGGAAGAAAGGTGAAGATGTTGAGAAACTGCGTCAGGACCTGACCAAACAAATGGGTGTGCCTGTGCACATCAATATCGAAGAAATCCGCAAGCCGGAACTCGACGGTATGTTGGTTGCGCAGAGCGTAGCTCAGCAGCTGGAGCGTCGCGTAATGTTCCGTCGCGCTATGAAGCGCGCTGTACAGAACGCCATGCGCATTGGTGCCAAAGGCATCAAAATCCAAGTGAGCGGTCGTCTCGGCGGTGCTGAAATCGCACGTACTGAATGGTATCGCGAAGGTCGTGTGCCACTGCACACCCTGCGTGCCGACATCGACTATGCCAACTACGAAGCTCACACCACTTACGGTGTGATCGGTGTAAAGGTTTGGATCTTCAAAGGCGAAGTAATTGGTGGTCGCCAAGAAGAACTGAAACCACAAGCACCAGCGCCTCGTAAAAAAGCTGCTAAGTAAGGGGTACGCCAAATGTTGCAACCAAAGCGTACGAAGTTCCGCAAGCAGATGACAGGCCACAACCGTGGTCTGGCTCAGCGCGGTAGCAAAGTCAGCTTCGGCGAGTTCGCGCTGAAGTCTGTAGCTCGTGGTCGTCTCACCGCTCGTCAGATCGAGTCAGCGCGTCGTGCACTGACCCGTCACGTTAAACGTGGCGGCAAGATCTGGATCCGTGTATTCCCGGACAAGCCTATTTCCAAAAAGCCCCTCGAAGTTCGGATGGGTAAAGGTAAGGGTAGTGTGGAGTACTGGGTTGCCCAGATTCAGCCAGGCAAAGTCCTGTATGAAATCGAGGGCGTTTCTGAAGAGCTGGCGCGTGAGGCTTTTGCCCTGGCTGCTGCAAAGCTGCCGCTCGCCACCGCCTTTGTTAAACGGACGGTGATGTGATGAAAGCGAACGAACTTCGTGAAAAAGACGCGCCGCAGCTTAACGAGCAACTGCTCGGCCTGCTGCGCGACCAGTTCAATCTGCGTATGCAGAAAGCAACTGGCCAGTTGGGGCAGTCTCACCTGCTCCGGCAAGTTAAGCGTGACATCGCTCGCGTGAAGACTGTGCTCAAACAGCAGGCAGGTAAGTAATCATGGCTGAAGCCGAAAAAACCGTCCGTACGCTGACTGGCCGTGTTGTCAGCGACAAAATGGACAAGACCATCACCGTTCTGATCGAGCGTCGCGTTAAGCACCCGATCTACGGTAAATACGTTAAGCGTTCGACTAAGCTGCACGCGCACGACGAAACCAATCAGTGCCACATCGGCGACAAAGTCACTATTCGTGAAACTCGTCCTTTGGCCAAGACTAAGTCTTGGGCGCTGGTTGATGTTCTCGAACGCGCTGTGGAAGTCTAAGGACTAGGGGTCGGAGAAATTATATGATTCAGACTCAATCCATGCTCGATGTGGCCGATAACAGCGGCGCACGCCGCGTTATGTGCATCAAGGTGCTGGGTGGCTCCCATCGTCGTTACGCTGGTATCGGTGACATCATCAAAGTTACCGTGAAGGAAGCAATTCCTCGCGGTAAAGTGAAAAAAGGCCAAGTGATGACTGCTGTTGTAGTCCGCACTCGTCACGGCGTACGTCGTGCTGATGGCTCCATTATCCGCTTTGATGGCAACGCTGCTGTTCTTCTGAACAACAAGCAAGAGCCGATCGGCACCCGTATCTTTGGGCCAGTGACCCGTGAACTTCGTACTGAGAAGTTCATGAAGATCGTCTCGCTCGCCCCAGAAGTGCTGTAAGGAGATCCGACATGCAAAAGATTCGTCGTGACGACGAGATCATCGTGATCGCCGGCAAAGACAAAGGTAAGCGCGGTAAGGTGCTTAAGGTTCTCGCTAATAACCGTCTGGTTATTGGTGGTCTGAACCTGGTTAAGCGTCATACCAAGCCTAACCCGATGTCGGGCGTACAAGGCGGTATCGTCGAAAAAGAAGCTCCACTGGACGCTTCTAACGTCGCCATTTTCAACGGCGAAACCAACAAGGCTGATCGCGTTGGTTTCAAAGTAGAAGACGGCAAGAAAATTCGTGTCTTCAAGTCGACCCAAAAAGCGGTTGATGCTTGAACACTGCTAGGTAGAAGACCATGGCACGACTAAAAGAGATTTACTGGAAGGAAATCGCACCGAAGCTTAAGGAAGAACTTAAGCTTTCGAACGTGATGGAAGTTCCACGCGTTACAAAGATCACCCTGAACATGGGTCTGGGCGAAGCGGTCGGTGACAAAAAAGTCATCGAGCACGCTGTTGCCGACCTGGAAAAGATCACCGGTCAGAAAGTCGTTGTGACTTACGCTCGGAAATCCATCGCTGGCTTTAAAGTCCGTGAAGGTTGGCCGATCGGCGTCAAAGTGACCCTGCGCCGTGAGCGTATGTATGAGTTCCTGGATCGTCTGCTGTCGATCTCCCTGCCTCGGGTTCGCGACTTCCGCGGCCTGAATGCCAAGTCCTTCGATGGTCGTGGTAACTACAGCATGGGCGTTAAAGAGCAGATCATCTTCCCGGAAATCGACTACGACAAGATCGATGCTCTCCGCGGTCTGGACATTACCCTGACCACCACTGCCAAGAACGATGATGAAGGTCGCGCCCTGTTGCGTGCTTTCAAATTCCCGTTCCGCAACTGATTGGAGTAGGAAAATGGCCAAGATGAGCATGAAAAACCGCGAGCTGAAGCGTCAGCTCACGGTTGCCAAGTACGCCAAAAAGCGTGCAGCACTGAAAGCTATCATCGTTGATCTGAACGCAAGTCCAGAAGCGCGTTGGGAAGCTACAGTAGCTCTGCAGAAGCAGCCACGTGACGCAAGCGCTTCGCGCATGCGTAACCGCTGCCGCCTGACCGGTCGTCCACACGGCGTTTACCGCAAGTTCGGCCTCGGCCGTAACAAACTGCGTGAAGCTGCAATGCGTGGTGACGTACCTGGTCTGGTTAAAGCCAGCTGGTAAGCACTATCAAAGTCTCGGCGTCCAGGTTCGCAAGATCCTGACCGCCGGTGACCTTGAACTTGAATCAAGCCCCTTTTGGGGCTTGATTCATTTGTGGGGTGTGTCTAGAATACCCGGCTCGCCTGAGCCCGTGCTTTTTTCGCATGGATGAGCTCGGCGACAAGTAGTAGCCGCAAGGCTAATTTTTTTGTATTAGGAGCGTCTAGCCCATGAGTATGCAGGACCCGTTAGCGGACATGCTAACTCGAATCCGTAATGCCCAGATGGCTGAAAAGTCCGTCGTAAGCATGCCATCTTCTACTTTGAAGGTAGCTGTTGCCAAAGTCCTGAAGGACGAAGGTTACATTGCGGGTTATCAGATCAGCAGCGAAATCAAACCACTGCTGTCCATCGAGCTGAAGTACTTCGAAGGCCGTCCGGTCATCGAGGAAGTGAAGCGCGTTAGCCGTCCAGGCCTGCGTCAGTACAAGTCCGTCGATGATCTGCCAAAAGTTCGTGGCGGTCTCGGTGTGTCTATCGTCTCCACCAACAAAGGTGTGATGACGGATCGTGCTGCGCGCGCTGCCGGTGTCGGCGGCGAAGTTCTTTGCACTGTGTTCTAAGGGGGGATAAGCATGTCACGCGTCGCTAAGAACCCCGTTAAGCTGCCAGCCGGTGTCGAAGTCAAATTCGCAGGCCAACAGCTTTCGGTGAAGGGTGCCAAGGGCACTCTCGAACTGAACATCCATTCGTCCGTTGAGATCGTTGAAGAAGCTGGTGAGCTGCGTTTCGCTGCTCGCAATGGCGATCAACAAACTCGCGCAATGGCTGGTACCACTCGTGCGTTGGTAAACAACATGGTCCAAGGCGTAAGCCAAGGCTTCGAGCGCAAGCTCCAGCTGGTCGGTGTTGGTTACAAAGCGCAAGCAAAAGGCACAGTGCTGAACCTGGCTCTTGGCTTCTCGCACCCAGTGGATTATGAACTGCCGGAAGGCATCACCGCTGAGACTCCTAGCCAGACCGATATCCTGATCAAGGGCATCGATAAGCAGCTGGTAGGTCAAGTGGCCGCCGAGATCCGCGACTTCCGTCCACCAGAGCCGTACAAAGGCAAAGGTGTGCGCTACGCGGACGAAGTCGTCCGTCGTAAAGAAGCCAAGAAGAAGTAGGGCATAGCAAATGACCGACAAAAAAGTTACTCGACTGCGTCGCGCTCGCAAAGCACGCCTGAAAATGCACGAACTCGAAGTCGTGCGTCTCTGCGTGTTCCGCTCGTCGCAGCACATCTACGCCCAGGTCATTTCGGCCGACGGCAACAAAGTCCTGGCATCTGCCTCGACTTTGGATAAAGAACTGCGTGATGGCGCCACTGGCAACATCGACGCGGCCACTAAGGTTGGCCAGCTGGTCGCTACGCGTGCTAAAGCCGCTGGCGTCTCGCAGGTGGCTTTCGACCGCTCTGGCTTCAAGTACCACGGCCGCGTCAAGGCGCTGGCTGATGCTGCTCGTGAAGCTGGGCTGGAGTTCTAAGTTATGTCAAATAACGACCAAAAGCGCGACGAAGGCTACATTGAGAAGCTGGTTCAAGTTAACCGCGTAGCCAAAACCGTAAAAGGCGGCCGTATCTTCACTTTCACCGCGTTGACCGTGGTGGGTGATGGTAAAGGGCGTGTTGGCTTCGGCCGTGGCAAGTCACGTGAAGTGCCTGCCGCGATCCAGAAGGCAATGGAAGCTGCTCGTCGCAACATGATCCAAGTTGATCTGAACGGCACCACGCTGCAGTACGCAATGAAGTCCGGTCACGGCGCTTCGAAGGTGTACATGCAGCCTGCTTCTGAAGGTACCGGTATCATCGCTGGCGGCGCTATGCGTGCTGTCCTCGAAGTTGCTGGCGTTCAGAACGTTCTGGCCAAGTGCTACGGCTCGACTAACCCGGTAAACGTGGTTCACGCCACTTTCAAAGGTTTGAAAGCTATGCAATCTCCTGAATCCATTGCCGCCAAGCGTGGCAAAAGCGTCAAGGAGATCTTCTGATCATGGCTACCGTTAAAGTTACGCTGATCAAAAGCATGACCGGCCGCATCCCTAACCACAAACTGTGCGTTAAGGGTCTGGGTCTGCGTCGCATCGGTCACACTGTAGAAGTACTTGATACTCCCGAGAATCGCGGGATGATCAACAAGGCTTACTACATGCTGCGTGTCGAGGGTTAATCGATGAAACTCAATGATCTGAGTCCGGCGCCGGGTTCCCGTCGCGAAAAGCATCGTCCGGGCCGTGGTATCGGTAGTGGTTTGGGCAAGACCGGTGGCCGTGGCCACAAAGGTCAGTCCTCCCGCTCCGGTGGCACCATTGCTCCAGGCTTTGAAGGCGGTCAACAGCCGCTGCATCGTCGCCTGCCGAAGTTCGGTTTCGTTTCCCTGAAAGCCATGGATCGCGCAGAAGTGCGTTTGTCCGAGCTGGCCAAAGTGGAAGGCGACATCGTCACCGTGCAGTCCCTGAAAGATGCCAACGTGATTAACGTCAACGTACAGCGTGTGAAAATCATGCTGTCCGGCGAAGTTACTCGCGCTGTCACCATCGGAAAGGGAATCGGCGCCACCAAAGGTGCGCGTGCGGCTATCGAAGCAGCTGGCGGCAAGTTCGAGGAATAAATGGCTAAGCAAGGTGCTCTCTCTGCGCTCGGCAAAGGCGGTATGTCTGAACTCTGGGCTCGTCTGCGTTTTCTGTTCCTGGCGATTATCGTCTACCGAATAGGCGCACACATCCCGGTTCCAGGTATCAACCCGGACCGACTCGCGGACCTGTTTCGACAGAATGAGGGGACCATTCTTAGCTTGTTCAACATGTTTTCCGGCGGCGCGCTGGAGCGGATGAGCATCTTTGCACTGGGGATCATGCCGTACATTTCGGCATCGATCATCATGCAACTGATGACCGCCGTCAGCCCGCAGCTGGAGCAGTTGAAGAAGGAAGGTGAAGCTGGCCGTCGCAAGATCAGCCAGTACACCCGCTACGGCACTGTCATCCTCGCTCTCGTTCAGGCTATTGGCATGTCCATTGGTCTGGCGGGGCAGGGTGTTGCGTTCACTGGTGACTTTGGCTTCCATTTCGTCGCGGTATCCACTTTTGTGGCTGGTGCGATGTTCATGATGTGGCTGGGTGAGCAGATTACTGAGCGTGGTGTTGGCAACGGTATCTCGATGTTGATTTTTTCGGGTATCGTCGCCGGTCTTCCGAGAGCGATCGGGCAGTCTTTCGAGTCTGCACGTCAGGGTGATATCAATATCTTCGCCCTGGTAGCCATCGGTTTGCTGGCAGTAGCGATTATCGGTTTCGTGGTGTTCATTGAGCGTGGTCAGCGTCGTATTGCTGTTCACTACGCCAAGCGTCAGCAGGGCCGCAAGGTTTTTGCTGCGCAGACTAGCCACTTGCCGCTGAAGGTGAACATGGCCGGTGTTATTCCGGCTATTTTCGCGAGCAGCATTTTGCTGTTCCCGGCTTCGTTGGGTGCCTGGTTCGGTCAGTCTGAAGGTATGGGCTGGTTGCAGGACATCTCGCAGTCGATCGCTCCTGGTCAGCCGTTGAATATTCTGCTGTTTAGTGCAGGGATTATTTTCTTCTGCTTCTTCTATACGGCGTTGATGTTCAATCCGAAAGACGTAGCGGAAAACCTGAAGAAGTCCGGTGCCTTTATTCCGGGCATCCGTCCAGGCGAGCAGTCTGCGCGCTACATTGATGGCGTTCTGACTCGTTTGACCATGTTCGGTGCTCTTTACATGACGGCCGTGTGCCTGCTGCCCCAGTTTCTGGTGGTTGCGGCAAACGTACCGTTCTACCTTGGCGGGACCTCGTTGCTGATCGTCGTCGTGGTTGTGATGGACTTCATGTCCCAAGTACAATCGCACCTCGTTTCGCACCAGTACGAATCCCTGATGAAGAAAGCCAACCTGAAGGGTTACGGCAGCGGCATGTTGCGCTGAGTACCCATAAGGTTCGAGGAGTTGGTGATGAAAGTTCGTGCATCGGTGAAAAAGCTGTGCCGTAACTGCAAGATTATTCGCCGCGAAGGTGTTGTTCGAGTAATTTGCAGCGCGGAACCGCGTCACAAACAGCGCCAAGGCTGAGTGTGATTGTGCTTCAAGCCCGGCAGCTAGTGCGCTGCCGGGTTGATTATTTGTTATTACAGCGATATTATCTCGCGCCCTATTTCTTGGCTTCCGGGGCGTAGGTAGCTGTCAATTGGAGTCCCACTGAATGGCCCGTATTGCAGGCGTTAACATTCCAGATAACAAGCATACTGTTATCTCGCTGACCTACATCTATGGTGTTGGTCGCACTACTGCACAGAAGATTTGTGCAGTGACTGGGGTAAACCCAGCCGCAAAGATCAAAGATCTGAGCGACGAGCAGATTGAACAGCTGCGTGGCGAAGTGGCGAAGTTCACCACTGAAGGTGACCTGCGTCGCGAAATCAACATGAAAATCAAGCGTTTGATGGACCTCGGTTGCTATCGCGGTCTGCGTCATCGTCGTGGTCTTCCAGTGCGCGGTCAGCGTACCAAGACTAACGCGCGTACCCGTAAAGGTCCGCGTAAGCCGATCCGCAAGTAATCGCCCCAGCGAATCGACAGGAAATTAATCATGGCTAAACCTGCTGCTCGTCCTCGTAAAAAAGTTAAAAAGACAGTGGTTGATGGCATCGCCCACATCCACGCGTCGTTTAACAACACAATCGTGACCATCACCGACCGTCAAGGCAACGCTCTTTCCTGGGCTACCTCCGGTGGTTCGGGTTTCCGCGGTTCCCGCAAGTCCACGCCGTTTGCTGCTCAAGTAGCTGCTGAACGTGCTGGTCAAGCTGCGCTGGAATACGGTCTGAAAAACCTCGACGTTAACGTCAAAGGTCCAGGCCCAGGTCGTGAATCCGCAGTCCGCGCTTTGAACGGCTGTGGCTACAAGATCGCCAGCATCACCGACGTGACGCCAATCCCGCACAACGGGTGCCGTCCGCCGAAGAAGCGCCGCGTGTAATCCAGGAGATTGTAAAGAATGGCTCGTTACATTGGTCCAAAATGCAAACTCGCTCGTCGTGAAGGCACCGATCTCTTTCTGAAGAGCGGCGTGCGCGCGATCGAATCGAAGTGCAACATTGAAGCAGCACCTGGTATCCACGGCCAACGCCGCGGTCGCCAGTCCGATTACGGCACCCAACTGCGTGAAAAGCAGAAGGTCCGTCGTATCTACGGCGTTCTCGAGCGTCAATTCAGCGGCTACTACAAAGAAGCTGCTGGCAAGAAAGGCGCAACTGGCGAAAACCTGTTGCAGCTGCTCGAATGCCGTCTGGACAACGTTGTATACCGTATGGGTTTTGGCTCTACTCGTGCCGAATCCCGTCAGCTGGTATCGCACAAATCCGTAAGCGTTAACGGTCAGACCGTAAACGTGCCGTCGTACCAGGTTCGTGCTGGTGACGTGGTCGCGATTCGCGAGAAAGCAAAGAACCAACTTCGCATTGTCCAAGCTCTCGATCTGTGTGCCCAACGTGGCCGCGTAGAATGGGTAGAAGTAGACACTGAGAAGAAGTCGGGCGTTTTCAAGAACGTTCCTGCTCGCAGTGATCTGTCCGCCGACATCAACGAAAGCCTGATTGTCGAGCTCTACTCCAAGTAAGGGCTAGAAAATAGGTGCATCCATGCAGATTTCGGTAAATGAGTTCCTGACACCCCGCCATATTGATGTGCAGGTTGTCAGTCCAACCCGCGCCAAGATCACACTCGAGCCTCTCGAGCGTGGTTTCGGCCACACCCTGGGCAACGCGCTGCGACGCATCCTGTTGTCCTCAATGCCCGGCTGTGCAGTAGTCGAGGCCGAGATTGACGGTGTGCTCCACGAGTACAGCGCCATCGAAGGTGTACAGGAAGACGTAATTGAAATCCTGTTGAACCTTAAAGGTCTGGCTATCAAGCTGCACGGCCGTGACGAAGTTACGCTGACCTTGTCGAAGAAGGGTTCGGGGGTGGTTACCGCTGCCGATATTCAGCTGGATCATGATGTCGAGATCGTTAACCCCGATCACGTAATCGCTAACCTGGCGTCTAACGGCGCCCTGAACATGAAGCTCACCGTAGCTCGTGGTCGTGGTTATGAACCGGCAGACTCGCGTCAGAGCGATGAAGACGAAAGCCGCAGCATTGGTCGCTTGCAGCTTGACTCTTCGTTCAGCCCGGTTCGCCGTATCGCATACGTGGTGGAAAACGCCCGTGTCGAGCAGCGTACTAACCTGGACAAGCTGGTTATTGATCTGGAAACCAACGGTACCCTGGATCCTGAAGAGGCTATCCGCCGTGCTGCAACCATCCTGCAACAGCAGCTGGCTGCGTTCGTCGATCTCAAAGGTGACAGTGAGCCAGTGGTTGTCGAGCAGGAAGACGAGATCGATCCGATCCTGCTTCGCCCGGTTGACGATCTGGAACTGACTGTACGTTCGGCTAACTGCCTTAAGGCGGAAAACATCTACTACATCGGTGACCTGATTCAGCGTACCGAAGTAGAGCTGTTGAAGACTCCGAACCTTGGCAAGAAATCCTTGACTGAAATCAAGGACGTTCTGGCCTCCCGCGGTCTGTCCCTCGGCATGCGCCTCGACAACTGGCCGCCTGCAAGTCTTAAGAAGGACGACAAGGCGACTGCCTGATCGTCGTAATCACCGAACGTTGTGTTTGGTAAGGAATGAACCATGCGTCATCGTAAAAGTGGTCGTCACCTGAGCCGCACTAGCTCGCACCGCAAGGCCATGTTTCAAAACATGGCAGTGTCGCTGTTCGAGCACGAGCTGATCAAAACTACACTGCCGAAAGCTAAAGAACTGCGTCGCGTTGCTGAGCCGCTGATCACTTTGGCCAAGACAGACAGCCTGGCTAACCGCCGTCTGGCTTTCGACCGTACTCGTTCGAAAGCTATCGTTGGTAAGCTCTTCAACGACCTGGGCAAGCGTTACGCTACCCGTGAGGGTGGCTACCTGCGCATCCTCAAGTGCGGCTTCCGCACTGGCGACAACGCGCCTATGGCGTACGTCGAGTTGGTTGATCGTCCAGTTGGCGGTGAAGCTGTATCCGCTGAGTAAGACGTCAGTCTGAAACGAAGAACCGGGCCTAGTGCCCGGTTTTTTGTGCCTGTAAGAAACGCGCTGTTTATACAAGCTTCCCTGCGGTTCACGCCGTCATGATGCGAGCGGGATTCGTTGGTAGTATTTTTCTATTGATCGCCACAAATTAATGAATTTGTAGCCTTCCTGATCAATGGTCAATACTCCGTCCCAAGCCGATTAGCCGGCAGTTCCAAAACTGACAGAGGAAGAAGATCGCATGAGCCAAAACAAAACGCTTACGACCGCCAGTGGCGCTCCTGTCGCCGACAACCAGAATTCCCGCTCCGCCGGCCCTCGTGGCCCGCTGCTGCTCGACGATTTTCATCTGATCGAGAAGCTTGCCCACTTCAACCGTGAAAACATCCCAGAGCGCCGCGTACACGCTAAAGGCTCGGGTGCTTACGGTACGTTCACCGTTACCCGCGACATCACTGAGTACACCAGCGCCAAGCTGTTCGAATCCGTCGGCAAACAAACCCCGACGTTCCTGCGCTTTTCGACTGTAGGCGGCGAGCGCGGTTCGGCTGATACCGAGCGCGATCCACGAGGCTTTGCCCTCAAGTTCTACACCGAAGAGGGCAACTGGGACATCGTTGGCAACAACACCCCGGTGTTCTTCATTCGCGATCCACTGAAATTCCCTGACTTTATCCACACGCAAAAGCGCCTGCCGCAAAGCAACCTGAAAAGCGCACAAATGATGTGGGACTTCTGGTCGCACTCCCCAGAGGCGCTGCACCAGGTCACCATCCTGTTTTCGGATCGCGGTATCCCTGACGGTTACCGTCACATGCACGGCTTCGGCAGCCACACCTACAGCCTGATCAACGCCACAGGTGAGCGTCACTGGGTGAAATGGCACTACAAGACTCAGCAAGGGATCAAGAACCTGGCGCCGGCAGATGCTGCACGCCTGGCCGGTACCGATCCGGATTACGCTCAGCGCGATCTGTTCGGTGCAATCGAGCGTGGTGACTTCCCGAAATGGCGTGTGTGCATTCAGATCATGACCGAGGCTCAAGCCGCTGCGCACTATGAGAACCCGTTCGATGTGACCAAGACCTGGTCGCAGAAAGAGTTCCCGCTGATCGAAGTCGGTGAATTGGAACTCAACCGCAATCCGCAGAACTACTTCGCTGAGGTAGAGCAAGCGGCCTTCGGTCCGAGCAACATGGTTCCAGGTGTAGGTCTGTCGCCGGATCGCATGCTGCAAGGTCGCGTGTTCGCATACGCCGATGCTCACCGCTATCGCGTAGGCACCAATCACCAGCAACTGCCAGTGAATGCGCCGCGCAATCAGGTCAACAGCTATCAGCGTGATGGTTCCATGGCGTTCGGCAGCAACGGTGGTGCTGCACCCAACTACGAGCCGAACAGCTACGTAGAGTCGCCGAAACAAGCGCCGCGTTACGCCGAACCTGCGCTGGCCTTGAGCGGTGCAGCGGATCGTTACGATCATCGCGAAGACACCGATTACTACAGCCACGCCGGTGCGCTGTTCCGCCTGATGAATGATGAGCAAAAACATCTGCTGATCAGCAACATCGCGGGCGCGATGGCCGAGGTTTCCGGCGACGTGGCTGATCGTCAGTTGCAGCACTTCTACAAAGCTGACCCGGCGTATGGAGAAGCAATCGCAAAGGCGTTGGGCGTACAGCTTAACTAAGTCTAAACGAGAAGCAGAACCGCCCTCATTTGGGCGGTTTTTGCGTTATTTAAACTACTTTTCTCAGAATATCTTCGCTTTTATCGCGCTATCGGCGTGACCAAACAGTCGCCTTGGTTCAAACTACAGACTTTCAAGCAGGGAGATGTAGGGCGATGCAAGGCCACCCAGACGTAATCGATTACCTCAACACGTTGCTGACCGGCGAACTGGCCGCGCGTGATCAATATTTCGTTCATTCGCGGATGTATGAGGACTGGGGTTTCACCAAGCTCTACGAACGTATCAACCACGAGATGGAAGAAGAAGCGGGGCACGCTGATGCCCTGATGCGTCGCATCCTGATGCTTGAAGGTACGCCGCGCATGCGTCCGGATGACCTGGATGTCGGCACCACGGTACCTGACATGCTCGCTGCGGATCTGCGACTGGAATACAAGGTCCGTGCCGCGCTTTGCAAGGGCATAGAGCTCTGCGAGCAGCACAAGGACTACGTCAGCCGCGAGATGTTGCGCATCCAGCTGAACGACACTGAAGAAGATCACACCTACTGGCTGGAGAAGCAGTTGGGTCTGATCAAGTTGATCGGTCTCGAGAACTACCTGCAATCGCATACCTGATTCTGCTTTGCAGGAGCACGGCTTGCCGGCGATGGCGTTTTAGAAGTCGCCATCGCTAGCAAGCTTTGCTCCTACAGGTGCAAGACATAAAAAAGCCCCTGTCACCGATGAAGTGACAGGGGCTTTTTCATGGGCCTTGATCAGGCCTTGTCGCGAGCCAACAGCGGTTTCAAGTAGAAGCCGGTGTGAGATTGCTTCATCTCCGAGACTTCCTCCGGCGTACCGACGGCAATAATCTGCCCACCTTTGGAACCACCTTCCGGCCCCAGATCCACCAACCAGTCGGCAGTCTTGATCACGTCCAGATTGTGCTCGATCACCACCACTGTGTTGCCGTGGTCACGCAGACGATGCAGCACGTCGAGCAATTGCTGGATGTCCGCGAAGTGCAGGCCGGTAGTCGGCTCATCGAGGATATACAGGGTCTTGCCGGTATCGCGCTTGGACAGCTCACGGGACAGTTTCACCCGCTGGGCTTCACCACCAGACAGCGTCGTTGCCGACTGCCCGAGCTTGATATACGACAGGCCGACATCCATCAACGTCTGCAGCTTGCGCGCCAACGCCGGAACCGCGTCGAAGAACACCCGCGCTTCCTCGATCGTCATCTCGAGGGTTTCGTGGATGTTCTTGCCCTTGTACTTGATCTCCAGGGTTTCGCGGTTGTAGCGCTTGCTCTTGCAGACGTCGCACGGGACATAGATGTCTGGCAGGAAGTGCATTTCCACCTTGATCAGGCCATCGCCCTGGCAAGCTTCGCAGCGTCCGCCCTTCACGTTGAACGAGAAGCGACCCGGGCCGTAACCACGGGAGCGCGACTCCGGCACGCCAGCGAACAACTCGCGAATCGGTGTAAACAAGCCGGTGTAGGTCGCCGGGTTGGAGCGAGGCGTCCGACCGATAGGGCTCTGGTCGATGTCCACAACCTTGTCCAGATGCTCCAGGCCCTTGATGCTGTCGTGAGCGGCAGCTTCAAGGGTCGTGGCGCCATTGAGTGCCGTGGCGCTCAGCGGGAACAGCGTGTTGTTGATCAGCGTCGATTTGCCCGAACCGGACACGCCCGTCACACAGGTCAGCAGACCCAGAGGGATCTCCAGATCGACATTGCGCAGGTTGTTACCGCGAGCACCCTTGAGCGACAGGGTCAGCTTTTTGTTACGCGGTGTACGTTTGGCCGGTACGGCAATCTTCACTCGGCCCGACAGGTATTTCCCGGTCAGCGAATCCGGGTGAGCCATGACTTCGGCTGGGGTGCCTTCAGCAACAATGTGCCCGCCATGTACGCCGGCACCAGGACCGATGTCTACCACGTAGTCCGCCAGACGAATCGCGTCTTCGTCGTGCTCGACCACAATCACGGTATTACCGATGTCCCGCAGGTGCTTGAGGGTGCCGAGCAACCGATCGTTGTCCCGCTGGTGCAAGCCAATCGACGGTTCATCGAGGATGTACAGAACCCCGACCAGACCTG
Source organism: Pseudomonas sp. TE3899 (assembly GCF_056279105.1). NCBI lineage: Bacteria > Pseudomonadati > Pseudomonadota > Gammaproteobacteria > Pseudomonadales > Pseudomonadaceae > Pseudomonas > Pseudomonas sp. TE3899. The sequence continues at coordinate 5,759,421 of NZ_JBWBQR010000001.1, forward strand.
CGCCGATCTGACTGGCCAGGCGAATACGCTGAGCCTCACCACCAGACAACGTGTCGGCGCTGCGATCCAGCGACAGATAATCCAGACCCACGTTAACCAGGAACTGCAGGCGCTCGCGGATTTCCTTGAGAATCTTGTCGGCAATCTCACCACGGCGCCCGGTCAGCTTCAGTACGCCGAAATACTCACAGGCGTCGCCGATTGGCAGGTTGGTGACCGCTGGCAAGGTCTTCTCGCCCACCCACACGTGCCGCGCTTCGCGACGCAGACGGGTGCCACGGCAATCCGGGCAAGGCTGGGTGCTGAGGAACTTGGCCAGCTCTTCACGGACCGAGGCGGACTCGGTTTCGCGGTAGCGGCGTTCCAGGTTCGGCACAATGCCTTCGAACGGGTGCGAGCGTTTGACGATGTCGCCACGGTCGTTCAGGTATTTGAAGTCGACGTTCTGCGAACCGCTGCCGTGCAGGATGAACTTCTGCTGATCGGCCGGCAGGTCGTTGAACGGCACTTCGAGGCTGAACTTGTAATGGGACGCCAGCGACCCGAGCATCTGGAAGTAATAGACGTTGCGCCGGTCCCAGCCGCGAATCGCGCCTTCGGCCAAGGTCAGTTCGCCGTTCACCAGTCGCTTGATGTCGAAGAATTGCTTAACCCCCAGGCCATCGCAGGTCGGGCAGGCGCCGGCCGGGTTGTTGAAGGAGAACAGCTTCGGTTCCAGCTCGCTGATGGCGTGGCCGCAGATCGGGCAGGCGAAGCGGGCGGAGAAGATGATCTCTTCGCCGGGCTCGTCGTCCATCGGTGCCACCAGAGCGATACCGTCCGCCAGTTTCAGCGCGGTCTCGAACGACTCGGCCAGACGCTGTTGCAGATCGGCGCGGACCTTGAAGCGGTCCACCACCACATCAATCGAATGCTTCTTCTGTTTATCCAGCTTCGGTAACTCGTCCAGCTCGCAGAGCCGGCCGTTGACCCGCGCCCGCACAAAACCTTGGGCACGCAGTTCTTCGAAGACCGACAGGTGCTCGCCTTTACGTTCGCGAATCACCGGCGCCAGCAGCATCAGTTTGCTGCCTTCCGGTTGCGCCATCACCAGGTCAACCATCTGGCTGACAGTCTGGGCTTCCAGTGGAATGTCGTGGTCCGGGCAGCGCGGAATACCGACGCGGGCGTACAGCAGGCGCAGGTAGTCGTAGATTTCGGTGATGGTGCCGACCGTCGAACGCGGGTTGTGCGAGGTCGACTTCTGCTCGATGGAAATCGCTGGCGACAGGCCTTCGATGGTGTCGACGTCAGGCTTTTCCATCATCGACAGGAATTGCCGGGCGTAGGCCGACAGCGATTCGACATAGCGGCGCTGGCCTTCGGCGTACAGCGTGTCGAAAGCCAGGGACGACTTGCCGGATCCGGACAGGCCGGTGATGACGATCAGTTTGTCCCGTGGCAGGGTCAGGTCGATGTTCTTCAGGTTGTGGGTTCGGGCCCCACGAATCAGGATCTTGTCCAAAGTGGCCTCGCTCGGCGGGCGTCGAAAACGTAGGAGTATACGGCCAAATACTGGATGGATGCACACTATCAAATACGGAGTGCGCAGGCTTACATGAAGACTGCGTCATCTATGCGCGTCATAGCGTCGCGATATACCCCGTCAATCGATGGGACTGGTAGAATCGCCGCCGGTTCACATGAGGTTTTTCCATGCACGATCCCAACAGCGAACGCATGAGTGGCAGTGAGACCCGCGCAGCCAGCGGTCTGGCCCTGGTGTTCGCCTTCCGTATGCTTGGCATGTTCATGGTGTTGCCGGTACTGGCGACCTATGGCATGGACCTGGCCGGAGCGACCCCGGCCCTGATCGGGCTGGCGATTGGCGCTTACGGCCTGACCCAGGCGCTGTTCCAGATTCCGTTCGGTTTCATTTCCGACCGTATCGGTCGGCGCCCGGTGATTTACCTGGGCCTGATCGTTTTTGCCCTCGGCAGCCTGCTGGCGGCCAATGCCGATTCAATCTGGGGCGTCATCGCCGGACGCGTCCTGCAAGGCGCCGGGGCGATTTCCGCGGCGGTCATGGCGTTGCTGTCGGACCTGACCCGGGAGCAGCATCGCACCAAGGCCATGGCCATGATCGGCATGACCATCGGTCTGTCGTTCGCGGTGGCCATGGTGGTCGGCCCCTTGCTGACCCGCGCCTTCGGCCTGTCCGGGTTGTTCCTGGCGACGGGCGGCATGGCGCTGTTCGGCATCGTCATCGTGATGTTCATGGTGCCGCGCGCCACCGGGCCGCTGCAGCATCGCGAGTCCGGCGTTGCGCGCCAGGCGCTGATCCCGACGCTCAAGCACCCGGACCTGTTGCGCCTGGACCTGGGCATTTTTGTGTTGCATGCGATGTTGATGTCGAGCTTCGTCGCATTGCCCCTGGCCCTGGTGGAAAAAGCCGGGCTGCCGAAAGAGCAACACTGGTGGGTGTACCTGACCGCGCTGCTGATTTCCTTCTTCGCCATGATCCCGTTCATCATCTACGGCGAGAAGCGACGCAAAATGAAACGAGTTTTGCTGGGCGCCGTCGCGACGCTGATGCTCACTGAGCTATTCTTCTGGCAGTTCGGCGATAGCTTGCGGGCTCTGGTGATCGGGACGGTGGTGTTCTTTACCGCGTTCAATCTGCTGGAAGCTTCATTGCCTTCGCTGATCAGTAAGGTTTCACCAGCAGGCGGCAAGGGTACGGCGATGGGGGTTTATTCCACCAGCCAGTTCCTCGGTTCGGCACTCGGCGGTATCCTCGGCGGCTGGATGTTTCAGCATGGCGGTCTGTCGGTTGTCTTCCTCGGATGCGCCGGCCTGGCTGCCCTCTGGCTGGCCTTTGCTGTTACCATGCGCGAACCTCCCTACGTGACGAGCTTGCGCTTGCCATTGTCGCCCGAGGCGATCCGCGAAGCGGGTCTGGTCGAGCGCCTGAAGGCCGTCGTAGGGGTAACAGATGCAGTGGTCGTCGCAGACGAAGCGGCGATTTACATCAAATTGGACACAGAACTATTGGATCGCACGACCCTTGAGCGCCTGGTGAACAACCCGGCCGAGGCAGCGTGCGTAGCCTAGGAGAACGTTATGGCCCGTGGGGTTAACAAAGTCATATTGGTCGGCACTTGCGGCCAGGATCCCGAAGTTCGCTACTTGCCTAACGGTAACGCCGTGACCAACCTGAGTCTGGCGACCAGCGAACAGTGGACTGACAAGCAAACCGGTCAGAAGGTCGAGAAGACCGAATGGCACCGTGTTTCGATGTTCGGCAAAGTGGCCGAAATCGCCGGCGAATACCTGCGTAAAGGTTCGCAGGTCTACATCGAAGGCAAGCTGCAGACCCGCGAGTGGGAAAAAGACGGTATCAAGCGTTACACCACTGAAATCGTGGTCGACATGCAAGGCACCATGCAACTGCTGGGCGGCCGTCCACAACAGGGCGACCAACAAGGCGGGGGCAACAACTACCAGCAGTCCGCTCCAGCCCCACGCCAGCAGCAGGCTCCGCGTCCGCAGCAGTCGGCACCGCAGCAGTCGCGTCAGGCTCCGCCGCCACAGCAGGCAGCACCGCAACCGGCTCCGGATTTCGACAGCTTTGATGACGATATCCCGTTCTGATCCCTAACTGGTTCAGAACCGCGAACAAAAAAAAGCGAAGCCATCTGGCTTCGCTTTTTTGTGGGCGCTGTTTTAACGGGCGTTCACATTGGCCCGGGCCGAGTGCAGCTTCTTGTAGCTTTCGATCAACCGCAGGTGCCGGTCGAGCCCCTCGAGTTTCATGCTGGTCGGCGTCAGGCCGTGGAAGCGTACGCTGCCGTCCACCGAGCCGATCGCTGCTTCCGTGCGCTCGTTGCCAAACATCCGGCGGAAATTGGCTTCGTAGTCTTCCAGTTCCAGGTCTTCGTCCAGTTTCATCTCCAGCACCACATTGACCGCCTGGTAGAACAAGCCGCGCTCCACCGTGTTGTCGTTGTACTGCAGGAACATTTCGACCGCTTCTTTCGCCTCTTCATATTGCTGCAGGGCGAGATAGATCAGCAGCTTCAACTCGAGGATGGTCAGCTGACCCCACGCGGTGTTGTCGTCAAATTCGATGCCGATCAACGAGGTGATGTCGGTGTAGTCGTCCAGCTCACTTTCCACCAGACGCTCAACCAGCGCTTTCAGTTCTTCTTCGTCCAGGCGATGCAGGTTGAGGATGTCGGCGCGGAAGAACAGCGCTTTGTTGGTGTTATCCCAGATCAGGTCGTCCGCAGGATAGATTTCCGAGTAGTCCGGCACCAGGATGCGGCACGCCGTTGCGCCGATGTGCTCGTAGACCGCCATGTACGATTCTTTGCCCATGGCTTTAAGAATGCCGAACAAGGTCGCGGCTTCCTCGGCGTTCGAGTTTTCACCCTGGCCGGAGAAGTCCCACTCTACGAATTCGTAATCCGACTTGGAGCTGAAGAAGCGCCACGACACCACGCCGCTGGAGTCGATAAAGTGCTCGACGAAGTTGTTCGGCTCGGTCACCGCATGGCCTTCAAAGGTCGGCTGTGGCAGGTCGTTGAGGCCTTCGAAGCTGCGACCCTGGAGCAATTCGGTGAGGCTGCGTTCCAGCGCCACTTCCAGGCTCGGGTGCGCGCCGAACGAGGCGAATACACCGCCAGTGCGCGGGTTCATCAACGTGACGCACATCACCGGGAATTCACCGCCCAGGGACGCATCCTTCACCAGCACCGGGAAGCCTTGTTCTTCCAGCGCCTGAATACCGGCCAATATCCCGGGGTACTTCGCCAGCACCTCGGCCGGCACATCCGGCAGAGCAAATTCGCCTTCGATGATTTCGCGTTTGACCGCGCGCTCGAAGATCTCCGACAGGCATTGCACCTGGGCTTCAGCCAAAGTATTGCCGGCGCTCATGCCGTTGCTCAGGAACAGGTTCTCGATCAGGTTGGACGGGAAATACACCACTTCACCGTCCGACTGGCGCACGTACGGCAGCGAGCAGATGCCGCGCTCTTCGTTGCCCGAGTTGGTATCGATCAGATGGGAGCCACGCAGCTCGCCGTCGCGGTTGTAAATCTTCAGGCAGTACTCGTCGAGGATTTCGCTCGGCAGTGCATCTTTACGGCCAGGCTTGAACCAGCGTTCGTCCGGGTAATGCACGAACGGCGCGTTGGCGATGTCTTCGCCCCAGAACTGGTCGTTGTAGAAGAAGTTGCAGTTCAGACGCTCGATAAACTCGCCCAATGCCGACGCCAATGCGCCTTCCTTGGTCGCGCCCTTGCCGTTGGTGAAACACATCGGCGAGTGCGCGTCGCGGATGTGCAGCGACCACACGTTGGGCACGATATTGCGCCACGAAGCGATTTCAATCTTCATGCCCAGGTCAGCCAAGATGGCCGACATGTTGGCGATGGTCTGCTCCAGCGGCAGGTCCTTGCCGGCAATAAAAGTGCTCGCCTCGGAACTGGACGCCGGCATCAGCAAAGCCTGGGCATCGGCGTCGAGGTTATCGACTTCTTCGATGACAAACTCAGGCCCGGCTTGCACCACTTTTTTCACGGTGCAGCGGTCGATGGAACGCAGGATGCCTTGGCGGTCCTTGTCGGAAATGTCCGCGGGCAGCTCGACCTGAATCTTGAAAATCTGGTTGTAGCGGTTTTCCGGATCAACAATGTTGTTCTGCGACAGGCGGATGTTTTCCGTGGGAATGCTGCGCGTGTCGCAGTACAACTTCACGAAATAAGCCGCACACAACGCCGAGGACGCCAGGAAGTAATCGAACGGGCCCGGTGCCGAGCCATCGCCCTTGTAGCGGATAGGTTGATCGGCCACCACCGTGAAGTCGTCGAACTTGGCTTCAAGTCGAAGGTTGTCGAGAAAGTTGACCTTGATTTCCATGGGGGATTACCAGCATGACGGCAGACGAATTGGCCGCCATTATCCGGCTTTTCAGACGTATGTCTTGTCGTTGTCGGGGCCAGAGCCTGTTTCACCCGAAAGCCCGATGCACGGCACCGGGCTTTTTTATAAGTGAAGTGCCGATCAATCAAGAATCAGGTGCGGCAGAAACCGGCTCGAATCCTTGGTGATCAGGCTGTTGTCTTCCCGCACGCCGATGCCGGCCGCCTGGTCGCCAATCACCCACGAACCCACCAGCGTGAAGCTGTCGCCAAACTGCGGCAACGGCGCAAATTCCTGAAGGATAAACGGCGCATCCGTGTAGGGCCCGTCCTCTTTCACAATCAGACCGTCGGCCGTTTGCAACTCGATGTTGGCGCCTTCCCGGGAGAAAAAAGGTTTGCGCACCCAGCCTTTCGGCACGGCTTTGTTCGGGTCGGTATCCACGTGCGCCGCGAGCAGATTCGGGTGACCTTTGTTGAACGCCCACAACAGCGGCAGGATGCCTTTGTTGGAGATGATCGCTTTCCAGGCTGGCTCGAAAAACTGCGTATCGCTCTGGGCAATCGCAGCGCCGAACGGTTCGTGGAAGATGAATTCCCAGGCATGCAGCTTGAACAGGTGCGGGATCCAGCGATCTTCAAGATCGACGAAACGTCCGTCGCTGGTCAGGCCGATGTCTTCGAGGTCGATGTGGCGGGATTCGATTCCGACCTTCTCCGCAATCAGGCGCAGGTAGTCGGTGGTGCCTTTGTCTTCGACCGAGCCTTTCATCGAGGCGAAATAGAACGGCTGCTTGAGTTGCAGTTGGGCAAAGGCCTGGTGCAGCTTGGTGTCGATGCTGTTGAACTGGTCAGCATGCTTGGGCAGCAGGCCGCGTTCGATGCATTGCTCCAGCCAACCCCACTGAAACGCCGCCGCTTCGTACAGGCTGGTCGGCGTGTCGTAGTTGAGTTCCAGCAACTTGGCCGGGCCGCTGCCGTTGTAGGAGAAGTCCATGCGCCCGTACAAATGCGGGTGGCCTTCGAGCCATGAAGTACGGACCAGGTCGAAGAACGGCGCGGGAATGCTCAGGCGCTCCAGCAATTCCTCGCTCTGCACCACCCGGGCCACCAGGTCCATGCACATCTCATGCAGCTCGGTGGTCGGGTCTTCCAGATCGTTTTCGATCTGCTTGAGCGTGAACTGGTAATACGCGCTCTCGTCCCAATAGGGTTCGTCGTCGATGGTGTGGAACATAAAGCCGAGGCTTTCGGCGGTCTGTTTCCAGTCGGGACGCTCTGCGCAGAGGATTTTCTTCATGGCCCTGTTCCCTTAGCTGCTTGAGCCGCCCGAACTCTTGCCCGAACCGCCCCAGCCACTGCGTGCGCTGGCCTGGCTGCCGAAGCCGCCGCGAGAGGTCGCGGAGGAAACCGTCGCCGACTTGCTGCGGCTGACGGTGTCGGCGTAATTGCTGCTGCCGTAGCGCGCCTGATTGGACTTGTTGAAGGTCGAACCCGACGAAACCCGCTGGCTGAGTGTCGAGTTCGAGTAGCTGCCGCGATCATCGCGGTAGCGGTAGACCGGTTCGGAGTAGTAGCTGCTGCGGTTGCCGCTGAGCATGTTGCCCACCAACATCCCCATCAGCAGGCTGCTGCCGGAGAATCCGGAATCACCGACGGCGCTCGCTTCGGACGCCGGCAGTTTCGACTTGGCCGCGTCCACTTCCGATTGCGTCACCTCGCCATCGGCGTTCAGTTCGAAACCGCCGAGCTTGGGGATGAACTTGCCGGCGGAGTCCTGTTGGCACCAGTCGGCGACGAAGTCAGCATCGCAATCGGCCTTGTTGTCGTACACCGGCGCAATGCTGCGATGCTGGGTCATGGCCTTCATGTAGGCGTCAGAACAGATGTCGACCGGAAGCTTTTCATCGGCACACTGCTGGACGGACTGGAAGTTGTACTTCTTGTGGATCTCGTAGGTTTTTTCTGATGGCCCGCAGCCTGAGATCGCCATGGCAACTGACGCGGCGAGCGAGAGCTGAACGTACTTGCTTCGTTTCATCACAATCTCCGTTTGCGCGATCAGTTCTGGGACGGGGTCATGCACGCGGCATTGAGCATGCCGACGCTGATGGCCACGGCTGCCACGTAGATGCCGGCAGCGATTTCACCGTTGCGAATGCGCTCGGACGTGCCCTTGAGTACCAGGCTGGTCATCAGGAACGCCAGCAGTTGGACGAACGCGGCAATGACCGCCCAGACCACGAAGTCGAGGATGCTGATCGAGTAGGCAATCACGTTGCTGGCCGGAATGGCGAAGCCGATGATCGCGCCGCCCAGGGCAATCGCCGCCGCGACGTTGCCCGAGCGGATCAGTTCGAACTCTTTGTGCGGGGTGATGCGGGTATAGATGAACTGGAACAGCGCGAACAGCACGGCCGCGCCGATGATATAGGTGACAAACCCGAGCACGGCGGCCTTGTTCAGGGAGATAGAGAGCGCTTCTAGCATGGCATTCTTCCTTTTTTTAAATGGTGTTCAGATCGGTGGTGTACAGCGAAATGCCCAGCGACGTGCTCAAGCTGATGCTGCCTTCGGCGTCCTCTTCGACGGAGAACAGCAGGAATTCCCGTCGATCGGTCAGGCCGGTTTCGCGGGCGTACAGCATCGAGCGGTGCTCAATGGTGTAGGCCTCGTTCGGGTTCTTCAGGTTTTCGCTCAGGGCGACCAGCTCGGTTTGTCCGTTCTCGGTGCCCCATTCGCGGGTGAATTCGACGCCTTTGTGGGCGTAGTACGGCAGCCCGATCAGGCTTTGCGGGCCGGCCAGGCGACTCAACTCCGCCTCACTGCTGATGGTCACGTAGCTGAGGTAGTTGAACAGGATGACCGACTCGACCTGCCCGGCGATGTCGCCGGTGGTGTGCACTTGCAGCCAATAATCTTCGTCGTTCATGTAATAGCGTGACAGCCAGTTCGACTGCCCGAGATCGACCGTGCCGGCGCACCAGATCTGCTGGGAGCCGGGGATGGTCACGGCGGTTTTTTCGTCGAGCAGCAATGTGAGTGTGCTGTCGAACATCACGCCTTTACCCAGCGCCAGGCCCAGCGGGCCGACTGCCTGCTGGCTGGCGTTGGCTGTCCAGTTCGGGTCCGCTTTAGGAGCCGGGGCCTCAAGCCCCATCAACTGTTTAAACCATCCCATTGGAGATTTCCTTGAGGCGAGTGGAGGCGATGTAGAAGAGTTCACCGCCCTCAATGCGCGTGGCGTTGGGCGGATTGATCGATGGTTGCTGGGCGCCTTTGGCGCGATAGCCGATGAGGGTCGCGTTGTGGCGGTCTTTCATGCGCGCGTACAGCTCGCCGAATGTTGCCACATAGTCCGGCGCCAGTTTCATCAGGTATTGCGTGGCGCCCTGGCCGACGCATAACAACTCGTTGATGACCACGGACGAGCCCGGGTCCTGCGACGCGCGCACCAGCATCTCGATGGCCATGCTTGAGGTGCATTCCAGGCTGGGCGCGTAGGAGCTGGCGAGGGCGGCGATTTCGCTTTCGTTGAAGTGCGCCACCACGTGTCCGACCGGGCTCAGTTGATTGACCGCCAGCACGGTGGCCAGGGTCAGGTCGTCGGAATGGGTGCGCACCAGCACGCGTTCGGCGCCGGGCACGCCGGCCCGTATCAGTAGCGCGCTGGAGGACAGGCTTTCACCTTTGATGAAGGCGGCTTTGCCCGGCATGGGGTTTTCTTCGAGGTCGCAATCGCAAATGACGATCAGGTTGTCATTGGAGGTTTCATCCTCCAGCAGCAGCTCGATGACCCGCTCACTGGACGAACCTTCCCAGCCAATCAGCACCGTATGGCCGGACTTGCCGCTGAAATCGCCTTTGCCCTTCATGCCTTTTCTCCATACATCAATGACGCTGCTGGTGGTTTTGCCGATGGCTGCCGTGAGCAGCGCAATGCCGCCAAGCATGACCCAAGTGGCCACGAACACCCGCCCGGCCGCCGTTTGCGGCGCGAGATCGCCGTAGCCGACCGTCAGCGTGGTGGTGAGATAGAAGTAGGTGAACGTCGCGGGGGCGGTGAGGTGTTGTTCGCCCAGAAGCACCAGGCCGAGGTAAGCCGTGCTCAGGTGTATGCCCAAGGCAATTGCCAGTCCTGCCCAGCCGAAACGGTGGAAGAAGGTCGCGGCATACACGCGTAATAAAAGAAAAATCGACATGGCGTCCCTGACTCCGTGGGAAAACTCGTTCCAGGCACTATGCGTGGTTCGAATCCGCATCTACCGGGCGGCATTAAACCTGTTGCCGGGCGCCGAGAGAAGTACCTTTGCCGCAATAAATCCGGCGAATGCCCCGGCAATATGGCCTTCGAAAGAAACCCCCTGGCGCGGCAGGAAGCCGAAGACCAGCCCGCCATACAGCAAGGCGACGACCGCCGCCGTGATCAGGTTGCCCCAACTGTGCTGGAACCAGGCGCGGAACAGAATGTACGCCCACAACCCGAACACCCAGCCGCTGGCGCCGATGTGCAGGCCGGAGAAACCGAACAGCCAGACCAGCAAACCACCCAGGCCAATGATGATCGCGCTGACGGCCAGGAAGCGGTTGAGCCCATCGACGATGACCAGGGTGCCGAGGATCAAAAAGGGAATCAGGTTGGCGCTCAGGTGCGCGAACGAGGCGTGGAGGAAAGGCGACGTGAGGATGCCGGGCAGTCCGTAGAGTGTCCGCGGGACCAGGCCGAATGACAGCAGGCTGTAGCCGCTCACGAAATTGAGCACTTGCAGCGCCACCATGAAAAGGGCCAGGCCGGCGATTGTCTTGAAACCCTTCAGGGCATCCATTCTTGACCTCGACTCTACAAAAAAGGGCAGACAGGTGCGACGAACACACACCCGTGGCGAGGGGGCTTGCCCCCGTTGGGTCGCGCAGCGGCCCCAAAACCTGCAAACGTCCTGTATCAGGTACGCCGCTTGAAACGGTTTGCGACTGCTTCGCCGCCGAACGGGGGCAAGCCCCCTCGCCACAGGATGTTCGTCGCGCTCCAGATTGCCCGGACCGATTACTCAGCCGATTTTTTCTTCAGACGATCCAGGATCGCATTGGCACTGCCCGAATCCGGGGTGATGCCAGCTTCGCGCAGTTTGCGCTCCAGGTCCGTGCCGGTCGACGCGTCGGCCAGTTCATCCTGGGCTTGCAGTTCGGCAGCGCGTTGCTGCTGCTTGGCCTGCAAACGGTTCAGCGTGCCGACGGCCGTTTCCAGCTTGCCGTTGGCGCCGCCACTGGCGATCGAAGCGCTGACCTGGGCTTTCTGTACGCTTTCGCGCGCCTTGGCCATGTCCACTTGCTGGCGCAGGCTCTTGATGCGGTTTTCGGCCTTGGTGATGTCTTTGCGCATGTTGTCCGCGTAACCGCCGAATTCGCTGGCCTGCTTTTGCTCGACCTCAAGTTCGTTGGTCAGGGTCGAAATGGCTTCGGCGACTTCCAGCGCCAGGTCTTCGCGGTTGGCCTGGATCGCAGCCATGGCCTTGGTTTCCAGGTCCTGGATCTTGGCGTTGTACTCGGCCACACGATCCGCCGACAGTTTGTGCTTGGCCATGATGGTGACCAGCTCGCGCTTGGCGTTGGCCAGGGCGGTGTCAGCATCGCGGATTTCCTGGTCGAGGATGCGCAGGGCCTGTTGATCGACGATGGCTTCGCCGACTTCACTGGCACCGCCGCGCAGCGCGGTGAACAATTTGCTCCAGATGGACTGAGTCATTGGATATGCCCTATGGCTGAATAATTAATGGAAGAAACGTTCAAAGGCTTCGCTGGCGCGCTGCACATTGTCGACGAGGGTTTTGACCTCGGTCACGACGTTGGTCAGGCTCGAATCGGAGCTCAGGGCGCCGAACATGTTGTAGACGACCTGGCCGTTCGGCATCGACTCGATACCAATCGAGGACAGCGGGAACAGCTCGCGGCTGCGCAGCACGGCGTCGTTGAAGGCTGCGACGTCCTTGATCGACTCGACGTCCACCAGCACGGTGTCGACGATGATCTGCTCGCCCACGACCGCGATGTAAATCGGCAAGCCGCCAAAGTCGTTCATTTCCAGCTTGATGCTGGATTCGGAGCCTTGAACGAGGGAAAGGGTGATGTCGTTGGAAACCACGTCATCCAGGGCCTGGAGGGCGCTGAAGAGGCGGTCGATGTTCCAGTTGTTACCTGCGCTCATGAAATTCTCCGACATGAATGAGCCAGCCAGGATCGGTTGGCGTAGCTGTTTCTCCATCTGCTTGAGCAGGCTTCGGTTTTCGGGAAGCACCCAAGTCTCGTGTTTCACATAACCGGCGGCACCCAGGCCCGCGCGCATCTGCTTCATGTAGAAGCTCGACGGTTTTTTCGCGGACGGTTTCGAGCGCTCTCCCTTGCGACTCGCTGTATCGGTAACAGGCTCGGCAGGCGGACCTGATGCAGAGCTGCTTTTCATACTGGTGACTCCGTTGTGAAATCTCACGCGTGAGAAACACTACAGGGATTGTCTGGCCCTCTCAATAGCTCACGCGTGAGGATTTTTACCAACGGAAATACAAAAGCCCGCAGCGCGAACACGCTGCGGGCCTGTGATTGCTTTTGTAGGCGCTGCCGAAGGCTGCGATCTTTTGATTTTTCTCAGGTCATGCCGTTAGCGCCCAGCCCCAAGAAACTCATCAGCCGACACCACGCTCGCATAAGCAAACCCCAGTGCCGACATAAACGCGGCGTGAACGTGGGCGGCAGGCACCGTAACGCCATTGAACTCCAGATCGCGAGTGGCGCAGGCGTCATGGATCACGGTCACGGTGTAGCCCAGGTCGGCGGCGGCGCGGGTGATGCCATCGACGCACATGTGGCTCATGCTGCCGACGACCACCAGATGCTCGATGCCTTGTTCATCGAGGATCGCTTGCAGCTCGGTTTCGCGGAACGAGTTGACGAAATGCTTGAGCACCACCGGCTCGTCGGCGCGGTTGAGGACTTTGGGGTGCAGCTTCGCGCCGTCCGATCCCGGGGTGAAGAACGGCGCGGCGTCGGAAGTGAATTCATGGCGGATGTGCACCACCGGGTCGCCGGCTTCGCGAAAGGCGTTGATCAGGCGTACGGCGTTGTCCGCCGCCGCGTCGGCGCCGACCAACGGCCACTTGCCTTGGGGGAAGTAGTCGTTCTGGATATCAACTACGATGAGCGCTTGCTTGGCCATGGGTGTTTCCTCGAAGTGTGTGTAGGTGTGGAGTCAAGTATTGGCGCTGGCCGACCCTCCGAGGATTGGCCGCACCGACAATAGAAGGGGGAAAACTGACAATGGGCCTAGAAAGAGCGGTCGCCGAACTGGGTGTGCTGATCTATCCCGGCGCGCAGATGGCGGCGGTGCATGGGTTGACGGACCTGTTCGGCGTTGCCAACCGGATCGCCGCCGAGCATCAGGCGGCGCAGTTGCCGTTGTTGCGGGTCAGTCATTGGCGGGGCGAGGGCGATCAGGTGCCCGAGCGGGTCTACGACAGTCATCCCGGCCCGGACAGCGGCTTGGTGGCGGTGATGATCCCGCCGTCGATTGGCGGTTTTTCCGAAGGTCAGGCGCCCCAAGGGCTGCTGCGCTGGATTCGTCAGCAACACGGGCAAGGCGCGACGCTGGGCGGCGTGTGCGTGGGTTCGATCCTGTTGGCCGAAAGCGGTTTGCTCGATGGTCGCAGCGCCACCACCCACTGGACCTCGGCCAAAGCCTTTGCCGAACGTTACCCGGCGATCAAGCTCCTGGCCGATACGCCCATTGTCGATGACGGCGACCTGATCACCACCGCCGGGCTGATGGCCTGGTCCGAGCTGGGCTTGCGCATGGTCGACCGCTTGCTCGGGCCTAGCATCGCCGCCAGCACTGCGCGGTTTCTGGTGATCGAACACAGCGACAGCGCGAGCCAGTGCGGCAGCAACTTTGCGCCGATCCTCAGCCATGGCGATGGGTCGATTCTCAAGGTCCAGCATTGGCTGCAAAGCACCGGCGCGACCGACGTGTCGCTGACCGCGATGGCCGAACGGGCAGGGCTGGAGGAGCGCACCTTCCTGCGCCGATTCCGCGCGGCGACCGGGCTCAAGCCTACCGAGTACTGCCAGCACCTGCGCGTTGGCAAGGCCCGGGAAATGCTGGAGTTCACCAACGGCACCATCGATCACATCGCCTGGACCGTGGGTTATCAGGACCCAAGCGCATTTCGCGCCACGTTCAAGAAAATTACCGGGCTGGCGCCGAGTGATTACCGGACCCGGTTCGGCATAACACCGCCTCGAAATCCGTAGGAGCAAAGCTTGCTCGCGAAAGCGTCGGAACATCCAACATCGATCTGCCTGACAGGCCGTCATCGCGAGCAAGCTATGCTCCTACAGAGGAGCGTCGTGCAAAATGCCGGGGCCCGGGAGCAGGTCGTGCAGAATAAACGGGCTCAATGCCACCACGGCTGGAGCAAATGACTGATCTCAAAGTCATTTCCAACCGGCCACCGTTGGCCTGATCTCTGCACCATCAAGCCACACTCATCAAGCGCAGATTGAAGGGGGACGCATGACCCCAACAAACCGCAAAAAACTGGTCGTCGCTCATTCCGTGCGGCCTGAAGCCCCGCTGCACGAGGTCGAAACCAATCGAGCGCTGGCCCGTTGGCTGGCGCAGATCCTCGGGCTCAAATACGGCGGCAGCTACGACCCCGAATTGCACAACGGCCGAGACCTGTACCTGTTGCCGACCCAGACGTTGGTCGGCGCCGCCGCTGCGCTTAAGTTTGGCGTCAAGGGGCCGGAAGATCTGTGGGGCGGTTATGTCGACTACGACTTTATCTGCACCAAAGCCATCAGCCACGGTTTGCTCAACCGCGATGCATTCGCCCCCGAAGGCTGGTCGCCACTGTTTTCCGAGCGGGTGCGCAGTGTGGTGCTCGACGGTCTTAGCGTGTTTTCCCTGGAGGATGCGCGGCCGGCGGCGGAGCACTTGCTCTACAGCGGCCCGATCCGCCTCAAACCGATTCATGCCTGCGCCGGGCGCGGCCAGGAAGTGATCAAGAGCCTCGACCAGTTCGATGCCATCCTCGCCCGCCCCGACGCCGAGCAATTGTTCACCGAAGGCGTGGTGCTGGAGCAGGACCTCGACCAGGTCATCACCCACAGCGTTGGCCAGACGTTTATCGGCGACAAAGTGCTGAGTTACTGCGGTGATCAATACTTGACCGAAGACGGGCAGGGCGAGCAGGTTTATGGAGGCTCCAATCTGCTGGTGGTCCAGGGTTACTACGAGGACCTGCTGGAACTGGAATTGCCCGAGGATGTGCGCCTGGCGATTCAGCAAGCCCAGGTGTTCGACAGCGCGGCGGACGAGGCTTACCCCGGTTTTTATGCGTCACGGCGCAACTACGACATCGCCCAGGGCCTGGACAGCAACGGCAAACAGCGCAGCGGCGTGCTCGAACAATCCTGGCGCATGGGCGGTGCCAGCAGCGCCGAAATCGCGGCGTTGCAAAGCTTCGTCAACGATCCGGGGATGCGCGCGATTCGTGTGTCGTCGGTGGAAACCTACATCGAGCAGCCGCTGCCGGCGGACGCCATCGAGGTCTATCGTGGCCCGGCGCAAGACAGTGACTTTCTTCTCAAGTACGTAACGGTCAAATCCTATGACGGCTAGAAGCGAAACCATTGAAATCGACATCGACGGCGAACAGATGACCGGGCATTTCCTCAGCCCCAAATCGAAAGTCCCGGGCGTGTTGTTTGTGCACGGCTGGGGCGGCAGTCAGGAACGGGATCTGGAACGGGCCAAAGGCATCGCCGGCCTCGGTTGTGTCTGCCTGACCTTCGATCTGCGCGGGCATACCGGCGGCACCGGCATTGCGTTGTCCCAGGTGACCCGGGAAGACAATTTGCGCGACTTGCTGGCGGCGTACGATCGCCTGCTCGCGCATCCGGCCCTCGATACTTCGGCGATTGCGGTGGTCGGCACCAGTTATGGCGGTTACCTGGCGGCGATTCTCACGTCCTTGCGTCCGGTGCGCTGGCTGGCGCTGCGGGTCCCGGCGCTGTACCGCGACGAGCAGTGGCACACACCCAAGCGCGAACTGGACAAGGTGGATTTGCTCGATTACCGCAGCACGCTAGTACATGCCGCGAACAATCGGGCACTGCATGCCTGCGCGGCGTTTACCGGGGATGTGTTGCTGGTGGAATCGGAGACGGATGACCACATTCCCCATGCGACGATCATGAGCTACCGGGCGGCGTGCCAGCAGACCCATTCGTTGACCCACCGCATCATCGACGGTGCCGATCACGCGTTGACCGACCCGATTGCACAGCAGGCCTACACCTCGACCCTCGTGGACTGGATCACGGAAATGGTGGTGGGTGAGCGGTTGAGCATTATTCAGTCCAGTTGAGTTTGCGGTGTTCTTGAGACCATTCGCGGGCAAGCCTCGCTCCTACAGGGGATGTGTCGTTCGCGAAATCCCATTCACCACGAGCCCGTAGGAGCGAGGCTTGCCCGCGAAGGCGTCTTCCGCATCACCGCTAATCTCAAGAAGGTTTCTTCGAAATCCGCAATGATTTGGCCTTCGCCTCCACCACCAGGTACATCACCAACGCAATCAACAGCGGCAAGATGAAATAAATCGCCCGATACGCCAGCAACCCCGCCACCAGACTGCCCCGCGACACCTCATGTTGCAGCAACGCCACAAACACCGCTTCCAGCACCCCGAGCCCCGCCGGAATGTGGGTGATGACCCCGGCAATCGCGCTGATCAGCAACACTCCCAGCACCAGCGGATAGTCGAGCTTGCTCGGCAGCAGGGTGAAAATCACCGCCGCCATCAACGACCAGTTCAACGCCCCGAGCGCCAGTTGCAGCACCGCCATGCGCAGCGACGGCAAGTCGATTTCCACCCCGCGAATCGCCCACTCCCGGCGCTTGGAAAACTGACACGCCGCCAGATACCCCGCGCTCAGCAGCAGCAACACCACCCCGACGATTTGCAACGCATCGCTGCTCAGCTTCCAGCCCGGCGGCATCCTCACCAGCCCGCTGCTGAAGATCGCGCCGGCAATCAACATGTAGCCAATCCAGTTGGTGGCCAGGCTCAGCCCGAGGATTTTCGCGATGTTGCTTTTGCTCACGCCGAGGCGCGAATACAGGCGATAACGCATGGCGATGCCGCCGACCCACGCGCTCAGATTCAGGTTGAAGGCGTAGCTGATGATCCCCACCGGCAGGATCTGCTTCCAGGTCAGGTCCTGGCGGATGTAGGTGCGGCCGATCAGATCGAAGCAGGCGTAAACCAGGAAACTCAGCAGCGTCACGCCAGACGCAATGATCAGCGTGCGTACCTTGAAATCCGCCAGTGTGTCGAACACCTCGTTCCATTCCAGGCGCTGGGCGAGCATGGTCAACAGCACGATCAGCGCCAGGAAAAACAGCATCGTCAGCGGTTTTTTCCAGCGGCTCCAGCGGGATTTTGCCGGGCTGTCGGCCTGGGCGACGGAGGGGGCATCAGCGCGGCTCATGGTGGTCGCTCCCGGTCGGATGAGTGAAAGGTTTGAGCCGTGGCTTGTGCGCCGGCAGCCAACCGGCCCACGCCGGGAAATGGCGCAGGAAGTGGAACACCAGGAAGCCCACGGTCATGTGCCAGACCCGCCCGCGCGGTGCCTTGTCCGGGGACATGGCCTTGCAGTGGTGATTGCTCAGCTCTTCCAGGCGTTCGAATAACTCGCGGTTGAAGGTCCGGTCGCGGATCAACACGTTGGCTTCCAGGTTCATCGACAGGCTCAACGGGTCGAGGTTGCTCGAACCGACGGTGCTCCAGTCCTCGTCCACCAGCGCCACTTTGCCGTGCAACGGGCGGTCGCAATATTCGTAGATCCGCACCCCGGCCTTGAGCAAATAGTCATAGGTCATGCGCGCCGCCAGCTTGGCCACCAGCATGTCCGGCTGGCCTTGCAGGATCAGCCGCACATCCACACCCCGGCGCGCGGCGTTGCGGATCTCGCGCAACAGGCGATAACCGGGGAAGAAGTAGGCGTTGGCGATCACCACCCGGCGTTGGGCGCTACGCAGAGCCAGGCGATAAACCTCCTCGATGTCGGTGCGATGGTCGTTGTTGTCGCGGTACACCAGCCGCACCTGGCCGTCATGGTCGCTGAACGCCAGTTCCGAACGTCGTTGCCGACGGCGCTGCCACCAGTATTTGGCCCGGGCCGGACGGCCGCTTTGCAGCAGCGCGAAGTGATGAATGTCCGCCACTGCCGGGCCTTGGACTTCAACGGAATAATCCTGCTTGGCCTCCGGGCCGAAGTCCGCCAGGTGATCGCCGGAAAAATTGATCCCGCCGATAAACGCGATGGTGCCGTCGACCACCACGATCTTGCGGTGCAGGCGCCGGAACCAGTTAGTGCGAAAGCCTAAATGCTTGGGCGCCGGGTCAAACATCTGGATGTGCACGCCGGCCTCGTTCAGCGCCGCGAGATACCCCGTGCTCAGTTCGCCGCAGCCAAAACCGTCGAGGCTGATGGTCACCCGCACGCCACGCCGGGCCGCGTCCATCAGGATCTGCTGCAACTCGGTGCCGACCTTGTCCTCCCACAGGATGAAGGTCTCCAGGAGGATTTCACTCTTGGCTTCGCGCAACACCTCAAACACCCGGGGGAAATACGCTTCGCCGTTTTCCAGCAACTCGACCCGGTTGTTGCCGTGCCAGGCGTATTCCACGTCGGCCGCTGCCGGCTCGCCCAGTGGCGGCGCGGCGATGTGTTCCACGGCGGCTTTTTCCATCGATGGATTGTTCATAGCTCGATCTCCACCGACAGCGGTGCATGGTCGGAAAGGTGGGACCAGGGCCGCGCCGCCAATACTTGCGGGCGGCTGGCCTTGAGGTTGCGTACGTAGATGCGGTCCAGGCGCAACGTCGGCCAGCGCGCCGGAAAACTGCGCGCCGGTTTGCCGTGGTGTTCGGCGAAAACCTCGCGCAAACCACAGGGTTTGAGCAAGGCATCGGCACGCTGGCGCCAGTCGTTGAAATCGCCCGCGACAATCACCGGCGCATCGCTCGGCAGTTCTTCCAGGCGTTCGGCCAGCAACTTGAGTTGTTCCGTGCGATGGCTTTCCCGCAGCCCGAGGTGCACACAAATCGCGTGCACTTCCTGGCCGTCACCGGGCAGGCGCAGTACGCAATGCAGCAGGCCACGGTTCTCATGGCCGCTGATGGACACGTCGAGGTTGTCGTGGCGGATGATCTGGAATTTCGACAGCAACGCATTGCCGTGATCGCCCGCCGGGTACACCGCGTTGCGGCCATAGGCGAACTGCGGCCACAGGGTGTCGGCGAGGAATTCGTATTGCGGCATGGTCGGCCAATTGCTGTAGCGCTGGGGATGCTGCTCGTGGGTGCCGTGGACTTCCTGCAAAAACACCACGTCGGCGGAGACACTGCGCACCGCTTCGCGCAGCTCGGGCAGGATGAAGCGTCGGTTGAGCGCGGTGAAACCCTTGTGGGTGTTGACCGTCAGCACGGTAAAGCTGCGCACTGCTGTGATCACGGTTTGCTGCTCGTCGGTGCCGCCTATCGGTTCGGAAAGGCTCATGACAGCACCCCTTCGGCGGCGGGCTCGCCGGGGCGGGTGGCGAGCTCTTTATCGAGATGGAAGCGTTCCAGCAGGCGGCGTGCATCGAAAGGTGCGCGGACCTTGATGTCGTTATCGAAATAGCAGAACACTTCCCGGGATTTGCGCACCTTGGGTTTCTGTCGTGGCGCGATCAACTGCGGGTCGGTGGGTTGTTGACCGTGGTTCCACGCCTCGATCCGCTCGCCCCAACGCTTCAGCGCCTGGGGCGTGTAGCCGCTGGCGTAGAGTGCTTCGGCACCGTGCAGGCGCAGGTAGACGAAATCGCTGGTGAGGTCTTCGCGGTACGGCCATTTGCCGGCGGTGTCGGCGATCACCAGGGCGGTGTTGTAGCGGCGCAGCAGACGGGTGAAGGCCGGGTCGACGAAGCTCTCGTGACGAATTTCCACGGCGTGGCGCAACGGTTTTTTGCCGTGGGCCTTGAGGCTGGCGTGGCCGTGCAGATGCGAATCATGCTGGCGGGCGAGGGCGGCGGCCTGTTCGGTGGTGTGGGGCAGTTGTTCGAGGAAGTGTTCAAACAGTTCGGCGTCGAATTTGAAGCTGGGCGGGAATTGCCAGAGGATCGGGCCGAGCTTGTCCTTGAGCTCCAGCACCCCGGAGGCGAAGAAATTCGCTAGGGGTGTATGGATGTCCCGCAAGCGGCGGATGTGGGTGATGAAACGCGGGGCCTTGACGCTGAAGACGAAGCCCGACGGGGTTTCGTCGTACCACTGCAGATAGCGTTCGGGCCGTTGCAGGGCGTAGAACGATCCATTGATTTCGATGCTGTTGACCGCCCGTGAGGCGAATTGCAATTCGCGCTTGTGGGTCAGGCCTTTTGGATAGAAGCCCCCGCGCCACGGCGTGTAGCGCCAGCCGGAAATACCAATGTGAATCGCCGCCATGTGTCCCTCCCGTCGTTTGCCCGCCATTTCTGGATGACTGTCGGGCAAACGAGAAAGTTTCCGTGGGACTACGGACGGTACACACGCAACGCATCACACCTGTAGGAGCAACGCTTGCTCGCGATAGCGGTCTATCAGTCACATCAAAGCCGGATGTGCCGCCGTCATCGCAAACGGTCAGTGCCCGGCGACAACCCGCGTCGAGCTCTCGGCATACACCGGCCCCAACCGATCAAGACGACCACTCCACATGGTCAACGCCAGGGCCACCAACACCACCAGCCCGCCTATCCACGCCGTGTGAATCAGCCCCATGTGCGCGACGATCAACCCGCCACCCCACGCCCCCCCGGCAATCCCGAGGTTAAACGCTGCAATGTTCAGCCCCGAGGCCACATCCACCGCCTGCGGGGTGTGATGCTCGGCCTGACGCACCACGTAAACCTGCAAGCCCGGCACGTTGCCGAACGCCACCGCACCCCAGACCAGCACGGTGGCCAGGGCCAGCCATGGATTGCCGGCGGTGAAGGTCAACACGAACAACACGGCAGCGAGCAGGGCGAAGATGATTTTCAGGGCGCTGATCGGGCCGCGTTTGTCCGCCAGTTTGCCGCCCCAGATGTTACCGACCGCCACCGAGATGCCGTACACCAGCAACACCAGGCTGACGGTGCTGGCGCTGAAACCCGAGATGTCCTGAAGAATCGGTGCCAGGAAGGTAAACGCAATGAACGAGCCGCCGTAACCGACCGCCGTCATGGCATACACCAGCAGCAGGCGCGGTTGTTTGAGCACCTGCAATTGCTGCAACAGCGACGCGGGTTTGCTGTGGGCGATGTTTTTCGGCACGTAGATCAGGCTGCCGATAAACGCGATCACACCCAGGGCCGACACGGCGAGGAAGGTTTCACGCCAGCCGAAATGCTGACCGATAAACGTCCCCAACGGCACACCGGTGACCAACGCCACGGTCAGGCCCGTGAACATGATTGCAATCGCGCTGGCGGCTTTTTCCTTTGGCACCAGGCTGGTGGCGATGGTCGAGCCAATCGAGAAAAACACCCCGTGGGCCAGGCCGGTGACGATCCGCGCAATGATCAGCGATTCGTAGCTTGGGGCTTTCCAGGCCAGCAGGTTGCCGAGGGTGAACAGCACCATCAGCGACAACAGCAGCAATTTGCGCGGGACTTTGCCGGTGAGGGCAGTCAGCACCGGCGCGCCGATGGCCACACCCAGGGCGTAGAGGCTGACCAGCAGGCCGGCGGACGGCAGGCTGACCCCGAGGTCGGCGCCGATGGTGGGTAACAGGCCAACGATGACGAACTCGGTCGTCCCGATGGCGAAGGCGCTGAGGGTCAGCGCGAGCAAGGCAATGGGCATGACTGCAACTCCGGTGGGTTATTTGATGGAGCGCAGTGTCGGGGTTTGGGTTATGCGGAAAAATAGAGGGCTGGGCATTTGATATTTGCGTGCGGGTCAAATATCACCAAGAACGGTGATGACCTGTGGCGAGGGGGCTTGCCCCCGTTCGGCTGCGAAGCAGTCGTAAACCCGGCAAACGCGGTATACCTGAAGAACAAGGTCGGAAGGTTTTAGGGCCGCTTCGCAGCCCAACGGGGGCAAGCCCCCTCGCCACAGAGGGTGTTCCACGCCACAGAGAGCCTCTGGGCTGGTTATCTCGCGGCCAAAACCGAACTTGCCGGGCATTTGCCGATCAGTTCCTTACAGACCCTTCGCAAGGAGCTCCGCGTTTTGTTCAAGTTCAAGACCGCGATACTACTGGGGGCGTTGCTGATTCTGGGGAGCAGCGAGCTGGAAGCCGTGACGCTGCCGGGTGTTCC
The DNA here is from genome assembly GCF_056279105.1 of Pseudomonas sp. TE3899. Lineage (NCBI taxonomy): Bacteria > Pseudomonadati > Pseudomonadota > Gammaproteobacteria > Pseudomonadales > Pseudomonadaceae > Pseudomonas > Pseudomonas sp. TE3899. The sequence continues at coordinate 5,781,705 of NZ_JBWBQR010000001.1, forward strand.
CGCCGCCACTGAAGAGGCCGCAAAACCTGAGCCGCTGGTCCAGGGCGGCTTGCTCGGGGCCATCAGTTCCAGCATCGACGACGTGCAGGACAAACTCGAGCTCAACGACAACCTGGTCGACGCCTGGCGCCTGCGGGCGGATCGGGCGGCCGATGAAGTCGACAAACTGGTCAACCAGCCCTCGGCTCGATCCGGCTGGAGCGTGGCCGGCGATTTCCTGATGTTGTCCGGCATCTGGCTCGGCACCTTTGCCTTGCTCACGGTGCTCGGCGGGATTGCCGCCAAGCGCTTGAGCCTCGGCCATTGGTTGCGCACCCGGCAACGCAGCCAGGACCTGCTCGGCTACTTGTTGCCCTACACTTTGCCCGCTATCGCCTCGCTGCCACTCACGCTGTACGTCAGCCACTTCATGCAGGCCTCGGCCGGTCGGGCGCTGGCGCTGTGTTTTGCTTACGCCACCAGCAGCGGCATTTTCTCGACCTCGATGCTGCTCTGCGTGATTGTCATGTTCAACACCGGCCACAAGCGCCCGGCGGTACAGATCATCCGTGACTACTGCCCCAAACCGCTGTTTCTGATCGGCTTCCTCGCGGCACTCAGCGATGCGTTGACCAGCCCCCAGATCGCTCGACAACTGGGCGGCAATATCACCAGCAGCGTCGCGGTGTTCACCGGGTTGTTTGCCTCGATCATCTTCGGTTATCTGGTCATCCGTCTGCGCCGGCCGGTGGCGCATCTGATCCGCAACCGCCCCTTGCCCCAACGCATCAAACAACCCTCGCTGCAGGAATCCCTGCGAATCTTTTCCGGGCTCTGGTACTGGCCGATCCTGTTGATGGTGATGGTCTCGGCGATCAACCTGATCGGCGTCGGCGAGGACAATCAAAAAGCCCTGCGCTGCGCGTTGTTCACCACGATATTGCTGATCGCCACGGTGTTCCTGAGCACGATTTTCCAGCACCTGTTCAAATCCCGGAAAGTCGAAAGATTCCAGCGCAGCAGCGCCTACAAGGACCGCTTTCTCAGCTTGTTGCACGCCTTGTTGCGCATCGTCATGGCCGTGGCGTTCATCGAGATCCTTGGACGGATCTGGGGCATTTCGCTATTCGAGTTCGCCGAGCAGAATTCGGTGGGGCGTGCGATCAGCAACTCGCTGAGCAGCATCGGGTTGATCTTCCTCGTGACCTGGCTGCTGTGGGTGGTGCTCGACACGGCGATTCAGGAAGCGCTGAAACCACCGGTCAGTAAACGCTCGGCGCGCCAGCCCAGTACTCGAGTCAAAACCATCCTGCCGCTGCTGCGCAACGCGATAAAAATCATCCTGGTGGTGATTTGCGCGATCACCACCATGGCCAACCTGGGGATCAACGTGGCACCGCTGCTGGCCGGTGCCGGGGTGGTCGGCCTGGCCATCGGTTTTGGTTCCCAGCAGTTGGTGCAGGACGTGATCACCGGGCTGTTCATCATCATCGAAGACACCCTGTCGATCGGCGACTGGGTGGTGCTCGACTCCGGCCACGCCGGTACGGTCGAAGGCCTGACCATCCGCACCTTGCGCCTGCGCGACGGCAAGGGTTTCGTGCACTCGGTGCCATTCGGGCAGATCAAGGCGGTGACCAACCAATCGCGGCAATTTGCCTATGCGTTTTTCTCGGTGCAGTTCACCTACGACACGGATGTGGACAAGGCCATCGAGCTGATTCGCGAGGCGGGGGATTCGATCCGCGACGACGCGTTTCTCAAGTACAACCTGCAAGGGCCGCTGGATGTGTTTGGCGTCGACAAAATGGACCTCAATGGCGTGGTGCTGACGGCGCAGTTCCGCACGGTGTCCGGCGGGCAATATGCGGTGAGCCGGGCGTTTAACCAGCGGCTGAAAAAGCTTGTGGATAACAGCCCGTGGGTGCACTTCGCGCAGACTTATCCACAGCAGGTGTTGATGCCTCGGCATGGCGTGGTTGAAGCGCAAGAGGAGGGACCGGCGCCGGAGCATTCGGCGGTGTTGTTGCCGGATCAGCCGCGCACCCAGTGACGATCGTTCTTACGGGTCGCATGAGAATGGTCAAACACAATCCCCTGTAGGAGCGAGGCTTGCCCGCGAAGGCGATCTGTCAGTCAACATCTCTATTGGCTGTGATGGCCTCTTCGCGGGCAAGCCTCGCTCCTACAGGTAATGGTGTCTGGTCAGCTTATTGTGTAATTCAGCACTGGCCTGCTGATCCAACTCCACCCAAGTAACCTGTTTGCCGGCAATCTCTGCTGCAGCCGGCAACCCATCCCGATACACCAACCGATTACTCGCCAGCGCCGGCACTTTCGCCCCCGGCAACAACGTCCCGGCCAGGTTCAGCGGATCCACCCCGCACACCGCCACCAGGCTCCCGTCATGGGGCCGGCGCCGCACTTCCCGCAGCAGGGGAATCGCCTCGGGCAGCGCAAATTGTTCACCGGCCAGGCCACTGACAAACCGCCCGCCCCGAATCTCCCCCCGGGCCTCCAGCCGATGGAAGGTACGCAGTAATTCGCGCCAACTCGGCAGCCAGTCCGCCTCCCGTTCCAGCAAACGCCAAAACACCACGCCATAACGGCGCAGCAAGGTCATGGCGATGTGTTCCAGGGTGTCGGCGGGCGTCGGCACCGGGCGTTTGTTATCCACAACCACCGGCGGTGGCCCGCGTCGCAGCAAGGCCCAGCGTCCGGCATCGTCCATGCCGCCGACAAACGCCCCGCGCCCGCGCCGACTGCTGCGTTGCTGGCGTTTGCTCGCCGGCGTGATCAGCGCGCGCAGCCCGGCGAAGCTGTCGGCGTTCACCAACCCGGCGCCCACCAGTTCCTGCAAGGCGATTTCCAGTTCCGTGCGCAGCAGGTGCGCTTCGTGAATCAGCTCATCGAAAAACAACGCGCCGTGCTGGCTCAGGGCTTCGAAGACTTTTTGCGTCTTGGGCGAGAGTTCGCTGACTGGCGTTTGCTCGGTCAAGCCGCTCCACAACCCGACCTGGCTACGGGGCAACAGCACAATCGGTGTGCTGCGCAGCGCCGTGCTCGTGTTGCGCGCGGTCAGGCGTGTCCACACCAGTTTGCCGCTACGGCACAGGTCATCCAGCCAACTCGCCGAGTAGTCCTTGAGCCGCGCCGGCAGGAGGTCGCTGTCCCATGCCGACGCGGCGGCGGGATAGCCTTCGAACTGGCTGACAATCGACGGCAACACAGCGCTGCCCTGACCTTGGGTCGCCGGGGACAGGTGCTGCCAGTCGAACAGGAAACGCATGAAATCCTGCAACGCCACCGGTTCGATTTCCCGGCGCAGACGCTTGACCGTGTAGCGATGAATCCGCGCCAGCAGATGCCGCTCGCACCATTCGTCCTGATCAATGCCCGGCGTGAACTGACCGCGCAGCACGTAACCTTCGCGCTCCAGGTGCGCCAGGGTTTGAGTGACTTGAATCGCCGGTAAGCCCAGCGGCTCGGCAATCGCCTTCAACGGTAACGGGCCAAACGCGCTGAGCCGTGCGCGGATCACTTCCAGCACCGCTTCGTCGGCGTCCCAGGCTTCATCGAAACCGGGCAATGCTTCCAGTGGCGGCAGCCAAATCCCCTGTGGATAAATCGCCCGCAGGCAGGTTAGCCGTTCCAGCGCCAGCCACAACGATTGCTCCGGGTTGATCTGCAAGCGGCTGGCGCGACCGCTCTCGGCAAGGGTGCTCAGCCATTCCAGCCAATGCGGGTTGGCCCGGGCCTCGGCATCGCTGATGCACGCCAGGCTCATCAACGCCTCATGCATTTCATCCACACCTGTGGGCGCGGGCCAGGCTTCGTCGCGTACCGCTTGAATCGCTTCGGCATCCAGTGCGCCGAGGTCGTCGGTGGATTGCGGATCGGTCCAGCGCCGATTGAGCACGGCTTGGGTGCGGCGTTCTTCCAGCGGCGCGTCGTCGAGAAAGGTGTAAGGCCGGGCGCTGAGAATTTCTGCCGCCAGCGGCGAGGGCGCCGGCAGGTCGCGGCTGATCAGGCGGACATCGCCGCTTTCCATGCGCCGCAGCAGCGCCAGCCAGCCCTCGGTGTCCATCGCTTCGTGCAGGCAATCGTCGAGGGTTTGTTCCACCAGTGGATGCTCGGGCACCTCGCGCTCGCCGGCGAGGTTTTCCACACAGGCGATCTGGTCGGGGAACACGCTGGCGATCAGGTCTTCGCTTTTCATGCGCTGGATTTGCGGCGCGACTTTGCGCCCGCCGGTGTAACGCGGCAGTGCCAGGGCGACCCCGGCATTCCAGCGCCAGCGCACTCCGAACAGCGGCGCTTCGAGCACGGCTTGAATCAGGATGTGCTCGGCGCTGTTGCTGTGCAGATAGCGCCAGACATCATCGAGTTCAAAGCTGTGGCTGGTGGACAACGACAACACGATCGCGTCCTCGCTGGCGGCGGCCTGCAATTCGAAGTTGAAGGTGCGGCAGAAGCGCTTGCGCAGGGCCAGGCCCCAGGCGCGGTTGATGCGACTGCCAAACGGCGTGTGGATGATCAGTTGGGTGCCGCCGGACTCGTCGAAAAACCGCTCCATCAGCAACGTGTCTTGTGAGGGCAAAGCACCGAGGGTCAGGCGGGCGCGGGCGAGGTAATCCACCAGTTGCTCGGCGCTGGCGAGGTTCAGGCCCAGGGTGTCGGTCAGCCAGTCAATCGCAGGCTGCAAGTTGCCGGGTGTGGCGCCGAGCAGTTCATCGAGTTGCGCTTGCAGGCGCGCCACTGCAAACGACAGTTCCGCGCTGCGCCCCGGCGCTTCGCCGAGCCAGAACGGAATGGTCGGCGGCTGGCCCTGGGCGTCTTCGACGCGGACCTTGCCGGTGTCGACCCGCAGGATGCGATACGAGGTGTTGCCGAGTTGGAACACGTCGCCGGCAATGCTTTCCACGGCGAAGTCTTCGTTGACGCTGCCGATGTTCAGCCCTTGGGGTTCCAGCAACACGCTGTAGTCGGCGTTGTCGGGGATGGTGCCGCCGCTGGTCACGGCCGTCAGCTTGGCACCGCGGCGACCGCGCAGGGTACGACTTACGGCGTCGCGATGCAGATAAGCGCTACGGATGCCCTGGCGACCGTTGTAGCCCTCGGCGAGCATCTGCAGCAGCGCCTGATAGTGTTTTTCGTCGAGGTTGGCGTAGGGCGAAGCCTGGCGGAACAGCGCCAGCAGCGCATCTTCCTGCCATTCCTGGCAACTGACTTCGGCGATGATTTGTTGGGCCAGCACGTCCAGCGGCGCGACCGGGATCAGCAAGGTGTCGAGTTCGCCCCGGCGCACGCAGTCGAGCAGGGCGGTGCATTCGATCAGATCGTCGCGGGTGGTGGCGAACAAACGACCCTTGGGCGTGCCGCCGACCTGGTGCCCGGAGCGGCCGACCCGTTGCAGGAACCCGGCAATCGAACGCGGCGAGGCGATCTGGCAGACCAGATCGACATCGCCGATATCGATCCCCAATTCCAGTGACGCCGTGGCGATCAGCACTTGCAGGTCACCGCGCTTGAGCCGTTGTTCGGCGTCGAGGCGAAATTCCTTGGCCAGGCTGCCGTGGTGCGCGGCCACCGTTTCTTTACCCAGGCGTTCGCTCAGGTGCCGGCTCAGGCGTTCGGCCAGACGCCGGGTGTTGACGAAAATCAGCGTGGTGCGATGTTCACGGGCGAGGACGGCGAGGCGGTCGTAGACCAGTTCCCACACGTCATTGGCCATCACCGCCGACAGCGGCACGGGCGGCACTTCGATGTCGAGATCTCGCGGGCGGGCGTGGCCGATGTCGATGATGGCGCACTCGCGATCACGGCCGACCAGGAAACGTGACACCGCTTCGATGGGCTTTTGCGTGGCGGACAGGCCGATGCGCATCAGCGGTTCGGGGCACAGCGCCTGTAACCGTTCGAGGCTCAACGCCAAGTGGCTGCCACGTTTACTGGCGGCGATGGCATGGATTTCATCGACGATCACCGTGCGCGTGGTGCCGAGCATTTTGCGCCCGGAGTCGGAACCGAGCAGCACGTAAAGGGATTCCGGGGTGGTCACCAGGATGTGCGGCGCGGTCTTGCGCATCGCCGAGCGGTCTTTTTGCGGCGTGTCGCCGGTGCGCACAGCGGTGTTGATCTGCAATTCGGGCAGGCCCATGACGCGCAATTGCTCGGTGATCCCGGCCAGCGGGGTTTGCAGGTTGATCTGGATGTCGTTGGATAACGCCTTGAGCGGCGAAACGTAGACCACCAGGGTTTCGTCCGGCAGATGGCCGCCGTTCTCCAGGCCTTGGTGAAACAGGTCATCCAGCACGGCGAGGAACGCGGTGAGGGTTTTGCCGGAACCGGTGGGCGCGGCAATCAACGTCGAGCGGCGCTGGCGAATCAACGGCCACGCCCGAGCCTGGGCGGCAGTCACCGTCGGGAAGGTGTTGCGGAACCAGGCGCTGACGGCGGGGTGGAAGCCGGCCAGGGCGCTGTCGGCGGGGATGGGCAGGTTCATGGGGTAAGTTATGCGGGTGGGGTGGGGAAGATGCAAGTCTTGAAAGCCGACCGGTACTACTGTGGCGAGGGGGCTTGCCCCCGTTCGGCTGCGAAGCAGTCGTGAAATTGAACGACGCGGTGTGTCATTAAAAACCGGGAGGCCGGTTTTGGGGCCGCTTCGCAGCCCAACGGGGGCAAGCCCCCTCGCCACAAGGGCCGCGACAAAATCCGGGGATCTACACTTTACGGATGACGGTTGCGCACTAAACCCGCAAAATGCAACGATTCCGGCAACTATCGACGGCATTGCCTGCGGGCGCTGTCGATTAAGCCATTGTTTCAATCAGACTGGGCCTGCTGACTCTATGCGAATGCGCCTTATGTTACTGGGCGGCGGAAATGCCCTTGGGCAGGCGCTGATTCGCCTCGGTGCGGAGGAAGACATCGGCTTCCTCGCCCCCCGCCCACCACAAGACGGCTGGGATGCCGCGAGCCTGACGCAACTGCTCGACGACACCCGCCCGGACGCGCTGATCAACCTCGCCTACTACTTCGACTGGTTCCAGGCGGAGACCGTCAGCGAGCAGCGTCTGGCCGGGCAGGAGCGGGCGGTCGAGCGCCTGGCCGAATTGTGCCAGCACCACAACATCGTGCTGCTGCAGCCGTCGAGCTATCGCGTCTTCGACGGTTCGCGTGCTACCGCCTACAGCGAAAAAGACGAGCCGGTGCCCCTGGGCCTGCGCGGTCAGGCCTTGTGGCGGATCGAGCAAAGCGTACGCGCCACCTGTCCGCAACATGTGTTGTTGCGTTTCGGCTGGTTGCTCGATGACAGCGCCGACGGCATCCTCGGGCGCTTCCTCGCCCGGGCCGAAACCCCGGAAGAATTGCTGATGGCCGACGACCGCCGGGGCAATCCGACGCCCGTGGACGACGCGGCCCGGGTGATCATTTCGGTGCTCAAGCAACTCGATTGTGCGGCGCCGCTGTGGGGCACCTACCATTACGCCGGACATGAGGCGACCACGCCGCTTGCATTGGGGCAGGCGATCATCACCGAAGCACGCAACCTGCACGAGCTGGCCATCGAAGCACCGACCGCCCAGGCCCACGCCGCGCGGCCCGATGCTGCCGAAGAGCCGCAACACGCGGTGCTGGCCTGCAAGAAAATTCTGCACACCTTCGGGATCAAGCCCCGCGCCTGGCGCGCGGCACTCCCGGGCTTACTGGATAGGTTCTATCGCCATGGCTGACGGCCCAGTTTTAATCACCGGCGGCGCCGGTTTCATCGGCTCGCACCTCACCGACGCCTTGCTCGCCAAGGGCCACGCGGTGCGCATCCTCGATGACCTGTCCACCGGCAAGCGCAGCAACCTGCCGCTGGACAACCCCAAGGTCGAGCTGATTGTCGGCGACGTCGCCGATGCGGCATTGGTCGCGCGCTCGATGCTCGGTTGCAGCGCCGTGGCGCACCTGGCGGCCGTGGCCTCGGTGCAGGCGTCGGTGGACGATCCGGTCAAGACCCATCAGAGCAATTTCATCGGCACCCTGAATGTCTGCGAGGCCATGCGCCAGGCCGGCGTCAAGCGGGTGCTGTTCGCCTCCAGCGCGGCGGTGTACGGCAACAACGGCGAAGGCGAGTCGATTGACGAAGACACCGCCAAGGCGCCGCTGACGCCTTACGCCTCGGACAAACTGGCCGGCGAGTATTACTTTGATTTCTACCGCCGCCAGCATGGCCTGGAGCCGGTGGTGTTCCGCTTCTTCAACATCTTCGGCCCGCGCCAGGACCCGTCCTCGCCGTACTCCGGGGTGATCAGCATCTTCAGCGAACGTGCGCAGAAAGGTTTGCCGATCACCGTGTTTGGTGACGGCGAGCAGACCCGGGATTTTGTCTACGTCGAGGATTTGGTGGATTTGCTGGTGCAGGCGATCGAGAAACCGCAGATCGAAGTCGGCGCGGTGAACGTTGGCTGGAATCAGGCAACGACCCTCAAGCAGATGCTCGAAGCGCTGTCCCAAGTGGTGGGTGAATTGCCGCCAGTGAGCTACGGCCCGGCGCGGTCTGGTGATATCCGTCACTCGCGGGCCAATAATCGGCGCTTGCTGGAGCGGTTTACCTACCCTGAACAGACGCCGATGAGCGTTGGTTTGGCGCGGTTGCTGGGACGCTGAGTTTTTCGCCGCCATGAAAAAGGCGCCTTTCGAGGCGCCTTTTTTGTGGCTGGCATTTTAGCTCAGGTTGACTCAATCCCTGTGGCGAGGGAGCTTGCTCCCGCTCGGCTGCGCAGCAGTCGCAACCCAGTGAACGCGGTGTGCCAGATGAATCGCGGTCGCAGGTTTTGGGTCTGCTGCGCAGCCCAGCGGGAGCAAGCTCCCTCGCCACAAAAGCAATTCAGGTCTTTCTTAGAACTTGTAACCCAGGCCCACCATGTAGATGAACGGATCCACATCCACATTGACCTTGGCCCGAGTACCCGGCGCCACGGCGTTGTTTTCCACGGTCGCGCGGGTGTCGATGTCGATGTAGCGCACCTGGGCGTTGAGCATGATGTTGTCGGTGATCATGTAGTCGGCGCCGACCTGGAACGCCATGCCCCAGGAGTTTTTCGCCTTGAAGTTGCTGAAGCCGTTGGCCTGGGCTTCGCTGCCGACGTGTTCGTCGTAGATCCAAGTGTAGTTGATACCGGCGCCAACGTAGGGCTGGAACACGGACTTGCCGTCCAGTGGGTAGTACACAACGCTCAAGGTCGGTGGCAGGTGTTTCAGGGTGCCGAGTTTGCCGTTGGCCGCGCCCAGGGCGGTGCCTTTGATCTTCACGTCGTGCTCAAACGGCGAGGCCGCGAGCAGCTCGATGCCCCAGTGGCTATCGATCATGTAAGCGAAGTTCAGACCCAGTTGCGTGTCGCTGCTCATGGTCGCCTTGCCACCCAGATTGGTACCCGCCAACGGGCCCTGGTCAACCTTGACGCTGGAGCTGTCAGCCTTCGGGTTGACGGTGATCGCACCGGCGCGAACGATGATGTCGCCGGCTTCGTGGGCGTGGGCGAGCGGGGCTGCGAGCGCGAGGGCAAACAGCGAGGCGCTGAGCAAGGACTTGTTCATGAGGGCTCCAAAGGACGTTAAAAATGTTCGATGTCCAATGGTAAAGAGCCATCTGATACGGTCTTTTGATTCAGCTCAATGAAACAGTGATGGGCCTGGTTTTTGTGGAACCTTTGCGGGCGCCTTCGCGGGCAAGCCTCGCTCCTACAAGGTTTGTGGCGTTCGCGGTATTGCGGCAAACACAAACCCTGTAGGAGCGAGGCTTGCCCGCGAAGGCGTCTTCACAAACAACACCGAACCCCCGGATTCACTCCGGCAATTCATACACATAAATCTTGTCCGCCTCCATCTGATACCCCGCATCCGCCAACTCGCTGCTGGACGCCTTGACCTGCAAAGCCCCCTCGATCCAGTACGGCTGATACAACTCATCCAGCTTCACCCCGACTTCGCTTTTCACATGCACGATCTGGTTCGATGGCGGTGGCGGCACGTGGATGCAGGCGCCGAAATACGGCACCAGCAGAAACTCCGTGGTGCGACCTTCTTCACTCACTTCCAGCGGCACGATGTAACCCGGCAAGCGGATGTTCTTGCCGTCGAGGCTTTTCACCACCGGTGCGTTGGGCAGGTCCTGCTTGGCGGCCGGGGCCGACTCCAGCGTGCTGCTCATTTGCGACAGGTCGTGCAGCGGCGTCATGTTCGGCACTTCCGCCGGGGCGTCCGGCGGGATCATTTCCGACCAGGTCAAATCCGCAGGTTCGGCCGCCCACAGCGGCAGGGCGACCAGCATCAACAGCGCGAGCAGAGCGCGGGGCATCTTTAACGTCCTCATAAACGGATCGACAGGCCATCGGCCAATGATTGGCGATACGCGCGCCAGGCCGGCACGCTGCCCATCAGCAGCGCGGCGATCAGGATGCCACCGAGCAGCGTCCATTCATATTCGCTCGGCCACGACAGCGGCAGGTACAAGCCGTAATTGGCCTGCACGTAACCCTGGGCGGCGGCGATGCACACATACAGCAGCGCCACGCCGGCAATCACCCCGGACAGCGCCAGGGCAAAGGCTTCCAGCACCAACAACGTCGCGATGTGCCACGGCCGCGCGCCCACCGAACGCAGGATCGCCATCTCGCGCCGCCGTTCATTGAGGCTGGTGAGAATCGCCGTGAGCATGCCGATCAACCCGGTCAACACCACGAACAACGAGACCACGAACAGGGCTTTTTCCGCCGTACTCATCAAACTCCACAGCTCTTGCAACGCCACGCCCGGCAGGATCGCCAGCATTGGCTCGCCACGGAATTCGTTGATCTCGCGTTGCACCGCGAATGTCGAAATCTTGCTGTTGAGGCCGAGCATGAACGCAGTGATCGCTTGCGGCGTCAGGTCCATGTTGCGCGCCTGATCGGCACTGATCCGGCCTTTGCCTTGTGCGGGCACGCCGTTGTGCCAGTCGATGTGGATCGCCTCCATGCCGCCGAGGCTGATGTGCAACGTGCGGTCCACCGGGGTGCCGGTGCGTTTGAGAATGCCGACCACGGTGAACGGTTTGTCGTCGTGCTTGACCAGGCTGATCACCGCCACACCGTGGGCCAGCACCAGTTTGTCGCCGAGTTTGTAGTGCAGCGCATCCGCCACTTCGGCGCCGAGCACCACTTCGAACGGGTCGGTGGCGAAGGCGCGGCCGTCGGCCAGTTCCAGGTGTTGTTGACGGCCGTACTGGTAGTGCTCGAAGTACGCCTCGGTGGTGCCCATCACCCGATAACCGCGATGGGAATCGCCGAGGGACATCGGGATCGCCCACTTCACTTTCGGGTTGTTGGCAAAGTGTTCGAAGCTGTCCCAGCGGATGTTGTTGGTGGCGTTGCCGATGCGAAATACCGAGTACAGCAGCAGGTTCACCGACCCGGAGCGGGCGCCGACGATCAGGTCGGTGCCGCTGATGGTGCTGGCAAAACTGGCCTTGGCCTCGGTGCGTACACGTTCAACGGCTAAAAGCAGGCACACCGACAGGGCGATGGCGAACGCGGTGAGGATCGCGGTGAAGCGGCGGTTAGCCAGGCTGGCCAGGGCTAGACGAAACAAATACATCTCAGACCTCGAACGGGGTGGCGGCGCGATTGAGCTCGGCCAGCGACAGGTTGCGGTCGAACAGTGGCGCGAGGCTCTGGTCATGGCTGACGAACAACAGGCTCGACCCGGCTTCGCGGCATTCGGCGAACAGCAGGCGAATGAAGTTCTCGCGGGCGTCGTAGTCCAGGGCCGAGGTCGGTTCGTCGGCGATCACCAGTTCCGGCTGACCGATCAACGCCCGCGCGGCGGCGACCCGTTGTTGCTGGCCGATGGACAGCGAGTCGGCGCGGCGACTGAGGATGCTTTCATCCTTCAAACCCAAATGCGCGAGCAGGGTCGCGGCGGCCTGGTCGACGCTGCCGTGGCGCTGTTTCGCCCGTTCGGCGCGCAATGTGGAGAAGTGGCAAGGCAACTCGACGTTCTCGCGTACCGAGAGAAACGGCAGCAAGTTGAACTGCTGGAAGATGTAGCCGGTGTGATCGACGCGAAAGCGGTCGCGAGCGCCGGCGCCGAGTTCGGTCAGTTCCTGGCCGAGCAAACGAATGCTGCCGCGATCGGGCTTCTGCACACCGCCGAGCAGACCGAGCAGGGTGGTCTTGCCGCTGCCGCTGGGACCTTTGAGGAACAGGGTTTCACCGGGCTCCAGGCGAAACGCCGGGATATCCAGCAGCGGTGGGTGACCGGGCCAACTGAAGCCCAGGTCGGACAGTTCGATGAGTGCTTGGGTCATGTGAAACCGGTCAGGTAATGAAGTGAACCCTTGTAGGAGCGAGGCTTGCCCGCGAAGGCGATCTATCCGTCGACATCTGTGTTGAATGTGACGGCGTCTTCGCGGGCAAGCCTCGCTCCTACAGGATCGGGGTGTATCAGAATTTCAGGGCCGCCGCCTTGGACGTCACTTCAACCCCTTGCTGGCCGCTCGGGCTGATCAGTTGTACCTGAATCTTCTGGGTCGCCGGGAAGGTGTTGAAGAGGTTCGCCAGATCCAGGGTCTTCAGCGCGCCGGGTGCCGAGCAACTGAATTGATAGTGGGCGTGGATTTCACTGTGGTCGTGGTGATGCTCGTGACCGTCCTTGTCCGCTTCATCGTGGTCATCGTGGTCATCCGGCTTGTCACCGAACAACGGGCTTTCCAGTTCCTGGGTCGCGACTTTGCAACCGGCGGCTTTCGGCAGGTTGAACAGCACCAGCGGATTTTCCAGTTTCACCTTGGCGGCGGCGACTTTGGCTTTATCGGCGTCGCTGGTGGCGACGTGTTCGAAGCCCACCAGATTCATCGCCGGGCTTTCCAGCTCCAGCTCCAACGTCTGACCGTCCAGCGCCGCATTCAAACGACCGACGCCATGTTCGTGGGCGCCTAGGCTGCCGTGTTCAGGTTCATTGGCCGCAAAGGCAGCGGCCAACGGCAACAGGGCAAACGGCAGAGCGAGCAGCAGACGACGCATGGCGGGTCTCCGGAAAGTAAAGTGAAAGGTTTGTTATGTAATCTTATAACGAAAGTGCGGAGAGTTTGACCGCCCGCTTTGCGATACACAAGACCCATGGGAGCATGCAGGTCAGAAATGTGCAGGAGCGGACCTATGTTGCGAATACGCGGAAGCATCGGCGACTGGCCGGTGGATTTGACCCTGGAGATGGATGACGGCGATTGGGCGCGGCTCGGTGCGCAGTTGCAGGTGGGCAAAACCGAGGACGTCAGCGCCCCGGCGGCCAAGCCGCTGAACCAGGATGACGCGCTGTGGCAGATCGCCAAGGACCTGCTGCGCAAGGCCGGGCAATTGAGCGGGCCGGATTTGCTGGAGCAGTTGAAAGGGCTGACCGGTAGTGCGGCGTCGGGTAAGCGCTTGTTGGTGCGTCTGCGCCATTGTGCGGATGTGAAGGTGGTGAGCGGCGGGGATACGCCGCTGTACAGCTGGGTTGAACCTGCGTAGGAACTGTAGGAGCAAAGCTTGCTCGCGATGGCGATCTTACGGACGCCATCGCGGGCAAGCCTTGCTCCTACGGCGATGGTGATCATACGGACGCCATCGCGGGCAAGCCTTGCTCCTACAGAATCAATAAAGCGCGGCGAACAACTTGCGTCGGTACGTGGTCACCAGCGGGTGATCATTGCCCAGCAGTTCGAACACTTGCAGCAAGGTCTTGTGCGGCAGGCCTTCGCTGTAGCTGCGGTTGCGGATGAACAGCTTGAGCAACGAATCCAGCGCCGGTTCGTATTGCTGGCGGGCCAATTGCTGGATTGCCAATTGATACACCGCTTCATCGTCCTGCGGGTTTTTCGCCAGACGCGCTTTCAGGTCGGCGGCATCCGGCAAATCCTTGGCCTGGCCCAGAAACTGAATCTGCGCCTTGGCGCCGGCCAGCGCGGCCTTGTGCTCATCGGTCTTGACCGCGTCGAGCACAGTTTGCGCTTCGCCCAGTTCACCACGCTCGGTGAGGCAGCGGGCGTAAAGGATCAGCGCTTTGGCATTGGTGTTGTCTTCGCCCAGCAGCACTTTGAGGATGGCTTCGGCGTCGGCAAAGCGGCCTTCATCGAACAACGCCTGAGCCTGTTCGAACGGATCGGCAGCGGCCGGCGGCGGCATTTGCACATGGGGTTCAAGCATGGCGCGTACGGCGGACTCCGGTTGTGCTCCGGCAAAACCGTCCACCGGTTGACCGTCCTTGAACAACACCACGGTCGGCAGGCTACGGATGCCGAAGCGCGAGACGATGTCCGGCTCGACGTCGCAATTGACCTTGGCCAGCAGCAACTCGCCCTGATAGCTCTCGGCGATGGTTTGCAGCATCGGCATCAGCGCCTTGCACGGCGCACACCATTCGGCCCAGAAATCCACCAGCACTGGTTTGTGAAAAGAGTTCTCGATCACCGACTGGTCGAAATCGGCAGTCGTGGCGTCGAAGATGTACGGCGTTTCCTGACTCATGGGGGATCTCTTGGAAGCGTGAATGAGGCCACTATAAGGCTTGGCGGGGGGTGGCCGGAAGCGGGAACACAGATCGTTCCCACGCTCTGCGTGGGAATGCCTCAATGGACGCTCTGCGTCCGCTTTGGGACGCGGAGCGTCCCGGGCTGCATTCCCACGCGGAGCGTGGGAACGATCATATGCGGGTGGCGTGATAGAGGCTCACATACCGAAACTCTTCGGGCTCGGCCAGATCGGGCAAGGTCATCGCCTCCAGCATTTCAATGCGCCGGTACAACGGATGACGAAAATCCCGAACCCGCGAATCCGCGACCAAGGCTTCCTTGCCGCGACTCAAAAACTCATCGAGCAGCGGCAGATTCGCCCGGTCATACAGCACGTCGGCCACCAGTATCAGATCAAAACGATCCGCCTCGGCAAAGAAATCCGTCGAGTAGTTGAGCTGCACCTCGTTGAGTTCAGCATTCGCCCGACACGCCGCAATCGCCAGCGGGTCCAGGTCACAGGCCACCACTTCCAGCGCCCCGGCCTTTACCGCCGCAATCCCCGCCACACCAGAACCCGCGCCAAAATCCAAAACGCGCTTGCCTTTGACCCACTCGGGAAACGCCGCGAGATACCGCGCCATCGCCAAGCCACTGGCCCAGCAGAAACTCCAATAGGGCGGTTCATGCAGGATTCGCCGGGTTTCTTCCGGGCTGAAGGCGCGGTCCATGTTGTCACCGTCGATCAGCCAGAGTTTCAGGTTGGTGTCCGGCAAATGGCAGGCGACGAGTTGCGCGTCGCCGAGCAGTTCACCTAACGCCTGTTGCAGGTCGAGCGGTGCAATCATGGGGCTTTGACGAATTGCAGTTGGCCCAGGGCCTGGGTTGTCGGCTGGGTGATGGTCTGCGACGGCAGGTGCAGGATCAACTGGCCGGACTGGCTGGCGCGGCCGCGCAGCTCAACCCGGGCACCGACCGGAAAGGATTCCGGGTTGAAACGCAGGTGAAACGGCAGGATTTGATTGGTGCCGATCAGGCTGGAGCTGGCGAGCAATTGTTGCGGGCGGGATTTGTCGTCGATCACCAGCAGCGCCAGTTCCACTTCGGCGCCGGCGGGCACGCCTTGCAGGGTGCCGCTCAATTCACGCTGAAAGGCCGGCAGCGGGCCGAGGTCAGCGGATTCTTTGGCTTTCTTCTGCGCCGCTTGTGGCGCGGGGCCCGGGGTCGGCGGCTGCGGCTTGGGCGCATCGCTGCCGCAGGCCACCAGCAGGCTTAAAACACTGAGCAGGACGAGCGGTCGTAGCGACATTTGTGGCTCCAGCAAGGTGAAATCCATGAATCAAACATATTGCTCGTCTGTATACCGCAAACCCTATGGCTTGTCTTGCCACGGGGATGCGCTACCATGGCCCTCCCTTTTTTTGTTGCCTGCCACCATGCACTGTCCCTTCTGCGGTGCCAACGACACCAAGGTCATCGACTCGCGTCTGGTCGCCGAGGGCGAACAGGTGCGCCGCCGGCGTGAATGCCTGGCCTGCGGCGAGCGTTTCACGACGTTCGAGACCGCCGAACTGGTGTTGCCGCGCCTGATCAAAACCGACGGCAGCCGCCAGCCGTTCGACGAAGAAAAACTCCGCGCCGGCATGCAGCGGGCGCTGGAGAAGCGCCCGGTGAGTGTCGAGCGCCTCGAATCGTCGCTGGTGCACATCAAACACAAACTGCGCGCCACCGGCGAACGCGAGGTCAAATCCCTCGTGGTCGGTGAACTGGTGATGGCCGAGCTGCAAAAGCTCGACGAAGTCGCCTACATTCGTTTCGCCTCCGTGTATCGGCGCTTCCAGGACCTCAACGAGTTCCGCGAAGAGATCGATCGCCTGGCCCGTGAGCCGGTGAAAGAATGACCACCTCCGCAGAACAAGCCATCCTCGACGCCCATTACATGGCCCGCGCCCTGGAACTGGCGCGCAAGGGTCACTACACGACTCACCCCAACCCACGGGTTGGCTGCGTGATCGTCAAGGACGGGCAGATTGTCGGCGAAGGCTGGCACGTGCGCACCGGCGAACCCCACGCCGAAGTCCACGCGTTGCGTGCGGCGGGTGACAAGGCCCGTGGCGCCACCGCTTACGTGACCCTCGAACCCTGCAGCCATCACGGCCACACGCCGCCCTGCGCTGATGCGCTGGTGAATGCCGGTCTGGCCCGTGTGGTTGCAGCGATGCAGGACCCGAATCCGTCGGTGGCCGGTCGCGGCATGCAGCGCCTGGCCCAGGCCGGGATCGCCATCGAAAGCGGTGTGCTGGAAGGTGAAGCGCGCAAGCTCAACGAAGGTTTCCTGAAACGCATGGAGCATGGCTTGCCGTTCGTGCGGGTCAAGTTGGCCATGAGCCTCGACGGTCGCACGGCGATGGAAAGCGGCGAAAGCCAATGGATCACTGGCCCGGCCGCTCGCTCGGCAGTGCAACGCCTGCGTGCCCAGGCCAGCGTAGTGCTGACCGGCGCCGACACAGTGCTGGCCGACAACGCCCGTTTGACCGTGCGCGCCGCCGAATTGGGCCTGGACGCTGAGCAAACCACGCTGGCCATGAGTCGTCCGCCGCTGCGCGTACTGATCGACGGCCGCTTGCGCGTGCCGCTGGATGCACCGTTCTTCAAGGCGGGCCCGGTGCTGGTCGCGACCTGCATGGCGATCGAAGAGCAATACGCCAACGGCCCGGAATGCCTGATCGTGGCCGGCGACGATGGTCTGGTGGACCTGCGCAAACTGCTGGTCGAACTGGCCAATCGCGGGGTCAACGAAGTGTTGGTCGAAGCGGGGCCGCGCCTGGCCGGGGCGTTTGCCCAGCAAGGTCTGGTGGATGAGTTCCAGATCTTCATCGCCGGCAAGTTCCTCGGCTCCTCGGCTCGCCCTTTGCTGGACTGGCCGCTGGCGAACATGAAGGACGCGCCCGAGCTGAAAATCACCGAAATTCGCGCGGTTGGCGATGACTGGCGAGTCACTGCCATTCCTTCACCAGCCGCGAGCGTATAATTCCCGGCCTGAGCCAAGACGGCCTGTTCTCGAGGAGGACTCCATGTTTACCGGCATCATCGAATCCATCGGCAGTATTCGTGCATTGACCCCAAAAGGCGGAGATGTGCGGGTTTACGTAGAAACCGGCAAGCTCGACCTGAGCGACGTCAAACTGGGCGACAGCATCGCGGTCAACGGCGTGTGCCTGACCGCAGTTGAACTGCCAGGCAACGGCTTTGCAGCGGACGTCAGTCGCGAAACCCTCGACTGCACCGCCATGAATGACCTCAAAAGCGGCAGCCCGGTCAACCTGGAAAAAGCCCTGACCCCGACCACTCGCCTCGGCGGACACCTGGTCAGCGGCCATGTCGATGGCGTGGGCGAAGTGGTTGCCCGCACCGAGAATGCGCGCGCGGTGGAATTCCGTATCCGCGCGCCGAAAGACCTCGCCAAGTACATCGCCCATAAAGGCTCGATCACCGTCGATGGCACCAGCCTGACCGTGAACGCAGTCGATGGCGCCGAGTTCTTGCTGACGATCATTCCCCACACCCTGAGCGAAACCATCATGGCGTCTTACCAGCCAGGTCGCCGGGTGAATCTGGAAGTGGACTTGCTGGCACGTTATCTGGAGCGCCTGTTGCTGGGCGATAAGGCCGCAGAGCCTACAAAATCCGGGAACATCACCGAAAGCTTTCTGGCCCAAAACGGCTACCTCAAATCCTGACTCAAGGGGGTGCCTTGTGGCGCTCAATAGCATCGAAGAACTGGTTGAAGACATCCGCCAAGGCAAGATGGTCATCCTCATGGATGACGAAGACCGCGAGAACGAAGGCGACCTGATCATGGCCGCCGAGTGCTGCCAGCCTGAACACATCAACTTCATGGCCAAGCACGCCCGTGGCCTGATCTGCATGCCGATGAGCCGCGAACGCTGCGAACTGCTGAAGCTGCCGCTGATGGCGCCGCGCAACGGTTCCGGGTTCGGCACCAAATTCACTGTCTCGATTGAAGCCACCACTGGCGTGACCACCGGCATCTCCGCCGCCGACCGTGCCCGCACCGTGCAGGCCGCTGCCGCCAAGGATGCCAAGGCTGAAGACATCGTCAGCCCCGGCCACATCTTCCCGCTGATGGCCCAACCGGGCGGCACCCTCGCGCGCGCCGGCCACACCGAAGCCGCCTGCGACCTGGCGCGCATGGCCGGTTTCGAGCCGAGCGGCGTGATCTGCGAAGTGATGAACGACGACGGCACCATGTCCCGCCGCGCCGAACTGGAAACCTTTGCCGCCGAACACAACATCAAGATCGGCACCATCGCCGACCTGATTCACTACCGGATGATCCACGAACGTACCGTTCAGCGGATTGCCGAGCAGCCGCTGGACAGCGAACTGGGCCAATTCAACCTGGTGACCTATCGTGATTCCGTGGAAGGCGACGTGCACATGGCCCTGACCCTGGGCACCGTGTGCGCCGACGAGCCGACCCTGGTTCGCGTGCACAACATGGACCCATTGCGCGACCTGCTGATGGTCAAGCAGCCGGGCCGCTGGAGCCTGCGCGCCGCCATGGCCGCGGTCGCCGAGGCTGGCAGCGGCGTGGTGCTGTTGCTCGGTCACCCGCTCGATGGCGATGTATTGCTGGCACATATCCGCGAAACCGCCGAGCACGTCCCGGCGAAAAAACCGACCACCTACAGCATCGTCGGTGCCGGTTCGCAGATCCTGCGGGACCTGGGCGTTCGCAAAATGCGCCTGATGAGTGCGCCAATGAAATTTAATGCGATATCCGGTTTCGATCTGGAAGTTGTAGAATACGTGCCCTCCGAATAATGACCGGTTGTTTCCGGGCCTTGATTCGCGGTTAACACATCACTGAGGGACGCGTAGAAAACGCGTCCCGGCTCTTTAAGAGATCTAACGAATGACCCTGAAGACCATCGAAGGTACCTTCATCGCCCCTAAAGGCCGCTACGCTTTGGTAGTAGGCCGTTTCAACAGCTTCGTCGTTGAAAGCCTGGTCAGCGGTGCAGTTGATGCCCTGGTTCGCCATGGCGTGAGCGAAAGCGACATCACCATCATCCGTGCCCCTGGCGCCTTCGAAATCCCGCTGGTTGCGCAGAAAGTAGCCCAGAAGGGCGAATACGCGGCAATCATCGCCCTGGGCGCGGTCATTCGTGGCGGTACTCCGCACTTCGAATACGTGGCAGGCGAATGCACCAAGGGCCTGGCCCAGGTGTCCATGGAGTTCGGCGTTCCAGTCGCTTTCGGCGTGCTGACCGTTGATTCCATCGAGCAAGCCATCGAACGTTCCGGCACCAAGGCCGGTAACAAAGGTGCCGAAGCTGCCCTGTCCGCTCTGGAAATGGTCAGCCTGCTGGCACAGTTGGAGGCCAAGTGATTAGCGACGACAGCGATCAGTTCAACCCACGCGATCCAAAGCCTGCGGATGCCGGCAAGCCATCGAAAAGCGTCAAGCGTCGCGAAGCCCGTCAGCTCGCGACTCAAGCGCTGTACCAATGGCACATGGCCAAGCAGTCGCTGAACGAGATCGAAGCGCAGTTCCGGGTCGATAACGATTTCAGCGATGTCGATGCCGCCTACTTCCACGACATCCTGCACGGCGTTCCGGCCCACAAGCCTGAGATCGACGCTGCGCTGTCGCCTTGCCTGGACATCACCATCGAAGAGCTGGACCCGGTTGAACTGGCGGTTCTGCGCCTGTCCACCTGGGAACTGCTCAAGCGCGTCGACGTGCCGTACCGCGTTGTGATCAACGAAGGTATCGAGCTGGCGAAAGTCTTCGGTTCCACCGACGGCCACAAGTTCGTCAACGGTGTTCTCGACAAGCTGGCCCCGCGTCTGCGTGAAGCTGAAGTGAAGGCGTTCAAGCGCTGATAAGCGCTTGAATGGCTGCCAAATGGGCGAGTTTGAGCTGATCCGCAATTTCTTCGCCGCCGCGCCTTGTGCGCAGGGCGGCGAGGGCGTTGCACTGGGAATCGGCGATGACTGCGCCTTGCTGGCTGTTCCTCCCGGGGAGCAGTTGGCAATTTCCACCGACACGCTGGTTGCCGGCGTGCATTTCGCAGATCCTTGCGACCCGTTTCTGCTCGGTCAGCGCTCGCTGGCTGTCGCGGTCAGTGACCTGGCCGCCATGGGCGCCACCCCCGTTGCCTTTACCCTTGCCCTGACCTTGCCGACGGTGACCGCCGATTGGCTGGACGCCTACGCCCGTGGCTTGAATGTCATGGCCCAGGGCTGTGGCGTGGCGCTGATCGGCGGTGACACCACCCGTGGGCCGTTGAGCCTGACCCTGACCGTGTTTGGCCGCGTGCCGAGCGGCCAGGCCCTGACCCGCAGCGGCGCGCAGCCGGGGGACTTGCTGTGTGTCGGCGGCGAGTTGGGCAATGCCGCTGGCGCGTTGCCGCTGGTGCTTGGCCAGCGGACTGCGGACGAGGCCATCGCCGATCCGCTGCTGCGCCATTACTGGTCGCCGCAACCGCAACTGGCCCTCGGTCAGGCGTTGCGCGGCCACGCCACGGCGGCGCTGGATATCTCCGACGGCCTGCTCGCCGACTGCGGGCACATCGCGCTCGCTTCGAAAGTCGGCATTCAGATTGACCGGAGCAAGCTGCCGGTGTCCCAAGCGTTGGTGAGCTTCCTCGGCCAGACAGGCGCCGAAAACGCCGCCCTGAGCGGTGGCGACGACTACGTGCTGGCCTTCACCGTGCCGCCCGTCGTTTTGCCCCGGTTGCTGGCGGACGGCTGGCCGGTCCATGTGGTGGGCCGGGTCGTGGCCGGGCAGGGCGTCAGGCTGCTGGACGCCGATGGGCACGACATCACCCCGCAAACCCGGGGTTATCAACATTTTCCGGAGACCCCGTGACCGATCATCCCAAGCAGACGCCGGCGGAATTCGTACCGCCTTCGGTCTGGCGCAACCCTTGGCATTTCCTGGCGTTCGGCTTCGGCTCGGGCACCTTGCCAAAGGCTCCGGGCACCTGGGGTTCGTTAGTTGCGCTACCCTTTATCCCGTTGTGGCAGATGTTGCCCGACTGGGGCTACTGGCTGATGCTCGGCATCACCATGCTGTTCGGGTTCTGGCTGTGCGGCAAAGTGGCCGACGATCTGCGGGTACACGATCACGAAGGCATCGTCTGGGATGAGATGGTCGGGATGTGGATCACCCTGTGGCTGGTGCCGGATGGCTGGTACTGGTTGTTGGCGGGGTTCCTGATGTTCCGCTTCTTCGACATCCTCAAGCCGTGGCCGATTCGCTGGATCGACCGCCATGTGCACGGTGGTGTCGGGATCATGCTCGACGACGTATTGGCCGGGGTCTTTGCATGGCTGGGGATGCAGGGGCTGGTGTGGTTTTTCGCCTGAGTGGTGAAGCAGGGATTAGGCATGGCTCGACGCTGGTTGATGGTGGTTTTCGCGATGTTCTGCTCGCTCGCCCAGGCGGGGGACGCTACGCCGACGCCGTCCGTGATTCATCTGGCCAGCGAAGCCTGGGAAGACTACACCGCCGCTGACGGTCATGGGCTGGGCTGGGACGTGCTGCGTGCCATCTTCGAACCGGCCGGGATCAGGCTCGATATCCGCACCGAACCCTACACCCGCGCCGTTGGCCTGGCCCAGCGCGGGGAAGTGGACGCCTGCGTCGGCGCCTATCGCGACGAAACCAGCGACGTGCTTTATCCGCACTGGAACTTCGACTCCGATCACATCTATGCCCTGGGCCTGGCGAGCAATCCGTCGCCGACCCTCGAGAATCTCGGCAGTTACCGACTGGCCTGGGTGCGCGGCTACAAGTATCAGGCGTACCTGCCCAACGTGCAGCGCTACAACGAAGTGGTGCGGCGCGCCGGGATCCTGTCGATGCTGACCCACAACCGCGCCGACTATTACATCGATGCGCTGACCGAAATCGATTACCTGCTCGCCCGGGCCAGGGATCCGTCGCTGTTCCGCCGCACCCACATCGCCGAGTTGCCGCTGTACCTGTGTTTTGCCGACAACCCCAAGGCCCGAGCGTTGATGGCGTTGTTCGACCAGCGTATGGAACTGCTGGTGAAAAGCGGCCAGTTGAGACCGATCTTTGCCAAGTGGAAACAGCCTTATCCATTTGATGCGAATTGAACACGGGCCAATGGGCCGGCGGGACTTGGCCGCTTGATCAAACTTTTTGATCGTTATGCCCCATAATTCAGCCTAAGCGTCGGTCGGAACCTGCTGTTACAATTGCCGCCTCTGCGAATCTCCAGTACTTATTGATCAGGAGCACACAGGTGCCTGTCGTTTTTGTCGCCGCTTCGAAGCTGCCAACACCTTTTGCGCAATTCACCATGCACGGCTTTCTCGATGAAGAGAACGGGCGCGAGCACGTGGTGCTGAGCCTGGGTGATTTCGCCGACGGTGCCCCGGTGCTCGGCCGGTTGCACTCCGAATGCCTGACCGGCGATGCCTTGTTCAGCCAGCGTTGCGACTGCGGCTCGCAACTTGAGGCCGCGTTGCAGGCCATCGCCCGTGAAGGTCGTGGCGTGTTGCTGTACTTGCGTCAGGAAGGCCGGGGCATTGGCCTGCTGAACAAGATCCGCGCCTACGAGTTGCAGGACGGCGGTGCCGACACCGTTGAAGCCAACGAGCGCTTGGGCTTTGCCGCCGACCAGCGTGACTACGCCATGTGCCTGCCGATGCTGCAGCACCTGGGCGTGAAATCCCTGCGCCTGATGACCAACAACCCACGCAAGGTCAAAGCCTTGACCGACATGGGCATTGTCGTCGCCGAGCGCGTGCCGCTGCACACCGGGCACAACCCGCACAACAAACTGTACCTGGCCACCAAGGCCAGCAAGCTCGACCACATGATGGGCAACGAGCATCAGGGCGAGGCTGATCGGGCGTGACTCGCGGTCAAGTGCGGCGGCGACTGTCCTTCAACTGGTGGCAATACCTGGCGCTGGCCTTGGTGCCGCTGTTCGTGATCAATGGCGTGTTCGGCCAGAGCGAGGCGATCCTGCCGGTGCTGGCGATGCCGCTGTTTATCGCCGGTGTGGCCTCGATGTTTGTCAGCCTGAAGTTTTTCGGCGGCTACAAACATGCGCTGATCGCCACCCAGAAAGCCCTCGATACCCCTGAAGAACCGGCGGCCTGGATTGCCCTGGCAGCCAAGCGTCGTATCGCCTTTCTGGCGGCGAGCCTGCCAGCGTGGATCGGCGCGTTGGCCGTGTTCGTCGGCCTCGAAGCGGTGCCGTTGGTGTTGCTGGCGCTGTCCACCGCGGTGCTGTTCTACCTTTACCGTATCCCGCGTCAACTCGGCTGATGCTGCGCGTCTGGCTGGCGGTTTTGCTGCTGGCCGTCAGCGGCTCGGCTTATTCCGTCGAACGCGTGGTCAGCCTCGCGCCTTCTCTCTCTGAAATCGTCGTTGAACTGGGCTCCGCCGACTTGTTGGTCGGCGTGCTGGATGCGGGTGAGCGTCCGGTCGAACTCAAGCACCTTCCCTCGGTTGGCAGCTATGGCCAACTGGACATGGAACGGCTGCTGAGCCTCAAGCCCGACCTGTTATTGCTCTGGCCCGGCAGCGTCGGCCCGGCCCAGCGGGACCAGCTCAAGCGCTTGAACATTCCCACCTACGTCGCCGAACCCCACAACCTCGACCAGCTCACGGCGCAGATTGAAGCGATTGCCACGCAACTCGGCCGACCGGAGAGGGGCGTCGCGCTGGCAGCAGGTCTGCGGCAGAAACTGGATAACCTGCGCCAGCGCTATCGCCGGGATAATCCGCTGACGGTGTTCTATCAAGTCTGGGATCGGCCGCTGTACACCGTGGGTGGCGGGCAAATCATCAGCGATGCGCTGGAGGTGTGCGGCGCGCGCAACGTGTTTGCCGACCTGACCTTGCCGGCACCGCAGGTCAGCGTGGAAGCGGTGTTGCAGCGCAATCCCGAGGTGATTCTGGCCAGTGATCAGGCGCAGCTCGATGCCTGGAAGGCGTGGCCGCAGGTGGCGGCGGTGGTGCAGGGGCGGTTGTTGTTGGTGACGGACAAGGGATTGGAGCGGCCGAGCGGGCAGATGATTGAGGCGACGGCCAAGTTGTGCCGGATTATCGCGCCGGGCCGTTAAGACCGAGTCGCGGCCTTCGCGGGCAAGCCTCGCTCCTACAGGTATCGGTGGCGCCCCTGTAGGAGCGAGGCTTGCCCGCGAAGAGGCCGGCCCAGGCGCCGTTAATCCGGGATCAGAACTCCGGGGTCCAGGTCACACCAAACATCCACGCCCGACCTTCCTCGCGATACCCATACTGACTGCCGTCAAAACTGTACAACGCCCGGCTGTAACCCTTGTCGAGCAAGTTATCGACCTTCAATTCCAGCTTCACTTCCCGATTCAGCGCCCAACTGCTGCGCAACCCGAACAACGCATAGCCACCCAACGGCTGCTGATTGTTCTCATCGTCATAACTGCCGCTGACCGCCTGCCAACTGGCGCCGAGCCCCAACTGATTAAACTGTCGATCCAGATCCAGACTTAACGTGCGCCGCGCACGCCGGGCCAAGGTGTGACCGCTGTCGCGATCCCGTGGGTCGATGATCGCCACGCCGAGGTTGCTCTGCCAGCCGAACAGTTCCTGTTTCAGCGCGGCTTCGAAACCATTGATCCGCGCCGACGCCACGT
Organism: Pseudomonas sp. TE3899; assembly: GCF_056279105.1. Classification (NCBI taxonomy): domain Bacteria; kingdom Pseudomonadati; phylum Pseudomonadota; class Gammaproteobacteria; order Pseudomonadales; family Pseudomonadaceae; genus Pseudomonas; species Pseudomonas sp. TE3899. The sequence continues at coordinate 5,806,891 of NZ_JBWBQR010000001.1, forward strand.
TCTGCGGGCGGTTGTTGCTGCCGAAGATGATCGCGTCTTCCAGGTCAGTGCGGTATAGCGACGCTTCCAGGCGACTGGTGTCGGTCAACTGGCTGCGCCATTGCAGCTCATAGCTTTTCGAGGTTTCAGGCTTGAGGTCCGGGTTGCTGTAATCCGGGTAATACAAATCGTTGAAGGTCGGCGCGCGGAAGCCTTCGCTGTAGGTCAGCAGCACATCGTTGTCCGGGTTCAGCGGCAGGGTGAAGGTGCCGCTCCAACTGTTTTGCCCGCCAAACTGCTGATTCTGGTCGCGCCGCAGGCCCAGTTCCGTGGAGAAGCTGTCCGTCTGATAGCGATGCTGGATAAACGCGGCGCGGTTCCAGCGACTGTCTTCATCAAACGGCGTGCTGCTGTTGATCCGGTCTTCGTACCAGTCGCCGCCGACAATCAAACTGTTGCGCTCGTTGAGCGTCAGGTCGTTCTGCCAGTTCACCGAATCGCGGTAGGTGTTGAACACCGTGCGTTCATCGCTGAGCTTGTCGAGGGTCTTCTCGCGGTTTTCGCTGTGGCCGAATTCCAGGCGGGTTTTCCATACGTCGTTGATGCGCGCGTCGATGTAACTGCTGACGCTGCTGACATCGAACTCACTGTAAGGCTGCTGCTGGACCGATTCGAAGGTGTTCATGTCGAAGCGGCCGAACGGGTTGTCGAACGCGCTTTTACCGTGGTTATCCAGCACGTTCGCGCCGATTTCGATGTCATCTGTCAGCGCGTGGCTCAGGCTCAAACTCACCGATTTATTGCGGTATTCATCGTGATCGCCATCGCTGGGATACGACTCATGGGTGCGATTGATCCCGGCGGTTTCATCCAGGCTGGCGCCCAGATTGAAACGGGTTTTCTCGTCACCACCGGACAGCCCGAGGCTACGCTCCCACGTCTGATTACTGCCAAACCCCATATGCAGTCGCGGTTGCAGGCCTTGTTCGCCGCCACGACGGGTAAAGATCTGAATCACCCCGCCAATCGCATCGCTGCCATAAATCACCGAGCGGGAGCCGCGCAACACTTCCACGCGCTCGACCTGTTCGATGTTGATGTGTTGCAGATTGCTGTCGCCGGAGGTGGTGCTACCAATACGCTGGCCGTCCACCAGCACCAGGCTCTGGGCCGATTTGGTGCCGCGAATGTAGATCCCCGGCAAGCTGCCGCGCCCGCCGGTTTGCCCGACTTGCACGCCCGGCACCCGACGCAATAGATCCGTGACGCTGCTCGGTTGCAGGCGATCGATGTCTTCGCGGGTGAACACCGTGTTGGCCGCGCTGCTGTCGTTGCGCGCCTCGACCTGGCGGTTGGCGCTGATCAGCACGTCGGGGAGCTTGAGGGCTTGATCGCGTTCGAAGGTGTCGGCCAGGAGGTGGCCGGCTGGCAACAAGGTCAGCGTCAGGGCGAGGCGGGAGAAATTCATGATGTATTCGTAAAAATCGAAAAAAACGCGGTCCTTGTAGGCGCGAGGCTTGCTCGCGAAAGCGTCTTAACAGGCAACAATGATGTTGAATGTTATGGCCTCTTCGCGGGCAAGCCTCGCTCCTACAGGTCGGGGGTTACTTGGTGAGCAGTTGCAGGCGCTGACGCACCGACGCTTCGATCCCGGCTTCATCCAATCCGCACTCGGCCAGCATCTGCGCCGGTTTGGCGTGTTCGACGTAGCTGTCCGGCAAGCCCAGGTGCAGCATCGACTTGAGGATGTTTTCCCGGGCCAGGAACTCGCTGACCGCGCCACCGGCGCCGCCCATGATCGCGTTCTCTTCGATGGTCACCAGCAATTCATGGCTGTTGGCGACTTCACGAACCAGTGCTTCATCGAGGGGTTTGACGAAGCGCATATCGACCACGGTCGCGTCCAGCGTCTCGGCGACTTTCAGCGCTTCAGCCAGTTGCACACCAAACACCAGCAGGGCGACTTTGTTGCCCTGACGGCGAACCACGCCCTTGCCGATTTCAATCGGTTGCAGGTCTTTTTCGATCGTCGCGTTCGGGCCATTGCCGCGCGGGTAACGCACTGCCGCCGGGCCGTTGTACAGGTGGCCGGTGGTGAGCATTTTGCGCAGTTCGTTTTCGTCGCTCGGGGTCATCACCAGCATGCCGGGGATGCAGCGCAGGAACGACAGGTCGAAACTGCCGGCGTGGGTCGGGCCGTCTTCGCCCACCAGACCGGCGCGGTCGATGGCGAACAACACGTCGAGGTTTTGCACCGCCACATCATGCACAAGCTGGTCGTAGCCGCGTTGCAGGAAGGTCGAATAGATCGCCACCACCGGTTTCGCGCCTTCGCAGGCCATGCCGGCGGCGAACGTCACCGCGTGTTGCTCGGCAATCGCCACGTCGAAATAGCGCAGCGGGAAACGCTCGCTGAACGCCACCAGGTCCGAGCCTTCCTTCATCGCCGGGGTGATCCCGACCAGACGCGGGTCGGCCGCGGCCATGTCACACAGCCATTCGCCGAACACACCGGAATACTTCGGCCCGCCGGACTTCTTCGGCGCCGCGGCCGGAGCGTCCAGGGGATCGAGTTTGGTGATGGCGTGGTAACCGATCGGGTCGACTTCCGCCGGGGCGAAGCCTTTGCCTTTCTTGGTGACCACGTGCAGGAATTGCGGGCCTTTGAGATCGCGCATGTTGCGCAGGGTAGCGATCAGGGTCGGCAGGTCGTGGCCGTCGATCGGGCCGATGTAGTTCCAGCCCAGCTCTTCGAACAGCGTGCCTGGGACCAGCATGCCCTTAGCGTATTCTTCGGTACGCCGGGCGATTTCCCAGGCGCCGGGCAGGCGCGACAGGACCTTTTTGCTGCCTTCACGCATGCTGGCATAGGTGCGGCTGGAAAGGATTTTCGCCAGGTAGTTCGACAAACCACCGACGTTGCGCGAGATCGACATGTCGTTGTCGTTCAGGATCACCAGCATGTTGGCGTTCACTTCAGGCGCGTGGTTCAGCGCCTCGAAGGCCATGCCGGCAGTCAACGCGCCATCACCGATCACCGCAATCGCCTTGCGATCACTGTTCTGCAGGCGGGCGGCAATCGCCATGCCCAGCGCGGCACTGATCGAGGTGCTGGAGTGGCCGACGCCAAAGGTGTCGTACTCGCTCTCGGAGCGGCGCGGGAAGGCAGCGACGCCGTCCTTCTGGCGCAGGGTGCCCATGCGCTCGCGACGGCCGGTGAGGATTTTGTGCGGATAGGCCTGATGACCCACGTCCCACACCAGCCGGTCGTCCGGGGTGTCGAACACGTAATGCAACGCGATGGTCAGCTCGATGACGCCCAGGCCGGCACCGAAATGCCCACCGGTCTGACCGACCGTGTAGAGCAATTCCAGGCGCAATTCATCGGCCAGGGTTTCCAGCTCGGCTTCGCCTAACCGGCGCAGGCCGTCCGGCGTGTTAGCGCGGTCGAGCAGGGGCGTGGTCGGGCGCTTGCGGGGAATCTCATGAAACGTCGTGGGCATCAGGCGAATCGTTATAGGTATAGAAGAGGCGGCAGTTTACCCGATGCATCGGCCCCTGCCCACGCGTTACTCTTTTTTGGCGGATACGCTGTCAGCTACGTCGTTCGACGATATAGCGGGCCAGATCGCGTAAAGGCTCGGCGGCCGCGTCAAACGGTCGCAGCGCATGCAGGGCCTGATCGCGCAATTCCAGGGCATAAGCCTTGGCCGCGTCGAGACCGAGCAGGGCCGGGTAGGTCGGCTTGTCGCGCGCGATATCGGCGCCCTGGCGTTTGCCGAGGGTTTCGGTGTCACTTTCGACGTCGAGAATGTCGTCCTGCACCTGAAACGCGAGGCCGATGGCCTGTGCATAGGTCTGCAAGGACTTCAGTTCGTCTTTCTCGGCGCGACCACTGGCCAGGGCGCCGAGTTTGACGCTGACCTCGATCAGCGCGCCGGTCTTGTGCCGGTGCATGTATTCAAGGGCTTTCTGATCCAGCTTCAAGCCCACCGAGCCAAGGTCGATGGCCTGACCGCCGACCATACCCGCCGGGCCTGCGGCCAACGCCAGGGCGCTGACCATTTGCAAACGAATCTCTGCGTCCGAGGTGCTCAGGCGCGGGTCGAGCAGGGCGCTGAACGCCAGGCTTTGCAAGCCGTCACCGGCGAGGATCGCGCAGGCTTCATCGAATTTCTTGTGGGTGGTCGGTTGGCCGCGACGCAAATCGTCGTCGTCCATCGCCGGCAAATCGTCGTGTACCAGGGAGTAAGCGTGGATCAGCTCCACCGCACACGCTGCGCCGTTAGCCTGCTCAGCCTTGCCGCCCAGCGCTTCGCACGCGGCGTAGGCCAGCAGCGGACGCACGCGCTTGCCGCCATTCATCACGCTGTAGCGCATGGCGTCATAGAGGCGGGCGAGCTCGGGGCTTGGCGGGTTGAACAGGGTTTCCAGCGCTGCGTTAACGCGGGCCTGGCTGGTCGCCGAATACGCTGCAATCATTCTGGCTGATCCGCTTCAAAGGGTTCCTCGGCCAGCTCGCCATCACGCTCGAGCAGCACTTGAACCTTTTGCTCAGCCTGGGCCAGCGCTGCCTGGCAATCGCGGGTCAGACCGATGCCTTGCTCGAAAGCCGTCAGCGAGTCTTCCAGCGACAACTCGCCGTTCTCCAGTCGCTCTACCAGCGTTTGCAGGTCAGCGAGGGATTGTTCGAAATCCAGTGCAGCTTTTTTGCGGGCCATGGCGGCTATTTCCGGTTGACGTTAAACCGGCGCGACACTAGCAGACATGGGGGGTATGGGCAAATGAGCGGGGGTTTTGAAGCAACCTTTGTAGCCGCAGGCTGCTACGGATCGTTGTGGCATCAATCAACGCCAGGATGGTTAATTGCGTAGCGCGTACTGCGCCCGCCACCGGGAAGACGTTTAAGGCAGCCCTTTTCCAGCAGTTCAGTCAGATGACGAGTGGCAGTCGCCTTGGACACCTTCGCCACCGCCTGATACTGCGCCGCGCTGATCCCTTGCTCGAAACCGCGCTCCCCGCCATCCAGCAAGCGGTTCAGCACCTTGGCCTGCTCCGCCGTCAACGTTGATTCTCGATGCACCTGCCAGAACCGCGCCTTGCCCAGCACGGATTCAATCCGGGTCATGGCCTGCTGCAAGCTGCGCAGCAGGGTTTTCAGGAACCATTCCAGCCACTCGGTGATGTCTGTTGTTGCCTTCTGACTGGTTTCCAGTACTCGGTAGTAACCGGCGCGATCCTCAAGGATGCTCTCCGACATCGCATAAAAACGAATGGCCAGCGCCTCGCCCTGGGCCAATGCCAGATCGGTAATGGTACGCGTCAGGCGCCCGTTGCCGTCATCGAAGGGATGCAGGGTGACGAACCAGAAGTGCGCAATCCCGGCCCGCAGCAATGGATCGAGCTGTTCCTGGCTCCGACTGTCTTCAAACCAGGTGAGGAAAGTGTTCAATTGCTGCTCAAGGCCCAGGCGAGGTGGTGCCTCGAAGTGAACGGTCGGCCTGTCGAGTCGTCCTGAAACCACCTGCATCGGCTCATCACCGCGTAATGCACCGACCCGGACCGAATGGGCAGAGAAGTCCGCTTCCTGATCCGGAAACAGCCACGCATGCCATTCCAGCAATCGCTCCAACGTCAGGGGCTGCGCAAACTGCTGGGTGGCATCGAGCATCAACTGCGCCAGCCCTTCGCTGCGTTGGCTGACGTGGTCGCCATCGAGCTGTTCCAGCCCCAAGCGCCGCGCCAGGGATGAGCGAACCGAGCCGACATTCAGCGATTCGCCTTCAATAGCCGAGGACGTCACGATGTTCTGCAGCAGTGCGTCCAGTTCGCTCTGGGCGCTCAACGAACTGCCCACGGAACTGGCCATCCCCATCAACCGACCTTGCGCCTGCACGCACTCGCGCAATAGCGGCGCCAAGCGGTCGGCCTGCCAATTGAAGTTCGGCCAGTCGGGCTGTTGCCAGATCCAGTGCGACGCCATGAATTCGGGTACTCCAAGGTCAATGAGCCGAATAATAGTCTTATTCGGCTCATCCCGTGAGCCGAATAACCCCGCTATTCGGCTCACACCCAACAATCACCGTGATTTTCACCACAAATAAAGATGTATCTGATTGTTAAAAAATCGCTACATCGCTAACCTTCGTGCCTTCTACGACCCGATAGTCATGGGTCATTTTGACGAAACGCAGTTTTTGCAGCTGTAACGCGCCGAGGACCGGGCGCAGGGTTTCGTTGTGCATGGCAGGAGGCGTCACATGCGTTGCTTTCTTTCACTGCTGATCATGCTGGTCTGGGCCTGCGCGGCCCGGGCGGAGCCGACGGCCGAGTTGTCGGAGCCGGTAGGCGGCTGGCGTTACAACGGCTTGCTCGACCGCAGTGAAAACCCGCAAGTCGCCTATCCCACGCCGCCCATCGACCGGGGCGTGCAACGCAATCGCACGATGATCGAAGGCCAGCTCAAGGCCATCGGCACCCAGCGCGGGCCGCACACGCTGGCGGTCAACGGCAATCCACTGAACCTGTACACCGACGACGAAGGGCGTTTCGCCCGGCCGTATGCCTTTGGCGCCGGCTCCAACAGCGTCGAAGTGCGCAGCGCCGAAGGCAAATCCCTCAAGCGCGTTCAATTCTATGAAGCCAACAACCTGCGCACCCCGGCGCGGATTCGCGTGGTGCTGGGTTGGGACGACCCGAAAGCCGAACTCGACTTGCACATCATTACCCCGGACGGCCAGCACGCGTTCTTCGCCCATACGGCGTTGACCAACGGCGGCGGCCTGGACCCGGACGGCGTCGATGGTCCCGGCCCGGAAATGTTCACCATGACCGCGCCGATGCACGGCACCTATCTGGTTTACGTGAACTATTGGGGCAACTTCGGCAGCGAAGGCTATAACTTCGATGAGACCAGCAACCAGAACGAGGTCATCACCTCGCAGATCAACCTGGTGCTCAACGAAAACACCGTCGACGAAAAACGCGAGACCTTCATCGTGCCCCTGCGGGCCATCGGTGACCTGTTGCTGGTCAAGACTTTCAACTATTAAGCATCCCGCTCCACGGATGAACTGCTGAGCTTTGGGAACATGAGCGTGAACATGAGCGATAACACGATTTCACCAGCGGCTTCTCCGGCCGCCGAAACCCCTGCCGCCAAAGCTCCACGGCGTTGGCCTGCCGTGCTGATCGGGCTGTGCCTGGTGGCTGGCGTGGCGGGCGGGTTGGGCTGGTTCATGCACAAACCCAAAGAGCCGCTGGCGGTGTTGGCCAGTGACAAACTGGGCATGGGCCGCCCGGACGGTCTGCTGGAAACCCATTCCTTGAGCCAATTGCCCAAGGACTTGCTGGCCGTGCCGTTCCTCAAGGAAACCCTGACCGAAGATTTCGTCTTCTATTACGAAGCCCACGCCGATCGCCTCGGCTTGATCGGCAGCCTGCGGCGGATCATTTACGAACATGACCTGAAATTGCAGGACAGCCTGATCGAGCAACTCTTCGATCAACCGGCAGACGTGGCGCTGTGGCGTGGGGCGGACGGTCGCCTCAAAGATTTCCTGTTGGTGATGGATCGCGGTGGCCTGGCCAAGCTGCTGGAGCCGCTGGCCAAAGTCGCGCTGGATGACACCCAACTGACCCAGGTTGGCACCGTGAAAGTCGGCGCCGATGACGTGGCGCTTTATCAACTGACCTACAACGCCACCAAGTCGCTGCTGTTCGCCTCCCATGGCGACAAACTGGTGGTGCTGTCGAACCCGGCCAAGCTGTACGAAGGCGGCCATGGTCCGGTCGATGAACCGGGCATGGTTTCGACTCAGTCGCTGGAAGCCCTGCTCGGCGGCCAAAAACTGTTCCCCGAAGCCTTCGGCCTGCAACCCCGCGCGCCGGAAGTGAAGCAACGCCTGTCGGTCAACGCCAGCGTATTGGCCATGGGTTATCAGCGCTTCATCCCGAACTTCGCCGGCTTGCGTTTCGACATGGACGACAAGGGCTGGCACAGCTTCCTCGCCATGGACGAACTGGATAACCAACCGGACTTCGATTTCAAACCGATCTGGCAAGCCATGCCGATGGGCGCCAGCGCCTGTGTCGCCTTGCCGCTGGCCGCTGAGCAGCAGAAACCCTTGCTGGTCAAACTCGGCGCCGAAGAAAAAGTCGCCCAGGCCCTGACCGAACACATGGCCGGTGCCGCAGGCCTGTGCTGGTACGCCGATTCGCGGCTGTACACGCCGCTGCTGGTGGCCAGCCTGAATGACAGCGACAGCGCCAAACTCGACGGCGACCTGGGCAACCTGTTTGGCTCGATGGTCGGCGCCTATGAAGGCAACGTCGAAGAACATGCCTTCCCGGTGGTCGAGAAAAAGGAAGGCGAAAGCCATCAGTGGCAGCGTCAGGTCAGCTCCAACTTCGGCCCTTATAAAGCCAAGGATGCCGAGAACCCGGACACGATCACCGGCAAGGCCTTCATGAAGGTCAGCCTGGCCCGCCACGGTTCGACGCTGCTGTTTTCCCTCGACGACAAGCTGGTGGATAAAGCCCTCGGCACCCTCGACAAACGCTTCCCGCCGATGGCCGACGTGGTGCCGAAAGACCTGCTGATGCCGGTCTACTTCGGCCCGGATTCCATGGCGCAACTGATGCAACAGGAAACCCTCGACAGCCTGCCCCAGGATATGGAACCGGTGTTCTACAACGCCGCGCAAACCTACCTGATCCCGAAACTGCGCAAGCTCGGCGGTTACGGCAAATATGCGCTGACTCTGCCAAAAGGCAGCGAGCCCGACGGCCACTGGCAATGGTTGCCGCTGGAGTGGAAAGCCCTGTGACAGCCCTTATCCGAGGCCTCGGCCTGCTGGCGATGTTGCTCGGCAGTCGGGTGTTCGCCACCGAAGCCGCGCCGTTGGATGCGCAGCAATCCCAGGTGTTCCGCGCCTGGTTCGTGCGCATCGCCCAGGAACAACTGACCCAAGGCCCGAGCCCGCGCTGGTTCCAGCAGGATTGCGCGGGCCTGGTGCGTTTCGCCGCCAACGAAGCGCTGAAAGTCCATGACGACAAATGGCTGCGCAGCAACGGCCTGTCCAACCGCTACCTGCCGCCGGAACTGCAACTGAGCGAGGCCCAGCGAGGTCTCGCCCAGCAATGGCAGCAGGGCGGCGGCAAGGTCGGGCCGTACGTCAACGCGATCAAATTGATTCAGTTCAACAGCCATCTGGTCAGCCGCGACGTGTCCCAAGCCCGGCCCGGCGACCTGATGTTTTTCGATCAGGGCGACGACCAGCACCTGATGATCTGGATGGGCCGCTACATCGCCTATCACACCGGCACCACCACCCCCACTGACAACGGCATGCGATCCGCGAGCCTGCAGCAACTCATGACATGGAAGGACACCCGATGGATACCCGACGCAGCCAACCCCAACTTCATCGGCGTCTATCGACTGAACTTTCTCTCCCAATGATCGGTGCCCGCATGCTGCGTATCTGCTCAAAAATTCCTTTGCTGTTGGCCTTGTTGGTTCCTATTGCCACGGTCAGTGCCGAAGACACCGTCGAGCCGAGCGGCTATACGCCGGTGGCCGGTGAAAGCTTTTTCCTGCTGGCCGACAGCAGTTTCGCTGCCGACGAGCAGGCGATGGTGCGCCTCGAAGCGCCGGGTCGCGACTATCGCCGGTTCCGCATGGAGCCTTACGGCGGCGCCGACATTCGCGTGTACCGCATCGACAAGCCGCTGGATTTCCTCAAGCGCCAGAAGAACCTGCACCGCGTGGTCAGCGACGGTCAGTTCAAGGGCGAAGGCCTGTCGAACACCCTCGCGTACCTGTGGGACAACTGGTATCGCAAATCCCGGCGCGTGATGCAGCGGGCGTTTTCCTACGAGTCGCGCAAACAAGTCACCGAGGAAGTGCCAGAGCTGAAGATGGGCACCGCGATTGCCGCGCCAACGCCTTACGACGCTCAGCCGCAATTCGCGCTGATTCCGGGCCTGCCCGTTGTCAGCCAATTCCGTTATCCGCTGTGGGAAGCCAAACCGATCCAGCCGCCTGCGGGCGTGAACCTGGCCGGTTCGTCCAGTGAATTCGTCAGCGTGGCACCGGGCAATGTGTACATCCCGTTGGGTCACCTGAAACCGGGCCTGTACCTGGTGGAAGCGCTGATCGGCAAGTACCGCGCAACCACCATGGTCTTCGTCTCCAACACCGTGGCGGTGAGCAAGATTGCCGGTGATGAATTGCTGGTGTGGGCCGCGCGCAAACACGAAGGCAGTTCGGTGCCGAAAGTGAATGTGCTGTGGACCGATGGCCTGGGTGTGATGAGCAGCGGTGCGACCGATGCTGATGGTTTACTGCGCCTGAAACACGTCAGCCCTGAGCGTTCGTTCGTGATCGGCGAAGACGAAGAGGGCGGGGTGTTTGTCTCCGAGAACTTCTATTACGACAGCGAAATTTACGACACCAAACTCTATGCCTTCACCGACCGGCCGCTGTATCGGCCGGGGGATTGGGTGTCGCTGAAAATCGTCGGTCGCGAGTTCAAGAACGCCCGGGATTCCGTGGCGCCGACCGCTGCCGACGTCAACGTGACTGTGCTCGATGCCACGGGCACAGCGCTGCAATCATTGGCGCTGAAACTGGATTCCAAGTCCGGCACCCAGGGCCGTTTCCAGTTGCCGGACAACGCGGTGGCGGGCGGTTATGAGCTGCGTTTCAGCTACAAGGATCAGGCCTACAGCAGCGCCTTCCGCGTCGCCGAATACATCAAGCCGCACTTCGAAATTTCGTTGAACCTGGCCAAGCAGGACTACCGCACCGGCGAACCGGTGAAAGGCAGCCTGGTGCTGTTGTACCCGGACGGCAAACCGGTGGCCGACGCCAAATTGACCCTGAGCCTGCGCGCCCAGCAACTGTCGATGGTCGATAACGAACTGCAATACCTCGGGCAATTCCCGATTGAGCTGACCAGCACCGAACTGACCACCGACGCCAAGGGCAACGCGACCCTCGACCTGCCAGCGGCCGACAAGCCGAGCCGCTACATGCTCACCGTGTTCGCCAGCGATGGCGCGGCGTATCGGGTCAAGACCACCAAGGAAATCCTGATCGACCGTGGCGCTGCGAGCTTCAGCCTGCGTGCACCGCAACGCTTCAGCGCGGTGGGTGACAAGGTTGCCTTCAGTTACGTGAACGAAGGCGGCAGCGAACAAACTAAAGCCGTCACCCCGAGCAGCTACAGCTGGGTACGCCTGGAAGACCAGACCACCGGCGACGGCAAGCTCACCGCGAAAGACAAAGGCTTCAGCGTGGCGTTCGCGCGGCCGGGCACCTACAACCTGACGTTGAAGGATGACCATGGCCGCGTGGTCGGCGCCACCGGGCATTCGGTCACCGGCGAGGGCGTCAAAGCCGTGCCGGGCACCGTGGAAATCGTCCTCGACAAACCCGAGTACAAGGCTGGCGACGAAGCCATGGCGTTGATCACCTTCCCGGAGCCGGTCAGCGATGCGCTGCTGTCCCTGGAACGGGACAAGGTCGAGGCCACGGCGCTGCTGTCCAAGGGCGCTGACTGGCTGAAGATGGAAAAACTCAGCGACACCCAATACCGCGCACGGATTGCGGTGAAGGATAACTTCGCACCGAACCTGACCTTCTCCGTGCTCTACACCAAGGGCGGTCAGTACAGCTTCCAAAACGCCGGCATCAAGGTGATTACGCCGCAAATCGACGTGGCCATTGCCACCGATAAAGCGTCGTATCAGCCGGGGGATACCGTGTCGGTAGACCTGACGACGCAGTTCGCCGGCAAGCCGATTCCGGCGCACCTGACGGTCAGCGTCGTGGATGAAATGATCTACGCGCTGCAACCGGAAGTCGCGCCGACCATCGACCAGTTCTTCTACCACCCGCGCCGCAACAACGTGCGCACCAGCGCCAGCCTGTCGTTCATCAGCTATGACGTGGCGTTGCCGGGCAGCCCCGGCGCGCCGGGCAAAGCCAACCGCAGCGAACGTGGCGTGAAGGTGCTGGAGCGGCCCCGTCGTGAAGACGTCGACACCGCCGCGTGGCAGCCGGAATTGATCACCGACGCCAACGGTAAGACCCGCTTCACCTTCAAGATGCCGGACTCCCTGACCCGTTGGCGCATCACCGCCCGGGCCATCGCCGATGACGGCCAGGTCGGGCAGAAGAAGCAATTCGTGCGCTCGGAAAAACCGCTGTACCTGAAGTGGAGCGGCCCGACCAAGTTCCGCAATGGCGACAAGCCGGCCCTCGGCGTGTTCGCCTTCAGCCAGGCCGAGAAACCGGTCAAGGCTGAACTGGTGATCCATTACGGCGGCGCCGAGCAGCGTATGCCGGTGACTCTGAACAGCGGCATCAACTACATCGCGCTGCCAGCGTTTGCCCTGGCGAGCGGCGACTGGACCGCCGAGCTGGTGCAGGACGGCAAGACCGCCGACGCCCTGGCCGTGCGCCTGACCGCGACTGGCGAAGGCTGGCAGGTCACGCAAAGCCAAGTGGTGGACGCGCTCAGCGGCGATACCGCGCTGACCTTGCCGGCCGACGCGACGGACATTCGCCTGCGTCTGGATGACAGCCCGCAAGCGCTGTTCCGTTCGGCCCTCGATGATCTGCTGAGCTATCCGTACGGCGGCGTCGAGCAGACGGCCAGCCGTTTGCTGCCGCTGAGCATTGCCTATCCTTCGCTGTCGTCGAACCCGCAGGTGCGTGATCGCCTGCGCCTGATCATGCAAAACAGCCGTCTGCGCCTGGTGCAAATGGCCGGGCCGTCGGCGAGCTTCACTTGGTGGGGCCAGGACGGCGAGCCGGACGCGTTCCTCACCGCTTACGCCTATTACGCCGACTGGTACGCCAGCAAAGCCCTGGAACTGAGCCTGCCGCCGGAGCATTGGCAGCGGGTGTTGGAGGTGTATTCGAAGCAGGCGAAGAACACGCCGCTGCTGCAACGGGCGCTGATCCTGTCGTTCGCCAAGCAGATGCAATTGCCGGTGAACACCTTGCTCAGCGGTTTGATGGATGACCTGGCGAAGGCCGGCGACGGCAATGCCGCGAACCTGATGGACGATGGCGAAGACAGCCTGGTCATGAGCGATCCGGATTCGGCGCTGGGCCTGGCGGCGGCGCGTGCGCTGACCGCTTCCCTGGCCAAGCAATCCAAGGTCACGCTGCCCGATGCGTTCAATCGGCAAGTGCCGGACGCGCAACAGCGTCTGGCCGTGAGTTCGCAGCCGTTTGCCGAAGCCTTGAACCTGTCGCTGCAAGCTTTCGATCAGGCTCACGCGCAACAGTTGTTGCAACGCCTGCTGCCACAGCAATCGACCCTCGAACGCGCCCTGGCGCTGAGCTGGTTGCAACACAGCATCGAGCAGGCGTCGCCGACCATCGCCCTGGCACCGGGTGAAGGCTGGAAGAAAAACTACGGCAGTACCGGCGAGATGTACTGGACTTGGCAGGGCGCTACGCCAGTGCCGGCAGCCTTGTCGTTGACCGGAACTCAGGAACGTCCGCTGCGTGCTGCGTTGAGCTATCAGACCCAGCAACCGGCCATCGACCCGATGGCCGTGACCATCACCCGTCGCCTGTCGCGTCTGGTGCCGGGTGACGAAGCGTTCGAATTCAAACTCGAAGCGGTGGGCACCAAGCCGTTGTCCAGCGACAGCCTGTACCTGGACGAAGTGATCATCACCAGCAAAGCTGCCAAGCCGCTGCGCTACGGGATGATCGAAGTGCCGCTGCCACCGGGCGCCGATGTCGAGCGCACCACGTGGGGCATCAAGTTGCTGGGCAAGGCTGGCACCGAACCGACCGCGCTGGAGAAGGCGCGCTTCGAACCGGGTCAACTGGCTTACGCGATTCCGGTGGACGCCTTGAGCGGCGAATTGCGTGTGCGGCATCTGGTGCGCTTCTCGCAGAAAGGCCAGTTCAATCTGCCGCCGGTGCGTTTCACCCAGGTCTATGCGCCACAGCATCAGGCCCAGGAACAGAAACCGGCGCTCGGCCAGGTCACGGTCAACTGACATGACCCGGCCTCTGGTCTGGTGGCTGCTGTGTTTGCTCCCTGCGCTGGCGACCGCGCAGGACGAACCGTTGCGGCTGGGCTTCAAGGGCGAATTGCTGTCGCTGAGCCGGACCCAGGTGATGGCCCGCGAGCCGTTGCCTTCCGATCTGCAGACGCCGTTAGGGAGTTTGTGGAAGCTGTTTGTCTACGGCTGGCTGGTGGACACCGGTGCGCGGGAACCTGCGTATGAGTGTCGCGGGCAATCCAAGGAAGAAGTGTATTGCTGCACCGCGGGCGGCAAGATTGGCCGCGATCAAGCGTTGGTGAAGTCGTGCGGCTTGTACTTCGAGCCGGCGCGATTGGGGATTAATGGCGCTGATTGGCGCAGCTATTGGCAGGCACGCCAGGCGCCGCAATGGTTGCTGAACCTGCCGTCATTGCAGCCGGCTACGCGGGTTTCCGTGGCGGAGTTGCTGAAAGTGCTGGCGGTGATGCCCGCTCAGGATCAGGCCCGACGCGTGTTGCTGGACGTGGTGTTGAACGCCGCTGACGGCAACGCCGTGGGCGAACTCGGCGGCCGGTTGCGGGTGAAAACCTGGAGCTGGTTGGGGGATCAGGACCCTTCGTCGCGTCAGGGCGGATTCGCCGGATGGACGGTGGATGGCACGCCGATCTGGGCCGGTGGACGCGGGACCAGTCAAATGGTGCTGCGCCATTACGGTCAGGCGCTGGCGTCAGTGTTGCCGACGGGTTGGCCGGCGGATGCGGGACGTTGTGTCGAAGTCGGGCTGTTTTCACGGTATCCGATCGGCCGCGTCCTGGCGGGGGATCGGGTTATTCAGTCGGGCCCTTTGCAGGGCGACTACCGCGTCGAATTTGCCAACGGCAATCAACTGGACATCCACAGCGACGGCGAATTGTTTTTACTCAACGACAAGCTGGTTGCGCGCCTGGACCGCGAAGAATACGTCGCCCGCGTGCTGCAACGGGAAGCCAAATCCGAACCTGCCGAAGCCGCGAAAGCACTGGCCATCGCAATCAGAACCTACCTGCTGCAAAACGCCACGCGCAACGGTGACTGCCTGAGCATCGACGACAGCAGCAGCCGCCAACGGGTCGCCCCACGCCCGGCGACGGCCGGATCCCGCGACATTGCCGCGTGGACCAACGACCTGGTCCTGGCCGGCAGCACCGTCACCTATCACTCCGACCAACCCGGCCCGGACAAACTGTCCTGGCAACAAGCCGTTGAACAAGCCAACGCCGGCCAACGCTACGACGCGATCCTGCTGCACGCCTACCCGCGCGCCAGCCTCAGCCGCTGGGACAACCCCGTCGCCTCCTGCGAAGCGTTACCCGCCGCGCAAGACTGGCTACAAAAACAACGTCGCGGCTGGCGCCAACAACTCGAAAACGAAGTCGGCTACAACGAAGTCAACACCTTCGCCGTCTGCCGCCTGGCCTTCGGCCGCCCCTACGTCGACCGCGAACGCCAGCGCATTTATGTGCGCGGCGTGCTGTCGCTGCAGGACCGCCTCGACCTGACCCACGAATACCTGCACCTGGCCTTTGAAGCACATCCCAATGGCCAGGATGAAACCTACATCGAAGGGCTCGCCCGCCACCTCTTGCTGGAATAGGCCATGAAACTCCGTTATCCACAGGTCTTCCTGTTCCTCTGTTCGTTTTGCGTATTGCCGACGACCTTCGCCGCCGATGCCGCGGTCAAACTCGACACCCCCATCGGCGGCTGGCGTACCGGCGCCCTCGAGGGCGAAGGCGAAAACTTTCGCCAGAGCGTCAACTACCCGGCCTCGTCGGTGAATACACCGCCAGGCCAGGCCAACACCGCGCGCATTACCGGGCAGATCAACGCCACGCCCAAGTCGAAAGAACCGGGACGCTTGATCGTCAACGGTATCAGCATGCCGCTGAAAATCGACCCGGCAGGCCGTTTTGATCGCCCGTATTCATTCCCCAATGGCAGCAACAGCGTTGAAGTCCGCAGCCCCGATGGCCAGCAACGGCATCGCACCCAGTTCCTGAATGTCAGCGGCGGGGCGACGCCGGCCAAGTTGCGGGTGCTGCTGTCGTGGGACAGCGACAACACCGATCTGGACCTGCACCTGATTACCCCGGACGGCGCCCACATCTGGTACGGCGACCGGGTGGCACCCAATGGCGCGGCGCTCGACGTGGACGTGACCACGGGCTACGGCCCGGAAATCTTCGCGATGCCGGCGCCGATCAAGGGGCAGTACCTGGTGTATGTGAATTACTTCGGCGGCGGCTATCGCAATGACGAAGAAGGGCAGGAGGATGCGGTTCAGGCGTTGACCACGGCGCAAGTGACGGTGATTACGGAGGAAGGCACGCCCAACGAGAAGATGGAGACGTTCCTGGTGCCGATGCGGGCGGTGGGAGAGTTGACGCTGGTCAAGGGGTTCAGTTATCCGTGAGGGGGTAGCCAGAGGACTGTGAACCCCAAAGTCGACGCCGCCAGTTGAGCAATCCCGCAGGATGTCGAATCAGGCGGTCGGCAATTTAGCGGCCGCAAGACTGACATCGCGCAAGACCCCGATGTAGCCGTTATAGAGGTTGCCGGTGGGCACCAACTGCCGGGCCACCAGTTGCTGATGCACGCTACGCAAATGGTAGAAGGGCACGCGCACAAACAGGTGGTGCTCGATGTGGTAGTGAATGGCATGCGGGCCGAACACGAAGGTCTGCCAGTTGCTCCGGACAATGCTCCGCGCATTCTGGCTCTGGTCATCGCAGGCGGGCAGGCCGGCGTGTTCCATGATGGCGCGGATGCGGCCCATGAACGGCAGCAGGGTGATCGCCGGCAGCAACCACAAGGCCGGGTAGAGCCAGGCGTGCCCGGACCACGCCAACACGCCGAGCAGCAGGCCGTTGCTGGCAAGCATTGAAAACACTTCCCACGTCACCCGGCCGGGTGATTTGTCGACCTTGGGCATGATGTCCCGATAGTCGCCCCGGGCAAACTGGCCGGCGCTGATGAAGTAGCCCACCCCACAGAGGTCCGCCAACAGCTTGGCGGCGAGCTTGCCCCTGGGCAGCGGAAAGTCACCGAGACCAAACACTGCGACCACCGGATCGTCATGCCGCATCGGCGCGAGGTGATGTTTCAAATGCCCGGCGCGGTAGGTGTGCAGCGACAGGAACAACGGCCCGGCGGCAAACAATTGCCCGATAACATCATTCAGGCCCTGGTGGCGCACGACCACGCCGTGGGCGCTTTCATGCATGATCACCGCCAGCGCCAATTGGCTGCGGGCAATGATGATCGCCGCCAGCAGGTAAGTGACCGGGTGCGGCCACAGCGCCGCCGCCGCCAATGACGCGGCGATCAAGCCCCAGTCCGCCAGCAGCGCCAACAGGGTCAGCCACGGTTTCAACGCAAAGAATTCTGCGGGCAGCGTGTAAGCATTCAGGGCCGGATTGTCGCCGGCACGGGAACTGGGTCTGGACACGTGCGTCACCTCCTTGTGTGTGGCGGCGTGAGTGAGCGGATTCATAAGCTGAGCAAGCGACTGACCCACGCGTCGATCCGCGCCTGGGCGCACGCGTTGCCGGCTGCCCCGTCGGAATCCGGCGCTTGAGCCTCGGTCAATTGCGCGGCAGCTTGTGCCACCTGACGGCGAAAATCAGCGGCGTCACCGCGCCAGGTCACCACTCGGTGCTCCAACTGCAGCTGTGCCGCGCGGGCGGCATTGGTCGCCTGCTCGGGCTGATCGGTAAGGACCAGAATGATCGGCCGCCGATAGACCCGCGCGATCGACAGCGCAGCCATGCCCGGTGCCGACACGATCACCTGTGCCTGCGCCGCACGGCTGGCCCAGTCCGGGTCAACCCCGAGCCAGCCGCCAACCCCGGCGTAGCCTTCGCCCACCTGATGGGCGCTCAGGCCCGCATCGGCGATGCCCGCGCTCAAGGCTTCGGCCAGGAGGATATCGCTGAAATGCGGGTTCAGATAAATCGCCGCGCCCACCGCTTTTTGCGTCGTTTGCGTGTCAGCCAGGGCGACGGGCGTCGGCAATCGAAACACTGCCGGTGCCTGGGTGTCGTCGACCTCATAGGCGAAGTCATGCTCGATACACGAGCGCGCCGCGTCGATCTGCAGGCCGACGATCCAGCCGAATAGCCGCCCGAAAAAACGCGGCCACATCCCCTCGAAATTGTTGATCAGCGCGACCTTCAGGCTCGCGCCGTACACATGCACGACCTTGCGCCGCCACCCGGGCACCGCACCCATGAACAGCAGCGCCGGGTGGAAGGAATCATTGATCACCAGGTCGGCGCTGCGCAGTTTGCGGTGCAAGCGCAGGATGTCGCGAAGCATCCGGCCCGGCCGGAAAACATAGTGCGCCACGTTGCTGTTGGTCGCCTTGCGCAGCATGTTCTGCCCGCTGTCGAACTGCACCGCGTAGTGCCGCGACAGGATCTCGGCCTGGATACCGAAGCTTTCCAGAAAGCGCTGCCCTTGATCCGAAGTGGTCAGCACTTCGACCTGCGCGCCCGCCTTGTGCAGCGCGTGCACCAGCAGTTGGGCGCGCATCAAATGACCCCGTGCATCGGCGGTGGCGAGGTAGAGAATGCGCGAAGTCATCGGTGACCACCGCGCGTCCCGCCATAGACCCAACCGGCCACGTACATCGCCAGTGCGCCGGTCACGCCGAAGCCGGATTCGATCGTGCGGATCTCGGCCAGCAACGTGCTCAGGTGGCCGGTTTCCTGGGGGGCGACGATGCGCCGCAAGGTGTGTTCGCACAGCCGGACGTGGGCTTTTTCGTCGGCCAGCACCCGGGACAACAACGGGTAGAACCCATGCTCGGGGCCAATCACAGCGCAGTGGCGACTGAGGACGCGCTCGGCCATCTGCTCGGCGCACAGGCCTGTTGCGTAAGCGGGTACCAACAAACCGTGCTCGAAATGTTTTGCATAGCGATGTGCCAAGCGCTGCCAGCGCTGGATCTTGCGGCGGCTGAGCCAGTCCGGGGCCAGGCGCGTCTCGCCGTCATCCCCCACCGCGCGCAAGGCTTCGCTGAACAGCGTTACATGCCGGCGTTCATCGGCCAGGTGTTGCTCGACCTGACGCTCAAGCCAGTCGGGCGACTGCGGCAACAACTCTTCCAGCAAGGCGCGTTCTGTTGCGTCTTCCCCGGCAAGGTACATGCGCAGCAGCAACCTTTCGCCGCGTTGGCTGCGGTGCAAACGTGCCAGTGCAGCACGCTTGATCCGGTCCACCCAACGCGCCTGCACCGCGCCCAGGCCTTGTGCCTTGGGTGTGCCCAAACAGGTAAATCCGTCTTCGGCGCTGGTTTGTTCCATCACCCTCATTGCGCCGACTGCTGTGCGGTAGCCGCGGTGGTTTGCGCTTCCGGCTTGCGGTGCCAGGCCAGGATCAAGCCGATAAAGCTGTCCTGCATAAAGGCGTAGCCCGAAGTGGCGGCAGCGGGGAAGGCTTCTTCACGGTCGTTGTAACGCAGATAACCGGTGCCGTTGCGCGCCCCGAATTCCAGCGTGTCCTGTTTATTGAAGCCACGCTCGCGCACGTCTTTCAGAAGCGGGCTGTCTTCGAGACCGAAAATAAACAGCTGGCGCTGCACCACCCACACCGGAATGTGGCTGCTCAACGCCTGCAACTTGAGGCTCCAGCTGCCATTGGTGAGCAATTGATTCAGATCGGTAGTGGTCGGTTCTTCCGAGGTAAAACCGGCCCGCATCAGCGACTTCGAGACCTTGCCGACGCCGAGGGAAATCGTGATGTCGTTGGCGGAAGGATGCTTCTCATCGCTTGGGCGCACGACGACAAAGTAGTTGGCCACCCGCGCAGCGAGTGATGGGTGCGCGAGCAGATTGCGCGCCTGTTCGGCGGTGAACAGCACGCGCTCAGTGCTGCCTTCGCGGACGCTGATCCGGTACGGGGGCATCACGATGTCATCGAATTTACCGCGCACCGGCGAGTGCACGTAGGTGTCGGGCTTCCAGGTCTTGCCTGATCGACGCAGCAGCACATGCAGGCTCAACGGCACACGCTGACCGTCAGCCGCGATACCGCTGCCATGCAGCAACACGTCGCCAATCACGGCTTTGCTGTCATGGGCGGCATCGGCAGATATCACGATGGTATGAGCGTCAGCGTCGAGGCTGGCGTGGGCATCTGGCACATCCAGCGCGATGCGGTTGCACTGCGCGTTGTTGCCCGTCGTGCCGCCCATGAGGTCGGGCGGGCAGCCTTCGGTGGAGGCGAAGTGAAACACGCCACGGCCGGTAAACTCGGCGGGCGCGGCGTTGGCCTGGATGCTCAGTGACAGCAGGACCAGGCTCGTCAGGTAGGAACAGCGTGAAACGAAGGAGTCAGTTTTCATCATTACTTCCTGTAATCGGGTTACGTGCAAAAAACTGCGGCGTTGCCCGGAATCAATCCAAAGGTCGGTGATAGGACAGTGCTTCAGAGTGGCGAGCTTTCCCGCGACCGGCAGAGATGCCCAGCCCCCGAACGACTGCGCCTGCGGTATCGAGCAACGACATGCCAATCACCATCGATATCCCGGCGAGGCGTCGCACACCGTGCAGCGGCGGCAAATCCTGATGGTTCAAGGCGCGCAGGCTGTAACCGAGACGGCCCGCCATCACGCAAAAAGGGCCCACGGGCCCGCTGCGGCCGAGCCATTGCAGCCAGGCTGGCATATAGGCGCGCACCAGGTACGGCGTGAGGCCGACGCTGTCGCCGCCCCTGAGCCAACGCAGTTTCACCACTTCGCCACGGGTGTCCGGCAATTTGTGTTCGGTGTGCGCGCGCGGGGCGTACAGCACCGCCACCCCGGCAGCTTGCAGGCGCAGGCCCATGACCTGGCAATGCGCGCGGTACACGCCATCGAGCGGTTCATAGCGATGCTGTTCGAAGGTGTCACAGCGAAACGCGACGTTATTCGCGTAGAAATTGCGCGTGGCGCCTTCGCGCAACGGGCTGGGGAAATACATGAAGTCGATCGCGGTCAGGGCGCTTCCGGTCGGGCTCGCGTCGTAACTGGTGCGCCCGGCGACCGCCAGCGGTGCCGTCGCCCCGGGCTGGGCGAACGGCGAGAGCAACTGCTCAAGCCAATCGAGGCAGGGACTGCAATCGGCATCGGCAAAGACTACGTATTGGCAGCGGTTCTGATCGACAGTGTCGAAACCGACATTTTTCGCATCGTAGTAGCCGGTGCGGGCATCAATTTCGATGAAGTCGATCGGCCGCCCGGCCAGTTCTGAAAGCTCGTTGCACGCCTGGGCATCCAGACCGTCATGGGTGATGACCCACTGCGCAAAAGTCTGCGGTGCCAGTGTTTGTTGGCCCAGGGCGCTGATCAGCCGTTTCAGGCTCGCCAACGCTTCCTGTGAGTCATGGCCGCCGCGCAGATTATTGGTTTCGACGACTAATGCCGTGTTGGCTGCGACGACATCCAGTCCACTCGTTACTTCCTTGTTTCCATGCGCCATTGGCATCCCGAGTTGCTTCGTAATAAGTGTGTTAGCCCAAGCGTTTTCGCCCGAAGCGAATGAACTCAGCCTTTTTGCTTCGCCCCCGACCAGAGCAGGGCCGGCAGCGCCCGGGAGTCCATGAGGCGATCATCGGCGCTGACCAGTTCCGGCAGGGCATGCCATGGCAGGTTGGCGTTGCGATGATGATGCAGATGCAGGTTGATGTGATACGGCCAGATGAAAAACCGGCCGATACAGCCCACGCGCCATGCGTACGTCCATTCCGGCCAGCCGGGGGTTACACCCGGTCCACCGCTGTGTTCGGCAATGCTGCGGATCTTCTGCAACAAAGTGCCCAGCGTGGCCAGTGGCACAAACCATAGCAGGGCCAGCAGCAACAGTGTTTGTGCAGAACATTGCCAGACCAGCACTGACAACAGCGCCAGCCAGATAATGCCCGCCGCCATAACTGGCCGGGTCATCTTCAGTGACGCGCCGCCGGCGTTTTTATAAGCGCGCAGGTTACGCAGCATATTGATGATCAACAAATCGCCCAGTAATTGCCGGAGCAGCAACTTCCCGCTCAAGGGCCTGAACTGCCAGGGTTGCCGATGATAAAGAAAGCGCCGCTCCGGGTCCCGTGCGGCGCCCGTGTGCTGATGATGCTCGAGGTGCAGCGGCCGATAGAATTCAATGGGCACCGTGCCCGGAACGCCGATGGCCAGGTTGATCAGAAAGTCGTTGAGACGGCGATGGCGCGTCAGGTGGTAGTGCGTGGCGTCGTGGTACAGGATGAACAGCGCATGTTGGCGCGCGGCAATGATGACGAAGGCCAGGCCGTACACGCGCCAGTCCGCGACATAGATCGCGATGCGCAGCGTCACGATGATGCACAGCCATTCCAGCAGGATCGCGCCCAGGGTGCGCAAATCCACCTTCAGGCGAAGCAGCAGGACGGTGATCAGGCCTGCGACGGCGCCAACGGCGATGCCATACACCGCGTCGAGAAAGACATGTTGTCCGGTGGTCAGCACGGTTATCACCAGCACCAGGCTCCACAGCGCAAACAGCCAGGCCTGGCGAACGCGCAGGTAACTCAGGACCACGCTGATCGCCACCGGCAGCGCGACATGGCCACTGGGCGAGGCGGCCAGCGGTGAGTCGATCTGGTAGAACCACGTAAGCAACTGTGACGAAGTGTCCGGGCGCATCACCAGGGTGGGCCAGAACAGGTGGCTCACCAGGCAGGTCCCGGAGGCCAGGGCGGCGGCAAAAAAGGCCGGCAGCAGCCACTCGCAACGCCGGCCCATCAACACCAGGGTCGGCATGATCAACAGATAACTCAAATACAGCGCCAGCGTGAAAGGCAACTTCTTGATGTGCGCGTCAATCATGCCCGGCTGAATAACCCGCACCGGCCCCATCGGAAAGTGCGTGACCAGAAAATATAAAAGACCGGTCACCACGGTGTAGACCACGAGCCAACTAAAGGGGCGGGTCACGCGGGACGTATTAAAACCAAGACCGGTAGCGGTGTGGGGCATGAATTAAGGGCACCTGGATATATCAGGACACGTAGTCATTAAATTTGTCATTGGAAGACCTGTTTGACCCACGGAAGTCTACGTTGCATTGACCGATTGATCCCGCCAGAATCCGGCTATCTTGCTCTTGATGCAGAAGGTCTCCATGAGTTTATGCGCAACGTCCTTTGAATGCTCCCGGCTGCGCCTAAATGAAATTGATCGGATGTTCGAGATTTATTCTGCGTCGTACCACGATACTTCGCGATTACGCTTTGATCAGGATCTCAAGGACAAAACCCACTGCATCGTTTTGCGTGGTGCGGATGAAGTTATTGTCGGTTTTACCACCCTCAAACTGTATGAAAAAACCTGGGCCGGCCAACCGATTAAAGTGATTTTTTCGGGCGATACCATCATTGACCGTGAACATTGGGGCAGCCAGCAACTGGCATTCGCCTGGATGCGCCTGGCGGGGGAGATCTGGCAGGCGATGCCGGAAGTTCCGCTCTACTGGTTTCTGATCTGCAAGGGCCACCGCACCTATCGCTATCTGGGCGCCATGGCGCTGAACTATGCCCCGTGCGCGGGCAGGGTGACGGATTGTGATACTCAGGCCTTGCTCGATCACTTGGCGATCGATCGCTTTGGCGACGCCTACGATCCGAACACCGGCGTGCTGTCCTTCGACGTGCCCCAAGGTCGCCTGACCACGGAACTGGCCGAGGTCCCCGGGCCTCACTTGCGCCTGAACAACGTTTTATATTTCCTCGAAAAAAATCCCCGCTACGCCTCGGGCGATGAGTTGGCCTGCCTGTGTGAATTGCGCCCCGATAATCTTCGGCCGTTGGCGTTGCGCCTGTTTGCCGACGCGCGCCCGTCGCCATGCTGATCCGCCAGGCCAGCGCCGCTGACAACCTGAAACTGCTGGATTTCCAGGCGCAGCGGGCCATGCAAGGTGGCTTGCCGATGCGCTTTGATCGCGGGCCGGACTATTTCGCGCTGCACCATTGCCATGCCGCGGACCATCGGACCTGGATGGCCGAAGGCGAGGGCGGTGAGTTGAAGGGCATCGCCAGCCTGGTGGTGCGTGAGGGCTATTTGCAGGAACGCATTCAGCCCGTGGCGTATCTGGGGGATTTGCGCCTGGTGCCAGACCGGCGCCTGTCAAAGTCGTGGATGGCTGAGGTCAAGGTTCGGCTCGCAGCCTTGGCCGACGAAACCGGGGTGCAGCACGCTTATTGCTGTGTCATTCGCAGCAATCGGCTGGCGGCACACTCGCTGCTCGGTGGTCGGCGTGCCAATCCGCTGATGCTTTCCCACTGGCGCGGCTACAGCAACGTCGCCGTGTATGGTCAGCGCGGCTGGGGAAGTGCGCCGCGAACGGTGGAGAACGTGCGCATTGTCCAGGCGCAACCCCACCATGCCGATGCGCTGCGGGCCTTTCTCGACCGTGAATCGGCGGGCCAGCCGTTTGGCAGCGTTTTTAGCGAGGCGCAGTTTTCGCGGCGCCTGGAGACCTGGCCGGACTTCGGAATCGAGTCCTTTCTGCTGGCCGTGGACGCGCAAGACAACCTGCTCGGTTGTGTTGCCCCTTGGGATGCCGGGCGTATCAAACGGGTGGTGCTGGAGCAACTGCCGCTGTCCCACCAGGCGCTGCGCCTCGCGTTCAATGCCTGCGCGCCGGCGTTGGGGCGTCCGGCGATTGCTGCCCCGGGCGAGGCGCTGCAGGACATTTACCTGACTCATCTACAGGTTCGGGAGCGAAACCCGCAGATTTTTGCCGCCCTGCTGGATGTCGCCTGGGCGCGTCTTCGCGGTCGGTACGCGCTGATGCAACTGTGCCTGTATGACAATGATCCGCTGTGGACGGCGATGAACCGCTATCGCTCAGTGTCCGTGCCCATGGATTTGTACACGGCGCCTTGCGTCAGTAGCGCACCCGCGCTGGCGCTGGATGTCGGGCGTATCCCGGGGTTTGAGATCTATCTGGTCTGATCGGGCCGGGTCTCATGCAAGACGTTCAGCAGCGTCAGCCAGAACCGGGTCGCGTCGAAACCACCACCGCCGAGTACTGGCTGGCCGTGATCGAGTCGCGGCAGGCAAATCTGCGGCATGCCCTCGATGCGCAGGTTCTCGATGAAAAACTGGCCGTCATGGGCACAGCCCGGTCGTTGCGCATTGAGGCGCGCATGATGGGTGTCGAAGCGTGAGCTGGGGGCGGCGGACCAACTGACGACGTGGGCCGCATGCAAGTCGGCGGGCAGTTGATTGAGCAATTGAGCGATCTGCGGGTCGCGCCGGCTGCTGATATCCCGTGTGCCCGCGGCCATCCACGGCGTTTTGGCCAGCACGCGGCGAACGCGGTCGAGGGGGTAGCCGTGGGCGGATAGCCCGGTGGCGCAACCCAGCACTTCATCCATGACCGTCGACGGACCGGTCGGCGGTTGCACCAGCGCCACGCCATCACAGGCGTCGTTCAAGGCACGGTCCTGAGTCAGTGCCGCCAGCGCATCGAGCCCGCCCTTGCTGTGTGCCAACACGACAAATCGTTGCCCTGGCTGGAGTTCGGCGGCCAACACTTGGCGGATATGCCTGCCCTGCGCCATCACCCCGCGCGAAGAACGTACAGGCATGCGCAGCACCTGATAACCCGCGCGCCTCAGCGCCTGTGCGCACTCCTGAAAACACCGTGGCAACCACTCGGAAAACAGCCCGGCCACCAGCACCACCAGAGTGCTTTGGGGAAGGTCTGGTGTGGCCTTGTCCCAGCACGAAATAAATCGCCCCGTCCAATCCAGGTGTGCCGCCGGCCTGACGAATGGCGTGGCCGGAAAATGCAGCGGCCAATCGTCAAAGCCCTCTGGCACCCAAGGCGTGTTCATCGAGTGGGCTCGGCGTATTCGTCGAGTGTTCGGCGTGCCGCGTCCAGGGCATCAGTGGTGTCGAGGCGGTTGGGGTGAAACCCCGGGACGAACCAGAACAGCCACCTCGGAAAGGCGCGTGTCAGTGGGCCGGGGTTCACAAATAACCACCACTGCAAGCGCAGCCAGCCTCGCCAGTTACGGCGTTGCCCATCATTCCCGGCCAATCGGTAGATGAAATACAGGACGTCGACGGCAAAGTACGCCGTCATGGTCAGCATGACCCCGCAGCGCATCAGGTAGCGCCACAGCGGATGACGCACCACCGCGCACAGCACGTCGAAGGCGACGGCCTTGTGTTCGGTTTCTTCGATGGCGTGCCAGCGCCACAACATAGCCATCCTCGGGTCGGCGCCTTCCAGCACGGCGGGATGGCGCAGCAACTGGTCGGAGAGTATGGCGGTGAAATGTTCCAGGCTGGCGGTCATGGCCAGACGCGTCGCCGGCGTGAACCGATTGCCGACTTCCTGCCGGCGCAGGAGCAGTTTCTCCAGTTCATCAATCGGCGCTCCCTGTGCCGCCAATAGTTGGTTGTACAACCGATGTTCACGGATATGCGACGCTTCCTGATAAACAAACTCGTCAACTGCCCCTGGACAGCGTGGCATCTGTTTCGATCGCGCCACGAAAGTGCACGACACTATATCAATGAACAGTTTTTCGCCGAGGGGAAACATGATCGACAGCCCATCAAAAAAACGCGTGACGTGGGGCCAGTCTCGATACCAGTAACGGGGAATACTCGCATCCAGTGCAAAGCGAACGTTGCGATGGGGGATTGTTGTATTAGTTGATTGTGCAGGCGGGCACCGGGAGAACAGGCGTTTGAGATACGACATATCGACGGGAGCTGCCTTGAAAAACTACAGGCTATCTCTTTCTTGAGTACCGCAACTAGTAGTCATAGCGAAGTTGTCCGCGATGCGTCGTTGCCGCATGGCCCCGGCAACTTATCGTGAGCGCGTAGAACTGGGCGTTATACTCGCGGCCTATGACCTTTCCACAGGATCCCTCATGCGCCGTTCCACTGACATTTCGCCAACCCGTCGTTTCGACGTGGCTAACCTGTGTGTTCTGGCGCTGCAAACCCTGGTGTGGGGGGCGACGCTGACCTGGCTTTCGCACACCGATGCGGGTGGGCTCAAGTGGCTGGTCCTGATTCCGTTTTGCCTGGTCATGCAAGGCGTGTTCTCGATGATGCACGAGTCCTTTCATGGGTTGGCCCACAGTAAGAAGCCGCTGAACTACTTCGTCATGTGGTGGGCTTCAACGCTGTTTGGGGCCTCGGCCACGCTGATCCACATCAACCACCTGGGCCACCACACGCGTAATCGCACACGCGCCGAGCTGGCGGATTTCGCGGTCGCGGATGAGTCGCTGCTGCGCAAGCGGATCGAGTACTACTTTGCGGTGCTCGGCGGTATCTGGCTCGCGGCGTTTATCGGCAGTCTCTTGTTGCCGCTGCTGCCGGCGCGGATCACTGACAAATGGTCGCAAACCGCCGAGGTCAATACCTACGCCGCGGCCTTCAAGGACTTCTCCAACAGTGACTTCCGGCGTATCCGCCTGGAGGTGATCGCCAGTCTCGCGGTGTGGCTGTCGGTCGGGCTGGTGCTGGGCTGGACATGGCAGGTGGTGCTCATGGCCTACCTCGCTTTTGCATTTTCCTGGTCGTCGTTGCAGTGGGTGTACCACATGCGCACGCCGCTGGATGTGGTCGAGGGCGCCTATAACATGCGGGCGCCGCGCCTGGTGCGCTGGGCATTCCTGAACTTCAACTACAACCTGACCCATCATCGGCAATCGGGGCTGCATTGGCAGCAGATGCACAGGGCCTCCAACCTCAAGGAAACCCGGCCGTTGTGGTTTGGCTGGCTGCAAGTGTTCCTGCCGCCCCAACGCCTGCCCGACGACTTGACCCAGCTCGACAAGACCTACTTTTGATGAGCGCCGACAACGGCGCCAAACGCGCTCTGTGGCAGGGGTTTATCGACAGTGCCCAGCCCGCTCTTGAGCATTGGCGCGAACAACTTGAACAGCCGGAATTGGCGCAAGAACGCATATTGCAACGCCTGCTCAACGCCAATCGTGACTGCGCGTTCGGGCGTGCCCACGGCTTCGCCCATATCGCCGATTCAACGCAGTTTCGCGACAACGTACCGATCCACACTTATGCGCAACTGCATCCCTGGATCGAGCGTGCGCAACACGAGTCGCAAGCGATTTTGACCTCCGTCCCGCCGGTGTTTTTCGAGCGCACGAGCGGCAGCAGTGCGCTGCAAAAAGCGATTCCCTATACGCGTGCCTTCCTCGGTGAAATGCACAGCGCGTTAAACGTCTGGCTCGCCGACATGTATCGCCAAGTGCCGGAAATCAGTCATGGCTCAGGCTACTGGTCGATGTCGCCGCCGCAGCAAATGCCGGTGGCCGCGCCGAATGGGATCTCCATCGGTTCCGCCAGTGATCTGGAGTACTTGAGCGGTAGCAACATCGCCAGCCTGGCGGGGACGTTGCTGATTCCAGGGTTTGCCGGCGATCCGTCACAGTGGCGCCGGCAGACCCTGCTGGCGTTGCTGGCCGATGCTGATTTGAGTTTCATCAGTGTGTGGAGCCCGACGTTCCTGACCAGTCTGTTGCAGCCGTTGTTTGACGGCGAAACGCCTGAACATGCACAAACATTTGCATGGTTGGAAGAAGCGCTTCCCGCCTCGCGCACGTCCGCCTTGCGTCGGGCAAGATCCCAGGGCGTGTGCACCGAACTGTGGCCACGCCTGGCCGCCGTCAGTTGCTGGATGGACGGTCCCAGCCGTCACTATTTCAAGGCATTGGCGGCGCGTTTCCCCCAGGCGCAATGGCTGCCCAAAGGCCTGTTCGCCACCGAAGGCGTGGTCAGCGTGCCCTATGGCGACGCCGCCGGGTGCCCGTTGGCGATCGGCAGTCATTACCTGGAATTTCTCTGCGAAGACGGTGCCTTGCGTAATGCTCATGCGTTGCGCATGGGCGAAACCGCGCAAGTCCTGCTGACCACCGGTGGCGGTTTGTATCGCTACGCATTGGGCGATCGGGTCCGGGTTGTCGGTGTGCAGGGGCGTACGCCGCGCGTGGAGTTTATCGGGCGCGCCGAGGTGACCAGTGACCTGGTCGGGGAGAAGCTCGATGAGCAAATCGTCCAGGGCATTTTTGACCGCTGCCTTACTACAGAGGCTGCCGCGTGCCTGATCCCCAATGCTTCGGCCACGCCACCGTATTACCTGGCGTTGGTCGCCACCGGCGAGGACATCGATTCACCCACGCTGGCGCTGGCGATCGAGTCAGCGTTGTCGGGCGCCTTCCATTACGCCCAGGCACGCAGCCTGGGGCAACTGGCGC
Source organism: Pseudomonas sp. TE3899 (assembly GCF_056279105.1). Classification (NCBI taxonomy): domain Bacteria; kingdom Pseudomonadati; phylum Pseudomonadota; class Gammaproteobacteria; order Pseudomonadales; family Pseudomonadaceae; genus Pseudomonas; species Pseudomonas sp. TE3899. The sequence continues at coordinate 5,836,189 of NZ_JBWBQR010000001.1, forward strand.
CGCTACGGGTTCGATGGCTAAAAGGTGACGCCGATCTGCTCGCCCAGGTCCTGCAACAGGCAGCGGAGTTGAGCGGCATCCGCGCCGGGGACGTCAAACCGCGCCCACTTATCAATCGGCTTGCAACAGCCGATGCCATCCTTGCCCTGACGGAACCCCAATGTCCGCACTTCTGATCAGCACCGTCGAGGTGCCTTGCGATGCCACCCTCGAACAATGGTATGTGGCGTGCTCCAGCCAGGAATTGCCCAAGGGCAAGCCGCACCGGGCAAGGATTCTCGAACTCAACCTTGTGCTCTTCCGTCAGCGAGACGGCCAGGTCGCGGCATTGCTCGACCAATGCGTGCACCGAGGCACGCGATTGTCGGCAGGCAAAATCGCCGACGATTGCCTCGTCTGCCCCTACCATGGCTGGCGCTATGACGCCCAGGGCCAAGTGGTGCATATCCCCAGCGTCGGCGATAAACAATGCTCATCGACACCGCGAGAGCCTCGATTCAAACAGCGCCATTTTGCCGTGCAAGAACTCGACGGACTGATCTGGGTGTACACCGGCACCGGCGACCCGCAGGCCAAACCGGTGTTCAGGCTACCGGCCTATGCGGAAAAAGGCTGGCAGTCCTATTTCATGATCAACACCTTCGAAGCCGACGTCGGCAGCCTGGTGCAAAACTTCATGGACGTGCCACACACCGTCTTCGTCCACGAAGGCATCTTCAGGTCCGGCACCGGCCGCACCATGGAAGCCACACTCGCCTGCAAGGCACATAGCATCGAAGTGACCTATCACGACGACGGCGACAAAATCGGACTCCTGAACTGGCTGAGCAACCCCGACGGCGAGCCACTGGTCCACACCGATCGCTTCTTTGCCCCCAACGTCACCCGCTGCGACTACCAATGGGGCGACCGCTCGGCCTTCTACATCATCAGCCAAATCACCCCGATCAACCCCCGCCAATCCCGCGTCTACACCTACATCGCCTACCGCTTCCGCTTACCCCACTGGCTACTGCGAACCTTGCGCCCGTTCATCCACCTGTACACCCGCATCGTCATTCGCCAGGACGTGAAAATCATTCAGGCGCATAGAGAGGGGCTTGATAATGCGGCGGGTTTCAAGCCGGCGAATGTGCAGGCGGATGCGGTGCATGTGGGGGTTGAGCAGTTGTTGGTGGCGGTGAGGCGGGGGGAGGAGTTGCCGGTGGGGCAGTGGAGGGAGAGTCGGATACGGTTTGAGCTTTGAGGGGCTGAACCTTCTGATACCGGTATCCGCGGTGCTGCAGGCCGTTCTGGCCTGCATGCAAAAAGTGAATCTAGACGTCATCACTGGCCAGCTCACGCTCAATCTGCTCAATGCTGGGCAGGCTGGTTTGCAGCTCTGCCGGCAAGGACTCCACTAATTGATATTCGGCCACGCCAATGGGGCGGGCGTTATCACGCAGGGCATATTCGGCCACTACCGTGTTCTTGCTCTTGCATAGCAACAGGCCAATGGTCGGGCCGTCCTGCGGATGTTTGAGTTGGGCATCCACGGCGGCGAGGTAAAAACCCAGTTGCCCCAAATGCCCGGGTTTGAACTTGCCAGCCTTGAGTTCGATCACCACATAGCAACGCAGCTTGAGGTGATAAAACAGCAGGTCGATGAAAAACTCGTCACCGCCTACGTCCAGCAGCACTTGCTTGCCGACGAAGGCAAAGCCTGCGCCCAGCTCCAATAAGAAATCGGTGACGTGCTTCACCAAGGCGTTTTCGATCTCGCGCTCCTGGGCATCAAGGGTTAGGCCGAGGAAGTCGAAACGGTAAGGGTCTTTCAGTGTTTCGCGGGCAAGGTCGGATTGCGGTTTAGGCAACTGACTATCGAAGTTACTGACTGCGTTGCCGCTGCGCTCCAGCAGACGGGTTTCGATCTGCATCACTAAAATGTTGCGCGACCAGTTGTGCTCGATGGCTTTGGCTGCGTACCAGCGGCGGGTTTCAGGGGCGTGGAGCTTGTCTAGCAGCACTAAATTGTGACCCCAAGGCAATTGTGCAGCAGCTTGTTGCACAAATTCCGAGTCCGGCCAAGCTTCGGCAAATGCGCGCATGTACTTCAGGTTACGTGGCGAAAATCCTTTCATATCCGGAAACGCCGCGCGCAAATCCTGAGCCAAGCGGTCGATCACCTTGGTTCCCCAGCCCTGTTGGGCCTGGCGGGACAAAATATCCTGCCCGATCTGCCAATAGAGCAGAACCAACTCGCGATTCACCGCCAGCGCGGCGCGCTGCTGGGCATTGTGGATGCGGCTTTTGAGGTCGATCAGCCAATCACCGTAGCCTTCGGGGGGCGTGGTCAGGCCTGCGGGGGTGTCGCTCACGCTTTTGTCCTTTGAGCTCTTTCGGCCGAAGGCTAGACAGCGCATTTATCAGGCGCAAGCGGGTTTGGCTTTCCAGGAAGTTTCCTTCAGAAGAAAGCGAAGCGGCTTACTTTTAGGTTTCTATCGCTGATAGAGAGAAAGGTTGCTGCACTGCTGAAGCTGGACAGGGGACTTTTCGACAGGCATTAAAAAGCCGGCTTGTGGCCGGCTTCTCGGGGACTGGCTTGGTTCATTTTTGGTAAACCGCGCCAGCCTTCAAAACGTACACCCGGATCTTGCGTCCGGCTGTGGGACTTGGCGAGAAAATCATCTGCCTTGTCGGTGCGATCAGCGCCGCGGGGCGGGGTGATCGCAAATGTGGGGCGCAGCATACTGATTTTTTTGGGGGATTCCCAGTAGGAAGTGCAGGGTAGAGCGATTGCGCTGATGTGTAGCAGTTGCCGAAGGCTGCGTTCGGCTGCGCAGCAGTCGTAAAACCATAATTTGCGGTGTCAAGGGAAGACCGCGATTGACGGGTTTACGACTGCTGCGCAGTCGAACGGGGGCAAGCCCCCTCGCGACAATGGATTGCATGCGTTACAGGAACGGCACCGGCGGCCGTCGCTTGTTCAGCGTTGAGCACCAGAACACCCAGCCCAATACCCGAATGTTCTGCTCCTCGATCTGCGCCGCCCGAAAAACCTCATCCGGATACTCTGCGCTGTTGTGGCTGCGCAGTCGCAACCCGTTCCCGGGCATTCGGTGCAGGTATTTGATTCGCAACATGCCGTCATGCTCGATCGCATAAATCTCCCCGTCGATGATCTGTGTCAGGCCGCGATCGATGGCCAGGGTTGAACCGTCTTCTATCTTCTCGGCCATGCTGTTGCCGATCATGTGGGCGCAGATGGCGTCTTTATGGTCGATTTCCAGGGCGTCGAGATAGCTGCGGGGCAGGCGGATGGGGTGGCTGTTGTCTTCGATGACGTGGGTTTTGCTGGAGCCGGGCGTGACAGGCATTTCTTTGTAGAAGGACAGCTCGACATCGGTGGGTTCGACGACGGTATAGACGCCTCGGATGGCCTGGGCGTCGTAGGTGTTGGCAGACTCGTCGAACAGGCACAGGTCTTTGGGGCCTTCGGCGGCTTTGAGCCAGTTGCTGTTGACGGACAGCTTTCGGGCGACTTCTTCCATGCAGTGGGCGGGCACACCGCGGGTGTACCAGTTGTGGACGTTTTGCGGCGCCGTGTTCAGGAATTCGGCGAATCCTGTTGTCGAGATGTTCGCCGCTTTGAGCAGCGCTTTAAACCGTGGACCGCTAGTGTTCTTTTTCATGAGCGCGAGTTTACGGGCGCGGGGGAGGGGTTTGAATAAACGAACCGTTCAAATTGAGCGGGAATTTTACGACCGGATGTAAGACGCTTTTCGGGATTTTTAAACAATAAAAAACCAAACGGCCAGTCAGTTAAACGCCTTGTTTAAGTCGGCATTTGTCGGCGCCCACAAAAAACCCCGGATCAACCGGGGTTCTTCTTGAAGCTTAAAGCTTGCAGCTTAAAGCTGGCTTCAGCCCTTGTAGGCAGCAACCGACTTCATGATCTCGGTGCGAGCGGCTTCGGAGTCGCCCCAACCTTCGATCTTCACCCATTTGCCTTTTTCGAGGTCTTTGTAGTTCGCGAAGAAGTGCTCGATCTGCTGGATCAGCAGTTGTGGCAGGTCGCTGCATTCCTTCACGTCGACGTACAGCTGGGACAGCTTGTCGTGTGGGACTGCGATGACTTTGGCATCGCCGCCGCCGTCGTCGGTCATGTGCAGGATGCCGATTGGACGGGCGCGGATCACGGAACCTGGGGCAACCGGGTAAGGGGTCACGACCAGCACGTCGAGGGGATCACCGTCGTCAGCCAGGGTGTTCGGGATGAAACCGTAGTTGGCCGGGGTAGAACATCGGGGTAGCCATGAAACGGTCAACGAACAGGCAATCGCTGTCTTTGTCGATTTCGTACTTGATCGGCGCGTGGTTGGCCGGAATCTCGATCGCGACGTAGATGTCGTTCGGCAGGTCTTTGCCAGCCGGAATCTTGCTGTAGCTCATTGGGCGGTGCCCCCGTTAGTTGACCAAAAACACTTGGCCGGATTGACCAAAAAGTGGCGGCGATTATAGGCATATTCCGCCACCGTTGCTATGTGCCAGAGGTCGTGTAGACCTTAGTCGTGTGCCTGATAGACCGGGTTCTCGGCCAGAAGTTGCTGCAACCGGGCCAGCGGGTCCTGGCGGTAAAACAGCTGCAACTGCTCGTAGACCTGTGGATAAGCCTCGTGCAGCAAATCCGGGGCGCTGAAGAAGTACTCGCTGGTGACGGCGAAGAACTCCGCCGGGTTCTCGGCGGCATAGGGGTCGATGGCGGTTTCGGCGTCCGGATGACGGTCAAGTTTCCGGTTGAGGTCATCGTAGGCTTGTTGCATGACCTTGGCCCAGTCACTGACGCGCATGTCGGGGTGCAGCGGCGGCAGGCCGTTCGCATCGCCGTTGAGCATGTCGAGTTTGTGCGCCAGTTCGTGAATCACCAGGTTGTAGCCTTCCCAGCCGCCGCTGGCCATGACGCCGGGCCAGGCCAGGATGATCGGGCCTTGCTGCCAGGCTTCGCCGCTGTGTTCGCCGTCCCATTCGTGTTCGACGCCGCTGGCATCGCGATGACGCTGGGGGCTGAGGAAGTCGCCGGGGTAGAGGACGATTTCGTGAAAGCCCTGATACCAGTTCAGGTCGCCGAGGTTCAGCAGCGGCAATTGCGCCTGGGCGGCGAGCAGCAGGCGTTGCTCCTGATGGAGTTCGACGCCGGGCAGGGCGGTCAGGTGTTTGTCTTCCAGAAACAGCACGCTGGCTTCACGCAGCCACTGGTCCTCGGCGGCGCTGATGCCGTCGAGAAAGCTCAAGTGCTGGCGCACCCGCTGCCACATGTCGTCGGCAATCGGGTGCCTGGCCAGGATGCGCCGGCGACGCCAGGCGCTCAGGGACCACATGGGGGCTTAGCGGGTTTCGGCTTTGGAGCTCGAACCGCCGAAGCGGCTGCGCACGACGCCGATGATCATCGGTACCAGCGACAGCAGGATGATGCCCACCACCAGCAACGACAGGTTTTTCTTGATGAACGGGACGTTGCCGAAGAAGTAGCCGAGGGTCACCAGGCCGCCGACCCACAGGATCGTGCCCAGCACACTAAAGAAGAAGAACCTCGGGTAAGGCATCCGGGCGATGCCGGCGACGAACGGTGCGAAGGTACGGATGATCGGCAGGAAGCGCGCCATGGTCACGGTTTTGCCGCCGTGCTTGTCGTAGAAATCGTGGGTTTGTTGCAGGTAGTCGCGGCGGAAGATTTTCGAATTCGGGTTGCTGAACAGGCGCTCGCCCGCCGTTCGTCCAATCACATAGTTGGTGCTGTCGCCGAGGATCGCCGCCAGCATCAGCAGGCCGCCCAGCAATACCGGGTCCATGCCGCCACCGGCCGCGACGGCGCCGGCGATAAAGAGCAGGGAATCACCCGGCAGGAACGGCATCACCACCAGGCCGGTTTCGCAGAAGATCACCAGGAACAGAATGGCGTAGATCCATGGACCGTAATTGGTTACCAGCATGTCGAGGTACACATCGAGATGCAGGATAAGGTCGATCGGGTTGAAATCCATGGGGGGCACCTGTGGTGATGGTCCGGCTCAGCAGACCTGTGCATATGACTTCGTGTAAGACTACATGCGGGTGTAGTTTTTCTTACAAGCCGGGAAGCTCGGGATTATACGGCGGGAATAGTGAAAAGCGCGTCGAGTTTGTAGCGGGGGATGTCGCGGGTAATCAGTGGCCGACAGGCTGCACACAAATCCTTGTGGCGAGGGAGCTTGCCCCCGTTGGGTCGCGAAGCGGCCCCTGCAATCCTGGGAGTGCCGCAGCGTCTGGATTACGACGGCTTCGCAGCCGAACGGGGGCAAGCCCCCTCGCCACAAAAGCGCCCTCGCCAAAGACCAGGCCACGCCCCGGTGTTGTTATAACTCGTCGCTAATCGGCAACACGTAGTTCTTGAATTCGGTGTCTTCCTTGAAGCCGATCGACTCGTAAGTTTTCTGCGCCACTTCGTTGTTGCTGCTGGTGGAAACGCGCATGCGCACGGCGTTGGTTTCCTTGGCCATTTTCTTCGCGGTGCGAATCAGGTTGTCGGCCACCAGTTGGCGGCGGGCGTCTTCGGCGACGTAGATGTCGTTGAGGATCCACACGCGTTTAAGCGACAGCGACGAAAAGCTCGGGTACAGCTGACAGAAACCCATCAGTTTGTTGTTGTCGTCATCGGACAGGGCCAGGTAAATCACCGATTCCTTGCGACGCAGGCGTTTTTCGAGGAACGCCCGGGACGAGTCCGGGTAAGGCAGGGAGCCGTAAAACTCGCGGTATTTGACGAATAACGGGGTCAGCAGGTCCAGGTGTTCGAGGGTCGCTTGAATAATCCGCATGGTAGGTCTCGCTTCAAATGGCTGGCTTACGTGCGTGACGGCGATGGGAAACCCCTGGCGGCCGTGCGTCGATCCTGCCTGAAAACGAATCAGAAACGCAATGCGGAAACGGTTCAGGCATCCGGCGGGCTGAGTAGGAAATTTCCTTTCATGTCCGCCCCAGCGTCCGACTCCAGTGTCTGAACCTGGGCTTCGTCCTTCAGATTGACCCCCGACAACTGCCGCCGACAGGCTTCGCGCATCAGGTACAGCAAGCGGTGCGCCGCCATGCCGTAACTGAGGCCTTCCAGTCGGACATTGGAGATGCAGTTGCGATAAGCATCGGTCAGGCCAATCTTTGGATTGTAGGTGAAATATAAACCCAGACTATCAGGAGAGCTGAGCCCAGGGCGTTCACCAATCAAGATCACCACCATTTTCGCGCCCAGCAACTCGCCGATTTCGTCGGCCACCGCGACTCGACCTTGTTCCACCAGGATCACCGGCGCCATGGACCAGCCATCCGCCGCAGACTGTTCCTCCATGCGTGTCAGAAACGGCACGGTATGGCGATGAACCGCCAACGCCGACAGGCCATCGGCGACCACGATCACCAAATCCACGCCGCCCGGATGGGCCGAGGCGTAATCACGCAGGGTCTGCGCCGACTCGTCGCTCAACTTGCGCCCCAGATCCGGGCGCTGCAAATAACTGTTCCGGTCCGTGGCAGCGCTGTGCAACAGCAGACTTTCCCGGCCGCGCTCGGCCAGTTGCGCGCTGAGCCCGGCGTGGTCGAACGGCAAATGCACAGCATCCCGGGCCTGGGCGTGGGCGAACTGGAAATCCAGTTGCGCCTTGGTCGGCAGGCTGGTGCCGGTTCGGCCCAGGGCTATGCGCGCCGGGGTCAGGCGCCGCAGTTCCAGCCACGGGTTTTGCGGATCGACGGGTGGTTTATCCATATCAACACTCATCCCAGTTGCGCCAAAGCCTGGCGGAAGGCCGGCGGCAGGTTGTTGCCGAAGTGAACCTTGCCGTCGGCCTGGGTAAAGATGCCCATGTTCGCCAGCCACTGCTCGAACTCTGGCGCCGGTTTCAAGCCCAGGGTTTGCCGGGCGTAAAGGGCGTCGTGGAACGAGGTGGTCTGGTAGTTGAGCATGATGTCGTCGGAGCCGGGGATGCCCATGATGAAGTTGATCCCGGCCACGCCCAGCAAGGTCAGCAGGGTGTCCATGTCGTCCTGGTCGGCTTCGGCGTGGTTGGTGTAGCAGATGTCGCAACCCATCGGCACGCCGAGCAGTTTGCCGCAGAAGTGGTCTTCGAGGCCGGCGCGGATGATCTGTTTGCCGTTGTAGAGGTATTCCGGGCCGATAAATCCTACGACGGTGTTCACCAAAAACGGTTTGAAATGTCGCGCCACGGCGTAAGCCCGCGTCTCGCAGGTCTGTTGATCGATGCCGTGGTGGGCATTAGCTGACAAAGCGCTGCCCTGGCCGGTTTCGAAATACATCAGGTTCTGGCCGAGGGTCCCGCGATTCAGGCTCAAACCGGCGTCGTAGCCTTCCTGCAATACGTTGAGGTTGATGCCGAAACTGGCGTTGGCCGCTTCGGTGCCGGCGATCGACTGGAACACCAGGTCCAGGGGCACGCCACGGTTCACCGCTTCGATGGAGGTGGTGACGTGGGTCAGCACGCAGGCCTGGGTCGGAATGTCGTAGCGCTGGATGATCGCATCGAGCATTTCCAGCATGGCGCAGATCGAGGCGATGCTGTCGGTGGCCGGGTTGATGCCGATCATTGCATCGCCGTTGCCGTACAGGAGGCCGTCGAGAATGCTCGCGGCGATGCCGGCCGGTTCGTCGGTCGGGTGATTGGGTTGCAGGCGTGTGGATAAGCGACCGCGCAGGCCCATGGTGCCGCGGAATTGCGTGACCACGCGGATCTTCTGCGCCACCAGCACCAAGTCCTGCACGCGCATGATCTTCGACACGGCGGCGGCCATTTCCGGGGTCAGGCCGGGGGCGAGGGCGCGTAGGCTCTGCTCGTCGGCGGCGTCGCTGAGCAGCCAGTCGCGAAAACCGCCGACGGTGAGGTGGCTGACCACGGCGAAGGCTTGTTTGTCGTGAGTGTCGATGATCAATCGGGTGACTTCATCGGCCTCGTAGGGAATCAGTACTTCTTGTAGGAAGTGTGTCAGCGGGATGTCGGCCAACGCCATTTGCGCGGCCACACGCTCGCCATCGTTGAGCGCGGCGACGCCGGCCAGAAAGTCCCCGGAACGCGCCGGGCTGGCCTTGGCCATGACGTCCTTGAGGCTGTCGAAACGGTAGGTCTGGGCGCCGACGGAATGGGCAAATGCGGCCATGGGACGGGGTCCTCCTGATAAAAGTGTGGCCCGTAGGAGCGAGGCTTGCCCACGAAGAACGATGACGCGGTGAATCTGTCGGACCGCATTATCGTTCTTCGCGGGCAAGCCTCGCTCCTACGGAGCAGGGGTGCTCTCAAATAGGGCATTGAGCCCGGCACCGGTGCAACTCAGATACCTTCGAGCATAGCGTCTGCCGGCGCGTCGGCGCGCTGCTTGGCGGTCAACTGGAAGTACAGATAACCCGCCGCCATGAACCCGAGGAACACCAGGCCAATCACCGTGTTGAACCACGCCATCGCAATCAAACACACCACCGCCAGAAACAGCGCGATCCCCGGCACAATCGGATAGCCCGGCGCGCGGAAGGTGCGTTCCAGGTTCGGCTCGGTTTTGCGCAGTTTGAACAGGCTGAGCATGCTGATGATGTACATCACGATGGCGCCGAACACCGACATGGTGATCATCGCCGCTGTCAGGGTCATGCCTTGCAGGTTGACCAGGCCATCGCTGTAGATCGCGGCGATGCCGATCACGCCGCCGGCCAGGATCGCCCGGTGCGGGGTCTGGAAGCGCGAGAGTTTGGCCAGGCCTTTAGGCAGATAACCGGCGCGGGCCAGGGCGAAGAACTGTCGCGAATAACCCAGAATGATCCCGTGGAAACTCGCCACCAGACCGAACAGACCGATCCAGACCAGCATGTGCATCCAGCTCGAATTGTTGCCGACTACGGCTTTCATCGCCTGGGGCAGCGGATCGTTGATGTTCGACAGTTGGCGCCAGTCGCCAACGCCGCCAGCCATCACCATCACGCCGATAGCGAGGAACACCAGGGTCAGGATGCCGCTGACGTAAGCCTTGGGAATCGTGCGTTTCGGGTCCTTGGCTTCCTCGGCCGCCATGGCCGCGCCTTCGATGGCGAGGAAGAACCAGATCGCAAAGGGAATCGCCGCAAAGATCCCGGGGATCGAGGCCATGGTGAATTCGTTGGAACCCGACCAGCCGTTGAGCACGAAGTTGCTGAAGCTGAAGCCCGGCGCGACCACGCCCATGAACACCAGCAATTCGGCGACCGCGAGCACGGTGACCACCAGCTCAAAGGTCGCGGCGATGCTGACGCCGAGAATGTTCAAGGTCATGAACACGAAGTAGGCGCCGACCGCCGCAATCTTCGGGTCCAGCTCCGGGTACTGCACGTTGAGGTACGCGCCGATGGCCATGGCAATCGCCGGTGGCGCAAAGACGAATTCAATCAGGGTGGCGATGCCGGCGATCAATCCGCCTTTTTCGCCAAACGCCCGTCGGCTGTAGGCAAACGGCCCGCCCGCGTGGGGAATCGCGGTGGTCAGTTCGGTGAAACTGAAGATGAAGCAGGTGTACATCGTCGCCACCATCAGGGCGGTGACGAGGAAACCCAATGTGCCTGCGGTGCCCCAGCCGTAACTCCAGCCGAAGTACTCGCCGGAAATCACCAGGCCGACGGCAATGCCCCATAAATGCAGGGTGCCGAGTGTGGGTTTGAGCTGTGTAGTAGAAGTCATAAGTCCTCTCTATTTTTTATTGTTTGATCGGTTGGACTTTCGGGTGTGGCGGTACAGCAGGCACGCAAAGCCCGTGCCAGAGCGGCAGGGCGATGATTTACGGTGTGTTTGAGGGCGTCATCGCGAGCAAGCCACGCTCCCGTAGGAGCAAGGCTTGCCCGCGATGGCCGTTACGCGGTCCCGCGTCGGGTTTAGAAGAAGCCCAACGGATTGATGTCGTAGCTCACCAGCAGGTTTTTGGTCTGCTGATAGTGATCGAGCATCATCTTGTGGGTTTCACGCCCGACGCCGGACTTTTTGTAACCACCGAACGCGGCATGCGCCGGGTACAGGTGGTAGCAGTTGGTCCACACACGACCGGCCTTGATGGCGCGGCCCATGCGATAGGCGCGGTTGATGTCGCGGGTCCAGAGGCCGGCGCCCAGGCCGAACTCGGTGTCGTTGGCGATGGCCAGGGCTTCGGCTTCGTCCTTGAACGTGGTGATGCTCACCACCGGGCCAAAGATTTCTTCCTGGAACACGCGCATTTTGTTGGTGCCCTTGAGCAGGGTCGGCTGGATGTAATACCCGGTCGCCAGGTTGCCCTCGAGTTTTTCCACCTTGCCGCCGGTCAGCAGCTCGGCGCCTTCGCCCTTGGCGATTTCCAGGTACGAAAGGATTTTGTCGAATTGCTGTTCGGACGCCTGGGCGCCGACCATGGTGTCGGTGTCCAGCGGGTCGCCACGTTTGATCGACAGGACTTTCTTCATCACCACTTTCATGAAGTCGTCGTAGATCGATTCTTGCACCAGTGCCCGGGACGGGCAGGTGCAGACTTCGCCCTGGTTGAAGAAGGCGAGCACCAGGCCTTCAGCGGCTTTCTCGATGAAGGTTTCTTCGGCTTGCATGATGTCGGCGAAGAAGATGTTCGGCGACTTGCCACCCAGCTCCACGGTGGACGGAATAATGTTTTCGGCGGCGGCGTGCATGATGTGCGAGCCGACCGGGGTCGAACCTGTGAAGGCGATCTTGGCGATGCGTTTGCTGGTGGCCAGGGCTTCGCCGGCTTCTTTGCCGAACCCTTGCACCACGTTCAGCACGCCGGGTGGCAGCAGGTCGCCGATCAGTTCCATCAGCACGGTGATGCCCAGCGGGGTTTGCTCGGCAGGCTTGAGCACCACGCAGTTACCGGCGGCCAGGGCCGGGGCGAGTTTCCAGGCGGCCATCAGGATCGGGAAGTTCCACGGGATGATCTGCCCGACCACGCCCAGGGGTTCATGGATGTGGTACGCCACGGTGTTGCCGTCGATCTCGGCGGCGCTGCCTTCCTGGGCGCGGATGCAACCGGCGAAGTAGCGGAAGTGATCCGCCGCCAGCGGGATGTCGGCGTTGAGGGTTTCGCGAACGGCTTTGCCGTTGTCCCAGGATTCGGTGATCGCCAGCAGTTCCAGGTTCTGCTCGATGCGGTCGGCGATTTTCAGCAGCACCAGCGAGCGCGCCTGGGCGGACGTGGCGCCCCAGGCATCGGCCGCCGCATGGGCAGCGTCCAGGGCTTTGTCGATGTCTTCGGCCGTGGAACGTGGGAATTCGGCAATCGGTTGGCCATTCACGGGCGAGGTATTGGTGAAGTACTGACCTTTGACAGGCGCGACGAACTCGCCGCCGATGTAGTTACCGTACTTGCTCTTGAACGAAACGATAGCGCCTTCAGTACCGGGGTGAGCGTAACGCATGGTGAGTTCTCCTTGGCTTTGTACTTATTAGAGAGACGCGCATGTGCGCTTGCTATAAGCGTAGAGCAAAGGTTGGGCCACTGCCTTGCAGGGCAAGCAAATCAAGGCCTTGCGCGGTTTTTGTCGGACAGGCGGGTGGTGCCTGTGACGGTTTCGGTACAGCTTGGGTGACAGTTTGTACCGCTTGTGGCACAGCGAGCGAGGGGCTGGCCTTGCCAGCATTGCAAAGCACGCCGACGTGGAGGATGCTCGACCTCAACGCGCTGCAGGGTTCGTGGACCCTTTCGGGGAATAATAAGAAATGCACGACAACCATTTGAGTCGCCATGCCCGGCAAGTCCTGACCGTTACCCAGGGCAAGTCGCACCTGCACGGCCCCGGCAGTGATCCGTCGATTGCCCGTTCCTGGCTGCGTTGTCTTGAGGACTATCACCTCGACCCGGCCCTGACCATGGCACCCACGGTGCTGGAACATGGGCGCGTGCTCGAAAGCCGCGAACGCTTGCAGCAAGTGCTGCACATCGCCGGCAACGAAATGACCAGCCTGCACCAACAACTCTCCGGCGCCGGCCACGCGGTGCTGCTGACCGACGCACGCGGGGTGATCCTCAACTGCGTCACCGCCCCCGCCGAACGCAAGATTTTCGAGCGTGCCGGGCTCTGGCTTGGCGCCGACTGGAGCGAAGCCTGCGAAGGCACCAATGGCATCGGCACTTGCCTGGTGGAGCGCCAGGCGCTGACCATTCACCAGGACGAACACTTTCGCGGCCGCCACACCGGCCTGACCTGCTCGGCGAGCCCGGTGTTCGACCCCCACGGCGAACTGCTGGCGGTGCTCGACGTGTCCTCGGCCCGGCATGACGTCTCGCGCCAGAGCCAGTTCCACACCATGGCCCTGGTCAACCTCTCGGCGAAGATGATCGAGAGCTGTTATTTCCTGCGTTACTTCGACAATCAATGGCTGCTGCGTTTTCACTTGCAGGCCGAGTCCGTCGGGCTGTTCAGCGAGGGCCTGTTGGCGTTCGATGGCGAAGGGCGGATCAGCGCGGTCAACCAAAGTGCGCTGAACCTGCTCGGGCATATTCGCGGCGGGTTGCTGGGCAAACCGGTGGAAGCGCTTTTCGATTGCTCGCTGGATGAATTGCTGGGGCGTGCCAGTGTGAATGCCAGCGCCAGTTGGCCGCTGCGCACTCGCGATGGGCGCAGTCTATTTGCGCTGCTGCGGGGTCAGCCTCGGAGTATTCCGGTGCCGGTGGTGCCAAGTCCGATAGTGGCCGAGCGTCCGCGCTTGTCCGGCATTTGCCTGGGCGATGCCGCGTTGCAAGAGGATTTCCGCAAGTCCCTGCGCGTATTCGAACGGGACGTGCCGCTGCTGATCAATGGCGAAACCGGCTCCGGCAAGGAAGCCTTCGCCAAAGCCGTGCACCAGGCCAGTCAGCGGGCGAACAAAGCCTTCGTCGCCCTCAACTGCGCGGCCATCCCGGAAAGCCTGATCGAAAGCGAACTGTTCGGCTATCGCGGCGGCAGCTTCACCGGCGCGCGCAAGGAAGGCATGCGCGGCAAGTTGCAGCAGGCCGATGGCGGCACGTTGTTCCTCGATGAGATCGGCGACATGCCCCTGGCTTTGCAGACTCGGCTCTTAAGAGTTTTGGAAGATCGCCAGGTAGTGCCGATTGGCGGGGAACCGGAGTCGGTGAACGTCAGAATTATCAGCGCGACCCACCGAAATTTGCTGGATCGGGTGCGGGACGGCAGTTTTCGCGAGGACTTGTACTACCGGCTCAATGGCCTGGAAGTGGCATTGCCGGCCTTGCGCGACCGCAGCGACAAATCCCAGTTGCTGGATTTCCTGCTGGCGGAAGAGGCGGGCGGGGAAGCAGTGCTGATTGATCAACCGGCACGGGAAGCCTTGCTCGGTTTCGCCTGGCCAGGGAACGTGCGGCAGTTGCGCAATGTGCTGCGGACCTTGGCGGCGTTGTGTGATGGCGGGCGGATCGGGTTGGAGGATTTGCCGGCGATGATTCGCCAGGTGCGACCGGTGGTGGCGTTGGTGGTGGAAGAGCCGTCGGAGCATCCGCTGGACGATGCCGAGCGGCTGGCGTTGCTCAATGCGTTGGAGCAACAGCGTTGGCATATGACGCATACGGCGGAACAGCTCGGTGTCAGTCGCAATACCCTCTATCGAAAGCTGCGTAAACACGGCATCGCCCGCTCTGCCTGACTGATCGTTCCTACGCTCTGCGTGGGAATGCCTCAACGGACGCTCCGCGTTCGGCTGTGGATGGGACGCGGAGCGTCCCGGGCTGCATTCCCACTCGGAGCATGGGAACGATCACAACCTGACACATTGCTTTCGCGGGCAAGTCGGATCGCCGCACCGCTCGCGCCTACGGGTTCTGCGATCAGCCTTAAACAAAGGTGCGAATTTTCCCACCCTAGGCTAACCTGCGGCCATGTTTTACGAGGTCGACTATGCACATTCATATTCTTGGTATCTGCGGCACTTTCATGGGTTCGATGGCGGTTCTGGCCAAAGAGCTGGGCCATCACGTGACCGGCTCCGATGCCAACGTCTATCCGCCGATGAGCACTCAGCTTGAGGCCCAGGGCATTCAGTTGACCCAAGGCTACGACCCGGCGCAGCTCGATCCGGCCCCGGACCTGGTGGTGATCGGCAACGCCATGTCCCGTGGCAACCCGGCGGTCGAATACGTCCTGAACAAAGGCCTGCCTTACGTCTCCGGCCCGCAATGGCTGGCCGACCACGTACTGCGCGGCCGCTGGGTGTTGGCGGTTGCCGGCACTCATGGCAAGACCACCACCAGCAGCATGCTCGCCTGGGTGTTGGAGCACGCGGGCATGAGCCCGGGTTTCCTGATTGGTGG
Organism: Pseudomonas sp. TE3899; assembly: GCF_056279105.1. NCBI lineage: Bacteria > Pseudomonadati > Pseudomonadota > Gammaproteobacteria > Pseudomonadales > Pseudomonadaceae > Pseudomonas > Pseudomonas sp. TE3899. The sequence continues at coordinate 5,851,501 of NZ_JBWBQR010000001.1, forward strand.
CGTGCCGCAGAATTTCTCGGTGTCCGCGCGCCTCGGCGGTACGCCGTTCTTCGTGATCGAAGCCGATGAGTACGACAGTGCGTTCTTCGACAAGCGTTCGAAGTTCGTTCACTACGGTCCGCGCACAGCGATCCTGAACAATCTTGAGTTCGATCACGCCGACATCTTCCCCGATCTGCCGGCCATCGAGCGACAGTTCCACCATTTGGTGCGGACCATTCCGAGCGAAGGCCTGGTGATCCATCCGACCACAGAACCTGCCTTGCAGCGTGTGATCGAGATGGGTTGCTGGACCCCGGTGCAAACCACCGGCGTCGGCGGTCAGTGGCAGGTCAAGTTGCTGAGCGAAGACGGCTCGAAGTTTGAAGTGATGTTCGAAGGCGTTGCCCAAGGCGTGGTCGAGTGGGACATGACCGGTCAGCACAACGTCGCCAACGCCCTGGCCACCCTGGCGGCGGCGCGGCATGTCGGTGTCGTGCCGTCGATGGGCATTGAAGCGCTGAGTGCGTTCAAAAGCGTGAAGCGTCGGATGGAGAAAGTCGCGGAAGTCCGTGGCATCACGATCTACGACGACTTCGCCCACCACCCGACCGCCATCGCCACCACCCTCGACGGCTTGCGCAAGAAGATCGGCGATGCACCGTTGATCGCGATCATCGAGCCGCGCTCCAACTCCATGAAGCTCGGCGCGCACCGTGACGGTTTACCGGAAAGCGTGGTCGATGCCGATCAGGTGATCTGGTACGCGCCGGCCAACCTCGGTTGGGATTTGGGCGCGACCGCCGCGCTGTGCACCGTGCCCTCGATCGTCAGCGATTCCCTGGAAGGCATCATCGAACGCGTGAAAAGCCAGGCCCAGCCCGGTACCCACGTGGTGATCATGAGCAACGGCGGCTTCGGCGGCCTGCACGGCAAACTTGCCGAGGCGCTGCAATGAACACTTTTGCCCAGAGCGGCGGCCCGGAACGCATCACGCTGGCGATGACCGGTGCTTCCGGCGCCCAGTACGGTTTGCGCTTGCTCGATTGCCTGGTGCGTGAAGACCGCGAGGTGCATTTCCTGATCTCCAAGGCTGCGCAACTGGTGATGGCCACCGAGACTGATGTCACGTTGCCGCCCAAGCCGCAAACCATGCAGGCTTTCCTCACCGAATACACCGGCGCCGCTGCCGGGCAGATCAAGGTGTATGGCAAGGAAGACTGGATGTCGCCGGTGGCCTCGGGCTCCGGTGCGCCAGCCGCGATGGTGGTGGTGCCGTGTTCCACCGGAACCTTGTCAGCCATCGCCACCGGCGCCTGTAACAACCTGATCGAACGCGCCGCCGACGTTACCTTGAAGGAGCGCCGCCAGTTGATTCTGGTGCCGCGTGAGGCGCCGTATTCGAGTATTCATCTGGAGCACATGCTCAAGTTGTCGAACATGGGCGTGACGATCCTGCCAGCCTCGCCGGGGTTTTATCACCAGCCACAGACCATCGACGACCTGATCGACTTCGTCGTCGCGCGGATTCTCAATCTGCTGAATATTCCCCAGGACATGCTGCCGCGTTGGGGCGAGCACCATTTGAGCAGCGATGAATAAGCTGCTGGTGGTCGTGCTGGCGCTGCAACTGGCCGGCTGCGCCACGGCGCGCACGCTCGATGCCGCGAAACCGGGGGCGCCGGTGGTGTATTCGGGGACGCGGCTGGATTTGTATGCGATGAACGGTGGCTGCTGCGCCATGGATCGGTTTGGCGCTGAAGCGCCGAGCTATCCCGGGGTGGATTTGCCGGGCAGTGCGTTGCTCGACACGCTGCTGTTGCCGCTGTCTCTGCTGACGGTGATTGGCGTGAGTTTCCAGGCGACGGGCGGACTTTGACGATCGTTCCCACGCTCTGCGTGGGAACGATCAAACGCTACCAACCTGTAGGAGCGAGGCTTGCCCGCGCAGGCGTCGGCTCCGGCGCCGCAGAATTACTTGCCGAGCTTACGCAACTCATCCGACTCAACCACCCGCACTCCATCTTGCTCTTCCAGCGCCAGCCGCCACATTGCGCGGGCCAGTTGGCAGGCTTCGATGCCGCGGTATTTGCCCGGGATCAAGCGCGAAAACGGTCCGGCGAATTGCTCGGCCATGCGCGGTTCCAGGCGGTCACCCAGCAACAGGGACGGCCGACAAATGGTCAACTGCGGCCAGTTCTGCGCGCGCAGTGCGTGTTCCATCTCGCCTTTGACCTTGTTGTAGAAAATCGAGGATCTGCGATCGGCCCCCAAGGCGCTGATCACGATCAAGTGCCTTGCGCCCATCTCCCGTGCACGTTTGGCGAACGCCACCACCATGTCCAGGTCCACCGCGCGAAACGCCTCCTCGGAGCCGGCCTGTTTGATGGTGGTGCCGAGGCAGCAGTAAGCGATGTCGACGCGACCATTGAGTTGCGGCAGAAATACTGCCGGGTCGCCGACGGGGTTTTCCAGGTGGGGATGCTCGGCCAATGGCCGGCGTGAAGGTGCCAATACCCGCGTAATCGTTGGCTCATTGAGCAAGCGATCAAGCAAATGTTCGCCGGTTAATCCGGTAGCTCCGGCAAGCAATACATGCTGAGGCGTCAAGTACATAGTGTTTCCCCCTTGATACTGTTCAGCTTAGTTGAGCTTGGCGTCCTTGCTGCTGATAGCAGCACTTTGTAATGCTTTACGCGCTTGTTGCTTGCGCAGCAGTTGCCAATGGGAGAGCACGGTTTTCGGTGCCCAGATCTGCGGTTCAGAGGCTTCGAAGTTGTCCGCCAGTTCCCGCTCGGCCACGGTGGCCTTGGCCAGTTTGAAGGCTTGCTCCAGATCGTCGGTCTGGTTCAGTGCCTGGGCGAACAGTGCGTCGCCGAAGTAGGTGAAGTTGGCCTCCTCGGAGCAACCGAAGGACACCCGGTCCGCCCGCGACGCGGTCATGATCAGGGTGCGTTCGTCTTTCAGCGCCGGGATGAAACCACCGGAATAGCAGGAAGAGATGACAATGATCTTGTCGCGATTCTTCAGCGGGGCGAGGACTGCCGCCAATTCGTCGGCCGGCAGATCGGCCAGTTCCATGCGCGGCTGGTCGAGTACGAATTCATGTTCGCTGGTGCCGTGGCTGGTCAGGTAGATGAACAGCAAGTCTTCCGGGCCGCTGCGTTCGGCCAGGGTCTGGGCGGCACGGCGCAGGTTTTCCCGGGTGGCCATCGGCCGGTCGGCGAGGTGTTCACGATGGTTGACCAGGCGAATCTGCCCATAAGCGCCGAAGCGGCTGGCGAGCATGTTCGCGACATAGTCGGATTCACGCAGGAACACACTCTGCTTGCCGTCGCCGCCGAGGGTCAGGGTGTACAGCTCGACCGCCGGGGTCGAGGCGGGCACGGCCGCCAGCGCTTCGTCGAGCAAGCGGCCCTGGGCGAGCAAGCCGAGTTCCAGGGTGTCGGGCAGCAATTTGCCGTCGGCGTCGCGCACACGCTGGCCGTTGATCCAGGTGCCGCTCATCACCGTGCCATCGGTCAGCACCAGGGTGCCGCGCCCGGAATAACTGTCGTTGTCGAAGCCACCGACGTAAAAACTGCCATCCGCCAAGTTCAAGCGGCCCGGGCCGGTGAAGCGCCAATCGCTGAACTGGCCAATGTAATGGCTGCCGTCGGTGCCGATCAGCTCGCCCTTGCCGCTGAGCACGCCTTCCTTGAACTGGCCGATCCAGACATCGCCATCGGCATTCTCGTAGCGACCCTTGCCGTTGAGCTGGTTGTCCTTGAAACCGCCGACGTAGATATCGCCGTCGGCGCTGTTGAACGTGCCGTTGCCTTCCAGCTGGCCATCGACGAAATGCCCGCTGAACTGATTGCCACTGGCGTCGCCGCGCTGGCCTTCGCCGTTGGGCTTGCCGTGGGCGAACTGGCCTTGATACGAGCTGCCGTCTTCGAGTTCGAGACGACCGAGCCCTGAATACTGATCGGCCTTGAACTCACCGCGGTAAGTCATGCCGTTTTCTTTGAGGGTGCCTTCGCCGTCGCGTCGGCCCAGCTTGAAGCCGCCGGTGTAGCTGCTGCCATTGGTGGTCAGCGTGCCCTGGCCGTCGAACAACCCTTGCTGGAATTGCCCGCGATAGACTTCGCCATTGCTGCCGTGCCATTCGCCCTGGCCATGCCACTGGCCTTTGTCGAACTGGCCGGCGTACCAACTGCCGCTCGGGTAGTCGATGCGCCCCTGGCCCTGCAACAACCCGTTGACCAGATCCCCTCGATAGCGTCCGCCGTCCGGCAGGCGGGCGTCAGGGGACAACAGCGATTCACCATCGCCGCAAGCGGTGAGCATCAGGGTCAAAGCAAGGAGTGCAAGTGAGCGCATAGCGGGATCCGGGCAATTAGGCGACCGAGTATGCCGCAGCTATGTGTCGTATATATAGAGAAGGTCGCGAAACAGCGTGTGCTGCTTCGCATCCGGGATGGTTTACACGAAACAGAGGGACAGCGGTTCGGCGATGTACGCCGGTTTGTCCGAGCCTTCTATCTCAAGGGTCGCGGTGGCCTTGAGCAGCCATTGACCGGGTTTCTTCTCGGTGACTTCGTTCATGTCGACCTTGAGTCGGACCCGTGAATTGACTTTCACCGGCTGGATGAAACGCACGCTGTCCAGGCCATAGTTGACCACCATCTTCGCGCCTTGCGGCAGGATCAGGATGTCTTCCATCAGTTTGGGAATCAGCGACAGCGACAGGAAACCGTGGGCAATGGTGCTGCCAAATGGCGTTTGCGCGGCTTTGACCGGGTCGACGTGAATGAACTGATAATCCCCGGTGGCTTCAGCGAACAGGTTGATGCGCTCCTGATCGATGGTGAGCCATTCGGAACGTCCAAGTTCCTTGCCAACATAATCTTTGAGCTCTGCAACGGGAACATAGGGCATTGAGACTCTCCTTGGGTTCATCGGTTTTATTGGTTTTGAGTTGGGGGGATTTGACCTCCCTGCGAACCACTTTAGATCAACATGGCAAATTGCTCCGGTCAACTGACCATGCTTTTGGCGAATGCCGGTCTATAGCGTCGGCGTGCTTATAATGCCCGGCCCCTTTTTGCCGGGGACAACGCGTGGGGAGATTGCGGGATGTTGTTACGTGGCCTGACCTGGCTGGTGCTGTTCCAATTGCTGGGCACAGCCATCAACCACCTGATGTTGCCGGTGCTGCCGGGGCCGATTATTGGCCTGTTGCTGATGCTGGTGTTTTTGATTTGTCGTGGTGAGGTTGGCGAGCCGCTGAACCTGGCCGCCGGCAGTTTGCTGCGTTATCTACCGTTGCTGCTGGTGCCGCCGGCGGTGGGCGTGATGGTGTATGCCAAGGACATTGCCGCCGACTTCTGGGCCATCGCCGGCGCGCTGGTGTTGTCGTTGGTGCTGTCGATGGCCTTCGTCGGGGTGCTGATGCAGCGCCTCATCAAGCGCCACGCCCATCGCGGAGACCGCCCATGATCCTCGATTGGCAGGGCGCCCTCGATTCGGTGATCCACCACCCGTTGTTCGGTATAGGCATCACCCTGGGCGCCTATCAACTGGTACTCGCGGCGTTCGAGAAAACCCGCTGGATCTTCCTGCAACCGGTGCTGGTTTCGATGCTGCTGGTGATCGGCATTCTGGTGGGCTGCGGCCTGACCTACGCCGAGTACCGCAAGAGCACCGAGATCCTCAGCATTCTGCTCGGTCCCGCCACCGTTGCTCTGGCGGTGCCGCTGTACCTGAATCTGCGACGGATTCGGCAGTTATTCTGGCCGATATTTACTACGCTGGTGATAGGCGGCGTGGTCGCCACGGGCATGGGCGTGTTACTGGGCTGGTGGTTCGGCGCCGAACACATGATCCTGATGACCATGGCGCCCAAATCCGTGACCTCGCCGATCGCCATGCTGGTTGCCGAGCAGATCGGTGGCGTCGCGGCGCTGGCGGCGGTGTTCGTGTTGATTACCGGCGTGATCGGTGCGATTTTCGGCCCGGGTCTTTTGACGAGGCTCGGTGTCCATAGCCCTGAAGCCCGGGGCATGGCCTTGGGGCTGACCGCCCACGCGGTCGGTACGTCGGTGGCGTTGCAGGAAAGTGAAGAATGCGGCGCCTTCGCGGCGCTGGCGATGAGTCTGATGGGCGTGGCCACGGCGGTGTTCCTGCCGTTGGCGGTGTCGATGGTGGTGTAAGGAAATGTCTATGAGCTTGCCGCTTTTTCCGCTGAACACGGTGCTGTTCCCTGGTTGCATCCTCGACTTGCAGATTTTCGAGGCGCGCTACCTGGACATGATCAGCCGCTGCATGAAACAGGGCAGTGGCTTCGGCGTGGTGTGCATCCTCGACGGCGAGGAGGTTGGCATCGCCCCGGCGGGTTATGCGCTGGTGGGCTGCGAAGCCTTGATCACCGACTTCAAGCAGCAGGACAACGGCCTGTTGGGCATTCGCGTGCAGGGTGGCCGGCGGTTCCACGTCTTGCGCTCGGAAGTGCAGCGCGATCACCTGACTCTTGCCGAGGTCGAGTGGCTGGAAGACGAGCCGGAACAACCGTTGCAGGACGAAGATGCCGACCTCGTCGCATTGCTCAAAGCCCTGGCCGAGCACCCGATGGTCGAGGCGCTGAACATGGGCACCGAAGCCACCGGCCAGCAATCACTGGCCAATCAGTTGGCGTATTTGCTGCCGTTTGCCGAAGTGGACAAGATCGACCTGTTGCAACTCGACGATCCGCAACAACGTCTGGATGCGATTCAGGCGTTACTGGATGAGTTGCAGGGCGAGTTGTTCGCCTAGTGGTATTTTGTATTAACTTGAATGCTTTGCCAGTATTGTTCACGCGTCATCCTTCCCTTAGTTTGAACTCACTCACAGGGAGTGAGTAACTCATTAATAACAAGGAAGTGATGATGATTATTTATGAAGATGAATGGGCGTTCTGGGATGATATCGCAGGTCGCTACTTGTTAAAGCATGCGGCGAGTGATCACAACTCCAAACATATTATTGAAGGCGCCGGCTTTTATGCCGACTCGATGGTGTTGGAACGCCGCAAGCGCAAACGTGCCAAGTTGCCAGTCGTAAGCCTGAACGATGATGCAGGTTCTATAACGGTTGCGGGTTAAAACACTTCGATTCTAATTTGAGCCTATGTCCCCTTGGCTTCGGCGATGCGCGGCAAGAGCAAGGTGGCGTCAAAATTAATATGTGTGGGTGGTTGTATGTCGTTGGAAAACAGTAACAGTGCTTTCATGGCTAATCTTTATGTCGACGGATTGCCGTTAGTCCTTAATCAGCAGCGTCTGAAGCGGAGACTGCGGGACCCCCGCATCACCCGGCGTGAACGCCTGGACGTTGAAGTGGCGTTGACAGACCGCAGTGGTACCAGTTTTGTGACATTGGCTGATCATGAAGATGACAAACCTTTGTTGTTCAAGTTTTCTTTGCAGGACGACAAGTACATCGTGACGGCCGTGTTGCGAGGTATGTTTGACGGGTGGCGTTTAAAGATTGAGGCCGGCACCTTTCATTTGTCAGTGAGCGATAGCGCGGCAGCTGATTTGTTTTCAATACGCAAGCATGGTGTGGAAAGAGCGAAGTTTGAACACCTCAGCGCGGGCCCCTCTTATGTGCAAATCGTCAGTGAGCGGAGGGGGCGACCCTTGTATAAGGCTGACGAGGCGGGGAAAAAATACTTCATGGATGTGGACCCCAATGCCACGGTGCATGACGCGTTGAACAATACGCCCGTCGCTTTTGTTCTCAAGATTGTCGATAAAACCGTGCCCATTACAGAGTGAATGTACGCCATCGGCTGTGACGGTCGATGGCTTTTTTGACGGGGCCTTTCGTTCTAAAACGCGGAAAGAAATGACAGTGGCCGACCGTTTTTGGTCGGCCTGGTCTTGCCATCCAATACCAATGGATCACAGCGCCATTTCTGTCAGCGCTGTGATCCGGACCGCCTTATTGGATTTCGTCACGCAGTGGGGCGACATTGCGCTCGATAATGCTGAGTACAAATTCCGCCTCTTTGCCGTCGATGCGCGAAGGCAGATCGGTGAAATGCTCAAGTACTGGAGTATTGAGTACGGCCTTGATGTTGACTTCCTTGGAATGGCTGAACAACTCAATCGGTGCTGCGTCTTTGATCAAATCCGTCAGCAGTACTTTCCGTCGGCCCTGCCTCAAATGAAAGCGGGTTGGCGAATCGCTGCTGTAGGCGATCAGGCTGCGGGCGGCATATTCCATGCTGAAAGCATTACCGCGGAAGCTGATCGGGTCGCGAATGAAGATAGTGTAGTTTTCGCTTCCACGGCGAAAATAGAGTTCCAGTGGTTCGACGGTGCCGTAGTCTGCAGTAGTAATCATTTTACGGATATCTTCTCGGCCCAGATAATCCGTCAATTCGGCGCGACGTTCAGGTGTGAGCGTCTTATCGGTAAGAAGATATTCCAGCTTGTGTTGCATGAGAACCAGCGGTTTTCCTGCCAGGGAAAGTGTCGCCAGAAAAGAGTTCTTGATATCAGCCATATTGCAATCCTTGCATTGGGTTGGTGGGGTGTCTGATTGACGGCGGGAAGTTTGGTTGTGGTCGTGGTTTATGGCAACTAGATGTCTGTTTTAAAGTGTTTCTATGTGGATTAAATGTTTGGCAGTTTTATTTTGTATTAAGCCAATACTGGGTGGGGCAGGAGGGCGATATGTCAACGGGTCTTTGTTTGCTCACAGGAGGGGAGTATGCCTGATGACGAAATTTGGAAGTTGTGATGACAGAGTGTGGCGATACTTAAATAAAGTTTTTGGGGGGCATATCTGCAACTTTCACGTGCAGGAAGCGGCTATAAAATGAACGTTATGAGCGGCAGGCGTGGATGAGTTTCGAATCGGCATTGTGCGGCGATATCGACAGCCTGGCACCCACGCACAAATAACGGCGCGGTGCCAAGCCGTTCGCGCTATATGTTAATACGCATACCGCAACATCATATGCGGCAGATGCCGCAACGCAAAAAAGGCAAACAACGCCAGCAGCGACGGCAGCACCAGCCACCAGACCTTGGGTGGCATGGGGTTGAGCGGCGTCTGGCGTTGGCTCAGCCACAGGCTCGCCGCGCAGACGCCGGCCGCCAGCATCGCGCCGGCCAGCACGTCGGTTGGCCAATGCGCGCCCAAATAAACCCGCGACAACGCAATCGCCAATGCCGGCAGGCACCCCAATAGCAGCCAGGTCAGGCGCATGCGTGGCGGTTGTCCGCGTCCGGCCAGGACGGCGATGGCCAGGAACAGCGCGAAGGAGCCGGAGGCGTGGCCGCTGGGCATGCTGTAACTGGTCAGTGGGTCGCTCAACACTTCCGGACGCACCCGGGCGAAAAACTGCTTGGTTACGGTGTTGCCCAGCGCGGTAAACAGCAACGCGCCGCCCGCGAAAATCGCCTGGCGCCATTGTCGGGTGAGCAACAGCAAACCCGTCAGCAGGGCGCTGAACACCAACATGTTGCGGAACTCGCCGATCAACGTGAAGGTGACCGCCACCTCATCCAGCATCGGGTTGCGGTGTTCCTGCACCAGGGTCATCAAGCCCTGGTCGAGGGCGGTCAGGTGCGGATAGCCGATAAACAGCCCGATCAAAATCACCAGGCCCAGGCCGGCAATGTAGGCGGTGGCGTGGCGATGGCGACGCAAGCTGCTGGTGACGCTCAAGCCGATCATCACTGCGATGCTGCCGGCGACAATGCCCGCTTCCGGCCAGAAACCCTCCGGCAAGGGCAGGCGAATCGCCGCGCCCGTGGCCCAGCCGGGCAGCAGATAAGCAATGCTCCAGCCGGCGGCGGCCAACAGGCTGACGGCGGCGAAGCGCGGGAAAGGCATGTCGAACATCCCGGCGACCATCGGCAGCATCGGTCGCAATGGGCCGATGAAGCGTCCGACCAGAAGGCTGGCAATTCCGTAGCGCTGAAAGTAAGACTCCGCCCCGGCGATCCATTCCGGGTGATGGCGCAGGCCGGGCAGGCGCCGGATGTTCTGATGGAAATGGCGTCCCAGGAAGTACGACACCCCGTCACCCAGCAAACCGCCGAGAAACCCCAGCAACAGCGTTTCGCCCAGCGACAACGCACCGCTGCCGGCCAGTACCGCCACGGCAAACAGCAGGACGGTGCCCGGTACAATCAACCCGGCAATCGCCAGGCATTCCACGCAGGCCACTATAAACACCGCGGCGGCCAGCCACTGTGGATTGACCGTCAACCACCCGGTGATGCTATCGAGCCATGGGCCCATACGTACAACTCCATCATTGTTCATAAACTCGTAGGCGCAGCCTTCGGCAGCTACTACGGGGAATTGGGTTCACAGCAAAAAATAATCGCGACCTTCGACTTGCCCTCGGCGCAGCGGGTTCCGCGTGCAGTACGGCGCATACGCCGCATCGACGAAGCGGTACATCAGGTGTTCGTCACGGCCATGGGGAATGCCCAGGCGCGTGGTTTGAATGATGTGGGCGGGGGCGGGGCCGATGTCTTGCACCAGCAGCACTTCATGATCAAAGCGCTTGGCGTCCCAGACCGGCACCTTCAGCCCCAGCGATTTGCACAGCAAGGTCTGGCCGGCGCAGAGTTTTTGCGAGGGGCGAGGACGACCCTGGGCGTCGGGGTTGTTCAGCAGCATCTGCGCCAGGCTCGCCGGTCCGCTCAACTCATCGACCCACGGGTAGGCGGATTTGATCAGCACTGCGTTGCCCGGGCCCTGGGCGCTGAAGTTCAGGGAATCACCGCCTCGGGCGTAATACATATAGATGTGGCCGCCATCCAGAAACAAAGCCTTACGCTTTTCTGTGTAGCCGAGGGACGCGTGGCTGCCTTTTTCTTCGCAGTAATAGGCTTCGGTCTCGATGATCCGGGCGCTGAGCCACAGGTCGCCGACCCGGTGACGGATGACTTTACCGAGTAAATCCCGGGCCAGGACTTGCGCGTCGCGGTCAAAAAAAGCATCCGGCAGCGCCGTGGGCAGGGCCGAAAGGGAGGCGCGAACAGTCAGGTTGGACATGATGAACGGCGTTTATCAGGGCTGATTGAGCGGCGATGATAACAATTTGCAGCTTAATCACGGCTGAACGTCGGCAAATTGCCCTCCATTTCGACCATCCGCCTGTCACCGCTGTTAGTCCTAGGACGCGACAGCTATAATCTGCCGCTTTCATCTTTGCCAAGATCCCATCAGACATGACTGAGTCCGTCCTCGACTACATGACCCGCCTGGGTCGCGCTGCCCGCGAAGCGTCGCGCATCATCGGCCGTGCCAGCACTGCGCAGAAAAACCGCGCCTTGCAGGCTGCCGCCAATGCGCTGGACGCCGCGCGTGCCGAGTTGACGGCCGCCAATGAGCTGGATCTGGCCGCCGGTCGGGCGAATGGGCTTGAAGCTGCGTTGCTGGAACGCCTGGCACTGACCCCGGCACGCATCGACGGCATGATCGTCGGCCTGCGCCAGGTCGCGGCCCTGCCGGACCCGGTCGGCGCCATCCGCGACATGAGCTTCCGCCCGTCGGGCATTCAGGTCGGCAAGATGCGCGTGCCGCTGGGCGTGATCGGGATCATCTACGAGTCCCGGCCCAACGTGACCATCGACGCCGCCAGCCTGTGCCTGAAATCCGGTAACGCAACCATCCTGCGCGGCGGCTCCGAAGCAATTCACTCCAACCGTGCCATTGCGGCCTGCATCCAGCGCGGCCTGGCCGAGGCCGAGCTGCCGGCCGCCGTGGTGCAAGTGGTCGAGACCACCGACCGTGCTGCCGTTGGCGCTCTGATCACCATGCCGGAGTACGTGGACGTCATCGTGCCACGCGGTGGCAAGGGCCTGATCGAACGGGTCAGCCGTGACGCCCGCGTGCCGGTGATCAAGCACCTGGACGGCATTTGCCACGTCTACGTCAGTGCCCACGCCGATCTGCCGAAAGCCCAGCGCATCGCCTTCAATGCCAAGACTTACCGCTATGGCATCTGCGGCGCGATGGAAACGCTGCTGGTGGATCAAAGCGTTGCCAAAGATTTCCTGCCGTCGATGGCGGCCCAGTTCCGCGAAAAAGGCGTCGAGCTGCGTGGTTGCGAACGCACCCGGTCGATCATCGAGGCCGTTGCCGCGACTGAAGACGACTGGTCCACCGAATACCTGGCGCCGATTCTGTCGATCCGCGTGGTCGACGGGCTGGCTCAGGCCATCGAGCACATCAACAAATACGGCTCCCATCACACCGATTCCATCGTCAGTGAAAACCTGGCGGACACCCGGCGTTTCGTGGCGGAAGTCGACTCGTCGTCGGTGATGATCAACACCCCGACCTGCTTCGCCGATGGCTTTGAATACGGATTGGGTGCCGAGATTGGCATTTCTACTGATAAGCTGCACGCCCGCGGCCCGGTGGGCCTCGAAGGTCTGACCTGCGAGAAGTACATCGTGGTCGGTGATGGCCAGTTGCGCGGACAGGAGTCGGTCTGACTTGGGCGACCTCGACCCGTCAGCCCCGATCACTGCCGGCGAGGCTGGGCCTCGACGCATTGGCGTGCTGGGCGGCACCTTCGACCCGGTGCACATCGGCCATTTGCGCGGTGCACTGGAAGTCGCCGAATCCCTTGGGCTCGATGAGCTGCGTCTGACACCCAGTGCCAGACCGCCCCATCGGGACACGCCGCAGGTGTCGGCCAAGGATCGCTTGGCGATGGTCGAGTGCGCGGTGGCTGGTGTGGCGCCGTTGGTGGTGGACGCCCGCGAATTGCAGCGGGACAAACCGTCCTACACTATCGATACCCTGGAATTGATGCGTGCCGAAATGGCCGCGGACACCCAGGTTTTTCTACTTTTGGGCTGGGACGCATTTTGCGGCCTGCCCACTTGGCACCGCTGGGAAGAGTTGCTCCAGCATTGCCACATCCTGGTGCTGCAACGCCCGGATGCCGACAGCGAACCGCCGGATGCCTTGCGCAATCTGTTGGCGGCACGCTCGGTGAGCGACCCGCTGGCCCTCAAAGGGCCGAGCGGACAGATTGCATTCGTCTGGCAGACGCCGCTCGCGGTATCCGCCACCCAGATCCGTCAACTGCTGGCCAGCGGTAAGTCGGTACGTTTCCTGGTGCCCGACGCGGTCCTGGCCTACATCGATGCGCACGGTCTGTACCGTGCGTCGAACTGAAAAAAAGGGCAGGTTTCAAGGCACGAAATGACGTGTATTGAAACGCCCGAACATATGAGCAAAACGAGTTTTATATGACGAACAAAGACGTAACTAAAGTAAAGCGCAAAGGCACGTTCAAGAGCGCCCCTCTGCCTGAGCCGGTCCTCACCACCGAGCCGCTGAAGGGTGATGAGCTGGTCAAGATTGCCGTAGCTGCCCTGGAAGACGTGAAAGGCCAGGACATCCAGGTCATCGACGTTCGCGAAAAGCAGAGCATCACCGACTACATGATCATCGCTACCGGTACCTCCAACCGCCAGATCGGCGCGATGCTGGACAAGGTTCGCGAAGCCGTCAAAGCCCTGGGCGTCAAGCCACTGGGTGAAGAAGGCAAGGGTGACAGCGACTGGGTCCTGCTGGATATGGACGACGTGATCGTGCACATGATGACCGCTTCGGCGCGTCAGTTTTACGACCTCGAGCGTCTGTGGTCCGGTGCCGAGCAGAGCCGTGCGCTGAACGCGGCTCACCACAGCCCGGAAAACACCCACGAGCATTTCATCAAGCTCAACAAAGACCAGCTGTAAGGGATTGCTGTGCGACTGCGACTGATCGCCGTCGGTTCACGCATGCCCAAGTGGGTGGAAGAAGGCTGGCATGAATATGCCAAGCGTCTTCCGTCCGAGCTGGCGCTGGAACTGGTGGAAATACCGCTCAACACTCGTGGCAAGAACGCCGACGTGGCGCGCTTCATCCGTCAGGAAGGCGAAGCCATGCTGGCCAAGGTCGGGCCAAACGAGCGGGTTGTCACCCTCGAAGTCCACGGCAAGCCCTGGAGCACCGAGCAACTGGCGGTCGAACTCGATCGCTGGCGGCTGGACTCGCGCACGGTGAATTTCATGGTCGGCGGCCCCGAGGGGCTGGCGCCGGAAGTCTGTGCCCGGGCCGATCAGCGTTGGTCGTTGTCGCCGTTGACGTTGCCGCACCCGCTGGTGCGGATTCTGATCGGCGAACAGTTGTATCGTGCCTGGACAGTCCTGTCCGGCCACCCTTACCACAAGTAGTTCTGCCCTCATGTCCCAGCCGATCCGCATCAAGGACCACGAAAAAGACGCCCGTCTGGTGCGTGGCCGCGTCGTGTTCGGGGCAATTGCGGTGGTGGCGCTGATCTGCGTGCTGATCGCGCGGCTGTATTTCCTTCAGGTCATCCAGTACGAGTACCACTCGACCCTGTCGGAAAACAACCGCGTCCACGTGCAGCCGATTCCGCCGACTCGCGGGTTGATCTTCGACCGTAATGGCGTGGTGGTGGCCGATAACCGGCCCAGCTTCAGTTTGAGCATGACCCGCGAGCGCTCCGGCGACTGGCAGCAAGTGCTCGACGTGATCGTCCAGGTGCTGGAACTGACCCCCGAGGACCGGGTGATCTTCGAGAAGCGCATGAAGCAGGGGCGCCGGCCATTCGAGCCGGTGCCGATCCTGTTCGAGCTGACCGAAGAGCAGATCGCCCGGATCGCGGTGAACCAGTTCCGGCTGCCGGGTGTTGAGGTGGTCGCGCAGTTGGTGCGGCATTACCCCCAGGGCGCGCACTTCGCGCACTCCGTGGGTTACATGGGCCGGATCAACGAGAAAGAGCTCAAAACCCTGGACCCGGTGGGTTACAGCGGTACTCATCAAATTGGCAAGACCGGCATCGAGCGCTTCTACGAGCCCGAGCTGCACGGCCAGGTGGGTTACGAAGAAGTCGAGACCAACGCTCGGGGCCGCGTATTGCGCGTGCTCAAGCGTACCGATCCGATTCCCGGCAAGGACATCGTCCTGAGCCTGGACATCAAATTGCAGGAAGCCGCCGAAGCGGCACTCGGCGGTCGCCGCGGTGCGGTGGTAGCGCTGGACCCGAACACCGGCGAAGTCCTGGCCATGGTCAGTGCGCCGAGCTTCGACCCGAATCTGTTCGTCACCGGCATCAGCTTCAAGGCCTATGCCGAGTTGCGCGATTCCATCGACCGGCCGCTGTTCAACCGCGTGCTGCGCGGGCTGTACCCGCCGGGCTCGACGATCAAGCCTGCGGTGGCGATTGCCGGCCTCGATTCCGGCGTGGTCACGGCGTCGACCCGCGTGTTCGACCCCGGCTACTACATGCTGCCCAACTACGATCACAAATACCGCAACTGGAACCGTACCGGCGACGGCTACGTCGACCTGGACACGGCGATCATGCGTTCCAACGACACCTACTTCTATGACCTGGCCCACAAGCTGGGCATCGACCGCTTGTCCTCGTACCTGGGCAAGTTCGGCATTGGCCAGAAGGTCTCGCTGGACATGTTTGAAGAGTCGCCGGGGCTGATGCCGTCCCGGGAGTGGAAGCGTGCGACCCGGCGTCAGGCCTGGTTCCCGGGCGAAACCCTGATCCTGGGGATCGGCCAGGGCTACATGCAATCCACGCCGCTGCAACTGGCACAAGCCACGGCGCTGGTGGCCAACAAAGGCGTGTGGAACCGTCCGCACCTGGCCAAGACCGTCGAAGGTGAAAAGCCCAAGGATGAAAATCCGATGCCGGACATCATCCTGCGCGACCCGTCGGACTGGACCAAGGTCAACCACGGCATGCAGCAAGTAATGCACGGCGCACGCGGTACCGCGCGCAAAGCGGCAATCGGTGCGCAATACCGGATCGCCGGCAAAAGCGGTACGGCCCAGGTGGTCGCGATCAAGCAAGGCGAGAAGTACGACCGCTCCAAGGTGCAGGAGCGTCACCGCGACCACGCCTTGTTCGTCGGCTTCGCGCCGGCCGACAACCCGAAAATCGTGGTGTCGGTGATGGTCGAGAACGGCGAGTCCGGCTCCGGCGTCGCCGCACCGGTGGTACGTCAAGTCATGGATGCCTGGCTCCTGGACCAGGATGGACGACTCAAGCCTGAGTACGCCGGCCCTATCAGTGCGGAGGCTACGGCCCGTGAAGAGTAATTTCGATCGCATCCTCTCCAGTGAGGACGTGATGCGTCGCCGCGCGACGCTGTTGCAACGCCTGCACATTGATGGCCCATTGCTGATTCTGCTGCTGACCCTCGCCGCTGGCAGCCTGTTTGTGCTGTATTCGGCCAGTGGCAAGAGCTGGGACCTGCTGGCCAAGCAAGCCACTTCATTCGGCATCGGCCTGGTGTCGATGATCGTCATCGCCCAGTTCGAGCCGCGGTTCATGGCCCGTTGGGTGCCGATCGGTTACGTGCTCGGCGTGTTGCTGCTGGTGGTGGTGGACGTCATGGGCCACAACGCCATGGGCGCCACGCGCTGGATCAACATTCCCGGGGTGATCCGCTTCCAGCCTTCGGAATTCATGAAGATCCTGATGCCGGCGACCATCGCCTGGTACCTGTCCAAACGTACGTTGCCGCCGCAGCTCAAGCATGTGGGCGTCAGTCTGTTCCTGATCGGCTTGCCGTTTATCCTGATCGTGCGTCAGCCCGACCTTGGGACTTCGCTGCTGATCCTTGCGGGCGGTGCGTTCGTGCTGTTCATGGGCGGCCTGCGCTGGCGCTGGATCCTCAGCGTGATTGCCGCGGCGGTGCCGGTGGCGGTGGCGATGTGGTTCTTCATCATGCACGACTACCAGAAGCAGCGAATCCTGACCTTCCTCGACCCGGAAAGCGATCCGCTGGGCACTGGCTGGAACATCATCCAGTCCAAGGCCGCCATCGGTTCCGGCGGCGTGTTTGGCAAGGGCTGGCTGCTGGGCACCCAGTCGCACCTGGACTTCCTGCCGGAAAGCCACACCGACTTCATTATTGCGGTGCTGGGCGAAGAATTCGGCCTGGTGGGCATTTGTGCACTGCTGCTGATTTACCTGTTGTTGATCGGTCGCGGGCTGGTAATTACCGCCCAGGCCCAGACTTTGTTCGGCAAATTGCTCGCGGGCAGCCTGACCATGACGTTTTTTGTTTACGTTTTCGTCAACATCGGTATGGTCAGTGGCCTGTTGCCGGTTGTGGGGGTGCCGTTGCCGTTCATTAGCTACGGAGGAACTTCGCTGGTGACGCTGCTGTCAGCGTTTGGGGTTTTGATGTCGATCCATACCCATCGTAAGTGGATCGCACAGGTTTGAATAAGGTGAAGATTTCAATGCAAGCAATGCATGGCTGGGCGACTCGATACGCGCCGTGGGTCGGCCTGGTAGGCATCCTTGGTACTGCGCAAGCGCAGGCCGGCGATTACGAAGGTTCACCCCAGGTGGCCGAATTCGTCGGTGAAATGACCCGCGACTACGGCTTTGCCGGTGAACAGCTGATGGGCGTGTTCCGCGAAGCCGCGCGCAAGCAGGCGATCCTGGACGCCATTTCCAAACCCGCAGAACGGGTTAAACAGTGGAACGAATATCGCCCGATGTTCATCACCGACGCGCGTATCGCCCGTGGTGTGGACTTCTGGCGCCAGCACGAGGCGGTATTGGCCCGTGCCGAGCAGGAATACGGCGTGCCGGCCCAGGTGATTGTCTCGATCATCGGCGTTGAAACCTTTTTCGGCCGCAATACCGGCAATTACCGGGTGATCGACGCGTTGTCGACCCTGGGTTTCGACTATCCTCCCCGTGCCGAATTCTTCCGCAAGGAGTTGCGTGAGTTCCTGCTGTTGGCCCGGGAGGAGCAGGTCGATCCGTTGACCCTCAAGGGTTCCTACGCCGGCGCCATGGGCTTGCCGCAGTTCATGCCGAGCAGTTTCCGCGCCTATGCGGTGGACTTCGACGGGGATGGCCACATTAATATCTGGACCAATCCGGACGATGCCATTGGCAGCGTTGCCAGCTATTTCAAGCGTCACGGCTGGGTCGCTGGCGAGCCAGTGGTCAGCCGCGCCGATGTGCGTGGCGATCAGGTGGACGAGGGTTTGACCACCGGCATCGAGCCGACGAAAACCGTCGGGGAGTTGCGGGCGTTGGGGTGGTCGAGTCATGATGCGCTGCGCGATGATATGCCGGTCACCGCTTTCCGCCTGGAAGGTGACAATGGCCCCGAGTACTGGATGGGCCTGAAGAATTTTTACGCGATCACGCGTTATAACCGCAGCGTGATGTACGCCATGGCCGTACATCAACTGTCTGAACAGCTGGTCCAAGCACGGGGCGTCAAGTAATGCGGGCATTGCCTATGAATAAACCCCTGAAGCTGATGGCGTACGTCGCGTTGGCGGCGCTGGTCGCCAGTTGTACGACCAGCCGCGCGCCGACCCAGAAGTCCTCCAACACCGCCGTGCGCGCTACGCCGGGGCTGGACATCAACCGTGCGCACAAAGACGGCGCGCCATGGTGGGATGTCGACGTGTCGCGCATCCCGGATGCCACGCCGACGCTGCACAGCGGGCCTTATAAAGCCAACCCGTACACCGTGCTGGGCAAGACCTATTTCCCGCTGCAAGACTCCAAGACCTACGTCGCCTCGGGCACGGCGTCCTGGTACGGCACCAAATTCCACGGCCAGAACACCGCCAATGGCGAGGTGTATGACCTGTATGGCATGAGTGCCGCCCACAAGACGTTACCGCTGCCAAGTTACGTTCGGGTGACCAACCTGGACAACAACAAGAGCGTGGTCCTGCGGGTCAACGACCGTGGGCCGTTCTACTCGGATCGCATCATCGACTTGTCATACGCCGCCGCCAAAAAGCTCGGTTATGCCGAAATCGGCACGGCGCGGGTCAAGGTCGAAGGGATCGATCCGCAACAGTGGTGGGCCGCCAAAGGCCGTCCGGCGCCTTTGATGCTCAACGAGCCGCAAGTAGCGCAAAATGCCGCGCCGACCATTACCGCCTCGGCGGGGACGGTCGAACAATGGACGCCACCGCCGCAGCAACACGCGTCGGACACAGTGCCTGTACCGGTTGCCGCAAAAAAAAACGCTTCTGCACCAGCCTCTGGCCAGTATCTGCAGGTGGGCGCGTTCGCCAACCCGGACGCTGCAGAACTCCTGAGATCGAAGCTCAGCGGGATGGTGAGCGCTCCGGTGTTCATCAGCTCGATCGTGCGCAACCAACAGACACTGCATCGGGTACGCCTGGGGCCGATCGGTTCGCAGGGTGAAATCCAGCAAGTGCAGAACAGTGTGCGACTGGCCAATCTCGGTTCACCGAGCCTGGTCACCGCCGAGTAACACGCAGTACTGGATTGAAGGTTCGCTTGCGGTTTGGGGGGAGGACCTGGTTGTTGGCTCGTTAAGAACAAAAGCCCGGCAAGGGTTCTGAGTGAGCAACTGAACACGCGATGGCCCGTTAGAAAGCCATCTGATTAAGTTTTGCCTTCGGGCAGTTTCCATTAGCGATTTCGAGAGACGGATGAACATCACCACCTTTGCCAAACGCCTGTGCCTGTTAGTCCCGCTGTTCATCACGCCTGCCGCTTTTGCGGTAGAAATGATGCCGTCGCCACCGCAACTGGCCGCCAAATCCTACGTGCTCATGGACGCCAGCAGCGGCAACGTGCTGGTCGAGAACAACGGTGACCAGCGCCTGCCACCCGCCAGCCTGACCAAACTGATGACCGCGTACATTGCGACGCTGGAAATCCGTCGTGGCCAGATCGGCGAAAACGACCCGGTGACCGTCAGCGAAAACGCCTGGCGTACCGGCGGTTCGCGGATGTTCATCAAGGTTGGCTCGCAGGTAACTGTCAGCGACCTGCTGCACGGCATCATCATCCAGTCGGGTAACGACGCCAGCGTTGCGCTCTCTGAGCACATCGCCGGCAGCGAAGACGCGTTCGCCGACATGATGAACAAGACGGCCGGCGACCTGGGCATGACCAACAGCCACTTCATGAACCCGACCGGCCTGCCGAACCCGGAGCACTACTCGTCGGCTCACGACATGTCGCTGCTGGCTCGCGCGATCATCCACGAAGATCCGGCTCACTATGCGATCTACTCGCAGAAAGAGTTCTTCTGGAACGGCATCAAGCAGCCTAACCGCAACCTGCTGCTGTGGCGCGACAAGACCGTCGATGGCCTGAAAACCGGTCACACCGACGAAGCCGGCTACTGCATGGTGTCCTCGGCCGTGCGTGATGGCATGCGCCTGATCGCCGTGGTGTTCGGCACCAACAGCGAAGTGGCCCGCGCCTCCGAAACCCAGAAACTGCTGACCTACGGTTTCCGCTTCTTCGAAACCCAGACCTTCTATCAGAAAGGCGCCGAGCTGGCTCAGGCCCCTGTCTGGAAAGGCACCACCAATCAAGTCAAGGCCGGCCTGGCTGAAGACCTGACCATGACCCTGCCCAAGGGCCAGCTGAAAAAGCTCGCCGCCAGCATGACCATGAACCCGCAACTGGTTGCACCTATCGCCAAGGGCGACGTGATCGGTAAAGTCGAAGTGAAACTGGACGACAAGGTGGTGCACAGCGCTGACCTGATCGCCCTGGACGCGGTCGACGAGGGTGGTATCTTCCGCCGCATGTGGGATAGCATCCGTCTATTCTTCTACGGCTTGTTCAACTGAATTAGTGTGGACTTGCATGGCCCCGATCCAATCCGGAGCGGGGCCATGTCCGTTGCCACGGCTTACGAGGCCGTTACGCCATGACAGATACCGAAGTAAAGGCGCCAAAGATCGAATTCCCTGCAAAGGATTACCCGATCAAAGTGATCGGCGACACCATTGTGGACATCAAGCAGAAGATCATCGATATCGTGGCCAAGCACGCGACGATCAACGATGAGAAAGTGGACGAACGCCAGAGCAGCAACGGCAAGTACACCACCATCCAGCTACACATCATCGCCACCGGTCAAGACCAGCTGTACGACATCAACAGCGAACTGCGGGCTACCGGTTTCGTGCACATGGTGCTGTGATGCCGGGCACGCTGGGCTTTCGCGAGCTCGGCCAGATGGCTTACGAGCCGGTCTGGCATGCCATGCAGCGCTTCACCAACGAACGCGGCACTGACGCCGCGGACGAGATCTGGCTGGTGGAACACCCGCCGGTGTTCACCCAGGGCCAGGCCGGCAAGGCCGAGCACCTGTTGCTGCCGGGAGATATCCCGGTGGTGCAGGTCGATCGCGGCGGGCAGGTGACTTATCACGGTCCCGGCCAATTGGTGGCCTACCTGTTGCTGGATGTGCGCAAACTGGGTTTCGGCGTGCGTGACCTGGTCACCCGCATGGAACACTGCCTGATCGAGTTGCTGGCCAGCTACGGCGTCACTGCCGCAGCCAAGCCGGACGCGCCGGGTGTCTACGTCGACGGGGCAAAAATTGCTTCGTTGGGTCTGCGCATCCGCCATGGTTGCTCCTTCCATGGCCTGGCCCTGAACGTGGACATGAACCTGGAACCGTTTCGACGGATTAATCCCTGCGGCTACGCCGGGCTGGCGATGACCCAGCTGAGCGATCACGCAGGATCGATTGAATTTGCCGAGGTAAGTGCCCGGCTGCGCGCGCAGCTCGTCAAACACCTCGACTATGCTGAGCAGACGACCCTAACGGGCGGAATCGACTGATATGACTACTGATGCAGTGCAAACCATGATCCCGACGCTGGATGTCACCGAGCGTCCGGCCCCGCGTGCCAAGGTAGAAGCCGGCGTCAAGCTGCGCGGCGCCGAGAAGGTTGCACGCATCCCGGTAAAGATCATTCCGACCACCGAGCTGCCGAAGAAACCTGACTGGATCCGCGTGCGCATCCCGGTGTCCCCGGAAGTCGACCGCATCAAGGCCCTGCTGCGCAAACACAAGCTGCACAGCGTCTGCGAAGAAGCATCCTGCCCGAACCTGGGCGAGTGCTTCTCCGGCGGCACCGCCACGTTCATGATCATGGGCGACATCTGCACCCGTCGTTGCCCGTTCTGCGACGTCGGCCACGGCCGTCCGAAGCCACTGGACACCAACGAGCCGCAAAGCCTGGCCATCGCCATCGCCGACCTGAAACTCAAGTACGTGGTGATCACCTCGGTTGACCGCGACGACCTGCGTGACGGCGGTGCCCAGCACTTTGCCGACTGCATCCGCGAGATCCGCAAGCTGTCGCCGAACGTGCAGCTCGAAACCTTGGTCCCGGACTACCGTGGCCGCATGGACGTGGCGCTGGAAATCACCGCCGCCGAGCCGCCGGATGTGTTCAACCACAACCTGGAAACCGTGCCGCGCCTGTACAAGGCTGCGCGTCCGGGTTCGGATTACCAGTGGTCGCTGACCCTGCTGCAACGCTTCAAGCAGATGATGCCGCACATTCCGACCAAATCCGGCCTGATGCTGGGCCTGGGCGAAACCGACGAAGAAGTCATCGAAGTCATGAAGCGCATGCGCGAACACGACATCGACATGCTGACCCTCGGCCAATACCTGCAACCGTCCCGCAGCCACTTGCCGGTGCAGCGTTTCGTGCACCCGGACGTGTTCGCCTGGTTCGCCGAGGAAGGCTACAAGATGGGCTTCAAGAACGTCGCGTCCGGCCCGTTGGTGCGTTCCTCGTACCACGCCGACGAGCAGGCGAAGCTGGTCAAGGCCGAGCTGATCGCCTCCTTGTGATGCGCGGCTGAACGACAAAAACGCCCGCACGGCTTCGGCCATGCGGGCGTTTTTTTGCCTGGCCTACGTCCACGGTGGTCTTTTCCCGCACAGCGCGGCGCGATCGACCCTCTTCTGTTTATGCCCGTTCCTGACTACTGTGTGCTGAAGATTTCACGCTGGGAGATTCATGGATGACCGTTCGACCGATCCACACCCTTTTTCCTCACGCCCCTGTGCCGGCCTTGCCGTCGGAAGGGCTGATCGGCGTGATTGCGCCCGCCGGCCCCGCCACCCTGGACACTGATAAGGCTGTGCAATGGATGCGCGCCCGGGGTTATGCGCTGCGGGTGTTTCCCGGTGTTTACCAGCAAGACGGCTACCTGGCCGGCAGCGACGAGGTGCGACTCAACGATTTGCATGGGGCGTTCGCCGACCCTGAAGTCGACGCGATCATTTGCCTGCGCGGCGGTTACGGTACGCCGCGTTTGCTCGATCGCCTCGACTTCGACTTGCTGCGTGCCAACGCCAAGCCTTTCATCGGCTACAGCGACATCACCGCGTTGCATCTGGCCATCAGCCGTCATGCAGGCTTCGTGACCTTTCATGGGCCGTTGCTCAACGCGGATTTGCTGGGGGACAAGCAAAAGCCTACCGAGGCTTCGTTCTTCAACATGCTGCGCGGGCAACTGAAGGCCGGCAGCGTGCTCACGCACCCGGTGGCCTACCCGTTGAGCACCATCGAGCCTGGCATCGCTCACGGGCGCTTGCTGGGGGGCAATCTGTCGATGATTGCCGCAACCATGGGCACGCCGTACGAAATCGAGGCCGAAGGCGCCATTCTGTTCATCGAGGACATCAACGAGCCGCTGTACCGCATCGACCGGCTGCTGACCCATCTGCGCCTGGCCGGCACGCTCGGCAAGCTGCGCGGGGTGTTGGTCGGGGATGTGGCGGGGGTGGAGGCTGCTGCGTTGGCGCGGCTGCTCAAGCAGACCTTTGAACCGTTGCGGATTCCGGTGCTGGCCGGATGGCGCAGCGGGCATTGCGACCCGAACCTGACGCTGCCCATGGGGGCGCTGGTCAAGCTGGATGCGGGGAACAAGGTGTTGGTGTTGGAGCAGGATGTGGTGGTCAAGCGTTAGAGCGTGGTCGTCAGTTAGTCAGTCTTCGCGGGCAAGCCTCGCTCCTACAGAGCGCGCAACACTGTAGGAGCAAAGCTTGCTCGCGATGCTTTTAACGGCTACGCAAACCTTCCAACAATTTGTGCGTCGGATAACCATCCGCTGGCCAGCCAAACGACTGCTGGGCGCTGCGGATTGCCTTACGGGTATTGGCACCGATGATGCCATCGGCAGTGCCCGCCTCGTAGTTCTGCGCACTCAGCAGGTTTTGCAGTTCGATACGCTCGCTGCGGCTCAGCGGCAAATCGTCTTTTGGCCAAGTGCCGTTGATCAGGCCTGCGCCGTTGAAGCGTTCGGACAGCAGACTCACCGCCAAGGCATACGATGACGAGTTGTTGTACTTGAGGATTGCGCGGAAGTTGTCGAGGACCAGGAACGCCGGGCCGCGATAACCGGCCGGGAGCAGCAGGGCGGCCGACAAGTGTTCGGCGCCCGCCGGAACCTGCGCGCCATTGGGCAGGGTCACGCCCAGTTGCAGCCATTCGGCCACGCTTTTGCGCATCGTGCCGTCAGCCAGGACGTAATTGAAGTTGCCAGGCAGTTGCGCTTCGAAGCCCCACGGCTGGCCTTTCTGCCAGCCGGAGCTTTGCAGGTAATGCGCGGTCGAGGCCAGGGCGTCGGCCGGGCTGCCCCAGATATCTCGGCGACCGTCACCATCGAAATCCACGGCGTGGGTGTTGTAGGTGGTCGGAATGAACTGGGTCTGACCCATGGCACCGGCCCAGGAGCCGAGCATTTTCTCCGGCGTGATATCGCCCTGTTGCAGGATCTGCAGGGCGGCGATCAGTTGCGCATGGGCAAAGCCCGGGCGCCGGCCTTCATAGGCCAGGGTCGCCAGGGAATTGATCACCGACTTGGTGCCCTGGAATTGCCCGAAGTTACTTTCCATGCCCCACACCGCGACGAGTGCCTGACGGTCGACGCCGTAGCGCTGCTCGATGCTTTGCAGGATGTCGGCATACTGGCTGACCAGCGCCTGGCCTTTGCGCACCCGCAGTGGCGACAGCGCGCCGTCGAGGTATTCCCACACCGGGCGGGAGAACTCCGGTTGGCTACGGTCGGCGCGGATCACGCTGTCGTCGAAGCTGACATTGGCGAAGGCACGGTCGAACAGATCGGCGCGAATACCGGCGGCCAGGGCGTCCTTGCGAAAACCCGCCTGCCATTCGGCGAAGGTCTGGGTCGGCTGGATGTCGAGGTTGTCACCGCTCGGCACCACGGGCGGAATCACCGCGGGGGCGGTCGCGACGGGGACGGTCTGAAGCGGTTGGGCGTCGGCGGCGGTCGGTTTTTCTGCGCAGGCGACAAGCAAGATGAGGCTGGAGGCAGCGATCAATTGGCGTAAGTGCCAACGACGGGAAAGACAAAGGGGCATGCACAGGTCCAGGGAATACGAATCAGGTGCAGACCTTAACATGGAGAAGGGGGGCTGTGCTTCAAGCGGCCAGAAAGTAAGAAGCCTCCCAGCTATTAGACTGGAAGGCTTCGCGGCGGTAGCTGCCTTTGCCCTTGCCGGCTCGTTCCTGACGGCTGCGGAACAGTGGCTGGGCGATGATGGATTTGGCCTTGTTCGGGCCATTTTTAGATGGCTTTTTGCTCATGATCGGATCTCACAGATAGGTGGGTTTTGCGGGGGAAATAATCTGCCGAAGTTGGGGTTCTGTCCAGCCCCTTGTGGCGAGGGGGCTTGCCCCCGTTCGGCTGCGAAGCAGTCGCAAAACCTGCGTCCGCCTAGTACCTGGAAAAACTCGGTTGCAAATCTCAGGGCCGCTTCGCGCCCCAACGGGGGCAAGCCCCCTCGCCACAAGAAGCCTTACTCTGCGGGCAAGTTCAGGCGCTGCCCAGCCATCAACAACGACAACCGACTCAAACTCATCCACGGCGAACCCGCTGCTTGCCCTTTGATTTGTGCATCAATGCGCTGCGCTTCCAGCAACAACTGCGCCCAGCGTTGCGCCGAGTAGCGTTGCAGGGCTTTGCTCATCAGTGGTTTGCGCTTGTCCCAGACCGGCGGCCGGGCCGAGCTGAAGGCTTTGTCCAGCGGCACACCCTGGCTGTATTGCAGCGCCAGGCTGGCCAGCAGGCGCAGCTCCCGGGCCAGGGCCCAGAGAATCACCGGCGGCTCGACACCCTCGCCGCGCAGCCCTTCGAGCATGCGCAAGGCGTGGGCGGCTTCGCCGTTGAGGATCGCATCGGTCAGGCCGAACACGTCAAAGCGCGCACTGTCGGCCACGGCCGCCTGCACGGTTTCGACGGTGATCTGGCCACCCTCGGCCATCAGCTTGAGTTTTTCGATTTCCTGGGCGGCGGCCAACAAGTTGCCCTCGACCCGGGCAGCGATCAGTTCGACCGCGTCCTGGCTGGCAGACAGCCCAGCCTGGGACAAGCGCTGGCGAATCCAGCTCGGCAACTGATTGGCATCCACCGGCCAGATCTGCACGAACTGGGTCTGCGCACCTTCAACCAGCGCCTTGCCCCATTTGGTCTTTTGCGCGGCGCCATCGAGCTTGGGCAGGCTGATCAGCAAGATCGTGTCTTCGGCCGGGCGCGAGCAGTATTCAATGAACGCGGCGGCGCCTTTGTCACCCGGCTTGCCGGAGGGCAGGCGCAGTTCCAATAGGCGCTTTTCGGCGAACAACGACATGCTCGCACCGGCCTGCAGCAGCGTTCCCCAATCGAAACTGGCGTCGGCGGCAAAGACCTGGCGTTCATCGAAACCTTGCTGGCGAGCTGCCGCGCGAATGGCGTCAGCTGCTTCCTGGCACAGCAACGGGTCATCACCACTGATGATGTAGACCGGCGCGAGGGCACCTTGCAGGTGTTTGGCGAGTTGAGCTGGGGCGAGTTTCATAAGAGAGGGCAAACGGGGCGCCTGGGCGCCCCGTAAGTCTTATTGCTGCGGGATTTCGACTGGCGACTGGCGCGGGGTTTCCGCTTCAGCCTTCTGTGCTGCGTTCAGTGCATCGGCTTCAGCCTTGGCACGGGCATTGGCAGTATTTTGCAGCTGCTCCAGCTGGGTCGGCGTGATCTGCTGCAGGCGCAGCATCATGCGTTGAACCAGTTCACGACGGGTTTCTACGCGGGCAGTGGCCGCTTCCTGATCGGAACCCACCAGGTTGTTGCCGTCGTGGATGAAGATTTTCTGCACTTCAAGCTTGTCGCTCATCAGGGCCAGGTCATGCTCGCCACGGATGTCGTAGTTCAGCACGGTGGTCACCTGATACTCACCCGTACGACCGGCACCGGCGTAGCTGAGGATGCGCTGGCTTTCCTGCTCGTCCGTCAGGATCAGCTTGTACGGTGCACCGGTATAAACCTTGACGCCGCTGCTCGACAGCACCTGACGCAGTTGCGTCACGGTTTCGCCATAGGCGTTGCGGGCGCTCAGGTCGAGTTCCTTGATCGCCAGTTCGGTGGTGCCAGTGCCGCGCAGCTGGAAACCGCAGGCGCTCAACAGGACTGCGAGGCCCATCACCAGCAGATTGCGTTTGATCATCTTGTTGCTCCCCTTGAAACCATGTGGGCCGACCGTGCGGCCCGAAAGGTTTAACTCGGCGCCAGGCTCACCTGGCGCCTGATCCAATTAGCTGGCGACGATATTGACCAGTTTCCCGGGCACTACGATCACTTTACGAATAGTCAGGCCATCGACAAAACGCAGTACGTTTTCGTTGGCCCGTGCGGCGGCTTCGACTTCTTCGCGAGTCGCGCTGGCCGGCATTTCAATCTGGCCGCGCAGCTTGCCGTTGACCTGAATCACCAGTTGCAGGCTGTCCTGTACCAGGGCGCTCTCATCCAGTACCGGCCAGCTTGCGTCGATCACCGGGTCGGCGTGACCCAGTTGATTCCACAGCTCGTGGCTGATGTGCGGAGTGATCGGTGCCAGCAGCAGGACCACGGTTTCCAGGCCTTCGTGAATCAGCGCGCGATCCTGTGCGGTGCCTTGCGGGGCTTTTTCCAGCACGTTCATCAGCGTCATCACCTGGGCGATGGCGGTGTTGAATTTGTGGTTCTGGCCGACGTCGTGGCTGGCTTGCTTGATCGCCTGGTGGATCGAACGGCGAATGGCTTTCTGCTCGTCGTTCAGGCCGGCGA
Source organism: Pseudomonas sp. TE3899 (assembly GCF_056279105.1). NCBI lineage: Bacteria > Pseudomonadati > Pseudomonadota > Gammaproteobacteria > Pseudomonadales > Pseudomonadaceae > Pseudomonas > Pseudomonas sp. TE3899. Next base: position 5,879,417 of record NZ_JBWBQR010000001.1, read on the forward strand.
CGTTCAGTTTGCCCGGCAAGCCCTGAGTCACGTGGGCTTGGGCCAGGCGCCAGACGCGCTTGAGGAAGCGGTGCGAACCTTCAACGCCGGAGTCCGACCATTCCGCGCTCATGTCGGGCGGCGAGGCGAACATCATGAACAGGCGGCAAGTGTCTGCGCCGAACTGGTCGATCATCGACTGTGGGTCGACGCCGTTGTTCTTGGACTTGGCCATCTTCTCGGTGCCGCCGATTTCCACCGGCAGGCCGTCAGCGATCAGCTTGGCGCTGATCACCTTGGCCTTGCTGTCGCGCTCGAGTTCCACGTCCGCCGGGTTGAACCAAGTGAAAGCACCATTGGCTTCGCGACGATAGTAAGTCTCGGCGATCACCATGCCCTGGGTCAGCAGGTTCTTGAACGGCTCGTTGGAGCTCACCAGGCCTTCGTCACGCATCAGCTTGTGGAAGAAGCGCGCGTACAGCAGGTGAAGAATCGCGTGTTCGATACCGCCGATGTACTGATCCACCGGCAACCAGTGGTCGGCCGCGGATTTTTCCACCAGGCCGCCTTGATAGTGCGGCGAGGCGTAGCGGGCGTAGTACCACGAGGACTCGACGAAGGTGTCCATGGTGTCGGTTTCACGCTTGGCCGGTGCACCACATTTCGGGCAGCTGCACTCGTAGAACTCGGGCATGCGTGCCAGTGGCGAACCGGCGCCGTCCGGCACCACGTCTTCCGGGAGGACGACCGGCAGTTGATCTTCCGGGACCGGCACATCACCGCAGGTTTCGCAGTGGATGATCGGGATCGGGCAGCCCCAGTAGCGCTGGCGGCTGATGCCCCAGTCGCGCAGGCGGAACTGGGTGCGCGAGGCACCGAGGTTTTTCTTGATCAGCGCGACTTCCATGGCGTCGAAGGCGCCTTCGAAGTCGAGGCCGTCGAACTCGCCGGAATTGATCAGCGTGCCGTGCTCGCCGTAGGCGTCTTGCCATGGCGCCGGGTTGGTGTCGCCCGAACTGGTGCGCACCACGGATTTGATCGGCAGGTTGTACTTGGTGGCGAACTCGAAATCACGTTCGTCGTGGGCCGGGACTGCCATCACGGCGCCGTCGCCGTAATGCATCAGCACATAGTTGGCGACCCACACCGGGAGTTTCTCACCGGTCAGCGGGTGCTCGACGAACAGCGAGGTCGGCAGGCCTTTTTTCTCTTGGGTGGCGACGTCGGCTTCAGCGACGCTGCCGCCCTTGCATTCAGCGATGAACGCTTGCAGCTCGGGACTGTTCTTTGCGGCCAGGGTGGCCAGCGGGTGTTCGGCGGCGACCGCTACGTAGGTCGCGCCCATCAGGGTGTCCGGGCGGGTGGTGAAGACTTTCAGCACGCCGCTTTCGCCGATGGAGTCGACGTTGTACGGGAACTGCACTTCCATGCCCCGGGACTTGCCGATCCAGTTGCGCTGCATGGTCTTGACCTGTTCAGGCCAGCCCGGCAGATCGTCGAGGCTCGACAGCAGCTCATCCGCGTAGGCGGTGATCTTGAAGTAGTACATCGGGATTTCGCGCTTTTCGATCAGCGCGCCGGAACGCCAGCCGCGCCCGTCGATCACCTGTTCGTTGGCCAGGACGGTCTGGTCGACCGGGTCCCAGTTCACGGTACCGCTCTTCTTGTAGATCACGCCTTTTTCGAACAGGCGCGTGAACAGCCATTGTTCCCAGCGGTAGTAGTCCGGCTTGCAGGTGGTCACTTCGCGGGACCAGTCCACCGCCAGGCCCAGGCTGCGCAGCTGGGTTTTCATGTAGGCGATGTTTTCGTAGGTCCACTTGGCGGGCGCTACGTTGTTCTTCATCGCGGCGTTTTCCGCCGGCATGCCGAAGGCGTCCCAACCCATGGGTTGCAGAACGTTCTTGCCTTGCATGCGCTGGTAGCGGGAGATCACGTCGCCGATGGTGTAGTTGCGCACGTGCCCCATGTGTAGCTTGCCGCTGGGGTAAGGGAACATCGACAGGCAGTAGAACGTCTCCTTGCCTGGCTGTTCACTGACTTCAAAGGACTTTTGCTCGTCCCAGAACGACTGGGCGGCGGCTTCGATTTCACGGGGCTGATATTGTTCGTGCATGGCTACTTTTGAACTGAATAGGGGTGGCCTAATCCTCTTCAATGCAACCCTGGACGGTGATCGCGCCAAATCGGCGGTTCGGTGTCCAGGCGAGCTGGAAGTGGAGTTACAGGAAGCGCCGTAGCATACATGACCGCACTCTATCGAGGGAAACCCTGATTACAGGCAAAAAGTCGCCCCAAACCTGCCGCGAGGGCCGTTGGTCGCAGGGTTCAGCCGGTTTGTTGATGGAAGCTAAGCTCCTAATTGGGGAGTGAGTCTTATCTTCAATGAGGTGAGGGATGGTTGAGTCACGACATAAAGTTACAAAACCGGAGCTGTATGAGCGACTGATCGATCGTCTGGGGATGGCTCTGGACGCGGCAAAAACCGCCGGTCGGTTGCGAGATGAACGTCCCCTGGAGCTGGAGTTGCGTGGCCTGAGCCCCGCAGAGTTTGCACTGGTCAAGGCGTATCTGGATCGCAGTGAACGTGAAACACAGGGATGCTTGTCTGAAGCAGTGAAGCAACTCGACGCACCACGTTCCGCCAAGATCATCTGGCTCAAGGACAAAACACCCGGCAGGGACGCGGTAAAGGTCCGGTCCCTGCAATTCAAGTAAGGGCACTTGAAGCCATGACGCATGGTTTTTTCAGCATAGTCCTTCCGCATTAGTTGTCGCATGGCGTCAACCCACTTAGGCTTCGGGCATCTCTGGAGATGCTCGATGCCTTTTCGTTATTTCGTGAAACAACTTCTGTTGCCTCCCGGCATTCTTTTGCTGCTGCTCGCGCTTGCCTGGTGGTTGCGCCGCTCAAGGCCACGCCTGGCCGGGTTTTGCTTTGCCCTGGGGCTTGGCGGGTTCTGGCTGATGAGCTTGCCGGTGGTGGTGCAATGGAGCGCCAAGGCCCTGGAACGGGAGCCGGCGCTGGCCCTGGATGAATGGGCGACCCTGGGTCAGCGCGCCGATGCGATTGTGGTGCTGGGTTCCGGGCGTGAGCGGGGCGACCTCGCCTGGGGCGCCGACCAACCAACCGGCGTGGGCCTGGAGCGACAGCGTTATGCCGCACGGTTGGCCAAGGCCTCGGGCCTGCCGGTCCTCACCAGCGGCGGCTTGCATTACGGCACGCCGCCCACCGAAGCCAAGTTGATGGCGGATTCGCTGCTCGACGATTTCGGCGTGACCGTGCGCTGGCAGGAAGGGCGTAGCCGCACCACTTGGGAAAATGCGCAGTTCAGTGCCGAGGTGTTGCTGCCGCAAGGGATCAAGCGCGTGGTGGTGGTGACGCAGGCCTGGCACATGCCGCGGGCGGTCTGGAGTTTCAAACAGGCGGGATTTGAAGTGGTGCCCGCGCCAGTGGGGTTTTTAGGTGTGGACAATGCCCGGCCGCTGGGCGGCTGGATGCCGGAATTCAAATCGATCTGGCAGAGCGGGCAGTTGTTGAACGAGGCGGTGGGGCAGGTCGGGTATTCGATGTTCTACCGCTGAACACTGTGGCGAGGGGGCTTGCCCCCGTTCGGCTGCGAAGCAGTCGCAAACCTACTGACGCGGTGTTCCAAACATCAGGTAGATGGGGGCGCTTCGCACCCCAACGGGGGCAAGCCCCCTCGCCACAAAAGCTCGCCAGATTTCAGACGGTCTTGGCCATCCGGCTCGCCACTAACGCCCAGCCAAACAACAACACACACACAATGATCAACGGCCACGAACGCCATTCCAGGTACGGCGTCAGGTTGTGCATCGGCACCACCTCGCCATACAGAATCCCGCGTTCGAACTGCGGAAGCTGGGTCGTGATCTGCCCGAAGGGGTTGATCAGGCCGGTCACGCCATTGTTGGTGGCGCGGATCATCCAGCGGCCGGCCTCCAATGCGCGCATCTGCGCCATCTGCAAATGTTGCAGCGGGCCGATAGAGGTGCCGAACCAGGTGTCGTTACTAATCGTCAGCAATAGATCGCTACGGGCGGCGAGGCCGGCGGCAAACTCCGGGTAGACCACTTCATAGCAAATGAACGGCGCGATCTGATAACCCTTGGCTTGCAACATCGCCTGATCGGCAGGCCCGCGGGCAAAGTCCGACATCGGCAGGTCGAAGAAGGCGATCAGTCCACGCAAAATATCCTGCAACGGCACGTACTCGCCAAACGGCACCAGTTTCTGCTTGAGGTACGTGCCGTCGCCTTCGCCGACCACGGTGATGCCGTTGAAGAAGCGTCGTTCATGCCGCACTTCCTGGCGAATCGGTACGCCGGTAATCAGCGCAGTCTTACGCTCGGCGGCGAAGTTTCCCATCATGTTCAGGTAGCCCTCGGCGGACTCCTTGAGCACCGGGACGGCGGTTTCCGGCCAGATCAGCAGGTCGACGCGCTTGGAGCTGAAGCTCATGTCGCGGTACAGCGCCAGCTGCGAGTTGAGCTGCGCCGGGTCCCACTTCATGCTTTGTTCGATGTTGCCCTGAATGGCGGCGACGCTCAGGGGCGGACCGGCCGGGGTGGTCCAGGCATGTTCCTTGAGCAACAGGCCGGCGACCCATGGCCCGGCCAGCAACACCACGCCCGCCGCGATGAAGCCTGTGCGACCCGTGCGAATCAGTCGTGGAGCGTTCCAGATCAACGCGGCTGTCAGCGCCAGGGTAAAGGAAATCAACCACATCCCGCCGACCGGCGCGAGCCCGGCCAACGGGCCGTCGAGCTGGCTGTAACCGGAATAGAGCCACGGGAAACCGGTGAGGAACCAGCCACGAAAGGCTTCCTGGCCGACCCACAACGCCGCAAACGCCAACGCATCGGCCAGCGGCGCTTCGTTACGGCGCAACCAGCGTGCCCAGATCCAGGCCGGCAGGGCGAAGAACCAGGCAATCGCCGCGGTGAAGATCAGCATCAGGAAACCGGCCAGCAACACCGACGCCCCACCGAAATGGTGGATGCTGTAGTAGATCCAGCTGGTGCCGGCGCCAAACAGGCCGAAACCGAAACACCAGCCACGGCCCAGGGCCTGACGGGGGTTCAGTTCTCGCAAACCGGCATAGAAGAAACCGACCGCCAGCAACGCCAACGGCCAGATATCGAACGGCGCCAACGCCAGGGTGGTGATTGCACCGGCCAACACGGCCAGCAGATTACCGGGCCAGCCGGGACGGGTCAGACGGTGCATTTCAATCCTTAGCGTGCAATTGGAGTCAGGCGCAGCAAGTGAATCCGACGGCTGTCAGCATTCAGGATACGGAAGCGATACGGCCCGATTTCAGTGATTTCGTTGCGTTTTGGCAAGTGCCCGAACGCGCTCATCACCAGGCCGCCCACCGTGTCGAACTCATCGTCGGAGTACTGGCTGTCGAAGAACTCGTTGAAGTTCTCGATCGGCGTCAGGGCCTTGATCAGGAAGTCACCGCTGGGCAGTGGCTTGATGTAGCTGTCCTCTTCGACGTCGTGCTCGTCTTCGATGTCGCCGACGATTTGTTCCAGCACGTCTTCGATGGTCACCAGACCCGCCACGCCGCCGTATTCGTCGATGACGATGGCCATGTGATTGTGGTTGGCGCGGAACTCGCGCAGCAGCACATTCAGGCGCTTGGACTCCGGCACGAACGTGGCCGGGCGCAGCAGGTCCTTGATGTTGAAGCTGTCGCCGTTCTCCTTGAGGATCAACGGCAGCAAGTCCTTGGCCAGCAACACGCCCATCACGTCATCGTGGCTTTCGCCGATCACCGGGTAGCGGGAGTGGGCCGAGTCGACCACGGCGGGCAGGAACTCGCGAGGTGTCTGGGTCGCCTTGATGCTGATCATCTGCGAGCGCGGGACCATGATGTCCCGAACTTGCAGGTCAGCCACCTGGATGGCGCCTTCGACGATGGCCAGCGCTTCGCTGTCCAGCAGTTTGTTTTGGTGTGCGTCGCGCAGCAGCTCCAGCAGCTCCTGGCGGTTCTTCGGCTCGTGGGCAAAAGCCTGGGTGAGCTTACCCAGCCATGACTTCTGCCCGTTGCTCGATCGATCTTCGCTCATAGCGATTACTCTGAATCCTTTGTTGTAACAATAGGGGATGTTTCGGTTTCGTCGTCCGCGTAAGGGTCGGGATAACCCAACTCGGCAAGCAACGTTCGTTCCAGTGCTTCCATTTCCTCGGCTTCCTCGTCATCTATATGGTCGTAACCAAGCAGATGCAAGCAGCCGTGAATGACCAGATGCGCCCAATGGGCCTTTGGTTCCTTGCCTTGTTCCGCGGCTTCGCGCTCGACCACCGCCACGCAGATCACCAGATCGCCCAGCAGGGGAATGTCGAGAAACTCGTCGGGCACGTCGGCCGGGAACGACAAAACGTTGGTTGCGTAGTCTTTCTGCCGCCAGGTGAAGTTCAGTTCGCGGGCTTCTTCTTCGTCGACCAAACGGATGGTCATTTCAGAATCGGCAGTGCGCTGGCGCAGGGCCAGTTCGCACCATTGGCGGAACTCGGCTTCGCTGGGGACAGGCGCTTCGGTGGCCTGTTGCAGATCAAGCTCAAGCATCGTGGCGTTTATCCTTTGGCGCTTCATCGGCCACGCGATTCTCGAAGCGCTCGTAGGCTTCGACGATGCGTTGTACCAATGGATGGCGCACCACGTCCTTGGGCATGAAATGGGTGAAGCTGATACCCGGCACGTCTTTCAGGACTTCGATCACATGGTGCAGCCCGGATTTGGTGCCTTTGGGCAGGTCGACCTGGGTGATGTCACCGGTGATGACCGCCGTGGAGCCGAAGCCGATGCGGGTCAGGAACATCTTCATCTGCTCGACGGTGGTGTTCTGGCTTTCGTCGAGGATGATGAAACTGTTGTTCAGCGTGCGACCGCGCATGTAAGCCAGCGGTGCGACTTCGATCACCTGGCGCTCGATCAGCTTTGCCACGTGTTCGAAGCCGAGCATTTCGTAGAGCGCGTCGTACAGCGGGCGCAGGTACGGATCGATTTTCTGCGACAGGTCGCCGGGCAGGAAGCCAAGCTTTTCGCCAGCCTCAACCGCCGGGCGCACCAGCAGGATGCGGCGAATCTGCTCGCGTTCCAGCGCGTCTACCGCGCAGGCAACGGCCAGATAGGTCTTGCCGGTACCGGCCGGGCCGATGCCGAAATTGATGTCGTTACCGAGGATTTCCTTCACGTAGCGCAGCTGATTCAAGCCGCGAGGGCGAATCATGCCTTTCTTGGTGCGCAAGGCAACGGAGGGTTCGCCGGGGGAGACGTTGTCCAATTCTTCGACGGCCGATTCCTGCAGGAACAGGTGAACCGTATCCGGCGACAGCTCCGTACCCTTGGTTTCCCGGTACAGGCGGCGGATCAGGTTTTCCGCAGAAGTGGTGTGCTTGGGTTCGCCGATCAGCTCGAACTGGTTTCCGCGATTGCGGATCTCGATGGTCAGGCGTTGTTCGATCAAGCGCAGATGCTCGTCGAATTGCCCGCACAGATTGGCGAAGCGGCGAGCCTCAAAGGGCTCGAGGATAAAACGATGTGGTTCGATGGGTGCGTTCAAGGTCGTATTTAGCCGCCCTGGGGCAATTAAGATGAAATCAAGGATAACGCCAGTGGGCTGGGTACGAAAGCTCTTAAACAGACCAATGTCTAACGGACACTTCATACCTGTGGCGAGGGAGCTTGCTCCCGCTCGGCTGCGAAGCAGTCGCAAGCCAGTCACCTCAGTACAACCTGCAGATATTGGGAGCGCTTCGCACTCCAGCGGGAGCAAGCTCCCTCGCCACAAAAAGCCCGCAGTCACGGGCATTCAGGTGATTATTGGATCAGCGAGCCCCGCAATGAGTGCGGCTGTGCCGCATCAATATGCACATCGGCGAATTGGCCGATCAGGGTTGGATTGTCGCAGCGGAAGTTGACGATACGGTTATTCTCGGTCCGGCCTTGCAGCTCACCGGGGTCTTTTTTCGAATAATCGGTCACCAGAATCCGCTGGACCGAGCCGACCATTTGTCGGCTGATCTCGAAACCTTGCTGGTTCAAGCGATGTTGCAGCGCGTTCAGGCGTTCTTTTTTCAGTGCTTCCGGCGTTTCGTCGGCCAGGTCGGCGGCCGGAGTGCCCGGGCGCTGGCTATAAACGAAGGAGTAGGAGAAGTCGAAACCGACGTCTTCGATCAGCTTCATGGTCTGTTCGAAGTCTTTCTCGGTCTCGCCCGGGAAGCCGACGATAAAGTCGGAACTGATGCAGATCCCCGGCACGGCGGCCCGCAGCTTGCGCAGTTTGGATTTGTATTCCAGCGCGGTGTGGTTGCGCTTCATCGCCGACAGGATGCGGTCCGAACCCGATTGCACTGGCAAGTGCAGGTGTTTCACCAGTTCCGGCACATCGGCGTGGGCCTGGATCAGGCTGTCGGAGAACTCCAGCGGGTGCGACGTGGTGTAGCGAATCCGGTCGATGCCATCGACGGCGGCCACCACGCGGATCAGCTCGGCCAGATCCGCCAGGCGCCCATCGTGGGTGGTGCCGCGATAACCGTTGACGTTCTGCCCCAGCAGGGTCACTTCGCGCACGCCGTTTTCGGCCAGGTGAATGATCTCGGCGATCACGTCGTCGAACGGCCGGCTGACTTCTTCACCCCGGGTGTAGGGCACCACGCAGAACGTGCAGTACTTGCTGCAACCTTCCATTACCGACACGTAAGCGCTCGGGCCATCGATGCGCGGCTCGGGCAAATGGTCGAATTTTTCGATTTCCGGGAACGAGACGTCGACTTGCGGCAGCTTAGTGGCGCGGGCAGCATCGATCATTTCCGGCAGGCGGTGCAGGGTTTGCGGGCCGAAGACCACGTCCACATACGGTGCGCGGTCGCGGATGGCGGCGCCTTCCTGGCTGGCCACGCATCCGCCGACGGCGATCACCATGTCCGGGTTGGCCAGTTTCAATTCGCGCCAGCGACCGAGCTGGGAATACACCCGGTCCTGGGCGCGTTCACGGATCGAGCAGGTGTTGAGCAGGATCACGTCGGCATCTTCGGCGCGAGCGGTGACTTCCAGGGCCTGATGTTCACCCAGCAGATCGACCATGCGCGAGCTGTCGTACTCGTTCATCTGGCAACCGTGGGTTTCGATGTAAAGCTTCTTGGCCATGGACAGAGTCATCACGTGATTCAAAGAACCGCGCATTATAGGGAACATGTCCCAAGGTTCCTACCGTTGTGCGTCCGGTGGCTATGCTATAGTTCGCGCCCTCATTTTTATCCCCAATGTGTTGCCCGCCCACCATGACCAAACGTGAAGCCCCAATCTACAAGGTGATTTTCCTCAACCAGGGCCAGGTGTACGAAATGTATGCCAAGCAGATCTATCAAAGTGATCTGTGGGGCTTCCTGGAAGTGGAAGAGTTCGTCTTTGGCGAGCGCACGCAAGTGGTCGTCGATCCGAGCGAAGAGAAACTCAAGGCTCAGTTCGAGGGCGTGGTGCGCAGTTTCGTGCCGATGCATTCGATCGTGCGCATCGACGAAGTCGAGCGCCTCGGTACGCCGAAAATCAGCGAAGCCCGCGGCGCGGTCGGCAATGTGATGCCGTTTCCGATGCCGATGCCTGAAAAATAGCTTTCGCCTCGACTTTGTGTCGTCTGATTTCAGTGTGTAGGACGCTTCTGATATTTATCCGGCGTATTGACTGCTTGTCGGAAAAATATCAGGTTGTGGTCATGCAGTGAATGCCATGAGTCCAACCATAAAAAACCGCAAACTGAAAACCGTTTACGGTCAATTGCCCGGTTGCGTCAAAAGTTTGTTGGCGATGCCCAACGTTGAACGCAAGTTGCCACTCGGCGGCTAATCAAGCACTGCCTATTTATGAAACAGTTATTGGCGGACTTATTGGTTCGGGGGTAGCTCTGTGCGCGATTCTCGTTATGACATTCTTTTCGAGCCGGTCCAGATTGGCCCCGTTCGTACGCGTAACCGTTTTTACCAGGTGCCCCACTGCAATGGCATGGGGCATGTGCATCCCTCGGCAATGGCTCGCATGCGTGGAATAAAAGCCGAGGGGGGCTGGGGGGTGGTCTGCACGGAGGAATGCGAGATCAGTCCCCTGAGCGAATTCTCCCCTTATATAGAGGCGCGTCTGTGGGATGAGCGTGACATCCCGGCACTGGCCCGCATGTGCGAGGCGGTCCATCAGCATGGTTCATTGGCCGGTGTTGAACTGGCTTTCAACGGCTACTCCGCCCCCAATCGATACAGTCGCGAAATCCCGTGGGCGCCGTCAAACACGCCGGTGCGCAGCTATGACCCCGTACAGGCCAGGGCCATGAGCCGGGCCGATATCCAGCAACTGCGCCAGATGCACCGGGCTGCTGCGTTGCGGGCGCGTCAGGCGGGTTTCGACATTGTCTACGTATACGCGGGCCACGACCTCGGCCTGCCGTTTCATTTCCTGACCCCGCGCAACAATCGCCGCACCGATGAATACGGCGGAGTGCTGAAGAACCGTGTGCGTCTGTTGCGCGAATTGATTGAAGACACCCGGGACGCGGTGGGTGATCGTTGTGCGGTGGCCGTGCGCCTGGCGGTGGATGAGCAGGCCGCCGACGGCCTGTCCCGGGAGGGCGAAGGCGCTGAAATCTTCTCGATGCTGGCGGATTTGCCCGACCTGTGGGACGTCAATGTCGCCGACTGGGCCAACGACAGTGTGACCTCGCGCTTTGCCAGCGAGGGCTATCAAGAGACATTGTTGCTGGGGCTCAAGGCGCTGACCCGCAAGCCGCTGGTGGGGGTTGGTCGATTCACCTCGCCTGACACCATGGTGTCGCTGGTGCGCCGCGGGGTGCTGGACCTGATCGGTGCCGCGCGCCCCTCCATTGCTGATCCCTTTCTGCCGAAGAAAATCGAAGAAGGGCGGATGGACGAAATCCGTGAGTGCATCGGCTGCAATATCTGCGTCAGTGGTGATCACACCAGCACACCGTTGCGCTGCACCCAGAACCCGACCATGGGCGAAGAGTGGCGGCGGGGCTGGCATCCTGAGTCGGTGGCGCGTGTGGGCCATCCCGGCCGGGCGCTGGTGATCGGGGCGGGGCCTGCCGGGCTTGAATGCGCGCGGGTGCTAGGCCTGCGGGGCATGGACGTGGCGCTGGTAGAAAGCTCGCGCAACCTGGGCGGTCGCGTGACGCTTGAGTCCAGGCTCCCGGGGTTGGCGAGCTGGTCACGGGTGGTCGACTATCGCCTCGACGCGCTGAATCGGCTGGCCTCAGTGGACATCTACCGCGAGAGCCGGCTGAACGCCCAGGATGTGCTGGACTTTGCCGCCGAGCACGTCTTCATCGCAACCGGATCTCACTGGCGCCGGGACGGTCTGGGTCGGGCTTTGCGCCAGGTCCTGCCGGGTTTGTCCGGCATCCCCGTGCTGACTCCGGATGATGTGCTGGCTGGCGCCATCCCGCCGTCCCCCGTGCTGTTGTTCGACGACGATCACTATTACCTTGGCAGCGTACTGGCCGAGCATCTGGTGGATCGGGGGGTGGAAGTGATCTTCGTCACCCCGGCGGCGGACGTGGCGACATGGACCCACAACACCCTCGAGCAGCACCGCATCCAGCGTCGCCTGCTGGAGCTGAATATCACCATCATCGCGTCCCACACGCTGTGCAGCGTCACGCCCGATGGTGTGATGGCGGGCTGTGTCTATACCGGCCGACCGCGTGTGATTCCGGCGGCCTCGTTGCTGTTGGTGACTTCCCGGGAGCCCGATCAAGCGCTGTACCAGGCGCTCCATGATGCGCCGCAAGTGTGGCGGGATGTCGGTATTCAAACCGTAGAGTTGGTCGGTGACTGTCTGGCGCCAGGCACGATTGCGGCGGCCGTGTATGGCGGGCATCGGCTGGGGCGAGAGTTCGATGCGCCCGCCGCTTCATTAACGATGCGTCGAGAGGTTCCGTATCTGGACGTGTTGTAACGCAGTCCTGTTCTTCTAATAACAAGGAATAGAACAATGAAAAAAATAATCCTGTTGTTATTGCTATTGGTCGTTGTGTTATTCAGCGTTTCACTCTTTGCCAAAGATTATGAAGTCATACGATTCGGTGCTGACCCCAACTACGCACCCTTCGCTTATAAGGATGAGACTGGCAAGTTGGTCGGTTTCGAGATTGATATCGGCAATGGTATCTGCGCGCATCTGGAAGTTCGTTGCCAGTGGGTTGAAATCGACTCTGATGGCCTGATCCCCAGTCTTCTGGCCGGAAAGATCGACGCGATATTGGCGTCCATGAGCATTACTGCGGCGCGGCTGAAGGTTATCGATTTCTCCTCGGAGGTTTTTTCCAGTCCCACGGCCATGGTGTTCAGGAAGGGCGAAAACCTTGAAGAACCCAAGGGCCAGTCCGTTGGCTATTTGCAGGGCACCACCCAGGAAATCTATGCCAGGCAGGTATTGGCCAAGGCGGGCATGAAAGTGTTGGCTTACCCGGATCAGGAGCAGGCCTACGCCGATCTGGTCGCAGGTCGCTTGCAAGCCTCTTTGCAGGATGCGCAGCAGGCTCAGAGCGGCTTCCTGAGTTCGCCCCGGGGTGCCGGTTTTGTCCTGGGGCCGCTGATTGAAAGCGAGCTGATGCCGTCGACAAGCGGTATTGGCATCGCCAAAGGCAATGCCACCTTGAAAACCATGCTGGATCGGGGGTTGGCCGCCCTGCATGCCGACGGCACCTATGTGCGGTTGCAAGACACGTACTTCGACGGTGTGGACATGTTCAGCGGCAACTAACCGACTTTTTGACCTGGCCGGGGCGGTGTTGGCAGTGCGTTCCCGGTTCCGGCCGACGGGAGATCCGATGCAGACCAAACAACATCATTTGCTGGCGGCGGTGCCGGGCACGGCGCGGCAGATTCACAGCTTCCATTACGGCCCGGCGCACGCGGACGGCAAGATCTATATCCAATCGTCCCTGCACGCCGACGAACTGCCGGGGATGCTGGTGCTGTGGCATCTCAAGCGACGGTTGGAAGAATTGGAAGCCGCCAATCTACTGCGCAAACCAATCGTGCTGGTGCCGGTCGCCAATCCGGCAGGGCTGGAGCAAGTGCTGATGGACGTCCCCCAAGGACGTTTCGATAACGACAGCCGAGAAAACTTCAATCGGTTCTTTCTGGATGTCAGCCAGCAAGTGGGCGATGCAGTGATGACCGGGTTGACCGACAGCCTCGACGACAATCTGGGGCTGATCCGTTCGACCCTGTTGCAGGTATTGGCCAGCCAGATCCCCACGACCCAGCTGCAATCCTTGCGTCTGGTTCTGCAAACCCTGGCCTGCGATGCCGATATCGTGCTGGACCTGCATTGCGACTTTGAGGCCGTACAGCATCTGTACCTGTCACCGGATTTCTGGACCCAGGTCGAACCCTTGGCCAGGTATCTGGGTGCCAAGGCCTGCTTTATGGCAAAAGACGCAGGCGGGCGCTCGTTCGATGAGAGTTTCACGCTGTTCTGGTCGCAGATGCAGGCACGTTTCCCTGGGCGCTTTGCGAGGCCGGGGTTTGCGGTGACGGTAGAGTTGCGGGGAGTGGCTGACGTAAGCCATGAGCTGGCGGGGCAGGACTGCCAGGGTTTGATCAATTACTTGACCCACGTTGGCGCGATCGACGCTGACGCACCACCTTTACCGCCGTTGCTCAACCGACCGACGCCGCTGGCGGGTGTCGAACCGCTGATAAGTCCATTTGGCGGGCTGATCGTGTTTTGTGCGCAGGTTGGTGATTATCTGGCGGCCGGGCAGGTGGTGGCTGAGATCATCGATCCGGTCAGCGACCGTGTCACGACGGTGGCTTGTGTCCGGGAAGGGCTGCTGTATGTGCGTTCGTTACGGCGAATGGCCACGGCGGGCATGACGATCGCCCATGTTGCTGGCGTCGAGGCGTATCGGCAAGGCTATCTGTTATCGCCTTGAGGGGGGGATCAGGGCAGCGGCGAGAAAGGCGTCCGCCCATCGGCGCTCTGCAATTCCATCAGGTATTTACGGAAGATTTGCCCCAGCACCTGCGTGGCCACTTCCAGATCTTCGCGGGGCATTTTCTCGGCGACTTCATCGGCGGTGTCCAACGCATCTTCTGCGCCGTTGACCGCGGCCATTTTCAGCACGATATAGGCCTGAACGTTATTGGCCGGCACGCCTTCGCCGTGGAAGAACATGGTGCCGAGTTTGAATTGCGCCTGGGCGTGGCCTTGCAGCGAGGCCTTTTCGAAGAATTTAAGCGCTTTATCGAGGTCACGCGGCGTATTTTTGCCGTCGTAGTAGAACTCGCCCAACTCGTATTGCGCTTGCGCATCCCCTTCATCCGACGCTTTCTGGCAGGCGGCCAGCGCTTGCGTCAGGTCTTGCGGCTGAGTATTGAGGGTGCAGCGACCCATCGCTGGGATCAACAACGAGTTGCCGCCTGCTTGTGCGAGCGCGAGCAGGGGCTGAAGGAGCAACAGGCAGCCCAATGCAAGGGTGCGGCCGGTGCGGTTCATGGGAATCGACTTACCTCTGAAGGGCGCGCGGACCCATCGAGGGATCCAATAAGCGCGCATTATGAAATAAGCAGGGCCAACCTTACAAAGTCTTTACTCGTTTTTCTGCTGCGCGGGGAATATATCGCCTACTTTGCGGGAGATTATTGGCACAAGGGTAGGAAAAGACGCAGGAATGTAGGTAAAAGCTGACGCTGGCAATCGCCAACGTCAGCGGCACAGCGTTATTTCAGTGCGGCGAAGGCGCGTTCGGCAGCATCCAAAGTCAGTTTCAACTCGGTTTCGCCGTGGGCAATCGAGGTGAAGCCGGCTTCGAAGGCACTCGGCGCCAGGTATACGCCACCTTCCAGCATCAAGTGGAAGAAGCGCTTGAACAGGTTGGCGTCGCTGGACATCACATCATCGAAGGTCACGATGTCGTCGGCACCGCTGAAGTACAGGCCGAACATACCGCCCGCCTGGGTGGTCACGAATGGGATGCCCGCCGCATCGGCGCGCTGTTGCAGGCCATCGAGCAGGCGGCTGGTGTAGTCGCTCAGTTCGGCGTGGAAGCCCGGACGGCTGATCAGGCGCAGGGTGGTCAGGCCGGCGGCCATGGCCAGCGGGTTACCCGATAAGGTGCCTGCCTGATACACCGGGCCCAGTGGCGCGATGTGCGACATGATTTCGCGCTTGCCGCCGAAACAGCCGACCGGCATGCCGCCGCCGATGATCTTGCCGAAGGTGCTCAGGTCCGGGGTCACGCCGAAGTGCGCCTGGGCACCGCCGAGTGCCACGCGGAAACCGGTCATCACTTCGTCGAAGATCAGCACCACGCCGTGCTTGTCGCACAGGGTCCGCAAGCCTTCGAGGAAACCCGGTGCCGGCGGTACGCAGTTCATGTTGCCGGCCACCGGCTCGACGATGATGCATGCCACGGTCTGGCCGACTTCGGCGAGCATGACTTCCACGGCGTCAATGTCGTTGAACGGCAGGGTCAGGGTGTGTTTCGCGAAGTCAGCAGGGACACCCGCCGAACTCGGTACGCCTTGGGTCAGCAGACCGGAACCGGCCTTGACCAGCAGGCTGTCGGAGTGGCCGTGGTAGCAGCCTTCGAACTTGATGATCGCGTCGCGGCCGGTAAAACCACGGGCCAGGCGGATCGCACTCATGGTCGCTTCGGTGCCGGAGCTGACCATGCGCACCATTTCCATCGACGGCACGATCGAGCAGACCAGGTCGGCCATCTCGGTTTCCATCGCGGTCGGCGCGCCGTAGGACAAGCCGTGTTCCAGCTGTTTACGCACGGCGTCGAGCACGTCCGGGTGGCTGTGGCCGAGGATCATCGGGCCCCAGGAGCCAACGTAATCCACATAACGCTTGTCGTCTTCGTCAGTGACGTAGGCACCTTCAGCGTGTTTGAAGAACAGCGGCGTGCCGCCAACGCTCTTGAACGCGCGAACCGGGGAATTCACGCCACCGGGAATGTGTTTCTGGGCATCGGCAAACAGGGTTTCGGAACGAGACATGATCGGGCTCTCTAATCAGACTTTCAGTAATTCATTGAAGGCGCGGGCGCGGCGGGTGACTTCAGCCGTGCTCTCGGCGCCAAACAGGCCATGCACCACCGCCAGCAGATCGACGCCGTGGGCCACCAGCGGCGCGGCGTTGTCCAGGGTGATGCCGCCGATCGCGCAGATCGGCAGGTGCAGTTTGCTGCGGGCCTGGTCGAGCAAGTCGAGGCTGCAGGTGGGGGCACCGGGTTTGGTGTTGGAGTTGAAGAAGCGGCCGAAGGCGACGTAACTCGCGCCTTCCTTGGCCGCTTGTTCGGCGAGTTCGAGTTGCGCGTGGCAGGTCGAACCGATGATGGCCTGGCGACCGAGCAAGGCGCGGGCCGGGGTCAGCGGGCCGTCGGTCTGGCCCAGGTGCAAACCAACACCTAGGCGCGCAGCTAGATCGAAGTCGTCGTTGATGATCAGTTGAGTCTTGTAAAGTTCGCACAAGTTACGCAGGGCTTCAGCCTCACGCAGGCGACGGGCTTCGTCGCTGCTCTTGTCGCGGTATTGCAGCAGGGTTACGCCGCCGTCCAGCGCCGCTTTCACATACGGTAGAAATTTACCGGCCAGCAACTGGCTATCGGTAATGGCGTACAGGCCACGTAGTTTCATCGGACAAGCCTCGGCGCTTCACGCATCAAAAGTCAGGAACAGAAATCCAGCGGCAGGCGGCGCGGCACGAACTGGCCTTTGCCCAGTTGCTCGGCATCGCGCAGGGTACGCCACGTGTAGTTAAGCGCGGTCTGCACGGCACTGGCGAGGTTTTCGCCCTGGGCCAGACGACCGGCCAACGCGCTGGCCAGGGTGCAACCGGAGCCGTGATAACTGCCGGGCAAACGCTGACAGGTAAAGGTTTCGCGACGACCGTCGCGACTGTACAGACGGTTGTGGATTTCGTGTTCATCGCCATGGCCGCCGGTGATCAGCAGGTGTTTGACGAACGGCAGGAGTTTTTCCGCGCACTCGTCCGCGGTGCCGTCGGGCAGTTCGGCGAGGATGCGCGCTTCGGGAAGGTTCGGGGTGGCGATGATGGACAGAGGCAGCAGGCGTTCGCGCATGGCGTAGCCGACTTCGTCCTTGCCCAGGCGTCCGCCGCCACCGGCGCGCAGCACCGGGTCGCAGACCACCGGCAAATGCGGGTGCGCCGAGAGCAGTTCGACCACGGTGTCGACCATTTCCAGGGAACCGAGCATGCCCAGTTTCACGGCCGCGACTTCGGAGTCGTTGAGCACGGCGTTGGCCTGGGCCAACACCCACTCACGGTCGAGGACGCGGAAATCCGTGACGTTGACCGTGTCTTGCACGGTCAGGGCGGTGACGGCCGGAGCCGCATGACAACCCTGGGCGAGCAGGGCTTCGATATCTGCCTGCAAGCCGGCGCCACCACTTGGGTCGTGGCCGGAGAGACAGAGGACAACGGGGCGAGAGCTGTAGATATTCATGGTGCGCGAGCTTACCACCAATGCTGTTTTTTCGGGTGCAGTGACACCAGGAATTGCCGATACAGTGTGGCGAGGGGGCTTGCCCCCGTTCGGCTGCGAAGCAGTCGCAAACTTGCAGAAACGGTGTTCCAGGCAGAAGGCAAATGGGGGCGCTTCGCACCCCAACGGGGGCAAGCCCTCTCGCCACAAAGGTTCAGTGGATCGGGATCATTGTCATATTCTGACCAGACCAACAGCTCTATCTCAATACCCTGCGCTGGAACGCCCGTGCTAGAGCCTCTACCGGAAAAATTTCAATGGTGCTCAATGGCCATCAACGGCTATGCTAGAGTGGATCCAAACCAATAACAGGTAATACCGGTTTTACGTCTACTCAAAAGGAATGGGGGGCTTCCTGACAGGACCGGACAGGCCACGCTGGGGCTTAAATGCGCTATTTGCTGATGTTGCTGTTGTGCTTGCCCCTCCTGGCGAGCGCCGTTGAATTTGACGAGTTCACCCAGAGCCTTCCCCTGGGTCGAACCCTGCAGGTGTACGAAGACGCGGGCGGTCAGGCGAGCATCGCCGATGTCCGTGCGCAAGCCGCCGCCGGCAACTTCAAGACCCACGATAAAGCCACCCTCAACGCCGGTTATTCGCGTTCGGTGTTCTGGCTGAAAATCGACCTGCACTACCGTCCGACCAATCCGCAGACGCAACGGACCTGGTTGCTGGAACTGGCCTATCCGCCCCTCGATCACCTTGATCTGTATTTGCCCGATGCCGCTGGCGACTATCAACTGATCCGACGCACCGGCGATGCGCTGCCGTTTGCCAGTCGCGAAATCCGCCAGAACAACTACCTGTTCAACCTGAATTTCAAACCCGACCAGGCGCAAACCGTGTACCTGCGGTTGCAAAGCGAAGGCTCGATCCAGGCGCCGGTGACCTTGTGGTCGAGCACCGCGTACCTCGAAGAGCAACCGGTGCGCCTGTATGTGTTGGGCCTGATCTACGGCGTATTGCTGGGGATGGTGGTCTACAACCTGTTCATCTTCCTCAGCGTGCGCGACACCAGTTACCTCTATTACATCTTCTACATCGCCTCGTTCGGCTTGTATCAGCTGTCGGTGAACGGCGCGGCGGTGGAGTATTTCTGGCCGGACAACCCGTGGTGGGCCAACGCCGCGACGCCGTTCTTCATCGGTTGCGCCGGGCTGTTCGGCAGCCAGTTCGCCCGCAGCTTCCTGCAAACCAAGGAACACAGCCGCTGGCTCGATCGCGTGCTGTTGGCACTGATCGCGTTTGGCGCGGTGGTGGTCGGCTTGTCGCTGATGACCAGTTACGCTCTGGCCCTGCGCCTGGCCACGACCCTCGCGCTGCTGTTTACCGTGGTGATTTTTGCCGCCGGGATCTTCGCCTGGGCCCGGGGCCTGCGGGTGGCGCGTTATTTCATCATTGCCTGGTCGGCGTTTTTGCTCGGCGGCATCGTCAATACCCTGATGGTGCTCGGTTACCTGCCGAACGTGTTCCTGACCATGTACGCCAGCCAGATCGGCTCGGCGATTGAAGTCGCGCTGCTGTCCCTGGCCCTGGCGGATCGCATCAACGCCATGCGTGAGCAGCAGGCGCAGACCCTGTTCGATGCCGGGCAAAAGCTGGAAGTGCTCAACCAGCAACTGGCCCGCAGCAACAAGCTCAAGGACGAATTCCTCGCGACCCTGACCCACGAACTGCGCACGCCGATGAACGGGGTGATCGGTTCGCTGGAATTGATGCAGACCGTCGAGATGGACCCGGAGCTGGAGCAATACCAGCAAACCGCCGCCGGTTCGGCGCGGGACATGATGCGCATGGTCAACGGCATCCTCACCCTTACCGAGTTGCAGGCCGGCAAGCTCAAGGCTTACCCGGAAGCTTTCAGCTTGCGCGGCGCGGTCGAGGCCTTGCGTGTGCAGTTCGAAGGCAATGCGTCCGGCAAGTCGCTGGACCTCAAGGTCGAGGTCACGCCGGGGCTGCCCGATCGCCTGCTCGGCGACCGCAGCAAACTGATGCAATGCCTGGAATGCCTGCTGGACAACGCGATCAAGTTCACTCGGGTCGGCGGTGTGGCGTTGCGGGTAACCGGCCAGACGATGGAGGAGGGGCGGTTGGCGCTGTCCTTTGCGGTGATCGACACCGGCATTGGCTTCACCGATTTGGGAGAAGCGACGATGTATCAGCGCTTCTTCCAGCTCGACGGCTCGATGACCCGCGAATACGGTGGTTTGGGGGTTGGCCTGGCGATCTGCCGGCAATTGGTCGAATTGCTCGGCGGGCGCCTGACCCACCGCTCCGAACCTGGACGCGGCAGCCGCTTCCAGCTCGATATCGAAGTCGCGTTGCCGCCGGTCGAGCGCACGCCAACGCCATCGACGACCCGTGACCTCCCGCGTCTGCGGCAGCCCCAGGACTGCACGGTGCTGCTGGTGGATGACAACAGCATCAATCAACTGGTCATGCGCGGGATGTTGCTCAAGCTCGGGTTCCGGGTGCGATCCGCCGACAGCGGCGCGGCCGCGCTCGACCATTTGCAGCGCGAAACCTTCGATGCAGTGGTGCTCGATTGTCAGCTGCCGGCTCAGGACGGTGCTTCCCTCTGCTGCCAGATCCGTGGCTTGCCGGGGTGTGCCGAGTTGCCGGTGTTCATGGTGGCGCTGAATGTTGATCGGGAAGGCCGCACAGCCGGCGCGGTGATTGATTACCTGAGCAAACCGGTGAAGTTCGAGGACTTGCAGGCCGCGTTATACCGGCGAGTACTTTGTTACGAACTAGGGTGAAAGCGCCGGTAATTGGGCGGATATGACACTTTGATCAGCCAAGGGCCGGTGCTTAACTGGATTCCTGGCTGACCAAAGGAGCCCCGTCATGAACCTGCATCAGTTCGCCGAAACCCACGAAGTCACCAACCAGCCACCGTCTCTGGACGGCACCAACCTGTATCGCATCGACCTGCCGTTGCAGGAGTGGTCGCGACGCTTTGGCGCCGGTTGGGCCGAATCACGGATCGACGCGTATGGCGCGCTGGCCGGTGGGCCGCTGATGGAGGCCGGGTTCCTGGCCAATCAGAACAAACCGGTGTTCGTCAGCCATGACCGTTATGGTCATCGCATCGATCTGGTGGAGTTTCACCCGGCCTATCACGAACTGATGCGCACGGCGGTCGAGCACGGTTTGACCTCGTTGCCCTGGGCGCATCCGCAATCCGGCGCCCACGTTGCGCGCGCCTCCATGAGTTACCTGCACAGCCAGGCCGAGGCCGGCAGCGGTTGCCCGCTGACCATGACCTTCGCCAGCGTCCCGGCGATGCGCCTGCAACCGAGTCTGGCCGAGCAGTGGCTACCGAAAATCCTCGCCACCGAATATGACCCACGCAACGTCGGCATGGCCCACAAGGCCGGCGTCACCATCGGCATGGCCATGACCGAGAAACAGGGCGGCACCGACGTGCGGGCCAACACCACCAAGGCTTATCCGGTGGGCGCCAGCGGTCCGGGCCAGGCCTATGAACTGGTGGGGCACAAGTGGTTCTGTTCGGCGCCGATGTGCGATGCGTTCCTGACCCTGGCCCAGACCGACAAGGGCCTGACCTGTTTCCTGCTGCCACGCCATCGCCCAGACGACACGCGCAATCAGTTCTACATCCAGCGCCTGAAAAACAAACTCGGCAATTGCTCCAACGCGTCCAGCGAAGTCGAGTTCCGTGGCGCCCTGGCGTGGATGATCGGCGAGGAAGGCCGGGGCGTGCCGACCATCATCGAAATGGTTGCCATGACCCGCTTCGATTGCATGGTCGGTTCCAGCGCCCTGATGCGCCAGGCCCTGACCCAGGCCAGCCATCACTGCGCCCACCGCACGGTCGGCGGCAAGTTGCTCAGCGAACAACCGTTGATGCAGAACGTACTGGCCGACCTGGCCCTGGAAAGCGAAGCCGCTTTGGCGCTCAGCTTGCGCATGGGCAAGGCGCTGGATCATCTGGATGACAGCCATGAAGCCAAATTCGCCCGGCTGGTAACGGCGGTGGGCAAATACTGGATCTGCAAACGTGCCCCCGGAATGATCAACGAAGCCGCCGAATGCATGGGCGGTGCCGGGTATGTCGAAGAAAGCATCCTGCCGCGTTTGTACCGGGAGGCGCCGGTGAACTCGACGTGGGAAGGTTCCGGCAACGTGCAATGCCTCGACGTGCTGCGGGCCTTGTCGAAAGAGCCGGGTGTGCTGGATGTGCTGTTCAGCGAGTTGGGCGATGGCCACGGCGACAAACGCCTGGCCGCGCACATCAGCCAATTGCAGGCGGCGTTCAAGGACACCAGCGACATTCAATACCGCGCCCGGCAGCTGACTGAAGACATTGCGCTGGGCTTGCAGGCCAGGTTGTTGCTGGAGGCGGGGAGTGCGGCGGTCAGTGACGGGTTTATCGCCAGTCGGCTGGGTCAGGCGGGAAGGGTGTATGGCGCGTTGCCGCGTGGGCTGGACGTGGAAGCAATCGTGGCGCGCTCGGCCCCGCAAGGCTTTTGATAATCCAATCAAAGGCACACCGATACCCTGTGGTTGGAGAGGGTGGGTCGCCATCCTCACGCCACTGTTCCCGTGAAGCGACGATGCAGGCAAGATGAAGGTCTGCATGTCAGAACACAGGAAGCTGATCGTGACCGAAGCGTTTATTGTTGTTCAAACCGCCGAACAAGCCGTCGACCGGCTCGCCGCCCTGCATGAGCAGGCCACCTCTGCGCTGAATCAGGCGCTCAAGCGTTACCTCAAGGATCGTATCGAACCGGACGCCGAACAGCGGGCGATGTTTCGTTATCCCGAGCTGCGCCTGACCTACCTCTGCCAGGGCGAAGTGCCACAAACCACCCGCGCCTACGCCAAGGTGCAGCTGCCGGGGACCTACAGCGTCACCGTCACCCACCCGGCGGCGTTCCGTAAATACCTGCTGGAACAACTGGTGCCGCTGATGCACGACTTCACCGTCACGGTGGAAGTCGGCGTCAGCCAGCAGAACATTCCGTATCCGTACGTAGTCGAGCAAGGCGATGAACTGGCCGGTTCCGGCGTCACCGCAGCCACGCTCGCGCGGGTGTTCCCGAGTACCGACCTGTCCGCCGCCACCGACGGCATCGCCGATGGCCTGTACGACTGGGAAAACACCGATCCGCTGCCCTTGGCGCTGTTCGATGCGGCGCGGGTGGATTTCTCCCTGCGCCGGCTGGTGCATTACACCGGCAGCGACTGGCGGCATGTGCAGCCGTGGATCCTGCTGACCAACTACCATCGTTACGTTGACCAATTCATCGTGCATGGCCTGGAGCAATTGCGCAGCGATCCGCGTTTCGTGCGTATGGTCTTGCCCGGCAATGTGATCATTGAAAAAAGCATGGACCACGGCGAAGCTTCCGCAATTGCGGCGGGCGTGGTCTGGCACCGCTACCAGATGCCGGCCTATCACCTGATCGCCAGCGATGGCCACGGCGTGACGCTGGTGAACATTGGCGTCGGCCCGTCCAACGCCAAGAACATCACCGACCACCTGGCCGTGCTGCGTCCGCATTGCTGGCTGATGATCGGCCACTGTGGCGGCCTGCGTCAGTCCCAGACCATTGGCGACTACGTGCTGGCTCACGCCTACATGCGTCGCGACGGGATTCTCGACCGGGTGGTGCCGCCGAACATTCCGATCCCGGCCCTGGCCGAAGTGCAGATGGCCTTGCAGCAAGCGGCGGCCAACATCACTGGCGAGAAGGGCGATGAGCTGAAGAAACGCCTGCGCACCGGCACCGTGCTGACTTACGACGACCGGAACTGGGAATTGCGCTGGGCGCAGGAACGACCGCTGATCAACCTGTCCCGCGCCGTGGCCGTGGACATGGAAAGCGGCACCATCGCCGCCCAGGGTTATCGCCTGCGGGTGCCGTATGGCACGTTGCTCTGCGTCTCGGACAAACCGCTGCACAGCGAAATCAAGCTGCCGGGTTCGGCCAACGCTTTCTATGAACGCGCGGTCAGCCAGCACTTGAAGATCGGCATCGAGGCGGTGGATCTGTTGCGCACTGAACTCAACTCGTTGCACTCGCGCAAACTGCGCAGCTTCGACGAGCCGCCGTTCCGATAACAGTTGTCATGGTCATTTAGCGGTTGGGGCAGGGCGTGCCATCGATTATTTCCACTGCTGTGGCAATAATCGATGGCACGCCCTAGCATTAGCAGCCCTGACCGTTAGATGTTCCTTTCCCCATGTCGCGTCCTCCACGTCCCGTTTCCCGCCGCCCTGGCGCGAATACCTCGTCATCCGCCCCGCGCCGTGTCGCCAAAGCGCCACCGGCCGAGCCGAAACTGATTCTGTTCAACAAACCGTTCGATGTGCTGACGCAATTCAGCGACGCAGAAGGGCGGGCGACGCTCAAGAATTACATCGAGATTCCCGGCATTTACCCGGCAGGACGACTGGACCGCGACAGCGAAGGTTTGCTGCTGCTGACCAACGACGGCCAGCTTCAGGCGCGGATCGCCGACCCGAAACACAAACTGGCCAAGACCTATTGGGTGCAAGTGGAAGGCGAGCCGAACGCCGAGCAGTTGCAACGCCTGCGCGATGGCGTCGAGCTGAACGACGGCATGACCTTGCCCGCCGAAGCGCGGCAGTTGGAAGAGCCGGAGCTGTGGCCGCGCAATCCGCCGGTGCGCTTTCGCAAAAGCGTGCCCACGAGTTGGCTGGAGTTGGTGATTCGCGAAGGGCGCAACCGTCAGGTGCGGCGCATGACCGCGGCGGTCGGCTTGCCGACGTTGCGTCTGGTGCGGGTCAGGATTGGCGACTGGACGATCGAAGGGCTCGATCAGGGCCAGTGGAAGGAAGTACCGGCGCGGTTATGAGCTGGTTTCGATGTAGGCGATGACCACGCTTTTGATGATGAACGCGAAGATCCCCAGGCCCAGCACGAAGAACAGAATCATGGTGCCGAACTTGCCAGCCTTGGATTTCTTCGCCAGGTCCCAGACGATGAAACCCATGAAAATAATCAGGATGCTGACCAAGCCAGTCATCATCCACTCTTCGAATACTGCAGGATCCATCGAACATCTCCAGCGCGGGCGAGGCTAAAAGGGCGGGGGCGAGTATACGGCACGGCGAGTGAGGCGGGCATTGACCTGCGGCAGTGTGTCGCGGTTATTCGTCGCCCCGGACACTGATCGTTCCCACGCGGAGCGCGCTGATCGTTCCCACGCTCTGCGTGGGAATGCAGCCAGTGACGCTCTGCGTCACGATTCAAGAGCGGAACGCGGAGCGTCCCGGGAGGCATTCCCACGCGGAGCGTGGAAACGATCTGCAACTCGATCAACTGCGCAGATGCGTCAACGGTAACTCGGTGCTGTTCAACACCTGATTCAACACAAAACTCGACCGCACGCTGGTCACCCCTTCAATTCGGGTCAGATGCCCCAGCAGCAGTTTCTGGTAGTGATCCATGTCCGGCACCACCACCTTGAGCTGATAGTCCGCATCCATCCCCGTCACCAGGCTGCATTCCAGCACCTGCGGCAAGGTACGGATCGCTGCTTCGAAATTCTCGAAACGTTCAGGCGTGTGGCGGTCCATGCCGATCAGCACGTAGGCCGTGAGGCTCAGGCCAAGCATCTTGCGGTCCAACAGGGCCACCTGGCGGGAGATGTAGCCGTCGTCTTCCAGCTGTTTGACGCGGCGCGAGCAAGGCGAAGGCGACAGGCCGATGCGTTCGGCCAGTTCCTGGTTGGAGATGCGCGCGTCACGCTGCAATTCCGCCAAAATGCTCAGGTCGTAACGGTCGAGTTTGCTCATCAATCAGTCCTTTGTCGTAACTATTGCGGCGGATTATCTATCCAGGGTTAAAAATTGCGCAAGTGATGTTTATTTGAGCAATCTTCGCAATCCTCTGCCAGCGCCCCAGGCCTATTCTTATTAACAGAATCACTGCTCGGACAAACAGTCCACAGCGACTCGCCCAATCAGGCCAGTCGCGGCCGCCACCCCACCGGGGATGTGCCGGCCTCCGAGCTACACACTGTCCAGAAGACGGCGTGAGGTGAGCCGACGTCATAAGCGTCGAGCACGGACGAAGTTCTCAAAGGGAGGCCGACGGGTCTCCCTTTTTTATTGCTCAATAAATAAGTTGCGTGACTGATAACCTGTTGCAGAACCGGCCTGTGCTTTCCCAGTCTCATGTACAAGCCCTAACCCGCAGTGAGGAAGAGCATGAAGTCGCGCATCTGGCGTTTGGCCGGTGTTGGTTTGCTGTGTGTAAGTGTCAGCGCGCAATCGCTCGCCGATGATCAGGAAAGCCGCAGCCCCCATGGCGGGCAGCGCGGGCCAGAGCATCAGGGTAATAATCAGGGGCATGGCGGCGACAATCAGAACCAGCCCCGGCCGCAAAACAACCCGCAGCAAAATCAGCCGCGTCCGCAGAACAACGAGATCATTCGCGGCGACAACAGTCGTCAGTTCGAGCACAACGGCCAGAACCGCAACGACGGCCAATGGCAGAACCGTCAGCCGCACGACGCCAACACCCAGGTTCGTCCGGCGCCACCGCCGCCGCAACTCCCGGCCAATAGCCTGCCGATCCAGGGTCGGCCCGACACCGTGCGCCAGACCCAGCAGCCGCGCTACGGCAACTATCAGGACATCCCGCGCCGCAACGATAACAACCAGCACTGGCAGAACGGCAATCAGGGCCCGCGTCCCGATGACCATCGCTGGGAAGGTCGCCCGAACGGGCACGGCAACGGATGGGGCCCAGGCCCGCAGTATCGTCCCGGTCAGATGGTCGATCGCTTCCCGGACCGCAACTTCCGTGTGCCGTACCGTGGCCAGGATTACTTCTACTCCGGCGGCTACTGGTATCGCCCACAAGGTCCGCGTTACGTAGTGGTTCAGCCGCCACGCGGGATTCGTGTGCATTACATGCCCGACTACGCCCGTGAAGTATGGATCGGCGGCGCGCTGTTGTTCCTCGCCGCCGGTTCCTACTATGCCTACGAAGAAAGCACTCAGGATTACGTAGTGGTCGAGCCGCCGACAGGCGCGCCGCAACCGCAACCGACCAGCAACGGCATTGACGTCACCGCGTATCCGGCCAACGGCCAATCCCCGGAGCAAGTCGCCCAGGACGGTTACGAGTGCTCGCAATACGCGGTGCAGCAAAGCGGCTTCAATCCGCAAACCGCGACGTACCAGCCTGATCCGTCAGTCGTGCAAGCCTACCGCCAGGCCCAGGGCAACTGCCTGAGCAGTCGCGGTTATCAAGTGGAATAAAAGCAGCTGCAAGTTTCAAGCTTTAAGCGGCAAGCTTGGAGCTTGGAGCTTGGAGCTTGGAGCTTGGAGCTTGCAGCTTAAAGCTTACCGCTTGCAGCTGCTCTTATCGGGTCAGCGTGCACCAGCACTTCGGCTCGCGGGTAAGCGGCGTGGATGGCGTCGGCGGCTTGATCGCTGATGCCGTGCGCGACTGACAACGTCAGCTCCCCCGGCAATTCCAGGTGCAACTGCACAAACCAGTGGTTACCGGAAATCCGCGTGCGCAAATCATGCGCCCCCAGCACTCCCGGTACGCCGCAGGCCAATTCCAGCATGTGCTGGCTGACATCCGCCGGCAGTTCTTCATCCATCAGCACCGCAAAACTTTCCCGGGCGATCTGCACCGCGCTCCAGAGGATATACACCGCAATCCCCAGGCCGAACCACGCGTCCAGTTGATGCCAGCCGAACCCGGCCAGTACCAGCGCCACCAGGATGCTGCCATTGAGCATCAGGTCAGAACGGTAATGCAGCGAGTCGGCGCGCACGGCGTTGGAACCAGTGGCTTTGATCACCCGATGCTGCAACATCAGCAACGCCACGGTCAGTGCGAGGGAGAAAATAATCACCCCGATGCTGATCCACGGCGCGCCCACCGGTTCCGGATGCTTGAGTCGCTCAATCGCCTGCAACGAAATCAATACCGCACTGCCACCAATAAACAACGCCTGGGCCATGCCCGACAGCGATTCAGCCTTGCCGTGGCCGTAGCGATGATCGTCATCCGCCGGTCGCAAGGCGTAATGCACCGCCAGCAGGTTGAGCAGCGAGGTGATGCCGTCGAGGGCCGAGTCGGTCAACCCGGCGAGCATGCTCACCGAACCGCTCAGCCACCAGGCAATGGCTTTGGCAATGATCAGCGTGCAAGCCACCGCCACGGAGGCGCGGGTCGCCAACCGCAGCAGGCGAGCGTGTTCGAGACTGGTGCTCATGGGTGAAGCGCTTCCTTATGCGGCAGGTTGCAGGCCGAACATGGCCAGTTGCTGGGTGCTGCCCTTGTGCTGGATCAGGCGTGGGTCGTCGAGCGGGAAGCTGCGGCCCAGTTCGGTTTCCAGAATGGTCTGCAACTTGCGGTTATCGACCTGACCGTCCGGACCGATCGCTTCCTTGAGTTTTTCCGGCGCTACCTGGGCGGTCTTGCCCGGTTCGAAGTAAATCGCGCCAGTGGCGAAGTCCACGGCGAAGGCGATCAAGCCAGGGATGAC
Organism: Pseudomonas sp. TE3899; assembly: GCF_056279105.1. NCBI lineage: Bacteria > Pseudomonadati > Pseudomonadota > Gammaproteobacteria > Pseudomonadales > Pseudomonadaceae > Pseudomonas > Pseudomonas sp. TE3899. The sequence continues at coordinate 5,907,467 of NZ_JBWBQR010000001.1, forward strand.
GTAGAACAACAGGCCCACGGCATCGAGCACCGCGATGGCCGGGTCAATCTTGCCGTCGATCTGGCCGCGACGGTCCGGGTAGAAAATCGATCCGCAGGCAGTCACTTGGGTCAGCAGGGTGGCGACCAGAACGCCGCCAATCAGGCGAAAGGGGATACGCATATGAAATCTCCTGGGTCATTTGAAAACGAATGGGCGTCTGTATGAATTAGGACTGTGATTAACGCCAAGCAGTTCGCCGTTATACTCGCCGCTCTGTTTGGGAGCCAGCATGATTTCTTTGCCGATTGATGAAGTTTTACCCGCCCTGCGTGAAGCCTTGGCGACACGCCACGAAGCCGTGCTCGAAGCACCGCCCGGCGCCGGTAAAACCACCCGCGTGCCATTGGCCTTGCTCAACGAGGCGTGGCTGGCGGGGCAGACCATTCTGATGCTCGAACCACGGCGACTGGCGGCGCGGGCGGCGGCGGAGCGTTTGGCTAGCGAGCTGGGTGAAAAAGGTGGGTGAAACCGTTGGCTATCGCATTCGTCTCGACAGCAAAGTCGGCCCCAATACCCGCATCGAAGTGGTGACGGAAGGCATTCTTACCCGGCGCTTGCAGGATGATCCGGCGCTGGATGGCGTGGGGCTGCTGATCTTTGACGAGTTCCACGAGCGTAGCTTGGATGCGGATCTGGCGCTGGCCCTGAGCCTCAATGGCCGCGAGCTGTTTCGCGAAGACCAGCCACTGAAAATCCTCTTGATGTCGGCCACCCTGGAAGGCGAACGTCTGGCCGGCTTGCTCGATGACGCGCCGATCCTGCGCAGCGAAGGGCGCATGTACCCGGTGGCGATGCGCTGGGGCCGGCCGTTCCAGCCTGGCGAATTTATCGAACCACGGCTGGTGCAAACCATCCTCGAAGCCTTGAACGATGAAACCGGCAGCGTGCTGGTGTTCCTGCCGGGGCAGGCGGAGATCCGGCGCGTGCATCAACAACTGGCCGATGCCTTGGGCAATAGCACACAGGTGCTGCTTTGCCCGTTGCATGGTGAGCTTGATCTGGCCGCGCAACGCGCCGCGATTGACCCGGCACCGGCAGGTTTTCGCAAAGTGGTGCTGGCGACCAACATCGCCGAGACCAGCCTGACCATCGACGGCGTGCGCGTGGTGATCGATGCCGGGTTGGCGCGGGTACCGCGTTTCGATCCCGGCAGCGGCATGACCCGCCTCGATACTCAGCGCATCTCCCGCGCCAGCGCCACGCAGCGTGCAGGTCGGGCCGGGCGTCTGGAACCGGGCGTGTGTTATCGCCTGTGGTCGCAGGATCAGCATGAACAACTGGCGGCGTACGCCAGTGCGGAAATTCTTTCGGCGGACCTCGCCGGGTTGGCGTTGCAGCTCGGTCGCTGGGGCGTGACACCGGGTCAATTGGTCTGGCTCGACGTGCCGCCCGCTGCGGCTTATGCACAGGCTCAGGATTTGCTCGACCGCCTCGGTGCATTGGACGGCGAAGCGTTGACCCGTCACGGTCAAGCCATGGCTCAATTGCCGGCGCATCCTCGGATCGCGCATTTGCTGCTGCGCGGTCAGGCGCTCGGTCTGGCGGACATGGCGTGCGATGTCGCCGCACTGCTGGGTGAGCGCGATATTTTGCGTGGCGCTGGCGCCGACCTGCACAGCCGATTGGTGCTGTTGTCCGGTGAAGAGCGCGCCGCGCGCGGGGCTCAGGGCGGGGTACAACGAGCCCGGCAACTGGCGCGGCAGTATCGCGGCTACTTGCGCGGTAAAGCCTCGGAGCCAGTCAGCGATCCCGATCATCCACGCTGGCTCGGCGCATTGCTGGCGCTGGCCTACCCGGACCGGGTTGCGCAACAGCGGCGGGCCGGTGGCGCGGAATATCGGCTGGCCAATGGCCGGGCGGCGCTGTTCGCCGAGGCCGACAGTTTGATGAAGCAGCCCTGGCTGGTAATCGCCGACCTCGGCAGTCGTCAGGGCCAGCGTGAAGAGCGGATTTATCTGGCGGCGGATTTCGATCCGGCGCTGTTCGACTCAGTGCTGGCCGAGCAAGTGCGCTGCGTCGATCAACTGGATTGGGATGAGCGCGAAGGCGTGCTGCGGGCCGAGCGCCAGCGCAAGGTCGGTGAATTGATCCTCAGCCGCGAACCCTTGACCGGGCTCGACGAAAGCGCGCGCAGTCAGGCGCTGGTCAATCTGGTGCGGCGCAAAGGTCTGGAGTTGTTGCCCTGGACTCCGGAGCTGCGTCAGTGGCAGGCGCGGGTGGCGTTGTTGCGCCAGTTGGATCTCGCAGGCAAGGGCGAGAGCGAATGGCCGGATGTTAGTGACGCCGCGCTGCTGAAAAATCTTGAACACTGGTTGATGCCGTACCTGGGCAAAGTCTCGCGGCTCAGTCATTTCGCCAATCTGGACCTGTCGAGCATCGTGCATAACCTGCTGCCGTGGCCATTGCCCCAGCGGCTGGACGAACTGGCGCCGCATCATTTGAGCGTGCCGTCCGGGTCATCGATTCGTCTGGACTACAGCGAGCAGCCACCGATTCTGGCGGTGCGTTTGCAGGAACTGTTCGGCCTGGCCGAGACCCCGCGCATCGCCGGTGGGCGGCAGGTGGTCAAGCTGCACCTGTTGTCCCCGGCGCGGCGGCCGGTGCAGGTGACCCAGGACCTGGCGAACTTCTGGCGCAGCACCTATGCCGAGGTGAAGAAGGATTTGAAGGGGCGGTATCCGAAACATTACTGGCCGGATGATCCGTTGGTGGCCGAGGCGACGGCGCGGATCAAGCCGCGTAAGTCATGATGATTTTTTAAGGGTGAGGTTTCTTGTGGCGAGGGGGCTTGCCCTCGTTGGGCTGCGAAGTGGCCCCGCTTATCCCCAAGAAACAGGGGACTGCTGCGCAGTCCAACGGGGGCAAGCCCCCGCGCCACCATTGATCTACGGTGCTGCCGGCAACAAAAACCGCGCAATCACCGGCAAATGATCGGAAATCCGCAGCGTATCGTCCTGCCTTACCGTCGCCTCGACCCGTTTGATCCGCGGGCTGTAAAACAGGTAATCAACCGTGCGGTCCGGGCCATTCAAGCCGGGATCGTTCGGGTAATGGGTCAACCACTGCGCCCGGTCGACACCGCTGGCTTCGTTGTTGGTGGGGATCATCGGGTATTTGTCCCACAGCACATGCAGGGCGCTGTCGGCGGAGTAGGCCGTGCGTTGCTCGGTGGGCAGGCGTCGGTACTGGCCCAGGGGCAAGAGATTGAAATCCCCGCCAATCAGCCACGGCGTGCCACGGCTTTCGTACTTGTCGAGGACCTTGGCCACTGCCGTCACCTGCGCTTGCAGGGTGTCGTCGGGCTGGATAACGCGGTCCAGGTGAGTGTTGAGCACCGCGATCTGCCCGCCATCGCTCAATGGCAGATAGGTCACCAGCAAGGCATTTTTCGGTTTGAACTGACGGCTGATGAAATTGGCGGGCGCCACCGGTAATTGCAGGCGCTCGGCATGTTCGATCTGGTAGCGACTCAAAGTTGCCAGTTGCCGGCCGACGCTGCCGAAGATGTGCGGCTCGGGAACGAAGTCGGCTTTCCAGTCGAAGGTGTGGGCGCTGCATGGGAACAGGTCGGCGACCCGTTCCTGCAACAGTTTGAACTGGTCCTGATAGTCGCTGGCCTTGGCGCCGTTATCGAGCTCTTGCAGCAACACGATGTCCGGTTGCTCGTCACGAATCACCCGCGCCACTTCATCGAGGCTGAACGCCATGTCTTCGGGAGTGGGTTTTTCGTCATCGCCCTGGGCCAGGTCGTTCCAGAACACATAGCGTTTGCCCGCCAGGTACTGGACGTTCCAGGTCATCACCTTCAAGGCCTGGCCGGGCACCAGGGTCGGTGCCTTGGCGTTGCAGCTGACCGGCAACACTTCCTTGGCTTCGGGGCGCCAGGTCACGCTGTAGATCAACAGGCCGGCCAGACCGACGATCAGCAGCAGGCCCAGCAGGGTGTAGCGCAGTAGACGGGTCATTGGCTCGGCTTATAGCGTTACAAAGATGACCCCGAGCATACCCGAGAGCGGCGCCCGCGCCCAAGGGCAGAGCGGTCAGACCGTTCCGTCGTTTTTGTCAGGCGCTTCGCCGATCAGCATGAACAGGCGGAACAGGACCACGCTGGTGAACAGTTGCAGGAAGCTGTGGGCGCTGTCGATCAGCAAGCCGAGCACCGGGTTCTGTGGCTCCGGGTAGACCTCCAGGCTGGCACCCTTGAGCAGCCATAAAGGCGCCATCACCGCCAGGATGCAGACGAGGATGCGCAGGAAATGGCCGCGAGTCAGGCGCAGGCTTTCCTTCATCGCCGCCAACGGCGCCAGGCCGCGCAGCACCAGCAGGTACTCGGCGAAGGCCAGGGTCACCATCAGCCAGATGCCCGGCAGAAAATACAGCGACAGGCCAATCAGGATCAGCAGCGTATTGAGCGCGGTGAGCAGGGCAAAGCGCGGCCATAAAGTGGCAGACGTGGCCAGCAAGTCGCGGATGCGCGGGGATTCGCCCCGGCTGCGGGCGTCGAGAAACAGAATCAATGCGCCGGTGTACAGCGGATACACCAGCAAACCGACAATCATGCTGTAACCAGGAAACCCGTCCGGGCCGGTGGTGTTGTCGACGATTTGTTGCAGGAACGCCTCGAGAATCACCAGCGGCAGGCACAGTTGCACGATCTGGCTCAGATTGCGTTTAGAGAAATACAGGGAGTCACGCAGCACTTCGAACGGATTCATCAGTTGGTATCGCAGGTTAAAAGCCGTCCCACACTTTAACCGATGAAACCCTGAGGGGCGCAAACGTAAACGTTAGGTAAAGGCCATTGAAACATCCTGTTGCAGCCCCATTACTGTCAGGCACCTTATCCACAGTGGATGAGGGTGACGATATTCCCGGCAATCTACGAGGTCGCCATGAACAGCGAAGAACAAACCCTGATCGATGGACTGTTTTCCCGGCTGCAACAGGCCGAAACGGACTCAGCCCCGCGCGACGCCCAGGCCGAGACGCGGATCAAGGAGCACCTGACTCGCCAGCCCGCCGCGGGCTATTTCATGACCCAGGCGATTCTGGTGCAAGAGGCTGCCATCAAAAGCCTCGATGAACAGAACAAGCAACAGGCCCAGCAGATCCAGCAATTGCAGGCCGAACTGCAACAGGCCAAGGCAGCCGCGCCGGCCCCGGGCGGCGGTGGTTTCCTGTCGAGTATCTTCGGCGGCGGTTCCCGCGATCCGCAGCCTGCGCCGACGCAAAGCGCGCCGCCATCGACCGGCGGTTGGCGTGAACCGGCACGGCCGTCGTTCAACTCACAACCGCCCCAGCAAAACTTCGGCGCCCCGCAGCAGAACTACGCGCCGCAACAACAGGCGCCGGTGGGTAGTGGCTTCCTCGGCGGCGCGCTGAAAACCGCGGCCGGCGTGGCCGGTGGCGTGATGCTGGCGCAAGGCATCAGCAGCCTGTTCCACAGTAATCAGCAGCCGCAGGAAATCGTCGAAGTCATCAAGGAAGAGCCGGCCCAGGTCAACGACCACAGCGGCAATGACTGGAACAACGACCAGAACGTGGCCGGTAACGATTCCAGCGACCAGGGCAATTTCACTGACGCCGACTACAGCGATGACAGCTCGTCATTCTTCGGCGGCGATGACGACGACTCCTTCATCTGACCCACCACTCGTCCGGGGCGCGCAAACGCCCCGGGCCGATTATTCGCGGAACAAACCTCCGGGCTGGCATACTGGGCGACTTTTCGGGCCTAGTGCCGGATTCAAGCCTGCGCCTGTGCGCCAAGAGGGAAATGCGATGAAGAAAATCGCAGTGTTCGCCGACGTTCAAAACCTCTACTACACCGTGCGTCAGGCCTATGGTTGCCACTTCAACTATGCCGCGTTGTGGGCTGATATCAGCAAACAGGGCGAGATCGTCGAGGCGTACGCCTACGCCATCGATCGCGGTGACAGCAAACAGCAGCAGTTCCAGCAGATCCTGCGCAACCTCGGTTTCGTGGTGAAGCTCAAGCCCTACATCCAGCGCAGCGACGGCTCGGCCAAGGGCGACTGGGACGTGGGCATCACCCTCGACATCATGGACGCCGCCGATCACGTCGACGAAGTGGTGCTGGCCTCCGGCGACGGTGATTTCGATATGTTGCTGGAGCGCATCATCAGCAAACACGGCGTGCAAGCCGTGGCTTACGGCGTGCCGGGCCTGACCGCCAACTCGCTGATCCGCGCCGCCAGCCGCTACGTGCCGATCGAAGGCGCGTTGCTGCTCAAGAATTGATTTTTACGGAGTAGAAACAGGTTTGGAACGCATAGCCGTCATCGACTTTGAAACCACCGGGATCTCCCCGAGCAGCAGCTGCCGGGCCACGGAAATTGCCGTGGTGATCCTTGAACAGGGGCGTATCGTCGAGCGTTACCAGAGCCTGATGAACGCCGGTGTACGCGTCCCGGCCTTCATCGAACAACTCACCGGCATCAGCAACGCCATGCTGCGCACCGCGCCGTCGGCCGAGCAGGTGATGAACGAGGTGAACGAGTTTGTCGGTATCACGCCGTTGCTGGCGCACAACGCCGCGTTCGACCAGAAGTTCTGGGATTTTGAACTGGGGCGGATCAAGCGTACGCGGTTGCAGAACTTTGCCTGTTCGCTACTGCTGGCTCGACGGTTGATGCCGGCGGCGCCGAATCACAAGCTCGGGACGCTCACCACGTTTGCCAGTTTGCCCAACACCGGCAAGGCTCACCGGGCGATGGCGGATGCGGAAATGGCGGCGAACCTGACGACGCATTTGGCTGAACAATTGCGCCAGCAGCACGGGTTGCGCGAGTTGTCCCATGATCTGCTGGTCAGCTTGCAGAAAGTGCCGGCGGCGAAGATCAACGAACACCTCAAGCGCCATCGCGGGTTTTAAGAGCAAGATCAAAAGATCGCAGCCTTAGATCGATCCCACGCGACCCGTGGGAATGCCTCACCGGACGCTCTGCGTCCGCTCTTGGGACGCGGAGCGTCCCTGGCTGCATTCCCACGCGGAGCATGGGAACGATCTAAAACCTCAAGCGGCATCGCGGGTTCTGACTGACACCCTGCCTATGATCGTTCCCACGCTCTGCGTGGGAATGCCTCACCGGACGCTCTGGGTCCGCTTCTGGGACGCGGAGCGTCCCTGGCTGCATTCCCACGCGGAGCATGGGAACGATCTAAAACCTCAAGCGCCATCGCGGGTTCTGACTCACACCCTACCTATGATCGTTCCTACGCTCTGCGTGGGAATGCCTCACCGGACGCTCTGCGTCCGCTCTTGGGACGCGGAGCGTCCCTGGCTGCATTCCCACGGGTCGCGTGGGAACGATCTAAGGCTGCGATCTTTTGCGTTTGGCTGGCGGGCCTCTTCGCGGGCAAGTCGAATCGTCGCACCGCTCGCTCCTACAGATTTTATGGTGTGCTCGACATTCGGGATCGCCTCGAACCCGTAGGAGCAAGGCTTGCCCGCGAAGGCGTCATCCGCCGCACTACCTTCCTTCCAGTTGCCCCAACGTGTCCGTTGAGTGGTGTGTTTAACGACGCCTCTGATTCGATGATCGGTCCTACCGAATTTTAGGGAATGTCTGTCTTGCCCCTCATCTGGGGCATCGATAACCTTTTGTCCGTCGCTGCTAATGCAGTGATCGGGACTGCAAGCCCGCCGAGAGTTTGTTACGAGACCACATGCGCACCTATAATCGCGCCGCTTTAATGAGCGAACATCGATTTATGGTAGCTGTGTGCGGGAGACCTTCGGGTCTGCCGGGATTGGTCTCTACTCGGTCTTGCAGACCCGCGCACAGCTGCCACCCATCATCTGCAAGTGATGCTGGCAGCTCTAACTTTCTATATGAGACTGCCATGCCTAAAGTTACCCCCAATCCCCCAGTTCCTTTCATCCCCCAAACCTTCATCCGCCATCACATCCAATTGCGAGCACTCTTGCTGCACGCAGAAGCCTGGTTTTGCGCCCGTGATATAGGCCGATTAATGGGCGTGGACATTAACGGCAGACACGCGCTCAAGCTCGACGCCGACCAGCGCCGAATGATGTGTTTGTCCGGAAGTGACGAACCCCAGGAAACGCTGATGCTGAGCGAATCCGGCGTATACGCGATGCTGGTCTATCACTACTGCCCGGAGAACCGGAATCTGCGCCGTTGGTTGACCCATCACGTAGTGCCGATGCTGCGCGACGGTGGCGGGGTAGCCTCGAATCAGGCCCCGAGTTTGCGCTTGATGGAATGGGCAGGAGGCACGTTGAGCCTGCTGCATTGGCGAACGGAACCATGGGTTCGTCTAAAGGATATGCCGTGTTTGTTGGCCGCCGGATATAGCGGCGTTTGATAGATCGCTTCGCGGGCCAGTCGAATCGTCGCACCGCTCGCTCCTACAGATTTATGGTGTGCTCGGCATTCGGGATCGCCTCGAACCTGTAGGAGCGAGCGGTGCGACGATTCGACTTGCCCGCGAAGACGTCATCCGCCTCACTACCTCCCTTCCAACTGCCCCAACGGCACCCGCTTATCTATCGCACTCGACAACACAATCGAGGTCTTGCTGAAGCCAAACTTGGCAATGCGATTGATCAACTCTTCCAGCTCCGGCATCGACCCCACCGCCGCTTGCATGATCACGCACGGATCACCGGTCACCCGATGGCACTCGGTCAATTGCGGGATTTTGATCAGGTCGTCGTAGGTCTTCTGATTGCCGTGCTGGTTCAGGCGCAGTTCGATGACGCACTGGATCGGCAGGCCGATTTTCGACAGGTCGACTTTCGCCTGGTAACCGGTGATGACGCCGGACGCCTCAAGCTTGGCCACGCGTTCGGCCACGGCCGGGGCCGACAGGTTCACTTTGCGCGCCAGTTCGGCGTAGGACGCGCGACCGTTTTCCAACAGGGCGCTGAGGAGCATGCGGTCGTACTTGTCCATCGTGGGATTCCTGAAAATGACATGACTTTCGAAAACACGGTTAATCGCGCTGATCTCCGTGCTTTGAAAAGTGTACCGGTGCGATAAACAGGTTTTGTAACTTATTTTTACCGCTTGGCCTTTCTAGAATATCCAATCTCCTTGTCCTGCCTGTCGAGCTGCCCAATGCCTGGCTTACGTCGTTTCCCCTTACCGTTGATCGCCGCATTTTTCGCGTTGTACGTGATTTGGGGCTCGACCTATCTGGTCATTCGCATCGGCGTGCAGTACTGGCCGCCGTTGATGCTCGGCGGGATTCGTTTTGTGATTGCCGGCACGCTGATGTACGCCTTCTTGCGCTGGCGCGGGGCGCCGGCGCCGACCTGGGCGCAGTGGAAAGCGGCGGGGATTATCGGGATTTTGCTGCTCAGTTTCGGTAACGGCGCGGTGAGCGTGGCCGAGCACACGGGCGTGGCGTCCGGTGTTGCGGCACTGGCGGTGGCGACGGTGCCGCTGTTTACCTTGCTCTTCGGCTATTTCTGGGGCGCGCGCAATACCCGTCTCGAATGGGCGGGGATTGTGCTCGGGCTGATCGGCATCGCGATGCTCAACCTGGGTTCCAATCTGCAATCGAGCCCATTGGGCGCGGCGCTGTTGGTGTTCGCCGCCGCAGCCTGGGCGTTCGGTTCGGTGTGGAGCAAACACTTGCCGTTGCCCCAGGGCGCGATGGCCAGTGCCGTGGAAATGCTGGTGGGTGGCGTGGTGTTGCTGATCGGCAGCACGGTCAGCGGCGAACACCTGGACAGCCTGCCGCCGATGGAAGGCTGGGCCGCGTTGGCCTACCTGATCGGCTTCGGTTCGATCATCGCCTTCAACGCTTACATGTACCTGTTGAAAAACGTGCGCCCGGCGGCGGCCACCAGTTATGCCTACGTCAACCCGGCGGTGGCGGTATTGCTGGGGATCGTGTTTGTCGGCGAGACCATCGGTATTGAGGAAGCGATAGCGATGGCGGTGATCATCAGCGCCGTGGTGTTGATCGGTTTGCCGCAGTGGCGTCGCGGTCCGGTGCGACCTGTGGCGGTTGCACCAACAGAATCCCGTGTGAATTAGGGTAAACTGCGCGCCATCGCACACCCGCTCCGCTTTTTCCTACGGTAATCCCATGACTTTCGCCTCCCTTGGCCTGATCGAACCCTTGCTGCGCTCTCTTGAGACGCTCGGCTACCAGACGCCTACGCCGGTCCAGGCGCAAGCCATTCCGGCGGTGCTGGCCGGTCGCGACCTGATGGCTGCGGCCCAGACCGGCACCGGCAAAACCGCCGGTTTCGCGCTGCCGCTGCTGCAGTTGCTGGCCATGGAAGGGCCGAAAGTGGCGTCCAACTCGGTACGCGCCCTGATCCTGGTGCCGACCCGCGAACTGGCCGAGCAGGTTCACGAAGCCGTGCGCCAGTACGCCGAGAACCTGCCGTTGAGCACTTATGCGGTGTACGGCGGCGTCAGCATCAACCCGCAGATGATGAAGCTGCGCAAAGGCGTCGATGTGCTGGTGGCGACCCCGGGTCGCTTGCTTGACCTGTATCGCCAGAAGGCGCTCAAATTCAATCAACTGCAAACCCTGATCCTCGACGAAGCCGATCGCATGCTCGACCTGGGCTTCTCCGAGGAACTGGGGAATATCTACCGCGTGCTGCCGAAACAGCGCCAGACGCTGTTGTTCTCCGCCACGTTCTCCGACGCCATCCGCTTGCTCGCCGGGCAAATGCTCAATGATCCGCTGAGCATCGAAGTCAGCCCGCGCAACGTGGCGGCCAACACCGTCAAGCAATGGGTTGTGGTGGTGGACAAGAAGCGCAAGCCTGAGCTGTTCATTCATTTGCTGCGCAAAGGCAAGTGGAAGCAGGTGCTGGTGTTCGCCAAGACCCGCAACGGCGTGGACGCGCTGGTGGAAAAACTCCAGGGCCTGGGCGTTAACGCCGACGGTATCCATGGCGACAAACCCCAGGCGACGCGTCAGCGGGCGCTGGATCGGTTCAAGGCCAGTGAGATTCAGATTCTGGTGGCCACCGACGTCGCGGCCCGTGGTCTGGATATCGAAGACCTGCCGCTGGTGGTCAACTTCGACCTGCCAATCGTGGCTGAGGATTACATCCACCGCATCGGTCGTACCGGGCGTGCGGGTGCCACTGGCGAGGCGATTTCGTTGGTGTGTGCCGATGAGGTGAATCAGCTGTCGGCCATCGAGATGTTGACCCGTCAGACCTTGACCCGCCAGACCGAGCAGGATTTCGAGCCTGAGCATCGGGTGCCGGATACCGATTCCACTGGTCAGGTCGTCAAGAAGCCGAAAAAACCGAAGAAGCCAAAGACCTCCGGTGGCGGTAAGCGCAACTTGGGCAAGTGGGTTGAGAGTGGGGATGCTTCGGCGGTGGAACCTTCGCTCAAGCCTGTGCGCAAAGTACCGGTGTTTAACACTGGGCCGCGTAAGAAGAAGCCGTAAGAGCAGCTATAAGTTGCAAGCTACAAGCGGCAAGCTGAAAAGCCACGCCGCTTTTAACTTGCAGCTTGCCGCTTAAAACTTGCCGCAGCTTTTAAGCCAGTCTGCTATCCCGAATCCCGCCGCCCGGCCACTGGCGAAACACCCGGTCAGCAGATAGCCCCCGGTCGGTGCTTCCCAGTCGAGCATTTCCCCCGCGCAGAACACGCCAGGCAGTTGCTTGAGCATCAGGCGTTCGTCCATCGCTTCGAACGTCACACCGCCCGCACTGCTGATGGCTTCGTCCAGTGGCCGGGTTTTCACCAGTGTCAGCGGCAAGGCCTTGATCGCTTTGGCCAGCAAGGCCGGATCGGCAAAACACTCGGTGCCTGTCAGTTCGCGTAGCAACGCCGCTTTAACGCCGTCGATTCCGAGTTGGCTGTGTAAGTGTTTGGACACGGAGCGTGAGCCACGCGGTTTGCGCAGCGCAATCTCAACTTTATCCACAGGCCGACCCGGCAACAGGTCGATATGAATAGTCGCCGAGCCGTGCAGGTTGATGGCTTCGCGGATCGGCGCCGACAACGCGTAGATCAAACTGCCTTCAATCCCCGTAGCGGTGATCACACACTCGCCCAGACGCGGAACGTCGTCATTCAAACCGATGGCGATATTTTTCAGCGGTGCACCAGCGAATTTGCTGACCATCAATTCGCTCCAGGCCTGCACCTCGAAGCCGCAATTGCTTGGCTGCAACGGCGCGAGTCCTACGCCGCGCTGTTCCAGCGGCAGCGTCCAGGCGCCGTCCGAACCCAGGCGCGACCAACTGCCGCCACCGAGGGCGAGCAGGGTGGCGTCGGGTTTGACGGTGATTTCACCGTCGGGGCCAGCGATTCGCAAATCACCGTGGTCGTTCCAGCCGAGCCAGCGATGGCGGGTGTGGATAACTACGCCACTGTCGCGCAAGCGTTTGAGCCAGGCGCGCAGCAGGGGAGCGGCTTTCATGTCTGTAGGAAAAACCCGGCCGGAGCTACCGACAAAGGTTTCGATACCCAGCTCATGAATCCACTGGCACAGGGCATCGGCACCGAAGGATCGCAGCAGCGGGGCAATCTGCGGCGCTCGTTCGGCGTAGCGCGAGAGGAAGGCCGGGTAGGCTTCGGAGTGGGTGATGTTCATGCCGCCGACGCCGGCCAGGAGGAATTTTCGCCCCACCGAAGGCATGCCGTCGTACAGGTCGACCTTGATTCCGCGCTGGCTCAGCACCTCGGCGGCCATCAGGCCGGCGGGGCCACCGCCGATGATGGCGACGTGAGGGGGGAGGGCTGGGGCGGATGGGGTCATGGCGAGAGCTGCGGCGTGGCGGAATAAGCCGCGCATTCTATCAGCACCCATCGACGTGGGCGTGCCGGTAAAGGCTGGTCAAAAAACAACCAGTCCTTTGTAAGCTATAGGGGGTGGGGCCTGTAGGCGCTTTCACTCAGGTTATCCACAGGCAGTTCCACAGGCATTGTGGGTAAAGATTCACAGCTCAATGACAACCTGATGACTGCCAGACCCGTTGCGCGCTGTGATGCAGGATGCCATGACGCCGGGCGAGAGCCTGGCGGTCCTTGCTGTAGCCGCCACCGATCACCCCGACCACCGGAATGTCCCGGCCCAGGCAGTGGCGCATTACGCTTTCATCCCGGGCGGCGACGCCTTCGTCAGTCAGTTTCAGGTAACCCAGCGCATCATCCTTGTGCACATCGACGCCGGCGTCATACAGCACCAGATCCGGCTGGTAGAGCGGCAGCAGGTAGTTGAGCGCGTCGTCCACCACCTGCAAATAATCGGCATCGCCCATGCCCTTGGGCAGCGGGATGTCCCAGTCACTTTCGGCTTTGCGTGCAGGAAAATTCTTCTCGCAGTGCAGGGAAACGGTGATTGCGTCCGGGGTGTTGTGCAGGATCCGTGCAGTCCCATCGCCCTGGTGCACGTCGCAATCGAAGATCAGCACCCGATTCACCCGACCGCTTTCCAGCAGGTAATGGCTGATCACCGCCAGGTCATTGAAGATGCAGAACCCCGCCGGGTAATCGTAGTGGGCATGATGAGTGCCGCCGGCCAGGTGACAGGCCAGCCCATGTTCCAGCGCTTGCTCGGCGGCCAACAACGAACCGCCGACCGCCCGCACCGTTCTGCGGGCCAGCGCTTCGTTCCACGGCAGGCCGAGGCGCCGCTGGTCTTCGCGGGACAACTCGCCGCTCATGTAGCGTTCGATATACGCAGGGTCATGTGCGAGGGCGAGAATCTCGGCAGGGCAGAGTTCCGGACGCAGTAAATCGGCGTCCCGGACCAGACCGCTGTCCACCAGGTGATCGCGCAGCAGGCGAAACTTGTCCATCGGGAAGCGGTGCTCCGCCGGGAACTCGGGGCTGTAGTCTTCGTGGTAGATCAGCGGCAGGGGCATTGTCAGAATTTCAACGGCGGCGTGTAGGAATAAGTGAACGATCCTACCAGCGATGTAGACTCAAAGGATGGAAACGGAGGGGCACGATGGAGCCGATACTGGAACTCGAAAGCGCGCGACTGCTCTTGCGGCAGTGGAGCGATGAGGATTTGCCGGAATTTGCGGCGATGTGTGCCGATCCACAAGTGATGCGTTATTTCCCGGCCGCGCTGAGCCGCCTGGAATGCGCTTCGTTGATCGGGCGGATTCGCGGGCATTTTGCCGAGCACGGTTTCGGCTTCTGGGCGCTGGAGCGCAAGGACACCGGCCAGTTCATCGGGTTTACCGGGTTGGCGGTGGTCAACTTCGACGCGCCGTTCGTCCCGGCCACCGAAATCGGCTGGCGCCTGGCCCGCGAACACTGGGGCCTGGGTTATGCCAGTGAAGCGGCGTGGACCGCTCTGCGCTGCGGCTTCGACCGGTTGGCCTTGAGAGAGGTCGTGGCCTTCACCACGCAAACCAATCTGCCGTCGGAGAAAGTCATGCAGGCGATTGGCATGCACCATGATTCAGCCGATGACTTCGACCACCCGAAGCTCGCGGCCGATCATCCGCTGCGTCACCATGTGCTATATCGCATCACCCGTGAGCAATGGCTGCAAACCCTGCATGGATAAGCAGACACAGATGTTTACAATGGCCCCCATGTTGGCCTGGGCCATTAACTGAATCGACCGCCGCAGCCATGACTGCGCGGCATTGCTTTGTGTGAGGAGAGCCTGAATGAGCCAAGTGTTGGAAGATCTGGTTGACCTGCTGACCCTGGAACCGATTGAAGAAAACCTGTTCCGCGGCCGCAGCCAGGACCTGGGTTTCCGTCAGTTGTTCGGCGGCCAGGTGCTCGGCCAGTCCCTGTCGGCGGCCAGTCAGACCGTTGAAGAAACGCGGCATGTGCACTCGATGCACGGTTATTTCCTGCGTCCGGGCGATGCGAAGTTGCCGGTGGTGTATCAAGTGGATCGGGTGCGCGATGGCGGCAGTTTCAGTACTCGTCGAGTGACGGCGATCCAGAAGGGCCATCCGATCTTCACGTGCAGCGCGTCCTTCCAGTACGACGAAGAAGGCTTCCAGCACCAGACCGAAATGCCGCAAGTGGTCGGCCCGGAAAACCTGCCGTCGGAACTGGAACTGGCCCAGCAACGCGCGCATTTGATTCCGGAACACATGCGCGAGAAATTGCTCTGCCCGAAGCCGATCGAATTCCGTCCGGTGACCGAAAAAGACCCCTACAACCCGCAAGCTTCCGACCCGATCAAGTACGTGTGGTTTCGCGCCGACGGTGCGTTGGCCGATTCGCCGGCGCTGCACAAATACCTGCTGGCCTACGCCTCCGACTTCGGGCTGTTGACCACTTCGCTGCTGCCCCATGGCAAATCGGTGTGGCAGAAAGACATGCAGGTCGCCAGCCTCGACCACTCGCTGTGGTTCCACTCGGACCTGCGCGCCGATGACTGGTTGCTCTACGCCATGGACAGTCCGTGGGCCGGCAATTCCCGTGGTTTCTCTCGCGGCAGTGTGTTCAACCGCGCCGGTCAACTGGTGGCGTCCGTCACTCAGGAAGGCCTGATTCGTCATCGCAAGGATTGGGCATGAGCCTGGCCGAGGTGCGGCACTGGGTGTTCGACATGGACGGCACCCTGACGGTGGCGGTGCATGATTTCGCGGCGATCCGCGTGGCGCTGGGGATCCCGGCCGAAGACGACATCCTGACCCACCTCGCCGCATTGCCACCCGAAGAAGGCGCGGCTAAACACGCGTGGTTGCTGGAACATGAACGGGATTTGGCATTGGGTTCAAAACCAGCGCCGGGCGCGGTGGAGCTGGTGCGTGAGCTGGCAGGGCGCGGTTATCGCCTCGGCATCCTCACCCGCAATGCGCGGGAGCTGGCGCATGTGACGCTGCAAGCGATTGGCCTGGCCGACTGCTTCGCGGTCGAGGATGTGCTGGGCCGTGACGAAGCGCCGCCCAAGCCTCATCCCGGTGGTTTGCTGAAATTGGCCGAGGCCTGGAGCGTGCCCGCGAGCGAGCTGGTGATGGTCGGTGATTACCGCTTCGATCTGGATTGCGGCCGAGCGGCGGGGGCGCGGACGGTGCTGGTGAATCTGCCGGAAAATCCGTGGCCGGAATTGGCGGATTGGCATGCGGCGGATTGTGTTGAGTTGCGGCGGATGCTTTCGGCTTAAGAGATTTGTTGTTTGATTAATCGCTTTCGCGGGCAAGCCTCGCTCCTACAGGGGAATGCATTTCCAACTGTAGGAGCGAGGCTTGCCCGCGAAGAGGCCCGATCAGGCACCAAAAATCTTACTGACTGAACAACACCTTCTGCCCCTCCGGCGACGTGAACATCCCATCCCCGTTATGCCCGACCCCGGGCACTTCGACCAGGCGCTGATTCACGCCCTGTGGATTACGCCGCAGCAAATAATCAAAAAAGTTATGCCCGCGCACCAGGCGATAAGCCCCTTGGGCCTCGGCTTCGCAGCCTTTGTCGAGCGCCGGATGCTGCGGGTCGGTGTCTTGCTGGCCGAGCAGATAAATCACATCACGCTTGATGTAACTGCCTTCAATCTGCGAGGCCGTTTGCCCACCGGCATAGATCGGCATGTCGGTCAGACCATACTTCCAGCGATTGAAACCGGTGCACCGCGCATGGTCGAACGCCACGGGCCGCTGCTCATTGAAGTAGGCGTAGGACGACGGATTGGCCACCACATAACGGATTTTCACCCCGGCTGCCGTGAGCGCCGGTTGGTCGTGGGCCAGCAGGGCGTAGCGCTGCACCACCTGGCCGCCACCGGAATGACCGGCGATGACGATTTGCTTCACGTCCGGAAACTGGCGGCGGTCGGCGATGCGCTCGATGATCTGGTCGAGGGCTGCGAAGGAACTCACCGCAAACGGCGCGGTGGATAAACCGCCGGCCATCCAGTCATTGCCCTTCCAGCGCAACACCGTGTCAGCCAGGGGATGGCGCACGGCGTCGGTCTCATTGAGGAACTGCGGGGCGATTACCAAGGTGTTCGCACTCTGCCCAGCCTGTTCGGCGGCTTGCTCGGCGCTGCGCCGGTAGGTTTCGGCGTTGCGCAATCGACCGTGGATGACGATCAGCACCCGTTCGATCTTGCTCGGTGCCGGCCCCATCCCCACCGCCATCTCGCCTTCTTTCAACAGCAGGCGTCCGGGGCTGATCTCTTTGACCCCGTGCTCGTCAGCCTGGGCGCTGCCCCAGGCGATCAACAAAACCAGCAGCCATCTATGCATTTACAAGTTTTTCGCCGCGAAGGTATCGCACTGGCCGACCTGGCCCTGGGCAAAACCGGTTTTAAACCAGCGCACCCTTTGCGCTGACGTGCCGTGGGTGAAGGAGTCCGGTACGACCCGGCCCTGACCTTGTTGCTGCAAGCGATCGTCGCCAATGGCGTTGGCGGCGTTCAAGGCTTCCTCGATGTCGCCGGGCTCCAGCCAGTTCAAGCGCTTTTGCGCGTTGTTGGCCCAGACTCCGGCAAGGCAATCGGCCTGAAGTTCCTGGCGCACCAGTAAACCACCATCGCCTTCCATCTGCCGGCCTTGCTGGCGAGCGGTCTGAATTTTCGCGGAAACGCCGAGTAACGTCTGCACATGGTGTCCCACTTCGTGGGCGATCACGTAAGCCTGGGCGAAGTCGCCGGCGGCGGAAAAGCGTTGCGACATCTCCTGGAAGAACGCCATGTCCAGGTACACCTTCTGGTCCGCCGGGCAATAAAACGGCCCGGTCGCAGAAGTGGCCAGGCCACACGCGGAATTCACCCGGTTGCTGAACAGCACCAGGGTCGGGTTTTTATATTGCTTGCCGGCCTGCTGGAAAATCTGGCCCCAGGTGTCTTCGGTATCGCCGAGGATCGAGCGCACGAATTCGGCGCCTTCATCATTGGCCGGTGGCGCCTTGCGGGTCTGGCTGGTGGTCGGTGCCGACTGCTCGCTCATCTGCCCGGTCAATTGCCCGAGGATCTGCATCGGGTCCTGGCCGGTGATCCAGCCGATCCCGACGATCAGCAGGATCGCCGTCAGGCTCAGGCCCTTGCCGCCACCAAAGCGCATTCCGCCGCCCCCACCGCCGACATCATCACCTCGGGCGTCGACCACGTTGTCGCTGCGTCGGCCTTTTTTCCATAGCATGGGGAATTCCTCTTTCTTGTCCGGGTGAAGAAGCGTGCTGATGAGTGTTGCTGGTGGGTCGGCGTGGCGCCAGTCCGGTCGTCAGACAGCCTTTCGCGCCGGCGGTTCTGTGCTGTGCACTGACATTAGCGGTTTCATCGGCGGGAAGGTCTTAGAGGTCCGCGCGGTTGAAGGTATCGCAGGTGTCGATCCGACCCGTGGCGAACCCGGTTTTGAACCAGTTCGCCCGCTGCTCTGACGTGCCATGACTGAACGTCTGCGGTCGTATCGTGGCGTGTTGGGCGCGTTGCAGCGCATCGTCGCCGAACACGGCGGCGGCATGCAGGGCCGCGTCGATGTCCCCGGGCTCCAGCCACTCCAGGCGCTTTTGCGCATGGTGCGCCCAGACACCGGCGAGGCAATCGGCCTGCAACTCTGCCCGGACTTCCAGGCCACCGTCGCCAGCCACTGGTTGCCGCGTAGCCAATGCTTTCTCGAAAGGCTCGGAGATCCCCAATTCAAGCTGCACGTGGTGGCCGATTTCATGAGCGAGGACATACGCCTGGGCGAACTCGCCGATCACCGAAAACCGTTGCGCCATCTGTGAAAAGAACGCCAGATCAAGATAGACCTGCTGATCGTCCGGGCAATAAAACGGGCCGCTACCGGCGCTGGCAATGCCGCATCGGGAGTTGATGTCATTGCTCAACAGCGTCAGCCTGGGAGGCGGGTAGTGGCGACCCGTCTGCGCAAAAAGTTGTGTCCAGGTGTCTTCGGTATCGCCCAGTACGGATTGAACGAACAACAGGTCCCGATCTGCGGCGGGGTGGGGCGCAGTGTAGTAAGCGGGTGTGTCCGAGCCGACAGGCACTACGCCCGGTGTCGTACTCAATGCCGAGTACATTCCTGCACTGGCCAATGCCGTGACAGCCAGTCCGGCACCCAAGGCTTTCCCTGTGAGTTGGCGGGCATCCTTGCCCTCGCGGGTGTCGTTGACGTTGTCGCTGGGTCTAGCCTTGTTCCATAACATGTGTGCGGTTCCTCCATGGATTGTTTGGGCGTGTATCGCCGTCGCCATGAATAACCGCAACGGCGAAAACGGTGTGGGCCAAATGTGTAAGGGTTGGTAAACCGCGTGTGATCTTTCGCGGGCAAGCCTCGCTCCTACAAAGAGCAGGGCGTTGTTCGCACACTTTTTTCGTTACCCTGTGTAAGAATCTGGAACCAGGTTCTAAATTGTTGGAATTAAAATTCCAAAGGATTGCCATGACGCTCAGCACCCCCCTCTCCGGTGTAAACAAACCCTTCAAAGGGATCTTGCTGATCGTCGCGGCGACCTTCCTCTTCTCCAGCCATGATGCGATATCGAAGTACCTCTCCGGTTTTTACCCGATTGTCATGGTGGTCTGGGCCCGATACCTGGTGCACACCTTGTTGATGGCCGGGATTTTTTTGCCGCAGTCCGGGTTACGTGTGCTACGCACCAAACGCCCCTTGCTGCAGTTGGCGCGAGCGTTGTGCCTGCTGGGCACCAGCCTGTTTTTCACCACCGGTCTTTTGTACATTCCCTTGGCCGAAGCCACGGCGGTCAACTTTCTTGCGCCGGTGCTGGTCACCGCATTGTCGGTGCCGCTGCTCAAGGAACACGTCACGCGCGGGCAATGGATCGCGGTGATTTGCGGCTTTGTCGGCGTGCTGATCATCGTCCACCCCGGCGGTGAACTGTTCACCCCGGCGGTGTTGCTGCCGTTCTGCTCGGCGATGTTTTTCTGCTTCTATCAATTGCTGACCCGCAAGCTCAGCCAGATCGACAGCCCGACCACCAGCAACTTCTTCGCCGGGTTGTGCAACACGTTGGTGATGAGCGCGCTGGTGCCGTTCTTCTGGCAAGTACCGACGCTGGGGCATGGGTTGTTGATGCTGGCGCTGGGGAGTTGCGGGATGACCGCGCACTTGTTTCTGACCCAGGCCTTCCGCCACGCCGCCCCGGCATTGCTGGCGCCGTTTGGTTATTGCCAGATTGTGTTTGCCGGACTGCTCGGTTGGCTGCTGTTCTCCCACACGCCGACCCTGACCACGGTGGTCGGGATCGCGGTGATTTGTTGCAGCGGGTTGGCGGCGGCGTGGCAGCAGAGTCGTCGATAGCGGCAGGCCTGGAATCAGGCCTGCCGGGGTAGGGCGTTTCAGTCGCTGACGGTAGGAATCTTGCGCGGTGCCATGAAGTACATCCAGATCAGTGCGATGAAGTACATCGCCGGAATCAGGGTGAACAGCACGGTGTAGTTGTTGTTGGTGACGGTGAGGATGTGGCCGACCAACTGCGTCATGAACATCCCGCCAATCGCCGCGCACATCCCGCCGAAGCCAAACACCGTGCTCATCATGTGCTTGGGCGTGTAGTCCATCACCAGGCTCCAGATGTTCGCGGTCCAGGCCTGGTGCGCGCCGATGGCCAGGGAAATCGCCGCCACCGCGACCCACAGGTTGCTGGAGCCGGCGGCCATGATCACGCCGATGATGCAGCAGGCGAACAGCAGCATGGACATCAGCCGCGCCTTGATCGGGTTGATCCCGCGACCGATCAGGAACGAGGAGAGGATGCCGCCGCCGACACTGCCGAAGTCCGCCGTCAGGTAAATGATGATCAGCGGGATGCCCATCTGAGTCACGTTGATGCCCAGGTTGTATTGCTGATTCAAAAACGGAGGCAGCCAGTACAGGTAAAACCAGAACACCGGCGCGGTCATCGAGTAGGCGAGGGCGAAAGCCCAGGTGCCGCGCATGCGCAGGATTTTCGAGAACGGTACGCGGGTTTGTTCCGGTTCGACTTCTTGCTGGATGTAGTCCAGTTCCGATTGTTTGACGCTCGGATGCTCTTCCGGGTTGAAGTACTTCAAGCCCCAGCACACCAGCCAGATCCCGCCCAGTGCCGACATGCACAGGAACGCGGCTTGCCAGCCCCACGCATGCAGGATCAGCGGCAACAGCATCGGGGTGAACATCGCACCGACGTTGGTCCCGGCGTTGAAGATGCCGGTGGCCACGGCGCGTTCGCCGGCCGGGAACCACAACCGGGTGGTTTTCACACAGGCCGGGTAGTTCGCCGCCTCGGTCAAACCGAGAATAAACCGACAGACCATGAAGCCCGCAGCGGACGTCGCCAGGCCATGGGCGCCGGTGGCCAGGCTCCAGAGCAGCACCGCGCAGAAGAACACGCGCTTGACCCCGACCCGGTCGATCAACCGGCCTTGCAACACAAAGCCGATGGCGTAGCCGACCTGGAACCAGAAGTTGATGTTGGCGTAGTCCATCGCCGTCCAGCTCATTTCCTTGGCCAGGATCGGCTGCATGACGCCGAGTGCGGCGCGGTCGATGTAGTTCAGGGTGGTGGCGAAAAACACCAGCGCCAACATGCCCCAACGGGTTTTGCCGACCGCCATGGCGCCGCGGATCTTGGCGCCGATGCCAGCGCTGGCAGGAGTCATGGAGGAACGCTCCATGGGAGAGCTTTGTGAAGGAGTCATGTAGGCCACCGATTATTTTTATGTGGTGTTCTGGGTCTTGGGTAACCGAGCCGAGGGGATGGATGTCCGGGCTCAATGTGCAGTGGATGTTGGGCAGTGGACAAAAAATCGTCAATTCGCCAAGGGCCATTGTGTTCGATAATCGCACATAAAACTAACTGGCTAGTACACTTTGAATTGCTGTACGGGAGCTTGCGGCCAATAATTTATTCCAAGAAAAATGCCGCTTCCGTAGGAGCAAGGCTTGCCCGCGATGGCGTCCCCAAGATCGCCATCGCGGGCAAGCCTTGCTCCTGCAGGGATCGCGTGCAAACCACCGGGAGTCGAAATATGCAGCGTTCCATTGCCACCGTTTCCTTGAGCGGCACCCTGCCGGAAAAACTCGAAGCCATCGCCGCCGCCGGGTTTGACGGGGTGGAGATTTTCGAAAATGACCTGCTTTATTACGACGGCAGTCCCCGTGAAATCAGACAGATGTGCGCCGATCTCGGCATCGCTATCACCCTGTTTCAACCCTTCCGTGATTTCGAAGGTTGCCGTCGCGATCGCCTGCCGCGCAATCTGGAGCGGGCTGAGCGCAAGTTCGACCTGATGCAGGAACTCGGCACCGACCTGGTGCTGGTGTGCAGCAACGCGGCGGCTGACTCGATCGGTGATGAACAGATCCTGATCGATGATTTGCGCCTGCTCGCCGAACGGGCCGGTGCCCGTGGCTTGCGCATCGGCTATGAAGCACTGGCCTGGGGCCGGCATGTGAACACTTATCAACAGGTGTGGAACATCGTGCGCCAAGCCGATCATCCGAGTCTTGGCGTCTTGCTCGACAGCTTCCACACGCTGTCGCTCAAAGGCGATCCAAGCGCCATCGCCGAGATTCCCGGCGACAAGATCTTCTTCGTGCAAATGGCCGACGCGCCGATCCTGGCCATGGATGTGCTGGAGTGGAGCCGGCATTTCCGCTGTTTTCCGGGCCAAGGCGAATTCGACCTGGCGGGGTTCCTCGCGCCGATCATCCAGAGTGGCTACACCGGGCCGCTGTCGCTGGAGATTTTCAACGACGGCTTCCGCGCCGCGCCACCCCGGGCCAACGCCGCCGACGGTTTGCGCTCGTTGCTGTACCTGGAAGAGAAGACCCGCCAGCGTCTGGAGCCGCAAAACCAACCTGTCGATATCCTGTTCGAAACCCCCAAGGCCAGTGAATACAACGGCATCGAGTTTCTCGAATTCGCCGTGGATGAAAGCCTCGGCGCCAAGCTCTCGCATTGGCTGGAACGCCTGGGTTTCGTCAAGGCCGGGCAGCATCGTTCCAAGAGCGTCAGCCTGCTGCGCCAGGGCGATATCAATTTGATCCTCAACTCCGAACCGTACTCGTTCGCCCACAGCTTTTTCGAGGCCCACGGCCCATCGTTGTGCGCCACGGCGGTGCGGGTCAACGATAGCGCCAGTGCCCTGGCCCGCGCCGTCGCCTACAAGGGCCAGCCCTATCGCGGACTGGTCGGCCCCAATGAACTGGAACTCGCCGCCGTGCGCGCACCGGACGGCAGCCTGATTTACCTGGTGGATCAGGACGCCGATGTCTACGGCACCGACTTCAATCTGCAACCGACCGCTACGGCCAGCGGCGGCCTCAAACGCATCGACCACATGGCCATGGCGCTGCCGGCGGACAGCCTCGACAGTTGGGTGCTGTTCTATAAAAGCCTGCTGGATTTCGAGGCCGACGACGAAGTGGTGCTGCCCGATCCCTACGGTCTGGTGAAGAGCCGGGCGCTGCGCAGCCGTGACAGTTCGATCCGCTTGCCGCTGAACATTTCCGAGAACCGCAACACCGCGATCTCACACGCGCTGTCGAGTTATCGCGGCTCCGGGGTGCATCACATCGCCTTCGACTGCGACGACATCTTCGCCGAAGTCAGCCGGGCGAAAGAGGCGGGCGTGCCGCTGCTGGATATCCCGCTCAACTACTACGACGACCTCGCCGCGCGTTTCGATTTCGATGACGAATTCCTCAGCGAACTGGCCTACTTCAACGTGCTGTACGACCGCGATGCCCAGGGCGGCGAGCTGTTTCATGTGTACACCGAGCCGTTCGAAGGGCGGTTCTTCTTCGAGATCATCCAGCGCAAGAACGGCTACGCCGGTTATGGCGCGGCCAACGTGGCGGTGCGGCTGGCGGCCATGGCCAAATCCCGAAGTGGTGCCGTACGTCAGGCAAAGTTGTAGGAAAATCGTAAACACGGGGTTAAACGGCGGCCGCGCGGCTTCCTTCACTGTGCGGCGCGGCCCATAATCGCCAGCCTGTGCAGTGATGGCCGTGAGCCCGCAATGACAATAACTTCAGAACGCTCCATCGCCCCCGGCGAACCGCTTGTCGAGCCTCGCAAGAGTCGCAAGAACAACCCGGAAAAGACCCGCGAGAACATCCTGCAAGAGGCGATCGTCGAGTTCGTCCAGCAAGGGCTTTCCGGCGCGCGCGTCGATGCGATCGCCGAGCGCATCGACACCTCCAAACGCATGATCTATTACTACTTCGGCAGTAAGGAGCAGCTGTATGTCGAGGTGCTGGAGAAACTCTACGGTGATATTCGCAGCACCGAAAACCGTCTGCACCTGGCCGAGCTGGCGCCAGTGGAAGCGATTCGGCGCCTGGTGGAGTTCACCTTCGATCACCACGACCGCAACGTCGATTTCGTGCGCATCGTCAGCATCGAGAACATTCACAACGCCGAGTACGTGAAGCGCTCCGATGCGATCAAGGCGATGAACAACACCATCCTCGATTCACTGAACGAGATCCTGCGTCGCGGGGCTGAAGAGGGTGTGTTCCGGTCGGGCCTGGAGCCGCTGGATGTGCATTTGCTGATCAGTTCGTTCTGCTTCTATCGCGTGTCGAACCGCCATACGCTGGGTGAGATTTTTCAGGTCGACCTGCCGGATGAAGGCATCAAGCAGCGTCATCGGGCGATGATCTGCGAGTCGGTTTTGCGCTATCTGCAGGCCTGACCTGTGGCGAGGGGGCTTGCCCCCGTTGGGCTGCGAAGCAGCCCCCCCGGTCTATCACCCATTCAAACTCTGAAAATGCGCCAACATCCGCTGCGCATCCGGCACCACCCCACTAAACAATTCAAACGCCTTCACCGCCTGAAACACCGCCATGGTCCCACCATCCAGCGTCCGGCAACCCAGCGCGCGAGCGTTGCGCAGCAGTTCGGTTTCCAGCGGAAAGTACACAATCTCCGCCACCCACAAATCAGCCCTCAATAACGCCACCGGCACCGGCGTGCCCGGCAGTTTCTGCATGCCCATCGGCGTGGTGTTCACCAGACCATCGGCCACCGCCAGCGTGCTCGCCAGATCATGCCCAGCTACCGCCCGACCCGCACCAAAATGCTGATTGAGATTGTTCGCCAGCGCCTGCGCCCGACTGTGATCCACATCGAAAATGCTCAGCTGCTGCACGCCCTCACTCAACAACGCATGGGCCACTGCCGCACCCGCGCCCCCGGCGCCCATTTGCACCACGCGCTCACGGGCAACGTCCCGCAGGCCCCGGCGAAACCCTTCGGCAAACCCCAGGCAGTCGGTGTTGTGGCCGACGCGTTTGCCATCCTTGAGCACCACCGTGTTGACCGCACCAATCCCCCGGGCTTCCGGGGACAATTCGTCGAGCAACGGGATGATCGCCTGCTTGCACGGAAAGGTGATGTTCAGCCCGGTGAAGTTCATGCGTTCGGCGGCCATCAGCAGATCGGGCAGGGCATTGAGGTCGAGTTTCAACTGATCAAGGTCGATCAGGCGATACAGATAACGCAGGCCCTGGGCATCGCCTTCATGCTCGTGCAGCGTCGGCGTGCGCGAGGCCTGGATGCCAGCGCCGATCAGTCCGGCCAGTACAACGTCGTTCTGAGACATGGCGTTCACCCCTGCAAACGATGGCTGAAATGCTCCAGCGCCAAACGATAGCCGTGGCTGCCGAAACCGGCCATTACCGCCGTGGCGATGGCCGAGACAAAGGAGTGGTGACGGAACGGTTCGCGGGCATGGACGTTGGACAGGTGAACTTCGATCACCGGCAGTTCACTGGCCACCAAGGCGTCGCGAATCGCCACCGACGTGTGGGTCCAGGCCGCCGGGTTGATGACGATCCCGGCGCAACGTCCGCGAGCGGCGTGAATCCAGTCGAGCAATTCGCCCTCGTGGTTGGTCTGGCGAAACTCCACGGCCAGGCCGAACTCTTCGCCAGAGCGCCCGCACAAGGCGGAAATGTCGGCCAGGGTTTCGTGGCCGTAGGTCGCCGGCTCACGGGTGCCGAGCAGGTTCAGGTTCGGGCCGTTGAGCACCAGAACGATAGGGGGCATCGGGGTCTCTCCACTTATTATTGTTGGCGTTGGCTGTAGGGTTCAGCCTGTGGAGATAAATTGTACTAGACGGTTACTTTGGTCAATTGAAGAGGTGGAGGGGCGGGTTTTTGTGTTCGGTGATCGGACGGTTGTTGCTTAGCGAGGCAAACGCTCAACCAGAAAATCGATAAACGCCCGTAACCGTAATGGCATATGCCGACTCTGCGGATAGAGCAGGGTGAACGGCCGCGAGCGCCCGCCATACGGCTTGAGCACCTCCACCAGCGAGCCATCGGCCAATTCGTTTTCGACGATGAAACGATAGGTCTGAAACAACCCCGCACCGTGTTTCGCCAAGGTCACGCCACCCAGCACATCGTCGGAACAACTGAGATTTCCGTCGGCGAGAATCTCCAGCGGCACGCCACTGTCATTGAACAACCAGGCAATCCGCCGCCCGCTGCTGGGCAGTTCGTACTGGATGCATTCGTGCTGCTGCAGATCATCCAGGGATTGCGGCACCCCGGCGCGTTTCAGGTAATCGGGGCTGGCGATCATCACCAGCGCCGCGTCTTCCAGAGGCCGCGCAATCAAACCGGAATCGGGGATGGCCCGCACACGAATCGCCATGTCATAGCCTTCGCCGACAAAATCGATGTTGCGATTGCTGATGTGGGTTTCGACCTTCACCGCTGGAAACCGCGCCCGAAACTCCGGCAACAACGGCAGGATTCGATGGTGGGCGTAGGTCGTAGGAATACTGATGCGCAGGGTGCCGGACGGTTCCTGCTGCTGGCCCATGACCTCCCGCTGAGCTTCAACCAGCTGCGCCAGCGCCTGACGGCATTCCTCGTAATAACGTCGACCACTGTCAGTCAACTTGACGCTGCGGGTGGTGCGCGCAAACAACCGCACCCCCAGGCGTTCCTCCATGCGCGACACCGAACGGCTCACGGCGGCGGGCGTCACCCCGGCCACCAGCGCCGCGGCGGTAAAACTCCCGGCCTCGGCGGCGAGGCAGAACAGTTCGATGCTACCGAGCTGAAGATCGTCGAAGTGTCGTTGCATGATTGGTTACGCCGGGGATCAGATGAAGGCTGGAGCTCTGTATTTATCAAATGCCTGCGCATTAATACAGCGTGTTACTGCGAAAGGTTTGTTAACTATTTTTTGGCGTCGTGGGCAGGGCACGCGTGGTCTCGAAAGCTAGGCTCAATTCAGGTGGCTGACTCGGAGAGTCAGTGCCAGTTATCGGAATTTCAAGGAATGTTGAGCCTTACGGCTTATTAAACCTAACGGATGGGTTAGCATGAGATTGTTCAGTTACAAAGGGTTTTCGATGTTGATCAACTTGCGTGACGAACACTGCCCGCCGCACACCCATGTTGACGGCGGGACATGGAGCGCGCGTTTCAAGTTCAGCTTTTGGCACAACGGTGTCGAGCTTTGGGATGTTGTTCCGCATTCACGCCGGCCACCTGGCGCCGTGCTTGAGGGCTTGCGTTACGGACTCAGGCAACCTGTACACCTGCGCCGTGCGCGCAGTATTTGGTGGGACAAGTTGCAAACGGCATGCCTCGACAATCAGCTTTGGGATTCGCAGGACAACGAAGTCGTGGTGATGAAAAGGATCACAAGCACAACCTACGTGATTGGCTCAGCGTGTTACGAGCCCGATAAGAACAAGACCCTACTGGCCCTGATCGGCGCGCCGGAGGGTGTGGAGATCGAACTTTGAAAACGATTAAAGCGAAAATGCAGGTAGACCGGCCAGTCACTGAAGCAGTACTGGATGAGGCAATTGAGCGGGGGAAAATTCGCCATAAAAGCGCCTTGCAGGCGACAGCGGTGACGTTTCAGGAGGAGTGCCTTACGGTCCGCTTCGAAGATGGATCTGGCGTTTTACTGCCCGTGAAGCACTACCCGGAATTCGATGGTTTTGAAGCCGAGGATTATGCCGATCTGAAAGTAGGCCTCTGCGGCACTGCACTTTTTCATGAGGAAAAGGACCTGCACGTCTCCATCGCCGGGATGATTTCCGCCAGCAAGCCCCTGATGAATATGGCCGCTTCGGTTGTTTCCTCGCGCAATGGCCGGCAAAGCAGCGCCGCGAAGGCTGAAGCGGCCCGGGCTAATGGCAAAAAGGGCGGTCGCCCGCGCAAGGTCGAAGTCATCCCGTAAACAACACCCACAAAAAAGCCGTCATCAAGACGGCTGATTTGTATCGGGCACCTGCGATCACCGCCGAGTCAACAACACCCCGGATTCCATGTGATGGGTCCACGGGAACTGGTCGAACATCGCGCATTGGGTAATGCGGTGAGTGTCGTGCAGTTGGGCGATGTTGGCCGCCAGGGTTTCCGGGTTGCAGGAGATGTACAGGATGTTGTCGAAGCGGCGGGTCAGTTCGCAGGTGTCCGGGTCCATGCCGGCACGGGGCGGGTCGACGAAGACGCTGCCGAATTCGTAGCTCTTGAGGTCGATGCCGTGCAGGCGTCGGAACGGCCGCACTTCGTTCAAGGCTTCGGTCAGTTCTTCGGCGGACAAACGCACCAGGGTGACGTTATCCACCGCGTTTTCGCTGAGGTTGCTCAACGCCGCGTTGACCGAGCTCTTGCTGATTTCAGTGGCGAGGGCTTTGCGCGCGCGGGTGGCCAGCGGCAGGGTGAAGTTGCCGTTGCCGCAATACAGCTCCAGCAAATCGTCCGTGCGATCGCCCATGGCGTCGTAGGCCCAGTTGAGCATCTTCTGGTTCACGGTGCCGTTGGGCTGGGTGAACGCGCCTTCCGGCTGGCGATAGCTGAAGGTGCGGCCGCCGACTTCGAATTGCTCGACCACGTAATCATGGCCAATGACTTCGCGCTTGCCCTTGGAGCGACCGATGATGCTGACGTTGAGGTCCGCCGCCAGTTTCGACGCGGCAGTGTGCCAATGCTCGTCCAGCGGGCGGTGGTAGCACAGGGTGATCATCGCGTCGCCGGCCAGGGTGGTCAGGAACTCCACCTGGAACAATTTGTGGCTCAGGGCCGCGCTCGCTTGCCATGCGGCCTTGAGCTTGGGCATCAGCTCATTGATGCGCAGGCTGGCGATCGGGAATTCTTCGATCAGGATCGGCGTGCGTTTGTCATCTTGGGCAAACATCGCGTAGTGACGGTCGCCGCCTTCGCGCCACAGGCGAAACTCGGCGCGCAGGCGGAAGTTTTGCAGCGGCGAGTCGAACACTTCAGGTTCTGGCGCACCGAACGGGGCCAGCAGGTCACGCAGGCGCGTGACCTTTTCTTCGAGCTGTACGGCGTAGGCCTGGGAATCAAAAGTCATGCGCTGAACCAACCCAACTTGATCACAAACAGAATCGACAGAATCACCAGCGCCGGGTTCAGCTCACGGGCACGCCCGGACAGCAACTTGATCGCGGTCCAGGAAATGAAACCGAAGGCGATGCCGTTGGCGATGGAATAGGTGAACGGCATGGCCAGGGCAGTGACCACGACCGGTGCGGCCACGGTGATGTCGTCCCAGTCTATTTCGGCCAGGCCGGAAGTCATCAGCACGGCGACGAACAGCAGTGCCGGTGCGGTAGCAAAGGCTGGAACACTGGCGGCCAATGGCGAGAAGAACAGCGCCAGCAGGAACAGGATCGCCACCACGACAGCCGTTAAACCGGTACGACCACCGGCACTCACGCCAGCGGCGGATTCGATGTAGCTGGTGGTGGTCGAGGTGCCCAGCAGCGAACCGGCCATGGCCGCGGTGCTGTCGGCGATCAGCGCACGACCCATTTTCGGCATGTGGCCGTCCTTGCCCATCAGGCCGGCGCGCTTGGCGACGCCGATCAGGGTGCCGGAGTTGTCGAACAGGTCGACGAACAGGAAGGCGAAAATCACGCTGACCAGACCGATGTCCAGTGCGCCTTTGATGTCCAGTTGCAGGAAGGTCGGGGCCAGCGACGGTGGCATCGACATCACGCCGCCGAACGGGGTGACATTCATCGCGATGGAGACGATCGTCACCGCCAGAATGCCGATCAGTACCGCGCCGCGAACCTTCAGGGCTTCGAGGGCGACGATCAGGGCAAAACCCAGGGTCGCGAGGATCGGAGCCGGTTTTTTCAAGTCACCGAGGCCGAGCATGGTCGCCTCGTTACTGACCACGATGCCGGCGTTGTGCAGGGCGATCAAGGCCAGGAACAGGCCGATACCGGCGGCAATCGCCGAACGCAGGGGCAGCGGGATGCTGTTGATGATCCATTCGCGGATGCGGAAGATCGACAGCAGGAAGAAGCACACGGCCGAAATGAACACCGCACCCAGCGCCACTTGCCAGGTATGGCCCATGTGCAGGACCACGGTATACGTGAAGAACGCGTTCAGGCCCATGCCCGGCGCGAGCGCGATCGGGTAGTTGGCGATCAGGCCCATCACCGTCGAGCCGAAGGCCGCGGCCAGGCAGGTCGCGACAAACACCGCGCCCTTGTCCATGCCGGTCTCGCCGAGAATGCTCGGGTTGACGAACAGAATGTAGGCCATGGCCAGGAAGGTCGTGACGCCCGCCAGAATCTCGGTGCGCACGTTGGTGTTATGTGCCTTGAGTTGAAACAGCCTTTCCAGCATGTCTGCTCCCCGTGGCGCGCAGGGCGCCGTGAATGTATCGACCTCAACAGCAAAGCACAGACCGCCCAAGGCGCCCGGGAATTTTCTGTGGGTCGGAAAAAGCCGCGCATCATACCAGCCGCGTGGGGTAATGGCTGCGATCGTCGGCGATGTTTTGCGGTTGGCTGAACTGCGCCATACTGCGCGCCTGTTTTGGGGGAGTGTTCATGGTGGGTGACAAGCGCAACATCGTTCGGTCGTTGGGGCTGTTTTTCGCGTGTATGGCGGGTGCGCCTGCCGTGATGGCCGCGTCGGCACCGCCGTTGACCAACGTTCAGGTGCTCAAGGTGCAGTCGGCGGCGTGCGGGATTGAAAACATTTCCGCCGGACAAGAGCGCACGACATGCGACCACGGCGGCGCAGACATCAAGGTGTATGTGCTGGAGGTGGGGTATGGCCGCAAGCCGACCGTCCAGCTCGACGGCTTCAACCTCGCCGGGGCGCAGCAAAAAGTCTGTGCCTATGGCAATGGCAACCCGACCGAATGCACCGCCACCGAGACAAGGGTCGTCGGCACGCTGTACGTCTTTGACTTGGGGGGCAGGCAGGAAGGGACGTTCAGCTTCAGTAACCGGTCGATCAACGCGCCGGGCAACGTCGTTTCGACGCAGCTTTACATCAAGTAACGGCAGACACGAACAAGGGACACTAAAGCTGACTACGCTTTAAGAATCATCCCGTGGACCGTGCCCATGACCTTTAGAGCCCTGATTACCCTCGCCGAGGGCATCGATGACCTGCAATGCGTGACCCTGATTGATGTGCTGCGCCGCGCTCAGGTTGAAGTGGTGGTGGCCAGCATCGAGGGCCGGCGCATGCTCACATGCGCTCGCGGCACTCGCCTGACCGCCGACGCCATGCTGGTAGACCTGCTGGCCCAACCGTTCGACCTGATTGCCCTGCCCGGCGGTGCTGTTGGTGCGCAACACCTGGCGGCGCATCAACCCCTGGAACAACTGATCAAGGACCAGGCCGCCGCCGGGCGCCTGTTCGCCGGCATCGCCGAAGCCCCGGCGCTGGCGCTGCAAGCCTTCGGGGTTCTGCGTCAACGCCGCATGACCTGCCTGCCCTCCGCCAGCCATCAATTGTCAGGCTGCACCTTCGTCGATCAACCGGTGGTGGTCGACGGCAACTGCATCACCGCCCAAGGCTCGGGCGCAGCGTTGCCGTTTGCGCTGGCGCTGGTGGAACAACTCTGTGGTAAAGCCATTCGAGCGGCAGTGGCGGGGGAGTTGCTGGTTTAGAAACGATCAGACGTGGGCGGCAATGGGCTCGATAGCCGGCTGCTCACGATGTTCCGCCTGCCAGAGGTCGTAGTCGGTTTGACCCCCGAGCCACATTCTGGCTTTACCGATGCCTGCCCGTTCCAGACGTACCGCCAGGTCCGGGCTGATCGGCGCGTGGCCGTGCAACACCCTGGAAAGGTGTGGCCGGGCAAAACCGAGATGGCGGGCCAATTCAGTGACGCTGATGCCAAGCTCGGGTAAGACGTCCTGCAACAATGTTTCGCCAGGGTGCGGCGGGTTGTGCATGGGCATGGTCCTGCCTCCTGTCAGTGATAGTCCAGATAGTCCAGATAGTCGACCAGTTCGATATCCGAGCCAATAAAACGAAAAATAACCCGCCAGTTCCCCGATACGCTGAGCGACCAATATTCGGTCAGATCTCCTTTGAACGGGTGTAACCGCCATCCTGGAAGATCAAGATCGCCAGGCACCACTGCGCGGTCCATGAACTGCAGCATTCGGGGCAGCCGTTTCGCAGGGTCTGCACGAATCCCACGAGTCGAACCGGTTTCATAGAAGCCACGAAGGCCTTTGTGCTTCGAGTGGTATTGCGCCACAGATCAATTCCTTTGAACGCCCATCCCACCCCCGAAGTCGTACCCCTTAATGACGGCGGTTTGCCAAAACGCCGCGAAGGTACGATCAACCGTGAGGTGTTTATGAGCGCGATCACTCCCGACGCAGCGCCGTCGGTGTTCACCCGTCATCCGCTGCGCCTGCGGCTCAACGGCCAGGTCCGTGAGCTTGATGTGCTGCCGTGGACCACATTGCTGGACCTGCTACGCGAGCAACTGGATCTGGTTGGCACTAAAAAGGGCTGCGACCACGGCCAGTGCGGGGCCTGCACGGTATTGCTCAACGGCAAGCGGGTGAATGCCTGCCTGACCCTGGCGGTGATGTGCGACGGCGCCGAGTTGACCACCATCGAAGGCCTGGCCGATGGCGAGGCGCTGCACCCGATGCAGCAAGCCTTCATCAAGCACGACGCCTTTCAGTGTGGTTATTGCACGCCGGGGCAGATCTGTTCGGCGGTGGGGCTGGCCAATGAAGGCCGGGCGCAGACCACGCAGCAGATCAAGGAATTGATGAGCGGCAACCTCTGCCGCTGCGGCGCCTACAGCAATATTTGCGATGCCATTGAAGAAGCCTTGCCCGCCTGCCAGCAAGGAGGCGACCAATGACGCCCTTCCACTACAGCAAACCCAATTCAGTAGAGGACGCTGTGCACCTTGCCGGTCCCGCATCTCGATTCATCGCCGGCGGTACGAATCTTCTGGATTTGATGAAGGAAAATCTCACCCGCCCTGAACATCTGATCGACATCACCGGACTGCCGTTGCGTGAGGTCACGCAAACGCAAAACGGCGGGCTGATGATCGGTGCATTGGTCAGCAACGCCGACCTGGCCTGGCACCCGTTGATCGAACAGCGCTACCCGCTACTGTCCCAAGCCATTCTGGCCGGCGCCTCGCCGCAATTGCGCAACATGGCCAGCACCGGCGGCAACCTGCTGCAACGCACCCGCTGCTACTACTTCTACGACGCCAATGTGCCGTGCAACAAACGCGAACCCGGCAGTGGCTGCCCGGCGCGGGACGGATTGAACCGGATTCATGCGATTTTCGGCGCCAGCGTGCAATGCGTGGCCACCCATCCTTCCGATATGTGCGTGGCACTGGCGGCTTTGGAGGCGGTGGTCCATGTGCACGGGCGCAATGGCGCAAGAACCATCGAGTTTGCTGACTTTCATCGCCTGCCCGGTGACCACCCCGAGCGCGACAACCAATTGGCCGACGATGAGCTGATCACCGCCATTGAACTGCCCGCCGCCGGTTTCGCCGAACATTGCCATTACCTGAAGATTCGCGACCGTGCGTCCTACGCGTTCGCGTTGGTGTCGGTGGCCGCGGCGCTGGAAATGAACGGGCCGGTGATTCGCGAGGCACGTCTTGTCCTCGGCGGGGTCGCCCACAAACCGTGGCGTGACGAAGCGGTCGAGCAATGGTTGGTGGGCAAACCGGCCAGCCGCGAAACCTTCACTGCTGCTGCCGACGCGTTACTGCAAAACGCGCAGCCCCTCGAACACAACGGGTTCAAAGTCAAACTGGCAAGCCGGGCCATCATCCGCGCCTTGAGCGATGCCGCGCCGGGAGTGCAAGCCTGATGTCTACCTTCACCAAGCCCATGGGCCAGCCGCTGGATCGCGTCGACGGTCATCTCAAAGTCACCGGCCAGGCGCGTTATGCCGGGGAGTTTCCCGAGGACGGCCTGCTGCACGGCAGTGTAGTGTCCAGCCGCATTGCCCGCGGTCGGGTCGCCCGCATCGACGCGTCCAAAGCCCTCGCGCTGCCCGGCGTGGTCGCGGTGATCGATCACGGCAACCGCCCGAAGATCGCCAGTTACGACAAAGACTACGAAGACGCCGACTCGGCCGAGGGCTCGCCGTTTCGTCCTTTGTACAACGATCGGGTGCTGTACAGCGGTCAGCCGCTGGTGCTGGTGGTGGCGGATAACCTTGAGCTGGCGCGTTACGCCGGGTCATTGATCGACATCGAGTACGAGGCCGAGCCGCATCAGACCGATCTGCTGAGCCTGCAAGACGAAGCCCATCCGGCACCCGCCGAACTCCCGAAACCCCGTGGGAATTTTCAGGCCGAGTTTGCCGGCGCGGCCATGGGCCTGGACCTGAGCTACAGCACCCCCATCGAACACCACAATCCGATGGAACCCCACGCCAGTACGGTGTTGTTCCAGGCCGATGGCAGCTTGCACATCCATGACAAGACCCAAGGCCCGCAGAACTGTCAGTCCTACGTGCAAAAGGTCTTCGGATTACAAAAAGAGCAGGTCAGGATTTTCGCCGCCTATGTCGGCGGCGCTTTCGGTTCCGGGCTGCGCCCGCAATATCAGCTGCCGCTGGCGGTGATGGCGGCGTTGCACCTCAAACGTTCGGTGCGAGTGACGTTGACGCGCCAGCAGATGTTCACCTTCGGCTATCGCCCCCGCACCTTGCAGCGTCTGCAACTGGGCGCGGCGGCCAACGGACGCTTGCTCGCGGTGGCCCACACCGCCATCGGCCAGACTTCGCGCTTCGAGGACTTCACCGAACATGTGGTGGAGTGGAGCGGCATGCTCTATCACTGCGACAACGTGCAACTGACCTACAAACTGGTGCCACTCGACGTGTTCACCCCGCTCGACATGCGTGCGCCGGGTGCGGCGCTGGGGCTGATCGGGCTGGAATGTGCGATGGACGAACTGGCCTGCGCCCTGGCGATCGATCCGGTGCAACTGCGCCTGATCAACTATTCAGAGCGCAATCAGAACGAAGACAAACCCTATTCCAGCAAAGAACTGCGCGAATGCTATGCCCAAGGTGCGAAGCGTTTCGGCTGGGAAGCGCGTGATCCGGAGCCGCGCAGCATGCGCCAAGGCCGACAACTGGTGGGCTGGGGCATGGCCGGCGGGGTCTGGGAAGCGATGCAACAGAAAGCCAGCGCGAAGGCATCGCTTGATCACAATGGCAAACTCACCGTCAGCAGCGCGACCACGGACATCGGCACCGGCACCTACACGGTGATGACGCAAATCGCCGCCCAGGCGTCGGGCGTTTCGCACAAGGACGTCACCTTTATCCTCGGCGACTCTTCATTGCCCACCGCGCCGTTGCAGGGTGGGTCGTTCACCGTGTCGTCGGTCGGAACAGCGGTGCAGCAGGCGTGTGAAGCACTCAAGGAAAAACTGTTGGCGGTGGCACGCCAGACCTGTCCGGCCTTCGGCGGTGTCACGCTGGAGCAGGCGACGTTCGAGGCAGGGCAGTTGTCCTTCGGTGACGCGCGGGTTTCGCTGGCGGAACTCGCCAGAGACAGCGGCGAAGAAACTTTGGAGGTCCAGGTTGACGCCCAACCCGACCAGAAACGCGACGCCTACGCCACGGCCACCCACTCGGCGGTGTTCGTCGAGGTGTTGGTGGATGAGGATTTAGGCACGGTGAAGGTCAACCGAGTGGTCAGCGCCATCGCCGCCGGCCGGGTGGTCAACCCGAAAATGGCCCGCAGCCAGATTCTCGGCGGCGTGGTGTGGGGCATCGGCATGGCGTTGCACGAAGAGACGCAAACCGACCACGCCCTGGGCCGGCACATGAACCACAGCCTGGCCGAGTACCACATCCCGGTTAACGCCGATATCGGCGACATTGAGGTGCTGTTCGTCGAAGAAAACGACGAGATCGTCAACGCCCTCGGGTCCAAGGGCGTCGGCGAGATCGGCATCGTCGGCGTGGCGGCGGCGGTGGCCAATGCGATCTATCACGCCACCGGCAAACGGGTGCGGGACTTCCCCATCACCCTCGATAAGTTGCTCTAGACCTTGGCTTCTTCCTTGGCCACATGCATGCGGTCGCGGTTGGCCAGGGTCGGGAACAGTTTGATCCAGGTGCCGGTTACTACCAGCGTGCCGATGCCGCCCATGACCACGGCCGGCACGGTGCCGAACCAATGGGCGGTGAGGCCGGATTCGAACTCGCCCAACTGGTTCGAAGCGCCGATGAACAGGCCGTTCACGGCGCTGACCCGGCCGC
Organism: Pseudomonas sp. TE3899; assembly: GCF_056279105.1. Classification (NCBI taxonomy): domain Bacteria; kingdom Pseudomonadati; phylum Pseudomonadota; class Gammaproteobacteria; order Pseudomonadales; family Pseudomonadaceae; genus Pseudomonas; species Pseudomonas sp. TE3899. The sequence goes on from NZ_JBWBQR010000001.1 coordinate 5,943,909, forward strand.
GCATTTCATCCGGGGTTTCCAGTTGCACGAAGGAGGCGCGGATCACCATGCTGATCATGTCCGCCGCGCCCAGCACCACCAGCACCGCCAGCGAGAACCAGAACGAGGTGGACAGGCCGAAGGCGATGGTCGCGACGCCGAAGATGCCGACGGCGGTGAACATCACCCGCCCGACTTTACGTTCCACGGCAAATCGAGCCAGGAACAACGACATCAATAGCGCGCCCACCGCGGGTGCCGAACGCAGCAGGCCCAGGCCCCAAGGGCCGGTCAGCAGAATGTCCTTGGCGAATACCGGCAGCAACGCCGTCGCGCCGCCCAACAGCACGGCGAACAGATCCAGGGAAATCGCCCCGAGAATGTCCGGACGGCTGCGGATGAAACGAATCCCGGCCAGCAGCGAATCCATCGTCGCCTTGCCCTTGTTCAGTGGCGTTTGCCGGGCCGGCAGGTTGAGCATCAAGCAGCAGGCGATGATGTACAGAATGACCGTCGGGCCGTAGACCCAGACGCTGCCGAACGCGTAGAGCAAACCGCCAAGTGCCGGAGCGACGATGGTGGCCGATTGCTGTGCCGATTGGGCGGCGGCCACGGCGCGGGGGAACAGGGCGCTGGGCACGATGCTCGGCAGCAGGGCCTGGGTGGTCGGCATCTCGAACGAGCGCGCGGCACCGAGCAGGAACGCGAGGATGAAGATCATTTCCCGGGTGACGTGATCGGTGGCGCTGCCGATGGCCAGGGACAGGGCGATCAAGGCTTGCAGGGACTGGCAGATCGCCGCGACCTTGCGTCGGTCGTAACGGTCGGCGACATGCCCGGTGTGCAACATGAACAGCACCCGCGGGGCGAACTCGACCAAACCCACCAGGCCCAGGTCCAGCACGTTGCCGGTCAATTGGTACAGGTTCCAGCCGATGGCCACGGTGAGCATCTGGAAACCGCTGGCGGTAAACACCCGAGCCAGCCAGAACGCAATGAAAGGACGGTGATGACGTAACAGCAGGGGCGCTTGGCTGGGCATCTGACGGCAGGTCTTGAGCGAGGGGAGGGTTGAGACTATCACCAAGCTGTAACAAGAAGTTGCGCTGACAAAAATTTTAGGTAGCTAGACATCGATCTCAAAAATACTGTGCCGATCTCCTGTGGCGAGGGGGCTTGCCCCCGCTGGGCTGCGTAGCAGCCCCCAATGGTTGCGGCTTCATTCAGGCAGAAATAGCGCATTCACCTTTTTACGACTGCTTCGCAGTCGAACGGGGGCAAGCCCCCTCGCCACAGCAAGCCTCCTTGCCACAAGTATTCACTCACCACAGTGAATGTGTTTCAGCACGTAAGCAGAGCAATGAGGCAACCTGTCACGCGTCAAAAGACCACACCGTCCATCGCCAAAAATGGGACTACTCTTTCTACGTTGCTTGATCCAGATCAAGACCCCGCAAGGAATTGATCCGGCGGCCTGATGGCCAGACTCCCTACGTTGTGATGTTTCTAAAAAAAGAACGAATTGGAATTCGCCACACTCCATATCCGTGGGGGCAGAGTGGGTGCAGGGTCATAAGCCCTACAGCCGGTATTACCTGACAGAGGAAGACTTATGTTCGGTTTGGAGGCACTTGATCTCGCCCGGATGCAGTTCGCGTTCACCATCTCGTTCCACATCCTGTTCCCGGCCATCACCATTGGCCTGGCGAGTTACCTGGCGGTACTCGAAGGGCTGTGGCTGAAAACCAACAACGACACCTACCGCGATCTGTACCACTTCTGGTCGAAGATCTTTGCCGTGAACTTCGGCATGGGCGTGGTCTCCGGCCTCGTCATGGCCTATCAGTTCGGCACCAACTGGAGCCGTTTCTCGGACTTCGCCGGCGCCGTCACCGGGCCGTTGCTGACCTATGAAGTGCTCACCGCGTTCTTCCTCGAAGCCGGTTTCCTCGGCGTGATGTTGTTCGGCTGGAACAAGGTCGGACGCAACCTGCACTTTTTCTCCACCGTCATGGTGGCCGTCGGCACGCTGATCTCGACGTTCTGGATTCTCGCGTCCAACAGCTGGATGCAGACGCCACAAGGCTTTGAAATCATCGACGGCCGAGTGATTCCGGTCGACTGGCTGGCGGTGATCTTCAACCCGTCGTTCCCCTATCGCCTGATGCACATGGCGACGGCGGCGTTCGTGGCGACTGCATTCTTCGTCGGCTCCTCGGCAGCCTGGCACTTGCTGCGCGGCAAAGACAACCCGGCGATCCGCACCATGCTTTCGATGGCCATGTGGATGGCCTTGATCGTCGCGCCGATCCAGGCCGTCATCGGTGACTTCCACGGTCTCAATACCCTTGAGCATCAACCGGCGAAAATCGCCGCGATCGAAGGGCACTGGGAAAACGTCGGCGATGAACCGACCCCGCTGATCCTGTTCGGCTGGCCGGACATGAAAGCCGAGAAGACCAAATACGCGGTCGAGATTCCTTACCTGGGCAGCCTGATCCTGACCCACTCCCTGGACAAACAGGTGCCGGCACTCAAGGACTTCCCACCCGAAGACCGGCCGAATTCGACCATCGTGTTCTGGTCGTTCCGGATCATGGTCGGCCTCGGTTTCCTGATGATCTTCACCGGTTTGTGGAGCCTGTGGCTGCGCAAACGCGACAAGTTGTACACCTCGCGGCCGTTCCTGTACCTGGCGTTGTGGATGGGCCCGTCCGGCCTGATCGCGATCCTCGCCGGTTGGTTCACCACGGAAATCGGGCGGCAGCCGTGGGTGGTCTACGGGTTAATGCGCACGGCGGATGCGTCCTCCAATCACAGCTTCGCGCAGATGAGCATTACGCTGGTGCTGTTTGTGGTGGTGTATTTCGCGCTGTTCGGCGCCGGTCTTGGCTACATGATGCGCCTGGTGCGCAAAGGGCCGAAGATCGACGAAGGCAAGGAAACCAACGAGGGGGGGCCTGGCCAGAAACGCACGCCGGCCCGTCCGTTGTCCGCGGCTGACGACGATCACGCCGATGCTGATCACACCGCGACAAAGGAGATTTGAATCATGGGTATTGATCTTCCGCTGATCTGGGCCGTGATCATCATCTTCGGCATCATGATGTACGTGGTCATGGACGGTTTCGACCTGGGCATCGGGATTCTCTTCCCGTTCATCCCTGGCAAGACCGACCGTGACGTGATGATGAACACCGTCGCACCGGTCTGGGACGGCAACGAAACCTGGCTGGTACTGGGCGGCGCGGCGTTGTTCGGCGCCTTCCCGCTGGCCTATTCGGTGGTGCTCTCGGCGTTGTACCTGCCGCTGATCTTCATGCTGATCGGGCTGATTTTCCGCGGCGTGGCGTTCGAGTTTCGCTTCAAGGCCAAGGACGACAAGCGTCACCTGTGGGACAAGGCCTTTATCGGTGGCTCGGTGGCTGCAACCTTCTTCCAGGGCGTGGCGCTGGGGGCGTTCATTGATGGGCTGCCGGTGGTCAATCGCCAGTTTGCCGGTGGTTCACTGGACTGGCTGACGCCATTCACGATGTTCTGCGGCCTGGCGCTGGTGATTGCCTACGCGTTGCTCGGTTGCACCTGGCTGATCATGAAGACCGAAGGCAAGTTGCAGGAACAGATGCACAACCTGGCGCGGCCCTTGGCGTTCGTGGTGTTGGCGGTGATTGGCATCGTCAGCATCTGGACCCCGCTGGCCCACGCCGAGATTGCGGCGCGCTGGTTCACCCTGCCGAACCTGTTCTGGTTCCTGCCGGTGCCGATCCTGGTGCTGGTGACCATGTACGGCCTGATCCGCGCGGTGGCCCGCAACGCCCACTACACGCCATTTCTGCTGACCCTGGTGCTGATCTTCCTCGGCTACAGCGGCTTGGGCATCAGCCTGTGGCCGAACATCGTGCCGCCGTCGATCTCGATCTGGGACGCCGCCGCACCGCCGCAAAGCCAGGGCTTCATGCTGGTGGGCACGCTGTTCATCATCCCGTTCATCCTGGGCTACACCTTCTGGAGCTACTACGTGTTCCGCGGCAAGGTCACCCACGAAGACGGTTACCACTAGGAACCCCTGTAGGAGCAAAGCTTGCTCGCGATGGCGCCAGCCCAGGCGCCACGCCAGGAACCCCTGTAGGAGCACAGCTTGCTTGCGAAGGCGTCCTCACAGACGCCATCACTTCAAGAGAGGATCGACAGCATGTCCACCAAACCCACCCTGCACGACATTCAACAGGCCGAAAAAAAGCCGCTGTGGCAGCGGCTCGGATGGTTGGCGATGATCTGGACCGGCAGCGTCGTGGCGCTGTTCATCGTGGCCAGCCTGATGCGCATGTTCATGAATGCCGCCGGTCTGACCACCCACTGAATTCCCATCCCGTTGCCTCGCGGCACGGTTGTGTGGCCCTCCTGACGGAGGGCTTTTTTTTGCGCGCGATTATTTGCGGGCCTTGAGAATGACGAATTTCGGCGTCGCCGCCACTTGTTCGACGCCGCGAAACAACCGCGCCAGCTTACTGTGATAACCCAGGTGGCGATTGCCGACGATGTACAACGCGCCACCGACCACCAGCGCCTCCCGGGCTTGCTGGAACATGCGCCAGGCCAGGAAATCGCCGACCACTTGTTGTTGGTGAAACGGCGGGTTGCACAGCACCACGTCCAGCGACTGCGGTTCCTGCCCGGCCAGGCCATCGCCGGCGCGCACGATCACCTCGCGTTCACCCAACGCCGCGAGCCAGTTTTCGCGGGCCGATTGCACCGCCATGAACGACTCGTCCACCAGCGTGTAATGGGCTTCAGGGTTTTGCAGGGCGCTGGCGATGGCCAACACGCCGTTGCCGCAACCCAGATCCGCCACCCGCGCCGCGCCGAGGTTCTTCGGCAAGTGCGGGAGAAAGGCGCGGGTGCCGATGTCCAGTCCTTCGCGGCAGAACACGTTGGCGTGGTTGAGCAGTTCAATCGCCGGATCATCGAGCAAGTAGCGCGAAGGGTAGGGCGAGACGGCCGGTGTTTTGGCTTCGGGCGTGGCGATCAGCAACCGCGCCTTCTTCACCGCCAACGAGGCTTGAACCGGGCCGATGTAGCGCTCCAGCAAATCCCCGGCGGCGCGGGGCAAGTGCTTGACCATCGCCGCCGCAATCACCTGGGCGCCCGGGGCCAGTTGGCCTTGCAGACGAATCAGTTGTTCTTCGAGCAGGGCGAGGGTTTTTGGCACCCGGATCAACACCCGGTCAAATGGTCCGACGAAGGCTTCATTGGCTGGCACGCTCGGTACGGCGTCGAAAGCCAGGCCGTTGCGGATCAGGTTCTTTTCCAGTCCCTGGAACGCCAGGAACGAGTCGCCGCTGCTGGTGACCCGAACCTTGCCCGCCAGGCTGGCAGCCAACGCGCCAAAGCTGTCGTTGAGCACCAGTACCCGCGCATCGGCTGTCGGTTGCTGTTCGGCCAGATGATTGAGCAGGTATTCGTCAGCCGCATCGAAGGCTTGCAGCGGTTCGTTCTGCTGTTCGGGTTGGCGGATGAGGTCGAGTCGGGCGAAGGGTGTTTCGAGCAAGGGCATGGGGCGGGGGCTCTGGAAAATCAACGGGTATCCCGCGGCCCTGGGGCGATGTAGCGGGCGGAACCGACCGAGTGGACTGCGGCGTGAAGTTTCACACGTCAACACTCAGGAAGGATCGCAAATGGTACGTTTTTTTCCAGTGGATTACCCGCAGGTTTTCCCGGGATCAAGCGGTTTCAGATGGCGCCGGCCCTTGTCGCTGCGCACACCGCGGCAATCTTGTTGCAGACCCCCAGTTTCTCGATGGCACGGTGCACGTGGAAATTCACCGTACGCTCGCTCAGGTTAAGGATTCTGGAGATTTCGTACGCGGTCTTGCCGTCGGCGGACAGTCGCAAAACCTCGACTTCACGGACCGACAACGGCGGCGTACTCGGTCTCGGTATTTTTTTCGGCAGGCCCTTGGCTGCCAGAGTGTGCAAATGACGACCAATGAACACCGTGAAGCCGAGGTTTTCATACAGCTCATACGCGGTAATCGGGCAGTGGCTTCTCGCCAGGCTCAGCATGCTGCACAGACCGCTTTCCTCGTCATGGAAGGATTGCGACCAGCCGTGTTGCAGGCCTTGTTGTTGCAAGGCTTGCCACAGCCACGGCGTCCGGGAGAAAACGTCTTCAGTCCATAAAATCGGCAGCATGGATTGATTGCAATGGGCTACTACTGGGTCAATGGCGCGAAATTGGTTTTGTTCATATTCGGTGTTCCAGGCTTGGGGGAAATTGTTCCGGTTCTGGGTGGTGTCATGAGTACCTGGCGTATTTGAAGTTATTGAAAAAGCACAGAATTTGAAGCCGAGATTTTTTGCGAAGTTAAGTGAGATCTGGTAGGCGGTATCCATTTCCTTGGCATAAGACAGTTGCGTTAGCTGAGACTCCTTCCATATTTCCATTGCCGTTCTCCATATGCGTGTTCCTCTGGGGTGCCCATTGGATCCAAGATCCGGCACGTCACGAGTGTAGGACGAATCCTACGCAGGTGCTCCGATTTTTTTGCTCTTTATAACTGTTGGAAGTGCGAGGTCGGTTTATAAGGAGTGTCACTGTTGAGTAACACGCTCATGGATAATTAACTGACAATTTTTTCACAAATGCTTACTGGCTAATTAATGTCACCGACCGCCGATATTAAATAAGAACAACTAATGAACAGTAACCGTCGCTAAAGCCACTACAAACCACCGGTGTTTAAGTCGCCTGCTTTGCGGGACACTGGGCTCACCTGTCCGATGGAGTGCCCCATGACCGCCAGTGCAGAAAAATTCACCCGCCAGACCCTGCTCGACGTCCAGCCACTGACCCCGAGCCTGTTTACCCTGCGCACTACCCGGGATTCGGGCTTCCGTTTTCGTGCGGGGCAATTTGCTCGGCTGGGGGTGACCAAGCCCGATGGCAGCACGGTGTGGCGCGCCTACTCCATGGTCTCTTCGCCGTATGACGAGTTTCTCGAGTTCTTCTCCATAGTCGTGCCGGGTGGCGAGTTCACCAGTGAGTTGAGCCGCCTGGAGGTGGGGGATACGTTGCTGATCGAGCGGCAGGCCACGGGCTACCTGACTCTGGACCGTTTCGTCGATGGCCGCGATCTGTGGTTGTTATCCACCGGTACCGGGGTGGCACCGTTCCTGTCGATCCTGCAGGATTTCGAGGTGTGGGAAAAATTCGAACGGATCATCCTGGTCTACAGCGCCCGCGAAGGTCGGGAGCTGGCCTATCAGGACTTGATTGCGGGGCTGGCGCAGCGTGATTACCTGGCGCAGTACGCCCACAAGCTGCAGTTCATCCCCACGGTCACGCGCGAGCAGGTGCCCGGCGTCCTCAAGGGACGGATCACCGACCTGATTGAAAATGGCGAGCTGGAGCGCGCGGCCGGGCTGGCGCTGACGCCCGAGCATTCGCGGGTGATGATCTGTGGCAACCCGCAGATGATCGATGACACCCGCCAGTTGCTCAAGCAACGGGACATGAACCTGAGCCTCAGCCGCCGGCCCGGGCAAGTGGCGGTGGAAAACTACTGGTAAAAAAACGGCGCCCCGAAGGCGCCGTTTTCATAGCCACATAGCCCTTAAGGCCGGTCGTTCTGGGCCTTGAGCAGATCACGGATCTCGCTCAGCAGCTCTTCTTCCTTGGTTGGAACCGGTGGAAGGGTCGGTGCCACGGCCTCTTCGCGCTTCAGGCGGTTGATGGCCTTGACGCCCATGAAGATCGCAAACGCGACGATGATGAAGTCGATCATGCTCTGGATGAACTTGCCATACGCCAGCACCACCGCCGGGATGTTGCCATTCGCGGCTTTTAGCGTAATGGCCAGGTCGCTGAAATCCACCCCACCGATCAGCAGGCCAATCGGCGGCATGACCACATCGCCGACAAACGACGAGACGATCTTGCCGAACGCGGCGCCGATGATGATACCGACGGCCATATCGACCACATTGCCTTTGACCGCGAAGGCCTTGAACTCGTTAAGCACGCCCATAGGTTATTTCCTTGTTACAGATGAGGTTGGTGAAGGCAGTGTAAATCAGCAAAACGCATCTCGCTCGACACAACTGCTTACATCGCTTGCCTGCTATCGACCGGCCCGGCGCCGGAAAGTTTACAAAAGGCCAGCATTCGCGCGCGGTTACCCCCTCTAGACCGGCCCTTCCAGCATCTTTTGCCTATCGGCCCGGTGTGGCATTTCTATTTAGGTTTTGCGCTGTCGGTCACTAGCCTCTGCTGAGCGCACCTGGATGCGCTTTATAAAATCAGAGGAAACTCCTATGACTACTTCCCTTGGCCTCGGGGCTTTTCCCCATCGCCGCGCCCTGGGCGTCTTGAGCGCCGGCCTGCTGTCCTTTTCCGTGAATGCAGCCACCCTGACCCGCGATAACGGTGCCGCCGTCGGCGATAACCAGAACTCGCAAACCGCCGGCGCCACGGGCCCGGTGTTGTTGCAAGACGTGCAACTGATCCAGAAACTCCAGCGTTTCGACCGCGAACGCATTCCTGAACGGGTGGTGCATGCCCGTGGTACCGGGGCCCATGGCACTTTTACGGTGACCGACGACCTCAGCGACCTGACCAAGGCCAAGGTGTTCGCCGGCGGCCAGAGCACGCCGGTGTTTGTGCGCTTCTCAGCGGTGGTGCATGGCAACCACTCCCCGGAAACCCTGCGTGACCCCCGCGGCTTCGCCACCAAGTTCTACACCGCGGACGGCAACTGGGACCTGGTCGGCAACAATTTCCCGACCTTCTTCATCCGCGACGCCATCAAGTTCCCGGACATGGTCCACGCCTTCAAGCCTGACCCGCGCACCAACCTCGACGACGATTCCCGACGCTTCGATTTCTTTTCCCACGTACCGGAAGCCACCCGCACCCTGACCGAGTTGTATTCCAACTCCGGGACCCCGGCCAGTTATCGGGAGATGGATGGTAATGGCGTGCATGCCTATAAGTTGGTGAATGCCAAAGGCGAAGTGCACTACGTGAAGTTTCATTGGAAAAGTTTGCAGGGGATTAACAATCTCGATCCAAAGGCTGTCGTCAAAGTTCAAGGTCAGGACTACAGTCATATGACCAACGATTTGGTGACTCATATAAACAAAGGCGACTTCCCGAAGTGGGACTTGTACGTGCAAGTTGTAAATCCTCAAGACTTGTACAAGTTTGATTTCGATCCTTTGGATGCCACCAAGATTTGGCCAGGTATACCTGAACGCAAAGTTGGACAAATGGTGTTGAACCGTAATCCGGCGAATGTATTCCAGGAAACCGAACAAGTCGCCATGGCGCCGGCCAATCTGGTTCCCGGAATCGAGCCTTCGGAAGATCGCCTGTTACAAGGTCGAGTGTTCTCTTATGCCGATACTCAAATGTATCGCCTGGGTGCCAATGCCCTGCAACTGCCGATCAACGCGCCCAAGGTGGCGGTGAACAACGGTAACCAGGATGGCGCCATGAACAGCGGCGCCAGTAGCAGCGGCGTGAATTATCAGCCAAGCCGTTTGCTGGCGCGTGAGGAGCCGCAAACCGCACGCTACAGCCAGTCGGCGCTGGCGGGCAGCACCCAGCAGGCGAAGATCCAGCGTGAGCAGAACTTCAAGCAGGCGGGCGACCTGTATCGCTCGTTCAGCCCGAAGGAACGCCAGGACCTGATCGACAACTTCGGCGGCTCCCTGGCCGACACCGACGACGAGAGCAAGCACATCATGCTGTCGTTCCTTTATAAGGCCGACCCGGAATACGGCACCGGTGTGACCAAGGTCGCCAAGGGTGATCTGGTGCGGGTGAAAGCGCTGGCGGCCAAACTGGTCGACTGATCCCGTTTGCCTGAAACGCGGGGCCCCGCACGGGGTCCCGTCTGACCAAGGAACCCTCCCATGCGTTTCTATTTCTTCCTGTTGCTGGCGGCACTGTCGTCCAGTGCGTTTGCTGAACCTGCGGCACACGTCGCGCAAGACCCCGCCGCGCTCAAAGCGCAATTGCAGGATTACTACTTCGATGCCGCCCGCCGTGGCGATGTGCCGATGCTCGAGACTTTCATCGAGGCCGGTTACGCCCTCGATACCCGCGACAGCAAGGGTTACACCGCGCTGATTCTGGCGGCGTATCACGGCCAAAGCGCTGCTGTGGACCGTCTGCTCGCCGCTGGCGCCGATGCCTGCGCCCAGGATCAGCGGGGCAACACAGCGTTGATGGGAGCGATTTTCAAAGGCGAAGTGCAGATCGCCCGAACCCTGCTGGCCGCCAATTGCAGCCCCGACCAACGTAACGGGGCCGGGCAGACGGCAGCGATGTACGCCGGATTGTTTCATCGCGTGGAGTTGCTGGACGCGCTCAAGGCCAAGGGCGCCGACCTGAATGCCGAGGATCCGCTGGGCAACAGCGCCGCGCGTCTGGCCAGCGGCGAAATCCGTAACGCCACGCCGCGCTGATCCGGTCCGGCTGCGCTATCATCGCGGTTTTTGCCGGGAGTTCAGATGGCCAAGGCCAAGCGCATGTACGGCTGCACCGAGTGCGGCTCCACCTTCCCCAAGTGGGCCGGCCAGTGCGGCGAGTGCGGGGCCTGGAACACGCTGACCGAAACCATGGTCGAGAGCGGCGGGGCGGCGGCGCCCAGCGGTCGCACCGGCTGGACCGGCCAGCAGGCCCAGATCAGGACCCTGGCCGAAGTCAGTGTCGAAGAGATTCCACGGTTCTCCACGGCCTCCAGTGAACTCGATCGTGTGCTGGGTGGCGGCCTGGTGGACGGCTCGGTGGTGTTGATCGGCGGTGATCCCGGCATCGGCAAGTCGACCATTTTGTTGCAAACCTTGTGCAACCTCGCCAAGAGCATGCCGGCGCTGTACGTCACCGGCGAAGAATCCCAGCAACAAGTGGCCATGCGCGCCCGTCGTCTCGGTTTGCCCCAGGACAAGCTGCGGGTGATGACCGAAACCTGCATCGAAACCATCATCGCCACGGCCCGGCAGGAAAAGCCCAAGGTCATGGTGATCGACTCGATCCAGACGATTTTCACCGAACAACTGCAATCGGCGCCGGGCGGCGTGTCCCAGGTGCGCGAAAGTGCGGCGTTGCTGGTGCGTTATGCCAAGCAGAGCGGCACGGCGATTTTCCTGGTCGGCCACGTGACCAAGGAAGGCGCGTTGGCCGGCCCGCGTGTTCTGGAGCACATGGTCGACACCGTGCTGTATTTCGAAGGCGAATCCGATGGGCGTTTGCGGCTGTTGCGGGCGGTGAAAAACCGCTTCGGCGCGGTGAATGAGCTGGGCGTGTTCGGCATGACCGACAAGGGCCTGAAAGAAGTCTCCAACCCTTCGGCGATTTTTCTCACGCGTGCTCAGGAAGAAGTCCCGGGCAGTGTGGTGATGGCGACGTGGGAAGGCACGCGACCGATGTTGGTCGAAGTGCAGGCGCTGGTGGATGACAGTCACCTGGCCAACCCGCGCCGGGTGACGCTGGGGCTGGATCAGAATCGGCTGGCCATGTTGCTGGCGGTGTTGCACCGCCACGGTGGCATTCCGACCCACGATCAGGACGTGTTCCTCAACGTGGTCGGCGGGGTCAAGGTACTGGAAACAGCGTCGGACCTGGCGCTGATGGCGGCCGTGATGTCGAGCTTGCGCAACAAACCGCTGCCCCATGATCTGCTGGTGTTTGGCGAAGTCGGGTTGTCCGGTGAAGTGCGCCCGGTGCCGAGTGGTCAGGAGCGCCTGAAGGAAGCGGCCAAGCACGGCTTCAAGCGCGCCATCGTGCCCAAGGGCAACGCGCCGAAAGAAGCACCGCCGGGGTTGCAGATCATTGCGGTCACCCGGCTGGAGCAGGCCCTCGATGCCTTATTCGAATAAACCACAATTCCCCTGTGGGAGCGGGCTTGTTGTGGCGAGGGAGCTTGCTCCCGCTTGAGCGCGAAGCGCTCACCAGATTTTGGGCCTGCTTCGCAGCCCAGCGGGAGCAAGCTCCCTCGCCACACAAGCTCGTTTGCGCAAGTACTTTAGACCTCGATCAAGGCACCCAGCTCGCGTTCCAGTTCCTCGGGATCCCCCAGGTTGAACTCGATCAACCGCCGCAAGCGCTCGATGGATTCCAGGCTGATGTGTTTGCAGACGAAGCCGAGCTGGCCATGATCGTCGTGGGTCAGCAGCACATCCATCTTGATCTCGACGTCTGTATTGAGATGAATATCGAGCAGGAAATGCCAATCCGGATTGCCCAGCCACGGCTCGGGTTTTTCGATCAGCGCCCCCTTGAGCGAGAGGTCGATCAGCTTCACCGGCCAGGTGAGTCCGTCCTGGCTCAGCTCGGTTCGGGCGTCGAACGCAAAACGTTTGAAGCGGCGGCGATCTGCAGGTTGGTCGCTCATGGCGCAATCCTCGTGAAGGTTGGCTGACTATAGACCCGCATTGATAAAGGCTGCCAGCACAGTGATGGCGCTCGACCAATGTCGGACTATGGTCTTTGTCGCCAGTAGAGCTAAACTCGGGGTGGCTGTCTTTCTTGTCCACCCTGGCTGGATTAAAAAAATGAAAAATAATAATAGCCTGCTACGCCATCTACCCTGGCTGCTGCTGGCAATCGTAGGAGCGTGCGCCCTTGGCGTAGTGGCATTGCGCCGAGGCGAGGCGATCAACGCCTTGTGGATTGTGGTCGCAGCCGTGGCCATTTATCTGGTTGCCTATCGTTACTACAGTCTGTTTATCGCCAACAATGTGATGCAGCTCGACCCGCGCCGGGCCACCCCCGCCGTGCTCAACAATGATGGCCTGGACTACGTCCCGACCAACAAACACATCCTCTTCGGTCACCACTTCGCGGCCATCGCTGGCGCGGGGCCTCTGGTCGGTCCGGTGTTGGCGGCGCAGATGGGTTATCTGCCCGGTACGCTGTGGCTGATCGCCGGCGTGGTGCTGGCCGGTGCGGTGCAGGACTTCATGGTCCTGTTCCTTTCCACCCGCCGTAATGGCCGCTCCCTGGGCGATATGGTCCGGGAAGAAATGGGCCGCGTTCCCGGTACCATCGCGCTGTTCGGTTGCTTCCTGATCATGATCATCATCCTCGCGGTGCTGGCGCTGATCGTGGTCAAAGCCCTGGCCGAAAGTCCGTGGGGTATTTTCACGGTGATGGCGACCATCCCGATCGCGATGTTCATGGGCATCTACATGCGCTACATCCGCCCGGGTCGCATTGGTGAAATCTCGGTGGTCGGCGTGTTGCTGCTGCTGGGTTCGATCTGGCTGGGCGGGCAGATTGCCGCCGACCCGTACTGGGCCAAGGCGTTCAGTTTCACGGGCGTGCAGATTACCTGGATGCTGGTCGGTTACGGTTTCGTCGCTGCCTCGTTACCGGTGTGGCTGATCCTGGCGCCCCGTGACTACCTCTCCACGTTCTTGAAAATCGGCACCATCATCGCCCTGGCGATCGGCATTCTGGTCACCATGCCTGAGCTGAAAATGCCGGCGCTGACCCAGTTCATCGACGGCACCGGTCCGGTGTGGAAGGGCGGTCTGTTCCCGTTCCTCTTCATTACCATCGCTTGTGGCGCGGTTTCGGGTTTCCACGCGCTGATCTCTTCCGGCACCACGCCGAAGCTGCTGGATAACGAAGTCAATGCCCGCTACATCGGCTACGGCGCGATGTTGATGGAATCCTTCGTCGCCATCATGGCCATGGTTGCCGCTTCGGTGATCGAGCCAGGCGTGTACTTCGCCATGAACAGCCCGGCGGCAGTCGTCGGCGGTGACGTGGTGGCCGTGGCGCAAACCGTCAGCAGCTGGGGTTTTGCGATTACCCCGGAAGCCCTGCAGGCGGTGGCCCATGACATTGGTGAAACCACCATCCTCGCCCGCGCTGGCGGCGCCCCGACCCTGGCGGTCGGTATCGCGCAGATCCTGCACAGCGTGTTGCCAGGTGAAAACACCATGGCGTTCTGGTACCACTTCGCGATCCTGTTTGAAGCGCTGTTCATCCTGACCGCCGTCGATGCCGGTACCCGGGCCGGACGCTTCATGCTCCAGGACTTGCTCGGCTCCTTCGTGCCGTCGCTCAAACGCACGGAATCCTGGACCGCCAACCTGATCGCCACCGCCGGTTGTGTGGCGATGTGGGGCTGGTTGCTGTACCAGGGCGTGATCGACCCGTTGGGCGGGATCAACACCTTGTGGCCGCTGTTCGGCATCTCCAACCAGATGCTCGCCGGCATCGCGCTGATGCTTGCCACGGTGGTGCTGATCAAAATGAAACGCCAACGCTACATCTGGGTGACCTTGCTGCCCGCCGCGTGGTTGCTGATCTGCACCACCACTGCCGGTTTCATCAAGCTGTTCGACGCGAATCCTGCGATCGGCTTCCTGTCCCTGGCGAAAAAATACAGCGATGCCCTGGCCAACGGCCAGATCCTCGCCCCGGCCAAGGACATTACGCAGATGCAACACGTGATCTTCAACGCCTACACCAACGCAACGCTGACGGCGCTGTTCCTGTTCGTGGTGTTCAGCATCCTGTTCTATGCGCTCAAGGTCGGTATCTCGGCCTGGGGCAGCAAGGAACGTACGGATAAAGAAGCGCCATTCCAGGCTGTGCCGGACGCGTAACTGAGGATTGCAAAGATGTTCAATGACCTGAGTCGCCTCGGTAAATACCTCGGTCAGGCCGCGCGCCTGATGGTCGGCATGCCCGACTACGACAACTACGTCGAGCATATGCAAACCAAGCACCCGGACAAACCGGTGATGACCTACGAGATGTTCTTCCGGGAACGTCAGGAGGCGCGTTACGGTGGCAAGGGTGGGCCGAAGTGCTGTTGAGGCACGCGGTCTAGGCAACACCGCACTGTAGGAGCATGGCTTGGCCGCGATGGTGATCTTTCGGATGCCATCGCGGGCAAGCCTCGCTCCTACGGTTTTTTTTTGCGTCCGGGAGACGTTATTTTGTTAGCCCCTATCCCTGTCACCATCCTCAGCGGCTTCCTCGGCGCGGGTAAAACCACGCTGTTGCGCCACCTGCTCAAAGCCGAGCACGGCCTGAAAATCGCCGTGATCGAAAACGAATTCAGTGATGCCGGTATCGACACCCAACTGTTGGGCGACGAACCGGTGCAAGTGATGACGCTGTCCAACGGCTGCGTCTGCTGCACCATTCACACCGACCTGACCAAGGCCCTGTACCTGCTGCTCGAACGCCTGGACAGCGGTGAGATCGCCTTCGACCGTCTGGTGATCGAATGCACCGGCCTGGCCGACCCGGCCCCGGTGGCGCAAACCTTCTTCATCGATGAAGAACTGCGCGAGCGTTACATCCTCGACGGCATCATCACCCTGGTGGACGCGGCCCATGCCGAGACGCACCTGACCCAGACCATCGCCCAGGCGCAGATCGGTTTCGCCGACCGCTTGCTGGTGAGCAAGCGCGATCTGGTGGACGAGCCGACCTTCACCGCGTTGAGTGAACGCCTGACCCGCATCAACCGTCGCGCACCGATCCGCGTGGTCAAGCACGGCGAGATCGACCTGGCGGAATTGCTCGACGTACGCGGTTTCAACCTCAATGCCGACCTCGGCGGTGGCATGAGTTTGCGGCCGGTGAGCAAGGCGCCGTCCATTGACCGCATTTCCAGCCTGGTGCTGCGCACCGATAAGCCGCTGGATCTCGACAAGCTCAGCGAATTCATGAACGAACTGCTGGAAGACCACGGCAAGCAACTGCTGCGCTACAAGGGTGTGTTGAACATCGTGGGCGAGGCGCGACGCATGGTGTTTCAGGGCGTGTTGAAGTTGTACGGCTTCGATTGGGACACCGAATGGGCCGAGGGCGAGACGCGGGAAAGTGTGATGGTGTTTATTGCCGATGATTTGCCGGAAGAGAAGATTCGCGAGGGGTTTGCGCGGGTGGCGGCGGATTGAATTGTTGCGTTCGTCAGTGATGACGCCTTCGCGGGCAAGCCTCGCTCCTACAGGTATGGGGTTGCCGTTGTAGGAGCGAGGCTTGCCCGCGAAAGCGATCTAACCGGCAACACGATTCTCGCTGAATGTCGGTCCAGCATTGAGCAACGTCTCTTCCAAATAATCCAGATGCCGGCCCAGCAAGCGCTCAGCCATACCTGCATCCCGGCGTTCCACAGCCTCCAGAATCGCCTGATGCTTTTTCCAAACGCAATAGCCCTCTAATTCCACCTCAAACTGCGCAATCGCCAATGAGGTCAGCGGCACCAGACTGCCCAGAAAATGCGTCAGCGGTGCATTCCCAGCGATTTCAGCCAGCCGCAAATGAAATTCCCCCGATAACCGGATCGCCGGTCCACGGGCGGTGCATTGGCGCTCGTTGTCGATCAAGGCTTGCAGCGGTCGCAGGTCTTGCGCGCCAGATGGTTGGCAGGCCAGGCGTACCAGGGTGATTTCCGTCAGCCGCCGTGCATGCAACATTTGCCGGGTCTGCTCGCTGTCGAGCGCGGCGACGCGGGGACGGTGGTTGGCCCGCAGGACGATGATCTGCTGATGGGACAATTGCGTCAGCACACCGCGAATGTCACTGCGCCGGGCGCTGAACATCTGCGCCAGGCTTTCTTCGGTAAAACGACTGGCCGCATCGATGCGCTGTTCCAGAATTGCGTCGAAGACCCGCGAATAAAGGTCATCCGCCCGCCGGGGAAAGGGCAGGGCGCTGAGGGTTGGCGCTGGGGCGAAGCTGTTCATGGCCTGTCTCCAGTTCGAAGCAGTTCAACTGCCGAGGTGGTCGTCCGGAATATTCAGTTCGATGCCCATCCGTTGGCCTTCACGCAGGATGTGCCGACGCATTTCGGCGCTGGCCTGGGCGCTGTTCTTGCTGCGGATCGCCCGCACCACGGCTTCGTTTTCTTCCAGGCGTTCGGCCAGGTGCTCCGGCGAATTGCGCAGCACTTCGGCGCTTTGCTTGAGGGCGTTGCTGGTCTGCTGCACCACGCTCTGGAAAATCGGGTTCGAGGTCAGGGTGAACAGCTCTTCGTGGAACGCGATGTAGGCGTTGACCCCAGCTTCGGCGTCGTTGGCCTCCAGGGCTTCGCGCATGTCCATCAGGGTCAGGCGCAGTTGCCCGACTTCCTTGCTGCTGATCGATTGCGCTACCAACCCGACGATGAACGGCTCAAGGGTGTAGCGCAGTTGCAGCACGTCTTCCAGGCTGGCGCCGGCCACTGCGCTGTCGTGATGTTGGCTGTCGCTGAGGTTGGCCTCCAGCACCACCACGCCTTTGCCCGGCATCGAGCGCACCAGCCCGAGGGTTTCGAGGACGATCACGGCTTCGCGCAGGCTCGGGCGGCTGATGCCCAGTTGTTCGGCCAGTTCGCGCTGGCCCGGTAGCATTTCGCCGGAGCGCCACTGGCCACGGGCCAGCGCGGCCCGGAGTTTTTCTACAACTGAGTTGACGACCGTTGAAGTGGTAATCACGGTTTGCTCCATGGATAAGGCCGGGAGCCTGCCCTATGGCAGGCTCCGCATGCTTCAAAATTCCTGTTGATGGGCCGGCGCCACCGGTTTTCTCGGCTGGAAGGTATACCCCACCTGGCCGGAAAGCACCTTGTTCGCCCGTTGGATATCGATGTCTTTTTCCCAGCGCGCAATGGCCACGGTGGCGACGCAGTTGCCGATCAGGTTGGTCAGCGCCCGGCCGATGCCCATGAACCAGTCCACCGCCAACACCAGCACCAGGCCGACCACCGGAATCGCCGGGATCGCGGTCAGGGTGGCCGCCAGAATCACCAGCGCCGAGCCGGGGATGCCGTGGGCACCTTTGGAGGTGATCAGCGACACCAGCAGAATCGTCAGCAAATCGGTCATGGCCAGCGGCGTGCCGGTGGCGTTGGCGATAAAGACGATGGCCAGGGTCAGGTAGATCGAGAACCCGTCGAGGTTGAAGGAATACCCGGTTGGAATCACCAGCCCGACCGTGGAACTGCCGATGCCCAGGTGTTCCAGCTTGCGCATGATCTGTGGCAGCACGGCGTCGGAAGAGGCGGTGCCCATCACGATCAGCAACTCTTCACGCAGGTACTTGAGCAATGGCCACATGCGCAGGCCGGACAGGCGCATCACCAGGCCGAGAATCAGCGACACGAATGCGGCGCAGGTCAGGTAGAACAGGCCCACCAGACTGCCCAGGTGTTGCAGGGAGTCCAGGCCATATTTGCTGGTGGTGAACGCGATGGCGCCGAACACGCCAATCGGCGCCAGGCGCACGATCATGCCCATGATGCGGAAGATCACATGGCTGAGTTCGTTGATCAGCCGCGAGATGCCCGAAGCCGCTTCGCCCACCAGGTTCAGCGCGCTGCCGAACAGCACCGAAAACAGCAGCACTTGCAGGATGTTGTTGTCGGCAAAGGCACCGATCACCGAGGTCGGGATCAGGTCCATCAGAAATTGCGTGGTGGTGTGCATCTGCTGGCCGCGCTGGGCCAGATCGCCCATGTCGGCTTTGGCCAGTTGGTCCAGATGAATATTCGCGCCGCTGCCAATCCCGGTGCTGAACGCGAACACCAGGCCGATCACCAGGGCGATGGTGGTCAACACTTCGAAGTAGATGACCGACTTGAGGCCGATGCGCCCGACCTTCTTCAGATCGCCGGCGCCGCTGATGCCGCTGACCACCACGCAGAACACGATGAGGCCGATGAGCATCTTGATCAGTTTGATAAAGCCATCGCCCAAGGGTTTGAGCTGTGCGGAGTATTCGGGAAGGGTCAGCCCACAGACGATGCCGAGCACCAGTCCGAGAACCACTTGAAGGAAGATTGAACGCGAGCACCATCTGAGCATGGGAGGAATCCTGGTCGGTGTCCTGGCTGCCGTGCGCTGAGCGCATCAGATTCAGGACTTAATTATTGTGGTCTTACCGGTATGTCCAGTGCAGGCGCAGTCTAGGCGCTGTTTTTCATTGATCGCAAGTGAAAATTCATCTATTGGCATGACCGGTCTTACCAGTTGGGCGCAATGCCCCGACCTTGAGCCTTTCCTGATTTGAAAAAATGCGATGAAAAAGTGCAGGCGAAAAAAAACCGGCCATCACTGACCGGTTTTTTTATCGCTGCGATTTAGCGGTGCAATTAAGCGCCGTACACCGGCAGCTTCTTGCAGATGGCCTTGACCTTCTCACGAACGGCGTCGATCACCGCTTCGTTGTTCAGGTCAGCCAGGATGTCGCAGATCCAGCCAGCCAGCTCTTTGCACTCGGCTTCTTTAAAGCCACGAGTGGTCACAGCCGGAGTGCCGAAGCGCAGGCCGGAGGTGACGAACGGGGAGCGTGGGTCGTTTGGCACGGAGTTCTTGTTCACGGTGATGAACGCTTTGCCCAGAGCGGCGTCGGCGTCTTTACCGGAGATGTCCTGCTTGATCAGCGACAGCAGGAACAGGTGGTTCTTGGTACCGCCGGACACCACGTCGAAACCGCGCGCGATGAACACTTCGGCCATGGCCTGGGCGTTCTTCACCACTTGTTGCTGGTAAGTCTTGAACTCAGGCTGCAGCGCTTCCTTGAAGCAGATCGCTTTGGCGGCGATCACGTGCTCCAGCGGGCCACCCTGGGCGCCCGGGAAAACGGCGGAGTTCAGTTTCTTCTCGATGTCGGCGTTGGCGCGCGCCAGGATCAGACCGCCACGTGGACCGCGCAGGGTCTTGTGGGTGGTGGTGGTCACGACGTCAGCGAATGGAACCGGGTTCGGGTAGACGCCAGCGGCGACCAGACCGGCCACGTGGGCCATGTCGACGAACAGGTAGGCGCCAACCTTGTCAGCGATTTCACGGAAGCGCGGGAAGTCCAGAATCTGCGAGTAGGCAGAGAAACCGGCCACGATCATTTTCGGCTTGTGCTCAACGGCCAGGCGCTCGACTTCGTCGTAGTCGATCAGGCCATTGGCATCGATACCGTACTGGACGGCGTTGTACAGCTTGCCGGAGGACGAAACGCTGGCACCGTGGGTCAGGTGACCGCCGTGGGCCAGGCTCATGCCCAGGATGGTGTCACCGGCTTGCAGCAGGGCCAGGTAAACGGCGCTGTTGGCTTGGGAGCCGGCGTGTGGCTGGACGTTGGCGTAATCGGCGCCGAACAGCTCTTTTGCACGGTCGATGGCCAGTTGTTCAACCACGTCGACGAACTCGCAACCACCGTAGTAGCGCTTGCCCGGGTAGCCTTCGGCGTACTTGTTGGTCAGTACCGAGCCTTGAGCTTCCATCACCGCAGGGCTGGTGTAGTTTTCCGAAGCGATCAGCTCAATGTGTTCTTCCTGGCGCTGAGCTTCTTGCTCCATGGCGGCAAAGAGATCGGCGTCGTACTTGGCAATAGTCAAATCACGGCTGAACATGGCGGTCCTCAAGGATCGGGGCAGAAAAGGGGGGCATTCTAACCCAACCGCTTTTAGAAGGGATATGAAACGCAGTCAGGTTGTGGATAAGCGGGCTTCAAGCAGCAAGCCCCAAGCGGCAAGCAAAAGCCGATTTGCTCTTACTTGTAGCTTGCCACTTGAAGCTTGCAGCTCTGTTCATGTTCGATTGATTGGAGCCAACAGCTCCGATCAATCGAACATGAACAGCGCATCATTGCTGAACTGCGCCTCAAACCGGCTCGCCGGCATCGGCCGCCCGAACAGATACCCCTGAACCTCATCACACCCATGCTCGCGCAGGAAGTCGAGTTGCTCGTGGGTTTCCACGCCTTCGGCGATCACCGCCAGATTGAGGCTGTGGGCCATGGCGATAATGGCCCGGGCAATCTGCGCATCCTGCTCGCCGGACGGCAGGCCATCGACAAAGGTGCGGTCGATTTTCAGTACATCAATCGGGAATTGCTTGAGGTAGTTGAGCGATGAGTAACCGGTGCCGAAGTCGTCGACCGCGATGCTCAGGCCGAGGTTTTTCAACCCGGCGAGGATCTGCATCGCCTCGCTGACTTCGCGCATCAGGATACTTTCGGTCAGTTCCAGCTCCAGGCACGCCGGCGGCAGGCCGGTGTCCTTGAGGATGTTGGCGATGCGCGTGCCGAGCTGACCGTCGGAGAACTGCCGCGCCGAGATGTTCACCGACACCTTCGGCACCCGGACCTTGGCCTGGTGCCAGGTCTTGAGCTGCCGACAGGCCTCGCTGATCACCCAGTCGCCAACGTCCACCACCAGCCCGAGCTCTTCGAGCACTGGAATGAAATCCCCCGGCGGCACCAGCCCGCGACGGGGATGGCGCCAGCGCAGCAGGGCTTCGGCGCCGGTCAGGCGTTTGCCGTCGCCGCTGAACTGCGGCTGGTAATACAGCACGAATTCGTTCTGCTCCAGGGCATGGCGCAGGTCGCTTTCCAGCTCCAGACGCTCGAGGGCGCTGGCGTTCATGTCGGCCTGATAGAACTGGAAGTTGTTCTTGCCGCGCTCCTTGGCGTGGTACATCGCGGTGTCGGCGTTTTTCATCAACTGGCTGAGTTCGTTGCCGTCCTGGGGGCTCAGGGCGATGCCGATACTGGCCGTGACGAAGAACTCGCGGCCTTCCAGCACAAACGGCTTCACCAGGCTGGCGAGAATCTGTTCCGCCACGTGAATCGCCCGGTTCAGCGCCACTTCACGGTTGATGCGCGGTTGCAGGAGCAAGGTGAACTCATCGCCGCCCATGCGCGCCACGGTGTCGTCATCGTCGACGCAACCGAGCAGGCGCGTGGCCATTTCCTTGAGCATGCGGTCGCCGGCGGCGTGACCCAGGGAGTCGTTGATCGGCTTGAAGCGGTCGAGGTCGAGGAACATCAGCACCACCCACGACTTCTGCCGTTCAGCCGATTGCAGCGCGGTGTGCAAGCGGTCCTGGAACAGCGTGCGGTTGGGCAGGTGAGTCAGGGCGTCGTAGTAGGCGAGACGGTGAATCCGTTGTTCACTGGCCTTGCGCTCGCTGATGTCGCTGAAGAAGCACACGTAGCTGGCCAAGTCGCCTTCATCGTCGAGCACCGCGGTGATGCCGACCCACGCCGGGTAATGCTCGCCATTGCGGCGCTTGAGCCAGACTTCGCCTTCCCAGGTACTGTGCTGGTGCAATTGCTTGAGCACATAACGCAGATGCGCTTCCTGCTGCTCATCGACGGTGAGCATGTTCGGCAACTGGTCGAGAACCTGCGACACCGCATAACCGCTGACGCGACTGAACGCTTCGTTGGCCTGGACGATGTAGCCAGCCGGGTCGGTGATCAGGATCGCCGACGTCGAATGCTCGAATACCGTGGCGGCCATGCGCAGGTCTTTCTCGGCGCGGCGTTGCTGGCTGATGTCGCGACCGACCCCGAGCACGCCTTCGAAAGCCCCGTGTTCGTCCCACACCAGCACCAGCCGCAGTTCGATCGGGATCTTGCGCCCGTCGGCCCGCAGGCAGTCGAACAGGAACAACTGGGTCTGCACCTGGCTGCGCAACAACGCCAGTTGATCGGGTTTATCCAGGGCTTTGCTGACCCGGTCCATCAAACCGTAGATGCCGCTCAGTTGCTGCGGGTTGGCGATGGTCGATTGCCAGCCGTTCTGGAAAATCCAGTCAACGTCATAACCCAGCACGGCTTGCACCGAGGGGCTGACGTAGTTGAGCGAGAGCTTGTTGTCGGTGGAGAAAATCACGTCGCTGATGCTTTCGGCGAGCATGCGGTAGCGCTGCTCGCTGTCGCGCAGGGATTCGCTGGCCTCGATCTGTTCGGTGATGTCTTTGGCTACGCCGATGATCCGCGTGACCTGATCATTCCTGTCCCGGGCCAGGGCCTGTTCACGAATTTCGAAGCGCCGCCAGTTGCCATCGCGATGACGGAACCGCAGTTGGCATTGCAGCAATTGCGAGTAGCCGGCCTGGCGCTGGGTCTGGCGCGAGCGGTGGTAATAGTCGGCGTCTTCGGGGTGCAGCAGGATTTCCCAGAAGTACTCGCCCATCTGGTGCAGTTCGGAGCGGTTGTAGCCCAGCGTCTGCCCCAGGTGATGGTTGCTGAAAATCATGCGCTGGCTGATCACGTCCTGCACGTACAGGTGATCCGGTACGGTGCGCACCACATCAGACCAGAAGCCTTCACGTTCCAGCAGCGACAGTTCGATCAGCTTGCGGCTGGTGATGTCGTTGATGCTCAGGATCACCGCTTTGTAGTCGTGCTGCTCTTGCGGCAGGCGCAGCACCAGCCACAGGTGTTGGTCGCGACCGTTGGTGTCCTGGAGCTTGATTTCCAGTTCGAGTTGTTTCTGCTGGTTGAGCACGGCCTCCAGTATCTGGTTGCCGATGGCGGTGCATTCCAGGGGACAACCCTCGATCAGCAACTTCCAGGCCTGCTCGCATGAATTGACGTTGAGCAGTTGCAGGGCGACCTGATTGACCTCGGTGATGCGCAATTCTTGCAGCAGTTGCTGGCGTTGCTCAGGCACTTCAAGCCAGGTTTTCAGTTGTTCGCTGCTGTGGAGCTGAGCCTTGTCGAAGAAGCCTTTCAGCCCGGACAGGTCGAGCACGCACAGCGCGACGCCGGTGCCTTCGAAAATGTCCTGATAGCGCCGACGCCCCTCATGCAGCTGGCGCTGACGGCGGCGCATGCTCAGCAGCGCAATAAACGGCAGCAGGGAGAAGGCCAGGCCCAGCAGGCATTTGCCGATGAACGCCGGCAGCAGTTGTTCGAGCACCTGTTGGCGGTCGAACAGCCCGCGCAGTTGCCAGTCGCTGCTGCTCAGGGGCACGGTCAGCACGCTGTTGGCCAGGTCATCCTCGCTCAGCGTGCCCGGCTTGACGGCGGGCAGGGCTTCATCGCGGCTGACGATTTGATGATTGACGCGGTTTTCCACCAGCCACAGCGGGCGGATGCCGGCTTCGCTCTGTTTGGTCAGGGAGGAGAAAAACGTCGGGGTCAGGCGCAACGCCCAATAGCCACGCGTGCTGCCGCTGGCCTGATGCAGCAGCAAGTGCACCACCGAGCCATCGTCGGCGTTGCTGAAATAGTGGGCTTGCGAACGGCTGCGGCGCACCAGATCGACCAGGTAGTCGGCGTCCTGGCTGTCGGCGGCGCTGTCACTGAGGATTTTGCCGGATGGGCTGAGTAACGCCAGGCTGCGCAGGTCGGGCAGCGATTGCTGCAACTTGCGCAACAGCACCTGCTGTTCGTCGGCGGATTGCGGTTGCTCGACGATCGGTAGCAGGTTCAGGGCTATCTGCGCGTTGAGCGCCATGTTCAGGCTGACTTGGGAGGCCAGGTCGGCGGTGTAGTCGATGGTGTACTGGCGCTGGTTTTTCTGGGTTTCGCTCAGTTGATCCAGCAGTTGCCAAAACAGCAGCGCGAGCAGCAACAGCACGAGTGTCGCCAGTGCGCCCTTCAGGGTTCCGCGCAGGGGGGAGCCGAGCGCGGCAGCCGGTGCACGGGTAGAAAGAGGCGGCGTGACATTAGACAAACTGAAATCCTGCGGTTTGGCTGGACTGGCGCGACGTGCACTATAAGCCGGACGCCCGGAGGGCGGCTAGCATGCCTTGAGTTGTGGCGAAGTGCCAGCCCCTGACGGCTGGACTGCCATCGGTCATTCAGGTAGCTTTGCCGGTTACGTGGGAGCGTTCCAGCTCCTAGGCTTTTTTAGCGTGCACGCCTGATACGTCCGGCGGACGACGCGCACAGCCTGGCCCGGGCATCGCCTGCGCTCCAATCATTCATCTGTCACTGACCCAAGGTTCTCCATGGCTCAATACGTCTTCACCATGCATCGGCTGGGCAAAGTTGTTCCGCCGAAGCGGGAAATCCTGAAAAACATTTCGCTGTCGTTCTTCCCCGGCGCCAAGATCGGCGTACTCGGCCTCAACGGTTCGGGTAAGTCCACGCTGTTGAAAATCATGGCCGGCGTCGACACCGAGTTCGAGGGCGAAGCCCGACCGATGCCGGAGCTGAACATCGGCTACCTGCCGCAGGAACCGATCCTGGACCCGACCAAGACCGTGCGTGAAGTGGTCGAGGAAGCGGTCAGCGTGATCAAGAACGCCCAGGCGCGCCTGGACGAGGTCTACGCGGCCTACGCCGATGAAGACGCCGACTTCGACAAACTGGCTGCTGAACAGGCCAAGCTCGAAGCCATCCTGCAAGCCAGCGACGGTCACAACCTGGATCGCCAACTGGAAGTCGCCGCCGATGCACTGCGTCTGCCGGCGTGGGATGCCAAGGTCGAATTCCTGTCCGGTGGTGAAAAGCGTCGCGTGGCCCTGTGCCGCCTGCTGCTGTCCGCCCCCGACATGCTGCTGCTCGACGAACCGACCAACCACCTGGACGCCGATTCCGTCGCCTGGCTGGAGCACTTCCTGCACGATTTCCCGGGCACCGTGGTTGCGATCACGCACGACCGTTACTTCCTGGACAACGTCGCCGGCTGGATCCTCGAGCTCGACCGCGGCGCCGGTATCCCGTACGAGGGCAACTACTCGGGTTGGCTCGAAGCCAAGTCCGATCGTCTGGCTGCCGAATCCAAGCAGCAGTCGGCCCATGAAAAAGCCATGAAGGAAGAACTGGAGTGGGTGCGCAAAGGCGCCAAGGCCCGCCAGTCCAAATCCAAGGCTCGTCTGCAACGCTTCGAAGAAATGCAATCGCAGGAATTCCAGAAGCGCAGCGAAACCAACGAGATCTACATCCCGGCCGGTCCGCGCCTGGGTGACAAGGTCATCGAGTTCAAGAACGTTTCCAAGGGCTACGGCGATCGCGTGCTGATCGACAACCTGTCGTTCTCCATGCCGAAAGGCGCCATTGTTGGCGTGATCGGCGGTAACGGTGCCGGTAAATCGACCCTGTTCCGCATGCTGATGGGCAAGGAACAGCCGGATTCGGGCAGCATCGAAGTCGGCGAAACCGTGCAACTGGCTTGTGTGGATCAGAGCCGCGAAGACCTGGACGGCAGCAAGACGGTGTTCCAGCAAATCTCCGACGGTTCCGATCAGATTCGCATCGGCAACTACGAGATCCCGTCGCGGACCTACGTCGGTCGCTTCAACTTCAAGGGCGGCGATCAGCAGAAGTTCGTCAAGGACCTGTCCGGTGGTGAGCGCGGTCGCTTGCACTTGGCGCTGACCCTGAAAGAGGGCGGCAACGTCCTGCTGCTCGACGAACCGTCCAACGACCTCGACGTTGAAACCCTGCGTTCCCTGGAAGAAGCCCTGCTGGACTTCCCGGGCGCCGCCATTGTGATCTCTCACGATCGGTGGTTCCTTGACCGCGTCGCGACCCACATCCTGGCGTACGAAGACGACTCGCAAGCGATCTTCTTTGAAGGTAACTACACCGAGTACGAAGCTGATCGTAAAAAGCGTCTCGGCGAAGCGGCTTCCCAGCCGCACCGTGTACGGCACAAGAAACTGGCCTGATATCGGGTTGGTTGCATGAAAAAACGGAGCCTTTCGGGGCTCCGTTTTTTTTTATGGGTGGTATTCAGGTAGACCGCGGTGTGGCCTTCGCGGGCAAGCCTCGCTCCTACAGTATTGTGGTGTGCCGACATATTGCGCCCGACCCCGCCCCGTAGGAGCAAGGCATGCCCGCGATGGCGATGGCGATGTTGTGGTGTGCCGAAATATTGCGCCCGACCCTGCCCCCGTAGGAGCAAGGCTTGCCCGCGAAAGCGTCCGTATGGTCACTGAATATCGATGCCCAACACCTCAATCACCCAATCCCCCGCCGGCCGCTTCCACAACACCTCATCCCCAACCTGCGCGCCCAACAAGGCCCGACCCAGCGGTGAACCCCAATTGATCAACCCACTGGCAGCCTCCGCCTGATCCTCGCCGACCAACTGCACCCGCTGCTCATTGCCCTGTTCATCGGCAAACGTCACCCAGGCGCCAATCTGCACCTTGTCGGTCGAGGAGGCGGGAGTGACGACCTGGGCGCTTTGCAATCGCTGATTGAAATACCGCCAGTCACGCTCCAGGTCAGCCTGGCGTTGTTTGTCCGCCAGTTCACCGTTGGCGCTCTGTTCATTGAGCAGGTTTTGCACCTCGGCCAGTTTCGCCTGCAACTGGGCAAGACCGGTCGGGGTGACGTAGTTGGGCTGCGCGCTGACCTGCCGTTCGACGGGCTGGTCGGCTTGCGCGGCGGCGTTATCTTCATTGACGAAGGCACGGCTCATGGTTTTCTCCCGTTATAGGGTTTGGGCCATGGTCGCAGGGGATTAGTTTCGATGGATGTCTGGCAGCGACCTATGGCGAGCGAAACGCCCGGGCAGCGTCCTGGTCTTTCTGCTGTTGCCACGCTCTGTCGCGATCATCCCAATGGTGGCTGCGATAGTCCTCGCGGTCGCGGTTTTCCAGCATTGCCTGGCACTGGCGGAAGCCATCGCCCCAGCCCTCGGCGTATTGCTTGTCTTTGAGGTAGCGCGGCACGTTCTTGCGGAATTCACCGGTCATTGCCCCGGCGGCTTGACGACCACTGACGCAACCGTCGTCGAAACCGTCGGCGAACGCCGGCGGGTAACCCTTGGCGATCAGATCTTCGTGGGTCGACTGGCAACCCGCGCACAACAGCAGCAACCCCAACACACCCACGCAACGCCACATCTCAGACTCCCGGCCGGTTGACGGCCTATGTAGCAAGTCTAGAAGTCGATTCGTTGTCGGGATGTGAAAGAAAGATCAAAAGATCCGTAGGAGCAAAGCTTGCTCGCGATGGCATCACCGCGGTTATTCAGGAAGACCGAGGTGATGCCTTCGCGAGCAAGCTTTGCTCCTGCGGGGGCGTGTGTTGGTCAGTAGTGATACCACTTCACCTCAAGCATCACTTCATTCTCGGGGGAGGCGAGGTGGCTGAATTCGCGCTGGGCGCTCAAGCGCAGGCCGAGGTTGCGCGACAACTCCCACTGCTGGTTCAGGCTCACGCTGCGGCGTACTTCGCCGTTGGTGAAGAAATCGCCCTTGGTTTCCAGGCTGAAATTGCCCAGCGGGTTTTTCCACAACACGCCGCTGTTGAACCCGGCTGCCGGGGCGACGAACCCGGCGAAGTCGTTGTTGTGTTCGATGCGCACGGTGCCCAGAGCAAAACCGAGCACATCCTCGCCCAACGCCCAGGTCCCGCCGGCACCGCCGTTGACATGGCTGACCAGGGTTTCATCGTCATGCTTGCCCGGCACCCGCTCCAGGCCGCCGGTGACTTGCCACGACAGCGGCTGCAACAGCTCATTGCGCGGGGTCAGGGAGCGGATGGTCGCCAGGTCCAATTGCTGCAATTGCCAGTGATTGCCTTCGTATTGGCGCAGTTTCATTTGCAGGATTTCGATCTGCGCACCCAGCGGGAAGCTCTCGGCGTTGTCGTTGAGGTCGTGATAGGCCATGCGCAAGCCGTACTCGCCGAACGCCTTGTCGCCCCGGGTGCCGAGGCCGGCCTGCCAGGTGCGGGATTCGTGACCGTCCTCGGGCAAGCCCGGACGCGGGATATCCAACTCCGGCGGCGGGTTCTGATTGATCGCCCGCAACAGTTCGAAACTGCGCTGGGCTCGGGCCGGATCGCGCTCCTGGCCGTTGGCGCGGTAGCGTTCCAGGCGATAAGCAGCGTCGACGATCAGTGCTTGCCGGTCGCGTGGCTGGGCTTTGAATTCAGGTGCCTGCAATTGCTTCTGATCGGCGCTGACTTTCAGCACCCATTGCTGCTCTTCAGGATTCAACGGCTCGGCGCGGCTCAGCAGTTCACGCTCGCGGGACGGGCGATACTGGATCGATTCCACCAGCCCGGCTTCTTTCACGGCTTTGACCGTGTCGGTGGGGATCGCTGTCAGCGGGAATTGCTCGGTCAGCCGCAGACTCGGCCGCGCCACTTGCAGCAGTTCCAGCAGGCGATAGGAGCAGTTTTCGTCGAAGAAGAAGTAGTCGAACTGGATCTGCTTGAGTTCCCAGACGTGCTCGACCATGCGCTCGGTTTCCTGCTGGGTCAGGTTCAGCCGGTATTCCCACAGGTCGCGGTTTTCCAGGCTGCGGTATTCCGAGAGTTTTTCCTGGTAAGGCACGAGGGCGAACAGGCCCGGATAACCGCCCATCAAGCCTTTCCAGGCGTAGAGGATGCTGTTGTCCGAACCTTCGATGTAGGCGCCGAAGTTGATCGCGTAGCTGAGCAGTGCGGTCTGGTCGCTTTGCACATTGGCCTGATCGATGCGCAGCAGCGTGTGGCCGAACATCGATGACGGGCTGTTCAGGTACGCCGCCGGGAAGATCATCACCGCACTGTGGGGCGCGACATCCTTGAACCACTGGGTGAACTCGGCGCAATCCAGCTTCGGCAGGTCGGTGAGGTTCAGTTGTGCCTTGAGCCAGCGAGTACGGGCCGGGTAGACGCATTGCGCATGCTTTTCGCCAGCGCTGGCCGGGGCATACAGCGCCTGCACGGTTGCCGCCAGTTCACGGTCCGGGTGTTCATTGCCATCGGGGGCGAGGAAGAATTTCTTGTCGCTGACATAGCTGCGCCAGCCGCCGAGCTTGGCGGTTTCGTAATGGCCCAGGGAAATCCAGAAGGGGTCGTTGGCCAGTTGCTGCAAACGTTGATCGTCGATGTGTGGCGCGGCGGACAGCGGGGCGCAGACACAGAGCGCCAGCCAGGCAAGGCGTTTGAGCATAGTGGGCAACTTAAGTCGGAATAAACAAAGACCCAAAGAGGGTTAGGTCCAAAAAACAAAAGCCGCTCCCCGAAAGGAGCGGTTGGGTCGAGCTTAAGCTTGAGTGGCGTACTTGGCCAGACGAGGATCGCTCTTCAGGACGGCCAGGGTGTTGGTATGCACGTCGTCAGCGGTCACGTCAGCCTTGCTGAAGATCTGCTGGAAGTGCTCGTGAGTCACGGCGGCGAAGTGCGCACGGTCTTCCGGCGCCACGCCCAGTACCACGGCATAGGTAGTCAGCGCTTCGCCATTACCTTTGGCCATGTCTTCGGACAGCTCGTTCATCATGCCATTCATGGCAATCCAGGATTTACCGCCATAGGTCAGCGCTGCATTGGTCGAGCAACCGTTGGTGCCGGAAGTCATACCGAATGTGGCGTTGCCGGAGGTGCCGTTAGTGGTGGATGCCAGGAAGTGAGCCGGGGTGCCGCGCTGTCCTTCGAACAGCATGTTGCCCCAACCACAATCCGGGCCGCCTGGCGCCTGAGCCATGGCATTGAGGGATACAACGGTGAAGAGAGTACCGAGAAGAATCCGTTTCATAGCTTTGTTCTCTTTGTGTGCATACCAATGGACAAGGGGTTTAGCGTCGTCTCGACGCCATCGGGCCGGTTATTAGTTCCAGCCGCGCAGTTTGGAGTTTAGGCACGTTCCAAGGGTTCCGTGATTTTTTGCAAAACATTCGCGCAAAACATTGATTTGGCCCCGCCCCGCGTGGAGATAGCGGTTTGTCTATGCTTTGGCTTGAGGCGCGCCTTGCCAGTCGGGTATGGGCAGCGCCAGAATGCCGCTATCTGCCCCGCCTGATGTAAGGAAGCCCGATGCCTGATCCTGTTGCTGCCAGCTTGCGTCTAGCGCCCGACGCGCTGACCCGTCCGTTTTCCGCTGAACAGTTCAGCTTCTCTACCACCAATGATCTGGAGCCTTTCCGCGGTGTGCTTGGCCAGGAACGTGCTGTTGAAGCCCTGCAATTCGGTGTGGCGATGCCACGTCCCGGTTACAACGTCTTTGTCATGGGCGAGCCGGGCACTGGCCGCTTCTCGTTCGTCAAACGCTACCTGAAGGCCGAAGGCAAACGCCTGCAGACCCCGGCGGACTGGGTCTACGTCAATAATTTCGATGAGCCCCGCGAACCGCGCGCCCTGGAATTGCCATCGGGCACCGCCGGGGCGTTCATCGGCGATATCAACGGTTTGATCGACAATCTGCTGGCGACGTTTCCGGCAGTGTTCGAACACCCGTCCTACCAGCAGAAGAAAAGCGCGATCGACCGCGCCTTCAACCAGCGCTATGACAAGGCGCTGGACATCATCGAGCGCCTGGCGCTGGAGAAAGAAGTCGCGCTGTACCGCGACGCCAGCAACATCGCCTTCACCCCGATGGCTGATGGCAAGGCGCTGGACGAGGCCGAGTTCGCACAATTGCCGGAAGCCGATCGCGAGCGCTTTCACGAAGACATCTCTGGCCTCGAAGAGCGCCTGAACGAAGAACTCGCCAGCCTGCCGCAGTGGAAGCGCGAGTCGAGCAATCAACTGCGCCAGCTCAACGAAGAAACCATCACCCTGGCCTTGCAGCCGTTGCTGTCGCCGTTGTCGGAGAAATACGCCGAGAACGCCGCCGTGTGCGGTTACCTGCAAGCGATGCAGGTGTACTTGCTGAAAACCGTGGTCGAGCAACTGGTCGACGACAGCAAGGTCGACGCCGTTGCGCGCAAGATGCTCGAAGAGCAATACGCGCCAAGCCTGGTGGTCGGTCATTCGGCCAGCGGCGGTGCGCCGGTGGTGTTTGAACCCCACCCGACTTACGAAAACCTGTTTGGCCGTATCGAGTACAGCACCGATCAGGGCGCGCTTTACACCACTTACCGGCAGCTGCGTCCGGGTGCATTGCACCGGGCCAACGGCGGCTTCCTGATCCTTGAAGCGGAAAAAATGCTCAGCGAGCCGTTCGTGTGGGATGCGCTCAAACGCGCCCTGCAATCGCGCAAACTGAAAATGGAATCGCCGCTGGGTGAACTGGGCCGTCTGGCCACCGTGACCCTGACCCCGCAACACATTCCGTTGCAGGTCAAAGTCATCATCATCGGCGCCCGGCAGCTCTACTACACGCTGCAAGACCTCGATCCGGACTTCCAGGAGATGTTCCGCGTTCTGGTGGACTTCGACGAAGACATCCCGATGGTCGAGGAGAGCCTGGAGCAGTTCGCCCAGTTGCTCAAAACCCGCACCTCGGAAGAAGGCATGGCGCCACTGACTGCCGATGCGGTAGCGCGTCTGGCGACCTACAGCGCTCGCCTGGCGGAACACCAGGGGCGTTTGTCGGCGCGGATCGGCGATCTGTTCCAGCTGGTCAGCGAGGCGGACTTTATCCGTCATCTGGCCGGCGATGAAATGACCGACGCCGGCCACATCGAACGGGCGCTCAAGGCCAAGGCCACCCGCACCGGACGCGTATCGGCGCGGATTCTCGACGACATGCTGGCGGGGATCATCCTGATCGACACCGATGGCGCGGCGGTCGGCAAGTGCAACGGGCTGACGGTGCTGGAAGTCGGTGACTCGGCATTCGGTGTGCCGGCGCGGATTTCCGCCACGGTGTATCCGGGCGGCAGCGGCATCGTCGACATCGAGCGTGAAGTTAACCTCGGCCAGCCGATTCACTCCAAGGGTGTGATGATTCTCACCGGGTATCTGGGCAGCCGTTACGCCCAGGAATTCCCGCTGGCGATTTCTGCGAGCATCGCGCTGGAGCAGTCCTACGGTTACGTCGATGGCGACAGTGCGTCGCTGGGCGAGGCGTGCACGCTGATCTCGGCGTTGTCGAAGACGCCACTCAAGCAGTGCTTTGCGATCACCGGCTCGATCAACCAGTTCGGCGAAGTGCAGGCGGTGGGCGGGGTCAACGAGAAGATCGAAGGCTTCTTCCGTCTCTGTGAAGCCCGTGGGTTGACCGGCGAGCAGGGGGCGATCATTCCTCAGGCCAACGTCGCGACGTTGATGCTCGACGAGAAAGTGCTGTCGGCGGTGCGGGCGGGGCAGTTCCATGTCTACGCCGTGCGCCAGGCTGACGAGGCCCTGAGCCTGCTGGTGGGCGAGCCCGCCGGTTCGCCGGATGCCGATGGCCAGTTCCCGGAAGGCAGCGTCAATGCGCGGGTGGTGGAGCGCTTGCGGGTGATCGCGGAAATGATCAGCGAAGAAGATCTCAAGGAAGCCGAGAAGGAGATGGCGCTGGAAGCGTTGGTCGAGGCCAAACCGGCCTGACCTGAGGTGATGATCGTTCCCACGCTACTGCGTGGGAATGCCTCCTGTGACGCTCCGCGTCACGTCGTTATGGGACGTGGAGCGTCCCGGGCTGCATTCCCATGCAGAGCGTGGGAACGATCTATCAACATAGATCCCTTGTAGGAGCGAGGCTTGCCCGCGAATGCAATCTGTCAGCCGGCATTGATGTTGGCTGATACACCGCTTTCGCGGGCAAGCCTCGCTCCTACACGGGTTTTGGGTATTGGCGAAATCGACATTCGCGGGAAAAAGTGCCATCAGTCTGACGTCAATATTCACACAATGACCGCTCGGCGCCTTCTGGTCTCGCATTGCTTGCGAGGCGAACTTTTCTTCTATTCTCAGCTCAAGGATAGGGACAGCAATCACTGGATCGAAACAGCCTTCCCATGAGGGCTGAATACCGGATCTACCGAGGGTCGCCGCCATGTCGCGCAACCTCTGCCTCACCCGTCAATGCCTGGGTCTTGTGACCCGTATCGAGTGCGCCATCCGCCCATTGGCGGGAGATACGGGCATGTGGACCTTACTCTTCGCCGCCGGAATGGCCGGCGAGCAACCTTCGGCCATCAAGGCCCAAGGCCCGTTCCATGGCCCCTTCGTGGCTGAATCGATCCTCGACACCATTGTTGAAAGCCTGACCTTGCACGGTTACGAGCTGGCCGATGACCCGCAAATCTGGAGCCTGCACCTGCAAGCCCAGCTGCGGGAAATCAACGGTGGCCGTGTTCGAAGCCTGGGTGGCTTCGAGTTTCGCCCCGATCACTGAGTCGGGTCGGGCACATCGGCTTTGTCGAGTTTGACCTCGAAGCCATATTGCACGGTGACGAGGTCGGTTCGTTGGTAGGTTTCCAGCCGGGTCGGCTGGCCATAGAAGTAATGCACGCCAAATAGCGCAGGACCTTCTGCGCTCGCGTCATGACTGACCGAAAGGATCTCCTTCAGATAGTTACCGCTGTCGTCCTTGGCGAAAAAACGCCAGTCCTGGGCGGGAAACAGCTTCAGATCGACCACCAGCGCGTTGCCTTTGAGTTCCAGGCCCTTGGGCAGTTGGTGCGCGTCGAGGCTTTTCTGTTCGACCGTGGCCAGGAACAGCGGCATGGAGCCCACCGCGAAGGCCGGTGTTTCCGGAAACAGGTTCAAATCGTAAGTGATGACGCCGCGCAACGGGTCGACCTGATAAGCCTCCGGCGGTAGTTCGATCGGCTCATCACGCTTGCCGTTATCGCCTGCGGTAAAGAACGTTACCGGGCTGTCGCCAGGGCTGAAGGAGGAGCCGAGCAGTTCGTCGTTGAAGCCGCGCGGATGATCGAACTCGATGCGCGCCGCACTGGGGTCATCCACCGATTGCGTGATGTTGACGCTCTTTTTCAGTTGTTCTTCACCGAGCGTCGCGCCTTTGAGCCAGATCGGCGCCTGATCGTCGTACACCACCACCGGCAAGTTCAGTGGCTGGATGGCCTTCTCGGTGGTGTTGTGATCAAAGCGGCGGACCGGCAGATCCAGATCCTTGCGGGTCACGGTGGCGGAAGAAAAGTCCAGCACGCTGACTTCGAGCGTCTCGATCGGGCCGTTGAAATACACCTTGGTGTAATGCCGGGTCTGCTGTTTCTCGAACGCTCGCTGGTCTTCATCCAGCTGCTTTTCGAACGCCTCGCTCCAGGCTTTCTGCTGTTGCATCTGCGCCAGTTGTTTTTGATAGAAGGCGATTTGCGCTGCGGTTTCGTTGATCGAGCCCGAGCGCGAGAGGAATTGTCCGGTGTTGTCTTTGGCCTGCACGATCAGCGGATTGAGCGGCGTCTCGCTGACTTCGGCGGCCATGGGCAGGCTGTTGGTGAACTCGACCTCGGCGTGGTTGTTCGTCAGGCTCAAGAGGGTGACGCTGAGGTTGTCGTTGGTGCGCGTCTGGCCGACGTCCTTTTTGGTCAGGTCAAAGCTGTACAGCCGCCGCGGCGCGATGACCTCGACCTTGCCTTGCAGGCTTACCGGTTGCGGCTGGTTTTTGTTTTCAACGTCAAGGCCATCGATGAACGGGTAGGTCACCGTCAGGTCATCGGGGTTGGTCAGGTTCGAGCTGGAAGGGCTGAGTTGAATGCCCGGATCGGTTTCCGACCATTCCGGCTGGAACGGGATGACGCGCTTGTTGCTCAGGGTCACCGATTGCCATTCCAGGCCGTGGGGAAAGAGGAAGGCGGCGGGAATGCTGAAGTTGAAGGGGAACACCGGCTGCAGGTCGGTCAGGTAGTCGGAGCTGGAATCCTTGTGCAGCACAAACAGACCGTTGATGTAGGTATCCACCAGCGCCTGGGGCGTGGGGTAGTGCTTGAGCACCGCCAGGGCGTCTTCGCTGTATTCGGTTTGCAGCGGCTTGCTGTCGAGCTTGAGCTGCGCCCGTTCGAGCAACAGCAGCGAGCCGCCCAGTTCGGCGACGGCGTCCTTGAGTTTCGGGTCCGCAATGGCATCGAGGGACTTTTCAAACTGCGCGGTTTTTTCTTCGAGGCTGACCTGGCGTTTCTCATCGCTGGGTGAACAACCGCCGAGCAGCAACGCGAGGCAAAGTCCGGCACTCGTTAATGGCAATCGCACATCCATTTCCTGTCTTCCTGTCCGGTGTCGCTAACCTGTCAATGGTTTGGACACTAGCAGAAAAACTTTGTCACACACACGCAGGTTGCGGATTTGCGGGCGGTTTCTGGGTGTTACAAGCGGCTGATATACTCGCCGCCATTTACCAGCCCTTGTGTGAGATTCAATGGAACGCTTTATCGAAAATGCAATGTACGCCTCCCGCTGGCTGCTGGCGCCGATCTACTTCGGTCTGTCCTTGGGCCTGCTGGCGCTGGCGTTGAAGTTTTTCCAGGAAGTCTTTCATGTCATTCCCAACGTCTTCTCGATGGCGGAATCGGACCTGATCCTGGTGCTGCTGTCGCTGATCGACATGGCGCTGGTGGGCGGCCTGCTGGTGATGGTGATGATCTCCGGCTACGAGAACTTCGTCTCGCAACTGGACATCGACGAGGACAAAGAGAAGCTGCATTGGCTGGGGACCATGGATTCGTCTTCGTTGAAGATGAAAGTCGCGGCCTCGATCGTGGCGATTTCGTCGATCCACTTGCTGCGCATCTTCATGGACGCCAAGAACGTCGATCCCGAGCATTTGAAGTGGTACGTGATCATCCACATGACCTTCGTGATCTCGGCGTTTGCGATGGGCTATCTGGATAAGCTCACTAAGCACTGAAGCAGAAACTTGTAGGAGCAAGGCTTGCCCGCGATTGCAGCGATTCGGTATCCCGGGTGTTTATAAGTCCGCTATCGCGAGCAAGCTTTGCTCCTACAGGTTGTGTTGGGATTGATGTGAAACAGACGGGCGGTTGGGTTTGTGGGTTGTGCTTTGCAGCGTCGAGGCATATGCCTGTAAGGGTCTTGGTCCGCCACTGTCTGAGGTGCGCTGATGAACCTGCAAGAGCTCAATGCCTACGCCATCGCCGGGAAGATCGATGAACTGAACCTGATTTCGCTGGAAGGCGGGATCTATCTGCTGGAAGCGCGGATGCATGGGGCGGCTTATCCACTGAACGATACCCATGGCCAGTCGTTTCATCTGCGCTCGGTCGAGCATGCCCGTGAAGTCCTGCACGCTTTCCCCAAGCTGCAATTCAATCT
The DNA here is from genome assembly GCF_056279105.1 of Pseudomonas sp. TE3899. Lineage (NCBI taxonomy): Bacteria > Pseudomonadati > Pseudomonadota > Gammaproteobacteria > Pseudomonadales > Pseudomonadaceae > Pseudomonas > Pseudomonas sp. TE3899. Next base: position 5,980,462 of record NZ_JBWBQR010000001.1, read on the forward strand.
GGTGCATACCTCGGTGCATGACGAGATGTGCGGGCTCGGCGCCATTGAGGAAGAAACCCTGAAGGTGCCGATCGCGTTCCGCTCAACCTGGCAGCGCTGAGCCCCTGATCAACACCATGGCTTCTGTGCTAGTCTGCTCGCCCTTTTGATTCCGGGCGCTCCGGGATGCGCTGTGTCCGCACGGCAAGTTCCAGGGCCGTCCGCACAGCGGAGCAGTGTCATGTCCGAAGTAAATCTGTCCACCGACGAAACCCGCGTCAGCTACGGTATCGGCCGTCAGTTGGGCGACCAACTGCGCGACAACCCGCCACCGGGCGTTAACCTGGATGCGATCCTGGCTGGCCTGACTGACGCATTCGCCGGCAAGCCGAGCCGTGTGGGTCAGGAAGAAATGTCCGCCAGCTTCAAGGTGATCCGCGAGATCATGCAAGCCGAAGCGGCTGCCAAAGCTGAAGCCGCTGCTGGCGAAGGCCTGGCCTTCCTGGCTGAAAACGCCAAGCGTGATGGCATCACTACCCTGGCGTCCGGCCTGCAATTCGAAGTACTGACTCAAGGTGAAGGCGCCAAGCCGACCCGTGAAGATCAAGTGCGCACTCACTACCACGGCACCCTGATCGACGGCACTGTGTTCGACAGCTCCTACGAGCGCGGCGAGCCTGCAGAATTCCCGGTTGGCGGCGTGATCGCTGGCTGGACCGAAGCCCTGCAACTGATGAATGCCGGCAGCAAATGGCGCCTGTACGTGCCGAGCGAACTGGCTTACGGCGCTCAAGGCGTTGGCAGCATTCCGCCACACAGCGTACTGGTGTTCGACGTTGAGCTGCTTGACGTTCTGTAAGACCGTGATCGCGTGATCCTGCGGTCGCGTGATTAACGTGATCCTGTAGGAGCGAAGCTTGCTCGCGAAGGCGGTGCGTCAGTCAACGATGATGTTGAATGTGATGGCCTCTTCGCGGGCAAGCCTCGCTCCTACAGGGTTTTGCGGCGTGTTTCATAGTTCGATCTTATGGTTCAGATCGCTGGTCGGGCGCAACGCCCGGGCATAGCAGAACAGAAACAGATTGCGCACCAGTTCCTTGAGCACCACCGGCTCGCTGGAACTCAAGCCGCTGACGTCCAGGTCGCCCTGATCCTGCAGCTCGTTCAAGGCTTCTTCTTCAAGCACCGCACAGACTTCCCCGGTTTCCCGATGCAGGATCCTGAGGTAAGGGTGTGGGCGGTCCAGCCAGGCATCGATCAAATAAGTCATGGGTCTCATCTCCATTGATGGGGTTCAATGAGAATAATTCTTATTCATCAAATAGCAAGGACCTATTGGCTGTTTGTGTTTTTTTCAGGGTAAAGGTTGCGTAAGGTCAAAACGGCTGGCGTTTGGCTACTGCGCGGGATTACGGGGCGAAGCGGGGGAGGGCGAAGCACCATCCCACGCCGGGCGCAGGATGGAGGACAGCAGGTTCAGACTTTTCTGACGAACTCGGATTTGAGCTTCATCGGGCCGATACCGTCGATCTTGCAGTCGATGTCGTGATCGCCATCGCACAGGCGGATGTTCTTGACCTTGGTGCCGACCTTGACCACCAGGGACGTGCCCTTGACCTTGAGGTCCTTGATCACGGTGATGGTATCGCCGTCTTGCAGGACGTTGCCCACCGAATCCTTCTTCACGGTGTCATCGGACGCCGCTTCAGCTTCGCCGCTGGCGGACCACTCATGGGCGCACTCAGGGCAGATCAGCTGTGCGCCGTCTTCGTAGGTGTATTCGGAATTGCATTTCGGGCAGGGTGGCAACGTGCTCACTAAAGCTCCTTGGATTGAGGATCGCTAAAAGTCGCACATTATATAGGGTTTATACGGGAGAGGGGCGACACGTGACTTTGTAGGAGCGAGGCTTGCCCGCGAAGGCGTCGTGTCAGTCGAGACAAATGTCGGCTGATAGATCGCCTTCGCGGGCAAGCCACGCTCCTACACAGGTAGCGTTTTAGTGCGTGCGGGCTACCGCAAACTCACTCAACTCCACCAGCGCATCGCGATATTCGCTGGCTGGCAACGCGTCGAGGCACTTGATCGCGCGAGCCACGTAGTCACGGGCCAGTTGCGCGGTGTACTCCAGCGAACCGGACGCTTCAACGGCCTCGCGGATGCTTTCCAGGTCTTCGATGCCACCCTTTTGGATCGCCTGGCGTACCAATGCGGCCTGCTCAGGGGTGCCTTCGCGCATGGTGTAGATCAGCGGCAGGGTCGGCTTGCCTTCGGCCAGATCGTCACCGACGTTCTTGCCCAGGGTTTCCGCGTCGCCTTTGTAATCCAGCAGGTCGTCGACCAGTTGGAAGGCCACGCCCAGGTGATCGCCGAACGTACGCAGCGCTTCACTCTGTTCCGGCGAGGCTTCGCACAGGGCCGCGGCGCTGTGGGTCGAGGCTTCGAAGAGCATCGCGGTCTTGCCGCGGATGACTTCCATGTAGGTTTCTTCAGTGGTGCTGGCGTCACGAACCTTCGACAGTTGCAGCACTTCGCCTTCGGCAATGATGCGCGTGGCTTGCGAAAGGATCTTCATCACCGGCATGGAACCCAGTTCGACCATCATTTCGAAAGAACGCGAATACAGGAAGTCGCCGACCAGCACGCTTGGCGCGTTGCCCCACATCGCATTGGCCGTCGAGCGGCCACGGCGCATGCCGGACATGTCGACCACGTCGTCATGCAGCAGGGTGGCGGTGTGCAGGAACTCGATGGTGGCAGCCAGCAGGCGCAGGTCATCGCCTTCGCGCCCCAGGGCCTTGCCACACAGCAACACTAATAGAGGACGCAGGCGTTTACCGCCGGCCGAGGTAATGTAGTCGCCGATTTTCGATACCAGCGGCACTCGAGAAGTCAGCTGCTTCTTGATGATGCCGTCGACGGCACTAAAATCGTCCGCCACCGCGCGGTAGAAAGCTTGGGGTTGCATCAGCGACAGTTGCTCCAGAAGGGTTGCGCGGCATGCTAGGACCCACGTCCGGACCTGTCAAGGCGCGATGGACGGCCTCTTGCATCACTCCGGCAGCTTGCGTACAATCGCGCACCCTGAACTTCCTGGGCAGCACCTGCCTTACGCAATTGCAATCAGGCCTTCCAGCCTTATGCAGCCATGCCAGCCAATACCTCTTCTTATAAAGAGCTGGGTGAGCAGGATTATCGGAGAAATACCATGTCGTACGCAGTAATTGTTACTGGTGGCAAGCAATACAAGGTCGCCCCAGGTGAATACCTGAAGATCGAAAAACTGGAAATCGCTACCGGCGAATCCGTTACTTTTGATCGCGTTCTGTTGGTCGCCAATGGCGATGACGTGAACATCGGCGCTCCAGTTGTTGCTGGCGCTACCGTTGTGGCTGAAGTGATCTCCCAAGGTCGTCACGATAAAGTCCGCATCATCAAGTTCCGTCGTCGTAAGCACCACATGAAGCGTATGGGCCACCGCCAGTGGTACACCGAGATCAAAATCACAGGTATTCAGGCTTAATTTCAGCCTAATTCCTCACTAGGAGAATTGACTCATGGCACACAAAAAAGCTGGTGGTAGTACCCGTAACGGTCGCGACTCAGAAGCCAAACGCCTTGGCGTGAAGATGTATGGTGGCCAGGTTATCATTCCGGGCAACATCATCGTGCGTCAGCGCGGCACCCAATTCCACGCTGGCTACGGCGTTGGTATGGGCAAAGATCACACTCTGTTCGCTAAAATCGACGGCGTGATCAAGTTCGAAGTAAAAGGCGCCTTCGGTCGTCGTTACGTAAGCATTGTTCCGAAGACTGACGTCGTCGCGGCATAATTACGTAGTTGCTGGAAAAGCCCTGTCTCGCGACGGGGCTTTTTCGTTTGTGGGGTGAGTCTCTTGCAAAGCTGTTTGTGATGGGCGAAAGCAGCTGGGTTTGAGGTTGTTGCTTGAGGTCGCTGCGCTCATTTTTGCAAGAGTCTTATGTCTTGGTTTTTTCGGCTCGTCCGTATGGCGAGAGGCGTTTTGTTATGAAGTTTGTTGATGAAGTATCGATTCGAGTAAAGGCCGGCGACGGCGGCAACGGTTGCATGAGCTTCCGTCGCGAAAAGTTTATTGAAAACGGCGGCCCGAACGGCGGTGATGGCGGTGATGGCGGCTCGGTCTACATGGTTGCCGACGAAAACCTCAACACCCTGGTGGATTACCGTTACACCCGGCACTTCGATGCCGAGCGCGGTTCCAACGGCGGCAGCACCGACTGCACCGGCAAGAAAGGTGAAGAGCTGGTGCTGCGCGTGCCGGTCGGCACCACGGTGATCGACTCCGCTACCCAGGAAATCATCGGCGACCTGACCAAGGCTGGTCAGCGTCTGCTGGTGGCCCATGGCGGCTGGCACGGTCTTGGCAACACCCGTTTCAAATCCAGTACCAACCGGGCTCCACGTCAGACCACTCCGGGCAAGCCGGGTGAGGCGCGTGATCTCAAGCTGGAAATGAAAGTATTGGCTGACGTCGGCCTGCTCGGTTTGCCGAACGCCGGCAAAAGCACGCTGATCCGCGCTGTTTCGGCCGCCAAGCCGAAAGTTGCCGACTACCCGTTCACTACCCTGGTGCCGAACCTGGGTGTGGTCAGTGTCGATCGCTGGAAAAGCTTCGTGGTCGCGGACATTCCGGGCCTGATCGAGGGCGCTTCCGACGGCGCCGGCCTGGGGATTCGCTTCCTCAAGCACTTGTCCCGTACCCGCCTGCTGCTTCATCTCGTGGACATGGCGCCACTGGATGACACCAGCGCCCCGGATGCGGCGGAAGTGATTGTCAGCGAGCTGACCAAGTTCAGTCCGTCCCTGGCCGAGCGCGATCGTTGGTTGGTACTGAACAAGTGCGACCAGATCCTTGAAGAAGAGCACGATGAGCGCGTCAAGGAAATCGTTGATCGCCTGGAATGGACCGGTCCGGTCTATGTGATCTCCGCGATCTCCAAGCTCGGCACCGAGCGTCTGTGCCACGACATCATGCGTTATCTGGAAGATCGTGCCGATCGCCTGGCAGCCGACCCGGCCTACAAGGAAGAGCTGGCCGAGCTCGATCAGCGCATCGAAGACGAAGCCCGTGCTCAGCTGCAGGCCCTGGATGACCAGCGTGCCCTGCGCCGTAGCGGCGTGAAGTCGGTCCATGACATCGGCGACGATGATTGGGATGAAGAAGATGTGGATGACGAAGACGGTCCGGAAATCATTTACGTGCGTGACTGATCCGTTGCGATAAACTTAAGCGCCGCTCAATCGAGCGGCGTTTTAGTATCTGGAAATCGATAGTTGGTCACGAATAACCACGAATAACGTTACGGGCAGTGCCAGGTCGCACTGCCCTCAAACTAAGGTTGAAGATGATGCGGAGCAAGGTGACAGGTGCGCAGCGTTGGGTCGTGAAGATCGGCAGCGCTTTGCTGACGGCGGACGGCAAGGGCCTGGATCGCGCGGCAATGGGTGTCTGGGTTGAACAGATGGTGGCCTTGCATGAGGCGGGCGTCGAGCTGGTGCTGGTGTCCTCCGGGGCCGTGGCGGCCGGCATGAGCCGTCTGGGCTGGACCGTACGACCCAGTGCAATGCATGAGTTGCAGGCGGCTGCCGCCATTGGTCAGATGGGCCTGGTGCAGGCCTGGGAATCGAGCTTTGCCGAGCATGGCCGGCATACCGCGCAGATTCTCCTGACCCACGACGACCTGTCCGACCGCAAGCGCTACCTGAACGCCCGCAGCACCTTGCGCGCGCTGGTCGAGCTCAAGGTCATCCCGGTGATCAACGAAAACGATACCGTGGTCACCGATGAAATCCGTTTCGGCGACAACGACACGTTGGCGGCGCTGGTGGCCAACCTGGTCGAGGCTGATTTGCTGGTGATCCTGACCGATCGCGACGGCATGTTCGATGCTGATCCGCGCAACAACCCCGACGCCAACCTGATTTACGAAGCCCGTGCCGATGATCCGGCGCTGGACGCAGTGGCCGGTGGCACCGGTGGTGCGCTGGGTCGTGGCGGGATGCAGACCAAGTTGCGCGCGGCGCGGCTGGCAGCGCGTTCCGGGGCGCACACCATCATCGTCGGCGGGCGCCTGGAGCGCGTGCTTGATCGCCTCAAGGCGGGCGAGCGCATCGGCACGTTATTGTCGCCTGAGCGCGGCCTGCTGGCGGCGCGCAAGCAATGGCTGGCCGGGCATCTGCAAACCCGTGGCACCCTGGTGCTGGATGCGGGCGCTGTCACGGCATTGTCCAAGGGCAATAAAAGTTTGCTGCCGGTCGGCGTCAAATTGGTTCAGGGCAGCTTCCGTCGTGGCGAAATGGTGGTGTGCGTGGCGCCGGACGGTCGGGAAATCGCCCGCGGTCTGGCCAATTACAGCGCTCTGGAAGCACAAAAAATCATCGGGCAGTCGTCTGAGGCGATTGTCGGTCTGTTGGGTTATATGGCGGAACCGGAACTGGTTCACCGCGATAACCTGATCCTGGTCTGAAGGAAAACTGAATGCGCGTTGCAAAGGGATTATTGGGCTTGTTGCTGGCGATGCCGTTGCTGGCTTCGGCAGAAGAAATTGGTCAGGTGTCGACAGTGTTCAAATTTGTCGGCCCGAATGACCGAATTGTGGTCGAGGCGTTTGACGATCCGAAAGTCGAAGGCGTGACTTGCTACCTGTCGCGGGCCAAGACCGGCGGCGTGAAGGGTGGTTTGGGGCTGGCTGAAGATCGTGCCGAGGCATCCCTGGCGTGTCGTCAGGTGGGGCCGATCAACTTCAAGGGCGAGCTGAAGGATGGCGATGAGGTGTTCAAGGAGCGCACTTCGCTGGTGTTCAAGACCATGCAGGTGGTGCGTTTCCTGGACAAGAAGCGCAATACGCTGGTGTATCTGGTCTACAGCGACCGCTTGATTGAAGGCAGTCCGCAGAATGCGGTGACGGCGATTCCGATTCTGCCGTGGCCTCATCAGTGATCTGAAAATCGCCTTCGCTCCTACGGGTATGCGACACAACCCAGTAGGAGCGAGGCTTGCCCGCGAAGGCGTCAGGTCGGCCGCCGCAATACTCACTGAAATAAAAACCAAATCGCAGGCAATAAAAAACCGACCCTGAGGTCGGTTTTTTAACAAGCTTGTAGCTTAAGCGGCAACAGCAAGGTTCAGAGCCTTGACGTGACCGTTCAGGCGGCTCTTATGACGAGCAGCCTTGTTCTTGTGGATGATGCCTTTATCGGCCATACGGTCGATAACTGGCACGGCCAGAACGTAAGCAGCTTGAGCTTTTTCAGCGTCTTTTGCGTCGATGGCTTTAACTACATTCTTGATGTAGGTACGAACCATGGAACGCAGGCTGGCGTTGTGGCTGCGACGCTTCTCAGCCTGTTTTGCACGTTTTTTGGCGGAAGGTGTGTTGGCCACCGTCGAGCTCCTCGAAAGACTTTTTAGGAAATAGCAAACAAAATAGGCCGCGAATCATGCCGATGAGTTGATGTCTTGTCAAGGGCGGTTGAGACGTTCCGCTAAGTGGTAGGTATAAAGAGGCGGGATATTTATTTCCGGCGCTTGACCTGTAAACTCGCGAGCTTTGGCTCTGTGCTGCTGCGGCGCGGAGTATCGCATAAGTAGGCGCTTTGTTCGCCTGCTGTTTATCGACAGGCACAAACTCTTTCAATGAATCTGCTCAAATCGTTGGCCGCCGTCAGCTCTATCACGATGCTTTCCCGGATTTTGGGGTTCGTTCGTGACACGCTTATCGCACGTACATTTGGTGCGGGGATGGCGACCGACGCCTTCTTTATCGCCTTTAAACTGCCCAATCTGCTGCGGCGGATCTTCGCCGAGGGCGCCTTTTCCCAGGCCTTCGTGCCGATTCTTGCCGAATATAAAAGCCAGAAGGGCGAGGAGGCGACGCGAACGTTCATTGCCTACGTCTCGGGCCTGCTGACCCTGGTGCTGGCCTTGGTCACGGCACTGGGGATGATCGCCGCGCCCTGGGTGATCTGGGCCACGGCGCCGGGTTTTACCGATACCCCGGAGAAATTCGAGCTGACGTCCAGCCTGTTGCGGGTGACGTTCCCTTATATATTGCTGATCTCCCTGTCTTCATTGGCCGGGGCGATCCTCAATACCTATAACCGTTTCTCGGTGCCGGCCTTTGTGCCGACGCTGCTGAACGTCAGCATGATTATTTTTGCGCTGTTCCTGACGCCGTACTTCAATCCGCCGGTGATGGCGCTTGGCTGGGCCGTTCTGGCCGGTGGCCTGGCGCAATTGCTGTATCAGCTGCCACACCTGAAAAAGATCGGCATGCTGGTGCTGCCGCGCCTGAACCTGCGCGATACGGGCGTCTGGCGGGTGATGAAGCAGATGTTGCCGGCCATTCTTGGCGTTTCCGTCAGCCAGATTTCCCTGATCATCAACACGATCTTTGCCTCGTACCTGGTGGCCGGCTCCGTGTCCTGGATGTATTACGCCGATCGCCTGATGGAATTGCCGTCCGGCGTGCTGGGCGTGGCGCTGGGCACGATTTTGCTGCCGACCCTGGCCAAGACCTACGCCGGCAAGGATCGCCAGGAATACTCACGCATCCTCGATTGGGGCCTTCGCCTGTGCTTCGTGCTGGTGCTGCCGTGCTCGCTTGCGTTGGGGATTCTGGCCGAGCCTCTGACGGTTTCGCTGTTCCAGTACGGCGCATTCAGCGCGCTTGACGCCTCTATGACCCAGCGGGCATTGATCGCTTATTCGGTCGGTTTGCTCGGGATTATCGTGATCAAAGTGCTGGCGCCGGGCTTTTATGCGCAACAAAACATCCGCACGCCGGTAAAAATCGCGATCTTCACCCTGATCGTCACGCAATTGTTCAACCTGGTGCTGATCGGCCCGCTGGCCCATGCCGGTCTGGCCCTGGCCATCAGCATCGGCGCCTGCATCAATGCCGGGCTGTTGTTCTATCAACTGCGCAAACAGCAGATGTACCAGCCGCAACCGGGCTGGGGGAAGTTCGGGCTCAAGCTTGTCGTTGCGGTGTTGGTGATGTCGGCGGTGTTGCTCGCCGGGATGCATTTCATGCCGGCCTGGGATCAGGGGCACATGCTTGAGCGTTTCCTGCGCCTGGGCGCCTTGGTGGTGGCTGGCGTGGTGGCGTATTTCGGCATGCTGCTGCTGATGGGCTTCCGTTTGCGCGACTTCAATCGCAAGGCGTTGAGCTGAGGCGCAAGCCTGAATAAACACGGGCGGGCCGGCAGTTTTGTCGGCTCGATCACTTTGGGTTACGGTGTTGCCTGTCGTCGGCCGCCGGGTGTGGTTATAATCGACCACTTTATGAGCAAGAAGCGCGTTATGCAGCTGGTTCGAGGCCTCCACAATCTGCGCCCCCAGCATCGGGGCTGTGTCGCCACTATTGGCAACTTTGACGGTGTTCACCGTGGTCACCAGGCAATCCTGGTCAGGCTGCGTGAGCGTGCGCTCGAGTTGGGCGTGCCCAGCTGCGTGGTGATTTTCGAGCCACAGCCGCGGGAATTTTTTGCGCCCGACACGGCGCCGGCCCGTCTGGCCCGGCTGCGGGACAAACTGCAGCTGCTGGCCGACGAAGGCGTCGACCGGGTCCTGTGCCTGGCGTTCAACCATCGTCTGAGCAAACTCAGCGCCGCCGAATTCGTCGATACGATTCTGGTGGATGGCCTGGGCGTGCAACACCTGGAGGTCGGTGACGATTTCCGTTTCGGTTGCGACCGTGTCGGGGATTTCGATTTCCTGCAACAGGCCGGCGTTCTCCAGGGTTTTACCGTCGAAGCGGCGCAAACCGTCGAGCTGGACGGTATTCGCGTCAGCAGCACCCAGGTGCGTAACGCCTTGGCCGCTGCCGACTTTGCCTTGGCCGAGCGCCTGCTGGGGCGGCCGTTCCAGATTACCGGGCGGGTGCTGCATGGCCAGAAGCTGGCGCGCCAGCTCGGAACACCGACCGCCAACATCCAGCTCAAGCGTCGTCGCGTGCCGTTGTCCGGGGTGTACCTGGTCAATGTCGACATCGACGGCAAGACCTGGCCCGGCGTTGCCAATATCGGCGTACGGCCCACGGTCCAGGGGGATGGCAAGGCCCACCTCGAAGTACATCTTTTAGATTTTGCCGGCGATCTGTATGACCGGCGTTTGACGGTGGTTTTCCACCACAAGCTGCGTGAAGAGCAGCGTTTCGCCTCTCTGGAGGCGCTTAAGACGGCGATCAATGCGGATGTCGCCGCCGCCCGTGCCCTGTCGCACCTAGCGCCAATCGCTAATGAAGAGCCTTAAATGACCGACTATAAAGCCACGCTAAACCTTCCGGACACCGCCTTCCCAATGAAGGCCGGCCTGCCACAGCGCGAACCGCAGATTCTGCAGCGCTGGGACAGTATTGGCCTGTACGGTAAGTTGCGCGAGATTGGCAAGGATCGTCCGAAGTTCGTTCTGCACGACGGCCCTCCGTACGCCAACGGCACGATCCACATCGGTCACGCACTGAACAAGATTCTCAAGGACATGATCATCCGCTCGAAGACCCTGTCGGGTTTCGATGCGCCTTATGTTCCGGGCTGGGACTGCCACGGCCTGCCGATCGAGCACAAAGTCGAAGTGACCCACGGCAAGAACCTGGGCGCGGATAAAACCCGCGAACTGTGCCGTGCGTACGCCACCGAGCAGATCGAAGGCCAGAAATCCGAATTCATCCGTCTGGGCGTGTTGGGCGATTTCGCCAACCCGTACAAGACCATGGACTTCAAGAACGAGGCCGGTGAAATCCGTGCCTTGGCCGAAATCGTCAAGGGCGGTTTCGTGTTCAAGGGTCTCAAGCCTGTGAACTGGTGCTTCGACTGCGGCTCGGCCCTGGCTGAAGCGGAAGTCGAATACGAGAACAAAGACTCCTCGACCATCGACGTGGCGTTCCCGATCGCCGACGAAGCCAAGCTGGCTGCCGCTTTCGGTCTGTCGTCCCTGGCCAAACCGGCGTCGATCGTGATCTGGACCACCACCCCGTGGACCATCCCGGCCAACCAGGCGCTGAACGTCCACCCGGAATTCAACTACGCCCTGGTCGATGTCGGCGACAAACTGCTGGTGCTGGCTGAAGAGCTGGTCGAGTCGTGCCTGGCCCGCTACAACCTGGAAGGTTCGGTCATTGCGACCACCACCGGTAAAGCGCTGGAGCTGATCAACTTCCGTCACCCGTTCTACGATCGCCTGTCGCCGGTTTACCTGGCCGAGTACGTCGAACTGGGCGCTGGCACTGGCGTGGTTCACTCCGCCCCGGCCTATGGCGTGGACGACTTCGTGACCTGCAAAGCCTATGGCATGGTCAACGATGACATCCTCAATCCAGTGCAAAGCAACGGTGTGTACGTGCCGTCGCTGGAATTCTTTGGCGGCCAGTTCATCTGGAAGGCCAACCCGGTCATCGTCGACAAACTGACCGAAGTCGGTGCGCTGCTGCACACCGCCATCATCAGCCACAGCTACATGCACTGCTGGCGCCACAAGTCCGCGCTGATCTACCGCGCCACCGCGCAGTGGTTCATCGGCATGGACAAAGAGCCGACGTCGGGTGAAACCCTGCGCAAGCGCGCGATCAAAGCCATCGAAGAAACCAAGTTCGTCCCGGCCTGGGGCCAGGCGCGCCTGCATTCGATGATCGCCAACCGTCCGGACTGGTGCATCTCCCGCCAGCGCAACTGGGGCGTGCCGATCCCGTTTTTCCTGAACAAGGAAAGCGGCGAGTTGCACCCGCGCACCGCCGAGCTGATGGAAGAAGTCGCCAAACGCGTCGAAGTCGAAGGCATCGAAGCCTGGTTCAAGATGGACGCGGCCGAGCTGCTCGGTGACGAAGCGCCGCTGTACGACAAGATCAGCGACACCCTCGATGTCTGGTTCGACTCGGGCACCACGCATTGGCACGTCCTGCGCGGTTCGCACCCGATGGGCCACGAGACCGGCCCGCGTGCCGACCTGTATCTGGAAGGCTCGGACCAACACCGTGGCTGGTTCCACTCGTCGTTGCTGACCGGTTGCGCCATCGACAACCACGCGCCGTACCGCGAACTGCTGACCCACGGTTTCACCGTGGACGAGTCCGGTCGCAAGATGTCCAAGTCCCTGGGCAACGTGATCGCGCCGCAAAAGGTCAATGACACACTCGGCGCCGACATCATGCGTCTGTGGGTCGCTTCCACCGATTACTCGGGTGAAATGGCGGTTTCCGACCAGATCCTGCAGCGCAGTGCGGACGCCTACCGGCGGATCCGTAACACCGCGCGCTTCCTGCTCTCGAACCTGACCGGTTTCAACCCGGCCACCGACATCCTGCCGGCCGAAGAAATGCTCGCCCTGGACCGTTGGGCCGTGGACCGCACCCTGCTGCTGCAACGCGAGTTGCAAGAGCACTACGGCGAATACCGCTTCTGGAACGTCTACTCCAAGATCCACAACTTCTGCGTGCAGGAGCTGGGCGGTTTCTACCTCGACATCATCAAGGACCGCCAGTACACCACTGGCGCCAACAGCAAGGCCCGTCGTTCGGCGCAAACCGCGCTGTACCACATCAGTGAAGCGCTGGTGCGCTGGATCGCGCCGATCCTCGCCTTCACCGCTGACGAACTGTGGGAATACCTGCCGGGCGAGCGCAACGAATCGGTGATGCTCAACACCTGGTACGAAGGCCTGACCGAACTGCCGGACAACGTCGAGCTGGGCCGCGCCTACTGGGAGCGGATCATGGCGGTGAAGGTCGCGGTCAACAAGGAAATGGAAATCCAGCGCGCGGCCAAGGCCGTCGGTGGCAACCTGCAAGCCGAAGTGACGCTGTTCGCCGAAGAGGCGCTGAGCGCCGACCTGGCCAAGCTGAGCAACGAACTGCGCTTTGTCCTGATCACTTCGACCGCCAGCGTTGCGCCATTCGTACAGGCTCCGGCCGATGCTGTAGTCACCGAAGTCAGCGGCCTGAAGCTGAAGATCGTCAAGTCGGCCTTCGCCAAGTGCGCCCGTTGCTGGCACTGCCGTGAAGACGTCGGCGTGAACCCGGAGCATCCGGAAATCTGCGGTCGTTGCGTCGACAACATCAGCGGCGCGGGCGAGGTTCGTCACTATGCCTAACGCGGCTGGCCGTTTCGGACGGCTGAGCTGGCTTTGGTTGAGCGTGCTGGTCCTGGTCATTGACCAGGCCAGCAAGTTCTACTTCGAAGGCAAGCTCGAGATGTACCAGCAAATCGTGGTGATCCCCGATTTGTTCAGTTGGACCCTGGCCTACAACACCGGCGCGGCGTTCAGCTTCCTGGCCGACAGCTCCGGCTGGCAGCGCTGGTTGTTTGCGTTGATCGCGGTAGTGGTCAGTGCGGTGCTGGTGGTCTGGCTTAAACGCCTGGGCCGCAACGAAACCTGGCTGGCCATCGCTTTGGCGCTGGTGCTGGGCGGGGCGCTGGGCAATCTGTATGACCGCATCGCCCTGGGCCATGTGATCGATTTCATTCTTGTGCATTGGCAGAACCGCTGGTATTTCCCGGCGTTCAACTTTGCCGACAGCGCCATCAGCGTCGGTGCGGTAATGCTTGCGCTGGATATGTTCAAAAGCAAGAAAACCGGAGAAACCGTTCATGACTGAACAGGTATTGGCTGAGCAACGCATCCGCCAGAACACGGAAGTCACCTTGCACTTTGCATTGCGCCTGGAGAACGGCGACACGGTCGACAGCACCTTCGATAAAGCCCCGGCGACCTTCAAGGTCGGTGACGGCAACCTGTTGCCAGGTTTCGAAGCGGCACTGTTCGGCTTCAAGGCAGGCGACAAACGTACTCTGGCCATTGCGCCGGAAAACGCGTTTGGCCAGCCCAACCCGCAAAACGTGCAGGTCATCCCGCGTTCGCAGTTCAAGGACATGGACCTGTCGCCGGGTTTACTGGTGATCTTCAACGATGCGGCCAATACTGAATTGCCCGGTATCGTGAAAGAATTCGATGACGACCAGGTCACCATCGACTTCAATCACCCGCTGGCGGGCAAGACATTGACCTTTGACGTCGAGATCATCGACGTCAAATCGCTGTAACTGACCCAACACGGTCAACTGTAGGAGCGGGCTTGTGTGGCGAGGGGGCTTGCCCCCGTTGGGGTGCGAAGCGCCCCTAAAACCAGCCGCCGCAATCTTGAATGAGCTTGCGATGACTGATTTACGATTGCTGCGCAATCGAACGGGGGCAAGCCCCCTCGCCACAACAAGCCGGTTGCCACAGTAGTTTTTCATTGTTTTCGCTATCTCTTGCGCGCAAGACACGAGGCACAGCATGCAAATCAAACTCGCCAACCCCCGTGGCTTCTGCGCCGGCGTGGACCGGGCGATCGAAATCGTCAACCGCGCCCTGGAAGTCTTCGGGCCGCCGATCTACGTGCGCCACGAAGTGGTCCACAATAAATTCGTCGTCGAAGACCTGCGTTCCCGCGGGGCGATCTTCGTCGAGGAACTGGATCAGGTGCCGGACGACGTCATCGTGATCTTCAGTGCCCACGGCGTTTCCCAGGCTGTGCGTACCGAAGCGGCCGGCCGTGGCTTGAAAGTGTTCGACGCCACCTGCCCGCTGGTGACCAAAGTGCACATCGAAGTCGCGCGCTACAGCCGTGACGGTCGCGAGTGCATCCTGATCGGCCACGCCGGTCACCCGGAAGTCGAAGGCACCATGGGCCAGTACGATGGCAGCAATGGCGGCGCGATCTACCTGGTCGAAGACGAAAAAGACGTCGCCACGCTGCAAGTGCACAACCCCGACAAACTGGCGTTCGTGACCCAGACGACCCTGTCCATGGACGACACCAGCCGCGTGATCGACGCCCTGCGTGCGCGCTTCCCGGCCATCGGTGGCCCGCGCAAGGACGACATTTGCTACGCCACGCAAAACCGTCAGGACGCGGTCAAGCAACTGGCCGACGAATGCGACGTGGTGCTGGTGGTCGGCAGCCCGAACAGCTCCAACTCCAATCGCCTGCGTGAACTGGCCGAACGCATGGCTACGCCGGCGTACCTGATCGACGGTGCCGAAGACCTGCAAAAGAGCTGGTTCGATGGCGTCGAGCGTATCGGCATCACCGCTGGCGCCTCCGCACCGGAAGTACTGGTGCGTGGCGTGATCCAGCAGTTGCAGGCCTGGGGCGCTACCGGTGCCGATGAACTGTCCGGTCGCGAGGAGAACATCACCTTCTCCATGCCTAAAGAGTTGCGCGTGCGTTCTTTGCTTTAAGCCTTTTCTCCTGCGCACACAGCGCCTGCTCAGTCTTTTTGCTGTCCAGGCGCACGCGGCCCGTCGCGGCCAGCACCACCCGCAGGTGACTGACCGGCTCCCGGGCCGCGCACAGGTGCAATGTCCCTGCTTGAAAGGCCCGGCCGGGCATCAACGGTTGGCCTAGATGGCTGAAGCGTACAAAGCGCTGGACATGCCAATTGCCGACAATCGGCACTTGAGCGCCACTCCCGTGCTCCATCAGCAGAGGATTGCTGCTGTCTTCAGGCCCCTTGCCACTGATATCCAGAATAATCCGCCAACCCTGGCTCCAGTCGCCATTGATGCCATGGATCACCACGTTCTGGTTGTGCGTGAGGGCCGCCGTCCTGGCGTTGCGAATGCCACTGATCAGTGACTGAGCGGCCACCTCTCGATCATTGGATTCCACCAGCGCTCCGAACGCCGGACTGACCAACAGCAGAACAATCCCGGCAATTGCCAGTCCCATAAGCAGTTCGATCAGGCTGAAGCCTCGTTGATGCATGCATTTCCCTCCGTGGAGCGGTGCGGTTCGCGCCATCCGTGCGCGAGTAATGGCAAAACAACCGTACATCTGCCGGTCGAATGTTCTAGCGTGTAGAAGCAGGTATAGCCGACGGCAACGGAGGGCACCGATGGATCATCGTACAAAAGGTTTCACGCTGGTCGAGGTGCTGGTCACCCTCGCGGTTTTTCTGATCCTGATCACGATGGCGGTGCCGATGTTTACCCGTTCGATACAGGGCACCCGGGCTGATACCGACATTGGCGACTTGCAGCGCGCGCTCAATTACGCACGGCTGGAGGCCATCGACCGTGGCGTGACCACACGCCTGCGGCCGACGGCGGGTGGCAGCGTCTGGACCGGCGAACTGGCGGTCTACGACAGTACTGGCACTCCGGCCAATATATTACGGGTTGTTCCAGCGATGAGCGGCGGCGCCACTCTGGCGCTAACCTCAGGAGTGACCGCCATCGATTTCAACAATCTGGGCGGTTTGTCGGCACCGTCCACGGCGGTGGTGATCACTTATGGGTTGGGGGCGCAAAGCAGGACGCTGAATGTGTGCTTGAACGGACGGATTCTATTGGGTGGAAGTTGCGGATGAGGGAACGGAGCAAGGGAGCACAGGAGGGCATGACGCTGATCGAGGTATTGGTCGCGTTGTTGATTCTGACCGTGGGGCTGTTGGGGGCGGCGGCGATTCAGCTCAATGCGCTCAAGTACACCGACAGCGCGCGAATGACCACTCAGGCGAGCTTTATCGCCTATGACATGATGGATCGCATCCGTGCCAACTCCGGCGCCGATTACACCGTCACGCCTCCGACCTCGGGCAACCTGAGCGTCGCGCGGGACCAGGACCTCTTCGATTTCACCACCAATATCGTCAATTTTGGCGGGGCGACTGCCACCGGCAGCGTGGCGCTGAACCAGCGGGTGTACACCATCACTATTACCTGGGATGACTCGCGAGCCGCCAATGTCGCCAACACGCGTCGTGTTTTTGTCCTGACCAGTCGTGCTGTAGCCGATCCAGTGGCGACCCCATGAAGCAATCCAGCCGAGGTTTCGGCCTGATCGAGTTGTTGATCGCCCTGGCGCTGAGCCTGATCGTGGTGCTGGGCGTGGCGCAGGTGTTCATCTCGGCCAAGAACACCTACGTCAGCCAGAACATCGCCGCCGGGATGCAGGAAGACGCGCGGTTCGTGTTGAGCAAGATGATTCAGGAAATCCGCATGGTCGGGATGTTTGGCTGCCTGGGGGCGGTGACGGATGCCAGTACCGCAGGTGACTTCAACGCCAGCCAGCTGGCGCCGATCAGTTGGGATAACGCCAATCTCAAGCTGACGCTGATCACGGCTGACGTCGGGAGCGGTGGCGGTACGCCAACCTGGACCGTGCTCACTGACTGTAAAACCAGTGCCACGGCGTACACGGACTTGCGAACCCCGGCGTCCGGGCAGATGGCGTTCCCGATACGTCGCTTGATTTACAGCTTCACAGCCAATCAGCTGTTGATGGGCTCTGGGCACGGCACGCCGACCCAAGCCGTTTTGATCAATAACGTCAGTGCATTCAGCTTGTTGTTCGGCGTCGCCACGAGCACCACGGATGTGGCCGCCTCCAGTTACACCGCCAACCCGAGCAATCCCGCGCTGATCCGCAGTGTGCGTCTAACCCTGACGTTATTCGATCCGAACAATCGCGTGCACAACCAGACCTTCACCGCCGTTGCCGCTTTGCGCAACCGGCTGCAGTAAGTGAGCGCAGGATGAGAGCCCCGACAAACATGCAAACACGCCAACAAGGCATGGCCTTGCTGGTCAGCCTGGTATTTCTGTTGCTGCTGACGGTGATCGGCATTTCGTCGATGCAGAACGCGACCCTCCAGGAAAAAATGGCCGGTAGCGTGACCCTGCGCAATCAGTCCTTCCAACTGGCTGAGGCGGCCTTGCGTATGGGTGAAAGCGCGGTGCAACTGGCGACCTACACCCTGGCGGTGTGCGGCACCACGGCGCAATGCGCGCCGCCGGCGGAATCCTCGACCGTGACCGGTGCCGGGCTCAATTCCACGTCCGGGGTCACCTGGATTGCCGCGGGCGGCGGTTTTTATGGGGTACAGAACATCGGCACCACCACGGGCGCCGTCAACATCCCGAGCAACTCCTCGGCGACGCTGTATCGGGTCACCGCCGTCGGCATCGTCGGTAATAACATTCGCAGTGTGGTGGAGAGCATCTATGCCAAGTATTGATGCTCGCGGTGGCTGGCGCCGAGGGTGGGCGCAGGTGCTTTTCGGCGGTTTGCTGAGCCTCTATCTGGCGGCGCCGGCCTACGCCTTCACGCCCTCGGACTCACCGTTGTTGAGCGCGGCGGCGGTACCACCGAACGTCATGTTGTTGATCGACGATTCGGGGAGCATGAACACCATCATCTTCGCGGCGGGGTTCGATCCGACCGTCAATCGCACGCCGGCCCGGCAATGTAATGCGTTTATCGGCCTGTGCCTGAGCTCCTCGGACATCGTCGGCAACTCGATCTTCCTCTCCAGCCTGCCGACCTCCGGCTGTTCCGGGGGAGCCTACGCGTTCTACAACAACAGCCTGACCCCGCAATGCATCAAGCTTCCGGATCCTGTCGGCAATGAAAATACCCGTTACACCGACGACTACCTCTCCTACCTGGTGGGACTGGCAAACGGCAGTAACCGGGATTTCACTAACGGCTCGATTCCCAACGATTACCGCATCAACGTGGCGCGCAACGTCTCCAGCGCCTTGGTGACGAGCAACCGCGGCTTGCGGATTGGCTTGGCCACGTTCAACCCGCCCACCAGCACCAACTCCGGAAACGGTGGTTACATCGCCCGCGCCGTCAGTGACCTGGCGGTCGTCACCGGCAGCGTCACCCAGGCCCAGGCGGACACCAACTACAACGCCCTGATCAGCTCGATCAACGGCCTCGGCGCCGTGGCCAACACGCCGCTGGCCGAAACCTATTACGAAATCACCCGCTACTTTCGCGGCATGGCGCCGTACTACAACACCACGCCGACGACCTACACCAGCCCGATCCAGTACCGCTGCCAGAAGAACTACGGCGTGGTCGTCACCGACGGTTTGCCGACCTACGACCGCACGTTCCCGACCAGCGATCCACTGGGTGGCACTCGCTTGCCCAACTGGGACGGAATCAACAACGACGGCAATAACATCGCAGGCGATGATGAAGGCGATACCCTGTACCTGGACGACATCGCCAAGTTTGCCTTCGATATCGACATGCGTTCGACCGGCACCGACCTGGCCGGCAAAAGCTGGACGGCGGCGGATTTTCCCAAGCAGTACATGAACACGTACACCGTGGGTTTCACCGCGGCCAACCCGATGCTGTCGGATGCCGCCGCTTACGGCCAGGGCCTGTATTACCAGGCTAACGATGCCGCCGGCCTGAACACGGCGCTGTCTTCCGCTTTGAGCAACATCACCTCCAAGGCCGGATCGGGCGGTAGCGGTGTCACCAGCGGCACTACGGTGGCCAATGGTTCGAGTTACTTCCAGACCAGCTACGATCCCAAGGACTGGCGCGGCACTATCAAGTCCTACGGCTTCACGGCCAACGGTTCGGTCAACACCGCCTCGGTGTTATGGACCACCGACACCGCCATCGTGCCCGGTGCCACGGCGCCGACTTACCAGTCCTGGAACACCCTGACCAACGCCGCGATAACCCTGGCCTACAGCAACTTTTCCCCGGCCCAGCAAACTTCACTCAGCCAGAGCCTGCCGACCGGGATTGTCGGCAATGACCTGGTGGAGTGGAGCAAGGGCACCAACAAGACTGGCTTGAAAGTACGCTCGGTTTTACTCGGTGACATCATCAACTCGCCGCTGGCGCTGGCTTCTCCCACGGATCAGACCGCGTCGGACCTGGTGGGCGATTCCACCTACACCACCTACCTGGCGACCAAAGCCGCCAACATGAGCCCCAGTCTGGTGGTCAACGCCAATGATGGCTTCCTCAATGTCATCAACGCCGCCAACGGTGCCCGGCGGTATGCCTACATGCCCTCCAGCGTGCTGCCGTCGTTGCGCTACATCGCCGATCCCACCTACATCAACGGCGTGAGCCACAAGTTTCTGGTGGACGGTCAGGTCGGGGTGTTCGATGCGCAATTGAGTAGCACCTGGAAAACCCTGGCCCTGGGCGGGGTAGGGGCGGGCGGCAAGACGTTCTACGCGGTGCAGTTGTTCGATGCGTCGGCGGGCAACGTCTTCAAGGCATTGTGGGAAATCAGCGCACCGGCCACGGCGAACACGGCGAACGCTTTCAATGACCTGGGTTATGCCTATGCGCGCCCGGAAGTGGCACGCTTGGCCGATGGGCGCTGGGCGGCCTTCATCTCCAATGGCTACGGGAGCAATTCGGGGGTGGCGGCATTGTATGTGGTGGATGTGCGCGACGGCTCGCTGATCAGGAAAATCGTTATCGACAGCACGGAAACCACCAATGGTCTGTCTTCGGTGAAGCTCAGGGTCAACTCGCAGAACGTAGTGCAGGCAGCGTATGGCGGCGACCTGAAAGGACGTCTGTGGAAGTTCGACCTGAGCGGCGCCACGACGGACACCTGGGGCGTCGCCTTTTCCGGCAAGCCGTTGTTCACGGCGCCGGGGGGTGCCACGCAGCCGATTACCGCGCAACCGTTGCTGGCCGACAACTCTCTGGGTGGCAAGCAAGTGTTTTTCGGCACCGGGAAGTTCAATGAGGCCATCGACAAGACCAACAAGGATCTTCAGGCGTTTTATTCGGTATGGGACGCCGATGGCGGATCGGGTCAGTTGACCGTGTCGAGCCTGCAGGCCCAGGCCGTGACCGGTGTTACCAGCGGCAGCACTGGCGGGCAATTCATTACCACCAGCCAGAATGACACGACCTACCCGGCAGAGAAGGGTTGGTATCTGCCATTGGTGTACAACAACGTGCTGACCGGTGAGCGGGTGATCAATCAGGCCAGCCTGGTGGCCGGTCGGGTCGTGTTCACCACGGCCAGCGTCGACACCACCGACCCTTGCGCCAGTTTCGGCACCGGCAAGCTGGTCGAGCTGGATGCATTCAGCGGTAAGATGCTCAACTACGCGGTGCTCGACACCAATGGCGACGGGCTGGTCGACAGCACTGACTCGATTTCCAGCGGGGTGATTTTCACCGGTGGTATTCCGACGCTGAACGCGATCGTCAACAATGCGTCCCGCAAAATTGTGAACGACTCCAGTGGTGGCATTACCTCCCTGGTGGAAAAACCCGGCGGTGGCGGCAGCCGTCGCATCATGTGGCGACAAATACAGTAAGTGAGAGTTGAGGCAATGCGCAGATCCAACCGAGGTTTTACCCTGATCGAAATCATGATCGTGATTGCGATCATCGGAATCATTATCACCATTGGCTATCCGAGCTTCACCGAGTACATGAAAAAGGGCCGGCGCGCCGAGGTGACCGGGCTGCTGTCCGAACAGGCGCAAATTCTTGAGCGGTTCTATTCCAAGAGCAATGTCTATACCGGCGCCACCGGCCTGAGCGCAGGTAACGACTTTTACACTATCACCCCGACCCTTACCGATCAGGCCTTTACGCTGACGGCGGTGCGCAAGTCGGGTACGAGCATGGCGACCGACAAGTGTGGGGATTTCACGATCACCAACACCGGCGTCAGAAGCATGCTCAACGCCACGGCCACCACCAAGGATTGCTGGGGCCGCTGAGTTTCCTTTTCGGGCGCCTTTTGCGTCCCCTGTCTATTGAACGGTTGGATCAGAACATGAGCAGGCAACAGCAAGTGGTGATTGTCGGCGGCGGGGTGATTGGCCTGCTGACCGCGTTCAATCTCGCGTCCGAAGTGCAGAGCGTTGTGCTGCTGGATCGCTCGAACGTCGGCCAGGAATCGTCCTGGGCCGGCGGCGGCATTGTTTCGCCGCTGTACCCGTGGCGCTATAGCCCGGCGGTCACCGCGCTGGCTCACTGGTCCCAGGACTTTTATCCACAGCTGGGTGAGCGGCTGTTTGCCGCCACCGGCGTCGACCCCGAAGTGCACACCACCGGCCTGTACTGGCTCGACCTCGATGATGAAGCCGAGGCGTTGGCGTGGGCCAAGCGCGAGAACCGGCCGTTGCGGGCTGTGGATATCTCGGCGGCCCATGACGCAGTGCCGGTTCTGGGCGGCGGTTTCTCCCGGGCCATCTACATGGCCGATGTCGCCAACGTGCGCAACCCGCGGCTGGTGAAATCCCTGAAGGCAGCCCTGTTGGCGCTGCCGAACGTGACGATCCATGAACAGTGCGAAGTCAGCGGGTTTATCCGTGACGGCGACGCGGTGGTCGGGGTACAGACGTCCTCGGGCGCTATTCATGGCGACCAGGTGGTGCTGACGGCGGGTGCCTGGAGCGGTGATCTGCTCAAGAGTCTCGGTTTGGAACTGCCGGTCGAGCCAGTCAAAGGCCAGATGATTCTCTACAAGTGCGCGGCTGACTTTTTGCCGAGCATGGTCTTGGCCAAGGGCCGTTATGCGATTCCGCGCCGCGACGGGCATATCCTGATCGGCAGCACGCTGGAGCACGAAGGATTCGACAAGACCCCGACCGAGTCGGCGCTGGAAAGCCTGAAGGCCTCGGCCGTGGAGTTGATCCCGGCGTTGGCGGAGGCCGAGGTGGTGGGGCATTGGGCCGGGCTGCGGCCGGGTTCGCCGGAAGGTATTCCGTATATTGGCCGGGTGCCGGGGTTTGCCGGGCTGTGGCTCAACTGCGGGCATTACCGCAACGGATTGGTGCTGGCGCCGGCGTCGTGCCAGTTGTTTGCGGATGTGATGCTGGGCAGGGCGCCGATCATTGATCCGGCGCCGTATGCGCCGGTAGGGCGGATTTAAGGCGAAGAGCAAAATACCGCGGACGCCACAAACCTTGTAGGAGCAAGGCTTGCCCGCGAAGGCGTCACAGGATCGCAGCCATCGGGGGAAACCTGTGCTCCTGGAGCTGGCGAAGGCTGCGATCTTTTAAGCGGTCAATCCAATCCCAGTTTCTTGAGCCGATAGCGCATCGACCGAAACGACAGATTCAACCGCTGTGCCGCCGCCGTGCGGTTCCAGCGGGTTTCTTCCAGCGCCTGGAGGATGAGTTTGCGTTCGACGTTTTCCAGATAGTCCTCCAGATTGTCGATCCGCGTCAGGTCCGGCACACCGGCCTCGGCGGCGCAGTTACCTTCGGCCAGGCGCAGGTCGGCGGCTTCGATCTGTTTGTTCTCGCACAAGGTGTGGGCGCGTTCGAGCATGTTCTCCAACTCCCGCACATTGCCCGGGAAGCGGTAGCTTTTCAGCGCTTCGACGGCTTGCGGGTGCAGCTTGGCGGCGGGTTGGCCGGTGCCGGCCGCCAGGCGCTTGAGCACGTGGCTGGCCAGGGTCTCGATATCGTCCCGGCGTTCGCGCAAGGGCGGGACCCGCAATTCGATCACGTTCAGGCGATAGTACAAATCCTGGCGAAAACGTTCGGCACTGACTTCGGCGTCGAGGTCTTTATGGGTGGCGCAGAGGATGCGCACATCGACCACGGTTTCCTGTTGCCCGCCGACGCTGCGCACCGCTTTTTCCTGAATCGCCCGCAGCAGCTTGACCTGCATGGCCAGTGGCAGATCAGCCACTTCGTCGAGAAACAGGGTGCCGCCATGGGCCGCCTGGAACAGTCCGGGCTTGTCTTCGATGGCGCCGCTGAAACTGCCCTTGCGATGGCCGAAGAATTCACTTTCCATCAGTTCCGACGGTATCGCCCCGCAATTGACCGGGACGAAAGGTCGGCTGGCGCGTGGGCCTTGTTCGTGGATCAGGCGGGCGACCAGTTCCTTGCCGCTGCCGGATTCGCCGCTGATGTACACCGGGGCCTGGCTGCGGGCCAGTTTATCGATCTGTTTACGCAGGCTGCGCATCGGCAGTGAATCGCCGAGCAAGCGGCGATCAATCGCGGTGCTGGCGCCACCCGGTGCGGGCAGGCGCAGGGCGCTGGTGACCAGCTCTCGCAGGCGGGTGAGGTCCACCGGTTTAGTCAGGAAGTCGAAGGCGCCGGCCTTGAGGGCGTTGATCGCCGTTTCCAGGCTGCCGTAGGCCGTGATCATCGCCACCGGCACTTGGGGGTAACGTTGCTGGATGTGTTGCACCAGCTCCAGGCCAGTGCCATCGGGCAGGCGCATGTCGGTCAGGCACAGATCGAACGTCTCCCGGCCCAGCAGGGCCTGGGCTTCGCCGAGGTTACGGGCACTGAAGGTGTCGAGTTTCATCCGTCCCAGGGTGATTTCCAGGAGTTCGCGAATATCCGGCTCGTCGTCGACGATCAGGACTTTCTGCTGTGGGCTCATGTTCAACGTTGTTTCCGTCCGTGTGCAAAGGTGATGCGAAAGCAGCCGCCGCCTTGGCGTGGTTTGAAGTCTAGGCGGGCCTGGTTGCTTTCGCACAGCTCACGGGACAGATAGAGCCCAAGGCCGGTGCCTTGGGTGCTGGTGGTAAAGAACGGTTCGAACAGGTGCACTTGCTGGTCCGGCGCCACACCGGGACCGTTGTCCAGCACTTCGAGCACCGGTAACTGGCTGTCGGCGTCGATAAACAGCTCAAGCCAGACCTCGGCCCTGTCATGGGTCAAGGCGCTGTGCCGCCAGGCGTTGCGCAACAGGTTGTCGAGAATTTGCGTCAGTTGGTTCGGGTCCATCAGCGTTGTGAAGTGGCCCAGGCCGATGCGCAGGTGAATGTGCTGGCGTTCGCTCGCGGCTTCACGGGTCTCTTCGACGAACTGCATTAGCCAAGGCTTCAGGTCGAGCCGTTGCGGTGCGGTTTGCTGGCGGCGGGACAGTTGCAGGACGTTTTCGATAACCCGATTCATTCGCTGAGAGTGGTCTTGAATAATCTGGGTCAGACGTCGATCCGCGCCGTTCAGTTCCTCGGATTCCTGCAGCAACTGCGCGGCGTGACTAACGGCGCCCAACGGATTGCGGATTTCGTGTGCGATACCGGCGGTCAGGCGACCGAGGGCGGCGAGCTTCAGTTGTTGGGCTTGTTGGGCAATCTGGGCGAGGTCTTCGAGAAAGATCAGGGTCTGATGGTGCGGGCTTTGGTCCAGGGCAATAAAACTCGGCTGCAACTCCAGGCCGGAATGGGCGACTTTCAGGCTCTGGGGGCGCAAGGTCGGGTTGTTCAGCCACAGTTGCAGGCGTTCGACCAAGGTTGGCGAGTAATCATCGATCAGTTCCCCATCCAGACGTTCCTGCCCCAGCAAGGACAGGGCGCTGTGGTTGGCCAGTTGCACACGGCGCTGGTCGTCGAGCACAAGGATGCCGGTGCGCATGCGTTGCAGGATCAATGCGTTGAGGGCCTCAAGGCCGACCACTTCGCTGGCCCGCTGTTCGGCGAGGTGTTCGCTGACTTCCAGGCGCCGGATCAAGCCTTGCACCAGCAACGCGGCGGCAAAGCACAGCGCGCCAAGGGTGCCGGCTTGCAGATAGTCGCTGGGGCTGGTGGGGTGGCTGAAGCTCAGCAGGAAGCTTGAGCCGACGATGCCAAGGGCCGCGACCGCCGCAATCAACAGGCCGATACGCCCGCGCAGCAAGGTGTTGCCGATCGCCACCGACACGATCAGCAAATTGCCGATGGCGCTGGCTACACCGCCGGCGGCGTAGAACAGGCCGCATAACAGCAAGACGTCGACCAGGGTCAAACTGAACAGCTGCGCCGGGCGCCGGGTGTTCTCCAGGAACACCACCAGCAGGATGTTCAGCACCAGATACAACCAGCTGCCACTGCGCAGCAGATCGTTATTGGCGAGCGTCAGCAACTGGTTGTCCATGTTGCTGGAGATCAGCAGCACCAAGGTGATGCCGACACTTAAACGGTATAGATGGTAGAGGCGCAGCAGTCGCTGGGCCTGTTTGCTGCCGGGGCCGGAAGCCTCAGCGATCACTGGAGCCCGGGCCTTGCTCGAGGTGAGCCTGGCTGCAATACCACTGTTGTTGAAGGCTCAACGCGCGATCGCGGGGCAGGTGCACGCCGCAATGGGCGCAGCGCACCATGGGGGCGGCTTCCAGTTCGGCGGAGGAGCGGGGCGCTGAAGCCTGGCCCTTGTACTTGCGCCAGAACCATACCGCAGCGGCAATCAGGGCGATCCAGAACAATAAACGGAGCATGGTGGGCTGCTTAAAGAATGATGATCAGGCAGTTTAGCCAAGGACATGACGGGCGCACAGCGTAATAAATCGCCGCCATGAAAAAGGGAGACCCGAGGGTCTCCCTTTTTGCACAGCCTTGGGTGTCAGTCGAAGACGCCGAAGGTCATGTAGCTGAACCACGAACGGTCGCTGTTGTTGCCTTCCGCTTCGTGTTGCTCTTCCTCGATCACGTCGCCGTTTTCATCTTTAGGCTTGAGATCGTTCGGAATCGCATCTTTCGCGTCCTGGAACTGCTTCTGCACGTCCTGGTTGGCGCGGGTTTCGCCCGGCGGCAGCGGTGGACGGGATTCGATCAGGCCCAGAGTAGCCTTGCTCAGCCACGAACGGTTGTCCGCTTCGTCGACCGATGGCTTGAACTGACCGTCCACCAGGCTTGGGTGGTTCGGGTAGTTGAGCTTCAGGGTTTCGAGGCTGGTGTTGGCCAGTTCGTCCAGGTGCAGACGCTGATAGGACTCGACCATCACCGCCAGGCCGTCACCGACCGAAGGGGTTTCCTGGAAGTTTTCCACCACATAACGACCACGGTTCGCGGCGGCAACGTAGGCCTGACGGGTCAGGTAGTAGTCGGCAACGTGAATCTCGTAGGAAGCCAGCAGGTTGCGCAGGTAAATCATGCGCTGCTTGGCATCCGGCGAGTAGCGGCTGTTCGGGTAGCGGCTGGTCAGCTGGGCGAACTCGTTGTACGAGTCGCGGGCAGCGCCCGGGTCACGCTTGGTCATGTCCAGCGGCAGGAAGCGCGCCAGCAGGCCGACGTCCTGGTCGAAGGAGGTCAGACCCTTGAGGTAATACGCGTAATCCACGTTCGGATGCTGTGGGTGCAAACGAATGAAACGCTCGGCGGCAGACTTGGCAGCCTCAGGCTCGGCGTTCTTGTAGTTGGCGTAGATAAGCTCGAGTTGAGCCTGATCAGCGTAGCGCCCGAACGGATAACGCGACTCCAGGGCCTTCAGCTTGGCTGTGGCGCTGGTGTAGCTGTTGTTGTCCAGGTCGGTCTGAGCCTGCTGGTACAGCTCGACTTCGCTAAGGTTTTCGTCTACGACTTCCTTCGATGAGCAAGCAGCGGTCAATGCGAGGATGGCGATCAGCAGCAGGTGTTTCACTTGCATGGCGGCTTGCGTCCCTATGACGGCCGCTGTCTTGGGCGGGGCCGTCCTGTTATGATGAGCGCCCCGTTGAATAGCCTCGGGGCAAAAGACGCCGTATTTAACCACAAGCGCGCAGCCGAAACCAAAGGCTGTGCCGACGCCTAGTCTGAGCATGTCCGATAAAATTGAACTTCGCGCAGAGGTGCCGTCCGAATTGGGCGGCCAACGCCTCGATCAAGTCGCCGCACAATTATTCGCTGAGCACTCGCGCTCGCGCCTTTCCGCCTGGATCAAAGACGGCCGCCTGACTGTGGATGGGGCGGTTATCCGCCCGCGAGACATCGTTCATGGTGGTGCCATTCTTGAACTCACTGCCGAGCAGGAAGCTCAGGGCGAATGGATCGCTCAGGACATCGAGCTGGACATCGTCTATGAAGACGACGACATCCTGGTGATCAACAAACCTGCGGGTCTGGTGGTGCATCCGGCTGCCGGTCACGCTGATGGCACCCTGCTCAACGCCTTGCTGCATCACGTGCCGGACATCATCAATGTGCCCCGCGCCGGTATCGTGCATCGTCTGGACAAGGACACCACCGGTCTGATGGTGGTGGCCAAGACCATTCAAGCGCAGACGCAGCTGGTTACACAGTTGCAGAGCCGCAGCGTCAGCCGGATCTACGAGTGCATCGTGATTGGCGTAGTGACTGCCGGTGGCAAGATTAATGCGCCGATCGGTCGTCACGGCCAGCAGCGCCAGCGCATGGCGGTGATGGAAGGTGGCAAGCAGGCCGTCTCCCACTACCGCGTGCTCGAGCGTTTCCGCTCCCACACTCACGTGCGGGTGAAGCTGGAAACCGGTCGTACGCACCAGATTCGCGTGCACATGGCCCACATCAACTACCCGTTGGTCGGAGACCCTGCCTACGGCGGTCGCTTCCGCATCCCGCCGGCAGCCAGTGTGACCATGGTCGAATCGTTGAAGGCGTTCCCGCGTCAGGCCCTGCATGCGCGGTTCCTGGAGCTGGATCATCCGACCACCGGTAAACGCATGAGCTGGGAATCGCCGCTGCCGGACGATTTCGTCTGGTTGCTGACCCTGCTCAAGCAAGACCGTGAGGCGTTCATCGGATGAGTGACTGGCTGATTCCCGACTGGCCTGCGCCTGCCGGGGTGAAAGCCTGTGTGACCACCCGTGCGGGCGGCGTCAGTCTGGCGCCGTTCGACAGCCTCAACCTCGGCGATCACGTCGACGACAGCCCTGAAGCCGTCGCCGAAAATCGCCGGCGCCTTACCGATCATTTCTCTATTCAACCGGCCTGGCTGCAACAGGTTCACGGCATTGTCGTGGCCGATGCAGACCCAAGTCAGGTGGCCACTGCCGACGCCAGTTGGACGCAAACACCCGGTGTCGCCTGCGCGGCGATGACGGCCGACTGCCTGCCTGCATTGTTTTGCGACCGTGCCGGCACGCGCGTTGCCGCGGCCCATGCCGGTTGGCGCGGGTTGGCGGCGGGCGTGCTGGAAGCGACCCTCGATAGCCTGGCCGTACCGCCCGCCGACGTGCTGGTCTGGCTCGGTCCGGCAATTGGCCCGCAGGCCTTCGAAGTCGGCCCGGAAGTCCGGGAAGTCTTCATCCAGCAATTGCCGGAAGCCACTAAAGCCTTCGTGCCGAGCCAGAACGCCGGCAAGTTCATGGCCGACATCTATGAGCTGGCGCGTTTGCGTCTGGCCGCTCGCGGTGTCACCGCTGTTTATGGTGGTGGTTTCTGCACCGTGACCGATCCGCGCTTCTTTTCTTACCGCCGCAGTCCGCGCACTGGTCGGTTTGCCTCCCTGGTCTGGCTCGAAGACTAAGCTTCCCTGATCTACATCAACTGTATGACGCTTGAAACTCCCAGAATCGACCGCATCTAGTGAGGTATCTGGCAGGTTTCTTCACTCAGGATGGTTTTTTAGGTCCGGCCTGCTCAAAAGGAAGGTGACCCATGCGTATAGACCGTTTAACCAGCAAATTGCAGTTAGCCCTATCCGATGCCCAATCCCTGGCCGTCGGCCTCGATCATCCGGGCATTGAACCGGCGCACTTGATGCAAGCCATGCTTGAACAACAGGGTGGTTCGATCAAACCCCTGTTGATGCAAGTCGGCTTTGACGTCAACAGCCTGCGCAAAGAGCTGACCAAAGAGCTCGACCAACTACCAAAAATCCAGAACCCGACCGGCGACGTGAACATGTCGCAGGATTTGGCGCGCCTGCTCAACCAGGCCGATCGCCTGGCCCAGCAGAAGGGCGACCAGTTCATCTCCAGCGAGCTGGTGTTGCTCGCTGCCATGGACGAGAACAGCAAGCTCGGCAAGTTGCTGCTCGGCCAGGGCGTCAGCAAGAAAGCCCTGGAAAACGCCATCAATAACCTGCGCGGCGGCGAAGCCGTCAATGATGCCAACCACGAAGAGTCGCGTCAGGCTCTGGATAAGTACACCGTCGACCTGACCAAGCGCGCTGAAGAAGGCAAGCTTGACCCCGTGATCGGCCGTGACGACGAAATTCGCCGGACCATTCAAGTCCTGCAACGCCGTACCAAGAACAACCCGGTGCTGATCGGCGAGCCTGGCGTGGGTAAAACCGCGATCGCCGAAGGCCTGGCCCAGCGCATCATCAACGGCGAAGTGCCGGATGGCCTCAAGGGCAAGCGCCTGTTGTCCCTGGACATGGGCGCGCTGATTGCCGGCGCCAAGTATCGCGGCGAGTTCGAAGAACGCCTGAAATCCCTGCTCAACGAACTGTCCAAGCAGGAAGGGCAGATCATTCTGTTCATCGACGAACTGCACACCATGGTCGGCGCCGGTAAAGGCGAAG
Organism: Pseudomonas sp. TE3899; assembly: GCF_056279105.1. NCBI lineage: Bacteria > Pseudomonadati > Pseudomonadota > Gammaproteobacteria > Pseudomonadales > Pseudomonadaceae > Pseudomonas > Pseudomonas sp. TE3899. The sequence goes on from NZ_JBWBQR010000001.1 coordinate 6,010,419, forward strand.
GCTCGATGGATGCGGGCAACATGCTCAAGCCAGCCCTGGCCCGTGGCGAGTTGCACTGCGTCGGCGCAACCACGCTCAACGAGTACCGCCAATATATAGAGAAGGACGCGGCCCTCGAGCGGCGCTTCCAGAAAGTGCTGGTGGAAGAACCGAGCGAAGAAGACACCATCGCCATCCTGCGTGGCCTCAAGGAGCGTTACGAGGTGCACCACAAGGTGGCGATCACCGACGGCGCGATCATTGCGGCGGCCAAACTGAGCCATCGCTACATTACGGACCGTCAATTGCCGGATAAGGCCATCGACCTGATCGACGAAGCCGCCAGCCGTATCCGCATGGAAATCGACTCCAAGCCGGAAGTGCTGGATCGTCTGGAGCGCCGGTTGATCCAATTGAAGGTGGAATCCCAGGCACTGAAAAAAGAAAGCGACGACGCGGCGAAGAAACGCCTGGAAAAACTCCAGGAAGAAATCGTCCGCCACGAGCGGGAGTACTCGGACCTCGAAGAAATCTGGAACGCGGAAAAAGCCGAAGTCCAGGGTTCGGCCCAGATCCAGCAGAAAATCGAACAGTCCCGTCAGGAACTGGAAGCCGCACGCCGTAAAGGTGACTTGAACCGCATGGCCGAGCTGCAATACGGGATCATCCCGGACCTGGAGCGCAGCCTGCAAATGGTCGACCAGCATGGCAAGAGCGAAAACCAGTTGCTGCGCAGCAAAGTGACGGAAGAAGAGATTGCGGAAGTCGTGTCGAAGTGGACCGGCATCCCCGTGTCGAAAATGCTCGAAGGCGAGCGCGACAAGTTGATGAAGATGGAAAGCCTGTTGCACCAGCGTGTGATCGGCCAGGACGAAGCGGTGATCGCGGTCTCCAATGCGGTGCGGCGTTCCCGTGCCGGGTTGTCCGACCCGAATCGCCCGAGCGGTTCGTTCATGTTCCTCGGCCCGACCGGCGTCGGTAAAACCGAGCTGTGCAAGGCCCTGGCCGAGTTCCTCTTTGATACCGAAGAGGCGATGGTGCGGATCGACATGTCCGAGTTCATGGAGAAACATTCCGTGGCTCGCTTGATCGGCGCGCCACCAGGCTACGTAGGCTATGAAGAGGGCGGTTATCTGACTGAGGCGGTGCGTCGCAAGCCTTACTCGGTGATCCTCCTGGACGAGGTCGAGAAGGCCCACCCGGACGTGTTCAACATTTTGCTGCAAGTGCTGGAAGATGGCCGGTTGACCGACAGCCATGGCCGCACGGTGGATTTCAAGAACACCGTGATTGTCATGACTTCCAACCTCGGTTCGGTACAGATCCAGGAACTGGTCGGTGATCGTGAAGCGCAACGGGCGGCAGTGATGGATGCGATTTCCACCCACTTCCGTCCGGAGTTCATCAACCGGGTAGACGAAGTGGTGATCTTCGAGCCATTGGCGCGGGATCAGATCGCGGGCATCACCGAGATCCAGTTGGGTCGCCTGCGCAGTCGCCTGACCGAGCGCGAGCTGAAGCTGGAGCTGAGCCCTGAGGCGATGGATAAGTTGATCGCGGTGGGTTACGACCCGGTGTATGGCGCAAGGCCGCTCAAACGAGCGATCCAGCGCTGGATCGAGAACCCATTGGCGCAGCTGATTCTGTCCGGTCGTTTCCTGCCGGGCGAGACCGCTTTCGGCAAGGTGGAAAACGACGAAATCGTTTTTGGCTGAGCCGTAATGCCTGTGAAATAAACAAGGCCTCGCATTGCGAGGCCTTTTTTTCGCCAGGCTGTTGAACTGAAAGGAAAAGGCTTGTAAAGTGCGCCCCGCAGTAAGTCACCCGTCAGGGTTTCTACTCCCCAAGTAGAAATCTGAAATAAGTTGCAAATCATTAACTTGAATGCAAATTAGGGGGTTGACAGAGGTGCTTAAGATTGTAGAATAGCGCGCCTCAGACACACGAACGCAGCGATGCGAACGGGTCAAGAGATGCAGCAAGTTTCACCGTTGTAAATTGAAATATGTAGTTCCGTGATAGCTCAGTCGGTAGAGCAAATGACTGTTAATCATTGGGTCCCAGGTTCGAGTCCTGGTCACGGAGCCAATTTCAAACCGGGGTATAGCGCAGTCCGGTAGCGCGCCTGCTTTGGGAGCAGGATGTCAGGAGTTCGAATCCCCTTACCCCGACCATTTTTGGGTCGTTAGCTCAGTTGGTAGAGCAGTTGGCTTTTAACCAATTGGTCGTAGGTTCGAATCCCACACGACCCACCATTTTTGAAACCAGTTAACGCTGGGATCAGATCTTAAGATCAGAGGCCAAAAGCGCTGATCGAAGAAGAAGGCGACTGAAAGGTCGCCTTTTTTTTACCGGGGTATAGCGCAGTCCGGTAGCGCGCCTGCTTTGGGAGCAGGATGTCAGGAGTTCGAATCCCCTTACCCCGACCATATTAAAAATCCTCGTATCGAAAGATACGGGGATTTTTTTTGTCTTTGAAAAGTGCAGTCTAGCTTCAAGTCATCGTACAACTTGCCGATAACGAGCCATCGGAGCGCAAAGCCGCGTCTCCCTCCCGCCCATAAAAACAAAAGGCGCTCGTTATGTTTCTTCGTCAGCTGAATATTGCCCCCCGTGCTGCGCTGGGTTTTGCCCTGATTGCGGTGTTGGTGGCGTTGCTCGGGGTGTTTGCGCTGGGGCAGATGTCGAGTATTCGTGACAGCGAGGTAGCGGTTGAAAGCCAATGGCTGCCGAGCATCCGTGGCGGCGACGAGATCCGCGAGATCATGTTGCGCATCCGCACCATTTCCCTGCGTATGGCCCTGGACCAGGACCCGAAGAACATCGCGCAGTACCGCAGCCAGATGGACACACGGGACAAGGAGCTGAGCGACAAGATTGCCGCCTACGACAAGTTGGTCAACACCGTTGAGGGCCAGCAGTTGTATGACCAGTTCAAAAGCACCTTCGCCGCTTATCGCACGGGCATCGCACAGTCGTTCATCCTGGCTGAACAGGGCCGTCGCGACGAGCTGACCAAATTGCTGCTGATCGACATGAAGACCGTGGTCGATGGCTCCGGCAAACAGCTCACTGACCTGGCAGATATGTTTGCCAAACAAGTCGCCGCCGAAAGCCAGAAGTCCGCCGCGCACTATGAAACATCGCGCACGATTGTCGGCCTGTTCATCGCCCTGGCGGCGCTGGCCACCGTCGGCCTGGCGATGCTGCTGACCCGCAGCATCGTACGTCCGCTGAATGAAGCCTTGAATGCCGCAGAAAACGTGGCCCGTGGCGATCTCACCAACCCCATCGAAACCCACGGCAGCGACGAAGTCAGTCGCCTGCTCAAAGCCCTGGCGACCATGCAGCAGAATTTGCGCGAAACCCTGCAGGGCATCAGCGGCTCGGCCACGCAACTGGCCACCGCCGCCGATGAACTGAACGCCGTCACCCTCGACAGCACCCAAGGCCTGCAACAGCAAAACAACGAGATCGAGCAGGCCGCCACAGCCGTCAACGAGATGACCACTGCTGTGGAAGAAGTCGCACGCAACGCGGTGTCGACGTCCGACGCCACGCGCCAGTCCAGCGAATCGGCGCACCAGGGCCAGGAACGGGTCAGCGAAACCGCCAGCGCCATCAGCGCCCTCGCCAACGATGTGCAACACACCGGCGAGTTGGTGCAGTCCCTGGCCAATCAATCCCAGGACATCGGCAAGGTGCTGGACGTGATTCGCGCCATCGCCGAGCAAACCAACCTGTTGGCGCTCAACGCCGCCATTGAAGCGGCGCGGGCGGGGGAGAGCGGTCGCGGATTCGCCGTGGTGGCCGATGAAGTGCGGGCGCTGGCCCATCGCACCCAGCAATCGACCCAGGAAATCGAGCAGATGGTCCAGGGCATGCGCAGCGGCTCGACCCTGGCACTGGACTCCATGCACGCCAGCGCTTCTCGTGCCGCCAGTACGCTGGTCCTGGCCGAACGCGCCGGCGAAGCGTTGCAGACCATCACTGCGTCGGTACACGAGATTCACGAACGCAACCTGGTGATCGCCAGCGCCGCTGAAGAACAGGCGCAAGTGGCGCGGGAAGTCGACCGCAACCTGGTGAACATCCGCGACCTGTCAGTGCGTTCTGCCGCGGGCGCCGATCAGACCAGCGCCTCCAGCCATGAACTGACCAAACTGGCCAGTGCCCTGCAAGGCATGGTGCGGCGCTTTCGGGTGTAAATCCGCCAGGCACAAAAAAGCCGCGCTTCCCTTGAGAATACGCGGCTTGTTTGTTCTGGGGCTTAGGCGCCGTCTTGGTCTTTCAGGTGTTCGAACAGGCCTTTTGGCATTTTCTTGCCGTTGGCCTCGAAGTTGGCTTTCACGTTGTCGAAAGCCTCTTGTTCGTCGATGAAGCCATCGTGGTTTTTGTCGATCTTGTCGAAATTAGACTTCGGCGCGACAGCCTGGAACTCGGCGCGGGAGACCTTACCGTCGCCATCGGTGTCGGTCTTGGCCATTGACGCATCGCCGCATTTACCTTCGCCACACTTGCCTTCCGGGGTTTTCACAACCTGTTCGGCGGAGGCCAGCAGGTAGCCTTGGGTCAGTGGCTGGGAAGCGAATACGGAGCCGGTCAACATCATGCCGCCAGCCAAAACAGCGCCGAACAGACCAATAGTGTTTTTAGTGGTACGGGACATTTCAACTCTCCTGGGTTGCACGACACAACCGCTCGATAAAGGATGCCGCGTGATTACGGCGTTAACCGAAGCAGGCGGTGCCTTGCTCGGGTGTGGCCATTTAACGGGGCGGGTGTATCGCTTCTGTGTCGTGCAAGGGGGGAGTTTGTAAGCGAAGGGGGGAAAAGGTGGGGCGGGATACAGTGGGACACATATGAATGAACATGTTGGACCGCGTTGCCCCATTCGCGGGCAAGCCTCGCTCCTGCAGGAGCGAGGCTTGCCCGCGATGAGGCCCTAAGCGGCGCTAAAGATCTTAATGCAGCTTGAGCCGCGGCTCAGTCCCACGCCCGATCTTGCTCCCGAGCATCAACATCGCCGTGCGAAACGCGCCATACAACGCCATCTGGTGCATCCGGTACAGCGACACATAGAACATCCGCGCCAGCCAGCCTTCCAGCATCACGCTGCCCGTGAGGTTGCCCATCAAGTTACCCACAGCCGAAAAACGCGACAGCGAGATCAGCGAGCCGTAGTCGGTGTACTTGTACTCCGGCAGGGTCTTGCCTTCGATCCGCAGTTTCAGCGATTTAGCCAGCAACGACGCCTGCTGATGCGCAGCCTGGGCGCGTGGCGGCACGTTGCGGTCGGTGCCCGGTTGCGGGCAGGCGGCGCAGTCACCGAAGGCGAAGATGTTCTCGTCGCGGGTGGTTTGCAGCGTCGGCAGCACTTGCAGTTGATTGATGCGGTTGGTTTCCAGGCCGTCGATGTCCTTGAGGAACCCCGGCGCACGAATCCCGGCCGCCCAGACTTTCAGGCTCGCGTTGATCACCTTGCCGTCGGCGGTGATCAGGCTCTCGGCCGTCACTTCACTGACCGCCGCATTGGTCATGACGTTGACCCCGAGCTTCTCCAGGGTTTTATGCACAGGCCCGCCGATACGTTCCGGCAGGGCAGGCAGCACCCGTGGCCCGGCTTCGATCAGGGTGATGTGCATGTTTTCCGGTTTAATCCGGTCCAGTCCATAGGCCGCCAATTCATGGGCCGCGTTGTGCAGTTCCGCCGCCAGCTCCACGCCAGTGGCACCGGCGCCGACGATGGCCACGCTGATCTGCTCCACGACATCGGTTTGCCCGGCATGGGCGCGCAGATAGTGGTTGAGCAATTGCTGATGGAAACGCTCGGCCTGTTTGCGGGTGTCGAGGAACAGGCAATGCTGTGCCGCGCCCTGGGTGCCGAAATCGTTGGTGGTGCTGCCGACCGCGATCACCAGCGAGTCGTAACCCACCTCGCGCGCCGGGACCAGTTCAATGCCGGCTTCGTCGTAGGTCGCCGCCAACTGGATTTTTTTCTGCGTGCGGTCGAGCCCGCTCATGCGCCCTAGCTGGAACTCGAAGTGGTTCCATTTGGCCTGGGCAACATAGTTGAGTTCGTCTTCGGAAGAGTTCAGCGACCCGGCCGCCACTTCGTGCAACAGCGGTTTCCAGATGTGGGTCAGGTTCGCGTCGACCAGCATCACACTGGCCGTGCCGCGCTTGCCCAGAGTCTTACCCAGACGGGTAGCCAACTCCAGACCGCCGGCGCCGCCGCCAACGATAACAATACGGTGAGTCATGGGGATATCTCGCAAGGCTAAAAGAAATCGGTGCGATTACCCGAGCGAGCGCAAGGCAGCTCATAGCGTCAGGTAACCGATAAGGCGGCTCAGCAAGCCCAAACCAATGGTCACTGCCAGCACCAGCACCAGGAGCATCCACGGCCGGAAGGGCCGGCGCTCGACTCGGTGTTGGGACAAGTGCAGGTACTCTTCGACATGCTTCTGGTCGTCGGGGTTCAGGCGGCTGGTCATATTGGGCCTCGTCAGGGGTAGACGTTGCTGAATGTGTAGAAGCTACAGGCTGATTTAACGAACGTTGAACGGAGCATAGCCGGTGTCGGGAATGGGCTCGACGCTCACCGTATCGTCCAGGCGAATGATTCCACTTTGTAACACTCGGGCGGTGATTCCGCCATGTCCGCGCACGGCCTGAAAGGTCCCGGGGCCGAGGGCGTTTTGCAGGCGTGCGCAGGGCTGGCACCAACCCGTGGTTTCGAAAATCGCCTGGCCGATCTTGAAACGCCGGCCCTTGAGGCTGAACAGGTTGATCCCGCTGATCACCAGATTGCGCCGCAATTCACCCGGCAGCACCGGTTGATCATCCGGGCGGCCCATCAGCGAGCTGATCACGGCCAAGTGTTCCCACTGGATCAGCGTCACCTGCCGCGCATTGCGTACGCCGGGGCGGGCCTTGTCACCGGTCAAACCGGCCTCGAGTCGCGCTTCCACGACGTCCAGTTCAATCATCGGCACATGGGACGCCGGGCGCACGCCAATCCAGCGCACGCGGCCAACTTGCGGGACTTCGGCCATCAATTCCTGCAAAGGGCTCACAGGCTGATCCCGACATCGAAGACGATGCTGCGACCGAGGTTGCTGCGCAAAAAGTCTGGCGCATCCGGATGGGCGAACAACACCCGGGCGAAGGTCGGCCCGACCAGCGACAACGAGCGCCAACCCTGGCGCAAGTACTCGGTAGGCGGCGGGAAATGGCTGTTGAGGTCCAGCACTTCGCGCTTGAGGCTGGCGAAGGCGATGATGTCCAGCTCGCCCAGGTCCATGCCGCGTTCTTTGTAGTTGTGGGCTTTTTTGCGCAGGGTCGGCGCCAGTCGCAGCAGGAATTCATTGGCCGGGATGCGTCGGGGCTTGGCCTCGCGACGTACCAGGGAACTGAGGGAAAACGCGCTGCGCCTTCGTTGCAGTTCGTCGCGCCATTCGTCGTTGAGGCGTCGGCCTTCGTCGAGCACGAAGAACACCTCGAAACTGGCGTCGCGGAACAGCACGTCCGGCGGCTCCCCGGCGGGGGCGAATTCGTCGGCGCGGTAGGGAATGTTCAGGCCTTGCAGCAGGCGCTGGCAGACCCAACGCTCACGCTCCCATTTGCGGGCATTGGACAGGAACGCGTTGGCTTGCTCGGCCGCGATGGTCAGCAGGCGTAAATAATCTGAGTCATCCATAGGCCCAAGCTTAGCGTTCAAATGCGACAAGCAGAAAGCCTTTACCGGTAAACGACGTTACTGGGCGGCCAGAACCGGCGGTGTAGACTGATATCCATCGTGCGTATCCGCTATCGAGGAGTTGAATGTGAAATATTGGCCGGTGTTGTTGCTCAGTCTTCTGCCCTTGTGGGCCCAGGCGTTGGAGGTGGGCGAGCGCCTGGCGCCCTGGACCTTGCTGGATCAATTCGATCAGGCCTACAGCCTCGACAACCAGACGCAGACGTTGCTGGTGGCGCGCAGCATGGACGCCGCGAAGCTGGTCGATGCCGCGTTGCAAGGCCAGCCCAAGGGCTATCTGGAGTCGCGCCAGACGGTATTTGTCGCGGACATCCAGCGCATGCCCCGGCTGATTGCAAAAATGTTCGCTGTACCCAAGATGCGCGACTATGCCTACCGGGTCATGCTCGACCGCGATGGCCGCGTAGCGCCGCGCTATCCAGGGGCTGTGGACAACGTGCTGTGGCTGCAGCTCAAGGAGGGTCGCTTGGTTGAGCAGCACGAGTACGCCACGGCAGCGCAATTGCGAGAGGCGTTGGAGAAAGCCCGGCCATGATCGGTGCCGAGCTCCTGTCACCGGAGAGCCTGGTGGTCGGCTGGGGGATTTACTTGCCCGTGCTGATCTGGGCGATCTGCCGTGCGCCCTGGGTCGAGCTGTTCACCGACAGTCGTCGCCAGCATCTGTTGTTCGGCACGGTGTTCGCGCTGTTCATGTTGTGGCTGGTGCGACGGGATTTCGATACCGGCGTGTCGTATCACTTTATCGGCATGACCGCGGTGACGTTGCTGCTGGACTGGCCGCTGGCGATTGTCGGTGGCTTGATCGCGCAGATGGGGCTGGTACTGCTTGGGCGACAGGACCTGATGGCCGTCGGGGTGAATGGCTCGCTGTTGATTCTGCTGCCGGTGCTGGTGACGGAATGCTGCGCGATCCTCGTCGAGCGGGCCCAGCCGCGTAATCCCTTTGTGTATATCTTCGTTTCCGGTTTCTTTGCGGCGGCGCTGTCGGCGTTGTTGTGCCTGCTGCTGGCGCTCACGTTGCTGTGGTGGGACGAACGCTTTGCGATGCCGTACTGGCTGGAAGATTTTGTCGGTTACTTGTGGCTGCTGATTTTCCCCGAGGCGTTTATCAACGGCATGATCATCAGTGCGCTGGTGGTGTTCAGTCCTGAGTGGCTGGAGACTTTCAACCGCACCCGCTACCTTTCGGCGCCCTGGAAAGACGACGATCCCAAGTCTTGATCCACATCAAATCGGTCAGGTGCTCGCGAACTCATGCTCGGCGAAACCTTCAGGAGCACCGATATGAGCGTTTACGAGTGGGCAAGGCAGGAGTTGCGTCACAGCCTGGATGCGGCGCAGGAAGTCGGGTTTGATCCGGGGTTGAGCCTGCGCGCCTTGCTCAGTGCGGTGGTGCAACAGAGCAAGGCGGTGCGCAGTGTCGAGGACCTGGCGGATGAGTTGCAGTTTCTCGCCGAGAACCTCGATGACGGGCAGGACTACGGTTTCATGCGGCCCTGATGTTAGTGATCAGTGACGCGGCTCGAAGTCTTCGCTGAACAGGTCGTCCTCGGCATCCGGGCTCACCGGGATCTTGTGTTCTTCCGACGCCCAGGCGCCCAGGTCGATCAGTTTGCAACGGTCCGAACAGAAGGGCCGGAAGACGTTTTCCGGTTTCCATTCCACAGGTGCGCCGCAAGTCGGGCATTCGACGGTCGAGATTGGGCTCATGACTGGCCTCCACGCAAAGTAAGGTAAAAGTGATGCAGGCGTTCGACCTCGCTGTGCAGCCAGGCGAGGTCGCGGTCGTTGACCACCACATCGTCGGCATGGCTCACGCGATCCTGGCGGCTGGACTGGGCCTTGAGGATCGCCTGGACCTGTTGCTCGCTGGTCTGGTCACGCTGCAGGGTGCGTTCGATCTGTAGTTGTTCCGGCGCGTCGATCACCAGCACCCGTTGGGTCATGGCGTACTGCCCGGACTCGATCAACAGCGGCGACACCAGAATCGCGTAAGGCGATTGTGCCTTGGCCAAGTGAGTAACGATTTCCTCGGCGATCAGCGGATGCAGCAACGCTTCGAGCCAGCGGCGTTCCTCCGGGACTTCGAAGATCAGTTTGCGCAGCGCCGCGCGATCGAGTTGGCCATCGGCTTGCAGTACGCCGGGGCCGAAGTGCTCGGCGATCTTCGCGAGCGCCGGACGCCCCGGTTCCACCACCCACCGCGCCGCATGATCGGCGTCCACCACGTGCACGCCGAGGTCGATGAAGTGCTGGGCCGCCGCGCTTTTGCCGCTGCCGATGCCGCCGGTCAGGCCGAGAATCCAGGGTTTTTCCACAGGGGTATTCATTTCAAACCGACAAACTGCCAATAGAAGCCGGTTATTTGACCACCCCAGAGCAATGCAATCCAGCCAGCAATCGCCAGATAGGGACCGAAGGGGATGGGCGTCGAGGTTTTCGCGTTCCGCAAGCGCAGCAAAATCACCCCGAGAATCGCCCCCACCAGCGATGACAGGAGGATGGTCAGCGGCAGGATCTGCCAACCGCCCCAGGCCCCCAGCATCGCCAACAGCTTGAAGTCGCCATGGCCGATGCCGTCCTTGCCGGTGATCAGCTTGAACAGCCAGAACACCGACCACAGCGCCATGTAGCCGGCCACCGCGCCCCACAAGGCATCGTGCAAGGGCACGAACAGTTCGAAGCTGTTGACGATCAGCCCCAGCCACAACAACGGCAACACCAGCACGTCGGGCAACAGTTGATGCTCGGCATCGATCAGGCTCATGGCCAACAGGCCCCAGCTCAGCACCAACATCAAGCCGCCAGGCCAGCCGAAACCGAAATGCCAGGCGACGAACGCCGAGAGCAAGCCGCAGGCCAGTTCGGTCAGTGGGTAACGCTTGCTGATCGGTGCGGCGCAGTTCGAACAGCGCCCGCGCAGCAACAGGTAACTGAGCAGCGGGATGTTTTCCCAGGCACGGATCCGGTGGGCGCAGTGCGGGCATTGGGAATGGGGCAGCATCAGGTTATAGGTCGGCAGGGGCGTCTCACCGGGTAAGCCCAAGACATCGTGGGCCTGCACGCGCCATTCCCGTTCGAGCATCTTCGGCAGGCGCCAGACCACCACGTTGAGGAAGCTGCCGATCACCAGGCCGAGCACCAGCGCAAAGATCACGAAGGCCAGCGGATAGAGGGTCAAGTAGTCGATCAAGGGCATGTCAGATCGCTGAGCCGAGTTGGAAAATGGGGAGGTACATGGCAACCACCAGACCGCCGACGACGACGCCCAGCACCACCATGATGAACGGTTCCATCAGGCTGGTCAGGTTGTCGACCATGTTGTCGACTTCGTCCTCGTAGAAGCTGGCGACCTTGTCGAGCATGTCGTCGAGGGCGCCGGACTCCTCGCCGATGGCTGCCATCTGGATCGCCATGTTCGGGAACACGCCCGAAGTGCGCATGGCAAAGTTCAGCTGCATGCCGGTCGACACGTCCTGCTTGATGCGCAGCACCGCGCGTTTGAACACGATATTGCCGGTGGCGCCGGCCACCGATTCCAGGGCATCCACCAGCGGCACCCCGGCGGCGAACGTGGTCGACAGCGTGCGGGCGTAGCGGGCCACGGCGGACTTGTACATCAGCGTGCCCACCAAGGGCAGTTTCAACAGCCAGGTGTCCACCCGATCGCGAAAGACCTGGGATTTTTTGAAGGCGCGACGCACACCGTAGATCGCCGCAGCCATGACGCCGAGCATCACCCACCACCATTCCTGCATGAACTCCGACAGGTTGATCACCATCAAGGTGAAGCCCGGCAGTTCGGCGCCAAACCCGGCGAACACAGTCTTGAACTGCGGCACCACCTTGACCAGCAAAATCCCGGTGACGATGATCGCGACGAACACCACGGCCAGCGGGTAGGTCATGGCTTTCTTGATCTTGGCCTTGAGGCTCTCGCTCTTTTCCTTATAGGTCGCGACCCGATCCAGCAGCGTATCCAGGGCGCCGGCCTGTTCACCGGCGTCCACCAGGTTGCAGTACAACTCATCAAAATATTGCGGCTTCTTGCGCAGGGAGGCGGCGAAGCTGTTACCGGCCGCGACCTCCTGTTTCACCTCATCCACCAGCTTGCGCATGGCCGGGTTGTCGAAGCCTTCGCCAATGATGTCGAACGACTGCAGCAGCGGCACACCGGCCTTCATCATGGTCGCCATCTGCCGGGTGAACAGGGAGATGTCCTGGGCCTTGATGCGTTTGCCCAGGCTGAAAATAGACGCGGATTTCTTGCGCACCTTGCCCGGGTTGATCCCCTGCTTGCGCAGCTGTGCCTTGATCAGCGCCGGGTTCTGACCGCTCAACTCGCCGCTCATCTTCGTGCCTTTCTTGTCCATGCCTTCCCAGGCGTAGACGCTGATTTTTGCTGCCTTGACCGCCATGTTCAGTCCTTGGTGACCCGGTTGATTTCTTCAAGGCTGGTGATGCCTTGCATGGCCTTGATCAGCCCCGACGTACGCAGATCGTTGAAGCCGTCCTTGCGCATCTGGATGTCGATTTCCAGGGAGTTACCCTCGGCCATGATCAGCCGTTGCAGGTCCGGGGTGTTCTTCACCACTTCATATATCCCGATTCGCCCTTTGTAACCGTTGTTGCAGTGATCGCAACCGACGGGCTCATAGATCGTGAAAGAACCGATGCGTTCCTCGGGGAAGCCTTCCTTGATCAGGGCCTCCCGGGGAATCTCGATCGGCGTCTTGCAATGACTGCACAATTTGCGCGCCAGGCGCTGGGCGATGATCAGGCTGACCGAGGTGGCGATGTTGAAGCCGGGGATGCCCATGTTGTGCAGGCGGGTCAGGGTTTCGGCGGCGCTGTTGGTGTGCAGGGTCGACAGCACCAGGTGCCCGGTCTGGGCGGCTTTGATCGCGATTTCTGCGGTTTCCAGGTCGCGGATCTCGCCGACCATGATCACGTCCGGGTCCTGACGCAGGAACGAGCGCAAGGCCTGGGCGAAATCCAGGCCCTGCCTGGGATTGACGTTGACCTGGTTGATGCCTTCCATGTTGATCTCCACCGGGTCTTCGGCGGTGGAGATGTTGATGTCCACGGTGTTGAGAATATTCAGCCCGGTATACAGCGACACGGTTTTACCCGAACCGGTGGGGCCGGTGACCAGAATCATCCCCTGCGGCTGCTTAAGCGCGGCCATGAACAGGGCTTTCTGGTCGGGCTCGTAGCCGAGGGCGTCGATGCCCATTTGCGCGCTGGACGGGTCGAGGATCCGGATCACCACTTTCTCGCCCCACAGCGTCGGCAGGGTGTTGACCCGGAAGTCGATGGACTTGCTCTTGGACAGGCGCATCTTGATCCGCCCGTCCTGAGGTTTGCGTCGCTCGGAAATGTCGAGGCTGGCCATGACTTTCAACCGCGCCGCGATCCGGTTGGCCAACTGAATCGGTGGCTTGGCCACTTCGCGCAGAATGCCGTCGGTGCGCATCCGCACCCGGTAGGTTTTTTCGTAGGGTTCGAAGTGCAGGTCGGACGAGCCGCTTTTGATCGCATCCAGCAGCATCTTGTGGACGAAGCGCACCACGGGCGCGTCGTCGGCATCCTGCCCGGCGATGGAATCGTGGTTTTTGTCGTCGGGCGACTCGATGTCCAGGCCATCCAGGTCAACGTCGGCCATTTCTTCCAGGCCGGTGGTGTGGGTGTCGAAGAATTTTTCGATGGCGTCGCTGAGCTTGTCGTCCTCCACCAGAATGGCTTCGGTGCTCAGCCCGGTGCTGAACTGGATGTCGTTGATCGCTTGATGGTTGGTGGGGTCGGAAATCCCCACGAACAATTTATTGCCACGTCGCCAGAGGGGCAGGGCGTGGTGCAGGCGAACCAGTTTCTCGCTGACCAGCCCTTTGGGCTGGGTTTCCTTGTCCAGGCAATTGAGGTCCAGCAAGGCCATGCCGAAGTGCTCCGAGGCAATCTCCGCCACCTGCCGGCTTCGCACCAGTTTGTTCTGCACCAGGTAGCTGACCAGGGAGATGCGATTGCGTTGGGCTTGCTGATACGCCTGTTGCGCGCTTTTTTCAGTGAGCAGTTCGGCCAGCACCAATTGCTTGGCCAGGCCACTAAGGGCGATGTCGTTCATGGGGATACCGGACGCAGACAGTTCATGACTTATAGCCTAGTCAAGGCGAGGAACCAAACCAGCGGTGTTGAGGTGACAAAAAGTGTCAGATAGTGCGGATTCAGGGGGTAGGAAAGGGCGCTGCCTTTGCCCGGCGCCCTGTGTACAGGGCATGCGAGGCTTGGCACGGACCCTGCTGGGGCTTATTCAGATCATGAGATTCCGACTCATGCATGGAGCTTGTCTATGAATATTCAGAAAGGTTTTACGTTGATCGAGCTGTTGATCGTGGTGGCGATCATCGGGATTCTGGCGACGTTTGCGATTCCGGCTTATACCAAGTACCAGGCGCGGGCCAAGGTGACGGCCGGGATCGCGGAAGTCTCCGCGCTCAAGGTGGCGTATGAAGACATTATCAATGCAGGTTCGGCTGACCCGACGGCCGCTACTGTCGCGCCGAGTTTCGCTTCGCAAAACTGCACCCTGACAGTCACTGGCACCGTTGCCTCCGGTGCAGGGACCATTGCCTGCACGCTGATTCAAGCGCCGGCGCCTGTGTTGGGCAAGGTGATTACCTTGACTCGCACGGCGGCTGCGGGGTGGTCGTGTGCGACCACTGCCCTGAAGGATTACTCGACGCCGAGCTGCCCGGGCGCTTGATATTCCTTTAGCAGAATCAATACCCCGCCCTTGATGGCGGGGTATTTTTTTGTCTGAACGCTGCCGAAAACGCGCATTCGTTAAATCCATTTCACCCTCTACCGGGTGAACAAGGAAATTCCCGGCAATTCATGGCCTTAGGCCTGCTTCAAAACCCGCAACTTGCATGTCGATAACGTCCGGCTCATGCATTTTGCATGATTCCGGAATTTCGCATATTTTATAAGTTGTTGTTTTATAACGATTTATTGTCTGTCTCAAAGTTGGCACAGCGTTCGCAATATACCCAGTAACCCTGCTGAGAAGACACGCAGCAGACTTTATAGAAAAACAGGAGTTACTCGTATGAAGAAGTTCGCTATTGCTACTGCTACCGCGCTGACCCTGACCATGGCCGGTGCAGCTTTTGCACAGACCACTACCACCACCCAAGCCCCGATGACTCTGGCGGCCGGTGAAATGACCAAGGCCAAGGAAACCACTTCCGATACCTGGATCACTACCAAAGTCAAAAGCGACCTGGTAACCGAGAAAGGCATTCCAGGCACTGACATCAAAGTAGAAACCAACAAAGGTGTTGTATCCCTGTCGTCGACTGTAGCCATTACCGACGCTCAGAAAACCACCGCTGTTGCGATCACCAAGAAAATCAAAGGCGTTAAAGCGGTCTCCGCTGACGGCCTGAAAGCCGAGTAAGGCAAGACTTCTCCGCTTGAACCGGGAGAAGGCGTGGCAGACGAGCCGAGCCATACGTCTGCCGCCTCTGGAGAGTTCATGCGAAGGCCACAAGGATGTGGCCATTACAGGCCTCCGACATTCGTGTCGGGGGCCTGTTTTATTCCGGGTCATAAAAGCAAAAGATCGCAGCCTTCGACAGCTCCTGCACAAGTGATGTATTCACCCCGTAGGCGCTGCCGAAGGTTGCGATCTTTTGCTCTTTAATTGCCGCGTTTGCTGGTGATCTGCACTAGCCGATTCCCTTCAAACCGCAGGTATTGGTACATCCCGCTGTTGGGTCCGTAGGTCCATTCCTCGACCTGGAATTCTTCCCGGCGGTTGGCGCTGCGCTTGTAGCCCAGCGCATCCCGGGCCACGGGTTGTCCACATTTCTGCAGTACTTCGCTGGACCTGTCGCCGACGCTGATCAACTGGCTGCCACAGCGCAGGGTATCGGCAGCTGCGGCCTGGCCCGCCGCGAGTGCCAGGGCCAGGCTGAGCAACCAGCGCGCGCCCATCACTCGGCGTCCAGGTGCATCGGGGTAACCACCCGACCGTCGCTTTGCGCTTCGCCAAGGTTGGCGTCGACAAAGTACACGCGGTCATCGGCCATTTGCGTCTTGTCCACCAGGAAGTCCTTGATGCTGCTGGCCCGTTCCTGGCCCAGTTGACGCAACAGCACGTCGCTGGAACTCCAGAACTTGATCACGTCCGCACGCATTTTGGCGGTGCGTTCTTCCTTGCCCAGATCCTTCCATTCGGCCGGTGGCTGGGTCTTGAGGCGCGTGCGATAAATCCCTTCCAGCAGCGGACCTTTCTCGCCCTCCGGCACTTGCAGCAGGGACGCTTGGGCCGGGACCTTGTCGCCACGGCGCTGGAGCATCTTGTAGTAGTTGTACTGGTATTCGCGCTCCAGGCGTTGCTCGGCGATCAAGGGGCCATCGCTGCTTTGTGCCGCCGTGCCTTCGATTTCCAGGCGCAGGGCCGGGCGTTCCTTGAGCGCGCTGGAGAGTTTGATCAGCGACGCTTCGGCGTCTTTGGTCAGGTCACTCGAACCCGGTGCGAACGACACGGTGCCCAGATCTTCCGAACCGCCACCACTGATCAGCCCGCCAATCATTTTGAACGGCGCGGCGGCCGCCTTGACGATCAGGTTGCGCAGGGTCTGCCAGACAATCGGCATCACGCTGAACTGCGGGTTGTTCAAGTCGCCGGTCACCGGCAGCTCGATGGAAATCTTGCCGTCGACGTCCTTGAGCAGGGCGATCGCCAACTTCAGCGGCAGGCTTGTGGCGTCCGGGCTGTCGACTTTTTCGCCGAGTTGCAGTTGCTCGACCACCACTTTGTTTTCAGCCTTCAACTGGCCCTTGGTGATCAGGTAATGCAGGTCGAGATTGAGGCGGCCCTTGCGGATGCGGTAACCGGCGAACTTGCCGGAGTAGGGCGTAAGCGTCGTCAGCTCGACACGTTTGAAACTGGTAGCAATGTCGAGGCTGGCCATCGGGTCGAACGGGTTGACCGCGCCCTTGATCGTCACCGGCGCATAGCGGTCGACCTTGCCCTTGATGTCGACACTGGCCGGTTTCGCCTGGCGGCTGTCGATGGTGCCGATTGCACCGTTGAGTTCTTGCACGGCGGTGGCGAAGTTCGGGGTCAGGCTGAAGTCGGCAAAGTTGGCCGAGCCATCATTGATCGCAATGCCGCCCACGTGAATGCCCAGCGGTTTGTCCTTGCCGGCCGCTGGTTTGGCAGCGGCGGTCTTGGCGCCGGCGTCAGGCGGTTGCGGCACCAGCAGGTCATCGATGTTGGTGGTGCGGTCATCGTTGATCATGAAACGCGCATAGGGCTGGAACAGGTTGACCTTGTCGATCGACAGGCTGTCACCGTGCTGATAGTTCAGGCCTTCGAGCACCAGTTGCTGCCACTTGAGGAAGTCGCGGGTTTTCAGGGTGTCGAGGGTGTGCAACTGATCGACCTGGGCGCGGCCGGTGACGCTGAACGCCAGCGGATCGGTGCTTTTCAGGTCCACCGCGAGGTCACTGCCGAGCATGCCGCTGCGCAGTTCCAGGCGAATGAACGGGGTGATGTAGGACTGGGCGACGCGCAGGTCGATGTCCTTGGTCTGCACTTTCAGCTTGGCGCTGACCGGGGCCAGATTGACCTGGCCGTCCGCCGTGATCTTGCCTTGCTTGCCCAGGCCGGTGTCGAGCTTGAGGTTGAAAGGCGAGCCGTTGAGGCTGTCGAAGTTCTGTAGGTCAACGTTCAACGGGCCGACTTCCAGGGCCACGGGCGGTTGTGCCTTGCGGTCCGCCAGGTGCACCTGGTAATTGCGCAGTTGCACGTCTTTGAGCAGCACTTGCCACGGTTTGCTTGGCGCGGCGGGTGCCGGAGGCGGTGAATCCGCTGCGGCTGGGGCCGTGGCGGGTTCTTTATTGGCCTTCACCGTTGCCTTGGACGGTTGGCTGGCGAACAGTTTCTGCCAGTCCAGTTGGCCGTCCGCTTCGAGGGCGGCCCAGGTTTCCAGTTTGTTGCTGCGGATCTTGCCGACCACCACTTGCTGCTTGGCCAGGTCGATGCTGGTGTCGCTGACATCCAGGCGTTCAAGCCGCACCAATGGCCGACCGTCCGGTGCATTGATAGCAAACGGTGCGACGCTGACTGCGACGTTGCTCAGCAGCAGTTCGGTTTCCTTGGCCAGGTTGAGCTTGTAGTCGGTGCTCAGGTTCAGCACGCCGTTTTCCAGGGCCAGCGGCAGCGCGTCGCGCACGTACGGCCACCAGACTTTCATCTGGCCGTCGGTGACTTTCAACTTACCTTCGGAGGCGATCGGGATCAGGCTGAAGTTGCCGGTCCAGTCGATCTGCCCGCCCGACGGGCCGGCCGCGACCAGGGTCATGTCGGCGTTGTCATCGGGCAGGGTGCTGAGGTTCTTCAGCTCGAAATCGAGTTTGTTGTAAAGGAATTCGATGGGCTCGCTGGGGCGCGCATCCTGGAAGTGCACATAGCCGCCGGCCAGTTTGATCCGCTCGACCCGCAGGGGGAACGGTTTGGCGTTCGGGTCGGCCGGGGTCGGTTCGCTGGCGGGGATCTTGAACAGGCCGAGCAAGTTGAGCTTGCCGTCCTTGCCAAAGAGGATTTCGGTCTTGGGCTTGTCCAGTTCGATATCGGACAAGTGCAGGGCCTTGGTCCACAGGCTGTCGATCTGCAGGTTGGCGTAAAGCCGTTCGAAGCCGACCTGTTCCTTGCCCGGTTCACCGATGATCAGGCCCCACAGGGTCACTTCAAGGCTGAACGGATTGAGTTCGATCCGCTGGATATGGGCGGGGGTCGTGGCGTAGTTGGCCAACTGCTGGTTGGCGACCCGCAAGGCGATGCCCGGCAAAATCAGAAAACCCAGCAGGCTGTAGAGGGCCAGAGCAGTCAACAGAGCGCCGATAGCGCGGATCAATCCTTTGGGCATGTGCGGCTTCATTTGTCTGATCGGAGTGCCTTGGAGTATGGCACGCGTTTTCGGTTCCGAAGTACACGCCCTGTTAAGGATTGTTCAGAAAAAAGTGTAGGAAATTTCCCGCGTGATCAAAGTTGCAGGATCAGGGTTTTCAACGGTGGCTGCTGATCCATCGACGGAAAATCCGCGCCCGGGGTCATCACCGACCATTCCCGCACCGGCCGTCCGGCCTTTTCGGCGCAGCGCAAAACCTGCTCGCGCCAGTCGTCCATGCTGACTTTCGCCAGGTTGTTGCAGCAGATCAGCACGCCGTTGTCGGCGGTGGTCAGCAGTGCCGGCTTGAGCAGGCTCTGATAGTCGCGCAGCAGGTCGACGGTGCCGAAGGCGCTCTTGGCCCAGGCCGGTGGGTCGAGCAGCACCAGGTCGTATTGACGTTGTTCCAGGCGCTCATAGCTCGGCAGTTTCTGCCCGCGACGCTGACTGATCGGCAGGCCCGCCAATTGGCGGATCGCCGGGAAGTAATCGGACTGGATGAATTCCATCGTCGGCAACTGCGGGTTGAGCAGGCCGTTTTCGCGGCCGACGGCCAGGTTGCCTTCGGCGAAGTCCAGGTTGCACACCTCACTGGCGCCACCGGCCGCCGCACTCAGGCCGACGCCGCAGGTGTAGGCGAACAGGTTGAGCACGCTTTTGTTCTGGCTGTGGGCCTTGACCCAGCCACGGGTGTTGCGCAGGTCGAGGAACAGCAGCGGGTCTTGCCCGGCGTGACGGCCGCGAACCCGGTAGTTGAGGCCCCATTCGTGGCCGATCAGGTCCTGCAACGCGGCGTCGTCGGCGCGGTAGACGGTGTCTTCACGGTCAATGCGCGAATTGCCCCGGGAGCGGTCGTTGTAGACCAGCAGCGTGTCGAAGCCCAAGTGTTGATTGATGAGGCCGTGAAGTTCCAGCAGGGCATCCCGTTCCAGGGCTTGGTGAAAGCTTTGCACCAGCAGTTGCGGGCCGTAGCGGTCGATGGTCAAGCCGCCGGCGCCTTCCTGGCTGCCGTGGAACAGGCGATAGCAATCGGTGCCCTGCTGATGCAGTTCGGCAAGCAGGTCCTGGCGATGATCGAGGGCGGCGCGCAGCGCCTGATTCAAGGAAGACATGCTGGGCGCCTTGCAGGAGGAGGGAATTTGGCGCGGGAGTTTAGCAGTTACTGAGCTGCAAGCCGCAAGCTTGAAGCTTGAAGCTTGAAGCTTGAAGCTTGAAGCTTGAAGCTTGAAGCTTGAAGCTTGACGCTCTATTCCAATAACCCCATCCGCCGCTGCGCCCGTTGCACCGAGCCATTCCTCATCGCCCAGCGCAGCATCGGCGCGCTGCGTTTGACGCTGGCGCGGATCAACTGGCGTTGCAGCGGGTTCTGGCGGACGCCGAGCATGTCGCTGGCCCAGTCCGGCAGCAGGTCGATCCCGGCCTGCATCATCAAACCGCCGAACGGCTTGGCCATACGGCTGGGGGCGGGCGCGTTGAGCAGCAGGCGCAACACCTCTCGACTGCGGGCATCGCACAGCAACTGTGGACGGATTCGCTCAAGGTAATCAGCGATTTCCTGACGGCTGCGCGGCACATCACGGGCGCCCAGGCGCTCGGCGATCACCGCGATTTCAGCGTAGTAACGGTCCTGATCTGCCACGGATAACTGCGGATTGCGATACCGCAGGTGCGCGGCGAGGAAGTTGCTGACTTCGGCCACATGCACCCAGGTCAGCAAGTCCGGATCGCTGGCGGCATAAGGTCGGCCATCCGGCGCGGTGCCGATCACCTGCAGGTGAATGGTGCGGACCTTTTCGATCAGCCAGTCGGCGTCCTTGCGCGAACCGAACGTGGTTCCGGAAATGAACTGACTGGTGCGGCGCAAGCGGCCGAGCATGTCTTCGCGAAAATTCGAGTGATCCCAGACCCCGGCCAGGGCCAGTGGGTGCAGGGCTTGCAGCATCAGCGCACTGATGCCGCCGATCAGCATGCTGCTGAAATCGCCATGGACCTGCCAACTCACCGAATCGGGCCCGAACAGGCCGGGATCGCCCTTGGGGTTCTCCAGGTCAAGCTTGCCCAAGGACAGGCCGGTCAGGCTCATGAGCTGGGTTTCGATGCGGCTGCGAATGAATTCCATGGCGACTCAGTGGTGAAAAAAGGCGGACCTGGAATGCCTCTGTAGGCGTTCCAAGTCCGCGTGTTATTGGTTCAGGCGTTTATCAACCAGGTCCTGAACCACGCTCGGATCGGCCAGGGTCGAGGTATCGCCCAGGCTGTCCAGTTCGTTGCAGGCGATCTTGCGCAGAATCCGGCGCATGATCTTGCCCGAACGGGTTTTAGGCAAGGCCGGCGCCCATTGAATCAGGTCCGGTTTGGCGAAGCTGCCGATTTCCTTGCTGACGTGGGCCAGCAGCTCTTTCTTCAGTTCGTCGCTGGGTTCGGCGCCGTTCATGGGCGTAACAAAGGCATAGATGCCCTGGCCCTTGACGTCATGGGGGTAACCGACCACGGCAGCCTCGGCGATGCTGTCGTGCAGTACCAGGGCGCTTTCCACTTCGGCGGTGCCGATGCGATGTCCGGAAACATTGATCACATCGTCGATGCGCCCGGTGATCCAGTAGTCGCCATCCTCGTCGCGCCGTGCGCCGTCGCCGGTGAAGTAGTAGCCGGGGTAGGGCTTGAAGTAGGTGTCGACCATGCGTTGCGGATCGCCGTAGACGCTGCGGATCTGCGCCGGCCAGCTTGATTTAATGGCGAGTACGCCGCTGCCGGCGCCTTTGATTTCCTTGCCCGTTTCATCGAGCAATACCGGTTGCACGCCGAACATCGGTTGTGTGGCGCAACCCGGTTTGATCCGTTGGGCACTGACCAGCGGGCTGAGCATGATCCCGCCGGTTTCGGTCTGCCACCAGGTATCGACGATGGGGCAACGCTGCTCGCCCACGACGTTGAAGTACCAATCCCACGCTTCCGGGTTGATCGGCTCACCGACGCTGCCGAGTAATCTGAGGCTCGCGCGCGACGTTTCCTTCAACGGCTCGGCGCCTTCGCGCATCAGCGAGCGCAGGGCGGTCGGCGCGGTGTAGAAAATGTTGACGTGGTGTTTATCGATGACCTGCCAGAAGCGTGAACTGGTGGGGTAACTCGGCACGCCTTCGAAGATCAGCGTGGTCGCGCCGTTGGCCAATGGCCCGTAGACGATGTAGCTGTGGCCGGTGACCCAGCCGACGTCGGCGGTGCACCAGAACACTTCGTCGTCGCGGTAGTCGAGCACGTATTTGAAGGTCATCGCCGCTTGCAGCAGGTAACCGCCGGTGGTGTGCAGCACGCCTTTGGGTTTGCCGGTGCTGCCGGAGGTGTAGAGGATGAACAGCGGGTCTTCGGCGTCCATCGGTTCCGGCGGGCAATCGTCGCTGACATCGCGCAGGGCCTGGTGATACCAGATGTCCCGGCCTTCGACCCAGTTCACTTCGCCCTGGGTGCGCTCGACCACAATCACCGTGCTGACGTTCGGGCAGCTCTCGAGCGCTTTGTCGACCTTCTCCTTGAGCGGCACGAACTTGCCGCCGCGCACACCTTCATCGGCGGTGATCACGGTGCGGCAGTCGGCGTCGAGGATGCGGTCGCGCACGGAGTCCGGGGAAAATCCGCCAAACACCACCGAATGAATCGCGCCGATCCGCGCACAAGCGAGCATGGCGTAGGCGGCTTCGGGGATCATCGGCATGTAGATGCACACCCGATCGCCTTTCTTCACGCCACGGCTTTTCAGCACGTTGGCCAGGCGGCAGACGTTGTGATGGAGTTTTTTGTAGGTGATCTGGGCGGATTCGACGGGGTCATCGCCTTCCCAGATGATTGCAGTCTGATCGCCGCGTTTTTCCAGGTGACGATCGATGCAGTTGTAACTGACGTTCAGCTTGCCCCCGGCAAACCAGCTGGCTTCGCCGGTTTTCAGGTTATAGCGCTGGACGGTTTGCCACGGCGTGCTCCAGTCGAGAAAGCGCGTGGCCTGTTCGGCCCAGAAGGTGCTGGGGTGTTCGATGGATTGTCGGTACAGGCGATGGTAGTCGTCCTGACTCAGATTGGCAGCCCGGCGCACGGCATCGGCTTTGGGGAACGTGCTGATATCGAACATGACGGTTCCTTATTCTTGTTTTGCGACAAGATTAAGATGCGCCGAGTGACGAATGGGTTCAAGAGCGCAGACAAGCGAGCCGTGTAGGAGCCAAGCTTGCTCGCGAAGCAGACGACGCGGTGTATCAGATACACCGCGTCATCGTTCTTCGCGAGCAAGCTTGGCTCCTACAGAATCAACCGCGGTGACGCCCACGGAAGTAGTTGATCAGGCCTTGGGTCGAAGCATCGTCAGCCGGGGTTTCTTCGCTGCCGACCAGGCGGTTGTAAACGCCTTTGCCCAGTTCTTTGCCCAGCTCCACGCCCCACTGGTCGAAGGCGTTGATGCCCCAGACCACGCTTTGCACGAAGACTTTGTGCTCATACAACGCCACCAATGCGCCGAGACGACGCGGGCTGATGCGCTCGACCACCAGGGTGTTGCTCGGGCGGTTGCCCGGGATCACCTTGTGCGGTGCGAGTTTGTGCACTTCTTCTTCGCTCAGGCCCTTGTCGCGCAGCTCGGTTTCGGCTTCGGCGAGGGTCTTGCCGAGCATCAGGGCCTGGCTTTGCGACAGGCAGTTGGCGTACAGCCACTGATGGTGGTCGGACACCGGGTTGAAGCTGACGATCGGCACGATGAAGTCCGCCGGAATCAGCTGGGTGCCCTGGTGCAGCAACTGGTGGTAGGCGTGCTGACCGTTGCAGCCCACACCACCCCAAATCACCGGACCGGTATCGGTGGACACGGGCGTGCCGTCCTGGCGCACGCTCTTGCCGTTGGATTCCATGTCCAGCTGTTGCAGGTGCTTGGTGATGTTGCGCAGGTAGTGGTCGTACGGCAGGATCGCGTGGCTTTGCGCGCCCCAGAAATTGCCGTACCAGACACCGAGCAACGCCAGCAGCACCGGCATGTTCTGTTCGAATGGCGCGCTCTGGAAATGCTGGTCCATGGTGTAGGCACCGGAGAGCAGTTCCTTGAAGTTCGACATGCCGATGGCCAGGGCAATCGGCAAACCGATGGCTGACCACAGCGAGTAACGCCCGCCGACCCAGTCCCACATCGGGAAGATGTTCTCTTCACGGATACCGAACGCCACGGCTGCGGCGTTGTTGCTCGATACCGCGATGAAGTGGCGATACAGCTCGGCTTCCGAACCACCCTGGGCCAGGTACCAGGCACGTGCGGCCTGGGCATTCTTCAGGGTTTCGAGGGTGTTGAAGGATTTCGACGAGACGATGAACAGCGTGGTCTCGGCGCGCAGCTTCATGGTCAGCTCGTGGAACTCGCTGCCGTCGATGTTCGCCAGGTAGTGGCAACGCACGCCTTTCTGGGCGTAGGACAGCAGTGCTTCGGACACCAGCTCAGGGCCGAGGAACGAGCCACCGATGCCGATGTTCACCACGTCAGTGATTGGCTTCTCGGTGTAGCCGCGCCACAGACCGTCGTGGATACGGCCCACAAGGTCGGTGATCTGGTTCAGTACCTTGTGCACTTCCGGCATCACGTTGACGCCGTTGACCGACAACTTGTCGCCCACCGGACGACGCAATGCAGTGTGCAGCGCCGGGCGACCTTCGGAGGAGTTGACGATTTCGCCGTCGAACAGCGCTTTGATTGCGCCCTTGAGGTCGACTTCGTTGGCCAGGCCCACCAACAGGTTGCGGGTCTCGGCGTTGATCAGGTTCTTCGAATAATCGAGAAACAGACCGCAGCTGCTGAGGGTGAATTGGGTAAAGCGCTGCGGGTCGGCATTGAAGGCTTCGCGCATGCTGAAATCCTGCATGGCTTGGCGGTGGTCTTTCAACGCTTGCCAGGCGGGCAGAGCGGTAACGTCGTGAGGAGTGCGGTAGTACGCCATCGCTGCGATTTTCCTTTTACTTGAACTGCCTTTAAGACACTGAAGATCCCGGAATGTCCCGTCCATTGGGAGGGCTACGTCCGGTCAATCTGCGTGGACACGATTAAATAGCGCAGGGCGGTAACAGTAAACCTCGCGTGTGGATCTGTCTTCGCTTTGTATGACTGGTTTTCTGTACTTTTTTAACATTCAAACCGCAAATCCCCCGACAGACGGACGGAGGCTGCGATCAGGCCACTTGAACCGGGATGGCGTTGCTGGTGTGGCTCAGCTCATTGCCCGGCGCCATGTACAACATGCGCGGCTTGAAGTTGAGCAGTTCGGCCTCGCTGTAATGCGCGTAGGCACAGATGATCACCCGGTCGCCCACCTTGGCTTTGTGCGCCGCAGCGCCGTTGACCGAGATCATGCGCGAGCCTGCTTCGCCACGAATCGCGTAGGTGGTGAAACGTTCGCCGTTGTCGACGTTATAAATCTGGATCTGTTCGTATTCACGGATGCCGGACAAGTCCAGCCATTCGCCGTCGATGGCGCAAGAACCTTCGTAATCGAGAACTGCGTGGGTGACTTCGGCGCGGTGAAGCTTGGCCTTGAGCATGATGGCGTGCATGAGTGGTGTCCCAGGTCGGAATCGAACGGCGGGCATATTGCCCGAAGGCTTGAGGGGCGGCAATACAGGGCGAAGCCGCGCGGGAGCGTGCAGGAGCGAGGCTTGCCCGCGAAGAGGCCGTCACGTTCGACATCTTCATCGACGGATAGGACGCCTTCGCGAGCAAGCTTCGCTCCTACAGGTTTCTGCGGTGTCAGGACGCGTCGAGGTTCAGGTGCAGGTTGTCGATCAACCGCGTCGTGCCGAGGAACGCCGCCACCAGAATCACCAGGTCCCGATATTCCGGGGTCGCCGGACGCAAGGTCACGGCATGGCGGATTTCCAGGTAGTCGCTACGCAAACCCGCCGCTTCGAGCTGTTTAACCTGCCCGTCGATCAGCGCAGGATAATCGCGCTCACCCTGTTTAATGGCCTCGGCAATCGTCGCCAGCGTGCGGTACACCACCGGCGCGGTCGCACGTTGTTCTTGGCTGAGGAAGCCATTGCGCGACGACAGCGCCAAGCCATCGGCGGCCCGTACGGTCGGTTCGCCGATGATCTGGATTGGCATGTTCAAGTCATGCACCAGCGCGCGAATCACCGCCAATTGCTGGAAATCTTTCTGGCCGAAGATCGCCAGGTCCGGCTGGACCATGTTGAACAGCTTGCTGACTACGGTCGCCACGCCTTCGAAATGCCCCGGACGGCTGGCGCCGCACAGGCCTTCGGACAGTTGCGGCACGCTGACCCGGGTCTGGCCGGCCATGCCGTCGGGGTACATTTCTTCGACAGTGGGGGCAAACAGCAAGTGGCAACCGGCCTGGAGCAGTTTTTCCTGGTCGGCTGTCAGGGTTCGCGGGTACTTGTCGAGGTCTTCGCCGGCGCCGAATTGCAGCGGGTTGACGAAGATGCTCGCGACCACGAAATCCGCCCGTTGCGCGGCTTTGGTGATCAGCGCGACGTGGCCGCTGTGCAGGTTGCCCATGGTCGGGACGAAGGCGATTCGCTTGCCTTCACCGCGGGCACGGGCGATGGCAGCCCGCAGTTCGCGGACGGTTTTGACGGTGTTCATGCAGAGAATCCGTGTTCGATACCTGGGAAAGAGACGGCTTTGACTTCAGCGACATAAGCGCTCAAGGCTGCGTGAATGCTGGCCTGGCCATTCATGAAGTTCTTCACGAACTTCGGCACGCGCCCAGTGATGGACAGGCCGAGCATGTCGTGCAGCACCAGGACCTGGCCGTCGGTGCCGCTGCCAGCGCCAATGCCGATCACCGGAATGCCCACGGCCTGAGTGATTTCAAGCGCCAACTCGCTCGGTACGCATTCGAGCAGCAGCATGGAGGCACCGGCCTGTTCCAGGGCGATGGCGTCGGCGCGCATCTGCCGGGCCTGGTTTTCGCTGCGGCCCTGGACTTTGTAGCCGCCCAGGATGTTGACCGCTTGCGGGGTCAGGCCCATGTGCGCGCACACCGGCACACCACGTTCGGCCAGCAGGCGGATCGAGTCCGCCAGCCACAGGGCGCCTTCAACCTTGATCATGTGCGCGCCGGCCTGCATCAACGTGGCGCTGTTGATCATGGTTTGGTCGAGGGTGGCGTTGGCCATGAACGGCAGGTCGGCGAGGATCAGGGCGTCGCTGTTGCCGCGTTTAACGGAGGCCACGTGGTAGGCCATTTCCGCGGTGGTAACGGGCAGGGTGCTGTCGTGACCTTGCAGAACCATGCCGAGGGAGTCGCCCACCAGCAGCACTTCGACACCGGCCTCGTTGCAGGCGTGGGCGAAGGTCGCGTCATAGCAGGTCAGCATGGTGATTTTTTCACCTTTCTGCTTGAGGCTCTGGAGCGTGGTCAGGGTGATGGCTGGCATGTAAAAAATCCTCGTTCAGGCGCTATGGAAACTACTGCGAGTAACGCGCGTGATTCTTCATTTACTCAGGCGCACGGTCTTTTGTCGTGCTTATAAGGCCTGGATTGCGCCCTTTAGCGCCGCGTTGGCGGCAGCGGGACGCCTATAGTCGTGAGGAGGACTCGGGAAGTCAATTGTGTGTGTTACCGCGTTGTTACGGTGGGGGTGTTACCGGGGGAAATAGACGCTTGCAGGAGCAAAGCGTGCTCGCGATGGCGTTCGGTCAGTCGGCATGGGGGCTGAATGTCAGGCCGCAATCGCGAGCAAGCTTTGCTCCTACGGGGGATTTGCGTCAGTTTTGGGAAAGGCGCTCCAACCCGATGAACGGGCAGGCGGCGAGCAATTCGCTGAGAGTCCGGCCATCCGCCAACCGCAAATCCACAGGCGCCAGTTCGGCCAGCGGATACAGCACGAAGGCACGTTCCTGCAGGTGGTAATGCGGCACCTTGAGCCGAGGCTCGTCGATCAGGCGATCACCGAACAACACGATGTCGAGGTCCAGCGTGCGTGGCCCCCAACGTTCAAGACGTTCGCGGCCCTGTTCGTTCTCGATGGCTTGCAGCGCATCGAGCAGTTCCAGTGGCGCGAGGTCACTGTCGAGGGCGGCGACGGCGTTGGTGTAGCGGGGTTGGCCGGGCAGCAGCGAATCGCTTTGGTAAAACGCGGAGACGCCGACCAGTTCGGTTTTCGGCAACCGCGCCAGCGCCTCGACGGCGCTGCGCAACTGTTCGGCGGGGTCAGCCAGATTGCTGCCCATGCCGATGTAGATGCGTTCCATGACTTACTCGCCCGTGGTGCTCGGGGCGCCAGCCGTGCGTTTGCGCTTGGCGCCACCACTGCGACGACGCTTGCGCGGGGCGCCGGTGCCTTCATCTTTGCCGCTGAGGTCGCGGATCATGTCGCGACGTTCGCTGTCGTTGGCGTCCTGATAGTCGGTCCACCATTCGCCCAGGCCATCGGTCTGCTCGCCGGCGCTTTCGCGCAACAGCAGGAAGTCGTAACCGGCACGGAACCGTGGGTTGTCGAGCAACAGGTCGGCGCGTTTGCCGCTGCGACGTGGCAGACGCTCCTGCATGTCCCAGATTTCGCGGATCGGCATGGTGAAGCGTTTCGGAATTGCGATGCGCTGGCACTGTTCGGCGATCAGCTCGTGGGCCGCTTCCTGCATCGCAGGGATTGGCGGCATGCCACGCTCTTGCAGACGCAACACACGAGCCGGCAGGGCAGGCCACAACAAGGCTGCAAACAGGAACGCCGGGGTCACCGGTTTGTTCTGCTTGATCCGCAGGTCGGTGTTGATCAGCGCTTCACTGATCAGCGTGTGCGTGTACGTCGGGTTGTATTCCAACGCCTCGGCACTCGCCGGGAACAGGGGATCGAACAGCTGCAAGTCGACCAGCATCTCGAAAGTGTCCGCGGCATGGCCGGAGAGGAACAGCTTGAGCACTTCTTCGAACAGGCGCGCCGACGGAATCTCGCGCAACATCGGCGCCAGGTCGCGGATCGGCGCGGCGCTGTGTTTTTCGATACCGAAATTCAACTTGGCGGCGAAACGCACGGCCCGCAGCATCCGTACCGGGTCTTCCTGGTAGCGTTGCTTCGGGTCGCCGATCAGGCGGATCAAGTGATTGCGGATGTCGTGTACGCCGTTGGCGTAGTCGAGAATGCGCTCGCTGACCGGATCGTAATACAAGGCGTTGATGGTGAAGTCGCGGCGTTGCGCGTCTTCTTCCAGGGTGCCGTAGACGTTATCGCGCAGGATGCGCCCGCTCTCGTTGCGGGAAGACTGGTTGCTGTCTTCCTCTTCATCGTTTTGCGGATGATTGGCGCGGAACGTCGCGACCTCAATGATTTCGCGACCGAAGTGGATGTGCACCAGTTTGAAGCGACGACCGATGATCCGCGCATTGCGGAATTCGGCCCTGACTTGTTCAGGGGTGGCACTGGTAGCGACGTCGAAATCCTTCGGCGTGATGCCGAGCATCATGTCACGCACACAACCGCCGACCAGGTAAGCCTGGTAACCGGCGTTCTGCAGGCGTTCGACGATATTCACCGCGTAACGGCTGAATTGCGCCTTCTGCAGCGAATGTTGGCCGCTGTTAAGCACTTCAGGCGTGCTGCGGATGTGTTGCGTATGACGCTTGGGAGAACGGAATGACTGGAACAGCTTCTTCAGCATGGGATGCACTGTTTGAAGGAATGTTCGGCCATAACGAAGAATGACCGCATGATGGGCCGGGATTCTAGCATTTAGTCGGGGGATGGTGTAGGACACAGCAAATATGAGCTGTAAGCCGCAAGCTTTAAGCTGCCAGCGACGGGCGCTTGGGGCGTTTTTATCAAATCGCAGAAACTACAAGGGGAGCCGAAGCTCCCCAAGAAGTAGTTGCATGCTCTATTTTTATTATTGGTTTCGGGCTTTTTGTTTTTGTTAAGTGCCCTCGTCATGAAGTTTTTCCTTCATGACCCTCCCAATCGGGAGCCAAGAGCAAACGGATTGCTTTGGTCGCTGTGTTGCAGTGATCTTGCGATCCAACCAGTTCAGGCTCTGTCTTAGGACAGTTTTTGTTGTTCTCGGCCTGGTCGTGGGGCAAGCCCCAAATACAACGCCTCTCCAAAAGAATCAGTTAGCTGCGCCTCTCGCCGTCTTGTTTTTATTGTGCGTGAGTCGATTCGTCTTATTTTTATTGTCTTGTGCATTGCTTGTTATTGTTCTTGTACTAAACATATAGCAGGGTGCGTGCCAACTTTTGTGAAGCCCAGCAAAACAAGGGGTTAGGCCAGGTAACAAGGTTTTTCGGGGCCAAAAAAAACCGTGGCTTCGTTACCGTAAGCCCCGGCTTCTGTTACGTGAAAAGACTGGGGTAACAGTTTTTTCACACAATCACGTGTTACCCGCACACCTGACAGGTGACGTTCAGCTCTCGCTGGCGACACCGGTCTTGCGCCGTGGAATGCCCAGGCGCTGGCGCCGTTCCCACAGGCATTTGCGGCTGACCCCGAGTTTGCGGGCCAGTTCGGTTTCGGTCATGTGGTCCTGATGCTCGAGGACGAAGTGCTGGAAGTAGTCTTCCAGCGACAGGTCTTCGGTCGGCTCATGGCTGTTGTTACCGGCGGCGTTGCCCTGTTGTGGGGGCAGCCCAATGAAATCGTCATCGTCCAGATCGCTCAGTTCGATGTCGATGCCCAGCAACTCGGCGGAGATTTCCGGGCTCTCGCACAGGATCACCGCGCGTTCGACCGCGTTTTCCAGTTCGCGCACGTTCCCCGGCCAGGTGTAGTGACGAATTGCCTGCTCGGCATCCGGGGCAAACTTCAGGTCGGTGCGGTTGACCCGCGCGCTCTGCCGCTTCAGGAAGGCCTCGGCGATTTCGTTGACGTCGGCACCGCGCTCGCGCAGGGCCGGCAGTTTCAGGGCAATCACGTGCAGACGGTAATAAAGGTCTTCACGGAACTGGCCGATCTTCGCCAGGCTCTTGAGGTCCCGGTGGGTGGCGGCGATCAGGCGCACATCGACCTTCTGCGACTGCACCGAACCGACCCGGCGGATTTCACCTTCCTGCAACACGCGCAGCAGGCGGGCCTGGGCTTCGAGGGGCAGTTCGCCGATTTCATCGAGGAACAGGGTGCCGCCGTCCGCCGCTTCCACCAGCCCGGCACGCCCGGCGCTGGCGCCAGTGAACGCACCTTTTTCGTGGCCGAACAGTTCGGACTCGATCAGGCTTTCCGGGATGGCCGCGCAGTTCACCGAAATCATCGGCGCCTTGGCGCGTTTCGACAGATTGTGCAGGGCGCGAGCCACCAGTTCTTTACCGGTACCGGACTCGCCCTGGATCAGGACATTGGAATCGGTGGGGGCGACTTTGCGGATCTTGCTGTACAGGTCCTGCATCGGCGGACAGGAGCCGATGATGCCGATCTCGCCATTGCTGTTATCGACGCCCGGTTTCGCCGCGCCATTGGCAGCTTTGCCGACCACAGGTTCACCTGCGGCGGGGGACGACTGGCGATCACGCAGGATGCGCGCAACGGCCTGGAGCATCTCATCGTGATCGAAAGGCTTGGCGATGTAATCCACCGCGCCCATCTTCATGGAATCGACGGCCGAACGCAGGCTGGCGTAGCTGGTCATGATCAGCACCGGAGTGCCCTGACCGAGCTTGATCAGTTCAGTGCCCGGTGCGCCAGGCAGGCGCAGGTCACTGACGATCAGGTCAAACGAGGGAATGCTGAAACGCTCTTGTGCTTCCTGCACGGATCCGGCTTCGCTGACCTGGTACTGATTACGTTCCAGCAGACGGCGCAAGGCGGAGCGGATAATTGTTTCGTCTTCGACGATCAAAATGTGCGGCATTGATTCGATACTCTCGACGGTCTCAGTTCACAGCGGACGTCGCTTCGACATGACGCGGCAAAGTCACCCGGATACGGGTACCGCGTTGGCTTTGAACATCAGCCGGGCTGTCGATGGTGATTTGTCCATAATGCTCTTCAACGATGGAATAGACCAGTGCAAGGCCCAGACCGGTGCCTTCGCCAGGATCCTTGGTGGTGAAGAAAGGTTCGAACAATCTATCCATGATGTTCTTCGGAATACCGCTGCCTTCGTCTTCCACGATCAGGTCGACCGTGTGTTCGCCGGCTTCGCTTTTGACCCGTACCGCACTGTGCGGCGGTGAGGCGTCGCGGGCGTTGGAGAGCAGGTTGATCAACACCTGGGCGAGCCGCTGGGGGTCGCCTTCGACCCAGTGATCGGGGTCGCACAGGTTATAGAACTGGACTTCGAAATTGCGCCGGTTCAGGGCCAGCAAGCCGATGGCATCCTGGGCCACTTCCGCCAGACAGACGGGCTCGTCGCTGTGCTGATGACTACCGGCGTGGGCGAAGCTCATCAACGACTGGACGATGCGCGACACGCGTTTGGTCTGCTCCAGAATCTGTCCGCTGATTTCCGTTAGCTCGGCATCTTCCTCGCGCTCTTCGCGCAGGTTCTGCGCCAAGCAGGCGATGCCGGTGATCGGGTTGCCGATTTCATGGGCCACGCCCGCCGCCAACCGGCCAATGCTCGCCAGGCGCTCGGAGTGCACCAGTTTGTCTTCGAGCATCTGGGTTTCGGTCAGGTCTTCCACCAGCAACACCAGGCCGCTGTTGCCCGGCGCCAGCGGTTCATCGATAGCCGCTTTGTGCAGGTTCAGCCAACGGGTCTGGCCATCGAGGGCCAGGTGCTGTTTGTGCAAGTGCTCGTCGGGCAGGTTGATAAAGCCTTGGAGCAATTCTTTCCACGGATCGCCAATGGTGCTCAGGCGCGAACCGACCACGCGCTGCGCGGCGATCCCGGTCAGCTCTTCCATGGCTTTGTTCCACATCAGGATCTCTTGATCCTTGGCCAGGGAGCAGACGCCCATCGGCAGTTCCTGCAAGGTCTGGCGGTGGTAACGGCGCAGGGCATCGAGTTCAGCCGCCAGGCCGGTAAGGCGCGAGTGGTAATCCTCGAGACGGCTTTCGATGAAGTGAATGTCTTCGGTCACATAGTTTTCGCCGCCGGCCTTATAAGGCAGGAAGGTTTCCACCATGTCCTGGGCGACGCTCGGTCCCATCAGGCCGGAGAGGTTGGCTTCGATGCGGTCACGCAAACGACGCAAGGCATACGGCCGGCGCTCGTCGAAGGGCAGATAGAGATCGCGCAGGGCTTGTTCGACTTCCTTCTGTGCAGCCTTGGCGCCCAGGGGTTTGGCCAGTTGGGTGGCGAATTCCTGTGGCGAGGCGGCGTGCAGTTCCCGACGTTGCGGGCGACGAACGTTGTCCACCGCACACGCTTCGGCGGCGCTGGCCTCTTCCGGGCTGGCGTTGGTGAACAGCGAAATCAGGGTGAACATCAGCACGTTGGCGGCCAGCGAGGCAATCGCCGCCATGTGCCAACTGGTGTCGTCGAGCACGTAGATCATGTTCAGCAGCGGAATGTAGAAACCCTGCAGATTGCCCACCAGCGGCATCAGCATGGTCACCATCCACACCAGGATCCCGGCGAGCAAACCGGCGATGAAGCCGCGACGGTTGGCGGTCGGCCAGTACAGGACCGAAAGAACGCCCGGCAAGAATTGCAGGGTGGCGACGAAAGCGACGATGCCGAGGTTGGCCAGGTCTTGCTCGGCGCCCAGCAGCAGGTAGAAGCCGTAGCCGGCCATGATGATCGCGACGATCAGCGCCCGGCGGGTCCACTTCAGCCAACGGTAGATATTGCCTTCGGCCGGCGGCTGATACAGCGGCAGCACCAAATGGTTGAGCGCCATCCCGGACAGCGCCAGGGTGGTGACGATGATCAAGCCGCTGGCCGCCGACAAACCGCCGACATAGGCCAATAGCGCCAACGCCTTGTTGTTGGCGGCGATGCCGATGCCCAGCGTGAAGTATTCCGGATTCGTCGTGGCGCCGAGTTTCAGCCCGGCCCAGAGAATCAGCGGCACCGCCAGACTCATCAGCAACAGGAACAGCGGCAAGCCCCAGCTCGCACTGACCAGCGAGCGCGGGTTGAGGTTTTCGGTAAAGGTCATGTGGTACATGTGCGGCATCACGATCGCCGAGGCGAAGAACACCAGCAACAACGTGCGCCACGGGCCTTCCTGCAGCGGCGTGTGCAGGGCGGCGAGGGCGGTCTGGTTTTGCAGCAGCCACAGTTCCAGCTGTTGCGGGCCGTCGAACACGCCGTACAACGCGTACAGGCCAACGCCGCCGATGGCGATCAGCTTGATTACCGATTCAAAGGCAATCGCGAACACCAGGCCTTCGTGTTTCTCCCGCGTCGCAATGTGCCGCGAGCCGAAGAAGATCGTGAACAGGGTAATCAGCGCGCAGAAGCTCAGGGCCACGCGGTGCTGCACCGGTTCGCGGGTGAGGATGCCGATGGAGTCGGCCACCGCTTGAATCTGCAACGCCAGCAGCGGCAGCACGCCGATCAGCATGAAAATCGTGGTCAGCGCGCCGGCCCAGGTGCTGCGGAAGCGGAAGGCGAACAAGTCCGCCAGCGACGACAGTTGATAGGTGCGGGTGATCTTCAGAATCGGGTACAGCAACACCGGCGCCAGCAGGAATGCACCGGAGACACCTAGATAGCTGGAGAGAAAGCCGTAGCCGTACTGATAGGCCAGGCCGACCGTGCCGTAGAACGCCCAGGCACTGGCGTAAACCCCCAGCGACAGGGTGTAGGTCAGCGGGTGGCGAATGATCGCGCGCGGGATCATGCCCCGTTCGCTGATCCAGGCGACGCCGAACAGCACCGCCAGGTACGCGGCGCTGATCAGGATCATCTGGGTCAGGCTAAAGCTCATCGGCATCTTTTTGGCTCTGCAGGATGAAGGTCACGACAATCAGGATCAACCAGAGCAGATACGGCCGATACCAGGCACCCGTGGCGTCGATCCACCAATCCATGATGGCCGGGGAGAACAGGTAAATCCCCACTACCAAAAGCAGGACCAAGCGATAGATGTACATCCCGGCCTCTCTTTTTTATGCGCGTGCCCGAAAACGTGCGGCGATGGTAACGGATGGCAGCGCGACTGCAAGTGCCATCACTGCAGTTGCGCTTCGGGCAGGGTCAGTGTGCGCGGGATCTTCGATGCATCCCAGTGGGCAATGCCCCAATCCAGCATTTCCCGGGGCGTGGCGTAGGCCAGTTCAGCCCCCGGATTCTGCCCCAGCGCCCGCAAGGCCCGCAGCAACAGTGGCGTGGCCTGATCTTCCGCCAACGGCGGCGAACGGTAGGATTTGCCGAGCTTGTTGCCATCGGGCTGGATAATCAGCGGCACATGCAGGTAGCGCGGTTGGCGCAGGCCGAGCAGTTCTTGCAGGTAGAGCTGGCGTGGCGTGGAGTCGAGCAGGTCGGCGCCGCGCACGATATCGGTGATGCCCTGCCAGGCGTCATCGAGGACCACGGCCAGTTGATAGGCGTAGAGCCCGTCGCGGCGACGAATCACGAAATCGCCGACCTCCCGGCCCAGGTGCTGACGGAATTCGCCTTGTACCCGGTCGATAAAGTGATATTCCAGCTCCGGCACGCGCAGGCGAATCGCGGCGTCTTCGGTGCCATGCCCGGCATTGCGGCACAGGCCCGGGTAAATGCCGTGATACGGCTCCAGTTGTTTGCGCGAACAGGTGCAGGCGTAGGCCAGGCCATGATTGAACAGGCGATTGAGCACTTCGGCGTAGGCGTCGTGACGATCGCTCTGGCGCACCAGCTCACCGTCCCACTCGAAACCGTAGCTTTCCAGCGCGTTGAGAATCGCAGCCTGAGCGCCAGGTTCTTCCCGGGGCGGGTCGAGGTCTTCCATGCGCATCAGCCAGCGCCCCCCCACGGAGCGGGCGTCGAGGTACGAGGCCAGCGCGGCGACCAGCGAACCGAAGTGCAGGTGGCCGCTGGGCGTGGGGGCGAAGCGGCCGATGTAGGGGGCGGAGGCAGTCATAAGGGCCGATATTAGGCTGTTCAATCGTTTTGGGCACGGCTTGAAGCCGCCTTCGCGAGCAAGCTTCGCTCCTACAAAGGGCGGCGCAAGCCTGTGTAGGAGCGAAGCTTGCTCGCGAAAGCGATTTCGAATTCGCCATAGGCGCCAGCAACTGTCAGAAACAAAAACGGAGCGTTCGCACGCTCCGTTTTTAATTCAAGTCGAGATTACTTGCCGACTTGCTTTTCCTTGATTTCCGCCAGGGTCTTGCAGTCAACGCACATGTCGGCGGTAGGGCGGGCTTCCAGTCGCTTGACGCCAATCTCGACGCCGCAGGACTCGCACCAGCCATATTCTTCGTCTTCGATCAATTGCAGCGTCTTGTCGATCTTCTTGATCAACTTGCGCTCACGGTCGCGGGCGCGCAATTCAAGGCTGAATTCTTCTTCCTGGCTGGCACGATCTGCCGGGTCAGGGAAGTTGGCCGCTTCGTCTTTCATGTGATCAACCGTACGGTCGACTTCCTGCATCAAGTCCTGTTTCCACTTATTCAGGATCTTGGTGAAGTGAGCGCGCATGGGCTTGCCCATGTACTCCTCGCCCTTTACTTCTACGTAGGGTTCGAAGCCGCTGATCGACTGGTTTTGCTGCTTTGCTTGGGTGGGCATGAAATGGACCGCCTCTACTCTTGTAATCCATTGCGCAGGATTGCTCCATCACCGACACCTGCCGGCCCTGCGGCTGCAAGCGGGCGAACTTACCAGATCAAAACGGGCCGCGCTACTCCCGGATGTCGAGGTAGTGGCCCAGGGTGCTTGCAAATGATTGCAAAGCCTTGTCTGGTGGTGTTGGAGGCCTAGGGTCTGTTGACGTTTGGTGGTGGGCCGCGTTGCGCGCCAAATTGCGCGAGGCAAGGCGCGGGATGCCGCCCATGGTTGTTCCCTTGGCAAATCCCGCAACGCAGCCTCGCGCAATTTGGCGCACAACCCGAAGGGACGGTGCCCATTTGGCGCAGGGCTGCGTTACTCGGAACTTATTTGGAACAACCAAACTGCGTTCCTCGCGCCTTGCCCTGCGCCAAATGGGCCTCCGTCGCGGCCCGCCACCAAACGTCAACAGACCCTAATCAAATATTGATTTTAGTCAAAGCTGAGACACTCGCTTGAGTCGTTTGCAGCCCCGGTTATACGGCTGTGACCGCTTTAGGTTCTCCCTCGTTCCAGCGGATAGGTAGAATCGATTCTTTTCCCCGTTGAAGGAAGGCTAATGGCTCAGTCCTACAGTGCGCGCAGTCGTGCGATCGAACCATTCCATGTCATGGCGCTGCTGGCGCGGGCCAATGAACTGCAAGCCGCCGGCCACGATGTGATCCACCTGGAGATCGGCGAACCGGACTTCACCACCGCCGAGCCGATCATCCAGGCCGGCCAGGCTGCGCTGACTGCGGGCAAGACCCGTTACACAGCGGCCCGGGGCATTCCTGAACTGCGCGAGGCCATTTCCGGCTTTTACCAGCAGCGGTACGGGCTGAACATTGATCCACAGCGAATTCTGGTGACGCCGGGCGGTTCCGGTGCATTGTTGCTGGCCAGCGCCTTGCTGGTCGACCCCGGCAAACACTGGCTGCTGGCGGATCCGGGCTACCCGTGTAACCGACACTTCCTGCGCCTGGTGGAAGGCGCGGCGCAGTTGGTGCCGGTCGGCCCGGACGTGCGCTATCAACTGACCCCGGACCTGGTGGCGCGGCATTGGGATCACGACAGCGTCGGCGCCCTGGTGGCCTCGCCAGCCAATCCGACCGGGACCATCCTGACCCGCGATGAGCTGGCCGGGCTGTCGGCGGCGATCAAGCAGCGCCACGGCCATCTGGTGGTCGACGAGATTTACCACGGC
Organism: Pseudomonas sp. TE3899; assembly: GCF_056279105.1. NCBI lineage: Bacteria > Pseudomonadati > Pseudomonadota > Gammaproteobacteria > Pseudomonadales > Pseudomonadaceae > Pseudomonas > Pseudomonas sp. TE3899. The sequence continues at coordinate 6,047,909 of NZ_JBWBQR010000001.1, forward strand.
CTGACCTACGGCACTGACGCGGCCAGTGTGCTGGAAGTCGATGACAGCGCCTTCGTCCTGAATAGTTTTTCCAAGTATTTCGGCATGACCGGTTGGCGCCTCGGCTGGCTGGTGGCGCCGGAAGCGGCGGTCGGCGAATTGGAAAAACTCGCGCAAAACCTCTACATCAGCGCGCCGAGCATGGCCCAGCACGCCGCGCTGGCCTGCTTCGAGCCCGCCACCATCGCCATCCTGGAAGAGCGCCGCGCCGAATTCGGTCGTCGTCGCGATTTCCTGCTGCCGGCCCTGCGTGAACTCGGTTTCGGTATCGCCGTGGAACCTGAGGGCGCGTTCTACTTGTACGCCGATATCAGCCAATTCGGCGGCGATGCCTTCGCGTTCTGCCGACACTTCCTCGAAACCGAGCATGTGGCGATCACCCCGGGCCTGGACTTCGGGCGGTATCAGGCCGGGCATCACGTGCGGTTTGCCTACACCCAAAGCCTGCCGCGCTTGCAAGAAGCGGTGGAGCGCATCGCGCGCGGCTTGAAGAGCTGGCAAGGCTGATGCGTTTTCATCCTCCCCTCGAAGAAGGTCGTTTGATCCGCCGTTACAAGCGTTTTCTCGCCGACATCGAAACCGTTACCGGCGAGTTGCTGACTATTCACTGCCCTAATACTGGCTCGATGCTTAATTGTCAGGTCGAGGGCGGGAAGGTCTGGTTCAGTCGTTCCAACGACCCCAAGCGTAAGTTGCCCGGCACCTGGGAAATCGGCGAAACCCCGCAAGGCCGGCTGTTTTGCGTGAACACCGGGCGCGCCAACGGTTTGATCGAAGAAGCGCTGCGCGCAGGTGTGATCAGCGAGCTGAACGGCTTTACCGAACTGAAACGGGAAGTGGCCTACGGTCAGGAAAGCAGCCGTATCGATTTTCGCCTCGATTACCCGAGCGGGCCGGCGTACGTGGAAGTCAAAAGCGTCACCCTGGGTTATGACGGGACAGCGGTGGCGGCGTTTCCCGATGCGGTGACCCAGCGCGGGGCCAAGCATTTACGGGAACTGGCGCATCTGGCGCGGGACGGGATTCGTGCGGTGCAGTTGTATTGCGTCAATCTCAGCGGTATCGAGGCCGTGCGTCCTGCAGAAGAAATCGATTCGGCCTACGCCGCCGCATTGCGTGAGGCGGTGGCGTGCGGCGTTGAGGTGCTGGCTTATGGCGTGCAACTTAGCCACGAAGGGATGATGGTGGATCGACGTCTGGACGTGCTGCTCAACGGTTAAAGGCTGACCCAGATCCCTTGCGCGTCTTCGCGGCAGTCGACAGCGGTCAGGGATTGCCCGGCGCAGGGGCCGGCGACGCATTCGCCGTCCTCTATCAGAAACAGTGCGCCGTGGGTGGCGCACTGGATCAGGCTGTTGCTGGGGTCCAGGAACTGGTCGGGCTTCCATTCCAGGCCGACGCCCCGGTGCGGGCAGCGGTTGATATAGACGTAAACCTGACCCGCCCGGCGCACGGCGAAGAGCTTCTGGCCGTCGATGTCGAAACCGCGACTGCTGGCGTCGGCCAATTCTGAGCCTTGGCAAAGAAACTTCATGTCTATCCTCTAGTGTCGCGGCGCGTGACGAGATATGTCCGGGCTTGACGCGCAAATGCAAACAATTATCAAATGGCCGCCCGCCCATGGGGCGCGTGCGATCTGCCGAGGATACTTGGCCTGTCCGCCGGATGCCCGGGAAAACCCTTCAAGGAAGCTGTTTATGCGCCTGAGTACCCGCGTTGTCGCGCTGTGTGTCGGACTGCTGGTCAGTCACGAGGCCAGCGCCGTCGAATTGCCGCAACGTTGGGTCAGTGCCGGTGGTGCCTTGACGGAGTGGGTGAGCGCGTTGGGCGGTGAGTCGAAACTGGTCGGCGTCGATACCACCAGCCAGCATCCCGAATCCCTCAAGGCGTTGCCGAGCATCGGCTATCAGCGGCAATTGTCGGCCGAAGGCATCTTGAGCCTGCGCCCGCAGATACTGGTCGGCACCGAAGAAATGGGGCCGCCGCCGGTGCTGTCGCAGATTCGCAGTGCTGGCGTTCAGGTTGAATTGTTCTCGGCCCAGCCGGATTTGCCGGCGCTGCAAAGTAACCTGGAGCATCTGGGCAAGCTGCTTGGCGCGGAAGATCAGGCTTCGAAAGCTTTGCAGACGTATCACCAGCAACTGGATCAGCAGAAGGCGCGGGTCAGCGAGGCGCAGCTCAAGCAGAAGGCGCCAGGCGTGCTGTTGTTGCTCGGCCATATGGGCGGCAAGCCGATGATCGCCGGCAAGGACACCGCCGCCGATTGGCTGCTGCAACAGGCCGGCGGCCACAACCTGGCGACCCATACCGGCTACAAACCGTTTTCCAATGAATCCCTGGCCAGTCTGAATCCCGAAGTGCTGGTGTTCGCCGATCGTGCACTGACCGGCGACGCGGCCCGTGCGGCGTTGTTCAAGGAAAATCCGATCCTGTCCTCGACCCGTGCAGCCAAGGACGGACGGGTCATGGAGCTTGATCCGACCTTGTTGGTGGGCGGTCTGGGGCCGCGCTTGCCCGAGGCGCTGAAAAAACTGTCTGACGGTTTCTATCCCGGCGCGACCGGCCAATGACCACGCTGGTTAAACCTCGCGCGCTGTTTATTGGCTTGAGCCTGCTGTGTTTGCTGGCGATCTGGTTGTCGCTGGCCCTTGGGCCCGTGAGCCTGCCGCTGCTCGACACCTTGCGCGCGGCGTTGCGGCTGCTCGGTGTGCCGATTGCCCCGGATGGGTTGGAGCAGGCTGAATTGATTCTTGGGCAGATTCGTCTGCCGCGAACTCTGCTGGGTTTGGCGGTCGGCGGTGTGTTGGCGTTGTCAGGCGTGGCGATGCAGGGTTTGTTTCGCAACCCATTGGCGGATCCGGGGTTGGTCGGGGTGTCCAGTGGTGCGGCGTTGGGCGCGGCGATTGCGATTGTCGGCGGCTCGGCGTTTGGCGGTTTGCCGGAGGCGTTCGGGCCTTATCTTTTGTCGTTGTGTGCGTTTCTCGGTGGCCTCGGTGTGACGGCGCTGGTGTACCGACTGGGGCGGCGCAATGGGCAAACCAATGTCGCAACCATGTTGCTGGCCGGGATCGCACTGACTGCATTGGCCGGCTCGGCCGTGGGTTTGTTCACGTATCTGGCGGACGACGCGACCCTGCGCACGCTGACGTTCTGGAACCTGGGCAGTCTCAATGGCGCCAGTTATGCGCGGCTCTGGCCGTTGCTGCTGGTCACGGTCGGGGTGGCGCTGTGGTTGCCGCGCCGGGCCAACGCTTTGAATGCGTTGCTGCTCGGGGAATCGGAAGCGGGTCACTTGGGCATCGATGTCGAAGGGCTCAAGCGTGAACTGGTGTTTTGCACCGCGTTGGGTGTCGGCGCAGCGGTGGCGGCGGCGGGGATGATCGGGTTTGTCGGGTTGGTGGTGCCGCATCTGGTGCGGCTGCTGGCCGGGCCTGATCATCGAGTGTTGCTGCCGGCCTCGGTGTTGGCCGGTGCGAGCCTGCTGTTGTTCGCCGATCTGGTGGCGCGCCTGGCCCTGGCGCCGGCCGAATTGCCGATCGGTATCGTCACAGCGTTCATTGGCGCGCCGTTCTTCCTGTTCCTGCTGCTCAGGAGGCCTGCCTGATGCTGCGCACGGAAAACCTGTTGGTTCGTCGCGGCGGCAAAACCGTGCTGGCGGACATCAATCTTGAACTCAAACCGGGCGAAGTCCTTGGTGTGCTGGGACCGAACGGCGCCGGCAAGAGTACGTTGCTCGGCGCATTGTGCGGCGAACTGCATCCGGATGAGGGACGCGTCTGGCTCGACCAACAGGAGTTGCGGCACTGCGCCGGTATCCAGCGTGCCCAACGACTGGCAGTGTTACCGCAAGTGTCGACCCTGGACTTCGCCTTTCGCGTCGAGGAAGTGGTCGGCATGGGCCGCTTGCCTTATCAGAGTGGCCGGGTGCGCGATGATGAAATCATCGCCGCGGCATTGGGCGCCGCCGATGCCGGGCATCTGAGCGGTCGCAGTTATCTGGCGCTGTCCGGTGGCGAACGTCAACGTGTGCATCTGGCGCGGGTTCTGGCGCAACTCTGGCCGGGGGAGGTGGGGCAGACCTTGCTGCTGGATGAGCCGACTTCGATGCTTGATCCGCTGCATCAACACACCACGTTGCAAGCGGTGCGCGAGTTTGCTGATCGCGGTGCGGCGGTGTTGGTGATCCTGCATGATCTGAATCTGGCGGCGCGTTATTGTGACCGCATCTTGCTGCTCGAAGGCGGGCGCCCGGTGGCGTTGGATACACCGGAGCAGGTGCTGCGGCCGGAACCGCTCAAAGCGGTGTTCGGCCTGGAAGTGCTGGTGCAACCGCACCCGGAGCGTGGGCATCCGCTGATCATCGCCCGCTGAGTCATTCATCGAGGTGAGAACATGCGAGGGATTCTGCTGCTGGCGGCGTTGTTGCTGAGTGCTTGTCAGCATGTGGCGGCGCCGCCACCGATCACCGGGGATATCCGCGATTTACGCAGCGGTCAGTCGTTGACGGCGCAAGAACTGGTCATACGCTTGGCCAAGCCGTCACGGCTGATTGTTGGTGAACAGCACGACAACCGCGATCACCATCAACTGCAATTGTGGTTGCTCCAGGCGCTGGGGCAGCAGCGGCCTCAAGGCAGCCTGCTGCTGGAGATGCTCACGCCCGATCAACAACCGCGCGTTGATAACGCACGCCATGCCTCGACACTTCCAACTGACCTGCCCGGCGCATTGGCCTGGCCATCGGGCTGGGATTGGGAAATGTACGGGCCGATTGTGCGTTTCGCCCTCGGCCAGCCTTATCCATTGCTGGCGGCCAACCTCGACAACAGCGAAGTTCGGGGTTTCTACACCCAGCCTACGGCCGTGAGCGGTTCGCGCAGCAATGCCCCATCGGTCAAGAAAGAGCTGCTGGCGCAAATCAGCGGCTCCCATTGCGGCCTGCTGCCCCAATCGCAAATGCCGGCGATGCTGGCGGTGCAGCAGCAGCGTGACCGGCGCATCGCTGAGCGGCTGATCGCGGCACCCACACCATCAATGCTGTTGGCCGGTGCCTACCATGCGCGCAAGGATGTCGGCGTGCCGCTGCATGTGCTGGACCTGGGCGAATCCGAAGCCCCCACGGTGTTGATGCTGGCGCAGCAGGGCAGCGAGGTCACGGCGGGCATGGCCGATTACGTCTGGTACACACCTGCCACGCCGTCGCCGGATTATTGCGCAGAGATGCGCAAGCAGATGAGCCAGTAAACACTTTTCCACAGGCAAAAAAAGACCCGGCAAGAGCCGGGTCAAATAACCGTGATTAGCCTGATGAGGAGATAATCTGAGAGTCCGAACCAAGGGCTTTTCAGAATATCGACCAGTCTCGCGACCAGTTGTGATAATCATAGCGATTCTCATTACCAAGTCAACCGCTGATTTCTCATTTATTCCAGATTAGCCTGTAGGCCCCGAAATCATTGAGCTTCAGCCTGAAGCTTTAGCTGCGCTCAGTTGGGTGACCTGCTTGTTCAACAGATCAATGCGCCGCGCCATGCTCTCGATCAGGCTGTGGGCGATCTTCGGATTGTTTTGCGTCAGGCTCAGAAACTGGTCCTTGGGAATCAGCATCAATGTGCAAGGTTCGTTGGTGATCACGCTGGCGTTGCGTTTCTCGCCGGTGAACACCGCCATGGCGCCGAAAATCTCATCCTTGGGCACATCGCCGACTTTATGGCCGTCGACAAATGCTTCTGCATGGCCTTCGATGATGACGAACACATGGTCGGCCTCATCGCCCTGCCTGATCAGCACTTCGCCGCTGGGCACGCGCTGAAAGCCGTGGGTGCTGCGGTACTCGGGTTGTTTCAGGCGGGCGACCGCGTCGTACAGCAGGGCGGTCTGGCCGATCAGGTATTGCAGCAATAGCTCCGAGCGCTGCGGCTCGGCATAAATATGCTGAAACACCTCGACGCGCAGATAAGGCATCAAGGACAGCGGGCCGTCGCTGCGCAAGCGGCAATGCGGCAGCGCAACATCCTGGCGCAGACCAACCAGATCGCCTTCATGCAAATAGAACAAGGGGCGATGGTCGACGCAGCCATGTAACAGGCCGTTGTCGAGCAAAAACAGCTGATTGCCGGGCAGCAGCGTCGCGAGGTCGTCGACGGCAGCAAACTCCAGCGCCGGGCCGCAGGGCGATAACCCCTCCAGCAACCGCGCGGGCATGTTTTGCAGTCGATTGATCAGCGTGTCGGCGTAAGCGGGTTGTTCCCCGAGCAGATACATGGCGATGGCGCCTGTTCAATTCTTGTGGCGTGAAGAGATGGCTTCCAGTTGTTTGTTCAAGGCTTCCTTGCGTTCAGCGGGAATGTCGTTCCAGTGCACGTCCATCAGGGCGCCTTCGATTGCATACAGCAACACCTTCGACGCCCGGAACCCGCGTGTGCGCACGGCCCGATAAGCATCGACCGCCCCCAGGCGACGCAAGTCCGAGGCGCTGTGGATGCCCACGGCATGCAGCCACTGTGCCGACGTCTTGCCAAGATTCTTCAGGTGTTGCAGTTCATCATTCATCAAGCCTCCTTGCGACAGCCGAACGGTGCGTGGGCGAGCCTTTGAGGAGTGTAGCCATCAGTAGGAAAAGCGTGATTGATTGGTCGGTTTCGAGGCAAAAGCTTCTAAGAGGAAAGCGCTTGGCGCGCAAGAATGGTCTGCGGACGCAGTAGGAGAAGGTGCAGGGAAGCAGTGATTACGGCAGATAACGCGCGGCGTCCAGCGCAAGGCGAGAGCGCTGGACTTGTCAGGTGACGGTCGTTTTTAGCGGGTGCGGTAACGCAGGCGTGTACCGAAGTTCATCGACATCAGGATCTCGTCGGCACTCAGCTCTGGCGGAAAGTAAGCGCCGGAGATCTGCGCATGGGCCAGGCTCGCACCTTCCAGGGACGCATTGCGAAAGTCGATACCGCGCAGGTCGGCGGAACGGAAGTACGCATCGGTAAAGTCGACGCCATCGGCGTTCAGCTCACGCAGGTCAAGGCCACGGAAATCGCCACCGACCATGTCGATCGGGCCGTCCACCGGGCGTTCCTTGTTGAAACCTGTGATGTCATCTTTGTGCAGCAAGGCATAAAGCGGGGTGTCGAGAAGTTTCGGCTGGCTCATGTCACATCACCTGTTGGTTTTATGACGCCAGTATAGTGCCACTATTTGACAGCCGTGAAGCCGGCGAAGGCTCCACGGCTGAAATAGTTTCTTACAGGCCTGGCATGCGTTGGCGAATCTGCGCCACCACCGTGTCGAGGGTCCCGCTTTCATTGGTCTGAACGCGCTTGCTGCAGAGAATCTCGGCGGGCGTCAGCGCTTCGCGACTGGCTTGCTGGTCGGCGATAACGGCCAGGTTGGCGTCGGACGGATCCGTTTTATCTGCCTGACGCAGGGCCAGCCAGGTTTCGATCACGGCTTGCGGCGCATTGCAGTCCAGAATCAGGAACGGTGCACCGGTGGCTTCGGCAATTTTCGCCGCGCCGTCACGCTGGTCACGCTTGAGATAGGTGGCATCGATCACCACCGGGAAACCGGCGCGCAGGATTACCGAGGCGATGTCATGCAGGCGGGTGTAGGTCGCAGCGCTGGCGTCAGCGCTATAGATGCCGGCATGGGGATCGTTCTGCACGGTTTGCTCGCCGAACAGGCGTTTGCGTTCCACATCCGAGCGCAGGCGCACGGCGCCCAGTGCTTCCACCAGACGCATGGCCACGCGGCTCTTGCCGACCGCGGAAACACCGTGGGTGATGGCCAGGAAACGCGAAGGAATGGTGCTGTAGCTTTCCGCCAGGTTGGCGTAGTTGCGGTACTGGCGCAGCGTGGTGGCGCGCTGCACTGGATCGGCCTCGGCCGGCATGCTGAACAGGCTCACCTTGGCGCGAACCAATGCGCGGTAGGCTTTATAGAAGTTCAGCAGCTCAAGGCCCTGGTAATCGCCGGTCAGTTCCAGGTATTGACTGATAAAACGGCGCGCCAGGCTTTTCAGGCCGCGATCTTCCAAGTCCATCGCCAGGAAGCCAGTGTCGGCATAGACGTCGGTGAAGCGGAACGGCTCGTTGAATTCGATGCAGTCGAAGATCACGACCTTGTCGTCGATCACGGTGGCGTTGCCCAGGTGAATGTCACCATGGCATTCGCGGATGAAGCCTTCGGTCTTGCGTTGGGCAAACAGCGGCTTCAGGCGTTCGAAGCTGCTTTCGGCCCAGGCTTGCAGGGCGTCGAGTTGCAGCAGGTCGGCCTTGTCGCTGAGGAACGGACGAATCTGCTCGAAGTTTTGGCGCACTGGTGCCATCACGGCGTCCGGGGTGCCGGCTTCGTGTTCGGCCGGTACTTTCGGCGCGGTGAGGTGGAATTGCGCGATTTGCGCGGCCATCTCATCGATGTGCGCAGTGGTCAGTTCACCGTTGGCTTGCAGGGTGCTGAGCAACTGGCTTTGCGGGAACTGGCGCATTTTCAGGGCGAAATCGACGACCGGGCCGTCACCGCCCAGTTTGTGGCGCTTCGGCGCTGCCAGTGATCGGCAACACTTCCAGATACAAATCGTTAGTCAGACGCTGGTTCAGGCGCAGCTCTTCGCCGCAGAAATGTTCACGCGCATCGAGGCTGGTGAAGTCGAGGAAGCCGAAATTCACCGGTTTCTTCACTTTATAAGCAAAGGGACCCGTGAGGATGACCCAGGAGATATGAGTCTCGATGACCTGGAACCCTTCGACGGGATGCGGGTAGAGGGCCGGGTTTTGCAGGGCGGCGATCAGGGACTGGCTCACAGGCGATCCTTCAGAGTCTGGGGAAAATTCACGGCCGCCATTATGGCCGCAAGTCCGGCTGACGCAAACCTCGGCGAGCTCCTGTTGAGTATGAATAAAGTGCGTATAATCCGCCGCCATGACTCGTACTCGATCCCCTCGCAGCAAAAAAAAACCACCTTCCAAGGGCCTTAGCCCGTGGTTGAGCTGGGCCATTAAACTCAGCCTGGTCGGCCTCGTCGTGCTCGCCGGGTTCGCGGTTTACCTCGACGCGATTGTCCAGGAGAAGTTCTCCGGCAAGCGCTGGACCATTCCGGCCAAGGTGTACGCCCGCCCGCTTGAGCTGTTTACCGGCCAGAAGCTGAGCAAGGACGACTTCCTCACCGAACTCGATGCCTTGGGCTATCGACGCGAAGCCGTGAGCAACGGCCCCGGCGCTGCGGCGGTCAACGGCAATACCGTCGACCTGAATACCCGCGGCTTTCAGTTCTATGAAGGCATGGAGAAGCCCCAGCCCGTGCGGGTTCGGTTCTCCGGCGACTATGTGGCCGAACTCTCGGCGACCAACGGTTCGAAGCTGTCCGTGGTGCGCCTTGAGCCGCTGATGATCGGCGGGATATACCCGAAAAACCTCGAAGACCGCATCCTGATCAAGATCGATCAGGTTCCGCCGTACCTGCTGGAAACCCTGGTTGCCGTTGAGGACCGGGACTTCTATCACCACTGGGGCGTATCGCCGAAGTCGATTGCCCGGGCCGTCTACGTCAACACCTCTGGCGGCAAGATGACCCAGGGTGGCAGTACGCTGACGCAACAATTGGTCAAGAACTTCTACCTGACCAGCGAACGCAGCCTGACCCGCAAGCTCACCGAAGCCATGATGGCGATGTTGCTGGAACTGCATTACGACAAACGGGAAATTCTTGAGGCTTACCTCAATGAAGTATTCGTCGGTCAGGATGGCCAGCGCGCCGTGCACGGGTTTGGTCTGGCCAGTCAGTTCTTCTTCGGCCAGCCGTTGTCCGAACTGAAACTGCATCAAGTCGCCTTGCTGGTGGGCATGGTCAAGGGGCCGTCCTATTACAACCCGCGCCGCAACCCGGAGCGGGCGCTGGAGCGGCGCAACCTGGTGCTCGATGTGCTTGAGCAACAGGGCGTTGCCACGGCCGAGCAAGTTGCTGCGGCGAAGGCCATGCCGTTGGGCGTGACCACTCGCGGCAAACTGGCTGACAGCTCGTTCCCGGGCTTTATCGATCTGGTTAAACGTCAACTGCGCGAAGACTATCGCGACGAAGACTTGACCGAAGAAGGCCTGCGGATCTTCACCAGTTTCGACCCGATCCTGCAGATGAAAGCCGAAGCGTCGGTCAACGACACTTTTAAACGCCTGGCCGGACGCAAGGGTTCGGATGACGTCGAAGCGGCCATGGTCGTGACCAACCCGGAAACCGGCGAAGTCCAGGCCATGATCGGCAGTCGCCAGGCGAGTTTTGCCGGTTTCAACCGGGCGCTGGATGCGGTGCGGCCGATCGGCTCGTTGATCAAGCCGGCGGTGTACCTGACCGCGCTTGAGAAGCCAAGCCAGTACAGCTTGACCAGTTGGTTGTCGGACGAATCCTTCTCGGTGAAGGGCGCGGATGGTCAGGTCTGGAAACCGCAGAACTATGATCGCCGCTCCCATGGCACGGTGTTCCTGTATCAAGGGCTGGCGCATTCCTACAACTTGTCGACGGCGCGTCTCGGTCTGGAACTGGGTGTGCCGAATGTCCTCAAGACCCTGGCGCGGCTGGGCGTGACTCGTGAGTTTCCGGCGTTTCCGTCGATGCTGTTGGGGGCGGGTGGCCTGACGCCGATGGAAGTGGCGACTATGTACCAGACCCTGGCCAATGGCGGTTTCAATACGCCGATGCGCGGGATTCGCAGCGTGCTGACGGCCGAGGGCGAGCCACTGAAGCGTTATCCGTTCCAGATTCAGCAGCGGTTCGATCCGGCGTCGATTTTCCTGATCCAGAGCGCGATGCAGCGGGTCATGCGTGAAGGTACCGGCAGCTCGGTCTACAACGTGCTGCCGAAAACCCTGACACTGGCGGGCAAGACCGGGACCAGTAACGATTCCCGTGACAGCTGGTTCGCCGGTTTCAGCCAGGATTTGCTGGCGGTGGTCTGGCTGGGGCGCGACGATAACGGCAAGACACCGTTCACCGGTGCCACCGGCGCGTTGCAGGTCTGGACCAGTTTCATGCGCAAGGCTGACCCGCTGCCGTTGGACATGCCGCAGCCGGACAACATCGTCCAGGCCTGGGTTGATTCGCGCACCGGGCAAGGCTCTGACGCCAACTGCCCCGGTGCGGTGCAGATGCCGTATATTCGCGGCAGCGAACCACCTCCCGGTGCCGCTTGCGGTGGGGAAACCCCTGCTTCCGGCGAAACGGTGATGGATTGGGTCAAGGGCTGGATGAATTAAGCAAAGAGGGTTTCACGTGAACAAGTGGTTGATTCCAGCGGTTACCGCCGTAGCTTTGCTCAGCGGTTGTTCCTCCGTACAGCGCGGTTCGATCCCGGTTGTGGATTCCGGCAGCGCGGTGTCGAACAGTGAACGGATTCAGGCGAATGGTGGTTTCCGCCAGACGACCGTGAAACGTCCTGCACAAGGCCAGCCTCAGGCGATCCCGCAAGGTGATACCGGCGTGGTAGTGATGGTGCCAGGTGGTGGCGCGGTGAGCTCGGCACCGATCAGCACTTCGCCGATCACGCCTGGCCCGATCACGCCTGGCCCGATTACCCCGGGTCCGATTGATACGTCGCCGGTCCAGTCCGCGCCGATCAATCAAGGCAGCTACAGCATGCCGTCGGCGCCGACCGGGATTCCATCCGCCAGTACCGGCGGTGGTTTGTCTGCCGACGAGCAACTGGATGGTCCCGTGTTGGCGTTGCTGACCACCGCGCAACAGCAACAGGCCGGTGGCGACCTTAACGGCGCGTCTTCGAGCCTGGAGCGTGCCCAGCGTGTTGCACCCCGTGAGCCGCAAGTGCTTTATCGCCTGGCGCAGGTGCGCATGGCCCAAGGCGACGCGCCGCAGGCCGAGCAGTTTGCCCGGCGTGGTCTGACGTTCGCCAATGGCCGTCCGGACCTTCAAGCCAGCCTGTGGGAACTGATCGCTCAGGCTCGTGAGAAACAGGGCGACTCCGCCGGCGCCGCACTGGCCCGTCAGAAGGCCAAGGTTTCGCTGTGATGGATGCACGTTTCCCAAAGATTGCCGAGCAGTTGCTGCTGATCGAGCGTGAACTGCGGATTCAGGGCTGGTGGGACGAGGTTTCGCCGAGTGCTGAAGCGTTGTCCAGTGTCGAGCCGTTTTCGGTCGACACCCTGGACTTCGAGCAATGGCTGCAATGGATCTTCCTGCCGCGCATGAAGGCGATCCTCGAACAGGATCTGCCTTTGCCCAATGCGTCGGGCATTCAGGAGATGGCCGAGATGGTTTTCGCCGCGCGCAATGTCCAGGGCAAGGATCGGCAGCTTCAGGTCTTGCTCAAAGAGTTCGACCTGCTGATCACCGCCTCCCGCTGACACCGTCCCCGTGTAGGCGCGAAGCTTGCTCGCGAAGGCGGCATAACATTCAGCACATTTGTTGGATGTCATGCCGCCTTCGCGAGCAAGCTTCGCTCCTACAGGTTTCTATTGGCAGTTATCGGCGATTTGTTTCTGTGCTTCGGTCATGCGCTCCTGACGCGTCTGGTCAGTCAGGCGGCGCATCTCACCGTCAATTTCTTCCCGTAGTCGCGGATTGTTCTGCAGTTGGGCAAGGTTGGTTCGTGCCTGCTCACAGAACACCTTGAGCTGGGCCTGCTGCTCGGCGACCTGCTTTTTCACGTTCTTATCGATGGCCTGTTGATCACCCAGCACATTGCTGCGTTGCGGTGCGGGCGATTTGCCGGTGGACGGGGCGGGCGTCACCACGGTGGTCGCTTGCTGGTCTTGGGGCGGCTGGGCATCGAAGTGAGTCACGCCCTGGGCGTCGACCCACTTGTAAATCTGCGCGGCCATGCACAAAGGGCTCAGGACGATCAGCAGACCGGCGGTGAAGAAGAAGGTACGCATGCCATTTCCTTGTCAAAAGTTGCGCAATTGAAGCTAACACACACGCGGTTTACGGGTTTTTTCTTGCGTTCTCATGTGCTTACTCACAATAAAGCACATAGACGACTTGACTTGCAGGGGACGAAACAGAAGAATCCAAAGTCCGCTGTAGAGGGACTGCCAGAAGCAGACCCACTCGGTAGATCATGAGGCGCATACCCGCGCCGACCTGTTACACCCGCAACGCGTTACCTCGCGCTGGGTGGGAAAGGCCCGCAACACTTGGGACGATCCCAATACTTGCTCAGTCAGTGCTGACGTAGTCGGCGACCACCGTCGCTCATGCTCTGCCGAGAAGTAAACCTATTAAGACCCGTCCTCTTGTGAGTGGACGGTATTCTGGCGTTTTAGAGGTGAACAACGTGGAGCTTTTATCTGGCGGTGAGATGCTCGTCCGCTTTTTGCGTGACGAAGGCGTCAAATATATCTACGGGTACCCGGGTGGTGCTCTTCTTCATGTCTACGATGCCCTGTTCAAAGAACCGGAAGTGACCCACATCCTGGTTCGTCACGAACAAGCGGCGACCCATATGGCTGACGGCTATGCCCGTGCCACCGGTAAAGCCGGCGTGGTACTGGTGACTTCCGGTCCTGGCGCAACAAACGCCATTACCGGGATCGCCACCGCCTATATGGACTCCATTCCAATGGTGGTCATTTCCGGCCAGGTGCCTAGCACCATGGTAGGTACCGACGCGTTCCAGGAAACCGACATGATCGGTATCTCCCGGCCAATCGTGAAGCACAGCTTCATGATCAAGCACGCTTCGGAAATCCCGGAAGTCATGAAGAAAGCGTTCTACCTGGCGCAATCCGGTCGTCCGGGCCCGGTCGTGGTCGATATCCCGAAAGACATGACCAACCCGGCCGAGAAGTTCGAATACGTCTTCCCGAAAAAAGCCAAGCTGCGTTCCTACAGCCCGGCCGTTCGCGGTCACTCCGGGCAAATCCGCAAGGCAGCCGAAATGCTCCTGGCGGCCAAGCGTCCGGTGATGTACGCCGGCGGCGGCGTGATCCTCGGTGGTGGCTCCGCGCCGCTGACCGAATTGGCTAAGATGCTCAACCTGCCAGTGACTAATACCCTGATGGGCCTGGGTGCCTACCCTGGCACCGACCGTCAGTTCATCGGCATGCTCGGCATGCACGGCAGCTACACCGCCAACCTGGCGATGCACCATGCGGACGTGATCCTCGCCGTCGGTGCGCGTTTCGATGACCGCGTGATCAACGGCCCGGCGAAGTTCTGCCCGAATGCCAAGATCATCCACATCGACATCGACCCGGCTTCGATTTCCAAGACCATCAAGGCCGACGTGCCTATCGTCGGTCCGGTGGAAAGTGTCCTGACCGAAATGGTCGCGATCCTCAAGGAAATCGGCGAGACCCCGAACAAGGAGTCCGTGGCCAGTTGGTGGAAGCAGGTGGATGAGTGGCGCGGTGATCGCGGCCTGTTCCCTTACGACAAGGGCGACGGCAGCGTCATCAAGCCGCAGACCGTGATCGAAACCCTGTGCGAAGTGACCAAGGGCGATGCCTATGTCGCATCGGACGTGGGCCAGCACCAGATGTTCGCCGCGCAGTACTACAGGTTCAACAAGCCGAACCGTTGGATCAACTCCGGCGGCCTGGGCACCATGGGCTTCGGTTTTCCGGCGGCCATGGGCATCAAGTTGAGCTTCCCGGATGCCGACGTCGTCTGCGTAACGGGTGAGGGCAGCATCCAGATGAACATCCAGGAACTGTCCACCTGTCTGCAATATGGCTTGCCGGTGAAAATCGTCATCCTGAACAACGGTGTTCTGGGGATGGTTCGCCAGTGGCAAGACATGAGCTACGGCAGCCGTCACTCGCATTCCTACATGGAATCGTTGCCTGATTTTGTCAAGTTGGCAGAGGCCTATGGTCACGTCGGCGTGCGCATCACCGAATCGAAAGATTTGAAGACGAAGATGGAAGAGGCGTTCGCCATGAAGGATCGTCTGGTGATCATCGATGTTTCGGTCGACACCAGCGAGCACGTCTACCCGATGCAGATCAAAGACGGCTCCATGCGCGATATGTGGCTGAGCAAGACGGAGCGTACTTAATCATGCGGCACATTATTTCCTTGCTTCTGGAAAACGAACCCGGCGCTCTGTCTCGCGTAGTCGGCCTGTTCTCGCAGCGCAACTACAACATCGAAAGCCTGACCGTGGCCCCGACCGAAGACCCGACTCTGTCGCGACTGACGTTGACCACTGTTGGTCATGACGAAGTGATCGAGCAGATCACCAAGAACCTGAACAAGCTGATCGAAGTGGTCAAATTGGTCGACCTGTCGGAGAGTGCTCATATCGAGCGCGAACTGATGCTGGTCAAGGTCAAGGCAACCGGCGCCCAGCGCGCCGAGATCAAGCGCACTACCGATATTTACCGTGGGCAGATCGTCGATGTCAGCGCCAGCGTGTATACCGTTCAACTGACCGGTACCAGCGACAAGCTCGACAGCTTCATTCAGTCCATCGGCACCGCATCGATCCTGGAAACCGTCCGTAGCGGCGTAACCGGTATTGCTCGCGGCGACAAAGTACTCAGCATCTAAACCAAATTAGCGAATGGCCTGAACGGCCTGGATATATAGGGGAATTTCATGAAAGTTTATTACGAAAAAGACTGCGACCTGTCGATCATCCAGGGCAAGAAAGTTGCCATCATCGGTTACGGTTCCCAGGGTCACGCTCAAGCGTGCAACCTGAAAGACTCCGGCGTTGACGTTACCGTCGGCCTGCGTAAAGGTTCGGCCACTGTTGCCAAGGCCGAAGCCCACGGCCTGAAAGTGACTGACGTTGCTTCCGCTGTTGCTGCTGCCGACCTGGTCATGATCCTGACCCCGGACGAGTTCCAGTCTGCTTTGTACAAGAACGAAATCGAGCCGAACATCAAGAAAGGCGCCACCCTGGCCTTCTCCCACGGCTTCGCGATCCACTACAACCAGGTTGTTCCGCGTTCCGACCTCGACGTGATCATGATCGCGCCGAAAGCACCGGGTCACACCGTGCGTTCCGAGTTCGTCAAAGGCGGCGGTATCCCTGACCTGATCGCTATCTACCAGGATGCGTCGGGCAACGCCAAGAACGTTGCACTGTCCTACGCTGCTGGCGTTGGTGGCGGTCGTACCGGCATCATCGAAACCACCTTCAAGGACGAGACCGAAACCGACCTGTTCGGCGAACAAGCCGTTCTGTGTGGTGGTACCGTTGAGCTGGTAAAAGCCGGTTTCGAAACCCTGGTTGAAGCTGGCTACGCGCCGGAAATGGCCTACTTCGAATGCCTGCACGAACTGAAGCTGATCGTTGACCTCATGTACGAAGGCGGCATCGCCAACATGAACTACTCGATCTCCAACAACGCTGAATACGGCGAGTACGTGACCGGCCCGGAAGTCATCAACGCCGAATCCCGTCAGGCTATGCGCAACGCCCTGAAACGTATTCAGGACGGCGAATACGCCAAGATGTTCATCAGCGAAGGCGCGACCGGCTATCCTTCGATGACCGCCAAGCGTCGTAACAACGCCGCTCACGGTATCGAAATCATCGGCGAGCAACTGCGCTCCATGATGCCGTGGATCGGTGCCAACAAGATCGTCGACAAAGCCAAAAACTAAGTCGCTGTCTTGTACGGAAAACGCGGCCTAGGCCGCGTTTTTTCGTTTGGATCGCCGGTTCTGGTATAAAGCTGCATCGTTTGCGGCCGAACCGTCGTCCCAGACACCTGTCGAAACTTTCCATCCTGTTGCAAGGTAATGTCCATGAGCGAACGTCCCGAAGAGCCAAAGCAGGCTCCTGACGCCGAAAGTCTGCTGCCCATCGATGAGCACATCGAAGAAGGGCATGACGCTGAAGGTCGTAAAGTCCGGCATCGTGGTATCTATCTTCTGCCGAATCTGTTCACTACTGCGAACCTGTTCGCAGGGTTCTATTCCATCATCAACTCGATGAGTGCCCAGGCAGCCTTGAGCGCCGGTGACTCGGTCGGTGCGAGCAAGTACTTTGCGTTTGCTGCCATCGCCATTTTCGTGGCCATGGTGCTTGACGGTCTCGACGGCCGCGTTGCGCGCATGACCAATACCCAGAGTGCCTTCGGTGCCGAGTACGACTCGCTGTCGGACATGGTTGCCTTTGGTGTGGCGCCGGCGTTGCTGGCGTTCGGTTGGGCGTTGGGTGACATGGGCAAGGTCGGCTGGATGGTTGCCTTCATCTATGTCGCGGGCGCGGCGTTGCGCCTGGCGCGGTTCAACACTCAAGTTGGTACTGCGGACAAACGCTACTTCATTGGCCTGGCGAGTCCGGCGGCTGCCGGTGTGGTCGCGGGGATTGTCTGGGCGTTCAGTGATTACGGCATCCAGGGCTCCAAGATGTCGTTCCTGGTGGCGTTGATGGTAGCGGCGGCCGGCATGCTGATGGTCAGCAACATCAAGTACAACAGCTTTAAGGAGCTGGACTTGAAAGGGCGCGTTCCTTTTGTAGCGATCCTGGCCGTCGTGCTGGTGTTTGCCGTGGTCTTCAGTGATCCGCCGCGCATTCTGTTGCTGGTGTTCCTCGGCTATGCAGCCTCGGGCCCGGTTCAGTATCTGTTGCGTCTTCGTCGGCACAAAAACGCCGAGTGATGTAATTTCCCTCATACTCCGCAGTCTGTTGGTGCATCTGTTCTCCAATGCTGCGGAGTAGCCATGCTGATCAAAGTCCCCAAAACGTCCGACTGCCATGAGTCGGACATTACGCCTGAATCTTTCTATCTATCCCGTCGTAATGTACTCGGTGCTGCCGTGGCCGGTTTGGCTGTGGGCGGTCTTCCTCGCTGGGCCAGTGCTGACGAGGTTGCACGTTATGCCGATGTCGAGCCCGGTAAGGCGCCATCCTGGTTCGCCGAAAAGCTGCCCTCTACTAAATGGGGCGCGGTCAACGTCAAGGATGAGGCGATCACGCCGTTCAAAGATGCCACCCACTACAACAACTTTTACGAGTTCGGTACGGATAAAGGTGATCCCGCGGCCAATGCTGGCGCGTTGAAAACCGAGCCGTGGAGCGTGGTGGTGGACGGGGAAGTGGGCAAACCGGGGCGATACGCACTGGAAGACTTCATGAAGCCTTACCAGTTGGAGGAGCGGATCTATCGTCTTCGCTGCGTAGAGGCGTGGTCGATGGTGATTCCCTGGATTGGCTTTCCTCTCTCGGCGTTGCTCAATCAAGTCGAGCCCACCTCCAACGCCAAATACATTCGCTTCGAAACCCTGCAGGATCCCAAAACCATGCCCGGACAGCGTTCCGGTTTCGCCTTGATTGAATGGCCTTATGTAGAGGGGTTGCGTCTGGATGAGGCAATGAACCCGTTGGCAATTCTTGCGGTGGGCATGTATGGGCGAGAGTTGCCGAATCAGAACGGGGCGCCTTTGCGGTTGGTGGTGCCGTGGAAGTACGGCTTCAAGAGTGTTAAATCCATTGTGCGCATCAGTCTGGTCAGCGAACAGCCGAAGACGACCTGGCAGAGCATTGCTTCGGATGAGTATGGTTTTTATGCGAATGTGAATCCTACGGTCGATCATCCCCGTTGGACCCAGGCTCGGGAACGGCGCTTACCGAGTGGTCTGTTCAAGCCCAATGTGCGGGATACACAGATGTTCAACGGTTACTCGGATGAAGTCGCCTCTCTATATACAGGACTCGATTTGCGGAAGAACTACTGATGCGTTTTGCGGTTTGGCGGGTGTTTGTCTTTATATCTATCGCGGTCTGGCCACTTCTTTGGTTGTATCAAGCCTGGGCGGATGTGCTCGGGCCTGACCCGGGCAAAGTCCTGGTTGATCGCCTGGGGCTGGGCACCCTTGTCCTTCTGCTCATTACGTTAAGCATGACGCCTTTGCAAAAACTGAGCGGTTGGGCGGGGTGGATTGCTGTCCGGCGACAGCTGGGATTGTGGTGCTTCGCCTATGTCGCGCTGCATTTGAGTGGGTATACGGCGTTCATCCTCGGGTTTGACTGGTCGCAGCTGGGCGTGGAGTTGCGCAAGCGGCCTTACATTATTGTCGGGACGTTGGGCTTTCTCTGTTTGCTGGCGTTGGCTGTCACGTCCAATCGATATAGTCAGCGGCGTTTGGGGGCTCGTTGGAAGAAACTGCATCGACTGGTCTATGTGATTCTCGGGCTCGGGTTGCTGCATATGTTGTGGATCGTTCGCGCGGATCTGAAGGAGTGGGCTGTCTATGCTTCTATAGGTGCGTTGTTGATAGTGCTGCGTTTGCCGCCTGTAGCGCGTCGAATCCCGCGTTTAACGGCTAAAAAGACACCTTCTGCAAGAAAGGCGTAATTAAGGGTTGACGGCAGATTCTGGAAGTCTATAATTCGCCCCACTTCCGGCGCAGTCGAAACGGAAAACTCCTTGGTAAACAAAGAGTTATGCAGTTTTCGGCAGCGAGTTGCTTCAGGTCATCGAAGCCCAGAAGGAGTTGATAAGGCAGTGTGTTGTCGCCTTGTTAACGGTTCGATCTTCTCGGTCGAAAGCGGAACAAAAGAGGTGTTGACAGCAGCGAGTAACGCTGTAGAATTCGCCTCCCGCTAACGAGAGATCGGAAGCGCAAGTGGTTGAAGTTGCAAAGGAAACTTTGAAAA
>NZ_JBWBQR010000001.1:6070000-6769533 GCF_056279105.1 Pseudomonas sp. TE3899
AAACATCTAAGTACCCTGAGGAAAAGAAATCAACCGAGATTCCCTTAGTAGTGGCGAGCGAACGGGGACTAGCCCTTAAGTGGCTTTGAGATTAGCGGAACGCTCTGGAAAGTGCGGCCATAGTGGGTGATAGCCCTGTACGCGAAAATCTCTTAGTCATGAAATCGAGTAGGACGGAGCACGAGAAACTTTGTCTGAATATGGGGGGACCATCCTCCAAGGCTAAATACTACTGACTGACCGATAGTGAACTAGTACCGTGAGGGAAAGGCGAAAAGAACCCCGGAGAGGGGAGTGAAATAGATCCTGAAACCGTATGCGTACAAGCAGTGGGAGCCCACTTTGTTGGGTGACTGCGTACCTTTTGTATAATGGGTCAGCGACTTATTTTCAGTGGCGAGCTTAACCGAATAGGGGAGGCGTAGCGAAAGCGAGTCTTAATAGGGCGTCTAGTCGCTGGGAATAGACCCGAAACCGGGCGATCTATCCATGGGCAGGTTGAAGGTTGGGTAACACTAACTGGAGGACCGAACCGACTACCGTTGAAAAGTTAGCGGATGACCTGTGGATCGGAGTGAAAGGCTAATCAAGCTCGGAGATAGCTGGTTCTCCTCGAAAGCTATTTAGGTAGCGCCTCATGTATCACTGTAGGGGGTAGAGCACTGTTTCGGCTAGGGGGTCATCCCGACTTACCAAACCGATGCAAACTCCGAATACCTACAAGTGCCGAGCATGGGAGACACACGGCGGGTGCTAACGTCCGTCGTGAAAAGGGAAACAACCCAGACCGTCAGCTAAGGTCCCAAAGTTATGGTTAAGTGGGAAACGATGTGGGAAGGCTTAGACAGCTAGGAGGTTGGCTTAGAAGCAGCCACCCTTTAAAGAAAGCGTAATAGCTCACTAGTCGAGTCGGCCTGCGCGGAAGATGTAACGGGGCTCAAACCATACACCGAAGCTACGGGTATCACTTAGGTGATGCGGTAGAGGAGCGTTCTGTAAGCCTGTGAAGGTGAGTTGAGAAGCTTGCTGGAGGTATCAGAAGTGCGAATGCTGACATGAGTAACGACAATGGGTGTGAAAAACACCCACGCCGAAAGACCAAGGTTTCCTGCGCAACGTTAATCGACGCAGGGTTAGTCGGTCCCTAAGGCGAGGCTGAAAAGCGTAGTCGATGGAAAACAGGTTAATATTCCTGTACTTCTGGTTATTGCGATGGAGGGACGGAGAAGGCTAGGCCAGCTTGGCGTTGGTTGTCCAAGTTTAAGGTGGTAGGCTGGAATCTTAGGTAAATCCGGGATTCTAAGGCCGAGAGCTGATGACGAGTGTTCTTTTAGAACACGAAGTGGTTGATGCCATGCTTCCAAGAAAAGCTTCTAAGCTTCAGGTAACCAGGAACCGTACCCCAAACCGACACAGGTGGTTGGGTAGAGAATACCAAGGCGCTTGAGAGAACTCGGGTGAAGGAACTAGGCAAAATGGCACCGTAACTTCGGGAGAAGGTGCGCCGGTGAGGGTGAAGCATTTACTGCGTAAGCCCATGCCGGTCGAAGATACCAGGCCGCTGCGACTGTTTATTAAAAACACAGCACTCTGCAAACACGAAAGTGGACGTATAGGGTGTGACGCCTGCCCGGTGCCGGAAGGTTAATTGATGGGGTTAGCTAACGCGAAGCTCTTGATCGAAGCCCCGGTAAACGGCGGCCGTAACTATAACGGTCCTAAGGTAGCGAAATTCCTTGTCGGGTAAGTTCCGACCTGCACGAATGGCGTAACGATGGCGGCGCTGTCTCCACCCGAGACTCAGTGAAATTGAAATCGCTGTGAAGATGCAGTGTATCCGCGGCTAGACGGAAAGACCCCGTGAACCTTTACTATAGCTTTGCACTGGACTTTGAATTTGCTTGTGTAGGATAGGTGGGAGGCTTTGAAGCGTGGACGCCAGTTCGCGTGGAGCCAACCTTGAAATACCACCCTGGCAACTTTGAGGTTCTAACTCAGGTCCGTTATCCGGATCGAGGACAGTGTATGGTGGGTAGTTTGACTGGGGCGGTCTCCTCCTAAAGAGTAACGGAGGAGTACGAAGGTGCGCTCAGACCGGTCGGAAATCGGTCGTAGAGTATAAAGGCAAAAGCGCGCTTGACTGCGAGACAGACACGTCGAGCAGGTACGAAAGTAGGTCTTAGTGATCCGGTGGTTCTGTATGGAAGGGCCATCGCTCAACGGATAAAAGGTACTCCGGGGATAACAGGCTGATACCGCCCAAGAGTTCATATCGACGGCGGTGTTTGGCACCTCGATGTCGGCTCATCACATCCTGGGGCTGAAGCCGGTCCCAAGGGTATGGCTGTTCGCCATTTAAAGTGGTACGCGAGCTGGGTTTAGAACGTCGTGAGACAGTTCGGTCCCTATCTGCCGTGGACGTTTGAGATTTGAGAGGGGCTGCTCCTAGTACGAGAGGACCGGAGTGGACGAACCTCTGGTGTTCCGGTTGTCACGCCAGTGGCATTGCCGGGTAGCTATGTTCGGAATAGATAACCGCTGAAAGCATCTAAGCGGGAAACTAGCCTCAAGATGAGATCTCACTGGGACCTTGAGTCCCCTGAAGGGCCGTCGAAGACTACGACGTTGATAGGTTGGGTGTGTAAGCGCTGTGAGGCGTTGAGCTAACCAATACTAATTGCCCGTGAGGCTTGACCATATAACACCCAAGCAATTTGCGTCGAAAGAGCAGATTGCGGTGTGTGAAGACGAAACGAACCGAAAGTTCGAAAGATTCACAAACACCGAAAGCTATCACATACCCAATTTGCTGAAGCGAGGCCAGCTGGCCGCGACTCAGTACCCGAATTTCTTGACGACCATAGAGCATTGGAACCACCTGATCCCATCCCGAACTCAGCAGTGAAACGATGCATCGCCGATGGTAGTGTGGGGTTTCCCCATGTGAGAGTAGGTCATCGTCAAGATTAAATTCCGAAACCCCTATCTGCGTATGCAGGTAGGGGTTTTGTTTTTGCCTGCCAAAAAGCGCACTAAACCAGCCGCACAAATTTGCACAGTTATTTTCGATTCAGAACACTAGAATAGGCCCACCTTTTTCGGAGCAAGAGCCTTTTATGCCAGATCCGGTTGACACCCCAAGGCTGTCAGATTTACCGCTGGACGACTTGGTAGCGTGTCATGAGTGCGACCTGCTGATGCGCAAGCCCGAACTCGCCCATGGTGAGAAAGCCCTCTGCCCACGTTGTGGTTATGAGCTCTATGCTCATCGGCACAACGTCGTTCAGCGCAGCCTCGCTTTGGTCATCGCCGCATTGTTGTTGTATGTGCCGGCGAACTTTTTGCCCATCATGCAACTCAATCTACTCGGACAATCGTCGCAAGACACTGTCTGGACCGGCGTTGTCGGCCTGTTCAATACCGGCATGCAAGGTGTCGCAGTCGTTGTGTTCCTGTGCAGCATGGGGATCCCGCTGCTCAAATTACTCTGTCAGTTGCTTGTGCTCCTGAGCATTCGTTTCAATATCGGGCGCAGTTACGGATTGTTGCTTTACCGCATTTACCACCACCTTCGGGACTGGGGGATGCTTGAGGTTTACCTCATGGGCGTGCTGGTCGCGATCGTCAAACTGGCAGATATGGCAGCCATCACCGTCGGTCTTGGCCTGGCGTGCTTTATCAGTTTGTTGTTGGTCCAGGTGTGGTTGGAGGTTGTGATGTCGCCTCACCAGATCTGGCAGGCTTTGTCAGGAGAAGATGCCCATGCGGGCGATTGATGCAGGCATTCTGATTTGTATCGAATGCCACGAGTTGAACAAGCAGGAAGCCGACACCGACGAGCAGGAGTGCACCCGTTGCGGTGCGCTGGTCCATGCCCGTCGGCCGAACAGTTTGATGCGCACCTGGGCGTTGCTGGTCACCGCCGCGATTCTCTATATCCCGGCTAATGTGCTGCCGATCATGACCGTCAGCTCCCTGGGCAAGGGCGATCCCAGCACCATCATGTCCGGTGTGATCCAACTGGTTCAGCACGGGATGATTCCGATCGCGGCTGTGGTTTTTATCGCCAGCATTCTGGTACCAACGTTCAAACTCGTCGGTATCGCGTTACTGCTGTTTTCGGTGCAGCGCCGCCAGCCATTGTCGGCACGCCAGCGAATTGTGATGTACCGCTTTATCGAGTTCATCGGCCGTTGGTCGATGCTGGATATCTTTGTGATCGCCATCCTGGTGGCGGTCGTGAATTTCGGACGGCTTGCCAGCGTCGAAGCCAATCTTGGCGCCATCGCCTTTGCCAGTGTGGTGATTCTGACGATGCTTGCCGCAGTTACTTTCGATCCCCGACTGATTTGGGATAACACGGAGTCGGACGACGACCATGACTGATTTGCCTACAGCGAAAACCCGACCGGCCTCGAACTGGTCAGCTATCTGGGTCCTGCCATTGATCGCCCTGATCATTGGCGGCTGGCTCGGCTGGCGTGCCTACAACGAAACCGGTATCGAGATTCAGGTTCGCTTCGAAAGCGGCGAGGGCATTCAGGCCAACAAGACCGAAGTGGTCTACAAAGGCATGTCGGTCGGTAAGGTGAAGACCCTCAAACTCGATGATGAAGGCAGCTCCAAAGGCGTGATCGCTACCATCGAGATGAACAAAGACGTGGAGCAATACCTCAAGACCAGCACCCGTTTCTGGCTGGTCAAGCCGAGCGTAAGCCTGGCCGGTATCACCGGTCTGGAAACCCTGGTCTCGGGCAATTATGTCGCCGTCAGTCCCGGTGAAGGCGAACCGACCCGCAAGTTCAAAGCGCTGGCCGAAGAGCCGCCGCTGTCAGACTCCAAGCCCGGTCTGCATCTGACCATCAAGGCTGACCGCCTGGGGTCGTTAAACCGCGGCAGCCCGGTGTTCTACAAGCAGATCAAGGTCGGCCAGGTCAAAAGCTACCTGCTGTCCGAAGACCAAAGCACCGTCGAGCTCAAAGTGTTCATCGAGCCGACCTACGCCAGCCTGGTGCGCAAACACACGCGTTTCTGGAACTCCAGCGGCATCAGCATCGACGCCAACCTGTCCGGGGTGAAAATCCGCAGCGAATCCCTGGCCAGCATCGTCGCCGGCGGTATCGCGTTCGCCACGCCAGAAAACCGCAAGGACAGCCCTCCGACCGATCCGAGCCTGCCGTTCCGACTCTATGAAGACTTCGATGCGGCGGCTGCCGGTATCCGGGTCAAGGTCAAGCTCAGCGACTTTGAAGGCCTGCAGGCCGGCCGTACGCCCGTCATGTACAAAGGCATCCAGGTCGGCAACCTGAAGGCGCTGAAGATTGATCCGGACCTGTCCGCCGCCACCGCTGAATTGACGCTGGATCCACTGGCCGAGGATTACCTGGTGACCGGTACGCAGTTCTGGGTGGTCAAACCGTCGATTTCCCTGGCGGGTATCACCGGCCTGGAAGCCCTGGTCAAAGGTAACTACATCGCGATTCGCCCGGGCGACAAGGGCAGCGCGCCACAACGCGAGTTCGTGGCACGGGCCAAGGCGCCGCCGCTGGACCTGCGTTCTCCGGGCCTGCATATGGTGCTGTTTACCGAGAACCTCGGTTCCCTGGAAGTCGGCAGCCCGGTGCTCTACAAGCAGGTCAAGGTCGGTTCGGTCCAGAGTTATCAGTTCTCCAAGACCAAGAAACAATTGGTGATTGGTGTTCACATCGAGAAAGAATACGAAGGGCTGGTCAACGCCTCGTCGCGGTTCTGGAACGCCAGCGGCATCACCCTCAGCGGTGGGCTGACCGGTGGCATCCAGGTCAAGAGTGAATCGCTGCAAAGCCTGATGGCCGGCGGTATTGCTTTCGAAACCCCGGAAGCCAAGGCGCCGCTGCAAAAGAAAATCCCGCGTTTCCGTCTGTTCCCGAGTCATGACGAAGCCAACCAGAAAGGCGCGGTGGTCACCATCAAAGTCGATCGCGCTGACGGTTTGCGCACCGGCACGCCCATCCGCTTCAAAGGACTGGATGTCGGCAAGATCGAGGACGTCGACCTCACGGATGATTTGCAGTCGGTGATGCTGACCGCCCGGATTACCGAAGTGCCGGAACGCATTGCGCGGGTCGGCAGTCAGTTCTGGGTGGTCAAGCCAGAGCTGGGATTGATCAAGACCTCGAACCTCGAAACCCTGGTCACCGGCCAATACATCGAAGTGCAACCGGCAGCGAAGAACCTCGGTCCGCAGAAGAACTTTGTCGCACTGGCCAATCCGCCGGAGTCCGCCAAGGTTGAAGCCGGGTTGAGCCTGGTATTGAGCGCCGCCCGCCGTGGTTCGCTGAAAACCGGTGTGCCGGTGACCTATCGCGAAATCACCGTCGGCAAGGTGACAGGTTATGAGCTGGGCTCGACGGCAGATCGCGTGCTGGTGCACATCCTGATCGAGCCGAAGTACGCGCCCTTGGTGCGCAGTGGCACGCGGTTCTGGAACACCAGTGGCTTTGGCCTGGACTTTGGCCTGTTCAAAGGCGCGACGGTGCGAACCGAATCGCTGGAGACCCTGATCCAGGGCGGCATCGCTTTTGCCACACCGGACGGTGAACGCATGGGCACGCCGGCCCGGCCAGAGCAGACGTTCCCGCTGTTCGACAAGTTCGAAGATGAATGGCTGACCTGGGCGCCGAAGATTTCACTCGGCAAGTAAACCCAGGCAATAGATGTGAAAAAGGCCGCGATCCAATGGATCGCGGCCTTTTTCATGACCTTCAATCAAGCATCAGACCGCATCCAGCTCCGGCTCATCCGCTTCGACATTCACAGTCGCCTTGACCTCATCGTGACGACGAATGTACTTCCAGTCCGCCTCATCGATATAGATCCCGTTCGGCCCGCTGCCACCTTCCAGATCAATCGCGACACTGGCGCAAACCTGCGGCTTCACACTCGCCAGGATCGGCACGAAGCCCAGTTGCAGGCTGGTTTCGAGCAAGGCTGCCTGGTTCTTCTCGTCAATGTCCGCCGCCTCGTCGAGGTAGTACGGCAGGCGCACGCGACCGGCCTGGTCGCGGTCCATCAAGTGCAGCAACAAGTACATGTTGGTCAGCGCCTTGATGGTCATGGTGGTGCCGTTGGACGCCGCGCCGTCGATGTCGGTGTGGATCACCGGTTGACCGTTGACCTTGGTGATTTCGAACGCCAGCTCGAACAAGTCCTTGAGCCCGAGCTGGTTGTGGTTCGCCGCCACCAACCGCGCCAGGTATTCCTTGGCTTCTTCGTTCTTGTTGTCCTGATCGGCGCTTTGGCTCAGGTCGAACACGGAGAGGGTTTCGCCTTCTTCGTATTGGCCGGCGCTGTGGATGATCTGGTCGATGTGCTTGAGGGCTTCCTTGTTCGGCGCGAGGACGATACGGAAGCTCTGCAGGTTGGACACCTGACGCTTGTTGATCTCGCGGTTGAACAGCGCCAGTTGATGCTCGAGGCTGTCGTAGTCGCTGCGGATGTTGCGCAAGGTCCGGGCGATGTCCGTAACGGCGGCACGCCGCGCCTTGCCGAGGGTCAGGGCTTCGTCGGTGCGGTGCGCATAGGCGTTGATCAGCAGTTGCAGGCGACGCTCCATGTCGTCTTCGCTGTCGAACTTGGCCACGCCTTTGAGGCGGACCTGCGCGTACAGCGCCTCGATCTGACCATCGCTGCGCTGCAAACCCTGCCAGCTGTCCTGATAGTCGTTGAGCAGCGGCAACAGGTTGTCCATGGAATCGTCGATCGGGTCCATGAATGGCGTACCGAACGGCAGGTCTGCCGGCAACAACTGACGGCGGCGCAGGGCGTCGTCGAGGGTGCGTTGCTTGGCTTCCATATCGCCGATCTGCCGACCGACCAGTTGCAGCTTGGCCGACAGTTGCTGGACACGCTCGGTGAACGCATCGCTTGAACGTTTCAATTCTTCCTGGGCCGCTTCCATCTGCGCCAGTTGCTCAAGCTTGTCGTCTTCTTCGGCGCTCAGGGTTTGTGAGCGACGGAAATCTTCCAACGCTTTTTGCGCATCCAGCACTTGCTGGTACAGCGCTTCGGTCTGGGTCTTGCTCGCGGCGCGGTCAGCGACCACGGCAGCTTGGGTTTTCAGTTGCTTGAGCTCTTTTTCCAGACGCTCTTTCTGATCACGTAACGCGGCGCGGTCAGCCAAGGCTTGCAGCGCGGGCGGCTCGATGTGCGAGATGTCGATGGCCAAACCCGGCACTTCGAAACGCTCGCCCTTGAAGCCATCGAGGATCAGCTCCAGGGATTTGACCCACTGACCGTCCTCGTCCAGCGTAATTCCGTGCTCGCCCAGCGGCAGGCTGAACAGCGCACTGTTGAACAGGCGCATCAGGCGCTCGACGTCCTGTTGCGAAAACTCTTCACGCAGGCGGGCGTAGCTGTTGTTGTCGGCGTGATCGAGTTGCTGCTTCACCGACTTCAGGCGTTTTTCCAGATCCCGCAGACGCTCGTCGAGGTCTTCGGCGCTGAACTGTCGCGACTGGGCCAAGGCACCGGCCAGCTCATCGTGGGCATCCTTGGCTGCCAGCAGTTGCTGTTCCAGGACTTTAACGTCAGTGACCAACGCGAAGCGATGCTTGAGCACCGACAATTCGCCGAGCCAGCGCTGGATCCCGGTGATTTCCCGCTCCAGACGCATCAGTTCCTGAGTGCCGCCACGCTGATCGTTTTGCAGGGCGTCCTGCTCGTTGCGGTAGTGCTCGGCCTGGATGGTCAGCTCTTCCTTGCGCGCACTGGCGTAGTCCGACCAGGTGCCGAGCAACGAATCGAGCAGCGGCGAGATGCGGTGCAACTTGCCGCGCAGGATATTGCGCTGGGCAACTCCGGAGGCCAGCGCTTCAACCAACGGGCCGGCGGTGACCAGCGAGTTGTAGTCCTGCTCCATGCGTCGTACATCGCGGAACGCTTCTTCGCACGCGGCGATGTAATCGACGCTACCGGAACGCAGGCTGTGCTCGAAGGCATCGAGGAACAACTGCTTGAGCTTGGCCGCAGTGATTTCGCGCATGTGCAGCAGGTTGATGAACAACGCACGGAAGGTCTTGAGGCTCTGTTCGCTGGTGGAACGCAGCGGGATCAGCGTCAGGTCCAGAGGAATCGAGGTGTGACCGCCGACCAGCAAACGCCGCAGTTCATCGGGCTTGAGTTCGTAGGCTTTCAAGCCTTCGCGTTCAAGGTTGGTGAACAGCTCTTTCTGGCGCAGGCAGGTGTCGTTTTTCTGGTAGTGGGCCAGGTCCAGCTTGCCGGCGTAGGCAAAGAACTGGTGACCGAAACCACCACCCGGGCCGCGACCAACCACGCCGATCACGTGCGGACCGTGGGGCAGCGAGACTTCGACCAGGATGTAACTGGTGTCCGACGCAAAGTAGAAGCGCCGGGATTGCTCCAGGCTGTACTTGCCGAAGCTCATGTCCGACATGCGCGCCAGAATCGGGAACTGCAAGGCGTTGATCGAGGCGGATTTACCGAGGTTGTTCGCGCCGTACACCGACAGCGGTTCTTCCAGCGGGAACAGGCCGAGACTGTAACCGGCGGTGTTCAACAGGGCGAAGCGGCGAATGCCGTAGCGTTCCTTACTCATGCGTCGGTCTCCTGTTCTTCGGCAATGGCGCGGGCCATGGCGTCTTCTTCGCTTTCTTCTTCGAAGTCACTCAGATCAAGCGGGTCATCGGTTTGCAGCAGCTTTTCGTCGCTGTCGTCATCGATCAGCACTGGAACCGGCAGCGGCAACACGCTGTGCAGGCTGGCCGCCAGATCGCGGTCCTGCTGCACCGACAGGCACACATCGAGGAAACGGTGCATCGGCGGCAGGAAACGGTAGATGCCGTTTTCTTCACCGGCGAAACCGAGTTGGGTCATGCGGCGCATGATTTTTTCTTCGAGCTCTTCGACGGTCTGCACTTCAGCCTGGATGAACAGGTCGCGGTATTTTTCCAGCAGCGATGGCAATTCATCGCGGCCAAGGCTGCCGCCATCCAGTACGGCGACCGGATCGCGGCCCTGGTCGGCCAGATGCTCGACGAGGATGAAGGTGAACAGCGCCAGGCGTTGTGCGGTCTTGTTCACCGCCGCCGCCGCGAGGTCCGGCACGAAGTAGTAGAAGCCACGGGTGTCGCACACCAGTTCAAAGCCCAACGCCTTGAACAGCGTGCGGTACTGGTCCTGGAAGTTCGACAGTTGCGCGTATAGCTCCGGGTCGCGGCGGCTGACGTGGTAGCCCTTGAACAACTCGCGAAAAATCGGCGCGAGTTGGGAGAGTTCGTTTAGATCAAGATGCATTTGGGGTGCTCGCAGAATCCTCGGCGGCGCTGTCGCAGGCCGAGAGCAGGGCGAAGGAGCGCAGGCTGACCTGGTGCTCATGAGTGTGGTAATCGCGGCGTTCCAGACGCTCGCGGGTGAAGCGTTTTTCCCGGGACAGGCGCGAGAACCAATACAGCAATTCGTCGGTGGCGCCGTCCGGTTCCTGCTCCAGCAGCCAGGTCATCAGGTCCGGCATCGGCAGGGCGTCTTCGCAGCGTTCGAGCATTTCCCGAACTGTGCGTGGCGCGCGCGGAGCTTCACCTTTCTGGGTCTTGTGGGCCTTGGGGAAACGCGCCGGTTTCGGCTCGAAACGGGCCAGCGCATAAACGTAGGCTTCAACCTGACTGGCGCTGCCCAGGAAGGTGCTTTGCGGACGCGTGAACATCGGCATCGCTGCTTGGGGCACCGCATCGATGCCTTTGCGACGAATGGCTGACAAGGCCAGCGCCGCGCCACGGGTCACGGCGTTGTGACGGCGCGCTTCTTCACGCAGCGGCAGCAGCAGTTCTCGGGCGTGACGCAAGGTGAGCTGGGCGCTGGTCTGCATTTCGAGGATGCGCGCGTGAGTGCGCAGCAGCATGTCGTCGTCGACCAGATGGCCGAGGCGCTGCTGTTCGGTGAGCATGCGCAACAGCACGTTCTCGACCTTGCGTACGCCTTGTTCGAAGGCGCCGTCGGCGTTCACCAACTGGATCATCGGCTCGACGTATTCGTCCCAGGTCGCCAGCACTTCGGCGTAGCGCTGACGCAGCGGGATCTGCCGGTCGCTGGTCTTCGCCCGTTCGGCGACCGCCACCAGGGCCTGTTCGTCGTTGGCGAGTTTCTTCAATACGTCCCGCACGCGCATGTCGAGCAAGCGCAATTGGCGCGCCAGGTCGTGGCCGTCGCGGATGTCGAAGGCGTCCTGGATGTAACCGGCCAGCCGTTCGAGGTGGCGCAGATAGGCTTCGATTTCCAGGCACAGGCCCAGCCGGTGCTCACGGCGCAGGTAGGCGAGGAAGTCGTGGATCTGCGCATTGAGCTCGAAACGGTTCGGGCTTTTCGCCACAGGAACCAGGATGTCGAGGCGGATCCACACGTCCAGCAGGCTGGTGATGTCCTGCGGCGTACTGTCCAGTTGCTGGGCGGCCAACTGTGAACGCAATTCGTTGAGGCTCAAAGTGCCTTGGTCGAAGTGCTCGCACAGTGGCTCCAGAAGTGCCCAGTGTTCAGCGAGGGCGCGCAAGACGCGCTTGGGTTCGATCATCGGGATGGCCGGCTGGTTGTCGAATAAAAGCGGCGATTGTACTGCATCACGCCCGTTGCGATTCACTCGCGGGACGGGCAGTCGCTGTTTCTGTGGGCAAGAGTATCGATCAAGGGCGGGCGATCTTGAGCGAAGAGCGGTAGAATCAGCGCACTTTTAGTTATCCACAAGTGGCCGACCTTTGCTTATCGAGTCCCGTCGCCGCGCTTATTTGACCGCCATGCAGGTGGTCAACTGGCTGCCGCGCACCGAATTGCCCTTTGCCGCGCCCTCACGCCCCGAGTTGCTGGAGGCGCCTGAACCGTTGGTCGTCGCCCCGGTGGTGCCGGCGACTGTGGCTGAGGCACCCGTGGCACCGGTGGTCAAACCCGCCGAGCGGGTGAAAATCGAGGTGCCGCGGCCATCGTTGGCCAGCACGCGCACCAACGCCAAGGCCGAAGAAGAGGCCGCGCCGGTGGTGGCCAAGGCCCCCGTCGTGCCGCCGCCGCGCTTTGCCCTGCAATTGTTGCGGGCAGGGCGTTGCCTGCTGCTGGTGGAGTTACCCACAGGTGAACCGTTCCAGACTCGCGATCCCGCGTACATGTTGCTCAAGGACATGCTGCGCGCCGCCGGTCTGCCGGACAGCCCGCAGATCGTCGGCGAACCGGTACGCTGGCCGCTGTTGGTCCGCGGCACCATGGACCAGGGGCCGGAAGCGGCGCGGGATTTCGTCCAGGGCTTTCTCTCGGCCCGGATCGAAGACGCACCCTGCGTGTGCCTGTGGCTGATCGGCCTGCCGGCCGTGCGGTTTGCCGGGGAGGCGAACGCCGAATCCTTCAACCGTGAACTCCAGGTCGAAGGCCTGGGCTCGGTCTGGGCCCTGCCGGGCCTGGAATTATTAATGGAAGAGCCACAGCGTAAGGCTGATGTCTGGCAAGCCATGCGTCGGCTGATGGCGCGTTGGAAAGAATCGAATGAGTGACGCTGTATCGTTCCGCCCGATGACCGAGGCGGATATGGACGCTGTACTGAAGATCGAATACGCGGCCTATAGTCACCCGTGGACCCGCGGGATTTTTCTCGATGGCCTGGGCAAGTACCAGATCTGGCTGATGTTCGAAGGCTCGCAGCAGGTCGGCCACGGGGTGGTGCAGATTATTCTCGATGAAGCGCATCTGCTGAACATCACCGTCAAACCGGAGAATCAGGGCCGTGGCCTGGGTTTGACGTTGCTGGAGCATTTGATGTCCCGGGCGTATGACGCCAAGGCGCGGGAGTGCTTCCTGGAAGTGCGCGACAGCAACCGTGGGGCATTCCGGTTGTATGAGCGGTATGGGTTTAACGAGATTGGTCGGCGTCGGGATTACTACCCGGCGGTCGGCGGCCGCGAAGACGCTGTCGTCATGGCCTGCACACTGGTCGATTGAGATTTAAAAGCTTCGCCGTAGGAACAAAGCTTGCTCGCGATGGCGATCTTGAGGGCGCTATCGCGAGCAAGCTTTGCTCCTACAGTGGGATGGCCATCACAAAAACGCCGCCAAACCTGTAGGAGCGAGGCTTGCCCGCGAAGGCGTACTGTCAGGCGCCAGAAATCAACGATTCCCGTCCAACGGATCCCGCCGCGCCATCTCCGCCTCATCCAATCCATTCCCTCCGCCAATGTCGGCCTCATCGACATTGCTCAAATCCCAATCAGCCGGATCGACTTCACCCGCCTCACCGGCATCCCGTGCGCCATCTTCAAGAATCAACGTCTCGGGGCTCATGTCATCGTCGGTGGACTCATGGTCATCGGTCGAGGCCCCGGTCATGCCGGCTTCGCGCACACGTTCCCTGGGCATCAGGCGTTCGCGTTCATTTTCCGGTAACTCGTCGCCGATTTTGGCGCTCGGTTCTTCCTCGTCGAAATCCAGCTCATGCATCGAACCCATGCGGTCTTCGTTGTCGTCGATGGGCTCCGGTTGTACCGCATCGTACGGACGTCGTGATTCAGTCATGGCAATTCCTCATACTGTGGGCCTTACTAGGGTGGACCCACTGTACTCCTGAGAATTCCGCCGACCTGGAATACCGGCTATCTACATCACGCGCGTGACCCAGACGGGCGGTCGTCTGTCAAAGCTGCGCATCATTCTTGAGGCTTCCTTGCATGAACGAATTACAAGATCTGATTGATAACAACGAGCGCTGGGCTGACGCGATCACCAAAGAAGATCCTGATTTCTTCGCCAAACTGGCCCGCCAGCAGACCCCGGAATACCTGTGGATCGGTTGCTCCGACGCACGGGTACCCGCGAACGAGATCGTGGGCATGCTGCCCGGCGATCTGTTTGTGCACCGTAACGTCGCCAACGTGGTGCTGCACACCGACCTCAATTGCCTGTCGGTGATTCAGTACGCGGTGGATGTGCTCAAGGTCAAACACATCCTGGTCACCGGCCACTATGGTTGTGGCGGCGTGCGGGCGTCGATGCAGGACCGCCAACTGGGCCTGATCGATGGCTGGCTGCGCTCGATTCGCGATCTTTATTACGAGAAACGCGAAGAACTGGCCAAGTTGCCCACCGAAGAAGAACGGGTTGACCGTCTCTGTGAGCTGAACGTGGTCCAGCAAGTGGCCAACGTTGGTCACACCAGCATTGTGCAAAACGCCTGGCATCGCGGGCAGAGCTTGTCGATCCACGGTTGCATCTACGGCATCAAGGACGGTCGCTGGAAAAGCCTGAACGCGACCATCAGCGGTTTCGAGCAACTGCCGCCGCAATATCGCCTGCGTCCGGTCGGGGCGGTGTAACGCCGTTCAGCACAGGCTGCGCCGACGCCAGTGTTGCAAAAACAACTGGCCGTCGGCGTTCGGCGGTTCATCGTAGCCGGTGATCCAGCCGCGACACTCCGCCGAACCGCACTGACAGGCGAACTGGCGCAGGAGTTTGTCTTCGGTGGAGGCGTAATCCATCGTCAGCCGGTCGCCACGGTTGATGTCTTGCAGCGCCCATAACCACAGCTCGCTCATGTCGAGAAACACGTTGGGGTCGCAGGAATGACGCAGCAACCCGCACAAGTGCGGGTCGTAGACGTGGATGCCGGGGGCCAGTTGCCGTGTATGCCGACAGCGATAGGGCAGTAGATGCCCTGAAGCCCGGCAGATTCGGCTGATCCGTGGGAACTGTCGGAGTGCCGCGACGGCCTCTGCCGAGCCGTGGGCATCCAGGATGAGTTCGAAATCAGCCTGGGACGGAAATCCAAGGCGGATGGGTAATTCTGCAAAGGGATAGAGGCCATGGGTGGGGGGCGCGCACATCCCGTCCAGCGTCTGGAGTTTCATAACGATCCTTGTCGGCAAAGGTGTTGCGACCTCCGGAAGCCGACGATCCTGTCAGCCCTGCAACACTTGGGTACGCCTCAAGCCTCTCGCAAATCTAACACCCGGTCTACTGTCAGAACTGACAGGCGAAATAGGCGCTTTTGCGCGTCAGCATTGGCTGACGCACAAAAGGCTTCCCGCGTTTCAGAGGTGCGGTGCAGGGACCGCTGGCGCTGGGGCCGGGGCTTGCAGTTGTTGCAGCTGCGATTTGACCGGCGGTGTGGCGCACTTGGCCGCTGCGTCGGCCGGCGTCAGGTTGCGGATCGAGGTGTAGAACAGCTCACAGGTTTTTTCTTTCTGGGTCACCTGCCAGGTCTGGGTGCAGCTTTTCAGCTGCGCCGCTGGATCGCTGCCCGGTTTGCTGCCCATCCCCGCCTGCCAGCACGCGGCGCTCAGGTCCTGGCCCATGACCGTCAGGCCGGCGGCATCCGCCTTGGCCTGGGCATCGGGGCCGGTGTAACTGTCCGGGTCGGCGGCGTACCAGATGTAGCTCGGGTGGTTAGAGCCTAATACCGGCACTTTCACCCCGGCGCTTGGGCTGATGGTGGCCAGGCCCAATACACCCACGGTCGCCCCGTATTGCTGCTTGATCCAGTTACGTACCGGCGCGCCGAAGGCGACCATCGGCAACGCTGCACCTTTGGCGTTCTGGCTGACTTCCTTGACCATGGTGGTCTGATAGTCCTTGAAGTAGTCGTAGACGCCTTCCAGGTCCTTGCCGGCGCTGGATGGCGCGGCAATCGGCGCGATGTCGATGATGGTCTGGTAGGCCGGGGTCTGGGCGGCCGGAATGCCGTTATCGACCAGCAGCGTGGCCCAGCGATCGGTGGTGGCGGACTCCAGATAGTCCTGGGCCTGGGTCAACGAGTAATCCGGCGGGAAGTGCAGCAACTCGACACTTTTGCGGTTTTCCAGGGCCATGCCCAATGGCAGGAACAGGTACCAGCTATAAGCCCATTTGCCATCCATGTTGAGCTTTTTGGCGCCGTTGTAGGCCAGATCACCGGCATCCAACAAGGCTGCGAGGGGTTTGTCATACCCCTTGGGTACGCCGGTGAATTTCGGCGTAGAGCTGATGGTTATCAGTTTTTACCCGGACTTTCGCGGCGCTGTAGCCATCGCGCTGCACGCTCTGGGTCAGGTAATGCTCGACAGTCTGCTCCAGCGTCCAGTTGCGAAAGCAGATCACGTTGCAGTTGTTGGGGTAGGCGAAGAGCCGGGTGACGCGTTCGGTGCTGCCCAGCTTGAGATCGACATCGGCGTGGGCGGCGGCACTCAGGGTGAGGGCGGCGAGGGTAAGTCCTGCGAGTTTGAACATGCTCAGATCCTTTTCAGCGTGGGCCCTCGTAGGCG
This sequence comes from Pseudomonas sp. TE3899, assembly GCF_056279105.1. Taxonomy (NCBI): domain Bacteria; kingdom Pseudomonadati; phylum Pseudomonadota; class Gammaproteobacteria; order Pseudomonadales; family Pseudomonadaceae; genus Pseudomonas; species Pseudomonas sp. TE3899. Next base: position 6,086,257 of record NZ_JBWBQR010000001.1, read on the forward strand.
GGGGCGGGTACATACTGAAACCAGATGTGTCGAGCGGTCCAGTACCCACGCAAAAAATCGCAGCCGACGACATGCCAAGGAGCTGCCGAAGGCTGCGATCTTTTGATCTTGCTTTCAATCAGCCCGAAAAATGCAGGGCATTGGTCAAATCCCCCATCGGCTTTTGCCCCCGGGCAATCATCGCGTCATCGCGCATTTTGATCCCGTCGAGGGTTTCCAGCTGGAACGTGCGCGTGATCAATCGCAGGATCGACGCGGTGTCGTAGACCGTGTGATCCACCGTGCCCTTGCGCGAAAACGGCGAAATCACCAGCGCCGGGATCCGCGTTCCCGGGCCCCAGCGATCGCCCTTGGGCGGCGCAACGTGGTCCCACCAGCCGCCGTTTTCATCAACGGTGATCACCACCACCATGTTTTTCCATTGCGGGCTTTGTTGCAGCACTTTGAGGGCGCGGACGATATGACGGTCGCCCGAGGCGATGTCGGCGTACCCGGCGTGCATGTTCAGGTTGCCCTGGGGCTTGTAGAACGTCACCGCCGGCAGCTTGCCGGCTTCGGCGTCGGCCAGGAACTTGTTGGTGCTCGACTCATCGCCCAAGCCACCGTCGCGCAGGCGCTTGGCGCGCTCGGCCGGGTTTTCCGGGCCTTGGCGCTTGAAGTAGTTGAACGGCTGATGGTGGTACTGGAAGTTGGGAATCTTTGGAATGGCGCCCGAATCCTTGTACTCATCGATCGTGGCTTGCCACGCACCGCCGTACCAGGCCCAGTCGACGTTCTTTTTCGACAGCTTGTCGCCGATGTGTTCGTGGGTTTGCGGCACCAGCACGCTGGGCAACGGCTTGGCGTAGTCCGGGCGCTCGGGGTCGCGGATCCAGGTCGGCCAATAGGGCGGCGCCATGGTATTCACCGCGTAGCCGTCGGGGGTCAGCAGGCTTGGCCCGAACTGCGGCGGGCCGGTCATGGCGCTGGCGGGGGAGGCGTCCAGCGGCTTGAGGCGGTTGTCGGTCGGGTCTTCGCTTTGCAGCGTGGCGATCTGCGGCTTGGCGATCGAATTGGCGGCATCCGGGTAGAACGGCACCTGGGCGCTGATCAGGTATTGATGGTTCAGGTACGAGCCGCCGAAAGCGCCCTGGAAGAAGTTGTCGCAGAGCACGAATTCCCGGGCCACGTCCCACAAACGCAAGGAGTAGCGAGTCTGGGTGTAATGCCCCATGGTCAAGCCACCGGAATCGGCCCAGGCGACAAAGCCGTCATTCTTGCCGCCGTTGATCTGCATCTGGTTCTGATAGAACACATGCCACAGATCGCGGGTCACCAGGCTTAGCGGCAGGTCTTCGCCTTGCGGGCCTTTGAGGGCGTAGGGCGCGTTGGGCAAGTGTTCCTGATACTGCGTACCGGCAGGGTAGACCACGCCATCGAGGGTTTGCGGGCCGACCTGGTTCAGGCCACCCCAAACCGGAGGCAGGTTCGCCAGCACTTTACCGTCACGATCTTTCTGTACGTAATCATCGGGCTTGAGCGCCGACAACGGTTTCTCGACCCCCGGGAAATCCGCAAACAGGTTATTGAAGCTGCGGTTTTCGCCGTAGATCACCACCACGTTTTTCACGTTTTCGCGCAGGGCCTTGTCCAGCTCGGCGGGCGTCAGCGGGCGTTCGACCGGTTTACCGGGCTCGTTGTCTTTGGTGCCGCAGGCGCTCAACGTCGCCCCGACACCCAATACCGCTACACCACCCAGGAAACGGCGGCGACTGGTATCGGTGGGTTGATCGGTTTCAGGGGAGGGGATGTCGTTTCCATCTTTTTCGTCGTTCATTCCGGCTCCTGTTTTCTTGCAGAATTGTGGCAATTTGTTGCGAGTTGTTTCGGCGGGACGCTAGCAGCGCGATGTGACGGGGAGGTTACACGAAGTTGGATCCGATCTGCAGGTGCAAGGCAGGCATGGGAACTGTGGCGTAGTGGCGAGGAACGGCCCTGGCCACGTATCCAGTATTGGTGCACGGTGTTTACCATCCTCAAGCGCTGCTAGACTGGCGCGATACCGGACCTGGTTAAGGTGAATCATGAAACCCTCTACAGCGCTTGATCTACAACGTGCAGCCGTGCGAGAGGTCGTCGGTCGATTCCGTACGTCCAACCCTCGAGTATTTGGCTCGGTGCTGCTCGGTACGGATAAAGAGGGAAGTGATCTTGATCTGCTGGTAGATGCTCTGCCCGGCGCCACGCTGTTTGATCTCGGCGGTCTTCAGGTTGAGCTTGAGGATTTGCTCGGCGTTACGGTTGACCTGCTGACACCGGGCGACCTTCCATTGAAGTTTCGTCAGCAGGTGCTTGATCAGGCACGGCCCGTATGACCGAGAACCGACTTGGCGACTCCTTGACCATATGCGCGAGGCAGCGGCCGATGCGCTGACTTTTGTCGAAGGGCTGAGCAAGGAAGAGTTTTTCGACGACAAGCGTACTCAACAAGCCGTCATCATGAGCCTCATCATCATTGGCGAGGCGGCGACCAAGGTTATGGATCGCTACGGGGAGTTCGCTTCTCAGAATACCCAAGTGCCATGGCGCAGCATGCGCGGTATGCGCAATCGCATTGCTCACGGCTATTTCGATATCAATCTTGAAGTGGTGTGGGACACGGTTCAGACAGCGTTGCCCGAATTGTTGAAAGTGTTACCTACCGATCAAACCTGACCGCACCCACTCCCCCGAGCAGGTGCAGCCAACTCGATTAAGGCATCACCGGCGCCGTATAAACCAGCGTCGTTCCCAACGCCCACAGCAGAAACAGCACCAGCGGCGTATGCACCAGTAACTGCACGAATGAAAACCCTATCAAGTCCCGCGCTTTCAGCCCCAGCACGCCCAGCAGCGGCAGCATGTAGAACGGGTTGATCAGGTTCGGCAGGGCTTCGGCGGCGTTGTAGATCTGCACGGCCCAGCCCAGGTGGTAGTTCAGGTCCGTGGCCACTTGCATTACGTACGGGGCTTCGATGATCCACTTACCGCCGCCGGACGGGATGAAGAAGCCGAGGATTGCCGAGTACACGCCCATCAACAGCGCGTAGGTGTCGTGGGACGCGATCTGTACGAAGAAGGTCGAGATATGGTGAGCCAACGTCTGGGCATCGGTGCCTTTGACGGTGGTCATCAGCGCGGCGATCGAGCCGTACAGCGGGAACTGGATCAGCACGCCGGTGGTGGTCGGCACCGCCCGGGACACCGCGTCGAGGAAGCTGCGCGGGCGCCAGTGCAGCAGGGCGCCGAGCATGATGAAAAGGAAGTTGTAGGTGTTCAGGCCGGAGATCGCGCTGATCGCCGGTTTGGTCGAGAACTCATGGAACAGCCAACCGCCGGCCAACAGCACCAGCAAAATCGTCAGCAACGGACTGTGTTCCAGCCATTCGCCGGGGCGGGTGCGCGGTTGCAGCGGCGGCAGGTTGAAACTCGGGTCGATCCCGCAAGCCTTGGCATCGCGCGCGCTGTTCGGGCCGGGGGCGGTGGCGTAGGCGATGATCAGCGAGACCACAATCAGCGCCAGCAACAGCACGCCGGACTGCCAGAGAAAGATTGTTTGAGTGAACGGGATGACGCCGGTGATCGACAGAATCGACGGCGGCAGGCTGGTCGGGTTGGCCTGCAATTGCGCGGCGGACGATGACAGCCCCAGCGCCCACACCGCGCCAAGACCCAGATACGCCGCAGCACCGGCAGCGCGGTAATCCATTTTCAGATTGGTGCGGCGGGCGAGGGCGCGGACCAGCAAACCACCGAAGACCAGCGATAAACCCCAGTTCAGCAACGACGCGACCATCGAAATCAGTGCGACCCAGGCTACGGCGGAGCGGCCGTTTTTCGGGATCCGCGCCAGGCGGTCGATCAGCTTCACCGCCGGTGGCGAACTGGCGACCACATAACCGCCAATCACCACGAACGCCATCTGCATGGTGAACGGAATCAAACTCCAGAACCCGTCTCCGAAGGCCATGGCGGCGTCGGTGGGTTTGGCGCCCATGGCCATCGTCGCCACGGCCACGATGATCACTGCCAGAGCGGCGAACACCCAGGAATCGGGGAACCAGCGTTCGGCAAAACTGGAGCAGCGCAGGGCAAAACGGGCATAGCGGCTATCGTCGATATCAGCGGCCACGGGAGTACCTCGGATTTTTATGATTATGGTGATGTTCCGGGCCGCAAAGGCCCGGCTGGTCAGGTGCCAACAGTAAATCAATCACGGTTTTTTTGCGGCGCTGTTTTAGCGGGGGACACACATTGCACCCCGCGCATCATGGGAGGATGCTGCGCCGTGCCTACCTCAAGGAATGACCGCGATTGAACAAGGAAAGCCCCTTCGCTTATCAGGCCGTGTACCGCTACTTGGTCGAGCTGATCGACTCGACCCGGACCGAGGGCGAGTGGAAGCTCCCGTCATTGCGTCAGTTGGCGTTGCGCCTGAACGTCTCGGTGTCCACCACCAAATCTGCCTACGCCTTGCTTGAAGATGAGGGCCGGGTTTTTTCTCGACCCAAGCTCGGGTACTTCTGCCGGGCCGGCTCGATGCAACCGCCGACACCGGCCGCCAACCTGCTCGACAACATTTACGCCTACGCGCGCCAGCCCGGCATGCTGGCGCTGAGCAGCGATGCGCCATCGATGTTGCTGTCCCTGGAAAACCCGTTGCTGATGACCGAGCGCGAACTGTCGCGCCAATACCCGCGTTCGGCGGTGCCGTTGTATCAGCCCTTCGGCGAGATCGAACTGCGCACGGTGCTGGCGGAGCGCTACACCCGTTCGACCGCGCATTACTGGCGGCCGGAACAGGTGTTCATCGGCGCCGATCTGCGCAGTGTGCTGGACATGTCATTGGCCGCACTGAACCTGCGCGGGACCGTGGCATTGGTCGAGTCGCCGTGTTCCTGGGCGATCTTGCGCCAGTTGCACGCTGCGCATATCCGCGTGATCGAGGTACCGCTGCACGTCGATGGCCGCTTTGACCTGCAGCAGGTTCACGACCTGTTGCAGCGTGAAACCGTCGCGCTGGCGGTGTTCTCATCGACCGTGAGCCTTCCCCACGGCAGCCTGATGCCAGCGGCCGACAAACAGCAGCTGTGCGAATGGCTGAGTGAACGGGGTGTCTGGTTGTTCGAGAACGACAGCTATGGCGAATTCGGATTCCTGCCGGAGCAGCCGCGCTATCGGGATTTCGCCGATCCCGAGCGGTTGGTGGTGTTTTCTACCTTCGATAAGGTCATCGGTTCGGAAGCACCGTTCGGCTATGTGTTGATCCGTGGCCAGGAGGCTGCGATGCAGCGCCAGTGCCTCGACCGCGCGTTTCGCCTGTCGCCGATCCGGCAGAAAGCCCTGGCCCGCTTGTACGGTTCGCGACGCGTCGATCAGCACACTCAGGTGTTGCGCGGCCTGCTCCATGAACGCATGACGCAAATGACCCGCCTGCTCCAGGAGCACGCCGCCGACCAGCTCAACGTGGTGGCAGCGGCGGGGGGCGCAACGCTGTGGGCGCAATCCGTCCACCCGGTGGACATGCGCCGGGTGTTCGAGCGCCTGTTGGCCAAAGGCATTGTGATTGCGCCCGGCGAAATGTTTAGCCAACAGGGGTTGTGGCGCGATTGCTTGCGCCTGAGCTACACCGTGGATTGGAGCAAGGACATCGGCCTGGCCGTGAAGACCCTGGCCGCAGCCATTGAGCGGGAGCGTCAGCTCACGCCATAACAATGCTGCATCTGTGGAAACTGACCGTTGCGCACTTCATCGGCGAAACACTCGAACGCCTGGCTGATCAACGCGCCGACATCTGCATAGGGTTTGACGAAGCGCGGCACATAGTCGCCGCCCAGACCGAGGATGTCCTCGGTCACCAGCACTTGCCCGTCGCAGGCTGGTGAGGCGCCGATGCCAATGATCGGCATTGCGGAAAAATCGCTGATGCGCCGGGCCAGCGGTTCGGCCACGCCTTCCAGCAACAGGCTGAACGCACCGGCGGCGAGGTGAGCGCGGGCATCTTCCTCGATGGCGGCGGCGGTCGTGTCGTTCAACCCCTGAGCCTTGAAGCCGCCCATGACGTTGACGTATTGCGGCATCAGGCCGATATGCGCCATCACCGGAATGCCGCGCTGCACCAGAAACTCCACAGTGCCGGCCAAGGCCTTGCCGCCTTCGAGCTTGAGCGCGTCGCAACCGGTGCGGGCCAGCACTTCGGCGCAATTACGGTAGGCCTGCTGGGGTGATTCCTGATAGCTGCCGAACGGCATGTCGGCAATCACGCAGGCCAATCGCGTGCTGGCGACCACTGCGCGGGTGTGGCCGATGATTTCTTCCAGGCTCATGTCCAGGGTCGAGGTGCGGCCATAGCCGACCATGGCCGTGGAGTCGCCGATCAGCACGAAGTCGACAAACGGGTCCATCAACTCGGCCATCGAGCGGGTGTAGGCGGTCAGCGAGACGATTTTCTGTTGGCCTTTCATGGCCACCAATTGGGGAACGGTCAGGCGTTTGCTGCGGGTATGGCTGCTCATGGCGGCTTTCCTGTGGGTTGGAAAGCCCCCGATTATTGGTGTCGTGGGGCCGAATTCAATGCACAGAGAACCGCTAAAAACCAACCCAGGGCGCTGATCGGGTTGTCCACCGGCGCATTTGCGTAGACCATGGGCGCCTTGGTTTTTTGCCCATGCCAGAGTTCTTTTCATGACTGCCAATACCGAAACGCGCCCGGTGCCGTTTACCCGTTCGGATTACAAGACCCTGGGCCTTGCGGCGCTCGGCGGGGCGCTGGAAATCTACGATTTCATCATTTTCGTGTTTTTCGCCCTGACCCTCAGCCAGCTGTTCTTCCCGCCGGAAATGCCTGAATGGCTGCGCTTGCTGCAAAGTTTCGGGATCTTCGTCACCGGTTACCTGGCGCGGCCGCTGGGCGGGATCCTGATGGCGCACTTCGCCGACAAACTGGGGCGCAAGAAGGTGTTCAGCCTAAGCATTTTGATGATGGCGCTGCCGTGCCTGCTGATCGGGATCATGCCGACCTACGCGCAGATCGGTTACTTCGCGCCCTTGCTGCTGTTGGCGCTGCGCGTCCTCCAGGGCGCGGCGGTGGGCGGTGAAGTGCCGAGCGCCTGGGTGTTCGTCGCCGAGCACGCGCCGGCCGGCCATCGCGGTTATGCGCTTGGATTTCTCCAGGCCGGGCTGACATTCGGCTACTTGATCGGCGCACTGACCGCGACTTTCCTGGCCCAGGCTTTTACGCCGGCTGAAATTCTCGATTACGCCTGGCGCTTCCCGTTCCTGCTCGGTGGCGTGTTTGGTGTGATCGGTGTCTGGCTGCGGCGCTGGCTCAGCGAAACCCCGGTGTTCATGGCCATGCAGGCCCGCCGCGATGAAGCGGTCGAACTGCCGCTGCGCACGGTGCTGCGCGAGCATCGTCTGGCGATGTTGCCGGCCATGATCCTCACCTGCGTGCTGACGTCGGCGGTGGTGGTGTTCGTCGTCATCACTCCGACCATGATGCAGAAAACCTTCGGCATGACCGCCAGCCACACCTTCGCCCTGAGTGCGTTAGGCATCGTGTTCCTGAACATCGGTTGCGTGCTCGCCGGTTTGCTGGTCGACCGCATCGGCGCCTGGCGCACGGTGATGCTCTACAGCCTGCTACTGCCGCTGGGCATTGGCGTGCTCTACACCTGCCTGATCATCGGGGGGGACTGGATCGGTCTGGCCTATGCGATTGCCGGCCTCAGTTGTGGCGTGGTCGGCGCGGTGCCGTCGGTAATGGTCAGCCTGTTCCCGGCGCGGATTCGCGTCTCGGGGATCTCCTTCACCTACAACATTGCCTACGCCGCCTGGGCGAGTATCACACCGCTGTTGCTGATCGGCCTGATGCCGTGGAGCCCGTGGATCTGCGTGATCTTCTGCGCGGTGATGGGCGCGGTGGGCGTGAGCAGCACGGCGTATTTCGGCACGCGCATGCCCAAGGTCGAGAGTCGTTCCGTGGCGCCTTGTCTGTAGCGATATCGGGGACGGGCGAGGCGACCATCAAGTCAGCCAATGCCACCACAACAACGTCCCTACCAACCCCACCACCGACACGATGGTTTGCAGGATCGACCAGACCCAGATTGTCTGCTTGAGCTGCAAGCCAAAGTACTCGCGCACCATCCAGAACCCCGCGTCGTTCACGTGACAGAAAAACACCGAGCCGGCGCCAATCGCCAGCGCCACCAATGAGCTTTGCGTCGCCGCCAGCCCTGCCATCATCGGCGCCAGGATCCCCGCCGTGGTAGTGGTCGCGACCGTCGCCGAACCGGTGGCCTGACGCAACGCCACCGCAATCAGCCAGGCCAGCAGCAGATAGGGCATGTGCGCACCTTCGGCGACTTTACTGATGGTCTGGCTGACGCCGGCATCGAGCAACGTTTGCTTCAAGCCACCACCGGCACCGATGGTCAGCAGTAACACGGCAATCGGCGCCAGGCTTTTGCGCAACGTGCCGCCGACTTCTTCGCGGCGCATGCCATTGGCCCAGCCGAGGCAGATCACCGCCGCCATCACTGCAATGCCCAGCGCCACCAGAGGCTCACCGAGGAATTTCAAGGTCAGGGCGGCGGTGCTTTCCGGGCTCATGGCGACTTTCGCCAAGGTGCTGCCGAGCATCAGCAACACAGGCAACAGAATGATCAGCAACGACATGCCGAAACTCGGCTGGCGCGGGGCCTTGGGCGGGGCGCTGAATAGCGCGCCGAGTTCTGCCGGCTCTTCCACGTGCATGCGCTTGGACAGCCAGTTGCCGTACAGCGGACCGGCCAGAATCACCGCCGCAATCGCGATACTCAAGCCCAGCAACATGGTCAGGCCGAGGTCGGCGTGCAACGCGCTGACCGCAATCAGCGGCCCCGGATGCGGCGGCAAGCAGTCGATAACTCCAAAACGGAACTCCTTATCGGGTAGATACCGGTGCAGCATGTTGTTGCAATTTAGCTGGAGAATACCTGATGTGGCCGGGCTAGAGCGGTGGGTTTTGCGAAGGGAGCTGGTAATGGGCGTAGCCTCTTTCCTCTTATTGGGGAGGAGATTTTACCGCGACACGGCGGGTTTCTCGAGTTAGTGGCTGAAAATGGCTCTCGTTGTAAGGCAATTCCTGGCGAATTGAACGTCATTTCCGAAGCGTGTGCAGGACGGTTCATAACCGGTCTATACCGCGGTCCTACAGGCTACAGGCCTTCAATTGACGGGCTTAAAACCGGACTCCTATAGTTACGCCATCTCAAACACGCTCCTTCCAAGGTTGCGCACATCACTTATGAGCCAATTCGCTTTTATCAATCCCGCACTCTTGTCGTGGTCTCGGCTACGCGCAGGCCTGTCTGAAATACAGATCGCCAAAGGGCTGCCTGTAAAGTCCGAAAGAATCAGAGACTGGGAGGCAGGCAAGAGTCTTCCAACCTTCAATCAGGCGCAAAAGTGGGCGTCCATTGCGCACGTGCCGTTCGGTTTTCTTTTTTTGAAGGAGCCGCCCGCAGAGCATCTTCCTTTGCCTGACTTACGTACCCTTGGCGGTGTATCGCCTTCGCCACCCAGCCTGAACCTCATCGACACGATCAAGGATGTCTTGCGTAAGCAGCATTGGTATCTCGACTACCTGAAGGATCATGGCGTCTCGCCGTTGCCGTTTGTCGGCCGTTTTTCCATTCGATCGTCTGTTCTGGATGTGGTCACCGACCTGCGCGAGGTGCTGCGTATCAGTGAGGATGTTAAACACCAGAATCATGACGACTACCTGCGTGACTTGATAAACGCTGCCGAGTCCGTCGGCATTCTGGTCATGCGCAGTGGCGTTGCCTTGGGCAATACTCATCGCAAACTGGATGTCAGTGAGTTTCGTGGTTTTGCCATCAGTGACCGTTTGGCTCCAGTGGTTTTTATCAACAGCGCCGATGCGCCAACCGCCAGGCTGTTCACATTGATGCATGAACTGGCCCACATCTGGATCGGCAGCTCGGGTATATCCGACGGCAGTAGCCACAGTGATCACAATGAAGAAGCTTTCTGTAATGCGGTTGCCGGTGAGTTTCTGGTTCCGCAGGATGCCTTCCAGACCGCATGGGATTCAGATCGGGAGTGGACGAGCAATCTTGCGCCCTTGGCCGCCGGTTTTCGGGTCAGTCACTTGGTCATTGCGCGGCGTGCCAGGGATCTTGGCTTCATATCGACTGAGCACTATGTCGCTCATTATCAACAGGTGTTGCAAGCCTACCGGGACAAGGAAAGTGGCGGAGGTAGCTATTACCGAACGGCCTCAACGAGAAACAGCGTGCGCTTCAGCAAGGCCGTCATCGCTGAAACCCAAAGCGGAAGGCTGTTGCTGCGTGAAGCAGGAAAGTTGCTGGGCATTCAACCATCCAAGCTGAAAACGTATGCCGGCAGGTTGCTTACATGAAGCATTTGCTGGACTCCAACACGCTGATTGAAGCTAAAAATCGTTACTACGGCATGTCCATCTGCCCGGGCTATTGGTCTTGGCTGATTCATCAGCACCAAGCACTGGAGATCGCCAGTATCGTCCAGGTGCGAGACGAGTTATCGAAAGGTAACGATGAACTGACTCAGTGGGTGAAAGAGAATGCTGAAATTTTCGATGAGGCCAGTGATGCCAATACGCAGGCTGCCTTCGCAAGCATCGCATCGAAAATGGCTGAACAAATCCCGCTTATGAAACCCGGCGCACTAGAGGACTTTCTTGCAGGCGCTGACCCGTGGCTCATAGCCAAGGCCATGTCGACAGGAGCAGTGGTCGTGACGCACGAAGCCTATAACCCGCAAATCAAACGCAAATTCACTATTCCAAATGTTTGTGAAGTATTTGGAGTTCCCTACATGAACACCTTTGAGTTATTGAACAAGCTTGAAGCCCGGTTTGTGATGCATTCCTGAAGGAGGTTTACTCCACCGATCTGACGCAACGTTCACAGAGGCTCCGTCGCCATTATTTTTGTAGGACAACCCTCAACCACTCTTCAGAAAATATCCACAAGGCCGATGGCTAGGCTGTATCCCGCTTTCTTTCCCTGCCCATCGGTGCCTTCCCATGTTCAACAAACGCTTGAAGCAGGAGCTGTCCGCTCTTCGCGAAGAACTCTCCAGCCTCCTGCAAGTGAAGGACAGCCTGGAAAGCGAGATGATGGTCCTGACCCTCGATCCTGATGGGCGGGTGCAATCGGTCAATCAGAATTTTCTTGGCGAGATGCTCTACAAGAGCAATGACCTGATCGGGCGGCACATCGAAGACATCGTGCCGACGCATGTGAAGTCCGACGAATTCCATCGGCGCTTCAAAAATGCGCTGACTCGCGGTGAGCATTTCGCCGGTACCGTGCGTTTGTCGCGCGGCAATGGTGCCGAGGCGTGGCTGCGCTCAATCCTGCAGCCGGTGCGCTCGGCGGACGGGCGGATCAAGCATTTCTCGATTTACTCCAGTGACCTGACCCGCACCATCGAAGCGTCTCGCGAACACGAGAACCTGATCGGTGCGCTGGTGCGTTCGACGGCGGTGATCGAGTTCGACCTCAACGGCAATGTGCTGAGCGCCAACGAGCGCTTCCTTAACGGCATGGGTTACAGCCTGGCGCAGATCCAGGGCAAACATCACCGCACCTTCTGTACACCTGAGGAGTACAACAGTGCCGAGTATCAGAATTTCTGGCGCCGTCTGAACAATGGCGAGTTTATCGCCGACCGTTTCAAACGCATCGACAGTCACGGTCGCGAGGTCTGGCTGGAGGCGTCCTACAACCCGGTGGTCGACGCCAACAACAAACTCTACAAAGTGGTGAAGTTCGCCACGGTGATTACCGATCAGATCAATCAGGAGCAAGCCGTCGCCGAGGCCGCCAACATTGCCTACAGCACGTCGCTGCAAACCGATAACTGCGCCCAGCGCGGCACGGCGGTGGTGACTCAGGCGGTGGACGTGATGCGCGACCTGGCCAAACACATGCAAACCGCCGGTGAGGGCATCGAAGCGCTGAACGAGCAATCGTTGGTGATCGGCACCATCGTCAAGACCATCAGCGGCATTGCCGAGCAAACCAACTTGTTGGCGCTCAACGCGGCCATCGAAGCGGCGCGGGCCGGTGAGCAGGGCCGAGGGTTTGCGGTGGTGGCGGACGAGGTCCGGCAACTGGCGTCACGCACCAGCCAGGCCACCGATGAAATTGTCGGCGTGGTGCGGCAGAACCAGGACATGGCGCGCAATGCCGTCAGCCTGATGACCGACGGCAAAGTCCAGGCAGAACAAGGTCTGGCGCTGGCGGCGGAGGCGGGCACGGTCATCGTCGAGATTCGCGACGGCGCGCAGAAAGTGGTGAACGCGGTGGGCCAGTTTGCCAATCAATTGGCGACTTGATGTTTGCCCGGGGGATCCCGCTACAATCGGCGCTTTTCCCAGGAGCAGACACCCATGACCGTTTCCCATCGCCGTCCGGTTCCGTTGTCCAAGGCCTATCGCCTGCTCAATCACGGGCCGACCGTGCTGGTCAGCGCGGCCCACGACGGCCAGCGCAATATCATGGCCGCGGCCTGGGCCATGCCGCTGGACTTTGAACCGCCGAAAATCGCGGTGGTGCTGGACAAGTCCACCTGGACCCGACAACTGCTGGAAGCCTCGGGGACATTCGTGGTGAACGTGCCCTGTGCCGCGCAGGCCGATATCGTGCAAACCGTGGGCTCGACGTCGGGCCTGGAATTGAAGCAAGGCCAAGGCCAGGACAAGTTCCAGGCCTATGGCTTGCAGACCTTCAGCGGCGAGCTGATCGATGCGCCGATGCTGGAAGGTTGCGTCGCATGGCTGGAATGCCGGCTGCTGCCGGAGCCGCACAATCATCAGCAATACGACCTGTTTCTGGCCGAAGTGATTGCCGCCCAGGCCGATGAGCGTGTATTCAGCGACGGCCGCTGGCACTTCGAGGGGCACGATGCGTTGCGCACCTTGCACCATGTCGCCGGTGGGCACTTCTTGAAGATCGGTGACCCGGTGGATGGCAAGGCCCTGAGCGAGTCTGACTAAGTCCCCCGGATCGGCGAGGGTGCAAACTCTGCGCGCAACAATGAAAGTTGCAGCAAATCGTGATGTTCCCCCAGCCAGAAACCCGCCTGGCGCAGGCGACCTTCCTGGACGAAACCCAAGCGTTCGAGCAGCTTCAAACACGCTTGGTTGTCCGGGTGGACCGTGGCTTCGATCCGATTGAGCTGCATCTGTGCAAACCCCCAAACCAGCGTGGCTTGCAGCGCTTCGGACATGATGCCCTTGCCCCAGGCCGATTGCCCCAGCGCAAAACCCAGTGAGCAGCTTTTCCAGGGTTTGTTCCATTTGAACAGGCCGCAATTGCCGAGCAATTCATTCTGCTCCCGGGACTGGATGCCCCAGCGGATACCGGGATTGGGCAGCGTGCGCGATTCGGCGAATGTCTCGACCAAGGCCTGGGCCTGGGTGATGTCGGTCATCGGGTCCATGCCAAACCAGCGCATCGCCTGTTCATCGCCGTGAATCGCCAGCACCGTAGGGGCATCGGCCGTTACGATTTCGCGTAACAGCAGGCGCGGTGTTTCGAGGGTCGGGAAGTCGCTCATGGAATGTCCTTATTCGTCGACCGGGAAGTCGGTCAAGTGATCGCGACGGCCACAGTCTGCGCATTGGCGCTGTTTTTCAAATCCACAGATCATTCACCGCCGTGCGTTCGCCGCCTTCGCTGCCGGTGTTCACCACGCCCTTGGGTTCGATCAGCAGCAGTTTCACTTCCTGTTCCGCCGACGGCTTGTGCTCGACGCCCTTGGGCACGACGTACATCTCACCGGCCGAAATCAACACATGACCATCGCGAAAGTCGATGCGCAATTGCCCTTCGAGGACGATGAAGGTTTCGTCGGTGTCCAGGTGATCGTGCCAGATGAAATCCCCCAGCAGCTTTACCACTTTGAACTGATAGTCGTTCATTTCAGCGATGACCCGGGGTGACCAGTGTTGGTCGATCAGCTCGATTTTCTGCAGGAAGTTCAGGCTTTTTAACGTGTTCATCGAGGGGTACTCCAGATTGATTCCGGGCCCACGATAACCAGCCTGTCGATGTGAATTCTTGAACGATTGTGCGTGCTTCAGCGCCGATGCATTTTCATCCAGCGCGCCGGTGACAGGCCGTAGGTTTTGCTGAATTGGCGGGTCATGTGGCTCTGATCGGTGAAGCCGGCGGTGAGGGCGGCGCTGACCAGCGACTGGCCCTGGATCAGCAACGCGCGGACCAGGTCCAGGCGCCGCATGGTCAGGTAGCGATAAGGGCTGGTGCCGAACAACAGGCGGAAATCCCGCGACAGACTCCAGCGATCCCGCCCGCTGTGCTGCGCCAGTTCCTCCAGGGTCACGGTGCGATCAAGGGCGCTGTGCATGAACTCCCGGGCCCGCTCCGCGGCCACATAGTCGAAGCCCTGGCGTTTGCCAGGTGTGCCGGAAACGGTGCTCAGGGCGTGCGCCAGATCGAACAGCGCGTCCTGTTCCTCCAGTGGGTCGAGCGGGTCGTCCAGGCTGCGCATCAGCACATCGGTGGCCGCGAACAAGCGTGGATCGGTGGACAGGCCAGTCTTGATGAACGGCAACGGCTGACCGCCGAGTATCTGCTGGATCAGCGCCGGTTCGATGTACATCATTCGGTAATGAAAGCCGCTGTCGGTGCCGGCTTCGCCATTGTGGATCTCGTCCGGGTGCAGCACCAAAGTCCCACCCGGCAGACTGTGCCGCCAGCCGCCGCGGTACTGAAAGCGCTGCACCCCGGCCAGGGTGCGGCCGATGGCGTAGGTGTCATGACGATGCAACTCGTAGCCGTGGCCGGCAAAATACGCCTCGATACGCTCCAGCCCGCCAACGTTGGGCGCGCGGTGAAGCCAGTCGTTGGGGAGCGTGTGCTTGGCCATGGTGCTGTTGTCTTGTACTCGGTTCAGAGCACGTTAACCCAGGAACAGGGGTCTGTCTGCTGACCGATACATCACAACGACAAGTAGAAAAGCGCGACAAAATGTTGCAAGGTGCAAAATCCTCCGATGCCATGAAGGCGATTCTTCCAGTGGAACTGAGCCACCTGAGTTACGCCGCGCCGTTATTGTCTCTGGCCCTTTTGTGGACGGTCGCCGTTATCACGCCGGGCCCCAACTTCTTCAACATCGCACAATTGTCGGCCAGTTGTTCCCGACGGCACGGCGTAGTCTCCGCGTTGGGCGTCGCCACGGGCACGGTGTTGTGGGGCTTGGCCGGAGGCCTGGGCATCAAGTCGCTGTTCAGCGCGGCGCCAACGCTTTATCTGACGTTCAAGATTGCCGGTGGCTGTTACCTGATCTATCTGGGGTTGAAGCAGTTCAAGCGCAAACCGACGCGGGTGCCGGGTGCAAGCGACTCGCTGGACGGGGCAGGGTGTACGCTGCTGTCGGCCTATGGGCGGGGCTTTTTGGGCAACATGACCAATCCCAAGTCGGCGCTGTTCGTCGCGACGATTTTCGCCACGGCCATGCCGGCCTCACCGCCACCGATGTTGCTGGCGCTGGCGGTGTTGACCATGGCAAGCCTGTCGTTCAGTTGGTATTGCAGCGTGGCGCTACTGTTTGCCAGTCGCCGGGTCGCCGGCGTTTATGAGCGTTCGCGCAAATGGCTGGACCGTTTTGCCGGCAGTTGTTACCTGCTGTTCGGCGCGCATTTGGTGGCCAGTCGCTGATCAGGTCAGCGCAGTGGCCACCGGTTGGTCAGCCATGGTGGACCCGCGATTCAACGTCTCGGGCATCGCCACCACGAGCAACACCAGCGCTGCTCCCGCTATCGCCGCCAAGGTGAGGAATGCCGCGCTGTACCCCGCTTGCTGAACCACCAGCCCGGCCAAGCCATTGCTCAGTGCGGCGCCCAGGCCGAACACCGTCGACAGCGCGCCCAGGCTCACATTGAAGCGTCCGGTGCCTTGGGTCAGGTCCTTGATCACCACCGGAAACAAGGCGCCGAAGATCCCGGCACCGACGCCGTCCAGCAACTGCACCGCCACCAGCCAGTACGGATCATCCGACAGGGTATACAGCACCCCGCGCAAGGGCAGGATCAGGAAGCCGGCGAGCAGCAACGGTTTGCGCCCCCAGACATCGGCCTTCCATCCCACCAGCAGCGCCACCGGCACCATGACCAATTGCGCGGCGACGATGCAGGCGGATGTCAGCGGTGTGGCCATCTGCAGATTCACCAGGGACAGTTTCTGGCTCACCAGCGGCAGCATCGCCGCATTCGCCAGGTGGAACAGCCCGCAGCAGATGCCGAACACCAGCAGCGGCCGGTTGTGCAGTAAGGCATTCAGGCCGGAAGGCTGTTCGCCATGGGCCGGGCCCTGCGGGTCGAAGCCTCGGGCAACGTCGTGATCGATGGCTTGGGGCGAGATGAAGCTGATGGCAATCACGCTGGCCAGGGCCATTACCGCCATCAGGTAAAACACCGCCACCGGACCAAACAAATAGGCAAAACCACCGGCCAGCAACGCCGCGACAGCATTGCCCGCGTGATTGAAAGTTTCATTGCGCCCGGTGCGACGGGTAAAGGCCCGTGGCCCGGTGATGCCCAGTGAAATGGCAGAGATGGCCGGGGCGAACACCGAGGCCGCGACGGCGCTCAAGGCTTGGGTCATCGCCACCAGGGTGAACGACGTAATGAACGGCAGCAGCAGACAACTCACCGTCACCAGCAGCGCCGCCACGATGATTACCCCGCGTTTGCGGCGAGTGCGGTCGATCAGCGCTCCGGCAGGCGTCTGGGTCAGCAACGCGGCGATCCCGGCCAGGGTCATTACCAGGCCGATGCTGGCCGGGTCCCAGTGGTGCACCGCGAGCAAATAGATCGCCAGGTACGGCCCGAGCCCGTCGCGCACATCGGCGAGAAAGAAGTTGAGCCCGTCCAGAGAGAGGCTGTTGCGACGATCGGTCGGAGCGTTCAAGGGCGGCCTCTGTATGGCGGGATGCGTATTAGCAATGACCCGTCGAGGTTGCACGAAGTTTCAGCCTTTAACTCATCGGCGTTACCGTGGTATCAAACAGCACATTCACCATGAGGCCAGGCAATGAGCAAGCTGCGGGTAGGAATTATTTTTGGCGGCCGTTCGGCGGAGCATGAAGTGTCGCTGCAATCGGCGAAAAACATTGTCGATGCACTGGACCGTTCGCGCTTCGAACCGGTGCTGATCGGCATCGACAAACAGGGGCACTGGCACCTCAACGACCCCTCCAACTTCCTGCTCAATCAGGAAAACCCGGCGCTGATCGCCCTCAATCAATCCAATCGCGAACTGGCGGTGGTGCCGGGCAAGGCCAGTCAGCAATTGGTGGAAACCTCGAGCCAGGAACTGCTGGGCCACGTCGATGTGATCTTCCCGATCGTCCATGGCACCCTCGGCGAAGACGGCTGCCTGCAAGGCTTGCTGCGCATGGCGGATTTGCCGTTTGTCGGCTCCGATGTGTTGGGTTCTGCGGTGTGCATGGACAAGGACATCAGCAAGCGCCTGCTGCGTGACGCGGGGATCGCGGTCACGCCCTTTGTGACGTTGAACCGCGCCAGTGCCAAGCGCACCGGGTTCGCTGAAGTACAAGGCAAACTCGGCCTGCCGCTGTTCGTCAAACCGGCGAACCAGGGTTCTTCGGTGGGCGTGAGCAAAGTGACCAACGAAGCCGAATACACGGTGGCGGTCGAACTGGCCTTGGGCTTTGATGAAAAAGTACTGATCGAATCTGCCGTCAGCGGTCGCGAGATTGAATGCGCGGTGCTGGGCAATGATCAGCCGATCGCCAGTGGCTGTGGCGAGATCGTCGTGAGCAGCGGCTTCTATTCCTACGACAGCAAATACATCGACGACCAGGCCGCCCAAGTGGTGGTTCCGGCCAACATCAGCGTCGAAGCGAGCGAACGTATTCGCGCCCTGGCCGTCGAGGCCTTCCAGGTGCTGGGCTGTTCTGGCCTGGCGCGGGTCGATGTGTTCCTGACCGACAGCGGCGAAGTGCTGATCAACGAGATCAACTCGCTGCCCGGCTTCACCCGCATCAGCATGTACCCCAAGCTGTGGCAGGCCACGGGCATGACTTACAGCGAACTGGTCAGCCGCCTGATCGACCTGGCGCTGGAAAAGCATCAGGCGCGGCAAGCGCTGAAGATCAGCCGCTAGGCTTGGTAACGATTCACTCCGCGACATCCGCCTCTCGGCGCGCAACTGTCTGGCAGGCAATATCAAAAAGGCCTACCTCCCGGTAAGCCTTTTCTCATTCCTGCGTATGACTCAATCCCCCAACGCTTCCCCCTCACGCCGCGGATCGGCCCCACCTTCCAACGAAGCCTTTCCCTGCGCATCCTTGACCCGAACAATCGCCTGAGTCCCGCTGGTCATGTCGATTTCATTCACCACATGCCCCTTGTCTTTCAGCGCCTGAATCAACGCCGGGCTGAACTGCCCTTGTTCCAGTTCGGTCGGGCCGTTGCGGCTGCCGAAGTTGGGCAGGCTGATGGCGGTTTGTGGGTCGAGGTTCCAGTCGAGCAGACCGATGGTGGATTTGGCGACGTATTCGATGATTTGCGAGCCGCCAGGGGAGCCGACGGTGGCGAGGAATTCGCCGCTCTGGCGGTCGAAGATCAGGGTAGGGGCCATGGAAGAACGCGGGCGTTTGCCGGGTTCGACGCGGTTGGCGACTTTCTGCCCGTTCTCTTCGGGGATGAACGAAAAGTCGGTCATCTGGTTATTGAGCATGAAGCCCTGGACCATGAGGTGCGAGCCGAACGCCGATTCGACGGTGGTGGTCATGGACACTGCGCCGCCTTCGTCATCGACGGCGACCACTTGCGAGGTGGAGATGCGCAGTGGCGAGCGGTCCGGCGCGTAAGCGACTTGAATGCCCGGCGGCGTGCCGGGTTTGGCCGTGCCCATGCTGCGATCGCCGATCAGGGCGGCGCGGCTGGCCAGGTAAGCGGGATCTACCAGGCCGTTGACCGGCACGGGCACGAAGTCGGTGTCGGCCACGTATTGCGCGCGGTCGGCGTAGGCCAGGCGTTCGGCTTCAGAGATCAGGTGCACGGCTTCGGGGGCGGGTTCGATGCCGGCGGGTTTATCGGTCTTGTGGGGTTTGAGCGGCGCCAGGGCCAGGCGCGGGTCGCGGGTTTCCAGGGCTTGCAGGGTGCCGAGGATCTGCGCCACGGCAATCCCGCCGGACGACGGTGGCGGCATGCCGCAGACTTGCCAGCGTTTGTAGTCGGTGCACAGCGGCGCGCGCTCCTTGGCCTTGTAGCCTTGAAGATCGTTCAGCGACAGGCTGCCCGGGTTTTTATGCCCCTGGACTTTGGCGACGATTTCTTCGGCAACCGGCCCTTTGTACAACGCATCCGGCCCTTCTTTGGCGATGCGTTTCAGCACGGCGGCCAGCGGCGGGTTTTTCAGCAATGTCCCCACCGCTTTCGGGCTGCCATCGGCATTCAGAAAGTACGCCATCATGTCCGGCGACCGCTGCATCGACGAGTCGGAAGCAATCAGCTGATGCAAACGCGGCGAGATGGCAAAGCCGTGTTCCGCGAGTTTTATCGCCGGTTCGAACAGCTTCGCCCAGGGCAGGCGTCCGTGTTTCTGATGCGCCAGCTCAAGCGCTCGCAACACCCCGGGCGTCCCCACTGAACGGCCACCGATCTGCGCCTGGGTGAACGGCATCGGCGTGCCATCGGCTTGCAGGAAAAGTTTCTCGGTGGCGCCAGACGGAGCGGTTTCCCGACCGTCATACGTGCGCACGGCTTTCCCGTCCCACAGCACAATCAACGCGCCGCCACCGATACCTGAGGATTGCGGTTCCACCAGGGTCAACACGGCTTGCATCGCAATGGCCGCATCGATGGCCGAACCGCCCTGACGCAACATCTCCCGCCCGGCCGCAGCCGCTAGCGGATTGGCGGCCGCCGCCATGTGTTTCGAGGCGTGCCGGGTTTGCAGGTCGGTGCGATAACCCGAGCCGGCTTCCGGTGCGAGGGGCAGTGTCGACGTGGGCGGTGCGTTGCAGGCGGCGAGGGTTAATGCGGCGGCGATCAGCGACAAGGCTGGCAGGCGATAGCGGCTCAAGTGGAAGGCTGGGAACACGTGGGGCACTCCGTCCGTGGGATAAAAGATCCGGGGACTTTATCGGCCGACAGGGTGCGACGCAAACCGCGTCCGACCGCCACAACACTTTTGCCCTTCATCAGTCGGTGAATTTTCTGTAGGGTCGAGAGCAACACAGCGGCCAGAAAACCAACAAGAGGCACACATGCAGACCGAGTTTCCTACCCAGCCGAGTTACCGTGGGCAACGTGAACAATTCCTCGCGGCGGCCACGGCGGCCGGCGCGACCTTGACCGAGTATCCGCATCCGCTCAAAGGGCCGTTCGGCGAGCCGTTGAGCACCGATGTGGCGGTGCTGGGCGATCCGCGCGCCAAACGGCTGCTGATCGCGCTGAGCGGCACCCACGGGGTCGAAGGCTTCTATGGCTCGGGCTGTCAGATCAAATGGTTGCAAGACTTGGGTAAGCGTTCGCTACCGGCGGATGTCGCGGTGGTGATGATCCATCTGATCAACCCGTGGGGCACGGCGTGGTTGCGTCGGGTCAATGAAGACAACATCGATCTGAACCGCAATCACCTGAACTTCGAACGTCCTGTGCCGGATAACCAGGCCTATGGGTTGCTGCATCAAATCTATGCCTGCGCTGAGTTGCACGGCCCCGAGCGTGATCGGGCGGATGCCTTGCTTGAGGCGCAGATCAAAGAGCACGGCTGGCCGGCGGTGATGTCGATCGTCGAGGGTGGCCAGCACAGTCATCCCGATGGATTGTTCTTTGGCGGCCTGGCGCCGAGCTGGTCGAACCGCACGCTGCACCGGATCATTCAGCAACACATCGCCCACGCCGAGGTCGCCCTGTGTTTCGACTTGCACACGGGCGCGGGTGAATACGGTCATCCGATGCTGCTGACCATTACCGAAGCGGCCTATTCGGCGCTGGACGATGCCCAGGCGATTTACGGCCCATGGCTCTACACCTTGCACACTGGCGCCAACACCACGAGCGAAACCGGAGTGGCCGCGACTGCGACGGGTTACACCTCGCAAGCGCTGCTTAATGCTTTGCCTAACGTGCGATTGATGCCGTTTGTGATCGAGTGCGGGACGTATCCGGGGGCCGACGTTCATCGGCATTTGCGCGATGACCACTGGCTGCACCTGCATGGCAATCCGAGTGATGCGGTGGGGCGCGGGATCAAGCTCAATTTACTGGAGCAGTTCTATCCGGCTGACAGCGACTGGCAGGCCATGGTCTGGCTGCGTACCTGGCAAATTTGGGAGCGGGGCTTGTCCGCGTTGTCGACGCTGCGTGCCTGATCGGGCGCAGCACTTTTCTCGAGGCATAAAAAAACGGCCTACCTTTCGGTAAGCCGTTTTTAGTACTTGGTGGCTACACAGGGACTTGAACCCCGGACCCCAGCATTATGAATGCTATGCTCTAACCAACTGAGCTATGTAGCCAAGTGGCGCGCATTATTCACCGGTAATGCAGATGCGTCAAGCGCAAATCTAAAATATTTCTCTACACTTTCAACCGCTTATCGTCCTGAGCCGAAAAACCGGGGCAGGGCAGGGTGTCAGCTGAGCTGAAATCTCCCGGTATTCGCGCTCAAGGCCTTGCTGCCCTGGCTTAAGGTATCTGCCGCAAGGTTCACGGCCCGCGCGCCTTCCAGCAACCTGACGGCCGTCTGATCGACCTGCTGGATGTTGCCGCTGACCTCATCGGCGGTGCTCGCTTGCTCTTCGACAGCGGTGGCGATTTGCGCCAGGGTGTCGGTGACGCTTTGCACGGCGCTGGCGATTTCCCCCAGGCGTGCGCCGAGGCCCGTGACGGCTTCAGCGTCGGTCTGAGCCTGGCCGCAAGCGGCTTCCATCAGGGTCACTGCTTCATTCACCGTGCTGCGCAGGCTGTCGACGGTGCTGGCGATCTGCGCGGTGGACGATTGCGTGCGCTGGGACAGACTGCGTACCTCATCGGCCACCACGGCAAAGCCGCGACCTTGCTCTCCGGCGCGAGCCGCCTCGATGGCTGCGTTGAGCGCCAGCAGGTTGGTCTGCTCGGCAACGCCGCGAATGGTGTCGACCACCAATTGAATCTGCTGCCCCTGCTCACTGACCCGACCCAAGGCTGCCGCCGTGTCGTTGAGCCGCTGATTGAGCTGCTGAATGCTCGCCGTGGTGCGTTGGCTGTCGCGGCTGCTGTCGGCGGCGATTCGCTGGGTATGCTGGGCGCTGCCGGACGCCTGTTCACAACTCTGGGCGACCCCTTGGGAGGTGGCGGCCAGTTGCGTGGCAGCAGCGGCGATCTGGCTGATCTGGATTTGCTGGGCCTCGACTTCGCCCAAGGCGCCGCTGGAATGATCGTTGAGGGTGCGCACGGCGTTGCTCAACTGCAAAGTCTCGTGATCGACCCCGAGCAAACTGTTGCGCAGTTGCACCACCGCGACGTTCAGCGCGGTGCTGATTGCCGCCAATTCGTCGCGACCTTGCACCGGCACTTGCAGGCTCAGGTTGCCGTCACGCAAGGCTTCGGCCAGCACGGTGATACCGCTGGCGCTACGCCGGATCGAGGCCCGCAAACACACGAACAGGTACAGCGCGGCCAACAGCAGGCAACCAAAGATCGCCGCCACCAGGATGAACTGGCGAATGGCCGAGGTGTGGTAGTAATCCAGGCGTTGATCCAGCGACACCAGGGATTGCTGGCGCAGGGAGGCGAGGTCGGTCAGCAGCGCGTCGAGGTTGTGTTCGAAGTCGTCCGGCTTGAGGTTGATGCTGCCGCCGAACACACCGTCGTCGAGGACCTTCAAGGTCCCATCGAGATGCTTGAGGCTGTCATGGTATTGCCCGGCCCAGGTTTGCAGGGCGCTGGGCAGGCGGGCTTCCAGCAGGCTAGCCGTTTTGACAAGCTGTTCGCGGGCATCACCGATGCGTCCGCGCAAGTCCCGCAGTTGCAGACGGCTTTGCAGCGTGAACTGCCCGGACACCACTGACGCCTGGCCAACCGCTGCAAGGCGTCCGACCCGTTCAATCAGGTCCGGCGCGTGTTGGGTGGAGATCTGCGTCAGCAAATAGGTTTCCAGCCAGGGCGCCAGGGTCAAGCGATTGTCCATGGCGATCTGTTCGCGCAAGGCTTGCAGGGCGCTCAAGGCGTTGGTGAAGCGATCGTAACCGTCCGGCCACCAGCCGACGCCGCTGAGGCTTTTCGAGTCCAGGCCATTGAGGGCGGTTTGCAGGGCTTGATAGCGGGCCAGGGTTTCACCTTCGGCGCCTTCGGTTTTCAGCGCGTTGCCCAGGTCCGTGGTGGCTTGGGCGACGGCGGGTTGCACGGCGTCGAACGCGCCCATGGCGGCGATGGTGGCGGGGGTTGGCTGGCGATTGGTTTCGGTGGCGCGCCAGCGCGCGGCGCGGTCACGCTGGGCGGCGAGCAGGTTATCCAGCGCATCCAGGGCCAGCAGTTGACGAACCCCGGCACGTTCGCCGGAAATGAGCTGCAGTTTGTCCCGATAATCCTGACCGATCATCCACAGACTGCCGCCCAACGGCAGGATAAACAGCAGAAACAGCAGCTGAAATTTGCGCGCGAAGCCAAAACGCCCCAGCAGCCCGATCCCCGGTGATAAAAAAGCCTGCATGCCCCATGACTCCTCTGGACACCACGCACCATTGGCGTGCGTCGTGATCGTTGCGACCGCGACTTGTGCCCTTTTAAAAGGCCTCGAAAGTTCACCCTCGCCAGCTCTGTAGGCCGACTCTGTAGCGAAACTTCCCATTCTCGATCCCCTTTGTAAGGGGGCCGCGTTGAAGGGGAGAAACAAGGCAAGATTCAGACCATGGCGTTGCGCTATCACCCACTCTTCGATGAACGTCGAGGTCGTTAGCAGGCTAAGGGGATAGCGTTGTTGCACTGAAAAATGGCACATTGGCGCACCTGCCCGTGTGCACCCATCTGTAGTACGGAAATTCCCATGGCTATCAGCAATGCCCAGACCGGCGCAACGCCGGCATCCGCGACGCCGCAAAGCAGTCCCTTAGTCATGCGCATCATCGGCGCGGTGGCGCTGGCGCATTTGATCAACGACCTGATTCAGTCGGTGCTGCCGTCAATTTACCCGATGCTCAAGGCCAATTATGGCCTGACGTTTACCCAGGTCGGCCTGATCACCCTGACGTTCCAGCTGACCGCCTCGCTGTTGCAGCCGTGGGTCGGTTACTACACGGATCGCCATCCCAAGCCGTGGCTGTTGCCGGCCGGGACGGTCTGCACATTGATCGGCATTTTGATGATGTCGCAGGTGGGCAGCTTCCCGATGATCCTGCTGGCGGCGGGATTGATCGGCATCGGCTCTTCAACCTTTCACCCGGAAGCTTCTCGCGTGGCGCGCCTGGCCTCGGGCGGGCGTTTCGGCCTGGCGCAATCGACCTTCCAGGTCGGTGGTAACGCCGGTTCGGCGTTCGGTCCGTTGCTGGCGGCGGCGATCATCATTCCTTACGGTCAGGGCCACGTTGCGTGGTTCGGCTTGTTCGCGGTGTTTGCGCTGTTCGTGCTCTATCGCATCAGCCGCTGGTACGCCAATCACTTGAACCTGTTCAAGCTCAAGCAGGGTCAGGCCGCGACTCACGGCTTGTCGAAAAACCGAGTGATCGGCGCGCTGGTGGTCCTGGGCTTGCTGGTGTTCTCCAAGTATTTCTACATGGCCAGTTTCACCAGTTACTTCACCTTCTACCTGATCGAGAAGTTCGACCTGTCGGTGGCCAGTTCGCAGCTGCACTTGTTTCTGTTCCTGGGCGCGGTGGCGGCGGGGACCTTCTTCGGTGGGCCGATTGGCGACAAGATCGGGCGTAAGGCCGTGATCTGGTTCTCGATCCTCGGCGTGGCGCCGTTCACCTTGATCCTGCCCCATGTTGACCTGTTCTGGACCAGCATCCTCAGCGTGGTCATCGGCTTCATCCTGGCCTCGGCGTTTTCCGCGATCGTGGTGTACGCGCAGGAATTGGTGCCGGGCAATGTCGGGATGATTGCCGGGGTGTTCTTCGGCCTGATGTTCGGTTTTGGCGGGATTGGCGCGGCGTTGCTGGGGCATCTGGCGGATGTCCACGGGATTGAATACGTGTACTTCCTGTGTTCGTTCCTGCCGCTGTTTGGGGTGTTGGCGATCTTCTTGCCGCGCACCAAAAAGGCCTGACAATACGCGGACCCGTAGGAGCAAGGCTTGCCCGCGAAGCTTTTAGCGTCAGTGATGACGCCTTCGCGGGCAAGCCTCGCTCCTACAGGTTTGGTGGTGTTGCCCGGATTCCAGGCACAAAAAAGCCGCGTATCAAACGCGGCTTTTTGTTGCGTAGCTGTTTTTACACGTTGAAACGGAAGTGCATCACGTCGCCGTCTTTCACGATGTAGTCCTTGCCTTCCAGGCGCCATTTCCCGGCTTCTTTGGTGCCGGCTTCGCCCTTGTACTGGATGAAGTCGTCGTAGGCGATGACTTCGGCGCGGATGAAGCCTTTTTCGAAGTCGGTGTGGATTACGCCGGCGGCCTGGGGTGCGGTGGCACCGACGCGGACGGTCCAGGCGCGGACTTCTTCGACACCGGCGGTGAAGTAGGTCTGCAGGTGCAGCATCTCGTAGCCGGCGCGGATCACGCGGTTCAGGCCAGGCTCTTCAAGACCCAGGGCTTCGAGGAACATGTCTTTCTCTTCGCCGTCTTCCAGCTCGGCAATTTCGGCTTCGATCTTGTTGCAGACCGGAACCACCATGGCGCCTTCTTCTTCGGCGATGGCTTTGACGATATCCAGCAGCGGGTTGTTCTCGAAACCGTCTTCAGCGACGTTGGCGATGTACATGACTGGCTTGGTGGTCAGCAGGTGGAAACCACGAATCACGGCCTTGTCGTCGACACCCATGGTCTTCATCAGGGTGCGCGCAGGCTTGCCGAGGGTGAAGTGAGCGATCAATTGTTCCAGCAGGCCTTTCTGGACCACCGCGTCCTTGTCGCCACCCTTGGCGTTGCGCGCGACTTTCTGCAGTTGCTTCTCGCAGCTGTCGAGGTCGGCGAAGATCAGTTCCAGGTCGATGATCTCGATGTCGCGTTTCGGGTCGACGCTGTTGGAGACGTGAATCACGTTCTCGTCTTCGAAGCAGCGGACCACGTGGGCGATGGCATCGGTTTCACGGATGTTGGCCAGGAACTTGTTGCCCAGGCCTTCACCTTTCGACGCGCCGGCCACCAGGCCTGCGATGTCGACGAATTCCATGGTGGTCGGCAGGATGCGCTTGGGGTTAACGATGGCCGCCAGGGCTTCCAGACGCGGATCCGGCATCGGCACGATACCGGTGTTCGGCTCGATGGTGCAGAAGGGGAAGTTCTCGGCCGCGATCCCGGATTTGGTCAGGGCGTTGAATAGGGTGGACTTGCCGACGTTAGGCAGGCCGACGATGCCGCAATTGAATCCCATGGTGTTTTCCCCGAGGAGTGAGTCAGGCCTTCTGGCTGTGCAGGTTTTTCATCGCGCGGTTCCATTCCCCGGCGAGGATATCCGGCAGCACGCCGAGGGCAAAGTCGATGCTGGCATCGAGTTTTTCCTGTTCGGCGCGTGGCGCACGACCCAGGACGAAATTTGAAACCATACTGGCAACGCCCGGGTGGCCAATGCCAAGCCGCAAGCGGTGAAAGGTATTCTGATTGCCCAGTTGCGCGATGATGTCGCGCAACCCGTTGTGACCGCCATGGCCGCCGCCCTGCTTGAGCTTGGCGACGCCCGGAGGCAAGTCGAGTTCGTCATGCGCCACGAGGATTTCTTCAGGCGTGATGCGGAAGAAACCGGCGAGTGCCGCCACGGCCTGGCCGCTGCGGTTCATGTACGTGGTGGGAATCAGCAGACGAACATCCTGACCCTGGTGCGAATAGCGCCCGGTCAGGCCGAAATATTTGCGATCGGCCACAAGGTTCACACCTTGCGCGTTCGCGATGCGCTCAACAAAAAGGGCCCCTGCGTTATGCCGGGTCTGTTCGTATTCAGCGCCTGGATTTCCCAGGCCAACGATCAGTTTGATGGCAGTCACGATAGGGGCCCTTCCTTGGAGTGGTGGATAACATCGCCGCAATCCGGGAGTGCGGCGAAAGTGGACGACAAGTGCTCATTTACCATTATGTAAACTCCGCGTTCTCGCCCGCTTTCTCGCTACGTTCCAGTCCGCGATGTTACTTGATCACTCCGGCTTCACAGAGTGAATTACTCTGCTGCGCCTTCTTCGGTAGCTTCTGGAGCAACACGTGGAGCGTGGACGTTGGCAACAGCCTTGTCATCACCGTGTGCCAGAGCAACAAACTCAACGCCTTTAGGGGCTTTGAGGTCGGACAAGTGAATGATCGAACCGATTTCAGCGTCAGTCAGATCGACTTCGATGAACTCAGGCAGATCTTTCGGCAGGCAGGTCACTTCGATCTCAGCAACAACGTGCGAAACTTCGCCGCCTTTCTTGATCGGGGCTTCTTCACCAACAAAGTGTACAGGCACAACAGCGGTCAGTTTCTGGCCAGCGACTACGCGTACGAAGTCAGCGTGCAGCACGTGGCCTTTAGCCGGGTGGCGCTGCAGAGCTTTGATGATGACGTTTTGCTTTTTGCCGCCAACGTTCAGCTCGATGATGTGGCTGTAAGCCGCTTCGTTTTCGAGCAGTTTGGCAACTTCTTTAGCCAGCATGCTGATGGATTCAGGGGCTTTTTCGCCACCGTAAACTACAGCTGGTACCAGGCTTGCGAGACGACGCAGGCGGCGGCTCGCACCTTTCCCCAGGTCGGAACGCACTTCAGCATTCAGAGTAAAATCGTTCATGTTGTATCTCCAAAATAACCACATTCGCCCCAGCGGTTGCGACCAGCGCTAAAGGCGATATGGGCAAAAAAGCCCCGCCCCGACAGGAATGCCGGGGCGGGGCGCTTTTCGTCAACGAGACATTCGAGAAGGGCAGGGCCCTTAACGGAACATCGCGCTGATCGATTCTTCATTGCTGATGCGGCGGACCGCCTCGGCAACTACCGGCGCGATATCCAGTTGACGGATACGCGAGCAGGCTTGAGCAGCAGCGGACAACGGGATGGTGTTAGTCACCACCAGTTCGTCCAGCATGGAATTTTCGATGTTTTCGATCGCCCGACCGGACAGCACAGGGTGTGTGCAGTAGGCGAAAACCTTGGCAGCGCCATGCTCTTTCAGGGCCTTGGCCGCGTGGCACAGAGTGCCGGCGGTATCGACCATGTCATCGACCAGAATACAGGTACGCCCTTCGACATCACCGATGATATGCATCACTTCAGAGTGATTGGCTTTCTCACGGCGTTTGTCGATGATCCCGAGATCCACGCCCAGGGATTTGGCAACAGCACGTGCACGCACGACGCCACCAATGTCCGGGGACACGATCATCAGGTTTTCGAAGCGCTGATCTTCAATGTCATCCACCAATACCGGGGAGCCGTAGATGTTATCTACCGGAATATCGAAGAAACCCTGGATTTGGTCAGCATGCAGATCAACCGTGAGAACACGATCGATGCCGACTACGGTAAGCATGTCAGCAACGACTTTCGCGCTGATAGCCACACGTGCGGAACGCGGACGGCGATCCTGACGGGCATAACCAAAGTAAGGAATAACAGCAGTGATACGAGTAGCCGAGGAGCGGCGGAAGGCATCAGCCATCACTACCAGTTCCATCAGGTTATCGTTGGTCGGAGCGCAAGTCGGCTGAATAATGAAGACATCTTTACCGCGGACGTTTTCATTGATCTCGGCAGTAATTTCACCGTCGGAGAACTTACCGACAGAGATGTCACCGAGAGGGATATGCAGCTGACGTACAACACGCCGAGCCAGATCGGGGTTAGCGTTCCCCGTAAAGACCATCATCTTGGACACGCGCAGTACCTGAAGGCTGAGGGTAACCTGGATGAGTATAGGAAAATGGCAGGGGCGGCTGGATTCGAACCAACGCATGGCAGGATCAAAACCTGCTGCCTTACCGCTTGGCGACGCCCCTGTATCTGTTGCAACGATTACCCAGTAATCGATTCCTTTAAAGCAGATTTTGCAGCTTGCGATGCAACATCGAAACGTTGCTTCCCTTTGCTACAAACCCTGTAAGGGTCTCTGTAAGAAGGGCCGAGACTTTATCAGCTTCAGCTTTGCTTGGGAAGCCCCCAAACACACAACTTCCAGTGCCAGTGAGTTTTGCTTCGGTAAATTTACCTAACAAATTCAACGCGTTACGTACCTCTGGATAACGCCTTGCTACTACTGGCAAGCAGTCATTTCGACTGTTTCCCTTGGGAACGGGGCGCACTTTAATGGGAGAAGAGTTACGTGTCAACAAAGGATCTGAAAAAATTTCTGCTGTACTTACAGATACTTGCGGCACGAGCACCAGATACCACGGTTCTTCGGGGTCTACAGGGGTCAGTTTCTCCCCGACACCCTCGGCAAAAGCCGCGTGACCTCGCACGAAAACCGGGACGTCAGCGCCCAGTGTCAGGCCCAGCACAGCCAGTCGATCTTCATCCCAGCCCAGCTGCCACAGGTGATTGAGGCCGAGCAACGTGGTCGCGGCATTGGAGCTGCCGCCACCAATGCCGCCACCCATGGGCAGGATTTTTTCGATCCAGATATCGATGCCAAGTGCACAACCCGATTGCGCCTGAAGTTTTTTCGCGGCACGCACAATCAGATTGCTGTCGTGGGGCACGCCGTCGAATTCGGTGTGCAAACGAATCACACCGTCGTCGCGCACGGCGAAGGTGATTTCATCACCGTAATCGAGAAACTGAAAAATCGTCTGCAACTCGTGATAGCCGTCTTCACGGCGCCCGAGAATGTGCAGCATCAGATTGAGTTTGGCCGGCGAGGGCAGCGTCAAGCGCGCAGCAGTCATGTTCACTGCCCCAGTTTGCGTGGTTGCCATTCCTTGATCACCAGCGTGACATCAAGGTCGGTGCCGTGCAGTTTGATCCGCTCGGGCAGCCAATAGCCGTTTTGTTCGGCGTAGCTCAGGTATTCGACCTGCCAGCCATCCTGTTCAAGGTTGGCCAAGCGGCTGTCGGCGTCCAGGGTCAGGCGACTCTTGCTGTCCGGGGCCGGGAGCCCGCGAACCCACCAGGCCAGGTTGGACACCGGCAGTTTCCAGCCCAGCTGTTCTTCCAGCAGGGCTTCAGGCGTCGTAGCGTCGTAGCGGCCCTGATTGGCGACTTCCAGCGACACTTTGCCCGGGCGGCCGGTCAAGCGAGCAGCGCCGCGACCCAGGGGGCCGGAGAGGCGGATGTCGTAGTAATCCTGTCGCTGCAGCCAGAACAGCGTGCCGCTGCCCGAATCCTTGGGGGCGCGAATGCCGATCTTGCCGTTGATCTGCCAGCCGTCGAGGGCAGTCATCTGCTGTTTGTAGGTGTTCCACTGGGCCGGATTACCCTGGCCCTGGACCGATTCACGGGCACCGAAACCGGCGCAACCGGCGAGCAGGGCGATGAAGCTGAAGACGATAACGTGGCGCAAAAACATAATCTTAAAGAGTCTCTGATCCGGTCAGGCGCTTGATGGTGCCGCGCAGGGTAGGGCTGTCGGGTTGGTCCTTGAGGAACTTGCCCCAGATTTGCTTGGCTTCCCGCTGCTTGCCGTTGGCCCACAGGACTTCGCCCAGGTGCGCAGCGACTTCTTGATCGGGGAAACGCTCCAGAGCCTGGCGCAGCAAACGCTCGGCTTCATCGAGATTGCCCAGGCGGAAATTCACCCAGCCGAGGCTGTCGAGGACCGCCGGGTCTTCCGGATTGAGCTGGTGTGCATGCTCGATCAGCGCCTTGGCTTCTTCATAACGGGTGGTGCGGTCGGACAGGGTGTAGCCGAGGGCGTTCAGCGCCATGGCATTGTCCGGGTCGCGCTTGATGATCAGGCGCAAGTCTTTTTCCATCTGCGCCAGGTCATTGCGTTTTTCCGCGAGCATGGCCCGGGTGTAGAGCAAATTCAGGTCGTCCGGGTATTGCAGCAAGGCTTTGTGCAGCACGCCCCAGGCTTTGTCGCCCTGGTTGTTGGCCGACAGGGTTTCGGCTTCGATCAGGTACAACTGAATCGCGTAATCGGGTTGGGCGTCGCGCTCGGCCACCAGTTTGCTCTGGGCTTCGGCGGTCTTGCCGTTGTTCATCAGGATATCGGCCTGACGCAATTGCGCCGGCAGGTAATCGTTGCCGGGGCCAACCTGGGCGTACTCGATCAATGCGCCTTGCGGGTCGTTGCGCTCTTCAGCGATACGGCCGAGGTTCAGGTGCGCCGAATCCACGTGGCTTTCCCGGGCGATCAAGTCTTCCAGGTAACCCTTGGCCTCGTCCCAGGCCTTGGCTTCCAGGCACACGAGCGCCAGGGAGTAACGCAATTCGTCGTCTTCCGGGTACTGCTGAACCAGGCTGGAGAACTCGACCTTGGCGTCGTCCATGCGGTCCTGCTCGACCAACATCCGCGCGTAAGTCAGGCGCAGGCGTTTGTCGTCCGGGTATTTCTTGATGCTTTTTTGCAGCAGCGGCAGGGCTTCATCGCCACGGTTGAGCGTTTGCAGCAGGCGCGCGCGCAGCAGGATCGGGGCGATTTCGCCGGCGTCCGGCGGATTGTCTTCGAGCAGGGTCAGCGCGCCTTTCGAGTCGCCGTCCTGTTGCATCAACAACGCCTTGCCGAAAATCAGCTGGCTGTTCTTCGGATGGCGCTGCAACAAACGGTCAAAACTTTTCATCAGACCGTTGCGCGTGTCCTGATCGGTGTCAGCCGCAGACAGGGCGAGAAAGTCGAAATGCGTATCGCCCTTGCCCAGCAGGACTTTCTCCATATAGACCATGGAGTCGTCGTAACGCCCGGCACGCGCCAGTTGCACGGCGGCGGCCCGTTGAGCTTCGAGGTCGTCCGGGGCGTTTCTCGCCCAGATCAGCGCGGTATCCAGGGCCGCCTGATCGGCGCCCAGGTATTCGGCGATGCGGAAGGCCCGTTCGGAGATGCCCGGATCCTGAGTGTTGATGGCCTGGGTCACGTAGTTGTCCAGCGCAATGTCGAAACGATTGCGTTGGCCAGCCAGTTCGGCACTCAACAGACTGAAGATGGTTTCTTCACTGAAGGAGCTGTAGACCTTGGGCTTTTCAGGGGCCGGAGTGCTGTCTTCAGTCGGCGGCGTGCCGTCCGACGAAACGGGCGCCATAGCCTGGCAGCCGCTGAGGAAGACAAAAGCGAGGAGCAACGCGGAAGATCTATTCATATAGGAGAAGGACGACTAACCTGCGGTCGGATCATCATGACACAAGCCTTCGGCCAAACATAACCGAGTCTCAATTGATGCCTTTATAGAGGCAAGTGATTGGGACAATAGTCGGCGGTAGTTGTTCTGTCAGTGTCGAAGTAGGACAATTGCCGGCTTCACGTCACTATCAGCGACCTTGAATGGCCTTTCTTGCACTCGGTATTAACCACAAGACTGCTTCAGTAGACGTCCGCGAGCGCGTGGCCTTTACCCCTGAGCAGTTGGTGGAGGCCTTGCAACAGCTCTGCCGACTCACCGACAGCCGCGAAGCTGCGATCCTTTCCACCTGCAATCGCAGTGAGCTTTATATAGAGCAGGACCACCTTTCGGCGGACATCATCCTGCGCTGGCTGGCCGATTATCACCATTTGAGCCTCGATGAGCTGCGCGCGAGCGCTTATGTGCACGAAGATGATGCGGCAGTTCGTCACATGATGCGGGTCGCCTCCGGGCTCGATTCCCTGGTGTTGGGCGAACCGCAGATTCTTGGCCAGATGAAATCGGCCTACGCCGTGGCGCGTGAGGCGGGCACCATCGGTCCGCTGCTCGGCAGGCTGTTCCAGGCCACGTTCAACGCCGCCAAGCAAGTGCGCACCGACACCGCCATCGGTGAAAACCCGGTGTCCGTGGCGTTTGCCGCGGTCAGCCTGGCCAAGCAGATTTTCAGCGACTTGCAACGCAGCCAGGCCTTGCTGATCGGCGCCGGCGAGACCATCACCCTGGTCGCCCGCCATCTGCACGAATTGGGCGTGAAGCGCATCGTCGTCGCCAACCGCACGCTGGAACGCGCGAGCATCCTCGCCGAACAGTTCGGCGCCCACGCGGTGTTGCTGTCGGACATCCCGGCCGAGCTGGTGCGCAGCGACATCGTCATCAGCTCCACCGCCAGCCAATTGCCGATCCTGGGTAAAGGCGCGGTGGAAAGTGCCCTGAAGCTGCGCAAGCACAAGCCGATCTTCATGGTGGACATCGCCGTCCCCCGGGACATCGAGCCTGAAGTCGGCGAGCTGGACGACGTCTACCTGTATAGCGTCGACGATCTGCACGAAGTGGTCGCCGAAAACCTCAAGAGCCGCCAAGGCGCTGCCCAGGCGGCGGAAGAGATGGTGGCGATCGGCGCCGACGACTTCATGGTGCGCCTGCGCGAACTGGCGGCGGTGGATGTGCTCAAGGCCTATCGTCAGCAAAGCGAGCGCATGCGTGACGAAGAATTGCAAAAGGCCCAGCGCATGCTGGCCAACGGCAGCAGCGCCGAAGACGTGTTGGTGCAACTGGCGCGCGGCCTGACTAATAAATTGCTGCACGCCCCCAGCGTGCAGTTGAAAAAGTTGACTGCCGAAGGCCGCCTCGATGCGCTGGCCATGGCCCAGGAACTCTTTGCCCTCGGTGAGGGCTCGTCGGATAGCTCGGATAAAAGACCGCAATGAAAGCGTCACTGCTCAATAAGCTGGACATCCTCCAGGACCGTTTCGAGGAATTGACCGCTCTGCTTGGCGATGGCGAAGTCATTTCCGACCAGACCAAATTCCGCGCCTATTCCAAGGAATACGCGGAAGTCGAACCGATTGTCGAAACCTATAAACAGCTGCTCAAAGTGCAAGGCGACCTCGAAGGCGCCCAGGCACTGCTCAAGGACAGCGACCCGGACATGCGCGAAATGGCCGTGGAAGAAGTGCGCGAAGCCAAAGAGCAACTGATCGAAATCGAAGGCCGGCTGCAACGCATGTTGCTGCCCAAGGACCCGAACGACGGGCGCAACGTGTTCCTCGAAATCCGCGCCGGCACCGGCGGCGACGAGGCGGCGATTTTCTCCGGCGACCTGTTCCGCATGTACTCGCGGTACGCCGAGCGGCGTGGCTGGCGGGTGGAGATCCTCTCGGAGAACATCGGCGAGCACGGCGGCTTCAAGGAAGTCATCGCCCGGGTCGAAGGCGACAGCGTCTACGGCAAGCTGAAATTCGAATCCGGCGCCCACCGCGTGCAACGGGTGCCGGCCACCGAATCCCAGGGCCGCATCCACACCTCGGCCTGCACCGTGGCCGTGTTGCCCGAGCCGGACGAGCAGGAAGCGATCGAGATCAACCCGTCCGACCTGCGCATCGACACTTACAAGTCGTCCGGGGCCGGCGGCCAGCACGTCAACAAGACCGACTCGGCGATTCGCATCACGCACTTGCCCACCGGTATTGTCGTGGAGTGCCAGGAAGAACGTTCCCAGCACAAGAACCGCGCCCGGGCGATGTCCTGGCTGTCGGCCAAACTCAACGACCAGCAGACCACCGCCGCGGCGAATGCCATCGCCAGCGAGCGTAAACTGCTGGTGGGGTCGGGTGATCGCTCCGAGCGCATCCGCACCTACAACTTTGCCCAGGGCCGGGTCACCGACCACCGGGTCAACCTGACGCTGTATTCCCTCGACGAAATCCTCGCCGGTGGTGTCGATGCAGTGATCGAGCCGTTGTTGGCCGAATACCAGGCCGACCAATTGGCGGCGATAGGTGAGTAAATGACGATCATTGCCAGTTTGTTGCGTGCAGCAGACCTACCCGACTCGCCGACGGCGCGCCTGGATGCCGAACTGTTGCTGGCGGCGGCGTTGGGCAAGTCCCGCAGCTTCCTGCACACCTGGCCCGAGCGCATCGTGCCGAGCGAAGCGGCGCTGACCTTTGCCAGCTATTTGCAGCGCCGTCGTGGCGGTGAGCCGGTGGCGTACATCCTCGGCCAGCAGGGTTTCTGGAAGCTTGACCTGGAAGTCGCGCCACACACGCTGATCCCGCGCCCGGACACCGAATTGCTGGTGGAAACCGCGCTGGACCTGTTGCCCGCGACTCCGGCCAAGGTCCTCGACCTCGGCACCGGCAGCGGCGCCATTGCGTTGGCCCTGGCCAGCGAACGGCCAGCGTGGCACGTCACCGCCGTGGATCGCGTGATCGAAGCCGTGGCATTGGCCGAGCGCAATCGCCAGCGTCTGCACCTGAACAACGCCACGGTGCTGAGCAGCCATTGGTTCAGCGCTCTGGAAGGCCAGCGTTTTCAACTGATCATCAGCAACCCGCCGTACATTGCCTCGGCCGATCCGCATCTGGTGGAAGGCGATGTGCGTTTCGAGCCGGCCAGTGCTCTGGTCGCCGGTGTCGACGGGCTCGACGATCTGCGTTTGATCGTCGCCCAGGCCCCGGACTACCTCGACGCCGGCGGCTGGTTGATGCTTGAACACGGTTACGACCAAGCCGACGCGGTGCGCGATTTGCTGCTGACCCGCGGTTTTGAACACGTCCACAGCCGCACCGATCTGGGCGGTCACGAACGCATCAGCCTGGGGCGCCTGCCGTGCTGAATGATCAGGAGTTGTTGCGCTACAGCCGACAGATTCTGTTGCAACACGTCGACATCGACGGCCAATTACGGCTGAAAGAAAGCCGTGTGCTGATCGTCGGCCTCGGCGGCCTTGGCTCGCCGGTGGCGCTGTACCTGGCAGCGGCCGGTGTCGGTGAGTTGCATCTGGCGGACTTCGACACGGTCGACCTGACCAACCTGCAACGCCAGATTATTCACGACACCGACAGCGTCGGCGTGAGCAAAGTCGATTCGGCGATCCGCCGTTTGAGCGCAATCAATCCCGAGATTCATCTGGTCGCCCATCGTGCGGCGCTGGATGAAGATTCCCTGGCCGCAGCGGTTGCTGCAGTGGATCTGGTGCTGGACTGTTCCGACAATTTCTCCACCCGCGAGGCGGTCAACGCTGCGTGTGTGGCTGCGCGCAAACCCTTGGTCAGCGGCGCGGCGATTCGCCTGGAAGGGCAGTTGTCGGTGTTTGATCCGCGACGTGCTGAAAGTCCGTGCTACCACTGTTTATACGGGCACGGCAGCGAAGCCGAATTGACGTGCAGCGAAGCCGGGGTGATCGGCCCGCTGGTGGGCCTGGTCGGTAGCTTGCAAGCCCTCGAAGCCCTGAAGTTGCTGGCCGGTTTCGGCGAGCCGCTGGTAGGGCGCTTGTTGTTGATCGACGCCTTGGGCACGCGCTTTCGCGAGTTGCGGGTCAAGCGTGATCCGGGTTGCAGCGTCTGTGGTACGGCCCATGCGTGAAGCGCCGATTGGCGTGTTCGACTCCGGCGTCGGTGGGCTTTCGGTGCTGGCCGAGATCCAGCGTTTGCTGCCCAACGAGTCGCTGCTGTACGTCGCCGATTGCGGGAATATCCCCTACGGCGAGAAAACCCCGGAATTCATCCAGCAACGCTGCAGCGCCATCGCCGGTTTTTTCCAGCAGCAGGGCGCCAAGGCGTTGGTGCTGGCTTGCAACACGGCCACCGTCGCTGGCGTGGCCAATCTGCGTCGCGATTATCCCGAGTGGCCCATTGTCGGTATGGAGCCGGCGGTTAAACCCGCCGCCGCGGCCACCCGCAGTGGCGTGGTCGGCGTCCTCGCCACCACCGGCACCTTGCAGAGTGCCAAGTTTGCGGCGTTGCTCGACCGCTTTGCCACGGATGTGCGGGTGATCACCCAGCCTTGTCCCGGGCTGGTGGAGCTGATTGAAAGCGGCGATTTGCACAGCGCGACCCTGCGCCAACTGCTCCAGGGCTACGTCGAACCGCTGCTGGCGGCAGGCGCCGACACGATAATCCTCGGCTGCACGCATTACCCCTTTCTAAAGCCGATGCTTAGGCAGATGATCCCAGAGACT
The DNA here is from genome assembly GCF_056279105.1 of Pseudomonas sp. TE3899. Lineage (NCBI taxonomy): Bacteria > Pseudomonadati > Pseudomonadota > Gammaproteobacteria > Pseudomonadales > Pseudomonadaceae > Pseudomonas > Pseudomonas sp. TE3899. The sequence goes on from NZ_JBWBQR010000001.1 coordinate 6,123,378, forward strand.
ATCAGCCTGATCGACACGGGCGCCGCGGTGGCGCGGCAACTGCAACGTCTGTTGGCCGAGCGCGAATTGCTCGCTGAGGGACCCGTTCGCGCCGCGCAATTCTGGACGAGTGCCGATCCGGAACATTTCAGAAATATCCTGCCGGTATTGTGGAATTCGGCTGGCATTGTGCAAAGCTTCAAGGACTAGAAAAAAAGCCGGGGCATGCGAGTAATTGGGGTGAACTTCTGATTAAGCGTCGACTTCTATAGCTCTGTCTGTGAGCAACAAAAAAGAAACCATACGAAATCGTTCGGAAAAGGATGTTTCTAATGAAGCGACTATTCTGTTTGGCTGCGATTGCGGCCGCGTTGATGGGGCAAAGTTTGACCGCACAGGCGGCGGGCGTGGAGTTCGGGGTCGGTCAGACCAGCGATTCGACCATGACCTACCGGTTGGGCATGCAATTGGACTGGGACAAGAGCTGGCTGCAAAGTGACGTCGGTCGAGTGACTGGTTACTGGAGTGGCGCTTATACCTATTGGGACGGCGACAAGACCTCCAGCACCAGCAGCGTTTCCTTCGCGCCTGTATTTGTCTACGAGTTTGCCGGGCAAACCGTCAAGCCGTATGTGGAGGCGGGGATCGGCGTGGCGTTGTTCTCCAATACCCGGCTGGAAGACAACAACATTGGCCAGGCCTTTCAATTCGAAGACCGTTTCGGCTTCGGCCTGCGCTTTGCCGGCGGACATGAAGTCGGGATTCGGGCGACGCACTATTCCAATGCCGGTCTGAACAGCAACAACGACGGTGTGGAAAGCTACTCGCTGCACTACACGATGCCGTTGTAAGGTCAAAAGCTTCGCGGGCAAGTCGGATCGCCGCCCGCTCGCTCCTACAGGTTTTGCGTCGTTCGCGATATTGCGTATGACACGAACCTGTAGGAGCGAGCGGGCGGCGATCCGACTTGCCCGCGAAGGCGTAATTTCAGTCGATGCAGTTTTACCGGTAAACCGACACAATCCCCTGCCGCTCTTCCATGCACTCCGGCGACCCCGTCTCGAACTCGCGACAAATCAGTGGGCGTTTTTCGTAGATGGTGCACATCATCGTGTTGCGATCCAGCGCCGCGCACCAGCCGTCATCCAGACGCAACATGACTTCCCCGCCCCAGTCATCGGTATCGATAAAACGTTCGGGCACGCCGGTTTCGGTGATCAGCATGACTTCGAGCTGGCAGCAGCAGGCCGAGCACGTCGAGCAAGTGACCGCCGGTTCGGCGATTTGCGTGTGGGGGATGGTTTTCATGGGGCGCAGTGTAAGGCAGTGAGCCGTCGCTGTGTGAAAGGCCTGACGGACGCTCAGTCGCGGTCTTCCGCCGCCAGCCGCTGGGCCATGAAGTGCAGCGTCGGAAACAGCAGCGCCCAGAGCAGTCCGATGCCCAGCAGCGTGGGCAGTTGGCCGTAGGGAAACTGCACCCCCGCCAGTTGGCTGCCGGCGTAATACGACAACGGTCCGCCGACCGCGCCCAACACGCTGGCCAGCCACCACGGATTGGCGCTCCACAGCAGGCAGTGGCGCAAGGTGGTCGCCAGCAGCGCCCACAACAGCATCAGCCACAGCGGAATCAATGGTGCGACGTCGGTGAAATCGAACACGCCCAGCCAGCGCAATGAACTGTCTACCGTGGTGCCCAATAACACCACGCTGAGGATCAATCGGCCTTCATCGCCCCAACGACTTATCCACAGCAGATGAATCACCAGTACCGCCAATGCCACCAACAGCCACAGACTGTTGCCGCCCACCACGCAGGCGAACCAGCCGAGTTGAAACAGCGCGGCATTGGCCAGACGTTCAAGCATCGAATCGGCCGAGCAGGGGCGCCGGCATCGCAGCCGGTTTGGCCAGCAGCAATTGTGCGGTGCCGATGGTGCGCTCCAGGAAGCCGCCCTCGCAGTAGCACAGGTAAAACTCCCATAACCGCAGGAACGCATCGTCGTAGCCCAATTCGCTCAAGCGGCCGTGGGCGTGGCGAAAATTCTCATGCCACAGGCGCAGGGTCCGGGCGTAGTGCAGGCCGAAGTCCTCCATGTGCAGCAGGTTCATGTCGGTGTCGCGGCTGACGATCTCCAGCATCTTCTGCACGCAGGGCAACGCACCGCCGGGGAAGATGTAGCGCTGGATAAAGTCGACGCTGTTCCTGGCCTGTTCGTAGCGCTGTTCGCGGATGGTGATCGCCTGCAACAGCATCAAGCCGTTGCTCTTGAGCAGGTGCGCGCATTGCTTGAAATAGGTCGGCAGGAAGCGATGGCCGACGGCTTCGATCATCTCGATGGAAACCAGTTTGTCGTACTGACCGGTGAGGTCGCGGTAATCCGACAGCAGCAAAGTGACCTGGTCTTGTAAACCCAGGGCTTCGATCCGTTGTGCGGTGAAGGCGTACTGTTCTTTTGACAGTGTGGTGGTGGTGACTTTGCAGCCGTAATGCTGCGCGGCGTAGAGCGCCATGCTGCCCCAACCGGTGCCGATTTCCAGCAAGTGATCGCTCGGCTTGAGGTCGAGTTTCTGACAAATCCGTTCGAGCTTGTTTAACTGCGCCTGTTCCAGGGTGTCATCGGGGCTGAGGAATTGCGCCGCCGAATACATCATCGTCGGGTCGAGAAACTGTTCGAACAGGTCGTTGCCCAGGTCGTAATGCGCCGCGATATTTTTCTGCGAACCCTTGCGAGTATTGCGATTGAGCCAGTGCAGGCCCTGCACGAAAGGTCTGCCGAGTTTGGCCAGGCCACCTTCCAGTGCATCCAGCACCTCAAGATTGCTGACGAACACCCGGACCACCGCCGTCAGGTCCGGCGAGGTCCAGTAACCGTGGATGAACGCTTCACCGGCACCAATCGAACCGTTGCTCGCCACCAGCCCCCAGACCGCCGCATCCAGGACATGAATCTCGCCCAGCAGATGGCCGCCGGGCGTGCCGAAGACGTGCCGTTCGCCGTCCTCGATCACCACCAATTGCCCGTGCTTAAGGTGCGCCAGTTGCCGCAGGACACCGCGACGCAGCAGCGAGCCGGACCAGCCGTTGGTGCTGAGCAGGTTGGCTTTGGCCGTAACGCTAGAGGATTTCATGGCGGCGATCCTGTGGGATATCGATGGCGGTCTGGACGCTGCCATCGGCAGCCTGATGAGCAAAAATCGGTGTACGTTTGAGCAACAGGCGCACGGCCTGCCAATAGATCGCCAGGCAGGTTTTCGCGGTCATCCACGGAAAGCACCGCAAGTAACGGTGCAGGCTGTAGCGGTCCAGCGCTTCCCGTTGCAGGTTGAGCGTGGCGTCGAACAGTTTCAGTTCGCCTTGCCAGTCCGCCATGTGCACGCCGAGCTTTTGCGCGGCAGGGCTGAAGCTCATGCGGTATTCCAGATCCCGCGGCAGAAACGGCGAGACATGAAACGCCTTGGCCACGGCGAAATGCTGATGCTGACTCTGTAGCCCTTCGACGGCTCGGGCCGGCAACACGTAGTGATAACGCTCGCGCCACGGGGTGTTGGTGACTTCGCAGAGAATCGCCGCCAGTTGGCCATCGGCTTCGTGGCAATAGAAAAAACTCACCGGGTTGAACGCCAGGCCCCAACTGCGGGGCTGGGTCAGCAGGCAGATCGTGCCTTGGGGCTCATGGCCGAGCACCTGGCCGACCTGCTGGCGTACCGCGTCGATCAAACGCTGGCCGGTGCCGGTGAAGGCTTTCAGGTAGTCGCTTTCGCGGAACGAAAAGGGCGCGAAGCGGCTATCGCCCGACAACGGCGACAAACCGAGCACGGCCTCCTGTTCGTCGAGGTCCAGGTACAGCAGCCCGATCCGATAGCGGAATTGATGGGCTCTTGGAGCAAACCGCCGATGGGCGATCCAGCCGCTGTAGAGGGCGCTGTTCACAAGGTTTCACCCAACGATCGGGCCACGCGCAAGGCGCTGACCACCCCGTCTTCGTGAAAGCCGTTGGCCCAGTAGGCGCCGCAATAATACGTGTGCTGCGCGCCGTTCAACTCTTCCCAGCGTCCTTGCGCGGCCACGGCCTTGAGGCTGAATTGCGGGTGGGCATAGGTGTATTTGGCGAGCACTTTGAACGGGCTGATGCCGGCGCTCTGGTTGAGGCTGACGCAGAACGTGGTGTCGCTCTGGATCCCTTGCAGGATGTTCATGTCATAGGTGACGGTGGCTCGCGTGTGCCCGGCGGCCCCGAGCCGGTAATTCCAACTGGCCCAGGCGAGCTTTTGCTTGGGCAGCAGGTGTGTATCGGTGTGCAGCACGATTTCGTTGTCGGCGTAGGGCAGGGCGCCGAGGATCGACTGTTCGGCAGCGCTCGGCTCGGCCAGCAGTTGCAACGCCTGATCGCTGTGGCAGGCGAACACCACTTTGTCGAAGCGCTCGCTGCCGGCGGGGCTGTGGATAACCACACCGTCGGCCTCGCGTTCGACGCGGGTCACTGGGCAGTTGAGGCGAATTTTGTCTTTAAAGGAGGCGGTCAGCGGCGCGATGTAGGCGCTGGAACCCCCCTCGATCACGCACCATTGCGGACGATTGCCGACGGACAACAAACCGTGGTGCTTGAAGAACCGCACAAAGAACTGCAACGGGAAACCGAGCATGTCGGCCATGGACATCGACCAGATCGCCGCGCCCATCGGCACGATGTAATGCAGGATAAAGCGCTCGCCGTAGCCCCCGGCCTTCAAGTACTGATCGAGGGTGGTGTCGGCGGCGATCCGGTGTTCGTCGAGATCGCGCAGGGCCTCTTTGTTGAAGCGCAGGATGTCGCGCAACATGCCCCAGAACCCCGGCGACAGCAGGTTGCGCCGCTGAGCGAACAGGCTGTTGAAGTTATTGCCGTTGTACTCAAGACCCGAATCCGGGTCGGTGACCGAGAAACTCATCTCGGTGGGTTTGAACCCCACGCCGAGTTGCCCCAGCAGGCGGATGAAGTTCGGGTAGGTCCAGTCGTTGAACACAATGAACCCGGTGTCCACGGCGTAACGCTGGCCGTCGACGGTCACCTCGATCGTGTGGGTATGCCCACCGATCCAGTCGCCGGCTTCGAACAGGGTGATCTCGTGGCTGCGATTGAGCAGGTAGGCGCTGGTCAGGCCCGAGATACCGCTGCCGATAATGGCGATGTTCACGGCTGATCCTTGATCGGCGGGTTGCTGCGTACCATGCGCTTGCCGATCGCCAGTTTCACCCGCGCCGGCATTTTCGACAGGGGCCACAGGGCCGCCATGAACAACGCCGGGAAGGCAATTTCCAGTGGCCGATTCTTGAGCTTGGCGAAGATATGCCGCGCCGCTTTATCCACAGGCCAGCTGAGCGGCATCGGAAAGTCGTTCTTCTCGGTCAGCGGCGTGTCGACAAACCCTGGGCTGACCACGGTGACTTCAATACCTTCTGGCGCCAGGTCGATGCGCAAGGATTCGAACAGATAACGCAACCCGGCCTTCGAGGCGCCATAGGCTTCGGCCCGTGGCAAGGGCAGGTAGGTCACCGAACTGGCAACGCCCACCAGATGCGGCGCGGTACCCTTGCGCAGCAACGGCAAGGCGGCTTCGATGCAATAGCTGCTGGCGAGCAGATTGGTGCGCACCACATGCTCGACAATCGACGCATCGAATTGCTTGGCATCCACGTATTCGCAGGTGCCGGCGTTGAGGATCACCGTGTCCAGCGAGCCCCAGTCCTCGGCGATCCGTTCGCCGATTTCACGCACGGTCTGGCTGTTGGTCAGGTCCCCGGCGACCACCAATACTTGCCCTGGATAACGCTGGGACAGGATTTTCAGTGGCACCAGCGAGCGGGCACTGACCGCCAGGTGCGCCCCGGTTTTCAATATTTCCTCGGCCAGCGCGGCACCAATACCGCTGCTGGCGCCCGTCAACCAGTATCGACGTGGAGGTGTAAGGCTCATCCCATTCTCCTTTTCAGCCAGGCAATCGCCCGGCCCAATACCGGTAGGTGTTCATAAAGCAGTGCCCCGGCATCGAAATAATCCCGATGGCGATAAACCTTGTCGCGCCACAGCAGATGCGAGCAGCCATCGACCCGAATCACTCGGCCACCGGCCAGGCGCGGATGGCGGTAGCTCATGACCCAGCGCAAGTAACCTTCGCCTTCGCTGATCTGGTCGAAGCCGTGAAAGTCGAAATGCAGTTCGCTGACATTGGCGTAGAGCTCTTCAAAGTAACTGCGCAGTTGCACCAGGCCCTGCACTTCGTGCAGCGGATCGGTGAATTGCACGTCGTGGGTGTAGAGCTGATTGAGGCGTTGCAGGTTGTCCTTGTCCAGGTCCGCAAATTGCCGGGCAAAGCGTTGCAGGAATTCACTCATAGCCACCTCCAGCCGCCTGCCGCGACGGCAGGTTCTTGAACGCCGTCAGTGCGCGTTGGCGTGAAGTACTCAGGTTGACGATGGGCGATGGATAATCGGCGACGCCAAACAAACCGCCAACGTTGGCCGGGTTGTGCACTTCTTTTTTATTCAGCCCGGCCAGTTCCGGCAGCCAGTGCTTGATGAACACGCCTTCGGCATCGAATTTTTCCGATTGGCTCAGGGGGTTGAAGATGCGGAAGTAGGGCGCCGAATCGGTGCCAGTGGACGAGCTCCACTGCCAGCCGCCGTTGTTCGCCGCCAGATCGCCGTCGATCAGGTGCTGCATGAAAAAGCGCTCGCCCTCACGCCAGTCGATCAGCAGGTTCTTGGTCAGGAACATCGCCACCACCATGCGCAGGCGATTGTGCATCCAGCCGGTTTCCAGCAGTTGGCGCATGGCCGCGTCGATGATCGGCAGGCCGGTGCGGGCTTCTTTCCACGCGGCCAGTTCATCCGGGGCATCGCGCCAGGCCAGGGCTTCGGTTTCCGGGCGAAAGGCGCGGTGGCGGGACACCCGTGGGTAGCCCACCAGGATGTGTTTGTAGAACTCACGCCACAGCAGTTCGTTGATCCAGGTGACGGCGCCAACCTTGCCGCTTTCGAACTCGCCTTGGTTGCTTTGCAGTGCCGCGTGCAAACACTGGCGTGGGGAAATCACCCCGGCCGCCAGATAGGCTGAGAGCTGACTGGTGCCGGGCTTGGCCGGGAAATCGCGTTCGCTCTTGTAGTAGTCGATTTGTGCATCGGCGAAGGTGTCGAGGCGACGTCGGGCTTCGGCTTCACCGGCGGGCCAGAGCTTGATCAAGCGCTCGGCGGGTGTTGGGAACCCTTCGATGCAGGAAGGGACCTGATCGCTGTCGATGCTCAACGGCGCCTGAATGCCGGGGGCGCTCACAAGTTTGGGGAATGAGTGGCGCAAGCGGTCGTAGCAGACTTTGCGGAACTGGCTGAATACCTGGAAATACGTGCCGGTCTTGGTCAGCACCGTGCCTGGCGTGAACAGCAGTTGATCGAGGTAACTGAAAAAGTCGATGCCCTCGGCCTTCAGAGCCTGGCCCACAGCCTGATCACGGCGGGTTTCGTTGATGCCGTATTCCTCGTTGACGTGCACCGCGTCAACCTTTAACTCCCGACACAACTGGAGCAGCGCCTTGGGCGCGTCGTCCCAGTGCGGCGCGCTGCGGATCAGCAGGGGAATATTGAGCTTGCCCAGGGCATCGCGCAGTTCGGCCAGGTTACGCAGCCAGAAATCCACTTTGCACGGTGCGTCGTCATGCGCGCGCCACTGCTCCGGGCTCAGCAGGTACACCGCCACACTCGGGCCGCGGGCTGCGGCGGCCGAGAGGGCGGTGTTGTCGTGTAGTCGCAAGTCGCTGCGCAGCCAGATCAATTGCATGGTGGTGTCCGTGCTTAACATCTAAATAAGCCCACGCTGAACGAGAACCTGATGGGCCGACAAGGGATCTTCGGCCAGGAACAAATCAGCAATTTCAGTAGTTTTTACGGACAACTCGGCGTGGTGGATGCACACCGTTGGTCCGGCAATCATTTTTGGGCAACTGACGCCATTCAAAAGTTTCGGCAGCTGCGCCAGGTTCATGGCTTTGCTGGAATACAGCAGTACGCCTCGGGCTTGCAGGTGTTCGACCGCCAGTGCGAGTTCGCCGGCCGGGAGTGGCCAATCGAACACTTCCACCGGGCAATCGGCGCTGCTGATCAGCCACGCGGTGAGCCACACGTGAGGTTCGAGTGGCAGGTCCGAGTGATTGATCAACAGCAGCGGTGCGGCGTGCAGCTGACGATTGTTATGGTAGATGCGCGCGCCGAATTTGCTGCGTAACCAGGAATAAAAGAACACACGCTCCATCTGCGCACCAAACTGGCCTTGCCAGCGTTGCTCCAGCTCGCTCAATAACGGCAGCAGCAACTGCTCACACAGGGTACGGGGCGGGTACAGCGCCATGGCCTGGTTGACGGTGTCATCGAGGGGGCGTTCGGCCAGTTGCGTGACCGCTTGCAGCAGCGTGTTGCGCAACAACTGCCAGTCGTTTTCCACCGTTTCGGTAAAGGCCTGTGGCGTGTCGAGCAGTTGCTTGACCTGGCTGACGGCCACGCCGCGATTGAGCCAGGTCAGAATCGTCAGGATCCGTTGCACATGCTCGGCCGAGAACAACCGATGGCCCTTGGGTGTACGTTGCGGCACGATCAGGCCGTAGCGCCGTTCCCAGGCGCGCAGGGTGATGGCGTTGACGCCGGTCTGGCGCGCGACTTCACGAATCGGCAGCCAGCCTTCGTCCAAGGCTTTCTTGAAGTCGGCGCCGAGGTCTTCGCTGGCACTGGTGTCGAGTGGGCTTTTCATTTAGATCGCATTTCGCAGGCTGAGGTTTTCCGGGTGCGGTTGCAGGTAAACCTGTTGCGCGATGTACGGATCCGGGTGTTGGCGAAAGAAGTGCTTGAGCAACGTCAGCGGCACCACCAGCGGCACGATGCCGTGGCGGTATTGGCCGATGACGTGTTGCATTTCCTGCTTGTCTTCAGCGCTGATGGCCTGTTTGAGATAACCGCTGATGTGTTGCAGAACGTTGGTGTGGGTGCGGCGGGTGGCGCATTTTTTCAGCGCCTCCATCAGCTCGCTGAAATAACGCGGGCCGAGGGCTTTCGGATCGGTCTGGCCCATGTTGCCCAGCAGGTTGCCGAGGGTTTTGTACTGCACCGGGTTGTGGGCCATCAGCAGGTATTTGTAGCGCGAGTGAAAGTCGATCAGGCCGCGGCGGGTCAGACCTTGCTGGAGCAACTGCTGCCAGGCGCTGTAGGCAAAGACTCGGGTGAGGAAATTTTCCCGCAGCACCGGATCGTTGAGCCGGCCGTCTTCTTCCACGGGCAAATCCGGATGCTGTTCGCAAAAAGCCCGGGCGTAGATACCGCGACCGCCGCCGTCCACCGGGGCGCCGTTGGCGTGGTAGACCTTGACCCGCAGCAGCCCACAGGACGGCGATTTTTGCATGAAGATATAGCCGCAGATATCACCCAGCTCGGCCGCCATTTGCTGGCCGTAGGCGGCGAGGGGTTGGGTGACGTTGATCTCGGGATTGACGGCGCCGATAGCTTCGGGACGGTCGGGATCGCCCACGAGCCGGAGCGGCTCCCGGGGAATGCCGAGGCCAATCGCGACTTCCGGGCACACCGGGACGAAATCGAAATAGTCAGTGAGGGTACGACTGCACAGCCGCGACTCCTTGTGGCCGCCGTTGAAGCGCACTTCGGCGCCCATCAGGCAGGCGCTGATCGCTATTTTCGGTTTGGCGGTGGCGTTGGACATCGAAGCACCTCGAATCTAAACCTGTACAGAGTGTTGGCTCTGTACAACATAATCTTCATCATAGATTCGAAGCTGTACAAGTCAAATTATTTGTATAGGTTTTTTCGGGGAGTAGATCGTTCCCACGCTCTGCGTGGGAATGCAGCCCGTGACGCTCCGCGTCACTGGACACGGAGCGTCCCCAGAGGCATTCCCACGCGGAGCGCGGGAACGATCAGTTCCAGCCCAACAGCCAAGTGTTGCTGTCTTTCAAGGTTTGCCAATCGATGCGCTCACTGCGCTGGGTCAACACCGCCTGCAACTCAACTTCCAGCACCGTGCCATCCTCATCGCGGAACAGCTGCGTCACCAGAAAATGTTTTTCGCGGTTTTTCGGTTGGGCTGCTGTCCATTTCGACAGCAGCAATTTAGCGGGATTGAGGCGGTTCACTGCAGGTGCGCATGCAAGCGGCGGGCGGCTTCCTGGCCACTGAGCCAGGCCCCTTCGACGCGACCGGAGAGGCACCAGTCGCCACACACATACAGGCCCAGGTCGGCATCCGCCAAGACGCCCCATTCATGGCTGCTGGCGGGGCGGGCATAGAGCCAGCGGTGGGCAAGGCTGAAGGTCGGCGCCGGCATCGCACTGTGCAGCAGCTCGGCGAACGCCCCGTGCAGTTGCTCGATCACGGCTTCCTTGGGCAGGTCGATGTGTTGTCGGCTCCAGGTGCTGGTGGCGTGTAGCACCCAAGTGTCCAAAGTGTTGTCGCGCCCCGGTTTGCTGCGGTTGCGGGCCAGCCAGTCGAGCGGGCTGTCCTGCACGAAGCAACCTTCCATGGGCGTATCCAGCGGGGTGTCGAAGGCGAGGGCGATGGCCCAGGTCGGGTCCATTTTGACCCCGGCCGCAGCCCCCGCGAGCTTCGGCGCGGAGGCCAGCAGCGCGGTGGCCTGAGGCGCCGGCGTCGCAATCACTACGTGACTGAACGGACCATGGGTGAAGCCTTCGGCGTCCTGCAGATGCCAATGCTCTTCACCGCGATAGACCTCGGTGATGCGGCAGGCGAAATGCACTTCCAGGTCGCCGAGCAGGGCGCGGGTAATCGCGCTCATGCGCGGCGTGCCGACCCAGCGCGTCTGTTCATCCGGCGACAGGTTGAGCTGGCCGCCCTGGAACGTGTAGAGCTGCGGCGTCCATTCAGCGACCCAGCCGTTGGCTTGCCAGCGCTGCACTTCGGTGACGAAGCGCCGGTCACGGGCCGTGAAATACTGCGCACCCATGTCCAGAGCACCGGCGTCACTGCGCTTGCTCGACATGCGTCCGCCGCTGCCACGGCTTTTATCGAAAAGTTGAACGACATGCCCGGCCTCCGTCAGGGCCTGGGCGGCTGAGAGCCCGGCGATGCCGGTGCCGATGATTGCGATAGGTACAGTCATAGGGGCCTCGTTTACCTTTCTGTACAGACTACGCCGTGGTTTAAACCTGTACAATATTGTTTTTTGGTATAACTTTTAGCGTTCTCGTTCTGACAGCTTGGCCTATTGTTAAACACAGACACTGCCTGATACCAAAGATCCCTGCTTATAAAAATAGACTAGTGATCAAGGTAAAACGCCACGCGAGGAAGAAGTCATGCACATATTGCTGACCGGCGGTACTGGTTTGATAGGACGTCAGCTCTGCCGTCACTGGTTGAGTCAGGGGCATCGCCTGACGGTGTGGAGTCGTTCTCCAGAAAAAGTCGCGAAAATCTGCGGTGCTCAAGCGCGCGGCATTGCCCGTCTCGAAGACCTCGGCGAGGAACCGCTCGATGCCATCATCAACCTGGCGGGCGCTCCGATAGGTGATCGTTGGTGGACGACCCGGCGCAAGGCGCTGTTGTGGAGCAGCCGCATCAGCCTGACCGAAAGCCTGCTGGCCTGGCTCGAAACCCGCGAGCAAAAACCTCAGATACTGATCTCCGGCTCAGCGGTGGGTTGGTACGGCGATGGCGGCGAGCGGGAGTTGACTGAAGACTCGCCGCCGGTGATCGATGATTTCGCCAGCCAGTTGTGCATCGCCTGGGAGGAAACCGCCCAGCGTGCCGAGGCCTTGGGCATTCGGGTGATCCTGGTACGCACCGGGTTGGTGGTGTCGGCCGAGGGCGGCTTTTTGTCGCGGCTGTTGCTGCCGTTCAAACTGGGGCTGGGCGGGCCGATCGGCAACGGTCGGCAGTGGATGCCGTGGATTCATATCAAGGATCAAATCGCCCTGATTGATTTTCTTCTGCATCGCATTGATGCCAGCGGTCCATATAATGCCTGCGCGCCGAAACCGGTGCGCAATCGCGAATTCGCCAAGACGCTGGGCAGCGTGTTGCACCGCCCGGCGTTCATGCCCATGCCGGCGCTGGCATTGAAGGTCGGCCTGGGCGAGATGTCGTTGCTGTTGCTGGGCGGCCAGAAGGCTGTGCCGGCGCGCTTGCTGGAAGCGGGTTTCAAGTTCCAGTTCACTGATTTACGCGCGGCCCTGGACGATCTGTCCAGCCGCCTCTGAAATAGGACGTTGCATGACCGATCACGCGTTGCTTCTGGTCAACCTGGGCTCACCGGCCTCCACTTCGGTGGCGGATGTGCGCAGCTACCTCAATCAATTTCTGATGGACCCGTATGTGATCGACCTGCCATGGCCGGTGCGACGCTTGCTGGTGTCGCTGATCCTGTTCAAACGTCCGGAGCAGTCGGCCCACGCCTACGCGTCGATCTGGTGGGAGGAGGGCTCGCCACTGGTGGTGCTCAGCAAACGTCTGCAACAGGCCATGACCGCCCAATGGACCCATGGCCCCGTCGAGCTGGCGATGCGTTATGGCGAGCCGTCGATCGAATCGAAGCTGCTGCAACTGACCGCTCAGGGCCACAAGCGCATCACCCTCGCGCCCCTTTATCCACAGTTCGCCGACAGCACCGTGACCACGGTGATCGAGGAAGCCAAACGGGTGGTGCGCGAGAAAAAGCTCGATGTGCAGCTCTCGATTCTGCAACCGTTCTACGATCAGCCGGAATACCTCGATGCGCTGGTGGCCAGTGCCAGGCCGTATCTGGAGCAGGATTACGATCACCTGCTGCTGAGTTTCCACGGTTTGCCGGAACGGCATCTGACCAAGCTCGACCCGACCGGCCAGCATTGCTTCAAGAACGAAGACTGCTGCAAGAATGCCTCACCGGCGGTATTGGCGACGTGCTACCGCGCCCAGTGCCTGCGCACGGCGGACGAATTTGCAAAGCGCATGGGCTTGCCGGATGGCAAGTGGTCGGTATCGTTCCAGTCGCGTCTGGGGCGAGCGAAGTGGATCGAACCCTACACCGAAGCACGCCTCGACGAGTTGGGCAAACGTGGCGCGAAGAGGATTCTGGTGATGTGCCCGGCGTTCGTCGCCGATTGCATCGAGACCCTGGAAGAGATCGGGGATCGTGGGCTGGAGCAATTCCGCGAAGCGGGAGGGGAGGAGTTGGTGCTGGTGCCGTGCCTCAACGATGACCCGCAGTGGGCGAAGGCGTTGAATGCGTTGTGTGAGCGGGCGCCGTTGGCCCTGTAAACGTCACACAGAATGTGAGACAGGCTTGTTGTGGCGAGGGGGCTTGCCCCCGTTCGACTGCGCAGCAGTCGTAAATTCAGCAAACGCGGTACATCTAATGTTTCGCGGTTGTAGGGTTTAGGGCCGCTTCGCGACCCAACGGGGGCAAGCTCCCTCGCCACAGGGATTGAGGCGTCTGTTACAACAACGGCTCATCCGCCTTCTTGTGCTTCCAGCTGTCATTACCCGGCAGCAACAGGTTCAGCGCAATCGCCACCACCGCGCACAGCGCGATGCCTTTGAGGCCGAAGTCGTCTGGCCCTGTGCCGGTGCCGACCAGCACACCGCCAATCCCGAACACCAACGTCACCGAGACAATCACCAGGTTACGCGCCTCGCCCAGGTCGATCTTGTGGCGAATCAGCGTGTTCATGCCCACCGCCGCGATCGAGCCGAACAGCAGGCACAGAATCCCGCCCATCACCGGCACCGGAATGCTTTGCAGCAATGCGCCGAACTTGCCGACAAACGCCAGGCTGATGGCAAAGATCGCCGCCCAGGTCATGATTTTCGGGTTGTAGTTCTTGGTCAGCATCACCGCGCCCGTCACTTCGGCGTAGGTGGTGTTGGGCGGACCGCCGAACAGGCCGGCCGCGGTGGTGGCAATGCCATCGCCGAGCAGGGTGCGGTGCAGGCCGGGTTTCTTCAGGTAATCGCGACCGGTCACGCTACCGACCGCAATCACGCCGCCGATGTGCTCGATGGCCGGGGCCAGCGCCACCGGGACGATAAACAGAATCGCCTGCCAGTTGAATTCCGGCGCGGTGAAGTGCGGAATCGCGAACCACGGGGCAGCGGCAATCTTTGCGGTATCCACGACACCGAAATAGAACGCCATGCCAAACCCCACCAGCACGCCAGAGATGATCGGCACCAGGCGGAAAATGCCTTTACCGAATACCGCGACGATCAGGGTGGTCAGCAGCGCCGGCATCGAGATCAGCATCGCGGTCTGGTAATGAATCAGCTCCGAGCCGTCGCCCGCCTTGCCCATCGCCATGTTGGCGGCAATCGGCGCCATGGCCAGGCCGATGGAGATGATCACCGGACCAATCACCACCGGTGGCAGCAAACGGTCAATGAACCCGGTGCCTTTGATCTTCACGGCCAGGCCCAGGAAGGTGTAGACGAAACCTGCCGCCATCACGCCGCCCATGGTCGCCGCGAGGCCGAACTGGCCCTTGGCGAGAATGATCGGGGTGATAAAGGCAAAACTCGACGCCAGGAACACCGGCACCTGACGCCCGGTGACGATCTGGAACAGGATCGTCCCCAGGCCGGCGGTGAACAGCGCCACGTTTGGATCAAGGCCGGTAATCAGCGGCATCAACACCAGGGCGCCGAACGCCACGAACAGCATCTGTGCACCCGACAGCACCGTGCGCCAGAGCGGATCGTTGAACTCTTCCTGCATGCTCAAGCGTCCTTCTGCTTGGTGCCGAAGATCTTGTCACCGGCATCGCCCAGGCCCGGGATGATGTAACCATGCTCGTTCAAGCGTTCATCAATGGAGGCGGTGTAGATCATCACGTCCGGGTGCGCCTTCTCTACGGCAGCGATGCCTTCAGGGGCGGCAACCAGCACCATCGCGCGGATGTCGCGGCAACCGGCCTTTTTCAGCAGGTCGATGGTGGCGACCATGGAACTGCCGGTGGCGAGCATCGGGTCGATGATCATCGCCAGACGTTCGTTGATTTCCGGAACCAGTTTTTCCAGGTAGGTGTGGGCCTGCAGGGTTTCTTCGTTGCGGGCCACGCCCACGGCGCTGACTTTGGCACCCGGGATCAGGCTCAGCACGCCTTCGAGCATGCCGATACCGGCGCGCAGGATCGGCACCACGGTAATTTTCTTGCCGGCGATTTTCTCGACCGACACGGTGCCGGCCCAACCTTCGATATCGTAGGTTTCAAGCGGCAGGTCTTTGGTGGCTTCATAGGTCAGCAGGGCACCGACTTCCTGAGCAAGCTCACGGAAATTCTTGGTGCTGATGTCTGCGCGGCGCATAAGGCCAAGTTTATGACGGATCAGCGGATGGCGGATCTCTTGGATGGGCATGGGGAAAGCTCCGGCGGCGGGCAAAAAAACCGGCCTAGATTAATCTATCCGAGGGTGTTGTCCTATAGACATAAGGTACGTTAGTCCACAAACGCTTGATTCGGCCGGGCGGGATGCGTACCTTTGCCCGCTTTTCCTGAATCCGCCACCCCTTGGAGAGCGACATGCCTGCTGATCTCGAGCATATCCGTCAAATCATGCGAGAGGCTGACTGCCTGTACACCGAAGCTGAAGTCGAGGCGGCCATCGCCCGCGTCGGTGCACACATCAACGAACAGCTGGCTGAGACCAACCCGGTGGTGTTCTGTGTGATGAACGGCGGCCTGATTTTCGCCGGCAAGCTGCTCACCCATCTGCACTTCCCGCTGGAAGCGTCCTACCTGCACGCCACCCGCTATCGCAACGAAACCAGCGGCGGCGACCTGTTCTGGAAAGCCAAGCCGGAAGTCTCGTTCCTCGACCGCGACGTGCTGATCATCGACGATATCCTCGATGAAGGTCACACCCTGGGCGCGATCATCGACTACTGCAAACACGCCGGCGCGCGCAAAGTGCACACCGCCGTGCTGATCGACAAGGACCACGACCGCAAGGCTCGCCCGGACCTGAAAGCCGATTTCGTTGGTCTGCCGTGCATCGACCGTTACATCTTCGGTTATGGCATGGACTACAAAGGCTACTGGCGCAACGCCAATGGGATTTTTGCCGTTAAAGGAATGTAAACAATGGCTACGCCGAGCTTTCTGGATCAAGCACTGTTCGCGGATTTGGCTGAGAAAGCGGCGGGCAACCCACGTGGTCGGCAGCATCACAACTTTCATCAGATGGAGGAACCCTGCCACCGGATGGCGGTAGGGTTGCAGCCGAGCACGTACATTCCGCCTCACCGGCACCAGAGCGCCGACAAGGCTGAAACCCTGGTGGTGTTGCGAGGTCGTCTCGGCCTGCTGATTTTTGATGAGTCTGGCCAGGTTACCGATAAGTGCGTCCTGCAGGCCGGTGGCGATTGCCTGGGGGTGGACTTGCCGGCAGGCATTTATCACGGTCTGGTGGTGCTGGAAGCTGATAGCGTGATGTTCGAGTGCAAGGCTGGCCCTTTCCGTCCGGTCGGTGAAGGTGATCTGGCCCACTGGGCTCCGCGTGAAGGCGAGACGGGTGTGGCCGAGTATCAAGCCTGGATGCGCGCGCAGTTCGATTGATCTCCACCCCGTGTAGGCGCGAGGCTTGCCCGCGATATAGGTGTGTCAGTCAAACCAGTTATCGACTGACACACCGCCTTCACGCGGGCAAGCCTCCCTCCTGCAGAGGCGGCGGCACAGCTTCACCTCCGTCAGCCGTGATAAAGTGCCCGGCCTCGCCTCCGGAGCCCGTCATGAGCCTTTTGATCCGCAGCTGCGCCGCCCTGTTGCTGACCCTCAGCCTGCCCCTGGTCGCCGCCCCGGCGCCGATGCACGCGCAGTTCCTGCCGCCGGACGACCTGACCCTGCGCGACGCCGAACCGGAGCAGCAACAACTGCTGCAGGTCACCGATTATTCGGTGGTGGTGGGTAGCCAACGCCAGTCGACCCAACAACCGATCCCGGTGACGTCACCGCTGCTGATCCGCCTCAAGGGCAAATCCCTGAACAAGGGCGCGACCATCAGCCAGGTGATGGTCAATTTCGATGGCGAAAGCAAAAGCCTGAAAAAGCCGATCTACGACGAGAAGAGCAAAACCCTGACGCTCTACTACCCGCTGGCTCAATACCGGGTGGTGATCGATTTGCTGCGCAACGACACGGTGTATTGCCAGTTCCTCAGTTACGCCAACGGCCATGTCTGGGCCGATCTGCACACCGGCAGCGTGCGTTCGCGTTGAGCCTGGCCTCAATCGAGGGGTAAACTGCCCGCCCCGTGAAATGTCTGCGAGCTGGAGTCGGCAATGCGTAAAGATAAGAAGCAAGTGATTGGTGACGAGATCGGCGATGAACAAATCAAACTGTTCCTCGATTTTGAACCGGTCGACGCCACTTCCCCGTCCCTGCACAAACTGATCAAGGCCTATCGCGGCCTGCGCATCGACGACTTCGAGCGCTTCCTGACGTTTTTCGTCGAGGCCGGGTTTGACCTGGACGGCAAGGATGAGCATGGCAATGATTTTGTTGCGGTGATCAAGGATCAGCGTAATGCGGCTGAGTACATCGAGTTGATCGCCAAGGCTCGCGGTTGAATCGCGGACACCTGTGCCCCGTAGGAGTAAAGCTTGCTCGCGATAGCGCTCTGAAGGACGCCATCGCGGGGAAGCCATGCTCCTACAGATAGACGCATAAAAAAACGCCCCGCTCTCACTGAGAACGGGGCGTTTTTTGTGGGGCCGAATCAAGCGTAGCTTTCGGTCTCGTTACTGGCTTCAACCAGTTCCAGCGCGACGTTGTTGTGCGCGTTGATCTTGCGATACAGCGCCGCGTCGGTTTCCAGGACTTTTTCCCGAGCCGGGAAGATTTCCGCCAGTTTGGCCGCCCATTCACCGGCGGCTTTGTTCGGGAAACACTTCTCGATCAGCTCAAGCATGATCGAAACCGTCACCGAAGCACCAGGGGAAGCGCCGAGCAATGCAGCAAGGGAACCGTCCTTGGCCGCGACCAGTTCGGTACCGAACTGCAGAACGCCGCCCTTTTTCGGGTCTTTCTTGATGATCTGCACCCGTTGGCCGGCCACTTCCAGGCGCCAGTCTTCGGCCTTCGCTTCAGGGTAGAAGCGACGCAGGGATTCCAGGCGCTGCTCCATCGACTGCATCACTTCGCTGACCAGGTACTTGGTCAGGTCCATGTTGTTTTTCGCCACGGCCAGCATCGGGCCGATGTTGCCGGCACGAACCGACAGCGGCAGGTCCATGAAGGAGCCGTGCTTGAGGAACTTGGTGGTGAAACCGGCGTATGGCCCGAACAACAGGGACTTGTTGCCATCGACCACGCGGGTGTCCAGGTGCGGCACCGACATCGGCGGCGAACCCACGGCGGCCTGGCTGTAGACCTTGGCCTGGTGGTGCTTGACCACTTCCGGGTTGTCGCAACGCAGCCATTGGCCGCTGATCGGGAAGCCGCCGAAGCCTTTGCTTTCCTCGATGCCCGACGCTTGCAGCAACGGCAATGCCGCGCCGCCCGCGCCGAGGAAGACGAATTTGGCGTCGACTTCACGGGTGTTGCCGCTGTTGACGTCCTTGATGCTGACGGTCCAGCCATTGGCGTTACGCTTCAGGCCGGTGACGCGCTTGCAGTACTTGACCTGGGCATCCGGTGCGCTGGTCAGGTGCTTGAGCAATTGATTGGTCAGGGCGCCGAAGTTGACGTCGGTGCCGTTCATCACGCGGGTGGCGGCCAGGACTTCGTCGGGCGAGCGGCCCGGCATCATCAGGGGCATCCACTCGGCCATCTTGGCCTTGTCTTCGGTGTATTCCATATCGGAAAAGGCGTGGTGCTTGCTCAGCACGTTGAAGCGTGACTTGAGGAACGACACGCCGCTGTCGCCTTGCACGAAGCTCAGGTGCGGCACCGGGCTGATGAAGGTCTTGCACGAGCCGAAGGTGCCTTTCTTGGTCAGGTACGACCAGAACTGCTTCGACACTTCGAACTGGGTGTTGATGTGCACGGCTTTCTTGATGTCGACGGTGCCGTCGGCGGCCTGCGGCGTGTAGTTGAGCTCACACAGCCCGGCGTGACCGGTCCCGGCGTTGTTCCACGGGTTGGAACTCTCCGCGGCACCCGAATCCATCAGCTCGACGACTTCCAGCTTGATCGCGGGGTCGAGCTCTTTGAGCAGTACAGCGAGGGTGGCACTCATGATGCCGGCCCCTACGAGTACTACGTCGACTGCTTCGTTATGCGCCATTTAACGCGTCTCCAAAATCTGCAGCACCAAATTGTCGGCATGGCTGCCAGGCGTTCAGGGCGAGTCAGTGATGCCCCAGGTACCCATGGCAGTGTCGCCATGTCCGAATCTTCGCAATTTTTCGCAACTTCGACGGACGCTACCGGCCGGGCCTATGAGTGATATGAACTCATTTCAGCACACGACTGGCAATTCGACTTATGGTCGAGACATCCGTTTGTGCAACCAAATCCGTAGCGGACAGGCTTCAGGCTCCGGTATTTGAGGCGTACCCGGTCCTGTGTCGTTGGGCTGTTTCAGACGCTAATGGTGCATGTTCAGACGCAAAACTATTCATTTGCTCGCCACACTCTTGTGAAGTTGTGAAAACCCGTTTTTTTCACGCTCTTTTGAAGACGTGAACCTCAAAAAAGGGCTGTCCCAGCCTGGCACCGTGCCCGGATGGATTGCCGCCATGGGATACATGACAGGCAAAACGGGCAAACAGCTCAGTGACCGAGCGTAATGACAGCTCTGCAGATTCGCGAAAAGTGGGGGTTTTGCTCAGGGAACAGCAAGCGCGCCAGCTTCACTCGATCTGTGTGGGCGGCTCTCTGTGGGCGGTGCGGGGTGCCAATACCGGGGCATTGACGGTGCTGCGAGGCCCGATCAGGAGACGTCCTTATAATCGGGGGGAGATTGTATCTAAGAAACGCAGGGAAATGGTCGTGAATAATGACTTTTATTAGGCGTCTGGTCAGATGGACAACAGCGCCTGTACCCGTGAACGAGGTTGATGCTGGCGCACGCGGGCGCTCGGGGGCAGGGGATGGTGCAACCAGTTGAGGCGGATTTCTTCGATTTCGACCCAGCCATCACCCATGGGTTGGAGACTGCACTGCTTGAACGCCTGGCAATGGCCATTGCGGTCGAGCAGGGCGAAGCTGCGGTGCAACGGACGTGGCGCGAACAACGAGATCAGATAACGCATGGCGGAGTACCTTGTGGGGTGACTGCTGTGAAGGTTGCCAGCAGGCCGTGACGCCAACGTGTATGGACGGTTACAGGTGTGTGACAGGAACCGGCTCGTGCGGGGTTTGTCAGAGATTTCAACAATCGTTGCGAGACCCTAGTTCGCGACGATGGCCCACCGCTATACTGCCGGCCTGTTTGTGCCTGATTCTGGAGAGAAGAGCATGTTGCAACGCCTGTTGTTCGGTTTGATCACTGTGACCAGTTTGACCCTGGTTGGCTGCGCCCACAGCCCGCAACAACTGAACCCGGAGCCAAAGCTGACCACTCAGTTGGCGCCGGTTGGCCATGGCCAGCAGGTTGTGGTGCGAGTGGTGGACGGCCGTCCATCGCCAACCCTGGGCACCCGTGGCGGTCTGTACCCCGAGACCAGCGCGATCACCGTGCAGGGCGCGCAGATTCTGCCGAAGTTGCAGGCCCAGGCCGAGGCGGCCGTGCGCTTGCTGGGCTTCACCCCGGTGTCCAATGGCATGAATGCGCCGCAACTGACCGTGACCCTGGCGGAGCTGAAATATCAGTCGCCTAAAGAAGGCATGTACGTGACCGAAGCCACCATCGGCGCGACCTTCCGCTCCGACGTGCAGAACGCCAACCGTCGTTACAGCGGTCGTTACGGCGCTTCCCTGGACCAGCGTTTCGGCATGGCGCCGAATCAGGAAACCAACACCAAGCTGGTCAGCGATGTGTTGAGCGATGCCCTGACGCGTCTGTTCAAGGACCCGACCGTGGGTCAGATTCTCGGCGAATAACCTTTCGCGAGAGACAAAAAAGCCCGGTGCCAGTGATGGTCCCGGGCTTTTTCATGTCCGCCGATTTCTGTGGACGAATACAAAACCCCTGTAGGAGCGAGCGGTGCGACGATTCGACTTGCCCGCGAAGGCGGTGTGTCAGTCAACATTGATGTTGAATGTGCCGCCGCCTTCGCGGGCAAGCCTCGCTCCTACAAAGGTTCTGTTGTGTCAGGCGGCTTGGGAATAGAAATCCAGCACGCTCACGCCCGTGAGCAAGTCCGTCTCGGGCAAATCCGCATGTTGATGCCCGCCGAGGGCGCAATACACCAGCCAGTGGCGGTCCTGGACGTTGAAGGCGAGGCTGCCGACGAGATTCTGCTGTTCGTCGCATTGCGCGATAAGGTAGAGGCGGTCCTGGTTTTCGGCGTGCAGCATGCTGTGCTCTGTGTCGGTTTCGAGGGGCGACAGACTGGCGTATTCAGATGACGACGCCGTGACACAAGACAGCAATCGGCCCAATGGTTCGTTATTTGTCGCACGCTTTCGGTAGAATCCGCGCCGCGGTCGTCGGTCCGACGTCTGCCACGTTAGTTTTGCCCGAGGTCCGTGATGTCGTTGCATTTGATTTCGTTGTTCACCAACCATCCCGCCAAGTTGATCAACCTGCTGGCCTTGCTGATTGCCTTCCCCGGCTGCTGGCTGCTGCATGCTACCCGTCGCCGCGAACAGCGTGCGCTGGCGGTGCTGGAGGCGCATGCCCAGAGCCGTCGTGTCGATGACGCGATGTTGATGCTCGATGGCGCCACCCAGCGCATGAACCGGTTTTTCTATCGCTTCGGGTTTGCCTGCCTGGGTGTGGCGTTGGTCGTGTCGTGGATCAGTACCCGCTTCTGAATCTCTGACACAAGACCTGTGGCGAGGGGGCTTGCCCCCGTTGGGCTGCGAAGCAGCCCCAAAGGTCATCGCGTTCAGTCTGGCACACCGCAAGCACCGATTTTGCGACTGCTGCGCAGCCGAACGGGGGCAAGCCCCCTCGCCACAGTTGGTATAAGGCCAAAAAAACGGCGCCCCGAAGGCGCCGTTGTCGTGTCCGGTCAAGCTGCTTAAAGCGGCAACCCAGCCTTCACCCGATACTGATTGCGCACCGGTGTCGCATATTGCAACACCAGGAACGGACGATGTTCCTCAGGGCAAGCCTCCAGCCGGCGCTGCCATTCTTCCTGAGCCTTGGCCAGTTCATCCGCCGCAAACACCTCGGCGGCTTTGGGCACCTGAAGCTGCGGATCCGCATCCTTCCACTGCGCATAAGCCAGGTAGTGCACCGGGAACAACCGGTAACCGCCGAGGATCTGCTTGTCCATCTCGATCGCCAATTGCTTGGTGTCGTCGAACAGCTCGGTGATCGGCGCGGCGAAATTCACGTGGACCCGGCCCTTGTAGCCGGTGATGCCCTTGGCGATGCTCACATCGTCCTCGCCCGGCACTTTGCTGTAGCTGCCAGTGGTGGCGCGGATGAACAGTTCGCGGGCCTTGGCCTGGTCGCACGGGTCGTATTCGTAGCTGATCGACACCGGGGTCACGTTCAGCGACTGGATGACCTCGCCGAACGGCTCGTCCTTGCGGCTCATGTGAAACATCTTGAGGATCGCCGACTCGGTACGGTCGTCGCCATCCTTGGCCCGGCCTTCGGCCTGGGCGATCCAGATCGAGGCGCAGTCGTTGCGGATCGAGTGGTTGATGTAGGCCGACAGCAACTGGTAAGCCGCCATCTTCTCGCGGCGACCGGTGATCGAGCGGTGCACGATGAAGCTCTTGTTCAGACGCATCAGATCGCTGACAAATGGCTTTTGCAGCAGGTTGTCACCGATGGCGATGCGCGGGGTCGGCAGGCCGGCGTGGTACACGGCATAGTTGACGAAGGCCGGGTCCATCACGATATCGCGGTGATTGGCGATAAACAGGTAGGCGCTGCCGGACTTGAACTGCTCGACGCCGGTGTAGGTGACACCGTCGGTGGCGCGCTCGATGGTGTGGTCGACGTACACCTCGACCTTGTCCTGCAAAGTGGCCACCGAGTTGACGCCGGCGAACTCACGGCGCAGCCGATGAGCTATAAGAGGTTTGAGCATCCAGCCGAAAGCACCGGCATAACGCGGGAAGCGAAAGTGAATGAGGATATCTAGAAGCGCCTTGTCGCCGAGCAGCCGCGCCAGCACCGCTGGGACTTCGCTGTCGTCGTAAGGTCGGATGGCATCGAATTCGCCCATCATGCTCTCTTGTTAGAAACGGCTAGGGTAAGTAAAGGTTTTGATCGAAAACCAACGGGGCACGGTCTGAAAAGGTAGCCAGACAAAAATAGCCCTGCAAATAGACCGGCGATTATACGCACAAGTCACCTGGGAGACCGCGATGCTGGAAACCGAGCGCTACGAATGTCCGTATTGTGGTGAAGAGGCCGAGGCCGTGCTGGATTTGTCCGGCGGCGATCAGACCTATATCGAGGATTGTCCGGTGTGTTGCAGGCCGATCACGTTTGTCCTGCAAACCGACGGTCAGGAATGGTTGCTCGAAGTTCATAGCGAGAACGAATGAAAGGGGCGCCCGATGCAGCGAATCTACGAACCGGAAAACCTGATGGAAGGCGAGTTGCTGCAAGGCATGCTCGCCAGCGAGGGCATCGAAGCGCATCTGGTGGGGCGGGATTTGCTCGGTGGCAGCGGTGAATTGCCGATTTACGGTTTGTTGGGTTTGTCCGTGGATAACGATCAGGCCGAGTACGCCCGGGAACTGATCACCGCCTACAATGCCGCGTTGCCGATGCCCGGTGATGAACCGGAAAGTTTTCCCGGCACGCTGGTCTGTTAGGCTGACGGTCGTTTTATCAAGAGTTGTGTTGCCCCATGTGTGGACGTTATGCCCTGTTTCGCTGGAACCCCGCCTTCGCGGCCCTGCCTGGCTTCCCCGCCGATCAGCAGGCCCAGTGGAATATTTCCCCCAACGATTCGGTGTTGATGCTGCGTGCCGGTGCCGACGGTCAGCGTGAGTTGGCTCGCGCCCGCTGGGGCCTGACGCCGCCGTGGCTGACCGACTTGTCCCGCACCCCGGCCCATGCCCGGGCCGAAACCGTGGCCGAACAGCCGATGTTTCGCCAGGCCCTGCGCGAGCGCCGTTGCCTGTTGCCGGCCAATGGTTTCTACGAATGGCGCGGCACCCAACGCAAGCGCCCCTATTGGCTGACACCGGGGGAGGGCTCGGCGCTGTTTTTCGCGGCGATCTGGGAGGCGTATCCAGTGCAGGAGCAGATATGGCTGAGCACGGCGGTGATCACCCAGCCGGCGGCGAGTCAGCGCCGGCCGTTGATTCTCGATGAGGCGGGGCAGGCCGCGTGGCTTGATCCCGAGACGCCTTTGCATGTGTTGCAGGGATTGCTGGCCAGTGAGCCGGCGGCGTTGCGCGAGCGGGTGTTGGCGAATCTGGTGAATGATCCGAAGCTCAACGGGCCGGAGTGTTTGACGCCGGGATAGTGATCGCTCCCACGCGGAGCGTGGGAACGATCATGAACGATCACCTCAGACCTTGAACTGATTGATCAACCGCCGCTGCTGTTCCGCCAACTTGGTCAGGTCCGCACTGGCCGCACTCGACTCATCCGCCCCGCCGGCCACTTCGTTGGCCACTTGCCCGATGTTGATCACGTTGCGGTTGATGTCATCCGCTACCGCACTCTGTTCCTCGGCCGCGCTGGCGATCTGGGTGTTCATGTCATTGATCACCGACACCGCCTGAGTAATCGTCTCCAGCGCTTCAGCCGCTTTCGCCGCATGCTGCACGCTTTCATCTGTACGGTTCTGGCTGTCTTCCATGACCCGCACCACATCGCGGGTGCCTTGTTGCAGTTGCTGGATCATGGTCTGGATTTCTTCGGTGGCCTTCTGGGTCTTCTGTGCCAGGTTGCGCACTTCATCGGCCACCACGGCAAAACCACGGCCCTGTTCCCCGGCGCGCGCAGCTTCGATCGCTGCGTTCAAGGCCAGCAGGTTGGTCTGCTCGGCAATCCCGCGAATCGCGGTAAGGATCGCGTTGATGTTCTCGCTGTCCTTGGCCAGGGTCTGCACCACGGCCACCGCTTTACCGATTTCCACCGCCAGCACGCCAATCGAATTCGAGGTGTCGCGCACGATCTGCATGCCTTGCGCTGCCGCTTTGTCCGCATGGCTGGCCGCCTGCGCTGCCGATGTGGCGTTGCGTGCCACGTCCTGGGCGGTGGCGGTCATTTCGTGTACTGCCGTGGCTACCTGATCGATCTCGGCCATCTGCTTGTGCACGCCAATGTTGGTGCGGATGGCGATGTCGGCGGTGTGTTCCGATGAATCGCTGACGCTCTGCACCGACGTCACCACCTGGGTGATCATCGCCTGCAACTTGGCCAGGAAGGTGTTGAAGCCCTTGGCAATCGAGCCCAGTTCGTCGGCGCGGTCGCTGCTCAGGCGGCGCGTGAGATCGCCTTCGCCCTGGGCGATGTCGTCGAGCATGGCCACCATTTGCTTGAGCGGACGGGCGATGCCGTGGCCCACCAGCCAGATCACCAGCAAGCCGATACCCGCAATCAGCAAGCCGACCATCGCCATGCCGAAGGTGTCGGACTTGCGCTGTTTATCCAGGTCGCCCTGGAGTTTTTGCAGGTCGGCCATCACCGCGTTCAGCGGCAATTGCAGCATCAGGGTCCAGCGGGCGTCGGTCTGGCCGATGCCGAACGGCAGGTACAATTCGATCCGGCCATTGGCCTTGTCGACGGTGTAGGTCACTTCGCCGCGCTTGAGATTCGCCATGTTGGCAATCTGCTGGCTGTCGAGGATGTCGCTGACCTTCTCGCCGAATTTGCTCGGGTCCTTGGTGTAGGCGACGATCCGGCCATTGCCGCCGATCAGCGCCATCACGCCCGAGCCGCCGTACAGTTTCTGGTTGGCGCCCAGGAGCATTTCCTGGATGAAGTTCACCGACAGGTCGGCGCCGACGATGCCCTGGAAGGCGCCGTTGAGCATGATCGGTTCAATAAAGGAGGCGAGCATGACGATTTTGTCGCCGACCTTGTAGGGCGCCGGATCGATCACGCAGGATTTCTTGGTTTCTTTCGAGCACAGGTAGTACTCGCTGGCGCGCACGCCGGTGGACAGGGTTTTCTGGTCGTCGACGTCCACCAGTTTGTCCAGGCCCAGGCTGCCGTCCTCGTTGCGGAACCACCACGGCAGGAAACGTCCGTTGGCGGCGTCGATACCGACCACCTTGGTATCGACGTAGGCCACATCGTTATGGTCCAGGGCGTTTTTTTCCCAGCCGATGTAGGTGCCGAGGATCTTCGGATTCCTGGCGACGTTTTGCTTGATCAGGCTGATCAACTGCTCACGGCTGATGTTCACCTGGGGTTGGCCATCGGCGCCCGGGGTGCCGATCAGCTCGTTGACCCGCACCAGGCCGCCGGCAATCAGCAGCGGTGCTTCGAGCTCGCGCTGGATCTGGCTGACCTGGGTTTGCGCCAGGGAAGTGAGGCGCTGCTCGATGACTTGCTCGAACTGCGCCTGGGTCCGTTCCTGGACCATGTCTTGCGTCCGGGCGCCGGAAAACAGCGCGTACAGCACCAGGGCCGCGACGACACTGAGGACGATGGCGCCGGCGAGGGCGGCTACGGAAAACTGGATTGACTTGAATTTCATGGGTGCTCCGCACGCAAGAGGACGTCTGCGCTGTTGTATCGGCCGGGGCATCGGGGTCCATGAGCGGGGGCGTGGCGAAATGACTGTTTTGACGTGCTGGAGGTCGTAAATGAAGCGTGGCGGGCGTGGCCTGCGCGAGTTTGTGAATTTTTTTCGGCAGCGCAGAAAATATTGTCGGAAAAGTCTGTGCTACACGTCTGTTGTATCTGGCGCCGATACAATTCACCGCCTACGATACGCGGCATGTTTTCAGGGAGCTCTATTGATGAACAAGACATTGGTTGCAAGTGCATTGAGCGCGGGTCTGTTGCTCGCCGGTTGTCAGTCGGTCAACACCACCAGCGGCGGAGCCGTCGGGGTTGAGCGCAAGCAGTACATGTTCAGCATGCTGTCGAGCCAGGAAGTCGACCAGATGTATGCCCAGTCCTATCAGAAGACAGTAGGCGAGGCGACGAGCAAAGGGGTATTGGACAAGACCAGTACCGATGCCAAGCGCATCCAGGCCATTGCCAACCGGCTGATTGCCCAGGCGCCGAACTTCCGTCCGGATTCGGCCCAGTGGAAGTGGGAAGTCAACCTGATCAAGAGCGACGAGCTCAACGCCAACTGCGGTCCTGGCGGCAAGATCATTTTCTACACCGGGCTGATCGACAGCCTGAAACTCACCGACGATGAAATCGCCGCGGTCATGGGCCATGAAATCGCCCACGCCCTGCGCGAGCACGGTCGTGAAGCGATGTCCAAGGCCTATGGCATGGAAATGGCCAAGCAGGGCGCCGGTGCCTTGTTCGGTCTGGGGCAGGACAGCCTGGCCCTGGCCGACACCGTGGCCAACTACGGCATGACCTTGCCGAACAGCCGCGCCAATGAAAACGAAGCCGACCTGATCGGCCTGGAACTGGCGGCCCGCGCTGGCTACAACCCGAACGCAGCGATCACCTTGTGGAACAAGATGAGCAAGGCGTCGGAAGGTTCACCACCGGAATTCATGAGCACTCACCCGGCGTCGACCAGTCGGATTGCTTCGTTGCAGGCAGCGATTCCGAAGGTTATGCCGTTGTACGAGAAAGCCTCGAAGTCCTGAGTCGAGGCGGCTGACGCCTTCGCGGGCAAGCCTCGCTCCTACAGACAACGTTGATCGTTCCCACGCTCTGCGTGGGAATGCATCCTGTGACGCTCTGCGTCACACCCCAAAAACGGACGCGGAGCGTCCAGGGCGGCATTCCCACGCAGAGCATGGGAAGATCAGTCAGGCGGGTCTGCTCTGCTTCAATCTTTGGGCTTATAACTTGTAGCTTGCCGCTGTTTTTATACCCACCCACTGCTCTGCATCGCTTTGTACACCGCGACAATTGCCAGGACGAAGAACGCCGAAGCCGCCAGTCGACGGATCAATGTCAACGGCAGTTTGTCCGCCGCAAAGTTACCGGCCAGTACCACCGGCACGTTGGCAATCAACATCCCGGCGGTGGTGCCGATGATCACCAGCCACAGTTCCGGGTATTGCGCGGCGAGCATCACCGTAGCGACCTGGGTCTTGTCGCCCATCTCTGCCAGGAAAAACGCGATCAATGTGGTCAGGAACGGGCCGAACTTGCGCGCCGTGCTGGCTTCGTCGTCGTCCATCTTGTCCGGCACCAGGGTCCACAACGCCGTCGCGGTGAAGCTGGCGGCGAGGATCCAGTGCAGCGTTGCATTCGAGAAGAAGCTGCCGAACCAGGCGCCTACCGCACCGGCTGCCGCGTGGTTGGCCAGGGTCGCGGCAACGATGCCGGCGATGATCGGCCAGGGTTTGCGAAAGCGAGCGGCGAGAATGAGCGCGAGCAGTTGCGTCTTGTCGCCGATTTCGGCCAAGGCAACGATTGCGGTGGGAACGAGAAGAGAATCCAGCATCAGGGTTTTCCTAAGGGGCGGGTCGACACGGCTATGACACGTACAGCCTTCCCGCCCCGGGTAAGGTGTTCGTGTCATAGGTCTTGTCAAACCCTGGCGACCATCTGTGTGGACGCTTGGGTCGCATACGCCATGGCCTGTTGACCAAGTATGTTGACGTATGCCGGACGAGCATGGCGCTCGTGGGAGACTACTCCCCTAGGACGGAGCGGATTCTGCCTAGGCAAAATCCGTTAGGCAAGCACTTATTTATCAGCCGCGTTTGGCCCGGTAGATTCGGAAACCCTGTCCTTCTGCCTTGATCGCACACACGCCCAGGTGCTCTTCGATCAGCGGTTGATACTTCAGGAAACTGTTGGCAACCAGGCGTAGTTCCCCGCCGTTTTTCAGATGTTTGGCTGCTTTTCGCAGCAAGTTCTCGGTTGCAAAATAATCGGTGTGCACCCCGACATGGAACGGCGGATTGCTCAAAATCGCGCTCAACCCCATCGGCGCGGCATCGATCCCGTCACCGGTAATCACCTCGGCTTCCAGACCGTTGGCGGCCAATGTCAGGCGACTGCTGGCAGCGGCGAACGCATCCACGTCCAACAAAGTGACTTGGTTGTGCGGATAACGACGCTTGACCGCCGCGCCCAGCACCCCGGCGCCACAACCGAAATCGAGCAAATGGCCGCTGGGCAACTTGTCCAGATGCTCCAGCAACAGCGCGCTGCCGCGATCCAGCCGACCGTGGCTGAACACACCCGGCAGGCTGATGACTTTCAGCGGCCCTTCGGCCAAGGGCAGTTCGTATTCCTGGGCCAGGCTTTCCAGGGATTTGGCTTCTGGCGCGTTGGCCACGGTGACCAGCCACAACTGGCAATGCCGCGCGCTGTCGAGCTTGCGCGGCTTGCCGAACGGGTTCAGTTGCTTGGCCGCGCCTTCGATGCCGCTGCGTTTTTCACCGACCAGGTACAACTCGCGCCCGGCCAAACGGGAGGCGAGGGCGTTGAGGATGTAGTCGGTCAGGTCCTTGGACTTGGGCAGAAACACCACCGCCGTGTCGAATTCACGCTCCGGTGCGTTCACACCAAAGTGGCTGCGCTCGGCGAAGCGTGCGTCCAGCGCTGCTTGATCGCCGGCATGCCAGCACCAGCCATGGGCGTCGGGCAGGCGGCCCAGCAAGTCGTCGGCGGGCAAACCGGCCAGCAACACCGAACCCTGGAATAACTCGGCCTGACGAAGCAGTACTTCACTGCGCGGATCCATACTCTGCTCCTTGAAAAAAAGTGCGGCAGTTTATCAACTGACGATCCGCAGTGCCTTACCGCTGAAGAACGCCTGGGTGTTTTCGGTCAACTGGCCCACGATGCGCTGCCGCGCCTCGCGACTGCCCCAGGCGTTGTGCGGGGTGACGATCAGTCGGGGAATGTCAGCGGCCAGCAACGGGTTGCCGTTGACCGGCGGTTCGACACTCAGCACGTCCGTGGCCGCGCCGCCCAGATGACCGTTACGTAAAGCGTCGGCCAGGGCCTGTTCGTCGATCAAGCCACCGCGGGCAGTGTTGACCACGAAGGCACCCGGTTTCATCGAAGCCAGTTCACGGGCGCCGATAAAGTGCCGGGTGTGTTCGTTGAGCGGGCAGTGCAGGGTCAGGGCGTCGATTTGCGGCAGCAGTTCATCCAGCGGCAAGCGATCCGGGCGGGCAGGGCGGCCGGGAATCTGCCCCAGCAACACGCGCATGCCGAAGGCTTCGGCCAATCGCGCGACGGCACCGCCCAGTTCGCCGTGACCGAGCAGGCCGAGGGTTTTGCCTTCCAATTCGACGATCGGGTAATCCAGCAGGCAGAACTGTTTGGCCTGCTGCCAGCGCCCTTCGCCGACGGCTTTCTGGTAATCGGCCAGGCGTGTTGCCAGGTTCAACAACAGCATGATCGTGTGCTGGGCCACCGACGGCGTGCCGTAACCCTGGCAGTTGCACACGGTAATCCCGTGGGCGCGGGCCGCCGCCAGGTCGACGTTATTGGTGCCGGTGGCGGTGATCAGGATCAGCTTGAGTTCGGGGCTGGCGGCGATGGCGGCGGCGTCGATCAGGATCTTGTTGCTGATGGCCACGGTGGCGCCCTTGAGGCGCTCGATCACCTGATCCGGCGTGGTCTGGGCGAACAACTGCAAGTCGCTGAAGCAATCGCGCAAAGGCGTCAGGTCGAGGTCGCCCAGGTCCAGGGACGGGTGGTCGAGGAAAACGGCGCGGCGAGTGTTCGTCATCAACTGTACCTTTTGTGCAATGAACTGAAGGCGTAATCTGCCGAGCCTACCAGATGAAACATATGTGGCGAGGGGGCTTGCCCCCGTTGGGGCGCGAAGCGGCCCCTTTCATTAGCAACCTTGTTTCGTCAGGTGTACCGAGTGGACAGGTTTTGCGACTGCTTCGCAGCCGAACGGGGGCAAGCCCCCTCGCCACAGATATGAAGTGTGTCTGAGCTAAGTTATTCACCGATCTGCCCCAGAGGAGCCCCCCATGTACTGGACAGAATTCTTGACCGTCGCCCTGATTCACCTGCTGGCCGTCGCCAGTCCCGGCCCGGACTTTGCCGTGGTGGTGCGTGAGAGCGTGACCCACGGTCGCCGCGCCGGGACCTGGACCGCGCTGGGTGTGGGCACGGCGATTTTCCTGCACGTCGGTTACTCGCTGCTCGGCATCGGCCTGATCGTGTCCCAGTCGATTGTGCTGTTCAACGCCTTGAAATGGGCGGCGGCTGCCTACTTGTTGTACATCGGCTTCAAGGCGCTGCGAGCACAACCGGCCAAACCGGTGTCGGACGACCTGCACAAGGAAGTCGGCGAGCGTACCGCCCGTGGCGCGTTTACTTCGGGCTTCGTCACCAATGGCCTGAACCCCAAGGCCACGCTGTTCTTCCTGTCGCTGTTCACCGTGGTGATCAACCCGCACACGCCACTGGTCGTGCAGGCCAGCTACGGGATCTACCTCGCGTTCGCCACGGCGTTGTGGTTCTGCCTGGTGGCCAGGTTATTCAGCCAACAACGGGTACGCGCCGGTTTCGCCCGCATGGGCCACTGGTTCGACCGGACCATGGGCGCGGTGCTGATCGCCATCGGCGTAAAACTCGCGTTCACCGAGATGCATTGATCAAACGCGGATCCTACCAAATGCTGGCGCAAAGCTAGCATTTGTACGGTTCTGCAAATCATACCTTTGGCTGATTTGGTTGGCGTATAAGGGCTCTAGAGTGCTTATCTTCCAAGCCAAGACCGTGTAGTCAGAAAAGGGATTCTTATGTTGCAGACTCGCGTTATCCCGCCCGCCGAAGGCGCCTACCAGTATCCGTTGCTGATCAAACGACTGCTGATGTCCGGCGCTCGTTACGAGAAAACCCGCGAGATCATTTACCGCGACCAGCTGCGCTACAGCTATCCGACCCTGATCGAACGGGTCGCACGGCTGGCCAATGTGTTGACGGCGGCCGGGGTCAAGGCCGGGGACACCGTGGCGGTGATGGACTGGGACAGTCATCGGTACCTGGAATGCATGTTCGCCATCCCGATGATTGGCGCCGTGATTCACACCATCAACGTGCGCCTGTCGCCGGAACAGATCCTCTACACCATGAACCACGCCGAGGACCGCTTCGTGCTGGTCAACAGTGAGTTTGTGGGGCTGTACCAGGCCATCGCCGGGCACCTGACCACGGTTGAGAAAACCCTGCTGCTGACCGACTTGCCAGAAAAAACCGCCGATTTGCCGAACCTTGTCGGCGAATACGAGCAACTGCTGGCCGCTGCGAGCACCCAGTACGACTTCCAGGATTTCGACGAAAACTCGGTCGCGACCACCTTCTACACCACCGGCACCACCGGCAATCCCAAAGGTGTGTACTTCACCCATCGGCAACTGGTGCTGCACACCATGGGCGTGTCGACCATCATGGGCGCTATCGACAGCGTGCGGCTGCTGGGCACCAACGACGTCTATATGCCGATCACGCCGATGTTCCATGTGCACGCCTGGGGCTTGCCGTATGTGGCGACGATGCTCGGGCTGAAGCAGGTTTATCCCGGTCGCTACGATCCGGAATACCTGGTGGAGTTGTGGCGCAAAGAGAAAGTCACCTTCTCTCACTGCGTGCCGACCATCCTGCAAATGGTCCTCAACGCCAAAGGCGCCCAAGACACTGATTTCGGTGGCTGGAAAATCGTCATCGGCGGCAGCGCGCTCAACCGTACGCTGTACGAAGCCGCCAAGGCCAAGGGCATTCAATTGACCGCTGCTTATGGCATGTCGGAAACCGGGCCGCTGGTGTCCTGCGCTCACCTCAATGACGAATTGATGGCCGGCACCGAAGACGAACGCACGACCTATCGAATCAAGGCCGGCGTGCCGGGACCATTGGTGGAAGCGGCGATCGTCGACACCGACGGCAATTTCCTGCCCGCCGATGGCGAGACCCAGGGCGAACTGGTGCTGCGCGCGCCGTGGCTCACCGAAGGTTATTTCAACGAACCACAGAAGGGCGCCGAGCTCTGGGCTGGCGGCTGGCTGCACACCGGCGACGTGGCGACCCTGGACAGCATGGGCGTGATCGACATTCGCGACCGGATCAAGGATGTGATCAAGACCGGCGGCGAGTGGATCTCGTCCCTGGACCTCGAAGACCTGATCAGCCGTCACGTAGCGGTACGTGAAGTAGCAGTGGTGGGGATTGCCGATCCGCAGTGGGGCGAGCGGCCGTTTGCGCTGCTGGTGATCCGCGAAGGGCATGAGATCGGGGCTCGTGAACTCAAGGAGCACCTCAAGCCGTTCGTCGAGCTGGGGCATCTGAGCAAGTGGGCCATCCCGAGCCAGATTGCCCTTGTTACTGAAATTCCCAAGACCAGCGTCGGCAAGCTCGACAAGAAGCGCATCCGCCTCGACATCACCGAATGGCAGGCCAACAACAGCACCTTCCTCTCGACGCTTTGAGCGTGTTCTGACCTCCCCTGGCGTGCCCGAAAGGGCACGCCAGCCCCACCAAGCAAGCGCTTGGCTTGTGAAATCCGAATTTTCAGCCATCCTTGCCGTGCCGACATGTGTCGGACTGGCGAAAGGACTGTTCCAGAGTGGCCGGCAGCTGCAAATCACACTTTAGAGGGATCAAGCAGTACTACCTGCTGGCTATAGTCCGCTCAAGGATTTTTAAGAACGGAGCACACGCACAAACGGGGCGATGCACATTGGGATTGAATTCGGGACGCCTTGGCTCTCGGTCATCCACAACGTTTTTAAAAGTACTCACTGCCATAACAATAATGCACATGGAGTAGCGTCGATGACATCAGTAAACCAGTTCTGGCGCCGGGCGAAACTGCCCCTGGCGGTCAGTATCGCCTCTTCGCTCGCCGGGCCTGCATTCGGCGTCAGTTTCAATGTCGGTGAAATCGAAGGTCAGTTCGACTCATCACTGTCGATCGGTGCCAGTTGGTCTACTCAGAGTCCCAACAAGAACCTTATCGGCGTCAACAACGGCGGCCATGGCCTGTCCCAGACGTCCGATGACGGTCACGCAAACTTCAAGAGCGGGGAAACCTTCTCGAAAATCTTCAAGGGCATCCACGACCTCGAATTGAAATACGGCGACACCGGGGTCTTCGTCCGCGGCAAGTACTGGTACGACTTTGAACTGAAAGACGAAAGTCGCGAGTTCAAGGACATCAGCGACAACAACCGCAAGGAAGGCGCCAAGTCCGCCGGTGGGCAGATCCTCGACGCCTTCGTCTACCACAACTACTCCATTGCCGATCAGCCGGGCTCCGTGCGTCTGGGCAAGCAGGTCGTGAGCTGGGGTGAAAGTACCTTCATCGGCGGCGGCATCAACTCGATCAACCCGATCGACGTGTCCGCGTTCCGTCGTCCGGGCGCCGAGATCAAGGAAGGCCTGATTCCGGTCAACATGTTCTACGTGTCCCAGAGCCTGACCGAAAGCCTGTCGGCCGAAGCGTTCTACCAGCTCGAGTGGGACCAGACCGTCGTCGATAACTGCGGCACGTTCTTCTCCCAGCCCGACATCATCGCCGACGGTTGCGACAGCAACCTGCGCGTGCTGAACAAGCGTTCGCAGATCCCAGCCGTCGCGTTGGGCCCATTGGCCGCCAATGGCGTGGACGTCAACGAAGAAGGTGTGCTGGTCAAGCGCGGTGGCGATCGTGACGCCCGTGACAGCGGCCAGTGGGGCGCGTCCCTGAAGTACATGTTCGACCCGCTGGACACCGAGTTCGGCGCCTACTTCATGAACTACCACAGCCGTGCGCCGATCTTCAGCGCCACCGGTGCCCCGCAGTCGGTCTACAACACTGCACGGGCGCTGCCAGGGCCGTTCGCCGCACTCGCACCGCTGCTGGTGGCAGGCAATTCGGAATACTTCGTCGAATACCCGGAAGACATCCGCCTGTATGGTTTGAGCTTCTCCACCACCCTGCCTACCGGTACGGCGTGGAGCGGTGAACTGAGCTACCGTCCGAACGCACCGGTGCAACTGAACTCCACCGACATCCTGTTCGCCGGCGTCCGTCCTATCGGTGGCGCGTTGTCCAACGCGTCCCTGCTGACCGGCGTACCGGGTCAGGACCTGCACGGTTATCGCCGCAAGGAAATCACCCAGTTCCAGACCACCCTGACGCACTTCTTTGACCAGGTCATGGGCGCCAGCCGTCTGACCCTGGTGGGCGAAGTGGGCGTGACCCACGTCGGCGGCCTGGAAAGCACGTCCGATGTCCGCTACGGCCGTGATCCGGTCTACGGTCCGGGTGAGTTGCCCGCCACCGGCGGCACCGATACCTGCGCCAACATCCTCAACGCCAGCACCATCAACGGCGCCGGCCCGGGTTCGCCACAGAACAACCGCAGCCGCAATTGCACCAACGGAGGCTTCACCACGGCCACCTCATGGGGCTACCGCGGTCGTGCCATCTGGGAATACAACGACGTGTTTGCCGGGGTGAACCTCAAGCCGAACGTGGCCTGGTCCCATGACGTCAGCGGTTACTCGCCTGGCCCTGGCGGCAACTTCGAGGAAGGTCGCAAAGCGGTCAGCCTGGGCGTCGATGCCGAATACCAGAACACCTACACCGCAAGCCTGGCCTACACCAATTTCTTTGATGGCAAGTACACCACCGTGGATGACCGTGACTTCGTCGCGCTCAGCTTCGGCGTGAACTTCTAAGCACTGCTTTTTCAGGACGAACACACCTATGAAAATAACAAAGAGTCTGTTCCACGCCGGTGTTCTGGGGCTTTCGCTGCTGGCGACAAGTGTCATGGCCGCGGTGCCTGCCGCGGAAGCGGACAAACTGGGCAAGAGCCTGACGCCGATGGGCGCCGAAATGGCGGGTAATGCCGACGGTTCCATTCCAGCCTGGAAACCCCTGGCAAAGAATGCCGGCAGCGTTGACAGCAAGGGCTTCCTGTCCGACCCGTACGCCAGTGAAAAACCGCTGTTCACCATCACTGCGCAGAACGTCGACCAATACAAAGAGAAGCTTGCCCCGGGCCAGTACGCGATGTTCAAGCGCTACCCGGAAACCTTCAAGATGCCGGTCTACCCGTCCCATCGCGGCGCTACCGTGCCGGATGACGTGTTCGCCGCCATCAAGAAAAACGCCACCAACACCAACCTGGTGTCCGGCGGCAATGGCCTGGAAAACTTCGAAACCGCCGTGCCGTTCCCGATTCCAAAAAGCGGCGTCGAAGTCATCTGGAACCACATCACCCGCTATCGCGGCGGCAGCGTGACCCGTCTGGTGACCCAGGCCACGCCGCAACCGAACGGCTCGTTCAGCCTGGTGTACTTCCAGGACCAGTTCGTGTTCCGCGACAAGATGAAGGACTACGACCCGAAAAACCCAGGCAACATCCTGTTCTACTTCAAGCAGAAAGTGACTGCGCCGGCACGTCTGGCCGGTGGTGTGCTGCTGGTGCACGAAACCCTCGACCAGGTGAAGGAACCGCGTTCGGCGTGGGTCTACAACGCCGGTCAGCGTCGTGTGCGGCGCGCCCCGCAAGTGTCCTATGACGGGCCGGGTACCGCCGCCGATGGCCTGCGTACCTCCGACAACCTGGACATGTACAACGGTGCGCCGGATCGCTACGACTGGAAACTCGAAGGCAAGAAAGAGATGTACATCGCCTCCGACAGCTACAAGCTCGACGATCCGAAGCTGAAATACACCGACATCATCAAGGCCGGCCACATCAACCAGGACCTGGCTCGTTACGAGCTGCGCCGGGTCTGGCATGTGGTGGCGACCCTGAAAGAAGGTCAGCGCCACATCTATGCCAAACGTGACTTCTACATCGACGAAGACACCTGGCAGGCTGCGGTGATCGACCATTACGACGGTCGCAATCAGCTGTGGCGCGTGGCAGAAGCCCACGCCGAGAACTACTACGACAAGCAAGTGCCGTGGTACGCCCTGGAAACCCTGTATGACCTGCAATCGGGTCGCTACCTGGCCCTGGGCATGAAGAACGAAGAGAAGTCGGCGTATGACTTCGGCTTCACCGCCACCACCAGCGATTTCACCCCGGCTGCACTGCGTCAGGATGGTGTTCGCTAACACGCTGTAGACAGAGGCCGCATCCTCGAAAAACGCCCCGACTGGTTCGGGGCGTTTTTTTTGCCTGACCCACCACGCCCCCGTAGGAGCAAAGCTTGCTCGCGATGGCGTTCGTACCAACACCGCATGATTCCCGATACAACCGCGTCAATCCATTCGCGGGCAAGCCTCGTTCCTACGGTCTTTTTGTAGCCATTTGTAGCAGCTACCTTCAATACCTCTTCGTTTACCGCTAGTCTGCGGACATCTGTAACGCCGCCAACAGCATTTCAAACAAGAGCCGGCCATGACTGATCTGTCCCCACTTCCGGGTCCTGCAAGCGTTGCCGTCGCGGCACTGGACGGGCGTTTCTTCCGACCGCCGCTGCCGGATGGCCATGTGCTGCGGCCGCGCTTGTGCGAGCGCCTGAGTGCCGGGCTCGGTGGTCGATTGTTGTTGGTCAGTGCCCCGGCCGGGTTTGGCAAGAGTTCGTTGGCGGTGGAGTTCTGTCAGGGCTTGCCGGCGCACTGGCAAAGCCTGTGGCTGGGGCTGAGCCCGCGGGACAACGATCCTGGACGTTTCCTCGAGCGCCTGCTCGAAGGCCTCCAGGATTACTTTCCGCAGTTGGGCAGCAAGGCGCTCGGGCTGCTGAAAATGCGCCAGCGCCATCAACCCTTTGCGTTCGAGGAGTGGCTGGACGGTTTGCTCGATGAGCTGGCCGTGCACCTGTCGCCGATCACGCCCCTGTTGCTGGTGCTGGATGACTATCACCTGGCCCAGGGCCCGGTACTCG
This sequence comes from Pseudomonas sp. TE3899, assembly GCF_056279105.1. Lineage (NCBI taxonomy): Bacteria > Pseudomonadati > Pseudomonadota > Gammaproteobacteria > Pseudomonadales > Pseudomonadaceae > Pseudomonas > Pseudomonas sp. TE3899. The sequence goes on from NZ_JBWBQR010000001.1 coordinate 6,161,314, forward strand.
ATCGCTGTCTGCAATTCTTCCTCAATCACCTGCCCGATGGCCTGCTGGTCATGGTCACCAGCCGCCAGCGCCCGGACTGGCACCTGGCGCGGCTGCGCCTGTCGCGGCAATTGCTCGAACTGCATGAGCAAGACCTGCGCCTGACCCACGACGAAGCCCTGACCCTGCTCGATCGCCACAGCAGTTCGTTGCGCGGCGAAGCCCTGGAAAACCTGATCCAGCGCAGTGAAGGCTGGGTGGCGGGCCTGCGTTTCTGGTTGCTGGCGGCCTCCGAAGCGGGCAGCGATGGCGCGTTACCGCAGTCGCTGCATGGCGGGGAAGGGCTGATCCGCGATTACCTGCTGGAAGAAGTCATCGACTGTTTGCCGGCCGAGGTGCAGGCCTTCCTCTATGACACAGCGCCCCAGGAGCGTTTTTGCAGCGAGCTGTGCGACGCGGTGCGCGAGGCCCATGACAGCGCTGAAATCCTGGGTTTCCTGTTGGCCCATCAAGTGTTTCTGGTGCCGCTGGATGAGCATGGTCACTGGTATCGCTATCACCACCTGTTTTCCGACTTGCTGCGCACGCGGCCCAAGACCCAGGCTTTGGTGCCGGCCGCGAGCCTGCATTTGCGCGCCTGCCGCTGGTTCAACGCCCAGGGCTTGCTCGATGAAGCGGTGGAGCAGGCCTTGCGTGCCGGGCATCTGGATGTCGCGGCGAACCTGGTGCAAAACCTGTCGGAAGAACAACTGCTGGCCGAGCAAAACGTCGGCATGCTGTTGCGCTGGAAAATGGACTTGCCCGACAGCCTGCTGATCAGCACGCCTCGGTTGATCGTGCTCTACAGTTGGGCGCTGGGGCTGGCGTGCCAACTGGATGCCGCCGAGGAACTGGCCAATCACCTGAGTCGCTTCCTGCCAGCCCCGTCGGCCACAGCCCAGAAGTCCATGCTGGCGCAATGGCTGGCCCTGAGCGGGATCATCGCCCGGGGGCGCGGCAATCGTGAACTGACGCTGCTCTATTGCACCGAAGCGCTGGAGAGCCTGCCGGCCAAGCGCTATGGCCAGCGCCTGATGTGCCTCTCGACCTTGTCCAACCTGGCCATTGCCGATGGCGACCTGTGGCGCGCCCGGGGTTTGAATCGCGAGTCCCTGGAGTTGGCGCAACGGGTCGGCAATCCATTGTTCGAGGCCTTGGCCCATTACGACCGCGCCCGGGTGTTGCAGGCGCGCGGGGAGATCCTGCGCTCGCTGGATGAGGTCCGCCAGGGTCTGCAACGGCTGCACGGTTTGTCGCCGCAACGGCTCTATGCGGTACGCGCCCGTCTGATCTTGTACGAAGGCTTTCTGCTGGCCCTGCGCTCGCAACCTCAGGCCGCCCGACTGCGTTTGCAGGCCGGTCTGGGCGAAGCCCGGGCCTGCCGCGACATCAGCGTGTTGATCGGCCACTGTGTGATCGCCCGGCTCGAGGGCAACAGCGGCGAGTTCGCCAAGGCCTTCGCCGAACTGGCCGAAGCCGAACGGCTGATGCACATCTGGGACGTCCCGCCGATCTACTACCTGGCGATGATCACCCTGGTCAAATGCGAACTCTGGCTGGCCCAGGGCCGCACTGACCTGGCCGAAGCCTGGCTCGCCCGCCTGGGCCAGACCTACAACGGCGAACGCGCCCGCTGCCCCCCCGGAATTCCATCCGCAACTGCCCCTGCACATCGAATTGCAGCAAGCCTTGCTGGACGTGATCAAAGGCCAGCCGATGCTGGCGGAAGGGCGATTGAATGCGCTGCTGGAGCATGGGCAACAATCGGGTCGACAGATGCTCAGCGTGATGGCGCTGACGCAGAAAATTACGTTGCTGCTGGCGGGCGGGCGCGAGCCCGAAGCCCGCAAGGCGTTGGCCCAGGCACTGGAAGCCGCAGCCGGTGGTGTGCTGCAACCGTTCGACGGGTTGTTGGCCGAGCATCCGGATTGGTTGCGTGGACAGCTTCAACTCGGTGCCCCGAGCGCTGCATCGCAAAACCTTATGGAAAAAATGCCCCCCGTCTCCTCCCGTCCGGCATTGGAGTTATCCCCAGGTGCGGAAAACCTCAGCACCCGTGAGTTGGCAGTGCTGCGGCTGATTGCCCTAGGTTGTTCGAACCAGGAAATCAGTGATCAGCTGTTTATCTCGCTGCATACCGTGAAGACCCACGCCAGCCATATCAACAGCAAGCTCGGGGTGGAGCGGCGAACGCAAGCGGTCGCTCGGGCGAAGGAATTGGGATTACTGGTTTAGCGGCGCAAGTGCCTTGCTAACAAAACAAAAATGCCCCGAACCAGTCGGGGCGTTTTTGTTTGTTCAGGCGGATGAATCCGTCACGCCACCAAATCGTTGGCGCTGAAGGTGTTTACACCGACCAGCTGGATTTCGAAGTCGGCACCCGCGTTGCCGCTGACATTACCGGAAAGGATATGGTCGACGAAACGTAGCTGTCCGGCACCACTGAAGTCACCGCCGCCAATGAAGGTGAAGCCATTGAAGCCGTTGAGCTGCAGATTGGCATCGAACTGCGTCAGGTCGATCTTGTCGCCTTGCAGGGTGTTGAAGTCAGTGATGACATCACGATTGCTGCCGTTACCCATGTCAGCGACAGTGCTGAACACGAACGTGTCCGCACCAGCTCCACCTGTCAGCGAATCCGTACCGGCGCCGCCGTTCAGAGTGTTGCTGTCCGCATTGCCGGTCAGGGTGTTGCTCAGGCTGTTGCCGGTGACGCTAAACGCGCCGCTGCCCAGCAACAGAACGTCCTCGACATTCTGCAGATTGCCCAGGCCAAGATCGATGACATGGTCCTGCGCCGTGGCGCTGTAGACCACGTACACGGTGTCCTTGCCTTCGTTGGCGTTTTCCTGGATCAGGGCCATTTCACCGAGCTGATCGACGTCATAGATGTCGTTGCCCTTGCCGCCGATCATGGTGTCCAGGCCGGCGCGACCGTTGAGCTCGTTGTCGCCTTCGTTGCCGATCATCACGTTGTTCTGGGCATTGCCGATGGCATAAATGTTGTCGTTGCCCGTCAGCGTGATGTTTTCCAGGTTGGCCCCGAGTGCGTAGTTGACCGAGGCGCGCACGGTGTCGATTTCGCTGGCCAGGGTACTGGTTTCGCTGATCACGTCGCCAACGTTGTCGATGATGTAGGTATCGTTGCCTGCACCGCCCGCGAGGTAGTCACCGCCAATCCCGCCATCGAGGATGTTGTTGCCAGCATTGCCGATGATGATGTTGCTCGAGGCGTTGCCGGTGCCGTTGAGGTTGGCCGAGCCCAGCAGAGTGAGGTATTCGAGGTTGGTGCCCAGGGTGAAGTCGATCGTGCTGGCGACGGCATCGATTTCCGAAGTCGAGGTGCCATTTTCGATGATCACGTCACCGACGTTGTCGACGTAGTAGTTGTCGTTGCCGGCGCCGCCGTCCAGGGTATCCGCACCGAGGCCGCCATCCAGCGTGTTGCTGTCGGCATTGCCGATCAAGGTGTTGTTCAGACTGTTGCCGGTGACGCTAAACGCCCCGGTGCCGAGCAATTGAACGTTCTCGACATTCTGCAGATTGCTCAGGCCCAGATTGATGGCATTGTCCTGCGCCGTGGCGTTGTAGACCACGTACACGGTGTCCGTGCCTTCGTTGGCGTTCTCTCGGATCAGGGCCAATTCACCTTTCTGGTCGACGTCATAGATGTCGTTGCCCTTGCCGCCGATCATGGTGTCCAGGCCGACGCGACCGTTGAGCTCGTTGTCGCCGTCGTTGCCGATCATCACATTGTTCTGGGCGTTGCCGATGGCATAAATGTTGTCGTTGCCCGTCAGCGTGATGTTTTCCAGGTTGGCCCCGAGTGCGTAGTTGACCGAGGCGCGCACGGTGTCGATTTCGCTGGCCAGGGTGCTGGTTTCGCTGATCACGTCGCCGACGTTGTCGACGATGTAGGTGTCGTTGCCGGTACCGCCCGCCAGGTAATCGCCACCTATGCCGCCATCGAGGACGTTGTTGCCGGCATTGCCGATGATCACGTTGTTCGAGGCGTTGCCGGTGCCGTTGAGGTTGGCCGAACCCAGCAGGGTCAGGTATTCGAGGTTGGCGCCCAGGGTGTAATCAACCGTGGTGGCGACGGCATCGATTTCCGAGGCCGAAGTGCCGTTTTCGATGATCACGTCATCGGCGTTGTCGACGTAGTAACTGTCGTTGCCAGCGCCGCCGTCCATCGTATCGGCGCCGATGAAGCCGTCGAGAATGTTGTTGCCATCGTTGCCGATCAGCACGTTGTTCAGGGCGTTGCCGGTGGCGTAGAGGTTATCGCTGCCGGTGAGAGTGAGGTTTTCCAGGTTGGCGCCGAGGGTATAGCTGACCGAGGCGCGCACGGTGTCGATTTCGTTGACCAGGGTGCTGGTTTCATTAACGAAATCGCCGACGTTATCGACGATATAGGTATCGTTGCCCGCTTCGCCCGCCAGGTAATCGCCGCCAGCACCGCCATCGAGGATGTTGTTGCCGGCATTGCCGATGATGATGTTGTTTGAGGCGTTGCCGGTGCCGTTGAGGTTGGCCGAGCCCAGCAGGGTCAGGTATTCAATATTGGCGCTCAGGGTGTAGTCGACAGTCGTGCTGACAGCGTCGATTTCCGATGCCGAGGTGCCACGTTCGATGATCACGTCACCGACGTTGTCGACGAAGTAGTTGTCGTTGCCGGCGCCGCCGTCCATGGTGTCGGCGCCGATGCCGCCATCCAGCGTGTTGCTGTCGCCATTGCCGATCAAGGTGTTGTTCAGGCTATTGCCGGTAACGGAAAATTCGCCGGTGCCCAGTAATCGAACGTCCTCGACATTCTGCAGATTGCTCTGCCCCAGATTGATGGCATGGTCCTGCGTCGTGGCGTAGTAGACAACGTAGAGAGTGTCCTTGCCTTCGTTGGCGTTTTCCTGGATCAGGGCCATTTCACCGGGTTGGTCGACGTCGTAGATGTCGTTGCCCTTGCCGCCGATCATGGTGTCCAGGCCGGCGCGACCGTTGAGCTCGTTGTCGCCGTCGTTGCCGATCATCACATTGTTCTGGGCGTTGCCGATTGCATAAATGTTGTCGTTGCCCGTCAGCGTGATGTTTTCCAGGTTGGCCCCGAGTGCGTAGTTGACCGAGGCGCGCACGGTGTCGATTTCGCTGGCCAGGGTGCTGGTTTCGCTGATCACGTCGCCAACGTTGTCGATGATGTAGGTATCGTTGCCTGCACCGCCCGCCAGGTAGTCGCCGCCAATACCACCATCAAGAATGTTGTTGCCGGCATTGCCGATGATGATGTTGTTCGAGGCGTTGCCGGTGCCGTTGAGGTTGGCCGAACCCAGCAGGGTCAGGTACTCGAGGTTAGCGCCCAGGGTGAAGTCGATCGTGCTGGCGACGGCATCGATTTCCGAGGTCGAGGTGCCCCGTTCGATGACCACGTCCCCGACGTTGTCGACGTAGTAGTTGTCGTTGCCGGCACCGCCGTCCAGGGTGTCGGCGCCGAGGCCGCCATCAAGGGTGTTGCTGTCGGCATTGCCGATCAAGGTGTTGTTCAGACTGTTGCCGGTGACGCTAAACGCCCCGGTGCCCAGCAATTGAACGTTCTCGACATTCTGCAGGTTGCCCAGGCCCAGATTGATGGCGTTGTCCTGCGCCGTGGCGTCGTAGACCACGTACACGGTGTCCGTGCCTTCGTTGGCGTTCTCTCGGATCAGGGCCAATTCACCTTTCTGGTCGACGTCATAGATGTCGTTGCCCTTGCCGCCGATCATGGTGTCCAGGCCGGCGCGACCGTTGAGCTCGTTGTCGCCGTCGTTGCCGGTCAGCACATTGTTCTGGGTATTGCCGATGGCGTAGAGGTTGGCGGTGCCCGTCAGCGTGAGGTTATCCAGGTTGGCACCCAGGGCGTAGTTGACCGAGGCGAGTACGCTGTCGACATCGAATCCCCCTTGCATTTCGTTGATGACATCGCTGACGTTATCGACGATGTAGGTGTCATTGCCCCAGCCGCCCTCCAAGTAGTCGGCGCCAGCGCCGCCGTCCAGAATATTGTCGAAGGAGTTGCCAATAATGCGGTTGTCCTGGGCGTTGCCTGTTCCGTTGAGGTTGCCGAAGTTTCCGAGGTTCAAGTTCTCGATATTGGCGCTCAGGGTGTAGCTGACCGTGCTGTTGACAGTATCGATTTCCGAGGCCGAAATGCCTCGTTCGATGATGACGTCACCGACGTTGTCGACGACATAGGTGTCGTTCCCGCCGCCGCCTTCCATGGTGTCGGCACCCGCACCGCCGTCAATTACGTTGTTATCGGCATTACCCGTCAGGACGTTGTTCAGGCTGTTGCCTGTCAGGTCGAACGAACCGCTGCCTAGCAGCCGAATATTTTCGACGTTCTGCAGATTGCCGCGCAGGTCAATGGAGTCGATGCGAAAGTACTTGTCGTAGACGATATTGAGCGTGTCGATCCCCTCATTGGCGTTTTCCTGGACAAGCGTCAGCTCCCCTGACTGGTCGATGTTATAGATATCGTTGCCTTTGCCGCCAATCATGGTGTCCAGGCCGGAGCGACCGTTGAGCTCATTGTCGCCGTCGTTGCCGATCATCACGTTGTTCTGGGCGTTACCGATGGCATAGATGTCGTCGGTGCCCGTCAGCGTGATGTTTTCCAGGTTGGCGCCAAGCGTGTAGTTGACCGAGGCGCGCACGGTGTCGATTTCGCTGGCCAGGGTACTGGTTTCGCTGATCACGTCGCCGACGTTATCGATGATGTAGGTGTCGTTGCCCGTGCCGCCCGCCAGGTAGTCGCCGCCAATGCCGCCATCGAGGATGTTGTTGCCGGCATTACCGATGATCACATTGTTCGAGGTGTTGCCACTGCCGTTGAGGTTGGCCGAGCCGAGCAGGGTCAGGTACTCGAGGTTGGCACCCAGGGTGTAATCAACCGTGGTGGCGACGGCATCGATTTCCGAGGCCGAAGTGCCGGTTTCGATGACCACGTCCCCGACGTTGTCGACGTAATAACTGTCGTTGCCGGCGCCGCCGTCCAGGGTGTCGGCACCCGTGCCGCCGTCGAGAACGTTGTTGCCACTGTTGCCGGTCAGCACGTTGTCCAGGGCGTTGCCGGTGGCGTAGAGGTTGCCCGCACCGGTAAGAGTGAGGTTTTCCAGGTTGGCGCCGAGGGTGTAGTTGATCGAGGCGCGCACGGTGTCGATTTCGCTGGCCAGGGTGCTGGTTTCGCTGATGACATCGCCAACGTTGTCGATGATGTAGGTATCGTTGCCCGTGCCGCCCGCCAGGTAGTCGCCGCCAATGCCGCCATCAAGGATGTTGTTGCCGGCATTACCAATGATGACGTTGTTCGAGGCGTTGCCGGTGCCGCTGAGGTTGGCGGAACCCAGCAGGGTCAGGTATTCGAGGTTGGCGCCCAGGGTGTAGTCAATCGTTGAGGCGACGGCGTCGATTTCCGAGGCCGAAGTGCCCCGTTCGATGACCACATCACCGACGTTGTCGACGTAGTAGTTGTCGTTGCCGGCGCCGCCATCCAGGGTGTCGGCGCCGATGCCGCCATCGAGGGTGTTGTTGCCCGCATTGCCGGTCAGGACGTTGTTAAGCTCATTGCCGTTGAGAGCGAGACTGGCAGTGCCCAGCAGCGAGCCGTCTTCGATATTGGCACCGAGGTTGTAGCTGACGGCTGTGCGAACCTCGTCGCGACCTTCGTTCGCCAGTTCGACGACGGTGTCGTCGAGGCCGCTGATGAAATAGATATCGTTACCGGTGCCTCCGCTCAGAGTGTCGGCACCCGCACCGCCGTCCAGCACATCATTGCCAGCGCCACCCCTAAGGTTGTTGGCGAAGACATTGCCGATCAGGATGTTGTCCTGATTGTTGCCCTGCACATCGAAGGCGCCTGCACCGTTGAGGGTGACGTTTTCGAAGTTGCCCAGCGTGCTGCCGTTCAAATCAATGAGGGTGTTGCTGGCCACGTCATAGGTGAGGACGAGTGTATCGAAGCCCTGACTGGAAATTTCCTTCACCAGATCCAGTTCACCCGCCTGGTCGATGATGTAGGAGTCGTCACCTGCGCCACCGATCAGGGTGTCCAGGCCGCCCATGCCGTTGAGAATGTTGTCGGCGTTATTACCGGTCAGGACGTTGTCCTGGCTGTTACCGGTCGCGTTGATAGTGCCGGTGCCGGTCAGCTCGAGGTTTTCCAGGTTGGCGACGAGGGTCCAGCTCAGCGACGCTCTGACCGTGTCGATCTCGGTGGTCAGGCTGCTGGTTTCGCTGATGACATCGCCCAGGTTGTCGACGACGTAAGTGTCATTGCCCGCGCCGCCAATCAGGGTGTCGGCGCCCGTATCGCCGTCGAGAATGTTGTTGCCGGCATTACCGGTGATGACGTTGTTCGAGGCGTTGCCATATGCATTGATGTTGGCATTGGTGAGCAGCGTGAGATTTTCGACGTTGGCGCTGCTGACGAGGTTGTAGGTGACGGTGGAAAAAACCGAGTCGAGTTCCGTGGCGGACGTGCCGGTTTCGACGACGACGTCATCACGATTGTCGACGTAGTAGGTGTCGTTACCTGCGCCGCCGTACATGGTATCCACGCCTTCACGACCATCCAGGACGTTATTCAGGGCATTGCCTTTCAAGACGTCGTTGAATGTCGAGCCGATGGCGTTTTCGATCTTGGTGCCATAGGCAATCGCTAGGCCGCTGTTGAACGCGTGCGTGGTGCCGCTCGTGTACTGCTCGAAAGAGACGCCGATTGAACTGAACGCGCCCTCGTTCAAGTCGAGGTTAACCGAAATCAGTTGGTTACTGGCGTCGATTGTGTCGGTACCACCTGAGTCCCAGATGGTTTCGAAAATTTTGTCGTAGGACTGCCAGCTATACACATTGTCGCCGGCGTGCCATTGCGTGTTGGCGCCATACAATTTCTGTATCGCGAGGATATCCAGCAACATGGGGGTCGTAGGTTCATACGAGTAGTTGTTGTTGTAGCTCATGACCGTGTAGCGGACATCGTCCAGCGCAGGGTCAAGAATCGTCGTGTTCAACGTGCTGGCCGAGAACGGGTGCTTGAGGCCGATGGCATGCCCGATCTCATGGATATAGGTCATGAAATCGTACGAACCGTTGATCGAGAACTCACCGGCTGGATCGCCGATCCAGACATCGCCGCCGTTGGGCCCGCTCGATGGCGTATAGGCCCAGGCAGCCGCCTGATCCTTCATGTCCGCGTAGCCACCGAAACGCAAGTCACCGACGTTCGAAATGTTGTCGGTGGTCTGTGTAAAATTGATGTTGGCGACAGCACTCCAGGTGCTCAGCGCTCTGATGATCCCGCCCTTTTGGTCCAGCGACAGGTCGTACATCGCCTTGTATTCATTTTCAGGGCTGTAGTTGAAAGCGAAATACGACGTGCTGGCCGCCATGAAGCTATAGGTCAGATTCGTCGTCCCGTTGGAACCGAGCCAATAAGTCCCGGCCAGCAGGCTGTCCAGGGTTTTAACGCCGGTCAGCGAAGAATACGAACTTGGGGTAGAACCAGTTGGAGTAGGCATGCGGAATTCCTGAGCGCGCTGCGGTCCTTCCTGGATGCGACCGCTACAAAAGTATGATTTTGCACCAGAGCGGGTACATTTGACATCAATAGGCCACTATTTTTTGATGGCTGGCGTCAAATAACTGGCCTGGCGAACTGTATCGGCGAGTGGCGTAGAATCCTGAAGCACGCTGCACCGCCTTCCGTCCACTAAAGGCCATTCATTTCCATGACTGTTCCTCGTTCCATGTTGATCCGCGAAACGTTCCCCGTCGGCCCTCTCCAGTGCAACTGCACCATCATCGGCGACCCGATCACTAAAAAAGCCATCGTCGTCGATCCCGGCGGCAATCACGAGTTGATCCTGGCCCGACTCGACGCACTGGGCCTGAAGGTGGTCAGCATCATCCACACCCACGCGCACCTCGATCACTTCCTGGCCTCCGGTCAGTTGAAAGAGAAAACCGGCGCCACCCTGCACCTGCACAAAGAAGATCAATTCCTCTGGGACAACCTGGAAATGCAATGCCAGATGTTCGGCGTGCCTTACACGCCAGTACCAGCGCCGGATCGCTGGCTGGCCGATGACGAAGAACTGGCCTGCGGTTGCGGTGTGGCGCTTCATACGCCGGGGCATACGCCAGGTTCCATGAGCTTTTGGTTTTCAGAAGCTAAGCTGCTGATTGCCGGTGACACGTTGTTCAAGCGCGGGGTAGGGCGCACGGATTTGTGGGGTGGCGATCAGGCGACCATCGTGCGTTCGATCAAGCAACGGCTGTATACCCTCGACGAGGAAGCTATCGTTGTCACCGGGCATGGTCCGGACACGCGCCTGGGCGATGAGATGCGCGAGAACCCTTTTGTGCGTGCCTGAATTGTAACCAGTGGAATTTTTACTCGCGCCAATGATCCAACGCCCGCATAGGCCGATGCCTGGGCCCGTTGCACCACAGAATGCAAAAGTAGGAGCTCTTCATGTTCACCAAGCAGCGTTTGATTATTGTCGCAACGGCTGTGGCCCTGTTGTCCGGCTGCGCTTCACCTAATCCTTATGACAACCAGGGGCAGGCCGACAGCGGCTCCCAGGGCATGAGCAAAACCGCCAAGTACGGTGGCCTCGGCGCCTTGGCTGGTGCGTTGGCCGGTGCCGCCATCGGTCACGATAACCGTGGTAAAGGCGCGTTGATTGGCGCTGCGGTCGTGGGGGCTTCCGCCGCCGGTTACGGTTACTACGCCGACCAGCAGGAGAAAAAGCTGCGGGCCAGCATGGCCAATACCGGGGTTGAGGTGCAGCGCCAGGGCGATCAGATCAAGCTGATCATGCCGGGTAACATCACCTTCGCCACTGATTCGGCGAACATCGCTTCAAGCTTCTACCAGCCGTTGAACAACCTGGCGGGCTCGCTCAAGGAATTCAGCCAGAACCAGATCGAGATCGTCGGCTACACCGACAGCACGGGTGCTCGCCAGCACAACATGGACCTGTCCCAGCGTCGCGCCCAGAGCGTGGCGACTTACCTGACCTCCCAAGGTGTGAGCGGGGCCAACCTGTCGGCACGCGGTGCCGGGCCGGATAACCCGATTGCCAGCAACGGTGACGTCAATGGCCGGGCGCAGAACCGTCGGGTCGAGGTCAACCTGAAGGCAATTCCGGGCCAGCAGTATCAGCAGCAGGGGCAGCCTGTTCAGCAGTACCAGTAATAGCCTGACTGAACCCCAGGCGTAAAAAAGCCCGCCCGATCCTCAACAGATCGGGCGGGCTTTTTTGTAGTGCGCGAAACCTGATTACTTCTTCAGGCCGTAATGCTCATCGAGCATGCCCGGCGCGTTCGGGGCTTTGGGCGCGTAGTCGCGAGGCGGCTCCTGATTGCGCGGCGGCGTCAGGCGTTCCCGTGGTGCCACGGCTGCGTCAGCGTGCAGGGCGGCCAGCAGGCGTTGGCGAGTCTGCTCGTCCAGGGCCAGGCGGTTGGCACCCTCGGCGAGATGATCCTGCACGTCCTGATAGCTGGCAGTCAGTTTCTTGACCAGCGAGGCCGTGCTGTTGAAGTGAGTAACCACCTCGTTCTGATAACTGTCGAAACGTTCCTGAATGTCATCCAGCTGACGTTGCGTGCTGCTGGGAGCGGCATTCGGCACCAGGCGAGCGATCAGGAAACCAACGGCGACACCCACAACCAGGGCAAGAGTCGGCAACAACCAAACTAAGAGCGAGTGTTCCACGAGTCCTTCCTCTATAAACGGCTTTGCTTTACGTTAACGGCTCGAACCTGCGCTGTATACCGCGATTCACTCGCAATAGATTGGCACAGACAATTTGCTAGACGAGTCGACCCGATTCGAGGTCACGGAGTTCCTTCCTTGCTTATGCGCGAAACCCCTGTAGTGATTGATGGCCCGGTCGGCCAACTGGAAGCCCTTTACCTGGAGAGCGAGCAGCCCCGCGGCCTGGCGCTGATCTGTCATCCGAACCCGGTGCAGGGCGGCACCATGCTCAACAAAGTCGTCTCGACCTTGCAGCGCACTGCGCGTGACGCCGGTTTGATTACTTTACGTTTCAACTACCGTGGCGTCGGCGCCAGCGCCGGTACCCACGATATGGGCACCGCGGCGAAGTCGACGACGCCCAGGCAGTGGCCGAATGGCTGCGAGTCAAACACCCCGAGTTGCCGCTGACGCTGTTCGGATTCTCCTTCGGCGGTTTTGTTGCAGCAAGTCTCGGCGGACGTCTGGAAGCCAAGGGTGAGCAGCTCAAGCACCTGTTCATGGTCGCGCCGGCGGTGATGCGTCTGGGCGATCAGGATCAACTGCCGCAGCAAGGCGAGCTGACCCTGATCCAGCCGGAAACCGATGAAGTCATCGATCCGCAGCTTGTTTACGAATGGTCCGACAAACTCGATCGCCCCCATGAGCTGCTGAAAGTGGCAGAATGCGGACACTTTTTTCATGGCAAGCTGACCGATCTCAAGGATCTGATCCTGCCGCGTCTTTCGAATTGATTGCAGTCTGACAAGCGATTACCCATGACGACTCGTACCCGTATCCTCACTGGCATCACCACCACCGGCACGCCGCACCTGGGCAATTACGCCGGCGCCATCCGCCCGGCGATCCTGGCCAGCCGTGACAGCAATGCCGATTCGTTCTATTTCCTGGCCGACTATCACGCCCTGATCAAATGCGATGACCCGCTGCGCATTCAGCGCTCGCGTCTGGAAATCGCTGCGACCTGGCTGGCCGGTGGCCTGGATGTGGACCGCGTGACCTTCTATCGCCAGTCCGACATCCCGGAAATCCCCGAGCTGACCTGGCTGCTGACCTGCGTCGCCGCCAAGGGCCTGCTCAATCGCGCCCACGCCTACAAGGCCTCGGTGGACAAGAACGTCGAGACCGGCGAAGACCCGGACGCCGGCATCACCATGGGCTTGTACAGCTACCCGGTGCTGATGGCTGCCGACATTCTGATGTTCAACGCCCACAAGGTGCCGGTCGGTCGTGACCAGATCCAGCACGTGGAAATGGCCCGTGACATCGGCCAGCGCTTCAACCATTTGTTCGGTCAGGGCAAAGAGTTCTTCACCATGCCCGAGGCGCTGATCGAAGAAAGCGTCGCCACGCTGCCAGGCCTCGACGGTCGCAAGATGTCGAAGAGCTACGACAACACCATTCCGTTGTTCAGCAGCGCCAAGGAAATGAAGGACGCGATTTCGCGGATCGTCACCGACTCCCGCGCGCCGGGCGAAGCGAAAGATCCAGACAACTCGCACCTGTTCACCTTGTTCCAGGCCTTCGCCACCCCGGCGCAGTCCGACGAGTTCCGCCGCGAGTTGTTGCAGGGCCTGGGCTGGGGCGAGGCGAAGAATCGTCTGTTCCAACTGCTGGACAGCGAACTGGGCGAGTCCCGCGAGCGCTATCACCAGTTGATCGAACGTCCGGCAGACCTCGAAGACATGCTGCAGATCGGCGCCAAGAAGGCCCGTTCGGTGGCGACGCCGTTCCTCCACGAACTGCGCGAAGCGGTCGGCCTGCGTTCTTTTGTCGCCCAGACTCAAGTTGCAGCGACCACCAAGAAAAAAGCCGCGAAAGCCGCGCGTTTCGTCAGTTTTCGTGAAGACGACGGCAGCTTCCGCTTCCGTCTGCTCGCGGCCGATGGCGAGCAATTGCTGCTGTCACGCAACTTCGCCGACGGTAAAACCGCTGGTCAGGTGACCAAGCAGCTGCAAGCCGGCCAACCGCTGGACGTGCGCAGCGAAGACCTGAGCTTCAGCGTCTGGCTGGAAGGCGAGTGCGTCGGCGACAGCCCGGCCTTCGCCGACAGCGCCGCTCGCGACGTTGCCATCGACGCCCTGCGCGTGGCGTTGACGCCGGTTCAGGAATAAATCAGCGGCTCGGCCCGACCAAGGGCTGATTGCCATTCTGACGGGCCGTCGCTACAGTGGCGGCCCGTTTTTGTTGCCTTGCTAACGAATTATGACGCCCCTAGAACGATACCAAGCTGATCTGAAACGCCCGGAATTCTTCCATGACGCCGCCCAGGAAACTGCGGTGCGTCATTTGCAGCGCCTGTACGACGACCTGGTCGCGGCCTCGCAGAGCAAGCCGGGCCTGTTCGGCAAACTGTTTGGCAAGAAAGACCAGGCACCGGTCAAGGGCCTGTACTTCTGGGGCGGCGTGGGTCGTGGCAAGACCTACCTGGTCGACACCTTCTTCGAAGCCCTGCCGTTCAAGGAAAAGGTCCGCACTCACTTCCACCGCTTCATGAAGCGCGTGCACGAAGAGATGAAGACCCTCGGTGGCGAGAAAAACCCGCTGACCATCATCGCCAAGCGTTTCTCCGACGAAGCCCGGGTGATCTGTTTCGATGAATTCTTCGTCTCGGACATCACCGACGCGATGATCCTCGGCACGCTGATGGAAGAGCTGTTCAAGAACGGCGTGACTCTGGTCGCGACGTCGAACATCGTGCCGGACGGCCTGTACAAGGACGGCCTGCAACGTGCGCGCTTCCTGCCGGCGATTGCACTGATCAAGCAGAACACCGACATCGTCAACGTCGACAGCGGCGTCGATTACCGTCTGCGCCACCTCGAACAAGCGGAATTGTTCCACTTCCCGCTGGACGAAGCGTCCCAGGAAAGCTTGCGCAAGAGCTTTCGAGCCTTGACGCCGGAATGCACCGCGGCCACCGAAAACGATGTGCTGATGATCGAAAACCGCGAAATCCGTGCCTTGCGCACCTGCGATGACGTGGCCTGGTTCGACTTCCGCGAACTGTGCGACGGCCCGCGCAGCCAGAACGATTACATCGAACTGGGCAAGATCTTCCACGCCGTGCTGCTCAGCGGTGTCGAGCAGATGAGCGTCACCACCGACGACATCGCCCGACGCTTTATCAACATGGTCGACGAGTTCTACGACCGTAACGTGAAGCTGATCATTTCTGCAGAAGTCGAACTTAAAGACCTGTACACCGGCGGTCGCTTGAACTTTGAGTTCCAGCGCACGCTGAGTCGTCTGTTGGAGATGCAGTCCCACGAATTCCTGTCCCGGGCGCATAAGCCGTAGGACGTTTCGGAAAATAAAAAAAGGGCCTGCATTGCAGGCCCTTTTTTATGCGGGCCGATGCTGATCGTTCCCACGCTCTGCGGGGGGAATGCATCCCGTGACGCTCCGCGTCACATTCCGAAGCGCACGCAGAGCGTCCATGGCGGCATTCCCACGCAGAGCGTGGGAACGATCGGTCGGGACGCTTATGCGGCTTGCTGAAATTGCTGCCGATACTGGTTCGGCGACAATTCGGTGTGCTGGCGGAACAGCCGCGCAAAGAAGCTCGCATCGTCGTAGCCGACCTCATAACTGATGGTCTTGATGCTCTTGCGGCTGCCGGACAGCAGGCCCTTGGCGGTTTCGATGCGCAGGCGTTGCAGGTAATGCAGCGGCTTGTCGCCGGTGGCGGTCTGGAAGCGGCGCATGAAGTTGCGGATGCTCATGCCGTGTTCGCGGGCAACGTCTTCGAAGCGGAATTTGTCGGCGAAGTGTTCTTCGAGCCAGTGCTGGATCTGCAGGATGATCACGTCCTGATGCAACTTCTGCCCGCCAAAACCGATGCGCCCCGGCGCATAACTGCGCTGCACTTCGTAGAGAATGTCCCGGGCCACGGCCTGGGCCACGTTGGCGCCGCAGAAGCGTTCGATCAGGTAAATGTAGAGATCGCACGCCGAGGTCGTACCGCCGGCGCAATACAGGTTGTCCGCGTCGGTCAGGTGCTTGTCCTGATTGAGTTGAACCTGCGGATAGCGCTCGGCAAACGCGTTGAAAAAACGCCAGTAGGTGGTCGCTTCCTTGCCATTGAGCAGCCCGGCTTCCGCCAGCCAGAACACCCCGGTGGCTTCGCCGCACAGCACGGCGCCACGGGCGTGTTGTTCGCGCAGCCACGGCAGTACCTGAGGATAACGTTTGCACAGTGTTTCGAAATCGTCCCAGAAGGCCGGGAGGATGATGATGTCAGCGTTTTCCAGGCCGCCGTCCACCGGCATGATCACATCGCTGAAGCTGTTCACCGGTTTGCCGTCGGGGCTGACCAGGCGCGTTTCGAACGCCGGTGTCAGGCCGTGGCCCAGTTGTTTGCCGTAGCGCAGGCTGGCCAGGTGGAAGAAATCCTTGGCTTGCATAAGGGTGGAAGCGAAAACCCGGTCGATAGCCAGGATGCTGACGCGCCGCAGTGGCGTGGAGACTTGGTTAGACATAATTCAACTTTATTCTTATAGGGGAAAGTGGTCACCAGACGGCTGGATCGTCTTATTTTTTGTCTGATGTGTCCAGTGTCCTGTATCGCAAGCGCGGCTTAGGCTCTGAAGGTCAACTTCTTCCAACAATAACGACAGGTGCCCCATGATCCCCAGAACCTTGTTCAGTTCCGAGCACGAACTTTTTCGCGACAGCGTGCGAACGTTCCTCGAAAAAGAGGCCGTGCCGTTCCATGGGCAATGGGAAAAACAGGGCTACATCGACCGCCAGCTGTGGAACAAGGCGGGGGAGGCGGGGATGCTCTGTTCGCACCTGCCGGAAGAATATGGCGGGTTGGGTGCGGACTTTCTCTACAGCGCGGTGGTGATCGAAGAGGTCGGCCGCCTCGGCCTCACAGGGATCGGTTTCTCGCTGCATTCAGACATCGTCGCGCCGTACATCCTGCATTACGGCAGCGAAGCACTGAAGCACAAATACCTGCCAAAACTGGTGTCGGGCGAAATGGTCACGGCCATCGCCATGACCGAGCCGGGTGCCGGCTCCGACCTGCAAGGGGTGAAAACCACCGCCGTGCTGGACGGTGACGAATACGTGATCAACGGCTCGAAAACCTTCATCACCAACGGCTTTCTGGCGGACCTGGTGATTGTCGTCGCCAAGACCGATCCGAAAGCGGGCGCGAAGGGCACCAGTCTGTTTCTGGTGGAAGCCAATACGCCGGGCTTCGCCAAGGGCAAGCGCCTGGAAAAAGTCGGAATGAAGGCTCAGGACACGTCGGAATTGTTCTTCCAGGATGTACGCGTGCCGAAGGAAAACCTCTTGGGACAGGCCGGGATGGGCTTCGCTTACTTGATGCAGGAATTGCCGCAAGAGCGTCTCACCGTGGCTGTCGGCGGACTCGCTTCGGCCGAGGCAGCGCTGCAATGGACACTGGACTACACCCGCGAACGCAAGGCGTTCGGCAAGGCGATTGCCGATTTTCAGAACACTCGCTTCAAACTGGCGGAGATGGCCACCGAGATTCAGATTGGCCGGGTGTTCGTCGACAAATGCCTGGAACTGCACCTGCAAGGCAAGCTGGACGTGCCGACGGCAGCGATGGCGAAATACTGGGGCACCGACCTGCAATGCAAGGTGCTCGACGAGTGCGTGCAGTTGCATGGCGGCTACGGGTTCATGTGGGAATACCCGGTGGCCCGGGCGTGGGCGGATGCGCGGGTGCAGCGGATCTATGCCGGCACCAACGAGATCATGAAGGAGATTATTGCGCGGTCGCTGTAATGCCGCGTGATCGTTCCCACGCTCTGCGTGGGAATGCCGCCGGGGACGCTCCGCGTTCAGCTGTTGAATGTGACGCAGAGCGTCACGAGATGCATTCCCACGCAGGAGCGTGGGAACGATCACTGTTGGTTACGGCGCAGGATTCGGGTGATCCTTGTGAATCGCCTCGATCCCCGCCAGCACTTCGTCGGAAAGCTTCAGCTCGAAACTGGCGATGTTGCTGTCCAACTGCTCAAGCGACGTCGCCCCGATGATGTTGCTGGTCACGAACGGCTGCTGGTTTACGAAAGCCAATGCCATTTGCGCCGGGTCCAGGCCGTGTTCACGGGCCAGGGCCACGTAACGGCTGCACGCTGCTTCCGACTGTGGGTTGAAATAGCGGCTGAAGCGGCTGTAGAGGCTCAGGCGGCCTTTTGGCGGACGGGCGCCACCTTCGTACTTGCCTGACAGGAACCCGAACGCCAGCGGCGAATAGGCCAGCAGGCCGCACTGTTCGCGAATGGCGATTTCCGCCAGGCCGACTTCGAAGCTGCGGTTCAGCAGGTTGTACGGGTTCTGGATCGACACGGCGCGCGGCCAGCCACGGGCTTCGGCCAAGGCCAGGAAACGCATGGTGCCCCACGGGGTTTCATTGGACAGGCCGATGTGGCGGATCTTGCCGGCCTTGACCTGTTCGTCGAGTGCTTCGAGGGTGTCTTCCAGCGGCGTCAGGTTGGCTTCGATCTTGTGCTTGTAGCCCAACTGACCGAAGAAATTGGTGCTGCGCTCCGGCCAGTGCAGTTGGTAGAGATCGATGTAGTCGGTCTGCAGGCGCTTGAGGCTGGCGTCCACGGCTTCGGTGATGTGCTGGCGGTTGTGGCGCAGGTTTTTGTCGCGGATGTAGTCGATGGTGTTGCCCGGGCCGGCGATCTTGCTGGCCAGGATCCAGTCGGCACGATCGCCGCGACTCTTGAAGTAATTGCCGATGTAGCGCTCGGTGGTGGCGTAGGTGTCGGCCTTGGGAGGCACCGGGTACATTTCGGCGGTATCGATGAAATTGATCCCGGCGCTCTTGGCCCGTTCAATCTGGGCGAAGGCTTCAGCCTCGCTGTTTTGCTCGCCCCAGGTCATGGTTCCGAGGCAGATTGCACTCACGTTCAGATCGGTTCGGCCTAGCTGTCGATAATCCATCGGGTGCTCCTTGGGCAAAACAATCATAAAAGCAGGTTGAATATTTTTTCGCAATCTGCATAATTGCCCACCTCTTTATGCAGTGGAAGTGATGCGCCGCCTGCGGAAGAGATCTTGCCGTTGAACGGACGCGCCGACCCGAGCCCCCGATAGCGTCTGTATCCGGCTGCCTTTGACTTGTCAAAGCACGCACTATTCAGTAAGATCCGCCGTCTAATTTACAGGGCGGCCCCTGAGGCTATTAAAGAATGACAACTTTTACTGCAAAACCAGAAACAGTTGTGCGCGACTGGTTTGTCGTCGACGCCGCTGGTCAGACCCTGGGTCGTCTGGCTACCGAAATCGCGAGCCGTCTGCGTGGCAAGCATAAAGCTGAGTACACTCCTCACGTTGACACCGGCGATTACATCGTCGTTATCAATGCCGAGCAGGTTCGTGTAACCGGTGCTAAAACCACCGACAAAATCTACTACTCCCACTCCGGTTTCCCGGGTGGCATCAAGTCGATCAGTTTCGAAAAACTGATCGCCAAGAAGCCTGAATCCCCGATCGAGATCGCGGTTAAAGGTATGCTGCCGAAGGGCCCACTGGGTCGCGACATGTATCGCAAGCTGAAAGTCTATGCGGGCGCTGCTCACCCTCATGCTGCTCAGCAGCCCCAAGAACTGAAGTTTTAACGGAATAGTTCATTATGTCGGCGACTCAAAATTACGGCACTGGCCGTCGCAAGACCGCAACCGCACGCGTTTTCCTGCGTCCGGGTACTGGTAACATCTCCATCAACAACCGCACCCTGGAAAATTTCTTCGGTCGCGAAACTGCCCGCATGGTAGTTCGTCAGCCGCTGGAACTGACTGAGACTGTCGAGAAATTCGACATCTACGTCACCGTGATCGGTGGTGGTGTAAGTGGTCAAGCTGGCGCAATCCGCCACGGTATCACTCGCGCACTGATGCAGTACGACGAAACCCTGCGTGGCGCTCTGCGCAAAGCTGGCTTCGTTACTCGCGATGCTCGCGAAGTTGAACGTAAGAAAGTTGGTCTGCGTAAAGCGCGTAAGCGTCCGCAGTACTCGAAGCGTTAATTCGCTTCCACGTTCAAAAAGAACGCCCATCTCCTCACGGAGCTGGGCGTTTTTTTGTGCGTGCGATTTCTCAAAGAATTGCGCTGTGACAACTTGCCACAGCCGTAGAGCCCCTATACTGCAAGGCTTGGCAGTGGAGCCCTTGGGTAATTACCTTGTCAGAATTGGGGCTTTTCATTACCATTCGGCAAAATTTTTATAAGTACATAGATTTAACTTAGTAGATGCCTGATTTAACAGGCCACAAAGCTGATGGGAGAGGACTGAATGAGCAATGACGGCGTGAATGCAGGCCGGCGTCGCTTCTTGGTAGCAGCCACATCCGTGGTGGGTGCTGCAGGAGCGGTGGGGGCTGCGGTCCCGTTCGTGGGGTCATGGTTTCCCAGTGCCAAGGCGAAAGCCGCAGGTGCACCGGTGAAAGTGAATGTCAGCAAAATCGAGCCAGGCCAGCAGATGATTGCTGAGTGGCGCGGCCAGCCAGTATTCATTGTCCGCCGAACCGCGGAAATCCTGGGGAATCTGAAAAAGATCGAGGGCCAGCTGTCTGACCCGACCTCCAAGAACTCGACACAACCGACCTACGTCGATCCAGAAACGCGTTCGATCAAGCCAGAGGTCCTGCTGCTGATCGGTATCTGCACACACCTGGGTTGCTCGCCGACCTTCCGTCCTGAAGTGGCACCTGCTGATCTGGGCAAGGACTGGGTAGGTGGTTATTTCTGCCCTTGCCACGGTTCCCACTACGATCTGGCTGGCCGCGTCTACAAGTCGCAACCTGCGCCTTTGAACCTGCCAGTTCCCCCGCATTCCTATGAGACCGATGAGATCATTGTCATCGGCGTCGATACGGAGAAAGCGTGATGAGCAAGTTCATGGATTGGGTTGATGCGCGCTTTCCCGCGACCAAAATGTGGGAAGACCATCTCAGCAAGTACTACGCCCCGAAGAACTTCAACTTCTTCTATTTCTTTGGTTCCCTCGCGCTGCTCGTTCTGGTCAACCAGATCGTCACCGGTGTCTGGCTGACCATGAGCTACACCCCGTCGGCGGAAGAAGCGTTTGCGTCCGTCGAATACATCATGCGCGACGTCGAGTACGGCTCGATCCTGCGTCTGCTGCACTCCACCGGCGCTTCGGCGTTCTTCATCGTGGTCTATCTGCACATGTTCCGTGGCTTGCTCTACGGTTCGTACCAGAAGCCTCGTGAGCTGGTGTGGGTCTTCGGCATGCTGATCTACCTGGCGCTGATGGCGGAAGCCTTCATGGGTTACCTGCTGCCGTGGGGTCAGATGTCCTACTGGGGTGCCCAGGTGATCATCTCGCTGTTCGGTGCGATCCCGGTCATCGGCAACGACCTGACCCAGTGGATCCGTGGTGACTACCTGATTTCCGGTATCACCCTGAACCGCTTCTTCGCCTTGCACGTTGTGGCGCTGCCGATCGTGATTCTCGGCCTGGTGGTGTTGCACGTCCTGGCGCTGCACGAAGTCGGGTCGAACAACCCGGACGGCGTGGACATCAAGAAATTCAAAGACGAAAACGGCGTACCGCTGGACGGCATTGCCTTCCATCCGTACTACACCGTGAAAGATATCGTCGGCGTGGTGGTGTTCCTGTTCATCTTCTGCTCGATCGTGTTCTTCTTCCCTGAAATGGGCGGTTACTTCCTCGAGAAACCGAACTTTGAAGTGGCGAACGCCTTCAAGACCCCAGAGCACATCGCTCCGGTCTGGTACTTCACGCCGTTCTACGCCATCTTGCGGGCCATTCCGGACAAGCTCATGGGTGTTATCGCCATGGGTGCTTCGATTGCCATGCTGTTCGTCCTGCCTTGGCTCGACCGCAGTCCGGTCAAGTCAATGCGCTACAAGGGCTGGCTGAGCAAGATCTGGCTTTGGGTGTTCTGCATCTGCTTCGTGATTCTCGGCGTGCTGGGCGTATTGGCCCCAACCCCTGAGCGGACACTGGTGTCGCAGATTTGCACCTTCCTGTACTTCGCCTACTTCATTCTGATGCCGTTCTACACCAGGCTCGAGAAGACCAAACCGGTTCCGGAAAGGGTGACTGGCTGATGAAAAAGCTATTTGCTGTATTGATTCTTGCGGCCTTGCCGGTGTTTTCCTTCGCGGCCGAACACGGTCCTGAACTGGAAAAGGTCGATATCGACGTCTCCGATAAAGCGGCCATGCAGGACGGCGCACGTACGTTTGCCAACTATTGCATGGGTTGCCACAGTGCCAAGTTCCAGCGCTATGAGCGCGTTGCCGACGACCTGGGGATTCCTCACGATCTGATGCTGAAAAACCTGGTGTTCACCGGCGCCAAGATTGGCGACCACATGAGCATCGGCATGCAGCCGGCAGATGCCAAGACCTGGTTCGGTGCTGCGCCGCCGGACCTGACCCTGGTGGCTCGCGTTCGTGGCACTGACTGGCTCTACGGTTACCTGCGTTCGTTCTATGAAGACCCTGCGCGTCCCTGGGGCGTGAACAACAAGGTGTTCCCGAACGTCGGCATGCCTAACGTCCTGGTCGGCCTGCAAGGTCGTCAGGTGGTCGGCTGCAAACAGGTTCAAATCGTCGAGGACGGCAAGAAGCAGTATGATCCGCTGACCGGTACGCCGCTGACTCATGAAGCGTGCGATCAGTTGACCATCGTGCCGAAGAGCGGTGCGCTGAATGAAGAGCAGTTCGATGAGAAGGTCAAGAATCTGGTAACCTTCCTCGCTTACTCGGCTAACCCGGTAAAGCTGCAACATCAGCGCATCGGTACCTATGTATTGCTCTACTTGGCGTTCTTCTTCGTATTCGCTTACTTGCTCAAGCGTGAATACTGGAAAGACGTCCATTGATAAAGCTGTAAGCAATTGCTGTTGATCGCGCGCGCCCAGGGGCGTCTCTGAAGGTGTAACGAGTCTGGCGAGCCAGGCGTTACGGGAGGCGTCCTCTGGGCGCGCGCGTTTTTCCGCTTCCGATAATTTCAACAAGCGAGGAGGACCGCCATGGGCGTGACCAATCGGTTGGCCTGTTACTCCGACCCCGCCGACCACTATTCCCACCGAGTACGCATCGTACTTGCAGAGAAGGGTGTCAGCGCCGAGATCATTTATGTGGAAGCTGGTCGCCAGCCGCCTAAACTGATCGAAGTGAACCCTTACGGCAGCTTGCCCACCCTGGTCGATCGTGACCTGGCGTTGTGGGAGTCGACCGTGGTGATGGAATATCTGGATGAGCGTTACCCGCACCCGCCTTTACTGCCGGTTTATCCTGTGGCGCGTGCAAACAGCCGTCTGCTGATTCATCGTATTCAGCGTGACTGGTGTGGGCTGGTGGATCTGATCCTGGATCCCAAGTCCAAGGAAGCCGCCCGCGTCGTCGCTCGTAAAGAGCTGCGCGAAAGCCTGACTGGCGTGTCGCCGTTGTTCGCCGACAAGCCGTTTTTCCTCAGCGAGGAACAAAGTCTGGTGGATTGCTGCCTATTGCCAATACTCTGGCGATTGCCGATTTTGGGTATTGAACTGCCGCGGCCTGCCAAGCCGCTGCTTGATTACATGGAGCGCTCTTTCGCGCGTGAGGCTTTCCAGGCGAGTCTGTCTGGTGTCGAACGCGATATGCGCTAAGGCTTAAGGAGCCGCTATGAACTCCAGTCGACCTTATCTGGTCCGCGCGCTCTACGAGTGGATTGTTGATAACGATTGCACCCCGCACATGCTGGTCAATTCCGAATATCCGTCGGTGCAGGTGCCTCAAGGTTTCGCCAGTGACGGTCAGATAGTCCTGAACGTATCGCCGGCAGCCGTGCGTCATTTGCACATGGACAACGAAGCGGTCAGCTTCGAGGGGCGCTTCGGTGGCGTGCCACACACCCTGTTCGTGCCTATCGCTTCGATCCTGGGCATTTACGCCCGGGAAAACGGCCAAGGCATGGTGTTCGATCTGGAATCGCCTATGGAAGACGATGAAGAGATCGAGCCGGATGATGATGTCCCGCCACCCGACAACGAGCCGCCGCGTCCCAGCGGTCGACCGAGTTTGAAGGTGGTGAAGTAATAAAAAAGGCGATCCGAAAGGATCGCCTTTTTTATTACGTGTAGGAGCAGAGCTTGCTCGCGATGGCGATCTCAAGTACGCCATCGCGAGCAAGCTTTGCTCCTACGGGCGATGGCGGTCTCACGAGCGCCATCGTCGGCAGGTGTGGGTATCAGTCGATGTACTCAAACAACTTCACAATCTTCTGCACCCCGGAAACGCTCTGCACCAGGTTGGTGGCTTGAGCGGCTTCCTGCTTGGTCAGCAAGCCCAGCAGATAGACGATGCCATTTTCGGTGACGACCTTGATGCGCGAGCCCGGGATGTTCGGGTCGGTGAGCATCTGGGTTTTGATCTTGGAGGTCAGCCAGGTGTCGTTCTGGCGGGCCAGGAAGCCGGACGGCGGCAGGACTTGCAGCTCGTTATGGACCTTCTTCACGCGCTGGACCGCGGAAGCGGCCTGTTCGGCCTTGGCCTTGAGGTCGGCGGTGGGCGTTTGCCCGGCCAGCAGCACGACGCCGTTGAAGCTGGTGACGACGATGTGCGAGTCGTTATCCAGCGCCGGATCGGCCTTGGCGACGTTGACGCCGACCTTGGTGTCGATCAGGGAGTCGTCGATTTTACTGCCGAAGGTGCGTGTGCCGCGGTCATCTTCAATCGGTGCTTCGCGGCTGGCTTTAACCACCGAGGTGCAGCCGCTGATGCCGAGGCATAGGGTCAAGGCCAGAAGGCCTAGGCGATTAGGGGTCATTCTTCACTCCCGAACAGTTGGCTGTCGATCAAGTAGCAAAGGCAGTGGATCGTCAGCAGGTGGACTTCCTGAATACGTGCGGTGACATAGGCCGGTACGCGGATCTCGACGTCTTCAGGCAAAAGCAGCGACGCCATGCCGCCGCCATCGCGACCGGTCAATGCTACGACAATCATTTCGCGATCATGTGCGGTCTGGATCGCTTGAATAATGTTCGCCGAGTTACCGCTGGTGGAAATCGCCAGCAATACATCGCCCGGTCGGCCAAGGGCATGGATCTGTTTAGAGAAGATTTCGTTGTAGCTGTAATCGTTGGCGATTGAGGTGATCGTCGAGCTGTCGGTGGTCAGTGCGATGGCGGGCAGGCTCGGGCGTTCACGTTCGAAGCGGTTGAGCAGCTCCGACGAGAAGTGCTGGGCGTCACTGGCGGAACCGCCGTTACCGCAGGAAAGTATTTTGCCATCGTACAGGGCGTTGACCATCACCTGGCTGGCTTGCTCGATGTGCGGTGCAAGTACGTCCATCGCCTGTTGCTTGGTGTCGATACTGGCCTGAAAAAGCTGGCGAATTCGGGATTGCATGTCCATCTGTGTGACCTTAATTAGCGCGGCTACCTGGCACATGAATGTGCAGCCCGCAAAGCAAAGAGCAAAAATGTTGGGTGAAAGTGTCCGGTTCGAGGTGCAAGCCATCAGCTGTCGAAGGCATTCTGCAGCCAGTTCAGCTGATCCAGGTGGCTGTCGATGGCAACCACGTCGAAGCGGCAAGGGGAATTGGCCCAACGCGACTCGCGCTGAAGAAAATACTGCGCGGCGAAAATCAGTTTCTGCCGTTTGCGCCCATCGATGCTATCGAGCGCGCCACCCCATTGAGTGTTTTTTCTGTAGCGGACTTCAACGAATACTACTGTATCGCCATCAAGCATGACCAGATCAAGCTCGCCGCGTTTGCACAACCAGTTCTGCGCCAGCAGGCGCAGACCCTGTTGTTGAAGATGCTCGAGCGCATGGCGCTCGGCATCTTTGCCGCTTTGCTGGCGTGACCGGTCAGGCATCAGCGCGGGGTGTCCGGCAGGCGTTGAACCTGGCCATTGACGAACTGTGCCCACGGCATCTGGCGAACCACGCGTTGGTTCTGGGTCATGCCCAGGCTGCCCGACTGACCTTCGATGCGGCTGTCCGGCAAGGTCTTGAGCTGTCCCAGGCGCGGTGCCAGGCGATAAGCGTCAACACCCATCGCGAACAAGCGGCCGAGGCTGGTACCGGCCTGTGGCCATTGTGCAGTGACCTGTTTGCGCAGTGGGTCATTGACGTCCAGCAGCCACGGAGTTTCGCAGAAGCGAACGCCGTTCATGTCGTTGTACTCGTTTACGTCGCCGCTGGCACTGAACACATTGGAGGTCGCATAAACAGGCACATCACCGGCGTACTGGAAGTTCAGGGTCGGTTTGATCTGTTGCGCCTGTTTCGGGGAGGCCGCAAGGAAGATGAACTCGATGTCCTGACGACGGGAAGGTTGTGCGGCGACTTGCGAGCCTACGGTGCTCTGCAAGGCCTTGGCGCGGCCTTCGCTCTGACGCAGTTGGAACATGTCGGCAATCTGTTGCGCCAGTTGTACCGGTTGGTCAATGTGCTCGACGGCGACGATGCTACCGCCATTCGCCTGCCAGTCCTGACTGAACGCCTTCAATACGCGGTCGCCCCATTCACCTTTCGGCACCATGGCGGCGGCGCGATGCAGGCCGTCGGCACGAGCGCGGCGGGACACTTCGCGGGCTTCGTCTTCAGCAGCGAGGCCGAACTGGAACAGCTGGGCCGGTCCTTGTTCACCTTCGCTGTAATTCAGCGCCAGGGTGGTGATAGGCAATTGCGGGCGAAGGCTGAGCTGTTTGACCAGCGGCTTCTCCAGCGGGCCGATGACCAATTGCACTCCGTCGGCCTGGGCCTTGCGATAGAACTCGTCCAGCGACATCCGTGGCGGCACCATGGTCATTGGCGAGCTGTCATAAAATACGATGGCTGGCGGTTTCTGCCCGGCTTGTTGCGCCTGATAGTGAGCAGCCACGATACCTTCGCGCAGTGCCTTGCTGGCCGCCGCCAGCGGGCCGTCTGTCTGAGGTAGCAGCACGGCGATTTTGCCCAGGGGCTGGCTGGCCAGTTCCTTGAGTTGGGTCAGTGGCAGTGGCAGTTGAAGCGCAGCCGGGTGCTTTGGATTCTGTGCGCGCCAGTTGTCGATCGCTGCTTGCTGCTGTTCCAGGGTGCCGGCGGTTTTCACCGCCAGGGCCAGGCTCATCCAGCCGCCGAGGTCATCGGTGGTGGTCGGCTGCAATTGATCGGTCGGCAGCGAGGCGATCAGGGTCCAGATCGCTTCATGGTTCTTGCTGGCGGCCTCGCCTTCGAGCATCGGGGCAATAAAGATACGTTCCCGTGCAGCGGCCAGGGTCTGGCCATCAGCTTCCAGGGCGCGGGCGTGAACGGTACCGGTGCGAACCTGTTGCTCGACGGGCAGTTCGCCCAGGCGTTGCAGGCTCGGATGGCTCAAGGCCGTCAACGCCGCTTTTGGCTGATTGCGCACCATGGCCAGTTCAGCCGCCAGGGTACTGGCGAAGACCTGTTGGCCCGGCTTGAGTTGTTCCACCGGCACTTGTTGCAGGATTTGCGCGGACTGGCCGGCGTTGCCCTGGCGGTAGGCCAGGTCTGCCGCGCTCAGGCGAAACAGCGCGGCTTGTTCCGGCGTTTTGCTTTGAGCGGCCTTTTCGAGCAGTTGCTCGATACTGGCATCCGGGGTGCGTGGAAGTTCGCCAAGGCTGGATGACGATGTGCTGGCGCAAGCCGCCAGCAGGGCAGCGAGGCAGAGGGCAGTGAACAGCCGCAGGCAAGCGATCATGTAGTGTTCCTGTTACTCGATCAAATAAGCGTGGAATTGTACCCAAGCACTGGCCGGGGCGCGATGTTACTGGCATGAAACTGTCAATTAACTGCTGCAAACGTTGCGCAACTGCACAAAAGGTCGCAAAACCGAGGGTGGCTTGCGCGTATCGCAAGTGTCTCTACGCGTTACAATGGCGACTTTTACCGATCATGAGGTGTGCGCTTTGACTGCTCCAGGTGCTTTGAATTCCGCTGCTGGCTCGCTTTATGTGGTGGCGACGCCCATCGGCAACCTGGACGACATCAGCGCCCGTGCGCTGAAAATCCTGCGTGAGGTGGCATTGATTGCCGCCGAAGACACGCGTCACTCCCAGCGTTTGATGCAGCACTTCGGTATCCCGACGCCGCTGGCAGCCTGCCATGAGCATAATGAGCGCGATGAAGGTAGCCGTTTTATTACGCGCCTGCTGGCCGGCGACGATGTGGCGTTGATCTCTGATGCCGGGACGCCGCTGATTTCCGATCCGGGTTATCACCTGGTGCGCCAGGCGCGTGCGGCGGGGATCAATGTGGTGCCGGTGCCGGGCGCCTGTGCCTTGATTGCAGCGCTGTCGGCGGCGGGTCTGCCGTCGGATCGCTTTATCTTCGAAGGCTTCCTGCCGGCCAAGGCCGTGGGGCGCCGGGCGCGCCTGGAATTGGTCAAGGAAGAGCCGCGTACGCTGATTTTCTACGAAGCTCCGCACCGCATCCTTGAATGTCTGCAAGACATGGAACTGGTGTTCGGCGGCGAGCGTCCGGCGTTGCTGGCCCGGGAAATCACGAAAACCTTCGAAACGCTCAAGGGGCTGCCGCTCGCCGAGTTGCGCGAATTCGTCGAGTCCGACAGCAATCAGCAGCGCGGTGAATGCGTGGTGCTGGTGGCCGGTTGGTCGGCACCGGAGACGGAGGATGCGGTCAGCAGCGAAGCCGTGCGCATCCTCAATCTGTTGCTCGAAGAAATGCCGCTCAAGCGTGCGGCAGCCTTGGCGGCGCAAATTACCGGCGAGCGCAAGAATGTGCTGTATCAAGTTGCGCTGGATCAGCAGAAGAGCGAGTAGAAACCTGACGTGCAGGAGCGGCCAAAGGCGTTTAGCGCTTGTTCTTCGGGCGCTCTGCCGTTAACCTTTGCGCCGGAGAGTCGATTGGACAGTCGCTGCCCTCTATGAAAATTAGGGGGGGGAGGAAAGTCCGGGCTCCATAGGGCGAAGTGCCAGGTAATGCCTGGGAGGCGTGAGCCTACGGAAAGTGCCACAGAAAATAACCGCCTAAGCGCTCAAGCGCCGGTAAGGGTGAAAAGGTGCGGTAAGAGCGCACCGCGCGACTGGCAACAGTTCGTGGCTAGGTAAACCCCACTTGGAGCAAGACCAAATAGGGTCCCAAGGCGTGGCCCGCGCTGGGACCGGGTAGGTTGCTAAAGATGTCCAGTGATGGCCATCGTAGACGAATGACTGTTCAAGACAGAACCCGGCTTACAGATCGACTCTCCACCTTTTTCATTCCCTGCCTGAATCATCAGGCAGGTGCTGATGGCAGGCTTTTGTGATATTCATTAGCCTGTACTGACAGCACTTTACAAATCTCCCCGCGACACCGATTTCCCTCCGTACTTAAACACCAGCAGACCCTCCGTCGTAATACCGAAAAAATCTTACTCTTAACAAACTACTTTAACTTTCGAGCGCAGCCATCCGTGCTGAATCAAGTTATTGGTCAAAAACAAACGCCAGATTCTCGTTACCCCTGCTTTTACGCTCCTAAATCTCCGTTCTGTAAGGCTTTTCCTTTAATCCGCGCCTTGACGGTGTGGTGGGCGCATTCCTATAGTGTGCGCAAGTGGCGGAAAGTGGCATGAAGTGGGTTTTTTGAGCTCAAAACGCTAAAAATTGGAGAAACGCAGACGTGTTTCGCGGAGCTAACGCAATCAGTCTCGATGCAAAGGGCCGTCTCGCTATGCCGAGCCGGTACCGTGACGAGTTGGTTTCGCGCAGTTCCGGTCAATTGATCGTGACAATCGATGCCGTTGATCCGTGTTTGTGTGTTTATCCCCTCGATGAGTGGGAAATTATTGAAACCAAACTGCGCGCACTGCCTTCGCTTCGCGAAGAGAACCGCCGCCTGCAACGTTTGCTGATTGGTAATGCCGTCGACCTCGAACTCGATGGCAGTGGTCGTTTTCTGGTTCCGCCGCGTCTGCGTGAATATGCCAAGTTGGATAAGCGCGCAATGTTGGTGGGCCAACTGAACAAGTTCCAATTATGGGACGAGGATGCCTGGGATGCGGTTTCTGCCGCTGACCTGGCTGCTATTCAACAACCGGGCGCCATGCCTGATGAACTGCGTGATTTGATCCTGTGACTATTGATAGCGGCTTTAACCACATCACCGTACTGCTCGACGAAGCCGTGGAGGCTCTCGCCGTACGTCCTGATGGCTGCTATCTGGACGGCACGTTCGGACGCGGCGGACATAGCCGGTTGATCCTCAGCCAGCTCGGCCCCGATGGCCGGGTGCTCGGATTTGACAAGGATCCTCAAGCGATTGCCACTGGGCAAACGCTAGCGGCCGAAGACGGCCGCTTTGTCGTTGTGCAGCGCAGCTTTGCCGAGCTGGGGTCGGAAGTGGCCGAACGCGGTCTGGCCGGCAAGGTCAGCGGTGTTTTGCTCGACCTCGGCGTGTCGTCGCCGCAGCTCGACGACCCTGAACGCGGCTTCAGTTTCCTCAACGATGGCCCGTTGGACATGCGCATGGACCCGTCCCGCGGGATCAGTGCGGCCGAATTCGTCAACACCGCGCCGGTGGAAGAAATCGCCCGGGTGTTCAAGGAATACGGCGAAGAACGTTTCTCCGGCCGCATGGCCCGTGCCGTGGCCGAGCGCCGCGACATCAAGCCGTTCGAGCGCACTGCCGACCTGGCAGAAGTCCTGAAAGTCGCCAATCCGGCGTGGGAAAAGGGCAAGAACCCGGCCACCCGCGCGTTCCAGGGCCTGCGCATTCACGTCAACAACGAACTGGGCGATCTGGAGGCCGGCCTCGAAGCCGCGCTGGAAAGCCTGGAAATCGGCGGTCGCCTGGTGGTCATCAGCTTCCATTCCCTGGAAGACCGCATCGTCAAACTGTTCATGCGCAAGCTGGTGAAAGGCGAAGCCGACAACCTGCCGCGCAACCTGCCGGTCCGTCACGTCGCTTTCGAACCGAAAATCAAAGTCCATGGCAAAGCGCAGTCCGCCTCCGAGGCCGAACTCAAAGCCAACCCACGTTCTCGTAGCGCCATCATGCGCGTCGCGGAGAAGCTGCGGTGAGCAAGCTTTTCGCCAAGCCACTTCCCGGCGGAAGCTTTTTCATGATGCTGCTGTTCATCGGCGTGCTCGTGTCTGCCATCGGCGTGTCCTACAGCGCCCACTGGAACCGCCAGCTGTTGAACTCGCTGTACAACGAGTTGAGCGTGCGCGACAAGGCGCAGGCCGAGTGGGGCCGGTTGATTCTCGAACAGAGCACCTGGACCGCCCATAGCCGTATCGAAGTGCTGGCCACCGAACAACTGAAAATGCGCATCCCTGGTGCCGCTGAAGTACGGATGGTGGCGCCATGATGAAAATCGAAGGTGCACTCTTCCCTTGGCGGTTCCGCGTGGTGCTGGGTTTGCTCGGCATCATGGTCGCCGCAATCTGCTGGCGCATCATCGACCTGCAAGTGGTCGACCGTGACTTCCTCAAAGGGCAGGGCGATGCGCGCAGCGTTCGTCACATTCCTATTCCGGCTCACCGTGGTCTGATCACCGACCGTAACGGCGAGCCGTTGGCCGTGAGTACCCCGGTCACCACGCTGTGGGCCAACGCCAAGGAAATGCAACTGGCCAAAGAGAAGTGGCCGGCACTCGCCGCCGCGCTGGGCCAGGACCCCAAAGCCCTGAGCGAGCGCCTCGAAGCCCAGGCCAACAAAGAATTCATCTATCTGGTGCGCGGCTTGACCCCCGAGCAGGGCCAGTCGGTACTCGATCTGAAAGTGCCCGGCGTCTACGGCATCGAAGAGTTCCGCCGTTTCTATCCTGCCGGCGAAGTCACCGCGCACATGGTCGGCTTTACCGACATCGATGATCACGGGCGCGAAGGCGTCGAGCTGGCCTACGACGAATGGCTGGCCGGGGTCGCCGGCAAGCGACAGGTCATCAAGGATCGGCGCGGCAGACTGATCAAGGATGTCCAGGTCACCAAAAACGCCAAGGCCGGCAAGCCCTTGGCGTTGTCCATTGACCTGCGCCTGCAATACCTGGCCAACCGCGAACTGCGCAACGCGATCATCGAGAACGGCGCCAAGGCCGGCAGCCTGGTGATCATGGACGTGAAGAGCGGCGAAATCCTGGCCATGGTCAACCAGCCGACCTACAACCCGAACAACCGTCGCAACCTGCAACCGGCGATGATGCGTAACCGCGCGATGATCGACGTGTTCGAACCCGGTTCGACCATGAAGGCGATCTCCATGAGTGCCGCCCTGGAAACCGGGCGCTGGAAGCCGAGCGACACCGTCGAGGTCTATCCGGGTACCTTGCAGATTGGTAAGTACACCATCAAGGACGTATCGAAGTCCGAAGGCCCGGTGCTCGACCTGACCGGCATCCTGATCAACTCCAGCAACGTCGGCATGAGTAAGGTCGCGTTCGATATCGGCGGCGAAGCCATTTTCCGCCTGGCGCAGAAAGTCGGCCTCGGCCAGGACACCGGCCTCGCCTTCCCGGGCGAGCGCGTCGGCAACCTGCCGAACTACCGCGAATGGCGCAAGGCTGAAACCGCCACGCTGTCGTACGGCTACGGTATTTCGGTGACGGCGATCCAGTTGGTCCACGCCTTCTCGGCACTGGCTAACAACGGTCGCATTGCGCCGCTGACCCTGATCAAGACTGACAAGCCACCGCAGACCACCCAGGTGATCCCGGAAAACGTCGCCAAAACCATGCAAGGCATGCTGACCCAGGTGATCGAGGCCCCGCGCGGTGTATTCCGTGCGCAGGTGCCGGCGTATCACGTGGCCGGCAAGTCGGGTACTGCGCGTAAGACCTCGGTGGGCACCAAAGGCTATGCCGAGAATTCCTATCGCTCGCTGTTCGCTGGTTTCGGCCCGATGAGCGATCCGCGTTTCGCCATCGTCGTAGTCATCGATGAACCGACCAAGGCCGGTTACTTCGGTGGCCTGGTATCGGCGCCGGTGTTCAGCAAAGTGATGTCCGGGACCTTGCGCCTGATGAACATCACCCCGGACAACCTGCCGCCGACCCAACAGGCCAACGCAGCACCGGTCGTTCCGCTGAAAGCCAATGGAGGGCGCGGCTGATGTCTCTGAGTCTGAATAAAATTTTTGCCCACGCCGGTCGTGATCTGTTGATCCGCGAACTGACCCTCGACAGCCGCAATGTGCGGGCAGGGGACTTGTTCCTTGCGGTCCCGGGCGGCAAGTTCGACGGGCGCGCGCACATTGCCGATGCCTTGCAGCGCGGTGCGGCTGCCGTGGCTTATGAAGTCGAAGGCGCCACCGTGCTGCCGATTACCGATGCGCCGCTGATTCCGGTCAAAGGCCTGGCGGCGCAGTTGTCGGACATTGCCGGGCGCTTCTATGGCGACCCGAGCCGCCACCTGAACCTGGTCGGCGTGACCGGCACCAACGGCAAAACCAGCGTGACCCAATTGGTTGCGCAAGCCCTGGATCTGCTCGGCCAACATTGCGGCATCGTCGGCACCCTGGGCACCGGTTTCTACGGCGCGCTGGAAAGCGGCCTGCACACCACGCCAAACCCGATTGCCGTACAGGCGACCCTCGCCGACCTGAAAAAGGCCGGCGCCAAAGCCGTGGCCATGGAAGTGTCTTCCCACGGTCTGGATCAGGGGCGCGTGACCGCCTTGGCGTTCGATGTGGCGGTGATGACCAACCTGTCCCGGGATCATCTGGATTACCACGGCACCATGCAGGCCTATGGCGAAGCCAAGGCCAAGCTGTTTGCCTGGAACGATCTGAAGTGCCGGGTGATCAACCTCGACGACGAATTCGGCCGTGAACTCGCGGCTGATAAACGTGAGTCGCGCTTGATCACCTACAGCCTGGAAGACGCCAGCGCCTACCTGTATTGCCGCGAAGCGCAGTTCGACGACGAAGGCGTGCGCGCCACGTTGGTCACGCCGCAAGGCGAGCACCATTTGCGCAGCACCTTGCTCGGTCGTTTCAACCTGAGCAACGTCCTGGCTGCGGTCGGTGCCTTGCTCGGCCTGGACTACGCGCTGGACGAAATCCTCAAGGTCCTGCCGAAACTCGAAGGCCCGGCCGGTCGCATGCAGCGCTTGGGCGGCGGTACTCAGCCACTGGTGGTGGTCGATTACGCCCATACCCCGGATGCGCTGGAAAAAGTCTTGATGGCCCTGCGTCCACACGCCAAAGGCCGGTTGTTGTGCCTGTTCGGTTGCGGCGGTGATCGCGATCGCGGCAAGCGCCCGCTGATGGCCGAAGTGGTCGAGCGCCTGGCCGATGGCGTGCTGGTCACCGACGACAACCCGCGCACCGAAGACCCGTCCGTCATTTTCGACGACATCCGCGCCGGCTTCACGGCTGTGGATAACGTCACCTTCGTGGCTGGCCGTGGCCAGGCGATTGCCCAGTTGATCGCCAGTGCCTCGGCGGATGACGTCATTGTCCTGGCCGGCAAAGGTCACGAGGACTATCAGGAAATCAACGGCGAGCGCCACGCGTTCTCCGATCTGGTCGAGGCCGATCACGCCTTGACCGCGTGGGAGGTGGCCCATGCTTAAAGCCTTGAAACTGAGCGAGCTGACCAGCGTGCTGAAGGCGCGCCTGGTGGCTGCCGACGCCAGTTTCGACGGTGTCAGCATCGACAGCCGTGCGATCAAGCCAGGCCAGCTGTTTATTGCCCTGACCGGTCCACGCTTCGATGGTCATGACTACCTCAATGACGTAGCCGCCAAAGGCGCCGTAGCGGCGTTGGTCGAGCGTGAAGTCGCCGACAGCACGCTGCCGCAGCTCATTGTGAAAGATACGCGCCAGGCCCTCGGCCAGTTGGGCGCGCTGAACCGTGCGGCCTATAACAACCCGGTCGCGGCCGTTACCGGTTCCAGCGGCAAGACCACGGTCAAGGAAATGCTCGCGAGCATCCTGCGCACCCGCGGTCCGGTGCATGCGACCCGTGGCAACCTGAACAACGACCTCGGCGTACCGCTGACCCTGCTCGAACTGGCGCCGGAACATACCGCCGCCGTGATTGAACTCGGTGCTTCGCGCCTGGGCGAAATTGCCTACACCGTGGGCATGACCAAGCCCCACGTGGCCATTCTTAATAACGCAGGGACCGCCCACGTCGGCGAGTTCGGCGGGCCGGACAAAATCGTAGAAGCCAAGGGCGAGATTATTGAAGGGCTGGAGGCCGATGGCGTCGCCGTGCTCAATCTCGACGACAAGGCGTTCGGCATCTGGAAGACCCGTGCTGCCGGTCGCAAAGTGCTGACCTTTGCCCTGAACAACCCCAGTGCCGATTTCTACGCCAGCGATCTGGACCGCGACGCTCGCGGTTGCCCGGCGTTCAACCTGCACAGCCCCGAAGGTGTGGAGCGGGTGCAACTGAACCTGCTCGGCACCCATAACGTCGCCAATGCCATGGCCGCCGCCGCGGCTGCCCATGCCCTGGGCGTGTCGCTGTTCGGCATCGCCACCGGCCTTGGCGCGGTACAACCGGTCAAGGGCCGCACCGTTGCGCAACTGGCGACCAACGGCATGCGCGTGATTGATGACACTTACAACGCGAACCCCACCTCCATGTGCGCTGCCGTTGATATACTCGCCGGCTTTTCCGGCCGCACCGTTCTGGTGCTCGGGGATATCGGCGAGTTGGGCGACTGGGCGGAGCAGGGGCACCGCGACGTGGGCGAGTACGCCCGTGGCAAGGTTTCTGCGCTTTACGCAGTCGGGCCAATGATGGCTCACGCCGTGAACGCATTCGGCCCGCAGGCCCGGCACTTCAGCACTCAGGCTGAACTGATCGAGGCCCTGGGCGCCGAGCAAGATACAAACACCACTATTTTGATCAAGGGCTCGCGCAGCGCTGCGATGGAAAACATCGTCGCCGCTTTGTGCGGGTCCAGTCTGGAGAAACATTAATGCTGCTGCTGTTAGCGGAGTACTTGCAACAGTTCCACAAAGGCTTCGCGGTCTTTCAGTACCTGACCCTGCGCGGGATCCTCGGTGTGCTGACCGCGTTGGTTTTGTCGCTGTGCTATGGCCCGTGGATGATCCGCACGTTGCAGAACCGTCAGATCGGCCAGTCCGTTCGCAACGATGGTCCGCAATCGCACCTGTCCAAGTCGGGCACCCCGACCATGGGCGGCGCACTGATCCTGTCGTCCATCGGCGTCAGTACGCTGCTTTGGGCTGACCTGAGCAACCGCTATGTCTGGACCGTGCTGTTGGTGACCTTGCTGTTCGGCGCCATCGGTTGGGTCGACGACTACCGCAAGGTGATCGAGAAAAACTCCAAAGGCCTTCCAAGCCGCTGGAAGTATTTCTGGCAGTCGGTGTTCGGCCTGGCCGCGGCGCTCTTCCTTTATATGACCGCGACCACCCCGGTGGAAACCACCCTGATCCTGCCGATGCTCAAGGATTACAGCATTCCACTGGGCGCAGGTTTTGTGGTCCTGACCTATTTCGTGATTGTCGGTTCGAGCAACGCGGTCAACCTGACCGATGGCCTCGATGGCCTGGCGATCATGCCGACCGTGATGGTCGGTGGCGGCCTGGGGATCTTCTGCTACCTGTCCGGTAACGTGAAATTCGCTGAATACCTGCTGATCCCTTATGTACCGGGCGCGGGTGAACTGATCGTGTTCTGCGGCGCCTTGATCGGGGCGGGCCTGGGCTTTCTCTGGTTCAACACCTATCCGGCGCAAGTCTTCATGGGCGACGTCGGCGCACTGGCGCTGGGCGCAGCCCTGGGCACCATCGCAGTGATCGTCCGTCAGGAAATCGTCCTGTTCATCATGGGCGGCGTGTTCGTGATGGAAACCCTGTCGGTGGTCATCCAGGTAGCTTCCTTCAAGTTGACCGGGCGCCGCGTGTTCCGCATGGCACCGATCCACCACCACTTTGAACTCAAGGGCTGGCCTGAGCCGCGCGTGATCGTCCGTTTCTGGATCATCACCGTGATTCTCGTACTGGTCGGCCTTGCCACCCTGAAGCTGAGGTAGAACGAGTGTCTCTGATCGCTTCTGACCACTTCCGCATCGTTGTCGGCCTCGGCAAGAGCGGCATGTCCCTGGTTCGCTTCCTGGCGAACCGGGGCACGTCGTTTGCCGTGGCCGATACGCGGGAAAATCCACCGGAACTGGCCACGCTCAAGCGTGACTATCCGCACGTGGAAGTGCGTTGTGGCGAGCTGGACGTCGAGTTCCTGTGCCGCGCCGACGAGCTCTACGTGAGCCCCGGCCTGGCGCTGGCGACCCCGGCCCTGCAGGCTGCCGCCGCCCGTGGCGTGAAATTGTCCGGCGACATCGAGCTGTTCGCGCGTAACGCGAAGGCGCCGATTGTCGCCATCAGCGGTTCCAACGCGAAAAGCACCGTTACCACCCTGGTTGGTGAGATGGCTGCGGCGGCAGGCAAGCGTGTGGCGGTCGGCGGTAACCTCGGTACGCCGGCGCTGGATTTGCTCAGCGATGACGTCGAGTTGTACGTGATGGAACTGTCGAGCTTCCAGCTCGAAACCACCGATCAACTCAACGCCGAAGTGGCGACTGTGCTTAACGTCAGCGAAGACCACATGGACCGCTACAGCGGCCTGCCGGCCTATCACCTGGCCAAGCACCGGATCTTCCGCGGGGCCAAACAGTTTGTGGTCAACCGTCAGGACGCCTTGAGCCGTCCGCTGATGGGCGAGGGCCAGCCATGCTGGACCTTCGGTTTGAGCAAACCTGATTTCAAGGCGTTCGGTATCCGCGAAGAGGACGGCGAGAAGTACCTGGCCTTCGAATTCCAGAACCTGATGCCGGTGCGCGAGTTGAAGATTCGTGGCGCCCACAACCAGTCCAACGCCCTGGCGGCATTGGCGCTGGGTCACGCCGTCGGCCTGCCGTTCGACGCGATGCTGTCGAGCCTGCGCACCTTCGCCGGCCTGGAACATCGTTGCCAATGGGTCCGTGATCTGGATGGCGTCGGCTACTACAACGATTCCAAAGCCACCAACGTCGGCGCCGCACTGGCCGCCATCGAAGGCCTGGGCGCGGACATCGACGGCAAGGTCGTGCTGATCGCCGGTGGCGATGGCAAGGGTGCCGAATTCAAGGATCTGCGCGATCCAGTAGCGGTCAATTGCCGCGCGGTCATTTTGATGGGCCGCGACTCCGACAAGATCGGCGAGGCCATTGGCGACCCCGTGCCGCTGATTCGCGTCGGCTCGCTGGTCGAAGCCGTCGAGCAATGCCGCGCCGCTGCGCACCCGGGCGATGTGGTGCTGCTGTCCCCGGCCTGCGCCAGTTTCGACATGTTCAAGAATTACGAAGACCGTGGTCACCAGTTCGTCCGCGCTGTGGAGGATCTGGCATGAGCCTGCGAAATATCATCAAGCCGTATCCATCGCCCATCATCACCGGGCGCGGTATCGACCTCGACTTCCCGATGCTCGTCGGTTGCCTGGCGTTGATCGGCCTGGGGCTGGTCATGATCGCCTCGGCATCGACCGAAGTGGCGGCCGTGCAGTCGGGCAGTGCCCTGTACTACATGACTCGCCACCTGATCTACATCGTGCTGGGTCTCGCTGCCTGCATCGTCACCATGATGATTCCGATCGCCACCTGGCAACGCCTGGGCTGGCTGATGCTGATTGGCGCGTTCGGCCTGCTGGTGATGGTGATCGTCCCCGGCATCGGCCGCGAAGTGAACGGTTCGATGCGCTGGATCGGGTTCAGTTTCTTCAACGTGCAGCCATCCGAGATCGCCAAGGTGTTCGTGGTGATTTACCTCGCCGGTTACCTGGTGCGTCGGCAGAAAGAAGTGCGCGAGAGTTGGATGGGCTTCTTCAAGCCATTCATCGTGCTGCTGCCAATGGCCGGTCTGTTGCTGATGGAACCGGACTTCGGTGCCACCGTTGTAATGATGGGCGCGGCGGCGGCGATGCTGTTCCTCGGCGGGGTCGGGCTGTTCCGGTTCTCCTTGATGGTGGTGCTGGCGGTCGGGGCTGTGGTGTTGTTGATTCAGGTGCAGCCGTATCGAATGGCGCGCCTGACCAACTTCGCGGATCCGTGGGCCGACCAGTTCGGTGCCGGCTATCAGTTGTCGCAAGCCTTGATTGCGTTTGGTCGCGGTGAATGGCTGGGCGTTGGCCTGGGCAACAGCGTGCAGAAACAGTTCTACCTGCCGGAAGCGCATACCGACTTCGTGTTCTCGGTCCTGGCCGAAGAACTGGGGGCCGTGGGCTCCTTGTGCACCGTCGCGCTGTTCGTCTTCGTCTGTATTCGTGGCATGTACATCGGTTTGTGGGCTGAGAAGGCCAAGCAGTTTTTTGCGGCGTATGTGGCCTACGGCTTGTCGTTCCTGTGGATTGGTCAATTCCTGATCAACATTGGGGTGAACGTCGGCCTGCTGCCGACCAAGGGCCTGACCCTGCCGTTCCTCAGTTATGGCGGTAGCTCGTTGGTGATCTGCTGTGCCTGTCTCGGCTTGTTGCTGCGCATTGAGTGGGAGAGTCGAACCCACCTGGGCAGTGAAGAGATGGAGTTCCATGAGAGTGACTTCGCCGAGGAGCCACCCCATGGGCGCTAACGTATTGATCATGGCGGGCGGCACCGGCGGGCACGTGTTCCCGGCGCTGGCCTGTGCTCGTGAGTTCCAGGCCCGCGGTTACACCGTGCATTGGCTTGGCACCCCGCGCGGCATCGAAAACGACCTGGTCCCGGCGGCCTGTCTGGAACTGCATCGCATCAATGCCACTGGCCTGCGGGGCAAGGGCAAGCTGTCGCTGCTCAAGGCGCCGTTCATGTTGCTCAAGTCGATCTGGCAGGCGCGGGCGATCATTCGCAAGCTGCGGCCGGTGTGTGTGGTCGGCTTTGGCGGGTATGTGACGGGCCCTGGCGGTGTTGCGGCCAAATTGTCTGGCGTGCCGGTCATCGTTCACGAGCAGAACGCCGTCGCCGGTACCGCCAATCGGTTGCTCATGCCGTTGGCCGCCCGG
The DNA here is from genome assembly GCF_056279105.1 of Pseudomonas sp. TE3899. Taxonomy (NCBI): domain Bacteria; kingdom Pseudomonadati; phylum Pseudomonadota; class Gammaproteobacteria; order Pseudomonadales; family Pseudomonadaceae; genus Pseudomonas; species Pseudomonas sp. TE3899. Next base: position 6,201,033 of record NZ_JBWBQR010000001.1, read on the forward strand.
GTGTGTGAAGCGTTCCCCGACACCTTTACCCTGTCGGACAGCCGTCGGACCACCGGTAACCCGGTGCGCACCGAGCTGTTCCTCGACACACCGCGACCCGCTCTGGCCGGTCGCAAGGCGCGTTTGCTGATCCTGGGCGGAAGCCTGGGCGCAGAACCGTTGAACAAGTTGCTGCCTGAAGCCCTGTCGCAAGTCGCCGCCGACCTGCGCCCGGAAGTGTTTCATCAGGCCGGCAGAAACCACGATGAAGTGACTGCGCAGCGCTATCGCGAGGCAGGCGTCGAGGCGCAAGTGCAGCCTTTCATCAAAGACATGGCCCAAGCCTATGGCTGGGCCGACCTGGTGGTGTGCCGAGCCGGCGCGTTGACCATCAGTGAACTGGCCGCCGCCGGTCTGCCCTCGATGCTGGTGCCTTTGCCCCACGCAATCGACGATCACCAGACCCGCAACGCCGAATATTTGGCCCGTGAAGGCGCTGCCTACCTGATGCCGCAAAGAACGACTGGCGCCGCAGATCTTGCCGCACGCCTGACAGAGGTCCTGATGCAACCGCAACGACTCAATGACATGGCCAACGCGGCCCGCCGCCTGGCGAAACCTGATGCAACCCGTAACGTTGTCGACACCTGCCTGGAGGTGGCCCATGGTTGAGAATCAGAAAGCCATGCCGCACCCGGAAATGCGCCGCATCCGTCGCATCCACTTCGTCGGCATCGGCGGCGTGGGCATGTGCGGTATTGCCGAAGTGTTGTTGAACCTGGGCTATGAAGTGTCCGGTTCCGACCTCAAGGCATCGCCGGTGACCGAGCGCCTGGAATCCTTTGGCGCGCACATCTATATCGGCCACCGCGCCGAGAACGCCGCGAACGCCGATGTACTGGTTACGTCCAGTGCCGTGAACACTTCCAACCCGGAAGTCGCCACCGCCCTGGAACGCCGGATCCCGGTGGTGCCCCGTGCCGAAATGCTCGCCGAGCTGATGCGCTATCGCCACGGCATCGCCGTCGCCGGCACGCACGGCAAAACCACGACGACCAGCCTGATCGCTTCGGTGTTCGCCGCCGGTGGCCTGGACCCTACGTTCGTCATCGGTGGCCGTCTGAATGCCGCGGGCACCAATGCCCAGCTCGGCACCAGCCGTTACCTGATCGCCGAAGCCGACGAAAGCGATGCGAGCTTCCTGCACTTGCAGCCGTTGGTGGCCGTGGTCACCAACATCGACGCCGACCACATGGCGACCTACGACGGTGACTTCAACAAACTGAAGAAAACCTTCGTCGAGTTCCTGCACAACCTGCCGTTCTACGGTTTGGCGGTGGTGTGCCTGGACGATCCGGTGGTGCGCGAAATCCTGCCGCTGGTCAAACGCCCGACGGTGACCTATGGCTTCGGCGACGACTGCGACGTGCGCGCAATCAATGTGCGCCAGCAAGGCATGCAGACCTTCTTCACCGTGCTGCGTCCTGAGCGCGAGCCGCTGGATGTCTCGGTGAACATGCCGGGCAACCACAACGTATTGAACGCTTTGGCGACCATTTGCATCGCCTCCGACGAGGGTGTCAGCGATGAAGCCATCGTCCAGGGCCTGTCCGGGTTCCAGGGTGTCGGCCGGCGCTTCCAGGTCTACGGCGAACTGCCGGTAGACGGCGGCAACGTGATGCTGGTCGATGACTACGGTCACCACCCGACCGAAGTCGCAGCAGTGATCAAAGCCGTACGCGGTGGCTGGCCGGAGCGTCGTCTGGTGATGGTGTACCAGCCGCACCGTTACAGCCGCACGCGGGACCTGTACGACGATTTCGTCAATGTATTGGCCGACGCCAACGTGCTGCTGCTGATGGAAGTCTATCCGGCCGGTGAAGAACCGATCCCGGGCGCCGACAGCCGCAAGCTGTGCAACAGCATCCGCCAGCGCGGTCAGCTGGACCCGATCTACATCGAGCGCGGTGTCGACCTCGCGCCAATCGTCAAGCCGCTGTTGCGTGCCGGCGACATCCTGCTGTGCCAGGGCGCCGGTGATATCGGCGGCCTTGCGCCGAAATTGTTGAACAGTCCGTTGTTCGTGGGTGCGGTTGCCGCGCCTGCCGTGGGGAAGTTGAAATGACTGCTGCTTACGCCAACCTCGTCTCCACCCTCGCGCCGAAAGACTTCGGCCGCGTCGCCGTGCTGTTCGGCGGCAAGAGTGCCGAGCGTGAGGTGTCCCTGAAGTCGGGTAACGCCGTTCTCGAAGCGCTGCAAAGCGCCGGTGTGGATGCGTTCGGCCTCGACGTCGGCGATGACCTGTTGCAGCGTTTGCTCAACGAAAAAATCGATCGCGCCTTCATCATTCTCCACGGTCGTGGCGGTGAAGACGGCAGCATGCAGGGCCTGCTCGAATGCCTGGGCATTCCCTACACCGGCAGCGGCATCCTGGCTTCGGCTTTGGCCATGGACAAGCTGCGTACCAAGCAGGTCTGGCACAGCCTCGGGATTCCGACGCCACGCCACGCCGTACTGAGTTCGGAGGCCGATTGTATTTCGGCGGCGACGGAACTGGGCTTCCCTTTGATCGTCAAACCGGCCCATGAAGGTTCAAGTATCGGTATGGCCAAAGTGAGTTCCGCGTCGGAGTTGATCGACGCCTGGAAAGCGGCCGCTACCTACGATTCGCAAGTGTTGGTCGAGCAATGGATTCAAGGTCCGGAGTTCACCATCGCCACCCTGCGTGACCAGGTGTTGCCACCGATTGCCCTGGGCACGACGCACAGCTTCTACGACTACGACGCCAAGTACGTGGCTTCCGATACCCAGTACCGGATCCCGTGTGGCCTCGACAGCCACAAAGAAAAAGAACTGATGGACCTGACGGCCAAAGCCTGTGAGGCGCTGGGTATTGCCGGTTGGGGCAGGGCAGACGTGATGCAGGACGCCGATGGGCAATTCTGGTTCCTGGAAGTCAACACCGCACCGGGCATGACCGATCACAGCCTGGTGCCGATGGCGGCCCGTGCTGCCGGTCTGGATTTCCAGCAATTGGTCCTGGCGATTTTGGCCGCAAGCATTGAGCCGCGAGGGTAAGACCATGCAAGGCGCTCAGTTGAGACATCAGCCCCCCGCACCACCCGGCCGCAAGCCGGTGCCGCGGGGTGCCAGCCGAATGGTGGCCAAAGAGCCGATGTCTGCGCGCCTGCCGAAAGCCAATTTTGGTTTTCTCAAAGCCTTGTTCTGGCCGGTGCTGTTGGTTGCGCTGGGTTTCGGCACTTACGAAGGCGCGCAGCGTTTGCTGCCCTACGCCGACCGGCCGATCACCAAGATCAATGTGCAGGGCGATTTGAGTTACATCAGCCAGCAAGCGGTGCAGCAGCGGATCGCCCCGTACGTGGCGTCGAGCTTCTTCACCATCGACCTGGAGAGCATGCGCACCGAGCTGGAAACGATGCCATGGATTGCCCACGCCGAAGTGCGTCGGGTGTGGCCGGACCAAGTGGTGATTCGCCTGGAAGAACAGCTGCCGGTGGCCCGTTGGGGCGACGAGTCGCTGTTGAACAACCAGGGCCAGGCGTTCACCCCGCGTGAGCTGGCGAACTACGAACACTTGCCACAGCTGTTCGGCCCACAACGGGCCCAGCAGCAAGTGATGCAGCAATACCAGGTGCTGAGCCAGATGCTCAGGCCATTGGGCTTCTCGATTGCACGCCTGGAATTGCGTGAACGAGGCAGCTGGTTCCTGACCACCGGTGCCGGTAGTTCTGGCCCGGGGATCGAACTGCTGCTGGGACGCGGCAACCTGGTGGAAAAGATGCGCCGCTTCATTGCCATCTACGACAAGACGCTTAAAGAACAGATTACGAACATTGCGCGCATCGATCTGCGCTACGCCAACGGCCTCGCTGTTGGCTGGCGGGAACCTGTAGCGCCCACGACAGCCCAACCCGCTGTCGCGAAGAATTAAGAAGAGGCAGGACCCATGGCAAACGTGCAAAGCGGCAAAATGATCGTCGGTCTCGATATCGGCACCTCCAAGGTGGTGGCGCTGGTCGGCGAGGTCTCGGACGACGGCACGCTCGAAATCGTCGGGATCGGCACTCATCCGTCCCGCGGCCTGAAGAAAGGCGTGGTGGTGAACATCGAGTCCACCGTGCAGTCGATCCAGCGCGCCATCGAAGAAGCGCAGCTGATGGCCGGTTGCCGGATCCACTCGGCGTTCGTCGGCGTGGCCGGCAATCACATCCGCAGCCTGAACTCCCACGGCATCGTGGCGATTCGTGATCGCGAAGTCAGCGCCGCCGACCTTGAACGCGTCCTCGATGCGGCCCAGGCCGTGGCGATCCCGGCTGACCAGCGCGTGCTGCACACCCTGCCGCAGGATTACGTGATCGATAACCAGGAAGGCGTTCGTGAGCCGCTGGGCATGTCGGGCGTACGTCTGGAAGCCAAGGTCCACGTGGTCACCTGCGCCGTCAATGCCGCACAGAACATTGAAAAATGCGTGCGCCGCTGCGGCCTGGAAATCGACGACATCATTCTCGAGCAACTGGCCTCGGCCTACTCGGTCCTGACCGACGACGAGAAAGAACTGGGCGTGTGCCTGGTGGACATCGGCGGCGGCACCACTGACATCGCGATCTTCACCGAAGGCGCGATCCGTCACACCGCCGTGATCCCGATTGCGGGCGACCAGGTGACCAACGACATCGCCATGGCGTTGCGCACCCCGACCCAGTACGCCGAAGAAATCAAGATTCGCTACGCCTGCGCCCTGGCCAAACTGGCCGGTGCCGGGGAAACCATCAAGGTCCCAAGCGTGGGCGACCGTCCACCGCGCGAGCTGTCCCGCCAGGCCCTGGCCGAAGTGGTCGAGCCGCGTTACGACGAGCTGTTCACGCTGATCCAGGCCGAACTGCGTCGCAGCGGCTACGAAGACCTGATCCCGGCCGGCATCGTGCTGACCGGCGGTACGTCGAAAATGGAAGGCGCGGTCGAACTGGCCGAAGAGATCTTCCACATGCCAGTCCGCCTGGGCGTGCCGCACGGCGTCAAGGGCCTGGATGACGTGGTCCGCAACCCGATTTATTCCACTGGCGTTGGCCTGTTGATGTACGGCCTGCAAAAGCAGTCCGACGGGATTTCGTTCTCGGGCATCAGCAGCCGCGACAGTTACAGCAATGAAGAAGCCAAACCCGCCTTGCTCGATCGCATCAAGAGCTGGGTGCAAGGCAACTTCTGACGAAGCAGTTTCAAGCGGCAAGCGACAAGCAGCAAAAGCAGTAGGCGAAAAAACTAGAGAATGTAAAGGAGAGGGAAAATGTTCGAACTCGTAGACAACATCCCCGCAAGCCCGGTTATTAAAGTTATCGGTGTTGGCGGAGGCGGCGGCAACGCTGTCAACCACATGGTCAAGAGCAACATTGAAGGCGTCGAATTCATCTGCGCCAACACTGATGCCCAGGCGCTGAAATCCATCGGCGCGCGGACCATCCTGCAACTGGGTACCGGTGTGACCAAAGGTCTGGGCGCCGGCGCCAACCCTGAAGTAGGTCGTCAGGCCGCTCTCGAAGACCGTGAGCGCATTGCCGAAGTCCTGCAGGGCACCAACATGGTGTTCATCACCACTGGCATGGGCGGCGGTACCGGTACCGGTGCTGCGCCGATCATTGCCGAAGTGGCCAAGGAAATGGGGATCCTCACCGTTGCGGTGGTGACCCGTCCGTTCCCGTTCGAAGGCCGCAAGCGTATGCAGATCGCCGACGAAGGTATCCGTCTGCTGTCTGAAAGCGTCGACTCGTTGATCACCATTCCCAACGAGAAGCTGCTGACCATCCTCGGTAAAGACGCAAGCCTGCTGTCGGCTTTCGCCAAGGCTGACGATGTACTGGCCGGTGCCGTTCGCGGTATCTCCGACATCATCAAGCGCCCGGGCATGATCAACGTCGACTTTGCCGACGTACGGACTGTCATGAGCGAAATGGGCATGGCGATGATGGGCACTGGCTGCGCCAGCGGTCCGAACCGTGCACGCGAGGCCACCGAAGCGGCCATTCGCAACCCGTTGCTTGAAGACGTGAACCTGCAAGGTGCACGCGGCATCCTGGTGAACATCACCGCCGGTCCTGACCTGTCCCTGGGTGAGTACTCCGACGTGGGTAGCATCATCGAAGCTTTCGCTTCCGAGCACGCGATGGTCAAGGTCGGTACCGTTATCGATCCGGACATGCGCGACGAGCTGCACGTAACCGTGGTTGCCACGGGTCTGGGCGCGAAAATCGAGAAGCCTGTCAAGGTTATCGACAACACCATGCACACGTCCGTGGCTTCGCAGCCGCAGCAACAAGCGCCTTCGCGTCAGGAAGCGCCTGCTGTGAACTACCGTGACCTGGACCGTCCGACCGTCATGCGCAACCAGGCTCAGGCCGGTGCTGCGACTGCCGCGAAGATGAATCCGCAAGACGATCTGGACTACCTGGACATCCCGGCATTCCTGCGTCGTCAGGCTGATTGATGGAATGTATCAGGGCTATGAAGGTGATTGGTGTTCAGCAAAGGCATGGTCTGCTATCATCGCCAGCCTTTGTTGATACCAGTTCGCAATTTGCGCTGAAGCGGCCCAAGCCATGATTAAACAACGCACACTGAAAAATATTATCCGTGCCACAGGTGTAGGCCTGCACTCCGGGGAGAAGGTATACCTGACCCTCAAGCCTGCACCTATCGACACCGGCATCGTGTTTGTTCGTGCCGATCTGGACCCTGTGGTGCAGATTCCTGCTCGCGCGGAAAACGTTGGCGAAACCACGATGTCGACCACGCTGGTCAACGGTGACGTCAAAGTGGATACGGTGGAGCACTTGCTCTCGGCCATGGCTGGCCTGGGCATCGATAACGCCTACGTCGAGCTCTCCGCGTCCGAAGTCCCGATCATGGATGGTAGCGCTGGACCTTTCGTATTCCTGATTCAATCGGCCGGCCTGGAAGAACAGGACGCGGCCAAGAAGTTCATCCGGATCCTGCGGGAAGTGACAGTGGAAGACGGCGACAAGCGCGCCACTTTCGTCCCTTTCGAAGGTTTCAAAGTGAGCTTCGAAATCGATTTCGATCACCCGGTTTTCCGTAACCGCACACAAAGTGCAAGCGTGGATTTTTCCAGCACTTCGTTCGTAAAAGAAGTCAGCCGCGCCCGTACCTTTGGTTTCATGAGTGACATCGAGTACCTGCGCAAGCACAACCTCGCACTCGGCGGCAGCGTTGAAAACGCTATTGTGGTCGACGCGGATGGCGTACTGAACGAAGACGGCCTTCGCTATGAAGACGAGTTCGTGAAGCACAAGATCCTCGATGCCATTGGTGACCTCTACCTGCTGGGCAATAGCCTGATTGGTGAGTTCAAGGGCTTCAAGTCCGGACATGCATTGAACAACCAGCTGCTGCGCAAGTTGATTGAGCAGACAGATGCTTGGGAAGTCGTGACTTTCGAAGACGCCAGCACCGCACCGATCTCTTACATGCGTCCTGTTGCGGCCGTGTAAGCAAAAAACCTCTCTAGTTTTTAAAGGCTGCCTTCGGGTGGCCTTTTTTTATGCCCGATCGTTCCCACGCTCTGCGTGGGAATGCCTCAACGGACGCTCCGCGTTCGGCTCTTGATGGGACGCGGAGCGTCCCGGGCTACATTCCCACGCAGAGCGTGGGAACGATCATCCGGCCACCACCCGATTGCGCCCCCCTTCCTTGGCCTGATACAACGCCTTGTCCGCCGCAAACAACAACCGCTCCAGATTCGTCTCGCTCGCACTGGTCCAGGTACTGATCCCGATACTGACAGTCATCGGCATCTCGGCCCCTGGCACCAAAGGCAATTGCTCCACGGCGACACGGATGGCTTCGGCAATCTGCCGGGCACCGGCGCTGTCGGTTTCCGGCAGGATCACCGAGAACTCCTCACCGCCGTAACGGGCGACCAGGTCTCCCGGCCGTCGCACACTGGTGCTGATGACCTTGGTCAGCGAGCACAGCGCGTCGTCACCGGCCAGATGACCGTGCCGGTCATTGAACGCCTTGAAGTGATCGGCATCGATCATCAGCAAGGACAAGGGCAGGCCCGATCGTTGGGCACGAAACCATTCATGGCGCAGGGTTTGATCCAGGGTTCGACGGTTGGCTACGCCAGTGAGGGCATCGGTGGCCGCCAGTTGCGCCAGTTCCCGCTCGGCGCTGTGGCGCAGGCGCAATTCCCGGCAGAGTAACCACGTCAGCCAGAGCAGGCTGATGCACAGCGCAAGGGTGGCCAGGCTAACCACTAGCGCCGTACGTTTCCACGACGCGAACACTTCATCGCTGGACAGCGCCACAATGACGATCAACGGCAAGTTGCCCACCTTGGAGAACGTGTACAGGCGTTTATCCTGGGTGAGGCTTGAGATGCCGGTAAAGCTGCCGTCGCCTTCTTTGACTATGCGCTGGAAGTTGGGGCGGCTGCTGAAATCCTTGCCGACCAACTCTTCGGCCAGACGCGGTTCTTGTGCCAGGAGAATCCCGTCCTTGCTGATCAAGTTAACCGAGCTGTTCGGTCCGATGGTCAAGCTGCTGAACAACTGATCGAAGTAGCTCAGGCGCATCGCCGCTTCAGCGACGCCGAGGAATTCGCCCTGTGTTCCGCTGACTCGACGGCTGAAACTGATACGCCATTCATGCTCGGCCAGCCGCGTTCGAAAAGGGCGACTGATGAACATGGCCGGATCCGGGTTATTGATATGGACCTGGAAGTATTCACGGTCCGCAAAATTGCCTTTGCGCGGTTCCACCGAAGCCGAGTCGGCGATCACATCACCATGGGGGTCTAGCAATAAAATGTCGCCCTTGTACGGTGCGGCGGTGGCGCGGTCGAATAAGGCTAAATGGCGAATGATGGGAGACACGGTCTTGAGGTCGTCGCGGCGTGAGGCGGCAATCAAGCCTTGTAAGGACAGGTCATAGAGTTCGACGTTGCGCAGCACGTCTGCTTCGATCAGTTGCACGATATTGGTGGCGGCACGAGTGGCCGATAGTTGGGCGTTGGCGCGTTCGCGAACCAGCAGGAACGCCACGATGCTCAAGATCGCAATCACCAGCAATAAACTGGTGAGCACCAGAATCCGTTCCGATCGCGTTGACCGGATCGAATGCTCAGGTAGTGCACTGCTCACACTCATGGTTCTGACTTCTGCTAATGGGGCGTTTGGAAAGTAGGTGGCGAGCGTCGGGCAGAATCGCAGAAACCGGTTGCGTCCAAGGCGCCTGTATAAATGGCAGGCAATAAAAAGGCCAGCAAAACGTGCTGGCCTTTTGTTTATCCAAGCTTAGAAGACATTGATCGGGTAGTCGACGATCACGCGGTATTCATCAGTGTCCTGATCCAGTGCGCCGTAGCCATTGCCCCCACGGTTGGTCGCCCATTGCAGGCGCAACGCCAGGTCCTTGGCCTTGCCTTCCTGGACCACGTACTTCAGATCAATGTCGCGTTCCCAGTGCTTGGCGTGCTTACCGTCGGCGCTGTACCACGAAGCATAGCCCTTGCTGTCCGGGTCGACTTTGGTCAGGTCGGTTTCACCCCGTGAGTAGGACACCGCCGAGGTCAGGCCAGGCAGGCCGAGCCCCACGAAATCGTAGGCGTACTTGAGCTTCCACGAGCGCTCGTTCGGGCCGTTGAAGTCCGAGTACTGCTGGGAGTTGTCGAGGTAGATGCTGTCGCCCTGGCTGATGTAGTCGAACGGAGTGTTGCCGTTGACCCGCTGGTACGCGGCCGTGACGCTGTGATTGCCCACGCCCACGGTGAAATGCAGGCTGTAGGTGTTGTTGTCGATGTTGCCCAGCAGCGCTTCGCCGGTGTCTTGCGTGTGATAGAAGTGCAGGCCCGGGTTGAGGCTGACCAAGTCATTGAGCTGGTAGGTGTAATCCAGATCGTAGTAGTACTGGTTCCAGATGTCCTTGAGCTCAGACGCGTACAGGCTGCTGGTCAGGCCCGGCAGACCGCTCCAGGCCACACCGGCCCAGTTCAGATGCTGGCTGTCGTCGCCATCGGCGAGGGTGCCATAAGACGTGCCGATCCGCGTGTGGCCGCTCTGGTTGTAAGGCTTGGTGAAACTGGCCTGACCGCCTTCGATCAGGAACCCGTCAAAGCTATGGTTGCTCAGGCTGACGCCGCGAAACGTCTGCGGCAACATGCGGCTGTCGCCACCGGCGATTACCGGGTTGGTGAGAAACAGGTCACCAGCCTTCAATTCGGTATCAAAGGCACGCATTTTCAACGTACCGCCGGCCGTGGAAAACGAGCCCGGCGCTTTGCCGTTGCCATCGCTGATCGGCAGGATGCTCGAACCGTCAGTGCCGCCACCGCCGTCGAGTTTCAACCCGAGCATGGCGTGGGCGTCGATACCGAAACCGACCGTGCCCTGGGTGAAACCGGATTCGAACTTGCCGAGAAAGCCCTGGCCCCATTCGATGTTGTCATCGGTGTGCTGGTGGCGATTGCGGTTCATGTAGTAGTTGCGGGCGTTGAGGTTGAGGCTCGACCCTTCGACAAAACCTTCGCGGCTGGAGTCATCGTCGGCCTGGGCATTGGCGGCCATCGTTGCAGCGATTGCAATGAACAACGGGCTGAGCTTTAGAGAAAAAGACACGTGCGGTACAGCTCCTTTTGGGTCATTAACGTCAGTTCATGTATCGACGTTTTTTTATTTCTTGTTTAGGGAGACGAAGCGAGGCGTGTTTTCTGCACAATAAAAAAAGCCGCTGATAGCAGCGGCTTTGAAGACAACTTTTCAAAGGGAAGAGCCGATGAAAAGTGTCGAGGGAAACAGAGAGCGATACGGTAGATCAGCTGTCTTTCTCAACCTGTGGCAGGGCTGCAGAAGTGGACGCTTGAGGGGTTTGCGCAGCGTCGTGGGCTTTGGCGGTCATCTCGGCCTGGGACTGTTCGAACGCATTGGCGCGTGCTGCATTCTGCGCGACGAAGGCTTGCGACTCTTCAGCCATGGCGAACGGTGACAGGAACAAAGTCGACAAAACGAAAGCGCTGGCAATACCCATAGTGTTGGACATCTTTAAAACCTTCTTGCTTGGCAAGTGCTGTTTGGTGCGCCAAGGTTAAGGTTCGAGAACGATGGGAAACAGAGCGGATTTCAGAAAGGACTGTTGCGTGGGAAGCAATAGTGGGGGCCGCAGCGAAACCCTGTGGCGAGGGGGCTTGCCCCCGTTCGGCTGCGAAGCAGTCGTAAACCGGACTGCACAGTGTGTCTGAAGGAATGGCGTCGGATGTTTTGGGGCTGCTGCGCAGCCCGACGGGGGCAAGCCCCCTCGCCACAAAGATGGTGTTAAAAACAGGGGGAGGCGCGTTAAACCGGGAGATGGATACCGAAGGTGTTCATCCCATGATCACTGCGCACAAACACATCCCCGCCATGCATCAACGCAATCGCTTTCACAATCGCCAAGCCCAACCCATGGTTATTGCCACTGTTGCTGCGCGACGCATCCACCCGATAAAACCGCTCGAACAACCGTGGCAAATGCTCGCTGGCAATCGGCGACCCCGGATTGGCGACGCCGATACTGACCTGATGCTCCTCGACCCCAATGTGCACCTCAATCACCTGCCCAGGCTCGGTGTGCTGCACCGCGTTGCTCAGCAAATTGATCAATGCCCGACGCAGATGCGCAATTTCGATCCGCACCTGCGCATCGCCGCTGACCTGCACCTGAACCTGCGCATCTTCCAGAATGAAATCCAAATACTCCAGGGTCGTCGCTACTTCATCGGCCAGGGAGGTGGAGGTCAGTTTGGTGGCCTTGCTGCCCTGATCGGCGCTGGCGAGGAACAGCATGTCATTGATGATCGAGCGCAGCCGTTCCAGTTCTTCGAGGTTCGATTGCAGCACTTCGAAATAGTGTTCGGCGGAACGCCCTCGAGTCAGGGCGACTTGGGTCTGGCCAATCAGGTTGGTCAGCGGCGAGCGCAGTTCATGGGCGACGTCGGCGTTGAACGACTCCAGCCGCGAATAGGCCTGTTCGACCCGTTCCAGGGTCGAGTTGAACGAGCTGACAAACTGATCCAGCTCCGGTGGCAACGGCGACAGGCGCAAACGCCCGGCACGCAACGGCGTCGCCAGGCGCTGGGCTTCCTGGGACAACTTGATCAACGGCTTGAGCCCGATCCGCGCCACCCAATAACCCAGGGCCGAGGCCAGCAGCACGCCGATAATCGCCAGGCTGATCAAGGCGATCAGCAAATGATGCTGCGTCTGCAGAAACGTCTCGGTGTCGATGCCGATCATAAAGCGCAACGCCGGGCGCTGGTCCTTGGCCGGGAACTGGCTGACCAGCACTTTCAGCGGATAGGAATGCTCCGGCAGCAGCAAGTCGCGTCGACCCAACGGCCCTTCGGCGAAGGCGCGGATCTGCGGCGTGATGTTGCCGTATTCGTACTGGGAATCGCCGCTGACGATCCAGAAGCTGATGCGTTTGTCTTCTTCGCCGAGCAACTTGAGCTTGTTGTTGATCTTCACCCAATGCTCGGGCGTGCCGTAACGGCCGACCGTGGATTCGAGCACGCTGTAGCGCGCATCCAATTCGGCTTCGGGCAACAGGCCCAGGCCTTTGTCGACCTGCTGATACAACGCCCAGCCGATCAACAGAAACACCAGCAGCGCCACCAGCGTGAACATCCCGCTCAAACGCAGCGCAATCGAATTACTGGACACCACGGCTCTCCAGCACATAACCCATGCCGCGGATGGTGTGCAGCAGTTTTTCGTCGAACGGCCCGTCGAGCTTGGCCCGCAGGCGTTTGATCGCGACTTCGACGACGTTGGCGTCGCTGTCGAAATTGATGTCCCACACCAACTCGGCAATCGCTGTTTTCGACAGGATTTCACCCTGACGACGGGCCAACACGCTGAGCAGCGAGAACTCCTTGGCCGTCAGGTCCAGCCGAGCGCCGGCGCGAGTAGCCTTGCGGCTGATCAAATCGATCCACAGGTCGGCGATGCTCACTTGCACCGGTTCATGCCCGCCACTGCGCCGGGTCAGGGCTTGCAGGCGCGCCACCAGTTCGAGGAAGGAAAACGGTTTGCCGAGGTAATCGTCGGCGCCATCGCGCAGGCCCTTGATCCGGTCTTCGACCCGCTCGCGAGCGGTGAGCATGATCACCGGGGTTTGCTTGCGGGCGCGCAAGGCTCGCAGTACGCCGAAGCCGTCGAGGCCCGGCAACATGACGTCGAGGATGATCACCGCGTAGTCGCTTTCCAGCGCCAGGTGCAGGCCTTCGACGCCGTCCCGCGCCTGGTCCACGGTGTAACCCTGTTCCGTCAGGCCGCGGTGCAGATAATCCGCGGTTTTTTCTTCATCTTCGATAATCAGAACGCGCATGACCCCGCCTCAGTCTGTGGTCGCCAGCGCCGGCAGTGGCGCGGGTTTGGGTCTATGGAAAAGACGCTCAAGCCACAAGTATATGACCGGCGTGGTAAACAGCGTCAGCGCCTGGCTCACCAGTAGGCCGCCGACCACCGCAATCCCCAATGGCTGGCGCAGTTCGGCGCCGGTTCCGTAGCCGAGCATCAGTGGCAAGGCGCCGAGCAGGGCGGCGAGGGTGGTCATGATGATGGGGCGGAACCGGGTGATACAGGCCTGGAAAATCGCCTCTTCCGGTGGCAAACCACCCTTGCGCTGCGCTTCGAGGGCGAAGTCGATCATCAGGATGCCGTTTTTCTTCACGATACCGATCAGCAGCACCAGGCCGATCAACGCCATGATCGAAAAGTCCTGGCCCCAGATCCACAGCATGATCACCGCCCCAAGCCCTGCCGACGGCAGGGTCGAGATGATGGTCAGCGGATGGACGAAGCTCTCATAGAGCACGCCAAGAATGATGTACACCGCCACCAGCGCCGCGAGAATCAGCCACGGTTGGCTGGCCAGGGAACTCTGGAACGCTTGGGCCGCGCCCTGGAAGTTGCCGCTGATGGCCGCCGGCATGCCGATTTCGGCCTTGGCCTGGTTCAACAGAATCACCGCATCGCCCAACGCGACGCCGGGCGCCAGGTTGAACGAGAGGTTGGCCGCCGGGAACATGCCGTCGTGGGCAATGGACAACGGGCCAATGGTCGGCGCGTCGAATTTCGCCAGGGCCGACAACGGCACCATCTCGCCGCTCAACGGCGAGCGCAGGTAGAAGTAGTTCAGGCTCTCGGCCTTGCCGCGCTGCTTGGTGTCCAGTTCCAGGATCACGTTGTACTGGTTGATCTGGGTCTGGAACTCATTGATCTGGCGCTGGCCGAAGGCGTCGTACAGCGCTTCGTCGACGTCACTGGCGGTCAGGCCGAAACGCGCGGCGGCGCTGCGGTCGATGCTGATGTGGGTGATGCTGCCGCCCAGTTGCAGGTCGTTGGAAATGTCGCGGAACGCCGGGAGGGTCCGCAGTTTATCCGTCAGACGCTGGGTCCAGGTGCTGAGCGTCGGGCCGTCGTTGCTCTTGAGCACGTATTGGTACTGGGCGCGGCTCGGGCCGGAACTGAGGTTGATGTCCTGGCCGGCGCGCAGATACAGCACGATGCCGGGGACTTTCATCAGTTGCGGACGAATCCGGTCGATGAACTGGCTGGCGCTGACATCGCGGTCGCCGCGTTTTTTCAGGGCGATCCAGAACCGGCCGTTGGCGATGGTCTGGTTGCTGCCCGAGACGCCGACCGAGTGGGAAAACGCCTGCACCGCCGGGTCTGCCGCGACAATTTCCGCCATCGCCAGGTGTTTTTTCACCATGTCGCCGTAGGAGATATCGGCAGCCGCTTCGGTGGTGCCGAGCACGAAACCGGTGTCCTGGACCGGGAAGAAGCCCTTGGGGATAAAGATGTAACCGGCGATGGCCAGGCACAACGACAGGCAGAACACGCCGATCATGGTTTTCTGATGGGCGAGGGCGCGGCGCAGGTATTTTTCATAGCCGGCCAGCAAGCGATCACCGAAGGTCTTTTTGCTGTGGGCGTGATGCACGGGGGCGCGCATGAACAGCGCGGCCAGGGTTGGGGCCAGGGTCAGGGACACCACCACCGAAATCATGATGGTCGAGGTCGCGGTCAGGGCGAATTCCTTAAACAGCCGCCCGACCACGCCGCCCATGAACAGCAGCGGAATAAACGCCGCCACCAGCGAGAAGCTGATCGAAACCACGGTGAAGCCAATCTCGCCGGAGCCCTTGATCGCCGCCTCGCGCATGCCGTCGCCGGCCTCCAGGTGACGGTGAATGTTCTCCACCACCACAATCGCATCGTCCACCACAAACCCCACGGCCACCACGATCGCCACCAGGGTCAGGTTGTTCAGGCTGAAACCCATGATGTACATCAAGGCGAAACTGGCGGTCAGCGACACACCGAGCACCGCCGACACAATCATGGTCGCCGACCACTGGCGCAGGAACAGCGCCATCACTGCCACCACCAGCATGATCGCGATCAGCAGGGTGATTTCCACTTCGTGCAACGACGCGCGAATGGTCTGGGTGCGGTCGATCAACACCTTGACCTGCACCGAGGCCGGCAACATCGCTTCCAGGCCCGGCAGGGCGGCTTGAATGCGATCCACGGTTTCGACGATGTTCGCCCCCGGTTGCCGGGAGATCACCAGGTTCACCCCGGGTTGATCGCCGGCCCAGGCCTGAACGTAGGCATCTTCAGAACCGTTGACGACTTTGGCGACATCTTTGAGGTGAACCGGTGCACCGTCCTTGTAGGAAACGATGAGTTGGCTGTATTCGTCGGGGTGGAACAACTGGTCGTTGGTCGACAGGGTCGAAATGCTCGATTCCCCGTACAACGCGCCTTTGGCCAGGTTGAGGCTGGTCTGCTGGATCGCGAGGCGAATATCGGCCAGGGTCAGGCCTATGGCGGCCAGTTTGTCCGCCGAGGCCTGGACGCGGATCGCCGGACGTTGCTGGCCGGTGATGTTGATTTGGCCTACGCCGTCGATCTGACTGATCTGACGCGAGAGCAGGGTTTCCACCAGATCGCTGAGTTCGGTGCCGGGCATTTGCGTGGAGCTGACACTGAGGATCAGCACCGGGCTGTCGGCCGGGTTGACCTTCTTCCAGGTCGGCAGGGTCGGCATGTCCTTGGGCAACTTGCCGGCGGCGGTGTTGATCGCGGCCTGGACTTCCTGGGCGGCGGTGTCGATGCTTTTATCGAGGGTGAATTGCAGGGTCAGCAGGCTGGAGCCGAGGGCGCTGCTGGACGTCATCTGGGTCATGCCGGGGATGGCGCTGAATTGCACCTCCAGCGGCGTGGCCACGGACGAGGCCATGGTGTCGGGGCTGGCGCCGGGCAGTTGCGCGTTGACCTGAATGGTCGGGAATTCGGCTTCCGGCAATGGCGCGATGGGCAGGCGCGGGAAGGCGATCACGCCCAGCAGCACCAGGGCAAAGGTCAGCAGAATGGTGGCGACCGGGTGATCGATGCACCACGCGGACGGGCCTCTCATTGTTTAGGCTCCGCTTGCACCACTTGCGGCGGGTCGGTCAGCACCTGCACCGTCGAACCGGGCTTGAGCCGCGACTGGCCGTCGCTGACCAGCACGTCGCCGGGTTTGACGCCGCTGATGATGTCCTGGCCGCTGCCTTGGTAGACCATCTGCACCTGTACGGTTTCGACCTTGTCGCCTTTGACGCGGTACACAAAATGTTGATCGAGGCCGCGTTGTACGACCGTTGGCGGTACCACCAGCGCATCCTTATCCAGCGCTGTCTGAATCTTTACCGTGACCAGCAGGCCGGGCCAGAGCTTCTGGCCGGGGTTGTTGAATTCAGCCTTGGCGCGGATGGTCCCGGTGTTGGCGTTGATCTGGTTGTCGATCAGGGTCAGGTGGCCTTCGCCCAGCAGGTTGCCAGTTTCGCCATCGGTGTCGGCGCCGATGTAAGCCTTGACCTGAGCGCGTTGCGGGTCGCCGATCAGGCCTTGCAGGGTCGGCAGCATTTGCTGCGGCAGGGAAAACTCCACGACAATCGGGTCGATCTGCGTCACGGTAAACAGCCCTTGGGCGTCGGTCATGCGCAGGAAGTTGCCTTCGTCCACCGTACGAATCCCGACACGACCGGTGACCGGGGAGCGAATCTGGGTGTAGGAAAGCTGCACTTGGGCGGCATCAATGGAGGCTTGATTGCCTTGGGCGGTGGCTTTGAGTTGGTTGACCAGGGCTTGTTGCTGGTCGTACGTCTGCTTGGACACGCCGTCGTCGACACTCAGCAGCTTGTAGCGCTTGAGGTTGACCTGGGCTACTTGCAGTTGCGCCTGGCTTTCACCCAATTGGGCGCGGGCCTGGTCCAGGCTGGCGCGGATCGAGCGGTCGTCGATGGTCGCGAGCAAATCTCCGGCCTTGACCAGTTGACCTTCCTTGACCAGCAACTTGGTGAGGATGCCGTCGATCTGCGGCCGCACCACCACGCTGTGCAAGGACAGCACCGAGCCGATGCCGCTGACGTAGCGCGGCACGTCTTTTGCCGTCACCGCCACGACCCGCACCGGGATTGCCGTCGGGACCGCCAGTTTGGCGGTGGCCGGTTTGGTCGCGTACCACAGGCCCAGCGCTGCCAGGACAATCAGAGGGGCTGCGATCAAGGCGGTTTTTTTCTGAATTCGCATGCGAGTGAGGCGCCGGGCTAGAGGGACAGGAATAGGGTCAGATTTTATACCTCCCCTTATAGTCCTGTTACCCGGTCAGGAAGGTGACCGCTAACTGACGGGGCTGTCAGTTTGGGCTCCGTAGTCATGCAGATGGACCGCGTTATCGTTGTTCGCGGGCAAGCCTCGCTCCTACATTTGGAATGCATTCCCCTGTAGGAGCGAGGCTTGCCCGCGAAGGCGTCAGCGGTGACACCGCCAAAACCCACTGACCGACGACATGCCGCTTGATGCTTGCAGCTTGCAGCGCTCCATCCAGTTATACTCGCGCCTTTCGCGGCCCACCCACCGGGCCCGACTCTTTATGCACCACCCGGAGCTTTCATGACTTCCCCGACACAACCGCCGGTCGCCGACGCCTTGAGCGACGACCCGGCAGACCTGCCAGACAGCGTCGACTCCAGCGCAGACAGCGAAACCAAAGCCGCGATCCCGGCGTTCAAGTTTCCGTTCAAACCGGGCGAACTGGCCGCCGCCAAGAACGCCAGCCAGCCGTGGTACAAGAACGGCGCCAAAAACGGCCACACCAAAACCCCTGGCGCCGCGCCACCGGGTACGCGTCGTTCGATGGGTAAACGCTGACCGCCAGCCGCTGCTCGGCTGGAAAAAAGTCTCCCCGTCATCGAGACAATTCCCACAAGGATGAGCGATTCGTCCTCTGGGAAAGTCGGTGGCCACTCGTCGAAGATTCAGGTCCGTGAATTCTTCGACGAAGGCCACCGAAATGCCCCTGCTGAAAATCCTCTCTGTCCTGTCGCTGGCGGTTCTGACCAGCGGTTGTGTGTCGTCTGTGGTCGAGCCACAGATCCGCTTCGGGGTCGAAGCCCTGGTCCCGCCATTCGAGAGCCGCAACGACAGCGGTGAGCTGGTCGGGCTGAACATCGAGTTGGGCAATGCGCTGTGTGCCGAGCTCCAATCCCGCTGTGTCTGGATCGACCAGGACTACGCCACCAACATCGAAGCCCTCGAAGCCAATCGTTTCGACGTGATCATGCCGATGACCGCCACCCCGGCGCGTCGTGAGCGGATCGATTTCACCGACAACCTTTACCCGTTGAGCAGTCGACTGGTCGCGCGTGAGGGTTCTGGCCTGCAACCGACGGCAGCCTCGCTCAAGGGCAAGCGTGTCGGCGTCCTGGCAGGCACCAGCCGCGAGGCGTTCGCCAAGGCGCGCTGGGCTGACACGGGCGTGACGGTGCGCAGTTTCCAATTCAACGATCAACTGATTGCCGCCCTGCAGGCCGGGGAAATCGACGCCACCCTGCAAGACGCCATCGAAATCACCCATGCCTTGATGAACCATCCACAAGGCCGGGATTTCGCCTTCGCCGGGGCCGCCCTCAAGGACCCGATGCTGGGCAGTGGCGTGGCGATGGCCCTGCGCAAAAGCGATAGCGTCTTGCGCGACAACCTGAACGCGGCACTCGAGCGTCTCAAGCAAAACGGCCAGTATCAGGCGATTACCCAACGCTACCTGCCGTCGGCGACGGCGGATTCGCCCAGCTACTTGCCGAACGACGAAGGCCTGCCATTCTCCGATGCCGTTCAGGTTGGTGAGACTGTTTATCTGTCAGGGGTACTTGGTATCGGGGCGGATGGCGAACTGGTGAAGGGCGGCATCGTCCCGCAGATGACCCAGACCATGGAGAACCTGCGCAGCGCACTGCAACGCAGCGGTTCGTCCATGGCACATGTCGCCAAATGCACAGTCATCCTTAACGACATCAAGGATTTCAGGGCAATGAACGAGGTATACCAGCGCTATTTCCCGGCAGATCGTTTGCCGGCCCGCACGACATTCGCCGCCAAGGCGTTGGTGCTGGATGCGCGGGTTGAAGTTGAATGCCTGGCGGTCGCCGCCCGCTGAGGGATGGCGGGGGCTGGTCTGGCGTCATCGCGAGCAAGCTTTGCTCCTACAGAGGTGTCATCAACCTGTAGGAGCAAAGCTTGCTCGCGATAAGGCCCGACAGATACCAACGGTCCGGGCTCAAGCCGCCCGCAACGAGATAAACGCATAGTTGAGCGGTGCTTCAATCGCTACGTCAGCCCCGGCCGCCAACACTTGCCCGGCAATGTCCTCGCCCGAGACATGAAATAGCCATTCACTGTCGGGTGCGGCCAGTGGCTGCGCCACAACCTGATCGATGACTGAGGCAAAAGCGTCCATCTGCGGCAGATAAGCGGTAAACCCATCACCTTTCAGCGCTGTGATGCGGATTCCCAACAACTGGCAGATCGCATCCTTGGCCTGAACATCGTCGCGATCTGACTGGCGCGAGCGCTGGATCAACGCCACCAGTTCCTGATCCACCAATTCCCCACCCACAATCAAGTCCGGACCCTGTTCCCACGACTCGGGCGGGCAGTCTTTCACCGCCGGGTTCAGCGGGATGTGCGGATTGATTTCCATCGGATAGATGCGGCACACCAGCGGCCGGCGTTCGTAGATGCGGCAGAGGTTGTCTTCGTCAAGATTCCGGCAGGGCCCGACGTTGTAGGCGGCGAAGGTGATGGCCACGTAGACATCGCTGGCGCCGCTTCGAACCCTCACCGACCGGCGTTCGGCATGTTCGCGTTGCTGCAACGGCAGGCCCAGGCCATTGCCCAGGAAACCTTCCACCAGCACGATCACCTGACCCCCATCGTTCGCCCACATGCGGGCTTCCGCCAGGGTCAGGGGGACGTGGTGATCGTTGCAGCATTTGCCGCAGCCTACGCAGGAAAACGTCGTATTCATGGGTCGATCAGTCGCCGGTGAGGTCATGAAAGCGCGACGGAAATCCACCGCACAGGCGTGTCTCGAAGCAAGTTATGCGCCATTCACGGCTTTTTGGCGGGCGAACGGATGGAGTCCCACTCGGTCACGTAGGCGGTTTTGCTTTGTTTGTTGTAGAGGCACAGCTCGGTGCCTTGTTGGCCCTTCATGTGCTTTTGCGGGTATTGGCCTTGCAGCAGGAGGGCGGTGTAACCCACGCGGTCGTCGAATTGTGCGGCGGTGCCGACGGGTTTGGCGTCCTTCAGGCCGCTGGCCTTGGTGCAACTGGCGAGTACGGCTTTGTCATAGGCAGCCCAGGCGTCGGGGCTGGAGGCGTGAACCTGGGTGGCGAGGGCGGTGAGGCTGAGGAAGAGCAGGGTGGTGGTTTTCATGGGTTGGGCATCCTTGTGTGTGTTGGCCAAGGTTGGAGTATGCCTGATGGTTGTGGGGTGTTTTTGCGGGCCTCTTCGCGGGCTAGCCTCGCTCCTGCAGGGATCGATCTTCTGATTGCGCGCGAAGGTGATGTATCAAACCGGCACCGGCTCCCGCCGAACCACCCGCATTCCGGCACTTTCATACAACCGCTGCGCCCGCCGGTTGTCTTCCAGCACTTTCAGATCGACAAATCCTTCGCGGCGCTGCTGAAACGCCTTGAAAGCATTTAGCAGCAAGGCGCGGCCCAGTCCGAGGCCTTGGGCGCGTGGGTGCACCACCAGATTCTTGATGTAGGCGCTGGTCCAGCATTGGCACACGCCAACAATCCCTTCGCCATCCAGCGCGATAAAGCACAGGCTCGGATCGTATTCGGGATCGGTTTCAAAGCGCTGTTGCCAGACCTCCAGCGTCGGCACGCGGCCGCCGCCTTCGCGATAACCCAGTTCCATCAAGTGATGTACGGCTGCGGCGAGTTCGGGGCGGTATTGAGTCAGCTCAATACCGGTGGGCCAAGCGATGTCCGGCACCGCCTGCGTAAGGTTGCGCCGCATCAGAAAGCAAAAGTCCTCGGCCAATCTCAGTAACCCTGTTCGGCGACAGCCTTGGCGGCTTCGATCAGGCACTTGGTCAATTCCGGCGAGGAGAACTTGGTCAGTACCCCGTTGGCCCCGGCCAGACGTGCTTTTTCGCTGTTCATCGCGCTGTCCAGCGAGGTGTGCAGCAGCACGTAGAGGTGCGAGAAGTCCGGGGTTTCGCGCAGGGTGCGGGTGAAGGCGTAGCCGTCCATCTCCGACATTTCGATGTCCGAGACGATCAGGTTGATCTGCTGCGCGGTGCCTTGCAGGTCCAGCAGGCAATCGATGGCTTCCTTGGCGCTGCGGGCGGTGTGGCATTGCAGGCCGAGGTTGCGCAAGGTGTGTACCGATTGCTGCAACGCGGTCTGGCTGTCATCGACCACCAGGATGCGAGCGTTGCCCAGCACTTCGGCGTCTTCCATGCTCAGTTCGGTCGGGGCCATTTCAATCTGCGCCGGGGCGATACCGTGGATGACTTTCTCGATGTCCAGCACCTGCACCAGCACGCCGTCGACCGACGTCACGCCGGTGATGTACGAGCGCACGCCGCCGGAACCGAAGGGTGGCGGACGGATGTCGGTGGTCAGGCAGTGCACAATCTTGCTCACGGCCTGCACGTGCAGGCCCTGCTTGGAGCGGCTGACGTCGGTGACGATCAGGCAGCCACCGTTGGGATCTTCCAGCGGCCGCTCGCCGATGGCGCGGCTCAGGTCGATCACCGACAACGAGGCGCCGCGCAGGGTGGCGATGCCTTTGACGTGGGGATGCGACTCCGGCAGCTTGGTCAGCGGCGGGCAGGGGATGATTTCACTGACTTTCAGCAGGTTGATCGCCATCAGCTTGCCGCTGCGCAAGGTAAACAGAAGAAGCGAAAGTGAATCTGCGCGGGCTTTGGTGGTGGACATAAAAAACCTTCTTTGGCGAAAGGTGATGGGCGAGTGAAGAGTCGCCAAAAACTATTGATGCCGGGTTATCGACTTGTTGGGGGCAGGCTTTAGGTTAAATCCCCACCACCGGCCAAACGGCGAACCCCTGTGGCGAGGGCGCTTGCTGGTGGCGAGGGGGCTTACCCCCGTTCGGCCGCGAAGCGGTCGTAAAAAACCGGTGAAGTTCTCTCTGTAAAGCGGGGGAGCGCTTCGCACTCCAACGGGGGCAAGCCCCCTCGCCACAGGGTTTCACTGAACTCAAGAGTGGGGTTATTTCATCCCCAACCGCTTGGCCATCCGCCCCAGATTCGCCCGATCCAAGCCTAGCTCACGGGCCGCGCTTGCCCAGTTGTTGTGGTGGCGTTCCAGACAGGCGTTGATCAGTTGCCGCTGATAATCCTCGGTCGCGACTCGCAAGTCACCCGAGACTAAAGCCACAGGGGCGACAGCCGGTTGTTCCGCGGGCGCTTCAACACTGCCATGAGGCAAATCCAGGTCCGCGGCGCTCAAGCTGAGAATCTTCGGCCGTTCATTGCAGTTGCCCAGCGCCTTCAATGCGCTGCGGCCAATCAAGTGTTCCAGTTCCCGCACGTTCCCCGGCCACTGATACGCGAGCAGCGCCGCCTGGGCATCGCTGTTCAGGCGCAGGCTATTAAGGCCCATGCGCGAACGGTTCTGTTCCAGGAAGAAGCCGCTGAGCAGCAACACATCGCGCCCGCGATCCCGCAGCGCCGGGACCAGCAATGGATAAACGCTCAGGCGATGATAGAAGTCGGCGCGGTAGCGGCCGCTGCGGACCTCTTCGGCCAGGTCACGGTTGGTCGCCGCGATCAGCCGCACGTCCACTTGATGCTCTTTATCCGAGCCCAAACGCTGCAACTGGCCGCTTTGTAGCACCCGCAGCAACTTAGCCTGCACGGTCAGGGACAGTTCGCCGACCTCATCGAGAAACAGCGTGCCGCCATTGGCCAGTTCGAACTTGCCGCGACGGTCGCTGGTTGCCCCGGTGAAGGCGCCACGTACATGGCCGAACAATTCGCTCTCCACCAAGGTGTCCGGCAGGGCGGCGCAGTTGAGGCTGATGATCGGTTTGTCGGCGCGGGAGGACGCGGCGTGGATCGCCTGGGCCACCAGTTCCTTGCCGACCCCGGTTTCCCCGGTGATCAGCACGGTCAGGTCGCTACCGCCCACCAGGCTGATCTCTTCCACCAAACGTTTATGGGCCTTGCTCTGGCCGATCATCTCGCGGTTCTGCTGGCCGCTGGCCTGACGGTAAACCTCGGCGCGCTGGTGTTCGTCTTCGGCGCGATTGGCCAGGCGCTGGATGCGCTCGGCGGCGTTGACGGTGGCGGCGGCGAGGCTGGCGAAGGCTTGCAGGGCGTCGAGTTCGATCGGTTCGAAGCGTTCCGGGTCCAGGGCATCGAGGGTCAACAGGCCCCACGGGCGTTCATCGATAAACAGTGGGCAGCCCATGCAATCGTGGACTTCCAGGTGCTCGTCGAGGCCATCGACCAAACCGTCATAAGGATCCGGCAAGTCGCTGTCGGCGGCGAAGCGGGTCGGGCCGGGGCTGCTGAGCAGCGCCTCGAAACGTGGGTGTTCGCTGACTTTGAAGCGCCGGCCGAGGGTGTCGGTGCTCAAACCGTCCACAGCCAGCGGCACTAGCCATTCGCCGTCGAGGCGCAGCAGGGCGGCGGCATCGCAGGGCAGCAGGGCGCGCATGGCTTCAAGCAACCGCCGATAGCGCTCGCCTTCGGGCAGTTCGCGGGACAGGTCGGAGACCAGGGGGAGCAGGGCGGTGAGCAGGGATTTTGCAGTCATAGTGACTCCGTGTAGTCGCGATGACTATAAGGCAGTCTGTGTCGATATGACTACGTTGTATTTAAGTCGTTGATTTATAGGGTTTTAATTGTTGGCATGGAAACTGATAAGCCTAAGGCATTCACATCGAAGTTCAGGAGTTGCCCTAATGCTTAGCGTTCAAGACCGTGCCATCGTCAAATCCACCGTGCCGCTGCTGGAAAGCGGTGGCGAAGCGCTGATCACTCACTTCTATCGCATGATGCTCTCCGAATACCCGGAAGTCCGCCCGTTGTTCAACCAGGCCCACCAGGCCAGCGGCGATCAGCCCCGCGCCCTGGCCAACGGCGTATTGATGTATGCGCGGCACATCGATCAGCTCGACCAGTTGGGCGACCTGGTGGCCAAGATCATTAATAAGCACGTGGCCCTGCAAATCCTGCCGGAACACTACCCAATTGTCGGCACCTGCCTGCTGCGCGCCATCGCCGAAGTGCTGGGCGAAGAGATCGCCACCCCGGAAGTCATCGGCGCCTGGAGCGCAGCCTACAACCAATTGGCCGACATCCTGATCGGCGCCGAAACCAGCATCTACGACCAGAAGGAGCAGGCTCCGGGCGGCTGGCGCGGGGCTCGGGAGTTCATCGTCGCGGCCAAGGTTGAAGAAAGCGCGGAAATCATCTCGTTCTACTTCGAACCTGCCGACAAAGGCCCGATCCTCGCCGCCGAGCCGGGCCAGTACATCGGCATGAAGCTGATCCTCGACGGTGAAGAGATTCGCCGTAACTACTCGCTGTCGTCCCTGTCCGACAACGGCCAGTACCGCATCAGCGTCAAGCGCGAAGCCGGTGGCCGCGCCTCCAACCATTTGCACGATCAACTGCATGTCGGCGCGAGCATCCAACTGTTCCCGCCGTCGGGCGAGTTCACCCTGACCGCCAGCGACAAACCCTTGGTGCTGATCAGCGGCGGCGTCGGCATCACCCCGACCCTGGCCATGCTCCAAGCGGCGCTGGCCACCGAGCGGCCGGTGCACTTTATCCACTGCGCGCGTAACGGCAGCGTCCATGCGTTCCGTGACTGGATCGATGGCTTGGCCGAGCGTCACCCGCAGCTCAAGCGCTTCTATTGCTACGCCGAAGATGATGGCGTGAGCCCGGCGGCGGACAAGGTTGGGTTGTTGAGTCAGGAGCAGTTGGGCGAGTGGTTGCCGCAGCAGCGCGACCTGGATGCTTACTTCCTGGGGCCGAAGGGCTTTATGGCGGCGATCAAGCGTCACTTGAAAGCGTTGGGTGTGCCGGAGAAGCAGAGTCGTTATGAGTTCTTCGGGCCGGCTTCTGCGCTGGAGTAAGCGAGGGGCGAGGTGAGCCCGTCTCACCGCGTCGTTTCAATCGCGGGCAAGCCTTGCTCCTACAGACGTCACGCCATAAATCTGTAGGAGCAAGGCTTGCCCGCGATAGCCACACCTCGGTCTTGAACGGTGAATTCTCACCTTCTGTTTAAAAGTTAATCCCTCCTTAACCAGCCTATCGTCTATTCCCCGACATCTACCGGCGCGCGCCAGGCTCTCCACGGTCATGGTCTGCGTGTAGACTTCCGGCAATCGATATCTAGAAGGGAAACGCGATGAGTGACGAAACCATGCGATTGGGCCGTGAGCGGCGATATCTGGTGTTGCTGGGCATCATCTGCCTGGCGCTGATCGGCGGCGCGCTGTACATGCAGGTGGTGCTGGAAGAAGCACCGTGCCCGCTGTGCATCCTGCAGCGTTATGCGTTGTTGCTGATCGCCATTTTTGCCTTTATCGGCGCGGCCATGCGCACCCGTCGCAGCCTCACGGTGTTCGAGGTGCTGGTGGTCATCGCCGCGCTCGGCGGTGTGGCGGCGGCCGGGCATCACGTCTATACGCAGTTCTACCCGGCGGTCAGCTGCGGTGTTGACGTGCTGCAACCGATTGTCGATGGCCTGCCACTGGCGAAGATCTTTCCGCTGGGCTTCCAGGTCGACGGCTTCTGCGACACGCCGTACCCGCCGATCCTCGGCCTGTCACTGGCGCAGTGGGCGCTGGTGTCGTTTGTACTCGTGGTGGTGCTGGTGCCGCTGCTGGTCTCGCGTAACCGCAAGGCGCTGCGCTAACCCGCGGCAGCAAACAAAAAACGCCCCGGTCCTCGTTGAGAGGGCCGGGGCGTTTTGCATTTCAGAGCGCGAGTCAGCAGATCGTGATGTGCGACAGCGAAGGGTGCGCAACGTGTGCGACATGTTGTCACAGCCGGAGTGTCGCAACTCATTTCAAGGGGCGGAATCGGTGCATAGCTACGCAACGATTTGAACCGATTGGCGACGCTAGCCAATTGTTCATCTTCAGGGTGTAACAGGCAGTTTTAACAAGCCTTGGTGAATCGCCACACCCCTTGCCTATCGGGGCTTTGCCGGGGGTGGCGGATGGCAAGGCGCCATGAAGGCTGTCTGAACCGAGGGTGGTAGCCCCACAAATTTTGGTGTTTTTGTTGAGAATTAATTTCGATACCATGCTGAACTTTTGCAAAATCCGTTAATGATTGTTGCTGGAATGGATAAAAATTATTTCGGGATGAGACATGGTTTATGCGTCGCGACGTATCTACAATCGCCCGCACTGAATTCCCGGCGCTGCTCTCGACTGAGCAGATAGGGCGTCGAAAGGCCTGACGGCTTTATGCGACTCCCAGGTGTCGGTGCCTTTCCGACTATCCGCACCAAATGGAATTGGTCTGTAACAAGGCCTTTGACCACGAATTCGAATAAGAACTCACCGCTAGCCCAGGATTTGTCGAACAGCGTCTGACGCGCGACGGGCAGCCCTTATTCAATCCAAGAAAAATGCCAACCCTTGGCAGGGTGAAGTGTTGGCGATCAAAACCCAACTGCATTGCGCAAGCTGCTTTAGAGGTCGTGAGATGAGTAAAAACAGGTACCCCAGACTACTAGGCTTATTGCCGCTGCTCGGCACGTTGTTGCTGTCAGGCTGCAACATGACCTTGCTCGACCCCAAGGGCCAGGTCGGCCTGGATGAGCGAAACCTGATCATCACCGCAACGCTGCTGATGCTGTTGGTCGTTGTGCCGGTCATCGTCATGACGTTCCTGTTCGCCTGGAAATATCGCGCTTCCAACCCGAACGCGGTGTACGCGCCTAAATGGTCGCACTCCACCAAGATCGAAATCGCGGTGTGGGCTGTTCCGGTCCTGATCATCATTGCCCTGGGTTACGTGACTTACATTTCGACCCACGCCCTGGACCCGTACAAGCCGCTGGAATCCGACGTCAAGCCGATCACCGTTGAAGTGGTCTCCATGGACTGGAAGTGGCTGTTCATCTACCCGGAACAAGGCATCGCCACTGTTAACAAACTGGTGTTCCCGGCCAACACGCCTATCAATTTCAAAATCACCTCCGACACCGTGATGAACTCGTTCTTCATCCCGGGCCTGGGTGGCCAGATCTACGCGATGGCGGGCATGGAAACCAAGCTGCACCTGATTGCCAACCAGAACGCTGAATTCGACGGTATCTCCGCCAACTACAGCGGCGCGGGTTTCACCGGCATGAAGTTCAAAGCTATCGCCACTTCCCAGGCGGATTTCGATGCCTGGGTCAGTGATGTCAAGAAGGCACCTAAACAGCTGGAAAAAGCTGAATACGAAGCCCTTTCCAAACCAAGCCAGAACAACCCAGTCGAGCTCTACTCCTCGTTCACGCCAAACCTGTTCCAGATCATCGTCGACAAGTACGAAGGCATGAAACCGGGCCAGCCAATGCATCACGAGAAAAAAGAGCACGAAATGGCCGCCATGGAAGGGATGGACATGAGTTCGCATTCAGCTGCCGGGGCAGAGGAGTAAACGATGTTTGGTAAATTAAGTTGGGAAGCGGTCCCGTTCCACGAACCGATTGTGATGATTACCATCGCCATGATCGCGCTCGGTGGTCTGGCTGTGTTCGGGTTGATCACCTACTTCAAGAAGTGGACCTACCTGTGGACCGAGTGGCTGACGTCGGTCGACCACAAGAAAATCGGCGTGATGTACATCATCGTCGCCATGATCATGCTGCTGCGCGGTTTTGCCGACGCCATCATGATGCGTTCCCAGTTGGCCATGGCCACCGAGGGTTCGCCTGGCTACCTGCCGCCTGAACACTATGACCAGATCTTCACCGCTCACGGTGTGATCATGATCATCTTCATGGCGATGCCATTCTTCACCGGCCTGATGAACCTTGCAGTGCCGCTGCAGATCGGCGCCCGTGACGTTGCCTACCCGTTCCTGAACTCCCTGAGCTTCTGGCTGCTGGTCTCCGGCGTCGTGCTGGTGAACGTGTCCCTGGGTGTCGGCGAGTTCGCCCGTACCGGTTGGGTTGCGTATCCACCGCTGTCGGAACTGGGCTACAGCCCGGGCGTGGGTGTGGACTACTACATCTGGGCACTGCAGCTATCGGGTCTAGGTACGACGCTGACCGGGGTTAACTTCCTGGCCACCGTGCTGAAAATGCGTACCCCGGGCATGAAGATGATGGACATGCCGATCTTCACCTGGACCTGCACCTGGGCCAACGTGCTGATCGTGGCTTCGTTCCCGATTCTGACCGCTACTTTGGCTTTGCTGACGCTTGACCGTTACATGGATTTCCACATTTTCACCAATGAACTTGGTGGCAATCCAATGATGTACGTCAACCTGTTCTGGGCCTGGGGTCACCCCGAGGTTTACATCCTGATTCTGCCGGCGTTCGGGGTCTTCTCCGAAGTCATCTCGACCTTCTCCGGCAAGCGTCTGTTCGGCCACCACTCGATGATCTACGCCTCGGGCGCGATCTCGATCCTGGGCTTCATGGTCTGGCTGCACCACTTCTTCACCATGGGCTCGGGTGCGAGCGTCAACGCCTTCTTCGGGCTGGCGACGATGCTGATCTCGATTCCGACGGGGGTGAAGCTATTCAACTGGCTGTTCACCATCTATCGCGGTCGCTTGCAGTTCACCAGCCAGGTGCTCTGGACCCTGGGCTTCATGGTGACCTTCGCCATCGGCGGCATGACCGGCGTACTGCTGGCCATCCCGGGTGCTGACTTCGTGTTGCACAACAGCCTGTTCGTGATCGCTCACTTCCACAACGTGATCATCGGCGGCGCAGTATTTGGCTACATCGCTGGTTTCGCCTTCTTCTTCCCTAAAGCGTTCGGCTTCAAGCTGCACGAAGGTTGGGGCAAGGCAGCGTTCTGGTTCTGGATTTCGGGCTTCTTCGTCGCGTTCATGCCGCTCTATGCACTGGGCTTCATGGGCATGACCCGTCGTCTGAACGCCACCACCAACCCTGAGTGGGTGCCTTACCTGCACGTTGCAATGTTCGGCGCGGTCATGATCGCCGTCGGTATTGCCTGCCAGTTGATCCAGTTGTACGTCAGTGTGCGTGACCGCAAGAAGCCAGAGAACATGTGCGAACACGGCGACCCGTGGAATGCCCATACCCTGGAATGGTCGACCTCGTCGCCACCGCCGTTCTACAACTTCGCCGTACTGCCGAAGGCTCCTGGCATCGACCCGTTCACTGAAGCCAAGGAAAACGGTACTGCGTACCAGGCTCCGGCCAAGTACGAGCCGATCCACATGCCAAACAACACCGCGACCGGCCTGGTCATGGGTGCTCTGTTGACCGTGTTCGGTTTCGCCATGATCTGGCACATCTGGTGGATGGCCATCTTCGGCCTCGCCGGTACCGTGATCTACTTCGTTATCCATGCTGCCCGTGATGACCAGGGCTATATGGTGCCGGTCGACGTGATCGAGCGCATCGAAGCCGAGCAGCACAAGCGTCTGGTAGCAGCAGGGAAAATCCCGGCTGGCGCCACCCGTGTTGAAACCTCGTTGGAACAGGCTTAAACCATGTCGAACTTAGTGACCAATGCTGGACACGTCCATGTCGATGGACATGGGCACGATGACCATCACCACGACTCGGGCGAGATGACCGTATTCGGTTTCTGGCTCTACCTGATGACCGACTGCATTTTGTTTGCGTCGATCTTCGCGGTGTACGCGGTACTGGTTAACAACGTAGCGGGTGGCCCGTCGGGCCACGACATCTTCGAGCTGCCATACGTGCTGGGCGAAACCGCCTGCCTGTTGCTCAGCTCGATCACCTACGGCTTCGCCATGCTGGCGTTGTTCAAGGGCAACAAGAAGGCAGTGTTGGGCTGGTTGGCCATCACCTTCCTGTTCGGCCTGGGCTTCATCGGCATGGAGATCAACGAGTTCCACATGCTGATCTCCGAAGGCTACGGTCCTAACCGCAGCGGCTTCCTGTCCGGGTTCTTCACCCTGGTCGGCACCCACGGTCTGCACGTGACCAGCGGTCTGATCTGGATGGCGATCATGATGTATCAGGTCAACAAGCACGGCCTGACGTCGACCAACAAGACCCGCCTGAGCTGCCTGAGCCTGTTCTGGCACTTCCTGGACGTGGTCTGGATCTGCGTATTCACCGTTGTTTACCTGATGGGGACCCTGTAATGGCTAATGCACATTCCCACGATAGCCACGACGCCGGTCATGGCAGCGTAAAGTCCTACGCCATCGGCTTCATCCTGTCGGTGATCCTGACGATCATTCCGTTCGGCCTGGTGATGTACCCGTCGCTGCCGAAAGTCTGGACGTTGTGGATCGTACTGGCCTTCGCCGTGATCCAGGTACTGGTTCACCTGGTGTACTTTCTCCACCTGGACCGCTCCGCCGCCCAGCGCAATAACGTGATCGCGTTTGTGTTCGCTGCGATGGTGATCGTCCTGCTGGTTGGCTTGTCGCTGTGGATCATGTTCAGCATCCACACCGTCATGATGGCGCACTGAGGAAAGTCCGGATGTCCTTTAAGCACTTTATCCAAATCACCAAACCGGGGATCATTTTCGGTAACGTGCTTTCTGTGGCGGGCGGATTTTTCCTGGCCTCGAAAGGGCATGTCGATCTGGCCATCTTCCTGGCCGCCATGATCGGCACGTCCCTGGTGGTGGCTTCCGGTTGCGTGTTCAACAACTGCATCGACCGCGACATCGACCTGAAGATGGAACGCACCAAGAACCGGGTGCTGGTCCAGGGCTTGATCTCCCTGAAACTGGCCCTGATCTACGCGACCGTCCTGGGCATTGCCGGCGTTGCACTGTTGTACAAGGTGGCCAACCCGTTGGCCGCGCTGTTCGCGGTGATCGGTTTTGTCATCTACGTCGGCTTCTACAGCCTGTACCTCAAGCGCAAGTCGGTTCACGGCACGCTGGTGGGCAGCCTGTCGGGCGCCATGCCGCCGGTGATTGGTTACGTTGCCGTGACCAACAGCTTCGACATGGCCGCGCTGACGTTGCTGGTGATGTTCAGCCTGTGGCAGATGCCGCATTCCTACGCCATCGCGATCTTCCGCTTCAACGATTACCTGGCCGCATCGATTCCGGTGTTGCCAGTGAAGCGCGGGATTCAAGTAGCGAAGAAGCACATCCTGCTCTACATCCTGGCCTTCCTGATCGCGACCTTGATGCTGACCTTCAGCGGTTACGCCGGCATGAGCTACCTCGCCGTCGCCGCGGCCATGGGCATGTACTGGTTGTACATGGCCTGGACCGGCTACAAGGCAGTGGATGACACGGTCTGGGCACGCAAGCTGTTCGTGTTCTCGATCTTCACCATTACCGCGTTGAGCGTCATGATGTCGCTGGACTTCAAAGTGCCGAGTGAGCTGTTGCTGACTTATGCGCCGTAAGGTTTAGACGCTGTACGAAAAGCCCCGCCCTTCGAGAGGAGAGCGGGGTTTTTTATTGGGGATTCGTTGCCCAATTTTATTGATCGACTCCGCCTCTGTGGCGAGGGAGCTTGCTCCCGTCCGGCTGCGCAGCATTCGTAAAACCTGTGCATGAGGTGTGCCTGATGACATACAGGGGAGTGCTTCGCACTCAAACGGGGGCAAGCCCATAGACCATTGCCCACTCACACAGCGGAAACCTCCTACAAAGCTTTCAGGTTGTCGGTCGGAAGTCGTCTGCCTAACCTTCGGGATGTCGCCAATCCAGCTGCAATTGCTGCCAGGCGCTTCGCCGTTACGTCATCACAGGCGTTGCTATTTCACAGCAGGTTAGAGGTTCGAGCATGGAGTTGCCGGATGTAATCATTCCCCGCGTGAATACGAACACAACGTTGGGGCAGGCGTTGGTTTCCATGTTCAAATCTGTCGAAGCGGAACTGGTCCTTGGAGGACGCAGAGGCGGGAGCTGTCAAATTTATCGTGTTCGGTGGATGCGCCGTTCATCTCTATACAAGTCACCGTGTTTCCACGGATGTCGATGCCGAGGTTTACGAGGCTAATGTCCCCAAAGGCCTGCACCTTCAATCAATGCTGGCAGAGATGCCCGAGCCATTCGTCGATGAACGATCCGGTCGATTGATGGAACTGAACTACGACCTTCAATACAACACAAGCTTTGGTCCAATTCACGAGGACTATTGGGAGCGGAGTCTGCCGCTTGCCGAGTTTTCGATTGAGTCTCCTCTGCATGTTCATATTGCAGCGCCTATCGACATTGCCATTTCAAAATTGGGCAGGGCTACGGATCAGGACATTGGCGATATCAGGGCGCTTCTCAGGAGTGGTTTCATACTGACCACCGAACTCCGTCGACTGGCATTGCAGGCGATTGATGTATATGTTGGCAATAAAGAGCCACCAAGCTCTGTCCTCGACAGTATTTTGCAAGATTATCTGGAGAATACAGATGACGAAGCCCCGTAACGGCCACGTCCTCTCAGCCGCTTTGGACACGCTGGTCAAAAGCCCTTTGAATCAGGCAGATGATGCTGCGCTTGTCAGTGCGGCCAAGGCTGTTTGGTACACGAACGCGAACCTTGAAAGTGAAGTCACAGCATTTTTGAGTCGTCATTCTGCTGAGATCGAGGTTCGTCGTGCAGGCTACCTGCTCGAGCGTTTCACCCGTTTTGCGTGTGTGTCTGATAGCCGCGTGCTGGAAACCTTCAACGTGCTGGAGCTTTTTGCGTTCACGACTTCCAAGCAAGATGTGAAGCTTCAAGCAGTCACTCCACTTCGCCTGCGTCGTGATGAACTTGCCGATTCCTGGGGGTTAAGTGAAGGCCTTGGCTTAAAGGCTCAAACCCTCATGCCGTTTCAGACACGGCATTATGAGGCTGAGCAGCGTTCAACGATTTCCTGAAAGTCGGCTGCATGACAAGAGCCCTGCCTTCGAGAGAAGAGCGGGGCTTTTCGTTCAGGACGGGACTTGATGTGATCAGCAAATGCCAGTCAGGCGCAGTCCCTATGGTGAGTGCGATCAATTATTCGTGAGGTGTGTCGAGCAGGCGGAAGAATCGCTCACGCACTTGAGGTTGATCGCTGTGTGCCACGTTAAATCGCAGGAATCGGCTGGCATCAGGCGCTTTGCTGAGCAAGGTGCCGGGTGCCAAGACGAGGTCGGTTTCCAGACCTTTGCGCGCCAGTGTTTCGGCGTGCAGCCCTTCGGGCAATCGCGTCCAGATAAACAAGCCTTCACCGGGCAGGGATGACACCGAACACCCGGCCTCGACCAACCAGCGCGCCACCCGACTGCTTGACTCATACAATCGATCCACCGTGCGCCGCACATGCTTGGCATAGCTGCCATTGCTGAGCATCGTGCAGGTAATCTGCTCCGCGAACTCCGAGGTCACGCCACCGCAGGCCATTTTCAGCGCGATCAGTCGCGCCGCCAGGGGCGGTGACAGCACGGCATAACTGACCCGACTATTGGCGGTCAGGGTCTTGGAGAACCCTGACACATAACTCACATTCTCCAGCCCGCTCGCCGCCAGGCGCGGTGTCCGGCGTTGTTGCAGGTCGCCATACAAATCGTCTTCGACAATGTGGAAACCATGCCGATGACTCAACTCCAGCAAACGATAAGCCTGAGCCGGGGAGAACGAGTGCCCGGTCGGGTTATGCAGCGTGCTGTTGGTCATGTAGAGCACGGGCTTGTGGGCGATCACCTGTTGCTCGAAGGCGTCGAGGTCCAGGCCGTCACAATGGCGGGGGACGGTGATGACGTGGGCGCCATGCAGCGCGAGGTTGGTGTGCAGGTTGAAGTAGCACGGATCGTCGAGCAGCACCGTGTCACCGGGTTTGAGCAACAGGCGCATCAGCAGGTCGATGGCTTGCATGGTGTTGGAGGTGGTGATGATCTGTTCCACCGGCACTTCGATGCCGAAGGACGACAGTTTGACCCGCAACGCCTGGCGCAGCGGCAGGTAACCGCCCACTACGCCGTATTCGCCCATGCGCAGGGCGGTGGCGCGCAGGGTGCCGCGTACGGCTTTGAGCAATTCTTCGGCGGGTAGCCAGGAGGAGGGCAGGAATCCGCAACCGGGGCGCAGGGCGCCGTTATCCACCAGCACGGCGCGGCGTACCACGCTGAGGGTGTCCTGGGGCAGCAGGTCCGGGCCGGCTTCGCTCGGGATGGTTGTGCTGGAACGGTGTACGTAATGCCCCGAACCCTGGCGCGACACCACCAGGCCTTTGGCGCGCAGGTGATCGAGGGCGTCGACCACCGTGGATTTTCCGACGTTCAACAGCTCGGCCAGTTCGCGGATCGGCGGCAACTTGGCGCCGTGGGGCAGCCCTCCCTGGCTAATGGCGATCGACAATTGATCGACGATCTGCTGCACCAGCGGCACGCCCGGCTGGAACTCGATGGCCGCAATCACGGCGCGTTGAGCCTGCATTTTACTGGTCTCCCTGGCAGTAAAGTTCGCTGGATTCTATCCGAACTTGCCCTGCTCAAGGCAAGCGTCTGTGCTTACCCTCGACGGCGTGTTTTGCCTGAATGATCAAGAAGGTGCCGTGATGAACAAGCCAACCACCCGTGATGAACGCTTTATCGAGCTGGCCAGGGAGCACGGCTTCGACCTCTACGACGAGAACACCGTCGGCGGCCATTACTCCCCGCTGATCCGCCATGGTGATGAACTGTACGTCAGTGGCCTGGTGCCGCGAATGAACGGCAAAATCCAGTACCCCGGCCGGGTTGGGCTGGAACTCAACCTCGC
Organism: Pseudomonas sp. TE3899; assembly: GCF_056279105.1. Taxonomy (NCBI): domain Bacteria; kingdom Pseudomonadati; phylum Pseudomonadota; class Gammaproteobacteria; order Pseudomonadales; family Pseudomonadaceae; genus Pseudomonas; species Pseudomonas sp. TE3899. The sequence continues at coordinate 6,236,298 of NZ_JBWBQR010000001.1, forward strand.
GGATGCCCAGGCCGCCGCCAGCATCAGTGCCATCCGCGCACTGGCACTGATCATGGATGCCGTCGGTTCACTGGATAAGCTCAAGTCACTGATTCGCGTCACTGTCTATGTCAAATCCACGTTTGATTTCGTTGATCTGAGTGAAGTGGCCAACGGTGCCTCGGATGTCTTTACCCACGTGCTGGGCGATGCCGGCAAACATACCCGAACCACGGTCGGCGTTTATCAGTTGCCGAAAAATGCCCCGGTAGAAGTGGACATGATCGTCGCGTTGCAACCTACGTTGTGAATGAAATCAGCCGTTAAAACGCCCCGCCTTTGCAAGAAGCGCGGGGCTTTTTCATTCAATGTCGTGGTAAAGACCTGCCTTGGGCTAATCTGTCAGAAGTTGGATTGTTAATGGATTGATACAAAGGGGTAGGTAGGGGGAAATGACTGACCACATGACGTGCGATGAACGCTTCATCGCCCTGGCTGCTGAGCTTGGCTACGACATCTATGGCGAAAGCACCACCGGTTGGCATTTCGAGCCACTGGTTCGGCACAACAATGAACTGTATGTCAGCGGGCTGATACCGCTTAAGCATGGCAAGGTTCAGTACCCGGGCAGAGTGGGCCTTGAGTTGACCCTGGCCGATGCTCAAGTTGCCGCCAGCATTTGTGCGATGCGTGGCCTGGCATTGGTTGTCGAAACTATCGGCTCACTGGATAAAATCAAGTCGCTGTTGCGCATCACGGTGTACATAAAGTCGACGGCGGACTTTGCTGACCTGAGCGAAGTGGCCAACGGCGCGTCGGATGTATTCAGGCATGTATTGGGTGATGCCGGAAAACATACACGAGTGACGATCGGTGTTTATCAATTGTCGAAAAACGCGGCAGTGGAGCTGGACATGATTGTTGCCTTGCGTCCTCCAGCGCTGTGACAGCGTTTCGGACAACAAAAAGCCCCGCGCTGAGCCTCAGCGCGGGGCTTTAAGTTTTGCAGTACCGCCAGGGTGTATTACTGCGCGGAGATGCTGTAACCCTCGAACGCGGTTTGCTGTTGCAGCGCGGTGATGATGTTCTTGCGGTTGACCGCTTGTTCAGTCCCGGCATTGTCCAGGAAAGTCTCGCTTTCCAGTTCCGCTTCCTCACCTTCGCCGACAAAGGTGAAACCGAGGAACTCCAGGGCTTCACGGTCAACATTCAGGCGTGAGCGCGGTGTGCGCAACGGCAGGGTGACGTTCACGCCATCCTTGCTGATGGTGAACACTTCGACTTCCTTCTTCGCCCTGGCGGTCTTGCTCTTGCCGCTGCTCGGGTTGCTGATGGCTTGATGGGTCTGATTCAGCACCTTCAGCGCCAGGCCATAGACGATTTCCTGAAACGCCGGGTCGTCCTTGAAGCTGGACAGAATGCGGCTGATCGGGAATTTGCTGCTCAGGTCTTCCAGGGCGGCAATGTCGGAAGCCTCGGCGTCCTTGAGTTGCTTGAGTTCGCCCATCAGTTCGTAGGCTTTATCGTCGTCGAAGTTGTCGTGAGCGTGGCGGATCGCAGCGCGCAGCTCGCGGATCTGGTCGCTTTCGCGAGTGGACTGGAAAGCATCCAGCACCATTTCGCTGATGGTCTTGGCCTGGGGCACATGCTGTGAAAGATTGATGGAGTTTTCGTATTCCGCTTTGGACGACAAGGTGACTACGGATTCAGCGGTGTTGGAATCGGACATTGAAATTTCACTACTTCTTTTAACTTGAGTTGAGGCGAGAAAGCGCTGGGCCTTTTCAGGCCGCCTAATCTATTGGACCTGAGCCGCGTTGTCACGACCCAACAGGCGGGCGGGCAGTATGCCGGGTGCGCGGATCACCCTGTAGGCGCGGACTTCAGGGATTGGAAAACCCGGTAAAACTTGAGCGTACGGCCGCAGAACAACCCGGTGGCAAAGCCTGAAGCACACGCCTTGAACAAGACCATCTGCAGCGTCGCCGACAGTTCTGGATACACCTCGGCCTGATAGCCGAAGTAATAGTTCACGGAAAAAAGCATGAGATAGAGCGTCAGTGCCTTGGGCGAGCCCGGCAGGATCAGTCCGGTTTGCGGATCATCCAGCTCGATGCCCTTGCGCGTGAAAATCAACAGCGCAGCGAGGCTACCGACCAAGACTGCGATCAACCAGCAAGTCAGCGTCAACGGTGGATTGAGCGTCAGATTCAGCGAATACAGCGACCAGGCGAGCAGAATCGTCGGCGTGATCAGCCATGAAGTTTTGCCTTCCCGAGTGGGGGACAGGGTTTTGATGCCGTCGTAGCACAGCAGCAGAAATACCACGTAAACCCATAACGGGGTGTTTTGCAGGGTGTTCAACATGACGCAGCATCCTTGCCGAAATTGAGTGCCGGGATCATAGCGCTAGCGCCCGGTTATTACCCCGGCGAATTCAGATTCATCGAGCGAACCACCATTTGCTCAGCCATTTGCGGGTCCACGGGCAATGTGAAGCGGAAGGTTGCACCGCGTCCCGGAACATCGACCAACTGGATGTCACGGCCATGCAGTTGCAGGATCCGATGCACGATTCGCAGCCCCAGCCCGCCATCACGCCGTGCGCCGCCAATATTGAATGGACGCAGGAATAGGCCTTCGCGCAGTTCGGCGGCGATGCCGGGGCCGGTGTCGCTGATGGTGATTTCGACAAAAGTACCTTGCGGACGCAGGCTGAGTTCGATTTCTCCGCCTTGCGGTGTATGGCGCAGGGCGTTGTCGAACAGATTGGTCAGGACCCGTTCGATCAGTCCGAGGTCGGCGCAGGCGGCGGAAACGTTCGGGGCGAAAGTGGCCTTGAGTTCCACCTGGCGCGCCTCGGCGGTGAGTTCGAATTTCTGGAAGATGTCCTGCACCAGATCGGTTACGGAGAAACGCTCAAGCACCGGTTGCACAAAACCGTGTTCCAGTCGCACCAGTTCCAGCAGCGATTGCGCCAGGCCACCGACCTTGCGGCTTTGATCAAGCGCGATGCCCAGGTAGCGCCGCCGGTCGGCGGAGGACAACGTGGCGTCCTTGAGCGACAGGGTTTCCAGATAACCGTGCAGCGAAGCGAGCGGTGTGCGCAGGTCGTGGGAGATGTTCGCCACCAGTTCGCGACGTTCCTGGTCCTGGCGGGTCAGCGAACGCCATTGTTCGCTGAGGCGGGTTTGCATCTGCCGGAAGGCGGCGTCGAGGACGGCAATTTCATCGTGGCTGGCGGCTTTTTCCACCGGGATTGCCGTGGGTGGCGTGACCGGGATGCCGTCGATGTCGAACTGGCTGACGGTCTCGGTCAGGCGCCGCAACGGCCGGGTGATCAGGGCAAAAGCCGTGAGGCCGGCAATCAGGCACAACAACGCCACCAGGCCGATGGACAACAGCGCGGTATTCAGCGCGGCGCTGGTGGCACCGCGTTCGGCAAAGCGGTCGTGTTCTTCACTGAGCAACACCACATACAGATAGCCGGCCGGCTTGCCATCGACCTGCAACGGCGCGGCGCTGAACACCTTGCGGCCATCGACGCTGCGCGGGTCGTCGCCAAGAATCGGCAGGGCATCGCCCTTGAGCAAATGCTGGATCGGCTGCAGATCGACTTTATTGCGGCGTATCCGCCCTTCAGGGGCGGCACTGCCGACAATCCGCCCCTGGCTGTCGAGCAGATAGACCTCGACACTCGGGTTGACCAGCATCAGTTGGCTGAACAGGTCGCGCACGGCGTTGGGCATCAGGCCTTTGGCGTCCATCAGCACAGTATCGTGGGCGATGTGCTGGGCCAGGTCCCGGGACAACCCTTGCACCACTTCCAACTCATGCATCTGGTTGGCGCGCACCTGCATCCAGGCCGAAGTGCCGCAACACACCAACAGCAACACGGCGAACACCAGGGACAGGCGCTGCGTCAGGGTCAATCTCATGGCTGGTCCTCCGGTGCGGCGAATTTGTAACCGCGTCTCCACACCGTGAGAATGCGTGCCGGTTGTGCGGGGTCTTTCTCGATCTTGGCCCGCAGGCGATTGATGTGCGTGTTGACCGTGTGCTCGTAGCCTTCATGGGTGTAGCCCCACACCGCGTTGAGCAGGTCCATGCGCGAAAACACCTTGCCCGGTTGGCGGGCGAAGAAATACAGCAGGTCGAACTCCCGTGGCGTGAGGTCCAGGCGTCGGCCATCGAGGGCGACATCGCGGGTGATCGGGTCGATGGACAAGCCGTCGACGGTCAGGCTGCCGGCGTCCATTTTCAGGTTGCGGGCCATGGCATCGACCCGTCGCAGCAGCGCCTTGACCCGGGCCACCAGCTCCAGCATGGAAAACGGTTTGGCCAGGTAATCGTCAGCGCCCAGCTCCAGACCGAGGATGCGGTGCAATTCGCTGGAACGGGCGCTGGTGATGATGATCGGTGTGTAACGGGCCATGGCCCGGGCGCGGCGGCAGATTTCCAGGCCGTCGACACCGGGCAGCATCAGGTCGAGGATCAGCGCGTCCCAGCTTCCTTGCTGCAACAGGCGCATGCCTTCGTCCCCGTCGGCGCAATGCACCACCTCGAACTGCTCATCGCGCAGATGCAGGCAGATAAGGTCGGCGATATGCAGGTCGTCCTCGACCACCAGGACGCGTTTGGTCTGTTCCATGAAGCTCAATCCTTTGCTGCGAATGGGCACATTGTGCGGGTTTTCCTCGGGTTCAGTTATCACGAATTGTTTAACTCCCCGTGAGGATTTGGCGATCAACCCAAGCCTAGGCTGTGTTCCATGACAGGTACCTGGGATTTTTGGAGACGGCCATGTTTTCACGCAGACAATTTCTTTTAACCAGCGGCGGGCTGGGGGCTGCAGCCCTGGTGATCGGTGTATTGCCAAAATTTGCGGCGAGTTCGGCGCTGATCGGCGAGGCCGATGCGGCGGAGGTGTTCGAGGTGACTCACACCGACCGCGAATGGCGCTCCCTCCTCAGTGCTGAACAGTACGAAATCCTGCGTGAAGAAGGCACCGAGCGGGCCTATAGCAGCCCTTTGAACAACGAGCATCGGGCGGGCACGTTCGCCTGTGCCGGGTGTGATCTGTCGTTGTTTTCATCCGATACCAAGTTCGACAGCCGTACCGGTTGGCCAAGCTTCTGGGCGCCGCTGGACAAGGCCGTTGCCACGCGTCAGGACCGCTCGTTTGGTGTGTTGCGTGAAGAGGTTCACTGTCGGCGTTGCGGCGGTCACCTGGGTCATGTCTTCGACGATGGGCCAAAACCGACGGGGCTACGCTACTGCATGAATGGCCTGGCCATGACCTTCGAGCCACAGGCGGCTTGATCCGCGGGCGCCTCCTTTCTTTCTCCTGATGCAGGTCGACGCTATGTGGCTTCTGGTTCTCTCTTACCTCGGTGGTGTGCTGACGATTGTCAGCCCGTGCATTCTCCCGGTCCTGCCGTTTGTCTTTGCACGCACCGGGCAGCCCTTTGTGAAAAGTGGCCTGCCGCTGCTGGTGGGGATGGCCATGACGTTCGCGCTCGTCGCCACGTTGGCGGCAGTGGGCGGCGGTTGGGTGGTGCAACTCAATCAGTACGGTCGCTGGCTCGCGTTGGTGTTCGTGGCACTGTTCGGGCTGACGCTGTTGTTGCCCCGGTTGGCGGATCGCCTCACACGCCCGCTGGTAGCGGCCGGCAGTCGATTGTCGGAAGTGGCGGGCGCCGATGCCCGGCCACGTCCCGGTGCGTCGTTCCTGATCGGCGTCGCCACGGGCCTGCTCTGGGCGCCGTGCGCCGGGCCGATTCTGGGGTTGGTACTGACGGGGGCGGCGCTGCAAGGGGCGAGCATCGGCACCACCTTGTTGCTGCTAGCGTACGCCGCCGGCGCGGCAACGTCATTGGCCGTGGCATTGCTGCTGGGCGGCAAGGTATTTGCGGCAATGAAGCGCTCGATAGGCGCTGGCGAGTGGGTGCGACGTGGGCTGGGTGCGCTGATGCTGGCCGGTGTGGCGGCCATCGCCCTGGGGCTGGATACCGGGATTCTGGCGCGGGTGTCGACGGCGTCCACCGGCGGCATCGAACAGGCCTTGGTCGGGCGACTGGCCGGTAAATCACCGAACAGCCCGACGTCGGGCAGTGCCCTGCAAGTGGCGGACAAAACACCCGGCACACTGCCTGTCGAGGGCAACCTCCCGCCGCTGGACGGTGCCGTGCAATGGCTCAACTCGCCACCCCTCACCGCCGAGGCGTTGAAGGGCAAAGTGGTGCTGGTGGATTTCTGGACTTATTCCTGCATCAACTGCCTGCGCACGTTGCCCTATGTGAAAGCCTGGGCCGAGAAGTACCGCGACCAGGGGCTGGTGGTGATCGGCGTGCATGCACCGGAGTTTGCCTTCGAACGCAATGTCGGCAACGTCACCAAGGCCATGAAGGACCTGGGCATCAACTACCCGGTAGCCATCGATAACGACTACAAGATCTGGCGCGCCTTCAACAACGAGTATTGGCCGGCGCACTACTTTGCCGACGCCCAGGGGCGCATCCGTTATCACCACTTTGGCGAAGGCGAGTACGCCGAGTCGGAGCGGGTGATCCAGCAACTGCTGCGTGAGGCCGGGGCGACGAAGGTGGCGGACGGCCTGATCAATGCCAGCGCCGAGGGCGTGCAGCTCGCCCCGGACAAGAAGGAAGCGCTGTCTCCGGAAACCTATGTCGGCTACCAGCGTGCGGAGAACTTCGTACCTGAAAAAGGCTTCACGGCCGACAAGGTCGCGACCTACAACCCACCGGCACAATTGGCCCTCAATGACTGGAGCCTTGGTGGGCAATGGAATGTCGGCCCGGAGCGTGCCACCTCCAGCGTACCCGCCAGCCGCATCGTCTACCGCTTCCATGCGCGTGACCTGCATCTGGTGCTGGGCCCTGGCGCTGACGGCAAACCGGTGCGCTTCAAAGTCCTGATCGACGGCAAGGCCCCGGGCGATGCCCACGGTACCGACGTGGCGCCCGATGGTAGCGGCAGCGTGTCCGAACAACGCTTGTATCAATTGGTGCGTCAGTCCGGCGATGTCTCGGACCGCACCTTCAGCATTGAGTTTCTCGACCCGGGTGTCTCGGCGTATGCCTTTACGTTTGGTTGATAACGATCCCATTTTCCAAGGAGTCAGCCCTATGAAAACCCCATTCACCTGGCGTCGTACCCTGCTGGGCCTGGCAGCCGCCAGCGTTATCGGCCAATGCTCGGCGTTCTCTCTCGGTGCTTCCGAAGACGCCGTGGTCATCCCGGCACCGACCGTTGACGAAACCACCCAGGCTCACAGCGAAACCGCGGTCTTCGCCGGCGGTTGTTTCTGGGGCGTCCAGGGGGTGTTCCAGCATGTCAAAGGCGTGACGAAAGCCGTGTCCGGTTACGCAGGGGGCGCCGCCACCACCGCTGACTACGAGAAGGTCAGCGAGGGTGATACCGGACATGCCGAGTCCGTTGAAGTCACCTTCGATCCGACCCAGGTCAGCTACGGCACCTTGCTGCAAATCTATTTCTCGGTGGCCCACAATCCCACGGAACTCAATCGCCAGGGCCCTGATACCGGCACCCAGTATCGTTCAGCGATTTTCCCGGAGAACCCCGAACAGCAACGGGTCGCCCAGGCCTATATCGCCCAGCTGGACGCCGCGCATTCCTTTAACAAGCCCATCGTCACCAAACTGGAAACCTATAACGGCTTCTACCCGGCGGAGGATTACCACCAGGATTTCCTGACCGAGCACCCGACGTATCCGTACATCGTGATCAACGACATGCCGAAGGTGGCGCAGTTGAAGCAGCTGTATCCGGATCGGTATCAGGAGAAAGCGGTGTTGGTGAAGGCCGGGTTATAAGCGCTTGCCCATTTCAAAGGCGCGCATTTCATAACCCAGCTCCTCATACAGACGAAGGGCCGGTGCGTTGAACGCCCAAACGGTCAACCGAAGGTCCGTGGCGCCCTGTTCGATGGCCCAGGCCTGAGCGCGCTCCATCAGTGCACGCCCAACACCTTGGCCACGAGCAATGTCGTCAACACAGACCGAGCCCACCCGACCCACCTGTTGGTGCTGAATCAGTGGGCTGTTGAACGCAGTGACTTGCACAGTGATGAAGCCAATCGCCTTGCCAGCCTGTTCGGCAAGAAAGGTCACTTGATGTTCGCTGTCGAGGTGCGGCTGCCAGTGAGCGCTGTCCCGCGCGAAATCCTCAGTGGCCGGTGCATAGATGTCCGGTCGTTCACGGTGATGAAGGCTGTTGAGTTGCTGGCCCAATTCGCAAATGGCCAGAAGATCGTCCGGCTTGGCCCGGCGATACAGGGGAGGGGGCGTCATTGGCTATCCTTAGCGTTGATTGATTTCAGCGAGCATACGGCCGGTCACTTGCTACGCGGACGCTCCATGGCAATGGTCGATGCCTCAAAACCCAGGCTGGAGAAAAACGCGGGAGCACCTTCCCGGCCGGCGCGTAAAACCCAGGTGATGTGCGGATTTTCACCCATCACATGTTCGACCAGCGCACGACCTACACCTTCACGTCGATGCTGCCCACACACGACCACCATCGACAGATAACCGTTGGACAGTCCGTCGGTAATGCCTCGGGCAAACCCGATGATCCGCGAGTCCTTCACCGCGAGCGCCGTGCGCTGGGAGTTGGCGAGCAGTTGCGCGAAATGCTCGGCCGAACCGATACGGTGGGCCCAGCCATTGTGCTCAAGAAAAAGCCTCACGGATTCGACGTCCGAAGGCTGCACATCGCGAACAAGCAGATCGGCGCTCATCCCGAAATCACGTTCTTGCCCATCACCTTCGACCGATACAGCGCCTGATCGGCCCGGGCCAGCAGCCCGGTCTGTTGTTCCTCTTCAAAGCGCTGGACCACGCCAAAACTCAGGGTGACTTGAAAGTCCCCCACGGGTAGCAAGCCCGTCAGGCCCTGGCGGATGGTTTCCGCGATCCCGCGGGCACCGGCCAGTGAGGTGTTGGGCAGAATCATGATGAATTCGTCGCCGCCCCAGCGGGCCAGCAAATCACCGTCGCGTACACAGCGTTTCAGGCAGTCGACCACTTGCACCAACGCTGCATCGCCCAGTGCATGGCCGTAGTGATCGTTGATGATTTTGAAGTCGTCGATGTCCATGGCGATCAGCGACAGCGGCTGGCGGAAGCGCTGGGCGCGGTCGCATTCCTGGGGCAGGACTTTTTCCAGGCGATAGCGATTGGCGACGGCGGTCAGGGCATCGGTTTCCGCCAGTTTGCGGTTTTCTTCGAGCTGGATTTGCAGTTGCTGATTGACCCGGGACAGCTCCCGGGTGCGTTCTTCGACGAGGGCTTCAAGGGAGTGATTGCGCCGCTCCAGTTGTTCGAGCAGGCGTTTCTTGTCTTCGATGCTGCGGTGCGCCCCGACCATCCGCGCCACCGAACCATCGGCATTGCGTGCCAGGATATAGCCGTGGTCTTCGATCCAGGTGTAGGTGCCATCCTGTCTGCGGCATCGATATTCGGCCTTATAGCCGGACGCGCGTTGACTCAGGTAGTCATCGAACAACGCCATGACCCGCGGATAATCGTCGGGATGCATCACGGTTTCCCAGGTCAACACTGTGTTTTCCAGTGAGTGCGGCGGGTAGCCGAGCATCTGGTACCAGCCGGGGTTGCGGTAGACGAAACCGGTATTGGCATTCCAGTCCCAAATACCGTCGCTGACCAGTTCCATAATGGTGTGCAGCAAGTCTTCGTTGAAGTCCGACAGATTGAATTTCACCGGCTCGATACTCGACGCGTCGCCCATCACCGCTCTCCTTGCCGTCCTGATATCGAAGTCATTCGCCCGTCGAGCAGATTAGTCCATGGCACCTCGACGCCGCTAGTGCTTGCCCCACTTCTGCACGGCGAAGTCGACGAAGCTACGCAGTTTCGGCAAACGGTAGCGATCCTGGGCGTAGACCAAATGCATGGGCCGGCTCGGCAGCCGGTAATCCGGCAGCAAGGCCACCAGTTTTCCATCCTTGAGGTCCTGCTCCACCAGCGCGTCGGGGACCATCACGATGCCCATGCCGGTGCGCGCCGCTTGATGCAGACCCGCCGAACTGTTGATCAGCATCGGCCCACTGACGGAAACCAGGACTTCGCCTTCGGGGCCGGTCAGGCGCCATTGTTTTTCCACCGAGTGCCAATCGTCTCCGGCCGGATAGGCGAAGGCCAGGCAGTCGTGATGTTGCAGGTCTTCGGGCTTGTGCGGAGTGCCCCGGCGCGCCAGGTACGCCTTCGAGGCGCACATGGTCAGGGTGTAATCGATGAGTGGGCGGGCAATCATGTTGGACGGCTCGATTGCGCCCAGGCGAATCGCCGCATCAAAACCGTTTTCCAGCAGGTCCGGGCGGCCGTTGGTGAGCACCACGTCAAGCTTGACCTGTGGACAGCGCAAGGAGAATTCGCTAAGTGCCGGCGCCAGTCGTTCGGTGCCAAACGTCAGTGGCGCGGTGATGCGCAAGGTGCCGCTCGGTTCATCGAGGGCCTGCTCGGCCAGGCGTTCGGAGTCGGCCACCAGCCCCAGCACTTCGAGGCAACGCTGGTAATACGCGGTGCCAAATTCCGTCAGGCGCTGGCGCCGGGTCGTACGGTTGAGCAAGCGCACGCCGAGACGTTGCTCCAGGGCGCGCAGGTGGTTGCCGACCATGGTCGTGGACATTTCGCACTGGAGCGCGGCGGCGGTCATGCTGCCGGTTTCCACCACTCGCACGTAAACGGTCATTGCCTGGAACAGATCCATTATCAAGCCTGACTTCTAAATGATTGAAGTATTGCAGCGTTTATCCAGCTCAGGTGGCTAACCATACTGCAAAAACACCGACCATTGATGGAGCTTGATGTCATGACCGCCGCCTGCCTGATGACCACCTACCAACCGTTGGCCCTGAGTTTTACCAAAGGCCTGGGCACGCGATTGTGGGATCAGGCCGGTCGCGAGTACCTGGATGCGGTGGCGGGCGTGGCGGTCACCAATGTCGGCCACTCTCATCCGAAAATCGTCTCGGCCATCAGCGAACAGGCGGGTTTGCTGCTGCATACGTCGAACCTCTATAGCATCGACTGGCAACAACAGCTGGCGCAGAAACTGACGCAGCTATCGGGCATGGACCGGGCATTTTTCAATAACTCCGGCGCCGAGGCCAACGAGACGGCGCTGAAACTCGCGCGGCTTTACGGCTGGCACAAGGGCATCGAACAACCGCTGGTGGTGGTCATGGAGAACGCGTTTCACGGACGGACCCTTGGCACCTTGTCCGCCAGTGATGGCCCGGCGGTACGCCTGGGTTTCAGTGAATTGCCGGGGGATTTCGTCAAAGTGCCATTTGGCGATCTCGAAGCCCTGCACAAGGTGCAGCAAGCTCACGGCCCCAGAATCGTGGCCATCCTGATGGAGCCGATCCAGGGCGAAAGCGGTGTGCAGCTGGCGCCGCCCGGTTACCTCAAGGCCGTACGTGAACTCTGCAATCAGCGTTCGTGGTTGCTGATGCTCGACGAAATCCAGACCGGCATCGGCCGCACCGGCCAGTGGTTCGCATTCCAGCACGAAGGCATCGTCCCGGACGTCATGACCCTGGCCAAAGGCTTGGGCAACGGCGTGCCCATTGGCGCCTGCCTGGCCCGGGGTCGCGCTGCCGAGCTGTTCACCCCCGGCAGCCATGGCAGCACCTTCGGTGGCAATCCACTGGCCTGCCGGGTCGGTTGCACCGTGCTGGAGATCATCGAAGCACAAGGCCTGCGGGAAAACGCCAAGCTGCAAGGCGAACGCCTGCTCGCCCGATTGCGCATTGAACTGGCCGACAATCCGAACGTCCTGGCAATCCGCGGCCAGGGCCTGATGATCGGCATCGAACTCAAGCAACCGATCCGCGACCTGACCCTGATCACCGCACGGGATCATGGCCTGCTGATCAACGTGACCCGGGGCAAAACCATTCGCTTGCTGCCGCCGCTGACAATTGATGAGCGGGAAGTGGAGATGATTGTCAGAGGGATATGCCGGGTGCTGAACGCAGCCTGAGAATACTTAGTAGTGATATCTGCACATCACGATCTGTATCGCACCCTCTTCGATCGCGTAGACCAAGCGATGCTCCGTTGTAATCCGGCGAGACCAGAAACCGCTCAGATTGTGTTTCAGCGGTTCAGGCTTGCCGGGGCCGCTAAAAGGTTCGCGCTGAATTGCCTTGATCAACAGGTTGATCCGTTTGAGCCCGGCCTTATCGTTTTGCTGGAACCACAGGTAGTCGTTCCAACCTTCAGTAGTGAACTCGATATTCATTCTTCAATGAGTTGCCTGGCTTTGGCTTTCCCTGCTCGCAGGTTGCCGATCGATTTGATCAAACGTTCAGCATTGGCCGGGGAACGTAGCAAGTACGCGGTCTCCTCTAGAGCGTTGTACTCCGCCAGAGACATCATCACCACGGGTTCGCCTTTCTGACGAGTTACCAGGAGGGGGGCACGGTCTTCATTGACCCGATCCATGGTTTCAGCCAGATGTGCACGCGCGGTGGTGTAGTTGATGGTTTGCATGATGTAGTCCTCGCTCAATGCAAAGAACGTACAGAAATGAGTACAGGATGGCAAGGCGATACCTCCGAGTGGTCGTTACGCAGACGATGTATCCGCATCTGCATTGAGTATCGCCTAAGCTTCTTCAAGACGTTTCCGCAACCCCTGTAATCCCATTCCGATAAGTATGTGATCAGCCCGAGCGTCACCCCGAAATAACTCACTCAACATGCCGCGCCTTATGCTTCGCCCGCCAATACCGAACCAACCCAACCACCACCGCCAACCCCACAACCGCCAAAGCAATCGGCAAACGATAAGGTTTCAAATTCCCCAGCATCGTTTCCAGCGCTTCGCCCGCCCAATACCCGGCGCTGGCAAACACCGTGGCCCAGACCACCGCGCCCAAGGCATTCAACAATGCGAACCGCAAAGGCGATAAACCGCTGGCGCCGATGACCATCGGCCCCACCAGGCGCATGCCATACAGAAAACGTACGGCAAACACCGAGGTCGATGGGTAGCGCCCGATCAGCCCCGTAACACGATCGATCGCCGCTTGTTGCCGATGCAGGCGCGGCAGCAGGCGCCCGCCAAAATAGCGCCCGCTCCAGAACAGCAACTGATCCCCCAGCATCCCGCCCAGGCTCGCCCAGCCAATCACTGGCCACAGGTGCAACAGGTGCTGGTGGGCGGCCATTCCGCCGAGGATCAGGATGGTTTCACCCTCCAGCAAACAGCCGAAGAACACCGCCCAATAGCCATAGGTGCCGAGCAGGTAATGCAGGTCTATATGTTCAAACACGGTCGCTCCCCCAGACTTTCCACCAGCCGGAGCAGGTAACCGTCCGGATCCTGCACCAGAAACTCACGCTGGCCGACGTCTACTGCGTCCGCGCGATACCAGGTATCGGCGCAGGGACGAAACAGCGGCCATTGAACTTCGGCCAGTCGTTGGAGGAGGGGTTCAACTGAATCGACGGTGATCTGAAAGTTAATGCCGCGCCCCAGTGGCGTTTCCAGCGGCGCGGCCAGCCATTGGCCTTCGTCCGGGTCGTATTGCTCAAGCATGAACTGCACGCCCTGTCGATCGAGGTAGGCAAAACCGGGGCGTTCATAGGCGATGTCGAAACCGATCAGCGAGGTCCAGAAATGCAGACTTTCAGTGAGGTCGGTGACCATCAATTCGGGGACTGAGTTGCTCCGTGCAAACATGATGCTTCCTTGGTTAGCGGGGTGGTAACGCGTTGTTGAACGTGGTGACGTCAGCCCGGCTCGTCAGTTGCTGTTTCGAACCGCTGAAGCCCTGGAACAGACGCTGATGAACCCTGAATCCGCTGGACCCTTCGCGACGGCGATAGCTGCCGGCCCAGTCCAGCAGCGCGATCAGTAACTCATCGTCGGCGTCGCGCCGGGCTTCTCGCTGACGGATTTGGGCGACGCAATCGTCATCGTCCAGGCTCAACCAGATCAGCGCGGTCGCCCGGGGCAGGAGTTCGCGGATGATCCAGCCGTAGACGCCTTCGATCACCCACTGTTCTTCACTGGCCGCGACCCGGGCTATTTCCAGGGCTTCGTTTCGAGGCCGGGCGATGCTGTGTTCATCCGAAATCCAGTGAACCCGGTCAAGATCGATCCACGGCACCTGCTGCCGTTTGGCCAGGCGCTTGGCCAGCCAACTCTTGCCTGCGCCGGAGTTGCCGATGATCAACGTCCGGGTGAGGTTCAGGTTGTTCACGTTCATGAGGACGACTACTCAGGCGCAACCATGCGGGTACGCGGCGAGCCATCGGCATTGTGCTGATAGATCTCCCGCGGCTGACCCTTTTCATTAAACAGCACCTGCCCGATCCCTGCCGAGTTCCACAACCGTTCACCCGCTTCGGCATGTTCGGGGGTGTGCGGAACGATGCGCATCAGCCGGCGTTTGGTAAACCAGTTCAGCGGCGAACGGGGCGAGTAGAGCCAGCGGTTGAGGCGGTCAAACCATTCGAGCAGGGCCGGCGGGAATTCGTTCTTGATCCCGCTGCTGGTGATCTGCCAGATCCGCGGACCGGCCTTGCGGTGTCGGATCAGTACTTCGTAGACGAAGGAATAATGCACATCACCCGACAGCACCACGTAGTTCCCGGGTGTACGCGAGTGTCGGAAAATGTTCAGGATCACCTGGGCCGCGCCGCGATGGGCCATCCAGTTTTCGGCGTCCACCAGCAGGGGAAAGCCGCACCAACTGAAGACTCGTTGCACGGTCTCGATCAATTTGACGCCGAAGATCGGCGCCGGCGAAACGATGATCGCCGACGGGTGATCCAGCAGTTCCTGTTGCAACTCGCTGAGGGCTTCCCAGTCCAGCAGGCCCGAAGGCTGCTTGAGGTTCATCTCGCTGCGCCAGCGCCGGGTGCGGGTGTCGAGCACCACCAGGGCCGGGGTGGTCGGCAACACGTAGTGCCAGTTCTGGAAGCCCAGCAAGTCGTCGATCAAGTGGTCTTGAGCCGTGCTATCGAGGTAGCGCTCGGTGTTGCTTAACGCACGGGTTTTCTCCAGCACATCGGCGAACGCATCCGGGTTATTGCCCCAGCCCTGACACAGCATGTAAGCGAGCAACGCATTGCCGATGATGCGCTTGGAGAAAGGATGGCCGTAGGCGGTTTCCTCCCATTGCGCGGACAGATTCCAGTCATCGGTCACGTCGTGGTCATCAAAAATCATCAGGCACGGCAGGTGCGCCATCGCCCGGCCAACGCCACCCAAACCGGCCTTGAAGGCATCGATGCGGGACTGTTCGAGTACATAGCGCTGAAGCCTTTCGGGGGGCAGAACGGGTGGCTGCGGATCGATCAGCGTCCAGGCACTGGGCGACCAGACCAACAGGTACATCGCCATGACTTCGGCGAACGTCACCAGATGATTGTCGGCGCTGCTGCTGGTGAAAATCGGCTTACGCGCACCGCCGAAAAATCGCTCGCGCAGGGTTTCATTGCTCTCAAGCGCCGGTAACAAATCCGCACGATGGTAGTAGCTGGCCGCGTGTTCGTAGAGGGTGGCGCTATCGCTGACCACCGCCCCTTCGAGGTGCTCGTCGAACAAGCCCAGCCGCTGGATCAGCGCATGGATGGCCCGCAGCATTGGCCCGGCCACGTCGTCGGCGTAGACCTGGTCGCCGCTCATCATCAACAGGGCCGGGCGCTCAATGGCTGCCTGTTCAGTCGCCAGCAGACGATCCACACACAGCAAACCGTCCGCCGCCGGGTGGTGGGGTTTACGGCAGGAGCCGTGCAGCAACTGATCGATGCGTGAGCGCAGGACAAAGTTCGGGCAGCGGGCGTCGCCGTACAGCAAGTGTGGGGCCCAGTCGGCGATGCCTGCGTCGTCAATCAGCAGGTCGTACTCGATCAACGTGTCGCAGGGCAGGGCGGTGTCCAGCGGCACATCGATCAAGTGAATAAAGGCATGGGTGCCAACGGGAATGACGGTGCAGGTCGAGTCATCCAGGCGAATGTCGTTTACACCTTGCAAACGCAAAGTCAGGGACAACGCCCGGGAACCTGCCAGCCACAGCACCAGCCGCGTGGGCTCAAGGCGCCGCAACAGCGGCCCGGCAAGGACCGCAGGCAGTGAGGCGTGATCGTCGGGAAATGGCAGGGTTACGGACATCCGGGTCAAGGCTCTGGGCACACAGGCCGGCGATGATAACGCAGCGGCCTTCCTTTGCCTTTAAGCAGGGCGCTAAGGTGCCTAGCGCATCGGCACCAGGGACAGCGTGATAGACAGCAGCACCAGCCCGACGATAAAACCGGACACCGCCCCGGCCATGTTGCCGAAAAGCAGGCCCCAGCTGCCGCGATTGAGCACCACCCAGCGCCACATGAACCCCCAGGCTGCGGCAAATATCACAAAGCGTAGAAACTCCATTCGCTCCCTTCCTTACGCGCAGTAACAATAAAACCCATGCTCGACTGTCGCTGAGCATTGACGATGGGCGGCACGATATCAAAAGCAGAGGTTTGCGCCACTGTCCCTATGCGCTGTAGGAAGCGTCTGCGGGGAATTAAGTAGCCTTTTGTTGCATGTCCGTTATCGTGACGGGAAATTCAGCTGCCGCAGGGATCTGGTGACTCAACGCGAGTCGCCATCCCGGTCGATATTCATTCAGGAGCGTAAACGTGATCTGGTTTCTCGAAGGTCAATCCAGCCAGCGCGACATTCTTATAGGCGCGCGCGAGGCACTGCCGGCGAACGTCCGGATTTTTGCCTCTCATCGTCAGGATCGACCTGAAATCACGGGGCAGGCCGATGTCAGCTTTCAAGAGCCTCTGGATAACGAGGAACGCATCGACTGGGTGATCGCCACGGCGCTTGAGCACGGCATCAAGGTGATCCTGGCCGGGCGTATCGGCAGCTTCTACGAAGTGGCGCGAGATCGCTTCGAAGCCGCCGGTTTGCAGCTGGTGACGGGCGGGATGTCCATGGACACCTTCGATAACGTCGACGACAAGAGTCGTTTCACCGCAGAGGCCGAGCGCGCCGGGCTGGCGTGCATTCCCGCCGTGACGGTCAACACTGCCCAGGAACTGGCGGCGGCTTATGAGTTGCTGTCCGCGCAAGGCGAGGTGTGCATCAAACCGGTCGTCGGTATTTACGGGCAAGGTTTCTGGCGGTTCAAGGCCGATGTCGAGCCGTTCCGCTGCCTGGAAAACCCGGACGCGCGGGAAGTCGATTTCGATACCTACCTCAGCCTCTATAAGGCCAGTCCCGAGCGGAAGCCGATGCTGGTCATGCCGTATTTGCCGGGCAGCGAGTGTTCCGTCGACATGGTGTGCGAAGCGGGCCAGCCGATTGCGTTCGTCGGCAGAAGAAAGCAGGGTGTTCACCAGACGTTCGAGCGCGAGTCCGCCGCCGTTGAGCTGGCACTCAAGGCCGCCGCGCATTTCAAGTGCGATGGGCTGGTCAATGTCCAGACCCGGGATGACCACAACGGTGTTCCCCATCTGCTGGAAATCAACCCGCGTTACTCCGGCGGCATTGGCTACACGAGGGCAACCGGGATAAACCTGGCCGGAATCTTCGCCGTTCGTCGGCTCGGTCTGCCGGAACCTGCGGGCCAGTGGGTGGACAACGTTCGGGTGAAGCCAATCACAGTTGCCGTTATAGCGCCTTCCTGATATTACAACGCCACATAGACAGTGAATGATTGTTGCTGTCTTGGCATAATTGCCAGCTACCGATCAAGGAACGACAGGATGAAGGCGCTTACGCCTGGAGCCAACGCCGCTATTTCAGGCGTTAAATGTGCATGGACGCTGGAGTGCAGCCACTCCACCGCCTTTGGGGAATACGCAGCCGTAGCGCTGCTGCCCGTCACTGAGAAGCGTCTTCCGACAGGTGACCCGGCTCTGTTTCAAGTCACTCAACAGTGGATGGAATGGAGCGGTACGCCGTCGTCTATCGGTTGTTCCCTGGACTTGTCCCGTCTTCCCGGCGGCAGCGAACGTCTGCTGCTGGTGGTGTATACCTTTTCCGCCGCCGGTCCTGTCAGCGAACTCAAGGACCTGCGCCTGCAAGTCGACAATCAGGTCGAACTGTCCCTGGACCTGAAAAGCAACGGTGAATCAGCCATCGTCATTGGCGAGTTCTACAACCGCAACGATCAATGGAAATTCCGCGCGCTGGCCGAAGGCTCGGCCTATGGCCTGGCCGCGATGGGGCGGCGCATGGGCATCACGATTGATGATGCGCACCCCAATCGCCGTCCGTATTCAGGTGATTCAGGCAGGAGCCGTGCTTCGGCCACGGGCACCGGGTTCGCCGTTTCACCCAACCAGGTCATGACCTGCGCCCACGTGATCGAGGGGATGGAGGAACTGCACATTGCCTCGTTTGCCGGTCGTTATCGCGCCGAAGTGGTGGTGGTCGATCAGCGCAACGACATGGCGTTGCTGCGTATTCAGGATTGCCCGCCACTGTCGCCCGTGGTGTTCAAGGAAGGGGTCGGTTGTGCGCTGGGCGAGTCGGTGATTGCCCTGGGCTTTCCGATGGCTGGCCTGGCGGGCGGTGGCGTGCACGTGACGCAGGGCGGAGTGTCCGGTCTGTTCGGGTTGCACAACGATGCAAGCCTGCTGCAGTTCACCGCGGCCATCCAGCCTGGGTCCAGCGGTAGCCCTTTATTCGATAGCAGCGGGGCGGTCATCGGGATGGTGACGTCGTCGCTGCCGGATGCGCAAAACATGAACTTCGCGGTCAAGGCCGGGTTGTTGTTGGCCTTTCTGGATGCCTGTCATGTTTCGCCGCCTAAATCTCCAACCGGTCGGGTTTTCTCGACCGCCGAAATGGCTCGTGAAGCCCAGTCGTCACTCTGGCGGATCGAAGCCCGAAATCCGTAGAGGCACCCTGCTTTAAAAATAGTGAAGGGTTGTCAGTTCACTAATTCGCCTCTTTTAGGAATGTTGCACATGGAATCCGCAGTAGAAAAATCCACGACCACCACACTCAGCGCTCAATTGAAGCGCGGGCTGATGGAAGTCGATGTCGATGAATCCTCCATCGAACCCCATTCGTTATTCGGGTTCGCCGAGCGCCGTAATCCTAAACGGGCGTTCCTGTTTGTGTCCCGCGTGCTGGGCCGCCATATTCCGGTGCGTCCATCGATCATGCAGGCCAGCTACGAAACCCTGGCGGCCAAGATTCCCGCTGACTTGCCCGGCCCGGTCCTGGTGATCGGCATGGCCGAGACGGCCGTCGGCCTGGGTGCCGGTGTACACCGCGCCTACAGCAAGACCCGCCCGGACACCGTCTACATGGTCAGCACGCGCCATCCGGTCGGCACCGAGCTGTTCACCCGTTTTGAAGAAGAACACAGCCACGCCAGCGCGCACCTGATTCACCAGCCCACCGATCTCGATGTGCGGGAAATGATGCTGAACGCGCGTTCCCTGGTGTTGGTCGACGATGAAGCCTCCACCGGCAAGACCTTCATCAACCTGCATCGCGCCCTCGTGGATGCCGGCCTGAGCAACGTGGAGCGGGTCGTGACCTGCGTGCTCACCGATTGGTCCCGTGGCGCGGTGCGCAACCTTCTGGGCGAATCCGCCACCCAGGTGTCGCTGCTGCAGGGTGCTTATCGCTTCTGCGAGGATCAAGACGCGCCCGCTGCCGGAAATGCCCGATGTGGGCGCGGTGGCCGTGGGCGAATGGCCCCTCGACCCGCGTAACGATTGGGGACGCCTGGGTGTGCGTCATGTCGAAGACACATTGGCCCCGCATATTCAGGTCAAGCCGGGCGAGCGCGTGATGGTCGTGGGCACCAGCGAATTCGTGTGGCGTCCGTTTCTGCTGGCCGAACGTCTTGAACGCGCCGGGGCTGACGTTCACTTCAGCTCCACCAGCCGCTCGCCGATTGCCCTGGGCCATGAGATCGGGCACGCCTTGTCGTTCTCCGATAACTACGGCCTGGGCATTCCGAACTTTCTCTATAACGTGCGTCCGGGGCAGTTCGACCGTGTGTTGATCTGTACCGAAACGCCGGCGCAAGCGGTTCCCCAATCGCTGATTGAGGCGCTGAACGCGGAGGTCATTGTCGATGAGCAATAAGCGTCCCCTGATACTCATCGATCTTGATGACACCATGTTCCAGACCGCGCGCAAGATGCCGCAAGGCGCTGAACGCCATACCGCGACGCTGGATGTCGACGGCCAGCCCAACGGCTACATGAGCGCCGTGCAGAAAAACTTTGTCGAATGGTTGCTGGCATCGGCCGATGTCGTGCCGGTCACGGCGCGCAGCGTCGAAGCTTACAGTCGCGTGCAATTGCCCTTCGTCGCGGGGGCCGTGTGTTCCCATGGTGGCGTGATCCTGCAACCCGATGGCTCGCTGGATCGCGATTGGCATGGGCAGATGACTGAGGCGCTGGCGGCGTATCAGGAGCGTCTTGCGACCCTGAGTGCGGCGACCCTGGCCATCGGCGAGGAAATGGGTTTTTCCCTGCGCGGATGGGTAGTGGAAGAGCAAGGCCTGTTGAATTACGTGGTGACCAAGCACAACGAGTCGGACGATTCGGTGCTGCAACAGGTGTTGGCCGAGGTTCAGGCCCGTGGCCTGCTGGACGACATGCATATCCACGGCAACGGCAACAACCTCGCGTTCCTGCCACACGGCTTGTCCAAGCGTCTGGCGGTCCAAGAGCTGCTGCGCCGCGATCGCGCCGCCAATGGCGAACGTCCGGTGCTGGGCTTTGGTGACAGCGTCACCGACCTGGGCTTCATGAACGAATGCAACTTCTGGGCGACGCCTGCCAATAGCCAATTGGCTAAAGTTGTGGAGGCGATGATCCATGGTTAATGCCTTTGCCCATCTGACCACGGTTGGCAGTGGCAGTTACGCGCCCGATGACGTGCACTTTTTGCTGCAACCCGTCGACATCGAAGTGACGGACGTTGAAGAGAAAGAGCGCCTGATCCAGACGCGGCAGAAGCATTACTCCGAGATGATCAGCCAGGAATCGGCGCCGACCGAGGTCCACAAAGGGCTGTACCAGCGTGCCATGGCGCAGAACTCGGTCAGGATGGCCCGGGATGTCCAGGCCCTGGCACTGGCGCTCGACCAGGCCTGTGACGGCCCTTCGATCGCGCTGGTTTCGTTCGTGCGCGCGGGGCTGCCTCTGGGCGTCCTGCTGCGCCGCGCGCAGCTGGACTTGGGGCGTGACGCCCACCATTACGGGATCAGCATCGTGCGTGACCGGGGCATCGACATGATTGCCCTGGACGCGGTGATCCAGGCCCACGGCGCGGAAAACATCGTGTTTGTCGATGGCTGGACCGGCAAGGGCGCCATCTCCGGCGAGATCCAGCGCAGCCTCAAGGGCGACACGCGCTTTCCCGAGCAGCCACGCCTTGTGGTGTTGGCCGACCCTTGCGGGCGCGCCTGGCTGGCGGCGTCGGCCGAAGACTGGGTGATTCCGTCCGGCATCCTCGGGGCCACGGTGTCCGGCCTGGTCTCGCGTTCCATCTGGCCGGCCAATGGCGGCCTGCATGGGTGCGTGGTCTACGACCACTTGCACGAACACGACGTCACGCGTGAATTCATCGACCAGATCGAAGCCGAGCGCCAGGCGCTGCCGGCGGTCGAAGCTGCCGCTCCCTGGACTGAAGCGCAACGCAATCAGCTGCAGGCTTCGGCACTGGGTGTCATCGACGCGATTGCCGCGCAATGGGGCATTACCAATCTGAATCGGGTCAAACCCGGCATTGCCGAGGCCACGCGTGCCGTTCTGCGCCGGGTGCCGGATCAGGTGCTGGTGCGCGATCGCAGCGATCCGGACGTGCAATTGCTGATGCACCTGACTGAGCGCGCGAACGTGACGGTTGAGGAGATGGGGGCCGCCCTCGGTCCTTATCGTGCCGTGACCGTTATCCGGAGTTTGAGCTGATGAAAATACTCTCGCCCTACGCCCTCGGTGCAACGCTCTACATGCCGGCCACCCGCGAGGACATCCTCGATGTGGTCTTGCACAAAAAACTGCCCGAACTGCGTTCGATGGTGGTGTGCCTCGAGGATGCGGTCGCGGAGATCGACGTCGAAACGGCGCTGGCCAATCTGCACAAGTTACTGCTCTCGATTGACCAACAGGGCGGCCGCACGGTCGATGGCCCCATGCTGTTCGTGCGACCGCGGGATTCGCAGATGGCGGCCGTGCTCAATGACTGGCCGTTGATGGTGCATGTGGACGGGTTTGTCCTGCCCAAGCTGAGCCTGTCCAATCTGCGCGCGTGGGAATTGGCGGTGACCAACCCCGACATCTTCCTGATGCCGACCCTGGAGACCCGCGAGGTCTTCAACCCGGTGGCGATGGTCGAGCTGGGCGCAGCGCTCAAGCAGACCCTGGACCACCGCATCATTGCCCTGCGCATCGGTGGCAATGATCTGCTGGGCTGCCTGGGCCTTCGGCGCAATCCGGCGACCACGCTGTACAGCACGCCCATGGGTTACGTGATTCCAATGCTGGCCGGGGTCATGGGGTCGCAAGGGTTCGCTTTGACCGCCCCGGTGTTTGAGCGTTTGGCGACGCCGCATTTGCTGCTGGAAGAACTGAGCCTGGACATTGCCCACGGCCTGGTCGGTAAAACGGCGATTCATCCAAGCCAGATCAGCAGCATTCAGGACAGCCTGCGGGTCAGTCTCGAAGATCTAAATTGTGCCAAATTGATGCTGAATGAAGTCGCGCCAGCGGTCTTCAATCACAATGACACGATGTGCGAACCAGCAACTCACTTCAAATGGGCCACAAATATCCTTGAGCGTGCCAAGTGGCATGGGGTCAGGCATGCGGAGCCGAGCCATAGTGATCAGTCGATCCGTCTTGCAGAGGCCGGCCGATGACCCAGGAAATGCTTGAAATGGGCCCGGCCGGGGCCAAGGTCCTGTCGGTCTTTGACTTCGACGGCACCCTGACCCGGCACGACAGCTTCGTTCCCTTTCTGAAATTTGCGTTTGGCAAAATCGAATTTGCCAAGCGCTTGCGCCTGCTCGCCGGTCCGGGGGTGCGTTACCTGACGCGTCGCCTGTCGCGCGACGAACTCAAGGCCCGGCTGATCGCCGCATTCCTCACCGATGCCAAGGAAGAATGGGTGCGGCACAAGGCCGCGGAATTCTGCGGCCTGTACTGGACCCGCCTGATGCGTCCCGCCGGCTTGACCTCGGTGGCCGCTGAAAGACAGGCCGGCAGTGAAGTCACCCTGTGTTCCGCCTCTCCGGCGCTGGTCCTGAAACCGTTTGCCGATCGCCTCAATATCAAGTTGATCGCCACCGAACTGGAAGTCGTCGATGGGCGCCTGACCGGGCGGATCTCGGGCAACAACTGCCGCTGTGAAGCGAAGGTGCAGCGCCTTGAAGCGGTGTACGGCGACCTGACGCAATACCGCCTGCGCGCCTGGGGCGACACCCGCGGTGATCACGAACTTCTGGCTGCTGCGCAAGATGCGCACTGGCGACATTTCCACCCTGCATGGCGCCGTGGGCGTCTGCGGGTCTCCAAGACCTTGGCCCGAGATGCCGGCGTTGCGCCGATGGCAACTCGTCCGGTTGAGGACAGCAACGCTACACCCTCGCAATTGACGACCAACAAGGAGCGTACCGATGGCCCTAACTCTGACTAAAAACCAATCAATCTCCCTGGAAAAAACCGCTGGCGGTGGCCTCACGGCGATCACGCTTGGCCTCGGCTGGGATCCGGAGAAAGCCGGGTTCATGGGCCGGTTGATGGGTAACGGTGGTGACGTCGACCTGGATGCCTCCTGCATTCTGTTCGATGCCGACTTCAAGCCAGTGGACCTGGTGTGGTTCCGTCAACTGACCTCCCGCGATGGTTCGATCCAGCACTCGGGCGACAACCGCACCGGTGAAGGCGATGGCGACGACGAAACCATCACCGTTGATCTGCAGCGCCTGCCGGCCACCGTCAAATCGCTGGTATTCACCGTGAACAGCTTCACGGGCCAGAACTTCGAGAAGATCGCCAACGCGTATTGCCGCATCCTCAACGCGAGCAACAAGACCGAACTGGCGCGTTTCAATCTGTCCGAGAAGGGCCGTCACACCGGCGTGGTCATGGCCAGCCTGGTGCGCGAGAACGGCGGTTGGGACTTCAAGGCCATCGGTCAGGTGACCAACGGCCGCACCGCTGACGACCTGGTCAACCTGGCGGTTCAGGCGGTGCGTGCATGACCACCCTGGTTCCTGGCGGGAACGCGCCGGTAACCACCGGCCAGGTGCGGATCGATATCAGCTACTCGGCCATCCCGGGTGCCGATATCGACGTGTCTGCATTCGTCCTGAATGCCGCGGGTAAAGTCCGCGGCGACACTGATATGTGCTTCTACGGCCAGACCAATGTGCTGGGCGGAACGGTACAAATGACCGAGTCGTCTGCCGGTCGTGCGGTCTTCACCCTTGATTTGTCGCGTCTGGACGCGGTGGTCGAGAAGGTGGCGCTGACGGCGACGATCTACGAGAACAAAGCCAGCTTCGACCGTGTATCCCATCTCGCGCTGACCGTCACCGGCGGTATCGAGGCGCAGATACCCACCAGCGGAATGAAAGAAACCGCCCTGATCCTCGGCGAGTTTTATCGCCGCCAGGGCGAGTGGAAATTCCGTTGCGTCGCCCAGGGTTTTGCCGGTGGCCTTGAGCCTTTGGCCAAGTACTTCGGTGTCGAAATTGCCGCGCCTGCCCCGGCACCAGTGGCCGCTCCTGCACCCGTGGCGGCACCTGCCGCACCCGTGCCGGCCGCGCCACCGAAGTCGTCGATCAGCCTGAGCAAAATCACCCTCGACAAGACCCGCTCCTCGATCAGCCTGGAGAAAACCGCTGAAGGCTTCGGCGAGATCAAGGTCAACCTCAACTGGAACAAAGGCAAGGGCGGCGGTTTCTTCTCGCGCAACAACGCCATCGACCTCGACGTGGGTTGCCTTTACGAGTTGCAGGATGGCTCCAAAGGGGTGGTCCAGGCACTGGGCAACAGCTTCGGCGATTTCGACTACGACCCTTACATCCGGTTGATGGGCGATGACCGTACCGGCGCCGTCAGCGATGGCGAATGGCTGCACATCAACGGCCGGCATTGGAGTGAAATCCGCCGGGTGCTGGTGTTCGCGTTCATCTACGAAGGTGCGCCGAACTGGCGTGAGACCGATGGCGTCGTGACCATTTATGTCCCGGGCCAGCCACCGATCGAAGTTCGCCTGAACGAAGAAGGCGGGCGCCTGGGCATGTGTGCCATCGCCCTGCTGGAGAACGAGGGCGGCGGCGTCAAGGTCAGCCGCCGGGTCGATTTCCACAAAGGTCATTCGGTCATGGACAAGGCTTACGGTTGGGGCATGCGCTGGTCGGCAGGTTCCAAGTAACTATTTGAAAACGGCGGGCCGGTCCGGTCCGCCCTAGAGGTGAACAACATGTTGTCATGGTTGAAAACAAACGCGGCGCTTGCCCGCGAGAAGCTGACCACCGAAGTGGCCAAGTTCAAGAACAGAGAGTTCATGGAAGCGGTTGCCAACAGCTGCGCCATGGTTGCGGCGGCGGACGGTGAAGTCAGCTCGGCTGAAAAAATGAAAATGACCGGGTTCATCAACAACTCGCCCGAGTTGAAAGTGTTCAACCTGACTGACGTCATCAAGGTCTTCAACGACGCGTGCGGCAAGTTCGAATTCGACTTCCAGATCGGTCAGGCCGAAGCCCTGAAAAACATCAGCAAGATCAAGGGCAAGGACGGCGCAGGTCGCCTGCTGGTCCGTGTTGCCTGCGCCATCGGCGCGTCGGACGGTAATTTCGACGACAAGGAAAAAGCCGTTTGCCGCCTGATCTGCCTCGAGCTGGGCTTACCCCCGGCTGACTTTGAACTCTAAGGAACAATAACTGTGGAAGTTTCTCACCTGGGTTTCCCCCCGCTGACCATCGCTGTATTCGTGGCGCTGGCGCTCGGCGCGATGATCCTCGACATGTTCACCCATCGCGGTGACCAGCCGATCAGCCTCGCCAAAGCATCAGCCTGGTCGGTGTTCTGGATTCTCATCTCGTTCGGCTTCGCAGGGTTCCTGTACTACGAACATGGCCCGGATGTCGCGACCCTGTTCATCACCGGCTATGCGCTGGAAAAAGTCCTGAGCGTGGACAACCTGTTCGTGTTCATGGCGATCTTCGCCTGGTTCAAAGTGCCGAACGGCCTGCGCCACCGTGTCCTGTACTGGGGCATCATCGGCGCGATCGTGTTCCGCCTGATCTTCGTGGCCATCGGTACCGGCCTGCTGGCGCTGGGTCCTTGGGTCGAAGTGGTGTTTGCACTGATCGTGGCCTGGACTGCGGTGATGATGCTGCGCAGCGGCGGTGACGACGAAGAGGAAGAAGATTACTCCACGCACATGGCGTACCGCTTCGCCAAGAAGCTGTTCCCGGTGTGGCCGAAACTGCATGGCCATGACTTCTTCGTGCGTCGCAAGACGCTGGAAGCCGAGCTGACCAAGCCGGAAAACAAAGGCATGTCGCTGGCGGCCAAGGGCGGTCTGTTCGCCACGCCGCTGTTCCTGTGCCTGGTGGTCATGGAAGTGTCCGACGTGCTGTTTGCGTTCGACTCCGTCCCGGCCGTCATCGCCGTCAGCCGCGAACCGCTGATCGTGTTCTCGGCCATGCTCTTCGCCATCCTCGGCCTGCGGACCATGTACTTTGTGCTGGAAGCGCTGAAACGCTACCTGGTACACCTGGAAAAAGCCGTTATCGCGCTGCTCTTCTTCATCGCGGTAAAGCTGGGCCTGAATGCGACTGACCACCTGTTCCACCACGGCTACAACATCGATCCGAACACCAGCCTGATCATCGTTGTCGTAGTGCTGGCCATCGGTATTTTCGCCAGCGTGATCTTCCCCGAAAAGGAAGTTGCCCCGGCTGACAATCAGTAATTCAAAACGCATTAACCACAAGGAGCTGTACTCATGGCACTGACTCTTCAAAAAGGCGGCAACCTGTCCCTATCGAAGACCGATCCTTCTCTGACCAAGATTCTGGTCGGTCTGGGTTGGGATCCACGCGCAACTGACGGCACGGAGTTTGACCTGGACGCAAGTGCGTTCCTGCTGGGTGCCAACGGCAAAGTGCGTGGTGACGCCGACTTCATTTTCTACAACCAGCTCAAAAGCGCTGACGGTTCCATCGAGCACACCGGTGACAACCGCACCGGTGCTGGCGATGGCGACGACGAAGTACTGAAAATCGACTTGAGCCGCGTTCCGGCCGATATCGACAAGATCGCATTCACCGTCACCATCCACGACGCTGATGCACGCAAGCAGAACTTCGGTCAGGTCGGCGGCTCGTTCATTCGTGTTGTCAACGAAATCAGCGGTGCCGAGATCGTGCGTTACGACCTCGCAGAAGACGCTTCCACCGAAACCGCGATGATCTTCGCCGAGCTGTATCGCAACAACGGCGAATGGAAATTCCGTGCCGTTGGTTCGGGCTTTGCCGGTGGCCTGAAGGCGCTGGCCAACTCGTACGGTATGAACTTCTAAACCCCTCGGTCCATTGAATAAGGAAACTAACCATGGCTGTAAGTCTTTCCAAAGGCGGCAACGTATCCCTGTCCAAAGAAGCACCGGGTCTGACCGAAGTGCTCGTGGGCCTGGGCTGGGATCCTCGCGTCACTGACGGCACCGAGTTCGACCTCGATGCGTCGATTTTCGTCGTAGGCGAAAACGGCAAAGTGCTCGACGACAACAGCTTCATTTTCTACAACAACAAGAAGTCGGCTGACGGCTCCGTCGAACACATGGGCGACAACCGCTCCGGTGCCGGCGAAGGCGACGACGAGCAAGTGACGGTCAAACTGACCTCCCTGGCTCCGCTGGTGAAGAAGCTGGTATTCGCGGTCACCATCCACGACTCCGATGCACGCAAACAGAACTTCGGCCAGGTGTCCAACGGCTACATCCGCGTTGTGAACAAGGCTGACGGTAAAGAACTGGCACGTTTCGACCTGAGCGAAGACGCTTCCACCGAAACCGCCATGATCTTTGGCGAGCTGTACCGCAGCGGTGAAGAGTTCAAGTTCAAGGCGATCGGCCAAGGTTTCGCCGGCGGCCTGAAGCCACTGGCTGAAGCCCACGGCGTCAGCATCGGCTAACCCATTCGGGTTGAAGAAGCCCCGCTTTCGAGCGGGGCTTTTTTTGGGGGGTCGATCTTGTTCAAACCCCGAGCATCGCGTTCGGGTTAATGGAAAAAGGATTCAGGGATATGAGAAATCGGGCCTTTTTGGCAACCGCAGCCCTTATGTTATTGGCAGGTTGTGGGGCGTATAACGACTTCAAGCTCAACAATGCGGTTCAGGAATACAAAGAAACCTGCTTTGGCAGCTACACCAATGAGTGCGAAAGCAAATTGGTCGATACCAACATCATCATGCTGGAAGTCATGAAGACAAAGGTCGGGGCCCAGAAAGACGAGATGTTGAAGGCGTTCGGCGATGAGGGGTACGCGCTGTACGTGGACGTCAGCGAGAAGGTCCTCGATCGCGCCATCGAGCAACAGGAAAACATGCGCCCCGGCTGGTTTGCACGCTGGTTCCTGGGCGATGGCCAGCCATTCTCCGGTTCCAGAAACATGTTGATCGGCTATGAAGATGCTCAAGCGATTCGCGATGCCGTTCTCAAGAAATTTGTCGCCGAGGCCAAATCCAAAGGGATAGCGCCACGGCTTGCGGCCCCTGCACCCGCGCCAGTCGTCCAGGCCCCGGCGCCCGTGCCGACTCCGGCTGCACCGCCACAGACAGTACCCGCGCCAATCGCCGGGTCGCTGGACGCCGCTATTTCCAACGCCATAAACGTTGCGACCCGTGAAGAGGGCGGCGACGAATATCAGGAAGGCCGCAAAATCCTTCGTGCCGACCTCAATGGCGACGGCCAGGACGATGCCTTGGTGATCTACACCATCGAAGGGCAGGGTGGGGGCAATGGTTCGTTTTCGTCCCTGGGCATCTTCTATTCGAACAACGGCGCCTTCGATTTCAAGGGCAGCACTGTGGTCAACGGCGCAGTCACCGACCTGCAGGTGCTCGATGACAAAACCATCAGCGTCAGCTCACTTGAAGTGGGACCGGAGGACGCCCGTTGCTGCCCGACACTGGAGTCGAAACAAACATACCGTTGGGATGGAAATCGCCTCGAAGAACTGCGCGAAGCGCCGCTTAAACAGGGCTAACGAATCTCTCCCGCAGTGCGATGCAATGCACTGCGGGAGAGGGCGGGGTCAGGCTTAAAAAATAATGCCTTTAGCCTTCGCGTCCTTCAGCCACTGCGGGAATTCTTCCATCAGCTTGTCGTACAGCTGCTCTTCGCTGATGTCGTGCAGGTCGTCCAGGGCGAAGAAACCGCAGTTGTCGACGACTCGGCCGGTCATGGTGTCGAGCTTTTCCAGGATGCCGTAGTTGTGGCCGCCGATGCCGACGAACTGCCAGAAGATCGGCAGCTTGGCCGCTTCGATCATCAGCTTCTTGATCGCGCCACTGGCCGACACGCCGCCATCGCTGATGAACAGGATGTAGATCGGCGTGGTGTCCCGGGAATTCTTGTAGAAGTCGATGACCTTCTTGATGGCTTTGGGCTCGTCGTTATAGCGGGCGCCCAACGCCCAATCCTGCCAGCCGCCGCGGTCGGTTTTGATGAAGTCTTTGTGATTGGCCAGTGACACGGCGGACAACTGCTGTGTCTCGGCGCCAAACGCCCAGCAGTCGAGGGTGCCGTCGTCGTCGAAGTGCAGCGCCAGCGGCAGCAGTCGATTGACCACTTCCTGGACGCGGCCGGTCTGGTACTGGTTGTTCATGGACCCGGACGCATCCAGCACCAGGCCGACCCGCGCTTTGACGTCGGTGAGCTTGGCTTTCTCCAGGCTGATCTGGGCTTTCTTTGCCAGGCTGACCAAGTGCGGAGCGGCGTCGCCGATCTTCTTTTCAAGGGAGATTGCTTTGGACGCGGGAGCCGGTGTCGGCACGGGAGCCGGCGCCGGTTCGTCAGCGACATCCCCGCCGAAATGTTTCACCAGCGCATCCAGGCCCGCGTTAAAGCCTTGCAGGTTGGACGACAGGCGCCATTCGCCCGACTTGCGATAGAGCTCGACGACCATGATGGCTTTTTCGTCGGCGAAGGTGGCGCCCGAGAACGGGCATTGCGCCAAGACTTCGCCGGACAGGCTTTTGATGCTGAAACTGCTGGCCTGGATGTCGCGCATCGCGCCGGCACCGTCGATCGAGGTGGTGAACACCAGGCGATCGATGCTGGTGGGCAGTTTCGACAGGTCGAGGGTGAAGTCACCGCCGTTGGCCATGCTCACGCTGTTGCACGGTGTCGTCGGCTGGTTGAAAAACACCATGTAGCGATCATCGGAAAGTTTGCCCTGTGCATCGATGCCGAAGCACACGAAGTCCAACACATGGGGCGACTGAACGTTGATCGAGAGGATAAGTTGCGAGCCCTGCATAAGGCTGGACAAGGGTAAGCGTTGTCCTTGGCTGATTTGCATGTTGCGTCCTTGTAGTGGGTGCGCCGGGTGAAGGCCGTCATGGGAAGTGCGGGATTATGCGGGAGTAGCCGCGCGAATTGGGGGGAAGTTTATCGACGCCGGCGGAAGATGTACGGGGGCCCCTGATTGTCTCGGTGACTTGGCCACGCTACCCTCCGCACCGCTGGGCATGCCGACTTTTAAACAGGGAAAAACAATATGGACATTAAGCACTTCTATCCTTCGCTGCATCGCTTGATACAAGTCGAAGCGATCATCCTGCTCCTGATGACACCGTTTTTTGCCCAAGCGGACATTACCGAGGACGAGGTGACCGCCAATTGCCTCAAGATCAGCGAGTATTCCGCCGAGGGCGGCAAGTATTACAAGCTCAAGCAATACGCCAAGGCCCGGGAGCAATATCAACAGCAGGCCGGCTGGTCCGAGAGTTGTCAGTTGGACGAAGAAAAACTGGCGACGGCCTACAACAACGTTGCGCTGACTTACATCCATGAAGGCAACTACCTGAAGGCCCGGGCGTGGCTGAGTATTCTGCCCAACGACAAAAAGTCGATCTTCAACCTGGGCAAGATCAGTGGCGATATCAATAACTCGCTGGGGAAGTTGTCGAGTAAACCAGAAGGACGGTATTGGCAATACGCCGGGGCTGCGTTATGGAACTCGATGACGATCAAGCCACAAGGCAAGCAGTACCAGGTTGATTTCCAGGGTTATTACGCCGGCATGATGGCGATGTATTACGGTCCCAATCTCGGTGAGTTTTCAACGGTAGTAGCGTTTGATAACGGCAAGGCGCATTACGCCATGAGTGGGGAAGACGAAGGCGATTGTGAGTACGACTTCGACATTAAAAAGGATGTGCTCACGGTCACGCGCACGGCGGGTGAGTCCTGCGGTTTTGGCCATAACGTGGGGGCTGACGGCACTTATCAGCGGGTCGAGCTGTAGTTGCAAAGAGGAAAAGCCCCGAAAAGCTCGGGGCTGATCCAAAGGCTGTTAAATCCTAAGCTTCCCAACCTGCGCCACTGACCGCTGCCTGCGCCAGTGGATGCAAGTCTTCCCCATGATGCTCCGTCTGCCAGGCCAGCAATTCCTTGCGCATGCCGGGCGTCCAGTACAGTTGCAGGTGATTGCGCACGCCGAGTACGGCCTGTTGCTGATCCGGTTCAGTGGCAAAGTACTGGGCAATCTGGTTGACCATTTTGATCAGGTTGGCCGTGCTCATCGACGCACCTCCGCTTTAGCGCCACGTGCCTGGCGGCGATCCTTGAGCAAGCGGTCCTGCTCGTCGCTGAAGGCCTGGTAGCGTTTTTGCCACTCGGAAGGGTGGTAGACGCGACTGACTTCCACGGCGGTGACCTTGTACTCCGGACAGTTAGTGGCCCAGTCGGAGTTGTCGGTGGTGATGACGTTGGCCCCGGATTCCGGGAAGTGGAACGTGGTGTACACCACGCCCGGGGCGACCCGTTCAGTGACCCGCGCACGCAGCACGGTCTGGCCGGCGCGGCTGCCGATGCCGACCCAATCGCCTTCGTTAATGCCACGGCTCTCGGCGTCGGTCGGGTGGATTTCCAGACGATCTTCGTCGTGCCAGGCCACGTTCTCGGTGCGCCGGGTCTGCGCGCCGACGTTGTACTGACTGAGGATGCGCCCGGTAGTGAGCAGCAGCGGATAGCGATTGTTAACCTTCTCCTCGGTGGGCACGTAGCCAGTGAGCATGAAACGCCCCTTGCCGCGCACGAACTCCTCGATGTGCATGGTTGGCGTGCCGTCCGGCGCAGCGGCGTTGCACGGCCATTGCAGGCTGCCGTGGCGGTCCAGTTCGGCGTAGCTGACGTTGGTGAAGGTCGGCGTCAGGCTGGCGATTTCATCCATGATCTCTGACGGATGTTTGTAGTTCATCGGGTAGCCCAGCGCGTTGGCCAGGGCCACGGTGCCTTCCCAGTCGGCCTTGCCGCCGAGCGGCTCCATGACTTTACGCACGCGCGAAATGCGCCGTTCGGCGTTGGTGAACGTGCCGTCCTTTTCCAGGAACGAACTACCCGGCAAGAATACATGGGCGAACCGGGCGGTTTCGTTGAGGAAAATGTCCTGCACCACAATGCATTCCATGGCCGACAGCGCCGCAGTCACGTGCTGGGTATTCGGATCGCTCTGGGCGATGTCTTCGCCCTGGCAATACAAACCTTTGAAGCTACCGCTCAGAGCAGCCTCGAACATGTTCGGAATACGCAGGCCCGGATCCGGTTGCAGGGTGACGTTCCACGCCTGTTCAAACTGCGCCCGCACCACCTCGTTGGAAATGTGACGGTAGCCGGGCAACTCGTGGGGGAAGGAGCCCATGTCGCAAGAGCCCTGAACGTTGTTCTGCCCCCGCAATGGGTTCACGCCCACACCTTCGCGGCCGATGTTGCCGGTGGCCATGGCCAGGTTGGCGATGCCCATCACCGCCGTGCTGCCCTGGCTGTGCTCGGTAACGCCGAGGCCGTAATAAATCGCTGCGTTATCGGCGCTGGCGTAGAGGCGGGCGGCGGCGCGAATGTCGGCCGGGGCCACACCGCAGATCTCGCCAAGAACTTCCGGCGAGTTTTCCGCACGGCTGACCTGTTCGCTCCAACGCGCGAAATCGCTGCCCTCGCAACGGGCGTCGATAAAGGCCTGATCGAGCAAACCTTCGGTGACGATGACATGGGCCAAGGCGT
Organism: Pseudomonas sp. TE3899; assembly: GCF_056279105.1. NCBI lineage: Bacteria > Pseudomonadati > Pseudomonadota > Gammaproteobacteria > Pseudomonadales > Pseudomonadaceae > Pseudomonas > Pseudomonas sp. TE3899. The sequence goes on from NZ_JBWBQR010000001.1 coordinate 6,269,570, forward strand.
TGAGCATGGCGACGTTAGTGCCCGGACGCAGGGCCAAGTGCAGTTCGGCGCGGGCGTGCACCGAGTCCACCAGGTCAATGCGCCGTGGATCGATGACGATCAGCCGCGCGCCTTCACGCAGACGGCGTTTGAGTTGGGAAGCGAACACCGGGTGGGCGTCGCTGGGGTTGGCGCCCATCACCAGGATCACGTCGGCCTGCATCACCGAGTCGAAACTCTGGGTCCCGGCGGACTCGCCCAGGGTTTGTTTCAAGCCATAACCGGTCGGCGAGTGGCAGACCCGCGCGCACGTGTCGACGTTGTTATTGCCGAACGCGGCGCGCACCAGTTTTTGCACCAGATAGGTTTCTTCGTTGGTGCAGCGGCTGGACGTGATGCCGCCAATCGAGTCGCGGCCGTACTTTTGCTGCAAGCGGCGGAATTCGCTGGCGGCGTAGGTCACCGCTTCCTCCCAACTGACTTCCTGCCACGGGTCGTTGATGTGGTTGCGGATCATCGGTTTGGTGATGCGATCCGGGTGAGTGGCGTAGCCCCAGGCAAAACGTCCTTTGACGCAAGAGTGACCGTGGTTGGCCTGACCGTTTTTGTCCGGAACCATGCGCACCAGTTTGTCGCCTTTCATCTCGGCGCGGAACGAGCAGCCCACGCCGCAATAGGCGCACGTGGTGATCACGCTGCGTTCAGGCTGGCCGAGTTCGACCACGGATTTTTCCATCAGGGTCGCGGTCGGGCAGGCTTGCACACAGGCGCCGCAGGACACGCATTCCGAGTCGAGGAAGTTCTCGCCCCCAGCGGCGGAAACACGAGACTCAAACCCGCGCCCGGTGATGGTCAGGGCAAACGTGCCTTGAGTTTCCTCGCAGGCACGAACGCAACGGTTGCAGACGATGCACTTGCTCGGGTCGTAGTCGAAATATGGGTTGGACGTGTCTTTCACATCCGCCAGATGATTCTCGCCTTCATAGCCGTAACGCACCTCCCGCAGGCCGACCTGACCGGCGACGGTTTGCAGCTCGCAATTGCCGTTGGCCGAGCACGTCAGGCAATCCAGCGGGTGGTCGGAGATGTACAACTCCATGACATTGCGGCGCAGGGTCGCGAGCTTCGGCGTTTGGGTGTGCACGCTCATGCCTTCAGTGACCGGCGTGGTACAGGACGCCGGGTAACCGCGCATGCCGTCGATTTCCACCAGGCACATCCGGCACGAGCCGAAGGCTTCGAGGCTGTCGGTGGCGCACAGTTTCGGAATGGTCGTGCCCAGCAGCGCCGCGGCGCGCATCACCGAGGTGCCTTCGGGCACGCTGATGCTGCGGCCGTCGATATTCAGGGTCACTTGCACCTGGCTTTCACGAGCCGGGGTGCCCAGGTCGATATCGGTGTTCGGGTCGAAGAGGGTGATCATTGGTCGGCCTCCGAAGATTGCAGACCGAAGTCGGCGGGGAAGTGCTTGAGGGCGCTGACGACCGGGAACGGCGCCATGCCGCCCAAGGCGCAGAGCGAACCGTATTGCATCGTGTCGCACAGGTCCTTGAGGATGATCGCCTGTTCATCGCGACCGCTTTGGTCCGGCGCGGCCAGCATGCGGTCGATGACCTCAACGCCGCGAGTCGAACCGATGCGGCATGGCGTGCATTTGCCGCAGGATTCCTCGGCGCAGAATTGCAGGGCGAAACGCGCCATGTGCGCCATGTCCAGGCTGTCGTCTGCCACCACCACACCACCGTGACCGAGCATCGCGCCGATGCCGGCGAAGGCTTCGTAATCCAGCGGTGTATCGAAATCCGCGGGCGGCACCCAAGCGCCGAGCGGGCCACCCACCTGCGCGGCTTTCAGCGGCCGGCCACTGGCGGTGCCGCCGCCGTAGCCTTCCACCAGTTCGCGCAGGGTCAGGCCGAAGGCCCGTTCCACCAAGCCGCCGTGACGGATGTTGCCCGCCAATTGGAAAGGCATCGTGCCGAGGGAACGGCCCATGCCGTAGTCGCGATAGAACTGCGCGCCCTTGGCCAGAATCAGCGGCACCGAGGCCAGGGTCAGCACGTTGTGTACGAGGGTTGGCAGGCCGAACAATCCCTTCAATGCCGGAATCGGTGGCTTGGCGCGAACGATCCCGCGCTTGCCTTCAAGCGAATCCAACAACGCAGTTTCTTCACCGCAGATATAAGCGCCGGCACCGACCCGCACTTCCATATCAAAGGCCAGACCGCTGCCCCCGACATTGGCGCCGAGGTAACCGTTGGCCCGGGCGATATCCAGCGCCTCGCGCAAGGTCGCAACCGCCTGTGGATATTCCGAGCGCACATAGATGTAGCCGTAACTGGCGCCGACGGTGATGCCGGCAATCGCCATGCCTTCGATCAGCAGGAAAGGATCGCCTTCCATCAACATGCGATCGGCGAAGGTGCCGGAGTCGCCTTCGTCGGCGTTGCACACGATGTATTTCTGCGCAGCCTGGGTCGCGCGAACCGTGCGCCATTTGATCCCGGCGGGGAATGCCGCGCCGCCACGGCCACGCAGGCCTGAATCGAACACTGCCGTCGCGGTTTCATCGCCGCCAATCGTGACGGCCCTGTTCAAACCCTCGAAACCACCGTGGGCTCGGTAATCGTCCAGCGACAATGGTCGGGTGATGCCGGCGCGGGCGAACAGCAGGCGTTGTTGGGTCTTCAGATAAGGCAATTCTTCCACCAGGCCCAAGGCCAGTGGGTGCGCGGAAGGGTCGCCTTGCAGGGCATCAAGCACGGACGGCACATCAGCCGCCGTCAGCGGACCGAAGCCGATCCGACCTTGCGGCGTGTCCACTTCCAGCAGCGGCTCCAGCCAATACAGGCCACGGGAACTGGTGCGTTGCAGCTCCGGACTGGCAAGGGCCAGCGCCACCTCATCGGCTCCGACGGCGCGGGCCAGGGAATCGCAGGGCAGATAGAGGCTCATGCGTCCTCCCGGCAAGCGTCGAGCAGGGCATCCAGACGCTCGGCGCTCAACCGCGCATGCACCTGACCATCCAGCTCCAGGGCCGGCGAACAGGCACACGCGCCGAGGCAATACACCGGACGCAAACTGATACGGCCGTCGGCGCTGCTGCCGTGATCGTCCAGTTGCAGACGCTCACGCAACTGCGCGGCAAGTTGCTCGGCGCCGCGACTCTTGCACGACTCGGCGCGGCACAGACGCAAGATATGTCGGGCCGGCGGCGCGGTACGGAAGTCATGGTAAAAACTGATCACCCCACGAATCTCGGCCTGACTCTGGTTCAGGGCGTGGGCAATCTCGGGAATGGCGGCATCGGGGATGTAACCGAGGCCAGCCTGAATATCATGAAGAATCGGCAACAGCGCACCCGCAGAGCCTTTATGGCGCTCCAACAGGCTGTTGACCAGCGGCAGGTGCAACAACATCTCATCAGGCATACAGCATTCCTCACGGTCACGGACACACCAGAAGGTCGTCGGTTGTCCGAAAGTGTCGGCTGCGGCGTTCACACCACGTCACGGTATCGTGGCATTTTCAGGCCGGTGGCCAGGCACCCTGAGCGGGCATCTTGTTGGGCCCGGTACGGTCTTCGCCGCACCTCTTCAGGGCATAAATTGCAGCTTGCCACGCTGGCATCGGTTCAACTGCACAAAAGCGACGTGCTCGGTTCTTTCCACGACCACCCGTTAAGTCTAGAAGAGCACTGACCAAGGCGCGCACTGTCTGAAATCTTTTGTGGCACAAGCACTGCACACCCATCCACTACAGTGAACGTACGATGCCGTTCGGCGCGAACTGATCGCCAAGGAGTCAACATGAAGAAAGCCATCCTGCCGGCGCTGGTCATCCTGATCGCCGCCCAAGCCCCGGCCTACGCCATCAACGACAAATACCGCAAACAACTGGAGCAATCCGGCTGCACCCAAGTCAGCGAAACCCAAGGCTGTGATATCCACAAATCCAAGGCAGAAAACGCCAAGGCCGGTTTCACCAACCCCGCCACCGACACCCCCAGCACCCCAACCCCCTACGTCGGGCAATGGGTGGCCAAGAGCGAAGCCGGCGCGACCGTCGCCACCATCCGCATCGACGCCAAGGAACAAGTCTGGGTCAACGGCAAACGGGTCAACGCCAAACGCACCGACGGCACGCTCCAGTTCCGCCAGGGCAAGATCACCTTCACTATCCAGGGGGATCGGCGCTTGCAGAATCAGGATTACTGGATGGACAGCGATGCCGGGACCAAAGGACCGATTCAAATCGAATAACAGGAGCGACACATGATTGATTTCAACAACAAGGGATTCTTCAAACTCAAGCAAAACGAAGAATACGCCCAACGCGTTACCGACCTTTTGCTCGACGGCGAACACGTCATCGACGCCTACAAATCCATGCGCGACGGCGTCGTCTTCACCAATAAACGCATCATCGCCGTCAACGTCCAGGGCATCACCGGCAGCAAAAAAGACTTCACCTCACTGCCCTACAAAAACATCGTCGCGTACTCCGTGGAAACCTCCGGCACCTTCGACCTGGACTCCGAACTGGAGATCTACTTCTCGTCCCTGGGCAAAGTGAAATTCGAATTCACCGGCCGGACGTCGATGGTCGAAATCTCAAAACTGATCTCCCAACACGTCCTCTGACCCAAACACGAAAAAGCCCCGAAAACTCGGGGCTAAACACTCTCTCAAAAACACCACAACCCTCGTAGGAGCAAAGCTTGCTCGCGAAAGCGATAGGCCAGTCGCCACCTAACTCAACTGACACAACCCATCACAAACAACCGCTACCCCCCAGCCTTCTCCGCCGCCCGCTTAGGCGGCACAGTCGAAGGCCGATCCCGCGTCAACACCTTCACCGCATCATCCACCAACGCCTTACTAAACGACGTCAAATAATGCGCAGCCCAGGCATGACGGTCAGTCTCCCGGTCATACGCAGCCTCTTTGGTCAGCGACTTCGCCAGACACAGAAAGTCCGAAGCCATCGACAACGCATCACCCAGCGGCACATCGCGAGTGACGTGGAACAGCGGTTGGTCTGCACAGTAAATGGCCGGGGTCAGGCCGATGGTTTTGAGTTCGGGTTGATCGGTCATTGGGCGTCTCCGGTGATGGAGAGGCGGTGGGGCAGGGGGGAAGCGTTATGCGATTGGGGGGGGGCGTAGAGGGGAAAGCCAAGTTTTGTACGGATTGATGCTGCGCATTATCAGACTCCTTGATATGAGGAGCTGCCACGTCCGTTTCCACACGAATGGGTGACAGCTGTGCGCGGGGTGGAAAACCGGGAATCAAGGAAACCGGCACGCCCGAAGACGTCCCACGCACAGCCGCCATAACTCACGCCGCAGACACAAAAAAAGCGCCGGCAGACGTGATGGGGGCGCTGTTGCGCCTTGAATTACACGGGTTTCCACACCCGGTCGCTGAATTGGCAGCGACGGACCGGAGATTATCGCGCAGTCTCTTTTTCCGCAACCTTCGAATTTATTGACGCCGAGCCACCCGTAGGTGTTGAGCAAGTCCATTGTGGTTAGGTGTTTTGGCATAAAAAAGTGGACGGTACGTTCCCATAACGGGCTTTTACTGTTATGGAACATCGCACTCAGGAACAAAAATAGTAGGGAGAGCTTCATTTCGAGCGGAGGAGTCGATCAAAATCCAATCTGTAATTGAAGGTGGAATTCCAGAAATTGGGTTCAATCTCCAATATTTTTCCCAATGATGGAAACGGCTTGCAAAAGATCCGGTATCTCGATCGTGTAAGTGTGTTGATATTAGGTTTTTAATATCTTGTAGTCCCGCCTCTAGCGGTGAAACGATTCGGCCGCGCATGTTGGAGGTTTTAAGGGTTTGTATAATTTCATTCATTTTTTCTAAAAACTCAGATTCCTCAGAAGTTTTTAATTCAACAATTGGAAGGTAAGCTACTAATTGAAGTGGTACGGCTAACGCTTGAGGTCTTGGCCGCCCCTCCTGCATAAATGAAGGATCTACATCAGCTATTACTATGGCCTGTTCACGTTGTCCCAATGCGTCGGCTGCTTGATTGTAATAAATTCCTTTCGACCAGCCTGCATAAGGAGTAATGGTGTCAGTATGTAATGATAGTTTTTCTCTTACCCAACTGTTTCGACCGATGAAGCAACTCCCGCCTATCGCATATTTGTCTTTCACTGCATTGCAAAATACGGTTGTTGCTCCGCCCGATAACAACGTCGATTGGCCAAACACCCAATAGTCAGCAGAGCGATTTGTCATCGCAGGGACCGTGATAATTGATCTACGCTCTCCTCCATCGCCCGCAATCCCTAAATAATCAGCCATAGATTTTAGATCTTCAATTATATGCTGTTCTGCGTTCTCCAATGACATGGTTGCACCAAAACGCAACGCTAGCTTATGTAATTCTGCAGCTAGAGCTTTATAGTTTACAGGGCTCATAGGTAAGAAAAGTTCTGAGCAAATAAATTCAGCTAAGTGCTCTAAATGCTTTAGTTGTTTAGAATATTGTAAAATGGCAGATGGAGATAATGGAGTGCCTGGGTTCTGACGTTTGCCATATATAGATCTAGACTCAATTTCTTGTAGAAGGTTTTCTGCTGAATATAACGGCCGTAGCTTATCTAATAGAGGGGAAAAAACCTCCGAAGCGGCTAATGATGAATATTTTTTTCTTCTGGAAAAAACACAAACAATACGATCTCCGGAAATTAAATCTAGAGGAGCAAGAAGTGTCATCATTGCACTGTGCTCTCCGGATATATGCGGAGATAGGTATCTGTTTGTAGATTCTGTGCCGAAGTTTTTTAAGTGGTCCGTGAGCCCAAATATTTCGTGATGAGTCTCGGTGAAGTTTGCGTCATTAATATTGCCGTGAACTTTATATGTGCCAGCTAACACAGCAGGGCACTTTGGCTTTCTACTTAATATGTCTTGAAGCCATTTAACGGTGTCAGGCCTGACCGAGTATTCAGGTAGTACCAGAAGATCGACTCTGAATTTCTCGCAGGTTAATAATGCCTCTAGTATTAATTTTCGACGCCGTTCCTCTATCTTGCTTTCTTCCATTGCTGCGGGGGCGGTAACTGGAGGCCAACTAATGTTCTTTTTTTCTATATCAAAGATTGGATGGTGGTAAGACTCATCTACCTCCCACTGCATTAGAGCTATTCTTGTATGCCCAGGGGATCTTCTTTCCCTAAGGCTCCACGATTGTTCCTGCAGATCTTTCCAAGAATAATTTAATTGAGTTGGAGGTGATATAGTAGTTATGGGATCTATGCCGTCGTTAACCTTAGTTTTATCTGGTGTCTGAGGGGGGGGGATGTTCTTTGCGGAGTCTCCAGTCTCTGAAGTTGTGGTGGGGGTAGCGACAGTTTTGTAAGTGTTTTCTGGGGCAGATAAAATATTTGATGAGTGAGAGTCGACGTTTTCTTCTTGATCGGAATTAATCAAGAGTTTTTTTAAGCGGTCACTTCTAGCACTTATAAATATTAGGTTTCCCGTGGAGTCGGTAGTTTCATTCCACTTGCTAAGTATTCGGCTTCCGTGTTCGACCCGTTCAGGTTTATAGCCGTCGGATATTGATATTTGCCATTTCTTAACTATCCACGATTCTCCAGTAGCATCAGAAAAGGAATGCGTGTTTGGTTCAAATTTCCAAGATGCGACAACACTGCGAGTGTTCAGTTTTAAATTAAGTTCCGCTTCATCTAAGCAGCGCATGCTTTCAAAAAAAAGTGAAGAATTCCAAATTGATATGATTTGCTCGCGTTCAAACTCAAAGGGCCATTCGTTTTCATCATTGTTAGCATGAACTAAAAATGGCAGCGATAGATAGTTGGCGAGTATTTTGAATTGTTCGATGATTTGAGTATTCCATTCCTTTTCTATTGGGCGCTTTGACTCCCCGCCTAATAAACCTAAGCGTCCTGCTACTAACACCACCCATCCAAATGGTGTTATATCATTGAAGCTAGACTGTGAAGCGCCATCACTCACAAAGCGTCTGAAGTTTGCGCATAAAGTATCAATGGAGTCATCCGGGTTCTGGAAAGAGAAACCCTGCTCTTCCAACTGCCAATTTTCTGCAAGATCACCGTCGGAAGGGTAAGGCCAATCTTCCTCTACTCCTAAAGCTTGAATACAGAAGGCAAGTTCACGTAGCCAAGATGCAGCAGAAGCGATTCGTAATCCAGCTAGAAGAATTCGGAAATTGGCATCATCAAAGTGACCGGTTTCATCGCTACTTAACAGTTCAAGTCTTTCGCGCAGGTCAATGTATGATCTGGATATCTCTCTTTGGCGGCGATAGTATGCAGTAGGAGTTGATGTGGCTAGCCGTTGTGACCAGCTGAGCGGTATTTGGCTCGTAACTCGAATGGCAATTCGCTCCGCAAAAGCCGCGGCGATACCATAAGACTCTAATAATATGTTGGCGCCGATGCGGATATACATCGCCGCAGATTCTGTCTCGCTCGCAAGTACATATGCTACAGCTTTTTTAGAAGAGGCCTCTTTTGGGAAGTTTCTAAGAAGATGTAGTGATCTTGAAATTGTGGCCGGAATAGAGTGGTCGGGTAGCTGTTTTAAAAGTTGTCCGTTAAAGTAAGTGCCGCGTAGTTTTCTGAAAATATTTCGCAATAAGTGAGCGGAGGGCTCTAAGGTGTCCCTTATGTCTGAAGTAATATCTGCAAAGGATTCGAGTGCTGCGAATTGATCGATGTCACGGCGAAAACCAAAAAGTTCCGAGAGGAAAACGCCTATCCGCCAGTATTGACCATAAAGCTCAGGTATGTCAAAAGTCCTTAATCCTCGAGTGCCGTCTTTAATATATGCGACCCCATCGAGAAATGAAGTTGGATACGAGGGGGTGAGTAAGGATATTTTTAATAGTGCGTTATCATCAGTGTTGGGTCTGCTGTTGGTTACTAAATATGGCCAGGCCGAGGCGTACTCTTGAGAAAGTTCTTCATCAGCAAAAAGATCTTCGTTTATGCGAGAAATTGAATCAAATGTATCTGCGACCCATGTTAGGTTCTCGATGGCGTCATGAAATGATGGCGGACTGATCAACGCCCAGAATGTATCTGTGGAGTTCCAGTCGGCTTCAAAAACAGCTAGTTGGCCATTGAGATTTAGTTTCCAATCAAGATTAAAGTCAACAGCAGGGTCGTCTTTGTTTGCGATCTTGAACATAGGAACATACTGTTCACTTTGATCTTCTTGCGCCAAAGTGATCCACCAGATTTTTGTTACTTTTGTCCAGCAGCCAATATTTTCTGATGATGAGCACAGAAGAAGACCCTTCGCCGGAATTCCTGGAAGAGGCGGCAAAGGTAGCTTGGGTTCTCCTTCTTGAAACAGGTGTTGACGGTTTGCTAGTAAGGTAGGGAACGATTGTCGAGGGGCTATTGCTGCAAGCGTCTGCAACGCCAATAGGACTATTTCTCCATTGGCACCTGGGTTCGCTGTGTTCTCTATTTCTCCCCCAGTTCTGAAAAGCTCTCCTAGCAATGGGAGGAACTTGTCACTTGTTAGCTTAAATTGTGGTGTAGTAATTTTTAGACGATTATTGATTTTTTGTAAGTCGTCCGAAAAGACTGACAAAGGATCTTTTGTATTGGTTGGTTGATCTATTGATAATGCAGCTATTGCTTGATGTATGAGGAGAAAGGCATCGCCCAAAACGTTTCTTTGATTGTCATGCTGAGTACCAATTGATGCGAGCGCTGTCGAGTCTTTCTTCCAAGTGTCTGTATAGGTTATTAGAGAACGTTTTAATGAAGTTTGCAGTGTTTTGTTCTGGGATTGTATAAGCTCAAATACGAATGGAGTTTTGAATGTTTCTGTTTGTAGATTTTTTGCAAGTTGTGCGGCTTTCCATTGGATGCAAATTATACGCTGGATAAACATTCTGCGAAGTTTCTTATATCCTGCTCCCCAACCAGGTGGGGTAGGAACGGTGGGGTCTGTTGTAGAAAGAAAGTATCGCGAAAATTCATATTTACATGCCGCTACAGCAAGTTTAGATATGCAAGATATTTTTGTACGTGTCTCTTCAGAAGTTAGCCCTTGGTCTGAATCATTTGCACGCTCGAGTAGAGCCTCTAACCCTTCCAGCGCATAGATTGCAGGATCGTCCCATGGGACACTCTCATCAAGATAGAATGATACTCCTGTAGAAATCGCATCCCAAATATTCCAGTATTTAGTCAATATGTCTAATGGATCAGAGTCTTCTGTTTTGAGTGCAGCTAGATACCAACTCCAGCGAGCAGCTTTTTTAAGTTCTGAAGGGCGTAGATCCTTTGCGCGTAATGCGGTAAAAATTTGGTTTTGAATTATATGTGGAGGTACTACGTATAGTCTTGCATCACTTAGCAGAGCTAACGATGTTTGGCGTGTCATCTCCTCCGATTGCCACATGTCCCAATCGCGATTTGTGGACTCGAATAAAACGGGCTCCTCTCTAGGCCCTGAAGCTGTGAGAGCACGGCCTGACGTAAGGTGTTGGGAAAACTCTTCGGTTGTCATAGGTGCAAAACTTTCTTTTGAGATCATTTCTAATCCAAGAGAGTTAGCAATGTCTTCTGTTGTTGCTCGAAGGACGTCCAAAACATCTAGGTTTTCCCCTAGTAGAACTACGTCATCAACATAGCGCGCATAAACCGCCCTTGTTTTACCGTCGTCGTTCAGTTCTCTTAATTTTTTACGGAAGGCATTGTCGAGTTGAAACAGCAGGGCGTTTCCTAGCCAGGCAGACAGTACCGGTCCTTGCGGGATACCTTGCTCATAATCGGATTGCTCTAAATTACCTGTATCCGGATGGAAGTAATTAAATCCAAAACTTTGGTCTAAAAGGTAATCCACTACCGCGTTCTGGCGCTCATCTAAAAGCTTGTCTGGGCGAAATAACGGTGCAAATATCTCTGGATTGTCTAATGTAGAGTGTGCGGCATTAATGCTTTTAGATAACGTGGCTTTAATTATTGAACGTTTAATATTGTCGTAGTATCTTTTTAGATCAAGACGAACCATATGGACTTGATCCATTTTATTGCCTTGATTCAGAAGTGATGAAATGAATTCTCTCCAACATTCAAAGTATGGTCTAAACATACCTCCGACGGTTGGGGGGGCTCTTCCTTCAATTGCATCCATATCAATTTGATATGCAAAGCTTAAAGTCTCGTTAACGCTAACACCTGGAGATTCTCCGGTTGTTTTTGTTGTGTTGAGGGAACGGTAGTATCGAACGGCTGGTATGCAACTGCTATATGATGTTTTAGAATTATTGTCCAGTCGCTCGGTAAGCAACTCGTTCATTAGGTATTGCTGTATTATCAAATCCTCTGGACAGGGCATCGTTTTAAGGCGTTCCTCCGATTTTCCGAATCCTCTGGATACATATGCTGCGTCGAAGGGCTCTATAGGTTGGAATTGGTTTTGCGTTAACCTACTCGATAAACCTTCGTTAAATGCCGTTGCAGCCAGTGAAATTCTCCGCCATCCTGCAATATCCGATAATACCTCTCCTTTATTCGCGCCCGCATGCGCTACTTCTCGCGCAAGGTTTAAACGTAAAGAAGCTTCTTCTGTTGAAATCTCTTGAAAGTACTGATTGGATGCTAATATTGTTGGTTGCTGAATAGGGATAATATCTGATTTCCAACTTTCGTCTGCTTGAGAAGACTGCTGATGAATATCAGTAACTCTTGATAGTATGTTGTTTGTAAGTTTGGCTAGGTGATTTGAGAGTCTAGATTTTGCACCGTAGGGTATGGATTTCCATCTAGAGTTATCGAGGACGTCGAGAGGAAGGATCTTCAACCTCTCAGCGATAATGGCAACGGCTGCAGGGTGAGTTGAACGCTCTAGGAACTCAAATACATCTTTCGGGTCCTCGACGAATTTGAATAGTTCATCCGGATCTTTACCAAGTGCTATTTCAGAATTTAAGTGGTTTTCGTTTGGCCAAATAAATGAGATTTCGGTACGTATATCCTGATCTGTTTTTATTAATGTCTCGATTGAACTTGCTGCTCCTTTGAGTCCTGCCATATCACGATCAAGAAAAAAACGTACTTGTAGTGGTATGATTTCAGGCAAAGTACTCGCTAGTTGAGCAATGGTTTTTGCCTGGTACTCTGATAGTTTTGACCCTAGTATAGATACAGCGGCAAATCCAAGCGCCTCTAAACGCAGAGCATCAAAAAGCCCTTCGCATATGTAAAGTGTAGGTGTATCGTTATTTTTTAAACTAAAGCTTATTTTTTGAAAAGCTTCATAAGCTCTATAAAGAATTTGAGCTTTGGGTAAACCAGGTGTGTATAGATATTTTGGCGCTCTTGAGGTTTCATCTAGTTTTCTTCCCGCAAATCCAACGATTCGACGATTTAAGTCTCGGATTGGAAGTAAGATTCGTGGGTCGTTGAAGAAATCTCGGTATTGTTCATCTATGTCTAAATGGTGGTTTCCCGTTACGGCTGATTTGAGGCGTGTTGCTCTAATTAACCCCGAGCTTTCAAGCTCCCCTAAGAGTTCTCGATATTTTGGATAGTTGTTTTTTTCTGAAGTGATCTTGTTGGTAAGGAGTCCTGGGGTGGAGAAGCATATTTCAGCAGACTCAATTGTTGGTGCTGATATTTTTCGTTTTTCTAGCCAAGTATTTAAAGCGCTGATCTTTTTGTTTTTGTATATGGCTAATGCTTTTTCGTAAGCGCTAAAGTGATATCCTTGTACGTCTTTTTTGCTAGTTTTTTTTGGTGTGGTTTTGTTAGTGTTTGTGGTAGTTTCTTCCAGTGAAAGGCCATATGTGGTAGCTAGCCATTTTACTGAAGATATGAAGTCGATATTCTTCACTTTTTGAACTAGTTTGAAAATATCACCGTGAGCATTACAAACATAACAATGATAATGAGACTTGTCGTTTGCCGTACTAGCATACAGCTGCATAGATGGATTATTTTCATTATGCTCAATACATAAGGTGACGGCTCTCCCGCTTGATCGTTTTACCGATAGTCCCAGACGCTGCGCGACGTCTTCTATTTCGATAGTATTACCCAGTTTTTCAATCATTCGACTGAGGTTTTCACCAAGCTTTCCTTTGCTCATCTTATGTACGTCACGAAAATGGTTTGCCCGAATGTACCATTCCATTGCAAAAAAAACTCTTTTGCCTTTTAGAACTTTTCAAGGCGAAAAATCGGGTTTCACGGCTTTGATCGCTAGTTTGCCCTGCTCTTCAATTGACCAGCCCGCAGACTAAAATCTCGACGGCTAGGCAGCGAATGCTCGCGGCTCTGGCGCGTGCTGCGGTCTCTGCGTGATGTCATGTATCTACCGTTCGAATCGGGCACGAAACCGCGTTGGTGCCGTTGTGCCTGTTGTCGATGAATGCCATCCCTAGCCGCACTCTAAAAAGTCCGCCTATGCAAGGGATGCACTGCGATCCTAAGCTGCCCACGATTTGATGGCGTTGAATAGGACGCTGATTGGCTATGTGTAAAGGGCTGACTCGACAATTGGGGTGAAGCGCAGCATTCAAAATGACGGGCGTAATGGCTGCTGGAGATCCTGTTTTTTTGGAACCACTGTAGTGGTTGTTAAACAGGAGGCTTGTAGTCGCGACACCTACTGCTGCAGAGCCTAGGACTATCAGAGGTGGAGTAGGATTGCGAACGCTATGCTTTACCCGCGTGTTGCAGGGGACTGATCATTCACTGAATGTCTTTTAAGTAATCTTTGAGCGCCATTAGCGGCGCTTCAAGCAGACCTATCGTCGGCGCACTACTGAAATCAGCAGCCAACCGATCCAACTCCCGCCCCAGCGGCGTATCAACACCACCTATAGCCTCCAACGCCAACCCCACACAATGCCCCACCCGAAACTGAATCCCCTCAACATCCCCCCGCCGCACCAGCAACCCAAAAACCTCCCGCTCATAATCACTCATGATCGGATCATCCCGCAGTATCGGGCTTTCCCCCTCGCGCTCATAAGCCAGCTTGAGGGCGAACAGGGCAACGGTTTCCAGTGGCAATTCCATTGTGTGAATCCTTGATTCGTTGGCTCGGCGATTTTTAAGACGGTATCTACGGGGTGGTGGAGGGCCAGGCACTTTATTGCAGGCGAAAAAAAAGGCCTTGCAAAGCAAGACCTTTCTTAATTTTGGTGCCCGAGGGAGACTCGAACTTTGGTCTGCAGGCGCCATATTAAGCTGTGGGAGGGGTGGTGTCGCCAAAATCTACTCACATTTCTACTCACAACAGTTGCCGCTGCTTCCTGACCGATGGAGAGTTTCCTCTGTTCGTTTACGCCCCAGCGTCCTATCAGCGCTTGCTGAGCCTAAACAAGCTTGCTCAGACCATAATCAAGCAATGCGCCGATGCAGATCAGGCCGATGGCCAATGCGAAGGGATAAAACAACACTTCGCGCTAAGGCCCGCAGGACTATTTCAGTTGCTCGCTGGACCTGGCTTGTATGACGCGTTGTTACTCATAGAACAGTTTGGTCTGCTCGTTATGCTGTTCAAGCCGTACAGTGATTACCTGACGGGGCTTTTTTGTACCCGAAATGCCACACCAAGGAATGGTATGGATTCCTAATTGATTTTGCTCTGGCCACGCGTGCTCTACTGGGTTGAGAGCAGCTCATTTGGTTACCTGTGATGGTTGGTCAGAATTTGGCTAGACGAACAGCTGTAAGCTAGCAATTACAGACATTGAGATTGGAGCGGCGAGCGAACTTGCGTCACGCCGAACAAGCCTATCGCAGCTGCTTAATGCGCTCCTGGAGAGCCAAGGCGACTGGGATGTTCATGGCGGCAAGTGCAGCCGCTATCTCGATAAGCGCCTGCCGCGCCTGAGCGTATTGTGACAGGGCCTGCGCGTCGGAACCCAATGCCGCCGCCACCAGCTCCACTAATGCGTCGCTCGTACCCTCGCGGTACCAGCGACTGGAAGCCTCGCGTTCCTTCAGCATGGCGGCGAGCCAGCGAAGCCCGTCAAGCCGAAGTGGGGCTCCGAACTTTGTCGTCAGGAAGTGGCAGAAACGCGTTACGCATTCTTCGTCGCGAGCCAAGTGCGTAACGGCCCAGCGTTTATAGAGATCCTTCATCCGGAGAGCCGCGCCAAGGTGCAGCCGGGACAGGGCATCTTCGTTCCCGAAGCCAAGCAGTTCGCAAGTCAAGCGCTCGCCGTAGTACCAGAGGCCAGGTTGAGACCAATCAGCTGAGAGGCCGTACTCCGCGGTAGCCCGCCAGACGCGCTCAAATGCCACCGGGTCGTCACCTTTCCCGAGGCGCAGGAACAAGCTGCGAATGAAGTGCTGCAGCGCGGAGTGTGCGGCCGGACCGTGGACAAGAACGGGTTCCCAAACCACGCGCTCTTCCCCTACGGGCGCCGCGATCGACAGGGCGCCGAGTTTCAGAAGGATGTCGTAGCCGAGGTTCTGGCTCGGCAAGTCGTACTCGCCATGCTTTTTCGCGCGCGCCTTAGCGCGCGTGGTGTCGTAATCCCAGATGCGCAGCGCCAAGCGCGTGTCGAGATTGCGGTCGCCAGTGCCACTTCCTTCGATGAGCCAGTTAAACAGGACTTCGAGGAAGTGACCGTCCAGCGAACCACCTCGTTCGCGCTCCGGCTTTCCGCGCCAATTTTGGTCGCCCGCATTATAAAGCCGCGTCCGGCGCTGGACGTCCAAACGTTCTTGGCCCGCGACGACACGCTTGAAATCGAGCTCATCCGGCGTCGCGCTCAGTCCACGGAGCGGAAAGCGCCGAAGTCGTGCGAGCCATACCCTCCAGGCTCGCTCTGCATTGTCGTCATCACTGTGGTGCGGAGCGAGCTGGATGAGGCCCGACCACAGGAGCCCGGCACGGAGCAGCCGCCACCACGCGGTGCCAAGCTGCTCTCGATTGGCGTAGGCAACACCGACCACAGCGGTGGTCGCTTGCGTGTCGCCACTCGTCAAAAGGCGCAGGACGGCGGTCTCCCATTCCTGAGCGCCATCTCCATCGGTGAACCAAAGGTGCATGATCGCGTATGCGACAAACTTCAGTTCGTCTGTGAGGCTCCCGATGCGCCGCCCGCGAATCTCTTCTCCTGTCGACGCGACCGCCGCTACTCCGGCGCGCACGACTTCGAGTACGTGCTTCTGCGCTTCGGCATTCTGGACGAGCCAAGCACCTCCCAATGCGACGAGCGTACCGGCCGCAGCGAAACGGCAATTCGATTTTGCGGCCTCATCTTTACCTTCCGCTCCGGCCTCACACTCTTGGATCAGATTGAAGAGATATGCGGCTTCATCGTCGTTGAGCAGTTGGCCGCCCCGAAGCCGCTTGTCGCACCAGTCTGGCCCGAGCAGGTACGCGAGGGTTGGCACGCTGTCGGTCTGCCACGACTGCACTTCGAGGCGCAGTTGATCAGGGTACACGAGACATTGGGTCTCCGCGCCCGTCGCTGGGTCGGTGACGGTCTGGTAGTTGACTCGGTCGAGCGCGGCGAATAGCAGCTTGAATTCCAATGCTTCCTTCGGGTCTTCAGGCAGCACCCAGGTCGGAAGCAGGGCTTGAAGGCGCCGCGCAACGTTGTCGTTAACCAACAGGAGTTCAACAACGACATCGAGGAACTTTTGCTGGCGATGGGGCGCCAGGATCCAAACGCGCGCGAAGTCAAACATCGCCTGGCCACCCCGAAGCCCGTTGCTCCACGCGATGAAGTTGTCGCCCACCTGTTCCACGCGGACGCGGTCCCAATAGAACAGTTTTGAGAATGTAATCAGGGCCGCGAGGGGCCCCATTAGCAACGACGGTCGATACTTGGCGACGTTAAGAAGCACGCATACGAGCGCCGCAGAGTTCCCCTCCCGGAGTATCCTCTCGATATCAGCGGTGATGTCCTCACCCGCGTCGAGCCGCAGCGTCAACCAGCGCTCCAACGCATCGAGAACGCAGAACAGGTTTCCGTTGCGCATTGGGTCATTGGACTGCGGCCAGCCAAAAACCTGCCACCAGCCGGGGAAGGTCTTATACGATCCGTCCGCGAATTGCAGTGTCACCCCGAGAGCCTCACCGGTGCGCCCCTTCATGACCTCGGCGACCCAGAGTTCCGTGCAAAAGTTCACCAGCATGATGAGCGAGGCGAGCGCCGTTTCCGGCGCCAGCTGTAAAAAAGGAAAGAATGGACTCTTCCAGAAGGCCGTCGGGTACGCGTCCCGGGTGTATTCAAGGCCGAGTTCCATACCGAACCCATTGGTCCCGTACACCCGTTCCGGTTGTTCTTCGATGATGAGCGCAAGCAGGACTTCGGCCGCCAGCTCAGGCTGCGCACGCATCAGAGACTGGATGCCGTTATTCTTGATGCACGCGGTCCGGAAATCCATGTCGACCCTGTCGCGGGCCCCTGCCGGCCAAGGCGGCAATCGCTCGCGGAACGATCCGAGGGATGGCGGCATCCGCTTCCGTTCTTCGTGCCGTGCCTTGTACTTGGCATCGGTCTTCAGGCGCTCGGCGTGCACCTTCGTATTCTGTAGCTGAGCCTCGGCGATGCGTCTCCTGACGTCAGCATCGACCTCTCGGCGTCCTGCGAGTTCGAGCGCCCAGTTTCCGACCTCGTTTGGCAGGTCTGCCGCGCCAGCCAGAGGTGCGGTGTACAGCGACGACTCACGCATTAGGTACATCACGCCGTGGCCCTTCTCGACCTGCACGGTACGAGCCATGGCGAGCGCCATCTCCGCCATCTCCAGGCGGAAAGGCATCGGATTGCCGCTGCTCAGCATGTGTGGCGTCTTTACTAGCCAAGTCTCGATGACCTTTGCGAGAGCGGATGAAACCAAACCAGCCAGTCGCTCTCGCTGGGCGATGAGAAAGCGGAGAACGGGCGGCCAACGTCCGAAGACAATCGAGCGGTCTTGCGCCTCTATGTACAACCCGACCACCGCGCTCAGTCCCATTCCGCCGCCGGTCGGCACCGTCGCGATTTGGTGGAAGCGCAGAAGCAACCGCGTGAAGTGTTTCGCACCGTTGCCGAGCAGGAGGTCGAAGCGTTCGTTCAGGAAGCGCTCGGCGTAGGGATCCAAGCAGAGCGCGTCAAGGAGGATATCGCCCGCCAGATCGTTCTTCGCGGCTTCCGCGAGCCGGAAGGCGACGTCCCAAGCCGTGCCAGTCTCGGCCGGCTGTCGCAGCAGGAACTGGCCTAGCATCCGGAGAGCGTTTGTCCAGAGCGGATTGCTGGCCAAGGCGGCCCACCGCGGCGTGTCAGTACAAATCTGCTTCAGGAACTGGAAGCGCGCCCAATCCGCCGCGAGATCGTGCTCGAACTCGATGCGGTTGGTCCGCTCGTCCAAGCGCAGCGGAAGCTCCACTGGCCACCGCGTGAGTGTCGCCGCGTCCGCCGGCTCCAAGTCGGTCAGCGCGAAGCTGCGCTCGAACGAAGCTTCTCGTTGGGCGAGGCGCATCATCAAAGCCTGCAAGTCGGCGCGATCCTTCGTCCAATACTTCCAGAGGCGGTCGGCGATGGCGGTGTGAGACGCCAGTCCGCCGACGTTCGCCCCCAGCGCTGCACCCGCCTTGATGACCCACGCCAATGTCCGCAGGTTAGTCAGCGCCAAAATGGTGTCGTCATGCGCGGCCAGCCAGCCCAAGGTGGGCGAAGGCAGAAGCGCCAGCTTCACCGCATCGCTCTTGAGTGCTTCGACCTCGACAAGATGCGCTTTCCGCCCGCCAAGTATAGTCTCTTCGTCTTCGACCCAGCTATGCGTCTGCGTAACGATGACGACCCGCCACGTGTCCTCGGCCTCTTCGCCGTCACTCGCCAAGATAGCCTGAAGCAGCTGGCGGATGACGACGAACTCGCTGGCCTCAATGCGTTCCGCAGAGTCGATGACCAACACGTTCTGCGGCTTGACCGTGGCGTTTAGCACTAGCGAAAGTTCGTGCGTGAGAGGGAGGGCACCGCGGCGGGCGGCGCTAAGCGCCGTCTTCAGGTCTTCCGAGCCGAACCACACCTGGTTCCAGAAGGGGTACGCGCCGTCCAACACAGACTTGATCAGCGCCGATTTGCCCGAGCCTGACTCCCCGAAGACCACCGTGAACGGGTGGTCGGCGACAGCTGCTTGGAGCGACGCCTTCTCCGCTGTTCGCGGGATGACGTAGCCAGACGGTAACTCCGTCTCTATCCGCGCCTTGTAGTCCACGGTGATGTTGAAGAGTGTCTCCCAATCACGCTCGAAGTCCAGATGATGGCGGAGGCCGAACTGAACCCGGAGCAAGGACAATAAGTCCAGTACGGTGATGGTCCCGCTGCGAAGGCGCACCTCCTTCGCGACGTTGATGAGGCCCTTCCAAAGAGTCTGCGCTTCGTCGACGCAGCCAGACGCGAGCAAGCGGCGGCATTGCGCGATCGCCTGGGTCTCGTTCTCGGAATGCGCGAACTGCAAGTCGGTCGGCAGCACGTGCAGGCGGCGAATGAGTTCGATGGTCTCCTCGTCGGACGCGCCGCCGGGCTTCTGGACGCTGTCGAAGACGCCAGACTGCCTTTTGTTGCTGCGGACGCGGCTCATAGCGAGTGCGGTATCCGTGCCGCTGCACGCGTTCTTCACTTCGCGCCACGCCGGGTCGAACGCCTGATGGGTGCCGAGCGTGACCAGGGCCAGTCCGTCGGCTGCTCGGTTGAATAGCGCCTGCGGGTCACGCCACTGTTCCCAAGCGCGCATCACGAAGTCCGCGGGGAGGCCGGCCGCGGTCACCTGCAAATTGCCCTTCGCGGAGATCGCAAGCCGCCGCAGCGCGGTGGTGGTCTTGGCCGTCAGCAGCAGGTCGTCAATGCACCATCCCAAGGTCGAGACTTGGGCTTGGACCTGCGTGAGTACGCCGCCGATACCCGGTGCCTGCTCACCTGACAGGGCCTTCACTAATTGCCAAGCGCTTATCAGGTCCTCGAACTCGAACCCGGCGCCGCTCGTCGACCGCAGCGTCGCGGACGCGCGTTTCGCGCTGCCGCCGCCAGGAGCTTTCGGCTTCGATGTGCTCTTAGATGGGGCCATTAGCTTCCGAACGCTTGTAGCTGTGCCATATCTTTTGGCGAGAAGCAGGGGGGGCAGGCTCCTCGCAGCCTTATGGTGGGCTTGAAGTGCGTCGTAAATCCCCGATTGCTAGTTCAGCAACACTGAGTTGCGCCGGCAAAGTGTACAGTTGAGGAGGTGCCGAAGCCACCGTGCCGGTAGCATCCGGGGCAGACCTCCTGAACGTCCCAAAGAGTCAAAAGCGGCCTGTCAGTCAGATGGTAAAAATGATCCTGATTCGACAGAGAAACTGCTATCTATCCGCGCTCTTTCCCCTGAGCTTGGCCAACCCCTGCTTGATGTGGCCAGCGTTTTCTCCAATCGCCCATAGGGCACCACGAACGTTTTCACCGACTTCGGTCAGCCCTTGCTTTTCAGCTTGAAGCGCCAGCTCCATTAAGGCTGCCTCCAGCCCGAGCTGGTTCTGATACATCCTTTCCAGCACATCCGATAACGAATATTCATCTGACATGGAATCGACTCCGTTCGAGAAACACCAAGAATAGCAGCGCCTCAACACGATGATGGATGCTCAGAAACTGCTACAAAGGAATGGATTTTACGAGCAAAAGTTGGGGGGGGCGAACAGAGCTGTGACCAATGCATCATTGTAGATAGCTACTGCTTTCGGCCAAAAGCGAGCGTAGGGTCGCGCAGTCCACCTAACCCGGATCGGGCTTGTTCCAGGCTGCCAATGATGTGCTAGCTCCAAGATCGAACCAAAATATATATTGTGAACCACAATTGACATTGTGGTTCTTTTGAGCAAATATGGATCCGTCGCCTCAGGTCGAGGAGGCTTAACGGAGTGATCCTATGTCTGACGCTGAAAAAATTGAGACGGTCTCATTTACGCTGCGTAATCTGAGCAGTAGTTTGGACAAGACTATCGCTGCAGTCGCTAATACGCTTGGCAAATCAAAAAACGCTTTGATTATTGAGACGCTAGAGAGAGAGTTTTATAACTGCATATCCACGTATGCCAGATCGAATTTGCTCGTTTCTGCAATGGATTCTGAGCTCGCCAACAAACTCGGAATCGAAATCATTCCAAACTGGTTTGAAAGCGAACATACAATTCAATACGATCGCTACCTCAGTAATAAACTTGAGTTAGGCAGCGCAGATAAAGTAGATGCTGTTTTTAAGGGCAATCTCCCTTTGCTTGAACTACGTGCTAGGCAGCTAGTAGATAGGGGTTACATTCTGCTCCCCCGAGGGATTTCTTTAACTTTTGCCTTATTTATTGAGATCGCGAAGCAAGATGAAGCACTCGTTCGCGAGATTCGAAGAGGGCTTTTCGGAATAAGCGAGCACTTCTACGAAAACGTGAATGAAATTCGTGCGGCCCTATCGCTTCCAGCCATTGAGCCTGATATTTGAGGAAATATCATGGGTGGTTGGATGTAACGGAAGGTGGACACTCATTTTATGGAGCCCCGAGATGAGAGAGCCTTGATGGTAAATTCGGCAAAAAGCAGCTGTCCGCTCGGATTGCACGACTGAGGTAGCTTGACCAGCAAGTAAATGTCTGATGATATCATCGTGCCGCTACTATCTCGTTATAATCGAGTATCAGCGACGGTGCTGAAATATGGAGTTGGTGGCGAGGCAGTTAACCTAGATTACGTAGAATTTTCTCGATTAGAAACTCTACAGCCCAATATAGGTTTTCTAAAAATTGAATAAATAGGAGTTGTGGATGTCATCACTTTTCGTTAATACAGATATTAGCTGGATATTTTCGGGTATAGGTGTCACGGTTATAGCAGGAGTTGGCGTGTGGCTCATTAAACTGTTCAAACCTAAAGCTGATTCAGGCAAGTCAGTGGAACCAGCTATCAATAGCCAAACAATCGAAACGACTGGGGATAATGGCGCTGTGGTTAGTACAGTCACTGACGGAGCCGTCAGTCAAGCCACCAATGTTTCCGTAAATGTTTACCCTTCTGAGGAAAATAAACCCTCACCATTGAACGAAAAAGAGAGCAAAAGTACTTCCCTTGAAGAACGACAGCAAAAAACTAGAATCCTGTTCATTGATGATATCGACTTTCCAGTAACGGATATACTCAAAGAGTCTGGCTGGATAAATACCTCGCAGATTAAAGATGTTCAGAGTCTCGGCCAAAATGAAATACGCTACGCTGATATTATTTTTGTAGATATAAAAGGCGTCGGCATAAAGCTTCAGTTTAAAGAGGAAGGGCTCGGGCTTGCTGAAGCGTTAAAGGAGCGCTACAAGAGTAATAAAAAAGTCATAATTTACTCTTCGGAAAAAAAAGGCGCATGGTTTCATAGGGTGCTACAGATAGTCGATGGTAGTTTGCCAAAAGATTCCGATCCTTACCGATTTGAAGCTCTCATAGAAAAATTTTCATAGCAGGTACTCAAATGTTCGGCTTTAGGCTAACGGATGGCGAAGGCGCCGTACTTTTCAACAGTATTCCAGAAGAATATCTTCAGGTGGTACTGTCTGTAGAGCTATTAACCGCTTCTAAAAAATTTAAGATTGGGAAGAAAGAGTTTCGAATCTCAAAAAGCAAAAATGATAAAGCAGGTATTATATGCATCTCGGATGAGAAGACTTATATTCTAAGTTCTAAAATAATGAATCGCGAAGCAGAGGTGTTGTTGGCTGTTGCTGATCGTATTTCAGATACATATGAAGAATCCAAGACAGACCTAAGCGCGAACGTCAACAGACTCATACATAATTTGACTTCGCTCAACGCACATAATTCTTTAAGCGTGTTCTCTATAATTCCGCAGCACCTACTCTCAAAAAAATATATGACAAGGGAGGAATGGGGTGATGCCATCACAACAGCGGTTGAGCGAGATTCCCTGAAGGCAGCGAAGGCATTAATACATATTGCCAAGAACAGCATGCAGTTTAAAAGCGAAGTCAATGTCCATGCTGCTTTAATGAACGGAAAAATAGATCTGGAACTGTTGAGTCATCCGATTCATAAGGTTCTAATGAATGCAATGTATCCTTTTTTCTCAGTTTTTGATGACGCTTTAATAGACGCTCGCGTTGAAGAAACAAATGAATATATTAGATTGGATTACGATACCTTCCAAGTTGCGTTTTACCATATAATAGAGAATGCATCGAAATACGCTCGGCCTCGTTCAGAACTCCGAATCTCGGTAAAAAAATGTAAAGATAGCGGAAGGCAAACTATTACATTAAACATGATAAGCCTGAAGGTTGCGGAGCAGGAAATTGAAAATATTTTTGTCGAGGGCTACTCTGGGCAGGAAGCACAAAAATTTGGGAAAAACGGTAGCGGTATTGGAATGACAAGGGCAAAAAATCTATTGGCATTGAGTGGTGCAGAACTAAAATTCTATCCTAGGCCAGATTTACATTCTGAGATTTATATAGGAGTAGCCTACCAGACGAATATTCTCGAAATTGCGTTTGGCTAAACGTTGCTTCTTCTAGTGACACACGATATATGGCAATACATCTAACCGCGTGCCATGGCAGGGCATCAGCAGAGCCAACATAAATCTGCTCGTGGCTAACGGGATCTCTGCTGCGCTTCCTCTCCACGCAGAAACGCAATGTCAAACTCAGACCTGCTACCTTCCCTGCTGTTCAAGATCAACGAAAATCAACTTGCCTTTGAACTCGCCATCATGGAGCTTTCAAACTGGGTAGCACAACGCGATCGGTCGAAGTTGCAGACAGCGTCGCGGCCCACTAGCCGCGATAGACCGAAACAAAGAGTTCATTAAGACGACTCTCGCAGTGATGATGACGCCGAGCTCACTGACTGTGCAGCCATTTCCGAACTCCTTGGCATGCATTCCCGGTCAGCGGTGCGAATGACTTGAGTCACCTGTCAGGCGCATAGGTTGGACCTTGAAATATCGCCCGCTACCGACCAGCCTCAGTGAGCAGAATGCTCAAGTCCAATTCGTCCTTGCTGATACTCTTGGGGTTAAAAATGTTGGTCGACGAGAGCTATTTGGCGACGGTGACCGCAGCATCGTCGATGTGCGCCTATCCTGATGCGGTTCCGTATTGTGGAGCTACCATCGAAGCAGGCGCACTCGCCAATCCAGCAGCAGGATCTATGAATAACATTTATGAATTGAGCTCATGAGATTCCATTCCGATGGTCCCTCCATTCCGGATACCCTCCTAGAACGTTGTGATTCTGGTCGCGTCGTGTTTCTGTGCGGTGCCGGAGTCTCGTTGCCATCTGGAATGCCGACCTTTGTCGGCCTCACTCGGTACGTCATAGAATTCTTTGACCCGCCAGCCGATTCAGAAATCATGGCCGCGTTTCGGCCATGGCTGGACGGTCAATCTGCAGCGAATGTCCCACTCGACCAAATTTTCAACCTCCTCCACCTTGAATACGGCAAGGATGAAGTCAACGCTTTGGTCACGGAGCGGCTGAGTGCTCCCTTGGAAATCAAAGATTTTGGACGTGAGCATGGTCTGATAAAACGCATTTCTTCGAGTCAGAGCGACGTGCCGCAGATTGTCACGACGAACTTCGACCGATTGTTCGAGTTAGGGCAGGGCGGAGAGCATTTGGTCCGGCATGTACCCCCTGCTTTTCCCGACCTGAATTTCGGATCGAAGATAGAAGGGATTACGTATCTACATGGGCGACTGGTGGAAGCAGCCTCTGAAAGTCATCCCTACGTACTGAGCAGCGCGGACTTTGGGCGCGCCTACCTCTCAGAAGGGTGGGCCACCAATTTCATCAGGCACCTCCTCGAACGATATACCGTCGTTTTGGTCGGATATCAGGCGGAAGACCCACCAATCAAATATCTTCTTCAGGGTCTCAACCATGACGGCCAGTATGACCGGTCTAGACTCTACGCTTTTGACCGAGGACTTCCTGAAGAGATTGAGGCTAAGTGGCGTGACCGAGGTGTCACCGCCATAGCCTATTCCGATCATCTGGACTTGTGGAAGAGCATGGAAGCTTGGGCAGACCGTGCCGACGATCCGCGCAGCTGGCGTGCGTCCATAATTGCTAAAAGCCAGCGAGACCCGAAGGATCTGGCCCCTCATGAGCGTGGCCAAGTTGCTCATGTCCTTCGCACAGTACAGGGGGCAAGATCGTTCTCGGAGGCTGATCCGACACCGCATCCTGAATGGGTATGTGTGATGGATGCGAATGTCCGATCAGGCAATCAGAGTAGCGGCTATGGCGCTGACGCAGAGACCTTCGACCCTGTGGCCGCTTATGGGCTTGATGACGATCTGCGGGATATTTCTGATTCTGATCGCAGACAAGGCGTCAGCAACGACAATCTCCTAGTCTGGCGCGATGCAGACGATAATCCACATGAGTTTCATCGGTTGGGTGCGCGACAGGCCGAAGGTTTCGAGGCAACTCCGACAAGGCTAGGCCACCTCATCACCTGGTTCAGCAAGTCAATCGATAGCCCTGTGCTGGCTTGGTGGGCCATTCGGCAGAACGGACTGCATCCGCGACTGCTGCGACAATTCGAATGGCAATTGGAACGCTTGGAGGCTTTCCACGAGCGTGCTCGTCATATCTGGAACTTGATCCTCGAACACCATCGAGATCCTCGCAATCGTCAGTGGAATGGCGACTGGTTCGACTTGAAGAAAAGGTTGAATGCGGAAGGTTGGACTGCCAGTGTTCTACGAGAATTCAGGAGAGTAGCGACCCCTCGATTGGAGATCAAACCACCGTTTGGCTTGGGGCAGTCCAGACCTCCCTGCGTACCCTGGAAGGAAATTCATCTCGGCGACCTCGGTCAGTACGAAGTCGCGTTCCTTGATCGGCACAACGAAGATTTAGACGTCCCCGACGATCTATTGCCACAGGTATTGGGCATCCTGGAGGAACAGCTAACCGTCGCCTCAGGGTTGTTGGGTGATATCGAGACCGTCTACTTCAATTCCCCGACCTGCTATCCGGACCGTGATGCCGATGGAAGAGAGCATGTTACAAAAGTCGCGGAGGTCTTGACGTGGTTCGTCCAACTTTTTGACCGAATGGCTGCCAGGTGGCCAGAACTGGCGAATGCACATGCAACGACTTGGCCAGCGACAGACCTGTTCTTCTTCCGGAAGCTCAAGCTGTATGCGTTCAGCAAAGTCGACGTCTTTGAGGCAGACCATGTTGCCGAAGAAGTCTTGTCCCTAGATCAGGAGATATTCTGGGACATCAATGTGGTCCGAGAGCTTCTTTTCCTACTGGTGGACCGATGGAGAGAGTTCTCTCAGGAGTACCGGAATCATCTCACTGATCGAATCTTGAAGGGCCCCGATCAACTTTCCCATTGGCCTGACGAGGAGTTCCATAGGCTGCGGGATGGGTTCGCCGCCAGATACGCTCGGTATCTCGAACTACAAGGTTGTGAACTCATGGCAGATCGCGGTGAACGGCTTGCCGAGATTATCAGTAGCATTCCTGGATGGAACGACGGTTGGGCTACCTCGACGGTGACCAAACAGGGGTCACAGGTGGGCTGGGTTGGTACGGACGAGGCGCCGGACGAGCTTATAGACCTCCCTGTGAATGAGGTCATCCTTAAGGCGAAAGAAGATCTTAAGCGCAAATTCGACAACTTCACCGAGAAGAGGCCATTCACTGGTTTGGTGAAGATCAATCCGAGAAAAGCGCTGTCTGCGCTCACGATTGCAGGAAGGACTGGCGACTATCCGCAGGCGTTCTGGTCATCCATGATCAGTGAACTTCCTACAGAAATCACGCCTAGGCTGAAACGCGTATTCCTGAACCGAGTAGCACGACTTCCATATGGGGTTATAGCTGAACTGCGTCATAACCTGGGCCGATGGCTCGAACAGAACCTGGTCGCGGTCCTTGAGTTTGATGGCGCTCTCGGTTGGGCAGTCTACGATCACATCGTCGATGGCATCCTGAGCGGTGGAGAGGACACCGGGAATAGCAGTCTTGGCGAGATCCGCCAAGGTGGAAAAGTCATTCGACGGTCACGGCGCACATTTGACCATGCGATCAACGGCCCCGTCGGCATGTGTGCTGAGGCCCTTTTCCATGCAGTGCCCGGAGAGAAACAGGAAGCTGGGTCACTAATCCCAGATAACATCAAATCTCGGATCGAGCGCCTCTTTACCGTGCAGGGCGAGGGGGCAGACCACGCTGTGTCGATAACGACTCGTAGACTGAACTGGCTCATGTTTGTTGATCCCGGCTGGACTAAGGAGCGCCTTATTCCGATGTTGGCCTTCGAGCATCCCGCTTCGGAACCAGCATGGAACGGATTTCTTCATAGTCGAGTGCCTTCACCCCTATTGGCTGAGATCATCAAGCCGATCCTGCTTGACCTTATTCCGCGGGTCGAAAAGTTTTCTTGGGATCGCGACTTTTCAGAGTTAGCCGCCCAATGGTTAGGCTTCATGCGGGTGTTTTACCCGGATGAGCCAAGCGGTCTTTCACGAGGCGAAATGCGTATGGTCCTTCGGACAATGTCCGACGATACACGGAATAAATTTATTTTCTGGTTAGGGCGTGTTGGACAGGAGAACGAGAACGGCTGGATCGAACATGTAATCCCTTTCGTTAATGATAACTGGCCAAGAGAGCGCCGATATAGGACCTCTGCATCGATGAGAGCGTGGATCGGCCTGCTTGATGATACCGGTGACAATTTTCCAACTGTGTACGAAGCGGTGAAGAAGTTCTTGGTACCGCAGGAGACGAACGATCATCCGTTTTTCCGGTTCACTCAAGAGCTCAGCGATAAAAAACCGATTGCCGCTCTATTCCCTGAAGCGACGCTGGATTTGATGAATACAATCACACCACAGGTACTCACCCGTCCGCCATATGAGTTACCTACGGTGCTAGCACTGATTGCGGAAACCGATCCTGTCCTGACATCAGATCCACGTTATTTGCGCTTAATAGATCTCGTTGAGCGAAGCTAGATCATCGGTCTTGACGACCGACAATCCGGTGAGTCGCCTCGGATTTTATAAACACTCACCCTCGCCAATGTCCGACGTATCTCTCCAGGTAGTCTTGTAGATACTCCGGTAGCATCAGATCTACCTCCGCCGCTAGGTTGCGCGCCAATGCCAGTTCACGCTGTAGCGATTCGAGCTGCTTAACATCCATCTCTGGATGTTTGCGTCGAAGTTTGAGTGGCACCGTTTCGAGCAGGGAGGCGATCTGTGCAACGATCTTGCTCAAGACGTGAGTGGCAAACTCTACCGGGACTAATTGCCCCTCCATGACTTCGTTCTTTTTCTCTTGGGCGACGGCCTGCGCAGTCGTTAGCCTCAGTCGTGCGGCCTGCAGCCGGTCATCGACCAAGGGGTCGAAATCGTCCTCAATCAGATGACCCGCTTCCGCTTTTACTTGGCCACTGCGGAGCCCTCGTAAGTAACGAAAATAAGCGAGGCGACAGTCCGCTAGATTTAAACCACCATTGCCCCGCGAGGCAGGCAGGATACCGGTTGCAAGCAAGTAGCGAACTTGCCGATCGGTCAAGTCCAGGTGTTGGGCCAGCTCTTTTTGATTCGCCATAACTACCTCAATGACACATAAATGAAAGCGGAACCGGGAAAGTCAAAAAAACTCATACATCGTTCGACGTCGGGGCTCGAATTACCCGCAATGGGGGGTGGGGGCCAGGAGTACCTTTCCACATTAGGGGAGGCCGACTCCGACCGGGTTGGCCTTCGCGGTCGCTTGAAACGTTCGATTCACCGCTGCGTTTTTGCGGTCTTTGCTCGGGAGGCACCGTGAGGTTCGCCGGTCAGACCATCGGCATCCACCGTCAGTGGTTGGCATCAAAAGGTGTGATGAGCGAAAGTGATGGCCCCTCTCGTTGAACCTCAAAACATCCTCCTCGGCAATGGATTCTGGGATTGCCCGAGAGCCTTGCGCACAGGGGCGTGCAGCACGTTGGTTGAAGTCGCCTGTCCCGGTCCTGTCCCGTGATGCAGCGCCGCAAACCCTCGCTCGTCGAGCCATGCATGCCAGTCCTCCAGCGCCTTGCGTTTCAGCGTGTCGGCGCTGGTGTGGATGTAGGTGGCGGTCAGGGTTTTCATCGCATGGTTGACCAGCATCTCGCCCACCAGGTAGTCCACGCCCAGGTCCATCCAGGCGGTGCGGGCCACCTTGCGCAGGTCGTGGCTGGTCCAGTTGCCCTGACCCAAACGAACAAACACCTGGCTGGCCTTGCTCGCACTCAAGGGGTGTCGCGACTGGCCGGGAAACAGGTAGGTCCCGACGTAGCCGTGAGCAGCTTGGTGCTCGCGGTAGCGCCGCAGCAACGCACACACTTGATCGGTCAGGGGCAGCGTGAGTTCGCGCTTGGTCTTGGTGTCGTCGGCAGGGATGAACCAGTGGCGGCGGGTCAGGTCGATGTGCTTCCAGCGCGCCACCCGGGTTTCACCCAAACGGGTGCCATGGCACAGCATCATCAGCACCAGCATGCCTCCGACCGGGGATGTCGCGAACTCGGTGCTGAGGTTCGCCAAGACCTCCTCCAGGTCTTCCGCGCGTAAATGCGCCGGCTTGGGCTTGATCCGGGTCTGCACAAAATCGTTGAATTTCAAGCTGGCCATGGGATTGATCGCGATCAGACCCAGTCGCGCGGCTTGGCGGAAGGCCACGGTCAACACGCCGTACACCGAGCGAACAAACGACAGGGCGTACTGTTCCTGCATCGGCCACAACAACAGCTGGTCGAGGGTGGCGCGGTCCAGGCCGGCCAACGGCAAGGCGTTCAGTCGGGGGTGTAATTGGCGACGCACGGCCGACTTGGCGCTGGCTTTGCGTTTGGCCGATAAACCGCGATCACGGGACATGCGCTCCAGGTACCACGTCAGCAGATCACCGACCGTTTGCCAGCGGTTGAGCGTCGAGCGTGCCCCCGGCTCGGCAGCCCGTCGCAGCAGAATCGCCGGCAGCGTGGCCTGCATGGCCTTGGCGTTGATATCCGGGTAGTTGCCTGCCTTGCCCCATTTGTCACCCACCACGACAAACCACGAACCTTTGGCCCGATTGGTGGAGGAGTAGCGAAAGCGTAAGGCCGGGAAGCGTGGGTCGCGCAACTGCCGGACCTGGGTTGCCGCATATTTGCGAATCTCGGCGTCCGTCACGAGCACGTGCAGCGTTTTGCTCGGCGCAGCTACCTTAGTCATCTTGGCGCTCCTGCTGGCGCGGGGCAGCCTTGGACACCCGATCACTCATACGCGGTGCCAGGTGGTTGCATGACACCTGCACGCTTGCGCGTCGTTCTTTTTCCTGATGCTCATGTTGGCGCAGCGTGGTGTCGCGGAGATTGCGCAATTGATCCCTGACTTCGGGCGAGGGGGCACCAGGTTCGCCGGTGATCAGACCGGCAATCGCTTGTGCATTTTCGGTCATCGGTGCACAGGCCAAACTGATCAGGGTTTGCTTGGCTACGTCCGCAGATAACCGCTGCATCAGTACGGCCTGTTCGATGGCCATGACCCGTCGTTGAGGGTCAAACCCCATCGACACCCGCCAGTCGGTAGGCTTGAGTTGCTGGCGGGCAGCACACACCAGGCGCTCATACGCCGAGATGAAGGCCATGCGGGCCCCGACCTTGTCGCCTTGGTGTAGAACGGGCTCAGCCACCGACATGGCCAGCAAAATTTCTTCGGTCATTACCACGGTGTCGAATTGGTCATTCGCGGCGAGCGCAATGGACCAGGCTTCGTCCTTGCCCGGTCGGCCATCGGCCGCCTGGACCCGCTGCATGATCGCTGCCAGGGTCAGGCGCCCGGTGACCTCATGACGGCACGCGCGCAGGGCGATCACCAGCTCGTCCACCCGAAACCTGGCCAAGTCATCGACCATCATTTTCGCGGCGCCGGGACTCAAGGTGGTGCCCATGGCTTCCGCCGTGACGCATAAGGCGTCGACCAGTTGCGATTTTTCGTCAGAGGAAAGCATTTTTCGAACCCTCGTTGCGGATCATGGCCTTGGCCTGTTCGGCGGTGTCCAGGTTGGCCTGGGTGTTCTCAATCTGCCGCGCCGTGACGGAATTGACCTGAGCGTTGGTCGCCCACAGCGTGCGGTAGGCTTCGGCCTTGGCCAGCAACGCGCCGAATTCGTGACAACCCCGGAGCAAAAACGCATCGTTGATGCCCACGAAATAAGCGGCCACCCGCGGTGCTTCGATGCGTCCCAAACGCTTGAGCAGGTCGTTGACCTGGCCGTTCACTTTTTGATTGCGAACGGGCTCGGTGTGGTACCGGTCGAAATAGGCGGTCGAGTACGCCGTCCAAATATTTCGGCAGGCCTGTTTGCGATCTTCGTCGTCCTGCGCCTTCGGATACTTCACTGAAACCCTTTCACGTGCATCGTCGATCGACTGCCCGATCAGGGCCGGCAAAAAAGATGGCGGTTCTGCTGAAGGTTCCTTGTAGGTTCTATGATGGTTCTGGGCGCAGCTGCTGCGGGGGGGTGGTGCAGCTTGTGCGGGGGAGGGGTGCAGTACCTGCGGGGGATGTGGCGCGTCATTTGCGGGGCGCAGTTCCTGCGGGGGGGCATAGGCTGCGGGGGTCAGGGTGTAGAGAGTCGAGCGACCAATTCGCTCGGCCGCTGACAATATCCCGGTGGAACACAGCCATTTGATGCCTCCCTGAACAGCGCGTTCTGACAGGCAGGTACGGATGGCAATCTTGGGGACTGACGGCCAGCAGACCCCCTCGTCATTGGCGTTGTCTGCCAGCGAGATCAACACGGCCTTTTGCGTCGCACTCATGCCCTGCAATGGCCAGCAGGCACTCATGATCATCGTGCTCATTGAAGGTCCTCCCGGTAGCTCCGGCGCTGCATCAGCGAGCCATCCCAACTGGACTTCATCGGCAGCTTTTGCTCCAGGTACCACTCGTGGAGGCGGATGGAACCCGCCAGCAACAGCGTCAACGAGTAGGTCAGGATTGGCTTCTGGCCAGGCCGAGCAATGCTGCGCACATCTTCGGCCAGATAGTTATCGCGGGCACGACTTCGGGTCCGATATTTCGGCGCGCGATCAGGATCAGTTTCGGCGTTGTAGATCCAGCCGGACTCCAGTAGGAAGTGATTGATTTTCTGACTGTTGACCCCGTTCAAGGTGCGACAGAACTGCACGGGCGTCAGCCCTATCTGGAAAGACGGCTCAGGGGTTTCAAGTCCCAGCCTGAGGTCTCTGTTCTCCAGCACAAGCCTGGCGTTGTGTTCGTCGAGGTCGGCCGCCAGGCGCAACGCATCTGCGCGAGTCTGGGGGATGGGGAAAGCGGCCCGCTGTGCGAGTCGCAGTTCCAGTTCGCTCATGTGGTCAAACACGGCCGCCTGCAAATCGTAACTGTACGACATCGCCATGAGGCAACACTCACGCTTGGGTAGGCGGTAGCATTTTTGTCGGCGGTTCATTGAGTCGAGATAGATGTGGGAAAATTTTCCCGCATCTTTTTTCAGAACCCTGGGTACCTTTTTGAGGAAGTCGCTGTGCCCCAAAGTGGGCGCACCTTCGGCTCGGTGGCTGTTGATGAAATCGACCAGTTCCAGACTGATCATGGTGACCGCATCGCCACCCTTGGACGGTACGCTGGTCATTTGGCAGCCCTCGAGTATGTTTCCGACAAATATGCCCAAGCACGATCCGGAATCGATTTTTCAAATTTCGGGCGAGCCTTCGGTGTCACCGCCACTGGGCAGTGTTGGAAAGTCATCATGATTAAGCCCTTTTCTTAATGGGGCAGTGCCAATCGAAAAATGCTGGCGTTGCGACCATGGATCTGGAGCGGGCGATTGGTGTTGGCGAGGCAGTTTCCAAGTCGCCGGTCATGTGTTGAGCGTCGAAGGGTGCGCATCAGATCGGCCCTCCAAGGTCCTGACTGGATGCGGGAAGAGGGGATTCAGGCCATTCGAGGTTTTTACCGGATGCTGATTTCGCCTCCAGGAAACGGGCCGTTGCCATATGGCGGTTATAGCGTGTGAGGCGGACGGATACCGACGCGTTGTCGCGCAGAGCGCGAATGGCCTTCCTGCGGTATGCAGCGGCTTCATCCGCATTGATGGGCGGAGGTTGGTGGTGGGGGAATAACATCGTTAGCAGTCCTCGACTGGAGGGTGGTGCCAATGTCCTTTCCGGGGATTGGAGTGACGGCTCTGAGGGGGAGGGATTGCCAGAGGCTGACCTCAGCTGCAGGTCCGACACCCATTCTCGAGTGATGAGCGCGGGTGGACTTGTTTTGCCCTTTGTCGCCAGTCGGATTGCGCTTTCGGTTGTGCCCTGCCTGTAGCAGGGGCAGGTGTGAAGCAAGAGGATGCGAGAGTTCGATTGATTGCTCATCACGCCACCTCGGTACGAGCTTCGGTAATGCGCTCAGCCACCCACGAATCAACCTCGGACTGCACCCAAACCGAATGGCCTGGAGCCAGTTTTACTTGGGGCGGGAAGGTGCCAGTCTTGATTCGGCGATAAAGCTCCGACTGGCTCAACGAGGTGATGGACAGGACTTCTTTGATGCGGATAAAACGGTGGGGTTCATGAGTAGCCATTCCGAGCACCTCCTGAGGTTTGCTAGGCATGGCTACGATTAAATACGCAACAACGAATTTTTTCGCGGCGAGTTTTGGTGGGTAAAAAGTTACAGAAAGTCAGTGCTCGCTCAGCCCAGGTGGGCAGCGCGTTTTGCTGCGTGTTCCGCGATGGCCAGCTGCAGAACGTCTTGACAGCGATTTTTCCTTAATTTTTCGGCAGTTACGATTGTTGTCCGAAAGCTGTTCCCGTCGCGGTGCGGGGTAATTGCGAGGGCCATTACATCCTGCGAGATTTTGGTGCCGGTTTCCATTTGCCAGATTTTCAAATCCAAATAAGGCAAAAGACCGTAGCGTGCCCAACTCTCGAATTTAGGGCTGTAGGTTGATTTTCTAGGGTAGTGATTGGTTGCGGCTCGGATTTTTGGAAGCTGAATCGTAAAATCATGTATCAAAACGTTGTCGGGCTGGTTCAGATCAGCATCGATGCCTATATGTCCATCACTCGTCCCTGAAGGACCGTTGAGTAATAGCGGACCCATGACGTCCATATCAGTACCAATGACGAATTTGCCAATCGGGTCAGTCAACCACTCTTCTAGCTCCGCAAGATAGCCGGGCGTGTTAATCGCGTGCGAATAAAAATCTGCCAATGTCAGCGGTCTGACGCTGCAGGTTGCATTCTCAAGATATTGCGCATAGCTAAGGGGGCCAAAGAAATTTGGAATGTCAGTGTCTTCAACAGCGATTCCCCTCATGTTTTGGATATCACGAGCAAATGCTGCACTGTACGCTCTGGCGAGCTCTGGATGCCGCTCTTCAAGTTCTCGACCAGCTTCCAAAAGGGTGAGCATATGGAATCTTTGGCTGAGTACCCTGAACCATTCCGTGGCGGTAAACTCTCTGGCTGCCGAGTAGTGATGGAGATCGAAGAACTTCGGCAGTTCATCAAAACTTGCAAATTTGGCCATTGCTAAATGTTCCTGCTCATTCCCTTCTCTGAATGGATCGGCCAACCAGGCGGATGGGAAGTCCGCTTTTCACCACATAGGCGAGGCCAGCCAAAGCTGTCATGCCTTGCGCTTGATGCTCACCACGTTTATGCCAGCACAAAGAGCTTCTATCGAATCAGCCCAGGCTTGCATCATTTGCCGGCGCTGCTCGAGGTAGTGGGCGTGGTTGTAGGTATCGCGAATCTCATCCTGGTCGCCGTGGGCGAGCTGGCGCTCGATCCAATCCCGGTTATAACCTCGGCTGTTTAACTCGGTACTGAGCAGATGGCGAAATCCGTGGCCGGTCTGCCGACCTTCATAGCCAATCTGGTGCAGTGCCTTGTTAACAGTGTTTTCGGATTGGGGGCGTTCCCGGTTGTTCCGGCCCGGGAATGCGATGGGGTAACTCCCGGTGATCTCCTTGAGCTCCAGCAGACTGGCCACCGCCTGGTGGGGGAGTGGGACGACATGCGGTCGACGGGCCTTCATTCGGGCAGCCGGTATCGTCCAGGTGGCTGACTCCAAATCGATCTCGCTCCAAGGTGCGTGTCGCAGTTCTCCGGGGCGTACGCCCGTCAATAAAAGCAAGCGCACCGCGATGCGGGTCATGACATCGCATTTTGCCGCATCGAGTTTGCCCAGAAGAATGGGGATTTCTGATAGAGGGACGTGTGGGTGATTTTTGGTTCGTGGCGCAATTGCTGCGACCACATCCAAGTCGGTGGCAGGGTTCGACTCCACTGAGCCCTTGGCAAGACCGTAGCGAAAAATCTGACTTAACCACTGGCGAATTTTTCCGGCGACGTTGAGCGCACCGCGCTTCTCGACCTTGCGCACCAAGGCGACCAGTTCGGGTCGTGTGACTTCTTGCGCCGGGCGCTGGCCGATAACGGGGAGAATGTCAGCCTCCATATATTGCAGCGCCTTGGCTGCTGTGGAGGTGGCCCAGCGTGGTGAGTTGTAGGCGTACCACTCGCGTGCCAACTCCTCGAAAGTGTGAGCGAGGGCGGATTGAGCGGTTTTTTCAGCTTGTTTGTGGGCGGTGGGATCTATGCCGTTGGCCAGTAGGCGACGGGCATCCTCGCGGCGCTCCCTGGCCTTGGCGAGGGTGACGGTGGGATAAGCGCCCAACCCCATCATTTTAGCTTTGCCGCCGAAGCGATATCGGAATCGCCATAGCTTTGAACCGCTAGGCGTTACTTCGAGGCACAGCCCCGCGGCATCTGCCATACGGTAAAGCTTTTCGCGCGGTTTCGCTGTTCGAGCGGCTGTATCGGTGAGTGCCACGGCAATCCCCTCAGCGCTAGCGCTGGCGGGAGTGAGTACCCGTCGATGTGTGAGTAGATTTCTAGACCAAACTCATCTACTCACGAATCTACTCACATAACGTTGGGCTTGCAAGGGAGTGCAAGGGAATCGCAGGCACAAAAAAACCGGCGTAAGTGCCGGTTTATCTGCTTTCCAAGGTCTGGTAGGGACCGCTGGATATATGTACATGGTGCCCCGAGGGAGACTCGAACTCCCACTTCTTGCGAAAACGGATTTTGAATCCGCCGCGTCTACCAATTCCGCCATCAGGGCTCAATGGCGGCGAAGTATAGAGGTGAGATTACCGTCGGTCAATCAGGTACATAGAGAATTTTCACTATTTCGGCTAGACTTCCGGCCCCTGCTAGACGAACCCCATCATGCGCGTTGCTGACTTTACTTTCGAACTCCCTGATTCGCTGATTGCTCGCCACCCTTTGGCCGAGCGTCGCGGTAGTCGCCTGTTGACCCTGGATGGGGTCAGCGGCGCCCTGGCACACCGTCAATTCACTGATTTGCTCGAGCATTTGCGTCCGGGCGATTTGATGGTGTTCAACAATACCCGGGTGATTCCGGCGCGGCTGTTTGGCCAGAAGGCTTCCGGCGGCAAGCTGGAAATTCTGGTGGAGCGGGTGCTCGACAGTCATCGCGTACTGGCCCATGTGCGTTCCAGCAAGTCGCCCAAGCCCGGTTCGAAGATCCTGATCGATGGCGGCGGCGAGGCAGAAATGCTGGCGCGGCACGATGCGTTGTTCGAGTTGGGGTTCGCCGAAGAGGTGTTGCCGCTGCTGGATCGCGTCGGGCACATGCCGTTGCCTCCCTATATAGATCGCCCGGACGAAGGTTCGGACCGCGAGCGTTATCAGACCGTGTACGCCGAGCGCCTGGGCGCGGTGGCGGCGCCGACGGCGGGGCTGCATTTCGATCAGCCGCTGATGGAGGCGATTGCGGCCAAGGGCGTCGAGACCACGTTCGTGACCTTGCACGTCGGTGCGGGCACGTTCCAGCCAGTGCGGGTCGAGAAGCTTGAAGATCACCACATGCACAGCGAATGGCTGGAAGTCGGCCAGGACGTGGTCGATGCCGTTGCCGCTTGCCGTGCGCGCGGTGGTCGGGTGGTGGCGGTGGGGACCACCAGCGTGCGTTCCCTGGAAAGCGCCGCCCGCGATGGCGTGCTCAAGCCGTTCAGTGGCGACACCGACATCTTTATCTTCCCGGGCCGGCCGTTTCATGTGGTCGATGCCCTGGTCACCAACTTCCATTTGCCCGAATCCACGCTGTTGATGCTGGTTTCGGCGTTCGCCGGTTATCCCGAAACCATGGCTGCCTATAAAGCAGCGGTGGAGCATGGTTACCGCTTTTTCAGCTACGGTGATGCGATGTTCATCACGCGTAATCCTGCGCCGACTGCCCCTAAAGAATCGGGCCCTGAGGACACTGTATGAGTCGTATGTCGTTTGAATTGCTGGCCACTGACGGCAAGGCTCGTCGCGGTCGTCTGACTTTCCCACGCGGCACCGTCGAGACCCCGGCCTTCATGCCGGTGGGCACGTACGGCACCGTCAAGGGCATGTTGCCACGGGATATCACCGCCACCGGCGCGGAAATCATTCTGGGCAACACCTTCCACTTGTGGCTGCGTCCTGGCACTGAAGTGATCAAGAAGCACGGCGACCTGCACGATTTCATGCAGTGGAAAGGCCCGATTCTGACCGACTCCGGCGGTTTTCAGGTATTCAGCCTGGGCGCGATGCGCAAGATCAAGGAGGAGGGCGTGACCTTCGCCTCCCCGGTCGACGGCGCCAAAGTGTTCATGGGCCCGGAAGAGTCGATGCAGGTCCAGCGTGACCTGGGCTCCGACATCGTGATGATTTTCGACGAATGCACCCCGTACCCGGCTGACGAAGACGTCGCTCGTGTGTCGATGGAGCTGTCGTTGCGTTGGGCCCTGCGTTCGAAAAACGCCCATGGCGACAACACGGCGGCGCTGTTCGGCATCGTGCAGGGCGGCATGCACCAGGACCTGCGCATGCGCTCCCTGGAAGGCCTCGACAAGATCGGCTTCGATGGCCTGGCCATTGGAGGTCTGTCGGTGGGCGAGCCCAAGCACGAGATGATCAAGGTGCTGGATTACCTGCCGGGCCTGATGCCGGCTGACAAACCTCGTTACCTTATGGGCGTTGGCAAACCGGAAGATCTGGTTGAGGGTGTGCGCCGCGGTGTGGACATGTTCGATTGCGTGATGCCAACCCGTAATGCCCGCAATGGGCATCTGTTCATTGATACAGGCGTGCTGAAGATCCGTAACGCGTTCCATCGCCATGATGATTCGCCGCTGGATCCGACCTGCGATTGCTACACCTGCCAGAACTTCTCCCGTGCTTATCTGCACCATCTGGACAAGTGCGGCGAAATGCTGGGTAGCATGTTGAATACCATCCACAATTTGCGCCATTACCAGGTGCTTATGGCTGGTTTGCGCGAGGCTATTCAACAGGGTACATTGGCCGCCTTTGTCGATGCCTTCTACGCCAAACGCGGGCTACCTGTTCCGCCTTTGGACTGAGTTTTCTGACCCCAAGATTCAACATTTGCAACTGGAGTGCTAAATGAGCTTTTTTATCTCTAATGCCATGGCCGACGCTGCTGCACCGGCAGCTGCAGGCCCAATGGGTGGCGGCTTCGAGTGGATTTTCCTGGTCGGTTTCCTGGTCATCTTCTACCTGATGATCTGGCGTCCACAGGCCAAGCGCGCCAAAGAACAGAAGAACCTGCTCGGCAGCCTGCAAAAAGGCGACGAAGTTGTGACCACCGGTGGTATCGCCGGCAAGATCACTAAAGTGGCAGACGATTTCGTAGTTCTGGAAGTTTCCGACACCGTGGAAATGAAGTTCCAGAAAGGCGCCATCGCCGCCACGCTGCCAAAAGGCACGCTCAAAGCGATCTAAGTTTCAACTTCTACTCAATCGACGGGGCGCGCAAGGCGCCCCGCGTCATAAGCGGGCGGCGTGATGCTGAACAAATACCCTCTGTGGAAATACATTCTGATCCTGGCGGTGCTGGCGGTCGGTCTGATTTATTCCGCTCCCAATCTTTACCCTGATGACCCGGCCATTCAGGTCAGCGGTGCAAGCACTGCGCTGTTGGTCAATCAGGCTGATCTGGATCGTGTGAGCATGGCGCTCAAGGAATCCGGGATCAACGTCAAGGCAGCCACGCTGTCGGCCAACGGCAAGGGCGGGCTGATTCGCCTGACCAAGGCTGAAGACCAGTTGCCGGCCAAAGACGTTGTGCGCAAGGCATTGGGTGATGACTACGTCGTTGCACTGAACCTGGCACAAACCACCCCGCAATGGCTGCGCAGCCTCGGCGCGCACCCGATGAAGCTGGGTCTGGACTTGTCCGGTGGTGTGCACTTCCTGCTGGAAGTGGACATGGACAAAGCCCTCGACGCACGCTTGAAAGTCTACGAAGGCGACGTCAAGAGTCTGTTGCGTAAAGAGAAACTGCGCTATCGCAGCCTGCCACAACTGGGCGGCGCCATTCAGTTGGGCTTCACTGACGAAGCAACCCGCGAACAGGCCCGTGCGCTGGTCCGCAAGAACTTCAACGATTTCGACATTGTTCCGGCCGACCTGAATGGCCAACCGGTACTGCGTCTGGCGATGACCCCGGCCAAGCTGGCGGAAATCCGTGAATACTCCATCAAGCAGAACTTGACCACGGTACGTAACCGCGTCAACGAGCTGGGTGTTGCCGAGCCGATTGTCCAGCGTCAGGGCGCCAACCGCATCGTGGTTGAGCTGCCGGGCGTGCAGGACACCGCAGAAGCCAAACGTATCCTCGGCAAGACGGCCAACCTTGAGTTCCGTCTGGCTGCAGAGCCAGGTGCTTCGAAAGCCACTTCCGAAACCTTCGAGTTCCGTGAAGGCAAGCGTCCGCCGGCACAGATCGAGCGTGGCCTGATCATCACCGGTGACCAGGTGACTGACGCCAAGGCTGGCTTCGGCGAGCACGGCACGCCAGAAGTGAACATCCGTCTGGATGGCCACGGTGGCGAACTGATGAGCCGCGCAACCCGCAGC
Source organism: Pseudomonas sp. TE3899 (assembly GCF_056279105.1). NCBI lineage: Bacteria > Pseudomonadati > Pseudomonadota > Gammaproteobacteria > Pseudomonadales > Pseudomonadaceae > Pseudomonas > Pseudomonas sp. TE3899. The sequence continues at coordinate 6,309,501 of NZ_JBWBQR010000001.1, forward strand.
AACGTCGGTCGCAGCATGGCGGTGATCTTCATCGAGCAACGTCCTGTCACCACTTACACCAAGCAAGTGGTTGATGGCGTCGAGAAAGACGTCGCAGTGCAAACGTTCAAAGAAGAGAAGAAGATCATCAGCCTGGCGACCATCCAGTCGCCGCTGGGTGCTCAGTTCCGCATCACGGGCCTGAACGGCCAGGGTGAGTCGTCCGAACTGGCGCTGCTGCTGCGTGCCGGTGGTCTGGCTGCACCGATGTACTTCGCTGAAGAGCGCACCATTGGCCCGAGCCTGGGTGCCGACAACATCACCAAGGGTATCGATGCATCGCTGTGGGGCATGCTGTTTGTCTCGCTGTTCATCATCGCCATCTACCGCTTCTTCGGCATCATCGCCACCGTCGCGCTGGGCGTGAACATGGTGCTGCTGCTGGCCCTGATGTCGCTGCTGGGTGCAACGCTGACCCTGCCGGGTATCGCCGGTATCGTGCTGACCATGGGTATGGCGGTCGACGCCAACGTTCTGATCTTCTCGCGGATTCGTGAAGAGATCGCGGCGGGCATGACGGTACAACGGGCAATCAACGAAGGCTTCGGCCGGGCATTCACCGCGATTCTCGACGCCAACCTGACAACACTGTTGGTCGGCGGGATTCTGTTTGCGATGGGCACCGGTCCCGTCAAGGGCTTCGCAGTGACCATGTCCCTCGGGATCTTTACCTCGATGTTCACGGCCATCATGGTGACCCGCGCGATGGTCAACCTGATCTTCGGCGGTCGTGACTTCAAGAAGTTGTGGATTTAAGGGGCTGCCATGTTACGTACAATCAACTTCATGGGCGTTCGCAACTTTGCGTTCGGCGTCACATTGTTCCTTACGGCGCTGGCCATTTTCAGCGTCTTCCACAAGGGCATGAACTGGGGCCTGGACTTCACCGGCGGTACGCTCATTGAGCTGACCTACGAGCGTCCGGCCGATGTGTCCAAGGTGCGTACCCAGCTCACTGAGTCGGGTTACCACGAAGCCATCGTGCAGAGCTTTGGCGCGACGACCGATCTGCTGGTGCGTATGCCTGGCGAAGACCCGCAACTGGGTCACCAGGTTGCTGAAGCGCTGCTGAAGGTTGGCGGCGATAACCCGGCGACGGTCAAGCGCGTTGAGTTCGTCGGCCCGCAAGTCGGTGAAGAGCTGCGCGACCAGGGCGGCCTCGGCATGCTGATGGCGCTGGGCGGCATCCTGATCTACCTGGCTTTCCGCTTTCAGTGGAAGTTCGCGGTCGGTGCCATTGTTTCGCTGATTCACGACGTGATCGTGACCATCGGTATCCTGTCGTTCTTCCAGATCACCTTCGATCTGACGGTACTGGCGGCGGTACTGGCGATCATCGGTTACTCGCTCAACGACACCATCGTGGTATTCGACCGGGTTCGTGAGAACTTCCGTGTCCTGCGCAAGGCCAGCCTGATCGAGAACATCAACATCTCGACCACGCAAACCCTGCTGCGGACCATGGCGACGTCGATCTCCACCTTGCTGGCGATCGCGGCGCTGCTGTTCTTCGGGGGCGACAACCTGTTTGGCTTCTCCATCGCCCTGTTTATCGGTGTGTTGGCGGGTACTTACTCGTCGATCTACATCGCGAACGTGGTGCTGATCTGGCTGAACCTGAGCAGCGAGGATCTGATCCCTCCTGCGGCGACCGATAAGGAAGTCGACGACCGTCCATAACGGCCCTCGCTTCTACGCTGTCTGCCCAAAAAGGCGCGAGTTGAACTCGCGCCTTTTTTTGTGCTCCAAGGCTGGGAGAAGCGCGGACAACGATCCGCATGTGATGGTCAGGAGGTTCATGTGAACAAGTCGTTGCTGGTTGGTGCGGTACTGGGTGCTGTCGGTGTGACTGCCGGGGGCGCTGTTGCCACCTACAGCCTGGTTAAAAGCGGCCCTGAGTATGCGCAAGTATTGGCCGTTGAACCGGTTAAAACACAGATCAAGACTCCACGTGAAGTGTGCAAGGACGTTGCAGTAACCCGCCAGGCGCCGGTCAAGGATCAACACCAGATCCTCGGTACGGTCCTGGGTGCAGTGGGCGGTGGTTTGCTCGGCAATCAGATTGGCGGCGGTAATGGCAAGAAGATCGCGACCGTTGCCGGTGCTGTCGGCGGTGGCTACGCGGGGAACAAGGTCCAGGAAGGTATGCAGAATCGCGATACCTACACCACGACCCAGACTCGCTGTAACACCGTGAATGACATCAGCGACAAGGTGGTCGGCTACGACGTCCGTTATTCGCTGGATGGCAAGGAAGGCAAAGTGCGGATGGATCGTGATCCGGGCAATCAGATTCCGGTCGACAAGGAAGGTAAGTTGATCCTGTCGCAGAATGAGCCTGCTCAGTGATGAACTGATGGCTGGATTCAAAAAAGAAGCACCTGAAAGGGTGCTTTTTTTGTGCCCGCTATTTATCAGCCTGCGACACCCCGTGTAGGAGCAAAGCTTGCTCGCGATAGCGGTCCCCCACCCACCAAAAATGTAGGCAGGTGCGACGCCATCGCGAGCAAGCTTTGCTCTTACAGCAGCCTCGGCTAAATTCCAGGCATAAAAAAGCACCCCGAAGGGTGCTTTTTTTGTGGGCGTTCGCTTAGCGTTTCAGCGAAGCCGGCAGGTGCGGCTGGATCGCCGTCAGAACTGCTTTGAAGCACTTGGTGTTACCAGCAACAACGTGACCTTTTTCAAGGAAGTCGTGACCGCCGGTGAAGTCGCTCACCAAACCGCCGGCTTCCTGGATCAGCAGGGCGCCTGCAGCCATGTCCCACTCGGACAGACCCGACTCCCAGAACGCGTCGAAACGACCGGCAGCCACATAGGCCAGGTCCAGGCTCGCCGAACCGGCGCGGCGGATACCGGCGGTCTGGCCAACCAGGGCGCGGAACATGCCCAGGTAGTTGTCGAGGTTGTCCATCTGGTCATCACGGAACGGGAAGCCGGTACCCAGCAGGGCGCCGTCGAGGCTGGTGCGACCGCTGACGCGCAGGCGACGACCGTTCAGTTGAGCGCCGCGACCACGGCTGGCGGTGAATTCTTCCTGGCGAACCGGGTCCAGAACAACAGCGTGTTCCAGGCGACCGCGGTATTTGCAGGCGATGCTCACGGCGAAGTGAGGAATGCCGCGCAGGAAGTTGGTGGTGCCGTCCAGCGGATCGATGATCCACAGGTACTCTTCACCTTCGATGCCGTTGCCCGCGTGCATGCCGGTTTCTTCACCGAGGATCGAGTGGTTTGGGTAAGCCTTGCGCAGCGCGTCGATGATTTTCTGCTCAGCGGCGCGATCCACCTCGGATACGTAATCCTTGGCGTCTTTTTCGTCGACCTTGATGGTATCCAGGCGCTCGATGGAGCGGAAGATCAATTCACTGGCGCTGCGGGCGGCGCGCAGCGCGATATTCAGCATGGGCTGCATGGATGTGTCACCTAAGGTTGTTAAAGAAAGCCGGGCATTCTATCAGAACTTTTCTACAGGTGAAGGTCGGTGTTCGCTTTCATAGCTTAACGGTAGGATGAACTGTAAGATTCTGCTCCCCATTTTGTGTTCGAGAACGCCTCCCGTGCTGCATAACATTCGTGTCGTCCTGGTTAATACCAGCCATCCCGGCAACATCGGCGGGGCTGCGCGTGCCATGAAGAACATGGGCCTGTCGCGGCTGGTGCTGGTCGAACCGCGGTTGTTCCCGCACCACGAGGCCGATGCCCGCGCCTCCGGTGCCGGCGACATCCTTGAAAACGCGCAAGTCGTCGCCACCTTGGAAGATGCCTTGGTCGGCTGCAATCTGGTGCTCGGCACCAGCGCCCGCGACCGGCGCATTCCCTGGCCGCTGCTCGATCCCCGCGAATGCGGTACGAAAGTGGTTGAGGAAGCCGCGCAAGGTGCAGAGATCGCTTTGGTCTTCGGTCGTGAGGATTCCGGCCTGACCAATGAAGAGCTGCAACGATGTCATTATCACGTGCACATCCCATCAGACCCTGAGTTCAGCTCGCTGAACCTTGGGGCCGCGGTGCAGGTGTTGAGTTATGAAGTGCGCATGTCCTGGCTCGCGGCCCAAGGCCAGCCGAGCAAGGTCGAGAAGGATGAAGTGGCGTCCACCAAAAGTGGCGAACTGGCGACCATGGATGAGCTGGAGCGATTCTATGAACACCTGGAGCAAACCCTGGTGGCCATCGAATTCCTCGACCCGGAAAAGCCGCGGCACTTGATGGCGCGCCTGCGTCGGTTGTACGGACGAAGCTCGGTCAGCCGGGCGGAAATGAATATATTGCGTGGCATCCTCACGGAAACCCAGAAAGCGGCCCGTGGCGAGCTTCTTAAGCGGAAGGATTAAAAATGTTCGAGCGTTTGCGTGAAGATATCCAGAGTGTTTTCCACCGTGATCCGGCTGCGCGTAACGCTTTTGAAGTCCTGACTTGCTATCCGGGCATGCATGCCATCTGGATCCATCGCCTGTCCTCGGCCCTGTGGGGCATGGGCTGGAAGTGGCTGGCGCGGCTGGTGTCGAACTTTGGTCGCTGGTTGACCGGGATCGAGATCCATCCGGGGGCCAAGGTGGGGCGTCGCTTCTTTATTGACCATGGCATGGGCATCGTCATCGGTGAAACTGCTGAAATCGGTAATGACGTCACCCTTTACCAAGGTGTGACCCTGGGCGGCACAAGTTGGAATAAAGGCAAGCGTCACCCGACCCTTGAAGACGGGGTTGTGGTGGGGGCGGGCGCCAAGGTGCTTGGGCCGTTCACGGTCGGCGCCGGGGCCAAGGTCGGTTCCAATGCGGTAGTGACCAAGGCTGTGCCGCCGGGTGCGACGGTGGTCGGGATTCCGGGGCGGATCATCGTCAAGTCTGACGAGGAGCAAGACGCCAAGCGCAAGGCCATGGCCGAGAAGATCGGTTTTGATGCCTACGGTGTCGGTGAAGACATGCCGGACCCGGTGGCGCGAGCCATTGGTCAACTGCTCGATCATCTGCAAGCGGTTGATGGTCGGCTGGAAGGCATGTGCGGCGCGCTGAAGGATCTGGGTAGTAATTACTGCGCCAAGGATTTGCCTGAGCTGCGCGAAGAAGACTTCGCCTGCGTCAAAGGCAAGGATGAAACCAAGGCCGGCTAGACCGAGTTGGATTCTTCGCGGGCAAGCCTTGCTCCTACAGGAAGGTGTACGAGCGAGGCTCGCCCGGGAACAACGATAACGCGCATTTGCTGGTGATACGCCGCCAGCCTTTGCTATGATGCGCGCGCTCTTTTGCGGGTAAACCTGACTAAAGCACTAGGTCTTATAGTTGACTTAAATACTCGGGAATAGCATACTCGCCCCCATTCCGAACTCCGTGGTAATTGTCCATGCGACTGACTACAAAAGGCCGATACGCCGTGACCGCCATGCTTGACCTGGCGTTGCACGCGCAGCACGGGCCGGTGTCCCTGGCCGATATCTCCGAGCGCCAAGGCATCTCCCTGTCCTACCTCGAACAGCTTTTCGCCAAATTGCGCCGCAGCAATCTGGTTTCCAGCGTTCGTGGGCCGGGCGGTGGCTACCAGTTGTCCCGCGAGATGCAGGGCATCCAGGTCGCCCAGGTGATCGATGCGGTAAACGAATCGGTCGATGCAACCAAATGCCAGGGCCAGGGCGATTGCCATCAAGGCGACACCTGTCTGACCCACCACTTGTGGTGCGATCTGAGCCTGCAGATTCACGAATTTCTGAGCGGTATCAGCTTGGCTGACCTTGTGACTCGCCGTGAGGTGCAAGAAGTAGCCCAGCGTCAGGACCAGCGCCGTTGCAATGGCAAGGCGCCACGCCTGGACAAGATTGAAGCGTCCGCCGTCGAATGACAGCCAAAGAGCTAGCGGCACGCCAGCCAGCCTGATTTAGGAGATAGTCCATGAAATTGCCGATTTACCTTGATTACTCTGCGACCACCCCGGTTGATCCGCGTGTCGCGCAAAAGATGAGTGAATGCCTGCTGGTCGACGGAAACTTCGGTAACCCGGCGTCCCGTTCCCACGTGTTCGGCTGGAAAGCTGAAGAATCCGTCGAAAACGCCCGTCGTCAGGTCGCCGACCTGGTCAACGCCGACCCGCGTGAAATCGTATGGACCTCCGGTGCCACCGAGTCCGACAACCTGGCAATCAAGGGTGCGGCGCATTTCTATGCGACCAAGGGCAAACACCTGATCACCACCAAGATTGAGCACAAGGCTGTCCTCGACACCATGCGCCAACTGGAGCGTGAAGGTTTCGAAGTGACCTACCTCGAGCCTCAGACCGATGGCCTGGTAACGCCAGCCATGATCGAAGCTGCACTGCGTGACGACACCATCCTGGTTTCGGTCATGCACGTGAACAACGAAATCGGCACCATCAATGACATCGAAGCCATCGGCGAACTGACCCGCTCCAAGGGCATTCTGTTCCACGTTGACGCGGCTCAGTCCACCGGCAAGGTCGAAATCGACCTGTCGAAGCTGAAAGTCGACATGATGTCGTTCTCTGCCCACAAAACCTACGGCCCTAAAGGCATCGGCGCGCTGTACGTTAGCCGCAAGCCGCGTGTTCGCATCGAAGCGACCATGCACGGCGGCGGTCACGAACGTGGCATGCGCTCCGGCACCCTGGCGACCCACCAGATCGTCGGCATGGGTGAAGCTTTCCGTGTAGCCAAGGAAGACATGGCTGCCGAGAACGTGCGCATCAAAGCCCTGAGCGACCGCTTCTTCAAACAGGTCGAAGGCCTGGAAGAGCTGTACATCAACGGCAGCATGACCGCCCGCGTACCGCACAACCTGAACCTGAGCTTCAACTACGTTGAAGGCGAGTCGCTGATCATGGCCCTCAAGGACCTGGCGGTTTCGTCCGGTTCGGCCTGCACCTCGGCTTCCCTTGAGCCTTCGTACGTACTGCGCGCCCTGGGCCGCAACGACGAACTGGCACACAGCTCGATTCGCTTCACCTTCGGCCGTTTCACCACCGAAGAAGAAATCGACTACGCCGCGCAGAAAGTCTGCGAGGCCGTTACCAAGCTGCGCACCTTGTCGCCGCTGTGGGATATGTACAAAGACGGTGTCGACATTTCGAAAATCGAGTGGGCGGCACACTGATTTCAAGTCGCCGCAAACCGGCCCTGTGAACCCAGGTTTATGGGGCTCAAGAGCGACTCTCTGATGAGTGAGGATTAAGAATCATGGCTTACAGCGAAAAGGTCATCGACCACTACGAAAACCCGCGCAACGTCGGCAAGATGGACGCGGAAGACCCGGATGTCGGCACTGGCATGGTCGGCGCTCCGGCGTGCGGCGACGTGATGCGTCTGCAGATCAAGGTTAACGAGCAAGGCATCATCGAAGACGCCAAGTTCAAGACCTACGGTTGCGGTTCGGCTATCGCCTCCAGCTCCCTGGCGACCGAGTGGATGAAAGGCAAGACTCTGGATGAAGCAGAGACCATCAAGAACACTCAGCTGGCCGAAGAACTGGCCTTGCCGCCAGTGAAAATTCACTGCTCCGTACTTGCTGAAGACGCTATCAAAGCGGCCGTTCGCGACTACAAGCAGAAGAAAGGCTTGATCTGACTTTCAAGATTTGGCGACGAGTAAGGAGTCACCGATGGCTATCAGCATGACAGAAGCGGCAGCTCAACACGTGCGACGCTCCCTCAACGGGCGCGGCAAAGGTGAAGGGATTCGTCTGGGTGTTCGCACCACAGGCTGTTCCGGCCTTGCCTACGTGCTGGAGTTCGTCGACGAGGTGGTTGCAGAGGACCAGGTGTTCGAAAGTCACGGCGAGAAAGTGATCATCGACCCGAAAAGCCTCTCATACCTGGACGGCACCGAGCTCGATTTCGTCAAGGAAGGGTTGAACGAAGGCTTCAAGTTCAACAATCCCAACGTACGCGGTGAATGTGGCTGCGGCGAAAGCTTCAACATCTGAGGCTGCGCGTGGGTACTCCTTGTCATTTCGCTTTATTTGAACTGCAGCCGAGCTTCCGTCTGGATCTCGAGCAGTTGGCCACGCGCTATCGTGAGTTGGCGCGCGGTGTTCATCCGGACCGCTTTGCCGACGCTTCCGAGCGCGAGCAGCGCCTGGCGCTCGAGCAATCCGCGAACCTCAACGAGGCCTACCAGACGCTCAAGAACCCCCCGAAACGCGCGCGTTACTTGCTCGCCATGGGTGGTCGCGAGTTGCCGCTGGAGGTCACGGTGCATGATCCGGAGTTTCTTCTGCAGCAGATGCAATGGCGCGAAGAACTCGAAGACCTGCAAGACAGCGCCGACCTGGCCGGCATTGCCGTGTTCAAGCGTCGCTTGAAGGTGGCGCAGGATGAACTGAACGAAAGCTTCGCAGCCTGTTGGGATGATGCAGCGCAACGTGAACAGGCCGAACGCCTGATGCGGCGCATGCAGTTCCTCGACAAGCTCACCTACGAAGTGCGCCAGTTAGAAGAGCGCCTCGACGATTAACCCAGTGCCGCTCCGGTCGCACGCCTGATATACAGATAAGTCCTGATTACGATGGCCCTACTGCAGATCGCCGAACCCGGCCAAAGTCCTCAACCACACCAGCGTCGTCTGGCCGTGGGGATCGACTTGGGCACTACCAATTCGCTGGTCGCTGCGTTGCGCAGTGGTCTTTCCGAACCTCTGGCCGACACTGACGGGCAGGTCATCCTGCCGTCCGCCGTGCGCTACCACGCCGACCGCGTCGAAGTGGGCGAATCCGCCAAACTGTCCGCCGCTACCGATCCCTTGAACACCGTGCTGTCGGTCAAGCGCTTGATGGGTCGTGGTCTGTCCGACGTCAAGCAATTGGGCGACCAACTGCCGTACCGCTTTGTCGGCGGCGAGTCGCACATGCCGTTCATCGACACTGTGCAAGGCCCGAAAAGCCCGGTCGAAGTCTCCGCCGAAATCCTCAAGGTGCTGCGTCAGCGCGCCGAGGCGACGTTGGGTGGCGAATTGGTCGGTGCGGTGATCACCGTTCCGGCCTATTTCGACGATGCCCAGCGCCAAGCCACCAAGGATGCGGCCAAACTGGCCGGCCTGAACGTGCTGCGTTTGCTCAATGAGCCGACCGCTGCTGCTGTGGCTTACGGGCTGGATCAACACGCCGAAGGCCTGGTCGCCATTTATGACCTGGGCGGCGGTACCTTCGATATTTCGATTCTGCGCCTGACCGGTGGTGTGTTCGAAGTGCTGGCCACCGGCGGCGATAGCGCCCTGGGCGGCGATGACTTCGACCATGCCATTGCTGGCTGGATCATTGAGAGCGCCGGTTTGTCCGCCGACCTCGATCCGGGCGCACAGCGTCATCTGCTGCAAGCCGCTTGTGCGGCCAAAGAAGCCCTGACCACCGTCGCCAGCGTTGAAGTGGCTTACGGCGACTGGAAAGCGCAGCTGACCCGCGAAGCCTTCGATGCGCTGATCGAACCGATGGTTGCCCGCAGCCTGAAAGCTTGCCGTCGCGCCGTGCGTGATTCCGGCATCGAGCTGGATGACGTGCACGCCGTGGTCATGGTCGGCGGTTCGACCCGCGTCCCTCGCGTTCGCGACGCTGTTGCCGAAGCCTTCGGTCGCCAGCCGCTGACTGAAATCGATCCGGATCAAGTGGTGGCCATCGGTGCCGCGATCCAGGCCGATACCCTGGCGGGCAACAAGCGCGATGGCGGCGAACTGCTGCTGCTCGATGTGATTCCGTTGTCCCTGGGGCTGGAAACCATGGGCGGCCTGATGGAGAAGGTGATCCCACGCAACACCACCATCCCCGTCGCTCGCGCCCAGGACTTCACCACCTATAAAGATGGCCAGTCGGCCATGGCGATTCACGTCCTGCAGGGTGAGCGCGAGCTGATCAGCGACTGCCGCTCCCTGGCCCGCTTCGAATTGCGCGGCATTCCGGCGATGGTGGCCGGTGCGGCGAAGATTCGCGTGACCTTCCAGGTCGATGCCGATGGCTTGCTCAGCGTTGCGGCCCGCGAACTGGGTTCGGGCGTTGAAGCCAGCATCCAGGTCAAGCCGTCCTACGGCCTGACCGACGGTGAAATCACCAAGATGCTCAAGGACTCGTTCGAATACGCCAACGACGACAAAGTCGCTCGTGTACTGCGTGAGCAACAAGTCGATGCCCAGCGCCTGATCGAAGCGGTGCAGGGCGCCCTCGATGTTGACGGCGAGCGCCTGCTCGACGCCGAAGAGCGCATGGTCATCGAGTTGCAGATGCAGGAACTGACCGAATTGATGAAAGGCACCGATGGTTTTGCCATCGAGCAGCAGACCAAGCGTCTGTCGCAAGTGACCGACGCCTTTGCTGCCCGCCGCCTGGACTCGACGGTGAAAGCCGCGCTGGCGGGGCGCAACCTGAATGAAATCGAGGAATAACTGATGCCGCAGATCATTTTTCTGCCTCACTCCGAGCATTGCCCGGACGGAATGGTTGTCGAGGCTGAAACCGGTAAGTCCATTCTCGAAGTGGCCCATGACAACCATATCGAGATGGAAAGTGCCTGTGGCGGCGTTTGTGCCTGCACCACCTGTCACTGCATCATTCGTGAAGGTTTCAACTCGCTCGAAGAAGCTGATGAGCTGGAAGAAGACTTTCTTGATCGCGCCTGGGGGCTGGAGCCGCAATCTCGTCTAGGCTGTCAGGCGATTGTCGGGACTGAAGACCTTACCGTCGAAATTCCGAAATACTCGCTCAACCACGCAGCCGAAGCGCCGCACTGATTCAAGGAATTGTCATGAGTCTGAAGTGGACTGATGTGCTGGAGATCTCAATCCAGCTGGCTGAAAGCAAGCCCGACGTTGACCCTATGTCGGTCAACTTCGTCGATCTGCGCAAATGGGTGATGGAATTGCCCGAGTTCGACGACAAGCCTGAGCATTGTGGCGAAAAGATCCTGGAGGCCATTCAGGCCAACTGGATCGAAGAACGCGACTGAGCCACGCTGCAGGTTAGGCAATACCCAAGAACCCGCGTATAATTCGCGGGTTTAATTTTTCACAAATTACCGTTTCTGGAGTTACACCATGGCTGTTCAACGTACTTTCTCCATCATCAAGCCTGACGCTGTTGCAAAAAACGTTATCGGCGAGATCACCACTCGTTTTGAAAAAGCTGGCCTGCGCGTTGTAGCTTCGAAACTGAAGCAACTGTCCAAAGCCGAAGCTGAAGGCTTCTACGCTGAGCACAGCGCTCGTGGTTTCTTCGGCGATCTGGTTTCCTTCATGATCTCCGGTCCGGTTGTCGTTCAGGTTCTGGAAGGCGAAAACGCTATCGCTCTGAACCGTGAGCTGATGGGCGCTACCAACCCTAAAGAAGCTGCTGCCGGCACCATCCGCGCTGACTTCGCTGATTCGATCGACGCCAACGCTGTACACGGTTCGGACTCCGAAGCCGCTGCTGCTCGCGAAATCTCGTACTTCTTCGCAGCTACTGAAGTAACCACTCGCTAAGCATTGGCTTATGAGTGAAGGTGAATCCATGACTACATCGACTGTAAAAACTAACCTGCTGGGTCTGACTCAGCTGGAAATGGAAAAATTCTTCGACTCAATCGGGGAGAAGCGTTTCCGTGCCGGTCAGGTAATGAAATGGATTCACCACCTTGGCGTTGATGATTTCGACGCCATGACGAACGTCAGCAAAGCCTTGCGCGACAAGCTCAAGGTGATTGCTGAGGTTCGCGGTCCTGAAGTCGTCAGCGAGGACATTTCCACCGACGGCACCCGTAAGTGGGTGGTGCGTGTGGCGTCCGGCAGCTGCGTCGAGACCGTGTACATTCCCCAGGGCAAACGCGGCACTCTGTGCGTTTCGTCCCAGGCAGGCTGTGCCCTGGATTGCAGTTTCTGCTCCACCGGCAAGCAAGGTTTCAACAGCAACCTCACCGCCGCCGAAGTCATCGGCCAGGTGTGGATTGCCAATAAATCGTTCGGCAGCATCCCGGCGACCGCCGACCGTGCCATCACCAACGTGGTGATGATGGGCATGGGCGAGCCGCTGCTGAACTTCGACAACGTCGTGGCCGCCATGCATCTGATGATGGATGACCTGGGCTACGGGATCTCCAAGCGCCGCGTAACCCTGTCCACTTCGGGCGTGGTGCCGATGATCGATGAGCTGGCCAAGCACATCGACGTGTCCCTGGCGTTGTCGCTGCACGCACCGAATGACGCATTGCGTAACCAATTGGTGCCGATCAACAAAAAGTATCCGCTTAAGATGCTGCTCGAGTCGTGCCAGCGCTACATGGCGACCCTGGGCGAAAAACGCGTGCTGACCATTGAGTACACCATGCTCAAGGACATCAACGACAAAGTTGAGCACGCGGTCGAGATGATCGAGTTGCTCAAGAATGTACCGTGCAAGATCAACCTGATTCCGTTCAACCCGTTCCCGCATTCCGGCTATGAGCGTCCGAGCAATAACGCCATCCGCCGTTTCCAGGATCAGCTTCACCATGCCGGCTACAACGTCACCGTGCGCACCACGCGCGGCGAAGACATCGATGCCGCGTGTGGCCAATTGGTAGGACAGGTGCTGGATCGCACCCGTCGCAGCGAGCGTTATATCGCGGTGCGTGAATTGAGCGCCGAAAACGATATGGCGCAAAACGCAGCGAACAACAACTAAGAGAGGATCTCTATGTCCCTGCGCTTTGCGCTGCTTGTGCTGTTGGCCAGCCTCTGTGCTGGTTGTGTCCTGTCGGGCGATTTCAATCCGATGAAGACCAGCAAGGGCCGCGATGAAGCGCGTGTCGCCTACGTGCAACTGGGGCTGGGGTACTTGCAGCAAGGGATGACCGAGCGGGCCAAGGTGCCGTTGAAAAAGGCCCTGGACCTGGACGATTCCGACCCTGACGCCAACGCGGCGTTGGGCCTGGTGTTCCAGGCCGAGATGGAACCGGAGCTGGCCGACCAGCATTTTCGCAAGGCGCTGTCCTCCCGTCCTGGCGATGCTCGCATCCTGAACAACTACGGCAGTTTTCTGTACGAAGAGAAACGTTACAAGGAAGCCTACGAGCGCTTTGAGCAGGCCGCCGCCGATACCCTGTATCCTGAGCGTTCGCGGGTGTTCGAAAATCTTGGCATGACCGCTTCGAAGCTTGGCCAGCGTGACCTGGCCCAGCAGCAACTGGAAAAAGCCCTGCGTTTGAACCGCCAACAACCACGCGCATTGCTGGAAATGGCTGAGTTGTCTTACGAAGACAGGCATTATGTGCCCGCGCGTGACTATTACGACCGTTTTAGCCTGCTCACCGAACAAAATGCACGTAGTCTATTGCTCGGCGTTCGGCTGGCAAAAGTGTTTGAAGATCGCGACAAGGCCGCCAGTTTTGGCCTGCAATTAAAACGACTCTATCCCGGTACGCCGGAATATCAGCAATACCTGTCGGAGCAATGATGAAAGCGGCGCATCCCGAAGTTGTAGCAGCGAATCGCGTTAACCCCGGTGAGACATTGCGCCAGGCCCGCGAAAGCAATGGCTGGTCGCTGGCCGAAGTGGCCCTCAAGCTCAACCTCACCGTCAATTCCCTGGGGAATCTGGAAGCCGGCGCTTTCGACAAGCTGCCGGGGCATACCTTTGCCCGTGGTTACATTCGCGCGTACGCCAAACTGCTCGGCATGGACCAGACCGTTCTGGTCCAGCAGTTCGACCAATCCACCGGCACCGACTCCCAGGGCAGCAACGTCCACAGCCTGGGTCGTATCGAAGAGCCGGTTCGGGTTTCCCACACGATTTTGCGCATTGTCAGCCTGTTGTTGCTGATCGCGGTGATTGGTGGCGGTTTTGTCTGGTGGCAGGATCAAACGTCCTTGCGCACCAAGGACCTGGCGACCCTGGCTCCGGAACACGTAGAAGTCGAAGGCGCCGACGGCACCACCCAGATCCATCCGCTGGACGAGCCGGAAGACCAGGCTGTCGCGGAAGGTCAGACTGAAGCTGGAACCACGCTTGCATTGCCACAGTCCGAGACATCGACTGAAGCACCGGCCGAAGCTGAAGCCGCAGCGCCTGCTCCAGCGCCTGTAGCCCCGGCTGCAACCCCTGCGGCACCGGTTCACAACGCCGCCCCGGTAGTCGCTGCGCCCGTTGCTCCAGCGCCAGCCGCTCCGGCACCGACCGTCGCTGCGCCGGTTGCACCTGCTGCCGTTGCTCCCGCCGCGACTGCCGCCGCCGCGCCAGTCGCCGGTCAAGGCCAGGTTCAGCTGCTGTTCACCGCTGATTGCTGGACGCAAGTGACCGATGGCTCCGGCAAAGTGCTGTTGAGCGGTCTCAAGCGCAAAGGCGAAAACGTTTCTGTCAGTGGCAAGCCGCCGTTTGCCGTGCGCCTGGGCTTTGCCCATGGCGCGCAGGTCAGCTACAACGGCCAGGTGATTGATGTCGCTCCGTTCACCAGTGGCGAGACTGCTCGCCTGAAGTTGGGTCAATAAGTCATGCACGGCGAATCTCCAATCAAACGTCGCGAATCCCGCAAGATCTGGGTCGGTAACGTGCCTGTTGGCGGCGATGCGCCCATCGCTGTGCAGAGCATGACCAACAGCGACACCAATGACGTGGCCGCCACCGTGGCCCAGATCAATCGCCTGGAAGCCGCGGGCGTCGATATCGTGCGCATTTCCGTGCCGGATATGGACGCCGCCGAGGCGTTCGGCAAGATCAAGCAACTGGTCAAGGTGCCGCTGGTTGCCGACATCCACTTCGACTACAAGATCGCCTTGCGCGTCGCCGAACTGGGCGTTGACTGCCTGCGCATCAACCCGGGCAACATCGGTCGTGAAGACCGCGTGCGTGCAGTGGTCGATGCCGCCCGTGACCGCGGGATCCCGATCCGCATCGGCGTGAACGCCGGTTCCCTGGAAAAAGACCTGCAAAAGAAATACGGCGAGCCGACCCCGGCCGCGCTGGTCGAATCGGCCCTGCGTCACGTCGAACACCTGGAACGCCTGAATTTCAAGGACTTCAAGGTCAGTGTGAAGGCATCCGACGTGTTCATGGCCGTCGCCGCCTACCGCTTGCTGGCCAAGGAAATCGTCCAGCCGCTGCACCTGGGCATCACCGAAGCCGGTGGTTTGCGTTCAGGCACGGTGAAATCCGCCGTGGGCCTCGGTATGCTGCTCGCCGAAGGGATTGGCGATACTATTCGCATCTCGTTGGCGGCTGACCCGGTCGAGGAAGTGAAAGTCGGCTACGACATTCTCAAATCCCTGCACCTGCGTTCCCGTGGCATCAACTTCATCGCCTGCCCGAGCTGCTCGCGGCAGAACTTCGATGTGGTCAAGACCATGAACGAGCTGGAAGGGCGCCTCGAAGATTTGCTGGTGCCGCTGGATGTCGCGGTCATCGGTTGCGTGGTCAACGGGCCGGGCGAAGCCAAGGAAGCCCATATCGGCTTGACCGGCGGCACGCCCAACCTGATTTACATCGACGGCAAGCCGGCGCAGAAACTGACGAATGACAATCTGGTGGATGAGCTTGAACGCTTGATCCGCCAGAAAGCGGCCGAAAAGGTCGAAGCCGACGCGGCTGTAATCGCCCGCGGCTGATCAAACGAATTTAAGGATTTTTTGTGAGCAAGTCTCTGCAAGCCATACGTGGCATGAACGACATCCTGCCCGAGCAGACGCCCCTGTGGCGTCATTTCGAGGGCACCGTCTCGCGTTTGCTGGATAACTACGGTTATAAGCAGATCCGCATGCCGATCGTCGAGTTCACCGAGCTGTTCAAGCGCTCCATCGGTGAAGTGACCGACATCGTCGAAAAAGAGATGTACACCTTCGAAGACCGCAACGGCGATTCCCTGACCCTGCGCCCTGAAGGCACGGCGGCCTGCGTGCGTGCGGTGCTCGAGCACGGCATCACCGGCGGCGGCCAGGTGCAGAAACTCTGGTACATCGGCCCGATGTTCCGTCACGAACGTCCGCAGAAAGGTCGTTATCGCCAGTTCCACCAGATCGGTGTCGAAGTGTTCAACCTCGACGGTCCGGACATCGACGCCGAGCTGATCATCCTGACCTGGCGCCTGTGGGGCGAGCTGGGCATCCGTGATGCGGTCAAGCTCGAGCTCAACAGCCTGGGCACCGCTGAGTCCCGTGGTCGTTATCGTGAAGCCCTGGTCGAGTTCCTGTCGGCGCGCCTGGACAAGCTCGATGAAGACAGCCAGCGTCGTCTGAAGACCAACCCGTTGCGGGTCCTGGACACCAAGAACGCCGACACACAAGCGGTCCTGGTCGACGCGCCGAAAATGGCCGACTACCTCGATGACGAATCCCGCGTGCACTTCGAGGGCCTCAAGGCGCGCCTCGATGCGGCCGGCATTCCTTATGTGATCAACCCGAAGCTGGTTCGCGGGCTGGATTACTACAGCAAGACCGTTTTCGAATGGGTCACCGACAAGTTGGGCGCCCAGGGCACCGTGTGTGCCGGTGGTCGTTACGACGGTCTGGTGGAGCAGATGGGCGGCAAGCCGACCCCGGGCGTTGGTTTCGCCATGGGGATCGAGCGCCTGGTGCTGCTGCTGGAAACCCTGGAACAGATCCCGCAAGAGATCTCCCGTCAGGTCGACGTCTACCTCTGCGCCTTCGGTGAAGCCGCCGAGCTGGCCGGGCTGGCCTTGAGCGAACGTGTGCGTGACCAATTGCCCAACCTGCGCCTGCAAGTCAATGCCGGTGCCGGCAGTTTCAAAAGTCAGTTCAAGAAAGCCGACAAGAGCGGTGCGTTGTATGCGCTGATCCTCGGTGACGACGAGATGGCCCAGCAAGTGGTAGGTTTCAAACCCCTGCGTGGCCAGGGCGAACAACAAAGCATTGCCTGGGATGCGCTCGCTGCACACCTGGCCACCTGCGTCGTGCAGGGTTGAAGCTGTCAAACAGCCGATTTAGCGATTAAGGAGTATTGGGGTGTCGAGTACCGAAGACGAACAACTGGCGGATTTGAAAGACTGGTGGACACGTAACGGCAAGCCCCTGGTCACTGGCGGCCTGTTGGCGCTGGTCATCGTGTTCGGCTGGCAGGCTTTTCACAAGTATCAGAGCAATCAGTCGCAAGGCGCCTCGATTCTCTATCAGCAACTGCTGGAAACCACGCTGACGCCTGACGGCAAGCCTGACGCAGCCCGCGTTGCGGACCTGGCCGGCAAGCTCAACAGTGAGTTCGGCGGTTCGGCCTACGCGCAATACGGCAGCCTGTTCGTGGCGAAAGTCGCGGTCGACAGCGGCAAGCTGGACGATGCGGCCACCGAGCTGAAAGCCATCACCGACAAACCGGCCAACCCGGCGCTGGGCGAAATCGCCCGTCAGCGTCTGGCCCAGGTTCTGGCCGCACAGAACAAGGTCGAAGACGCTCTGAAACTGCTTGAAGGCGATGCCGACAAGTCGTTCCTGGCCACTCGCGAAGAACTCAAGGGCGACCTGCTGGTGCAGTTGGGTCGTACCGACGAAGCGAACACGGCGTATCAAAAAGCCAAGGCAGCACTGTCCGATGAAGCGGCAGTCGGCGGCCTCCAAATCAAGCTGGACGACCTGGCCAAAGGGGATGCGTGACGTGATCCGTTGGAAACATGCAGCATTGCTGGCTCTGGCCGTTCTGGCCGCGGGTTGCAGCAGCAACAGCAAAAAAGAATTGCCGCCGGCCGAGTTGACCGACTTCAAAGAAGAAGTGGTTCTGCACAAGCAGTGGAGTCGTTCGATCGGTGACGGTCAGGGCGAAACCTACAACATGCTGGTGCCGGCCATCGAAGGCGATACCATCTATGCCGCCGACGTCACGGGTGAAGTCGTGGCGATGGATCGCAGCAATGGCGACGTCAAATGGAAGAAAGATCTCGACCTGCCTGTTTCCGGCGCCGTTGGCGTGGGTTACGGTCTGCTCACGATCGGTACGCTCAAGGGTGAAATCGTTGCCCTGGACGCGACCAACGGCGAAGAGAAATGGCGCGCTCGCGTGACCAGCGAAGTCCTCGCGCCGCCAGCCAACAACGGCGACGTTGTAGTGGTTCAGACCCAGGACGATCGTCTGATCGGCCTGGATGCGGCGACCGGCACCCAGCGCTGGTTGTATGACAGCACGCCAGCGGTCCTGACCCTGCGCGGCACCAGTGCGCCAGTGGTCACCAACCGCCTCGCGGTGGCTGGCCTGTCGACCGGTAAAGTGGTTGCTCTCGATATTTCCAACGGCGTGCCGGTGTGGGAACAACGGGTTGCGATTCCACAGGGTCGTTCGGAACTGGAGCGCGTGGTCGATATCGACGGCGGTCTGCTGCTGTCCGGCGAAACCCTGTACGTCGCCAGCTACCAGGGTCGCGTTGCGGCACTGGACCTGCAAAGCGGTCGTCAGCTCTGGCAGCGTGATGCTTCCAGCTATGCCGGTGTCGCCCAGGGTTTTGGCAGCGTCTACGTGAGCCTGTCCTCGGGCACCGTTGAAGGCGTCGACGAACGTTCCACCACAGCCTTGTGGAGCAACGATTCGCTGGCTCGCCGTCAACTGTCGGCTCCGGAAGTGTTCTCCAGCTACGTTGCAGTCGGCGACATGGAAGGCTACCTGCACCTGCTGAGCCAGGTGGACGGTCGTTTCGTCGGCCGCGAGCGCATCGACAGCGACGGCCTGCGCGCCCGTCCGCTGGTGGTGGGTGACACGATTTATGTGTATGGCAACAGTGGCAAACTGGAAGCCCTGACCATTAAGTAAAGATTTGACTATGCTTGGGGTTTAACCCCCAGGCGGCCTTGTTCTGCAAGGCTTGCGGCGCCTTCAAGCGCTGCCCCGAGCACCAGCCGCTGCCTCGCAGCGGCTTTTGTATTTTCTGAATTAACGAAGTGGAGAGCCGCATGGTTCCCGTAATCGCCCTGGTGGGCCGACCGAACGTCGGCAAGTCCACCTTGTTCAACCGCCTGACCAGGACTCGCGACGCCATCGTCGGCGACTTGTCCGGTCTGACCCGTGATCGCCAATACGGTGAGGCCAAGTGGCAAGGGCGTTCCTACATTCTGGTCGACACCGGCGGTATCTCCGGTGACGAGCACGGTATGGACGAAAAAATGGCCGAGCAGTCGCTGCTGGCCATTGAAGAAGCGGATGTCGTTCTGTTCCTGGTAGATGCCAAGGCCGGTTTCACCGCCGCCGACCAGATGATCGCCGAGCATTTGCGCAAACGTAACAAGCGTTCCTACGTGGTTGCCAACAAGGTCGACAACATCGACCCGGAAATGGCCCGCGCCGAGTTCGCCCCGTTGGGCATGGGCCACGCGATTCCGATCGCCGGCGCCCACGGTCGTGGCATCACCCAGATGCTGGAAATCGCCCTCAGCGACTTCCCGAAAGACGATGACGAGCTGGAAGAAGGCGAGGAAGAGATCGTTGCCGAAGGCGAGGAAGCCAAGCGCATTCCTGGCCCAAGCGAAAAAGACGGGATCAAGATCGCCATCATCGGCCGCCCGAACGTCGGCAAGTCGACCCTGGTCAACCGTATGCTCGGTGAAGACCGGGTCATCGTGTATGAC
Organism: Pseudomonas sp. TE3899; assembly: GCF_056279105.1. Lineage (NCBI taxonomy): Bacteria > Pseudomonadati > Pseudomonadota > Gammaproteobacteria > Pseudomonadales > Pseudomonadaceae > Pseudomonas > Pseudomonas sp. TE3899. The sequence goes on from NZ_JBWBQR010000001.1 coordinate 6,329,020, forward strand.
GAGCCCGGCACTACCCGCGACAGCATTTACATCCCGTTCGAGCGTAACGACGAGAAGTACACGCTGATCGACACCGCCGGTGTGCGCAAGCGCGGCAAGATCCACGAAGAAGTCGAAAAATTCTCCGTGGTCAAGACCCTGCAGGCGATCAAAGACGCCAACGTGGTGATCTTTGTGATGGACGCCCGCGAAGGTGTGGTTGACCACGACCTCAACCTGCTGGGCTTTGCCATTGAGTCGGGTCGTGCGCTGGTCATCGCGATCAACAAGTGGGACGGCATGACGCCGAGCGAGCGCGATTTCGTGAAAGTCGAGCTGCAACGTCGTCTGTTCTTCGTTGACTACGCCGACATCCACTTCATCTCGGCCCTGCACGGCACGGGCGTGGGCAACCTCTACGCCTCCGTACAGAACTCGTTCAAGTCTGCGGTTACCCGCTGGCCAACCAACCGCCTGACCACGATTCTGGAAGATGCAGTCGGTGAGCACGCGCCGCCGATGGTCAACAACCGCCGGATCAAGCTGCGTTATGCCCACTTGGGTGGCGCGAACCCGCCGATCATCGTGATTCACGGTAACCAGATCGAGAAGGTGCCGAAGTCTTACGTGCGTTATCTGGAAAACACTTACCGTCGTGTCTTGAAGCTGGTCGGTACGCCGATCCGCATCGAGTTCAAGGGCGGCGAGAACCCGTACGAAGGCAACAAGACCTCGCTCACCGACCGTCAGGTCAACAAGAAGCGCCGCATGATGTCGCACCACAAGAAAGCCGATAAGAAGCGCCGCGATAAGAGATAGGAGCAGCGTCAAGCTTTAAGCTGCAAGCTGTCTAGTCCTGAAATAGGTTTACACCTATTTCACCCTAACGCCCGATGCACCGCATCGGGCGTTTTGTATTTCAAGGACAGGTGTGGGCGTTCCTGGTTGTAGATCAGTATTGCCTCCCGCACCATCTGCTCCGCTTGTGCCAAGTCTTTCGGACGGTGGAGCAAGAGTTCGGTTTTCAAGATGCCGTTAACCCGCTCTGCCTTGGCGTTTTGATAGCAATCGTAACCATCGGTCATCGAGCATGTAATGCCGTGTTTGGCATGGATCTTTTGGTAAAGCCCTGAGCAATACTGCACACCTCGATCCGAGTGATGGACCAGTTTCTGCCGTGTTCGACGCGTCTTCAGCGCCATGCGCAAGGCCTGGGCTACCGAGTCGGCATGCAGGCTGCCGTGCACGTGATAACCGACAATTTTTCTCGAGAAATCATCCGTCACCAGGCTTAGGTAGACCGGATCATCGCGTTGGGTGGAGAGGTAAGTAATATCCGCCACCCAGACCTGTTCCGGACCGGATGCGGCGACTTGCTGCGGGCCAGGCTTCAGTAGATTGGGATGGCAGTGAAAGTGATGATGGCTGTCGGTCGTCTTGTGGTAGGCCCGTTTCCTGCGAACCAACTGCCGATGTTCGCGTAAAACCTCAAACAAACGATCCCGGCCAACGTGCAGCTCTGGCTTATCACGCTTTTCATGCATCAATGAGTGCAGTTTGCGTGTGCCTAAGCAGGGTTGGCGTACGCGGATCTCCTGCACAAACTGCATGAGTTTCTGATCCTGCTCGAGCCGAGCTCGATAGACCCGTTCGCGTTTGTAAAAGGCTTGGCGACTGATCCCCATAAACTGGCAAGCCCTGCTGACACTCAGGGTTTGGGTTTGCGCAACGACTTGCCGGGCCGCTTTTTTACAACGGATACGCCGTAGTCGTTCTTCAGGACATCGACCACGTCTTCAAAGAATTTGGCTTTCTGATTCGCCAGCGCCAACTGCTCCTCAAGCTCCTTAATTCTCTGCTCGGGAGTTAATGGCAAAGTAGGCTCGTCCATCGGTCGGACCCTCTGGGAGCGAATGGAAGCGCCTTGGCTCCAGTCCTGTCGACCATGCTTGCGTAGCCAGACCAACACCGTCGACCGACCCTGAATCCCGTAGCGCCGTTGAGCCTCTTTATAACTCAACTCGCCTTTTTCGACCTGATCGACAACCGACAATTTAAAAGTCAGCGTGTAATCGCGTTGACTGCGTTTTATGCCCGTATCCATTGCACCTTCCTGATGAGAAGTCAGAAGGTGTAAACCTTATTCAGGACGGAACAAGCTTTAAGAAAAAGCCAGAAAGGGTCCTGTCCGGGGACCCTTTTTTGTGTCTGATGGTTTGCTGCTTGACCACTTGCAGCTTGTCGCTTGAAACTTGCAGCTCACCTGCAGGGGCCTACCGATGATCACCAGTAAGCTGCCGAATGTCGGCATCACTATCTTCACTCAGATGTCTCAGCTCGCGGCGCAAACCGGGGCGATCAACCTGTCCCAGGGTTTTCCCGATTTTGATGCGCCCCAGGCGTTGTGCGATGCGGTGGGTCGGCATATTGCCCAGGGCCACAACCAATATTCGCCGATGACCGGCCTGCCGGCGTTGCGCCAGCAGATTTCAGCGAAGATCGCGCGCAGCTACGGCGTCAGCGTGGATGCCGATCATGAAGTGACGGTCACCCCCGGCGCCACCCAGGCGATCTTCTGTGCGATTCAGGCGGTTATCCACAGCGGCGACGAAGTGATCGTCTTCGACCCGTGCTACGACAGCTACGAGCCCTCGGTGCAGCTGGCCGGAGGCCGCTGCGTGCACGTGCAGCTCGGGCTGGATGATTTCGCCATCGACTTCCAGAAGCTCGCTGAGGCGATAACGCCGCGTACGCGGATGATCGTGATCAATTCGCCGCACAACCCGAGCGGTGCGCTGATCAGCCGCGCCGAGCTGGATCAGTTGGCGGATTTGATTCGTGATCGCGACATCTACCTCGTCAGTGACGAAGTCTATGAGCACCTGGTGTTCGACGGCGTACCTCACGTTAGCGTTCTGAATCACGAGGAGCTGTATCAACGCGCCTTCGTGGTCAGTTCCTTCGGCAAGACTTACCACGTCACAGGCTGGAAAACCGGCTACGTGGTCGCACCGCCAGCCCTCACGGCGGAACTGCGCAAGGTGCACCAATACGTGAGCTTCTGCGGCGTGACCCCGCTGCAATTTGCCTTGGCCGACTTCATGGCTGAGCATCCGGAACACGTCGAAGAACTGCCTGGTTTCTACCAGGCCAAGCGCGACCTGTTCTGCGATCTGCTGGCGCCGTCGCGCTTTAGCTTGACCCGTGTCACCGGCACCTATTTCCAATTGGTCGATTATTCGCAGATCCGCCCGGACCTTAACGACGTCGAGATGGCGCTGTGGATGACCCGCGAACACGGCGTGGCGAGCATCCCGATCTCGGTGTTCTACCAGAACCCACCCGAAGGCCAGCGCCTGGTGCGCCTGTGCTTCGCCAAACGCGAGGAGACCCTGCGTGAAGCAGCGGCAAAACTATGCGTGATCTGAGTGCACTGCCCAACCTGAACATCGCGCTGATCCAGACCACCCTGGCCTGGCACGACCGCCAGGCCAACCTGGAGCATTTCGAGCAATTGCTGGAACAGGCCCGCGGCGCGGACCTGATTATCCTGCCGGAGATGTTCACCACTGGCTTTTCCATGCAGTCCGAGACCCTCGCCGAGGCGGAAAACGGTCCGACCAGTAAATGGCTGCGGGTTCAGGCTGCGAAGCTTGAGGCGGTAATTACCGGCAGCGTCATCGTCCAGGCCGCTGATGGCAGTCATCGCAATCGCCTGCTCTGGGCGCGGCCGGACGGCGAGGTGTCGCATTACGACAAGCGTCACCTGTTCCGCATGGCCGGCGAGCACAACCACTACACCCCCGGCGAGCGCCAGGTGCAGTTCGAGCTCAAGGGCTGGCGGATTCGGCCGCTGATTTGCTACGACCTGCGCTTCCCGGTCTGGAGCCGTGATGCCCAGGACACCGACCTGCTGCTGTACACCGCCAATTGGCCGGGTGCGCGACGTCAGCATTGGAACCGCTTACTGCCGGCCCGAGCCATCGAGAACCTGTGCTATGTCGCGGCTGTGAACCGGATTGGCACCGACGGCAAGGGCTTTGCGTATACCGGTGATAGTCAGGTGCTGGATTTCCAGGGTGAAACCTTGCTCAGTGCCGGGGAGGCTGATGGGGTGTTTCAGGTGGTACTGGATGCGGCAGAACTGGCGGTTTACCGCACGCGGTTTCCGGCGAATCTGGATGCCGACACGTTCGAGTTCACCTAACCGATCGTAACCGATCGTTCCCACGCTCTGCGTGGGAATGCATCCCGGGACGCTCCGCGTCCCATTCGGGAGCTGGAACGCGGAGCGTCCCTTGAGGCATTCCCACGCGGAGCGTGGGAGCGATCAGCGTAGGAACGATCAACAAAAAGGCCCCAAGGTTCGCACCTTGGGGCCTTTTGCATTGCAGCGAACGCTTACGCCGCTTCTTTCGCTTGCGGCTGGCTCAACGAGCGGTTCAGCGCGCTGAACAGCGCCTTGAAGCTCGCCGTGGTGATGTTTTCATCAATCCCTACGCCGTGCACCGCACGCTGGCCTTCAACCCGCAGTTCGATATAAGCGGCTGCCTTGGCGTTGGTGCCCGCGCCAATGGCGTGTTCGTTGTAGTCCATGATTTCCACCGGGATCGGCAGACCGGCCACCAACGCTTCCAGGGCGCCGTTGCCCTTGCCGCGCCAGTGCAGGTTGGTTTCGCCCTGGCCCTTGCCCGAGACTTCCACTTCCACCGAGCTGTTGCCGTTTTCTTCCTGCAAGCGATGGCTGACCAGCGCGTACGGGGTGTTGGCCTGCAAGTATTCGCTGTGCAGCAGCGCGTGGATTTGCTGGGCAGTCATTTCCAGGCCGAGGCGATCGGTTTCACGCTGTACGACCTGGCTGAACTCGATCTGCATGCGACGCGGCAAGCTGATGCCGTATTCCTGTTCCAGCAGGTAAGCGATACCGCCCTTGCCCGACTGGCTGTTGACGCGAATCACCGCCTCGTAGCTGCGGCCGATGTCGGCCGGGTCGATCGGCAAGTACGGCACTTCCCACAGGGTGTCCGGTTGCTGCTGGGCGAAGCCCTTGCGGATCGCGTCCTGGTGCGAGCCGGAGAACGCGGTGTGCACCAGGTCGCCGACGTACGGATGACGTGGGTGCACCTGGATCTGGTTGCACTCTTCGACGACTTTGCGCACGCCATCGATGTCGGAGAAGTCCAGCTCAGGGTGGATGCCCTGGGTGTAGAGGTTCAGTGCCACGGTCACCAGATCGACGTTACCGGTGCGCTCGCCGTTACCGAACAGGCAGCCTTCGACACGGTCGGCGCCGGCCATCAGGCCCAACTCGGTGGCGGCCACGCCGGTGCCACGGTCGTTGTGGGTGTGCAGGCTGATGATCACGCTGTCACGACGGTTGATGTGACGGCCGAACCATTCGATCTGGTCGGCGTAGATGTTCGGGGTCGCGCATTCGACGGTGGCCGGCAGGTTGAGGATCACCTTGTGCTCAGGCGTCGGGTTCCAGACTTCGATCACCGCGTCGCACACTTCCTTGGCGAACTCGAGTTCGGTGGCGCTGAAGGTTTCCGGCGAGTATTCGAAGGTCCACTCGGTGTCCGGCTGCTGGGCGGCGTATTTGACGAACAGCTTGGCAGCGTTCACGGCGATGGCCTTGATCCCGTCCTTGTCCTGGTTGAAGACAATGCGGCGGAAGGAAGGGGAGGTCGCGTTGTACAGGTGAACGATAGCTTTTTTCGCCCCGCGCAGGGATTCGAAAGTGCGCTCGATCAAGTCTTCACGGCCCTGGGTCAGCACCTGAATGGTGGTGTCGTCCGGGATGTGGCCGTCTTCGATCAGGGTGCGCACGAAGTCGAAGTCGGTTTGCGAAGCCGCCGGGAACGAGGCTTCGATTTCTTTCACGCCGACCTGCACCAGGGTTTTCCAGAAACGCAGCTTCTTCGCCGCGTCCATTGGCTCGATCAGCGACTGGTTGCCGTCGCGAAGGTCCGAGCTGCACCAGATCGGCGCGGCGGTGATGGTCTTCGACGGCCAGGTGCGGTCCGGAATGTCGATGGTCGGGAACGCGCGGTATTTCGAAGACGGGTCTTTGAGCATGCTCATCGGGAAATCCTTATTGTGTGGGCCGAAAAAAGGCGGCCTGCCGGTGGATCAAAAGTGTTTGGGAAAACGTGTAAGGCGAGGCACCGCGATTCAGCCTGGCAGTCGTGCACTGACGAGGCACAGGCTGCGGTGCTGGCGAAGCTGAATGAGGGTGTGAGAGGTTTTCATGCCTTCAACCCTAACCGCCGGGGTTGAGGTTGGCAAGCAGTCGAAAAAAATTGAGAGGAATACTCGAAAAGGCGAGATTGGCGAGATTTTATTGCTGGGATGTGGAGTGATTGTTTTGATGTTTGCGCGGGGCTTGTGGGATGCGCAATTGAAGGTTGGTGATGTGTTGCCCGGGATTCCGCCTTCGCGGGCAAGCCTCGCTCCTACAGGTTTGCGGTGATCGTCGTCCTGTAGGAGCGAGGCTTGCCCGCGAAGAGGCCGGCAGCCCCAACGACTTTTTAAGGCTGAAACGCCCCAATAAAAATCGCCGGGTCCACCCGCGCATCATTCAGGCTGACGTTCCAGTGCATATGCGGCCCGGTCGCCCGACCCGTCGAACCGACCTTGCCCACCACACCGCCCCGCGCCAATTGCTGGCCAACCTTCACATCAATCTTCGACATGTGGCAGAACATGCTGATAAAGCCCTGGCCATGGTCGACAAACACCGTGTTGCCATTGAAGAAGTAGTTACCAATCAAAATCACCTTGCCCGCCGCCGGGGTCTTGATCGGTGTGCCCGCCGGCACTGCGAAGTCCAGGCCCGCATGAGGGTTGCGCTCTTCACCATTAAAGAACCGACGCACACCGAACTTGCTCGACAGCGGCCCGTTGACCGGTTTGTCCAGCAACAGGTTGCTCGGGGTGACGGGGCTGAAACTGCGATAGGCCTGGATCTGCTCGGCCAGTTCGCCTTCGATGCGCTTGAGGTTCTCCGGGTTCGGGTTGACCTGCTGGGTGTTCTTCAGCGTGATGCGCTGTTCCGGGTACTTTTTGTTGCCGACGGTGAAGCTCAAGTTACGGCCGCCGCTGCTCACTTGCTGGTTGCCCGGTTTGACGGTCAGCGGCACACCGACGATGGCCAGCCAGTTGCTTTGTTCCTTGACCACCAGCACCGGTTTGCCCTGATACGTGGCTTTCGGCGCCTGGGCGGCAGCGCCCAAGTCCACGACCGCCACGCCCCCCGGCACCGGTTTGTTCAGCAGGCGGGTGATGTAGCTGTCGGCGTGGGCGTTGAAGGTCAAGCACAGCAACAACAATGGAGCCAGGAAACGGGGCATGGATCAATCCAGTAGAGAAAGGGTGACAGGCGTCAGGTGATTGTCTTCGACGCGCACTTGCAACTCGCCCTCGCCGAGCCGGGCGTTCAGGCGCTGGCCGGGGTGGGTCTGGGCGGCATTGCGAATCGCGTTGCCGCGCTCGTCCAGCAAAATGCTGTAGCCACGGCCAAGGGTCGCCAATGGGCTGACCACATGCAGCGTCTGCATCTGGCTTTGCAGTTGCAGGCGCCGGGCCTTGAGGCCTTCGCGCATTGAGCGGGGCAGGCGTTCCGCGAGGCTGTCGAGGCGTTGGCGCAGCATCGCCAGTTGCCGTCCCGGATGTTGCCCGGCGAGGCGGGTTTCCAGACGGATCAAGCGTTCGCGGCGGGTATTGAGGCTGCGTTCGAAGGCGCGACGCAGGCGCATGTCCAGATCGTCCAGGCGTTGCGCTTGCTGGCGCAGGCGTTCGCCGGGATGACGCAGGCGCCGGGACATGCCTTCCAGGCGCAGGCGATCACGCATCAAGCGGTCGCGGATGCGCATCACCAGGCGCCGATGCAGGCTTTCGACCCGACGCACCAGGTCGCTGGAATCCGGAGCCAACAATTCGGCAGCAGCAGAAGGCGTCGGGGCGCGAACGTCCGCCACGAAGTCGCTGATCGACACGTCGGTTTCATGGCCGACGGCGCTGACAATCGGCGTCACACAGGCATCCACGGCGCGGGCCACGGCTTCTTCGTTGAAACACCAGAGGTCTTCCAGCGAACCGCCGCCACGGGCCAGGATCAACGCATCGAAGCCTCGGGCGTCCGCCAGTTTCAAGGCGCGGACAATCTGTGCGGTGGCTTCGCGGCCCTGTACAGCGGTGGGGATCAGCGTCAGTTGCACCTGCGGCGCCCGGCGGCGGAACACGCTGATGATGTCGCGGATCACCGCGCCGGTGGGCGAGCTGATGATGCCGATGCGTTGCGGATGGGCCGGCAACGGCACTTTGCGCTCGGCACTGAACAGGCCTTCGGCGCTGAGCTTTTCTTTCAGTGCATCGAAGGCCAGGCGCAGGGCACCGTCACCGGCCGGTTCCACGGTGTCGAGGATCAGTTGATAGTCGCCACGGCCCTCGAACAGCGAGACTTTGCCCCGCACCTTGACCGCCAGGCCATCCTTCAGCGCCTGCCGTACCTTGGCGGCGTTCTGCCGGAACAGTGCGCAACGGACCTGGGCGCCGCTGTCCTTGAGGGTGAAATACACGTGGCCGGACGCCGGGCGGGCGAGGTTGGAGATTTCGCCTTCGACCCAGATATTGCTGAACACGTCTTCCAGCAACACCCGCGCGCGGCCGTTGAGCTGGCTGACAGTCAGGACTTCACGGTCCAGGCCGAGTCTTGCAAAGGGATCTTTAATCATGGGGCGCATGATAAAGGCATTCTTCAGGGGAATGCACGATCACCCGCAGGCTGCGCCTAAAGGGATTGTGTGAATTGTTGGACCAATGCTGTGGGATTTTGCCGGCAGGCGAGGGCGACGGTGCTGAGGCAATCCGAGTCCGCCAGCGGCAGGAAATGGATGTCCGGCGGGGCGATGTCTTGCATCGATTCCGGCAACAAGGCAATGCCGAACCCGGCCTGGATCAATTGAAGTTGCGTGGTTTTGCGCGACACCACCCGCGCGGCCTTGGGAAAGAAGCCCTGGCGCATGCACAACTCCGCAGACAGATAGCTCAAGCCACCGCGCTGCGGATGGGGAATGGAGATAAACGCTTCATCCTTCAACTGCGCCAGATCGATACCTTGCCCTGAGTTATCCACAGCCAGCCGATGATTCGGTGGCACCGCCAGCAGCAAGCGTTCGCTATATAGAGGCACAATCTGCACGCCTTCGCGCTGGCGCAGCACCGGCAAGCGCAGCAGACCGACGTCCAGGCGACCCTCGGCCAACTCTTCCAGTTGCGCTTCGGAGGACAGTTTGACGATGTCCATGGACACGCCGGGATGTTGATCGAGATAAACGCTGATGCCGCGCAGTAGCCGCCCGCTCATCGGCACGGTGCTGGAATGGCTCAGGCGCAGAATGCCAAGTTGACCGTTGCCGACCTGGGTCGCCATTTCGCTGGCCTTGGTCAGCTCATTCAACAGATTCCTGGCCCGGGGCAAAAACGCTTCACCCGCCGCCGTCAAACGAGGTTGGCGCGCGGTGCGTTCGAACAGCGGTGTTTGCAGGCGGGTTTCCATGTCCTTGATCTGCCGGCTCAGGGCCGACTGCGCAATAAACAGGCGTTCGGCCGCAGCGCTGAAACTGCCGCACTCGGCGATTTCCACGAAATAACGCAATTGACGGGTAGAAAGCACAAGGCATGCCTTTTCGAGATGGGTGGGCGACTTTGAAGATATTAGTCGCAAGGCTCGGCGCTGGCTAAAGTCATCCACAGGTCTTCAAGGAAAAACCTGCCAATGAATGTGCTTGAGTTGTTGAGCCAATGGCCGTTCGGCGCGACGGATTGGCTGGTGATCGGGCTGGGCATTGCCCTGGCGTACATCGTGTTTGGCATCGCCGGGTTTGGCACCGCGCTGGTGGCGGGGCCGATCCTGATCCTGTTCATGCCGCTGTCGAAAATCGTGCCGTTGCTGGTGCTGCTGGATTTCGTCGCGGCGTTCGGCAATCTGCTGCCGTCGCGGCGGGACGTGGCCAGGCCCGAGCTGCTGCGATTGCTGCCCTGCATGGCGGTGGGTTGCACGTTGGGGGTGATCTTCCTGCTGAATCTGAAATCCGATCTGTTGCTGCTGTTGATGGGGCTGTTTATCAGCGCCTATGCGGTTTACAGCCTGTGGGTCAAAACCCGGCCCACGCAATTGTCCGCCGGTTGGGCAGTGCCGATGGGCACGGTGGGCGGGATGTTCGGGGCGTTGTTTGGCAGTGGTGGCTTTTTATATGCGATCTATCTGAACAGTCGCTTGCCCAAGGACGCGGCCCGGGCGACCCAGAGTGCGCTGATCAGTTGCAGCACCGTGGTGCGTTTGAGCCTGTTTGCCGTCGCGGGGGTGTACGCCGAGCTACCCTTATTGGTATTGGCCGTGTGCTTGTTGCCGGCCATGGCGCTGGGGTTGTGGATCGGCCGACGGTTGACGATGAAGCTGTCTCGGGAAGCGTTCGTGCGGCTGGTGACCTGGTTGGTGCTGGCCAGCGGGATTGCCTTGATCGGGCGGTATTTGAGTACTTGACCTGAGTGTGTCAGGGATTAAGCTGCCGGCCGTTCTGTCGCTTTCGCGGGCAAGCCTCGCTCCTACAGGTTTCGCGCAGATCCTTGTAGGAGCGAGGCTTGCCCGCGAAGGCGCCATCCGCCACGCCGCAGCACTTCCCATTTGACGCAGTAGGCTTGCACCATGAATTCCCAAAGCATCATCGTCCCGAAAATTTCCACATTGCCGGTACACGAACCCCGGGCCCGGGCGGTCGTGCGGTGGCTGGTGCGCAAGAACATCGTCAAGGAAGAACTGACCACCTGCGGGCGCACCGGTAATCGCATGGGCTACGCGCTGGCCGATGGCGCTCGCGCAGTGGTGCTGCACCCGGAAGCGCTGCCGTTCGGCGAACCGGTCAACGGCCTGGAAATCATCACCAAACGCTGCATCTACACGCCGGCCAAGGGGTTTCTGGGCGAAGCGGGGTGCGCCGAGTGCCGCAAGGAAATCGGCGAGGCGCTGTTCGAAAGCCTGGAAGAGTGGATGCCGGGGCGCACCGACAACTTCACCTGCCCTGAATGCGGGCATGAAGATGACATCAACGGGTTTCTGTTCCTGCAGGAATGCGGCTTTTCCAACCTGGGGTTCATCTTCAACAACTGGGCCGAGGCGGGGTTCAAGCAGAGCTTTATCGATGAATTTGCCGATTGGCTGGACCAGCCCGTGAGCCTGGTGAAAGTCGAGCTGTAATCGAACCCGAACCTGTAGGAGCGAGGCTTGCCCGCGAAGCTTTTAGCGCCAGTGATGACGCCTTCGCGGGCAAGCCTCGCTCCTACGGGATTGTGTGGCAAATGCCCCGTCGATCACTGCATCGATAATAGACAGAGTTTTACATTGAACCCGAGGGGGTGTCTGACTATAATGGCGCGCTTCCATTTTCCCGCTCGGGAGCCCCCGCGATGCTGCGTATCAGCCAAGAAGCTCTGACATTCGACGACATTCTCCTCGTGCCCGGTTATTCCGAGGTGCTTCCTAACGAAGTCAGTCTCAAGACCCGCCTAACCCGTGGCATCGAGCTGAATATTCCTCTGGTTTCTGCCGCCATGGACACCGTCACTGAAGCCCGTCTGGCAATTGCCATGGCTCAGGAAGGTGGCATCGGCATCATCCACAAGAACATGACCATCGAGCAGCAAGCTGCCGAAGTGCGCAAGGTCAAGCGTTACGAAGCCGGCGTGGTCAAGGACCCGATCACCATCGAGGCTGACGCCACGGTGCGTGAACTGTTCGAACTGACCCGCCTGCACAACATCTCCGGCGTTCCGGTCCTGCACGATGGCGACCTGGTCGGCATCGTTACTTCCCGCGACGTACGTTTCGAAAACCGTCTGGACGCCACCGTCCGTGAAGTGATGACGCCTAAAGAGCGTCTGGTCACGGTCAAGGAAGGCGCCGACAAGAACGACGTTCGCGAGTTGTTGCACAAAAACCGTATCGAACGCGTCCTGATCGTCGACGACAAATTTGCCCTCAAAGGCATGATGACCGTCAACGACATCGAAAAAGCCAAGGCTTACCCGCTGGCCAGCAAGGACGATCAAGGTCGTCTGCGCGTCGGCGCGGCGGTCGGCACCGGTAAAGACACTGGCGAACGTGTTTCGGCACTGGTTGCTGCCGGCGTTGACGTGGTGGTGGTCGACACCGCACACGGTCACTCCAAAGGTGTGATCGACCGCGTTCGCTGGGTCAAACAGAATTTCCCTGATGTGCAGGTCATCGGCGGCAACATTGCCACCGGCGCTGCCGCCAAGGCCCTGGTCGAAGCTGGCGCCGACGCAGTCAAGGTCGGTATCGGCCCTGGCTCGATCTGCACCACCCGCATCGTCGCCGGTGTCGGCGTCCCGCAAATCAGCGCCATCGCCAACGTCGCCGCCGCCCTTGAAGGCTCAGGCGTGCCGTTGATCGCCGACGGCGGTATCCGTTTCTCCGGTGACCTGTCCAAGGCCATCGTAGCCGGTGCTTCCTGCGTGATGATGGGCTCGATGTTCGCCGGTACTGAAGAAGCACCGGGCGAGATCGAACTGTTCCAGGGTCGTTCGTACAAGGCTTACCGTGGCATGGGTTCGCTGGGCGCCATGTCCCAGGCTCAAGGTTCCTCCGACCGTTACTTCCAGGACTCCTCGGCAGGCGCCGAGAAACTCGTCCCGGAAGGCATCGAAGGGCGTGTGCCGTACAAGGGCACCCTGAGCGCCATCATCCATCAACTGATGGGCGGCCTGCGTTCCTCGATGGGCTACACCGGCAGTGCCGACATCGAAGAAATGCGCACCAAGCCTGAGTTCGTGCGGATCACCGGCGCAGGCATGGCCGAGTCCCACGTGCACGACGTACAAATCACAAAAGAAGCACCAAACTATCGGGTCGGCTGAAGCCGACAGCTATAAGCCACAAGCTAAGAGCTGCAAGCGGTACTGCGTTTACGCAGTTACCGCGCAGCTTCCGACTACTTGCAGCTTGCAGCTTGAAGCTAGCAACTGCTTTTTGAGTTTTTTCCCATGGCCCTCGACATTCACGCCCACCGCATCCTGATCCTCGATTTCGGTTCCCAGTACACCCAGCTGATTGCCCGCCGCGTGCGTGAAATCGGCGTGTACTGCGAACTGCATCCGTTCGACATGGACGACGAAGCGATTCGCGAATTCGCTCCAAAAGGCGTCATTCTCGCCGGCGGCCCCGAGTCCGTGCACGTCGCCGACAGCCCGCGCTGCCCGCAAGCGGTGTTTGACCTGGGCGTACCGGTCTTCGGTATCTGCTACGGCATGCAAACCATGGCTGAACAGCTGGGTGGCAAGGTCGAAGGTTCCGAGCTGCGTGAGTTCGGTTATGCCCGCGTAGACGTGGTCGGCAAAAGCCGCCTGCTCGACGGCATCGAAGACCACATCGACGCCGATGGCCTGTTCGGCCTCGACGTGTGGATGAGCCACGGTGACAAAGTCACCAAGATGCCGCAGGACTTCCACATCCTGGCCAGCACCCCGAGCTGCCCGATTGCCGGCATGTTCGACGACGCTCGCGGCTACTACGGTGTGCAGTTCCACCCGGAAGTGACCCACACCAAGCAGGGCGGTCGCATCCTCTCGCGCTTCATCCTCGACATCTGCGGCTGCGAAGCCCTGTGGACGCCGTCGAAAATCGCCGAAGACGCCATCGCTAACATCCGCGCCCAGGTCGGCACCGACAACGTACTGCTCGGCCTGTCCGGCGGTGTGGATTCCTCGGTGGTTGCCGCGCTGCTGCACAAAGCCATTGGCGACCAGCTGACCTGCGTCTTCGTCGACAACGGCCTGCTGCGTCTGCACGAAGGCGAGCAAGTGATGGCCATGTTCGCCGAGAACATGGGCGTCAAGGTGATCCGCGCCAACGCTGAAGACCAGTTCCTCAACAACCTGGCTGGCGAAAGCGACCCAGAGAAGAAGCGCAAGATCATCGGCCGTACCTTCATCGACGTCTTCGATGCCCAGTCCAACAAACTGGACAACATCAAGTACCTCGCCCAGGGCACCATCTACCCGGACGTGATCGAGTCGGCTGGCGCCAAAAGCGGCAAGGCCCACGTGATCAAGTCGCACCACAACGTGGGTGGCTTGCCGGAAGAGATGAACCTGAAACTGGTCGAGCCGCTGCGCGAACTGTTCAAGGACGAAGTCCGTCGCCTGGGCCTGGAACTCGGCCTGCCGTACGACATGGTCTACCGTCACCCGTTCCCGGGCCCGGGCCTGGGCGTGCGGATCCTTGGTGAAGTGAAGAAGGAATACGCCGACCTGCTGCGTCGCGCCGACCACATCTTCATCGAAGAACTGCGCAAGGCCGACTGGTACCACAAAGTCAGCCAGGCATTCGTGGTGTTCCAGCCAGTGAAATCGGTTGGCGTTGTAGGCGATGGCCGTCGTTACGCCTGGGTCGTGGCCCTGCGTGCCGTGGAAACCATCGACTTCATGACCGCGCGTTGGGCTCACCTGCCTTACGAACTGCTGGAAACCGTTTCCGGCCGCATCATCAATGAAATCGAAGGCATCTCCCGCGTCACTTATGACGTGTCGAGCAAGCCGCCGGCGACGATTGAGTGGGAGTGATCGCGAACAGGCCCTGAGGGCCTGACGCTGTCATGCAAAGGCCGGGTGAACGACGTTCACCCGGCCTTTTTGCATCTCAGGAAACTGCAGGCACGACCCGCAGCGGTTTTGACCAGTTGGCCAGGGTCATGTGGTTGGCGTTCAGGGCGTCCATCAGGTCCAACGGTGTGTCGAACGGCTTGCGATGGATGTCGGGCCAGGTTGGAGCGTCGATGAACAGCTTGTTTTGCGCGTTGGTCTGAATCGGCGTGTAGACCAGCCCGCGGGTGCGGCTGCGGTGAATCAGTTTGAGTTCACCGGAGGCGTTGCTGAGGGTGTAGAGCCCATCGGCGTACAACTGCTCACCGAGCGACTTCTGGCCGGCATGCAGCCAGGGCGTTTCCAGTTGCAGGCGTATGTCGCTGCCGACGGTGACCGGGCCGAGCTGGGTCGTCAGTTGTTGATCAGGCAGGACAAAGTTGGCGACATGTTCTTCAGGCGCCTCGGTGCCCGGATCGACCATGAAGCTTGAACCTTCGCCTTGGGGCACGTCTTCGATACGCAAGCTGATGGCGCCTTCCAGTTCACTGACACCCGGCAATTCACGGTAGGTATTGGTGCTCATCGGGTCCACCAGGGCGACCCAGCGCTCGGTGCTGGCGCTGGGCACATAGCGTTGGATCTGCTGGTGAGTCAGGTAGTTATTGATCCAGCGACGGCTATAGCTGTCGTTCGGCACGTCACCGTTCAGCGGGGAACTGGCCATGCAGTCCAGGGCTTGTACCCGCAGGTTGTTGCGCTGGGCGGTGCGCACCAGTTGCAACAGATTGAAGCGCCCGGAGGGGTCATTGCCCGCCACGCGGTCCGCCGCTTCCAGGGACTGGCGCAGTTCGGTGGACAGGTGGCCGCTGCGATGAAAGGCATCGAGCTCGGCCTGGTCGGTTTCGGTGACCAGGCCCCTGACAAACAGGGTTTTGGCCTGTGCCCTGCTGAAGGCTGGCATGTGTTCGATCAGAAACTGCTTGCTGCCGATACCTCCCGAAGCCTCACCCACGACCAGGCCCGGCGCGTGCTCCAGGACCTGTTCGATGAAGGTGTCGCCATCGAGGTCCGGGGTCAGAGTGGGCAGTTGAGGGCGGGGCGGCAGTGTCCGAGGCGCGCGGAAAAACGCCTGTGCATCGTTGAGCAAGCGTTGGCGTGCGCGGTTGATCTGGCTTTGCCCGCGGCTGATGGGTTGCAGTTGGCCGTCAGCGTCCCGGGCGAGTTTGATGTGCGTCTCGTCGAGGTCCTGCGCCGGCACATCGTAGGCGCTGAATGGCTGCGAGGGTGTAGGGGCGGTTGTGCCCGATGCGCCCGGCGTGAGCGGAGCCTGAGACTCGATCATGCCCCGGGCCTGAAGGGCTTCGTGCAGTTTCTCAAGGGTCTTGAAGTGCTTGCCGTTCAGGCCCGTCCATTCGGACCGATTGAAGAAATAACCGGCCTTATCCTGTTGCAGCAGTGTGCACTTGATCCAACCGTCGCGAGCCCGGCTGACGATCAGCGTTTGTCCCTGTTCTTCAGCGAGTCGGTACATGCCGGGCACAGGCATGCTGGCATCGAGTTTGCGCGCCGCACTGACTTCGACGGGCGTTTCCAACTGCAGGCGCAGGTCGCTCGTGACGGTAGTAGGCGCAGCGCCCATCTGCAGGGTGGTGCGCCCGGGATCCGGCTCTATTCCACGAGCCTCGCCAATCTGCGCATCTTCGATGCGCAGGCCTACCGTGCCTTCCAGTTCGCTCAAACCTGGCACGCCCTTGTAGGTATTGGCATGGCTGTTACCTACCAACGCCACCCATTTGTGGACGCCGCGCGCTGCCTGATCGGCCTCAATGACCCCGCGCGCGAAGAAATTCATCATTGTTTGCCGATAGTTCAGTTCCACACCGAGCAACCCTTTGCTGCGATAACTGGCCGCGCAATCGATGGCTTGCACCCGCAAGTGATTTTTTTGTGCACTCCTGACCACTTCCAGGAAGGTGTACCGGCCGGTGGGGTCAGTGTGGTGGCCCTTGTCTAGCCGCCGCAGGTATTTCTCCAGGTTCTCAGACAGCTTGCCGGTGCGATTGAACAGGTCCAGGTCGGCTTGATGGAAATCCGTCAGCACATGCTCCAGGTACAGCGTCTTGACCTTCTGCTTGGCCAGTAGCGGCATGTTTTCGATCAGGAAACGTTTACTGGCGTCACTCGCATGGTTTTCGCCGATCACCAGGCCGGGGTTGTCCCCGAGCAAGCGCTGGAGAATGACCTTGGGCGGCGCGTCGGCGGCGAACGTCGGTATTTCAGGACGGGCCGGCAGCGGCGGATCGGCGAAAAACGCCCGGGCATCGTCATACAGCCTGTGCCGTAACGCGTTGAAGTCGTCCAGGTCATGGCCGCCTGAGTAACGTTCGTCCAGCTCTTTGAAGTCACCGCCCTGGTTGGCGATGCGTTGCAGGTCGGGCCGCTCGGCTTCGGGGACGTCATAGGCGGTAGCCGGGGTCTCGACCGTCGGCAGGGGCGATGGCGAGCGTCCCCAAGGCTTGAACCCAAACATCGGCTTGCCGCCCTTGAGGCCTGGGCTGGCGACAGTTTCCCAGCGTTTGTATTCGTTCAGGTGCACCGGCACATTGCGGTAGAACGACCAGGGATTCTTCGGGTCAACGATCAGCCAGCCCTTGGCTTCCTTGACGTAACGCACCTGGAAGTGGGCAGACGTGAGGCCTTGGCGCAGGTAGATGTAGGTCTTGCCACTCTGGGTCTCGATGATGCCCTGGCGCTCCCCCGTGCCTTCGCGGGTGTTCTCGGTGATCTCGGCGCGCAGCGATTCCAGGAAGCTGTCTTCCTCGCCCAGCGCCGCCACTCGTTCCGGGGCAATGCTGTGCAGCAGGGGCGGCTCCTCTTCATCAGCGATCTCGGCTCCCAGCCGTTCTTCGCCGGCCACGCTGTCATTGGCCTGGGCGATCTCGGGCAGGCGCTCGCCGGTCTTGAGGAACATCGCGTTGAAGAGTGTGTCGATCACGGCGAATACAGCGCCGGTCACCCCGGACTTGCGCTCGGTGGGTGTCTTGCCGTTGACCGCCTGGTCGATATTCAGCCCGACATTCGCAACGCCGGCCCCTACCGCTGCCAGGGCCACCGGCCAGCCCACCGCCGCCAGCGGACCGAACATCCGCCCGAAGGCATTCAGGTAACCGATCCACAATTTTTTTCGCAGCTCGCCGTTGGAATGCATCATGTAGCCGGCGTCGCTGAGCATGCGCGCGTGGGTCGCGTCACGCAGGTGGGTGAACGGATCGTTGCTGATCCACGCGTCCTGCACGCTGAGCAGGGAGTGGTCGTGGTTTCTCCAGGCGCTGAACAGCAGGTCCAGCACGTGGTTGAGGCCGACGTTTTCGATATGGGGTTCGTGGAAAACCGTGCTGAGCAGATTCGCCACCGGGAAGGCCGCCAGCAACCACTTCCGCGCAGTGGTGAGGCTGGCGGTGTCTTCCATGATGTCGTGGTCGGCCACCTGGAAATGCGCCATGAAACGCTTGCGGTTCTCGGGCTGTTCGACCTGGGACATCACCCACCAGTGCAGGTCCTCGGTGCTGTCGAGTACATGAAAGCCCCAGACCTCGCCGGGCACATAGAGGATCTGCCGCCCCTGCTGGTCGACGATGCACAGGATATCGCTGGCGACATAGTTGCCGACTTTCAAGCGTCGCAGCCGTAAGCCGGTGCCTGGCTGGATGGAGGCATCGAGCATTGGCCGGGTCACCGGCCAACTGACATTGCTGGCGCAGGCCTTGATCACCGTAGCGAAGTTGTCATCCGACAATCGACCGCCCTCGCGGTCCTCGATGGCTTTGGCCAGGAAGGTGCATTTGGCCAGGGTCCTGAACGTGTCGCCCTGCTGGCTCCAGAATGTCTCGGCGCTGGTCCGGAAATGATCGAGGAAGTTGAACGCCCAGAACGCTTTCATCACCTGGCTGCCGAACAGCTTGACCTCATTGGTCTGGTCGTAGACCCCGACATCGGGCCCTGCGGTGTAGAAGCCGCAGTCGTTGTCGAGCAGGTCGGCGTTGTCCTGATCGTGCACGGTGAAGCGGGTGATCACCAGTTGCGTCAGGGTCATGGAGTCGTAGGGGTGTTCCAGGTGCTCCCAGCCGGTGAATGTCTTGTCGTTGCTTTGGGAGCCGTGAAAGCGGTGCCAGTAGACCTGATCGGGTTTCAGCGTGGTGATGCCATGGTCATTGAGGATGCGCGTGGCGAAGGTGGTCGCCATGTCATACAGGTCGGGGCAGGCGTCGATCAGCGCCGGGACCAGCGCCTTGAGTGCCTTCGCATCGGCGGAGCCGGGCAACTCGGGGGCGTGAGAAACGGGGGGCGTTGCAAGCATGTCTATCTTCCTTGACAGGTGTTTTTCACCCTCACTATCCCAAGGAAGAGGCAATAAAGCTGTCGGATCCGGCGCTGTTTATTGCAGGCTCCGGTCGACCTGAAGCAGGGAATACAACCGTTGACCTTGTACGAATCAGCGCCGCGCCACGTCCGAAAAGTAGAACTTATCCAGCGTATGCCGCGATTCGGTGTATTCGAACTGCCGCCCATCCTGCAAAAACGTCTGGTTACTGACCACGATCACATGGCTCTGGCCATCCAGATCCAATAGCAACTGATCGTCCTTGCCCCGGGGCACCGCTTCGATGGTGCGCTGGGCATAGGCGATTTGCAGTTGCAGGGTCTGTTCGATGAAGGCGTAGATCGAGTGTTCGGCGATTTCGCGGGACAGGCCGGGAATCACGTCGCTGACGAAATGGTTGATGTCGAGGATCACCCGCTTGCCGTCGATCCGCCGCACGCGTTTGATCCGTGTGATCAGGCTGCCTGCCTCGGCCTTGATGTGCTCCAGCAGCGCGCCCTCAAGCGGTATCTGATCAAACTCGACCACTTCGGTGCTGACGTCGTTGCCCAGGCGTGGATAGGTTTCCTGGAAGCTGACGATGCCTCCCAATTGAAACTCGATCGGGTTGGTCGACAGCACAAAGGTGCCTTTACCGTGGACTTTCTGCGCGAAGCCACGCTCCTGTAACTGCTCGATGGCCTTGCGCACGGTGCCGCGACTCGCCTGGTAGCTGTCCATCAGTTCGGTTTCGGAGGGCAACCGCGCGCCACGTTCCAGACGTTCGGTGGTGATGCTGGCAAGCAGATCGGTGTAGATCTGGTTGTATTTACTCATGGGATGGCTCTATGCCGCGCTGTGCTCAAGGTTTTGAACCTTAAGGGCAGGGTAGGCAATTGTCCATGCGGCAATAGGTTTCTTTGACTTTGTGGGTAGGAAATTTCGCCGCCGGCCGGCGCCGGGATAAACAAAATCAAACTCGTCTGTACGAGTTGTTGCTTTAACTCGTACAGACGAGTACTTTTCGTTTCGGCGTGCTGCCAATAACAAAAAACTACAGCGGAAGATCAAGCATGAGCCACGACTATCCGAATATCGCCAGCGAGCTGCTTGTCAGCCTCGGTGGCAGCGACAACCTTGAGCAGGCCGCGCACTGCGTGACGCGTTTGCGCCTGGCCCTCAAGGACCCGAGCCTGGTCAACAGCGCCACGCTGAACCAGATTGATCTGGTCAAAGGCTCGTTCTTCACCGGTGGCCTGTTCCAGGTGGTGATCGGCCCCGGCGAAGTGGAAAAGGTCTACGCCGAATTGCGCCGGCAAACCGGTCTTGCCGCGTCGACCATCGCCGACGTTAAACAAAAGAGCGCGGACAAGATCAACGCCATGCAGCGTCTGGTACGGGTGTTTTCCGATGTGTTCATGCCGATCCTGCCGGCACTGATCATTGCCGGCCTGCTGATGGGCATCAACAACCTGATCGGCGCCAAGGGCATGTTCATCGAGGGCAAGACCCTGCTGGATGCGTATCCGAGCCTGGATGGCATCTGGAGCCTGATCAACCTGATGGCCAACACCTCGTTTGTATTCTTGCCGGCGCTGGTGGGCTGGTCGGCGGCCAAGCGCTTTGGCGGCAGCGAAATCCTCGGCATCGTGCTCGGCCTGATGCTGGTACACCCGGACCTGCTCAACGCCTGGAACTACGGTAAAGCGGTGGCCGGGCTCGACGGTCAGAGCCTGCCGTACTTCGATATTTTCGGCTGGTTCAAGATCGAGAAGGTTGGCTACCAGGGGCAGATCCTGCCGATCCTGCTGGCGGCCTACGTGATGAGCGTCATCGAGAAATGGCTGCGGGCGCGGGTGCCGAATGCCGTGCAATTGCTGGTGGTGCCGATCACCACCATCGTTGTCACCGGTGTGTTGGCGCTGGCGGTGATTGGTCCGGTAACCCGGCACCTCGGCATCCTGATCACCGAAGGCGTGGTCACTCTGTTTGACCTGGCGCCGATGGTGGGCGGGGCGATCTTTGGTCTGCTCTATGCGCCACTGGTGATCACCGGCATGCACCACATGTTCCTCGCCGTGGACTTGCAGCTTATTTCGACCCAGGGCGGCACCTTCATCTGGCCGATGATCGTCATGTCCAACCTCGCCCAGGGCAGCGCGGCACTGGCGGTGTTCTACATGACCCGCAACGTGCGGGACAAAAGCATGGCCTCGACCTCGGCGATTTCCGCTTACTTCGGCATCACCGAACCGGCGATGTTCGGCGTCAACCTGCGCTACAAATTCCCGTTTTATTCGGCGCTGATCGGCTCGGCCCTGGGCTGCATCTTCCTGTCGATGAACAAGGTCCAGGCCTCGGCGATTGGCGTCGGCGGCTTGCCCGGTTTTATCTCGATCATTCCGCAATTCATCCCGACGTTCGTGATCGGAATGATCATCGCGATGGTTGTGCCGTTTGTTTTGACCTGTGGGTTGAGCATGAAGATTGTCCGGCCGGGGTTTCGGGTTGCCTGACAGATCGCCTTCGCGGGCAAGCCTCGCTCCTACAGGGTTACGCATTCCAATGTAGGAGCGAGGCTTGCCCGCGAAGGGGCCCTCAAGGCCAATACACAACCAATTGAAGGAACTCAGCCATGCAAAACTGGCAACGTTCGGTGATCTACCAGATCTACCCGAAAAGCTTTCACAGCCACGCCGGCAACCCGACCGGGGATTTGCTCGGCGTCGTGGCCAAGCTCGACTACCTGCACTGGCTGGGTGTCGATTGCCTGTGGATCACACCGTTCCTGCGTTCGCCCCAGCGCGACAACGGCTACGACATCAGCGATTACTACGCCATCGACCCGAGTTACGGGACCATGGCTGATTGCGAATTGCTGATTGCCGAGGCCGGCAAACGCGGGATCAAGTTGATGCTCGACATCGTGGTCAACCACACCTCGGTCGAGCACGAATGGTTCCAGCAGGCCCGCAGCAGTCTCGACAACCCGTACCGCGACTTCTATATCTGGCGCGACCAGCCGAACAACTGGGAATCCAAGTTCGGTGGTTCGGCCTGGGAGTACGAGGCCCAGACCGGCCAGTACTTCCTGCACCTGTTCGACCACACCCAGGCCGACCTCAATTGGGACAACCCCAAGGTGCGCGCCGAAGTGTTCAAGATGATGCGGTTCTGGCGTGACAAAGGCGTGGGCGGTTTCCGTCTGGACGTGATCAACCTGATCTCCAAACCCGCGGACTTCCCCGAGGACAACAGCGACGGTCGCCGCTTCTACACCGACGGCCCGAACGTCCACGAGTACTTGCAGCAGATGCACCGCGAAGTGTTTGAAGGCCACGACCTGATCAACGTCGGCGAGATGTCTTCCACCAGCCTTGAGCACTGCATTCGCTACTCGCGACCGGAGTCGAAAGAACTGTCGATGACCTTCAATTTCCATCACTTGAAGGTCGATTACCCGAACCTGCAAAAGTGGATTCGCGCCGACTTCGACTTCCTGCAACTCAAGCGCATCCTCTCTGATTGGCAGACCGGCATGCAGGCCGGCGGTGGCTGGAATGCGTTGTTCTGGTGTAACCACGATCAGCCGCGCGTGGTGTCGCGTTTTGGTCACGACGGCGAGCATCGGGTGGTGTCGGCGAAGATGCTCGGCACCGCGTTGCACTTCCTCCAGGGCACGCCGTTTGTGTACCAGGGCGAAGAGCTGGGGATGACCAATCCGGGCTTCGATCACATCGATCAGTACCGCGATGTCGAGACCCTGAACATCCATCGCCTCCAGCGCGATGCCGGGGTCAGCGATGCCGACAACATGGCGGCGATCATGCAGAAATCCCGGGACAACGGCCGCACCCCGATGCACTGGAATGCCGAGCCGAACGCCGGTTTCAGCGTCGCCGAGCCGTGGATCAGCGTGCCGGCCAACGCCGCGCAGATCAACGTCGCCAGCCAGTTCGACGACCCGGAATCGGTGCTGCATCACTACCGCCGGTTGATCGCGTTGCGTCGCAACGAAGCGCTGATGTCCGACGGTGTGTACCGGCAATTGCTGCCTGAACACACGCAAGTCTGGGCCTACACAAGGGAGGGCCAGGATGAGCGATTGCTGGTGTTGAACAACTTCTACGGCACAACCTGTGAAGTTGAATTGCCGGATGAAGTGCTCAGCGAAGGGATGTCGCAACGGCTGGTGATCAGCAATTACCCGGACTGTCCGCCGCGCAATCGGCAGGTGTTTCTACGGCCCTTTGAGTCGTTCGTGCTGCACCTGACTAACCACTAAAAAAACACCGGTTTTAAAAACACGCAGAACACTGCGCGGGGGAGTTTTGCGCGCCGTTTTTGCTGCAGCACACAATAAAAATAATGGGGTAGCACATGAAAACAACAATAAATCGCAGCCTTGTAGCAGCAGGCGTGTGCCTGGCTTTACCACTTTCGGCCCAGGCGCTGGAGTTCGGCGGGTACGTGCGTAGCGGCGTCGGGACCTCGACGAACAGTGGCAAACAACAATGTTTTCAACTGCCGGGCGCACAGACCAAATACCGTTTGGGCAACGAATGCGAACAGTATGCCGAACTGGAATTACGCCAGGATTTGTACACCCTGGATGACGGCTCGGTGGTCAGCGTCGATGGCATGGCATCGCTGTATAACCAGTACGACAAGGACCTGACGTTCAATGGCGACAACGGTTCGGTGCGCATGCCGCAGCTGTACGCGCAATGGTCGAACATGCCGAGCCTCAACGGCGGTTCGCTGTGGGCCGGCCGGCGTTATTACAAGCGCAACGATATCCACATTTCCGACTTCTACTATTGGAACCAGAGCGCCACGGGCGGCGGTATCGAGGACGTGCTGATCGGCGATCTGAAATACAGCTATGCCTATTCGCGCAAGGACAACCTGTACCAGAAGGACTACATCAACCGGCATGACTTCAACGTCGCCGGGTTCGACACCAACCCCGGCGGCGAGCTGGAACTGGGCCTGAGCTACATCGACAAACCCGACAGCCGCGACGCGCACCGTGGCTGGGCCGTTACCGCCCAGCATGTGCAGAAAGGCTTTCTCGGCGGCAAGAACAAACTGGCCTTCCAATACGGCGAAGGCCCCGGCACCGGGTTGGGTTATACCGGTGACGTGAAGCTCGACGACCGCAATAAAAGCTATCGGGTGGTCGAGTTTTTCGACTGGCAGGTGACGCCACGCTTCGGCGGGCAGATCGAGGCGGTGTATCAGAAAGACATACGCCCGGACGGCGCCGACCAGAACTGGTTGTCCCTCGGCGTGCGCCCGGCCTATGCGATCACCGAGCAGTTCAAACTGGTGACCGAACTGGGTCACGATCAGGTCGAGGCTCCCGGCGGGACGCGCAAGTTGAGCAAGTTCACCTTCGCCCCGACCTGGTCGCCCAAGGGCCCGGAATTCTGGGCGCGCCCCGAAGTGCGCCTGTATTACACCTATGCGAGCTGGAACGAGGCGGCCAAGCGGGCGGCCAATGAACTGGCGGCGGGCTCGGCGTTGTCCGACAGCGGCGCCTTCGGCACGGCGCGCCACGGTTCGAATGTCGGAATGCAGGTCGAATACTGGTGGAAATAAACGCATAACCTCGTAGGAACTGCCGAAGGCTGCGATCTTTTGATCTTTCGCTCCAGACTCAAGCGAGTCCAGGAGAAAAGATCGCAGCCTTCAGCCGCTCCTACGGGTATCGCAGCGTCTTTTAAAAGAACAAAACAGCAGGTGACGTCATGGCCACACTCCAACATTTGCAACTGCATGCGCCGCTATCTGGCGTATTGATGCCGCTGGATCAGGTACCCGATCCAGTGTTCTCCAGTCGCGTGATCGGCGATGGCCTGTGCATCGATCCGACGTCCAATACCTTGTGTGCACCACTGGCCGGGATCATCAGCAATGTGCAGGCCAGCGGCCATGCCGTCAGCATCACCGATGAAAACGGCGTGCAGGTGTTGATGCACATCGGCCTCGACACGGTGAACCTGGCGGGGAAGGGGTTTACCCGGTTGGTTGAAGAGGGCGAGCAGGTCGATATCGGGCAGTCGCTGATCGAGTTCGATGCCGATTACATCGCCTTGCATGCACGCAGTCTGTTGACCTTGATGCTGGTGGTCAGCGGTGAACCGTTCACCTGGCTGGTGCCCGAAACGGGCGTGGTCGACAGTGGCCAGCCATTGTTGGGCGTGCACAGCACCGGGCAAACGATGGATGAAGGGTTGCCGGAGGAAGGCCTGGCGCTGTTCTCCAAACCGGTGACGCTAGCCAACCCGAACGGCTTGCACGCCCGCCCGGCGGCGGTGTTCGCCCAGGCTGCCAAACAGTTTTCCGCGAGCATTTTCCTGCACAAGCAGCAGGACAGCGTGAACGCCAAATCCCTGGTGGCGATCATGACGTTGCAGACCGCCCACGGCGATGTGGTGCAAGTCAGCGCGGCGGGCCCGGATGCTGAAGCGGCGATCACGACATTGACCGAGCTGTTGATCAAGGGCTGTGGTGAAGCCGGCGCGGCCTCGACCCAGGTTGACGCGAAGGAAACCGAGACCCCGACGCTGAACGTGTTGCGCGGCGTGTGTGCCTCCGCCGGATCGGCGTTTGGCCAAGTGGTGCAGATCGCCGAGCAAACACTGCAAGTCATTGAGCTCGGCACCACACCGCTGGAGGAACACGATCACCTGGCCCAGGGCCTGGCCGAAGCGCAGGCGTCCCTGCAACAGTTACGCGACAACGCCAGGGGCATCGCACAAGCAGACATCTTCAAGGCGCATCAGGAACTGCTCGAAGACCCGACTTTGCTGGGAGTGGCGCAGGGGCTGATCGATGAAGGCAAAAGCGCGGCGTTCGCCTGGCGCGCGGCCACCGAGGCGACGGCCACTTTGTTCAAGGGCATGGGCAACGCCCTGCTGGCGGAGCGGGCGGCGGATCTGGCGGATGTCGGGCAACGGGTGCTCAAACGGATCCTCGGCGTGGAGGACAGCGCTCTGGAATTGCCGGACGGCGCCATCCTGATCGCTGAACAACTGACCCCCTCCCAGACCGCCGGGCTCGACACCCGCAAGGTGCTGGGCTTCGCCACGGTGGGCGGTGGCGCCACCAGCCACGTCGCGATTCTGGCCCGCGCCGCTGGCCTGCCGGCGATTTGCGGGTTACCGGTGCAAGTGCTGACGCTGACCAATGGCACCCAGGTGCTGCTCGACGCCGACAAGGGCGAACTGCACCTCGACCCGGACCTGGCCGCCATCGAGCAACTGCAAGCCAACCGCCAGCAACGGCAGAAACGCCATCAACATGAACTGGCCCACGCCGCGCTCCCCGCGTGTACCCGCGACGGGCATCACATCGAGGTCACGGCCAACGTCGCCTCGCTGGCGGAAACCGAGCAAGCCATGACGTTGGGCGGCGAAGGTGTTGGGCTGTTGCGTTCGGAGTTTCTGTATCTGGACCGCAACCACGCGCCAAGCCACGACGAACAGGCGTCCACTTACAGCGCCATCGCCCGCGCCCTGGGGCCGAATCGCAATCTGGTGGTGCGCACTTTGGATGTCGGCGGCGACAAACCGCTGGCCTATGTACCGATGGACAGCGAAACCAACCCGTTCCTCGGCATGCGCGGGATTCGCCTGTGCCTGGAGCGTCCGCAACTGCTGCGGGATCAGTTCAAGGCGATCCTGAGCAGCGCCGGACTGGCCCGTTTGCACATCATGTTGCCAATGGTCGCGCAGCTCTCGGAATTGCGTCTGGCCCGGCAACTGCTGGAAGAAGAGGCGCTGGCGCTGGGGCTCACGGAACTGCCGAAGCTGGGGATCATGATCGAAGTGCCCGCAGCGGCATTGATGGCGGACCTGTTTGCGCCCGAGGTGGATTTCTTCTCCATCGGTACCAACGACCTGACCCAATACACCCTGGCCATGGACCGCGATCACCCGCGCCTGGCCAGTCAGGCCGACAGCTTTCACCCGTCGGTCCTGCGCCTGATAGCCGGCACCGTCAAAGCGGCCCATGCCCACGGCAAATGGGTGGGTGTGTGCGGGGCGTTGGCTTCTGAAACCCTGGCGACCCCGTTGTTGCTGGGGCTTGGCGTGGATGAGCTGTCGGTGAGCGTGCCGCTGATTCCAGCCGTCAAAGCGGCGGTGCGCGAAGTGGATCTGGCGGATTGCCAGGCCATCGCCCAGCAAGTGCTGGGGCTGGAAAGCGCCGAGCAAGTGCGCGAGGCGTTGCGCCTGTACCACGAGGCCACGGTCGATACTTCATTGGTTCTGGAGAACTGAGCATGTTCGAGAAAATGCAGCGGGCGTTCTGGAAAGCGTTGACCCCGGATCTGGTGGCCGATGAGCCCAAGCAGGTGGTTAAACCGGTTGCAGGTTTGGCCGGGGATATCGTGGCCGCATTGGGCGGGGTGGATAACCTCAAGTCGCAGCAGCCTGTGGCGCTGACCCGGGTGCGGGTGGAGTTGCGGGATGTGGGGCGGGTGGATCGGCAGGCGTTGAATCGGGCGGGGGTGCCCGGCGTCATGCTGCTGGATGGCGGCGTGATGCACCTGATCACCGGCCTTAAACCATAACCGATCACCTGTGGCGAGGGAGCTTGCTCCCGCTCGGCTGCGAAGCAGTCGCAAAACCATCAGACGAGGAGTGTCTAATAAAACTCGATTGCAGGTTTTAGGGCCGCTTCGCGCCCCAGCGGGAGCAAGCTCCCTCGCCACAGATGCTTTGCCAGCCATGATGCCCCTGTGTCCCATTGCCGCCCCACCCTTACTGTTTCTCAACCGCAGGTGTATCGTATTCGCCTTTTGCGGGCCTCTGGCCTGTCGCTGATACGTGAGGTAGTTGAGTTCATGTCCTTTACCCGTCGACAAATACTCGGTGGTCTGGCCGGTCTTGTGGTGGTTGGCGTGGGGGCCGGTGGCGCGTCGCGTTACTGGCTGGGCAAGATGGCCGACGCCGATGCGGGCCACGACTACGAACTGATCGCCGCGCCGCTGGACGTCGAGTTGGTGGCCGGGCACAAGACCCAAGCCTGGGCGTTCGGCCCGTCGGCGCCGGGCACCGAGTTGCGCGTGCGTCAGGGCGAATGGCTGCGGGTGCGTTTCATCAATCACCTGCCGGTCGCCACCACCATTCACTGGCACGGCATCCGCCTGCCGCTGGAAATGGACGGCGTGCCCTACGTCTCGCAGCTTCCGGTGTTGCCGGGGGAATACTTCGACTACAAATTCCGCGTGCCGGACGCCGGCAGCTACTGGTATCACCCGCACGTGAACAGCAGCGAAGAACTCGGCCGTGGCCTGGTTGGTCCGTTGATCATCGAAGAGCGCGAGCCCACCGGTTTCAAGTACGAAAAGACCCTGAGCCTCAAGAGCTGGCACGTCGATGAAGAAGGCGCGTTCGTCGCCTTCAGCATTCCTCGCGAAGCGGCTCGTGGCGGCACGGCGGGGCGGCTGTCGACGATCAATGGCGTGCCTCAAGCGGTGATCGACCTGCCCGCCGGGCAAATCACCCGCGTGCGCCTCCTCAACCTCGACAACACCCTGACCTATCGCCTCAATATTCCCGGCGTCGAAGCGCAGATCTATGCGCTGGACGGCAACCCCATCGAACCGCGCCCGCTGGGCAAGGAATACTGGCTCGGCCCTGGCATGCGTATCTGCCTGGCGATCAAGGCGCCGCCGGCCGGTGAAGAGCTATCCTTGCGCAACGGGCCGGTGCGCCTGGGCACGTTGCGTTCGGTGGCCAACAGCGACACCCCGACCCAATGGCCGCCCGCGCTGCCCGCCAACCCGGTGGCCGAGCCGGACCTGGCCAATGCCGAGAAACTCAACTTCAATTTCGAATGGGTGGGCTCGGTGTCGGTCAACGTCGACAACGGCAAGCCGCCAAGCCTGTGGCAGATCAACGGCAAGGCCTGGGACATTACCGACAAGACCTGCGCCGACCGCCCGATTGCCAAGCTTGAGAAGGGCAAGAGCTACATTTTCGAATTGAAGAACATGACCCAATACCAGCACCCGATTCACCTGCACGGCATGAGCTTCAAGGTGATTGCCTCGAACCGGCACAAGGTCATCCCGTACTTCACCGACACCTACCTGCTGGGCAAGAACGAGCGCGCGCAAGTGGCGTTGGTGGCGGATAACCCGGGCGTCTGGATGTTTCACTGCCATGTGATCGACCACATGGAAACCGGCCTGATGGCCGCCATCGAGGTGGCGTGATGCGCCAGATTCGTCCTGCGGCAATCATCGACCGCAGCCGCGATCAGGATTTCATGCGCGAAGCCCTGGCCCTCGCCGCCCAGGGCGCGGCCCTTGGCGAAGTGCCGGTGGGCGCGGTGCTGGTGCAGGACGGGGAAATCATCGGTCGCGGCTTCAACTGCCCGATCAGCGGCCACGACCCCAGCGCCCACGCGGAAATGGTCGCGATCCGCGCCGCCGCCCTGGCCGCCAGCAACTATCGCCTGCCCGGCAGCACCCTCTACGTGACTCTGGAGCCGTGCAGCATGTGCGCCGGCCTGATCGTGCATTCGCGGATCGCGCGGGTGGTGTACGGCGCCCTGGAGCCCAAGGCCGGGATTGTGCAGAGCCAGGGGCAGTTTTTTACCCAGGGTTTCTTGAATCACCGAGTGTTGTTTGAAGGCGGGGTGTTGGCGCAGGAGTGTGGCGCGGTGCTTAGCGAGTTTTTCAAGGCCCGAAGAGCCAGCAGGGACTGATCGTTCCCACGCTCTGCGTGGGAATGCCGCCCGGGACGCTCCGCGTCCCTTCGCGGGCGTGACGCAGAGCGTCACAGGATGCATTCCCACGCAGAGCGTGGGAACGATCAGGGGCGGGGGGAATTAGATTGGCTTGCGAGCGACAATCACCGCGCGCATCGGCGCCGGCAATCCTTCAATCGTTTTGCTGTGATCCTCGGGATCAAGGAAATCGCTCAACGACTGATACTTCATCCACTCCGTCCCACGCTGTTCCTCGACGGTGGTCACGCTGACATCCACGCAACGAACCTCGGTAAACCCGGCCCGGCGCAGCCACAACTCCAGCGCCGGCACCGACGGCAGGAACCACACGTTGCGCATCTGCGCATAACGATCTTCCGGCACCAAAACCTGCTGCTGATCACCTTCGATCACCAGCGTCTCCAGCACCAGTTCGCCGCCCTTGACCAGGCAATCCTTTAGCGCCAGCAAGTGCTCGATCGGCGAACGACGGTGGTAGAACACGCCCATGGAAAACACGGTGTCGAAGCCTTCCATGTTTGGCGGCAGGTCTTCGAAGGGAAACGGCAGGTGCCAGGCGTTGGGTTCGGACAAGTAGCGCTGCACGGCCTGGAACTGGCAGAAGAACAACCAGTTCGGGTCAACACCAATCACGCTGTCGGCCCCGGCGCCGAGCATGCGCCACATGTAGTAACCGTTGCCGCAGCCGACATCGAGGATGCGTTTGCCCTTCAAATCCAGGTGCGGTGCAACCCGCGACCATTTCCAGTCCGAGCGCCACTCGGTGTCGACGTGCACGCCGAACAGGTCGAACGGGCCTTTGCGCCACGGCGACAACCCCATCAGCGCGGTACGCATCTGCGCGCGGGTTTCGTCGTCGCAATCGGTGTCCAGAGTCAGGCCGTTGAGCAGGTCGACTTCACTCGGCTGGATCTTCGGCAGGGCGTCCAGCGCACTTTGCCAGCGCTCCAGGTCGCCATGGCCCTTCTCCATTTTCTTGTCGAGTTGTGCTTGCAGGGTGTTGGCCCAATCGGCCAGCGGCGTGCCGGCCAGACGGCGGGCGAGGGGAGACAGATCAATCATGGCAAGGCAATCAACGAGGCAAAGTTAAGACACTGGAACCACGGCACGACTTTCGAGAACCCGGCGGCCAACAGGCGTTCGCGGTGTTCTTCGAGGCTGTCGGGCTTCATGACGTTTTCGATGGCGCTGCGCTTCTGGGCGATTTCCAGTTCGCTGTAGCCGTTGGCGCGTTTGAACGCGACGTGCAAGTCGGTGAGCAACGCGTGTTCTTCCGGATCGTTGAAGCGCAGCTTCTCCGACAGGATCAACGCACCGCCCGGCAACAACGACTGGCGGATGCGCGAGAGCAACGCGGTGCGCTGGTCCGGGGCGATGAATTGCAGGGTGAAGTTCAGCGCCACCACCGAGGCCGGCTGGAATTGCAGCGCGAGGATGTCGCCTTCGATCACTTCCACCGGCAGCAGCTCCTGGAACATCGAGTCCTGGCCGTTGAGGTATTCGCGGCAGCGCTCGACCATCGCCGCCGAGTTATCCACAGCGATCACCCGGCAACCGTCGGTGCGCACATGACGGCGCAGGGCCTGGGTCACGGCGCCGAGGGACGAGCCGAGGTCGTAGAGCACGCTGTTGGGCTGGGCAAACTGCGCGGCGAGTACGCCGAGGTTTTCGACGATGGTCGGATAACCCGGCACCGAGCGCTTGATCATGTCCGGGAACACCCGCACCACGTCCTCGTTAAAGGCGAAGTCAGGCACCTGGGCCAAAGGCTGGGCGAAAAGGCGATCGGGTTCTTTGCTCACGGCGGTTCCAGCGGCGTAGGTGGAAAAGGCCGGCATTTTAGCCAAATTGACCGGGGGATGCGCGGGTTGTCTGATAAACCGCAGCGGACAGTGCGATCCATTGTGGCGAGGGAGCTTGCTCCCGTTCGAGTGCGCAGCGCTCGCCAGATTTGGGTCTGCTGCGCAGCCCAACGGGAGCAAGCTCCCTCGCCACAGGGATTCAGCGGTGTTTTTGAGTAAACGCCGACGCCGTTATCCCCCATTGCCCCACCCAGTAACTGAGGATGATCACATAGGGCGCCGCCTCGAACGGCATCACAAACCGGCTGATCCCGATCACGCTATCGGAAAACACAAACGCCACCGCGCCCGCCGCCGCCAGCAGCGCCGAGCGCTTGGGCACATCGCTGCCAAGCCGCGCCAGCGCTCGCCAAAGCATCGCGCTGATCGCCACGCCATAGACAATCACCGGCACCAGCAACGGCCCCAAACCATGGGAAATCAGAATCCCCAGCAGCACCGCGCCCACCACGACGGCCAACACCAACGGCAACAACGCCAAGCGTCGGCAATCACTCAAATACGCTTTCAGGTACGCCAGATGCGCCACCAAAAACGCCCCCAGCCCAAACACAAACAAATCCCCCGGCCACGCCAGCAGCACGTCGCCGAGCAGGGAGAAAATCAGGCCCAGGCTGATCCAGCGTCGATACTCGGTAGGCGGCGCATCGTGCAACCAACCGAGCAGGGCCAACACCGGCAACGGCTTGACCAACAGGCACAGCAACGCGGCATGTACGCTCAACCCATACAGAAAGGTCACCGCGCCCATCAGCGCCAGAATCAGCCAGCCCACGATCAGTTAACCGAAATCGCGCAATCGAAGGTTTGCACCGCCGGCACTTCCGGCGCCCAGGGTTGCGAGTAGGTCAGGCGCAAACGGCCAGTGCCGGTGGCGAAAGACTGAAAGCGCCAGGTCGAAAGCCCGGCACTGCCGACGATCCCGGCGTCTTCGGGGTTGCTGTAGACCTCGGGGCTGAGGGCACGCAACACGCCGCCGGCGGAATCCTGGATTGCCCAGCGATAACCCGTGGTCGGGTTGCTTGGCAGGGTCACGATCAGGTTTTGCCCATTGCTCAACCTGGCCGGGCATTCGCTTTGTTTTTCCACGGTCACGTTCTGGCTCTGCTGCGAGGCGCAACCGGCCAGCAGGGAGAGGGCGAGGGGGACTAACAGGCGGGTGGGGGACATAAGGTCAGTGGCTCCGGCATTCACGACGAACGGCGAGCATAACTGAAGATGAGACAAAGTGTGACGCTGCCTGCGCGGACAATCGTGCTGTATTCCTCTACACGGGCTCGAGGCATTTTACGGGTCACATTAGTGCGCGCAGGCGGGCGCTGAAGTCTAAGGTGTCGTCAGGTCGGTGATAGAAATATGTCCTCTGCCAGTCAGTTCACGGGTTTCATTATTATCAATATTTTTTGCCAGAACTTTGAAATCGATCACGTTATACCTACGTTTTTCCGGCGTTATTACCATTGTTTCGATGTTGCCGGTGTAGTTGATTGTTTGGAAACTATAGGGGAGGTTATTTGTTCCTGAGGTGAAAGTTTCCGAGTAACCAACAATGCTGGGCTGGTGGCCGGTTTGAAAACTAATAGTCAGATTTCTTTCGCTGGAAAGGCCTTTGTCTTTATAGCAAGTAATATAAAACCCTGGCTCGAATCTATCGGATTTGTATTCCATGGCGGTCATGGTAAATGTTGTCATTGGTAACGGTGAGGTGGGGTTTGTAATATCTTTTGTTTCAATGGTTAGTTGGCCGTCAACTAAAACCCCTTGAGTTGCTTTGGTCTTCGCCATCAGTAACTTCCTTCAATAGGTGGAAAGCCGAGCAGGAAGTGTGCTGAGAGAAAATCATGGAGAGGTAACTGTCAGGTATGACAGTTTTTAAGGCTGATTTGTTGAGGGGGTGTTCTTTCTTATAATCAAAGCGCTCACTGCCCAAGCCCGTCAGGCAGTGGCGCAATTGAACCGTTTAAAACAATATCTTCGCCACATCCGCAAACCGCTTGGCAAAGTGCACCGTAATCCCTTCCTTCAAATAATCCGGCAACTCCTCGAAACTGCCGCGATTCGGCTCCGGCAAAATCAATTCAAAGATCTTCTGCCGCCGCGCCGCAATCACCTTTTCGCGCACCCCGCCAATCGGCAGTACATGCCCGGTCAACGTCAGCTCGCCGGTCATGGCGATGCCTTTTTTCGGTGCCTGGTTACGGGCGAGGGAGAGCAGGGCGCTGGCCATGGTCACGCCGGCGCTCGGGCCGTCTTTCGGGGTGGCGCCTTCCGGCACGTGGAGGTGGACGAAGGCTTCGTCGAAGAACTTCGGATCGCCGCCAAACGACTTCAGGTTGGAGCTGACGTAGCTATAGGCAATCTCCGCCGACTCTTTCATCACATCGCCCAGTTGCCCGGTGAGTTTGAAGCCCCGGTTGAGCGTGTGAATCCGCGTGGCTTCAATCGGCAGGGTCGCGCCGCCCATGCTGGTCCAGGCCAGCCCGGTAATCACGCCGGTGCCGGACAAGACTTGCTCGTTGCGGAACACCGGATGGCCGAGCGAGGCTTCCAGGTCTTTGGGGCCGATCTTGATCACCGCTTTCGGCTCGTCGATCAACTTGACCACGGCTTTGCGCACCAGTTTGCCCAGTTCTTTTTCCAAGTGGCGCACCCCGGCTTCGCGGGCATATCCGTCGATCAAGGCTTTCAACGCGCTGTCGCTGATGCTCAGGCTGCCTTTGGAAACGCCGGCCTTCTGCAGTTGCTTCGGCCACAGGTGACGTTTGGCGATGGCGATTTTTTCTTCGGTGATGTAGCCCGACAGGCGAATCACTTCCATCCGGTCGAGCAACGGGCCGGGGATCGAGTCCAGGGTGTTGGCGGTGCAGACGAACAGCACTTTCGACAGGTCCAGGCGCAGGTCCAGGTAGTGGTCGAGGAATTCGACGTTCTGTTCCGGGTCGAGGGTTTCCAGCAGCGCCGAGGCCGGGTCGCCCTGATAGCTCTGGCCCATCTTGTCGATCTCGTCGAGCATGATCACCGGGTTCATCACTTCGACGTCTTTCAACGCCTGCACGAGTTTGCCCGGTTGCGCGCCGATGTAGGTGCGGCGATGGCCCTTGATCTCGGCCTCGTCACGCATGCCGCCGAGGCTGAAGCGGTAGAACGGTCGGCCGAGGGATTCGGCGATGGACTTGCCGACGCTGGTCTTGCCCACGCCCGGCGGACCCACCAGCAGCACGATGGAACCGCTGATCTCGCCTTTATAGGCACCGACCGCGAGGAATTCGAGGATGCGGTCCTTGATGTCGTCCAGGCCGGCGTGGTGTTTATCCAGCACCTTGCGTGCGTGCTTGAGGTCGAGCTTGTCCTCGCCATACACGCCCCACGGCACCGAGGTCGCCCAGTCGAGGTAGTTGCGGGTGACTGCGTACTCCGGCGAACCGGTCTCGAGGATCGACAGCTTGTTCATTTCCTCTTCGATGCGTTTTTGCGCCTGGGGCGGCAGGACCTTGCCTTCCAGGCGTTGCTCGAACTGCTCGATGTCGGCGCTGCGATCATCCTTGGTCAGACCCAGCTCTTGCTGGATGACCTTGAGCTGTTCCTTGAGGAAGAACTCGCGCTGATGCTCGCCGATCTTGCGGTTCACTTCGGCGGAGATTTCTTTCTGCAGGCGCGCGACTTCGACTTCCTTGCGCAGCATCGGCAGGACTTTTTCCATGCGCTTGAGCATCGGCACGCAGTCGAGCACTTCCTGCAACTCGCCACCGGTGGCGGAGGTGAGGGCGGCGGCGAAGTCGGTCAGGGGCGATGGATCGTTGGGGCTGAAGCGATTGAGATAATTCTTCAGCTCTTCGCTGTACAGCGGGTTGAGCGGCAGCAGTTCCTTGATCGCGTTGATCAGCGCCATGCCGTAGGCCTTGACCTCGTCGGTCGGCTCAGTGGGCTGGTGCGGGTATTCGACTTCCACCAGGTACGGCGGTCGATGGTGCTTGAGCCAGGTCTTGATGCGCACCCGGGTCAGGCCCTGGGCGACGAACTGCAATTTGCCGTTTTCACGACTGGCGTGGTGCACCTTGACCAGGGTGCCGTACTCCGGCAGCGCGCCGGTATCGAAATGACGCGGATCTTCCTGGGGCGTGTCCATGTAGAACAGGGCCAGGGAGTGATGATCGGATTTGCTCACCAGGTCCAGTGTTTCGGCCCACGGCTCTTCATTGACGATCACCGGCAGCACTTGGGCCGGGAAGAACGGGCGATTGTGGATCGGGATGATGTAGACCTTGTCCGGCAGGTTCTGGCCAGGCAGGGCAAGGCCTTTGCCGGTGGAATGGTGTTCGATGTGGTCGGTTTCGGCGTAGTCGCTCGGGTCTTCAGGAAATTCTTGCTGGTCGCTCATGGGGCACCTGCGCAATGGGGTATGGGTCTTAGATGGGGCAGGTGGGGGGTGGTTTCAATGGCAGTGGATATTTCAGGGGGTGTGTTCAGGGTTTTGACAGGTGATGGGTCCCTGAATATTTCGGCCGAGCGATCAAAAGTAGAAAAACAGGCCGGTGGCTTTGCGGCGAGCCAGGCTGGTCAACTGCTGGAGGCGTGCCTTGAGGTCTGCCGGCAGGGCTGACTGCTCCAACAGGGTCTGAACCCTTTCAAGCGCGGTGACGCCCTGGATGCTGGCGTCTTCATGGTCATCGATCAAGCAGCCCAGAACCTTGTTGAGGCGCTGGATCAGGCCTGAATCCCACAGATGCTGGTAGTGCTCGGCGCTCAACGCCCACGTTTCGAGGTCACCCGACAGGCTTTGATCAAAGTCCAGGCGCCGCAAGGCTGCCAGACTTAACGGGACGACAATTTGCTTCGTCGGGCTATCCATGGCGGTCTTCCCGGTCGAGCCATGCGTGCAACTCGCGTTGTGCTTCGGTCAGGCGTGTGGTGAGTTCTGCCAGGGTTTTCGCCCGTCCCGTCCACTGCGGCTGACCCCAATCCCGATCCTTGATCACCACCACCTGAAAGGCTCCACCCTTATCGAACTCGGGATACCAGCCGACATCCAGCAGCAGGTGCTCGCCGTATTCGACTTGCAGCAGGTCTTCCTTGAGCGAGTCGATCTGACTGGCGAGGGGCTGGTCGGACAAGATCGACAGGTCGTCGAAAGTTATTTTGCCGGTGAGCAGTCTCAGGTCGAGCGAGGGGGGAGGCCGGTTCATGCCTGGAATTTCTCCTTGAGTGCGCAGCAATTCAACAGGACATTGTCCCGGTCATGACGCCCGATCTTGCCTGATTTGACCCCGGCATCCCAGCCCCGACCAGCGGATCCGCAGGCACAAAAAAGGGCGGCTACCGAAGGTAACCGCCCTGTTTTCAACTGCCGCTAACGCTTATTCCGGCAGTTTGTAAGCAATCACATAGTCACCCATCTTGGTGCCCAGCGAACCGTGACCGCCAACGACGAGCAATACGTATTGTTTGCCGTCCTTGCCGGTGTAGGTCATTGGGGTGGCTTGGCCGCCGGCCGGCAGGCGCGACTTCCACAGTTCCTTGCCGCTATTGACGTCATAGGCGCGCAGGTACTGATCGAGGGTACCGCTGAGGAAGCCGACGCCGCCCGCGGTGACGATCGAGCCGCCCATGCTTGGCACGCCGATCGGCAGGCCGATAGGCACTGGCGAACTGTCACGGCTGGTGCCGTTTTTGCGCTTCCACACCACTTTGTTGGTGGTCAGGTCGATACCGGTGACATAGCCCCAGGCCGGGGCCTGGCACGGTACACCGAACGGCGACATGAACGGGTGCATGGTCACGGCGTACGGCGCGCCAGCGTTAGGCTGGATGCCAGCCGTTTCGCTTTCGCGCTTGCTGTCCGCCGCGACTTCGGCGCGGGGGATCATTTTCGAGACGAACGCCATGTAGTTCGGGCTGGTGAACAGTAGTTGGCGGACCGGGTCGACCGACACGCTGCCCCAGTTGAACACACCGACGTTACCCGGATAGACCAGGCTGCCCTGCAACGACGGCGGGGTGTACTGGCCTTCGTAACGCAGTTCCTTGAATTGGATGCGGCACAGCATCTGGTCGAACGGGCTGGCGCCCCACATGGCTTTTTCGGTCAGTTCCGGGGCCAGCAGGTTGAGGTCCGAACGAGCCTGGGTCGGGGCGGTATGGTCGCCCTTGACCGCGCCTTGTGGCACCGGTATCTCACGAATCGGCACAATCGGCGTGCCATCGCGACGGTCGAGCACATACAGGCTGCCTTGCTTGGTCGGCGCGATCAGCGCCGGCTTCACGCCGTCGGCAGTTTTCAGGTCCAGCAGGGTCGGCTGGCTGCCCACGTCCATGTCCCACAGGTCATGGTGAGTGAACTGGTAATTCCAGCGCACCTTGCCGGTGGCCAAATCGAGAGCAACGAGGCCGGCGCTGAATTTCTCGGCGCCTGGCATGCGGTCGCCACCGTACTGGTCAGGCATCTGGTTGCCCAGAGGCAGGTAGACCATGCCCAGTTTCTCGTCGACGCTGGCCAGGGACCACATGTTCGGCGAGTTGCGGGTGTAGGTTTTGCCCGGCGCCAAAGGCTCGGTGGCCTCCGGGTTGCCGCTGTCCCAGTTCCAGACCAGGTGACCGTCATGCACATCGAACGCGCGAATCACGCCGGACGGCTCGTTGGTCGATTCGTTGTCGGTGACGTGACCGCCCATGATCACCAGGTCGCGGGTAATCGCGGCCGGGGAGGTGGCGTAGTAGCCGCCAGCGGTGAACGGGCCGATGCCTTGGGTCAGGTCAACCACGCCGTTGGTGCCGAAGCCTTCGCAGACCTTGCCGGTGTCGGCATTGAGTGCGATCAGGCGTGCATCGGCGGTCGGCAGGTACAAACGACGCGGGCAAGCCTGCGCAACGGCTTTGCCGGCTTCGGAGATGACGGCGGCCGAGGCAGTGCCTGCTTGGGCGTAGGCATTCTCGTCGTAGTAAGAGACGCCACGGCACGTCATGTGGGCGAAGCCCTTGAAGCCCACCGGGCTCTTGATCTGCGGGTCGAAGCGCCACAGTTCCTTGCCGGTGTCCGGGTCCAGCGCCAACACTTTGCTGTGGGCGGTGCAGGCATAGAGCATGCCGTTGACCTTCAGCGGGGTGTTTTCGTTGGTCAGCTCCACCGGGTCATCGGCGGTCGGCAGGTCGCCGGTCTGGATGCGCCAGGCTTCCTGCAACTTACCGACGTTGGCCGGGGTGATCTGCTTCAGCGGCGAGTAGCGGTCACCGAATTCGGTGCGGCCATAGGCCTGCCAATCGCCGTCGGGCATCGCCGGGGCGGTGCTGGTCAGGTCCGTGGTATCGCGGCCTAACTCGCCGAAGATTTCATTCGGATGGGTGAATTGACTGGCCACGGCGGTGGCACCGGCCAGCACTACGGCCACGCTCAACGCAGCGGTGCCCAGCGGTGCGGCGCCATCGCGCAGCAACGGTCGGCGGAACCACGGCAACAGCAGGACCACACCCAGCGCAAACCACAGCGACAGACGCGGCACCAGTTGCCACCAATCGAGGCCGATTTCCCACAACGCCCACACGGTACTGGCGAACAGCACCAGTGCGTACAGGCCCAGTGCGGCGCGCCGGGCGGCGATCAACAGCACGCCGGTCAGTGCGATGCCGATACCGGCCAGCAGGTAATACAGCGAGCCGCCGAGCATGCTCAGCTTGATACCGCCGGCCAGCATGGCCAGGCCCATTAGCAGAAGCAGGATGCCGAGCAGGCTCGGCAGTAGACGGCTTCGACTCAAAGCACCATCAGTGCTCATAGTGTGGTTCTCCGTGACGTTTAAGTAGTCCCGCGCAAGTTCACTGTAGATGACGATCTGGCGTGGGCATGGTTCAGTTAAATCTGTAGGAGCGAGGCTTGCCCGCGAAGGCGGCGTGTCAGCCAACATCAATGTTGAATGTGATGGCCTCTTCGCGGGCAAGCCTTGCTCCTACAAGGGTTGCGGTGTGGTTAGAACGAGGACTGGATCTTGATCCCGCCAATCAGCGCGTCATCGACCTTGTCCACGCCACCGGGGTGGCGGATGTATTGCAGGTTCGGGCGCACGGTCAGCCAATTCGTGACGTGCACGCCGTAATAAAGCTCGGCGCTGTATTCGGTGTCTTGCGGCGGCAGGAACGACGGATCGTCGTAGTCATAAACGGCGCGGGCCTGGTTGGTCGCCTCGGCGTTCTTGCGATAGGCCGGGTTGACGTGGACGCGGGCCAGGGCGAAACCGATGTCGTCCTTGGCGCGAGCATCGAACAAGCCCTTGTAGACGACGCCAGCCTGGACATAGTTGTCGATGGCGTTGGTCTTCTTGTCGTGCATCGTGCCGTTGGCGAACACGCTCAAGCCTCGGGAGTTGTCGCTGGCGCGGCTGGTGATCTGCTGTTGCACACCGAGCCAAACGCCATGCTTGCTCGACGCGCTGCGATAGGCTTCGCCGCTCAGGGCCGCAGGCTGACCATTGCTGTCTTTATAGGCGTCAGTGGCCTTGGCGTTGCTGTAGTAATAACCGGCGCGGTACTCGCCGGGCAGGCCGTTGAGCTTGGGCGTCCACACCAGTTCAATCGGCAGGATCGCGCCCTGGGTGCCGCTACCGCTGAGCTTGAAGCCATTGCCGCGATCGAGGTTCGACGGGTTCTGCTCGTAGGCGCCGACCTGCGCGTACAACTCCGGCGTCAGGTGATATTTGACCCGCATCGCCCACTGGCTGACTGGCCAGTTGTACCAGATGCCTCCGACCCAGTTGCCGACTTGCGAGCCGCAGAACGCCAGGTTCTGGAAGTCGCAGGGGAAGCTGTTGAAGTCTTCGCCTTCGCCAAAGCGGCCGACCTTGATGTCGAGCTTCTGGTCGAAGAATTTCTGCTGGTACCACATCTGGGTCAGGCGCCAGGTCTGGCCACGGCCCCAGACTTCCTGGGCCGAGGTGAAGCCGCCAACCCGTGGGTCGTTGATCCGGTCGTTGCTGATGTTGTTGCCGTTGCGTTCGGTGATGGTCAGCTGGAATTCGGCGTCGTCCCAACCGAGGATCTTCTGCAGATCCAGGTGCGTGCCGAGGCCGAACTGGTCGCTGTAGCGTGCTGTGCGGTCGTGGTCATAGCCGCCGTGCAGGTTGCTGCCCATTTCGCCGGTGTAATCGACTTTGAAGTCGTAGCCTTTTTCCGAAAGTTCTGTGCGCGTGCCGTTCCAGTCGCCGAGCATCCACGGCGATTCGCTATCGAAAGCCGGGGCCGCGTGAACGCAGGTGGCGAGGCCGAAGGCGCTGAGGCCGCCGATCAGGTTCAGGGCTTTTCGCTGGGCCACAGGGGTGCAGACAGCGCTGTCTCGCGGAGATGGAAAGTCGGGCATAAAGTAGAAATTCTTGATCTTTTTCTGGGGGGTGAACTGAACGCAACGAGGTGGAGCGGGCAGTGAAGCGTTTCAGCTTAAGGGCGGCAGGATAATGATCTGTGACAAAGAGAGAAAGCGCTTTTACTGACATGCAGCGTTTCGGATTTGGTAACAGTCGTCTGCGACAGGGCGCCGCAGGCTGAAAATACCCTTTGTAGGAGCGAAGCTTGCTCGCGAAGGCGTCCTGGCATTCAACATTGATGTTGAATGAACCGGCGCTTTCGCGAGCAAGCTTTGCTCCTACAGGGATTGTGGTGTGCAGGTATTGGTTAGTTGCCCGCGGTGACAGCAGCGACTTTGCGTTCTCGCGTCCAGGTCAGCACGAAGTGGGCGACGAGGCCGAAGATCAAACCCCAGAACGCCGCAGCCAACCCGAGGAAACTCATGCCCGAAGCGGTCACCAGAAAGGTAATCAACGCCGCCTCCCGCTGCTTCTCATCCGCCATCGCTCCGGTCAGCCCGGCACTGATCGCGCCGAACAAGGCCAGTCCGGCGAGGGAGGCGATCAACTCTTTGGGCAGGGCGGAAAACACCGAGGCCAGGGTCGCGCCAAACGTGCCCATCAGAATGTAGAACACCCCGCAGGCAATCCCGGCGATGTAGCGCTTGTCCCGGTCCTCGTGGGCTTCGCGACCGGTGCAGATCGCGGCGGTAATCGCGGCCAGGTTAAAGCCGTGGGAGCCGAACGGCGCCATCAGGATCGAGCCCATTGCGGTCACCGAAATAATCGAGCGCGCCGGGGTGTTGTAGCCCGAGGTGCGCAACACTGCCATGCCCGGCACGTACTGTCCGGTCAGGGTCACCAGTGCCAGTGGCAGGCCAATGTTGATGATCGCGTGCCAGCTCCACTCAGGCGCCGTGAAGACCGGATGCGCCACCGCGATGGTGATCGAAGCGCTGTTGAGTTCACCGAACGACGCCGCCACGGCGCAACCGACAATTAGCACCGACAGAATCGCGTAGCGCGGCGACAAGCGTTTGCAGATCAGGTAGGCCGCGATCATCGACAGCACCAGCGCCGGTTGCAGCTTGATCGAGGTGAACAGCTCGGCGCCGAAGCGAAACAGAATCCCGGCGAGCATGGCGGCGGCGATGGCTTTGGGCAGGCGACTCATCAGTTTGTCGAACGCCCCGGACAATCCGACCACGGCGATGATCACCGAAGCCACCACATACGCGCCAATGGCCTGGGGCAGGGTGACGCTGGGCAGCATCGACACCAGCAACGCCGCGCCCGGCGTCGACCACGCGGTGATCACGGGAATGCGCAGGCGCCAGCTCAGGAACAGGCCGGTGATGCCGCTGCCGATGGAAATCGCCCAGATCCACGACGACACCATGTCGTTGGGCAGGTGCGCTTCCTTGGCGGCCTGAAACACGATGATCAACGGGCCAGCGTAGGAAATGATCACCGCGATGAAGCCTGCAATGACCGCGGACAGGGATAGATCCTTTCTGAGTGTGTGCATGATGTCTCGACTTGGCGCGGCAGAGGCGCGCAGTGATCAGGGTGGGATTGAGTTGATTGATTCGATTTGCGATGAGTGTATTTGAATGAATTGAGTTGATTCAATGATGAAAAATCAAGTCAGACAAAAATATCGAATCATGTGGATTTAACTAATTGATTTGTAATGTTTTTAGCTTCTGAATATTTTTTATTATCTGCGCCTGTTTCATTTAAAGATCGACTCAATCGACTCAATGTTCACCATTGGTCCCTGCACAAGTGCTCGAACATCGATGTGATATGCTCCGATTTTTTTCACGACGATGGGCAGCGATCATTCATGTGGGTTCCCCAGCTAAGCGAGTTCAGCCAGCCGATGTATTTGTCGATTGCCGATGCGTTGGCGCGCGATATCAGCAATGGCGTGTTGAGCCAGGGCGATCGCCTGCCAACCCTGCGCGAGTTGGCCACCACGCTGAAGGTCACGCCGGGCACCATCAGTCGCGCCTACAGCGAGGCCCATCGGCGTGGGTTGGTCCATGGGGAAGTGGGGCGCGGCACTTATGTGCAGAGCCAGGCGCCGAGCGAATTGCCGGTCAGCCCCGTCCCGACGACGCTGAACCTGGGACAGTCGCAATTACTCGACCTGTCCATCATCAAGCCCTACAGCGAAACCCTGGAATACTGGCTGCGCGATGCCCTGATCGGCCTGGCCAAGAGCACTGATTTCGCCCGGGCCCTCGACTACGCGCCGGACGGCGGTCACCCGGCGCATCGCGAGGCGGGTGCACAGTTTCTGCGCCAGTGGTTGCCCGATGCGCAATGGCAGCAAGTGGTGATCACTGCAGGCGCGCAGCATGGCTTGATGGTCGCGATGAGCGCCCTGACCAACGCCGGCGACCTGGTGCTCTGCGAAGAACTTTGCTACCCCGGCATCATTTCCCTGGCCCATGGTCTGGAGCGACGCCTGGGTGGCGTGGCGATGGACGACGAAGGGATCATCCCCGAGGCGCTGCGCGAACTGTGCCTGCGGGAGAAACCGGCGATGCTGGTCTGCGTGGCGACCTGTCAGAACCCGACGGCGGCGATCATGTCGCA
Source organism: Pseudomonas sp. TE3899 (assembly GCF_056279105.1). NCBI lineage: Bacteria > Pseudomonadati > Pseudomonadota > Gammaproteobacteria > Pseudomonadales > Pseudomonadaceae > Pseudomonas > Pseudomonas sp. TE3899. Next base: position 6,372,561 of record NZ_JBWBQR010000001.1, read on the forward strand.
ACAGCGCCGGGCGCAGATCGCGGCATTGGCCGAGGAGTTCGACTTCATCATCCTTGACGATGACATCTATGGCTTCCTCGCCACCGACCCGTCGATCAAGCCTTTGTCGGCGTTTGCCCCGGAGCGTTCGGTGTACCTGACCAGCTTGTCGAAGTCGGTCATGCCGGCGTTGCGCATCGGCTATCTGTATAGCCCGCCGAAACTGCTGTCGCGCCTGACTTCGATGGTGCGCAGCAGCGTGTGGATGCCATCGCCGCTGACCGCGCAACTGGCCAGCAACGTGATCACCGAAGGCCTGGACAAGAAACTGATCCGCATCCAGCGCAACGAAGCGGCTGCGCGGCAAGCCATTGCCCGGGAAATCTTTGCCGGTTTCGAACTCAAGACCCAGCCATATGCCTACCACGTCTGGCTGACCTTGCCCGAGCCGTGGACCAGCGACGAATTCACGATGCTCGCCCGGGCCAATGGTGTGCTGGTGCTCAGCGGTACGCAGTTCCAGGCCGAGCGTTCGGGGATGACCCGCAGTGTGCGGCTGGTGCTGATGTCGCCCACCAGCCAGGACGAACTGCGCTTTGCCCTGACCAAACTGGCAAGCCTGATCGATACCGACCCGCGACGGTTTTACTGAACCGCGCCGTCTCCCGCTAAAACTGTAGGAGCACGGCTTGCCGGCGAAGGCGTCCTTGAGATCGCCTTCGCCAGCAAGCTTGGCTCCTACAAAAGCACGGTGGTTGACCTACAGTTAACGCAGTCCTTCCACCCAACGAAGCCCTCGGCTAAGGTGCGCGGCTTCTTTATTCTTTCTTCGCGCAAAGGCCCGGCATGACCGAACAGAACAACAACCCGCTGCACGGCGTGACCCTGGAACAGATCCTCAACGCCCTGGTTGAACACTACGAATGGTCGGGGCTGGCCGAGCGCATTGATATTCGCTGTTTCAAGAGCGACCCGAGCATCAAGTCGAGCCTGACTTTCCTGCGCAAAACCCCGTGGGCGCGGGAGAAGGTCGAACGCCTGTACGTGAAGTTGATGCGTACCAAGCGTCCGCTCTGAACATGCTTATTTCAGCTGCCCCGAGGCGTCGTTTTGTTGCCGTGGCGGCGGTGCTGGGCTGGTTTGGCCTGAGCGTTCAGCTGTACCTGATACTCGGCACCCGCTGGGAAATCGGTGCCAGTCTGTTGGGTGGGCTGATGAGTTTCTTCAGCTTCTTTACCGTGCTGACCAATACCCTGGTGGCGGTGGTGCTGACCTGCGAACTGACCTCGCGGGAGTCGGCGGCGCGGCGCTGGTTTTTGCAGCCGTCGGTGAGTAGCGGGATCGCCGTGAGCATCGCCGTGGTCGGCCTCGCGTACAGCTTGTTGCTGCGCCATCTCTGGCACCCCGAAGGCTGGCAACTGCTCGCCGATGAGTTGCTGCACGACATCCTGCCGCTGCTGTTTCTGTTCTATTGGTGGTGCTGCGTGCCCAAAGGCACGTTGCGCCTGGCGCATATCGGCCTGTGGGTGATTTATCCACTGGTGTATTTCGCTTATGTGCTGCTGCGCGGGCATGTGCTGAGTGCTTACCCGTATCCGTTCATTGATGTGAGCGCCCTGGGTTATCCACAGGTGTTTCTCAATGCGGGGGGGATATTGGTGGGGTTTGTCGTGATTGCGTTATTGATCGTGGGCTTGGATCGCTGGCGCTCAACGTTAAGGTGAGCACCCACTGTGGCGAGGGGGCTTGCCCCCGTTGCACCGCGAAGCGGCGGCAAAACCTGTATACGAATTTTATCTGGCATATCGCGTTTGTTGATTTTGCGACTGCTTCGCAGTCGAACGGGGGCAAGCCCCCTCGCCACAAACATCAATCACTCTTCGAGGGTGCCATCCGCCCGCCAGTAACCCACCGCTTTGACCAACTGCTCATCCAGCCCATGCTCATCGAGCAGCACCCGGCGAATCTGCCGTGAAACCTTGGTCTCGGTCGCCACCCACGCATACAGATTACCGCTCGGCACCTGCAACTCTTTCACCGCGTTCAGCAGGCTGTTCTGGCCGTTATCGCGCAACACCCAAATGACATTCACCTGCGCCGGGCTTTCCAGCGTCTGTTGCTCACCGCCGTTTTCCACCTCGATGATCACCAGCGCCCGGCGGTTGGGCGCCAGGCCTTCCAGGCGGCGGGCGATGGCGGGCAGGGCGGTTTCGTCGCCGATCAGCAGGTAGCTGTCGAAGATGTCCGGCACGATCATCGAGCCCCGCGGCCCGCCGATGTGCAGGAATTGCCCGGGCTGCGCCTGCTCGGCCCAGGTCGAGGCAGGGCCGTCGCCGTGCAGGACGAAATCGATGTCCAGTTCCAGGGTGTCCAGGTCGTAGCGCCGGGGCGTGTAGTCGCGCATGGCCGGCAGCGGTTGATCGGTCTTGCCGGCGCCGAGCACCAGGGTTTCCAGTGCCGCCGCTTCCGCTGCGTTCTGCGGGAACAGCAGTTTGACGTGATCGTCGGTGCCGAGGCTGACGAAGCCCGCCAGCTCCGGCCCGCCCAAGGTAATGCGGCGCATGCGCGGGGTCAGGTCGACCACTCGCAACACCTCCAGCCGACGGCGTTTGATTTCGTGCATCACGCGATGGATGGTCTGGTTTTCAAAAACGACATTCATTCGGCGTTCTCCTGGGCGGCTTGAACGGCAGGGCCGTCGACGATGGCTTTGGCGGTGTTGTTGAGCAGGGCGGCGACGCGGACGATTTCTTCGGCACTCCAGCGCCCGTGATGCAGTTGCAGGGCATGACGCAAGTTATGCACCGCCTCGTGGATTTCCGCCGGGCGATCATGGCCGCGCAGGGAACGTTTGCTCACGTCGATGCGCATCCGCACGCCTTCCAGGGCAATTGCCTGGTCGCCCAGAGATTGGCGGCCGGCGTCGGTCACGCTGTAGCGTTTTTTTCCACCCTCGGCGTCGCCGGAGATCATTTCGCTTTCTTCGAGGAAGGTCAGGGTCGGGTAGATCACCCCGGGGCTGGGGCTGTAGGCGCCGTCGAACATGCCTTCGATCTGGCGGATCAGGTCATAGCCGTGGCACGGCTGTTCGGCGATCAGCGCCAGCAACAGCAATTTCAAATCGCCGGGGGCGAACACCCGTGGGCCGCGTCCGCCGCGTTCGCGGCCAGGGCGTTTCTCGAAGCCGTCGCGGCCGTCACCGTGTTCGCGGTGGGAATGATGGTCTCTCATTTTTTCAGTGCTCTCGTCGTATTTAGATACAACTTAAGATATATCTTAAGACCGGCGCAAGACCTTTTCCGAAAGACCTTTCCGCACGCCGACGAACGGTGCCTGGCTGGCGAGTCAGCCCTGGCATCGTCAAATCGATTTTTCGGTGGCTCAAGGCCGCGTAACTTTAAAGTTAAAGTTATCACTCTATTAATTCATCGGTTTATAGTCCGCAAGTGCCGTTGGCCCCGTATTTACTCGTTATATCGCTGTATGGTTTTTTTAATAAAACTGTCGGTAGGAAAGTGCTGACAGTTATCCATCGATAATTGCCTTTTTTGTTCTTTTGTCCGACCTGTTGCGAGGGCATCTAACTACATGTCCGTCGGAAGTTACTTGCTTACATTCCGAGGGCGGTAGCGGATCATTTGCTGGCGTTGAAAGTTCAGGCCCCTACCGGCAGGCATGGCAGGGTTTGAACTTTTAATAAGCCACTTAATTGACAAGACAGGTACTTAAAGATGTTCAAGAAAATGACTGTTGCTGCACCACTGGCTTTGCTGGCGCTGACCTCTTCCATGGCATTCGCCGCCGGTGAAGCGCGTCACTCGATCAGCATTGTCGCCCATGTACCGACCAACGGTTTCTACGTGGTGCCTGTCGATCCAGACCTGGTCAACAAGGACCAGCGCATGGACATGCAGCCGACCACCGGCAAACCGGCAAATATCGAAGGTTTCTTTGATATGCGCAACAACAACGGTTCGGTACACGCCAGTGTCGTGACCGCGCCAAAACTGTATTCCGGTGCTAACACCATCGACTTGCAAGTTCAAATCAGTGGCAAGGAACTGACCACCACGCCGCAAATGGTCGCCGGTGAATCCGAGTCCGATGTGAACTTCCGTGCGCCGCTGCTCATCAGCGCCAAAGGTACAACTTTCGCACCGGGTGACTACACCGGCTCGGTGGCCATGGTCTTTGATGCCGTCCCTCCAGTTGGCGGTGTTCGCTAACTTACCCTTACTTGGCATCAACCGGCGGGCGGGCAATGTGTCCTGCCCGTCGGATTTCCATTGGTTTGCAATCTGAGTATGAGTTCATGTTCCCGATGACCCCCATCGCGGCTGCGCTTGCGCTGTTGTTTTGTGCCAGCGCGGTGGCGGCTCCGGTTTCCTCCGGTACTACACCGCGAAGTCTGCTGGCACAGGCCAAGGGCTTGCCGGCGGAATTCGAGGAGCACTTTTTTGATGTGCCGCTGGCGGTTCGTGTGGAACTCGATCAACAACCCCTGGGGGAGGCGATGGTCGTGCTGTCCCGGGATGACCGAATCACCCTGCTCGAATTCACCGACACCCGCGACAGCCGCTTCAACGCCGCCGAGCGTGAAACCTGGGCGAGCTATCTCAAACCCGGCGTGCCCCTGGGCAGTTGCACCCGACAATGCCCGGAACAACTGCTGGCGGTGCACTACAACCTGGAAAACTCGCTGCTGTCGATCCTCACCGAAAACGCCGAGCGCGACACCGAGGTCAAGCGGTACTTCGAACAACCGGAGGGCGGCAGCAGTGGCTTGATGCTGCGCAATCAGCTCAACCTCAACGGTGGTCAGGACCAGGACCTGGGCGGACGCTTCGGCCTGGAAGCCAGTGGCAGCCTCGGCAACTGGAGCCAGACGTTCAATATGCAACTGGCCCGTCTCGGCGGCCCGGACAATCAGCTTTACCACGCGGTACACGAGCTTTATACCCAGCGCGAATTGCAGGGCACGTTCCTGCGCCTGGGCTATTTCACCCCCAATTCCGAAGGGCTGACCCGCCAACCGCGCACGTTTGGCAACAGCCCCGACACCACCGTCGGCGTCATGTATGGCAGCTCCGACAGCCTGGCGATCAACAACCCGGCGCCCAGCATCTATCCGATCTACGTCACGGCCAACCGCCAGGCGTCGGTGGAAATTTATCGCGAGGGTTTGCTGATCAATACCCAATCGGTGCCCGCCGGTTTGCAGACCCTCGACACCCGGCCGTTGCCCGGTGGCATCTACGAAGTGGAAGTGCGGCTGATCGAAGACGGCCAGACGACCTCCACCACCCAGGAGCTGGTCTACAAACCCAATAACTGGCGCAACCTCGACGAGCGCTGGCGCTATAACCTGTTTGCCGGGGAAGAAACCAAGTTGCTGAGCAACTGGGACCAGCAGGCCAGCGGCAGTGCCACGGCCGGTGCCTCGGTCAATTACCTGCTGCATCCGCGGGTGATTCTCGGGCTGTCGGCGCGCCAGATCCGGGAAAAAATGCAGTACGGCACGTCCATCGACTGGACCCTGGCCAATCAACTGAGCCTGTATGCCAACGTCTACCAGACCGAGGACCACGGCACCGGCGTCGATCTGCAAAGCCTGTACAGCTACGGCTCCGGCAGTGTGGTGATCAGCCATAACCGCAGCTGGCTCGACACCACGGATATCTACGATGTGCTGCCCGACGGCACCCGGGTGCGCCAGCGCAACGTGTTCATCGGCGAAACCAGCAACTCGTCCCTGGCGCTCAATCATCGCCTGAGCAGCAAAAGCTCGATCAATGCCCGGGTGTCCCACAGTGAGGGCAATGTCGAGGGGATTGGCCTGGACCTGGGCTGGACCCAACGCACTGTGCTCTGGGGCAGCGATGCCAGTTGGCGCTTGTCGCTGTTCGATCGCCCCGGCAGTTTCAGCAGCGGCGATGATCGCAATCGCGGAGTCGATCTGAGCCTCAACCTGGCGCTGGGTGCGCCCGGGCAACAGATCACCGGCAGCATCGGTTCGCGCACCGCCCGTGAAGGCGGGCGCGATAACAATGCGTCCCTGGGCTGGCGCAAGGACCTGAAGGACCACGTGCTGCAAAACGTCTCGGTCACTGCACTCACGGACACGTACGGCGTCGGCTTGTCGAGCCTGGCCGCGTTCCGCACCGAGGCAGTCCGGGGCGACGGTTTTGTCCAGCGTTCCTCCTACAACAACAACTTCACCGGCGGCTTGAACCTGGACAGCACCCTGGTCATCGGCAGCCAGCAAATAGCCTTGACCAGCCAAAGCGATGTGCGCGGCGCCGGGTTGATTGTCGATGTGGAATCGGACATCGACGGCATCGCCTTGCGCGCCGACGACTTCAGCGGCGGCAGCGTGGCCCTGCGTCCGGGACGCAACTTCATCCCGATCACGGCGTACCAGAACAGCTCGGTGAGTTTCGATTTCGAAGGCAATCACGTGCCGGCCGCCAACATCGAGCCGCAACGGACCCGTTATCACCTGAACAAGGGCGGCGTGGATTACCGCAAGGTGCGGGTGATGAAAACCCTCACCGTGCTCGGTCGCCTGGTGGATGCCCAGGGCCGGCCGCTCAAGGGCCATCACGTGATCAACCACGCCAGTCGCGGGGTGACCGAGGTCGACGGCTTCTTCTCCATGGAAATGCACGCCGCTTCACCGACCCTGGAAGTGCGCCAGGGCAATCAGCTGCTGTGTCAGTTCCGCCTCGATGCCAATCGTCATCGCAGTGAAAACAACGTGTTGATGATCGGGGACCTGCGCTGCACGCCGGACACCCTGGCCGACGTCACGCCGACCGATCAGAAGGCAGGTTGAAACCTATGAAAATGAGTATGTACGGGCTGGCGCTCGCGCTGGTCGCGCCTTCTGCGCTGGGGTTCAATCAGGAGATCCGGGCGCGGTTCACGCCGGACCCGTCGCAGCCGCAGAAAAATGTCTTTATCAACCAGACACCGAACAGCGGTTACTGCGCCACCTACCCGGACGAGTGCAGGATGAACGAAACATTCAGCATCCGCGCGCCGATCAATTTCGGCCCCAAAGGCCCCATGTTGCCCATGGCGGGTGTTTCGATCCGCGTACCGGCCTACTGGCGCCAAATCACGGTGACCAACAGCGACACCCTGGAAACGGAAATCGTTGAAGTGCGCATCAGCGGCATTGGTTCCAATTACGTCCTGAGCAATACCTCCGCCAGTCTGACGGGGGAAACCGACATCCTTGAAGGGCACCGAAAGCTCTGGGGTGGACTGAGTTGGGTTTATGCACCGGCCAATTGCCTCTACAGCGGTGTCGGTGCCTACGGCCCCAATACCTATCGGTTTTTCTGGAAAACCCCGAGCGAAGGCGACTGCACCAAAGTCACGTCGTTTCGAATCCCGTTCATGTCATTCGACACCCTGGATTTTGCCTACGAACTGCGCACGCCCAACCCGCTGGGCATGTCCAGCGGGCTCTACACCGGGTCGATCAATTACCTGCTCAACGGCGCGGCCAGGGATTTCAACATTGGCGACATGGTCGCCAATGACAGCAACCTGACGCTGGACTTCGTGCTCGATGTGCAACACACCTTGAAAGTCGATATTCCGCCCGGCGGCAATCACATCGTCCTGGAACCCCAGGGCGGGTGGAGCAGCTGGCTCGATCAGGGTCGTCCGCCGACCCGCCTGTTGCGTGACCAGACCTTCCTTATCTCGGCGTCATCGCGCTTCAAGATGTCACTGGAATGCGAGCTCGACCTGACCGACGGCTGCGGGATCATCGATCGTGAGTCGGGTTACGCCGGGCTGGTCAACGTCAGCGTCAGCCTGCCCCACGGGTTGACCGACAGCGGCGGCAAACCGGTCATGCGCGTGCCGTTGAACCGCGAGGACTCGGCCACGTTCCAGCCCGGCGTCTACGTGGATCGAAAACCGGGAACCCTGCATTTCGACGTGGCGGAACGCGAAACCGCGTTTTTTGTGCGCAACAGCAAGGGGCGGCCCTACAAGGGCAACATCACCGTGATCTGGGATTCGGAAGTCTGACCGTCCGGGTCAGCCCGCAGGTATTTTTCAAGAGGCGCAAAGCAATGAGATTTCTGTTGTTGATGGGGTTGCTCGGTACATTTTCCCTGGCGGTGCAGGCCGGCCCGCAGATCAATGTCGGCACGGTCTACGACTACCTGGATGGCGATAAAAGCACCTACCTGAAACGGGTGTTCAACAGCGGTGACAGCACCGCATTCGTCAAGATCAATGTCCTGGAAATCGTCTACGACGCCGACGGTACGTCCCGCGAAATCCCGGTCGAAAGCTCGGCGGACGGCACCTCGCGCAAGGGCATCATGGCCAGCCCGGCACGCTTGATCGTGCCGGCCCAAGGCATGCAGGGCACGCGTTTGCTGTACATGGGCGAGCGTGACGTCGAGCGTTACTTCCGTGTGCGTTTCATCCCCGTGGTGCCGGAGAAAGAAGACGATTTCGTGATCAGCAGCGAGGAGCGCGACGACTATAAAAAGAGCCTGTCGGCGGGGGTCAACGTGATGACCGGGTTCGGCACGATCTTTTTCGTGCGCCCGCAAAATGCCCGCTACGACACGGCCGTCAATGACACCGCCAGCCGTTATGAACTGCGCAACAACGGCAATACCGTGCTGGTGGTCGACGAGTTCAAGAGCTGCTCGCTGAGCAAGGAAAACGACTGCGGGCCGACCACCAAGCACCACGTGTTGGCGGGCAGGTCCTTTGGTTTCGACAAAGAGAAGGGACGTGAGTACCGCTTCATGGTGATCGAAGGCGACAGCAAGAAGTCGCTGAAAATCGCCAGTCGGTAAGGCTGATGTCAGTCGGTGAAACTCGGTTCATGTGGGCGCGGGCTGCAGTGTTAAATCTTTGTGGGTAACAAAACATGATCAAGCAATGCACGGTTGCGGCGTTGATGGCGGCCACGGGGCTGATGAGTCTTTCGGCACTGGCGGCGCGCGAGGAGCACACGTTCGAAGTCAGCCTGACAGTGCCGACGCGTTCGTTTTATGTGACGCCGGCGCAATCGGACTGGATTCACCGCGAGCAGATCCTGCCCTGGCTCAGGGAGACTTCCCGGCTGGGCAGCCTGCGCAAATATTTTGATGTGCGCCACGACACCAGCGCGATCGAAGCGCGCCTGGAGTTGCAGCCCTATCTCAGCAACGGCCACCCGGCGGACGATATCCAATTGCGGGTCAGCTTCAATGGCGTCGAACTGAGTCACGCCGTCGAACCCCGGCTAGTGGTGTCCGCCGCCGATGCGGCGGTGGGCTCGCGGGTCTTGCTGGAAATCGAGCCGCAGTTGCCGGCGGGCGGTTATCGCCCCGGCGATTACTACGGCAATGTGTTGCTGTTGTTCAACGCCAAGGCACCGGGCGGGTAGACCCGCAAGGGGCGGTGCTGCGGCTTTTGGCTGATGTCACATCGACTGATCTGAAGGCAGGTTGAAACCCATGAAAATGTCTATCTACGGACTGGCACTGATGCTGGTTGCGCCTTCGGCGCTGGCGGTCAATCAGGAGATCCGGGCGCTGTTCACGCCGGATTCGTCGCAGCCGCAAAAAAACGTGTTTATCAACCAGACACCGAACAGCGGTTACTGCGCCAGCTACCCGCAGGAGTGCACACAACAGGACATGTTCAGTATCCGGCTGCCGGAGCGCTTCCACCCGCGTACTGACATTGCCCCGGGGTCGGAGGTACCGATCAAGGTGCCGGCTGGCTGGCGCCGATTGACGGTGACCAACCGGGACACTCAGGAAACAGAAACCGTTGAAGTGCGCATTAGCGGTATAGGTTCCGATTACGTGCTGAGTGACACGGCAATGAACCTCACGGGAGCCGCGACCGCGGTCGCAGGGCACCAGCAACTCTGGGGCGGGCAGATGAGCAGTTGGGTTTATGCATCGCCGCCCTGTACGTACAGTGGTGTAGGTGCTTACAGCGACACCACCTACCGTTTTTTCTGGAAAACCCCCGTAGAAGCCAACTGCACAAAAGTGGCGGCGTTCCGGATTCCCGCCATGTATTTCGACACCCTGGATTTCGCCTACGAACTGCGCACGCCCAACCCGTTGGGCATGTCCAGCGGGCTCTATACCGGGTCGATCAACTACCAGATCGGTCCCGGCGGGGATTTCAACATCGGCAACATGCAACCCACTGACAGCAACCTGACCCTGGACTTCGTCCTCGATGTGCAACACACCCTCAAAGTCGACCTTCCACCCGGCGGTACTCAAATCCTCCTGGAACCCAAGGGCGGGTGGAGCAGTTGGCTCGATCAGGCACGGCCACCCACGCGCCTGTTGCGTGACCAGACCTTCCTCATCTCGGCGTCATCGCGGTTCAAGATGCAACTGGAATGTGAACTCGACCTGAGCGAGGGCTGCGGGATCATTGATCGGGAGTCGGGGTATGCCGGGCTGGTCACCGTCAGCGTCAGCCTGCCCCACGGGCTGACCGACAGCAGCGGCAAACCGGTCAATCGATTGTTGTTGAACCGTGAGGAATCGGTGACGTTCCAGCCTGGCGTCTATGTGGATCGAAAGCCGGGAACCCTGCATTTCGAAGTGCCGGAACGTGATACCGCGTTTTTCATCCGCAACAGCACAGGCCGACCCTACAAGGGCAACATCACTGTGATTTGGGATTCGGAGGTGTGAGTCTGTAGGCGCGACACCGCACTTGTGGCGAGGGGGCTTGCCCCCGTTGAACTGCACAGCAGTCCCCTCCTTTCTCCGGCAAAAGAGAGGGGCCGCTTCGCAGCCCAGCGGGGGCAAGCCCCCTCGCCACAGCAAGCCCTCCTGCCACAGCAGCCCCCTGGCCACAAGTTCGGTGTCAGGCTTGGCTGATCGGCTTTATGCCTCCAGCCCCTGCTTTTTCAGCAGCTCGGCGGGTCAGGTGGCGGCCCAGTGTCAGTCGGTTGTAAGTCAACTCATTGAGCCGGGTCGTGTAGGCCTGATCACTCATCGCTGGCTGGCTGCCGGTGGCGTTGCGCTGTTCTTCCAGGGCGTCCAGCTGCTGATCAAAATCCTGGTCGTTGGCCAGCCATTGCTCGGGGTAGGTCTCTCGCAAATAGTTTTCCCAGAACGGTTGTTCGAGCATGCCATTGACCAGCCCGTCGCCGCTTTCCAGTTCCAGTACGGTGGCAAAGGCCCGGTCGATGGCCTCGTCCGGCACCGCCGCGACAGTTCGGTAGAGCATGGAGTCGGACTGCCAGGGCAGGTCCAGGCGTCGCGCCAGTGATGTTTGATACGCCAGGTAGATTTCCACCTCTTCGGCCCGGCTGGGGCGCGACAGGGAATCGGCCCGGGCGATGTCGTTGACCCGGTCCAGGCGCGTCGCACCTTTGGCCAATTTCACCAGCCGCGGCTCCAGTTCAATCGCCGACGTCGAATAGGCGTAAGCCTGGGACACCAGCGCCTGCACCCCCATGCTGTTGAACAGCTCGGAGCGGGCATCCGCGCAGTTTTCCGGGTTTTCAGCGGTGCGGAACAGCTTTTCGCGCAAGGGCGTGTCCAGGTCCATGGCATCGATCAGTTCCCAGACCCGGCGCGACAGTTGTTCCCGCACCCAGCCGCCGGCCCGGTAATCGGCGGAGGTGGTCAGGCTGTCGATGAGCCGGAAAAACCCTTCGCTGTTGGCTTCGTTCATCAAGTGGTCCCAGGCTTCGGCGCGCCAGGTGCCCAGGCCAGGGGAGCGATTGCCCCACAGTGAGGTGTCGTCATTGAGCGGCCATTTGTCCCGCGCCCGTTGCGCCAGCGGTTCGTAGATGTTCTCCCGGTGCAGGCCCACCGAGCGGCGGTACGAATAAAACGTCTGACGATGGGCGTCGAGCAATTGGCGGGCGTCCAGTCGCGTCCGGGCGACCGTCCACGCATTGCTCGAGCCGCGTATGGCCCGGGGAACGGTGTTGATCGGGTTACCCGACAGGTCGAGGAAAAAGCCCCGGGGACGCGGCCGGCTCAGCAAGCCCTCGGGCCAGGTGGCGAGGCCCGTGTAGGCGAGGTTGAGGACCTTCAGGCGCGGCATGCGCTGGACGTTCGGTGGCAGGCCCAGCACGTTGTATTCCAGGCGCAGGGTTTGCAAGCGGGTCAGGTTGGCCAGTTGCGCCACGGCCTCCTCGGTCAGGCGGATGCGGTTGTCGCTCAGGCGCAGGGTTTCGAGGCCGGACATCTTCCCGACTCCGGCCGGCAGGCCCGTCAGGCCACAGCGGCGCGCGCTGAACTGGCGCAGTTGGGTGAAGTTGCGCAACATCCCGTCCGAGCGCAGCGAGAAATCCATGCCATCGAGATTCAGCGTGGTGATCTGCTCGAGCCAGGGCCTGATGTCCGGCAGTTTTTTCCACCAGCGTTCCAGGTTGTAGCGCCGCAGATCGCTGGACAGGTCCAGCGCATAACCGCCGCTCAGCGACGTACTGCGTTCATCGAACACCCGGGGTTTTCGCTCGAAGCATTCCACCAGGCGGTCGGCCACATGCCTGACGGCATCGGGCGCAATGGCGGCCTCGTCGGGCAGGGACACCGCCACCTGTTCCTGCCAGGTGCTGAGCACGTTGCGTAACTTGTTCAATTCTTTCTCCAGGGCCTTGAGCACCTGGACGGGGTCGGCATCACGGGGCAACGAGTGAAGAAAAACCTCCACGTCCTGTTCGCTGAAATGCGGATACAGATCCAGCACCCGTTGCCCAACTGTCCTGGCTTCCCGGGACAGTGCAGGGCCGCGCAACAGCAGCAGGGTCTCGCGCTGGGCCATCGGCCGGATCGGCGGCTCCAGCAACGCGGTGCGCCGTGCGGCCGGTGGCTCGGCCTTGACCATCAGCCATTCCTTGAACCAGGCGCCCTCGCCGGGGCGGTAGCCGAGTTCCAGGCGCGACGTTTCAGGCATGGCGCGCAGAATCGCCTCGTACAGATTGAAGGCAGGATGCAACGGGCGGTTTTCGTGGTCACGCACCTCGTAGCGTCCGTGTTCATCACGCACCAGCACTGTGACGCTCGCGGCCTCATCGGCGCCGACCCGGCAGCGCAACGGGCCGTCGAAGGTGCCGTCACGCACCTCGATGCGCAATCCGTTGAAGGTGTCGCTGTTGAGCCGCAGCACGTTCAGGGCCAGGCGTTCGGTGTCGATGGTCACGCGGTCGCGCTGGTAGAAACCTTCAAAGGCCCGCGCCGTGCGGGTTTCAAACGCGCATTCACGCGCCAGGCCCCGGAGGCGCAGGGGGATGCGCTGCGGTTCGGCGAGTGTCGCCAGTTCGCTGCTGCCGGCGCCGGCCAACAGGGTTTCGGCGACGTCCGTCGGCAAGTCCGGGTATTGCTGTTGCAAGCGCAAGACCTTGGCGTCCTGGCTGATGGCCCTGGCGCGGTACAGGTAGTCCGCGAGGTCGGCCTTGCGCTCATTCACCCGCGCAATCAAGCGATCACGCAATGCTTGTACCCGCGCATCGGCGGGCAAGTGTGCACCGAGCAAACGGGCCAGTTGCGCCTCGTCCAGAAAGCCCGCGACCCGCTCCGGGAGCCTGCCGGCCATCACCTCGGCGAGGCTGAGGTTCAGCGTCCGGCGCGCGGTTGCCGGGGCGCTGCCATAGGCGCGGAACATGCCGGTCAGGTTGGAGCGTTCGTAGACGTTCAGCGCGTAGTCCGCCGGCCAGCCGGGCAGTTCAGTGACCAATTGTTCGAACCAGTAGGACGAGGGTTCCATGGCCGACCCCGAGCGAATTTGCTCGCGGACCACGGCGATATCCTTGATGGCCTGGTAGCGCTTGAGGGTGTCGTCCAGCAGCAACGGTGGCGGGGTCTGCTCGACATGCATGCGGCGCAGCACCCCTTCGTCCGTGCCACTGACCCGGCGGATGTTCTCCAGTTGGTCGGCGTTGAAGCCATCGGTGCGATGGCCGAGGCGTTTCATCAGGGTGTAGGCGTCCCAGGTGCGCGGGTTTTCCCCTTCGAGCAGCCAGGCGCCGTGGCCGTTGTGGCTGATTTTCGGTGCGTAGGCCTCGGGACGAGTGGGGTGCTGGATGCGATGCTCGCCGGTGTCGGGGTTTTTTTTGACGTGGTAGGTCCCTTGGTCGAGGAGCAGGATGTCCTGGCCTTCGATGTTGCGCAGGCCCAGGTCATTGGGCTTGGAGTCCTGCTCCAGGCGGATCTGTTGTTCATACGGGCTGAGGTCAGGGTTCCACAGCCTGGTTTTACCGCCGGGCAGTTGCACCGGGGTCATGCCTTCGATCAGCGGCGACAGTTTGAGTTTGAACACGTCGCCGACCGCGCCACCGACACCCAACGCGGCCAGTTGAACGACATCGGTGACCACGCCAATCACATGCTCGGCGGCTTCCGTCCATTGGCCTTCAGCCAGATCGACCACGCCCTCGATCACATTCGTGGTCAGTTGATAGGCGGTGTAGGCCAGCATCAATTCCCCCAGGCCCGGCACGAACGGGGCCACCACCATCAGCGCGACGTTGAAAATGTCCGAGAGCATTTTCTTGAAATTGTCCCACCAGGCCCAGCGCGAGCGGCTGTCGGCATCGCCGGTGGAGACCGCGATCTCACGGCCATCATTGAGGATCTTGTTCAGTGCCTGCTGGTACCGATGCTCCCACAGCGCACCGGTGACCGGCACGGCGCTGGCCTCGAGTTTGGGCCGGGGCACCGGTGTATCACGCCAGCTCGGGCCGGGATCGGTCGGCGCCAACTCGTGCCATTTGACCTGGCTCAGGCGTTGCTCCAGGCCGGCAAAAAAATGCCCGCGCTGTTGCTGGTCGACAAACTGGCTGAAGAACTGCCGATAGGTCTGCCCGGTCGACGGCAGGCTTTTGTTCTCCCGCAGTTGGCGACCGAGTTCGACGATGCAAGCGGTCGCCGACGGGTATTCCTTGAGGGGGTGCTCCGGGTCGTGGGGGACGTACGCCAGCATGCGGTTGGACGCGCGATTGTGCGGGGATGGCGTCGGGGTAAACATCAGGATGCCGGTCAGGGTGGTGTCCATCAGGCGCAGGTCGCAGGCTTGCAGGAGATTGCCATCCAGGGTCAGGTTCGGGAAGCCGTGGAGCACGGCCAGCAACCCGCGGTGTGCCTGGGGGCTGATGTCACGGGTCTGCAGCGCCAGGTGCAAGGCGGCCTTGAACGCGGCCTTCTGGTTGAGGATGACAAAGTGTTGCAAGGCCCCTGCGGCCACCGGGCTGGACGGCAACAGGACCTGTTGAAGATGACGCCGGTAACGGCGGCCGATATTCAACTCGCGGCACAGTGTCTGGAACTGTTTGAGCGACATTTGTTGTTTGATTGGCACCACTTCGAAGTGCCCGTGTTCATCGGGCTGGGTAATAAAGTCCGATTGAGGTTCAAAGGTGTCGGAACTTGCGAAGTTATGCAGTGCCGCATCCAGTAAAGACACTTTGCGGGTGGTGACACCCTTGGACGTATCAATCACATACCAGGGATGTTCCTTGGGGATATACAGATTTAACCAAGTGGCTCGTACATCAAGGTTCAGCCCATATTGGCGTTGCAGTGCAGCCCTGAGCAAAGGTTCGGCAAAGGCATGGATGTCCTGAAGCACAGTGAGCAGGCGATCCACCGCATTCTGGCGGGTCCAGGATTCCACGTTGGCATTGGCCAGGTCTTCGTCGGCGCTGTTGAACCAGGACTCGCGGACGGGGCGGACCTTGCCCAACGTCCGCACTCTTTCAATGGACGCCTGGGTAAAAGCGCTGTTGAGTGTTTCTTTGATGAAGGGGTAATGACGACCTTTATTGTTATCGGAGTTGTCCGATTCAACCAAGTTGTTTACTGTTTGTGACTGAAACATATTGAATGATCTTCACGTTAGGAGAAGCCCTAAAACTATCCGCTGGCGTGAAGAATAAAAGTCTAAATGTCTGTTCCTGAAGTTGAAGAATGTCGAGTTAACGATCAGGAATTGGATTGCCGAAAATAATTAATTACCACCTTTGTAACCAATGCCGTGATCGCCGTAGGAAAACGCCACGGCGACCTCCGGCATTAGCGTTGTGCCATCGTCGGCGCCGCGCACTCCGTGTTGCGACCCGGCTGCAAATACGGGGTCAGGATCGGCGCCATGCCCTTGAGCACTTGCACGGGCAACGCCGAGGTGAACTTGAATTGTTCCGCTGAGCGACCCGGCACGAACGCGGTCAAAGTGCCGAAGTGGTGATCGCCGATATAGAAGACGAAGGTCGCGGTGCGGTTGATCGACTTCGAACTCAGAATCCTGCCGCCAGAGCCAATCGCTTCGATACGGTTATCCCCGGTGCCAGTCTTTCCGCCCATGGCCAGCGGTGTGCCGTCCGGGGTTTTGAAACTGCCGGAGACCCGTTTTGCAGTACCGGCATCCACCACGTGGGACAAGGCCTCGCGCATGGCCGCAGCGACTTCTGAAGGCATCACGCGTTTGCCGACGTTGGGGTCGTTGATCACCTGGGTTTCATACGGTGTGTTGGCCGCAAAATGCAGACTGTCGATGCGCAGGGTCGGCATGCGGATGCCGTCGTTGAGGATGGTGCCGATCAACTCGGCCAACGCGGCGGGGCGGTCGCCGGAGCTGCCGATGGCGGTGGCCAGCGACGGCACCAGGTGATCGAACGGGTAGCCAACTTTCTGCCAGCGCTGGTGAATGTCGAGGAACGCCTCGATCTCGAGCATGGTGCGGATGCGGCTGTCCCGGGCGCCTTTGTGTTTGCTCTTGAACAGCCAGCTATAAACTTCCTGGCGTTCGAACTGGCTGGCCTTGACGATCTCGCTCCACTTGGCGTCGGGGTGGCCCAGCAGGTAACCGATCAGCCACAGGTCCAGCGGGTGGACCTTGGCGATGAAACCCTGGTCCGGCAGGTCATACGAGCCGGGGCCGTAACTCAGGTAGAGCCGTTCCAGGCGTTCGTCGGTGAGTTTTTCCGTGACTTTGGTGCCTTTGAGGTGCGCGCGCACGAAGGTGTTGAAGGCGGCTTGCTCGGCGTCCGGGTAGAGGTAACGGTGCACGGCGGCCATGCGAATCGGGGTCGGGCGCATGCTGTCGAGGAAGGTTTCCAGGCGCGCGTCAGTGTCCTTGTTTCTGTACTTTTTCCAGAACTTGAGCAGGAACGACGTGCCTTCCTTGTCGGCGAACGACGCCAGGTATTCCTGACGGCGTGGGTCGCGGTCGTCCTTGAGCAGTTCGGCGCTGCTGTTGGGCCCGGAATAGGTGGTGTAGCGCACGATGTCGCGCATCAGCCGAATGAACGGCAGGTTGATCGACTCGCGGATGGCATCGCGCAGGGTCGGCATGCGGCCGTTGTCTTCGTTGCGGAAGTTGTGGAACACGTGCAACCCGCCACCGGTGAAAAACGCCTCGCCGGGGCTGGCCGAGTATTTGCGGTCAAGGGCGGCGCCGAGCATTTTCGGCAGGCTGCGGTCGGTGTTCTGGATCAGGTAATCGACCACCCAGCGGGTCAGGCGATCCTGATCCGGCACGTCGGTTTTCTTCAGCTCGGCCACGGTCTTGTCGCCGTACTTGTCGTGCAGCTCGGAGATGATCTGCAAGTAGGTGGTCAGCACCCGCATCTTGGCGGTGGAGCCCAGTTCCAGTTTGCTGCCTTCGTTGATGTCGAACGGTTGGTCGGTGCTGTCGGTCTGCACCCGCACGCGGGAGCCGTCCGGGGTCAGCTCGAACAGGGTAAAGCTGTAGCGCACCGCCTGGGTGCTGGTGGGGGTCAGCAAGCGTTCGCCGATCAGGCCGATCTGCCCGGCGAACACCGGGTCGGCCAGGTGCTTGAGGTATTCGGTGGCCTGGGCCTGCAAGTCACTTTGCAAGGTGCTGGTGGCCGACAGGTCGAGGCGGTCGAGGTCATACAGCGGACGGTTGAGCATCGACGCCAAGCGGCTGCGGGCGGTGCTGATGCCTTTGTTGGTTTCGATGGGCTGGAGGGTCGGCTGGGTCTGCCAGTCGCGGTACGTCACTTGACTGGCCAGCGCCGAGGCGGCCAGTGGTGCATCGATGACATTGTTCAGGGCGAGCAGGCGAATGTGGCTGTCAGTGAGGTCGGCCAGTTCTTCGTGACCCTTGGTCAGGTAGTGGGAAGGGCGACGCTGGGCGATCATCAGCGACAGCATTTCCCGCAGGGCCAGGCCTTTGGCGGCCATGGTTTTTGGATCCGTGGCGGTGCTGGACAGGGTTTCATTGGCCTTGTTGAAATCGGCGCCGTACCAGACTCGCAGGCCTTCGGCCATGCCATGCACTTCACCGTGGCCGGGGACGGCCGACAGCGGCACGCTGTTGAGGTAATCACGCACCACGTTCTGCCGCACTTCCAGGGTTTGCGGCCCTGGCTGATAAGCCCGCACGCTGGCGGAAATCATCTGCCGGATCTTCTCCGCGCCGGACACGGTCAAGCCATCGGGGGAATGGCGGTACTTCTCCAGCTGCGTCGCCAGGGTACTGCCGCCGGCCGACTGCCCCGGCAGATGCATCAACTTGGCCACCTGGGACCATGCGGCCATGCCGAAGCGCGGCCAGTCCACGGCGGGGTTGGCCAGGGGCTGTTTGGGATCGAGCAGGAAACGGTTCTCGATGAACAGCAAGCTGTTGACCACCACCGGTGGAATCGACTCGAAACTGGAGTAGAGCTGCTGCGGGTAATTGAACTGATACAACGGCGCCGCGCGGCAATCGGTGATCGTCAGCCCGGCCTGGATCTTCTCCGAATAGGGCACGAAAAAGCCCTTGTCGGTGTAGTTCATCAACGCCGGGGAAAAACGGGCTTGCGCGGCAATCACATAGTTGCGCTTGAGCAGCCGAGGCAGAAAATCCCCCATGGCGCTGTAGCCCAGACGCAAGTCGAACGGACCGGCACCGGGGTAGCGAATCGCATCGCTCGGACCGGGTTGCACCTCATAACTCAGGGACGCGGCAAATTTGCTGACCTCCCGGGCCTGAAACTTCGACGTGCGCATTTCCTTGGCAGCGGCCAGGCCCAGCACCACCAGGATAATCAGCAACAACAACCAGAACGCCTTCCAGCCGTGCTTGGAGCGACGGGGTTTTTCAGGTAAAGGCGCATCATCCACACGTTCAGTCGGAACCACGGTTTTACTCGAATCGCTTTGCCATAACGCGCCCATAGTCGACTGATCCATTCACGCAGATTGATCGGACTTGTCTGAAGCTTAGACGGTGGTTGGCGATGGTGAAAAAATTGTGAATAGAGAAATTTCGAAATCGTATGGGTGGTTGTTTGCTACGGGGAGTGAGGTTATCAAGTCGAACGCTACCCTGTGGCGAGCGAGCTTGCTCGCACTGGGCTGCGCAGCAGACCCTTTGTGTGAGCGCTGCGCACTCAAGCGGGAGCAAGCTCCCTCGCCACAATGAGCGGTGAGGTTTGGAAGTTTTGCTCGAAACCAGGATCGGATGCCGGCCGCCAAAGCCATTCAGTCGAACACTGCCCCCCTGTGGCGAGCGAGCTTGCTCACACTGGGCTGCGCAGCAGACCCTTTGTATGAGTGCTGCGCACTCAAACGGGAGCAAGCTCCCTCGCCACGGAGCCTCAGAGGTTCTATCAAAGCCAGTAAGCATCCCAAAGCGGATAGTCGCCGATTTCCTCAACAAGCCCTGCACGTACCGGATTGGCGAGGATGTAATGAGCAAATGGCAGAAGTTCTTCACCATCGCGGATAGCGCGGTCGTGATAGCCGCTTTGCCAAAAAGCCCCCTGAGTGCCTGATGCTCGGTTAATGCTCAATGTGCTGTGGGATTTTATAGCTTGCATGAGTTGCGCCAGGGAGCGCTGCTCAAGTTGTACCAGCCAATGAAAGTGGTCCGGCATGATGACCCAGGCAATCGAATTGACCCATTGTTGTTCATGGGCTCGCCTGAATTCAGCCACTAAGAGTCGTCCCAATCGCCAATCAGTGAAAACCTTACGACGTTGATATACGACGGCCGTGATCAGATAGCCTCGCCCTTGTTCTGAATATCGTCCATGACGTAGCCGATGGGAATTTGGATGTTTTTGCATTCCATTGCGTCCTTTTGCCGTGATCTGAAATGACCCTAGCCCGCCAGCTTCCTACTTGAGCCGGCAACTGCTGTATGAGAATTCCGAATCGGTTGAAGGACTCAATGTGGCGACCAGCAACTGTGGCAAGCGAGCTTGCTCGCGCTAGGCTGCGAAGCAGCCCAAAACCAGCCACCGCGGTGTGTCAGGCAAAACTCATTGAAGGGTTGGCGCCTGCTGCGCAGTCGAGCGGGAGCAAGCTCCCTCGCCACAATGAGGGGTGAGGCTTGAAGTTTTGTTCGGAACCAGGATCGGATGCCTGCCAGCAAGGTTATTCAGTCGAACACTGTCCCCCTGTGGCGAGCGAGCTTGCTCGCGCTGGGCTGCGAAGCAGCCCAAAAAACAGCCACCGCGGCGTGTCAGGCAAAACTCATTGAAGGGTTGGCGCCTGCTGCGCAGCCGAACGGGGGCAAGCCCCCTCGCCACAGGGTGTCTACGTCTGAGAGATCTGAGTTAGAGCCTTTGGAGGGGTAAATCCGACTTAGGTCCAAGCATGACGATGCACCAATGCTGTGCAATACTCACCGCCGTTTTTCACGATGGCTATTGCGGCAAAAGCCAGTTAATGCCCCTCCGTAAACCAGGCTTTTAGCGAGAGTTCTGGCTGAATGTTGTGGTTTATAGAGTGAAAAACCCTGTCGGAAGCTTTTTATACTGCACGCCCCGCTGATCTTGCAGGTTTTGTCCTACAAGACGGGTTTGCCCAAAAGGCAGGCCCGGTTTCAGGCAAGCAACGGCTTATCGGTCGGCGCTTCGATGCTCGGTGGTCATATCCAATAACAAGACGAGGTTGTACCCCTATGCCAGCAGGCAATCATCTGCCCCAAGGCGAGACCGCTCAGGGCGGCCCGCTTAAACGCGAACTGGGCGAACGGCATATTCGCCTGATGGCGCTCGGCGCCTGTATCGGTGTCGGCCTGTTCCTCGGTTCGGCCAAGGCCATCGAAATGGCCGGCCCGGCGATCATGCTGTCCTACATCATTGGCGGTCTGGCGATCCTGGTGATCATGCGTGCCCTCGGCGAGATGGCCGTGCACAACCCGGTCGCCGGCTCCTTCAGCCGCTATGCCCAAGACTACCTCGGCCCCTTGGCCGGTTTCCTGACCGGTTGGAATTACTGGTTCCTGTGGCTGGTGACCTGCGTCGCGGAAATCACGGCGGTGGCGGTGTACATGGGCGTCTGGTTCCCCGACGTGCCGCGCTGGATCTGGGCGCTGTCGGCGTTGATCAGCATGGGCACCATCAATCTGATCGCGGTCAAAGCCTTCGGTGAATTCGAATTCTGGTTCGCCCTGATCAAGATCGTCACCATCATTGCAATGGTGATCGGCGGTATCGGCGTGATCGCGTTCGGCTTCGGCAACGACGGCGTGGCCCTGGGGATTTCCAATCTGTGGGCCCATGGCGGCTTCATGCCCAATGGCGTGCAAGGCGTGTTGATGTCCCTGCAAATGGTGATGTTCGCCTACCTCGGCGTCGAGATGATCGGCCTGACCGCCGGCGAAGCGAAGAACCCGCAGAAGACCATTCCCAACGCGATCGGCTCGGTGTTCTGGCGGATCCTGTTGTTCTACGTCGGCGCGTTGTTCGTGATTCTGTCGATCTACCCGTGGAATGAAATCGGCACCCAGGGCAGTCCGTTCGTGATGACCTTCGAGCGTCTGGGCATCAAGACCGCCGCCGGCATCATCAACTTCGTGGTAATCACGGCGGCGCTGTCGTCGTGCAACGGCGGCATCTTCAGCACCGGGCGCATGCTCTACAGCCTGGCGCAGAACGGTCAGGCCCCGGCCGGTTTCGCCACCACATCCAGCAACGGCGTGCCCCGTCGCGCGTTGCTGTTGTCGATCTTCGTGCTGTTGTTGGGCGTGCTGCTCAACTACATGGTTCCGGAAAAAGTCTTTGTCTGGGTGACGGCAATTGCCACCTTCGGCGCGATCTGGACCTGGGTGATGATCCTGCTGGCTCAGCTCAAATTCCGCAAAGGCCTGAGCGCCAGCGAACGGGCCGGGCTGAAATACAAAATGTGGCTGTACCCGGTCAGCTCGTACCTGGCGCTGGCGTTCCTGGTGCTGGTGGTGGGGCTGATGGCGTACTTCCCGGACACTCGGGTGGCGCTGTACGTGGGGCCGGCGTTCCTGGTGCTGCTGACGGTGTTGTTCTACGTGTTCAAGCTGCAACCGACCAATGCGACGCAAGGTGCGGTGCGTTCGGCTTCTTGAGTGGTAACGCCTGAAATGCAAAAGCCCCGGTCGTGATGATCGGGGCTTTTTGTTATGAAACGCTGAACTGTGGTGAGCGAGCTTTCGTGGCGACGGGGCTTGCCCCCGTTGGAGTGCGAAGCACTCCTCTGCATTCCTTCAGCCACACCCCCTCGCCACAAAGTGTGCCTTGCCGATATCAAGCGATGACGGTTTGCACCGGCCGGGTCAGGCGCTTGTTGAAATCCAGCCAGGCCCCCAACAACGCCATCAACCCGGCACCCACCAGTGCGGTGAAGATTTGCATGGCAAACGCATCGTCGGTCATGGCATTGACCATGTCCGCCAACGGCGCCAACAGCACGCCCAGGCAGAAGATTTCCAGCGAGTAACGACCCATGCGGCAACTCTGCTGCGCCAGCCAGTTTCGGGTCCAGCCGTTGTCGGGCCACAGTTTGGCGGTGACGTAGGCCAGGGCCAGGAAATGCAGCAATCGCACCGGCGACAGGTCAGTCTTGCTGATCGGGTACAGCAGGTTGCTCAGCCACGCCGGCATCACGGCGTCATGAATTTCCGGCCAGCGCCAGGCGATCGTAATCACCCCGGCGAGCACCGCGTACACCGCTGCGCTGACAAACAATGGCTGGCGCAGCAGCGGTCGAGTATCGGGCTGTCGCGGGCGCTGCCCATGCACAGCGGCGGCGCCACCGAGCACAAACAACAGTTGCCAGACCACCGGGTTGAAGTACCACACGCCATCCTTGATGGCGGCCAGGTTCCAGCCGAACCACGGCGCCAGCAGGTACACCGTCAACGACACCGCCACCACCGCCCATGCCTTGCGCAGTAGCAGGGGCAGCACCAACGGCAGACCCGCCAGCAGCACGATGTACAGCGGCAACGGGTCCATAAGGTTGGGTTTGAAGCGCAACAGCAACTCATCCGTCAGCGCCTGCTGGGGGTTGGTGATGAAGTGATGCATGCCCATTTCTTCCACCAGGTCACGGGTTTCCACGTGGCTGTTGGCGAAGAACACGATGCCCATCAGCATCGCCAGCAAAAAGATATGCACCACGTACAGCACCCAGGTGCGGCGCAGGATTTTCAGGCAGGCGACCAGATAACCGTCACGCTGGAGAATCTTGCCGTAGGCCAGGACCGCCGCGTACCCGGCGAGAAACACGAAAATCTCCGCGGCATCGCTGAAACCGAAGTTACGCGGGGTGATTTGGCCGAGGGGGTTGTGCGGCACGTGATCCCAGAAAATGAAGATCAGGGCCAGGCCTCGAAAAAAGTCGATGCGGTGATCGCGTTCAGACGTCATGACTGAGGGCTCTTGAACGGGTGTTGAAAAGGAGTACTACGCGGCACAAAAGGTTGCGCGCCGCGAATGGGCGGCGCGCAGGGTGGCGTGATTGGCGAGTAATTGCAAAGTCGGGATATTACGGGATATTGCCCGCGCTCACCGTCCGTCTTAAACGCGGTGATGAATGCCCGGCGCTGCGATCAAAGCTTCACGGATTGAATGCAGTCATCCGAAGGGGCATCGACATGCGGATGAGCGATTGGCTCGACAGAGAACTCGGCGGCCGACGGGTCTGGCTGTGTTTTCTATTGGCGACCTTTGCCTACGTCCTGCCGTTGATCCTTGCGGACTATCCCTACATCGATGACAGCTGGCGTTCCCTGGCCGCCGGCATGGGCTGGTCGGAGGAGGGCCGCTTGTTCACCCAGCTGTTCTACAACTGGCTGACTTTCAGCGGTGCGGCGCCGAACATTTTCCCCTTACCCTTGCTGATCGCCATCCTGGCCATATCGTGGGCATTGACCCGCCTGACCTTCCACTACTTCGCCGAACCGACCCTGACCCATTGCCTGGTGGTGCTCGGGTTCTGGTACAACCCGTTCTTCCTGCAAAATCTGTCGTATCAATACGACGGGCCGGCCATGGCCCTGAGCCTGGCGGCGGTGATTTTTGCGATCACCTTTCGCAGCGCCTCGCGGGTCCAGCAACTGGTGGTGCCGGCGCTGCTGATTGCCCTGGCATTGGGGCTGTATCAGGTCAGCATCAATGTGTTTCTCGGCTTGTGCGCCCTGGAGTTGCTGCGCGGCGCCAACGCCAAACTGCCCTGGCCCGAGTGGTGGCGGTTGATCGGCTGGAACGCCGCGCAAGTGGCGCTGGCCTGGTTGATCTACTTCGCCACGGCGGGCGCCTATATGAATCAGCACCGCACCCAACTGTTGAACGGGGAGGTGGCGCCACTGCTGCAAATCGAAACCAACACGGCCCGGGTGTTGGAAAAGGTCATGTTGCTGTTTCACGGCGGCTTCGGCTGGGTGTTCGCGGGGCTGCTGCTGTGTGCGGTGGCCGGCGCTGTCCTGCTCATCGGACGGCAGGAAACGGGGCCGAGGAAAACCGTGTTGGGGTTTGTTTGTTTATTAATTATTCCGGTCGTGGTGTTTCTGGTGCCCGGCGCCGCGCTGTTTTTCCGCGACTTCAACGAAGGCGCCCGGACCCTGATGGGGTTTTCCGTGGTGCTGCTGTTGCTGTTCTACTTCAGTCACCTGGCGTTGACGGTCTTGCACCCACGACTGCCGCTGCTGTTGCTGATCCCGCTGCTGGCCATGCTCTCGCTGTCCTTCGCCTATGGCCGGGTGCTGGTAGTGCAGAAGACCTTCGCCAACACCGCGCTCAACGCCCTGAGCTACGACATCGCCTCCCGCCCGGCCCTGCGCGATGCCAAACGCATTTACCTGTCGGTGACTTACTCCGATCACTGGCTGATCGGTGCGGCCGGTTCCTTCAAGCACTTGCCGGTGCTGCGTTATTTGCTGAACACCGACTACTACATGCTCGCCGAGAACTTGCCCAAGGCCGGCATCACCAACGTGGTGGCCGAGCGGGAGCGGCGCAATGCGACGCGGGTCGGGTATCAGGGGTTTGTACCGCTGGTGGATAGCCAGTACTACCGCATTTATTTGCTCGGGGATTACGGTTTTATCGTGATGAAGGAACCGAAGCCGATCACTGAACTGCATTGGTGACCGTTGGTCCGGAACAGCGTGAGACCTGTAATTTCTGACAGTAGACGGTACCCGGTGACAAATTTAGTTTGAAGGCACCTGCAACGGCAACGCGGCAAGGAGCCGGCATGAAAGCCTTATGGGAAGGATTCTCCACCTACGCATTCATTGGATTGGCCAATACGTTTATTCATTGGCAGCTGTTTTATGTCCTCTCCACTGCCGCTGAACTTAGCCAGGCGGCGAGTAATTTAGCGGCCTATTGCGTCGCGGCGACCTTTTCCTTCTATGTCAATACGCTCTATACCCTGGACAGCAAAACGTCGGTGTTGGCGTATTTGCTGTTCATTGGTTTTATGGGCGTCATGAGTTATGGCGTCGGGCATCTCGGCGATGTATGGCAGCTTCACGGTCTGGTGACGGTGAGTTTGTTTTCATTGTTATGCCTTGTGTGCGGGTTCTTCTTTTCGAAGTTTGTGCTGCTTCGGGTACTAGACGAACGGAAGGTGTTAGACGAAGAGGGCGCTGAATAGTGGACGGCGTAGGGGGCAAGGAGAATGTGCGTTTACAACGGCCTTGCTTAATAATTTTATCAGTGACTTCAATTTTACTTATTTCAGTGGTGGTGCGGCTCTATGGTGTGGGCAAAATACCAGTCTGGTCGGATGAAGCATTTACATTGATTTTAAGTTCTTACTCGCCTTCTCAAATTGTATTTCATACGACCCAAGACGTGCATCCCCCTCTTTATTATCTGGTTTTACATTGTTGGATGTCTATTTTTGGTAATGGACTTTTTGCTACGCGGAGCCTTAGCGTAATGGCTGGAAGTCTGAGTGTGTTGCTGGGTATGTGGTTACTGTCTTTGATCTGTACTCGACGTGCGGCTGTTTTGGGTGGTGTGATATTAGCGCTGCTTCCTATTGCTGTTCGTTATAGCCAAGAAGTACGCATGTATGCCTTGTTAGGGCTGTTAATGCTGGGCGCGACCATCGCTTTCGTATACTGGCTCAAGAATCCTCGTGTTAATTTCGCGCTCGCGATGTATGTGGTGCTGGCGATGGCCGGACTTTATACCCACTATTTTGCTGCAGTCGGGCTGGTTTCGTATTGGGCTTATCTTTTGGTTCTGATGTGCCGGCGTGAGGAGTCGTATAAGTATCTCTTCGCAAAGGACTGGTGGCTGGCTAATATATTAATAGCTCTGTTTTTTACGCCTTGGGTTCCCAATCTTTTGCATCAGTTGGAGTTTTCGGGGTTTAACTGGATCGAACGATCTGATTTCGATGCGGTGGTTTCAGCGATGTGGATGTTTGTAAGTTACACGGATGGGCTGGATTTCCATGTTTTGTTGTTTTATAGCTTGCCGGTGGCGTTGTTTGTAATTGCTTTAGTTGCGATGATGCACGATTCGACTCCGAGGAAGTATAGTTATCTGATTGTGACTTATACGTGGTTTCCATTAATTCTCATTGCGTTGGTTTCTTTTTTTCGTCCGCTGTTTGTCGTTCGGTATTTTATGTTTGCCGCGCTGGGACTACCGATGATTATGGCCTTGGCGTTGGATACATATTGGGTTCGCTGGAGATTGTACTGTTGCATATCCATGGTGCTGATAATCTCTATGGAGAGTGCTGGTATCTATAACGTACATCGAGTGGGTCATGTTGTCCATCAAGAGATAAATAGCATGGATGCTGTTTCTGCACAATTAAATGCGCAAGTTGCTACGGAGGATGAAGTATTAATTACATATGGGTTTTTATACTTTCCATTTGTTTATTACAATACAACTGGAGTGACGCCAAAATTTTACGCTCCACCGAATGCAGACGGGACGCTGTCGCGCCCTAATGGCACCTTGATATGGACTTTGGTTCAGAATAAAGCAAACGAAATATTTATTGATAATCTGGATGGCCTGAAGTCAAGATCTGGAAGGATTTGGATGTTAGGGAACTATATAGGCGGGGCACAGGAAATTGTAGTTCCGCAGAGTTGGCGTTTGATTAGCACCTTTATTGTGGGGGATACACAACTCCAGCTATTCGAGTTGGGGTCATCCGATGCACAGCCAAATTCTTCGACCGTTCAGACAATTGAATCTGGCATGTACGTTCCCGATAGCGCCAACCTACCTTGAGGCTGGCGCCTTGATCAGTGCTTACGCCGCCGCCACTTCCCCCGGCTCAAAACTATCCGCCCGCGCCATCTGCCACATCCGCGAATAAAACTCGCCATTCACTTCCCCGGTCAACAATTCCCCCGGCTTCAAGAACACATGCAACTGCGAGAACAATTTAATCTCGGTCGCCGACATGCGTCGTACCAAATGCTTGGCCGACAACTGCGAAGGATGCTCCAACCCGGCAGCCGCCAGCATTTCAGCCAACGCCTTCAACGTATTGCGATGAAAGTTGAACACCCGCTGCGCCTTGTCCGGCACCACCAATGCGCGCTGACGCAGAGTGTCTTGAGTCGCGACACCGGTCGGGCATTTGTTGGTGTGGCAGCTTTGCGACTGGATGCAGCCGATGGCGAACATGAAGCCGCGCGCGGAGTTGGCCCAGTCGGCGCCGATGGCCAGGACGCTGGCGATGTCGAAGGCGCTGACGATTTTGCCGCTGGCGCCGAGTTTGATCTTGTCCCGCAGGTTCAAGCCCACCAGCGTGTTGTGGACGAACAGCAAGCCTTCGCGCATCGGTACGCCGATGTGGTCGGTGAATTCCACCGGTGCCGCGCCGGTGCCGCCTTCCTTGCCGTCGACGACGATGAAGTCCGGGAGGATGCCGGTTTCGAGCATGGCTTTGGCGATGCCCATGAATTCCCATGGATGGCCGAGGCAGAACTTGAAGCCCACCGGTTTGCCGCCGGACAGTTCACGCAGTTGCTGGATGAAGTGCATCAGTTCGATGGGCGTGGAAAACGCGCTGTGCCGCGACGGCGAAATGCAGTCTTCGCCCATCAGGATGCCGCGGGTTTCAGCGATTTCCTTGGTGACTTTGTGCTTGGGCAGGATCCCGCCGTGGCCGGGTTTGGCGCCCTGGCTCATCTTGATCTCAATCATGCGCACTTGCGGCGTCTGGGCCTGGGCGGCGAAGCGTTCCGGGTCGAAACGGCCGTCGGCGGTGCGGCAGCCGAAGTAGCCGCTGCCCAGTTCCCAGGTCAGGTCACCGCCGTTTTCCCGGTGATAGGCGCTGATGCTGCCTTCGCCGGTGTCGTGGGCGAAGTTGCCGAGCTTGGCGCCCTGGTTCAACGCGCGGATGGCGTTGGCGCTGAGGGAGCCGAAGCTCATGGCCGAGATGTTGAACACCGACGCCGAGTACGGCTGAGTGCACTGCGGGCCACCGACCATCACGCGGAAACCGCTCGGGTCACTCAACGGCGCCGGGCGCATGGAGTGGCCGATGAATTCGAAGCCCGACTGGTACACGTCGATCAGCGTGCCGAAGGGTTTGTCGGCGCTTTCGTTCTTGGCCCGGGAATACACCAGCGAACGCTGGGCCCGGGAGAAGGGCAGGGCGTCGCTGTCGGATTCGAGCAGGTATTGGCGGATTTCCGGGCGAATGCCCTCGACCAAGTAACGGATATTGCCCAGGATCGGGTAGTTGCGCCGCACGGCGTGGGGACTTTGCAGCAGGTCGAACAGGCCGACGAGGCTCAGCACGCCGGTGACGGCGGTGATCGGCCAGAGCCAGTCGTGTTGCAGGAAGGGCAGGCTGGCGAGGGTAAAGATCACACACGCGGCAAAGAAGGCGTAGCGGCTCAGGAGTGACAGGCTCATACGGGTTCCCTGGGTTCGGACTCGGTTACGTTCAACACGCGATCCCTGTAGGAGCGAAGCTTGCTCGCGAAAGCGGTGTGTCAGTCGACATTAGCAGTGACTGACACACCGCCATCGCGAGCAAGCTTTGCTCCTACAGGGCCGTGGTGTTTCAGGCATTTTGCGCTTGCAGGAATATCGAAAACAGCTCCGACTGGGACTTGATCCCCAGCTTGCTGTACATGTGTTTCTTATGGACTTTCACGGTTTCTACGGAGATTTCCAGCTTACGGGCGATTTCTTTACTGGAGCAACCACTGAGCATCAACCTTCCGACGTCCAGTTCACGGGCGGTCAGTTGCGCGCCCTTGAGTTGCTGCACCGACGCTTCCAGTTGCACCCGCCAGTCGGCGTGCGGCGGTGCGGGGGCCAGGGCCACGACTTCGTTGATTTCATAGGGCAGGCGCTGGCGCAACAGGCCGAGCACCCACGGCTGGATCAACGACAGCAAGGCAATCTGCTGGCCGCTGAAACGCTGCTTGCTGCCCAGCGACAGGCATAGCGTGCGCTCGCCTTCGAGCTGGCAATTGAACTGGATTTCGTCGGCCACCACATTCAGACGAAAGTAGCGCTGGTAATACTCGGTCAGCTCGAAGTGCTCCGGCGCGACTTCCGACAGGCGATAGAGCCCGGTGCGCGATTGTTCGCGGCAGGCGATGTAGAACGGGTCGAGCAAGTACAGGCCGCGCAGGTAATCCTGGAACAGTTGGTCGGGGCTGCCGTCCTCGCCAGGGCATTCGGCGAAGACCTGCGGGTGCTGGTCGGCGCTGAAAAGCAGCACCACCCAGCTGTCGAAATCCACGTATTGGTCCAGCAACCGGACCAATTGCGTCCAGAAGTTCGGCTTGTCCAGGGCGTCGATCAGTTGCCCCACCGAACGGTGCCAGGCGATGTCATCCAGCGAGAGTGTCATGCGTCTACCCCTATCGGGTTACCCCGGCCGCGTGATTCCCTGGCCGGTTGCTTGCTGCGCATACTGGCGCACAGACACCGACCGGGCAATCTTTCTGCAACCCCGGCGCCCATAACAAGGAATACCCATGAAGGTCGAACTCGCCCAATTGGCGGGCCGTGACAATGACACGGCTTACAACCTCGAACGCGCCCTGGCTGCGATTGCCGGCTGCGCCAGCGATACCCAACTGATCATGTTTCCGGAAGGCCACTTGATGGGCTTCGCGTCGGAAGAGACCGTGGCCCAGGTCGCCGAGCCGCTGGACGGCCCGACCGTCAGCGCTGTGCTCGCAGCGGCCCGTGAACGCCAGATCGCCGTGGTGGTGGGCATTGCTGAGAACGACAACGGCCGTTTCTACAACACCACGCTGCTGATCACCCCCGAAGGCATTGCTCTGCGCTATCGCAAGACGCATTTGTGGGCGTCGGATCGCGGCGTCTACGAGTCCGGCGACCGTTACGCCACGTGCCTGTGGAACGGGGTGCGGGTCGGCCTGCTGATTTGCTACGACATCGAATTCCCCGAAACCGCTCGTGCCCTGGCGCAACTGGGCGCCGAAGTGCTGCTGGTCACCAACGGCAACATGGACCCCTACGGCCCGACCCACCGCACCGCGATCATGGCCCGCGCCCAGGAAAACCAGGCGTTTGCGCTGATGGTCAACCGCGTGGAAACCGGCGATGGCGGTTTGTTGTTTGCCGGCGGCAGTGCGCTGGTGGATCCGCTGGGCACGTTGCTGTTCGAAGCCGGGCGCGAGGAGGGTCAATTTGCGGTTGAGCTGGACCTGAACCAATTGGCGGCGGCGCGACAGGATTATCGGTACCTGGATGATCAGCGGCTGAAGTTGCCGGGGGAGATTGTCGAGCATGCCAATGGACGGCGGGAGTTACTGATCCCTAAAAACTGAAGATCAAAAGATCGCAGCCTTCGGCAGCTCTGCCGAACGCGATTCCGCTGTACCGATCGTTCCCACGCTCTGCGTGGGAATGCAGCCCGGGACGTTCCGCGTCCCAAGAGCGGACGCAGAGCGTCCATTGAGGCATTCCCACGCAGAGCGTGGGAACGATCACACAACACCCCGTACCTTGCGCCGAACTCGGCTCTGCCATAAATCTAATAAATTCGGAGTAGTCGCTCATGGCTCGTTTGCAACGCACCCTGTCATTGGGTTCGGTGGTGCTGTTCGGCATCGCCTACATGACGCCGATCATTGTGCTCGGCACCTTCGGCATCCTCGCTCAATCCACCGCCGGCATGGTCCCGGCCGCTTACCTGGCGGCGCTGGTGGCGATGTTCTTCACGGCCATGAGCTACGGGCGCATGGCCGCCGCGTTCCCGGTGGCCGGTTCGGCCTACAGCTATGTGCGCAAAGCCATCAGCCCGAAACTCGGCTTTATCGCCGGTTGGGCGGTGCTGCTCGATTACCTGTTCCTGCCGATGGCGATCTGGCTGATCGGTGCGGCTTACCTCAACTCCGCCTTCCCGGCGGTGCCGCAGTGGATCTGGGTGTTGGCGTTCATCGGCATCACCAGCGCGATCAACATCGTCGGCCTGAAACTGGCCAACGGCATCAATGCCTTGCTGATGCTGGTGCAATTTCTGGTACTGATCGCTTTCGTCGCCCTGTGCGTGCATTACATCGGCGGCGACGCGAACACACCGTTGTGGACGATCAAACCGTTCTTCAACGGCGACATGCAAATGCCGTTGATCATGAGCGGCGCGGCCATTGCCTGTTACTCGTTTCTCGGTTTTGACGCGGTCAGCACCCTGACCGAAGAAACCCGCGACCCACGCCGCACCATTCCCCGGGCGATCATGCTGATCACCCTGATCGGCGGTTTGATTTTCGTCGGCGTGTCGTACTTCGTGCAGATCGCCCATCCGTCGTTCCAGTTCGACAGCGTCGACTCGGCGGCTTACGAAATTGCCCGCAACATCGGCGGCGACCTGTTCGTCTCGATCTTCCTCATCGGCCTGATCGTCGGCCAGTTCGCGTCGGGCCTGTCAGCCCAGGCCAGTGGTTCGCGGTTGCTCTTTGCCATGGGCCGCGACGGCGTGCTGCCCAAATCGTTTTTCGGCACGTTGCATGAACGCTTCGGCACGCCGGTCAACAGCATCCTGCTCTGCGCCGTGGTGGCGTTGCTCGCGCTGAAACTGGACGTGACCACCTCGACCTCGTTCATCAACTTCGGCGCCTTCCTGGCCTTCAGCCTGGTGAACCTGTCGGTGATCTTCCATTACTGGATCGGCGGCGAGAAAAAAGGCCCGCGTGAGCTGGTGCTGTTCCTGGTGTTCCCGTTTGTTGGCCTGGTGGCGGACTTGTGGCTGATGGTCAGCCTCGATCACCTGGCGATTTACCTGGGCCTGAGCTGGCTGGCGATTGGCGTGGTGTACCTGGCGGTGCTGACGGGCGGGTTCCGTCGCCAGCCGCCGGAGATGGATTTCCAGGAAGCCACGTAACGACACAACACCCTGTAGGAGCGAAGCTTGCTCGCGATGGCGTCGGGTCTGACACACCGCGTCATCGTTCTTCGCGAGCAAGCTTTGCTCCTACGGTGACGGCGGTATGTCAGTCAACATTGATGTTGAATGTGCAGCCGTCTTCGCGGGCAAGCCTCGCTCCTACAGGGGGCTGGTGTTCAGCTTGCCAGTTTGGTCTGGCGCACCGGCAGTTCGACGCGGAAGGTTGTGCCCGTCCCGACGACGCTGCGCACGGAAATATCCCCGTGGTGCTTTTTCACGATCCCGTACCTGTAGGAGCAAAGCTTGCTCGCGATGGCGTCGGGTCTGACACACCGCGTCATCGTTCTTCGCGAGCAAGCTTTGCTCCTACGGTGACGGCTGTATGTCAGTCAACATTGATGTTGAATGTGCAGCCGTCTTCGCGGGCAAGCCTCGCTCCTACAGGGGGGGGGTGTTCAGCTTGCCAGTTTGGTCTGGCGCACCGGCAGTTCGACGCGGAAGGTTGTGCCCGTCCCGACGACGCTGCGCACGGAAATATCCCCGTGGTGCTTTTTCACGATCCCGTACGACAGCGACAGCCCGAGCCCGGTGCCCTGGCCAATCGGTTTGGTGGTGAAGAACGGGTCGAAGATTTTCTGCAAGGTCTGCGGCTCAATGCCCGAGCCGGTGTCGGCGACTTCGATCCACACGGTTTCACCCGCCATCCCGGTGCTCAGGGTGATGGTGCCGCGTTCCGCCCCGATGGCCTGGGAGGCGTTGACGATCAGGTTCATGATCACCTGGTTGATTTGCGACGGCAGGCACTCGATTTCCGGCAGCACCTGATAGGCCTTAACCACGTCGGCCTTGTACTTGAGTTCGTTGGCGACGATGTTCAGGGTCGAGTCGATGCCCTGATGCAGGTTGGCCCACTGCCATTCCTGGTTCGAGTCCACCCGGGAAAAGTCCTTCAGGTCCTTGACGATCTGCCCGACGCGGCTGATGCCGTCCTTGGACTCCTTGATCAGCAGCGGAATGTCCTCGCGCAGGAACTCCAGCTCGATGCGTTCGCGCAGCACGCCCAATCGCTCCATCACCTCGGTTGAAGTAATCGCCTGTTCGGCACTGCGATAGGCGTCGAGCATTTCCTGCAGTTGCTTGAAGTAGCCTTCCAGGCATCCGAGGTTGGAGGAAATGAAGCCGATGGGGTTGTTGATTTCATGGGCGACGCCGGCGGCCAGTTGCCCCAGCGAGGCGAGTTTTTCCGATTGCACCAGTTGCGACTCAAGCTGTTTGCGCTCGTCGATTTCCCGCTGCAAGGCTCCGCTGGCCTGTTTGAACTCCGTCGTGCGCTGGTCCACCAGGTGCTCCAGGTGGTGCATTTGTACCGAGGCCCGTTCGGTCATGTCCCATTTGGTCAACAGGGTATTGGCCATCTGCTGCACTTCAATATTGTCGAACGGTTTTTTCAGGATCAGCAGCCGGTCATGGGCCTGCAGACGGTCGAGCAGTTCATCCCACGAGTAATCGGAATAAGCGGTGCACACCACCACTTGCAGGCGCGGGTCTTGCTGCCACAAGTGTTCGATGGTCTGCGCGCCGTCCCAGCCATCGGGCATGCGCATGTCGACGAAGGCCATGGCGTAGGGACGGTTTTCCTTCATGGCGAACTTGAGTTTGCCCAGGCCTTCCTGGCCGCCGAAGGCCGAGTCCAGTTCGAACAGGGCGCTGGCGGATTTGACTTCGGCGCCGAACAGCGCCACTTCCATCTCATCCAGTTCCACGTGTTGCACCGGGTTCGGGGTGAGGATCTTGCGAAAGTCGACATGAATGGACGGTGTGTCATCGATCAACAAAATGCGTCGATTCGAGAGTTCGCTCATGCGTCACCTGCTACGGTTTTCAAAGGGATCTGCAGCGTGAACTGTGCGCCTTTGCCCGGTCCGTCGCTATGGGCGGTGAGGTGGCCGTTCATCTCGATGGCGGCCAGGGCACAACTGTGCAGGCCGAAACCATGGCCTTCCTTGCGGGTGGTAAAGCCGTGGGCAAAGATTCGCGTCATGTTTTCCTTGGGGATGCCTTCACCATCATCCTTGACGCTGACTTGAAGAACGCTGTCGTCGACGATTTTCACCCCAAGGGTCATCTGTCGTGGACGGTCGCTGAGGTCAGACATCGCGTATTTGGCATTGCTGATCAGGTTGATCAGGATCAGCAGCAAGCGGTGTTTGTCACCCATGACCCGGGGGACTTCGCCGTATTCCTTGACCACCGTGACGTGGTGTCGGGTCAGGGCGCCGGAGTTCATGCGCAGGGCGTCCTCCAGCAATTCGCTGATGTGCACCGGCTCCATCAGGCTGTTGGCGCCCGCGTAGGACTGCTGCGTGGCGACGATGTCCTTGATGTGGTCCACGCTTTTGGTCAGCTGCGCCAGTTCGTCGGTCATGCCCTGTTGTTCGAGGGCAATGGCGTCCACCAGTTGATTGAGGTAGCCGGGGAGCAATTTGCCTTTGGCATCCTCGGTCAAAAAGCTGCCCAGGTCCGCAGCGTGTTCGTTGATCAGTTGCATCGCCTTGCCCAGCCCCAGGGCCTTGCTGCCGCGCAGTCTGCGGGTGACCAGGTCGGCGGAGATGTTCACGCTGTTGAGCACGTTGCCGACGTTGTGCAACACGTTGGTGGCGATCTCGGCCATGCCGGCCTGGCGCGCGGTGTCGAGCAGTTCGCTCTGGGTATCGCGCAGTTCCCGGGTGCGTTCTTCGACCCGCAGTTCCAGGTCGTCGTTAGCGGTTTGCAGCGCTTTGTTGACGCGGCTGATCTCGGTGTAGCTGCGCATCAGCCGAATCGCCAGGTACACCAGCACCAGCACCAACAGCACGGAGAACACCAGCATGTAGAAGTGATAGCGCTGATACACCGCATCGGACTGCCGCTGGTCGTCGTTGAGCAAACCGGTGATGTCGTCCAGGCGTTCGGCCACGGGGATGGCTTCGATGTTTTCCAGCAGGCGGTTGACGATCGGTTGCTCCCGCAGGATCAGCGCGATGTGATTGCTCAAAATGTCGATGGGGCTGTGGAACGGTTCTGGCAACCGCAGTTTGTTCACCCCCAGTTTGTTCAGGCCGACCAGGATGTCAGCGGCCTTGTCGTCCGAGGTCACTTGCGCGAATTCGAGTGCGCTGAGCAGCAAGTCATAGGTGTCGGTGGCGATGTTCTGCAGTTGCAGTTGGTCGCCATCCACTACTTGGGCCAAGGGTTGCTGAATGTCGTCCTCGGCTGTGGGCAAAAACGCCAACGAGTTGCGCAGTACCGCGTTGTGGGACTTGAACTGCTCCACCAGTCGGGTTTTTTCCTGGATGGCGGCCAGGTAGGCATCGTGGCTGTCCTTCCACGCGGGCGAGTCCTTGCGCCCATGGCTCGATTCCATGTTTTCGAACCGGTCCCACAACTGCGTCATCTCGGTCAGGGGTGTGACCAGTGGATCGTAGTTGTGATTGAGGGTGATCCGCGCCTTGAGAATCTCGGTTTCCCATTGCGCGTTGAGTTGTTTCATCCGCCCGATCAAGTCCCGGGAGTCGGTGTAGGCCGAGGTCTGGTCGGAACTCGATTTGAGGTACAGGAACAACAGAATCGAGGCCAGGGCCAGGGCCACCAGGCTGAGCAGCGCCAGGCTGCGACGGCGGGACATTTTCATAATGGCTTGCCCTCCCATTCACCGGTCAGGGTCTTGAGGAACAGGATGATCAGGGCCTTGTCGTCATTCGAGGGCACGCGGCCGAGCTGGTACTTGAACATCACATCCACCGCCTCTTCGAGGGTTTTCGCCGAGCCGTCGTGGAAGTACGGCGCGGTCACGGCGACGTTGCGCAGGCTCGGGACCTTGAACACATTGCGGTCCTCCTCATCCTTGGTCACCAGGTAACGTCCCAGGTCGGTTTCGGTGGGGTTGCCCCGGGCCTGGAAGTAATCGCCCATGACCCCGAATTTCTGGAACATGTTGCCGCCGATGTTCACCCCTTGATGGCAGGAAATGCAGCCGTACTCCTTGAAGCGCTGATAGCCGTACTTTTCTTCGAGGGTGAGGATGTCGGTATTGCCTTGCAGGTATTGATCGAAGCGCGAATTGGCGCTGACCAGCGTGCGCTCGTAGCTGGCCAGGGCGTTTTGCACATTGCCCATGGTCACGCCGTCCGGGTAGGCGCTGGCGAACGCGGCGTGGTAGGTCGGGTCGGCGCTCAGGGTTTGCACCACGTGCTCCCAGTTGCTGCCCATTTCGCTGGGGCTCTGCACCACTTCGTGGACCTGGGCTTCCAGGGTGGCGGCACGGCCATTCCAGAACTGGCGGAAGTTGAGGGAGGCGTTGAGCACGCTCGGGGTGTTGATGGCCACCGGTTGGCCGTTGAAGCCGATGGAGAACTGTTTGTTATCGGCGCCACCACTTTCCAGGCGATGGCACCCGGCGCAGGACACGCTGTTGTTGACCGACAGGCGCGGCTCATTGAATAACTGGCGACCGAGTTCGACCCGCTGGGGATTCTGCTGCGGCACGGGAGGTAACGGTTTGAGCGGTTCGTTCAGCGGTGCGCCGCTGGCGCTCAGGCAGATCGCCAACGCAAACACCGCAACGGCAAAGGCAGGGTTGGACGACATCGAATAATTCCTTGGCGGTTGGCCTGGGTGTGGTCGTGCGTCGCTCATGTCTGGGCTGAAGGCAGCGGCTTCACCAACATCAAATAATGCGCAAAAGCGTCCGGCGCCACGGCTTTGCTGAAGTAGTAACCCTGGCCTTCCTCGCAGTGGTGGGCCTTGAGGAAATCCAGTTGTTCGAGGGTTTCGATGCCTTCGGCGATCACCGTCAGCTTGAGGCTCTTGCCCAAACTGATGATGGCGCTGACCAGGGCGGCATCGCTGCTGTCCCGGCTCAGGCCGCGGATGAATGACTGGTCGATTTTCAGCACATCAATGGGAAACCGGCGCAGATAACTGAGGCTGGAATAACCGGTGCCGAAGTCATCGATGGCCAGGCGCACGCCCAGGGCCTTGATCCGGTTCAGGGCGGTCACGGTGGCGTCGACGTTCTGCATCAACACGCCTTCGGTGATCTCCAGTTCGAGCAAGGTCGGGTCCATCCCGGTCTGCTTGAGGATCAGCTCGATGCTCTCGACAAAGTCGCGCTGGCGAAAATCGATGGCTGACACGTTCACCGAAATGCAGATTTTCGGCAGCCCGGCGGTCTTCCAGATACACGCCTGGCGACAGGCCTGGGCCATCACCCATTTGGTCAGCGGCACAATCAAACCGCTGTCTTCGGCCACCGCGATAAAGTCCGAGGGATAGACCCAGCCTTGTCCCGGTTTTTTCCAGCGGATCAGCGCCTCGGCGCCCACCACCTGGCCACTGCCCAGGTCCATTTTCGGCTGGTAGTGCAAGACAAATTCGTTGCGCTCCAGGGCCAGCCGAATCCCCGACTCAATGCTCTGCTGCTCCCGGGCCCGCTGGTTCATTTCGTCGATGAAAAAACTGAAATCGTTCGGGCCGTTTTCCTTGACGTTGCGCATCGCGGTTTCGGCTTTCTTGATCAGCACGATGGCATCGAGGCCGTCCTCGGGATAAATGCTGATCCCCAGGCTGGCGGTCACACTCAGGTCGTGGCCGGCGATGTGTTGCGGCGCGCGGATCGCGTTCAGCAGTTTTTCCGCGATGCCCTTGGTCTGCTGCGGGTGGCGGATATCGGCCAGGATCACCACGAACTCGTCGGAGCCGTAGCGAAACACCGAGTCGGATTCACGCACCGTGGCCACCAGGCTCTGGCCGACGCGTTTGAGCATCTCGTCGCCGGCCGGGTGCCCCAGGGCATTGTTGATGCGCTTGAAGCGGTCGAGGCCGAGAAACATCACCGCCAGTTGTTTGTCATGGCGCCGGGACAGGGCCAGGGACTGGTTCAGCCGATCGCCGAGCAAGGTGCTGTTGGGCAACTCGGTGAGGATGTCGTATTGCAACAGGTGCGAGACCTTGAGCAGCTCATGCACCCGGGCCTCGATGGTCTGCTCCAGGCTCAGGACTTTCATCGCCGCGTCCTGGGCCATCTGCCATTTCCAGGTCAGGGCGCTGGCCATCTGGCGGATTTCCAGGCTGTCGAAGGGTTTTTTCAGCACCAGTAGCTGATCGCCGAATTCGAGCCGTTCGGCCATGGCTTCCCAGCTGTAATCCGAATACGCGGTGCACAGGGCGATTTGCAGGCTGGGATCGGCCTTCCACAACTCTTCGATGGTTTCCAGCCCGTCCCAACCCGGCGGCATGCGCATGTCGGTGAACGCCAGGGCATACGGGCGACCTTCGGCCCGGGCGCGCTTGACCAGTTCCAGGGCTTCCTGGCCCTGGTAGGCGGAATCGAGCTGGAAGGTCAGGCGGTCCGGTTGCAGCGTGCCGAACAACGCTTCCTCGGTGCCGGCCAGGATCTGTTCTTCTTCCGCGTCGGGGTCGAGGATCTTGCGGAAATCCAGATGGATCGACGGTGTGTCATCAATGATCAGGATGCGCCGGTTGGTCCGCACGAAGGGTGTCTTCATCCGTTGTCCTCCGTGGACCGCGGCAAGTTGCCCGAGGTCGGGCCGGTTTCGCTGCCCGAGGGCATGATGCTCCCGGCTTTCAGCAGTTCGGCGGCTTGTTGGCTGCTGACCGCTTTGCTGAAGAAATACCCTTGGGCGTTCATCGGCGAACCTGTGGCCATCAGCGAACTGCGTTGCTCCTGGGTTTCGACACCTTCGGCAATGATTCCGATCCCTACGTCACGGGCGAAATTGATAATCGCCCGCAACGTGTTCGCGCTCGCCGGGTCCTGGGCGGCGGTGTCAATAAAGGCCTGGGCCAGTTTCAGGTGGTTGACCTGGTAGGTCTTGAGGTAATCGAACGAGGAATACTCGGTGCCGAAGTCGTCGATGGCGATCTTCACCCCCAGCTCCCGCAGGCGCGGCAGCACATCGTTGTGGGTCCATTTGGTCTGGGCCAGGGTCGCTTCGGTGACGTCGAAGCGCAGGTCCCAGGGGCACAGTTCCCAACGCGCGGTGGTGCGCAGCACGTCGTAGATCAGTTCGGGGCCGCTCTTGAGCTGGGCCAGGGACAGCTTGATCGCAATCACCGGCGGCGCCATGCCTTCGTCGCGCCACTGGCGCATCTGCTGGCAGGCGTGGTCCAGCACCCAATGGCCGAGGGCGACGATGGTCCCGGTTTTTTCCGCCGCCGGCAGGAACGCCGGGCCTTCGAGCAAGCCGCGGGTGGGGTGGTTCCAGCTGACCTGGGCTTCCATGCCGAGGATCTTGCCGGTGCTCAGGTCGACTTCGGGCCAGTAATGCAGCTCCAGTTCTTCGTTGTCGATGGCGGTTTTCAGGTCGCTGGCGATGGTCATGCGCTCGACCACCTCCTGATTGATCTCCTCGGAATGGAAGTGGTACTGATTGCGGCCCTGCTCCTTGGAACGATACAGCGCCATGTCGGCCTGGGTCAGCAGGCTGTCCGCACTGAGCATGTCCGGGGTGCAGCTGCTGATGCCGATGCTGACCGACGCCCGCACATCGTTGCCGCCCAGGGAGTAGGGCTGCACCAGCGCATCGCGGACCTTCACTGCGAGTGCCGCTGATTGGGTCGGGTCGCTGACATCGAGTTGCAGGATCGCGAACTCGTCACCGCCCAGGCGCGCGACTACGTCGTTCTCGCGCACGCAGGCCTTGATCCGCCGGGCGACTTCTTGCAGCAACAGGTCGCCCACCGGGTGGCCGAGGGTGTCGTTGATGCGCTTGAAGTGGTCCAGGTCCAGGTAAAAAATCGCAAACGCGGTGGCGCCCCGACGATTGGCGGCGAACGCCTGGTGCAGGCGCTCGATCAGGGTCGCGCGGTTGGCCAGCCCGGTCAGCCCGTCGGTGCGGGCGAGCAGGGCGATTTTCTCTTCGGCGAGCCGGCGTTCGGTGATGTCGAGGATGATGCCTTCGACTTCCAGCAAGCGACCTTCGGCGTCACGCACCGGGATGTAGCGGTTCTCGACCCAGCGCCAGGCACCGTCGCCGGTGCGCATGCGGAACTCAATGGACGCGCCCTCGGCATGCCGGTCCAGCACCCGCTCCATGGCGATGTCGACCTTGGACAGGTCGTCCGGGTGAATCAGCTCCTTGGACCAATTGGCCGACGCCACCAGTTTGGCCGCGGTGTGCCCGTACTTGGTGATGTTGTGGGAGATGTACATCAGCGGGAACGACGGCTCGCCGCGCAGTCGATAGAGGATGGTCGGGCTGTTTTGCACAATGATGTTGGCATCGGACAGCTCCAGGGTGCGTTCTTCGACGGCTTGTTCGAGCAGCGACATTTTCAGCGCCGCGTCTTCGGTCATCTGCCATTTGGCGGTCAGCGCACTGGCCATCTGGCGGATTTCAATGGCATCGAAGGGTTTTTTCAGGATCAACAGGCGATCGCCCAGCTCCAGGCGTTCGTCGATGTCTTCCCAGGAATAGTCGGAATACGCGGTGCACAGCGCCACTTGCAGCTTGGGGTCGACCTGCCACAGCCGTTGGATGGTTTCCAGGCCGTCCCAGCCCGGTGGCATGCGCATGTCGATGAAGGCCATGGCGTAGGGCATGTCGTTGGCCAACGCCGTTTCGACCATGTCCAGGGCTTCGAGGCCCTGAAAGGCCGATTCGAGGGTAAAGCTTTGCAGCGTGATGGCCGCCGTTGATCCGAAAAGCGCCCGTTCAGTGTTGTCCAGGTCGTCGTCTTCAATCGACTGCGGGCTGAGGATCTTCGCGAAATCCTGATGGATAGAAGCGGTATCGTCGACGATGAGGATTCGCCGGTTAGTCCGTGCCAGGAGCGCATTCATAGGCATGAGCCCTGGGCGACAGCGGTTCGAAACGGTCTGTTCATAGGGGCATCCTTTCCCTGATCACCTGGCCGAACGGTTGCAGATTGTGGATCCGAGTGACCTGAGCATAGTCCTTTGTCCGGAGTTCGCTTGGGGGAATGGAATGAATGAGTTGCGGGCAGTGTCTGAAAATCATCTAGCCTGTAGCTCAGGCTCCGGCAAGAGTGGATGTTTGCCGGGGGCTGACACGCGATAGGCCCGTTTCACTCGAGGTGACGCCATGGAAGAGCAACTCCCTACGACTTTGACCGATAAACCCAAGGTGTTGCTGGTCGACGACGAGGAATCAATCCTCAGCAGCCTGCGCCGGCTGTTACGCGGCCAGCCCTATGACGTATTGCTGGCCACCAGTGGCGCCCAGGCCCTGGAAATCATGGCGCAACAGCCCATTGACCTGGTGATGAGCGACGCGCGCATGCCCAATATGGATGGCGCCACGTTGCTGGCGCACATCCATCAGCTGTACCCGGCGACCACGCGCATCCTGCTCACCGGCTACGCTGACCTGCCGACGATCATCAAGGCCATCAACGACGGGCAGATCCACCGTTACATCAGCAAGCCGTGGAATGACGAGGAACTGCAACTGACCTTGCGCCAGGCCCTGGAGCACCATCATTCCGAAAGCGAACGCCGGCGCCTGGTGCAATTGACCCGGCAGCAGAACGATCAACTGAAAAGCCTCAATTCCACCCTGGAAAAACACGTCGCCGCGCGTACTTCCGAGCTGCAACAGACCGCCGACATGCTCGACCTGGCCTATGAAGAGCTCAAACACAGCTATGTCACCGGCACCGAGGTGTTCTCGTTGCTGGCCAACCTGCGCCTGCCGCCGGCGAAGCAGACCAACCGCCAGATCATCGAACTGGTGCGGGTGTACTGCAAACTCCACGGCCTGGACGAAGGCACCAGCCGCGACCTGACCATGGCCGCTGCGCTCTACAACATCGGCAAGCTGAGCTGGACTGACAGCATGATGATCACGCCGTCGGACATGCTGCATCACCTTGATCGCGACCGTTATCGCGAGTATCCGAAGCAGAGCGAGTCGCTGCTGATGACCCTCGACCCGATGAAGGACGCCGCCCGTCTGATCCTGCACCACCAGGAGCGCTGGGACGGCAGCGGCTTTCCGGACCGGCTCAAGGGTGAGGCGATTCCGCTGGGTTCGCGGTTGCTGAAACTGGCAGTGGATTTCATCGAACTGCAGCGCGGGTTGATCCTTGAGCGGCAGATGAACAGCGACGAAGCGCTGGTGTATATCCGCAGCTATGCCGGGCGGCTCTACGATCCCGAATTGGTCGAGGATTTCATTCAGGTCTGTTCCGCGTACCTCAGTGACGTGACGCTGGCCGACCCGTCGGTCAAAGTGCTGACCACCCGCGACCTGGCGCCGGGCATGATCCTGGCGCGCAACCTCAACGCCGACAACGGCATGTTGTTGCTCAATGCCGGCAAAGTGCTGAACGGGCCGCTGGTGGATAAATTGATTGCCTTTGAAACCATGGAAGGCGCCAAGTACAGCGTATTCGTGAAAATCCCTGAGGAAGTGGAAGCGTTGTTGGAGCGTGAAACCTCGTAGGCGTCTGCCTGACATAAAACCTGTGGCGAGGGGGCTTGCCTGTGGCGAGGGAGCTTGCTCCCGCTGGACTGCGAAGCAGTCCCCCTGCTTTTTGGGGCCGCTTCGCAGCCCAGCGGGAGCAAGCTCCCTCGCCACAGGCAAGCCTTGCTCCTACAGGTTATGCTTTTGGCCTTTTTACCGAGGCCAATTCATGTCAACTTCCCCCCGCATCATCCACATCGCCGCCGCCCTGCTGATCGGTCCCGACGGCCGTACCTTGCTGGTCCGCAAACGTGGCACCGAAGCCTTCATGCAACCCGGCGGCAAGATCGAGCCCCATGAGCGACCGGCCCACGCCTTGGCCCGGGAGCTGGAAGAAGAACTGGGCCTGGTCATCGACCCGGCGCACGCCACTTTTCTGGGCCAGTTCTCGGCGCCGGCCGCCAACGAACCGGGCTTTGTCGTCCAGGCCGAACTCTTTCTGCTGACCATCGACGCAGACGTCCGCCCGGCGGCCGAAATCGAAGAGGTGCGCTGGATCGACCCGGCCACCGACGGCCAACTCACGCTGGCGCCATTGACACGGGACGTGATCCTGCCGTTTTATCGAGCCTCGTTGACCGCGATCGCCTGATCAAGACAAGACCAAGGACTGCCCCATGATCCCGCTTCAAGACTGGCTGATCTTCGCCGCCGCCGCGTTGCTGATGGTACTGACGCCGGGGCCGAACATGATTTACCTGATCTCCCGTTCGATCTGTCAGGGGCGCAAGGCCGGAGTGACCTCGTTGCTCGGTGTGGTGGCGGGGTTCTTTGTGCATCTGTTCGCGGCGGCGGCCGGTTTGACGGCGGTGTTCCTGGCGGTGCCAATGGCGTATGAAGTGCT
The DNA here is from genome assembly GCF_056279105.1 of Pseudomonas sp. TE3899. NCBI lineage: Bacteria > Pseudomonadati > Pseudomonadota > Gammaproteobacteria > Pseudomonadales > Pseudomonadaceae > Pseudomonas > Pseudomonas sp. TE3899. Next base: position 6,416,414 of record NZ_JBWBQR010000001.1, read on the forward strand.
GAAATGGGCCGGCGCCCTGTACCTGGTGTGGCTGGCCTGGCAGGCAGTCAAACCCGGCGCGCGCTCACCGTTCGAGGCCCAGCAACTGCCGCCGGATTCGTCGCGCAAACTGATCACCATGGGCTTTCTGACCAGCGCCCTGAACCCGAAGATCGCGGTGTTCTATCTCTCGGTATTCCCGCAATTCATCAGCCCGGAACACGGCTCGGTATTTACCCAGAGCATCATCCTCGGGCTGACTCAGATCAGCGTGAGTTTCTGCGTCAACCTGCTGATCGCCGTGTTCGCGGCGGGCATCGCCGCGTGGTTCGTCAACAACCCGACCTGGCTGGCGGTGCAGCGCTATTTCATGGGTTTCGTGTTGGCGGCGCTGGCAGTGCGGCTGATGCTTGAGCAACGCAGGACGGCATGACCATGTGGATTGAACGACTGGATGCCAGCCATGCCCTGGACTATCGGGCGCTGATGCTCGAAGCCTACGACCTGCACCCGCAAGCCTTCACCTCCAGCGTGCGCGAACGCGCCGTCATGCCGCTGAGTTGGTGGGAATCAAGGCTGACCGGCAAGCTGGACGTGGTGTTCGGCGCCTTCGAGGACGGCCAGTTGGCAGGCATCGTCGGCCTGGCCTTCGAACCCCGGGAAAAAGCCCGGCACAAGGCAACGTTGTTCGGCATGTATGTGTCCGGCAAGGTCCGCCAGCGTGGCGTGGGGTTTGAACTGGTGCAGGCGGCGTTGGCCGAGGCGCAGAACCATCCCGGATTGAGGTTGATTCAATTGACCGTGACGGCGGGTAATGAAGCGGCGTTCAAGCTGTACCAGCGTTGCGGCTTTATCCAGTACGGGCTGGAGCCACTGGCGGTGCGGGTCGGCGAGGACTACTTCGACAAAATCCACATGTGGCGCGAGATCACCCCCTGATCTCCGGCGGGCGGGCTGTTGTGGCGAGGGGGCTTGGCCCCGTTGGGCCGCGAAGCGGCCCCAAAAAGCATAGGAGTGCTGCGCACTCCGACGGGGGCAAGCCCCCTCGCCACAAGGGTAGTGTTGTGTGATGGTTCAGCGAACGGCGCTGACGCCGTCGAGGGTCGAGAACGACGTGTCCTTCGCCGTCAGCAAAAAATCGCGCATGTACGGCGCATCCAGCATGTCCGCGCGAATCCCCGCGTACAGCGTCGCAAACAAGCCTTTCTCGCCCAGGCGCTTGGCCTTCACGTAACCCCGTGAGCTGTATTCATGCAGCGCCCAATGGGGCATGCCGCACACGCCGCGACCGCTGGCTACCAATTGCATCATCATCACCGTCAGTTCCGAGGTGCGGACCTGGGCCGGTTCGACGTCGGCCGGCTCCAGGAAACGGGTGAAGATGTCCAGGCGATCGCGCTCCACCGGGTAGGTGATCAAGGTCTCGGTGAGCAAATCTTCCGGGACGATATAGGCCTTGTTGGCCAAGCGGTGCTGATTGGCCACCGCAAGCATCGCTTCATAGGTGAACAGCGGCACGTAAGTGATCCCGGCCAGTTCCAGCGGATCGGAGGTCACCACCAGATCCAGATCGCCGCGAGCCAGGGCCGGCAGCGGGGCGAAGGAGAAACCCGAAGCCAGGTCGAGTTCGACTTCCGGCCAGGCGTCGCGGAACTGGTCGATGGTCGGCATCAGCCACTGGAAGCAACTGTGGCATTCGATGGCCATGTGCAAACGTCCGGCAGTGCCGCCGGCCAGCCGCGCGATATCCCGTTCGGCGCCACGCAGCAGCGGCAGGGTGGCATCGGCCAGTTGCAGCAGGCGCAGACCGGCGCTGGTGAAGCGCACTGGTTTGGTCTTGCGCACGAACAGCGGCATGCCCATGCGCTCCTCCAATTCCTTGAACTGGTGGGACAGGGCGGACTGGGTCAGGTGCAGGCGGTCGGCCGCATCCACCAGGCTATCGGCTTCGCGCAAGGCGTGCAGGGTCTTCAGGTGACGGATTTCAAGCACCGGGGGCTCCATGAGGAAAACTTGTGATCAACACGAAAAGGTTGAGTTTGTCTCATGTTGGCCTGGGTGTCGACAATAGGGCCATCTTTTACAAGGAGAACTTCACCATGGCTCTGGCCCACACACTTGGTTTCCCGCGCATCGGCGCTGACCGCGAACTGAAAAAAGCCCTCGAATCCTACTGGAAGGGCGATCTCGATCAGGACGCGTTGAAAGCCGTCGGCCGCCAATTGCGCGCCACCCACTGGCAGTTGCAGAAAGACGCCGGCATCGACCTGCTGCCGGTCGGTGATTTCGCCTGGTACGACCAGGTGCTGAGCCATTCCCTGGCCTTCGGCGTGGTGCCCGAGCGTTTCGACAGCACCCTGGACGCCGGCGGCCAGCCGAGCCTCGACACCCTGTTCGCCATGGCCCGTGGCGCGACCACCGCCTGCTGCGGCGGCGAACACCGCACAGCGCAATACGCCCAAGAGCTGACCAAGTGGTTCGACACCAACTACCACTACCTGGTCCCGGAATTCAGTGCTGACCAACCATTCAAGCTGAGCTGGGAGCAGCTGTTCGACGAAGTCGCCGAAGCCAAGGCCCTGGGCCACAACGTCAAACCGGTGATCATCGGCCCGCTGACTTACCTGTGGCTGGGCAAGGCCAAAGGCAATGACTTCGACAAACTCGACCTGCTGGAACGCCTGCTGCCGGTCTACAACGAAATCCTCGGTCGCCTCGCCGAACAAGGCGTGGAATGGGTGCAGATCGACGAACCGATCCTGACCCTCGACCTGCCCCAAGCCTGGAAAAGTGCCTTCGAGCGCGCCTATCACATCCTTCAATACTCGCCGCTGAAAAAACTCGTGGCGACTTACTTCAGCGGTCTGGAAGACAACCTCGGCCTGGCCGTCAGCCTGCCGGTGCAAGGCCTGCACATCGATGCGGTGCGGGCGCCGGAGCAACTGGGCCAGGTGCTGGATCGCCTGCCGACCTACAAGATTCTTTCGGTGGGCCTGGTCAACGGGCGCAACGTCTGGCGCTGCGAACTGGAGCAAGTGCTGGCGCAACTGCAACCGGCCCAAGAGCGTTTTGGCGACAACCTGTGGGTCAGCAGTTCCTGCTCGTTGCTGCACAGCCCGGTGGATCTGGCGCGTGAAGACAAACTCGATCCTGAGCTCAAATCCTGGCTGGCCTTCGCCGTGCAAAAGTGCGGTGAAATCGCCGTGCTGCGTGATGCCTTGAACAGCCCGCAATCGCCCAAAGTGCAAGCCGCTTTGGCCGAGAGCCGCGCGATCCAGGCCAGCCGCGCGCAATCGCCACGCATCCATAAAGCCGAAGTCCAGGCGCGCATCGCCGCGGTCGGCGCCCAGGACAGCCAACGGCATTCGCCGTTCGCAAAACGCATTGAACAGCAACGGGCACGCCTGCAACTGCCGGCGTTCCCGACCACCACCATCGGCTCGTTCCCGCAGACCGGTTCCATCCGTCTCGCGCGCCAGGCGTTCAAGCAAGGCAAGTTGTCGGCCAACGATTACACCGACGCCATGCACAGCGAAATCCGCCACGCGGTGCAAGTCCAGGAACGCCTGGGCCTGGATGTGCTGGTGCACGGTGAAGCCGAGCGCAACGACATGGTCGAGTACTTCGCCGAGCACCTGGACGGCTACCTGTTCACCCGGTTCGGCTGGGTCCAGAGCTATGGTTCGCGCTGCGTGAAACCGGCGATCATCTACGGCGACCTCAGCCGCCCGAACGCCATGACCGTCGACTGGATCACCTACGCCCAGAGCCTGACCGACAAGGTCATGAAAGGCATGCTCACAGGTCCCGTGACCATGCTGATGTGGTCGTTCCCGCGCGAAGACGTGTCGCGCAAAGTCCAGGCGCAACAACTGGCCCTGGCCCTGCGCGACGAAGTGACGGACCTGGAAAACGCCGGGATCAAGATTGTGCAGATCGACGAAGCCGCGTTCCGCGAAGGCTTGCCGCTACGTCGGGCGCAATGGCAGGAATACCTCGACTGGGCGGTGGAAGCGTTCCGTCTGACGGCCAGCGGTGTGCGGGACGAAACCCAGATCCACACCCACATGTGCTACAGCGAATTCAACGACGTGATCAAGGCGATTGCCGACATGGACGCCGACGTGATCACCATCGAAACCTCGCGCTCGGACATGGAATTGCTGGAGGCCTTCGAAGCCTTCGACTACCCGAATGACATCGGCCCGGGCGTCTACGACATCCACTCGCCACGGGTGCCGGACACGGCGCAGATGGTCAAATTGATGAGCAAAGCGGTGAAGCGCATTCCGGCGGAGCGCTTGTGGGTCAACCCGGATTGCGGCTTGAAGACCCGGGCCTGGCCGGAGACCGAAGCGGCGCTGGTGAACATGGTCGCGGCCGCAAGGCAGTTGCGCAGTCAGTTGGCCTGAGCTGATCGTTCCCACGCTCCGCCTGGAAACCCGCTGACCGAAGGCCGGTCAGCGGGTTTTTGGCCTTAGTTCATCCGCAGAATCTGGATCCACGCAATGATGTAGTCATTGCCGGTGCCGGTGGCCAGATCGTTGGAAATGCACAGTCGGTCGTTTGGGTGTGCGCGGGATAAAGTCCAAGGTGTAGTGGCGCATTTCGGCATGGTTGATGGTCAGGTTTGCAGTGGCGCGTTCATTGGTGTGCCATTTCAAGACGGGGACTGTGTACAGTTCCGGGTATCGCGCGACGTTGACCGTGAACGTGTAAGTCTTGCCCGGCGTCAGATTGTCGTAATCCTTGTAAAGGACGATCCCCTTCGAGGTATGGGTGTTGGTGTTGTTGAACAGCACGTATTGGCTGACCGGTTTGTGGACGAAGAAGCTAAGGTCATTAGGCCCAACCGCTGGTCCCTTCTGCCAGTAGTTGTAGTTCGGGTGGTAGAAGTTTGTAATGTCGAGCACCAGCCCTTCCTGCACTGTGAACGCGCGTGTCCCGGAGACCAGGTCGCTACCATCCGTGGTTCTTGCGATGAGGTTATGGGTGGCTACGCTGAACGTGCGCTCCGTAATGGTCCAGACCCCGCTGTCATTGACCCTGAACCGACCCAGGGACGTGTTGTTATCCATCACCTCTACCTCTGACCCCGCATCGGCCGTGCCGCTGATACTCAGGGCGCGGTAATACGTCGTTGCTCGATCAGCAACCACCGCGTCGCCAGCCGTGACGCTGGTGATTTCCGGTGTTTCATTCGCGTCATTCACGGTGAGCGTCAACTCCCGTGATGGCAGCTGCCGGATGCCCCGGATAAACAGGTAACTCACGATCACCACCCGGCCTCTGTTGGCCCGGATAAACGCTGTGTCCAGTGGAAAATCGGCCAGACCGTTGTCGTCCAATTCCACCGGGGCGAACGTCGGGGAACCGGCCCCGGGGGCGCCGCGCACAATCAATTGGACCTCATCGCCCGGACGGAACCCCGGAACGACGACCCGCCCCCTGGACCCTTGCGGGTTGTCTTTGGGCTCAAGCACGCCGCCCGGTGCGACGATCACCACGGGGGGAGGCAAGTCCGGTATGCCGACGCCAATGACCCGCGCGTTGGCAATTTTCGAGTCGGCAACGCGTACGTTGTTTCTGAATAGCGAATAACGACCGGTCACCTGTCGTCCGCTGATGACCAGGCGATTGGGCACATCCAGTATCAGCGGCAAGAAGGTGCCAAATTGGACGGCCACCGTCCCCGATACAGTGAAGTCACGGTCGGGAGGGCTGCTGTAGGTGGCGTCGACCCTGTCATCTTGCGCAAACAGAGGGGCGGCGGCCCTGATCACCATTTTCAGCGGCTCGCCGGCCATCCGCTCCAGGTCGATAAGGCTGGAGTCCATGTCGTTCGGGTGGTCGAAAAACACCGGAGCCGGGGGCCGCACGCCAGCGATATCGACATCAATAACGATATGTGCCGAGTACGGATCGGTCGGATCCGGGCCGTTGGTGATCTGGTCGTGTACGGTGTACTGGAGCAAAAAATCCGGACTGTCGCCGGCATTCTTGAAGTCTTGCGCCGTCAACAGGCGCTTGATGCAGATGGGCGCGCTGACACCGAACTCCGTGGCCTCGCTCGGCAAGACCTTGAAATGCAGCGTCGAGGTCCCCATTAGCAGCTCGATGTCGTCATGAGCCCGGCAGTACGGGTAACAAAAGCTTACTTCGACATCCTGCACCGCCCGAGCGGCGTCCAGGCCATTGTCGATGATGTCCTGGGGCAATTTCAGTTGCAGTTCCGAGTGTCCTGGCTCGGTGTTGAGGTCTTTGTTACCGGGGCGGATTTCGTTGTACAGGATGCTTAACGGCGGATTGGAACGCTCGGAGTTTCCGCTGACCCGGCTGACCATGGCGACCAGAAAGTTGACGGCTTGTGGGTTGAGCAGATGATTGGGGATTTTCATCAGGTGCCGGGCATTCTCTTGGCCTGTTCCAACGATGAGGGTGTCGCAAATGCTGCCGTTGAGAATGAGGTCGATGACATCCAGTTCCGCCCCACCGACCAGGGGGTCGATGATGACCAGGGCGCCATTCGGGTCCCGGTCATCGTAAATTCTGATCGAGACCCCGCAGTGCGCCCCGACCACAGGCTGAGTACTTCCCTGGACAATCGGCACATCGATCCTCAAGACACCGTTTTCGGGTGCGCTGAGTGCGCTGGCGAAGGTGTCGGCTTCCGGCTGAGGCTGCGCCTCACGGATCCTGCGGGTGTTACCCACGATGAGTATTTCCCGCGAAGGTAATGAGTGCGTGTCGCCGTTGCTGTCAGTGCGGGTAAAGGAAAGCCGGGCGCTGCCGCCGGCCAGGACCTGGACATCGGCGTTGGCAATCTTGAAAACCAGCGCCGATGGGGTCTTGAGGGTTTGTGTTTCGGTGAGCACGTGTGACACGCCTGTACGGTCCAGCCCTAACCAGAAAAGCGTCAGCGTATCGCCTGGGGCAAAGTCTTGCGTATCGAGACTGATATCGAGCCCCTGGCTCCCCAGTTGGCTCAGGTAGAGGGTGTCCTGCTCGTCAACACCTGCCACGGTCGGCGGTGCGGACTCGTTGGCTTCGCCCTGAATCGTGATTGATCGGCCCATTGAGTGATCCGTGGCGCTGTTACCGACGGCATCATCAATCCTGTAGTACAGCACGCCATCGCCAGCACCGTTCTCGGCCAGAATGTCTTTAGGCAGGATAAAGGTCAGGGCCTTTCCAACTTCATCGGCTTTCACGTTATGGGTTGTGGCGAACACGCCGCACACCAGCGTCACCACATCGCCACGGCACATGTTTTCGTAGGGGGCAATCGTGACCGGTACATCCTCCTGGCCGCTGAGCAGGGTCGAGCTGAGCTCCGGTGCCGCCAACAGTTGATGCCCCGGCGCGTCCGGGTCTGGATCGATGCCGCCGGGCAAACGGGTTTTGACCAGCACCTTCAACGGCACGGACCACTCGATATTCACTCGGTAAGTCACGCTGATCTCCCCTTCGGGGATCAGCTTGGCCGGGATGTACTGGATGATCGGCGCGCCCGCGTAATCTTCCTTGACCGGCAGCACCAGGACCAGGCGCTCGTCGATGTACACCAACACATTGTCGCCGGGTTTGATCGAGTCCGAATTGATGCTGACCTGCAATCCAGGCGCTTTGACCATGGCCTGATTGACGCCCGGGATCGCTTCATCGACAACGGGCAGCGCTGCCGGAATATCAATCGGCGGGCGCTGGCGGACGTTGGGACTGGGGAACGCAGGCTCTTGGTTACGGTTATCAGTGCTCATGATCCGGGCTCCGGTGGCGGGCGCATAAGTGGCAATGGGTACAGGGCTGATTGGATGCTTCCAGGCGGGACGTGGCTACTGTCAGAAATAACAGGTAGCGGGTGGTTTCCGATAAATGGTCATTGCCTTGGCGCAGGGGGGGGCGCAATCAGCGCCCATGACCGCTGGGCAATCTTCATCAAACTGTCACGCAACTGTGGCAGCGCGCTTGAACAAACTTCATCAGACTCGCGCTCTACTGGGGTTCTGCGTTTCGGTGTTTTTCAATGCGTGTATTTCTATTCCTGGCGGCGCTGCTTTTCAGCCTGCCGTCCTTTGCGGCCTCGCGTTGCGACGTCAATGTCCCGACTGAACATGTCGACCTGGACCAGGTCAGCCTGGCGTACCAGAGCATCGGCCGTGCCTCCGACCCCGCGTTGCTGCTGGTGATGGGCCTGGGCGGACAATTGATCCACTGGCCCGACGAGGTGGTGGTTGCCTTGTGTCAGCAGGGCTTTCGGGTGATTCGCTACGACAACCGCGATGTCGGGTTGTCGACCTGGCGCCAGGCCCCGGCCGACGCCAACCTGACCTTCGAAGTGCTGCGCTACAAACTCGGTTTGCCGGTGGCGGCGCCGTACACGTTGACGGACATGGCCGAGGACGCGCTGGGGCTGATGGATGCGCTGCACGTCGAGCAATTCCACGTGCTGGGCGCGAGCATGGGCGGGATGATTGCCCAGCACATGGCGGCCATGGCGCCGCAACGGGTCGAGAGCCTGACGCTGATCATGACCAGTTCCGGGGCCGAAGGCTTGCCGGCGCCGAGCGCGGCGCTGGTGCAGTTGCTGTCGCGCCGGGGCGCGCCGAACCGCGAGGTGGCGCTGGAGCAACAAGCCGATTTGCTCGCGGCCCTGAGCAGCCCGTCGGTGAGTGATGATCGGCAGGTGTTGTTGCAGCAAGCGGCGGCCTCGTATGACCGGGCGTTCAACCCTGAGGGTGTGAAACGCCAGATCATGGCGATCCTCGCCGAGCCAAGCCGCGTGGCGTTGCTCAATCAGTTGCGTGTGCCGACCCTGGTGGTGCACGGCACGGCGGATCCGCTGTTGCCGGTGATGCACGGCGTGCACCTGGCGGCGCATATTCGCGGCAGTCAGTTGAAACTGATTCCGGGCATGGCCCATCGTTTCCAGGAAGCTTTCAAGGAACCGCTGCTGGCGGCGGTGTTGCCGTACCTGCAAACCCACCGCGAAGACACCTCGCACTGGGCGCAGATCGAGCCGGTGGCCACCCCCAATCTCCTGTAACCCGCCAATCCCCTGTAGGAGCGAAGCTTGCTCGCGAAAGCGGTGTGTCAGCCAACATCCATGTTGAATGTGCTGGCCTCTTCGCGAGCAAGCTTTGCTCCTACAAGGGGAGGGCTGCAGTCCTGGCCCCGTCAGGTGTATTGTTCGAGCTTTGCGGCGCAAAACAGCCTGCGAGGTCTGCGATGAGTAATTCCCTGAAAATCGATTTTGTCAGCGACGTGTCCTGCCCTTGGTGCGTGGTCGGGTTGTATGGCTTGACCAAGGCGCTGGATTTGCTGGGTGACGAAGTGCAGGCCGAGATCCGCTTCCAGCCCTTCGAGCTAAACCCGAACATGGGCCCCGATGGCCAGAACATCACCGAACACATCAGCGAAAAGTACGGCTCGACCCCCGAGCAATCGCAGAAAAACCGCGAGATGATCCGCGCCCGTGGCGCCGAGGTCGGGTTTGCTTTTCGCACCGACGGCAACAGCCGCATCTACAACACCTTCGATGCCCACCGCTTGCTCTACTGGGCCGGGCTGGAAGGGCTGCAATTCAATCTGAAAGAGGCGTTGTTCAAGGCGTACTTCACCGATGGCGGCAATCCTTCCAATCATCAACAACTGGCGCAGATCGCTGAAAGTGTGGGGCTGGATCGGCAGCGGGCCGTGGGGATTCTGGCGTCGGATGAATACACCCGAGAGGTTAAAGAAGAAGAGCAGTTGTGGCTGTCGCGCGGCGTGAGTTCGGTGCCGACGGTGGTGTTCAACGGCCAGTACGCGGTCACGGGCGGGCAACCGGTGGAGACGTTTGTCGGGGCGATCCGGCAGATCATGAATGAGGCCAAAGGCGGAACGGTCAGCTGACTCCAGCCTCGCCAGCGATATGTGACAAAAAAATATCAATGTGCCACTACAGTTGCTGCGATCGCTGCCGACACAGGCAGCATCGTTATCAATCATAGGGACTTGATCCATGACCGTTCACGCTCTACGTACCTGGGCCGCCATCACCTTATTGGCCTGCCTGACCCTCACCGGCTGCGCCCACGTTCAACCTCCCGTACCGCTGGACCACCAATTCTGGGATGCCAAGGAGCCGACTATCGGCGTGGCCATCACCGTGCTGCCGGAGCCGATGCTGGCGTTGACCGGTAACCAGGGGATCCTTGATTACGCCATCAACCGGGGCGTCAACAGCAAGCTCAGCGACACCGTTGAAAAATGGCAAACCCGCGACCTCAATACGCTGCCGGATGTCATCGTCGCCAAGCTGCAGGCCAAGGGTTACAAGGCCAAGCGCATCGACGAGCCGGTCGATCTGCAGAAATACAAGGAAGCCAGTTTCCGCGAAGGCTATACCGTGCGCGATCTGACGCCGATCAAAGCGGCTTACGGTGTCGATCGCCTGCTGTTGGTCAACGTCTTCACCACCGGTGCCACCCGCAGCTACTACAGCATCGTGCCGACCAGCGTACCGATGGCCCAAGTGAGCGGGCAGGGCATGGTGGTCGATCTGGCCGACAACAAACTGCTGTGGTTCCAGCCTTTCGCCGCGGTGCAAGCCGCCCAGGGCGAGTGGGATGAGCCGACCTACAGCAACCTGTCCAATGCCTTCTACCAGGCGATGGACAATAGCCGTCAGCAAATGATCACTCCGTTCGCCCAATGAAACGTTCGGGCGTGGCCGCTGCCGCGCTGGCGTTGCTGACGCTGGCCGGTTGTGCGCAGAAACCGGGCCCCGAGCCCGGTTTCAAGGATCAGGGCGCGTTGCCTTACGTCCAGGCCCACGGGCTCAAGGTCGATGTGCAACTGCCGCCAGCGTTTGTCGGCGCCAGCACGGTGATCGATGCCAAGGCTGCCCAACAAGCGGCGTCGTCGAGTTACAACCTGGTGGCGAGTTCGGGCAACACGGCCGGGCTGGCCGGCTTGCTGGTGGCCAGTGTGATCAATACGCAAATGGGCAGCGGCACGTTGCAGCGCGATGCGGAAAAAACCGCCCTCAACGAGGCGCGGCCGATGGCCGACTTGCTCGGCGGCGTGCCATTGCAGGAACGTTTGCAGCAGCGCTATCAACAGGCGTCGCAAGTGGCCGGGCTCAAGCAGGGCGAAGGGCAGGTCACCGCGCGTTTAGTGATCGAACCGAAACTGATGCTCGGCCCGGATCGCGGCAGTTTTGTGCTGATCAACCAGGTGCAGGTCCAGGACATTGCCGGCTCGGCGCTGTATCGCATGCGCATCGAAGTGGCCAGCCAACCGATCCGGCGTTGCGGCAGTCAGTGCATCGATGACGGCACGCTGGATTTGAGCAAGGTCACGGCGGCGCTCGATGAATGCATCGACGAGTCCATGCGCGTGCTGGCCACCGACCTGATGCAGCCGACCCCACCGCCAGCCGCCCAGGAAACCTTGCGCTATGTCCTCGATGGCCAGCGCGTGGTCGAGCGGGGTTATCAGCTGGCCAACAACGGCAATTATTGGCGTTATCGCAATCTGTACGGGGCGGTGAAGTCAGTGCCGGTGCCGTTTGAAGAGGCGATGAGCCCGACGCAGTTGCGCAAGGTGTATGGGCAGTAGCACGCCGATCAAAGGGCGCTGCATAACCCTGTTGATGATCGTTCCCACGCTCTGCGTGGGAACGCAGCCCGTGACGCTCCGCGTCACTGGACGCGGAGCGTCCCTAGAGGCATTCCCACGCAGAGCGTGGGAACGATCATGAGTCTCCAGTTTCAGCGGACGATCTTGTCCACATGAATCCCCAGTTTCTTCAGCCGATACCAGAAGCTGCGCTCGGAAATCCCGATCAGTTGCGCCGCCGCAGCCTGCACACCGTTGCTCTGCTGCAGGGCCGCCAGGATGTAGCTGCGCTCGACTTGCGCCAGCGCCGCTTCCAGGTCCGCCGGCACGCCGTTGTTTTCGATCAGCACACCCGCGTCGGCGGGCCGTGAGGCAAACAGATACGCCGGCAAATCATCCTCTTCAATCACCGAGCCGCTGGCGACAATGGTCGCGCGCTCCACGCAGTTCTGCAGTTCGCGAATATTCCCCGGCCACGAATAGTTGGCCATCGCCTGCAACGCTTCGGCGCTGAACCCGCTAAAGCGTTTACCCGCCGCCGCCCCCAGGGTATTGGCGAAGTGCCGGGCCAGCGGGGCGATGTCTTCGACCCGTTCGCGCAGGGCCGGCAGGGGGATCGGGAACACGTTGAGGCGGTAATACAAATCCTCGCGAAACTCCTTGTTCGCCACCGCGTCCAGCAGGTTCTTGTTGGTCGCGGCGATCACCCGCACATCGACCTTGCGCTCGCGCGGATCGCCCACGGGCTCGATCACCCGTTCCTGCAAGGCGCGCAAAATCTTGGCCTGCAAGGCCAGCGGCATTTCACCGATTTCATCGAGAAACAGCGTGCCCTTGTCCGCCTGCTGGAAACGCCCGACCCGATCCGCCACGGCGCCGGTAAATGCGCCTTTGCGATGGCCGAACATTTCGCTTTCCAGCAAGCCCTCGGGGATCGCCGCGCAGTTCACCGCCACGAACGGTTTGTCGGCGCGGTTGCCATGTTTGTGGATGGCCCGGGCGACCATTTCCTTGCCGGTCCCGCTTTCGCCGGTCAGCAGGATGGTGGCGTTGCTTTCGCGCACCGAATCGATCGCTTGCAACACCCGGCGAAAGCTCGGGCTGTCGCCCACCAGGCTGTCGATCTGCTGGTGTTCGTCGAGTTCGGCGCGCATGCGCTGGTTGTCTTTGAGGATGTCGCGAAATTGCAGGGCTTTGCTGACGGTGATGTCCAGTTCGTCGATGTCGAAGGGCTTGGCGATGTAGTCGAAGGCGCCGTTGCGCATCGACTGCACGGCGTTTTTCACCGTGCTATAGGCGGTCATCACGATCACCGGCAGCTGCGGAAAGCGGGTTTTGATTTCCGCCAGCAATTGCGGGCCGTCCATGCCGGGCATGCGCCAGTCGCTGATCACCAGGTCGATGTCCTCGCACTCCAGCACCTTGAGCGCATGCAGGCCATTGCCGGCGGTGAACACGGTGATTTCGTTCTGGCTCAGGGCCGAGGCCAGCAGGTCGCAGAGCTTGGGCTCGTCGTCCACCACCAGTACGTTATGTGTCATCGCTCGCCTCGTCGAAGTCGTCGCCATGGGCCGGAATGTACAGGCTGAAGGTCGCCCCGGCATCTTTTTCACTGGTGCATTCGATGTGCCCGCCATGGTTTTCCATGATCGAAAACACCTTGGCCAAGCCCAGGCCGGTGCCCGAAGCCTTGGTGGTCACGAACGGCGTAAAGATCCGTTCGAGCATGTCCGGTTCAATGCCCTGGCCGGTGTCCGCCACGCGCAGGATGGTGTGGCTGGCGTCACGGCTGATGCTGATCGTCAGGCGTCCGCCGTCGGGCATGGCGTCAATGGCGTTGACGATCAGGTTCAGGCCGGCCTGCTTGAGCTGGCGCGCATCGGCATACAGGGTGGCGCCCGGGGCCTGATCGTCGATCAACACCTCGATGTGGTGGCTGGCCAGTTCCGGGGCGCAGAACCCCACCAGTTCATCCACCAACGGCCGCGCCGGCTGGGTGGTGCGCAGCGGCGCGCTGGGTTTGGCGAAGTCGAGAAAATCGGTGATCAGGTCATTGATGCGGCTGACTTCGCTGACCACGTATTCCAGGTGACGCTTGTCAGTTTCGGGCAAATCGGCGCGCCGGTGCAGCAGTTGCGTGGCGGTCTTGATGATGCCCAGCGGGTTGCGGATTTCATGGGCCAGGCCCATGGCGACTTCGCCCAGCGCATGCAAGCGGTCGCGGCGGCGCAGTTGCGATTCCAGGTGTTGCAACTCGCCGAGGCGTTCGCTCATGTGGTTGAAGGTGCTGCTCAGCTCCGCCAGTTCATCGCCGCCGGTCACCGGCAAGCGCTGGCGATAATCCCCGGCAATCACCGCTTGCACGCCGTTGGACAGCCCGCGCAATGGCTTGGTCAAACGCTGGGATACGAGCCAGCCCACCGCCAGGGACGCCGCCGAGCTGAGCAGGAAAATCAGGATGAACAGGTTGCTCTGATTGACCAGTCCTACCAGGCTGGTATGGCGCAGCAGGCCGCTGAAAATCACGCCTTGCAGGTCGCCGTTTTCGTTGAGGATCGGCCGGTAGATGCCGCTGTAGCGACTGGTGAACTGTTCGGTCGGCAGCTTGGTGGTGCGCAGGATCCGTTCGATGTTCTCCGGCACGGCCGCCGGGTGATCCTCGAAGCGCTGGCTGGAAAAGATCTCCGAGAAGTCATCGCCCTTGGCCAGGTACAGGCGCAGGTCCAGCGAGTGCACGTCGGAGACGCTGGTCAGGAAGCTGTTGTCGAGGTAGGTGGCAATCACCAGTTTGTAATCGACGCCGTCCTGCTCGGTCTCAAAGGTCGAGACCACCGTGCCGGTCGCGACGCCGCCGATCTGCAAGGTTTGCAACACGGCTTTGGGCGCGGTGCTGATCTGCCGCACGATGTCATCGGCGGCGGTGCTGAACACCACTTTGTGATCGCTGTTGCGCACCAGGGCCACCACGTCGATGCCCATGGAATCGGCGATGTCCGTGGTCAGTCGGTCGTGGCGCACCGATAACCGATCAACCGGTGGCCGCGTATAGCGCAAAAACAACTGCGCGGCCCGGGCGTTGTCCCGCAGGATTTCGCTGATCTCGTCTTCGACGATCTTGGTCGATTCCTGCAGCCAGATGCGCACGTTGCTGTCGAAGATCTGCGACAGCGTGGTGGCTGCCAGCTCGGCGGCAATCATGGTCGGGATCACGCTGACCAGCCAGAAGGCCAGCACCAGTTTGCGTTGCAGGCTCCAGCCGGAGAGGGCGAAGGGTCGGGCGTTGACGGGTCGTTTGGTCATCGGGTTTCGCTTGTCGAAAGCCATGGCAGGATCAAGGGTGTTGCCTGGTTCAATACAGTAGCCGACATTGCCCCGCCAGTGGCGACCCGTCTGCAACCGGGGTCGCCATCGGCTCAGGCCAGCTGCCGATACTCCCGGCGCAGCGGTTGCGGCGCGGCCCGCTGTTGAATGAAACGTTGATGGATAAAGTCCACGCTCAGGTCAATCACCCGGTGGTATTGCAGGTCGACGGTGATCATGTGATAGCAGTCGTCCAGCAGCACCTTGACCACCGGCCCGCCAAGCTTGCGCTCGACATAATCGGCGTTCCAGCGGCTGGTGATGTCGTCTTCGAGCGAATGCAGGACCAGTGTCGGCGTGGTGATTTCGGGCATGCGTTTCTTCACCACGGCGTTGAGCCGGTGCAGTTCGCGCACGGTCACGCCTTCCATGGTCAGCAACCCGGCCTGGCTGCTTTCGCCAGCCTTCATCTGGCGCTCGACGATGCTGCGCAGGCGTTCATTCTTGATGCCGTAGGGCGGTTTTTCTTCGAAGCTGCACAGGTGCACGCCGAACGGGATGCGCATCAGCAACGGCGTGAGGAACGCCAGTTTGTTGATGCTCCAGCCGTCGTAACGCAAGGTCGTGGAGTACAGCAGCAAGCCTTCGATCTGCCCTGGGTGTTCGGCGGCCAGGTACATCGACAACACCGCGCCCATGGACAAGCCGCCGACGAACACCCGCTCGTGTTTGCGGCGTACGCCGACGAAGGTGTTGCGCGCGCTTTCGTACCAGTCACGCCAACCGGTGGCTTGCAACTCGGCGTTGCCCCCGCAGTGCCCGGCCAGGGTCGGCACGTAAACCGTGTGTCCGGCTTTCGCCAGGCCCATGGCCACCCGACGCAACTCCGTCGGGGTGCCGGTGAGGCCGTGGATCAACACCACCGCGACCTCACCCGAGCCGAGAACGAAACCGGCGTTGCCTTCGCCCATGTCGATCTCATCGTGCATCATCTTTTCATCGCCCGGTGCAGCAAACGGTCAAGCAGTGCCAGGCCGAGATCAATTTCCGGGTAGCTGATTTCCAGCGACGGGGCCAACGTGATCACGTTCTTGTAGTAGCCGCCCACGTCGAGGATCAGGCCCAGGCGTTTACCGTCGATTTCAATGTCGCCCTTCATGCCTTCGTCGACCATGAAATCCAGGGTGGCCTTGTCCGGGGTGAAACCGTCCGGGCCGCAGATTTCGCAGCGCAGGGCCAGGCCCAGGCCATCGACGTCGCCGATGATCGGGTAGCGTTTCTGCAGGTCTTTCAGGCCTTCAAGGAAGTATTTGCCCTTGGCCATGACCATCGCGCCGTAATCGACTTCGCTGGTCATCTTGAACATTTCCAGGCCCACCGCCGTACCCAACGGGTTGGAGGCGAACGTGGAGTGAGTCGAACCCGGCGGGAAGATTTTCGGGTTGATCAGTTCTTCCTTGGCCCAGATCCCGCCCAACGGGTTGAGGCCGTTGGTCAGGGCTTTGCCAAAGACGATCACGTCGGGTTTGACGTCGAAGTGTTCAATCGACCACAGCTTGCCGGTGCGCCAGAAGCCCATCTGGATTTCATCGACCACCATCAAGATGCCATGCTGATCCAGCACATGCTTGAGTTCGCTGTAGAAGTTCATCGGCGGGATCACGTAGCCGCCGGTGCCCTGGATCGGCTCGACATAAAACGCTGCATATTCGCTCTGGCCGACTTTAGGGTCCCAGACGCCGTTGTATTCGGTCTCGAACAGTCGGGCGAATTGCTGCACGCAATGGCTGCCGTATTCTTCCTTGGTCATGCCTTTCGGGCCACGGAAGTGGTACGGGAAGGGGATGAAATTGGCGCGCTCGCCGAAGTGGCCGTAGCGGCGGCGATAGCGGTAGCTGGAGGTGATCGACGACGCGCCGAGGGTGCGGCCGTGGTAGCCGCCTTCGAAGGCGAACATCAGGCTCTTGCCGTTGGTGGCGTTGCGCACGACTTTCAGCGAGTCCTCGATGGACTGCGAACCGCCGACGTTGAAGTGCACGCGACCGTCGAGGCCGAATTTTTTCTTGGCATCGACGGCGATCATTTCCGAGAGCTCGATCTTGCCTTTGTGCAGGTACTGGCTGGCGATCTGCGGCAGGGTGTCGATCTGTTGTTTCAGCGCGTTGTTCAGGCGCGGGTTGGCGTAGCCGAAGTTGACCGCCGAGTACCACATTTGCAGGTCGAGGTAGGCCTGGTCTTCGGTGTCCCACACGTACGAACCTTCGCAGCGGCTGAAAATGCGCGGCGGGTCGATGTAGTGCACGGTGTCGCCGTAGGAGCAGTACTTGGCTTCTTTATCCAGAAGGATCTGGTCTTCGGCGGTCGCGATTCGAATATCAGACATGATGGAAGAGTTCCTGTGTTTCGACGTTGAAAGGGGTGGTGTTGGCGGCGCTCGCGGCTGGCAGTTTGGCCAGCAGGGCCGGGAGTTCGGCGAAGCTGTCGAAGCGCGCGTAGGCAATGCCGTTACGCTCGCAGTGTTCGGCCAGGCGATCCTTGGCGAACACGAAATCGGCGGTGCCGGCCACGCACATGTCCGACTGACCGTCACCGATCACCAGCACGCGTTTGCCCTTGGGCGTGGACTTGCATTTGCAGTTACCGGACGCGGCGCGGCAGGCGTCGCTGGAATACGGGAAGTCGATGCGCCAGCTGTCGTGGCCGAGTTGGCGCAAGCGGTTGGCGAGGATCGGCAGCAGGCTGACGTAATTGCGCGCGAGGATCCGCGCGATGCCTTGCTCGATGCCGTCGCTGACCACTTCCAGGGACGCGCCGAGGCCGATCACGTGGTCGACGAAGTCGGGGAAGTCCGGGTCGATTTCGATCGTGTCGAAAAAGGCGAGCAGTTCGGTCGGCGTGGCCTTGACCAGCGAGAGCTGGCGGCTGAGGCATTCACGCGAACCAATGTCGCCTTGCAGCCACTCGTCTTCGATCGCTTCCCAGCTCGGGTCGGCGAAGCGCTGGAGGATGCTGTCGATCACGTCGGTGCGGGTGATGGTCCCGTCGAAATCACACACGATATGCCAATCGTTCATCTGTTTACCTATTGGGCAGGGCGCGCTGTTTGCGCTTGCCAAAGGGGTAGAGCAGGGACTGTGCCAATCGGGTTTGGCCCCGTATCTACGGGGTTCTGGCGGGATGATGTGTCGGCGAAGCTACAATTTTTGTAGGTCGCTACAAACAACATGAGTGCTTGCGCGAGGCGGGTGAAAAGAGGATTGATGCGCGCATGTCTTGTTAAGGAAGGGCCTCATGTCGAGGATTACAGTTGCTCTGTTTGCGGCGCTGGCTTGCGTGTCAGCCAGTGTTTTGGCCGATGGCATCACCGGGGAGGCGGGGGCGGGGTTGAGCTATCAGCCGCATGATCCGACCGGCAGCCGCCATGAAGTCCGGCCGGTGCCGTATGTCGATCTGGACTGGGGAGATGTCAGCCTCAGCACCGACGACGGGCTGACCTGGAGTGCGTTGAAGAGCAACGGTTTCAGCGCCGGACCGTTCGCCAATTACCTGCCGGGGCGCACCGCCAATGGCAGCTTGCAGGGCTTGCACGATGTGCCGGACATGGGCGTCATCGGCGGTTTTGTGCAGTACGCGCCAGCTGATTTCTGGCGGGTGTTTGCTTCGGTAGGCGAGGCGGTGGGCGGGGCTGATGGTGTGGTCGGGCGAGTGGGGGGTGAGATCGGTTATCCACTGGGTGGCGGGGTGATTGGCAGCAGCAACCTGACTGCGCACTTCGCCGATGGGCGGCAAAATCAGGCGTTTTTTGGGGTGAGTGGCGCTGAGTCTCAGGCTTCGGGCATCGCCCGGTACAACGCCGGGGGCGGGTGGCAGAACGTGGCGTTGACCCAGAGCTTCGAGTTTCCCCTGGCGACGCATTGGTCGTTGCTGACCAGTGCCAGTTGGATTCATCTGAGCGGTTCAGCGGCGGACAGCAGCATCGTCAAACAGGTGGGGCAGGCCGATCAGGGGGAAGTGCAGGCGGCGGTGGCCTATAAGTTCGATTGACCCGAGCACACTGGTGCCTCTGTGGCGAGCGAGCTTTTGTGGCGAGGGGGCTTGCCCCCGTTCGGCTGCGAAGCAGTCGTAAACCCGGGTAGTTGCGGTTTACCTGAGGGACCGCATTAGCTGCATAGGGGGCGGCTTCGCCACCCAACGGGGGCAAGCCCCCTCGCCACAGTAGATTGTGTTGGCTTCAGGTTTGTTCGCCCTCGGCCAGCAACGCAATCCCGCCGATGATCACCACCACGCCCACCCAGTGCAGCACGCTGATCTGCTCACCCAATCCCAGCCATGACCCCAGCAACACCCCGACAAACACCAATGAACTCAGGGGAAACGCCAGGGACAAACTGCTGCGCCGCAAAATCAGCATCCATACGAAAAACGCGCCGATGCCGCAGCCCACCGCAAACAACACGCCCGGGTCCACGATCACGGCTTGCAGCCAGTGCAGGGTAAAGGTCATCTGCCCGAGCTGATCACCGCCGACCTTGGTCGCAATCTGCCCGGCGCTTTCCAGAATAATCAGCAGCGCCCAGAGCACGATCGTGCCGAGGCGCCCATGCAGCCAATCCATCGATTTCGAATCACGCATGGCCGGCACACACGAGCATCACGCCCAACGTAATCACCAGGGTGGCGAGCCAGCGCCGACGGCTGACGGTTTCGCCGAGCACGACTTTGCCCGCCAGCACCACGCCGCAATAGGCCAGGGCCCCGGCCGGGAACAACAGGCTCAGGGGCGCCCGGGACAGGGCCTCCAGCCAGACGAAAAACTCAAGCGTGTAGGCGCCGATCCCGCACCACAGCAACGGCGCGTTGAACACCTGGCCCCAGAAAGCGTTCAGCCGAAACCCGCCTTCGAGTTCGGGCAAGCGGTCGAGGCCGAGCTTGAAACAGAGCTGACCGATAACGTCCAGCACGATGGAAAAGGCGACCAGCAGGACCACGGTGAGGGTCAGGTCGGGATCTAGGAAGTTCACGGTCAGGATTCACCCTTTGGCAGACGCCCCCGGACACCGACGTCATCGAACATGAAGGCCGGCCGGGAGGGCTGCGGGGGTAAATGCAAGGGGCGGGCCAGCACCTGATGATCGTTCCCAAGCTCTGCGTGGGAATGCAGCCCGTGACGCTCCGCGTCACTGGACGCTCCGCGTCCCTAGAGGCATTCCCACGCAGAGCGTGGGAACGATCAATCAAACCTGTAGGAGCGAGGCTTGCCCGCGAAGACGGACTGTCAGCCGACATCAATGTTGCCTGACACACCGTCTTCGCGGGCAAGCCTCGCTCCTACAGGGGTGTCAGGCGTGCAGGCGAACCCAGACTGACACGAGCACTGTCGCGGCAATCAACCAGCCTACCGCCGCCACCGCCAGCGAAGCCTCCAACCGCATCCGATCGACCATCACGTACAACGTCGCCAAATAGACGAAGTACGGAATGATCGACCACATGCCAAACACGATGGTGGTTTTCAGATCCTCCACCGAACGGCCCTTGCCGACGATGTAGTGCGCAATCAACGCAAAGGTCGGAAACAGCGGCACCAGGCCGGCGATGTAGTAGTTTCTGGTCTTGGCCAGGGCCGCGAGGATTAGCACCACGCCCGCGCCGAGTGCGGCTTTGAGAATCAGGTCCATCAGTGGCTCAACCCGTACTTTTTAACCTTGTCGAACAGCGTGGTCTTGGCCATCCCCAGTTCCAGGCTGGCCTGGGTCAGGTTGCCGCCGCTGCGCTGCAAAGCGTCGTTGAGCAGGTTGCGCTCGAAAGCTTCCACCGCTTCGGCGAAGGCCAGGCCCTGATTGCTGCCGCTGGCGCCGGACTTCTTGAACGCGGGCAAACCGAGGGCGTAACGCTCGGCGACATTGCGCAGCTCGCGCACGTTGCCCGGCCAGTCGTGGCTCATCAGGTTGGACAGGGTCTGGTTGTCCAGCTCCGGCACCGCGCGGTCGAAGCGCAGGGACGACTGCTGCAGGAAGTGTTCGAACAGTTGCAGGATGTCTTCGCGGCGCTCGCGCAGCGGCGGCAGTTCCAGGGTCACCACGTTGAGGCGGTAATACAGGTCGCTACGGAATTCGCCCTTTTTGCTCGACTCGTCGAGGTCGGATTTGGTCGCCGCGATCACCCGGCAATCCACCGCTACGCTCTGGTTCGAACCGAGGCGTTCGAGGGTGCGTTCCTGCAACACCCGCAGCAGTTTGATCTGCAATGGCAGCGGCATGCTTTCCACTTCATCGAGGAACAGCGTGCCGCCGTCGGCGTGTTCGATCTTGCCGATCCGCCGTTTGCCGGCGCCGGTGAAGGCGTTGGCTTCGTGGCCGAAGATTTCGCTTTCGAACAGGTTCTCCGGCAGACCGCCGCAGTTCAGCGCGACGAATTGTTTGGTGTGGCGGCGACTGAAGTCATGCAGGCACCGGGCGACCAATTCCTTGCCGGTGCCGGTTTCGCCTTCGATCAGCACGTTGGCCGAGGTGTCGGCGACGTTGGCGATCAGCTCACGCAGATTCTGCATGGCTGGCGAGCGGCCGATGATCCGGCCTTCGAGGGAATCCCGTTCCGCCAGTTGCCGACGCAGCGACGAGACTTCGCGAGCGAGGCTGCGTTGCTCAAGCGCGCGGCGGGCCACGTCCACCAGGCGTTCCGGGGAGAAGGGTTTCTCCATGAAATCGTAGGCGCCTTTTTGCATCGCGCCGACCGCCATGGAGATGTCGCCGTGACCGGTGATCAACACCACCGGCAGGCTGCGGTCCCGGGCCTTGAGCCGGGTCAGCAATTCCAGGCCATCGATGCCCGGCAAGCGGATGTCGCTGATGACGATCCCGGCAAAGTTGTCGCCGACCCGCTCCAGGGCTTCTTCGGCGCTGCCCACGCCCACGCAGGGAATGTCTTCCAGGGTCAGCGCCTGCTGGCAGCCGAGCAGCACATGGGGGTCGTCTTCGACGATCAGCACACTAAGGTCGTTGTTCATATTGGCTCGGCGGGAGTGGGGCTTACCAACGGTAAACTGAGGACGAAAGTGGTACCACCGCTGGCCGGGTGCTCGACGCCCAAATGGCCGCCGGTGGCCGCGGCCAGGCTGGCGGAGAGGGTCAGGCCGAGGCCCAGGCCCTGTTCGCCGGGTTTGGTGGTGAAGAAGGGTTCGAACAAATGCTTGCGCGCTTCGGCGTCGATGCCGTGGCCGTTGTCGCGCACCCGCAGGCGATATTTGCCGTCGTACTCTTCGCCTTCCAGCCACAGCGCTGGGAGCGGCTGCGACTGCATGGCGTCAAGGGCATTGCCGATCAGGTTGACCAGGATCTGCTCCAGACGGGTCTGGTCGATTTGCACCTGCACGTCGTTGAAGTCGCGGTGCAGGTCCAGATGCGCGCTTTCCATGCGGCTGCCGAGCAGTTGCAGGGCCGCGTCCACCGCTTTGCCGAGGCTGGCCTGGCCTTTGTCGTCACCACGCCGGGCGAAGGAGCGCAGGCTGGCGGTGATCCGGCCCATGCGGTCGATCAGTTCGTTGATGGTCTTGAGATTGGTGCTGGCGACATCCAGTTGCCCGCGCTCCAGGAAGCGCACGGTGTTGCCGGACAAGGTCCGCAGCGCCGCCAACGGCTGGTTCAATTCATGGGCAATGCTGGTGGACATCTGGCCGATGGCCGCCAGTTTGCCGGCCTGGACCAGTTCATCCTGGGCCCGGCGCAACGTCTCTTCGGCCTGACGCCGTTCGCGGATCTGGCCCTTGAGCCGTTCGTTGCTGGCGCGCAAATCGGTGGTGCGTTCGGTAATCCGACGCTCCAGTTGATTGTTGGCTTCCTGCAAAGCTTCCCGGGCTGCGAGACGCGTAGCGATGACCTTGCGTCGCTCGTTCCAGGCGATCAGCAGGAACGCCACCAGGGCAAACGCCACCGCCACCAGAATCCCCTGGTTGATCGCCTCACGGCGCAAATCCGCCAGGGGCGTGAGCAGGGTGAAATTCCACGGGGTGTCGCTCAACGGCCGGGTCTGGGCGAGGTAGGTGATGTCCTGTTCGTCGGAAGCCAGTTCGCTGTTGGCGGGGAAGGTCAGTTTCTCCACGCCTTCAGCCAGGGTTTCCCGGGCCAAGGGTTGCAGTTCGTTCAGCGGGAACCAGTAGTACTGCAAGCTGCGGGCGAGTTTTTCCTTGGTCTCGTCGCTCAGCGGCACCACGGATTTGAGGCGTCGCGCCGGGTCGCTGGAGAGAATGATGATGCCGTTCTCATCGCTGACGAAGGCTTCCAGACGCGCCCGCTGCCAGCGTTCCTCCATGGCTTCGAGCCGGACCTTGACCACGGCGACGCCGATGATCTTGCCGTGTTCTTCCAGGCCGTGGGCCAGGTAATAACCGGGTTCGCCGTTGGTGCTGCCGATGCCATAGAAACGCCCCGGCTGACCGCGCACGGCGTTCTGGAAATAGGCGCGAAAGGACAGGTCTTCACCGAGGTAACTGTCGACATCGCGCCAGTTGCTGGTGGCCAGCACACGGCCGGTGGTGTCCATGACGTAGATGGCCCGGCTGCGGCTGCGTCGGTTCAGGCCTTCAAGGTATTCATTGACCGTTTGCCGGGTTTCCGACGACGGCTCATCCAGCAGTTTTGAAACGCTGGATTCGAGTTCCAGCAGGCTGGGCAGGTAGGTGTACTTGCTGATCTCGCTCTCGACGGCGCGGGCGTGCAGCTCAAGTTGACGCTGGCCATTCTCGCTGAGGCTGCGAATCCCGTAGTGCTCACTGACCCAGAAGCCGATGTAACCCAATCCGATCATCAGGGCGATGATCAGCGGCGGCAGGAACAGATGGCGAATCAGACGGGGTTTCACGGCGAGTGATGGCGGCGCGGCGCGATAGAGAGTGGGGTCGCATTTCATCACAGATGCCTTGGGTCAACCAGCGTGGCAACAGGCTTGCTCTGGTTTCCAGTCGAACGCGGACCTGTGGCGAGGGAGCTTGCTCCCGCTCGGCTGCGAAGCAGTCGTTACACCGGCCAATGCGGTGTGTCAGACAGCAGGCATTGGCAGGTTTGGGGCCGCTGCGCGACCCAGCGGGAGCAAGCTCCCTCGCCACAGAGTTCGGTGTATTGCTTTTAGTGCTGCAGAATCTTGTTGAGGAAGTGCTGCGTACGCTCGGCGCGGTGGCTGATGTCGCCGAAGAATTCCTCTTTCTTGCAGTCTTCGATGATCTTGCCCTGGTCCATGAAGATCACGCGGTCGGCCACTTTGCGGGCGAAGCCCATTTCGTGGGTTACGCACATCATGGTCATGCCTTCATGGGCCAGTTGCACCATCACGTCGAGCACTTCGTTGACCATTTCCGGGTCCAGCGCCGAGGTCGGTTCGTCGAACAGCATGACGATCGGGTCCATCGCCAGCGCACGGGCAATCGCCACACGCTGTTGCTGGCCACCGGAGAGTTGGCCGGGATGCTTGTGGGCGTGAGCCGACAAGCCGACGCGCTCCAGCAATTGCAGGCCTTTCTTGGTGGCCTCTTCCTTGCTGCGGCCCAGCACCTTGATCTGCGCGATGGTCAGGTTTTCGGTGATGGACAGGTGCGGGAACAGTTCGAAATGCTGAAACACCATGCCAACGCGCGAACGCAGTTTCGGCAGGTCGGTCTTCGGGTCGGCGATGGACGTGCCATCGACCACCACGTCGCCTTTCTGGAACGGTTCCAGGGCGTTGACGCATTTGATCAGGGTCGACTTGCCCGAACCGGACGGCCCGCAGACCACGATCACTTCGCCTTTTTTGACCTCGGTGCTGCAATCAGTCAGTACCTGGAAGTCGCCATACCACTTGTTGATGTTCTTGATAGAGATCATATGGCAAACCTTTTTTGCAGACGCTTGACCAGCAGCGAGGCGGCAAAGCTGATTGTGAAGTACGTAAGCCCTGCGAAGATCAGGAACTCGTTGGAGCGACCGATGATGTCGCCACTGGCACGGGAGGCATTGAGGAAGTCCACCAGGCCGACCGCGTACACCAGCGAGGTGTCCTGGAACAGGATGATGCTCTGTTGCAGCAACAGCGGGGTCATCTTGCGGAACGCTTGCGGCAGGATGATCAATCGCATCATCTGGCCGTACGTCATGCCCAGGGCCTGGGCGGCGCCCATCTGGCCCTTGGAAATCGACTGTACGCCCGCCCGGACGATTTCGCAGAAGTACGCCGCTTCAAACATCATGAACGCCACGATGCAGGACGCGAAGGCGCCGATCGGCGTGTCTTCGCCGGTGATCCAGCGCAGCACGAACGGCACCGCCAGGTAGAACCAGGTGATGACCAGCAGCAACGGGATCGAACGGAAATAGTTAACGTACGCGCCGGCGAGGTTCGACAGCAGTTTGTTGTGAGACAGGCGCATTAGCGCCAGGATCGTGCCGAGGATGATCCCGCCGCTGACGCCCAGCGCCATCAGTTGCAGGGTCATGACCATGCCGTTCCACAAACCCGGCAGGGACGGGACGATGCCCGAGAAATCGAATTCCATCATTTACCCCCTAGGGAGATCAGGCCCGGTACGGCGACTTTCTTCTCGACCAGGCGCATGAGCAGCATCAGGCTCATGTTCAGGGTGAAGTAGATCAGCGTGGCGAGGGTGAACGCTTCGAACAGGTTGGCGGAGAACTCGGCGGTCTGCTTGGTCTGCGCGAGCAGCTCCATCAGGCCGATCAGCGAGGCCACCGACGAGTTCTTGAACACGTTCAGGAATTCCGAGGTGAGCGGTGGAATGATGATGCGGTAGGCCTGGGGCAGCAGCACGTTCCAGTAGATCTGCGGCAGCTTGAAACCCATGGCGCGAGCCGCGGATTCCTGGCCCTTCGGCAAGGCCTGGATGCCGGTGCGCACTTGTTCGCAAACCCGGGCGGCGGTGAACAGGCCCAGGCACACGACAACGCTCAGGTAGGCCGAGGTGGTCGGGTTCAGGTCCTGCTTGTACCAGTCCTGCAGGTTTTGCGGCAGCAGGTCGGGCACCAGGAAGTACCAGATGAACAGCTGAACCAGCAGCGGCACGTTACGGAAGAGTTCGACGTAGCAGGTCGCGATGCCCGATACGATGCGGTTCGGCACGGTACGCATGACACCCAGGATCGAGCCCAGCGACAGCGCGATAATCCAGGCCACGACGGCGATGGCGATGGTCCAGCCCAGCCCGGAGATGTACCAGTCGAGATACGTCTCGCTGCCCACGCCGGTGGACTTGAAGAACACGCCCCAGTCCCAGTTGTAATTCATTAGGGTCTCCCCTCGGATCGATCAATGTACAAGTGCCCGCCTGGGGAAGCTCCGTTCCCGCCCGACTTTGAAAGTCAGGCACACGCGATCGGCTCGACAGCCACCGGTTCGAGTGTTTCCAAAATATGCCAGCAGGGAGTGACAACCTCCTGAAAGGGCAGCGGCCCTCTCAGGAGATAAGGTTAGTCAGAAATCAGGACTTCTTGTCGTCAGCCGCTTTATCGGTCGGATTGGCGATCAGGGCCTTGAGCTCGTCGCTCATCGGGAAGTTCAGGTTCAGGCCTTTAGGCGGGATTGGTTGCATGAACCATTTGTCGTAGATCTTGTTGATCTCGCCCGACTTGTAGGTGGCCACGATGGCGTCGTCGACAGCTTTCTTGAACGGCTCGTCGCCCTTGCGGACCATGCAGCCGTAGATTTCGTAGGACTGTGGCGTGCCGGTAACGGCCCAGTCATCGGCCTTCTTGGCCTTGGCGGCTTCACCGGCCAGCAGGGCGTCGTCCATCATGAAGGCAACAGCGCGGCCCGATTCCAGCATCTGGAAGGACTCGCCGTGGTCTTTGGCGGAGATAACGTTCATGCCCATCTGCTTGTCGGCGTTCATCGACTTGAGGATGCGCTCGGACGTGGTGCCGGCGGTGGTCACGACGTTCTTGCCTTTCAGGTCGTCGAAGTCCTTGTAGGCAGAGCCTTTCTTGGACAGCAGGCGAGTACCGATTTCGAAGATGCCGACGGAGAAGTCAACTTGCTGCTGACGCTCGACGTTGTTGGTGGTGGAGCCGCACTCGACGTCCACGGTGCCGTTCTGCACCAGCGGGATACGGGTTTGCGAGGTGACCAGGTTGTATTTGACCTGGAGGTTTGGCAAATCGAGGTCTTTCTTGATGGCTTCGACGATTTTCAGCTGGATGTCATGGGAGTAGCCCATCGGCTTGCCGGAAGCATCAGCGATGTAGGAAAACGGAATGGAAGCATCGCGATGCCCGAGGGTGATCACACCGGACTCTTTGATCTTCTTCAGTGTGCCGGTGAGCTCGGCAGCGAAAACTGGAGTGCTAATCAGAGCGGCAGCAATGGCTGCGCCCAGGATATGGGGAACGATGCGCATCAAATTTTCCTCGACATTGTTTTTTTTATGGAGCCAGTGCGTCGGCCCTTTTGTGCTTCGAATGCGTGGCGGCACCTGAACGGTGGGCACGACAGAACATTCGTCCAAGAGTGTAGAGCATGACTCGTGCCAGGCCAGGTGATATGAATCAAGTGATTGATTTAAAAGGTTATTAAGTTTTTTGTGGCGTTGAATTTACGCTTTGGCTATCCGGTAAACCGAATCGACCGGCGAGTCGTGTTCGGAAAACCGAATGCGCGAAACCCCTGTAGGAGCGAGGCTTGCCCGTGAAGAGGGGGGTAGCCTACATTCATGTAGCTGACACACCGCTTTCGCGGGCAAGCCTCGCTCCTGCAGACAGGTACGAAAAAGCCCCTGAATCTCACGATTCAGGGGCTTTCGTTTAACCGGATGCCCGATCAGGCGGCTTCGATCTTGCTGCGGCTCTGCTCGACCTTGCTCAGGTAATCCGCCAGCTTCTGTTGTTCATCCGGGGTGGTGAACAAGCCGAGCTTGCTGCGACGCCACAGGATGTCGTGGGCGGTGGTGGCCCACTCTTCGCTGCACAGGTAGTCGACTTCGCGGGTGTAGAGACCGCCGCCGATGTGTTCGCCCAGGTCGCTGAGGCTCTGTACGCCTTCGAGCATGCGCCAGGTGCGGCTGCCGTAGGTGGTGGCCCAGCGGCGGGCGATCTCGGTCGGCACCCAGTCGAACTGATCGCGGATCTTCGCGCACAGGGCTTGCGGGGTGGTCATGTCTTCGCCGCCGGGCAGGGTCGCGGTCGCGGTCCAGCTTGGTTTGATCTGGGTGAAGTACGGGGCCAGTTGCGCCAGCGCCGACTCGGCCAGTTTGCGGTAGGTGGTCAGCTTGCCGCCGAACACCGACAGCAACGGGGCTTCTTCGCCACTGCCGGACAACGCCAGGGTGTAGTCGCGGGTCACGGCCGACGGGTTGTCGGATTCGTCGTTGCACAGCGGACGCACACCGGAATAGCTGTGCAGGATGTCATCGCGGCTGACTTGCTTTTTGAAGTGGGCATTGACCACTTTGAGCAGGTAATCGGTTTCGCCTTCGGTGATCGCCACTTTGGCCGGATCGCCGGTGTACTCGCGGTCGGTGGTGCCGATCAGGGTGAAGTGGTTCAGGTACGGAATGGTGAAGACGATGCGCTGATCTTCGTTTTGCAGAATGTGCGCGTGTTCGCCTTCGTAGAGTTTCGGCACGATCAGGTGGCTGCCCTGGATCAGGCGGATGCCGTACGGCGAATCCATCTTCAGGTCGTCACGAATGAACTTGGCCACCCACGGGCCGGCGGCATTCACCAGCGCCTTGGCGCGGATCGAGAACAGACTGCCATCGGCGCGCTCCAGGTGCAGGTGCCACAGGCCTTTGGCGCGACGGGCGCTGACGCAACGGGTCTGGGTGTGCACATGAGCGCCTTTCTCGCGGGCGGCCATGGCGTTCAGTACCACGAGGCGGGCATCGTCGACCCAGCAATCGGAATATTCGAAGCCTTTGGTGATTTCGCTTTTCAGCGGGCTGTCCGGGCCGAACTTCAGGCTTTTCGAACCTTCCAGTTTTTCCCGCTTGCCCAGGTGGTCATAAAGGAACAATCCGGCGCGGATCATCCACGCGGGGCGCAGGTGCGGGCGGTGCGGCAACACGAAGCGCATCTGCTTGACGATGTGCGGGGCCTTGGCCAGCAGCACTTCGCGCTCGGCCAGGGCTTCGCGCACCAGGCGGAATTCGTAATGTTCGAGATAGCGCAGGCCGCCGTGGATCAGCTTGCTGCTGGCCGACGAGGTGTGGCTGGCCAGGTCGTCCTTTTCACAAAGGAACACCGAGAGGCCGCGACCGGCGGCATCCGCTGCGATCCCCACGCCATTGATCCCACCACCGATGACGGCGATATCGTAGACCTCGGCGAGAGGGGGCGTAGGCAAGGTAGAAGTGGGCATCGGCTGGCCTCGGGCTTTTATGATTTTCGATATTTGAATTCGAACATTAATGTTCATTTGCGAAAATGGTAGCCCATAAAGCCGCGCACAGCCAGTCAACTTCGATTGAAAATACTGATCGAAGGGCCGGGAAAGGAAAATTTACGAACATTCGCGCGCAGATCATTCCCACGCTCTGCGTGGGAATGCATCAACAGACGCTCTGCGTCGGCACTTGAGGTGGGACGCGGAGCGTCCCGGGCGGCATTCCCACGCGGAGCGTGGGAACGATCTGTACAAGAGGGGGAGTTGCCGCGACTTTTGCAGGAGCAAGGCTTGCACGCGATGGCGCACCCAAGGCCGCCCTCGCGGGCAAGCCATGCTCCTACAGGTTGTTTAATCGCTTTCGGCGGTTAAACAACCTCGAGCCGAATCTTGTGCTGACTCAACAACTGCGCCAACGCCGGCACCGGCTGCTGATCGGTCACCAGGCAATCGATCAGGCTGATCGGCCCCAGGCGAATCATGGCGTTGCGCCCGAATTTGCTGGAGTCCGCCGCCAGGATCACTTGCCGGGCGTTGGCGATGATCGCCTGGGACACCCGCACTTCCTGATAATCGAAGTCCAGCAGGCTGCCGTCTTCATCGATGCCGCTGATGCCCACCAAGGCGAAATCCACCTTGAACTGGTTGATGAAATCGACACTCGCCTGACCGACCACGCCACCGTCGCGCCGCACGTTTCCGCCCGTCAGCAGGACATCGAAATCGTCCTTGGCGCTGAGCATCGAGGCCACGTGCAGGTTGTTGGTGATGATCTTCAGGTGATTGTGATTGAGCAACGCCCGGGCAATCGATTCGGTGGTGGTGCCGATATTGATGAAGAGCGAGGCGTGATCGGGGATCTGGGCCGCAATGGCTTCGCCGATACGCTGCTTTTCATCGCGCATCTGGTCGGCACGCATGGCGTAGGCAGTGTTTTCGACACTGGAATCGTAGGCCGCGCCGCCATGGTAGCGACGCAACAAATTGGCTTCCGCGAGCTGATTGATATCGCGGCGGATGGTTTGCGGTGTAACGACGAACAGCGTAGCCATTTCCTCGATGCTGACATAGCCG
The DNA here is from genome assembly GCF_056279105.1 of Pseudomonas sp. TE3899. Taxonomy (NCBI): domain Bacteria; kingdom Pseudomonadati; phylum Pseudomonadota; class Gammaproteobacteria; order Pseudomonadales; family Pseudomonadaceae; genus Pseudomonas; species Pseudomonas sp. TE3899. Next base: position 6,446,729 of record NZ_JBWBQR010000001.1, read on the forward strand.
CGTTCGCGGACCAGTTCGAGGATTTGCTGCTGACGGGGAGGCAGATTCATGGGGCTTCCTTTGGGCTGCCGCAAAATTTGCCCATGATGCCGCAGGAATCCGCTCCCGACCAGTTACAACCCTATAAGAGTCCCGCGCTTGGCTTATTCAGCGCCTTCATGCGGTTCCCAATCGCGGGTGCGGCTGACCGCTTTGAGCCACCCAGCGTAGAGTTTTTCTTTCGCCGATTCTTCCAGAGCCGGTTCGAATTCGCGTTCGATCACGGCCTTGCCGCGCAACTCATCCAGGCTGCCCCAGAAGCCGCACGCCAGACCAGCCAGGTAAGCGGCGCCCAGTGCGGTGGTCTCGCGCATTTGCGGACGCTCAACCTGCGTGCCGAGGATGTCGGCCTGGAATTGCATCAGGAAGTTGTTCGCTACCGCACCGCCGTCCACACGCAGGGACTTGAGGCGTTCGCCGGAGTCCTGTTGCATGGCGTCGAGTACGTCGCGGGTCTGATAGGCAATCGACTCAAGCGCGGCACGGATGATGTGATCCACGCGCACGCCGCGAGTCAGGCCGAACAGCGCGCCACGGGCATACGGGTCCCAGTATGGAGCGCCCAGGCCAGTGAACGCCGGCACCAGGTACACGCCGTTGCTGTCCTTGACCTTGCCGGCGAAGTATTCGGTGTCGGTGGCATCGGCGATGATCTTCAGTTCATCACGCAGCCACTGCACAGTGGAACCGCCATTGAACACCGCGCCTTCCAGCGCATAAGCCACTTCGCCTTTCGGGCCGCAAGCGATGGTGGTCAGCATGCCGTGTTTGGACTTCACGGCTTTGTCGCCGGTGTTCATCAGCAGGAAGCAGCCAGTGCCGTAGGTGTTTTTCGCTTGGCCTGGCTCGACGCACATCTGGCCGAACAGGGCGGCCTGCTGGTCGCCGGCGATACCGCCGATGGCGATGCCGCTTTTGGTGTGGCCGTAGATTTCCGACGACGATTTAACTTCCGGCAGCATTTCGCGTGGGATGTCGAGGATCTCCAGCATCTTCGCGTCCCACTCCAGCGAGTGGATGTTGAAGAGCATGGTGCGCGAGGCGTTGGTGTAGTCGGTGACGTGGACTTTGCCGCCGGTAAATTTCCAGATCAGCCAGCTGTCGATGGTGCCGAACAGCAGCTCGCCGTTGCGCGCACGTTCACGGCTGCCTTCGACGTTGTCGAGGATCCACTTGAGCTTGGTGCCGGAGAAGTACGGGTCTGTCACAAGGCCGGTGGTGTCGCTGATGTATTGCTCGTGGCCATCGCGTTTGAGCTGCTGGCAGATCTCGGTGCTGCGGCGGCACTGCCAGACGATCGCGTTGTAGATCGGGCGGCCGGTGGTCTTGTCCCAGACCACGGTGGTTTCGCGCTGGTTGGTGATGCCGATGGCGGCGACCTGGTCGTGATGCAGGCCGGCTTGTGCCAGGGCCTCGACCATCACGGCGCTTTGGGTCGCGAAGATTTCCATCGGGTCATGTTCGACCCAGCCGGCTTGCGGGTAATGCTGCACGAATTCGCGCTGGGCGGTGCAGACCACGTTCGCGTCACGGTCGAAAATGATCGCGCGGGAGCTGGTCGTACCCTGATCAAGGGCAATGATGTAGTTCTTATTCTGAATATCGGTCATGTCGATTGCCTTGGACGAAAAAAGAAAGTGAGGTCAGGCGCGGGATCAAAGGGCAGGATCACGCGCCAACGGTATCAAGAAGTTCTTGGTTTGCCGTCAATGGCCGGTGTTGCGTCCTTTGTAGCAGGTTCGGTGCTCGGCAGATGACGGGCAATCAGCCCGCGATAAGCAGCAGCGCCGAGGCAGGCACCGACAATCGGTGCAAAGATCGGAATCAGGAAATACGGGATATCGCGCCCGCCGGTGAAGGAAATTTCACCCCAGCCAGTAAAGAAAGTCATCAGCTTAGGACCGAAATCACGTGCAGGGTTCATTGCGAAACCGGTCAGCGGCCCCATTGAACTGCCAATCACCGCAATCAGCAGGCCGATCAGCAGCGGCGCCAGCGGACCCTTGGGCAGGCCGTTGTTGTCGTCGGTCAGGGACATGATCACGCCCATCAGGATCGCGGTGATGACCACTTCAACCAGGAACGCCTGGGCTGTGGACAGCGCCGGGTGCGGGAAGGTGGAGAACACCGACGCCAGTTCAAGGCTGGCCTGGGTGCCACGAACCATATGGTGAGTTTGTTCGTAATCGAAGAAGAGGTTGCTGTAAAGCGTGTAAACCAACAAGGCGCCGCAGAACGCGCCGGCTACCTGGGCGATGATGTAGAAAGGCAGTTTGCGCTTTTCGAAGTCAGTGAAAATGCTCAGCGCGATACTCACGGCAGGATTGAGGTGAGCCCCGGAAACCCCGGCGGTCAGGTAGATCGCCATGCTGACGCCAACGCCCCAGATAATGCTGATTTCCCAAAGGCCAAAGCTGGCACCCGCGACCTTGAGCGCAGCAACACACCCCGTCCCGAAAAAGATCAACAGCGCAGTGCCCAGGAATTCAGCCATGCATTGGCTCGAGAGTGGCGGTTGTTTCAAAGCAGTTGTCATCGAAAACCTCTTTTTGTTGTTGTCTGGCGCCTGGTCATCATGGACAAAGCGCGATTTTCACCGAGTCAGGATCCCCATCCTGATCTTGGTTTACTGCCGGGTACTGCTTCGCGATCATTCCTGCAGTATTCGCATTCGAAAAAATATAGACAAGAAACGCTGCTGTCAAAGGTCGAAAGTGAACCATCAGTCATATTTAAACTATTCGCTTCGTGAATGATCGTGTTGATGGCCTTTCGACCCAGTCCGAAACCCGCCAGGCAGGGCTGCGCCAAGCCTTTGAAATAGTGCCGCAATAGAGCCTTTTGCTGATCAATGTCCTAGAATCTGGCCCAGTGTTTTTCTTCTGCCGCCCAGCCTGGAGCTGCCATGACGCCCGCATTGGATTTGTTGAAAAAAGTTCGCGCCGAACATCGTGTGCACAGTTACGAACATGATCCGAAGGCGGCGTCCTATGGTCTGGAGGCGGCGGAAAAACTGGGGTTGGACCCGGCGCAAGTGTTCAAGACCTTGCTGGCGGCCAGTGAGAAAGGCGAATTGCTAGTGGCGGTGGTGCCGGTCGTCGGAAGTCTGGATTTAAAGCACCTGGCGCAGGCGGCCGGGGTGAAAAAAGTCGAAATGGCTGATCCGGCAGCGGCACAGCGAGCGACCGGTTACCTGTTGGGCGGCATCAGCCCGCTGGGGCAGAAGAAGCGTCTGCGCACCTTTATCGATCAATCGGCGCAGCCCTTTGCCAGCATTTTTGTCAGTGCCGGGCGGCGTGGTCTGGAAGTGGAGTTGGCGCCTGCGGTACTGGCCGAACATACTCAGGCGAAGTTCGCCGATATCGGTCGCGCCTGAATCAGGGAGAAGGTTATGCAGCTTGAGTTTCATCAGGTCGATGCGTTCAGTGATCGGCCGTTCAGTGGCAACCCGGCGATGGTGTATCGGCTCGATGCCTGGCTCGCCGATGAGTTGATGCAGAAGATCGCCGCCGAACACAACCTGGCCGAAACCGCCTTTGTGGTGCGCGAAGGCTTGGCGTGGCATATCCGCTGGTTCACCCCGACCACTGAAGTGCCGCTGTGCGGACATGCGACCCTGGCCAGCGCGTTCGTGCTGTTTGAAGTCTATAAAGAACCGGCCGAACGCCTGGATTTCATCTGCAAATCCGGCCTGTTGAGCGTCAGCCGTGAGGGCGGGCGACTGTGGCTGGATTTTCCGGCAATCGTTCCGTCGGAAGTCGGCGTAACCCTGGATGTCGAGCGCGCCCTGGGTGTGGAAGCCGTGGATGTGTTGGGCTCGAATGAGTTGTTGGTGGTGCTGGAATCCGAGCAGGCGGTGCTCGATTGCAAGCCCGACATGGCGGCGCTGGCGAAACTGCCGTGGCCGGGAGCCATCGTCACGGCCAAGGGCGGCAAACATGATTTTGTTTCGCGGTACTTCGCGCCGGCGATCGGCATCAATGAAGACCCGGTGACCGGCTCAACCCATTGCAGCCTGATTCCGTACTGGTCGAAGCGCTTGGGCAAGTCGAGTCTGACGGCCTATCAGTGCTCGGCCCGGGGCGGGGAGTTGTTCTGCCGGCTGGAGGGGGAGCGGGTGAAGATTGGCGGGAATGCGATGCTTGTGGCGAGCGGAACGCTGATGCTGGGTTGACCCTTGTAGGAGCGAGGCTTGCCCGCGAAGGCGTCGGGCCGGCCAATGATGGTGTCGATTGATACGACGCCTTCGCGGGCAAGCCTCGCTCCTACAGGAACAGGTCTCGGTGTTAGCTGGCGGTGCTGTAGCGGCGGACACCGGATTCGATCGCAGGAATCTGCGCCGCGGTGCTGCCGGATGCCTGGAACAGCACCAGATGTTCGGCCGCCACGCGGATCCCGACTTCTGCGCCCACCTGATGATCCGCATGGCTCGGGAAGATCGATTCCAGCTGAGCACCCGTCGGCATCTGCAAGCGATACAAGGTCGAAGCGCCGAGGAACGTCTTGCCCACGATGCGAGCCTTCAACCCGCTGTCCGGCGCATAAACGATATCGTCCGGGCGCAATAACACATCGACGGCGCCGCCCACCGGCCAGGTGTAGGCCCGATTGCCGCGCAACTCACCGAGCTCGGTCTGCACCGACTCCGGGCTGCTCAACTGACCGCGAATGAAGTAACCCTGGCCAATGAAACTGGCCACGAACGGTGTCAGGGGTTCGTGATACAGGTTGTAGGGCGTATCCCACTGTTCCAGCCGACCTTCCTTGAACACCCCGACATGATCGCTCACGGCGAAGGCTTCCTCCTGGTCGTGGGTCACCAGAATCGCACTGGTGCCACGGGCCTTGAGAATGTCGCGCACTTCATGGCTGAGCTTGCGTCGCAGTTCGCCATCGAGGTTGGAGAACGGTTCGTCGAGCAGCAACAGTTGCGGTTCCGGCGCCAGGGCGCGGGCCAGTGCGACCCGTTGCTGCTGGCCGCCGGACAACTCATGGGGAAAGCGCTTGCCGAGGTTTTTCAGGTTGACCAGTTCCAGCAGCTCTTCGGTAATCCGATCCTTTTGTGGATGCTTGCGGATCCCGAAGGCGATGTTCTCGGCCACGCTCAGATGCGGAAACAGAGCGTAATCCTGAAACACCATGCCGATCCGGCGCTTCTCCGGCGCGAGGGTGAATCCGGCGCTGGAAATGGTTTCGCCGCCGAGCTGGATTTCACCTTCGTGCACCGGTTCGAACCCGGCGATGGCCCGCAGGGTGGTGGTCTTGCCGCAGCCCGAAGAGCCCAGCAGGCAACCGATGTCGCCGGCATTCAAATGCAGGTTGAGGTTTTGCACGACCCGCTGGTCCTGATAACCGCAGGCGAGGTTGCGCAGATTGAGCAGTAATGGCTGGCTCATGCGTTGTGGTACGCCGGGGTGACCAGAAACTCCAGCAGGGCTTTCTGCGCGTGCAGACGGTTTTCCGCCTGGTCCCACGCCACGGAGCGCGGGTCGTCCAGCAGGTCGAGACTGATTTCTTCGCCACGGTGGGCCGGCAGGCAGTGCATGAACAGCACGTCCGGCGCAGCCTGGTCGAGCAGGGCGCGATTAACCTGAAACGGCGCGAACAGCTTCAGGCGCTTGGCGGTTTCTTCTTCCTGGCCCATGGAGGTCCAGACGTCGGTGCTGACCAGGTGCGCGCCACGCACGGCATCCTGAGGATCGCGGACGATGGTCACACGATCGCCGGCCTTGGCCACGAACTCAGGGTTTGGCTCGTAACCTTCCGGGCAGGCAATGCGCAACTGGAAGTCGAACTGGATCGCCGCTTCTATATAGCTGTTGCACATGTTGTTGCCGTCGCCGATCCAGGCCACGGTCTTGCCCTGGATCGAACCACGGTGTTCCAGGAAGGTTTGCATGTCGGCCAGTAACTGGCACGGGTGCAGATCATCGGACAGGCCGTTGATCACCGGTACGCGGGAGTTGGCGGCAAATTCGGTGAGGGTGCTGTGGGCAAAGGTACGGATCATCACCGCATCGAGCATGCTCGACATGACAATGGCGCAGTCGCCGATCGGCTCGCCACGACCCAGTTGGGTATCGCGGGGCGAGAGGAAGATCGCCTGGCCGCCGAGCTGGATCATGCCGGCTTCGAACGAGATGCGGGTGCGGGTCGAGGACTTTTCGAAAATCATCCCCAGGACGCGGTTTTTCAGAGGCTCGAACAGTACGCCGCGGTTACGCAGGTCCTTGAGCTCAACGCCTCGACGGATCACGCTGACCAGCTCTTCGGGCGTGCAATCCATCAGGGAGAGAAAGTGCCTTGCGCTCATCATTGACTACCTTTTTGCAACAGACCGCAGATACTCAAAGCCTTGTTTAACTGAAAAACGGGCGAGACCTGCGGCGTAAGCCGCACGGGGCGACGAAATAGGGGAAGGCGCGATCTTATAATTAAATGTCGCGTCTTACCAATAGGGCTACGGTTTTTAGGGAAATTCAGAGGGGCTACGGGATGACCGCAGTAGCGCTTTAGAAGCCTGTTTCCGGATAGCAGCCCGTCATTTGTACACCGGGCCCGCCGGGCATTGCAATCAAGCGGGGCGGGGACGGCACAACGATAGTCGGTTTCTGACCTGTGATTCTCGTCGCGTGGTGGCAATGTGTCTCGTCTGAAACATTTGCTAAAGCAAAGTGCTGGGTTATAACTAAGTCTCGAGCGACGCAGGAAGCCTCCGGAATGGAATCGAAAGAACAGCAACTAATGGAATTACTCGGCCTCACGGCCCGCTCCCTGACCCATCTCACTGCGTCCATGACCTCAATGTCCTTCGAGTTGATGCGCAGTGAAGACGAAGTGACCAAGGCCGCCGGTCGTCGCATGATCGATCGCATGGCCACCATCAGCAGCGGGCTCGACGAACACTGGCGCCTGATTGGCGAACTTACCGGCGTGCATGTCGCCCACGAGCAGATCGAAACCATCCAGGAAATCCAGTTGCAGACGCCGCCCCGGTTGCCGCCGAACTGATCTGCGACGGCCATCGGCTGGCCTGATGGCCGCCGATTCACAAGACGAACGTTGCTGGCGCAGCTAGGGTTCGCGCGCCATAGTTTTGTTCCCGTGGCTGAAAACGCCGCCCAGAACAAGACAGAGACTGGCCATGACCAAGACTCTCCATCACCGTGCCTGCCACCTGTGCGAAGCCATTTGCGGCCTGACCATCGAAACCACAGAGGCCGAAGGCCGGGTGCAGATCACTTCGATCAAGGGTGACCCCCAGGATACGTTCAGTCGTGGGCACATCTGCCCCAAGGCTGTGGCCCTGCAAGACATCCAGAACGATCCGGACCGCCTGCACCAGCCGATGCAGCGCGTGGGCAGCGAATGGCAGCCCATCGGGTGGGAAGACGCCTTCAACCTTGTAGCCGAACGCCTGGCAGGCATTCAGGAGCGTCATGGGCAGAATGCGGTGGCGGTCTACCAGGGCAATCCCAGCGTGCACAACTATGGGTTGATGACCCACAGCAATTACTTTCTAGGCCTGCTGAAAACCCGTAACCGCTTTTCCGCGACCTCGGTCGATCAGTTGCCCCATCACCTGACCAGCCATTTGATGTATGGCCACGGTTTGCTGTTGCCGATCCCGGACATTGATCACACCGATTTCATGCTGATTCTGGGCGGTAATCCCCTGGCGTCCAACGGCAGCATCATGACGGTGCCCGATGTGGAAAAACGGCTGAAGGCGATTCAGGCCCGGGGCGGCAAAGTGGTGGTGGTCGATCCGCGCCGCAGCGAAACGGCGGCGATGGCCGATCAGCATCTGTTCGTGCGCCCCGGTGGCGATGCGGCGTTGCTATTCGGGCTGCTCAATACCTTGTTCGCCGAAGGCCTGACCCGCGACAGTCATCTGCCGGTGGATGGCCTGGATGAGGTGCGTGAGGCGGTCGCGGGATTCACTGCCGAGGTCATGAGTCCGCTGTGCGCCGTGCCAGCCGAGCAGATTCGCCAACTGGCCCGGGACTTTGCCGCCGCGCCGTCAGCGGTGTGCTACGGGCGCATGGGCGTCTCGACCCAGGCGTTCGGCACGTTGTGCCATTGGGTGGTGCAGTTGATCAACCTGGTCACTGGCAACCTCGACCGTGTGGGCGGTGCGTTGTGCACCGAGCCGGCGGTAGATCTGGTGGCGTCCACCTCGGGCGGGCATTTCAACTTGTGGCAGAGTCGGGTGTCGGGGCGCCCGGAGTACAGCGGCGAGTTGCCGGTGTCGGCCCTGGCCGAAGAAATGCTCACCGGCGGGGAAGGGCAGGTCCGGGCGCTGATCACCGTGGCGGGCAACCCGGTGTTGTCCACGCCCAACGGCCGCCAACTGGAGCAGGCGCTGGACGGGCTGGAGTTCATGGTCAGCATCGACCTCTACATCAATGAAACCACGCGCTACGCCGACCTGATCCTGCCGTCCACCTCGGCTCTGGAAAACGATCACTACGACACCACGTTCAACATGTTTGCCGTGCGTAACGTCACGCGCTTCAACCGGGCGATCCTGGCCAAGCCTGAAGGCGCGCTGCATGACTGGGAGATTTTCGTGGGGCTGGCCAAGGCGTTTGCGGCCAAGACCGGCGAGGAACTCAAGCCGACCATCGCCCCGGCGCAGATGATCGACCGTGGCTTGCGCATGGGGCTGTACGGCGATGCTTCGGAGCACAAGTTGTCCCTGGCGACGTTGTTCGATCATCCCCATGGCGTTGATTTGGGCGCGCTTAAACCGAATCTGACACCACGGCTCAAGACCCCGAACCAGCGTCTCCAGGCCGCGCCGCCCGCGATCCTTGCCGACCTAAAGCGCTTCGCCGCCTTACAAGCCCCGGCCGCCGATGAACTGTTGATGATTGGCCGCCGGCATGTGCGCAGCAACAACTCGTGGATGCACAACTATCACCGTCTGGTGAAAGGCAAGCCGCGCCATCAACTGCTGATGCACCCGGAGGACCTGGCCAGCCGCGGTCTCAGCGACGGGCAGCGGGTGCGGGTCAGTTCGCGGGTCGGGATGATCGAAGTTGAAGTCGTGGGCAGCCTGGATATGATGAAAGGCGTGGTCAGCCTTCCGCACGGTTGGGGCCATGCGCGGCCGGGTGTGCAGATGACGATCGCCAGCAGTCAGCCGGGGGCCAGCGCCAATGACCTGACGGATGAATGTCAACTTGATGAGTTGTCGGGCAATGCGGCGTTGAACGGCGTGCCGGTGACCGTGGCTTGAGTATGTCTGTCGGGGAGACCGAGCATGGCGCTCGGGTTTCCGTTACAATGCGCCACCGTGCCGACCCTTGAGTCGGAAAGTTCAGCCGAGGTGCTCCATGGATATCATCGAAACGATTAAAGAGCAGATTGCTAACAACACCATTCTGCTTTACATGAAAGGCTCGCCGAATGCCCCGCAGTGTGGCTTCTCCGCGAAGGCTGCGCAGGCCGTGATGGCGTGTGGTGAGAAGTTTGCTTACGTGGACATCCTGCAGAACCCGGAAATCCGCGCCAACCTGCCAAAGTACGCCAACTGGCCAACCTTCCCGCAACTGTGGGTTGGCGGTGAGCTGGTCGGCGGTAGCGACATCATGACTGAAATGGCTGCTGACGGTTCGTTGCAGGCCACGATCAAAGCCGCTGCGGAAAAAGCCGCTGCTGCCAAGACCGAAGCCTGATCCGCTTCCTGTAGGAGCCTTGCTCGCGAAGGCGGCTTAACATTCAACAGATTTGTTGACTGGTCCGCCGCCTTCGCGGGCATGTCTTGCTCCTACAAGAGCAGGCAATAAAAAGCCCCGCATCTCACAAGAGAGCGGGGCTTTTTAGTGTCTCGAATTCAGCGAAAGCTAACTTACTCTTCGCCCATCTGCGATTGCAGATAGTTCTCAAGACCGACTTTATCGATCAGGCCCAGTTGGGTTTCCAGCCAGTCGATATGTTCTTCTTCGGACTCAAGAATGTCTTCGAGCAGTTCACGGCTACCGAAGTCGCCGACGGTTTCACAATGTGCAATCGCGACCTTGAGATCGGCATGACCGGTGCGTTCGATACGCAGGTCGCACTCAAGCATTTCCTTGGTGTGCTCGCCGATGTGCAGCTTGCCCAGGTCCTGGACGTTCGGCAGGCCTTCAAGGAACAGGATGCGCTTGATCAGCTTGTCCGCGTGCTTCATCTCGTCGATGGATTCTTTGTATTCATGCTTGCCGAGCTTATTCAGACCCCAATCTTCATACATGCGCGCATGCAGAAAATATTGATTGATCGCGACCAGCTCATTGGCAAGGATCTTGTTGAGATGCTGGATGACTGTAATGTCGCCTTTCATGATGGGGGCCTGCCCTTTATTAACTGTCTATGAGGCAGAGTTTGAGCCGCGCAATTAAGAGTGTCAAACCTAAGTTATTGAAACTTATATGAAAATTAATCGGAATAAGAATGTTTGTGTTCCGCGTCTGGAACCTAAGCGGTTGATTTACGGGCATAAAAAAACCGGACATCAGTCCGGTTCTTTGAAATACGGTAATTAGGCGGCAGTAAATTCAACAGGAAATGGAATCGCGGCTTGGGCAGTTTGCAGCTTGGTCAGGGTTTCGCGCACCACTTCCTTGGCAAGGCAGGCACATTTACCGCATTGACTCGCTACGCCGGTGGCCTGACGGACTTCCTTATAGCTGCAGCAACCTTCATAGATTGCATCGCGGATTTGACCGTCGGTAACGCCAGTGCAGAGGCAGACATACATAAGTGAGAACCGTCGCTGGTTGTGACTCAATTGCGATGGATCTTAATGTTAACGAGAATGATTGTCAAAGTGGTTTCTGAAAGCTTTCCGTTATAAGTGTCCATGGCTGACGAACGGTTCCCGACATGGCATTGCGACAGTAACCGCAGCGAGTCCAAATTTATCAGCCCGCTGAAAAACCGTTGAGGACAGCTCAAAAACGCCGTGTATGATGGTCGGTCCTTGCGAAGGCGGTTCGTGTCACAGGGATGTCGCTTGCGGGTGGCAGGCTGACGCGAACCCATTCCTTCACGTTATTTAGACCAGGAGATATCCAATGAGCGTACTCGTAGGCAAACAAGCCCCAGACTTTACCGTACCGGCTGTCCTCGGCAACGGCGAGATCGTAGACAGCTTCACCCTGTCCTCGGCCATCAAAGGCAAATACGGCCTGGTGTTCTTCTACCCACTGGACTTCACCTTCGTTTGCCCGTCCGAGCTGATCGCTCTGGACAACCGCATGGCTGACTTCAAGGCCCGCAACGTTGAAGTGGTTGCCGTGTCGATCGACTCGCATTTCACTCACAACGCATGGCGCAACACCCCAGTGAACAATGGCGGTATCGGCCAGGTTCGCTACACCATGGCTGCCGACATCAAGCAGGACATCATGAAGGCCTACGACGTTCAGTCCGCTGACGGCGTTGCATTCCGTGGTGCGTTCCTGATCGACGACAAAGGCGTTGTCCGCTCGCAGATCATCAACGACCTGCCGCTGGGCCGTAACATGGAAGAGCTGATCCGTCTGGTTGACGCGCTGCAATTCCACGAAGAGCACGGCGAAGTCTGCCCTGCCAACTGGAAAAAAGGCGACAAAGGCATGACCGCTTCCACCGAAGGTGTTGCGGCTTACCTGACCGAGCACGCTGCGGCCCTGTAAGCCCAAGCGTCAGGCACAAAAAAACCGGCCGTGAGGCCGGTTTTTTTATGGGCGGGATAAACCCAGCGACCGGATCAGTCGTTGAAGTCTTCCCAGCCGCCCATTTGTTTCCAGCGATTGACGATGCCGCAGAACAGCTCAGCCGTCTTCTCGGTGTCGTAGCGAGCCGAGTGGGCCTCGCGACCGTCGAAGTCGATGTCGGCTGCCTGGCAGGCCTTGGCCAAGACAGTCTGGCCGTAAGCCAGGCCAGCGAGGGTGGCGGTGTCGAAGCTGGAGAACGGATGAAACGGGTTACGTTTCATGTCCAGGCGCGCGACAGCGGCGTTGAGGAAGCCCAGGTCGAAGCTGCTGTTGTGCCCGACCAGGATCGCCCGTTTGCAGCCGTTGGCTTTGAGGGCCTTGCGGATGCCGCGGAAGATATCGGTCAGCGCCGCTTCTTCACTCACGGCCATGCGCAGCGGGTGATCGAGCTTGATCCCGGTGAACTCCAGGGCAGCTGCTTCGATGTTGGCGCCTTCAAACGGCTCGACGCGGAAGAAGTAGGTGTGATCGGGATACACGAAGCCTTTTTCGTCCATGGCGATGGTGGTCGCCGCGATCTCCAGCAGGGCGTCGGTGGCCGAGTTGAAACCACCGGTTTCTACGTCGACGACAACCGGCAGGTAACCACGGAATCGGGCTGCCATTGGATGACGAGCACCGCCTCCACCGCCTTGACCGTCCTGTTCGTCGTCGAAATGGTCTTCACTCACGCGTGTTCCTCCAGCAGGCGCCAGCGCAGTTTTTCACCGGCGCGCAGCGGGATTACGGTCAGCTCGCCAAATGGCAGGCTGGTTGGGGCGGTCCACTCTTCGCGGACCAGGGTAATGCGATCGGTGTTCACCGGCAGGCCATAGAAGCGCGGGCCGTTGAGGCTGGCGAACGCTTCGAGTTTGTCCAGCGCATTGCGCTGTTCGAAGGCTTCAGCGTACATCTCGATCGCCGCATAAGCGGTGTAGCAACCGGCACAGCCGCAAGCGGCTTCCTTGGCGTGCTGGGCATGGGGCGCTGAGTCGGTGCCGAGAAAGAACTTCTCACTGCCGCTGGTGGCGGCGTCGAGCAGGGCTTCCTGGTGGGTGTTGCGCTTGAGGATCGGCAGGCAGTAGAAGTGCGGCCGAATCCCGCCCACCAACATGTGGTTGCGGTTGTACAGAAGATGGTGAGCGGTAATGGTCGCGCCGACGTTGGCCGCAGCCGCGTTGACGAACTGCACGGCGTCGGCAGTGGTGATGTGTTCGAACACCACTTTGAGCGTTGGGAAACGCTCGACTACACGCCGCATGTGCTCATCGATGAAGATTTTTTCGCGGTCGAACACGTCGACATCGCCACGGGTGACTTCACCGTGGATCAACAACGGCATCCCGACTTCGGCCATGGCCTCGATCGCCGGGAAAATCTTGTCGATGCTGGTGACGCCAGAATCCGAGTTAGTGGTGGCACCGGCCGGGTACAGCTTGGCGGCGTGAACGAAACCGCTGGCCTTGGCCTCACGAATTTCTTCGGGCTGGGTGCGGTCGGTCAGGTACAGCACCATCAACGGTTCGAAACGACTGCCGGCCGGGCGTGCAGCGAGAATCCGCTGGCGATAGCCGTCGGCTTCAGCGGCGTTACGCACCGGAGGTACCAGGTTGGGCATGATGATGGCGCGACCAAAGGTGCGCGCGACATCCGCAACGGTATTGGACAAAACAGCACCATCGCGAAGATGAATATGCCAGTCGTCGGGACGCAGCAGGGTCAGGCGGTCGGACATGAGGGGATTCCAGGCGGGTCAAACTGAGGGGAATGCTACCGGAAAAGACTCTCTCAGGCACTCGCTATCAAGTTTTGCAGGAACGTACCGATATGAACTAGGTATGCCGTAAACATGTGTGTGTCGGTCTTTTTGTTGTAGAAGCCAGTGGAGCCTCCCGTGCGCCAGCGTTATTTAGCCTTGCTCAGTGTGTTTGCCAGCCTTCCCGCGATGGCGCTCACTTTCCAGACCCGTCTGGAGAGCATCGAGTGGACGGTCGAAGGTGACAAATTCGAATGCCGCCTGACCCAGCCGGTGACCGATTTCGGTTCCGGTGAATTTGTGCGTCGTGCCGGCGAGCAAGCGATCTTTCGCCTCAAGGCCTACAACTCGGTGATCGGCGGCGGTTCCGCGACCTTGCTCGCGGCCGCTGCGCCTTGGCAACCGGGGCGTGGCGACATCAACCTGGGGTCGGTCTACATTGGCAGCGGCAATGTGCTGTTCAACAGTTCTCAGGTGCAGGCCGGGCGTTTGATCAATGGCTTGATGGACGGCCGCAGCCCGGTCATTCGCCGCGCTTCCGGCGATGGTCGAGTGTCTGAAGTGCGTTTGCTGCCGGTCAAGTTCAACAAGGCGTTCAGTGACTATCAGGGTTGTGTAGCCAAGCTGTTGCCGCAGAATTTCGAACAGGTGAAACAGTCCGAGATCGGTTTTCCCGGCGAAGGCTTTGACCTTGATCCGCAAGCCAAGGCCAAGTTGCAGGTGATGCTGGAGTTCATGAAAGCCGATCCGACGGTCAATCACATCGAGCTCGATGGGCACTCCGACAACAGCGGCAATCGCCTGACCAATCGCGAACTGTCACGCCGCCGGGCGCTGGCGGTGATGGACTTCTTCAAGGCCAATGGCTTTCAGGAATCGCAGATCACCATGCGTTTCCACGGTGAGCGCTACCCATTGGTGCCGAACACCAATGCCGCCAACCGGGCAAAGAATCGCCGGGTCGCGGTTCGCCTGGAGCGCGTCGCGCCGACCGACAAGCCAGCCCCGCAATCAGCCTCTGCCGCGAGTGCCGCGCACACATCCTGACTCGCGGGTCATCGTCGCGCCCTCGTAAGAATCTGTCGCTTCGTCGTCATAAGCTGTCGCGGTACTGTAAATTATTTCGTATGAGCGGTAGACTTCACGGCTTTCCGTAAACCCCGTGGAGTGATGGCATGGCGGACGTAAACAAGGTCGTTCTGGCGTATTCCGGCGGCCTGGACACTTCGGTGATCCTCAAGTGGCTGCAGGATACTTATAACTGTGAAGTGGTGACCTTCACCGCTGACCTGGGTCAGGGCGAAGAGGTCGAACCGGCCCGCGCCAAGGCTCAGGCCATGGGCGTAAAAGAAATCTACATCGACGATCTGCGCGAAGAATTCGTGCGTGATTTCGTGTTCCCGATGTTCCGTGCCAACACCGTTTACGAAGGCGAGTACCTGCTGGGTACTTCCATCGCTCGTCCGTTGATCGCCAAACGCCTGATCGAAATCGCCAACGAAACCGGCGCTGACGCCATTTCCCACGGCGCCACCGGCAAGGGCAACGACCAGGTGCGTTTCGAGCTCGGCGCCTACGCACTCAAGCCAGGCGTGAAAGTGATCGCTCCTTGGCGCGAGTGGGACCTGCTCTCCCGTGAAAAGCTGATGGATTATGCTGAAAAGCACAACATCCCGATCGAGCGCCACGGCAAGAAAAAATCCCCGTACTCGATGGATGCCAACCTGCTGCACATCTCCTATGAAGGCGGCGTGCTGGAAGACACCTGGACCGAGCACGAAGAAGACATGTGGAAATGGACCGTCTCCCCGGAGAACGCTCCTGATAAAGCGCAGTACCTGGAACTGACCTACCGCAACGGCGACATCGTCGCGCTGGACGGCGTCGAAATGACCCCGGCCACCGTGCTGGCGACGCTGAACAAAATCGGTGGCGAACACGGCATCGGCCGTCTGGACATCGTTGAAAACCGCTACGTGGGCATGAAGTCCCGTGGCTGCTACGAAACCCCGGGCGGCACCATCATGCTGCGCGCGCACCGTGCGATCGAATCGATCACCCTGGACCGCGAAGTGGCTCACCTCAAAGACGAGCTGATGCCGAAATACGCCAGCCTGATCTACACCGGTTACTGGTGGAGCCCTGAGCGTCTGATGCTGCAACAGATGATCGATGCGTCCCAAGTCCATGTGAATGGCGTCGTGCGCCTGAAACTGTACAAAGGCAACGTGATCGTCACCGGTCGCAAATCCGATGAATCGTTGTTCGACGCCAACATTGCCACCTTCGAAGAAGATGGCGGCGCCTACAACCAGGCTGACGCGGCGGGCTTCATCAAGCTCAATGCCTTGCGCATGCGCATTGCAGCCAACAAGGGCCGCAAGCTGTTCTGAGACCTTTGCCGCAGTAATTGAAGCTGTGGCCCTGTCGTCGACGGGGCCACAGCTTCAATGGTGGTTACGCCTGGCATTTCGTTGCCATCGCTTATCTCGTTTCTACTCAAGTTATTAACTTCTTCTGGTCACGCATCAAGCGTTTGATCCAGCACTGTCACGTCCTGTGAGTTCAAGTTGTAAACAACGCATAAGGTCTCGCAAGCGCCTTTGCTTCTGTGTGTGGTGTCTTCCTTCAGTAACTGCTCCGATTGGCTGCAAGCCAGAAACACGATCACTTTCGTGGCGTGGTTGCGTGGTTGACGGATTTTTTCCATCAGGGCAGTGACATCCACCTGTGTGTGCATACCGCGCGTATCAATGATGCTCAAATCCTTCAACTCTCCCGGCAAATAGAGGCTGTGTAGAACCCGGATGCTTGTTTGCAGATGGATGCGGGCCGGCGGATCCTGCGCAGTCCGGAACCAGCGAAACCCTCGGCGCCGGTTCGAAAAGCCGGGCAGGGGACGTTCATAGGTCGACGTGATCACGGCGCCTTTCGGTTTCGCTGGAGCGTCGTTCGGGCGTGGACTTTTTCTGTTTTCAGAACGCCCGGCGTTATCGATGACTTTGACGAAGTACTTGTCTTTTCCAAAATCGGAAGGCGCGTACAGCGATCGATAGTTGAAGTTGAGTGTGAGAAAAAAAAGAAAGAGTAAATAGAACGGAAAACTGATCAGGAACCAGACATAAATTTCTCTTTCGTCGCTATCTAGAAAGGGCAGGGAGATTGCGGCAGAGGTTTCTGAGATCGCTGCAAAAATAGCAATGATGGTCATTGGGTTCGTGATTTTCTTTTGGAGTTTTTTCATGATTTTTGCTCATAAGGTAATGTCTTTTTCTCGTGTGGATAAACGTGTTTGTCGGGAGTAAGGTTGTTGGCTTTTTAAGGTATTTGATTTTAATGAGAGTCCGTTCCGAATAATAGGTTGTGGTCATATAGAGTAACTGTAGTGCTCATGGTTTTTGGATGTTGGGCGTTCTTGTTTCAAAAGTTTTAGAGGGGGTGTGTTCATTTCTTCAAGCGTGGGTAGATCGTTGGCGATTGGCGTTGTGTTACAGGGATTGATATTCACAATGTTAGTTACTATCAGGACTGGCGCCGAAGGCAATAGAGGCGGGGTGGGTTGTACGGTTGTCGGTAATGCGCGGTATTGGTTGTAAGGCGAAACAAAAAAGACACCCGATGTTGAGCGCACTTAAGGATTTCACGGTTTCATGTGCCTTAAATTCAAGGTTTTTTTGTAGGAATAATCCGCGTTGCTTGTAGGGGATGTCTCTCGGTGCGGGTGCTTGGGGGTGGCGGCATGCCATGGGTGAAACGACTAGGCTATTGTGCGGGCTCTAAAAATTCGAACAGCGAAAATTGGACTTGCCCATGAATAAAGTGCTGATCGTGGATGATCACCCCGTCATTCGACTTGCGGTGCGTTTGCTAATGGAACGTCATGGCTACGAAGTCATCGCAGAAACAGATAATGGTGTGGATGCATTGCAACTTGCGCGTGAACATATGCCGGATATTGTCATTCTGGATATTGGAATACCGAAACTGGATGGATTGGAAGTCATTGCCCGCCTGACCTCCGTAGCGTTGCCGTTGAAAGTGTTAGTGCTGACCTCCCAGGCACCGGGGCATTTTTCGATGCGGTGCATGCAGTCGGGGGCCGCCGGCTATGTTTGCAAACAACAGGACCTCACCGAATTACTGAGTGCTATCAAGGCGGTATTGTCAGGCTACAGTTACTTTCCCAATCAAGCATTGCATACGGTACGGTCCAGTCTGGGCAATGCCAGTGAAGCCGATATGGTGGATCGTTTGTCGGGACGGGAAATGATGGTGTTGCAACAACTGGCCCGAGGGAAGACAAACAAGGAGATTGCCGATGGGATGTTCCTCAGCAACAAGACCGTCAGTACTTACAAGACCCGGTTGTTGTTGAAGCTTAATGCGCGGTCGCTGGTGGACTTGATCGAACTGGCCCAGCGTAATGGCCTGGTGTGACGACTTAAAGTAAAAAGCCTCCGTTTCGGGAGGCTTTTAGGTGTCATAAATCAAAATCGTAATCGGCCAATTGCTTTTGCAGTCGGCGCTCCTCCAGCAGATTGTCGATGGTGCGGCGCTTGCTCAGGTTGGTTTTTGCTACCTCAACCACCGGTTCAGCGTCATCGGCTTCAACGGGGGCGAAGTCGTCTTCTACGTCCAATTGCTCTTTGCCAGTGCTCATTTTGTTACTCCAGGCTAAGACTGCCTTTGGCGCTCCTTATATCGACATTCTCCCGGCGGGTAAAAAAGATTTTTTCAATCGGTGAATCAATAATTCTAATAGCGCCTCAATCGTCCGAGGTCTTTTGCTTGTATTCGCACAAGTCTTCGATCCGGCAACTGCCGCAGCGGGGCTTGCGGGCCAGGCACACGTAGCGCCCGTGGAGGATCAGCCAGTGGTGGGAGTCGAGTAGAAACTCCTTGGGCACGAACTTCATCAGCTTGTTCTCCACCTCCACCACATTTTTGCCAGGGGCAATGCCGGTACGGTTGCTGACCCGGAAAATATGGGTGTCCACCGCCATGGTCAGCTGGCGGAATGCCGTATTGAGCACCACGTTGGCGGTCTTGCGGCCAACGCCGGGTAGCGCTTCCAGCGCCTCGCGGGTCTGCGGGACTTCCCCGCCGTGGCGCTCCACCAACAAGCGGCAGGTTTCAATCACGTTCTTGGCCTTGCTGTTGAACAGGCCGATGGTCTTGATGTACTCCGTCAGCCCTTCGACACCCAGGGCATAAATTGCCGCCGGAGTATTGGCTACCGGATAGAGTTTTGCCGTGGCCTTGTTGACGCCGACATCGGTGGATTGCGCCGACAGAATCACCGCGATCAGCAGTTCGAACGCAGAGGAATAGGCCAGCTCGGTCTTCGGCTCCGGGTTGTCTTCGTGCAGCCTGCGGAAGATTTCGTAACGTTTTGCGGCATTCATGGGTGATGCGTTTCCTCGAAAGCGGTCAGTTTGAGGGCGTTGGACGCGGCCAGGCTTGCCACCCGGCGATCAATAGCCCCAGCAGAATAAATCCGCCAGGCGCCAAGGTGGCCAGGCGCAGGCCGCCGTCGGCGGTCAGAACGATGCCGGGCCAATCCAACCCGCCGGTCAGCCAGGTCAGATGAGCGCCGAGGGTGCCGTTGCCGATGAGTTCGCGCAGCAGGCCCAGGCCCACCATCAGCGCGCCGAACAGGCCACACAGGCGTAGACGATCACGCCAGGGACTCTGGAAAAAGTCATTGTTGTCCAGCACCACACATTGCAATGCGATAAGCGCCGCATACAACCCCAGATGTTGCTGCCATTGCAACGACCAGGCTTGCCCGGCGAGTTCGGTGCAACTGGTCAGCGTGGCCGCCAGCAGGACGCCGGCGGGCAGGCGTGCCCATGGGGCAAGTCGGGCGCGCAACGGGCCCATTGCGACGCCATAGGCCGCAATCACCACCACGAACATCAGCCACAGTCCCAGCGCAGTCATCAAGGAGCCGCTGGCGCCGATCAGTGGCGCCAGCATCAGTGAGTTCTGCACAGACGCCTTATTCATGGGAGCCACTCCCCAGCAGCGGTTGCCGATGTTCATCGAAGTAGCGCAACGCATCATGAATCGCATTGATCACGGCTCTTGACGTCGTGGTCGCCCCGGCCATTTGATCGAATTGCCCCTGATCCTTTTTTAACGCCCAGCCATTGTCCGCGGGTTCGGTGCGTGACTTGCCGGTAAAGAGGTGCAGCCAGACATTCGGCCAATCGGCGAGACGACCGCCGAGGCCCGGTGTCTCTGCCTGCTTGAGGGTTTTGACCCCCAGCAGCTTGCCATTGGCGTCGATGGCGATCAGCAATTCGATGGCGCTGGTGTAACCCAGGGTTTGGCTGCGCAGCAACACGGCGCTGGGCAGGCCGGATTTGGTCGCCCGGTAACCCCCCAGCAACGTGCTGTTGCCCAGCGGGATGTTTTCAACGGCGAGTGGTTGTTCCAGCGGTTGGTTGTCGTAGCTGCCGGGCGGCAACATATCCAGCAGCGTGCGACTGTCGATCAGGCGCTGTTCAGCGGCAATGCGCGTCGCGCTGGTGTGTTGCACCAGGTAGGTCGCGCCGGTTCCAAGGCCGGCCAATAACACCAGGATCACAACGCTGGTCGCCCGATTCATGGTGCGGTTCGCTCCTGCCGGGCGGCGACACATCGCTCCAGTGCCGGCACGCAGAGGTTCATCAGCAGCACGGCAAAAGCCACGCCGTCCGGATAGCCGCCCCAGGTTCGAATCAGGTAGGTCAGCAGTCCCACCCCTACGCCGAACAACAGTCGGGCCGTGGGGCTTTTGGCGCCGGACACCGGTTCCGTGACGATAAAGAACGCACCGAGCATGCTCGCGCCGGTGAGCAGATGAAACAGTGGCGAACCATGGGAGTCGGAGCCCGAGCCGTTCCAGCACACCAGGCTGATGACGAACAGGCTGGCGAGCATGCCCACCGGCGCATGCCAGCTGAATACCCGTTGCTGCAGCAGAAACGCACCACCGGCCAGAAACGCCAGGTTCACCCATTCCACACCGCGACCGCCGAAATGCCCGAACGCCGGGTTGCCGGCGAACAGCTCATCCATGGTCAGGCTTTTGTTGATGCGCAGGCTGTCCAGCGCCGTGGCCTGCACCCACGCATCCGGGGTCTGACTGAAACTGAAGCCGAACACCTGGGACAGACCGCCGAGCAGGTCCATGCCATGGGACGATGGCCAATGCGTCATCAGTTGGGGAAAGGTCACCAGCATCAGGGCGAAACCGAGCATGGCCGGGTTGAAAGGGTTCTTGCCGACACCGCCATACACATGTTTACCGAACAGCAGCGCGGCGGCCGCCGCACTGACCGTCAGCCACCACGGGCAATAGGGCGGCAAGGCCAGCGCCAGCAGCGTCGCCGTGACCAAGGCACTGCCGTCGCTCAAGGTCGGCTTGAGCGGGCGCTGGCGCAACTTCAGCACGGCGGCCTCGACCGCCAGCGCCGTCACGGCCGTCAGAATCAGGTTGATCAATACGCCCCAGCCATACAGCCAAAACAGCGCCAGCACCCCCGGAAGGGTGGCCAGCAATACCCGCTTCATGGCCTGCTGAAGGCGTTCGTCCACCGATTCAAGGGGCGACATAGGCCTCCATCAGACGTTCGGCTTCCAGGAGTCGGGCGCGCGCGTTGTCTATCAACTCGGCAGGCGTATCGCCCCGACGTTCAAGTTTGCTGACGTCGGCGCGGGCGTAGGCCAATTCGGTTTTCAGCTGTCGAAGCTGGCTGTCGATCGGGCGTTTTTCGACGCGCACCAGGTCCGGCAACGGTTGATCGCTGACCGCTTCGGCCTCGTGCAAGGCTTGTTCGGCACTCTTCAACGCCTTCTCCAACGCTTCAATCTGCTGCGCCGGGGCTTCGCTGGTTTGCGCTTTTTTCAGCTCTGCGCGGCGCATGGCCAGCTGGATTTTCGCCCGTTTCAGGTCAGCATCTTTCGCCGGGGCAACCGGTGCCGGGGCGGGTGGCGCGGTGCTTTCCAGTTGGGCCAGCGCCTGCTCGGCGGCTTCGAACTGTTGTTGCAGCACGATCAGTTGCGATTGTTGCTCGAAGGTCGGTGGATGGCCGAAGGCCTTGAGCGATTTGTTCAATTGCGCCCGACTCATCGCCAGATCGATCTTGGCCTTTTTCAACGCCGCGTCTGCCGTCGCGGTTTTCTGCGCACGGACCCGCTCAAGGGCGGCCTGTACCGGATTGACCGTCACTTCGCTGGGTTGTGCGGCACGTTGGGCGCGGGCCTGGCGCTCGGTGACTTTCTGTTGTTCTTCACGTTGCAACCGAGCATTGCGCTGTTCGAAACGCCGCCGTGCACGGTTGCGCTTGGTGGCCCGGGCCCGTTGTTCTTCAAGGCTGAACGCCAGGCCGCCGACAATCGGCAGCACCGAGGCCAACGGCAGCGGGTGCATCTCGATGCAGTCCACCGGGCACGGCGCCACGCACAGGTCGCAACCAGTGCATTCATCGACGATCACCGTGTGCATCAGTTTCGCCGCACCAACGATGGCGTCTACCGGGCAGGCCTGGATGCACTTGGTGCAGCCGATGCATTCGGCTTCGCGGATGTAGGCAATCTGCGCCGGGGCCGAGCCGCGACTGGTGTCCAGTTCCAGCACCGGGACTTTCAGCAAGTCGGCCAGGGCGGCGATGGTTTCGCTGCCGCCCGGCGGGCACTTGTTGATCGACTCGCCACTGGCGATGCCTTCGGCGTAGGGCTTGCATCCGGGGTGGCCGCACTTGCCGCATTGGGTTTGCGGCAAGAGGGCGTCGATGCGTTGAATCAGACTCATGTTTTGATCAGTCCACTGAATCCGAGAAAGGCCACTGCGATCAGTCCGGCGCCGATCAACTGGATCGGCAAGCCACGAAAGGGCAGGGGAACATCGTTGTCACGCGTGCGCTGGCACAAGTCGCTGAACAGAATCAGTACCAGCCAGAAGCCCAGACCGGCGCCGAGGCTCAGGGCGGCGGCGTGGAAAAATCCCTTGTCATCCTGGGCGTTGAGCAAGGTCAGCCCGAGTACGCCGGCATTGCCGAGCAACAAGGGCCAGAGGCCTTCGAACGACAGTTTTGGACATGATCGGGACAGCAACATCAGCAGCGGGGCGATCAGCAGAACGCTCAGCGGCAGGAACACGAACAGACGCAGGGCCGTCAGCTCCAACGGCACCAATAGCCAGTGGTAGAGCGCATAACCGAGCATCCCGACGATCAGCATCAGGCTCGCCGTGGCCATGCCCAGCGCATGGACCTGCCGCTGTTCGGCACCCAACAGTGGATCGACGCCCAGCGGCCACTGCAACACGAGGTTGTTGATCAGGGCGGCGCTGATAAGCGTAAGGAGCAGTTCGGTCATGACCTGGTTACCTAAGCGTCCGTATCCACATATCGTTGGGCTGATAATTACAAGATCAGGCCGGCCATGAGAAACAGTATGGGCCAGACATGAAAATCCCACAGTCATGCCGGGCACGACTGTGGGATCGGTTTTGCAGATCGACGCTTACTTGATGCGCTGACCCGGCTTGGCGCCGCTGTCGGGGCTCAGCAGGTAGATTTCTTCACCACCAGGGCCGGCCGCCATCACCATGCCTTCGGAAATCCCGAACTTCATTTTCCGTGGCTTGAGGTTGGCGATCATCATGGTCAGGCGACCATTGAGCTTGGACGGATCCGGGTAAGCACTCTTGATCCCGGAGAACACGTTGCGTTGCTCGTCACCGATGTCCAGGGTCAGGCGCAGCAGTTTGTCGGCCCCTTCCACGTGTTCGGCCTTAATGATCAACGCTACACGCAGGTCCACCGCAGCAAACGCATCGAACTCGATCTCCGGCGACAGCGGTTCCTTGACCAGCTCGCCGTTGCCGGCTGGTGCAGTTTCGCCGGTATCGGTGGCGCTGGCGGTCAGGTCTTCTTTCGAGGCGTCGGTCATGGCTTGCACTTTTACCGGGTCGATGCGGGTCATCAACGGTTTGAACTCGTTGAGCTGATGATTGCTCAGCAGCGTGGCGTGGTCGTTCCAGGTCAGCGGCGCGACGTTGAGGAACGCCTCGGCGTCGGCGGCCAGCAGCGGCAGCACGGGCTTGAGGAAGATCACCAGTTGGCGGAACAGGTTGATGCCCAGGGCGCAGATGGCCTGGACTTCGTCGTGCTTGCCTTCCTGTTTGTTCAGCGACCACGGTGCTTTGTCGGCGATCCAGGCGTTGGCACGGTCGGCCAGGCCCATGATTTCGCGCATGGCGCGGGCGAAGTCGCGAGCCTCGTAGGCATCGGCGATGCTTGGCGCGGCAGCCAGGAAGGCGTCGGTCAGTTCCGGCGCGGCGTTACCCGCCACCAGCACCCCGGCGTTGCCTTTCTGGATGAAACCGGCGCAACGGCTGGCGATGTTGACGACTTTGCCCACCAGGTCGGAGTTGACCTTCTGCACGAAGTCTTCGAGGTTCAGGTCCAGGTCGTCGACGCCACGGCCCAGCTTGGCCGCGTAGTAGTAGCGCAGGTATTCCGGCGACAGGTGATCCAGGTAGGTCCGGGCCTTGACGAAGGTGCCCCGGGACTTGGACATTTTCTGACCGTTGACGGTCAGGTAGCCGTGCACGTTGATGCCGGTCGGCTTGCGCAAACCCGCGCCTTCGAGCATGGCTGGCCAGAACAAGGCGTGGAAATTGACGATGTCCTTGCCGATGAAGTGGTACAGCTCGGCGGTGGAATCCTTGGCCCAGAACGCGTCGAAGTCCAGGTCCGGACGACGGGCGCACAGGTTCTTGAAGCTGGCCATGTAGCCGATTGGCGCGTCCAGCCACACGTAGAAATACTTGCCCGGCTCGCCCGGAATCTCGAAACCGAAGTACGGCGCATCGCGGGAGATGTCCCACTGTTGCAGGCCGGCATCCAGCCATTCGGCGATCTTGTTGGCGACCGCGTCTTGCAGGGTGCCGCTACGGGTCCAGGCTTGCAGCATTTCCTGGAAGTCCGGCAGCTTGAAGAAGAAATGCTGGGAATCCTTGAGCACCGGGGTGGCGCCAGAGATCGCCGACTTCGGATCCTTCAGGTCGGTGGGGGCGTAGGTCGCACCGCATTTTTCGCAGTTGTCGCCGTACTGGTCTTCGGTGCCGCATTTCGGGCAGGTGCCCTTGATGAAGCGGTCGGCCAGGAACATTTTCTTTTCCGGGTCGAAGTACTGCGTGATCGAGCGCTGGGCGATGTGCCCGGCGTCGCGCAGTTTCAGGTAGATCTGGCTCGACAGCTCACGGTTTTCTTCAGAGTGAGTGGAGTGGAAGTTGTCGAAGTCCACCAGGAACTCGGCAAAGTCGGCGCTGTGTTCAGCCTGGACGTTGGCGATCAGTTGTTCCGGGGTGATGCCTTCCTTTTCCGCGCGCAGCATGATGGCCGAACCGTGGGCGTCGTCGGCGCAGACATAGATGCATTGATTGCCGCGGTGCTTCTGGAAGCGCACCCACATGTCGGTCTGGATGTATTCCAGCATGTGGCCAAGATGGATCGAACCATTGGCATAGGGCAGGGCGCTGGTGACGAGGATCTTGCGTGGCTCGGACATGGGGCTCGGCTACTTGATGAAACGGAGGTCGGCCACTATAAAGCGCTGGCGCATATTTTTCACCCCCGAGCCCCAAGGGCTTATTGTTACAAACGTGCTTTTGTGGCGAGGGGCTTGCCCCCGTTCGCCTGCGAAGCAGTCGTAAAATCTGCAAGCGAAGGTGTCCCGGTCAGAAAAAAAGCTGGGGCGGCTCCGCCATCCAACGGGGGCAAGCCCCTCGCCACATGAAGCTCTCCAGCCACAGTAATCTGTTCGCCACAAATCCGTGTCCGGCGTAGGATACCCGCCTGATTTTCCAGTCTTGTTATCGGAGTTGCCCATGAGCGCCCTCAATCGCGCGGCGGTGGAAGCCGTCCTTCGTCAATACACCGACCCTTACCTGAACCAGGATCCGGTCAGCGCCGGGTGCGTGCGCAACATCGACATCCAGGGCGATCGCGTCAGCGTCCAACTGGAACTGGGTTATGCCGCCGGTCTGTTCAAAAGCGGCTGGGCACAGTTGCTGCAAATGGCGATTGAAGGGCTGGACGGCGTGGTCACCGCGCGTGTCGAGATCACCAGCGTGATCGCCGCGCACAAGGCCCAAGCCCAGATCCCGGGCCTGGCCAACGTCAAGAACGTCGTCGCCGTGGCCTCCGGCAAGGGGGGCGTAGGCAAGTCCACCACCGCCGCCAACCTCGCCCTGGCCCTGGCCCGCGAAGGCGCCAAGGTCGGGATTCTCGATGCGGACATCTACGGTCCGAGCCAGGGCATCATGTTTGGCATCCCCGAAGGCACCCGACCGAAGGTCAAGGATCAGAAGTGGTTCGTGCCGATCGAGTCCCATGGCGTCGAAGTGATGTCCATGGCCTTCCTGACCGACGACAACACGCCGATGGTCTGGCGTGGGCCGATGGTTTCCGGTGCGCTGTTGCAACTGGTGACCCAGACCGCGTGGGGCGACCTGGATTACCTGGTCATCGACATGCCGCCTGGTACCGGCGACATCCAGTTGACCCTGGCGCAGAAAGTCCCGGTGGCCGGTGCTGTCATCGTGACGACGCCCCAAGACCTGGCCCTGCTGGACGCGCGCAAGGGCGTGGAAATGTTCCGCAAGGTCAACATTCCGGTGCTGGGCGTGGTGGAAAACATGGCCGTGCACATCTGCTCCAACTGCGGCCATGCCGAGCATCTGTTCGGTGAGGGCGGTGGGGTAAAACTGGCCACCCAATACGGCGTCGAACTGCTGGCCTCGTTGCCACTGGCGATGGCCATCCGCGAGCAGGCCGATGGCGGCAAGCCAACGGTGATCGCTGAGCCGGACAGCCCGATTGCGATGGTGTATCAGGAACTGGCGCGGCATGTCGGCGCGCGGATCGTGTTGCAGGAAGCGGCGACACCGGCGATGCCGAATATCACCATCAGCGACGATTGATGATCTTTTGCAGGAGCCAGGCTTGCCGGCGAAAGCGGACTTGATGACGCCTTCGCCGGCAAGCCTGGCTCCTGCAACGGCGGTTAGATGCGCAACCCGCCATCCATCTCCAGAATCCGGCCGGTGTAATAGTCGTTCTCGAAAATGTACGCCGCCGAATGGGCGATCTCGTCCGGCTTGCCCATGCGCTTGAGCGGAATCCCGGCGGTCATCTTCTCCAGCGCTTCCGGCTTCATCCCCAACGTCATCTCGGTTTCGATAAAGCCCGGCGCAATGCCTGCCACGCGAATACCGTAGCGCGCCAGTTCCTTGGCCCAGGTCACGGTCGCTGCGGCGACACCGGCCTTGGCGGCGGAGTAGTTGGTCTGGCCCACATTGCCGGCCCGGGAAATCGACGAGATATTGATGATTGCGCCGCTGTTTTTCAGTTCGATCATTTTCGCCGCCACTTCACGGGTGCACAGGAACACGCCGGTGAGGTTGACGTCGATCACGGCCTGCCACTGGGCCAGGCTCATCTTGGTCATTTCGCCGTCCTTGACCTTGATCAGCAGGCCATCGCGCAGGATCCCGGCGTTGTTGATCAGGCCATGGATCGCGCCGAAATCTTCGGCCACCTGGGCAACCATGTGCGTCACTTGCTCTTCATTGGCGACGTTGCACAGATAAGCGCGAGCCTCGACGCCCTTGGCTTTGCATGCGGCGACGGTGTCGTCGAGCTTTTCCTGGTTCAGATCGACCAGTGCCAGCTTCGCGCCTAAGCCTGCGAAATACTCGGCCATCGAACGGCCTAAACCCTGGCAACCGCCAGTGATAATGATTACTTTGTCAGTGAGTTGCATTCGCATGCCCTAATAGCAGGTCAGAAAGTGATTTCCTTGTAGAGGGCCTCTCGATCTGCACCTGATGTGGCCTGGCTGCACATGAGAACTGCCCCGATGGCGTGCTGGATACTTATCCCCAGGCGCCTGTCCGTTTTTTCGACGGATTCTATATAAGGAGTCATAAATTGAGCGTTGAAGCGGCCAAGAATGCCCGAGAATTGCTTCTCAAGGAATACCGCGGAGTGCTTTCGACACACTCCAAGGCCATGCCCGGTTTCCCCTTTGGCTCGGTGGTTCCGTACTGCCTGGACGAGCAGGGCCGACCGCTGATTCTGATCAGCCGCATCGCCCAGCACACCCACAATTTGCAGAAAGACCCGAAATGCTCACTGTTCGTGGGCGAGCGCGGGGCCGAAGACGCACAAGCCGTCGGTCGCCTGACGTACCTGGCCGAGGCCGAAAAGCTTGAGGATGAGGCGGCCATCGACGCGGCGGCCGAGCGTTATTACCGTTATTTCCCGGATTCCCAGAGTTACCACAAGGCCCACGATTTCGATTTCTGGGTGCTCAAACCGGTGCGTCATCGCTACATCGGCGGTTTCGGCGCGATACATTGGGTCGATCAACTGACCCTGGCCAACCCGTTCGCCGGCAAGGCGGAAGTGAGCATGGTCGAGCACATGAATGCCGATCACGCCAAGGCTATCGCCCACTACGTCGAGCTAGCCGGTCTGCCGACGACAGCCCCGGCGCAACTGGCCGGCATCGACACCGAAGGCATGCACCTGCGCATCGGCCAGGGCCTGTACTGGTTGCCGTTTCAAGCACCGTGTAATACGCCGACACAAGTCCGGGAAGCCTTGGTTTTCCTGGCTCACGCCGAGCATTGGCCGAAAAATGAAGTGGCCGACGCTTGAATTCACGAAGTGGCGACGTCATCTAGGGAACACTGGCAAGGCATTCTTGCGTTGAGGAACCATTTGATGCGCCCTTTTTTATTGCTCTTTGTACTGTTTCCGGTGTTGGAGCTGTTCGTATTCGTCAAGGTCAGCGGGGCCATCGGGTTTTTTCCGGCCCTGCTGTTGATCATTCTCGGCTCGATGCTCGGCGTGTTCGTGCTGCGGATCGCCGGTCTGGCCACTGCACTGCGTGCCCGTGAAAGCCTGAACCGCGGCGAGCTGCCGGCCCAGACCATGCTTGAAGGTTTGATGCTGGCTTTGGCTGGCGGTCTGTTGATCCTGCCGGGCTTCGTCACAGACGTGCTGGGCCTGATCATGCTGCTGCCGCTGTCGCGTCGTTTGCTGGCGAACAAGATGCGCCAGCGCGCTGAAGAGGCTGCCATCCGCCAGCGTGCCTTCGCCGATGACCTGCAACCGCGGGGCGGTCCCGCCCCTCGTCAGCCGTTGGGCCGCGAGCCCGACGTGATCGAAGGCGAGTTCGAACACCACGATCCCAAGTAAAGCGTTTCAGCTGCGCGGCACCTTCGGGTGCCGTGTTCATTTGCGGGCAACAACATGAAAAAATTTGCTGGCCCGCCCTTGTAATAAGCTTATGCGCCCTTATGTAACGGTCACCGCAAGGTTTCTGGCGATCATGCCAGACAGACTTCCGCGGTTCGCTCGACGAACCGCACCCGGCACCGCCGGATTTGTTAAACCCGCCGGGAATACACCGGCCGATGAAAACCACAATTAGGAGAGATCGACAATGAAGCTTCGTCCTCTGCATGACCGCGTCGTCATCCGTCGCAGCGAAGAAGAAAAGAAAACCGCTGGCGGTATCGTCCTGCCAGGTTCGGCTGCTGAAAAAGCCAACAGCGGCGAGATCCTCGCTGTCGGTACCGGCCGCGTGCTGGACAACGGTGAAGTGCGTGCACTGGCCGTTAAAGTGGGTGACAAGGTTGTGTTCGGTCCGTACTCCGGCAGCAACACAGTGAAAGTCGACGGCGAAGACCTGCTGGTAATGGCTGAGAACGAGATTCTCGCTGTTATCGAAGGCTGATTCCCCGCTCATTTTCCCGCTACTACAAAGTATTTAAGGAATATCGATCATGGCTGCTAAAGAAGTTAAATTCGGCGATTCCGCCCGCAAGAAAATGCTCGCCGGTGTCAACGTCCTGGCTGACGCAGTAAAAGCGACCCTGGGCCCTAAAGGCCGTAACGTGATCATCGAGAAGAGCTTCGGCGCTCCGACCATCACCAAGGACGGCGTTTCCGTAGCCAAAGAAATCGAACTGAAAGACCGTTTCGAAAACATGGGCGCGCAGCTGGTCAAAGACGTTGCCTCCCGTGCCAACGATGACGCAGGCGACGGCACCACCACCGCTACCGTTCTGGCTCAATCGATCGTCAACGAAGGCCTGAAAGCCGTCGCTGCCGGCATGAACCCGATGGACCTGAAGCGCGGCATCGACAAAGCGACCATCGCTATCGTCAAAGAGCTCAAAGCCCTGTCCAAGCCTTGCGCTGACACCAAGGCCATCGCTCAGGTCGGCACCATCTCGGCCAACTCCGACAACTCCATCGGCGACATCATTGCCGAAGCCATGGAAAAAGTCGGTAAAGAAGGCGTGATCACCGTTGAAGAAGGCTCGGGCCTGGAAAACGAACTGTCGGTTGTTGAAGGCATGCAGTTCGACCGTGGCTACCTGTCCCCGTACTTCGTCAACAAGCCAGAGACCATGACCGCCGAGCTCGACGGTCCACTGATCCTGCTGGTCGACAAAAAGATCTCGAACATCCGCGAAATGTTGCCAGTACTGGAAGCCGTTGCCAAAGCCGGCCGTCCACTGCTGATCGTGGCCGAAGACGTTGAAGGCGAAGCCCTGGCGACTCTGGTTGTGAACAACATGCGTGGCATCGTTAAAGTCGCAGCCGTCAAGGCTCCGGGCTTCGGCGACCGTCGCAAGGCCATGCTGCAGGACATCGCTGTCCTGACTGGCGGTACCGTTATCTCCGAAGAGATCGGTCTGAGCCTGGAAAGCACTACCCTGGAACACCTGGGTAATGCCAAGCGCGTGATCCTGTCCAAAGAAAACACCACCGTGATCGACGGCGCTGGCGTTGAGACTGATATCCAGGCTCGCGTTCTGCAAATCCGTCAGCAAGTGGCTGACACTTCGTCCGACTACGACCGTGAAAAACTGCAAGAGCGTCTGGCCAAGCTGTCCGGCGGCGTTGCAGTGATCAAGGTTGGCGCTGGTTCCGAAGTCGAAATGAAAGAGAAGAAAGCCCGCGTTGAAGACGCCCTGCACGCTACCCGTGCAGCCGTTGAAGAAGGCGTGGTACCTGGCGGCGGCGTGGCACTGGTTCGCGCTCTGCAGGCTATCTCCGAACTGAAAGGCGACAACGCTGATCAAGACGTTGGTATCCAGTTGCTGCGTCGCGCTGTTGAAGCGCCACTGCGCCAGATCGTTGCCAACTCCGGCGACGAGCCAAGCGTTGTAGTCGACAAGGTCAAGCAGGGTTCGGGTAACTACGGTTACAACGCTGCTACCGGCGAATACGGCGACATGATCGAAATGGGCATCCTGGACCCGGCTAAAGTGACGCGTTCGGCGCTTCAGGCAGCGGCTTCCATCGCCAGCCTGATGATCACCACCGAAGCCATGATCGCCGAGATCAAGGAAGAAGGCGGTGCTGGCGGCGGTATGCCAGACATGGGCGGTATGGGTGGCATGGGCGGCATGATGTAAGCCAGCCTTACCCCTGTAAAAAAACCCCGCCTGCGAAAGCAGGCGGGGTTTTTTATTATTGGTCAAAAGGTATGTTGATTCTTACGGCCTCTTCGCGGGCAAGCCTCGCTCCTGCAGGGGGAGGTGTTGTGTCATCAATCGCGATGACAACCACGATCCTGTAGGAGCGAGGCTTGCCCGCGAAGACGTCAGCTCAGACGCTGACCGATTGCGTCTTGGTAACCCGTTCAGCCTTGCCCGCCGGTCGATACAGGATGTAGTAATACGACCCCAGACAAATCAACCAGCAGAAAATCGCCGTCCACACGTTGTGCGAGAAGAAGTGCGCGCCCTGCATCATCCGGCTGATGGAAAACACCGTGCCCAGCGCCGCGGCAAAGATAAACGCCTTGCGCGCCAGCCGTGGACGGCGGTCGCGCAGCACAAAGAACAGCGCAAACAGCGTAAAACCAGTTGCCGCATGACCACCCGGCCAGCAGCGGCCCGGTTTGTCGGTGTGTGGGCGCGGGCTCAGCAGTTCGCTGTAGGTTTCATGGCCGCCGAACTGTTCCAGGCTCCATGGGCATTGCACCGCTGTCACCACTTTGACCGGGGTGACAAAGGACGTGGCCAGGCCCAACGACAGCACCAGGCAACCCAGCTCCCGTTTGAACGGTTTGAGCTTGTCGACAAAAAACGCGCAGATGAAACCGATCACCGCAAACACCGAGAAAGCGATGACCACCTGTTTGGCCCGGTCATGCAGGATGTCTTCGAGGAAGTAGCTGTGGCGGCCAATGAAGTCCCCGGCCGCCGGATCATAAAAGTACCTGGCCAGATTCATGTCCAGATCGGTCAGTTCGAGCAGCAGCAGCACGATGGCCGCGATGGCGGGAACCCCGAGGCACACCCAGAAATTGAGCGGCCTGGACACGGGGCGAACAGCAGTTGATGACATGGTGGATCCTGAACGTAGGAAAAAGCCCCGGGGCATCAGCCCGGGGTCATTCGGTTAACGTACGCTGACCTGGGGCGTGCCCTCCTTGGGCGCTTTCCAGCCAAGCAGCTGTTGCTTGAAGCCATAACTGGCGCTTTGGTAGTACGTGATGGCGCGGGTGATCAACGGGTCGCTGGCCTCGGCCTTCGATTCGCGGCTTTCGGTCAGTGCGTCGTCATGCCGGCGCAGGCCCTGGCGCGGACTCAGGATCGCCAGATCCTTGCCGTCGAACAACCCCAGGTGCTGATAATTGCCGACCACGACGCGCGGTGGCAGGGGATTGTCCTGCAACAGATTGCGCCCGAAAAATGTCGATTGGTAATCCAGGTTCAGCAAGCCCAGCAACGTCGGCGCCAGATCAATCTGGCTCGCCAGTTGTGCGGTTTCCCGGGCCTCGATCAGCTTCGGCGCGTAGATGAACAACGGAATCTGATAGTTGCTGATCGGCAAGTCTTCCTTACCGGCGCTGCCTGCGGTGTGGTCGGCGACGAACACGAAAATCGTATTGTCGAACCACGGCTTTTGCCGCGCCTGTTCCAGAAACTGGCCGATGGCATAGTCGGTGTACTTCACCGCGCCGTCTCGACCGTTGCCGGACTTGATGTCGATGCGATTGTCCGGATAGGTGTAAGGCCGATGATTGGAGGTGGTCATCAGTTGCAGCAGAAAGGGCTGCTGTTTGGCGTAGTCGGCGTCGGCCAGTTTCAGGGTCTGGGTGTAGAGATCTTCGTCAGCCATACCCCAGGCGTTCTTGAAGTGAATTTGCGCTTCATCGACGCTGCTCTGGTCAACCACGCGATAACCGTTACCGCTGAAAAACGCGTTCATATTGTCGAAGTAACCACGCCCGCCATACACGAACACGCTGTCGTAACCCACGGCACCGAGCTGCTGGCCGAGGCTGGCGAAACCGCTTTCACGGCCCACGCGCTTGACGATCGAACGGCCCGGCGTCGGCGGGATGGCCAGGGTAATGGCTTCCAGGCCGCGATCGGTGCGGGTGCCGGTGGCGTAGAAATTATTGAAGTACAGGCTCTGTTTGCGCAGGGCATCCAGGTTGGGCGTCAGGTTGCGCTCGTCGCCGTTGCTGCCCATGTACTTGGCGCTGAAACTTTCGATGGTCACCAGCACGATGTTGGGTTTGCGCGGGGTGCCCGGGTTATCGATGTTGCGGCGGATGTCTTGTGGGTCCTGGCCAACGAACTGTGCGTTAGGTTCGCTCAGTTCGGCGCGAATCTGCTGGGCCACGACGTCGGGCGGCAGACTTTTGTAGAACTGCGGGTAGTCCAGCTCATTGTTGCGAAACGCGGCGAAGAACTGGTACGGGCCATTGCTTGCCAATTCATTTTGATAGGCGTTGCCACCCTGGGCGCGCGGTGCGTCCTGGCTGAGCAGTTGCAGGCTCAGGCCGGCGACGATCAACAAGCCCAAGGCATTGACCAGGCGTCGACGCAGTGGCGGCAGCGGTGCGTCCAGTGCCGCATTGAAGGCCCTGCGCAACGCGAAGCTCAGGGCCACGGCCAGCACGGCGAGGATGCTCAGCAACGTGCCGATCGGGTACGACTCCAGCAGGTTGTTCAAGACTTCATCGGAATACACCAGGTAATCCACGGCGATGAAGTTGAAACGCACGCCGAACTCGTCCCAGAACAACCATTCGGCCACGGACGTGAACAGCATGGCAAACAGGCTGACGGTCAACAGCCCTTGCAGTAACCAGCGATGGCCCCGGCGACGCCACAAGGCGGGCGGGCAGAGCAGCAGGTAGAGGCCCATCGGCAAAGCCGCATAGGCAATGAACCCGAGGTCGTAAAGAAATCCGATGGCAAAAACCGACACAAAACCGCTACCGGCCTCATCCAGGTGAGTGAGCAGCAGAACGGTCCGGGTCAAAGAGAAAATCACCAGCCAGGCGCTGGTGACGAGCAGCAGAAAGCGCATAGGCGCTGTCTTGAAAAAGTCCATTGGCTACATTCCTTATATCAATGGCGCGGGAGTTTCACCGGGCCACTGTAGTCAGGTTGTGAACCGATAGTGAAAAACTTGTTAAGTCTTTCATTTTGTTGGACGAATGGATGGATCCGGTCTTCGGCCCTAGCCCTGCGCTGCGCTTGGCCGTAAGCTGCGCGAGCCGAAGATGGCCGTTACTGTGTACGGAGGAGTGCCCATGCGAATTCTATTGGTTGAAGACAACCGCGATATCCTCGCCAATCTGGCGGACTACCTGGGGCTCAAGGGCTACACCGTGGATTGCGCGCAGGATGGTTTGTCGGGACTGCACCTGGCGGCCACCGAGCATTACGACTTGATCGTGCTCGACATCATGCTGCCCGGCATTGACGGCTATACCTTGTGCAAGCGCCTGCGTGAAGACGCCCGCCGTGATACGCCGGTGATCATGCTCACCGCCCGGGATCAATTGGATGACCGCTTGCAGGGCTTCAAGTCCGGCGCCGACGACTACTTGATCAAACCTTTCGCCCTGTCCGAACTGGCGGCACGCATCGAAGCGGTCATGCGTCGGGCCCAGGGCGGCGGGCGGCGTACCCTGCAGGTCGGCGACCTGAACTACGACCTCGACACCCTGGAAGTGACACGCGAAGGCCGCCTGCTGAAACTCAATCCGGTCGGCCTCAAGTTGCTGGCGGTGCTGATGCAGAAAAGCCCCCACGTGCTGCGCCGCGAAATCCTTGAAGAAGCCCTGTGGGGCGATGATTGCCCGGACAGCGACAGCCTGCGCAGCCACGTTCATCAACTGCGCCAGGTGATCGACAAGCCTTTTGCCAAGCCTTTGCTGCAAACCGTGCACGGTGTGGGTTATCGCTTGGCCGAGGGCCGTGATGGAGTTTAAGCAGAGCCTTGCTCAACGGATCATCATTGCCTTTGCGCTGATGAGCGCGCTGGTGGCCGGGGCCTTCGCCATGGGCATCGTGGCGACCGTGCACCTGGTGGAAGAGAAACTGATTTCGGCAGGCCTGGGCGGCGACTTGCAACGGCTATTGCTGATGGACAGCGTCTCGGACTGGAGCCACCGCCCGGAGCCCGACCAGCTGTTCTATTTCAGTGGCGGGCCAGGGGACTTCGAGTTGCCCAAGGACCTGCGTCACCTGGAACCGGGTTTTCACGAAGTGTTTCGCGAGCAGCTCTCGTATCACGCGATGGTCGAAGTCGTCGACGGCCGGCGGTACGTGCTGTTGCAGGATCAGAGTGATTTCGAGGAGCGTGAGCGGGTGCTGTTTGCCGTGGTGCTGGTGGGCTTCGTCCTGAGCCTGGCACTGGCGGTTTTTCTCGGCTGGATCCTGGCGCGCAAAGTCATGGCGCCCGTGGTGCGGCTGGCTCGGCAAGTACGGCATCGCGATCAGTTATTGGGTTTGGCGCCGCCCTTGGCGCCCGACTACGCCGCGGACGAAGTGGGCGAACTGGCGGTGGCCTTCGACGCCACGCTCGGACGTCTGCGCCAGGCTTTGACCCGTGAGCGCCTGTTCACCAGTGACGTCAGTCATGAGTTGCGCACCCCGCTGATGGTCTTGGCCAGTTCCTGCGAATTGCTGCTGGAAAACCCTGGCATCGACCAGCGCGGTCGCGCCCAGGTCGAGCGCATCGCCAGGGCCTGTGAGGAAATGCGTGAGTTGGTGCAAACCTTCCTGATGCTTGCCCGTGCCCAGCATGAAGACGCCAGCATGTCCCCGCAGCAGACGGTCAGCCAGGTGGCTGACGGGCTGCTCAATCTCTGGCGTGAGCCGATCGAGTCCAAGGGCTTGACGCTGGACTTCGAGCGGGGAAGTCCTGCGAATCAGGGCTACAACGCGACGCTGTTGCATGCGGTCATGGGCAACCTGTTGCGCAATGCTCTGCACTACACCGAAACCGGGTTCATTCGCCTCACCCTGAGAGGTACCGGGTTCGTCGTCGAGGACAGCGGTGTCGGTATTCCGGAAGAAAAGCGCGAGGCGATGTTCGAACCCTTTGTGCGGGGCTCCGAAAAACGTGGCGAAGGCCTGGGGCTGGGCTTGTCGCTGGTGCAGCGGATCTGTGAGAGCCAGGGCTGGACCGTCAGCCTGACCACCATGGAACCAAACGGCTGCCGTTTTGAAGTGGAATTGGGTAAGCCTCGGGCCTGATTGAAAGGCGGTGGCCCCGCGCCACTATCCAATCCTTGTAAAACCCTGAAATACTTGGTGATTGTACACAACGAAGTTTTCACAAAGTCATGACCTGACGCTGACATGACGCTACCTAAGGTGGTTGCCATCAGCAATTCAGGAGCATTTGATATGACGGGCCCGATCAAGCTGGATTTTTCGGAAAAGTACGACGATCAACACGCGCAAAAATATTTGCGCAAGCACCAGGACGGTCTCGGTCGTCGATTGTCCCATTGGCGTGACGAACAACTGGCACGCAAGGCGCTGACCCTGGCCGGCGAGCCTGGTTTGGTCCTCGATTTACCCAGTGGTGCCGGGCGTTTCTGGCCGTTACTGGCAGAAAAGCCCAATCGGGTGATCATCGGAGCCGACAACTCCGAATCAATGTTGAAAATTGCGACCCAGTCGCAGCCGGCTGAAGTGGTGAAACGGGTACAACCCTTGCACACTTCTGCATTCGACATTGCTTTGCCTGATAACGCCGTCGACAGCATTTTTTGCATGCGTTTGCTCCATCACATCGGGGAAGCCGAGCATCGACTGGCCATCCTGCGCGAATTCGAGCGTGTCACCCGTGACAGCGTGATCATTTCGTTGTGGGTGGACGGCAATTTCAAGGCCTGGAAGCGCAAGCGCGCCGAGAAAAAGCGCGGGCAGGAAGGTTACCAAAATCGCTTTGTGTTACCGGCCACCACGGTTGAAAAGGAGTTCGAACAGGCGGGTTTTCGTATCCAGGAACAACTGGACTTTTTACCGCTCTATGCCATGTGGCGAGTTTACGTATTACGCAAGAGGTAACAGGATGGCAGTGCAATGTGCAGCAGAAACGGAAGTCGCTTCCCAGGACCGCTTCGACTATTTCTGGAATCAGCGCGGTGAATGGGTAGAAGAACCCAACGTCCGTCGCGGCGGGGAAAGTGGCGTGCAGCGCGTCCGGGGCAACGACGGGCAACTGCTGTATGCCAAGCGTCAGACCGGGCATATCTACCGCAGTTGGTTGCACCCGTTCGGCCGACCGACCGTATTGCGCGAGCAGGATGCGCTGATCGGTTTGACGGCGCTCGGCGTGCGCGTGCCGGAAATGGTGTTCTGTGGTGCCCAACGGGACCCGGTGCACAAATGGCGCGCGTTGCTGGTTACCAAGTCTCTGGATGGCTTTGAGGAAATCGAACACTGGTATGCCGGTGGCGGTCGCGAGCGTCATGGCGAAGTGGTACACGAGCGCGTCCTCAAGGAACTGGCCGAGAACCTGGCCCGCATGCACAAGGGGCGCTGGCAGCACAGCTGCATCTACATCAAACACGTATTCGTGCGGGTGACTGGCGAAGGGGATGCGGCCACGGTGGAAGTGGCGTTGATCGATCTTGAAAAGTGCCGCCAGCGTTTGACCGCCCAGCGTGCCGCCGCCCATGACATGAAGCAGCTGCGTCGCCACTCGTCGTTCAGCGATACAGACTGGAAGAATCTGGTCTACTTTTATGAGACGGCGTTTGGCAGCGCTATCAAGGGTTTATAGCGATGAAACTCGAAATTGCACGAGGTGTGTTTCTTCTAGGAGCCTTGGCAGTTGCTTCATTGGCGGTGGCGGCTTGGGAGCAGCCCCGCACGCAAGTCCTCAGTGCAGTGAACGATGGCGCTCACTGTCCGTTGCCACGGGTTGCCAAAGCAGCCGTGGCCACACAACCTGATCATGACTTGTTACTGTTCATGTTCGGACTTTCACAGGGATTGAGGCCGCAAAGTTGAACAGATTGAAGCCAAAATAAAAGGCCTCGCAGATGCGGGGTCTTTTTTTTGGCTGATCGTTGATCGTTCCCACGCTCCGCGTCCCAAAGCGTGACGCAGAGCGTCACAAGAGGCATTCCCACGCGGAGCGTGGGAACGATCATCGGACGGAGGGTTTATCGGGCTTGGCCAGCAACGTGTACACACACGGCAGCACGAACAAGGTAAACAACGTCCCGATCGACATCCCCGTGGCGATCACCGTGCCAATATCGAAGCGGCTGACGGCCCCCGCACCGGTGGCCAGAATCAACGGCACCATGCCGAACACCATCGCCGCGGTGGTCATCAACACCGGCCGCAGACGAATGGCCGCCGCTTCCTCCACCGCTTCGCGCGGAGTCAGACCTTTCTCCTTGCGCAGCTTGTTGGCGAACTCCACGATCAGGATCCCGTGTTTGCTGATCAGCCCGATCAACGTCACCAACCCGACCTGGGTATAGATGTTCATGCTCGACCAGCCGAGGAACAGCGGGATCAACGCCCCGCAAATCGACAGCGGCACGGTGACCAGAATCACCAGCGGATCACGGAAGCTTTCGAACTGCGCCGCCAGCACCAGGAAAATGATCGCCAGGGCCAGGGCGAACGTGACCCACAGCGCGCTGCCTTCCTGAACGAATTGCCGTGACGTGCCGCCATAGTCAAAGGCAAAACCCACCGGCGCTTCTTCCTGGGCGATCTGGCGCACGGTGTCGATGGCCTCGCCCATGCTGACCAGCGGGAACCCGGTCACCGCCGCCGCGTTGAGCTGCTGGAACTGGTTCAACTGCCGTGGCCGCGCCCGGTCGGTCACGGTGATCAGGGTCGACAGTGGCAGCAGTTCGCCCTTGGTGTTCTTGACGTAGTAATTGTTCAGCCAGTCAGGGTTATCCCGGTAGGCCCGTTCGACCTGGGCGATGACCTTGTAGCTGCGCCCTTCGATGGTAAACCGATTGATTTCCGCCTCACCCAGCAACGTCGCCAGGGTGCCACCGAGGTCCTGCATCGACACGCCCATCTGCGCGGCCTTGGCGCGGTCGATATCCACCACCACTTCCGGCTTGTCGAACGCCAGGTCGATGTCGACGAAGGCAAACTTGCCGGACTCCAGCGCGCGTTTTTTCACCCGGTCCGCCACGTCCAGCAGCGAGGCGTAGTCGTTGGCGGTGTTGATGATGAACTGGAACGGCAAGCCTTCACCGGTGCCCGGCAGGGACGGCAGGTTGAAACCGAAAATCTGCAAGCCGGGAATGCTCCCCAGCTTTTTCTGAACTTCGGGCAGGATCTGCATTTGCGTGCGGCCGCGCTCGTTCCACGGTTTGAGCAGGAAGCCACCGATACCCGATTGCACGCCGTTGAAGCCATTGATCTGGAACGAGGAGTAGTACTCGGGAAACTCCTTGAAGATCGTGATGAACTCGTCGGTGTAAGTGTTCAGGTAGTCGAGGTTGGTCGGTTGCGGGGCGTTGGCAATCATGAAAATGATGCCCTGGTCCTCGTCCGGTGCCAGTTCCGTTTTGGCGAACTTTAAAAATACCGGGATCAGGCACAGCACGATCACCGCGAACACCAGCACCACCGGCCGGGTATTGAGCGTGCCGTGCAGCATGCTCTGATAGCGGCGCTTGAGGCCTTCGAAAATCAGGTCGAGGCGATGGGCCAGGCCGCTGGGATTGGTGTCATGGCGCAGCAAATAGGCGCACATCATCGGCGACAGGGTCAGGGCGACGATGCCGGAAATCACCACCGCCCCGGCCAGCGTCAGGGCGAATTCCTTGAATAGCGCCCCCGTGAGGCCCGTCAGAAAGCCGATCGGCGCATAGACCGCCGCCAGTGTGATGGTCATGGACACCACGGGCATGGCGATTTCCCGGGCGCCTTCAATGGCAGCGTCCAGCGGTGTCTTGCCTTCCTCGATGTGCCGGTGAATGTTCTCCACCACCACAATCGCATCGTCCACCACCAGCCCGATGGCCAACACCATCGCCAGCAGGGTCAGCAGGTTGATCGAGTAACCCATCATCTGCATGAAGAACATCACGCCGATCATCGACAGCGGGATGGTCACCACCGGGATCACCACCGAACGCAGGGCGCCGAGGAACAGGAAGACGACGACTATGACGATCAGCACCGCCTCAAACAGGGTCTTGATCACCTCGTTGATCGAGGCCTGGATAAACAGCGTGGCGTCGTAGGCGATTTCGCTTTTAAGGTTGGGCGGCAACTGGGCTTCCAGCTCCGGCATGATCTTGCGCACTTCCTTGATCACGTCCAGCGGGTTGGCGCCCGGGGTGGCCTTGATGCCGATGTACACCGAGGGTGTACCGCCGAAGGAGCTGATGGCGTTGTAGTTCTCGGCGCCCATTTCGACCCGCGCGACATCGCTGAGCAGCACTCGGCTGTCGCCATCGACCTTGAGCGGAATCGCGGCGAAGGCCTCGGCGGACTTGAGTTCGGTGTTGGCGTTGATGCTGGTGACCACGTACTCGCCTTTGACTTCGCCGGCGGCGGAGAGGAAGTTGTACTGGCGCACCGCGTTGGTCACATCGCTGGCGCTCAAGCCGAACCCGGCCAGTTTCACCGGGTCCAGCCACAAGCGCATGGCGAACACCTGGTTGCCGAGAATCTCGGCTTCGGCCATGCCGGGCAGTGTCGCCAGTTTGGGCTGGATGACCCGGGACAGGTAATCGGTGATCTGTGGGTTGCTCAGCTCCTTGCTGAAATAACTGATGTACATCAGCGCCGAGGCGTCGGCGGCTTCCTTGCTCAGCACCGGGTCTTCGGCGTCCTGGGGCAGCTTGTTCTTCACCTCGTTGGCCTTGGCCAGCAACTCGGTGAACAAGCGGTCGCTGTTGGAACCGATGCGTGCGTAGACGGAGATCACCGAGAAGTTCTGGCGACTGACCGAGGTCATGTAGTCGATGCCCTCGGCGCTCGCCAGGCTCTGCTGCATCGGCTGGGTGATGTAGCCCTGAATGGTTTCGGCGTTGGCCCCGGGGTAGGCGGTGGTTACCGTGATCAGGGCGTTTTCCATTTGCGGGTATTGGCGCAGCGGCAGCTTGCTCCAGGCCTGGAAGCCCAGCAGCACAATCAACAGGCTGACCACCGTGGCGAGCACCGGGCGGCGGATGAACGGATCGGTAAAAGCCATGAAGATTCCTTGATCAGTCAGTGCGTGGCTGACTGTTCTTATCGGTCAGGGTCTTGTCGTCGCTGATGGCAATGTGTGCGCCGTTGTCCAGTTTGATCTGGCCGGCCGTGACCACTTGTTCGCCGCTCTGCACGCCTTTGTTGATCATCACCAGGCCATCGCGGCGGTCGCCGGTTTCGATGAAGCGGCGTTCGGCGATCAGGATCGGTTGGCCCTTGTCATCTTTTTCCACCGTGCCGTCCTCGGCTTTTTTCTGCGCGACCACGTACAGCGAGTTGCCGTAGAGGGTGTAGGTGATCGCGCTTTCCGGGACCACGATGTGCTTTTGCGGATCCGGCAGCATCACT
Source organism: Pseudomonas sp. TE3899 (assembly GCF_056279105.1). Taxonomy (NCBI): domain Bacteria; kingdom Pseudomonadati; phylum Pseudomonadota; class Gammaproteobacteria; order Pseudomonadales; family Pseudomonadaceae; genus Pseudomonas; species Pseudomonas sp. TE3899. Next base: position 6,488,136 of record NZ_JBWBQR010000001.1, read on the forward strand.
TGCAGGCTGGCGAACATGCCCGGCAGCAACTTGCCGTCCGGGTTGGCCAGCGTCGCACGCACCAGAATATTGCGGGTGCTGTTCTCGACCTTCGGGTTGATCGCACTGATGGTGCCGGGGAAGCTCTGCGACGGGTAAGCCGCGACGATGACCTGGATCGGTTGGCCGAGGGCGATTTTCGGCACCGATTGTTCGGGCAGGAAGAAGTCGACATAGAGGCTGCTGAGGTCTTGCAGGGTGGCGACCATGGTGCCGCTGGGGAGGTAGTCGCCGACGTCAACCTGACGGATGCCGATGGTGCCACTGAACGGCGCGAGGATGCGTTTTTTCGCCAGGGAGGCCTTGAGCTGATTGACCGTGGCCTTGTTCTTTTGCAACTGCGCCGAGAGCCGGTCGTACTCGCCTTTGGAGATGGCCCGGCTATCGACCAACTGACTGCCACGCCCGAAATCCAGCTGGGCCAACCCGAGGTCAGCCTGGGCGGTTTCCAGCAGGGCACTCTCCACGGCGCTGTCCAGTTGCAGCAGCGGTTGCCCGGCCTTGACCTTCTGCCCGGACTCGAACATCAGCTCCTTGACGGTGCCGGCGATCTCCAGGCTCAGGTTCACTCCCTGCAACGCCTTGAGCGTGCCGACAGTGGGCAAGCGCATCTGCCACGGCTGTTCGACGGCCGTGGCCACGGCGACGCTGATGGGCGGTTTCGGCTTGGCGAAACCCTGGACCATCGTGTAGATCGAAAAGGCCTTGTACCCGCCCAGGGCCAGCACAATAAGCAGGACAACCCCCAACATGATCAGCATGCGGCGACGCAGCATATTTCCACTTCCTTGGAGAAAATCAGGTGAGACAGGCGGAACATTACTCCGAGTGCGGGGGGTAATCCAACTGGCACTTATTACAGTCTGTAATGGGGCGAACACAAAACTTGTGGCGAAGGGGCTTGCCCCCGTTCGGCTGCGAAGCCGTCGTAAAACCTGTAAATGCGGGATGACTGGAGAAATGTAAGGGAGCGCTTCGCGCTCCAACGGGGGCAAGCCCCCTCGCCACAGGGTAAATTCACCCACTGGGGAGGAGGGCGCTCAGATGAGGTGAAGGTGGTTGTCCCAGAGCCCCGCCGGCAACTCCAACGGTTTTGCAACCAGATCTGTCTGACGGCAATCGTAGTACCGGCAACGGCCCTGACCCGAGGTCACGACAAACCCGTCCGCCACCGCGCCGACTCCGGCGCAGTCCGGCAGCGGCGCATCCAGGCGCACTTCGCCGCTGTCCAGGTCCCAGATGAAGAAGCGATTGCCCCGTGGCGCGGTCAGCGCGACCAGGCGCAGTTCGCTGTGCACCGCGACGCTGGCGGTGTAATGCCCCATGGCTTGCAACTGGTGCTCAGGCACCGGGAACGCCACGAACGGCTGGCCCGGACGCTTGATCGCCAGCAACTCCGACGACTCATGGGAGGGGCCCATGAATTGCTGGCTGGCGAGGATCGTGCCGTCGCTGGCAATCCCCAGGTGGCGCACGCTGTTCATCTGCTGGGCGAGGGTTTCCTTGCTCAACAGCGTGCCGTCGCGCTGCATCAAAACCAGGCTCGGTTCCATGGCGTTGAGGTTCATCTCGACCCGGCTTTCGGCCTCGGTGCGAATCCCGCCGTTGGCCACCACCAGGGTTTCGCCGTCGGGCATCCATGACACCTGATGCGGGCCGACGCCGTGAGTAGGCATCTCACCGCTGTGGATAAGTCGCTCACCTTCGAACTTATACACACCCAGCAAGCCACGACCCGGATCGGAGGTGTCGTTCTCAGTGGCGTACAAGAACTCGCCATCCTTGTGGATCACCGCGTGCCCGTAGAAATGCCGGTTCGGCTGTGAGGTCACGGTTTGCAGCAACGTGCCGTCGCGCAGGTCGATCAGGTAACTCTCGGTGCCGGGACGACGGGCCACGAACAGCGCCATCGCCAGGGTCGGGTGATTGATGATGTCGTGGCAACGCTGGCCGACCTGGGTGGCGAACACCCGGGTGCCATCCAGCCGATAACCGACGGCGTAATGCTTGCCGTCGGTATCGTCCCGCGCCGAGAGCAGCAGCGGGCTCTTGTCCTTGTGCTTGAACAGCGTCCAGCCGCCCAGCGTCACTGCTCCCAGCAGCAAACTACCTAAAGTCAGAGCCTGACGTCGCAGCATGGCACTCGCCCTCATCAGTCACCGTCGTTGGCGTTGAAGCCCAGTTGGATGCCCAGCGCCTTGGCCAGTTCGCCTTCGTGCAGGCGATGGACGACGTTGAGGCTGTCGTAGAGATCGTTGAGCTGTTGGCGGCCAGCATCGTCGTTGAGCATTTCGGTCAGCGAGCGCTGGTTGCTGGCGAACAGTTTGAGCGAAGCGGCGTAGGCGGCATCGATCTTGTCGGCCAACGGCTTCTGCTCGCTCGGCAACAGACCGCGCAGGCCTTTGTTGTCGACACCTTCCCACACGGTCTTGGCGGCGGCGAGGCTGGCTTCCAGGCCCGTCAGGGACGACTGGCTGCGCCACGCATCGGCCTGGAACGGTTGCGGCACACCCTTGGTCTGGCGGCCCATCGGCGTGCCGAGTTTTTTCTTCAAGGTGTCGAGGGCGGTGACTTGTACCCGCAGCAGATCGGCGATCGCTTCATGGGAATCGGCGTAACGCTGGTTCGGAAATTTGCTCATCTGCGCGAGCATACCGTCGGTGTTGTTCCAGCTTTGCAGAATCTCTTCGGCTAGCAGTTTCTGGCGTTCGCCAATGGCTTTGAGCAGCGGGCAATACTTGGCTTTCTGCGCGTCGTTGGCCACGTCAGGCTTGCTGTCGAACAGGATGTATTCGTAGGCCGACAGGCCCTGAACCACCACGCTCGACTTGGCCAGGGCGGCGGCATCGATCTGCGGCTGGGCGGTGACCAGTTGCTCGACCTGACGGCCGACCAGGTTTTTCTTGTCCGGCCAGAACTGCACCTGCCACGCACGATTGCCCTCGGCCAGCGGCCCGATCAGCAACGGTTGCAGCTCGGCCCAGGCTTTCTGCGCGTGCAGGAAATCTTTGCGAGCGGTTTCCAGGTCGGCCTTGCCTTCGCAGTAGGCGAGGGCGCTGACAGCCAGTTGACGGTCGGCATCAACCCAACGGCTGTAGGTCGGCAGGATCACTTGCTTGGCGATGGCTGCCGAAGTGACGGCTTGCGGATCCTGCGGCGAACAGGCGCCGAGGGCGAGCGCTGCAAGGCTGGTGAACAACAGTTTGGGACGGAACATGTCGGGCTCCCGATTCTTTTAAGTGCTTAGAGAGAATTCAAAAACGCCAACAACGCAGCGCGCTGCTCGGCATTGAAAGACAAAACCTGTTGCTGCGCCGCGCTCGCTTCGCCGCCATGCCAGAGCACGGCTTCAAGCAGATTGCGCGCGCGGCCGTCGTGCAAGAACTGGGTGTGGCCACTGACCGCTTGGGTCAGGCCAATGCCCCACAACGGCGGCGTGCGCCAGTCGCGGCCACTGGCTTTAAATTCGCTGCGGTTGTCGGCCAGGCCGTCGCCCATGTCATGCAGCAGCAGATCGCTGTAGGGGCGAATCACTTGATTGGCCAGTTCAGGTTCGGCGGCGTTGGCGGCGGTGGTGTATTTCGGCGTGTGACAGGACTGGCAGCCGGCCTGGAAAAACAGATTCTTGCCGGCCAGCACTTGCGGCGCATTGATGTCGCGGCGAGCGGGCACGGCGAGGTTGCGGCTGTAGAACAGCACCAGGCGCAGGATGTTGTCGCTGACTTCCGGCTCGCCGTTCGGGCCATTGCCGTTGGGCGCCTGTTTGCAGGCGGTTTGCGCGTCGGTGCAGTCATCGAAAGGTCGCAGGCTGGTGGTCAGGCCCATATCACCAGAGAACGCGTGAACGTTTTGTTGATTGAGGTTCGGTTGCCCGGCTTTCCAGCCGAAGCGGCCGAGGACGGTTTTTTGCTGGGCGTCGTCCCAGACCTGGTTCGGGCGCCCGGCGATGCCGTTTTTGTCTTTGGCCTGGGCCTCGGCATTGGCCAGGATCGCCTCGTCGGGGATCGCTTCGAGCAGGCCCAGGCCGATCATTGGCGGCGCGACGCGGGCCGAGAACCGGGTGTCGGGGTGCATCGGGCCGTAGCCCAGTTGGGTGATTTGCAGGACCGGTTTGCGCAGTTCGACTTCGGTGCCGTCCTTGAAGCGAATCGGCACGGGCGTGTAATCGACTCGGACTTTGCCTTCCGGGGCGACGCCGGGTACCGACATGTCTTGGAGTTGGCCGCCGTAGACCGGCTCCGGGACCACGCCCAGGTGCTCGATGACCTTGGCGTAGGCCGGCGCATCCGGGATCGACAGGCGCACCAGCATCGACACCGCATTGGTGGCATCAGGCGTCGGCGGGTGACCGCGACCGTCCTTGATGTGGCAGTTCTGGCAGGCGTTGGTGTTGAACAGCGGGCCGAGGCCATCCCGGGCGGTGGTGGTCGACGGGGCGATCACCCAGGGGCTACGGAAAAAACTGTTGCCGACGCTGAAATCCACCCGTCGTGACGGCGGCAGATTGGCCGAGGGCAGGGAAAACGAATTCTGATCGGTCTTGCGCACCGTCGCGGCGCCACCGGACCGGGCTTCACCGGGTTCGGCCGTTGTAAAACGCGGGGCGTCATCGCAGGCACTCAGGCCCAAGGCCATGAACAGGGTGCACCAGCGAAGAGGCAACGACGGCATCAGACTTCCTGACGGGCGAGCAAAATAAGGGCGCAAAGTCTAACAGGACGGGGGAATTTGAATAAGAGGAATTATCGTTTGGTTGATGTGGGGCAGGTTTCCCCGGATACCGCGGTCACTGCGATCCAATGTAGGAGCGAAGCTTGCTCGCGAAAGCGGCGTGTCAGTCACCAAAGATGTTGGATGTGAAGCCGTCTTCGCGGGCAAGCCTCGCTCCTACAAGGGATTGTGTTCTGGCGGGAATGAAAAAGGCGACCCGAAGGACGCCTTTTTATTCAGCCAGCGTTGATCAGAACTCGTGATCAGCGTTGTCCGGGTTCAGGTCGCTGATGCCCAGTTTGCCAGCGGCGGCTTCGATCGAACCGGTCTGCTTGACCAGGGATGCGATGGCGTCGCGGACGATCTGGTTGCCTGCAGTGTTGCCGGCAGCGATCAACTGGTCGTAGTGCTCACCCTTGGCGGCGTGATCGACCATGACCTGGATCTTGGCTTCGGTGGCGGCCAGGTCGGCTTTCAGTGCGGTGTCGGCAGCCGGGTCGGCCTTGGCCACCAGGGACGACAGGCTGGCGCCGGTCATTTTGGTGCCGTCGACGCGGGTGTATTCGCCCAGGTACACGTTACGCACGCCTTTGGCATCGTAGAAGTGCGAGTTGTGGGTGTTGTCGCTGAAGCAATCCTGTTCGTCTTCCGGGGAGTTGGCTTCCAGGGAAACCTTCATGCGCTCGCCCGCCAGTTCGCCCAGGGACAGGCTGCCCATGCCGAACAGCATTTTGCGCAGGCCGGTTTCGGCTGGCTCGGCTTCCAGGGTGGCGCGGTAGTTGTCGGCCACGTTCGGCTTCCAGTTGCCGACCATTTCTTGCAGGTCGCTGACCAGCAGTTGGGTCACGGATTTCAGGTAGGCGCGGCGACGATCGTTGTGACCGCCAGTTGCGCCTTTGCCTTCCAGGTAGTCCGAAGCCGGACGGTTACCGGCGCCAGGGCCGGTGCCGTTCAGGTCCTGACCCCAGAGCAGAAATTCGATGGCGTGATAGCCGGTGGCGACGTTGGCTTCGGAACCGCCCAGCTCGTTCAGGCTGGCGAGTTTTTCCGGGGTGATGTCTTTGACGTCGACCTTGTCTTCGCCGACCTGGACTTCGGTGTTGGCGATGATGTTGGCGGTGGCGCCCGGGTTACCCAGTGCGTGTTCGTAGGTCTTGTCGACGTAGTCGATCAGGCCTTCGTCCAGAGGCCAGGCGTTCACCTGACCTTCCCAGTCGTCGATGATGGTGTTGCCGAAGCGGAACACTTCGCTCTGCAGGTAAGGAACGCGTGCGGCGACCCAGGCAGCCTTGGCGGCTTTGAGGGTGTCGGCGTTCGGCTTGGCGAGGAAGGCGTCGACGGCGGTTTGCAGGGTTTTCGCGGTAGATTCGGCATCGCTGTAAACGGCGAAGACCATGTCGGCATAATGCGCGACCACAGCTTTGGCGGCGGCTTCGTCGACTTTACCGGCAGCGGCTGGCGCTACGGCAGGAGCAGCGGCGGTGCTGGCGGCCGGTGTTGGCGCTTGTGGAGCGGCAGCCTTGTCTTTGCCTTCGCCGCAACCGGCGAGGGAAATAGCGATGGCCAACAGACTGGCGGTAGCCAGAGGCATACGAATCATGGCGAACATCCTGCTTCGATTGGGGGTGGAATGGCGCTATGGGCGCGCAAAGCTGCGACATAATGCAAATCTTTCGCATTATGTGTAAAGGGTTGTGGTTGGAAATATTTCTTATTCAGGAATTTGGTGCGGTAGATCAAAAGATCGCAGCCTTCGCCAGCTCCGCGGGGATGCGATTCATGGAGCTGCCGAAGGCTGCGATCTTTTGATTTTTACAAAATAGCCGCGTTACTGCGCTGGGCCTGCTTCAAGTAGGCACTCAACTCCCGCGCAGGCAGTGGTTTGCTGTAGTGGTAACCCTGACCTTCGTGGCAACCCTCGGAAATGATGTAGGCCTCTTGCTCGGCGGTTTCCACGCCTTCGGCAATCACCTGCATGCCCAGGCTCTTGCCCAACTGGATGATCGCCCGAACGATGGTGGCATCGTCGTCGTCATCGAGCAGGTCCTGCACAAAGCTCTTGTCGATCTTGATCTTGTCCAGCGGCAGGCTTTTCAAATAGCTGAGCGATGAATAACCGGTGCCGAAGTCGTCAATCGCAATCAACGCACCGGAGCGGCGCAGGCTCAGCAAGTGCTGGGCGGCGGTGCTGATGTCTTCCATCAGGCCGGTTTCGGTGACTTCCAGTTCCAGGCTGCGCGGCGGCAGGCGGTAGATCTGCAACAGGTTGTTGACCACCCGTGGCAGCTCGGCGTGGTGCAGTTGCACGGTGGACAGGTTCACCGCCATGCGCAAGTCGGCGAAACCCTGGTCATGCCACTCGCGCAATTGCTTGCAGGCTTGATCCAGCACCCATTCGCCAATGGCAATGATGGTGCCGTTCTGCTCGGCCAGCGGGATGAACAGGTCCGGCGGTACCAACCCGTGTTCGGGATGCTGCCAGCGAATCAACGCTTCGACGCCCACCACCCGGTGATCGCGGTAGCTGATCTGCGGTTGGTAGACGAGGTAGAACTGATCGCGGGTCAGGGCATCGCGCAGGTCTTTTTCCAGTTCGCGGCGTCGGCGCATCTCGCTGTCGACGCTGGCGATATAGAACTGATAACGGTTGCGCGAGCGGGTCTTGGCCAGGGTCATGGTCTGCTCGGCTTTTTGCAGCAACTTCTCGGTGCTGTCACCGTCCTCGGGGAACAGGGTGATGCCGATGGTGGCGCGCAGGCGAATCTCTTGATGATCGAGGGCAAACGCCGCTTCCAGGTCATCGAGGATGCTTTGCGCCAGTTCGGCCGCTTCGTAAGGTTGTTCGATGTCGGCCTGGACCAGCGCAAACTGGTCGCCGCCCAGACGGGCGAGGGCGCCGAGGCGGCCGCTGTGGGCGCGCAGGCGATCGGCCAGGGCCAGCAGCAGTTGGTCGCCGGTCTGGTAGCTGAATTGTTCGTTGATGCCCTTGAAGTCATCCAGGCCCACGACCAGCACCGCGACCCGGCGTTGCAGCTTGCCGGCATCGACGAGGATCTTGTCCAGTTGCTGCTGCAATTGCTGGCGGTTCGGCAGGCCGGTGAGGAAATCGTACTGGGCCATGCGCAACAGGCTGTTTTCGGCTTCGTGGCGCAGATGGGTATTGCGTTCGATGGATTCGAGCAACTGGTTGGCGGTGTTGATCCAGATCCCCAGTTCGTTCTTTTCGTGGCCCTTGATCTGCGGAATCTTGTGTTCGCTGGGGCGGTCGGGGTTGATCTCGGTCAGGTGCTCGATGATCCGCGACAGCGGCTTGGTCAGCAGCCAGTGGTACACCAGGTACAGCACCAGGCCCATGGCGAGGGCGCGCAAGACACCGGAAATGAAGATGATCACCGAGCTGACGATGAAACCCTGGCCATAGGTGGCGGTGTCGAGGGTGATGCTCAGGTCGCCGTAATATTCGCTGTAGGGCCCACGACCCACCAGTTGGGTGGTGAACGTGCGTTCCTGGCCGAGGATCAGGTCGGTCAGCCAGCGGCTGTTGGAATGCTGCAGTTCGCGGGACTTTTGCGCGAGCATGGCTTCGTTGGGATGGCCGATGGAGGCCTGGCGCACGGCGTCGTCCTGGAACAGGCCCTCGATGACTTGCATGCCCATCTCCCGGTCCAGGCTGTAGACGGCCTGGGTGGAGGGGTCGCGGAACATGTCGAGGATGCGCTGGGCATCACCGGCCACGGCCTGGCGTGTTTTATAGGCATCGAAAACGATCTGCGCGCAGCTCAAGACCACGCCGACGATCAATGCCGACAGGAGCACGACCCGGAGCAACTTCACCGACAAGCTGTTCTTGAGTTCCAGCTTCAAAGGGTTATTCCTTGTTCCGTGCGGGTAGCATCAAGTTGCCATGAGTATTGGCAATCCCGTGATGGCAGTCAAAGGGACAATTCAGCCCTGGGGATTTTGCCTGTAGCTTGGCCAATTTTCTGTTGTTTTGAGTGTTTGTCCTATTTGTACTGTGTCGGTAGTTTTGGTCTTCAACTTGAGGGGGATCGGGACTATTTTTCCTTTGGGTTGATGTTAGTCCGCTGTGGCGTTGGGGCAAGGGGCTTCCGGCTTGTTTCATCGTCGGAAATTTCGACTGGGCTTGTGGGGCTTGGCGGCCTCTGGGCCGACCAGGCTCTTGTTGGTTGAGTACATATCCATTCCTGCGGTTACGGCCACTTATGGTTTCGCTCTTACAGCGAGTCCCTTTTGGCAAACGCCCCAAAAGGAACCAAAAGGTCTCGCCCCGGCGTCCGGCCCCTCGCTGAGGCTCGGTGTTCCCTCGCTCCGGTCCTGCTCCGTGGGCCCGCCGCCATCGGCCATCCATGGCCGGGGGCGGCTAGCCCGGCATCCATGCCGGGCTGCCCACTGCGCAGAACCTCCACTCGGCCTCCCGAAGGGGCGGTAGAGCAAGATCAAAAGCAGGCGAGCTAACGCTCGGCCTAATGAGTGGTGAGGGCGGGCGGTGCATGCCGCTCTGCTTTTGTTCTCTGTTTTGATCGTTCCCACGCTCCGCGTTGGAATGCCGCCAGGGACGCTCCGCGTTCCGTTTTTTGTTTAATGGGTTGCGAAAATACCGGACGTTTCCCACGAGGTTTTCAGGTTGCCCGTAGGAAGCGGGTTCAATAACCTTTTGGGTGTCGCTGAAACCTCAGTGATCGGGTGTGAGAACCCGGCAACTTATGGTCATACAGAACCCGTACACGCATAATTGCCGCCAGCTTATCCTGTCGTAAATGCGTTATGGCGGCTGTGTGCGGGCAGACTTTTGTCTGGTCCGGGTGTCCATGACCGGTTTTCTCACCCCGCACATAGCTGCCACCTCTTCACCGCGTGAGAACGGTAAGTGGTGGCCCTCAACGCGTGAGGAATTTTTATGGATAAATTAATCCCAGACCCACCCTACACCCCCAACCCCATGTTCCAGATTTCCCCGGACATGAACATCGAAACCCTCCTGGCCCACGCCTGTGAATCACTGGCTTCGGCAAGTGTCCTGGCCAGCGATTTCGCCACCTACCTGAGCGGTTCCCAACGCAGCACGGCACTGGCCATTGCGCAGGTCGTCATGCTGGCGGACCTTGCTGTGAATCGGGCGTTGGACATCGTCGACCCGCAGGGCTAGGCATTCCGTCAGGTTGACCGCGTTATCGTTCTTCGCGGGCAAGCCTTGCTCCTACAGGTTTTGTGTCGTGCGCATAACCGCGATTCAACCCCAAACCTGTAGGAGCAAGGCTTGCCCGCGAAGGCGTCGGTACAGGCTACGCCTTTCCAGCACCCATAAAAAACCCGACCTAAGCCGGGTTTTTTTGACTGGTTTCGATCTTAAGCGGTGAAGGTTTTGCCTTCGAACTGCTCAGCCACGAATTTCCAGTTGACCAGGTTCCAGAACGCTTCGACGTACTTCGGACGAACGTTGCGGTAGTCGATGTAGTAAGCGTGTTCCCAGACGTCGCAGGTCAGCAGCGGGGTGTCGCCGTTGGTCAGCGGATTGCCTGCGCCGATGGTGCTGGCCAGGGCCAGGGAACCGTCAGCTTTTTTCACCAGCCAGCCCCAGCCGGAACCGAAGGTGCCGATGGAGGTTTTGCTGAATTCTTCTTTGAACTTGTCGAACGAACCGAACGAAGCGTTGATGGCTTCAGCCAGCGCGCCGGTCGGTTGACCGCCGGCGTTTGGCGCCAGGCAGTTCCAGTAGAAGGTGTGGTTCCAGACCTGAGCGGCGTTGTTGAAGATGCCGCCCGAAGAAGATTTGACGATTTCTTCCAGGGTCTTGCCTTCGAACTCGGTGCCTGGCACCAGGTTGTTCAGGTTCACGACGTAGGTGTTGTGGTGCTTGTCGTGGTGGTATTCCAGAGTTTCCTTGGAAATGTGCGGCTGCAGGGCATCGTGTGCGTAGGGCAGCGGCGGCAATTCGAAAGCCATGATGATTCTCCTAATCAGGTCAGTTGCGGTGAGCGCAAGGCCGATCACGGGCGGCCAGACAAGCGCCGGGGAGTTTGTACTCTTTGCGGCGCATCGAACCGGATCATAGCACCGGGGGTGCGGCATAACCACGCAACAACTGTGTGGGATAGAGGTTCAAGGGGATGCCCTCACTAAATGACGGATCGCGTTGGAGCTGTGATCGTGCCAGGCAAGGCGCGGGACGAAGAGGATGCTTTTTGCCTCTTCGAGTCCCGCAACGTCGCATGGCACGATCACAGCTCCAACCCGAAGGGCCGCCACCCCGCAAAGCGCAATCCGTCGTTGTTCGTCGCTCATTTGAACCACCAAACCTCGCTCCTCACGCCTAGTGTTGCGCTTTGCGGGGTGGCGGCGCGACCGTCATTTAGTGAGGGCATCCCCTTAGCCTTTTGGAATAAATCAGCGCGTGGTGATTAATTGGAACGCTACGGTGAACATCATCACCGCCACCAACAGATCAAGAATCCGCCAGGTACTCGGCCGTGCCAGCCACGGCGCCAACCATGCCGCGCCCAGCGCCAACGTAAAGAACCACAATAAAGAAGCGCTCGCCGCGCCGACGACATAGGCGCCGGGCTCGGTCTGTTGGGCGCCGAGGGAGCCGATCAGCAAAACCGTATCCAGATAAACGTGCGGATTGAGCAGGGTCACCGCCAACGCACTGAGCATCACCGCCCGCAGCGAACGCACGGTCTGGTTTTCGCCCTGTTCCAGGCTTTGTTTCGCGCAGGCCCGGCGCAATGCCTGGCTACCGTACCAAATCAGAAACGCCGCGCCGCCCCAACGGGCCACCGCCAGCAAGGTCGGGTTATGCGCCAGCACGGTCGCCAGACCGAACACGCCCGCAGCCACCAGCAGCGCATCACAAACGACGCACAGCGCCGCGACCGGCAGGTGATGTTCGCGGCGCAGGCTCTGGGCCAGCACAAAGGCGTTCTGGGTGCCGATCGCCATGATCAGCCCCGCCGCGACCAACAGGCCATTTACATAGCTTTGCCACATGGTTTTCTACTCCCCGTTGGCCGCGAGATCCCGCAACACGTGCAGGGCGCGTTCGGCATCGGCCTGGCCGACGAATAAATGGTCGTGGTAATAACCGGCGATCACGTTGCAACTGATGCCGGCCTTGCCCAGTGCGGTGGCGAAGGCGGCGGTGAGGCCGACGGCTTCCAGGGCCGAGTGCACGTTCAAGGTGATCCACGCGGCGACGTAGTCGAAGCTGAAACCGGCCTTTTCGGCGTGGGATTTTTCCAGAATGACGGTCAGACCTTCCTGCTCGCGAAAGCTGCCGACAATCTCCAGACCCGCCGGCAGCGTGCCGTCGCGCAACGTACAAAACACATACTCGCCGGCGTTGAGTTGCGGGCTCATGCTGCGCAGCAGGGTTGCCAATGAGGTTTCGCCAGCCATGTCGGTATTCCTTGTTCAAGAGTTCTTGCTGGCCATTCTCCGGCGCTACGCTGTATAAGAAAAACCAATAGTGCTGATCGCTCATTAGGAAAACTGATGTTCGACTATAAATTGCTTTCTGCCTTGGCCGCCGTGGTCGAGCAGGCCGGATTCGAACGCGCCGCCCAGGTGCTGGGGTTGTCGCAATCGGCGATCTCCCAGCGGATCAAACTGCTGGAAGCGCGGATTGGCCAACCGGTGTTGGTGCGGGCGACGCCGCCAGCGCCGACTGAAATCGGTCGGCGTTTGCTCAACCATGTGCAGCAAGTGCGCTTGCTTGAGCGGGATTTGCTGACCCTGGTGCCGGCGCTGGATGAAGCAGGCCTGCCGGAACGCCTGCGTATCGCCCTCAACGCTGACAGCCTCGCCACCTGGTGGGCCGATGCGGTGGGGGATTTTTGCGCCGAGCAACATTTGCTGATGGACTTGGTCGTTGAAGACCAGACCGTGGGCCTCAAACGCATGCGCGCCGGGGAAGTGGCGGCGTGTCTCTGTGCCAGCGAACGCCCGGTGGCCGGGGCTCGCAGCGTATTGTTGGGCGCCATGCGTTACCGGGCGTTGGCCAGCCCGGCGTTCATTGCCCGGCATTTCCCCGACGGTGTGCGCGCCGAGTTGCTGCCGCGCACCCCGGCGCTGGTGTTTGGCCCGGATGATTTCCTACAGCATCGCTACCTTGCATCTCTCGGCGTGGATGGCGGTTTCGAACACCATCTGTGCCCATCATCCGAAGGTTTTATCCGCCTCACGGAAGCCGGGCTGGGCTGGGGCCTGGTGCCGGAATTGCAGGTGCGCGAGCAGCTGCAACGAGGTGTTTTAGTAGAGCTGTTGCCAGATAAGCCCATCGATGTGCCGCTGTACTGGCATCATTGGCGCAATGGCGGTCAGTTGCTGGGTTTACTCACTGACCAATTGGTACGTTCGTCGAAGCAATGGCTGGTGCCCCGAGAGCAGCCATGAGCGTCAAGCTGCAAGCTGCAAGTGAAGTGCTTGCGGTGTGTTTTTAACTTGCGGCTTGAAGCTTGAAGCTCGCTGCTGCTTTGTTGGAGCTTTACATGAAAATTCTGGTCACCGGCGCAAGCGGCTTCATTGGCGGACGCTTTGCGCGTTTCGCCCTGGAGCAGGGCCTGGACGTGCGGGTCAACGGTCGCCGGGCCGAGGGGGTCGAGCACCTGGTGCGCCGTGGCGCCGAATTTATCCAGGGTGACTTGAGCGACCCGGAACTGGTGCGCGACCTGTGCGCCGACGTCGAAGCCGTGGTGCACTGCGCCGGCGCCGTCGGTTTGTGGGGCCGCTATCAGGAGTTTCACCAGGGCAACGTCCAAGTCACCGAAAACGTGGTCGAGGCCTGCCTGAAACAGCGGGTCCGGCGCCTGGTGCACCTGTCGTCGCCGTCGATCTACTTCGATGGCCGCGATCATCTGGGCCTGACCGAAGAGCAAGTGCCCAAGCGTTTCAAGCATCACTACGCCGCCACCAAGTACCTCGCCGAGCAAAAGGTCTTCGGCGCCCAGGAATTCGGCCTCGAAACCATTGCCCTGCGCCCGCGGTTCGTCACCGGTGCCGGCGACATGAGCATCTTCCCGCGTCTGCTGAAGATGCAGCGCAAGGGGCGCCTGGCGATTGTCGGCAACGGCCTGAACAAGGTCGATTTCACCAGCATGCAAAACCTCAACGAAGCGTTGCTCAGCAGTTTGCTGGCCAGCGGCTCGGCATTGGGCAAGGCCTACAACATCAGCAACGGTGCGCCGGTGCCGTTGTGGGATGTGGTGAATTACGTGATGCGCAAAATGGACGTCCCACAGGTCACTCGCTACCGTTCCTACGGCCTGGCCTACAGCGTCGCGGCGCTCAATGAAGGCGTGTGCAAACTCTGGCCGGGGCGCCCCGAGCCGACCCTGTCGCGCTTGGGTATGCAGGTGATGAACAAAAATTTCACCTTGGACATCAGCCGCGCCCGGCATTATCTGGACTACGATCCGAAAGTCAGCCTCTGGGCCGCCCTCGATGAATTCTGCGTCTGGTGGAAGGCTCAGGATATTCGCTGATGGGTGTAGGACCTGTCCCGACACTGAACCGAGTGCGGGGTTGAGGGTCAACCCATGCGGCAGTGGGGGTTATACTTCGCCGCACACCGCCATCACCGCGTTCCACAAAGGTTGCCTCAATGTCCATGCGTAACGATGCCAACGACGACTTCGACGATGTACCGAGCCTGCGTGCCGACCCCCTCGATGACGACGATTTCCCAACCACACCGGCCGCCCGTGAACGCACCACCGTGCACTCGCGCCCGGTGCCGGTGACCAAAGTCAAAAGCGCCAGCACCGGGCCGTTGTGGGCCTTGGTCGGCGCGTTGTTCTTCGCGTTCGCGGGCCTGGCCTGGTGGAGCTTCCAGCAGATTTCGCTGATGGAGCAGCAACTGGTGGCGACCCAGGAAAGTTTCGCGCGGATCAGTGAGGAAGCGGCGGGGCGCCTGCAGGACATTTCCGGCAAGGTGGTGGCCAGCCAGTCGAATGTCTCCAGCGACAGCGAAGCGCTGAAACTGCAAATCAAACAACTGGAAAGCAAACTCCAGGACCAGAGCCAGGCCCAACTGGGTGTGGTCGGCCAGACCAGCGATCTGGACAAACGTCTGGCGCAGATGACGGCGCAAACCACGGCGCAAACGGCGGCCAACGCGCAGTTGCAGGCCCAGGTGAAAACCTTGAGCACGGACCTGGCGACCCTGAAAAGCACGCCGGCCGACACCAGCAAAGTCGACGCCGAGCTGAAAAGCCTCAACGCCGACATCGCTGCGCTGAAGAAACAGGGCAACCCGACAGCGGCGATCGATCGTCTGGAACAGGAAATCGTCGTGCTCAAAAGCGAGCAGGACAACCGCCCGGCCGCCGTCGCGCCAAACCCGACCAACACCGCCGAGTTCGACGCCTTCCGCGCCCAGACCACCCGCAACCTCAACACCCTGCAAGCGCAGATCCAGAATTTGCAGCAGCAGATCAACGCCCGGGCGAAATAGCCCGCCGCGCCAAATCTGTAGCAAAGGCGCTTTTGTGGCGAGGGGCTTGCCTGTGGCGAGGGAGCTTGCTCCCGCTGGAGTGCGAAGCGCTCCCCCGCAGTGTGTCAGGCACACCGCATGCTCAGGGTTTACGACTGCTGCGCAGCCGAGCGGGAGCAAGCTCCCTCGCCACAAAAGCGCTCTCACCTCAAAGTGCTCTTTCGCCTCGCGCACCGCGATTCGCTGAATATCCATCCATATCCCCAACCCCGTCTACGCTCTTGAAACATCAACAAGAACGAGGGATGCGCTATGGGGTTTGTGCACAAGTTGGCGTGGTTGGGGGGGATGTTGTTGCTGAGCCTAGGCCAGGTTCAGGCGGCCACGGCAGCCAAGGATGACGGCCAGGCGGCCCGGGCCTTGCTGGAAAAAGCCCTGGCGTATTACCACGACAACGGCGACAAGGCCTTCGCGGCGTTCAGCCGACAGGGAGAGTTTGTCGACAAGGACCGTTACGTCTTCGTGGTCGACACCCAAGGCGTGATGCTCGCCAGCGGTGGGCCGTCCTCGGCGTTGATCGGGCGCGACGTGTCCGAGACCCTGCCGCCGGATTTGCAGAAAGCCTTCAAGGACGCCCTGAAAGTGCCGGAAGGCAACGGCATCCAGCAGGCTGAATACCGCTGGCAGAACTGGGCCGACGGCAAGGTCGAGCGCAAGCACGTGTTCTATCAGCGCATTGGCCAGCGGATCCTGGCGGTCGGTTACTACGTGCCCCGCGCATCGGCGCAGCAAGCCCAGGCCTTGCTCGATAAAGCCGCCGCCGACCTCTCCAAAGATGAGAAGGGCACGCTGACGGCGATCAACTCGCTCAAGGGCGGCTACTTGCAGGACGACTTGTATGTGTTCGTGGTGGATCTGGATAACCAGCGCTACGTCGCCCATGGCACCAATCTAAGGCTGATCAATACCGACTTCGGCAAGGTCAACGACCCGGAAGGCAAACCGGTGGGCGAACCGATTCTGGCGTTGATCGCCAAGCAGGATCAGGGCGAGTACGAGTATCGCTGGAAGAACCCGGTGACCGGGAAGGTTGAGGACAAGCATGCTTATCTGAAGAAGGTTGGGCATTTTCTGGTGGCTGTCGGGTATTACAGCCCTTGAGCAATGATCGTTCCCACGCTCTGCGTGGGAATGCAGCCCGGGACGCTGCGCGTCCCATCCAAAGCCGAACGCGGAGCGTCCGTTGAGGCATTCCCACGCGGAGCGGGGGACTAGCGAACCTTATCTTCCCGCCCCCGCAACACCCTGTTCGGCATGGCCACCGCCGCCGCCAACCCCAACAATGACACCGCCGCACTGACCATCAGCAAATGCCGGAACGTCAGCAGCAACTCCGCGCGCAAGGCGTTCTGCGCTTCCCCCGGCGCGGCGTTCAA
Organism: Pseudomonas sp. TE3899; assembly: GCF_056279105.1. NCBI lineage: Bacteria > Pseudomonadati > Pseudomonadota > Gammaproteobacteria > Pseudomonadales > Pseudomonadaceae > Pseudomonas > Pseudomonas sp. TE3899. Next base: position 6,504,771 of record NZ_JBWBQR010000001.1, read on the forward strand.
ACCGTCGAGCAAGACATTCCCCGAACGCCCCTCGGCAATCAGCGTCGAGCCGGCCAGGTGGGCGAAACTCGAATCCTGCAACAACGCCAGCAACAGCGCCGACATCAGCGCCACGCCCACCGCGCCACCCAGCGAGCGGAACAGGTTGGTGGTGCTGGTGGCGACGCCGATATCCCGTTGCGCCACCGAATTCTGCGTGCCGACCAATGACGTCGGGAACTGCATGCCGCTGGCGATTCCGCTGAGCAACATAAACAGGCTGCTCATCAACAAGGCCTGGGGTGCACTGAACGCCATGCCCAGAATCGAGATCGGCATCAGCAGCGCGCCGGTCAGGATCATCGGCTTGTAGCGTCCGGTCACCGACGTGCGGCGCCCGGCGAAATAGGCGCCAATCGGCAAGCCAATCGCCAGCGGCAACAGGTGCAGCGCGGCGCTGTCGGCCCCGGCGCCGGTGACGCTCTGGAAGCGCAACGGCATCAGCACGATCAGGGAAATGGCCTGGAAACTGGTGAAGAAAATCGTGCACCAGCAAAAGATCGCGTCGCGGTTGGCGAACAAATGCATCGGCAGCAACGGCTCCCGCGCACGGCGCTCATGCCAGACAAACAGCGCCAGTACCGCCACCGCGCAACCGAGCAGGCCGAGCACTTCGGCGCTGCGCCATGAATGCCCTTGGCCGACCTGAGTGATGCCCAACAACAAAGCGGTCAACCCAATGATCATCAGCACCGTGCCGACATAATCGATGATCGGTTTGCGTTGCGGCACCGGCAGCCCCACCAGCGTGCGATTGGCCACCAGCCAGGCGCCGAGGCCCAGCGGCAGGTTGATCAGGAACACCCAGCGCCAGGACAGGTATTCGGTCATGTACCCGCCGAGCACCGGCCCGGCGACACTGGCCACCGCGTACATGCTGCTGAAGTAACCCTGATAACGACCGCGCTCCCGGGGTGGGACGATGTCGCCGATGATCGCCTGGCTGACCGAAATCATCCCGCCGGCGCCGATGCCCTGAAGGATCCGCGCCAGCACCAGTTGCTCCATGCTCTGGGCCATGCCGCAAAAGAACGAGGCCACCGTGAACAGACCCATGCCGAACAGCATCAACTTGCGCCGCCCATACAGATCGCCAAGTTTGCCGTAAATCGGCACCGCCACGGTCATCGCCACCATGTAGCCGGCAATCACCCAGGCCAGCAGGCTGACATCCTTGAACTGCGCGGAAATGGCCGGCATCGACACCGCGACGATGGTCTGGTCCAGCGCGCCGAGAAAGATCGCCAGCATCAGGGCGATCAAGACACTGCGAATGGCCGGTTTGGGCGTTTCAGGCTGGTTCAGATTGGTCACGGTAAAACCTGCGGGCACGGCGAGCGGGTGAATGCTCGCCAGTGTAAGTCGATAGCAGGCTATTCGATAGCCTCGTATGGAAGCCCGACGTAATTTTCTGCAATAGTTTTTCGACCCGCCTCGGAGTTCACAAAGTAGTCCAGCTCCGATGCGCTGATGCGCTGGCTGAAGGCATCGTGCTCCTCGAAATGGTGCAGCATCGAGGTCATCCACCAGGAAAACCGCTCGGCTTTCCACACCCGGCGCAGGCAGATTTGCGAATACTTTTCCAGCAAATCCACACGCCCGTCGCGGTACACCTTCAGCAGAATATTGAACAGCGTGCTGACGTCGCTGGCGGCCAGGTTCAGGCCCTTGGCGCCGGTGGGCGGGACGATGTGCGCCGCATCACCGACCAGGAACATCCGCCCGTATTGCATCGGTTCCACGACAAAACTGCGCAGCGGCGCGATGCTTTTCTCGATGGACGGCCCGGTGACCAGTTTGTCCGCCAGCGCCCGGGGCAGACGGGATTTGAGCTCGTCCCAGAAGCGTTGATCGGACCAATCCTCGACGCTCTCCTCGACCGGCACTTGCAGGTAATAACGGGTGCGAGTCGCTGAACGCATGCTGCACAGCGCGAACCCGCGTTCGTGGCGGGCGTAGACCAGTTCTTCGTGGACCGGCGGCGTGTCGGCCAAAATCCCCAGCCAGCCGAACGGATAGACCCGTTCGAAGACTTTCAGGCACTCGGCGGGAATCGATTGCCGGGCCACGCCATGGAAGCCGTCGCAACCGGCGATGTAGTCGCAATCAAGGCGATACGTCTCGCCATCCTTTTCGAACGTGACAAAGGCTTCGTCGCTTTTCATGCCATGGGGAACGACATTGCTTGCTTGATAAATCGTCTGTGCGCCAGCGTCCCGACGGGCGGCCATCAGGTCGCGGGTGACTTCGGTCTGGCCGTAGATCATCACGGTTTTGCCACCGGTCAGGGCGTGCAGGTCGATGTGAACCTGGCGGCCATCGAGGGCGAGGTCGAAGCCGCCATGCACCAGTCCTTCGGCGTCCATGCGCTGACCCACGCCGGCCTGGCGCAACAGCTCTACCATGCCTTGTTCAAGGACTCCGGCGCGGATTCGGCCGAGTACATAATCCGGTGTCTGGCGTTCAAGAATGAGGGTGTCGATGCCGGCGTTGTGCAGCAATTGGCCGAGCAATAAACCGGAGGGGCCGGCACCAATGATGGCGATTTGGGTCTTCAGCGTTTTCATTGTTTTTATGACTCGCAAGTGTCACGCGACCAGAGCCGGTGAATAATTTTTATGGATCGAGTGCTTGCATTTTTCCCTTGCGAGTCTGTCAATTGAAGGTGAAAACTGAGCCGATACCTGTACATTCTGCCAATCGGTGCGATTATCGCCCCGTCTACCCCGAGGCCTGGATTGAAGTGATGAACAAGCCTGACCTGCCTTCGATTCCGGTGTTCAAGCTCTACGGTGAAAGCCTGGACTGGCCGACCCCCGACTTGCTGCACTGTGAAACCATTTCCAAACGCAGTCGCGAACATCAATGGGAAATCAAACCCCACCGCCACGCTGATCTGTGCCAGTTACTCTTCGTTTTCAAAGGTCAGGCAGAGCTTGAAATCGAAGGTAAACGCACGCAATTGACCGACCCGGCGATGCTGATCCTGCCGCCGCTGTCGGTGCACGGTTATCGTTTTTCCGAGGATGTCGAAGGGTTTGTCGTGACCTTGGCCGCACCCTTGGTGGCGCATTTGCAGTCACAACTGGGTAATTCGGAGAACGCTCTGGCCCAGGCCGAAAGCTATCCGGCGGGCAAGGACAGCGAGTACCTCAACAGTCTGTTTTCGGCGTTGCAAAGCGAATACACCGGCCATCAACCGGCCCGGGAAATGCTCATGCATTCGCTGGTCAGCGTGATCATGGTCTGGGTCAGCCGCCAGGTGATCCAGCGCCGCAACGCCAGCCAGCGCCCGCAGCGCGCCCGGGAATACCTCAACGGCTTTATTCAACTGGTGGAAGAGACGTACCGCCAGCACGTCAAGGTCGAGGACCTGGCCCATCGGCTGGGGATTTCCGTGTCGCACCTCAACGGCACCTGCCGTGAGCTGGCGGGGCAACCGGCGTTGCAGATCATGCACGAGCGCCAATTGCTGGAAGCCAAGCGCCTGCTGACCTACACCAGCATGACTATTTATGAAATGTCTGACGTGTTGGGGTTTTCCGATCCGACCAATTTCACGCGTCTTTTCAGGCGTCGCGTGGGGATCTCACCCAAGGCCTTCCGCGACCGTTTGAAGGCCGATCAGGACAACGAGGCCTGACGTTCTTCACTAGCGAAGGGCGTTGAGGGTCGCGTTGTGGGGGATACAGCGCTCGTAGTTGCAGCTGGCGAACTCACGGGGCAGGTTGCGCAACTGCTCGACCCGCCAGGCCGCAGTGCCATACAGCGCCAACGTCGCCGCGCAGGTGATGAAAATGGCGAGGTATCTTCTTGTTCTGATGTTCATGGCGTTGACCTCTGAACGAATACCCTTGGGTACTTACATTCAGCATAGGTCAGACAGGGGCAGCCGCAAGCTACAAGCTACAAGCTACAAGCTACAAGCAACGCGCTTCCAACTTGCAGCTTGCAGCTCAAAGCTAGTAGCTGCCTCTATCCCATTCAGGCTCTTCGGGAAATCTGAGCACCAGGAAGTCGAGCATGCTGCGCATCGTCGACGGCATGTGTTTGCGTGAGGCATACACCGCGTACATGTTCATCTGCCGCGGCTCGGCATGCGCCAGCAAGCGGATCAGTTCGCCGCTGTGGATGTGCACGCCGGCCTGGTAGCTCGGCAGCATCGCGATGCCGGCGCCGGCCATGGTGGCGCGCAGCAGGGTGCTGGCCTCGTTGGCGCTGATGTTGCCCTGCACCGGCACCGATACCTGTTCGCCGTCCTGCTCGAAATGCCACAGGCTTTTGCCGAAGTAGGAGTGGGTCAGGCAATTATGCTGGCTCAAGTCCTCGACCCGTTGTGGTGCCGGATGTTCTTCCAGATACGCCGGGGAGGCGCAGATCACCGAGCGGCACACGGTCAGGCGCCGGGCGATCAGGTTCGGGTCGAGGTCATTGCTGGTGCGGATCGCCAGGTCGATGCGTTCGTCCACCAGGTTCACCGTGCGGTCGATCATCTGCATGTCGATGCTGACGCCGGGGTAGCGCTTGACGTACGCGGCCATGGCGTCCGCCAGTTGCGCCTGGCCGAACGAGGTGCTGACGCTGATCCGCAGCAGGCCACGGGGTGCTTCGTCCGGTTCGCTGATGGCGGCTTGCATGTCGGTGGTCAGGTCGAGCATCTGCCGACAGCGCGGCAGGATCTCGCTGCCTGCCGCGGTCAGGCTCAACTTGCGCGTGGTGCGGTGCATCAGCCGGGCGCCGACCCAATCTTCCAGCTCCGCCAGATAACGTGACACCACCGGCCGCGACAGGTCCAGGTGATCGGCCGCCGCCGATTGGCTGCCCAGGTCCACTACCGAGACAAACACCTGCATTGCTTGAAGACGATCCATGATTTGCCCACTTTTAGAAACAAACTATGTTCCAGCATCGCATTTTTTGTACTGAGATTGGCAACTAAGCTCTGCCCCCATCGCCGCACGGCATTTGGACAACGGAGCAACAGATGATCGGTTTCACCGCAATCAAGCGCATTCTCCTGGCAACCGCCACCCTCGGCTTTGCTGCTCACGCGGCAGCCGCATCGACCCTGACCCTGGATGTTTACAACCCGGGCGACAAGGCGATTTTCCCGGTGACCTCGGTGCTGGTCAGCGGCGAGAAAGACGCAATCCTGGTGGATGCGCAGTTCGGCAAATCCCAGGCCGAGCAAGTGGTGCAGAAGATCCGCGCCAGCGGCAAACAACTGACCACCATCTACATCAGCCACGGTGACCCGGATTACTACTTCGGCCTCGACACCCTGACCGCCGCGTTCCCGAACGCCAAAGTGCTGGCCTCGCAACCGACCGTAGACCACATCAAGCAAACCGTCGACGGCAAACTCGCCTTCTGGGGCCCGAAAATGGGCGCTGACGTGCCCGCCAAAACCATCGTGCCGGGTGTGCTCAAGGGCGACAGCCTGATGCTCGAAGGGCAGAAATTGCAGGTGGTGGGCCTGGACGGCAAGCAACCGGATCGCAGCTTTGTGTGGATCCCGTCGATCAAGGCTGTGGTCGGTGGTGTGGTGGTCGCGGAAAACATCCACGTATGGATGGCGGATACACAGACCGCGCAGTCCCATGCCGATTGGTTGACTACGCTGCATTCGATTGAAACCCTGAAACCGAAAACCATCGTGCCGGGTCACTACCTGGGTGAGAGCGCGCGGTCCCTGGCGGCCGTGCAATTCACTGCCGAGTACATCAAGGCGTTCGACGAAGAAACGGCCAAGGCCAAGGATTCTGCCGCGCTGATTGCAGCGATGAAAAAACGCTACCCGACACTGGGCGAGGAAAGCTCGCTGGAGCTGAGCGCCAAAGTCGCCAAGGGCGAGATGAAGTGGTAACCCGCCGCACCTGATCGACTGATTGTTCCCACGCTCAGCGTGGGAATGCAGCCCGGGACGCTCCGCGTCCCATCAACAGCCGAACGCGGAGCGTCCGTTGAGGCATTCCCACGCAGAGCGTGGGAACGATCTATACAGACACATTCAAGCCCACTGGAGAACGTCATGAGCAAAATCGCAATCATCGGTGCCACCGGTCGCGCCGGTAGCCAATTGTTGGAAGAAGCCCTGCGTCGCGGTCACCGCGTTACCGCCATCGCCCGTGATACCTCGAAGATCGGCCAGCGCGACGGTGTGGTCAGCAAGACCGTCGATGCGCTGGATGCCGACGCCTTGCAAGCGGCGGTCGCCGGACATGACGTGGTGATCAGCGCCGCACACTTCGCGACCCTGCCGGCCAGCGCCGTGATCGGGCCGGTGAAGAAGGCCGGGGTTAAACGGCTGTTGGTGGTGGGAGGGGCCGGTTCGTTGTTGCTGCCCAATGGCGGTCGCGTGATCGACAGCGAAGGTTTCCCCGAGGAGTACAAGGCTGAAGCGAGTGCCGGGGCGTTGTTCCTGGAGAATCTGCGCCAGGAACAGGAACTGGACTGGACCTTCGTGTCGCCGTCGGCGGAGTTTGTTGAAGGTGAACGCACCGGCAAGTTTCGTCTCGGCAAGGATGATTTGCTGGTCAGTGCCGACGGTCGCAGTTGGATTACATTTGCCGATTACGCCATTGCGATCATTGATGAAGTTGAAAAACATGTTTTTGCACGTCAGCGATTTACAGTTGGTTACTGATACATAGAGCAACATCAGGCACACGTCACGCAAGTGACGTGTGCTTTTTTTTGTGGGTTGAAAATAAACGGTATTGGTATCGGCGTCGTACCTGCCAATATTCATTGGGGGCAATGCATTGGGTGCTGTCGGTTTGCAATCGTTATTAAGCGCGCAGTCTTTCGTGGGGTTAAAAATCATTCATGAAAGGGGTTTGCTTTCCTACAGTGTTTGCCTCCTCGGGCGTAGTTGAATAGTCCACTTCAGCAGGTTAGTGTGATCTCGCGTTATATATTGTAGGCGCTGAATAACAAGTCGCTCTGCAAGCGTATCTATTAATTGTGTTGTGGTTTTTTAATTGGGTCTTTTATGCTGATCGATAAAAAGCAAGCGTTACAAAATGAATTAAGGCGTGTGGCACATCAAGCCGTGGCCGAGTTGGAGGGCGTGGACACTATGGCCGAAGCGGCAAAGTATGTGCCCGTGCAATACTTTGGCGTCATGGCCGGTGCTGAAGCGTCGACTTACAAAGACGGAACTTTCATTGTTCAGAAACACAACATTATTGATATCAAACGTTATGTCAGCGCAAGTCTGCGCCTGCCGGTGGACCTTGGCGCAGTCGAGAAACTGCTGGGTTACACCGAATCCACGGTCAAGGGCCTGGAGCCGCGAGACATCCAGTTACTGCACCAGCGCATTCATCAACATGCGCTTTCCTGGGGAACGTTGGAACGCGACACCAAGGACCTCGGAAGCCGTCTGGATCTCTTCTCCAAAGGGTTTATAAACAGCGGAATCCAGGTGGTCGAGCATTTGAAGAGCTTCGCCGGCTACAAGGATCTGAGCGGTACGATCCATACGCTCAATGATGCCGAGCGGGCGGCGTTGGCAGCCGTTCCCCTGGGCAACTCCGACAGCGAAAGGGTGCAAAACCTGGCCAAGTATTTCACGCGAATGAAAAACGATATCGAGAGTTTTTATCAGCGTGTCAGTGCGGTCAAAGCGTTAGCTTCAGAATTTTCACGCAAAATAACAGAAGATCTCCTACCTGCAGTCGTGGCCACGCTGGGCTATGTTGAACAGGCAGGTATCGAAGCGCCAGCCCAGGAGGAAGCGCTCAGGGCTCAACTGAAAGAACTGGATGCACACATCGCGGAAAAAATCGCCGAGTACAACAACCTGGTCGGTTATTCCTTTGCCGGCCTGGTGTTTGGTCCTATCGGGGTTGCCATTACCGGGGGGATCTTCGGATCCCAGGCCGAAAAGGTCAGGTCACAGAAAAATACCCTGTTGGCCAATCGGGACGAACTGCTGGGTAAAATGGGCAAGACGCGCTTTTCACAACTTTTGAATCAAGTGGGAGGGCGGCTAAGCGATATGAAAATCCTGATGAGTGACGCTGAGCGCGGTGCTAAAAATCTGGAAGATGTATGGGCCATTATTTGGGTGAGTATTGAAGAATCCTCCGATCGATTGTTGCAACTCGATAATGAGCTTGATCTGGGCATGCTGGTGCTGGATTTACATTCAGTGATTGAACCCTGGGGTGTCATTCAAGGGCATGCCAATGCGTTGTCCAGGGTTTTTAACGAAGTTGTTGGTTGAATGGTTGGTTAAATACTTCAAGGATGAAAAATATTATGACTGCTAATACGCTTGACGATAGGAATGGCTATGCACTACCGAACAGGGTGGTGATGAAGGCCGCGCAAAGCCATTTCAACTTGATAGTGGCGGATAAAACCTTTGTGCACTTACCGGCCGTCCAGGAGAAGAGCCTTTATCTTCGGGACCAACTCAACGCCGACGATCAGCACTTGGGCGAAGATATCAAGCGAGCAATCGCTGCCCTGACCAATGTCGGGTTCAACAATATTCTGGTGCGCGTTGACGAGATCCTGGGCAATACCACGGTGGCGGCCGGGGTACGGGCAGAGAAAATTGAGGAACTGGTGAAGTATTGCGTGCGTCGGGTCGAAGCGGCGCTGCTGCCTTTGAACACCGCGACCGAATACCTGCGCCGGGCATTGCCCAACTTGGCCGGGGTTCGTTTCGCCGACGTTGGAATCGATCTTGATCGAATCGAATCGGCGCACCTCGCCCGTTTGCGCCAGACTCAGAGTGTGCTCACTGATGACCGCACAAAGCTTGAGCAGGAGAAAAGCGACATTGATCTGCAGATCTCGCAGTTCAATGCTCCGGGCTGGCTGGAGATCTTCAATAAACAGATCCCCAGCGCAGAAGAGATAGAAGCTGCGCTTAAATTGGTGGCTACCCGCAAGCCTGATCGCGAGTTCCTCGAACTGGTGCTCAAGCGACTCAAAGGTAACTTGCAAGGCATCGAAGAAGGGCGCCTCTACGCCAACCTCACCCAGGCAAGAGAGGGTGTGCGCGGCCGACTCGAAGGTGTGCGCCAGGAACTGGCTACCATTGAGGCGCAGATCGGCGAGCAGAACAGTAAGCTGGAAAAACTTGAAGCTATTCGCGGCCTCGATCAGATCACTCGCAACTGGTTGCAAGAGGCGGAAAAGATCCAATCTGCGTTTGAGCGTTTTATTCTGTCAAGCCATCCGCAACAGATTCAAGACGCGTCATCGATCCAGAACCTGGCCGGACGCCATAAAACGATGCTCGATTATCTCAAGAGCATTACCTGGCGCTGATCGCCACAGGGTGCAATGGCGCCCAGGTTCATGACAGGTCGTGGGCCTGGGCTTGTAGCCAGTCCAGCAATTCAGCCAGCGGTGCGCTCGGGGTCGGTCTCAGTGGGTGGACAAGGTAGTACGCCAACCCCGTGCGTACTTTCAATTCAAATGGCATGACCAATCGACCGGCCTGCAAATCGTCACCAATCAGCGACCAATCGCCAATCGCCACGCCTGTCCCCTGGGACGCCATCGACATCGCAAGGTCCAGCGTTTCGAAATGCTGGCCCTTGCCGACATTGCTCAACTGAACATCCGCCGAGGCCAGCCACGCTTTCCAATCCCGTTCATCGCGAGTCGGGTGCAGCAACATGTGTTGTTCCAGATCCTCCGGCACCTGCAACGGCACCGGCCCTTCGAGGTACGGCTTGGAACACACCGGCGTCAGTTGCTCATCGAACAACCGATGGGAGGCCAGTGATGTGTCTGGCGGTACGCCGTAGATCACCGCCGCATCGAACTGCTCACGATGAAAATCCACGCCATGCCGAACCGTTGTCGTCAGCTCCACCGGCACGTCCGGGCGTTCCCTTTGCCATTGCATCAAACGCGGCAACAACCAACGCATGACACAGGTCGGGGCCTTGAGTTGCAGGGTTTCGCGCTTGGCGCCGATCTGCTCCACCGCCTCGCCGATCAAGCCGAAAATCTGCTGCACCCGTGGCAGCCATTCCCGTCCTTGCGCCGTCAGATCGAGGCCGCGGGCCTGGCGGATGGACAGCTCATAACCGAGGTGATCTTCCAGCCCGGCGATCTGCCGACTGACCGCGCCCTGGGTGATGTGCAACTGCTCGGCGGCCCGGGTGAAGTTGCAGCACTGTGCCGTGATCAGAAAAGTGTGCAGGGCGGGCAGGGGAGGCAATCGTTTCATGAGGACCCAAGGTATGACGTGAGGACATGGCTAGTATGACTTTTTATCCATTGTTGCGGCTACGTGTCGCCCGTTCCAATGAGGCCATCCCTGGGCTTGCCTTCGCATCATAAACATTGCGCAGGCCCGGCGTCTCAAACGAACAAAAAGGGCAAAGACATGGCGACGTGCGGCGAAGTATTGGTCAAGTTACTCGAAGACTACGGGGTCGAGCAGGTGTTCGGCATTCCCGGGGTGCATACCGTTGAGCTGTATCGCGGGCTGGCCCGTTCGAGCATCAACCACGTCACGCCGCGTCACGAACAGGGCGCCGGTTTCATGGCCGACGGCTACGCGCGCACCAGTGGCAAGCCGGGTGTGTGCTTCATCATCACCGGCCCTGGCATGACCAACATCACCACGGCGATGGGCCAGGCGTATGCCGATTCGATCCCGATGCTGGTGATCTCCAGCGTGCAGACCCGCAACCAGTTGGGCGGCGGTCGCGGCAAGCTCCACGAGCTGCCAAACCAGAGTGCCTTGGTCGGCGGCGTGGCGGCGTTCTCCCACACCCTGATGTCGGCGTCGGAATTGCCGGGCGTATTGGCTCGGGCATTTGCGCTGTTCCAGGCCGGGCGTCCGCGTCCGGTGCACATCGAAATTCCGTTAGACGTGCTGGTGGAAGAGGCCGACGATCTGCTTGCCAGCGTCCCGGTCAACATCGACCGCGCCGGTGCTGCGCCGACCGCCGTGTCGCGCATGACCGAACTGCTGGCCGGTGCCAAACGCCCGCTGATCCTGGCCGGTGGCGGCGCCATCGACGCTGCCGCCGAGCTGACTGAACTGGCCGAACTGCTCGACGCCCCGGTTGCGTTGACCATCAACGCCAAAGGCATGCTCGAATCCAATCACCCGCTGCTGATCGGCTCGACCCAAAGCCTGGTCGCCACCCGCGCCCTGGTCGCGGAAGCTGATGTGGTGTTGGCCATCGGCACCGAACTGGCCGAAACCGACTACGACGTGACCTTCGCCGGCGGCTTCGAAATCCCCGGCAAACTGCTGCGCGTCGACATCGATCCGGACCAGACCGTGCGCAACTACCCGCCGCACGTGGCGCTGGTGTCCGACTCGCGCAACGCCGCCCAAGCCCTGCTCAGCGCCCTGTCACACAAGTCGTTGGCCGAGCGCCGCAACGATTGGGGCCAGGTACGCGCTGCGCGTTTGCGTGAAGAACTCGCCGCGACCTGGGATGCGCCGACCCTGGCTCAAACCCGTTTCCTCGAAACCGTGCTGCACGAACTGCCGGACGCGGTGTTCGTCGGCGATTCGACCCAACCGGTGTACACCGGCAACCTGACCTTCAACCCGGAGCGTCCGCGCCGCTGGTTCAACTCGTCCACCGGTTACGGCACCTTGGGTTACGCCTTGCCGGCGGCGATTGGTGCGTGGCTTGGCGGCAGCGTCGAGGGCGGTTCGCGTCCTCCTGTTGTGTGCCTGATCGGCGACGGCGGCCTGCAATTCACCCTGCCGGAACTGGCCAGTGCCGTGGAAGCGCGCACGCCAGTGATCGTGTTGCTGTGGAATAACCAGGGCTACGAAGAAATCAAAAAGTACATGGTCAACCGCGCCATTGAGCCGGTGGGCGTGGACATCTACACCCCGGACTTTATCGGTGTCGCCAAGGCACTGGGCTGTGCGGCTGAAGCGGTCAACGGTGTCGAGCAACTGCGCAGCGCCTTGCGCGCCGCCACGGACCGTCAGGGCCCGACCCTGATTGAAATCGATCAGACCCAGTGGATGAAGGCGGTGTCGAAATGAGCTTCCCAACCACGCTGGATGGCCTGTACATCAATGGCCAATGGTCCGCTGGTAAAGAACACCTGCGTGTGATCAACCCGGCCACTGAAGCCCTGTTGACCACCGTAAACGGCGGCGATGAAAAAGCTGTCGAGCACGCCGTAGCCGCTGCGACCAACGCCTTCAAGGACTGGTCGAAAACCACCGGCACCGAGCGCGGGGCGATCCTGCGCCGCATCGCCGCCGGTGTGGCGGCCGGTCGCGAGCAACTGATGCATTTGCAGTCGAGCAACAACGGCAAGCCGCTGTTCGAAGCCGCCATCGATGTGGACGACGTGATCGCCACCTTCGAGTACTACGCAGGTTTAGCCGAAGGGCTCGATGCCAAGCAAGACAGCACCGTCGAGCTGCCCACCGACGATTTCAGCGCACGCCTGCGCCGTGAACCGTGCGGCGTGGTCGGGTTGATCGTGCCGTGGAATTTCCCGATGGTCACCACCGCGTGGAAACTCGCCCCGGCCCTGGCCGCCGGCTGCTGTGTGGTGCTCAAGCCATCGGAAGTCACGCCGCTGCCGGAGCTGGAACTGGCCGCGATCATCGCCGAGGCTGGCCTGCCCAAAGGCGTGTTCAACCTGGTTTGCGGCACCGGTCTGGCGGTCGGTGCGCCGCTGTCGGCTGATCCGCGCATCGCCAAGATTTCCTTCACCGGCAGTAACGCGGTGGGCGTGCAGGTCATGCAGCGCGCCGCTGAAACCGTGAAGGGCGTAAGCCTGGAACTGGGCGGCAAATCTTCGCTGCTGGTATTGAAAGACGCCGACATCGCCCTGGCCGTGGAACTGGCCTGCGGCGGTGGTTTCTTCAACGCCGGCCAGATGTGTTCGGCCACCAGTCGCGTGCTGGTCGCCGATGAAGTGGCGGATGAATTCCTGATTCGTTTGCAGGCCCGGGCCGAAGCGATTCGCGTGGCCGACCCGTTCGACCCGAAGGTGGAAATGGGTGCACTGGTCAATCAGGCGCAATACCAGCGCGTGCTCGGCCACATCGATCGCGGCTTGAGCGCTGGCGCCAAGCTGATCTGTGGCGGCAATCGTCCCGCCGACCTGCCGCGCGGTTATTTTTTGCAGCCGACGATCTTCACCGAAGTGCCCCTCGACAGTGCGCTGTGGTGTGAAGAGATTTTCGGTCCAGTGATTTGCGTACGCAGTTTTGCCTCCGAAGCCGAGGCGATTGCCCTGGCCAACGACAGCCAGTTCGGCCTGGTCGCCAGCGTGGTCAGCCGCGATGTCGAAGCGGCGGATCGGGTCGCCAACGCCCTGCAAGCGGGGCTGGTGTGGATCAACGCGCCGCAAGTGATCTTCCCGCAGACCGCCTGGGGTGGCTACAAGCAGAGCAGCCTCGGCCGCGAGTTGGGGCCGTGGGGGTTGCAGGCTTTCCAGGAAATCAAACACGTGATTCGAGCCGTCTAAGCGCTCGAAAACGGTGAGCGCATGCCTCGTTCTGAGGCATGCGCTGGCGTCATGGCTTCAATGAGTTTTTATCGATAGTCAGGTGTTTTGCACGACCTCAGGATAAACCCGTCGGCTCAGCTCAAGTCCTTTGAAACCGGGGGCTTCGAGCTGATCCGAGCACGCGGATGCAACGGTTGCGACCAACCTCATACTTACAAAAACAAAGGGAGTCCTTCATGGGCCAGCATGATCTGAACAGACGGCAATTCATCAAAACCGTGGGCGTGGCTTCGGTTGCAGCGGCGGCCATGAGCATGCCCTTCATCCGTGCCAATGCCAGCGACACCCGTTTTCAGGGCAAGACCCTGCGCCTGCTGACCTGGTCCGATGACACCGGGTTGGCGGCACTGCGCAACATCGCGGCGACTTTCGAAGCTAAGTACGGCTGCAAGGTCATCGCCGACCGCACCGGTAGCACCTCGGAAATGGTCGCCAAACTCAAGGCCGGCGGTGATCGTCCGCAGTACGACATCATCACCTTGGCCGGCGTCGGCGCCGAAGGCCTGGCCGCCGCCGATTTGCTGGAAAAACCCGACCTCAACCGCATCCCCAACCTGGTGGACGTGCCGGAGAAATACCGCACCGGCGCCAACGGTCATGGCATCGGTTACCTGCTGTGGTGCAACAGCCTGGTCTACAGCACCCGCACCCAGACCGAAGCGCCAACCAGCTACGCCGCACTGTGGGACGCCGAACTGGCGCCGAACATCTTCCTGCCGCCGCCGAACTGGACCGAAGCGATGGACCTGATCATCATCGCCGCCAAACTGGCCGGGGGTGACGAACACAACATCGAGCCGGGCTTCAAGAAACTCGCGGAGTTGAAGGACCGCGTGGTTACGCTGGGTGAAAACCCGAACCAGATCGCCGAGCTGTTCCGCACCGGTTCCCTGGACATGGGCGGCCTGTACGCTCCGGCGTTTTTCCCGAAACAGATTCGCGACCCGAACTACGGCCTCGGCGCCACGTTCGGCATGAAGGAAGGGTTCTACACCGACCTGATGCTGTCGGTGATGCCAAAGAATCGCCCCGGCGACACCGACCTGGCCTACGCCTTCATCAACCACTCCCTGGACCCACTGGTGCAGGGCAAGATGGCCGAAGACATCTACAACGGCCCGGTCAACGCCAAGGCGATCATCTCCGCCGAAGCGCGCAAGAGCCCGTTCATCCTCACGCCAGAGCAGATTGCCGACAAGGCGATCATGCACGACAACGCCTTCCTGGCCACTGTGCATGACCAATGGATTCGTCGTTATACGGAAATCTTTTCTTCCTGATTTCTGAGGTTTGAAAGACCTTTTGTGGCGAGGGAGCTTGCTCCCGCTCGGCTGCGCAGCAGCCGTACAACCAGACACCGCGACCCTTTCTGTATCGACGCGGTGATTGATGGGGGCCGCTTCGCGACCCAGCGGGAGCAAGCTCCCTCGCCACAGGGTTACTCAAATCGCAGTCTTGCTGCTTTCCATTGACGAGACCCTTGCTATGGAACACCAACCACCTCTGACTCATCCGCTCGCCGCCGCGCCAGCGCGTCCACGCCGGGGCGTGTCGCCGACTACTCGCGCCTGGCTTTTCTTGTCGCCGTCGATGCTGTTTCTCGGCGTGCTGATTGCTGCCAGCCTCTTGGTGTTGCGCATGAGCGTCGGCACCAAAGGCGCGGAATGGAGCGGGTTCAGCCTCGCCAGCTACGCGCAGTTACTGGAACCCTATTACCTCAAATCCCTGATGCTGACCCTGCGTCTGGCGCTGTTCAGCGCGGTGATCGCGGTGCTGCTGGCAATTCCGGTGGCGTACACCATGTCGCGCCTGACTTCGCCGTTTATCCGACGGATTTTCCTCGCGGCGGTGCTGCTGCCGTTGCTGGTCAACCTGCTGCTGCAAAGCTACGGCTGGTTGGTGATTCTCGGCCCGGCGGGGATGCTCAATCAGGCGCTGATGGGCATCGGTTTGATCAAGCGCCCGATCATGCTGCTCTACAACCAGAACGGCGTGTTGATGGGCCTGGTGCAAACCGCGTTCCCGCTGGCGGTGCTGCCGATTGCCAGCGCCATGCGCGGCGTCGCTCGCACTTATGAAGAAGCCGCCGCGACACTGGGCGCCAGTCGCTTCCAGGTGTTCCGCCAAGTGGTGTTGCCGATGAGTCTGCCGGGGATCATCACTGGCGCGACGTTGGTGTTCGCCTACAACGCCAGCAGCTTCGTGGTGCCGCTGCTGCTCGGTGGTCGGCGGGTGCCGATGCTGGCGGTCATGGTGCATGACCAGATCGCCCCGCTGATGAACTGGCCCGCCGCGTCCGCTGCCGGTGTGGTGCTGATTGTCACCACCCTGGCGATCATGACCTTGTCCGAATACATCACCGGCCGTCGTCGGCGCATGCTGGAGGCTTCGCAATGAGCACCCTGAGCAAAAAACGTTATGGCCTGCTGCCGGGGGAAACCGGCAAGTTCGCTGGCATCCTGTCGGGCTTCATCCTGCTGCTGGCGGTGTTGCCGATCCTGACGATGATCGTGATGTCGTTCAGCGGCGCGTCGAACCTCGACTTCCCGCCGAGCAGCTACAGCCTGCAATGGTATCGCGCGGCCTGGCACACCTTTGTTTCGCCGGACGCCAGCGACGTGCTGAGCCTCGGCAAAGCCATGACCACCAGCCTGATGGTGGCGTGCCTGACCATGGTCTTCGCCACGATTATCGCGGTGCCGGCGGCTTACGCACTGACCCGTTGCGAGTTCCGTGGCAAAGCCGTGGCGCTGCAATTGATGTCGTTGCCGTTGGTGTTCCCGATGGTGGTGTTGGGCCTGGCCTTGCTGCTGGTGTTCGACAGCCTGCCGTTCCAGATCACCACCTCGCGGCTGGTGATCGCCCACGTGATCCTCGCACTGCCATTCGTGGTGAAGAACTGCACAGCAGCAATGCTCTCCATCGGCAGCGAAGTCGAAGAGGCGGCGCAGATGCTCGGTGCCTCGCCGACCCGGGCGATCATCGATGTGGTGGTACCGCTGATGAAGTCGGGGATTCTGGCGGGGATGCTGTTGGCGTTCATCGTCTCGTTCAACGAATTCACCGTGACCTATTTCCTCTACACCATCGACGTCATGACCGTGCCGATCTGGATGTACAGCCGCACCGTGTCATCGCTGGACCCAACCGTTTTCTCGTTTGCCGTGCTGATCGTGCTGATCGACTTCGTCCTGATCTGGGCGCTGGAGAAGCTGGTCGGTGAAGGTGGCGTTTCGTTCTGATTCTTGAGGTGCAACATGACTGGTCTGATTCTGGAAAACGTCGAGAAACACTACGGCTCGGCCTGCGCGGTAAAGGATGTAAACCTGCATTTGCCCGAGGGCAAACTGGTGTGTTTCCTCGGCCCGTCGGGCTGCGGCAAAACCACGTTGCTGCGGATGATCGCCGGGCTCGAAACCCTGAGCGGCGGTGAGATCCGCCTGGATGGCGAAGACATCGGCCATACCCCGGCGCACCTGCGCAACTTCGGTATGGTCTTCCAATCGTTGGCGCTGTTTCCACACATGACCGTGGGGGAGAACATCGCCTATCCGTTGAAACTGCGCGGGGTGAGCAAGGCTGATCAGCAGGCGCGGGTGGTGGAGTTGCTGGAGCTGATTCAACTCAAGGAAATGATTGATCGACCGGTGGCGAAACTGTCCGGCGGGCAACGCCAGCGCGTAGCGATTGCCCGGGCGATTGCCTCGCGGCCGAAAATCCTCCTGCTCGATGAGCCGCTGTCGGCACTGGACGCCAAGTTGCGTGAGTCGATGCAGGTGGAAATCCGTCAACTGCAACAACGCTTGAACATCACCACCATCATGGTGACCCACGATCAGCGTGAAGCCATGACCATGGCCGATATCGTCGTGGTATTGGGCGAACACAAGGTGCAGCAGGTGGGGACGCCGATTGAGATTTACCGGCACCCGGCCAATGAATTTGTCGCGGACTTTATCGGTTCGGGCAACATCTTTCCGGCCACCGCACTGGGCAACGGCAAGGTTGGATTGCCGGGTGGCGATGCCCTGGAAGTGCCGATTTGCAGCAGCATCGTGGTGGGGGAGAAGATCAAGATGCTGATTCGCCCTGAGGACCTGCAACTGTCGCAGCCACAGGCCACGGCGGGGAATCGCTTGCTGGGCAAGGTGACGTTTGTGCGGGATATCGGCGCGACGATCGAGACGACGGTGGAGTGTTCCGGGGTGTCGTTTACCGCGCTGAGCACGCCGTGTCAGGGGTTTGGGTTGAGTGTGGGCAATCCGGTGTCGGTGACGCTGCCGGCCGAAGCCTGCCGCGTACTCAGCGCCTGAAAACACCCCAAAATCTGTAGGAGCGAGGCTTGCCCGCGAAGGCGTCGTGTCAGCCAGCATTAATGTCGACTGACACGACGCCTTCGCGGGCAAGCCTCGCTCCTACAGGGGGCGGTTATACCGTCAACCGCATCCGCGCCAAATCCCGCAGCGGCGGTGCGCCAAACAACCGGCTGTACTCCCGGCTGAACTGCGACGGGCTTTCATACCCGACGCGATACCCCGCCGCCGACGCTTCCAGCCCTTCGGCCAGCATCAGGCGCCGGGCTTCCTGCAAGCGCAGTTGCTTCTGATACTGCAACGGACTCATCGCCGTCATCGCCTTGAAGCGGTGATGCAGGGTCGACACGCTCAGGTTCACTTCCTTGGCCAGGTCATCGATGCGCAACGGCTGTTCATAGTGGCCGTTGAGCCATTTGATCGCCTGGCTGATGCGATGGCTCTGGCTGTTGGCGATGGCGATTTCATACAGGCGGTGGCCCTGCTGGCTGCGCAACAGGCGATACAGAATCTCCCGGCGAATCAGCGGCGCGAGCATGGCGATGTCTTTGGGCGTGTCGATCAAACGGGTCAGGCGCAGCACCGCGTCGAGCATGGCCGCGTCCAGCCGTTCGACATACAACCCGCGCCCGGTCGGCCGGGTCGGCACGCCCATGGGGCCGGCGTCGGCGATCAGCGCAGTGATTTCCGCCGGGTCGATGTCCAGCCGCACGGAGAGGATCGGTTCCTCGGAGGTGACAGTCACCACGCGCCCGCTCACCGGCATCGAGACCGAGACCACCAGATAATTGAGCGGGTCGTAATTGAACACCTCATCGGCCAGCCGCACTTCCTTGCGCCCCTGGGCCATGATGCACAGCGCCGGTTGCGCCAGTACCGGGGCAAATTGATGGGTCTGGCTGTGACGCGACATGATCAGCGAATCGACGGCAGTGGCGTAATTGCCATCCTCCGTGGTGTTGCGGCGGATGATCGCAGCCAGTTCCTCGCGCTGTTTCTCCATGTCGGCATCCAGCGGGGCTTCAAAGTGATCGAACGACGACATGCAGGACATCCTCGGTGAGGCGTTGTTGATGGGCAGAGCTTAAGTTTGTGCAAGGCAAAGCGGTAGACACATCCTGCCTGATGCTTGCCTGATTCTGCATTGGGTTATTTCACGGTGCTGCCAGAGCAGTGCCGCCGGACTGAAACTTGCTTGAAACCGCTGTGTCATCGTCCGGACACGTCGAAGTCGTTGATTCAGCGCGATTTGGCCATCCTCGCAGGATTGTGCAACAAGCCGGCAGGAATCGACTAACGGCAACGAAGGCGCGCCGCCTAACCTTGGATCCTGTCGCAGCCCGTCCCTGGCTGCCACGCAACTCCTGGGAGGGTTGAACATGTCTACGCAGATTCCCGTCAGTCATATGGCCTTTGTTCGTGCCCGCGCCGGGCGCTCGGCGGAACTCGGTGCGCGCCTGAGCGCGTTGATCGAGCCATCCCGTTCGGCCAGCGGTTGCCTGAACTTTGCCTTGCAACACTCGCAATGCGATCCCGACCTGTGGCTGGTGTCCGGTTTCTGGACCCATCAACAGGCCATGACCGCGTACTTCAGCACCCCCGCCATGCAGATTTTTGCCGAGCTGGTGCAGGACCTGGTGGTCAACAGCCTGGATTTTCATAC
The DNA here is from genome assembly GCF_056279105.1 of Pseudomonas sp. TE3899. Taxonomy (NCBI): domain Bacteria; kingdom Pseudomonadati; phylum Pseudomonadota; class Gammaproteobacteria; order Pseudomonadales; family Pseudomonadaceae; genus Pseudomonas; species Pseudomonas sp. TE3899. The sequence continues at coordinate 6,524,274 of NZ_JBWBQR010000001.1, forward strand.
GTTCAAGGACGTCTCGGCAGCTCAGGCGCTCGGTCAGACCAAAGCACAGGTGCACAAACTGGTCGGTTGAGGGTTTAATGGCGGCAATCTCAACTTAGCCAGGATGCGCGACCATGGCACGCAAAGCCTTTGAAACATTCGAAGCCGTATCAGCCGTAGTACCCCGCGAAGGCGGCTATTACGCGGCAATCGCCGTCAAAGCCATCGGTGGCAGCGGTGCTCCACGTTTTCACAAGCTGCTTGAAGAACAAACCTTCACCACGGCGCGCGAAGCCGATGAAGCAGCGGCGTTGGAGTTGACCAAGCTCAAAGGCGTCAGCGAAGACAGCGATTTGATCTGGTAGTTATTTCTTCGCCCCCGGGCGATACATCTTGAACAAGGCCTCTGGCCCCAGCTGAAAGTAATCCGCCGGCCCGCCGCCGCGCAGAATCGGTTCTGCCGCGGCGGTGTCGTACACCCCATCCTTCAACAGCCACTTGGCGATATGCACGGCGACCACTTCGCCCAGAATCAGCCAGCTCGGCACCACATTCCCGTCTGCACGCTGCAACTGAATGATCTGCGTGACCTTGCATTCGAAGGACACCGGGCTTTCGGCGACCCGTGGCACCTGAATGATTTTGGAGGCGGCGGGCGTGAGTCCGGCCAGTTCGAATTCATTGGTGTCGGGCGCAACCATGGCGCAGCTCTGGTTCATCTGCTCGGCGAGTGGTCGGGTGGCCAGGTTCCAGGCGAATTCGCCGGTCTGTTCGATGTTGTTCAGGCTGTCTTTGCGCCCGACGCTGGAAAAACCAATGATCGGCGGAATGTAGTTGAACGCGTTGAAGAAGCTGTAGGGCGCCAGGTTGAGGTGGCCGTCGGCATCCTGCGAGGAAATCCAGCCGATGGGACGCGGGCCGACGATGGCGTTGAACGGGTCATGGGGCAGGCCGTGGCCGTTGGCGGGTTCGTAGTAGTGGATGTCGTCGCGCATGCTTGGGGTTCCTGGGGCGATGTTCGGGATAAACGCATAGTGCAAGCGCGACCCTGTAGGAGCAAGGCTTGCCCGCGATGACGGCGGCACATTCAGCGATGAGGTAACAGGCCAGCCGCCTTTTGTAGGAGCAAGGCTTGCCCGCGAATGCGGCGGCACATTCAGCGATGAGGTGTCAGACCGGCCGCCTTTTGTAGGAGCAAGGCTTGCCCGCGAATGCGGCGGCACATTCAGCGATGAGGTAACAGGCCGGCCGCCATTTGTAGGAGCGAGGCTTGCCCGCGAATGCGGCGGCACATTCAACGTTGAGGTGTCAGACCGGCCGCCTTTTGTAGGAGCAAGGCTTGCCCGCGAAAGCGGCGGCACATTCAACGTTGAGGTGTCAGACCGGCCGCCTTTTGTAGGAGCGGGGCTTGCCCGCGAATGCGGCGGCACATTCAGCGATGAGGTGTCAGACCGGCCGCCTTCGCGGGCAAGCCTCGCTCCTACAGGGAATGTGCGTCTCCCAGAAACGACTAAGCCCGGCCGAAGCCGGGCTGTGATGCCGCGTTTGGGGGTTAGCTGATGGTGGCCGAGCCAGTGCGATCGTAGCCGTCGGCCGCGAAGGTGGCTGAGCCGGTTTTGTCGTAGCCGTCGGCGGCGAAAGTAGCGGAACCGGTTTTGTCGTAGCCATCCGCAGCAACAGTGGCCGAGCCAGTACGGTCGTAACCGTCGGCAGCTACGGCAGAGCCGGTGCGGTCATAACCATCGGCGGCGAAGGCGCCACCGGCCAGTACGGAAAGGGTCAGGGCGAGGATCAGTGGGGTTTTCATGGCGGTTGCTCCGGGTTCGTTGGCGTGGTGTGCCTTGGGTATGGGGTTGAGTTTACGCTCGATAAATTGATTAAAAAGCGCAAATTAATGCTAGTAAATATCGATTAAATTGATGTTAAGGCCGTGACGCGTTCTCGCTTTCAAGGTTCGAGTGAGCACATCGCAATGAATCGATCAGACAAGGGCAGGATGCATTCCGGGCATTAACCGGTGATTAATCGTTTCGTTGGCTTGCGTGACAGATTTTTCATACAGCACTTACCTATTTTTCACCGCTTCGCCGCCAGTCTGCGCGTCGGCCATCACCCTGAGAAACGGCTGCCACGACCACTGGAGTTCAACCCGTAATGAATAAGCTGCCTCAAATCACCCTGGCGTTCTGGGTGATGAAAATCTGCGCGACGACCCTGGGGGAAACCGCCGGTGATTTGCTGTCGATGACCCTTAATGTCGGCTATGCCATCAGCTCGCTGATTTTGATCAGCGTGTTCGTGCTGACCCTGATCACGCAGTTGATGTCGAAAACCTACAAACCGGTGCTGTACTGGATCGTGATTCTGTCCACCAGCACGGCGGGCACTACCATGTCCGACTTCATGGACCGCACCCTCGGGTTGGGCTACGCCACCGGTTCGATGATCCTGATTGCGATTCTGCTGGGGATTTTCGCGGCGTGGCGCTTGAGCGGCGACTCGCTGAACGTGAGCAAGGTCCAGACCTTTCGCGGCGAGATGTTCTACTGGATGGCGATTCTGTTTTCCAACACCCTGGGCACTGCGCTGGGTGATTACCTGGCCGACGATTCGGGCCTGGGCTTTGCCGGTGGTGCGCTGGTGATCGGCTCGGCCATCGCGGTGGTTGTGTTGCTTAAATACTTCACCAGGCTTTCGTCGGTGCTGCTGTTCTGGGTGGCATTCGTGCTGACACGACCGTTCGGCGCAACCCTGGGCGACTTCCTGACCAAACCCCATGAAAAGGGCGGTCTGGACTTCGGCACCATCGGCTCGTCGCTGGTGTTGGCGGGGATTCTGGTGGTGATGATTGCGGGGGCGGCTTACGCGCAGAACAAATATGGCAAGCGCGCGGTGGCCGAGTTGTCCTGATATCGAGGTGCGCCCATCGCGGGCAAGCCTTGCTCCTGCATTTTTAAGCCGTTCGAGAAATTTATGAACGACTCATCTCCGTAGGAGCAAGGCTTGCCCGCGATGGGGCCGATACAAACGACCTCTATGTAACGGTCAGTCGGTCTCGATCCGCGAATGCTTGCGGGTGTCTTTCATGGTCACGTACACCAGCAGCGACACGGCGATGCACGCGGTGACATACCAGTAGTAACCGGTTTCCATGCCGATGCTCTTGAACCACAGCGCGATGTATTCGGCAGTGCCGCCGAAGATTGACACGGTCAGCGCGTACGGCAGGCCAACGCCCAGGGCACGGATTTCGGTCGGGAACAGTTCGGCTTTGACCACCGCGTTGATCGAGGTGTAGCCGCTGACGATGATCAGCGCCGCCATGATCAGGAAGAACGCGCCCCACCAGGTCTGGATGGTGTGCAGGGTGGTCAGGATCGGTACGGTGAACAGCGTGCCCAGTACACCGAAGGCGATCAGGATCGGCCGACGACCGACCTTATCCGACAAGCCGCCGATGATCGGTTGCAGGCACATGAACAGGAACAGTGTGGCGGCCGAAATGCTGGTGGAGTCGGTGATGCTCATGCCGACGGTGTTCACCAGGTATTTCTGCATGTAGGTGGTGTAGGTGTAGAACGCCAGGGTGCCGCCCATGGTCAGGCCGACCACGGTCATCAGCTCTTTGGGATGGCGCATCAGCGTGCGCATGGCGCTTTCTTTTTTCTCTTTCTTGACCTTGTTGAACGACTCGGTCTCTTCCATGCCACGACGCAGGTAGAGCGCCACGACCGCACACAGCGCGCCGATGGCGAACGGAATGCGCCAGCCCCAGGCGTACAGCTGTTCGGTGGTCAGGGTCTGTTGCAGCACGATCAGCACGGCCAACGCGATGAGCTGGCCGGAGATCAGGGTCACGTACTGGAAGCTGGAATAGAAGCCGCGACGTTCCTTGGTCGCCATCTCGCTGAGGTAGGTGGCCGAGGTGCCGTACTCGCCACCGACCGACAGGCCCTGCAGCAAGCGCGCGAACACCAGCAGGATCGGCGCGCCGATGCCGATGGTTTCATAGTTGGGGCTCAGGGCGATCAGCAGCGAGCCGAAGCACATCAGGTACACCGAGGCCATCAGCGCACGTTTACGACCGGCGCGGTCGGCGTAGAGGCCCATCAACCAGCCACCGATCGGGCGCATCAGGAAGCCCACGGCGAAGATCGCGGCGGTGTTCATCAGCTGTGCGGTGGAGGAACCGGCGGGGAAGAAGGACTTGGCGAAGTACAGGGAAAACGCGGCGTAGACGTACCAGTCATACCACTCGACCATGTTGCCGACCGAGCCGCTGAAGATCGATTTGATCCGGCTGGCGGTGGTTCTTTCTTTGGCAGGCACGGCGGCCGACCCAAGCGGCAGGGCGTTGGAGTTATCCATTGAAGGATCCTTCGTTTAATTGTTTTTGTGGAGCGCGTGTAAACGCAGCCTGCAAGGGCTATAGCAGGAGGTGTGCCAAAGGGAGGAGGGCCGGTTTAGAGGGGGTGGAGGGGGTGGCTGAGCGGATAGTCGCTCAAGGTGACGATGCAGATGAGCGGATTTCCGCCTAATGATCGTTCCCACGCTCCGCGTGGGAATGCATCAAGGGACGCTCCGCGTCCCAGGTACGAGTGACGCGGAGCGTCACGGGCTGCATTCCCACGCGGAGCGTGGGAACGATCATTCGGGGATAAACATCTCCCGGCTCAACCCATGCCGCTGCAGCTTTTCATTGAAGGTCCGCCTCGGCAGTTGCAGCTCCTCAAGCACCGCTTTCACATCGCCCTTATGCCGGGTCAACGCCGCACGCAAGCAATGGGCTTCAAACGCTTCCTGTTGCGCTGCCAGCGACTGGCCAGGATCAATCCCCACCGGCTCCGGCTCACCCAGCCCCAACACCTGTCGCTCAGCCACGTTCGCCAGTTCCCGCACATTGCCCGGCCAGTCGTGGCTCAGCAGGTGGCTCAGTTGCGGGCCGCTCAAGGGCGGGAAGGTCCGGCCCAGGCGTTCGGCGGCGTGCTGGGCGAAGGTTTCGAATAACAACGGAATGTCTTCGCGCCGTTCGCGCAACGGTGGCAGGCGTAGTTCGGCGACGTTCAGGCGATAGGCCAAATCCTCGCGAAAGCGCCCGGCCCGGGCTTCGTCCAGCAGGTCGGGTTTGGTCGCGGCGATGATCCGCAAGTCCACGCGAATGCTCTGGTTCGAACCCAGGCGTTCCAGCTTCTGTTCCTGCAACACCCGCAACAACTTGACCTGCTGCGCCAACGGCATGCTTTCAATCTCATCGAGAAACAGCGTGCCGCCGTCGGCGTATTCAAGCTTGCCGATGCGCTTGCCCGAAGCACCGGTGAACGCGCCGCTCTCGTGCCCGAACAGCTCGGCCTCGAACAATTGCTCAGGGATCGCCGCACAGTTCAGCGCCACGAACGGCTTGTCCGCACGCGGGCCGAAGTCGTGCAGGCAACGGGCGACCAACTCTTTGCCGCTGCCGGTTTCGCCCCGGATCAGCACGTTGACTGGCAGCGTCGCCAAGTCCAGCACCTGTCGGCGCAAGGTCTGCAAACCACGGGACACACCGAGCAACGTCGCATCGAGTTTGGCGCGGTTGTCGGCCTGGACGTGCAAGGCCCGGTTCTCCAGGACCAACCGGCGTTTCTCCAGGGCCCGCCGCAAACTGCCGAGCAAGGTTTCCGGGCTGAAGGGTTTTTCGAGGAAGTCGTAGGCGCCATCGCGCATGGCTTCCACGGCCATCGGCACATCGCCGTGACCGGTCAGCAAAATCACCGGCAAATCGGCATCCCGGCGCTGCACTTCGGCCAGCAGTTCCAGGCCGGTCATGCCGGGCATGCGCACATCGCTGAGGATCACCCCGGGAAAATGCGCCGGCAGTTGCGCCAGGCATTCATCGGCGCGGCTGAACAGCTGCACCTCGAACCCCGACAGGCTCAGCCATTGTTCGACGGCGCTGCGGATGCTGCTTTCGTCGTCAACCACGATCACCGAATTCAGCATGGAACAGGTTCCTCCAGATCGATCGGCAAGGTCACGGTAAACACCGCGCCGTTCTCGTGATTGGCGGCACTCAGGCGTCCGCCGGATTCATGCACGATGGCAAACGAGACCGCCAGCCCCAGGCCCAGACCATCACCCACCGGTTTGGTGGTGAAGAACGGATCGAACACATTCGGCAGGTGCTCTTCGGCAATCCCGCCGCCGTTATCGGCGACGGTCAGGCGCCACAGTTGTTCGTCGGCTTCGAGGCGGATTTCCAGGCGTTTGCACGGTTTGTCCTGCACCGCGTCGAGGGCGTTGCGCAGCAGGTTGATCAGCACCTGTTCCAGGCGAATCGCATCGCCACGCACCCACGCCGGGCGGGTCAGGTGCAGCACGGTGCTGACGTTTTCATCCCGCAGCCGCGCGTCGAGCAGCTGCAAGGACTGATCGACCACCGCCGCCAGATCCAGGCGTTCACGCAAGCCGCTGGGGCTTTTGCGGGCGAAGGTTTTCAGGTGGCCGGTCAACGCGGCCATGCGGGTGAGCATGTCGTCCACCGGTTTCAACGCCTTGTAGGCGTCATCGACCCGGCCGTGATCGAGCAGTAAACGCAAGGTCGCCAACTGCATGCGCTGGGCGGTCAGCGGCTGGTTGATTTCATGAGCCAGTGCCGCCGACATCTGCCCCAGCGCCGCGAGCTTGGCCGATTGCACTAAACCATCCTGGGCGGTGCGCAAGTCGCGGGTGCGTTCTTCCACCAGTTGTTCCAGCTCTTCGCGGCTGCGCTGGCGCATTTTCGCCAGGCGCCAGCGCTGGTTGAGGAACAGCAGCAAAAACACCAGCGCCAGCCACGATCCGGCGGCGGCGAGGGCGGCATTGCGGCTGTCTTCGAACGCAACTTGCGGGCGGCGCAGCAGGTGCAAGGTCCAGCCTTCGGCGGGCAGCGGCAGGGATTCCCACAGGTAATCCGCCGTGCCGTCGGGGCCTTCGACCCGGGCCAGATCGCTGTTGTCGTCGAAGCGGCGTTTCGATTGATACACCAGCGGTGTCAGCGGTTGCTTGTCGTATTGGCGGGTGACTTTGAGTTCGGTGTGATCGCTGTCGTTCAGCGGTTTCAATGTGCGATAACGCCAGCCCGGCTGGTTGGCGATGAAGATAATCCCGCGGGCATCGCTGACTAACAGCGTGTCGCTGCCCTGGCGCCATTCGCGCTCAAGTTCGGGAAACTCAAGCTTGACCACCATGGCACCGAGGAACTCGCCGTTGTCCCGGGTCACCGCGCTGGAGAGGAAATAACCGGGAATGCCGCTGGTCACGCCCACCGCGTAAAAGCGCCCGGTGCCTTGGGTGCGGGTCTGGCTGAAGTAGGGGCGGAAGCCGTAGTTGTGACCGACGTAACTGCTGGGCAGACGCCAATTGCTGGCGGCCACGGCCAGGCCGGTGTGGTCGAGCAATTCCAGGGTCGAGGACTGGGCGGCGCCGTTGATCTTTTCCAGTTTGCGGTTCAGCAGGTCCTGCTGTTCAGGATTCACCGGGCCATCGAGGGCCGAACGCAATTGCGGGTCCAGCGCCAACACGGCGGGCAGGGCGCGATAGCGATCAATCAGGGTGTGCAGGGAGTTGGCGTACAACGCCAGTTGCTGATTGGCCCGGGCCGCGTCTTCCTCCAGGGCCTGGCGTTCGGCGTGGCGCATGGCCAGGGCGGCGGCCAGCACGGCGCCAGCCACGATCAGCAGGGTGTAAAGCGTCAGGCGCAGGGTTCGGGAAGTCGCGGGCATGGCGGCGCAAACAGTCAGTAATACGGGCGCGCACGATAGCATGTGAATTCGTGTCGTTTCAGGCCGGACCCATAATCGCCTCTACACTGCTGTGAATTTGGATGAACGAGAATGCAGGACTGTTCGCAGATCGTTCAGGCTTCTGATCCTTTTGTCTGTCTTCACGTTAATTTTTTTCAGGACCTCCTCTCGATCGAATTTTCGTGCCATCTCCGCCAAATTGATTTTGCCTTTCTCCAATGCGCCGACCATCGCGACGATGTCGGTATCCAGCGCATTGACTTGTTCAGCGGAAAGAGCCGATCCCGCCGCACTCACTTCACTGAGGATATCAAGGGTGCCCGGTATGGCTTTCAAGCCTGGTCCTGCCAATGGGACCTTCCCCAGCGCCACGGTTACCGCCTCTTTAGCCAACTTCTTGCGCCCGCCTGCTGTTCGCGGATCGTAGCTGGAAATGAGATCGGGAATGAGCTGATCGGATGTTTGGGAATAAACCTTTTTAATTAACTTGTCGGGATTCAACCGCCCGGATTCAAGGCTTACCGATGTGTTGAGGCCTGTCTCTTTTCCGATGTATGCCGTTGTTTTACTGACGACCGTGCTGGTGACGAAGCCGATGACTGCGCCGCCTGCCATCCCCACTGGACCTAGCGGTGCCCCGGCGATGGCACCAACGGCGGCTCCAACGCCCGCACCTGCCGCAAAGGAGGTGCCTTTTTCTGCCAGGAAGTATCCGGTTCGCTTACTGGTGGACTGCGCGTGCTCCGTCATTGATCGATGGTTAAGTATTTGTTGCCAGGTATCACGTACGCCCGTCTTCACTTCATCGAGGATTTCCAGATGCCGGTAGATTTTCAAGTCGTACGTAGCCTCTGGCGTCCAGTTGCCCCAATTAGCTTTGAACCGCTCCACAATCGCGAACGGGATTCTGACCCTGCCGCCTTGATCTATGTAGACAAGCGGATTGTTCCCCACAAACCCATACAAATTCAGCCCATCCACATCCCCCCCCGGATCGGCACTCACCCAACGCTGCAACCACGGCGCGTAATACCGCGCGCCGTAGTAGTAGAGCCCGCTGACATCCATCTCTTTGCCCGAATACCGAATCGTCTTGTAGTCCACCTCCACCGCCGAGCGCGCCGCCCACCACGCCGTGCCGCCGAAGGGGTAGTAGATTTCCTGGCTGATCAACGCGCCGTTGCGGTCCAGTTCGAGGGTGCTGGAGCCCAGGTGATCGTCGAGGCTGTAGCGCAACTGATTTTGCTCGATGGCCGCCGGTTTGCCCTTGACCCAGTGCAGGCAGCGCACGTTGCCCAGGGTGATGACGTGCAGTTCTTCGGCATCGTCCAGGGTGCGGATTTCCAGCCCCGGCAAGTACAGGACCTGGCGCACGTGGCTGACCGATTGCGCCTGGGTCACCAGGCGTTTGCTGACGCGCTGGCCTTGGCTGTAGACGTAGGTTTCTTCATCGTTGGGCCCGCCGCTGCGTTCCACCAACCGGGCTACGGCCAGTTGATCGCGGCTGTTCCAGGTCAGTGGCTGGCCTTGTTCCAGTAGCAGCAAGTTACCGTGGGCGTCGAACAGGTCATCGAACACCGGCGCCGGGTCGCCCTCGGCCCAGCGCACGCCACGGTTGCTGTCGGGGGCGATGTGCGTGGTTTGCGTGTGGTTATTGCCGGTGCGCACATGGCGCAGGGTCGTCAGGTTGCCGCCGGTATCGTATTCATACTGCTGGGCGTAGTTGTAGAGCCGGCCGGTGTCGACCGGTGTGATGGGGGTGGGCAAACCGGGACGCAGATTCGGCGTATCGGTTTCAAATCCGCTGGCGCTGCGCAACTGATACAGGGAGTCGTAGCTGAACTCGCGACGGCCGTCGACCCGCTGGTTGGCGAAGAACGCCGGGGTAAAGGCCAGGTCGTCGATGGCCAGTACATTGCCGACCCGGTCGTAGGTGTAGCCGAGGTTCTGCAACACGGGTTGACCGGGCAAACCGGCCTGCTGTCGGGTGAGCCGGCCATCCGCCGAGTCGTAGGTCCATAGGCTGACCACGCCATTGCTCGCCTGCTGTTCGATCACCTGGCCGGCGGCGTTGTAGTGAGCATCGGCGAGCACATCTTGGACCGTGCCGGTCGGGTCGAGCCGCAGTTGCACCCGTTTGAGTTGCCCGGCGATGTCGTAGCCAAACCGTTGCTGATGCGCCATGGCATCGGTCTGGTCCAGCACGGCGCCGAGGGGGCTGACGGTGCGGCGGCTGGTATAAGACGTGCCATCGGCAACGGTCCGGGCCTCGCCCAAGGCCTCGCCGCCCAGGCTGTAGCTGTCGAAGCTCACCGTGCCCGAAGGGTCGACTTGCCCGATCAGTTTCCCGCGCAGGTTGTGGCTGGCAGCCGCCGTGGCGTTGGCATAGGTGAAGCGCTCGACGTTCGGCTGGGCATTTTCCTGGAGTGCGATCACGCGCAACTGATTGTCGTAGGTGGTTTGCCAATGCGTGCCACGCGGGTCCCAGCGTTGCCGCACTTCACCCGACACGCCGGGCAGGTTCAAGCGCCAGCCGGCATCGACGCTGTCCACCCTTACGGCCTCGCCGGACAGCTGATAAATCGTAGCCAGGTTGGGTTTGGGCGCAACCCCGTAAAGCCTCGGGTCCCATTGTTCGATCAACCGGCCACTGACGTTGAGGACCTGCCGGGTCACCCGTGCTTCCACCAAACCACCGGTCCCTTTACGCAGGTAGGCTACCTGCCTCACCGGTAGCCCTCTGGGGGCGTGGACGAAAAGCGTCGGTGTATTCAGGTGCGTTGATCGATTCATGGGTTGCTCCCGGTGCATCACTCATCTTCGAGAAGCCTTCGCCGCCGCCCGCGCCTGCCGTGCCAGATACATATTGTCGGTGGTGCCCATTTCCTTGTACTGGGCCATGCCTTTTTGAATGCGGCTGATGTAGTCGAGGGTTGTGGTCGTGGCTTGCTGCAATCCGGCCCGGGTGATAGGTGCAAGCATGGCCTTGGGGGTCATGAAGTTCACGTTGGGAATGACGTCGGCCGGGTTGACCGTGTCGGTGCCCAGCGCATCGAAGGCATTTTGCGCCCAGGCCCAGCGTTGCTCCGTCGCGGCTTTCCATTCGGCGGTCATGGCTTCGATCTTGGCGATCTTGACCGGGTCGAGGCGGTTCGTGATGTCTTCGGCTTCCACCGCACGGGCGAACATATTCAAGGTGCCAGGAATAATCGACAGCCACGTGGCAACCACTCGGTTCAATACGAATTCCGGATTGAGCACGGCGTTGAGCGCCGGGTGAATCACCTCGTCTTTTATGCTGCGCCAATTGGGCTGTATGTCGTTGGCGGGGGGCGGGATACCCAGCATCTCGTCAATCGCGGAAACGGATATTTTCGAGGTTTGCGGGATGAGCGTGGATATCAATCCCAGGCTGCTGGTGACCGGCTCTCCCAGCGCGCCGGCCGTGTCCCCGCCGAGGTTGCCACCGGTCAACGCGCCAGGATCCGTGAATTGCAGGGCGTGAGGCGCGTTGGGAAGAACGGCGCTCGCTTGTGGCGCGCCGATCACGCCACCTTCATAGCCGATGACACCCAGGAATGTCTCTCCCAACAGGTTCTTGAACAGACTGCTGACAATGTTCTTCTGATGAATGATGTTGTCGACCTGCCCGAGTGTCTGCTCTGACACCCCCCCCAGGACGGAAATAAAACCCGAGTAGAGAAAAATCACGTTCTCTTCCCGGGCACCGCCCTCGGGATCCACATAGCGCAGCGGGTTATTCCCCACCATCGCATACAAATTCAGCCCATCCACATCCCCCCCCGGATCGGCACTCACCCAACGCTGCAACCACGGCGCGTAATACCGCGCACCGTAGTAGTAGAGCCCGCTGACATCCATCTCTTTGCCCGAATACCGAATCGTCTTGTAGTCCACCTCCACCGCCGAGCGCGCCGCCCACCACGCCGTGCCGCCGAAGGGGTAGTAGATTTCCTGGCTGATCAACGCGCCGTTGCGGTCCAGTTCCAGGGTGCTGGAGCCCAGGTGATCGTCGAGGCTGTAGCGCAACTGATTTTGCTCGATGGCCGCCGGTTTGCCCTTGACCCAGTGCAGGCAGCGCACGTTGCCCAGGGTGATGACGTGCAGTTCTTCGGCATCGTCCAGGGTGCGGATTTCCAGCCCCGGCAAGTACAGGACCTGGCGCACGTGGCTGACCGATTGCGCCTGGGTCACCAGGCGTTTGCTGACGCGCTGGCCTTGGCTGTAGATGTAGGTTTCTTCATCGTTGGGCCCGCCGCTGCGTTCCACCAACCGGGCTACGGCCAGTTGATCGCGGCGGTTCCAGGTCAGTGGCTGGCCTTTTTCCAGCAACAGCAAATTGCCGTGGGGGTCGAAGTGTTCGTCGAAAATCGGTGCCGGATCGCCCTCGGCCCAGCGCACACCGCGATTGCTGTCGGGGGCGATGTGCGTGGTTTGCGTGTGGTTATTGCCGGTGCGCACATGGCGCAGGGTCGTCAGGTTGCCGCCGGTATCGTATTCATACTGCTGGGCGTAGTTGTAGAGCCGGCCGGTGTCGACCGGTGTGATAGGGGTTGGCAAACCGGGACGCAGATTCGGCGTATCGGTTTCAAAACCCGCGGCGCTGCGCAATTGGTACAGCGAGTCGTAACTGAACTCGCGACGGCCGTCGACCCGCTGGTTGGCGAAGAACACCGGGGTAAAGGCCAGGTCGTCGATGGCCAGCACATTGCCGACCCGGTCGTAGGTGTAGCCGAGGTTTTGCAACGCTGATTGGCCGGGTAAACCGGCTTGTTGTTGGGTAAGCCGGCCATTGGCCGGATCGTAGGCCCAGCGGCTGACCACGCCATTATTTGCGTGCTGTTCGATCAGCTGGCCGGCGGCGTTGTAGTGAGCATCGGCGAGCACGGCTTGAGCCGAGGCCGTCGGGTCGAGTTTTAATTCCACCCGTTTGAGTTGCCCGGCGAGGTCGTAGCCGAACTGTTGCTGATGCGCCTTTGCATCGGTCAGGTTCAGCACGGCGCCGAGGGGGCTGACGGTGCGGCGGCTGGTATAAGGCGCACCGTCGACAAAGGTCCGGGAATCGCCCAAGGCCTCGCCGCCCAGGCTGTAGCTGTCGAAGCTCACCGTGCCCGAAGGGTCGACTTGCCCGATCAGTTTCCCGCGCAGGTTGTGGCTGGCTGCCGCCGTGGCGTTGGCATAGGTGAAGCGCTCGACGTTCGGCTGGGCATTTTCCTGGAGGGCGATCACGCGCAACTGATTGTCGTAGGTGGTTTGCCAATGGGTGCCGCGCGGGTCCCAGCGTTGCAGCACCTCACCCGACATCCCGGACAGGTTCAAGCGCCAGCCGGCATCGACGCTGTCCACACGAACCGCTTCGCCGGACAGCCGATAAACCGTGGCCAGGTTGGGGGTGGGCGCAACCCCGAAAAGCCTCGGGTCCCATTGCCCGATCAATCGGCCACGGACGTCGTGGAGCTGCCGGGTAATGAGCGCATCCGCCGTGCCACCCACCTCCGTGCGCAGGTACGCCACTTGGCGAAGCGGCAGGCCACGACTGTCATTCACCACCAGCGAGGGTGTGCGCCCATGCACGGTCGTCATCATGGCTCACGAGCCCTCGGTGTCGTTGAAGTCGTGACTGGCGCGATACCACGGATGCAGGCTGTCAAACGACTCATAGCCTTTGGCGCTGATGACCTTGATCGGACGGCCCAGCGGGTCGTAGAACTGCTGGTCGTGGTAGCCGAACAGGCGAAAGGACTGGTCGCGGATATAGCCATGGGTGTTACAGAAGTAGGGGCGGAAGACACGGGTCACGGCGCCCTTGTTGTTGTATTCCACCCGTTCGCTGATGCGCCAGCGCGGGTCGGCCGGTTTCTCCAGCGGTTGGCCGTCCACCACCTCCAATTCGAGGTTGGCATTGGCGCTGTAGGCCAGGCCGGGCTCGACCTTTTGCTGGGTTTGCAGCGCCCGACCGAAACCGTCCACGCAGGCCTTGCTGATCTGGATCTGCTGCAACGGGTCATCGGGGTAGCGGTCGGCGCTGAGGATCACGCTGTGCACCGGTTCACGGGGTGTCGCTGCGATCAGTTCCTTGAGCGTTTGTTCGGCGGCGGTGCGCGATTTGAGCCGGGCCAGTCGCGTGCGGGCGCTGGCGCGGATGTGCAGGCTGGGCAGCACGTAACCGTCGGCGATCCAGCCGGCGAGCCAGGCGGCGGTCTGGTGGGTGGCGCCGGGGAGTTGGCCCATCCAGCTGAACAAGTCCTTGCGCAGGACACTGGCGGCTTTTTGCAGGGCTGCCTCGGGGTTATCGATGGCCGGGTCCGGCAGCGACGATGCGGGCCGAACGTACTCGCTCAGCGGCTTGAACCCGACGGGCACCCCGTTTTCCGTACCGTAGAAGCTGACGGCCAGCGGCTGGCCGGACGGTTCGTACAGCGCTTCCTCAATGTTGTCGTTGGCATCGATGAGGCGCAGCGGTTGCAGCGCGTGGTAATCGTATTCGGCGCGGGTGGTGCAGCCGTCCGGCAACGTGACCTCGGTGATCGCCAGGTGGTGGGAGTCATAGCTGGCCTGGGTGACGCCGTGGCTCAAGGTCTCGTTGTACTTGCGCACCTTGTAGAAGCCGGCCAGGTCGGCGTATTCGGCAAACCCGTAGAGGGCCGACCAAAGGTTTTTGCGCTGGTCTTCATCGACGTCCGGCTCAAGGAACAACGGCATGTGCACATAGCCGATCTTCACCAGCTCGACCCGGATATCGAAGGGCGGGGGCAGGGTGTTGTAGGCGTCCAGCGCGGTCTTGTCCAATTGCGCGATTTCCTGGGGCGCGGCCAGGGCTTCGAAGTCGGCGCTGCCATCGGGCCGCACGGAGCGGTCTGCGGTGTTGAGGTAACGCTGCAGCGCTTGCCTCGTCAATTCCCGCGCGCTGTTCCACGCCGGGCTGGCGTGATGCTCAAGCAGTAATTCGTAGCTGATTTGCCCGGGATTGAGCCCCGTGGGCAACGCGCCTTTGGGCAACTTCAAGGCGTTGCCGCGCTGGCGATAGGGCAGCCCCACGCGCCAGCCTTGCGGGTCGGTCAGGTGAATGAATTCGGCGCGGGTTTCGCTCAGGTAGTAAGACTGTTGCTGCGGGTCGTGGGCGTCGCGCCACCAGGCTTGTTCGTCCGGGTCATCGAAGGGTGGTGCGTCGAGTTCGGTCTTGCGCCGGGCGTAGTGGACGGTGAGGGCATGGGTCGGCTGGCCGAACGTATCCTGGCTCAGGGTGATGTCGTGGCGGCACAGCGGGTCGTCGATAAAGCGTTCGTACTGGTAACTGATTTGTTCCAGCGGCGCAGCGAACAGGCTGCCGTAGGGCGGGTGAGCGTCGATGCCCCGCAATTCACGGACTTTGTAGCGGTACTCCTCAACCTGGTAGGGCAGGGTGTCGTCCAGCGCATAGGTTTCCGTGCGCAACACTGCGCCGGCGAGGGCCCGGGCGATTGCACGGGCGGTGGCTGCGTCCGGGGTCACCGGTTCATCGAAGGCGTCGCTGGCGTGGTAGCGACAGAACAGCGTATCGCCCAAGGGGTGGGCGTCCGGGTCCTGGGCGAAATAACCGTCTCGCGGCATGTCCACGCTGCGGCCCGTATGGAACCAGGTGCAGGCCAGCGCCGGGGCGGTGAAGCCGATGTCGTCCTCAGTCTGCACGGCTTCGCTGTCGGTCTGGCGCACCAGGCCGAAACCCCGGAACTCGCGCTCGATACCATCGTAGTAACCCTGGCTGTAGCTGAGGGATTGGGTGAGCACGTTGCCGGTGATTTCGTCCTTTTGCTGCTGTTTGCTGACCACTTGAATCGGGAATGGCAGGTACGACATCGCTAGCATTTTGCGGTTATGCAATTGCCGTTTTTCATCCAGCCACTCCTGCGCCGAGCTGCGGTACTTCACGTGCGTGCTGCACCCCATGTTGTTGTTGCTGGCACTCAGCAGGTACGGCCGGGCACTGACAAAGTCATAGCGCCAGTGCCGGGGTTTCATGTGCGGCACTGTCAGGATCAGACTGGCGCAGCCCAGGCCTTGCAGGTCGGCGAGGGTCACCTGGCAATGGTTGTCGTAGCGCACACCTTCGGGCCAGGAGACTTGGACTGGTGTCTGTTCCAGACCATTGCCACCCCGGTTGAAGTAGATGTCGAAACCGTCGGACTTCAGGTAAATCAGCGCCGGTGCCCCGGAGCCGTCGAGGTCGGCAATGCGCACGCGGGCGGCATCGAATTCGTGGTAGCTGAAGGGCAGGGCGCTCATCACGAAACCCTGGCCGAAACGCCCGTGACCCAGGTTCGGCCAGCATTTGATTTCGTTGTGGCGGATGCGGCACAACTCGCTCATGTCGCTGCCCAGCATGTTGCCCAGGAACACCAGTTCTGACGGCGCATCGCTGAACAACGGCAAGCGGTCGTCGTCCGGCAGATGGGGGCACCTCCTCAGCCTTGGCGAAACCGTCGGTGCGACGGTTGGCGTACAAGCGCACGCTCCTGGGGCCGATCAGCGCGAGGGAGCTGAGGCCGTCGCCGCTCAAGTCGCCCAGTTGCGCCAGGGTGTGGAAATACTCCGCCGGAAACGCGCTGAACGGGATGAAGCCTGACCAGCTGCGGTCCGGGTTCAGGGTGTGGAAACCGCTCAGGCCCGGTTGAGCAATGACCCAGTCCAGGCGCCCGTCACCGGTCAGGTCGGTGAGGGTTTGCTGCACCGGTTTACGGCTGTCGGCGCGGGGGATCTGGCTGAGTTCGGTCCATGGGCCGTAGGTGATGTCATCGTCGCCGGACTCATCGCGCAACGGCTCGCGGTAGAACCAGGCCTGGTCATAGCGGCACAGAAAACCCGGCAAGCCCTCGCCGAACAGATCGACGGATTGATAGCGTTGCCCATCCTCAAGGCCGGGCATGTTATCGAAGGGCAACAAGGGCGCCGGTTGGGTATTGGGGGCGAACGCCGAGTAGTCGAACTCCAGGGGCGGGCGGTTTTCCACCGCGCCACTGGCGTCCCAGGCCTGATAGTGCGCGGCCGCCAACTGGTTGTAGCCCAGGGACGTGGCGCGGTACTCCAGTAGCAGCCGTCGCACCAGCACCGGGTTCGCCCCCAGTTCCCGGGGGAAGTGATGGAACATCAGCACCTGATGACACAAGCGCCGGGTGCCGACTTCAAAGCCGTTGCCGTAGGTGTGGAACGGATCGCTGCGCACTGGCCACGGGGTCTTGGGTTCGTAGGTGGGTTTCTGTTCCCGGTCCAGGGTGCGTTCGCCGTAGTCGAACAGCAGATGGAAATGCCACGCCGGCGAGGGCGGTGGCTCGGTCCAGCCATACAAGTGGCTGCTGGCTGCGGCGTTGCCGTAGAGCACCCGTTGCAAGTAACGCTGGGCCCGGTAGTCATGGGGCGCCGGTGAGGCTTCCTCGGCTTTGTACTCGTAGGCGATGTGCTCGCCGTGGGCACTCAGGCTTTCCTGTATGAGCCAGGACGTAACGCGTTGCAGGTCGTTCGGATCGGCCACCCGCGCGGTATCGGCTTTGCCGAACAGGTGCAGGCTGCCGTCGGTGTCGTGTATCAGCCAGAAACCCTGCGGGTTGGCGTCGGAGCGCCAGAACTCGATCAGCGCGAAGGTGGTTTCAATGCGGGGGAAATAACGCACCACCGTGTGTGACCCCACGGGCACGCCCCGGTAATGGGTTTCGCTCCTGGACGTGATCTGCCCTTGGGCATCCCGTTCCGGGCGCCACTGCTGGCCGTCGTGGCCGATCATCACATCGTCGTCCTGGTAGCGCGGCACGCCCTTGTTGGTCTGTCGGGAAATGGCACCGCTGTTCAACCCCCAGCCAATCCCGAACGGTCCGTTGCCGGCCTGGCTGTCATAGCCCAGCGACAGGTTGGGATCGAAACCGCGCCCGGCCGACAGGGGCAGCGGCAATTCGAATGACGCGCTGCCGGTGAAACCGACCGAGCCGCTTTTGCCGACCATGGCAATGGACGCGGTGCGGGCAATGGAGGGCGTGGTGATGCTCAGCGAAGCGTGATCGTCCATGGGGCGGATCCCGGTGTTCGGCAAAGGGTTTCGGTGTGGGTCAACGCTATCAAGTTGCCGGGGCGGCGTAACCTGTCAGATCTGACAGGTGGGGGCGGGATTTTTAGATTGATTGGGTTGCAGGGGATGACTGTTTATACCGATCTCCCACAGGTGGGGGATGGGCAAAAAAAAACGGCCGGGTCATCTGGGGAGATGACCCGGCCGTTTTTGGAGGTGTTAGTGCTTACTGCACTTCTACCGCCAGGCTTTCACTGATCTTTTTCTGCCAGATGGCAGGACCGGTGATGTGCACCGATTCACCTTTGCTATCCACCGCAACGGTCACCGGCATGTCTTTGACGTCGAACTCGTAGATGGCTTCCATCCCCAGCTCGGCGAAAGCCACGACGCGGGATTTCTTGATGGCTTGCGCCACCAGGTAAGCCGCGCCGCCCACTGCCATCAGGTACACGGCTTTGTGGTCCTTGATCGCTTCGATCGCAGTCGGGCCGCGCTCGGATTTGCCGATCATGCCCAGCAGGCCGGTTTGCTCGAGGATCTGACGGGTGAACTTGTCCATCCGCGTCGCGGTGGTCGGACCGGCAGGCCCAACCACTTCTTCGCGCACCGGATCAACCGGGCCGACGTAGTAGATGAAACGACCTTTCAGGTCCACCGGCAGGGCTTCACCTTTGTTCAGCATCTCGACCATGCGCTTGTGCGCGGCGTCGCGACCGGTGAGCATCTTGCCGTTGAGCAGGACGGTTTCGCCCGGCTTCCAGCTCTGCACGTCTTCCGGGGTCAGGGTGTCGAGGTTGACGCGACGGGCCGACGGGCCGGCTTCCCAGACGATTTCCGGGTAGGCGTCCAGCGGTGGCGCTTCCAGAGAGGCCGGGCCGGAACCGTCGAGCACGAAGTGCGCGTGACGGGTGGCGGCGCAGTTCGGGATCATGCACACCGGCAGGGACGCGGCGTGGGTCGGGTAATCCATGATCTTCACGTCGAGCACGGTGGTCAGGCCGCCCAGGCCCTGGGCGCCGATGCCCAGTTGGTTGACCTTCTCGAACAGCTCCAGGCGCATCTCTTCGATACGGTTGGACGGGCCGCGCTTCTTCAGCTCGTGGATGTCGATGGATTCCATCAACACTTCCTTGGCCATGACGGCGGCTTTCTCGGCGGTGCCGCCGATGCCGATGCCAAGCATGCCCGGTGGGCACCAGCCGGCGCCCATGGTCGGAACGGTCTTCAAAACCCAGTCGACGATCGAGTCGGACGGGTTGAGCATGGCCATTTTCGACTTGTTCTCGGAACCGCCGCCCTTGGCCGCTACGTCCACTTCCACGGTATTACCCGGAACGATGGAGTAGTGGATCACGGCCGGGGTGTTGTCCTTGGTGTTCCTGCGAGCGCCCGCCGGGTCGGCGAGGATCGAGGCACGCAGGACGTTTTCCGGCAGGTTGTACGCCTGGCGCACGCCCTGGTTGATCATGTCGTCCAGGCTCATGGTGGCGCCATCCCAACGCACGTCCATGCCCACACGGACGAACACGGTCACGATGCCGGTGTCCTGGCAGATCGGACGGTGGCCGGTGGCGCACATGCGCGAGTTGATCAGGATTTGCGCCATCGAATCACGGGCCGCTGGCGATTCTTCGCGCAGGTAGGCTTCGTGCATCGCCTGGATAAAATCAACGGGGTGGTAATAAGAAATGAACTGCAGGGCGTCGGCAACGCTCTGAATCAGGTCGTCTTGCTTGATCACGGTCATGAGTCGCGCTCCTCTAAAAGACGGGAACATTCTATGGGGCAGCTACAAGCCTTAAGTTTCAAGCTGCAAGTTCCAAGCAGTACGCGAACGGCTTCAGCTTGCGGCTTGAAACTTGAGACTTGTAGCTGATCCTCTGTCACACCGGGGCTGCTGGCGCGACGCTAAAAAGGCGCGGCAGTATAACGCGGCTCGCTGGCGGGTACACATTGGCTTTTGGTCGGAGTTGACCTGTGGCGAAGGAGCTTGCTCGCGCTGGAGTGCGAAGCGCTCCCCCTCTTTTCAGGTAAGGAGAGGGGCCGCTTCGCAGCCCGGCGGGAGCAAGCTCCCTCGCCACAGAGGCGGTTATGCCCATAAACAGGAGTCAAGCGGGCCATGCTTTTGACGCCAGTTTTCCGCTTCCAAAATTGAATGGTCATTTATCGGTCGCGCCACTAAAGTGGCCATCGGCCTGTAGAGTAGGACACTCTTTCAGCCTCTTTTCCTTTGGTGAGTCAACGATTGACCCATAACGCCATCCAGCGCCTGTTGCTCAAACGTTTTGCCCTCGCGGCCGGCACCTATGCCCTGGCATTACTGCTGCTGTGGCTGGCGTTTTTCACCGGGCACTTCGATGCGCCCCTGGCCAGTGTCGCGATTGGCAGCGCAATGGTGGTCATCACGCAGGCGGCGCTGTTCGCGGTGTTCTACAGCGGCTGCAATCTGCGCTTCGCCGACCCCAGCCTGACCGAAGTCCAGGTATTGCTGGGCCTGGGCTGGCAAACCTGGCTGATCTCTCACCTGGACGAAGCCCGCGGCGCGTTCCTGGTCTTCTATATCCTGATTTTGCTGTTCGGCCTGTTCCACCTCTCGCGTCGGGCCTTTGTCCGTTGCGCGTTGCTGGTGTTCTTCAGTTTCAGCGCCATCACGCTGTGGGAGGGCTACCACTTCCAGTTGGCCGACCCGGCCCTGGCGCTGTTGCAGGTGTGCGTGCTGTTTATCGTGCTGGTGTGGCTGGTGCTTTACGCCCGATACGTCCAGGCCTCGCGCCAACTGATGCGCCAGCGCCGCTTCGCCTTGCAAGCGCACCAGGACACCCTGCGCGGGATGATGCGTCAGCTCGAAGACCTCGTCGCCACCGATGAACTCACCGGGCTGTTCAACCGCCGTCACTTCCTGCGCCTGGCTTCCCGGGAGCTGAATGCGATGGACGCTGGCGTGGTCCACGGTTTGGCGCTGATCGACCTCGACCACTTCAAACGCATCAACGACGTACACGGCCATGCCGCCGGCGATCAGGTGCTGCAAGCCTTCGCCGGGGTAGCCACGGCGTGCCTGCGCGACGGTGATGTGCTGGCCCGATACGGTGGCGAAGAATTCGTGGTGTTGCTGCCCGACTGCGATGCCGAGCGCCTGACCTCTTGTTGCGAACGTCTGCGCATTGCCTTCACCGATGTCGAGTTGTTCGGCCTGAGCGTCAGCAACCTCAGCCTGAGCGCCGGTATGACCCTGCTGGAACTGGGCGACGACCTCGACGACGCCCTGCAACGGGCCGACCAGGCGCTGTACCGGGCCAAGCGTGACGGCCGCAATCGTTGCGCGGCGGCGTGGGAGAACATCGATGCCTGAGGTCCGGGTCGGCGAACGCCAATGGTCGGTGGCGGCGGGCAGCAACCTGCTCGATGCCCTGAATCAGAACGGCGTCTCCGTGCCTTACAGTTGCCGCGCCGGCAGTTGTCATGCGTGCCTGGTGCAATGCGTGCAAGGCCTGCCCGCCGACAGCCGCCCCGATGCCTTGAGCGCGGAGCAACGCCAGCAAGGTTGGCGTCTGGCCTGTCAGTGTTCGGTGATCGAAGATTTGCAGATTCATACCTTCGATCCGCAACAGGACGGGCGCCCGGCCGAGGTCGCAGCCGTCGATTGGCTCAGCGCCCATGTGCTGCGCTTGCGCCTGACCACCCAACGGCCATTGCGCTACAGCGCCGGCCAGCATCTGGTGTTGTGGGCCGGTCACGTGGCGCGCCCGTATTCCCTGGCGAGCCTGCCGGACGAAGACCGATTCCTGGAATTCCACCTCGATTGCCGCCAGCCCGGCGAATTCAGCGACGCCGCGCGTCAGTTGCAGATTGGCGACACCCTGCGCCTGGGCGAACTGCGCGGCGGCGCCTTGCATTACGACGCCGACTGGCACACCCGGCCCCTGTGGCTGCTGGCCGCCGGCACTGGGCTGGGGCCGTTGTTCGGTGTGCTGCGTGAAGCCTTGCGTCAGGATCACCAGGGCGCCATCCGCGTCATTCACCTGGCCCATGACGCCGACGAGCACTATCTGGCCAAACCCCTGCAAGCCATGGCCGCCGGCCGCGAAAACCTCACGGTCGAACTCTGGACCCCGGCCGAGTTGCCCCAGGCGTTGGCGCAACTGCGGCTTGTTTCCCGGCAAACCCTGGCCTTACTCTGCGGTGGCCCCGACAGCGTCGACGCCTTTGCCCGGCGCCTGTACCTGGCGGGACTGCCGCGCAATCAACTGCTGGCCGACGTGTTCCTGCCCCGTGGTTGAGCGCTGATCGTTTAACGACGCGAGACCCGCCATGCCCGATGCCATCCAGATTGAACGCGAACGCGGTCTGCTGACCCTGCGCCTGAACCGCCCCGACAAGAAAAACGCCCTGACCCGCGCCATGTACAGCCACATGGCCGAAGCCCTGAAACACGCCGACAGCGACCCGCAAATCAACGCCGTGCTGATCACCGGCAGCGCCGAGTGTTTCACCGCCGGCAACGACATCTCCGACTTCCTCCAGCAACCGCCGAGCAGTCTCGACAGCCCGGTGTTCCACTTCATGCTCAACCTGCTCGACTGCCGCAAACCGGTGATCGCCGCCGTGGCCGGGGCGGCGGTGGGGATTGGCACCACGTTGTTGCTGCACTGCGATCTGGTCTACATCAGCCGCGACGCACGCTTGCGCATGCCGTTCGTGAATCTCGGGTTGTGCCCGGAATTCGGCTCCAGCCTGATCCTGCCGCGTTTGCTCGGCCACGCCAAAGCGGCGGAATTGTTGCTGCTGGGCGAAGGCTTCAGCGGTGAACAAGCGGCGGCCTGGGGCATTGCCACCGAAGCGCTGGGCAGTGGCGAGGCGGCGCTGGCCAAGGCGCGGGAGATGGCGTTGAAGTTTGAAGCATTGCCTGTTGAAGCCGTACGCATCAGCAAGCAATTGATGAAAGCGCCGGACCGGGCATTGATTCGCCAAGTGATCGAGGAGGAGGGCGCGTTGTTTACCCAGCGGCTGCGCTCGCCGGAAGCGCTGGCGGCGTTGTCGGGGTTTATCAACCGGCGTTGAATGTGCGGTGGCCGGGCTGACGCTGTCGCGAGCAAGCCCAGACAACACATCTTCCGGAGCAGAAACCAAAAAGCCCCGCCATTCACAGGGCGGGCTTCTTGGGTTTCAACTGTCGACCAGAGGACAAGGGGGTAGGCTGTTTTCTAAATAATCAGCCGCGCAATATAGGCCCCACCTTCTCTGTAACCGGCAATCAGCAACTTTCCATCTTGTTGCAAGGCCACGGCGTCCGCAGAGCTGCCTCCTACTCCGATCGATAAGTGCTCCCACCCTTGGTCATTAAAAGATTGATCAAGGGTACCATCGGGTAGAAGGCAACCCACGGCCGCCGTGACCCGACCTACGCTCTCGTCGAAGCCATATCCCGCGACAATCAGGTTGCCGTTGCCATCGAGTACCCCTCTTTCAAGCGTCGTATTCTCATTATTCAATAGAAGTAGCAACGGCTCGCCGTTATTGAACTGATTGTCCAACGAGCCATTTTTCGTCACTCCCACAAACAGGCCGCATCGTGGATTATCGGCGCTTCGACCGACGCCGATGAGCCGGTCGTTCTTGTGTTTAACCAATTGATTCGCTGTTGGGAATCCAACACCGTCCACCAATAGGAAGCCCTCATCACCGTACGAGGTGTCGAGGTCACCTTCGCTGCTATAGCGCGCGAGTATCAATTGTTCTACTTTCATACCGGTTTCGAAATCGGTACCAAAGGCTATTAACTTGCCATCGGGTTCAATTAGCAGATCATTCAGAGTCACCCAGTTCCCGGGGGCGTCGGTTCTCTCAACGCGGAAATAGCCTTGGCCTTTGAGTGTCTTGTCCAGACTTCCATCGACATTCAGACGGTAAATGACCCCTACGGTGTTGTTTGTAGGCAAAAGAGAGGTGCTCGATACAACAATTTGTCCATTGGACAGCTCAATCGCCCTTTGGCTGCCCTGTAGGTTTGAGCCAATTGCGGGCTGGACTATCTCTTTGAGCACAACTTTTCCGCTAGTACCGAATACGAAGTTGGGGTTGCCCGAGCGAAGATAGCGAGCCAGTCCGGTGTAATACCCATTGTCAACTCCGGTGACCAAGATGTCAGTGTTATTCAAAACGCTCAGGCGCCTGGCGAGCGAGCGACGACCTGCAATAAATGGTTCAAATGCATCGATAACAAAACCGGGGGTGGAAGAATGCTTGGCAAAGTCTTCATCCACCACCCCCTTACTATTAAGTCGTGTCAGCCAGAAAAGCGTAGGTTTAAATGGACGAGCGTCATGCAAATTGCCCGCTACGTAAATTTCATTATCGGCAGTGAGTGCAATCGCAGTGACTTCCGTTCTCAGTTCACTCTCGAAAGTGAAGTACTTGATCCCCCCTTCACCAAAAGTTGGATCGAAGCTCGCTCCTTTGGATTTATGAGGCATGGTGGCTCTCCTTTTCTCGAGTAGGCGTTCAGCTGAGGTCCATTAGATAGAGGGTGAGGTGTATCGGCTACTGTCATATATGACAGTGCTATAAACCTATAAGGCATAAAAAAGCCCTGCCGTTATAAGCGGCAGGGCTTTTGCGTTTCAGCGGTCTGTCACTCAGACCATCGGATCGCCAACGTGCAGGATTTTCATGCCGTTGGTGCCGCCGATGGTGTGGTAGCTGTCGCCCTTGGTCAGGATGACCCAGTCGCCTTTTTCCACGACGCCGCGCTTGAGCAACTCGTCGATCGCGGCCTGGCTGACTTGCTCAGGTGGCAAGGACGCCGGGTCGAATGGCACGGTGTAGACGCCACGGAACATGGCGGCGCGGGCCTGGGTTTCGCGGTGCGGGGAGAACGCGTAGATCGGCACCGAGGAACGGATGCGCGACATGATCAGCGGCGTATAGCCACTTTCGGTCAGGGCGATGATCGCCTTTACGCCCGGGAAGTGGTTGGCGGTGTACATGGCCGCGAGGGCGATGGACTGGTCGCAGCTTTCGAAGACCTTGCCGATGCGGTGGCTGGAGGTCTTGCTGGTCGGGTGCTTTTCAGCGCCGACGCAGATGCGCGCCATCGCTTGCACGGCTTCCAGCGGGTACAGACCGGCAGCACTTTCAGCCGAGAGCATCACGGCGTCGGTGTAGTCGAGCACGGCGTTGGCCACGTCGGACACTTCGGCGCGGGTCGGCATCGGGTTCTGGATCATCGACTCCATCATCTGGGTCGCGACGATCACCGCCTTGTTGTGGCGGCGTGCATGCAGAATGATTTTCTTCTGAATGCCCACCAGCTCGGCGTCGCCGATTTCCACGCCCAGGTCACCACGGGCAACCATGACAGCGTCGGAGGCTTTGATCAGGGCATCGAGGGTGTCGTCGTCGGCCACGGCTTCGGCGCGTTCGATCTTCGCCACCAGCCAGGCCGTACCGCCGGCCTCGTCGCGCAGTTGACGGGCGTATTCCATGTCGGCAGCGTCACGCGGGAAGGACACGGCGAGGTAGTCGACTTCCATTTCGGCGGCGAGCTTGATGTCAGCCTTGTCTTTTTCAGTCAGGGCTGGCGCGGTCAGGCCACCGCCGCGACGGTTGATGCCTTTGTGGTCCGACAGCGGACCGCCGATCAGCACGGTGCAATTCAGTTCGGTGGCGGTGGCGGTATCGACGCGCATTACCACGCGGCCGTCGTCGAGCAGCAGCTCGTCGCCCACGCCGCAATCCTTGACCAGGTCCGGGTAGTCGATGCCGACCACTTGCTGGTTGCCTTCGGTCAGCGGATGGCTGGTGGAGAAGGTGAATTGATCACCGATCTTCAGCTCGATCTTCTTGCCGGCGAATTTGGCGATACGGATTTTCGGGCCTTGCAGGTCACCCAGCAGGGCGACGAAGCGGCCGTGCTTGGCGGCGAGGTCACGCACCAGCTTCGCGCGAGCCTTGTGCTCGTCGGGGGTGCCGTGGGAGAAGTTCAGGCGGGCGACGTCCAGGCCAGCCAGAATCAGCTGTTCGAGAACTTCCGGCGAGTTACTGGCCGGGCCAAGGGTAGCGACGATTTTGGTGCGACGGACGGACATGCATAGACTCCTGAGTTCAAGCGCTGAGTGAGGCTACTATGGTCTTTGGATGTAGTCATTGTTCGTTTGCACTACTTTTTTGAAGAACTTTGTTATTCGCTTCTATCTTTAAACGAACATTCCTGAAGATTTCCGCCGACGGGTCGATACAGAGCTCAAGACAGGAGAACCCTCATGCGATTTGCGCTCATAGCCGTCATTGCCCTCAGCGTCACGGGCTGCACCCGTTGGTCGATGAACCATCATTTGAATAACGCCTACAGCGCCTATGACCGGGGCAATTGCGAGCAGGTGATGCTCGAATTGTCCAAGGTCGACCGCGCCAGCCGTGCGCGCCGTTATGTACAGCCGGAAGTCTCGATGATGCGCGGCCAGTGCCTGGAACGGCAGAAGCTGTTTATCGACGCGGCCCAGACGTACCAGTACATCATCGCGTCGTACCCGCAAAGCGAATACGCCTACCGCGCTCGTGCGCGCCTGGAAACCCTGGAATCCCTTGGCCACTATCCGACCCGCAGCGCGCCGGTTGTGCGACCAACCCGCTTCTGATGACAGATCTCATACAAAGGCTGGCCGGTTGTACAGGTTCAGCTATAGTCGAATAAATCGGCTTCAGGGCCTTTTCCTCTGAACCGACGCAACACCTGCGACTGGCAGCGGTAAAAGTGGCAGCGGTCTGGATGGACTGTCACACCGGAAGCGGGGAGAGCGTGCCCATCCTGCATCTATAAAGCAGAAGGCCCGTTCCGAAGCATTAGTGCGGCTCTGCTTAAGAGCCTTGCGTAGCGAATTCAGCATGTTTACTGACCGCCGGATCGAGCGGCATCAACTGCCGTATTTTCTGAAAGTGTTCAACAGCGTCACCGACAAACCCATCGGCTTTCTCGGCAATGTGTCCGAAGATGGCCTGATGCTGATCAGTCAGTTGCCGATGATGATTGGCGCTGATTTTGACTTGCGCCTGAAGATTCCCGCCAGCGACGGCTGCACGCAGATCATTGATGTGTGCGGCAGTTGTTTGTGGTGCCATGAAGACGCCACGCCCCACCACTATGACGCCGGGTTCAGCCTGCAACGGGCTCCGCCGGAGTATGGGCAATTGGTGAGTGCGTTGAGGCAGTACTTCAGTTTTCAGCCGTTGCCTGCTTCGGCCTGATGCCGGCGGTGTCTATCGGTCTCCTGTAGGTGCAAGGCTTGGCCGCGATGGCAGCCTCGAAATCGCCATCGCGGGCGGGCCTTGCTCCTGCAAGGGCAGCGCTGAAACTTGGGTCGCGCAGATCGCCGGCTCATTCTCCAGTGACTTCTCCATCAGCAACAACCCCATCTAGGGGTGGCGGCTGCACACTGGTTAGTCGACCGGAAGGACCATGAAAACTGGCGCGTCCGAAGGCGCCCTGCGCACAGCCAACATAACGTTCAGGAAGGGGGATAGGGACATCCCGAGCGTCTGATGGATCTTGTGCAATTTTCATGGACCTCCCGGCGACTAAACCCGGCCGCTGCCAATCAGCGACATGGATCAAATTACGGGGCAGGCCAAAAGTCCACAAGCCGGCCGATTCCGAGGGGCTTGTAGGCAAAGGCGCAAGGCTACGTAGGTCTCAAAAAATGTGGGAAAAGTCCGTAGGGCCGTTCGTCTGAACTGTCAGTTATTACAGGTAGGCAGGGGCAAGGGCATGGCTTACAAAAGCATGAACCGTTGTTGTCCGAGGCCGAGGGCTCTCCCCATGACTGATGAAACCGACCTTCCTGAAACAGGCGAACCCGACGCCGGCGAACCACTGGCCGACAGCCCGCCCTACGTTATTTCTCCCCGCGACACTAGCGTCAAAAACGGAGATGTGACGGTCGTGGGGGGCGGCCATGCGCGGCGCAATGTGCGAGTGGTCACCCCGGGTAAAGAAGATTACCGCAGCGATGAAATGCAAATGGGCGGCGACGGGCAGTTCAGGTTGCGATTGAGAACCCCGCTCGCGCCCGGCCATCACCACCTACAGGTTCTGCAATGGCTGAGTGATCGGGAAAGCATCCAGCGTACTCCGGAGTTTTACGTCTCGGTGGTGCCCAAGCCTGTCGTTCGGTCTCCATCCAACGGGGCTAATGTTAGTGTCTTCCCCTTACCTGTTGTGACTGGGGATACCGGGGCACCCTATGCACAGGTGACCATTCACCGCAGCGGTGACGGCAACACGGTGTACGGCGAAGGCGTGGTCGATACTTCGGGCAATTGGCGTGTTCAACTTGTGAAAGCATTGCCTGGCGGCAGTTTCAGAGTCGCTTGCAGGCAGACGCTACACGGCTTTGCATCGGATTGGGGTGACCCGGGGCACGTGTGGACTGTCACCCTGCCGACCATTTCGTCTCCGCTACCGAATGCATTTCTCCCAACGGGCAGCGTGAGTTTCTTCAGGGGCAGCGCTGAACCAGGATGGACGGTGGAGGTGGTCGATGCCGCTAATCTTGCCGAAACGCTTGGCAGTGTTGTCGTCGTTGACGGCACTAGACGCTGGGCGTGTCCCGTCATTTTAACGTTGCCCACCCGTACTGTTGCCGTCAAGGCCAAGTACTCGCTAGCGAATCTCTCTCAGGTCGTCTATTCGGAGCCCTTGACCTGCAAGATCCTCGGTACCCCCACCATCACCCGGCCCACCGGCGTGGTCGACACAACCTTCAGCGTGGCCGGCACCAACGGCTTTCAGGGTGCCGTGGTCGATATCTACACTGACTTGAGCAATACCCACCACGGGCAAGCGGGGGTGGTCACCGCGCCCGGCTGGAGCCGCTTCATCACGGTCGATCCGGGGGTTGTGACCCTGGTGGCGCAGCAAACCATACAAGGGGTTTCTTCCTTGCGCGGTACGCCGGTCACCTTCAAGGTTCGGCCATCCAGACTGACCTCGGTGTCGGTCACTGCGCTGGCCGATAGCGGCCTGAGGTTCTCGGGCGCGGGTCATAAAAACGCCACTGTCGATGTGATTAAACTCAGCGGGCCGGGCTCGCAGACGATACCGCCGGTCACGGTCAGCAATAACGGCACCTGGAGCGTGGACTCCGCCAATTGGCCGCTGGGCCGATACAGCTTTAAGGCCACGCAAAAAGTGCCCGATAACATCGGTGGCTGGATTGTTTCCTCGGAGTACACCTTCAGCTACACCATCGAGTTGCCGCGACCCACGGTGGATTACACCGGCGATTACACACCGGTGTTCTCTGGCACGGGCTACACCGGTGCCGCTGTGGTGCTGTACGGCCCCGCTGGCGGAAACAAAGTCGCGCCGGATGCGCAAGTGAGTGGCGGGCGCTGGTCCAGTACGGCGTCTGCAGAGTGGGGCCCGACCTTTAAGCGCAAGGTTGACCTGCGACAGGAGTTGAACGGGCATGTCTCCGGTTGGGAGGAGCTGGAGGTGACCATTGCGCCTCTGCCGCCAGTCATTACCGAGATCACGGGGGGCGATGACAGCCAGCTGTCGCCGACCATCAAAGGCACCTGCTGGATCGAGGCGGTGGTGAATCTGGTCTACAGCGATGCTCCGACCATCGTGCATCCCGTCACCATGACCAACGGCAACTGGACCCATCGTCGCGCCACCCCGTTCACCCCCAATGTGACGCATACGGTGACCGTCACCCAGACCGCCGGGCAACAAACCTCACTGCCCGCGTCGCGGAATTTCCAGGTCAGTAGAGCGCTGCACAAACCCGTGATCACCTCTCCCGTGCGCGAGGCAGAAGTCGCGCGTGACCTGACGGTGCGCGGCCAGCTAGGCGTGGCCGGTGCGTCCATGCAGTTGCGCGTTGACGGCATCAATGCGGCCCCTCCCCAGCAGTTGATAACGGATGGCGAGTGGTCCATCGCCCTCACGGGCCTGGCCTTCGGCCGCCGCATCTTCGATGCGCAACAGACCCTGGACGGTCGGCCCTCCGAACTCAGCGACCCGGTCGCGGTGATGGTGGTGCTGATGCCCCCGGTGTTCACGGTGCCGCTGCCGGGCGGCCAGGTACCGCGCGCGGCGACGATTGCCGGTAAGGGAACGCCCGGCGCGAAGGTCCAGGTGTGGGAGGTGGGGCGCGAGGACTTGTTGCTCATGGAAGTGCCGGTCGGCTTCGACGGCTGTTGGGAAGGTGCGGTGAACCTGCCGGTGGGAGTGATCACGCTACAGGCCCGGCAAACCATGGAGGCGCAGAAGGAGGCGTCCGGCGAAAGCTCGCCGGTGACCTGCGACGTGGTGCCCGACGCGCCCTGGATTGAAACCCCGGTCAAGGACGGGGAGATCGGGCGCGTCACGGTGGTGTCCGGTTTCGGCGAGCCGGGGGACACGATCACGATCAGCCTGGACGATGCCGCACACACCGTGCTCGGCAGTACGCCGGTGCTGGAGGATCGCACCTGGTCGGTGGCCGTGACGCTCACGCAACCCGCTGGTGCTCAGGCGTTGGTGGCGGTGGCTTCGTTGGACGGGTTTGAATCCGATCGCTGCGCTCGGCAACCGGTTGTATTGGGCAGCTACTCGCCGGTGATCGATACGCCGCAGGCGGGGCGCTGGGTCGCGGAGCCCGTGAACTTCAGCGGCCAGGGCCGGCGGGGCACCGGCCAGGTAACGAGCTGGTACAACCCCGAGTACGTGTGGGCGCCGGCGCTGACTGTCAGCACCCAAGGCTGGCAAGGCTGGTCGGTCCGACGATTGTCGGCGGGCGGCAATTGGTGCCGTTTCAAGCAAACCATCGTCGATGGCGCGGATGGCTCAACGATTTCCGATTGGGTGCAAAGCCAGCGCTTTGAAGTCCCCGGGCCACCGCCGCGTTAACGGCCAGCGCCGCAAAAGCGCTCATGTCTACTGTCAGTTCTGACAGTAGACGCCTCCGCTCTCCAGGCGCAGATTCGCACTATACAGACCTACTTTTCCGCGCGGCGAGCCGCCGTTCGGGTACTTGCATCCATTCGAGGAGCCTGGCCATGGCAGATTCCGGTCAACGTCCCATCCAGCAATTGTTCGAGCAGGTGTTTGGCGAGAACCAACGTGCGGCTTACACCGACCTGAGCGCGTACATCGAGCAGGGCGGCTCGGTGTTTCCCTTGGTGGAGCAGGGTGTGCAAGGGCTGGTGCGCGATTACGGGATCAGTCGTGATGACGCGCAGCAGTTCCTGCGCAGGGCCAATAGCCTGGCGGCGTATGTCCGCCGCCAGTTTATCGAGCAGAGCCTGACGGGGTCCGGAGCGCTCGCCGGCACACCGTCGAGCGGGCTGCTGTCGCTGGTGCAGGGACCGAGTTTCGAGCAACTGTTCCAGACTGATTTCGACACATTGTGCCCGCCCGATGCCCTGGAGTCCGTGACCTCTCCGGTGGCGTACTGCATTGAGCTGTTGCGCTGGATCCGCGACCGCGTCGAGCCCAGCGGCAAGGACGACGGGGACGGCGGGGACAAGAAACTGCCCCTGCATGATCGGCGCAAGGATCTGAAAGCCTTGGCGGTGGATTTCAATGCAGTGCATCAGTCGGTGTCGGCGGTGGATATCATCGTTTCCGTGCTCGAGACCTTTATCAAGGGCGAAGGAGGGGCGGCCGATCTGGAACAGGCCTTGATCGACGCGCGCTACCCCAATGGGCTGCCGTACTACCAGCACTGGGTCACCCTGGATGCGGTTGCCCGCCATCACGGGATGTCGGTGGGGAAT
This sequence comes from Pseudomonas sp. TE3899, assembly GCF_056279105.1. Taxonomy (NCBI): domain Bacteria; kingdom Pseudomonadati; phylum Pseudomonadota; class Gammaproteobacteria; order Pseudomonadales; family Pseudomonadaceae; genus Pseudomonas; species Pseudomonas sp. TE3899. Next base: position 6,555,831 of record NZ_JBWBQR010000001.1, read on the forward strand.
TTTGTGCACATGGTGGACGAATCCTTCCCGTATTTCCTCCTGCCCAAGGCCTGGAATGGCGACGCCAAACGGGCCCTGATCCACGCCTCGCGACTGGGGCCTTATCAGCGGCTGTTGTTGACGGAATCAGCGGTGCCCGAGGACGGGCGGGACGAGTTTTACCTGGCCAGTTTCGGTGCCGCCGATGTCTCCTGGCAAAACCTCAGTCAGGTGCCCTTTTTCGGTGAGCGCACCAAGCTCGATGCCCGGGGCGTCGAGGCGCTGTTGTCGGCGCGGGATTTCGCCCCGACACGCTCGGCAAATGTCTTGGTGTATGCGACTGCACCCGCCCCAGGCGTGAGCGAAAGCGAGCGTTCGGGCTCGGTCTATCTCAATGCCGCCAAGAGCCCGGCGGTCACGATCAATTACAGCGAAGCGGGCCAGAAGTTCCACCGTTTGAGTGCCATCCCTGGGGCCGATTTTGGACTTTTCGACCGGTTGAACCGCAAGGTGCGCCTGGACCAATGGCTGGAATTGCCCTGCGATCAGGTGGACGCGCTGCTGGTGGCGGCGATGCAGGCTGAGAAGCGCGACGTCGCCAACCCCTGGTGGATCAGCGAGGCTACGGTGCAAGCCATTGGCTTGTTTCAGTCACTGCGCGAGCGCTATGGCTGCACCGCGCCGGACTTCGCGGTGTTTATCGACGAGATGGCGATCTACGGCCGGGGCGATGCGCTGTCGCAATTCGACCAGGTGTTCAACAACCAAGGCGCCTTTCAGTCTCCCTTGCTCCTGGATAACGGGGACTTCCCGATCATCCCGGTGCCGGGAGGTATGGACCTGACGGTCAACCGCTTGTGCAGTGGCCTGGGCATTGATCTGAAGACCTACCACTACCTGGCACTGGCGATTGCCCGGGCCCATGGCCTGAGCAGCACATTGAAGCGCAGCCGGTCGATCATCTCGGCGTTCTTCCGCTTGGTGAAGTTGCCGCGCCTGTTGGGCATCACCCCGGTGGAGGGCGTGCTGATGCTGACCGCTCTGGGCGGCAACAGGTGGGTCGATGTGCTGGCGGGTGTCCCACAGATCAAGGCCACCGCCAGCGGCGAAGAGGCGCCCGATGTGCTGAACCTGATCTATGCCCTGCATTCTTGCGTGGGCTGGTGCCGGGATCGCGATTTGCCAGTGCTGTGGATGTTGCAGCAGGTGTCGCCACCGGCGGCGCTGGCCGTGGCCTCCGCACAGGAACGCCAGTTCATCGAACAGTGCCGCAACCTGCTGCCTGCCGCGCTGTTCAGCAACGCCTCCGTGCTGATGGCGGGCGTACCACCGCTGCCCAGCGCCGACTGGCTGGACTTGCTGGGCTCGCTGGTGGATGCCTCGGGGTTGGTGCTCAACCCTGACGGCAGTGAAGCCGAGTACCTGAAGTACGCCCGGGAAAAACTGGGTAAGGCGGTGGACGATGGCCTCGGCGAGGAGGATGCCGTTCTGGTCGAGCGCATGCTCGCGGTGCTGCTGCAGGCGCGTGACGCCCAGGCCTCGGTGGCCCGGGAAAGCCTGGCCGTGTACACCGGCCTGGATGCCGAGCGCGTGACCAGTGTGCTGGTCTGGGCCAACAGCACGGTTTATCAACTGTTGCGCCAGGTGCAGGAACGGGCCGAGCGCGCGCTGGAAGGCGCGTTTAATGACGACGAAACCGACCCCTTGCTCATGCTGCTGGCCGAAGTGCGGCAGCGCAGCAACGTGGCATTGCAACTCGACCTGAGCGCCACGTTGCTGCAGGACTATTTGCAGTACGGCTACAAGGCCTGGCTGGATCAGAAGGACCCTTACGATTTTTCGCTGCGCGCTCTGTATTACTTCTCGGCACTGACCCGCGCCTTCGAGCTGAGTGAGCAACCGGCCGGGAAGCTGCTGGATTACCTGCGCGAGGTCAACGCGCTGCCTGATCAGATCTCCAATGAAGCGCTGGACCTGGCGCAAAAAGCCGCCTCGATTCGTCTGGCCGCGTTTTTCGACTGGAGCGTGGAGGAGGTGCGGGCCTGTGTCGCGTATATCGATCCCGACAAACGCCTGGTGAAAAACCTGTCCCAACTGGACCTGCTGATGCGCATCCGCGTATTGGCGCGGCACACCGGTATGGACGCCTCGACGGTGTTGCGCGTCGGCTGTTTACCGGAGGCAATCGACAAAGAGGCGTATCGGGCTGCTGCGGAAAGTGCCTTGCTGAGCCTCACGGAGTCCCGTGCGGCGATGACGTCCTACCGGGACGAGGCGCCCGAACAGATCGTCAAGATCAACTGTGTCCTGGACAAGGTCGACGTGGTGGCGAACAACCCGGAGGACAAGATCACCTTCACCGTGACGGTCAAGGACCCCGACGACAAGGTTATTCCCCATGTCGATGTGTACTTTCAGGCCAGCCTGGGCACGATCGCGAAGGCCAGGACCGACGAGAACGGCATCGCCACCGCGCAGTACTTGGGCAAGGTTCTGGGGAGCGAGGCGCCGTTGTACTGGCTGGATCTGATAGACCCCAAGTACGCCGAGACCGTTCACGTCATAGCGGATGTGAAGTCGTTGACGATAAGGCCGGCGGAGAGGTCCCAGCCACCGATAGGGGCGGTGCCGTTGGGCCAGCAAGTCGAGGTTTACGGCACGCTCAAGGATCGTTACGGCAACCTTGGCCAAAACCAGTTGGTGGACTGGGTCTGGGTGGCGCTGAGTGATACAGGCTCTGCGACTGTCCGGCCGGGTCAGGGGTTCAGCAATCAGGAGGGCCTGGTGCGGACCTTTCTTTCCAGTAATGAAGGTGGAAGCTTCGAGGTCAGCGTCATTATCCAAAGCGCCAATACCAAGGTGGTGTTCGAGCCCATCGAATTTGCCGGCAATGGCGCCGAATGACGACGGCCGCATAACGGTTTGGCCCCAACGGGCTTAGGAGCAAGAAGCATGGCACAGCACAATATTGGTGGTCTGCTTGAAGAACGTCGTTTGGCCCTGGTCGAGTACTGCATCGGGCAAGTGGGCAAGACCGGCACCGGCAAATTCAACTTTCTGAGGACCCCGGAGGACCTGTTCGAACTGCTGCGCCTGGACCCGCTCGACAGCTATCCGGTGCAGAGTTCCTGGGTGGCCGAGGCGACCAGTTGCGCCCAACAGTTCATCCATGCGGCCTACCGCAAGCTGGAACCGGGTTATAAAAAAGCGACCTTCAATTCGCAGGATCTCAAGCTCTGGGAGTTGTACAACAACTACCCGGACTGGGCGGCGGTGACCCAGATCGGGATTTACCCGGAGAACTTCATCAACCCCTTTGTCCGCCAGCGCAAGACCGGGCTGTTCAAGGCCCTGGAAAACGATCTGAACCAGACCCGGCTCAGCAGCGATTCGGTGCAGCGGGCCTTGCAGAGCTACCTGCAAGGGTTCGAGCAGACCTGCAACCTGGAGGTGCTCAGCAGCTACATGGACGGTGCTTCGCCCACCCGCGCCGACTATTACTTTATCGGCCGCCAGCGGGTGCCGCCGTTCCAGTATTTCTGGCGCAAGGCCGCGATTGAATTGCAGCCCAACTGCAAATCCATCAACCCGGTGGCGTGGGGGGAATGGTTGCCGGTGGAGATTGGTACGGGGGATCGGGTGCTGGATATTCGCCCGGTGTTCTGGAGCGGGCGGTTGTGTGTGGTGTGGGCGCAGTGGCGTGACGAGATTGTTGACAATGGGTCAGGCGTGCGTATACCGAACAAGCTCGACATCAATCTGGCATTCATGATGCAGAACGGCCAATGGTCGGCACCGTTGAATCTGTATACCGATGAGCCGATAGAGGATTTGAGCGTCGACGCCCGCTTGATCGCCACGATCACGGTGGATGCACGTCAGCCCAAAGGCGTGTTGGGCGTCATGCTCGTGTGCAAGAACAGCGAATTTAACGTGTTCGTGACCCGTGATGTGTTGATGCGCCCCGTTCCGGAGGATGACGGCCGTTGGCTGACTCATCTGGCGCTGTATCGCTTCACCAATACCTTAACCGTGCAGCATCCGCTGTTTGCAGGGAATCAACCGGAGATCACCGACGAAGTCATTACTCCCGGTTCATTGACCAGCTATTACGGCTTGCAGGTGTTGTTTCTCAGCGATAGCGGCGATGGCAAGGACCGATTGGTGGTCAGAGGGGTGTGCAAGCCCGCTCCGCTGCCTGCGGCGAGTGGCATTTTTACGTTGAAGTTGCTCAACCCTGCTGCCGGTGATAAGCCTGACACGGCCGACTTCGAAGGAAACCCCACCGGCGGCTGGGCGACGGGTTGGTTAACGATCCAGCGCAATTCGGGTGGCTTTGTTGGCACTGTGCAGTTCACGTTGGAGGGAACAAACACGTCTTACGGCAAGAGCCAATTCACCCTGAAGATGGCCAACCTGCCCCGGTTCGTGCCCCCGGCCCTGGAAAAAAACACCGCCAACGCCGCGCAATTCATTGCCTTCAAACAGCCGGACACCCTGGCCCATGCACGCCTGAACTCGCTGTTCGGCCCGGAACTGGTGCAGCGCGCCAGCGCGTCGGTGGACGCCGTGCTCGATTGGGATACCCAGTTCCTGGTGGAGCCACCCCCCGATTCCGCCGCCCTCGACGAGCCCAACGGGGCCTTCAACGGTGCCAATGGTCTGTCGTTCTGGGAGCTGTTTTTTCACCTTCCGCATCTGATCGCGGTGCGCCTGCGGGCCGAGGATCGCTTTCAGGAAGCGCAGAACTGGCTGCATTATCTGTTCGACCCCCGTGCCCCGGCCGAGGTGTCCGAACCCCCGGAAGCCACCGACAAACCGCCCTACTGGCGCTGCCGTCCACTGGACGGCGAAGGCAACCTGGGGTGTGAAACCCAACGGCCCGTCGACCCGGATGCCATCGGTTACTCGGCACCCCAGCGTTTTCAGATTCTGGTGTTCACCGAGTACGTGAACAACCTGATCGCCTGGGGGGACTGGTATTACCGCCAGCTCACCCGCGACAGCCTGGTGGCGGCCAAGCTGTGTTATGTGCAAGCCGAGTTCCTGATGGGCAAGCCGCCGGTGGCGCGGACGGTGACGCAATGGAAAACCCGGACGCTGGGACAACTGCTGGACGACAGCCGTTCGCGCCCGGCGCTGGAACAGTTTGAGAAAACCCTCAATGTTTCCCTGGGCGACATCCCGCCAGCGGCCGAAGCGCCGCCCTTGCTCGGCTTGTTGGCCAACGAGCCGTTCAAGGTGCCGATCAACAGGCAATTGCTCGACCTGTTCGACCTGCCGGGCCGGCGTCTTTTCAACCTGCGCAGTAACCTGACGCTGGACGGTAAACCGCTGGATATTCCGCTGTTCAGCCCGCCGACCGATCCGAACCAATTGCTGCGCGACCTGGCCGCCGGCGGGGGGGGCGGTCCGCGGCCGATGGGCGGACGCCTGGTCGTGGGCGCCTTCCGTTGGCGGGTGGCGTACGAAGTCGCACTGCGGGCCGTGCAGACGCTGCAAGACTACGGCAGCCAGGTGCTGCGCCTGCTGGAGCAACGGGATCGGGCCGAGCAGGAAGAGTTGCAGCAGAACCATCTGGTGGAATTGGGCAACTACGCCCAGGTCGCCCAGGAGCAGAGCATCGCCCAATTGGAGGCGACAGTGGTCGCGCTGCGCCAAAGCCGTATCACGGTGCAGGAACGTGCCGACACCTATGCCCGCTGGTATGAGCAAAACGTCAGTGATGTGGAATATCAGGTGATGGAAAGCCTGCAATTGGCCAAGCAACTGCGCGTGGGGTCGACGGCGCTGCAAGCCGGGGGGGCGGCGATAGACGCGTTGCCGAACATCTTTGGCGTGGCCAATGGCGGCCATCGTCCGGGTTCCGTTCTCTATGCCGTGGCCTATGGCCTGGAAGTCGCCTCGACGGCGCAGCAAGCAGACGCCGACAAGCAAGCGGTGACCGAAACCTATCGCCTGCGCCGGCGGGAATGGGAACTGCAACGCAACCAGGCCCAGGCCGAGGTGCTGGCCATCGACGAACAGATCACCGCGCAGCAACTGGCGGTGGACGCGGCCCGGTCCAGTCTTGACCAGACATTGCGCGCCAATGCCCAAGCGCTGACGGTGTACAACTTCCTGAAAAAACGCGCGAGCAATGCCGAGTTGTTCGGCTGGCTGCTGGGCCAGCTCAAGGCTTTGCACTACCAGGCCTACGATGCGGTGGTCAGCCTGTGCCAGAGTGCCCAGTCGTCACTGAGTGCTGAAACCGGCGATTACGATTCGGCCCCGGCCTTGCCTCAGGTGTGGCTCGACAACCGTTGTGGCCTGACGGCCGGTGAACAGTTGCGCGAGTACCTGTTGCGCATGGAGCGTCGGCACCTGCAAACCTTCGAGCGGCGCCTGGAGCGGGTCAAGACGGTGTCCCTGCGGCGGCTGTTCGACGACGACAAAGACCCGCAACCAGTGCACAAAAGCTGGAGCGAGGCGCTGGCCAGGTTGCAGGACACCGGCGTGCTGGAGTTCAGGCTCACGCAGTTGCTGTTCGATCGCGAACACCCCGGCGACTACTGCCGCCTGATCAACGCGGTGGAGGTCGACCTGCCGGTGCTGGTCGGACCTTACGAGGATGTGCGGGGGACCTTGCAGCAGATTGGCAGCACGACCGCCACCAAGGCAACGGTCCAGTCGGTCGAGTATCTGCACGACCCGGATGGCAAGGTGGCCCCGGCGGATGTGCAGTTCAACCTGCGCAGCGGGCAGCAGATCGCGCTGTCGGCGGGGGTAGCCGACAACGGCATGATGGCGATCCGGCCCGATGAAGGCTTGCTCAATCCATTCGAAAACACCGGTGCCGTTTCCCGTTGGCAATTGAATTTCCCCTGGCCGAAAAAAGAGGTGCAGCAGGCGATGCTGGGCTCTTTGACCGATGTCATTGTGCGCGTCCGCTACACCGCCAAGGGCGGCGAGCCGAGCTTTCGGCTGGCGGTGGAAAACCTGGTGAACATAGACGAAATGCCCGGCCTCAAGGGAGCGCGCAGCCATGGGTAACCCTGTTATTCAGGCCAATCAGAACCTGGTACTCAACGGTGACTTCCTGCTGCCCTATGCCAATGGCTGGCTCAAGCAGCCCCCCAATTCGCTGGGTGTCGCCATTGGCAGTGAAATGTACAACGGCGAAATGACGCGTTTTCTCAGGATCAGCCTGGATGCCTCGGTCAGCCAGGTGATCGTGGCGCCCAAGGCCTCGGACGCCGAGACCCGCTATGTACTGAGCTTTCTGTGCCAGGTGCGTTACGACGGTGCGGGTCGGGTGGTGGTTGCGATGGTTGATCGGCCCGAGAAAAAAATGGAGATTGAACTGCTGCCCGGCCCTGCGCGGAACGAGGAGCAAGATAGGGAACGTCTGGCGGGTGGGCAGCCACTGGATTTTCTTCCGATCGAGTACGAAGTCGAACTGGACCTGCCGTTGCAAAGCCAGGATCGGATTCGCTTGACGGTGCACAGCCCGGCCGGTGGAGATGGCAATGCAGAGGTGTGTATCACCCGCATCAACCTGGCCCTGCATTTGCCAGCGGTGCAACTGCAAACCCTGAAGCTGGATGAGCAAGTCGTGCCCGCCGGCCGCCTGTTGCCGTTATGCCTGGGGACCACCGGCAATTGGCGCCATCGTCTGGAGTGTGTGCCGGTGGCGGGGCACCCGTGGCTGGGTACCCAGGCGGCCTTGACCCTGGCAGACAATCCGCAAGGCGCGATCCGCGCGGAACCGGATTGGGGGGCCGATCAGCCGCTGGATGAACCGTGGCTCCTTGACTGTCCGTTGCTGGATGACGAAGGCCCGCACCTGTTGACTCTGCAATGGGTCAACCAGTACACCGCCGAACCGTATTCGATTCCCGTGTCCCTGGGGCACCACCGCGTGGTGTTTCGCGAGGTGCTGGAAGCGGCGTATTACCCGGTGCTGGAATATGAGCAATCCGTACGCCTGGGGGTGCAGGTGGCGTCGTACTACACCGGTCAGTTTCTCGACGGGCGCACGGTGAACTGGACCGTGGCCGGTCAGGGCGTCAAAGGTGCCGCCCTGACCGACGCCGATGGCTGGGCCTACTTCGACTATGTGCCCACGGTGGCGGGTGACTTCGACATCGAAGCGACGGTCGAGAGTTTGTATTACGCCAGCGGCGTGGTTTCCCACACCCAGACGGTGCGGGTATTGGCGAGCGATCCGTGGAAGACGTTGCAGTCGGTGGTCGAAGGCGCCGAGACACCCTGGCAGGAAAAGACCGGTTACCCCAATCGGGGATCCGGGTATGCCTTGCAAGTGAGGTTGCCGACGGATCACATGCTGTTGGATAGCGAGATGCAGCTGCGCTGGAGCGGTGATGCCGCCGAGCAACTGGGCGTTGCCGTCAGCCCGGCGCTGGAAACTTCGGTGCCGGTCACGGGCCGCGATCTGGAATGGACCCTGACCAGCGAGGATCGCCTCGACGGTCGATTCGAACTGTCGCTGGTGTGCTCGAAACTGATGCTGCCGTCGCCGAAAAAAACCATGTCGCTGGCGCGCAATCTGGTGCGCATCGGCGAGGTGCGTGAGGCCAACAAGTTTCCAGTGGTGGATGAAAACGAAAACGTGTTGTTGCGGGTGCAGGTAGTGCATGTGCGGGACGGCGGCGACGGCGATCCGGTGGTCAATGCGCTGGTGGACTGGGTCACCCCTGAGGGCACGTTGCCCACCGTCCCCACGGGCAGCGGTGGTTGGGCCAGTTTGTTTTACACGCCGCGCAACGCCGGGGATCAGCAGGTCAGCGCCCGGGTGCGGGCCCATGAAGAGGCGGTGGCGTATGAACACCCCTTCAATGTCAAAGCCCTGGCCACCAGTCCGTGGAAGAGCGAAGTCAGAATCCTGCTGGATAACGTCGAAGTCGATCGGGTGGTGTTGGGCGTGCTGTGTTGGCGGGGGCGTTCGCACACGCTGAAAGTCGAGCCGTTGGCCGGTAGCACTTTGATCGGTCAGGCCATTGCGCTGAACTGGCGCGGGGTGGCCCCGGCCATCGGGTTGGTGGCGAGTGATATCGGAACGCCGAGAACGCTGACCGCTGCGGGGTTGGAGTGGACGTTATCGTCGGTGCAGGCCACCAGCGTCAGCAGTCTGTTCGAGCTGAAACTCAGCACCCCGCGGTTGACTGCGGATCGGGAATTGTTCGGACGGTTGATCGCCCCTGACCTGGCCGAGGAGGCGAGCCTGGCGCTGGATCAGGTCGCCGCGATACCCGGCGCCCAGGCGCTCTATCCGTGCCTGGGGGCCGTGCACCGTTTCAGCGTGTTGCCCAATGCCTTGAGTCCGCTGACAGGGCTATCGGCAACCTTGTCCTGGACGGGCGCGACCCCCGAGGATCTGGGCGCCAGCGTCACGCCGCCCTTGGCGCAACCCCAGGTGATCGACGACGGCGGCGCGCGCTGGTCCCTGGATTTCAACGCCAGCCCGGCGCCGGGCCGGTTTGCCCTGGCGCTGGCGTTGCCACAATTGAACTGGACGGCGACAGCCAACGACATGCTGCTGGCGCACAACCGAGTCCGGATTGGGACGTGGCAGGAAGCGGCGGTGGACCCGGTCGTGGGCCAGGAGCCGGCCTGGCTGTGGGCGCAAGTGTTTTCCCGGTACACCGGGCGCGCGGTGGAACATGTTCCGCTGAAATGGCTGGCGGGTGCTGTGCCCATCGACGTGCAAACCGACGCCGACGGTTGGTCCGGGTTTGCCTTTGCGCCCAGCGGTACCGGGCCGCAAGAGGTGCGGGCGGTCCTGACCAGCCCCTATGACGGCTACGAAGAGTCGCGCGCGACGACGGTGTCGCCACTGGCCAGCGACCCGTGGAGCGGCGTAACGGTGAGTTTTGACGGTCAGCCGCCGCAACCCTGGGGCGCCAAAACCTACTTTCCGCGGCGCAGCGGCAACCACACGCTGCAAATCATGGCCAGCCACGACAGCCCTTTGCTCGATCAGCAACTGACGCTGGGGCTGACCGGCACCGGGCCGGCGGCGCTGGGTATCCGCTTCGACCCGACGAACGTGCTCGGGACCCCGTTGCCGATATCCCCTGCCGGCGTGCAATTGTCCTTTACGGTGGGCGATGTACAGGATGGCGCGTTCGCCCTGCGCCTGGCCGCCAGCCGCTTGGCGGCATTGTCGCCCGCCAATGCCATGTCGCTCGGGTCAGGGGTCCAGGTGGTCAAGCTGCGGATCGACAGTCGTGTTGACCAGACGTTGAACTGGGGGCAAACGCTGGTTGAGCAGGTGACGGTAGTGTCGTCAATCAGTGGCAAACCGATGAAGGGTTTGACCGTGACCTGGCGTAGCCCGGACCTGGGGGTCGTGACGTCGGTGACGGATTTTTACGGGGTGGCGAGCGTTCGTTTCACACCGACCACCGCCGGGGCCTCAGTGCTCACGGCGACGGTCGGGGACCAGACATATTCGCAGTCGGTATCGCTGGCGTATGTCGTCAATCAACCCTCCAGCATTCAATCGCTGGTCTGCGCAGAACCGGCGGGTTATCCGGGTCAAGTGGCGTCGGGCATGGCGACGGTGGTGTCGGCGTTCACGGGTGAGCCATTGGCTGGGGTCGAGGTGATGTGGGATTACTCGGGCGTCAGGCTGGCGCCGACCCTGACCGGAGCGGATGGGGTGGCGACGGTTGAGTTCACCCTGGAGCAAGCCGGCGAGGGCTTGTTGACGGCTTTTGTGAGCGGTGGCTTGTATGGGTGGGAGATGGCGTCGGTGATCGTCGAGGTGTTGCCGGTGCATGCCAGTATCCGAGAGGTGAATGCATCACCGAATCCGGCGGCGCCTCAGGTTTATGTCGCGATGACCGCGGTGATTGTGGCCACAGACACAGGCCAGCCGTTGGCGGGGCGAGAGGTGTTTGTGTCTGTGAGTGGAGGTGCCTACCAGTCGACACTGACGGATGCAAAAGGAGAGGTGAAAAGGCACTGGCGACCTTGGATGGTGGGTGATTTGGTTTCACTCAACGTTGAAGTCAGAAACCCTGGCGAACCCGCGAAACGGGGCGGGATTGTTGTGCCAGTCATTTAGGGGCGCGAGTCAACGGTGACGGGGAATGAACGTTAAAACGCCCCGGCCTTTTTCCAGCTCAGATAACGCGTCACCAAACCGTTGCCGAGTTCCCGGGGCAGTGCTTCCAGCACCGGCACGCCATGGGTACTCAGTTGCTCATGGCGTTCGGCCTGTGCGTTGAGGTAATCCACGGTTCCGCAATACAACAAGGCTTCGGGCAGGGTTTGCACGGGCGTGTGGCGCAACTGATCGAGGACTTCTTCGCGCAGGCTGGCGACCAGCACCCGGTGGTGCTGGCCCAGGCGTTTCACGGCGTTGAGCAGGTCTTCGTCGTCTTCATCCCGCAGGTTAGTGACCAGCACCACCAGCGCCCGGCGTTTCTGCCGGGCCAGTAACTGGCTGACGGCCGCCTGGTAGTCGGCGGGACGTTGGGTGGTGTTGAGGTCGTAGGTCGCGTTGAGCACGGTCTTGAGCTGACCCGCGCCTTTGACCGGGGCGAGGTACAGCGGCGTCTCGCCGGCAAAGGTGCACAGCCCCACCGAATCACCCTGTCGCAACGCCACATAACTGAGCAACAGGCAGGCGTTCAGTGCATGGTCGAAATGGCTGAGTTCGCCATCGTGGCTGCGCATCCGCCGGCCGCAGTCGAGCATGAAGATGATCTGCTGGTCGCGCTCGTCCTGGTATTCCCGGGCAATCGGCGTGCGTTGCCGGGCCGTGGCTTTCCAGTCGATCTGGCGCAGGCTGTCGCCTTCGCGGTATTCGCGTAGTTGATGAAACTCAAGGCCCTGGCCCCGTCGTTGATGCTGACGTACGCCGAGCTGGCTGAGCCAGTTGTCCACCGCCAACAGTTCGCCGCCGTAGAGACGGGCGAAGTCCGGGTAGACGCGGGTGCTGTCGCTCACATTGAGCAGGCGTTTGTCGGACCACAGGCCCAAGGGGCTGGGCAGGTTGATTTCGCACTGTTCGAACCTGAAGTGACCCCGCTGCAGCGGGCGCAGGCGATAGGTGAGCTGGCTGTGTTGACCGGGCTGCAACTCAAGGGATTGTGGCAAGTGTTCGAAGAGCAATCCTTCGGGGGCATGATCGAAAATCTGTGCGTCCAACGGCTGGGCCAAGTCATGCTCGACCACCAGCTGCACCTCTCCCCAACGTCCCAGCGCGAGGCTGCCGGGCATCTGTCGTGTCAGGCGTGGCGAGGGCAGGCGTTTGAGGCGCACGATATCGAGCACGGCCAGGGTCAGCAGTGCCAACAACAGCGCCCAACTGATCGATGGCAGGTTGTCGGGAATGTTGATTTCGAGCGCCCGCAGTGCGCCCAGAATGATGTTCAGGCCCAGCAGCACCGAGAGCCAGATCAGCAGCAGGCGCGAGGGTTTCACAGGCGCGGCGCCGGGATCTGATCAAGCAGTTGCTGCAACACCTGATCGACATCCAGGCCTTCAATGTCCAGCTCCGGCGCAATCCGCACCCGATGACGCAACACCGCCAGGGCACAGCCCTTGATGTCATCCGGAATCACGAACTCACCGCCGCGCAACAACGCCCGCGCCCGCGCGCAACGCACCAGGGCGATGGACGCCCGGGGGCCGGCGCCGAGGGTCAGGCCAGGCCAGGTGCGGGTGGCGCGGGCCAGGCGGATGGCGTAGTCGAGCACTTGCTCGTCGAGGGGCAAATCGCTGGCGATCCGTTGCAGCGCCATGACGTCCTTGGCTTGCAGCACGGTGCGCAATGGCTGCACGTCGAGCATGTCGGCCCGGGTCGAGCGGCTGACCTGGCGCACCATGTCCAGCTCTTGGTCGGCATCGGGGTAGTCCATGCGCACCTTGAGCATGAAACGGTCGAGTTCGGCTTCCGGCAGCGGGTAGGTGCCTTCCTGTTCGATCGGGTTTTGCGTGGCCAGAACCATGAATGGCTGCGCAATCGGCAACGCCCGGCCTTCGAGGGTGACCTGGCGTTCCTGCATCGCTTCAAGCAACGCCGCCTGGGTCTTGGCCGGGGCGCGGTTGATCTCGTCGGCCAGCAGCAGGTTGGTGAACAACGGGCCTTTGCGCAGTTTGAATTGCTCGGTTTGCAGGTCGTACACCGCGTGCCCGGTGACGTCGCTGGGCATCAGGTCCGGGGTGAACTGGATGCGCGCAAATTCGCCGCCAAAGCAGCGGGCGAGGGCGCGCACCAGCAGAGTCTTGCCCAGACCCGGCACGCCTTCGAGCAGCACATGGCCGCCGGCGATCAGCGCGGTGAGCACGTCATCGATCACAGTGTTCTGGCCGATCACGGCTTTCTGCAATTCGCCGCGCACGGCCTGGGCCAGTTGACTGGCGCGCTGGCGTTGCTGGGCGGCGTGGTGGGCGGTGCCGGGCTCGATGTCACTCATAGGGCATTCCTCAAGGTTTGCAGGTGGGCGACCTGACGGCTGAATTCAGCGCTGGACAGCCGCTGTTTCGGGCGCGGGCTCAGGGCCTGGCTGATGGCGCGGGTGGGTTGCCGGGTCAGGCGCGCAAGCACCAGCCATTGTTCGGCAATCGCCAGTTGTTCGAAACCGGGATGACGGCGTCGGGCGCGGCGCAAGACGTCCTGCTGCAAGGCCTGCAGCAGGGTGTCCTGGCCGTGATGACGCAGCATGAAATCGGCGCTGGCGCGCAGGTGTTCCTGGAGTTGTCGGCGCGCCCGTGGAACAGGTGCCAGCAGCGGCCCGTGGCGCACGCCGAAGTGCCAGCAGGCGAGGCCGATCAACGCTGCGAGGGCGACCAGGGCTTGGGGGAAATAGCGCAGCAGCAAGGTCAGCAGCGAATCGTGATCGGTGTTGTACAGCAGGGTCACGCTGGTATCGGCGTTCAAATACCAGAGCAGCCAGGCATTGTCGTATTGCTCGATGGCCGGGGCTTTCCACAGCTCGGCGTCGGTGACCACGGTGATCGAACCGAGCCCGTGGGCCAGTTGCATCATGTGGGTGGCCTTGCCGCTGTTGGCCCAGGCCTGGGCGAGGTTTTTCGGATCATCGAGGTGGAAATCCGTATCGAAGCTGAAGTAGGCCGGGGCGTCCTCGTCTTCCAGGTAGAGCTTGGTCAGGTTCGGGTACGGGTCGTCGATGGGATCGGGCGGCAGGTCCTTGAGGTCTTTGCTCAAGGACTGATGCAACTGCACCCGGTCGAGCAGCAGGTCGTTGCTCTGGCCGGTCTTTTCATCCCACAGGGATTCGGCGACGAACACCAGACGCCCGCCGGCTCGGGTCCAGTTCAGCACCTGATCGATCTGGCGCGGTGTCATGTTCGAGCGGTCGCCGAACAGCAACAAACTGTGTTGGCGCGGGTCGATGCCGGGCAGCACGTCGAGGCTGTTGGCGTGACTGACGGCGACGCCCTGTTTGCGCAGAAACTGCTCCGCCGCCAGATACGGATTGGCCCGCGCTTCGGGAGATGCGCCGTGATCGACGATCTCCTGATACGGCGTGGCTTTCAGGTACAGATAAAAACACAACGCGCCGAACAGCAGCGCGAACACGCCGCCCAGCGCCAGCCATCCGCGCCGGCTCATCGGGAGGCTCCCGGATTGAACAGCGCACGCCAGCCATCGCAGAGTTCCTGTTGCAACGGCGCTGGCGGCAAGCGATGCCCATAGGCCATGTTCTGCCAGTGCCCGGTCAGGGTTCGGCTGAAGGCCAATAGTGCCGGTTGCTGCAATTGATCGATGCGCGCCAGCACCTGACCTTCGGTGTCGGCGTCTTTCAATGGCAGCTTGTAGTCATGCAACAAGCGGCTGAGCAGGGCGCGATACAGCAGGCCGAGGGCTTCGCGAGGGTTGGTTTGCCAGAGGGTTTCGGCAGCGGCGGCGACGTCGGTGGGCAGGGTTTCGTGATGCACGTCCAGGCCGAACAGTTGCTTGGGCACGGCGCGCTCAACCTTGCTCCGTCGCACGGGCCGACGGCTGACAAACGCCTGCAACCAGTCGCGGTAGCGCCAGATCAGCAACGCGATGCCGGCAAGCACGATGCCCCACAGCACCACTTCAATCAGCGACGCCAGGGCGCCGAATCGCGAGTCGTCGAGCAGCCGGGTCAGCGCCTTCAGCCATTGCGGGGTGGTGCCATCGTCCTTGGTTTTCGCGTCGGGTTTGTCCTCGCCAAACCGATAACGGGTGACGGATTCCCGGTTCTTGAACGGTGGCTGGTCGAGGATCGCCTTGATGCTGTCCCGGGACGCCTGGCTGGTCAGAGGCTGGTCCAGCAGGCGCGGCGTGTCCGGTGAAATGACCGGCTCGGTGGCCCAGACGCTTTGCGCGCTCGGCATCCCTGCAATCACTATCAGCAACAGGACGACGGCTGCGCTGCTCAGGCGCTGACGCATGCGGCGGAACACCAGTTCGATGTCCCAGGCCTCCAGCACGGTGCGGCGGTTCAGATAGAGGCTGAAACCGCAGGCGACATAAATCGGTTCCCACACCACCAATATCAGTGCGTAAAAGGCGTTGATCAGGTGCGCCAGCCACAGCCAGTCCTGATTGGCGGCGTCGATCAGGGTCTGCCAGTTCCAGTCCAGCTCGACCTGTTGCGGCAGCAGCAGGTAGAACAGCACCATCAAGCCGATCCACAACGCGCTTTCCAGGAACGAGCCGATGATCGTCAACCACTGCGCGGCCCCGGCATTGCGTTGCAGCAGGACGTGCAAACGTTGTTGGCGTGCCGTACCGCTCAGGCCTTCGAGTTGCACCACCGGCATGAGGAAGCTGCGGCTCAGGCTCAGTCGGCGCCAGGTCAGGCTGGCCACTAGTTGCGGCTTGAGCAGTCGCGGCCATTGGCGCAACGCCTCTTTGAGCGTGGGCGTTTCACCGAACAGGGTTTTCGACAGGATGAACAACGGCAGGCGATCGAACGCCGGTTTGAGCCACCAGAAAATCATCACCACCAGCGACGGCGAATCCCACAGCAGCAGGGTGAGCAGGGCGAAGATCGGCAAGGTGACGATGGCCCAACTGCTCATCAACAACCCGCGATGCCGTTGACTCAGCAGCACGCCCAGGTCCATGGCTTCCCAGGTATTGCGCGGGCGAATCACCACCGTGGCGTCACTCAGGCGCATGGCGAGTCCGTCCGGCCAACAGCAAATACAACAGCACCCCTGACCACAGCGCCGCGCCGACCAGGTATTTGGTCATGGGCGTGGGGGCGGTCATGGAGGACCAGTAGGCTTCGACGAACGCCGCCAGCAGCAGAAACAGCATGACCCCGCAAATCAGCAACACGCTTTGGCGCGCAGCCAGGCGCAAGGCTTCGGCCCGGGGCAGGCGTCCCGGTGCGATCAAGGCCCAGCCCAATTGCAGGCCTGCGGCGCCGGACAGGACGATGCCGGTCAGTTCGAAAGCACCGTGGCCGATCACGAAGGGCCAGAAGGTTTGCCCATAGCCGATGTCGGTCAGGTGCCCGGCCACCGCGCCGATCATCAACCCGTTGAACACCAGGAAAAACGCGCTGCCCACGCCAAGCAGCGCACCGCTGGCGAAGGTCTGAAAGGCGATGCCGATGTTGTGCATGATGTAGTAGCCGAACATCACCCAGTCTTCGCTGGCCGCCCGTTCCGCCGAACGGCCGAGGTGCCCGGCGACCGGGTCGTACATGCTTTGCATTTCGCTGACCTGGTCGGCCGGGATGAGGTTGTAGATCAGGCCCGGGAACAGATACACCAGCAGGCCCATGCCGATCAGGCTGCCGAAAAACATCAGGCCGGCGGCGAATACAAAGCGCCACTGCTGGCGCACCAGTCGCGGGAAGTCGGCGAGGATGAACGCCAGCGCATTGGCCCCCAACCGACTGCGATGCCGGTAAAACTGTTGATGCCCACGCAACACCTGATGCTGCAGCGAATCCACGAGAAAACTGCTGTACCCGCGCTCCCGGGCCAGGGCCAGGTGATGGCAGAGCCGGCGGTAATCCTTGGAAAAGCTGGCGATGCGTGAGGCGTCCTTGCCTCGTTCCAGTCGGTCGAGGACCAGGGCGAATTGCTCCCATTCGGCCTTGTGGCGACTTTCGAAAAGGCTTTGCTTCATGTGGGGCCCAACAAGCCGCGGGCGATGCCATTGAGTTCGGCCACGGCGCGGGGCGGCGCAACCCGCAACGGTTCGGCGAGGATAGTCGCCAGTTCATTGACCCGCGCCGGGGACAGTTCGCCCTGGCGTTCGGCAAAACCGAGGATGGCGCGCTGTTCGGTCAGCGTCAGGGCAAAGGTGGTGCGGCGCGGTTCGGCGTCGGGTATTTCCGGGCGGGTGAGCGGCCGTTCGCGGTAGATCACCAGCGTCCCGGCGGCGAGGTCGCCGAGGCGCTTGAAGGTCGGGTGTTGCAGGCAACTGATGGCCCCGAGGACGTAACCAAACGGCAGCAGGTCGACAAATCGCAGCAGGTTGCGCAGCAACGAGGCCGACCAGCCGACCGGCGTGCCATCGTCCTGCACCACGCGCAACCCCATCCATTGCTTGCCCGGCGAGCGGCCCTGATTCAGCACCTCGAACAGCACCATGTACCACCAACTGACCCCGAACAGCAGGATCGAGCCCAGCCCGGCGCCGAGTTTGCCCAGAAACGCCAGCACGGTGAACAGCACGCCGAGGAGCAACCCGCGCAGGCCGAGGTCAATGGAGAACGCCAGCGCACGGACCATCAACCCGGCCGGGCGCAGTGGCAAGTCGATGCCTTCGGGCGTTTCGACTTGATACCGCGTGTCCAGTGGCGGGGACAGCGTCGCATTCCTTGGCAGTGCTGTGGTCACGAGCATGGGCAACCTGAATGATCGGGCCGGATCGGGATTCAATAATGCGCAGATGCTAGCAGCCTCTTGGGGGGAAACGACATAACTATGTATTGCACGATGCAAAGCCGGAAGTGATTGAATGACAAGAGGACTGGCCGCAGCGACTTATCTGCGCCTAGACTTCGCCGGTCTTCAGTTCAGGAACAGCCCGTGACCTCCATCTTCTGGTACGACTATGAAACCACTGGCATCAACCCCCGTTGCGACCGGCCGCTGCAAGTGGCGGGGATTCGCACCGACTTCGAACTCAATGAAATAGACGAGCCGGTCAATCTGTATTGCCAGCCCAGCGACGACATCCTGCCGCATCCGGCGGCGTGTGCGATCACCGGCATCACGCCAAGCCGTCTGGCCGAACAAGGGCTGAGTGAAGCCGACTTCATGACCCGGGTGCATACCCAACTCGCGGCCCCCGGCACCTGTGGTGCGGGTTACAACACCTTGCGCTTCGACGACGAGATGACCCGCTACAGCCTCTATCGAAACTTTTTCGACCCGTATGCGCGGGAATGGCAGGGTGGCAACAGTCGTTGGGACCTGATCGATGTGGTGCGCGCCGCGTATGCCCTGCGCCCCGATGGCCTGAACTGGCCCACGGACGACGAAGGGCGGGTGACGCTCAAGCTCGATCGCCTGACGGTGGCCAATAACATCGATCACGGCAATGCCCACGAAGCCTTGTCCGATGTGCGCGCCACCATCGCCCTGGCCCGTTTGATTCGCGAGAAACAACCGAAGTTGTATGACTGGCTGTTCCAGTTGCGCAGCAAACAGAAGGTGATGGATCAGATTCGGTTATTGCAGCCGATGGTGCACATCTCCGGGCGTTTTTCGGCGGCGCGCAGTTATGTCGGCGTGGTATTGCCCCTGGCCTGGCATCCGCGCAACAAGAACGCGCTGATTGTCTGCGACTTGCACCTGGACCCCCAGGGCTTGCTCGACCTGGATGCCGAGACGTTGCGCCAGCGCCTGTATACCCGTCGCGATGAGCTGGCTGAAGGCGAGTTGCCGGTGCCGCTCAAACTCATTCATATCAATAAATGCCCGGTGGTGGCGCCGCTGTCGGTACTGCGTGCCGAAGATCAGCAACGCCTGGGGCTGGAGATGGCGCTATATCAGCAACGGGCGCTGCGGCTAAGTGACGCACAACAAGTTTGGCGCGATAAGGTCATGGCGATTTATGCCAGCGAAGCTTTCGCCGCGAGCCAGGATCCGGAGCAACAGTTATACGACGGCTTTATCGGTGATCGGGATCGGCGTCTATGTGATCAAGTCCGGGCGGCGGACCCGGTGCAATTAGCGCAACAACAATGGCCGTTCGATGATGAGCGTTTACCTGAATTATTGTTTCGATATCGCGCACGCAACTTCCCGGATACGTTGAATTTCGAAGAGCAAGAACGCTGGCGGCTATTTTGTCAGCAACGTTTGAGTGCTCCGGAGTGGGGGGCGCCCAATACCCTGGAATCTTTTGCGCAGGCCTCGGCACAATTGGCCAATAGCGCTACAACGTTTCAGCAAGAGGTGCTCAATGAATGGGCAAATTATGTCCAGGGATTACGCAAACGTTTGAGTCTTTGAAGTGCAATGATTGAAGCCTGAATCCCGGGCATAAAAAAACGCCAGCATCTGCTGGCGTTATTTTTTGTCGCAGAATTAATCTGCAACAGGCTTGCGGCTTAGCCCAGCAGGGTAGCCCAGCCTTCAACCACGTCGCCGCCCCACTTGGCTTTCCACTCTTTCAGAGTCTTGTGGTTGCCACCTTTGGTTTCGATGACTTCGCCGTTGTGCGGGTTTTTGTATTGTTTAACTTTGCGAGCACGCTTGGTGCCAGTAGTTTTTACTGCGCCGCCACGTGGTGCTTTGGTTTTGGACTCTGGATCCAGCAGCGCGATGATGTCACGCAGGGATTTGGAGTACTCGCCCATCAGGGTGCGCAATTTGCCTTCGAATTCCAGCTCGGTTTGCAGTTTGTCGTCTTGGGACAGATTCTTCAAACGGGCTTGCAGCTCTTTGATAGCTTCTTCGGTGGCGCGGTATTCGTTGATCAAGGACATTGAGGACTACCTTATGTAGGACGCAGGATGGCAGGGACAGTGCGGCAATAATAGTCAGGGTGTTTCATCAAGTAAACATTTAACCGAAGTTTTATTTAAATGAGTTGCGCTGAATAGGGCATGAACTCGTTGTGCAGTTAAATAGTGTGATGCAGTCAACACAGATATTCACAAATGAGTGCTTGAACATGCTCTGCTACAGCCCCATCGCGTTGGCGCGTGACGCGGCTCGAACCCGGGCCGTTGGCCGATGTGCAGGGGCAGACGTCATCAATACTGCAGTTTTGCTGCGCAATCGCTAGAATGGCGGCCTTTGCGAAGTTCTGGAGTTTGACCCTAATGCGCACTTTTCGGCTGGTGATTGCTTGCCCGGACCGCGTCGGTATCGTTGCTAAAGTCAGTAACTTTCTGGCGTCACATAACGGCTGGATCACTGAAGCGAGCCATCACTCGGATAATCTCAGTGGCTGGTTCTTCATGCGTCACGAAATTCGTGCCGATTCGCTGCCTTTTGGTATCGAAGCTTTCCGCGAAGCGTTTGCGCCGATTGCCGAAGAGTTCTCGATGAACTGGCGTATTACCGATACCGCGCAGAAAAAACGCGTGGTATTGATGGCCAGCCGCGAGTCTCATTGCCTGGCGGACTTGCTGCACCGCTGGCACAGCGATGAACTGGACTGCGAAATTTCCTGCGTGATTTCCAACCATGACGACTTGCGCAGCATGGTCGAGTGGCACGGCATTCCTTATTACCACGTACCGGTCAATCCACAGGACAAAGAGCCTGCGTTTGCCGAGGTCTCGCGCCTGGTCAAACAGCACGATGCCGAAGTGGTGGTACTTGCCCGTTACATGCAGATTCTGCCGCCGGCGTTGTGCAGCGAATATGCCCACAAGGTCATCAACATTCACCACAGCTTCCTGCCGTCGTTCGTCGGGGCCAAGCCGTACCATCAGGCTTCCCTGCGTGGCGTGAAGCTGATCGGCGCTACTTGCCACTATGTCACCGAAGAACTGGACGCCGGTCCGATCATCGAGCAGGACGTGGTCCGTGTCAGCCACAGCGACAGCATCGAAGACATGGTGCGCTTCGGCCGTGACGTCGAGAAGATGGTGTTGGCCCGTGGCCTGCGTTATCACCTGGAAGACCGGGTGCTGGTCCACGGCAATAAAACCGTCGTGTTCTAAACTCCACACCTGATCGTTCCCACGCTCTGCGTGGGAATGCATCCCGTGACGCTGCGCGTCACAAAGCGGACGCAGAGCGTCCATGGCGGCATTCCCACGCAGAGCGTGGGAACGATCAGTGTAGAGAGAGGAAATTGACCATGGCCGATCCACTGGACAAAGCCACTTCCAAGGCGCCTGCCACCTTGGGCGAGGGCTGTTTGAGTCGTTATGACCCGGATGACATGAGCCCTGAAGACGGCACCGAATTCCCCGGCGCCGCCGAGTTGTGGGAGCAGTTGCAGGAAACACCTGGCGAAAAATCCGGGGACGCCTGATCCCTGTAGGAGCGAGGCTTGC
This sequence comes from Pseudomonas sp. TE3899, assembly GCF_056279105.1. Classification (NCBI taxonomy): domain Bacteria; kingdom Pseudomonadati; phylum Pseudomonadota; class Gammaproteobacteria; order Pseudomonadales; family Pseudomonadaceae; genus Pseudomonas; species Pseudomonas sp. TE3899. The sequence goes on from NZ_JBWBQR010000001.1 coordinate 6,577,247, forward strand.
CCGCGAAAACGGTGTGTCAGCCAGCATCAATATTGGATATCCCGCCGTTTTCACGGGCAAGCCTCGCTCCTACACGGGATCAGGCCTGCTTGAATTTCATCAACTTCTTGAGCAACGGCCGTCCCAGCATCAGCAAAAACACCGGCCCACCGACCACCAGGTAAAAGTAATACGTCACCGCCCGCCAGATCAGAATCGCCGCCGCCGCGGTGGATTTCCCCACCATCGGCGCCAACAACGCCGCCGAGGTCAATTCCGCCGCGCCGGCACCGCCCGGCAACAAGCTGAATTGCCCCGCACCCAATGAGAGCATCTGGATCAGAAAGCTCCAGGCCCACTGCAAATCCGCCCCCAATCCGCGTAACGCCAGGTACAGCACGCTGTAGCGCAGCAGCCAATGCACGCAGGTCAGGGCGAAGACCTTGGCCAGTGTCTGGACGGGCAACTTCAGCGTGTCCGTGAACGCCGCCAGGAAATGCAGGAGTTTTCGCGCCCAACGCAGGCGTGTGCTGGCTTTGACATTCAGGCGCGCAAGTAACCGGCCGCTCAGACGAATCAGCAGCCGATGGAAACGCGCCACCATCAGGCATGTGACCAAGCCGCCGAACAACGAGACAGCGCTGACCATCAGCAGCCACTCCATGCGCTGGCTCAGGTGCTGGAACAGCGCATAAATCAGAATCCCGCTCAGGGCGCAGAGGAAAAACAGCAAGTCGCTCAATTGGTCCATGGCAAACACCGCGCTGCCCCTGGCCGGGCGCACGCCGTTACGCGCCAGCAGGGCCATGATGGTCAGCGGTCCGCCACTGCCGCCGGGGGTGGCGCAGTAGGCGAACTCGGCAGCCATGACCACGCCAAGGCTTTTGACGCGGCTGACCTTGTCGCGCTGATCGCCCAGCAACAGGCGCAAGCGCATCGTATTGACCACCCAGCACAACAGAACCATGCCGAACATGATCAGCAAACCGCTCACGGGAAAGCTTTGCAGGCGCGACCAGGTTTCATTGCCGCCCAGCACCAGCGGAATCAGCACCGCCGCCAGCAGGGCGAGGAACAGCAGAATCCCGCGACTCATGCTGTGCGGCCGAAACGGTCTTGGTGCAGCGTCAGCCAGTCGGCCTTGGTCATTGGCACACGGCCCTCGTCGAGTAAGTGTTCAAGTGTTTTCAGCCAGTAATCACGGGAAAACCGGTGACGCATGTCCACCGGGTGCAGGCCGAGGCGAATCACCGGCGCATGCCGCCAGCGTTGTTGCCGTTGGTCGCTGACGATTTTCGATAGACCGCGGCGCCACGCACTGCGCGCACTCCAGACCAGCCCGGGGGCATCGATCGCGGTGAATTCCGGCAGACGATACAGATGTTGCGGGTCGCTGGTGTAACTCAATGGCAATTGTTGCAAGGCCTGGCGTGTTCCTTCGCTCATCAGCCAGGCGGGTGCGACAAAGCCTTTAAGCGGCCAATTGTAACGATGAAACACTTCGATGCCAGCGCGCAGGCGAGCAAGGGCGGCGGCTTGAGACAAACTGTAGAACTCGCCTTCGTGGGTGTAGACACGGCGCATGAACCAGTCTCGGGGTGTCGTCGCTGTCGGGCTGTCGTCGCAGTGAAAGTAGCCGTGCAAGGCGAGTTCGTCACCCCGGTCGACGCGATTGCTCAACATCCGACGAAATCCCGGATGCGCCTCCAGATCGTTGTGTTTGTGAAAATCGGGGACCACCAGCCAGGTCATCGGCACGCCGCCCAACGCATCGACGGCGTCGACGAAAGGCTGGTAATCGGCCCAGGTCTGCGGTGCCACGTCGTGCAGCACCAGCAACAGTGCGGGGGGCGTGTGCTCAGCCATTGACGGTCAGCGGCCAGGGATCGCCAAGCACGGCGTGATAATGGCCCAGCAAGCTGTTGACCACCGCGTCCCAGGCGTAATGCCGTTCCACATGTTGCCGGGCCTGTTCGCCCAGGGTGACGCTGCCCCGGCTGAACAATTCGCGCACCGCATTGGCCATGGCCAGGGGATTGTTGGGCGCGCAGAGCAGGCCGCATTGCTCGGTGACAATTTCCTTGAAGGCTCCGGCCGCCACGGCGACCACCGGAATGCCGCTGGCCATGGCTTCGAGGATGACCAGGCCGAAGGTTTCCTGGTCCCCTGCGTGCAGCAGCGCGTCGGCGCTGGCCATCAAACGCGCGACCTGGGTGGCTGGGCAGAACTCATCCACAACCGTGACGTTGTCCGGCACTTGGGCCGGCATCGATGAACCCACCAGCAGCAGGTGATAGCGCGGCCCCAGGCGTTTCATGCAATTGAGCAGCACCGGCAGGTTTTTCTCCTTGGAGCCGCGACCGGCGAAGATCAGCAGCCGGGTGTCTTCGGCTATCCCCAGTTCGGCCCGCAGTTCCGGGTCACGGGCACTCGGGTTGAAGGTTTGCAGGTCGACGCCCAAGGGCTGCACGAACACATTGCGCACCCCCAGGCCGGACAGTTTGTCCGCCATGACCTGGCTCGGCGCCAGCACCCGGTCGAAGTTGCCATAAAGCTTGCTGACATAAGCCTCGACATTGGTGGTCACCCAATTGCCCATGCGATTGCTGACCAGCAGCGGCAGGTCCGAGTGATAAAAGCCGATCACCGGCACATCCAGTTGCCGCCGGGCATCCAGCGCCGCCCAGGCGGTGAGGTAGGGGTCGCCGACTTCAATCAGATCGGGCTGCAAATCCTGCAGAACATTGCGCCAAGGCGCGAGACGAAGGGGGAAGCGATAACCCTTGCCGAAGGGCAGGGCGGGAGCGGGAACCGTGTACACACCGTCCTGTTCGCTCAGGTGTGAACCGGGTATCAGCAGGCTGTGGCGAATTCCCGGTTTGACGCTCAGGCGACGGTGCTTGGCGTCCAGATAAGTGCGCACGCCACCGCTGGCAGGGGCGTAGAACATGGTTATGTCAGCGATATGCACGATGAACATCCCTCCGGGCTATTGCTCTCCCTAGGTTGACCTATATGAAGGATAGATGTTCGGCTGGAGTTTTGCGGCGGGGGTGTCAGCGGGGGATGTGGTGTTTGATAGACCGCTTTCGCGGGCAAGCCTCGCTCCTACGCGGATGTGCGATCCGTTGTAGGAGCGAGGCTTGCCCGCGAAGAGGCCCTGAAGGACGCCTCAGATACGGAAACTACCCACCAACTGCTTCAACCGCGCCGCCTGCTGCTCAAGGTCCGAGCACGCGCGCAACGTTGATTGCAGGTTTTCCACGCCCTCCTGGTTCAGCGTATTGATCTCGGTAATGTCGACGTTGATCGACTCCACCACCGCAGTCTGTTCCTCGGTCGCCGTGGCCACCGACTGGTTCATCCCGTCGATCTCGCCGATGCGCTGGGTCACGCTGTTCAGGCGTTCGCCGGCCAGGTTGGCGATTTCCACACTGTCCTGGCTGTGGCGCTGGCTTTCGCTCATGGTGCTGACGGATTCCCGGGCGCCGACTTGCAGCTCCTCGATCATGGTCTGCACCTGTTGCGCCGATTCCTGGGTGCGGTGCGCCAGGTTGCGCACTTCGTCGGCCACCACCGCAAAGCCACGACCGGCTTCACCGGCGCGCGCCGCTTCAATCGCTGCGTTGAGCGCCAGCAGGTTGGTTTGCTGGGAAATGCTGGTGATCACTTCGAGGATCTGGCCGATGTTCACGGTTTTGCTGTTCAGCGACTCAATGTTGGTGCTCGACGCGCTGAGCATGCTCGACAGTTGATTCATCGCCTTGATGCTGCGGTCCACCACTTGCTGGCCGTCTTCGGCCAGGCTGCGGGCGTCGCTGGCCTGGTTCGAGGCTTGCGCGGCGTTACGCGCGATTTCCTGGGCGGCGGCGCCGAGCTGGTTGATCGCGGCGGCCACGCTGTTGGTGCGCGAGGCTTGCTGGTCAGAGTTGAACATCGACGAGTTCGAGGCCGCGACCACACGCAACGCCACTTCGTTGACCTGGCCGGTGGCCGAGGACACTTCGCGGATCGAGGTATGAATTCGCTCCACAAAGCGGTTGAACGCGGTACCGAGGATGCCGAATTCGTCATTGTTCTGGATGGTCAGGCGTTTGGTCAGGTCGCCTTCACCGTCGGCGATGTCTTCCATGGCGCGGGTCATGACGTGCAACGGCTGGATCAGGATTCGGATCAGCATGCCGAGCAGGGCGATGATGATGGCCACGGCGATCACCGTCGCGACCACCGCCGAGGCGCGGAACTCGCTGAGCATGGCGAAGGCTTTGTCCTTGTCCACCGACAGGCCGATGTACCAGTTGACCGATGGCAGGCCTTTGATTGGGGTGAAGGTAACGATGCGGGTCTTGCCGTCAACTTCGACTTCACTGAAATCGCTGCTGATGCGCGGGGTGTTTTTCGGGTAGGCCTCGTTCAGGGATTTCATCACCAGGGCTTTGTCCGGGTGCACGAGGATCTTGCCGTCGGCGCTGACCAGGAAGGCATAACCCATGCCGTCGAAGTCTCGGGCGCTGAGGGTGTCGATCAAGGTTTGCAAACTCAGGTCGCCGCCCACTACGCCCACGCTTTGTCCGGCCTTTTTCGAGGCGGTGGCGATGGAAATGATGGTCTGGCCGGTGGCCGCGTCGATATACGGTTCCGTCAGCGTTGCCGTGCTGCTGCTTTCGGCGCCTTTGTACCAGGGGCGAACCCGAGGGTCGAAGCCGTCAGGCATTTTCACATCCGGGCGAATGCTGAAGTGGCCGGTGGCGTCACCGAGGTAGGACGCCATGAACGTCGACGTCAGGGCTTTCTGCTCAAGCAGGCTGGCCACGGTGGACTGTTCAGGGTTGATTGCGATGTTCTGCGCGAGGTTGTCGATCAGCAGAATGCGACCGGTCAGCCAGGTTTGAATGTTGCTGGCGGTGACCTCGCCCATCTCGTTGAGGTAATTGTCCAGGTCCTCGCGAATCGCGTTGCGTTGCAAATAGTCGTTGTACAGCGTGAATGAGGCGAAGGCGGCAATAACGATCAGGGCGGCGGCAAGCAGTATCTTATGGCTGAAACGCAGATTTTTGTTCATGGCTTGGGGTGTCCGCTAAGGTCTTAATGTCCAGGGCGTGCTTTTATAAAGGCACGCAAATTGGGCGGTGTTGAAAGTAAGCTGATATTCCGTCTCTCCTTAGGGAATTACCGACGCTCTTTTCAGTCTGGTCTCTCGCCTCTTTTTATCGGCCGTGCAGGATCAAAGATTAACCATGGGTGACAAAATGCCTGACTCATCGCAACTCGTTATCGGCGCCGACCTCGCGGGGCAGCCGATCGCCCAGGCCATGCGCCTGGCGAACCGTCACGGTCTGGTCGCGGGCGCGACCGGGACTGGCAAGACCGTCACGTTGCAACGCCTGGCCGAAGCCTTCAGCGATGCCGGTGTGGCGGTGTTCGCCGCGGACATCAAGGGCGACCTGTGTGGCTTGGGCGCCGCCGGCAACCCACAAGGCAAGGTCGCCGAGCGCATCGCCGGGATGCCGTGGCTGAACTACAAGCCTCAGGCGTATCCGGTGACCTTGTGGGACATTCACGGTGAGTCCGGTCATCCCTTGCGCACCACCCTGAGCGAAATGGGCCCGCTGTTGATCGGCGCGTTGCTGGAGCTGACCGACAGTCAGCAGTCGGCGCTGTACGCCGCGTTCAAGGTCGCGGACCGCGAAGGCCTGTTGCTGCTGGACCTCAAGGATTTGAAAGCGCTGCTCAATCACCTGCGGGACAACCCGCAATTGCTCGGCGAAGACGCGGCATTGATGACCACCGGTTCCAGTCAGGCGCTATTGCGGCGGCTGGCGACCCTGGAGCAACAGGGCGCCGAAGCCTTGTTCGGCGAGCCGGCGCTGCAACTCGAAGACATCCTGCAACCGGCGGCCGATGGTCGTGGGCGCATTCATCTGCTCGATGCCAGTCGTCTGGTGCATGAAGCGCCGAAGGTCTACGCGACCTTCCTGCTGTGGCTGCTGGCCGAGCTGTTCGAACAACTGCCGGAGCGCGGCGATGCCGACAAACCGCTGCTGGCGCTGTTTTTCGACGAAGCGCACTTGTTGTTCGCCGACACCCCGAAGGCGTTGCAGGAGCGTCTGGAGCAAGTGGTGCGCCTGATTCGTTCCAAAGGCGTGGGCGTGTATTTCGTCACCCAGTCGCCGGGGGACTTGCCGGACGACGTGCTGGCCCAGCTCGGTTTGAGGGTGCAGCACGGCTTGCGCGCGTTCACCGCCAAAGAACAGAAGTCCCTGCGCGCCGTGGCGGATGGCTTCCGGCCGAACCCGGCGTTTGATGCCTTGTCGGTCTTGACTGAACTGGGGATCGGCGAGGCGCTGGTTGGCACCTTGGCGGACAAGGGCACGCCGGAGATGGTCCAGCGGGTGTTGGTCGCACCGCCGCAGTCGCGGATCGGGCCGTTGACCGACACCGAGCGCACGATGCTGATCGCCGGGTCGCCGTTCAAGGGGCGTTACGACAAGCCGGTTGATCGCGAATCGGCGTATGAAGTGTTGATGGGGCGCAAGGGCCTGGCGCCGGAGGCTGAACCGGGTAAGCCGGCTGCTGAGGAGCCGAGTTTTACCGACAAGGCTGGGGAGTTTCTTGGCACGGCGGCGGGGCAGGCGCTGAAATCGGCGATGCGACAGGCGGCGAACCAGCTGGGCCGACAGTTGGTGCGTGGGTTGATGGGCTCTCTATTGGGCGGCAGCAAACGCCGCTGAATTCCTGGCTGGCCACAATCAATGTAGGAGCGAGGCTTGCCCGCGAAGAGGCCCTTGAGGGCGCCAAAAGCTTCGCGGGCAAGCCTCGCTCCTACAGGATTTTCATCAGTCTTTTGGTTTGGCGTGCGCCGCAAGGCGCTCCAGCGCCGCCCGCAAATTCGGATCGCTGATCCCGTCGGCTGTCGCCTGAATGGTCGCACCCGCATCGCTGGACAAACTGATGGTATGCCCCGCCGCGCCCTGCTGGACGGTCGGCGGCTGAACCTTGAACAGAATCCGCGTCAGGCTGGCGAACTCATCAAACAACTGCAGCTGCCGTTGCAAGCGCTTCTGCTGGTAACGCAGGCGGGTGGCCCAATGACCGTCGGTGACAATCAGCAACAAACTGCCCTCGCGCCACGACGCCACATGGCAGTGCTCGCGCGCAGCGGGTTGCAACTGGCTTTCCACCAGGCGTTGCAGATGACCCAGGCGTTGAGCCTGGCCGAAGATGGCTTTCAGCGGTTTGGCTTCGCGAAGCAGAACGGCGGGTGCTCTGGCCGTGAGAGGGCGAAATGCCATGATCAGACACCTGAAGTAACAGAGCGGCCATGGTAGCAGAAAGCACTCGATGAGCCTGACCCATTGCTTTGCGAGCGCTTTACCCATTAAATCAACAAGTAACTTCTGCCGTGAATGGCTTGAAGTTCAGTAAAAAGCCCTTATTTTAAGTGAGCCCCGTAACAGCGCAGTGCATGCATCGTGGAATAACGCCACTTTCCTCACCATCGTTTCCGGGTAGAATGCTCGTTCGCATGCGGCCATGAGGGCTGCTCGGGCGACTCACGGGGCCGCCCTCCATCCCTTTAGTGTGGAAGATCCTGCCGATATGTTTGCGCCTTTGTTAAAGAAACTTTTTGGAAGCAAGAACGAGCGTGAAGTCAAACGCATGCTCAAGACGGTGCAATTCGTCAATGCCTTCGAAGAGCAAATGGTGGCCCTTTCGGACGATCAGTTGCGTGCCAAGACGGACGAGTTCAAGGCCCGCATCGCCAAAGGGGAAACCCTCGACAAGCTGTTGCCAGAAGCCTTTGCGGTCGCCCGCGAAGCCGGCAAGCGCGTCATGGGCATGCGTCACTTCGACGTCCAGTTGATCGGCGGCATGACCTTGCATGAAGGCCAGATCGCGGAAATGCGTACCGGTGAAGGCAAGACCCTGGTGGCCACACTGGGCGTTTACCTGAACGCGCTGTCCGGCAAAGGCGTGCACGTTGTCACCGTGAACGACTATCTGGCCCGTCGCGACGCCAACTGGATGCGTCCGCTCTACGAATTCCTCGGCCTGACGGTCGGCGTGGTCACGCCGTTCCAGCCGCCGGAAGAGAAACGCCAGGCTTACGCTGCCGACATTACCTACGGCACCAACAACGAATTCGGTTTCGACTACCTGCGCGACAACATGGCGTTCAGCATGGAAGAAAAATTCCAGCGCGAACTCAATTTTGCCGTGATCGACGAAGTCGACTCCATTCCTCATCGACGAAGCCCGTACGCCGCTGATCATTTCCGGTCAGGCCGAAGACAGCTCCAAAATGTATGTCGAGATCAATAAACTGATCCCGCAACTGGAACTGCACGTCGAAGAAGTCGAAGGCGAAGTCACCAAGGCTGGCCACTACACCGTTGACGAGAAGACCCGTCAGGTCGAACTCAACGAAGCCGGTCACCAGTTCATCGAAGACATGCTGACCCGCGTCGGTCTGCTGGCGGAAGGCGAGAGCCTGTATTCCGCGCATAACCTGGGCCTGCTGACCCACGTTTATGCCGGCCTGCGTGCGCACAAGCTGTTCCATCGCAACATCGAATACATCGTGCAGGACGGTCAGGTTGTGCTGGTCGACGAACACACCGGTCGTACCATGCCGGGTCGTCGTTTGTCCGAAGGCCTGCACCAGGCCATCGAAGCCAAGGAAAACCTGAACATCCAGGCCGAAAGCCAGACCCTGGCCTCGACCACGTTCCAGAACTACTTCCGTCTGTACAACAAGCTGTCCGGCATGACCGGTACCGCGGACACCGAAGCGTTCGAATTCCACCAGATCTACGGTCTGTCGGTGATGGTTATCCCGCCGAACAAACCGCTGGCGCGTAAAGACTACAACGACCTGGTGTTCCTCACCGCGGACGAGAAGTACGCGGCCATCGTTGCCGACATCAAGGAATGCATGACCCAGGGCCGTCCGGTGCTGGTGGGTACTGCGACCATTGAAACGTCCGAGCACATGTCCAGCCTGCTGGAGAAGGAAGGCATCGAACACAAGGTTCTGAACGCCAAGTTCCACGAAAAAGAAGCCGAGATCATCGCGCAAGCCGGTCGTCCGGGTGCACTGACCATCGCCACCAACATGGCTGGTCGTGGTACGGACATCCTGTTGGGCGGTAACTGGGAAGTTGAAGTCGCGGCGCTGGAAAACCCGAGCCCCGAGCAGATCGCCCAGATCAAGGCCGACTGGCAGAAGCGTCACCAGCAAGTGCTGGAGTCCGGTGGCCTGCAAGTGATCGCTTCCGAGCGTCACGAATCGCGCCGTATCGACAACCAGTTGCGTGGTCGTGCCGGTCGCCAGGGTGACGCCGGTTCCAGCCGCTTCTACCTGTCGCTGGAAGACAGCCTGATGCGCATCTTCGCCTCTGACCGGGTGAAGAACTTCATGAAGGCCCTGGGCATGCAGTCCGGCGAAGCGATCGAGCACCGCATGGTGACCAACGCCATCGAAAAGGCTCAGCGCAAGGTTGAAGGCCGCAACTTCGATATTCGTAAGCAACTGCTCGAGTTCGATGACGTCAACAACGAACAACGTAAAGTGATCTATCACATGCGTAACAGTTTGTTGGCCGCCGACAACATTGGCGAAACCATCGCCGATTTCCGTCAGGACGTGCTCAACGCCACTGTCAGCGCGCACATTCCACCGCAATCGCTGCCTGAGCAGTGGGACGTGGCCGGTCTGGAAGCTGCCTTGCAGAGCGACTTCGGTGTGGCGCTGCCGATCCAGCAATGGCTCGACGAAGACGATCACCTGTACGAAGAAACCCTGCGCGAGAAGCTCATGACCGAGCTGCTGGCGGCGTACAACGAGAAAGAAGAAGCGGCAAGCGCCGAAGCGCTGCGCAGTTTCGAGAAACAAATCGTCCTGCGCGTACTCGACGACCTGTGGAAAGACCACCTGTCGACCATGGATCACTTGCGTCACGGCATCCACTTGCGTGGTTATGCGCAGAAGAATCCGAAGCAAGAGTACAAGCGCGAGTCGTACACGCTGTTCTCCGAGCTGCTGGATTCGATCAAGCGCGACTCGATCCGTGTGCTGTCCCACGTTCAGGTGCGCCGCGAAGATCCGGAAGTAGAAGAGCAACGCCTGCGTCAGGAAGCCGAGGCACTGGCGGCGCGCCTGCAGTTCCAGCACGACGAAGCACCGGGTCTTGAGCAACCGGAACTGCTCGGTGAAGAGGTCGATGTGGCCCTTGCCGCCGCGCCGGTACGCAACGATCAGAAGCTGGGCCGCAACGAACTGTGCTACTGCGGTTCGGGCAAGAAATTCAAGCATTGCCACGGGCAGATCCAGTAAAACCCGTTTCAATCGCTGAAATACCCGCGCCGCGACCGGCATTAGCCGTCGCGGCGTTTTGCCATTTAAACCACCGATGCTGCGACGCCGGTGCTGACATCATTTATTAAGGAGCGCATTCATGGCTGTTGGTCTTGGTCCTTTGCCAACGTTGCACCCGGTTGCCGGTTTTGAACTCGGTATCGCCTCGGCCGGCATCAAGCGCCCCGGGCGCAAGGATGTCGTGGTCATGCGCTGTGCCGAAGGTTCCACGGTCGCGGGCGTGTTCACCCTGAACGCGTTTTGCGCGGCTCCCGTGATCCTGGCCAAGCAACGCGTGCAAGGCCCGGTGCGTTACCTGCTGACCAACACCGGTAATGCCAATGCTGGCACCGGCGAACCAGGCCTGGCTGCCGCCGCGCGCACCTGCGCGAAACTGGCTGAACTGACCGGTGTCGATGCCAGCCTGGTGCTGCCGTACTCCACCGGTGTCATCGGCGAGCCCCTGCCGGTCGAGAAAATCGAAGGCGCGTTGCAAGCGGCCCTCGACGACCTCTCGGTGAATAATTGGGAAGCCGCCGCCACCGGCATCATGACCACCGACACCTTGCCCAAAGGTGCGAGCCGCCAGTTCCAGCATGACGGCGTGACCATCACCGTCACCGGCATCAGCAAAGGCGCGGGCATGATTCGCCCGAACATGGCAACCATGCTTGGCTACATCGCCACCGACGCCAAAGTTGCCCGTGACGTGCTGCAAAACCTGCTGCTGGACGGCGCCAACAAGTCGTTCAACCGCATCACCATTGACGGCGACACCTCGACCAACGATTGCTGCATGCTGATTGCTACCGGTCAGGCTTCGCTGCCGGAAATCACGTCCGCCAGTGGCGAATTGTTCGCCAAGCTGAAACAGGCTGTGTTCGAAGTGTGCATGGACGTGGCCCAGGCCATCGTCCGTGACGGCGAAGGCGCGACCAAGTTCGTCACCGTTGAAGTCAACGGCGGCGACAATCATCAGGAATGCCTGGACGTCGGCTACACCGTGGCCCACTCGCCGCTGATCAAGACCGCGCTGTTCGCCTCGGACCCGAACTGGGGCCGCATCCTCGCCGCCGTTGGCCGTGCCGGCGTGCCGAACCTGGACGTGAGCAAGATCGACGTGTTCCTCGGTGACGTGTGCATCGCCAGCCGTGGCGCCCGCGCCGAGACCTACACCGAAGCCCAAGGCTCGGCGGTGATGGCGCAGGAAGAAATCACCATCCGTATCGAACTGGGTCGCGGCGATTGCAGCGAAACCATCTGGACCACCGACCTGTCCCACGAATACGTGAAGATCAACGCCGAATATCGTACGTAAGACCGAGTCGGCCCCTTCGCGGGCAAGCCTTGCTCCTACAGGATTGATGTTATTCACGGATGTGTGAACGCCACAACACTGTAGGAGCAAGGCTTGCCCGCGAAGACGGCCGACCAGACGCTAGAGATTCTGGCCTGTACCCCTTCACCAAAAGGTCCCGAACATGAGCCTCCACTTGATCATCGGCGACAAGCTGCTTTCCTCCTGGTCCCTGCGCGGTGCCCTGGCCCTCGACCTGACCGGCGCGCCCTACACCGAAGAGCTGATCAAACTCGGCCAGCCCGACACCCGAGAACGCCTGCTCAAGCATTCGCCCACCGGCAAAGTCCCGTTGCTGAAGACCGAGCACGGTGTCATCGCCGACTCGTTGGCGATAGCCGAATACCTGGCCGAGCAGTTTCCCGACGCCCAGCTCTGGCCCAAAGACACCGCCGCTCGCGCCCAGGCGCGTTCGGCCTGCGCGCAGATGCACAGCGGCTTTGTCGCGATGCGCAGCAACATGCCCTTCGACCTGAGCCGCGACGAAGCACTGCCCTCGACACCACCTGAGGTTCAGGCGGACATAGAGCGCATGCTGGCGCTGTGGGCAGAATGCCGCGCGGTCGCGACCGAAACCGGCCCGTTCCTGTTCGGCGCTGCAACGCTGGCCGATGCGTTCTTCGCGCCGATTGCCGTGCGTCTGCGCACTTACCGGGTGAAGTTGCCGGCGGCCGATGAGGCTTACGTTGAAACAATTTACCAATGGCCGTTTTTCAAGGCCTGGCAGAAGGCTGGTCTGGAGGAGGTAGCACAGTGAAACGAGTACACGTCGCCGCCGCGGTTATCCGTGACAACGCAGGCAGGATTCTGATTGCCCGTCGTGCCGATACCCAGCATCAGGGTGGCCTGTGGGAGTTTCCCGGTGGCAAGGTCGAGGCTGACGAGTCGGTCGAGACGGCCCTGGCCCGCGAACTTCATGAAGAGTTGGGGATTGTCGTCGGTGCTGCGCGCCCGCTCATCAAGGTTCGCCACGACTACCCGGACAAGCAAGTGTTGCTGGATGTCTGGGAAGTCTCGGCATTTACCGGCGAACCCCACGGTGCCGAAGGCCAGCCGCTGGAATGGGTCGCGCCCCGGGATCTGCTGAACTATGAGTTCCCGGCGGCCAACCAGCCAATTGTCGCGGCCGCACGGCTGCCGGCGGAGTACCTGATTACCCCGGAAGATCTGGAAACCCCGGCCCTGCTGCGTGGTATCCAGAAAGCCATTGCCGGTGGCATCAAGTTGATTGTGTTGCGCGCACCCAACGGTTACGACCCGAAATACCGCGACCTGGCGGTGGACGCGGCGGGGCTGTGTGCCGGCAAGGCGCAGTTGATGATCAAGGGCCCGTTCGAATGGCTGGGTGACTTCCCGTCCGCCGGTTGGCACATCACCGCCGCGCAACTGCGCAAGTATGCGGAGAAGGGCCGGCCGCTGCCGGCATCGCGCTGGTTGGCGGCGTCCTGCCATAACGCGGAAGAATTGGCGTTGGCCGAGCAGATGGACGTGGACTTCGTCACCCTGTCGCCAGTGCAGCTGACCCAGACCCACCCGGATGGCCAGCCGTTGGGTTGGGAACAGGCCGCGGCCCTGATCGAAGGCTTCAGCAAACCGGTGTTCTTGTTGGGTGGCGTTGGCCCGTCGGATCGGCAGAAGGCTTGGGAAGCCGGGGCGCAGGGTGTGGCGGGGATTCGGGCGTTTTGGCCTGAGGCGTAACACCTGATCATTCCCACGCTCGGCGTGGGAATGATCATTACGCCTGAGGCTTCGCCGCCGCCTGCCACAAAATCTCGGCAATCCCCTGACGCTTGGCAATCACTCGCGCCACCACAAACAACAAATCCGACAACCGATTGATGTACGCCAGGCCCACCCCGGCCAACGGCTCAACCGCGTTCAAATGCTGACACCGGCGCTCCGCACTGCGGGCCAGGCTGCGGCACACATGGGCCTGGGCAATCAACGCCGAACCGCCCGGCAGAATGAAATTCTCCAGCGGCCCCAACTCTTCATTCCACACATCGATGGCCGCTTCCAGCCGTTCGATTTCCGCTTCATTCAAGGCCTGATACACCGGCATCGCCAGTTCACCGCCGAGGTCGAACAGTCGATGCTGACACGGGGCCAACACGTCGATCACCTCCTTCAAGCCTGGATAAGTCGCGCTTTCTGCCGCCAATCCGGCGAGTAACACACCGACCTGACTGTTCAGCGTATCGACTTCGCCAATGGCCTCGATCCGCGGGTGATCCTTGGGCACGCGGCGGCCATCGCCCAGGCCGGTTTCGCCTTTGTCGCCGGTGCGGGTGTAAATCTTCGACAAGCGAAAGCCCATGGGTTACCTCGGTAGCTGATTGAGTTCTTGGGAGACGAGCGGGGTGCCCGCCAACGGCAGGCGCAAGGTGAAGCAGGTGCCTTGGCCGAGGGTCGATTGCACTTCCATCTGGCCCTTGTGGTTGTTGGTGATGATGAAATACGACACCGACAGCCCTAGGCCAGTGCCCTGGCCGATTTCCTTGGTGGTGAAGAACGGCTCGAAGGTGCGTTTGCGCACGTTCTCGCTCATGCCGATGCCGTTGTCTTCGACCTGGATTTCCGCCCACGGCGGGTTGAGTTTGGTACGCAGGATGATCCGCCCTGGTTCGCGGTCGTCTTCCCGTTGGTGAATCGCCTGGGCGGCGTTTTTCAGCAAATTGAGCAGCACCTGCTCCAGCTCGTTGGCCGTGCCCGGCACCGGGCCCAGCGCCGGGTCGAACTGACGAATGATCGCCTGGCCCTTGAAGTCGAAGCCGATGGCCAGGTCGAAGTCATTGCCGGCAATTTCCACCGCTTGATCGATCAGCGCCGGCAGGTCGCACGGGGCCATTTGCCGGGTGCTGCGCCGGCTGAAGCTGAGCATGTGCGTGACGATCTTCGCCGCCCGTGCCCCGGCCTGCTGGATGCCATCGAGCAACTGCGGGACTTCCCGCGCTTGCAGGTATTGATTGACCGTTTCCAGCTCGATGCCGACGTGTTCGGCCTGTTCGAGGTTCTTCGGCAGGTCCGGGGACAGCCGTCGGCGGATGTTTTGCACGTTGTGCAGGATCGCCCCCAGCGGGTTGTTGATTTCGTGGGCCATACCGGCAGCGAGGCCGCCCACCGAGAGCATTTTTTCCGACTGCACCATCATTTCTTCCAGGGACAGGCGCTGGGTGATGTCGTCGATACGGATCACCACCCCACGCCCGGCGCCGCCCATGAGCGGGTAGAACGTCAGGGCGTAGTGTTTGGCTTCATCGTCCTTGACCCAGGTCACCCGTTCGATCTTGGCCACAGTGTGCTGCTCGACGGTTTGCTTGAGTTGCGGCAGGAATGGCTTGAGCGGTTCGAAGGCGAGGAAGATCGGCTGGTTCAGCGCTTCATCCAGGCGCGTGCCGGACAGGGCACTGGCCTCCTGATTCCACTGAGTGACGTAGAGCTGCTCATCGAGGGCGATCAACGCCGACGGCATGGAGTCGATGATGCTGTTGAGGTAGTTCTGGAAACCGGTGAGTTTCTTTTCGATCTTGCTCCGCACCTGGACTTCCAGTTCCAGCTTGCGGTTGGTGTGACGGGTTTCTTCCGCCAGCCCCTGGGCCTGATCGTAAGCGGCCTGGGAATCGTCCCGGGCGCGCTTGAGTTGCTGCTCCCGGGCTTCAATGCGCGAAAGCATGGTGTTGAACGCCTCGGCCAGGCTGCCGATTTCATCGTGGTTGCCGCGAGAGGCGCGCAGGGCGTAGTTCTCTTCACGGGTCACTTGTCGGGACAGTTCTTCGAGCTGATGGATCGGTCGGGTGATCAGGCGTTTGATCTGCCGGGCGATCACCAGCCACAGCAGCACACTGAAGATCAGGATCCCCAAGCTCGCGGTCAGGGTGCCGGTATAGAACGCCACCGGCAGTTCGCTGCTCGCCACCAGCAGCAGATGACCCGGCTCGGTGCCGGGGCGGGGCAGGGTGATGATTTGATTGCTGCGAAATTCCGTGGCTTGCCAGGCTTCGATATGCCGGTAGCGCTCCGGCAGCTTGAGCTTTTCGCCGTGCTGCAACTGCGCCAGGCGCACGCCGTCACCGTCATACAGCGCTGCCGCGCGCAACGGTGAGTAGCTATTGAGTTCATTGAGCAGGCGTTCGGCGCTTTGCGGCGACTTCAACGCCTCGGCCACCAGGCTCGGGTTGGACACCAGTCGGCCGATGGTCTGCAGGGCTTGGGGCGCCATGCTTTCCTGGGAAATGTAGTACGCGGCGCTGATGAACGTCAGGTTGGCGACCAGCAGGACAGTGATCAACAGCACCAGCAGGGCGGCCAGCAGTTTCTGGCCGACGGGAAGGTTTTCGAGGCGCTGGCGCAGTGGCATCAGGTTTATCGCTGCAAAGGAACAAGTGGCCAGCGTAGCCGCTGCTCAGTCGCTGGGCAATCCAAGGCTGTGCAGATGAGCGATCAGCCGTTGCTGCAATTGATGCAGATGGGGCAGGTGCAGCTGGTGTCGCGCCGCGACTTTGCAGACATGGCCCAATAGATAGCTGATTTCGGTGCGGCGTTGATTGGCAACATCCTGGTACATCGAGGAATAATTGGCGGCGGTGGCGTGGATCACTCGCTCCACTTCCTGCTGAAGATCCTCAGCGGCGGCCGGCTGGCCACATTGTTCCAGCAGCTCGGTGAGTTCGGCGCAGAGCGTGGCCACCTCGCAATGGTGCTGCTGCAAACCGCCGTTGCGACAATCGTGCAGCACGGTCAGGGGATTGATTGCGCAGTTGAGTGCGAGTTTTCGCCATAGGCGGGTGAGGATGTCGGTGCTCCACTCATGGGGAATCCCGGCGGCCGTCAGGTCGTCCAGCCAGATCGGCGCCACCGGGTGGCCGGCATCCCCGAGCCAGGTGTAACCGTGACCCGCGAACACCACGCGCCAGTCGCCATCGCGAAACGCACCTTCGGTGCTCGACGCGCTGATGCAACGAGCCTGGGGCACCTTGGCCGCGACCGCATCCTGACTGCCGAGGCCATTCTGCAAAAGAATCAGCTCGGCGCCCGGGGCCAGGCGCGACGCCAGTCGGGCCACGGCGTTCTCGGCGTCGTAGGCCTTGCAAGCCACCAGCAGGCGATTGATCGGCTCTTCGTTGTCAGGTGTTTCACCGGGCACCGCATAGATTTTTGCCTCGCCGTGCTCCACCAGGGTCAGGCCGCCGGCGCACTGGTACGCCTGCAGGCGTTGCTCATCGCGCACAATCAACCGCACCGGAACGCCGGCCCGCGCCAGACGGGTGGCCCACAAGGTGCCGAGACTGCCGGCGCCCAGAACATGCCAGGTGGTGGACATCAGTTTTTTGCTCGGTTTGAGGCAGGCATGTGCGGCTCGCAGTATCGGTTGGAAAAGACCCGTTATAATGAGCCCGATTTTAACCGCAAGCCAAGCGCGCTCCATCATGATCGAGCGCGCCTTTTTATTGGAGAAACTACATGCCGTCGTTCGACGTGGTATCCGAACTGGACAAACACGAAGTCACCAACGCGGTCGAGAACGCCGTCAAGGAACTCGATCGCCGTTATGACCTGAAAGGCAAGGGCAGCTTTGAGTTCAAGGAAAAGGACCTGGCCGTCAACCTGACCGCTGAAGCCGACTTCCAGCTCGAAGCGATGATCGAAATCCTCAAGCTGTCCCTGGTCAAGCGCAAAATCGACGTGCAGTGCCTTGAAGTCAAAGACGCTTATGCGTCGGGCAAGCTGATGAAGCAGGAAGCCGTGCTCAAGGAAGGCATCGACAAAGAGCTGGCGAAGAAAATCGTTGCTCACGTCAAGGACGCCAAACTCAAGGTCCAGGCCTCGATTCAGGGCGAGCAGGTGCGAATCACCGGCAAGAAGCGCGACGATTTGCAGGAAGCCATTGCGGCCCTGCGCGCCAAGACGTTCGACATGCCGCTGCAGTTCAACAACTTCCGCGACTGACCTTCAAGGCGGGAACCTCCTGGCGTTTTCGGCGTCCGAGGCCCCAGCAATGGCAGAAACGATCAAATCCCGGTGGGGTTGGTCTTTTCTGCCGCTTACTTTTCGCGTGCCGGATGGCCGGAAATCAGGAGAAAGTAGATGGATTTGAATAGCGAAGTGGACAATCTGGTCAAGGCATCGCAAGCCTGGATTCCGATGATCATGGAATACGGCAGCCGCGTCTTGCTGGCGGTGATTACCCTGGCCATCGGCTGGTGGCTGATCAACAAGGTCACGAACAAGCTCGGCGGTTTGCTGGCCCTGCGTAACGCCGACCTGGCGCTGCAAGGTTTTATCAGCAGCCTGGCCAACATCATTCTCAAGGTACTGCTGATTGTCAGCGTCGCGTCGATGATCGGTGTGGAAACCACTTCGTTTGTCGCGGCCATCGGTGCGGCCGGCCTGGCCATCGGCCTGGCATTGCAGGGCAGCCTGGCGAACTTCGCCGGCGGCGTGCTGATTCTGCTGTTCCGTCCATTCCGCATTGGTGACTGGATCGAAGCACAGGGTGTGGCCGGTACGGTCGACAGCATCCAGATCTTCCACACCGTGCTGCGCACCGGTGACAACAAAACCATCATCGTCCCGAACGGCAACCTGTCGAACGGCATCATCACCAACACGAATCGTCAGCCGACCCGTAAAGTCGTGTTCGATGTAGGCGTGGACTACGAAGCGGACTTGCAGAAGGCCCGTGAAGTGTTGCTGGAACTGGCCAAGGATGAACGCGTCATGGCCGAGCCGGCGCCTCAGGCGGTGATTTCGACCCTGGGTGACAGTTCGATCACTGTGTCCCTGCGGGTGTGGGTCAAGACCGCCGATTACTGGGATGTGATGTTCATGTTCAATGAGCAATCCCGTGATCGTTTGAAAGCGGCCGGTATCGATATCCCGTTTCCGCAACGGGTTATTCGCGTGGTTCAGGAAGCAACACCACAGTAACGGAGTTTTTTAACTTGGCTGTTCGGTCAAGTTAAAGCCGTCAACCCAAGAGTCGATAAGGCTCTTGGGTTTTTTTATGGCTATCGTTTAGAAAAGATAGCTTCCTAATGTTATTGGTTGGAGTTAATTAGCTTGCTTGCGAAGTTACAGCGCAACAGACATAAAAAAACCGCCCACCTGAAACAGGTGAGCGGTTTTTGTTAGAGCAGAGCTCTACAGTACGACCGGTTTACATCCTGATTACAGGATGGTCAGCGGGTACTCAACGATTACACGAGTGTCGTAGTTGTCACCCGCATAACCACTGTACGCGCCGTTCGAGCGGTAGTTGGCGAAACGCACGCGGAAAGACAGGTCTTTTGCTGGACCTTCTTGCAGAACGTACTTGGACTCCAGGTTCCACTCGTTTTCCTTGCCTTCACCCAGACCGTTGGTCTTGATGTTGTCACCCATTACGTAACGGGTCATGAAGCTCAGGCCTGGAACGCCGTAGGTTTTCATGTTCAGGTCGTAGCGAGCCTGCCAGGAGCGCTCTTCGCGGCCCACGAAGTCGGAGATCTGAATGGAGTTGGCTACGAAGATGGTGCTGTTACCGTCAACGCCGTAGTAGTAAGCGTTGTCGCCGCTGGAGCGCTGGTGAGCAACGGTGAACTTGTGAGCACCGATGCTGTAGGCAGCTGCCAGGGACCACAGTTTGTTGTCCACGCCGGCGGTGCCGTCGCCGATTGCGTCAACCAGGTCGCCGCGCTTCTCGCCTTCGGTTTTATAGCCGTTGAAGTCGAAGTTCAGGGACTGATCTTCGTTGATCGGCAGGGTGTAGTTCAGGTTGATGTACTGCTTCTTGAAGTAGTCATCTGCGTCGGAAGCAGCCACTGCACCGGTGAAGTTGTCGGTGAACGCGTAGCTGGCGCCGAAGATGTTGATGTTGGTCAGGCCTTTGCCGCCAAAACCATTTTCATCAGGCAGGCCGCCGATGCTGTCCCGACCCATGCCGGTTTGCTTGCTCAGGGAAGTGAAGCGACCTGCGCTCAGTTCCAGGCCCTTGATCTCTTTGGAAGTGATCAGGGTACCGGTCGCGACTTCTGGCAGCAGACGGCTGTCATCGGTAGCGAATACTGGGCTGGCAACGAATTGCTGACCGTATTTCAGAGTGGTGTCGGAGAGGCGGAATTTAACTGCGCCGCCGATCTTGGACTGGGTTTTTTCCGGGTTGCCGTCGCTGTCGTTAGCGAACAGACCGTTACCGCGACGGCCCGAACCGCCGTCCAGCTTGGCCGAGCCCATTGCCATGGCATCGGCGCCCACACCGATGGTGCCTTTAGTGAAGCCGGACTCGTAGGTCACCAGTTCGCTGATACCGGTGTCCTGGCGATAGCCGCTTTTAAAGGTGCCATCACCGTTGGAGATGTTACCGCCGCCGTTCTTGAAGTCGCGGTTCATGTACTCCATACGGGTTTTGGCTTTCAGACTTTGGTCTTCGAAAAAGCCCTTGGACTCGTCCTGGGAGGACGCGATTGCGAACTGCGAGGTGCCTGCTGAAACAGCCAGTGCGATCATGCTCCACTTCATCACGCGCATCGTGATTTGCTCCTTTGGTTTTTAGAAGAGTACTGCCGTCCCACCTGTTTTATTATCTGGGCGGCTCTTTCTTTTTGTGTCGGCGCAAACTTATATCACGCCGACAATATTGGCGATACTTGCGCATCTAACCTTTCAGCTTCTTTACGACACTGTCGCAAACAGCTTGATAGATGTCGCAAATTTACAACCTCGATGCAAGCGGATTAACAACTTAGGCGCTGTTTTCCAAAGCTTTAGCGTCGATAAAAAGAGTCCCTGGTGAAACGTTTGAATCTCCATTGGGCAACCCTGCCGCTGTTTTTATTGGCCTCAAGGCTCCCACTTCCAGCAGGGCACTTGTAGACGATATGGGTGTGAATGCAACAAGCGTGCTCAAACCTGAATTCTGTTGCCGTTTTTTTCTATCGGCACGCTCGTTCCTGTAAAAACCTCATAAAACCGGGGGTTTCAAGCGCGTTTTGTTTGCGCTTGACGCCATCCTTTCCAGTGTGTTGCACGCTGATGACAATTGCGCGACCACAAAAAACGTTACCGGTTCACCCCGTGAGTGAGTAATTGGCGGATCCCCGACGGACTCAGCGTAGACGCGATGTGCGGTTTTGGTGCAAAAAATTTTATTCGCTGTGCTGTATTCATACAGCGTGGCCAGTGGCAGGGCGCGAACGGAGGAGTGTTTGTCGGTCATTTCGGCGGTTTTCGCTGCGGCATCGGTGCTGTAATGGTGCGCGCCGGACAAAAATGTCTCATCTCGGGGCGCGGGACCGCATGGCTGAGTTGACCCTGCGGGCCGGGTTCGTCGTGAAGCCCGGGGCATTCGCAGGTATGCTGCGGTTCTGTCGCTTGGCGCGCAGCCTCCGGTGGGCGGCGCTAAGCTGAAAATGATGAAACAGGCGGGAGTGCGCACAGTGTTCGCTTTAGATCCACGACTTCAACAAGACACCTTACCCATCGGCGATTTCCCTCTCTGCCGGTTGCTCTTGTCCAACGATTCGAACTACCCCTGGTTCATCCTGGTACCGCGCGCCGCGAAGATATCAGCGAGTTGTTTCAGTTAGATGTCGCCGATCAGCAGCAGCTCTGGCAGGAAACCACCGCCCTGGCAGAAATGCTCAAGGACTCGTTCGACGCCGACAAGTTGAATGTTGCGGCGCTGGGTAACGTTGTCAGTCAGTTGCATATGCATGTGATTGTGCGCAAACGCGAGGATGCCGCCTGGCCCGCCCCGGTCTGGGGCAAGCACCCGGCCAAGCCCTACAGCGCCGAGCAGGTCGCGGTGATCCGCGAACGGCTGCGCCTGGTCTTGACCGATCACTTCACGTTTCTGGAGGGTTGAGCCATGGGCCTGGAAGAACGCGTCAACGATCTGGAAAGCCAACTGGCGTTCCAGGACGACACCATTCAGTCATTGAACGATATTCTCGTGACGCAACAGCGGGTGGTCGAACGCCTGCAACTGCAAATGGCCGCGCTGCTGCGGCGCCAGGAAGAAATGGCTGGCCAGTTCGAGTCCTCCGAAGAAGAGGCGCCACCGCCGCATTATTAAGTAGAGCGGCTAAACGCCGGGCAATAAAAAACCGCGAACAGCCAGGCTGTTCGCGGTTTTTTTATCGCTCGGAATCAGCGACGGGGCAGTGCGGCAATCACGTCTTCGGCTTGCAGGCCTTTATCGCGATTCATCACGGAGAACTCCACGCGCTGGCCTTCGACCAGAACGCGGTGGCCTTCGCCACGAATGGCCCGGAAGTGCACGAAAATATCATCGCCGGAATCCCGGGAGATAAAGCCGAAGCCTTTGGACGTGTTGAACCACTTGACGGTGCCGGTATCGCGGTTGCTCATGTCATAGCTTGGCGAGGCGGCGGCCGGTGACGATTTGTAGAAGCTGATGGCCAGGTGCAGGAGCACGGCGACCAGGGTAACAACGAGACTGAACAGAACCGCGGGTTGACCGGCAATCACCGGCATCGGCGCGATCAGCGTCAGGGTTTGCAGCACGACAGCCAGGACCAGCAGGGCGCTGACCAGGTTTTGCAGTTGGTGACGAGGACCTTTGTTCCAGTAAGGGATAACCGGAGCGAGGGTCAGGTTGAGCAGGCCGAAAAAGGCCAGGTACAGCGCATCGGGTTGTTGCAGGTAAGGTACCGCTTCGGATCGCAGGCTAGGGATGAAGGACAGCAGCAAAGCAGCTGCGCCCATTAGCAGGTGGACGATTTTCAACATTTTGATTGACTCACGTTAAGACGGATCACAAGGAAGAGCTGATTGAGCACGGTCCGCTTCAGAACAATAAGAGGCGGTGGACACGTACCCGCTACCAGCCTATGCGCCGCACCCGGAAAAATAGGGGAGTGGCGACACGCTGCCTATTTAACAGCAAAGCCTGCGGCTACTCAAATCAGGCAGGCCAGCGGTGCCCCCGTGGGCGATTTGTCGCAGCTCGGCTGGCCATCCGGGACTGCAGGGTGTGGACAGCCTTGCTACAGTGGTCCTGCACTTGTCGGATGAATTTCATCACCTTTAGGGGATAAGCATGGCAATTGATATCGGTATCAGTGAAGAGGATCGCAAGTCCATCGTCGACGGGCTGTCGCGTCTGTTGTCGGACACTTATGTGCTTTATTTGAAAACCCATAACTTCCACTGGAACGTCACGGGGCCGATGTTTCGCACCCTGCACTTGATGTTCGAGGAGCAATACAACGAATTGGCCCTGGCGGTCGATTTGATCGCCGAGCGCATTCGTGCGTTGGGTTTCCCGGCACCCGGTGCCTATTCGGTGTATGCACGTCTTTCTTCTATTAAAGAAGAAGAGGGTGTGCCGAGTGCCGAAGACATGATCAGGCAATTGGTCGACGGCCAGGAAGCCGTGACCCGCACGGCCCGCGGGATCTTCCCGTTGCTGGACAAGGTCAGCGATGAACCCACCGCGGATTTGCTGACCCAGCGCATGCAGGTTCACGAAAAAACCGCGTGGATGTTGCGCTCATTGCTCGATCAGTAACCGCGAGGTGCGCGGATGGCGCCGGGGAGCGTTGTTCGTGCACGGCTTTTTCTCTCAGCCAAATACCCTTTCAGCCAAAGAAAATACCCCGGGCTTTGTAGGAAACAGTCCAGCCTAGGACCGTGTCCATGATCCTCTCCCAGCTGTTGGCTTATCCTACGTGGATGGTCAAAAAGTCATCTGGATATAACTTTGCGCCTGCGTTTTGATAAGGGCACAGGAGGTTGCTCTTATCGAAACCAGGATGGCAAAGGAGTGTCAGCGGTATGGTTTATGGAGGAAGTCGAAGCGAGTGGAGGCCCGGTGCGCAACCGGCTATAAAGGTTGATCCGTTCGTCAGGGAATTCGATATGGGGCTGGCCAGGCCGTTATCCCGATCGGTGCGCTTGAACGGTTTTGCGACTTGCCTGCGGCTGGAGCAGGTCTATTGGGAAATTCTGGGCGAGATGGCCACGCTCAATGGTTGCTCCGTCAGTGCACTGTTGTCCCACGTGGATCGCGAGGTGCATTTGCGTCATGGCGGGGTGAAGAATTTCACCGGGCTGGTGCGCGTTGTCTGCGTTGTACACAGCTTGAAGTAACGCACGTTCCTCCCGTGGCTCACGCCGCAGCGGGTGGTATGTCGGCCTGTGCAGTCTTACGGCTGCACAGGCTGCATTTAATGGATATAATCCCGCTCTTTGCCGCAAAACCCAGTGTAAGCGGTAGCAATCTGATCGCCGAGACAACCCCCATGCCGATGTACGACTATCAATGTGCTTCCTGTGGTCATCAGTTGGAAGCCATTCAAAAGATCAGCGCAGCACCGCTGGTCGACTGCCCTGCGTGCCAGGCGCCAGAGCTCAAGAAGATGCTGTCCATGCCGGGTTTCCGCCTCAGTGGCACCGGCTGGTATGAAACCGACTTCAAGACCGGTTCCAAGAAGAATCTGGCCGGCGGCGACAAAGCTGACTAGGGTCTTGGACCTGAGTTGAACGACACGCGCGAGCTCTTGCACCATCTGCAAGGCCTCCAACCGAATTTCGATTACGAGAAGTGAAACCACTACCATGATGCGCAGCCATTATTGCGGCCAACTGAACGAAGCCCTGGAAGGCCAGGAAATTACCCTTTGCGGATGGGTTCACCGTCGCCGTGACCACGGTGGGGTGATTTTCCTCGATATCCGTGATCGTGACGGTCTGGCCCAGGTGGTATTCGATCCGGACCGCGCCGAGAGCTTCGCTGCCGCCGATCGCGTGCGCAGTGAATACGTCGTGAAGATCACCGGCAAGGTGCGTCTGCGTCCGGCCGGTGCCACCAACGCCAACATGGCGTCGGGCATGATCGAAGTGCTGGGCTACGAGCTGGAAGTGCTGAACGAATCGGAAACCCCGCCGTTCCCGCTCAACGAGTTCTCCGACGTTGGCGAAGAAACCCGCCTGCGTTATCGCTTCCTCGACCTGCGTCGCCCGGAAATGCTCGAGAAGCTGCGCCTGCGTTCGCGCATGACCACCAGCATCCGTCGCTTCCTGGACGAGAACGGCTTCCTCGACGTCGAGACGCCGATCCTGACTCGTGCCACCCCGGAAGGCGCGCGTGACTACCTGGTGCCAAGCCGCACCCACGCCGGTTCCTTCTTCGCCTTGCCGCAATCGCCACAGCTGTTCAAGCAACTGCTGATGGTTGCCGGCTTCGACCGCTACTACCAGATCGCCAAGTGCTTCCGTGACGAAGACCTGCGGGCTGACCGCCAGCCGGAATTCACCCAGATCGACATCGAGACCAGTTTCCTCGATGAAAAAGAGATCATGGCCATCACCGAACAAATGATCCGCAACCTGTTCAAGGAAGTGCTGGATCTGGAATTCGGCGACTTCCCGCACATGACCTTCGAAGAAGCCATGCGCCGTTACGGTTCCGACAAGCCGGACCTGCGTAACCCGCTGGAACTGGTTGACGTTGAAGATCAACTCAAAGACGTCGACTTCAAGGTGTTCAGCGGCCCGGCCAACGACCCGAAATGCCGCATTGCCGCCCTGCGCGTTCCAGGCGCTGCGAGCATGCCGCGCAAGCAGATCGACGACTACACCAAGTTCGTCGGCATCTACGGTGCCAAGGGGCTGGCGTACATCAAGGTCAACGAGCGCGCCAAAGGCGTCGAAGGCCTGCAGTCGCCAATCGTCAAGAACATCCCTGAAGCCAACCTCAATGTGATCCTCGATCGCGTTGGCGCGGTTGATGGCGACATCGTGTTCTTCGGCGCCGACAAAGCCAAGATCGTCAGCGAAGCCCTGGGCGCGCTGCGGATCAAGGTCGGTAACGACCTGAACCTGCTGACCTGCAAGTGGGCGCCAATGTGGGTCGTCGACTTCCCGATGTTCGAAGAGAACGACGACGGCAGCTTCACCGCCTTGCACCACCCGTTCACCGCGCCGAAGTGCACCCCGGAAGAACTGGAAGCCAACCCGGCGACCGCGCTGTCCCGTGCCTACGACATGGTCCTGAACGGCACCGAACTGGGTGGCGGTTCGATCCGTATCCACCGCAAGGAAATGCAGCAGACCGTTTTCCGCCTGCTGGGTATCAATGAAGCGGAACAGGAAGAGAAATTCGGCTTCCTGCTCGACGCCCTGAAATACGGCGCGCCGCCGCACGGTGGTCTGGCCTTCGGCCTGGACCGTCTGGTGATGCTGATGACTGGCGCCCAGTCGATCCGTGAAGTGATCGCTTTCCCGAAAACCCAGAGCGCGGCTGACGTCATGACGCAGGCTCCGGGTGCTGTAGATGCCAAGGCATTGCGCGAATTGCACATTCGTTTGCGCGAAACGCCAAAGGCTGAGTAAGGCTGACCCTGAAGGCGCATCCTTATGGGATGCGCCTTTTTCATAGGTCGAGATTTTTTCTTGCTGGCTGGCGCGAACGTGCGCAGCGGGCAATGTTTCAAAGAGAATTCGGAGCGAGATATGGCGGGTCATTCCAAGTGGGCGAACATCAAGCACCGCAAAGAACGTCAGGATGCCAAGAAGGGCAAGATTTTCACCAAGTGGATTCGTGAACTGACCGTTGCGGCCCGTCAGGGTGGTGGCGATCCAGGTTCCAACCCGCGTCTGCGCCTGGCGCTGGACAAGGCCCTTGGCGCGAACATGAGTCGCGACATCATTGATCGCGCGGTGGCTCGCGGTGCTGGCGCTGCCGACACCGACGACATGGTCGAACTGACCTACGAAGGCTACGGCCCGGGCGGCGTGGCGGTAATGGTCGAGTGCATGACCGACAACCGTAACCGCACCGCAGCCGCTGTGCGCCACGCGTTCAGCAAATGCGGCGGCAACCTCGGTACTGACGGTTCGGTGGCGTATCTGTTCGAGCGCAAGGGCCAGATTTCCTTCGCGCCGGGCGTTGACGAAGACGCGCTGATGGAAGCGGCCATGGAAGCCGACGCCGATGACGTGGTTGCCCACGAAGACGGTTCGATTGACGTGTTCACTTCGTTTGCCGGGTTCTACTCCGTGCGTAACGCGTTGGAAGCGGCTGGTTTCAAAGGGGATGACGCGGAAATCGTTATGCTGCCGACCACCAGTGCCGAACTGGATCTGGAGGGTGCCGAGAAGGTCCTCAAGCTGATCGACATGCTCGAAGACCTGGATGACGTACAGAACGTCTACTCCAACGCGGACATTCCGGAGTCGGTTGCCGCACAGCTGGGTTGATGCATCTATCAAGATCGCGGCCTTCACCCGCTCTACACTGTAGGCGCTGCCGAAGGCTGCGATCTTTTGATTTTCAAGAGCCAAAAGATCGCAGCCTTCGGCAGCTCCTACGGTTCCCCTCAGCGATCGCACCACATTGCGCAGGCGTTATGACTTTAATTCTTGGTATCGACCCCGGTTCGCGCATCACCGGTTATGGCGTGGTACGTGATACCGGACGCGGCTGCGTGTACGTGGCGTCGGGGTGCATCCGCACCGGCTCCGGCGAGTTGCACGAACGCCTGCAGATCGTCTATCGCGGCGTGCGCGAAGTCATCCAGACCTACGGCCCTGTCACCATGGGCATCGAAAAAGTCTTCATGGCCCGCAACGCCGACTCGGCGCTGAAGCTGGGCCAGGCTCGCGGCGCGGCCATTGTCGCCGGCGCCGAAGAAAGCCTGGAAATCGCCGAGTACACCGCGACCCAGGTCAAACAAGCGGTCACTGGCACCGGCGCGGCGAATAAAGAGCAGGTGCAAATGATGGTCATGCACATGCTGAAACTGACCAGCAAGCCGCAAATCGATGCCTCGGACGCCCTGGCCATCGCCATTTGTCATGCGCACACCCGTTCCAGCCTGCTGCCTCATGGCCTGGGAACTGCACGCAGTCGTGGCGGGCGCCTGCGTCTCTGATAGCATCAGCAATCATTTTTACGGGATGAGGGTTTTGCGCCTGTGTCGTCGGCGCAAAACCCTTGTCCTGTCAGTCGCCAGCACCTGCCTGGCCAACGCTCAAGGATTCGAAACGTGATTGGACGCTTGCGCGGCACCCTGGCTGAAAAGCAGCCGCCGCACCTGATTCTGGATGTAAACGGCCTGGGGTATGAGCTGGAAGTGCCCATGACCACGCTGTACCGCTTGCCGTCGGTCGGTGAACCGCTGACCTTGCACACCCATTTAGTCGTACGCGAAGACGCGCAGTTACTCTATGGTTTCGCCAGTAAGCGTGAGCGAGACTTTTTTCGCGAGTTGATCCGTCTCAATGGTGTCGGGCCGAAATTGGCCCTGGCCCTGATGTCGAGCCTGGAAGTCGATGAGCTGGTGCGTTGCGTGCAGTCCCAGGACACCTCGGCGCTGACCAAGGTGCCGGGCGTGGGCAAGAAGACTGCCGAACGCCTGCTGGTGGAACTCAAGGACCGCTTCAAGGCCTGGGAAACCGTGCCGGCGATGTTCGCCCTGGTGCCGAACCAGCCGGGTGGGCCGGATGCGCCAGCTTCGACGGTCACCGCCGAGAGTGATGCGATCAGCGCGCTCGTCTCCCTGGGCTACAAGCCGCAGGAAGCCAGCAAGGCGATTACCTCGATCAAGGAGAAAGGCTTGAGCAGTGAAGACCTGATTCGCCGTGCCCTGAAGGGAATGATTTAAGTGATTGAAGCTGATCGTCTGATTGCCGCCACCCCTGGCCCTCGCGACCGCGAGGAAGTCCAGGACCGCGCGATTCGTCCCCTCAGCCTGGCCGAGTACATTGGCCAGCCGACCGTTCGCGAGCAAATGGAGTTGTTTATCCAGGCTGCCCGTGGCCGTAACGAATCCCTGGATCACACGCTGATCTTCGGTCCGCCGGGCCTGGGTAAAACCACACTGGCCAACATCATCGCCCAGGAAATGGGCGTGTCGATCAAAAGCACCTCGGGCCCGGTCCTTGAGCGTCCGGGTGATTTGGCGGCATTGCTGACCAACCTTGAGCCGCACGATGTGCTGTTCATCGACGAAATCCATCGGCTGTCGCCGATCGTCGAAGAAGTGCTGTACCCGGCCATGGAAGATTTCCAGCTCGACATCATGATCGGCGAAGGCCCGGCTGCGCGGTCGATCAAGCTGGATCTGCCGCCGTTCACCCTGGTCGGTGCCACCACCCGGGCCGGCATGTTGACCAACCCGTTGCGCGACCGTTTCGGGATTGTGCAGCGCCTGGAGTTCTACAGCACCGCCGACTTGGCGACGATTGTCATGCGCTCGGCGAACATCCTCGGCTTGCCGCTGGACCCGGAGGGCGCCTTCGAAATCGCTCGCCGCGCCCGTGGCACGCCGCGGATCGCCAACCGCCTGTTGCGCCGGGTGCGGGATTTCGCCGAAGTCCGCGCCAAGGGCCACATCACCAAACCGATCGCCGACCTGGCCCTGAACCTGCTGGATGTCGACGAGCGTGGCTTCGATCACCAGGACCGACGCTTGCTGTTGACCATGATCGAGAAGTTCGACGGTGGCCCGGTGGGGGTGGACAGCCTGGCCGCCGCTATCAGCGAAGAGCGCCACACCATTGAAGACGTGCTGGAGCCGTACCTGATTCAGCAGGGCTATATCATGCGTACCCCGCGGGGGCGGGTAGTCACCCGGCACGCGTACCTGCACTTCGGTTTAAACATTCCGTCACGATTGGGCGAGATGCCCGTGGTAGACGAGTTCCTTGATGCAGTAGACGATTAATCACCTTTGCGGGCTGATCGATTGACGGTTTGTGTGGTCCTAGGGGCTCACATGACGAATCTTTCACTGGAAAGCCGCAGAAACAATCAAAAACAGTTGCCTCGCCGGATTGGCAACCTGAGGAGTAAGCACTAGAGTATGCGCGCGCAAAACGGGCTTGAGCCGTTCGCACATCGTTGTCGCGTTTATTACGAGGACACCGACGCGGGCGGCATCGTGTATTACGTTAATTACCTCAAGTTTATGGAACGGGCTCGAACCGAGCGGCTCCGGGAACTGGGCTTTGCCCAATCCCAGCTGGCAGGGGAGGACCTGTTGTTCGTCGTGCATTCCAGCGAAGCGCGTTACCACGCGCCGGCGCGACTGGACGACGAGCTGCTGGTAAGCGCTGAAGTAATCGAATTGAACCGTGTCAGCCTGCGCTTTAAACAGCAGGTCAGGCGGGCTACGGATAATGTGCTGCTCTGCGAAGGGCAGTTTTTGGTGGCCTGTGTGCGCACTAACAGTTTGAAACCCCGGGCCATTCCCGAAGCTCTACGTGCGGCCTTTGCCGACGTGAGCGGCGCGGGTACACACTCAAAGCAGGAGATAAAGCGTGGAAGCTAACGTCGTCGACCATTCCTCCATGTGGAGCCTGGTCAGCAATGCCAGCGTCGTGGTGCAGTTGGTAATGCTGATTCTGGTAGCCGCATCGGTGACCTCATGGATCATGATCTTTCAGCGCAGCAATTTGCTGCGCGCCGGTCGACGTGCCCTGGAGAGCTTTGAAGAGCGCTTCTGGTCGGGTATCGACCTGTCCAAACTCTACCGTCAGGCCGGCAGCAACCCTGACCCGGATTCGGGCGTCGAGCAGATCTTCCGTGCCGGTTTCAAGGAATTCTCCCGTCTGCGCCAGCAGCCAGGGGTTGACCCGGAAGCGGTCATGGAAGGCGTGGCCCGTGCCATGCGGGTCGCCATTTCCCGCGAAGAAGAAAAGCTCGAGCAGAGCTTGCCGTTCCTCGCCACTGTCGGTTCCGTCAGCCCGTACATCGGTCTGTTTGGTACGGTCTGGGGCATCATGAACTCCTTCCGCGGCCTGGCAACTGCCCAGCAAGCGACCCTGGCCACCGTGGCCCCGGGTATTGCCGAAGCACTGGTGGCTACCGCCATCGGCCTGTTCGCAGCCATCCCGGCCGTTATCGCTTACAACCGTTTTGCTGCCCGCAGCGAAACCCTGCTGAGCCGTTACTACACCTTCGCCGACGAATTCCAGGCGATCCTGCACCGCAAAGTGCACACCAGCGAAGAATAAGCAGGTAATTTCCAATGGCTTTAATCGCTCGAGCTCGCAAAAAGCGCAAGCCGGTCGCCGAGATGAACGTGGTGCCTTACATCGACGTGATGCTGGTACTGCTGGTCATCTTCATGGTGACCGCGCCGATGCTCAATCAGGGCGTGAAAGTTGATCTGCCCAAGGTTTCCAGCGAAGCCTTGCCGCAGGACAACAACACCCAGGTCCTGACCATTTCGATCAAGGCTGACAAGACCTACTACTGGAACCTTGGCAGCGAAGTCGACACCGAAAAGCAGCAGGACAAGGCGATGACCTTGCCGCAGATGACCGACGCCGTGACCAAGATCATTCGCGTAGGCACTGAAGGTGGCAAGCGTACCCAGGTGTTCATCCGTGGTGACAAGACCGTCGACTACGGGTCCGTTATGGGTGCCATGGGCGGGTTGCAGAAAGCCGGGGTCGGTAATGTTGGCTTGATTACCGAGGCGCCCTGATGCAGCAACAACGAGAGCCAACAGCCTCGGAAAGCTACTTCTGGCCTAGTGTCTGGGCGATTGGCTTGCACGTGCTGGTTTTCGGCATGCTGTTCGTCAGTTTTGCCCTGACGCCTGAGTTGCCGCCGGCCAAGCCGATTGTCCAGGCGACCTTGTACCAGCTGAAATCGAAAAGTCGGGCTGTCACCCAGACCAATCAGAAGATTGCGGGTGAAGCGCAGAAATCTGCTGCGCGCCAGACTGAAGTCGAACAGATGGAACAGAAGAAGGTCGAGCAGGAAGCGGTGAAGGCTGCGGAACAAAAGAAAGAAGAAGCGGCTCAAAAAGCCGAGGAAGCCAAGAAGGCCGACGAGTCCAAGAAGTCTGAGGAAGCCAAAAAGGCTGATGAAGCCAAGAAAGCCGACGAAGCCAAGAAGACCGCCGAAGCCAAAAAGGCCGAAGAGAAACAATTGGCTGATATAGCCAAGAAGAAATCTGAAGAAGAAGCCAAGAAGGCTGCGGAAGAAGAGGCCAAGAAAGCGGCCGCTGAAGAAGCGAAGAAAAAGATCGTCGAAGACGCGAAAAAGAAAGCCGCGGACGACGCCAAGAAGAAAGCTGACGCTGAAGAGGCGAAGAAGAAAGTCGCCGACGAAGCCAAGAAGAAAGCTGCTGCCGATGCTGCGAAGAAGAAATCGCAGGATGCGGCACGTAAATCGGTCGAAGACAAAAAGGCTCAGGCCTTGGCAGATTTGCTTTCCGACAAGCCGGAGCGTCAGCAGGCGTTGGCCGATGAGCAGGGTGACGAAGTCGCCGGCAACTTCGATGACCTGATTCGTTCACGCGCTTCTGAAGGTTGGGCGCAGCCGCCGTCGGCCCGCAAGGGCATGAAGGTGATCCTGCAGATCAACATGTTGCCTGACGGAACGATCTCCGGCGTCTCGGTAGCTCATTCCAGTGGTGATGTGCCGTTCGACAGTTCAGCGGTAGCGGCAGTAAAAAATATTGGTCGTTTGACCGAAATGCAGGGTCTGAAGGCAAGTGATTTCGCACCCTATCGTTCATTCAAGATGACATTCACACCTGAGGATCTAGCCTTGTGAGAAACCTTCTTCGAGGACTGCTTGTAGTCATGTTCTGCTTTGCAGGATTGGCGAGCGCAGATGAAAAAAACATTCTGGTCAGCAGTGGTAGCTCCCAGGCAACTCCAATTGCCGTAGTGCCATTTGGTTTCCAGGGCGGCACCGTGCTGCCGGATGACATGGCCGAAATCATCGGTAATGACTTGCGCAACTCGGGCTACTACTCGCCGATTCCAAAGCAGAACATGATCAGCCAGCCGACCCAGCCGAGCGAAATCATTTTCCGTGACTGGAAAGCGGTAAACGCCCAGTTCATCATGGTCGGCAACATTGTTCCGGCGGGCGGTCGCTTGCAGGTCCAATACTCGCTGTTCAACGTTGCGACCGAGCAAAAAGTATCGGAAGGCAGTGTCTCCGGTACGGTTGATCAGCTGCGCGACATGGCGCACTACATCGCTGACCAGTCGTTCGAAAAGCTCACCGGTATTAAAGGTGCGTTCTCGACTCGCCTGTTGTACGTGACCGCCGAGCGTTTCTCCGAGAAGAACACGCGCTACACACTGCAACGTTCGGACTACGACGGTGCCCGCGCCGTGACCCTGCTGCAATCGCGCGAGCCAATCCTGTCGCCGCGTTTCGCACCGGATGGCAAGCGCATCGCCTATGTATCGTTCGAGCAGAAGCGTCCGCGCATCTTCATGCAGAACATCGACACCGGCCGCCGTGAGCAGATCACCAACTTCGAAGGCCTGAATGGCGCGCCAGCCTGGTCGCCGGATGGCAATCGCCTGGCATTCGTGTTGTCGAAAGACGGTAACCCGGACATCTACGTGATGAACCTGGGTTCGCGTCAGATCACTCGTGTCACCAACGGTCCCGGCATCAACACCGAACCGTTCTGGGGCAAGGATGGTTCGACCATCTACTTCACCTCCGACCGTGGCGGCAAGCCGCAAATCTACAAGACCAGCATCGGTGGTGGCGGTGCGGAACGCGTGACTTTCATCGGTAACTACAACGCAAACCCGAAACTTTCGGCCGATGAAAAGACCCTGGTGATGATTCACCGCCAGGACGGCTTCACTAATTTCAAGGTGGCGGCCCAGGATTTGCAGCGCGGAAGCGTAAAAATCCTCACTGATAGCACTCTGGACGAGTCGCCTACTGTTGCGCCCAACGGCACCATGGTAATCTACGCCACCCGCCAGCAGGGCCGGGGAGTCTTGATGCTCGTGTCCATTAATGGACGCGTAAGGCTCCCGCTTCCTACCGCACAAGGCGAAGTCAGAGAACCTTCCTGGTCCCCTTACCTGAACTGACGCGGCGCTACACGTTTTACTTAACACACTGGGGTTCATTAGGAGTTTCACGATGGAAATGCTGAAGTTTGGTAAATTTGCTGCGCTGGCTCTGGCCATGGCTGTAGCTGTAGGTTGCTCGTCCAAAGGCGGCGACAATGCCGGTGAAGGCGCTGTTGATCCAAACGCTGGTTACGGCGCTAACACTGGTGCAGTTGACGGCTCCCTGAGCGAAGAAGCTGCTCTGCGCGCAATCACCACTTTCTACTTCGAATACGACAGCTCGGACCTGAAGCCAGAAGCCATGCGCGCTCTGGATGTTCACGCTAAAGACCTGAAAGCAAACGGCGCTCGCGTTGTTCTGGAAGGCAACACCGACGAACGTGGTACTCGTGAGTACAACATGGCACTGGGCGAGCGTCGTGCGAAAGCCGTTCAGCGCTACCTGGTACTGCAAGGTGTTTCCCCAGCTCAGCTGGAACTGGTTTCCTACGGCGAAGAGCGTCCAGTTGCTACCGGCAACGACGAGCAGTCCTGGGCTCAAAACCGTCGCGTCGAACTGCGTAAGTAATTCGTCATGCGAACGTGCCGTCGTGCTGTAACTGTTTTGGCTCTCAGTCTCGCACCGCTTGCGGTGTGGGCTGCGGTTCCTGTGGTCGATAACAACTCCGGTTCTAACAGCGGGAGCAGTTATCCGCCTGCGGGTTACGGTACGAACGGCGCCTATGCCGGGGGAGGGGTTTCGGCCCCTGTCTCGGCACAGGGCGAGCTGTTCAACCAACTGCAATCCATGCAGGAGCAGATCTCACGCCAACAGGGTGTGATCGAAGTTCTGCAAAATGATGTATCGCGCATGAAGCAAGAAAGCCTGGAGCGATACCAGGATCTTGATCGGCGCATAGGAACCGGCGCTGCACCGGCCGCGACTCCTGATAATTCTTCCACCGGTGGCACTCTGAATGCCCCCGGCGCAGCAGCCGCTGCAGGCGCAGGTGCAGGAGCGGCCGCCGCTCAAGCCCCTGCCGCCAGCAGTGAACCGGGTGATCCGGCGAAGGAAAAACTGTATTACGATGCGGCCTTCGACCTGATCAAAGCCAAGGATTTCGACAAGGCCAGCCAGGCTTTCGCCGCTTTCCTGCGCAAATACCCGAACAGCCAATACGCGGGCAATGCCCAGTACTGGTTGGGCGAAGTCAATTTGGCCAAAGGCGATCTGCAAGGTGCAGGTCAGGCGTTTGCCAAGGTTTCGCAGCTGTACCCCAAGCACGCCAAAGTGCCTGACTCGCTGTACAAGCTCGCTGATGTAGAACGCCGCCTGGGTCATACCGACAAGGTCAAAGGCATTTTGCAACAGGTGGTGTCGCAATATCCGGGCACTTCCGCCGCACAGCTGGCTCAACGCGATCTGCAGCGCATGTAAGCCTGTTTGAGCCGTTTTGAAGAAACCCGCACTCGTTGCGGGTTTTTTCGTTAGAATTCACGCCCTTTTTCTGAAACACGCTTTTTGGGATTCGCGCGTTGGCGGGGTTCCTTGAAGAGCCTGACGGAGGCGGACAGCCTGTTTAGCTGTTACGCCCGTGGCGACTATGCAAGACACATTGAGAATTACCGAAGTTTTTTACTCGTTGCAGGGTGAAACGCGGACTGCCGGGCTGCCCACTGTTTTTGTGCGCCTGACCGGTTGCCCATTGCGTTGCCAATACTGCGACAGCGCCTACGCATTCACCGGCGGGACCATTCGCCCCCTCGACGACATCCTCGCGCAAGTGGCCGGTTTTCGTCCGCGTTACGTGTGTGTCACCGGCGGCGAGCCGTTGGCGCAACCCAACGCCATCCCATTGCTCAAGCAGTTGTGCGACGCCGGTTACGAAGTGTCTCTGGAAACCAGTGGTGCGCTCGACATCTCGGCGGTAGATTCCCGGGTCAGTCGCGTCGTCGATCTGAAAACTCCGGGTTCGAAAGAAGCGCACCGCAACCGCTATGAGAACATCGAACTGCTGACGCCCAACGACCAGGTGAAGTTTGTCATCTGCTCGCGGGAGGACTACGACTGGGCTGTGTCCAAGCTGATCCAGTACGGTCTGGACCGACGAGCCGGCGAAGTGCTGTTCTCGCCAAGTCACCATGACCTCAATGCGCGGGACCTGGCTGACTGGGTGGTGGCGGACAATCTGCCAGTGCGTTTGCAATTGCAGCTGCATAAATATCTTTGGAATGACGAGCCGGGGCGCTGATATGACTGAACAACTGAACACTACCGAGAAACGTGCGGTGATCCTGCTGTCCGGCGGCCTGGACTCGGCAACAGTCGTGGCCATGGCCCGGGCTGAAGGCTACGCCTGCTACACCATGAGCTTCGACTACGGCCAACGCTCCCACGCTGAGTTGCACGCCGCTGCCCGTGTTGCTCGCGACCTGGGTGTGATCGAGCACAAGGTGATCGGTCTGAACCTGAACGGTATGGGCGGCTCGGCACTGACCGACAGCAGCATCGATATTCCAGAAACGCCAGGTGAAGGTATCCCAGTAACGTACGTGCCTGCGCGCAACACGGTTTTTCTGTCGCTGGCGTTGGGCTGGGCTGAAGTGCTCGGGGCGCGCGACATCTTTATTGGTGTGAACGCCGTGGACTATTCGGGTTACCCGGACTGCCGTCCCGAGTTCATCGAGTCCTTCGAGCGCATGGCCAATCTGGCGACCAAGGCCGGTGTGGAAGGCAACGGTTTCCGTATCCAGGCCCCGCTGCAAAACCTGAGCAAGGCGCAGATCGTCCAGGCCGGCGTGAAGCTGGGCGTCGATTACGGGCTGACGGTTTCCTGCTATCAGGCCGACGATAAAGGCTATGCCTGCGGCAAATGCGACAGCTGCCGCCTGCGTGCAGAAGGCTTCGCAGCAGCCGGAATCAGCGACCCAACACCTTATTTTTGATTTATTTCAAATTAGGTGTTGAATAGTCCTTAAAAATCAGTATTATACGCGCCACCACACAGCGGGTCGTTAGCTCAGTTGGTAGAGCAGTTGGCTTTTAACCAATTGGTCGTAGGTTCGAATCCCACACGACCCACCATTTTTTGTAGCAGTTTTAAAAGTCTGGAAGGCCCACGCAAGTGAGGATTTCCGGATTTTTTTTTGCCTGCGATTTGAGTTCGACTCCACGCGGTGCTACACCGCGTGACGCAGGTCAGAATCATCTTTTGCATCCACGGGATATTCTGTAGCCTTGCCCGGCTCCAACGCTGTGCCTGATGAATACTCACTCTCCCGGCGGTACCCGTAAGGGGTCCGGAGCCGGGTGTATACTCGACTTTCGCGCGAAAGCGCCCGCAGGTCTTGCGATCATGACGCAAATTTCCGAACGCCTACTGGTTCAAGCTCACCTCGACGCCAAGCAGCCCAAGCCGCTGACCGCCGAGGAAGAGGCCTATTACCGTTCTGCCATCGCTGCCGAGCTCAAGGCTCAGGACGCGGTGCTGGTGGCTCACTTCTATTGCGATCCGGTGATTCAGGCCTTGGCCGAAGAAACCGGTGGCTGCGTCTCCGACTCCCTGGAAATGGCACGCTTCGGCAATGCCCACCCGGCCAAGACCGTGGTGGTCGCCGGGGTGAAGTTCATGGGCGAGACCGCGAAGATCCTCAACCCTGAAAAACGCGTGCTGATGCCGACCCTGGACGCGACCTGCTCGCTGGACCTGGGATGCCCGGTGGACGAGTTCTCGGCGTTCTGCGATCAGCACCCGGAACGCACGGTGGTGGTGTATGCCAACACTTCGGCGGCGGTCAAAGCCCGGGCGGACTGGGTGGTGACTTCAAGCTGCGCGCTGGAGATCGTCGAAAGCCTGATGGATAACGGCGAGACCATCATCTGGGGCCCGGATAAACATTTGGGCACTTATATTCAGCGTAAGACCGGAGCGGACATGTTGCTGTGGGACGGTGCCTGCATCGTTCACGAGGAGTTCAAGTCCAAGCAGCTCGAAGACATGAAAGCGCTGTACCCGGACGCGGCCATTCTGGTGCACCCAGAGTCGCCGACAGCGGTAATCGAACTGGCGGATGCGGTCGGTTCTACCAGTCAGCTGATCGCTGCGGCGCAGAGCCTGCCGAACAAGACCTTCATCGTCGCCACCGACCGCGGCATTTTCTACAAGATGCAGCAGCTGTGCCCGGACAAGGTCTTCATCGAGGCCCCAACGGCCGGTAACGGTGCCGCGTGTCGCAGTTGCGCGCATTGCCCGTGGATGGCGATGAACACCCTTGAGCGCACGCTCAAGAGCTTGAAGGAAGGGACGAACGAGATCTTTGTCGATCCGGCGTTGATTCCGCAGGCGATTCGGCCGTTGAAGCGGATGCTGGACTTTACCCAGGCGGCGCGGATGAAGTTGGCTGGGAACGCTTAAGCGTCATATCTAAGGGCAAGATCAAAAGATCGCAGCCTTCGGCTCCTACAGGGGTTGCCGAAGGCTGCGATCTTTTTTGTGGGCGCTACTTCTGTTTCTTTGGAATGCGTACAAGCTGCGTATCGGAATACATGTCATGCCAACTGCGCTTCTGCTTATCAAACAGCGGCCAGAGAAACCCCAGGCCCACACACAGCCACGATGCAATCGACACCACAAACCGCAACAACGCCTGCCACAAGCTGATGGATGAACCATCGGCGTTCTGCACACGGATGCACCACACCTGCATGCCCAGGGTCTGGCCGGACCAGGTCCAGAACTTGGCAAAGAAGCCGAACAGCACGAACAACAGCACCGTCGACAGTAAGGGATCACCGTCCAGGGCGCCGGCTTCGGTCAGGGTGCGCATCTTGTCTTCGCCGATGATCGCCATCTGGATCATCTTGTAGAGGCCGCTGGTGACGATCAACAGGGCGGTGCACAACAGGAAGTCATAGAACATCGCTGCCAGGCGACGACCCAACGTGGCGGCGGGGAAGTCGCCCTGGGGTTTGAGCAGGTGTTTCGACATGGCAGCCTCTGGGTGAAAAAAGAAAGCCATTTTACGGATTTACGCGCACAAAAAAGCCCCTGATGTCAGCATCAGGGGCTTTTTCGTTACAGAAGGTTAGGCTTCTGCTTGTACTTCGTCAGCCTGCATGCCTTTCTGGCCTTGCACAGCGACGAAAGTCACTTTCTGGCCTTCTTTGAGGCTCTTGAAGCCGTTGCCCTGGATGGCGCGGAAATGCACGAACAGATCCGGACCGCTTTCAGGAGTGATAAAACCAAAACCTTTCTCGTCGTTAAACCACTTGACGGTACCGCTCTGACGTTGGGACATTTCTTATTTCCTTTGACGCAAAAATTAATGACAGTCTCTTTCTCATGAAAGAGTACTGGGGCTGGTTGCAGGAGAGTAAGAAGACGTCGAACGGGATGTAGCTAACTTGTAGGCTACTGCCCAGGTCACGATTCCAAGCGACCCATGCAAACACAGTGAACAAACTCTACGCCAACTAGCCAATAAAAAACAAGCCCCTGTGAGGGGCCCGGTTTTGCTCAGGTTGGTGGCTGTTAGTCGGTCCACTAGTGCGGCTTATTCGAAACAGGTGTTCAATTGTTTTCGATCGTTATAAGCCAAGTTCATAAGCGAAAGCATGCACTGTTTTATGGCGGTTGCGTTACAGATTAGTGCACTGTTAACGCAACCGCGTTACTTATAGAAACAGTCAATCAACCGCGGTAGTAGCGTTGTGGAACAAATGGCATTTTGCTTACAAGCAAAGGCACCTTTTTCCCACGAACAATTGCCCAAACCGGTGTTTCCAGCGCGATGTAAGCGCTGTCGACGTAACCCATGGCCAGCGGTCCACCCAGGGTCGGTCCGAAGCCGCCGCTGCAGACGCTGCCGATGATCTCGCCGGCTTCGTTGACGATCTCTGCGCCTTCGCGCACTGGCGTACGTTCCTGCGGCAGCAGACCAACGCGCTTGCGGCTGACCCCGCCTTGCTGTTGAGCGAATACAGTTTCAGCGCCCGGGAAGCCACCGGCCCGCGCACCATCGGCACGCCGTGGCTTGGAAATGGCCCACAGCAGGCTGGCTTCGATCGGCGTGGTCTCGGTGTTCATGTCATGGCCGTAGAGGCACAGGCCGGCTTCCAGGCGCAGCGAGTCGCGCGCGCCGAGGCCGATGGCGGCGACTTCTGATTCGGCCAGCAGGGCGCGAGCCAGGGCTTCGGCATTGGCGGCCGGCACGGAGATTTCAAAACCGTCTTCGCCGGTGTAGCCCGAACGGCTGACAAAGCAATCCACACCCAGCAGTTTCACGCGGGCGAACTGCATGAAGGTCATCTTCGCCACTTCAGGGGCCAAGCGTGCAAGTACGGTCACGGCGGCCGGACCTTGCAAGGCCAGCAACGCGCGCTCTTCGAACAACGGCTCGATGGTGCACTGATCACCAATATGCTTGCGCAAGTGCGCCAGGTCCTGATCCTTGCAAGCGGCGTTGACCACCAGGAACAGTTCATCGTTACCCAGGTTGGCAACCATCAGGTCGTCAAGAATGCCGCCCGTCTCGTTGGTGAACATCGCGTAACGCTGCATGCCCACCGGCAAGTCGATGATGTCCACCGGCACCAGGGTTTCCAGGGCCTTGGCGGCATTGGCGCCGGTCAGGCGGATCTGGCCCATGTGCGACACATCGAACAGCCCGGCCTGATCACGGGTGTGTTGGTGTTCTTTCATCACGCCCAGCGGGTATTGCACCGGCATGTCGTAGCCGGCGAACGGCACCATGCGCGCGCCGAGTTCGATGTGCAAAGCGTGCAGCGGGGTTTTCAGCAATTGTTCGGTGGACATATTCAGCTCCTGAAAATAGTGCGGATGCCTGCATCAGCACTCGATGATGTTGACCGCCAAACCGCCACGGGCGGTTTCCTTGTATTTGCTTTTCATGTCGGCGCCGGTCTGGCGCATGGTGCGGATGACCTTATCCAGCGAGACGAAGTGTTGCCCGTCACCGCGCAAAGCCATGCGCACCGCGTTGATGGCTTTCACCGAGCCCATGGCGTTGCGCTCGATGCACGGCACCTGAACGAGGCCGCCAATCGGGTCGCAGGTCAGGCCGAGGTTGTGTTCCATGCCGATTTCAGCGGCGTTTTCCACTTGTTGCACGCTGCCGCCGAGGACTTCGCACAACGCCCCGGCCGCCATCGAGCAAGCGACGCCGACTTCACCCTGACAGCCGACTTCGGCGCCGGAGATCGAGGCGTTTTCCTTATAGAGAATGCCAATGGCCGCAGCCGTCAGCAGAAACCGCACCACGCCGTCTTCGTTGGCGCCGGGGATGAAGCGCATGTAGTAATGCAACACCGCCGGGACGATCCCCGCTGCACCGTTAGTGGGCGCCGTCACCACGCGCCCGCCATTGGCGTTTTCTTCGTTGACCGCCAGCGCATAGAGGTTGACCCAGTCCAGCACCGACAGCGGATCGCGCAGCGCCGATTCCGGGTTCTTGCACAATTGCCGATGCAACGCCGCCGCCCGGCGCTTGACCTTCAAGCCGCCGGGCAGGATGCCTTCGTTGCGGCAACCGGCAGCGACGCAGTCCTGCATCACTTGCCAGATATTCAGCAGGCCGGCGCGGGTTTCCGCTTCCGGGCGCCAGGCGCTTTCGTTGGTCAGCATCACCTGGCTGATCGACAAGCCGTAGGTGGTGCAGTGACTGAGCAGATCCTTGGCGCTTTTGAACGGGAAGGTCAGGGGCGTGGCGTCTTCGACGATACGGTCGGCGCCGGCGGCGTCTTCATCGACGACGAATCCACCACCCACCGAGTAGTACTCGCGGCTGCGCACTTGCAGGCCTGCGGCGTCAAAGGCACGAAAGATCATGCCATTGGGGTGATAGGGCAATGGTTTGCGGATCATCGCCAGGTGTTCTTTCTCGTTGAACGCAATGCTGTGTTCGCCGAGCAGGTTCAAACGACCGTTGCCGCGAATTTCTTGCAGGCGGGCAGCGACGGTTTCGGTGTTCACGGTGTCCGGGTGTTCGCCTTCCAGGCCGAGCAGCACAGCCTTGTCGCTGCCGTGTCCTTTACCCGTGGCGCCGAGCGAGCCGTAGAGCTCGACTTTGACGCAGGTGGTCGCGGCCAGCAGCCCTTCACGGCGCAGACCTTCGGCGAAACGCGCAGCGGCACGCATCGGGCCGACGGTGTGGGAGCTGGAGGGGCCGATGCCAATCTTGAACAGGTCGAACACGCTTAATGACATGGTGAACTCCAGTGGAGTAGCGGCAAGCAGCAAGCTACAAGCGGCAAGTTAGAAGCTGATCAGCTCTTTCTTGCAGCTTGAAGCTTGCGACTTGAAGCTGCTTTTCTTAAGCGTAGCTTTCGATCGACGGGCAGGCGCACACCAGGTTGCGATCGCCAAACACGTTGTCGACGCGACCGACCGGTGGCCAGTATTTGCCGTCGATCAACGATGCAACCGGGTACACCGCTTGCTCACGGCTGTACGGATGCGTCCACTCGCCAACAATCTCCGCCGCGGTGTGCGGGGCGTTTTTCAGCGGGTTGTCTTCCTTGTCCAGCGTGCCGTTTTCCACCGCGCGGATTTCTTCGCGGATGCGGATCATGGCGTCGCAGAAGCGGTCCAGTTCTTCCTTGGATTCGCTTTCGGTCGGCTCGATCATCAACGTGCCAGCCACCGGGAACGACATGGTCGGCGCGTGGAAACCGAAGTCGATCAGGCGCTTGGCCACGTCATCGACGCTGATGCCGCTGCTGTCTTTCAGCGGACGCAGGTCGAGGATGCATTCGTGCGCCACCAGGCCGTTGCTGCCGGTGTACAGCACTGGGTAATGCTCTTCCAGGCGACGGGAAATGTAGTTGGCATTCAGGATCGCCAGTTGCGAAGCGCGCTTGAGACCCGCGCCACCCATCATCCGGATGTACATCCAGGTGATCGGCAAAATGCTCGCGCTGCCGAACGGTGCCGCGCAGACCGCGCCTTCCTTGCGCTCCATGGTGCCGTGACCCGGCAGGAACGGCGTCAGGTGCGATTTCACGCCAATCGGACCAACACCCGGGCCGCCACCGCCGTGGGGAATGCAGAAGGTTTTGTGCAGGTTCAGGTGCGACACGTCGCCGCCGAACTTGCCCGGCGCGCAGAGGCCGACCATTGCGTTCATGTTCGCGCCGTCGATGTACACCTGGCCGCCGTGGTCATGAATGATGCCGCAGATTTCGCGGATGCCTTCTTCGAACACGCCGTGGGTCGACGGGTAGGTGATCATCAATGCCGCGAGGTGTTCACGGTGCTCGATGGCCTTGGCGCGCAGGTCTTCGATGTCGACGTTGCCACGGGCATCGCACGCGGTCACAACCACGCGCATACCGGCCATGTTGGCGGTGGCCGGGTTGGTGCCGTGGGCGGACGACGGGATCAGGCAGATGTCGCGACGGTCTTCGCCACGGCTCTGGTGATAGGCACGGATCGCCAACAGGCCAGCGTATTCACCTTGTGAACCGGCGTTCGGTTGCAGCGAGATCGAGTCGTAACCGGTGGCGGCGCAGAGCATCGCTTCCAGTTCATCGGTCAGTTGCTGATAACCGGCGCTTTGTTCGGCTGGGGCGAACGGGTGCAGGGCCCCGAATTCAGCCCAGGTCACCGGGATCATTTCGCTGGCGGCGTTGAGTTTCATGGTGCACGAACCCAGCGGGATCATGGTGCGGTCCAGGGCCAGGTCCTTGTCGGCGAGTTTGCGCAGGTAGCGCATCAGCTCGGTTTCCGAGTGGTAACGGTTGAACACCGGGTGGCTGAGGATCGGCGATTGGCGAACCAGCGCGGCCGGGATGGTGCTTTGAACGGAGGCGGCGAGGGCGGCGAAGTCCGGCAGGGTTTTGCCGTCGGACAGCAGGGCCCACAGGGTTTCCACGTCGGCTTGCGAGGTGGTTTCGTCGAGGGACAGGCCCAGGCGTTGAGCATCGACGACG
Source organism: Pseudomonas sp. TE3899 (assembly GCF_056279105.1). Taxonomy (NCBI): domain Bacteria; kingdom Pseudomonadati; phylum Pseudomonadota; class Gammaproteobacteria; order Pseudomonadales; family Pseudomonadaceae; genus Pseudomonas; species Pseudomonas sp. TE3899. The sequence goes on from NZ_JBWBQR010000001.1 coordinate 6,620,663, forward strand.
CGCAGGTTGATCTGCTGGGCGCGAGCCTTGTCGTGCAATGCGGCAGTGTTAGCGCCAGTGTTCAGAGTCAGCGTGTCGAAGAAGTTTGCTTGCTCAACCGTCAGACCGATTGCGCTCAAGCCTTTGGCCAGAATCGCCGTCAGGTGATGAATGCGGTTGGCAATCTGGGTCAGGCCTTTGGGGCCGTGGTAAACGGCGTACATGCTGGCGATGTTGGCCAACAGCACCTGGGCGGTGCAGATGTTCGACGTAGCCTTCTCGCGACGGATATGTTGCTCGCGGGTCTGCATGGCCAGGCGCAGGGCCGGCTTGCCGAAACGGTCCACGGAGACGCCGACCAGACGGCCCGGCATGTCACGTTTGAACGCATCTTTCGTCGAGAAGTAAGCCGCGTGCGGGCCACCAAAACCCAGCGGCACGCCGAAGCGTTGGGCGCTGCCGATGGCCACGTCGGCACCGAATTCGCCCGGTGGCGTCAGTACGGTCAGGGCCAGCAGGTCAGCCGCGACGGCGACCAACGCGTTGGCAGCATGGAAGCGTTCGGTCAGTTCGCGGTAGTCGAAGACATCACCGTTGCTCGCCGGGTATTGCAGCAGCGCGCCGAAGAACGGCGTTACGTCGGTCAGTTCCAGTTCGTCGCCGACCACCACGTCGATGCCCAACGGCTCGGCACGGGTGCGCAGCACGTCGAGGGTTTGCGGGTGGCAATGCACGGAAGCGAAGAACGCGTGGCTGCCCTTGTTCTTGCTCAGGCGTTTGCAGAAGGTCATGGCTTCGGCAGCGGCGGTGGCTTCGTCAAGCAGGGAAGCGTTGGCGATCGGCAGGCCGGTGAGGTCGCTGATCAGGGTCTGGAAGTTCAGCAGCGCTTCGAGGCGGCCCTGGGAAATCTCCGGTTGGTACGGGGTGTAAGCGGTGTACCAGGCCGGGTTTTCCAGCAGGTTGCGCAGGATCGGCGACGGCGTGTGGGTGCCGTAGTAGCCCTGGCCGATGTAGGTCTTGAACAGCTGGTTCTTGGCGGCGATGCCTTTGATCAACGCCAGGGCGTCGGCTTCGCTCAGGCCATCGTCCAGGCCGAGGACGCTGGTGCCTTTGATGCTTTCGGGGATGACGCTGGCGCTCAGGGCTTCCAGAGAGTTGAAACCGAGGCTGTTGAGCATGGCTTGCTCATCGCCGGCACGCGGGCCGATGTGGCGGGCGATGAATTCGTTGGCGGTGCTGAGATTTACTTGAGTCATGTCGATTCCTCAGGCTTCGGCGTTGGCTTTGATCAGACGGTCGTAGGCGTCCTGATCGAGCAATTTGGCAACGGCCGAGGCGTCGGTTGGCCGGAAGCGGAAGAACCAGCCTTCGCCCAGCGGATCTTCGTTGACCAGTTCAGGGCTGCTGTCGAGCGCCGGGTTCACTTCCAGCACTTCACCGTTGAGGGGCATGTACACGCCGCTGGCGGCTTTAACCGATTCCACGGTGGCGGCTTCAGCGCCTTTGTCGTAGGACTGCAGCTCAGGCAGTTGTACGAAAACCACGTCGCCCAAGGCGTTCTGCGCGAAAGCGGTGATGCCGACTGTGACGCTGCCGTCAGCTTCAGTGCGCAGCCATTCGTGATCTTCAGTAAAACGCAACTCGCTCATGGAAACTCCTAAGGGGGCCAGACTCGTCTGGTGGACGCGATTGAATGCTTGGGCTAAAGCCCTTCTTTATAGATGGTTACTAAGCAAGAACGCGGCCAAGGTTATTAAGTCTTTAAATATCAACGGGTTGGGAGTTTTTGACGAACGAGTGATTGAAATGTCTGTAGCGAAATCGCTACAGCTCAAAGCAAAGAAAAAAGCGTAATGGGATCAAAGCCTTGCACAGCGGTGATCTAAGGAGGGTGTATCGATATCGTTCCGCTGTAGCGCTTTCAGTACAGATGAAGGTCGCTTTTAAACAGGTTAGAAGCTTGGATCGTTCCCATGCTCCGCGTGGGAATGCCTCAATGGACGCACCGCGTCCGCTTTGGGACGCAGAGCGTCCCGGGCTGCATTCCCACGCAGAGCGTCACTAGTGTCCGGTAAACACGTTTCATAGCTGAAGGCTGCCTTGGGCAGCCTTCAGCTTTTCTCGCTCCTGCCTTCGTCTATCTCTTAACTCTGGGACAGCGGGCCGCTCATGCAGGACATGGGCTATGCGAACTGTGAACTCGAACAGTGAACCGGTAAATCCCGAGCGCCGATGGAAAATTTGCAGTAGCAAGTAACTGATCAAGGCGCTGTAAATTTGCAGGCGCACTGCGTTTTCAGAAAAGGCATAGAAACGTTTGAGTTTCAGATGTTGTTTGATCCACTTGAAAAACAGCTCGATCTTCCAGCGATCTTTGTACAGGGCGGCGATTTCCTCCGCTGTTCTGGTGAAGTCGTTGGTCACCAGCGTTAACGGTGTGGCATGGCTCTTGCGCTCAACCACGACGCGTCTTAGCGGTGTATCGCGGTAGTCATTCAGACGTTTTCCGGCCAAGCGTTTTTTACCAAATTGGACGACTTCGTCGGTCATGACCGAGCTTTGCTCGGTTGCGGGCGAGTGCGCGCGCAGCACTTTGGTATTGGCGTTTTTCTTCAAACGAGTGACGAAAAAAGCCCCCTTGGTTTGCAACTGGTGCCACCAGTTGTAATCGCAGTAACCCTTGTCGAACACATACGTCATACCGGCCTCGATCGGCATTTTTAATGCGTCGCTCACGTCGTTGACGTTGGCCGGCGTGATGTTGACGTACACCGGGGCCAGTTGCGCCAAATCCAACCCCACATGCACTTTGAGGCCCTGGGTAATTTGGGTTTTCGTCGCCGCCGTCCAATCATCGAAGTGAGGACCGCGCAGGGTGATTGAAGTCGAATCAATCAGACTGACCATGGCACCGACTTCTTTACGCTGCTGGCGGCTGATGCCGCGCAACAACAACTCGCAAAGATCCTGAAATGGCCGGTAGTCGCGCTTGTTCAAAGCGTCTGACAGGGTCGAACGAGCGATGGGGCCGGCTTTGAGATGGTAGCTGTGCGGGCCTAGAGTTTCGGAGAAGGTCGCCAAGGACCGCAGGCTCAAGGCTTGGGTTACATGGCCGCTGATCAGCGTTACCAGCAATTGCCAGGACGTGCAGCGTTTGACGTAGCGATCAGCCTGGTGCCTTTCGGCAGATTGCCGGAAGAACTGACGCGGAATTGCACTGAGTAACTGGGCTAAACGGGTACTGGTGAACATGAGTGGTCAAAATCGAGTCTGAAAACTCCGATTATGACTGACAGCCGCCAACAGCAGGGGGAGCACGCTCCCCCTTCGTTTTTTACCGGACACTAGTGACGCAGAGCGTGGGAACGATCAAGTCTCAGGGCTTGTTGGGAATGCCGTACTTGCGCAACCGGTGGGCGATCGCGGTGTGGGAGGTTTGCAGTCTGCTCGCCAGTTGCCGGGTCGAGGGGTAGCTGACGTAGAGTTTTTCCAGCAGGGTTTTCTCGAACTCTTCCATGGCCTGTTCGAGGCTATCCACTTCGCTGTCGCTTTGGCGCGCCACCGAGGTGCCGGCGATGTCGAGGTCGCCGATGTCCACCAGGCTGCTCTCGCAAATCGCCGCGGCGCGGAAGATCACGTTCTGCAATTGCCGCACGTTGCCCGGCCAGCGGTTGCCCAGCAGCGCCGGATAGGTGCCCGGCGCAAGGCGACAGACCGGGCGCTGGATCTGCGCGCAGGCCTGCTGCATGAAGTAGCGGGCCAGCAGCAGAATGTCCTGGCCGCGTTCGCGCAGGGGCGGGACTTCGACGTTGAGGACGTTGAGGCGGTAGAACAGGTCTTCGCGGAAGGTGCCTTCGCTGACCATTTTTTCCAGGTCGCGGTGGGTGGCGCTGAGGATGCGCACGTTGACCTTCACCTCGCGATCACCGCCGACCCGACGGAAGCTGCCGTCGTTCAAGAATCGCAGCAACTTCGCCTGCAAGTACGGCGACATCTCGCCAATCTCATCGAGAAACACCGTGCCCTGGTTCGCCAGTTCCATCAGCCCCGGTTTACCGCCCCGTTGCGCGCCTGTGAAAGCGCCGGGGGCGTAGCCGAACAGTTCGCTTTCGGCGAGGTTCTCCGGCAATGCCGCGCAGTTCAACGCCAGGAACGGCGCACTGTGCCGCGCACTGATGGCATGGCAGGCCCGGGCCACCAGTTCTTTGCCGGTGCCGGTTTCGCCCTGGATCAACAGCGGCGCATCGAGGGCGGCCACACGTTGAGCGCGAGCCTTGAGCGTGCGGATGGCCGGGGATTCGCCGAGCAACGCATCGAAACCTTCGGCGTGGTCGTGGTGCAGGGCCGACAGGCGTTCGCCGATACGGTTCGGTTGGTACAGGGTCAGCAAGGCGCCGGCGTCGGTGATCGGCGTGGCGTCCAGCAGCAAGGTCTGGCCGTTGACGGTGATTTCCCGCAGCGGCAGGCGGAAGCCGTTTTCCAGCAAGGTATCGAGCAAGGCTGGATCGGCAAACAAGTCGGCGATGCTTTCTCCTGCCGGTTCGCGACCGTACAGGGCGATCAACGCAGGGTTGGCCAGCAGCACCTTGCCGGCGCTGTCGAGGGCCAGCACCGGGTCGGTCATGGCCGCGAGCAAGGCGTCGAGCTGCAAGTGCCGGCGTTGGCCGGGCAGGATGTCGACCACCGTCATCGCCTGCACGCCGCGCACGCTGAGCAACGCATCGCGCAGTTCGTCGAGGACTTCCGCACTCAGGGTCGGGGCGTCGATGTAGACGTTGGGCGGGACCATTTCCACCGCATCCAGATTGAGATTGCGCCCACCGAGCAAGGCCAGGACTTCCTGGGTAATGCCGACGCGGTCGATGAAGCTGACGTGGATACGCATGGGGCGGTTTTTGGTTCTGACGTGCGGAGGGTGGCAAGTATGCCTTGGCGGAGGGGGTTAGGTGAAATCCCGGGCGGATGATCGTTCCCACGCGCAGCAAAGGAATGCAGCCCGGGACGCTCCGCGTCCCTTCAGAGCCGAACGCGGAGCGTCCGTTGCGGCATTCCCACGCAGAGCGTGGGAACGATCAGCGACAGGATTCGGGGGTTATTCGAGGTGTTCGGGGTTCACCGGATCACCGGATTTCATATCCAGTTGCACCCGCACGTCTTCAAACATCGCATCGTAATGCTTGTGCACCGAGCCAATGCCGCTGTGGGTCTTGGGAACCCCGTATTTCTCGGCGATTTTCGTCACGTTGCTGGCAAAGTTATAGGCCTGATCCTTGGGCAGGAAAAATGACTCTTCCATGTCCTTGCCCAGGATGTTGCCGTGCATGGTGAACTGCATGCCTTTTTCCGGATCCTGGGTGACTTCATAGTCAATGCACAGGTTGTAGCTGACATCGTCGTCATTCAGTGCGTGGCGCTCGATATGCAAGTGACCGGGTTCGAACGTAGCCATAAACATCTCTCCTTCGAAGGCATTGGAGAACGGCAGACCCCGGGCCTGCCGCGGAGTTTCTTTTCAGCGGTAAGTAATGCCGGGCGTCGCCGTGCTGATGCGGGTGCCGGCTGTGCCCTGGACGATCGCTTCGATGTCCGAGAGTGAACCGATGACCGCGACTTTGCCAGTATGGCGGGCGAACTCGCAGGCAGCCTGGACCTTCGGTCCCATGGAGCCGGCGGCGAAGCCGAGTTTTTCCATGGCGTCGGGGTGGGCCTGGGCGATGGCTTTCTGGGTCGGTTTGCCGAAGTCGATGAACGCGGCGTTGACGTCGGTGGCGATCACCAATAAATCACTTTCCAGCTGTTCGGCCAGCAGCGCCGAGCACAGGTCCTTGTCGATCACCGCTTCCACGCCTTCAAGCTTGCCGCTGGCGCCGTACATCGTCGGAATGCCGCCACCGCCAGCGCAGATCACGATGCTGCCCTTGTCCAGCAACCACTTGATCGGGCGGATTTCGAAGATGCGTTTCGGCCGTGGGCTGGCCACCACACGGCGATATTTGTCGCCGTCCGGGGCGATTGCCCAGCCTTTCTCGGCGGCGAGTTTTTCCGCTTCGGCTTTCGCGTAGACCGGGCCGATGGGTTTGGTCGGGTTCTGGAACGCAGGGTCCTTGGCGTCGACTTCAACCTGGGTCAGCAGGGTGGCGAACGGCACTTCGAAGTCCAGCAGGTTGCCCAGTTCCTGTTCGATGATGTAGCCGATCATGCCTTCGGTTTCGGCACCGAGCACGTCCAGCGGGTAAGGCGAAACCGAGGTGTAGGCCGCCGCTTGCAACGACAGCAGGCCGACTTGCGGGCCATTGCCGTGGGCGATGACCAGTTGGTTGCCGGGGTAGATTCTGGCGATCTGTTCGGTGGCGACGCGGATGTTGGCGCGTTGATTGTCCGCGGTCATGGGTTCACCACGGCGGAGCAGGGCGTTACCACCCAGGGCAACGACGATACGCATAATGCAGTCCTTTCAAAGAGGGGGCGAGCAACACGATGATCGTTCCCACGCTGCGCGGGAATGCATCCGGTGACGCTCTGCGTCACAGGGGACGCGGAGCGTCCCGGGCTGCATTCCCACGGGGACCGTGGGAACGAGCAGCGCGTCGGTCCTTAGATATCCGCCAACGCCGACACCAATATCGCCTTGATCGTGTGCATGCGGTTTTCCGCTTGCTCGAAGGCGATGTTGGCTGGCGATTCGAAGACTTCTTCAGTCACCTCAACGCCATTGGCCAGGTGCGGATAACGTGCGGCGATGTCCTTGCCGACCTTGGTTTCACTGTTGTGGAACGCCGGCAGGCAGTGCATGAACTTCACGCGCGGGTTGCCCGAGGCTTTCATCATCGCGGTGTTGACCTGGTACGGCAGCAGTTGCTCGATGCGCTCGTCCCACGCTTCCACCGGTTCACCCATCGACACCCAGATGTCGGTGTGGATGAAGTCCACGCCCTTGACCGCTTCTTTCGGGTCTTCGGTGATGGTGATGCGTGCGCCGCTCTCGATAGCGAAGGCTTGGCACTGGTCGATGAAATCCTGATGCGGCCACAGCGCTTTCGGTGCACCAATGCGCACGTCCATGCCCAGTTTGGCGCCGATCATCAGCAACGAGTTGCCCATGTTGTAGCGCGCATCGCCAAGGTACGCGTAGCTGATTTCATGCAGCGGCTTGTCGCTGTGCTCGCGCATGGTCAGGGTGTCGGCGATCATTTGCGTCGGGTGGAATTCAGCGGTCAGGCCGTTGAACACCGGCACGCCGGCAAACTTGGCCAGCTCTTCGACGATTTCCTGTTCGAAACCACGGTACTCGATGGCGTCGAACATCCGCCCCAGCACGCGGGCGGTGTCTCTCATGCTTTCTTTATGGCCGATCTGCGACGACACCGGGTCGATGTAGGTGACGTGGGCGCCTTGGTCATGGGCCGCGACTTCGAACGCGCAACGGGTGCGGGTCGAGGTTTTTTCGAAGATCAGCGCGATGTTCTTGCCTTTGAGGTGCGCTCGTTCGGTGCCGGTGTACTTGGCGCGTTTGAGGTCACGGGACAGGTCGATCAGGTAGTTGAGCTCGCGAGTGGTGTGGTGCATCAAGCTCAGCAGGCTGCGGTTGCGCATGTTAAAAGCCATGACTTGGATCTCCTTGGGTTTCGGTTATCCGCCGGCTCCACGCTTTATAAGCGCGAAGCAGGCCATACGAATTAATAGTCGATAGGGTCGCGAATGATCGGGCAGGTCATGCAGTGGCCGCCGCCACGGCCGCGTCCGAGTTCGCCGGCGCTGATGGTGATGACTTCCACGCCAGCCTTGCGCAGCAAGGTGTTGGTGTAGGTGTTGCGGTCGTAACCGATCACCACGCCGGGCTCCAGGGCCACCACGTTGTTGCCGTCATCCCATTGCTCGCGCTCGGCGGCGAAGCTGTTGCCGCCGGTTTCCACCACGCGCAGTGTCTTGAGATTGAGGGCAGCGGCCACGGTGTCGAGGAAGTTGGTTTCTTCGCGGCGGATGTCGATGCCGCCCGGTTTGCTGTCGTCAGGGCGCAGGGTGAAGGCGACGATCTGGTTGACCACTTCCGGGAAGATGGTCACGAGGTCGCGGTCGCAGAAGCTGAACACGGTGTCCAGGTGCATCGCTGCGCGGGACTTCGGCAGGCCGGCAACGATCACCCGCTCCACGGCGTTGTGCTTGAACAGGTTCAGCGCCAGTTGGCCGATGGCCTGGCGAGACGAGCGTTCGCCCATGCCGATCAAGACCACGCCGTTGCCGAGCGGCATCACGTCGCCGCCTTCGAGCGTGGCGTTGCCGTGTTCCTGATCCGGGTCGCCGTACCAGACCTGGAAGTCGGCGTTGGTGAACTCGGGGTGGAATTTGTAGATGGCGCTGGCCAGCAGGGTTTCCTGGCGGCGCGCCGGCCAGTACATCGGGTTCAGGGTCACGCCACCGAAGATCCAGCAGGTGGTGTCGCGGGTGAACTGGGTGTTGGGCAGCGGCGGCAGAATGAAGCTGGAGTGGCCGAGGAAGTCGCGGAACATTTCGATGGTCTTGCCACCGAAACTGTTCGGCAGATCATCGGCAGACACGCCGCCGATCAGGAACTCGGCGATCTTGCGCGGCTCCAGGCTACGCAGCCACGAACCCACTTCATTAACCAGACCGAGGCCGACCGAGTTGGCGGTGATCTTGCGTTCCAGAATCCAGTCCAGCGCTTCCGGGATCGCGACGATGTCGGTCAGCAGGTTGTGCATTTCCAGCACGTCGACATTGCGTTCACGCATCTTGGTGACGAAATCGAAATGGTCACGCTTGGCCTGGGCGACCCACAGCACGTCGTCGAACAGCAGTTCGTCGCAGTTGTTCGGGGTCAGCCGCTGGTGGGCCAGGCCTGGGGAGCAAACCATGACTTTGCGCAGTTTGCCGGCTTCGGAATGTACGCCGTACTTCACTTTTTCCGTGGTCATTACAGTGATCCTCCAGATTGGAACGATTACAGAGTCAGGAAGCCGGCATACAGTCCGTAAGCCGCGATCAGGGCGCCGATGACGACGGCGGCGAAAATCAGCTTCTCGACGTTGGTGAAAACCGGTTTGCCCACTTCGATCTTGGCCTTGGCGAACAGGATCGCGCCGGGGGCGTAGAGCAACGCGGAGAGCAGCAGGTATTTGATGCCGCCGGCGTACAGCAACCAGACCGCGTAGATCACCGCGATGCCCGCGATGAGCAGGTCTTTCTTGCGTTCGGCCAGGGCTTTTTCATAGGTTTCGCCACGCACCGCCAGCAGCAGCGCATAGGCTGCCGACCACAGGTACGGCACCAGGATCATCGAAGTGGCGAGGTAGATCAGCGACAGGTAAGTGCTGGCCGAAAACAGCGTGATGATCAGGAATATCTGCACCATCGCGTTGGTCAGCCACAGCGCGTTGACCGGCACGTGGTTGGCGTTTTCCTTGCGCAGGAACGCCGGCATGGTGTGGTCTTTGGCGGCGGCGAACATGATCTCCGCACACAGCAGCACCCACGACAGCAGCGCACCGAGCAACGAGATAATCAGGCCGACGCTGATCAGCACCGCGCCCCAATGGCCGACCACGTGTTCCAGCACCGCCGCCATCGACGGGTTCTGCAACTTGGCCAGTTCCGGTTGGGTCATGATCCCCAGCGACAACACGTTCACCAGCACCAGAAACAACAGCACGGTGATGAAGCCGATCACGGTGGCTTTGCCGACGTCGCTGCGTTTTTCCGCCCGGGCCGAGAAGATGCTCGCGCCTTCGATGCCGATGAACACCCAGACGGTGACCAGCATCATGTTGCGCACCTGGTTCATCACACTGCCCAGGCTGGTGTTTTTCGTGCCCCAGATGTCGGCGGTGAAGATGTCCAGTTTGAAGGCGAAGACCGCAATCAGCACAAACAGCAGCAGCGGCACGACCTTGGCGACGGTGGTCACCAGGTTGATGAACGCCGCTTCTTTGATCCCGCGCAATACCAGGAAGTGCACGGCCCAGAGCAGCGCCGAGGCGCCGATCACCGCAGCAACGGTATTGCCTTCACCGAAGACCGGGAAGAAATAACCGAGGGTGCTGAACAGCAACACGAAGTAACCGACGTTGCCCAGCCAGGCACTGATCCAGTAACCCCAGGCCGACGAGAAACCCATGTAGTCGCCGAAACCGGCCTTGGCGTAGGCGTAGACCCCGCCGTCCAGGTTCGGCTTGCGATTGGCCAGGGTTTGAAAGACGAACGCGAGGGTCAGCATGCCCACCGCCGTAATCGCCCAACCGATCAACACCGCGCCGACGTCGGCACTGGCGGCCATGTTTTGCGGCAAAGAGAAGATCCCGCCACCAATCATTGAGCCGACAACCAGCGCGACCAGTGCGCCGAGTCTTAGTTTTCCGGGGGTTGCAGACATTGCATGACTCCAATGCAGGAGAAGAGAGACAACAGATTAAATCTGTTAACTGTTCAATCAGCTGACATAGATCAGTGCATGGGCACATTCCATTGTTAATGAAAGACTTATGAACTTTTCGCGTGCATAACTGTATTGCTGGAAAAGCCCGGTTCAGAGGCTTCCGGAGACGGGGCAGGCATAACGCGTATCGCGTTGAGTTTTTGAAGTTAGTTCGTTTTTACGAATTAGCAACTTTTGACGTCTGTTTTCAGCACAGAATTGATTTATTACGACTGACGCACAAAACTGCTATACGCCGATGTCATAGATTGATCGGTTATAAATAAAAGACGTCAAGGGGCGTTAATTATTAAACGTTATTGCGCTTTATCTATTTAGTTAAAACATCGAGACCAGCGGAGTTTCAGGAATGTCGCAACCGACACAAAAGCTGCGTCTGAGCGCGTTGATCGCCCTGGTGGTGGGGTCGATGATCGGTGGCGGGATTTTTTCCCTGCCGCAAAACATGGCAGCCCGGGCCGATGCCGGGGCGATCCTGATCGGTTGGGCGATCACCGCCGTGGGCATGCTGACCCTGGCGTTCGTGTTCCAGACCCTGGCCAATCGCAAACCGGAACTGGATTCCGGGGTGTACGCCTACGCCAAGGCCGGGTTCGGCGACTACATGGGGTTTTCCTCGGCGTGGGGGTACTGGATCAGCGCCTGGATGGGCAGCGTCGGTTACTTCGTGTTGCTGTTCAGCACCCTCGGTTATTTTTTCCCGATCTTTGGCCAAGGCAACACGCCGATCGCCATTGGCTGCGCCTCGGTGTTGCTGTGGTCGGTGCATTTTCTGGTGATGCGCGGTATCAAAGAGGCGGCGTTCATCAATCAACTGACTGCCGTGGCCAAAATCGTGCCGCTGATCATGTTCATCGTCATTGCTGCCGTAGCGTTCAAGGCTGATATTTTCACCCGGGACATCTGGGGGCAGAGCAACCCGAGCTTCGGCGGGGTGATGGACCAGGTGCGCAACATGATGCTGGTGACGGTGTTCGTGTTTATCGGCATCGAAGGCGCCAGTGTTTACTCGGCCCGGGCCGAGAAGCGTGCGGATGTCGGCCGGGCCACGGTGATCGGCTTCCTCGGGGTGCTGGCGCTGCTGGTGCTGGTGAATGTGCTGTCGCTGGGAATCATGAGCCAACCCGAATTGGCCACCCTGCAGAACCCGTCGCTGGCGGCGGTGCTGGAACATATCGTCGGCCCCTGGGGCGCGTTGCTGATCAGCATCGGCCTCGCGGTTTCGCTGCTCGGGGCCTTGTTGTCGTGGGCGTTGCTCTGCGCCGAAATCCTCTTCGCCACGGCGAAAGACAAGACCATGCCGGCGTTCCTGACCAAGGAAAACGCCAACCATGTGCCGATCAATGCGTTGTGGCTGACCAACGTGATGATCCAGATTTTCCTGTTGATCACGCTGGTCTCTGCCGGGACTTACACCAGCCTGATCTACCTCGCCTCGTCGATGATCCTGGTGCCGTACCTGTGGTCGGCGGCCTACGCGGTGCTGTTGAGCGGGCGCGGCGAAACCTACGAACACGCCTCGGCCGAGCGCACCAAAGACCTGCTGATCGGCGGTATCGCCCTGAGTTATGCGGTGTGGTTGTTGTATGCCAGCGGGGTCAAGTATTTGCTGTTGTCAGCGCTGCTGTATGCCCCAGGGGTGATTCTGTTTGCCAAGGCCAAACGTGAGCAGGGGCAGCCCTTGTTTACGCATGTCGAGAAGGGGATCTTCACCTGTGTTGTCGGCGTGGCGGGGCTGGCGGCGTATGGGTTGTACAGCGGGTTGCTGGCGTTGTGAGGGTGTTGCTGGCGTATCAGCCACCCTATGACTGGGCGGCGATGCTCGGGTTTTTGTCGGCGCGGGCGATTACCGGGATGGAGACGGTGGTCAATGGCGTGTACTCGCGCAGCATCGGTTTGAACGGTGTGCACGGCACGTTTTCGATCAAACCGGCGGGCGCCGATGCGCTGGAGGTGACGCTGGATTTTCCTGACTCCACCGCCGTGCCCGAGATCGTGGCGCGGTTGCGGCGGATGTTTGATCTGGATGCGGACCTGCCTTCGATTCACCGGCACTTGGCGACAGATCCGTTGATGAAGCGCTTGATGGCCGAGCGTCCAGGGCTGCGGGTGCCGGGGGCGTGGGATGGCTTGGAGTTGGCGATTCGCGCGGTGTTGGGGCAGCAGATTACGGTGGTGGCAGCGATCAAGTTGGCGGGGAAACTGGTGGCGCACTACGGCGCGCCGTTGCGTTCCCCGCTGTCGGGACTGACCCATGTGTTTCCTGAGGCCGGGGTGTTGGCGGCGGCGGACCTGGCGAGATTGGGCCTGCCGAAAAGCCGTGGGCGGACGCTGTCTGGCGTGGCCCAGGCGTTGCTCGATGATCCGTTGTTGTTTGAGCCGGGGCGCGAAGGTGGCGTGGCGCGGTTACTGGCGTTGCACGGGATTGGCGACTGGACGGCGCAGTACATTGCGTTGCGGCAGTTGCGGGATATGGATGGGTTTCCAAGCGGCGATGTGGGGTTGATCAATGCGTTGGCAGCGCTGGAAGGCGGGCCGGTGACGGCGCGGGAGTTGTTGCAGCGGGCGCAGGTGTGGCGGCCGTTTCGGGGGTATGCGGCGCAGGTGCTTTGGACATCGCTGAGTCGGGTTGACTGAGGGGGTGTGGCGACTGGACGGGCCTCATCGCGAGCAAGCTTTGCTCCTACAGGCGATCGGCGTGATGATCGTTCCCACGCTCCTGCGTGGGAATGCCTCAAGGGACGCTCCGCGTTCCAATGGGATGCGGAGCGTCCCGGGCCGCATGCCCACGCAGAGCGTGGGAACGATCAGGTCACCACCACTGCGCCCGATGGGAACCCAATTCCGAGGCCGCAATGGCCCATTGCAACGGCGTCCCGGTGATTTTCAGTGGCACATGCAACCGATGCGCCGGCCCCCAAGGTGTCTGCTCGACCAACAGCCCCTGATCATGCTCATCCTCGGCCCGCAACGCTTCATCCGTCCCGGCGCCCTGCTCAATCAACAACTTCGCCGTCCGCGCCAACGACAACCGCGCCGATCCGCCCTGTCCCAACAACTTGATCGCTGCTGCCGCCATCAAATACCCGGTCGCGTGATCCAGCGCCTGCACCGGCAACGGCGTCGGCTTGTCCGCTTTCTTCCACTGCATCCCGGCTTCGGCAATCCCGCTGCTCATCTGCACCAGGCTGTCGAAACCCCGGCGGTTCTGCCACGGGCCGCTCCAGCCGTAGGCGTTGAGGCTGACATCGATCAGGCCTGGGGCCAGGCGTTGACGTTCGGCAAGCCCGTACCCCAGACGTTCCAGGGCATCGGCGCGGTAGCCGTGGAGCAGGATGTCGGCGTCCTTGAGCAGGCTTTCGAACACCGCGCGATCAGCCTTGTCGTGCAGATCCAGGCGCGCGCAGCGTTTGCCGAGGGTGACTTCCGGCACCACGCCCGGTTCATTCCAGGTCGGCGGATCGATACGCAAGACGTCGGCGCCGAGGCCGGCGAGGAAGCGGCTGGCGACGGGGCCGGCGAGGACACGCGTCAAATCCAGCACCTTGATCCCGGCCAGCGGTCGCGCCACCGAGCCTTGCCACGGTTTGGCGTTGCCCTTGGCGCTGAACTGAATCAACGGCTCGGCGTTTACCGCAATCCCCTGAGGATGAGCCTGCCATTGCGCCCAACTGCGCATCTCGGCGGCGCAGCCACCGGCCTCGACCACGGCCTGCTCCAGATCAGTCTTGGCCCACTTCGCCACCTGACTTGCCATCGCTGCGCGGTCGGCACAGGTACCGAGCACGTTTTCAGCGGCGGCGCGGTGATGCGGGGCGTTGGTGTGCAGGCGGATCCAGCCGTCCTTCGTCGCGTAGTCACCGGCGACCGGGTCCCACAGCGGCGGCACGCTCCAGCCCACGGGGCGGATCGAGGTGGCGAACCAGAACGAGGCGAGACGCCGGTCGACTTCAAGGCCGGGCAAGCGACCGGTGTGTTGCTGCAGCCATTCGCTGACTGCCTGGCCGGCAGCGGCAATGCTGGCGCAAGCCAGGTCGGTGACGGCAAACGCCGAGGGCAGGGCGCCGCTCGACGTGAATGGGATCGGGGTGTGCGGCAAGCCGAGTGCGGCTTGAATGGACGTGAGTAAATCAGTCATCGAAGGCCCTCCGGAACGAGGGATCGATCATAGATCAAATTAGATGACAGGCCAGAGGATGATCGTTCCCACGCTCTGCGTGGGAATGCATCTATGGACGCTCTGCGTCCGTATATGGACTCCTCCTCGTTGGGAAGCTTCCTTCGCTTTGGCGCCCGTGCCGACTGCACACGTATATTCGGCCTCTGGATACAGCATCGTTTCGATGCAGGGCCATGATGGGCTATTCGCGCGCCGGCTCCCAATCGCTTCTACGTGCTTCGCGCACTTGGACGCTTGAGGGGTTTGCCGACGCCGGTTCGACCGGTTTGCCATCGTTAGGGTTGCTTCGCAATCGTGGTAGGCAGTTTTTACTCGTTGGCGTTTAAGTCTGTGGGTCAGGCTGCGGCCCTGTCCGGTTGGTAATCAGTGTCATTGCGCAGCATTGCCCAAGCCATGCGTGCAGTTTTGTTGGCCAGCGCGATAGCGGCCACATTGGGATGTGATCGCTCGGCCAAACGGACGGCCCACTGGCTGAGCCGGTCGTCTTTGGATTTGGCCGTGCGCAGTGCTGATCGAGCACCATGGACCATCAACGTTCGCAAATAGGCATCTCCTCGTTTGCTTATGCCAAGTAATCGGTCCTTTCCGCCAGAACTGTGTTGTCTGGGTGTCAGCCCTAGTGAGGCCGCCAATTGTCGGCCATTGGCAAACTGGCGGGCATCACCGATAGCGGCGATGAGCGCGGTAGCGATCATTGGGCCTACACCGCGTAACTGCTGCAAGCGGACGGCCGTTGGTTCACTTGCCGCGATTGCAGATATCTCGCCATTGAGTTCGCTCACGCGCTCGTCAAGTGCGCGTAGGTCGTCCCACAAGCCATTCAGCAGACGACGAAAGCGTGCCGTCAAACCGTTATCTGCATCTTCCAGCCAGCAAGGTATTGCGCGACGCAGCATCAGTAATTCCTTCGGCGCAACGAGGCCGTACTCGGCGATCAGCCCACGAATCTGATTGGCTTTGGCCGTGCGCTGTTCGATTAAGCCGGCCCGGATGCGATGCGTCGCCTGAATATCCTGTTGTTCGATGGTCTTGACGGCGACGAAGCGCATGCTGGGGCGGCTCATGGCT
The DNA here is from genome assembly GCF_056279105.1 of Pseudomonas sp. TE3899. Lineage (NCBI taxonomy): Bacteria > Pseudomonadati > Pseudomonadota > Gammaproteobacteria > Pseudomonadales > Pseudomonadaceae > Pseudomonas > Pseudomonas sp. TE3899. Next base: position 6,636,340 of record NZ_JBWBQR010000001.1, read on the forward strand.
TCGCAGATCGCCTCGGCATCGTTGGCGTCGTTCTTGTTGCTCTTGACGTACGGTTTGACGAACTGCGGCGCGATCAGCTTCACCCGAAATCCGCGTGCTTGTAGTTGCCGCGCCCAATGGTGCGCACCACCGCAACTTTCCATGCCGATCTCACAGCCGGGTTCGATCTTTTCCAGCACCGTTTGCAGCCAGCGATCGCGCGATAAACGCTGCCGCCAGACGGGTAGCTCATGACAATCCACGCCGTGGATCTGAAACACGTTCTTGGCCAGGTCGACCCCAATTCGCATAAGCTTCATGTGTGGACTCCTTCTCACCGTTGACTGTGGTTCGCACTTTCAGTCTGGCACTCAAGATGCCGAAGTGAGGAGGAGTCCATCCCATTGCTTCTGGGACGCGGAGCGTCCCGGGCTGCATTCCCACGCGGAGCGTGGGAACGATCAAGCAGGGGGGCGGGGGTTTTAAACCCGGAACTGATCCATCAATTTCATCTGGTGAGTCGCCAGGGCATTGAGCTGGCTGCTGATCTGCGCCGATTCGGTAGCCTGCCCGGTCAGGGTTTCAGTGACGGTACGAATCGCCGAGACGTTGCGGTTGACCTCTTCGGCCACGGCGCTTTGCTGTTCGGCGGCGCTGGCGATTTGCAGGTTCATGTCGCTGATCACCGTGACCGCGTCGCTGATCTTGCCCAGGGCCTGGACGGCTTGCTGGATCTGCCCGGCGTTGCTGTGGGCCTGGGTCTGGCTCGAATGCATGGTCGCGACCACACCGCGAGTCGCGGTCTGGATGCGTTCAATGACGAGGCGGATTTCTTCCACCGAATCCTGAGTGCGCTTGGCGAGGTTGCGCACCTCATCGGCCACCACCGCAAAACCACGGCCGCTTTCCCCGGCGCGGGCCGCTTCAATCGCGGCGTTGAGGGCCAGCAGGTTGGTCTGTTCGGCGATGCTGCGGATCACTTCCAGCACCGAACCGATCTGCTCGCTGTTCACCGCGAGGGCTTCGACTTCGGTCACTGCCTTGCTGACTTCGTCGGCCAGCAGATTGATGTCCCGGGTACTGCGCTCGATGATCTGCATGCCATCGCGCGCCGACTGGTCGGCACCCTTGGCCGCGTTCGCGGCGTTCGACGCGCTGTTGGCCACGTCGTGGGCGGTGGCGCTCATTTCGTTGGACGCGGTGGCGACCTGGTCGATTTCGCGGAATTGCACCTGCATGCCTTCGCTGGTCTGGCGGGCGATTTCCGAAGACTGGTCGGCGGTGCCACGGGCGTCGGTAATGCTTTGTTTGATCTGGGCGATGGTCGGTTGCAGTTTGTCGAGGAAACGGTTGAACCAGCTCACCAGTTCACCGAGTTCGTCTTTCTTGCTGTAGTGCAGGCGTTGGGTCAGGTCGCCGTCGCCGCTGGCAATGGCCTTGAGCATTTCGGCCACGCTGTTGATCGGCCGGGTCACGCCGGACGCGGTGAGCCAGATCAGCAGCAAACCGACCAGGCCGGCCGCGATGGCCACCAGCAAGGCCTTGATGGTGCCGCTTTGTTGCGCGTCATCGAGCACCGCTTGCAGCTTCACCGAGTCGGCCAGCAGCACTTGTTTGGGCAAGTCGATCACCACGCCCCAGGCTTTCGAATCGCTGATCGGGCTGACCGGGTACACCGCGCGGATCAGCTCACCTTGTTCGAGAATCTTCGGCGTGCCGCTGCCGAGCAATTGCAGGACTTCCTTGCCGTCGGCGCCCAGGGTGTCGCCGATGCTTTTACCGACTTTGCCGGCGTCGACGCTGTAACCGGCGAGCACACCGCTGCCGGAGACGATCAGCATATGGCCGGCGCCGTTGAACAGGTCACGCTGGGAATCCACGGCTGCTGCTTGCAGCGCGTCGAGGGCAATGTCCACGCCGACCACGCCGATGGCCTTGCCGTCCACCAGCAGCGGCACGGAAATGGTGGTCATCAGCATTTCCTTGCCACCGACGGTGTCGGCATACGGGTCCAGCAAGCACGTGCGCTTGTTGTCGCGAGGGCAGGTGTACCAGCTGTTGTACGGCGTGCCGCTGAGGCTCAGGGTGGTTTTGGTCATGTCGTCTTCGACCATGATCGTATTGAGCCCGGCCCCGCCCGCGCGGCTCCAGTAACTGGCGAAACGCCCGGATTCGTTGGACTGGCGCGCCGCGTCATTGGCGAACTCGCTGTCCTTGCCGTCCAGGCCATTAGGCTCGAACGCCAGCCAGATCCCCAGCACCTTGCTGTTGCGCTCGAAAGCGGTTTTCAGGCTCTGGTTCAACTCTTCGCGCAGGGCGCCGGCGTCCAGTGAACGCCTGGCAGCCATGGTGCGCATGTCCTTGATCTGATCGGCCAGGGCCGTGACCACCGTCAGACTTTCACCGAAGGTCTTCTGTACCCGCGCCGCTTGCTCGGCGGCTTTGGCCTGCAGCAGGTTCTGCACACTGCCGGTGAGCATTTTGCTGCTGGAGGCGTTGACCAGCTCGTCGTTCTGGTTGGTCTGGTAGAAGTTCATGCCGACGATCAGCGCGACGACGCCGAGCAGGCACAGACCGGATAACAGGACGATTTTCAGGCGGATGGACAGAGAGTCGAACATAGGGCGAACTCGCAAATGGATGAGGTGTTGGCCAAGAGACGGGAGTGGTCCCGCTTGCCAAGTCCATTCAGCGCCATTTAATGCACATCGGCGTGGGCCGGGCTTGCATGAGGGACAAGCAGACGAACGGTATCAGGTGAACGTTTGCGCAGGACAATCCCCTGAAATGGGCTGGGATTCAGGAGATTTCCGGTGATTTATGGTGAGGGAGCTTGGTGGTGAGGGCGCTAACTGTGGCGAGGGAGCTTGCTCCCGCTCGACTGCGAAGCAGTCGCCAATCCGGCAACTCGGTACAACAGAAATAATGAGCTGGCGGGTTTTGGGGCCGCTTCGCAGCCCAACGGGGGCAAGCCCCCTCGCCACAATAAGTGTCACAACAGGGGCTTGGTGTGGGTCAGGAAGGTTGCGGTGTGGATTCCGGTCGCGACCAGATCCACAGATTGCCCAGACTCATACCGGCAATCGCCAGGTAAATCGGCCAGCCATGCTCCAGCATCACCAGCATCAACACCGCGCATAGCAACATGCTGACCGTGGCGCTGACCTTGGCCCGGCGGGCGATGATTTTGCCGTTGCGCCAGTTGCACAGGATCGGCCCGAACAGCCGATGGTTTTCCAGCCAGGCACTCAGGCGCGGCGAACTTTTGGTCGCGGCCCAGGCGGCGAGGAGGATGAACTCGGTGGTCGGCAGGCCCGGCACGACAATCGCGATCAGGCCGATGCCCAGGCTGACGTAGGCCAGCAGGCCGAACAGGAATCGGGTGAGTTTGGAGGAGGCGGGGTGATTGCGGGTCATAAGGTCGACGTTTATACCTTTTAGGAGCGAGCGGTGCGGCGATCCGACTTGCCCGCGAAAGCGGTGTATCAGGCGCTATTGATGTCGACTGACACACCGCCTTCGCGGGCAAGTCGGATCGCCGCACCGCTCGCTCCTACAAGGGGTGTGTTATCAGGCGAGTTCCGGGGTGTAGGCCTGTTCCAGCAGCACGGTGAAGCGGTTGAACGCATCGACCGCCGCTTGCTCGATTTCAACTTCTTCCTGCGCACTGAATTCCAGCGAGTCGAGGGTTTTGACGAAGCTTTTCCAGCCCTGCGCGCGACCACCGGCCGGCTCACCCAGGTGACGGGCGCCGAAGGTTTCGCTCAAGCCCAGGCCAACGGCGCGCTTGATCAAAAACGCTGCGCCCAGTTTCGAGCCTTCAGAAACGAACAACCAACCCAGGGCTGCAGCTTTGCTTGGGTTTTTCACCGCGCCAGCCACCGGCGCCGGAACTTCAGTGTCCAGATCCGTCAGGTCAGCCTTGGCTGCGTCAGCACGGCAGCGTGCCGGCAGGTCCGGGACGATGGCGGTCAGCTCGGCGTCGTTGTATAGCGACACCAGTTCCGACTGGAACAAATACTGCGCCACCACGAACCGGGCGAAGTTGGCCTGGGTTTCGAACGGCGCGTGGGCCTTGACCAAGGCATCGAGCTTGGTGTGCGGCTCGTGGGTGATCTGGTTCAAACGTTGCGAACGCAGGGCGGGGCGTTGAGCAGTGTCCGGGGAGGTCATGAGGAGTCCTTGAGAAAAAAGAGGCGCTTGGTAACGAGACGAACAAGAAGATGCCCGAGCGTAAAAAAACCTCACCGCGACGCTTTAACAAATGTGTCGCAGCGAGGTGTTCAGGGTCAGATATCCCAGACCAGGTTGATCGCGAAGTTGCGACCCGGCTGGGTCAGGCGATCGAGGTTGGCCGGTTGCGTGACCGAGGCTTCGCCGACGCTGTCGTAGCCGCGCACGTCATCCCACTGCCAGTATTTCTTGTCGGTCAGGTTGTACAGGCCGGCGTTGACCGTCACGTCGTCCGTGACCTTGTAGAAACCGGCCAGGTCGAGCACGCCATAACCCGGGGTCTTGAACTGGGTGCTGGTGCCGTCCGGGGTCTTGAAACTGGTGCTGTCGACGCGGTCCTTGCGCTTGACCAGCGTCCAGCTCAACAGCGCGCCGTAGTTGTCCCGGTCGTAACCGAGGCCAAACACGCCGGTCAGCGGGTTGATGCTGTTCAGCGGCTGGCCGTTGTCATCGTTGCGGCCATACAGGTATGACGCCGAGCCTTGGCTGTAGAGGCCGGTCGGGGCGCCGAAGGTGTCGAGGTTCAGGCGACCCTTGAGCTCCAGGCCCTTGATGGTGGCGTGCTTGATGTTGTTGCTCTGGAACGTGGTCTCGGTGTAGCCCGGAGTGATCGCATTCTCGTCGATGAAGTCGCGGTATTTGTTGTAGAACACCGCCACATCGAAGCTGCCCGCTTCGAACTGGCCACGCAGGCCGGTTTCATAGCTCTTGCTCTTTTCCGGGTCGAGGTCCGGATTCGGCGCGACCTGATAACCACCGGCCAGGTTTTCGAAGCGACCATAGAGAGCCTTGGCAGTCGGCGTGCGGAAGCCTTCAGCGTACTGGCCGTACCAGGTGTAGTTATCGTTGAAGCTGTAGGTGGTGCCGAATTTCGGCGACAGACGATGCCAGGTTTTGGTCTTGTCGCTGACCACGCCGTTGCCGCTCTGGTCGGCGGTGGCCAGGAACTCGTCGGTGATGTGCGGTTTGAGTTGCGTGTAGTCGTAACGCGCGCCCGGCAGGAAGGTCCAGTTGCCCCAGCTGATCTGATCCTGGGCGAACAGGCTGTAGCTGTTGATGGTCGGGTCCGGGAAGTCGCTGGCCGGTTTCAGGGTATCGGCGGCGCTTGGCGCACCGATCACCCGGCAGGCGCCGGCCACGGTCAGGCAGGTGCCGGTGCCGGTACGCAGGCCGGTGACTTTGTCCTGCTTGATGGTGGTGCCGTAAGTGACGGTGTGATCGGTGTCGGCAATGGCGAAGGACTTGTCAGCCTGGGCATCGAACACCCATTGGCGATCCTTGTAGTTGGTGTTGCGTTCACGCAGCACGGTGCGCGATGGCGCGTAGATTTCTTCGGTGCTCTGGTCGGTCTTGGCGATCTGGTAGTTCAGCGACCACTTGATGTTGTCAACCAAAGCGCTATCCAGGCCAAAGCTGTGCTCCAGGCCGAAGCGTTCGCGGCTGACCGTGTCGTTGCCGGTGCGGGATTTGTAGAAACCAAAACCGCGTCCAGCGTTGAACGGACCACCGACGGCGCTCAGCTGATTGGTGTCGCGGTCATCTTTGTATTTCTCGTAGGTCAGGCCCAGGCGTGCGTCGTCGGCGTAGTTCCAACCGAGCTTGGCCAGCACGTTGGTGGTGCGCACGTCTTCGGGGTTGGCCTCGGTGCGGTTCAGGCCGGTGCCGCCGTGTTCGCCGTAGGACTCGGTTTCATGGCCATTGCGCTGGCTCAGGTGCAGCAAGCCGTCGAAGTCGCCGGTGCGGCCGGCGACGGTGCCGGAGGTCAGCCAACTGTCATCGGCCGAGCTGTAGCCGGTTTTCAAACGGGCACCGACATCCTTGCCGGGCTTGATGATGTCGTCCGGGTCGAGGGTGTAGTAGCTGACGGCGCCGCCGATGGCGTTGCTGCCGTAGAGCACCGACGCCGGGCCTCGAAGGATTTCGACGCGTTTGACGATCTCCGGGTCGACGTAGTTGCGGTTGGTCTGGGCGTACGGGCCGTTGAAGAAACTGTCGGGCACTTGCACGCCGTCGACTTGCGTCAGCACGCGGTCGCCGTCGATGCCACGGATGTTGTAGCCGGTCAGCCCGGCGCGCTGGCCGGCACCGCCTACGGAAACACCCGGTTCGTAGCGCACCAGATCCTTGATGGTGTTGACGTTGTTGCGGTCCAGTTCTTCGCGGGTCTGCACGGTGACGGTGGCTGGCACGCTGTCGATGCTCTGTTCCTGGCGGGTGGCGCTGATGGTCACCTGTTGCAGGTTGAGGGCGCCGCTGCTGCTGCGTTTCTCCAGCACGATGTTGTTATTGCCCAGTTTGCGATAGCCCAGGTTGGTCCCCACCAACAGGCGATCCAGGGCTTTGTCCGGCGGCAAGGAACCGCGCACACCCGGCGAAGACACACCTTCAGCCAGTTCGGCCGGCAAACCGACCTGCCAGCCGGTCACGCTGGTAAAGGCATTCAGGGCCGAGACCAGCGACTGCTGTGCAATGGCGAACGAATAATCACCCATGTTGCGGCTTGGCTGCTCGGCGGCAGTGGCTGCCATCAGCGGCGCGGCGCCGGCCATGAGGATGGCGGCGGTCAACAGCGACAGCACGCGGGAAGGTGAAGAGGACTGGCGGGTATGGCGAGAGGACATCGATAGCGCTCCGTGTCGCACGAATCTTTATAGGTGCAGATTGGCATTTTTAGATGCGAATCAATTGCATTGGCTATAACGAGACGAACGAGCTTCAGCTATCGAGTAAAAATAATTCTCATCTAGGGGGCGTTCTCAATTAGTTTCCCCACCGCGGGGAAACTAATTGAGAACGCCCCCTAGTTCAAGATCACCAGCGCGGGAAATTCCTGAAGCCGGGCCGAGGTGATGTGAGCAAGGGAACGCACCACGTCCAACGGTTGGTCGAGCCGGTAATTGCCAGTGACGGCAGTCGGCAACGTCGGCCAACTGTTCGTTGTTGTTGATGATCCAGCCCGGGTAGTAGCGGCGCAGCTCCGCCAGCACCTGGCTCATCGGGCAGTTCTCGAACACCAGGCGGCCCTGGATCCACGCCAGGTCGGTGGCGGCATCGAGTTTGGCCGGGCGGTCGAAACCGTTGGGACCGATGCGGATGCTTTCGCCAGCGGTAAGCCGCACCCGTGCATCGTCACGGGTGGCGCGCAAATCCACATCGCCGCGTTGCACCCGAACCTGCGCCACGCCGTCGAGGTAACGCACGGCAAACGCGGTATCGCGCACGCTGGCCTTGACCGGGCCGACGTCGATTTCCAGGGCCTGGCCGCGATTGGCCGGCACCTCGAAAAACGCCTCTCCCTGATACAAACGGGCCACTCGCTGCTGATCGTTGATGGTGCTGGAAAACGCCGAGTTGGTATTGAGCAGGACTTTGGAACCGTCCTCCAGTTGCAGACGCTGGCGCTCGCCGACCACGGTCAGGTGATCGGCCTGCAGGCGCATCGGCAGGTTGCTGAAACTGAACAGACCAAGAATCAACACCGCCGCCGTGGCCAGGGGTTTCCAGTGCGGACGCAGGCGCGACAGCACGGTGATTTTCGGTGGTTGAGCGGCGAGGGTTTGCGCGCATTGGGTGACTAACGGCCCGTCCCAGATCGCTTGGGCCTTGGCGAACGCTTCGGCATGCAACGGATCGGCTGCGAGCCAATCGTGGAATTGTCGGGTTTGTTCTTCGCTCGGACTGCCCATGACGATCAACCAGTCCAAAGCCTGGTCCATCGCGTTTGCAGGGTCCCGCGCCGGGGAAGGCGCTGAGGAGCGGTGGGTGTCCGTCACGGGGTTTCCTCGGAAACAGCGGGTGGAGAAGTTTCAAGCTTCAAGCTTCAAGCCGCAAGCTGCAAGCTCGGTTTGGAGTTTAGCTTGTCGCTTGCAGCTTGCAGCTTATAGCTTGCTGCTGTTGCTGTGCCTTTCTGCAACACCGATGCAGATCGCCATGATCAGTTTCAGCTCCTTTTGCACGGTGCTCAACGACACGCCGAGCTTCTCGGAAATCTCCAGGTAGCTGTGCCCATGCAAGCGGCTGAGGATAAAGATCTGTTGCTGACGGTTGCTGAGTTCACCGAGGCTCACGTTCAAACGCTCCAGCAATTGTTCGGCATGGGCGGCGTCCTCGGCGCTGCTGGCGGGGGCGGCGATGCTTTCCACCACGTCCAGCGGAACGTCATCGAGCATGGTCCGCGACTGGATGCGCCGCGCACGCAAATGATCCAGCGCCAGGTTGCGGGCGGTCTGGAAGACGAAGGGTTCGAGGTGATCGATGGCCCGCTCACTGAGCGCCCGGGTCACGCGCAGGTAGGTTTCCTGCAGCAGGTCTTCGGCGGTGCTGTGATTGTTGACCATCCGCTCCAGCGTGCGCAGCAGGGAAACCCGCTGGGCGATGAAGACGTGATTGAAACGCGATTGACTCACGGGAGGACCTGATCCATTTCGAGCGAATGATAATGCTTATCATCCACCTGGGTGGTCAAGTGTTGATTTGTAGGCGTAGAGAAACTGTAGGAGCGAGGCTTGCCCGCGAAAGCGGTGTGTCAGGCACGTTGATCACTGACACACCGCCTTCGCGGGCAAGCCTCGCGCCTACAGGTATTGCGGGGTTACTCGGCGTTGCAGAGCGCCAGGCAGTTATCCAGCATGCGGTTGGAGAAGCCCCATTCGTTGTCGTACCAGGCCAGAACCTTGAGCAGCTTGCCGCTGGACTTGGTGTGGTTGGCGTCAAAGATCGACGACAGCGGGTTGTGGTTGAAGTCGCTGGAGACCAGCGGCAGGGTGTTGTAGCCGAGGATCTTGGAGTGCTGCGCGGCTTCTTTGAGCAGCGCATTCACTTCATCGGCCGACGCTTCGCGCTTGAGCTGCACGGTCAGGTCCACCAGCGACACGTTGATCACCGGAACCCGCACCGCCATGCCAGTCAGCTTGCCCGCCAGTTCCGGCAGTACCAGACCGACCGCTTCAGCGGCGCCGGTCTTGCTCGGGATCATGTTCTGGGTGGCCGAACGGGCGCGGTACGGGTCGGTGTGGTAGACGTCGGTCAGGTTCTGGTCGTTGGTGTAGGCATGGATCGTGGTCATCAGACCGCTTTCGATGCCCAACTCGCGGTGCAGCACCTGGGCCACCGGGGCCAGGCAGTTGGTGGTGCACGAGGCGTTGGAAATAATCTGGTGCGACTGGCGCAGAATGTCGTGGTTAACACCATAAACGACGGTGGCGTCGGCGCCTTTGGCCGGGGCCGAGATGATCACCTTGCGTGCGCCGGCCGTAATATGCGCGGCGGCTTTGGCCCGGTCGGTGAACAGACCGGTGCATTCGAAGACCACGTCGATTTTTTCGGCCGCCCATGGCAGTTCGGCCGGGTTGCGAATCGCGCTGACCGAAATGCGGTCGCCGTTGACGGTCAGGCTTTCGTTATCGTGCTGGACATCGGCGTCGAAAGTGCCGTGAACGGTGTCGTACTTGAGCAGATGAGCGTTGATCGAGCTGTCACCCAGGTCATTGATCGCGACGATCTGCAAATCCTGGCGGTAGCCTTGGGTATACAGTGCGCGCAGGACATTACGGCCAATACGGCCAAAACCATTGATTGCGATTCGAAGAGTCATTTAACTGGGTCGCCGTCGATTTGTTGTTGGAATTACAAGATTATTCGCATAAAAATAGAAAACAAGCCTTTTTAATGGCAATATTTTGTTCAATCTACAACGAGTGACCTGAATCAACTGGTCCGATCGATCAAGAAAGCCGCCCGTCACCCCATCGACAACGGCCCTTGATCAGCATAGACAATCAGGTCGCCACATCCGTTAGCCTGGAGTTCTACACATGCATCCCCGCGTCCTTGAGGTCACCGAACGACTTATCGCCCGTAGCCGAGCTACTCGTGAGGCTTACCTTGCGCTGATTCGCGGCGCCGCCACTGACGGTCCGATGCGCGGCAAGCTGCAATGCGCCAACTTCGCCCATGGCGTGGCCGGTTGCGGCACCGACGACAAGAACAGCCTGCGGATGATGAACTCCGCGAACATCGCAATTGTTTCTTCATATAACGACATGCTCTCGGCGCATCAGCCGTACGAAGTCTTCCCTGAACAAATCAAAAAAGCCCTGCGTGAAATTGGCTCGGTCGGCCAGTTCGCTGGCGGCACGCCGGCCATGTGCGATGGCGTGACCCAGGGCGAGCCCGGCATGGAACTGAGCCTGCCGAGCCGTGAAGTGATCGCGATGTCCACCGCCGTGGCGCTGTCCCATAACATGTTCGACGGCGCGCTGATGCTCGGCATCTGCGACAAGATCGTGCCGGGCCTGATGATGGGCGCGCTGCGTTTCGGTCATCTGCCGACGATCTTTGTGCCGGGCGGGCCGATGGTCTCGGGCATTTCCAACAAGCAGAAAGCCGATGTGCGCCAGCGCTACGCCGAAGGCAAGGCCAGCCGCGAAGAGCTGCTGGAATCGGAAATGAATTCCTACCACAGCCCTGGCACCTGCACCTTCTACGGCACCGCCAACACCAACCAGCTGCTGATGGAAGTCATGGGCTTGCACTTGCCGGGCGCGTCTTTCGTCAACCCGAACACCCCGTTGCGCGAGGCCCTGACCCGCGAGGCTGCGCATCAGGTCACGCGCCTGACCAAGCAGAACGGCGACTTCATGCCGATCGGCGAAATCGTCGACGAGCGCTCGCTGGTCAACTCCATCGTGGCGCTGCACGCCACCGGCGGCTCGACCAACCACACCTTGCACATGCCGGCCATCGCCATGGCGGCGGGCATTCAACTGACCTGGCAGGACATGGCCGACCTCTCCGAAGTCGTGCCGACCCTGAGCCACGTCTACCCGAACGGCAAGGCCGACATCAACCACTTCCAGGCTGCCGGCGGCATGTCGTTCCTGATCCGCGAACTGCTGGAAGCCGGGCTGCTCCACGAAAACGTCAACACCGTGCTCGGTCATGGCCTGAGCCGCTACACCGTGGAACCGTTTCTCGATAACGGCGAACTGGTCTGGCGCGAAGGCCCGATCGAGAGCCTCGACGAAACCATCCTGCGTCCGGTGGCCCGCGCGTTCTCCCAAGAGGGCGGTTTGCGGGTGATGGAAGGCAACCTCGGGCGCGGCGTGATGAAAGTCTCGGCCGTGGCGTTGGAAAACCAGATTGTCGAAGCACCGGCCATGGTGTTCCAGGATCAGCAGGACCTGGCCGATGCGTTCAAGGCCGGTCTGCTGGAGAAGGATTTTGTCGCGGTGATGCGCTTCCAGGGCCCGCGTTCCAACGGCATGCCGGAACTGCACAAGATGACGCCGTTCCTCGGCGTGCTGCAGGATCGCGGCTTCAAAGTCGCGCTGGTGACCGACGGGCGGATGTCCGGCGCCTCGGGAAAAATCCCGGCGGCGATCCACGTCAGCCCCGAAGCATTTGTGGGCGGCGCTTTGGCGCGGGTGCAAGAGGGCGATATCATCCGCGTCGATGGCGTCAAAGGCACCCTGGAGCTTAAGGTGGACGCCGAAGAATTCGCAGCGCGCACCCCGGCCAAGGGTTTGTTGGGTAACAACATCGGCAGCGGGCGCGAGCTGTTTGGTTTCATGCGCATGGCCTTCAGCTCCGCAGAGCAGGGCGCCAGCGCCTTCACTTCTGCCCTGGAGACGCTTAATTGAAACTGGCTTTGGTCGGTGACATCGGTGGGACCAACGCACGTTTCGCGTTGTGGAAAAACCAGCAGCTGGAGTCGATCCAGGTGCTGGCGACAGCGGATCACGCCAGCCCGGAGGAGGCCATTGGCGTCTACCTCAGCGGCTTGGGGCTGAAGCCGGGCGACATCGGTTCGGTGTGCCTGTCGGTGGCCGGTCCCGTGAGCGGCGACGAATTCAAGTTCACCAACAACCATTGGCGCCTGAGCCGCCAGGCGTTCTGCCAGACCTTGCAAGTGGATCGACTGCTGCTGGTCAACGATTTCTCGGCCATGGCCCTGGGCATGACCCGTTTGCAGCCGGACGAGTTTCGGGTGGTCTGCGCAGGCACGCCGGAACCGTTGCGCCCGGCGGTGGTGATCGGCCCTGGCACAGGCCTGGGCGTCGGCACTTTGCTCGATCTGGGCGAAGGCCGGTTTGCCGCGTTGCCGGGGGAGGGCGGTCACGTCGATCTGCCGCTGAGCAGCCCGCGCGAGACGCAATTGTGGCAACACATCTTCAACGAGATCGGGCATGTCAGCGCTGAAACCGCGTTGAGTGGCAGCGGCTTGCCGCGGGTCTATCGGGCGATTTGTGCGGTGGATGGCCATGAGCCGCAGTACCACACCCCCGAAGCCATTACGGCGGCAGGCTTGGCCGGTGACCCGGTCGCGCTGGAAGTGCTGGAGCAGTTCTGCTGCTGGCTCGGTCGCGTGGCGGGTAACAACGTGCTGACCACCGGTGGGCGTGGCGGCGTGTACATCGTCGGCGGCGTGATTCCGCGGTTTGCCGATTTCTTTGTTGAAAGCGGTTTCGCCCGATGCTTCGCCGACAAGGGTTGCATGAGCGATTACTTCAAAGGCATCCCGGTGTGGTTGGTGACGGCGCCGTATTCCGGGCTGATGGGCGCGGGTGTGGCGCTCGACCAGGCACATTAATCATCGTTCCCACGCTCTGCGTGGGAATGCAGCCCGTGACGCTCCGCGTCACTGGACGCGGAGCGTCCCTAGAGGCATTCCCACGCAGAGCGTGGGAACGATCGAACGATCAGGCATAATCCGCCCAATTCAAACAACAAGGATGCCGCCCCTGTGACCTCAGTCAACAAGTCGATTTTGTTGGTCGATGACGATCAAGAGATACGCGAGTTGCTGGACACCTACCTGACCCGCGCAGGTTTTCAGGTGCGCACCACGCCGGACGGCGCCGGCTTTCGCCAGGCGATGAACGACGCGCCGAGCGATCTGGTGATCCTTGATGTGATGCTGCCGGACGAAGACGGCTTCAGCCTGTGCCGCTGGATTCGCCAGCACCCGCGCCAGGCCCAGGTGCCGATCATCATGCTCACCGCCAGCTCCGACGAAGCCGACCGCGTGATCGGCCTGGAACTCGGTGCTGACGACTACCTGGGCAAACCCTTCAGCCCCCGCGAATTGCAGGCGCGGATCAAGGCCTTGTTGCGCCGCGCCCAGTTCGGTCAGGAACGTTCCGGCAGTGAAGTGCTGGCCTTCGATGACTGGCGCCTGGACATGGTGAGTCATCGGCTGTTCCACATCGATGGCGAAGAAGTGATTCTCTCCGGTGCCGACTTCGCGCTGCTGAAACTGTTCCTCGATCATCCCCAGGAAATCCTCGACCGCGACACCATCGGCAACGCCACCCGTGGCCGCGACTTGATGCCGCTGGATCGCATCGTCGACATGGCCGTCAGCCGTTTGCGTCAGCGCCTGCGCGACACTGAAAAACCGCCGCGATTGATTCGTACCGTGCGGGGCAGTGGCTACCAACTGGCCGCCAACGTGGTCGCCAGCAATGGCCACTGAGTTCCTGCGTCGGCTTGCCGCCAAAGTGCCGGTGCCCCGCTCGTTGCTCGGGCGGATGTTGCTGCTGACCCTGTTGGTGGTGTTGTTCGCCCAGGCGCTGTCGAGCGTGATCTGGGTTTCGCAACTGCGCGCGACCCAGCTCGAAGGCCTGGTCACCAGCGCCCGCAGCCTGGCCCATTCAATGACCGCCAGCGTCAGCTATTTCCGCTCGTTGCCCGTCGCCTTTCGGCCCTTGGTGCTCGACCAGTTGCGCAGCATGGGCGGCACCCGGTTCGTGGTGACCCTCAATGACAAACCGCTGGGTATGGAAGTACTGCCGATCACCCCACGCAAAGCGGCGGTGCTCAAAGCGGTGGACGAAGTGCTGCGCGAATCCCTGGGCCATGACGCGGATATCTCGGTGACCTTCGTCAGCCCCGAAGACCTGCGGATCTTCAACAGCGGGTTGAAACTCGATGAATTGCCGCGCTCCTGGGCGCATTACGCGTTGACCCTGGAGCCGGTGAACCCGCCGGTGCTGGTCACGCAAATCCAGATGGCGCCGGGGGAATGGCTGTACATCGCCTCGTTGCTGCCCGAGCCCTACACCAGCCTTGAAGAGCAGGGCCTGCCGGCGCAGCAGGTGTGGTTTATCGTGCTCACCAGCGGCTTTTTGCTGTTGTTTATCGGCTTGCTGGTGCACTGGCAAAGTCGTCCGCTCAAGCGTTTGGCCCGGGCGGCGCGGGACATGTCCCTCGGTGCCGAAGTCGAGCCGGTGCCCGAGGGTGGCGGCAGCGAGGTTGTCGAAGTGGGTCGCGCCTTCAACGCGATGCGCGAACGGATCAGCCGCTACCTGACCGAGCGCAGCCAGTTGTTCAGCGCCATCTCCCACGACCTGCGCACGCCGATTACCCGGCTGCGGCTGCGGGTCGAATTGCTCGAAGACGAAAAGCTGCAAGCCAAGTTCGGCCGCGATCTGGATGAGCTGGAGCTGCTGGTCAAAGGCGCGCTGCAATGCGTGAAAGACACTGACATCCACGAAAACATCGAGCTGGTGGACCTCAATCACGTGCTCGACTGCCTGGTGGAGCCGTACCTGGCGCCCAACGGCAATGGTCGCGTGACCCAACAGGGGCGGGCATTTGCCGCGTATCCGGGCAAACCCCTGGCGCTCAAGCGCTGCATCGGCAACCTGATCGACAACGCCTTGAAGTACGGGCAAAACGCGCACCTGCATATCGACGATGACCAGAGTGCATTCATCCTGCACGTGGACGATGAAGGGCCGGGCGTGCCGGAGCAGCGGATGGAGCAGGTGTTTGAACCGCACTTCCGCTTGTCTGGCCAGCAGCAGGGGTATGGGTTGGGGTTGGGGATTGCGCGCAATATCGCGCATAGCCATGGCGGTGAGGTCAGCCTGCAAAATCTTCGTGAGGGTGGGTTGCGGGTGACGTTGCAGTTGCCGCGCAGTATTGATTAAACCTGTGGCGAGGGGGCTTGCCCCCGTTGGAGTGCGAAGCGCTCCCAATACAGTCACTGCGGTTTACCTGAAGAAATGAAGTGGCAGTTTTACGACTGCTTCGCAGCCGAACGGGGGCAAGCCCCCTCGCCACAGTCATCACTCTCCGCAGAGTTGGATGAATGTCACAACCCGGTGACAAAACCCGCCCCCTTCGTTACCTGCCGCACCTTGACCGTTGTTTAGACTGCCCTCCAGTCATAACAACAAAAAAGGTACCCCATGGACACCTTCCAACCGGCCTTCAGCAGTTGGCTGAACGCGCCTGCCCACCAGCAATGGCTCGCCGCCGAAGGCCTGCGCCTGCTGGCGTTCGCCAAGGCTTCGAAGCTTCCCGAAGGCTTCGGTAATCTCGATGAAAGAGGCCAGCTCCCGGCCAGTGCGCAAGCCGAAACCATGAACACCGCGCGCATGACCCACAGCTTCGCCATGGCGCATATCCAGGGCCTGCCGGGGTTTGCCGAGTTGGTGGATCACGGCGTCCAGGCCCTCAACGGCCCGTTGAAAGATGCTAAACACGGCGGCTGGTTCGCCACAGCCCAGCATCGTGACGACAACACCGGCAAAGCCGCGTACCTGCACGCCTTCGTCGCCCTGGCTGCCAGTTCTGCGGTGGTCGCCCAACGCCCCGGCGCCCAAGCCTTGCTCGACGATGCCATCCACATCATCGACACGCATTTCTGGAGCGAGGAGGAGGGCGCGATGCGCGAATCCTTCAATCGCGACTGGAGCTGCGAGGAAGCCTATCGCGGCGCCAACAGCAATATGCACGCCACCGAAGCCTTTCTCGCGCTGGCGGATGTCACCGACGACCACCGCTGGCTGGTTCGCGCGCAACGCATCGTCGAGCGCGTCATCCACGGTCACGCCGCCGCTAACGATTACCTGGTGGTCGAGCATTTCGATCGCGACTGGCAACCGTTGCGCGGGTACAACCACGACAACCCGGCCGACGGTTTCCGCCCTTACGGCACCACGCCAGGACACGGTTTCGAATGGGCGCGGCTGTTGCTGCACCTCGAAGCGGCGCGGGTGCAGGCCGGGATGCTCACGCCGGGTTGGCTGGCGACCGATGCGCAAAAACTCTTCGATCACAACTGCCGCCACGGCTGGAACATCGATGGCTTGCCGGGGATTGTCTACACCCTGGATTGGGACAACCGCGCCGTGGTTCGCCACCGTTTGCACTGGACTCATTGCGAAGCCAGCGCCGCTGCCAGTGCGTTACTTAAACGTACCGGCGATGCGCAATACGAAACCTGGTACCGACTGTTCTGGGAATTTTGTGACAACCATTTCATCGACCGTTGCGATGGCAGTTGGCACCATGAACTGGACCCGCAAAACCGCCCGAGTGCCGATATCTGGGGCGGCAAGCCGGATCTGTATCACGCCTGGCAAGCTGTTCTGATTCCGCGCCTGCCCTTGGCGCCGAGCATGGCAACGGCCTTGGGGCAGTTGTCCCAGAGCGTTCCTGTGTAACCATGTGGTGACATTCAAGCGTCCCTTCGTTACCTGCGAGGGGATAACTCCTGTTTAAAATCCTATGCAGCGCAAGCACCAGACTTGCATGCATAACAACAAGAAAGGTAATTCTAGATGAATGCGATTTCTCGCCTCGCTACTGTCATTTCTCTTGCCTCATTGCTTCCTATCTCTGCATTCCCTGTCAGTGCGCTTGCCGCCGAATCCAAAGGTTCGGTAGAAGTCGTTCACTGGTGGACGTCCGGTGGCGAAAAAGCGGCCGTTGATGTGCTCAAGGCCCAAGTCGAAAAAGACGGCTTCACCTGGAAAGACGGCGCCGTCGCCGGTGGTGGCGGTGCGACTGCCATGACCGTGCTGAAAAGCCGCGCCGTGGCCGGTAACCCGCCAGGCGTCGCGCAGATCAAGGGTCCGGACATCCAGGAATGGGCATCCACCGGCCTGCTCGACACCGACGTGTTGAAAGACACCGCCAAGTCGGAAAAGTGGGACAGCCTGCTCGACAAGAAAGTCTCCGATACCGTGAAGTACGACGGTGACTACGTGGCCGTGCCGGTGAACATTCACCGCGTGAACTGGCTGTGGATCAACCCGGAAGTCTTCAAGAAAGCCGGGATCGAAAAAGCCCCGACCACCCTCGACGAATTCTACGCCGCGGGCGACAAGCTCAAGAAAGCAGGCTTCATCGCCCTGGCCCACGGCGGCCAGCCTTGGCAGGACAGCACCGTGTTCGAAGCCGTAGTGCTTTCGGTCATGGGCGCCGACGGTTACAAGAAAGCCCTGGTCGACCTGGACAACGCGGCACTGACCGGACCTGAAATGGTCAAGTCGCTGACCGAGCTGAAGAAAGTCGCGACCTACATGGACGTCGACGGCAAAGGCCAGGACTGGAACCTGGAAGCGGCCAAGGTCATCAACGGCAAGGCCGGCATGCAGATCATGGGTGACTGGGCCAAGAGCGAATGGACCGCAGCCAAGAAAGTCGCCGGCAAGGACTACCAGTGCGTAGCCTTCCCGGGCACCGAAAAGGCCTTCACCTACAACATCGACTCCCTGGCGGTGTTCAAGCAGAAAGACAAGGGCACGGCTGCCGCGCAGCAGGACATTGCCAAGGTCGTGCTGGGTGAGAACTTCCAGAAAGTCTTCAGCATCAACAAAGGCTCGATCCCGGTTCGAAACGACATGCTCCACGAAATGGACAAGCTCGGCTTCGACTCCTGCGCCCAGACTGCGGCCAAGGACTTCCTGGCGGACGCCAAGTCCGGCGGCCTGCAACCGAGCATGGCGCACAACATGGCGACCACGCTGGCGGTACAGGGTGCGTTCTTTGATGTCGTGACCAACTTCATCAACGATCCGAAAGCCGATCCGGCCGATGCCGCCAAGAAACTCGGCGCAGCGGTCAAGTCTGCCAAGTAGGTATCAGCGGCAAGCTGCGAGCTACAAGCTGCAAGTGAGGTCTGCTTGTCTTGCAGCTTGCCGCTCATAACTGCCTTCAACTTCTCTTCCCGTACTGGATCTTCCCATGAGTTCTGTTGCTGTGTTCAGCAAGGCCTCGCCGTTCGATGCATTGCAGCGCTGGCTCCCTAAACTGGTGCTGGCGCCCAGCATGTTCATCGTCCTGGTGGGCTTCTATGGCTATATCCTCTGGACGTTCGTGCTGTCGTTCACGACTTCGACCTTCCTGCCGACTTACAAGTGGGCGGGCCTGGCGCAATACCAACGGCTGTTCGACAACGACCGTTGGTGGGTAGCGAGCAAGAACCTGGCGGTATTCGGCGGCATGTTTATCGGCATCACGCTGGTGATCGGTGTGCTGCTGGCGGTGTTCCTCGACCAGCGCATTCGTCGCGAAGGCTTCATCCGCACCATTTACCTGTACCCGATGGCGCTCTCGATGATCGTGACCGGTACCGCATGGAAATGGCTGCTCAACCCGGGCATGGGCCTGGACAAATTGTTGCGTGACTGGGGTTGGGAAGGCTTCCGCCTGGACTGGCTGATCGACCCGGATCGCGTGGTGTATTGCCTGGTGATCGCTGCTGTCTGGCAAGCCTCGGGTTTTATCATGGCGATGTTCCTTGCCGGCCTGCGTGGGGTTGATCAATCGATCATCCGCGCCGCCCAGATCGATGGCGCGAGCATGCCGCGTATCTACCTCAAAGTGGTGTTGCCAAGCCTGCGTCCGGTGTTCTTCAGTGCCGTGATGATCCTCGCTCACATCGCGATCAAGAGCTTCGACCTGGTCGCGGCCATGACCGCCGGTGGCCCGGGGTATTCCTCCGACCTGCCAGCGATGTTCATGTATTCCTTCACCTTCAGCCGCGGCCAGATGGGCATGGGTTCGGCCAGTGCAATCCTGATGCTCGGTGCGATTCTCGCAATCATCGTGCCTTACCTGTACTCCGAGCTGAGGACCAAGCGCCATGACTAGTTTCGCCAAACCTTCCATCAGCCTGAGTCGCATCGCGATCTACGCCGTGCTGATCCTCGCGGTGTTCCTGTACCTGATTCCGCTGGTGGTCATGCTGTTGACCAGCTTCAAGACCCCGGAAGACATCAACTCCGGCAACCTGCTGAGCTGGCCGACCGTGGTCAGCGGCATTGGCTGGGTCAAGGCCTGGGGCACGGTTGACGGGTACTTCTGGAACTCGATCAAGATCACCGTTCCGGCGGTACTGATCTCCACTGCGATCGGTGCGTTGAACGGCTACGTGCTGTCGATGTGGCGCTTCCGTGGCTCGCAACTGTTCTTCGGTTTGCTGCTGTTCGGCTGCTTCCTGCCGTTCCAGACCGTGCTGCTGCCGGCCTCGTTCACCCTCGGCAAGATGGGCCTGGCGAGTACCACCACGGGCCTTGTGTTCGTGCACGTGGTCTACGGCCTGGCGTTCACCACGCTGTTTTTCCGCAACTACTACGTCAGCGTGCCCGATGCGCTGGTGAAGGCCGCGCGGCTCGATGGCGCGGGTTTCTTCACCATCTTCCGGCTGATCATCCTGCCGATGTCCACCCCGATCATCATGGTCTGCCTGATCTGGCAGTTCACTCAGATCTGGAACGACTTCCTGTTCGGCGTGGTGTTCTCCAGCGGTGATTCGCAACCCATCACAGTAGCGCTGAACAACTTGGTCAACACCAGTACCGGGGCCAAGGAATACAACGTTGATATGGCGGCGGCGATGATCGCCGGGCTGCCGACCCTGCTGGTCTATGTGGTCGCAGGCAAGTATTTCGTGCGCGGGCTGACGGCCGGCGCAGTCAAGGGGTAATCATGGCTACGCTCGAACTTCGCAATGTAAACAAGACTTACGGTCCCGGCCTGCCGGACACCCTGAAGAACATCGAACTGTCGATCAAGGACGGTGAGTTCCTGATCCTGGTCGGACCTTCGGGTTGCGGCAAGTCGACCCTGATGAATTGCATCGCCGGCCTGGAAACCATCACCGGCGGCGCGATCATGATCGATGACCAGGACGTCAGCGGCATGAGCCCGAAAGACCGGGACATCGCCATGGTGTTCCAGTCCTACGCGCTGTACCCGACCATGAGCGTGCGCGAGAACATCGCCTTCGGCTTGAAGATCCGCAAAATGCCCGCTGCCGACATCGAAACGGAAGTGGCGCGGGTGTCCAAGCTGCTGCAGATCGAACACCTGCTCAACCGCAAGCCCGGCCAGCTCTCCGGTGGCCAGCAACAGCGCGTGGCCATGGGCCGTGCCCTGGCGCGTCGGCCGAAGATCTACCTGTTCGACGAACCGCTGTCCAACCTCGACGCCAAGCTGCGGGTCGAGATGCGTACCGAAATGAAACTGATGCACCAGCGCCTGAAAACCACCACGGTCTACGTGACCCACGACCAGATCGAAGCGATGACCCTGGGCGACAAAGTGGCGGTGATGAAGGACGGGATCATTCAGCAGTTCGGCACGCCGAAAGACATCTACAACAACCCGGCCAACCTGTTCGTGGCGAGCTTCATCGGCTCGCCGCCGATGAACTTCATCCCGCTGCGCTTGCAGCGCAAGGACGGTCGTCTGGTGGCGCTGCTCGACAGCGGCCAGGCCCGTTGTGAATTGCCAATGGGCATGCAGGACGCTGGTCTCGAAGATCGCGAAGTGATCCTCGGCCTGCGCCCGGAACAGATCGTACTGGCCAACGGCGAACCGAACGGTTTGCCGACCATTCGCGCCGAAGTCCAGGTCACCGAACCGACCGGCCCGGACACCCTGGTGTTCGTCAGCCTGAACGAAACCAAGGTCTGCTGCCGTTTGGCGCCAGACGTAGCGCCGGGCGTGGGCGAGACCCTGACCCTGCAATTCGATCCATCGAAAGTGTTGCTGTTCGATGCCAAGACCGGGGAGCGCCTGGGGGTTGCGGGTGTGGCGAAGACCGAAGCATCGGTTGGCAACATCGCGCAATTCAAAGGCCGGTAAAGATCAAAGGGGATACGCGGCGAATGGGGACATTCGCCGCAATCTATGTAAACCGCGTTAGATAAAAACAGTTAATAACAATAAAACGAGGATGTAGGGATGAAGAAGAAGAACAACGCTCAGCTTATCTGCCAACTGTCAGCTGTTGCGGCGGCAATGACCCTGGTCGGTAGCGTTCACGCGGCTGACGCGTTCAGCGCCGATTCCCAGTGGATGACCGGGGATTGGGGTGGTGAGCGGACCAAGCTGATCGAGCAGGGTATCGACATCAAGATGGACTACGTCGGCGAAGTCGGCGGCAACCTCCACGGTGGCTACAACAACGACAAGACCGCGCGTTACGCCGACCAGTTTGGCCTGGGCGTCGCGTTGGACCTGCAAAAGCTCTGGGGCTGGGATAACACCCAGGCGAAGATCCAGTTCACCAACCGTAACGGTGAAAACATCTCCAACGACCGTGTCGGCGACCCGCGTGCCGGCACCTTGAGTTCTTCGCAAGAAGTTTACGGTCGTGGCCACATGGTCCGTCTGACCCAGTTGTGGATCAAACACCAGTTCCTCGACGGCAAACTGGACGTCAAGGCCGGTTACTTCGGCGAAGGCGAAGACTTCAACACCTTCCCGTGCGAGTTCCAGAACCTGGCGTTCTGCGGTTCCCAGGTGGGTAACTGGGCCACCAACATCTGGTACAACTGGCCAGTCAGCCAGGCCGCCCTGCGCGTGAAGTACAACATTTCGCCTGAGTTCTATGCGCAGATCGGCGCGTACAACCAGAACCCGTCGCAGCTGGAACACGGTAACGGCTTCAAGCTCAGCGGCAGTGGTACAGCGGGCACCGTTATCCCGGTCGAACTGGTCTGGTTGCCTAACCCGAATAACCTGCCGGGCGAATACCGCGTCGGTTACTACAAAAGCACCGCCAAGGCTGATGACGTTCGCGAAGACGTCAACGGTGATGATGCCGCCACCAGCGGTAACGCCTATCGCAGCCACAGCAGCAAATCCGGCTACTGGTTCGTTGCGCAGCAACAACTCACCACCCACAACGGTGACGCGTCCCGCGGTCTGAACATCGCCGCCAACGCCACGTTCCACGACAAGGACACCAACATCGTCGACAACTACCAGTCGCTGATGTTTGTGTACAAAGGCCCGTTTGATGCACGTCCCAAAGATGACGTCGGCATCGGCGCTGCCCGTATCCATGTCAACGACGACGTGAAGAAAAACGCCGAACTGGTCAACGCTTCCAATGGTGTCAGCGACTACCAGGATCCGCTGTTCGCCCCCCTGCGCAGCACCGAGTACAACTACGAAATCAACTACGGCTTCCACGTTACCAACTGGCTGACCGTGCGTCCTAACCTGCAATACATCACTCACCCGGGCGGTGTTGATGAAGTCGACAACGCGCTGGTCGCCGGTCTGAAAATTCAGTCGGTGTTCTAACGCTGTTGCGATAAGCTCCTCTCCAAGTGCGCATATTTGCGGATGGCCAAGGCTATCCGCTTTTTTTTGTGCAGGGTCAATGAAGGACCTGTGGCGAGGGCGCTTGTTGTGGCGAGGGAGTTTGCTGTGGCGAGGGAGCTTGCTCCCGCCGGGCTGCGAAGCAGCCCTTAACCAGTCACCAGTCACCAGCCACCACAGTGTTTCAGGCAAACCGCATTCCCCAGGTTTACGACTGCTTCGCAGCCGAACGGGGGCAAGCCCCCTCGCCACAGTGGTTCACTGGGCGCAAAAGTATGAGTACACCCATGATTTCCAGGACTGCGGCACATGCATGAGCATCCGCTACAACGCTTCTTCAAATCCTTGCGCGAACGACCGGTGTTTGCGTGGGAGCGCTATCAGATGCGCGACGTGCTGGTGATCGATCATCCGCTGTGCCAGGCGGTGTTCAGTCGCCAGGGCGCGCAGTTGTTGCACTTCCAGCCAGCAGGGCAGAAACCCTGGTTGTGGTGCGCGGCGAAGTGGCCGCACGTGGGCGCCATCCGTGGCGGCGTACCGGTGTGCTGGCCGTGGTTTGGTCGTCATCCAAGCGAGAATGCGTGGCCATCCCACGGTTGGGCGCGCCTGCTGGACTGGAAGCTGCTCGACAGCAGCACCGACGACGATGGCGTGCGCTTGCACTGGCAATTGCAACTGTGCGACTGGACGGTGGACCTGCACGCCCATCTGGGTGAACGCATGGACTTGCGCCTGAGCACCGAGCACCAAGACACCCTGCCATGCCAATTGAGCCAGGCGTTGCATGCCTACTGGCGTATTGGCGACGTGGCTGAGGTAGCGCTGTCTGGGCTCGACGGGGCGCAAGGATACGATCAGTTGAACCGTCAGGCGTGTCAGCAAGAAGGGGAGTTGCGGGTCGAGGGCGGCTGTCAGCGCGTGTTCCAGCACGACGGCGAATTGCAGCTCAAGGACCACGCCTGGCAGCGGGAGTTGTGCATCGACACCGGCGATGCGGCGGACACGGTGGTCTGGCATCCGGGGTCGCGGCCGTTGCTGGGGGTGAGCTGGGATGAGGTGTTGGAGTTTGTCTGCGTGGAAGCGGCGAGTGGCGGCACCGACAGCCTGAGCCTGGCGCCGGGGGAGCGGGCGCATTTGAGTTTGCAGGCGTGGGTGGGGGCTTAGCTCAAGTCCTGCGGTGTTGCGGCTGACGCCTTCGCGGGCAAGCCTCGCTCCTACAGGTTTTTGGTTCGTCGCCATTATCGCGTCCACCATCACCCCCTGTAGGAGCGAGGCTTGCCCGCGAAGAGGCCGGAACAGCCGATGAAGATATTGATCGTTCCCACGCGCAGCAAAGGAATGCAGCCCGTGACGCTCCGCGTCACTGAACGCGGAGCGTCCCTTGAGGCATTCCCACGCAGAGCGTGGGAACGATCGCTACGGGTTAATTAAACTCGTCACCCACCGGATACCGGCTCGCGTTCAAACTCTCTTTGATCTTGCGCAAATGCGGCTGGAAATCCACCCCGCGGCGCAAGGTCATGCCGGTCGCCAACACGTCCAGCACCGTCAGCTGAATAATCCGCGAGGTCATCGGCATATAGATGTCGGTGTCTTCCGGCAACGGAATGTTCAGGCTCAAGGTACTGGCCTTGGCCAGCGGTGAGTTCTCAGCGGTCAAGCCCAGCACCGACGCGCCGTTCTCCCGGGCAATGCGCGCCACCTCCACCAGTTCGCGGGTGCGGCCGGTGTAGGAAATGATCACGAACAACTCACCGGTGTGCGCCACCGAGGCAATCATGCGCTGCATCAGCACATCGGCATGGGCGGTGACGGCCAGGTTGAAGCGGAAGAACTTGTGCTGCGCATCCAGCGCCACCGGGGCCGAAGCGCCGAGGCCGAAGAAGTGGATCTGCCGGGCCTGGATCAACAGATCGACGGCGCGGCTGATCAGGTTCGGGTCCAGGGCCTGGCAAGCGCTGTCCAGCGAGGCGATGGCACTGCCGAAGATTTTCTGGGTGTAGGCTTCCGGATTGTCATCGGCCTCGACCGCACGGCTGACGTACGCCGCGCCACTGGCCAGGGCTCTGGGCCAGCTGCAGTTTCAGTTCCGGGTAACCGCTGACACCGAACGAACGGCAGAAACGGTTGACCGTCGGCTCGCTGACTTTCGAGGCCTGGGCGAGGGCAGCGATGCTGAACCGGGTGGCCTGCTGTGGATTGAGCAGGATCACTTCGGCGACTTTGCGTTCGGCCTTGTTCAGGTCTTCAAGGCGATTCTGGATTTGTTCCAGTAGATTTCGCACGCGGTCCATAGATGTTCCTTGAGTCAGCAGCGCAAAGATGCGCTCTGCTATGCAAAAAGGGCCTTTGATGCGGCCCGTCACGGTGGCCTATCCTACTGATGGCTCCGACCGACCACCACTCGCAATCTGTATTTTGCGAAAATGTTGTGGTTATTACTACATTTTCCCTTGAGTGATGCCTTGAAAAAAGGTATTTGTAGCTTAACTTGATAAAAGAACAAACATCATGCCTTCGATTACGGTAGAACCGTGCACCTTTGCCTTGTTCGGCGCCCTCGGCGATCTGGCCCTGCGCAAGCTGTTTCCTGCCCTTTATCAGCTGGACGGCGCCGGCCTGTTGCACGAGGACTCGCGCATCATCGCGCTGGCCCGTGAACCCGGCAGCGAGCAACAGCATCTGGCGTTCATCGCCTCGGAGCTGCGCCGCTACGTCGATGCCAAGGAGCTGGACGAGGCCGTACTCGAGCGCTTCCTCGCCCGCCTGACCTACCTGCACGTCGACTTCCTCAAGTCCGAAGACTACGTTGCCCTGGCCGAACAGGCCGGCAGCGCCCAGCGGGTGATTGCCTACTTCGCGACACCCGCTGCCGTTTACGGTGCGATCTGCGAGAACCTGTCGAAGGTCGGCCTGACCGAAAACACGCGTGTCGTGCTGGAAAAACCCATCGGTTCGGACCTGGAATCCTCGCGCAAGGTCAACGATGCCGTGGCGCAGTTCTTTCCGGAGAACCGCACCTACCGCATCGACCACTACCTGGGCAAGGAAACCGTCCAGAACCTGATCGCCCTGCGTTTCGCCAACAGCCTGTTCGAAACCCAGTGGAACCAGAATTACATTTCCCACGTGGAAATCACCGTGGCCGAAAAGGTCGGGATCGAAGGCCGCTGGGGTTACTTCGACAAGGCTGGCCAGCTGCGGGACATGATCCAGAATCACCTGCTGCAACTGCTCTGCCTGATCGCCATGGACCCGCCGGCCGACCTCTCCGCCGATAGCATCCGTGACGAGAAAGTCAAAGTGCTCAAGGCCCTGGCGCCAATCAGCCCCGAAGGCCTGACCACCCAAGTGGTACGCGGCCAGTACATCGCCGGCTACAGCGAAGGCAAACCGGTACCGGGCTACCTCGAAGAACCGAATTCCAACACCCAGAGCGACACCGAAACCTTCGTCGCCCTGCGCGCCGACATCCGCAACTGGCGTTGGGCCGGCGTGCCGTTTTACCTGCGAACCGGCAAGCGCATGCCGCAGAAGCTGTCGCAGATCGTCATTCACTTCAAGGAACCGTCGCACTACATCTTCGCTCCCGAGCAGCGCCTGCAAATCAGCAACAAGCTGATTATCCGCCTGCAACCGGACGAAGGCATTTCCTTGCGCGTGATGACCAAAGAACAAGGCCTGGACAAGGGCATGCAGCTGCGCAGCGGTCCGTTGCAGCTGAATTTTTCCGACACCTATCGCAGCGCACGGATTCCCGATGCCTACGAGCGGTTGTTGCTGGAAGTAATGCGCGGCAATCAGAACCTGTTTGTCCGTAAAGATGAAATCGAAGCCGCGTGGAAGTGGTGTGACCAGTTGATCGCCGGGTGGAAAAAATCCGGTGATGCGCCCAAGCCGTACGCGGCCGGGTCCTGGGGACCGATGAGCTCCATTGCACTGATCACGCGGGATGGGAGGTCGTGGTATGGCGATATCTAATTTGCAACTGCCTCAGGGCGTCAACGCCCATGAGTACAAGAGCCCGGTGTTGTTGGCCGAAGGCCTGGCGCTGAATGTGGCCAAGCAACTGAGCGAGGCCATTGATGCGCGCGGCACGGCGACCCTGGTGGTTTCCGGTGGTCGCAGCCCGGTGGCGTTCTTCCAGCACCTGGCCAAGCAGACGCTGGACTGGTCCAAGGTTGTCGTAACGCTGGCCGACGAGCGCTGGGTGCCGGTGGAACACGCCGACAGCAATGCCGGCCTGCTCAAGCGTTACCTGCTGCAAGGCCCGGCGGCCAAGGCGCAGTTTTTGAGCCTTTATAGCGCCACCGCCAACCTTGAACTGGCAGCGGAGCAGGCGGATCGCTTGCTCGCGGAATTGCCGCCGATCGACGTGCTGATTTTGGGCATGGGCGACGACGGTCACACCGCGTCACTGTTTCCCAACAGATCGAACCTGGCCGAGGCCTTGAAAGTCGACGGCACGCGCCGTTGCTATCCGATGCTGGCACCCACCGTGCCGCATCAGCGCCTGACCATGAGCCGTGCGCTGCTGGCGTCGGCCAAGACCACCGTTCTATCGATTTCCGGTCAGTCCAAACTGACCACTTTGAGTGCCGCATTGGCCGGTGACGATGTCGCTGCCATGCCGATTCGCGCGTTTCTGCAACCTACGTTAGAGATTTACTGGTGCCCATGAGCCAAGGATCAGCCGCTATGACAAAGACATCCCCGACCGTTTCCATGGCGGATAAAGTTGCCCTGATCGACAGCCTCTGTGCCAAGGCGCGGATTTTGCCGGTGATCACCATCGCTCGCGAACAGGACGTCCTGCCCCTGGCCGACGCCCTGGCCGCCGGTGGCCTGACCGCCCTGGAAGTGACCCTGCGCTCGCAGTTCGGCCTTAAAGCCATTCAGATTCTGCGTGAGCAGCGTCCGGAACTGGTGACCGGTGCCGGCACCGTGCTCGATCGCACCATGCTCGCCGCCGCCGAAAGGGCCGGTTCGCAATTCATCGTCACCCCAGGCATTACCCGTGACCTGCTCGAAGCCAGTGTCGACAGCCCGATCCCGCTGTTGCCCGGCATCAGCAACGCCTCCGGCATCATGGAAGGCTATGGCCTGGGTTATCGCCGCTTCAAGCTGTTCCCGGCGGAAGTCAGCGGCGGCGTCGCGGCCATCAAGGCCTTGGGTGGCCCGTTCGGCGAAGTGAAATTCTGCCCGACTGGCGGCGTGAGCCCGGCCAACATCAAGAGCTACATGGCGTTGAAAAACGTGATGTGCGTGGGCGGTAGCTGGATGCTTGATCCGGAATGGATCAAGAACGGCGACTGGGCCCGCATTCAGGAATGCACCGCCGAGGCGTTGGCGCTGCTGGACTGATTAGTAGTTACCAAACACTTCGTTGTGTGTTCTACGGCTTTACGGTGCGCTTGGTCGGTGCACCGTTTTTTTTTGCCCGTGATATTTGATTGCTCGGGCGAACGTCATAACTTTAAACAACAATGTTGTCCCTTTAGTTAGTGTGTTTGTATATTCTGCGTCGGTCACCTGTACTGAACAGGTATTAAACATGAATAGGGATATTCTGATGGAAACTGTTATTGACGCTGAACGCTCTCACGAACTTGAAAAGACCCGCGCTGCCATGTGCGTATTTTCGCCTGAGCAAATTGCGGGCCCTTATTTCCGTAATGACCGACTTCATCGATATGATATTACCGAGGGCGCCGAGGGTGTGCCGATGGAGTTGATTCTGAGTATCGTCAATGTGAAGACCTGTGAACCGATTGAAGGTCTGCTGGTGGACATCTGGCATTGTAATGCCCAAGGCCGATACTCGGGATGGAGCGAGGTAGATCCTGATAAGGAAGCGCTGTCCGGTGAGATCGGTTCTATTCCCCGTACCGACGAAGACAGTTATCTCAGAGGTTGCGGCTTTACCAATGTACTTGGTAATTGCAGTTTTCGATCGGTGTTTCCCGGGTTCTATGCGGGCCGGTCCATCCATGTTCACGTGGCCGTCAGAAAGTTGGATGAACACAATAATGACCGGCATGTAGCCTATGTTGGTCAACTGTATGTTCCTGAATCCATCTCTTCGCACATCAGTGAACTTCCAGGCTACGCCGGTCGAAAGATTACTCGCCTGACCAATGAACAGGATGAAATCTACAGCGAAATGCACGGCTTCGGCACACTGATGGATATGGAATGGATCTACCGTGGCACCGCGCAGGAGCGGTTATTGGGAACTGTCGTGATTGGTGTCGACCCCGATGCTCTTTCCGCGCACATTACGCCAGAAGACTTTTATAAAGACACCGTTTAAAACACAAAAGGAAGTGCCGGCAAAGTCCGGCACTTTTGTTGTGTACGTCCTGTACGACGAGGGCATCGGTTGCCTGCGTACAAGATCCTCCGCACCGACATAAAAAACATTTTCCGATACATAGTTATCGCCTCCCGCACGGCCTCTCTCTCTATCCTTGGCAGCATCTTATGGAAGAGAGAACCTCATGGATTACACCTCAGCTACTCCCCGCGAACCGGTTTGCCTGCTCACCCCGGAACAGATCGCCGGCCCGTATTTTCGCAACCCCAAGCTCATCCGAAGAAACATCAGCGAAGGCCAGGACGGCATTCCGCTGGTGCTGCGGCTGGTGATTGTCGATGCCATGACCGGCGAGCCGGTAACCGGGGCGTTGGTGGATATCTGGCACTGCAATGCCAGGGGCGCGTATTCGGGCTGGAGCAAGGTCAACCCGGACCAGGAAGTCGATGCTGACAGCATCGGTTCGATTCCACGCACCGACGACGACACTTACCTGCGCGGCGGGCAGTTCAGCGACAACAAGGGCGTGGTGCGCTTTACCACGGTTTATCCGGGCTTCTATGCCGGCCGTGCGCTGCATATTCATGTGGCGGTGCGAATCACCGGTGGTAACAACTATCTGGAAGAGCGGCACGTTGCCTGGGTCGGGCAGCTTTATTTTCCGGAGGTCGCCTCACGGTCGGTGCTGAACGCCAAGGCGTATAGCGGCCGGACAGTGACGGCGCCAACCAACGCTCAGGATGAGATCTACGCCAAAATGGGCGGTGAAGCCTCGACCCTGACCGTTCACAGCATCGGCCGTGATACCCATGAAGACGGTTTCTTCGGGCACCTGACCATTGGCATCGACACTTTTGCAGTGTCGACGCAGATCAGGCCCGAGGACTTCGACAAGTACACGGTGTAGGCCTCAACGCAGCTCGGTCAGCGCATGGGCCAGCCGGTCCACATCGGCTGCGGTGGTGGTCAGTCCCGGGGTGATGCGGATGCACGGTCCGCTGGCGGCGCCGCTGCGGGCCACGGTGAACAGGTTGTACTCATTGAGCAGCCGTTCGGCCATGAGGTGCTGATCGGCGTGGCGGGTAAAGCGCATCGAGGTAATGCCGCAATACAGCCGGGGATCGTCCGGGGTCATGACTTCGATGCCCGGCAGGTCGCGCACGGCGTTGACCCAGCGATTACGCAGGTAGTTGAGCCGTGCGCCCTTGGCGGCGGAACCACCCATGGCCTGATGCTCCTCGAGCACCAGTGGCAGGGTCATCAATGCCGGGATGTTCGGTGTGCTGTACGGCGTGCGGGCGCGAATGTCGTTGATCGGGAAATGCATCTCGCCCATGTCCGGGTCGATGTCGGCCAGACGCTGGGGCGCGATGTAAATGAAGCCCAGGGTCAGCGGGGCGCCGATCCATTTGTGCAGGTTGTAGCCGGCGAAGGCGATGCCCAGGGATTCCAGATCGAATTCCATCTGGCCCAGGGCGTGGGCGCCGTCGAGGATCACATCGACGCCATGCTCCTTGGCGAGCGCGGCAATCGCCTGCACCGGCATCACCAGGCCGGTGCGGTGGGTGACGTGGGTCAGGGCCATCAGCTTGAGGCGCGGATAACGCACGAACGCTTCGCGGTAGGTGGCGAGCAAACTGTCGAAAGTGGCAGGGTGCTGGTGGTCGATTTCGATCACTTCCACGCCGCGATGACGGGCCAGCCAACGCAGGGCGCCTTTGACCGTGTCGTACTCCAGATCGCAGAGCAGCACCTGATCGCCGGGTTGCAAGCGGTTGTAGTTGCGGATCAGCGATTGCAGGCCGTCCGAGGCGTTGCGGGTGAGGGCGATGGAATGCGCCCGTACGCCCATCATCTCGGCCAGCTGCGCCCGGATGTCCAGGCTTTCGGTCTGCTCGAAATGCTGGCGCACATGCACCGAGTTACTGCGGTTGATCAGCTCGATATTGCGCTGATACTCCTCGACCACCGTGCGCGACATACGCCCGAAGTAACCGTTCTCCAGGTTGATGGGGCCAGGTTCGACCGCGTAACGGTCGGCAAAGGTTTGCCAGAAGGACTCATCACGGGCACGGCGGGTGTTATCGGGCATGGGCTACTCAGTCGGTTCAGTGGCGGGGGGCTGGTTTGCCATGTTTGGCGCGCAGCGGGTCGAGCAGTTCCGATAAACCGTTGTGGTCGATTTCCTGCATCAGCGCCAATAAGCCGCCCAGTTCGCCGTGAGGAAATCCTTCGCGGGCGAACCAGTTCAGGTACTGGCCGGGCAGGTCGGCGATGATGCGGCCCTTGTATTTGCCGAAGGGCATTTCGCGGGTAATCAGCAGTTCGAGCTTTTCAGGATTCATCAATCAGTCGTCTTGATTCAAACAGCTTCGAAAATACAGGCATTCTGCATGCAGGCCAAATGACAGATCATGCAAATAAAGCGGATACAGATTTTTGCTTATAAGTTAACTTATTGAAAAATAAGGAATAAATGTTCAATTCAAAGCTGGCATGCGGGCTGCAATAGCTATTGCATCTTTCATCAAACCGCGAGGAATTGAAAATGACCGACGTGAATAAAGAAGCCATCTCTGTACTCAACGACCTGATTGAAACCAGCAAAGACGGTCAGGAAGGGTTCAAGACTTGCGCTGAAGACATCAAGCACCCAGAACTCAAAACGCTGTTCGTGACCCGTTCTGCCGATTGCGCCACCGCAGCTGCCGAACTGCAAGCGGAAGTTCGTAGGCTGGGCGGCGATCCGGAAACCTCGACCAGCGTCAGCGGTGATCTGCATCGTCGCTGGGTGGACGTGAAAGCAATGTTCACCGGCAAGGATGAAGAAGCCGTGCTGAACGAAGCCGAACGCGGTGAAGACCATGCGTTGAAGGCGTACAAAGAAGCGCTGGAAAAAATCACCAAGCATAACCTGGTGGGTATTCGTGACCTGGTTGAACGTCAGTACCACGGCGTGCAACGTAATCACGATCAGGTCAAAGCCCTGCGTAACCAGGCGCGTGCTCGTTCTTAAGCACTTGTCGCGGTAATAAAAAACGCCAGTCTGACTGGCGTTTTTTTATGTCTGATCGTTCCCATGCTCTGCGTGGGAATGCCGCCCCGGACGCTCTGCGTCCAGCTGTGATGTGACGCGGAGCGTCACGGGATGCATTCCCACGCGGAGCGTGGGAACGATCAGTTTGTCTGCTCAGCCAATGCTGATCGCTGGCAACACTGGCAACGTCACGGTCTGCTGCTTGCGCGGTGCCAGAATCTCGGCCTCGCCATCCACCACCAACTCATCACGCTGGTTGAACACGCGAGTGGCAATGCGCACGCGAAACTTCGGCAGTTTCTCGAGGATTTCCAGACGCACGGTCAGGGTGTCGCCAATTTTTACCGGTTTCTGGAAGCTCATCTGCTGACCGATATAAATAGTCCCCGGCCCGGGCAACTCGCACGCCACGGCGGCGCTGATCAGCGCGCCACTGAACATGCCGTGGGCGATGCGTTCCTTGAACATGGTGCCGGCCGCGAATTCGGCGTCCAGGTGCACCGGGTTGTGATCGCCCGACATCGCGGCGAACAACTGAATATCGCGCTCTTCGACGGTCTTGCTATAGCTGGCGGTCTGGCCGACTTCAAGGGCTTCGTAAGGGGTGTTGGTAACCTGGGTCATCTGTCTCAATTCCTGTGACGAATAAAAAAATCCACAAAAAAACTGTTCGAAAAACTATTCGGTTCTGGCCGGACGGCGGTGGCTGAGCGCCTGGGCGATCCAGTTCAGTACATCGGCGGTCACTTCATCGCGGTTGCTCTCGTTGAACAGTTCGTGGCGCGCCTGCGGGTAAATATTCAATTGCAGGTTCTGGCTGCCGGCCGCGCGCAGCGCATGGGCCAGATCTTTCAGACGCTTGCCTTCGCTCACCGGATCACATTCGCCGCCCATTACCAGCAAGGGCAGGCCCGGATCGACCTGGGCGAGATTGGACGCTTTGCTGATTTGCTGCAACCCGCCGAGCAAGTCGATCCACAGTTGATTGGTGCAGCGAAAGCCGCAGAACGGGTCGTTGGCGTACAGATCGACTTCTGTCGGATCGCGGCTCAGCCAATCGAATTTGGTACGAGCGGGTTTGAATTGCTTGTTGAACGAGCCGAACGACAGGAACTCGATCAGCGCGCTGCGGCCCTTCGGTCCCTGACGCAGCCGTTCGAGCCGGGCGATTTGCCGCGCCGCGCGATAAAGCGCCACGGGCTGGAAGTTCGAACCACTGAGAATCGCCCCGTGCAGGCTGGCGCTGTGGTGCAGCAGGTAGGCCTGGGCGATGTAGCTGCCCATGCTGTGGCCGAGCAATACGATTGGTACGCCAGGGTGGTGCTGGCCGATGTGCTGGTTGAGGCTGGCGAGGTCGCCGACGACTTTGCACCAGCCATCGTCATCGGCGAAATGGCCGAGCGTGCCGTTTTCGGAAGTTTTGCCATGTCCTCGCAGGTCCGGGGCGTAGACGCCATAGCCCTGAGCGCAGAGTTTTTCCGCGAGCCGGGCGTAGCGACCGCTGTGCTCGGCCATGCCATGGGCCAGCAGGATCACCGCTTTTAACGGCGGGGTGGGCAGCCACTGGTTGACGAAGAGGCGGCTGTGATCACTCGCGGTCAGCCAGAAAGTGTCGTGGATCATGGCGATTCCTTTGCACGATGTGGTTGCATTGTATAGCGCATCCTTTGCTTGCCGTCTGATCAGGCCACACCACGTTAGGAAGATTCACACGATCTATGACGCTTTTGCCATATTTGCCTGATTGGCCATAACTGCTAGTGTCCGTGAAGCTCCGCTTTTCGCGTTCCTTTACAGAAGTGACAGAGAAGTGGCCCCGGATAGATTCAGGTAAAGAGGACAAGAACAATGCAACCTGATTTCTGGAATGACAAACGCCCGGCCGGCGTACCCCTGGACATTGATCTTGGGGCCTACAAGTCGGTGATCGAGGTGTTCGAGCGTTCCTGCAAGAAATTCGCGGACCGCCCGGCCTTCAGCAATATGGGCGTGACCCTGACCTACGCCGAACTGGAACGCTACAGCGCGGCGTTCGCCGGTTACCTGCAAGCGCACACCGACCTGGTGCCGGGGGATCGCATCGCGGTGCAGATGCCCAACGTCCTGCATTACCCGATTGCCGTGTTCGGTGCGTTGCGCGCCGGGCTGATCGTGGTCAACACCAACCCGCTGTACACCCCGCGGGAGATGCGTCATCAATTCAAGGATTCCGGGGCCCGGGCGCTGGTGTACCTGAACATGTTCGGGGCCAAGGTCCAGGAAGTGCTGGCCGACACCGATATCCAGTACCTGATCGAAGCGAAGATGGGCGACCTGATGCCCGCCGCCAAGGCCTGGCTGGTCAACACAATGGTGAGCAAGGTCAAGAAACTGGTCCCCGACTACTCTTTGCCCCAGGCGGTTTCCTTCAAGAGCGCGCTACGTCTAGGCCGGGGCCTGGGCATCAAGCCGCTGAAGGTCGGCCTCAACGACATCGCGGTGCTGCAATACACCGGCGGCACCACCGGCCTGGCCAAGGGCGCGATGCTCACCCACGGCAATCTCGTGGCGAACATGCAGCAGGCGCGGGCCTGCTTGGGCCAGTTCGGCAGTGACGGCCAGCCGCTGCTGCGCGAAGGCCAGGAAGTGATGATCGCGCCGCTGCCGCTTTACCATATCTATGCCTTCACGGCGAACTGCATGTGCATGATGGTGACCGGCAACCACAACGTGCTGATCAGCAATCCGCGGGACATCAAAGGCTTTATCAAGGAGCTGAAGAACTGGCGATTCTCAGCGTTGCTGGGGCTCAACACGCTGTTCGTGGCGTTGATGGATCACCCGGACTTCAAGACCCTGGACTTCTCCAGCCTCAAGCTCACCAACTCCGGCGGCACCGCGCTGGTCAAGGCCACCGCCGAGCGCTGGGAACAGCTCACCGGTTGCCGGATCACCGAGGGTTACGGCCTGACCGAAACCTCCCCGGTGGCCTGCACCAACCCGTACGGCGACAAGTCGCGGATCGGCACGGTCGGCCTGCCGGTGCCGGGCACCACGCTCAAGGTCATCAACGATGACGGCGTCGAGCAGCCGCTGGGCGAGCGGGGCGAGTTGTGCATCAAGGGCCCGCAGATCATGAAGGGCTACTGGCAGAAACCCGAAGCCACCGCCGAAGTGCTGGATGCCGAGGGCTGGTTCAAGTCCGGTGATATCGCAGTGATCGACCCGGACGGTTTCGTGCGCATTGTCGATCGCAAGAAAGACATGATCATCGTCTCGGGTTTCAACGTGTACCCGAATGAAATCGAAGACGTGGTCATGGCCCACCCGAAAGTCGCCAACTGCGCCGTGATCGGCGTGCCGGACGAACGTTCGGGGGAGGCGGTGAAGTTGTTTGTGGTGGCCCGGGAATCCGGTGTCAGCCTTGAAGAGTTGAAGGCTTACTGCAAGGAAAACTTCACAGCGTACAAAGTGCCCAAGCACATTGTGTTGCGTGAGTCGTTGCCGATGACACCGGTGGGCAAGATCTTGCGGCGGGAGTTGCGGGATATCGCGTAAGCGTTGAATGGCCGCGCTTCGCGCGTTCGCGGGCAAGCCTCGCTCCTACAGGTTCACCGTCATTCACATTGACGCGATACCCGTAGGAGCGAGGCTTGCCCGCGAAGCTTTTAAGGGCTGAAAAGCCCGATTTAAGGGCTTTAGAGGCTGTATAGAATTTTTGCTCTAAAATGACTGCCGGTTATTCTTGAGTCATTTATGTGACTGTAGAGGCTGCTTTTGGCTCTAGTCGGCCCTTGGCAAAGCTGCTACTCTCGGCGCGCTTTTGTGACTTCTCGGCCTATATAAAAGCCAGACTCACCAATAAAAAACACACACCAATAATAATCGCATCAAATGCGGTGATGAATTCGCGTTGCTGAGGAGTGGGCTTCCATGAACGAAGACTTTTGGAAGGATAAGTACCCTGCCGGGATTGCTGCCGACATCAATCCAGACGAGTATCCGAATATTCAGGCAGTGTTGAAGCAATCCTGCCAACGCTTCGCCGACAAACCGGCTTTCAGCAACCTGGGCAAGACAATCACCTACGGTGAACTGTACGAATTGTCCGGTGCCTTTGCCGCTTACCTGCAACAGCATACCGACTTGCAGCCCGGTGATCGAATCGCCGTGCAACTGCCTAACGTGTTGCAGTACCCGGTAGCCGTGTTCGGTGCGATCCGCGCCGGGCTGATCGTGGTCAACACCAACCCGCTGTACACCGCGCGGGAGATGGAACACCAATTCAACGACTCCGGTGCCAAAGCCCTGGTCTGCCTGGCCAACATGGCTCACTTGGCGCAGACCGTGGTGCCGAAAACCGGCGTCAAGCACGTGATCGTCACCGAAGTCGCCGACCTGCTGCCACCGCTCAAGCGCCTGCTGATCAACAGCGTCATCAAGTACGTGAAGAAGATGGTCCCGGCGTATCACTTGCCCAAGGCCGTCAAGTTCAACGACGTGCTGAGCAAGGGCCACGGCCAGCCCGTGGCCGAAGCCAACCCGGACAGCGGCGATGTCGCGGTGCTGCAATACACCGGCGGCACCACCGGCGTGGCCAAGGGCGCGATGCTGACCCACCGCAACCTCGTCGCCAACATGCTGCAGTGCAAGGCGCTGATGGGGTCCAACCTCAATGAAGGTTGCGAGATCCTGATCACGCCGCTGCCGCTGTACCACATCTATGCCTTCACCTTTCATTGCATGGCAATGATGCTGATCGGCAACCACAACATCCTGATCAGCAACCCGCGCGATTTGACGGCGATGGTCAAGGAACTGTCGAAGTGGAAGTTCAGCGGCTTCGTTGGCCTGAACACCTTGTTCGTGGCCCTGTGCAACAACGAAGCGTTCCGCAAGCTCGACTTCTCGGCGCTGAAAGTCACCCTGTCCGGCGGCATGGCCCTGCAACTGGCCGCCGCCGAGCGCTGGAAAGCGGTGACCAATTGCCCGATTTGCGAAGGCTACGGCATGACCGAAACCAGCCCGGTCGCCACGGTCAACCCGATCCAGCACATCCAGGTCGGCACCATCGGTATTCCGGTGCCGTCGACCCTGTGCAAAGTCATCGACGATGCCGGCGTTGAACAGCCGCTGGGCGCGATCGGCGAGCTGTGTGTGAAAGGTCCGCAGGTCATGAAGGGCTACTGGCAGCGCCAGGACGCCACCGATGAAATGCTCGACAGCGAAGGCTGGCTGAAGACCGGTGACATCGCGCTGATCCAGCCCGATGGCTACATGCGCATTGTCGATCGCAAGAAAGACATGATCCTGGTTTCCGGTTTCAACGTGTACCCGAACGAGTTGGAAGACGTGCTTGCGACCCTGCCGGGCGTGCTGCAATGCGCGGCCATCGGCATCCCGGACGAGAAGTCGGGCGAGGCGATCAAGATCTTCATCGTCGCCAAACCGGGCGTGACCCTGACCAAGGAACAGGTGATGGAGCACATGCGCGCCAACGTCACTGGCTACAAGGTTCCGCGTTCGGTGGAATTTCGCGATGCGCTGCCGACCACTAACGTCGGCAAGATCCTGCGTCGCGAACTGCGTGATGAAGAGTTGAAGAAGCTGGGCGTGAAGAAAGTAGGCGCCTAAACAAAAGCCCCGCAGATGCGGGGCTTTTTTTGGCCTGACGGATCGTTCCCACGCTCTGCGTGGGAATGCCTCAATGGACGCTCTGCGTCCGCTGTTGGGACGCGGAGCGTCCCGGGCTGCATTCCCACGCAGAGCGTGGGAACGATCAATCAAGCAGGGGACTGCTGCGCAGTCCAGCGGGAGCAAGCTCCCTCGCCACAATGGTCGGTGTTACAGGCGAAACGGTGCGAAGTTGACGTTGGTACCCGCCGGGCGCATGTCTTGCAGGAAGGAGTCCTTGTCGGCGCTCAGTTCCAGGCTCAACGCCGCTTTGCGCTTGCCTTCATTGCGCACCACCAGGCCTTCGAGTTTTTCACGCAGAAACACCGTCGGCACTTTCAGGTGCAGCAGTTCGTCGGTATCCGGGGTGTGCATCAACAAGTGCACCCACTCGTACTGACCCACAGCCAGGCGTGCCACCGGGATGTCGAACCACCAGATGTTGCGATTGCGGTTCAATTCGGTGAAATGGCAGTTGTTGACGCCAAGCACAGCACCGCCGAGTTCCTGGTTTCTGCGGGCAATGGCCTGCTTTTTATCGAGTTTCATAACATTCCTACGGGGTTGGATCTTCAGCGCCAAGGCCTGAATACGTTGCGCATTCTCGGGGGTTGCACGGCAAACATAAAGCCCAACCTTTAATCGGCGATGAAATGATGCAGTGAAAATAAATGAAACTCCGTGCAAACGCCTTCGGTCAATCTTTGTGTAACGACTATTACCCTTGAATTGTTCACAGGAGAAACACCATGAGCAGCACTGGCGATAAAGTTAAAGGTATGGCAAACGAAGCGGTCGGCAACGTCAAGCAAGGCGTCGGCAAGGCCACTGACAACACCAAACTGCAAGTCGAAGGCAAAATCCAGGAGAAGAAAGGCGAAGCCCAGCAAGCGGTGGGCAAGGCCAAGGACGCCATCAAGAAAGGTGTCGACAAGGCTTGATTCGGCCTTTCAAGACATTAAAGAAACGGCCATCCGAGGATGGCCGTTTTTGTGTCAGCCCCACCGGTTAAATAACGAAATTGTTTCAAAGTCGCCAAGTAGGCTACTTTGATGTAGAAAACGGCCCCTGAGTCGCCACGACTTCAACCTTTTGCGGCGAAAGGAGACGCTAATGATTTTCCCGGACATGAGAGGCCTGCCCATCCACCGCGTGATGGTGCGCACGGTCAAAGAATTCATTGACGATGAGATGTCGACCTACGCCTCGGCGCTGGCTTATCAAATGCTGTTCTCGCTGTTCCCCTTCATTCTGTTCCTGATCGCCCTGATCGGTTTCCTGCACCTGCCGGACTTCTTCTCCTGGCTGCGCCTGCAATCGGAACTGGTGCTGCCGCCCCAAGCCCTGGAGCAGGTGAACCCGGTGATCGACCAGTTGCAGCAGTCCAAGGGTGGCTTGCTCTCGATCGGTATCGTCATCGCCCTGTACACCGCCTCTTCGGGCGTGCGGCTGATGATGAGCGCGATGAACGCTGCCTACGACGTGGTCGAAGGCCGCCCGGTGTGGAAGCGCTTTCCGTTGTCGATTTTCTACACCATTGGCATCGCCGGCATGCTGCTCGCCGCCGCCGCGCTGATGGTGCTCGGGCCGCAGGTGATGGGCTGGATTGCCGCGCAGGTCGGGCTGGAAGACTTCATCGTCACGGTGTGGACCATTGCGCGTTGGCCGGTGATCGTGATCCTGATGATGATCGCGGTGGCGCTGATCTATTACGTTATGCCCGATGTCCGTCAGGAGTTTCGTTTCATCACCCCCGGCTCGGTGCTCGCGGTGGTGGTGTGGATCATCGCCTCGTTGGGTTTCGCGTTTTACGTCAAGACCTTCGCCAACTACAACGCCATGTATGGCAGTATCGGCGCGATCATCGTGCTGTTGCTGTACTTCTACATTTCCGCCGCGGTGCTATTGCTCGGCGCGGAGATGAATGCGGTGATCGAACACATGTCGACCGAAGGCAAGGACCCTGGCGAAAAGGTCCCCGGCGAGCACGACCACGAAACCAAACAACACGTATCGGGACTGGGACGAGACCACTCGCTCAAGCCGAACACTGACGAAGCCTGACCATGATCCGTGAAATTCTGAAAATGGGCGATGAACGCCTGCTGCGTATCGCGCCACCGGTGCCGGCCGAGATGTTCGACAGCCCCGAGTTGTGGCAACTGATCGATGACATGTTCCAGACCATGGAAAGCGTCGGCGGCGTTGGCCTGGCCGCGCCGCAGATCGGTGTCGACCTGCAACTGGTGATCTTCGGTTTCGAGCACAGCGAGCGCTACCCTGACGCCGAAGCCGTGCCGCAGACGATCCTGATCAACCCGCTGATCACACCGTTGAACCCGACCCTGGAAGAGGGCTTCGAAGGTTGCCTGTCGGTGCCTGGATTGCGTGGAGCGGTGAATCGTTATCAGGACATACGCTATGAAGGGTTTGATCCGAAGGGCCAGCCGATTGTGCGGATTGCCTCCGGTTTTCATGCGCGGGTGGTGCAGCACGAATGCGATCATTTGATCGGCCGGTTGTACCCGTCGCGGATCACGGATTTCACCAAGTTCGGGTTTATCGAAGTGATGTTTCCGGATCTTGATCCGAACGCTGACGAGTAAGACAAAAGCGAAGATCGCAGCCTTCGGCAGCGCCTACGCGACTGTAGGCGCCGCCGAAGGCTGCGATCTTTTGATTCTGCTTTTTATTTCCCCGGTTTAACAAACCGCAACGTCATCCGGTCCGACTCCCCGATCGCCACGTACTTCGCCTTGTCCTTCTCCCCCAACGTCAACGCCGGCGGCAAGGTCCAGACGCCTTCGGGATAATCCTTGGTGTCCTTCGGATTGGCATTGATCTCGCTTTTTTCCTCCAGCTTGAACCCCGCATCGGTCGCCAGTTTCACCACATACGCGGTGGTCAGGTAGCCGCTGTGCTTGATGTCGTCCAGCGACGCCCCGTCCTTGGCCCGGTGATCCACCACCCCGAGCACGCCGCCCGGTTTCAGCACCTTGAAGAACGACTCGAACATCAGCGGCGCCGTGTCGGCCAGCACCCAGTTGTGCACGTTGCGAAAGGTCAGCACCGTGTCTGCCGAACCGGGATTGCCGAGCACCGGGGCCTTGGGATCAAACTCGACCACCTGGGCCTTGGCATATTGCGCCGGGGC
The DNA here is from genome assembly GCF_056279105.1 of Pseudomonas sp. TE3899. NCBI lineage: Bacteria > Pseudomonadati > Pseudomonadota > Gammaproteobacteria > Pseudomonadales > Pseudomonadaceae > Pseudomonas > Pseudomonas sp. TE3899. The sequence goes on from NZ_JBWBQR010000001.1 coordinate 6,677,065, forward strand.
GGCGGCGAATTTGGCCTTGAGGGTTTCTTCGTTCTTGCGCGCATAGTCGCTGACCGTCGGCGCTTGCACGGCGGCAATGTAGTGGCCGTGCTCCTTGAGCAGCGGCGCCAGCAGTTCGCTGTACCAACCGCTGCCGGGGGTGATTTCGATGACGGTCTGGTTGGCGTGCAAGCCGAAGAATTGCAGGCTCTGCTGCGGATGGCGGTAGACGTCGCGCACCACGTTCTGCGGCGCGCGCCAGGTGCCTTTGAGCACCTCGGCGTATTGCGCGCTGGAGATGGGCGGGTCGTCGGCGGCGTGCGCCAGAACAGGGGTGAGCAGGGCGGTCAGGGTCAAGGCGAGCAGGGCAGGTTTCATGGCGCATCCAGGCAGATTCGAAGTCGACCCCGAGGCTAGCACGCAGCAATCAAGAGCTGATCACACATTATCGATGGACGACCTCACCAACGGTTCTAAGCCCATGGCGATCATCGGTTTGCTGCGCGCGTAACGGGTCAGGCGTTCGACCATGGCGTAGGGCATTTGCGGGTCGAAGATAAAACCCCGACGCTCATAAAAGCCGCGCAAATCCGGGTGGCAATACAGCCAGACCGGGCTGTCGAGGCCCTTCACCGCTTCGGCGATCAGCGCGGCGGCGATGCCTTGTTCACGACACGCCGGATCGACGAACAAACCCGTCAACCAGTACCCGCCCGCCACCGGCCGCAAACACAAGGCCGCGACAATTTCGCCGCGCCGGGCCACCCACAATTGAGCTTCGCGCACGGCTTTCATCGGCGATTGGTGGGCGCGGTAAAACTTGTTCATCAACGGCCATAACGGTTCGTCGAGCAAGGCGTACTGAGTGTCTGGCATGGGCGTTGGCTGTCAGTTGGCAAAGTGGGCGATTATAAAAGAACGCGAGCGGCGCGATAGGTGTATACCTGACTTCACATCCCGTATGAGTGGAGTACGTATCATGGCCAAAGGCATGGATTCAAAAAAAGCAGCGAAGAAAAAACCGGCAAAAACCGCCGATGAAAAGCGCGCGGACAAGAAGGCCAAGAAGGTGGATGTGTTCGGGCACTAAAACCTGAGTCACCGTGCCGATCGTTCCCACGCTCCCGCGTGGGAATGCCTCTAGGGACGCTCCGCGTCCAGTGACGCGGAGCGTCACGGGCTGCATTCCCACGCGGAGCGTGGGAACGATCGTTAAACCAGAAAATAATCTGCAAGATTTCCCCACCCCATTGCACAGAGAGGGACACGTCCCGTTCTGAGCAAAGCCATGTCCCATTACTTCGACGCCGCCCATCGAGAAGAAATCGAAACCCTGCGCCAACGCCTGACTGCTCGCACCGAGTGGCCGACCTGGTTGCTGCTGATCGGCGTCTACGCGGGCTGGTTCGGCCTGATCCTGGCCAGCGACCGATTGGGCCTTTGGTGGAGCACCGTGCTGTTGATTCCACTGGTGGTGCTCTGGCTGTCGGTGCAGCACGAACTGCTCCACGGCCATCCCACGCGTTGGCTGGCCCTGAACAAAGTCCTCGGTTATGCACCGTTTGCGGTGTGGTTCCCGTACACCCTGTATCGCGACAGCCATTTGCTGCATCACCACGATGAAGACCTGACCATCCCCGGCCGCGACCCGGAAAGCCGTTACCTCACCGCCGAGCACTGGCAGCGCAGTTCCGTGTTCAAGCAGGTCCTGCACCGCTTGAACAAAACCGTGCTGGGGCGCGTCATGGTCGGCGCCCCCCTGGCGTTACTGGCGCTGGCGCGCAAAGAGCTGCGACGTCTGCAAGCGGGTGAACGGCAGGCCTGGTTGATGTGGCTCACCCATGGCGCGCTCACCGGGTTGATGCTGGCGTTCATCGCGCGTTTCAGCGTGCTCCCGGTGTGGCATTACCTGTTGCTGATCAGCGTGCCGGCGCTGTCGATTGCGATGATTCGCTCCTACTATGAACACCGCCCCAACGCCCGACCCGAGCAACGCACCGTGCTCAACGAAGCGGCGTGGCCGTGGAGTTGGCTGTTCCTGAACAACAACCTGCACCTGGTGCATCACGACATACCGAGCCTGCCCTGGTACGACTTGCCCAAGGCTTATCGCACCCGTCGTGAGCAATGGCAGGCACGCAGCGGCGGGTTTCTGGTGCGGGGTTATGGGCAGTTGTGGCGCCAGCATGGGCTCAGGGCGATCGACAGCCCGCAACATCCGTTTCATTGATTGGCTGAAGGAATTTCGATGACCCAGCACCTCGCCGAACTACTGATGTACGTCTCCCCGGAATCGATCCGTCGCGCCAATGAACGCTGGCTGACTGGCATCGCGCAACGCCTGGGCGCCTCCCGCCAAAGCGCCGAGGGCCTGTCGCTGCCGGACCTCTGGCTCTCCCCGCAATTGCTGCTGACGCAAACCTGCGGCTATCCGCTGATGACCTTGTTGCGTGGTCAGGTCCGGGTTGTCGGTCGTCCTCGCTATGAATTGCCGGACAGCAACGGCGGCAACCATTGCAGCCTGCTGCTCAGCCGCGCCGACGATCCTCGCCGCAACTTGCCGGCCTTTTACAACTGTCGCGGGGTGATCAATGACGAAGGCTCCAACAGCGGCATGAACCTGCTGCGCCATCGCCTGGCGCCACTGCACCGCGACGGTCAGTTCTTCGCCCGTGTCGGCATCAGCGGCGGCCACCGTGAAAGCCTGCGCTGGCTGCGTGAAAACCTTGCCGACCTGGCCGCCATCGACAGCGTGACCTTCGCCTACCTGGCGCGGCACGCCGAAGCCGAAGTGGCCGGTTTGCGCGTGGTTGCCCGCAGCGCGTTCAGCCCGACCTTGCCGTACATCACGGCGGCGAGTGCCAGTGATGAGCAGGTCGAGCAACTTCGGCAGGTGATGAACGAAACATTGCGCGAGCTGCCGGACGTCGCCGAAATCCTCGGTCTGCAAGAGGTATTGCCCGCGACGGAAAGCGACTATCAGGTGGTGCTTGATTACCAGCAGGAGGCCGAGGCGTTGGGGTATGGGCGGTTGCGTTAACGGTGGGGGATTTTCGTTGCCTGTCAGAACGCTCTCGCGGGCAAGCCTCGCTCCTACAGAATTGACCACCGTTCCTGTAGGAGCGAGGCTTGCCCGCGAAAGCAATCTCACAGGCGCCATTCATTTAAATTTCTTAATCGAATATAAAAATACCTTTTAAGTATTATTAAAGAATAAGGCTCCCGTCTAGAATCGCGCCACCGGATCACCGGACATTCAGCGACCCCTAACCCCAGGAGCCCCTATGTCCGGCGCCGACCTTTCCCATCGCAACCACGTGGGCGGCTTGTTCCGCGCGCATTACTCCTGGCTGTGCACCCGGTTGCGCCGGCAGTTGGGCGCCAGCGCCAGCGTCGAGGACATCGCCGCCGAAACCTTCACCCAATTGCTCGAATCCCCGGGGTTGACGCCGATCCGCGAACCCCGCGCCTTGCTGACCACCATCGCCCAACGCCTGATCTATCAACTCTGGCGTCGTCGCGATCTGGAGCGCCAGCACCTCGATCAATTGCAACATGCCGATGCCGGTCAAGCGCAATCGCCGGAAGCACTGCTGCAATTGACCCAGGCCCTGCATCGGCTCGACAGCACCCTCGACCGCTTGCCGGGCAAGGTCCGGGCGACGTTCCTGTTGTCGCGCATCGATGGCCTGACCTACCCGCAAATCGCCGCCGAGCTGGGCATTTCCCAGCGTTCGGTCAGCGTCTACATGACCCGCTCCCAAGCCTTGTGCGCCCAGCACAGTGCCAATGAACCCTTAAATAGAACGACCCAGAGGTCCGCATGAGATCGATCAAAACCCTGCTCGGCAGTTCGCTGCTGGCCCTGAGCCTGGTCGCCACCCAGGCGCCCGCCAGCGAAAAAATCGCGCCGATCCACTTCGGCGACATCGCCTGGGAAAGCGGCAGTTTCATCACCGAAGTCCTGCGCCTGATCGTCGAGAAAGGTTACGGCTACCCGACCGATACCTTGCCAGGCAGCACCGTCAGCCTTGAAGCGGCGCTGGCCAAGAACGATATCCAGGTGATCGGCGAAGAGTGGGCCGGGCGCAGCCCAGCGTGGGTCAAAGCTTCGAACGAGGGCAAAGTGTTCGGCCTCGGTGACACAGTCAAAGGCGCCACCGAAGGCTGGTGGGTGCCGGAATACGTGATCAAGGGCGACCCGGAACGCGGCATCAAGCCACTGGCCCCGGAGCTGAAATCCGTGGCTGACCTGCCACGCTACAAAGACGTGTTCCGCGACCCGGAAGACCCAAGCCGCGGCCGCTTCCTCAACAGCCCCACCGGCTGGACCTCGGAGATCGTCAACAGCCAGAAACTCAAGGCCTATGACCTGACCGCCGATTACGTCAACTTCCGCACCGGCTCTGGCGCGGCGCTGGATGCCGAGGTCGCGTCGTCGATCCGTCGCGGCAAACCGGTGCTGTTCTACTACTGGTCGCCAACGCCGTTGTTGGGGCGGTTCAAACTGGTGAAACTCGAAGAGCCGGCGTTCGATGCCGAAGCCTGGAAGACCCTGGCCGACGCCAATAACCCGCATCCGAAGGGCACTCGCTCGATGCCGGCGAACTTGGCGATTGGCGTCTCCGCACCGTTCAAGGCGCAGTACCCGGACTTGGTGGCCTTCTTTGAAAAGGTCGATTTGCCGTTAGATCTGCTGAACCAGACCCTGGCGCAGATGAGCGAAAAACGTCAGCCACCGCGTCAGGTCGCCGAGGCGTTTTTGCGCGATCAGCCGCAGGTGTGGAAGGGCTGGGTGCCGGGGGAAGTGGCGAGCAAGGTGAGTGGGAGTTTGTGATTTATTGAATCCTGTAGGAGCGAGGCTTGCCCGCGAAGGCGGCCTCCAGCCCTACAACAACTCCGCCGCCAACGTCGCCTTCACCGCCGGGCGCTGATCAATCCTTGCCTGAAACCGCACCAACGCCGGCCACTGCTCCAACTCAATCCCAAACCCCGCCGCCCAACGCAGCACCGTAAACAAATACGCATCCGCCACGCTGAACCCCTCCGGCATCAAATAGTCCTGCTGTTCCAGCGTGCGAACCAACACCGCAAACCGCTTGAACAATTTCTCCTTGATCAACCGCTTCACCTCCTCGGGAAACTGCGCATTGAACAGCCATCCAAGCCCGCCATGAATCTCGGTCGAGACGAAGTTCAACCATTCCTGTAACCGCACCCGTTCGAACGTCCCGTTCTGCGGCGCCAGATTCGCCTCGGGTCGCAGGTCCGCCAGGTATTGCAGGATCGCCGGTCCTTCGGTCAGCACCTGGCCGTTGTCCAGTTGCAGCGCCGCGACGTAGCCCTTGGGATTGATGGCGAGGAAATCCTCACCCGCAGCGGTTTGCTTGGTGCGGTTATCGACACGGATCAATTCGAACGGCAGATCGAGTTCGCGCAACACAATGTGCGGCGCCATCGAGCAGGCTTGCGGGGCGTAATACAGCTTCATGGGCAGGGCTCTGGTTGAGGATTTGCGCCAGTGTCATAGTGCGCGCCGGTCTTCGTAAAATTAATCTTCCAGAACACTGCCATAAGGACAGCTACTGCCATGATGAATCTGATGCACTGGCGAATGGTGGTGGCGGTGGCCGATACCGGCAACATTACCCGGGCGGCCGAGCGGGTCGGCATGACCCAGTCCGGTGCCAGCCAGGCGTTGGCGCTGATCGAGGAAACCCTGGGCGTTCAACTGTTCAGCCGGGAAAACCGCCAGACCCTGCCGACCGCCATCGGCCTGCCGGTGATCGAGCAGGCGCGGACCATGCTCGGCGCGTTGGAGGCCATTCGCAGCACCGTCGACGCTGCAAAAGACATCCAGCGCGGCAGCATTCGCCTGGCCAGTTTTCCCATGGTGCTGGCGACGTTTCTGCCGCCGCTGTTGCGTCAGTTCAATCGGCTCTATCCCGGCGTTCAGGTGGTGGCCCTGGAAGTCAGCGACGACGAAGTGGAAACCCTGCTCGACGCCGGGCTGGTGGATGTCGGCGTGGTGCTGAACCCCGCGCCCGAGCGCAATGCCGCGGTGTTGGGGCGCGATGCCTGGGTGGCGGTGCTGCCCGGCGGCCATCCCCTGGCACGGGGTGCACACGAAGAAGGCATCAGCCTGGCGCAATTGGTGACGCAACCCTTTGTGCTCGCCACTGGTGGCTGTTCGACCAACGCCCGCAGCCTGGCGGCCGACGCCGGTTTGCAACTGAGCGATATCCGGGCCGAGGTCCGGGAGTGGAGCAGCGCCTTCACCCTGGTGCGGGAAAACATCGGCGTGACCCTGGTGCCGGAAATGACACTGCCGGCCAATCGCCAAGGGTTGCGGGTCATTGCGCTGCTACCACGAATCGTTCGCGAATTTGCCCTGGTGGTGGCACCGTACAAGACCCCTTCTGCCCCGGTGCAAGCGCTGCTGAGCATGCTCGCCGATCAATGATCGGCCTGTGTCTCTGAACCGATTTTGTGCTGATTATTGGCCGACTAATGGCATTGCGCCTGTCAGTTCACTGGCTATGCTCACCCATAGCTCACTTTTTCAGTCACAAAAATGAATGGTTCGTGACCAGGAGCGTGAGCGCCGTGACATCAGCCGAAGAGTGCGCACCCAAAGCACCGACACTCAACAATCAGGAGCCGTGCCGTAAATGGAGTTACTTACCAAAACGTTAGGGTTGGCCCGACCGGGCTATCAAGAGAAGGATGTCTTGATAAGAGCGTCGCTGCATGGACACTCCGATTGAACATCATTTATCACCTGACACATCCTGCCCTTGGCGGGATGCGTGTGCCTGTTCCGTGGAACGTAGTGGTGGATCTGAAATGACCGAGAACTTTCTCCCGGCATTTCCCCTGTAGGAGCAACGCTTGCTCGCGATAGCGCCGAACCTGACACACCGCGTCATCGTGCATCGCGGGCAAGCTTTGCTCCTGCATCAATCAAAGATCGCGCTGAAGGTGATAGAACCATGTTTAACCTACATCACAAGGCTGACCTGCTGGAGATCGAGCGCTTCAACTGCGCGCTGAGCGAGGCCAACGCCAAGTTGGCGGCGGTCAGTCGCTCGATGGCGATGATCGAGTTCAGCCCCGAGGGCATCGTGCTCGACGCCAATGAAAACTTTTGCGCGGTCATGGGCTATAGCGCCGAAGAAGTGCGCGGCAAACACCACCGGATCTTCTGCGAAGAAGCGTTTTATCGCAGTGAGGAATACGCCAAGTTGTGGCGTGACCTGGCCCGTGGCGAACCGGTCAGCGGTACCTTCCTGCGTTTGAACAAGGCGGGTCGCGAGGTGTGGCTCGAAGCCAGTTACATGCCGGTGTTCGGGCCGGATCGCCAGGTGCGTAGCGTGATCAAAGTGGCCTCGGACATCTCCGCTCGTATCCATAAAGAGCACGAAGAAGAAAGCATGCTCGCAGCCATCGGGCGCTCCATGGCGGTGATCGAATTCACCCCGGACGGCCGGGTCATCACCGCCAACGACAATTTCCTGAAAACCATGCATTACTCGCTCAACGAAGTGATTGGCCAGCATCACAGCCTGTTCTGTCACCGCGCCGAAGCCGAGTCGCCGCAGTACAAGGCGTTCTGGGCCTCACTCAATCGCGGCGAATATCACTCGCACCGTTTCGAGCGCAAGGATAAGCACGGTCATACGGTGTTTCTGGAAGCCTCCTACAACCCGCTGTTCGACAGCAAAGGCCGGTTGTACAAAGTGGTGAAGTTCGCCAGCGACATCACCCAGCAAGTCACCACCCTGCGAGCCGCCGCGGAATCGGCCCACAGCACCTCGGTACAAAACGACGTCTGCGCGCAAAAAGGATCCCAAGTGGTCCAGCAGACGGTGCAGATCATCCAGGACATTTCCCGCGACCTCAACGAAGCGGCCCTGAGCATCGACGCGGTAAGCAAACAGTCGGACATCATCGGCACCATCGTCCAGACCATTCGCGGCATTGCCGACCAGACCAACCTGCTGGCGCTCAACGCCGCCATCGAAGCGGCCCGGGCCGGGGAGCATGGGCGCGGGTTTGCCGTGGTGGCGGATGAAGTGCGCAGCCTTGCGGCGCGCACCAGTCAGGCGACGCTGGAGATCGTCGACGTGGTGCGCAGGAATCATGACTTGTCGTTGAGCGCGGTGTCGAGCATGCAGTCGAGCCTGAGTCGCACCGGGCTGGGTGTGGAACTGGCGAACGAAGCGGGGGAGGTGATTCTGGAGATTCAGCAGGGATCGCGGCATGTGGTGGATGCGATCAGTCAGTTTAATTCGACGTTGCAGTTGAATTAGCGCAGAGGAAAAACAGCCCCTCAGGCACTTGCTACAGGTTGAGGGGCTTAGATATTACTGACGGGTTTGAACCCATTATTGAGCACGACCTAACATTATGGGTTGGTTAAATCAGGCAGACCTTGATGTGCTCGCTCCGCCGGGGAGTGGTGTTGAGTTTTAGAACATGGACCATGCCTGTCATTCTGGGACAGTGGTGAAGTTGAACTCTCCGGTGATAGTCACCAATCTTCCTGGTCCATCGTGTGACTGTATGGTAAAGGTGCCGGCGTATTCACCTTTGTCTTTGAAAGCACCATTGTCGACGGTAATGTTTAACTTGCCACCATCGACGGGGTAGCTAATAAGTTGATGGAGAATAACGGCGTTAGTTGCACTGAGTGTCAGGTCGTGAGTGCCGTTTGGTAATCCTTCCGGGAAGGTGAATAGGAAGCGACTAAGATGATGTTCATAGGAAGTAGCTTCGATAGATGTGGTCGGAAGAGGGGGGGCATTCGGATCCGCGTATAGGTCGCGACCTGTAAAGTCCGGCAATGAAGGGGCTCCGGGCGGGCGTTCAAATTTTGCGGTGAATGTCCCTTTCCCTGATTCATTGCGCGTTTTAACAGGCGCTGACTCGTTTTTCCTCAATGTTGTTGTGGACGTTACAGTGGCGGATTCACAGTGACTGGAACTGTTATCGTCAACTGACAATGTGGTTGATACCGTTGCGCTTGTCGCCATGGCGGCCTCCATTCTCTTGATAGTTGCGCGAATCTTCTGATTGCGCGGCGCAGTCATCATTGGATAGGTGGGGGAGGCTGTCTACTGTCAGAACTTACAGGTGGGCGTTATAAGCCGATGGGCGGTTATATCGCCAGAAAAAAAAAGGGTCCGCTGAGGGACCCTTTTTAAGGCGAACGCCGTTACAGCGAAGCCAGGAACTTATCGACCACCTGCGGCCCATCCTGCTTCTCGGTGCTGCCGTTTTCCTTGTCAGCCTGGGCCAGTTTCATCTTGTCCTGGAGGCGCTCGGCGATCTCTTTGCTCACGGCCAGTTGTTGCGCCGGGGGCATCGCTTGCAACTGCTCTTCAGTGATGCCCATGTCTTTCAGGATACTGTCGCGCAGCCGCTGTTCCGGCGTTTTGCTCATGTAGTCCTTGAAGTCGGTCATGGCGGTGCTGTCGGTGGACTTGGCCTTGTTGTCATCCGGCACGGTCGCTTGCAGGCCCACGCGGGTTTTCGCGAAGGCTTCATCGACATTGTCGCTGATGGTGCTCGCCGCGCTGACTTGCTGGGTGGCGGCGTTCAGTCCGGAGGACTGCGCGTTGGTGCTGTCCTGCTTGATTTGCGCCACGGTGTTCTGCGCGTTCTGGATCAAGCCACTGTACAGCGCGCTCGCGGCGGCCGTGGTGGGGTCCATGTCCGTGCGCTGGGTTTTTTGAATGATGGAAGCTTGATGGGCACTGACCAACATGATGGATAAACCTGTAGGTAATTGCTGTTGAGTCTGTCGGAGCAATTAGCGTGCCGCTGCTGAAACGCCCGGTTTTTGGCGCGATTCGGCAGCGGCGGCGGTCAATCCTTGCCGCTGGGCGGCAGACGGCAACCGCTTCAGCGGTGGGCGATGTTCTCCAGCGCCAGGTTGCGGGTGCGCGGCCCGAAGTAGCCGATGGTGATCATCACGATCAACATGCTGCTGACAATAAACGCCAGTACGCCCGGCGTGCCGAAGTGTTCGAGGAAGATGCCGATCAGCAGACTGCTGAACACCGTCGACAAACGACTGAACGAATAGCAGAAGCCCACCGCCCGGGCGCGGATGTTGGTGGGGAACAGTTCGCTCTGGTAGGAGTGATAGGCGAAACTCAGCCAGGCGTTGCAGAACGTGATCATTACCCCGCAGACAATCAACCCGACCGCGCTGGTTTGCAGGGCGAACAGCGTGCCGAAGGTCATGGCGCCGAGGGCCGAGCCGACGATCTGCCACTTGTTCTCGAAACGGTTGGCGAACTTGACGAACAGCAACGGCCCCAGCGGATAGGCGAGGGTGATGATGAAGGCGTACATCAAACTGTGGGTCACGCTCACGCCCTGACCGGACAATAACGCCGGCAACCAGTTGCCAAAACCGAAGAAGCCAATGGCCTGGAACACATGGAACACGATCAGCATCAACGCCCGGCGCCGATAGGGCGGTTGCCAGATATCGGCGAAGCGGCCCGTGCCCTGAATGTCCACCGCTGCCAGTTCCGGTTCGTCCAGCGCCTTGCCTTGATCCTTCACGCAACGGGCTTCGATGCTGTCGAGAATCCGGCTCGCCTCATCGAAACGGCCATGTTGCGCCAACCAGCGCGGCGACTCCGGCAAGCGTGAGCGCAGCCACCAGATAAACAGCGCAAACACCGCGCTCGCCAGCACCACCCAGCGCCAGCCCGACACCCCGAACGGATCCTGTGGCACCAGCCACCAGGACATCAACGCCACCGCCGGCACCGACAGGAACTGCACGAAAAACGCGAAAGCAAACGCCGAACTGCGCATGCGTTTAGGCACCAGTTCCGAAAGGTAGGCGTCGATGGTCACCAGCTCGATACCCAGGCCGATGCCGACCAGAAAGCGCATGCAGATAATGCCCAGCGCCGAACTCTGTACGCCCATGGCCACGGTGGCGACGGTGTACCAGATCAGCGCAAAGGTGAAGATCGCCCGCCGACCGAAGCGGTCAGCCAAAGGACTGAGCAGGCTCGCGCCGAGGAACAATCCGAGAAAGGTTGCCGAGGCAAACGCCGCTTGATCGGAGAAGCCGAACACCCCTTGGCTGCCCGTGGCGAAGATGCCGTCGCGGATCAGGCCGGGGCTGATGTAGGCGGTCTGGAACAAATCGTAGAGTTCGAAGAAACCGCCAATCGACAGCAACGCCACCAGTTTCCAGATCGTGGAAACGGCTGGGAGACGGTCGATGCGGGCGGATATCTGAGCGGCGCGGACGGGGTCGATGCCGTCTGCTTGAACGGCGGTGAGGGAGTGAGCAGGCATGGGCTGATCCGATTCTTGTTGAAGGGAAAGCTTAGCCTGCTATCGGAAATCAATGATTGTTAATCTTTGCGTTGTTGTGATGAGATTCGCTGAATTATTGCCAAAACGCTTTTGCTTTTAAGGGTTTATGGCGCAATCGGGATATCAAACTCGCGAAACGCATCATCCAGCGGTTCGTAACCCAGCACCCGCGTGGTTTCGCTGAGGTCCAGGCGCTTGAAGCGATTGTTGGAAATGCCGTGGGCGATCAGGTGTTGCACGCCTTCGACTTCCACCGCGCGTTGCAGCAGTTGCACTGCATCCCGAGGGCTCAGCCAGGCGCTCAAGTCCCGGGCGTTGGTCAGTTCGTGGCGGTCCGGGAATTCGAAGGCGCCGATGCGGATGGCGATGGTCGAGAGCCCGCGCTTGGCGGCGTAGAAGCCGCACAACGCTTCGCCATAACATTTGCTGACGCCGTACAGATTGGCCGGCATCACCTGCATGCCCGGGGTGATCTGCCGGTCCACCGGATAGCCTTCGATGGTCTGCGCGCTGCTGGCAAACACCAGTCGTTTGCAACCGGCCGCGACTGCCGCTTCGAACAGGTATGTGGTGGCCAGGATGTTGTTGGGCAGCAATTCATCGAAGGTCGCCGTGGCGTGGGGGATGCCGGCGAGGTGGATGATGACGTCGATGCCCTTTAGCGCTTGATTTATGGCGGTGGGATCGGTCAGGTCTACCCTTGCAAAGCGGTGAGGCGCCTCGACCGGGAAGTCGGGCTTGATACGATCAGTCAGCACGAAGGTGTAACGATCCTTCGACGCTTCGAAAAAGGTTTTGCCGATTCTGCCGCAGGCACCGGTCAGCAGTACGTTGAGTCCGTTCATGCATCTCTCTTTTTTGGGAAGGGGGGATCCGCTTAATCAGGCCCGACACTGAACCTGTGGCGAGGGAGCTTGCTTGTGGCGAGGGAGCTTGCTCCCGCTGGACTGCGCAGCAGTCCCATTCTTTTTGGGGCCGCTTCGCAGCCCAGCGGGAGCAAGCTCCCTCGCCACAGTTACTCATTGCCAGTTTCATCTCTTTAATTCTATGGCAACCCATTGCACCCATGTTTCAGAAACCCCGGACGCTGTGCCAACCGCTGAAAATACTCATCGACGCCAGGAAAGTCCGGCCGCTCCATCGGCGTCATCAGCCAGCGATTGACCGACAGACCGATAACGATATCGGCCAGGGTGAACCGTGGCCCGGCGACATAGGCCTTGGTAGCCGCGAGCTGATGCTCAAGGATGCTCATCTTGTGGTTCCAGTCGTTCACGCCGACGGCAATCTGATGCGGGTCCTGGAACTCCGGATCCTTGCGCACCAGCGCGGTGAACGCATAACTCCAGGACCGATTGAGCTCGGTGGCCTGCCAATCCATCCATTGCTCTACCCGTGCCCGTCCGGCCGGTTCGGTGGGCAGCAATTCGTGGTGGTGATGCTTGCCGGCCAGGTAGCGGCATATGGTGTTGGATTCCCACAACACCCCGGCGTCATCGATGATCACCGGCACCTGGGCGTTGGGGTTGAGGCGGGTGAACTCGGGGCTGTGGGTCGAGGCAAAACCGCTGCCCCAATCCTCACGCTCGTAGGCAACACCCAGTTCCTCACACGTCCACAGGACTTTTCTGACGTTGATGGACGACGCCTTACCGAGAATCTTCAGTGCATGTTCCATGGAGCTACTCCTTTAGCGAATCGACGCCTCGGGAATCTACCACTAAGCGGGATCCGGCAGCGCCGACGCTGGCAAACCAAACGTGCGATCAAACAACCAGTTGAAGGCGAAGGTGTAGCACGGGATGAAAATGATCAGCGCCAGGTCGAGCAAAAATGCCTGCACCAGGCTGATGTTCATCCACCAGGCGATCAACGGAATGAGGAACACAATCAAGGTTAGTTGAAAACCCACGGCATGGGCGATGCGCCGTCTGACGGTGCGGGTGCGCGAAGGCTGGCGGCTTTCCCAGCGTTCGAACAGCGAGGTGTAGATGAAATTCCAGGTCACGGCAAGGGTGGTGATGATCACCGCCAACGGCCCGGTACTGCCTGGCGACGTACCGGACAACAGCGCCAGGCCCAGGGCCGAGAAGGTCATGCCGATCACTTCATACAGCGACACGTAGACCAGTTTGCGTTTAACGCCTTGCATGGGGTTTGCCTCTTTCTTGCGGACTTGAGCCAGCAGCACTGGCGAAGGCGGCGAAAGATAGCTTCAATAGGGCTGACAGAAAAAGTCAGCAGCTTTCAGTTTTATTGATAGGACGGCGGATGAATTTCAACAGCGACAGCATCGAATTGTTTCTCGCGGTGATCGAGCGCGGCTCGTTTTCCGCCGCTGCCCGGGCGCTGGGCAAAGTGCCGTCGGCGGTGAGCATGGGCATCGGCAACCTTGAGGCCGAGCTGGGTTATCCGCTGTTCGACCGCAGCCATCGCGAACCGGTGCCGACGGCGATGGCCAGCGCGCTGGTGCCCCATGCCCGGCTGATTTTTGAACAGCTCAAGCAGTTGCAGGTGCATGCGGTCGAGTTGTCGTTGGGGCTGGAGAGCAAGCTGTCGATCGGCGTTGTCGCGGACATCGACAAGTCCCGTTTAATGACGGCGATCAAAGTCATTGCCGAGCGCCATCCGCTCCTGGAAATCGAAGTGCTCAGCGCGCCGCAGGATGATGTGCTGGCGCTGCTGCACAGCGGCCGCGTCAGCGTGTGCCTCGCGTTCGCCGGGTTGAGCATGAACGTGCTGGAGCGTTTCCAGTTCGTCGGCACGGAACGGATGATCGCCACGCTGGCGGCGGACAATCCGCTGGTTCAGGGGCAGGATCTGTTTCTGGAAGACCTGGTGCATGTGCGGCAGATCGTCGTTGCCAGCCGCGATTTGCCGATCAGCGAAACCCGGCCGCTGGTGGCCGAATCCTACTGGCGTACGGATACATTGGCGGCGGCGCTGGAAATGGTCGAGGCGGGGTTGGGCTGGGGGAATTTTCCGTTATCGGTGGTGCAGCCGTTGCTCGATGCTGGACGGCTCAAGCGTCTGCGTTTTCGCAACATCGAAAACGGATTGGTCCTGCCGGTGCACGCGGTGTGGCTCAAGAGCCAGCCGTTGCAGAAAGGTGCGTTGGCGTTCGTTGGCCTTATGTCCGACGCATAACCTGTGGCGAGCGAGCTTGCTCGCGCTGGACTGCGCAGCAGTCCTCTGCTTTTTTGGGGCCGCTTCGCAGCCCAGCGGGAGCAAGCTCCCTCGCCACAGTGATAGTGGTCGATTTGATGTGTAGGAAAGGTCTGTAGGAAAGCGGTTTCGGCAGGTTTCAAAAGGCTACAGCTTCTTGCTCCATTGCCTACAACTACGCCAGAATCCGCCGGCTTGTGCGTCTGGTGCCCGGAATTTATTGTTCCCGTGTCGCTGCCAATTCAGCGATCGGGTCTAGCAGCCCGGGTACTTTAGACGCATGCGTTCACCGTTCGTGGCCCGTTCACGTTATGGCGGCTTTGCGTGGGAAGATCTTCGGATCTACCGGGTTCTAGAGTCCTGGTCTGCTAGCCCGCGCACGGCTGTCACCTTATTCGTCTAGCAGCGAATCGTGGCAGCTCCATCACTCTAGGAACATCACCATGTTCAAACCGACTCCCAACCCGCCGCGCAAAATCAGTCCCATGTTCAGCATCTCGACTGACCTCAACAACGAAACCCTGCTGGCCCACGCCTGCGAATCCCTGGCTTCGGCCAATGTCATGATCAATGACTTCGCGACCTTACTGGACAACCCTCATCGCAACACCGCGCTGGGTATTGCACAGATCATCCTGTCGGCGGAAATGGCGGTGAATCGAGCGCTGGATAACCTCGACCCACAAGACTGACCACTGACCTGTGGCGAGCGAGCTTGCTCGCGTTGGGCTGCGTAGCAGCCCTATATCAGACGACTGGTTTTTTCTGATAACCGCAGCGTCAGAATTGGGGCCGCTTCGCCGCCCAGCGGGAGCAAGCTCCCTCGCCACAATGGCTGCGGTTTTGCTCAGGTGCTTTCCCGCACCTTCAACTCAAACCCCATGTCCTGCACCGGTTTGGCCACCGCATTTCCCGCCATCAACGTCAACATCTGCTCCGCCGCACGCCGGCCAATGGCTTCGCGCGGGGTGCTGATGCTGCTCAGGCGCGGGACCATGTGCGCCGAGGCCGGCAGGTCGTTGAAGCCGAGGATCGCCACTTGCTCGGGGATCTTGATCCCGCAACGCATGGCTTCCAGCAATGCGCCTTGGGCCAGGTCGTCGTTGCCGAAGAAGATCGCATCGACCTCGGGGTGAGTGGCCAGCAGTTGCAGAAACAACTCACCGCCCAAACCGACGGAGGACGCACGGGGCGTCAGCACTTCCAGATCCGGGTCGTACAAACCGGCCTTTTGCAGGGCTTTGCGAAAGCCTTCGCCACGCAGCAACGTGCGTTGATCCAGTTGCGCGCCGATGTACGCCAGGCGTTTACGTCCACGGGACAGCAAATGCTCGGCGGCGGTTTCACCGGCGGCCAGTTGCGAAAACCCCACGCAATTAAGGCCCGCGGCGCTGTCCAGTTCCATCATGTACACGCAGGGGATGTTGCTCGCCTCGATCATCCGCCGCGAACTTTCGGTGCGGTCGAAGCCGGTCAGCAACAAGCCCCGCGGCTGATAGGCCATGTAGTTGCGCAGCAGGTTTTCTTCTTCATCACGCGAGTAATGGAAGTTGCCGATCAGCACTTCAAAGCCCTTGGGGCGAAGAACCTGATGAATGGCTTCCAGGGTGTCGATGAACAGCAGGTTGGACAGCGACGGCACCAGCACCACCACCGAATGGCTCTGGGCCGAGGCCAGGGCGCGAGCGGCGGGGTTGACCACGTAATTCAGTTCAGCCGCGGCTTTCTGGACTTTTTCCACCAGTTCGGTGGCCACGGTGCTGACCCCGCGCAAGGCCCGGGAAGCGGTGATCGGGCTGACGCCGGCCAGGCGTGCGACTTCGTTGAGGGTAGGGCGGCCAGTGGTGCGTGGATTTTTATCGTTTTTAGGGGTGGTCATCGGGGCGGCTTGCCAAACAAAATTCAAGGCACTAAGGTAGCGCTGTCCCGAAGCAGCTGCAAATGCGTAAGCGAGTTTTGCCTGAACCTCGCTTTTTGGCCTCGTGAGCGAACATGCTGCAACCCACAAAAATGACAAGAAGGCGTCGGCAACTTCTACTTTTGCACTAGAGTTTCACGTAGCAAAGGTAGCGCTGTCTGCGCGCTGAGGTGTTTCATGAATCATCCCATCACCGCCCTGGTTATCATGGGCGTTGCCGGTTGTGGCAAGACTTGCGTCAGCGAAGCCTTGTGCCAGCTCAGCGGCGCGACTGCCATTGAAGGCGACACTTTCCACCCTGCCGCCAATATCGAAAAGATGAGCGCGGGAATCCCCCTGAACGACGAAGACCGTGCCGGCTGGCTCGACAGCCTGTGCGATGAATTGCGCCGCGTTGACGCCAAGGGCGAGCGCCCGGTGTTGACTTGCTCGGCCCTCAAACACAGTTACCGCGAAGTATTGCGCAGTGCCTTGCCGGGCCTGGGCTTCGTGTTCCTTGAACTGACCCCTGAAGTCGCTGCCGAGCGTGTGTCCCACCGCCCGGGCCACTTCATGCCGTCGACCTTGATCGACAGCCAGTTCGCGACCCTTGAATCCCCCGTTGGCGAGCCGCTTACCCTGGCTCTGGACGCTTCGAACCACAGCGTCGAGCAATTGGCCAAACAGGCACATGTCTGGTGGCTTGAACACGGCTTGAAGCTCGCGGTATGAGTCTTCCTCCAAGAGATAGCGCTGTCCTTATGCCTTGCGAATTACCCGCTTTAATAACAACAACAATCAGGAGACACCCCTAATGTTTGGCATGTCCCACGAGTCGTTCCTGCTGCTAGACGCGGTGGTTACCGTGATCGGACTTATTGTCCTGATCACCAAGTTCAAGCTGCATCCATTCATTGCCCTGATCATCGCCGCCGGCTTCCTCGGCCTGACCTCCGGCATGCCGGTGGGCACCATTCTCAAAGCGTTCCAGGACGGCTTTGGCGGGGTGCTCGGCTTTGTCGGGATCATCCTCGCGCTGGGCACCATGCTCGGCAAAATGATGGCCGAGTCGGGCGGGGCGGATCAGATTGCCCAGACCCTGATTCGCGCGTTCGGCAAAGAGCGCGTGCAGTGGGCGATGATGTTCGCGGCGTTCCTGGTCGGCATTCCGCTGTTCTTCGAAATCGGCTTCGTGCTGTTGATCCCGCTGGTGTTCATCGTCGCCCGGCGTACCGGCGTGTCGATCATCAAGATCGGTATCCCGTTGCTGGCCGGTCTGTCGGCGGTACACGGCCTGGTGCCACCGCACCCGGGTCCGTTGCTGGCGATCGGCGTGTTCGGTGCCGACATTGGTAAAACCATTCTGTACGGCCTGATCGTTGCGCTGCCGACCGCCATCATTGCCGGTCCGATCTTCGGTACGTTCATCGCCAAGTACATTCCCGGCCATGCCAATCAGGAACTGGTGGATCAACTGGCCCGTGAGCCAGAAGCCACGACCCTGCCGAGCTTCACCATTACGCTGGTTACCGTGCTGCTGCCGGTGTTCCTGATGTTGCTCAAAACCTTTGCCGACGTCGCACTGCCGGACGGGCACTTCTTCCGCAGCTGGATGGACCTGATCGGTCACCCGATTTCGGCGCTGCTGCTGGCGTTGCTGTTGTCGCTGTACACCTTTGGCCATCGTCAGGGCATCGGCTCCAAGCAAATCCTGAAACTGCTGGACTCGAGCCTGGCGCCGACCGCTGCGATCATCCTGATCATCGGTGCCGGTGGTGGCTTCAAGCAGATGCTGGTGACCAGCGGTGTGGGTGACGTGATCGGCCACATGGCGGTGAACGCCCAGATCTCGCCGATCCTGCTGGCCTGGCTGGTGGCGGCAGTGATTCGCGTGGCGACCGGCTCGGCCACCGTGGCGACCATTACCGGCGCGGGCATCGTGGTGCCGGTCGTCGGGATGATTCCGGGCGTGAACCGTGAGCTGCTGGTGCTGGCCACCGGTGCCGGTTCGCTGGTGCTGTCCCACGTCAATGACGCGGGTTTCTGGCTGGTGAAGCAGTACTTCAACATGACCGTGGTCGAGACGTTCAAAACCTGGACGGCGATGGAAACCATCCTGTCTGTGGTCGCGCTGGGCTTTATCCTGCTGTTGTCGCTGGTTGTCTAAAAGCTTCGCGGGCAAGCCTCGCTCCTACAGGGATTACACCAACCTACCTGATCGTTCCCGCGCGGAGCGTGGGAACGATCAGGTAACGAGCAGGCACAAAAAAACCGCAGCGATGCGGTTTTTTTGTGGGTGTTTGATGTATCAGGCGTTGGTTTTGGTGACCAATCCATCCGCCCTGAACATCCCGCGAATTCCGCGCACGGCCTGACGAATCCGGTCCTGGTTTTCGATCAGCGCGAAGCGCACATGATCATCCCCGTATTCCCCGAATCCTACGCCCGGCGAGACGCAAACCTTCGCCTCTGCGAGCATTTTCTTGGCGAACTCCAGCGAGCCCAGGTGCGCATACGCCTCGGGAATCTTCGCCCAGACGTACATCGCCGCCTTCGGATTCTCGACCATCCAGCCCAGTTCATGCAGGCCTTTGACCAGCACGTTGCGCCGCTGGCGATACTGCTCGGCGATGTCTTTCACACACTGCTGATCGCCTTCCAGCGCCGCAATCGCTGCGACCTGCAACGGGGTGAAGGTGCCGTAGTCGTGGTAACTCTTGATCCGCGCCAGGGCGTTGACCAGTTCGGCGTTGCCGACCATGAAACCGATGCGCCAGCCGGCCATGTTGTAGCTCTTGGACAGGGTGAAAAACTCCACCGCAATGTCCTTGGCGCCGGGCACTTGCATGATCGACGGGGCTTTCCAGCCGTCGTAGACGATGTCGGCGTAGGCCAGGTCGTGCACCACCAAAACGTCGTACTGCTTGGCGAGGGCGATCACGCGCTCGAAGAAATCCAGCTCCACGCATTGCGCGGTCGGGTTCGACGGGAAGCCGAGGATCATCATCTTCGGTTTCGGGATCGAGCCGCGAATCGCGCTTTCCAGTTCGGCGAAGAAGTCCACGCCCGGAATCAGCGGCACCGAACGCACCTGAGCGCCGGCAATCACGGCACCGTAGATGTGAATCGGGTAGCTCGGATTCGGCACCAAAACGGTGTCGCCCTGGTCGAGGGTGGCCAGCATCAAATGCGCCAGGCCTTCCTTGGAACCGATGGTCACAATGGCTTCGGTTTCCGGGTCGATGTCGACCGCGTAGCGATCCTTGTACCAGTTGGAAATCGCCCGGCGCAGGCGCGGAATGCCCTTGGACGTCGAATAACCGTGGGTGTCTTCGCGCTGGGCGACGGTCACCAGTTTTTCGACGATGTGCGGCGGGGTCGGGCCATCAGGGTTGCCCATGCTGAAGTCGATGATGTCTTCGCCACGACGACGGGCGGCCATCTTCAGCTCGGCAGTGATGTTGAAAACGTAAGGGGGGAGTCGATCTATGCGCGCAAAGCGGCGCGGCGAACCTGGGTTAGCCATTGGTGCCTCGGATAACGTGAGCGCCCGGAACCGTCCGAGCGACGCTGGCCACTGCGGTGGCCTGTGGCGGAATGTAAGGGCTGTTGTGGCAAACTGTCCAGCCACTCTGTAAACAAATTTTTCCGAAGGAAACGGGTTGATGGAATTTAGCAGTGGCTTCTTGCTGAGCCTTTCGCTGTGCCTGGACATTGGCGTGGCCAATATCGCGATGATCACTTTGGCCATGCAACGCGGCTATTTCCAAGGCTTTGCCCTGGGTTTGGGCACCTGCGTCGGCGACCTGATCTACGCCGTGCTGGCCTTGGCCGGGATGACGGTTTTGCTGCAATACGAAACCGTGCGCTGGGTGCTGTGGATCGGCGGTTCGGCGTTGCTGCTGTACTTCGCGGCGAAGATGATTTACTCGGCGATCCACCACGAAGCGGTGCTGGCCCAAGGCGCGGAGGTGGGAAACAACTCCCATCGGCGTGAGTTTTTTCGCGGGATCTTCCTCGCCATGTCCTCGCCCAGCGCGATTCTCTGGTTCGCTGCCGTCGGCGGTACCCTGATCGCGCGTTCCGGTGGCGGTGGCGCCCTCAGTTCGGCGTTGTTCCTGGGCGGTTTTCTCTGCGCCGGAGTGCTCTGGTGCGTCGCGTTGTGCTTCGCCGCGAGCCATGGCGGCAAGTTGCTGGGCGACAAGCTGTTGCGCTACTCCTACATGGCATCGGCGGCGATCTTCTGCTATTTCGCGGTTTACGTGATCCTATCGGGCTACAACGAGTTTATCGGCGCGGCTGCCGTCGGGCAGGTTCCGGGCCTGTGACTGGGAGAATCGGGCAGGGCCTCTATACTCCCAGCCGAACCCACTTTTTTGTACCAGGAGTTGAGTCATGGATGAGCAATCAGGCGTCAAACCGGCCGAGCCACGTTTTGAGAGCGGGCATTTCCTGCTCATTGCCGGGCTTGGCGGGCGATTTACCCAGGAAACGTCGAAACAGATCCCCGACCTCTGGGATAAATTCATTCCCGAGATCGGCAAGATTCCCGGGCAGAAAAGCGAAGTGACCTACGGCATCTGCTGCAACCCCGACGGCATGGGCGGGTTCGAATACATCGCCGGCGTGGAAATCAGCAAGCTCGACGATCTGCCCGACAAGTACCGCTGGGTCGAGGTCCAACCCCAGCATTACGCGGTGTTCGAACACCAGGGCTCGCTGGACACCTTGCCCCAGACCTTTCAATACATCTGGAAAACCTGGCTGCCACAGTCCGGTCGCGCCGCGGCAGACGCCCCGGAGTTCGAACGCTACAGCGAGGACTTCAACCCGAAGCTCAACACCGGTGTGCTGGAAATCTGGTTGCCACTCAAACCCGAATGATCGCAACGAGAGGCGGACCGCGGGTCCGCCTCTCGACTCGTCATTTACCCTGCTTCATCCGTCGCGCCCGCAACAGGTCGATGGACAAGGTGATAAAGCCAAACGCGACGATGCCCGACAGCATAAGAAGGCCGATCTGAACGCTGCTCATGGTGTGTTCCCCTATGGATGATCAGAGACAGGGCCTATCAATAATCCGCTTGGACGAGCAATGACAGCGTCTATACGCAGGCTTTACGGCGCCAGTGGTGATCGATATGAACACCTTATTCCTCTATCATCGGCCACCTTTCCAACGCTGAATCCGAGCTGCCATGAACACCGTCATCCGCCACGTCACGCCTGCTGATCTGGACCGCTGCTACGCCATCGAAACCGTTGCCTACGAAGGCGACGAAGCCGCCACCCGGGAAAAGATCGCCACCCGCATCGCCACCTGGCCCGAAGGGTTCATCGTGGCCGACGTCGACGGCGTTGTAGCCGGTTTCATCAATTCCGGTGCGGCGTTTGAAGTGGAAATGTCGGACGAAGCGTTCAAGGAACTGATCGGCCACGACCCGAAGGGCCCGCACGTGGTGATCATGTCCGTGGTGGTGCACCCGGATTATCAGGGGCAGGGTCTGGCGAAACGCCTGATGGGCGAATTCATCGAGCGCATGCGCGGGATGGGCAAGGCCAGCATCCATTTGATGTGCAAGGAGCGGCATATTCCGCTGTATGCCGGGTTCGGGTTTGCCTACATCAAGCCATCGGCGTCGGACCATGGCGGGATGGCGTGGCATGAGATGGTGCTTGAGCTCTGATTGATTCGGTGCGGCTGAAATTGCCTTCGCGGCAAGCCTCGCTCCTACAGGATTCGCGCAGGACTTGTAGGAGCGAGGCTTGCCCGCGAAGGCGATCGGAAGATCTCAATCTCTAATAGAGACTATCGCGCACCCGCGCCGGCGCTTCCCGGTCATATGTCTCGGCATCAAATTGCCCATCGTTCAGCCGCTTGTGAAACGCCCCCGCCGTCGGCAGGGCAGAGCGGTCCAGATAGCGTTCCGGGTTCCACAGCTGCGAACGCACAATCGCTTTGGAACAGTGGAAATACGCCGCCTCCACCGTCACCAGCAGCACCGTGCGCGCCGGTTTGCCGTTGACGGCGAAACTCTCCAGCAGCGCAGGTTCGGCGCTGATCTGCGCGGTGCCGTTGACGCGCAAGGTCTCGCCGATCCCCGGGATGATGAACAGCAGCGACACCCGCGAATCGAGCACCAGGTTGCGCAGGGTGTCGATGCGGTTGTTGCCCGGACGATCCGGGATCGCCAGGGTGCGTTCATCGATGATCCGCACAAACCCCGGCGCATCGCCCCGGGGTGAGCCATCCATGCCGTCCGGGCCGACCGAGCTGATGATGATCAGCGGCGAGGCGCGAACCATCGCCTGATAGTCCTCGTTCAGAAACGGAATCTGCTTGCGCACGGCACGGTCGTGGGGTCGGCCGTAAATTGCTTCCAGTGCTTCGATTGAATTGACCATCGTTATTCCCTCAACGATTCAGAAAACCAGACCCATCCGCCGCTCGTAACCGATGCGGCCCTTATACGCCTCGCCGCTGTCGACGAAGCCGTATTTTGTGTACAGCGCGATGGCTGATTCATTGTCGGCATCGACCGACAACTCCAGCCCCTTAATTTCCGGAAATGCCTGACGCGCGGCTTCGGGCAACGCTTGCAGGCAGGCCTTGCCATACCCTTTGCCCTGGGCGCGTTGATCGACTTGCAAGGCGTGCAACGTGGCGCTGTGTTCATTCGCCCAGGCCGGTAATGCCGGTGGGCGCTTGAGCAGCAGGAAGGCGACGGGAATGTCCTCGACCAGCAAGGCAAAACCTTTGACGCCGGGACCGGGTTTGGACACTAAGGCGTGCAACGCACCGTGGATGTCGCCGGAGAACTTGATTTGTTCTTTGTGAACTTCGATGGCCTCGACCTGCTGGCGCTGGAGCGCGTTCAGGCTTTCGTAAGGCACGAGTAGGGCTGTCACTGGAGTGTCCTTTTTCCACTGCAAACGGGCTTCGGATTCTAGCGAGTTTGCGTGGCTGGATTATTTTTATTTCAGGTGTCGATTCAACGTTACGCCGAACGACTAAAGGTGTCTTCACAACACAAACCACGGAGAACCACCATGAACGCGCACACCCAAATCCATAACCTGATCGAAAGCTACCGCCAGGCCGTCATTGCCAAGGACGTGGAAAAAGTCATGGCCCTGTATGCCGACGACATCGTCTCCTTCGACGCGGTCAAGGCCCTGCAATTCAAAGGCAAGGCGGCCTACCGCGCGCATTGGCAGGAATGCATGGAAATGTGCCCCGGCCCGCACATTTTTGAATTCCCGCAGATCGACATTGTGTCTTCGCAGGACATCGCCTTCGCCCACTGGCTGGCCCATTGCGGCGGCACCAATGACAAGGGCGAAACCCAGGCCTGCTGGATGCGCGTGACCCAGTGCTACCGGCAAGAAGCGGGGTTGTGGCAGATCGTCCATGAACATTGGTCGGCACCGTTCGACATGGCCAGCGGCGCGGCCCTGTTCGGCCTCGAACCCTGAGCGTCGGGCTTGTTCGTCGGAAAACCGGCCAACCCGCCCAACAGCAGCCATAGTTGATCAGCCGATCACGGAGCGCCCCATGAAATACCTATGCCTGGTTTACAGCAACGAACAGGCGTTGCATTCGCTGCCCGACAGCCCCGAAGACGCCGAGTGCATGGCCTATGCCGAGTCGATCCAGGGCAGTGGCCGGATGATCGCCGCCGAAGCGCTGGAGTCGGTGCAGACCGCCACCACCGTGCGCATGCGCAACGGCAAATTGTCGATCACCGACGGCCCGTTCGCCGAAACCAAGGAGCAGTTGGCCGGCTTCTACCTGATCGATGCCAAGGACCTCAACGAAGCCATCCAGGTCGCCGGTGATATTCCGGCGGCCCGGGTTGGCTGTGTCGAGGTGCGTCCCGTTCGCCAGTTGAATCCCTGAACAATCAAAACAAACAGGAGATCTGCATGAGCCCGCAACCCTTTAAAAAACAGCCTGCCGAATTCGAACTGTCCATCAGCCGTTTGATCGACGCGCCACGCCGCAAGATTTTCCGCGCCTGGACCGAGCCGGCCTTGCTGGTGCAGTGGTGGGGACCCCACGGCATGACCACGCCAGAGTGCGAAATGGACCTGTGGGTCGGCGGCCAGTTTCGCACCCTGATGCGCGCGCCCGACGGCAGCGAATACCCGACCATGGGCGTGTTCCTGGAGATCGTCGCGCCGGAGCGGCTGGTGTTCACCGACGCGTTTATTCCCGGCTGGATTCCGTCGGGCAAACCGTTCATGAGCGCCGAAGTGACCCTCGAAGACCGGGACGGCAAAACCCTCTACACCGCCCGCGCCATGCACTGGAGCGAAGAGGATCGCCAGGCTCACGAGGCCATGGGCTTCCATGACGGTTGGGGACAGAGCCTCGACCGCTTGGTGACACTGGTGACCGAAGGCATGCCGGACTGATGTCCGCCGAGTCGGTCAAGGCGCGGGTCGAGCAGGTTTACCGCGAAGACTCGCGGCGAATCCTCGCGACCCTGATACGTTTGCTCGGCGATTTCGACCTCGCCGAAGAGGCCTTGCACGAGGCGTTCTTCGTCGCGGTCGAGCGCTGGCAGCGTGACGGTGTGCCGGACAACCCGCGCACCTGGCTGGTCTCCACCGGGCGCTTCAAGGCCATCGATGTGTTGCGCCGGCGTGCACGGTTCAAGGCGTCGCGGCCGCTGCTGATCGCTCAATTGGAAGAGTTGGAACAGGCCGATTGGAGTGACGAAGACGTGGAAGACGATCGCCTGCGCCTGATCTTCACCTGCTGTCACCCGGCCCTCGCGGCAGACGCCCAAGTGCCGCTGACCTTGCGCGAAGTCTGCGACCTGACCACGGAAGAAATCGCCCGGGCCTTTCTCTCGGCGCCGGCCACCATCGCCCAGCGCATCGTGCGGGCGAAGGCGAAAATTCGTGACGCGAAAATCCCTTATCAAGTGCCGTCCCTGGCGGAATTGCCCGAGCGCCTCGACAGCGTGTTGCGAGTGATTTACCTGGTGTTCAACGAAGGTTACTCGGCGTCCATCGGCGCGGAACTGACTCGGGAAGATTTGACCCGCGAAGCGATTCGCCTCGGGCGTTTGTTGGTGGAGTTGTTGCCCGAGCCGGAGGTGATGGGGTTGCTGGCGTTGATGCTGTTGCACGAGTCCCGGCGCCCGGCCCGGAGCACTGAAAACGGCGAGTTGATCCTGCTGGATGAACAGGACCGTTCGTTGTGGGACACCGAGATGATTGCCGAAGGCTGTGCACTGGTGGAGCGCGCGCTGACCCTGCGGCGTTTCGGGCCTTACTGCCTGCAAGCGGCGATTGCGGCGGTGCATGCCGAAGCCTTGACGGCGGGGGAGACGGATTGGCCGCAGATTGTCGGCCTGTATGACTTGCTGCTGCGGGCAGTGCCGTCGCCAGTGATCGAACTCAACCGTGCGGTCGCGTTGGCCATGCGCGATGGGCCGTTGGCGGGGTTGAGGGTGGTGGAAGGGATTCTGGCCCGGGGCGAGTTGCAGGATTACCACCTGGCGCATTCGGCGCGGGGGCAGTTTTGTCGGCAGTTGGGGCGGGTGGAAGAGGCGCGGGCGGCGTATCAGCGGGCGTTGGAATTGACGCAGCAAGCGCCGGAGCGGCGGTTTATCGAGGGGCGCCTGCAAGAATTGAAATGACCGATCGTTCCCACGCTCCACGTGGGAATGCATCCCGTGACGCTCTGCGTCACCTCCAGAAGCGGAACGCGGAGCGTCCCTGGCGGCATTCCCACGCGGAGCGTGGGAACGATCATGGCCTAAGAATCCCCCGTAGCAGCTGCCTCGCGGTGCTCGACAGCGGCTACAGGGGGGCGATCTATTCCAACATCTTGCTAAGCAACCAACTCCCCGCCGGCCCTGGCGGATGCAGTCGTGACCACAGCGCATCGACAAACACAGGTTTCGGCCAGCCGCGCACCTCCAGCTCCACCAGCGACACCGCGCCAAACCGTCCCACCAGCCAGCGCGGCAGCGGCGCCCAGCCGAAGCCGCCCTGGGCCATTTCCAGCAGCATCAGGTAACTCGGCGCCGACCAGACCCGGCCCTTCGCCCGGCTTTCATACGGGTTGACGATGGTCGCCAGGCGCAACTCCCGGTGCTGTTGCAGCACGTCCTGATCGATCCCGCGCTGCGTTGCCAACGGGTGGGTTTGCGCGACGAACAGCGCAATTTCCGTGCGTTCGTCGACGGTCGAACTGACCAGGTCCGGCGGATAGCTGTCCTGCATTTCGGCGAAGGCAACATGCGCTCGACCCCGTTGCACCAGTGCCACCAGGTCATCGCATTCGGCGATCAGGCATTCCAGCTCCAGGTCCGGGTAGCGCTGTTCAAAGGCACTGAGCGCCGCTTCGAAACGATCCGACTGATAGGTGTCGGAAATCGCCACCGTCAGCTTCGGCTCGACCCCTTGGGACAATTGGCTGGCGGTCATTTCCAGGCGACTGGTGGCGGCGAGGATGTCTTCGGCCCGTTGCAGCATCACGTGCCCGGCCGGGGTCAGGCTCGGTTTGCGACTGCTACGGTCGAAGAGGGTCAGGTTGAGGTCGATTTCCAGGCTCGCCACTGCTGCGCTGACGGTCGACTGACTGCGCCCGAGTTTGCGTGCCGCCGCGGAAAACGAGCCTTGGGTCGCGGCCTGGACAAACGCCAGCAACACTTCGTGAGAAGCCATGAACTATCGCCTTGATCGATGGTTATTGATTATGAAGTATCGGTGTGCTGACAGAACATGGCAACCACAGTCACTCAGGGAGTCTGGCCATGAATGCCAACAAATCCATTACTGAACGTATTTTCCAGGCCATCGGTTTCGAACTGCTGGCCGTCCTGATCTGCACCCCGTTGCTGGCCTGGGTCATGGATAAGCCGATGCTGGAAATGGGCGTCGCCACCGTGGCCATCGCCGCCCTGGCCCTGGGCTGGAACGTGGTGTTCAACGGGTTCTTTGACCGGTTGCTCAAGCGCTACGACATCGTGCGCAACGCCTGGGTGCGGGTGGTGCATGCGCTGCTGTTCGAGGGCGGCCTGATCGTGATGGGCGTGCCGCTGATTGCCTGGTGGCTGAGCATCAGCCTGTGGCAGGCGTTCTTGCTCGACATCGGTGTGTTGTTGTTTTTCCTGCCGTACACCTATGTTTACCACTGGGGGTATGACGTGGTGCGGGAGCGGTTGTTGATGGGCCGGGCAATCCGCTGACGCCGGGTAGCTTTTGTGGCGAGGGAGCTTGCTCCCGCTGGAGCGCGAAGCGGTCCCAAAATGGCAAAACGCGGTTTATCGGAGGAACCGCGTTGATGGTTTTACGACTGCTTCGCAGCCGGGCGGGAGCAAGCTCCCTCGCCACAGGGATCGCGGCGACAAAGGAATCATCCGGCACACAACTCACTCACAAACCCCAAAAACGCCCGCACCTTCGCCGCCGGCAAATGCCGCGACGGGTACAGCGCATACAACGGAAATCGCTCGTCCGGCCAATCGGGAAACAACTCCACCAAGCGGCCTTCGGCCAACGCCGGGGCGATCCCCAAATCCAGCACCTGGGCAATCGCCTCGCCGCTTTCGCACACGCTGTGCAACGTGCCGACGTCATTGACCAGCAACCGGCAATGCGGCTGCACATGCAGCACCGCGCGGCCCGGGCGATGGAATTCCCAGCCAAACGGCCGCGCCGTTTGCGGGTCGCGGAACTGCACGCAGGTGTGTCGCTCGTCTTCCATGTCCAGCGGTGCCAGCGGTCGGCCGTGGCGCTTGAGATACGCCGGCGACGCCAGGGTCAACACGCGCACCTCCAACAACTTGCGCGCCACCAGCGATGACGACTGTGGATGGCCGAACCGCACGGCCAGATCAAACCCTTCCGCCACCATGTCTCCGAGCTGATCGCGGGTTTGCAGCTCCAGGTACAGCTCGGGATAGCGCGCCATGAACTGCCCCAGCTTCGGCCCCAGAATCAGCCGTGAAAAATACGGGTCCATGTTCACCCGCAACCGTCCGCGCACTTGGGTGGCGCTGGTTGAGGCCGAGTTGGCGGCTTCTTCCAGGCTGGCCAGCAGCGGCGCGATTTCGCCATGCAAGCGCCGGCCTTCATCGGTCAGCGTGACCGTGCGCGTGGTGCGGTCGAACAACCGGATGCCCAAGCGTTTTTCCAACCGGGCAATGGCGCGGCTGACACCCGACGGCGTCAGCTCCAGCGCCTCGGCCGCCCGCACGAAACTGCCGCCATCGACCACCGCGCTGAACACGCCCATGCCGCTGGCAAGGCTCGCATCAAAACTCATTGATGACTCCCGATCATTTGTTCAATGACATTCATGCTATCGGAGAATGTCCGCTCTGCACCCAATAATTGCGTCCATCGCGACAACCGTCGCCATCGCGCAGGAGAACAGCTGATGTACGCAGTCATGGGCATTACCGGGAAAGTGGGCGGCGCGGTCGCCCGGACGTTGCTGGCCGCCGGGCATCCGGTGCGCGCGGTCGTGCGCAGTCTGGATAAAGGTGCGGTGTGGGTGCGGCAGGGCTGTGAGGTGGCGGTGGCGGATGTCGATGACCGCAACGCCATGATCGAGGCGTTTACCGGCGTAAAAGGCGTGTTCGTGATGATGCCGTCGAACTTCGACCCGTCTCCAGGTTTCCCGGAAACCCGGCAAGTGGTGGAGAACATCGGTTCGGCGCTGGAAACGGCGCGCCCCGGCAGAGTTGTGGCCCTGTCGACTATCGGCGCTCAGGCTTCCCAACCGAACCTGCTTAATCAATTGCGCTTGCTGGAGCTGGCGTTGAGCGAGCTGGCCTTGCCCGTCACCCTGTTACGGCCGGCCTGGTTCATGGAAAACGCGTTATGGGATGTCGAGCACGCCGTCGGTTCGGGCGGGATACCGAGCTTCCTGCAACCGCTGGATAAACCCGTGCCGATGATCGCCACCGCCGATGTCGGTCGCGTCGCCGCCGAGCTGTTGCAAGAGGATTGGCGCGGTCAACGCATCGTCGAACTGGAAGGCCCGCAACGGATCACGCCGCTGCAACTGGGCGCCGGGTTCAGCGAATTGCTGGGTAAACCGGTGCGCATGCACGTCGTGCCACGGGAAACCTGGCAGGGCTTGTTTGAACGTCAGGGGATGCGCCATCCATTGCCACGGATGCAGATGCTCGATGGCTTCAATGAAGGCTGGATCGAGTTTGAAGGCGAACCGCGCAAAGGCCGGGTCGAGTTGTTGACCGTGCTCAAACAACTGCTGGCGCGTTAAACCTGTAGGAGCGAGGCTTGCCCGCGAAGAGGCCATCACGTCCGACATTGATAGTGGCTGTGACGACGCCTTCGCGGGCAAGCTTCGCTCCTACAGGTGATGGCGGTCATTCAGTCAGCAAGTGCCATCGCGGGCAAGCCTCGCTCCTACAAAAACATCCCACCCGACGCTTCAATGCGCTGGCCGTTGATCCACTGGCCGCCCGGCGACAGCAACAGCGCAATCGCCGCACCAATATCATCCGGCTGACCGGCGCGACCCAGCGCCGTGTTGCTCGCTACCATCTGATTCACCACAGCGATATCTCGCACTGCGCCGCCGCCAAAATCAGTCTCGATGGCCCCCGGCGCCAGGATGTTCACGGCAATTCCACGCTCGCCGAGTTCCTTGGCCTGATACCGGGTCAGCACTTCCATCGCGCCTTTCATCGCCGCATAAGCGCCGTAACCCGGCAGGCTGAAGCGCGCCAGACCGCTGGAAATATTGACGATGCGCCCGCCGTCATTCATCAGCGGCAGCAAGTTCTGGGTCAGGAAAAACGGGCCTTTGAAATGGATATTTACCAGCAAGTCGAACTGCTCGACGGTGGTGTCGACGAAATTGGCGTGCACACCGATCCCGGCGTTATTGACCAGGAAGTCGAAGTGCTGACGATCGAAGTGGTTCTTCAGCACCTTGGCGACTTCGCTGCTGAAGGCGGCGAAGCTTTCACTCTGGCCGACGTCGAGTTGCAGCATGGCGGCGCGGCCACCGAGGCTTTCGATTTCCGCGACCAGTGCCTGGGCCTCATCGGCGCGGCTGTGGTAGGTGCCGATGACGTCGATGCCTTGGGTGGCCAGGTGCAGCGCGGTGCTTTTGCCCAGGCCGCGGCTGGCGCCAGTGATCAATGCGATTTTACGGTTCATGGGATTTCCTCAAGCGGTGGGTGAGCGATGTGAGGAAGTGTATTTATCCGCCTGGCAGTGATAAACAGGAGTGAATCGGAATCACTGGTCGGTTAATCCGAACAATAAAGGTCGGCCTATGAACAAGCTGGAACTGCTGCGCACCTTCGTCCGTGTCAGCGAAATGTCGAGTTTTACCCTCGCCGGCGAGAGCCTTGGCCTGCCTCGGTCTACGGTGTCCGAGCACATCCAGGCCCTGGAAACCCTGCTCGGCACACGCCTGCTGCAACGCACCACGCGCAAGGTCCAGGCGACCCAGGATGGCCTGGCGTTGTACGAGCGCAGCAAGGATCTGCTGTCGCACATGGATGAAATCGAAGGCCTGTTCAAGCAGGACGAGGCCTCGCTGGCGGGGCGGATTCGCATCGACATGCCGAGCATCATGGCGCGGCGCTTCGTAATGCCGCGCCTGCCGGAGTTCATGGCCAAGCATCCGCACTTGGAACTGGAGATCAGCAGCACCGACCGCCGGGTCGATTTGCTCAGCGAGGGGTTTGATTGCGTGGTGCGGGTCGGGGCGCAACCGGATCAATCGGTGGTGGCGCGCCGGGTGTGCGAGTTTTCCATGGTGAACTGCGCGAGCCCGGCGTACCTGGAGCGTTATGGCGTGCCGGAACACCTCGATGATTTAGCCCGGCATCGGCTGGTGCATTACGTCGGTGTGCTGGGTTCACGTTCGGAAGGATTCGTGTACGAGGCGGCGGGGCAAACCCGTCGCGTGCCGATGGCCGGCAGCATCACGGTGAACAACTCCGATGGCTACGAATCGGCGTGCCTGGGTGGTTTCGGTTTGATCCAGGCGCCGTTGCATGGCATGCGGCCGTATCTGCTCACGGGGGAGCTGGTGGAGGTGCTGCCGCAATGGCGAGCCCCGTCGATGGACGTATCACTGCTGTATGCGCGGCAGCGGCATTTGCCGTTGCGGGTGCGGGCGTTCATGGAGTGGCTGGAACACGTTATCCAGGCAACCCACTGACCCCTGTAGGAGCGAAGCTTGCTCGCGAAAGCGGTCTATCAGTCAACATTTACGTTGAATGTTAAGCAGCCTTCGCGGGCAAGCCTCGCTCCTACACAGGTCCGGGCGGGTCAGAACAGTTTGGTGAACAACCAGTACAAACTGCCCGACAACAGGATCGCCGCCGGCAAGGTCAGGACCCAGGCCATCAGCAGGTTGCGGATGGTCTTCATCTGCAAGCCGCCGCCATTGGCGACCATCGAACCGGCCACCCCCGAGGACAACACGTGGGTGGTCGACACCGGCAAACCAAACATGTCAGCGGCGCCGATGGTCAGCATGGCCACGGTTTCCGCCGATGCACCCTGGGCGTAGGTCAGGTGGGTCTTGCCGATCTTTTCACCGACCGTCACCACGATGCGCTTCCAGCCGACCATGGTGCCCAACCCCAGCGCGATGGCCACGGCGATCTTCACCCACAGCGGAATGAAGCGCGTGGAGTTGTCGATCTGTTGCTTGAACAGTTGCAGCTTGCCGCTGGTGTCGGCGTCGAAGTTGCCGACCTTGTTCTTGTCCATCAGGCGAATGGTTTCGCTCGTCAGGTACATGTCGTTACGCACGTTGCCCACGGCCTCGGCCGGGACTTTCGACAGCGAACCGTAGCCCTTGACCTCGGCGCCGATACGGCCGGTCAGTTCGGCGAGGGCGGGGACCAATTGTGGCGTGGCCTCCTTGCTGCGTACGTAGTCGGAAAGGATCGCTCGCGGATCCGCCGGGGCCGGCTGCGGCGATGCTTTGACCAAGGCTTGC
This sequence comes from Pseudomonas sp. TE3899, assembly GCF_056279105.1. Lineage (NCBI taxonomy): Bacteria > Pseudomonadati > Pseudomonadota > Gammaproteobacteria > Pseudomonadales > Pseudomonadaceae > Pseudomonas > Pseudomonas sp. TE3899. Next base: position 6,709,422 of record NZ_JBWBQR010000001.1, read on the forward strand.
TGGGTGACTTCGGCCACGGCGGCGAACTGCAACGCCTGATCGGCGGGCATGGTGCGGTTCAGCGCGTAGGCCATTGGCAGGGTCCCGACCAGGATCAACATGATCAGGCCCATGCCTTTCTGGCCATCGTTGGAACCGTGGGCGAAGGACACGCCGGTGCAGGTCAGGATCAACAGGCCGCGAATCCACAATGGCGGCGGTGCGTCGCCTTCCGGTGCCTTGTACAGCGCGCGATTCTTGACGAAGGCGCGCAACGCCAGCAGCAACAGCGCGGCACAACCGAAGCCGACCAAGGGCGAGAGCAGCAGCGCGTAACCGATCTTGGTCGCTTGTGCCCAATCCACGCCGCTGGTGCCATCGCGGCCGTGCATCAGGGCATTGGCCACGCCGACGCCGATGATCGAACCGATCAAGGTGTGGGACGACGAGGCTGGCAAGCCCAGCCACCAGGTGCCGAGGTTCCACAGGATCGCGGCGATCAGCAGGGCGAAGATCATCGCGAAACCGGCGGAGGAGCCGACTTGCAGAATGAGTTCCACTGGCAGCAACGCGATGATGCCGAACGCCACCGCGCCGCTGGACAGCAGGACGCCGAGGAAGTTGAAGAACCCGGACCAGGCCACCGCGAAGTTCGGTGGCAGCGAGTTGGTGTAGATCACCGTGGCCACGGCGTTGGCGGTGTCGTGGAAGCCGTTGACGAATTCAAAACCCAGGGCGATCAGCAGCGCCACACCCAGCAGCAGAAACGGGGTCCAGGTGGTCACCACCGTGCCGAGTTCGTGCATGTCGTGCATCAGGCTGTAAGCGGTGAACAACAACCCGCTGGCCAGTACCCCGAAGAAAATCACCAGGGTGAACAGGCCGGGTTTTTTATTGAGCTGCGGTCTGGCGCTGCTGCCGCTGACGGGCGCCTGGGCAGTGGTATAGGAAGGAGTAGCCATCACGGACAATCCTGATGAGGGAAGGAGTGTCGCCCATGATCGTTTCAAAATGTGACAGAGAGACTGCGGTGGGTCAGTGTTTGGGGTTTTTCACCTACTGATCGTTCCCACGCTCCGCGTGGGAATGCCTCCCCGGACGCTCTGCGTCCGCTTTGGGACGCGGAGCGTCCCTGGCTGCATTCCCACGCGGAGCGTGGGAACGATCAACAGCGTGGGAACGATCAACGTCCTGTAGGAGCGAGGCTTGCCCGCGAAGAACGATAACGCGGTCATTCAGATAGACCGAGGCGTTCCATTCGCGGGCAAGCCTCGCTCCTACAGAGGAATGGGGTGCGTTAATAATCCTGGCGCTTACGAAACGCCCAACGCCCGGCAATCAAGGTAAAGGTCGCCACCAGCGCCACCAGAATCCAGAAACCTTCCGGGTCGCCGGAGAGCGGCACGCCACCCACGTTCATCCCGAAAAAACCGGCAATGATGTTGATCGGCAACGCCAGCACCGTGACCACGGTCAGGGTAAACAGCGTGCGGTTGCTCTGTTCGTTGAGGTTGGCGGCGATTTCTTCCTGCAACAGCTTGATCCGTTCACCCAGGGCCGTGAGGTCGTTGATGATCAGCGCAAACTCCTCGGTGGACTTGCGCAGCTCCTTCACGTCTTCCTTCTGCAGCCATTGCGGCGGCCGGTTGAGCAGGCGCAGCAACGACCCCGGCTCCAGCGCCAGCAGCCGTTGCAAGCGCACCAGCACCCGACGATTGGCGCCCAGTTCGGCACGGTTGGTCGACAGTCGCGAGGAGAGTAATTCGTCTTCGATCTGATCGACGCTCTGGCTGGTCTTGCGCACGATCTGCGTCAGCACTTCGCCCTGATCGCGCAGCAGGTGCACGAGCAATTCCAGCGGCGAACGAAAGCACTCGCCGGCCTTCACCGAGGAACGCAACTTATCCACCGAGTGCAGCGGTTGCAGGCGCGCGCTGATGATCAATTTGCTGCGGGCGCAGACCCACAGCGTCGAGACATCCGAGGACACCATGCTGCTGAGGTTGAACACCACATCGTTGACCACCGCCAGCAATGCCGAATCCACATGCTCGATCCGCGTCGAACGCGAGCCCTCGTGCAGCGCCTCGAAAAACTCCTCGGGCAATTCCAGATGACTTTTCATCCAGCGCTCACACGCGGCGTGGGCCAGGTTCAGGTGCAGCCAGAGGAATTCGTCGCTGTCATCCGGTTGCTGCAAACAGCGTAGCGCCTCAGCCGAATCGATCTCCCGGCCGCGCTCACCCGGACGAAAACGGAAGCCGTACAGCAAGCCGAACAAGTCAGTGTCGCGGTGAGTGTGATCGATGCTGTGGTTCATGAGGTCTCGCTGGGAGGAAGTGCCTGTCGCGGGTTTCACAGGTTCACTTGAGCCGCATCATCGCAAGGTCTCTTGACGGTTTTGTGACAGTTGCGTGGTGCGCAAACGTGTGCGCTACCGATGATCGGAATTGATTCAAGAACCGCTCTGGCACGCCGATGACGCAGGTGTTAGGTTGCGCGGCTTCGGCCACGAGCCGGGACCGCAGACAGGGAAGTTTGGACGTCTCTCACGCCCAACCAGGCGTGCCTATTTCCTGTCATGAGTATCACTCGATGCTGCAAAAATCCCTGAGAGCCCAAATCCTCGCATTGCTCGGCGGCAGCCTGTTGGCGATGTTGCTGATCGCCTTGGCCTGCTTTCATTTCCTGTCCAGCGGCGTGCAAAGCTACGCCAATCTGATCGACGGGCCGTTGCACACTTCGCAATTGATCGATGAGGCCAACCTGCAATTCAAAGTGCAGGTACAGGAGTGGAAAAACGTCCTGCTGCGCGGCAAGCAGCCGGCGGACCTGGATAAATACTGGAAGCAATTCGAAGACCGCCAGCGCGACGTGCAGGGCATCCTCAGCGAACTGGCCAGCCAGAAAGGCCTGGACGGCCAGCTCAAGACCCGCATCGAACGCCTGCGTGACGAACACCGTCAGTTGGGCAGCGCCTACCAGAAAGGACGCGATGCCTACGTCGCCGCCGGTGCCGACCCAACCGCTGGCGACACCGCCGTCAAAGGCGTGGACCGCGCCACCAGCGATCAAATGAGCGAATTGGTCGGCGAACTGCGCAAGCAGGGCACCGAGCAATCGGCACTGATCAGCGCCGGTGCCGAGCGCACGGTGATGTTGGGGATTATCGTGATGCTCGCCTCGGGTCTGTTGATTGGCCTGTTGAGCCTGTGGCTGATCAACCGCAACCTGGTGGACCCGATCCGCAAACTGATCGACTACGTGGCGCAACTGAGCCAGGGCAAGTTCGCCGACCGCGTGGCCAGCACCCGTCAGGATGAGCTGGGCAAACTGGCCATGGCCGCCAACACCCTGCGCGATTTCCTCGCCGAAACCTTCAACCGTTTGCAGCGCAGTGCCAAGGACCTGGACAGCGCCAGCGGCGAGTTGAACGCCATCGCCGGCCTGATGGCCAGCGGCACCAACGAACAGTTCAACCGCACCGACCAAGTGGCCACGGCGATGAACGAAATGTCCGCCACGGCTCAGGAAGTGGCGCGTCACGCCGCCGATGCGGCACGCGCCGCCGACGATGCCGACCAGTCCGCCCAGCAAGGCGAAAAGGTTATGCAGGGCACCATTCACACCATCACCCAGATGCGCGGCGAAATCGCCAATACGGCCACGGTGATCCGTCGTCTGGAAACCGACAGCGGCCGCATTGGCAAAGTGCTGGAAGTGATTCGCGGCATCGCCGAGCAGACCAATTTGCTGGCGCTCAACGCCGCCATCGAAGCGGCCCGTGCCGGTGAAGCCGGACGCGGCTTTGCGGTCGTGGCCGACGAAGTGCGCAGCCTGGCCCAGCGCACGGCGGCGTCGATCATCGAGATCAACCAGATCATCCAGACCGTGCAAACCGGTGCGGTGGACGCAGCCCAGGCGATTGAAAGCGGTCAGTCGCGCAGCGAAGAAAGTGTCGCCCAGGTGACCGAGGCCGGCGCGATGCTGGAGCGCATCACCCATGCCGTGGAAGCCATCCGCGACATGAACCGCCAGATCGCCACCGCCGCCGAAGAACAGACTTCGGTGGCCGAAGACATCTCGCGCAACCTGACCGAGATCACCACCATCGCCAGTACCAACCTGGACAACGTGCAACGTACCGAAGCCGCCAGCCACAACCTGCACGGCTTGTCGGGGCAGTTGAATGAAGTGACGGCGCGTCTGAGCGCTTAAGCAAAAACACTGTGTACCGGTTCGCTTACCAAACCGGTACACAGTCGATCTCAAGTGCGGCCAGCGGATGTCGATGATGGGTTTAACCTGAACCCACCTAGGATCAATCCCATGGTTAGCATCACCTCGGTTTCCATCAACCAGACCCTTTCAACACCGACCAGCAAAACCGCGATCAGCGACAGCACCGACGACGCGACCTCCGTGACGGCGGCTGCCTCCAGCGATACCTCCAAGACTTCCGCGAACGGTACGGCGCCGGCGGCGGGTGGCGGCAGTTCGAGCAGCAGCACGGAATCCGACGCGGTGAAGGACTTGCGCAAGCAGATCGCCGAGCTGCAAAAGCAATTGCAGGAACAACAACAGCAACTGCAAGCCGCTCAGGCCAAACAGGAAAGCGCCGATGCCAAAGCCGCCGATGTGGCCGCCGCGCAATCGCAGATCGCAACCACCTCGGGTTCATTGCAGACCGCTACGGCGGCGTTGTTGCAGGCGTTGCAGCAGGAAGGCAGCAGCACGTCCGGGTCGATGGTCAGTACGTCGACTTAACTCGCGGCCGGCAGGCTGAAGGTAAACAGCGTGCCGCTCTGCGCCGTGGACGCCACGTGCAGTTGGCCGCCATGGGACTGGGCAATCTGACTGGCAATGTAGAGGCCCAGCCCGAGGCCGGCCTGGGGCGTGTCGCGGGTCGGTCGCGAGTAGGGCTGGAACAGATGGGGCAGCACGGCTTCGGGGATCGTCCCCTGATTTTTCACCGCCAGCATCAAGGCGCCCTGATCCACCTGCGCAATGACTTCGATGTCACCTCGGACATCGCCATGGGCAATAGCATTGGCCAGCAGGTTGGAGAGCAATTGCGCGACACGCTCGCGATCGCATTGGACGTCTCGCAGGTCGCCGATCGACGCGCGGATGACCCGTTGCGGGTGCACGCCCTGGATCTCTGAAATCACATGCTGTAGCGCATCGCCCAGGTCCGGGCAGGTCGCGATATCGAGCGGGATGCCATTGCCCAGGCGGCCACGGGCGAAGTCCAGCACGTCGTCCACCAATTGCGCGGCACGTCGGGCGCTGGTGAGGATGTGCTGCACCAGTTTGTCGCTGGCCGGATTGGGGGATTTGCGCTGGAGCATTTCGGCGGCGGCGCTGATGGCGAACAGCGGGTTGCGCAAGTCATGGCCGAGCACGGCAATGAACTGTTCGCGCAGTTCGGCGGTTTGCCGTTCCTGCTGCAAGTCCGCTTCGGTCTGTTGCAGGTTTTCTTCGGCTTCGATCTGCAGCGACAGCACCCTGGCGAACGACTCCATGGTGGTCTGGATCGCGCTGCTCTTGAGCTCGGCGGGGTTAGGGTCGAGGGCGCAGATGGTGCCGAAGAAACGCCCGTCGGTACGGAACACCGGGACCGAAATATAGCTTTCGAACTGGTACAGGCGCGGGGTGTGATGATCGCGGTACAGCGGGTCTTCACTGGCCTTGTCGATCACTACCGACACATGGGCCTGGCGAATTTCATGGCACAGGGTGGAGACCACATCCAGTTCGCCGCCGACCTTGAGGCCGAAGTCCAGTTGATCGAGCACGGCGCAGGCCGTCCAGGAATCCTCGGTGACACGGGCCACGGCGGCAAAGCGCAGGCCGGTCATTTCCCGGATCACCTGAAGAATCGCCGGCACGGCGCTGATGCGGCCGATGGTGGTGATGTCTGCTGCCGCTGTTTGCATGTTTCTTGTTCTCTGCTTGAACGCCGTGAACGGATTCTAGCGATCCTGGCGCGCGCAGGCACAAAAAAACGCACGACCGGATGATCGTGCGTTTTTTGGATTTCGCATAACCCCTGTAGGAGCGAAGCTTGCTCGCGAAAGCGGACGATCAGCCAACATTGATGTCGCCTGATTCACCGCTATCGCGAGCAAGCTTTGCTCCTACAGGGATTGGGGTGTGTCAGTCACATCAATGCTGGATGTGCTGCCGCCTTCGCGAGCAAGCTTCGCTCCTACAGGGATGGCGGTGATCCACAGGGATTGGGGGATTATGTGTCTTGTTTGTTGCTCAGGACTTTGCCGGTGGCGGCATCGAAATCCACGTCCCATTCAACGCCTTTGGCATCTTTCAATTCGACTTCGTATTCATAGCCGTTGAAGTGGTTGTCCAGATCGGTGTCGGTGATGGTCGCACCCGGATGCAGTTTCAGCGCTGCCTGGCTCATTTCTTCCAGTGGCTTGATCTTGCCGCTTTTGACCAGCTCAGGGATCTGGTCGACGCGGATGTCAGCCTGGGCCATACCGGCAGTGAGGGTCAGGGCAGCGGCGGTGAACAGGGCAGTCAGGGTTTTCATAAAAGTCTTTCCTTGGGGTGATCTGTTTAAGTGGGCTCAGGTTAACCGGCGCAACTTAATTCACCCTTAAAAACGGCCTTCGCGAGCAAGCTCGCGAAGGCGTTAATGCGGTGCGCCGATCAGTAGCCGTTGTTCTGCAGCAATTGCGCCACGGTGCCCGCCGCCGGGCGTTTGTAGAACTTGAGCAATTCGCTGGCGCGGTTGGTGAAGATACCGTCGACACCGGCATCCATGACTTTCTGATAATCCACCGCATCGTCGATGGTGTAGACGTGCACCAGCAGGCCCTGATCGTGGGTGAACTGGTTCATCCATGGCTTGACCAGGTCCGAGTAGCTCTGATCGCCGCCCTTGGTCAACGCGGCCGAAGGACCGGTGCCGATCGCGCCCTGGGCCTTGGCGTACTCGACCCATTGCTGGAATTCGGCTTTGCTTTTCGGCTCTTGCTTGGCGTAGTAAGTGGCTTTGTCCTTGTCGCCGGACTCAGCGAAGGTCACTTTGGATTTCGGCTCGATGCTGCCGTCACCGACCCACAGCAACAGGATCTTCGGCACGTTCGGCATTTCTTTTTGCAGCAGTTCGAGGCTGCTCTTCTCGAAGGTTTGCAGCACGACCTTGCCTTTGCCCTGGCCGACCGCAATCTCGCTTTTCGCCAGTTTCGAACCGACCGGGCTCAGCCAGCCGCGATCCTGGAGTTTTTCCTTGAGGTCGCGCTCGATGCCGGGGAATTGCTTCGGCTCTTTGGTTTCGATGTACAGGCCGGGTTTGTGCAGCGGGTTGCCCTGGGCGATGTCGATGATTTCATCGAGGGTCAGGATTTTCAGGCCGACGTAGGAAGGACGCGCGCGATCCGGGTAAGCGGTGTTGAACCAGCTGCCAGCGTCGAGGGTTTTCAGCTCGGCGATGGTGAACTGATTGGCCGGGGCGTCCTTGCGCTCGGGGAACTTGGTGGCGACGTCGGTGGTGCGCTGCAGGTTGTTGTCGTGCAGGGCAAACAGCACGCCGTCCTTGCTGCGCTGCAGGTCCATTTCCAGGTAGTCGGCGCCCAGGTCGCGGGCCAGTTTGTAGGACGCGGCGGTGGATTCCGGGGTATCGAAGGACGCGCCACGGTGGGCAATCACGGCCGGATGCGGGATGCCCAGCGTGGTCGCACGCGCGGTGGGGCTGGGCTGGTTGGCGGCCTGTGCCTGGCCGAGGCCGAGCAACAGGCTCAGTACCAAGGCGCTCTTGGTGAAGGTAGCAGGCATGGTCGAGGTCCTTTCGCAGAGGTTTTCAAAGACGTACCTTTTAACAACTGAGCGCCGGGAGCGCCATCGCCAGACCGACATAAACGTGTTTAAAGCGATTTTTTTCAGCGCTTTTGTGCGGTTCTTTGCAGTACTCTTGGCCCCGGCAGTTTCCCCGGCAGAGGGAAACCCGTTCCCCAGCCCTTGCGTGTAAACCATCGATCACCGGTCCCTTTGCGACCTTTTGTGAGGTTTATATGCGCATCACTTCCCAGCTCATCTGCCAGGCCGCCGACCAACTCAAGGGCTTCGTCGGCCTCAATCGCAAGACCGGCCAGTACATCGTGCGCTTCAGCGAAGACGCCTTCGGCATGGACGTGGCGGATGACGGCATCATCCCCACCAGCGAATTCGTCTGGGCGCCGGGACCCGAGCAGGCGATGACCCTTAAGCGTGAGCTGATTCAGCTGTTGCTGGATCAGAATATCGATGACCGGATCAACATCACCGAACCGTTGCGGGTGTATATGAACCGGCTGGAAGTGCCGGAGATTTCGGCGGTGCGCAGTTTGGTTCGGGGGTAACGTCAAAAGATCGCAGCGTTCGGCAGCGCCTACCGGGGATGTGTACGCCCGAAGGCTGCGATCTTTTCCGCGGTTAAACCGAGATGACGGGGGGCGGGGCGATCATGTTTTCTGCCTCGCGCAGGCATCGATCAGGGCTGCCACCAATGGCGGCAACGTTCCTTTGAGCGCAGCACGTTCCGGCTGGAACAGGGTCGCGACAAAGAATGGATGACCTCTCAGTTCCACCGCCCGCAGATCGCCATTCGAATCGTGACCCACGGCGTTGAGTTGCCCGTTCAACAGCGCCTGCTCGAACTGCGGATTCACACCGTAGCGGCAGCGATAGCCTTCGTGAATCTCGGACGTTTCATACGCCGTGGCGAGCAACGAACCTTTAACCAGGTGAATGCTGTCGACGGCCTCCACCAGCGAACAGGTCAGCGGCGTGAGCAGCGCCCGTGCGGCGTCGGGGGATGTCTCGCCGTGCTCGGCATCGGCCCAGCCCAACACATTGCGCGCGTATTCCAGCACTGCGTGTTGAAAACCACCGCAGGTGCCGAGGAAGGGGCGTTGGTGTTCGCGGGCAAAACGGATCGCGCGTAATGCGCCGTCCATGTCGCGATAGGGGCTGGCAGGCACACACCAGAAGCCATCGAAGTGCTCCAGCGGCGTACCGGCATGGATGCGGTCGGTGGCCAGCCATTGGAATTGCACGTCCCGGCCCGAGTGTTCGGCGGCCATGCCGAGGGCAATGGGGATGGCTTGATGGGCGGTGACTTGCGGGTCGTAATCGCCGATCAGGGCGATGCGGATGGGATGGTCAGGAGAAACAGAGTCCATGTGATTTTCCTTGTCGGCTGAGATCTGCAAAATGGCGACCAAACCTGTGGCGAGGTTGTTCGTTTCTGGCAGTCACTATAGATTGGCGTTCGCGCACTCAATATTGGCGTTACCCCAATTGATCAATGCACCGACGCACTATCGACTGGACTACCCGGACCTGGCCCTGATCCTTGCCCTGGTTCGCGGCGGCTCTCTGGCCCGGGCTTCCCAGTTGTTAAGGGTCGATGTCTCGACGGTGTTCCGGGCCGTGCGCCGCTTGGAAGCCGCGCTAGGTCAACAATTGTTCGAAAAGAGCCGCGCCGGTTATCTGCCGACGACCTTGGCCCAGACCCTGGCCGAACAGGCGGAACGCGCCGAACAGGCACTGGACGCGGCGCGTGTCGGCGTGGAGCAGGGTGGTGAAATCATCAGTGGCACCGTGCGCCTGACCTGTACCGACTCCGTCCTTCAAGAGTTGCTGCTGCCGGCGCTGGCGCAGTTCATGCCGGCCTACCCGGCGCTGAACATCGAACTCAGCACCTCCAACGACTTCGCCAACCTCAGCCGCCGGGATGCCGACATCGCCCTGCGCCTGACTCGCACACCGCCCGAACACTTGGTCGGTCGATGGCTGGCGCAGGTGTCGTACCGGGTCTGTGGCAGTGCGGCCTATCTGAACACCGTCGATCCCACCGATCTGGCAGCGCTGACCTGGATCGCCCCGGACGACTTCCTGCCGGACCACCCGACCATCGCCTGGCGCCGCCAGCAATGGCCCGGCGTGGTGCCGGGTTATCGCTGCAACAGCCTGTTGTCGGTGACCGGGTTGGTGCGGGCGGGGCTTGGCGTCGCGGCATTGCCGGACTTTCTGATCGACGAGGGTTTGCAACCGTTGACCGGGCCGTTGCAGGGCTGCGACACGGCGCTATGGTTGCTGACGCGTCCGGACTGCCGCGCCTTGCGCTCGGTGGTGACGTTGTTTGACGAGCTGGGGCGAGCGCTGCGCTTGCCTTAGATCGGCGTTTTGGGTTCGTCCTTGCGCACAAAGTGCTGATGCATTTCCGACGTCAGGTTTTCGATGCGTTCGGTCAAGGCCTTGGTCATTTCGGTGAGGCGGGTGTTCTGTTCCAGCAGTTCCAGCAATTGCGCGGTGTTCTGCGCAGCCTGCGCCTGGCGCTCGCTGTTGGCGACGGCCAAGGCTTCGCGGTGTTGCGCGTCGGCGTCAGACTGGGCTTTGTCTCGCGCGGCCTGACGGGTCTGGGCCAGCAGGATCAACGGCGCGGCGTAGGCTGCTTGCAGGCTGAAGGCCAGGTTGAGCAGGATAAACGGGTAGACATCGAAGTGAGTCACGCCCGCCAGGTTGACGCCGATCCAGATAGCCACGATCAGGGTTTGCGCCCCGAGAAACGTCGGCGTGCCGAAGAACCGTGCAAACGCCTCGGCGCGCAGGGCGAATTTGTCATTACCGAAGGTCGGCGCCAGATGAGCGTGAGGGCGGTGGAAGCGCAGGTGATCTACGGGGGCGGCTGGTTGGGTGTCGGACTTGGTGGAGTTCATGGTGCGCTCGGCAGGGAATCGGGACTTGGGATCACTATAGTCCTGCGTAAGCGTCGATTGGCTGAATCGATGTTGAATGACTCGACGCCATGCTGATCTTGTTACGGCCGGTGTTTTTCGCGGTGTAGAGGGCTTTGTCGGCGTCGTTGAGCCAGGCAATCGCGTCGGCGAAAGGCGTTTGGTACGCGGCCAGGCCAATGCTCAGCTTGATGCGCAGTTCGGGCGCGTGCGGGTGGCGATATTCGTTGAGCACTTCGCGCAAACGTTCCATCGCTTCCCTGGCTTGCTGCAATGACATGTTCGTCAGGATCACGCAGAACTCGTCGCCGCCATAGCGGCCGGCCAGATCACTGTCACGCAGGGTGCGCTTGAGCTCCACGCTCAATTGCCGCAGCACCGTATCGCCGACGATATGCCCGTAGGTGTCGTTGATCGCCTTGAAATGATCGATGTCGATCAGGGCAATCACCGACGCGACCTGGTTCTGCCGGCATTGCTCGAACTTGACGTGCAACAGGTCCTTCCAGGCGCCGTGGTTGAGCAGGCCGGTCAGGCTGTCGGTGCGGCTCAACGCGCTCAAGGTGCGTTTGTGTTCGGCGAGTTTGAACGCCAGTCGATAACACACCATTCCCACTGCCAACGGGTAAAGAGTCAGCGACGGCAGGCAAGCCCACACCTGAATCGGCGTGGCCCTCGGGGTAAAGCCGATGCCGAACAGGAGCCAGGCAACAATGACGCCGACTATTTGCGCCAGGGCGCCGTGCAGAAACAACCTCGGGCCACCGGCGGCGACGTTGTTCATCGTCATCATGGACAGAATGGTGACGGTCACGATCGGGTTGAACTGAGCGGCAGCCGCCCAGAAGCCGCCGAACAGCGAGTCGCAAATGATGTTGCGGCGTTCGGCGCGATAGGGAAACGGTGACCGGGTGGCCATCTGGTAGGCGAGGTGGGGCCAGACGAAGCCATTGAGCAGCATCAGCACCCAGACCCAGCCGGGCAGGTTCAATGGATAAAGCGCGGCGGTCACACAGATACAGCCGATGCCCAGACCGACCGTTCTGGGCATGTAGATGCGTCGGGCAAACGAAAGGCCCTTGCCGCGTTGGTTTTCCATAATTCCCTGCGCCAGATTCATTCTGAAACACTTTGCCGTGTTTTATTCAGAGTTACCGTTCATCGGTAAAGCGGCTGACATTGTCATTTATTCCAACGGGAATAATCAGTGTCCTTGGGAGCCATTTAACACGGGCGCAGGCGTGGCGGGACTTGTTCTAGAGCTGGTAGCAGGCCAGGAACATGTCCATGGCCGACTCGACGACCGTGCTTTGTACCTCGGGCGAAAGGCCGGTCTGGCCCATGGAAATCTGCGGCCAGAACCCGAAGGATTTGAGCAAACCCTGGACCTGCTGTGCAGCAAATTCCGGGGCGACCGGTTTCAGTCGGCCATCGGCCTGGGCGGCGCGAATCCACAGGGTCAGGCCCTCTTCGCGTTCGCCCATGCGGGTGATCATGTTCTGCGCACGTTCGGGGGAATGGATGGTCGCGGCTATGGCGACACGCGCCAGGTCGAGAAAATTGTTATCACCCATCATCTGCATTTTCGCCAACAGGAGCTGCCGAAGCTGATCGCGCAGGGGCAGGTCAGGGCGGTACGAGGTGTCCTGTTCTTCCGTAACCCGCGCCCATAACTGGTTGAGAATTTCGGCAAACAGCTCTTCTTTGCTCGGGAAATGGTTGTACACCGTGCGCTTCGACACACCTGCCGTGGCGGCGATCCTGTCCATGCTGGTGATCTCGAAACCGTTGGTACGGAATTCGGCAATCGCCGCCTGGATGATGGCTTCGCGTTTTCGGTCGGTCAGGCGTTGTGGAGCTGTCATAAGTACGCTTCGGCAGGAAAAGGTGGGAATTACACTCGGCAGTTTACTTGTCATCAGGATTGATGCAACCTAGAAACTACACTGTGCAGTGTAATCCGCTGTTAATCCTGCACGGCTAAAAACAGATCTTCGGCTGATGCGTGCGTGCCTTGGCCATTTAACGTCCCAAAGCGGAAACCCGTGAATCGCGCGGTTTTTCTGGAGTCATTCCTTCATGGCCAATACAAATTCCTCTGCACAAATCGCCATCCGACCTGAAGCCTCTCGTCAGGTAGAAGGGCATTTCCGAAATCACCAACCGGTCCAGCGCGAAGGCTTTCGCAAAATGCTGCGCATTATGTGGAACATGATCTTCCACAAACCACGCAGCACCCGCCCGAGTGCTGCCATCCCGGTGCACACCCTGACCCAGGCCGCGCTGATCGCCGCTCCGAACCACAGCGTCTACCGCCTCGGTCACTCCACGGTACTGCTCAAACTGCGAGACAAATTCTGGATCACCGACCCGGTATTCGCCGAGCGCGCCTCCCCCGTGCAATGGGCCGGCCCCAAGCGTTTCCACCAGCCGCCGATCAGCCTGGAAGAATTGCCGCCGATTGAAGCGGTGATCCTGTCCCATGACCACTACGACCACCTTGATTACAACGCGGTGCTCAAACTGGCGGACAAGACCAAATACTTCCTCACGCCGTTGGGTGTGGGCGATACCCTGATCAAGTGGGGCATCGATGCCAGCAAAGTTCGCCAACTGGACTGGTGGCAGGGCACTGAAGTCGATGGCCTTCAATTCATCGCCACACCGTCGCAGCACTTCTCCGGTCGCGGCCTGTTCGATGGCAACAGCACGCTGTGGGCCTCGTGGGTGATGATCGACGGCAACACCCGGATCTTCTTCAGTGGTGACACGGGCTACTTCGACGGCTTCAAACGCATCGGCGAACAGTACGGCCCGTTCGACCTGACCCTGATGGAAACCGGTGCCTACAACGTCGAATGGCCACACGTGCACATGCAACCCGAACAAACCCTGCAAGCGCACATCGACCTCAAAGGGCGCTGGCTGCTGCCGATTCACAACGGCACCTTCGACCTGTCGATGCACGCCTGGTACGAACCCTTCGATCGCATCCTGGCGCTGGCCTGGGAGCGGAACGTGTCGATCAGCACGCCGCAGATGGGCGAGGCGTTCAACGTGATGTATCCGCAGCGCGGCAGCCCTTGGTGGTCGGAACTGGAAAGCGTTGGCGATCAGGTGACGGCGTAGAGCGCTTGATGATGTGGGACCGAGCCGCCTGCCATGGAGGCGGCCCGGGTCTCATCACTCCGTTAGCGAGGCTCATCCTGTCGCTGATTCAGGTGCCCCGAGATCTTTGCCATGGTCACATCGCGACGTTGTCCTCGTAGCACTTCATCGAGATCCGCCTGAGACAGCCCAAGCTTTTGCGCCGCTTCGGCATTGCTTAGTTCACCGGCTTTCAGAAGCATGCCTATTTTCATCACGTATTCGGCTTTGGCTCGCACGGCCCCTGCATCGATATCACTCATCTGCGGACACCTCACTCAACCATCGCATAATCCGGCCGCGCCACCGGATTGGGTGTCGCCCCCTTCACATTCATCCCCCTGCCTGGCGCAAACCCGGGGAAGAACACCAGTCCTTCCGATTCAAACCGGTACGCCAACGCCAGTCGGGTGACATCCAGCACGTCGCGTTCGGCCTCGAATCGTTCTATGGCGTCCACGGACACCCCGGATTCCCGAGACAGTTCTTCCACGCTCCAACCCAGCATCGCTCGGGCCTGGGCGCTGTGGGCCGGGGTGAATTGGAAGAGGGCGATACGTTCCAGGGTGATTTTCATCGCAAGAGAGGCCATGGTGTTCTCCGGGCTCGAGAGTGCTGATTCAAAATGTACTGTGTTTTTGTACAGTTGTTTTGATCCCGGATCAAACGCATTTTTTGATTTGTGCTATTTCGCCGCATCCATCCAGACGGACGGTGCCTGCCCCAGTACCCGGCGAAACATCGACGAGAACGCCGCCGGGCTGTCGTAGCCGAAGTCCACGGCAATCCGCGTCACCGGCGTCCCCACCGCCAGCCGCGCCAGGGCCAGCACCACGCACGCTTGCTGGCGCCATTGGCTGAAACTCAGGCCGGTCTGTTGGCGAAACAGGCGGTTAAAGGTGCGCAGGCTGATATGCAACTGATCGGCCCAGTACTGCGGCGCTTGATGGATGTTGGGCTGCTGGAGAAACGTCTGACACAACCCGAGCAATCGTCCTTCGACGGGCAGCGGAATATGCAGCGGCAGATGAGCGCTACGGGCCAGTTCGTGCAGCAACAAGTCGATCAGCACACCGTCGCGCCAGGACTCATCGTAGGCCAACGGCACCTCTACAGCCTCCATCAATAGATGCCGCATCAACGGCGACACACTGATCACCTGGCAACGACTGCCCAGATCAACCGCCGCCGGCTCGATGTACAAACTCCGCGTACTCACCCCGAGCATCAACACTTCATGGGCCACCCCGGCCGGGATCCAAACCGCCCGTTGCGGCGGCACCACCCAGTTGCCATCGTGGGTGCTGACCTGCATCACGCCAGTGGCGCCATACAGGAGTTGTGCCCGTCGATGTGTATGAAGGGGCAACACATGACCGTGGGAATAATCCGTACCGATCGCCACCACCGGCCGCGGGGTGTCGTCCAGCAGATTGATCGAAACATTGCGCATCGGGCGATATCCAGCAGTTGGCGTAAACGCGAGCATTATTGGCTGACTTGCTGAAGCAGGCCAAGCGGCACCGCTTTATCGTCGACCGCTCCCTACTATTGGACGATGCGCGATGTTCTACCTCTTACTGACACTGTTCGGCTGCATGACCGGCATCACCGCCGTGCTGTTCGGCTTCGGCGGCGGCTTCGTCGTGGTGCCGTTGCTGTATCGGATGCTCATGGCCAGCCATGGGGCCGACGACCCCATCGGTCAATCGGCAATGCACATCGCCGTTGCCACTTCGACTTGCGTAATGATCGTCAACGCGCTGATCGCCACCGGAAAACATCAGCGCGCCGGTAGCCTGATTCGCCATTATCTGTGGCCGTTAGGTGGGTACATCGGGTTGGGCGCGATGGTCGGCGCTGTTGCAGCGATGTGGGCCAAGGGTGAGGTGATTCGCTATGCCTTCGTCGTGTACTTGGGCATTACGATTCTGGACTGCCTGTTCAGGCGCGGTTTTCTCACGCACTCGGGTAACGCAATCCCACGACGATTGGGAAGGGTGGAGGTATCTGGTGTAGGAATCGGCGCTATCGCCACCTTTCTCGGCGTGGGCGGCAGCGTCATGACCGTGCCATTGTTGAGGCGATGCGGCCTGAGCATGACCCAAGCCACATCCATGGCCAACCCACTGAGTTTGCCCGTGGCCCTGGCCGGGACGCTGACTTACATGGCGATGGCCGGGTTCACCGAGTTTGATCTGGGGCCGTGGTTTGTGGGGTATGTGGATGTGTTGGCGTTTGCGATATTGGGGGCTGGATCGATTATCGGCATGAGGCTGGCTACGCCTTGGATCGGGCGGATACCTGATCGCATACATGCTTGGGTCTACATCGGTTTGCTGCTTTTAGTGATGCTTGGTATGTGGGTTAATTAAGTACACCTAACGCTTGAGGGCCATTGATGTTGATCTTTAACTGCACCGAAGCAGCCAGCCAGTTTTTCAGTCGCGTCCAAAAGGGTAAAACAATCACGCCCGTGGACTTCAATCCACCATCGCCCACCCCGGAAGAGGATGAACCGGCTGATCTGACAGAGCAGTGGCTGGTCCATGCGATCACCGTACAGCGCAAGCACGTGCTGTTCGTCATGCACATCAAAACCCGTTACTGCATGATTTTCGCGGACGCGAAAAAGGCTGACGTTGCCGGATTTATCCAACGCTTCTCTGAGCGCTGGCTCTACGGCTTGATGCGCCATGCGACGCAGAATGACTTGTTTCAATGGATCGATGGCGATCTCATGGAGCAGCGTTATGAGCAGGCCTGTAGCGAGTATGTTTTCTATAAGCGCCGGCATCGCGGTGCGCAAAAGCACATCGACGAAGTCTCTTGGATTTTCCAGGATTACGCCGCCGAATGGGGTTCGCTACCGGCTGACGAATACGAGGCTGGCCGCTTCGACGCTCGGAGGAATGACACCCCGCGACTGAGTAAAGGCCATAAGGACTATTACTGGCCCGATGAAGAAATGATTGCGCACTGGTTACGCACTTACTCCGGCCAGGATGAACAAAGTGTTCAGGCTGCACGTGATCGGCGTAAAGCAGTGAAGCGCGAGATTGGGCAGTTGCAGTCGCAACTGGCGCAGCAATGATCGACATTGCGGCATCGATTGTTTGACGCCTCTTCGCCATAATCCGCGCCCATTACTACCGAGCAAACGCTCGCTTCGTTCAAGGATGATTTGATGTTCAATGGATTGTGTCGTCTGACTGGCGTTATCGCGCTGGCGTGCTCAACGTTTTCTACGCCGCTGTGGGCGGAAAACAGCGCTCAGGTGTACACCGGAACCTTGGGCAAAACGCCGATTGTGCTGCAGATGGACCCCGAAACGGCGACCGGCCGCTACTTCTACCAGAAGTACCGCAAGGATCTGGCGCTCAACGGCACAAAGGAAGGCAAAGCCCTTGTTCTTAAAGAGGGTGAAGAACCTTACGGCGAGGACACGCCGCGCCCGACAATTCGCTTGCAGCCCACGCCTGAAGGCTGGGCCGGCGAATGGATCAGTCCTGAAGGTAAAGTGCTGAAGATCGAGTTGGCGCGAGCCAAAAGCCCACCACTACCGGCCAATACGTTGCCCTATCTAACCAGGCTCCATGATCAGGAACCTTATGAGTATCTGCGCCTGCAAGGTCTGAAACTCAAGCAAGGCAAGACACAAACATTTAATGGCTATTCGTTGCAGTGGTGGAGTGAGCCGCAGACGAAGTTGGCGATATTTGAAGTGGTTTCCGGGTATACCCCTGAAGCGCGCGATCACATTAATCAGCAGTTGATGAATCAATTGTGGCGGCAAGTGGTGGGGTACTACGGGTGTCTCGCTGGCGGTAGCGATACGTCGCTTATCCAAGTGATGACACCGCTGCTGATCACCTCATCGGTTATCAGCGTGAACGTTGAAACCGAGGGGCGTTGTGGCGGCCAGCACCCCGATTACAGCGAGGCGCCCATTAACCTGGATGCCAAAACCGGTAAGTCCCTGACGTTAGAAGACGTCCTTTGGGTCGGGCAGGGTAAACCGCTGCATTACGAAGAGCTGAATGACCAAACCCCGGAAGCGCGCGAAGTGTATTCCGAGTACCGCACCCAAAAACTTGCACCTTGGCTAGTCGAACAGTTGCATAAGCTTCACCCCGATCAGATACCTGGCAGTGACGAGAACTGCGCTTACGGTGAAGCAGACCGTTGGATTCTCCCGACTTGGTATTTCACTGAAGAAGGCATCAAGTTAGAGCCTTACTTCTCTCATGCGGAGGCGCCGTGTGGGCATGTGGAATGGAGTCTTTTGCCCTATAGCCTCATCAAGCAACACCCTGGCGGCGTCGCTCTGCAATTGCCCTAAGGCTGGATACGGCCATTTATCCAAGGAAGATCTGATGTTCAACGGATTGCGCTGGTTGGCCGGAGTTGTCGTCCTGGCGTGCTTAACGGCTTCGCCTGTGATTTGGGCTGACGCCAGTACTCAGGTCTATACCGGGACTTTGGGCAAAATGCCGATTGTGCTGGAAATGAATCCTGACTCTGGCGACGGTCGTTACTTCTACCAAAAGTACCGTAAGGACTTGGTTCTGAGCCTTACAAAAGAAGGGGAAACACTGGTACTGGAGGAGGGCGGTGGAAGTCAGCCTTACCCGACCATGCGCCTCAAACCCACGCCGGATGGCTGGTCTGGCGAGTGGACCAGCGCCAAGGGCAAAGTGCTGAAGATGGAGCTGCAGCAAGCCAGACTTGCGCCAGCGCCCGCCGATACCTTGCCCTATCTCGTCGAACTTCATGACAAATGGCCCTACGAATACCTGCGCTTGCTAGGCCTGAAACTCAAACAAGGCCAGACCGAAAATTTCATGGGCTACATGCTGCAATGGTGGAGCGAGCCGCAATCAGAAGTGCAACTGTTCGAAGTCATTTCGGGTTATCCCGCTGAAGTGCTTCAACGCATCAATCAGCGACTGATGGCGCGCTTGTGGCAGGGCGTCGGGGGAACTTTGGAGTGCACTGTCGATGGTGCCCCGGGGTCCTATTTTCAAACAAGTCATCCCGTATGGATGTCGCCTTCGGTGATGAGCGTCATTACCGCCACCGACTTCTATTGCGGTGGTCTTCATCCGAATCTGGACAACGAATCGCTCAACTTTGATACCAGGACCGGCAATGTCCTGACGCTTGATGATGTGCTGTGGGTGGGGCAGGGCAAACCCGTGCATTTCGAAGAGGGCTTTGATTACTCATCCCCGGCGTTCAAAGCTCATTATGAATATCGCAATAAAGAACTGGCGCCGTGGCTGGTGGCGCAATTGCTCAAACTCAACCCCAGCGAAATGACGCCAAAGCCCGAAGTGGAGGAGAACGATTGCGTCTACAACGACGATAACCTTTGGAATTCCCCTCTCTGGTACTTCACCGAAAAAGGCCTCAAGTTGGAGCCCGTTTTTGTTCACGCGGCGGCAGTGTGCCGAGACATTGACTGGAGCGTTCTGCCTTACAACCTCGTCAAACAACACCCCGGCGGCGTAGCGCTGCAATTACCCTGAGAATGCCCAGCCATTTACCCAAGGATGATTTGATGTTCAAAGGATTGTGTCGTCTAACCAGCATTGCCGCGCTGGTGTGTTCAACGTTTTCTACCGCGCTGTGGGCCGAAAGTGGCAAGCAGGTCTACACCGGCACCTTGGGCAAAACGCCAATCGTGCTTGAAGTAAACGCCGACAGCGCCGACGACGTGGGTGGCCGCTACTTCTACCAAAAGTACCGTAAGGACCTGATGCTCAGCGGCCAAAAGGACGGGGAAACGCTGGTGCTCGACGAGGCTCCGCTGCGGGGTTATCAGGACGCTCCCCACCCGACGATTCGTCTACAGCCCAAGCCCGACGGTTGGTCCGGTGAATGGCGCAGCCCCGAAGGCAAGGTGCTGAAAGTCGATCTACAGCAAGCCAACATTGCACCCGCGCCCGCCGCAACCGTGCCCTTTCTCACCACCCTGCGTGATCAGTCACCTTACGAGTACCTGCGTCTGCAAGGCCTGGACCTGAAGAAGGGCAAGGCCGAAACCTTCATGGGCTACTCGCTGCAATGGTGGATTGAACCAACATCCGAAACGACACTGTTTGAAGTGATGTCGGGGTACACCGCCGCGGAGCGCCAGCGCATCAATCAACAATTGATGGGGCGCCTGTGGCAAGAAGTGGCGGGGAAGTTCGACTGTGAGGCCAGTGCCGGCGAGACGTTCTACGCACAAACGGTAGAACCCTTGTGGATGGGGCCGTCGACCATCAGCGTGAGCATTGCCACCGAGTACAGTTGCGGCGGCGCCTATACCGATGAAAACGACATGCCACTCAATCTGGACGTCAAAACCGGCAAGACCCTGACCCTTGAAGACGTGCTGTGGCTCGGCCAGGGCAAACCGCTGCACTACGAGCGCGAGTACAACGACGCCACGCCGTCTTCCGAATCGTACGACGCCTATTCCGACTACCGCACCAAAACCCTGGCGCCATGGTTGGTTCAGCAACTCAGCGCGCTCTATCCCGACGAAATGAAAACCACCACAGAACGTGAAGACGGCTGCATCTATGGCGAGGAACAACCATGGGCATACCCGTCCTGGTACTTCACCAAAAGCGGCATCAAGTTAGTGCCATCGTTCCCGCACATCTCTTCCATGTGCCGCGACACAGCGTTCAGCGTCCTGCCCTACAACCTCATCCAGCAACACCCCGGCAGTGCCGCGCTGCAATTACCCTGACGCGCGTTACTTATCGTCCAACCCCGGCGCTTCACGAACAATGAAGTGATCCAGGTTCTCGATATTCGCACTGAACACCCCGAACGTCTGTTCGGGGTTTTTCTTGCTCGGCACCTGCTTCAACTCCGGCGTCACCCCATAGAAAAAGCAAAACAACTCTTTGCCGCTCTCACTGGCGTGCTTGATCTCTTCCAGAAACGCCTTGCGCTTGCGGTAGTTGTCGATCAACTTCTTGCTCAAATAAACATTCACCGAATACGGCTTCTTCTTCGCCTCATCCGCCTGCTTGAACCAGACCTTCTGCTCGAAATCGATACGAAAACTCTGGGTGTAATCCTTGATTTCCTTGATCTTGCCCCAGTAAATCAGCCCCTTGTTGTCCGTCAGGTATTCGATCTTCTTGAAGAACGACCCATAAGGCGCCGTGTGCTCGCCAATCTTCAGCGGCATGCGCTTGAGCAACTCCTTGTCTTCGAAGTTCGACACAAAACACTCCACCGGGTGGGCGAAGACACTGGTCTTGTCCGGCGCCGACTCGCGGCTCGGGTGTTCCGTGTGCTTATCCACTGACGTGGGTTTCGGATCATCCCGCACCACATCCGCCGCCACCGCCGGGTTCGACGGCTTGCGCACATACTCACGCCGAGTCAGTAACAATTCCGACGGAAAATGCTCCTCGCGACTGTCATCCGATTCCGCACCGTCCGTGTCCACACCTGACGCCGATGCCTTGAGACTGACATAAGGACAATCCGCCACATGCCGCGTGCTGGGCGTGTTCTTGAAGTGCGGGGTGCGAACGTAGTTAACGTTTTTGGCGTTGAACGTCGTCAGCACATTCGCCGCATCGAAGGCCGCCCGGCAGGCGTCATTGGGACACTGGAAGTGTTCCTTGGCGGAATCGAATGCCATCGTCTCGTCAAAATTCAAATCCCGCACGTCATAGATCGACAGCTTGTCGTCGAGGCTGAGGCAGTAGGCGAGGTCGAATTTCATGGTGGGCTCGGGTCCTTGAGTGGGGAGGGTATTAATAGCGGGTAGCGAGTCATGGCGCACGTGTTGAATCAATCAAAGGGATGAAAAGGCCGCCATCGCCGAGAAATAGTGGCTTTTCGCCCTGTTACGTATTGAAACCCTTTGGTACTTTGACGGCAGTAGGAATTTTCCTACGGCAATTGTCGATAAAGGGCAGCACTCGTGGCGATCAAAGCGGTTTCGAAGGAACGAATAGACAAAGCGATGCTGGAGTTTGATCGTAAATATCGGAGTAGGCGTGAGTGGCAGGGCTGGGAAAATAACCTAGCTCATCGTTATGCCATTCATGCGGGCGGCGAACTGTATCCGGCGAAGAAAATCGTCTCTTTGGCGACCGGCATTGCCGTAGGCGAATTCTCTGGAGGACGCCCGACCAACAGTTACCTGGAAAAGCGAGGCTTCACTATTGTGGAGTTACCGCGTGGGGAGGGCGACCCGGTGCTGCAGTTCACGCCGGGGGCTATTTACGACAGAAAAACTGAGATCAATGGACTGTTCGGTGGGAGCCTCCAAAGCGGCATCGCAAAGTCCGCGACCTACCCAGCGATATTTTTGTTCACGGGCGATAGTGGTGAGCAATACGGGTATGCCGACGGTTGGGACAAAGGCGCGTACCTTTATACCGGTGAAGGACAACGCGGGCCGATGACTTTGATCCGAGGCAACAGATCCATCGCTAATCATGCGGAGAATGGTCTAGCGCTGCACTTGTTTAAGTCCCTCGGCAAAGGTAAAGGCAACGAATACATGGGTGAGTTTTCTTGCGCCGACATGTTTGAGCGGACCCAGCCTGATGTGAACGGCCAGGATCGGACGGCGATTGTTTTTCGGTTAGTCCCTATGGGCATTCCTAGTGAAATAATTGAAGCTGAAGATCAGGATGAAGATGAGGCTGACCTTTCTGGGTCTCTGGCTGCAGCGCGGTTGGCTGCTCTGGCTGCATGTAAACCTAGCAGCGATGATCTAGGGCAATCCGCTCCGCGTAAGATCTATCAACGCAGCCGTAAGGTTGCGCACTATGTACTGATGCGCGCGGAGGGTGAATGTGAGAGCTGTGAGAAGCCGGCTCCTTTTATGAAAAAGGACGGCACACCCTACTTAGAGCCGCATCACGTAAACCGGCTCTCCGATGGTGGGTTAGATCATCCACGCTACGTGGGGGCCGTGTGCCCAAGTTGTCATCGGGAAATTCATTCTGGCGTGCACGGAACACTGATGAATGAGAGGTTGAAGCAGCGGTTGGAGGTAATTGAACGCTGATTGAGCGATGCGCCAAGGCGATTGGCCTTAATCTCAAGGGCACTCCAGGCGCTTTCTTTCCTCTTTGCGCTCATAACATCGCCGAGGGTTGAAAGCCCTCGGACGATACTGACTGGGGGGCGTCTGCGAAACCAGGTCTAGCCGATTGAGTGCTTCGAAGAGTAAATCGCCTCCAAGACCTTGCGCCACCAAGGCTTAACCGCTGGAACGCGCCGCCGCGTGCGATTGAGCAACAGATAAGGCATGTCCCGCAGCCGAATCCAGCCCTCATCCTGCCAATGCAACAGACTCAACGACATCTCCGGCCAATCCAACAAACTCAACATTGGTCGATCAGGATTCTTCGACGGCACGGCATCACGTAAGGCGGGCACCACTTGATGAGTCAACCATTCGCGCAACAACCGATTCCCTGGCACGTAGTGATAGACCAGCAACGCATACACGCCGGACTCGCTGAGCATCAAGCGCTTCTCCGGCTGGCCGTGATAATTGATCAGCAATGTATGCCGCTGATCTTCGTCTAGTTTGCTGACCAATCGATCGTTCAAATGGAAACCCATTAAGCGACCCAGATCGCGGGCACAGAACCATGGCTGGTTTTCCAGGAGGAGGGCGTGAAGGTATAAGTTTTGGCGGGTGAAGACAGTGGGGATGAAGGGATCAGACATGACCGATCTCCAAAATGCCAGGAGAGCGGATTGCTTGTTGTGTGGGCATATCCATTACCTCTACGAATGAATTGGATAGAGCCAGACCCAACGTAGAGGAGGTAAGAAATCCCAACAGCCATTCTCTTTCACACAAGTTCACGCGCAAGTCTTCAAGACAAAACGCGGTTCTGTGTGAATAAGTCAGCTTCTACGTTGGGCGTTTCTTAGGCACCTGGATTGAGCTTAGAGGTGCATTGAAGTGGGATCAATCAGGAAACGGCTGGATATGCTGTAGGAGTTTTAGCCAGGTGATGTAGGGACGACCAAGTTTTCTTCTAGGCATTAAAAAGCCCCGATTAGATCGGGGCTTCTAGGTTTTCGATTAGCCTCGGGAGTTAATCCCAGCTAAGCGCACCACCGGTTTGGTATTCAATAACCCGAGTCTCAAAGAAATTCTTCTCTTTCTTCAAGTCCATAATTTCACTCATCCAAGGGAACGGATTCGTAGTCCCCGGATACTCTTCCTTCAACCCAATCTGCGACAGACGACGGTTAGCGATGAACTTCAGATAGTCCTCCATCATCGCCGCGTTCATGCCGAGTACGCCGCGAGGCATGGTGTCACGCGCGTATTCGATCTCCAGCTGAGTGCCTTGCAGAATCATCTGCGAAGCTTCTTCCTTCATTTCAGCATCCCACAAGTGCGGGTTTTCGATTTTGATCTGGTTGATCACGTCGATGCCGAAGTTCAGGTGCATGGATTCGTCGCGCAGGATGTATTGGAACTGCTCGGCGACGCCGGTCATTTTGTTGCGGCGGCCCATGGAGAGGATTTGGGTGAAGCCGCAGTAGAAGAAGATGCCTTCCAGGACGCAGTAGTAGGCGATCAGGTTGCGCAGCAGTTCTTTGTCGGTTTCGACGGTGCCGGTTTCGAACTTCGGATCGGAGATCGAGCGGGTGTATTTGAGGCCCCAGGTGGCTTTTTTCGCGACCGATGGGATCTCGTGGTACATGTTGAAGATCTCGCCTTCATCCATGGCCAGCGATTCGATGCAGTACTGGTAGGCGTGGGTGTGGATCGCCTCTTCGAACGCCTGGCGCAGGATGTACTGGCGGCATTCCGGGTTGGTGATCAGGCGGTACACGGCCAGGACCAGGTTGTTGGCAACCAGGGAGTCGGCGGTGGAGAAGAAGCCGAGGTTGCGCATGACGATGCGGCGTTCGTCGTCGGTCAGGCCTTCCGGGTCTTTCCAGAGGGCGATGTCGGCGGTCATGTTGACTTCTTGCGGCATCCAGTGGTTTGCGCAGCCGTCCAGATACTTCTGCCAGGCCCAGTCGTACTTGAACGGGACGAGTTGGTTGAGGTCGGCGCGGCAGTTGATCATGCGCTTTTCGTCGACGGCAACACGGGCGGAGGCGCCTTCGAGTTCGGCCAGGCCTTCGGCAACGTCGAGGTTGTCCAGGGCGGCCTTGGCACGGGCGATGGCGGCGGAGTCGGAGGCGGTCACGGCGCGCGCTTCTTGGGCGGCAACGCCACCGGCGGTGTCGAGGCGGTCCATGTTGGCTTCAGTCGCGTGGCCGGCGTTGGCGCCTTTTACGGCTACTTCGCCCGTGTCTTCTTTGTCGAATTCGTCCCAGCTCAGCATGACGTGTCGTCTCCTGCGTGAGGGCCAGATTGCCCATGTGATGGTTTGTCACACGGTCGTACTGGCCGCGTTGGATCTAAGAAAATGTAATTGCAGCTAAGGCAGGCAAAAACAGGAATTTTTTACGGGGCCGAAGCCGCTGACGGGCGCAGAAAAACGCAATCGCTTCTGCGTGGGCTTCAGACTGGCTGCTGATCCGTGTAAGGGAATATTGCAGGCCCGTTTAACGCCGCATTATAGGGAAAAAAACAGGGCTGTGGTGCGACGAAATGGCACTGAGATCGGACGGTGGGGGAGGTTTTTTTGGTCGGAGCGAGGGTTTACAGGGCTTTGGCTGGGTATCGCGGGGGCAGATTTTTTTTCATTAATTTTGGCGAGTTGGTTTTTTTGCTCAAAAAATAGCCAAAAAACCGGTTTTTCACTACATGTTGTGTTTTGAGGCGCTTTTCGATGGCTCCAGACACAACTGAGCCCGACCGAAGTCGGGCAATGCTGATTCAGCCAAATGTCAGCTGAAAGTCGCCGAGTTGGTGCGTTCGAAACCATCGGCAGCGAAGGTCGCCGAGCCGGTTTTGTCGTAGCCGTCTTCTGCAACGGTGGCGGAACCGGTGCGATCGTAGCCATCCGCAGCAACCGCGGCAGAGCCGGTGCGATCGTAACCGTCAGCGGCGACGGCGGAGCCCGTACGGTCATAACCATCAGCAGCGAAAGCGCTACCGGCCAGTACGGAAAGGGTCAGGGCAAGGATCAGTTTGGTTTTCATGGTGGTGGCTCCAGGTTCGTTGGCGTTTTGTGCCTTGGGTGTGGAATTCATACTACGCCGGTTAATTTGATTAAAAAGCGCAAATAATCGCACTAAACAATCGTATTTATCGATGTATACGGTTCGGCGCTTCATCGGCCTTAAACAGCGGGCAGGTGGGTCGAACCGTTAAGGGAAAGTGCGGGAAGATCAGCCGTTAGAGCAGCCGTTACCCATGACGCTATAACGCAGGATGTGGCGTTGGCCTTTGGAGTCGTCGTATTCCATTTTCATCGGAACCACTTCGCACACGTTCGGGACTTCGCTCATGGACACTACATTGGCGATGTCCAAGTGAGTGGAGTAGGTGTATTCCTCTTCTACCACGGGTTGTTGCTGTGCGACATCAGTCGGGACCTCGTCTGCCATGGCGTTTAAGCACAAGCTGCTGAGGGCCAGAACTAATAAAGCTTTCATTTCAGTTTTACCTTTCTAAAGTCGTGAGGGGTCACGCAATCTTTTTGGGATTGCGTGTGGAACTTCAGTACTTGGTGTTTTGATTAACTGCCTTCGTGGGGGCTGCAACTTGGTTAATCAGGGTTGCCTTGTTGGCGGGGCTGATTTTAGGCGTGGGGGGTGGATTCATATACCCGTGGTTTTGATAAACACCTTTCGCGGATTTGGTAACAATCCCTGCAAAGAGCGAAAGTTCACAGGCTTCGCCAGCGCCTACGGGGGCGGGGAGGCCCGGATTGCGGGGGTTTAACCCAAAAAGGGGCGTAACCACGACGTTTTATAGGGGCTTGTTACTACCATCGTCGAATGGTTCTATAGGCCCGGCCCGGCTACAACAGAGCCATACAAAAACAACTATTCCACCGAGGTAAGAAAGATGAGTGCGGCTTCTTTGTATCCCGTTCGTCCCGAGGTAGCAGCCAATACGCTGACTGACGAGGCCACCTATAAGGCCATGTACCAGCAGTCGGTCGTCAACCCGGACGGCTTCTGGCGCGAGCAAGCCAAGCGCCTCGACTGGATCAAGCCTTTCACCACGGTGAAGCAGACTTCCTTCGACGATCACCATGTCGACATCAAATGGTTCGCCGACGGCACCCTGAACGTTTCCTACAACTGCCTCGACCGCCATCTGGCCGAGCGCGGCGATCAAATCGCGATTATCTGGGAAGGGGATGACCCGGCCGAGAGCCGCAACATCACCTACCGCGAGCTGCACGAACAAGTCTGCAAGTTCGCCAACGCCTTGCGCGGCCAGGATGTGCACCGCGGCGACGTGGTGACTATCTATATGCCGATGATCCCTGAAGCCGTGGTCGCCATGCTGGCCTGCACCCGGATCGGCGCGATTCACTCGGTGGTGTTCGGCGGTTTCTCGCCGGAAGCCTTGGCCGGTCGCATCATCGACTGCAAATCCAAAGTAGTGATCACGGCTGACGAAGGTGTTCGTGCCGGCAAGAAGATCCCGCTCAAGACCAACGTCGACGATGCGCTGACCAACCCGGAAACCAGCAGCATCCAGAAAGTCATCGTGTGCAAGCGCACCGGTGGCAACATCAAGTGGAACCAGCATCGCGACATCTGGTACGAAGACCTGATGAAAGTGGCGGGCAGTGTGTGCGCGCCGAAAGAAATGGGCGCTGAAGAAGCACTGTTCATCCTTTACACCTCCGGTTCGACCGGTAAGCCAAAGGGCGTGCAGCACACCACCGCCGGTTACCTGTTGTACGCGGCGATGACCCACGAGCGCGTGTTCGATTATCGTCCGGGCGAAATCTTCTGGTGCACCGCCGACGTCGGCTGGGTCACTGGCCACAGCTATATCGTCTACGGCCCATTGGCCAACGGCGCGACCACGTTGCTGTTCGAAGGCGTACCGAACTATCCGGATATCACCCGGGTGGCGAAGATCATCGACAAGCACAAGGTCAACATCCTCTACACCGCGCCAACCGCGATCCGCGCAATGATGGCGTCGGGGCAAGCCGCTGTTGAAGGCGCCGATGGCAGCAGTTTGCGCCTGCTCGGTTCGGTCGGCGAGCCGATCAACCCGGAAGCGTGGGACTGGTATTACAAGAATGTGGGCAAGTCCCGTTGCCCGATCGTCGATACCTGGTGGCAGACCGAAACCGGCGGCAACATGATGAGCCCGCTGCCGGGTGCTCACGCCCTCAAGCCGGGTTCCGCAGCACGTCCATTCTTCGGTGTGGTGCCGGCGTTGGTCGACAACCTGGGCAACATCATCGAAGGCGTCGCCGAGGGCAACCTGGTGATTCTCGATTCGTGGCCAGGCCAGGCGCGCACGTTGTATGGCGATCACGACCGTTTCGTCGATACCTACTTCAAGACCTTCCGTGGCATGTACTTCACCGGTGACGGCGCCCGTCGCGACGAAGACGGTTATTACTGGATCACCGGTCGCGTGGATGACGTGCTTAACGTTTCCGGGCACCGCATGGGCACGGCCGAGATCGAGAGCGCGATGGTCGCGCACCCGAAAGTCGCCGAGGCTGCCGTGGTTGGCGTGCCGCACGACATCAAGGGGCAGGGCATTTATGTCTACGTCACCCTCAAGAATGGCGAAGAGCCAAGCGAGCAACTGCGCCTGGAGCTGAAAAACTGGGTACGCAAAGAGATTGGCCCGATTGCTTCGCCGGATGTGATCCAGTGGGCGCCAGGGCTGCCGAAAACCCGTTCGGGCAAGATCATGCGCCGGATCCTGCGCAAGATTGCCACGGCCGAATACGATGGGTTGGGGGATATCTCCACCCTGGCGGATCCGGGCGTGGTGCAGCATTTGATTGATACGCACAAGACGATGAACGTCGCGTAAGCAGCGGTTCTGAGTCGCACAAGCCCCGCCAGGCAAAACGTCTGGTGGGGTTTTTTATTGCCTGGGTTTTTGGGGTGGCAGGTCCGGCCTCTTCGCGGGCAAGCCTCGCGCCTACAGAGGTAGGATCGTTCCCACGCTCCGCGTGGGAATGCATCCCGTGACGCTCTGCGTCACAGCGTCAACGGCGGAGGCGGAGCGTCCATGGCGGCATTCCCACGCGGAGCGTGGGAACGATCAACGGGTGAGCCGAATAATTATCGGCATCACCTGTAGGCCATTTCCCACTGTTACCTCCACCCATGAGTGTGTCTGAATGTGTAACCGCCCCCGCCGATCCGGGGCGTAGGGAAACGCAACGTCCCGTTTCAGGGCATCGGAAACGCCCATGAAAAATAAGACATAACGCTGCGCTTGCCGGATTAGAAGGCTTTGCCAATAATAGGCCCGCAATTTGCAGCATAGATCGGTTTACAATCTTTTGCTCTTGCATGAAATTGCAAGGCTGTCAACGTGCCCAAGCGGCATTCTCAGTGCATCTGTAATTAGTTGTCGCATTGAAGAAATATCGACTTCGGGCCTGTCGTTAGAATGCCGATCACTCGCTCGTCGTTGCTCGCGTTGAAATCAGCGCGGGTTTCTCAGGACGCAGCACCGCTTTCCCGTTTAACCCATTCGCATATTGGGCTTGTGCTCACTCTGCCGTTTTTGCCCTTTACCGATGGAGTCCCAAGATGAAGAAACTTGTGCTGCTTGGCGCCCTGGCACTGTCCGTGCTGTCCCTGCCGACCTTCGCCGATGAAAAGCCCCTGAAGATCGGTATCGAAGCGGCGTACCCTCCGTTTGCCTCCAAGGCCCCGGACGGCAGCATCGTCGGTTTCGACTACGACATCGGCAACGCCCTGTGCGAACAGATGCAGGTCAAGTGCGTCTGGGTCGAGCAAGAGTTCGACGGTCTGATCCCGGCACTCAAAGTGCGCAAGATCGACGCGATCCTGTCGTCCATGTCGATCACTGAAGACCGCAAGAAGTCCGTGGACTTCACCAACAAGTACTACAACACCCCGGCGCGCCTGGTCATGAAGGCCGGCACTCAAGTCAGCGAAAGCCTGGCCGAGCTCAAGGGCAAGAACATCGGCGTGCAACGTGGTTCGATCCACGAGCGTTTCGCCCGCGAAGTCCTGGCCCCGCTGGGTGCTGAGATCAAGCCTTACGGTTCGCAGAACGAAATCTACCTCGACGTGGCCGCCGGCCGCCTCGACGGCACCGTGGCAGACGCTACGCTGCTGGATGACGGTTTCCTGAAAACCGACGCCGGCAAAGGTTTCGCCTTCGTCGGTCCGGCCTTCACCGACGTCAAATACTTCGGCGACGGCGTGGGTATTGCCGTTCGCAAGGGTGATGCGCTCAAAGACAAGATCAACACCGCGATCACCGCCGTTCGCGAGAACGGCAAATACAAGCAAATCCAGGACAAGTACTTCGCCTTCGATATCTACGGCAAGTAACACGTCCGAGCGACAAGTCCGAAATGGCGCAAGCAACAGGATCTCTGAGGTTTGCGCCATTTTTTCATCCCAACTTTCGAGGACCTGAATCATGTTGAAAGGCTACGGGGCTGTCATCCTCGATGGCGCATGGCTGACGCTTCAGCTCGCCTTGTCGTCCATGGTCCTGGCCATTGTTCTGGGCTTGATCGGCGTTTCGCTGCGTCTGTCCCCGATCCGCTGGCTGGCCTGGCTGGGCGACCTGTATTCCACGGTGATCCGCGGGATTCCCGATCTGGTGCTGATCCTGCTGATTTTCTACGGTGGTCAGGACCTGCTCAACCGCGTCGCACCGATGCTCGGCTTTGACGACTACATCGACCTGAACCCATTGGCCGCCGGTATCGGCACCCTGGGCTTCATCTTCGGTGCGTACCTGTCGGAAACCTTCCGTGGCGCCTTCATGGCGATCCCGAAAGGTCAGGCAGAAGCGGGCATGGCCTACGGCATGAGCAGTTTTCAGGTGTTCTTCCGGGTGTTGGTGCCGCAGATGATTCGCCTGGCGATTCCGGGTTTCACCAACAACTGGCTGGTACTGACCAAGGCCACCGCGCTGATTTCGG
The DNA here is from genome assembly GCF_056279105.1 of Pseudomonas sp. TE3899. Lineage (NCBI taxonomy): Bacteria > Pseudomonadati > Pseudomonadota > Gammaproteobacteria > Pseudomonadales > Pseudomonadaceae > Pseudomonas > Pseudomonas sp. TE3899. The sequence goes on from NZ_JBWBQR010000001.1 coordinate 6,740,326, forward strand.
TGGTGGGTCTGCAAGACATGATGTTCAAGGCCAAGCAGGCGGCCGATGCCACCCGCGAACCTTTCACCTTCTTCCTCGCAGTGGCGGCGATGTACCTGGTGATCACCAGTGTCTCGTTGCTGGCATTGCGTCACCTTGAGAAGCGCTACTCGGTAGGCGTAAGGGCGGCTGATCTATGATCTTCGACTACAACGTCATTTGGGAGGCCCTGCCGCTGTACTTCGGCGGCCTGGTGACCACCCTCAAGTTGCTCGCGCTGTCGCTGTTTTTTGGTCTGCTGGCGGCGTTGCCGCTGGGGCTGATGCGCGTGTCCAAGAACTCCGTCGTCAACATGAGTGCCTGGCTGTTCACCTACGTGATCCGCGGCACGCCGATGCTGGTGCAACTGTTCCTGATCTACTACGGCCTGGCGCAGTTCGAAGCCGTACGTGAGAGCTTCATGTGGCCGTGGCTGTCCAGCGCGACGTTCTGTGCGTGCCTGGCCTTTGCGATCAACACCAGCGCCTACACCGCGGAAATCATCGCCGGCAGCCTGCGGGCCACGCCGAACGGCGAGATCGAAGCGGCCAAGGCCATGGGCATGTCCCGCTACAAGATGTACAAGCGCATCCTGCTGCCGTCGGCCTTGCGCCGGGCGCTGCCGCAGTACAGCAACGAAGTGATCATGATGCTGCAGACCACCAGTCTGGCGTCCATCGTGACACTGATCGACATCACCGGTGCCGCGCGCACGGTCAACGCCCAGTTCTACTTGCCGTTCGAGGCGTACATCACCGCCGGCGTGTTCTATCTGTGCCTGACCTTCATCCTGGTGAAGATCTTCAAACTGGCCGAGCGCCGCTGGCTGGGCTATATGGCCCCGCGGAAGCACTGATATGGAACGCATCGATCATTCATTGCCGTGGAGTCACCTGGGCAGCGAACGCCTGATTTCGGTGTTCCGTTTCGGCACTGGCGAGCGCAAGGCCTACATCCAGGCCAGTCTGCATGCCGATGAACTGCCGGGCATGCGCACCGCGTGGGAGCTGAAAAAGCGTTTAGGTGAGCTCGAAGCCCAAGGCTTGCTCAACGGCGTGATCGAACTGGTGCCGGTGGCCAACCCACTGGGCCTCGGTCAACTGTTGCAAGGCAACCATCAAGGGCGTTTCGACGCGGGCAGCGGCAAAAACTTCAACCGCGATTTCGTCGAACTCAGCGCCCCCGTGGCCGCTGCGGTGGACGGGCGCCTGGGGGATGATCCCCACGCCAATATCCGTTTGATCCGCCAGGCCATGAGCGACACCTTGGCCGCATTGCCACCCGCCGCCAGCCAGTTGCAAGGCATGCAGCGCATCTTGCTCAGCCATGCCTGCACCGCCGACGTGGTGCTGGATTTGCATTGCGATGCCGAGGCCGCGCTGCACATGTACGCCTTGCCGCAACATTGGCCGCAATGGCGTTCGCTGGCTGCGCATCTGGACGTGAAGGTGGGTTTGCTGGCGGAAGATTCCGGCGGCAGCTCCTTTGATGAAGCCTGTTCGCTGTCATGGCTGCGTCTGTCGCGGCTGTTCCCGGACGCGCAGATCCCTCTGGCGTGCCTGGCGACCACCATCGAGCTGGGCGGGCAGGCTGACACCGGTCGCCCGCAAGCCGAGTTCCACGCCGAAGGCATTTTGGCGTTCCTCGCCGAGCAAGGCCTGATCAGCGGCGAATGGCCGAAACCGGCGCACGAAGCCTGCGAAGGCATGCCGTTCGAAGGCACTGAATTGCTGTTCGCGCCGCACCCCGGTGTGGTGAGTTTCCTGCGTAAACCCGGTGAATGGATTGAAGCCGGCGATGAGATTTTCGAAGTGATCGATCCGTTGGCGGATCGGGTCAGCACGGTGTGTGCTGGTACGTCCGGGGTGCTGTTTGCCATTGAACGGCTACGTTATGCCCAACCCGGTTTCTGGCTGGCCAAGGTGGCGGGGCGCGAAGCGCTGCGTCACGGGCGCTTGCTTAACGACTGACTGACTGTTTTTGTGAGAACCGACCGCATGTACAAACTTGAAGTCCAAGACCTGCATAAACGCTATGGCAGTCACGAAGTGCTCAAGGGCGTGTCCCTGAAAGCGGCGGCTGGCGATGTGATCAGCATCATCGGCTCCAGTGGCTCCGGCAAAAGTACTTTCCTGCGCTGCATCAACCTGCTCGAGCAGCCGCACGCGGGCAAGATCCTGCTCAACAACGAAGAGCTGAAACTGGTTTCGAACAAGGACGGCGCGCTGAAGGCCGCCGACCCGAAACAGCTGCAACGCATGCGTTCGCGCCTGTCGATGGTGTTCCAGCATTTCAACCTGTGGTCGCACATGACCGCGCTGGAAAACATCATGGAAGCGCCGGTCCACGTGCTCGGCATGACCAAGGCCGAAGCGCGCGAGAAAGCCGAGCACTACCTGAACAAGGTTGGCGTGGCTCATCGTAAAGACGCTTACCCGGGCCATATGTCCGGCGGCGAGCAGCAGCGCGTGGCAATTGCCCGTGCACTGGCGATGGAGCCTGAAGTGATGCTGTTCGACGAACCGACTTCGGCTCTGGACCCGGAACTGGTCGGCGACGTGCTGAAAGTCATGCAGGCCCTGGCGCTGGAAGGCCGGACCATGGTGGTGGTGACCCACGAAATGGGCTTCGCCCGTGAAGTGTCGAACCAGTTGGTGTTCCTGCACAAAGGTGTGGTTGAAGAGAGCGGCAACCCGCGTGAAGTGCTGGTCAATCCACAGTCCGAGCGTCTGCAACAGTTCCTCTCGGGCAGCCTGAAGTAAACCGGGCTCCCGTTGTGCACCGGGATAGTGCATGCTTCGCGACCTAAAGACTGGCCTCGATCCCCTGTAGGAGCGAGGCTTGCCCGCGAAGAGGCCGTGTCAGTCGACATCATTTGTGAATGACACACCGCCTTCGCGGGCAAGCCACGCTCCTACAGGGGATCGCTGCCAGTTTCGAGATAAGCGTTCATTTACGGGCTAGCATTGGCCCATGCCTTCATCACTGTTTTCGTTTCGGATTGCCCGCCATGACTGCCCATCGAATTGGTTTCCTGATTTGGCCCAGCACTAAAGCTCTGACGCTTGCGCTGGCTGAGGAGGCCTTGCGTGTTGCCCAGCGTGTGCATCCGGACGTTGTCTACGAACTGTCGTTCTTGCAGGCCGAACCGCCGACCGAAGGTGCCTGGCAATTGCCCGGTGAACCCTGGGCCGGCAAGCTCGAAAACTTCCAGAAACTGTTTTTGCTCGCCGATGAGCCGCCGACCGCACTCGCGCCAGCCCTCAGCAGTTCGCTGAAACAACTGGTGCGCGCCGGTTGTGTGATCGGTGGTTTGTCCGCCGGGGTCTACCCGTTGGCGCAGCTCGGTTTGCTCGACGGTTATCGCGCCGCCGTGCACTGGCGCTGGCAGGACGATTTCGCCGAACGCTTCCCGAAAGTCATCGCCACCAGTCATTTGTTCGACTGGGATCGCGATCGCCTCACCGCGTGCGGTGGCCTGTCGGTGCTCGACTTGCTGCTGGCGGTACTGGCCCGTGACCATGGCGCCGAACTGGCCGGTGCGGTGTCCGAAGAACTGGTGGTCGAACGCATCCGCGAGGGTGGCGAACGCCAGCGCATTCCCCTGCAAAACCGTCTCGGCTCCAGCCATCCGAAGCTCACCCAAGCGGTGTTGCTGATGGAAGCCAACATCGAAGAGCCCCTGACCACCGACGAAATCGCCCAGCACGTGTGCGTGTCCCGCCGGCAGTTGGAGCGGATCTTCAAGCAATACCTCAACCGCGTGCCGAGCCAGTACTACCTGGAACTGCGCCTGAACAAGGCCCGGCAGATGTTGATGCAAACCAGCAAGTCGATCATCCAGATCGGCCTGTCGTGTGGCTTCTCTTCGGGGCCGCACTTCTCCAGCGCCTACCGCAATTTCTTCGGCGCCACGCCGCGGGAAGATCGCAACCAGCGGCGCAGCAGCAGTCCGTTCGAATTGTCCTCGGTGCCTTCCGAGCGCGGTTGATCCGGTCGATGTGCGCCAGCAGGGCTGGCGCCGCGATTCAGTCTTCCACCGTCGATTCCTCCGAGTCCGACACCTCCAATTCAGCCAGTTGGATAACCTCTTCCACGCCGAAGTCGCAGTGGGTGTTCTTGAAGTAAGCCAGCAGCAGTTGCAGGCTCTGCTCGGAAAGCGGATTGCCGCGCAGGTTGATTCTTTCAGCGAGCTCCACCGGCGTCTCCAGAATGGCGTGGGGTAGCTCGACGATCCGGTTGTCGCTCAAGTTGGCAATGTCGAGCTCGGTGAGGTTCAGCAGGCCCGGGGGTAATTCGGTGATCTGCGTGTGATCGAGAATCAACGTGGCCATTTGAGGCATATGGCTGACGTCCGGGGCGAGCATCAGCGGGTTGCCACCCAGGTCGAGGAAATCCAGGTGCTCCATGCCCGCCAACGCCTGGACCGTGTTGGCCGTCAATGTGATTTCGCAATCCGGCAGGACCAGTGATTTGAGCGCGCCTATGTGGAACACCGATTGCGGAAGCTCCCCCAATCGGTAGTCACGAATGGTCAAGCCTTCGAGATTGGGGAAGCAGCGCAGGAAACCATCGCCGACCGAGGTCACGCCATCCATGCTGTGCAGGTAGAGGTGCGACACGTGGCTGAAGTCGGCGGTCAGTGTCGGCAGTTGGCCGATGACCACGTAGTCCAGGGCCAGTTCATAGGAGGCTTCCAGGGTTTCGTTGAAATCATCCAGCTCCGTCTCCTTGCGCCAGCCTTTCTCGATCATGCGCTTGAGGTCGTCACGGGTGCTGTGTTCGATCAGCTCTTCTTGCGCAGTCAGGGGTTGGCCAGTGACAGGGTGGACGGCGGGAAGGTCGGCAGTCCAGACGGCGAGCGCCGTCGTCAGCGTGTCGTACTCGGCTTCCAGGCGTGTGAGTTCGACACGTCCTTGCTCCAGCGTGCCCGGCAGTCGGTAGACGAAGTCGCTGGCCATCTCGCGATCCAGTTTCGGATACAGGTTGGCGGCGCGTTCCAGATCGGCTTGCGGGGCGTAGATCCCCCAATCTTCGTTCTTCGCTTGAAAATAGGCTTTCACGCGATCCCGGGTCTGGGCGTCGTAGGGGTTGCCGCCGAGGTCAAAGCCCCTGGCTTGGCTGGCGGGCAAGTCGAACAGTTCAAGGGGCAGTTCGGTCATCTGGTTGTCCGGCAGGATGACGCCATTGAGATGCTCCAGGCTCAGCAGACCGGGCGGCAGTTGGGTCAGGCCAGTGTCGCCAAGGTCGAAATAGCTCAGGTAGGTCATGGCCTGGGGGCTGACGATCAGGCCCAGCGGGTTTTTCGACAGGTCCAGCACCTTGAGCCGACTCAACGAGCCGAGGGTGGCTTGGGTCTGGGCAGTCAGGGTGATGCCGCAGTTGCTGAGCACTATTTGGGTCAGGTTCGGCAGGTGGGCGATGGATTCCGGGAACGTGGCCAGGGGCAGGTTTCGAACCTCGATGCGTTCCAGGCCGGTGAAGTGACTGAGAAACGCTGCGCCGCCCCGGGTGTTCGGATGGCCCTCCAGAATCAGGAACGACACGTGGCTGAAGTCGGCGTGCAACTCCGGCAGTTCGCCGATGATCGGGCGGGTGCACCGGAACATGTAGCCGCGATCGCCTGCGTCCAGGTCGCCGTCATTCAGGGCCGTTTGCCGACGCCAGCAACGCTGCAATTCTTCCATCAGCAACCTGCGGTTTTGCAGGGCGTCCAGGCGCTGGGCGATGCTGAGCCTGGCCCCGGTTTGCTGGTCGAAATAGGGGGTGGCCAGGGTCCAGAGGTGCAGTTCGTCATGGAGCGTTCTGTATTCGTGGTAGCGCCGCGACAGTTCCATCCAGCCGCCATCGGGATGCTGTTGCAAGGCCTGCACGTAGGCGTCGACCTCTTCAGGAATAAACGCCGGGTAAAGTTCGCGGACCCGATCCTGCAGCGAAGGCGCTCCGGGTTGCAGATGATGGTAGCCCTCCATGCCGCCGGGCAGGCGCATGGTGTGCGGGTCGTAATGCGGTTTGCGCAGCGGGTGCGGGGATAAGACTTTCTGCAAGGCCTCATGATCCAGCGCATGTTCGCGCACCAGTTGCTTGAGCCGTGGGCCCTGGCCGGTGCGCAGTTGCAGTCGCTGGCGTTCGCTGTCCGGCAACGCCCACAGCACGCTGCTGTAGAAATCCTCGCGGTTGGCCAGTGCCTCGCCGCGTTCGTCGTAGGCCTGGTAACCGCCCTCTTCCAGTTGCACCAGCACTTTGCGCTCAGGGGCCTGTGGGCTGCCGATGCTGTCGAGGCGTTCGCCGCTGAACGAGTAGCGCGTGACCTCGAGGCGAACCTGGCCCGACCAACCCGGCAGCCGTGGCAATGAATGCAAGGCCAGTCGAGCGGTGTCAGGGTTGTCCGGTGAAGCCAGTTCCAGGCTTTCCCGGGCGCGCACCGCTCGCACGTGTTCCTGGGCCCAGCGTGCCCGCTCTTGAAGCTCGCGGCTGAGCGTGCCTTGTTCCAGTAGTTGCAGGTCTTTGCCGCTGGCGCTGTTGAGCAGTTCCTCGGCGACACTGGCCGGCAGGCCCCGAACCTCGTCCATCAGGCGCCGCGCCCGGGGCTCGACGTTGCGCTCCAGCGCACGATAACGGGACTCGAACAAGGTGCCGCGCCGTTCCTGCACGATGCGCGCGAGGCGGGCACGCAAGTTCGCGGCGCGAGCCTCCAGCGCCAGAACGGGGGCGCCGAAGCTCTCCTCGAACAGGGTTCTGATTTCTGCCTTGCTCAGAAAACTCAGGGCCATTTCCAGCACGTCGCCACGGCCCATCGGCAGGTCAAAAACCAGGGCGCCCTGGGTCAATCCGGTGTGACTGCGCCAGGCTGTTTGCCCGCTGCTGTCGATCAAACGCAGCCCTTTGCCCTGGGGCCATGGCAGTTGCTCGGTGAGCAATTGCAGTTGGGTTTGCGGGTCGGCCGAGAGGTACGTGCGCAGGTCCTGGCTGGCGATGCGCTCGATAAAGGTTTGCAGGTCCTTGTCGATCTTGAAGCGCTTGAGGGTGTCGGCCAGCAGCGGCGGCAGGGGTTGATGGTCGACATGCATGCGGCGCAAGGCATTTTCGTGATAGCCGCTGATTCGCAGCACTTGTTCGCGTTCACTGGCCGAGAGTGTGTCGGCCACCTGCCCGAGGCGTTGCAGCAGCGTTGCGCGATCCCAGGTCAGCGGCTGTTCGAGTTCGGTGTGCCAGGTGCCATTGCCGTTGGTTTCCAGGCGCGGCTTGTAGGCCTCGGGTCGGGTCGGATGCTCGATGCGAAACTGGCCGCGAGTGGCGTCATGGGAAACCTGGTAGTGCGTGTCTTCCAGGGGCAGCAAGGTGTGCTCGCCGAGGGTGTGCAACCCTTGTGCATTGGGGCGGCTGCCGCTCGGCAGCGGGGTTTGCCGTTGGTAAGGCCCCAGGTCGCCGTTCCAGTAGCGGGTTTGACCGTCAGTGGATTTGACCGGCGTGAAGCGGTCAATGAAATCAATCCACGCCTTGGGCAACGCCTGGCGAAACGTCTGGGTCGCCACGGTGGCGCCGGCGGCGAAGATCCCCAGTTGCACCAGGGTTTGCAGCACGTTCATGGTGTGTTCGAAGGCTTGGTCGGTCAGGCCTTGCGCCCAGTCGATGATGCCCTCGAAGGTTTCGTCGAGCACTTGGTAAACGGTGTAGGCCAGCATCAACTCGCCGAGGAAGGGCACGAAGGGCGCCGCAACGAACGCGGCAATCTGCAGCAGGGTGGAGGCGATGTGAGTAAAGGATTCCCAGCGTTCCCAGCGCTGCTTTTGGTCACTGCTGGCAGTCGAGACGGCCAGGGTGCGGCCATCGTTGAGGATCTTGTCCAGTTGGCGCTGATACAGGTGTTGCCACAGATTGCCGCTGATGGCGTGGCAGGCAAACTGCAGGTTGCTGTGCGGTGCCGGGCTTTCGCGCCAGGTCGGTTGCGGGTCGCCGACGCTGTGCGGGTGCCAGGTGATCCGGGACAAGCGCTGGTTGAGGCCGGCGAAAAAATACCCGCGGTCCGCGTGATTAATGAAGCGACTGAAAAACCGCTGGTAGTCGGGCGAGCGCAGTTTGCCGCTAAGGTCGGCCATGAAGTGCGCGGTGGACGGGTATTGCTTGAGCGGCGACTGAGGATCATCCGGGATGTACGCCACCACCGGCACCGCACTGCGGTTGAGTTCCAGGTCGGGGGCGAACAGCAGGATGCCGGTCACGCTGGCCGACATGATCGTCAGGTCGTGGCACAGCAGCGGTTTACCGTCGAGCAGCATGCCCGGCACTTCATTGATCACGCCGAGCATCGCGTTATAGGTGTGCGGTGTTAACGGCTGGTCGTCGATCAACGCTAATTCCAGCGCCAGGCGCAGCGCGGCTTTGTGGCTGTCCTTGACTTGCTGTTGCAACACTGCCTGGGTCACCGGGTTGCTCGTCCCCAGGTTGTCTTCGAGCCAGTCCTGATATTGCTGGCCGATATCCAGTTCCCGGCACAGGCGCACAAAGTCCGGAATCGTCAGGCGATCCTTGAGGTGCCCAAGCACCTCGAAATGACCGGTCGCCGAGGGCTGGGTGATGTAGGTGGAGTTGGCCTCGTAAGCATCGGTTTCGGCCTCCGATGGCTCGAAGTTGTGCAGCGCGGCGTCGAGCAGCGACACCGTCCAGGCGCGGGCACCGCCGGACTGGATCGGGAACCAGGGAATCGACGCGGGCACGTACAGGCGCAAAAACGTGCGATTGACGTCCAGGTCGAGGCCGTATTGGTTTTTCAACGCGTCGCGCAACAAGGGCTCGCCGAAGGCGCGCGGGTCTTGCAGCTGTTGCAGGCGCTGGTCGACGCTGTTCTGGGCGGTCCAGTAGCTGGCGTTCAGCCGCTTCAGAATCTGGTGTTGCGCAGGCGAGGTGTTTTTGAAGGCCTGGCGGATCTGCGGCGCCGTGGCGCTCAGGGCGGCTCGGCGGGAAGGGCTGGCGTCGATCAGCCAGCGGGGCAGGGTGTTGGCGAGGTGGCCATAGTGGTTGTCGAAATGCTGCGGCCATAGAGGCTGCGCTTTGGAATCAGTCACGGGTTCGTCCCTGAACAGGTTGGGGGACGCCAGCAGACACCGAATCGATCGCGCAGGTGCGGTACATAGTTACCGCACATTCGCCAACCACTTGAAATCTAATGTCGCGCACGCTGCCGCTCATCCCGTGCATCGGTTTAAACTGCGCCTTTGCGACGGTATATGTCGCATTGCCGTAAACCCGGCTGAAACCGGGGTTTGCGCTATAAGAAGTTGTCGCTTGGCGGCAAGGCCGGGCTGAAAACTGTCCTTACAATCCCCTCATCGCTCGCCAGTTTCAGGCGAGTGTTCCTCTTCAGGAGACTCCGATGTCCGTTGAGCACGCTGCGGTACAACGCGCCGATTTCGACCAGGTAATGGTTCCCAACTACGCGCCTGCCGCATTCATCCCTGTGCGTGGTGCCGGTTCCCGCGTCTGGGACCAGTCTGGCCGCGAGCTGATCGACTTCGCCGGCGGGATTGCCGTTAACGTATTGGGCCATGCGCACCCGGCGCTGGTCAGTGCCTTGACCGAGCAGGCGAACAAGCTGTGGCACGTGTCCAATGTGTTCACCAATGAGCCGGCCCTGCGCCTGGCGCATAAGCTGATCGACGCCACGTTTGCCGAGCGCGTGTTCTTCTGCAACTCCGGCGCCGAAGCCAACGAGGCCGCGTTCAAGCTGGCCCGTCGCGTCGCCTTCGATCGTTTCGGTACTGAGAAGTACGAAATTATCGCCGCGCTGAACAGCTTCCACGGCCGCACCCTGTTCACCGTGAACGTCGGTGGCCAGTCGAAGTATTCCGACGGTTTCGGTCCGAAAATCACCGGTATCGCCCACGTGCCTTACAACGATCTGGCGGCTTTGAAAGCGGCTGTTTCGGACAAGACCTGCGCCGTGGTGCTGGAACCGATCCAGGGCGAGGGCGGCGTGCTGCCGGCCGAACTGGCTTACCTGCAAGGTGCCCGCGAACTGTGCACCGAGCACAACGCGTTGCTGGTGTTCGACGAAGTGCAAACCGGCATGGGCCGCAGCGGCAAGCTGTTCGCCTACCAGCATTACGGCGTGACCCCGGACATCCTGACCAGCGCCAAGAGCCTGGGCGGCGGTTTCCCGATCGCGGCGATGCTGACCACCGAAGACCTGGCCAAACACCTGGTCGTCGGCACCCACGGCACCACTTACGGCGGCAACCCGCTGGCGTGTGCGGTTGCGGAAGCCGTGATCGACGTGATCAACACCCCTGAAGTGCTGGCCGGCGTCAATGCCAAGCACGACAAGTTCAAGGCGCGCCTGGAACAGATCGGCGAGAAATACGGCCTGTTCACCCAGGTCCGTGGCCTGGGCCTGTTGATCGGTTGTGTGCTGAGCGATGCCTGGAAAGGCAAGGCCAAGGACATCTTCAACGCCGCCGAGCGTGAAGGCCTGATGATCCTGCAAGCCGGCCCGGACGTGATTCGCTTCGCCCCGAGCCTGGTGGTGGAAGACGCCGACATCGATGCCGGCCTGGATCGTTTCGAGCGCGCTGCTGCAAAACTGACGCAAGCCTGATCCACCCTTCGACGCCTGACAATTCAGGCGTCGATCCAAATTTTTATGCCGGGTTAGCTTCAATGTGGGGGCGGGCTTGTTGTGGCGAGGGGGCTTGCCCCCGTTCGATTGCGCAGCAATCGTGAATCGGTTTCCACGTTCTGATTCGAGAGTGTGGTGACTGATTTAGGGCCGCTTCGCGACCCAACGGGGGCAAGCCCCCTCGCCACACAAGGGCTCCCACAGTTGGCTCTGAGAGATTTCAGGACTGACCCGGCTATTTTTCCTATAAGAGTTTTTCGAGAAAGGAGTGACACCATGCTGGTGATGCGCCCCGCGCAAATGGCTGATCTGGGCGAGGTACAGCGTCTGGCTGCGGACAGCCCGATTGGTGTCACTTCCTTGCCGGATGACGTTGAACGCCTGAGCGACAAGATCGCGGCGAGCGAGGCCTCGTTTTCCGCTGAAGTCAGCTTCAACGGTGAAGAGAGCTATTTCTTCGTCCTCGAAGACAGCGCCACCGGCAAACTGGCGGGCTGCTCGGCGATCGTTGCCTCGGCCGGTTATTCCGAGCCGTTCTACAGCTTCCGTAATGAAACCTTCGTGCACGCCTCCCGCGAGCTGAAGATTCATAACAAGATCCACGTGCTCTCCCAGTGCCACGACCTGACCGGCAACAGCTTGCTGACCAGTTTCTACGTGAAGCCGGAGCTGGTGGGTTCGCCGTGGGCAGAACTCAACTCCCGTGGTCGTCTGCTGTTCGTCGCCAGCCACCCGGAGCGCTTCGCCGATTCCGTGGTGACCGAGATCGTCGGTTACAGCGATGAAAATGGCGACTCGCCGTTCTGGGACGCCATCGGTCGCAACTTCTTCGACCTCAACTACGCCGCCGCCGAGCGTCTGTGTGGCTTGAAGAGCCGGACCTTCCTCGCCGAGCTGATGCCGCATTACCCGATCTACGTGCCGCTGCTGCCGGACTCCGCGCAAGAAGCCATGGGCCAGGTGCATCCGCGTGCGCAGATCACGTTCGACATCCTGATGCGCGAAGGCTTCGAGACTGATCACTACATCGACATTTTCGACGGCGGCCCGACCTTGCACGCCCGTGTCTCGGGAATCCGCTCGATCGCCCAGAGCCGTGTGGTCCCGGTGAAAATCGGTGAGCCGGTCAAAGGCGCCGGTCGTCAATACCTGGTGGCCAACGCCCAGTTGCAGGATTACCGCGCCGTGTTGCTCGAGCTCGATTACGCGCCGGGCAAACCCGTGACCCTGGATCTGGAAGCGGCCGAAGCCCTGGGCGTCGGCGAAGGTGCCAGCGTGCGCCTGGTCGCGGTTTAAGCTTGCTTATAAAAGCTGAGAGTTTCACGGGTGGCGCGAGCGGCCCGTTTGAGGAGATAGCATGATCGTTCGTCCCGTACGCAGCAGCGATTTACCCGCTCTGATCGACCTGGCCCGCAGCACCGGCACCGGCCTGACTACCTTGCCTGCCAACGAAGAACGTCTGGCCCATCGGGTCGGCTGGGCCGAAAAAACTTTTCGCGGCGAAGCCGGGCGGGGCGATGCGGACTACCTGTTCGTGCTCGAAGACGACAACGGTCGCGTGGTGGGGATTTCCGCCATCGCCGGCGCGGTCGGCATGCGTGAGCCCTGGTACAACTTCCGGGTCGGCCTGACCGTCAGCGCTTCGCAAGAGCTGAACATCTACCGCGAAATCCCGACGCTATTCCTGGCCAACGACCTGACCGGTAACTCCGAGTTGTGCTCGCTGTTCCTGCACGCCGATTACCGCAGTGGCCTCAATGGCCGCATGTTGGCCAAGGCGCGGATGCTGTTCATCGCTGAATTCCCGCAACTGTTCGGCAACAAGATCATCGCCGAGATGCGCGGTGTGTCCGATGAAGCCGGGCGTTCGCCGTTCTGGGAGAGCCTGGGTCGGCACTTCTTCAAGATGGAATTCAGCCAGGCCGATTACCTGACCGGCGTGGGCAACAAGGCGTTCATCGCTGAACTGATGCCGAAGTTTCCGCTGTACACCTGCTTCCTGTCGCCAGATGCGCGCAACGTGATCGGCCAGGTTCACCCGGACACCGAGCCGGCCCTGTCGATGCTCAAGAGCGAAGGTTTCAGCTATCAGGGCTACGTCGACATCTTCGACGCTGGCCCGGCGGTGGAATGCGAAACCGGCAAGATCCGCGCCGTGCGCGACAGCCAGGCGCTGGTGCTGGCCATCGGCACCCCAGGTGACGACGCCACACCGTTCCTGATTCACAACCGCAAGCGCGAAGACTGCCGGATCACTGCCGCACCTGCACGCTTCGCCGCCGGTACGTTGGTGGTCGATCCGCTGACCGCCAAACGTCTTCAACTCAACGCCGGCGATCAAGTGCGCGCCGTTCCGTTGTCCGCTGCTCGGGAGTCGAAATAATGAATTCGCTATACATCGCAGGTGAATGGCTGGCTGGCCAGGGTGAAGCTTTTCAATCGCTGAACCCGGTGACCCAGCAAGTGTTGTGGACCGGCGAAGGCGCCACCACCGCTCAGGTTGAATCCGCCGTGCAAGCCGCGCGTCAGGCGTTCCCGGGCTGGGCCCGTCGCACCCTGGACGAGCGCATCAGCGTGCTCGAAGCCTTTGCCGCCGCGCTGAAAAATCATTCTGACGAACTGGCCCGCTGCATCGGTGAAGAAACCGGCAAACCCCTGTGGGAGTCGGCGACTGAAGTCACCAGCATGGTCAACAAGATTGCCATCTCGATTCAGAGCTACCGCGAACGCACCGGCGAGAAGAGCGGCCCATTGGGCGACGCCACTGCCGTGTTGCGCCACAAGCCGCACGGTGTGGTCGCGGTGTTCGGTCCTTATAACTTCCCGGGCCACTTGCCCAACGGTCACATCGTGCCGGCGCTACTGGCCGGTAACAGCGTGCTGTTCAAGCCCAGCGAGCTGACGCCGAAAGTCGCCGAGCTGACGGTCAAGTGCTGGATCGAAGCCGGCCTGCCGGCGGGCGTGTTGAACCTGCTGCAAGGCGCTCGTGAAACCGGGATCGCCCTGGCGGCGAACCCGGGGATCGACGGTCTGTTCTTCACCGGTTCGAGCCGCACTGGCAATCACCTGCATCAACAATTCGCCGGTCGCCCGGACAAGATCCTGGCGCTGGAAATGGGCGGTAACAACCCATTGATCGTCGACGAAGTGGCGGATGTTGAAGCCGCCGTCTACACCATCATCCAGTCGGCCTTCATTTCCGCCGGTCAGCGTTGCACCTGTGCCCGCCGCTTGCTGGTGCCGCAAGGTGCCTGGGGTGACGCATTGCTGGCGCGCCTGGTGGCGGTCAGCGCGACGATTGATGTTGGTGCGTTTGATCAGACGCCGGCGCCGTTCATGGGCTCGGTGATTTCCCTTGGCGCGGCGAAAGCGTTGATGGATGCCCAGGAACATCTGCTGGGCAACGGCGCGGTGGCGCTGCTGGAAATGACTCAGCCCCAGGCGCAAGCCGCGCTGCTGACCCCGGGCATTCTCGACGTGACCGCCGTGGCCGATCGTCCTGACGAAGAGCTGTTCGGCCCGTTGCTGCAAGTGATCCGCTACGCTGATTTTGAAGCGGCGATCACCGAAGCCAACGACACCGACTATGGCCTGGCGGCCGGTTTGCTGTCGGATTCCGAAGCGCGTTATCAGCAGTTCTGGCTGGAAAGCCGCGCCGGGATCGTCAACTGGAACAAGCAGCTGACCGGTGCCGCGAGCAGCGCGCCATTCGGCGGCGTCGGCGCCTCGGGCAACCATCGCGCCAGCGCCTACTACGCGGCGGATTACTGCGCGTACCCGGTGGCTTCGCTGGAAACGCCGAGCCTGACGTTGCCTGCGACCCTGACGCCTGGCGTACGGATGGCGTAGCGCCCATTCGCGGGCAAGCCTCGCTCCTACAGGTTTTGTGGCGTCCGCATAATCGGCACACACCACAAATCCCGTAGGAGCAAGGCTTGCCCGCGAACGCCGCGACGCGGTCTTACTGAATTGTTACCAGATGCCTATAAAAACAGATTCTCGTGGAGCCTCGCTGATGAAATCCTATGAAGTCAATTTTGACGGTCTAGTGGGGCCGACCCATAACTACGGCGGCCTGTCCTACGGCAACGTCGCGTCCCAGAGCAACAGCCAGCAGTCTTCGAACCCGAAGGAAGCGGCGTTGCAAGGCCTGGCAAAAATGAAAGCCCTGATGGAAATGGGCTTTCAACAAGGCGTACTGGCACCGCAAGAACGCCCGGATGTCGCTGCATTGCGCCGTTTGGGTTTCAGCGGCACCGACGCCCAAGTGATCGAGCGGGCTGCCAAAGAAGCCATGCCGCTGCTGGTCGCCAGTTGCTCGGCCTCGAGCATGTGGGTCGCCAACGCCGCCACGGTCAGCCCGAGTGCGGACACTGCTGATGGCCGGGTGCATTTCACCGCCGCCAACCTCAATTGCAAATACCACCGCAGCATCGAACACCCGACCACCAGCCGCGTGCTGGGCGCGATGTTCGCTGACCAGAAACACTTCGCGCACCACGCCGCCTTGCCGGCCGTGGCGCAGTTCGGTGACGAAGGCGCGGCCAACCACACCCGTTTCTGCCGTGAGTACGGCAAGGCGGGCGTCGAGTTCTTCGTGTTCGGTCGCAGCGCTTTCGACAACCGCTACCCGGCACCGCAGAAATACCCGGCGCGCCAGACCCTCGAAGCGTCCCAGGCCGTAGCGCGTTTGCACGGCTTGAGCGATGACGGCGTGGTTTACGCGCAGCAGAACCCATCGGTAATCGATCAGGGCGTGTTCCACAACGACGTGATTGCCGTGGGCAACGGCGAAGTCTTGTTCTATCACGAGGACGCGTTCCTCGACACCGAACAGATGCTGGCCGAGCTTTCCGGAAAACTCGCCAAGGTCGGTGGGAAATTTCAGTCTGTGTGTGTTCCGCGTTCCGCGGTTACCGTGGAAGACGCGGTTCGGTCCTACCTGTTCAATAGCCAGCTTCTGTCGCGTCCTGACGGCTCGATGCTCTTGATCGTGCCGGAAGAATGCCGTGGCAACGAGCGCGTCTGGCAGTACCTGCAAGGTTTGACCAGCTCCGGCGGGCTGATCCGCGAAGTGAAAGTCTTCGATCTGAAACAGAGCATGCAGAACGGCGGTGGCCCGGCTTGCCTGAGACTTCGCGTCGCACTCAACGAAACCGAACTGGCGGCGGTCAATCCAGGGGTTATCATGACGGCACCGTTGTACGGCACGCTGACCGAATGGGTCGACAAGCACTACCGCGACCGCATGACCGAAAACGATCTGGCGGACCCGCAATTGCTGCTTGAATGCCGGACGGCACTGGATGAATTGACGCAAATCCTTAAACTGGGCGCGGTTTATCCATTCCAGATCAATTAAGGGCTGGCGGGCTCTTGTAAGGGGCGCGCCGCTTTTATCTCCCAACGAGAGCGTAAAAAAACATGAGCGATACCCTGCAGCTGATCCTTGAAGACACCGACGGCACGCAACTGGAAACGTCCTGCACCCGCGTCGCGGTCCTGTGGCAAGGCAAAGAGCTGTGGATCCAGCAAGACGGCCGCGGCCAATTGCTGATTGGCGTGGACGTCGAAGAGGGCGATGCCGAATACGCAAACCTGCTGCTGCGCCCATTGGCGACTAATCTGGTAAGTCTGCAACTGGAAATGGAACCGGCCGAAGTCGGTGACGAAGACCACGTGCACGGCCCGGATTGCGCACACGACCACTAAGGAAATCGCTCTATGCTCGCCCTCGGCAAACTGCTTGAACTGACCCTCGCCGGCCGCGAACCGGCGGAGAAGACTCAACTGACTGTCGAAGGCGTGCGCATGCGCTGGTTGAGCGAAGGTGCGCTGGAAGTCCGGCCACCTGAAGCGCGCGACAATGGCCTGGACCTGCTGCTATCGGCCGGTATCCACGGCAACGAAACAGCGCCGATCGAGTTGCTCGATCGCCTGTTGCATGACATCGCCCGCGGCGACCTTAAACCGCGCGCACGTATTCTGTTCCTGTTCGGCAATCCCGAGGCGATCCGCCGCGGCGAGCGTTACATCGAGCAGGACGTCAACCGGCTGTTCAACGGCCGTCACGAGCAAAGCAGCGGTTCCGAAGCTCTGCGCGCCTGTGAACTGGAACGGCTGGCGGCGAGTTTCTTCAGCCTGCCGGACCGTGACCGTCTGCACTACGACCTGCACACGGCGATTCGTGGTTCGAAGATCGAGCAATTCGCGTTGTACCCGTGGAAAGAAGGTCGCCAGCACTCGCGCCTGGAACTGGCGCGCCTGCGCGCTGCCGGCATGGACGCTGTGCTGTTGCAGAACAAGCCATCCATCGTGTTCAGTTCCTACACCTACGACAAGCTCGGTGCCGAGGCTTTCACCCTTGAATTGGGCAAGGCCCGGCCATTCGGGCATAACGCCGGGGTCAATGTCGATCTGCTGGAAACCCGTCTCAAGCAGATCATCGAAGGCAACGAGCCGCCCGTGGCTGAAGCGACCCTGGACGGTTTGCAGCTGTTCAGCGTGGCGCGGGAAATCATCAAGCACAGCGACAGCTTCCGCTTGAACCTGCCAGCGGACATCGAGAACTTTTCGGAATTGGAAGTGGGTTACGTACTGGCCGAAGACATCGCCCAGACCCGCTGGATCATCGAAGAGAAGGGTGCCCGGATCATCTTCCCGAACCCCAAGGTGAAGAACGGCCTGCGTGCCGGCATCCTGATCGTGCCGACCAGCGACGAAAACCTCGCCTGATTCCTGCGCCCTGATCGTTCCCACGCTCCGCTTGGGAATGCCGCCCGGGACGCTCCACGTCCCAAAGCGGACGCAGAGCGTCCATTGATGCATTCCCACGCAGAGCGTGGGAACGATCATTCAACGCTGACTAGACCGCTACCGCCCGTGGCTCGCTACGACGCAACGCCCGCGTCTTGTGCAGCGTATCCGCACACGTCTTCGCCGCTTCCTGGCCTTTATGCACGAAATGCTCAAAGAAGAACTTCTGATGTTCTTCGCCGGAGTGGAAGTGGTGTGGGGTCAGGACTACCGAGAACACCGGCACTTCGGTTTCCAGCTGCACCTGCATCAGGCCGCTGATCACCGATTGGGCGACGAATTCGTGACGGTAGATTCCGCCATCCACCACCAGGCCGGCGGCAACGATGCCGGCATAACGACCGGACTTGGCCAGCAGCTTGGCGTGCAACGGGATTTCAAAGGCGCCGCCGACTTCGAAGAAATCGATGTCCGATTCCTGATAGCCCTGGGCAATCATTTCGGCGAGGAAGCCTTTACGGCTCTGGTCGACGATTTCCTTGTGCCAGCAGGCCTGGATGAACGCGACGCGCTCGCCGTGATGGTTTTTGCTTTTGCTGTCGATTGCGGTGGGTTGCATGTTCTGGTTCCTGTTTGTGTGAAAAACAGGGCTTATGAATCGAATGGGATTTAAGGGTACGCGTGCTCGCAACAATGCGTGCAAGCGGCCCTTTGGCGCCAATCCCGTTCTCTCTTCATCCGGACTATGACCGTCGGCCCCGGGATCACACCGGGTCTGCTGACCTTGTCGCCATTCACCGCCGAAGCCGTGCTGTCGCCAAGCGCTCGCGGGCTATGCGCATTGCGCGCAATTACCGCCGGTGGGGAGTTGCACCCCGCCCTGAGAACGTTTTGCCGCCAGAATATTTGGCGGCGAAGCGTTTTTAACACATATTTCCTACGTGCGCATTGCTGCTTTCTGATGATTGATATCGAGTTTTTCGAAGGCACAAAGCGCCTTTTCTACGCCCAAGGGTTGATTAATCGTCGGCATGCCCGCAGTACTTCGATCTTGAAAGGGACTTTCCCCTGCTTACCGAGGCCAGATTCATGAGCGTTATCGATCTTCGCAGCGACACCGTCACCCAGCCGTCCCAGGGAATGCTCGACGCCATGGCCAGCGCGGCCACCGGTGATGACGTTTATGGCGAAGATCCGACGGTCAATCACCTGGAAGCCGAACTGGCAAAACGCCTGGGTTTCGCCGCCGCGCTGTTTGTCCCCACCGGCACCATGAGTAACCTGCTGGGTTTGATGGCCCATTGCGAGCGCGGTGAGGAATACATCGTTGGCCAGCAGGCCCACACCTATAAGTACGAAGGTGGCGGTGCGGCGGTACTCGGCTCGATCCAGCCGCAGCCGCTGGAAGTGCAGGCCGATGGTTCGCTGGACCTGGCCCAGGTTGCCGCGGCGATCAAACCCGACGACTTCCATTTCGCTCGTACTCGTTTACTGGCGCTGGAAAACACCATGCAGGGCAAGGTCCTGCCGCTGGAGTATCTGGCCCGTGCGCGCAGCTTCACCCGTGAACACGGTTTGGCCCTGCACCTGGACGGCGCGCGCCTCTACAACGCCGCAGTCAAACTGGGTGTGGATGCCCGGGAAATCACGCAACACTTCGATTCGGTTTCGGTGTGCCTGTCCAAAGGGCTGGGCGCGCCCGTTGGGTCAGTGTTGCTCGGCTCGGTCGAGTTCATCGCCAAGGCCCGTCGCCTGCGCAAAATGGTCGGCGGTGGCATGCGTCAGTCCGGTCTTCTGGCGGCGGCAGGCCTGTATGCTTTGGACCATAACGTTCAACGCCTGGCCGACGACCACGCCAATGCGCAGTTCCTGGCCGAAGGCCTGCGCGAGGCCGGTTATGAGGTAGAACCGGTGCAGACCAACATGGTGTACGTCGCCATGGGCGACAAGGCTGAAGCGATCAAGGCATTCGCGGGCGAGCGCGGGATCAAGCTGAGCGCTGCCGGGCGTCTGCGGATGGTCACGCACATGGACGTCAGCCGCGCGCAAATCGAGCAGGTGATCGCTACATTCGTCGAGTTTTCGCGCAACTGACAGCGTTAGCCGTCCAATTGACCGTTTCTATCGTATAAACACGCTGTACCCCGCGCGCAGGGCCGATATAATGCGGCCCTTTGCCGTCGCTTCGTCTGTTGACGTTTTGCACAGGCCTTTGGCCGCAGCCTCCGTGGAAGAACCTAATGAAAAGCGCAGAAATCCGTGAAGCCTTCCTTCGCTTCTTCGAAGAGCAAGGCCACACCCGTGTAGCCTCCAGCTCTTTGATTCCGGGCAACGACCCAACCCTGCTGTTCACTAACGCGGGGATGAACCAGTTCAAGGACTGCTTCCTGGGCCAGGAAAAACGTGCGTACACCCGTGCGACCAGCAGCCAGAAGTGCGTGCGCGCCGGTGGCAAGAACAGTGACCTGGAAAACGTCGGTTATACCGCTCGTCACCACACATTCTTCGAAATGCTGGGTAACTTCAGCTTCGGTGACTACTTCAAGCAGGACGCGATCACCTACGCCTGGACCTTCCTGACCGACGTCCTGAAGCTGCCCAAGGAGAAACTCTGGGTAACGGTCTACGCCTCGGATGACGAGGCCTATGACATCTGGACCAAACAGATCGGTGTGCCTGTCGAGCGCATGATCCGCATCGGCGACAACAAAGGCGCGCCGTACGCGTCCGATAATTTCTGGACCATGGGCGATACCGGCCCGTGCGGTCCTTGCACCGAGATTTTCTACGATCACGGCGACCACATCTGGGGCGGCCCACCGGGCTCGCCGGAAGAAGACGGTGACCGTTACATCGAGATCTGGAACAACGTGTTCATGCAGTTCAACCGCACCGCCGACGGCGTGTTGCATCCGTTGCCAGCGCCGTCGGTAGACACCGGCATGGGCCTGGAGCGGATCAGTGCGGTGATGCAGCACGTTCACTCCAACTACGAAATCGACCTGTTCAAGAACCTGTTGAGCGCATCGGCCCAGGCGATCGGTTGCAGCAATGACGATCAGTCGTCGCTGAAAGTGGTGTCCGACCACATCCGTTCCTGCGGTTTCCTGATTGCCGACGGCGTGTTGCCGTCCAACGAAGGTCGCGGCTATGTACTGCGCCGGATCATCCGTCGCGCGTGCC
Source organism: Pseudomonas sp. TE3899 (assembly GCF_056279105.1). Taxonomy (NCBI): domain Bacteria; kingdom Pseudomonadati; phylum Pseudomonadota; class Gammaproteobacteria; order Pseudomonadales; family Pseudomonadaceae; genus Pseudomonas; species Pseudomonas sp. TE3899. The sequence continues at coordinate 6,760,898 of NZ_JBWBQR010000001.1, forward strand.
GTCACGGTAACAAGCTGGGCGCGACCGGCAGCTTCTTCTACAAGATCGTTGCCGCACTGGTGGCCGAGATGGGCGAAGCCTTCCCGGAACTCAAGCAGCAACAATCCAACATCGAGCGCGTGCTCAAGGCTGAAGAAGAGCAGTTCTCCAAGACCCTGGAGCACGGCCTGAAGATTCTCGAGCAGGATCTGCTGGAACTCAAAGGCACCGTGGTGCCGGGCGACGTGGTGTTCAAGCTGTACGACACCTACGGTTTCCCGATGGACCTGACCGCTGACATCGCTCGCGAACGCAACCTGACCGTCGATGAAGTCGGCTTCGAGCGCGAAATGGAAGCCCAGCGCGTACGTGCGCGTTCGGCCAGCTCGTTCGGTCTGGACTACAACACCTTGGTCAAGGTTGATGTGGCGACCGAGTTCACCGGCTACAAGGCCACCAGCGGTTCGGCGAAAATTGTCGCCATCTATAAAGATGGGCAGTCGGTCGACGTCTTGAGTGAAGGCGAAGAGGGCGTGATCGTTCTCAATCAGACGCCGTTCTACGCTGAATCCGGCGGTCAGATTGGCGATTGCGGTTACCTGCAAGTCGGCAGCAGTCGTTTTGACGTGCGCGACACCACCAAGACCGGCGGTGCTTTCCTGCACCACGGGGTGGCTGTGTTGGGCAGCCTGACCATCGGCGCGCCGGTAGAGACGCATGTCGATGCCGACGTGCGTCACGCCACTTCGCTGAACCACTCGGCGACGCACTTGCTGCACGCGGCATTGCGTCAGGTGCTGGGCGAACACGTTCAGCAGAAAGGTTCGTTGGTCGACAGTCAGCGCCTGCGTTTTGACTTCAGCCACTTCGAAGCCATCAAGCCTGAGCAGTTGAAAGCGCTGGAAGACATCGTCAACGCCGAGATTCGCAAGAACTCTGCGGTTGAAACCGAAGAAACCGACATTGAAACCGCCAAGAAAAAGGGCGCCATGGCGCTGTTTGGCGAGAAGTACGGCGACAACGTGCGCGTGCTGAGCATGGGCGGTGATTTCTCCGTCGAGCTGTGCGGCGGTATCCACGCCAACCGTACCGGCGACATCGGCCTGCTGAAAATCATCAGCGAAGGTGGTGTGGCTTCCGGCGTGCGTCGTATCGAAGCAGTTACCGGCGCCGCGGCGCTGGCATACTTGAACGCTGCCGAAGAACAACTCAAGGAAGCGGCCAACCTGGTCAAGGGTAGCCGCGACAACCTGATCGACAAGCTGTCGGCTGTGCTGGAGCGCAACCGTCTGCTGGAGAAGCAACTCGAGCAGTTGCAAGCCAAGGCTGCCAGTGCGGCGGGCGACGATCTGTCGGCTTCCGCGCTGGACGTCAAAGGCGTGAAAGTGCTGGCCGTGCGTCTGGACGGTCAGGATGGCAAGGCGCTGCTGGCGCTGGTCGATCAATTGAAAAACAAACTCGGCCGCGCAGTGATCCTGCTCGGCAGTGTCCATGAGGAAAAGGTCGTTCTGGTTGCAGGCGTAACCAAGGACCTGACTGGCCAACTCAAAGCCGGTGATTTGATGAAGCAAGCTGCTGCGGCAGTGGGCGGGAAGGGTGGTGGTCGTCCGGACATGGCGCAAGGCGGTGGTGTAGACGCCGGCGCACTGGACGCGGCATTGGCCCTGACCGTTCCATTTGTAGAGCAGGGTTTATAAGGCGGTTGGCCGGACGCGCGGTCTAGTGGCGGGTCCGGCAACTGTTTGAGTGATTATTGGGCGCCCTTCATGGGCAGAGGCGGCTTTGAAATGGCTTTGATCGTACAGAAATTTGGAGGCACCTCGGTCGGCACCGTCGAGAGAATCGAGCAGGTTGCCGACAAGGTTAAGAAATTCCGCGATGCCGGCGATGACCTGGTGGTTGTGCTGTCTGCAATGAGCGGCGAGACCAACCGTCTGATCGATCTGGCCAAGCAAATCAGTGGCGACAATCAACCCGTTCCCCGTGAGCTGGATGTGATTGTCTCCACCGGCGAGCAGGTAACGATTGCCCTGTTGGCCATGGCGCTGATCAAGCGCGGCGTGCCAGCGGTGTCCTACACCGGCAATCAGGTACGGATTCTGACGGACAGCGCGCACAATAAAGCGCGTATCTTGCAGATTGACGATCAGAAGATTCGCGGTGACTTGAAGGCTGGTCGCGTGGTGGTTGTCGCCGGTTTCCAGGGCGTCGACGAGCACGGCAACATCACCACCCTCGGTCGTGGCGGTTCCGACACCACCGGCGTGGCGCTGGCAGCGGCCTTGAAGGCTGATGAGTGCCAGATCTACACCGATGTGGATGGTGTTTACACCACCGATCCACGCGTGGTCTCCGTGGCCCAGCGCCTGGACAAGATTACCTTCGAAGAGATGCTGGAAATGGCCAGCCTCGGTTCCAAGGTGTTGCAGATCCGTGCGGTGGAATTCGCCGGCAAGTACAACGTTCCGCTGCGCGTACTGCACAGCTTCAAGGAGGGTCCGGGCACCCTCATTACTATTGATGAAGAGGAAACCATGGAACAGCCGATCATTTCCGGCATCGCTTTCAATCGCGATGAAGCCAAGCTGACCATCCGTGGCGTGCCAGACACCCCGGGTGTTGCGTTCAAGATTCTTGGGCCGATCAGCGGCGCGAACATCGAAGTCGACATGATTGTGCAGAACGTTGCGCACGATAACACCACCGACTTCACCTTCACCGTGCACCGCAACGACTTCCAGGCCGCGCAAACCGTGCTGGAAAACACCGCTCGCGAGATCGGTGCCCGTGAGGTCGTGGGTGACATCAAGATCGCCAAGGTCTCGATCGTCGGCGTCGGCATGCGTTCTCACGCAGGCGTGGCCAGCCGCATGTTCGAATCCCTGGCCAAGGAAAGCATCAACATCCAGATGATCTCGACCTCGGAAATCAAAGTCTCCGTGGTGATCGAAGAGAAGTACCTGGAACTGGCTGTGCGCGCTCTGCACACGGCTTTCGAACTGGACGCGCCTGCCCGTCAGGGCGAGTGATGCGTTTACCGAAGGGCGCGGTCTGACCGCGCCCTTCGTCTTTTTTGAATAGCGCGACCCAGGACTCTGTTCTTTTGCTCGCGCTGGTCAATACTCAGGCATGTAGGGCTGCGATCGTTCCGGTTGTAGGTCGAGTGCCTTTTTTTTGCAGACTGTTGTCCCTGAACTGTAATGCGTGAGGAGAAAGGTATGCTGATTCTGACTCGTCGGTGCGCAGAAAGCCTGATTATTGGTGATGGCGAAATCACTGTGACCGTGCTCGGCGTCAAAGGAAATCAAGTGCGTATTGGCGTTAACGCGCCTAAAGAGGTTGCTGTTCACCGCGAGGAAATCTACTTGCGGATCAAGAAAGAGAAGGACGACGAACCAAGCCATTAATTTTTATCGTTTTTTATGTTTGCAAACGGGGAAAAGGTTGGTTAAGATACGCCCCGTGTTGCGGAGAGCTGGCCGAGTGGCCGAAGGCGCTCCCCTGCTAAGGGAGTACACCTCAAAAGGGTGTCGGGGGTTCGAATCCCCCGTTCTCCGCCATTATTTGCGTAGTACGTTGTAATCTGGCTTCTTCGGTAAGTTGTTGAAATTACTAGAAAAAGTGTTTGACATAGAGATTAGACGGCCTATAATGCGCGGCAACAAATGCACTCGTAGCTCAGCTGGATAGAGTACTCGGCTACGAACCGAGCGGTCACAGGTTCGAATCCTGTCGAGTGCACCATTTAAGAGTTGTTGGCAGTAATGCGAGCAACTTTGCTTCAGCCAGTTGTGGTCTGGTTTAAAAACACAAAATGCACTCGTAGCTCAGCTGGATAGAGTACTCGGCTACGAACCGAGCGGTCACAGGTTCGAATCCTGTCGAGTGCACCAAACACCAAAAAGCCTGCGTTTAACGCGGGCTTTTTGCCGTCTGGGATTTGGCTTTTCCCTTGACGCATCCTTTCTCGTCGAACTCGATATGTGCGCTGCGACCTCGCTTGAGGTCATAGCGGTAGCTCGTGGCCGAGTTGCGAATACTGATCTTGTCCGGCTTGCCGAGGGCGCTTTCGACGTCCTGCTGAGTCATGCCGGCAATCACCCGTTGATTGATGATCGCTTCTCGACGTTGCTTGGCGTTGATCAGGTTTCCACATTTGTCCTCTAATTGGCCGACGATGGTCGGTTCTCTTCTTTTTGCATTCGCACCTGGAGGTTGCTGGGTGGTGGCTTCGGGCATGATCGCGTAGGTGGTGCCTGGCATGAAGGGGTGAGCGGTATGGAGTGAAAGGCTCTCATTGGTCTTGCAGCTCATCGTAGTAAAGGTGATGCCTCCGTCAGGTGCCTCGCATCGGTGAACGGTCGCAGCAAGCAGCTTGATTGGCAGGCAGAGCAGGGTAGTCAGCAAGAGCAGGTGTGTGTTCGATGGCATTCGGCGTCCTCCATGACGTTCCATCTGAAGGGTAGCTGCTACTTTTTTCGAATGCCTTGTGTTTTCTTTTCAGGATAAGTCGTCGCAATTGATGTCTGAAGACAGCGCTCAGGTTTGTCTTGCAAGCGCTTGTTTCAGCCGCGATTTTTTAACGTTTTAAACCGTCAGGCGGTGTATCATTGCGCCCGTCAGCCCCGCCGGGGCTTATGGAAAACTTCCATGGACTTACCCAGTAGTTACTCAGTACCCCGTTTTTCCAATCATGAATTGACTGATTGATCCTTCCGGCGTGCCCCGCTGCTGGGAGTGGAGTTCGCCTATGTCTGAAGTTGAAGTAAAGAAAACGCAGGAAAGCTTGCAGGACCGCCTAGCTCAAGTCGTTGAGCTGTTGCAGCGTCAGCGAGTGGTCGAAGACCTGACTCATCGCCAGGAAGGTCCGCATCACGACCGGGTCGAGAACCTGGTTCACCGCCAAAACCTCGTCGAGCTGCAACGCAAGCTCGATGATCTGCACTCCGCTGACGTTGCCTACATCCTTGAAGCCTTGCCGCTGGACGATCGTCTGACGCTCTGGCAATTGGTCAAGGCTGATCGTGACGGCGACATCCTTCTCGAAGTATCCGATTCGGTTCGTGAAACGCTGATCGCCGACATGGACGATCACGAGCTCCTGGCGGCGGCCAAGGACATGGATGCCGACGAACTTGCTGACCTGGCTTCCGAGCTGCCGCGAGACGTCGTCCATGAGCTGATGGAAACCCTTGATGGTCAACAGCGTGAGCGCGTTCGCTCCGCATTGTCCTATGACGAGGAGCAGGTCGGTGCGCTGATGGACTTCGAGATGGTGACTATCCGTGAGGATGTCAGTCTCGAAGTGGTTCTGCGTTATCTGCGTCGTCTCAAGGAGTTGCCGGGGCACACCGACAAGTTGTTCGTGGTCGACTACGACGGCGTGCTCAAGGGTGTGCTGCCCATCAAGCGCTTGCTGGTGAATGATCCGGATAAACAGGTTTCCGAGGTCATGGCCAGTGATCCGGTCAGTTTCCATCCGGACGAAGACGCCTACGATGCCGCTCAGGCGTTTGAGCGTTACGACTTGATCTCTGCGCCGGTGGTCGACAAGAACGGCAAGCTGATCGGCCGTCTGACCATCGATGAAATGGTCGACCTGATTCGTGAAGAGAGCGAAAACGAAGTTCTCAACATGGCGGGTCTGCGCGAAGAGGAAGACATCTTCGCGTCAGTCTGGAAATCCCTGCGTAACCGCTGGTCATGGTTGGCGGTTAACCTGGTGACTGCGTTTGTAGCCTCGCGGGTAATTGGTCTGTTCGAAGGCTCCATCGAAAAGCTGGTAGCGCTCGCTGCATTGATGCCGATCGTGGCAGGCATTGGGGGCAACTCGGGTAACCAGACGATTACCATGATCGTTCGGGCTATGGCGCTGGATCAGGTCAGTACCGGCAATACGTCCCGCTTGATGCGCAAAGAGCTTGCGGTAGGTTTGATCAATGGCCTGGTCTGGGGCGGGGTGATTGGTGTCGTCGCCTATCTGCTCTATGGCAGCTGGTCCCTTGGCGTCGTGATGACTGCAGCGATGACGCTTAACCTGTTGCTGGCGGCGTTAATGGGGGTATTGATTCCCATGACCCTGGCGCGCCTGGGGCGCGACCCGGCCATGGGGGCCAGTGTGATGATCACTGCCATGACCGATAGTGGCGGGTTCTTCATCTTCCTTGGGTTGGCCACAATCTTCCTGCTTTGATTCGCATCTCTGAAGCCCGCCAAATTGGCGGGCTTTTTAATGCCTCGAATTCCAGACAAAAAAAAGCCAGCGATTATGCTGGCTTGAATTTTTTGGGTGGATCAGGACGCGTCTGCGGCCATTTCAGCGTCATGGGCGATCAGCGAAACAAGAGCGTTTTGCTGACGGTGGGAGAGTTGGCGGAAGCGTTGCAACAGTTCGCGTTCGTGCAACGACAGCTCCGGGCTGTCCAGGCGCATGCTCAGCTCTTCGCCCAGTGCACCTTCTTGAATAAGACTCTGCTCAAGGCGCGCAATGATTTCGGAGTTCATGCTGCGATGATGATTGCGAGCCACCTCGGCAATGCGCTCACGCATTCCGTCTGGCAGACGTACGACAAACTTGTCAGCCGTACGGCTGGAATAAATTGCCTGTTTCAATGGGCGCATATATTTAACCGGTTAGTTCAGGGGAGCGGTTCTCGGGATTGGCCGCAGGATGTCTGATAGGACAAGCACTCTGGCCAAATGTTCAACCTGAATTGATAGAGGCTCGCATCATGCCTCAAAGTAGCCAGTTCATTGGCGTCAATTCTGTGACAAATATTGAACTGGATAAAGGCGTTATGCCAGCACCAATTATCAGAAATGCGGACTGGTTTGAAAAGTTTGCCCTGGTCCGTGTCTCTGACCGCGTCCTGTTGCCCGGCAGGTGGTGTCCTCGGACGCCTGAAGGTGCATGCTATGCGGATTCGATCATCGTTCCTTACCTTGTATAGGATAGTGGCAAATGGCCGATTTACTAGAGGCGAACCTGTAGTGCGGGGTGATTTCAGGATGGATGGCAGATTGATTTATCTGATGGGGCCATCAGGGTCAGGTAAAGACAGTCTCATCGACGCGGCGCGAGGGCCGTTGCAGGCGCTGGGTTGCGAAGTGGTGCGGCGGGTCATCACGCGTTCAGCCGAATCCGCGGGCGAGGATGCCGAAGGGGTTACTCCTGAGGAGTTCGAGCGGCGCAAGGAGGAGGGTGGCTTCTCGCTCTTCTGGCGCGCCAATGGCCTGGATTACGGTATTCCCGTCGAAATCGATCAATGGCTCAAAAATGGGCGCCACGTTTTGGTCAATGGCTCTCGAGGGTATCTATCTATCGCGCTGGAGCGTTATCCGACAATGCTGCCGGTGTTGTTGACGGTCAAGGATGGTGTGTTGCGCGAGCGGTTGGTGCGCCGGGCGCGAGAGAGCCTGGAGGATATTGACGCCAGGCTTCGGCGTAACCAGTTATTCGCAGGTGAGGACTCGATCGGCGATACGCAAATCTTTCGACTCGATAACTCCGGCGACCTGGCTGACACGGTTTCCAATCTTCTGAGTATGCTGCGGCTCAGCGTAAAACCGGATCAAATTTGATTCGACGTCCAGCGATCAACGCTAGCACGAACAATGAGCCAAAGACGCCGCAGGCAATCAAGGGCGGGGTGAGCAATGCGTCCTGATCCAGGGATAGATGAAGGATGCCACTCAACAAGGCCAGGATAAAAAATCCAGTGGCTGATTTGGACATGCGGTGCTCCTGGTAGGGAAAGTCAAAATATCAATCGTTCGGAAGCTGGCTTCTGTGGAGCAGAGCTCTCTTGGCTCATTTCCTGATTTACAAATACGTGCTGGTCACTCATGACTGCCAGTTGGGGCGCTTTCTGCAGTTGGAGGTAGTGGGGCATGCGCTGGGCAACCACCTCAGCGTTACCCTCGGGGATCAATTGAAGGCCAGCCAGCAAGGCCAAGGCGATCGCATTCGAGAGTAATAGGGCGCCGTTCATGGGGTTGTCCTCCATTGTTCTTGGAGAATAGCTAAAGCAGTCAGCATGCCAAGAGTCTAACGGCTATTAAATCCTTTAAAAACAATGGATTGGTCCTCAATAGCAGAAAGGTATCAGTGCAATTTGCAATGATGGCGTTTTGAGGTGATGCAATTTGCACGGCAGGCGATGCCTTTGGGGTATGAGGCATTTGCCTACACTTAAAAAGCCTAAGGACGACATGACAAACGTGGGTCTGCCCGTTAACATGCTCGCCGTCCATCGCGCTGCGGTTCTCGCGAGCGATTTGTGTCTCAGTAGCTCAATTGGATAGAGCATCCCCCTCCTAAGGGGAAGGTTGGCAGTTCGAACCTGCCCTGGGACACCACCTTCATTTCAAGCTCGGCTCCTTCTACTCTGAATTCCCTTTTCGGCTCTCAATCGCTTCCTGAAGCGGGGCTTGAGTCTGGATGCGTTTTGCACCTGTTTCCGAGATGTTGAGGGTTTTAAGGTTCTCTTCTATATAGAGGGCGCGGTTTCTCTTTCTATATAGATGGCAAAGACGAGCGTTTTTCGGCTTTCTGCAAGTTATTGATAGAAAAGCCAAATCAGTGCTTGACGGCAGATTCTGGAAGTCTATAATTCGCCCCACTTCCGGCGCAGTCGAAACGGAAAACTCCTTGGCAA